>NZ_JBNCRZ010000001.1:0-1448305 GCF_049918595.1 Pandoraea pneumonica
GCATCAGCAGCAGAGAAGTGAGATTATGTCGCAGCTTCTCGTCGTCGTCAACAGTTTTTTTCGCTTCTTTTCGCTCGCCGCCGTAGCGACTCACAAGCTCCAAAACCACTAACCACCGGGCTTTCCAGCCCGTCGCATCTTCCTGCTTCGCTGCATTCGCTGCGTCGCTGTCGTTGCGAGAGACGAGATATTAGTCACCTTCTTCGATGCGCGCAAGGGGTTTGTGAAACTTTTTTGAAGGTGCTTATTTTGCAGGCACATCGAGGAATGGCAACACCCGCGCAAGCAACTGGTCCGGCGCCTCTTCAGGAAGATAGTGTCCGCACGGCAGCGCCTCGCCTTCTACCTGCGGCGCGTACGCCTGCCACTCTTTAATAGGATCGAAGCACTGTTCGATCACGCCGTGCGCGCCCCAGAGCGCTAAGAAAGGACAACGGATCTGCTGTCCTGACGCCAACGACGCCCGGTCGTGCGCTAGATCGATCGTCACGCTCGCCCGGTAGTCCTCGCACATGCCGTGCGCGGTGGCCGGGTCCTGAAGGCAGCGCAGGTATTCCGCGTACGCCTCTTTAGTAAAGGGCGCCAAGCCAGCACTGCGTGCGCCCATCGTCTGACGTAGATAGAGATCGGGATCGGCGCGAATCAACGTCTCGGGGAACGGCGCCGGGCGCACAAGCATGAACCAGTGCCAATAAGCGCGGGCGAAATCGAAGGATGTCTTTTCGTACATCGCCAGCGTCGGCGCCACATCTAATGTAATCAAACGCGTCACGACGTCCGGATGATCAAGCGCCATACGCGCCGCCACACGCCCGCCGCGGTCATGCGCGAGCACGGAAAATGACGAGAACCCGTGGTGTCGCATTAATTCGACCTGATCAAGCGCCATTCGCCGTTTGGCGTAATTCTCGTGCCCCGCATCCCCGACTGGCTTTCCGCTATCGCCATAGCCGCGCAGATCCGCTGCGATCACCGTGAAATGTTCCGCCAGCTTCGGCGCCACCTTGTGCCAGATGACGTGCGTCTGCGGATGCCCGTGCAATAACAGCAGCGCCGGGCCCTGTCCGCCACGGATGGCGTGAATGTTGATGCCGTCGACTTGGACGGACGCGTCAGTAAATCCTTCGAACATCGTTGCCTCCCGAAACCGTTTTGAGTCTAATTGATGCCTCAGGCGATTGGGTTTCCATAAAGTAATTCCACTCGTTACCATTTGGAATGAATAACGACGGCAAAAGGCTCTTATATGGATGGTTTTTCGGAACTGCGACTATTTGCGCTGGTGGCGCGCCACGGCAATCTCGCGGCGGCCGCCCGGGAGCTCGGGGTGACACCGCCCGCAGTGAGCAAGCGGCTCGCGCAATTGGAGCGCCGGCTCGGGGTTCGACTGATGAACCGGACGACGCGGCGGCTGAGCCTCACGCCTGAGGGTGAGCTGTATCTATCTAATGGTGCGCGTCTGCTCGACGGATTGACCGAGTTAGAACAACTCGTCACGCGCAGTCGCGCGGAGCCGACCGGCTTGCTCCGCGTGAACGCCTCCTTCGGCTTCGGCCGCGCGCGGTTGGTCCCCGCCATCTCGGACTTCGTCGCGCAGCACGCTGCGATGAAGATTCAACTGCACCTGAGCGACCGCCCGGTGAGCTTGCAGGACGAAGGCTTCGACGTCGGTATCCGCTTTGGCGAAATCCCTGCCGCTCGGCTGAATGCTCGGAGGCTCATGCGCAATCGTCGCATCGTCTGCGCGTCACCCGCCTATCTGAAGCGTCATGGCGCGCCATCCACGCCGCACGATCTGACACAGCACGCTTGCCTCGTCATTCGCGAGAATGAGTCGGCCTTCGGCAGTTGGCATTTCTCGCGAGGCAAGCGCGTTGAGACGGTCAAAGTCGATGGGCCGCTTGCCAGTAACGATGGCAGTGCCGTCCTGCATTGGGCGCTCGAGGGCCGTGGCATCGCCGTGCGGTCCGAATGGGAGATCGATGAGCACCTGGCGCGCGGCGACCTCGTCGCTCTGCTGGACGATTGGGCGTTACCGAACGCCGACATCCATGCGATTTATCTCGAGCGCCACCAGTTGTCGGTCAAGCTGCGCACCTTCCTCGACTTTCTGGTCGCTCGGTTTAAGGCGTAGTCATCGCGGACGGCTAGCTCGTGACAAGGCATAGGAGACGCCTATACAGGACGAACATTCCCCAGTTCTGTCTCTTTATCCCTTGCGATTTGTCTCACCGCACTGCCCGCGCCGTCTTTTCCGAAGGCTCCGCGGGTAAAGTCGCGAGCAGGATCGCACAAGCCACCTTGTTATAAAAGAACACGACTCACTAGATAACTTGTTATCCGGAGTACGAATAAAACTGGCGAAAGGTATCAAGGTCGCTGTCCTGCTATTCCAAGACACATGACCTTCAATTCCAAGAGACCTATCGCCCATGCGCTCGCAACTTCGCAAGAGAATCACTGCTTTGTCGGTTGTCGTCGTCGGCATGCAAGCTGGCATTTCGATTGCTAAAGACAACACGCCGGGCCCGAGTCCCGAAGTTACCGATCCGCACTTCCAGTTAGCGCCCGGCTATATCCAGCCCAAAGACTTACCCAATAGTTTGGAATTGCTAGGACCACCACCCGCCGACGGCAGCGCAGCACTCGCCCGTGACGAAGCGGCGCGGGAAGCAACGATCCCGCTGCGTGGTAAGCCACGCTCTGAATTGGCCCGTCTGGACGCCGATCTGAAGTTTCCGCAGCCCGCGAAGAATTTCTCCTGCGCGATGGGCGTCGATATCAGCGAAAAGAAGACGCCGCATCTCTACCGCCTGATGCAGCGCGTGCTGACGGATGCGGGGCTGTCGACTTATGGCGTAAAGAACACCTACAACCGCACGCGCCCGTTCGTGGTTCACAACGAAGGCACCTGCTTTCCTGAGCAAGAACCGTTGCTGCGCAATGACGGTTCTTACCCGTCGGGACACACTGCCGCAGGCTGGGCGTGGGCACTCATTTTGTCTGAAATCAATCCCGGTCGATCCGATGCGCTATTGCGGCGCGGTCTGGAATTCGGCCAAAGCCGGGTCATTTGCAATGCGCATTGGCAAAGCGACGTGGACGCGGGACGCACCATGGGTGCGGCGACGGTCGCCAAGCTTCACACCAATGCGGCATTTCTTGCCGATCTGAAAGCGGCGCGCAAAGAAGTGTTAGCCCAGCAGTCGAAGGGCGCGTCATCGCAGTTGAACTGTGCGAGCGAAGCGGCAGCCTTGTCGGGTCAATAAGCCGTTTATCGAACCGATTGACTGACAGACAAGATGCCGAATCAGCGCACCATGAAATCATTTATCGCGACGGCGACGCTGTTGAGCGCCCTATCGGGGATTCACACTCAGGCATTCGCAGCGGACGCGCTTTCCGTCCCGCCAACGCTTTTAACTAACGCATCGCCGAATGCTGAGCGTTGGACGTTAAGTGCCAGCCCATACCTCTGGGCTGCCGGAATACACGGCAACGTCGGACAGTTCGGCATGGCCGCGAGTCATATCAGTTCCGACTTCGGCGACATTCTCAAGAATGTCGACCTGTCGTTCATGGCGGGAGCCGAAGCGCGATATGGCCGCTACGGTTTGCTTGCAGACGTGATGTATGGACGCGTCTCTACCGGCGGGAAATTCGATGTCACGTCGAAGACATTCACCAGCTTTCTAGGCGGCACCTACAACATCCTCGCCAACGGCCAGACTCGACTTGATTTAGTCGCAGGCGCACGCGTCTGGTATGCGAGCACCGACATCGACATCACTGCGGGCGCGCTCAACGGAAAGCGCCGCAGCGATAGCGCGACGTGGGTCGATGCGGTTGCGGGAGTCCGAGGAAACTACTTCTTGACCGACAACTGGTATCTGACAGGCTGGGGCGTCGTCGGGTCAGGACAGGCGGATCTAGATTGGGATGTGACGGCGGCTGTCGGATATCAATTCAAAGAAAGCTGGTCCGTCATGTTCGGATACCGCGCGCTCGGCGTTAAATACAACAAGAGCGGCTTCGTTTATAACGTTGTTCAACAGGGGCCGATCATTGGCCTGAGGTACCGATTTTGAGCCAACGACACATGACATGTTGTCGCGACTGGTGGCCTCGCAAATCGACAGCGGGGCACCGAGGCAGCCTTTCCCCTCTATTACTTATGCGTCTGCCGCGCGACTGAATGCCCGCTGAACGCCGCGAAGTGAGTCGATAGATGACCGGCGCCGTCAGTTAAAGACGCGATGTATTGCCCCTGTTCGCGCGCGTCATCAGGCGTCACCCCGAAGTTCGCAGCGAATGCCTTGCGAAACTTCCCCGCATCCGCAAATGCGAAATCGGCCGCAATGGCCGACGTTGATCTTGCCGTCCTGCTCGGATCAAGCAACGCCCGGTAGGCCGCGTTAAGACGCTTGTTTCGGATGACGCTCACAATTCCGCCGTCATCCGCGAACGTGCGATACAGATGCGCACGCGAAATGCGAAACCGTTGCGTGAGAAGCTCGGGACCAAGGTCTGGATGCGTGAGATTGCTATCGATGAAAGCCAGCAAACGCTCACGTAACGCACGCCCAAGCACGGATATCGGCTCGGCATGTGCGGGCGGCGCATTCGCAAGGCCTGCGGCGAGCAGCGTCATGAGCGCGTCCTGCACCGCGATGTCTTCGCTGGCCGACAGGCTCGCGGAAATCTCGTGCAAGCCTTGAAGGTAATCAATGAGTAATCTCGTCAGCGGCAGACCGGCTTTCAGCACGAAGCCGTGCAGATCACGCGAACCCAACAACTTCTCGACACTCGCACGCGGAACCGTCGTAGCCACTCGCACGCCCGCGTCAACTTCGCACGTATAGGTTCGCGCAAGATCGATGACACAGATTCCACCCGGTGCGGCGACGACATCTTTCCCAGCAAAGTCACCGTGAATTGATCCAGCCGCCAACACGTGAATCAAGTAATGATCGAGGCCGCCTTGCGCGATAGTTCGTTTGTCGCGCACATAGCGCTGCGCGTTGAATCTTGTTGATCCGAGCGTCATTCCACCAACGGTGCGGATCAACATCGCGCCTTCCAACGGGACCGCATTCGAAGTCTTGGAGCGCATGGTCTCGACAAATGGACGCGTCACTTCACGCCAAAAGTCGTCGCGTAACGACGGTTCGATCGAATCCGTTGAAATCCGAATTTCCGTGTTTGCCATGACGCGCTTCCCCGTTGGAGGTCATTCTTCAATCTCCAACGGGTCCACCGAGCGAATGGCGAGCCTATTGAAAATCAAGAGCCTTATAAGACGCTTGATTTTATGGTGTTTTGCGACGCTTGTGGCAAGTACGTGAGCGTGGAATTCTCAATGACCTAGGCAGCCGTCAACAACGGCTTCATTCGGTATCGATAGTTCATCCAGAAGAACCATCCAATGGTGAGCAACCCAACAATCGACGGAGCGATTTGAGAGTATGGTTGACCAAAGCGAATGACATTGCCGACGAACGCCGAAATCATGGCGAACAGAGAGGCGACGAGTTTGTAGATGTGCTCGTAACGCCACAGATTCGCATGCCACGCCTTTGGAAATGTCCAGCGCAAAAACTCATAAAAAACTAAGAGCGCTAGCGTCCCGAGCGACGAATATACGACCACGTTTGACGTGCTGCCTGTCGAAGGGGAAGACAGCACCTGCTTCAGTAGCAGACCACCGAACAAGCTTGCACATGACGCAAGAAGCAAATCGACTCTGTTCGGCCCTAGATCCTTGGTGTAGATCACATGCCAACCGCTTAGTAGCTGAAATGCCACCAGAACGGTCAGCACTGCAAACATGGGAATGAAGCGAAAAAACACGCTGCCGATCACCGCTGAGAGACACACGGCAAGCGTGAAATAGGTGAAGACGCGCCCCATTTTCCTGTGCACGACCGTTCCTTTGGTCGTGAACAGGATAAAAAATCCGATACCCATCGCGCAAACACCCGCCGCCACATGCGCAATCAAATTGATGAGGTGTGGCACTGTCATTTGAAATGATCCCGTGATATCAATGCTTTCGTATGTGTTGGTACCGCATACACGTTCAAAACGTCCGTGAAAGCGTAATACGCATTGATGTCACGTTGACGGCAGGTCGCTACGGCTTAACACGCAACGAAGGCGGGGTCCGTCAAAAAGCCCAGCGTCATCACCGCAAACTCTTGCGGCGCTTCAATCATCACCCAGTGCCCGACGTGAGGCACGATGAATCCCCACGAGTTATCCAATAACTCCAGATAACCGTACGTTCGAGCCAGCACCGCCACTTTGTCCTCCTTCCCGCCGACGACAAGGGTCGGCGTCTTCACTGACGCAATCTGCTCGCGCTCATAAGTCAGTTTGGCCCGGGTGATTTGCTGAATCGCCTGCCGGGCGTCCTCGTTCTGCATGATCTCGTGGCGATATTGCACGATCACCGGATCGACAACGTGACGAGATCCCACCATCGCGCGCATGATCCGCTGCATGGCCTCAAGCGTGAAGTCGTAGCCTTGCAGGTTCTTGATATACGACGGATCCGGATTAGCGATATTCAGTCCTGCGCTCCCCATCAAAATGAGCCTTTCGACGCGTTCCGGATGGTCGATCGCCAGCCCAAGCCCCGTCGCCCCGCCCATCGAATTCCCAATGATCCTGACGCGCTCAAGACCAAGCGCATCGATGAATCCGAGCAAATGGCGATTGCGGTTCTGTTGCGTGTACTCGTACACGTCGGGAGACGGTTTCGCAGAACGACCGAAGCCCGGCATATCGTAGGCAATCACGCGAAAGTGCTTTGCGTAAGCGTCCAGGCAGCCACGCCAGTTGCCCCAGCTGTCAGCGCCGGCGCCACCACCATGGATCAAGATCAGAGGGTCGCCGTGTCCAATGTCGAGGTAATGCGTTTCGATGCCATTCACATCGACCGTGTGACTTGCCGCCTGAATATCAGCAGGCAGAGAGGGATAACTCATCATCAAACCTTCTTCAAATGTTTAGAGAAACAACGAGTCGCGGGTGGATGAAAATTACGCCTCATCCAGATGCATGAGCACGCCGCCCATGCCGGTCCACCACGCGGTCATTTCTTCGTAATAGACCTGTTCGCCCACGCTCGCCCCTGTCGTACCGGCCATGAATGCCCAAGTGGCCATCTCGAGTCCGCCGTTTCCGCCGTCCCTGATGATCTCGTCGAACGACAAGTCCGCCAGTTCGGCACCACGCCCGGTCGCGACCCGTTCGATCAATTCACGATCCCATTTCGCATTCACGCGCCCTGAATCGGGCAAGCAGATCCAGTGCGAGAGCCCGCCCGTCGCCAAAACCGCGACACGCTCGCGCGCCGGTCGCGCGGTTTCCACAAATTCCCGCACAGCCTTGCCCAACGCAAAGCTCCGCGCGCAAGTCGGTGCAGGTGTCATCACGGTATTGATGTAGATCGGCACGACCGGCACGTTCATGCTGCGATTGATGATCGCGTTTGGCATGGCAAGCCCGTGATCCGGCTTAACGTTCTCGACCGCAACAAGATCGAAATTCTTCGTCGCGGCAAACGCGACGAGTTCCGTGGCAAACGTCCGATGTCCCGGAAACGGCTGCCGGGGCACGCCAAGATCGCCGTAGGGACACCACTCGTCCGAGATACCGACAGCGAGCGGAATCTGGAAATCGAGCGAGAAGTTGACGAGATGGTCGCTGGTGGCAATCAGGATCACATCGGGCTTCGATGCCTGAATCGCCTGCCCAATTCGGTCGATGCCGTCGAAGATGCGCTGCGCTTGCGCCTCCACCCCATCCGCCACGCCGAACGTGTGAGACGTGGCCGCGGCACTAACAATCTTTCCCATCGCCAAGACCTTGTTGTTGAAGAAACGGAGCAATCGACGCCGGGGCCAGCTTCAACAAGCCACAGGCACCGAGATACTTGAACTGCAAGTTCGGATGCACATCGAGTTCGCGCAGCGCTTTCGCTGGCTCGGCCTGCAATTGCACGCGTTGATCTGCGGGAATCCCGAATTCCTCGTGCACCTGATCCGGCGCCTCTCGCAGCCGGGCGACCAACTCGGGACGGTGCACGAGCGCGCTAATCAGCCGGTGCAGTTCCACAGGGGGGCGGCGTCGTACGCTCATGGCCGCGCCTCACGTTCCCACGCGCATCGGCGACGTCATTTTGCGCAGAAGCGCCAACACGCTTTGCGCCGTAATCCGCCCCGTGCGGGGGTTTTCGGTCGGAATGTTTTCGATCGACATGGAGAACAACGCCGCGTCCGATTCCACCGTGATGGTGTGCATGTTTCGCGTGATGTCCGGATCTGCCCAGATTTCCAGCTTCGTCTGATCGGGGCCAATGCCCGCCAGCGACAGCGCAACCACGACATTCAAATTCGCGGGGAAGCCCTTCGCCGCTTCGCGTGCTGTGCCGGAGAATATCCGCGTCTTCTCGGTGATTCCGTCGAGCACGATCCCTTGCTCTGCAAGATACGGCGCGCCCAAGAGTCCCTTGACGGGCTTACGCGTCACCATGTTCACCGACATGATTCGGCCTTCTGCCGCAGCGTTCACCGCATCCAGCCCCAGCAGCGCCCCGGTCGGAATCACGATCTGTCCGCCGTGCTCACGCGCAATGTCGATGAGTTCGTCGTTGTCGAGCAGTGCGCCGCAACTAAGTACGACAACCTGCTTCCCCAATTTGAGCGCGGGCGCAGCGATTTCCGGCAGAAGATGCGCCGGCGCGCATTCGATGACGACGTCGCAAATCTCGGCCATCTGGCTAAAGCTGGCGACGACGGGACGACTCCTCAGAGAAGCAGCCCACTCAGCAGCCGCTTTGCCATCACGCGCCGCGACGGCGACAAGCTCAATCCCCGGAATCCCCTCATCGAGCGCTTTCGCAATCGACTTACCTACCGTCCCCAGTACCGCCACACCCACTCGTTTCGTTTGACCGCTCGTATGCGCTTGCATATCTACTTTTCCCAATCCTCGAATTCACCGGCGTTATCAAGGGCAGCGGCCAAGGCTTTCACGCCGCTACCCGAAAACCAAAGGCTTAGCGTTACGACCAGGTCGCAAATGCCATGGCGCATCCGGTTCCGGCGGGGCTGCGATAGCACGGGATGTAGTCGATCAGATCCATCTTCATGCCGTCGACTGCACCGGCCAATGCCGACCAGCAACGGAACTCGGAATTGCCCGACTGAAGCTTTTGCAGCGGCAGTTGAGCGTGGACGTCAGGTCCCCCCGCCGCGAGGCGCTCGAGGAAATCGCGATCGAACGCTTCGTCGACGACGAAGTGACTCAGCCCGCCCGTCGACATAACAACCACCCGCAGGTCTTCGCTCCATGATTCGATCTGACGACGGATCGACTGCCCGATGCGATAGGCGCGCAGCGGCGACACGTTGTTAGGTGGGTAATAGGTGTTGATGCTGACCGGAATCGACGGGTAGATCTTCTCGGTCATGAGCTTGTAATAGACGTAGCCAAAGGAATGGCTCATTGCCTGCTGATCTTTAAAGTACTTCGACTGCGCAACATCGAAGCCGTCATCCATCATTCCGCGAATCAAACGCTCTGCGTATTGCGACGCAACGGGATAGTCCTTCGGCTCCTGCGGATACCAGAGCTCTTGATCGAGATCCGGGTCGTACTTCCACTTCATGATCCCCGTCGGACGATAAGGAATGGTCTCGCCCCAATACACCGACAGTGCCGGCATGTTGTCGTCGTGAAACACCTCTTTATGGTCGTCGCCAATGATCACGACGATGTCGGGGTTCACTTTGTTAAGCGTCTCGGCAAGTTGCGCCACAGCCGCTTGATTCTGCTTATGACGCTGCTCGAGTTTGGCGGGCGTGATCTCGTCCAGGATTGCCGGGTCGGCCTTTTCGAGCAACTCGCCATAGCTCACCCGAGCGCCTGAGTGATCGTGAAGCACAAAGAAATTTTGATCGTCAGTCGCGGCGCGGGCCAACCATGCGGATGGCTTCATCAAAAGGGTCGGACTATGAGAGGAACCGATGCCCATCACAATTTTTGCCATAGCGTTTTCTCTAGTATCGAATCCATTGAGTACTGTATACAGTGGAATCCGTAAGTGCCTGATAAATAAAGGACTCAAGCCACACAAATCGCGATTTTCTGTAATTTCGAACCTGCGCGACCTGTCGGATACGAGTCTGGATGGTAGGAGTTCACCTCTCCCATCAACAAACGATTTTTTCTGCGTCGGATGTGTGCATTTCGGAATGCGTCACTGATAAACACCGGTGCGGGAGCCCTGTCTCAAGCCTGTCGAACTTGGTACGTCATATGAGCTATCGTCTTCCCCCCTTGCTGGCCCTGCGCGCTTTCGAAGCGTCGACGCGGCACTTGTCCTTTACCAAAGCCGGAGAAGAGCTACATCTGACTCAGGGGGCGATCTCCCGGCAGATTCGGCTTCTCGAAAGTTTTCTCGGGCAAAAGCTGTTTGTCCGGCTGACGCGAAAGATCGAAATGACACCCGCCGGACGCGAGTACTTTCGATCGATTCAACAAGCGCTCGACATCATCTCCATGGCGACGCATCGCGCTGTGCGAGACACCCACCGCGTCGTCACGCTCGATGTCCTGCCAACGCTCGCCACGTGCTGGCTCATGCCGAGGCTGGCGCAATTCACCGAGGCGCACCGGGATATCGAAGTCCGGCTGATCTCGTCGATCGACCCCGTGAATCTGCACAGCGAGAAGGTGGATGTCGCCATCCGCGTGGGCAAGGTGCCCGGACAACGCTACGACCGGCGCGCGCCGCGCATCGATCTGGACATGACGGAGAACTGGAAGGACGTCTACGTCGAGCCGCTCTTCCCCGACATTCTTGTCCCCGTCGTCTCGCCGCATCTCATGGACGCAGTAGGCGCCATCAACGCGCCCGCCGACTTGCTGCAATACCGTCTGATCAATACGGCGAGCCGACGGCACGCGTGGCCGGATTGGCTGGCCTTGCACGGACTGCGTGTGCCGGACGACGCCAACCCGCTCGACTTCGGGCACTTCTTCATCACGCTGCAAGCCGTGAAGGATGGCAAGGGCGTGGCGCTTGTGCCGAAGGCGGTGCTGGAAAACTACGAGGGACGCGACGAGTTGGTGGTGCCGCCGCTAGGCGAGGTCACCAGCGCGGGGGCCTATCACTTATTGATGCGCGAGGGCGCTCAGGAAGATGGGGCTGTGCGTTCGCTGTGCGACTGGCTTGCAGGAGAAGCCAGTCGCTTGCGTTGCGAGATGGATCAACCCACGGTCGTGGCGGCCGAGGTGCCCGCCTGAAAATCGATGCCGTGTTCGAGAATGGCGGCCGTGGATCGAACGCGGTACCACTCGGGGTGGTGTGCGACGTCGAGCACACCCGCCGCTTCCCACTGCGTCGTCAGCTTTAGCAGCGCCTTACGGAAGCCGACGATGGCCGCGTCGCCTGAACCCAGATTCTCGCGCGACCGGTCGACGATAGGGCCCATGCTTTCCTGCACGGCAGTGTCCTGCATGCCGATGCCTTCGATGCCCGTCGAGCTATGCAGGCGCTGACGCAGACGGTCGATGCCGTAGTCCGTTTCTGCCGTCACCAGGGGGCGATACGAGCCGTCGTTCATCACATCCGAATGCACCGCGCCGTGGTCCAGTTCCTCCTGACTCAGCGGACGGTCACTATTCCACGTCATCGTGAACACCCAGCAATTCTCGTCGTCGATGGGCGTCCATGCATGCCCCATGTAGGCGCGTCCTTCCTTGATCGGCGCAATCATCGTGTAGAACGGCGCGAGAAACTGCGTGACGCGCCAGTAGTACGAGGTATCGCCCGCGTTGCGCCGAGCGCCGATGGCCATGCCGTAGTCGGTCGGGCGAACAAAGAACTTCGGCGCGGTGTCCGACGCCAGATACGGAATGGCGAGGTTGGGCGACACCTGCCGCTGGCGAAACGGCAGGTCGGGATGTTCCGCGTCGAGGTGACTGTGGAGAATGCCCACATGGCTGGAATCAATGCCGCCTTCCACCCCTTGCGCGTAATTCGTGCGCTGCAAGCGCTTCGTGATGAATCGAAAATCAGGCGGCACGAGTCCCCATTCGAGTTCGGGCGGCCGCTCGGGCATGTGCGCGGGATCGCCCATATACGCCCAGATGACGCCGCCCCACTCGATCACCGGATAGCTCTTGATGCGCGTATCGGCTTTCATGCGCGTATTCTCCGGCTCTGCTGGCATATCGATGATCGCACCGGTGACATCGAACTTCCAGCCGTGATACACGCAGCGCAGACCACACTCTTCGTTGCGCCCGAAGAAAAGGTCCACGCGGCGATGCGGGCAATAGCGATCGAGCAGGCCGATCTTGCCGTTGGTATCGCGAAACGCGACGAGGTCTTCCCCAAGCAAGCGAACGCGAATGGGCGGACAGTCCGGGCCGGGCAGTTCTTCCGGCATCAGGAACGGCATCCACATGCTTCTGAATGCCTTGCCCATCGGCGTGTCCGGGCCTACTCGACACAGTCGCTCGTTGTCTTCCTTACTGAACATACGTTTCCCCTCCGAAATTGAATCGACGCTTCCTGCCTGGCGTGTGACTAAGGGCAAGGTCAGTCGATGAGACCGAACAGCGCGTCGCCTTCTTCAATGACGCGGTAGGTTTTGAGTGGCACGGTGCACGGCTTCTCGACAGCCTCGCCCGAGCAGATATCGAATGCCCCGCCATGGAGCGGGCAAAAAATAGTGGTGCCTTGCAGATCGCCGCCCGAGAGCGCAACCATGCCGTGCGTGCAGAGATCCTCCGTCGCATAGAACTTCCCTTCGACGTGATAGACCGCGAGCCCGTCTTCGACCTCTTTCGGGCAGACCTGAATCACGCTCTCGCTCGGCACCTCCGCCTTGCGACACAAGAAAATCTTCTTTTCCATAAGCCTTACCTATTCCGTTCAATAGCCGCGAAGCACATCCACCCGACCGGTGGGCGTTCGGCCGTGTTCAATCTCATCGATCTTGCGCACCATCTGCTCGACGCTCTCCCCCAACCGCGTTTGCGCCGAGATGTGTGGCGTCATACCGATGCGTGGTTCTTTCCAAAAGGGATGACCGGCGGGAAGTGGTTCCTGCATGAAGACATCGAGGGTCGCGCCGGAGAGTTGTCCGTGCTCGATGGCCGAGAGAAGATCCTGCTCGACCAGATGCTCGCCGCGCGCCAAATTCACGACGTGCGCGCCTTTGGCAAGCCGCTGGAATGTCTGTGCGTTCAGCACCCCGAGGGTTTCCGGTGTGTTGGGCAGGAGATTGATCAGGACATGGGCGCCCTGAACGAACGAAGACCACTCGTCCTTGCCACTGAAACACTGCACGCCGTCCAACTGTTTCGGAGATCGGCTGTAGCCCCGGACTTGGAAGCCGAACGACGCCAGCCGACTGGCGACCGCTGCACCGAGGCTGCCCAAACCGAGTACGCCGACAATGAACTCGTCAGCCGCATGAACGGCGAGCGGCTGCCAGACGCCCTCGCGCTGCTGCTGCTCATACGCATCGAAGCGTCGGAAGCTTCGCAACGTCGCGTACGTGGCGTACTCGACCATCTGCGATGCCATGCCAGCGTCTTCGATCCGGTAGATGGGCACGTCCCGGCTCACCACCGTGGGGTCTTGCTCGACCGCTTTCAAAATCCAGTCGACCCCAGCCCCTACGTTGAAGAGGGCTTTCAGTCCGGTGCGCTTGCGCAGGGTCACTGGATCGGATTTCCAGACCAGCACGTAATCGGCCGGGGACACGTCGGCGTGGCCCCACTCCCGCACGTCGGCCCTCGGCAGTGCGTTTCGCAGCGCTTCGATCCAGGGCTTTGTATCCTTGCCCGTCATTGCAAATAGGATTCGCACGCTGCCCCCTACGCCGACTTGGCATCGAAACGCCGCTCGTCCCGCCACTTTGCCAAGTCGACGCTGGCATCGCGGAGCACTGAAACGGGGACTTTGGACGCCGACCTCACGAGCGCTTTGCCCGCCCGCATTTCGCGAGGCGCGCCCACGGCACTGACGCCAACAACCACGTCAGCCTGCAAGTGGAAGACGACGAACGCCCCGGTGGCGGGATCGCCACGCACGATGTTCTGCTCGCCAATGGCCACCCCGAATGACTGGAGGCTGAAGTCGTACTGATCCGACCAATAGCCGCTGATTTCTTCGTAGTCAGGCCCACCGCACACGATGGCCCGTCCGACGTGCTCGCCGTGGGCGACGGCGTGATGCCAGTTCTCCTGACGCTCCGGACGGCCCACACGGGCGTTGAAGTGAAACGCGACTTCCCCGGCTGCATAGATGTGCTCGTCGGAGGTTCGGCCGCGCCCGTCGACGCAGATTCCCGACGCGCACGTCTCGATGCCAGCGGCGTCGGCAAGAGCGACGTTCGGCACCACGCCGATGCCGACCACTACCGCATCCGCGTCGAGCGATTCGCCATTGGAGAGCGCCAGGCGGTAACCAGGCGCGCGTTCAGTGACCTCTCGAATCGAGACGCCGGTGCGAATGCGCACACCTCGTTCTTCGTGCTGCTTCACGACGAAATCGCAAACCTCGACGCAGGTTGCGCGAGCCATTGGACGGTCTCCCGCTTCCAGCACCGTCACGTCGATTCCCATGCCGTTGGCGACAGACGCCACCTCAAGACCGATAACGCCCGCGCCAACCACCGCGAGGCTCCGGATATTCGGCAGCGCCTCTCGCAATGCGATGGCATCAGAAATCCGACGCAGGTAAAACACGTGCTGCATACCGGGATGAAGCAAAGCAAGCGTGCGCAGCGAAGACCCGGTCGCCAGCACGAGCGTGCCGTACCCGAGGGACGTGCCGTCGGCGAACATGACCTGACGCGCGTCCCGATCAATACGCTGCGCCGCGTTGCCGAGGCGCAGATCGATGTCATGCGCGTCGTAAAACGCGTTGTCCCGCAACGAAATGTGGTCCGCCTCCGCCGCCTCTTGCAGCACCTTTTTGGAAAGCGGCGGACGGTCGTAAGGGGCCTCGCTCTCGTCTCCGCAGATGATGATTCGGCCGTCGAAGCCCGCCTTTCGCGCGCTTTCGGCGGCGTAGACGGCTGCGATGCCCGCGCCGATGATCACCATCGGCTCATTCTCGTGTGTATTTTTCATTGCTCACCTTGCGCCATTGAGCCTCGACCGCTCACATGTGTTCCGGCTTCTGAATGCCGCGCGCATGGCGATGGCACAGCTCGCGCCACTTGATAAGCGGCGAATCGCCTTCGATAAGCATCTCGTCGAGCCAGGCCGTATCGCGCTTGTAGAACGTCTGAAGCGCCAGTCGCGCCTGAATGTCCTGAGCGTTGAAATTCTCGAAACCGATAGGCTTCCAGCGATTCCAGAACTCATGATTGAAATGCGCGCTTTCTTCCTCCGACGAAACGCGCTTGCCGACGAGCATCACGTAGAGGTGCTTCGATTCCGTAACGGGGACGTAGAACTCGAACTGCGTGATGTCCTGATCGGGGAAGTCATCGACGCGCAGCCCGCACGGCATCCAGAGCGACGCTGCCGTGGTTCGGGTCGGCTTTTCAGACACGCGTTTCGTGCCAGTGACGACGACCTGACCATCGACCTTTCCTTCCCAAATGCTCGTATGGTTGGCGAATGCGTCGTAGACGCCTTTCGGTGCGCCCGCCTCCTCGTGTACGAGCACGTCACCTGACTTCGCAAGGTGCCCAATGGGCAGGGATCGCTGCGTGTCCGGCACAAGCTCCGAAGCGCGGTGGATGTACACGTGCAAGCCGTCGAAGCCGTTCTCGCACCCGACGCGCCAGTTCGACTCGACTTCGTAGATTGCGCAGTGCAATTCCAAATCGTCGTCGAGGAACGTCGGCGGCACGTCTTCCGCGAGCGGTGGCGCTTCAAAACCTTCGTCGCCCACGAACACGAAGATCAGGCCCTTGGCTTCCTGAACCGGATAGCTCTTGACGCTACGTCGGCCAATTGCCTTGCTGTCGGGCGAGGCCAGGATGTCGCACAGCTTGCCATCATTCCACTTGTAGGTGAAGCCGTGGTACCAGCACGTGATGGTGTCGGGCGTATAGCACTCCACCTTCTCGGAGAACTTCACGCCGCGATGCAGGCACCGGTCGCGAATCGCCTTCACTTCGCCGTCCACGCGCTTGAGCAGGATCTCCTCGCCACACACCGTCGCCTGGCTCACCTTCCCTTCGAGAACGTCGCTGGACAGCTTTACCGGATACCAGTGATTCCGAAAGCCAAGCTTCGCCGCAAGGTAATTGCGCCAGCGCGGGACCTTGTTCAACAAACTTTCGTCTACAAAATGTGCCTGTTCGCTCATTGTGGGCGTCTCCGATTTATTTGTTTGCGTACTGTATGCAATGAATACTGGACTTCTTATTGCGTGCGGATAGTTTCGACGCCGCAACTCGACGTGATTGCCATCCTAGGGCCGCGTTCAAGGCGCAACAAACGATTTGAAATTCACCTATGCATGAGCATTGCGAATGTGTTGAGTGAATGTCACGGAATCCCACTTTGCGCACCGAAATCTCAGGCGTTTCGTCGTAGAATCGGTGCGAACTAACCAAAACTTCAACGCTATGAGCGCCACCCGTAGAGTCGTACAGAGCGATCGGCTACGCGATCAGGTTTACCAACTGCTTCGGGAGGATCTGCACGGGGGCGCCATTCCGGCCGGGTCGCGGCTCGTTGAGCTGGAATTGGCCGAGCGCTATGGGGTCTCGCGCACGCCGATACGTGAAGCGCTCTTCCAATTGGCGCGTGAGGGCTTGGTTGTGCGCACCGATCGCGGGTATTCGCTGATGACGGATACGCCGCGAGATTTCCTGCAACGGATGCAAGTCCGGCTATTGCTGGATCCGCCGCTGGCCGAACACGCGGCAAAGTACGGATCCGACGAGCAGATCGAAGCCTTGGCGAGCGCCTACGAAAAGATGAAGAAGGCCGAGGCGTCGTCGAAGTATTCCGCGTTTGTCGCGGCGGCACATGAGTTCCGCACCCTACTGCTCGACATGAGCCACAACACGGCGCTAACGCGCGTTTGTGCAGTGCTGGAAGATCAGTTCCTGCTGGTTCGCAACGAGCATTACAAAGACGAAGGGAATCGCGCTATTTCAGTGCATCGCGATGGCTTGTTGCTCGCGGCGATTCGTTCGCGCGACGTGAAAGGCGCGGGGAAGATTGCGAAAGAGTATGTCGAGATGCTGATAAAAACGCATCCGAACCCCTCGGGACGTGCGCCCCGAAAGCGAAGCGTGAAGACGGCCGCGGAGACGCGTTCGTAACTGCGTCCCCTTCCTTGCGTCGACTTCTCAGGCTTGCATGCCGCACGATTCCGCAAGTCTGGCGATATAGGCGCGCGTTTGAGCCTCGGCTGACATTGCGTCCCTGCTCATCAGTTGCTTAACGAGGACGTCCAGATAGTCCGAGGTCATTAAGCGGGTTTTCATTGATCGCAGCAGCAATGGCCTCGCGGCGAGAAAGTCATCTTCCGCAGCGACGAAGCACCGTGCGAGCACGTGGTTTGTGCAAGCGATGCCGAGGGTTTTCTGCAATCCGTGAACTGCGCTCGCCGCCGCGAATGACGAAGCGTCGGAAAGGAGCACACGTCTCGCATCGTCCGACAAGATGGCAATTTGCGAGATCTGTGCGACGGTTCCTGATTCAGCAACGTTAGCGACGACCACCGGATCGAGCAACGCTTTCACGTCCAATCGGGCCAGTAACGCCTGCATCGGCATTTCACTGAACCCGTAACCTCGCTCCAATGGCTCCAGCAGCCCTTCCCTAGCCAACTGAAACAATGCCTCACGCACAGGCGTTCTGGAAACGCCAAATCGTGCGGCGAGATGCGTTTCCGTCAACCGTTGACCGGGTTGCAGCTTGCCGCGCTCGACGAGATCTCGGATCGCGTCGTATATCCAGTCGCGCAATCGCTGCCCGACTTCCTGTGAAGCTGCCATAGCCGCCGGAACCTTCCATCAATGGCGCTCAAACGTGAGCGATAGCGCCGTTGGCCTAAAGGGTGCGTCGCGAGATTGACCGCAGGCGCAGAAGGTTGCCCCCCGGCAATCCAGACCTCGGTCAATCTCGCGAGCGCTCTTTGCATGCCGCAGTTCGCTGGCTGTCTATGCTTGGGACGCTTGGGATCGAAGCCAACCGGCGACGCGCGTATTAAAGGCGTCTGGCGCCTCGAAATAGGCGGAATGCCCAGCGCCGGGTAGCGTTATCAATTCCGATCCGGCAAAGCGCTTGCAGACGTCAGCGACGATCTTTGCTGGAAACAGAACATCCTCCTCGCCAACGAGAAAGCCGATACGTACGCCCGTTGCTGCGATCTGCTCGGGTGTGTAAGACGGCTGAACGCCCACCAGTGTTTTAAAGGTGTACCGATTGAATCCGGCAATTTGCAGATACAACTGCGTCATTGCAGGGGAATTAGCGAGGTGTGTGCGTCCAAGCACACGTTCTGCCTGGGACAGGTCGCGCGTAGCGTTTTGCACCTTTGCCATTTCCAAAGCGATGGATTCCGGCAAGGTAATGCCGACCAGAGAATCGGCAATCAGAAGGGACGCAACGCGGTCTGGATATCGACACGCGAAATCGATCGCGGTGCCAGCGCCCATCGACTGCGCAACAAACGATACGCGGTGCAAATCGAGCGCATCCAGAATTGCGAGGAGATCGTTCGTGAACTCCGTGCGTCCGGCTAGCTCGGCGTCCGTGGATTTCCCAAAGCCTCGGGCATCCACAAGAATGACCTGAAAATCTTCTCGCCATGCTGCAACTTGATAAAACCAGCTTGCGTGATTACCGCCCACGCCATGCAATAGCACTACCGGCGAGCCGCTGCCGTGCACCTCGTAATACAGCCGACTTTCATGATGATCTAGGTATGGCAACTTCCTCTCCTAACTTCCGAATCAAATTCCGGCTTCAGCGCTGGACCGAACGGAGACCTCACCGATCCCCTCGATAGCGGCGTGATACGTGCTGTGATGCTTGACGCTCACCATGGGTCCGAGTGCGCCGCTAAGCACCAACTCTCCCGCTTTGATCGGATGCCCCATCTCGATCAATTTTTTGGCGAGCCAAAGCGCTGCGTTCAGCGGATGCCCCAAACACGCCGCCCCGCTTCCCGTCGAAGCCACCTGCCGGTTCTCCTGCATTTGCATTTGGCAGTTCACCAACTCGATGTCCGACGTGAATGGCAATTTCGGGCCAATCACGAAGCGACCGGACGACGCGTTATCCGCGATCGTCTCCACAATCCCAATCCGCCAGTTATCGATGCGGCTATCCACGATTTCCAGCGCCGGGGCCACCCATTCAATTCGCTCGAACAGGTCGGACATTTCGAGTGACCGGTCGTCAATGTCCACGCGAAAACCAAATGCGATCTCCGCTTCGATCTTTGGCTGTAAAAGGCTCGACATATCGATGGTCCCGGCGTTGGCGATCGCCATGTCGTCAAACAGCGCGCCGTAGTCAGGCTGGTCGACGCCAAGCTGTTTCTGGACAGCCGTAGATGTCAGCCCGATCTTCCGCCCCACGATTCGGCGGCCGTCGACCTTCAGCGCATGGTCGGTGTTGCGGTGTTGGATGCGATAAGCGGCGTCGATATCGCCATCAACGCAGGAAGCGAATGGAGCAATGGGACCGCTGGTGTACGCGTCGCGCAATCTCGACGCGATCAGCACTTCTAGTTCGACTTCTTTCATCTTTTCCCCGAAACGCGTGCCAAGCCTTCAGACGACCGTCTGCGAGCTTGGCTCAAATGGAGTGGAGAGTTTTGTGCACTGTATGCAAGGCGTCAACGCGCTATACACGTTTTGTTCGACGCCCTTGCCTCACTTTTTGTAATGCGTCCCGGTGCTCGTGCCTTAGCGAGCGGAACGGCATTCAACGATTAGGTAGCGCTTTCCAGTCGAGCCTCTTGAACTGGGGCATATCGCGGCATCATCGCGCACAACGCGCAGACGGCCAGCAGGGCCACGCACGCCAGATAGAGCGGCATGGCGTAACTTCCCGACGCGTCGAATCCCATTCCGAACACGACCGGGCCGACGGCCGATCCCGCCATAAACGACGCAAACACCCAACCGAATATCTTGCCGAAGTGATCCAATCCGAAATACCGGCTAATTAAATACCCCAGCAGATCGGATTCGGCACCGGCACCAAAGCCGAGAAGTGCCGCGCACAGATACACGGACCCCGGGGCGTTCGTTGCCAGAAGTCCCGCGCAGCCAACACACGACAACGCAAAAATGCCAATGGCGGCGCGAGGGGCAAAGATTCGATCGAATAGATAACCCGCCGCAACGCGTCCGATGAGCGCGGCAACCGCCAATACAGTCGTCGCGAAAGCCGCCGACGAGAGCGCGACGCCACGGTCGAGCAACATGGGCACCAAGTGGATCTGCGCGCCATTGATCGCGACGGCCATGAGGAATGCGGAAATCCCAACCAGCCAGAATGCGCGGCTGGAGAGCGCTTGCGCTAGCGTGCTTCCGGCTGTCCCGAATGTCCCGGCGGCGCGGCCGCTTACGTTGCCCTCGGACGGCGCTTCTCGCAGTAGAAACAGCCCCAATGGCACGCCGAGCACGATCGGCATTGCGCCAAGCGCGTAGTAGCCAGCCTCCCATCCAAACCGCTGGATCATCGCAGCGGCAAATGGGGCTGCGATGGCCCCTCCGAGCGCAACGCCAGCCATGTTGATGCCAAGCGCAAGGCCACGCGATCGGTCGAACCAACCGGAGATCACTCGTAAGTAGACGATGGTGTTCGAACCCGCGCCGAAGACGCCGATCAAGAAAAACGCGAGGAAAAAGCCGGTGATTCCCCACGTCTTCACCATCAGCGGAACTGCCAGCACCGTCGCGCCATAGGTGAGCAACGACGTCACAAGCACGGTTCGGAGGTGAAAGCGGTCGATCAGCGCACCGATTACGGGCGTCGCGACGGCCAGACTGATCGCGCAGATAGACAGCGCTCCGGAGATTTGCCCGCGATCCCAGCCGTGTGCTGCGCCCAGCGCTCGAATGAACACACCCACCGTCATCAGAATGACCGCCGTGCTGCACACGCCCGCGCCGATCGTCGCGTAGATGACCATTAGCCATGGTTCATTCGTGCGCTTGCCTTCCGACCGCGCTTCCGCGGCGGAAGTGATATTCCCCTGTTTCATTGAAACCCTCCAAATAGCTTTGATTTGCTGCACTCACTCTGCGTCAGACGGGAGCGAGCGCGCTCAAACACATGCGTTTTCTTCTCGATTTATTAAGTGCGGCACTACTCGTCAGAAGAAGGTGCGAATCCCGGTTGCCACAGCAAACTGACGGTTGGTCGTCGATGGCGTGAGAGGGAATAAGACGGCGGATTGCGTCGCCCCGGAGGACGTCACGAAACTCGCGCCGACATAGATGTCGGTTCGCTTCGACAGGAATTTGTCGACGAAAAGGCTGTAATTGGAGAGTCGCCCCGAACCTAAAGCGCTACGCCCATACCCCAACGTGATCTTGAGGTCCGGCTGAAAATCGTAAATGACGTCAGCCGTGCCGCTGCGGATCGATTCATATTGACCAAAACCGGCAAACGCCACGTCGGTATAGCTCAATCCTGCGGTCCACTTGTCGGCGAACTTGTAGGAAGCGCTCGCCCCGTAGATGTTTTGCGAATCGACGGCAAAGGGGCGATACGGCGTCACGGTCTGGCCGAGGAACGTTTTCATCCCGGCTAAGGTGGGCGTGAAGTTCACTCCGTTGATTTTGGTGCCGACAATTGCCGCTTTTAGCCGCTCGTCTGCATAAGACACGGCGAAGCTCAGTGCTCGACCGCGGTTATAGGTGTCTGATGCACCGCCCGGTAGTGCATAGAGGGCGAAGAAGGTGAAGCCGCCGAATGTCGGTGATCGATAAGAGGCAGAGTTGTTCACATACCCACCCGCCATGTGGTCGGCATTCGCTGGCGTCTGCGAAAACGTTGAGTTGAATCCGGGCGAATTGCCCAGTAAAAGCACCGAAAAATCGTTGTGATGCCCGAAAGTCAGCGTGCCGTACTCCGCTTTGGATAACCCCACCCAAGCGCTGCGACTAAAGAACGTATCCGATCGGAACAGCTTGCCGTTGGACAAGTTGAAATAACTCGCCAGATCGAAAACAACCTTCAGCCCTCCCCCCAGATCCTCCGTCCCCCTCATGCCGAACACCGTGTTCCAGTGATAGCTGTCGAGCAATTGCACAACGCTCCCACCACCGGAATTGTTCGAGTACACGACCGCTTCATCAATTGCGCCATAAAGCGTCACGTTCGACTGCGCCAGCGCCGAGCTGGAAAACAGGAAAAGTGCGATTAGGCCGACTGCGATTTTCTTCATCTGGATCTCCAATCCATGTAGCTCTGCCCCCCGAACCCGATTCAATGACAGGTCCGTCCGGTTATTCGAGTGCGCTCGGTTGTCTCGGCTCACCGCATAAGGCAAGTGCCGTCGGCGCGTGAACGCCTACCGCAGCGACGAATCCGAGCAGCGTTTTTTGACTAAGAACCGGTGGAGAGAAGGTAGGCAGCCATTTTTTTCCTTACAAACGAAAAAAACGACGCGTATGCGCGATGAGAAATCATTCATGCGCGGGGGGGTGGGATGGGGGGCGGGGATAGCGGGGAGAGGGGTTTGAGGGCTATCGACTACGAAAACAGGAGCCCCACCAAAGAACCCTACATTTATCCGCACAGAGAATTACAAAAAGCTATAATACACAACAACTTATGAAGCAATTCACCTTCCAAAGAACCCTACATTCAACCCTCCAGACAACCAACCAGTGAGGGGTGGAGTGTTCTCAGTGGGGGGGGAACTCAACGCAAGGAACGTCCAATGGTTACTGTCGCCACGATCCAGCCCCTATTCCCCGAAGAACGGGTGCTTGATGGATCAATCGAACTCGCGGCAACGCTGTCCGAGAAGGCCCGCGACTTGCAAGCCGAAGGACGAGGCCCGGTCGCCGACGCACTTGTTCCGCTGCTGCGGAACATGAACTCGTACTACACCAACAAAATTGAAGGACAACACACCACGCCAGCGCAAATTCAACAGGCGCTTGAACATCACTACTCGTCAGACGCGGAAGAGCACAAGAAACAGTTGATGGCCACCGCGCACATCCATGCCGAAGAGCAACTGGAGCAGCAATGGCGAGACGTAACCGTCAACGAAATGTTCGACGCAGAACGAGTCCGCACGATACATCGACTGTTCTTTGAGGCGCTTCCGGAGAATTTTCGACTGACAAACGAAGGTGACCTGATCCGTCCAGGTGAATTTCGCGAAAAGGATGTCACCGTCGGCAGACACATGGCACCACCTGTGGGTCTCATCCCCCAATTGCTGGAGGAATGGGGAAAGCGCTACTCCCGAATTCGACCCTCCGAATACCAACTCATCGCGATAGCTTGCTCACATCATCGCCTTGCATGGATTCACCCGTTCATCGACGGAAATGGCCGAGTCTGCCGTCTGCACTCTCATTTGGCGCTTCACGCATCTGGCCTAACCGATGGCCTTTGGTCACCTCTGCGAGGTTTTGCTCGTACCCACGAAGAGTATTACGCGCGCCTTGCCGCAGCAGATATGCCCCGACGCAACGATCTGGATGGACGAGGCAACCTGTCGCAAGAAGAGTTGGTGAAGTTCGTCGACTACTTCCTGACCTGCTGCCTCGATCAAGTTACTTTCATGTTGAAGATGGTCGAGTTAGGCGGCTTTACCGCACGCCTGCGTGACCTTCTCATGTATCTGGATGCGAATCCGTGGCAAATCGGCTCCGAGAAGTCGGTTATCAAACCCGAGAGGTCAGCCCTTGCTCTCGAATTCGTTGCACGCACTCGCCCCCTATCCCGCTCTGACTTCGCAAAAATCCTGGGGGAAACCGAGGCAACATCACGGCGCATCACGCGTAGCCTGCTGGACTTTGGGATTCTTAGATCCGACTCCCATCGGGACGAACTTGCATTCGCGCTGCCGTTGAAGAGCCTGAGGTTCCTGTTCCCGAGACTCTGGCCTGAGGTGGATGCGGAGTAACGCTAGCAATTGATCCACGCATTTCGTTCCTGCACGGGAACGAAATTACCGTCCTCAATAAGCCATCTGGATGGATCAGCCCCCGGCACCTGGTACGGGTAGGTCACGCTTAGGTTGCGCGACCTTCGTCCTTGCACCTCAAATTGGGCAGGCTCTCAAATTTCCATGCGACAGACCGTAGTTTCATCGCTGCGGATATCCCCGCCCGGTCGGCTCTGTTAGGGATTCTTCACCAGAAGCCACAACGCAACCGCACGCCCAACGTCTACCCCCGGCATACAATCCGCCCCCACATCGCCCGAGATGTATGGGCGAATTTTCCGGAGAATCATTGATGCATGACGAGGCGCAGTTGCATGTCTCCCGCAACTAAATGGGTATTGCTTCAAGCGTTGCTCCCACTCTTCGGAGCAACTTTGATTTATGGCTTTCTCGGGGCAGCTAAGTGGCTGGTGACGCCCGCATGCAAGCGAGTGAAATGGGCGTGGGGTCAAGCGTTTGATTCAATGGGGTGGTTGTACGGCGGGGCCATCCTTGCTGTTCAATCAGGGCTGAGGGGTGTTGAGCATTCCGTCACTGGGCAAAACTCGATTGCTGTGTGGATTTGCTTTGCTGCCGCCCTACTCTGCGGCGCTGTCGTGGCCGCAGGCATGATTACCCGAGGGGAGATATCGGACTGGAAGCCGCCCGGTATCCTGATAGTATTTACCTGCGTTCTGATGGTCGTAATCGTCGTTTCGGCTTACAACGTGCAGGACGCAACATTAGCCAATGGAGTTGATAATGTCCGCCACACCGACGCGCAAAAGACTTGCAGCTAGCGCATCCAGAGCGCGCTCAATCCGAAGGACAAGTCTCGCCCCTAATCGCACACTCCCCTCAAGCACGCATCGGCAACCGCCTTCTAGTGGTTTGATCAAGATTGTGACTACGCTTACGGGAGGAACAGCCGTCGGCCTAGGTACGACCGTGCTTACACCCAGCGTAATCATTACAGTAACTGCAATGGTCGTGGGACTCATAGGTAGTGGGCTGCTGGTCAAACGGTACGGATAGAATCGTCTGTGCGAACGTGACAACGGAGCCATTCGGCTCCGTTTTCGTTTCCGGTTGGGCGTCACGACGACCTTCGCCGTCGACCAAGAAGAATCCCCATTGAGAGATCAGAATGTTCCGAATCTCAACGAGTGACCTAGAATGCGACTCTGAACGCGTGGTGCCCTCGAAATCCGATCGTTAGTCTTGTACCCGTCGCGCCACAAACGCGACCGGGTTTAGCGACCTGAACGATGTTTTCGGGCACATAGCCGCGATGTTTGCGGCTTTCGTGTGCGCAATGCCACGCCTTCTTGTCAACGGGCGGGTCTGGATTGGGACACCTTCGGGTGTGCCGCCTAATCCGAATCATCAGCGGTTCGCTAACCTAGTCCAGTGCCCGCCCACCCCTGCGCAATGCAGCGGGTGGCGGGGTCCAGAAATTGGCTAGTACGAGGCACCCCGCATGACGAATCATTCATCAGCAACTTCCCTTGTCCACGTTTCCGTAGACAGACTCAACGTCCTCTCTGAACGCATCCTGGCGCTCTCGACGTGCACGACGACTTACGCAGGCAATGAAATGCCGCACAGGTTTCTGCTCGCGATCTTCGAAGAACTCGGCGAAATGACCGTAGAGCTTGTTATCGAATGCCACAAGCTAAAAGGTGACCTTCTCGCCGCCTAGCCAACTGGCAATGAGGGGCGATCGGCGCAAGCCGAAACGCGTCACGCTTCTTCGTTAGCACGACCGCACGCTAGACATTTATCCAACGGAACATGTGCAAAGGGCTTCCCCATGGGAAGCCCTTTATCGATTGACGCAGAAGCCAGCAAGAAATTACGTCAGCACTTCAAGCCCGTGTTTCTCTATCACTTGGAGAAGTTTGGCCGCTGCACCACTCGGCTTCTTTGTACCTTCCTCCCACTTCTGAACGGTCGAAGGGCTGGTATTGAGATACTCGGCAAACACGCCTTGACTGACCCGCACGCTCTTACGAATCTTGATGATCGCTGTCTTCGTGTATTCAGGGACAGGCGGTATGCACAACCCGTCATACTCGCGCATCTCACGCTTGCTGATACCGCCTGCAACATGCATGTCGCTAGCGATCTCGTGAATCGCCGCGAGCGGGTCAGCCTGACCGATGGTGATAATTCGTCTCACGCGTTCCCCCGAGTTGGTAAATATCCCCGAGATAGTAAACGCACAAAGGGCTCCCACGCGGGGAGCCCTTTGTTTATCTGTGGCGGAGAGAGGGGGATTCGAACCCCCGATAGGCTATTAACCTATACACGCTTTCCAGGCGTGCGACTTAAACCGCTCATCCATCTCTCCTGAAGAGTCGCGCATTATAGCAGGTCGGCGGGAATATCCCAGTCCCTTCGGCGTTCGCTTACTAAAATTTCTTCCTCAGGGCCGACGCAGGTGGTCCACCAGATGTTCGTCCCGTTCGCTCGGGCGTCCGCCCAGCAGGCTGAACAGGATTGCCACCGCGAACCCTACCGGCACGCCAAACGCCCCTGCCGCAATCGGGTCCACGCCCCACCAGCGGGCCCCGGCGAAGCCCGTCAGTCTTGTGAAGAACGGGTACGTCGTCATGATGTAGTACACGCACACCAGCAACCCGCTCACCATCCCGGCCGTTGCGCCCAGCCGCGTCGTGCGCTTCCAGAACACCCCTAGCACCAACGCCGGGAACAAGCACGACGCCGCCAACGAGAACGCCGCCCCCACCAAAAACAAAATATTGCCCAGCTTCAACGACGTCACATACGACGCGAACATCGCCACGCATAGCAACAGGATCTTCGACGTCGTCACCCGCTTCTGGCTCGATGCGTTCCGGTCGATCATGTGGAAATACACATCGTGCGACAGCGCGTTCGCAATCGTCAGCAGCAACCCGTCAGCCGTCGACAACACCGCCGCCAACGCGCCCGCTGCCACCAGCCCCGAAATTACATACGGAAGCCCTGCGATCTCCGGTCCGGCCAGCACCAACATGTCCGGCTGCATCCAGATTTCGCCCCACTGCACTACGCCATCGCGATAGACATCCGACACGTCGAGCTGCACCGGCGTCGCATGCCGCCACTGAATCACCCACGCAGGCAAGTTCTCATACCGCGCCCCGACCAGATGCAGCAGCACGTCGTACTTGAGCATCACCGCCAACGCCGGCGCACTCACATACAACAGCGCCACAAAGAACAACGTCCAGCCCACGGAGCTTCTCGCGCCTTGCACCGTCGCCGTCGTGCCGTACCGCGTGAGGATGTGCGGCAAACTCGCCGTGCCGATCATCAGGCACACCATCAACAGCAGGAAATTCAATCGCTGCGAACTGCGCGTCGTATCGTCCTTCGCCGGGAATGGCTCGGTCATCGCATGCGGCGGTTCACTCCGTTCTGCATATTGATTGCGCAACTCCAGCCAACGATTCTGCGCATCGCCCACGTCGCGTGGAAACGCGTCAAGCTTCGCCTCCAGTACCTTCACCTCACGCAGCGGCCCGTTGTGACGTTTCGTATCGAGCAACTGACGCTCCAACTCCGCCCGCTCGCTGTAGAAGCTATCCGGCAAGCCATCCAGTCGCCGCTGCATCTGCTCCGCCTGCTCGCGGTAGTAGTCGCGCACCTCGCGTTCAGGTATCGACTTCTGGATCTCGCGCTCCAGCACCTCCACCTTCGCCAGAGCCTCGCCATAGCTGAACTGCGGAAACCAACCGTGCCCGGTCTGATGGCCGATCATCGCCGTCGGCACCAGAAACGCCGTGATCATGATGATGTACTGCGCGACCTGCGTCCAAGTCACCGCGCGCATCCCGCCGAGGAACGAGCACACCAAAATGCCCGCCAGCCCGAAGAAAATGCCGATTGTGAACTCCACGCCGATGAACCGCGACGCAATCAACCCCACACCCTGAATCTGCGCGACGAGATAAACGAACGAACACAAGATCGTCGAGAACACCCCCAACGCCCGCACAAGATTGCTGTCGTACCGAGTGCCCAAGAAATCAGGCACCGTGTAACGCCCCATCTTCCGCAGATAAGGCGCTAGCAGGAACGCCACCAGACAGTAGCCGCCCGTCCAGCCCATGACATAAGCGAGCCCGTCATAACCCGATACGTACAACGATCCCGCAAGCCCCATGAACGACGCCGCACTCATCCAGTCGGCAGCACACGCCATGCCGTTGAATATCGGCGGCACACGCCGTCCGGCCACGTAGTACTCCGTAGCATCCGATGTGCGCGAAATCAGCCCGATCACGGCGTACACGGCAATCGTCACGAACAGAAACGCATAGCCGATCCACACGCCCGGCCCGTTGACCCGCTCAAGCAGGCCAATCATCAGCACGAACGCGAAGAACCCCGCCGTGTAATACAGGTAGTAGCGCAGCAGCCTGCGCGTGAAATTCATTGGGAATTCGGCGCCGACGTGGCGCGAGATGCCATACGAGAAGCGGCACCCTGCGCACCGCCAGCCATGCCAGTCCCAGCCGCTTCACCCAGCCCAAGACTGTCACTACGCGCCCGGCGCAGCGCTTGCAACTCACCGTGATACCGCGCGTCATTGCGACGCTGGATCAACGCATAGACAACGATCAACCCGATATCGATCAGGATCGATCCCTGCGCGCCCATATAGAACGGTATCGGCCAGCCAGCAAATCGCACCGACATCCATTCACGCGCCCAGAACTGCGGCACGAACGTCACCACGAAGCCGATCACCATCAACACCGCCACTAGCCACAACGTGCGACGCCAGTGGCGCGCAGCGATGGCCGCCGCCTCCCGATGCCAATGCGAATTGCGCGGCAGGTCGTCGGTCTGGCCCGATGTCGCTGTCGAGTCGCCGTTACGGGTCTTCAAAGGATTCACCATCGGCGCGCGGTCAGTCACCTGACGGAAGCCCCATCGGCACTGCATAGGGGATGTTGTGTCGACGCTCGCAGTCGTCAGCCCATGCGCACGGAAATAACGTCAAAAATGACGTCAAAGACCCGTCGCAGCGCATGCCTCATGCGACATGGGGCGTCACCACTCACGATGACGCCCCATGCCACACCGCCGCGTCGCCACACTTCGACGACGCGGCAGCCAACTTACTGCGCTTGCTTGAGTTGCTCGAGAATCGCCGGGTTTTCCAGCGTGGAGGTGTCTTGCGTAATCTCCTCGCCCTTCGCAATCACGCGCAACAGACGGCGCATGATCTTGCCCGAACGCGTCTTCGGCAGGTTGTCGCCGAAGCGGATGTCCTTCGGCTTGGCGATCGGACCGATCTCCTTACCCACCCAGTTACGCAACTCCAGCGCCAGTTGCTTCGCCTCGTCGCCCGTCGGACGCGAACGCTTGAGCACAACAAACGCCACAATCGCCTCACCCGTCGTATCGTCCGGACGGCCCACCACCGCAGCTTCCGCCACGATCGGGTTCGCCACCAGCGCCGACTCGATCTCCATCGTGCCCATGCGGTGCCCCGAGACGTTCAGCACGTCGTCGATGCGCCCCATGATCGTGAAGTACCCAGTCTTCGCATCGCGAATCGAACCGTCACCCGCCAGATAAATCTTGCCGCCCAACTCCGGCGGGAAGTAGCTCGACTTGTAACGCTCCGGATCGCCCCAAATCGTACGAATCATCGACGGCCACGCACGCTTGATGACCAGCATGCCGCCCTGACCGTTCGGCACGTCCTGACCGGTCTCGTCGACAATCGCCACATCGATACCCGGCAACCCCAGCGTGCACGAACCCGGCACCAGCGGCGTCGCACCCGGCAGCGGCGTGATCACATGACCACCCGTCTCCGTCTGCCACCACGTATCGACGATCGGGCAACGGCCGCCGCCAATGTTTTCGTAGTACCACATCCACGCTTCCGGATTGATCGGCTCACCGACCGACCCGAGAATGCGCAACGACGACAGATCGTATTTCTTCGGATGCACATCCGGGGCCTGCTCCGCCGCCTTGATCAACGAACGAATCGCCGTCGGCGCCGTGTAGAACACCGACACCTTGTGACGGCCAATCATTTCCCAGAAACGCCCGGCATTCGGATACGTCGGCACACCTTCGAACACCACCTGCGTCGCACCGACCGCGAGCGGGCCGTAAGCGATGTACGTGTGACCGGTAATCCAGCCGATGTCGGCCGTGCACCAGAAAACGTCGTCCGGCTTGATGTCGAACGTCCATTGCATCGTGAGCGACGCCCACAGCAAATAGCCGCCCGTGCTGTGCTGCACGCCCTTCGGCTTACCCGTCGAACCCGACGTGTAAAGAATGAACAGCGGATGCTCCGCGCCCACCCACTCCGGCTCGCACTTGTCCGATTGCGTCGCGACCAAGTCTTGCAGCACTTCGTCACGCCCGGCCTGCATCGTCACGTTGCCGCCCGTGCGGCGATAGACGATCACCGACTTCACGTGATCGCAGCCGCCCATGCCCAGCGCTTCGTCGACGATCGCCTTGAGCGGCAGCGCCTTGCCGCCGCGCATCTGCTCGTCCGCCGTCACGATCGCCACGGCGCCCGCGTCGATCACACGTTCATTCAGCGATTTGGCCGAGAAGCCACCGAACACCACCGAGTGCGTCGCGCCGATACGCGCGCAAGCCTGCATGGCCACCACGCCTTCGATCGACATCGGCATGTAGATCACGACGCGATCGCCCTTCTTCACACCCTTGGCTTTGAGCGCGTTCGCAAAGCGATTCACGCGCGAGAGCAGGTCGCGGTAGGTGACCGGGGTCACCGTGCCGTCGTCGGCTTCAAAGAGAATGGCGGTTTTGTCGCCCAGACCCGCTTCGATTTGGCGGTCCAGACAGTTGTAAGACGCGTTGAGTTGACCATCTTCGAACCACGTGTAGAACGGGGCGTTGGTCTCATCAAGGACTTTGGTGAACGGCTTGTGCCAGGCCAGATTCTCGCGCGCCTGACGCGCCCAGAATCCCTCGTAATCTTTCTCGGCCTCGGCGCACAGCGCCTCATAGGCGGGCATGCCGGAGATGTTCGCTTTGGCGACAAGCGCCTGCGGCGGCGCGAAGACGCGCTGCTCCTGCAATACCGATTCAATTGCTGCCATGAGTTGTCCCCTCTTATGGATATGCAAAAACCATTGCAATCAAGCCAAAACAAATCGCTAACGCCACATTAAGACGAGCGACTTACTAACGCCTTACACTGGTGCACCCGCGTGACGTCTCTCGCGTGCGGGACTCACGTAAGCGCGTCACTGCGGTGCAGCAGACCGTGGCGTATTCGCTACAATCCTACCCGCATCATCCCTATCCCGCCAACCCCGGACTCGCCCGGAGCGCCCGTGAATTCGACCTCTTCGCCCCCTTCGACGCCCGCCGCACAAGCGCTGCCCTCGTCGACCGACCGGCTGTTTGCCCGCTTTCCAAGCTTCGCTCTGGCGCTCGCGATGTTCTTTGTCGGCACCAATGTGGGCATCGGGAAAACCATGGTCACCGTCATGCCCGTGGCCGCCTTCGCACTCTGGCGCTTCGTGATCGCCGTCATCGCCCTCGCCCCGCGTTATCGCCCGGCGAGAATGCGGCTCGTCACGCGCTCGCAATGGCGCAACCTCTTCGTGCAGACGTTCTTCGGCACGTTTCTCTTCACCCTGCTGATGCTCTACGGCGTGCGGCAGACCACGGCGACGGCTGCCGGGGTGATTACCGCCACACTGCCCGCCTGCGTCGCCTTGCTCTCATGGGCCGTGCTGCGCGAGCATCCGTCGCGGCGCACGCTGGTAAGCATCGGACTCGCGATTCTCGGTGTGGCGCTGCTGAATCTGTCGCGCGGCGATTCGCACGGGGCCGGGGCCGCTGGATCGACAAGCAATGCGTGGCTGGGCAACGCGCTGGTGCTGGGCGCGGTGGTTTGCGAGGGGATCTACGTGATTGTCTCCAAGCGCCTCGCCTCGGAGATGGCGGCCATCGATATCTGCGCTTACACCCACTTGCTTGGCGGCGCGATGATGCTGCCGCTGGGTATCGTCGGACTGATGGCCGTCGATTACTCGGCGCTCACGCCCGGTCACTGGGCGCTCATCGTCTGGTACGGACTCGCCGCCAGCGTGTTCTCGTTCTTCCTCTGGATGCGCGGCATTCGGCATGTGAGCGCCCAGTTGGCGGGCGTTTTCACGGCAATGGTGCCGGTCGCGGCAACGGCCTACGGCGTGGTGTTTCTGGGCGAACAACTGACGATCGCCCAAGGCGCTGCACTGGCGCTGACGGTCTCGGGCATCGTGCTGGCCGCGCTGCCAAGTGCCGGGGCGGCGAAAAAGGTTGCCGCCAGATAGCGGCAGCCCCGGCGGCAAGACGTTGTAAAATGCCGCCGGTGCCGGTTTTCGCATCACGAGACCGGCCAGATGCTTGAAATGCTTCAAATGCTTCGATTGATGTTGATTTGATAAAAATGGCCTGCGGCTTCGGGCGCAGGCGAATGTCCCCCACTTCGTCAAGATTGCCATGTCGACTCCCGGCCGCCCCTCCGACGCGCCGATGCGCCCGCTGCCTCGCATCATTTTCTTCAGCCGCTGGCTGCAATTGCCGCTCTACCTCGGCCTGATCGCTGCGCAAGGCGTCTACGTCTATAAATTCCTCGCCGAACTCTGGCACCTCGTCACCCACGCAGCAAGCTTCGACGAAACGCAGATCATGCTCGTCGTGCTCGGCCTGATCGACGTGGTGATGATCTCGAACCTGCTCATCATGGTGATCATCGGCGGCTACGAGACCTTCGTCTCCCGCCTCGGCGTGGAAGGCCACCCCGACGAGCCCGAATGGCTCGATCACGTGAACGCCGGTGTCCTCAAGGTGAAACTCTCGATGGCGCTCATCAGCATCTCGTCGATCCACCTGCTCAAAACGTTTATCGATGCGGCGCAACAGACGCCGCACACGATCATGTGGCAAGTCGTTATCCACATCTCGTTCCTGCTTTCTGCCGTCGTGATGGCCGTGGTCAACAAAATGACCAACGACAGCCACGCCCCGGCATACGCTACCCCCCAAGCTGTACCCAATAACACCCACTAAATCCTCACCAAGTCCCCACTAAGTCGAGAGCCGTTTCATGTCTACCGTCATTAAAGAAGACGACGTCATTCAGAGCGTCGCCGGTGCCCTGCAATACATCAGCTACTACCATCCGGACGATTACATCCAAGCACTGGGCCGCGCCTACGAGGCCGAAGAAAGCCCCGCTGCCAAGGATGCCATCGCACAGATTCTGACCAACAGCCGCATGTGCGCCGAAGGCCGCCGCCCGCTGTGTCAGGACACCGGGATCGTGACGGTCTTCGTGAAGGTCGGCATGAACGTGCAGTGGGATGCCAAGCGCAGCCTCACCGACATGATCAACGAAGGCGTGCGTCAGGCTTACATGCACCCGGACAACGTGCTGCGCGCCTCGATCGTCGCCCCGCCCGAAGCCGGCCGTAAGAACACGAAGGACAACACGCCCGCCGTCATCCACTACGAAATCGTGGAAGGCGACAAGGTGGACATCACGGTCGCAGCCAAGGGCGGCGGCTCGGAAAACAAGTCGAAGTTCGTGATGCTCAACCCGTCCGATTCGATCGTCGACTGGGTGGTCAAGACCGTGCCGACGATGGGCGCCGGCTGGTGCCCGCCGGGCATGCTCGGCATCGGTATCGGCGGCACGGCCGAGAAAGCCATGGTGCTCGCCAAAGAATCGCTCATGGACCCGATCGACATTCATGACGTGATCAAGCGCGGCCCGCAAAACTGGAACGAAGAGCTGCGTATCGAGCTGTTCGAGAAGGTCAATGCACTGGGTATCGGCGCGCAAGGTCTCGGCGGTCTGGCCACCGTGCTGGACGTGAAGATTCTCGACTACCCGACGCACGCCGCGTCGAAGCCGGTCGCGATGATCCCGAACTGCGCCGCCACGCGTCACGCGCACTTCACGCTCGACGGCTCGGGCCCCTCGTTCCTCGCCGCCCCGTCGCTCGACGCCTGGCCGAACGTGCACTGGGCACCGAACACCGAGACGAGCAAGCGCGTCGACCTCGACACGCTCACGCCGGAAGAAGTCGCCAGCTGGAAGCCGGGTCAGACCCTGCTGCTCTCGGGCAAGATGCTCACGGGCCGCGACGCTGCCCACAAGCGCATCGCCGACATGATCGCCAAGGGCGAGCCGCTGCCGGTCGACTTCAATGGCCGTGCGATTTATTACGTCGGCCCGGTCGATCCGGTACGTGACGAAGTCGTCGGCCCGGCCGGTCCGACCACGTCCACGCGCATGGACAAGTTCACCGACATGATGCTGTCGAAGACGGGCCTCGCCGTCATGATCGGCAAGTCGGAACGTGGCCCGGCTGCGATTGAAGCCATCAAGAAGCACAAGGCTGCGTACCTGATGGCCGTGGGCGGCGCCGCCTACCTCGTGTCGAAGGCAATTCGCGCCGCACGCGTGCTGGCCTTCGAAGACCTGGGCATGGAAGCCATCTACGAATTCGACGTGAAGGACATGCCTGTCACCGTCGCCGTGGATGCCACCGGCGTGTCGGTGCACCAAACCGGCCCGAAGGAATGGCAAGCCAAGATCGGTAAGATTCCGGTCGCGGCGGAGTAATCCGGTTGTAGCGAAGTTGTAGGGAAAGGCCCGGCACTGTCCGGGCCTTTTTCTTGTGGAAGACGATGCAAAATCAACGCGAATGGATCGCGTTACCATTCGTGTCTCGGTTCACGAAAAGCCTTACAGGGCTTGGCTTTCGGCGGTTTTCAGGCTATCGTTCAACCGCTTGCAAATTGCACAACTGCATATAGGGATCCGAAATGAAAGGCGACAAGAAAGTCCTCGAACTCCTCAACGCTCAGCTCACCAACGAACTGACCGCGATCAACCAGTACTTTCTGCACGCCCGCATGTACAAACACTGGGGCCTCGACAAGCTCGGCAAGCACGAGTACGACGAGTCGATCGGTGAAATGAAGCACGCCGACAAGCTCATCGAGCGCATTTTCATGCTCGACGGCCTGCCCAACCTGCAAGACCTCCACAAGCTGCTCATCGGCGAGAACACGGAAGAAATTCTGGCTTGCGATCTGAAGCTCGAATACCTCTCGCAGAAGACCTGCAAGGAAGGCGTCGCCCACTGCGAAAGCGTGAAGGACTTCGTCTCGCGCGAAATCTTCAACGAAATTCTCCACGACACGGAAGAACACATCGACTGGCTGGAAACGCAGATCGAACTGATCGCCAAGGTCGGCCTGCAAAACTACCAACAGTCGGGCATGGCTTCGTTCGAAGACTGAACCACGTAAGACAAACGCACAAAGCCCGCAGGTCAACACCGCCCAACGGGCTTTGCGCTAGAATTTCGGGGCCGGCAATTTGCCGGCCCTTTTCTATTTGCCATGCCCTCCAACGCGCCGATTGGCGTCTTCGATTCCGGTCTCGGCGGCCTCTCGGTCCTCCAAGCCGTACGCGCCCTGCTCCCGCACGAGTCGCTGCTCTATGTGGCCGACTCCGCCTTCGCCCCCTACGGTGAACGCCCCGACGCCTTCATTGCCGAGCGCAGTCTCGCCATCGGACGCTGGCTGCGCGAGCGTGGTGCGAAAGCGTTCGTCGTCGCCTGCAACACGGCCACTGCACACGGCGTCGCTGCGCTGCGCGCCGACGCGTCGTGGCCGGTCGTGGGTGTGGAGCCTGGCATCAAGCCTGCCGCCACCGCATCGCGCAGCGGCGTGATCGGTGTGCTGGCAACGGCCGCCACGCTGCGCAGCGCACGCTTCGCCGACTTGCTCGCCCGTCACACGGCGCAAGGTCAGCGTTTTCTTTGCCAGCCGGGACACGGCCTCGTGGAACGCATCGAAGCGGGCGACGTCGACTCCCCTGCCGTCATGGCGTTGCTCGAACGCTACGTCGCACCGATGGTGGCGCAAGGGGCCGACACGCTGGTGTTGGGCTGCACGCACTACCCGTTTTTGATCCCGGCGATACAACAGCGCTTTGGCGGCGCGTTGACGCTCATCGACACCGGTGCCGCCATCGCGCGCCAATTGCAGCGCCGCCTCGAAACCGATGATCTGTGCGCACCGCGCACGCCCGGCGCGAGCGGCACGAGCGGCACGAGCGGCGACATGCAGTTGTTCACGACGGCTAACGTTCACGCGCTTCAGACGATGGCGGACCGCCTGCTGGTGAATCCGCCCGTCGCGCAGACCGTCGAAATCGGTCAAATTGACGGGGCCGTGTGGCCCGCAACCGACACGGCCATCAAAACCGACTCGGCACTCGCCAGTTGAACAGGGCGGCGGGCACCCGCCCGCCACAGCCCGCCAACGCCCACCCCATGGGCGTCTAGCCCAAATCTAAGCTACCCAACCTTCCTACGACGTCCAACTGTTTAGTCCGATTCAAACACCCGTATATCCATGTGCGTGCTATGGGATAGGGCATTGGGACTTGCAAATTCTGATCGCTTAAATAATAATTATTCTCATTAGTGTTACATTTTGACGTTTTCATCATGATCGTCTGTGTCTGCAAATCCGTCTCCGAGCGCCAGATCAAGGCCTGTCTCGACGCTGGCGCCACCTCGATGGAAGATCTTCAGATCGACCTCGGCGTAGCCCTATGCTGCGGCAAGTGCGGTCCGTACGTTCAAGAAATGGTCGCGGGTGCCTCGCCCTGCTGTGGCCGCTCGTGCGGTGGCTGCTGCCAGTCGGCCTGCGACGTCACCACCACGACCACGACCGAAGTCGTCGTCATGCAAGAACTCGCGTTGGCAGCGTAATGCAGCGCGCGACCCTCTGAATCTTCAGAGCGCGGTCGCGACTGTCACATGTCATCCGTTAGGATTTCGCCGTTGCGACACTGCGGTAAGTCGCGAAGGCAAGGGAGCCAGCCAGGCGTCTCGCATGCGATCACTCGCATCAGGCGGCCATGCGCCAGCCAGCGATTCGCGTCACCCCCGGAGGTGTCAAATGGAACTCCTGATTGGCTTTGTATCGACGTTATGCTTATCGTTCTTCCTGTTTCGAAGGTGAGTGCACGTCAGGCTGTCTGCTTCGCGCACTCGCTGTATTCGCCGACCGCGCCCCTTGGCGCGGTTTTCCTTTGATCGCACGTCCGGCCCATCCGAACCCCGAGTCCCGCACACCGCGCTTCACTCACCGTTCACCGCCGCAATTAGCGTACCCTAGCCGTTACCATGTCGACCGTGCCCCCTACGACCCTCGCGCTCATGCCGAGCCGCGATCCGTTGATGTCGCCGCGAGCTATCGCGGTCGCCACAGCGATCGTAGTCATCCATATTGCCGCCCTGATCGGGCTGTCGCAGTTGCGCAACGAGCCCGAGAAAGCCACGATCGAGCCGACGACGTTTACCGCCACGATCATTCCGCTCACGCCTGCCCCGACGCCGCCGCAACCCGCGCCGCCCAAGCCGCAGCCTGAACCGCCGAAGCCGAAGGTCGCGCCGCCGCCGCCCAAGCCGCGCGTGCAGCCGCAAAACGCCATTACGCAGAAGGCCGAGCCCGTCGCCCCGCCGCAAGCGCAAGTGGAACCCACGCAGAACGCTGCGCCGACGCCGCCTGCTCCGCCTGCGCCTACGCCAGCGCCCGCCCCGTCGGGTCCGATCGAAGGTCTGGCGGTGAAGTGCGAAGAGCCGCGCGTGGTCTATCCTACGCAATCACGACGCGTTGGCGAGGAAGGCACCGTCACGCTGCGTCTGGTGATCGACACGCGAGGTGTGGTGTCGAGCGCGAATGTGGTCAAGTCGAGCGGCTTCCCCCGTCTCGATCAGGCTGCCCGCACCGCCGCACTGGCGATGCGTTGTGCGCCCCCGATGCAAAACGGCCGCGCAGTGGAAGCTGCGGCGACCAAGCCATTTAATTTCAATCTGAACGATTAACGTAACGATTCACGAACTGGATCTCCCGAGGAACGCAAAATGCAAGAGTATGGTTTGAGCCACGTCTGGGCGCAGGGCGATTTCGTCACCCGTGCCATCGCGATCGTGTTGTTGGTGATGTCGGTGCTGTCCTGGACGGTCATCATCATCAAGGGCACGCAGATCTTCCGTCTGAGCCGCCTCACGCGCACGGCTGAACCGGATTTTTGGCACTCGGAAAACTTCACCGCCGGCCTGCAAAAGCTGGGCGAATCGTCGGGTAACAACAACCCGTTCCTCGCGCTGGCACTCGCCGGTCAAGACGCCGCCGAACACCACCGCCAAAGCCAGCCGCACCTGCACGACAAGATGGACGTGAGCGACTGGATCACCCGTGCCCTGAAGAACTCGGTGGACGACACTGTCTCGCGCCTGCAAAGCGGTCTGGCCTTGCTCGCTTCCATCGGCTCGACCTCGCCGTTCGTCGGCCTGTTCGGTACGGTGTGGGGTATTTATCACGCCCTGCTGGCCATCGGCGCATCGGGTCAGACGACCATCGACAAAGTGGCCGGCCCCGTGGGCGAAGCCCTGATCATGACGGCCTTCGGTCTGTTCGTCGCCATCCCGGCCGTGCTCGGCTACAACGCCCTGACGCGCGGCAATAAGGGTGTGGTCTCGAAGCTCAACCGTTTCGCCCACAGCCTGCACGCTTACTTCCTGACCGGCGCCAGCCTGCATTCGCCGCAATTCGCTAGCAACGTTACGCCGGTGCGCAAGTCCACCCCGGCCAGCGCCAGCTAAGCCGCCGTACGAGAGAAGGAGTTCGCCATGGCCATGGGGTCCTATAGCAGCGATGAAAGCGCCGATGACGGCATGATGAGCGAGATCAACATGACGCCGCTCGTCGACGTCATGCTGGTGCTGCTGATCATCTTCATCGTGACGCTGCCGGTGCTCAACCACGCCGTCAAGCTCGACCTGCCGCAGGCAAGCAGCCAACCGGAAGACACCAAGCCGGCCAAGATCGACTTGTCGATTCAGGCCGACGGCACGGTCTTCTGGGACAAGCAGCAAGTCGACGAGGCCACGTTGCACGCTCGTCTGCAACAAGCCGCCGAAGCGCAGCCGCAACCGGAACTGCACCTGTTCGCCGACAAGAACGTGCGTTACGAGAGCGTCGCCAAGGTGCTCGCCGATGCGCAGTCGGCCGGCGTCACCAAACTCGGCTTTGTGACGGAACCGGCGAAGTAACCACCCGGTCGATTCACGAATCGCTGAAACGAAAAGCGCGGTGTCCATCACCGCGCTTTTTTTCGTCTGTCGCACCCACTTCCGCTCGATTGTTCCAATCGGGTAACAATCCTTCCCCGCTTCCGGGCTACTCCCCGCCCCACTCGCCCCGATATAGTCTGCACATGACAACGGACTGATTGCGCCCTATGCGTATCAGCCCACACAGGAGAGCCCCCTCATGAGCACGACCCAAACCCGCCCGGTGGCCCGCGTCTTCACGGCTGCGCAAACGCAGGAAGGTGCCGGCTTTTACGTCAACCGTCCGTTCCCGACCCGCATGCTGATGGATTTCGATCCGTTCCTGCTGCTCGACGAAATGGGGCCGATGCAGGTCGAACCGGGTGAAGCCAAGGGCGCCCCCGATCACCCGCACCGTGGCTTCGAGACCGTGACGTATCTGCTCGCGGGCGAAATGGAACATCGTGACTCGCAAGGTCATGCGGGCAAGCTCACGCCCGGCGACGTGCAGTGGATGACGGCCGGTGCCGGTGTCATTCACTCCGAAATGCCGTCGAAGGCGTTTCAAGAGCGCGGCGGCGAGATGCACGGCTTCCAGCTTTGGGTGAACCTGCCGCGCGTGGACAAGATGATGACCCCGCGCTATCAGGAATTGCCTGCGGCCGGGATTCCGGTCGCTACCAGCGACGACGGCAAGGTGTCGGTCCGTGTGATCGCCGGTGAGGCGCTGGGCACGAAGGCGGCCATTGAGACCCGCACGCCGATTCTGTATCAGCACTTCACGTTGCAGCCGCAAGGCGTGGTCGAGCAAGCGGTACCGGCCGACTTCAACGTGTTCGCGTATGTGGTCGACGGTGAAGGCGAGTTCGGCCCCGAGGCAACGGCGGCCAAGAAGCATCAGATGGTCGTGTTCGGCAACGAGGGCGAAGGCGTCACCGTGCGCAACCACGGCGACACCCCGCTGTCGTTCCTGCTGATCGGTGGCAAGCCGCTGGGTGAGCCGGTCGCACGTTACGGCCCGTTCGTGATGAACACGGAAGGCGAGATTCGTCAGGCGATTCTCGACTTCCAGGCAGGTCGCATGGGCCACATTCCGGCAACCGGTGCCTGATCGACACGCGTGCATTGCACTTGCAGGACTGAATTGGGTCACAATGACACGCAAAGTGCGTTGTGACCCATGAGGCCGTCTAACAGGAGTTGTTATGAGCGCAGAAGCGATTGTCACTGCCCATCTGGGCGCCGCCGGATTCACCACGCGACTCTCGGATGGCAAGCACGAATGGATCGGCGATGAGCCCGCCTCGCTAGGCGGCGGTGACCTAGGTCCCATGCCATCCGCGCTGCTGCTCTCGAGCCTGGGTGCATGCACGTCGATCACGTTGCAGATGTATGCCCGCCGTAAAGAATGGCCGCTCAAGGAAGTGAAAGTCACGCTGGCCATGAATCCGGATGGCAAACCCGCAGCCGGGACGACGCAAATCACGCGCAAGATCGAGCTGGGCGGCGATCTGTCGGAAGAACAACGGCAGCGCCTCTTGGAAATCGCCAACGCGTGCCCAATTCACAAGGTGTTGTCGGGGACGATCGCTATCGACAGTTCGCTGATCGAGTAACGACGAGACGCCAAGACGGCTAACCGTCGATTGCCACAGCCCGCACCTACTCCGCCGGCCCGCCAAATTGGCGCGCTGGCGGTTATCGATTCAAGGGGAAAATTCTTGCAGTACGAACACCTGATCGAGGTCAACGACCTCCTGAACCCGCTGGCTTTTTCGCTCTCGCGTGAACAACTCTGGAACGGCCTCGTGCTGCGTGCTGAGCAACCGGCCAACTTCGTGCTGGGGCTCGACGAATGCATCGTGCATGAACGCACGGACGACACGTTGGTGCGCGAGCTTCGCTTCGGACAAGCCGTGGTGCACGATCGCGTGATCTTCGAGGCACTGCAATCGGTGCGCTATGAAACGGCGGCCACCGACCAGCACGCGGGCGGCACGCTCACGATGAAGATCGAGGAGCCGACGCCTACGCATTACTTCGTGCGGTTTATCTACAGCACCACGCTGCCCGAAGACGCCCCAAGCGCCGACACGCGGTATAGCGAGTTCGTGAAATCGGCCTATCGCGAGGCCGACATCGACACCATCGCGCACATCCGCGCCCTCGCCGAACAAGGCGCGCTCGACTAAGTCGCATGTGGCTTTCGGACGCATTAGCCCGAAACATCCGCCGGACGCACCTTCCTCGCGTCCGGCGTCTCTCGAAACCGCGCGAATCCAGAAAATCTATTGCCGACCTGAGAACAATAGTCAAATTCAAATATAAATGGGAATGATTCTCATTTAAGATTCTTCTCACAGTCAGACATACGGATGAGCCAGATGAGCGCAAGCCACACCACTGCACGCCAGACCACGCCCGCTACGGCGCCGCGCCGCACCTTGTCGGTGTCGCGTACGCAAGTGGCCAGCCCGGCAGCAGCGAAGCCGGCCAGCAACGCAACCGGCCGCGTCCTGACGAGCGACCATCTGCTGCAAGGCACGCAATGCGTGAACATCTTGCACAACGGCCAGACTTACCAACTGCGCGCTACGCGCTACGGCAAGTTGATCCTGACGAAGTAACCGAAGTTAGCCCTACCCTCAGTCAGTTGTAGGAATCAGCAGTACGAAGGCGAAGTAAAGAATTTTGGCGGTGGCTTGACCACGACCTTGCCGCCGCCTTCACCGAGTTTTGTGGGGACCACCTCGCCTAAGAGGTGTTTGGCAGTAGCCAGCGAACGCAACGCGATCCCATGTAGTTACGGCAAGCCCCTCTCTACCTGCGTTGCGCGCCAGCCAAGCCACTTTTTTGTCCAGCCACAAGGGTTTCATTGATGTTCTCCTCGTGGCCCAACCTGCCAAGCCTCAGGTTGCGGCCATCCGGCCTGACAAGCCTTTAACCCGCTCTCGCGAGCGGGTTTTCTTTTTGGTGCGGCGGAAATTACGCGCCGACAACCGCAGCGATACCGGCACGCGCAATCTGTGCGTCCTGCGCCGACTTCACGCCCGACACGCCCACCGCACCGATCACATTGCCGTCGACCACGATCGCCACGCCGCCTTCGAGCATCGCCGTGTTCGGCGCGCTCAGGAACGCGAAGCGGCCACCGTTGATCATCTCTTCGAACACACCGCTGTCGCGACGGCCCACGGCCGACGTCTGCGCCTTGCCCATCGACATCATCGCGGTGCTGGGGGCAGCACCGTCCATGCGATGCAGCGACAACGCGTGGCCGCCATCGTCGACGATCGTGATGCACACGTTCCAGCCGTTCGCCGTGGCTTCAGCCACCGCAGCGGCGTTGATCTTTTGTACGTCTTCAGCGGTCAGGACTGCCTTCGTCTTCATATGTCTCTCTCATTCAGGTGGGTGAACAAAGCAGAAAATCGGAGATCGCGTCGCGAAGCCTGGGTCAGGTTCATTGGATCAGGTTCATTGGGTCGGACCCATGTGAACTATGCCGTCGCTTCGTGACATCGGGCACACCGCAAGCGGCTCAGTGCCCTACGGCGATCGCCATCCACTCGCGCAGGGCAAAGCGCGTACTGCGCATGCCGTCGAGTGTCGGCCACCAGCCGGGAATGACCTCGGGATCGAGTGCGCGCTCGTTGCAGCACGGTGCGGGTACCACCGTGAGTCCAGCACGCACAAACTGATCGCGAGCGCGGCGCATATGCCAGGCGCTCGTGACCAGATACACGCGCGTGATACCGGAATTGGTCAGCATGCGCGCGCTAAAGATGGCGTTTTGCGCCGTGTTCAGCGATTGAGCCTCGGTCCAGCGGACCGGTACGCCGAATTCTTCGGAGAGCACCTGCGCCATCAGGCGGCCCTCTGCAATGGGAAAGCCCGACGGCGCACCGCCGGACACAAGAACCGGAAGTTGGGCATGCCGCGCAAGAAAAGCGCCGTAGCGCACGCGGGCAAGACTCACCGGATGCAAGTCGGCGCCATCGGGACGGCCGTATTCAGTCGCCCCGGCGCTGATACCACCGCCAAGAATGACCACCGCCTGCGGCAGTTGTGCAGCGGCTTCGGGCGACTGACGTGCGGCGTCGAGGGCTTTCACATCGACCGGCGTGCCAACGTCGAGCGAGCGTGTCAGCCGATCGCCAACCCAAGGCATCGCCTGAAGCCAAAGCGCCAATGCGGCCACCACGGCGAGTGTCTTACCCAGGCGCGGCCAGCGCCGCCAGCAAATAAGCGCAAGCGCCGCCAGCGCCAAAACGTTGGCGGGCGGCAAAAACAGACCCACAAGGAGGTTGCGGAAAAGCCAATCGGTAGGCATCCAGCGAGTGTACTGGACTGCCCAAGTGAGTGCACCCTTTCTCTATGACATTTCTCGTGCGATAGGGGTGACGATGGCACGCACCGGGAATCCGGCGCGTGCTGGGGTGAGTCCGCGCGTTATGCCAACAAACTGCGCAGCATCCACGCGTTCTTTTCGTGCAGTTGCATGCGCTGCGTGAGCAAGTCGGCAGTGGGCTCGTCCGAGGCGGCGTCTACCGTCGGGAAAATACCGCGCGCGGTGCGCGTCACGGCTTCCTGCCCTTCGACGAGCTGACGAATCATCTCTTCGGCGCTCGGCACACCTTCGGCTTCGGGAATCGACGACAGCTTCGCGAATTCCTTGTAAGTCCCCGGTGCCGGATAGCCCAGCGCACGAATCCGCTCGGCGATCTGATCGACGGCCAGCGCCAGTTCGTTGTACTGGCCTTCGAACATCAGATGCAATGTGTTGAACATCGGACCGGTGACGTTCCAGTGGAAGTTGTGCGTCTTCAGATACAGCGTGTACGTGTCGGCGAGCAGATGATTCAGCCCTTCGACGATGCGCTTACGATCCTTCTCGCTAATGCCAATGTTCACGGTGGCGACGTTGTTTTTCTTTGCCATGATGACTCCGTTCGTTTGATTCACTAGGGTTACCCACATCGTGGTGCGATGCGAGGCACACTATTGGTGTGATGCGGCATTGCGATTAATGTTCCGGTTACACTGCCGCATGCCTGCCGACCTTGCCCGATTCCTGTCGATGTCCAGCCTGTCCAGCGCAACAAGCGCTGCCGACGCCACGCTTCCCCGTCAGCTTCTGGTGACACCGGAAGTCACCTCCGTTGCACAGATCGCCTCGTTTGCGTCCCTGCTCGCGCAGGCGCTCGCACGTGGCATCCGTCTCGTGCAACTGCGTAACCGCTCGCTCGATGCGGATGGTTACCGTGCGCTCGCAGAGTCTGCGTTAGCCCTGACGCATGCCGCAGGCGCGCAGTTGCTGCTCAATCCGCGCGCCGACGTCGCCGACCTTTGGCTCGATGCCGCGAACGGCCTGCATGCAGATACTGTCCCGCACGCCGATGGCTGGCACCTGACCAGCGCGCGGCTACTGGCATCCGATACACGGCCCGCTGGATGGAAACTCGTGAGCGCCGCCTGTCACGACGCGGCGCAACTCGCGCAAGCCGACCACATCGGCGTCGACTTCGTAACGCTCTCGCCGGTGCTCGCCACTGCAACACATCCCGATGCCACGCCGCTGGGCTGGCCTGCGTTCTCTGCACTCGCAGCACAAACTACCCTGCCCGTCTTCGCTCTCGGCGGCATGCGCGCCGAGACGCTAAACACCGCGCGTAACGCCGGTGCCCACGGCGTCGCCGCGATTCGCGCGTTCTGGCCAGCGGATTGAGGGCGGCAAAACCGCCCTTCCCCTCCCCTTACTGCTTCGCCAGCGCCTCGCGCGCCGCCTTCACCCCTTGCGCATACGCCGGATCGATCTTGGCGAAATGTGCAAGCTGGCGATCTGCCACGTCATCGGGCACGCCCTGCATGGCGGCGGCGATATTGCCGAACAGGCGCGACTTCTGCCCGTCATCGAACAACCGGAATAACGCACGCGGTTGCGAGTAGTAATCGTCGTCCTCACGATGATCGTAGCGATCAGCCACCGCGCCTACCGCTTCCGGCGGATCGCGGAACTCCGGTTGATCGGCAAACGCACCGTAACGGTTCGGCTGGTAATTCGTCGTGCCGCCCAGATTGCCGTCCACACGCATCGCGCCATCGCGGTGGAAGCTGTTGTGGAACGGGCACTTCGGCGCGTTCACGGGAATGGCGCTGTGGTTCACACCAAGGCGATAACGCTGCGTGTCGCCGTACGAGAACAACCGGCCCTGCAACATCCGGTCCGGCGAGAAGCTGATCCCCGGCACCACGTTCGCCGGATTGAACGCCGCCTGCTCCACTTCCGCGAAGTAGTTCTCCGGGTTGCGATTGAGCTCAAGCACGCCCACGTCGATCAACGGGTAGTCCCCGTGCGGCCACACCTTCGTCAGATCGAACGGGTTGATCGCATACGTGGCCGCATCGGCTTCAGGCATCACCTGCACCTGCATGCGCCAGCGCGGGAAGTTACCGGCTTCGATGGCATCGAACAGGTCGCGCTGCGCGCTCTCGCGATCGCCAGCGACCACTTCTGCCGCTTGAGCGTTGGTCAGATTCTCGACGCCCTGCATCGACTTGAAATGGAACTTCACCCAGAAGCGCTCGTTCGCCGCGTTGATAAAGCTGAACGTGTGCGAGCCGAAACCGTGCTGCTGTCGGTAGTTCGCGGGCAAGCCCCGGTCGCTCATCAGAATGGTGACCTGATGGAGCGATTCCGGATGACGCGACCAGAAATCCCATGCCGCTGTCGGGTTGCGCAGGTTCGTCTTAGGGTCGCGCTTTTGCGTGTGGATGAAGTCGGGGAATTTGAGCGGGTCACGCACGAAGAACACCGGCGTGTTGTTGCCCACGAGATCCCAGTTGCCTTCGTCGGTATAGAACTTCAACGCGAAGCCGCGCACATCGCGCTCAGCATCGGCAGCACCACGCTCGCCCGCGACGGTGGAAAAGCGCAGGAATACCGGCGTCTCCTTGCCGATGGCTTCGAACACCCGCGCACGGCTAAAGCGCGTGATGTCATGCGTGATGGTGAGCTTGCCGTAGGCGCCAGAGCCTTTGGCGTGCACACGGCGCTCGGGAATCACTTCGCGGTCGAAGTGAGCCAGCTTTTCAAGGAACCACACGTCTTGCAGCAACGCCGGGCCACGCGGGCCGGCCGTCATCGTGTTCTGGTTGTCGGGTACCGGGGCACCGGCGGCGGTCGTGAGTTTCTTGGTATCGGACATGCGAGGCTCTCCTGTTGCTTGATCGGTCAACCCGTCGGGCAGGTTGCGTGGGGAATGGGCTTACGCCGCCATCTGCGCAAACTCGGCCAGCACGTGTTCCAGCGTGGCTTCGATGTCGTGCAGATATGTCTTCAGTGCGGTCATCGGGGTCACCTCAGGTGCGTGGCGAGGGGTTCGCAAACGCATGTCGCTAGGTTAATAATTCTAATTAAAACAGTCGAATTAATCGTTTTTATCTATCGCATAGGGAAAAACAATGCGCCGCGGCGGGAAGCGGCGGCGCATCGGGGTCTTGCAGGTTTAGCGGGTTTAGCGGGTGTTTCGGCTCAGTTTGCCGTGGCCGGCAGATCGAGCGGGATCACCCCGGGCAAATTGCACCGGGCGATGGCTTGAGCCACTGCCTCGATGGCCGGTAGACGCGTGAAGCTCTTGCGCCATGCGAGTACCACGCGACGGTCGGGCACCGGTGCCGAGAACGGCACGTAGCGCAGCAGACTGTCGGGCGCTTGCGACTCGGGCACCGACGTCTTCGGCAGCACGGTGATGCCGACGCCGCTCGCGACCATGTGACGAATCGTCTCGAGCGACGAGCCTTCGAACGTCTTCTGGATGCCGTCGGCGTTCTGCGAGAAGCGCATCAGCTCCGGGCAGACGCCAAGCACGTGATCGCGGAAGCAATGCCCGCTGCCCAGCAGCAGCATCGTTTCCTGCTTCAGGTCACCCGCATCGATCTGCTCGCGCGTCGCCCAAGGGTGCGAACGCGGTAGCGCCACCACGAACGGCTCGTCGTACAGCGGACGCACCATCAAACCGCTTTCCGGGAACGGCAGCGCCATGATCGCCGCGTCGATCTCGCCCTGCTTGAGCAACTCGATCAGCTTGAGCGTGTAGTTCTCTTGCAGCATGAGCGGCATCTGCGGCGTGGTCTCGATCATCTGCTTGACCAGCGCGGGCAGCAGATACGGTCCGATCGTATAGATCACCCCCAGACGCAGCGGGCCGGCGAGCGGATCGCGGCCCTGCTTGGCAATTTCCTTGATGGCAATGGTCTGTTCGAGCACACGCTGCGCTTGCGCCACGATCTGCTCACCCAGCGGCGTGACGCTCACTTCAGCGGCACCCCGTTCGAAAATCTGCACATTGAGCTCGTCTTCGAGCTTCTTGATCGCCACCGAGAGCGTCGGCTGGCTGACGAAACAGGCTTCCGCTGCGCGACCGAAATGGCGTTCTCGCGCCACCGCCACGATGTACTTGAGTTCCGTGAGGGTCATGTCGTCCTAACCTGTAAATTAATCGGATTACCGCAATCGATAGATTTTGTTTTTTATAGCACAATCGAGCGGCCATTGCCCGTTTTCAGGCGACGCCCGATCGTGGGCCGGCCATCGCGCGCGATGCGTCACCTGTCGGATTGACCGCACGTTGCGCTGTCCGTGCCCGATCAGGCTTTCAAATAGTCCTCGCGGGCACCGAGCCAGCGCTCCAAATGGGCCGCGACCGCGCCCGGATGCGATGCCAGCAGTTGTTCTGCCGCTTCCTGCGCGCCGGGAATCATCCAGCCGTCCTCGTTCAGATCGACGAATCGCAACATCGCCGCGCCTGACTGCCGCGCGCCGAGGAACTCGCCCGGACCACGGATTTCGAGGTCGCGCCGGGCAATGACGAAACCGTCGGTGGTCTCGCGCATCGTTTGCAGGCGTGCCTTGGCACCCATCGACAGCGGCGACGCATACATCAGCAAACACACCGATTCGGCCGAACCGCGTCCGACTCGCCCGCGCAACTGGTGCAACTGTGCGAGGCCGAAGCGCTCGGCGTGCTCGATCACCATCAGCGACGCGTTGGGCACGTCCACGCCCACTTCGATCACCGTCGTCGCCACGAGCAGATGCGTGTCGCCGCGCGTGAAATCCTCCATCACGGCGGCTTTCTCCGCCGGAGAGAGACGCCCGTGCACGAGACCGACGCGCAACTCGGGTAACGCCGCGACCAGTTGCGCGTGCGTATCGACGGCGGTCTGCAATTGCAGCGCCTCGCTTTCCTCGATGAGCGGACACACCCAATACACTTGCCGTCCCGCCAGCGCCGCCGCACGCACGCGATCGACGACTTCGGCGCGACGGGTGTCGCTAATCAGCTTGGTCACCACGGGGCTGCGCCCTGGCGGCAACTCATCGATGACGGAGACATCGAGATCGGCGTAATACGTCATCGCCAGCGTGCGCGGGATCGGTGTCGCACTCATCATCAGTTGGTGCGGCATGGCGTTCGCGCCCATGCCCGCCGTCGCCATCTTGCTACGCAGTGCCAGGCGCTGTGCCACGCCGAAGCGGTGCTGCTCGTCGACGACGGCCATGCCAAGACGGGCGAAGGTCACGGTGTCCTGAATGATGGCGTGGGTGCCGATGACGAGTTGCGCCTCGCCGCTCGCCACGCGCGCCAGCGCCTCACGCTTCTCCTTGGCCTTCATGCTGCCCGCGAGCCACGCGACCTGCACGCCCAACGGCGTGAGCCATGCGGAAAGCTTGCGCAGATGCTGCTCGGCGAGAATTTCTGTCGGCGCCATGATGGCGGCCTGAAAACCCGCGTCGATAGCCTGCGTCGCTGCGAGCGCGGCAATGATGGTTTTGCCGCTGCCCACATCGCCCTGCAACAGACGCTGCATCGGATGCGGCTCGGCCAGATCGGCACGAATCTCGGCCCACACGCGCTGCTGCGCCCCAGTCAGCCGGAACGGCAGCGCCGCCTCGAAACGTTCGAGCAGTCCGCCGGGGACGTGCTTGCCAAGCGAGGGTGCCGCCAGACGTCGGCGTGCCGCCTGCGCCCGCTTGAGCGAGAGTTGTTGCGCAAGCAGTTCTTCGCACTTGATCCGCAACCATGCGGGGTGCGAGCGCTCCATGAGCGACGTCTCGGAGACTTTGGGGGGCGGCGCGTGCAGCAGCCGCACGGCGTCGGCCAACGGCGGCAGCGGATGATCCGGGCCGATGGCCGCTTGCAGCAGACCGGGCGGCAGCAGTTCCGGAAGCGGGGTGCGCTCCATGGCGTTGTGAATGGCTTTGCGCAGATACGCCTGTGACAACCCGGCGGCGCTTGGATAGACCGGCGTGAGCGCTTCGGGCAGCGGTTGCGAGGCATCGGACACCACGCGATACGCCGGGTGCACCATCTCCAATCCGAAGAACCCGCCACGCACTTCGCCGCGCACCCGCACTCGGGTGCCGACGGAAAGTTGCTTTTGCTGACTGCCGTAGAAATTCAGAAAACGCAGCACTAATTCGTGCCCTTCGTCTTCGATGCGTACCAGCCATTGGCGGCGTGGACGGTAGGCGACTTCACTCGACGTGACGGTGCCTTCGACCTGCGCCAGTTCGCTCGGCAGCACGTCGCCGATTTTGCTGAGGCGTGTCTCGTCCTCGTAGCGCATCGGCAGATGCAGAATCAGATCGATGTCGCGTTTGAGGCCGAGCTTGGCGAGCTTGTCCGCGCTGCCTTTGCGGGCGGCGCTGCTGCCCGGGGCGGTTTTTTCGGCAGGCTTTTTGGCGGATTTTCCGTTGACTGCGGCAGCGTTCGCATCGTCGTCTGCGCTGTCATTGGCAGCGTTCGCTGACTTCGCAGCTTTCGCTTTTGCACCACGCTTGGTGGCGGCCTTCGGCTTCGCCTGCGCCTTGCCCCCGCGTGCGGCACCGGTCTCCCCGGGTGCACTATCGGCAGCATCGGCGAGATCTACAAGGTCGGCAGCAGGCGCTGGGGCGGGCATTCGGCGTTCGGTCATGCAGTCGCGGCGTCAGAGGTTCGTGCCCCGGGTGCACGCCATATCGGCAAGCCACCGGACGAACCAAGTAAAATGTCGGTTGCTACGCATTGTAAACGCTGATGTATACCCTTTCCGATTTCGATTTCGACCTGCCGCCCGAACTGATCGCGCAGACCGCGCTCGCTGAGCGCACCGCCAGCCGCTTGCTGGAGGTCGACGGCAGCGTCACGCCGCCCCATCTCTACGATCGCCGCTTTGCCGACCTGCCCGGTCTGCTCGCGCCGGGCGATTTGCTGGTGTTCAACGATACCCGTGTCATCAAAGCACGCCTGTTCGGCCAAAAGGCCAGCGGCGGCAAGATCGAAGTCCTCGTCGAGCGCGTGATCGACAGCACCACGGTGCTCGCTCAGATCCGCGCGAGCAAGAGCCCGGGGCCGGGCACGGTGCTGCGACTGGCCGACGCCTTCGACGTCACCGTCGGTGAGCGCGTCGACCCGTTCTACACGCTGCATTTCCCAAGCGACTGCTATCCCCTGCTGGAAACGTACGGACGCCTGCCGTTGCCGCCCTATATCGTCCACGAAGCCGATGCGGGCGACGAGACGCGTTATCAGACCGTCTACGCCCGTAACCCTGGTGCCGTGGCGGCCCCGACAGCAGGTCTGCACTTCGACGACGGCCTCTTCGCTCGCCTCGATGCGCTGGGTGTTCAACGCGCTACGCTCACGCTGCACGTGGGTGCCGGGACGTTCCAGCCCGTGCGCGTGGAGAAACTCAACGAGCACAAGATGCACTCCGAGTGGTACGAAATCACCCCCGAACTGGTCGAAGCCATTGCCGCCACGCGCGCACGCGGTGGCCGTGTGATTGCGGTGGGCACCACGTCGATGCGTGCGCTCGAATCTGCCGCACAGGCAGCACTGGCGGCAGGCGGCGAACCGGGCACGTTGCGCGCGGGCAGTACCGAGACCGATATCTTCATCACGCCGGGCTACAGCTTCCAATTGGTCGACCGCTTGATTACCAACTTCCACCTGCCCAAGTCGACGCTGCTCATGCTCGTGTCGGCCTTCTCGGGCATGGAGACGATCCGCGCAGCTTACCGTCACGCCATCGAGCAGCGTTATCGCTTCTTCAGCTACGGCGACGCGATGATTCTGTCGCGCGAAGCACTGCACGAGGCCCCGAAAGCGGCGGCTTGATGCATCGCTGGCTTGGCCGGTGCAGCTGGACGGTGCATCGCACCGTCTACGCCACGCAGCCAGCCCGCACCCGTACCACACTTCTCTAACCGCCCCTGTCCGACCCGGTACAATAGCGCCCTGGCCGCGCATGGGGCGCGTGCCGCTTTATTCCGTCCCGTGCGGGCGCCGGCTTGTTTTGCCGGTGGTGCCGGGGCGCAAGACACATGCTCAAGTTCGAACTCATCACCACCGACGGCAATGCCCGTCGGGGGCGCGTCACGCTCAACCATGGCGTGGTCGAGACGCCCATCTTCATGCCCGTGGGCACCTACGGCTCGGTCAAGGCGATGTCGCCTGTCGAGTTGGTCGAAAACAACGCCCAGATCATCCTCGGCAATACCTTCCACCTGTGGCTGCGCCCGGGGCTGGAAACCATTGCCGCACACGGCGGACTGCACCGCTTCATGGGCTGGGACAAGCCGATCCTGACCGATTCGGGCGGTTTTCAGGTGTTCAGCCTGGGCGAATTGCGCAAGATCAGCGAAGAAGGCGTGAAATTCGCCTCGCCGGTCAACGGCGACCGCCTGTTCCTGTCGCCCGAGATCTCGATGCAGATCCAGCACGTGCTCAATTCGGACATCGTCATGCAGTTCGACGAATGCACGCCGTACGAGATCGACGGCCGTCCGGCGACCGAGACCGAAGCCGGGCAGTCGATGCGCATGTCGCTGCGCTGGGCCAAGCGCTCGATCGACGAATTCAACAAGCTCGAAAATCCGAACGCACTGTTCGGGATTGTGCAAGGCGGAATGTACGAGAACCTGCGCGACGAATCGCTCGCCGGGCTCTCGGAGCTGCCGTTCCACGGTTACGCCATCGGTGGGCTGTCGGTCGGCGAGCCGAAAGAAGACATGATGCGGGTACTCAACCACGTCGCCCCGCGCCTGCCGGCGGACAAGCCGCACTACCTGATGGGCGTGGGTACGCCGGAAGATCTGGTGGCTGGCGTGGCAGCAGGGGTGGACATGTTCGATTGCGTCATGCCCACGCGCAATGCCCGTAACGGCTGGCTCTTCACGCGTTTTGGCGATCTGAAGATTCGCAACGCGTCGCACAAGACGGACACACGCCCGCTGGACGAAACTTGCGGCTGTTACGCCTGTCGAAACTTCTCGCGCGCCTATCTGCACCACTTGCAGCGAGCCGGGGAGATTCTGGGCGCGCGGCTCAACACCATCCACAACCTGCATTACTATCTGACGCTGATGCAGGAAATCCGGGATGCCATCGAAGCCCACCGTTTCGACGCTTTCGTCGCCAAGTTCAAGGCCGATCGCGCGCGCGGCGTGCAGTGAAGGTGGGTGCCTGAAACTCAGGCACCGAATCCCCGGAGGAACGGGGTCGGGCGGTGGTAAAATGCCGGGCTTGGATCCTGCATCCTCGCACCGAAACACATGCCGCGCGTGACTGGGCAACTGGCCACACGCGGCTTTTACACGTCTTACACATAAGGAGAACCGAACGTGCTGATTTCCGAAGCCTTCGCTCAGACGGCTGGCGCCGCTAGCCCGACCAGCAACCTGATGAGCTTCCTGCCGCTCGTGCTGATGTTCGTGGTGTTGTACTTCATCATGATCCGTCCGCAGATGAAGCGTCAGAAAGAAACCCGCAACATGCTGGCCGCGCTCGCCAAGGGCGACGAAGTCGTGACCTCGGGTGGCCTCGCCGGCCGTATCTCGAAGGTCGGTGAAACCTTCGTGACCGTTGAGATCGCCGAGAACGTCGAGATCAACGTGCAGAAGGGCGCGATCACGACCCTGCTGCCGAAGGGCACCATCAAGGCGCTCTGATCCTTCGCGCAACCGCACGCGGCCGCCGTATCTGGCGGCCGCAGCGTTTGGCGGCACCTCTGCCCTTGGGGCAACAGGTGCCGCCATGCGCCTGGTCTGAAGCACGGTTTGCCACGAGGCATCACCCTAGCCCGCCGCTATGAATCGCTATCCTCTCTGGAAATACATCATCATTCTGGTGGCGCTTGCCATCGGGGTGCTCTACACGCTGCCGAACCTGTTCGGTGAAACACCGGCGGTACAGATTTCCAGCGTCAAGGCGACCGTCAAGGTCGATCCCTCGACGCTCTCGCGCGCTGAAGACGCGCTCAAGGCACAGAACATCACCTATCAAGGTGCCGTGTTCGACAGCACGGGTAGCAACCCGAGCGTGCGTATTCGCTTCTCCGATACCGACACGCAGCTTCGTGCCAAAGACCTTCTCCAGTCGTCGCTGAACACCGACCCGACCGATCCGACCTACGTCGTCGCGCTCAACCTGCTCTCGGCCTCGCCGACCTGGCTGACCAAGATTCACGCGCTGCCGATGTACCTCGGTCTCGACCTGCGCGGCGGTGTGCACTTCCTGTTGCAAGTCGACATGGCCGGTGCCATCACGAAGCGCCTCGACGCTTCGGCGGCCGACGCCCGCTCCCTGCTGCGCGACAAGAACATCCGCCACAACGGTGTGACGCGCACGGATAGCGGCATCGAAGTCGCCTTCACGGATCAGGCCGATGCCGACCGTGCCCGTGGCGTGCTCTCCGATGGTCTGCCTGACCTGACCTACACCACGCAAGCCGGCCCGAACGGCACGTTCAAGGTGGTGGGTGCCTTCACCGAAGCGGCACGCCGCGCAGTGCAGGACAACGCCGTCAAGCAGAACATCGTCACGCTGCATAACCGCGTGAACGAACTCGGCGTGGCCGAACCGGTGATTCAGCAAGAAGGCCCGGACCGCATCGTCGTTCAGTTGCCGGGCGTGCAAGACACGGCCAAGGCGAAGGACATCATCGGCCGTACCGCCACGCTCGAAGCCCGTCTGGCGGATCCGGACGCACCGCGCATCGTGTCGGCCGACACGCCGGTGCCGCCGCAGGACGAACTGTTCCTGCACGGCAATGGCGCCCCGGTGCTGCTCAAGCGTTCGGTGATCTTCAGCGGCGATCGCATCACGAGCGCCGCCGCGGGCTTCGACGATCATCAGCAGCCCTCCGTGAACATCAAGCTCGACGCCGCGGGCGGGCGTGTGCTGCGCGACGTCTCGCGCGACAACATCGGCAAGCCGATGGCGATCGTGCTGTTCGAAAAGGGCAAGGGCGAAGTGCTGACGGTGGCCAACATCCGCAGCGAACTGGGTCAGAGCTTCCAGATCACCGGCATGGGCTCGGCACAGGGTGCTAACGATCTGGCGCTGCTGCTGCGCGCCGGTTCGCTGGCGGCGCCGATGGAAATCATCGAAGAACGCACGATCGGCCCGAGCCTCGGTGCCGACAACGTGCAAAAGGGTGTGGATTCGGTGATGTACGGCCTGATCGCCATCGCCCTGTTCATGATGATGTACTACATGCTGTTCGGCGTGTTCTCGGTGATCGCGCTGCTGTTCAACCTGTTGCTGCTCGTGGCCATGCTCTCGCTGATGCAAGCCACGTTGACGCTGCCGGGTATCGCCGCTATCGCGCTCACGCTCGGTATGGCCATCGACGCGAACGTGCTGATCAACGAGCGTATTCGTGAAGAACTGCGGGCCGGCGCTTCGGCGCAAAAGGCCATCTCGCTGGGCTTCGAACATGCTTGGGCCACGATTCTGGACTCGAACGTGACCACGCTGATCGCCGGTCTGGCGCTGCTGGCCTTCGGTTCGGGCCCGGTGCGCGCGTTTGCTGTGGTGCACTGCCTGGGTATCCTGACCTCGATGTTCTCTGCCGTGTTCTTCTCGCGCGGCCTGGTCAACCTGTGGTACGGCGGCCGTCGCAAGCTCAAGTCGCTGGCGATCGGTCAAGTCTGGCGCCCGGACGGTGCGAAGAACGCACCCGACGCAGGCGAGCAATAACCGCAGGCGCGAGAGGAAACAGTCATGGAATTTTTCCGCATCAAAAAAGACGTGCCGTTCATGCGGCACGCCCTGATCTTCAACATCATCTCGGCGCTCACCTTCGTGGCGGCGGTGTTCTTCTTGGCGACACGCGGTCTTCACATGTCGATCGAGTTCACCGGCGGGACGGTCATGGAAGTGGCCTACACGCAGGCGGCCGATCTCGAGAAGATTCGCGGCGAAGTCGGCAAGCTGGGCTATCGCGACGTGCAGGTGCAGAGCTTCGGCACCTCGCGCGACGTGATGATCCGTCTGCCGATTCAGAACGGCCCGGACGGCAAGCAAGTCACCAGCGCGCAGCAAAGCGACGCCGTGATGGGTGCGCTGAAGGCCGACGCGCCTGATGTGCAACTGCGCCGTGTGGAATTCGTCGGCCCGCAGATCGGCCACGAGCTCTTCACCGACGGGTTGCTGGCGCTCACCTTCGTGGTGGTCGGCATCATCATTTACCTGTCGTTCCGCTTCGAATGGAAATTCGCAGTGGCCGGTGTGATCGCCAACTTGCACGACGTGGTGATCATTCTGGGCTTCTTCGCCTACTTCCAGTGGGAGTTCTCGCTGGCGGTGCTCGCGGGGGTGCTTGCAGTGCTGGGCTACTCGGTGAACGAGTCGGTCGTTATCTTCGACCGGATTCGCGAAACCTTCCGCAAGATGCGCAAGGCCACCGTGCAGGAGGTGATCGACCACGCGATTACGACGACCATGTCGCGTACGATCATCACCCACGCCAGCACGGAAATGATGGTGCTTTCGATGTTCTTCTTCGGCGGCCAGACGCTGCACTACTTCGCACTGGCACTGACCGTGGGTATTCTGTTCGGTATCTACTCGTCGGTGTTCGTGGCAGCTGCGTTGGCGATGTGGTTCGGCGTGAAGCGCGAAGACCTCATCAAGCACAGCGGCAAGGACGAAGAAGACGGTGTCGATCGCAACGACCCGAACTTCGGTGCACGTGTCTAACCGACGCGCGAAGCATTAGCAGTCAGTGAAAAAACCGCCGGCATGTCTGGCGGTTTTTTTCCTCACCCAACACGCCTATCCCTGCCATGAAGCCGATCCGCATCTGGGACCTGCCCACCCGTTTATTCCACTGGTCGTTCGTCGTGCTGGCGCTCACCGCCTATGTCACCGCGAAGACGGGCGGCAACGCGATGATCTATCACTTCTGGTGCGGCTACGCGATTCTCGCGCTGCTGATGTTCCGCTTGGTGTGGGGGCTGGTGGGGCCGCGTTACGCGCGCTTTGGCGACTTCATGACCGGTCCGCGCACGTTCTTCCAGTCGCTCCGCACCCCCACGACCACCGATGCGCGCTTCGCGGGCCATACGCCGCTGGGCGGGCTCTCGGTGATCGCCATGCTGCTGTTCTTCGGCATTCAGGCGGTGCTCGGCCTCTTCTCGAACGACGACATCTTCAACGACGGCCCGCTCGTCAAATTCATCGATAAGGATTTGAGCGACTGGCTGACTGGCTGGCATCAGCGCAATCAGTGGGTGCTCGTCGGTCTGGTGGTGTTGCACGTGGTGGCGATCGTCTACTATCGCGTGCGCCGCAAGAAGGACCTGATCACCCCGATGATCGTGGGCGACAAGCCGCTGGCGACACCCACCCCGCCCGCGCGCGACGACTGGCGCGTGCGTGCCGGTGCGCTGGTACTGATCGTGTTGGCTTCGGCCGTGGTGTATCGGATCGTGCATCTCACGCCAGCCGTGGCCTCGCTGCCGTCGTACTGATGTCGGACGCGCTTCGAACGCGCGTCCTCGCAAGACAAAAAAAGACCGGTGCCCTTGATGGGGACCGGTCTTTTTCGTTGAGGGCGTTCGATTAGGAAACCGCCCTCACCAGCGCGATGAAGCGACTTACTTCGCGCGGAAGTTGTCGTGGCAGCTCTTGCAGGTCTGTGCGGCGTCGCCGAAGGCCTTCTTGATCGATGCCAGATCGCCGCCCTTGGCCACCGTGTTGAGTTGCGCCACGGCCGTTTCCATCTTCTCTTGCGCTTGCTGGAACTTCACCTTGTCGGTGAAGACTTCCGGCTTGGCCTTGCTCTTAGCGGTGGTCTGACCGCCTTCGAACGCGGGCCACGGCAGCTTCGAGAGCGTGGCGACGAGTTCGGCGTTCTTGGCCACGTCGTCCTTGTTGAACGGCGCGTCGCCCTTGACGACCGCACCGATGCGGCCGAAGTGGTTACCGAGCAGGAACAGGGCCGACTGGCGGTACTCCACCGCGTCGTCGGGCTTGGCGAATTGCGCGTGCGAAAGTGCCGGGACCAGCGCTGCGGCGAGGGTAGCGAGTGCAAGGGCGAGCTTCATTTGCGGGGATTCTCCTTATGAATTGTCCGGCTATGATACACAAGCTATTCAGCACCCCGTATGACATGCAAAAAGGGCCGCATCAGCGGCCCTTTTCTTATGCAACAACAACGCAAGCGTCAGACGCGCTTGGCGAGCGACTCGGCAATCCCGATGTAGTTCGCCGGCGTCATTTCCAGCAGACGCGCCTTTGCGTCTTCCGGAATTGCCAGTTGCTTGATGAACGTTTGCAGCGCTTCGCGGGTAATGCCCTTGCCGCGCGTGAGTTCCTTGAGTTGCTCGTACGGGTTCGGCACACCGAAGCGGCGCATCACGGTTTGCACCGGCTCGGCCAGCACTTCCCACGTGTTGTCGAGGTCTTCGTCCAGACGCTGCGGGTTGACTTCGAGCTTGCCCAGACCGCGCAGGCACGAGTCGTACGCGAGCAGGCTGTAGCCGAACGCCACGCCGATGTTGCGCAGCACGGTCGAGTCGGTCAGGTCACGCTGCCAGCGCGAGACCGGCAGCTTGTCGGCCAGATGGCGCAGCACGGCGTTGGCCAGACCCAGATTGCCTTCCGAGTTTTCGAAGTCGATCGGGTTGACCTTGTGCGGCATGGTCGACGAACCGATTTCACCGGCCTTCGTCTTCTGCTTGAAGTAGCCAACCGAGATGTAGCCCCAGACGTCGCGGTTCAAGTCGAGCAGGATCGTGTTGGCACGGGCCACGGCGTCGAACAGCTCGGCCATGTAGTCGTGCGGTTCGATCTGGATCGTGTATGGGTTGAACGTCAGGCCCAGACGCTGTTCGATGACGGTCTTCGAGAACGTCTCCCAGTCGTATTCCGGGTAGGCCGACAGGTGCGCGTTGTAGTTGCCCACGGCACCGTTCATCTTGGCGAGCAGCTCGACGCGGCGTACGCGCTCGAGTGCGCGAGCCAGACGCACGGCCACGTTGGCCAGTTCCTTGCCCAGCGTGGTCGGCGACGCCGGCTGACCGTGGGTGCGCGAGAGCATCGGCTGCGAGGCGTGTTCGCGGGCCAGTTCGCTCAGCTTGGCCACCAGCGATTCGAGCGCAGGCACGATCACCTTGTCGCGCGCGCCCTTGATCATCAGGCCGTGCGAGGTGTTGTTGATGTCTTCCGACGTGCAGGCGAAGTGGATGAACTCGCTGGCTTTCTCGAGTTCGGCCTGACCCTGCACCTTCTCTTTGAGCCAGTACTCGACGGCTTTCACGTCGTGGTTGGTGACCTTCTCGATGTCTTTGATGCGTTGGGCATCGGCATTCGAGAAGTTAGTCGCCAGATCCAGAAGGAATTTCTCTGCGTCGGCCGAGAACGGCGCGATCTCGGCGAAGCCGGCCTTCGACAACGCGATCAGCCAGTGGATTTCGACCGTCACGCGATGGCGCATGAAAGCGGCTTCGGACAGCCACGGACGCAGGGCGTCGGTCTTGCTGGCATAGCGGCCGTCGAGCGGGGAAAGCGCGGTCAAGGGGGAGAATTCGTCGGACATGGCACTGGGCACCGAAAAAGAAAACCGGGGAGCCGGCGAGGTCTGCCGCAGCGCTCGCACGAGGCCGGCCGTCCCTATCGGGGGGCCCGGAACACCGCGCGATACCGGCAAAACCTGGCAAAGCGAAAACGCCAACTCGGAAAGGCCGATATTTTACCATCGACGGCCACTTTCACGCCCAATCGGCGCCCGAGCCGCGTCGCGTACACGCCAAGCGGCCCCTCCGGGGCGTTACGCGATGCCCCGGGCCGCACGTTATACTCTGCGGCGCTATTGCGATTTATCAAGGATTCACATGAAGTTGATTGGTGCCCTCGCCAGCCCTTACGTTCGAAAGGTCCGCATCGTGCTTGCGGAAAAGAAGCTCGACTACAAGCTCGAACTCGAGAACGTGTGGGCCGACGACAGCCGCATCCAGCAGTCCAACCCGCTCGCCAAGGTGCCCTGCCTGGTGATGGAGGACGGCGAAGCCGTTTTCGACTCGCGGGTGATCTGCGAATATCTCGACACCCTGTCGCCGGTGGGCAAGCTGCTGCCCCCCTTGGGCCGCGAACGCGCCGAGGTGCGCGTTTGGGAAGCGCTGGCCGACGGTGTGACCGATGCCGCCGTGCAGATTCGCGTGGAAATGATGTTCCACGACGAAGCGGCGCGCTCGCAGGCCCTCATCGACCGTCAACGCAGCAAGATCGACGAGGCGCTGCGTGCCATGTCGCAAGGGCTGGATGAGCGTCAATGGTGCGCGAGCAACCGCCTGACGCTCGCCGATGTGGCCGTCGTCTGCGCGCTGGGCTATCTCGACTTCCGTTTTGCAGACATCGATTGGCGGACCACGCACCCCAATCTCGCTCGTCATTTCGAGCGCATGTCCGCTCGCCCGTCCGTCGCCGACACCGTACCGGCCGTCTGATCGGGAGTCTGCGGCGAGTCATGACTACCGGCGAGCCTACCTCGTCGGCATGACGACCGCCGGTTGGTCGCGGCCCGCGGCGGCCGCACCACGTTTCGACGGGCTGCGGGTCATCAAGGCACCCAGCCCTCGTAATATCCGCCACGCCTGCCTGTCGCTTTGATCGCGTGAGTCCGCACTACGGACTTGAGTCACGGCAGCAGTACCAACAGGCGACGCCACCGCAGCAGCGGGCGCCACCGCCTTCTTCGGCCCGTCGGCCAGGCGCGCATAACCCGCCATCACTTTGCGCACGTAATCCTGCGTTTCACGGAACGGCGGAATTTGCCGCCCGTAGCGCAGCACCGCCCCCTCTCCCGCGTTATACGCTGCAAGCGCCAGCGACAGATCGCCGTCAAAGCGAGTGAGCAACCATTGCAGGTAGGTCGCGCCAGCACGCAGGTTCTCCGCGGGATCTTCCAAACGCCGAAACCCAAACCGTGCGCCGGTCTGCGGCCGAACCTGCATCAATCCGATGGCGCCCTTTGGCGAGACGGCCAGCGCGTCGTAGCCCGACTCCACGCTGACGATCGCGTGCAGCAGCGCCGCATCGAGCGACAGGTCGCGGGCGGTCGTTTGAACGAGCGTGTCGAAAGGCAATGACCGCGCGGGTGTGGACGCTAGCGCATCGCGGTTTTCCGCCGCCGTCTCGGTTCGCGTCTGCGTTGCGTCCACCGCGAGTTCCGGCAACGACACCGGTGATAAGCCAGGCGACACCCTCGGCACCGCTTTCCGCTCAGGCACTTCGACACCGGCATCGGTCATGCGCGGATGCAACGGCAGTGCAATGCCCGCCGGCACCCTCGCCGCAACCGTGGGCGCGCACACGAGCGCAAGCGCAAAAAGCACGCCGAGAATCGGAATCCTCATGGCCGCCCGTTCCCGTCAGGACGCTGCGCCTCACCCGTCCGTGCGCCAGCAGCATCCGGTTCGCCGCCTCCTTGCGCTTCGTAAGGCAAATCAAGCGCCAGACGCAGAATCGACGCCACTACATCGAAAAGATCTACCGGAATGGGCGCGTCGATCTCGACGTCTGCCATCAATCGCCTCGCCACCGGTATGTGCTCGACGACCGGCACACCCTCGCGCTCGGCCAGTGCAACGATGGTGCGAGCGCGCTCGTTACGTCCCTTCTCGATGACGCAAGGTACCGGCGTCTCCCCCGCGACATAGCGCAAGCAAACGGCGAGCCGCGTCGGGTTACGCACGACCACTGTCGAGCGCTTCACGTTATTGGCGAGACTGCCGCTCTCAATCGTTTCGCGATGAAACTCGCGGCGCTTGTGCTTAATCTCCGGATTACCGTCGACTTCCTTGTACTCGCGCTTGATTTCGTCGTGCGACATCATCAGTTGCTTGTTCAGGTTGTATTTCTGAAACGCGAAGTCGAGCGCGCCAAACACCACATAGGCAATGACGAGTGCCGACATCAGCCAGAACAGCATTCGCGCGGTCAGCGTAAAACCACAGTCCGCACCGCACTGCGGCAGCACGGCAAGCGACGGCGTGTATTGCCGGATCAAGTAGAAGAACACCGTCCCCAGCACGCCGACCTTGAGCAGCGATTTCATGAACTCGAAGAGCGACTGAAGCGAGAACAATTGCTTGGCTTTGGCCACCGGATCAATCCGCTCGTACTTCGGCGTGATCGCCTCGGGCGCTACCAGCGCGCCGATTTGCAGCACCATGACCAGCCACGTGCATACGATCAACACGACGGCCAGCCCGCCGCAAAAGCGCATGAGCAGCATCAGAGACGGCACGAGCAGGCCACGCACCGCCTCGCCCACGGGATCGCCCAGCACCAGCAGCATGCGCTGCACCAGCCCCACACAAGCCACGTAAAGCGCTGGCCCTTCGAATACGAGCCACGCCAACACGATGCCGAGCTGGGCGCAGACGGCCAGGTCGGCGCTCTTCGCGACGCGTCCCTTCTTGCGCTCGTCCTGAATCTTCTTCGGTGTGGGCGGTTGGTTCTTCTCGCTCATCGGTGTTCACGAACTCCCGAGCGCCGCGACGACCCACGCCCGGAATACCTCGGGCAACCGGTACCAGTGGCCCAACGGCACCGCGATAGCAAACGGCAGGCTCGCCAGCGTGACCAGCAAGGCCATCGCACTCTTGACCGGCATCGCGAGAAAGAACACGTTGAGTTGCTGCGCAGCGCGATTGATGAACCCCATCGCCATATCGACGAGCACCATCACCACCATGGCGGGCAGCGCGACGGCGACGCACATCGTTTGCATCGCTTGCCATAGCGTAAGCAACCAGGGCACCCCGGCGTCCTGCCAACGCCATGCCGCACCGACCGGCAACGCGGCATACGAGTCGTACAGCGCACTGAGCACGGCGTGTGCCGCCGGAGTGATGAAGAACAGCACGCACAGCATTTGCGTGAGCGCGATGCCGAAGATCGACGATTGCGCGCCCATGAGCGGATTGAGCACACTCGCCATCGACGCACCGCGAATGGTGTCGATCACGTACCCGGTCATATCGACCGCCCAGAACGGCAGCGCCGCGGCAAACCCCAGCAGCAGCCCGACGCTCAATTCGCCGAGGATCAGCATGGCCCACGCGCCCCACTGAGGTGCGATCGCTGGCCCTGCGTGCACCATCGGCACGACGGGGAGCGCGAGCGCCAACACGAGCGCATTGCGCAACATCCCCGCGCCGAGCATGCCTTGTGAGAACACCGGCAACAGCATCGCGATACCGAACGGGCGCAGCATCGCCACCGCCCACGCCAGTAGCCAGCCGTACAGATCTCCCCAGAGTCTCGTGAAGGCCGTATCGCCCGCGGCCCCGAACGCCGGGGCGAGCGTGGTCATGATCGACGACATAGGGCGCAGGCTCCGCTCATTGCATTCGGCTGATTTGCTCGAACGCGCTGCCCGCATAGTTGAGCAGCACGTTGCCCATCCAGCCATAGGTCGCCACCAGCGTGATCGACACGGCGAGCAGCTTGATGAGGAACTGTACCGTCTGGTCCTGCACCTGCGTAAGCGCTTGTACGAGCGACACAAACACGCCGACCGCCGACGCCACGATGACCGTGGGTAAGGACAGCAGCAACGTGAGCCAGAGCATCTCGCTCGTGAACTTGACGACGATCGCTTCGCTCATGCCGGATCACGCGTACGAAAGCAGCAACTGACGCACCAGTTGCTCCCAGCCGTTCATCATCACGAACACCAGCAGCTTGAACGGCAGCGCAATGGTCATGGGCGAGACCATCATCATCCCCATCGCGAGCAGGATGTTGGAGATCACCAGATCGATGACGACAAAGGGCAGGTAAAGCAGCAGCCCGATCTTGAAGGCCTCTGCGAGCTGGCTCAGGGTGAAGGCAGGCATCAGCACGAGCAGCGAATCTGGGCCGATGCGTGCGCGGTGCTTTTCGGGCCACGTATCGGTGGCAATGCCCGCGAAGAACTCGCGTTGACGTGGGTCGGTATGACGGGTGAGGAAAGCGCGATACGGCACCAGAATGCTGGCATCTGCATCGGCCACTGCGGTAGGAGACGACAGCGCGACGGGCCGTTTCGCAAGATTCGCTTCGATATCGAAAACGACGGGCGCCATGATGAAACAGGTGAGCACGAGCGAAAGACCGTAGATGGCGATGTTGGGGGGAATTTGCTGCGTGCCGAGCGCGTTGCGCAACAGCGCGAACACGACAGCGAGTTTCAGAAACGCCGTCCCGAGGACGACCAGCAACGGCAAGATCGAGAGTAGCGAGAGCAACACCACGAGCTGCACCGGGTGGTCGAGCAGGGACATACGAACTCCGTTGAGCATCCGAGGCCGGCACGTGTGTGCGGCGTTGAAGTGCCGCGATCTTAGGGGGTCAACGGGTGCACGCCCATCGGGTCGCCACCCGAATTGGTCAGCCTTTGGGGGTTGTCGTGTCCTGTGATGGATTTATCGTCTTCGCCATCGAGACAGACGGCCAGCCGGCCGTCGTCGAAGCGCAGAAGGCGGCCCGCGCCGCACGGGATGTCATTGCGCCACAGCGTGACATGCGTCATGTGCAGCGCGGGCTCGGTGCACGATGACGTTCCCCCGCGAGACGCGCCGCGCGCGAACGTGTCCGGCAACTGGCCAGCTCGCCAGGCGTCGAGCATGGGCACCGGAAACGGCCGTGTGGTCAGCACCGCGAACACGCGTGCAGTAGCAAGTCCTTCCGATGCTTCACAGGGGCCGTCGAGTCGGAGCACCTCCGGGCGGGCGACCGCCCCACGCGTCGACGGCCCATTGCCCGGATAGGCCAACGCGTAATCGCCGTCGATGACCCAATACGCGCCGCTCGCGACGTCGGCCCACTTGTCGAGCATCACAGCGTCGCCACCGCCGAGCGCGCCCCATTGTTCGCCCGATATATCCGTCCACCCCGCGACCAGCAAGCCGTGACGCTGCGGCACGCCCGCAGGATCGAGCGGTTGTGCACAAGGGGCTGCGCGCGCACACCGTTCGCGAAGCCACGCGCTTGCTTTCTCTTGCGCGTCCTCTCGCGTTAGCCATGCCAATGCGAGCCGCTTGCCCTCTCGCTGCAAGACGATGCCGATGCGCCAATCAACCGTCGCAGTCCCGCGAGTCAATTGAGTCGCGCTCGGCCACGAATCCGCAAGCGCGAGTGCGCCGCCTTCATCATCGTCATCGTCTTCAACGTCGCGCCCATCCGCGAACGTCAGCGACATCGCGATCTCATGCCACGCCTGCGGCAACACGTCGAACGACGGGACGGGCAGCCAGGGCGCCAGCCAATCGCACCACTGCTGTGTATCGCACCAGAAGCGCAGTTCGCCGACCGGGCCTCGATCCACGCGCGCGGTCACGACCAGACCGTCGCCTCCCACACGCAGCCAGCCGACCTGCACCTGTAAGTCGCCTTGATCGAAGCGAACGCTGTCGGCGCCGCCTAGCGAATTGCCGAGTGGATGGCTGACCGCCGCGTCTGGCGTGCGCATATCAGGGCGCATAGCGTGCCTCGACTTCGACTGTCACCGGCAAACCGAGCCGCCACGTCATGGCCCGCTCAAGGCGGCCACGTTGCGTCAGCAAGCGACGGTACAACGTCAAACGCGGAGATATCAGGCTGATCGTCACGCCGTGCAAGCCGCGCCTCGCCTCCACCACCATCTCGTCGAGCACACCGCCGTGCACACACAGGCGCAAAACGCTCCCGCCATCCCACGCTTGCTCCTGACGCGCGTGCCACACTCGGAGCCAGCGAAGCACATCGCCCGGCCCCGTGACACGCGGTGTTGTCTCGACGTTGAGCGTGAACTCAGGCTCGTCGTCATCGTCCATTTGCCGTCGCTTGCCGCCGCCCTCGCAAGGGCTGCGATGCGGTACCGACGAACCAGCTCCCATATTGGCGAATGCCTCTGCTGACATGCCATTGCGGCGGATGATGCTCATCGTGATGTCCTCTTGGTTGCGAACGGAATTCGGGGGCGTTAGGTGGTCGGGGGCGCATGGCCTCAACGTCATGCTTCACGCCCTGGGTGACGCCTGCAGTGACGCGAGCAATTCGCGAAGCTTCTCCTGCTTGCGCGCGTTCTCTTGCAGCAATGCCCGCTGCACTTGCAGATCCGACTGAGACTGGGCGGTGTGCGCAGCGGCGGCGTCTTGCGCCGACACGGCGTCGACCAGTTTGGCGCGCTCTGCTTCGACGCATTGGCTTGCCGCACCGAGCGCGCGTTGACCATACACGCCGCCGCGCGCCAGTGCCTCGTGCCAACGGCGTCGCTGCGCCTCGCAGGTACGGCGGCGGGTCTCTTCAGTTGCCCGAGCCGCATCGAGCGCTTGCATGGCCTTTGTCACGGCAGCCCGCAGACTGGCCTCCCGACGACGCGCAAGTGCCGCCAAAGCGGCAATCTGTGCGATCCCTTTCAGCTCGCGAGACGGGCGAGCCATGCTTGTGTCTCGTCGAACGATGAGAATTCGCCATGCGGCTGGCACAAGAACGCCTTGATGGCGGCAGCCCGCGCGAGTGCGTCGTCCGTCTCTGGGTCTTGCCCGGCTTGATATTCGCCAACGCGCACGAGCAATTCGACGTCGGCGGCAAGCGCCATCGCCCGGCGCACGCGCGCGGCAGAGGCGACGTGTCGCGCATCGGTCACGTTGCCCATCACGCGCGACAGGCTCGCTGCGATATCGATGGCGGGGTAGTGGTTTTCTTGCGCAAGACGGCGGGAGAGAACGATATGTCCGTCGAGAATCGAGCGGACTTCGTCGGCCAGCGGTTCATCGAGGTTATCGCCCTCGACCAGCACCGTGTAGAACGCCGTGATGCTGCCACGCTCGCCCGTGCCGGCCCGTTCGAGCAATCGCGGCAAACGCGCGTAGAAACTCGGCGGCAGACCGCTGGTGGCGCCGAGCGGCTCGCCCGCCGCCATGCCGATATCTCGCACCGCACGGCCGAAACGGGTGAGCGAGTCCATCAGCAGCAACACGTCCTGGCCTTGATCCCGGAATGCCTCCGCGATGGCCGTCGCGGTGTAGGCGGCCTTCATGCGCTCCAGTGCCGGGCGATCCGACGTCGCCACGACACAGACCGTTCGCGCTCTGGCCTCGGGTGTGAGCGCATGCTCGAGAAACTCACGCACTTCTCTGCCCCGCTCGCCAATCAACGCGAGCACGATCACGTCCGCCTGCGTGCCCTGACACATCATCGAAAGCAACGTGCTTTTGCCGCCCCCAGCGGCCGCAAAAATGCCAAGCCGCTGCCCTCTGCCGCACGTCAACAGGCCATCGATGGCGCGAATGCCGAGCGGCAGTGGCGCATTCACCAGCGCGCGGGTCATCGCCGATGGCGGCGAGGCTTCCAGGGCACGCCAAACGATGCCGTGAGCACTCGATGGCAACATTTCCGCGTCGAGGCTGCGGCCCAAACCGTCGAGCACCTGCCCTCTCAACTGCTCACCAACCGCCACTTGCGATGGCGTACCGAGCGCATAGACCAACGCACCGTTCGCAACGCCTCTGGGTTCGGCATAGGGAGACAGCCAGACGTGCGGCCCTTCCACCGCGATGACCTCGGCGTCGATGGCGGGCGACACAATGCGACATTGCTCGCCCAACGATGCGCCCCGCAAACGCGCGCGCAGGGCGTTCGGAGTCACTTTGTCGATGCGGCCGTGCAGCACGTCGCGCCCCGGGGCTGTGCGCCACTCGTCGCAAGCTTTGCGACGTGCCTTAAGCGAGCGTCGCAGCGCATTGGCAACACGAATGGCGTCAGGTTGTCGCATGTCAGTACGCCCCCTGCAAGTCGATCGTCCCGAGTACGCGCACTTGTGGCTCGTCAGACACTTCTTGAAACGACAGCACCGCCAGATCGGCCCGTTCGCGCTCCACCAGCTTTCGCACAAAGCGGCGCACGTCCATCGCGGTGAACAACACAGCCGGGGTCCCGTCGTGCACAGCCAGCATGTCGTCGATCGCGCAGAGAATCGCTTCCGTTTGCTCGGGGTTCAAATCGGCGTAGGAACCCGACGACGTTTGCCGAATCGCGGCGCGCACCGCGTCTTCAATGCCCTGTCCGACATTCCAACCCGCGATCTGCGCGTTGCCATGCCGAAAGCGGCGTGTGATGTGGCGCCGCAGGCCAAGCCGCACATACTCCGTGAGCATGATCTGATCACGCTCGCGTGGCGCCCATTCGATCAGCGCCTCGAATACCCGTCGCAAGTCACGAATCGAAATGCCTTCCGCGACCAGCCGTTGCAACACTTCCGCGGTGCGGTTGATCGGCAATTGCCGTTGCAACTCCTTCACCAGCTCCCCGTATCGGTCTTCCATGGCGTCCATCAGGAAGCGCGTCTCCTGCACACCGAGGAAGTCGGCTGCATGCGCATCGATCACCAACGACACGCACTGCGCCACCCGGTCTGCGCCTTCAAGCGCTGCACCGCCGCGCTCTCGCCAAAGATCGCGCTGTGCATCGTCGAGCCAGTAAAGGAGGTGGCCACCAAACGGCACTGGCGTTTGCGGCAACACATCGGTGACGAGATCGCGCAGGGCCACCGCGGTGCGTTCACCATCGAACTGCGCGAGCGCCATGCCCGGTGCCATAGCGAGGGTGAGCACGCTCTCGTGATACAGCTGAATATCCAGCATCTCGGGGGCCAACGTCGTGTCGATCACCAAACAGACTTCCGGCATCGGCACGCCGAACTGTTCGAATTTTCGATCACGCAGTGCATCGATCTTCTCGCTTAGCGCACTCGCCCCGCCCGATGCGCTTGCCAACGCACTCCCCACGCGCACTTGCAGCGGCTGCGCACCGGGACGGCCAGCATTCGCCGCGCCCGATACACCGTCGGCGCTGGTGCCGTGCGCGGCCACACCACCTTCTCGCGCCCGGCGTCGCACCCACCATGCGGCTGTGCCCGACATCGCCGCCAGCAGCACGAAGTAGTGCATCGGGAAACCGGGAATCAGACCGAACAGCACGAGAACGACCGCCGCCACCATCAACGACTGCGGCTGCGCCGCGAGTTGATCCGTCAATTCACGCGCAAGGTTGTGGCGCTGTTCGCCGGGCACGCGCGTCACGATAATGCCCGCCGTCACGGAAATTAGCAGCGCCGGAATCTGCGAAACCAGACCGTCTCCGATAGACAAGATGGCGTAAAGCGAACCCGCTTCGCTCGCACTCATGCCGTGCATGAACACGCCGACACCGATCCCGCCGAGCAAGTTGACGACGATGATGACGAGTCCAGCAATTGCATCGCCCTTGACGAACTTCATCGCGCCGTCCATCGCGCCATAGAACTGGCTTTCCTTCTGTACTACCCGGCGCAGGCGCCCTGCTTCGATGGCGTCGATGGTGCCTGCGCGAAGATCGCCATCGATACTCATCTGCTTGCCGGGCATGCCGTCGAGCGAAAAGCGCGCCCCCACTTCCGCCACGCGCTCGGACCCCTTGGTAATCACGATGAAGTTCACGACAGTGATGATCAGAAACACGATCATCCCCACCACGATGTTGCCGCCCGCCGCAAAGTCGCCAAACGTGTAGACGATGTCCCCGGCATCGGCACGCAGCAGAATCAACCGGCTCGTGCTGATCGTCAGCCCGAGCCGGAACAGTGTGGTCATCAGCAATACAGAGGGGAAAACGGAGAAGTCGAGCGGCTCGTTGACGTACAGCGCCACCATCAGGAGCAGTAACGACACCGCGAGATTGAGAGCGATGAGCATGTCCATCACCGAGGGCGGCATCGGGATGATGATCATCAGTACGGTGACGAGCAACAGCGCCGCGAGCACGATATCCTGCCGCCCGGCCGCCGCGCTGAGCCACGACATCAAGCGCGTCATGCCTGCGGCTCCCGCTGCTGTTCACGGTCGATACGCTCGAGCAGTTGCCGCATGCGCGCCAGACAGTGCAGCCAGTCACTTGCCTGCATGCGAGACGCCGCAGGCGGCGTCGCAATCAGCATGGGACGCCCTTTCGCGACGCAGGCCTTCACCGGAATGCCCCGGCTCCATTCAGGCGCGCAGGTTTGTAGCAACAACGGCAGCCAGCGCTCCGCGCGAACCGCTCGGTCGATCAATGTCAGCACGAACGTCACGCCCGTGGCCCCTGCTTCGATCATCAGATAGCACGGGGCGAGGACGATGCGCATGCGCGGTTCGATAGCGCGCGCAGGCAACGCCAGCAGTTCGAAAAACTGTTCGAGTTTGCGTTGCGTCTGGAGATCGATTGGGGAAGCGTGCATGCGGCGGGCGCCGGAGACCGGCCAGATGGTCGGAGAGTGGGAGAGGGAAAGTCACGGCGATAGTCTCCCGGGCACGATTGCGCGACCATCCGGCGCAGACCTGAACTTCGGCGCAGTGCGCGACGCCTCCCGGTCGTTACAACATCATGCGCAGCCGGTGTGCCCAGTTCACGATGTCGGCCACGTTGTGCGCATCGAGTTTTCGCATCATGTTGAGGCGGTGCGTTTCCACCGTTTTGATGCTGATCGATAGGAGCGCCGCGATGTCGCGATTGCGCTGGCCCTCGGCGACGAGTTTGAGCACTTGACGCTCGCGCAACGTGAGCAGGCGTTCGGGGGTGTCGTTGTCGCAGGCGCACGACGAGGTCGACGGCTTCGTTGGCGATCGCAACACACCGAACACCGCCGGATCGATGAAGCGGCGTCCGGCCATCACCTGACGGGCCGCCTGAATCAGTGTGTCGCGCGCGCTGCTTTTGAGGACATACGCCACCGCGCCCGCACCGAGTGCCTGTCGCGCTCGCTCGCCGTCGTCGCTCGCCGAATGGACCAACACCCGCAAGCCGAGCCAGCGCTGACAGCACTGCCGAATGACATCGACGCCGTCCATGCCCGGCAGCCCAAGATCGAGCATGATCAGATCGGGACGATGCACCTGACACGCACGGTAGACGTCGAGCCCGTTGCCCACCCTGGCCAGCACACGCCACTTGAGATCCTCCTCGACGAGCCGGCACATCCCGTCCGCCAGCAACTCGTGATCCTCTACAACGATTACGCCTGTGCATCCCGTCATTCCCGACTCCTGGACATTTGCGATTTATGGATATACCGATTTTTGACCATAATTTTGGTATCCGAATTAGCGAAACGATTCTCGGGCCTTCTCCCGTATCTCTCGCGCGACAGGACATAGGGCGAATTCCCCTTAGTGGCATGGCGCGTCGTTAAATCAGGTCTGCGCCGGATGACTCACGCCATCGGTCACGCCACAATTCCGGTCTTTGCGCGCGTCGGCCACTCACTCGAATTGTCCCCGTTCGCTGCGCGCAATTGCGCCGCATCGCCAGCGGATCGTGCAGGCTTTGGTCGCATTTCTCCAGGAAATGACCGCGCCCGGCGAATGCATCGACCAACATCCATGGGCGCGTGCTTTGTGTCGTTTCACGGGCCGTCTTGTGTGTTCCACCCTCACTTCCGACACTCTCCTCCACGTATGCGTTTGCCCTTCGCGCTCGCCGCTCTCGACTGGATTACCCCGCGCGATGCGCTAGGTGCACGTCACCAAATCGACCTTGACGGCCATCGTGGCTGGGTCTGCACGGTGGATGCCGGGTACTGCGTGGCGATTGCCGTCCCCGTATCGCCACTACACCGTCCACGCGCCATCACGCCAACCAACGACACCCCGCCGCCGCGTTGGCTCACACGGCTCGCACTGGTCATCGCGGCCCAGCCGGAACTGCGCGATGACAGTTTGTGCATCGCTCACGACGAGATTTGGTGGGTGCATCGCTTCGCCCACCACGAGCGCCCGGCCTGCGTCGAATCGCAACTGCGCCGGCAGATGCTCGCCTGCCAACTCGTTGCGCCCAAACCCGAGCCCGATCTCCATCCCGACGCCCACCCCGGCGCCCTGCCGGACGCCGGGCAAGCGAGCCAACGTCTTCGCGCACTGCGCCGCTCATGATCATGTGGCCCCATCGTTCGCTTCCTTTTGTCACACACGCCGCTGTGCTGCTGCCCCTATTGACCGTGCTCCCACCGTCCGCGTTAGCTGCGGCAACTCACTTACGCCCCGAGGCAACGGCGTCCTCGACAACAGCCGCCTTGCCAAGAAAGCCTCCCGCGCCCGCCTGGCAGGGCGGCCCGTTTCTGTTCCAAAGTGCCGGCACCCCGCTCGCGGAGTTGCTGCGAGACTTCGGCGCCCATCACCGGGTGCCGACGCTTGTCAGTGCGTTGGTGACCGATCGCTTCGTCGGCACGCTGCCTCCCGGTTCACCCCAGGCGACGCTAGACGCGTTATCCGAACGTTATCGGCTTTCGTGGTATTTCAACGGCCAGACGCTGCACATCTATAAGGCCAGCGAAGCGGCGCGGCAGATCACATCGCTGCGCTATGCGTCGCCGGACGATCTGCTTTCGCATTTGCGCAGTGCCGGGGTGCTTCACCCGCAGCACTGCGTCGCACGGGCCATTCCTGCCGCTCGTGCGCTGGAGATCGCAGGTGTGCCCGCATGCCTCGAAACCGTGACGATGCTTGCCGAACATCTGGAGCGCGACGCGCGCGATCAGCAAGAGAGCGAAGAGACCATCGAGATTTTTCCCCTTAAATTCGCGACGGCGGCCGACACTAGGTACTCTTATCGCGGACAGGAAGTCGTCGTGCCGGGCGTCGTCAGCGTATTGCAGGATCTGATTCTCGGCGCCGGCCCGCTCGTCCCCGTCGCCGGGGCCACCACCGATGTGGCGCAAAGTCCGCCGCGCGCCAACACACCGCGCTTCTCCGCCGATGCGCGCCGCAATGCCGTCGTGGTACGCGAGCGGCGGCGCAATCTACCGCTCTACGCCGACCTCATCACGCAGTTGGACGTCCGCCCCCGCCTCGTCGACATCTCGGTGGCCATCATCGATGTGAATGCCAGCGACATTGCCGAGCTGGGTGTCGATATCGCCGGAAGTGCCCGACTCGGTGGCTTCGGCAGCCTGAGTTTGAATAGCGGACGGCTTCGCGAGGACGGTGGCGGGAACGATCAGGGCACGTTTTCAGCGGTGGTCGGCGACACCAACAAGTTCATGGTCAACCTCTCTGCGCTTGAGCGAAATTCGAAAGCGCGCGTGCTCTCGCGCCCTTCCATCGTCACGCTCGACAACATGCAAGCGGTGCTCGATCGCAGCGTGACGTTCTATACGAAGGTCACCGGGGAGAAAGTGGCCAAGCTCGAGAGCGTGACTTCTGGTTCGCTGCTGCGCGTCACGCCGCGACTGGTGCCCGATGAAGCGGGTGGGCGCGAGCAAGTGATGCTCACGCTCAATATCGAAGACGGAGGGGAAGTCCGCAGCCCGCGTGATGCGCGCAATGACGTGCCGTCGATTCGCAACTCCGCCATCTCCACGCAGGCGACACTGCAAGCGGGGCAAAGCCTGCTGCTTGGCGGCTTCGTTCAGGACACCCAGCACGAGCAGGAAAGCAAGATCCCGCTGCTCGGCGATATTCCGTTTCTCGGGCGTTTGTTCAGTTCGACCACGAACCGCAGCGAGAGCGTCGTCCGGCTGTTCCTGATCAAGGCCGAGCCGACGACCGGCGAACCCAAGGCATGACGACGATGTACACGCTCACCCTGCTCGACGGCCTGCTCGCCGGGCGCTCCTTGCCCTTGCCACCGGGCGAGTTCTCGCTAGGCGCCGAGGACTCCGACATTGCGATGGCACTGGAAGACGGTGTCACCGTTACGTTGCATGTTGGGGAGGAAGGCGCGCGTCTGATGACGCCCGCAGCCGTTTGGCTCGACGGTGCACCGCTCGATTTGCACGCAGGGATGGTGCAGGACGGCTTTGCCGCGCCAACGCTGCCACTCGGGACGGTGATCGATCTGGCTGGGCTTGGCATCTGGCTAAGCCGTACCGATGGCGAATTGCCCGTACCGCTGCCTCGGCGACCGCCGCGCGTCGTGCCAGTCGACCCACGGTCCAGCGCATCCGCACCCATGCACGCGCGAACGACTAGACAAGTGCGCTGGTGGCGACCGACGCGCCGTCGAACGATGACGTGGTTGGCCGCAACCCTCACTTCGCTGGCCGTCATCGCCGCGGGTGCCATGATCTGGCGTCCCGGTGCAGCCAACGTCATCACGCCCCCGGCCGATACCGACACGTTGAAGGTGTTGGCCGCGCGCATTGCGCCCGGCGTGTCGGTGGCTATTTCGGAGAACGCCGTGCAATTCTCCGGCGGTTGCGTCCCCGAAGACGCACGCGCCATGTTGCGAGCCGAAGCTCGCCGATTGGGCAGAGTTGTCCGCGACGACTCATGGTGCCCCGCCGATCTGACGCAGTCCGTGCAAACGCTGCTCCGGTTATATGGCTATGGCTCGGCCTACGTCGGTGTCGATCCCGGCGGAGAGGTTGTGATCAGCGGGCGTTTCGTGGCGGACGCGCGTTGGCGGGCCACGTCGGACGCCCTCGATGGGCTCGGTCTGCCTCGCGGTTGGCGCGTCGACAACGACGACGCCGACGGCTTCGATACCGTCGTGCAACTCCTGAAAGACTCGGGCCAGTTGCGCGGCATCAACATCACGCGCGAGCGCGACGGGTGGCGGCTCACCGGCGCGCTGACGCCGCGTCGTGAAGCCGCGTTGCAGTCGCTCGCCGACACCTGGAACGACGCGTCTCGCACGTTGCGCTTACGCATTGAGCCGTTGCCAGTACGCGTTCCAACGCTTGCCGAGACTGGCCTGCCTGCACCGCTGGCGAGTATTGGCGGATCACCCAACGCGCCTCACATTACGCTCACCGACGGCACACGCCTCATGAGCGGCGCGAGACTGGCCGGTGGTACGCACATCGTTGCCGTTGCGGCGGACGGCGTGTCGATCGCTGCGCATGAGCGGCTGTTCTATTTGCCACTGACACCGGAGTCGACTTATGACGATACGTCTGACGCAGATTGAAGACCAACTGGCCGAATCGCCGTTCGACACCGCGACTGTCCGGCTGACGCAACTCGAATGTGCCCGGCGAGCGCTCGAAGACGTATTTCAATCGCCGCTCCCGCTGGCGTCGTACCGCCAAGCGCGAGTTCAAGCCGATGCGCTCGACGCGGCGATCGAGATACTGAGGCGGCTGGCACAACGCTTTGGCGCTTCGTACGGTTGCGCCGGGAAGCGACAACCATGATCACGTAACGAAAGTCGGCGGCATTTCGTCGTGTGACCATTCGGCACCGCGGCCTTCGCGCGCGACGCATCGTGCGCGTGCGAACCCCTCGAAGTCACACACTACCGTCAACTTTTAAGAGCACGTACACCATGCCACGTCACGACCTCGCGCAGACCCTTGTAGACGCGCTCAAGCTGATCGGCTGCGATCCGGGCAAGATCCACACCGTCGACAATCACTCGCCCATCGAACTGACGTTCAACGCCTCGCCAAGCATCATCGTGGAAACGCTGGAAAATCAGACCTGCGGCATTCATTCGATCGTCGCCACCGACGAGTCCGCGCGGCTGCATCGCGCCAACAGCGAGCGTCTTCTCCAATTACTGATCGAGCCTGCCGAATGGGCCATCACCGGCCACGTGCAACTGCGCGCACAAGACAATCGGCTCGTGCTTCACGCGCTGGTGAACGAAGACGCGTCCGCCGAGCCGGAGCCTTTCGCGCAAGCGCTCACCGATTTCTACGACCGCATCAAACTGTGCCGCGAACACTTGCGCGCCTAATCGGCGAACCTCGCGCGCGGTGCTGACGCGCCATTACAGATCGTCCTGAGCGAGACTCGTGCGCCACGTGTCGAGTGCCTCGTTCAGCGCGTCGCGTTGCGTTTCGTCGCGAAAACAACCGTCATGCGCCGACTTCACCAGCAAAGTGAGTTCCCGCGCGAATGCATAGTGTGTTTCTGGCGACACCATCCCCAGGTACGACGCGCGTTGCGCAAACCATTCGGCACCGGCCCACGGTTGATCGAGCAGCGTGAGCATCTCGACAATCATGGTGTCGGTCTCGCACGTCCAATATCCCGCCGTGCGCATGGCCGCTGCCGATTGTTCGCAGGTCGACTCCAGCGTGAGAAAGAGCACCACGCGTCGCAGATCGTCGATCACGCCAGCCAGATGCGCTGTGTCGGCGTCGGCGTTCTGCGCCCCCAATTCCAATCCCAGTGCCTGTAGCAGCGCCCGCAAACGCGCGCGCCGTTGCCCGAACCGGCGGCACTCGTCGAACCACTGCACGAGCGAGCGTTGCTGGCCATGCGCTTGCCGATAGAGCGTTTTGAGTTGCTGGAGCAAAGCCGGATCGGGGCTCCCGCACTCCAGCACGGCGAAGGCTTCGATGGCCCAGTCGTCGCCGGAGGTCAGCTCACCGAGCAAGCGCTGCAAACGGGCGCGCATCCCGGGGCGCAATTTGTCGTCGGCAAGCCACGCGGCGACGACCAGCGCGGCATGACCGGCAGACAAGCCCGCGCGGCGAACCAGTTCAGCCGGATCGGGCGCGTGAGGTAAGTCGCGCAGTTGCTGGCGCAACGCGTCGAGTTGCGCGCGATTGACGCGTGAAAGCAGGCGCGTCTGTTGCTCCAGCAACGCACGGGCGCGGGCTTTATCGTCACGGGGGTCAGCCCTCCCCGGACGCCGAAAACGCACGCCCAGCGCAAGGCTGAGATTTTCCTGCGACTCGGCGAGTGCGGCATCGTCGTCGTGGGCGATGGCCGCTTCGATCATCGCGACGTAACCGCCGGTGGTGTTGGGCGCGGGTCGACGCACCGCGCCACGCCCGACATCGGTTAACTCGCCTTCGAGTTCGAGCATTTCGTCGTCGAGAATATTCTCGAGTGCGCGGTTCTCGCCAGCGGCGGCAGGTCTGGCCTGTCCGGGGTTCTGAACACGATCAACCATAGGCCACCTCCAGGCTCGGCACCACACGTAATCGCTCGATGACCACCGCGAGATCGGCGTCGAGATCCAGGCAAAGCGTCACCCATTCGCTTGTCAAACGTGCCTGATGACCGCTAAGCGCAGGATCGGGTTGGCAGGCGAGCACGATACCCGCATGCCTGAGCGCGCTCGCCACCGACTCGTGGTGCGCTGGCGGCACATGTAACAACAACGCCCCTTCGCGTACGAGAGAAGGCAATGTGTTGGCAACGCGATGCGCGAAACGCTCGCCGACGTCGAGCGTAGCGACGAAGTTCGACAGCGCGCCAGTCAGCGCGTCGGCAATGCGCCGCTCCAGAGACCGCACGGTCTCGCGCTCCATGGACGCCTCGTCGATCAGCCAATCGATCGTCTGAGCCACCGCAACGCGCCGCGCTTCCTCCGCGCGCTTCGTGGCATGCTGCTCCGCCTGCGCGCGCGCGTCGTCGAGCAGTGCCCTACGCATCGCTTCGCTCTCGGCCCGCATGCGCTCGCTCTCTGCACGCGCAGCGTCGAGGCAGGCCTGTGCTTCCACCAGCCACTGCTCACGATATCGGGATTGATCGCGCATTAGATCGAGCGTCTTGCGCGGGATGACATTGCCCGAGGGGACCGGGCCGTCGATCCGTTCGATCGACGTCAAGGGATAGTCGACGACATACATAACATCTTCTCCAACGCCACCAGCCGCGACCACACGTCAGGCGCCGGTGCCAGATCGGGATGCGTGGACGAATCGCTTGGCGGCAACAAAACGCGCATCGCACGGTGCGCGACGGCAACGTCCGGGGATGCATTCACCGGTGTCTCGTCAAGGCATGCGACCGTTGTGGCGAGGGCCGTGTCGACAAGCTTCTCAGGCGGAACGGTCCCGGGCGTCGGCCAGTCGCGACGCGCGAGCAGCAGACGGTCGCATTGCCAGGCATCGAGCCAAGGGACAAGGACGCGGCGATAGTCGCCGAACAGCAAATAGTCGGGACATCCCATAACGTGCAGTCCGTACGCCAGCGCCACGCGGCGCACGTTCGGGACGAGGCGCAGCGTGGCACACGCCGTATCGCTCAACGACAGCTCGGTGCCTAGTTCACTCAGGTCATTCGGCCAACCGCGACGCGCGTTCAATTGCCGGTCAATTGCCGCACGTGTTGCGAGGCGATGCTGGTAGACGTACTGCAACGCCGACATGTCGAACTTCCGCCACCAGCGCTCGTCCATGTAGCGCCCGGGCTGCCAAATCAGTCGCGCAAGTTGTGTGAGCGCAGTGGGCGTTGCGAGGGCACGCGGCGAGCTTGTCATCACGCCCCCCGGACGCGCTGTCCCTTCGCACGCATGCGCAGCCCCAATACCGCCGCAGCCGTCAAAGCAAGCGTTGCCGCAGCACCCGAGAGCCATCGCCAGACCGATGTGCCCCGGCCTGTTGCGTCGGTACCCTCGGTGACGTTTTCACCCCGTGTACCGCTGGGAGACGGCACGGTGCGCGGCAAGCGATAGTCGGCCGGTTGCATCACCACGCTGATACGCTCGGGTGCCACCCCGGGCACGCTGTCGTGAATCAGACTGCGGATATCCGTCATCCGCTTCGCCATGTTGATCTCCGGGCTGTACTTCACGAAGACGGCAACACCGGGCGGCAACGTGGCTCGCCCGGCGGAATCGATGGGGACTTGTGCGATCGAGACTTCGGCGACCATCACGCCGTCGAGCGCCGCGAGCATGCGCTCAAGACGCTGCTCTTTCAGGTAGACGAGCTTCGCCTGCTCCTGCACTGGCGAACTGACCAACTGTCCGGGCGGGAAGACATCCTCCACGGAAGCGCGCTTCTCGCGCGGCAAACCATGCTGACGCAACACTTCCACCGCGCGCACAAAATCGCTTCGCGCCACGCGTACCGTCGCGCCCGTCGTCTCGGCGCGCTTATCGGCGTCCACCCCGGAGATGAGCAGCAACGCGAGCATTTGGTTGGCTTCGGTTTCCGCCAACGCACGATGCAGGTCTTCTTTGCACCCAGACATCAGCACGGCGAGCGCCAGCACCGTGGCGCATTTATGCATCGATACCCGCTTCATTGCATGTGGACGAGTTTATTCACGCCCTGCGTGGTGGCACCGGCAACCTTCGCGACGAGTTCGAGCGACAGCACGCGCTCGGTCAGCTCGCGCTGTGCCTGAAGCAGGTGTTGCGGGTCGTCGATGGTGCGGCCGTCGAGCGTCGCGCGCGTCGTTAAGTGGTTGGTGTTTTCGGCGAGCTTGCCGGCTGCACTGAGCAAGTGATGCTCGGGCAACGGCGTAGCGTGTGCCAGTACGTCGGCAAAATGCGCCGAGTCGCTTTCGTCAGCGAGGGTTGGCGTAGCCGTCGGCTGACGCACAGCGGAGATCCGCTGCACGCCATCGTGGATCGAATCGACACTCATGATCGGGAGATTCGGGAGAGAGAAGTGGGAATGTCGCGCGAGGCATCGTTCGCGCTCGCGGGTATGGCCTGCGCGGCGGCCAGCCATCGATGCAGCACTTGCAACTTGGCTGGATCCGAAGCATCGATATCGTCGGCATCGGCGACTGCGTCACCCTCGGTAAGCGCGTTGCGCGCTGCGCCGGTGTCACCCAGCGCGAGCAGCAACGCGGCATCAAGCCAGTGTCGCGTGACGGCATCGTCGACAAGTTGCGGCAAGGCTTCGAGAATGACGCGGGCTTCAGACGTCATCCCGTGGCACGCTCCGGCGAACGCCAGTTCTACGACCGCCTGCCGGATCGACGCGTCCAGCCATCGACCGGCACCGTGTGGGATGCCGGTTGGCTGCGCCGAGGCGATTTCACTAGCACCGGACATCATGCGATTTTGGCGATGATGCCCATCAACGTGTCTTTGATGAGCTTGATGATCGCGCTATGCAGGCCAAACATCGTCGTGGCCTGCTGTAACTCGAATTGAACGGCAATCAGTTCCGCTGGATTGTCGAGCTTGCGCGTACGCAAACTCTGCATCGCTTGCTCCGACACCCGGCGCGACGTCTCGCCGAACTGGCTGTTGATTTCCTCGACGTTCACGCCAGTTCCCCATCTGCCAGTGCGCCATGCCCCGCCACGAGATCCGCGCGCATCGCCGCGTAAGCGTCCGCGCGAGTCATCGCCACGCGCTGCCCACCGCGCAACGGCGGCGCACCCAGCCGGATTTCGGTCGGCGCGCAATCGAAGCGTTTGCGGAAGGTATCGGTGAAATGCGCATGATTCGTGAAGCCGCACTCGAGCGCGATATCGAGCACCTTGTGCCGTGTGGACAACAGCAAGTCGCGCGCAAGTCGCAGACGCCGCTCAAGCAGCCATTGCTTGGCGGGCATGCCGTAGGTTTGCTGGAAGAGATAGCGGAATTTGCGAAGCGGCATGCCGAACTCGTCGGCTAAGCGCCCCACGGGCCACGGTTTGTGGAAGTTGGCTTCGACAAAGTCGAACAAGGAATGGCTGCCCGCGATGGACTGCCGCAGCATCGCGGAGAAATATCGCTGATCGCGGCACAAGCAATAGACGTAGAAGAAACGCAGCATCGCCATGCGATCGATGTTCTGCAACGCGACCGCCACATCGAGCATGCTGGGTTCTAGCAGTAACGTGCGCGCCGCTTGTCGATGAAAGACGCCGAGCGGGCGCCGGTCGAGCAGGTCGACAACATCGGGATACAGCGCCTGCAAATCGCACACGTGAAAGTCGTGGGCTGTCGTTCGATCTGGGGAATCGGTGACGGCGTCGGAACTGGTGGCCGTCATGCTACCGGCGGGCAAAGCTTGCACGAGACCGTTCACTTTCAGATTGGTGTCGTGGTGGCTGATGAGAAATCGCACCGTACTCATAGGGCCTCCTGTACGGAAGTTCAGGGCGGGATGACAAAGTCAGTCTCCGCAAGATAGGCGGGTGCGCTTGTGAATGTCATCCGGTAGAGACCTTAAAGTGAGTGGTGTCGCCGCTGCGTTATCGCGATTGCACGCCGTTTGTCGAAAACATGAAAAAACCCGGCGTTTGCGCGCCGGGTTGTCGTTTTTTCATCTACCGATGTTTTGCGGTTTTGCTCACGCCACTGGCGCCGGAGAAAAACTATCGGCGCGCGCCATCGGCCAATACTTCTCGTAAAGCTGATAGCGGAATTGCCCGCGCAGCAGGTCGCCCGGCTCAAGATACTTCAGCGACTCCGACATCAAGCGAATCTCGTTGGACGACACGCGCTTGACGATGTGGTGCGCGCGCAGGTCCGACGGATGTGCCAGCCCCGCTGCTTGAATCAGTTCTTGCAATGCGTGCAAGGTGTGTTCGTGGAACTGGTGCACACGCTCCGCCTTATCGGGCACCACGAGCGCGCGCTGGCGCAGCGGGTCTTGCGTCGCGACCCCGGTCGGGCAGCGGTCGGTGTGGCACTTCTGCGATTGGATGCACCCGATGGCAAACATGAAGCCTCGCGCCGAATTGCACCAATCGGCCCCGATCGCCAGCGTGCGGGCAATGTCGAACGCCGTCACGATCTTGCCCGACGCGCCGATACGAATCTTGTCGCGCAACCCCGCTCCCACAAGCGTGTTGTGCACGAGCAGCAGCCCTTCCTGAAGCGGCGCACCCACGTGGTCGGTGAATTCCAACGGGGCGGCACCGGTACCGCCTTCCGAGCCGTCCACGACGATGAAGTCGGGCAGGATGCCGCTCTCGAGCATGGCTTTCACAATGCCGAAGAATTCCCACGGATGCCCGATACACAACTTGAAACCGGTCGGCTTGCCGCCCGACAAGTTGCGCAGGCGCTCGACGAATTGCAGCAGGCCCAACGGCGTAGAGAACTCGCTATGGCGCGACGGCGAGATACAGTCCTGCCCCATCGGCACACCGCGCGTTGCGGAAATTTCGGGTGTGATCTTCGCGGCTGGCAGCACGCCGCCGTGACCGGGTTTCGCGCCTTGCGAGAGCTTCACCTCGATCATCTTCACTTGCGGCGTGGTGGCCTGCGCGGTGAATTTCTCGGCGTTGAACGTACCGTCGTCGTTGCGGCACCCGAAGTAGCCCGACGCCACTTCCCAGATCAGATCGCCGCCTTGCTCGCGGTGATGCGGCGAGATCGATCCCTCGCCGGTGTCATGGATGAAGTTGCCGAGCTTGGCGCCGCGATTGAGCGAGCGGATGGCATTGGCCGATAACGCGCCGAAACTCATCGCCGAAATATTGAAGATCGACGCCGAATACGGCTGCGCGCGGTCCGGCCCGATAGTGATGCGAAAGTCGTGCGTATCGAGCACGGTGGGCGCGAGCGAATGGGCGATCCATTCGTAGCCTGTGGCCTTCACGTCGATCTCGGTGCCGAACGGTCGGCTATCGACGTCCCCCTTTGCGCGCTGATAGACGATGCTTCGCTGGGCGCGAGAGAACGGCGTCTCGGAGGTGTCGTCTTCCACGAAGTACTGGCGAATTTCTGGACGAATAAATTCGAACAGGAATCGGAAGTGGCCCCACAGCGGGTAGTTGCGCAACACCGCGTGGCGTTGCTGCACCACGTCCCATGCCCCGAGCGCCACTAACGCCGCGAACGGCAACGGCCAGAGCGGATGCCAGCCGTCGAACAGCACTAACGCAAGCGTTGCGACGAGCAACACGACAGCCAGCCACAGTGCCAGGAATCGGCGCGAAAACATGAAACCTCCTTGCTTTGGGGGGGACACACGCCGGCACGCTGCCGGGTGTCCCCCCGGCGAGCGCCGGCGGCTTTAATGCGTATTGAGGATCGTTTGATTCGCGGCGTTCGACGCATTCGATGCGTTGCCGCTCGCGCGCACATCTGACGGATCGATCTCCGTCGTCGACGCAATGATGCCGCCACCCAGACAGATGTCGCCGTCGTAGAGCACAGCCGATTGACCCGGTGTCACGGCCCATTGCGGCTCGCTGAACGACAGGGTCAGCGCGTCGCCGCTCGCCTGCACCACTTCGCAGGCAGCGTCCGCTTGACGATAGCGAGTCTTGGCGCCGCAGCGCAGGCCTTGCGTCGGCGCCTCGCCAGCCACCCACGAAACGTCTTCGGCATTGAGCGTGCCCGAGAGCAGCCACGGATGGTCATGACCTTGCACGACATACAGCGTGTTGTTCGCCATGTCCTTGCGCGCGACGAACCACGGTTCGCCCGAGCCGTCGCGGCTGCCGCCCAGACCGATGCCCTTGCGCTGGCCGAGCGTGTAGAACGCGAGGCCGACGTGCTCGCCCACGACCGCGCCGTCGGGCGTCTTCATCGGGCCCGGCTTCGTCGGCAGATAGCGATTCAGGAAGTCGCGGAACGGGCGCTCGCCGATAAAGCAGATGCCCGTGGAGTCTTTCTTCTTCGCGTTCGGCAGGCCAATCTGGGCCGCGATCTCGCGCACCTTCGTCTTGGGCATCTCGCCCAGCGGGAACATCGTGCGCGAGAGCTGGTGCTGGTTCAGGCGATGCAGGAAGTAGCTCTGGTCTTTCGTGTGATCGACCGCCTTGAGCAATTCGAAGCGGCCTTCGCGCTCGCGAACACGGGCGTAGTGCCCGGTAGCGATCGTCTCGCCGCCCAACGCGATGGCGTGATCGAGGAACGCTTTGAACTTGATTTCGGCATTGCACAACACGTCCGGGTTGGGCGTGCGGCCCGCCGAGTATTCGCGCAGGAATTCCGCGAACACGCGGTCCTTGTATTCGGCAGCGAAGTTCACGGCTTCGACGTCGATGCCGATCAAATCGGCAACCGACACCACGTCGATCCAGTCTTGCCGGGTCGAGCAGTATTCGCTGTCGTCATCGTCTTCCCAGTTCTTCATGAACAGGCCGACGACGTCGTAACCCTGTTGTTTGAGCAGCCATGCCGTGACCGACGAATCGACGCCGCCCGACATGCCAACCACTACGCGTTTTTGACTCATGTGTTGCCCTGCCCTCCGGGCACGCCCGGATGGATCTGAAGTATGGCGAGGTCGTATCGTACGCCCCGCAGGTAATCGTCCACGCACCGTTCCAACAGCGGCGAGCGGTGGCGCGCGCGCTGGGCGCGCACCTCGTCAGGTGTGAGCCAGACGGTGCCCACGATGCCCTCGTCGAGCGTGCGCGAGGCGTCGTGCTCCCCCAACTCGCCGGTGAAGGCAAACCGCAGGTAGGTGATGTCGTCCGGGCCTGGTGCCAGATAGATGCCGAGCAGGTGCCGCGGTGTGAAGACGTAGGCCGTCTCTTCGAGCACTTCGCGCCGCACGGCGTCGAGGATCGACTCGCCGTGGTCGAGATGCCCCGCCGGTTGGTTGATCAACAGGCCCGCGCTTTTCTGTTCTTCAACGAAGAGAAAGCGGCCGTCGCGCTCGACAACCGCCGCGACCGTCACGTTGGGCTTCCAGCGCACATCCATGGCGCATCCTCACAGGTCGCGGGACGTTACCCCGATAAAAGCGACATTTTACCGTCTGGCGGTGTTTGGCGCTGAAGACGGGGGTTCGGCCCTCGCCCCGCGCCCCTAGCTCGCCCCGGGTTGCACCGACGCCACCCCCGCCAGCGCCCGTGACGACCGACCGGTCGGTCGGCCGTGCGGCGCCCGAGACCCCGTCAAACCTGAATATCCATATGCCGTTTCGCGCAATAGGCGGGTTTGTCATCTTCGGGTAAGCTTCGAGCACCAGCAGTGTGCAGTGGCAGTACCGCCTCACCGGTTTGTGCAGTAGTTCGTTCGCAGTGGTTTGTTGCAGGACTAATGTCATCAGTGGCGATATGGCCGGCGCGGGGCGCCGCCCCGGCCGCCTTGCTCCCCGGCAGCACTGGCTGCGGCTCCTTGGCCGTTGATGAGATCAGTTCACAAACCCAAGGAGAGACGCAATGAGAATCGGCATTCCCGCCGAGACGCTTGCCGGCGAAACCCGTGTGGCGGCCACGCCAGAAACGGTCAAAAAGCTGGTCGCGTCAGGACATCAAGTCGTAGTTGCCCATGGCGCTGGAGACGCAGCTAGCGTACCCGACGCCGCTTTTGTCGCCGCCGGCGCCGCGATTGGCAGCGCCGCCGAGGCTTTAGGGGCAGAACTCGTCCTCAAAGTCCGCGCCCCCTCACCCGAAGAACTCGCGCAGATCCCGCGCAGCAGCGTGCTCGTGGGCATGCTCAACCCGTTCGATGCCGAGAACAACTCGCGCATGGCCGCCGCAGGCATCACCGCCTTCGCGCTCGAAGCTGCGCCGCGTACCACGCGGGCGCAGAGCATGGACGTGCTTTCCTCACAGGCCAACATCGCTGGCTATAAAGCGGTGATGCTCGCTGCGAACCTGTATCAACGCTTTATGCCGATGCTGATGACGGCGGCCGGGACGGTGAAGGCGGCTCGCCTTGTCGTGCTGGGCGCTGGCGTCGCTGGCTTGCAGGCCATTGCGACGGCCAAGCGGCTGGGCGCGGTCATTGAAGCGTCGGACGTGCGTCCGGCCGTACGCGAGCAGATCGAATCGCTCGGCGCAAAGTTCATCGACGTGCCGTTCGAAACCGACGAAGAACGCGAGATCGCCAAGGGCGTGGGCGGCTATGCCCGTCCGATGCCTGCTGCATGGCTCGCGCGCCAGTCGCAACTGGTACACACGCGCCTCACGCAAGCCGACATCGTTATCTCCACCGCATTGATCCCGGGGCGCGCTGCGCCGACGCTGATCGCCGAAGACACCGTCAAGGCCATGAAGCCCGGCTCGGTCATCATCGACCTCGCCGCAGGGCGTGGTGCCAACGGCGGCGGCAATTGCCCGCTGTCGGTGGCCGACGAGATCGTGAAAGTGCACGGCGTGACGATCGCGGGTTACACGAACTTGGCAGGCATGGTCGCGGCGGACGCCTCGGCGCTGTATGCCCGCAACGTGCTCGACTTCCTCAAGCTGGTGATCGACAAGGAAAACAAGCTCGTCATCGATACCAACGACGACATCGTCGCCGCGTGCCTGATGTGCCGCGACGGTCAGGTATTACGCGCTGCATAAGAAGGGGGACATAAGAATGGAAATGATCAATCACACGGTGATCAATCTGATCATCTTCGTGCTGGCGGTGTACGTCGGCTATCACGTGGTGTGGAACGTCACACCGGCGCTGCACACGCCACTCATGGCGGTGACTAACGCGATTTCCGCCATTGTCATCGTGGGCGCGATGCTCGCGGCTGGCCTGACCGAAGGCGGTCTGGGCAAGACGATGGGCGTTGTTGCCGTGGCGCTTGCTGCCGTGAACGTGTTCGGGGGCTTCCTCGTGACGCAACGCATGCTCGAGATGTTCAAGAAGAAAGACAAGCCGGTAAAAGCCGAGGAGAGCAAGCAATGAGTATGAATCTCGTCACGCTGCTTTATTTGGTCGCATCGGTCTGTTTCATTCAGGCACTCAAGGGCCTGTCGAATCCGAAGATGGCGCGGCGCGGCAACGCGTTCGGCATGATCGGCATGGCCATCGCGGCCGTCACCACGATTGCACTGATTTACGAATTGCGCAGGCTCTCGGGCGGTAACTACTCGGGCCTCGCCTTGATCCTCGCGGGCCTCGTGGTCGGTGGCGGTATCGGTGCCTACGTCGCTCGCAAGGTCGAGATGACGAAGATGCCGGAACTGGTCGCAGCCATGCACTCGTTGATCGGTCTGGCGGCGGTGTGTATCGCTGTCGCCGCGGTCGCTGAACCGGCAGCGTTCGGTATCGTGCCTGCGGGAGAGACCTTGCTGCCACCGGGCAACCGTATCGAGTTGTTCATCGGCACGTTCGTGGGCGCGATCACGTTCTCGGGGTCGGTCATCGCCTTCGGCAAGCTCTCGGGCAAGTACAAGTTCCGCCTGTTTCAAGGCGCGCCGGTGCAGTTCACGGGCCAGCACACGATCAACCTGCTGCTCGCGATTGCGATGCTCGGCTTCGGCGTGATCTTCTTCCTGTCGCAAAGCTGGCTGCCGTTCATTCTGATGGCGGCGATTGCTTTCGTGCTGGGCGTGCTGATCATCATCCCGATTGGCGGTGCCGACATGCCGGTGGTGGTGTCGATGCTGAACTCGTACTCGGGTTGGGCGGCGGCAGGTATCGGGTTCTCGTTGAACAATCCGATGCTGATCATCGCCGGTTCGCTGGTCGGTTCGTCGGGCGCGATTCTGTCGTACATTATGTGCAAGGCCATGAATCGCTCGTTCTTCAACGTGATTCTCGGTGGCTTCGGTGCGCAACCGGGTGCAGCGGCAGCGGGTGGTGAACAGCAGCAACGTCCGGTGAAGTCCGGCTCGCCTGACGACGCCGCGTTCCTCATGAGCAATGCCGAATCGCTCGTGATCGTGCCGGGTTACGGTCTGGCGGTTGCCCGCGCGCAGCACGCACTCAAGGAACTGACCGACAAGCTCACCGAGAAAGGCGTGCAAGTGCGCTACGCCATTCACCCGGTCGCAGGCCGTATGCCGGGTCACATGAACGTGCTGCTCGCCGAAGCCGAAGTCCCCTACGATCAAGTGTTGGAAATGGACGAGATCAACGGCGAATTCGGTCAGACCGACGTAGTGCTGGTGCTCGGCGCGAACGACGTGGTGAATCCGGCCGCGAAGAACGATCCGCAATCGCCGATTGCGGGCATGCCGATTCTCGAAGCCTACAAGGCCAAGACGATCATCGTGAACAAGCGCTCGATGGCCGCCGGTTACGCTGGGCTGGATAACGAGTTGTTCTATCTCGACAAGACGATGATGGTGTTCGGCGACGCGAAGAAGGTCGTCGAAGAAATGGTCAAGGCGGTCGATTGAGGCAGCATTAACACGTGCGCTGCAATGGCGCACGAGGCAAGGCATGCGGGGCGGCGAGAGTCGCCCCGCGCTACAATGCGCGCTCGTTCTTGCCCCCGCTCTACGAAATCGCGCTATGACGTCTGGCCCGCTCGGCATCGTTGCCGCTCTGCACGAAGAAATCGCCGACTTGCTCGCCGAGATGGCACCCGGTGCCCGAGTCGAACACATCGGCATGCGCGACTATCACGTGGGCACGCTCCACGGACGAGACTGCGTGATCGTGCTCGCGCGCATCGGCAAAGTCGCCGCAGCCGCCACGACAACGGCCCTCATTCACCGCTTCGGCGTGAGTGAAATCGTCTTCACCGGACTGGCCGGCGGACTCGCCCATGGCCTCGCCGTCGGCGATATCGTCGTCGCCGACACGCTCGTGCAGCACGATCTCGACGCCAGCCCGCTCTTTCCCCGCTTTGAAGTGCCGTTGCTCGGCCGCGCGACGTTCGACACCGATGCGTCGTTGCGCGATGCACTCGCGCAGGCCGCGCGCGATTGGCTTTCGGAAGAGATGCCACATCACGTGGCGGAAGTTGTCCGAAGCGATCACGGCATGCGCGCCCCGCGCGTGCACATCGGACAAATCGCGAGCGGCGATCAGTTCATCAGCAGCGCGGCAGAAGTGGCACGCCTGCGCGAAGCCCTGCCGCTAACACTTGCCGTCGAAATGGAAGGCGCTGCCGTGGCGCAGGTTTGTCACGAGTACGGGGTGTCTTTCGCCATCATGCGCACGGTGTCCGATTCGGCGGATGACGAAGCGCACGTCGATTTCCCGCGCTTTCTGCGCGATGTCGCGAGCCACTACTCGCATGGTGTCATTCGCCGCTTCCTGACCTCAGCTCGGACGTAGCGGCAACGAAGCGTTCCCCCAAAGTCGGCATCGACACGGAGAACACGGGCCGGAGTCGACAAATCGCGGCGAAATATTAGAAAGTCCCATCTCCTTCATTCGAGAGAATCCGGTCTCTCGCGACCACTGAAGGAATATTTCTAATGAATCCGCATGCCCTCCCATCCCAAGCAGCCACGCCAGTCCTCGGACGCCTCGACACGAATGCTGCCGGGACGGTCTTTCAATGTCTCCCGCTAAAAGACCTAATCAGCGCACGTGCGGCCCAGTTCAACTGCGCGCAAACGCGCGACGCGATTAAGGCGACGGTGTTGGATCCGAATTCTGTCGCCGGCAAAGAGATCAGGGCTTACGTGGAACGTCACCCTGGAGCGAGTGAACTGACACGCAATGCATCGCAGCTGCGCGCGATATGCGAACTCGTCGTATCGAGAAACGACGAGATCACCGTCGACTTGCTGCGAGATACAGGATTGCCCGAAGCGCTTGCCAGCGATCTCAATCGCAGACTTCAGATTTGCGGGCCCGAATGGACCATCGCCAACCGGCTGGCAGCGTACCCAAGTATGGAAGCGTGGATCAAGACCGCGCTTGAGCGCGAAACACCTGCCGCGGCCAATGAAGACTTACTCACGCTGCGAATCCTCCAAACGTTTGGCTACAACGTGGCATTACCCTGGCAGTATGATCTCGGCACCCGACATGTCTTGCTCTGCGCCGACATCTACTCTCGCAACTATCACATTAACGACCTGATACACCTCGCGATACATCGTGATGAGGAAAGCAACCCCCGGCGCCTCATCGCGCGAAATGTGTGCGAGGCCATCATTAGCGCGCAGCATAAGGAAAATGGGGAGCTCTGGCCCAACTGGGTAAAGGTCGAGGATGAGTGGCAAGTTCGGGAAGACCCGTCGTCAAATGCCATCCGTACTCCCCATGCGGGTTGGAGCGTCGGTGCAACCCCCGATACCATGCGGTGGCTCCTCAATATGGACATGGCAGGTGCCATCATTCACGACAAGACGGAAACCAATCGCCGTCTGATCGCTAAAGAAATTGCGCAACTCCGACACCACTGAGCGCAAACGCCACCTAACACCGCACGTCCGTCACAGTGTCGCAGCGATATTGACGACGAAATGAAAACGACCGGCCAAAGGCCGGTCGTTTTCATTGGTCGATGCTACCCACCCGACTTCAGCTCTGCGGCGTCGTACCCTCGCCCTCCTGAGGACGCTTACGCACCGAGCCAGCGATCAGATCGAAGCGGAACAGACGGCATTCGAGCGCGCCGTTGAAGAGCGGCGTGCGGCGCGATTCGCGCAGACGCATCTGCCCCGGCAAGCTCATGTCGGCCGTCAGCAGGTAAGCGCTCCAACCCGTGAAGCGCTGCTTGAGCACGTCGCCGAAGGCCTTGAAGAACTGCGCATCGACGCCATCCGGCTGCACGCGCTGGAACTGACCACGTCCGCCCGACGACTCGAAATCACCCTCGTCACCTGCATCGCGCGGCGAACGGCGGCCACGCACTTCAATACGCTCGCCGTACGGCGGGTTCGCCACAATGATGCCCGGACGATCGACCGGCGGCGCCATGTCGCGGGCATCCACCTGCTTCAAACCCACATCGCCCACCCCGGCACGCTCCAGATTGGCGCGCGCTTTCACCAGCATGTCGCCCGAAATGTCGCTGCCGAAAATCGTCGACGGCACCCCACGCACGCGGGCATCGCGTTGAGCGTCCTGCGCTTGCACCTTGAGCGATTGCCAAGCGTTGATGTCGTAGCCCTTGAGCTTCTCGAAACCGAAGCGACGCGCCACACCGGCAGGCACGCCCAGTGCGATCTGTGCCGCTTCGGCGAGGAACGTGCCGCTACCGCACATCGGGTCGTACAGCACCAGGTCGGCGGCGGTATCCGTGCGCCAACCGGCCAGACGCAAAATGCCGGCGGCAAGGTTCTCGCGCAACGGCGCGGCACCCTTGTCCAGACGCCAGCCGCGCTTGAACAGCGCTTCGCCGGAAGTATCGAGATAAAGGGTTGCGTCGGTCGCCGTCAGGAACGCGAACACGCGCACATCCGGTTCGGACGTATCGATGTTCGGACGTGAGCCGGTCTTCTCACGCAGACGGTCGCACACGGCATCTTTGATGCGCAGCGTGACGAATTCGAGACTGCGCACCGGCGCCTTGATACCCGTGACGTCCACACGCAGGGTTTGCTGATAACCGAACCAGTCTTCCCAACGCTGCGAGAGCGCGAACGCGTAAATGTCTTGTTCGGTGCGGTAGCCCTGCTGTGCGATGCGCAGCAGCACACGGCTCGCGATGCGCGAATGCAGGTTAGCCGCCATGCCGGCCGCCCAGGGGCCTGCAAAGTGCACGCCGCCAGGCACCTGTTTGCCGACGGACAAGGGCGCGAGACGCCCGAGTTCAGCCAGTTCGGCGGCAAGCGCCTCTTCCAGTCCACGAGGACACGGCGCGAAAAATTCGAAGGAAGCCATAGCGATGCGTACGGCCGGCGCACAGGGCGCCGGCTGAGGGAATAAAGCGCTATTGTACGCGTGCCGGACCGGCCGGCGAGATTGGCGTGAGCAGCGCACCGCCCGGGCAGGCGGCGAGTTTGTGCAGCAACGTGTCGACAATCGCCTCGGGTGTCTCGCGAATGTCGATGATGAGCGCGTCGCGCGGCTCTTCAAGCGTATCGAACTGGCTTTGCAACAGTGCCGGATCGAAGAAATGCCCCGCGCGCGAGGCCAGACGCTCGCCGATCACCTCGGGCGCACCCTTCAAGTAGACGAACACGACGTCGCCGTCGTGCTCGCCCAGCACATCGCGATAGCGCGAACGCAACGCCGAGCACGCAAACACATGATGACGCCCCGCCACACGGCGCGCGACGATCGCCTCGCGAATCGCAGCGAGCCACGGCGCGCGGTCGCTATCGTTGAGCGCCTCGCCACGGCGCATCTTCTCGATGTTCGCGGCGCTGTGAAACGAATCTGCGTCGGAAAACCCGCAGCCCAGACGGTCGGCCAACATCTGCCCGACCGTGCTCTTGCCGCTGCCCGATACGCCCATTACCACGACGATCATGGCTCGTCTCCTTGTGACCGGCTGACTCGCGTCAGCGTGTTGCGGGTGTTGCGTGCCCTGCATAGTTACCTCACAGCACGCTGGCCAGGCCAAGCGTGAGCAGCAACGCCACCACCGAAATGATCGTCTCGCAAACCGTCCAGGTCTTGAACGTCTGCGGCACGGTCATGTTGAAGTATTCCTTAACCAGCCAGAAGCCGCCATCGTTCACGTGCGACAGAATCAGCGACCCTGCGCCCGTGGCGAGCACCATCAGCTCCGGCTTGACCGTTGCGCCCGCTGCGGCCGCAATCGGCGCCACGATACCGCAAGCCGTGGTCATCGCCACCGTGGCCGAGCCGGTTGCCACGCGAATGAGCGCCGCCACCAGCCAGCCGAGCAACAGCGGCGAGAGGCTGGCGTGCGTGGCCACGTCGACAATCGCCTTCGACACGCCGCCGTCCATCAGAATACGCCCGAAGCCGCCACCGGCACCCACCACGAGGGTAATCGTGGCAATCGGGGCCAGACACTCGTTGGTGAACTTCAGAATCTGATCGCGGTTAAAGCCGCGCTGCTTGCCGAACGTGAAGAAGCTCACGAGCGTGGCGATGAGCAGTGCCATCACCGAATTGCCGATCAGGCGCAGGAAATCGTTCGCGAACGTCTTCGGGGCGAAGAACAAGTCGGCCCAGCTACCGATCAGCATCAGAATGACCGGCAACAGAATCGTGAACAGGGTGATACCGAAGCCCGGCAACTCGCTCATCGGACGGTCTTCGTCGACGAACTGCGCCAGCAGCGGGTTATCCGGGTTCGGCACGACGTGGCGCGCCATCAGCTTGGCGAACAGCGGGCCCGCGATGGCAGCCGTCGGAATACCGACGATCAGCGCGTACATGATGGTGTGGCCGATGTCCGCGTTATAGGCGGTCACGGCGAGCAACGCGGCCGGGTGCGGCGGAATCAGACCGTGCACGACCGACAAGCCCGCGACCATCGGAATACCCACCAGCACCATCGACGTCCCGGTGCGCTTGGCGACGTTGAACGCAATCGGAATCAACAGCACGAAGCCGACTTCAAAGAACACCGGCAAGCCAACGATGAACGCGATCACGACCATCGCCCAATGCACGTTCTTCTCGCCGAAGAAGCCAATGAGCGTGCGCGCAATGCGCTCGGCCCCGCCGGACTCGGCCATCATCTTGCCGAGCATCGTCCCTAAGCCCACCACCAGCGCAATGTGGCCGAGCGTGTTGCCCACGCCGGTCTCGAACGCCTTGACGATGCCGCCCATCGGCATACCCACCGCCAGCCCCAGCACGAGCGAGACGACGATCAGGGTAATGAACGGGTTCAGTTTGAATTTCGCGATCAGTACGATCAGCGCAATTACCGCGACAAGCGCGTACACCAGCAGCAAGTTACCTTGCACCGCGGCCATGGGGGTCTCCTCGATTGGCTAGATGGGCGGCTGCCCGTGGGGCTAACGCCCCGATTGTTGGAATCCTGTTATTCAGTCAACCACGCTTCAGTCAACCACGCGGCAGCGCGCTCGCCGCACGGGCCAGACGGGTGATGCCGTCCCAGTCCTGCGCGTCGACCAGCGCCTTGGGCGTGAGCCACGAACCGCCCACGCACACCACATTCGGTTGCGCCAGATACGACGGTGCCGACTCGGCGCTGATGCCGCCCGTCGGGCAGAAGCGCACATGGCGGAACGGGCCGTACAGCGCCTTGAGCATCGGCACGCCACCCGAGGGCTCGGCCGGGAAGAACTTCACGGTTTCGTAGCCATCGGCCAGCGCCGCGAGAATGTCGGAAGGCGTGACCACGCCCGGCAGCAACGGCAGACCGGCGGCTTTCGCGGCGGCACCGAGGGCGGGCGTGTAGCCCGGCGACACGCCAAAGCGCGCACCGGCGGCCACGGCTTGCGCCATCTCTTCGGGGCGCGTGAGCGTGCCCACGCCGACGATCAGTTCGTCCGACAGGCTGGCCACGTGCTTGATGACGTCCATCGCAGCTGGCGTGCGCAGCGTGATTTCGAGGACTCGCACCCCACCCGCGAGCAACGCGCGAGCGACGTTTTCGCCCTGCGCCACGTCGTCGAACTGGAGCACCGGTACCACGGGACCGGCACGAACGATGTCATTGATATCCATTGCGTTTTCCTTGAAGTCAGCGGCGCGGCCTGCGCACCGCTCGAGCCATTGCGCTCAAACAGATCCGAAGAACACGGAAGCACCCGCTTCCGCCGCGCCGACAGCGGCGCGCATGTGGCCGAACAGCAAGCGGCCGGTGTCGTCACCCGACGCAGGCACCGGTGCGATCTCGCGCGCGGCCCACACGTCGGGGCTTACTTCGGCATGCAACATGCCAGACCCGGCGTCGAGCACGATCAGATCGCCGTCGCACACGCGGGCGAGCGGGCCGCCACCGGCAGCCTCCGGCGAGACGTGGATCACCGCCGGCACCTTGCCCGACGCGCCCGACATCCGGCCATCGGTCACCAATGCCACGGCAAAGCCTTCGTCCTGCAAAGCCCCGAGCAGCGGCGTCAAACGATGCAATTCGGGCATGCCGTTCGCGCGCGGCCCCTGACCACGCAGCACCACCACCACGTCGCGATGCAGTTCACCGGCATCGAACGCAGCCTTGACCGCTTCCTGCGAAGTAAATACGCGAGCCGTTGCGGCCACACGCCGATGTTCCGGCTTGACCGCCGACACCTTGATGACACCGCGGCCCAGATTGCCATGCATGAGGCGCAGTCCGCCGTCAGGGGCGAACGGCTCGGCGTGGCCACGCAATACGTCACGATCACCACTGTAGGCGCTACCGTCGCGCCATGCCAGCCCCTGCGCCGAGAGCCACGGCTCCTGGCGATAGCGCGACAAGCCCGGACCGGCTACGGTCTGGACGTCTTCATGCAGAAGCCCCGCGTCGAGCAACTCGCCGATCAGGAAGCCCATGCCGCCTGCCGCGTGGAAATGATTCACGTCGGCCTTGCCGTTCGGGTACACACGGGCGAGCAGCGGCACCACGGCCGAGAGCGCATCGAAATCGTCCCAGTCGATCACCACGCCTGCCGCGCGCGCCATCGCCACCAGGTGCAGCGTGTGATTGGTCGAGCCGCCCGTCGCGAGCAAGCCGACGATGCCGTTGACCACTGCGCGCTCGTCGACCACGTGACCGATAGGCGTGTACTCGGCGGTATCGGCGCCGATGGCCAGCACGCGGGCCAGCGCCGCTTCAGTGAGCGCGTCGCGCAGCGGCATGTGCGGGTGCACGAAAGCGGCGCCCGGCAGATGCAGACCCATCACTTCCATGAGCAATTGATTGCTGTTGGCCGTGCCGTAGAACGTGCAGGTGCCCGCGCCGTGGTAAGCCTGCGACTCGGCTTCGAGCAGCGCGTCGCGACCGACTTTGCCGGTGGCGTACAACTGGCGAATACGGGCTTTCTCGTCGTTCGACAGGCCGCTGGCCATTGGTCCTGCGGGCACGAAAATCGTCGGCAGATGACCGAACTGAAGCGCGCCGATCACCAGCCCCGGCACGATCTTGTCGCACACGCCGAGCATGAGTGCCGCGTCGAACATGTTGTGCGAGAGCGCCACAGCGGTGCTCATCGCGATGATTTCGCGCGAGAACAGCGACAACTCCATACCGGCGTTGCCCTGCGTCACGCCATCGCACATGGCGGGCACGCCACCGGCCACTTGCGCCGTCGCGCCCAGCTTGCGGGCGGCTTCGCGCAGGCGGGCCGGGTATTGCTCGTAAGGCTGGTGCGCCGAGAGCATGTCGTTGTATGCCGTGACGATGCCCACGTTCGGGCGACGCTGCTCGCGCAGCATCAGCTTGTCGTTGGCGGGCATGGCGGCAAAACCATGGGCGAGGTTGGCGCACGAGAGCGCGCCGCGCTGCGGGAAGCTGCCACGGCTGGCCTCGATGCGCGCAAGGTAGGCCGAGCGCGTGTCGCGGCTACGCGTGGCAATGCGCGCGGTGACCGCCATCAGGGTCGGGTGCAGGGACTTGGTTTGCTCAGACGTCATGCCGGCTCGGCTTGAATTGGGTGCGCCCAGGCTGGGCACGATTGGGAGCGGAGTTTAGTAGAAATTCTACATCCCATCAATCAAAAGCCATCGGCATACGGGGTTTTACTGAGTGTTTTCCATGAGTTACGCCAATTATTACCGTATTGAGAAACCTATCACCGCCATATGAAATGCTATATTTTTGTAGTTTTTGTACATTCCCATCGTTTCCGCGCTGACTGAATCGCCGGGGAAGCCATGCAGCGCGGGCCGTAGCCGATGCTATAGTGGGCGACTGCTTATGTGGGTTGCTGCCTTGCCATGCTGAACCGAATCGAAGCCACACTGACTCAATTGCGCCCTTCAGAGCGCAAACTCGCCACCTACGTGCTGGACGCGCCGCGTGAAGTTGTCGATTTATCGATGAACGAACTGGCCGAGCGCGCCAACGTCAGTCAGCCGACCATTGCCCGTTTTTGTCAGGCCGTCGGATGCAGCGGGTATCGGGAATTCAAGATTCGGCTCGCACAAGGCATTGCGCAGGGTGTGCCGTTCGTGCATCGCGACGTGCGTCCCGACGAACCGGTGCCGGGCATTGCCAGCAAGGTGCTCGATCGCACGATCGGCAGCCTCATGCAAGTGCGCAATAACCTCTCGCCCGACAGTATTGGCCAAGCCATCGATCTGCTGGCGAATGCGCGCCGCATCGAGTTCTATGGCGCGGGCGCGTCGGGTATCGCCGCACAGGACATGCAGCACAAGTTCTTCCGGCTCGGCGTTCCGGCGGTGGCTTACAGCGACCCGCATGTATATGGAATGTCCGCCGCGCTGCTACGCGAAGGCGATGTGGTGATCGCGATTTCTAACACCGGACGCACACAGGATCTGCTCGAAGCCGCGCAACTCGCGCGCGCAGCGGGCGCAACGGTGATTGCCATCACGCACAGCAATTCGCCGCTGGCGCGGCTCGCGAGTGTGGCGCTGTTCGCCGATGTGGACGAAGACACCGATGTCTACTCGCCGCTGACTTCACGCATTGCGCATTTGGCCATTGGCGACGTGCTGGCAGTGGGGATGGCGCTGCGTCTGGGCGATCGTCTACCCGCGCAGCTTGCCCGTGCGAAGGAAGTCATCAACCGTCGCCGTACCGCTAGCGAAGAGCGATAAATAAACTGGCCGCACGACGACAGGAACACGAAGGGGCGCCGAGAGCGCCCCTTTCACATTGCGACGCGCGGATGCCGAAGCGGTCTTTGCCTCTGCGCCCGCGCGCTAAAACGTCTCACTACCCCCGCTTTGCGTCCGGATTCACCGCGTTTTGCAGCGGTTTTCCGGTCAGCGCAGCGATCAGATTATCGGCAGCGCATGACGCCATCGCGTGACGCGTTTCGTGCGTCGCCGACCCGATGTGCGGCAGCGCCACCACGTTCTTCATCTTGAGCAGCGGTGAATCGACCGACACCGGTTCGCGCTCGAAAACGTCGAGGCCTGCCGCGCGCAAATGGCCCGACGCCAGCGACTCGATCAACGCAGCTTCGTCGATTACTTTGCCGCGCGCCGCGTTGATGAAAATGGCACCCGGCTTCATCTGCGCAAATTCCTTCGCACCGATCAGGCGCTCGGTTGCGGGCGACAGCGGCACCAGCGTCACGACGAAATCCGACTGTGCCAGCAAGTCCGGCAGCGCACGATGCTGTGCACCGTAAGCCGCTTCCGCCGCCTCGTTGCGCGAACGATTGCTGTACAGCACCTTCATACCGAAGCCGAGCGCTGCACGACGCGCCACCGCACCGCCGATACGCCCCATGCCCACGATGCCGAGCGTTTTGCCCTGCACGTCGGTGCCGAAATATGCCTCGCCGAGACTGCCCTTCCAACCACCCGCTTTCACCAACTCAGCCAGCTCGACCACGCGACGTGCGCTCGCGAGAATCAGCGAGAAAACGGTATCGGCCGTGGTTTCGGTGAGTACGTCGGGCGTGTTCATCAGCACGACGCCGCGACGCGTGAAATCAGGCACATCGAACTGGTCGTAGCCCACCGAGATGGTGGCCCACGCATGCAGCTTGGGTGCCGCGTCGAGCAGCTCAGGCGTGACATTCACGCCCACACCGATAGCGCCGTCGGCACGACCGAGCGCCGCCGTGAACGCCGCGCGATTGCCGTCGTTCACACCGTCGAATTCATGCAGTTCGAAATGCTCAGCCAGACGCGCGCGCACGTCGGCGGGCACGGTCTTGTACAACACAACTTCCGGACGACTCATCCTAATGACTCCCTGCGAAGGCTCAGTGGGTGTTCTGTTGACGCTTTGCCATCAGTCTTGCTTGGCGCGCGCGAGGGCGAACGCGCGCTCGAGAAAGTCGAGGCGGTCCTGCCCCCAGTACGGCTCGCCTTCAAACACGAACCAGGGCACGCCGTACACCCCCGCTGACATCGCGTCTTCGGTATTCGCGTCGAACGCGGCTTGCACGCTCGCGCCTTGCGAAGCCGTGAGCAACGACTTGCCGTCGAGCGACAGGTCATTGGCGATGGCCAACAGCGTGTCATCGTCGGCGATGTTGCGCTCTTGCGTCCAGAGTGCGGTCGAGATCGCGCCCGAGAGGTCGAGTGCTTTTGCCGTGCCGTGCGCGAGTTGCGTGGCGATGATCAGGCGCGCGGCCGGGTCGCCCGCCACCGGGAAGAATTTCGGCTGCGGATTGAGCGGCAGGTCGAGAAACTTCGACCAGCGCGCCAGTTCCACCAGGCGATATGCCTGACGCTGCGGCGTGCGCTTCGCGAGCGGCAAGCCACCCGAGACGGCGAACACACGGCCCAGATCGATGGGCTTGAGCTGAACCTGCACGTCGTAGCGGCGTACCAGTTCGAGGAACCGCGCGTGGCCCATATACACATAGGGCGACGGCGGGGCGAGATAGTAATCGCAGGGCAGGCTCACGGCAGGCTCCTCTCGGTTCTCGATAGATGTCTGAATTGATGCGGTGCGTGTGCGACGCGGTGTTGTTATCGATGCAAATCGTTCGTGCGATTTGTCTGTGACCGTGTCAGAACGGCTTGACGACCGCGAGAATCACGGCGGCGAGCAGCCCGAGCACAGGGAATTCGTTGAAATAGCGATACCAGCGGTGCGAATGCGTGTTTTGGCCGGTCTCGAACTTGCGCAGCAAACGGCCGCACGCATGGTGATAACCGAGCAGCAGCACGACGATCAGCAGCTTCGCGTGCAGCCAGCCGCTCTGGCGGCCGATGCCGTAGTACAGCCACAGCACCAGTCCGAAGGCGAGCGCGGGCACGGCGAGTATCGTCATGAAGCGGTACAGCTTGCGCGCCATGAGCAGCAGACGCTGCGTGGCGTTCGGATCGGTCTCCATCGCGAGATTGACGAAGATACGCGGCAGATAGAACAGACCCGCGAACCATGAGGCAATGAAAACGATGTGAAACGCTTTGATCCAGAGCATTGGGGGCAGGCGGCCGCGGGCGGGCCATCGAATATTTTGAACAGCAAGCAATGTACAACAATCCGGTGGCTCGCGAGGGGCGGCATCCCGTGCCGACGGCGCGCTGGCATGCGGCAAATCGACGCGACGCCCCCACTCGGCTGTGCCAGAATACAGGCCATATCGGCTCTCAACGCCGTTTTACCCCGCTCGGCGCCCCGCGCGCCAGCCACTGGCCCCTGCATGAGAATTCTTGGTATCGACCCCGGCCTGCGCGTCACCGGCTTCGGCGTGCTCGAAAAGCACGGCAACCGTCTGCAATACGTGACGAGTGGCGTCATCCGCTCCGGCGAAGGCACGCTGTCCGCACGCCTGCGCATCATCTTCGAGAGCGTGTCGGAACTGGTCGCCACCTATCGACCCGATCAAGCCGCCGTTGAAAAAGTCTTCGTCAATGTGAACCCGCAATCGACGCTGCTGCTTGGGCAAGCGCGCGGCGCGGCCATCACGGCGCTGTCGGTCGGCGGACTGGAAGTCTTCGAATACACCCCGTCGCAACTCAAACAAGCCGTGGTCGGCACGGGCCGCGCACGTAAAGAACAGGTGCAGGACATGGTGACCCGCCTGCTCGCGCTGACCGGCACGCCGGGCACCGACGCGTCCGATGCGTTGGGCGTGGCGATCTGCCACGCGCACTGCGGCGAAACCTTCGCAGCGCTGGCCGATGTGTCGCAAGCACTGACAGGTAAAGCGATGCGCGTGCGACGTGGCCGGCTGGTCGGCTGACGACGCCCGAAGCGCTACAATGCTGCCATGATCGAAACCGACAAACTCGCCGCCGAGCGCATCATTGCGCCGACACCGGCCTCGCCCAACGAAGAAGCCTTCGAGCGCGCGCTGCGCCCCAAGCTGCTCGACGAATACGTCGGCCAGCGCAAGGTGCGCGGCCAGTTGGAAATCTTCATCGAGGCGGCCCGCAAGCGCGCCGAGCCGCTCGACCACGTGCTGCTCTTCGGCCCGCCGGGTCTGGGCAAGACCACCCTCGCGCACATCATCGCGCGCGAAATGGGCGTGCATCTTCGCCAGACGTCGGGCCCGGTGCTCGAACGTCCGGGCGACCTCGCCGCCCTGCTCACCAATCTCGAAGCCAACGATGTGCTGTTCATCGACGAAATTCACCGGCTCTCGCCGGTCGTCGAAGAAATTCTGTATCCGGCGCTCGAGGACTATCAGATCGACATCATGATCGGTGAAGGGCCGGCGGCGCGCAGCGTCAAGCTCGACCTGCAACCGTTCACGCTGGTCGGTGCGACCACCCGCGCGGGCATGCTGACCAACCCGCTGCGCGATCGCTTCGGCATCGTGGCACGTCTGGAGTTTTATTCGGCTGACGAACTGGCGGGTATCGTGCGCCGTTCTGCCGGGCTGTTGGGCGCGGTGATCGCCGACGACGGTGCGTTCGAAATTGCCCGCCGTGCGCGTGGCACGCCGCGTATCGCCAACCGTTTGCTGCGCCGCGTGCGCGACTACGCCGAGGTGCGTGCCGACGGCCGCATTACGGCAGCCGTGGCCGACGCTGCGCTATCGATGCTTGATGTCGACGCGGTCGGCCTCGACGTGATGGACCGCAAGCTGCTCGAAGCCGTGTTGCACAAGTTCGACGGCGGGCCGGTCGGCGTCGACAATCTGGCCGCCGCCATCGGCGAAGAGCGCGACACCATCGAAGACGTCATTGAGCCGTATCTGATTCAGCAGGGCTTCCTGCAACGCACGCCGCGCGGCCGTGTCGCAACGCTGGCCGCCTATCGCCACTTCGGGCTGTCGGCCCCGGGCAGCGCGCCGGAAAGCGGCTCGCTCTGGTCGCCCGACGCCCCGGGTGGGAATTGACGGCGGCGGTCATTACCGCCGCTCGCTAACGCCCGGCACCACGATCATGTCGGCTCACGTCAGCCCTCGCATCAGTCTCTGTGAAGCCGCATCGCCGCGGCATTCAGCCGGAGCTCGTCACGAATGAGCGCACCGGACGATCTCCCTACCCCGCCGCCGAAAACCCCGCTTCAGCCCGCTGGCCCCGTCGTGGGCCTGTCGGGCCGCGTGCGGCACGCGATCGCCATGCGGCTCGTGAGTCTCACCTCCGGCCCCGGCGCACCACGCCTGAACTACGACACGCCTAACGGCGACCCCGGTCTCTTCGGCCCGGACGCCGCGTGCTGGCACGTGCACGGCGACTTCACGTCGATGATGATCGGCGGCATCAGTGCGCTGCTCATGCAGTCACTGCATCCGCTCGCGATGGCGGGTGTTTGGGATCACTCAAGCTTTCGGCAGGACGTGATCGGCCGCCTGCGCCGCACGGCGACCTTCATCGGTGGCACCACATTCGGCAATACAGCCGATGCCGAGGCATTGCTCGATCGCGTGCGACGCATCCATCTTCAAGTCAAAGGTACAGCGCCCGACGGGAGACCCTACGCCGCATACGATCCCGATTTGCTCACGTGGGTGCATGTCGCAGAGACATCGAGTTTTCTGCGCAGCTATCTGGTCTACAAGAACCCCGCGTTCCCGCGCAGCGAACAAGATCGCTATTACGCGGAGGTTGCGCGCATTGCGATTGCCTTGGGGGCACGCGACGTGCCGACGAGCGTTGATGAGATCGAAAAGTATTTCGCCGCGATTCGCCCCGAATTAGCCACGAGCGAACGCACGGACGAAGTGGTGCGCGTGCTGCGCAACTTGCCGTCGCCGTTTGCAGGCGCGCGCGTTTTCGGGGGACTGTTGTTTCGGGCGGGGGTCGATTTGCTGCCCGATTGGGCGCAAGGAATGCTCGGCTTCGAAGAAGGCGCGATCATGCGCCGCCTGACGGTGAGACCGGCCGTGCGTCACACGGCGCAAGTCGCGCGCTGGGCGATGCGCAACAGCGTCGCGCATCGGGCTCGACGGCGTGCGCTGGCGACACCGGATGTCGTCTCGCACGCGCCGTCGATGGAGCGGTAATCAGGCGAACCGCCCCACATCAAACCACCCGCGGATCCACTCGATCTGACGCATTCCCTTCTGCTGGCTTGTCGTTGATCTCGTCACGCACAGCGTCGTCCAAGTGCGTGACATCCCCCCAACTCAGTACGTGCCAATGCTCGCCATCGAACGCGATGCGGTTCACGCTCGCGTTCAGCAGCGGGTATGCACGTGGTGCCGACAAATCGAGCCCCGTCGCCAGCCGATAACAGCAATCGAGCACGCCGCCGTGTGCAACGAGCGCGAGATGCTGCCCGGCATGATCGCGCAGCAACTGCGCGATGAACCCGGTAATACGCGTGTAGAACGCACGCGTCGACTCGCCACCCGGGATCGTGAAATCCGGATCGCGGGTTTGCCAGCGGACATAGTCCTCGGGAAACTGCGCCTGAATCTCATCGGGCGAGCGCGTCTCGAAGACGCCGTAGTGCCGCTCGCGAAGATTCGCAGTGCGCACTAGCGGCAAGCCACAGGCCTGCGCCACCGGTTCAGCGGTCTGCACAGCGCGCTGCAAATCGCTCGTGAGCACCTGATCGAACACATGTCCCTGTGCTGCGACTTCACGCGCGATGCGCGCGCCAAGTCGCACGGCCTGATGCTCACCTTCGGCGGAAAGGGGAATGTCGGTGTGTCCCTGAATGCGCTTGATGCGGTTCCAATCGGTCTCGCCGTGGCGAATCAGGGTCAGCGTCGTTGTCTTGCCAGTCATTCTGCCTTCGGATTCAGCGTGTAGGTGCCGGTAACGCTCGCCTTGCCGAGCACGTGCGGTTCGATCGCCTTCATCACATCATCGCCACCAAAGCGGCCATCGAGCGGCACGCGCGCAACATCGAGGGCATACACGGTGAAGTGATAGTGGTGAACGATCGTGTCGTTCCACGGCGGGCACGGGCCGTCATAGCCGTAGTAGTCGCCCTTCATGCTGTCGTCGCCAGCAAACCACGCGGTGTAGTCGTTAATGCCGTGACGCATGCCGTCGAGCGCATCCGGGCCGAACTTGCCGCGCGGCGTGACGTGATTGCTATGGCTGGCAGCGGGAATTTCGTTGATCGATGCCGGGACGTCGACCAGCACCCAGTGATAGAAATCGACGCGCGGCAGGTCCGCCGGCACTTCGCGGCCTTCCTTGTTGACGTCGTCGCCTTGGCTCGGCACGTCGCTGTCGGTGCAAATCACGACAAACGAGCGCGTACCAGCAGGCACGTCGGACCAGGCCAGATGCGGATTCTTGTTTTGCGACAGCGCCACATGCGACTGCGCGTCGGGCTTGCCGAACGCGAACTGTTCATCTATCGCCGCATTGTCGGCGAACGAGTCACTCCAGACTTTCATCAGCTTCTCCCTTGCGATGTCATTTCAAAACCCAACGACGGTATCACACCGTCGCGTATCGCGTGAGATGCCGAGTCTGATTTACGCGTTGTCGGGACGCGTTTGCAGCCAGAACGTGACCGGACCGTCGTTGACGAGCGAAACGCGCATATGCGCACCGAACTCGCCCGTCTCGACGATCGCGTGGCGCGAGCGCGCCTGTGCGACGAAATGATCGAACAACCGCTTGCCGTCCGCCGGACTCGCCGCAGGCGTGAAGCTCGGGCGCGTGCCGCTGTTGGTGTCGGCCGCGAGTGTGAATTGCGAGACGAGCAACAGCCCGCCCGCTTGGCCGTTGCCATCGAGACTGCTCACGCTGCGGTTCATCTTGCCTGCCTCGTCGGAGAAGACACGGTAGCCAAGCAACTTGGTGAGCAGTTTGTCCGCACTCGCTTCGGTGTCGCCGCGCTCGGCACATACCAGCGCCAGTAGGCCCGGGCCGATGGCGCCCACGGTGCGGCCATCGACGGTCACCGCGGCTTCCAGTACACGTTGAATGAGCGCGATCATGCGTGGCTACCTAGCGGCGAAACCCGCGAAACCGGCGCAACCGACGACACCAGAAAATAGCGACGCGAAGGCACCATTACGCGAGCGTGACGCGAGCGAAGCGGCGCTTGCCGACTTGCACCACGTAGGTGCCAGCCTCGATCTTCGCACCCTTGTCGGACACCACTTCGCCATCGATGCGCACACCGCCTTGCTCGATGTTGCGGTTGGCTTCCGAGGTCGATGGCACGAGACCCGCCTGCTTGAGCAATTGCGCGATCCCCAACGGTGCACCGTCGAGCGAGACTTCCGGAATATCGTCCGGCACACCGCCCTTGGCGCGTGCGTTGAAGTCTTCGAGCGCGCGCTCGGCGTCGGCTTGCGAGTGGAAGCGTGCGACGATTTCCTGCGCGAGCAGCACTTTCACATCGCGCGGGTTACGCCCGCCGTCGACGTCCTGCTTCAGTTGAGCAATCTCTTCGAGCGTGCGGAACGACAGCAGCTCGTAGTAGCGCCACATCAAGTCGTCGGAGATGCTCATCAGCTTGCCAAACATCTCGCTCGGCTTCTCGCTGATACCGATGTAGTTGCCCTTGGACTTCGACATCTTCTCGACGCCGTCGAGCCCCACGAGCAGCGGCATCGTCAGAATGCACTGCGGCTCCTGACCATATTGCTTTTGCAGCTCGCGGCCCACCAGCAGGTTGAACTTCTGGTCGGTGCCGCCCAGCTCAAGATCCGACTCCAGCGCCACCGAGTCGTAGCCCTGCATCAGCGGGTAGAGGAATTCATGAATCGCGATCGGCACGCCACCTTGGAACCGCTTGGTGAAGTCTTCACGCTCGAGCATGCGCGCCATGGTGTAGCGCGACGCGAGCTTGATCATGCCGTCGGCACCCAGCTTCATCGACCACTCGCTGTTGTAGCGAATTTCGGTCTTGCTGCGATCGAGCACCAGCGCGGCCTGCTCGAAATAGGTCTTGGCATTCGCCTCGATCTGTTCGCGCGTGAGCGGCGGGCGCGTGCTGTTACGGCCCGACGGGTCGCCGATCAGCGAAGTGAAGTCGCCGATCAGGAAAATGACCGTATGCCCCAGGTCCTGCAACTGGCGCATCTTGTTGAGCACCACCGTGTGGCCGATGTGGATGTCGGGTGCGGTCGGGTCCAGACCCAGCTTGATGCGCAGCGGCTTGCCGGTGGCTTCGCTACGGGCCAGTTTCTGGAGGAACTCCTCCTCCACCAGCAGCTCGTCGCAGCCGCGCTTGGCGATCGCCATAGCGGCCCGCGTGGCGTCAGTCACTGGGTACGTCTTTTCCGGGGTGAGTGTGTGTTCACTTGTCATAACTTCTATGTCCAGACTGCGTTGGGATTTCCCCCAACGCAAGAGATGTTGGCGCGTCTGCTATAATCGCCGCTCAATTCTCGGCTCGGGCCAAGGCGCCGCCGGGTTGCCGGAAGGCAATTCGAAGCGTGTCGCTCCGCCCGGGCTTTTTCGTAAGTTGCGCAGAATTTTACGTGATGTGGCCAAAACTCCGTGATTTTTTTGCGCGTGAACTGCTGACCCTGATCGATCCCACGCAGCCGAAGCACCGTCGCAGAAAGGTGCAAATCGTGGCGACGGTCGGTTCGGCCCTGACGTTGGGAATGGTGACCGCATTCGGCGTGGCCCCCATGGTGCCGGACTCGGCACGCAATGGTGCGAGCATCACGCTGCCACTCACCTTCCCCGATCTGGCCCGACAAATCCAGCAGCTCGACGCGCAACCTCAGACCTTCATCCATCAAGTGGCGCTTCGGCGCGGCGAGACGCTTGGCGACATGCTGTCACGGCTGTCGATTCAAGACCCCGCTGCCGAGCGCTTCATCCGCGAGAATGCCGTTGCACGGCGTCTCATCGGCGTGCCCGCCGGTCAGGTCGTTCAGGCCGAAACCGACGACGACGGCAAGCTCGTCACGCTCTCCACCGTTCTCTCGACCGGCACGGCCAATGGTCAGCAGCTCGTGATCGAGCGCAACGACAGCGGCAAGCTGCGCGCGCGTATCGATCAACTGGCGAGCGACACCGAATGGGCCATGCGCTCGGGCGCCATCGCGGGTAACTTCTTCACGGCCATGGACGACGCGGGCGTGCCCGATGCGGTCGTCGCGCAGATGGTCAACATCTTTTCCGGTGTGATCAACTTCCAGCGCGACGTGCGCCGTGGCGATCGCTTCCGGCTCGTGTACGAAGTGGTCAAGCAACAAGACCGCACCGTGCGCACCGGCCGCATTCTCGCCATCGAGTTCATCAATCAGGGCAAGACGCATCAAGCGATCTGGTACGCCGACCCGCAAGGCTCGGCAGAAGGTGCGTATTACGGCTTCGACGGTCGCAATCTCAAGCAGGCGTTCTTGCGCACCCCGGTGGAGTTTTCGCGTATCTCGTCGGCATTCGGCGGTCGCGAGCACCCGTTCCAGCACAAGTGGAAGAAGCACGAAGGCGTGGATCTGGCGGCCCCTGTCGGCACGCGCGTGTTTGCCGCGGGCGACGGCGTGGTGAAGTTTGTCGGTACGCAAAACGGTTATGGCAATCTCATCGAGATCAACCATGCTGGTGACTACCAGACGCGCTACGCCCACCTGTCGGGCTTCAGCTCCGGCCTGAAACAGGGTGCCCGCGTGACGCAGGGTCAGGTGATCGGCTTCGTCGGCCAGACCGGCTGGGCGACCGGCCCGCACCTGCATTACGAACTGCGCTACAAGAACGTGCCGCGCAATCCGTTCGCCACCGATGTGGCCGCTGTCGCACCGCTTTCGGGCCCGCGCCTGAAGCTGTTCGACATGTACGCTGAGAACCTTCTCAAACGTATCGATCTGATGCGCACCGTGCAGGTCGCCGAGCGCGATTAAGGTATGCTGGAGGCCGCACCGTGCGGTGGTGGCGTGCAATATTTCCGAATATGCACGCCCTGCCGACCGGTGTGAAACATCCTCCAGCTTTCCTTGAACGTCTGCGCTCCGCTCATGACTGACACCGCTTCCCAAGGCGCCCATTCGGCCGCCACCGCAGCAACCTCCCACTTTATCGGCCTGATGTCCGGCACCAGCCTCGACGGCGTCGATGGCGTGCTCGTCGCGTCGCCCAGTGGCAAAGTGCTCGCCGAGGCGTACATCGCATTTCCGGCGGATTTGCGCGAGACGCTGATGGTGCTGCAAGCCCCTTCCGAGAATGAACTGCATCGGGAAGCGCTCGCGGCCAATGCGCTTGCACGGCATTACGCCGATTGTGTGAAAAGCCTGCTGGATAGCGCCGGTTTGCCAGCCTCGGCGATTACCGCCATCGGCGCGCATGGGCAAACGATTCGTCATCGTCCCGGTGAGTTTGACGGGGTCGGTTACACGCGTCAGTTGAACGCTCCGGCATTGATCGCCGAGCTGACGGGCATCGACGTCGTCGCCGATATGCGCAGCCGTGATGTCGCTGCGGGCGGACAAGGTGCACCGCTCGTGCCCGCCTATCACCAAGCCAAGTTTTCCGATGCCGGTGAAACGCGCGTCGTCTGCAATCTCGGCGGCATCAGCAATGTGACGATCCTGCCTGCGGCGGCCTCGGGCAAACCGGTGACAGGCTTCGACTGCGGCCCGGGCAACGCGCTGCTCGATGGCTGGGCCGCACGGCATATCGGCAAAGCCTATGATGATGGCGGCGCATGGGGCGCGAGTGGCCGAGTCCACGATGCCCTGCTCGCCGCACTGCTCAACGAGCCCTACTTTGCGCAGACGCCGCCCAAGAGCACGGGGCGCGATCTGTTTCACGCGGCATGGTTAGACTCCCGTTTGGCCGCCTTTCCGGGCGTTGCGCCGGTGGATGTGCAAGCCACGCTCGTCGCCCTCACTGCCGAATGCGTCGCTGCGGATGTGTTGCGCCACGCGCCGAACTGCAAGGGCTTCTACGCCTGCGGTGGCGGCACACGCAATCGGGCACTCATGCAAGCGATCGCGGCCCGCCTGCCGGGCGTCACAGTGGCAACCACCGAAGCCCTCGGTGTGCCGCCGCATCAGGTCGAAGCCCTCGCCTTCGCATGGCTTGCCGAGCGCTGTCTGGCACGCCTGCCGGGGAATCTGCCGTCGGTGACCGGGGCGGCAGGTTTGCGCGTCCTCGGAGCGATCTACCCGCGCTGACGGCGAGGCAACGCGCGAAAAACGCGATAACGAAAAAAGGGCCCTTGCGGGCCCTTTTCTCTGGGTACTTCCGGATACTGCCGTCGTGTCGCTCAGACCGAGAACGACGAACCGCAACCACAGGTCGTGGAGGCGTTCGGGTTCTTGATCACGAACTGTGCGCCGTTGATATCTTCTTTGTAGTCGATCTCGGCGCCCACCAAGTATTGGTAGCTCATCGAGTCGATTAGCAGCGAAACGCCGTTCTTGTCGAGCACGGTGTCATCTTCGTTCACGTCTTCGTCGAAGGTGAAACCATACTGAAAGCCGGAGCAACCGCCACCCTGCACGAAAACGCGCAGTTTGAGTTCCGGGTTGCCTTCTTCGTCGATCAGTTGCTTGACCTTGTCCGCGGCGCTGTCGGTAAAGACCAGAAACGCGGGCATTTCCGTGACGGCGGCCTCAAGCGGTGCGTTCATCGCAAATCTCCATAATTCGGTTGGGTACCATTCTATTCCCTATTCCGAAATCGTGCCGACGGCAGAAAAATCAAGAGCTTAGGGACAATAAATACCGTTACGGCAGTACGGGAATATGGGTCAGACCCATGTTCTCCGGCAAGCCGAACATCAGGTTCATACACTGCACGCCCTGACCGGACGCGCCCTTGACCAGGTTGTCCTCGACCACGAGGATAACCAGCGTGTCTTCATTGCCCGGGCGGTGAACCGCCATGCGCACGTAGTTCGATGCGCGCACCCAACGCGTTTCCGGCATCGAACCTGCCGGCAGCACGTCAACGAACGGCTCATTCTCGTAATACGCTTCAAACAGCTGCTGGAAATCGGTATCGCGGGCTTCGGGCAGAATCGTCGCGTACAGCGTCGAGTGGATACCGCGAATCGTCGGCAACAGGTGCGGCACGAACGTCAGGCCCACATCGTAGCCCGCGATCGCTTCCAGACCTTGCTTGATTTCCGGATGGTGGCGATGGCCCTTCACGCCATACGCCTTGAAATTGTCCAGCGTCTCGGCCAGGATCAGCGACGTCTCGCCCTTGCGACCGGCACCGCTGGCGCCCGACTTAGCGTCGGCGATCAGGTGCTTCGGATCGACCAGCTTGCGGCCACCGGCGAACAGCGGCGCATAACCGAGTTGCACCGACGTCGGATAGCAGCCCGGCAGGCCGATAACGCGTGCTTGTTTGATCTGCTCGCGGTTAATTTCGGGCAGGCCATAAACGGCTTCTTCAAGAATATCGGGGCAGGCGTGCGGCATGCCGTACCACTTCTCGAACGTGGCCGTGTCCTTGAGACGGAAGTCGGCAGCCAGGTCGATCACGCGCACACCAGCGGCGAGCAATTCGCGCGCTTGCGCCATCGCCACACCATGCGGGGTCGCGAAAAAGACCACGTCGCAATCGGTCAGACGGGCGTCATCGGGCGTGCAGAACGCCAGGTCGACGCGGCCGCGCAGGTTCGGGTACATGTCGGCGACCAACGTGCCCGCTTCTTTGCGCGAGGTAATCGCCGTCAGTTTCACTTCCGGGTGCTGTGCCAGCAAACGGAGCAGTTCCACACCGGTGTAGCCGGTGCCGCCTACGATACCTACCTTGACCATGTCCCACCCCTACTAAATCGGAACCGCGATTCTATCAAGCTTCGACGACACGTGTGAGACGCCGCCACGCGGAAAACATCACAACGGAAAGCCCAAAGAAAAAAGGCCGCGCGAGGCGGCCTTTCTCCGGATCTGCCAAGTTGGCGGATCCCAACAAGCACACTCGTGCGATTAACGCTTCGAGAATTGCTTGCGACGGCGGGCCTTGTGCAGACCAACCTTCTTACGTTCGACTTCACGAGCATCGCGGGTAACGAAACCAGCGGTCGACAGCGACGGCTTGAGGGTCGCGTCGTAGTCGATCAGTGCACGCGTGATGCCGTGACGAACCGCACCGGCTTGACCCGTTTCACCGCCGCCCGACACGTTGACTTTGATGTCGAACGTTTCAGCGTGGTTGGTCAACTCGAGCGGCTGACGAACGATCATCAGCGACGTTTCGCGAGCGAAGTACTCTTTGATCGGCTTGCCATTGACGACGATGTCGCCCTTGCCAGCCTTGATGAACACACGAGCAACTGCGCTCTTGCGACGGCCGGTGCCGTAATTCCAATCGTTTTTGAACATGGCGTGGCCCTTAGATCTCGAGCGACTTCGGTTGCTGAGCTTCGTGCGGATGATTGCCGTCGGCGTAAACCTTCAGCTTCTTGATCATCGCATAGCCCAGCGGACCCTTCGGCAGCATGCCCTTCACGGCTTTCTCGAGCGCACGGCCCGGGAAACGCTCTTGCATCTTGCCAAACGTGGTTTCGTAGATACCGCCCGGGTAACCCGTGTGACGGTAGTACTTCTTATCGGTTTGCTTTGCGCCCGTGACCTTCAGCTTGGCAGCATTGACGATGATGATGTAATCACCCGTGTCAACGTGCGGCGTGAATTCCGGTTTGTGCTTGCCGCGCAGACGGCGTGCCACTTCGCTGGCGACACGGCCGAGGACTTTGTCCGTCGCGTCAATCACAAACCATTCGCGCGTCACCTCTGCCGGCTTAGCGGAAAACGTCTTCATGATCGATCCAATTAAAAAACTTCTTGCCCCATAGACACCAACTTCCTGCTTGTCTGCCGGCCGCGTCCTTGCGAGTTGCATGGCGCAGTCCTGTGCTTGCAGGCTCTCCCTGATGCTTTTTCCGTGGGCATTTCCGGAAAAGCCGTTGATTATACAGAAAAAACACCCTTCCGGTAAACGCACTTAGGTAAACCGGACTTTTCGGGCGCACAAAAAAAAACCCGAACCTCATTGGGTCCGGGTTAAATCCACCAAAGGAGGAGGGTGGAGGAGACACTTGCAGAATTGCTGTGAAGCACAACAACCAATGACTGAAGTCTAGCAAAGACAATTGTGCGTTGCAAGAAAATTTATAGTGCGAAATACAACACCATAATGTGAAATCATCGACGACATCACAAAATGTATGATATTCGTTTAAATTCAATAAGTTACTAAAAATTTCAGCCGCAAACTGCGTCCGCCACTAGAGCCTTCTGCCTAAATTTAGGGTTTTTCCCCCTGAAAACGCGATCAAAAAAGCGCCAATATTGCGATGCAGCAACCGGGGCGATTCCGGGGGCACTCAGCGCATGTCGGACGGCATCGTACGCACTATTGCGGAAGCCGCTACAATTTTTGCTTGAACGAGAATTCGGGGTATCGAGATATGGAATGCAAGGTTAGCTGGATGGGCCAGGATGGCATGGCCTTCATCGCGCAGACGGGAAGCGGTCACATCGTCGCGATGGACGGAGCGCCGGAGGGAGGTGGCCACAATCAGGCGCCGCGTCCGATGGAGATGCTGCTGGTCGGCACCGGCGGGTGCACGGCGTACGACGTGGTGCTGATCCTCAAGAAGAGCCGCGCCGAGGTCAAAGATTGCAGCGTGACGCTCAAGGCCGAACGTGCCAGCGAAGATCCCAAGGTCTTCACGAAGATTCACTTCCACTTCACCGTGACGGGCCGCAACCTGAACCCGGCCACCGTCGAGCGCGCCGTGACGCTCTCGCACGACAAGTACTGCTCCGCGTCGATCATGCTCGCCAAGACCGCCGAGCTGACGCACAGCGTGGAAATCGTCGAAGGCTAAGGCGCATGGTGGACTGGCGGCGAGCGCGGACTCTGCCTCGCCGAGAAGCCGCCGACGTCGCAATAGCGCAGAAAGACAAAAGGCTCCCTCTCGGGAGCCTTTCGCTTTTGTATCGATGCAGAGACGGCCGATAAGCCGGATTCTGTGAACGCGACTCGCGCCGCGCCTGACAACCATTCCTCTAGGCGACGCATCACTACGCCGCTCAAGCTTCCTACCCGCAGGCTCCCGGGGGCCCCGTTGCCGGCACACGCACGAGGCGCATGCCGCTCACCTGCCTATTTGGAATTGCTCCGGGTGGAGGTTACCGTGCCGTGTGCGTTGCCGCACGCCGCGGTGCGCTCTTACCGCACCGTTTCACCCTTACCTGATCCGCCTGGCTTTCGCCAGGGGCCATCGGCGGTCTGTTCTCTGTTGCCCTGTTCCGCGTCTCACGACGGATGGCCGTTAGCCATCACCCTGCCCTATGGAGTCCGGACTTTCCTCCCCCTTCAAATGAAGGCGGCGATTGTCTGGCCGACTCTGCGGGCCGAAGTGTATCACGCGCACGCCCGGCCCACGCCCGATCACCCCGGATTAGCGCCCTGACAGCTTACCGCCGGGCAGGTCGGCCCGACGCCCCGGGCGAAACACCGAAGTGTCGAGGTAATAGTCCGGATCGCCGTTCGCCGGTGACCAGCCCGGAATGCCGAGCACAGGCAGCGGCGCGAATTCGCGCGGCGTGAAAGGAATGCTCACCAGCCCCGGTGCCAACTGGGCGTCGAGCCATTCGAGGCGTTCAGCGAGGGTCAGATCGAAGTAATCGCCCGGCACATCGACAATCCATGCGTGCGCCGTGATCGCCTTGTAGGGCGTGACCAGCTTTTCCAGCAAGGCGTGCCCGAATGGCTGCACCTCGCAGGCACGGCCCCAATCGGCGCGGCGCATGACGAACAGCGTTTGCCAGTCGAAGCCACGCAGAGCGGCGCTCAACGCCGGGTCGCTACAGGCAAAGATGACCGCGTTTTCGTCGAACAGGGTTGCCGCATCGCGGGTCGCCCCACGGGTGGCCTGCACGCCATCTGTGGCGATGGCGGCGGCCTGGCGGGCGTTGAGCGCCGCCTTGCTGCACGGGTAGGTCAGCCAGATCAGCCCATTGAAGAAGTCGTGCAGATTGGGCCGAGTCGGCACGCCACCGGTCGCGGCGATGAACGCCTCGTAAGCCGTCCCCTCGGGCAAATCCGCTTGGTCGACGAAGCACAGCGGCTCGCCGTGCCCGCTGACCTGAGCGGCCGCGCTCGCCCGCGAGGACAGCGCTGCGCGCCAGTCGCCGCTAGCGAGCGCGCCCTGCCCGTGCGCCCTTACCGTAGCGAACCACGGCTGCGGCCAGTCAATATCGGGCAGCGAATCCGCCGTGTACTGACCGACCGACGCGGATAAGACGGGCGGCACAGGCAACACGGGCAACGTGCGCGACACGGACAACGCCCCACCTCAGTCCTTGAGCTTCCAGCCGATCACTTCGCCGCCGCGCAGCGGCACGACGGTGGCATCTCCCATCGGCAGTTCGGCGGGCAGCTCCCAGTCTTCGCGCACCAGCGTGATCTTATCGGCGTTGCGCGGCAGTTCGTAGAAGTCCGGGCCGTGGAAGCTGGCGAAGCCTTCGAGCTTGTCCAGCGCACCCGCGTTGTCAAACGCTTCCGCGTACAACTCCACGGCGTGCAGCGCCGTGTAGCAACCGGCGCAGCCGCAGGCCATTTCCTTGGCGCCGCGGGCATGCGGGGCGCTGTCGGTGCCGAGGAAGAAGCGCGTGCTGCCCGACGTGGCGGCCTTCACCAGCGCTTCCCGGTGGACTTCACGCTTGAGCACCGGCAGGCAGTAGTAGTGCGGGCGGATACCGCCGGTGAAGATCGCGTTGCGGTTGTACAGCAGGTGATGGGCGGTGATGGTGGCGCCGATCGGGCCTTCGGCTTGCGCGACGTATTCGGCGGCGTCCTTCGTCGTGATGTGCTCGAACACCACCTTGAGGCCCGGGAAATCGCGGCGCAGCGGGATCATCACTTTGTCGATGAACACCTTTTCGCGATCGAAGATATCGATGTCGGCGCTCGTCACTTCACCGTGCACGAGCAGCGGCATACCGACTTCCTGCATGGCTTCGAGCGCGCCGCGGCACTTGGCCAGGTCGGTCACGCCGGCGTCCGAGTTGGTCGTCGCGCCTGCCGGATACAGCTTCACGCCGTGCACGAAGCCCGACGCCTTGGCGCGGCGGATCTCGTCGCCCGGCGTGTTGTCGGTCAGATACAACGTCATGAGCGGCTCGAACGTGTTGCCTGCCGGGCGGGCCGCGAGAATGCGCTCGCGGTAGGCCGCCGCGTGTTCGGTCGTGGTAACCGGCGGCTTGAGGTTCGGCATGATGATCGCGCGGCCGAACTGGCGGGCGCTGTCGGGCAGCACGCTCTTGAGCACGGCGCCATCGCGCACGTGCAGGTGCCAGTCATCGGGACGGGTGATAGTCAGTTCGGTGGTCATGATCGTATCCGGGGCTGCTGAGCCGTGCCGGCGGGTGAGGCGTCGGCGCGACGAACTTTTAGGGCGGGAATGTACGTGCACAGGGGCCGGTGCTATGCTTGTGCAACCCCATATTGTAACGGCAGCAGCGCACAGACACGACGCGAGCTGCCAATCCGAGATTTACCCGTCCCATGTGCCAACTGCTTGGAATGAATTGCGCGGAACCGACCGACATCACGTTCTCATTTACCGGTTTTGCAGCGCGCGGGGGCGGCACGGACCATCATGCCGACGGGTGGGGTATCGCCTTCTTCGAAGACAAAGCCTGCCGTCTCTTCATCGACCATCAGGCGGCGGCCAATTCGCCGATCGCCGAACTGGTCAAAAAATACCCGATCAAGTCGAAAAACGTCATCGCGCATATCCGCAAAGCGACGCAAGGCATCGTTGAACTCGAAAACTGCCACCCGTTCCAGCGCGAGCTGTGGGGACGTCACTGGATCTTCGCGCACAACGGCGACCTGCACGACTACGACCCGTTCCTCTCCGGCGTCTACCAACCGGTCGGTACGACCGACAGCGAGCGGGCGTTCTGCGACATCATGCAGGGCCTGCGCAAGCGCTTCCCCGGCTCGCAGCCGCCGCTCGACGAGCTGTTCCACGCCGTAGAAGACATCACGCGCACGATCACGCGCCACGGCGTCTTCAACTTCGTGCTCTCGAACGGGCAAGCGCTCATCGCTCACTGCTCGACGCGCCTGCACTTCATCGCCCGCCAGTGGCCGTTCGCGAAGGCGCACCTGATCGACGCCGACTGGGAAATCGACTTCGCCAAGTTCACGACGCCGGCCGACCGCGTGGCGGTCATCGCCACCGTGCCGCTGACCGACAACGAAGTCTGGACGACCTTCGAGCCGGGCGAACTGATCCTCTTCGAGAACGGTGCACCGACGAAGCGTGCCGTGGTGCCGATTCCGGAAGCCGTGCGCCTGCGCAACGAGCAGAACACGGCCTGCCAGTAAGGCCGTCGGCGACTCAGGTGGCCGAACCGCCCATAAAAAAAGCGTGCCCGAAGGCACGCTTTTTTCTTTCCTCAACCAACGCCGCGGCACGTCGCAATACGTCGCTAGACGTGCCGCGTCCGATCAGTGCAGGATCTTGGCCAGGAAGTCCTTGGCGCGATCCGACTTCGGGTTTTCGAAGAACTCTTCCTTCTTGTCGTCTTCGACGATCAGGCCCTGATCCATGAAGATCACGCGGTTGGCGACCTTCTTGGCGAAGCCCATTTCGTGCGTGACCACCATCATGGTCATGCCTTCATGCGCCAGTTCGACCATCACGTCGAGCACTTCGTTAATCATTTCCGGATCGAGTGCCGAGGTCGGCTCATCGAACAGCATGGCGATCGGGTCCATGCACAGGGCACGGGCAATCGCGACACGCTGCTGCTGACCGCCCGACAGTTGGCCCGGGAACTTGTGCGCGTGTGCCTTCAGGCCCACACGCTCAAGCAGCTTCAGACCCTTGTCGGTGGCTTCGTCCTTGCGGCGGCCGAGCACCTTGACCTGCGCGAGCGTCAGGTTTTCGGTAATCGACAGATGCGGGAACAGTTCGAAGTGCTGGAACACCATGCCCACGCGCGAGCGGAGCTTGGCCAGGTTCGTCTTCGGGTCTGCGACCGAGGTGCCGTCGACGATGATCTCGCCTTGCTGGATCGGCTCCAGACCGTTGACGGTCTTGATGAGCGTGGACTTGCCCGAACCCGACGGGCCGCACACCACCACGACTTCACCCTTCTTGACTTCAGTGGAACAGTCCGTGAGCACCTGGAACTGGCCGTACCACTTGGAGACGTTTTTGAGGGAAATCATTTCGCCAACCTCTTTTGAAGACGTTTAACCAACATCGAAACCGAGACGCAGATCACAAAGTAGACCGCGCCGGCAAACACAATCATTGCGGGCAAAGTGCCGTCGCGCTGACCCACCTGATACGACATCCCGAAGAAGTCGGACAGGGCGATCGCGTACACGAGCGACGTATCCTGGAACAAGATGATGCCCTGCGTGAGCAACAACGGCACCATGTTGCGGAAGGCTTGCGGCAGCACCACAAGACCCATTGCCTGCCAGTACGACATACCGAGCGCAAACGCGGCCGACATCTGGCCGCGCGACACGCTCTGAATACCGGCGCGAATGATTTCCGAATAATACGCTGCTTCAAACAGCGAGAAGGCCACGAGCGCCGAGACCATCCGGATGTCCCACGTCGGCGGTACGTCGAGCAACGAACGCAGCACCTGCGGCACGATCAGGAAGAACCACAGCAGCACCATCAGCAGCGGAATCGAGCGGAACACGTTCACGTACAGATCCGCGAACCACTTCAACGGCGCCACGCCCGACAGGCGCATCATCGCGAGCAACGTGCCCCACACGATGCCCACGATCACGGCGAGCGCCGTGATCTGCAACGTGGTGACCATGCCCTTGACCAACAGCGGCCACGCGTCAACCACGCCGCCCCAAGCGAAGATCTCACCCATTATTTGCCCCCGATGTAGCCCGGCAGGCGGGTCTTCGATTCGAGCCAACGCATGAACGTGAGCACGACGATGTTGATGAGCATGTAGGCAACCGTCACGGCGATGAACGACTCGTAGCTATGGGCCGTGTAGTCGATCAGTTGCTTGCCCTGACCGGTCAGCTCGAGCAGGTTCACTGTCGAGATCACGGCCGAGTTCTTGAAGATGTTGACGAATTCCGAGGTAATCGGCGGGATCACCACGCGGAAAGCCACCGGCAGCAGCACGAAGCGGTACGTCTGCGGCAGCGTGAGCCCCATGGCCAGACCGGCGTTCTTCTGACCTTTAGGCAGTGAATTGATACCGGAACGGACTTGCTCACACACCCGGGCAGCCGTAAAGAGGCCCAGGCCAACCACACCGGTGAGCAGCGAGACGCTGGCCGGATTGAGCGAGAACAGCCATTGACGGACCGCTTCAGGCAAGAAGTCGGGCGCCACGTAGTACCAGAAGAACAACTGCACCAGCAACGGGATGTTTCGGAACAGCTCGACGTACCCCGCCGCGAAGCCCGAGATCCACTTATTGGGAACGGTGCGCATCACGCCGAGCACGGAGCCGACGGCCAACGCAATGATCCAGCCGCCAAGGCCGACTTCTAGCGTGAGCTTGAAGCCTGAGAGCAGCCACCCGAAATAGGTGGTGTTCTCACCGGTGGCTACCGGCTGGAAGAAAAAACTGAAATCGAGACCGAGAGCCATGATCTCCCCTTTTCTACTTGTCTTGCTTAAAAAGAAGCGGAAGGATTGACTCCTTCCGCTTCGGCATTACTTACTGATCATGCTCAGCGTTGCTGCAAGCCAATGAGGCTTACTTGGCCGGCGTCACGTCAGCGCTGTCGTTCGGCGCCTTCCACAGAGCGGCCATTTCAGCCGACGGCGGGAAGTCCATGTTCGTGCCGTTCAACGCGGGGATCGGCGACTGGAACCACTTCTTGTAGTCCGTGAACGCCTGGCCCGACTTCTGGTAGTTGGCCACAGCCGTGTCCACCACCTTCTTGAATTGCGGGTCGTCCTTGCGCATCATGCAGCCGTAGGCTTCGTACGATTGCGGCTTGCCGACGATGCTGTAGTCCTTGGCATCCTTGAACTTGGCGCGCTCACCGGCGAGCAGGGCGTCGTCCATCATGAAGGCGACGGCACGGCCTTGATGCAGCGTGATCGCCGCTTCGCCGTGGTCCTTCGCGCTGATGATGTTCATGCCCATCTTCTTGTCCTGATCCATCTGACGCAGCAGACGCTCAGAGGTCGTGCCAGCCGTGGTCACGACGTTCTTGCCCTTCAGATCGTCGAAATCCTTCACGCCCGAGCTGTTCTTGGTCAGCAAACGCGTGCCGATGATGAAGAACGTGTTCGAGAACGCGGCTTGCTTTTGGCGATCGGCGTTGTTGGTGGTCGAACCGCACTCGATATCGATCGTGCCGTTTTGCACCAGCGGAATACGGTTCTGCGACGTGATCGGGGTTTGCTTCACGTCGAGCTTCGTAAGCTTCAGTTCTTTCTTGACTTCAGCGACGATAGCCATCGCGACATCGTTCGCGTAGCCAACGACATTGTGGTTGTTGTCATAGAACGAGAACGGGATCGACGACTCCCGGTTACCCAGCGAAATAACGCCGGTGTCCTTGATCTTCTTGAGCGTACCGCTTTCCTGCGCTTGTGCAGCACCTGCCATCAGGCCCACACAACACACCGCCAATGCAATTTTCGAGAGGGTCATTCCTTGGTCTCCTTGGCACAAAACGAATGCATTTTAGCACTGCAATTGCCCGTTTTTTTATTCTCGAATGTTCGGAACGTACGTCTTTTTTGACGCATTTCGCCCCGAACATTCGTTTTTTACGCAATAGTGCGTATTACTACTTAGAGCGCAAGCACCGCCAGATCAGGGGTACAGGCCGCGCATCTCACGCGCTTGCAGGATACGGCTACATGCCACGATGAATGCCGCCGTACGCAACGATACGCCATGTTCCTGCGACACGTGCCACACGCCGTCGAACGCTTCGCGCATGATGCGCTCCAGGCGGTGGTTAATCTCTTCCTCGGTCCAGAAGAAGCTCGAGAAGTCTTGCACCCATTCGAAGTACGAGACGGTCACGCCACCGGCGTTGGCCACCACGTCGGGCACCACGAGGATGTTCTTGGCACGCAGAATGTCGTCCGCAGCCGTCGTCGTCGGGCCGTTGGCGCCTTCGACCACGACTTTCGCGCGAATCTTGTCGGCGTTCTTCTCGGTGATCTGGTTTTCCAGTGCAGCCGGGATCAGGAATTCGCAGTCGAGCGACCAGAATTCGTCGTCCTTGATGGCTTCGGCTGCCGGGAAGCCGCCCACGCCGCCGGTCTCGGCCACGTGCTTGAGCAGGTTCGGCACATCGAGGCCGTCCGACTTGTAGATCGTACCGGTGTGATCTTGCACGCCGATGACATGTGCGCCGGCTTCTGCGAACAGGCGCGCAGCAATGCCGCCCACGTTACCGAAGCCCTGCACGATCACGCGCGCACCGCGCACGTCCATGCCCAGACGGCGGGCCGCTTCGCAGCTCACCACGAACACTCCGCGGCCGGTCGCTTCGCGACGGCCCAGCGAACCACCCAGCGAGATCGGCTTGCCGGTCACGACGCCCGTGGCCGTGGAGCCTTCGTTCATCGAGTACGTGTCCATCATCCACGCCATGATCTGCTCATTGGTGTTGACGTCCGGTGCCGGAATGTCCTTCGTCGGCCCGATGATGATGTTGATTTCGCTGGTGTAACGGCGCGTCAGGCGCTCGAGTTCGCCGCGCGAGAGCTTGCGCGGGTCGACGCGGATACCGCCCTTGGCACCGCCGTACGGCACGTTCACAGCGGCGTTCTTGACCGACATCCAGGCCGACAGGGCCATGACTTCGGAGAGCGTAACGTCTTGGTGGAAGCGCACACCGCCCTTGCCCGGGCCGCGCGAGGTGTTGTGCTGGACACGATAGCCCTCGAAGTGGGCGATGGTGCCGTTATCGAGTTCGATCGGGCAGTCGACGATCAGGATGCGCTTCGGGCGCTTGAGGGTTTCGACCCAACGCGAGAGGCCGCCCAGATAGGGCGTGACGCGATCGACCTGTTGAAGATAGTTACCCCAGGGGCCGAGATCGTCGGCCTGAAGGTAGGAAGGCAAGGCATGCTGTGACGGTTGCGACATCTTTGGATTCTCCGGCTTCAATCGGCGCCGCACGCACACACCGTGCTTGCGACACGAATGGCACGCACTTTACCTAGACCCGCAAAGAACAATCCAATGCCGAATAAACATGCAACTATGCATTTCGTGCATAGTTAGTTCCGCGCATTCTCGCCTGCCGCCCTGCCCTCCCTTTCCCCCACTTTCACGCCTTAACTTGATCGCGCACCGCCTGCCAGAACGCCTCGACGGCTTCGCGTTTGGTCTTCTCGCGCCGGTTGCTCGCGTCGGCGTAGGCCAAGCGGTCGCGGTAAAGCCGGATTTCCATGTCCAGATGCCATGGCGCGGCGGTTTTGCCCGGCGGGGCGAGGTCGATCAGTTCCTCGCGTGCGACGGAGTCGACCACGGCGCTCTCCGGCAGGAACGCCACGCCGTGACCGGCCAGCACCATCGCCTTGAGCGCCTCGGCCATGTCGGTCTCGTAGACCTTGTCGAGATGCGGCGGGCTAGTGGTATCGCCCACCAGCAGGTCGGCCATGCGCCCGAGATAAGCGTTGGACGTGTAGGCCAGATACGGCACCGGCGCTTCGGCCGTGCCCGGCAGCTTAAAGCGCGCGCGCTTTTGCGGCGTGGGGGCGCTGTAGGGGCTGAACCGTTCGCTGCCCAGGACGACCATCTCGTAGCGCGCCACGTCGAGTTGTAAGGGCTGGCTGGGATGGTAGTAGCACATGAGCAAGTCGCAGCCGCCATCGGTCAGCGACATGGCCGCATCGTGCACGTTGAGTGCGCGCAGGCGGCTGCGCAACAAGCCCAGCCGCTTTTCCAGCGTCTTGAGCCAGCGCGGGAAGAACGTCATCGACAGCGTGTGCGGCACGGCGAAGTCGAGGACCGAGTGATCGGCAGAGCGTTGCTCGCGCAGCAGCGCGCGGGCTTCTTGCGCTTGCGAGAGCAACGCCAGCGCCTGCTCGTAGAAAACCTCACCGGCGGGCGTGAGCCGCGTCGGATAGCTCGAGCGGTCGATCAGTTCACTGCCGAGCCATGCTTCGAGTGCCTGAATGCGGCGCGAGAAGGCCGGTTGCGTCACATGACGCAACTCGGCCGAGCGGCTGAAACTGTGCGTCTTGGCGAGCGACACGAAGTCTTCGAGCCATTTGATTTCCATGCGGAGCCCCCGGGCTCAGGAGACTACGGTCGCAAAATGGGACGCCTCGGCATCCCCCTCGCCGCCACGACGCTGTTGTTGCAGCGCCCACATCTGGGCGTAGAGTCCTTCGGCGCGCAGCAATTCGTCGTGCGTGCCGCGCTCGACGATACGGCCCTTGTCGAGCACGATGATCTGCGCCGCGTGCACGACCGTCGAGAGCCGGTGCGCAATCACGAGCGTGGTGCGCTCCCGGGCGATATTGCGCAGTTCCGTCTGAATCGCCTGCTCCGAGCGCGAATCCAGCGCCGAGGTCGCCTCGTCGAAAATCAGAATGTGCGGATTCTTCAGAATCGTGCGCGCGATCGCTACCCGCTGCTTTTCGCCGCCCGAGAGCTTCAGCCCACGCTCGCCCACCATCGATTCATAGCCCGCAGGCAGGCTTTCGATGAAGTCGTGAATATGGGCCGCGCGCGCCGCCGCAATGACCTGCTCGCGCGATGCCGACGGATTCCCGTAGGCGATGTTGTAGTAGATCGTGTCGTTGAACAGCACCGTGTCCTGCGGCACGATGCCGATCGCCGCGCGCAGCGAGTCTTGCGTCACATCGCGGATATCCTGCCCGTCGATGGTGATGCGCCCGGCCGACGCGCCCGGAAAACCCACATCGTAGAAGCGGAACAACAGACGCGAGAGCGTCGATTTGCCTGAACCGCTATGGCCCACGACTGCCGTCGTCGTGCCCGCCGCAATGGTGAAATCCACGTCGTGCAGAATCTGACGCGTCGCCTCGTAGCCGAAATTCACGTGCTCGAAGCGCACCGTGCCACCGCTGCACACCAAGGCGGGCGCACCGGGCGGATCGGCCACTTCGCGATTGACGTCGAGCAGCGTGAACATGCGGTCCATGTCCGTCATCGCTTGCTTGAGTTCGCGATAGATCACACCGAGGAAGTTCAGCGGAATATAGAGCTGCAACATGAACGTGTTGACCAGCACCAGATCGCCCAGCGTCATCTTGCCGCTCATCACGCCTTGCGTGGCGTGCCACAGAATCAGAATCAGCCCCGTGGCGATAATCACCTGCTGCCCGAAGTTCAGCACCGAGAGCGAATTCTGCGAGCGGATGGCAGCCGCACGATAGCGCTTCAGGTTCTCGTCGTAGCGCTCCGTCTCGAACGCCTCGTTGCCGAAGTACTTCACCGTCTCGTAGTTGATGAGCGAGTCGATGGCACGCGCGTTGGCCTTCGAATCGAGCTCGTTCATCGTGCGGCGGAAGTGCGTGCGCCACTCGGTCACCTTCACCGTGAAAGCGATGTAGAACACGAGCGCACCGAGCGTGACCAGTGCGTAGAACGCGTCGTATCGCACAACGAAGAAGCCGAGCACGAGCGTCACTTCGATGAGCGTCGGCAGGATGCTGTACAGCGAGTACGAAATCATCGACTGGATGCCGCGCGTGCCACGCTCGATGTCGCGGCTCATCCCGCCCGTCTGACGCTCCAGATGAAAGCGCAGCGACAGCGCATGCAGGTGGCGGAACACGCGCAGCGCGATTTGCCGCACGGCGCTCTCCGTCACCTTCGAGAACAGCATTTCCCGCAGTTCGGTGAAGAGCGACGTCGACAGGCGCACCACCCCGTACGCGATCACCAACATACCCAACCCACCCACGACGATCAGGCTTGGGTCGGCCGTCGCGCGCGCCGTTGCCGAGAGCGCGGCCACCGGGCCGAGCGCATCGACGATGTGTTTCATCAGGATCGGCACGCCGAGGTTGGCGACCTTGGCGAGAATCAGGCACGACAGCGCGAGCGTCACCCGCCCACGGAATTCGAGCAGATAGGGCAGCAGCGACTTGAGCACTTGCCAGTCGTTGCGCGGCGGTTTCGGCGTGTTCTTGGCATTCGGGGCATTAGCCGCCGCCGGCGCAGGCTCGGCCGGAGTGAAACGTCTCATGATGCTGTGGGGGCGGGGTCCTGCCCGGGCGACAGGTCCGGTGGGGGGCTTTCCGCTAGAATCGTCAATGGCGTATTTTCGCAGAACCCGGCGTCTCATGCTGAGCCAGCGCCGGGCGGGCATCCCCACCATGGGTGCCCCTCGGAGGCCACCGCCCGGCGGTGCTCTCCCGAGTTTTCCCCCGCTTGATGGCTCACGCAAGGAACCCCATGAGTACCCCGACCCCTGCCCTCACGGCGCTGCCCGAAGAAAAAGAACTGGCGTTGCGCGTGATGCCGATGCCCGCCGACGCCAACGCCCATGGCGACGTGTTCGGCGGCTGGATCATGTCGCAGGTCGATATCGCCGGCTCGATTCCCGCAGCACAACGCGCCAACGGCCGCGTGGCGACCATCGCCGTCAACTCGTTCCTGTTCAAACAACCTGTCTTCGTCGGTGATCTGCTCAGTTTCTACGCCAAGATCGTCAAGACCGGCAACACGTCGATCACCGTCTACGTCGAGGCTTATGCCCAGCGCATGCGCCTGTCGCACGAGATCGTGAAAGTGACCGAGGCCATGGTCACCTACGTGGCGACCGATGAGGACCGCCGTCCCCGTCAGTTGCCCAAGCTAGGAACGCTGGGCTGAACGGCAGCGCAAAACGTAGAAAACGCAAAAAAGGCTGGCGCCCAATGGCGGCCAGCCTTTTTTGTCAGCGCAGCCCGTGAATTACGAGAACTGGCTGAAGTCCGGCTTACGCTTCTCGAAGAACGCAGTGAACGCCTCGCGCGCCTCGGGCGAGAGCAGGCGCTTGCCGAACTCCAGCGCCTCGTCGCGAATGCGCTCCTGCACCTCACGCGCGCTGTCGCCCTTCATCAGTTGCTTGGTCACGCGCAGTGACCCGGCAGGCATGGCGGCCAGTTGCGCCGCACGCTTAGCGGCATAGTCCGCGAGCTCGGCGGCGGGCAGGATCCGGTTCACGAACCCCATCGCCACGGCCTCATTGACGTCAAACGGCTCGCCAAACAGCAGCTTCTCCGCGGCACGGTGATACCCGGCCACGCGCGGCAGCAGCAAGCTCGATGCGGCTTCCGGGCACAGCGCCAGTTGCGAGAACGGCAGCGAGAAGCGTGCCGTCTCTGCGGCATACACCACGTCGCAGTGCAGCAACATCGTCGTGCCCACGCCCACGGCATTGCCCGCAACCGCAGCCACGATCGGCTTGGTCGCCTGACTGATCCGATGCAGGAACTGGAACACCGGCGCGTCGTCGTCCTTCGGCGGGTTTTTCAGAAAGTCTTCGAGGTCGTTACCGGCCGAAAACGCTTCCGGATGCCCCTGAATCAAGATGACGCGAACGGTCGGGTCGGCTTCCGCCTCGCCGAGCGCGTCGGCCAGCGCCTGATACATCCCGGCAGTGATCGCGTTCTTCTTGTGTGCACGGTTGAAGGTCAGCACCTGTACCGCGCCCTGGCGTTGCACCAATACGTCGTCCATCTCCACTGTCTCCTGAATATTGCGTTCGTCTCACGACAAACGCCGGGGGCAGACGCGCGTACTGCGCAATCCACACCCCGGCGCTTGATGACCGGTCATCTGAGTGTCCGGCCCCGTCCCTTACATGCGCTCGATAATCCCCGCAGCGCCCATACCCGTGCCCACGCACATCGACACCATCCCGTACTTCAGGTTATGGCGACGCAGGGCGTGCACGACGGTCGCTGCACGGACCGCACCGGTGGCACCCAGCGGGTGACCCAGGGCAATCGCGCCGCCCATCGGGTTGACGCGGCTCGTGTCGAGGTCCAGATCCTTGATGACGGCGAGCGCCTGTGCGGCGAACGCTTCGTTCAGCTCGATCCAGTCCATGTCCGATTGCTTGAGGCCTGCGGCACGCAGCGCCGCCGGAATCGCTTCCTTCGGACCGATACCCATGATTTCGGGCGGTACACCGCGCACGGCGAACGACACGAAACGCGCGAGCGGCGTGAGGTTGAATTGCTTGAGGATCTTCTCGCTCACGACCAGCAGCGCACCGGCGCCGTCCGACGTTTGCGAGCTGTTGCCTGCCGTGACCGAGCCCTTGTTGGCGAACACGGGACGCAGCTTGGCGAGCCCCTCGATCGTCGTGTCGGGACGCGGACCTTCGTCGAGCGACAGCGTGCGCGTCTTGATCGACACTTCACCGGTGGCGAGATTCGGGAAGCGCTCAACGATCTCGATCGGCGTGATTTCGTTGGTGAACTCGCCGCGTTGCTGGGCAGCGATGGCTTTCTGGTGCGAAGCCAGCGCGAACGCATCCTGCTCGTCACGCGAAACCTTCCACTGTTGCGCCACCTTCTCGGCGGTCAGGCCCATGCCGTAAGCAATGCCCACGTTCTCGTCGCGCTCGAAAATCGACGGCGAGAGCGACGGCGTGTTGCCCATCATCGGCACCATGCTCATGCTTTCGATACCGCCGGCGATCATCGCGTCGGCTTCGCCCACACGGATGCGGTCGGCAGCCATCGCCAGGGCCGTCAGGCCCGAGGCGCAGAAGCGGTTGACGGTCACACCGCCCACCGTGTTCGGCAGGCCCGAGAGCAGCGCACCGATACGCGCCACGTTCAGGCCCTGCTGGGCTTCCGGAATCGCGCAGCCGATGATGGCGTCTTCGATCACTTTCGGATCGAGGTCGGGCACCTGGGCGAGCGCGCTCTTGAGAATCATCGCCAGCAGATCGTCCGGACGGGTGTTCTTGTAGCTGCCCTTGGGTGCCTTGCCGATCGGGGCGCGCGTGGCGGCGACGATGTAGGCGTCTTGCAATTGTTTGCTCATGTCAGTCTCCGATCGGCTTAGTTGCGCACCGGCTTGCCGGTTTGCAGCATGCCCATGATGCGTTCCTGGGTCTTCGACGTGCCCAGCAGTTCGATGAAGGCACGGCGCTCCAGTGCGAGCAGCCATTCTTCGTTCACGAGGCTGCCGGCTTCCACGTCGCCACCGCACACGGCTTCCGCGATACGCGAGGCGATCAGGAAGTCGTGCGCCGAGATGAAGTTGCCGTCGCGCATGTTCACCAGTTGTGCCTTGATCGTCGACACACCCGAGCGGCCTGCCACCGGAATACCGGCGGGCTTGAGCGGCGGACGGTAACCGGCCAGCGACAGCGCGCGAGCTTCGTTACGCGCCACCGACAGCAACTCGTGCACGTTGTAGACGATGGTGTCGGTCGGCTTCAGGTAACCCATGTCGCGTGCGTCGATCGCCGAGGCCGAGACCTTCGCCATGGCGGCGTTGGTGAACGACTTGGTGACGAACTGGAGATACTGCACGCTGCCTGCTGCGGTGGCCGCTTCGGCTGCACGAATCGCGGCTTCCTTCAGACCGCCGCCGCCCGGCACGAGGCCGACGCCGACTTCCACCAGACCGATGTAGCTCTCGAGGGCCGCCACGCGCTTGGCGCTATGCAGCAGCAACTCGCAGCCGCCGCCGAGCGCAATGCCCGACACCGCGGAGACGACCGGCACCTGCGCATACTTCACGCGCATCATGCCGTCTTGGAATTTCTTGATAAACGGCTCGATGCCCTTGGCACCGCCCATCATGAAGGCCGGCATGGCGGCTTCCAGATCGGCACCGGCTGAGAACGGACCGCCCGGCGCGCCGAGCTTGAGCGACGTCGGCTGCCACACGACCACGCCGCGATACTGCTGTTCGGCCAAATCGATGGCGCGCACCAGACCGTCGATGACGGCCGGTCCGATCGTGTTCATCTTCGACTTGAACGAGACGATGAGCACGTCGTCCTGACCCGGGGTCTCGTCGACCCACAGACGCACGGCGTCGTTCTCTTCAATGGTCTTGCCGAACTTGCGCGGATCGTTGCCAGCTTCGCCGACGAGCGCCGCCGGGAACACCTGACGCTGATACACCGGCAGCGTGCTGCGCGGCACGAAGGCGTCCTTCGCGGGGGCGTACGAACCTGCGGCCGTATGCACACCACCGGCTTCTGCCACCTTGCCGCCCGTCACCCAAGCAGGCAGCGGTGCGTTCGACAGGGCCTTGCCCGCGTCGATGTCTTCCTTGACCCACTGGGCCACGTCTTTCCAGCCAGCGGCTTGCCAGTCCTCGAACGGACCCGTGGTCCAGCCGAAGCCCCAGCGAATCGCGAAGTCGACTTCACGCGCGTTATCGGCGATCTGTTCGAGATACACGCCGATGTAGTGGAACACGTCGCGGAACACGGCCCACAGGAACTGGGCTTGCGGGTTGGTCGATTCACGCAGCAGGCGCAGACGTTCGGCCGGGGCCTTCTTCAGAATGCGCACCACCATCTCGTCGGCCTTCTTGCCCGACTCGACGTACTCGCCCGTTTGCGGGTCCAGCACCTTGATGACCTTGCCTTCCTTCTTGTAGAAGCCCGCGCCCGTCTTCTGACCGAGTGCGCCCTTCTCCACGAGTGCCTTGAGCACCGGCGGCGTGGCGTACGTCGGCGCGAACGGATCGTCCTTGAGGCCGTCTTGCATCGTCTTGATGACGTGCGCCATCGTGTCCAGACCGACCACATCGGCGGTGCGGAACGTGGCCGACTTGGCGCGGCCCAGCTTGCTGCCGGTCAGGTCGTCGACGACATCGAACGGAATGCCGTACTTCTGCGCCTCGGCGAACACCGCCAAAATCGAGAAGACACCGACACGGTTGGCGATGAAGTTCGGCGTGTCCTTCGCACGCACCACGCCCTTGCCGAGCGTGGAGGTGAGGAACGTTTCGAGTTGATCGAGAATGGCCGGCTCGGTGGCAGCGGTCGGAATCAGCTCGACCAGATGCATGTAGCGCGGCGGGTTGAAGAAGTGCACACCGCAGAAGCGCGCCTTCAGTTCGGCGTCGAAGCCTTCCGAGAGTTCGGTGATCGACAGGCCCGAGGTGTTCGACGCGAAAATCGCGTGCTTGGCCAAGTGCGGTGCGACCTTCTTGTACAGGTCGTGCTTCCAGTCCATGCGCTCGGCGATCGCTTCGATCACCACGTCGCAGCCGGCCAGCTTTTCGAGGTCGTCTTCGTAGTTGGCGACTTCGATGTATTGCGCGTCGGCCTTATCGGCGAACGGCGCGGGGCTCAGTTTCTTCAGACCGTCGATGGCGCGCAGCACGATGCCGTTCTTCGGGCCTTCTTTCGCGGGCAGGTCGAACAGCACGACCGGCACTTTCGCGTTGACCAGATGCGCGGCAATCTGCGCGCCCATCACGCCAGCGCCGAGCACAGCAACCTTGCGCACGACCAGGGGTTTGTTGGTTTGACTCACGGTGATCTCCTCCGCTCTCAGAACAGGTCGACGTCGACTTCCATTTGCGTCTTCGCGCCGGCGCGAGCCACGCGGATGTGATACGCAGTCTCGGGCAGCAGCTTGGCGAAGTAGAAACGCGCCGTGGCGAGCTTCGATTCGTAGAACTTGTCGCCGCTGCCTTGCTTGTCGAGCGCAATCTTTGCCATGCGCGCCCAGAAGTAGGCGAACACGAGATGGCCGACCACACGTTGATACGGCACGGCAGCCGCACCGACTTCGTCGGGGTTAGCCATTGCCTTCATGCCGATTTCCATCGTCAGCTTCTGCACCTTGTCGCCAATGTCCGCGAGCGGGTTGACGAACTCTTGCATGTCTTCGCGCACGCCTTCGGCTTCGACGAAGTCCTGCACGAGCTTGCCGAACTTCTTGAGCTTCGCGCCCATATCGCCCAGCACCTTGCGGCCCAGCAGGTCGAGTGCCTGAATCGTGTTCGTGCCTTCGTAGATCATGTTGATACGCGCATCGCGCACGTATTGCTCCATGCCCCACTCGGCGATGTAACCGTGACCGCCGTAAATTTGCATCGCGTGGTTCGTGCACTCGAACGCGTTGTCGGTCAGGAAGGCCTTGATGATCGGCGTGAGCAGTGCCACGAGATCGGCGGCTTCCTTACGCTCGGCATCGTCGCCGTGCGAGAGTTCCTTATCGATGTGCAGTGCCGTCCAGTACGAGAACGCACGGCCACCTTCGACGTAAGCCTTTTGCGTGAGCAGCATGCGGCGCACGTCCGGGTGCACGATGATCGGATCGGCGGGCTTGTCCGGTGCCTTCGGGCCGGTGAGCGAGCGCATCTGAATGCGTTCCTTCGCGTACACCAGCGAGTTCTGATAAGCGACTTCGGTCAGGCCCAGACCCTGCATACCCACGCCCTGGCGTGCGGCGTTCATCATCACGAACATGGCGTTCAGGCCCTTGTTCGCTTCGCCGACCAGCCAGCCCTTCGCGCCGTCGAGGTTCATCACGCAAGTGGCATTGCCGTGAATGCCCATCTTGTGTTCGATCGAACCGCACTTGATGCCGTTGCGCTCGCCCGGTGCGCCGTTCGCATCGGGGATGAACTTCGGCACGACGAACAGCGAAATGCCCTTGGTGCCCGGAGGCGCATCCGGCAGACGTGCCAGCACAAGGTGAATGATGTTGGCGGCCATGTCGTGCTCGCCGGCCGAGATGAAGATCTTGGTGCCCGAGATCGCGTACGAGCCGTCGCCGTTCGGCTCGGCCTTCGTGCGCAGCATGCCCAGGTCGGTGCCGCAATGCGGCTCGGTCAGGCACATCGTGCCGGTCCATTCGCCCGAGACGATCTTCGGCAGATAGGTGGCTTGCTGTTCGGGGGTGCCGTGCGCGTGGAGGCATTCGTAGGCGCCGTGCGAGAGGCCCGGGTACATCGTCCACGCCTGGTTCGCCGAGTTCAGCATCTCGTACAGTGCGTTGTTGATGACTTGCGGCAGGCCTTGACCGCCGAATTCCGGATCGCAGCCCAGCGAGGCCCAACCAGCTTCGACGTATTTCTGATAAGCCTCTTTGAAGCCGGTCGGCGTGGTGACCACGCCATCGCCTTCGTATTTGCAGCCTTCGCGATCGCCCACTTGATTGAGCGGGAAGATGACCTCGCTACAGAACTTGCCGGCTTCTTCGAGCACCTGATTGATGGTGTCGGCATCGATGTCCGCGTGCTTCGGCAATGCCTTCAATTCGTTTTCCACGCCCAGCAGTTCGTGCATGACGAATTGCATGTCGCGCAGCGGCGCGTTGTACTGTCCCATGACCTACTCCTCCGAACACTTCGAATTGAATCGCGGACGGCTCGCGCCTCACCCGCGCTGATAAGACGAAATCAGTTTTTCCAGTGCCACCCGGGTCATCTCTACCGCACCCGGCTCCCGCAGGAACCGCGCGTCGTGATGCAGACCGAGCGTCAGGCTGTACATTTCAAAGAGCATCAGGCGCGGATCGGTGTCCGAGCGCAGATGTCCCTCCTCCTTTGCTTGTGTGATCGCGCGCAGCAGGGCCGATCGCCACAACCGCACACTTTTCACCAAGGCTTCGCGCACCGGGCTGGCTGCGCGATCGTCGTACTCGACGGCACCGCTGATATAGATACAGCCCGTCGTCACTTCACGAATTCGCTTGTCCATCCAGCGATCCACCAGGGCGCGCAGTCGCGGCAAGCCGCGCGGCACGTCCATGCTGGGGGCGAACACTTCTTCTTCGAAGCGTCTGTGATATTCGCGCAGCACTTCAATTTGCAGATCTTCGCGCGAACCGAAATGCGCAAATACCCCGCTCTTGCTCATCTGCATGCGATCGGCCAGTAAGCCGATCGTCAGGCCTTCGAGTCCGTCTCGCCCCGCCAGTTCAAGCGCGGCATTCAGGATCGCGGCACGTGTCTGTTCACCCTTTCGCATGTGTATGGCATCGCTTTGGTTATCCGTTCATCGATGCTAACCATAAAATCGAACGGCCGTCCTATTATTGTGGGAGGCCCATGGGCGAACAAGGAATTTATTAGATCGGAATACCTAATCGGTTTCCGCGGGGAAGGCCCGTGGAATCACGGCGAGAACGCCACTGGGCGGGCCTCGGGATGCCTTTGGCAGTGCCTAGGGAAACCTGGCCGCCGTCATGCCGGTGAGCGCTTAGTCGTACTTGCCGCGCGTGAGCACCTTCATCGCCAGACGGTACAGCCGGTAGGCCGCCCACTGGCGAAAGCGCCGCCATGCCGAGCGTTCGCCATAGCGGGCCGCGTCGATCAGACGTGCTTCGGCAAACGCCTTGCGGATATGGTCGCGCAATTGGATGACAACCGGATCGTCCAAGAAGACTACGTTCGCTTCGTGATTGAGAAAAAGCGACAGCGCATCGAGGTTTGACGACCCGACGGTCGCCCATACATCGTCGACCACTGCGACCTTGCCGTGCAGTTGACGCATGTCGTACTCGCCGATGCGCACGCCCGCTTCGAGCATCTTGGCGTACAGCCATGGCACCGCCGTGTCGAGCAGACGGAATTCCTTGCGGCCGATGAGCAGATGGACGGCCACGCCACGCAGCGCTGCCTGCGTGAGCGCACGCCGCAAGCGCCGTCCGGGGACGAAATATGGATTCGCGAGCCAGACTTCGTGGCGCGCCCGTCCCAACGCCATCAGATAGGCTTTTTCGACGGAGCGGCGATTGTGCAGATTGTCGCGCGCGACGAAGGCGGCTTGCCCTACGACAGACGAATGCAATCGCCCGCGCTGCCCGCGTCGGCGATGGCGGAACGGCGTGCCTAGATAGCCAGGGGCAAGCCGTAGCCATTGGATGTGAAACGCAATGGCGATTTCCGCGACGATGGGCCCCCGGCATTGCACCGCGAAGTCCCAACGCGGGTCGCTCATGCGCACGCCACCGCCCGCGTTGTAGTCGTCGATGATGTTGATGCCGCCAACGAACGCGACCTCGTGGTCGATGATGGCGAGCTTGCGGTGCGTGCGAGAAAAGCCGAATTTGCCGAACAGCCGTGGGTTGTAGATCCGGTGCATCACGCCGCTGTCTCGCCATTCGGCTGCGAGCGGCAGGCGTCGGCTGGTGCCCACGCCGTCGGTAATCACGCGCACGGCAACACCGCGTTGTGCCGCGCGTTGCAGGGCGGCCGAGACATTTTGTCCGGCGTCGTCGGCTTCGAAGATGTAGGTCTCGATCACCACTTCGCGCCGGGCGGCGTCGATGGCGGTGATGAGCGCGGTGAAGTATTCCGCGCCGAGGTAGAGCAGCGTCAGGTCGTTTTCGTGGGAGAACGGCAGGTACTTGCTCATTGGCGCGGCGGGGCGTCAGCGCACGCGCGCGGGGAGTTGTCGGATGGCGTCGCCGTTCGACGGTGAGAAACACCGGGCGGCCGCGGCCTCCCAAGGCAACCACTCGTACGCGACGTGCTCGCGCGGGGCGAGCGTCACCGGCGTGTTTTCGGGCACACATAAGCCGAACCAATGCTCGGTGTTACGCGTAACGTCCGGCGCATAGCGATGCGCCCAGCGCGGGTAGATGTTGTATTGAATCTGATGCTGCCAATCGGTCAGTGCGCTGGTCGGCACACCACCTTCACCTACGCGAATCCCCGTCTCTTCGAACACTTCGCGCGTGGCGGTCTCGATGAGCGGTTCGTCGAGGGTGTCCTTGCTGCCGGTCACCGATTGCCAGAAGTTGTCGGCATCGGCACGCTCGATCAACAGCACGTCGAGCGCCGGCGTGTAGATGACGACGAGCACGGATTCGGGAATCTTGAAAGGCTTCATGCAGATGGGTGAACGATGAGAGGCTGCGCGGATGCCATGCGCTGGTGGCTCATTGTAATGGGCAACTGACGTGATCGGTCATCCTAAGGCACTCAGTCTCGTTTCACTCACCTCGTCTCGCATCAGGCTTGCGTGACCGCATCCCAATAGCACGCAGGCAAATCGACAGGGCGCACGCCACCGACGTCGATCCACGCAAACGTCGAATGCTCGTCGCTCGTCACCAGCGGCGTCAGATCGTGTGGATCTTGTTCGCAGACATAAAAAACCAGCATCACGTGCCGCCCGGGAATCACTTCGAACGAGGCGCTGCCGTGATAAGTCACCTGCGCGATCTGCCAGCCGCACTCTTCTTGTACCTCACGCCGCACCGCGTCTTCCAGAGACTCACCGGGCTCCGGCTGCCCGCCCGGCAGTTCCCATTCGTCACGCGGGTTACGGGCGAACAGCACCGTATCGTTGCGACGAATGATCGCCTTTGCACTCACGATCATCGCTTCGTGCTCCTTGGATATTCGACCTGAAAAACAAAAACCCCCTCGCCTTTCGGCAGAGGGGGTTCGAACGTTTCGCCACGAGCGCGTGCTCGTGAGAGTCGTTATGCCTTCGGCGCTTCCGTCTGACGCAGACGGATGTGCAGATCGCGCAGTTGGCGCTCGTCGACCGGCGACGGGGCTTGCGTGAGCAGATCCTGTGCACGTTGCGTCTTCGGGAAGGCGATCACGTCGCGAATCGAGTCGGCACCGGCCATCATCGTGATGACGCGGTCCAGACCGAAGGCGATACCACCATGCGGCGGCGCACCGTATTGCAGCGCGTCGAGCAGGAAGCCGAACTTCGCACGGGCTTCTTCTTCACCCAGCTTGAGCGCACGGAACACCTTGCTCTGCACTTCCTCTTGGAAGATACGAACCGAGCCGCCACCGATTTCCCAGCCGTTGAGCACCATGTCGTAAGCCTTCGCCAGGCACTTGCCCGGGTCGGTTTCGAGATAGTCGATGTGCTCGTCCTTCGGGCTCGTGAACGGGTGATGGCAGGCCACCCAGCGGGCATCTTCTTCGTCGTATTCGAACATCGGGAAGTCGACGACCCACAGCGGACGCCAGCCAGCCTCGAACAGGCCGTGGCTCTTGCCGAATTCCGAGTGACCGATCTTCAGACGCAGTGCGCCGATACCGTCGTTGACGACCTTTTCCTTATCGGCGCCGAAGAAAATGATGTCGCCGTCTTGCGCGCCGGTGCGCTCGAGAATCGAGGCAATAGCAGCGTCGTGCAGGTTCTTCACGATCGGGCTTTGCAGACCGTCGCGGCCCTTGGCCACTTCATTGACCTTGATCCAGGCCAGACCCTTCGCGCCGTAAATCTTCACGAAATCGGTGTAAGCGTCGATCTCGCTACGCGAAATCTCGGCACCGCCCGGCACGCGCAGGGCAACCACACGGCCGCCTTCGGTCGTGGCCGGCACCGAGAACACCTTGAAGTCCACGTCGCCCATCACGTCGGTCAACTCGGTGAATTCGAGCTTCACGCGCAGGTCCGGCTTGTCCGAACCGAAGCGGCGCATCGCTTCCGAGAACTGCATGACCGGCACCTTGGCGTCGAACTCGACGTTGATGGCTTCCTTGAACACGTGACGAATCATGTTCTCGAACAGATCGCGAATCTCTTGCTCCGACAGGAACGAGGTTTCGCAGTCGATCTGCGTGAATTCCGGCTGACGGTCAGCGCGCAAGTCTTCGTCGCGGAAGCACTTGGTGATCTGGTAGTAACGGTCGAAGCCGGCCACCATCAACAACTGCTTGAAGAGCTGCGGCGACTGCGGCAGCGCGAAGAACATGCCCGGGTTCACACGCGACGGCACGAGGTAGTCGCGCGCACCTTCCGGGGTGCTCTTGGTGAGCATCGGCGTTTCGATGTCGATGAAGCCTTGCGCATCCAGATACTTGCGCACTTCCATCGCCACCTTGTAACGCAGGCGCAGGTTGTATTGCATCTGCGGGCGGCGCAGGTCCAGCACGCGGTGCGTGAGGCGCGTCGTTTCCGACAGGTTCTCGTCGTCGAGCGGGAACGGAGGCGTGACCGACGGGTTGAGCACTTGGAGCTCGTGGCACAGCACTTCGATCTTGCCGCTCGTCAGGTTGGCGTTTTCCGTGCCTGCCGGACGGGCGCGCACCAGACCGGTAATTTGCACGCAGAACTCATTGCGCAGGCCTTCGGCGGCCTTGAACATCTCTGCGCGGTCCGGATCGCACACGACCTGCACCAGACCTTCGCGATCGCGCAGGTCGATGAAGATGACCCCGCCGTGATCACGGCGGCGATTGACCCAGCCACAAAGCTTGACCGTTTGGCCCAGTTGTTGCTCGGTCACCAGACCGCAGTAGGAGGTACGCATGGACATTTTGCTGTTCCGATTTTCAAAAAATGACGCCGGGAGTCACCGGTGGCTCACAGGAGCGGGCCGGGACGTTGCTGGCGCGGGTTGTGGGCGGGCGCCACCACGCCCATCGATACGATGTACTTGAGCGCGGCATCGACCGTCATGTCGAGCTCGACAACGTCGCTCGCCCGCATCATCAGGAAGAAGCCTGACGTGGGGTTCGGCGTCGTCGGGACATAGACGCTCACATACTCGCCCTGCAAGTGGTTGACCACGTCGCCGCCCGGCGCGCCGGTCAGGAAGGCGATGGTCCAGGAGTCCGCGTGCGGATAACGCACGAGCAACGCCTTGCGAAACGCGTTGCCATTGCTCGAGAGCAATGTATCGGACACCTGCTTGACGCTGCCATACAGCGGCCCGACCACGGGAATGCGGGTCAACACCGCTTCCCACCAGCCGACCAGCTTCTGGCCAATGAAATTATGCGCCAGAAGGCCGACGACGAACACGAAAGCCAGCGTGACCACCACGCCGAAACCCGGCACGCGCATACCGATCAGCCGCGACGGCTGCCATTCGTCGGGCAGCAGCAGCAAGGTCTGATCCATCGTGCCGATGATCAGGCCCAGTACCCACAACGTGATGGCGAGCGGCACCAGCACCAGCAGGCCGGTGAGGAAAATCGTCTTCAACGCGGGTTTTTTGACGCTCATGGCAGGACTCGCGAATGTCGGCGGCTACTGGGTCAGCGGGGTCAATCACGCGCCAGGCCGCCGGGCCGGACGCGTCGTTCTGCTCTTCTGGGTAACGCGGGTACTGCAAATTCTGCTAATTCGGCTAACGCTGCTACGGCTACTACGGCTGCCAATTCTGGCAAGGCTTAATGACAAGCGCAGCCGCCGCCGCAACTGGCCGCCGGGGCGCTCGACGACTCGCTGCCCGAAGCGGACGAACCGGACGAAGCCGTTGCCGATTCTCCCGACGAGGCGCTGCTTTCCCCCGACGAGGCTGCTGCCGTTGCCGACGCGCCTGCTGCCGGTGCGCTTGCGCCGCCCGAACCACCACGGAAATCGGTGACATACCATCCCGAACCCTTGAGCTGGAAGCCCGCCGCAGTCACCTGCTTGCGGAACGTGTCCTTGCCGCATTCCGGGCATTGGGAGAGCGGGTCATCGCTCATTTTTTGCAGCACATCTTTCGCGAAACCGCATGTTTCGCAACGATAGGCGTAGATAGGCATGATTCTTTCCGACGGGAAAAGGCGCGCAAAGCCTTGAATTATAACCGCTTCACAAGGCTTTCGGGATTTGTCCGGAGATATATGGGCACGCGGTGACGCAAGATCAAGGTCTGGCGTCACCGCATTTGACGCTTCTGGCCGATGGAGACGCATGACAGCGCATGTGCGCGCCCCACGCAAGAGCAAGCACTCACACAGCCGCCCTGCCCGGCACTCAGATCGTCGACACCTCTTGCCCCGGCGGCTGACCGCGCTCGGAGGCCGGTTGCAGCAGCGAGCCGACGACCATGCCGCCGATCGATGCCAGCAGGCCAGCCAGTTGCGGCGGCACCAGCCCCTCGGGGGCCATCACCTCGCAGCCGATCCAGACGATCAGCCCGGCGAACACAGCCAGCGTGCCGCCCAGCGAGCTGGAGCGCTTCCAGTAGAGGCCGAAGGCCAGCGGCACGAAGCAGCACACCAGCGTGACCTTATAGGCGCTCTCCACCATCTGGAAGATCGACGCCTTCGAGTTCAGCGCATACACCAGCACCAGCGCGGTAAAGCACAGCACGACGATACGCATCAGGCGCAGCAGGTGCTTGTCGTCGATCTGGCCGCGCAGCATCGGGCGAATGATGTTCTCGGCAAACGTGACCGACGGGGCCAGCAGCGTAGCCGAGGCGCAGCTCTTGATGGCCGAGAGCAACGCGCCGAAGAACATCACCTGCGCCACGATCGGCACGCTGGTGAGCACCAACTGCGGCAGGATCTGTTGCGGGTCGGTGCCGATGTACTTCTGCACCATCGACGGGGCGATCAGCAGCGCCGAGTACGCAAGGAAGATGGGGATGAACGTGAAGAAGAAGTACAGCACGCCGCCGGTCACCGAGCCTGCCACGGCGATGTTTTCGGTCTTCGACGACATCACCCGCTGGAACACGTCCTGCTGGGGAATCGAGCCGAACATCATGGTCACACCGGCTGCGATAAACGCCAGCACGTCGGCCGGATTCATCGCGGGCAGGAACACGAACTTACCCGCGTCTGCGGCGTGAGCGATCACTGCCGTCGCGCCGCCCGGCACCATGCCGGAGACTTCCACGGCAATGTAGACCAGACCGACCACGATGATGATCATCTGGATAAAGTCGGTCACCGCCACCGAAATCATCCCGCCGAGCAGCGTGTACGCGAGCACCGAGACGGCACCGATGATCATGCCGGTCGGCTCGGACATCGCGCCACCCGACACCGTATGGAACACCAGGCCCAGCGCCTTGATCTGCGCACCGACCCAGCCGAGGTACGAGATCACGATGGCGATACTCGTCACCACTTCGACGGTGCGGTTGTATTTGAGCTTGTAGAAGTCGCCGATCGTCATGAGGTTCATGCGATACAGCTTGCGGGCGAAGAACACGCCGACGAGCACCAGGCACATCGACGAGCCGAACGGGTCGGCCACGATGCCGCGCAGGCCGTCGCCGATGAACGTGGCCGGGATGCCGAGCACGGCTTCCGAGCCGAACCACGTGGCAAACACCACGGCGATGACCATGCCGTAGGGCAGGCGGCGTCCGGCGACGGTGAAATCTTTGGTATTGCGGACCTTGAGGGCGGCCAGCAGCCCGATGGCCACCGAAATGACCCAATACAAAATGACAAACCAGATCAGCATAACGCGGCCCCAGCCAAGCCCCAGGGCGACGGTAGCGGCGGCGGCGTCAGTGACAGGGACGTGATCTGGCCGCATGAGGCCGCACACGCGAACTAACGAAACCGTGCCGCGGGCCGCAGCCTTCCGGGCAACAGAAATTCAGGTCGAGCATGACGGGGCTGATGCTGTTCAGCGTTCGGGGGCGCCCGCTTTTGCCACCTGGCGAAAAAATTTGGGCCGATTATAGCGGCGCGGGACACGCGCGGGGAAAAAATCACAAATCCCGGTGGCGCGCGTTGCAAATTTCGGGAAAATCAGCGGCGACGCCAGACCATCCAGTGCTCGGCCCCGGCAAATACTGGCACCGAATCGGCGACGTCCACCGGCCGATTCACTTCGCAGATGAAGTCTTGGGAGAGCAGCGCGTCCAGCGCGTCGGGGGCGATACCGAACGGCGGCCCCTTAGGCGTTTCGCGCAAGAAGTAGAACCCGGCCAGACGCGCACCGCTGGGCAGCAATTGCGCCACACGGCGGGCGTAGTCCTGCCAAAGCGTGCGCGGCAACGCGCAGAGAAACGCACGCTCGTAGATCACGTCGATCGTGAACGGCGGCGTGTACTTGAAAAAGTCCGCCTCCTCGACCAATGCGGCTCGCTCGCCCAATTGGGCTTTGGCCTGCTCGACGGCCACCGGCGAGAAGTCGATGGCACGCACCGGCCACTGCTGGGCACCCAGCCAAGCGGCCTCGTAAGCCGCGCCGCAGCCGGGGATCAACGTCGCTTGAGGCTTGGCCTCGCTTGCCACGAACTCACGCAGTGCACGCGGCACGCCAGCGGCGTCCCAAGGCATGAAGGCGCTGGCGAAGCGCTCGTTCCAAAACTCGGCACGCGACGAATCGCGATGGGAAAAAGCCGGTGCGGCAGGCGCAGCGGGATCAGTGGGCGCGGCAGACGCCGGCGCATTCACGGCCCCCGCTTCCGGACGACGTTTATCCACCATAGAGCCAGATAAAAGCAGCGAGTACACCGATGGCAACACCGCCGACCAGACAGAACGCCCCGGTCAGCAGCCGGTTCGTGCGGCGCTGCTCCTGAAGCAGCGCGAGCAGCAGCGTGTCGTCTTGCGGGCGGGCGTGGGCGGCGAGCGCCTGATGAATGAGACGCGGCAGTTGCGGCAACGTCTTGCTCCACTGCGGCGCCTCGGTCTTGAGCCGCTCCAGCCAGCCGCGCGGGCCGATCTGCTCAGCCATCCAGCGCTCGAGGAACGGCTTGGCCGTCTTCCACAGATCGAGATCCGGGTCGAGCTGACGCCCCAGCCCTTCGATATTGAGCAACGTCTTTTGCAGCAAAACCAATTGCGGCTGAATTTCGACGTTAAAGCGCCGCGACGTCTGGAACAAACGCATCAGCACCAGCCCCAGCGAAATTTCCTTGAGCGGCCGGTCGAAGTAAGGCTCGCACACCGCGCGAATCGCCCCTTCCAACTCTTCGACGCGGGTATCCGACGGTACCCAGCCAGACTCCAGATGCAGCGACGCCACCCGGTGATAATCGCGGCGGAAAAACGCGAGGAAGTTCTGCGCCAGATAGTTCTTATCGAACTCGGAGAGCGCGCCGACGATGCCGCAGTCGAGCGCGATATAGCGCCCGAACGTGGCCGGATCGAGACTCACGAGAATGTTGCCCGGATGCATGTCGGCGTGGAAGAACCCGTCGCGCAGAAACTGCGTAAAGAAGATCTCGACGCCCTCGCGCGCCAGCTTCTTCAGATCGACGCCCGCCTCGCGCAGCACCTCGATCTGGCTGATCGGCACGCCGCGCATGCGCTCCATCACGAGCACCGTGCTGGAGCTCAAGTCCCAATACATCTCGGGCACCATCAACATGCCCGAGTCAATAAAGTTGCGGCGTAATTGCGCGGCATTTGCCGCTTCGCGCATCAGGTCGAGCTCGTCGTGCAGATACTTGTCGAACTCGGCCACGACCTCGCGCGGCTTCAAACGCTTGCCGTCCGGCCACAGGCGTTCCACCCAGCCCGCCAAGTCGCGCATGAGCGCCAGGTCGCTGTCGATCACGCCGAGCATGTTCGGACGCAGCACTTTGACGGCGACTTCCTTGCCCGCATGCTGCCCTTCACGAATCCGTGCGAAGTGCACCTGCGCGATCGACGCGCTAGCGACCGGCGAGCGCTCGAACTCCACGAACACTTCTTCGAGCGGGCGGCCCAGCGACTTCTCGATCGCGGCACGCGCGAGCTCCGGATCGAACGGCGGCACCTGATCTTGCAAACGCGCCAGTTCTTGCGCGATGTCCGGCGGCATCAGATCGCGCCGCGTCGAGAGTACCTGCCCGAACTTCACGAAAATGGGGCCCAGCGCTTCGAGCGCCAGACGCAGGCGTTCGCCACGCGGTGCCTTCAGGCCCCCGCGCCCGAACGACAGCACGCGCATGACGCCACGTGCAAACGGATGGGGAATGCTGGAGAGCACCAGCTCGTCGAGGCCGTAGCGATAGCAGACGAAGAAAATCTTGATGAGGCGCAGAAGTCGCATCGGTCAGCGGCCTCCGGTCGAGCGCGGCACGCCGGGCTGACGTTCGAGCTTCTCGAGTCGCTTTTCGAGCCGCGCCAGATCGTCGCGCAAGGTGCCGATATCGGAACGCATGGCGTCGAGCCGTGGCCGAGCCACGAGCAGCGGATTCTCTTCCACGAGATAGTCGGTCAGCGAACGGGCCAGCGTGGCCCCCGTGCGGCGAGCACCGGCCACGGCGGCCTTACCGGTTTCGGTCACACGGTGTGCGGCGGCGTCGCCGATGACCTTGCTCAGGTCCTCGGCGGCCTCCCAGCGCAGGTGCTGGGCAAGATAGGACACCGTATTGGCGAACTCGGCATCGCCCTCGATTTTCACATGACGCATGACAGCGGCTTGTCCACCGCCCGCGAAGTCAGCCAATGCCGAAGGCGGCACGGCGATGCTGACGTCGCAGGGAGTGTCGGCCTCGAAGGCGGCGAGATAGCCGTCGTCGCCCACCTGCAAGCGCAGGTCGAACGGCGACATCGCCAGCCGGGCGGATGCGCCGATGTGGTGGCGCAGACGTTCGCGCGCCCACGGTTCGCGGGCGAGCAAGTGATTCACGGTGGCGGCAAAGGCTTTGGCGGCGACGGTCATGAGCTAGGCGGCCGGCCGGCGCAGAACACCGGTCGCACCGAAAGACGTCGCCCGCAGTACAACAGCCTGCGGGCGGCAAAAACAAAAGAGCCCGCGCTTCAAACGCGGGCTCTCATTGTAAGGCAGGTTACGGCAAAAACGGCGGGAGCTTAGTTCAGCTGCTGAATCCCGGCCAGCACCCAACCGGCGTTGCCGGTGACCGGCTTGGTCAGGTTCCAGACTTCGTTGAACGGCTCGGCCGCAGCGCCTTCGGCTTCACGGATCAAGCCCGAGAAACGCACGCTGGCCATGTACTCGGTAGCGGTTTGCTCGATGCCGAGCAGTTCGGCGTCGAGTTGGACCACGTCGGTACGGTTGGTCGACTTGCCGCGCTCTTCCAAGTCCATCTTGATTTCCGCGAACATCTGCGGCGTCGTGAACTCGTTGATGTCGGCTTGATCGCCCTTGTCCCAAGCGGCTTGCAGACGGTTGAAGTAGACCTTCGAGCTACGCAGGAAGCCTTCGACGTCGAAGCCAGCCGGCACACCGAACGGACCCGCGGCAGCGGCTGCGGCACCCGCAACACCGGCGGCGGCCGGCACGGCCGACAGCGTCGATTGCGTCGGTTGGGACGAGGCAGGCTGTTGCGACGCGTTATCCCACGACTGACGCAGCGAGTTGTTCGAGGCGTCGTTGCCTGCACCGGCACCAGCGTAGGCCGGGGTTTGCGACTGCGACTTATTGCCACGGAAACGACGGATGACCCACAGCACGGCGAAAGCGATCAACGCGATGATGATGACGTTGGCCATCATGCTGGCGAATGCGCCGCCCATACCGAAGTGCGACAGCAGGGCTGCGATACCCAGACCAGCGGCCAGACCGGCGATCGGGCCGAGCCAGCGGTTGGCGGGCTTGGCCGCGGCGGCGGCACCTGCGGCGCCAGCACCGGCGGCTGCCGGGGCAGCTTGGTTCGGCGTAGCGCTCGGGCTTTGGGCCGGTTGTTGCGGCGTGGCTTGACGCTGCGTCACGGTGTTGGACTGCTTGCCGACGCTCCGGCCGCCGCCAACGCGCTTGGCGTCAGCGTCCGCGATCGTCATGCCGACCGCCAATACGCCGGCCACTACGCCCAACAACAGCTTGTTTTTCATGAACTGGAACATCGCTCTGGTCTCTCCGTGGAGTTATAAGGTGCTAACTACTGACAAGCGTCTTTCGGATTGGTTCACACGCTTTTTACGTATCGAAACCAAACCGTACACTGAGCGGCGATTCTGCCACAGAGAAAATGCCCTGCGCATGAAAAACGCCCCGCGCCGGAACAAAAGTCCCGCCTGTCGGGGCGTCTAAACAAGCAGACCGACTTGTCATACCCGCCGGACTACTAAGTCACAACTAATTAAGTAGATTCAGAACTTGCGGCCGATGTGCAGCGCGACCACGCCGGCGGTCAGGTTGTGGTACTCCACGCGCTCCAGACCGACGTCTTCCATCATCGACTTCAGCGTTTCCTGATCCGGGTGCATGCGAATCGACTCGGCCAGATAGCGATAGCTGTCGGCATCGCCCGCAATGCGCGAGCCGAGCCACGGCAGCACCTTGAACGAGTACGTGTCGTAGGCCTTTTCCAGCGGCTGCCACACCTTCGAGAACTCCAGCACCATGACCTTGCCGCCCGGCTTGATCACGCGGCGCATCTCGGCGAGTGCGGCGTCCTTGTGCGTCATGTTGCGCAGGCCAAAGGCCACGGTCACCACATCGAAGTAGTTCGACGGGAACGGCAGCTTCTCGGCATCGCACAGCAAAGCGGGAGTGACGATGCCCGCGTCGAGCAGACGATCGCGGCCCACGCGCAGCATCGATTCATTGATGTCCGTGAGCCAGACTTCGCCGGTCGGGCCGGCTTGGCGGGCGAACGCCTTCGACAGATCGCCCGTGCCGCCCGCGATGTCGAGCACCTTGAAGCCGGGGCGCACGGCGGCGCGGCCGATCGTGAACGCTTTCCAGATGCGGTGCAGGCCACCCGACATCAGGTCGTTCATGACGTCGTACTTGCTCGCTACCGAATGGAACACTTCGGCGACTTTGCCTGCCTTTTCCTTCTCGTCGACGGTCTCATAACCGAAGTGGGTCTGTTCACCCATCGCAATCTCCCAATTCATCAAAGCGGCGCACACAGCGCCGCCGTTGCATCAGTGCGTCAATACGCCACGCGTCAATGGTGGTGGCAGCCGTGGCCGCTGGCGGGCGACGGCATCGGCGTGTCGCGCTCGACGCCTGCGGCAGCCAGCTTGTCGAGATACTCCTGCCAGAGCGCGTCCTGACGCACGCACAGCTCGTAGAGGTAGTCCCAGGAATAGATGCCGGTGTCGTGGCCGTCCGAGAAGACGGGCCGCACGGCGTAGTTGCCGATCGGCTCAAGGCCGTTCAGCGTGACTTCGCGCTTGCCGGTCTGGAGCGTTTCCTGCCCCGGGCCGTGGCCGCGCACTTCCGCCGACGGCGAGAGCACGCGCAGGAGTTCGAACGGCAGCCGGTAGGTTTTGCCGTCTTCATATCCCAGCTCCAGCACACGCGAGGTGCGATGCAGCGTGAGGGAAACCGGAATCGGCGTGTCTTTCTCCAGCCCTGCCATGTGTGTGACTCCAGAAATTCGGTCGGTGTGCCGCGCACACCGGCGGGAAGTATAGCGGTTCAGGTAGCTGCCGACCATGCAGGCGGGCGCGCTTGCCTGCGTCAGCGCCGGCTAGTTCGCGTCAGTTCGACGTCGGCCACGCCGGGATGCGGCTCAATTCTGCCACGATCGCTTCACGCAACGCCGGTAGCCATGCTGCCCGCTCGGCGAGTACGGCTTGCGGCACCTCGCGTTGCGGCGCGCTCCAGACCGAGCCCGGGAAATGGATATCGTCGCGGTAGCGCGGAATCACGTGCCAATGCACGTGCGGCACCATGTTGCCGAGGCTCGCCACGTTGACCTTATGCGGCGACATCACCGTGCGCTGCGCCGTCTCGACGGCGAACACCACGCGCATCACATGTTCGCGTGCGGCTTCAGGCAAATCACTCATCTCGGCTACGTGCGCGCCCCAGACCACGCGCGCGAAACCCGGATACCCGGCCTCATTGGCCAGCACCACCCGCAACACCGGGTCGCGCCACACCACCTCGCCGCCGTCACCTGCGCAAAACGGACAGTCCATGATCTTCTCCCTTGATCGCCGCACCTGTCAGTGCTTTTTGCCTTTCGTTCGCTTGCCGGTGGCCGGATCGACCGGCCCCAGTGCAAGTTCGGCGAAGTCGATTTCGCTCAGCATCTCGCGCAGCGTTTCGTCGTTGATGCGATGCGTGATGCGCAGTCTCGACAACTCCACGCGTTCGGCCTGAATTGCCGCCGCGCGCAATCGGCGCTCGACTTCCACCTCGCGCACCGCACGCTCGCGTGTCTCGTCGGTGGCGGTCGATGCGTTGAGCGTGCGGCGATAGCGTCCCATCACGCGGGCGGCCGCTTCGGCGCACACGGCGGTATCGAGTTCGTCGCCCGACTTCGCAATCACCTTTTGCAGCGACTCGACGGCGCGAATGGCGGCCTCGGACGCTGCGACCCGCGCCTCACCCATCTCACGATTACGCGGGTCTTCGGCGGGCCAGCGCACGCCGCGCAAGAGAATCGGCAAGCCGAGACTGCCCCCGATCAGCGAGAGCAGAATCACGCCCGCCGCCAGAAAAATCAGCAGATCGCGCCCGGGAAACGGCGCGCCGCCGGGTAAAGCCAGCGGCACCGAGAGCGCACCGGCCAGCGTCACCGCGCCGCGCACGCCCGAGAGTGCCGTCACACCGGTAAAGCGAATCCCCGGCTTAAGGGTGATTTCACCGCGTCGCATGCCCATGAAATACATCACGCGCCACGCCACCCACACCCAGCAAAAGCGCAGCACGATCAGCACCGCCGAGATGGCGCCGACGTAGAACATCAGTTCAGAGAGCTTCGTGAGCGCCGCCCACAAGTGTTCATGGGGGCCGAGCGCCGCGCGCACGATATCGGGCAGTTGCAGCCCGAGCAGCACGAACACCGCACCGTTGAACACAAATTCGAGCATCGACCAGACACCGTTGCCGAGAATGCGCGTGACCGTGCGGGTATTGAGCAAATCGGTCGAGCTCACCGTCATCCCGGCGGCCACTGCCGCGAGAATGCCCGAGAACCCGAAGTGCTCCGCCAGCAGGTAAGCGGCGAACGGCATGAGTAGCAGCAACAGCACGACCGTGGCGGGTTCTTCCGTGGAGGCGTCCATCACGCGGCGGTGAAACTGCGTGAAGAGCCAAGTCACGGCCCAACCGGCGAGCAGCCCGCCGAGTGCGATGACGAAGAACGAGAACGTCGCGTTACCGATCGAGAAGATGCCCGTCGTGGCGGCCACGAGAGCGAACTTGAAGACGACGAGGCCCGAGGCGTCGTTCATCATCGCTTCGCCTTCGAGCACGTGCATCAGCCGCGTGGGCATACGCATGCGCCCGGTGAGCGCGGAGACGGCAACGGCATCGGTCGGCGAAAGCACGCCGCCGAGCGCGAAGGCCACGGCCAGCGGAATCGACGGAATCATCCAGTGGATGAAATAGCCCACGCCCAGCACCGTGAAGATCACGAGACCGAGTGCCATGGCGATGATCGGCACGCGCAGGTGCCAGAACTCGCGCTTGGGCATGCGCCAGCCGTCGGCGAAGAGCAGCGGCGGGATAAACAGGAGGAAAAAGATCTCGGGATCGAGATCGATGTGCACGCCCGCGCCCGGATAAGCGAGCGCGGCGCCCACCGCGATCTGGACAAGCGGAATCGGGAGAAACCGCACAAAACTGCCCAGCACACCGGTGAGCGCCACCACGAACAACAGGATGAGCGCTGTAAAAACTACTTCCATGCCACCTCCATGGTCCGTCGGTCAGGCATCGGCCGCGTCCACGAGAGAAGCATCAGACCAGCACGCGTTCGATACCGCCGTTGTTCGCATCTTTGACGTAGTCGGCCATCCACTGGTCGCCGAGCACATGCTTCGCGATTTCCACGACGATGTAATCGGCGGTGACGTCAGCGTCTTCGTTATAGCGCGACAGGCCTTGCAGGCACGACGGGCAGCTAGTGAGGATCTTCACTTCCTCGACCTTGCCGTCGGCGCGCAGCTTGGCTGCACCCTTGCGCATCTCTTCTTCCTTGCGGAAGCGGATTTGCGTCGAGATATCCGGGCGCGTGACCGCCAGCGTACCCGATTCGCCGCAGCAGCGATCGTTCTTCTCGATCTTGTAGCCGTCGTTCTCGGTGCCCATCAACTGGTTCACGAGCTTGACCGGGTCCATCGTCTTGATCGGCGTGTGGCACGGGTCGTGATACATGTAGCGCGTACCGCCCACCCCTTCGAGCTTCACACCCTTCTCGAGCAGATACTCGTGGATGTCGACGATGCGGCAGCCCGGGAAGATCTTCTCGAATTCGTAACCGGCGAGCTGATCGTAGCAAGTCCCGCACGACACCACGACGGTCTTGATATCGAGATAGTTCAGCGTATTGGCCACGCGGTGGAACAGCACACGGTTATCCGTGACGATCTTCTCGGCCTTCTCGCCCTGACCCGAGCCGCGTTGCGGGTAACCGCAGCACAGATAGCCCGGCGGCAGCACCGTTTGCACGCCCACGTGCCAGAGCATGGCTTGCGTGGCGAGGCCCACTTGCGAGAACAGGCGCTCCGAGCCGCAGCCCGGGAAATAGAACACCGCTTCCGAGTCGACCGACGTCGCCTTCGGGTCGCGAATGATCGGCACCACCTTGTTGTCTTCGATATCGAGCAACGCGCGCGCCGTCTTCTTCGGCAGGTTGCCCGGCATCTTCTTGTTCACGAAGTGGATCACCTCTTCGCGCAGTGGCGGCTTGCCGACCGTGGCCGGCGGGTGCGCCATCTGCTTCTTCGCGATTTTCTTGAAGATGTCCGCACCGAAGCGCTGTGCCTTGTAGCCCCAGTCGATCATCACCTTGCGGGTGATATTGATCGTCTCAGGGTTCGTCGCGTTCAGGAAGAACATGCCTGCCGCAGCACCCGGGTTGAATTTCTTCTTCCCCATCTTGCGCAGCAGATTGCGCATGTTCATCGTCACGTCGCCGAAGTCGATCTTCACCGGGCACGGGGTCGCGCACTTGTGGCAGACCGTGCAGTGATCGGCCACGTCGTTGAACTCGTCCCAGTGCTTGATCGACACGCCGCGGCGCGTCTGCTCTTCGTACAGGAACGCTTCGATGAGCAGCGAAGTGGCGAGAATCTTATTGCGCGGGCTGTACAGCAGGTTTGCGCGCGGCACGTGCGTTGCACACACCGGCTTGCACTTACCGCAGCGCAGGCAGTCTTTCACACTGTCGGCAATTGCACCGATATCCGACTGCTGCATGATCAGCGATTCGAAACCCATCAGCCCGAAGCTGGGCGTGTAGGCATTGCGCAGATCCGCGGGCAGCTCGGGCAGGTTCAGCAGCTTGCCCTTGTTGAAGCGCCCTTCCGGATCGACGCGCAGCTTGTACGCGCGGAACTCGCCGATCTCTTCTTCCGTCAGGAATTCGAGCTTGGTGATCCCGATACCGTGTTCGCCCGAGATCACGCCGTCGAGCGAGCGCGCGATATCCATGATGCGCGCCACAGCCTTGTGCGCATCCTGGAGCATCTCGTAGTTATCCGAGTTGACCGGGATATTCGTGTGCACGTTGCCGTCGCCCGCGTGCATGTGCAGCGCGACGAACACACGGCCGTGCAGCACGCGCTTATGGATCGCTTGTGCTTCGTCGAGAATCGGCTTGAATTCCCCGCCCGAGAAAATCTGGCGCAGTTCGGCGCGAATCTCCTGCTTCCACGACACGCGCACCGTGCGGTCTTGCAGCAGGTCGATCAGGCGCGTGTCCGGATGCTTGTTCAGCCGATCGTTCAGCGCGACGTTCATGTCGCGAATACCGTGACGATTGAGCAGCGGAATCGCGTCGTTCAGCGACAGTTCGAAGTTGTCGCGCAGGAACACCCAGCGTGCGCGCACGTCGCGCAGCAGCGTGAGCGCGGTCTGCACGCGGTCTTCGAGCAGTTCCGCCGACGGAATCTCGTTCGCGTCATCGGTCTTGCCCAGCGGCAGATTGCCCGCTTCGAAGAACTTTTCGAGGGCGTCGACCAGTTGCAGCTTGTTCTTGAGCGAGAGCTCGATGTTGATGCGCTCGATGTGGTCCGTGTACTCGCCCATGCGCGGCAGCGGAATCACCACGTCTTCATTGATCTTGAAGGCGTTGGTGTGGCGCGCGATGGCGGCCGTACGCGAACGGTCGAGCCAGAACTTCTTGCGGGCTTCGGCCGAGACAGCGACAAAGCCTTCGCCGCTCTTGCCGTTGGCCATGCGAATCACTTCCGAGGTGGCTTGTGCCACAGCGGTGTCGTCGTCGCCGACGATATCGCCGATCAGCACCATCTTCGGGAACGCGTTGCGCTTCGACTTCGTGGCGTAGCCCACGGCGCGCAGATAGCGTTCGTCCAGATGCTCCAGACCGGCCAGAATGGCGCCGCCCGCAGCCGTCTGCGCGAACATGTAGTCCTTGATTTCGACAATGCTCGGAATCGCTTCCTTCGCTTGGCCGAAGAACTCCAGACACACCGTGCGCGTGTGCGCCGGCATCTTGTGCAGAATCCAGCGCGCGCTCGTAATCAGCCCGTCGCAGCCTTCCTTCTGAATGCCGGGCAGGCCTGCGAGGAACTTGTCCGTCACGTCCTTGCCGAGGCCCTCCTTACGGAAGCGCTTGCCTTCGATATCGAGCAATTCGGTTTTGAGCAGCACCGCGCCCGGGGCCTGATTGCCGTCGAACCATTTCAGTTCGAAGCGGGCGACCGGAATGTCGTGAATCTTGCCGAGGTTGTGATCGAGGCGCGTGACTTCGAGCCAGTTACCTTGCGGGTCGACCATGCGCCACCACGCGAGGTTGTCGAGCGCGGTGCCCCACAACACAGCCTTCTTGCCACCGGCATTCATCGCGACGTTACCGCCGATGCACGACGCGTCGATCGACGTCGGGTCCACTGCGAACACCAGCCCGGCGCGCTCGGCGGCTTCTGCCACGCGGCGCGTGACCACACCGGCGCCCGAGAAAATCGTCGGCACCGGCTTGTCGACACCCGGCAGGTCCGAGTATTCGACTTCGTCGAGTTGTTCCAGCTTTTCGGTATTGATGACAGCCGAGAACGGCGTGAGCGGAATCGCGCCGCCCGTGTAGCCCGTGCCGCCCCCACGCGGGATGACGGTGAGCCCCAGTTCGAAGCAGCCCTTCACGAGCGAAGCCATTTCGGCTTCCGTGTCGGGCGTGAGCACGACGAACGGGTATTCCACGCGCCAGTCGGTGGCGTCCGTCACGTGCGAGACGCGCGACAGGCCGTCGAACTTGATGTTGTCGTGGGCGGTGGTGCGGCCCAGCACCTTCTTTGCGCGGCGGCGCAGTTCCGCCATCTTCTCGAATTCACCGGCGAAATCGGCAACGGCGCGGCGCGCGGCCACTTCCAGTTGCTCCACGCGGGCGGCGCGTTCGCGGCCATGCGTGTCGGCGTGCTCGGCCACATCGGCGCGGCGACGCTTGTCAATTTCCGTCAGACGGTGATTCAGTGCGTCGATGAGCAGCTTGCGGCGCTTCGGGTTGTCGAGCAGGTCGTCCTGAAGATACGGATTGCGGCGCACCACCCAGATGTCGCCGAGCACTTCGTAGAGCATGCGGGCCGAGCGGCCGGTGCGGCGCTCTGCGCGGAGTTCGTCGAGGATGTTCCAGGCGTCGGCGCCCAACAAACGAATGACGATCTCGCGATCCGAGAACGAAGTGTAGTTGTAGGGAATTTCGCGCAGACGCGGGGGTTGGGCGGCTACGGCATGTTTTGCGTCGTGCGGCTCGAAGGCGGGCAAGGGTGCGTTCATCTTGTCGGGCTCGTCAATGCGGCGGTGCATCCGCCGTCGGCGTTCGTCTCGCGGGACGCGCCGAAAGTCAAAATCGGGTATGCGCTTGGAATTACCGGCCGCTGGCGACGGGTGCGCGCGGGCCGGCAAGGACGATCAGCGAGATCGACGACTGCCGTGCGAAGACGTCGATGCCGAATTTTGTTCGGTCATCGAGCAGAAGCACTGAGGGGTGTGGCAGTAAATGCGCATGCCCAGATCTTTCTTCCGGCTTGGGAAAGTGTTGGTAGGGGAATGTAGGCCGAATTGTACTTCATTGCACCGCAACACGTCGGCCCCGCAACGAACTCGCCGCGAATCGGCCAAGCCCGGCCGAAAACCCGATTTCCGCTAAAACGGACCGCTATATCCGTTTGAATACAACGACTTAGCGGCAATCGTGGGCTGAAAATTTCTTGGAACAGGAGTATGTTGGCGCGATCCCCCAATCATTCACCCGCCAAGAGGTGTCTTATGGTCTCGTTTCAACTGAACGGCCGTCCCGTGCAGGTCGATGTCGACCCTGCCACTCCCCTGTTGTGGACCCTGCGCGATGCGCTCTCGATGACCGGCACCAAGTTCGGGTGCGGGATGGCGTTGTGCGGCGCTTGCACCGTGCATCTCGACGGCGCGCCGATTCGTAGCTGCATCACCCCGGTCTCATCTGTTGCAGGCAAGAAGGTCACGACCATCGAAGCGGTCGGCACCGACGCCGTCGGCAAAGCGGTGCAGGACGCGTGGGTCAAGCACGACGTTCCCCAGTGCGGTTACTGCCAGAGCGGCCAGATCATGTCTGCCGCTGCCCTGCTACGCGACAACAAACAGCCTAACGACGAGCAGATCGATGCGGCCATGGCGGGCAACATCTGCCGTTGCGGCACCTATGCGCGCATTCGTGCGGCGATCAAAGACGCTGCCGCGTCGCTGGCCTGAGGCGAGGAGACACTGCCATGCGTGAACTTCGTTTCAACGGATTGCGTTTGCCCTTACGTCCTGGTGTGAGCATCGGCGACTACGCCGGCGTGTCCCGCCGTGCGTTTCTGAAAACTTCCGCCGTCGCCGCGGGCGGCCTGATGCTTGAGATGTCATGGCCCGGCGCGGTACGTGTGGCCAATGCCGAAGGACCGGCGCCCACACCGGTCGTGCCGTCCGCGTTCGTGCGCATCGCGCCGGACGACACCGTCACCATTCAGGTCAACCGCCTCGACTTCGGTCAGGGCGTGCAGACCGCACTGCCGATGCTCGTCGCCGAAGAGCTCGACTGCGACTGGGGCAAAGTGCGCAGCGAGTTGGCCCCGGCGGCCGACGTCTACAAAGACCCGTTGTTCGGCATCCAGATGACCGGCGGTTCCGGGTCGGTGGCGCATTCTTGGCTGCAATACCGCCGCATTGGTGCATCGGCCCGTGCCATGTTGATTGCGGCCGCCGCGCAGCAATGGAAGGTTTCGCCTGCCGACCTGCGCACCGAAAACGGCGCGGTCATTGGCCCCAAGGGCCAGCGCGCGACGTTCGGCAGCCTCGCCGCGAAGGCGCAGACGATGCCGGTACCGGCCGACGTCAAGCTCAAAGATCCGTCGACCTTCCGCTTGCTGGGCAAGCCGACCGGCCGACTCGATGCGCGGGCGAAGTCCACGGGCACGCCGATGTACGGTATGGACTTCAAGCTGCCGAACCTGAAAGTGGCCGTGGTTGCACGCCCGCCAGTTTTCGGCGCGAAGGTAAAGACGTTCGACGCCAAGGCAGCGAAAGCGGTCAAGGGCGTGCGCGACGTGCTCGAGATTCCCGACGACCGTGGCGGCACCGCCGTCGCCGTGATTGCCGACGGCTACTGGCAGGCAAAGACCGGCCGCGATGCGTTGAATGCGACGTGGGACACGACGGGTGTCGAGCATGTCGACACGACGGCACAACTCGCCAAGTACAAAGAACTGGCGAAGACCCCGGGCGTCGTGGCGATCGATGCGGACGTCTCGAAGCTCAAGGGTGCGCCGAAGACGTTGGTGGCCGAATACAGCTTCCCGTATCTCGCGCATGCGCCGATGGAGCCGTTGAACTGCACCTTGCAGTTGAGCGACAAGGGTGCCGAAGTCTGGACCGGAACGCAGTTCCAAACGGTCGATCAAGCGGCCATCGCCCACACACTCGATCTCAAGCCCGAGCAGGTCAAGCTGCACACCTTGATGGCGGGCGGCGGCTTTGGCCGACGTGCGGTGCCGACGTCCGACTATGGCGTCGAAGCGGCGCAGGTCGCGAAGGCATGGAAGCGTGCGGGCCATCGCGAGCCGGTCAAGGTGATTTGGAGTCGGGAAGACGACATCCATGGCGGCTACTACCGTCCGATGTACGTGCATCGTGCCGAGATTGGACTTGATGCGAAGGGCAACGTGTTGGCGTGGAATCACACCATCGTGGGCCAGTCGATTCTTCAGGGCACGCCGTTCGAGAAGATGATGGTGAAGAACGGTGTCGACAGCACGAGTGTGGAAGGTGTGGCGGGCACACCGTACGCGGTGCCGTTGCGGTTAACGCTGCATAGTCCGCAGGTCAATGTGCCGGTGTTGTGGTGGCGTTCCGTGGGCAACACCCACACCGCGTACGTGATGGAGACCTTGATTGACGAGTTGGCAAAAAATGCCGGAAAGGACCCCGTCGATTACCGATATGCGTTGATGGGCGACAAGCATCCGCGTCACCGTGCGGCGTTGGCGTTGGCGGTGGAGCGTTCCGGCTACGGCAAAACAAAGCTCCCAGCGGGTCAGGCGTGGGGCGTAGCGGTGCACGAATCGTTCGACTCCGTGGTCGCGTACGTGGTGGTTGCGGAAGTGAAGAATGGCACACCGCGTTTGGTGAGTGCGACGGCGGGTGTGCATTGCAACTTCGCGGTCAATCCGTTGACGGTAGCGGCGCAGGTTGAGGGTGCGGCGTTGATGGGATTGGGCACGACGTTACCGGGCGCGGCGATTACGTTGAAGGATGGTCAGGTTGAGCAGAGCAACTTCCATCAGTACATGGTGGCGCGCTTGACTGACATGCCAGCGATTGGTGTGCACATCGTGAGTTCGGGCGATGCGCCGACGGGGATGGGCGAGCCGGGCTTGCCGCCATTGGCCCCGGCGTATGCCAATGCCATCTTCGCCGTCACGGGTAAGCGCTTGCGTGCATTGCCGTTCGATTTAACGACGGCGTAAGTCGGAGTCAACCGCCGAGGCGGTTAGCCTCCTTGCCGCAATTTAACCGCCGGATCAGTCATGGGTGTCCGCAGGCGCGCATGGCACACATCCTGGTCCGGCAGTTTCCACCGTGCAACCATCGATTCCACCGTTCAGATGAAACACCTTCGTCCCATTCATCACGCTGCGTAGATAGAGGGCTGCTTTTGCCGAACGCGCGCCTGATTTGCAGTAGACGACAATGTCTCGGTCGATAGGTAGTGCCTTTAGGTGCTGGGGCAGCGTTGCCAGTGGGATATGCTCACCGCCGATAGAGCAGATTTGCCTCTCGCTGTGTTCACGAACGTCAATCAATACGGGAGAAGAGCTCGAGCGCATGCGATCAAGCAATTCACCGTATTCGATCATGTGGTGTGCCCCTAGCGCCGTATCGTTGTTTTCTCGTTTGGCGAGCTTCAGTCTTTGCGTCGTCGCACTCAGCGCGTCAAACGTTAGCAAATATCCCGCTAACGTTTCCCCAAGACCTGTGATGACTTTGATCGCTTCATTCGCCTGAAGTGTGCCGATAACGCCCGGAAGTACGCCCATGACCCCCGCTTCCCCACAGCTTTGGGCGAAAGCGGATGGAGGGGCATCTGGATGTAGATCTCGATAGGAAAACCCGCTGGGATGGGCTTCCGTCGGATAGTGAAATACTGAAACCTGCCCCGCGAACTGAAAAATTGTGCCGTAGATCAGTGGTACGCCAACGTCTGCGGCAACGTCGTTGATTGCATACTTGGCATCAAAGTTGTCGGTGCAGTCGATCACGACGTCGAAGCGGGGGATTACCTGTGTCAGCAACTGCACATCTGCTTCCCGGCAAATCGTGTCAATGCAGATGTACGGATTGAGCGCTCGCAGCCTGTCAGCGGCGATGGTCACTTTCTTTTTCCCAATAGACGCTATGTCGAACAACGTTTGACGATGAAGATTTGTTTCCGATACTTCATCTGCGTCGCATAAAGTGATTCTGCCAACTCCTGCGCCAGCCAAGTAAAGTGCTGCCGGACAACCAAGCCCGCCAACACCTAAAACTAAAACACTAGAAGACCGGAGCCGTTCCTGCACCGTCTCGTTAAACCCTGGCAACTTGAAATGTCGATCGTAGAATTTCTTTTCCGATGTGAGAATACTCATGTTATTACCCCCCTGCAACGGCAATCACAATCAAAATTTCCCCGTCTTCACTTACTGTCTGATTTTCATCCGAAATTTCACGAATCTGAACGCCTTCAACAAATAAACCCACAAAATCACGAACCTTACCGTTAGCATCGAAAATCTGCGAACGGACCATCGGAAACAGTTCATCAATAGTTAAAAATACATCGCGAATATTTGAAGCTGAAATATCAATGTGCTTTCTCCCTTCAACCAAGCTTCCAAGTTGAGGCGGGATCTTAATTCTGGCCATATTTTCAACCCGAAGAAAATAAGTAACGCCGACAGGAAGCGACAGCAGCTACGCCGTCGGGTGTTAGCTTGCCACTGCTTTCAGCAATATCAAGGCAACCCAGCGCGTATCGCTCGAGATATTGCAGACGACTATCGTCATCGGCATTGTTAATTTCGCGGTTGACTCTCGCACGATAAAATCGGACAGCTGTAACCGCGAACGTCAATGCGTACATCACTTGACGCGTATCCTTCCCTGACGTACCGGACGGCAACACGTGAATTGGCTCATCGGGATCTGCGAGCGGCGTTATCTCGGCAAACATTCCGACCCAGATATGCGAGATTTCATGGACAATATATTCGCTCAATCGCGGGCTTTCCAAAGCACTCTTCCCTAGAAATATATGCTGAGGAATGAGTGGGTTACTTGAGCTTAATATGTCGATGGTGAGCCGTCGCCAACACAGCGGAATAGCGAATGCCAAACGCCACTCTGGAACGATGGATACAATATCTTTGCACGCGCTCTGGACCACCACCATTTCATCATCGTTTAGCTCAACGGATTCGTTATCACTCGCGCCGTTTGCGCGCACCCGGCTATAACAATCCGCGGCTATTCCTGGCAGCAGATATTTTGATAGAGGATATTTAAACACTCGCATCCGCCTGCGAATTTCGCATGTCAAAGTCACCAAACTAGATAGGCTGACATCATCATCTATCATTGGCAGACCACCTAAAGTCAGCAGGCAGCAATTACGCATTGTCTTCCATGGACATCCAGGGCTGCGCAACTAAAAAATCTACCAAATCTGCTTGCTTCAACTGATATGGCTTGAAGTTTTCAGAAAAAAACAACAACCGATTTAGAATTTCTCCGTCACCGCAATATTTCGACAGGAGAAATCTAAGAGCATCAATTGTTCTATCGCCGTACCATCTTTCCTTGAGTGAATTTAGAATTTTTTCGACTTGCTCTCCGGTTAATAGCTTTTCGCCTTCCGCCTGCCTACAAAATTCTCGAAGATGCAACATAGGTTCGGATAGTGGCAAGTAAGGTGCTTCCGTACCGTGCACCAAAGCAACCTCATCGTCGGCAAGGTCGTGCTGGTGACAGAACATTGCAGCCACGTTTCCCCACGGGATCATCCCCATATGGACCATCTCGCTCGCGCGAATTGCCCCGATCGAACACAAGCCGTAGATACGCCAGCCGGCTTCAAGCGCCTCTCTTAGCTCGACATGTCCCACCGACGGATATGAGTGGAATGTTCCGTCGACCAACCCGATGATGCCGGGCGATTCGTGGGTGCTCACAATATGCTCAATGTCACCGCGGCGAGCTGGAGGCCGCCAGGAGACCTCATTCGTAGTCTTAGTACTCAATCCAGTACCAAATAGAGAAGGTCCAGCGAAGATTTCAATGGTTTTAGCCACATTAAGACTCCTTTGACCCTCTGAAGAAATTTGCGAGACGCGGCCCTATCCTTGGGAATTCCACGTCGTGCATTTCGGCACCGGGCACGACGATCTTGACAACTTGAAATGGGTAGGAGGAATCAGTCAACGTCACTCGTACGACATGACCAATCCCCTCACGAGCCAGCCCCTGACAAAGACATTTGAGAGTCTGCATAACACTCTCCACTTCGAAATTCGGCACGCTTAAAAATTTAGTTGTCCTTACTTTATTTGACGCAATATTTCTCAAATTTCGAATGAGTTCTAACTCCATGTCTCGACCAAGCGTGGCACCGATATTCACGCGCCTGATAATGTCGTCCCTGCCGCCGTGAATATGGCTGAGCCGTCCTTGCACCGCCTCCGCCAGCGCTCGCACGCCTGCAATTTCTGCGATGGGGTGGAGACCAAAACCCGATGCAACAGCAATCGGATTATGCTCATCGGGCTCAAGTACATAGCCCGTGAAGTACGGAAGCCCAAATCCATTTGGGCTATATCGTAAGTAGCACCTCAACCCAGAACTTTCAATTTTCTCGGCCAATGCTTTTATTTTTTCAGGCGCGTCGGCTAGGTCGACTAAAACAGATCTATCTTGAACTACATCAAACGACCGCACGTGACGCTCCATGACTTCCGCGAGACCGTGCACAGTTGCTTCATCTAACGAATTCCCTGAAGCCAAGCCGTTAGTACTTGAGCCATACAGTTTGACGCCTGTATTTTCTAAAAATGGAAGGTAGACCAACTCTGCCGGAATGAGGACACGTCCAAGATTACTCATAATCTCCTCACCGACCACGACGGCAATGTCATCTCCATGTTCAATTCGGCAGCCCACGCGAGGACAAAAATCTGGAAAACTAATACCTCCTTGGAATGACTCTAGGATTTCTGAAGGTTTGCATAAGAACCAGTTTGCGATGTTCCGGCCAGGAGTGGCAAAACTAAACTCAATCGCCTCCATGTAGGCACCGATCTTGGCCTCTGCATGCGTAAATCCTTTCCCTGCATGGACACAAAGTGTTCCCTTTACTCCATCTGGACGAATGGACGAATATACGGGAATTCCAATACGGTCAAGCCAGGTTATATCCACCACACGACTTACGCCACGGCTCATCGCCAACGATTCTGCGATTGCCAGAGACTCTTCAACGCGTCGCGTTCTGAGACTAGAACTTAATCGAATTAATTTATCACCGATCATTTTATCGCCCCCCTTACTTACCAAATGCCCGTGGATATAACTCCCTATATACTCCAACGATATCTTCGTCCGACCTCGACAACAGCGACTTGGCGTCTGAATTTCTAATCAGTAAAAAAGTCGATAAAATTATTAGCACCCCACAGATTTCGACCCCGCTCACAATACCCAAATCATCAATCGCAAATCCAACACCTTGTGTCGCCAGTGGATTTAAACAAGAAGATAGAAATGCAACACCAGCAGCCATTCGAGAACGAAACTCCGACGGTGTGGCGGCCGCCCGCAAAGTACTTGCATTTATGTTGAAAATTGCGAAACCAGCACCACCAATGAAAAACCACATCGATATTAGGTAAATATCACTACTAAATGCGGAAGAAAATAGTCCGATACCCAGAAGACCATTACCGGAAATAAGAGCTATGAAGCGCCCGATCAGGTTATTTAGGTAACGGACAAACACAGCCCCTCCACAGAGAATTCCTACACCGAACGCCATTTCAATCACTGCCATCGTGCTGGCAGAAGCGCCAAGTCCTTCATTCACCCATATCGGAAGCGCGACCGTAAAAATGGAAAAAGACCGGCGTTTGTAAGTGCGATGGCAGTGGCCGTCATCCGTTCCGAGCGTGCGAAAACGACCGCACGAATACCGTCGGTCGTGCGTAAGTGCCATGTTTTTGCGTACGACGCCCACGGTCTGGGGACATTCTCGAAGTCGGATCTCCGTACACGGATACCGAAACTCGTCAGCAGGCCTGTGGCACAGGCAACGGCTGCGGCGCCGAGCGCCGCCGACACCCCACCGACGGCCAATAGAAAAGCACCCAACATTGGCGCGCAAAGGCCAACGACAGCACTGGTGCTTGCACCAAGCGACTGAGCTGCAGTCAGACGATTTGCCTCGACCAGTGAAGGGATTAGTCCGGCGGCAGTGGGATCACGAAGCCCCGCAATAAGACTCAGACCAACAAGTAATCCTGTAAGGATCGTAATCGAGAATGGAAATAGAACGACCGCCAACATTAGGCCGAACATGATCACTGAAGCCAGGCAGATACAAATCCGATAGATCGTCAGACGGTCAAAATAGTCCGCCATCGGCGCTAACAGCGGCTTGGAATACACTTCGACCAAACTCGACACACCGAAAATCGATGCAAATGCGATAGCGGAGCCAGTCTCGCGCATCACGAGCCACGACAAACCGAATCTGACACAGTGCAACGATACGGTGCTAAATGCGGAACTGGCCAAAAAAAATAAAATATCCGAGCCCATATTTGGACACCGTCTTTTTACGCGCTAACTGGGGAAGTGGCGACGACCGTTAATCGCCGCCGCCACAAGGAAACGCGATTATGCGTTTACGTTATTTGAATTATGCGCAACAGATAGAGCAGCGGATGATTTTGAATCCACCGAATTCTCCTCCAAAAACTCAGCGAACTGCTCAAGCACTTTCTCGTCCAAATTCAAGATCTCTTCCATCTCAATGCCTCCATTTTCTTTCCCACGGATATTGAACGATTGCCCGCCTCAATTCTTCCAACTCGCTGAACAAGAAAATTCAGAGTAGAAACTTCGACACGACAATCAACACCCCCAGACCACACAGGGTCAAAACAATATATTCATACAAATATATTTTTTATATGGGCTGATTCTCATTTTTATTTTTCGTTTTTCGCACCCAAGTTATCGAATAATTATCGTGACGATGAGATCGGTAAGATTTATCAAGATTCTTCGAGCGTTGAAAAGTCTCCTGCGCTTTGGCAAATTGACTGCGCTTCGCCCACGACAGGTTCATCGACTCACCATGCCTTATCAGATCGCGCGGCAACGATCGACGAGGTCTTACTTGGGAGCCCCGGGGAAGTGGTACTGCAAAGATTGATTTTCGATTTTTAGGCACGCTCGCCACATCGCCACAAGCGTGACGGAGACAGCCGAGGGTTGCAGCGCAGATCAAAGGCAGGGCTATGACGGGATTAGCGCGACACTTCCGTACGCTGCGATTGCCAGAAAGGAGGACCGGAAGGGTCCTGAGAAAGCCTGAAGGATGAGAGGCCGGACCGGGGCCCCTTTTTGGTGCGAGTTGGGTTTATGTCTGAGCCCCGAAAAGGGGCCCCGGTCCGGGCTCTGGGGCATCGGCAGAACCCCGGGGGGGGTCCGCCGTTTCAGGCCTACACGGCCCGCTGACATAGTTAGCCGATCAGTAGATGTTTGAACGGCGCGAAGATCCCTTGCCAGAACGACTCGGGCACGCGAAGCATCAGGTAGGTGATGAAGAGGTAGCGCAGCGTCTTGCCGATGGCGATGTAGACGAGGCATTCGCGCCATGAAAGCCGGAGCCATCCGGCGAGGGTGCAAAGCGGGTCGCCGACCACGGGCAGCCAAGAGAGCAGCAGCAACGGCGGTCCGAAGCGGCGCATCCAGCGGTGATATCGCTCGTTCATCGGCGCTTTGGTGCTGCCTTGCTTGGTAGCGTTGGCGTCGGCCATCCCTTCGACGCTCACCGTTCCCCCGCCAGCCACGGCCGCAGCGCGCGCATGCGCACGTCTGCGCGCCTTGAGCCGCACATAGCCGCGCCGCGCGGCGAACCCCATCCACCAATCGACCATGCCGCCGGCGGTATTGCCGATGCTCGCGACGATGATCGCGGGCCAGAACATGTGCGGATTCAGCGCCACATAGCCGAACAGCGCGGGTTCCGAGCCCATCGGCAGCAATGTGGCCGACAGAAACGCGATCAGAAAGACGGCAGGCAGGCCAACGCCGGGAAGCGCAAGCGCCCCTAGCAGCCAGGAAATGAACGACTCCATGCAACTCCGGCGATAGCAAAAAACGAAACCAAACCAAGGAAAACCGACCGTCCGGTCGGTGTCTGTCGCACAACGGGCGGGGCACGCGTGCGTTCCCGCGTTTGGCGTAAACAAAAAGTCTGGCGCATAATGCATGCCCATGACCCGACCTTCGACGCCGCCCGTGGCCATTTTACTGGCAGGCGGACTCGGTACCCGCTTCGATGCGGCTGGGCGCCGGAACAAGCTGCTCGCGCCGCTGCCCGGCGATCCCTTGAACCGACCCGTTGCCCTCGCCAGCGCCCATGCGCTGCTGGCGGTATTGCCGCGCGTGATCGCGGTGGTGCGACCGGACTCGGCCGAGTTGGAGAACGTGCTGTTGCAGGCGGGTTGCGAAGTCGTCATGAGCCACGCGACCAAGCGCGGCATGGGTGCGACGCTCGCCGCGGGCATCCGCTCCGGTACCGACGAAGCGCCGCCGCCCGGGCTTGAAGACCTCGATGGCTGGCTTGTCGCATTGGCCGACATGCCCTACATCAATCCCCATACCATTCGCGCTATCGCCAACGGGCTCACCTCGCCCGAAGCGATTGTCGCCCCGAGTTATCAGGGACAGCGCGGCCATCCGGTCGCCTTCGGTTCCGCCTATACCTCACACCTGGCCGCCCTCGATGGCGACGCCGGCGCGCGCGAGTTGTTGATTAGCGAGCACATTACGATCGTCGATGTCGACGACGCCGGAATCGTGCGCGACATCGACACCCCAGACGACCTTCGCTAGGGCGCGCACTCCCCTTTCCCGTTTTTTCCCGAGAGACCAAGCGCGACCGCCCCGGCGGAAGGGCTGGTCTATCATTGTCCTTTTGTTCCTGATGTGCCTAACCTGAAGAAGCCTTAAATCATGTCCGACGCAGCTCCCGAATATCTGAAGAAGATCCTCACCGCAAAAGTCTACGACGTCGCCAAGGAAAGCGAACTCGAATTGGCGCGCACGCTCTCCATGCGGCTGCACAATCGAATTTACTTGAAGCGCGAAGACAACCAATCGGTGTTCTCCTTCAAGATTCGGGGCGCGTACAACAAGATGGCGAGCCTGAGCGAGGCTGAGCGCGAGCGCGGCGTACTGACCGCCTCGGCCGGTAACCACGCGCAAGGCGTGGCGTACTCCGCCGCGCGTCTGGGCTGCAAGGCCGTCATCGTCATGCCCGTGACCACCCCGCAAGTGAAGATCGACGCCGTGCGCACCCACGGCGGACGTGCCGTCGAAGTCGTACTCGCGGGCGACTCCTACAGCGACGCCTACGCGCACGCCATGACCTTGCAGGAAGAACGTGGCCTGACCTTCGTGCCGCCGTTCGACGACCCCGAAGTCATCGCCGGTCAGGGCACCATCGGCATGGAAATTTTGCGTCAGCACCAAGGCCCGCTGCATGCCATCTTCGTGCCGATCGGCGGCGGCGGTCTGGCCGCAGGCGTCGCCGCGTACGTCAAAGCCGTGCGTCCCGACATCAAAGTGATCGGCGTGCAATCCGTCGACTCCGACGCCATGGCACAGTCGATTCACGCAGGCGAGCGCGTGTTGCTCAACGACGTGGGCCTCTTCGCCGACGGCACCGCCGTGAAATACGTCGGCGCAGAAACCTTCCGCCTGTGCCAAAAATATCTCGACGAAGTCGTACGCGTCGACACCGACCAGCTGTGCGCAGCGATCAAAGACGTCTTCCAAGACACCCGCAGCGTGCTCGAACCGTCGGGCGCGCTCTCGGTGGCCGGTGCCAAGCTCTACGCCGAGCGCGAAAAGCTCAAGGCCGAGACGCTCGTGGCGATCACCTCGGGCGCGAACATGAACTTCGACCGCCTGCGCTTCGTGGCAGAGCGTGCCGAAGTCGGTGAAGCCCGCGAAGCGGTGTTCGCCGTGACCATTCCGGAAGCCCGCGGCAGCTTCAAGCGCTTCACCGAAGTGGTGGGCAGCCGCAATGTGACCGAGTTCAACTACCGAATTAGCGAAGCGTCCAGCGCCCACATCTTCGTGGGTATCCAGATGCATAACCGCGACGAAGGGGCGCGCATCAAGGCAGGCTTCGAGCGCCATGGCTTCCCGACGCTCGACTTGTCCAACGACGAACTCTCGAAGCAGCACATCCGGTACATGGTCGGCGGCCGTTCCGCGCTGGCGAGCCATGAAGTGCTGTACCGCTTCGAATTCCCCGAGCGTCCGGGCGCGCTGATGAAGTTCCTCTCGGCGATGAGCCCGAATTGGAACATCAGCCTGTTCCATTACCGGAATCAGGGGGCGGACTACAGCAATATCCTCGTGGGCATGCAGGTGCCGGACGAAGACAAGGGGGCGTTCCGCGACTTCCTCGCCACGCTCGGCTATCCTTACTGGGACGAAAGCGACAACCCCGTGTACAAGCTGTTCCTCGGGTAAGCTGCCGCCTCATATAGCCAACGACAACCGCCACCCAAAAACCGACAGGAAACCGTCCGCCGCCATGCCGATTACGCTCGAAAACAAGCTCGTCGTTGCGATCTCTTCGCGCGCGCTGTTCGACTTCGAGGAGGAGAACCGCGTCTATGAGACCGGCGTGGCGAGCGGCGACGACCAGTCGTACATGCAGTACCAGCTCGACCGGCTCGACGTACCCGCGCGTGTCGGCGTGGCCTTCCCGCTGGTGCAGAAACTGCTCGCGTTCAACCGAGGCGACGAACATCGCGTGGAAGTCGTGGTGCTCTCGCGCAACGATCCCGTAAGCGGACTGCGCGTCTTTCGCTCAGCCAAGCAAGTCGAGTTGAAAATCGAGCGCGGTGTGTTCACGCGCGGACGCGATCCGTTCGGGTATCTCAATGCACTGGGCGCACACCTCTTCCTCTCGGCCAACGAGAACGACGTGCGCAGCGCACTGACGGCGGGGTTCCCGGCCGCGCGCGTGTACCCCGACTCGGCCAAGAAGGCGGAACTGCATCCCGACGAAATTCGCATCGCGTTCGATGGCGACGCGGTGCTGTTCTCCGACGAGGCCGAGCGCGTTTTCCAGCGCAACGGTCTCGATGCGTTTCAGCAGCACGAAACCGAACGCGCCGCCACGCCGCTGCCGCCGGGCCCGTTCAAGCCGCTGCTGTTGGCGCTGCACCGCTTGCAAGCGCTGGCCGGGCAAGAAGTGCCGGTGAAAATTCGCACGGCACTCGTGACCGCGCGCTCCGCCCCGGCGCACGAGCGCGCCATCCGCACGTTGATGGATTGGAAAATCGACATCGACGAGGCCATGTTTTTGGGCGGGCTGGACAAAGGCGCATTCCTGCGCGAGTTCGAGCCCGATTTCTTTTTCGACGATCAGACACGCCACTGCGAGTCTGCCGCACGGGTTACCCCGACCGGTCACGTCATCAGTGGCATCGCAAATCATGACAACGCCTGACCAATCTCCGCTGGGCAAAGAAGTTGCCTACACCGAGCAATACGAGCCGTCGCTGCTGTTTCCGATTGCCCGCGCCCCCGCGCGTGCGGCCATCGGCGTGCCGGACACCCTGCCCTTCTTCGGTGCCGACATCTGGAACGGCTACGAACTCTCGTGGCTCAACGAGAAGGGCAAGCCGCAGATCGCGCTGCTCACGGCCATCGTGCCCGCCGACTCGCCGAACATCATCGAATCGAAGTCGTTCAAGCTTTACTTGGGCTCGTTCGCGCAAACCAAACTGGCGAATGCCGACGCGGCACGCGCACTGATTCAGCAAGATCTCTCGGAAGCGGCGGGCGTGTCGGTGCAAGTGAAGCTGGTCGAGCCGGGTGGCTTCGGCAAGCTCGAACTCGACGAACTCGACGGCTTGCTCGTCGACCGCCTCGACATCGACACCGATATCTACGCGCCCGACGCCAGCTTGCTCAAAGCCGCACACGGCGAGCCGCACGTTGAAGAAACGCTGGTCTCGAATCTGCTCAAGTCGAACTGCCCGGTGACCGGACAACCCGACTGGGGCAGCTTGCAGATTCGCTACATCGGTGCGCCGATCGACCAGGAAGGTTTGCTCAAATACGTGATCTCGTATCGCCGCCACACCGGCTTTCACGAGCAATGCGTCGAGGGCATCTTCATGGACATCATGCGGCAATGCAAGCCGAGCCAGTTGGCCGTGTACGCGCGCTACACGCGGCGCGGCGGGCTCGACATCAACCCGTTCCGCACCAACTTCACGTTGCCGATGCCGGACAACGCGCGCACCGCGCGTCAGTAACTGCGGCGGTAATTCAAGGCGGGTAGCCCAGCGCTGTCAGATGCTTCTGCGCAGTGCTGGCCACTCGTGCATGTTGCGGCTGATCGTCGCAACGCACGAGTGTCTCCTTCAACGCGTGGATCGCCGGCCCCCAGCAACTCAGTCTGAGCAGACACTCCCCCACGCGATACATCGGCCCGGGGGCGGTCTCGTCCATCATCGCTGCCGCAATGAAAATCGGCAGTGCGACTTCCGCCTCTCCCGCGCGACAAAGCGCCAGCCCAAGGGCAACCGCATAATCGGGCGCCATCGGACACGCCGACAACAGCGGCGCGAAGCACTCGATGGCATGCAAAAAATCACCCCGCTCAAAAGCACCATAGCCACATCGATACACGGCGTCGCACTGTGCGGCATCCCACTCCCCAGGGCGAGGAAGGTCTGCATCCACCTCCTGCGGCTCGCCTTCGCGAACCGCCTCGAGCGCGGCGTCGATCTGGGAGGCAAGGCTTCTGGAAGTCGGCCCAAGTTGGCTCTCGAAATCAAATGCGGTCACGGGCACCGATCTCCATGTCGATGTTGACTGGGGGTATTGGCCGAATCGACGGCGCCACCGACTCGCCCCGACGGGCACGTGCGTATCCACGGGCATGCTTCACGCCGATGCCGATCAGAATCATCGACACCGTGGTCATCCCCACGCCCGCCCCATAGCGAAAGTAGTCGTCAGTCCCGGCCAGCGGCCTGACGTTAAGGTCAGCATCGAAAAGCGTGAGGTACACGGTCGCCGCCAAGCTCGTCAGACCGAACGTGGTGAACGCGATGGCCGTGCACGCGTTGACCCAGGCCGACCGATTACGCTCAGCCACCGAGCGCTGCGATGCGCGGGTGTGCGAGCGCATGTCGTCCGGTGCCGTTAGTGCCTCGATGTTGAATAATTCCTCGCCAGCGTCACCCAAATCGCTGCGCAACGGCAAGACGGCAACCCGCGGCACCGTCCCCATCGAAATCGATTCTGTTCTCACAAGCCGCCTCCTCGTTGAATGGGAGACGCCATCGTGCAGGCCGGCCACCGACGTCGCCATCGAAGGCGAACCGCAGACTTTGCGGAACCGTCACCGACGTGTCTGCCGCAACGGATACTCGACGAACACACGCGCGGCATAAAAAAAGACCGACACTGGGTGTCGGCCTTTGGGGGCGGGCAGGAACCGTCGCAACCGCCGTCAGGCGGCAGGTTTCTTATACGCCACGCAGTCCACTTCGACCTTGCAGTCGATGACCATGCTCGACACCACGCAGGCGCGCGCGGGCGGATGATCGCCGAAGTATTCCTTGAAGACCTTGTTGAACGACGCGAAGTCGCGCGGATCGTCGAGCCATACACCGATACGCATCACGTGCTCAGTGCCGTAACCGGCTTCCGTGAGAATTGCGATCATGTTCTGAATCGCCTGGTGCGATTGCGCGACGATGCCGCCGTCGATCACTTCACCGTCTTTCATCGGGGTCTGTCCCGAGACGAACAGGAAACCGTCGGCTTCGGTGGCCCGTGCAAAGGGCATGCGCTGACCGCCAGTGCCCTGCCCGCCTTCTACGCCATATCGTTTGATGCTCATCGTCACTCCTTTCGACAAAACTGCCTGAACTGTATTTACAAAACCGGTTGCGGCGTACCGCGCCGCACGAAACGGCCCGAGCGCGCGGCCGACGTTGGAGCGCGGTCTTGCCACGACAACACGCCGTTGACCCACACTGCCGCGATCCCGAATGCGGGCTGCATCGGATCGGTAAACGTGGCCGCGTCGGCCACCGTCGCCGGATCGAACAGCACCAGATCGGCCCAATACCCTTCGCGCACAAAACCGCGCTGCGTCAGCCCAAAACGCTCCGCCGACAGGCCGGTCATCTTGTGCACCGCCTCCGCCAGCGGGAACAACTGTTGCTCGCGGCTATAGCGACCCAGCACGCGCGGGAATGCTCCCCACAAACGCGGGTGCGGCAGCGGATCGTTCGGCAAGCCGTCCGAGCCGACGACCGTGGCCGGGTGGCGCAGAATCCGGCGCACGTCGTCTTCTTCCATGCAGTGATAGACGGCACCAGCCGGTTGCAGCCGCTTGGCCGCCTCCATCAGATCGACACCCCATTCTTCGGCAATTGTCGCGAGCAGCTTGCCGCCTTGTGCGGGATGCGGCTGCGACCACGTCACCAGAATGTCGAAATCGTCGGTCACTTGCTTGAGATCGAGCGTGCTCGAACTGGCCGTGTACGGGTAGCAGTCGCAACCCACTGGCTGAAAGCGTTGTGCCTTGTCCACCGCTTCGAGAATTTCGGCGCTGCGACCCCAGTTATCGACGCCTGCGCACTTCAGATGCGAGACGACGACCGGCACGCGCGCGTGTCGGCCGATGCGGAAGGCTTCGTCCAGCGCTTCGAGAATTTCGGCGAACTCAGTGCGCAGGTGCGTCGCGTACAGGCCACCGGCTTCTGCCAGCGGCTCGGCAAGCGCGAGCACTTCTTCGGTCGGCGCGGCATTGGCACTCGCATACGCGAGACCGGTCGACAGACCCAGCGCGCCGTGTTCGAGCGCTTCGCGCAGTTGTGCGCGCATGCCTTCGATTTCCGCCTCGGTGGCCGCGCGGTCGAGCCGGTCCATATGATTGCTGCGCAGCGCCGTGTGGCCGATCAGCGCCGCCACGTTGATGGCGGGCTGCGCTTTTTCGAGCGCTTCGACGTAGGCGGCGAACGTCGGGTACTGGAACGCGTCGGCCTCGCCGAGCAGATTCATCGGATCGGGCGGATCGCCTTTGAGCGACACTGGCGACGCGCTGATTCCGCAGTTCCCGACGACCACCGTCGTCACGCCTTGCGAAAGCTTGGGCGTCATTTCCGGTGCGCGTACGACGTTGGTGTCGTCGTGCGTGTGCACGTCGATGAAGCCGGGGCTGAGCACCTGCCCTGCGCCATCGATGCGTTGGGCCGCGTGCCAACCAGCGAGCGCCCCGGCAGCAGCGATGGTGTGAATACGTCCGTCGTGCAACGCGACATCGAAGCGCGCGTCGGACATCGGCGCGCCGGAACCGTCGGCCACGCACACGTTGGCAATGATCGTGTCCACGACGACCGGGGTTTTAGGGGTATCCGTCATATCAATCTCCCAGAGGCTGGCGATCGCCGCCGCCCCGATGCGTGTCGAGCACGTACTTGATCCGTCGTAGCAGCGCCTGACTCTGCGGCTTGGCCAGCAACGCCAGTTCCGTGGCGAGCACATCCATGGCCAGCAGCATCGCGTAGCGCGACGACGACGGTTTAAAAATGAAATCGGTTTCCAGCGCGCGAATCGGCAGCACTTCGTCGGCCAATGCCGCTAGCGGCGAGCCGGTCGCCGTCACCGCGATCAACTGTGCGCCGTACTCGCGGGCGATCTCGCAGGCCGAGAGCAATTCCGGGGTGTGACCGCTCACAGAGAACGCCAACACCACGTCTTCGCGGTTCAACGTGCCCGCCACCATGCGGGCAAGCACGGCGTCCTGATAGCTCGCGACCGGGCGGCCAAGACGCACAAGCCGGTAGCGCGCTTCGTCGGCCATGAGCGACGAGCCGCCGCCCATACCGAATGCGTAAATCATGCGCGCCGAAGCAAGACGCCCGGCAGCGCGGCGTACGGTATCCGGCTTGATGAGCGCGCGGTGCACCTGTAGCGTTGTCTGAATATCGTCCGCGATGCGATCGATCGTCTCGCCCGAGCCATCCTGCGCGTTGGCGGCATTCGCGCCGAGGAAGCGCTGTCCCACCACGGCCGCCTGCGCGAGACGCAGCTTGAGATCGCGCACGTCGCGGCAGCCCATCGCCTTCGCAAAGCGCGTCACGCTCGCCTCGCTCACACCGGCGCGGTCCGCAAGTACGTTGATCGATGACGCGGCGGCACCGGCCACGTCCTCGAGCACCACCTGCGCCACCTTGCGCTCGGCCTGGCTCAGGGCGTCGCTGCGTTCTGCCACGCGCGTCACGATATCGAAGGACTCAGTCATTTACGGGGTCGGTGCGGCCCCTGCCGGGTGCCGTTTTTGGGTTTAGCTCGAATTTTTGTTACTTTATAACAAAATTGTCAAACGCTGGTAATTCGACGCTATTATAGGAGCCATTCGGCAAATGGCGAGGCGTTGCCCGCGCGTTCTTCGTGGAGAATTCTCAATGACTGATACAAACTATCAACATGGCATGATCGATACCCTAAACAAGGGTCTCGGCGCGCTGAACACTGCGCTGGCGCCGTCGGCCACGACCGGGCTTGGTTGGAATTTGCTGAACGAAGACCTGAGCCTGCCCACGGCAGTGCTCTATGAAGACAAGATTCGTCACAACCTGGCGTGGATGCAACGTTTCGTCCACGAATACGGTGTGAAGCTTGCCCCGCATGGCAAGACGACGATGGCGCCGAAGCTGTTCCGCCGTCAACTCGACGGGGGTGCGTGGGGCATTACGCTCGCCACGGCCCAGCAGACCAATGCGGCCTATCACCATGGCGTGCGTCGCGTGCTGATGGCCAACCAGTTGGTCGGCAAACGCAACATGACCATGATTGCCGACTTGCTGAACGACCCGGGCTTCGAATTCTTCTGTCTGGTGGATTCTGCCGCGGCCGTTGCGCATCTGGGTGAGTTCTTCCGTGCGCGCAAGCAGCAGATTCAGGTGCTGATCGAATTGGGCGTGACGGGCGGGCGCACGGGCGTGCGCGACGCCGAACAACAACAAGCGGTACTCGATGCGCTTGCGCAGTACAAGGATGCCGTCAAGTTGGCGGGCGTCGAAGTGTATGAGGGCGTGCTGAGCACCGAGGCCGATATTCGCGCGTTTCTGCAACGTGCCGTGGGGATCACGCGTGAGCTGATCGCAGCGGGTCGCGTCGAGCGCACGCCAGCGGTACTCTCCGGCGCTGGCTCCGCGTGGTACGACGTGGTCGCGGAAGAATTCGCCAACAAAGACGTTGGCGCGCCGCTCGATGTGGTGCTGCGCCCGGGCTGTTATCTCACGCACGACGTAGGTATCTACAAGGCCGCACAAGCACAGATCGCTACGCGTAACCCGATCGCGAAGCAGATGCGTTCGCAGCTTCAACCGGCGTTGCAGTTGTGGGCGTATGTCCAGTCGATTCCGGAACCTGAGCGCGCGATCATTGCGCTGGGCAAGCGCGATGCGGCGTTCGATGCGGGCATGCCGGAACCGGCACAGCGCTTCCGTCCGGGCAAGGACAAAGCCCCGGTGGCCACGCCCGAGCATTGGGAAGTGACCGGCATGATGGACCAGCACGCGTATCTGCGGATCGCGCCGGGTGACGACATTCAAGTTGGCGACATGATCGCGTTCGACATTTCGCACCCGTGTCTGACGTTCGACAAGTGGCGTCACCTGCCGGTGGTCGATGGCGACTTCAACGTCGTCGAGATCGTGCAGACGTTCTTCTGATTGCCAAACAAGCGTCGATGAAAACAAAGAAGCCGCCCCGAGGGGCGGCTTCTTGCATTGCAGCTCGCGCATTGGTTGCGCGTGGCGAGCCGACAAACTAGCGAGTTCTTGTCGCGCGTTTGCGAGGCGCGGTGGACAACGCCACCGGTGCGCCATTTTGCGAATCGCTCGCCTTGTCGCTCGCTTTGTCGCTTACCTTCTCGCTGCCCTTCTCACTAGGAGGTGCTTTCGCCGCACTCTCACCGCTGCGAGCGCGTGACGACACCGATTTGAACCGTGCTTCGAGATGGACCAACGCGTTTTCCAGCGCGGCGATATCGGCTGCGCTCATACCGTCGAGTGCGTCGTCGAAAAAAGCCTGACGGCGCGGCGTGGCTTCATCGTGCACCTGCTTACCTGCATCGGTAAGCGTGACGTTAGTCAGGCGGTTGTCATCGGGATCTGTCACACGCGTAAGCCAGCCGAGCGCTTCCATCGACTGCAACTGACGCGTGAGTTGCGCGGGGTCGAGACGACAATGTTCCGCGAGAAATTTCTGCGAACACGTGCCGCGCTCGGCCAGCGCATAAATGATTCGCCAGCGCGGCAGCGGATGCCCGACCTGTGCGTCGAACGCGCTCATCATCGCGCGATACGTCAGGCTGAGTTGCTGGATGACGTTACGTTTGAGGGGTGTCGGCATGCGCTTACTCTCCGGCGGGCGGTGCCGGTTTGGCACCACGGGTCAGACGAATGAGCGGCACGCGGCGCACGAACCAGAGCCCGGCGAGCGCGGCCGCGAGCGACACCATCTGCCCGTTGTGAATTGCCCCGACCAGTGCGGTACGTGACGCCTCGATCAACAGTGCCCCGTTCTGCCCCATGTGGGCGACGGTCGCCAGAAAATCGCTCTGCGCTTGCGCGTTGACGAGAAGCTGCGGATCGGTGAGTTGTGCGGTCCATTGCTGACCACCGGTGGCGGCGAGCGATTCCTTTACGCGGGCCGTGTAGCTGTGTCCCACGAGCGTGCCGACGATGGCCGTCCCCAGCATCCCGCCGATCATGCGCAGCGATTGCATGAGCGCGGTGGCGATACCAAGGTGCGCACGACCGGCCACTTCTTGCGCAAAAACGGTGAGGTTCGGCAGAACAAAACCGAGGCCAAGACCGGCCAGCAGCATGTAGGTGGCGATGAGGCCATGCGGTGTACCGCGATGCGTGGTGATGATCCCGGCACACGCGATGGCAAGCAGAAAGAACCCGCCGTACAGCATCATGTTCGGATTCCGCAGGCGCGTGATGAGCCGACCATTGGCGATGCTACCCACGGTGATACAGACCACCATCGGCGTGATCAGCAACCCGGTTTCGCGCGGCGACAGACCGAAGCCGCCTTGCAACATCAGCGGCGCGTAGAACAGCACGCCGAACATCGCAAAACCGCCGAAAACCGACAGCACAAAGAGCGCCGCCAGACTCGGGTTGCGGAACATCTCGAACGGCAGAATCGGGTGCGATGTGCGCTGCTCCCACCAGTAGAGCGCGAGCGAGGCGACGACGAACGCCACGAGCAGAATGAACACGCCGCGCGAGAAGCCATCGGCTGGGAGCCATTCGACGAGCATTTGCAAACTGCCAAGTGCGGCGGCGATCAGCAGCGCGCCGAGCCAGTCGAGACTAGCTTTGCCGTGCTCGTCGGCGCGCATATGCGGCAGGTGGCGGGCGACGAACCAGAGTCCGAGCAAACCGACCGGCAGGTTCACGTAGAACACGGAACGCCAGCCGTAGGCTTCGGTGAGAAAGCCGCCGAGCGAGGGGCCGATCGCGTTGGCGATACCGAATGCCGAGCTGAGCATGACTTGCCAGCGCAGGCGCACGTGCGGATCGGGGAACAGTTCGGGGATGCAGGCGAAGGCGGTCCCCACGAGCATGCCGCCGCCGATACCTTGCAAGGCGCGGGCGATGACGAGGAACGGCATGCTATTGGCGGCACCGCATAGGACCGAGGCCCCGGTGAAGACGACGATGGCGGCGATGACGAATGGCTTTCGCCCGTAGTAATCGCCGAGCCGGCCGAAAATCGGCACCGTGATGACGGAGGTGAGCAGATACGACGTGGCGACCCACGCGTAGTACTCGAACCCCTTGAGTTCAGCGACGATGGTCGGCAGCGCGGTCCCGACGACGGTCTGGTCGAGCGCGACCAGCATCGTGCAGAAACACAGGCCGAGCATGGCCACAATGGACTGCCGGAAAGGCAACACCTGCCCCGCCGAATGCGGGGTGGTCGGATTGGAAGGCATTTTTTGGACGGATCAATGTTTGATCAGTCAACGATTCTATCACGTAAGTTGCGTCGTCGATTGGGCGCTCAGCCCCGTCACTTCACAGCAGCATTCCCGCCGTCGGCAAAGAGGGCCGATCCGGTGACGAAGCTGGACATGGGGCTGGCTAAAAAGAGCGCGGCAGATGCGATCTCTTCCGGTTGGGCAATGCGCTTCATGGCATGCAATCCAGCCGCCCATTCTTTTTGGCTCTGGTCGCCCGCCATGCCAGTATCCGCCCCGCCCGGCAGCAGTGCGTTGGCCCTGATACCTTGGGCGCCGTAGTCCGCGGTGATGCCTTTCACCAGCCCCATTAACCCGGCCTTCGAGGCGCCATAAGCAGTCATACCCGGCAAGCCCACGCTGGTGCCAACGAAGCTGGACGTGAATACGATCGAGCCGCCCGAGCCGCCATTACGTGCGAGCATTGCGGGTATCTGACTGCGGGCTCCGAGGTAGGCCGCCGTAAGGTTGATCGTCAGGGTTTGCTGCCAATCTTCCGGCGAGATGTCGGCAAGCGGTTTCATCGCGCCGACAGTTCCCGCGTTATTGATGGCAATGTCGAGACCGCCGAACTCGTGCATCGCCGCTGCCACACACTGTTCGTGGGTGTCGGCTTGGCCAACGTCGCCAGCGAACACATAAGCCCGCCCGCCTTTGCTGCGAATCTCGTCGGCAACCCGATCCAGTCGCGCTTGATCTCGCGCCGTCAGAACAACTGCGGCGCCTTGCGCAGCGAACATCAGCGCTATTGCCCGCCCGATACCAGCCGATGCACCGGTAACGATGGCCACCTTTCCGTCTAGTAGAGACATTATTCAGACCTTCTTCTGTCGTTGAAGGCTGCATACTGCTTATCCCCGCGACACTTGGCACTCCGTTTCTTGCGGTGAAACTCGGCTGCGGTTCAGTCGGCGAGTGTTCTACTGACACCAAACTTCTCCCGATAGGCGGCCGGACTCGTATGGGCGATGCGTCGGAAGTGTCTGCGCATCGATTCCTCCGACCCGAAGCCCGCCAGCTCGGCGATGCGCAGCATCGGCATGGACGGTTGCGCTTCGAGCAACTCTCGCGCCACCGCCACACGCTCGTGCGTCAGCCATTCATAGGGCGCCATGCCGGTAGCGTCCTGAAAATGCCGCTGTAAGGTACGTGGACTCATCGCCGCGCGTTCGGCAAGCGAGCGCAGGGTGTGCGGTAAGGCGGGGTGTTGGCGTACCCAGTCGATCAACTTCGCCAGACGTCCGGTTTCGTCGCGCGGCATGGGTCGCGGCACAAACTGCGCTTGGCCGCCCTCGCGGTGCGGGGGCACCACCAGACGCTGGGCAACACGATTGGCCACTGCGCTTCCGTAATCCCGTCGTACCAGATGGAGGAGCATATCGAGCCCCGCCGCCGATCCCGCCGACGTAATGATCTGACCTTCGTCGACATACAGCGCGTCTGCTTGCACGCGCACCTTCGGGTAGCGCTGCTGCAATTTTTCGGCGTAGCGCCAGTGGGTCGTCACCGTTTTGCCGTCGAGTACGCCAGCCGCCGCCAATACAAATACGCCCGAACAGATCGAACAAAGACGTGCGCCGCGCCGATGGGCTGCGCGAATCTTCTTCAGCAGCGCCTCAGGCGGCAGCTCATCCGGATCACGCCAACCGGGCACCACGATCGTGTCAGCACTGTCGAGTCGCTTGAGCGCGTAGGGCGCGGCGACGGTAATGCCGCCAGCCGCACGCAGCGGTCCGGCTTCGATAGCGCAAACGCTGAAGCGGTACCAGTCGACGCCGAGTTCGGGGCGCTCCAGTGCGAACAATTCGGTGACGCAGCCAAATTCGAAAGTACAGAGCCGGTCATAGGCCAGCGCAACGACGAGACGATTTTCCATGGCGTAATGTTACCGGACATTGTCATTTACGACACTTATCGACCTGACGGTGCAACGGCAAAATGAGGGTTCCCGAATCGCGCTACCCGGGCATCACGCGTACCGCACTTTCTTTCGACCCAACCTATGTCCACCCTCAGCGAAAACAACGCCGTTACTGCTATCCCCGCCGCCGAGAGTAGCGCGGCCCTCGCCCACTTTCATGCGTCGCTGCAATTTGAAACCGATTGCGCCGATGTTGCCAGTGCACTGGCCAGCGGGTCGCCCGGCTTCGTGTTGCTCGACGTTCGAAGTCCGGCACTGTTTGCTCGCGGCCACATTCCTGGCGCTGTGAACTTAATGCATGGCAAGATCATCGCGTCGAAGCTCGCCGATTATCCGCACGACACACTCTTCGTCACCTACTGCGCGGGACCGCACTGCAATGGCGCCACGCGGGGCGCCATTCGGCTGGCGCAATTGGGACGGCCAGTGAAGGTGATGATCGGCGGTATTACCGGATGGCTCGACGAAGGTTTCGAGCTTGCAGTGAGCGAACTTGAGTGATCGATCCGAGTGGGCGTTGATGAGGGGGCTTGCGCTCAAAGACAGGCAAAGCGCCCTCGGCAATCCAACTTCCGCGTCAGGTCGTCAATGTGGGTCGGAAACATATCCAGCGGCAGGGCGATTCCCGCGATATTAGGAACGGCTCGAAAGCCGCCGTTCAACAATCCGCCCAATACAAGCGTCGCTTAGGCGAAATACCGCCATTCGAAGCCGTGGGAATTAGCCAGAATCCTACCGGCCGACGCTTCCGGAAAATGCGCCGGAAAGACAATCGATTCCGTGCTTGCTGCACGATCGAGCAGCCACGCACGTGAGGCGCGTGCGTCCTCCTGATTTCGGCAAAACGTCGAATTCCACGCCGGTCGATAGACTTGCAGCGGACTGTGCATCGCGTCCCCCGTGAAGAGTGCCGTGTGTCCCTGCGAAACAACTTCGATCGCCATATGCCCGACGCTGTGTCCGGGCGTAGGAAGAAAGCGAATGCCCTCGGTGACTTCGCATTCGGCGTCCGGCACTACGCGAGCCTGCCCCGCGTCGATGATCGGCTTGACGCTGTCTTCGAACACCATGCGGCGAGGCTCCCCTTCCTGCGTCGCAAAGAAATCTAGTTCGCGCTGACCGAACACGTAGGTCGCGTTCTCGAAGACTGGCCGCCAGCGACCATCTTTCCATTGCGTGTTCCATCCCACGTGGTCCACATGCAAATGCGTCGTCAGCACGTAATCGACCTGCTCGGTGCGGAACCCCGCGGCATTGAGGCGCTCAAGCACCGGATTGTCGAGTCGATCGAAGAGCGCGCTGAAAGGTCTCACCTTGCCATTGCCGATGCCCGTGTCGACGACAACGGTCAAACCGTTGATCTCCACCACCCATAAATGAGTGCGCATGCATACCCGCCGTTGCTCAGTATCGAGACTTTCTGGAGACAGCTTTGTGCTCAACAGGTGCTCGGATGCCGCGTTCCAGTCGGAAAACAAGACTTCGGGCGGCAGCGAGAATGTCGTTTCGTCGACACGAGTAACGGTTGCACCACCGACGCGATATTTGAGGGGATTTTTCATGGGGAATATTCTTCGTTCGTCGTCAAATTTTCAGCGCCGCTCACGGGCTGCTGCACCAGGAAACCGATTCAACACCATTACGACGGCGCCGAGCAGCATCAGCCCGACCATCGGCAGCAGCCCCGATTCGAGACTGCCCGTCAGCGATTTGATTGCGCCGATCAGCACCGGACTGAAAAATCCGCCCAACACGCCGAGCACATTCACGAGCGCGATACCGCCGGGTGCCACGTTGCCTTTCATGTATTCGCCGGGAATCGCCCACAACACGGTGTAAGCCGCCCACATCGACGCCGTGGCGACGGTCATGGCAGGCAATGCCACGCCAAACACGGACGAATACCGGCTTGCAACGAGCAGCGCAACCGCCCCGACCGCACTCGCCACGGCATAATGCCACCGCCGTTCGCCATGCCGATCCGATCGCACCGACAGTGCATACATCGCAACGAGCGAAACCACGTACGGTAGTGCGGACCACCATCCGATGGCTCGTGTGTCCGTCATCCCGGCTGCGCTGAGAATGGTCGGCAACCAGAAGCTAACGGCGTAGATACCGCAGATAACGCAGAAATTGCTGAGTGCGAGGCCGAGCACACGACGGTCCCGTACCGCCTTAAGCAGTCCGCCGACGGTACCGCCGTGAGCCATCCCATCTGCGGTTGGCACGCTAAGCAACGACTTTTCTTCGGGCGTCAGCCAGTTCGCGTCTTCGGGCCGATCGGTTAGCCAGAACCAGGCAGCAATCCCCAACAGCACGCATGGCAAGCCCTCGACAATGAACATCCATTGCCAACCGGCCAGCCCCTGCACCCCGGCTAGCGACGTCATGACGATTGTCGACGCAGGCCCACCCAGCAATCCGCCAATCGGGCCAGCCGCCATCACGATCGCCATCGTCTTGCCCATGCGCGCCCCGGGGAACCAGTACGTTAGGTACAGAATCATGCCCGGCGCAAAGCCTGCCTCGAACGCACCGAGCAGAAAACGCAGCACGTAAAAGCTGAGCGGGTCGCGTACGAACATCATGCCCGCAGACGTGAGGCCCCACAGCACCATGATGCGTGCCATCGTCCGTCGGGCACCGACCTTCGGCAGCAGAAGGTTACTGGGAATCTCCAACAACACGTAACCGATGAAGAAAATGCCAGCGCCAAAACCGTACGCGGCATCCGACAGATTGAGACTGGACTGCATCTGAAGTTTGGCAAACCCGACATTAATGCGATCGAGAAAGGCAAACATGTAGCAGACCGTCAGAAACGGCAACAGACGCAGCGAGATCTTACGGAACAGCGCGTCTTCGATGCGCTCGATACTGAGTGACGTGGTCATGGACACGGTGATCTCTCCGTATCAGGCGACGTCCGTGCGGTCCGCAAGGACCACCAGACAATCGCCGGCCTCAACGCCCGCAAACGAGCGCAGACAAACCACGCGGCCGCGTCCTGCAAAATGCACGACGCGTGGTGCGTCCCAAGGGGCATGCGGACTGAAGACTCGTGCAGCAATATCGCCCTCGTTCACCCAGTCGCCCAACGAAACGGCTGGCTCGTAGATACCGCCGAGCGAGGCGAACACATAATGTTGATGCCCCTCGACTTTCATGTACTCCGTGCGCGCCGGGAGAAGATCGAGACTGGTCGATGAGGTGACGCCAAGCGCAACCAGCAAACGGTCGAGGCCGCCTTCGACGATGGGCAGATTTCTCGGGTTACAGGTACCGAATCCGCCGAACTCGCCGCACAGAAACAGCTTGCCCTGACGCTCGACCGCGGCGCCATAGGTACGGTCTTCTCCGAGCAGGTCCATGACCATCGCATGCGGTGACCCAAATGCCTCGATCAGCCCCATGTAATAGGCACGCGTTTCCCGATCTTTTGGGGGATACACGAGCAGCGTCGGGAAATGATCGAACGACTGCCCGCCGGAATGAATATCGAAAATGAAGTCGGCGCGCGGGAACAGTTCGGTATCGACGTAGTGCGCGATCATTTCCGTGATCGTGCCGTCGCGCTTCCCGGGAAACACCCGGTTCATGTTGGCACCGTCGATAGGGCTAGTGCGCCTGCCAGCGAGATATGCGGGAAAGTTCAGGCCAGGCACGACGATGATTCGGCCGTTGATCTGCATGGCGGGAAGCCGTTGCAACAGCTTCATCAACGCCACCGGCCCCTCGTACTCATCGCCGTGATTTCCCCCCGTCAACAGTACCGTCGGTCCGTCACCCTGCTTGCGCACCGCAATCGGAATCGGAATATGTCCGTAGGCCGAGCGATCGACCGAGTGCGGCACTCGAAGCGTGCCCGTCTGAAAGCCGTCCTGATCGAAGTCGATACTGGCGGTAATCCGGGATTGTTGCGTGTTCATTCGCATGCGTCTCCATCGTCAAATCGGAATCCATTCCATGGACTTGATGATGGATAGCCACAATAAAGCGCGCCAATGCCGTTTTTTGTATTGGCGATGCCTTTTAGGCATCACTCGGCGCACATGCGTGAACTAGTCGGGCGACGACTCGGACCGCAACGCTTCCAAAAGCGTGAGAAATCGCGCTAACGCAGGGTTTCGGTTCTCGCGTGCATACACGAAGCCGAGAGGCAGTCGGACCTCCAGATCGTGGATGTTGATAAATTCCACGCGGGCGGGAGGGCGATGTTTGTTGCTCGCGTTGACGATCGCGGCACCGATGCCCGCGGATACCAGCGAGAGAATTGCCGCTTCGGTCGTCACTTCCTGCACGATGTCGAGCGTCAAACCGGCACGCTGGCACTGTTGAATTAAGTGATCGTAATAGGCGGGGTAGGTATGGCGAGGAAAGGCAACGAAGGGTGTGTCGTTCAATGCTGATGCTGCGATCGGCAAATCTGTCGGCCATGCCCACTGACGCGGAATCGCCAACACGGCACGCCGGTTTTGCAGCGGTAGCACGCACAACGAAGGCGGTAATGCGTCGAACGCGTAGATGAATCCACCATCGAGCGTGTCCGCCTCGATCTGCTGAATCTGCTCCGGCGAGTTTGACGGCATCAATTGCAGTTGGAGCTCGGGAGCTTGTTGTTGGAAACGAGCAAAGGCATCGGGCACCAGACCGTCCCAGCCCACGTTCTCGACAAATCCGACTCTGAGACTGCCGGCCAGCCCTGCACCGATCCTGCGAGCCGACCGTATCGTGTCCTCCAGCTTGTCCAGAATGCCGCGAGCATCTTTGAGCACATGAGCACCGGCGGGTGTAAGCGTCACGCCTGCCGAACTGCGTTCAAATAGCGCGGCCCCGACTTCCCCTTCAAGGTCCTGAATTTGCCGCGTGATGGCGGGCTGGGTGATATGGATGCGCTCCGCCGCGACGCGAAAGCTCCCGGCCTCAGCCACAGCAACGAAGTATCTAAGATGGCGCAGTTCCATGAGGAAACGTTCGTAAAGTGAGTAGCGTGAGTGGCCGCGCACGCATGAGTTTAGGCACAGCAGTACGCATGGGGTCGCCAATGATGCCATATCAAATATGCCGAATGGCGGCAGCGAAATGTCTCTGGTCGTCGGCTCACTTGATTATGGAAACGATGTGATCCATAATCCGCACATGACACCAATGATGAACAAACCGGGCCGCGGCCGACCAAGGGAGTTTGACTACGACGAAGTCGTCGATCGAGCCATCGCGCTATTCAGGCAGCGCGGCTTTGGCGCGACATCGATTGCCGATCTGGTCGAGGCGACCGGACTCACGCGGGGCAGCTTGTACAAAGCGTTCACGGACAAGAAGTCCGTCTACGTTGCTGCGCTCGAACGCTATGTGAGTCTCGGGCACGAACGGATCCGGGCGATCGCGCGCGGCGAAGGATCGGGGCGCGAGCGCGTGGCAAAGCTGCTTGCCCACTATCTCGAGCAATCGCAAGGAGAGCCGGGGCGGCTCGGTTGCCTGGTGGTCGCGACAGGACTCGAAGCCACCGTGGTGGACCCCGACATCGCGCACATGTTCGAACAGGCGCTGAAGCACCTCGAGCGAACGTTATCGGAACTCATCCGGATCGGTATCAAAGACGGTTCGATCCGCGCCGACCTCAACACCAAGGCAGCGGCCGAAGCGTTGCTCTGCTTCTTGCAGGGGCTAAGAGTTGTCGGGAAAAGCGACGTCCATCGCAACCATCACGACAAGGCCATTCTCGATATGGCGATGAAAATCATCGACTGAGCATTTGACGGTGCCATGGCGATCCATGGCGTTCTTTTGTTTATTTTGGAACCGATATGACCACAACAAATCTGCCCGATCCACGCGATAACAACATCGAGTTACACCACAGGCTGATCGACGTCGATGGCGTCCGGCTCCACTATGTTGAAGTCGGTTCCGGCGCACCAATCCTGCTGATTCCCGGCTGGCCGGAAAGCTGGTATGCGTGGCGCGATGTCATCCCAAAGCTCGCAAAAGCGGGGCGCAGAGTGATTGCCATCGACCCGCGCGGCATGGGCGATTCCGCGCATCCTTCGCAGGGGTTCACGCCCGGCGTCGTCGCCGCCGAAATTCACCGTTTCGTACAAGTGCTGGGGCTCACGAAAGACACCAGACTCGATGTGGCCTCGCACGATGTCGGCGCGTGGATCGCCTACGCCTATGCCGCCGACTTTCCTGACGACGTGCGCACGCTATCGTTGTTCGACGCGGCGCTGCCGGGCATTTCACCGATGCCGGGGTCGGAGATTCCATCTGACGAGCTTAACAAGCGGACCTGGCATTTTGCCTTCAACCGTATTCCCGACCTGCCCGAGATCCTCGTGCGCGGACACGAGCGCGAATACCTGGCGTGGCTGTTTTCCCAGAAGGCAGCGCGGCCATGGGTCTTCACGCCCACCGTCATCGACGAATACACCCGCACCTACATCCAACCGGGTGGGACAAGGTCGGCGTTCGCCTACTATCGCGAGTCGTTTTCGCAGGAGGCGCTTGCCGCAAACCGGGCGCGTGCAACGAGGATGCTTGAGATGCCGGTCATGGTGCTAGGGGGGCAATTCGGTGTGGGATCGATGCTGTTCGATACGATGAAAAGCATCGCGGTGAATGTGCAAGGGCATGTGCTGGCCGATTGCGGGCATTTCGTCATGGAGGAGTGCCCGAACGAGGTGGCGGCTCATTTGATCGAGTTCACCGCCAATCCAGTCAAAACACTTCACTGACCTGGATGCCCCCGCTGATATCGGCTGCACCGCCCCCCGGTGCAGCACTTCCAACGTCAGCCCGAATTAATTCGAGAGTTCTCGGCGCACGATTTCCGCACCTGCACTGAGCGCATTCAACTTGCCTCGTGCGACGTTACGGGGCAACGGTGCCATGCCGCAGTTGGTGCACGGATAGAGCTTGTCCGCATCGACGAACTGAAGCGCTTTGCGCAACGTCGCGGCGACTTCTTCCGGCGTCTCGATGGTCTCCGATGCCACGTCGATGGCGCCCACCATCACCATCTTGCCTCGAATGAGTTCAATCAGGTCGATCGGCACGTGAGAATTGTGGCACTCCAGCGAGACGATATCGATATTGGATTTTTGCAGCTTGGGGAACGCCTCTTCATACTGCCGCCACTCCGAACCCAGCGTCTTCTTCCAATCGGTATTGGCTTTGATACCGTAGCCGTAGCAGATATGCACGGCCGTTTCGCACTTGAGCCCTTCGATTGCCCGCTCCAGCGTGGCCACGCCCCACTCATTGACCTCGTCGAAGAAGACGTTAAAGGCAGGTTCGTCGAATTGAATGATATCGACGCCGGCAGCTTCCAACTCCTTCGCCTCCTGATTGAGGATCTTTGCGAATTCCCAAGCCAGCTTTTCACGGCTCTTGTAATGATCGTCATACAGCGTATCGATCATCGTCATCGGCCCCGGCAGCGCCCACTTGATCGGTTGCTTGGTTTGCGAACGCAGGAACTTGGCGTCCTCGACAAACACCGGCTTGCGGCGGGCCACTGCCCCCACCACCGTGGGCACGCTCGCATCGTAGCGATCGCGAATCCGCACTGTCTGACGGTTCTCGAAATCGACGCCGTCGAGGTGCTCGATAAACGTCGTCACAAAGTGCTGACGCGTTTGCTCGCCATCGCTCACGATATCGATGCCAGCATGCTGTTGCTCTTGCAGCGACAAACGCAAAGCGTCTCGTTTGCCATCGATCAATTCATCACCTTGCAACTTCCAGGGCGACCAGAGTTTTTCCGGCTCTGCGAGCCAGGAGGGTTTCGGCAGACTGCCAGCAGTCGAAGTCGGCAACAATTTCTTCATGATGAATTTTCTTGGTGTTTTCGATGAATTAATGAGCGTAGTTAGCAGCCCACTGCTCGAGAATGTTTTGGTACGGCTTGATGAAGTTCTCCTCGACAAACCTTCCCTGCTCAATCGCCAACCGGCTGCGTTCCTCACGGTCGTAAACAATGCGCGTCAGCGAAAAATCCTCGTGCTTCAAACTCGGCTGGTAGGACTCCCCTGCCGCAGAATTCGCGTTGTAAATCTCCGGCCGGTAAATCTTTTGGAAGGTATCCATCGTGCTGATGGTGCCGATCAACTCAAGGCTGTTGTAGTCGCCAAGCAGATCGCCGGAGAAATAGAAGGCCAAAGGCGCCACGCTATTCGGCGGCATGAAATAGCGCACCTTCAACCCCATCTTCTGGAAGTACTCGTCGGTCAAGGAATACTCGTCTTGCAGGTACTCCGTACCCAACACAGGATGTTGATTCGCGGTCCGGCGATAGGTCCGGCTGCTCGAAACGCTTAGGCAAATAACGGGCGGCTTTTTGAAATTGCCTTTGTAGGCATCTGAATTCACAAAGCACTTGAACAACTTCCCGTGCAGATCGCCAAAGTTTTCTGGCGTGCTGAATCCTTGCTGATCTTTGTTGTGCTCCAGCAGCAGTACGCTGAAGTCGTAATCGCGCACGTAGGACGAGAAATTGTTCCCCGCGATGCCCTCGATGCGCTCGCCAGTCGTACGGTCGACGATATTCGTTTTCAGAATCTCGATCAGCGGGAGCGCATTGCCACGGCTCTCGCCGTCAATGCTCATCTCGACCGAAACGATCTCGAGATTGACGGTGTAACGATCGCCTTTAGGGTTGTCCCAATGCGCCAGGGCATTGAAACGGTTGTCGATCATCCTGAAGGTGTTGCGCAGGTTCTCTTGGCGGCTGCTTCCACGGGCCAAGTTAGCGAAGTTGGTGGTGATGCGCGTGTTGTCCGAGGGACGATAGTCCTCGTCGAAACAAATGCGCTTGATCGCAAATGTGAAAGCTTGACTCATGGTAATCCGATGCCTGATTTTTATGCCGACTGGCGAGCTCAGGATTCCGTTGCGGAATCGGGGTCGACGGCTAAGAGGCTCGAATTATGGTGTCCGACCGGGCGTCATGAAAATGGATAAGTTCTCATGATCTTATGAGCTTCACTCATGGAGCCCGGTCCTGCGACATGTCAGGCCGCGGCGTGCCCTTTGGCTTGCTCGATAAAGGCACGCAGATAATCGATGTCCATATCCGTCTCGCGCGCACCCAGATAGATGTTCTTGGCAATCCCGTGCTTGCCTAGCCGGACGGGCACCACATCCATCGTGTCCGCGTATTCCAGCACCAGCCAGCGAGGCAACGCCGCCACGCCGCGGCCGCTGGCGACCATTTGCAACATGATGTCGGTGGTCTCGATCGCCTTATGCCGTTTGGGTGTGATGCCGGCCGGCGTGAGGAACATGCTGTAGATGTCCAACCGGTCGATTGGCACCGGGTAGGCCACCAGTACCTCGTCGGTGAGTTGCTTGGGCTTGATGTATTCCTCTTTCGCCAGCTTGTGGTTGCCCGCAACGACCAAGACTTGCTCGTAGTCGAAAACCGGTTCGAAGACGAGGCCCGGCTTATCCAACGGATCGGGCGTGACCAACAGATCGATCTCATAACCGAACAACGCACCGATGCCACCAAATTGGAATTTCTGTTTGACGTCGACATCCACATCCGGCCACGCCGCCAAATACGGCGACACGACTTTCAACAGCCACTGATAGCAAGGGTGGCACTCCATCCCGATGCGAAGCGCGCCCCGTTCGCCTTGAGCAAACTGCCGCAAGCGATCTTCGGCCAAGCTCAGTTGCGGCAGCACCCGGTTGGCCACCGCCAGCAGATATTGACCGGCCTGCGTCAGGCGCAGACTACGGCCTTCGCGCAGCCAGATATCGGTACCCAACTGCTGCTCCAGCTTTTTCATGCTGTGGCTAAGCGCCGACTGCGTCACGTGCAGAACACCAGCGGCAGCGGTCAACGACCCTTGCTTTTCCACCTCCTGCACGATGGACAAATGAATGCGATCAAGCATGATGAATGAATGGAATTCATGTTTTATTGAGATATCGCCATTCTAATTCATCGTTGGCGTTTCTACGCTCTAGCGCCAACTATTCACTAACCTCACGTTTTTCAGCCGATCCATTCGTGCGCTCTATATAATCGGCTCAACCGAATTGGGGGCCTTCGATATGCGACTGACACAACTGCGTTCCTTCCATGCAGTGGCGACGACGGGCAGCTTCACCGCTGCGGCGCAAAGTCTGCACGTGAGCCAGCCGACCGTGACCACTCAGGTCGGGCAACTGGAGGCGTTGTATAAAGTCGAGCTGTTCCACCGAACCGGTCGCCGCGTTCTGACGACAGAAGTGGGTCAGCGGCTGCTGACGATTTCGCGTCAGATGTTCAGCCTCGAAGGCGAAGCGCTCCAGTTACTGCGCGAGTCTGGCGAACTGCGCACCGGCCATCTACGCGTCGCAGCGGTCGGACCCGCCCAGGTAACGGCCATGCTCGCGGCTTTTCACCAGCGCTATCCGGGCATCAAGGTCTCCGTGAGCACCGGCAACTCGCAAGACGTCCTCGACAGGCTGGTGAACTACAGCGCGGATGTCGGCGTACTCGCACAAGTGGCTAGCGACGACCGCTTCGTCTCGGTTCCCTACACCGACCATCCCGTCGTGATCTTCTGCTCAACGAAGCATCGCTTCGCTAAGCGCAAGTCGATCAAGATCAACGAACTGGCAGGCGAGCGGCTAATTCTGCGCGAACAGGGGTCCACCACCCGCAAAGCACTGGAAACGGCGCTCAAACACGCCAATGTCGAAGCCGATGTCGTGATGGAAGTGGCAAGCCGCGAGATTATCCGAGAGGCCGTTATCCAGAACCTTGGCATCGCGACCGTTTCCGAAGTCGAATTCGTCCCCGGGCCCGGCCTGCACACGGTGCGCATCAGCGACGCTTCGATCCGCACGCACGTGCACATGGTCTGCCTCTCGGAAAGACGAGAAACACGCATGGTGCGCGCATTCTTCGACGTGGTTGGTCAGCACACCTGAGCAAGACTACCGTCATCCGGACGACCTCCATCTCGATACTTCCGGCAGACCGAATACCGCATTACCCCGAGGGGCAGTCCAATTTGCCCCTTCTCCCTATGGAATCTCGTCACAACTGGCGTAAAACTCGCTGAGACCGGAGGGTTTTGCCGCCCGTGCAAAGGGTTACCGATGCGCAGTTGACACCGCCGCCGACCAACAGCACCCGGCGGATTCTGATGCCTCAGCCGATGTGACAGCAGCAGGCGTTATCCACGCAGGTTCCCGACTCACAACTCTGGAGAATGCACTATGAAGCAGGTCTATTTCATCCCCGTCCTTCTCACTGCCGTGCTGGCGAGCGGTGCCGCTTGGTCGCAGACGCCTGCGGCCGCCCCGGCCCCCGCCCCCGCAGCACCGGCCGCCATGGCGCCGGCTGCCGCCGGTCAGAGCAACGACGCGTTGGTGCAGATGCATAACCGGATCCGCGCGGCGAACAAGGCTTATGACCGTAAGGTCGCTGCCGCGAAGAAGGTTTATAACGACAAGGTCGCGCAGGCCAAGGCTGAGCGGGACAAGACCATCGCCGATGCGCGTGCCGCCGCCGGCACCGGCGGCTAAGCAGGCGGGCCACCCACCCGTGTCCAGTACGCTTGGACATGGGGCGGGAGCCCTCCCGGATCACGGGTGAATGGTTTCGCCGCGACCCAACATACCGATGAATTCTTCGATCTTGCGCAGGCGTGTTTCCGGCCGCTTAGCGTTTTGCAACCGAAACAAGATGGCGTAGCGGTTTCGTCCGCTTAGCGTCGCAAAGAACGCACGAGCCTTGGGGTTGGCATCGAGTGCAGCTTGCAGGTCGTCGGGCACAACCGCATTGCTGGGCGATGCATACGCCGCCACCCATCGGCCATCGGCTTTGGCTCTCTCGACTTCTCGCATGCCCGGGGGAAGCATTCTGCCTGCGGCAATCAGCGCCTCGACCCGGTCGCGATTGAGCTTCGACCAGATGCTTTTTGCGGTACGCGGCGTAAAGCGTTGCAGCCAATAGTCGTCGCTTTCCGCCTTCTTCTGCCCATCGATCCAACCGTGACAAAGGGCACTCTCTACTGCTTGCCCGTAAGTCAACGACGGCTGTGCCTTCCCCTTTTTGGCAAGGCGCAGCCATATCCCGGCCGACGTCTCACCGTGTTGCGTCAACCAGTGTTCCCACGCGTTCTGGTCAAGGAACTCATGTGGGCGTTCAGTCATGGGCGATCCGATAAGTGGCAGATTCCCCGAGAGCATACCCCTCACCGGCGCCAGCGCAACGGGCGACGCAACGGGTGTCGTTGCGGCCCGACGGCGACCCAAAGCGGCGCGGTGTCCATAACGCCGGTAGGCTCGTTGCGCCCGGCATCCGCCTCATCTTTCTCCACCGTCTTGCTTGTGTCGATAAACAGTGCGGCAACGACGCCCACACCAAGCAATGCCGCCGAAATGGCGAACGGCACGTTATAGCTGCCGGTCGTCTCGATCAAGTACCCGAAGGCCACCGGCGAGATCATCCCGGCCAGACCGAAACCGGTGTTCATCATCCCGCCCGCCGTACCGGCGTACTTGCCTGCGATATCGAGCGGCAACGTCCACAGCACCGGATTGGTGATTTCGAGGAAGAAGAACGACGCCGAGAGCAGCAGCACCGCCGTCATCGGATTCGACACCATCGTCATCGGCAACAGGAACGCTAGCGATCCCCCCATGCCGACCACCAGGACCGATACACGAGCGAAACGTAGCCGTCCTGTCGCTTTATAGAGCTTGTCGGAGATCACACCGCCCAGCGTGTCGCCCACCACACCAGCGAGTAAGGGCAGCGCAGTGAATAGCGCCAATTGCTTGAGGTCGAAGCCCTGCGACTCGCGTAGATACGACGGCATCCACGTCAGGTACACCCACAGCAGCCAGCCGTAACAGAAATCGACGAACGTGACGAGCCACATCCGGCGGACGAGCTTGCGCCAAGGTGTCGAGGCACGTTTCACGCGCTCGCATTCGCCCGCTTTGTAGCCGATCTCCGCCGTCTCTTCCGCCGTCATGCGGCGGTGCTGATCCGGCGTGTTGGTGAACACCTTCACATAGAGCAGCGTCCATGCAAGGCTCACCACACCCAGCACGATGAACGCCTCACGCCACCCGAAGGCCACCACAATCGCGAGCACCACCGGCGGCGTAATAGCGCCGCCCAGCCGCGCGAAGCTATGCGTAATACCCTGCGCAAAACCGCGCTCCGCCACTGGCATCCAGTAGGTAAATGCGCGCGTTGCCGTCGGAAACGCGCCGCCTTCGCCAATGCCCAACAAGAACCGCAACGCCACCAGCATCGCAATACTTCCCGCGAATCCGGTGGCAAGCGTCGCCGCGCCCCAGATTAACGAAAGCACGGTTAGCACTAACTTGGGTCCGTAGCGATCGGCCAGCCATCCGCCGAATATCTGCATCGCCGCATACGGATACGCGAACGCCGAGAAGACCAGGCCCAACTGCACCGTGGTCAACCCCATCTCCTGTCGAATGAAAGGGCCAGCGACGGCGATGTTCACACGATCGATGTACGAGATGAAATACATCAGGCACATGACCGCAAGAATGATGTGGCGCGTCTTCACGCGGCCGGAACGCTTGTCCATGTTGTCTCCTATGTATTTACGTCGCACGTGTCGTGCACTTGCGATCGTGTCCTGCGGGTAATGCGGCAATGCGTGACGCTAGCGGGCAAGGACAGTCCGCTAGCTTTGCAGCAACTTCAAACGCTGCACCTTGCCCGACGGTCCACGCGGCAAGTCGGCGACAAAGCGGAATTCCTTCGGTGTTTTGTAGCGGCCGAGCGTCTTGAGGCAGTGTTCGCGCAGGGCGTCGGCATCGGGCGGGATGAAGGGCTGAACTTCCGTGCCATCGGCACTGCAAGCACGCTCGCGCACCACGACGAACGCCACAATCTCCTGCCCGTACGCGGCGTCCGGCACACCCACAGCGGCGGCTTCGAGCACGCCCGGGTGCTGAAGCAGCGCCTCGTCGATCTCTCGCGGCGCGATGTTCTCGCCGCCCTTGATGATCAATTCCTTCGCTCGCCCGGTGATGTAGAAGTACCCGTCGCTGTCGCAGTACCCCAGATCGCCGGTGCGTAACCAACCGTCAGCGGTGAACGCAGCGGCAGTCTCGTCCGGACGCTTGTAGTAACCGCGCATGACCTGTGCGCCACGCAGCACCAACTCTCCCGTCTCGCCAACGTCGGTCGGTGTGCCATCGCGTCGCACGACCTTTGCTTGGCCACCGGACGGCAGACCGATGCTGCCCACCCGGCGGCGGCTCGCATCGATCGGGTTGCTGAACACCGGCGCAGCCGTCTCCGTCATGCCCATCGTCTCGATGATGCCAATACCGAAGCGTGCTTCGAACGCCCGGTGGTGATCGCCCGGCAACGCCGCCGACGCGCTTCGGCAAAACCGCAGCGCTTTTAGCGCGGATCGTTCGGGTACCTCGCCATCGAGCAGGTAAGCGACGATCGTCGGCACGACGTTGATCCAGGAGCATTGCGTCGCGGTGACGTCTCGCCAGAACGTTCGTGCGGAGAAGCGCGGGGCCATGACAACCGACCCACCGTGAAATAGCGGTGCGAACAGCGTCACCACTAGTCCGTTGATGTGATAAAGCGGCAACGACGCCAGCACGCGGTCTTCTGACGAAAGGCAATGCTCGTCGCTAATGAATGCCGCGTTGGCCAGCAAGTTCCGATGCGTGAGCAGCACACCTTTGGGCACACCCGTTGTGCCGGACGTGTACATGAGGAGGGCTATGCCGTCCATCGGTTGCTGTGCAGCGCCGGATTCGCCGAGCGGCGGAATATCGGGCAACCCCATCGATTCCGGCGACGTGCATACCACGCCGACGGGCCTCGTCATGCCCTGCTCGCGCGCGGCGCCGATCGCTTGCGCTAGCGCAGGCAACATCGCTTCGGAAACGAATACGAGCCGCGTATCCGAATGCTCCACGATGTATTGCAACTGTGCTGGCTGACACAGCAGGTTGATCGGATTGACGACCAGCCCGCTATACATCGCCGCGAGAATGAGACGCGCCGTCTGCGGGCCATTGCCCATGCAGACAGAAACGATGTCGCCCTGCCGCAGGCCCGCCGCAGAGAAACGCTCGGCAAGCGCGCGGCAATCGTCGCGCACAGAAGCGAAGGTGAGTTCTGGTGCATCGGCGAGAGGCACTGCGCCGGATACACCGAGGTCGTCGCCAATCTCCGAAGCGCTCGCGTCGCCGGTCGTCAAAAGAAAGGGCTTTGCGCCGAACGCCGTTGCTTGCAACTCGATCAGATCCCGCACCGTACGTGGCGGTTCTAACGATGACTCGTGCGCTGCGACGGTAGCCGCCAGCCGCTGGTTCATGGGTGCGTTCATCGTCCGTACCTCCCGAAGTAGTCGCCCAGCAGGTCGTCGACCTCAGGCACAGCGGCTGCGATCGGATACGCCACGCGCGTCACGTTCAGATACTGGCGATAGTTCAGGTTGTCCGTGAAGTTGTTGCGTCCCCACGTGCCGCACCCCATCGACAGCGAGAACGGCAACCCGTTGTCGAAATTTCCGCCGGTGGCGAAGCAATGCGCTTGATTGACGATCACGCGCGCAACCGGCAGGGTCTCGCCCAGTTGCAGCGCCTGATTGCGATCCGCCCCATGTAAGCCGACGGAATGCCCGGCGCCCATGTAGGCATAGATGCGCTCGACAAGCGAAATGGCATCGTCAAAGTCTCGCGCGCGATAAACCGTCAGCACTGGGGAAAGCTTTTCGCCGGAAAACGGATAATCCGTGCCCGTGCCCGACTCCTCCACCATCAGAAACGCCGGGTGTTGGGCTGCAACGTCATTCAATCCAGCGAGTTGCGCGATAACCTCTGCCGATTTCGCCGTGCAGTTGCCGGACAACTTCCCGTCGACCCACATCACGTCCTGCAAAGCGCGCTTTTGGTCGCCGGTGAGCATCACCCCACCGGCGGCGCGCAACGCATCGATCATGGCGTCGTAGACACCGCTCTCGATCACGACGCTGTTTTCCGACGAGCAACTCGTCGCGTTGTCGAATGTCTTCGAGCGGGTAATCTTGGTGGCGGCATCGCTCAGATCGGCGCTCGACGTCACGATCGAGGCCACGTTGCCCGCACCGACACCGAACGCTGGTGTTCCGCTGGTGTAGGCCATGCGCACATTGGCTTGCGAGCCGGTGGCAACGATCAGGTCCGCCTGTCGCATCAGGGCAGCGGTTGCCGCCTTTGTTACCGGTTCCGGCAGCATCTGCACGAGGTCCGGCGAGAGGTTCGCCTTAGCGAGTTCTGCGTGGATGAACTTGAGCAGCAACGCGCAGGCCGAATGGCCTTTGGGAGAAGGCGCCACGATGACGGCATTGCCGCACTTGAGCGCGTTGACGATCTTGTTCGCGGGCGTCGCGGCGGGGTTCGTGGAAGGCGTGACTGCAGCGACAACGCCGACGGGACGCGCGATTTCGACGATGCCTTTTTGTGTGTCTTCGGCAATCACCCCATGCGTCTTGCGTCCGTGAAGATCGCGCAGCAGGCCGAGCGTCTTTCGGAAGTTCTTCTGAATCTTGTCTTCGACGTTGCCCAGACCGGTGTCGTGCACGGCAAGCTCGGCGAGTTGCCGGTTGCGGGTGGACTCCATGATCGCCCACGCGGCGGCGCACGCCGCTGTGTCGAGCGCCTGCTGTCCTCCACTCGCAAACTCACGCTGTGCCGTCCTGGCGCGGGCGACAAGCTCGGCGACCTGACGTTCGACATCCTGTGCGGCGCTACCTGCGCTCGCACTGGAAGGATGGATATCGGATCCGAAAGCCCGTGAATTCATGTGATGTCTCCTGATGCGCGGCGCGCTTGTCGTTGGTTTGTCTTGCGTGTAACCAATCTAGCCAGCGCGGTGGCGTCGCAGGTCTCAAATTCCCGGACAAACCGGACACAACGAGGGGGTGTACAGGTCGTCTCGATATTCGGGACCGAAGGAAGTCCGCAAAAATAACGAAACCGATGCAAAATCGCCGTAAGCGACGCGTAACCGCACGGACGGTTAGGCGCAAAGGAGACGAACATGACGGCATCGAATCAATCGAACGCTGCGGCAGTACGAGCGTTTCGGGTATTGGAGACGCTGGCCACGGCTGGCGGACCGCAGTCGATGATGGATCTGGTCAACGCGTTGGGCTTACCCAAGCAGACCGTGCATCGCATCCTCACGCAGCTCAAAGATGCGTGGCTCATTACCCGCAGCGCCGACGACCGACGCTATGAGTGCTCGCCGCGCGTGCGGGCGCTGGCGATCAATGTGTTGATGCAAACCGGCCCGGCGGCGGCACGTCATGGGCTGTTGCAACAACTGGTGGTGCGAATCGGTGAGACGTGCAATCTCACGATGCTCTCGGGTAACGATGTGATTTACGTGGATCGTGTGGAGACGGAATGGCCGCTGCGCATGCATTTGCAACCGGGGTCGCACGTGCCGCTGCATTGCTCGGCGAGCGGAAAGCTGCTGATGAGCTTTTTACCGAAGGAGCGAAGGGAGCGGTTGATCGAGACGCTGCCATTGCGACGATTCTCGGAGCGCACATTTACCGACCGGAGCGAGCTACGCGCGGAACTTGCGCGCACCCGCCGTCGCAAGATGGGCATCAACAATCAGGAACACCTTCAGGGGCTGATCGCAATTGCGGTGCCGGTGATGCTCAACCGCAACCGCGCCTGCGCGGCCATTGCGGTACAGGCACCGGTCGGACGGCTCACGCTCGACGACCTGCTCGCGTTTGAACCGGAGTTGCGGTTTGCTGCGGAGGAGACGGCGAAGACGTTTAGGGGATGAGCAGTCGATAAGCGCGAGACTTGCCCCCACGCCCACTCCCCGGCAAGATGGCGTCCAATCTCCATCACGCCTCTTCGTCTCGTGATCCGACGTCTCTCCCATCTGCCGTTGGCCATCGCCTTGACCGTCTTTCTTGCGCTGTTGGGCGTAAGCCATCTGGTCGTGAGCGAGCTAGCAACCCGCACGCAAGCAGCGGCGGACCTGCGTTTTAACGAGTTCGCCACCGACGCGAGCAATAAGGTCCAAGTGCAGTTGCTGCGTTACACCGACATCCTGCTCGGTCTGCGCGGCCTATGGTCGGTCACCGGCGAGCCCACGACGCGGCTGTTCCTCGCTTTTCACGACGCCCTGCGCATTCACGACCGCTTCCCGGCGCTGGTCAACATCAACTTCAACGAGTACATCGCCACGGCCGACACGGCGCGCTACGAGCGCCAGATTCGCGAGACCGAGCACCTGACAAACTTCTCCGTGTTCCCGAAGGCAACAACGTTGCCACACCGCCTCGTCGTTCGGTTCGATTCGTCGCCGAACACGGTCTATCTCGGCCGGGACATCTACATGAACTATCCGGAGTCCGTCACGCAGCAAGTCGCAGAATCGGCCACCGCCGTCACCTCGGGACTGGCAATCCCGCAACTCGAAGACAAGCCCGGCGCGGGACTCGGCATCCGTCTGGCAATCTACCGTTCGGCAAATATCCCGCCGCCGGGCAGCCGGATGTCGAACTTTGCGGGATCGGTCGGCATCTTCGTCGACTGTCCCACGCTGATCCATGAAGCCATTCCCGCCGCCGACCGGCAGTACCTCGCGCTCACGTTCCGCTCGCTACCGCTATCCGGCGAGTCCGAACTCCCCTTGCGGCGAACGCTTTATCGCCTCGGTGCCGACGACCATCCGTCGGCCACCTCCGTGGCGACGCTAAAACGCTCGTTCTTCGTCGCCGACCGTGTCTTCGAACTCGACTTCACCGTCGCCAAAGATCGCTTCAAAGACCCCATCGGCGCGCACATTCAAGCCATTGGCTATGCCGTCGGTATCTTGCTCAGCGTTATCAGCGCCGCAGTCATTTACCTGCTGCTCGCGTCGCAACGGCAATTGACCACCACCGTCACGTCGCAATCTGCGTCACTGGCCAGCACGCGCGATCAAGTCGATCGGCTGTTGCGCGAACGGCTTCAAGCCGAGCAGGAACTCGCACGGCAAGGCGAACGCGAACGGCAGCGTATCGGCCGTGAGCTGCACGACGATCTGGGGCAGAAACTCACCGGCGCGTCGTTGATGCTCGAAACGCTCGCCCACTCCCAGCCCGCCGCCTCGGACACCGGTCATCGCCAGTCGATCGACAAGATCGCCAAAATCGTCGAAGGCAGCATCGCTACCATTCGCACCCTTTCGCGAGGACTGACCCCATTCGACGGCTCGCCTTATGACCTCGGCGCGGCACTGCGTGAGCTCTGCGACGAGATAGGACGACTACTCCCCGACGGCTGTCATCTCGATCTCTCGTACGACACCGAGTTGCTGTCGCAGGAAGCCTCGCTGCATCTTTATCGCATCGTGCAAGAGTCGATCTCCAATGCCTTGCGCCACGGCCGGGCGCACCGTATCGACGTGCAACTCCTCGATATCGACGGGCGCGTCGCACTGACAGTAAGCGATGACGGCGTCGGGCTGCCAAACCCTATCGACGTTTCCGATCTACCGACGACTAGCGTAGGATTGCGCAGTATTCGCTCACGGGCCCAGTTGCTTGGCATGCAGGCAGACTTCCGCCGCGGGCCTCACGGTGGCGTCATTGTCGAAGTGAAGTAACCCGGCCGCGTCGCGCTTGGCGTCTGGCCCTGATATGCAGCCAACCTGACATGTCTCACACCCTTGTCCTTATCGACGATCACCCCATCGTGCGCGATGGCCTTGTGACGCTGTTTCACGCGTCGCCCAACTACCGCGTGCTGGCTCAGGCAGGCGACGAAGCCGAAGGTCTGGCGGCCGTGCGCGCCCACCGGCCGGATGTGGCGCTAGTCGACTTGATGCTTGGCGACGCGCTAACGCTGCCGCTGATCGGCACGATTGCACGAGAGTTTCCAGAAACCGCCGTCGTCTGCATCTCGATGCATTCCGACGCCGCCTACGCCGAACCCGCCGCGCTCGCCGGTGCCATGGGGTATGTCAACAAGGCCAACGCCGGACGCACAATCCTCGATGCGATCGCCTCGGTCCTGCGCGGCGTGCCGTACTTCCCGCCCGACGTGCAACAACGCCTGCTGCGCCGCGCACGCGGCCTGGCACCGCAATCGACCACGCCGCTGGGCATGTTGTCGACGCGTGAAATCGAGATCCTCGGCTTCATCGGGCAAGGTCTGAAGAAACAGCAAATCGCCGAGCGCATCGGCCGCAGCGCGAACACCGTCGAAACCCACCGCACCAACATCAAACGAAAACTCAACCTCGACACCAACGCCGAGTTGATTCGCTTCGCCGCATTGAACCTGCCGCAATCCCCCGCCCAGTAAGTCCTTCCCGACGATGCCGGTTGATCCGGCATCGCTCACGGGTTGAGTCGCGCGCCATCGCCTAAGCGATTGTCCAAGCGCGTGCCCCCTCCTACGATCTCTCCCAACCCACACCTGCGCTCAAGGTGTCTCGGGGCTTTCGACGCACGTGCGCCGCCGGTCCACCGGTTCTCCTTGGGGCAATCATTCTTCGAACCACAACAATGAAAAAACAGACCATCGCCGCCCTCGCCTGTCTTCTGACGATGCTGCCCGCGCTCGGCTTCGCCGCCGAAGCCTCGAATAACTCGCATGGCTTCTATCTGGGTGCCTCCGCGGGTTTGTCGAACATCACGGGCGACGACAGCGATATCGCCATTCCGCCGTTGACCTACACGCAGAATCGCAATCGGTTTGGCTTCAAGGTGTACGCGGGGTATCAGTTCAACGACTACTTGGCGCTGGAGACGGGCTTCGTCGATCTTGGCGCGGATAAGGTCGAGTTCAGCAATGGCCGCCAGAACAAGTTGACCGCACTCGGCGGCTTTATCGACGCGATCGTGTCGTATCCGATTACCGATGCGTTCAGCGTTTTCGGCAAGGTCGGCTATAGCGTGCTCGCCAATCGCTCGCAAGAAACCGGCGCGAGCATCGGTGGATTCAATTCGAAGGATTCGTACGACAACATGGGCGTCAAGGGGCACGTCACGTTTGGCGCAGGCGTGAAGTACAAGGTGACGCAGCACCTCCACCTGCGTGTGGATTACGACCACTTCGCCGCAGGCTCGAACGGCGATAACGTCGGCATCAAGGCGGATATGTTCACGCTGGGTGCCCAGTACCAGTTCTGAGATTGCCGATAAGGGGATAACGATGGGTACCTTCGTAACGCTGCTCTTTTTCGTCTGCTTGGTCGCGCTGCCGGTATGGCACGTGCTGCGCAAGCGGAGTTTGAAGACGGACATGCTCGCCGCCGCGGGTTTGCAGGAAGGTCAGGGGTATTCGTTTTTCTTCGGAGACAGCGGCATCGTGCTGAATCCGCAGACAAAATGCGTGACCGTTGCCGAGAAGTGGCGGATGAAAACGTATCCGTTCACCGACATCCGGAGTTGGAAGGCCAGCAAGGTGCACGCCGGGCCGACGCACGTCACGGCGTTTGGCGGAGCATCCGGTGCGGCGCAGAACGTCGGCAATGCGCTTCGCGCGAAGGCGCATGCCGACGCGCTGAGTCATTTCGTCCTGGTCGTCAAAGATATCGACGCGCCGGAATGGAAGATCCGAATGATCGGCGAGAAGGATCAGGCGCGCTGGATGGAGATTCTGCAACAAGCAGTCAACGAGGATTAGTTCGCGCCGATGTCTGTGTGAGCGTCACACGCGCCACATCCGACGCGAGTAGAATCCGCGTGTCGTAGCGCTTGGCTCGCGATGGTCGCAGCCGCTAGCGACGCCGAACCGACACGAAACGGATACGAAAATGAAGATTGCAATCGCGCTGGCGCTAACGGTTGCCACGAGTTGGGCGCACGCGGAAAAGATTGGCGACGTGAGCACCGCATTCCAGTGGGTGGGGCCAGATCACAAGATTGTGGTGGATGCTTACGACGATCCGAAAGTGCACGGCATTACGTGCTATGTCTCTCGCGCAAAGACCGGCGGTGTGAAGGGCATGGTCGGATTAGCAGAAGACAAGGCCGAAGCCTCGATCGCCTGCCGTCCGGTCGGCCCAATCTCGTTCACGGGACCGCTGCCGAAGCAAGAAGAAGTCTTCTCGGAAAGCCTCTCACCGTTATTCAAAAAGCTGCGGATCGTGCGCATGGTGGATAAAGCCCGCAACACGCTCGTCTACCTGACCTACTCCGACAAACTGATCGACGGCTCGCCGCAAAACGCCGTGACCGCCGTGGAAGTCGACCGTGGAACGGTCATTCCGGTGAAGTGAGCCAGCGAAGCATCGGTTAGTGAGACGACACGTAGGCCGCCCCGTCAAAGGCTTCCGGAATCGCGAAGCTCGCGCGCATACGTTTCGCCTCTGCCGCAGGCGTCAAACCGAAAAGTCGCTTGAATTCACGGCTGAACTGCGAGGCACTCGTGTAACCGACCGCCAGCCCTGCTGCCTCGGCTGTCAGGTCCTGACGCACCATGAGCAGCCGCGCCTGATGCAGGCGAGTCGATTTCACGTACTGCATGGGCGACACATGAGTGATCGCCTTGAAATGGCTATGAAAACTCGGCACGCTCATTCCGGCTTCGTCAGCGAGCTGCGTCACGTCGAGCGCTTGCGCATACCCGGCATGAATCAGTCGCAGCGACCGACCAATTCTTCCAAACTGCCCTCGCATGGCCAGCGCCTCTCGCATGGCCCCACCCTGCGCGCCAGTCAACACCCTGAAATACAACTCGCGCAACAGCGCCGGCCCCAGCACCGCGGCTTCCAGCGGTTGATGCATCGCCTCGAGAAAGCGCAATACCGACGCCTGCATGCTCGCATCCATTGGTGTCGACATCATGCTCTGTGGTGCGTGCGTGAATGACGCCGTCCCCTGCGCGTCGATCTGCGCCGCTAGCTCTGCGGCCAGCGTGAAATCGAGATGCAAGTAGAGCGCTAGAAGCGGGCGTTGCGGCGTGGCATCCGTCTCCATACTGAACGGAACGGGGACCGAAACGGCGAGATAGTGATCCTCGTCATACACATAGCATTGGCCGCCAAAATACCCCCGCTTGCGCCCCTGACACACGATCACGATGCCCGGGTCGTACAGCACTGGGGTGCGAGATAGCGCGCGGTCGGAACGCAGAATTCGCACGCTGGACAGCGCCGTCAGGTTGTAACCCTCCTCAGGTGCCAATGCCCGCAACAGCGCAATCGTTCTGGCGTGCGTGTCGGAAGTCGTGCCGACGCGTCGTCGCAAGGTCTGTTGTTCATTCATAGTTTTAGGCAATAAAAATAGGCGAATATGGCTTAAACGCGCGAATTCACGAGATTACTATGCATTCTCTGCACATTACTCGAGAGAGGCAAGCATGGCATCCGGAAAGATATTGCTCATCACTGGCGTGAGTAGCGGGTTTGGCCGAGCGCTCGCGCACGAAGCGCTGGCGGCAGGACATACCGTGGTCGGTACAGTCCGAAGCGAGCAGGCGAAGCGTGATTTTGAAGCGATCTCCGACGCCGCTTTTGCGCGCGTACTCGATGTGACCCACTTCGATGTCATCGACGATGTCGTTGCCGACATCGAGGCGAACGTCGGCCCGGTCGACGTGCTGATCAACAACGCTGGCTATGGGCACGAGGGCGTGCTGGAAGAATCGCCGCTCTCGGAAATGCGCCGTCAGTTCGACGTGAATGTCTTTGGCGCCGTCGCCATGATCAAAGCGGTCCTGCCGTTCATGCGCGCGCGCCGTCGCGGCCACATTCTGAACATCACCTCGATGGGCGGGCACGTCACCATGCCCGGCATCGCCTACTACTGCGGCAGCAAGTTTGCGTTGGAGGGCATTTCTGAGAGCCTCGGCAAGGAAGTCAAACCGTTAGGGATTGCGGTGACGGCTGTCGCCCCCGGCTCGTTCCGCACCGATTGGGCCGGGCGTTCGATGACGAGAACGCCGCGCTCAATTCCGGATTACGACGCGCTCTTCGATCCCGTCAGAACCGCGCGCGAAGCGAAGAGCGGCAAGCAACTCGGCGATCCGGTCAAAGCCGCTCGCGCCATGCTCGCCATCATGACGGTGGAGCATCCACCGGCTCACCTGCTGCTCGGCAGCGATGCGCTCAACCTTGTGCGAGAGAATCTGACGGCGTTGGATAACGAGTTCGGTGCATGGGAACCGCTAACGATCTCGACCGACGGTTAAGGCGCGCCGGGCGAAGCCACCGGCGGCAATGCTCCACTACGAAATACCGAAATCCTCATTGCTACTGGGAATCGCACTCAGCAATTCCTCGAGCGCCTCCCAACGAAGCGCCTTGGCGATCAGTTCCAGCGCTCGGTAGAGCTTCGGCACCGACACATGGTGCTTTGCAGGCGCACGAGATTTCTCGAGGAAATGGCGAGTCGAGCAAGTAATAGGGCATGACAGCATGAAAAACTCCTTCAGGGAGATGGCGGCTGGTGCGCGGCAATCGCGAGCACTTGCGCTGTCAGCGCATCTCGCAACTCGGTGGTGCCGAAACGCCGCTCGCTCCCCGCTTCTACATCGATGCGACCAGCATTCTGCGCGTCGTAGGTCTGGATAACGAGACGGGCGAGATCCGCGTTCAATCCCGCCCGCGAGAGCGCCGCGTCCCACGCATTGCGTGGCAGCGGGAGCGCCGTGATTTCGCGTCCGCTGACTTCGCTTAACACCTGCGCAAAGTCACCCGCGCGATAGCGGCGCGGCCCTTCGACGCTCACCACGCGCACACCGTTACCGTCATGCCCGTCGAGCAAAAGCTGCGCAGACACAACACCGACATCGCTTGCCGACACGGTCGGAAATGGCCTGTCGATCGGATGATGAAAACTCGGTAGCCACCCGGAAGCCAGTGCCACGGGCACCACGCGCGCCCAGTTCTGCATATGCTCCGCCGAGCGCAACAACGTCAGGTGTGGCGCCGCGTCTCGATACGCGGCTTCAAGCTCGCGAAACAACATCGTGATCCCCGAATCCGCCGTCAACTCCGCACCGTAGTCTGACAACGCGACGACGTGCAGATGCGTATGACCGCGCAATGCACGCGCGGTCGTGGTGAATGTGCGCCGCATGGCACCTTCCGGGTCCGCCGCATGATGTGCCACCGGGCAAAGCAGTTGCACCGAGTGCGCATCTTCAAGCGCGCGCCGCACCGATGCCTCGTCGTCGATATCCGCGCGAACCACCTCGCACCCCAGACTTCTCAGCACGTCGTGCTGTGCCGGATCGCGCACCACCGCTCGCACTGCGTGCCCAACGTTGCGCAGCGCCGCCACCGTCGCGCGGCCCACTTTTCCCGATGCACCAAAAATGACGTACATAGTCCATCGCCTCTCATTCATGGATCTTGAGTCTACGAAGCCTCACGACGAAAAACTTACACGGACGGATGTTCCCCATCACATTCGGATGACAACCTGAGCCCGCCTATCGCCCTGCTCGTATCACCACCAGCACGCGCGCGAAATTTGCCGCAAAATGCGGCATCACATCGAGAAGCACGGGGCAGGCAATGAAGGCATCTCACACAACGTTGATTCCGCACTCCGGGCAGCGCAAAAGCCTGCTCTCGAGCACGTCGCTCGGGTGGTCGGGCTTCGGTGCCGACGTGTACCGCGTCGCCGCTGGTGAACATCGCATTCCGGCGTTCTCGCATCACCGGGTCGGGGTTCACGTGGGCAGGCCTGTCAACGCGGTTTGTCGATGCGAAGGGGCGCCGAAGGCACGCATTCAGTCCCATGGCGACGCCGACGTCATTCCTGCGGGGATGGCGGGCATTTGGTCCGATGACGCCGACTGCACCATCCTCAGCATCTGGTTTGCTGCCGATCGGGTTCGCGACACCTACGATCAACTCGGCCTGAAGTCGTCAGACGCGCTAATTCGCCCGCACTTCCAGTGGCGCGACGCACGCTTTCAGCAAATGGCGTGGGCCTTACAGGCGGAACTCGAAGCCGACGACGCCTCCGATCCCCTCTACGCCGAGAGCCTTTGCACGGCGATGATCGTGCGGCTAGCCAGTACCGGCGGGGCAGCCAATGCAGAACCCCAATCCGATCGCAAGCGCCGCACCTTGTCGGCACGCGCCGCCGCGCGCGTCATCGACTACGTCGAAGCCCATCTCGACGAACGCCTTTCGCTCACGGAACTCGCAGCCCTCGTCGAGCTGAGCGTCCCCCATTTCAAAGTGCTGTTTCGCGAAACGATGGGCGTGCCGGTGCATCGGTACGTCGTGCAGCGTCGTCTGGAACGGGCCAAAGCCCTGCTGATCGAGGGCCGGCTGAGCGTGAGCCAAATCGCGCTCGACACCGGCTTCTCGCATCAGAGTCATATGGCCACGTGGATGAAGCGCATGTTCGGCGCTACGCCGCGCGATATCGCAGCGAGCGCCGTCACCTCACGCACGACGTCCTTGCGAGGCGCGATCCAGCCAGCCGACTAGCAACAGCGCGACGGCAAACCCCAGCGCGACCGCACACACGCCGCTCCATCCGGCCCATGCCCACGCGGCTCCCGAGAGCGCCGCACCGATCGCGCCGCCTACGAAGAAGATGCCGACGAAGAGCGCGTTCAACCGACCGCGCGCCGCAGGGTTCAGCAGGTTGACCGCGCGACGTCCGAGCGTCTGGTCGGTGATGACGCCCGCGTCGAGCGCTGCGGCCCCGGCGACGAGCATCGCCAGTGCCAGCACGGGATGCGCCACCGGCGAGAAACCGCCCCACCCCGCACCCGCCGCACCGAGCATCAGCACGGCGACAATCATCACGGCGTGCGAAACGATCTGCGTCGCGTGGCCCGCGCCACGGTCTCCGAGATATCCGGCAAGCGGCGTCACAATGGCGCCCGAGGCCCCCGCCAACGCGAACACGGCAATGCCCTGCATACCCAGCGAGAACGGCGGTTGTGCGAGTCGCAACGCGATGGCCGTCCAGAACGCGCTGAACGCACCCAGTGCCAGCGCCGCCTGCAAGGCGCGGCGTTGCAATACGGGTTCCGTGCGCAGCAGCGTCCACAGCGAGCGCAGCAAGGCCGGATAACTCGCGCCAGCGTGCGGTGCGTGATTCGGCAACCGGAGATACAGCACCACCGCGAGCAAAGCGTCGGCGAGCGCCTCGATGCCGAAGAACACCCGCCATCCAAACGTGCCCGTAATCAGACTCGCGAGCGGACGCGAAAGCAGAATCCCAAGCATCAACCCGCTCATCACGTTGCCAATCGCTTGGCCGCGCCGTTGCTCCGGCGCCATCGACGCCGCCATCGGAACAAGCATCTGAATCACACTCGACGTGGCCCCCGCGAGAAATACCGAGGCCAGAAACACCCATCCTGAATGCGAGAGCGCAGACACCGCCAAAAATGCCGCACAGCACGTCAGCGTCACCACGATGAGGCGGCGATTCTCAAGCAAGTCGCATAACGGCACGAGCAGCAGCAAGCCCGCCGCATAACCCAGTTGCGGCAGCATTGCGATCAGGCCCGACAGCCCCACAGGCAAATTCAGCGCATGACTCACGGGGCCCGTCAGCGGCTGCGCGGCGGACAAATTCAGGATGATGATGCCGACGGCTGCCGCGAAGAAAAGCGTCATCTGCCTGCTAAGACCTGCCCCTTCGGGCACGGCCGAAGGCGGTGGCGACACGGTTGGCGGTAGTGGCTGAGGCGTCGCGAAGTTACGCGTACAAACGGTAGGTGGCTGCGTCATTTTTCCGGATCCATTGAGTCGGTCCGGCTGATTGTAGAAACGCCAACGTTATGCCACAATTGAATTATGTTCATATTGATTATGCGAGTTTGTTTTGAACACACATGACTTGCAGGCTTTCGTGGCAGTGGTCGAGAGCGAATCGATGGTGCGGGCGTCGGAGAAGCTTTTCCTGACGCAGCCGGGTTTGACACGCCGTGTCCAGAATCTGGAAAAGATGCTCGGCATCGAACTGCTGGACCGCCAGAGCAAACCGCTCAAGCCGACCGCCGCGGGTAACGAGGTCTATGCGCTCGCGCGCACGGTGCTGCGGGCGGTCGACGACCTAATGGCCGTGGCCTCCCCCGATAACGAACCTACGGGTGAGTTCAACATCGGTGTGCCGCCGTTTCTCTCGGAATTGGCGCTGGAGCAGCCCATCGACCGGTTGCGTGCCGCCTTCCCCAAGCTGACCCTGCGCGTGACCGCAGGCTGGTCACCGGGCCTGTTGCAGAACGTCGAGCGCGGCAAGGTGGACGCCGCCATCGTGCTGCTGCCCGAAAGTGCGGCGATGCCGGAAGGTCTAACGACGACACTGCTCGCGCACAAGCCCACTGTGGTGGTTGCGCCGCGCTCGCTCGGTCTGGCCGATAAGTCCGCAACGCTCGCCGAGTTGGCGGAACACTCGTGGGTGCTGAATCAGGATGGCTGCGGCATGCGCTCGGCGCTAAGCCGCGCGATGGTCACAGCAGGGTTGCCGTTCCATGTGGCCGTCGAAGCGTTCGGCTCCGAGTTGCAACTGTCGCTCGTCGCGCGGGGTTTGGGCGTCGGGCTCGCCGCCCCTGAAGTGCTGGCACGCAGCCCCCATCACGACGCATTGCAAATCGTGGACGTGCCCGAATTCCGCAGCGGGCTCAATGTCTGGCTCGTGCACGGTGCGCTGCCGTCGCGCCTCGTCCGGCCTGTCGCACTGATCCATGACGCCTTGATCGACGAGCTCAAGAAAGACGCCGCCGCCCGCCCCGGAAAGATGAGCTCGTGAAATTCGCCGTCGCGACGTACGGCACAGAAGGTGACGCTCGGCAGCACGCTGCGCGCCGAAAACAGCATGCGCAACGCGATTGAACGCATGCTCTAAGTGCACGCACTTTAGTGTGCAATTTGCTATAGTTCAGGGCTGAGGACGACCTCAGCCTGCTGGCAACACATTCCGGGACGGCCCGGCTCTACCCAAATAGGAGAGCCGTATGGCTTGGATATATTTGTTGTTTGCGGGCCTTCTCGAGATCGTCTGGGCCTTTACGATGAAGCAGTCTGCGGGCTTCACGAAGTGGGTCCCCTCTGTCATCACCCTCGTCACCATGGCCGCCAGCTTCGGTTTGCTGTCGGTCTCCATGAAGACGCTTCCCCTCGGCACGGCTTACACCATCTGGACCGGCATCGGTGCCATCGGCGCATTTACCGTCGGCGTTCTTGTGCTCGGTGAATCGGCCAGCGCCATGCGACTTCTCGCCGCTGTGCTCATCGTGAGCGGGCTCGTGTTGATGAAGCTCGCGTCATAGGATTTTTCCCAAAAACACGGCGTTGGCGGAACCCTCGCGCCAACGCGCGTGTCGGTGGCACGAGTGTCATTCGAATGGCACCGATAACGCGCACTCCTTCCTTCCAGAAATCTTCCATTTAGGAGGCCCGGTGGACCTCTCCGAGTACTTCCCTGCCCTGCTGTTCCTGCTGGTGGCTCTGCTCATGGGCACGGCACTGCTGTTCGTCGCGAAGCCTATTCGCCCGCACCGGCCGGACGCCGAAAAGAACTCGGCCTACGAGTGCGGTTTCAATGCGTTTGGCGATGCACGCAAACAATTCGATGTGCGCTTCTATCGCGTGGCGATCTTCTTCATCGTCTTCGATATCGAGTTGGCCTTCACGATTCCGTGGGCTGTATCGATGCGAGAAGTCGGATGGCCGGGGTTCATCGCGATGATGTTCTTCCTCTTCGTCCTCGCGTTGGGTTTTGCGTACGAATGGGGCAAGAAGGCGCTTGAGTGGGAATAAGATTTGACTCGGTCTGGCGCCGAGTCATCGCGCATTCATGGGAATCGGGTAGCGTCACGGCGGCATCCCATTTCCACACACAAAGAACATGCGCCAATTCATTTACGGGGTAGCTGCAATATTGGGGACGGTCGGCACGTGCGCCATTGCACACGCTGCCGTCTTCGAGCCGGACGTCACCGTGCTCGCCGACGAGGTCATCTACGACATCAATGCCGACGGCACCTTCACCCGCGAAGAGACACGACATTTACGTCTGGAGACCGACCGCGCGGTCAAAACGAATAGCCAAGTCGCGATGCGGTACAGCACGTCGTTGCAGGATCTCGCTGTCGAGGACGCCTACACGACCACGAAGGACGGCAAGCGTATCGACGTGGCCGCCGACAAGATCATCGTGCAACAAAGCCGCGAAAGCGCCGGCGCGCCGATGTTCGATGACGGCAAGGTCAAGACCGTCATCTTCCCGGCCACCGAAATCGGCGCCACGCTGACCTTGAAGACACGCTATACGCAGCGTCAAGCGCTCTTCCCCGGCCAGTTCTCTGCCATCGAGTATTTCGGCGTAGACAAGCCTTATCAGTCGGTTCGCCTCGTCGTACGCGCGCCTGCCGCACTGAAGCTGAATGTCGATACGATCGACATGCAAGGTGGTCTGCAAACGGCCGACAAGCCCGACACGCAACAATGGCAGTGGACGCTCGCCAACACCGCAGCCCACGCGCCGGAACCCGGCTCGGTCGCGCTAGTGGATCACAGCCCGCGCGTCGCGATCACGACATTCACCGACTTCGCGTCTGTCGCGGCAGCCTATAACGAACGCGCACTTCCCAAGGCAGCAGTGACACCGGCCATTCAAACGTTGGCCGATAGCCTCACCCAAGGCGTGACCGAGCGTCGCAAGCAAGCGCAGATCCTGTACGAATGGGTCACCAAGAACGTGCGCTATGTCGGCGTCTATCTGGCCTTTGGCGGCGTCGTGCCGCACGAGGCATCTGCCATCCTCGACGCAAAGTACGGCGACTGCAAAGACCACGTCACGCTGCTCGAATCCCTGCTCGCCGCCAAGGGCATCAAGAGCAGCCCGGTGCTCGTGAACGCCGGCACCGGATACTGGCTGCCGAAGGTCGCGGCGCCGCTGGGCGTCTTCAATCACGCGATTACCTATCTGCCGGAATTCAATCTCTTCGTGGATTCGACCGCGAGCGTCTCGCGCTTCGGCACGTTGCCGGTCACCGAGGCTGGCAAGTCGGCACTCGTCGCCGACGACGGCACCGGGCACGCCAGGATGATGACCTTGCCCGGCAACACTCCCGAGAACGCCCGCATCGACATCACCACCCGCGTGGCGCTCGACGACGACGGCAATCTGAAGGGTACCGGCGAGATTGCGACGAGCGGCGTGTTCGACTGGGTGTCGCGCCAAATCTTCGCGTCGGTGCCCGCAGGCACGACGTCCACGCTGGCAAGTCAGATGCTGAGCGCGGGCGGGCGCAGCGGTCAGGGCGACTTCACGCATGGCGACCCGCGCGATTTCGCTCAACCCTTCGCCTATCAGACCGCGTTTGAACAGCCGGGCTACGTGCAGCTTCCCGGCCCCGGTGCGATGCAAGTGCCGCGCGGGCTGTCCGGCTTCGTCAACATCGCCTCCACCTTCGGCGCGATGAACGTGGAGTCGCGCGATTTCGCGATGCCGATTGCTGGGCGCCAAGTGACTGAGACGACCATCATCACGCTGCCCAAGCAGGTCAAGCTGGCGAATTTGCCGAAGCCCACCAGTATCGATTCGCCGCTTGGCAGCTATCGGTCGAGCTACAAGGCCAGCGGCCGCGTGCTCACGGTGACGCGAACGCTGCGTCTCACGCCCACGGGCACGACGATCGCTCCCGATCAATACCCCGCCTTCAGAAAGCTGGGCCTGGCCGTGCTGCGCGACCTCAACACGCAACTCGTCTACTAGGATCTGAATTACATTGCTGAAATGGGGGCGCCGCTTGCCGTTCACACCAGCGAACGATCAGCGGCGCCCGCATCTCAACGATCTCAATGTCAAGTCAGGAGCCTCCCATGTCGTCTGCCGCCGATCTCGTCACGTCTCTGGGGTTACTGCCGCATCCGGAAGGCGGGCATTATCGCGAAACGTATCGCGCGCGCGACACCATCGCTGCGCAGGCGCTACCGGACGGATTCTCCGGCGCTCGCAGTATCTCCACAGCGATCCTCTATTTACTGGAAGCTGACGACTTCTCCGCGTTCCACCGCATTCGGAGCGACGAGATCTGGCATTTCCATCTCGGCGGCACGCTCTGGATTCACGAGATCGACCCGGCTGGCAAGTTGACGACGACATGCCTCGGTGCTGACGTCGCAGTCGGAGAGCATCTGCAACACGTGGTCCGCGCTGGCCATTGGTTTGCGGCGCAGCCTGCACCGTCGACGCGCTACTCGTTGGTCGGATGTACCGTCGCCCCCGGCTTCGCGTTCGAGGACTTCGAGATGGCCGACCCGGCCGCACTCGCGGCGCAATGGCCAGCGCACCAGGCGCTCATCGAACGGCTCGGGCGCGCCTGACGCCGCTAGAATCGAACCCAGCCGCTATCCAACACAAGGGGTTCTCATGCTTCGCGTACTCGGCAGGGCGTCGTCCATCAACGTGCGAAAAGTGTATTGGCTTTGCCACGAAACCGACACGCCGTTTGTTGCCGAGCCATGGGGCGATGCCGCAAGTACGCTACCGCTCGACACCCCGGCCTTCGTCGCGATGAACCCGAACCGGATGGTGCCGGTCATCGATGACGACGGCTTCGTGATGTGGGAGTCGAACAGCATCCTGCGCTATCTCGCAGCGACTCGCGGCGACAACGCCCTCTATCCCGTAGCACCCCGCGAGCGCGCCCGCGCCGATCAGTGGATCGACTGGCAAGCGGCCGACCTGAACCCCGCGTGGCGCTACCCGTTCATGTCGCTTGTTCGGCGCGCCCCGGGCTGCGACAACCCGGTCACCCGCGACGCCAGCGTGCGGCGCTGGTGCGAACTCATGACTGTGCTCGATCAGCAACTCCAAACGACGCAGGCATTCGTGTGCGGCGAGACGTTCACGCTGGCAGACATCCCTATCGGCCTGTCGGTCCATCGCTGGTTCAGCACGCCCATCGATCATCCGCCGCTCCCGGCCGTAACGACGTACTACGACAGGCTCTCGCAACGCGAAGGCTTTCGTCTTCACGGCCGCAATGGCGCGCCGTGAGAGGGTGTGAAAGGGCGTGAAAGCCAGCCCCCGCAAGGCTGGCACATCCGCACCACTTGTTGTAGATTTCGTTTCAGCAGACAGAACAAACGCAGTTCTGCATCGAATCATTAGGATTGCTGAAAGGAACGGCTATGAAAATTAATAGTGGCGTGAGCTACCTCGGCGCAAACAGCACGCAGCCTGCAACGGCCAAGCGCAACGACAGCAGCCATGCGCCGTTCGCTGCGGCGCTGGCCGCCAAGACGCAGACGGCATCGCAAGCAGGTACGGCCTCCTCGAAGCCCGCCGACGCCGCGCAGCTCGACTTCACCAGCATGACCCGGCAACAAATGCGCGACTGGACCAACGAGCAGATTCGCAGCGGCAAGATGACGCTCGACGACAGCGCGCCGTTGATGGCCATGACGATGAAAATCTCGGTCGACACGGGCATCGAAGTCCCCGCCGAGAGCGACACCCAACGCATCGACTTTACGGACCGTGCCCGCCAAGGGATCGCTGCGGCGCAGTCGCGCAACGAACCCGAGAATGCCAAGCGCTTGCAAACCGCACTCGACATTCTGCTCAAGCATCAGGGCGAGACGTTCGGCGTCGATACCCGCGCCTGACGCCCCCCCCCGATCGACAGGCACCGGCCGTCAGTACTCCTTGCCGGCCGGACGCTCACGCAACGCTTTGCGATTGACCTTCCCCGACTGCGAGCTCGGCAGCTCATCGACGAATTCGATCAGTTTCGGATAGCCGAACTGCGAATGCGCCTCACGTACGAACTGACGAATACTGTCCGCGACATCCACGCTGGGCACGATGCCCTCGGCCAGTACGATGAACGCCTTGACGCGTGAGCCACGCTCCGGGTCGATCACACCGATGACGCCAGCGGCCACGACGGCCGAATGCTGACAACACGCCTCCTCGACTTCGAACGGACTAATGCGATAGCCCGAGGCTTTGATGACATCGTCTTTTCGCCCGACGTACCAATAGAAACCGTCGCTGTCGCGCACCGCCAGATCGTTGGTGTGAAACCATTCACCACCGAACACTGCCTGCGTATCTTCTGGGCGCCCCCAATACCCCAGCGGAAACTGCGGATTGCTGCGCGTTCGCAAACATATCTCACCCTGTTCGCCGACGCCGACTTCGCGCAAGGCATCGTCAAGTAAATGCACGTCCCAACCCGGCACCGGCCGCCCCATTGAACCGGGTTTGATCGCCAGTCCGTCAAAGTTGCCGATCATCGGATACGCCTCGGTCATGCCGTAATTCTCCAGCACGTCAATGCCGAACTGTTCGCGGAACCACGCCGCTTCCGCCTTGCCGAGCGGCTCGTTCGCACTACAACAAATGCGGAACGCCTGCGGGTACCGCCTGCCGGCGTCGGGCACGGTCTTCATCATCAGCCGCAGGCCGCTCGGATTCAGAAATACATTTGTGACGCGGTGACGGCTAAGCGCGGCGAGCAGCCCCTCCGGGTCATAGCGTTTGGCCGATGCGTGCACGAGATTGACCGCGCCATACCGCCACGGCCCGAGTACCTTGTACACGCCCCACGCCCAATCGCCCATCCAGTAAGAGCGCTCCCCCTCGCGCAAGTCCTGACACACTTCGAATTCGTTGTGCCCGATCAGCCCACGGTGCGGGGCGACCACGCCTTTGGGGTTCCCTGTGGAACCGGACGTGAAGTAGATCAAGGCCGGATCATCGGGACCGGTATCGGCTGTCGTAAAGGTGTCCTCGAACGTTGTGATGACAGCAGCGTCGTAGCGCATCGTGCGATGGTTCCCGTCCAGTGCGCGGTCCGCATTCGTCTCATCGACGATCAACAGTGCGACCTGTGCGGCACTCAACCGATAAGCCAGCGAGTCGTCGCTCCACAGGGCCGCCATGGGCACGCCAATCGCGCCGAGCTTGAGAATGGCAAGCACGGCAGCGGCACACTCGACGCCCGCCCCCATGAGCACCGCGACGCGCTCTCCAGGCTTCACGCCTTGCGCCTCGATCGCATTGGCCAACCGATTGGCAAGCGCCTGAATTTCCTGCCAGTAGACCAGACGATCCTCAATCCCCTCACCCGTGAGAATCATCGCGAGCTTTTGCGGATCGTGTTTGTCGCATACATCGCGCGCCACGTTGTAGCGCGCGGGAACATCCCATCGATAGTTGCGGTACCACGTCTCGTAGCGCCGTTTGTCGTCGTGCATCGTGGACTCGAGCGGCTCGTTATCTAGCGTATTCATCGAAGTTGCGTAAGCCATGGGTCTGCCGTCCCCGGGTCAGCGTGAGGAGAAATGCGCATGCGTGCGCGACATCTTCGAGCCAGCCGTCTCGGGCAGCCGCGAGATAGGAATGAGTGCGAGCAACGCCACGGCGGACATATAGAACGCCGGCGCTAACGGCGCGCTCGTATGCACAACGAGATACTGCGCGACAAACGGCGCGGTGCCGCCGAACAACATGTAGCCGAGGTTGTAGCCCAGCGCCGCCCCGGTGTAACGCACGGCCGTCGGAAACAACTCGCATTGCACCACTGCAACGACGGAGGCCGTCAGCGTCAGGAACACCGTGATGAGCGCTTGCCCGGCAATCGCATTGAGCATGCCGCCTTGCGCCGCCAGCAGGTAGCCGGGGACCGACGAGAGCATCAGGCCGATCGCACCGCACAGCAGAATGCGCTTGCGGCCATACCGGTCGCTGAGACTGCCGAAGCCCGGGATCAGAATGCTGTACAGCAGCAGCGCCACGGCATTCGAGACCAGACTGATCGTCGGGCTAAGACCGATGACCTGCTTCAGATAGGTCGTCATATAGCTCGACATCGTGTAGAACGCCACGGCATTGAGCGATGCCACGCCAGCGAGCAGCAACACCTCGCGGCGATAGTCGCGCAGCACCATGCGCACCGGTGCTTCGACCAGTTGCCCCGAGCGGGCGAGTTCGACAAACGCGGGCGTGTCGTCAAGCTTCGTGCGCAGGTACAACCCTACGAGCGAGAGCGGTGCAGAAAGCAAGAACGGAATGCGCCACCCCCACGACAGGTAAGCCTCGTTCGACATCGACGACTCGATGCCGGTCATCAGGATGGCGGCCACCACAAACGGCAGCGTCTGCGACGCGTTCGAGATGCCAGTCCAGAAGCCGCGCCGCGCCGCCGGTGCGTGTTCGCTGAGGAACGTGGAACTGCCCGACGCCTCGCCGCCGCCCGAGAAGCCCTGCCCGAGCCGCAGCACGGCCAGCAGAATCGGGGCCATCACGCCGATATGCGAATACGTCGGCAGCAGCCCGATCAGCGTGGTGCAAACGCCCATCATCAAAATGATGATCGACAACGTATTACGGCGCCCGATACGATCGCCGAGTTTGCCGAAGAAAATGCCACCGGCCGGACGAAACAGGAACGTCACCCCAAAGATCGCGAGCGTGGCAAGCAACGCCAACGAGGGCGTGCTGTCGGGAAAGAACAGCTTGGCGATCGTCGACGCCGAGTAACCGTACACGGCGAAGTCGAACCATTCGACAAAGTTACCGGCGGCGACGCCAGCGAGAAGTTTGAATTTCTTTCGTGATGACGCGCGATCCAGCGTATTGGCGCGCTCGCCACCGTTATCTGCCCCGGCGGCTTGGCTGATGTTATCCATGACTGTCCCCTCGATTCGCGTAATCGGGTCAATAAAGCCATTGGCCGGTGTCGACGACATCCCACGCTTCACCGTCTGCGCTCTCGTGCCGCGTGATCTTGACGGTGCTGCTCATCATGCGGGTCGCCATCGCGTGGAATTCGAAGAACGCCTCGTGCAGCTCCGGCGAGTAGCGTTCGTCGAACGGCTTATACGAGCGCAGTACCAAACGGCCTCGACGTGCGTCTTCCCCTGGTTCGACCGTCACATCCCGCCCCATCGCACTCAGTAAGGTGCAGTGAAAGCGCAGGATGCCCGGCACGTCGCGCGTCTCGACGCCCGTTTGTGTCACCAGTTGCGGCCCCATCTGAATCGCCAGCATGCGCATTGCGCTACGCACCAACTGATGCGTGCGCAACTCGCCCACCATCGCATAAAGACTGTCGACGGTCGCTTGCACATAACCCGCAGAGAACTTTGGACGCGCCTTCAAAATGCGTGGCTCGGGCCACAGTTGTGTGTCGAGTTTCGGCGCACGTGCCGCGTCGAACGCTGGCGTATGGCGCGCCACTTCGATGCGGTAAGTCTCGTCCTCGCGCAGATCGTGGTCGTATTCGAAGAAATAGCCTTCGTCGTAGGGATCGCCGTCCATCGAGAACTTCGTGGCCACATACCCCAACCTCGGGTTGCCCATATACCGGCCATTGCGTGGATGCCACGAACCGAACACCGTGCGGCGCACGCTTGCCGGCATCGCAATGAGTGCCACGCCCGCGTACGTCCACATCGGCGCGAGGTAGCGAATCCACACCTTGCGCGGCGATTCCTCGACGTACTCCATCTCCAACCCGCCGATGATGTTCGTGAAATAGTGGTATTTCGCCGCGGCCACCGCGGCCGGCTCGTTCTCGATGCCGAGCTTGCGCAGCCCTTCCTCGTATCGGTCGCCCTGATGCGACGTGAGCGCGCGAAACCACAGTTCGTTGACCGCTGCCTCGCCAAGTTCGCGGTACGCTATCGCCGTCAGGCCGGAGAACGTACGGCCGAGAAAGGCCGTCGCCAACTGGCTATCGAAGCGCAGCGCGGCAAGGGCATCGTGAGAAAAAGACGGATCGTCGCTCTTCATAAGGACTCCAAGTCGTGCGTGAAAGATGGTTTTTCCGCGAACCTGCGATAAACTGACATCGATGTCATAAATTAATCCTGACACTACCGTCATAAAATGGCAAGCGAAAAAAATTCGGCAACTTTGGTGGGGCGTATGGCCGTTTTGGCCGAGGAATCCGGGCTGAAGAAAGGCGAGCGCACGCGCCGTCAGCTCAAGCTGGCAGCGGCGCGTTGTCTGGAGAGCACCACGCTCGCGCAACTGAGCATGGATCAGGTGGCGGCGGAAGCCGGGGTCTCACGCCCGACCATCTACCTCTATTTCCGCTCGGTCGATGAGTTGGTGCGCGACGTGCTGGGCGACTTCCGCCAGATGACGCTCGACACGTTAGCGCAGGCGCGCACCGCCGAGCGCGTGGAAGACAGCATATTTCTGACGAACTGCGCGTACGTGGCGCATTACGCGAGCAATGCCGCGCTCATGGAGCGCATGCGCGAACTCATGAGCGTGGCCCCGGAGATGGTGCTCGAGCGTCAGCGCATCAATTCGCTGTGGACTCGCAGGATTCTCTCGCGTGTGTTGGGCGCGGGCGGTGGAGTCAATACGGGCGGTGTGGGTGAAGCGGCGCTGGAACTGCGCATTCACTGCCTGGGGTCGATGGTCGACGATGTGCTGCGCGAAGCCTACGTCGTGCGCAACCCGGCATTTGCGAAAGCGAGCGAAGACACCGAAGCCTTCGCCCTCGAACTCACCGCCATCTGGCAGCGTGTGTTGTTACCCGCGATGGCCTAAACCCTTAATCCAGCGTCAACACGGGCGTCGTCAGGCCACCTCAGCCATCGTCTCGCGCATCACCTGCGCGAGTGCGATCACGCCCGCCTCGATGTGTTCCGAGCGTATCGACGAGAAGCCGAGACGGAACATGTTGCGCGGTGGCGCATCGCCCATGAAGAACACGTCGCCCGGCTCGATCAAGATGCCGCGTGCCTTGGCGCGCAACGCGAGCAGGTTCGCGTTCAGTCCCTCCGGGCCACGCACCCAGCAAGACGCCCCGCCCTTCACGCGCACGAACGAGGCTTCCGGCATGTGCGTGCTGAGCGCCGCCGTTAGCACCTCGGCACGTTTGGCATAAGTGTCGGCCAGCCGCCGCAGTAAAGCGTCGTGGTGCCCCAGCGCGAGAAACAGCGAGAACGAGCGTTGAATAAACGCCGACGGGTGACGAATCATCAAACGGCGCAGGGCCCGCAGTTCCGCCACGAGCGTCGCGGGTGCCACGATATAGCCAAGCCGAAGCCCCGGCGCAAACGACTTCGACAAACTGCCGATGTAGATCACCCGATCACTGCGGTCCAGACTCTTCAACGCCGGGATTGGAATGTCCGAGTAGCTGTTCTCGCTCTCGTAGTCGTCCTCGATCAACACGAAGTCTTCGGTTTCAGCGCGCCGCAGCAATGCCTCGCGATGCGCCAGCGGCATCGTCGTCGTGGTCGGACATTGATGCGACGGCGTCACGTACACGTAATCGCATTGCGACAAGTTGTCGTCGACCGGCACACCGAACTCGTCGACCGGCAAGCCGATCAACTTCGGCGTGCGTATCGCGAAAATATTGCGCGCATCGGGATACCCGGGATCTTCGATACCCACGGTCGTGCGCGCACCGACCAGCAAATCCGCCAACAAGTACAGCGCCTGCTGTGCACCATTCGTCAGCACGATCTCATCGGCATCGGCCCACACCCCGCGACGCGGCAACACGCGCGTACGAATCTGCTGAATCAGCGTTTCGTCGTCGCGCGCAATCATGTCGGGCGCCCAGTCGCGAATCTCCATGACGGTGAGCGCCTTCTGGCAGCACTCGCGCCAGTCGGCTGTCGGAAACATCGTGGGGTCGAACTGCCCGTAAATGAACGGGTACTGGTACTGCTGCCAGTCGATGGGCTTGACGATGTTGCGCTGACCGGACGGCCGCACCACGTAGCGCCCTTCCCAATCGGGCGAGAGCGGCGCCAGCGGCGCGATGGTGCCAGCGTCCACGCCCGCAGGCAGCTCGCTTGCCACACCCCCACTCCCAGACGTCGCGTCACGCGACTCGGCACTTTGCGTGCCGACCCGGGGCGCGAGGATGTCGCCATTGACGAAGTAACCGCGCCGCTCGCGCGCGATCAGATACCCCTCGTCAACCAGTTGCTGATACGCCAGCACGACCGTGTTGCGCGCCACGCCCAACCCTTCGGCCAGCTCACGCGACGACGGCACCGCCGCACCGCGCATCAGTCGCTCGTCGAGAATCGCCGACACGAGCATCTGGCGAATCTGACTTTGCAGCCCCATGCCAGCGCGCGCCGACATCAGGAACAACTGGTTCCACATTGCCGCAGAAATCCGGCTCGACATCGCGTCCCCTTTTTTCTTGTTACTTCCAGAGCGTCAATTATTACTCATGGGACGGTGACGTTAATTCCGAATTCGGGTTTATCCCCAGTCTGGCTCCATTGCCCCCGATTCCAGCATTCATGCGGCTTAGCGGGTGATTCCGGTGAAATTGGTTCAGTTGGCATCATCAAATGCGGCCAACTGGCTCTAACGAACAAAAATACGCGCGGCAATGATGCACTCACCTGACGCCGATTCGTAACGCTTACAGCGTCAACCCGAAAGTGTTCCACCGACAACCTATCGATTAGAGGTGAACCATGAAAGGACTTCCGAACCGGCTGCGACGGGTATTCGCTGCCACGGCGTTGGCGGCAGCCGCGTTGCCTGGGGTTTTGGCACTCGGCCTGGCGGCACCGGCCACTGCGCAAGCGCAGGACAAGGAGGTGACGATCGCGTATCAGCAAATCGTCGATCCATGGCTGGTGGCGATGGCCAGCGGCGAATTCGAAAAGGCCACGGGATACAAGATCCATTGGCGCCAGTTCGAATCGGGGGCCAAGGTCGCCACCGCGCTCGCCTCCGGCGACATCAAGATCGGCGTACTGGGCTCCAGCCCAATGGCCGCAGCAGTGTCGCAGGGGCTGGATCTGCAATTGTTCTGGATCCTCGACGACATCAACCAGGCCGAAGCGATGGTCGTGCGCAACGCGTCGAACATCAAGACACCGGCTGACCTGAAGGGCAAGAAGATCGGCGTGCCGTTCGTCTCGACCACCCACTACCACACGATGTTTGCGCTGCAACAGTGGGGCATCAAGCCGACCGAAGTGCAGGTGCTCAACATGCAGCCGAACCAGATCGTGGCGGCATGGGAGCGCGGCGACATCGATGCCGCCTACGTGTGGGACCCGGCGCTCGCGCAGATCAAGCAGACCGGCCACGTCCTCATCACGTCCGGCGAATTGTCGAAGCAAGGCAAGCCGACGTTCGACGGCATTGCGGTGGATCGCAAGTGGGGTGAGGCCAACGCCGATTTCATGGCCAAGTTCGTGAAGGTGATTGCCGATGCCGACGCGGCCTATCGCCAGCATCAGGCGGCATGGACGGCCACGTCGCCGCAGGTCAAAGCCATCGTGAAAACGATCGGCGGCAAGCCGGAAGACGTGCCCGGCGCGCTCTCGCTCTACGCCTACCCGTCGGCGCAGCAGCAAGCGTCGGCTGAGTGGCTGGGCGGCGGCAAAGACAGCCGCGCCGCCAAGGCCCTCAAGGACACGGCCGACTTCCTCAAGAGCCAGCAGAAGATCAACGAGGTCAAGCCCGATTACACGCCGTACGTGACGTCGCGCTATGTCGATGCCGCACTCAAGCTGAAGTAAGCCGTGCCGGGGCCGCCTCGCCAAGCGCGCGGCAGCCCCTCCCCGATCGATGGATCGACAGGAGAAGGGCTTCATGGAACAACTCATCGTCAACGACGTCAGCGTCGTATATCCCGGCCGACGTGCGGGCGAGCAAGTGCAGGCACTCGCCCACGTCGATCTGACCATCGCCCCCGGCGACTTCGTGGTGGCGCTCGGCGCATCGGGCTGCGGCAAGACCACGCTGCTTAGCCTGATGGCAGGCTTCATCGCGCCGACCTCGGGCGAATTGCTGCTCGGCGGCGACCCCATCGAAGGCCCCGGCGCCGACCGTGGCGTGGTGTTTCAAAAGCATGCGCTGCTGCCGTGGCTCAACGTCATGGAGAACACCGAATTCGGCCTGAAGCTGCAAGGCGTGCCCAAGCAAGAGCGACGCGCACGTGCCGCACGCAACCTCGCGCTCGTGGGCTTGCAAGACTTTCACAACCACATGATTTACCAGCTCTCGGGCGGCATGCAGCAGCGCGTGGGCATTGCGCGTGCGCTGACCTGCAACCCGTCGATGCTGCTGATGGACGAACCGATGGCCGCGCTCGATGCCCTCACGCGCGAAACCATTCAGGAGCTGCTGCTCGACGTCTGGCGCGAGACCGGCAAGATGATTTTCTTCATCACGCACAGCGTGGAAGAGGCCCTCTTCCTCGCCAGCCGCCTGATCGTCATGTCGCCGCGCCCCGGGCGCATCACGCACACCTACGAACTCGACTTCAACCAGCGCTATCTCGAATGCCGCGATGCGCGCGCCATCAAGTCGAGCCCGGACTTCATCGCCATGCGCGAGACCGTACTCAGCATCATCTATGGCGACGAACGTGCCGGCCAGACCTCTGCGTCGGCCGATGCGGTCGCTGCCTGATTCCGCGCAGGAGCCGTCGCCATCATGATGACCAAACCCGTTGCTACCAGCCCCGCGCATCCGCCGGTTTCCACTTCTGCGGCCACGCCCAGCCCGCGTGTACGTCGTCAGCGCGGCCCGATTGCGCGCATGTTTGCCCCACGCCCCGTGAAAGCGGGGGAATCGTTCGGCGCGCCCGGTCAGGGGCCGAGTCTCCTCATCAGCGTCGTGACCGTCATTGTGTTGCTGCTGATTTGGATCGGCATTTCGTCGTCCGGCATGATCAAGCCGCTGTTTCTGCCGGGACCGCGCGCCATCGTCGAGAAATTCATTCAGGTTTCGACCGAAGGCTTCGCTGGCTCCACGCTGTGGCAGCACACGCTCGCGAGCCTCTATCGCGTGTTCGGCGCGTTTGCGCTGGCCTGTGTCACCGCCATTCCGGTGGGCATCTTGATGGGTGTGTCGCGCATTGGGCGCGGCGTGTTCGATCCGCCGATCGAGTTCTACCGTCCGTTGCCGCCGTTGGCGTATTTGCCGCTCGTGATCATCTGGTTCGGCATCGGCGAGTTTTCCAAAGTGTTCCTCATTTATCTGGCCATCTTCGCCCCGCTCGCGATTGCGGCGCGCGCCGGCGTGCGCTCGGTATCGATGGAACAGATTCACGCGGCGTATTCGATGGGCGCCACCCCGCGCCAGATCGTCATGCACGTGATCGTGAAGTCTGCGTTGCCGGAAATCTTTACCGGCATGCGCATCGGCATCGGCGTGGGCTGGACCACGCTGGTGGCCGCCGAAATGGTGGCGGCATCCAGCGGCCTCGGTTTCATGGTGCTCAACGCGGCGGAATTCCTCGCGTCGGACATCGTGATCATGGGGATCATCGTGATCGGCTTCTTCGCCTTCGGCTTCGATCTGATCATGCGTTATCTCGAGCGAGTGCTCGTGCCCTGGAAAGGCAAGGTGTAAGCGGTCAGTAGTCATTAGAGAAGGCGCAGGGCGGCTCCCCCAGCCGCACCTGACGCCCAACAATGTATTCAGGAGGTTGTGTGGCAGTCGAGACATTGCAACGCGGGCGCCTTGTCCGCGAGCGGCATTTTGCCGCGTCCCCCCGTAATTTCCATTCCCCCGAACTCTCCCCGTCTTCCCCCAGCGACGTTCGTTCTCTCATCCTCGACAGCGGCTTCGTCGTACGCCCCATGGGAGGTCGCCATGGCCGGTCATGACAGCGGTGCGAAGCTGCATTCGAGCCTGAAGCAGCGCCACATGAGCATGATTGCGCTCGGTGGCGTGATCGGCGCAGGTCTTTTTGTCGGGAGTGGTGTCGTCGTGCACGCGGCAGGTCCGGCCGCCGTGCTGTCGTTTTTGATTACCGGTGCGCTCGTCGTGCTGGTCATGCGCATGCTGGGCGAAATGGCGTGTGCATTGCCTGCCGTCGGGTCGTTCTACGAGTACGCCCGCATGGCCTTCAGCGACAAGCCCGTGGGCGGTGAGTTGGCGGGTTTTCTGACCGGCTGGATGTACTGGTACTTCTGGGTGATCGTGGTCGCCGTCGAAGCGGTGGCGGGTGCGAACCTGATCCAGTTCTGGCTGCCGGACATTCCCGCGTGGGCCATCAGCCTCGTGCTGCTCGTCGTACTGACGCTGACCAATCTCGTTTCGGTGGCATCGTACGGTGAATTCGAATTCTGGTTTGCGTCGATCAAAGTCGCGGCGATTGTCGTGTTCCTGCTGCTCGGCGGCTTGTTCGTGTTCGGCATGTGGCCCGGCGCGGTAGCCAGCACCGGCCATCTGCTCTCGCACGGCGGCTTTATGCCCAACGGTATTGGGCCAGTGATGGCCGGGGCTGTGGCGGCAACAGGCTTCTACTTCGGCGCGGAGATCGTCACGATTGCCGCTGCGGAAGCCGCCGAGCCGCAACAGGCCGTCGCACGTGCCACGAACTCTGTGATCGGCCGCGTGCTGTTCTTCTACATCGGCTCGATCCTGCTCGTGGTGATGCTCGTGCCTTGGAACTCGGCCGGTATGGCCACGCCGTACGTGAGCGCGCTCGAAGCGATGCGTATCCCAGCCGCGGCGCACATCATGAATGCGGTGGTGCTCACGGCCGTGTTATCCGCGTTGAACTCGGGCTTGTACGCGTCGTCGCGCATGTTGTTTGCGCTCACGCGCCGTGGCGATGCACCCCGCTCGCTGGCCAAGCTCAACTCGCGCGGCGTGCCGGTGCGCGCGATTCTCGTGGGCACCTTGTTCGGTTATGCCGCCGTGGTCATGTCGTATGTGTCACCCGACACGGTGTTCGCGTTTCTCGTGAATTCGTATGGCACCGTGGCGATCTTCGTCTACGTGCTGATCGCGTTCTCGCAGTTGCGTCTGCGTAAGCGGTTGGAGCGCGAAGCACCGGGCAAGCTCAAGGTGCGTATGTGGTGCTTCCCCTACCTCACGTGGGTCGCCATTATCGGCATGCTGTCGATCGTCGGCGCGATGGCGTTCATTCCCGATCAACGCACGCCGCTGGCGCTAGGCATCGTCAGCCTAACCGTGCTGCTCGTCGCGTTCACGGTACGTTCGATCTGGCGCAAGCTGCGCTCACCGGACCCGGGTTACGAGATCTGATCGCGTACACGGATGCGTGAATATCGATACGGGCGGCAGATTCTGCCGCCCGTATTGTTTTCAGTGAAGCGAAAGGGAACGTTAAGAAACGACGGTTACGTCAGCAGCAAGCGTCGTGAAGGGCTTGGGTCAAATGCTGCCGCTCTTGGTCAGTGAAGAGGCCGATGATGACAATCACCGACGATTGCGAAGGAATATCCGGGCGCCGGGTCAGCATCGAGCGACGGCCCACGACATGCAGCTCTGTCATCACACCGGATTGCAGCGAGACGAAGCCCTTGGCACGCCAGAGTTGACCGGGGTACATCGCGAGTGCGGCTTTCAACTGGGTGCGGTCGAAGACCTGTGACGTTTCCACGTTGAAGCTGCGCAGACCAGCCGGTAGCGGTTGGGTGGCGGGACGTATTGCACGAGAAGGAAAACGCCCCGCTGCTGCGGGCATCGTCATCTCGTCGTCAGGCATCAAAACGGCGGCAGGCACGACACCGTCCTGAGCCGTCACGACAACCTGTGTCGCGCCCAGTGACGCCAAGCGACGTTTCACCGCATGAAGCTTTTCATCGCTGACGAGATCCGACTTCGTCAGCACGAGCGTGCTGGCGGCTTCGATTTGCTTGCGCGCGATATCGCCGACGTATCGATCGTCCAGCACGTCGTCGATACCGTCCACGTCGACGGCGACCACGATGCCGTGCAATCGGAACGCCCGGTCGAGCAACCCGACCTGCGCGATACGCACCGGATCGGAGACACCGCTCGCTTCGATCACGAGTAAGTCGGGACGGTCCGCGCGCTCACCGAGCGCCAGCAACGTCTCCACGAGACGCCCGCCGATGGTGCAGCACACGCAGCCGTTCTCCAGCCCGATCACATCGTCGCCGCGCTCACGAATGAGTGCAGCGTCGACGTTGATCGAACCGAAGTCATTGACGAGGACGGTCACACGCAAGCCGTCGGCATTGCGCAGCAGTGCATTGACCAACGTCGTCTTGCCCGCACCGAGATAGCCACCCAGCACGATCATGGGAATCGGCGGGCGGGTTTCTTTCATCGCGATGGCCATCAAGCGGGGGAGCGAAACACCTCACCGCCCAGCACAGTGCCCCAGACAGGCATCTGACGCAGGTCGTCGATCGGTACCTCGAACGGGTCGGCATCGAGCACAGCGAAATCTGCATACTTGCCAACTTCGATGCTGCCGATCAGGTGATCCATCCCGAGCGAGAACGCGGCGCCCAACGTCACTGCACGCAAAGCGTCGGCCACCGGCAGACGCAGCGACTCGCCGAGAATTCGCCCTGACGACGTCTCTCGCTTCGCTGCGCACCATGCGGTGAACAGCGGGTTGAGTTGCGTGATCGGTGCGTCCGAATGCAAGGCGAACGGCAGCCCGAGTTGTCGGGCCAGCTCGGCGGCATCCATGCGATTCGCGCGATCTGGACCCATCGTCTGGTGGTAATGCGCATCGCCCCAGTAATACACATGGTTGGCGAAGAAGTTGACGCACATGCCTAGTCGTTGCGCGCGCGTGAGTTGCGCCACATCGGCCATCTGGCAGTGCTGCAATGTATGACGATGGTCCACGCGCGGATGGCGCTCGAGCAGCGTTTCGATGGCGTCGAGCACCACCTCGGTCGCTTCATCGCCATTCGTGTGGATATGCATCTGCAAACCTGCCGCATGGAACGGCATGAACGTGTCGACCAGTTGCGATGGCGGAATCAGCCAAAGGCCGTTGGGCTTGCCATTGAAATACCCCGGCCAGCGCACGCGCGCGGTAAAGCCCTGAATCGAGCCGTCGACGATGAACTTCACCGGCCCGTAATGCAACTTGTCGGTATTGCATTCGCGTGCGTTCAGCACCCGTTGCGGGCCGCCTTCCGGGCATCGTTGCGGCGCGAACGCGGGCACGATGCGGATGGGATACGCCGGGTCGGCAGTGATTTCATGCAGATTGGCGTTACCGGTCTCGGTCAGATCGTTGACGAGGTCGGTGGCCGTGGTCACACCAGCGAGCTGCGCGACGCGTCCGAAATTCCAGATCGCGCGTGGGCTCTCGCTGGCGGCAATCGACAAGCCTTCACCGATCACGCGATACACAGGGAACATCGCCGCGAACTCCTGCAACTCGCCCGTCGGCTCGCCGTCGCCCCCCATCACGACGCCTTCAACGTCGGTGTCGCCGTCGATACCCGCCAGTTCGAGCATCGCCGTGTTCACATTCATCAGGTGCACGCTGGCATGCAGAATCGCGATGGGCCGCGTGATCGAGATCGTATCGATGTCGCGCGCGACCAGCGGCGTGCCCTCGAAGAAGATCGGGTCGTAGCCCCAAGCGAGCAAAGGCTTGTGATCGTCCGTCAGCTGACGCTCCGCTTCACGCAGCCGCTCGATGACGGCAGCGGGTGTCTTCAACCCCTCCCACAAATGACCATCTGGCCCGCGCCGGTCGTAGTAGCCCACGTAGACGGCATCCCACATCGCGCCTTCCATCAGGTGGCAATGCCCTTCGACCAGACCAGGCATCAGCACCTTGTCGCGCAGCGACTCGTCGGGTGCCACGTCGGTCCAGCGGCGTATGTCGTCCAAGCTGCCGACCGCCAGAATCCGGCCGTCGCGCACGGCGACGTGCGTGGCAACCGGTTGCGCCGGGTTCATCGTCAGAATCTTGCGTGCCGCGAAAACACGCACGTCGCTCGCGGGTACTGCCTTGCTGTCTCTGTCTGTCATTACGACTTCTTGTAAGTGGAAAGCGTCCCTACGGCCGGCCCCATCGCACGCTCGCGACTGCCGCCGAGAATCAGATGAAGCACCGCCATGACGACGACGTTGACGATCAGGCAGATCAGCCCGAGGTTCACGCCGCCCAGGTCGGGGTTCTTGAAGTAAAGCACGAGTGCGAGCCCTTGTCCTGCGAGCACCCCGGCGGCGACCGCTGTTGCACGAACGCGCAAACGGAACACCACGGCGATCACGCCCGGCAGGAATTGCGTCACGCCGTAGTAGGCCATGTTGATGAGCGTGAGCATCAGGTTCGGCGTGAGCAGCGTCAGCACGATAGAGCCGAGCAGATACAGCACGATCACGACCTTCGAGCTGGTCTTCTGACGATGCTCCGGCATTCCCGACAAGATGTTTCGCGTCACGATCGGGCCCAGTGCAAGGCAAATACCGGCGAGCACGAGCAACCCCGAGAGTGCGGCGCCAGCGGCCACCAACCCCACGAGCCACGGCGGCAGCAGTTGCGTCACGGCGGCGAAGAACGCTTCGTTCGGCGAGCTCAGCTGGATATTCTGGCTAATGGCGTAGTACGAAGCGAGCACAAGAAACGGATACATCAGCATGTACAACGGCATGGCGACTTGCGTGCGGCGAATCGTGCTGGCGCTCTTTGCCGTGAAGAAGTTCTGCACGCCAAACGGCATCACGTACATGCCTAGCGACTGGAACACGATGGTCGTCATCGCGAACGTGAGTTGCTGCGTACTCATCGCGTTGCTCACATGCTGGCTCGCGGCTTGGAACACAGGCGTTACACCCGCCTCCCACGCCACGGCGACACCGGTGATGACAATCGCAGCGACCATCAGGATGTCTTTGAGCACAGCGATATACGCCGAGGCACGCACGCCGGCAATCGCGATGTAGATAAACGCGAGCAGCGCGGAGAACGAAATCAGCCACAGCGGTTGAAAGTTCCAGCCCAGCCCCTTGAGCGCCGCGACCAGTCCGGTGAATTGCAACTGGCCCCAGGGCAGCAGGAACACGATGGCGGTCACTGCGACCACCAGTTCGAGAAAGCGGCTGTTGAAGTGTCCCTTGAACAGATCAGGCAGCGTGATCGCGTTGTAGCGCTTGCCCGCGTCCCAGATTTTCGGTCCGAGGAAATACCCGACCGGGTAGGCCAGCAGGATGTAGCCGAGGAACCACACACCATACGTCGGCCCCTTGGCGTAGATGCCGCCGGGAAAACCGACCATTGTGCCAATGCTGTAAATCTCGCCCGCAGCGAGAAAGAACACGAGCCACGCGCCGAACTGGCGCGAAGCCACGAAGAAGTCGTGCATGCTCTGCGGCCCGCGGCCACCGCGCGCTCGCAATGCGAGATAGACCGACAACAAAATGAAGCCGGCAAAAATGAGAGTAGCCATCGACGCAATCTCCGAAAGGCTCGTAGCGAACTAAAGGGGTGACGGGTGAGCCGAGATAGCTCGTCAGGCGGGATCTTCGACTTGATGGCGGTCGAAGAGCGTCCAGCACAGATACAGGCAACCCGAGGTGAGTACGAACCAGAGGAAGATCCAGCCGTAGATAAACGGCACGCCAAGCACATACCGGTCGACGGATGCCGCCCACGGCAGCAGCCCGACGACCCCGAGATACGGCAAACCAAGTCCAATCAACAATCTGAGCATGTCCTGTCTCCGGCACGCGACACGTTGTTCGGCAGCAGTGCGCCAGTGTGGCTGGCGACGCCTTGGCCACGTCATCGAGCGATGCTCTGCGGCCATTTGTCTGACCCTGGGGCCATTTGTCTGGCCTGGGGCCAGTTCACCCTAATTCCGGGCTCGCGTTGCCCGGCCAAAGGGGCGAGCGCAAGGAATGAGCCGAAGTGAATATCGGGAATATTCGCGAGGGTCGTGACGCAGCGATCGCCCCTTTGGGTGGGCAACCCAGAGGGAACGTGCCCTACCGGCCGTCTGGCGGCGTTGCCCGCAGCTTGCTTGGAGCGACCAAGCGGCGCTGCGAGCGCCTTGCCAGCCAGCCGGTAGAACACGTTCGCGAGCCCGGAATTAGGGTGAGCTGGCCCCAGTATCTACAGCCAAAAATCATGAAGTTTAGAGCCACATCGCAGAAACGTGTGGTGCCAGCGGTGTGATTTTCGTGGACCAGCGACGATGCGCTGCGGTTGTGCCGACGGTGCTTTTCGCTGGCACCATCACAAAGCGCCGGTGGTACTAATGCGCGGAAATTGTTCTTGGCAGTATGGGCTCATTTCCTCAGGAGCCTACCGTGGGTACGATTGATTCCTTCGCGCTGGATCGTCGCTCCGAAGCTGCGCCATACGATCCGCTTTACGATCCGCTCGTCTCGGCAAACCCGGGACTCGGCATGGATTACGCACCGACCTACTGGGTCGCCACCGCAGGCGATCCGCCCGAAGACGATGGCCCGTTACCCGGCGATGCCGACGTCGATGTGGTGATCGTCGGTGCTGGCTTCACGGGCTTATCCACGGCACTCTTTCTCGCTCGCGAACACGGCATCCGCGCGACGGTGCTCGAAGCGAACCGCACCTGCTGGGGCTGCACCAGCCGCAACGGCGGACAAGGCCAGAACGCCAGCGGACGTCTCTATCGCTCGCAATGGATCGAGCGCTGGGGCAAAGAAACCGCACTGAAGCTCGATGCCGAAATTCGCGAAGGCTTCGACACGTTCAAGTCGCTGATCGCCGAAGTGCCCTCGTGCGACCCGCAACCGGGCGGCCATCTCTACATTGCCCACCGCGAGCGCAAGATGGACTTCCTGCGCAACGAAGCCAAAGTGATGCGCGACGTGTTCGGTTACGACACACGCATTCTTTCGCGCGAGGAAGTGAGCGAGCAATACGTCGACGATCAGGAGAATTGCGGCGCACTGCACGAGCCGGACGGCATCGGCGTGCACCCGCTCAAGCTCGCATTCGGCTATTTGCGCATGGCGCGTGCGCTCGGTGCCCGCGTGCATCCGTCCACGCCCGTGCTAAGCGTCGAGACGATCAACGGCGTGCATCACGTGCGCACGCCGCGCGGTGTGGTGCGTGCCAAGGCGGTCGCTTTTGCGACGGGTGGCTACACCCGCAACGATGTGACGAAAGCGTTGCGCTCGAAGATCATGCCGATCCTCTCGAACTCGCTCGTCACGCGTGTGCTTACGCCTGAAGAGCTTGCCGCGACCAACTTCCGCACGCACGAAGTCATCACCGACACGCGCACGCTCCGCTATTACTACCGCCTGTTGCCCGACAACCGGTTGCAAATCGGCAGTCGCAGTTCGATCACCGGGGCCGATGCGCAAAATCCGAAACATATGGCGGTGCTGGTCGAAGGACTGCATCGCAAATTCCCCGCGCTGCGCGGCATTCGCGTGGATTACTCGTGGTGGGGCTGGGTCGACGTCAGTCACGACATGATGCCGCGCGTGACGCAACCCGATCCGCGCCAGAGCCTGTTCTATGCCGTGGGTTACGGCGGCAACGGCGTGTCGTTCTCGGCCCATGCCGGACGCCGTCTTGCACAACGCATTGCCGGTGAGCGCGATCCGTCGTGGAGCCTGCCGATTTACGACTCCGCGCTGCAATATCCGAACGTGTTCGGCACGGTGCAATGGCAAGGCTTCGCGCCGTTCCGCCGTATCGGCCAGCGCTTCCTATATCAACGCTATCACGCACAAGACGAAGCGCGTTGATGCGTCACGCGCCGTGTTTCATCCGCCTCATCCGTTTCACTTGCTTTTGGACTTATCAATGACGACACCGAACACTTCCGCCGACATCCAGTTGCTTGCGACTTTCAACGACGCCTGGAACCGGCACGACATCGAGGCCCTCATGGCCTGCATGACCGACACGTGTGTGTTTCACGCCGTCGCTGGCCCCGACATGATGGGCCGCACGTTCGAGGGCCGCGAGGCCGTGCGCGCCGCTTTCCAATCGGCGTGGGAAAACTTCCCCGACGCGTCGTGGACTGAGGGCGAGCACTTCGTGAGCGGCAATCGCGGCGTATCCGAATCGACGTTTCGCGGCACCAAGGCCGACGGCACGCGCGTCGAGGCGCGCATGGTCGACGTCTTCACGCTGCGCGACGGCAAGATCGAAGTGAAAAACGCGTTCCGCAAAGATCGCCCGGCGTTCTGACAGGCCCTAGACGCCAGGTTTTCCGCCCCGCCTGCCGGGGCATTTTTTCTTTCGGCGTGCAGTGAGCACCGGCTCGACACTATCGCTCAAGATTTTTCGTTGCATTTTTCAATACAAAACATACCAAAAAATAAAAATACCGATTGACCGAGGCGAGTGAATCACCTAGATTTCCACTTACGCAACGAAATCGGAATTATTTGTTCCGTTTATTTTTCACTGGAGACACCATGAACGCCAAAGACCCGGCTACGGCCACCCAGCAACTCACGGCCACGGACGCCGGCCCGCAGACCATGACGCCGTCCGAGGCGTTTGTCGAAACGATGGTTGCCAACGGCGTAAGCGAGATGTTCGGCATCATGGGCTCGGCCTTTATGGATGCGATGGATATCTTCGCGCCCGCCGGTATTCGTCTGATTCCGGTCGTGCACGAGCAAGGCGCGGGTCACATGGCCGACGGCTATGCTCGCGTGTCGGGCCGCCATGGTGTCGTGATCGGCCAGAACGGCCCCGGCATCAGTAACTGCGTGACGGCCATTGCCGCCGCTTACTGGGCGCACAGCCCGGTCGTGATCGTGACGCCGGAAGCGGGCACGATGGGTATCGGCCTCGGTGGCTTCCAGGAAGCGAAGCAACTGCCGATGTTCCAGGAATTCACGAAGTACCAAGGTCACGTGACGCACCCGGCTCGCATGGCGGAATTCACGGGCCGCTGCTTCGACCGCGCCATGGCCGAAATGGGCCCGACGCAACTCAATATTCCGCGCGACTACTTCTACGGCCAGATCAAGGCCGAGATTCCGCAACCGCAACGCCTTGACCGCGGTGCCGGTGGCGAAGAACGCCTGAACGAAGCGGCCGAACTGCTGGCACAGGCCAAGTTCCCGGTCATCATCTCGGGCGGCGGCGTGGTCATGGCCGACGCGATCGAGGAATGCAAGGCACTCGCCGAGCGTCTGGGTGCACCGGTCGTCAATAGCTACCTGCACAACGACTCGTTCCCGGCTAACCATCCGCTGTGGTGCGGCCCGCTCGGCTATCAGGGCTCGAAGGCAGCGATGAAGCTGCTCGCCCAAGCCGACGTGGTCGTCGCGCTCGGCTCGCGCCTCGGACCGTTCGGCACGCTGCCGCAACACGGTCTCGACTACTGGCCGAAGAACGCCAAGATCATCCAGATCGATGCCGATCACAAGATGCTCGGCCTCGTGAAGAAGATCTCGGTCGGTATCTGCGGCGATGCGAAGGCAGCAGCCGTCGCGTTGTCGCAGCGTCTGGCAGAACGCACGCTCGCTTGCGACGCGACGCGCGGTGCTCGCGCCGACCAAATTGCTACGGAAAAGGCCGCGTGGGAGAAGGAACTGGACGAGTGGACCCACGAGCGCGATCCGTACAGCCTCGACATGATCGAAGAGCAGTCGAAGGAGCGCACGTTCAACGGCGGCACGTATCTGCACCCGCGTCAGGTCCTGCGCGAACTCGAGAAGGCCATGCCGGAAGACGTGATGGTCTCGACCGACATCGGCAACATCAACTCGGTGGCTAACAGCTACCTGCGCTTTAACAAGCCGCGCAGCTTCTTCGCCGCGATGAGCTGGGGCAATTGCGGTTACGCGTTCCCGACGATCATCGGCGCGAAGGTGGCAGCACCGCACCGCCCCGCGATCTCGTACGCCGGTGACGGCGCCTGGGGCATGAGCCTGATGGAAACGCTCACGTGCGTGCGCCACAACATTCCGGTCACGGCCGTGGTGTTCCACAACCGCCAATGGGGCGCGGAGAAGAAGAACCAAGTGGACTTCTACAACCGCCGCTTCGTCGCAGGTGAACTGGAAACGGCCAGCTTCGCCGGTATCGCCAAAGCCATGGGCGCGGAAGGCATCGTGGTCGATCGCCTGGAAGATGTCGGCCCGGCGCTCAAGAAGGCTATCGATCTGCAAATGAATCACGGCAAGACGACCATCATCGAAATCATGTGTACCCGCGAGCTGGGCGATCCGTTCCGCCGCGACGCGCTCTCGAAGCCGGTGCGTATGCTCGACAAGTACAAGGACTACGTCTGATCGTCTGCTGTTAGCGGTGTGATAGCGCTCCCGGCTCTGTGGGTGCCGGGGGCGCTTTTTTTCTGGATTCGACATCATGAAAGCCATCAACCGCATTCTCGACACAGCGCGCAGCGCCCCCCAGCGCATCGTGCTGTGCGAGTCGGAAGACCTCCGGGTGCTTGAGGCCGCTGCCCGCGCCACGCGCGAGGGCATCGCCCGCATCGTGCTCGTTGGCGATATCAACAAGACGTTGCAAGCGGCGGACAACGCAGGCATCGACCTTGCTGGCATGCAAGTGATCGATCCGGTGACGTCGCCGTTGTCCGAAGAATTTGCCCGCACATGGTTTGCCATGCGCGAGAAGAAAGGCATCACGCGAGAGCAGGCGTCGATCGAGATGCGCACGCCACTGGGCTTCGCCAACATGATGCTGCGCTGCGGTCATGCCGACGGGTCGGTGGCCGGCGCGGTCAACACCACCGCCGACGTGGTTCGTATGGCCATTCAACTGGTTGGCGTGCAGCCGTCGTTCCAACTCGTGTCGAGCTTCTTCCTGATGATGCTCTGCGAGCCGTTTCACACGATGAAGGGCGGGTTGATCTTTTCCGACTGCGCACTGGTGGTCGATCCTGACGCGGCGCAATTGGCGCAAATCGCCATGGCCGCTGCGGACAGCGCGCAAGCATTGCTGATGGAACCACCGCGCGTGGCGATGTTGTCGTTCTCCACCAGCGGCAGCGCCAAGCACGCGGCCGTCGACAAGGTGGTCGAAGCCACGACCCTCGTGAAAGCAGCGCGCCCGCACCTCGCGATCGACGGTGACGTGCAACTCGACGCCGCCATCGTCTCCGAAATCGCGCAACGCAAAGTGCCGCATTCGCAAGTGGAAGGCCATGCGAACACGTTGATCTTCCCGAGCCTCGACGCCGGGAATATCGGCTACAAGCTCGCGGAACGCATCGGCGGTGCCAAGGCCATCGGGCCGTTGCTGCAAGGGCTGAATCGCCCCGCGAACGACCTCTCGCGCGGCTGTAGTGCGGACGATATCTATTACGTGATCGGCGTCACGTGCGTGCAGGCGCAGGCCGCGCAGGCTCGCCTCGCCAGCACGGCAGCACCGGTAGCCGCCGCATGACGGCATGACGCTATCGTCGGTCCTATCCGCGCTGCCGTTACTGCTTCTGCTCGGCTTCGCGACGTATTTTCAAACGGTGACCGGCTTCGGTCTCGGCATGATCGTGCTCGGTGGTGCCAGCGGCTTTGGGCTGGCGCCCGTCGCGAGCGTGGCGATTCTGGTGAGTCTGGTCACGCTCATCAATAGCGCCCTCGCACTGCCCGGCACGTGGCATCACATCGATTGGCGCGCAGTAGGCGCGGCCACACTCGGCATCATTCCCTCGGTTGTCATCGGCGTGTTGCTGTTCGACTATCTCAACGGCATGGCGTCGAATTTTCTGCATCTGCTGCTGGGTGCCGCCGTGCTTTATGGCGGCATCGGGTCAGCGCTGCGACCGGCACCGAAAACCGAACGGTCAGGCGATAAAGGATTCTTCTACAGCGGTATTTTCGGTGGGCTGCTTAGTGGGATGTTTGGCATCTCCGGGCCGCCGTTGATCTTCTATTTCTATCGGCAACCGCTCACGCTGGTGCAAATCCGGTGCGCACTGATTCTGCTGTTCGCCGTGACCGCATCGATTCGCACGATCTACAGTGCCTTTGCAGGCCAACTGCCTGCGCCGGTGTGGTGGCAAGCGGCGATGGCGCTGCCTATTGTGGCGTTGGCGACGGTGCTTGGCCGCAGCCATCCGCCGCCGCTCTCGGGCGTCACCACGCGGCGCATCGCCTTTATCACGCTGATGCTGTTGGGCGCTCATCTGATGATTAGCGCCCTGCTCCACATGCTGTAATCAATGCCCGCGTCGCCCGCCGCTGCCGATCCAATCCACCAGTTTGGCGAACATCGTCATGTCGGGCGGCGCAGTGAGATCGAGTGCCAGCGAGTTGCGATAGTACGGGCTTAGATCGAGTCCGACGCCAAGGCCAAGCACTTCCACGTCGCCGCGCGCTTGCTGCTGCGCCACGACCTCGCGCAGATGGTGATCGAGATAGTGTTCGTCGTTGACTTGATTCGTCGCGGCATCCATCGGGCTGCCGTCGGAGATCACGATCAGCAGGCGACGGTTCGCCACACGCGAGCGCAGCCGCTCGCAGGCCCACGTCACCGCTTCGCCATCGACACCTTCGCGAAACAGGTCCGCTTTGAAGAGCGAGGCGATATCCGTACGCGCGCGCCGCCAACTCGTCACCGCGTCTTTAAAGATCAGGTGCGAGACTTCGTTCAGCCGCCCCGGAAACGACGGCTTGCCACGCGCCAGCCAGTCAGTGCGTGCACGTCCGCCATTCCACGCGCCGGTCGTGAAACCGAGAATTTCGTTGGTCACGCCAGCGGCATCGAGTGCGCGGGAGAGCACGTCGACAATCATGCCGACCGACTCGATCTGCGCCTTCATCGAACCCGAGCAATCGATCAGAAAACTCACCATCGATTCGGCGATGAGCGTGTGCTTTTCCAGTCGGAAGAGACGGCGCTCCGCTGGCGAGCTGACCAGTTGCGCCAGCCGTCGGCCATCGATACGCCCCTGCTCTTCGCCGAACGACCAGCCGTCGCGCTGCGGGACCGCTAGCGCAGCTTTCAGCGCACGTGCGAGACGCGGCACGTTGATCGCCTGCGCAACGATGCGCTCGTCGAGTCGTTCGCGAAATTCGGTGAGCAATGCGCGGCGCACCAGTGCGCCCGCGTACACCTCGCGGTCGTAGCGCGTCGTAAAGACCCGATAGCCCTGATCCGACGCCTTCAGCACACGGCTGTCGCCCGAGTGGGCGAGCGTGATGCCGTCTTCTTCCTTCTCGTCGAAGTCGAGAAACAGCGAAAACGCGTTGCGGACACCCTTTTGGTCTTCCTCATCCTTGGGGGCGGCATCGGCCGCCTCGCCGCTCGCCGAGCGGATCATGGCAGCGATCTCGGCGGCCAATTCGCGGGCGTATACGGCAAACGCGGCCTGATCGGCCCGCGTGCGGCGCATGCCCGCCAACGCGCCGCCGATACGCGGTGCGATGGCCATGCGCGTGGCTTCGATGAGCCCTTCCGTCTCTTCGATCACCGGGTAAGTCGTCAGCCGCGACCAACTCATTTGTGCGACGGTGTAGAGCAACAATCCGACATGACTGTCGGCCACCCCCGTCTCGTGCATCGCCCGCGACCAGGCTTCGAAACGCTCGCGCAGGTTCTTTGCGATGCCCGGCATGCCAGGCGGCACGAAGGTTTCGCAGCGCAGCTGTTCGAGGAGCTCGAATAGCAGCCGCTCCAGCGACGCTTCGGGCAGCAGGCTGCGATGCAACGCTGCATCGCTGTGACGCAGTCGCAGTGCCGCGCCATCGGCCGCACCGCGTAGCGAGCGGAACGGGTCGTGGGGCGTCGGCAGGGTTTGCAGATGCGGCGCATGCAGCGGCAGCGGACGCATGTTCCGACACAACCGCGAGCCGCTGTAGTGAAGCGCCGCGTCGCCGGTCAGTGCGCGCACGGTGGCCGCGCACAGCGCCTCGCCGCGCGCGGCACGACGGGCAGCTTCGCGATCGGAGATCGTCATGACGCATCGGCCAGCAACGAGCGTGCACCGTCGTCGAACGGCAACTCGTGACCAAATGCGCGCTGGTAGTACTCGGCGACGATGGGCCGCTCGGCTTCGTCGCACTTATTCAAGAACGTCAGCCGGAACGCCAACCCGGGGTCGCGGAAGATGCCCACGTTCTCGGCCCAGTTGATGACCGTGCGCGGCGACATCAGCGTCGACAGATCACCGGTGGCGAAGCCTTTGCGCGTGAGTTCCGCGACGCTGACCATCGAATCGATCAACGTGCGCCCGGCGTCTGTACCCAACTCCGGAACGCGCGCCAACACGATGCCTGCCTCGTCTTCACGGGACAGATAGTTGAGCGTGGCGACCACGTTCCAGCGATCGATCTGCGCGTGATTGAGTACCTGCGTGCCGTGATACAGGCCATTCAAATTGCCAAGACCGACGGTGTTCGTCGTTGCGAACATGCGAAACCCCGGGTGCGGGTGAATCACGCGGTTCTGATCGAGCAGCGTGAATTTGCCCTCGCGCTCGAGAATGCGCTGGATCACGAACATCACGTCGGGGCGGCCCGCGTCGTATTCATCGAAGATCAGCGCCACAGGGCGTTGCAACGCCCACGGCACGATGCCTTCTTGAAACTCGGTGACTTGATAACCGTCGCGCACGACGATGGCGTCTTTGCCGACGAGATCGAGGCGGCTGATATGGCCGTCGAGATTCACACGCACGCACGGCCAATTCAGGCGCGCGGCGACTTGTTCGATATGTGTCGATTTGCCCGTGCCGTGCATCCCCTGCACCATCACGCGCCGGTTGTTCATGAAGCCCGCGAGGATGGCGAGCGTCACATCGGCGTTGAACCGATACGCCGCGTCGATCTCAGGGACATGATCGTCGCGCTCGCGGTAAGCAGGCACCTTCAGATCGACATCGATGCCGAACACGCTGCGCGCATCGACCCAATGGTCGGGGTGCTCTGGCATCGTCTGGCTGGGGGTTTGATTCTGGCTTTGCATCGCGTTCGTCTCCTGTACCGCGCCACCGGGCTTTCATTTTCGGCATCATATCGCTAAATATTTTTAGAAACAATTTGTTCCGAAAAATAAAATTAGCAATTGACGCACGCGATAGCGTCGTCTACATTCGAGCGAACTGAAACGCATCGGACCCTGCCAATGCCGTTCGACCACCCGTTTGGGTACAATACCGCTGATCCATTTTCCGGAACGGCGCATATGAACGACGCAGCGACCAAGAGCGACTCCTCGGTAGACGGCAAGGCCGACACCCCGACCCTGCGGGCGTTCGCCTTACTGGAATATCTGGTGGCCGCTGACGCCCCGGTCTCGCTCGCGGACATGGCGCACGACATCCAGATGCCCAAGGCATCGCTGCATCGCATGCTCGGCTCGCTCGAAGCCGGTGGTCTCGTGATTCGTGAGCCCGGTCAGAAAAACGCCTATGTGATTGGCCCGCGTCTCGCCCAACTGAGTCTGGGCGTGATGATGCAGGCGGGGGCGCGCCGCATGCGCCACGCCATTCTCGGCCGCCTGGTCGCCGACCTCGGCGAGACCTGCAACCTCACGATGCTCCACGAGACGGAAGTGCTCTATCTCGACCGCATGGAAGCGCCGTGGCCGCTGCGCCTCGATCTCAAACCCGGTTCGCACGTGCCCGCGCACAGCAGCGCCAGCGGCAAACTGCTGCTCGCCATGATGCCGCGCGAACAGCGTGCTGCGCTCCTGCGTGCCATGAAGCTGCAACGCTTCACGCCCAACACGCTGACCGATCCCGAACTGCTCGAGAGCGAACTCGACCGCATCGCCCATAAGGGCATTGCTGTCGATAACGAGGAGTTTGTGCTGGGCATCGCCTGCGTCGCGGCGCCGGTGATGAAGGAAGACGGTCAGTGCATCGCCGCCATCGCTGTGCACGCACCGGTGTCGCGCACGTCGCTGTCGAAAGCGATGGAGTTCGTGCCTCGCTTGCAAGAAGCCGCCAAGGAACTCGCCAGAACGTTCTGATTGCCGTGCGGGCGTGTGCCGCCGGGCACATTGCCCAATCAGACCCTCTCCGCGTCGGCCTTCTTCGCCAACGCCTCTGTCTTGCTCGTGCGCTGCCAGTCGAGTAGCGGTACGAGCGCCGTCGCCGTCTCGCGCAGCGTCGGCACCAGCCCCAGCAATTCCTCCAACGTCACGCGTGCGGTCGGGCCATGCACGGCCAGTACCGCGCGCACGTGTCCATCGTCGGGCGCGCGCACCGGCACACCGACGGCCACCATGCCGCGCACGAACTCTTCGTTGTCGATGCCGATGCCGCGTGCGGCAAGTCGATCAAGCTCCGCGTCGAGCAAACTGGTGTCCGTGATCGTGCGTGGGGTCATCCGTTTGAGCGTCAAACGCGAGAGCACCGCGCGCCGCTCGGCCAACGGCATCTGCGACAGAAACAACTTGCCGCTCGCCGTGCAATGCAACGGCACACGCATGCCCGGGTGCATCTGCATGCGTAGCGGTTCGCTGGTTTCCACGCGTTCGATGTAAAGCACTTCATCGCCGTCGAGCGCCGTCAGGTTGACGGTCTCGCCCACGCGATCGACCAGCGCGCGCAACAACGAGCGTGCTGCGCGTGTGAAGTTGTTATTCGCCAGCGTCACCAACGCCAGCCGCGCCGCACGAGGCCCCAGGGACAGCCCGCGCTCCGAGCCGCGCGAATCGGGCACATGCGCTACATAGCCGCACAACTCCAGCGCCTCGATCAGCCGCATGAGCGTGGCCTTGGGGATCGACAGGCGCGTGGCCAGTTGCGAAAGCGTATAAGGCTGCCCGGCGATGGCCAGACGCTCGATGATCGCCAGTGCCCGCAGGTTACGCGCCTCTTCGCTCGCGCGAATGTCCAGTTCGTCCAGCGTGCCTGTCTCGCGCATCGCGCCTCCTCGCACCCGATCATCAAAATAAAAGAAACAAAATATACCAATTATTTGATTACCATCAGCCCCGGGATTACCCCGGTTTGCGTGACATTTGGCAAACAACGATCACGTAAGTCCGCTCGGACCAGCGCCGCCCCTACCCCTAGTGAAACCCCGCAGATGCGCCGCAGCAATTGCCGCGTTCTGAACCGCCATCGACGAATTCCGTTTCAGTTTCCCGTTGCGCGCGCTTTTTCGCTTGGCATTTGCCAGACGCTCGCCGACATTGAATCGAAACAATCCGAAACGAATCGTTTCATCCCGATCGCACGGCGGTGGACGAACAAAAGCAGGAGACAGGCGGTATGGAACATGAGGTCGACTATCTGATCGTTGGCGCGGGCTCGGCAGGCTGCGTGCTCGCCAACCGGCTGAGCGCAGACCCCGTGAACAAGGTGTTACTGCTCGAAGCCGGCGGTCCAGATAGCAATCCGTGGATTCACGTTCCGGTCGGTTATTTCAAGACGATGCACGACCCGGAGCTCGACTGGTGCTATCGCACCGAAGCCGACGAGAACGTCGCCAATCGCCGTATCGACTGGCCGCGCGGCAAAGTACTCGGCGGTTCCAGTTCGCTAAACGGCCTGCTTTATGTGCGCGGCCAACGTCAGGATTACGACCGCTGGGCCACGCTGGGCAATCGCGGTTGGCGCTATGCCGACGTACTGCCCTACTTCAAGAAATCGGAAGATCAGGAACACGGCGCGAGCGACTATCACGGCGCAGGGGGTCCGCTGAAAGTGTCCGACTTGCGGCTGCGCCGCCCCATCGCCGACCACTTCATCGCTGCGGCACAAGACATTGGCATTCCGTTTAACGCCGACTACAACGGGGCCACGCAAGAAGGCGTCGGCTACTTTCAGCAGACGGCATTTCGCGGCTTTCGCTGGAGTACGGCGAAGGGCTTTCTGAAGCCCGCACGGGAGCGTCGCAACCTCATCGTCGAGACGCGTGCGCAGACCTGCCGCGTGCTCTTCGAAGGCAAGCGCGCAGTGGGCGTCGAGTATTTGCAAAACGGCGAGCGCAAGAAAGCCCGCGCGCGTGTTGAAGTCATCCTCGCTGCGGGCGCCATCGGCTCACCGCAGTTGTTGCAGAACTCCGGCGTGGGGCCGACGACGGTGCTGGCCAAAGCGGGCGTGGCGCTGCGTCATGCGCTGCCCGGTGTCGGGCAGAACTTGCAAGATCACCTGCAAGTGCGGCTCGTCTTCAAAACGCGTGAGCGCACGCTGAACGACGAGGTGAACAATCCGCTGCGCAAAGTCCTCATCGGCTTGCAATACGCATTCGCACGCACCGGCCCACTCACGCTGGCGGCCAGTCAGGTGACGATCTTCACGCGCTCGCGTCCCGAGGTCGAGCGCCCTGACATTCAGTTCCACATGCAGCCACTCTCGGCGGACAAACCCGGACAAGGCGCCCATCCGTTCTCGGCGTTCACGTCGTCGGTCTGTCAGTTGCGGCCGTTCAGCCGAGGCAGTGTCGAGATCGTGTCGAACGACCCGCTGCAATATCCGGCGATTCACGCCAACTATCTCTCGGACGCGCGCGACCATCGGGTCGTCATCGACGGCATCAAGGTGGCACGTCGTATCGCCGCCGCCCCATCGCTCGCGCCGCACATCATCAGCGAATTCATTCCCGGCGCGCAGTACCAGAGCGACGACGAGTTGCTGCAAGCCGCGCGCCAGTACAGCCAGTCGATTTATCACCCGGCGGGCACTTGCAAGATGGGACACGACGCCATGGCGGTGGTTGACGACCGGCTGCGCGTGCACGGCCTCGCCGGGCTGCGCGTGGTGGACGCCTCGATCATGCCGGAGCTGGTGTCGGGCAACACCAATGCCCCGACGATCATGATCGCGGAGAAGGCGGCGGACATGATTCTCGAAGACAGACGGCAGGCATCGGATACCGAGGAGATCCGCACCGAGCACGGCGCAAGAACAGCAGCAAATGCATCGACAGCGGTCGCAGTCTAGTCATTGGTAACGGCACACAACATTACAAGATTCGGAGACAACCATGAATGCATCGACTCAGACCGACGCCCGGCAGATGCGCCGTGTCGTCGTCGCCAGCCTGATCGGCGCCACCATCGAGTGGTACGACTTTTTCCTATACGGCGTCGTCGCCGGCATCGTCTTCAACAAACTGTATTTCCCGAGCGGCGACCCGCTCGTCTCGACCATGCTCGCTTACGGCACATTCGCCGTAGGCTTTCTGAGTCGCCCGCTCGGTGGCGTGATCTTCGGCCACTTCGGCGACAAGCTCGGGCGCAAGAGCATGCTCGTGATGACGCTCTCGATCATGGGTGTGGCAACCATGCTTATCGGCATGGTGCCGACCTTCGCGCAAATTGGCCTGTGGGCACCCTGCTTGCTGCTTTTCCTGCGCGTGCTGCAAGGGATCGGGCTGGGTGGCGAATGGGGCGGCGCCGTGTTGATGGCGTTCGAATATGCGCCGAAGGAGAAACGCGGCTATTACGCGAGCATTCCGCAAGTCGGGTTGGCGCTGGGGCTGTGTCTTGCTTCAGGTGTTGTCGCGCTCCTGTCTTACACGCTGACCAACGCACAGTTCCTCGCCTGGGGCTGGCGTGTCGCGTTCTTCCTCTCGGTCGGCCTGGTCGCCATCGGCATGTACATTCGCCTGAACGTGATGGAGACGCCCGAGTTCACGAAGATCAAGAAGGCGGGCACCGAGATCAAGATGCCGATTGCCGAGGTGCTCACCAAGAACCCCGGCAATGTGCTCGCCGGGATGGGCGCACGCTTCATCGACGGCGTGTTCTTCAACATCTTCGGCGTGTTCTCCATCGCCTACCTGACGCAGACGCTGAAGCTTTCGCAGACCGAAGCGCTGATGGGGGTGATGGCGGCGGCGTTCGTGATGATCTTCACGATTCCGTTCTTCGGCAAACTCTCCGACCGCATCGGCCGCACGCGCATCTACTTCTGGGGCTCGCTGCTGACCGGCCTCTCATCGTTCGGCGGGTTCTGGCTGATGAAGGCCAGCGGCGGCAACGTGTTCCTCGTCTGGCTGGCCATCGTGATTCCGCTCGGCGTGATCTACGCCTCGATCTATGGCCCGGAGGCCGCACTGTTCTCCGAGCTGTTCGACGCCAAGGTTCGCTACACCGGCATCTCGTTCGTCTACCAGTTCTCGGGCATCTTCGCGAGCGGACTGAGCCCGATCATCGCGACCTACCTGCTGCAAAAGAACGGTGGCGAGCCGTGGATGATCTGTATCTACGTGCTGTGTGCGGGGTTGATCAGCGCGCTGTCTGCCGCGTGGATCGCGAGCAAAAAGCGCCGCCAGCATGTGTGGCACGGCGCGGGGGTTGCGGAACACTAGCGGGCCGCTGCGCGTGATCTCGTGCGATGATTCAGGGTATCGCTCACCTGCCCACGAGACACGATGCAGCGAGATCCGTCGCTCGAAACCCCGCTCCCGGAGGACGAACCCGACCGTCCCGGCCCGCTCTCGGAAGGCGCGCTGCTTAGCGCGCCGTCGCCCGCCCCCGGACCGGCACCGGCCGATGCCGTGCCCCTGCCCATCAGCGTCTACCCCGCGCTCATGGGCATTTTGCTTGCCTACGGCGTGCTGGTCGTCGGCAACGGCCTGTTCGCGACCGCCATTCCTTTTCACGCGCTGCAGTACGGCGCGTCGACGTTTACCGTCGGCGTGATTCAGTCGTGCTACTACGGCGGCTTTCTGCTCGGCGCGTTCTACAACCGCTCGCTCATCGAGCGCATCGGACAGCATCGCGCGTTCGTCGCGTTTGCCGCACTCGCCGCGTTGTTCGTGATGGGCTTTGCCGTGAGCGAAACCACGCTCATGCTGTGTCTAATGCGTCTGGGCACGGGCCTCGCGCTCATGGGCGTGTACACCACCGTCGAGAGCTGGCTCAACGGGTCGGTGCCCAACACGATGCGTGGGCGCGTGTTCGGCTCGTACCTCACCATCAACTACCTCGCCGTGGGGGCCGGGCAGTTTCTGCTCAACGTCGGCGAAGCGGGCAGCGAAGGCCAATTGCTGCTCGTCGCTGGGTTGTTCGTCGCGGCCATTCTGCCCATCACGCTCATGCAAGGCTGGCCCACGCGCGTGGCCGACGAACGGCTCGTGAAGCAACCCGCGATGAGCCTGTTCGACGGCATCGCCGAGATGGCGCGCGCAACGCCCATTGCGATTCCGGGCTGCATTCTCGCGGGCTTTCTCTACAGCGCGTTCTACGCCATCGTGCCGATCTATCTGACGCGTATCGGCCTGTCGATCGGCAGTCTCTCCACGCTCATGGGCGTAGCGCTGTTCGGTGCCCTGCTCATGCAATGGCCCATTGGCCGACTTTCCGATCGCATGGACCGTCGTACGCTCTCGCGCCGGCTGGCGTTCGCGTCGGCGGCGTTCTGCGCACCGCTGATCGTCATTCAGGCGCACTGGCTCGTCTTCCTGCTGATGTTCCTGTTCTCGGCAGCCAATTTCACGCAATACGGCCTGATCGTTTCGCATGTGAACGACCGAACTGCGCCTGAGCAACGTGTGGTCGTCAGCGCCACGCTGCTGATTCTTTTCTCGGTGGGTGGGATTCTCGGTCCGGTGATCGCATCGCTGTTTATGACGCTGGTCGGCCCGGGCGGCCTGCACATCTTCAATGTGATCTGCGCGCTGTTGCTCGCCCGCGTGGCGCTGCGGGCGCAACGGCTTCAGCCTTAATGAGGAGCAACGCGGCAGGACGACGGGGCGGACGCTGCCCGCCCCAGCTTGGTGCTGCTGCGCCACACGCTGGTGCGGAGCGGCACATCGCGGGCCGAAAATCACGGACAATAGCGCCGGCTCGGCGAGGCAATGCGCGGGCGGCCTTTGAGCACGGTTCTTGCTCATCTATTCTGTAAATAACATTGCCGCTCCCGCGACTGTCCACACCATGAGCATGATCGACCTCGACGCCCCCGGCTTGCTGCCGCCCCGCCTGACTGCGGCGGAAGATGGCCGCCGTATCGTTATTTACGGCGACTTCACCATTTGCAGCGTCTTCCAGCCGGTCTTCTCCGTGTCGCACCGCCGCGCTATCGGGTATCACGCGTCGCTGCGCGCGCATGATGCCGAAGGTCGCCACGTGCCCTCGCACGAAGTCTTCACGCTCGCCGCCCGCCACGGCGACATGCTCGAACTCGGTCGACTCGCCGAATCGCTGCATCTGGGCAACTTCCACGAATTCGACAGCCGCGACGCTTGGCTCTTTTTGAACCTGCATCCGGCGGCTCTCATGGACACGGTCTACGGCGACGCCCTCATTGCCACGCTCAAAGCCATCGGACTCTCGCCCCAACGCGTGGTCCTTGAAGTACCCGAGCAAGCCGGCGGGGATACGCCCCGCTTCGGCGCTATCGTCGGCAGCCTGCGCAAAGCGGGCTTCCTGATTGCCTTGGGCGGTTTCGGCGCCAAGCACTCGAACATCGACCGTGTGTGGGATCTGCGTCCCGATATCGTGGTGCTCGATCGCGGCATTCTTGCGCAGGCCACCGAGCAATCGCATCTGGCACGGGTGCTGCCCGGGCTGGTGTCGCTACTGCACGAGTCCGGCCAGTTGGTGATGATGGGCGGCCTGACGGCGGATCGCGAAGCGCTGATCGCACTGGAGTGCAACGTCGACTTCGTGCAGGGGCAATACTTCGCTGCGCCCGATGTCGATCCGGTGCCGTCGAAGGTCGCCGCCGAGCGCATGGACGCGCTCTCCGGCGCACTACGCACCCAGTTGGTGGAACGCGAGCGTGCCGAGCACGCGCGTCTTGCGCCGTACGTCGCAGGCATCGAAGCCGCAGCCGCTCGCATCGCACAAGGGATGGATATCAAGGAAGCGGCGCACGACTTGCTGGCGTTGCCCGACGCCGCACGTTGCTTCTTGCTCGACGCCGCTGGCCGCCAGATCGGCGACAACGTGCTGCCGAACAATCATTCGTCGCAACGCGCCAAGCGCTTCCGGCCGCTGCTGCATTCGCAAGGCGCGAACTGGGCACGGCGTCCCTACTTCATCGAGGCGATGCGCGAACCGGGCGAAGTGCATTTCACCCCGCCGTATCTGTCGATCAACGAAGCGCACTTGTGCGTGACGGCGTCCATCGCCACCCCGGCAAAGCAGGGGCTGCAAGTGCTCTGCGTCGACATCAACTGGTGACTTACCGGTCGGCCTTCGACGCCTTGCCTGCGCGTGTGCCTTGCTCGGTCTTCACCGCGTCTTCGATACAACGCACGAAGTATTCCGCCGGCGCGGTGAGAATCGCGCTGTCGCGAAACAGCAGGAAGAGTTTTCGTGCGGGCGGTTGCTCCAATAGATCGAGCGTCTTGAGTTCTTCCGCTGCGCCTTCGGTGCGCAGCGCAAGGTGGGTCCACGACGTCACGACATTGCTGTTCACCGCCAGACTGTAGAAGAGCGTCTGCGACGCGCAGCGCGTGATGCGACGCGGCGGGGCCAGCCCTTGGCGCGCAAACAACTCCGTGAGAAACGCCTGAAATTCGCTGGACGGTCCGGTGTGCAGCCATTCGGCGTCCTGCAAATCGGCGAGCGATGTGGCGTTGGCCAACTGCCCGCGCCGTGCCACGGAAAACCACATCGGAAACGTCGCCAGATGTACGGCGCGCACGGAAGCAAATTCGCGGCCGTCGACGCCGGAGCCCAACGCGAAATCGAGCGCACCGCTCTTTAACTGCTCGACGAGCTGCGACGCACTGAACTCCGAGAATTCGAGCGTCACGTCGGGCATCGTCTGCCGAAATCGGTTGTACGCCTTGGGCAGCACGGTGATCGCCGAGAGCGGCGTCACGCCAATCGACACACGTCCCTGCCGGGTATCGCGCAAGCGTGTCATCTCGGCTTCCGTACGCGTCATCTCATTGACGATCAACTCTGCGCGCTGAAGCAGCGCACGCCCCTCGTGCGTGAGCGACACCCCGGTCGAACTGCGCACGATCAGCATCAATCCCACTTCCGTTTCGAGATCTCGCAACGCGCGCGTGACTGCGGGCTGCGTCACGTGCAGCGTGCGCGCCGCTTCGTGAATGCTGCCAGTGCTGGCGATTGCCACGAGCGCGCGCAATTGGTGGAGTTTCATCGCTACATACCGAGGGTTATCACTGATAAATGGATGTTATCAGGATAAGAATTTATGCGTATCGGGATTATTACGGCTTGATTACTATCGGCCCGAATCGTCGCATGCGTGCGTGCGCATGGACAGAACGACACCCCCAATGCATGGAGACAACCCGTATGACGCCTAACGCCGCCCCGCCTCTGAACGGCGCGCTTGCCAGTTCGTCCCCGCCGTCGGCACCGGCAGCGAGTTCATCACCCGCGTCTAGCGATGCCAGCACGCGTGCCGCACGTCGCCGGACGATTGTCGCCACTTCGGTCGGCAACGGTCTGGAGATGTTCGACTTCACGGTGTTCAGCTTCTTCGCTGGCATCATCGGCAAGAACTTCTTCCCGGTGGATTCCGGCGCCGGGCCGCTGTTGCTGGCCATGGCGACGTTCGGCGTCGGGTTCGTGATGCGTCCGCTCGGCGGCATTCTGATCGGCAACTATGCCGACCGCGCGGGCCGTCGTGCTGCGCTCTCGCTCACCATCGCATTGATGATGGTCGGCACGGCGCTCATCGCACTCACGCCCAGTTACGCAAGCATCGGTGTGATCGCGCCGGTGCTGATCGTGTTCGGCCGGTTGTTGCAGGGGCTTTCCGCAGGCGGCGAAATCGGCGCGTCGACGACGTTCCTGATGGAGTCGGGCCCCGCATCGCGGCGCGGCTTCATGGTGTGCTGGCAGATGGTCAGCCAAGGCGCTGCGGCATTGCTCGGTGCGCTCTCGGGCGCGCTGCTGTCGTCGCTGCTCACGCCCGCGTCGCTCGAAAGCTGGGGCTGGCGCGTGCCGTTCGTGCTGGGGCTGATGGTCGGCCCGGTCGGCATGTACATCCGCCGCAATCTCGACGAGACCTTCGAAGCGCCCGAGCGCGAAGAGAGCGCGTTGGGCGAAATCATGCGCAACTACCTCGGGCGCGTGCTGCTCGGCACGCTGTTGCTCGTGGGCGGCACGACCATGCTCTACATCATCGTGTTCTTCATGCCCGCTTACGGCGTGCGCACGCTGCATCTGCCGGTGGCAACGTCGTTTCTGGCCGGTTGCGCATCGGGCGCGATCATTATGGTGTCGTCGCTTATCTCTGGCCTTTGGATTACCGACCGCGTGAAACGTCGCAAACCGGTAGTGATCGTCACGTCGCTCATCACGCTGCTCTGCGTGTACCCGGCGTTCAAGTGGCTGACGACTGCGCCGTCCGTGCCGCTCATGATCGGCATCGTGACCGTGGTGATGGGTATCGCATCGCTCGGCACCGGCTCGTACTTTCTGCTGATCATGGAAGCGTTTCCGCGCCGCGTGCGGGCCACCGCGCTCGCGATGATCTACAGCTTCGGCGTCACGATCTTCGGCGGCTTCGCGCAGTTCAACGTGACGTGGCTGCTGCACCGCACCGGCGACGCGATGTCGCCCGCGTGGTACCTGCTCGCCTGCGGCGTCGTGAGCCAGATCGCGCTGTGGTGCTTCCCCGAGCGCCCTGCGGATAGTGCGCCATCCGCCCATAAGGCGTAACCGCCCACCTAGCTTCTCGCACCCAATGCTGTGCTCGATGGCCGCCGCTTCGGCGCGCGGCCCGGCCCTTCGCACGCCCGAATTCCCGTGCAAGGGCCGTCGCGAGCGCCGTGCGGCCCAGCAAAAACATACCAACTACAAGATTCAGAGAGACATGAAATTACGATATTCGCTCGCACTGGCCGCGGCCGGTGCCAGCCTCACGGCGGTGACGCCTGCGAGCGCCGCCGTCCAGATCTACGGCGCTGTCGACAGCTTCCTCATGTATTCACGCAATAGCGGGCAGGAGAACCTGCAATTGCTCTCCGGCGGCGCATCGACGTCACGCTGGGGTATCACCGGTACGGAAGACCTTGGCGGCGGCATGCGTGCCGCGTTTCGCCTCGAGAGCGGCTTCGATCTGATGAGCGGCAAAGCGCAAAGCAGCAGCGCGTTCTACAACCGCGAAGCCAACGTCTCGCTGTCATCTGCCGAATGGGGCACGGTCAAATTCGGCAAGCAATATCCCGCCATCGGCCCGGAAGGTATCGACCCCTTCGTTTCAGTCGGCCAGCTCTCGCCGTACGCGACGAGTGCGCTCGTCGTGTCCGACCTCGGCCCCGGTGCCGCTGCGATTCAAGCGCGCGTGGACAACGCGATGAGCTACGAAACGCCCGATATCGCAGGCCTCACCGCGACCGTGCTTTATGCCTCGCGCAACGTAGCCGGGTCTAGCCCGAACGCGAGCAACATCGGCACGGTAGTGAACTACGGCCGCGGCCCGCTCATGCTCTCCGGTTCGTACAACGCCGTGTGGGCCAACACGAGCACGACGCCCGGTGCGCCGCCCAACGGCCCGCGCACCGACGCTTACATGCTCAGCGCCACGTATCAGTTCGGCGAAACGATGGGCTCGGCGAGCTATGTGCTCACGCGCCCTAACGGCCCGGGCACGTTCACCGCGCAGGTCTATTCGCTGGGCATGGTGTGGCAGCGTGGACCGCATGTGGTGCGTGCTGGCGTCATTTACCGAAACGTGTCCGGCAAGCTCGACCACGCGGTAGGCGCACTGCTCGGCTACGACTACCAATTCTCGAAGCTCACCGGCCTCTATGCGCGCGTGGGCGGCTTTCGCAACTACGGGCAATCGACCCTTTCTTTCGGTGCCGACCCGCTCAGTACGCCCGGCATCAATCCCGTCGTCTTCGCGCTCGGCTTTCGTCAGAAATTCTGACGCGCGCCTCGCTTAACCCTTCAGGAGGACTCCATGTCTGACATCGCTTCGCCGCTCGACTACATCGAGCAACACACCCCGCAGTTCACCGAACTAGCCGACAAGATCTGGAATCTCGCGGAACTGCGCTACGAAGAATTCGCTTCGAGCGAATTGCACATTGAAGTGCTGGAAGCCGCGGGTTTTCACGTGACGCGCGGCGTTGCGGGCATTCCCACGGCGTTCATCGCGGAGGCTGGCGACAGCGGCCCGATCATCGGCATTCTCGGTGAATACGATGCGCTTTCCGGCTTGAGTCAGGAAGCGGGCGCACTGCAATGCCAGCCGTCGGCGGAAATCGGTAACGGCAACGGACACGGTTGCGGCCACCATTTGCTGGGCACCGCCGCGCACCTTGCTGCGGCTGCCGTCAAGGCGCATCTCGACGCCACCGGGCAACCGGGCCGAGTGCGGTTCTACGGCTGCCCCGCCGAAGAAGGCGGCTCAGGCAAGACGTTCATGGCGCGCGCCGGTCTGTTCGACGATCTCGACGCGGCCCTCTCGTGGCACCCCGCCGTGCACAACGGCGTGTTTAACGGACGCTCACTGGCGAACGTGCAGGCGTACTTCCGCTTTCACGGCAAAGCCTCTCACGCCGCCGCGTCGCCGCATCTGGGTCGCAGCGCGCTCGACGCCGTGGAACTGATGAACGTTGGCGTGAACTACATGCGCGAACACATGCTGCCCGATGCGCGCGTGCACTACGCGGTGACCAACACCGGCGGCACGTCGCCGAACGTGGTGCAGGCCAACGCCGAGGTGCTGTATCTCGTGCGCGCACCGCGCAACGATCAGGCATCGGAGTTGTATGAGCGCGTGCAGAACATCGCCAAGGGCGCCGCGCTGATGACGGGTTGCACAGTCGATGTGGTGTTCGACAAGGCGTGTTCGAATCTCGTGCAAAACAGCGTGCTCAACGAAGTCGTCTATCGCAATCTGGAGACGTTCGGCGCACCGCAATACGACGAGGAAGAAGTCGCTTACGCGCGTCGTGTGCAAGACACGTCGCTCTCACCAGAAGACATTGAAGGTGCGACGCGCACGCTGGGCCAAGCTTGGCGCAACCCGAAGCCGTTGTTCGATCACGTGGCGCTGTTTCAAGCGGGCAACGAACCGACGCTGCACGGCTCGACCGACGTGGGCGACGTGAGCTGGATCACGCCGACCGCGCAGTGCTTCACGACCTGCTATGCGTTCGGCACGCCGTTCCACTCGTGGCAGTTGGTGGCGCAGGGCAAGAGCACGCTGGCGCATAAGGGCATGCTGCTCGCGGCCAAGACGCTTGCCGCCTCGGCACTCGATTTGTTCCGCTCGCCGGAGTTGCTCGCCAAGGCAAAGGCGGAACTGCTCGAACGTCGTCAAGGCCGTCCGTATGTCTGCCCGATTCCGGCAGAAGTCGAACTGCCGTTCGCGCGCAACTGATCGGCATAGCAGTTGCAATAAGAACGCCCCCGCGTCGACATACGAGCGGGGGCGTTCTCTTGTGACTGGCCGAAGGCGGCAGTCACACGCGATGCTTGAAATCGCTCAGGCAACGCTTAAGCAGCGCGTTGCACCTGATAGCGTTCGAGCCAGTGCGCGTACGGTGCGGGCAGCACCCACGACGGGCGCGACACGTCGAGTTCGCGCGCGGCGTAGTACGGCCAGTGCGGGTTGGCGAGCAGCGCGCGGCCAATCATCACGAGGTCCATCTGACCATCGGCCACCACACGATCAGCCGCGTGCGGGTCGTCGATACCCCACGACGACGCTACGGCAATTCCGGCCTCTTGCTTCACGCGTTCGGCGATCGGGGCGAGGAATGCCGAACCCCAAGGAATCTTCGCCTTCGGCGTCGAGAAGCCGACACTGACGTTGAGTAAGTCGAGACCGCCCTCGCGCATTTGACGCGTCAGCGCGATCGACTCGGCCAGCGTCTCTTCGTCGCGGCCGTCGTATTCGAGCACGCCGAAACGCGCGGTCAGCGGCAGATGCTCCGGCCACACTTCACGCACGGCAGCGAGCGTCTCCAGCAGGAATCGGCTACGCCCCGCGAGGTCGCCGCCGTAGGCGTCTTCACGATGATTGGCGTGCGGCGAGAAGAAGCTTTGCGCCAGATAGCCGTGGGCGAAATGCAATTCGAGCCATTCGAAGCCAGCCGCCAGCGCACGACGTGCCGCTGCCACGAAGTCGGCTTTCACGCGAGCGATGTCGTCGAGCGTCATCGCCTTGGGCACTTTGCCAAGGTGGCCGCCGAACGCGACAGCGGACGGCGAGATCGTCGGCCAGCCGCGCGGGTCGTCTTCACCGATGTGATCGTCGCCTTCCCACGGACGGTTTGCGCTGGCCTTACGGCCTGCGTGCGCAATCTGGATGCCGGGCACGGCGCCGTGCGCCTTGATGGCCGAGGCGATACGGGCCATACCTTGCGCTTGCTCGTCGTTCCACAACCCCGTGCATCCCGGGCTGATACGGCCTTCCGGCGACACGGCCGTGGCTTCGACGATGACGAGCCCGGCACCGCCGCGTGCCAATCCGGCGTAGTGGGCAAGGTGCCAATCGTTAATCAGGCCATCGACGGCGCTGTACTGGCACATCGGGGGAATCGCCACGCGATTACGCAGCTTGACGCTCTTCAGTTCAAACGGGGAAAACAAGGCGGACATGGTGTTCTCTACGGTATGGGGGGTATGTGCTTTAGCGGCGGGTTAGCCGACGAGAGCAATGTTAGTCCGACATCGCTATAATGAAAACCATCTGCACATTATCAAATCGATAACAGTTCATTATGGTTAATCCCCAATGGCTCAAATCCTTCGCGACGCTGGCGGAGCTGGGCAACTTCACGCGGGCGGCTGACCGGCTGGGCCTCACACAGGCGGCGGTCAGCCAGCACGTGAAGCATCTCGAAGACGAGTTTGGGCCGCTGCTGGTGCGGCGCCCGCGCGCGATCGAGCTCACGCCAGCGGGGCACGCGGTGCTCGCGTATTGCGCGGAAGTCGAATGCGCGAGCCGTCATCTGCGCTCGCGGCTGGACGACGCCGACGACGATTGCGGCGAAATCACGCTCATCACACCGGGCAGCATTGGGTTGTATCTGTGTCCCATCCTGCTGGACATGCAGCAGGCCACCCCCTCGATGGTCGTGCGGCATCGGTTCGCGCCCGATCCGGAAGTGCTGGAAGGCGTGCTGCAAAACCATTACGAACTGGGATTGGTCACGCTGCGCCCGGACGATCCACGTTTGGCTGCTACGCCGTTCACGCAGGAACCCCTCGAACTCGTCGTGCCCGCCGGAGACGACGTACATAAGTGGGAAGACCTCAAACGCATCGGCTACATCGATCACCCGGACGGTGAAGCGATGTCGACGCGCTTGCTCAGCCGCCGCTTCCCGGGCAACCCGGGTGTGCGCAGCCTGCCGAGCCATGGGTGCACGAATCAAATCAGCCTGATTCTGGAATACGTCGCGCGCGGACTGGGCTTCACGGTCATTCCGCAGTACGCGCGGCAAGCGTTTGCTTCGCAGGACGCGATTCGTGTGGTCGATTGCGGCCCGCCTGTCGTCGACACGCTATGGCTGATCCATCGCTCGGAGTGGGCGTTGTCGGCGCGCGCACAACGCGCGGTGGCGTTGCTGCGCGAAAAGGTCGATGCACCGCGCCCGCGCGCGTTCGGCGGCGGGCTGAGTGCGGCGAAGCGCGCCACTGCGTGAGCCTTGGCAGAATCTGCGGCATCGCTGTCATTGCGATAGCGACCGGGGCATCGCTACGCTAGGGCTCCTTGCTTCACACGATGCGTCGATGCCCCGCCTTCTTTCTCTCCTGTCCTTACTCTGCGCTTTGGTTGCCCAGATCATCCCGGCAGCCGCGCTCGCCAGTCCCGACGCCCCGGGCAGCGACATTAGCGCCACCGCACAGCAAGACCTTTTCGACGCGTTAGCGAAACGGCCTCGTGAACCTGTCATCGCCGTCGTTGCGTTGAACGACGGTACGGAGACAACGGATTTTCTAGTCCCTTATGCCGTCCTCAAGCGCGCGGGCGTCGGGCGCGTACAGGCCGTTGCGCTCGAAGCTGGCGAGGTCACGCTGATGCCCGCGTTGCGCATCGTGCCCGACACCACCCTCACCGCCTTCGATGCCCAGCATCCCAACGGGGCCGATATCGTGATCGTGCCCGCCATGCACACCGATGACGACCCGCGTGTGCTTCGCTGGCTACAGCAGCAAGCCGCGCACGGCGCGATGATCGTCGGTATTTGCTCCGGTGCACGCGTGCTGAGTCAGGCGGGGCTGCTCAAGAGGCGTCGCTTCACCGGTCATTGGTACGATCGAAGCGACCTGCGCGATGCCAATCCCACGGCCAGTTATGTGCCCGATGTTCGATATCTGCACGATAACGGCATCGTGACCACCACCGGCGTCAGCGCGTCCATTCCCGTGTCGCTCGCCCTCGTTGAAGGCTTGGCGGGACGTGATCGAGCGCTCGCGGTTGCGCAATGGCTCGGTGCCAGCGACTGGTCGGCACGCCATACCAGCGCAGGCTTCGAACTCAACGCGCGACGCTTGTGGACAATCGCTGCCAATGCCGTGAGCGTATGGCGTCACGAAACGCTCGCCATTCCGGTGGCTGAGGGTGTCGACGATATTTCACTCGCGCTGACCGCCGACGCATGGTCGCGTACTTGGCGCACGACAGTGATCGCGACACCTGCCAGCGCGGCGTCGATCGGCCAAGTACGAATGGCAAGCGGCCTGACGCTCGTCACCACGGCCCCGGCCTCCGGCACCACAAGGCCCCTCGCATTAACGCGCGACAGCAACGCGATGACGCAGTTCGCGCAATCGCTCGCCGATATCGAGCGACGCTATGGGCCCGCCGAGCGCGACATTGTGACGCTAGCCATGGAATACATTCCAACGCCTAAGTCACAGCGATGATTAGGCGTCGCGCCGATAGTCAGCGATTGATTTGCCGAACGTCGTGCGAAACGCCCGTTGCAGCGCATCGACACTTTGAAAACCGCTACGTTGCGCGACCCGCTCTTGTGTCCACGGCGTCTGACGCAACAGCGCCGCAGCGAAGTCGAGACGCGAACGGGTGACGTAGCGCGCGGGTGATATGCCCGCTTCTTTGGAAAACGCCCGCGAGAAGTTGCGCGGACTCATGCGCGCGACAGCGGCCAGCGCATCGACGGACAAATCGCCATCAAGGTGGCTTTCGATCCATGCGATCACGTCGCGCACTGGCGACGACGCATCACTTTGCAAAGTCAACGAGCGGCTGACTTGCGACTCCGCCCCGCCACGCACCACGAACAACGCAAGGTCTCGTGCGATATCCATCGCCACCGCGCGGCCGAGATCGGCTTCGATCATGCCCAATGCCATGTCGATGCCGGTGGTCACGCCACCCGATGTCCAGACGTTGCCGTCGCGCACGAACACGCGTCCGCGCTGCACCTGCGTGTCTGCGCACATGGATTCAAGGCGATCGCAAGCGCGCCAGTGCGTCGTCGATTGCCGCTTGTCGAGCAGACCAGCCGCCATCAGTACGAATGCGCCCGTGCATACGCTGGCCACACGACGTGCTTGCAGAGCCGCCTGCGCCAGCCACTGCGCTGCGCCATCGTCGAGAATCGCCCTGCGCAGTGCAGCCTCCTCGCCACCGGCCACGATAATCGTGTCGAACGCGGTGTCCGGAGGGGCTGCCGCCGCAAGCACCGCTAACGATTGCGTATCTGCCAGCGACAACCCTGCGCTGGTATGCACGTTGCCGCCGTACGGCGATGCAATGGTGAGGCGATAAGCGCCCGGCACCGCGAGCGATGCCTTGGCGAAGGCACTGGCCGGTCCGGCGACGTCGATGGCCTCCACGCCTTCAAACGCCACGATGACGACGTGGCGGCACACACCAAACGCATTAACCCCGACGAGAGTGGATTGAACCTTGGCTGTCACGCATTTCCCCGTGGACGCGCGAGCGACAATGCCCGCACGCTGGCGAGCATTGTAGCGAGCGCACGTGAACGACGCGGGACGTTGTGTACGCGTAACGGCCTAGCGCGCCGCCTGCGTGAACTTGTTGAACGACGTGTCGAACAGCCCTGTCACGTCGAAGCCTTTGGTCAGCGTGCCCGTCTTCACGAAGTCGTCGACGCTTTTCTGCGCTTCGGCAATGGCCGCATCGGTGAGCGGCTCGTAACGCACACGTGAGGTACTGAACCACTGATGCGCCAGCTTCGGGTCGATGCGTGACTTGGCTGCCCACACGTCGGCGTAGCGATCGATATGCCGTGCGTCGGCCAGCGACCAGTCACGCGCGCGCTGATAGCGCTGCACAAAGTCTCCCAACAACTCACGCTTGGTATCGATCACTTTCTGTGTTGTCGACAGATAACTCTGCGCGGCAATCAATCCGCGGGCCGTGACGACGGTACGCGCCCCCGCCTGACGCAAGCGAGACACGTACGGCTCCCATGTGGCCGTGGCATCCACCTTGCCCGCCTGCAACGCCGCGGCTGAATCGACCGACGCCAGATATGAATACTTCACGGCGTCGAGCGGAAGCCCCGCCGAGGTGAGCGCCGCCTGCACCAATTGCTGCGACCAACCGCCTCGCGTGATCGCCACTGTCTTGCCCTTGAGATCCTCCACCGTCGTGATCTGCGTGTGCGGGCCTGCGAGCAGCACAACGCTGTCGGGACTGTCGCGATAGATGCCGATGACCTTGATTGGCGCACCCTGCGCTGCTAAGAACAACACCGGGCCATCGCCCTGTAAGCCGATGTCGAGCGCGCCTGCGTTAACGGCTTCGATCACCGGCGTGCCTGCGGGAAACTGCTTCCACGCAATGGTGTACGGTGCGTCGCGCAGTACACCGGACGCTTCGAACAAACTCTGCGCATTGAATGCCTGATCGCCCACGACGAGCACAGGTTTTTCCTGTGCCTTCACAGAGGTGAACGGAAGAATCGCGGCGACGCTCAGCCCAACGACCAATGCACGGCGCAGGCGCGAACGCCATGTCGGCCAACGCTGGCTGATCTGGCTCGTAACGAGAGGGGCGGCGCGAGAGAGCGAATATGTCATGACATGGCACCACGCGCGAGCGCAGCGATGAGAGTTGTCGGACGGGCCAGTCTATGCAGAGGGTCACGCGCGCCAAACCATCGATTGTTGCGATGGTTATCGCAGTCAATGCGGGTTTGCTTATCGGATTTCGTTGTTTGTGCGCCCGCACGGCGCTCGGTAAGGTGAACGTTTCCGATGCCTTGCGACGAGACGCTGAGCGCTATGAATCAACCTGCCCGCAAGCTCCGGCTAGGCGCCTACATGTCGGGTTCCGGCGTGCAGGGCGATAGCTGGCGCCATCCCGATACCGACACCGACGCGCATCTGAACTTCGATCGCTACCGCCACTACGCGCAAGAACTGGAGCGCGGTTGCTTCGACGCGCTGTTCTTCTTCGACAACCTCTTCATGTCGACCGATCCGGTTTCGCTCGCGCACAGCCCGGGCGCGCCACGCTGGGACCCGGTCGTGCTGCTCGCGGGTCTCGCGGGGGCGACCCAACACATCGGTCTCGTGGCATCGGTGAGCACCACCTACAGCGAGCCCTACAACGTGGCACGCGCCTTCGCGTCGCTCGATCACCTGTCGGGCGGCAGGGCTGGGTGGAATCTGGTGACCTCGACGGGCGGTGGCGAGAACTTCAACCGCGACGATCACGTCGACCATGCACTGCGCTACGAGCGCGCCAACGAGTTCTACGACGTGGTGACGGGCCTCTGGGATAGTCACGCCGACGACGCCTTCCCACGCAACAAAGCCACCGGCCAGTGGGCCAACCCGACGCGCGTGCGCAAGCTCGATCATCGTGGCAAGCATTTCCGCGTGCGCGGCCCGCTAAGTGCGCCGCGACCCGTACAAGGCTGGCCGGTGATTGCACAGGCAGGCTCCAGCGAAGCAGGCCGCGAACTGGCCGCGCGCGCTGGCGAACTGCTCTACACCGCGGCGCAAGATATCGAGGACGCTCGCGCTTTCTACACCGACGTAAAGACGCGCGCGCTCAAGTACGGACGCCGCCCGGAACATATTTTTATTCTGCCGGGTGTCGCGCCCATCGTCGGGCGCACGCAGGCTGAAGCCGACGCGATCTACGATTCGTTGCTCGAACATCGCGACCCAGCCGTCGCCTTGCACGCATTGGCGAACTACGCGAGCCTTGGCATCGATCTCGGCAGTCTGCCGTTCGATGCGAAAGTGCCGTTGCCGGAGCATGTGCCGGAGACCAACTCGCACAAGAGCCGTCAGAAGCTCTTAGTGGACTGGATCCGTCGCGAGCAACCGACCGTGCGCCAGCTTTACACGCGCTTTACCGCTGGCGGCCATCGCGTGCTCGTCGGCACGCCTGAGTCGATTGCCGACGACTTCCAACATTGGTTCGAGACGGGGGCCGCCGACGGCTTCAACATCATGTTTCCGAGCGCGCCAGCGGGCATTACCTCGTTCGTCGATCTCGTCGTGCCCGAGCTTCAGCGGCGCGGCTTGTTCCGTACGCATTACGAAGGCCGGACGTTCCGTGAGAATCTCGGCGTGCCAGCGGTGCCGAACCGGCACTTTGCGCCGCGCGACGCCGAGACAGCGTCTAGCGAGGCAACGCTTCAGCCGGCGGAGACGGCCGCCGCAATCGCCTGACCCACTTCGGTCGTGTTGGCTTTGCCGCCCATGTCACCGGTGCGCGGGCCTTCCTTGATGACCTTGGCAACGGCCGCGAGAATCGCGTCGTGCGCTTCGCGGGCACGGCCTTCGCTCTTGCCAAGGAAGTCGAGCATCATCGCCGCCGTCCAAATCATGCCGATCGGGTTGGCGATGTTCTTGCCCGCGATATCCGGTGCCGAGCCATGCACCGGCTCGAACAGCGACGGGAACTTGCCTTCCGGGTTCAGGTTGCCCGACGGCGCAATGCCGATCGTGCCCGTGCATGCGGGGCCCAGATCCGACAAGATGTCGCCGAACAGGTTGGACGCCACCACCACGTCGAAACGATCGGGGTTCAACACGAAGCGCGCGCAAAGAATGTCGATGTGCTGCTTGTCCCACGTCACGTCCGGGTACTGCGCGGCCGCTTCGGCTGCGCGCTTGTCCCACCACGGCATCGAGATCGAAATGCCATTGCTCTTGGTCGCGACCGTCACGTGCTTGCGCTTGCGCTGCTGTGCGAGATCGAATGCGAATTTCAGCACGCGCTCGGTGCCGTGGCGCGTGAAGACCGACTCCTGCACCACGAACTCGCGCTCGGTCCCTTCGAACATCACACCGCCAATCGACGAATACTCGCCCTCGGTGTTCTCGCGCACGATCATGAAATCGATATCACCCGCCTGACGGCCTGCCAGCGGCGACGGCACACCGTCGAACAAACGCGCCGGGCGCAGATTGATGTACTGATCGAACTCGCGACGGAATTTCAGCAACGACCCCCACAGCGAAATATGGTCGGGCACCGTGTCGGGCCAACCCACCGCGCCGAACAGAATCGCGTCCGCGCCCTCGAGTTGCTGCTTCCAGTCATCCGGCATCATCTGACCGTGCTCGACGTAATAGTCGCAACTCGCCCATTCGATGTGCTGGTACTCGAGCGCGATGCCAAAACGCTTGGCCGCTGCGTCGAGCACGCGCAGGCCTTCGGGCATCACTTCCTTGCCGATACCGTCGCCGGGAATCACGGCAATGCGCAGGGGGCGTTGGGCTTGGTCGGTCATGGGGGTGTCTCCTGTTAGACGAATTAGGGGGAACAGGCCCTAGGGTATTCCATTCCGAAGCGGATAAAATCACCCGATTGGTTAATCCACTGTCCACGAATCGTGAATAAACCCGTCAATCCCCATCCCAATCTCGACGATCTGCGCGTGTTCTGTCAGGTGGCACGCCGCGCGAGCTTCTCCGCCGCCGCCGAGGCGCTGGGCGTCTCGCCCGCGTATGTCAGCAAACGCGTGGGCATGCTCGAAGCCGATCTGGGCACACGGCTCCTGCACCGCTCCACCCGGCGCGTCGCGATTACCGACGCCGGTGAGCGGGTCTACGCGTGGGCGGAAAAGATTCTGGACGACGTGAATCACCTGATGGAAGACGTGTCGAGCACGCGGCAAGTGCCACGCGGCACGCTTCGGGTGTCGAGCAGCTTCGGGTTCGGCCGCCACGTGGTCGCGCCCGCCATGTCGCGCCTACGCGCACGTCACCCGCAACTCAACGTCAGGCTCGATTTGTTCGACCGCATCGTCGACGTGGCCGCCGAAGGCTATGACCTCGACGTGCGCATTGGCGACGACATCGCCCCGCATTTGATTGCTCGCAAACTCGCCGACAACCATCGCGTGCTGTGCGCGTCGCCCGCGTATCTCGAACAACACGGCACACCTCGGCAATTGAGCGAACTGACGGGGCACGCGTGCATCGTCATCAAGGAGCGCGATCATCCGTTCGGCATGTGGCGGCTGCAACAGCGCGGCGAAGCGGTCTCGTTGAAGGTGACCGGGCCGCTCTCGACCAATCACGGCGAAGTCGCCGTGCAATGGGCGCTCGATGCACAAGGCATCTTGTTGCGATCGATGTGGGATGTGGGCGGGCTCATCGAGCGCGGTGCGCTGGTGCAGGTACTGCCTGACGTGACGCAACCCGCCAACGTGTGGGCGGTGTATCCGTCGCGCGTGGCGTCGTCGGCAAAAGTTCGGGCCTGCGTGGAATTCCTCGCCGAGGAATTCCAACCGCAGGCCCGTTTGACGACCGGTGCAGCGTCCGACTGACGTTACTGAAGCACGAACGTCGCCTGCTTCACGTTCTGCGAATCGAGACCGATCTGCACGTTGAAGTCACCCGGCTCCGCCGCGTATTGCAGTTTCGCGTTGTAGAACTTGAGCAGGCTCTCGTCGATCGCGAAGTGCACTGTGCGTGACTCGCCCGGCTTCAACGTCACCTTCTGGAAGCCCTTCAGTTCCTTCACCGGACGCACCACCGACGCGGCGACATCCTGCAAATACAACTGCACGACGGTCTCGCCTGCGCGCTTGCCTGTGTTGCGCACGGTAACGCTGGCATCGAGCTTGTTCCCCGGGGCGAGCGTCTTCGCCGAGAGCTTCACCGTCGATACATCGAAGGTGGTGTAGCTCAGGCCGTAACCGAAGGCGTACAGCGGACCGGAGTCCTCTTCGAAGTATTGCGACGTGTAGTTAGCGGGCTTGCCCGGCGTGAACGGTCGGCCAATGCGCAACTGGTTGTAGTACGTCGGAATCTGGCCGATCGAGCGCGGGAACGAGATGGGCAGCTTGCCCGACGGGTTGTAATCGCCGAACAGCACATCGGCAATCGCGTGACCGCCTTCCGTCCCCGTGTACCAAGTCTCGAGCATGGCATCGGCATTCGCCTTGGGCCAGTTCAGATCGAGCGGACGGCCGTTCATCAGCACCACCACCAGCGGTTTTCCCGTCGCCTTGAGCGCCTGCAACAGCGCCAATTGGCTGCCCGGCAGCGACAGGCTCGTGCGGCTCGACGCTTCGTGCGACATGCCACGCGACTCGCCGACGGCTACGATCAGCGTATCGGCACCGCGTGCAACTTGCACCGCTTCGTCGATCATCTGCTGCGGCGTGCGTTTGTCTTGCACGACTTCCGGGTTATCCCAATCGAGGAAGTTGAGATAGTCGACCACACGCTTGTCGTCGGTGATATTGGCACCGCGCGCGTAGGTGACTTGTGCGTTCGCGCCGAGTGCATCGCGCACCCCCTGAAGCAGCGTGACCGCCTGATCGGCCTTACCCGCCGCCGACCAACTGCCCATGATGTCGATCTTTGCATCGGCCAGCGGGCCGATCACGGCAACGTTGCCCGACTTACGCAGCGGCAACGTGTCGTGCTGGTTTTCCAGCAGCACGATGGACTTGCGCGCCGCATCGCGGGCCGCGTCACGATGCAGTCGCTCTGGCGCATTCACATCCTTCGGATCGTGCGCGGCGTCGCCGATGCGACGATACGGATCGGCAAACAGTCCCATGTCGTACTTCGCGCCAAGCACTTCACGCACGGCGCTATCGATGTCGCGCATCGGCACGTCGCCCGACTTCACGAGATCGGGCAACTGCTTGAGGTACTGCACGTCGGCCATGCTCATGTCGACACCGGCTTCGATGGCGAGCTTCGCCGCTTCGCGGCCGTCTTTCGCCACGCCATGACGCATGAGCTCTTCAATCGCGCCGTGATCGCTCACCGTCACGCCCTTGAAGCCCCACGCATCGCGCAGCAGATCGCGCAGCAGCCATTTGTTCGACGTGGCCGGGGTGCCATTGATCGAGTTGAGCGCGATCATCACGCCGCCAGCACCGGCATCGAGACCGGCGCGATACGGCGGCAGATAGTCCTGATACATGCGCATCAGGCTCATATCGACCACGTTGTAGTCACGTCCGCCTTCGACCGCACCGTAAAGCGCGAAGTGCTTCACGAAGGCCATCAGGCTATCGGCGTTGGCAGGCGACGTGCCCTGAAAGCCCTGCACGCTTGCACGCGCGCATTGCGAGACCAGATACGGATCTTCGCCGAAGCCTTCCGACGTGCGGCCCCAGCGCGGATCACGCGAGATATCGACCATCGGCGCGAAGGTGGCGTCCAGTCCATCGGCACTCGCTTCGACGGCGGCCACGCGGGCGGCTTGTTTGACCACCGACATGTCCCAGCTGGAAGCCAGCCCCAGACTGATCGGGAACACAGTGCGATGTCCGTGCACGATGTCGTAGGCGAAGAAGATAGGGATCTTCAGACGGCTTTGTTTAACGGCGGCATCCTGCAACGGGCGGTTGTCTTCGCGCGTGACCGAGTTGAACGTGCCGCCCACGCGACCCGCGGCAATCTCTTTGATGAGCTGCGCCTGCGGCATGTCCCCGCCAATGCTGATGAGGCGCAATTGGCCGATCTTCTCGTCGAGCGTCATGCGCCCGATCAGGTCGTCGATGAAGGCTTGCTTGGCGGCGGGGGACGGCATCGCAGCGGGGACTCGGTCCGCATTGCCACTGTTTTGCGAGGCGACAGGGGCATCGGCGAAGGCCGGTGCCACCACGAGACTGGCCGCAAGGGCCAGTGCGGAAAAGATTCGCATCAGGTCGGCATTCCAATGAGGCGCGAAGAGCGAACGGAAACGGTGAAGCGATGTCCGGCTGTGCTCCTCGTCGTATCGGCTGGTGTTGCACATCGTGGGAAATGGCCCAAGAGCGCAACGCGAAGTGCGATACTTTGCCACAATTGGCACTTTTTGAAAGATTTTGATTCTCTAGTGCTGTAAGGCCGGTGCCGCGCTTCCCGGTGCCTCCCCCAACTCTCGGAGAGCCATGTGTTTTTGTTTTCCCCTGCCGTGTCTTGGCGCCAACGCGCGCTAGCGCTGGTACCTGCCCTGGCGGCTGCCGCCGCGCTCGTTTCAGCGGCGCAGGCGCACGCCTTCTCCCTCGATGACGTCACCGCCCGCGCCAAAACGCTGGCCGATACGCCCTACGCCGCGCCGAAGAGCAACCTCACGCCCGCCTTCGCGCAGATGCAGTTCGGCGACTACATCAAAATCCAGCCCAAGCGCGAGAACTTCGAGTGGAAAGACCAGCCCACACCGTTCCGGTTGGGCTTCTATCACCAGGGCATGCAGTTCAGCACGCCGGTGAAGATCAATGAGATCGTCGGGAGCAATGGCACCGATAAGGTCAGCGAGATCAAGTACGACAGCAGCCGTTTCGATTTCGGCGACCTAAAGCTCGACCGCAGCGCCACGCATAACCTCGGCTACGCGGGCTTTCGCGTGCTTTACCCGATCAATGAACCCGGCAAGCTCGACGAAATCATGAGCGTGCTCGGTGCGAGCTATTTCCGCGTGATTGGCAAAGGACAGGTCTACGGGCTCTCCGCCCGCGGTCTGGCGATCAACACCGGCTTGCCAGTGGCCGAAGAATTCCCGGCTTTCCGCGAGTTCTGGATCGTGCGCCCCACGGGGGAAGAGAAGCGTCTGGTGTTCTACGCATTGCTCGACTCGCAAAGCGCTACCGGGGCCTATCGCTTCGAACTGTCGCCCGGTGAAGACTCGGTGCTCAAAGTGCAAGCGCGCGTGTTCATGCGCGGGCCGGTCACCAAGCTCGGCATTGCACCGCTCACGAGCATGTTCCTGTTCGGCCCGAATCAGCAGCGCGATCCGTATAACTTCCGTCCGGCGTTGCACGATTCGAACGGGCTGGCCATTCACGCCGGTAACGGCGAATGGATCTGGCGCCCGCTCAACAACCCGCGCCACCTTGCCCTCAGCCAGTTTCAGGTCACCAACCCGCGCGGCTTCGGTCTGCTCCAGCGCGGACGCGATTTCTCGCAATACGAAGACCTGAAAGATCGTTACGACCTGCGCCCGAGCGCGTGGATCGAGCCGCAAGGCGACTGGGGCAAGGGTCACGTCGAACTGGTGGAAATTCCGACCGCCGATGAAACCAACGACAACATCGTCGCGTTCTGGACGCCCGATCAGTTGCCGCCCAAAGGCCAGCCACTGCAAGCCGACTACACCATCCACTGGACGATGAACGAGCGCGGCATCATCGATCGCAACGTGGCATGGGTGAAGCAGACGCTGCGCACGGCCGGTGAAATTACGCAGGCCAACCTGATTCGTCATTTCGACGGCAGCACGGGCCTTGTGGTGGACTTCGACGGTGGCCCGCTCGCGACGCTGCCTGCGGGTGCGGTCACACCGCAGGTGAGCGTGAGCGACAACGCGACGATCATCGAGCAGACACTGCAACCGAACCCGGTCACGCGCGGCATGCGCCTGAACCTGCGCGTGATGGTGAAGGATCCGGCCAAGGTCACCGAACTGCGCGCTGCACTCGTCTCTGGCGGCAAGGCCGTGAGCGAGACGTGGAGCTACCAACTGCCGCCGTTCTCGGTGGCTAAGCAGTAAGCCGTCTTCGCGTCTCCACGAGACGCGCGTGCACTGCCGCGACCGGCCTTCAGGCCGGTCGCCACCCCTCCCCGCCCGCCGATTAAACATGCACTTAAGTGCAATGTTCCGTCATGTAAAACCCTTAAACGGCAATATATGGCTTGCAGACGTGTGACTTTTCGCGTTTACTGCATGCACAATATTGCATAAATGACCACCTTCCACGACGAGGAACGGTGGTTTGCTTCATTGGCGGACGCCTGTTGTGGTTTGCGGGCAGCGCCGGTGAAGCTCGGCCAGGTGCCGCTTGCGTCGGTCAAAGACATCCCGAAAGACTCCCCGCACTTCGACGGGGGGCGTTTTGTTATGGAGACACCCGCATGCGACATATCGACGTACATCATCTCGCCGACGAAGCCCGCTTCAACGGCTATCACGGCCGCATTCTGGTCTGGTGCGCGCTCATCATCATCTTCGACGGTTACGACTTGGCAGTCGCGGGCATCGCTCTGCCCTCGATCATGAAAGCGATGGGTGTGGACGCCACCAGCGCCGGGTTCATGGTCAGCGCGGCGCTGTTCGGCATGATGTTCGGCGCCATCGTGATGGGCATGGTTGCGGACAGCATCGGGCGGCGCAAGGCCATTGCGATTTGCGTGCTGATGTTCTCGCTCTTTACGGCGGCGGCGGGGTTCACCCATGAGCCGATCAGTTTCTCGGTGACGCGGTTCTTCGCAGGCGTCGGCATTGGCGGCGTGATGCCGATCGTGGTCGCGCAGATGACGGAATACTCGCCGCGCAAGTTGCGCGGCACGCTCGTCACGCTGATGTTCTCGGGCTACTCGGTCGGTGGCATGCTCGCCGCGTTGCTCGGCAAGGGACTCATCGAATCGTACGGCTGGCAGTCGGTGTTCCTTGCCGCCGGGCTGCCGGCGCTGCTGGTGCCGTTCGCCATGCGTGCGCTGCCGGAATCGATGCCGTTCCTCATCAAGACCGGCCGTATCGATACGCTCAAGCAAGTGCTCGCGCGGCTCTCGCCCGCGTATGTTGCACAAGCTGGCGATCAGTTCGCGTTGCCTGCTGCCGATCGTAAATCCGCCGCACCGCTCTCGCGCCTGTTTCAGGACGGGCGTGGCTTTAGCACCGCGATGCTGTGGGTCGCGTTCTTCATGTGCCTGTTCATGGTGTATGCGCTTAGCTCGTGGCTGGCAAAGCTCATGGCGAGTGCCGGATACAGCCTCGGCTCGGCGCTCACGTTCGTCTTGGTGCTGAACTTCGGCGCGATGCTCGGTGCGATTGGCGGCGGCTGGCTGGCCGATCGCTTCAACATCAAATACGTGCTCGTCGGCATGTACGCGCTCGCCGCTGTGTCGATCACGCTGCTGGGTGTGAAAGTGCCGACGCCGGTGTTGTTCATCCTTGTCGGTTTGGCGGGTGCATCGACCATCGGCACGCAGATCGTGACGTACGCCTATGCAGGGCAGTTCTATCCGATGGCGGCGCGCGGCACCGGTATCGGCTGGGCGTCGGGTGTTGGGCGCAGCGGGGCGATTCTTGCGCCGATTGTGATCGGGGTACTGGTCGGCATGTCGCTGCCGTTGCAGCAAAACTTTATGGCAATCGCCATTCCCGCCGTCATCGCTGTCATCGCCGTGTTGCTCATCGACCACAGCAAATCGGCGACGGTGCAACAGCAAGCTGCCGGCACGTCGCAAAACAAAGCACCGGGATTGGCGAACGGCGCGGGGGAACCGGCGTAATCACGCGCGTCAAGACTGCGCTAGTTCAACGAAGCTTCATGCTGCTAAACAGCTTTGCATGGCAGCGCGCTCGCGCGTTGTCATGCGAGAATCGCGCCGCGGCTGTCGCGGGATTGCCAGTCGTTTTCCGAAGATGGGTCACGCGTCGGTGCAGGGGCAAAACAACAATAGCCCGGCGTGTGCGCACAACTTATGGAAGATCATTCAACCCGAGCACCTCAGGTGCCGATAACCAGATATCCGTCCCGTCGGATGCTCTGGGGAATAACGACATGTTGCGTCCTGCTTTGCTGTGCGCTTTCGCGCTGACTACCCTGCCTGCCTTGTCTGTCGTCAGCGCACCGGCCCTCGCGGCCCCACCTGCGGATACCACCGGCACGACTGCCAACGTTACGCAGATTTCCACTCGCCAAAGTGTCACCAGCGACGCCGTGTTTTCTGGCGCAGCGGTGGCCACGCTCGGCGCCGATGCGCTGCGCAATGCACACGGTAACTTCGGCGTGAACGTCGCCGCAGGCGCCGCGAACGCGCAGTCGAATCAACTGGTGCTCGCCAGCGCGTCGAATGTGATGGTGAACACGCGTCAGGATATTCGTCATGCCGCGACCGTCAACGCCGCGCCGAATGCCTCGCTTGGCGATCGCGCACTGATGGGGGCCTCGGGCAACATCGGTGTGAACGTCGCCGCGGGCGTCGCCAACGGACAATCGAACGCGCTTGCCATTCACTAAGCGGGGCCGTTTCGCTTCGCTTTGAAGTCAACTGACCGTCGTTATTCGTCGGTCGGGAACTGCGTTTGCAGATTGCCCAGCCAGCGCGCAACGACCTTGAGTTCGGCTTCGCTGAAGTCGGCGTGCAAACGCGCGTTGAGTTCGGCCAACACGTCGCGAGCGCGAGCGATGGCCTTGTGACCGGCAGCCGTCACGCTAAGCCGTGTGGCACGTCCGTCGATGGCATCGGCGTGGCGAGTGAGCAAGCCCGCGTTCACCATGCGATTCGCCAGCCCGGTCATCGACGAGGGCGACAGGTGCAACGCCGTACCGACTTCCCCGACCAACGCATCGTCGTGATGCAGTAGATAAAAAAGCACACCGGCCTGCGCCGCACTCACGCCAGCGCTGTCATCCGCACGCATATCGATCCAGCGTTGCACGTGACGTTGTCCGACATTGAGCAGGAACAGCAACCGGCGATCGAGCGCCTCGACGGGCTCGGTAGATTTTTGTGAAGTGCGAAGTGAGGTCTTGGCAGCAGCTGGTTTCGCTTTGGGCATTCAGGCTAGGTGAGGAGAGGCCGATGAGAATGGCGCCGATGCGTTGGTACACGCCGGCACGCCCTGCCCCGCTATTCCTGTTCTCGCTGCTTGATTCGCCTCGCCTGTCGACAGTAACCAGTCGACAGTTTCGGGCCACAGGAATGCGCCGGCACGCTGGCGAAAGTATCCCATATGGCCGATCGTTCCGGTATCCGAACGACTCGCTTCAATGGTGCAGCGCACCACTGGCGCATGACTCAGGCGCGACACGAGCATGTCGATGCCGATAGGCGTTGCCCACAGATCGTCGTCGAACCCCATCGCGAGAATCGGCGTGCGCACGCGCGCAAATCGTGACTCGGCGTGCAATGTCGGATCGTCGAAAAAGTAGTTGGCGAGTCGCGTCCATCCGCTCCACTCCAGGAACACCCCAACGGGCAGATCCTCGCCGATGCCCAGTCGCTTGCCCGGCATATAACCCAATGCGCGCGCGAGGGGCGGCGCCACCCAATGCATCAGGCATGTGATGCGTGCGCGCTCACGGCGATTCGTCACCACGCGCATCGATCCCGCGTGAGACGCAATTTGCACCGCCGCTTGCAGCAAATTCGTGCTTTCGCAAAGTCCGAGCGCGTGCCCGCCAAAGCTGTGACCGACGGCGTAGAGCGGCAGCGACGGGTATTGCTCGTGGACCCACCGGGTGACACCTTCCACATCGAGATCAGCCCAGTCGCGCATGCGGGCGGCAAATCCGCGCAAGGTCGATGGACGAGAGCCGTCGATGCCGCGATAGCTGTACGTGATGGCAATCAGACCTCGTTGCGCCACGTATTGCGCGAAAGCGAAATACAAGCGTTCCGGGACCGCTGTCGCAGGATGGATTAGCACCACGCCGCGCGCAGGCAGTGTCGGCGGATACCATGCGTGGGCGCCTAGCGAGTAACCGTCTAGTGCCGGGATTTCCAAAGCAAGCGATGACATGCCACTGCTCCTCGGCGCGCAGCCGCTGGTGGGCGCGCCATTGAATGCGTCTTTGATTTATTTCGTACGCGAAGTATATGTCGTATTTTATTTCGCTCACGAAGTAAATTAGAAGAAAGCCACGACGCGATCATGGACTTGTATGGAGCGTTTTCATCGCGGGGAGTAAGCTGACGAGCGCCCAACCCTCTGGACTCACGCCATGAACGATTTCCTCGCCACCGCCAAGGTGCGCAGCGCCACACGTGAAGACTTGCCTGCGATCATTGCGTTACTGGCCGACGACGTACTCGGAACGTCGCGCGAGAGTACCGATCCGCAAGATTTGCCGATCTACGAGCGCGCCTTCGACGCGATGGTGGCGCAAGGCGGCAATGAATATCTGGTCGTCGAGCGCGATGGGCAGTTGCTCGCCGTGATGCAGTTCACTGTCATCGCAGGGTTGTCGCGGCGCGGACGCACCCGCGCGCTGCTCGAAGGCGTGCGCGTCTCGAGCGCCTGTCGCGGGCAGGGCGTCGGACGCTGGTTTTTCGAGCAGGTGTTCGCGCGGGCTCGCGCCGCTGGTTGCACGCTCGTGCAACTCACCACGGACAAACGCCGTGACGATGCACGGCGTTTTTACGAAAGTCTCGGCTTTCATGCCACCCACGAAGGCATGAAGCTCGAGCTGGGCGAGTAATTACTGCGACGCCAGCACGTTGCCCTGACGGTCCACCAGCGCCACCTTCACGATCTGTGCACTCACGGCTTTGTTCGCGATATCCGCCGACTGCGTGAACCCGTAGACCACCAGATTCGGCGTGTCCCCGCGAGCGCGCATCGACTCGATCTTGCGCGCCGCGTTCTCGTCTTGCACGCTCAGATCGCGGAAACGGTCGCCATTGGTAAAGCTCAGACGGTACTCACCGTTGTCGAGGAAGTAGCGGTACGAGCCGGTCTCCGAGAGCGAACTGTCCAGCGGGAACGCCTTTTTGTCGAACGCGTACTGACGAATGCCGTTGGTGATCGTCATGCGAAAGTAACGCTGTGCCTTCGCTTGCGCCACCGACGCCTCGATCTTCGGCTTGAGCGCTTCGAGCAGGTCGTGCTTGCGAAACTCGTCGTTCGAATTCGCGTAGTCGCGCGACATGCGACGCGCCACCTGATCGTAGTCGACCGGCAGATCGGCCAGCGCCAGATACGAGAACATCAATTGATTGCCGCTGTTCAGTTCAATGTAGCTGGCGTCGGGCGTAGCGGGGTCACCCTTCGGCAGGCTGTCCTGCACCATCTGCTTTTGCAGTTGCTGCGCGGCCTGCGGCGACTTCACATCGTTGAGATTGGCCGGGGCGGCGGCAGCTTTCTCGGGCTGGGCATCGCCGCCCTTGTTGCCGCATGCGGCCAGTCCCATGGCACTGGTGGCGATGAGCGTTGCGATCAACAGGCGCTTAGCGGGAGCGGAGGACGAAATCAGTGGGTTGAGCGTGTTCATGGCAGTCGAATCCTGATGAGGTGTTGTTGGGGTGTCGTCGATTAGCGTTGAATTAGCGTTGCGCGAGGTAGCCACGCAGGCCGATCCCTGCGAGATACACGCTGACGATGAGCGAGAGGTAGGCACCGAAGCCCAGCGAGATCGCTTTGAGCGCTTCACGCACCATCTGCGAGGCAAAGTCCGAGGCCATGCGTCCCGCATCGCGACCGCCGAACATCGATGCCGCCGACTGCGCTTGCGACAGGCCGTCGCTGATGTTCAGGTAGATGGCGAGGGCAATCGCCACCATGAAGACCAGCGGCAACAGATTGGCGAGATGCGCGCGGCGATCCTTCAAGACATAGGGGGCGAGCGGCGCGATCAATGCCAGCACCGCCACCAGCCCGTACAGACCCGCGCTGCCGCCGTTGCTACCGAGCGCGTTAATCACCCCGCCCGGCGCGTTGATAAGCCCCAGCAACTTCCAGAACGAGATGCCCACGCGATAGTTCGCCGAGACCTGCACCGACAGCACGTTGAGCATGAACCAGCCGACGGCCAGCAGCGCCATCGCGCCCAACGTACGGGCCCCGAAACGGGCGACGAGCGCGTTGCCCTTCTGCTTCACGGCCGCCATCGCATCGTCGGCCGCCTCGCGTGCCAACTGGCTCTCGGAGATCACGTTCAACATGACCACCTTGCCCGCGTCGTCGAGCAGCGCCTCGACCGTCATGTTCACCGCCGGGGCTTGCGACGATTGCCACACGCCCTCCAGATCGAACGGATGCTGGCGGGAGCCGATCATCACCAGACCGGGGCCGGCGCTCGTGTCGCGCAAAATCTTTCCACGTTGCTTCATGTCGTTTCTCCGCAATTAGGTCGCCTTCTCGGCGTGGGTAGCTCCGCTGACCGGCTCACATCCCCGTTGGTCGGTGGCGTGCGTCGCAGCAGTTACTCCCCTATTCGGAGTCCGGACGGAAAACCGGACGACTTTTTTCAGATTTTTTTGAAGCCGTCGCAAAAATGAAAAACGGGGACCGAAGTCCCCGTCATCGACACGGTGTGTTGCCCGCTATCCGTGCTATTTGCCGTCGCTCGCGACGTCGCCATAGACGATCAGGCCCGTTGCCTTGAGATCGGCCAACGCCTTCTTGGGATCGCCTGCCGGTACGGCCAGCCAGAGCATGCCGTCCTCGTCCGGCCCGCGTACGACGTCGAGTTGCAGGTCGCCCAGTGTCTTGCGAATTTGCGCGATGGTCGTCGACTCGACAAAGATCACCTGCAATAACGGCACACCCGGTGCGGGCGAGGCACCGCCGCCACGCATCGTGCTCGCGCTCTCGGTCGGCACCGCGAGCTTTTCCAGCCCGGCCAGACGCATCGTTTGCAGTCCGGCGAGCAGCGCCAGCGCCGCCACCGAAGCGAACGCCCAGCCCCGACCTACGGGCGCTCGCCACCAGGCGCGCAAGCGCTCGGTTAGCGTGGTGGGCTTACGCTTAGCCGCGCTCGCCTCGCCCTTGGGTGTTGCTCGCACGGCAATCGTCGTCGCGTCAGGCAGATCGTCGAACGCCACCAGCGGCGCACGTTCGGCATAGCTCGTTTCGATGGCTTCGCGGGTCGCGCTGGCGAACTCGCGCTCCTCAGCGACGATAGCTTGCCAGTCGGGATGCGCCGCGAGCTGTTGATCCATCCATGCCCGCGCTTCGTCGTCGAGCTTCCCGCATGCGTAGAAGAACGCCAGTGAGCGGAAGCGTTCCAGTTCGTCGTGCTTGTCGTCGTGCTTTTGGTCGTACGTCACTCGCCCATCTCCTTCGAAGCGCTGGCACGTCCTGCCGCGGCCGCTGTCAGGCCCAACTTGCGCGAGACACATCCGCGCATGCGCTCACGCGCCTTCTTGACCCAGCCGCGCACCTGCTCGGCGTTGATGAACACATCCGGTGGCAGCGTACGCTGCAACTCCACGGTCATGTCGGCATACGAGAGGTCTTCGTCGAGCGCCAGTTCCATCGCCAAACGGTAGTTGGGATTCGTGCCGGCGGGCAGCGCCTCGAGACACTTTTGCACAGCGCTCTGGATCTGATCGCCGTAAATGCCGTCGGCGGCACTCGGCCACTCGCAGGCAATGTCGTCCGGGTCGTCCGCGGCGTCCGGTACGTCGTCGAGTACCTTTGCACCGTCATCGGTGAAGCGGGAATGTTTGTAGTGCACGCGCAGCACGTCGAGCGCGCAGTACCGCGTGATCATGTTGACCCAGGTCTTGACGGAGGCGCGCGACGGATCGTAGTCCTGCGCGCCCGTCACGATCCGGCACCACGCCTCCTGAACGGTCTGGCGGGCGAGGTCGTCGTTGAAGCCGGTAGCTTGCAGGGCCTGCCGGTCGAGCGCCCCGGCCATGCGGTTGTAAAACTCGCGATGGGCCATCTTGACGGCAACACTGCCGTCCCCCGGTTGGCCGAACTTGCGCAACAGGCGCGTGAGTTCTTCGTTTTCGATATCGTCGCGTTTCATGCGGGCTCACGTAGTCCAGCCGCGAATTCTACGTGAGTTTAGCCGCCGTGGCGGGGCGCGAATTTTACGATCCCTTGCGCGCGTGGCGTGCCTGCGACACCGCCGTTACGCGTTCAAGCGCCGCGCGGGCGCTGGCTCCGGCGCACTGGTGTTGACCGCCTCGGCAAACTTCATCAACGCATGACTGAGCGCACGCATCGCGCGCACGAGCAACGGGCACCAGCACGTCTGATCTTCGAACCACAACTCCACGGTGAGCCACACGCGATCGCGCACGGTATAGATCTTCACCACTTTCATCTGGCGGTTGATCTCGTCCATGGCAATGTGCGCGCGATGCAGTTCGTCTTGCGTTTCGATCTCGTAGACGTTGGGCAGCAGCAGCTTGCCGTAACCCGGATCACTCTCGTCGAAACACAGCACGTATTGAAACCCCTCACGCTTGAAGGCGATGTCGCCGTCTTCGTCGAGGTGCGCCAAGAAGCCTTCCCCTTCAAGATGGGCGAGCAGGGTCTGGATGTGGTCTTGCATAGCGGGACTCCAAAGAGGTAGTTGACACTACCCCATTCGGAATGACGCTCAGAAAGCGGTCACTTATTTTGGGTGATTTACCGTACGGCTTCCAAGCACGCCGGAGAGAGCGCCGCTTTTGCCTTCTGGGCGAAGGCCGGCCAGCGACAAGACCGGCCATCCGGGCCATCGGTGCAGTCGGCCATCGGCAGCGCGATGCGCTTGGCGGGCTCGTCGAGCGAGAGCGCCGTGAGGTGCCGCATCTGATGCATCGATTGATAGACGAACTCGACACGCACGAACGGCTCGCCTGCCGGGTTGCGCCAGAGCGAGAACACCAACGCGCCGTCCGGCGGGGTGTTGTCCGGCTGATCGGCGAGTTGCCAGTCGAGCTTGAGCATGCCCGCCAGATTGGCCACATTGGTGTCGTGGCCAGTCAGCACGTACACCCGGTTGCCCACGGGCAATACCGGGCCGCGGACCGGTGCGGGGGGCGGTGCCCCGGCGTCGGCGGCCGAGCGGGTCAGCGCATCGAGTACGACGGCAAGCAGCGGTGTGCCGTTGGTCGCGGCCAGATAGGGGGTGCGGTCGAGCAAGTCGCGCTGCGCGTTATGGGCTTCGAGCAAACGTGCCCAGTCGTTTTCGTCGCGAATGCGTCCCCATGCCACGTCGTTGTCGGGGAAGCCTTCGCCGTATTGCAGCAAGAACACTTCGGATGCCGAGGCCGCACTGCCGAGCGCGCCCCGCAGCGTCACGCCGCTCCCGTCGCCTTCGACGCGTAGGCGCGTCGGCACGTCTTCGAGCTTGCAGCCGCCTTGCGCACCACATGCCGGGCTGCGCGAATAGTTGAGCACTTCATTCATGCGAGCCAGCGTGGCTGCATAACGTTTGTTCAGACCAGAGACACCGTCCGGCGCGAGACGCGCTTCAATCGCACCGCGCGCCGCCCCCGGGTCGAGCGGGCAGTCACCTGCGGCCACCGGATGGAACACAGCGTCGTAAGTGGTGAGATCGGTTTGATGGGCCGTGCGCATGTCGCAGCCGGGTGCGATGCCCTGCAACAACGCATTGCCGGTCTCGCGCGTGCGTTGATCGATGTCCGCCCAGCCATAGACCGTGGCTGGTGCCGGGCACGTGTTCTCGGGCAGGACACGACGGGCGCGCAGCCAATCGCCGTAGTAACGGCCCATGCGCTCGGCGAGCGAGCCGCCGCGCGCGGTCAGATACCCGGCGGGTACGGCCCAGCCCGGCCATGCGTCGGGACTGATCTTATCTAGCGGGGGATGGGCATGTGTCGGAGACCGCACGCCATGGCGACTCACAATGACGGTCGAGACCAGCGTCCAGTCGGCGGGCATGCCGTCGACATGGGCCGCCGACTCAGGCGGCTGCGCCGGACCCGGCTGTTGTTGCGGCGGCGACGCACAGGCGCCGAGCAACGCCGCAAGCGAAAGGATCAGCGCCAGCGTGGCAGCGCTCCCACGGGATTCGACGGGCATGCGAGTCATGGCGGCGGTGTGTCGGAATGACATGGATGGCGTTGGCGCTCATCTTACCTTGCCGTTATGACATCGCCCAACCTATTCGGCGTCGCCCGGCATCGCATCATCCGGCAGTCGGCCAACGGCGCCAAACCGCCACGACAAGCGATGCGCTGCGGCCAGCAGCGCACGCGCGGGGGCACCGTCCGGCGTCGTGTCGAAACTGCCCGACGAGCCCATCACCGCCAGCACCAGCGTTACCTCGCCCGTGTGATCGAACACCGGCACCGCCACCGTATCGATGCCGGGCACCGGATTGCTCAACGCCGTATCGAGCCGATGCGTGCGAATGTCGGCAAGCCGCGCCGTGTAATCTTTCGGCGGCTTTGCGACACGACCGTCCGCGCCCAGCCCAGCCATGCGCACGCTCTCCTGTGCCAGCATGCCGTCGAGTACGGCGGCAGGCAGGAAGGCCGCGAACGTCCGTCCGATGGCCGTGTTCACGAGCGAGAGCACTGTACCGATGCGCAAGCTCACGTGTTGCGGGCGCATCGCTTCTTCCAGCCGGACCACCGTGGGTCCCACGGGGCCAAGCACCGCCATCGCGGCCGACAGTCCCGTGGCTTCGGCGAGCGCCAGTATCTCGGGTTCCGCTTCGCCAGTCGGCGACAGGCGTTGCAGCGCCATCAGCCCCAACTCAAGACTGAGCGCACCGGCTTCGAAGTTGCCGCTCGCGTCGCGCGAGAGCAGGCCTGCGCGTTGGAGACTCACCAGATGAGGGTGCGCCTTCGCCGCGGCCATCCCCGCGTCGCGTGCCAAACCGTTGAGTGGCAGTGGACGTGCAGCCGCGACCAGCGCTTCGAGCAAAGCGCCCGTGCTCTCCAATGCTTGAATGCCGCGCTGCGGTTTCGATGGCGTGCCGGTGCCGTCCTTCCTGCCGCCCTTGTTGACGTCCGTCATGCCGTCTCCTCGTTCACCTGCTGAGCGACTGCGCTCGCCGTGTCCCGCAAGGCGCGCGCTGCGCTTCCCTGCCAATCCACATCGAGTGCCGCCGTCGGCCCGATAGCGGTGAGCGTGAGCCGCAACCGCCCGCTCGCATCGAAGACTGGTGCACACAAGCTGCTGACCGACGGGCTAGGCATGTTCACGCTGCGCGCCATGCCTTGCGTGCGTGTTTCGTCGAGCAACGCGGCGAAATGCTGTTGTTCATCTTCATGGGTTGGCAGTTGTTCGAGCCACGCCTGCGGCCATTCGGCTTGCGGCGTAAAGGCGCAGAACGCGCGGCCGGTCGACGTCGTGGTGAGCGACATGACCGAGCCGACGTGCAAGTTCACATGCAGCGGAAACGCCGCACGCTCGAAATGCACGACGAGCGGGCCTTGCGATGCCGGGGTGCAAATAGCCACGCAGTACCCCGTCTCTCTCGCGAGCGCGACCACGCGCGGCACGGCGGCGCGATACGCCGGGTCGTTCTCCAGATGGAGCAACGCGAGACGCAGCAGCATCGGGCCCGGCGCATAGCTGCCCGACATCGGGTCGCGCTTGAGCAGACCAAGCCGCGTAAGACTCACCAGATACGGATGCGCTTGGGCGGGCGGCAGTCCGGCCAGTGCCGCGAGATCGCCTGGGGCGAGCGGCCGACGCGCTTGGGCGAGCGCTTGCAACACGCGCGCAGCAACGTCGACGCTTTGCACCCCGCGCGAAACCCGCGCAGGCTGGCCGCCATCGTCGGCGCTGTGCTCGGCACCAGTGACGTCTTCGCGGACGCCGCCCTTTGGAATTCGATTCATGCAGAGACGGGAGCGGACTCCCGAAGAAAAAGTGGCCTAGTTTCTAAACAAGTCGCCGCGATGTCCCCGAAAACCGCCGTCTCAGGGTTCTCCCGGAGGCCGTAAGCCGTATCAATCGGACACGACGCAACATTAGCAAATAACAACCATATTTGTCATTGACAAATATTCAGGCCATTTCGTAAGATGGCCTCACCTGACGCCGATCGGCCGGCAGAGCATGCTTTTTTCAAGACATGCGACCTGCCACCGGCTGTCGATTCCTCCCCACAGACGAGATACGAGAGAGACAAGCATGGCTAAAGCATTCGCCTCGCAAGCCGACCTGGAAGCGAAGAAGGTCACCTTCACCCAACTGTCGGAGAGCGCCTGGGCCTACACGGCCGAAGGCGACCCGAACTCGGGCGTCATCATCGGCGACGACGGCGTCATGATCGTCGACACGACGGCCACGCCCGCCATGGCGCAGGACCTCATCGCCAAGATCCGCACCATCACCGACAAGCCGATCAAGTACGTCGTGCTCTCGCATTACCACGCGGTGCGTGTGCTGGGCGCGTCGGCCTACTTCGCCGAAGGCGCGCAGCAAATCATCGCGAGCCGCGGCACGTACGAAATGATTCAGGAGCGCGGCGAAGCCGACATGAAGTCGGAGATCGAACGCTTCCCGCGTCTGTTCGCGGGTGTCGAAACGGTGCCCGGCCTGACGTGGCCGACGCTCGTGTTCGAAAAAGAAATGACGCTCTTCCTCGGCAAGCTCGAAGTGAAGATTGCGCATCTGGGCTCGGGACACACGAAGGGCGACACGGTGGTGTGGCTGCCTAAGGAAAAAGTGCTGTTCTCGGGCGATCTGGTCGAGTACGACGCCGCTTGCTACACCGGCGACGCGCAACTGGCCGAGTGGCCGGCCACGCTCGACGCGCTTGGCGCACTCGGCGCCGAGAAGCTCGTGCCGGGCCGCGGCCCTGCGCTCACCACGCCCGCCGACGTTGCCAAGGGTCTCGCCTATACGAAAGACTTCGTGACGACGCTGTTCGAAGCGGGCAAGCAAGCCGTCGAACAGAAGCTCGATCTGAAGGGCGCCATGGCGCTCACGCGCAGCCAGATGGATCCGAAGTTCGGCCACGTGTTCATCTACGAACACTGCCTGCCGTTCGACGTGACGCGCGCCTTCGACGAGGCGAGCGGCATTTCGCATCCGCGTATCTGGACGGCACAGCGCGACAAGGAAATGTGGGCCGCGTTGCAGGACTGACCCCGCCTCAGATGCGGGCTGGCGTCCGCATCCGTGCAAACGTAGAGCAGAAGTAAAAACGGTGCCCGCCTTGCGCATAAGACGCGAGCGAGGCACCGGCGACGGAGACATTGCATGAGCAGCATCGATTACCAGCGCCTGACGTTCGATTACCAGCCGTGTGCGGAACAGTCGAGCGCAGTGCCCGAATCCCACGTGAGCGCGCAGACGCCGCATCCGGTCATCGTCGTTGGCGCAGGCCCGGTCGGCCTCGCGACGGCCATCGATCTCGCGCACCAAGGCGTGCGCGTGATCGTGCTCGACGACGACTGCACGCTCTCGACCGGTTCGCGCGCCATCTGTTTCGCCAAGCGCACGCTCGATATCTTCGACCGCCTCGGTTGCGGCGAGCGCATGGTGCAAAAAGGGGTTTGCTGGAATGTGGGCCGCGTGTTCCTGCGCGACCAGGAGGTCTACAACTTCGATCTGTTGCCGGACGCCGGACACCATCGCCCCGCGTTCATCAACTTGCAGCAGTACTACGTCGAAGGCTATCTGTTCGAACGTGCGCGCGAGTTGCCGAACATCGAAATTCGCTGGAAGAACAAAGTGTCGGGACTCGTGCAGCACGGCACACCGGGCACGCCCGACGCCAGCGTGACGCTCACCGTCGACACGCCCGATGGCGCGTATCAAACGACGGCGCGTTACGTCGTTGCTGCCGACGGTTCGCGCAGCCCGATGCGCAAGCTGATCGGTGTAGACAGTCACGGCCGTACATTCAAAGATCGCTTCCTGATTGCCGACGTGAAGATGACGGCGAACTTTCCGGCAGAGCGCTGGTTCTGGTTCGATCCGCCGTTCCATCCGAATCAGTCGGTGCTGCTGCATCGTCAGCCGGACAATGTTTGGCGCATCGACTTCCAACTCGGTTGGGATGCCGACCCCGAAGCGGAAAAAACGCCCGAGCGTGTGATTCCGCGCGTGCAGGCGTTGCTCGGACCCGATGCCGAATTCACGCTGGAGTGGGTGAGCGTGTACACGTTCTCCTGCTTGCGCATGGACAGCTTCCGTCATGGCCACGTGCTGTTTGCCGGAGACTCGGCACACGGAGTGTCGCCGTTCGGCGCGCGCGGCGCGAACAGCGGCGTGCAGGATGCAGAAAATCTCGCGTGGAAACTGGCGATGGTGCTCGACGATCGTGCGCCCGATGCGTTGCTCGACACCTATGCCCGTGAGCGCGAGTTTGCCGCCGACGAAAACATTCTCAATTCGACGCGCGCCACGGATTTCATCACGCCAAAGAGTCCGGTGTCGCGCGTGTTTCGTGACGCCGTGCTTACGCTGGCACGCGATCACGCCTTCGCTCGCCAGTTGGTGAACAGTGGCCGCCTGTCGGTGCCCGCGGTACTACATACATCGACGTTGAATACGCCGGATCGCGACACGTTCGTGGGCCGCATGGTGCCCGGTGCCACTTGCCTCGATGCGCCGCTCTCGCGCAACGGGCAAGACGGCTGGCTATTGCCGCGCTTGGACGGACGTTTTGTCGCACTCGTGTTTGGCTCGCCATCGTCGCTGGATACGGCCGCGCTTGCGACTTTGCAAGCGATGGCAAATGACCGCGTGCCGGTAATGCCTGTATTCGTTACCGATGACGTGACACAAACACATCACGAAAACGTTTGGCACGACGTGCAAGGACTAGCCGCGCAGCGTTACGACGCGACGCCGGGCACGGTCTATCTGGTTCGCCCGGATCAGCATGTCTGTGCACGCTGGCGTTCGCTCGATGTGGCTGCGATTGCGCAGGCGCGCGAGCAAGCGCTGGGCCGCGCAGTGTCAACGCAAGCGCAACTGCCATGCGCAGCGTGACAGCAGCGCAGCAGCACTGATCTGACTCAACGACACACATGAATTCAGCCGGGAGGAGACACCCCATGGCACTCGACACACAACCGCGCCTCACGCGCCCCGACGACTTCTACGAAGCGCTCATCGATATGCATCGTGATCTCGACGACGCACAGAGCCAAGCGGCGAACGCGCAATTGATTCTGCTACTCGCCAATCAGATCGGCGATCACGAGACGTTGCTCTCTGCGATGCAGTTGGCGCGTGCCGGGGCACTGGGCGGCGCAGCGCAGCACTGAAAAAGCGCGCAGAAAAACCCAGGGGGCGTTCGCATGGCGACGCCCCGTGGGTTATTGCGATGTTCCGGCTTCGGCTTACACCACCACCATCTGCGAAATCTTCTGGGCCGCCTGTTGCAGCGGCGCCAGAAACTTCGTCTCCATCTCGGCCGCCGACGTCCGGTTTGCCTGACCGCTAACGTTCATCGCGGCGATCACCTGCCCTGCCCGATTCCGGATCGGCGCGGCAATCGAGATCAAGCCCTCCTCCAACTCCTGATCGACCACCGCCCAACCCTGCGCGCGCACTTGCAGAATTCGTTCGCGCAGCGCGTCGACATCCGTGAGCGTGCGGCGCGTGTGCTGACGAACGTCGGCCCGGCGTAATGCCGCGTCGAGTTCATCGTCGGGCAACGCCGAGAGCATCACCCGGCCCATCGACGTGCACCATGCCGGAAGTCGGCTGCCGATCGACAAGTTGATCGACATCACCTTGCGCACGGGCACACGCAGCACATAGACGATGTCGTCGCCATCGAGCACCGAAGCCGAGCTGCTCTCCTGCACCTGCTGGACGAGCGCCTCCATGAACGGCTCGGCCAGATTCCACAGCGGCATCGACGTCAGATACGAAAAGCCCAGATCGAGAATGCGCGGCGTCAGGCGAAACAACCGCCCCTCGCTGCGGACGTAGCCCAGCGCTTCCAGTGTCAGCAGAATGCGCCGCGCACCGGCGCGAGTCAGGCCGGACGCTTGCGCCACTTCGGAGAGCGTCTGCGCCGGACGGGCGGCATTGAACGCCTTGACGACCGCGAGCCCGCGCGCGAACGACTGCACATATGAGTCGCCCGGCTTCTTCTCGGTCGGATCGCTGGATTCGTTCGGCACAGATGTCATGGACAGGAGATTGGCTAGTTTTGTGGTGACTGCTGGCGCCCGTGTGCCGGATACCTCGGCACCACGCGCACGCAGACGGCAAGCGTAAAGGATTTGCGCGAGCGGTTCCACCGTGCGCCCAACGTCCGGTACGCACCGTCTCACCCCACGGCTCTGCCCCGCCCCCCTGTCTTGACGCACGACAACGGAAGGCTTACGCTGTTCTTATAGCGAATATTTGTTCGCTATAAGAACATTGTGAACCAGACGATGCCGCCGGACAAGACGTCATCGCCACGAGACATCCCAAAACGGACGGCAAGCCCACCCAGCCATTGCGCCGGGCGCAGCGCAAGCCGTTCGATGGAACTGCCCAGGAGGCACGTGTGATCAACAAGATTTACGATTCGCTCGCCAGCGCGGTCGCCGGTGTGCATGACGGCGCCACGATCATGATCGGCGGCTTTGGCAACGCCGGTATGCCCTCGGCGCTCATCGATGCGCTGATCGAACAAGGCGCGCGCGACCTGACCATCGTCAACAACAACGCGGGCAACGGCGAAACGGGCCTGGCCGCGCTCCTCAAAGCGGGCCGCGTGCGCAAGATCATTTGCTCGTTCCCACGTCAAACCGACTCGCAGGTGTTCGACGCGCTCTACCGCGCGGGCAAAATCGAACTGGAACTGGTGCCGCAGGGCAATCTGGCCGAGCGCATTCGTGCCGCAGGCGCAGGGATCGGCGGTTTCTTCACGCCGACGGGCTACGGCACGCTGCTCGCCGAAGGTAAGGAAACGCGCGTGATCGACGGCAAGCCGTATGTGCTCGAATCGCCGATTCATGCGGACTTTGCGCTGATTAAGGCACTCAAGGGCGACCGCTGGGGCAATCTGGTGTATCGCAAGACCGCCCGCAACTTCGGCCCGATCATGGCGACCGCCGCGAAGTGCGCCATCGTTCAGGTGAGCGAAGTCGTGGAATTGGGCGAGCTCGATCCGGAAGCCGTGGTCACGCCCGGCATCTTCGTCCAACGTATCGTCGCGGTGCCCAGCACCTCGCGCGCTTGACGATCCCTCGTCCCCTATTCCGGAGCTACGACATGAACCGACTGACCCGCGACCAAATGGCCGCCCGCGTCGCCCAGGATATTCCCGACGGCGCTTATGTGAACCTCGGCATCGGCTTGCCTACCGCAGTGGCCAACCACCTGCCTGCCGAGAAGGAAATCATTCTGCAAAGCGAGAATGGCGTGATCGGGATGGGCCCGGCGCCCGCCAAGGGTGAAGAGGATGAAGACCTCATCAACGCCGGCAAGCAACCCGTCACGCTCAAACCGGGTGGCGCCTACTTCCACCACGCCGACTCGTTCGCGATGATGCGCGGCGGTCACCTCGACTTTTGTGTGCTGGGTGCTTTCCAAGTCTCGAAGACGGGCGACCTCGCCAACTGGCACACGGGTGCGCCCGACGCCATCCCTGCTGTGGGCGGCGCGATGGATCTGGCCACCGGCGCCAAGCAAGTGTTCGTGATGATGGAACATCAAACGAAGCAAGGCGAAAGCAAGATCGTCGACGCCTGCACGTACCCGCTCACGGGCGTGGGCTGCGTGACGCGCATCTACACGGATCTGGCCGTCATCGACGTGACGCCTGAAGGGCTGCGCGTGCGCGACATGGTCGAAGGCCTGTCGTTCGACGAGCTGGAACGCCTGACCGGTGTGACGCTACTGCCGTCGCCGGCCGTCGCCTGATACCTGTATTGCACACCATCGCCGGGAGATTCCCGGCGATTTGCATTGTTCGACGCGAATTCGAAATCCCCCTATTCGGTGAGGTAGACAAATGAGTGAAGTCTTTATCTGCGACGCAATCCGTACCCCGATCGGCCGCTACGGCGGTGCCCTCTCGTCGGTGCGTGCCGACGATCTCGGCGCGGTGCCCCTCAAAGCGCTGATGGCGCGCAATGCCAACGTGGACTGGACGCAAGTCGACGACGTGATTTACGGCTGCGCAAATCAGGCGGGTGAAGACAACCGCAACGTGGCCCGCATGTCGGCGTTGCTCGCCGGGCTGCCGCAGGACGTGCCGGGTGCCACGATCAACCGCTTGTGCGGTTCGGGCATGGATGCCATCGGCACCGCCGCGCGCGCGATCAAAGCGGGCGAAGCGGGTTTGATGATTGCCGGCGGTGTCGAGAGCATGAGCCGTGCGCCGTTCGTGATGGGCAAGGCAGCTAGCGCGTTTTCGCGTCAGGCGGAAATTTACGACACGACGATCGGCTGGCGCTTCGTCAATCCGCTCATGAAAGCGCAATACGGCGTGGATTCGATGCCCGAGACGGGCGAGAACGTGGCGACGGAATTCGGTATCAGCCGCGAAGATCAGGATCGCTTTGCGGTGCGCTCGCAAGAGAAGGCCGCGCGTGCACAAGCGAACGGCACGCTGGCGGAAGAAATTACGTCGGTGTCGATCGCACAGAAGAAGGGTGAAGCGATTGTGGTGGATCGCGACGAGCATCCGCGTGCCACCAGCATGGAAGCGCTTGCCAGACTCAAGGGCGTGGTACGCCCTGATGGGACCGTGACCGCCGGTAACGCTTCTGGCGTCAACGACGGCGCCTGCGCACTGCTGTTAGCAGACGAGGCGAGTGCGGCACGTTTTGGCCTCGTGCCACGCGCCCGGATTCTGGGCATGGCAACGGCAGGCGTAGCACCGCGCATCATGGGCATCGGTCCGGCTCCCGCAACGATCAAACTGTTGGCGCGGCTCGGCATGTCGCTCGATCAGTTCGATGTGATCGAACTCAACGAAGCGTTTGCGAGCCAGGGCCTGGCCGTACTGCGTCAGCTGGGTGTGGCTGACGACGACCTGCGCGTCAATCCGAACGGTGGCGCCATTGCGCTGGGCCATCCGCTCGGCATGAGCGGCGCACGTCTGGTCACGACGGCGATGTATCAACTGAAGCGCTCGGGTGGCCGCTTCGCGCTGTGTACGATGTGCATTGGGGTCGGCCAAGGCATCGCTATCGCCATCGAGGCGGTGTAATCGGGCAAGCCCGTCATTCCGCCTGTTTTCTGTGGCCGGGGCGGTCGCACGACACTGGGTAAGTGCCGTCGCGCCGCGCCGGTGTCGGGCTCGCACGATCAGTGCGCCGCCCGACACGTCTGCCTCAAATTCCCTTCCGAACTACGTGTCTCCTCAGTGCCTGCCTGAGATTTCTGTGTGTTCTGCGTGACTTCGCGCGTCAGACGGCTTTGGCGACATCGCGCATCACCGCGTCGAAGAACGTTGCCTTCGCGTCGTCTTCGCTACGGGCATAAGCACGGTTGATGCCGCTGATGACCGCGCGGATCGACGCCGTCGTGAGATTCACATCGATGCCCACGCCGAACGCGCTGCCAACGATCGTCTCGCCTGCCATTTCCGCAATCGCGATGGCACGGGCATCGGCCCCTTGGGTCAGCGCACGTTCTTCGTAGTGCTGAACACGAACCGGCGTGCGCATGGCATTCATCAGCGCGTCGAGCGGACCGTTACCGGCACCCGAGACAGTCGTGCGTTGACCGTGAATATCGATGGTCACCGCGATGTGCTGACGGCCGTCGCGCTCCGAGAGCGAGTGGCCCACATAGGCGACCGGTGCGGCGGCTTCCACGTATTCCTTTTGGAACAACTGCCAGATTTGCGATGCCGTGACTTCGGCGCCGGTCTCGTCGGTGTAGCGCTGCACGGCCGAACTGAAGTCGACTTGCAGACGGCGCGGCATTTGCACGCCGTACGATTGTTCGAGCAAATAAGCGATGCCGCCCTTACCCGACTGGCTATTCACGCGAATGATCGAGTCGTAGGTACGGCCCAGGTCGCTCGGGTCGATCGGCAAGTACGGCACTTCCCAGAAGGCGTCCGCTTTTTGCGCGGCGAGGCCCTTCTTGATGGCGTCCTGATGCGAGCCGGAGAACGCGGTGAACACGAGATCGCCAACGTACGGGTGACGCGGGTGCACCGGCAGTTGCGTGCATTCTTCCGACGTACGCGCAATTTCGTTGATGTTCGAGAAATCGAGGCCCGGGTCCACGCCTTGCGTGTAGAGGTTCAACGCGAGGGTCACGAGGTCGACGTTACCGGTGCGCTCGCCGTTGCCGAACAAGCACCCTTCGATACGATCGGCCCCGGCCATCACGGCCAACTCGGCAGCGGCCACCGCCGTGCCACGGTCGTTGTGCGGGTGAACCGAGAGGATCAGCGAATCGCGATGCTTGAGGTTGCGGTGCATCCACTCGATCTGGTCGGCGTAGTAGTTCGGCGTGCCGATTTCAACGGTGGCGGGCAAATTGACGATGCACTTATGGTCCGGCGTCGGCTGCCATACGTCGAATACCGCGTCGCAGACTTCCTTCGCGAAATCGAGTTCGGTACCGGTGAACGTCTCCGGGCTGTATTGCAACGTCCAACGCGTATCGGGGGCGGCATCGGCGCAACGCTTGATGGTCTTGGCGGCAGCCACGGCCAGCGCTTTCACACCCGGCTGATCGAGGTTGAAGACGATGCGGCGGAATTCCGGCGCGGTGGCGTTGTACAGGTGAACGATGGCGCGGGGTGCGCCCTTGAGGGCTGCGAACGTGCGTTCGATGAGATCGTCACGCGCTTGCGTGAGGACTTCGATGGTGACGTCGTCGGGAATGTGACCGCCTTCGATCAGTTCGCGCACGAAGTTGAAATCGGTCTCGGAGGCGGACGGGAATGCGACTTCGATTTCCTTGAAACCAATCGCGACGAGCGTCTTGAACATGCGCATCTTGCGCTGGGCGTCCATCGGCTCGAACAGTGCCTGATTGCCGTCGCGCAGGTCGGTGCTCATCCAGATCGGGGCACGCGTGATGGTGCGGCTCGGCCACTGTCGGTCAGGGATGTTGACCGGAGTGAAGGCGCGGTATTTGGTAGCTGGGTTGTTCAACATGGCGTTGTCTCGATTGTCGGAAAAGTGGCAACCGGACGACGCTTGAGCGCAAAAAAGCTACGACCTCCGGTTGGATGAACCGGGGCTCAGATCGGCGTAACTGGGGAAAATCAGCGGTGCTTCAGAGGAAATTCAGACGATGCACGCGCGCAGCAACGGACCAAGCCCGGTGGAGCGGGCTAGTAGTCGTAGCGAGAGGGAGAATTGCGCGGTGATCATGTTTGCGATGAAAACACAGTTATTCCTGCGCTGTCAACTATCGGCTGTTATCTCGTGATAATCCCTGCACGGCGGCTTCGGCGAGCCTTGGTTGCCGCTCTGGGCCGATTCCGATAATGTGCGGGCTTATGGGATAACCGAAGGTCAGCCTCGAAACCCGACGGATCGATACGTTCAACCGTCGCACCAATCCCGGTGTCACGCGGTGCGTGTCATGACATCGGAGTCTGTCTTGGCTTCCCCGCTTTCGTCATCGGCCTCATCGTCGGCATCAGCGCCCGCCGCGTCATCTGCCACCTCCGGCACGCCTGTGCCAACCACTTCATCACCGCACAGCGTCGCCAAGGTCTGGTGGCTCGCGCTCACCGTGTTTCTCGTGGGTATCGACGAAAACATCTGCATCGGTATCCTGCCCGCGATCTCGCAAGGGCTCGGCGTCTCGATGGCGTCCGCCGGGCAACTCACCACCGTCTTCTCCACTGTCTTTGCGCTGTGGGCCTTCACGATGGCCGCGTGGCTCTCGCGACACGCGCGACGCCGGGCATTAATCGTCGCACTCGTGGTGTTCTCGCTCAGCAATCTCGCCGCCGCAGCCGCACCGGCGGGGGTGCCAGGTTATGCCGCGCTATTCGTCGCGCGCATGGCGATGGCCGCCAGTTGCGCCACCATCGTGCTGCTCTGCTCCCGGCTCGCGACTGAGATCACGCCGCCCGAGTTTCACGGGCGCGCGGTGGGCATCATTTTCATGGGGATCAGCGGATCGTTGGTGCTCGGTGTGCCGCTTGGCATGACGCTCGAACACTGGGCCGGATGGCGTGCGGTGTTCGCAGTGATCGGCTTGATCAGTGCGCCGCTCATTCTCGTGCTCTGGCGCGTCTTACCGCTTACGCATCCTGCGACAGTGATGACGCTGCGCGCCTACGTGAACGCCTTGGCCCAACCCCGCCTGCTCGCGGCACAAGGTGTGTCGATTGCCATGCTCGCCGGGCACTTCACGCTGTTCGCGTATCTCGCGCCGTACCTCCAAACCACCCTCGCCCCATCGCCTGACGGCTTGAGCCTGCTCTTCCTTGCTTTCGGTGTGGCAGGCGTATGCGGTGCATGGGTCGGCGGCTGGGGCTCGGACCGCGCGGGTGCCGCGCGGGCGTTGCTCGGGTGCCCGCTGCTATTTCTCGTGACCATGGCGTGCGTGCCGCTCGCCGCCAAGCTGGGGGCCGATAGCGCGTGGCACGTGGCGGTATTTATCGGCGCAATGATGGTGTGGGGCAGCCTGTCGTGGTCGATCTCGCCGGTAGTGCAGAACTTTCTGATTCGCAGCGCGCCGCAGGAAGCCGATGCCAATGTCGGCGTGAATGTGGCGGCGATGCACGTCGGCGTGGCGCTTGGCGCTGGCGTCGGTGGCGCGCTTGTCGATGGGCGTGCACTCACGCTCACCCCATGGGTCGGATGCACGCTCGTTGCGGTAGCCGTAGCGCTGGCGGCATTTGCGGTTCGCGCGCGCCACTAGTCGCCGCCAGCCGCCGCGGCGGCGGCACCCAGGCCGCTTTCGCCCGCTCAAGACGCCAGTGGTACCGCAGACGTACACTTGATTTCGTCGAGACAGACGCTCGACTTGACGGCGCTCACACCCGGAATGCGCATCAGTGTATCGAGCAGAAATTCGGACAACGCCTTCAGATCGCGCGCCACGACCTTCAGTACGTAGTCGATATCGCCGGTCACGGAAAAGCACTCCTGTATCTGCGCCAGCTCCGCGACCAGTCCCTTGAAGTTCGACAGGTCACGGATATGCCCACGCTCCATCGTCACGTGCACGAAGGCCACGACGCTAAAGCCCAGCCGCTGCGCGTCGAGCCGGGTGTCGTAGCCTTTGATCACGCCCAGCTCCTCCAACCGTCGGTGTCGGCGCAGCGTTTGCGCCGGCGACAGCTTGATGGCTTCGGCCAGTTCCAGATTCGAAATCCGTCCTTGCGACTGCAAAATCGCCAGCAACCGTACGTCGATCCGATCGATCTCGATGTTATGCACTTTCCTTTCCTCCGGCGCCTCGACGGAGAAATATTAATGCATAACCTAGGGTTTCCCTATGGCTTTTACGAAATCCTATTTTGCGGTGACGCACTTACACTGACCGCCTCAAATCGATGCAGTGCACGCGCGACGGTAGGCCAATGGCCAGTACCACGCAGGTTTCGGGAATCAAAACGGCGGGGAGTGAAATCCCGACCGGGCGGTCAGCGATCCACAATTTAATTGCGCTTCGAGACACGTCCGCGAAATCCGGCGTCCGAGACCCTGCGCTCAACCCTCGGGCGAAGCACGCATCCAACGAAACATTCACCTCACAAAGCCGAGACGATCATGGCCGACCTGTTTGACAACCCGATGCAATTGATGGGCTTCGAATTCGTGGAATTCGCGTCGCCCACCCCGAACGTGCTCGAACCGATCTTCGAGCAGATGGGCTTCACGCTCGTGGCCCGCCATCGCTCGAAAGACGTGGTGCTTTATCGTCAGGGCGAGGTCAACTTCATCGTCAACCGCGAGCCGAACAGCCCGGCCGCGTATTTCGCCGCCGAACACGGCCCGAGCGCCTGCGGCATGGCGTTCCGCGTGAAGGATTCGCACCAGGCCTACGCCCGTGCACTGGAACTCGGCGCCCAGCCGGTCGAAATCGCCACTGGCCCGATGGAACTGCGTCTGCCGGCAATCAAGGGCATCGGCGGCGCACCGCTGTATCTGATCGACCGCTTCGAAGAAGGCAAGTCGATCTATGACATCGACTTCGAATTCATCGAAGGCGTCGATCGTCATCCGGTCGGCCACGGCCTGCGCCTGATCGACCACCTGACGCACAACGTATATCGCGGCCGTATGTCGTTCTGGGCGAACTTCTACGAGAAGCTGTTCAACTTCCGCGAAATTCGCTACTTCGACATTTCGGGCGAATACACCGGCCTGGCCTCGAAGGCCATGACCGCGCCGGATGGTAAAATCCGCATCCCCCTGAACGAAGAATCCGCCAAGGGCAGCGGCCAGATCGAAGAGTTCCTGATGGCCTTCAACGGCGAAGGCATTCAGCACATTGCCTTCCTGACCGACGACCTGATTCAGGTCATCGACAATCTGCAAATGGCCGGCGTCCCGCTCATGACGGCACCGAACGACTTCTACTACCAGGCGCTGGAAACGCGTCTGCCGGGTCACGGCCAGCCGGTCGGTGAACTGAAGTCGCGCGGCATTCTGCTCGACGGCACGACCGAAGACGGCAAGCCGCGTCTGCTGCTCCAGATCTTCTCGAAGACCCTGCTCGGTCCGGTGTTCTTCGAGTTCATCCAGCGCCGGGGCGACGACGGTTTCGGCGAAGGCAACTTCAAGGCACTGTTCGAATCGCTCGAGCGCGACCAGATCGAGCGGGGCACGCTCAAGGTCTGAGTCCAGGGGAGACGACCGGCGCCTCGTGCGCCGGGATGACGGTCACCTCTCGCGGGGTGACCACCAAGGACACGGCAGCGGTGTCATAAGCACCGCGCTGTGGCGGCTCAACGCCTCCGGTCCGTTCACACCGAACGGAAACAGAGAGGCGCGCCGCATGGCATCGAAGGTAGGGTAAGGAAGAGAACATGTCCGCCAATGCAGCACAAGAAGGCTCGCTCCACCGCGGCCTGAAGAATCGTCACATTCAATTGATCGCCCTCGGTGGCGCGATCGGCACCGGGCTCTTTCTCGGCATCGCCCAAACTATCAAAACCGCTGGACCCTCCGTACTGCTCGGCTACGCCATTGCGGGTATCGTCGCGTTTTTCATCATGCGGCAACTCGGTGAAATGGTCGTCGACGAGCCCGTAGCCGGCTCGTTCAGTTACTTCGCCAACAAGTATTGCGGCCAGTTCGCGGGCTTCGTCTCCGGCTGGAACTACTGGGTGCTGTACATCCTCGTGTCGATGGCCGAGCTCTCTGCCGTGGGCATCTACGTGCAGTACTGGTGGCCGGCGATTCCCACGTGGGTCTCGGCGCTCGTGTGCTTCGGCATCATCAACGCCATCAACCTCTCGAGCGTGAAGTCGTACGGCGAGATGGAATTCTGGTTCGCCATCATCAAGGTCGCCGCGATTGTCGGCATGATCGGGTTCGGCGGCTACCTGCTCTTCTCGGGCAACGCCGGCCCCGACGCCAGCGTGGCCAACCTGTGGCAACACGGCGGGTTCTTCCCGAACGGCGTTTCCGGGTTGGTGATGGCCATGGCCGTGATCATGTTCTCGTTCGGTGGTCTCGAACTGGTGGGCATCACGGCCGCGGAAGCCGACGATCCGTCGCGCACCATTCCGCGCGCGACCAATCAGGTGATCTACCGCATTCTGATTTTTTACGTCGGCGCCCTCGGCGTGCTGCTCTCGCTGTATCCGTGGGAAAAGGTCGTCTCCGGCGGCAGCCCGTTCGTGCTGATCTTCCATGAACTGAACAGCAACTTCGTCGCCAACGTGCTCAACGCCGTGGTGCTCACCGCTGCCCTCTCGGTCTACAACAGCGGCGTGTATTGCAACAGCCGCATGCTCTACGGTCTGGCCGGTCAGGGCAACGCCCCGCGCGCCCTGCTCAAGGTCAATGCCCGTGGCATTCCGCTCGCCGCGCTTGGCGTGTCGGCAGCGGCCACCGCCGTGTGCGTGGTGATCAACTACTTCATGCCGGGCAAGGCGTTCGAACTGCTGATGGGGCTGGTCGTCTCGGCGCTCATCATCAACTGGGCCATGATCAGCGTGATCCATCTGGTCTTCCGCCGCGCCAAGGCGCGTGCCGGGGAAACCACGCTCTTCAAGAGCCTCTGGTACCCGTTCACGAACTATCTGTGTCTGGCGTTCCTCGGCGGCATTCTGGTCGTGATGTACCTGATTCCGGACCTGCGCATCTCGGTCTATCTGATCCCGGTGTGGCTGGTCGTGCTGACCATCGGTTACCGCATCCGGCAGAAACGCGCGGCGGCCGGCGTGCCGGCAACGGCTCACTGACACAGCGTCCCCGGCGACTCCCCCGCGCGCGCGTCGCGCGGGGCATACACGGGGGTGCCGCACTAGCGGTATCATCATCGTTTGCGGTCGTCCGCCTGCCTGTTTCCCGTTTCGCTGACTCTCTCCCGTTATTCCAGGAACTGCCATGTTCGAACATATCGATGCCTATCCCGGTGACCCGATCCTCTCGCTCAACGAGAATTTCGCGAAGGACGCCCGCACCAACAAGGTCAACCTGAGCATCGGCATCTATTACGACGACGATGGCCGTCTGCCGGTCATGCAGGCCGTGCGCCAGGCCGAAGCGCTGCTGCTCGCCGAAGTGGGTCCGAAGCCGTACCTGCCGATGGCCGGCTTCGCCAACTATCGTGACGCGGTGCAGGCCCTCGTGTTCGGCGACGATTCGCCCGCACGCACCGAAGGCCGTATTGCCACGGTGCAAACGCTGGGCGGTTCGGGTGCCCTCAAAGTGGGTGCCGACTTCATCAAGCGTTACTTCCCGGACGCGCAGGTGTGGGTGAGCGACCCCACGTGGGACAACCACCGCTTCATCTTCGAGCGCGCCGGTTTCACCGTGAATACGTATCCGTATTACGACGAAGCCACGGGCGGCCTGCAATTCGAAGCGATGGTCGACGCCATCGACAAGCTGCCCGCCCGCAGCGTCGTGCTGCTGCACGCTTGCTGCCACAACCCGACCGGTGTGGATCTGAACGACGCGCAGTGGGTGCAGGTGATCGATGTGCTCAAGAAGCGCGAACTGCTGCCCTTCGTCGACATGGCCTATCAGGGCTTCGGCTCGGGTCTGGACGCTGATGCGTTCGTGATTCGCGAACTGGCCCGCCAAGGTGTGCCGGCGTTCGTTGCCAACTCGTTCTCGAAGAATTTCTCGCTGTACGGCGAGCGTTGCGGCGGCCTGTCGGTGATTTGCGAATCGGGCGAAGCGGCCGATCGCGTGCTGGGTCAGTTGACGAGCGCCGTGCGTTCGAACTACAGCAACCCGCCGACCCATGGCGCGAAGATCGTGGCCAAAGTGTTGAGCACGCCGGAACTGCGCAAGTCGTGGGAAGACGAGCTCACGCAAATGTGCCAGCGCATCACGCGCATGCGCGGCGCGATTCACGAAGGCCTGCGTGGTCACGTGCCGGACACCATGCTCTCGCGCTATCTGGAGCAACGCGGCATGTTCACGTACACCGGCCTGTCGGCGGCACAAGTCGACACGCTGCGCGACGAGTACGGCGTGTATCTGATTCGCTCGGGCCGCATGTGTGTCGCCGGCCTGAACGAGAAGAACGTCGGCGTGGTGGCACAAAGCATCGCCAAAGTGCTGAACAACGCCTAATCACGCGTCGGTCAGCCCGCAGCGGTACAAACGAAGGGACGGCAAATGCCGTCCCTTTGTCGTTTCACGCCCCCGAACGGCACGATGCCGCCCGACGCGGCCTCCTCTGCTGCCTCTCCTGCCCCGTCAGCAAGCCTTTTCACTTGGCGTTATATTGGCTGTCCTGCGGCGATAAGCGCCGCCAAACCCGAACGTCTCTGAACGCATCGATCCCCATGACTGCCCCGTCCGCCGATTTGTCTCAGTTCCCGATCACCCGCAAGTGGCCTGCTGCCCATCCCGAGCGTCTGCAACTGTATTCGCTGCCTACGCCCAACGGCGTGAAGGTGTCGATCATGCTCGAAGAGATCGGCTTGCCCTATGAGGTGCATCTCGTCAGCTTCCAGACCGACGACCAGCTCACGCCCGAATTTCTGTCGCTGAACCCGAACAACAAGATTCCCGCGATCCTCGATCCGAACGGCCCCGACGGCAAGCCGCTGCCGCTGTTCGAGTCGGGTGCCATTCTCTGGTATCTGGCCGAGAAGACCGGCAAACTGCTGCCCGCCGATCCGGCAGCACGTTACGAGACGCTGCAATGGCTGATGTTCCAGATGGGCGGCATCGGTCCGATGTTCGGGCAACTGGGCTTCTTCCATAAGTTCGCTGGCAAGGACTATGAAGACAAGCGTCCGCGCGACCGCTACGTGAACGAGTCCAAGCGTCTGCTCGCCGTGCTCGACGCGCATCTGGCCAACCGCACGTGGCTCCTCGGCGACGAGTACACGATTGCCGACATCGCCACGTTCCCGTGGGTGCGCAATCTCGTCGGCTTCTACGAGGCGGGCGATCTGGTCGAGTTCGCGCAGTTCAAGAACGTCAAGCGTGTGCTCGACGCGTTCGTTGCGCGTCCGGCCGTGGTACGCGGACTTGATATTCCGAAGCGCCCGGCCTGAAGCCAAAGCGCTTAGCGCAGCAAAAAAAGGGCCGGTGCATCCGTGAGGATGACCGGCCTTTGAACGAGACAGGGCTCGAGGAGATACTGCCCTGCCGGACGTCGACCGACGACCCGGCAGGTACTGCGGGAAGCAACTGCGAAAAACCTTTGACGTGATTACGCCGACTTCTTGAAGCGAGCGGCCTCTTCCGAACCGCCCGTGGCGTTGCCTGCGCTGTACGAGTGCGCGCCCACGCCAGCCAGCTTGCCGCCTTGCACGATCAGGTACTCGTTACGAATCGGCTTGTTCTCGAAGTAGCACTCCAGAATTTCTCGCGTACCGGCGGCGTAGCGCGCTTGCGCCGACAGGCTCGTGCCCGAGATGTGCGGCGTCATGCCATGGTGCGGCATGTGGCGCCACGGGTGATCGGCCGGTGCCGGTTGCGGGAACCACACGTCGCCGCCGTAGCCGGCGAGTTGACCGCTTTCCAGCGCCGCTGCCACTGCATCGCGATCGCACAGCTTGCCGCGTGCCGTGTTGATCAAGTACGCGCCGCGCTTGAAGTGCTTCAGGCTGTCGGCGTTGATCATGTGTTCCGTTTCCGGGTGCAGCGGGCAGTTCAGCGTGACGACGTCGCACACCTTCGTCAGGCTTTCCAGACTCGTGTGGTGCGTGAGGTTGAGTTCCTTCTCGACCGATTCCGGCAGACGGTGGCGATCGAGATAGTGCAGATGCGTGCCGAACGGCTTCATCAGGCGCAGTACACGCAAGCCGATGCGACCGGCTGCCACCGTCCCCACGTGCATGCCTTCCAGATCGTACGAGCGCGACACGCAATCGGCGATGTTCCAGCCGCCCTTGAGCACCCATTGATACGACGGCAGGTAGTTGCGAACCAGCGCGAGCGTGGTCATCAGCACGTGTTCGGCCACGCTATTGCTATTGCAATACGTGACTTCCGCCACCGTGATGCCGTGTTCCATCGCCGCTTGCAAATCGGTGTGATCCGAGCCGATACCGGCCGTCACGATCATCTTGAGTTTCTTTGCGCGCTTGATGCGCTCTGCCGTCATGTACGCCGGCCAGAACGGCTGTGAGATCACGATTTCCGCATCGGCGAGTTCGCGGTCGAGCACGCTGTTGTCGCCGTCTTTGCTCGACGTCACGACCAGTTGGTGGCCGTTCGATTCGAGATACTTGCGCAGGCCCAGCTCGCCCGACACGCTGCCCAGCAGAGCGCCCGGCTGGAAGTCGATGCCCTTGGGCGTCGGCAGGGTCTGACCGTCGGGGTAGCACTCGATCTTCGGCAGATCGTCGCGGGCGTAGGTCTTGGGATATCCGGTGACGGGATCGTCGTACAGTACACACACAATCTTGGCCATGATGTCTCGCTCCTGAGGTTGTTGTCTGCGTGGGCGACGCATGGTGTCGTCGCTGCATTGAGGCCAATGATCGGGGTATCGCACACCGATGGAAAATCGTTAAGACCGATCGGTTGATCGGTCCGGCCTATCAAACTCAGGAGGAAACGTCAGGCGGTGGCGTTGAACGCGTCGTGGTATTGCACGGTGCCTGACGGCGTCGAACCGTCGAGCGATAGCGTTTGGAAATACTCGGGCGGCACAGCGGGCAGGACAACGCTGGGAACGGCGACAAACCCGAAGCGTCCGTAGTACGCCGGGTCGCCGAGTACGACGCATCCCGCCGCACCGTGCTCGCGCAATGCGTCGAGCGCCGCGTGCATCAAGCGGCTGCCGATGCCTTGACCTTGCCGGTCAGGCGCGACGGAAATCGGCCCGAGGCCATACCAGCGAGCGCTGCCATCGGAGATCGTGACCGGCGATACCGCCACATGCCCCACGATGGCATCGTCCTCAAGCGCTACGAGCGATACCGTCAGTTGGTCCGCGCGGCGCAGCGCATTCACGATGAATTGCTCAGTGTGATCGGTATGGGGCGCATTGAGAAACGCTGCGGTTGTCAGCGCTTCGATCGCAGCCGCGTCGGCGGCGGTTTCGTTACGAATTTGGAGTGTCATGCGCTGAATTGTAGGGGCTTGTCAGCGACATGGCACTGCGGCAACCGCTACGCAGGCAACAGCGCGTCCAAGCGCGCCTGCAAATCCACCGACCGGAACGCGGCGACAGCCGCTTCCAACAACGGGGGCCGCGGCTGACGCTCCCGCAGAATCAGCCCGATCTCGCGATGCAATGCAGGCTGCAACGGCACGGCGTGCAATTCGTCGCGCATCTCTGCCAGACACAACACGCTATGCGGCACGATGCTGTACAGCCCTGCGCAACGCACATGGGCGTAAAGCGCCATCAGCGAATCGGTCTCGACACGGGGAGACGCGGACGTCCCCGCGCGCGCCAACGCCGCATCGATTCCCTGGCGGCACTGCATATTGCTCGTGAGCAGGCAAAGCGGCAGCTTCGCCGCTTCATGCCACGAGAGCGTGGTGCGCCCCGCCAGCACCGTCTCATCGCGTGCGATCAGCACATAGCGTTCGCGAAACAACGGGATGGTCTCGAATTCACGCAGTCGAGGATCGTCGAGATAGCTCAGCCCCACATCCAGATCGAGTTCGGCAAGCTGACGCAGTGCCTGTGTGGCGGAGAGCGTGTAGACCTCGTGCCGCATGCCGGGGAAGTCGCGCAGACACGCGTCGGTGAGTAGCGGCACGAGCGGCAGCGCGGTGGGAATGGCACCGATGCGCAGGCATCCCGCGACTTCGCGGCGGCTGGCACTGGCCTCTTGCCGCAACCCTTCGCAGTCGGCCAACACCTGACGCGCCCACGCCAGCACGCGCTCGCCTTCGGGCGTAAAGCCTTCGAAGCGGCGGCCACGCCGCACGATGGGTAGCCCAAATTCCTCCTCAATGCTGCGAATCGCGCCCGACAACGTGGGCTGCGACACATTGCACAACTCGGCCGCACGGCGGAAATGCTGCGCTTGCGAGAGCGCCACGAGATAACTCAACTGCCGGATAAACATGGCCTGCGTCCTCCCCCACGATGTGGCCGGGGAGGCGTGTCACATCCCCGTTATATCGCCATGAATATAGCGCATGAGCAGACGTGGCAGTCATGAGAATCCGGCATAACTGTTATGGCAATTTGGTTCGGCCGGGCATGCCAGAGATGGCACCCGGCCGTCTTACTGGGCGGACGCCGGGGCGGGAACGACTTGCGTTGGCGGTGCGACCGGCACCGGCACCGGCGACGTAGACGGGAACTGCGAAGGCGAAGGCGGTACGCCTGATGTCGCGCCCGGACCGTCCCATTCACCCGGCACCCCGGGGATGGTGTTCCCATGCGGTGTCGCTACGGCAGAACCCGCATCTGGTTGGGCCAGCACCGCCGAAGCCACCGGCACCGGTAGCGGGCCGTCGTTGTGTGTTGCGCTGGCCGCGTCGGGGGCCGGTTGAGATGACGAAGACGTGGGTGCAGGCGCCGCTTGCCGTTTCACCGCCGCCTTCGGTTTATGTTCCGGCTCGGGCTTCTTGGCGAAAAGCGCGCTCACCCAGTCGCTCGCACGCGTCCACCAGTCGCTGTACCAATGATGATTGTCCGGCGCTTCGAAGCGCGCATTCGGATCGATCAGCTTCGCGCGCAGCGCCCGCGAGAACACATCGCCGACGATCGGCAACGCACTATGCGCGCCCTGCCCCCAGTAATCGCTGCGCAACGTGATACGGCTGTCGTTGAAGCCTACCCACGCACCGGCGACCAGCTGCGGTTGCATCAGGATGAACCAGCCGTCGGCATTGTCTTGCGTCGTGCCGGTCTTGCCTGCCACGTCCGCACGAATGCCGAAGCGCGTGCGAATCGCGTTGCCGGTACCGCGATTGATCACACCGCGCATGGTGTCGAGCAGCGTGTAGTCATCGGCTTCCGAGAGCGCCCGCTCGGCACGCGCGGGGGAGAACGTGGCCAACACGTCGCCTTCGCTGTTCGTGATCTCGGTGACCATCGTCGGCTCGCGGTACTCGCCGCCATCGGCAATCGTGCCGTACGACGCCACCATTTCTTTGAGCGACACGGGGCTCGTGCCGAGTGCGAGCGACGGCACCGGATCGAGCTTGCTCTCGCGCACACCCATCGCGCGCGCCAGACCCACGACGCGTGACGGTCCTACCTCTTGCATCAACTGCGCAGTGACCGTGTTACGCGATTGTGCGAGCGCATCGCGCAACGCCATCGGCTTGTTGGTCGGCGCGGTATCGTCGCTCGGCCGCCAGATTTCGCCACCTGCCAGCGGAATTTCGACGGACTGGTCGACGATGGTGTCCTCCGGCTTCGCCCCCTTGATGAAGGCCGCACCATACACGAAGGGCTTGAACGTCGAGCCCGGCTGACGGCGGGCTTGTTGCACGTGATCGAATGGATCGATGGTGAAGTCGCGGCTACCCACCCATGCGCGAATCGAGCCGGTGCGCGGGTCGATCGCAAGGAAGCTGGCCTGCACGCGCGTCTTGGTCGTGCGCAGGTTTTGCATGAAGGCCTTGTCGGCGAGCAGGCGCTTCATCGCGGCCTCGGGTGCCTCGCCACCGGCTACCGCGTTGCGGTACTCGGCGGACTCACGCACGAAAGACTGCACCAACGCCGTGCTATCACGCCAGCCGCCGCGTGCCGACCAATTCGCGTCGGCAATGCCCTGTAATTGGTTCGCCTGACGCGTGAGCGCCTGCGTCGCCATCGACTGGAGACGCGAGTCGATGGTGGTGTGCACCACAAGGCCGTCCGAGTAGATGTTGTAGTCGTTGCGATCCGCCCAGCCGATCAGCCACTTGCGCAATTGCTGGGCGAAGTGAGGCGCAGGGCCAGGCTCTTCCGTCTGACGCTCGAAGTTGACGCGAAGCGGTCGCTTTTGCAGTGCCGCGAGTTTCGACGCATCGAGATCGCCGTACTTCACCATCTGCGCGAGTACGGTATTGCGGCGTTGCAATGCGCGCTCCGGGTTGATCACCGGGTTGTAATAACTGTTGCCCTTCAACATGCCGACGAGCGTGGCGGCTTCGACCACATCGAGCTGATCGGCCGACTTATCGAAATAGGTGCGCGCGGCCATCTCGATCCCGTACGCGTTGTACAGAAACGGCACGGTGTTGAGGTACGTCTCGAGAATCTCTGGCTTGGTGTACAACGCCTCGATCTTGAGCGCGGTGATCGCTTCCTTGAGCTTGCGCGTGAGCGTCGGCGCACGGCCGATCTCGTCGGGATACAGATTGCGGGCGAGCTGTTGCGTAATGGTGGAGCCGCCCTGCCGATTCCCCGAGAACGTGTGCAGCGCCGCCGAAGCGGTGCGTTTCAGATCGATGCCGTGGTGTTCGTAAAAACGATGGTCTTCCGTCGATACCAGCGCTTTCACCACGTTGGGCGACACATCCTTTAACGCCACCCATTCCCGGTTGGAGGGCCGGAATTCGGCGAGCAGTTTGCCGTCGGCCGAGAGCACCTGCGCAGGCTGGTCGACCTTCGCACGGCGAATATCGCGAATACCCGGTGTGAACGGAATCAGGATGAGCGTGTAGGCGATGAACAGCGCTGGGACGGCGGCGATGGCGATCAGCACGCCGCGTCGCGTGGGATGACGCACATGGTGCCAGGCGCGCGCCGCGAGCGGTTGCAAGCGTTGCAGGACGGATTGCAGCAGAGGTTGCAGCAGACGAATAGCGTGCCGGCCCGCTTGGGCGATGGCATGCAGCAGCGACGAAATCAAGCGCTTCACGATGGGGCAACGCGTGGCAAAGTCCGCATCCTACCAAAACGGGGAGGCTGGCCGACGCTTATCCGCCACAAATACGCGACAGTTTGTCGCACTGCCGACAGGCGTTTTCGCGCGCTTGATGCGCGTCAAGTCTGCGCCATGTCAGCACTTCTACCATCGGTCGTGCTCACTCACGACTTTGGAAATCATCATGAAGCACTCCCTCGGCGCCACGGCCATCGCAGCCGCACTCGTCGCCGGTGCCACGTTTTTCAGCACCGGCGCTTCGGCACAGGCTACCGACACCGCGCCCGCCAATGCGCCGCAAGAAAAGACCTTCGGCTTCATCAAGGACAGTTCGCAGGGCATTTACGCCGGTGACATTCTTGCGCGCGTGCGCGCCATCGGCATCCTGCCCGACTCGCACGCGAGCGGCAGTGTGCTGCCGACGCTCGGCGTCACGGTCAATAACGCCATCGTGCCCGAGCTCGACTTCACCTACATGATTCTCGACAACGTGGGGGTCGAACTGATTCTCGGCATGTCGCGCCATCAACTCACGTCCAACCTGGGCCATCTCGGTGGCGTGAACGTACTGCCGCCGACGCTTCTGCTGCAATACCACTTCAACCACGCGGGCAAGGTGCGTCCGTACGTCGGTGCCGGTATCAACTACACGCGCTTCTGGAACAGCAATCTCAACGCGGGCGGCACGCCGATTTCGATCAAGAACCACAGCGTCGGCCCGGCGCTGCAAGCGGGTGTCGACATTCAGATGACGAAGAACCTGTTCTTCAACATCGACATCAAGAAAATCTGGATGAAGACCGATACGTCGCTGGCCGGAACCGATCTCGGCACGCTGCATATCGACCCGCTGATCGTCGGTGTCGGTGTGGGGATGAAGTTCTGACATTCGCCCCATCATTCGGCCTCGAAATTCGAACCAGTACCACGGCACGATCTCCCGATTCGTGCCGAGTTCCGCGCACGATGCGTCAAATTGTCGCGTCCTCCCTACATGAGAACGCAAAACATTTACGCGTCGTGACGGCAGCCCCTACAATGCCTGCTTCCCTGAACGCACTCTTTACGTAACTTCGGCCCAGGCATGCGCAAGCTCCGTCAGCATCGCGTCGCAATCGGGATCGCCTTGCTGGCGATCCTGCTGGCAGCGCTCATGCCGGCGATTGCGCAATGGCGTGCGGCCATGCAGAAGGACCCGTTCGCGGTCTACTGCACGGTACAGGGCACGCAAGCGGCGCTGGGCAACAACAGCGCACCGCGCGCCGAAGCGCAGCGCGACCCGGCACACGATGGCCATAGCGGCCACGACGATGCCCAGGCCCCGCCCGTCACGGGCAAAGCCACCAGCCTGCACAGCGAACATAGCGGCCCGGACCATTCGCTGGCGTCTGCCGAACACTGGGAAAAGTGCGGTTATTGCACGCTCTGGGCGCATCAGCCGCTCGTCGCCTCTCATTTTCTTACCCCCCCGACTGCCGCGCCGACAGGCATCGCCGACGCCCCCCGCGTGCTGGTGCCCTACTATCCGCGCGCCCGCTTCTCTGCCGCACTGGCGCGCGCGCCGCCCTCTCTGATCGTCTGATCGCTCCGCTTCCAGCTCACCGGCTCGCCGCTGGTTAGCTGTGATTTGCGCATTTCCGATTCCGCCGTTTCGCTTGCGTCCTGTGCGCCTATGTCGCCCATGGTCGGCATGCGCGCGTTCGTACGTTCGTACGCTGGCGCACACGGCAATCCAGACCATCAAGCGAGCGCTATATGCGTCACACGCGTCACACGCGCCATACACGCTATACGCTCGCCAGAGAGACACTCATGCTACGTCCTATCACACAGAAGCCGTTGCAAACGGCCATCGCGCTCGCCCTCGCTTCGCTGGGCAGTCAAGCACACGCGTTCACTGCCGACGCGTCGGCGACAGGCGCGGCGTCCACGCCGCTCATGCTCTCGCAGGCCCCCGCCGCCCCGGTTGCTGCGTTGCCCGCGACGAACGTCACGGCACCGGCCGAGTCGCTGACCTCGCCCAGCGTCGAAGAACAGAAGGCCAATCTGTTTCAGACCGCAGGCTCGGTCGGCTTCGTCGATTCGGAGTCGTATCAGAACACCTACGCTTTCAACCTGCGCGATGTGCTCAAGGACAGCCCCGGCGTCTACGTGCAAAACCGTTACGGTCAGGAACTTCGCCTGTCGATTCGCGGCTCGGGCATTGCGCGCGGCTACCACGTGCGTGGCCTCGACATCCTGCAAGACGGCATTCCCACGAACCTCGCCGACGGCAGCGGCGACTACTACCAGATCGACCCGCTCGGTCTGCGCTCGACCGAAATTTACAAAGGTGGCAACGGCCTCGCCTATGGTGCAACCACGCTCGGCGGCGCGCTGAATTTCGTCACGCCGACGGCCTACACCGCCGAGGCACCGAATCAATTCCGCATCGACGGCGGCAGCTTCGGCAACGTGCGCGCGAGCGGTCAGATGTCGCGCATTTTCGGGCCACTCGACGCCCTCGCCACGATCACCGTCAATCGCGCCGACGGTTACCGCGATCACGATAAAGGCACCTACGCGCAGTTCAACGCCAACGTCGGCTACAAGTTCTCGCCGCGCGTCGAAACGCGTTTCTTCTTCGGCGCTTATATCGTCGATCAGAAACTCCCCGGCTCGCTCTCGCTGTTCGACGCGCTGAACAATCCGACCAAAGCCGCTGCCTCGGCCGTCTCTGGCGATCAGGCCCGCAACACGCGCACCGAACGGCTCGGCAACCTGACGACAATCCGCTTCGATGTCGGCCAGCTCGACATCGCCTCGTGGGTGATTCACAAGAGCCTGTACCACCCGATCTTCCAGGCATTGGATCAAGACGGCTGGACGTATGGCGTCGCACCGCGCTACACCGCCAACCTCACGCTTGCGGGTATGCGCAACGACCTGATCGTCGGCGCGCGCTTCTTCGGCGGTAACACGCAAGCCGACCAGTACGTCAACGTGAACGGCAATCGCGGCGCGCAAACGCTCAACTCGCGACAAAGCGCCTACAACTACGAGGCGTACTTCGAGAACCGCCTGTTCTTCCTGCCGACCGTTGGCCTGATGATCGGCGCCAAGGCGTATCGCGACGTGCGCCAATACGTCGACTATGGTGGCCTGCCGAACGATCCGAACTACCGTTCAACGAGCGCCGCCTACTCGGGCGTGAATCCGAAGATCGGCCTGCTGTGGGAACCGCGTAAGGACGTACAGGCGTTCATCGACGTCACCCGTAGCGCCGACGTGCCCGACTTCACGGACCTGTCGCAGACCTTCGGCGCGACGTCGCGATTCGTGCCGCTCGCGGCGCAGCATGCGTGGACGATTGAAGCCGGTACGCGGGGCAAACTGGGACGCGTGGCGTGGGACTTCACCGCCTACCGCTCGCTCGTGCGCGATCAGTTGCTGCAATACACGACGTCGCCCGATATTCCCGCCTCGACCTTCAACGCGAATAAGACGGTGTTGCAAGGGCTGGAAGTCGGCGCATCGTTCGATCTGTTCAAGGACGTCGTGGCCACCGGCGATCGCATCACGCTCTCGCAAATCTGGAACTACAGCGACTTCCGCTTCCGCAACGACCCGCAGTACGGCAACAACCGTATCGCGGGCGTGCCCACCAACGTGCTGCGCACGACGCTGGGTTACGCGCTGACCAATCGTTTCCAAATTGCGGCATCTCTCGACTGGGTGCCGACGGGCGCTTGGGTCGACTACGCCAATACGATGCGCGTGCCGGGCTACACGCTGATCGGCTTGCAAGCGTCGTATCTCGTGCAGCGCGGTGTCACGTTCTACGTCGACGCCCGCAACCTGACCGACAAGCGCTACGTGTCGGACTTCAGCACAGTGACCGACGCACGCACGGCGAACACCGCCGTGTTCTATCCGGGCGACGGCCGTAGCGTCTTCGCTGGCGTGCGATTCACGTTCTAACCACGGAAGCACGGAAGCACTGACGCTCAGGCGACTCGACGTCTCGTAGGTGCAGACACACTGCGGCTCACATCATGCGCCGCAGTGTGTCGTCACGACGGAAGTAGTGATGCCACAACGCGGCGAGCGCATGCAGCCCGATCACCCAGTAGAACGCGTTACCGATCGTCTCGTGAATTTCCTTGATCGAACGGCGCGTATCGACGTCTTTGCCGATGAACTGCGGTAACGCGATATCCAGCCCCGGAATCGTCAACACGTGACCACCGGCGTTCAGCGTCAGGTAGCCCAACACCGGCTGCGCAAACATGAACACGTAGAGCAGCAAGTGCACCAGCGATGAACTCGTGCGCACGAACCACCCCTGATCGGGCAACGCAGACGGCGCGCCTTTGATCATGCGCCACAGCAGGCGCGGCACGGCCAGCACCAGTACCAACACGCCGGCCCACTCGTGAATCACCATCGATAGCGCACGCGGTGCGCTACCACGCGGCAGATAGCCTTTCGTAATCACCGCGGCATAGGCAATCACGATCAGTAGCGCAATCGCCCAGTGAAAAAAGATAGCGGGCGGCGTATACCGCTCTAGCGGTGTGAGTGCGGCAAGCGAACGGCGCGCCGGATCGGACTTGAGCGCTTTATCCATCGTCGGGGGACTCCTCTTCTGATTACGGCGAAAACATTATGACTTTGCACCTGTGACGCGAAAAGGACGCAATTGTTACTTCAAGTTTCTGATCTAGATTAAGAATCCTCCTCCACACCAACACGTCATCCATGCCGAAAATATGCCTCGCACGCCGCCGGGCCAGGCCAGACACCCGGCACTGCCCGGCTATCTCGAATGAACCTCCTTGGCCGGCTTTCACACGGCCGGCCTTAAGCCCCGCTTGCGGGGCTTTCTTTTTTCCGGACCGACGTGCACAGCCAACACCACTCCCGAGCCGTCTCGCTGCGTAGCAACATTCGCTGCGCACATCGGTGAGGCAAGCCTATCGCGAGCGCCTCGCAAACGGTCTGTGAACTATCCGAGAGAAATCGCGACCGAAGGGAATAGCGGCGATTTCTTTATCGTGCTTCAGACATATCTGAGCAAATCGATCAGACGTCGCCGCAAAGTGTTGCGCTAACCCCTCATTGCGCTGGTCAGGGCTCGACATCCAGGTCGATAATGGCCATCAAAACCATGGAGGACACAACATGCGAACGGTCTCGTTGCCAAACGGAGAGGCGGTGCCCGTGCTGGGCCAGGGCACCTGGATGATGGGAGAAAAACCGGAGCGCCGCCGCGAAGAAATTGCGGCACTGCGTCACGGCGTCTCGCTGGGCATGACGCTTGTCGACACTGCCGAGATGTATGGCGAAGGCGCCACCGAACGACTGGTCGGCGAAGCGCTCGACGGCTTGCGCGATCAGGTCTTTCTGGTGAGTAAGGTCTACCCGCACAACGCGTCGCGGCGTGGTGTCATCGAGGCATGCGAGCGCAGCCTGGAACGCTTACGCACCGACCGTCTCGATCTTTATCTGCTGCATTGGCGCGGGACCGTGCCGCTCGAAGAGACCATCGAAGGTTTCGAGACACTGCGCGATGCCGGCAAGATTCGTCATTGGGGGGTGAGCAACTTCGACACCGACGACATGGATGAACTGTTCGATGCGCCCGGCGGCGATGCCTGCGTGACGAATCAAGTGCTATACAACTTGTCGCGGCGCGTGCCGGAATACGATCTGTTGCCTTGGCTTGCCGAGCGTGGTTTGCCGGTAATGGCATATTCGCCCATCGAGCAAGGGCGTTTGCCGACCAGCGGCGTACTTGGCGATATTGCACGTGCGAAAAACGTCGCGCCGCTGCAAGTCGCCCTCGCGTGGGTGCTGCATCGACCGGGCGTCGTCGCCATTCCGAAGGCGAGCTCGGAAGCGCACGTCACGGCCAATCGCGCGGCGCATGACATCGTACTGAGTCCCGATGAGCTCTCCGCCCTCGACCACCACTTCGAAGCGCCGTCGCGCAAGCGCCCGCTCGAAATGATTTGAGCCACGCCCTTATCTCACACGGCGAACTTGGCCCACTTAGCGTCCGGCCACCACAACGCGTGACGGACGCTATTTTTGACGGACGGCGGGCACGCCCGCCCCGCGCAGTACACTAGCCGCTTTCGTGTTTTCGCAGGACTGCTTCATGAACGATTCGCGTCCGGTTGTCGTCATCGGCGGCGGCCTGGTCGGCGTGTGTACCGCCGCCTATCTTCAACGTGCCGGCCTGCCCGTCGTGATTATCGATCGACAGTCGGCGCGGCAGGCGGCGTCGCTAGGCAATGCAGGGTGTATCAACGGTTCCTCCGTCGTGCCTATCGCCATGCCCGGTGTGCTCTGGCAAGTGCCGGGCTGGCTGCTGCAACCGGACGGTCCGCTGGTATTGCGTTGGTCTTATCTGCCGCGCATGGTCCCATGGCTGATGCGGTTCGTCGCCGCGAGTCAGCCCAACCGGGTCACCGCGCAAGCGCGTGCGTTACGCGCCCTGCTCGGTCCCGCACTAGACGCCTATCAACCTCTGCTAGACGATGCCGACGCGAACGATCTCGTCACGCGACGCGGCTATCTCATCGCCTATTCGAGCGAGAGTGGCATGCATGGAGACGAAGGCGGCATGGCGCTGCGTCGTGAGAATGGCGTACAGATTGAAACGCTAGATAGTGCGGCGCTGCGCGACTTCGAACCGACGTTGTCGAACGACTTCGTCGGCGCGCGCTATATCAGCGAGACGGGCCACACGCTGGACCCGGGTGCCTTGCTGGCACGGCTGACGGCGCAGGTGATTGCGCGCGGTGGCCGTATCGCCGACACCGCAGCGACGGCCATCGAAACCAATGGCGCACAGGTAGTGGCAGTTCACACCGAAGCGGGTCGCGAGGAAACCCGCGCGGTCGTGGTGGCTGCGGGCGCATGGTCCGCACCGTTTGTCCGGCAGTTGGGCGACAGCATCGTGTTCGATACCGAGCGCGGCTATCACGTGGAGCTACCGACGCCTGCCGAGATGCCATCGCGTCCGGTGATGTGGGCCGAGGGCAAGCTCTTCGCGACGCCGATGAACGGTCGCTTGCGCGGTGCGGGGACGGTTGAACTGGCGGGCCTGCAAGCGCCGCCGAACTGGCGCCGTGCCGATCTGTTGCTGCGTCAGTTGCACAAGATGTTCCCGGGTGCGGTGCTCGGGGAAAAATCGACGCAATCGGTCGATGGCGCACGGTGGCAAGGTTTCCGGCCCAGCACGCCCGACTCGCTGCCGGTGTTGGGCGCAGCGTCGAAAGTGCCAAACGCGTTCTATGCGTTCGGCCATGGTCACGTCGGTCTGACGGCCGCCGCATCGACTGGCCGCGCCGTGGCGGCACTCGTCGCAGGCGAGCGACCCTCGCTCGACCTCTCGCCGTTTTCGATCGGACGCTTCCGCTGATCGATCTATCTTCAAGCCATCACGACTTCCAAACCGACGCCACGATATCGCACGAACGCAAGCGCAATGCCGGATCGTAGATATCGGTGACGAGCATCAGCTCGTCGGCTTGCGTGCGCTCGACCAACTCCGTGAGGCCAGCCTTCACGCGCTCGGGGCCACCGACCACCGATACGCCGAGGAACGCCTCCACCGAATGTTGCTCGGCCGGGTCCCAGCGCGCGTCCATGTCGGTCACCGGCGGTTGCAGCTTAAGGCTTTGCCCGCGCATGAGCGCCAAAATCTTCTGCTGTGAAGACGTCGCGAGGAAAGCCGCTTCCTCATCCGTCGGCGCGGCCACGACCGGCGCACCGATCATCACATACGGCTTATCGAGGACTGCCGACGGGCGGAACAATTCGCGATACATGCGCAGCGCATCGAACAGGAAGCGCGGCGCAAAGTGCGACGCGAACGCATACGGCAGGCCCAGATGCGCGGCGAGCTGCGCCGAAAACAGCGACGACCCCAACAACCACACAGGAATATCGCTCCCTGCACCGGGTGTTGCGACGAGACGCTGCCCCGGCTGCGCCGGCGCAAGCAGCGCGCGCAATTCGGCGACTTGCTCGGGGAAATCGTCGCCATTCGACAAACGGTCACGGCGCAGCGCACGCATCGTGGCCTGATCGGCACCGGGCGCACGACCTAGTCCAAGATCGATACGGCCCGGATACAGGGCGGCAAGCGTACCGAAGTTCTCGGCCACGACCATCGGCGGGTGATTCGGCAACATGATGCCGCCCGAGCCCACGCGAATGCGCGATGTCTTGCCAGCGACATGGCCGATCAGCAACGCGGTCGCCGAGCTGGCAATGCCGTCCATGTTGTGGTGCTCGGCCAGCCAGAACCGGTTGAAACCCAACCGCTCCACATGCTGCGCCAATTCCGTAGATTGCTTGAGGGCTTCGGCCACGGTGCCGCCGGCACGCACCGGCACCAGATCCAGCATCGAGAGGGCCGTTTTCGACAAACTGCTCATGGGGGTCTCCATTCACGTGACGTGTCGGACAATCGCAGCCGGCAACACGCACGGCTTGTCGCATCGGGTGACACGCACTATCGGGACAAAGTATAGTGACGAAGGGCCGAAATCCCCAGTAGGCACCTTTCAGTTGAATAGTCACCATTTGGTTACCATGGGCAAGTCCGAACCCTTCGTTTTTGAAGAAACCTGCGTCCCGCGCCGCGTGCTGGAGTTGTTCAGCGTCAAGTGGACGAGCATGGTGCTGTACGCGTTGCAGTGCGGCACCACACGCACGGGGGAGTTACAACGCCGCTTGCCCGGCATTTCCAAGAAGATGCTCACGCAGACGCTGCGCGAACTGGAGCGCGACGGGCTCATCCACCGCGAGGTCTACGCCGTGGTCCCGCCGAAGGTCGAATACTCGCTCACACCGCTGGGAGAGCTGTTCATCGAGCCCATCGAGATGCTCTACCGCTGGGGCAACCAGCACGCCGACGTGCTGGCCCAACTCAGCCTGCGACGCGGCAAGCCGACGCCGCCCGACGAGGCATAACTGGCACCACACCGAAGGTTGCCGATTTCACCGTTATCTGAGACAGTGGCTTTGTTGCACCGCAAACAACGTAGCGGCTGCAACCGTACTCTCGTTCCGAACCACGCGGCCGGTGCCGATCGGCGCAGTGCCGCATCGCCGAGGGATCATGCCACGCGCATCACGAGACAGTACTCCGTCGTCCCTGCCCATCGATCTTGCCCTGCAAGGCGGTGGCGCCCACGGCGCGTTCACTTGGGGCGTTCTCGACCGTCTGCTCGAAGAGACGACCCACACACCCACGCTACGCATTGAAGGCATTTCCGGCACCTCTGCCGGGGCGATGAATGCCGCCGTGCTTGCGTCTGGCTTCGCGCGAGGCGGCCCGGACGCAGCGCGTGGCGCACTTGAGCAATTCTGGCGCGATGTATCGCACGCCGGCCGCTTCAGCCCGCTGCGCCGCACACCGCTCGACGTGGTGCTTGGCCGCTGGTCGCTCGACAATTCGCCGTTCTTCGTACTCTTCGACCTGGCCGCACGCGTGGTATCGCCCTACGACCTCGCGCCGTTGGAGTACAACCCGCTGCGGCGGCTGCTGGCCGATCACATCGACTTCGACGCGATCGCCGAGTGTCCAATCCAGCTCTTCATCACCGCAACGAACGTGCGCACTGGCCGCGGACGTGTCTTTCGCAATGCCGAAATCACCTCCGATGTGCTGCTCGCGTCCGCCTGCCTGCCGATGCTCTACCGCGCCATCGACATCGACGGCGAAGCCTATTGGGACGGCGGTTACGCGGGCAACCCGACGATCACGCCGCTCGTGCGCGAGACCATCTCGCGCGACACGATCTTGGTTCAGGTCAATCCGGTCGAACGTGCGGAAGTGCCGCGTTCCGCCCGCGAGATTCTCAACCGCGTGAACGAAGTCTCATTCAACGCTACGTTGCTCAAAGAGTTGCGCATGATCGCGGTGCTGCGCCAGGTGGTCGACGCCGGGACGGACGAAGGCCGCCGCTGGGCGCAGATGCGCATGCACCGTATTGCGAGCGACATGATGACCACGCTAGGCTATTCGTCGAAGCTCTCAGCCGAATGGGACTTTCTCGTCATGCTTCGCGACGAAGGCCGCCGCTGCGCCGACGCGTTCCTCGACCAACACGGTGCAGACCTCGGGCATCGTTCGTCGCTCGATCTCGATACGCTCATGGAGTCGATCTGAATGGAGCTCGCAGGCATTCTCATCGGTCTGGTCCTGCTCGTCTGGCTGGCCTATCGCGGTTGGAGCGTGCTGCTGCTGGCGCCTGCTGCGGCCATGCTGGCTGCGGCGCTCTCCGGCGAGCCGATCCTCGCGCATTGGACCCAAACCTTCATGCAGAACGCCGCGCGCTTCGTCGCGCAGTTCTTCCCGCTGTTCTTGCTGGGTGCGCTCTTCGGCAAGCTGATGGAAGACAGCGGCGCAGTGCGTGCCATTGCGGCTTTTCTCACCGACAAGTTAGGCGCACGCCGCGCGATGCTCGCCGTAGTGCTGGGCGGCGCACTCGTCACCTACGGCGGCGTGAGCCTCTTCGTGGCGTTCTTCGTGCTGGCACCGATGGCACATGCGCTCTTTCGCGAGGCGAACATTCCCGTGCGGTTGATGCCCGCAGCAATAGCGCTGGGCACCTCGACGTTCACCATGTCCGCCATGCCGGGCACCCCCGCCATTCAGAACGCGATCCCGATGCCGTTCTTCGGCACCACGCCGTTCGCCGCGCCAGGATTGGGGCTGATGGCGTCGGCCATCATGCTGGCAGTCGGCCTGTGGTGGCTAACGTGGCGCGAGTCGCAGGCACGTCGTGCAGGGCATGGGTATGCCGACAACGAAGTGTGGGACAAGCGTGCCGACCCCACGGTCGTGCGCGAGCGTGCCAGCGTCGCCCGCGAGTTCGACCCAGCCGAAATCGAACAAGGGCATCGCAGCGACGCACTGCCGGGCATTCTCACCGCCGCGTTGCCACTCGTCGTCGTGATCGCCGGAAACTTCGTGATGAACGTGCTGGTGTTCCCCCGCCTCGACGCCAGCTTTCTCTCGGCGCCGCGATGGGGCGGTATCACGTTGCAGAGCGTCGCGGGTGTGTGGGGCGTGTGTGTGGCGTTGGCCAGCGCCATTCTCGTGCTGATCGTATTGCAGTGGCGGCGGTTGCCTGCGCTGCGCAAGACGATGGACGCAGGTGCTAACGCCTCGGTGCTGCCGATCATGTGTACGGCGAGCCTCGTCGGTTACGGCGGCGTGATTGCGGCCTTACCGGGCTTCGAGTTGGTGCGCGACTGGGTACTCTCCATCGACGGCGGCCCGTTGGTGTCCCTCGCCCTCTCCGCCAACTTGCTCGCGGCCATCACTGGCTCGGCGTCCGGCGGGCTGACGATTGCGCTCGATGCGCTTGGCCCGGCGTATGTGAGTCTGGCCGCGCAGCACGGCATCGATCCGGCGCTCATGCACCGCGTGGCCGTGATGGCGTCGGGCACGCTCGACAGCTTGCCGCACAACGGCGCGGTGGTCACGCTGCTCGCCGTGTGCGGCAGCACGCACCGCGAGAGTTATCTCGATATCGTGATGACCAGCATCGTCAGCGCGCTGATCGCGCTGGTCGCCGTCATTGTTGTCGGGTCGCTCGTTGGATCGTTCTGACCGATTTCGTGGCGACAGAAATGCAAAAGGGGCTGGCAAATTGCCAGCCCCTCGTCACTTCAACGCATCAGCGAATGCCGCACGCTTAGCGATCGAGCAAACGGCCGAGTCGCATCATCGTGACGTTCACGCCAAGGTGACGCATCGACGGCTGCACGATCACGCAGTTGTCGTAAGGCGTGACGATGATCTCGTCGCCGTCACGCGCGATTTCGGTGCCCGCCTTCTCGATCACTTCCAGCCCCGTGAACGGCTGCGAGAAACGGAAGTCCATCGAGCGCGCCACGACCGGCTGCGTGATTTCCACAAACTTCTGCTTGGTGGGCTTGGCTTGCGTGAGGAACGCGGCCACGTCGGCTTCTGCCACCACACCGGCGTGCAGCAGGAAACGGGCGGCCGAGTCGAGCGCCACATCGCGCGCGCTCTTGGCGAAGTGCTGGCCGGTTTCGATCAGCAATGCGTTCTTCGGGCTGGCCGTATCGCCAAAGCCACCGTAGTCGCGCATACGCGTGCCGTTGGCGTGGCCCTTGTCGATGATCACGTGCTCCGGCGTGCCGAGTTCCGCAGCCAGCGCAATCGCTTTTTCCAGCGGGCCGGTCATCATGAGCGGCGCCGAGGCTTCGTGCATCGAGTGAATGTCGAGCAGCAGGTCGACGGTGTCGATAAACGGACGCATCGCGCGCGCACGTGCCAACTCGCGGCTCTGACGCTCGCCGTCCAGCGCCGAAGGCGTCCACACGCGGTTCATGTCTTCATCGAGAAAACGCGTCGCGTCGGCGTTCTCTGCGCTGAACTGTTCGTAAGCGTCGATATTGCCGAAGCCCAGCGACAGACGGCCTTCGACCGGGCGCAGGCCCGAGGCGAGCAGCGTGTCGACGGCGATGGCGCCGCTCACTTCGTTGCCGTGCGTGAGCGCGAGAATCATCACGTGCTTGCCGGGCTTGCCGCTATCGAACGTATGCAGATAGTCGATACCGGTGTTCCCTTCGCGCCAGCGGGTAATGTCGGGGAAAGCAACTTCGATGGGGTACGCCGGCAGAGCGGCGCGGATGGCTTCGAGCGTGGTCATGAAAAGACTCCACAAGGGGATGCCGAAAAAAGCCGACGACGCCGCCACAGGGGAGGCGGCTGGCGTCGTCGTTGCGGCGAAAATCAGGACAAAAGACTCAGGCGGCCTTCGAGGCGCGCGAGGCACGGTGCGGGATACCGGCGATCTTGCCGGCACGCACGCGGCGACCCAGCGCGATCACGGCGCTGATACTCAGCACGGCCGTGGCCATCACATAGAAGCTCGGCGCGAGCTTGCTGTGCGTAGCGTCGATCAGCCAAGTGACGATGAGCGGTGCGAAACCGCCGAACAGCGTCACCGAGAAGTTGTACGACAGCGCCAGACCGGTACCGCGCGTGCTCGTCGGGAAAATATCGGCGAGCAGTGCAGGCAGCGGCGCGAGGCTAACGGCGATCAACAGGCCCACGAGCGCCTGCACCATGAGCAGCGTCTGGAACGTCGGATACAAGTTGAGCAGCACGAACAGCGGATAGGTCGTCGCACCGACGAGAATCAGCGCGATGAGCATCACGCGAATGCGCCCGAAGCGGTCCGACAGGTGACCGACGACGGGGGCGGCGAGCATCAGCATCAAGCCGGTCACTACGGCGCCGACGAACGACGACGTGGCCGGAATGTGCAGTTGCTTGACGGCGTACGTCGGCATGTAGAGCTTGTGGACGTAGTTGAACGCGGTGGCCGCGGCGACGACACCGGCGCCCAGCACCATGTTGGCGCGATCGCGGCCGAACACTTCGCGCAGCGGCGACTTTTCGCGTTGCTTTTCGCCCAGCTTCTTGAAGTCGGCCGTCTCGTCGATATTACGGCGGATATACAAGCCGACCGGCCCGATCAGAAGCCCCACGGCGAAGGCGACACGCCAGCCCCATGCGCTCAGTTGATCGGCGGTGAGCAGCATGCTGAGCAGTGCGGAGACACCGGCGGCGAGCACCGTGGCTAGCCCTTGCGTCGACATCTGCCAGCTCGCGAAGAAGCCGCGGCGCTTGGCGTCGGCGTGCTCGACCATGAAGGCCGTCGCGGCGCCGAATTCACCGCCCGTCGAGAAGCCTTGCAGCATACGGGCGACGATGATGATAAGCGGCGAGGCGATGCCGATTTGCGCGTAGGTCGGCGCAAACGCGATCATGGCGGTGCCGAGCATCATCAGGGCGATCGAGACCGTTAGCGAGGCTTTACGGCCAGCGCGGTCAGCGTAGCTGCCGAGGATGATCGAGCCGAGCGGGCGCGTGACGAACGAAATACCGAACGTACCCACGGAGAGCAGCAGCGAGGTCGTGGCGTCGTGGGAGGGGAAGAACAACTGGCCGATCACGATGGCGAAGTAGCCATAGATCAGCAGGTCGTAGAACTCGAGTGCGTTGCCGATACTCGCGGCGCAGATTTCACGCCACGGGTTGTGGGGCGCCGGGGTGGCGGCGCGGGAATTGCTGGTCATGCCCTGCTCCTCTGGGTCCGCTGGCGTTGGGGATAGTGTGTGGCGCACAAGTGCATTTCGCACGCGCACGCCGAGCCAGTCTCAGGAAGCGGAGTGTAGGCGGCATAAAAACAGGCTTCGTGCCGTTTCGGCACGCAAAGGTGCTGATTGGGCGGGGGGCCGTGATATCACAAAGTCTCGAGAGACCTATCTCGGGTGTCGTGTCCCCGCCGGTACTGCTTCACCGTGCAACGACGCCACATCGAGGGGAACTCCTTCATCTCACCAGCCCCGGCGTATTGATGACGAGATCCTTCACCGCTTCGTAATAGCGGACATATCCCGTACACCGGCAAAGATGTGGATCGAGCGCTTCGCCGATGCGCTCCGCCAATCGGGCTGCCTCGACTGGCTCGCGTCGAAGCGCCTCGATCAACACCGTCGCCGCGTTGACAAAGCCCGGCGTGCAATAGCCGCATTGGAAACTGAAATGCTCCAGGAACTTCCTCTGGACAGCAGACACCTCCACGATCTCGCCGTTTGCATCACATTTGGCGTGCCCCTCGACGGTGCGAATGCGCTTTCCATCGAAGCTCAATGCGGGCGTCACGCAGCTCGGCATGTCCAGGCTCGTGCCATCTGGCTGATCGACGATTACCGAACACGCGCGACACATGCCTTGCCCGCATCCGAACCGCGACCCGGTCAATCGCGCGTATTCGTGCAGGTAGTCCACCATCATCAGATGCTCCGGGATCGCTGTCGGACCGTAGACTTGTCCGTTGATCGTCAGCTTCAGCGTCTTGGTCTTCATGATTGATTGAGTGCCTTGCGAATTTTCTCCGGCGTCACCGGAAGGTCGCGAATCCGTGTACCGATGGCATGAGCAACAGCGTTGGCCGCCGCCGGAATCGGCGCCACTAGCGTCATTTCCCCAACGCCTTTGGCGATGTCCTCATCTGCGAGCGCTGGTAAAACTTCGGCGGTGTACCGCCAGACCGCCACGTCCGATGCCCGGGGCACGTGATAACGCGCAAAGTTCCAGTCGCCCTCGCCTGGCCCCCCTTCGTATGGCGGCATTTCCTCGAACAAGGCATGTCCCAGCCCCATTGCCGCACCTCCCTGCAATTGCCCGGAAACGAATTCGGGAACCAATGCCTTTCCGCAGTCGAGCACAGCATGGTGCGCGAGCACCTTGACCTCGCCGGTCGCCTCTGTGACAGCGAGCGCCACCAACGACGACTGTGACGCGTAACGCGCCCACGTAGCGCGACTGTTCGATGGCGGCGGATACTTGACCGAGCGCCGCTCCACACGTCGCCACGCCCCACCGGCAATCGACAAGGCCAGTGCGTCTATCGGCATGCGGTGGACCGTACCGCCCACTTCGTATCCCGCCTCCGCCCACGCCCATCGGTCAAAGCCGTGGACCATCGCGCCACTGGGCAATCCCTGCTCGTGAACGGAAGCCGCAAGGCGCGCCAGTGTCAGCGGCTCGTGCCCTGCGAGCACAAGCCTAGCGTCTACCCAACGCGCGGCACGCGCCGCTTCGACCTCGGTACCCCAGAGCCGCGCCGCCGCCACAGCGACGCCATGCATGAACACCACCTTCGCGGCCTGACGCGTGTAGTGCGAAAAGTAGTACGCGCTGTTCGTCGCACTTGAGTTGGAGACTAGCGATGGGGTCCAGCGTGGGTCTTCGGCACTGCGCGTTTGGGCGTCGGCAGACATCAAATATGGGTTCTGGTCTTCATACAGCCCCAGCGCCTCCCAATCAAGTACACCGGTCTCGATACGGTCGGCCGGCATGCCAAGCCATTCCGCACAAATTCGGGCTTGTGACGTCGACGCCCCCGTGCCGATCTCAACGAGCATGTGCTTCAACGTGATCGTGCCGTCAGGCGCCAGCGATAGAGCGGCATACCCTGCTTCCGCCAGATTCCCGAAGCCACGCTGAACGCATGCGACGCCGACACCGTACCTGAGCCCCGGATTGGCCCTCTCGAAAGCGCGCTTGGTCGCCTGCCGGTCACGCCACAGCGGATGCGCTTGCGTTCTCTCCAGCACTTCGGTCAAGCGGCTTTGCACCACAGGCACTTCACCGGTGATCGTGCGTTGACCGGTCTGGAGTGCGTTCTTCAATCGCAGTTCGATGGCGTCCACACCGAGCGACTCTGCCACTTCGTCGACAAGCATCTCCAGACTCGGCTCGGATTCCGCACCACCCACGCCTCGCATCGCCGAGACCGGGGGGGCACACGTCGCCAACCCCACCGCCCGCGAATCAACGCTGGGAATGTCGTAGATCGAAGTCGCCTGACCGGCAGCAACGAGCGCAATGATCGGCGTCGATAGACAACGCCCACCGCCATTGAGCTCGAAATTTGCCTCCAACGTCTGCATCCGCAACGTTTGCGTATCGACAGCGAGTCGGGTTCGGGTACGCACGGGATGCCGCTTCAACCCTAACTGGAACTGCTCGTAGCGGTCATAGGCAAGACGTACCGGTTTGCCTTCAGCGAACATGGCTGCCACCGCGCCGTAATACGGCAACAACGCGCATTCCTTTCCGCCATAGCCGACCGTGTGCGCCGGGTGAAGAAACAACTTGTCGACTGGCACCTTCCCCGATTTGGCCATCAGATCGATACCCGTCGCTTCGATGTGCGGCGACTGACTGGCTAACACCATGTGCAGTTGCCGCTTGGCAGGGTCGTACCACGCATTGCAGTTATCGGTTTCGAGGGCGCAATGGTCGATGTACGGCGAATGGAACTCGCCCGAGAACACGCGAACCGGCCCCTTCGGTTGATCAAGCGACGCGCCGATGCGTTCGGCGAAATGCATGCCCCGTTGACCGGCATTCCCGTGTGCATCTGCAACCGGCCACACCGGCGTGTCGCCGGCGAACGATTGCGGCATGACATAGTCGTCCTGTACCGACGAGAAAAGGTCGGGCGCGTCTTTCGTCTGCCCCGCCTGTCGTACGAAACGGAATGCCGCATAGGGCGGACGAGATGTCGCTTGTGCAGGTTGCCCATAGCGAATCACGTCCTTCTGAAACTGCAAGCGCGACTTGGCCAAACTGAATCTTCCAAAGTCGTGATAGATCAGGATCGCGACCGGATGGCCGAAATACTCTGGCACGCTCCCCTTCGGCAATAACATGTCCGCCCCATAGGGATAGTGTTTGGGGAAGTCGAGCCCCGCACGTGCGAGATCCTCCGCCATGACGATCCGGTCGGCCTGTGCATCGTCGGCAAGGCGGGAGAGATCGAGCCCCTCGAAACGCCGATCTACACGTGTCGTTGCGAGCAGAAAGGCATACGACTGGTGCTCCGGCCAATGTGGCATGTCCCATGCGCGAATGTCGCGCGCAAACACCTTCGCACCTGAGACTTTGGCGATCCCGTCGGCGCGAAATCGCATAGCCCCCGTGTCGTCATGCCAGCGTAGCGGCGTGAATATCTTGTCGTCGAAAAGTGAGGCAAATGCCTCGCTGCCAAGTGGGGCGATGCAAATTGAAGGCGCCAGCGCCGCCGCCTTGATGAACATTCTGCGTGAGATTCCCATGACCTTCCTTTCTTCCCCTAATCCCCGGACGCCGTCTCGACGGCACTCGCCCGGCAAAGCCCGAAAACGTGGCGTCAGTCGCGCCCCGCCTCCCAGATCTTCCGCGCGAGTCCGGCTGGATCGGAGAACATCACCTGATGACTGCCCCGCATGTGCACCACACGACATGGAAACAATCGCTGCGCGAAACGCGGGAACCAGGCGTACTCCCCGGGCGGCATCGCGATGTCGGCTTGTGCGTTCAGATAGGTCTTCGGAATATCGAGTTGCTCGAACGTCTTAAGCGGCACCTTGTCGGTCAGCATGCGATATGGCTCCGAACTCAACAGGCCGTAGGTGTGTTGGGCCACAGCGAGATCGGCGTCACCGATGAAGCTGTCGCGCCAGACATGGAACGGCAGCGTCACTGTGTTGTCGCCACGCTGTTCGGCAATCGCATCCATCATCCGGTTGTAGGCCGGCGGCGAGACATCGGCGATGCTCTCGCCGTCACGCAACACAAAGGCGTTCCAGTACACCAGCCGCCGCATGCGGTCCGGTAACTCCTCGGCAACGCGCGACGCGACGCTTCCGCCAAAGCTATGGGCCACAAGTACGATATTGGCAAGATCGTGCGCACGAATGTAGTCGACGATGGAACGAACGCCGTCGGCGTGCGACACGTTCTTGCCCACGTCGGCGCCGTGTCCGGCAACCGTAGGAGTATGAACGTCGTGACCGGCCAACCGCAAATGCTCCGCGACAGGTGCCCACAGGCGGCCGTCGTGCCATGCGCCGTGAATAAGGACGAAGGTGTAGCGATCGATCATGGTGCCCCCGGAGATGAGTGCATTAGATGGTGTAAATGGTGTCCAGCAGCGACAGACGTTCGAAGTCGGGCATATCGCCGACACACGCGACGGCGTCTCTGTGACCGAACCGCATGACGCTTGGCGCCGCCACGCCGGACGTCGTCGGCGGCGAGGCGGGAAGCGCGGGCCAGTCCAACGCCGGCCGTCCTGAGTGGACGAAGTTGGCCAGCGTCGTTCGCATCAGGTGCGAGAGGCTGTCGATATGCGGGCCGGCGCCGAACTTGGGACGATAGAACGCGTGATCATAGGTACCGAACCAAAACGGCACATCGGCGTTATGCGGAGTGCCACGTGCCGGCTTGGCAAGTGGTTGTCCAAAATCGTAGTAATAGACCGAGCGATTGCCCGCCGCCACAGCGGCCTGAGCAAATCGCCACGTGGGATGGCGATAGGCCGCGTCGCTTTGCAGGGCAACGAGCGTCTCGCCAGGTTCCCCCGTGCTGTAGCGTCCGAATGCCAATAGCAGCTTCGCAACGTCGACCGACGTGTTCGAGCCAAAGCCACGGGCCGCCAGTAAGCGCGCCACAGCGAGATGCAACTCGGCCGCATCCGCCGGCAGAGGCGGCGTAATCTGCCCGCCCTGAAGCGGATCGTAGAGATCGAGCGAAAAGCTGCCTTCGGTACGCGTGTTCCCAATCAGCATGGGCTTGTCGACGATCGCCCCGGCGCCGGGCCACCCCGTCATGACATGGTTGTCGAGCGTTGGCCAGCGCCGCCCCCGCCCGGTACGCGTTCGAACCGTGTATCCGGAAAAGTACGCGGACTCGCCATGCGTGAGCGCCTGTGCTGGCAACGAACGCAGCCCTTTGACCGTGGTGCCGAAATGTGCGGCGAGATCCTCGATATATGCCGCCATATCCTGCGCCGTCGCGACGTCGGGCGGCGCGATGTAAGGCATGCTGCACAGCACCAGTTGCGCGAACCGGGAAGCCGTTTGCGGACGCTGCGCCAGAACCGCTGCGCTCACCGCCCCTGCCGACTGTCCCATCACGGTAATGCGTTGCGGATCGCCCCCGAACGCTTCAATATGCGTGTGGACCCACTCCAGCGCCAATGCCTGATCCTGCAGTCCCCAATTGCCGCATGCGCCGGTGTCGGCATCAATAAACTCGGAATGCGAAGCGAACCCGAGTATGCCCAGCCGATAGTTGGGCGCCACCACGATCATGTTGCCTTCTTGCGCCAGACGTGCGCCGTCGGTGAGTGCCAGACTATTGTGGCCACAGACGAACGCACCGCCGTATAGCCAGAACAGCACGGGCAGTCCGTCGAGCGGCTCGCTCGCCGCCGGCATCCAGACGTTGATCGACAGACAGTCCTCGTCCATCAACTCCGGCACCGGATAGATCCAGTTCACCACTCCGGTCACCGACTGAAAGGGCGCGGCCGGCGGATTCGTCACGTCGCGTACGCCGTCCCACGACGGATGGGGCTGCGGCGAAGCGAAACGGCGCTCGCCAGTGGGAGCCTTCGCATAGGGAATCCCCAGGAATCGAATGGTCCCGTCGACAAAGCGCCCTTCAACACGGCCTGATGGCGTCTCGAGAATACAGTCCGGTTGCGCAGCACTCACCGAGGGCATCTCCACACGTCGTGGCTCGCCTTTAGCGTGCCCGTGACAATTTTGTACATGTTTTCGTCTCCCGAAACCCGATAAGGGCGAACGCCAGCGTCCGCGCCGTTTCCGTTGCTGAAGGTAACAGCCCCTTCACCCGCACACACCCCCCCCTTTGGATAGGTTGGCGGGCATCGTCAGACGCCGCACATCGCGCTACGACACGTCGGCAGGCGAGACAACGGACGACGTGCGAGGCGTGTCACTCTGCGTCGCACGCGTCCTTCCCTCCCGCTTGCCCAACAGGAAATGGGCAAGGGCGGGCAGAAGAATGAGCGCCCCAAGCATGTTCCAGAGGAACATGAATGCCAGCAGAATCCCCATGTCGGCCTGGAACTTGATCGGTGAGAAGGCCCAGGTCGCAACCGCAATCCCCAAAGTTACGCCGGTCAGCACCACAACCTTCCCCGTGAACAGCAACGCGCGGTAGTAGGCCTCGGACAACGGCATGCCGTCGCGCAAGCGGGCCAGCGTCACCGACAGCACGTAGAGGGCATAGTCGACCCCGATGCCCACGCCCAGCGCAATGACAGGCAACGTTGCCACCTTGACGCCAATGCCGAGCCCTACCATCAAGGCTTCGCAAAGCACAGAAGTGAGCATGAGCGGCAGCACGGCGCACACGACGGCCCGCCACGAGCGGAACGTAATGAAAGCCAGCACGATGACGGCCGCATAGACCAACAACAACATCTGCGAATTGGCCTTTTTTACGACGATATTGGTCGCCGCCTCGATGCCGGCGTTGCCTGCTGCGGAGAGAAACCGGACGTCTCGGGTATCGTTGGCTGCTGCAAAAGTCTCGACCGTTCGTACGACAGCATCGAGCGTGTCGGCGCGATGGTCCTTCAGGTACACGTAGAGCGTCAGCAGATCGCAGTTCTGGTTGAACAACTCGCGCGGCGCGCGCGTGGTGATCGCGTTGAGCATGTCCTGTTCACGCGGCAACTCGTACCACTTCAGACTGCCCTCGTTCATACCCGCCGCCGTCTGCTTGGCCAGCGAGGCGAACGATCGGGTCGACTCGACTCCCGGCAACTGCTGCAACGCCCATTCGAGGGCATCGACCTGAGAGAGCACCCGGTACTTTGTGCAGGCGTATTGAGGCGTGGTCACCATGACCACATAGACATCGCTGCTTGCCGCGTAATTGGCCGCCATGAACGCGTTATCGCGGTTGTAGCGCGATTGCGCGCGAAGCTCCGGCGCTCCGGGATCGAGATCGCCGATCTTCAGGTGCAAACTGATAGCGGTGCCGGCGACCCCGAGCGCTACGGACGCGACAATCGCGATGCTCGCCCACTTACGCTCGGTGAAACGATCGAGAAACGCCCAGAACGGATGCTTGGCATGCGCGGCGCCGTCATGGCCTTGCGTCTCACCGCTCAGGCTACGCCGCGCTGCCTCGGGACTGACGCCGGTGTAAGACAGCAGCACCGGTAGTAGCACAAGATTGGTGAAGATCAGAACCCCAACCCCCACGCTTGCCGAGATCGCCAGATCGTGGATGACCGGAATGTCGATCGCCATCAGCACAGCGAAACCAACAGCATCGGCGAGCAACGCCGTCAGTCCCGCCAGAAACAAGCGCCGGAACGTGTAACGTGCGGCGACCCAACGGTGCGTGCCACGGCCGATGTCCTGCATGATGCCGTTCATCTTCTGCGCACCGTGGCTCATGCCGATGGCGAATACGAGAAACGGTACGAGCACCGAGTACGGGTCGAGTTCGATACCGAGCGTGGGCAGCAAGCCAAGCAGCCACACAACGGCAATAAGCGAGCAGGCCACTACCAGCAGCGTGCTTCGTAGACAGCGGGTGTACCAAAGCAGCACGCCGGTGCATATGGCGATGGCCATGACGAAAAAGAGCAGCACCTGTTCCAGACCGTCGAGCAGATCACCAACGATCTTCGCGAATCCGGTGATATGGATCGCAACGCCCTGCGCCTGATATTTGGCTCGCAGTTGTTCGAGCCGGGCCGATAGCGCCTGATAGTCAAGCCGCTGCGTACCGGAGGTCTCCAGCAGCGGCACGACGATCATGCTTGAGCGATAATCCGGGGCCACCAGCGTGCCGACTTCACCTGAGCGTTCAACGTTTGCACGAAGGCGATCCAGACTGGCCGTGGAGCCATCGTAGTCATCGGGAATCACCGGCCCGCCATCGAGTCCTTCTTCGGTTACACCCATCCACCGCGTGGCCGGCATCCATAGCGACTTCATGAATGCACGGTCGACACTCGGCAGCAGGAACAGTTCGTCGTTGAGCTTGCGAAGCGTCTCCATGTAGTGAGCGTCGAAGATGGTTCCATTCGGATTGGCCACCGCCACGCGCACCGTGTTGCCGAGCCCAGCCAGATCGGTCTGATGTCGCTGGTAGTTCTCAATATATGGATGATGGCGTGGAATCATCCGCTCGAAGCTCGCGTTAAGACGCAGACCAAGCGCCTGATAGCCGAGTGCGAGCGTGACGAGCAAGCAAATCAGCATCACCAGCCAACGATGATTGAATAACAGCCGTTCGGCCAGCGATCCTGATCTCGCATCGAAGCTGGCCGGGTCGCGCACGACGGGATGTTCCGCCAAAGAAGTATCGTGATTCATTCCGACTTGCTCCAGACTGGCACGGTCGTTCGGGGACCGTCGATGGTGATGCGTGTCAGCCCGCGAATGCCCGATAACACGAGACTGCCGTCTGCCGTTTCTACTGCACCGGTATAGGGGGCCGCCTGCGGCACGGCCGCCGCTTGAAAGGTCAACCCGCTGTCGTCGCTGCGCAGCACGCGGCCGCGGTCGTCGAGTAGCACGAGCACGCCTGTCGACAGGCGAATACCCGCAACGATCGAACCGCTGTCGTCGACCCGGCTGCGTTGCCATGCATCACGCTCGCTAACCTGGCCGCGCGTGTACACGTTGCCTCGCAAGCCATAGACGATGAGTGAGCCGGTGGGTGTCGAAAGCGCGCCGAAATAGCTGCCGGCGTACGGGGTAATGAGTGTCGTAAAGTGTTCGGCGCGATCGCCCGAACGGAACACTGCGCCCTGTTCGCCCACGATCAGATAACCGTCGCCATCTGCGACCATCGAATAGAGATGCTTGCCCTGCGGGTTGTCGATTCGATCGAGCGCCGGGTGCCAGGAGCGGCCTGCGTCGCTCGTGACAAACACCAGACCGAACGCGCCGACGATCATGGCGTGATCAGCGTCGAAGGCGAAGACGTCAAGAAATGGTTTCGTTGGCCCTTCCTCCACGAGCCGCTGCGCATTGGACAACGCCTGTCGCGGGTCGACGCCGGCACCCGGCAGGCCCTGCCGCGCAGCCTCAAGCATCAGCCGGGCTGCCCCAATGCCGTCGAGCTGCTTATGCCACGTCTCGCCCGCGTCGTCGCTGCGCAATACCACACCGCCGTGCCCCGTCGCCCATCCGTGGCGATCGTCGGCGAATTTCACGCTCGTGAGCGAAACGCTGACAGGCACCTGCGCCTGATGCCAGCGATTCCCGTTGTCGTCGGACCACACGGCGATACCCCGCTCACCCACTGCCACAATGCGCTTGCCGGTACGGGTGATGGCTAGCATTACCGAGTTGGCCGCACGCGCGCTCTGTACGGCTGGTCGCATCAGCGAGTCAGGTGTGCCCGGCATCGCGGCCAACACCGTATTTGATGTCGTCGGCCCATCCGCCGAAGCCGCGGCGGTTCCCGCTGAAAGCCCCAGGCCGACAATCGCGCCTGCCACGGCGATGGCACATACTGCCGAGCGCGCCAGCACGCGCGCACTGCCGGATTTGACGGCCCTGCTGCGCCGCCCTTCCTTGCCTGCAAACATCGTTGTCTCCATCAGATCGATTGCATTGCCCTGCTGCAACGCTGCACGCCCGTGCGCTTCCCCCCCGGGAAACGCACGGGCGACGGCAGCTCGCGGGTTAGCGCGTGCCCTTTGCCGACAGGTTGTCAGGCGTGAAGTAGCTGGCAGGCCATGGCTTGACCTGCTTGAAGTGATACGGCTTGCCGCCTGGATAGTTGTCGAACATGTAGGTATTGGCCATCAGGTTGTAGACGGCAAATGCCTGGAAGATGCTGCCCGGCACGTCTGGCATGACCATCGGCAAGCTGTACGCGGTGTGCCAAAGTTGCCCCTGCGCGTCCCAACTATCGCTCAGCACTGCGATATAGGTGTCCTCGTCCAGGTATAGCCGACGCTTCGGAATCGCGTGGCGTTTCCCGGGGGCAAGCGAGGCGTCTACGACCCATACGCGATGCAACTCCCAACGGATGTCATCGGGGTTTGTGTGCTGCGGACCGAGCAGATCCTCAGCCTTTACGAGCCACGTCCGATTGGTGTTGTAGGGAATGTAGATTTCCTTCTTGCCGACGACCTTCCAGTCGTAGCGATCCAGACCGCCCATGAAGACGAATGCTTCGTCGAAATAGTTAATACCGGAGGTCACGCTGTCCGGCGTGTCGTACCCGATCGTCGGCGCCTTACGCGTGCGGCGCTGCCCAACGAGGTACTGCCACGCCTGCCGCCCTTTCGTGCCCATGTCGACGGTGTCGCGAAACAGTAGCGACTCCCCCGCCTTGAACGGCGGTCCGAACGTGGTGACCATCGCCGCCCAGTAATCCCCGTTGAAGGTCTCCAGCGACCCATCCTTGAACCAGTACGGGTGCTGGGACTCGTCCAGAATATCGCTTGCCATGGTTGGCTTGCCGTCCGAGGGCACGACGAATACTTGTGCGAGCATGGAGTGCGCCTGACCTTTCCAGGAGAGCAGGTGATTCCACATCAGCTCGTGGCCGTCCTTGGGAATGGGAAACGGAATGCCACCGTAACAGCCTTCGATCGACTGTCCGCTGTCCTTGGTCTTGCAGCGCGTGGCGTTCTTGAACGTGTTGTCGTAGGCCCAACTGGGCAGCGCCGCAGTGCGATGCGTCGGATAGACATCGATGCGAAACGTTGACGACTTCTTCATCAGCGCCTTGACGCCATCACTCAACTTGTCGGCGTATTGATCCATGTTCTTGGCATTGATCGACACCACCGGCTTCTCGCTGGCGAACGGATCGATGCGCGGATCGCCAGGCTTGAATCCCGCCGGCACCTTGGTGTAGCCACCGTCCCATGCCGGAATCGTCCCGTCCTTGCTGCCGGCCTTCTCTGCCCCCATTGGGGTGAGTTCGCCCTTGAGCTTGCTAGCTTCCTCAGGCGTCACTGCCGCGCAGGCCAATGTGCACAGGACAGCCCCCCAAATGCCGGCCGAAGCGATCGCCGTTCGTCTCGTGAAGATTTTCATAGTCGTGATTCCGATGGATTAGAAAGTGGCCTGCATGGAAAGAGACACGAAATCCCGATCCTTGAGCGACTGCTGGTATTGCAGCGCGGTGTTCGCCGCCGACTGGTTCGGAGTGAGATAGGTCCCGGCACCACCGAAGTAATGCACGTAGTTGATGCCGAACTTGACCTGCTTGCGGTAATCGAAGTTGAAGCCAATGCTCAGATCGCCACCGTGCTCGGCGCCGCCAGCAAACTGCGGGTCGACAGAGGAGCGACCACTGGCGAGGTAGCCCACCCCGATGGGCACCGTCATGTCGATTCCGGGGAATATCTGGTAGTACTCGGGTGCGAAGAGGATTCGCAGCCCGACGGCATCGCGTGTGGACGTCGTCGACAGCGCCGTTGAGTTCTTCGTGACACTGAGCATTCGGTTCCACGCCACTTCAGCCAGAATCGAGCCGCCGTTCCACATGGGCGTGCCGTCGAGCAGATAAATGGCCGACAGGTTCGCGTGGGCGGAATTACCCACCGCGTAGGCGGGATGGCCTGCATTATCGAAACCGATGCCGACGGTCGGGTTGCTGGTCAGCGGCGTATTGCGACGCGTGGAGATTTCCGCCGCCACATTGGCCCCGCCAACCGTCGTGCTCATGCTTGCGCCGAGCGCCACGATGCCTTCCGGATAGACCTGCTGATAGGTGCCGAGTGATGGCATGGCCGGATTCTGGGCCGGATTCAGGTACAACTGGAAGTCCTTGGCGTGATAACGCACGGCATACAGGCCGAATTCGGCAATTTCGCTATCCGGGCGGAAGCGCAACTGCATCCCGCCCTGCCCGGAATTCTTCGCCTCCATGTCCTGTGTCCGGTTGAAGTACAACTGCCCGTCAGTGCCCGGTGCGAACATGCGCTCCGCTCCCGCTCCGACGAGGTCGGCGTTCGACAGATAGCTACCCGCTGGCGGAATGCGGTTCGCACGCCACTCGAACTGGTAGTACGCCCCTAACGACACGTTGCTGTTGAGTTGCACCTGTCCCGAGAGCTGATTGACCGGCATCAGCAATTCCTTGAACTGTGTGCTCGGTACCGTGAGGAGTTTGATGATGTCGACCGGCGCCTGCGCGCCGGCGATACCGTTACCACCAAAGAAAAGCGTCTCGCCATACAGCACCGTGTGGCGGCCGAGCCGGAAGCTCGTGGGCAGATCGCCCAGATCAACGCGACCGTGAACGAACGCATCGAGCAGTTCCACCTTGCGTCCCGAAAGATCGCGTGTCCCGTTGGTGAACTGATTGTTGGCCACGCTCGTCTGGTTGGCCGTAGCGGGTGAGTTGTTGTCGTTGGCCCGGTTGTACACCGTGTCGTACCACGCCGCACCGCTCACGCGAACCCCGAAGTCCCGATACGACGCATCGAACTCCGAGAGTAGATCGACGCGATTCGAAATCAATCCTTTGTTGAAGTTGCGATCGCCGTCGTCCATGTTGGGATCGACGAGCAGCGCATTGTTCTGCCCCTGTACGCGCCAGGCTGTGCTGTACTTCAACGTGTTGTCCCAGCGAATCTTGAAGTCCGGATTGCCGGTGTCGAACTCGAACGCCCCGGCAGTTGGTACAACCGCCCAGTACAGGCAGGCCGTCGCCAAGCTCAAGTGCCACGCTCGCTCACGACGCAAGCGACCGGTGCCCCGGCCCTTCCCACGCTTCGCCGCATTGACTCGATTGTTCACGCGTTGTCTCCTTCTCGTTATGGTTTTACCGCCCGTTGCGTGCCGGCGGCCGACACTTGCTGCCAGGGTCTCGTCGCGGCAAACCGGGCCTCACGGCGCCGGCTGCTCCCCTGAGGGCGCGCAGCCCCTGCGGCGACCCGCGAACGAAGAAGAAAGTGCAGAACAAACGCGGCGGCGAATGTCGCTGGCGCAGCGAAATGCCTGACGTCGTCGGCGTTCCCGAACGCGCCGTGCATCATGGCCAGTCCGATGAGTGTCGAGAGCAGCCAGGCGAGTACGGCCGCGCGATGCAATGTGCTGGGCTGCCTGGACGCTTCTCGCGACACGCCAGACCCGATGAGCGTTGCAAACATCACCCCGGCCCAGGCCGCGATGAAGACCCCTTGATAGGCAAGCGCCGAGAGCAGGTGGGAGAAGACATCGGCGAGCATCAGGACATAGACGAGCACGCCGATGAGCAACACCCAGACAAATCGCGGCAACGGGCGCTTCATTACGCGAAGCAGCAGGCCGGCGAAGCAGCCATGAACATTGAGCGTTGCGAGGTAATAGCTGGCCGTGTTGATGCGGGTTTGCGTTACCCACAGAAACCCGAAACCCCAAATCCCCATCAGGCCGAGCAACGCGAAGACGACCGAGATCTCCGACAACGGACCGTTTGCGGGGATCGTGGCGACGAGGTAGATACCGACCACCCCGTTGACGACGAACGTCATAAGCCAGAACGGCACGCCGAAATTGAACAGACCGTGATAACGCACGTCGCGCGGCCGGCCAAAGCGCGCGAAATCGAACGTCGCCATCATGTACGCCGCCGACCCTAGATAGAACGCGAAACACTGCACCCAACCGTATGTCGGCGCCGCCTCGGCCGGCCCGAAGTTCAGCCAGGCGTCGCTATAGCCATAAGCGCGCGTGGCCATGACGACCGCAGCGAGCAGCCCCAGCAGATAGAACGGCAGCAGAACACCGTTGAGCTTGTCGAGCCAGTGCTGCACGCTGCCGAACACCAACGGTGCGCTATAGCCCACGACAATGAGCGCCGCCACGGCATACGGAAGCGACGGCACCATGTGATGAATCGCGACAGCGACGACCGAACTCTCGAACACTGCGTAGTAGATGTTGGTGGCAGCGAAGATGAGTGTTGCGACCGGGGCGGCCAGCGTGCCGAACACCACGCGCGACGCGAGTGCGACCGAATTTCCGGTGCGAATGGCATAGCGCGCGAACACACCATTGACGACCGAAAAGGCGACGACGGCGAGCAACATGCCCACGATGGCGTTGCGTGTTCCGTAGCGAAGCGCCAGAGAGGGCCCGACGATCACCGAGAACATGGCGCTACACAGCGACCACCACGCCATGGTGAGTCCCGTGCGAGACATGCGAGCGTTCTCGGGTACAGACTGCGCCGAAAGATCGGTCGCCTCCTGAGCGGGATCGGTGTTCGGTGTGGACATGCGAAGCCTCCTTTTGTGCTTGTGCTTCGCAGTGTCGTCAAACCCTCTCACGCAGCCACCTATCCGATTCAGCAGGATGGCCCGATACCTGGCCCTATCGAATCGGCGGGGTGACGCCGGCGGATGCGCATGTCAAGTTGGCGACCGTTCCCGGGCAAGCGCATGCTGTGCCGGCCGGGAATCCCATTCAGAAACATCCCGCACGGAGAACTTCATGATTTTGCAGCTCGAAGAGCAATACCTGCCCCTCGTCGGCGGGCGCTTCGAATCCCGTTCGAACGCCTCGTTCGATGCCATCGAGCCCGCCACGGGCAAGCATCTCGCCAAAATCGCACGCGGTAGCGCCGCCGATATCGATGCCGCCGTACGCGCCGCCAGACAGGCCTTGCCCGGATGGCGTGATACGCCCGCCGCCGAGCGCGCCCAATGCCTGCTGCGTCTGGCCGACGCCATTGCTGCCGACATCGACCGATTGGCCGAGATCGACGCCCGTGACATTGGCAGGCGTGTGTCGGAAACACGCATGGATCACGAGTTCGCAATCAGCCAGTACCGATATTTCGCAGCGGCCGTGATGACGCTCGAAGACTTCGGTGGCGCCACGCCTAACGGCCATTTCATCGCCATGCGAGAGCCCATTGGCGTTTGCGGACAGATCATTCCGTGGAACGTGCCGGCCATCATGACGGCGTTCAAGCTCGCCCCTGCGCTGGCGGCTGGCAACACCGTCGTGCTCAAGCCCGACGAAAATGCGTCGCTTTCCACGCTGGTTCTGGCCCAGAAACTCGCTGCCATCTTTCCGCCCGGTGTGGTCAACGTCGTGCCCGGATTTGGCGACGAAGCCGGTGCTGCGCTGACTGCGCACCCCGGCGTGGCCAAGATCGCGTTTACCGGCAGCAGCGAAATTGGCCGCGTCGTGGCGGCCGCAGGCGCACAGCGTCTCGTGCCCGTGTCGCTGGAACTTGGCGGCAAGAGTCCAAACATCGTGTTTCCCGATATCGAGAATCTCGAAGCCGTGGTGGACAACGCAGCCTTTGCCGCGACGTTCTGCAATGGTCAGTCTTGTCTGGCCGGAACACGCCTATTCGTTCATAACGACCTTTACGACACGTTCGTAGACAAACTGGCGTCGGGCTTCGCACAATTGCGCGTGGGTTCGCCGCTCGACGCTCGCACCCAGGTCAGTTGCCTTGTCTCGGCCAAGCAGGGCCAACGGGTACTCGACTACATTCAGATTGCAGAGCGCGATGGCGCCCGCTTACTCGCTGGCGGACAGCGCATCAACGTGCCCGGCAACGAACACGGCTACTTTGTGGCGCCAACGATCTTCGAGGCGAAGAACGACATGCGGATCGCTCAGGAAGAGGTCTTTGGGCCAGTGCTGTCCGTCATTCGCTGGCACGACTTCGATACGATGATTCGGGAAGCGAACGACGTCCGCTACGGGCTCGCAGCAGGCGTGTACACCAGCAGCCTGAAGCATGCGATGCGCACCGCCAAGGCGCTGGACGCCGGTTCGGTCTGGGTCAATCAGTATGCGAATCTGATGAGTGGCGCGCCATTCGGCGGCAACAAGGAAAGCGGCATCGGACGCGAGGTATGCCGCGAGACGCTGCATATGTACAGTCATCTCAAGACTGTGACGCTGGCAACCGAAACGCCTGCGCCCTGGTATCTGTAATCCGCGCCGCGCAAGCCAATGGCTTGCGCCGTGCGATGGGCCTGCCGGCCCATCGCGCCAAGCCTTACTTCTGCGGCAGCAGGCCCGACCCGGCACCACGCACTTCACGCTTGACGATCATCTTCGGATCGACGAAGCGTCCCTCGTCCATGATCAGCTTGTCGTCAATCGTCACCGTGCAGTCGCGCATCGGGATGTCGCAATGCCCCATCGTCTCGCGGTTTCCGCCGCCCAGCGTATTGGGCCCCGTCGAGAACAGGAAGTTGCCCGCGAATACACGCGCATTGGCGCGATTGCGCTCGGGTACATCACCATAGAGTCCACCCCAATACCAGCGTGCCTGCGGGTTGAGCCCCCACCCGAGGTGCGACACCGCAAACGGATCGGTGTCATCGGGCGAGCGCTGATTATCGACAAGCCAGTCGCGGATCAGCTTGGCATCGAGCCCGCCATCGATCGACGTGATGATCCCGTCCTTGATCTGCAAATCGACCGGGTCGCTCACGTAACGGCAGTACGGCAGGATGACAATGTCGCCCGGCTGCAGAATCACGCGGCCATTGGCGCTCCCGTCGTTGGGAAACATCTGCACAAATCCCCCGCCCCAGAGGTCCCAATGCCCTTTCTCGTCGGCGGCTCCCCACAGCGCGAATGTGCCGTACTGCCCCCCTGTCCAGCGCAGATCGGTGCCGTCCTTGCGTGTCATGCGGCCGGTGCGCGCCTTCTTCAGGATGCTCTCCGAATATTGCACGGCTTCCTTGAGCCCCTCCGGCGCCATGAGTTCTTCCAGGTCGTCCGGTGAATCGTGAATCAGCAGAATACGGCCACCCGCCTTAAGCACATGCTGCATCCAGTCGGCCCAGATGGGAACGTGGAACATCACGATCAGATCGGCCTTCGTCAGCGCATCCATAGCGCCTTTGCACTGGCTGATGACGTCGACGCCGACACGGATCCAACTGGGCACGGTGCCCAGACGAATCTCGTAGGCGTTTGCGCCAAGCTCCTCGGCGCCGACGATGGCCGCGTTGATGTAATCGTCGCGCACGGTCAGATCGCTCAGAACGACCACGGTTTCGCCTTCCCTGACCTTGCATTTCTCGAGCTGCTTGCGGAAAAGCGACGGAATGCGCGCGTTGTTGATCTCCTGCGCGCGAACGGCTCCATTCAACATATTTGCCTCTTTTAGTGTCGTGGACAGAATGTCCTTGGGTGGGACCGCACGTCGGCACAGGCAACGAAGCGTCGCGCACGTAACGGCGTTCGGACCGCTTCAGACTACGCAGCGGCGCGTATGGCGACACCCTCCGGATCAGATAGGCTGGCACCGCGCCCTGCCGCGGCCCGCTTTTACCTATCCGATTCGATCAGTACCGGGGATTTCTGCCCCGCAGAGAGGGTTATTCCCGAGGCCCTTGGGCTTCTACGTCAAATTTCCTTCGGCTAACGTATGGGCATTGCCGCCCGCGACGCAGGTGGCTCGGCGCCACGTCCTGTCTGCCCATGCTACCTACGCTGATTCCAACCAAACTCGCGCCCGCGCCAAAGTCGAACGCATGGCTCGAGCGACGACGTCTGACGCAGATGCTGACAGACGACTCGCACCGCGCCATCCTGATCTGTGCTCCCGCCGGATACGGCAAGACGATTCTGATGAGTCAGGCCTTCGCCTCGATCAAGGCACGCGGCGAACGTGCCGGCTGGGTCAGCGTCGATCGGCACGACGCCGCCCCCGTCAACTTCCTGACTTACCTGATGGCGGCTGTTCAGCGGGCCTGCCCCGGATTCGGCGAGCGTTACTTCAGTTTGTTCCACGGGCGAAGCGGCATGGATGTCGATGTCTACCTCGACGCGGCCCTTGCGGAACTCGCCGGTCTCGAGCACCCGGTGGTCGTTTTCCTCGATGACATTCATTACGCCGCGAGTGCAACGCTCACGGAGATGCTCGAAGCCCTGCTCCGCTACTCGCCCGACACGGTGACGTTCGTCCTGGCGGCCCGAGACGTCCAGCATCATCCCTTTTGGCGTCTGCGTGCGGAAAGCCGCCTGACCGTGATCGACGCTCAGGCGCTGAGCTTCGGCGTCGACGAAGCCAGCGAGTACTTTCAGGTGTGCGCGGGCCGCACGGTCGAGCCAACCCAGATCGAGACACTGCTGCGCATGACCGAAGGCTGGGGCATGGGACTGCAACTGGCGCGCATCGCTTTGGAGAAAGCGCGCGACCCCGTGGACGTCATTCGCCATTTTTCGGGCAGGAATCAGGACATCAGCGGTTATCTGCTACAGAACGTGTTGGACGCACAGCGCCCGGAGATACAGGAATTTCTGCTCAAGACATCGATTCTCGGACGGCTATGCACGCGAAACTGCGACGCACTTCTGTCACATATGGTCAGCGCAGAGATCCTCGACTATCTGATGCGCGCGAATCTCTTTCTCGTCGGGCTCGATGGCGAGGGCCAATGGTATCGGTACCACCCGCTCTTTCAGGAGTTTTTGCAAAAGCGCCTCGAAGCCATCTATCCGGAGGAACGGGTTCGGTTGCTGCGAACGGCCAGCTTGTGGTTTCGCGAGCACCAGTTCGCGGAAGAAGCGCTGGCGCTTGCCTGCGCGACGCAAGACATGCCATTTATTGCGAAAACGCTTGAGGCCACCTGCAACACGCTCGCTTACATCGGCAATCACAGTGCATTTCAACTGGCCGTGCGATCGGTACCGCAGGCGACAATCAGCAAGTTTCCCCGCCTCGCGCTCGATCAGGCGTGGATGGAAATGATGAACTGGAATTTTGGCCGGGCACGTCATTTGCTCGAAACCGTGCAACAGCACTTGAGCACGCATCCTGATGTCCGTGGCGTACTCGACGAGTTGTTACTTCACCGGCGTCTGGTTCTCGCATTTCATTGCGGTGAAATTGCCGATGCGGCAAGCCTCAGCGAACAATGGCTTGAGCGTTATCCGTATGGTGGCCGCTTCATCACCGGTACGGCCAACAGCGTGCTCATGCTCGCTCGCGCCTACCAGATGGACAACGCGGGGCTGACGATGGCATCAGCCAAGGCGCTCGACCAGTATCAGGGCAGCGGGCTGCGAAACGCTATGGTCTGGCACAGTTGCATTCTCGGATTGACGCACGAGTGCAGCGGCAATGTGACAGAGGCGCTGCACGCGTACACGCAAGCGTCGGAACTATCAAAACATTTGGTTGGCGCGCCACCGGGTGTCATGGCAATGCCAGCGGTGCTCACGGCTCAGGTCCACTACGAACGCAACGAACTCGACGAGGCGCGAAGGCTCATCGATGCGAGCCCTGAGATGATTCAACCCGGCGGACTGGTCGAATACGCAGTCGCCTATTTCCTGACACAGTCCCGGCTACTTGCCGTCTCGGGTGACGCCTCACAAGCTGCCGCCGCACTTGACCGAGGACTTGATTTCGCATCGGCGTATGCGCTATCGCATGTGACACGGGCATTTCAGGCGGAGCAGGTACGGCAATTCCTGTCGGCAGGCCGAATCGATGAAGCCAGGACCATCGGCAAGGATATGGGACTGTTGTCCGATGCCCCGAAACTTCCCGGCGACGGTGCTACCGTGCGCGAGGCCGCCATGGCCATGACCTGGGGCAGGATCACGCTATGTTCGGGTCAAGGCAAGGCGGCATCGACATTGATGCGACGCTGGATGGAGTATTGCCTGTCGCGCAAATGCTATCGGTTAGCTGTTCAGTTCGCCGTACTTGCGGCGCATGGAAAATGGCTTTCCGGCGATGTGGGTGGTGCGCTGCGACTCCTTGCGCCGGCGTTACGGCTGTGCAAGCAACTAGGTATGGTGCGCACGATGATTGACGAGGGCGCACCGGCACACGCATTGCTCGTCAAACTCTACGAAGCCGAGGGGTTGCTCAACGTCGACGAAAAGGTCTTTGCTCGGATGATGATGCGGGATATGGACGCGCGTCTCAATGCCGCTGCGATTCACCTGACGCCGAGCGTGGCCGACTCGGCGCTCGCCCCGCTTAACAATCGCGAACTTGAGATACTTGCGTTGATGAGTCAAGGGATCACAGGACGCTTTGTCGGTTTGCGCCTTGGCATCACTGAGGGAACAGTCAAGTGGTACATGCAGCGCATCTTCGACAAACTTGGCGTACGTAGTCGCAGAGAAGCGATCGAGGCCGCCCGGGCGCTCGGTCTGTTTAGTTGAATGAGCTTTTTCGGTTGTCCATCGCTCGCAGTTACGGAGTTTATTGTTAGATTGCTCGAGGGTTCCTGGCACACCGTAGGGCATTACGGAGTTAATTTCTAACGGCGCGCCTCCGAACCCGGCGTAACCATTAGCGTCTGATTACTGAGTTATTTGTTTTACATCACCGCTGATGCAAAACAATGGGCTCCGTCAGCGCAGAGCCTCATTGCTGCGCATCAATTTTCATCACTTCAATGCGCCAGGAAATCAAGAACCATGCGATTGAACGCGTCGGCGTGCTCCCACTGCACCCAGTGGCCGCAGCGATTGAACACGTGCAACTGAGCGTTGGGCAGCCCTGCCAGCAGGCGCAAACCAACGTCCATCGGCACAAAACGGTCTTCGCGCCCCCAGACGATCAACGTCGACGCAGCAATCTCACCGAGCCGCGCGCCGTAGTCCGTGAACTGCTTCGGATTCGCCGCAAGGCTCTTCACGAAGTTCTCGAGGTGTTCACGAGACGCGAGCATATTGTCGAGCCTGGCCTGCATCAGATCGTCGGTGATGGCGCTGGCATCGAAGACGAACACATTCATCATCCGCCGCAAATTCTCGATGCTCGGCTCCTTGTACAAACCGTTGAGCAACTTGATGCCTTCGGTCGGCATCGCCACGAATTGGCTGGGTCCGCCAGTGCCACCGCCCATCAGAATTAACTTGCCGACGCGCGCCGGGTTCGACAACGCAAATGCCACCGTGCTGTGTCCCCCCATCGAATTTCCAATGATGTGCACTCGCTCGATGTCCAACTCGTCGAGCACGGCCTTAAGAACTCGAGCGTTGAGCTCGGAACGCGATCCGGTGTTGACCACGGGATCGCTCTTGCCCCATCCAGGGCAGTCGACCAGAAGGACGCGATATCCCGCGTCAACCAACGGCTCAATGTTGCGGCTGAAGTTGGCCCAGCCCGTAGCGCCGGGCCCCGAGCCGTGCAGCATCACAACCGTCTCTGAACCGCTGCCGACGTCGTTGTAATGAATGCGAAACACGGTGTCCGCGTCGCGAATGGTGACGAAGCGGCTCGTCGACGCTTCAGTGATTGCCGTCATGATGACCTTCCCTTATCAGATTCGGAGATTCATAAATTAGAAAATTCCACACTTGAAATGCGCAAAACTTCGCAAACACGTATTCAGTGCCCCGGCTGAACGGCGCCCGCCTCGACGCGAGGCTCGAAGGTCGCCACGACGGTCAACGCGGCGATGGCGGCGATCACGATCAGTGGAATGCTCGAGGACACGAGCATCGACGCGCTCTGCCCCAACGCAAACAATTGCCCCGCGATCAGCGGTCCGAGAATCGAGCCGAGTCGGCCGATCGCCACCGCGGCGCCAACCCCCGTTCCGCGAATTTCGGTGGGATACGCCTGACCCGCCATCGAATACAGCACCGACTGCCCACCCACGAGAAACAGGCCGCAGAAGAAAGCACCGCAGGCCATCGTCAACGCACCGATGGCGCTCGACAGCCCGGCCAGCGACAACGCAATGCCGAGATACATGCCGATCACCGTCAGGCGCGGCGAAAAGCGGTCCATCACGTTCGAAATACCAATGGCACCGAGGCCGCCGCCCACGTTGAACATCATGATCGCCACGCCCGCCTGTTCGCGGGACAAGCCGTTGGCCACGACCATCGACGGCAGCCAGTTCATCAGGAAATACAGCACGATCAGCGTGCCGAGATAGCTAACCCATAGCGCAATGGTCGTGCGTGTGCGGCCTTCCTTCCACAGCGCGTGCGTTACACCGGGTGTGGCGCTCGGTAATGCGGCGTTCGATGCCCGTGCCAGTCGCGTTTCGACGAACTGCGCGGACTCACGCAGACACCGGCCAAGCAACGGCACCATCAGCAACGGACCGAAACCGCCGACATAAAACACATGACGCCATCCCTCCTCGCTCGGGCTGACGATACCGATGACGGCCGCGAGTGCTGCACCGAACGGCATGCCGCAATACATCGCACCGACGGCGATGTTGCGATGCCCCTGCGGCGCTGCTTCGGCACACAGGGCAATGAGGTTGGGCATGGCAGCACCAAGGCCAAGACCGGTGAGAAAGCGCGCCGTCAACAGCGATTCGAAACTCCACACATGTGCGGTGAAGAGCGAGAAAATGCCGAACAACGCGACAGACAACATCAGCACGCGTTTGCGCCCCCAGCGATCGGCCAGCCGCCCGCCTAGTGCGGCGCCCGGCAGCAGTCCGATGGCGCCGGCGCTGAACGCCCACCCCATCTGCGCCACGCTCAAACCGAACTCCTTTGCGATGCGTGGTGCCGCCACGCCAGCCGATTGCAGATCAAGGCCTTCGAGCAGTGCGATGGCCAGACACAAACCGATCGTCGCGAGGCTTCCCTTCGAGGCCGCGACGCCTTGGGATGATTCATTCATTGCTGAGTCTCCAGATTCACGAAGTCCGCTCTTGATGGCGGTGATGGTGTTGATAGCGAAATTACCGCGATGGCGGTTGACGCCGGGTTTGCCCTGTCACGCTGATGGATGGGATATCGGACGCAGTGCGCCTCACGAAAAGACCGCGCGGACGCTGCCCAGACCCTCGATCTCGGCGACGAACGTTCCCGCTTGCGTGACCGGCACCATTGGCCCAAGCGCGCCGGTGAGCACGATGTCGCCCGCGCGCAGTGGCGTGCCGAGCTGCGACATGCGGTCTGCGAGCCAGACGGCGGCATTGAGAGGATTGCCCAGGCACGCCGCGCCGTTGCCGCGCGACAGCACTTCGTTGTCGCGCGAGAGTGTCATCGCACAGGCCGTGAGATCGACGTCCGAGAGCTTCACGGGGCGGCTGCCGAGTACAAACAGCGCGCTCGACGCGTTGTCGGCCACGGTATCGACGAAGCGGATATCCCACTGCTCGATCCGACTGTCAACAACTTCCACGGCCGCCACAGCGTAGGCACTCGCGCAAAGAATGTCGGCGAATGTGTGCGTCTCCTGCACCAGGTCACGCTCAAGCACGAGCGCGATTTCGGCTTCGACCTTCGGTTGGATAAGACTGGCAAGCGGCATCGGCTGCGCGTCGCCGTATGCCATGCTCGCGAACAGCGCGCCGAAGTCGGGCTGGTCCACGCCAAGTTGCTTTTGCACGGCCAGCGAGGTCAGGCCGATCTTGCGCCCGACAATGCGCTCGCCATTGGCCACCCGCGCGTCAACGTTGCGCTGTTGCACCGCGTAGGCAGTCGCCATGTCGTCGAGCGCGATCTCGCCGCGCACGGGTGCGATGGTTCGACGTGAGGCTTCCGCCTCACGAAGGCGATCGGCAAGCAGGTGAATCAGTTGGGCATTCGACATTGGAAAATCCTCGTGGTGACTCTCGTTTCTCGTGTTCAAGCCGCTGCGGCCAACAGCGGCTGCGGCGAAGCGTGCATGGCCGCAAAACCCGCGATCCATTCGGGAATCGGACGGTAGTAATCGACGCTCGCGCGGTATTCGCCATAGACGGCGAGCATTGCGAACGCGGCAACCCACGCGCGGATCTCGTGCGCGGACTTGCCGCCGTCTCGCGTGATGGCATCGTTGCTCATCGCGTCGATGACGCGCCAGTCGCCGTCTGCCAGGGTTTGCAGGAAATCGCGGTCCCATTGCGGATTGAGCGGATGCATATGGCTGCTTCCCGCGGCGAATGCCTTCGCCGCGGCCACCGTGCGCGCCTGACGCGCCGCACGAGATTCGGCTGACGGATTGCGTCCGGCAATCAAACGCTCGGCGACTTCTTCTGTTGCGCCGATGAGCTCGGGTACGGGAGGCTCATGTGAAATGCCGCCCGAGCCAACCACGAGCACGCGCTTATCCGTTTGCGCGAAGAACCGACCGATCGCATCGCCAAGCAACCGTGAGCGGCGAAGCGTTGCCATCGGAGGCGCGACCGAGTTGATGAATACCGGTACGACGGGATAGGCATCGAGGCGGCTTGTCAGCACTTCCAGGGCATAGGCGAAGCCGTGGTCGACCTGCATGCGGTACGACAGTGCAACGTCGATATCACTCGACAACACGTGCTCTGTGAGTGCATGTGCGATGTTCGACGGCACCGGCAGCGTGCCCGCGAGACTCTTGAAGTCACCAATGGCCGTGGCCTGCGCACCAATACAGAACGGTGGCATGACGTCATAGAAAAACCCGTTGAAGTGATCGGGCGCGAACACGACCACGAGCTCTGGGTCAAACTCGCGCACACGCGCTTGCGCAGCCGCCTGTACGCGCGCCACTTCCGACACCACGTCATCGTCTGGGTCGAAATAGCCGTGCAGCGGCGTGTGCGACAGGCATTCAAGATGAATCGGCATGCTCAGGCTCCGGCAACTTGGGTCAACACAATGTCGTTATCGATGCGCGGCGGCACCGGCGAGAGTCCACTCGCCACGAGACGAATCGGGTCCTCCACGAGCGCCGCTTTGCGAGCCAGTTTCAAAAGCGAATCCGAGACTTCCTGCGGCGCGCAAACCCCTGCAATGAAGCGGTCTGGGCGCATCAACACCACCGACTGCGCACGCGCGCCAAACCACTCCTTGAGGCGACCCTGTGCATCACCGATCGCGATAACACCGTCCGGCACGTCGTCCATAAACGCGAGCTGGGTGTCCGGCTTGGCGAGCACGAAGCGAACCCCGAGCTGCTTTGCAACGACGCGTGCTTCCGGCGTCAGACCAAATGTCGGATCGGCTCCCCAGCCGATCACGGCGAAGTGATTGCCGATGACGTCGTCAAGTCGGCGGGTTTCCCCGTCGATCGTTCGCACTCGCGGCTGAATGAACAGACGCCCGGCCGGGGAGCCGGCAGACGGATCGCGGCCGTACACCCAACGGCCGAACCAGGAATCGCGCTTCTGGCTCATCAAACCGAGCAGGCGCCCCGGAGCCGAATTTCCTGAACGCTCCAGTCGCCGCGCGAGCCATCCGCCGGTGCTCGTGGGCGGCGGGAGCAGGACCACGCCCTCTTCGTAACGCGGCATCGGCTTGAAGCGCATCTCGACGAAGTAACGCTTGACGGACGGAAACCAATTTAGGCTGCGCACGAAGACATCGCGGAAGCGCACACCAAGGCGCGTAGTCGGGGCGAAGATGTCGCCCGCCACTTCTGACAGATGGATCATGGCGCGCGCATGCGCGCGCCGTTCGGCCGTGTAGGTGTCGAGCAACGCACCGTGGCACTGGCCCTTCACGACCATCGCGAGCTTCCAGCCGAGATTGTTCGCGTCGCGAATGCCACTGTTGTAGCCCTGCCCCTGCCACACCGGCATGATGTGCGCGGCGTCTCCTGCGAGCAGCACCCGTTCGACACGGAACGTCCCGGCCAGCCGCGCGTTGTGCGTGTAGACCCGTTTGCGGATGTAATCGACCCTATCGGGATACGCGACCACCTTGCGGATCAGCGCAGCCAGATTTTCCGGTCTGGACAACTCATCTTCCGTCTCGCCCGGCATCACCATGAATTCAAAACGCCGAATGCCATGCGGCAATGCGGCCGATACATACGGGCGATCATGATCGCAATGCAGGTACACGTGCGGCGAGCCGACCGGGTCATTGCGCACGTCGACCACGATCCACTGGTTCGGCTTAGTGCGCCCCTCGAACGGCACATGCAAGAGGCGGCGAATGAGGCTGTTACCGCCGTCCGCGCCTACGACGTAAGCCGCGCGAACTGTGCGCGTTTCGCCGTCGCCCTTGCGCGTCGTCAGCGTGACGCCGTGTTCGTCCTGTGTGCAGGCCTCGACGCCATGACCGAACAGCACCTCGACGTGCGCAAAGCGCGCCAGGCCGTCGAACAGGACGCGATCGGCCAGAGGCTGAATGAACGCATTACGACGCGACCAGCCGAACTCGTCGGTGCGCGGCTCGATCGACGCAAAGCAATGGCCGTCGCGCGTGAGAAAACGCATCCAGTGATCGGGCGTGGTGTGGGGGAGCAAGGCATCGGTGAGGCCCACCGCTTGAAACACACGCAGCGCTTCGTCATCCAGACCGATCGCGCGCGGATAGTCGATGAGCTGATCGAGCTTCTCGATGATAGTGGCGCGCACGCCTTGCAGGCCAAGGATATTGGCAATCATCAGCCCGACGGGGCCCGCACCGACAATGGCGACGTCGGTTGTGATGTCTGCCATGGCATTGGACGCATTGACGGAAGTAGTCATGTGTCTCGCTCCTTTACTTTTCTTGGGCACGAGCACGCCCCCGCGCCTATCTCTCGCGTAGTGATGACGTGCCGCTGTAGGTGAATCGGTGGCGGATCGTGGTGTCCGCTTGTCTTCGCTTCGTTGGCCCGGGTCGGGCCAGGATCCGCAGTCGAACGGCCAGCCTTCGGCGAATGTCGTTCGGACGGATAGGGACGGTGTCTCCGTTAGCGCTCTGATTTTTTTCGAGTTTATGCAGGTCGCAAAAAGCGCTCAACACTTTCACCGAAATGTGCATAGAATGCACAAGATTGATTTATATGGGATTTTTGATGAGCAAGTACCCGAACGTTCGAGGCTTGTCGCGTGGGCTATTGGTGTTGCGAGCCATGAACGTCATGGAACGAGGTCGCGCAACGCCTGCGCAACTGAGCGAAGCTACTGGCCTGCATCGCACGACCGTGAGGCGTTTGCTCGAGACATTGCTGGAGGAAGGGTTAGTGCGACGCAGCACCTCTGACGACACCTTTCGGCTGGCACTCGCCGTGCGCTCGCTCAGCGAAGGCTTTACCGACGACGAGCGTGTCGCGACGGTCGCTCCCCCGGTGATGGGGCAGTTAATGCAGCGCGTCGTATGGCCATCGGACCTGACCACACCCGATGGCGACGCCATGATCATTCGCGAGACAACACATCGCTTCAGCCCACTGTCGTTTCACCGTGCGATGGTCGGCCGTCGCCTGCCGATGCTGTTCACCGCCGCTGGGCGCGCATACTTCGGCATGTGTCCTGACGCTGAACGCGAAGACATTCTCGACTTGCTGCGCACGGGCACCGGCGGCGAGTTGCAGCAGCGCTTTGCCAGCGACGACGCCTTTGTCCGCAACCTCGTACGACAGACGCGCGACAACGGCTTTGGCTCGAATCACGGCGACTGGCTGGATCAGCGCAAGATCGGTGCCGTGGCCGTCGCTATCCCATGCGACGGTCGTGTGCTCGCCAGTCTGAACGTGATCTATCTTGATCAGGCCGTGAGTCCCGCAGAGGCCGTGCGACGCTTTGTGCCGCCCCTGAAAGACGCGGCCATGCAGATCGCGGCGGCAATATCGACGAAATCAGCACCCTCGACCAACATCACCCCACCGAACTAGCCAATATCTCCTGCGCCTTCAGCAACACCGGCGTGTCCACCATCTTCCCGTCCAGTGCGACGGCCGCGCCGCCGCTGGCTTCGGTCGCTTCGATGACGCGTCGCGCCCACACGACCTCGTCGTCGCGCCACGCGAAAGCAGCATGCACCGCGGCGATCTGCTTCGGGTGAATGCATAGCTTGCCGCGAAACCCGAGACGTCGCGCGCGTCGGGCTTCCTGCTCGATCACCGTGGCGTCATCGAACACGGTTGTCACGCCGTCGACCGGCGCCCCAATGCCCGCGAGTCGCGATGCCAGCGTCAGTTGCGAGCGGAAGTAGAGCAACTCGTCGCCGTCGCCCTCAATCCCGATGTCGAGTTGAAAATCGATCGTGCCGAACATCAGCCGCTCGACGCGTGGCGCCCCCGCAATCGCATCGAGCGCGCCGAACGCCCTCGCCGTCTCGATCAGCGGCACGATGCGCAACGCCTCGTGCGCACCAGTGGCCGCGGCGATCAGCGTCGCGGCGTCCTCGGCTTTTGGCACCACCAAACCGGCCACGCGCGGCAAAGCCGCAAGCGCACGCACGTCGTCGGCAAACCAGTCGGTGGTCACCGCATTGATGCGCACATAAATAGGCGTGTCGACGGAAGACGTGTCGCTCGTCAGCCATTCGCGCACTGCCTCGCGCGCGGACAGTTTGTCCGCAAGCGGCACCGCATCTTCGAGATCGACAATCACCGCGTCAGCCCCGGCGGCCAGCGCTTTATCGAAACGCTCCGGACGATTACCCGGTACGAACAACCACGAACGAGAAGGCATGATCGGCATCTCCGGCGGCGTCAAACCGCGTGCTCGCGGTGCATCTCGGCGATCTGTGCCGGGGTGAGTCCCAGCTCCGAGAGAATCGCGTCGGTGTGTTGCCCCAACGCAGGAATCGGGTCCATCCGCGGTTCGAACGACGCAGGCACACCCGGCGGAAGCGGAGCGGTGACCGGACCATTGGGCGTCTGCACTTGTGTCCAGCGACCACGCGCTGCCAACTGCGGATGGTTCCACACGTCATGCATCGAATTCAGATTGGCGTTGGCAATGCCGACGGAATCGAGACGCTCAACCAGTTGCGCGGCGCTCAGATGCATAAATGCGTCGTCGATGATGCCGCGCAAGATTTCGCGATTCTCAAGCCGCAACGGGTTCGAGCGAAAGCGAGCGTCGTCGGTCAGCGCGGGGTTCTCCAACACCTTCTCGCAGAACACCTTCCACTCGCGTTCGTTCTGCAAGCCGAGCATCACCGTCTTACCGTCGCCGCAAACGAACGGCCCGTACGGGAAGATCGTGGCGTGCGCAGCGCCCGCACGCGGCGGCGGTGTCTGATCGTCGATCGCGTAATACAGCGGGAAACCCATCCACTCGACCATGCACTCCAGCATCGAGACGTCGATGCGGCAGCCGCGCCCGGTCTTCTGACGTTGCAGCAGCGCCGACAGAATGTTGGTGTACGCGTACATGCCCGCTGCAATATCCGCAATCGAGCACCCCGCCTTCGCCGACGCTTCAGGCGAACCCGTCACCGACAAGAACCCCGACTCACTCTGAATCAGCAAGTCGTACGCTTTCTTGTCGCGATACGGACCGTCTGGGCCGTAGCCTGAAATGCCGCACACGATGATCTGCGGATACTTCTCCGCCAGCGCTTCGTAAGACAAGCCAAGCCGGTCGGCGGCGCCCGGTGCGAGGTTCTGCACCAGCACATCGGCGTCGGCCAGCAAGCGGTGCAACACGTCTTGCGCAGCAGGCTGCTTCAGATCGAGCGCCAAGCTCTCTTTCGAGCGATTGGTCCAGACGAAGTGCGACGACATGCCTTCGACACGCGCGTCATACGCCCGCGCGAAATCGCCCACGCCGGGGCGCTCGATCTTGATGACACGAGCGCCGAGGTCGGCCAGTTGACGGGTGCAGAACGGCGCCGCAATGGCGTGTTCGAGCGCGATAACCTTGATGCCGTCGAGGGGCCTCATGACAACGATCTCCGGATGAGAGTGATAGATGGGCGAAGCGTCAGACGATCTTGGCGAGCACGATGAGGCTCAGCGTGATCGTGATCGCGCCGCCGATGCGAGTGGCAATCTGCGCGAACGGCATCAACCGCATGCGGTTCGCGGCGGTGAGAATGGCAACGTCGCCCGTGCCGCCAAGCCCGCTATGCGTGCCCACCACGATGGCCGCATCGATGGGATGCATGTCCATGCGGCGTCCCACGAAGAAGGCTGTCACCATGAGCGTGGCCACGGTCGCGACAATGGTCACGAGGGTCGGCACGTTGAACGAATCGATAATCTTCTGCCACGGCGTAATGACCACGCCAATGGCGAACAACAGCGGATACGTGACCGCCGTCGCAAAGAACTTGTAGACCACGCCCGCGCCCTGCTCCAGACGCGGCGAGAACACGAAGAACACCTTGGCCGCGACAGCCAGCACCAGCATCATCACCGGACCCGGCAGGCCCAGCGTGTTCTGCGCGAGCATGCCGACGAAGTACAGACACACGGCGATCATGCCCGCAGCGGCAATGTCGGTGGCATCGACAGGGGAAGTCGATTTGGCAGCCTCGGGCAGTTCGTCGTCGCCCGAGCGCATCAGTTGTCCGTTGCCGGTCAACGACGGATAACGCTTGCCGATGGCATTGAGCACACCCGAGAAAACAATGGCCGTCACATTGCCCAGCATCACGGCGGGCAACGCCTGCGCCAGCAGTTCGCCAGCGGGTTGATGCAGCACCTCGGAATAGCCGAGCGTGAGCGGAATCACGCCCTCGCCAAGACCGCCGGACATTACCGGAATCACGACGAAGAAGATCGTATGGAACACGCCCATGCCGAGCAACGTGCCTACCGCCGTTCCTACCGCACCGGCGAGCAACGAACCGATCACCAGTGGCACGAAAATGCGCAGGAATCCGCCGATCAGCACCTTGCGGTCCATGCTCAGAATGCTGCCGACGATAATCGCGGGAATGAACAGATACAGGAAGTTGCCCGCCTTCCAGAACGAGACGATCGGTGTGACCACCGACGGCGGCAACGCATGCGTGAAGACCAGATAAGACGGCAGAAACGTCACCAGAATCACCGGACCGCCAATGCTGCGGAAAATCGGAATGCGTTGGCCAATCTCCATGCAGGTGAAGCTGCACACGGCGAGGAGCGCGATGATCGGCGAGAGCTCGGCCGAGAGTTTGCCGGTCACCGCCGTCGCGATCAGCGCGAGCGCCAGCACGATGTGAACCGGCAGCGGCACGATGCCGATGCGCATGTCCATGAGTCGCCACCATGCGTCGCGCCACGGGTGCGCTGTGCCGGTCGAAGCGGTGCCGCCCGAGGGCGCATGTTCGGCCGTACCAAGGGGAGTGCGTTCACGCATCTGCATTTGTTTTGTCTCCGATTTATGCGTTTTCCTGCCGCACTATAGGCGCGCAAAACATCGGGGAGGAAATACCGATTTCGGATACGGGCATAGGCCACGCCTATGACTTGACCGCCGAATCGTTCCCATCAACCGGGAAAACCTGGCCACATCGGCGTTTCAACTGGGTGCATATAGGGGTACGCTATGGCTTTCCCTTATTCCCGATCGATCATGGATGTCCGGCAACTGCGCAACTTCGTCGCCATCGTCGATAGCGGCAGCCTGTCTAAAGCGGCCGAACGGCTGCTGATCGCGCAACCGTCGCTGAGCCAGCAACTGCGCACGCTCGAAGAGGAATTGGGCACGCAGTTGCTCATTCGCAGTGCACAAGGCGTGGTGCCGACCGAAGCGGGCAAGACGATGTACCGGCATGCGCGCGTGGTGCTGCGTCAGATGGAGCAGATTCGCGAAGAAGTGCGCGAAGGGGGTGGCAGCGAAGCGGGGCCGGTCGCCGTGGGCTTTCCCACAACCATTGCCGCGATTCTTGCCGTACCGCTGTTCCAGCGCGTACGCACGCAATATCCCGGCATCCGCTTGCAGATTTTCGAGAGCATGAGCGGCTACATCAGCGAGTTGTTGGCTAACGGACGGCTCGATCTGGCGATGTTGTTTCGCGACTCTGAAACGCGTGGCATCTCCGTCATGCCGCTGTTCGACGAAGAGCTGTATGTGATGGGCGGGCATCTGGTCTGCCCGGAGATTTATGCGGACGCGCCAGCAGGACAGCGCGAGCGGGGCAACGACGTGGCGAGCGGTACCTGCGAACTGGCCCGCCTGGCGAATGTGCCCTTGGTAGTGCCGAGTGCCTCGAACGGCCTGCGGCTGCTGATCGAACGCAGCTTTTCGCAGGCCAATGTCGAACTGAATATCGTTGCCGATATCGATTCGTTGCCAACGCTGATCGATATCGCCCGAGCGGGCGACGCGTGTGCGATCTTGCCGTCGTCGGCGCTCGCGCCACGCGATCCGGCACTACGACCAAAAGCGCTGCGCATCGTATCGCCGCAGTTACAGCGCCCCGCCAGCGTGTGCTGGTCGAACTCGTTACCAGTGGGTTCCGCCACACTCGCCGTCCGGCAGTGCATTGCCGATCTGATCGGTGAGCTACAGGCCGACGGCCACTGGACTGGGATCACCCTGCGCCCGTCAATGCCGCCAGCGCCTTGATGCCATGATGGCGCGCGCCCGACGGAACGTTTCGGTCTGCGGCGCGGTCATGTTAAGTTGTGCCCATCGCTTCTTCTGACGGGGCTGCGCTTGAGCGCGCCCCGCGCTGCCCATCCAATGCGACACCTCTTTATCGGCTGGCTGCTTACCGTCTTTGTCATGGCTGCGCAGGCAGCCTCGCCTAACCCGCTCGCGGCCCCCCTGGCCGCACTGACCACGCCCGCCGCAGCGCCAGCACCCGCGAGCACGCCGGTCACCACAACACCATCGCTCACGCCCCAACAAGCACAGCAAGCGCTCTCGGTGCTGGAGAATCCGCAAGAACGCGCCCGCGTGGAAACCACATTACGGGCCATTGCAGCCGTTGGTGTGTTGAGCGCACCGCCAAGCGCGGCTAGCGCCCCGAGCGCCGCTTCCGCAGCGTCCGCCTCTCCAGCACCCGTCGCCTTGCAGTCGAACGGACTGGCGTCGATGCTGGTGCATCAAGGGTCGCGCTGGGCGGCACAAATTGGCGTGGGACTGCGTGAGTCGCTGCATTCGCTGCTTGATGTCGGCTCGGTCGGCGGCTGGTGGCGCGACACCGTGTATCACGCCGACGCACGTGCAGGTTTCGCGCACGCCCTGTTGATCATTCTCGCCGTACTCTTTCCGGCATTCGTCATCGAATGGATCGCGAAACGGTTGCTAAGGCGCTTGCTCACGGGGCTCGCCGCACGCCACGAAAGTGCAGCGCAACGCTTCGTCACTGGCGAGCGCAACGACCCCACCGGTAGCACCGCGTCCTCCCCATCCGACACCTCGGAGGCGTCGCAAGCCCAGGGACGCGCGCTACTGCATAAGACACTGCTCAGCCGTCTGCCGCGCGCCTTTGTCACGCTGCTGTTACGCCTGCTGCCGCTGCTCGTCTTCGCGGGCGTCGCCAGCCTGATGATATCGCTACTCGTCGAAGACGACACGCCGACGGCAGCCGCCCTCGGATCGCTGATCGACATCTATGTGATCTGCCGACTCATCACACTGGCCAGCCGCTTGTTCTTCCAACCCGACGCACCGCAACTCCGGTTGCTGCATCTCGGCGATCAATGGGCCGCCTTCGCGCAGCGATGGATCATGCGCATCGCCCTCGTCGTCGGCATTTGCACGGCGCTGGTAGAAATTGCGGCGAACTTCGGACTAAGCGACGCGGGCCACACGGCGCTCATCAAGACGGTAGCGCTCATCGGCCACCTGCTCGTCTCGGTGCTCATCATTCAATGCGCTCGTCCCGTCGCGACCAGCATTCGCACTTACTGTGCAAGACACCCGTCGCTAAACGCGGTCGGCAGCACGCTCGCTAACGCATGGGCGCCCGCGTCGATCTTTGTCGTGATGGCGCTCTGGTTTATCTGGGCGCTCGACGTACACAACGGCTACCGCGTGTTGATTACGTTGGGCGGACGCACGCTGGCCGTCATCATCGGCATGCGACTGCTGTCCATTCTGCTGTTCGGCGTCCTCTCGCGCGCCTTCGAGCGCCGCGACGAAGACCGTACGCTCGTGCATCGCCACGCTTACCGCTATTACCCGCTGGTGCGTGGCGTTTTGTCGACCATCATCGGCATCATCACGCTGGTGCTGCTGTTGCAGGTCTGGGGTGTGCCGGTCTGGCAAACGTTCGAATCGAGCATGATCGGTCACCGCTTGGCGGGGGCACTCGTGACGATCGCCATTGCCGCCGTGATCGCGCTCGTCGTGTGGGAGGCCGCGAACATCGCCATCGAGCGCCGCCTTCAGCAATGGACTCACCAAGGCGACGTGATGCGCGCGGCACGCCTGCGCACCCTCCTGCCGATGCTGCGCACGTTGCTGTTCTCGTGCATTGCGCTCGTGGTCATCCTCACGGGCATGAGCGAAATCGGGGTGAACGTCGGGCCGCTGGTCGCTGGGGCCAGCATCTTCGGCGTCGCACTCGGTTTCGGCTCACAGAAGTTGGTGCAGGACTTCATCACCGGCATCTTCCTGCTGATGGAAAACGCGTTGCAGGTCGGCGACTGGGTCACGCTGGCGGGCGTCTCGGGGACCGTGGAGTATTTGTCGATCCGCACGGTTCGGCTGCGGGCGAGCGACGGCTCGCTGTACACGGTGCCGTTCAGCTCCGTGACCACCGTCAACAACACGAACCGCGGGCTGGGCAATGCCGCGGTGAAAGTTAGCATTGCGTATGGAGAAGACATCGACCGCGCCGTCGCCACGCTCAAGGAAATTGGTGCTGCACTGCGTGAAGACCCGGCCTTCCGCGACGGCATCAAGTCGGACTTCAGCTATTGGGGCGTCGATCAGGTCGATGGCGCTGGCCTCGCGCTCAGCGGACAAATGCAGTGCACCGACACAACTCGTTGGGGAGTCCAGCGCGAATTCAACCGTCGCATTGCTGACACATTCCGCGAGCGCGGCATCCGCATCGCGAACCCGCAGCGCAGCATGGTGGCCTTCGAGGCCGGTGTGCCTCGACAAGACGAGCATCAGTGAATTCCCTCACGGGTAAGCCATCACTCCGCTGGAGACGCCGACGCCACGGGCTTCACGGCGTGAGTGTTGGCGCGCGCGCCATGCGATCAGCACAAATTGGGGTGGCGAAGCGCAATTGGCTGACTACAATTTGTACGTGCAGTCCACACGATCAGCAATGATCAGCACTGACGACAAGTAAGCATCTGGACGCTCGCCCGCAAGGGCGGTCAGCCCGGAGAGGCGGGGCCCTCACGTGACGTTTCAACCGCTCCAGGGGAGGCATGTCCATGACGTGCCTGAACGAAACGATTGTCGGCGCAATGCTCCTATCGCTCGGCGGCTTCGCATTCGCGGGCGGCCCAGGCGCAGACTCATCCGAAGGGATGATGATGGCTAACATTGCCCCTACCCTGCCGGAGACCGCTGCGATGGCCCCCGAGCCTCGCCGTTATCTCCACCACTTCGAAACCACACCGCAACAGCCGCCGCCGTCGGTAGCCAATCAAGGCCCTGCGCTGTTTCCCTATGCGCCGTCGGTCGCACGCGTCGACGAGACGGTCGATAGCGCCTACGTTGTGCAGCCCGAATACGATGTGCGGCATCTCTCGGCAAATGCGCCCGCCGCGCAGGGACTACCGGGACTATCGGGACAACCCGCCGGACAGGCCAATGCCAGCCTGCTTCATGGACTGCCGTCATCGGTCGCGCAGGTCTCCATCGTGCAATGGAACAACGAAGATTCGAAGCTCGGCTCCAACCCTCAACGTGGCTTGCAGGTGCGCACCGATGATTGGACCGTCTCCGCCAGCGCACGCGTCGCGTTGTTCCGTTCGCACGACACGGGTGCCACTGTCTACGTCCGACGACGCTTCTGAAGCACTGCTAAGACGTGGCTAAGGCATGCGCGTCCGACGCTCGGCATGGCCTTTCGCCATCTTGCCGACGACATCACGCCGACGACAGCCGGTCGATCAACATCGAGACAAACGTGTCCGCCACCGGCGGCAGCGTGCGTCCGCGTTTCTTGATCAATGCGATGGGGCGTAAGAAGGCGGGATCGTCGATCGGCTTGACGCGCAGATCCGGCTCGGCTCGCACCTCACGCGCCGACGCAGGCAGGATCGTGACCCCGAGGCCTGCACGCACCATCGCGACCGCCGTCATCATGTAGGTCGCTTCGCAGGCAATCTCCGGCGTGTGACCGGCATTGGCGAGCGCGCTGTCGACCACGGCGCGCACACTCGTGCCGGGTGAGGTCAAGACCAATGGCTCGTTGGCAAGATCTGCCAGCGTGATGCGCCGACGCCGAGCCAGCGAATGCTGCTGCGGCATCACAGCGACCAGCCGATCGCCTCCTGCATGCAGCACTTCGAACGCGGGGTCGGTCAGGTCGCCACCTGTCAGGCCGATATCGACCTCTTCATTGCGCACGAGCGTATTCACCATCCCGGCCACGGCATCGCGCACGTGGAATCCGGCGCGCGGCACCACCGCCTTCACTTCCTGAATCAACTCCGGCAAGACACTCGCAGCAAACGTGGGCAAGCAGGCAATGCGCACCGTCCCCGTCGAGCCATCGCCTAGCGAGCGCGCATCGACCAGCACCTGTTCCATATCGAGCAGCGATTTCTGCAACAGCGGCAGCAGGTCGCGGCCGGTCGGTGTCAACGCCACGTTGCGGCTATTGCGATCGAACAACCGCACACCCACCGTCTCCTCCAGTCGCCGGATTTGCACCGTCAATGCGGGTTGCGACAAGTGCAGTCGCGTGGCCGCGCGCGTGAAGCTGCCGGTCTGTGCCACGGCGATGAACGCGCGTATATCTCGTAGGTTCAGATCCATTATGGTTTTTAATGACTGCAATCAAATCATTTCAATTGATTTATCACAGTGCCGAACTTACGCTCCATCGCATTAAAAGACAATATTGGAGACAAGCTCATGCTGCCATTACTGGGGCTGGCGACCATCGTCGTACTGCTCGGCGCGATTCTGTCGAAACGGATGTCGCCGCTCGTAGCGCTCATCATCGTGCCGATTGCAGCGTCGCTCATCGGCGGGTTCGGGTTTCAGACCAGCAAGTTCGTGATCGACGGGCTCAAGAGTCTGGCCCCGGTGGTGGGCATGTTTGTCTTTGCGATTCTCTATTTCGGCACCATCACCGACGCGGGCACACTCGACCCGATCATCGATCGCATTCTGCGCGCCGTGGGCACCCGCCCTAGCCGCATCGTCGTGGGTACGACGTTGCTCGCGCTGCTGATTCATCTCGATGGCTCAGGTGCCGTGTGCTTCCTCGTCACGATTCCGGCGATGCTGCCGCTCTACGACCGCTTGGGGATGGATCGCCGTGTGCTGGCGGCCGCGGTATCGATGGCCGCAGGCATCAATTTCCTGCCGTGGACTGGCCCGATGATTCGCGCGTCGGCTTCGTTGCACTTGCCCGTGTCGAGCCTATTCAACCCGTTGATCCCGGTGCAGGCCGTCGGTCTGGTGTTCGTGTTCGGCATGGCCTACTGGCTGGGCCGCCGAGAAGAGAAGCGCCTCGGCCTGACCGGGGGCGGCACGTCGGTGCCAAGCCCCAAGCGCGAACTCACGCCGGAAGAACAGGCGCTGCGTCGCCCGAAAAACTTCTGGTTCAACATCGTGCTCACGCTGATCGTGCTCGGCACCATGGTCGTCATGGGCGAAAAGATTCCGCCCGCGATCATGTTCATGGTCGGCCTGTGTATCGCACTGATGGTGAACTATCCGAACGTCGACATGCAGCGCAAACGCATCGATGCCCATGCGCGCGCCGCGCTGATGATGGCCGGGGTGTTGCTCGCCGCTGGCGTCTTTACCGGCATCATGCAAGGCAGCGGCATGCTAAAGGCGATGGCGCAGGCCGCTGTCGGCTTCGTACCGCCTGAAATGGCGGGGCATATCCCCGTGGCGCTCGGCTTGATGTCCATGCCGCTGAGCATGCTGTTCGATCCCGACTCGTTCTATTTCGGCGTGTTGCCGGTCATTGCTGAAGTCGCCGGACAACTCGGCGTGCCGGCGGTGCAAGTCGGTCAGGCGGCCCTGCTCGGTCAGATGACGACGGGCTTCCCGGTCAGCCCGCTCACCCCCGCCACGTTCCTCGTCGTCGGCCTGTGCGGCATCGATCTCGCCGACCATCAGAAATTCACGTTTCCGTTGCTGTTCGGTGCGTCGATCGTGATGACGATCGCGGCCGTCGTCCTCGGCGTTTTCTCTTTCTAAGCCAAACTCACCGGATGCCATTCGCATGACAGCCCATCAAAACACGCGCCGCATCCGGATCGGTGCGGGCGCGGGATACTCCGGCGACCGCATCGAACCAGCCGTCGAGCTCGCGGAACACGGCGCACTCGACTACCTTGTGTTCGAATGCCTCGCCGAGCGCACGATCGGGATCGCGCAACAAGCGCGGCGCCGCGACCCGCAACACGGTTACGATCCGCTGCTCGAAGCGCGCATGCGTGCCGTGCTGCCCGCTGCGGTCCGTAACGGCGTGCGCATCATCTCGAACATGGGCGCGGCCAACCCGGTCGCTGCCGCACAAAAGACCGCCCAAATCGCCCGCTCGCTTGGGCTCGATCACCTGAAAATTGCCGCCGTCACCGGCGACGACGTGCTCGACGTCGTACTGCGCAGCGATCTGCATTTTGAAGAATCGGGCGAGCCGGTCGCGGCCTACCGCGAGCGCATTGTGTCGGCCAATGCTTATCTGGGGGCCTCGGGCATCGTCGATGCGCTCGCTGCTGGCGCCGACATCGTGCTCACCGGCCGCGTCGCCGATCCGTCGCTGTTTACCGCCCCACTGATCCACGCGTTCGGCTGGGCAATGGATGACTGGCGCACCCTCGGTCAGGCGACTGTCGTAGGGCACTTGCTCGAATGCGCGGGACAAGTCACCGGTGGCTATTTCGCGGATCCGGGCGTGAAAGATGTCCCTGATCTCGCGCGACTCGGCTTCCCTATCGGCGAAGTGTCGTCGGAGGGTGCCGTCGTCATCACCAAGGTCGCCGGTTCAGGCGGACGTGTGACGCCCGCGACCTGCAAGGAACAGTTGCTCTACGAGATTCACAATCCGCAGCGCTATCTGCAACCGGACGTTGTGGCCGACTTCTCCGAGGTCATCGTCGAGGAGGAAGCCACGGATCGCGTGCGTGTCACGGGCGGATTGGGCACGCCGCGCACCGGCACGCTAAAGGTGTCGGTCGGATATGTCGACGGCTATATCGGCGAAGGGCAGATTTCGTACGCAGGGCCCGGTGCGGTCGCACGCGCGAAATTGGCGCTCGACATCGTTCGTGAACGGTTGACGATCACCGGCGTACAGACCAGCGAGTTGCGCTTCGACCTGATCGGCGTGAATGCACTACACGGCGAAACGCTGGGCGAACGCCATGCGCAACCGTATGAAGTCCGCGTGCGTGTGACCGGGCGCACCGCGTCGGCTGAAGAAGCCGTGCGTATCGGCAATGAAGTCGAAACGCTATACACGAACGGACCGGCGGGCGGTGGCGGCGTCACCAAATCCACCCGTGAAGTCCTCGCCGTGCAGTCGGTGCTGTTGCCGCGCGAACATGCCCGCCCTGCGTTCACCTTTGTCGAGGCCTGAAATGAAACTACGTGAACTTGCGCACTCGCGCACCGGCGACAAAGGCAATACGTTGAATGTCTCCGTCATCTGCTACGACGCGCGCCATTACGAACACTTGCGCGTGGTGCTGACCCCGGAATACGTCAAGGCATTCCTGAGCGATGTCGTGCATGGGGAAGTGGTTCGCTACGAGTTGCCGCGCCTTGCCGCGTTCAACTTCGTGCTGGGCAAGGCGTTAGGCGGAGGCGTCACGCGCTCGCTCGCGCTTGACGCCCACGGCAAATCGCTGAGCTCGGCGTTGATGGGTATCGACGTGCCGGACGTACCAGCGGCGTCTTAAGGCTTCACCGCCGTCACATCGATTTCCACGAGCCATTCCGGGCGCGCCAGTGCCTGCACCACGATACCGGTGGACACGGGGAACACGCCCTTGAGCCACCGGCCCATCACGTTGTACACAGCTTCGCGATAGCGCGGGTCGATGATGTAGACGGTGACCTTGCAGATGTCTTCGAGCTTGCTGCCGCACTCGTCGAGCAGCATCGCAACGTTAGCCATCGCCTTCTCGGTTTGTGCCGATACGTCGCCAATGCCAACGGACTCGCGCGTGTCCAGATCCTGACCGATCTGGCCGCGCAGATAGATAGTGTTACCCGCGACAACCGCCTGACACAGATCGTTGTCGAGCTTTTGCTCCGGATACGTTTCGCGGGTGTTGAATTTGCGGATTCGAGTGTGTGTCATGTGAGTTCAGTGCGTCAGAATTTTCGAGAGGAAGCGTTTGACTGCCGGGTTAGCGGTGTCCTGAAAGAACGCGCCGGTGGGGCAATCCTCGACAATGGCGCCGTCTTCCATGAAGACCACGCGATGCGCCACGCGCCGCGCAAACCCCATTTCGTGCGTGACCACCATCATCGTCATGCCGTCGCGGGCGAGCTCCACCATCACGTCGAGCACTTCGTTGACCATTTCCGGGTCGAGCGCCGAGGTCGGTTCGTCGAACAGCATCGCCTTCGGGTCCATCGACAGCGCGCGCGCAATCGCCACGCGCTGCTGCTGACCGCCCGACAACTGCCCCGGGTATTTGTGCGCATGGGCCGACAGCCCTACCCGGTCGAGCAATGCTCGGGCCTTGGTGCGCGCCGCACCGGCGTCACGTCCCAACACGATCTGCTGGGCCAAGGTGAGGTTGCGCGTCAGGTCGAGATGCGGGAACAACTCGAAGTGCTGAAACACCATGCCGACCTTGCTGCGCAGCTTGGGCAACTGCGTTGTCTTCGCCATCAGCGACAGACCGTCGACGACGATGTCGCCCTTCTGAATCGGCTCCAGCGCGTTGACTGTTTTGATTAGCGTCGACTTGCCCGAGCCCGACGGCCCACACACCACCACGATCTCGCCCTTGCTCACCTGCGTGGAGCATTGCTTGAGCACGTGGTGCGTGCCGTACCACTTGTCGATGCCCCGGATATCGATCACCGGCGCGTTGGTCGTCGATTGAGCATTCATTTTTCGACCTGCTTGTCGAAGTACCCAGCGCGAATCGACGCACCGATCAGGTTCAGAATCAACCGGCCTGCCGTCACGCACGAGATCAGATTCGCGTCGTCTTTCTCGGGCTGGATTTCCACAATGTCCATACCGACCACGCGGCCCTTGCGCACCAAACCGTGAATCAGCTTGCGCGCCTGTACGAACGTCACGCCACCCGGCGCAGGTCCGGCGACAGCAGGCATCGTCGACGGATCGAGGCCGTCGGCGTCGATGGTGAGGTAGTAGTTGCCGCCATCGGGAATCCGGTCGAGCACGGCATCCATGCCGATATCGTGCAACTCGTACGCCGTGACCAAATCCGCGCCGTACGCGCGCGCCGCCACGAGTTCCGCTTCACGACCGCTGCCCTGTGCGCGCAAACCAATTTGGATGATGCGATCCACGTGCGCCATTTCCGACGCGCGCCGAATCGGGCTCGACAGCCCTTCGCGCACGCCATTCACTTCATCACGCCAGTCCAGATGCGCATCGATGTGCACGAGCGTGATCGGCCCCTTCTGATCGAGCCCGCGCAACACCGGCGTGGTGATGCCGTGGTCGCCACCGAGCACGATGGGCATGGCCCCGCCCGCCGCAATCCTTCGCACGGCGGCTTCGGCGCGTGCGTAGTGTTCACCGGGCTTCGTCAGATCGGGAATGATGTCGCCACAGTCGACAAAGCGGATATCGGTACGGCCTTGCAACAACGGGCCATCGATGTCGAAGTCGTAGTGGTCAGGCTTGCGCGCCACACGGTCCGTCGCCTGACGAATCGCCGACGGCGCATTGGTCTGATCGTTGCTAAAGTCGGAGGCCGCATACGGTGCCCCATACGGCATGCCGAGCACGGCGATATCGGCCTTCAGATTGTCGATATCGAGATCGAGCTCCGAGTACAACAGTGTCGGGTGGCCGACGCGCGGCGCAACGGTATAGGTAGTCATCGTGTTGTCCTTGGGTGGTGACATTCGAGAGAGGTCGAGGGGCTGCTAAGCGTGTCGGGCACGTCGCCCGATCACGGTTTCCAGACGGCGCCCGACGCTGGCCAGCACCACGCTGCTGGCCCAGTAAAGCAACGCCGTGGTGCCGAGCACTTCGACGTAGGCAAAGGTGTTAGCGGTGAGCAAGTTGCTCTGGTAGGTCATCTCCGGCAGGCTCATCACCGAGAAGATCGCCGAGTCTTTGAACATCATGATCACGAGGCTGGTCGTCGGCGGCACCAAAAAGCCGAACAACTGCGGCGCGATAATGTGGCGCTGTGTCTGCCAGTAGGTCATGCCGAGCGAGAGCGCCGCGTGGGTCTGACCGCGCGCCACACTGCGCAATGCCGCGCGCAGAATTTCGCAGAAGTAGCCGCCGGTGTAGAACGCTGTGCACCCTACCGCCACCGTCATGGCCGACGCGCCGACACCCAGCTTGGGTAGCCCGAAGAACGACAGATAGACGAGGATCAGGTACGGGATGTTGCGTACCAGTTCTACATAGGCGAGCGCCACGGGCTTCAGCAGCGTGCGAGATTGCGTGGCGTAGGCCGCGACAATGCCGATCAGAATGCCCAGCGGAATGCCGATCACACTGACCAGTGCACTCACCCGCAGCCCTTCGAGCAAGACCGGCACGGCGTCTTTGACGATTCCGAAATCAATGACCATGGGGCAGCATCCTCGACACCCGACGCTCGCACAGTCGCGATGCGGCCGAGATACAGAACAGAATGACGAAGTACACGGCGGCCGTGACGGCAAACACCTGCAACGGCAAATCGGTTTGCAGGGTCGCGTTGCGTGCCACCGTCGCCAGTTCAGGCACCGCGATGATCGACATCAGCGACGACGCCTTGAGCAGAATCGTGAACTCGCTCGTGAGCGGCGGAATCGCGCGGTAGATCACCTGCGGCAGCAACACGTGGCGCCAGACGTACGGTGCGCGCATGCCCAGCGCGTACGCGGCGGCACGTTGCCCGGGCGAAATAGTGCCAAGTGCCCCGCGCAGGATCTCGACGATGTAGGCGCTCGTGTTGCACGCCAACGCCGCGACCCCGGCCGTGATCGGCGAGATCGAGATGTCGAGCATCGCGGGCACCATGTAGTACGCGATCAGCATGTGAATCAGTGCCGGCGTGCCACGGATAAGGCTCACCCACAACACCACGAACGAGCGCACCGGGGCGAACGGCGCAATGCGCGCGATGAGCAGCACGATGCCGAGCGCCATACCGATCACGAACGCGAGCGCCGATGCGCCGACGGTCACCGCCGTGCCCGAGACCACGCCCTCGAGAAACGGTGCAATGACCCCGCTTTTATCGAACCCTTCCCACATGGCGGCGGCCGTCAGATCGCGCCCGCAGGCAGATAGTTTTCGTGCGGCGTTTCCATCGGCGCACCGAACCACTTCTTCTGCAATGCCGCGAGCTTGCCGTTCGCGCGGAATTCGTCGAGCGAGTCGTTGATGAACTTGCGAATTTCGAGATCGTTGGGGTTAGCCACCCACGCGAGCAACTTCGGCTGACCGATTTCGCCTGCGATACGGAACGCATTGGGCTGCTTGCGCATCTGCACGGCGGCGATATTCGACGGCATCAGCGCGACGTCCACCGTTTTGTTGGCCAGCGCGTTCGACACATCGGGATACGCCTGAAACAGCTTGGTCCCCGCGTAGCCCTTGCCCGTCTTCTCTTTCAATTCCTTCTCGAATTCGTCGGCAACCGGCTGCGACGACGAGCCCATCTGCGTGCCCACGGTCTTGCCGCCGATATCCATGTCGCGTTTGATCGAGCTATCGTCGGCGCGCACCATCAGCACCGAGCGCACGACGCCCACCGGCTGACTGAACGCGAAACGCTTGGCGCGCTCCGGCGTAATGCCCACGCTCGTCGCCACGAAGTCGAACTTGTGCGACATCAGGCCGGGCAACAAACCTTGGAACGGCAGGTTCATCTGCTCGAGCTTCACGCCGAGTTTCGCAGCCATCAGTTCGAGCACGTCGTGGCCGTAGCCCACGACCTGACCGTTCTCGACATATTCGAACGGCTCGTAAGCGGCTTCGGTGCCGACCGTGAGCTTGCCGCGCTTCTTGATATCGGCCAGCGTGCCGCCTTCGGCAAACGCCAGCGTCGGCAGCGCCAACACAGCGCCCGAGGCCAGCGTGGCCTTCATAAAGGTTCGTCTGGAGAAGGTCTTCATAGCGTGCCTCGCGTTGTGGGGTGTTATCAGATGTCCTGCGATCGACTGTATGCGGGCAAAAAGATCATGAAAAATGATTTTTTTATTGGTATGGTTTCAAAAAACGAAACCTTTTAAGACGGGCATCAACGCTCGTTTCCTCACGCATTCAGGAGCCGACGCATGGCCGGACGGGACTTCAACGAACGGGATTTGCGCTCGCTGCGCATCTTCTGTGCGGTGGCACAGGCGAGCGGCTTCGCGGCGGCGGAAAAGCAACTGAATATGTCGAAGGCGTCGATCAGCCGCCATATCCGCGATGTGGAGGAAACGCTGGGCGCGCGGCTATGCGAGCGCGGGCCATCGGGGTTCGTGCTGACGCACGCAGGGAAGGTAGCGTTGGAGCTGGCGCGCGATGCGCTCAAGTCGTTGGAACGGATTCGGCCGGAAATCGATGCGGTGCGCGGTGTGTTGTCGGGCACGCTGTCGATCGGCATGGTCGAGCACATCGTGTCCGACGTGGGCTGTCATATCCCGGAAGCGCTGGCCGAGTTCAAGGCACAAGCCCCGGATGTGAAAGTCGAGCTGACGGTGATGACCTTCAACGAACTCGATCTTGCCTTGCGCGAGCGCCGGGTGCAAATCGCGATTCGAGGGATGTACCGGCGCGAAGCCGGGTTCAACTATCAGCGGCTCTTCATCGAACGGCATCAACTTTTCGTCGCCCGCCATCGCCTGCAAGACGCAAAGTCGCTGCCACTGGTCTATCGCTCGCAGCCGTTCGTGCATGAGGCACTCAACACACTGGGCCTGGAACGAGGCCCGGCAGCGTCGGGGCTCGAGGCGGTCGCGATGCTGGTGCTGTCCGGGCATTACGTCGGGTTGCTGCCGCAATACTATGCCGCCCTATTTTCCAAGCGGCATGCGCTCGCGCGGGTGCCCTCCGGGCCGGAGTACGAGAACACCATCAGCGCCATCACCGAAACGTCGCGGCCTCGCACGCGTGCACTGGACTTGTTTTTGGAGCTGCTCGCCCGGTTTCACCCCGACGAATGAGATGACCTCACCCTGCCTGATCGAACAGCGCGTATGACGTCACAGCAGGCGTTTGGGTGATCTGCGCAATCAGCCGTGTGACCGCCAGCGATGGCTCGAAGCTGCGGAAAACAGCGGCGATCTCGGAGTGGATCGGCGGCCCGGCCAACGGCTTGAAGATCACGCCGGGAATCGCCGTCGTGCCGACGAGTACATCCGGCACGATGGCCACGCCTTCGCCCAGTGTCACCTGCGTGAGCACCGCGATCAGTGAGCCTGGCGTCGAGCCACCCGCCGGGGTGAAGCCGCCACGGCGCGCCACTTCGTAAGTCCCCAGCGGTTGTTCCGGCACGATGAAGCGCTCGTTCTCCAGCGCGTCGGCATCGATCGCACCGGATTGTGCCGCCAGTGGGTGCCCCGCGGGTAACGCCACACAGAAGCTGTCGCGAAACAGCACATGCGCCCGATGACGGGTATGCAAATTCATCGGCATGCGCAGCAATGCGATATCGATGCGGTTCTCTGCGAGCATCATCGGCAGTTCGCCTTGCGGCACCTCGCGCGCATTCACGATGACGCCCGGCCACGCCTGCCGGAAGGTCGCGAGTTGTGCCTGCAACACGCCGGAGAAAACCGCCGAGCCGATGTATCCCACTTCCACCCGGCCCGTCTCGCCACGGCCAGCACGCTGACCTGCGAGCACCGCCCGCTCCGCTTGCGCGAGGACCAGCAGCGCTTCCTGCAAGAACATTTCCCCCGCTGGTGTGAGACGAACATCGCGACGGCTGCGCACGAAAAGCTGCACGCCGAGATCGCGCTCGATGTCCTGAATTTGCACCGTCAGCGTGGGCGCGGCAATGTCGAGCGCCTGCGCCGCGCGGCCAAAGTGCAGCGTCTGGGCAAGCGTCACGAAGTAGCGAAAGTGCCGGAGTTCCACGGAATCCTCGAAGTTGAGACGGGTTGGCTTGGCGTGCCCGCCATGCTACCGCGCCAGCCGTTGCGACGTCACCGTGCATTTCATTAGGTTGAACCTAACAACTTCGCCGCCGCCCGGCAATGACTGTCTCGCGCCTGCGTGATCGAATGACGACATGCGATTGGCGCACGAAATCCCGCGCGAATTCGCATCTTTTGTCATCTTTGCAGAGGGTCTCACCATGATGTCTCGTTTCAACACCCGCCGTGCAGCACAAGCCGTCGCCCTATCGATTGCCCTGTGCGCAGGCGCAGCCCCTTTCTCCGCACGCGCCGCAGAGTTGCCGACGCGTCCAGTCCTCACGCTCGATGCCGCGCAAAACGTCATTCGCGCGGCACAGGCCAAAGCCAATTCAGAAGGCTGGCCTTGCGTTATCTCCGTGGTCGATGCAGGCGGTCTGCCCATCGCGCTCGTGCGCATGGACAACGCGGCGGTGCCCGCGGGTGTCGATCTCGCACCGGGCAAGGCACGCACTGCGGCGCTGTTCCGCCGTCCGAGTGGGGTACTCGAAGATGCGCTGAACGGCAGCCGCCGCGCTGTCGGCACTGCGCCCGGCTACGTGCTGATGCGAGGCGGCCTGCCGCTGGTCGTGAACGGCACGGTAGTCGGTGCGATTGGTGTGTCAGCCGATACGCCGCAGCACGACGAAGAAATCGCCAAGGCCGGTGTGGATGGTCTGATGCAATCGGATAACAGCCATGGCAACGCCCAATCCCACTAAGCCGACGGCGGCGACGGAGGCCGGCGCATCGACGACCGGCAGCCTCGCCCTGCTGCTGACCGCCTCAACTGGGTGCGCGATGACCGTGCTCGACACCAATGTCGTCGGTGTCGTGCTGCCCACCATTTCCGCGCAACTGCATGCGAGCTTCGCCGACGTGCAGTGGGTCATCGGTGCCTACGTGCTGTGCTTCGCTGCGCTGTTGCTGCCCGCCGGATCGATTGCCGATCGCTTCGGCCGACGCCGGGTGTTTCTTTGCGGCATCGCCGGGTTCGCATTGGCCTCGCTCGCGTGCGGGCTGGCCCCTACTGCGCAATGGCTCTATCTGGCGCGTGCGGCGCAAGGCGTCGGCGCGGCCTTCTTGCTGGCCCCCGCACTCGCCATCATCGGACACGGCTTCCACGAGAAGGAGGCGCGTGCCCGCGCATGGGGGTTATGGGGTGCGGTGATGGGATTGACGATGGTGCTCTCGCCGCTCATCGGCGGCATCATCGGCGACACGCTCGGCTGGCGTTGGGCGTTTCACGTCAACGCGCCGATCTGCGCAGCACTGGCGTTTGCCGTCGTGCGCATCGTGCCGGAATCCAAGGCGCAAGTGCAACGCCCGGTAGATGTCCCCGGTATCGCCCTCTTCGCCTCGGCGATGTTCTGCGTCACGTGGGCCCTTATCGTCGGCCCCGCACAGGGTTGGACAAGCCCGGGCATCCTGCTGCGTATTGGAGCGGGCGGCGTGTTGTTCGTCATCTTCGCGAAGGTGGAACGCGCACGGCAGCACCCGATGCTCGACCTGTCGCTGTTCCGCTCGTGGCCCTTCGCGGGCGCCACGCTTGCGATGTTCTCGTATGCCGCTTGTGCGCAAGTGATGGCCTCGCTCCTGCCGCAGTTTCTTCAGAACGCGCGCGGCGATTCGGTGTTGGGAGCCGGTGTCGCCATGCTGCCGTTCGCGCTGGCCATGCTGTTGCTGCCGCAAGTAGGCAAGCGGCTTGCTGCGCGCCTGCCATCGCACCGCATTCTCGTGATCGGTTTGGTGCTCACGGGGGTGGGCAACCTGGCGATGTCGTACGTGTCGTCGCAGGGCGTGGGCCACTCGGGTCTGCCGCTGATGCTCGCGATGTTTGTGCTTGGCAGCGGCGGTGGCTTGCTCAACGGTGAGACGCAAAAGGCGATCATGGGCACGATCGCCCGCGAGCGCGCCGGGATGGCCTCGGGCATCAGCACGACATTCCGCTTCTCCGGCATTCTGCTCGGCTACACCGCACTCGGTGCCGTGTTGACGGCGGGCGTGCATCGCAGCGTGGCGACATCGCTGCCACAAGTCTTGCGCACTGTGCAGGTGGGCAGCTTCCACGACGGGGCCACCCGCCTCGACTTCGCCGACGCTATTTCCGCCGGCGACTTCGTTCAGGCGCTCCACCTCTACCCGCCCGCGCTTGGCGACGCGTTGCTCAATGCCGGACGCGCCGCGTACAGCCACGGGTTCAGCGGGGCGTTCCTCGCGGCGGGGGTCTTTGCGTTTGTGTGCGCACTCGCTGTGCAGATGAGCATGGGCCGAGCGGAGCAACCGGAAGCGCTCGCCAACGCAAATTAGAGCCCCAGAATTACCTGCCGGTACATCTCGCACACCGATTTCACGGCGTTGGGGTCGTGCGGTACCGGCAGCGCCGCCATGGCGCGGAAGAAGTCGTCGTGACGCGCGGGCGTCGAGACGAGCAGCATGCGTGCGGGGGTCTGCGTGACGTTCGTGAAGCCGTGCACGTCGCCCTTCGCCACGGTGACGGTATCCCCCACGGCAATCTCGCGCGTCGTCTCGCCCGCGGTGAACTGCAAGCGGCCTTGCGTCATCACGAACGTCTTTTCCTCGTCGAGCGAGCGATGCATCGGTGCGCCGCCGTGAGGATTGACGGTCATGTCCATGATCGTGAGATCACGCGGGCTGCCCACGCCCTCGATGAGGCGAACATCCATATTGGCGAACGACACCCTATCGGCATGCGGATTGAATTCGGATGACATGAGACGTCTGGCTCCTTGAAAGCAGTGGAAACTCACGCAATGTGAGACTGCCTTCATTTTGCGTCGATGCCATCTGCCAGAGAAGACGTCTAAAATTGGCAAGACTTGCCAATGGATTGGACAATGGATCTGAACACCACCCTCGCTTTCGTCACGGTCGTCGAGTGCGAGTCCTTCTCGGCAGCGGCACGCACGCTGGAAATTCCCCGCTCGACGGTCAGTGCCCGCGTGGCTGCGCTCGAAGCGCATCTCGGCACGGTGCTGCTGCGTCGCACGACACGGCGTATCGCGCTGACCGATGACGGGCGCGACTATTACGAACGCGTCGCCCCGGCAATTGCCGCATTGCGCGAAGCGGAACACTACGGCGGCCCCGGGACCATGACGCTCACTGGCTCCATTCGCATGAGCGTGCCGTTCGATTTCCCATTCGACGTCCTTAGCGAGGCCATCGCCACGTTTCGCGTGGCGCATCCGCAAATCCGCTTCGACGTCGTGGCCGACGACAGCGTGAGCGATTTCGTCGACCAAAACCTCGATATGGCGATTCGCGGCGGTCACCCGGGCGGGGACCACGTTATCGCGCGCCGCATTGCCAGTTTCCGTTTCGCGAAATTTGCCAGTCCGGCCTTCGGCGTATCGCGCAAACACGCCACGCCCGATGTGCCGCAACTGGCGTTCAAAAGCCGCGCCGCCCCGGCCGCATCAGCCCGATCAACTGCACTGAGTCCGCCCGCGCACTACGCCGTGGCGACGAACAGCTTCGCGCTGCTCAAGCAACTCGCGCTCCGAGGCGCAGGCGCGGCGGTGTTACCGGAGCACACCTGCGAAGCGGAGCTCACGCGCGGCGAGCTCGTGCGTTATCCGCTCGACACCGCAAACGCGAAGTCTTCGGCGAGCGCGTCGCAAGCCGGGCTTTATCTCGTGTACCCGTCCCGGCGCGAACTGAGCCCTCGCGTCAAGGCGTTCTCCGACCATCTGGTGTCCACGCTCGAAACCGCTGCCCGCGCGACCGCGTTGTGACTGCCAGATCGCTATGCAAAGGAAATTTGGTCAGTTTGCCCGGTGCACACTTCCCCATAGAATGGACACGTCGTCCAATTTCCCTCGGGAGTTTTTGTGTCCAGCCGTAATGATCAAAGCGTTGCCATCCCTGCCCCGGTACTCGATCACGTCGTCGTCAACGTCAAAGGCGATCTCGAAGCGTCGGTCGAGACCTATCGCCGTCTGGGCTTCTCGCTGACCGAGCGCGGTCACCATTCGCTAGGTTCTAGCAACCATCTGGCCATCTTCGGCGAGAACTATCTCGAACTGCTCGGTTACGAGGCGGGCAAATCGACGGTCCGCCCCGACGTCATGCAGGCACCCCTCGGCCTCACCGGCCTGGCGTTCAAGACCCAAGACTCGCACGCGTTGCACGCTGGTTTGCAAGCGCGCGGCGTGACTTCGCAAGCCCCTGCCGAATTTTTCCGTCCCGTGAACCTCCCCGACGGCACGACGCAAGACGCGCGTTTTAGCACCGTGCGGCTGGCGACTGAACTCGTGCGCAACGGCCGCACGTTCTTCTGCCATCACTTCACGCCGGAACACGTATGGCGCGATGAATGGCGCGAACACCCCAACGGCGTGACCGATATCGTCGGCTATGTCATCGCCACGCCGAATCCGGCGATCACCGCTGCGCTCTACGACCGCGTGTTCGGCCCCGGTGTGCTGACGGCCCTCGGTCAGGACGGCTACGCGTTGCAAGCCAGCCAGGCGCGCGTGGAATTCGTGACACCTGCCGAAGCCGAGCGACGCTTCGGCGAAGTGGAGACGACCGAAGACGGCAGCGAGCGTGGCGTAGCGCTAATTTTGCGCACTCGCTCACTCGCGCAGGTGCTGGCCACGCTCAAGGAAAGCCGCATTCCGTCGACGACGTTGGCCGACGGCAGCGTGCTGGTAACCGCCGCCGAAGGCTTTCACGTCGCGCTGCAATTCATAGAAGGGGAATAAGCCTCAGTAGCCGCGCGTGGCGTCGTAGACGAACGGCAGCGGCGCGCCGCGCAGGTGCGCACCGAGCACATTCGCGACCTGCCTTGCGCGCGCCGCATACGACACGGTCGATGCGATGTGCGGCGTAACGACAATCTTCGGATGCCGCCGCAACGCATCGTCTGCGGGCAGCGGCTCGATATCGAAGACGTCGAGGATTGCCGAGCGCAATCGGCCGCTGTCGAGGGCATCGAGCAGCGCTTGACGGTCCAGATGCGCGCCGCGTCCGACTTGAATCAGACTGGCCCCCGTCGGCAGACGCGCGAACAGCGCACGATCCAAAATGCCGCGTGTGGCTGGGGTGTCGGGGAGCAGATTGATGAGGATGTCAGTCTCGGCGAGCATCGCATTACGCTGTGCCTCTCCCGCGAAGACCTTCACGCCGTCGAGCGATTTCGGCGAACGTGCCCAGCCGTTCACCTGGAAGCCATGGGCTCGCAAGCGTATCGCGACCGCTCGTCCCAACTCGCCCAAGCCGAGGACGCTCACGCGCGTGTCGCGAGCCAGACGCCCCGTGTGCAGGTTAGCCCACTCGCCGTCGCGCTGCGCGGCGACCAACACCGGCATATCACGCACGACCGAGAGCGCCGCCCACGTCACGTAGTCACTCATGCGCTCGCGCGTCTCGTCGGTCATCATGCGCACGATCGGCACGTTCGTCGGCAATGCCGGGTCCGCCAGAATGTGGTCGACACCCGCCGCCGCGCTCAAGATCAGTCGCAATCTGGGGTAGTCGGCCAGCCGTCCGTGATCGGGCTGATACACGAGCGCGTACTTCACACTGCGCGCATCGACGAAGGGGTCGTCCCAGCCGTACACGCGCAGTCCGGGCATCAGGCGGGCGAAGTGATACTGCCACTCCGTGAGCGCCGCCTCGCCGCCCGATTTAATCAATAACGTATCGCCTTGCATGTCTTCACCACGGGTTTGCTGCGTCGTCATGCTACTGACCCGCTTACCCGCGGCGAACCAACAGATATCGAAAAGCAAATAAGTGCGCACGAGAAATACGCTTTGCGTTCAGCGCATAACGCCCACGTATCGCCCGCCTCGTCTCGCATTGCGAGAAATTCAAAGAATTTTTGCGCCTTCGTACTTCCTGCCGAAACGGACCATCACCCCTCGCAGATGTCCGCCCCATGCGGCCGATCACCATGCTGCAACGCAACAATCCCGTGCATTATTTCCGTTTCTGAAATGATCAATCCGGCGCGCGGGCATTGCCCCGCCCTGCGGGGAACCGCTATAGTTGCCCCGCCCCCGCGACGCGATGCGCTGATTCCTTAATGTGTGAAGTGCATATTGGCTGGACGAATCGCATTTGCGTCATGTTGCAACGTGGTTAACGCGATGCCGCCCATCGCCAATAGAAATGAGAGACACAGTCACAACGAGCGCCGATACCACCAACGTCCCGCCAACCCCTGAAGAAGTGCGCAAACGCGTCTTCGCCATCGTGGCGGCCTCGTCCGGGAATCTGGTCGAGTGGTTCGACTTCTACATTTACGCGTTCTGCGCGATCTACTTCGCGCCGGCGTTCTTCCCCAGTTCCGACCCGACCGCGCAGTTGCTCAACACGGCGGGGGTGTTCGCAGCAGGCTTCCTGATGCGCCCGATCGGCGGCTGGATCTTCGGCCGCATCGCCGACCGTCAGGGCCGCAAGAACTCGATGGTCATCTCCGTGATGATGATGTGCTTCGGCTCGCTGCTCATCGCCGCGCTGCCGACCTACGCCAGCATCGGTAACTGGGCACCGGCGCTGTTGCTGTTCGCGCGTCTGTTGCAAGGTCTGTCGGTCGGTGGCGAGTACGGCACCACGGCTACCTACATGAGTGAAGTGGCGCTCAAGGGCCGTCGCGGCTTCTTCTCGTCGTTCCAGTACGTGACCCTCATCGGCGGTCAGTTGCTCGCCGTGCTGGTGGTCGTGATTCTTCAGCAGTTGCTCGACGAGGCTGAACTCAAGGCCTGGGGCTGGCGTATTCCGTTCGTGGTCGGTGCGATCACGGCCGTGGTGGCGCTCATGCTGCGCCGTACGCTGCACGAAACGTCGACGGCCGCGAGCCGTACCAATAGCGAAGCTGGCACGTTGGCAGGTCTGTTCCGTAATCACAAGGCGGCGTTCTTCACCGTGTTGGGTTACACCGCCGGCGGCTCGCTGATCTTCTACACGTTCACGACTTACATGCAGAAGTATTTGGTGAACACGGCCGGTATGCCGATCAAGACCGCCAGCTACATCATGACGGGCTGCTTGTTCGTGTACATGTGCATGCAGCCGCTCTTCGGTGCACTGTCGGACCGCATCGGCCGCCGCAACAACATGCTGCTGTTCGGTTTGCTCGGTGCGATTGCCACGGTGCCTATTCTGACGGCGCTCAAGACCGTGCAAAGCCCGATCGCAGCCTTCCTGCTGATCTGTCTGGCCCTGGCGATCGTGAGCTTCTACACGTCGATCAGCGGTATCGTGAAAGCCGAAATGTTTCCGACGGAAGTCCGCGCGCTGGGTGTGGGTCTGGCCTACGCGGTTGCTAACGCGATCTTCGGCGGCTCGGCGGAATACGTGGCGCTGGGTCTGAAGAAGGCCGGTCAGGAACCGACGTTCTACTGGTACGTAACCGCCATGATGGTGATCGCGTTCTTCGTCAGCTTGCGCTTGCCGCGAGAGGCGAAGTACCTGCATCACGAGCATTGATGCTCACAAACCGGCGCGCTGGGCTCGCGCCGGTTTGTAATGTAAGACGTCCCGCCTCCCCGGCGGGACGATTCGGCTCTCCCGTCGCATTTCCCCCCTTGGTTGTTCGCTCCCCACGCGTTGTCATCAGCGCAGCCGTTGCTGTCGCATAAAATCGCTTGACCCTCACGCTACGTGAGCCTTCAGCCTTGTCGTACGCCAGAAGAAGGGAGTGCCCGGATGCTGCTCAAAGTCGGTGAATTGGCCAAACGCTGCGGCTTGACGGTACGCACGCTTCACCACTACGACACCCTCGGCTTACTCACGCCTTCGGCACGCTCCGATGCCGGTTACCGGCTGTACGACCGCGACGATGTCGCCCGCCTGCACCAGATTCAGGCGCTGCGCCGCTTCGGCATGTCGCTCACCGACATCGGCACTTGGTTGGCAAGACCCGACGTACCGCTGGCATCGCTGGTCACCCGGCAGATCGAGATGCTCACGCATCAGATCGACGAGGCAGCCCGCCTGCGCGAGCGGCTCACCGGTTTGCGCGCGCAGTTGGACAGTGGTGAGGCGCCGGATCTTGCCGAATGGCTGACAACGCTGGAGTTGATGACCATGTACGACAAGTACTTCACGCAAGACGAACTCGCTCGCTTGCCGCTGTATCAGAACGATGTCGCGCGGGAAACCGAGTGGCCCGCCATGGTGGCGCACGTGCAGGCGCTCATGGCGGCTGGAGACAAGCCGCAAAGCGACGCCGCGCAAGCGGCAGCGCGCCAATGGATGGCGATGGTCGAACGCGACACAGGCGGTGACGCCCGGCTGCTCGCCAAACTCAATCACATGCACGCGACCGAGTCGGAGATGGTGACGCAAACAGGCATCACACCTGCGCTGATGCGTTTTGTACAGGAAGCCTTTGCGCAGACGAAATTCAATCTCTATGCGAAATATCTCGATGAGGACGAGATGCGCTTCTTGCGGGCGAATTACCTGACGTACACGTATGAATGGCCGGTGCTCATCGGCGCGCTACGCGATCACCTGGAGAAAGGCACGTCGCCGAAATCGCCTGAAGTTCTGACGCTCGTGCAGCAGTGGATGACGTACTTCCGCTCGTATGCCGGTGACAATCCGGCAACGCACGCGAAGATTCGCGCAGCACACATGAACGAGCCTGAATTGATGGCGGGCACGCTAGTCGACGCGCGTCTGATCGAGTATCTGAAACAAGGGATGGCGCATCTGCGGCCGCAATAACACCACCGCGCGAAGCAACGCCCAGGGAAACGCGTTCAGCGTTAGGACGCGTCGTCTTCCGCCGCGCGCTGCGCCGCCTGCCAGATGGCATCGAGCACGTGATGCGGTTGGTGGCGCCGCCGGTACAACGCGATGTCGAACCCGATCTGCCAGTCTTTACCGCCGACGATGGCGAGGGTGCCTCGGCTCACGTCGTCGGCGACCAGCCGCTGCGGCAGCCACGCGATGCCGGTGCCGCGTCGCGCCATCGCGAGAATCGCCTCGTATGAGTCGGCTTGATACACCGGCTTGAGCGTCGGCCGGTTCGGCATTTCCGCCAAATGCCGCGCCAGCACGGCGCGCAGCGTCAGCGTACGGGCAAACGCCAGCCACGGAATCGGCGTCGGCCCTGCGGCCAATCGGTACTTCGCGCGCCCCTTCGCATCGAGGGCGCTCACCGGCACCAACACCTCACGCGAAACCGTCAACCAGTCGAAACGCTCCCGATCGATGAGCAGCCGTGTGTGCGGACTCGAATAAACGAGCAGCAGATCGACCTCGCCCGAGGCCAGCCGCAGAATCGCCTCTTCCGCCCCGCTGGTCGACAACGTCGCCGTGAAAAAACCAATACGCGAGACGGTTTCGTCGTACCAATCTGGGAAGAAAGTTGCCGCGAGCGTGCGCCCCGTCGCAATCTTGAGATTGTTTTCGAGCGTGGGTGCGGCGTCCTGCAAGTGCGTGCGCGCGCCATGCAGAATTTCGAGCGCGTTGGTCGCGGCATCGAGAAAGACGGTCCCTGCGGCGGTAAGTTCGAGCGGCTTGGTGCGCTCGATGAGCCGGGTACCGACCCATTCTTCCAGCGCGCGAATGCGCCGTCCGAACGCCGGATGCGTGACGAAACGGTTCTCGGCCGCCCGCGTAAAACTGCGCGTGCGTGCGAGTTCGACGAAGTCTTCAAGCCACCGGAGTTGCATGCCGTTTCCTCACGCCAACAGGTTTGCGAGCGTCAGATCAGCCCTTCGAGAGCGACTTGAGCGCGTGCTTGATACCGTCGGACACGGTCGTGCCTTCGGGCACCGTCTTGACGGCGGCCAGCGCTTCCTTGTCGGAATAGCCGAGTGCGAGCAGCGCGTTGACCACATCGCTCTTGTGATCGTGCGGCGTCGCCGTGCCGGGCACCGTGCCCGGTTGCGCACCGAGCTTGCCTTTGAGTTCGAGCAGCAAACGCTCGGCCGTCTTCTTGCCAATACCCGGGATTTTCACGAGGCGGCCCGACTCTTGCAGCGTCACCGCCTGCGCAATGTCGGCCACGCTCATGCCCGAGAGAATCGCCAGCGCGGTGCGTGCGCCGACGCCCGAGATCTTGAGCAATTCGCGGAAAGTGTTGCGCTCATCGACGCTGCCGAAGCCGAACAGCAATTGCGCGTCCTCGCGCACGATGAACTGCGTGAGCAGCGTCACACGCTCGCCAATGTTAGGCAAATTGAAGAAGGTGCTCATGGGCACCGAGATTTCGTAGCCCACGCCCTGACAATCGACCAGGAGATGCGGCGGATTCTTTTCCAGCAAGGTGCCGGAGATGCGGCCAATCATTGACGCCCCGAGAGAGTGACTTTTCAGGCGGCAAGTGTAGCAAACGGCGGGCGTCTGGGCGCGCAAGCCCAGCCAGCTTGCCTCAGCGCAGGCCGTCGAGCAGCTCGTGCGCGTTTTCCGTGCGGATGCCTTCGGCAAGCGCCGGGTCCGCGTCGGCCAACTGGGTGTGCGGTGTGAGCAGCCCCATCGGAAACGGCCAGTCCGAGCCGAACAGCACGTGATCGCGTCCGAACACCGATGCACTAAGCGCGAGCGCCTGCGAATCGTGCACGATGCTATCGACGTAAAAGCGTCCGAGCGCGGTGCGTGGCGTCGGCAGCGATGTATCGACGCCGGGCCGAGCCGTCCGATAGCCTCGCTCGTATCTGCCTGCGAGCATCGCCGTCGCACCGCCGCCGTGTGCCAGACAGAAGCGAATCTTCGGATGACGCGCCGCCACGCCGCCGAACACCAGATGCGAGGCAGCGACGGCTGTCTCCACCGGATTGCCCATCAGGTTCTCAAGATAGAAGTTGGCGAGCCGTGTATCGCAGCAATGCCCCGGATGCAGGAAGACGAACGCCCCTTGCCGGTCCAACACCCGCCACAGCGATGCGTAGCGGTCGTCGGAGAGTGTGCCGTCGTATCCGCCAGCCGCTGCGGCGTAGCGCGCGTCTCGCGTGTTCGACGCCGAAATCTCCTGCGCCAGTTCGGGATGCTCAAGCGGCAGATGCACCAGCGGCGAGAGGCGTGTGTCGTGCTTCGCGCAAACCTCGGCCAGTGCTTCGTTGACATAGCGGCACCACGCGCGCGACGCCTCCTCGGGCAGGTGCGCGCGATACAGCGGCGGCGGAATCGATACCCACGCGCGCTCGATGCCCTGCTCGTCCATCCACGCGATGAGCGACTCGGGAGAGAACAACGCCCCGATGCCGACGATATGTCCGTCGACGTCGAGCTTGCGTTGCGAGGCGTCCCAGCGCACGCCTTCGATACCCGCAAGCCGCGACGGCTCGATAGGGGCGAGATGCGCGTGTACGTCCAGCGCAATGCGAGGTATGGTCATTGCCCTTGCTCCGTTGTGTTGCCCGCCGCTTGCCTGTCCCGGCAAGATGTCTCGGCTATCGTGCGTCTCGTCAGCGGGGTTCCAGATTGGCGTTCATATCTTTGCCCCAGAACTCGGGCGACCAGCGCGGCCCCCATGTGTAGGGCAGGTCGTTCCAGTCGCGGCATACCCATGCGCTGGTGATCTTGTCCATGTCGGCATAGAACTCGACCCAACTGCCCCACGGGTCGCGAACATAGTGAAACAGGTTCGACGCGATGGCGTGTCGTCCCGGGCCAAACCCGTCGCCATAGCCCGCCTCCCGCATACGCCAGGCGCCGTAACCGATGTCGTCGAAGCCCGGCACTTGAAAGCTCGCATGCTGAAAGCCGCGATGGGTGCTGTTGATCAGCCCGAAGCAGTGATGGTCGATGACACCGACGCCCGCCGCCATAAATGCCACTTTGCCCGCCGCGCGGTCGGTGGTGCGCAGCCCAAGCACATCTGCATAAAAACGTTCGGCGCGCTCCCACTCGTTCGTGAAGATCAACAGATGGCCGATGCGCAACGGCACGCGCGCCTTGTCCAGCGTTTGCCAAAGATTTACGTCCACACGGCGCGACTCGCCGCCGAAGTTGTACGTGGGCATGGCCACGCGCGGCTGTGCCTGTGCCGACTCGGGCTGCAAATGAATCCACGTGCCCCACGGGTCTTCGAACCACAACCCCGCACGTTGCCAACCGGCGGGCGCACGCGTATGCACCTTCAGCCCGTTCGCTTCGATTTGCGCGACGAATGCCTCGGCGGTGTCGGGTTCGATGCGAAACGACAAGTGATGCAGACGCTTCTCGTCGCCACGTGTCAGCACGATCTCGTCGCCGCTGCGTCCCGGGCAATTACACAGCAACGCCTGCCCGTCGGCGGAGCGCTTCACGTCGAGGCCGAACGTACTGTAGAACTTGCTCGCGGCCTCCAGATCGGGCACCGTCATGCCAAAACCGTTGAGTCCGCTGACCGCTACCTTTTCCATGGGAATCCTCATTCGGTTGCCGTCGTCAGGCCTGCACCGGGGCGTCGATCGTCACACCAGACTCCCCTCGCAAGTTTGCCTTCACCAGACGGTTGCGCAGTTCGCCCAACCCGCTGCCATGCACGATGACTTCATCACCTTCATGCAGGAAAATTTGCGGCTCGCGCGCGTTGCCTACACCGCTCGGCGTACCCGTTAGCAATACATCGCCTGCACGCAAGGTCATGCCGAACGAGAGTTCTGCAATGAGTTCGGGGATGGAGAACGCCATCTGCGCCGTGCTTGCCGATTGCAGCACGGTGCCGTTCACCACGCATTCCAGATGCACGCGCGCCGGATCGATTTCGTCGGCGGGCACCAGCCACGGCCCGAGCGGCATGGTGGCATCGAGGCTCTTGCCTTTGAGCCACTGACCGCCATGCCGACGCTGTAAATCGCGCTGCGACACGTCGTTGGCGAGGCAATAGCCCCACACGTGCTCCATCGCGCGTTCCACCGGAATGCTGCGTCCCGGCTTGCCGATCACGACGACCATCTCGGCTTCGTAGTCCCACTTCGCGGAGACGGTAGCGTCGTAGGCGATGTCGTCGTACGGGCCGAGCACGGTGTCGGGCCCCTTCGTGAAGAACGTCGGCGCCGTCGGCTTCGGCACGTCTTGTCCGTCGCGCTTGCCCTTACCTTCTTCGAAGTGATCCCAGTAATTCCAGCCCGTGCACAGCACGTCGCGCCGGAACCGCGTAATCGGGGCGAGCAAATGCGCGCTGTTCACCGGCACGCGTTCGGCTTGCGAAGTGGTGGCGTACTCTCTGGCGTGCGCGAGCGCCGGTGCCCCGCCTTCGATCAGGCTGACCATGTCGCCGACGGCAGCCGGAAGTAGCACCCATGCGTCGTCATGCCGGATGGCAATGCGTTGTTGGTTCTGATGCAGCAGCGTAGCGAAAGCCATGACTTATCTCGGTTTCTCAGTGGTTTCGTGGGGTCCGGATGTCCGGGTCAGGCGTTCGGCAACACGGCAATGGCATTGATCTCGATGAGGTAATCGGGCGAGACCATCTTCGTGACTTCGACCATCGTCGATGCGGGCAGTGGCGCACGGAAGTACTCGCGGCGCACTTTGTGGATGGCTTCGAAGTGCTCCATATTGCGCACGTACACATCGACACGGCACACGTCGTCGAGCGTGCCGCCCGCCGCTGTCACAGCGTTCTTGATGTTCTCGCACACCTGACGCGTCTGCGCTTCGATATCGCCCACCCCGGCAATGGAGCCATCGGGACGGCGCGCGGTCATGCCGGAGATAAATACGAGCTTGCCGCGCGCTTCGATCGTCGTGGCCTGCGAGAAATGCCCGTTGGGTGTGCGCAGGGCGTCGGTGCTGATCTGTTCTTTTGCCATGATGAGAGTCCTGTTCTGCTGCAAGAAAACATCAAAGGGATTGCCATTCGGCGGGCGCCTCGACGCCCGCCTCGCGCGCGAGCGCGATCAACTGTTTTGCCGTGTCCAACGACACTGGACACCGCTCGCAATGATCTTGAGCAAACTGCCAACTCTGTTCACCGGGACTGAAGACGCGCTCGACGCCCGGGGCAGGTTTCGACTCACGTACCGTGCGAGCGAGGCCGCTGGCACGTTGCGCGAGAGGGCGTTGCAAGCCGAAGTGCGACGCATCGATGGCGAGAAACGCCTGTGCGCTGCCATAGGGAATCGCGGTGTCGCCGTAAAGCGGTTGCACTTCGTCGCCGACGGCGCCGTCCGATAGCCCGCCGCACAGCAAGTCGATCATGAACGCCAGCCCGAAACCTTTCGGCCCGGCAGCGGGCAGCAACATGCCTGCAATGGCCGTAGCCGGGTCGTGCGTCGGCACGCCTTGCGCATCGGTGGCCCAGCCGTCGGGCAACGTTTTTCCCGCGCGCTCGGCAAGGCGAATCTTTCCCATCGCGCTCGCACTCATCGCCATGTCGAGCACGACCGGCACATCGTCGGCGTGTGGCATGGCAATGGCGAGTGGGTTGTTGCCCACACGCCGCTGCGCGCCGCCGGGGGCGGGCATCAATGGCCGCGTGTTGGCCATGGCGATGCCCACGCAACCGACATCGGCCATGCGGCGCGCCCAGTAGCCTGCTTCGCCGAAGTGAAACGCGTTGCGCACAGTCACCATGGCGAGGCCGTATTCCCGGGCTCGCGCCGTCGCGAGATGACACGCCTGATGCGCACTCAATTGGCCGAGCGCATTGGCAGCATCGAGCACCAGCGTGGTCTTGCCGTCGTGCACGATCTGCGCTTCGTCGGCACACGTCACCGATCCGGCCTTCATTCGTGCGAGGTACATCGGCACGAGCATCACGCCATGCGATGCCTTGCCGCTGATGTCCGCCGCCACCAATGCGTGCGCCACAATCTCTGCGCTGCGCGGCGACACGCCTGCGACCGTGAACAACGCGGCGATCAGCGTGTGAAGTTGCGCGGGCGGCAGACCGTCGGGAATCGATTCAATGGGCATCGCGCTCGTCCGTGTACCAATCGGGCTTTTGCGGGTAATGCGGCCCGTCGTAAATTTCGACAACGATGGTTTCCTCGTGGGCGAGCGTCGGGCCGTGCACGTTGCCTTTCGGGTTGCAGTAAAAACTGCCCGGCAACAGCGTCACGCCCGTCGACGTGTACTCGTACTTCCCGCTCAGGCAGTACATGAATTGATTCGACGCGTGCGAATGCGGGGCCGGAATGCCTGCGCCTTTTGCGAACTTGATGAGCGCGATGGACGCGCCCGTCTCCTCGTCGCGCCAGAACATCTTTTCGGCAATACCCGCGAGCGACTTGTCGCGCCACGGCATCGCTTCGCTGTGCAGCAGGATCTCGGCAAGCGAGGGCATCGGGGCACCGGCGGGTGCGGACTGGCGATCTTCACTGCTCATGGAACGTCTCCCTGTATGACGCGTCGGCGCGCCGGCGCATGTGTTGATGCGTATGCCTCAATTCCTTGCACGACCTTGTCGACTACGCCGCCTCTGCGGTATGCGGCAACCACGGGCGCAGCGCCACTTCGATGAGCGCCACAGCGCCGTATAGCCCAAGGCCAAGAATGGCGAGCGAGATCAGTGCAGCGAAAGCGAGCGGCGTGTTGATCTGCGAATTCGCGACGAGCAGCAGATTGCCCAGCCCTTCGTTGCTTCCCACGAATTCGCCGATCACGGCACCGATGACGGCGAGGGTCACGGCGATCTTCGCGCCCGAGACGATGTGCGGCAGCGCCGCTGGCATCTGAATCTTGGTGAAGATCTGCATGCGGGTTGCGCGCAGCGATGTCGCGAGTTCCAGCAGACTCACGGGCGTAGTGCGCAGCCCGGCCGCGGTATCGACCACGATGGGGAAGAACGCCACCAGCCAGACAAGCGCCAGCTTCGATTCGATGCCCGTCCCCAGCCACACGAGAATGATCGGGGCGAGTGCCACCTTGGGGACCGACTGCATTGCAATGAGCAGCGGATAGAACATACGGTTGAGTACCGGCGAGTTCGCGATGATGAACGCGATAGGCACCCCCACGATGAACGCCAGCCCGAAGCCGTAGACGCACTCTTGCAACGTCACCCAGCCTTGCGAGACGAGCGCGGCGCGATCGTCGACGAACGACTGTGCGATCTGCGCGGGTGTCGGCAGCACGGCGATGGGCACGTGAAACATCGTGACGTAGGCCTGCCAGAGCGCAATGACAACCGCGATGCCCAGCGCCGGATATGCCACCGCGCGCAAATTCATTTTTGACATTTCACGACTCCCAGCGACGCGCTCGCATGACGCTCGTACGCGGTGAATTGCGGAGTGAAGCGCATTTCCTGCGTGCGCGGATACGGCAGATCGATGTCGATACGCTCGGCAATCTTCGCGGGGCGACGGCTGAACACCAGCACCTGATCGGAGAGGTAGATCGCTTCGGAAATGCTGTGCGTGACGAACATCACCGCCGCGCGGGTGTGCTCGCGAACGTTGAGCAGCAAGTCGTGCATTTCCATGCGCGTGAAGTCGTCGAGTGCACCGAATGGTTCGTCCATCAGCAGCAATCGCGGCGCGTGGATCAGGGCGCGGCACAGCGCCACGCGTTGTTGCATGCCACCGGAGAGTTCGTGCGGACGCGCATCGGCGAATGACGCAAGGCCGACTAGCTCAAGCAATTCCCGGGCGCGTGCTTTCGCGGCAGCATCGGCACGTCCGAGGATTTCCATCGGAAACAGCACGTTGGTCAGCACGTTGCGCCACGGCATCAGATTCGCGCTTTGAAACACGATGCCGAAGTCGCGCTGGGCGCCCGTGATCGGTTGCCCGTCGATGCGAACCACACCGGTCGTCGCACGCGTGAGGCCCGCCACGATGCGCAGTAACGTCGTCTTGCCGCAGCCGCTCGGGCCGAGCAGCGCGACGAGTTGCCCGGCTTCGAAACTACAGCTCACACTTTCCAGCGCGACGGTCTGGGCATTCTTGCCGCGCGGCGGATAGACCTTGCTGACGCCCTCGATGTGGGCGAACGGTTGAGCAGCGGGAGCCGCGCTGGCTTGAGACGCGATGGCATGCGCGGCGTCGCGAGGTGCGTTCATGCGCCCACCTTCGGCAGAAATTCGGTCGTGTATAGCTCGGCAGCCGTGGGCGCTTTGCCCGTAATGCCGATGTTCTGCGAGATGAAATCGAGACTGCGCTTCATGCGCTCGGCATCGATCCAGCCCAGCCCGTTTTGCTGCGTCGCCGGGCTTTGTGCCAACGTGCCCAGCAGTTTGATTTCGCCCACCGCGACGTCGTGATTGAGGCCGGGCACGTAGTTGGCCATGACGGTGGCGGCGCCGTCGGGATCGGCCAGCGTGTCGCGCCAGCCTTGCATCGCCGCCTTGACGAAGGCGCGCACGGTGTCGGGCTGGGTCTTCATCATTTCGTCTTTGACCAACAGACCGTTGGCGTACAACTCAAGGCCGTTCGCCGCGAGCAGCAGCGTGGTGAGTTGCCCCGGCGGCAACACTTTCTCGATACCGACCTGACTGAAGATGAAGTTCTCGATGGCCGGGACTTTCTTGCTAAGCAGCATGCTCACGCGCGCCGAGCCGTCGACGTTGACGAACTTGATCGATCCCGGGTCGAGCTTGTGCTGCTTCATGAAGCCCTGAATCACTTTCGGCGAGAAGCTGCCTGCGCCGCTCGCGACTTCGAGGCCGGTGAGCTTGTCGGGAGTGCCCGCGTTAGCGCCCGACGCCAGCGAGAAGATCGCGTAGGGTGCGCTTTGATAATTCATCGCCACGAAGCGCGCGCTGCTAGCGCCTCTTGCACGAGCCAGTGCCAGCGACACCACGTCGGAGAATGCGAACTGTGCGATCCCCGATTCGAGTGCCTGAATCGCCTGTGCCGTCCCCTGCCCCGGCACGATCTTGACGTTCAGCCCCGCCTGTTTGAAGTACCCCTTGCCTAACGCGACGTACCACGGCGCGTGGCGTCCGAGCGCGGTGAAATCGAGCGACAGCGTGAGCTCACCGGGGGGCTTGTTCTGCGCCTGCGCGCTGCCCCACTGCCCCGCCATCCACCCGACAGTTGCTGCTCCGATCGCCTGTACGACCTGCCGACGCTTGCTGTTCGTTGCCATTACCCGACTCCCAAGGAGATACCAGCCGATGACACTTGCACGCCAATGCTCACGCCCCAGCCGCGGGTTGACCTTCACCCTTCACACTCCCCAGAAAAGCAGTTGTGTGCGCTTGCGGGTCGTAATATAGTTGGTGAAATGTTGTGTGATATGTTACAGAATTGCAACTGAAAAATTATTGATGGCGAAGTAGCCGGTCATAGGGAAACGTCGATGAGGCTTCTGAACGTCCGCAGTGTTGTCCGTCGTTCAACACGCCTATGCCGTCGTATCACGGTGGGCTTGCTCATGCGGCGCTTGAGAGCCACCGGCGTTTTCGCTGCGATAGAATGCGCGCAGCCTGTCGTGGCCGACGTCTCACCGGCTGTGCGAAGTGCGCGTGCGCGCTTTGCCGAAGCTATCGCTACATGGCGCAACGTACGCCGCTCGGTCGTCTTGGCGCAGTTGGCGATCTGCCTCGCGCCGAAGCGCTCGAAGCACTCGAAGCCTTACGCCGTCATGCCCCGCAGGCGTCATTCCGTTGGAAAGAGTCGATGAAAAGCTTTAAAGAGATGCCGGCAACGGCAAGCGCCTCGCAACCGATTCGGACATCGAGCGCAGCCCCTTCGCGGGACGCAAACGGTAGCGCCTCGACGCGTATTCGCAAGGGGCCGTCGCTCGCCGAACAGGCTTACGACGAAATCAAGCGCCGCATTCTGTCGCTCGAATTCGGGCCCGGCCAGTTCTTCAACGAGTTGATGATCTGCGAGCTCATCGGCTTTAGCCGGTCGCCGGTGCATCACGCGATTCAACGCCTCAAGCTCGAAGGGCTGATCGACATCATTCCGCGCAAGGGCTTGCAGATTCGCCGCGAATCGATGGACGAGATTCTCGATCTGCTCGAGGCGCGTTGGGCCGTCGAAGCGAATGTCGCGGCCCTCGCGGCGCAACGCCGCACCGACGACCAACTCGCGCGCATGCGCGCGCTGCTCGATGCGTCGAGCGAACTCAACCGCGACGACGACCGTGACCGGTTCATGCAGATCGATCACGATTTTCACGCGGTGATTGCCGAGGCGGCGGGCAATAGCGCGCTGACCGACATCATGCGTTCATTGCACGAGCGTTCTGCGCGATTGTGGAAGCTGCGCGTGCTGGCGCCTGGCGATCTGCCGCACACGCAAGACGAACATCAGGCGGTGCTCGAAGCGATCGAAGCCCGCGACAGTGTGGCGGCGTCCAATGCGATGGCCGCTCACCTTGCCTCGCTGCGCCGCAGACGCGTGGCGCCGGCGAGTTGATTTCAGCCGTCGCTCTCGATCCCGGCGACGGCATCTCCTAGCGAACGATTCGCGGCACTGCGCAGACAGTCGAGCGCAGCGACCACGGCCGCGCGGTTCGCGCCGTCGTCGCGCCAGTACATCGAAATCGCCCCGAACCCCGCCAGTCGCAGCGGCACGATGCGCAACGCACCAAGTGCCTGCAAGCGGCTCGCCGTGCGATGCGACGCCAAGCCGATCATGTCGCTGTTGTTGAGTAGTGTGAGGTTAAGAATCGTCGAATTCGATTCGACCGTATCGCTCGGCAACGGGTATCCCGCCTCGGCGAGCGCGGCTTCCAGTGCATTGCGAATTGGCGTGCCTCGTGGCCATACCACCCAGCGATAGCGCTGCATGTCGGGCCAATCCACCTGATCGAGCGAGAACACCGGGTGCCGCGCACGCGCCACGAAGTGCAGCGGTTCGAGATAAAGCGCTTCGGCACGCACGGTGCGATCTTGCAATTCGGGCGCCGAGCGCCCCACCACGATATCGATTTCGCTGTGCGCCAGCTGATTCATCAACCGGTCCATCGTGTTTTCGATCACACGGGCCTGCACGCGCGGCATGCGTTGCAACAGCAGCAACACGGCTAGCGGCACCGTATCCGCCGACGATGCTCCCGACGTGCCGATAGCGACCAAACCGCTGCCGCCCTCGCGCATTGCGTCGAGATCGTCGCGCGCCGTATCGAGTTGCGCCTCGATACGGCGCGCGTGTTCGATCAGGGCTTCCCCGTAGGCCGTCGGACGCAAACCGCGCGCCTGACGCTCGAACAGCGGCAAGCCGATATCGTCCTCCAGATCCTTGAGCCACTTCGATAAACCCGGCTGCGTCGTGTTGAGCAACGCCGCCGATTGGCTCATGTTGCCCGTCTCGGCAAGGGTCAGCAGCATCTGCAAGTTGCGCAGACGCAGGCGATGTGTCCAATCCATGCGCAGTCTCCGGGCACCGGACCGGTGCCTTCCCATCGAATTTCAAGCCATCGAGTCATACGTTTTTTCGTATGGATCCGATGATTTTTTCATTTCATAAGTTATGTCTCGCCGAGTATAACGCTATCCATAGACCAACCGGGGCCCCGTCCAGCGGGCCACCGGACCAAGAGGAGACACGCATGAACGACCGCGCCCCCAGCGCCGAGCGCGCTGCATATTACGAACACATCGGCCGCAACCACATGGCCCCGCTGTGGGAATCGCTGCACAGCCTCGTGCCGCCCCAGCCGCGCCCGCGTGTGGTGCCCGCCATCTGGAAATACAACGAAGTGCGCCCGCTTGTGATGGAAGCGGGCCGCGTCATCAGCGCGGAAGAAGCCGTGCGCCGCGTGCTGATTCTGCAAAACCCGGGCACGCCGGGCTCGTCGAGCATCACGGGCTCGCTCTATGCCGGTTTGCAACTGATTCTGCCAGGCGAGATCGCCCCGAGCCATCGTCACACGCAATCGGCACTGCGCTTCATCGTGGAAGGCAGCGGAGCGTGGACCGCCGTGAATGGCGAGCGCACCACCATGCACCCGGGCGACTTCATCATCACGCCGTCGTGGACGTGGCACGACCACGGCAACCCGGCAGACGGCGAGCCGGTCGTCTGGCTCGACGGGCTCGATATCCCGCTGGTGCAGTACTTCGATGCCGGTTTCGCCGAGAACTACCCCGAGTCGCAACAACCGGTGCAGCGCCCCGAGGGCGACAGCTTCGCGCGCTACGGCTTCAACATGCTGCCGGTGCGCCATAAGGTGAGCGACCCGACGTCGCCGATCTTTAGCTATCCGTACGCTCGCTCGCGCGAAGCGCTCGACACGCTGTATCGCAACGGCGAACTCGATCCGTGGGACGGCATCAAGCTGCGCTACGTCAACCCGGCCACCGGTGGCTGGCCGATGCCGACGATGGCGACGTTCATGCAGTACCTGCCCGCTGGTTTTCAGGGCAAGACCTATCGCAGCACCGACGCCACTGTGTTCTCGGTGGTCGAAGGGCGCGGCACCGTGCGCATCGGCGACGAGCAGTTCCAGTTCGAGCCGCGCGATCACTTCGTCGTGCCGTCGTGGGCACCGGTGCAACTCGCCGCGCTCGAAGACGCGGTGCTGTTCAGCTACTCGGACCGCCCGGTACTCACCGCGCTGAATCTGCTGCGCGAGTCACGCACCTGATTGCGCACGACCGCGCGCCGCATACGACACCTTTTTTCACTTTTTCGTCGAGTCAAACACTATGTCTTTCGTCTTCGCTCCGCCCGCCACCGTCGCCGTTCCCGTTGTCGGCAGCAACGACCAATTCGCCGTGCGCCGTGTCTACTGCGTGGGCCGCAACTACGCCGCCCATGCACGCGAAATGGGCTTCGATCCGGACCGCGAACCGCCGTTCTTCTTCTGCAAGCCTGCCGACGCCGTGCTGCCGGTCGCTTACGGTGAAACGCTGGAATTGAAGTACCCGGCGCAGACCAGCAACTATCACTACGAAGCCGAACTCGTTGCCGTCATCGGCAAGGCCGGTTCCGACATCCCGCTCGATCAGGCGCTGGAACACGTGTGGGGCTATGCCGTGGGCTTGGACATGACGCGCCGCGATCTGCAAATGAAGATGCGCGAGATGGGCCGTCCGTGGGAAATCGGCAAGGCGTTCGATGCGTCGTCGCCGATCGGCCCGATTCATCCGGTCTCGAGCGTCGGTCATATCGCAAAGGCTGCCATTTCGCTCACCGTCGACGGCGTGCAAAAGCAAAAGAGCGACATCACGCACCTGATCTGGTCGGTCGCGGAAACGGTGTCGTACCTGTCGCAGTTCTTCCGCCTCGAACCGGGCGATCTGATTTACACGGGCACGCCTGAAGGCGTGGGTCCGGTCAAGGCAGGCGAGACGATGGTCACGGCCGTCGAAGGGCTGGGCGAGATCACCGTCGCCGTGGTCTGAGGCAAGAACGGTCATGCAGCTCTATAGCTTCTTCAACAGCTCGACGTCGTACCGCGTGCGCATTGCATTGGCGCTCAAGGACGTGGCGTTCGACACCATCCCGGTGAACATCCGTGTCGGCGAGCATCGCGCCGACGCGTATGTCGACGAAGTCAATCCGTCGGCGGTGGTGCCTGCCATCGTCGATGGCGACTTCTCGCTCGGGCAGTCGCTCGCGATTCTCGACTATCTCGATACGAAGTACCCCACGCCGCGCCTGTTGCCGCAGGACGTTGTCGCGCGCGCACGCGTGCTGGAACTGGCCACGCTCATCAGTTGCGATATTCACCCGATCAACAACCTGCGGATTTTGAAGTATCTGCAAGGCACGCTCGGGTTGACGCCTGAACAGAAAGACGCGTGGTATCAGCACTGGATCGCCGAAGGCATGGCCGGTGTGGAACGTCTGCTGGAAAAGCATGGCCACGGCGCGTGGTGCTTCGGCGACGCGCCGACGCTTGCCGACGTGTGCCTCGTGCCGCAGATCGCGAATGCGCGGCGCATGGGTTGCGACTTGTCGCCGTATCCGCGGGCGCTCGCCGTGTTCGAACATGCCAGCGCGCATCCCGCATTCCTCGCGGCAGCACCCGACAAGCAGCCGGATTTCTCGGCCTGAGATCGGCAGCTGAGTCAGACAGCAGAAGAGGTAGTAGGAGACAAAACATGACACAACCCCATCAACCGAAAGCACTCGTCGTCGGCGGCGGTATCGGCGGTCTGGCCGCTGCGCTCGCCCTCGCGAATCAGGGCGTGCGCATCGAACTGCTCGAACAAGCCGAGACCATCGGCGAGATTGGCGCGGGCATCCAGCTTGCCGCCAACGCGTTTGCCGCGCTCGACGCGTTGGGCGTCGGCGACGCCGCGCGCGCACGCTCGGTGTTCACCGATCACATCACGCTGCGCGACGCTATCGACCGAAGCGTCATTGCGGAAGTCGACGTCGGCGCACCGTATCGCGAGCGCTTCGGTAACCCGTACGCTGTGATTCACCGCGCCGACATTCACCTCTCGATTCTGGAAGCCGTGCAGCGCAATCCGCTGATTCAGTTCAAGACGGCCACGCGCGTTGTTTCGCTGGAGCAGGACGACAGCGGTGTCACGGTGATCGACCAGCATGACGAGCGTCATACGGCCGATGCCGTGATCGGCTGTGATGGCGTGAAGTCTGCCGTGCGTGACGCGCTCATCGGCGACGAGCCGCGTGTGACCGGCCACGTGGTGTATCGCGCGGTGGTCGATGTCGAGAACATGCCGAAGGACTTGCAGGTCAATGCGCCGGTAGTGTGGGCAGGCCCGCACTGCCACTTGGTGCACTACCCGCTGCGCGGCGGCAAGCAATACAACCTCGTGGTGACGTTCCACAGCCGCGAGCAGGAAGTTTGGGGCGTGCGCGATGGCAGCAAGGAAGAAGTGCTGTCGTACTTCAAAGGGATCGATCCGCTGCCGCATCAGATGCTCGACCGCCCGACGTCGTGGCGACGTTGGGCCACGGCCGATCGTGACCCGGTTGAACAATGGAGCTTCGGGCGCGCCACCATCCTCGGCGACGCCGCACACCCGATGACGCAGTACATCGCGCAGGGGGCGTGTCAGGCACTCGAAGATGCCGTCACGCTCGGCGCCGCGTACGAAGCCGCCAAGGGCGACTTCGTCGATGCGTTCCGCCGCTACGAATACGCGCGCATTCCGCGCACCGCACGCGTGCTGTACGGCGCGCGCGATATGGGCCGCGTGTATCACGCCAAGGGTGTGGATCGCTGGGTGCGGAATTCGCTCTGGAAAGGCCGCACGCAGACGCAGTTCTACGACGCCCTGCAATGGCTGCACGGCTGGCGCGCGGAGAACTGCCTGTCGCAAACACCTTGGTTGCGCGACGCGTGATCGACGTAGCTGACATATCGGCGACGCCCCCGCAAGCCGAACCGCAGCACCGTTCACAAAACAACAAATTGCGCGAATAAGCACACGAATAAGCAAACGAATAAGCGCGCGATGCATTCGCGTCGGCGGCAGGTTTGCCCCGACGCTTCTGGCACCTTCGAGGAGACACCCCATGCCAGCCAGTCCCATCAACGTCACTGCGTTCATCGATCGGCATCGCATCTCGCCGTTTCAGGTGATGATCGTCGTCCTGTGTTTTTTGATCGTCGCCATTGACGGCTTCGACACGGCGGCAATCGGCTTCATTGCGCCTGCCATTCGCGCCGAGTGGTCGCTCACGCCCGCGCATCTTGCACCGCTGTTTGGCGCGGGGCTCGCCGGGTTGATGGCGGGCGCGTTCCTGTTCGGGCCGCTCGCCGATAAGTTCGGCCGCAAGACGATTCTTATCTTCTCGGTGCTGTTCTTCGGGCTGGCCAGTCTCGCCTCGGCATGGTCGATGGAGTTGTGGCAACTGATCGCCTTGCGGTTTCTGACCGGGTTGGGTCTGGGCGGCGCCATGCCGAACGCCATTACGCTGACGTCGGAATACTGCCCCGAGTCGCGCCGGTCGTTTCTCGTGACGACGATGTTCTGCGGCTTCACGCTGGGTTCGGCATTTGGCGGGCTGGCGTCGGCCGGGCTGATCGAAGCGTTCGGCTGGCGCTCGGTGCTGATCGTGGGCGGCGTGATGCCGCTCGTGCTCGGCGCGGTGTTGGTGCGTGCGCTGCCGGAGTCTGTGCGTTATCTCGTGATGGCGGGCAAAGCACCGGAGCGTATTGCGGCGTCGTTGCAACGTATTGCGCCGAACGAGGACCTGCGGGGCGCGACGTTCAATGTGGCGACGAAGCCGTCGACCACGTCGCCGGTGGGGCATCTGTTCAATCCCGCGTTGTTACGCGGCACGCTGCTGTTCTGGCTCACGTTCTTCATGAGCCTGTTGGTGATTTATCTGCTCTCTAGCTGGTTGCCGACGCTGTTGCGCACGAACGGTCTGACGCTGCGTAATGCGGCCATCGTCACGGCAATGTTTCAGGTCGGCGGCACGCTCGGCGCGATTGTGCTGGGCTGGCTCATGGACCGCTTCAATCCGCACTATGTGCTGGCAGGGGCTTATGCGCTCGCGGGTGTCTGCATTGCGGCGGTCGGGCCGCTGGCGAGTTCGCCGGTGCTCGCGTCGGTTGCCGTGTTCTGGGCGGGCTTTTGCGTCTCGGGTGGTCAAGTCGGCGCCAATGCATTGTCGGCAGAGTTCTATCCGACGGATTGCCGCGCAACGGGTGTGAGCTGGGCGAACGGTGTCGGGCGGCTGGGGTCGGTGGTCGGGTCGGTCGGTGGTGCGTCGATGCTGGCGATGGGCTGGTCGATGCCCGCGCTCTTCGCCGCTATCGGTGTGCCTGCCGTGTTGGCCGGTGTGACCATGCTGACCTTGGGCCGTTTGCGTCATCGCGAAGCGGCACTGGCGATGCGAGCCCCTGCCTGAATAGGTGGCGATTGCTGAGACCTTATCGCTACTGCTGGCGTTGTAGGTAGCGAAACGGGAAGCCATCACGGGCGCCTGAAACTTCGAGTGACTTGAAGCTTCAGGCGCCCGTCTGCGTTTATGGCGACACATTTGCGTGAAGATGCGCGGCTTAGCGATGCTGCGATGCGCAAACCGTCGTGGATAGGAATAAAGTAGCGGCTGTCGTTGCACTATTTCACCCTACCGCCGGAGATTGAAGGTGTCGCTGCCCCCACTGCTGGTCCTTATCCCGATGCATCCTGAGCAGTTGTTAGAACTGCAAACCCATTTCGATGTGATCTACCGTCCGAGCCATCACGCTACGCCCGAAGGTTGGGGTGACGAAGGTGCCCGCGCTCGCTTCGTGCTCACCAATGGCTCGCGTGGCATGAGTGCTGCCGAGTTGGTGCATCTGCCGAACGTGGAACTCGTGAGTGCATTGGGTGCTGGTTATGAAAACCTCGACCTCGACGCGTTGCACGCACGCAAGATCGTCGCCGTGAACGGTGCCGGGGCCAACGCGCCGACGGTGGCCGATCAAGGCTTCGCGTTGTTGCTGGCGGCGGTGCGCCGCATCCCCGAGTACGATGCGGCTTGCCGCAAAGGTGTATGGCGCGACGCGCTGCCGATGCAGCCGGGCGTATCGGGCAAGAAGCTCGGCATTGTGGGATTGGGTGCAGTGGGTAAGCAGTTCGCCAAGCGTGGCGAAGGCTTCGATATGCAGATCGGTTATCGCAACCGCAAGCGTCGTGACGACGTGCCTGCGCATTATCAGTATTTCGATAACGTGATCGCGCTGGCCGAGTGGGCCGACTATCTTGTGGTGACCGCGCCGGGCGGCGCGGAAACGCATCACATGGTGAATGCCGACGTGTTGCGTGCGCTTGGCAAGCACGGCTTCCTCGTGAATCTTGGACGTGGCAGCGCCGTGGATACGGCAGCGCTCGCGCAGGCGCTAAGCGACGGCACCATTGCCGGTGCCGGTCTCGATGTGTACGAGGGCGAGCCGTCACCGCCCAAGGCACTCATCGACTTGCAAAACATCGTGCTGAGCCCGCACGTGGCGGGTCGCTCGCCGGAAGCGGAAGCCGCCACGATCGCCATGTTCATCGAGAACACGCGTCGTTATCAGGCCGGTGAAGCGGTGATGACGCCTCTGTGATGGCGGAGCAGTCTGCCTGATACGCGTCAGTGATTATCGAGCCCGTCGATGCTCCGCTCGGGAGACGGCGTGAGGGTTACGCCGTCGTTGACGGGTTCGAATTCGATGCTGCTTTTCGCACTTCCCGTCGTAAATACGGTGTCACAGGTGGGGCATTTCACCTGCGCGTCGGAGTGGAGATAATCGTGGAGGGCCTGCACCGTCGGCTCGCTCGCGGCGACGGAAAAGCGGGCTTTGCAGGTCGGACAAACAACGAAACCGGTGTGAATCGACAACATGGCAAGCCTCCTGCGAGGTAGGTCGATCAAGCATACACGGATTCATTTACAGCCAATCGGTGCGACGGGGCCGACCACGCGGCGCTGCGGGCGACGTCGAATGATCGTTGGCCGCCACGCCGACAGTCGGCTCACCCGGGCCATCGGTTGCCGCAGCACTCCGCCCACGCTGACGCGGGTCGAAGTCGCGCCACTCGCCGTCCTCCCAAACACCGTTCGCTTGTTCAATCGCCGCGGCGCCCGCATCTCGCAATACCGAGATCGCCGTGTCTGCGGTGGATTCGCTCACGTGCGTGGCCAGCATCACGCCTGCATCGCGCATACCCGCCTGCGCCGCCGAGACGCGCTCACGTCCGCGCAGACGGCGCAGCGCGCCAAGAAACGCGCCTAGATACGCCCCGGCCATCATGCCCACGACCGGCACGAGCCAGAATCGCCACACGATCACGAACAGCAACGCACCCACGGCCAGCCCGAAGGCACCGCCTGCAATGACACCCGGCGCCGCGCCCTTACCCGCGGGGCGTGCCGCTGCATCGGCATTGACATCGCCCCCCGTTGGAAACGTTGCGTGCTGTCCGGTTGGGTTCAGAAAGAAAACCGAAACATCCGTCGGCCGAAACGCCCGGTCGTACAACCGGCGCGCCACCAGATTCGCCTGATCGAACGTCGTGAAACGGCCTGCCACGATCATCGCCATCGAAAACCTCCCATATGTTTCTGGTGCTGACCTACGACACCTATTCCTGTGGGATGGAAGGTTTTCCACTTTGTTTCATTGAGGAATCCTTACGCACTGTGCGCAGGCATTGAGAAAACTAATATCAGGAGACTTCGGGATGCTCAGCCCGCTGCGATCCGAACGTCAGCGTGCCCCTGCCCCAGCATCGCCCTCCTGCAACCATTTCCGTTTATCGCGCAGCGGCGCGTCGCCGAACACGCGGGCATATTCGCGGCTGAATTGTGATGCGCTCTCGTAACCGACCGCCTGCGCAGCCGCAGCCACCGCAATGTCTGCTGCGAAGATCAGACGGCGCGCTTCCTGCAAGCGCAACTGCTTCTGGTACTGCAACGGACTCATCGCCGTCACCAGCTTGAAGTGGTGATGCAGCGACGACACGCTCATGTGCACTTCCTGCGCCAACGACTCCACTCGCAGCGGCTGCGTGTAATGCTCGCGCAACCAGCGCACCGCATGCGCCACACGATTCATCTGGCTATCCTGCAACGCCATCTGCCGCAGCAGCACACCCTGCCCATTCATCAGCAACCGATAAATAATCTCGCGCCGAATCATCGGCGCCAGAATCGGAATATCTCGCGGCGTCTCAAGCAACCGCAGTAGACGCAACACAGCATCGAGCAGCAACGCGTCGAGCCGGTTGACGTACATCCCCCGCCCACTCTCAGCAGGCGCAGGCGGCGGCAAATGCTCGTCGCCAATGAGTGCCGTCACGTCGTCCACCGCCAGATCGAGCCGCAAGCCAAGGTACGGCGCGTGCTCGCTCGCGCCGCTCACTTGCGCCACCACTGGCAAGTGCACCGACGACACCATGTAGTGCATTGGATCGTAGGCATAACTCTCGTCGCCAATCTGCACTCGCTTGGCACCCTGTGCGATTACCGCGAACGCCGGTAATTGCAATGCTGGCTTCGGCCCGCCCGGATGAAGAATTCGGTGTACGAAGAGGCCCTCGACCGCCGTGGGCGTCGTGCCCTCCAACCCATGCGTCGCGCGTTCGAGCAAGCGCACCAGTTCATTTCGCGCCGCACGCGACGGATCGTCGGCGAACTCGCTCGCGGGGACCACCGGCGGTTGTGTTTTGACCAGATGCATTCGAAAGGCTCCACAAGCAAAGCCGTGCAAGACAGCAATGACGCACAGCATACGCCCGCCGGACGAATTTGCCTGATCCTCCATCGACGGATCGGCACGATCGGGCACGAAATCCGGAGAATCCGGCAATTTCCGCACGCCTGCATCGCCCTGACTGCCATCTCACCGCCATATTTCGCGCCATTTCGGGGCATACGGATGCCCATTGCAGAATCAGGCAGGAAATGTGCAGGAACAGGTACTGCTTGCCTGATGCCCCGCGTCGCATAATGCATCCCATCCCGTGACAGTCATCTCCCCCGATGACTGTGCGCAACGGGTGGCGACTTCAACGGAGCAATGCAATGCGACAAAGAAAACTCGGCAACACCGGCCTTTTCGTCTCGGAACTGTGCCTCGGCACGATGACCTTCGGCGGTCAGGGCGAGCTGTGGAGCAAGATCGGACATTTGCAGCAGAACGACGTCGACACCCTCGTCGGGCGCGCACTCGACGCCGGCATCAACTTCATCGACACCGCCGATGTCTACTCGGAAGGTCAGTCGGAAATTCTGACCGGCCAAGCACTGCGCAACCTCAAGGTGCCTCGCGACAGTGTCGTGGTCGCGACCAAAGTGTTCGGTGCCACTGGCGCACAAAGCACGAACTCGCGTGGTCTGTCGCGCTATCACATCATGGACGGCATCAAGGCCAGCCTGAAGCGCACTGGCCTCGAGCACATCGATCTGTATCAGGTGCACGGCTTCGACCCGGCCACGCCCATCGAAGAAACGCTCTCGGCACTCGACACACTCGTTCGTCAGGGCTACGTGCGCTACATCGGCGTGTCGAACTGGGCCGCGTGGCAAATCACCAAAGCACTCGGCATCTCGGCACGGCTGAACCTCGCGAGCTTCGCTTCGCTTCAGGCTTACTACACCGTAGCCGGACGCGATCTGGAACGCGAGATCGTGCCGATGCTGCGCAGTGAAAACGTGGGCCTCATGGTGTGGAGTCCGCTCGCTGGCGGCTTGCTCTCGGGCAAGTACACCCGTGACGGGCAGGCAGAAGCGGGCAGCCGTCGCCAAGCCTTCGACTTCCCGCCGGTGGAAGTAGAACGCGCTTATGACGTCATCGACGTGATGCGCGGCATCGCCACGGAGAAGGGCGTATCGGTCGCACAGATTGCGCTCGCATGGCTGCTGCACCAGCCGGTAGTTTCGACGGTCATCATCGGTGCCAAGCGTACCGATCAGCTCGACGACAACATCGCCGCCACTCGCGTCACGCTCGATGCGCGTGAGCTGGCCGCCATCGACGCTGCGAGCGCCCTGCCCGCCGAGTACCCGGGCTGGATGCTCTCGCGTCAGGGCGACCCGCGCCGTGCCCAACTGGCCGAAGCCGGTTTGCTGTAAAACGCGCCGCAGGGCATGCGGCGCACGTCATCAGAACGTGTGCCGCATGCCCACGTTCACGCCGAGCTGATTGGTGCCCGGCGTGGGCGACCCGCCCGCACCGCCCGAACTCACGGAATACGCCGCGTGCTCGCTGTTAGCGAGATACCCCACCTGCGTGTAGACCGCCGTGCGCTTCGACAGGAAGTATGTGCCTCGCAGTGTCGCCATCGTGGCGCGCGTGTTCTGACGCGCATTGAGCATGCGGAACACTTCGCCATCGACCGCGAACGACGGCGTGAACTGGTACAACGCCCCCACGTAGAACATGTCGGAATTGACGTCGGCCACCGCTGCCGACGCCGTCTGCACACGACGCCCCAACCAGCCCGCCCCCACCTTCCAGTTGCCACCCTTCGCATAGCCGTTCAACTGCCAGCGCGTGTCCTTGTCGGCAGAACTGGTGAGCGGCACCGCTGCTGCGCCGTTGAAGAAGCTCGCTGCCGCCCCCGCACCGCCGCGTTGCTCGTCCCACGCGCCCGCCACGCCGAACCACGGCGTGTCGTACTTGAGCATCGCGGAGACTTGACGACAGCTCGTCATCTGCCCCGGCACCTGCCCCGCGCACGTGCCCTGCCCCGGCGAGTTGCCGGTGCCGCCGCTGTCACGTCCGAACGAATAGGTCGCGCCCACCGTCAGTCCTTGAAACACGCCTTTGTACGCCACGGTGTTGTCGCTGCGCGCATTCGGGATGTAGCTGTCGAGCGAGCCGCTGCCGTAGAGGTCAGGCCCGAGAATGTCGGCGTCGCTCATCACCCAGAACGTCATCGAATACTGACGCCCGAACGACAGCGTGCCGTATTGATTCGACAAGCCGACCCACGCCTGACGGCCGAACAGGCGTCCGCCTTGATTCAGATCGCCCGCACGCACGTTGAAGCCGTTCTCCAACACGAACAGGGCATGCAAGCCGCCACCCAAATCCTCGTCGCCGCGCAGGCCCCAACGCGAGGGCAGCGAGCCGGTGTTCGCCGGCATGCGAACGAGTGAGCTGTTGTTAGTACCCGCGTGAGAGATGTATTCGACGCCGGTGTCGAGAATGCCGTAGAGCGTGACGCTTTGCGCCATGGCCGGCGTTTGCGCCAACGCGAAACCGGCGGCCAGCGCGAGCGCGGGCAGTACCTTGTGGGTCACGGTGAAGTCTCCTGTGAAGCGTTGTGGTGGTCCGGCCTGTGTCGGCCGGTGAGATGAGAACCGCCACGCGCGCATCGGGGGACGCACGCGTGGCGGGTACTGCTATCGGAGGAAGTCGATCAGATGGCGCGTGCCGCGGGCTTCGCCGTGCCGGGTGTTGCGACCCCGTCACGCCCCACTCGCCGACGCATCACGAGCATGAGCGCCGCCGCGATAAAGGCAGGAATCGCGACGATCTGGAACGCCTGCGCCGTACTCGACGCGGTGGCAATCAACACACCGCCCAAGCTCGACCCAAGAATTGAACCCAGTCGACCGACGCCCAATGCCCACGCAACACCGGTGGCACGCGAAGGCGTCGGGTAGTAGGCCGCCGTGAGTGCGTTGGCGCCCGTCTGTGATCCGGCGATGCCGAAGCCTGCGAGGAAGACCACCACCATCAACCAGCCGGACTGATGCGTCACCGCGCCCAGAATGCACAGCGCAATGCCTGCCATCACGTACGACGCTGCGAGCACGCGATACGGGCTGGTGCGGTCCATCGCAAAGCCGATCATCACCGCGCCGACCGTGCCGCCCAGCGGCAGCATCGCGCCGATACGTGCGGCTTCTGCCAGCGTGTAACCCGAGTCTTTGACCACCAACGGCAGCCAGCTCGTGAGCAGATAGAACGCGCACAACGTGCAGAAATACGTGGCCCACAGCAGCAACGTCCCGATCACGTACTGTCGCGTGAAGAGTCCGCCGACCGCCGAGTTGGAGGCCCCCGCCGGTGCCGCTTCGGGATCGATGCGCGTGAGCGTCGGATCGATCTGCTTCGCAATAGCCAGCAGTTGATCGCCACGATCGCCTCGCGCCGCGAGATAGCGCATCGACTCCGGCAACCAGCGCATGAGGACCGGAACAATCGCCAGCGGCACCACGCCACCCGCGATCAGCACGCCGCGCCAGCCGATGTGCGGCAACGTCTGCGCGACGATCTCACCGCCAATCGCAAAGCCCAGCGTGAAGCCGCAGAACGTGGCCGTGACCAGCAGCGAACGAATACGCTCCGCACAGTATTCCGAGCTGAGCGTGATCGCGTTAGGCATGGCACCGCCGAGTCCGATACCGGTGATAAAACGCATGATCGCGAGTTCGGTCGGGCTATTCACGTACGCCGACGCAATGCTGCCCAGCGAGAACATAACCACCGAGACGATCAGCACACGCTTGCGGCCAATGCGGTCGGCGAGCGGCCCGAAGATGAAACAGCCGAGCATCAGACCACCGAGGCCAGCACCGAAGACCGTGCCGAGGCTGGTCGTCGCCATCGCCCATTCGCTGCGAATGGCCGGGGCCAGGTAGCCGATGGCGGCCGTGTCGAAGCCGTCGAGCGTCACGATCAAAAAGCACAGCGCAATCACGCGCCATTGAAATGGCGTGATGCCCCGTCGATTCATCAAAGCGGTTATTTCCATGTCTGTCTCCTATGCGGCGAATTAACGTCACCGGCCATGGCGTCTGTGGACGACGCTCTTGGTGGCCGATGCCGGTGGGGGGGCGATTCAGGTTGCGGTCGGGGTCATGTGAAGCTCCGGGTCGCCTGCCGAGAGGTATTCCCACATGCGTTCGATGATTCGGCCCGAACGCGTGGCGCGTGCTGCACATTCGGCGCCGTCGAGCACGGCGGCGGGCATTGCGGCGTCGAGGGAGAGCACGTCGAGATCGACGCGTGCAGCGTCTTCGAGATACCAAGTGAAGGCCACCATCGCTTCGAGCGTGTCGGCGGCGACCACCGCGCCGTTGCCCCGCATCACCACGGCAGCGTTGTCACCCATCGTGTCGATCACCGCCTGCGCTTGCGCATCGGAGCGAATCAGTTGCGGGTCGTCCCATAGCGGCACGCCCGGCGCGAAGTAGGTGCCGGGGCCGTGCAACGCGCGCGGTGTGCGACGAAGCGTGGAGAGCGACATCGTCTTCGGCGGCATGGTGCGCGCTACGGCACCGATATCCGGACGACGGCGATAAATCTGCTGATGCAAACGCACTTCGCCCAGCACCCCCTCGGGCAACGGACCATCGATGGGCACCACCGTGCCCGCTTCGCCCACGCCGATCAGGCCCATCGGACGCGCGGCACACACGAGAAATCGCGCGTCGTCGAGCCGAACGCTGCAATGCCCGTAGGCGTGTGCCAGCCCAGCGCGAGCGAGCGTGCGAGCGGCCACCCGCACGGCGCGGTCGGCGTCTGCGATATCTGCGCGCGTGTTGGCAGGCGCCTGTACAGGCGCAGCTTGGAAATTGAGTGTCATGGGGAAAGCCGGGCGTCGCCGCCTCGTTTAGGTAGGCGGCCGCCCGAACATTCCGGGGCGCACGCCGCACGCGGCCATCAGGCCGAAAATTCCGGAATCTCGGGCTTCGCGCCCCACATGCAGAACCCGGTCGGATCGAACGGGAACTGACGCGGCACGTACGTCGCTTCGTCTTCTGGCGCGATCTTGCGCACGCCCGTGGAGTACTCGTAGACCATGCCGTCCGGCCCCGCGAAGTACAGGAACATTGCGTGCGAGGTCGGGTGACGCCCCGGGCCGAAGCGAATCGGCACGCCCTGTTCGCGCAGGAAGTACCACGAGCGCATCAGATCATCGATGCCGTTCACTTGAAAATTCACGTGCTGGATACCCGCACGCTTGGCCGGGAAGAGCGCGATTTTGTGATGCACGTCGTCGATGCGCAGCAATGGCGCGTCGCCGATGCGATCGGACACGCGCGCATTACACACGCTCGTCCAGAAGGCTTCATCGCGGCGCGCATCGGTCGTGCACAGCCCCACGTGGCTGAACGAATCGATACCGGCATCGCGCTCGCCGTGATAGCCGCGTCCGGTTTGCGCAGCGCGTAGCACGAGCTCGATCTGGTTGCCCGTGGGGTCGCGAAACGTGAGGAAGTCGGACACGCGGCGCATGTCGGATTCGTCGCGCGTGCCACGGCGAAAGTCGATGTGCATCGCTTCAAGCTGTGCGGCGGCGGCGTCGAAGTGCGCATCGCTCACGATGTCGAACGCCACGGTGTGGTCGGCCGGATCGCCTTCGAAATAGCACACGGAATGGTCGCGGCTGTCGCTGCGGAGGTACACGTAGCCGGCTTCGCGGCGCACTTCCTGCAACCCGAGAATGGTGCGTGCGTAGCGCGTGGCACCTTCGAGGTCGCGTGTGCCCAGCCGCACGTAACGAATGTCGTGCAGATTGATCACCGCCTGTCTCCTGCGGATGTTGTTCGTGTCGCGGGCAAGCGCCCGGTTTGTGATGAACACGATAAGGAGCGCCGCCATATGACGCCAACGAATTGCGTAAATGCGGGGTATTTACGCCGTGAATCAGGCGTGCAGCATTGGCGGGAAACAGGGGGTAGCGGCGGAGTCAGCGAGCCACACAGTGCGGCGGACAATGCGGCAGATCAAGCGTAGGTGTGCTTAGTCTTCGCCGTGGAAGAGGCGGAACATCGTGCTGCGCAGCCATCGATGGCCCGCGTCAGTGTGAAAGCGCTCATGCCAGAGTTGCGAGATATCGAACACAGGGCTCTCGAACGGCAACGCGTAGGTGCGCAGGTCGGCAGCGGCCTGGAGCGCGCGTCCGAGCCGGGTCGGGACACAGACCACGAGATCGCTTGCTGCGATCAACGCCGAGAGTCCCATGGAATGCGCCATGCGCAGCGCGACATGACGCTGCCTGCCCGCGTGGGCGAACCACTGCTCGACAGCGGTCTCGAAGACGTCGTGATTGCCCGCCGTGGGGCGATACACCGCGTGCGCTGCGCTGAAGAACGCCTCGGCGCTCAGGCTTTCCTGCACCGCCGGATGCCCGTCTCGAACGAGTACGACGTAGTGTTCGCGAAAGAGGCGTTGCTGGTGAAAGCCCGACGAGAATCGTGTGAACAGGCCCAGCGCGAGATCGATATCGCCCATCGCCATGGCGTTCTGCGCTTCGCGCGGGGTGGTGTCGACGGTGACGATACGCACCCCCGGCGCTTCTTTCGCCAGCGTCGCCATCAGCTTCGGGATGAAGATCAGCTGACCGATATCGCTCAGGTAAAGGCGGAATGTGCGTTGCGCGTTGGCTGGCACAAAGTCTTGCGGGGCTTCGACGGCGCCACGAATCAGACTCAGGCCGTCGGTGACCGGTTGCGCGAGTTGCAGGGCGAGGTCGGTCGGCAGCATGCCTTGCGGCGTTTTCACGAACAGCGGATCGCCAAACGCGAGGCGCAGGCGCTTGAGCGCGTTGCTCACCGCCGACTGCGTGAGGTTAAGCTCCTCGGCCGCCACGGTCGTGCTGCGCGTGCGCAACAGCGACTCGAAGACGAGCAACAAATTCAGATCGAGCGAGCGCAAGTTCATCCCCTGCCGTGCATCCTAGCCAAAACGGTGACGCATTTTAGGCAACCTGCGCCGTCGTGCGCATTGCGGGAAACCCCCGCCAACGGCGCGGTAGGTTCGTGGTATTTGCGTGCGCGTTGATTGACTAGCGCGACGCGTCGCAGTGTTAGCAGCGCTCGACCTCAGTGCCCGCTAGCGGCGACGGCGGCTTGCAACCGCGCGATCACTTCCAGCACTTCAGGGCGCTTCTCGCGCTTGGCCGTCACGATGTTGTAGCGCAGCGGGCATTCCACTTCCACGTCGGACACGCGCACGAGACGGCTTCGCTTGAGCCACGCGTCGGCGAGCGGTGTTCGCGCCAACGCGAGGCCAAGTCCGGCTTCGGCGGCAGCGAGCACGACCGTGTAATCTTCGAAGCGACGGTCGCGCGCACGCGGGCGCAGCGACACGCCTTGCTCCCCACACCACGCGCGCCATCCGGTGAGATCGGAGTCGTGCAGTAACGGTAACGCCAGCATATCGCTCACGCTGGCGCCCTTGAGGCGTGCGGCGATTTCAGGCGATGCCAGCGGATATAGCGTCTCGGGTAGCAGCGGTTCCCAGTCGACGTTGGCCCATGCGCCCCGGCCATAGCGAATGGCGATGTCCACTTCGCCCGCGCCCACATCGGCGTTGCGATGTTCAGTGGTCACCTGAATGTCGATGAACGGGTCGCCCGCTTCGAGCGCGGGCAAGCGTTCGAGCAACCAGAGCTTGGCGAACGACGGCACCACGCTCAGACGCACCGCCGGGGCCTTGCGCGATTGATGCCACTGATCGGCGGCGGCATCGATGACGTCGAAGGCATGTTCCACACGCCCGAGAAAACGCTGGCCGTCGCACGTCAGACTCACCCCACGCGCGTGGCGCTCGAAAAGTGAGCAGCCGAGCCAGTTTTCGACCGCCGCAACTCGGCGACTGATGGCACCGTGCGTCAGACCACTCGCCTCGGCGGCGGCACTGAAAGAGCCATGCCGTGCAACAAGGCACACGGTTTCGAGATTGGCCAATGGCGGACGGGCACGGAGTGGAGCGTTCATAGGGGGTGCGCGGGGTGATGGAGGTGTGAATTAGGCTCACACCTTGCTATCGAATAGTGCAGTAGCTTATCACCCCGCAGGTACGGCAACATAAGGACTCGCGGGCGATATTTGCTTCGCGATTTTCGCCGTCGCGTGTCGTTCCGAGGCGAGTCCCTTTTCCGTCAGGAGTCCATCGTGTCAGCCGCTGCCCCCGCCAACTTCATCCTCTACGCGGATGCTCAGTTCACGAGCCCGTACGCTTTGTCCGTCTTCGTCACGCTGCGCGAAAAGGGGTTGCCGTTCGAATTGCGCACCGTCGATCTCGCGCTCGGGGCGCATCACGAAAGCGGCTACGCCGACCTGTCGCTCACGCGGCGCGTACCCACGCTGGTGCACGGCGACTTCACGTTGTCCGAGTCGTCGGCCATCACCGAGTATCTGGAAGCGATCTCCCCTGCGAACCCCGTGTACCCGACCGAAGTGCATGCGCTAGCCCGCGCGCGTCAGGTGCAAGCGTGGCTGCGCAGCGATCTGGCCGTGTTGCGAGCGGAGCGTTCGACCGAGGTGATCTTCTACGAACCGACGCGCGAACCGCTCTCCGACGCGGGTTACGCAGCGGCGAGCAAGCTCATCGCCATCGCGCAAAGCTTGTTGCCCGATGGCCGGATGTCGCTGTTCGAGAAGTGGTGTATCGCGGACGTGGATCTGGCGCTGATGCTCAATCGTCTGGTCTATAACGACGACGTGGTGCCGCCCGCGCTCGTCGAGTTCGCCCGCCGTCAGTTTGCGCATCCCGCAGTTCAGGAATGGCTGGCCTTCAAGCGCCCTGCACGTCCGGGCGATCCGGTGGAAGACAAGGCAGCCTGAACGGACCCAAGCCGGGCTAAGCCGCCAACATCGTCAGCCGCTGGCGATGGATATTGATGTGGAAGAGTACGAGCAGGCGGTGCGGACAGTCGTCGCGCAGCGCGATTCCGGTGCCGTCTTGCTCGCCTTCCTGCATTGCGTGGTGGCTTTTGAGCGCCGCCTGAAATGCCACACCAGCAAGCGAGCGCGCGGCGAAAATCAACAGGGCTAGCGACGCCGCCATGGCCAGGCGAAAGTCAGTGGTGGCAAAAATGGTTTGCGGCACGTCGAACACCAGCATGGCGACTACCACGCAAGCGTCGATGCAGGTGGCCCCTAGCGAGGCCACGAGCAGATAGGCGCGCAACATCCGAATCGTTGTCGATTGCATGTGTCCTCCCTCCCATGGCTCACATCATCCGCTCACGATGTTAAATGTCGAGCGTCTTCCGGCTTGTGACCGAAACCTTTTTTTACACACTGTTACCGTACGTGGTTACCGTCCCATGTTAGGCATCGGCACACCGACGATCCACTAAATTTCGCAGATTTATCGCGAAAATCCACCAAATTGCGAGAATTTCCAGCGTCCGGCGCGCGAGAAGCCCGCCGAGACGCTTCGTGCGGTGAATTCAGTCGACAGGCAGGCCCCGAAAGGAGGAAAATATCGCCACCTTGCCGTTTACGTTAACGGCATAGACGACCAAGCCAACTCTGCCGAGACACTGAAGAAACATGAGCGCTGACAACCAACTGCGTTTTGTCGTGGAGCCGCACGCCAACCCCACCCCCGCCGACCAGATCGCCGCCAAGCTGGCCAACCCGGTGTTCGGCCGTGTATTTACCGATCACATGGTCACGATCCGCTGGACCGAAGGCACGGGCTGGCATGACGCCAAGGTCGAAGCACGCCGTCCGTTCGAGATCGATCCGGCCTGCGCCGTGCTGCACTATGCACAGGAAATCTTCGAAGGCATGAAGGCCTACCGTGGCGAAGACGGCAAGATTTCGCTGTTCCGCCCGCAGGCGAACGCCAAGCGTTTCCGCGAGTCGGCCCAGCGTATGTCGATGGCCGAGGTGCCGGAAGCCCTGTTCCTCGAAGCCGTGGAAAAGCTCGTCGACATCGACCGCGCGTGGATTCCGGGCACGGAAGGCAGCAGCCTGTATATCCGCCCGTTCATGTTTGCCTCGGAAAGCTTCCTTGGCGTGCGCGCATCGCATGAGTACATCTTCTGCGTGATCGCGTGCCCGGTGGGTCCGTACTTCAAGCCCGGCAAGTCGGCCGTGACCGTGTGGGTGTCCGACCAGTACACGCGTGCAGCGCCCGGCGGTACCGGCGCAGCCAAGTGCGGCGGCAACTACGCGGCCAGCCTGATTGCGCAGACCGAAGCCAGCGGCAAGGGTTGCGATCAGGTCGTGTTCCTCGACGCTGCGCAGCATCGTTGGATCGAAGAACTGGGCGGTATGAACGTGTTCTTCGTGATGGACGACGGTTCGCTCCAGACGCCGCCGCTGTCGGGCACGATTTTGCCGGGTATCACCCGCGCGTCGATCATCGAACTGGCCCGCCGCAACGGCCTGACCGTCAACGAAACCCCGTACGAATTTGCACAATGGCAAGCCGATGCTGCCAGCGGCCGCGTGAAGGAAACCTTCGCATGCGGTACGGCAGCCGTGGTGACGGCCATTGGTCAGGTCAAGCACGCCAAGGGCGAATTCACCATCGGCGACGGTGGCGAAGGTGCCGTGACCAAGCGCATCCGTGACGAACTCACGGGTATCCAGCGCGGCAAAGTGGCCGATCCGCTGGGTTGGGTCCACCACGTTGCCTGATGGCGCGTTAAGTCTTAAGCAAACATAACAGGCAGTAAAGCTGCGCGCCGCCCGAGACAGCGGCGCGGGAAATTATCGGCGGCGCGTGACGACACAAGGAGAGTCGCACGCGCCGTCTTGTTGTTCCTGACTTACAGATCATGAAACACGAATCGGGCGCTATATCTGGCGCCATCGCGGCCACCGACACAATCGGCGTGCCGCACTCCGTGCTTGAAGACATCTACGCGATGGTCATCGGCATGGCATTTGTGGTGGTCGGTCTGGTGCTGCTCAAAGCTGCCGGGTTAGTGACCGGCGGTGTTGCAGGCATCGCGCTGCTCGCCTCTTATATCTTTCCGCTACCGGTGGGCACCATATTTACGTTGGTGAACATCCCGTTCTTCCTGTTCGCGTACTTCACGATGGGGCCCGGCTTCGCGCTCAAGTCCACCATCGCGAGCTTCGGCATCACCTTTGCGCTGGCGGCCATGCCGCAGACCCTCCACGTCGCGTTCGTCAATCCGCTGTTTGCCGCGTTCGTCGGCGGCACGTTGTGCGGCATGGGCATTCTCGCGTTGGCGCGTCATGGCGCGGGCGTGGGCGGCACCGGGATCGTCACGCTCTGGCTGCAACGCCGTCGTGGCATCAACGCCGGGATTTCGCAGGTGTGTATCGACGCGACCATTCTGCTTGTCTCGACCGCCACCATTCCGCTCGGACGCGTGGGCTGGTCGGCGCTCTCGGCCGTGGCCATGAGCGCCATGGTCGTGGCGTGGCACCGCCCGGGACGCTACACCGGACGGTAAGCGCTTGCCTGCGTGAGCAGCCATTGACGGAACACCGTCAGTGGCTGGCCATGCGTGAGTTCCGTCGGGTAGACCAGGTAATAGGCCGACTCGGCCACGCTTTTCACATCGAACGGAATCGTGAGGTCCAGCGCCCCTAACTGGGCTTCCACGAAGAACTTCGGCACCAGCGCGATGCCCAGCCCCGCCGCAGCCCCCGCGATCAGCATCGTGTGCAGTTCGTAGCGCAGCCCTTGCACCGTACGGTTGTCCTCGATGCGTTGCTCGGCGAACCAGCGGGTCCACGCCGAGGGACGTGTCGTCGAGTGCAGCAATGGGTATTGCAGCAGATCGGCTGCCGTACTGATTGGTCCCCGCAGCAACGACGGGCGACAGACCGGCACCACCTCTTCCCCGAATAGATAGTCCGACGACGTGCCCGGCCACGTTGGCTGGCCGAAGTGAATTGCCGCTTCAAAGTGGGTTTCGTCGAACGTGAACAGGTCCGTGTGCACGCCCATGTTCACGCGCACGTCCGGATGACGCTCGTTGAAGTCCTTCATGCGCGGGATCAACCATTCCGACGCGAACGTCGGCAGCACCGCCAACTCCAGATACCCCCCGCCGCTGCCGTGCGCCATGATCGACAGCGTGTCGCGGTCGAGTTGTTCCAGCGTGCGGCGTACTTGCGTGCTGTACAGACGCCCGGCGCGCGTGAGCACCACACGCTGTTTGGCCCGCACGAACAAGCGCACGCCGAGCTGCGTTTCTAGCGTGGCAATCTGGCGCGAGACCGCACTTTCCGTCAGAAACAGCTCGCGGGCCGCGTGGGTAAAGCTTTCGTGCCGGGCGGCCGCCTCAAAAGCCAGCAGCGCTCCCGTGCTTGGGGTTCTGAACTTGCGCATGTTGATTCCAAAAACGCATCAAGTGGCAATTTTATCTCGCTTTACGCGAGTGACATCCCTTTCAATAATGCTGTCACTGCAAGAAGGTGCGACATGACACTCTGGCGCGCCTGCCCTGACACCCTGTGGTGCTGCGCGATACGAGAAGCGCGACGGCGCCCATTCCTGCGAGACATTCCGATGCGCAATGCCAATGTGCAGTCCTTGCTGGTTTCCCTGCTGGGGGAGGCGCGTACCGACGCGCTTTTCGCCACGCTCAATTCGCCGTCGATACTGGCGGTGTTCGAACCGGGTCAGGTGACCCGCGCCGAGTTGGCGCAGGCCATGAACATGGCGTTGTTCGAGGGGTTGCTGGCGCGCTCGGCCAACGGCCGCAACTACACCGAGGAAACCATTGCCAGCGGTGGCAGCGTGTATTTCGACCATGGCGCGTTGCGCACCGTGCGCTGGGCCAACAATGGCGCGTTGCCGCCGGGAGAAGCGGCGTTCACGCGCATTCTGCGTCCGCTCGGCTTCCGTCCGAACGGCCGCTATCCGCTTGACCGCTTGGGCATGACCGGCCGCGCCTACGCGCACGAAGATGCTCCGGAAGAGATTTCGCAATTCTTCGTGAGCGAACTGCACCCCGAGCGATTCTCCGAAGCGTTCCAACAGGCGGTGTCCAACGTCGTGGGCACGTCCAAAGACCCGCTCACGCCAGCGGCTGTCGGCCAACTGTGGGAACTGGAGCGCGACGGTACGCTGCCGCTGGAGACTGCTCAGGCACTGCTGCCCGTCATCGTGGGGGCGTTCGCGCGTCAGCATGATGTGCCCAGCGAAGCCGACTACGACGCCTTGCTCGCCGAATCGGCCGAGATGGCGTGGATCGCGACCGAGGGCAATGCGTTCAATCATGCAACCGATCGTGTCGAGGACGTCTTTGCGCTGTCCGACGCCGAGAAGGCCAAGGGCCGCCCGATGAAGCCGGAAGTCGAGCGTTCGCGTTCGGGCCGGGTGTTCCAGACGGCGTACCGCGCGGATGTTGTGCGCCGTGAGTTCCGTGCGGCCAATGGCGAGATCGTCACGCGCGACGTGCCGGGGTCCTTTTACGAATTCATCACGCGTCGTCGTGAATACGACAACGCCAAGCATTGCTGGAAGATCGACCTGCGTTTCGACGCGGGAAATGCGCAGGGCATCTTCAAGATGACCGCTAACGCCAAATGACCGTGGGGCGCGGCATGCGCGTTGTGACGGGCGCACAATAGGCCCACGCGACGCTGGCTGCGTCCATTGCCTGCTACCAACGGCTGCTACCACCGAACTACTTAGGGATTTCAACGTGAACGCCACCTCCATCCTCAACGAACTGGGTATTGCCAAACTGGCCGAGACCGGCGACATCGCCGTGCATTCGCCGATCGACGGCGCGCTGATTGGCCGCGTCGCCAGCGCCAGCGTGGCCGATGCGCAAGCTGCGCTCGCCCGTGCGCAGACCGCCTTCACCGCATGGCGCAACGTACCGGCCCCGCGTCGCGGCGAGCTGGTTCGTCTGCTCGGCGAAAAGTTGCGCGAGCGCAAGCAGGCGCTGGGCGCGCTCGTGACGCTCGAAGCGGGCAAGATCCTGCAAGAGGGTCTGGGGGAAGTGCAGGAAATGATCGACATCTGCGACTTCGCCGTTGGTCTGTCGCGTCAGTTGTACGGCCTGACCATTGCTTCGGAGCGTCCGGGCCACCGCATGGCAGAAACGTGGCATCCGCTGGGTGTGTGCACCGTGATTTCTGCGTTCAATTTCCCTGTTGCTGTGTGGTCGTGGAATGCGGCGCTTGCGCTCGTGTGCGGCAATGCCGTCGTGTGGAAGCCGTCGGAGAAGACCCCGTTGACCGCACTGGCCGTCAACAAGCTGATGGAAGAAGTCATTGCCGAATTCGGCGATGCGCCGGAGGGCCTGACGGCACTCGTCATTGGTGGCCGTGACGTGGGCGAGGCATTGGTTGCCGATCCGCGTTCCGCCATTGTGAGTGCGACGGGCAGCACCGAGATGGGCCGTAAGGTCGGTGTCGAAGTGGCGCGTCGTTTCGGCCGTTCGATTCTGGAGTTGGGCGGCAACAACGCTGGCATCGTGACCGGCAGTGCAGACATGGAACTGGCGTTGCGCGGCATCGTGTTCTCTGCCGTGGGTACGGCGGGTCAGCGTTGCACCACGCTGCGCCGACTGTTCGTGCACGAGAGCGTGTACGACAAGACTGTCGATCGCCTGAAGACCCTGTACGGCAAGGTGTCGATTGGCAACCCGTTGGAGCGTGGCACGCTGATGGGCCCGCTGATCGACGAGGGTTCGTTCAAGCGTATGCAGGCAGCGCTCGAGAGCGCACGTGCGCAGGGTGGCAAGGTGACGGGCGGCGAGCGTCATGCTGTCGCGGGTGCCGAGAGCGGTTTCTACGTGAAGCCGGCCATCGTCGAGATGCCCAAGCAGACCGAAGTCGTGTTGACCGAGACTTTCGCGCCGATTCTGTACGTGCTCAAGTACAGCGATTTCAACGAAGCTATCGATGGCAACAATGCGTCGTCGCATGGTTTGTCGTCGTGCGTGTTCACGACCGACTTGCGCGAGGCTGAGCGCTTCACGTCGTCGGCCGGTAGCGATTGCGGCATTGCCAACGTCAACATCGGTCCGAGCGGTGCGGAGATTGGTGGCGCGTTCGGTGGTGAGAAAGAGACGGGTGGCGGGCGCGAGTCGGGCTCCGATGCATGGAAGGGTTACATGCGTCGTGCCACCAACACCGTCAACTACTCTTCCGCCCTGCCGCTCGCGCAAGGCATCGACTTCTCCATCGAGTGATATCGCGCTAACGCGTGCCCGGCGCCATGGACTCCCACGGGCCATACGCCGGGTGCGCAGCGAATCTCGCGAGCACCTGCCCGCTAAATCCAGCGGGCGGAGCTCGCCACCTCCTGAATTTCCATTTCACGTCACACGCTCCACGCTTTCGATAGCGAGGCCTACATGTACGCCTTCACTTCAGTGTTTGCCAATCCGGCGGGCTCGCCGATTCGCGAGTTATTCAAGTACTTGTCCGAGCCGGGCATGATTTCGTTCGCCGGAGGATACCCAGCCAGCGACCTATTCGACGTCGACGGGTTGGCCGCGGCGCAGGCTCGCGCTTTCTCGCAGCCGACGCGATGCTTGCAATACGGCCCGACCGATGGGCTTGCGGAACTCAAGGCGCAGATCATTGCGTTGATGGCGACGCGTGGCGCGAAGTGCGCGAGCGAAGAGTTGTTGGTAACCACCGGTTCGCAGCAGGGGCTCGACTTGTTGTTGCGCGTCATGGTCGCCCCGGGCGACGTGGTCGTGACGGAGCAGCCTGCATATCCGGCGACGTTGCAGGCGTTGAGACTAGCGCAGGCGCAGATCGTGACAGTGCCTGTCGACGCGAATGGCTTGGACGTCGACCATCTCGCGGCATTGCTGCGCGAGGGAAAGATTGCGGTGCCGAAGTTGTTGTACACCGTGCCGACGTTTGCCAACCCGACGGGTGCGACGATGTCGCGCGAGCGGCGTGTGGCGTTGTTGAAGTTAGCGGCCGAGTATCGGTTCGTCGTGATCGAGGACGATCCGTATGGCGACTTGCGGTTTGCGGGCGAGGCATTACCGACGTTGTTGGAATTAGCGGATGAGGTGCCGGGTTCGCGGGCGTGGGTCGTGCATTTTTCGAGCTTGTCGAAAATCGTAGCCCCGGGGTTGCGGGTAGGTTGGACCATTGCACCGCCAGAGATTGCACGGCGTTGCGTCGTAGCGAAGCAGACGGTGGATTTGTGCAGTGTGCCGTGGACGCAGGCGGTGGCGGCGGAGTATTTGGCGGCGGGTGCGTTGGATCGGCATTTGCCGAGCATCAAGGCAGCGTACAAGCGCAAGTGCGACATAATGTGCGAATCGCTGGGCGCATTCTTGGGTAACGAGATCCAGTTCCATGCTCCGGAGGGTGGGATGTTTGTGTGGGCGCGATTGGCGGCGGTGCGCACGAGCGAGTTGTTGCCGCACGCGATCGAACAGAAGGTGTTATTCGTCCCGGGAACGGCGTTCTATGCGGCGGATGCGGATGCAGCGTCATTGCGATTGTCATTCGCTGCACCGGGTGTCGATGCTATCGAGGAAGGCGTAAAGCGATTGCAGCGTGCGATGCAGGCGGTGCGGAAAAAGCAGGAATAAGGCAAGTGCACCGCCGGTTGCAACGAACAGTGGGCGTGGAGACGAGTCGGCGGTGCGCTGCCCGTTTTCCAAAGCGAATTTCGTGGAGCGACGAAAACGGGTAGCGTGCCGGCGGCCGACCACGGGAGGATGAAGTGGGTACCGCGGCGAGGATACCGACGCGGTATGAACCTTTCACCGATGCCTGCGAATTAAAGCTTCAGGCAGACATTCCGAAGCTCGGTATAGAACTCAAGCGAGTGAACCCCGCCTTCGCGTCCGATGCCGGATTGTTTTGCGCCACCGAAGGCGGTGCGCAGATCGCGCAGGAACCAGGCGTTGATCCAGCAGACGCCGACTTCGAGGGCGGCGCCCATGCGGTGTGCGCGGCTGACGTCGGAGGTCCAGACGGTTGCGGCGAGGCCATAGGGCGTTGCGTTCGCTAGCGCGACAACTTCTTCTTCCGTATCGAACGGTGCGATATGGCAGCAGGGTCCGAAGATTTCTTCGCGAATCACCGAAGCGGTTTCGGGCAAGCCGGTCCAGATCGTCGGCTGAACCCATGCACCGTCCTTCATCGAGGCGGGCATATCGGGCACACCGCCGCCCGTCACTACCGTCGCGCCTTCTTCGCGAGCTTTCGCGTAGTACGACAGCACTTTCTCGCGATGCACCTGCGAGACCAGTGGCCCGAAATTCGTGCCCTGCGCGTACGGATCGCCCAGCTTCAGCGATTCCGCACGCTCCTTGAGCGCCGCCACGAAGCGGTCGAAAATCGGTCGCTGCACATAGACGCGCTCCGTTCCCAGACACACCTGACCGCTGTTATCGAAGCTGGAGCGAGTGATACCGGCGACCGCCTTATCGAAGTCGGCGTCGGCAAACACGATCCCCGGATTCTTCCCACCGAGTTCAAACGACACCGGACGCACGCCATTCGCCGCGGCCTTCATGATCGCCTCACCCGTACGCGTCTCGCCCGTGAACGTGATCCCATTCACCCCCGGGTGCTCCGTCAAAAACGCCCCTGCTGACTCCGGACCGAAGCCGTGCACCACGTTGTACACACCGGCTGGCACGCCAACTTCATTCATCACTTCGCCTAGCAGCGTCGCTGTCGCGGGCGTTTCCTCCGACGGCTTCACCACCACCGTATTACCGAAGGCCAGTGCCGGGCCAACCTTCCACGTCATCAGCAACAGCGGCAAATTCCACGGACAAACCACCGCGATCACCCCGCGCGGCGTGCGCACGCCGTAGTTCAGCGCGTTGCCGCCGTCCGGCGCCACCATCGCGAACGACTCCGTCGGCACGTTCTTAATCATGTCCGCGAACACCTTGAAGTTCGCCGCGCCGCGCGGAATGTCCAGATGGCTCGCTAGCGAATGCGGCTTGCCGGTATCCGCAATCTCCGCCGCCAGAAAATCGTCGAACCGGCGATTGATCCCATCTGCCACCGCGTGCAGCAACTCGACGCGCTGCGCCACCGTCATCTTTCCCCATGGGCCTTGCAGCGCGGCGCGGGCGGCACGCACGGCGGCGTCCACTTCCGTGCGGCCAGCTTCATGGACAAGGCCGATCAGGCGGTTGTCCACCGGGTTGCGGTTCTCGAACGTGCGGGCACTCGACACCCACTCGCCGTTGATGAAGTTCTGAAAGTCTTTCATGTCTCGCTCTCGATTTATCGGGGAATGACCACGCCCGGGCTCCCACCCGGCGACATGACCACACGATAAATCCGCTCCCGGACCCTCGTCAATATTTTCTCGAGAATTTTTATTTATCTCGATTTTTATCATCTTTGGCGACAATCCCAACCAAGCTGCTTATAATCGCGAGACTCATTCCCAGGCACATCGAACGCGCAGGGAAGCCCCAAGACATCGAAGACCCATGCTCAGCAACGCTGCCTCGCCCACTCAGGCTCCCGACGCCACCCTCGCCCAAAGCGCCTACCTGCGCCTGCGCAGCGACATCGTCGAGGGCGTGCTGACGCCGGGCGAGAAGCTAAGGGTCGAACATCTGAAGGATCGGTACGACGTGGGGGCGGGAACGTTGCGCGAAGCACTGGCATTACTGGTCGCCGACGCGCTTGTGGTGCAACACGGGCACCGGGGGTTTCGAGTGACGCCGATCTCGCTGGCCGATTTCATCGACATCACCGAGACGCGGGTGCAATTGGAGACAGAAGCGCTGCGTCAGTCCATCACGCTGGGCGACGATACGTGGGAGGCCAACCTGACGAGCGCATTCCACCTGCTCTCGCTTGCGGAAGAACGGTTGGCTAGCGGCGGAGCAGAAGCTTTCGCGCAATGGGAAGCCCGCAACCGCGCGTTTCATGAAGTGTTGATTGCGGCGTGTCCGTCACGCTGGTTGCATCACTTTCTCGCGATTCTCTACCGGCAGTCGGAGCGCTATCGCCGCTTGTCGATCACGCACCAACCGGTGCCGCGCGACGTGCACGAGGAGCATCAGGCGATCTTCGACGCGTGCCTCGCGCGCGATGCGCGCAAAGCGGCCGAGTATCTCGCCGCCCACATCCGCAAGACCCTCGAAGCGGTGCGCGAACTGCCCGATGCAGTCATCAACGCGGGCACAGCCGCGTTGACGCCGGTGCGGTGATCTTCTGGATTCGCGACAAACTCAACGCGGCAAACTCTCGCGCACAATCTGCGCAAAATACTTCGCCCCCAACGGCAGAATCGCGTCGTTGAAGTCGTAGCACGCGTTGTGCAGCGGAATCGCGCCGGGCTCATCCTGCGTGCCGTTGCCGATGAACGCGAAGTTGCCCGGCAGATGTTGCAGAAACACGCCGAAGTCTTCCGACGCCATCACCGGCGCAATGTTCGCCTCGACCATCGCGTCACCTGCCACGGCCTTCGCCGCACGTACCGCGACCTCGGTGTTCGCTTCCCAGTTCATCGTCGGCGCGAACTCGTGCGTGTACTCGAATTCGCAATGGGCGCCGTGCATCGCGCAGATGCCCATGCAGATGTCGCGCATGCGAATTTCGAGCAAGCGCTGTACGTCGGGCGTGTAACTGCGCGTATCGCCCTTGATGACGACGTTCGTGGGAATCGCATTGCGAATACCGTCGGTGATGAATTCCGTGCAAGACACCACCGCCGACTCGCCCGGGTCGACGCTACGCGACACCACCGTTTGCAGCGCCACCACAATCTCCGCGCCGATCACCAGAGGATCAATCCCCATATGGGGACGCGCAGCGTGCGTGCCCTTGCCGCGAATCCGGATCACGAAGTTGTCTTCGCTCGCCATGATGCCGCCCGCGCGCGTCGCGATCTGCCCAGCCGGAATGCCCGGCATGTTGTGGATGCCGTAAATCGCATCGATGGGAAAGCGTGTCAGCAGCCCGTCGGCAATCATCGCCTTTGCGCCCCGGCCATGCTCCTCGGCGGGCTGGAAAATGAAGCGTACCGTGCCGTTGAAGTCGCGCGATTCGCACAACAACTTGGCCGCGCCCAGCACCATCGACATATGCCCGTCGTGACCACACGCGTGCATCTTGCCGGCCACTTGCGAAGCGTGGTCGCGCCCCGGTGCCTGCTCGTTGATCTGCAAGGCATCCATATCTGCACGAATGCCGATCGCCCCCGGGCCGTCGCCGACAGTCAAACTCGCGACGACGCCGGTGCCGCCAACGCCGCGATGCACATCCAGTCCGAAGCTCTCGAGGATGGTTGCCACTGTCTGCGACGTTCTGACCTCTTCGAAGCCCGTCTCCGGCAGACGATGGAACGCGTGCCGCCAATCGGTCAGTGCCTTCGCGAAATAGGTGTCTTGCGTCATGGTCAGTTCCTCGAATCTTGATGTGCCGATGCCGTCACCGTGCCTCAGCAATACGCAGCAATACTCAGCGCGACAACCACGCACGTTGACGTTCGGCCACCGCCTCAGCCGTTTCCCCAACAAGGTCCGCATAGACGGACGGTGCCGTCGCCCCTTCGGTGTTGATCAGCAACACCCGAGCATCGGCATTAAGGCCAAGCGCCGAGGTCATCTGCGGCGATGCGGTCGCCGCCATCAATCCAGCAAGCCCCGCCACGCCTGATTCCCCTGCAACGAACGGCACATCGTTCTCACTGCCTTGCGCAAGGCGCCGCATCGCGTCCACCGCTTGCGCGTCGGTCACCGTCATGAAGCCGTCAACCGACGGCTGCAAGAACCGCCACGCCAACGGCGACGTCTCGCCGCACGCCAACCCCGCCATGACCGAATCCACGGTGCCAGTCGCTTGCGAAGGCTTGCCCGCCATCGCGCTTTGGAAAAGACAATCGGCTTGCACCGGCTCGACCACGACGAACGTCGGACGCTGCGCGCCCCAACATTCCCACAAGTAGCTCACAACGCCAGCGGCCAACCCGCCCACGCCGCCTTGCAGAAAGACATGTGTCACCGGTGCAGCGCTCGTGCTTGCCACATGCGCGACGTCTTCACTCGGTGCCGCCAACGCCTCAACTACCTCAGCAGCGATGGTGCCATAGCCCTGCATCACATCGCGTGGGATCGCTTCGTAGCCGTCATAAGACGTATCCGAAATCACATGCCAGCCGTGACGCTCGGCGAGCGCCGCCGCTTCCGTCACCGAGGCGTCGTAATTACCTGCGATACGCACAATCGTCGCACCGTAGGCGGCAATCGCCTGCTCGCGCTCCTCGCTCACATGGGCGTGCAGCACGATCACGCAAGGGCAACCGATGCGTTGCGCCGCAGCCGCTAATGCACGGCCGTGATTACCATCCGTCGCGCTGATCGCCGTGAAGCCAGCAAGCGCGTCGCGATGCGCACCGGCAAACAACGTCTTGGCCGTGAACCCGTTGCCCTCGAATGTGCGCAGAATCTGACGCACGAGTGCGATAGGCGCACCCAATGCCTTGAAGCTGCCCAGCGACGAGCGCAGCGCTTCATCCTTCATCAACACAGTTTTCACGCCCAGCGACGCAGCCAAATCCGGCAAGTCACGCAGCGGCGTGCTGCCTGCGCGCAACCCGTCCCATTGCATCAGCCATTCGCGGCTCTCGCTGGCACGAGCCATGCTCATGATCTTTTGAAGCTCCGCCGGATACGGCACACGCGACGCGCGAGGATTGAGGTACAGCATGGGGGGACTCCGGTAATTCGAGATTGGGGGGCAACGATGCCGAGCGTGTCGGCTATCGGTCGAGCGACGAGACGCCAAGCCGTTGCGCAACGACGTCGAGCAATACCTGCGCGCCGTTCACCAGTTGATCGTCGTCGGTGTGCTCACGCGGGTTGTGGCTGATACCGCCGCGACTCGGCACGAAGATCATGGCAGCGGGTGCGATGCGCGCGATCATTTGCGCGTCGTGGCCCGCGCCAGAGGTCATCCGCTTGTAGGACAGACCGCGCTTCTCCGTGCACTCGGCGATCACATTCGCCAACGCCGCGTCGAACACCACCGGCGAGAAGCGTGCGAAGCGTTCCGTCGTGACGCGCACACCTTCCTCCCCGGCAATCTGCATCAAAAATTCGGTCAGACGTGCCTCACCTGCGGCCAGACGCTGCTCGTCCGGGTCTCGCATATCCACAGTGAACACCGCGCGGCGTGCAATCACGTTGATCACACTCGGCGACAGTTGCATCGTGCCGACGGTCGCGAGCGTGGTGCCCGACTCGCGCGCGATGCGGCGCAACTCGGTGACCACGGCAGCGGCGGCATAACCCGCGTCATGGCGCAAATGCGTGGGCGTCGTGCCCGCATGATTCGCGTTGCCGTCGATCGTGATCTGCTGCCACGAAATGCCTTGCAGGTTTTCCACCACCCCGATTTCCAGACCCTCGGCTTCCAGAATCGGCCCCTGCTCGATGTGGAGTTCGAGATACTCATGCGGCACGAGCGTGCCCGGCGTCATGTCCCCTGCGTAGCCGATGCGAACCAGTTCGTCGCCCAGTCGCGCACCATCGGTACCGATGGCATCCAGCGCCTCGTCTAGCGAGAACCCGCCCGCGTGCACGAGCGACCCCATCATGTCCGGATGAAAGCGTGCCCCTTCCTCGTTAGTGAATGCCACCACCGTGATCGGACGCGACGGCACGATACCCGCCTCGCGGAACGCGCGCGCGACGGCCAGTCCGCCCAGCACGCCGTAGCAACCGTCGAGCGCTCCGGCGCCCACGACGGTATCGATATGCGAACCCATCATGAGCGGGCGCAGTGGGTTGCCGTCGGCATCCGTCGTGCCTGACGGCAGCGTGCCAAAGATGTTGCCGATGCGGTCGACGCGCACGTCGAGATCCAGCTCGCGCATCCATGCGACAACCTGATCGCGGCCTGCTTTCTCGGCGTCGGTCAGTGCGACGCGGGTACGGCCACCGTTGACGGGATCGGCACCAATTTCACCCAACTCGCGCAGTTGTTGCAGCAGCAAGGGGCCATTCAAGCGAAGCGATGACGTCGAGGAAGCCGTGGAGGAAGTGTGTTCGTTGTGCGACATGAGACGGTGCTGTCTTGGACCTGCGTGTGACTTGGACGCCCGGGAGACCCGCCACTCGGGCGAGTGGCGCGTTACCGCTGGCGGAGTATCATCGGATGACCTGAATAATATTCCGGACAACGCGTATCAATTGCGCGTTTTCGGCCATCAAATCGAATTTTTATTGCGCGCCATGACGCTCGACAGTTACGACATCGCCCTGCTCGCCGCGATTCAGAAGGACGCCACGACACCGCAGCATGCCCTCGGTGCGCAGGTGAATCTCTCGTCAGCCGCCGTCAACCGGCGCCTGAAGAAACTCAGCGACGAAGGCGTGACGCGAAAAACGGTGTCGCTCATCGATGCGGCACAGGTCGGCTATCCGCTCACTATCATCACCGAAGTCGAAGTCGAGAATGAGCGCCTCGATCTGCTCGATGCCATGCGGCGCAGCTTCCTCGCGTGTGCGCAGGTGCAGCAGTGCTACTACGTCGCGGGCGAATGCGACTTCGTGGTGATCATGGTCGTGCAGAACATGGCGCAGTACACCGAGCTCACGCGTGCGCTGTTCTTCGAGAGCAACAACGTGAAGCGCTTCAAGACGCTCGTCTCGATGAGCAACGTGAAAGTCGGTCTGGAAGTGCCGATGGACGGCGTTCCAGGGTGAGGCGGGTAAGCCTGGTGAGCGCCTGGCGGCAACCCATTCAACGCATTTCGGCCCGAAGCTCGCGCACACCCCGCCCCAGCTTGCGACGCAGCAGCGTGCGCAAGGTGGCGGCATCGGCGTAGCCCACTTCGGTCGCAATCGATTCGAGATCGCGGCCAAGCGAGACAAGATGCTGCGCCCGTTCGATTCGTAAATCCTGAAAGAAGGCCAGCGGCGACTTGCCGAGCACTGCCTCGGTACGGCGTTGTAATGTGCGCGGCCCAATGGCCAGCGCGTTGGCCGCATCCTGAAGCGAGAAACCCAACGACAAACGCTCACGCGCCCAGCGCTCGAATTTGGCGATCAGCGGATCGGCATTGGCCAGAAAATCGGGAATGACGTATCGCGCTTGCGACGAACGCGTATCGACGAGCATGAGCCTCGCCACCAAGGCCGCCAATTCAGGGCTTGCCTGGCGCACCAGCCAGAGCGCCAAATCGAGGTGCCCCATCATGGCGCCAGCGGTGACGATGCGCGCGGAGGCCACCAGCATCTTCGAATGATCGAGATCGACGCTCGGATAGCGCTGCCGGAAGAACGGCGCGAGCGACCATGTCGTCGTCGCGGTGTGGTCATCGAGCAGACCGGTTTCAGCAAGCAGGAAAGTCCCGATACACGCAGCGGCCACGCCGGTGGCAGAGGCATCGTGCCAACGTCGGATGTGCGCGATCGCGTCTCGGACGTCGGGCCTCGCCAGCGCGACGGTCAGCGCCTCGGGTTGCTTGGCGTTGAGCGCGGGCACTACCACCCAGTCGGCCTGACGCAGGGCACTCGCGGGTTCCACTGGCAGTGAGAACCCCAGCGCAGTGCTGATGCGTTTGCGCACGCCCACGACGTGAACGTCGAACGGCGGCACCGGAAACCCCTGCATGGCGGCCAGTTCGTTGGCGGTCGAGAACGTATCCATCAGCACGGTGAGGCCCGTGTCGAATACGCCGTCGAGTGCGAGGATGGCAAGTTTCATGTCGTAAATGACTCGAATAATGTCATTCCCGACTATAGTTTGTAGCGATCTCCGGGTCTAGACTTTGTCGTGCTGCGGCCATCACGCAAGATCGGCCGCTCCCCCAACATCGTGACAAGCCACTAGCGAGCGCCCCTGATGACCGCCTCCCCGACCTCCATTCTCGACACCATCGGCAACACCCCGCTGTTGCCGCTTCGGCATGTCGTGCCCGCCAACAGCGCGCGCACCTTCGTGAAGCTCGAAACGCAGAACCCCACCGGCAGCATGAAAGACCGCATGGCGCTTGCCATGATCGAAGCCCCCGAGTCGGATGGACGGTTGCCGCCGGGCGGTGCCGTCGTCGAGTACACGGGCGGTAGCACCGGCGTGTCGTTGGCCCTCATTTGCGCGGTCAAGAAGCATCCGCTGCATATCGTGACGTCGGACGCGTTCTCGAAGGAAAAGCTCGATCACATGCGCCTGCTCGGCGCCCGGCTCACGCTGATTCCCAGCGACAACGGCAAGCAGACCGAACGGCTGACGAAGGACATGATTCGTGAAGCCCATCGAATTGCCGAGCAGACCGGCGCGTATCTCACGGCACAAATGGAGAACACCGACCAACTGCATGCCTACACGCTGATGGCCGATGAAATCTGGACACAGACTGGCGGACGCATCGACGGCTTCGTGCAAAGCGTCGGTACGGCGGCGTCATTGCGCGGTATCGCCGAGTCGCTGCGTCAGCGCGACGCCAACATTCGTGTCGTTGCCGTGGAACCCGCAGAGTCGGCGGTGCTGTCGGGTGGCCCCTCGGGTGCGCATAAGATCGACGGCATCGGCGCTGGATACGTCGTACCGCTCTGGCGCGACGGTATCGCCAATCACATCGAGCGCGTGTCGACCGACGAGGCCAAGGCCATGGCATTTCGACTGGCGGCGGAGGAAGGGTTGTTCTGCGGCACGTCCACCGGTGCGAACGTGACGGCGGCCTTGCGACTTGCCGAGCAACTCGGACCAGACGCTACCGTCGTCACCGTTATGTGCGATACCGGCATGAAGTACCTGAAGACATTTGCCGAGCACCTGACGCCGTGAAGCCGGTGCCCGTCTCGGTCATGACGGGCGTGTGCGAGTGAAGCGCTGTTCGGTGACCTCGGTTCCCCACTGCGCCCCGGAAGACTCGGACGTGAGCTGGAAGCCGAACGACTCGTAGAGATGACGTGCGGCGTCCAGCCCTTTGAACGTCCACAGATAGGTTTCACGGTAGTGGGCATCGACGAACTGCATCGCTTGCGACATCAGTTGGCGCCCAATGCCGGTGCCGCGCAGCGCGTCGTCGACGATAAACCATCGCAAGTGCGCCACGCCGGTGGCGAGGTCGCCATCGATGGCCAGCGACGCCAGCGTTCGGCCATGCTCGACGCAAAGCCAGATGGCCTTGCCATCGGCGGGCAAGTCCCCGGCAAACGCGGCCAGTTCGGTGGCCACCCGCTTCTCGAAGTACGCGCCAAAGCCCCAGTGTTCTGCATAGAACCGTGCGTGCAGGCTTGCAATATCGCCGACACAGCCGGGAACGTACCCCTGCTGCACGGCAGGCGCGTCGGCGTGCTTAGCGCTGATTTCCATGGTTCATCTTCGGTTTAGTTGCGTTTCGCAACAATATAGTTGCACATTACAACTTCATCAAGCCTGAAATTCATCTGAACGTGCGAAGTGATGGGTCGCGTTTGATGGAGAATTGTCGCGTTTTGTCGACAGGCCGTCACAACGCGCGAGAACCCACTACACTGCTGGCCGAAGCTGCCCCCTCGTCCTGCGCCTGCCCCTATCTCGAACATGCCCACCCGGATTCTTCTCGTCGAAGACGACGCTCGCCTCTCGGCGCTGGTCGCCGGCTACATGCAAAAGCACGGCTATCAAGTCGATACCGTGCTCGATGGCGCACGGGCGGTGCAGGCCATCGTCAAACGCCGCCCCGACCTGGTTATTCTCGATGTGAACCTGCCCGGCAAGGACGGTTTTCAGGTGTGCCGCGAGGCTCGCGAGCACTATGACGGCATCGTCATCATGGTGACCGCGCGCGATGAGGAGTTCGACGAAGTGCTGGGGCTCGAACTGGGTGCGGACGATTACGTGCATAAGCCCGTGCAACCGCGCGTATTGCTCGCGCGCATCAAGGCGCAACTGCGCCGTAACGTGCAGCGGCCATCCTCGGCAGCGCAGCCGGAATCGATCACCTTCGGCAAATTCAAGATCGACCGTGGCAACCGCACCGTGACGCTGCCCAACGGCACGACACCCGACCTCACGTCGGCGGAGTTCGATTTGCTGTGGGCACTGGCGCGCTCCGCCGGACAGGTCGTCACACGCGACGATCTGGTGCGACAACTGCGCGGCGTGGAATTCGATGGAGTCGACCGATCGGTCGATGGCGGCATTTACAAGTTGCGCCGCAAACTGGGCGACGACACCACACCGCCGCAGCGCATTCTGACCGTGCGGGGCAAGGGCTATCAGCTCAACAAGTCGGACTGGGATTGACACCGGGACTCACCATGCGCGGCCGACCTTTCCAGCCTTACCGCTACTGCCGACTCCGGTGGCAACGCTTTCGCCGCTCGTGGACCGACACCCGCGCCGACCGGCGCCCCAGTTGGTCGCGTCTCTACGTGCGCACCTACACGCGCATGTTGTCGCTGTGCCTACTGGTGCTTGCGGTACCGGCAGCGCTTCTGTTGATCAGCCAGCCCCGCGAGTGGCTTCACGAACATCTGCTTACGGCACGGTTTCTCGTGCCCTGCATTCTCTCCACACTGGCGTTACCCGCATTCGTCGCCTATCGGTGGATGCGTCCGGTCTGGGTCGATCTGGTGATGGTGCGAGAGCGGGCCATCGACTTTAGCGGCGGACGGTTTCACACGCGGGCGCGCGAATCCTATAGCGTGATCATCGGGCCACTCGCCAGAACGCTAAACGCGCTGGCCGAGCGCATGGAGAAGTTGATTGCCACGCAGCGCGACCTGACTAACGGCATTTCGCATGAGCTGCGCACGCCGCTGGCACGACTGCGCTTTGCGCTCGAAATTCTGCGCGATCCGTCCTCCCCTGCGGATGCCTGTCAGCAAGCGCTCGAGAGTATCGATCAGGACGTGACAGAACTCGACGAGTTGATCGACATGAGCCTCACGTTCGCACGTCTGGAATACAGCTCGCTACAGTCGCACGTCGAAGCCACCTCGGTGGCGAACTGGTTCGCAGCACAGGTGCAGGACGCCACGCTGCTGTACGCCGACCGAGAAATCACGCTGGAAACCGAGTTAGACACCTCGTTGCAGGTCGTGATGGACAAGCGACTGATGTCCTACGCGATGCGCAATTTGCTACGCAACGCCAGCCGCTACGCCACGTCGCGCATTGTCGTGGGGCTGCTGCTGCGCCACGGCAACGTGGAGATTTATGTGGAAGACGATGGCCCCGGTATTCCTGAGAGCGAACGCAAGCGGATCTTCGACGCGTTCGTACGTCTGGACCGAAGAACGGGCGGCTATGGGTTGGGCCTCGCCATCACCGAGCAGGTCTTGCGTGCGCACAACGGCCGAGTAATGGCGACCGACCCGGTGACATTAGGCGGCGCACGCTTCGAGATGAGCTGGCCCGCCGTGACGCGATAGCCCCGGCGCACTCGACTCGCAGAACGCTCACGACGCCATAAACCCGCCGTCCGCCGCCAGCACGTGGCCGACGATAAACGACGCCTCGTCCGACGCGAGCCACACAACAGCTTCGGCGACTTCATCGGGCTGCCCCATCCGTCGCAGCGGCAGCCCGGCGGCAACGGCCGACATGTCCGCAATGCCGGACGCCAGCATCATGTCCGTCACCACGCGCCCCGGTGCAACTGCATTGATGCGAATGCCGCGTGGCGCGCATTCCATTGCTGCGGAGCGCATCAAAGAGATGACCGCCGCCTTGGACGCCGAATAGAGCGCCAGCCCCGGATTCGGATTGCGCTGCCCGCTCACCGACGCGTTGATGACGATGCGCCCGCCACCTTGAGCCTCCATGGCGGGGACTTGATGCTTCAGACAAAGGAAAACCGAGCGAACGTTGGCGTCGAAAACGGTGTCGTAGACGGCGGCGTCCTGTGCTTCAAGGGGTGCCCGCCGCTCCTGATACCCGGCATTGTTGAACGCGACATCGAGGCGTCCGAACTGCGCGAGGGTCGTGCCGACGAGATGCGCCACGTCGGCTTCGCGCGTCACATCGGTCTTCACGTACAACGCCTGTGCACCCGCAGCGCGACATTGTTCGGCAACGGCCTCGCCCTCCTGTTCACGGCGGCCCGCGATGACCACCGCTGCGGCACCTTCACTGGCCATTAGCAGGGCGGTGGCCCGGCCAATGCCGCTGCCGCCGCCGGTGACTAGCGCCACGCGCCCGGCCATGCGGTTTCGCCCTGAAACGGCACGCGTCGGCTCTATCGACGTTTCCATGTCTTTCCCCTGAACGTTGCAACGCACATACGCCCCGGTGTCCGCGGCGGAAATCGATAGCCATAGACACGCATTAGTTGTATCGTACAACATTATTTTCAAACATCCACCGGAAATCAAAAATGTCGGATCTCGACACGGCATTGATCGATGCCATCCGCGCGGCGTCGCGCAAAATGGTTCGCGAACTGGGCTTCATGCGCACGACGTTGGCGGGTACGGAGTATTCGCCCTCGGCCGTTCACGCGATGATGGAAATTGGTACGCGTCAGTCGCTGACGGCGGCTGAGCTCGCCGAGTTCTTGAATCTGGAAAAATCCACCATCAGCCGGATGGTTCGCAAACTGATCGAAGCCGGGGAATTGAAAGAGACCGTGAGCCGTGGCGACGCGCGCGCCAAATTGCTGTCGCTGACACCGCGCGGCAAACGCACGGTCGCGGCCATTCATGCCTTTGGCAGACAACAAGTCACGAATGCGCTGGCGAAGTTATCACTCGAACAACAGCAGGCCGTAGTGGCGGGTTTGACCGCGTATGCGCAGGCGCTGGAAGATCACCGGGTGGACATGCCTAAGGCCCCATGAGCTTCGTGGCGTCTTAGGAGGTTTGGGAGGCTTCGGTGGCATACTGGTGGTCACCTTTGGCATCCGCTTCCCGCTCCCCGATGACCCACACGCCTCCCGAACCCGACGATACTAGTGCCGGTACCCTGCTGCACTACAACACAAACGCGGAAGACTTCCGCGAAGGCACGCGCGATCACGACGTGACGCAAAACATGTCGGCGCTGTTGCGTCACATCACTGCCACGCCGCCGTTGACGATTCTCGATTTCGGTTGCGGTCCGGGGCGCGATCTCAAGGCATTCACCGCGATGGGCCATCGCGCGATCGGCCTCGACGGCGCCGAGCGCTTCGTTGCCATGGCACGCGAAGACAGTGGCTGCGAAGTGTGGCATCAAGATTTTCTTCACCTCGATTTGCCCGCCGCGCATTTCGACGGCATTTTCGCCAACGCCGTACTGTTCCACGTCCCGAGTCAGGCGTTGCCGCGCGTGCTGCGCCAACTCCATGCGACGCTCAAACCCGGCGGCGTGCTGTTCAGCTCCAACCCACGCGGCACGAATCAGGAAGGCTGGCATCACGGCCGCTATGGTGCGTTTCATGACTTCGAAACGTGGCGCAGCTACGTGGTCGATGCCGGTTTCGTCGAACTTGAACACTACTACCGCCCTACCGGATTGCCGCGCGAGCAGCAGCCATGGCTCGCGAGCGTGTGGCGAAAGCCGGTCGCCTGAAGCACGGACTCCCTCTTCCCGAACCCACGCCCTGTTGCCCCTATACTGGGGCACTTGGAGAATTCAATGGCTGATCACGACAAGCTGCATCCGCTACGTCCGTTTCTGAAGAATTGGGTTTGGGAGCATGGTCGAATCGGCACTCGCTATTTGGACTGCGCCGACGGCGAGGTGAAGTTCGACGAAGGTAAGAAGTCGCACTTTGCCGCGGAAGATTATCTTTACGTGCCGCTCGACAAGAACGCCGTCGATGATGCATCGGTGCAAGGGCCAGCCATTCAAGAGGCCGGACTTGCCCGCTTTCTGAAAGCCGCCCAGTTGGGTAAGCCTGAAGAAGCAGGCTCCGCAGCGGAAGTGCAGCGCGCTGTCGCGGATTGCCTCGCCCTCGGGTTGTTCAGCGCCTATCAAAAGCCCGCCCGCGAGGCCGTCGCGCGCTATTCCGAAGAGGCGATGTTCGACGATGAAATTCGCGCCGCCGTCGTCGCCGACATCCGCCGCCTTTATTCAGGCATGAGCGAACAGTTGGCGCTGTACGACTTTAGTGTGCTTTACGGTCTGCCCTCGCCATTGCTCATCGGCGATGCCCCCTTCATCGACTGGCGCGTGTGCACGAGCCCCGGGCTGCCGTTCGTTTCGCTGCCGTTGGGGCCACACTGCCTGCTCGTCGGCGCGGCATCGGGCAGAAAGAGCAAGACAGCGCCGGTCGTCTGGAAAGCGGCTGCCGCCATGGGGCCGTTGAAGGATCACAACCGTCATATCGTCGAGCAAGCACACCTGTGGCTCGTGGCCACCACCGACGACCCACTGGTCGCCGTGCAAAGCCGTTTTGCGAAGGCCGAAGGCGCGAAGTCCTGAGCGACGCGCGGCTTGGTAGCTTTGAATGTTTCAGTACGTCATCGAACACCTCTCTGTGTAGATTTGGCGCCGCACGGCGCCCGTTAGAACGCTGGTGCTTGCGCACCGGCATTTGACAACAGGAGCGAGCGCAATGGCAGAAACTCTCATCAAGGTCGACCTGAAGCAGTCCGCGTTTGAGAACGAGCAGGTGCATAACCGATGGCACCCCGACATTCCGATGGCGTGTTGGGTGAAGCCCGGCGACGATTTCATTTTGGAGACGTACGACTGGACCGGCGGCTTCATCAAAAACGATGACAGTGCAGACGACGTGCGCGATATCGATCTGTCGATCGTGCACTTTCTGTCGGGCCCGGTGGGCGTGCGCGGCGCAGAGCCCGGCGATTTGCTCGTCGTCGACCTGTTGGACATCGGCGCGAAGGCCGACAGTCAGTGGGGCTTCAATGGCTTCTTCTCGAAAACGAATGGTGGCGGCTTTCTGACCGATCACTTTCCGCACGCACAAAAATCGATCTGGGATTTCCACGGGCTGTACACGAGTTCTCGTCATATTCCGGGTGTCAATTTTGCGGGGCTGATTCACCCGGGCCTGATCGGTTGTCTGCCGGATCCGAAACTGCTTGAAACATGGAACGCGCGTGAGACCGGGCTGATCGCAACGGCGCCCGAGCGCGTGCCACCGTTGGCCAATCCGCCATTTGCTGCGACGGCGCATATGGGGAAATTGTCGGGAGCGGCTCGCGAGAAAGCGGCAGCGATGGGCGCACGGACCGTGCCACCGCGCGAACATGGCGGTAATTGCGACATCAAGGATTTGTCGCGCGGCTCGAAAGTATTCTTCCCCGTGTATGTCGATGGCGCTGGCCTCTCGGTAGGCGACCTCCATTTCAGTCAGGGCGACGGGGAAATCACGTTCTGCGGCGCGATTGAAATGGCCGGTTGGGTGCACATGCGCGTGAACATCATCAAGGGCGGCATGGCGAAGTACGGCATTCGCAACCCGGTGTTCCAGCCCAGCCCGATCACGCCCGCATACAACGACTATCTGATTTTCGAAGGCATCTCGGTCGACGAGCACGGCGGCCAGCACTATCTCGACGTAACGGTAGCCTATCGTCAGGCGTGCCTTAACGCGATCGAGTATCTGAAGAAGTTCGGGTATTCGGGGTCGCAGGCGTATTCGATCCTCGGCTGCGCCCCGGTACAGGGGCATATCAGCGGCGTGGTGGATATTCCGAATGCCTGTGCAACGCTCTGGCTGCCGACGCAAATCTTCGACTTCGATATTCGTCCGAACGCGGACGGCCCGGTGAAGCACGTGAAGGGCAGTGTCGATATGCCGTGTTCGCCCGATCTTGTGAAGTCCTGACACGTCGCATCGAACGGAGAACGACATGCCGATATACGACTTCGAATGCGGGGACTGCGGACCGTTCACGGTGATGAGGCGGATCGCAGATCGCGATGCGCCGTGTCATTGTCCGGACTGCGGAAGCGAAGGCTCGCGAATCATTACGGCGCCATCGCTGGCATTGATGGGCGGTGCCAGCCGTACGGCGCATGCCACCAATGAGCGCGCGGCTAACGCACCACGTCAGTCCGGCGATGGATCGGCGCGCACGCATCGGGCCGGATGCCAATGCTGTACGGGCGGCAAGGTGACGTTGGCGGGCGCTAGCCAAGGTGCGTCAGGCGGTCTCAAACAGCCTGGCGGACGGCCTTGGATGATCAGTCATTAGCGAGACCGAAATCACGTTGTTTGTCATGCAAGAACCCCATGGGCCGTGACGGCCTGTGGGGCTTTTTTCTGGATAAGCGTCTCAGCAAGGAAATGCGTACGCAATGAACTCGAGGATCGTCCGCCTTGCGGCCAGTACCGTTCTGACGGCTATCGCTGGCATGCTGATCGCAGCGTGTGCATCGAATGCCACCCGCGACGCACGCGTCGCCCCTTCACTGAACGACGGCCGCAGTGGCGTCATCGCCTTCGCATCGGTGACACCGCTCAGCACCGGCGATTTTCTCGCGAATTACGCCAGCAACGAAAAGACGGTTATCGAAGGGACTTTGACGTTCCCCGAGAACGCGCCGTCTTTGGTGCCCGCCGTGATCATTCTGCACGGTAGCAGTGGCGTGAATCCGGGCGAGCGGGTGTGGGCACAGCGCATGAACGCGCTAGGCTATGCCAGCTTCATCGTGGATAGCTTTACCGGGCGCGGCATCCGTAACACCGAGAAAGATCAGACGCAGCTTTCGATGGCCGCCGACGTTGCCGACGCATATGCCGCGCTGCGCTTGCTTGCGACGGACCCGCGTATCGACAAGCGGCGAATCGCTGTCATGGGCTTTTCACGCGGAGGTTTCGCCGCGCTCTATTCGTCATTGGCGCCGTTTCAACAGACAGCGACGCATGGCGATCTCCGCTTTGCCGCACACGTGGCGTTCTATCCGTCCTGCGGTATTTCGTATGACGCTGCACGTCTCGACGGCGCCCCCATCCTGATGCTCGTCGGCGGCAAAGACAACTACACGCCTGCTGCGCCGTGCGTGTCGTATGCAGACACGTTGCGTGCGAAAGGCGTGCATGTCGTGGTCAAGGAGTATCCGAATGCGTATCACGCGTTCGACCGGCCAACGGCCCTGCGCTCGGTGCCGCTGGCGACCAGCGGGCGAGAATGTCACGGCGTGTTCGATCTCGACAGCCGCAAGCTCACGATGATTCGCGACGGCCAGACGCTGACCGGTGCGGCAGCCACTGCCGAATCGAAAAGCTGCCTGACACGCGGTGTCACGATGGGCGGCGATGCCCAAGGCCGCGAGGAAGCGCCCGGCGACGTTGCGGCATTTCTGCGCGCCGCCTTCTCTGCTGGCGAGTAGTCGCAATCCATCAAGCGCATGCCCCCGGCTGGACATACCGACATTGAAGGCAGGCTAACAAGCCGCCGCCACAGTTGCACCCATTTCGGCAGTGCCCACGCGCTGCATGCCGGGCTCCCAGATGTCCGGCGTGCGCAAGCCGGACGCGAGCACGCGCGCCACCGCCGCTTCAACACGTGCGGCCTCGTCGGGAAGTCTCAGCGAATGCCGCAACATCAGCGCCGCCGAGAGAATCGTCGCCAGCGGATTGGCAATGTCTTTCCCCGCGATATCCGGGGCTGAGCCGTGCGACGGTTCATACAGCCCTTTGCCATGGGCATCGAGCGACGCTGACGGCAGCATGCCGATCGAGCCGGTCAGCATCGCGGCTTGGTCAGACAGAATGTCGCCGAACAGATTGCCCGTGACAATGACGTCGAAGGCCTTGGGCGCACGGACTAATTGCATCGCGGCGTTGTCGATGTACATATGGGTCAATTCGACATCGGGATAGTCTTTCGCCACGGCGTTCATGGTGTTGCGCCAGAACTGCGATGTCTCCAGCACGTTGGCCTTGTCGACGCTGCACAGCCGCTTGCCACGCGAGCGCGCGGCACGAAACGCGACATGAGCCACGCGTGTGATCTCCGATGTGCTGTAACGCATGGTGTCATACCCTTCCTGCTCGCCTTCGAACTCGCCATCCGGGGCGGTGCGCACGCCACGGGGTTTGCCGAAGTACACGTCGCCGGTCAGGTCGCGGATGATGAGCAAGTCGAGCCCGGACACGACTTCCGCCTTGAGCGTGGATGCGCCGGTGAGCGCCGGGTAAAGCACGACAGGACGCAGATTTGCAAAGAGGCCCAGATGCTTGCGCAATCCCAGAATGGCTTGCTCTGGACGAAGCGAGCGCTCCAACGTGTCGTACCGAAAATCGCCCACGGCACCGAGCAGAATCGCATCGGCTGAGCGCGCTAACGCCAGTGTCGCTTCGGGTAATGGGTGGCCGCTCGCCGCATAGCCTGCGCCACCGACCGGCGCCTCGTCGAAAATGAAATCGCAGTCGAGCGCTTTGAGCACGTTGACTGCCTGCGCGGTGATCTCCGGGCCAATGCCGTCGCCGGGAAGGACTGCAATGTGATGTGCCATTTGACGTCGCCTGTTGTCGTGGGAACGTCGTCAGCATAGGGATATCGTGCGAACGCAGATAGTTGTCTGCTTATCCCGGTACAAGAACTGCTAGGTCGTTCGGTCCCGGTTGAGATTACGTCGTCCATCCAGCAAGGCATGGATGGGGAGAGCGCGAGATACACTACGTCCATCCTCCCCGCGCCTCCTGAAACCATGGCCTCTCGCGAACGCCGTAGCGCCCCGTCCACGGATGTGCAAGACCCCGCCTTGCTGCGCCGGTTGCTGCGCGCCAAGGACCGGATGGACGCCGCGTCGCACGAGGCATGGCCGGTCGAGCGGCTTGCCGCTGTCAGCGGTACGTCGACGGCCCACTTCGCGCGGTCGTTCAAGCAGGCGTTCGGTCTGCCGCCACATCGCTATCTGCTCACGCGGCGTATCGAGCAAGCCAATACGCTGTTGCGAGACACCGAGCTCAGCATCACGGAGATTGCTTACGCCACCGGCTGGGAAAGCCTTGGCACCTTTGGTCGCATCTTTCGTGACATCACCGGCATGAGCCCGGGGGAAATGCGCCGCGAGGCGAAAGCCAGCACGCCGCCGCTCGCCCACGTCCCCGCCTGCATCTTGAAGGCCGCCCAACGGCCCGATCTCAACATCGCAGTTTTGGAGAAGCGCCGCCGCATGGCCGACGATAAAGTCAGTCCATTACCCGCGCAAACCAAGGAGGACTTATGAACCAAGGCATCAATGTGGTGGGCCTGTACGTCGACGATCAAGACGCGGCGCTCGCGTTCTACGTCGAGAAACTCGGCTTTCGCGTGCACACGGACGTGCGCAACGGACCGTACCGATGGCTGACCGTCCAGCATCCGGATCAACCATCGTTCCAACTCGGCTTGTTCACTCCCGGTCCGCCGATTCACGATGAAGCGACCGCCCAGACGTTGCGGGCGATGGTTGCTAAAGGCGCCATGCCGCCGCTGGTGCTACACGTGGCGGACTGCCACGAGACCTACAAAAGGTGGAAAGCCAACGGCGTCGAATTCACGCAGGAACCGGTCGAACGCTACGGCAGCATCGATGCAGGTTTCCGTGATCCGGCAGGCAATGGATGGAAGATGATTCAGGCACCGCGCGGCGCGTCGTAAGCGCTGCCGCGACAGTTATCCGAGGAACGTGACGAATGTGCAACGACGACCGCACCAAAATCATCCACGCCAAGACGGCAGAATCCGCCGCCATGGTGGCGAACGTCAGGCGAGCCATGGCGATCACCGCACGGCTCAACCGTTTGACGTTCGACGACGCGGATGAGGTGCGGTCGTTGTTCAGCGAACTGATCGGCAAGAAGGTGGATGACAGCTTCTTGCTGATCCCGCCGTTTTATACCGCTGGCGGCGATGAGATGCATATCGGCCGCAATGTCTTCGTCAATCAGAACTGCACATTTCACGACCTCGGTGGGCTCCACATCGGCGATGACGTGATGATCGGCCCGAATGTGAGCCTCATCACCACGAGCCATCCGCTCGATCCTGCATCGCGGCGATCGACGACGATCGGCAAGCCCATCTCCATCGGCAAAGGCGTGTGGATCGCGGCGGGCGCGATCGTCATCGGTGGCGTGACCGTTGGCGAGAACGCCGTCATCGCCGCGGGTGCCGTCGTCACCAAGGACGTGCCGCCCGGCACGCTTGTCGGCGGCAATCCGGCGCGGATCATTCGGTCGATCGACGAAGGCTGACTCAGTGCAGCATCGCTTGTGCGATTCCGGCCGCCGCGCATAAGACAACGACCACTAACGGCGGAACCCTCCAGCGTGCCAGCAGAAGAAAGCCAGCCACCGCGATTCCAACGTCCAGTGTCGACACGATGGCACTTGTCCAAACCGGGTTGTATAGCGCGGCAGCGAGCAATCCCACGACAGCCGCATTGACGCCTGCGAGCAGCGCCGCCATCGAGGGCCGGGCGCGCAGGGTTTGCCAGAAGGGAAGCGCAGCAAGCACCAGCAAAAAGCCGGGAAGAAAGATGCCTACCGTGGCGAGTGTCGCACCTGTCCAATGGTTCGGCGCGTCGGCGTTCATCCACCCGAGAAACGCGGCGAACGAGAACAACGGACCGGGGACCGCCTGCGCAGCACCATATCCCGCCAGGAAATCGTTTGGCGAGATCCAACCCGTTGCGACGGTCTGCTGTTGCAGCAATGGAAGTACGACATGACCGCCACCGAAGACCAACGCGCCAGATCGATAGAAAGCGTCGAATACCTTGAGCGCCCCTCCGGCCTCGTGTTCAGTCAACACGGGAAGCCCGAACAACAAGACGCCGAAGAGAATCAACGCCAGGACACCCACGGTGCGCGAGACCCGAACCTCGTGCGTGAGGACGGACGAACGTCCAACGCCGCTTGAGGATGCCTCCCTGCACAGCAAAAGCCCGAGCCCAGCACCCAGCGCGATGATGACGAGTTGCGCATAGTCGGTCGTCAACACACTAACCACGACAACAGCAATCAACGCGATCCCGGCCCGCTGGCGATCCGGACACAGATGCCTCGCCATATCCCACACCGCCTGCGCCACGACGGCGACAGCGACCAACTTCAATCCATGGATTAGCCCAACCCCGACCGGACCGCTCAAGTCAGGCGCGAGCGCTGCGAATCCGATGAGTAGCAAGACCGAAGGCAGCGTGAAACCCACCCACGCCGCGAGGCCACCGAGCCAGCCTGCTCGCACCAACCCTATCGAGAAGCCGAGCTGACTGCTCGCCGGACCCGGCAGGAACTGACAAAGCCCGACGAGATCGGTGAAGGTCGCATCATCGAGCCAGCGCCGCCGCTCGACGAACTCACGTCGGAAATACCCCAGATGGGCGATAGGACCGCCAAAAGACGTCAGCCCAAGCTTGAGAAACGCGATGAAGACTTCCATCAATACGTCCGCCCCAACTGGAAGTAGAAGTTATTGCGGCCACCCGGTGCGAACGCAACACCGAGATAGATCGGGCCGAACGACGTGGTCAGTGCCGTGAACGCCGTAATGCTTCGCCGCAGCGTGCCGCTACCGAAACTCGCATCGCCGCCCCACACGTTGCCCGCTTCGAGACTGAGCCCCACAAACAGTCGCCGGATCGGCGATGCCGAGAACGTCGCCAGTTGGTTCATGTACGTCACCTGACTGTAGAACATCGAATTCCCGGCCAACTGGTCCGCCGCGTAGGCCGACAGATGCTGGAACCCGCCCAAGGTGAAACCAAACGGGTTCGTGGGATTCACGCCGCCGAAGTTGTTACCGGCTTCCACGCTGGCGTTGACGCTATGCCGCCCGTAACTCGCCGCCACCAGCGCTTTGCCATACACCTCGGTGTAACTATCGTCGCCCGCAAACAGCGAGCGCTCCGCGCGCAACTCCAGAAAGTAGCCCTTGCGCACGAATTGAGGATCGTCCAACTGGTCGATCACGAGCTTGGCACGTGCGCTGAGCTGGCGGCCATAGATATCCGGAAACAGCAGGTCGCGCGCTGCCACGTCCTCATCGAGGGGAATGTTGTACTGCGGCGTCGCCGTGCCATGCGCGTAGGCAATCCCTAACCGGAAGTCGCCCAGATGCGATATCGGGAAGCCGACATCGAGACCGGCACGCTCGGTCGTCAGTCGGTATCGCGTGAGTTTGATATCCCCCGATTCGTCGTAGACGTTCGCGTGCCGGCGCTGCAAGTCGACATACGGCGCGATGTACGGGCCCCACGCATTCGCCAGTGGCTGCCGAAGCTCCATATGCAGATCGGCTTGATCGCTACCTACCGTGGCGTCGACGCGGGCTTCGAGTCCACTGTCGGTTAGCCACGGGCGACGGTATCCGACGTGCAGGCGGAAATTGCCCTCTTCTTTCGTCGTCGCTGACAGACCCAGCCCGAAGAGCAGGAAGTTCGGCCCCCAGCGCTTCTCCTGCGCAGTGACCACGAGCTTGTGCTGCCCGTTGTCGTCGACGATTTGCTGCGTCACGCTCTCGAAATCGTCTTCGTTGGTCAGCGCTTGCAGGTCTTTATTGATACGCGCCGGATCGTAGACATCCCCCTCCTGCACATGAATTGCCGCTCTGATCTTCTCGGGCGGCACCACGCCGCGTGACTGGATTTCGATTTTTGCAATGCGCACCGTCTGCGCCGCGGGAATTTCATGGCGCGCGCGCCACGCGGCATAGGCCGTTGGCGATAAAGCGAGCCGCTGCAATTGCGGTAACGCCGCACGCGTGGCCGCCGCGCCGGCGTCGATGGCGCTCGCTGCACTCTGGAAGTCGGTGAAGGTCAGGCGGCCCAAGTCGGGCTGAATCAGCACATCGCCGCTGTGCAACTGGTCGCGCTGGCGAGCCACGTTTTGGCGAATCAAGATGCCGATCATCTGCTGCATCACGTCCGCCGGTGACGACAGCGCGTCGAGCGGGCGCAGCGGCGAACCGATATCGACGGCAATCACGATATCGGCGCCCATCTCGCGCACGGTTTCGATCGGCAAGTTGCTGGTAATGCCGCCGTCGATCAGCGTGCGGCCGTCGACATCCGTTGGCGAGAACAGCCCCGGCAGCGCCATACTCGCGCGAATGGCCTGCGGTAACGACCCGTGGTCGAGCACCACCATCTGGCCGGTGCGCAAGTCGGTGGCGATCGCACGAAAAGGAATGGGCAGACTGTCGAAGGTGACCTTGCCCGTGATGGTGGGCGTCCACTCCTGAAGCAAAGCTTGCAGACGGTTGCCGTGCACCAGCCCGGACGGCAACTGGAAGCCGTTGTTGCCGAAACCTAGCGAGAAGCTGTCGACGTAATAGCGCTCGTCTTCGCGCAGCGACTGCGGCAGGTCGCTACGATCCACCACGTCGAACGCCACGTCGGCCAGATTCACGTTCTCGAGCCGATGGCGCATGTCTTTCGTGTCGAGCCCGCTCGCGTATAAACCACCGACCACCGCCCCCATGCTGGCCGCGGCAATGCAGTCGACCGGGATGTGGTTCTTTTCAAGCACCTCCAGCACGCCCAGATGCGCATAGCCTCTGGCGCCGCCGCCCGAGAGCACAAGGCCGATGGACGGGCGCGTGGGGTCGCTGCCTTCGGCACGGCAAGCTTTGGCCTGTGCCGCACCAGGCAAGGCCAGCGCGAGGACGCCCGTCGCGAGGGCTGCCAGCAGGCCAGCGCCGACGCGACCGATCCGCCCCCTATCGCGTCGGGAAGGTGTGCTGTGACGGCTCATCGATGACAAGGTTTCCTAAAAACCGCAAGGTTACCCGTTTCCCCTTTCGACGAAGGGACGATGAAACGTCAGATACCCCGTGAATTCCTCCCGGCGGTGCCGGGGATGGCGGCCGCCGCTAGACGGTCAGGCATTTGTACAGCAGCCGGTAAGGCCCGACGCCTGCCGCGACGGTGATTCGGGCGAGCAGGAACGGGTCGTCGTCCGGCGATACCCCTCCTCGCCGTGTGGTTGTGGCATTGCCATAACCGGCCCGCTCGACCAGATCGCGCACCTGCCGGTTGACGTTGCCGTAGGGATAGCAAAACGATGCGACGCGCGTGTTGCAAATGTCTTCGAGACGGCGCTTGGCATCGACGATCTGCTGCGCAGCGGCTTGCGCGCACACGTCTGGCAGCGAGACGTGATCCACCGTGTGCGAACCCACCTCGTGGCCGTGGCGCATCCACGTGAGCAGCTCGTCCCGGTACATCAGGCGCGCCCGTTGGGTGGGCAGATGGGCGTCCCAGTCGTTCTCGCCGCCCAGACGTCCCGCGACGAAGTAGCACGTCGCGGTGAAGCCGAGTTCGTCCAGCACCGGCATCGCATTCGTCAGCACATTGCTGTAGCCGTCGTCGAAGGTAATGCCGAAGACGCGACGCGGGAGGGCGTGATGTTCGCCGCTCCGCTGACCCGTTAGGTAAGGCTGTAGGTCGCGCATGCTCAGCCCCTGAAAACCCAATCGCTTGAGCAAGCGCATCTGGCGGGCGAACGTCGCGGGGTCGACGCTGAGACCGCGTAGCGGATCGGTGGCGTCCGGCAATGGCCGGATATGGTGGTACATCAGGATGGGATAGCGCACGACACGACCTCACGCCAATTGCTTCGACGCGATGAGATGCACCGACAAGGCGTCCATGTACACGCCATGCGTCGCCGCGACGAAACTCTCGAAGCAGAATTCCGAACGGGCTTTCATCGCGGCCATGTGGCCCATGAGACGCACACGTCCCGGGTCCGCGACGATCTCGCGAAGCACCTGCGCGATGGCGCTGGCATTGCGCGGCGGCACGATCCAGCCGTCCACGCCGTTCGAGACGTTCTCGGGCAAGCCGCCCACCTTCGACACGAGCATTGGGCACCCCATCGCCATGGCTTCTCGGCAGGCGTAGGACAGGCTCTCGTGATGGGAGAGCACGAACGACACGTCGGTCACGGCCAACAGGTCTTGCACGCTGTCGAGTGTGCCGGTGAAGACAATCTGTTCGTCGAGACCGCAGCGCGACACCATGGCACGTTGTGCATCGCTCGGCGCGGTGCCCGCTAGCCAGACACGGAATCGGCTGCGCAGATCCGGCGGCAACAACATCAGCGCGGCGATCAAGTCGGCCCAGCCCTTCGATGCTCCAGTGCCCGCCGCGCTGCCGAGCACGATGGCATCGGCTGAATTCATGCCGAGCAATGCGGTTCTGCGCGTACGAATCGCGTCCCAGTTCAAGGCTTCTTGCCCGACAGCGCGAACACCATGCTTAATGACGACGACGTTTCGGTACGCCGATTTTTGTTCGAGCATTTCGCGCACGTAGTCGCTGACGGCAATCGTCAGACTTGTGCCGAACTTCGCGCGAAACCAATTGCCCAGCGAGTTGGCTGCGTAGGTGTTGTGTTTGGTGAAGATGACTTCCGGACGATTGGGCAAGCCAGCGATCGCCAACATGACCTGCCGATGATCCGCCGAGCCGTTCACGTGGACGATGTCGAAGCGCCCCGTTTCGATTAGCGTTCGCAGCTTGAGCGTCTCGCGCAAGAAGTTATGCCAGCGCAGTTTGAAATGAATCTCGACCGTCTCGACACCGGACGCATGCTTGAGTTTTTCCGACAAGTGACTGCCGGGCGGGGACGCGACCGTGACCTGATGGCCCCGGCTCATCGCCACGGCAAGGTCGCGGATATAGGTGTCCTGGCCGCCGCCGCAGCCGACGTGAAAGTTGGTGTAGAGAATCTTCATCGGGATGGGGGGCTGATAACACTGCGAGAGGAAGGCTTCGCAAAATGTTACGTATCCCGATGCTCAGATAGTGTGGAGTCCTGACGAGAAATATTTCGATTTGTCGCCGCACACGCGACGCTTAACTTTCACAGCATTACCGCGGCGCTTTGTCCGCTCAATCGCAACTGAATCGGAAGCCGTCATTCAGTTCGCGCGGCAACACGAGCGTGCGTAAGTTCGCTTTTTTTGCCGCCGCACACAGGGCTTGCCGCCCCGCTTCGGTGCGATAACTCGCGCGATATTCGGCGTTGAAGACAGGCTTATGTTTGGCGGTGAAAGCGACGTACCACCCGCATTCGTTCTCCTCGTGGCACGCCTCGTTCACCGCAAAATCGAAGAACGGTTCGAGCGCCGCCAACTGATCGGTGTCGTTCTTCAATCCGATTGCAAGGCTGCGCGCATGAGCCTCTTCGGCGAGAAATCGGTTGAAGTCGAGCTGGTCTTGCGCGCTGAGCGCAAAGCCGGTGTCGTTGGTGTAGCCGTCTACGTTGTCAGGCTCGACACCGTCGCAACCTTTCACCGCTGCATGATCGAGCCGATCTTTCATGATCCGGCGGACGTTGGCGGAGCGCACATCGAGCCAGTTTTCGCCCGCCCAGCCACGCATCGCCTTGCCCTTCTCCGCAGACTTGAACTGCCCGAAGTCGGCACGCCAATTCTCCGAGCTACCTGCGGAGAAGTAGCAAACGACCTTGCGCCTGGCACGCTTGAGTTGCGCGATCGTCGCGGCGTCGGTATCGAACAGATCGATATCGTAGACATTGACGTTGTAGGCCGTGTTGATCTTGCCCCGCAGTTGCCACTGCCATGTGTCGGTGACCGAGGGCTGCCATCGCACTGCGCCGCCCTCGCCCGCCCAGATGGCGGCCTCATTAGAGGCAAAGATCGGCACACCGTGGGTGGTCGACATCTCGAGCGCGCACGCTTGCAGCGATATCGCAGTCAGTATCGCTGCCCAAATACCCACCGCAGCGCGCACGCCGGTCGTTGCCATCTTCGTTCTCCCAAATCGTCGACGCCGAGGTTATGACGGCCCCTCGCGCAAGACAATCGACGCCACGTGGGCTTTTGTCGCGTTTTGTCGTCAGGCGTCGCGCTTCGTGAGGCCGTTTGCACTTCCCCGCAAGTTGCGTATAATTGAGCGCGCACTCACTCTATTTAACGGTATTGCCATGGCTCGCCCGCTCAGCCCCGAGAAACGTAACGCCCTGCTTCAGTCGGCAACGCTGGCTGTGGCGGAGCACGGCGTGATGGCGACGACCTCGGCGATCGCCAAGGGCGCAGGGGTGGCGGAAGGCACCTTGTTCACCTACTTCGAGAGTAAGGAAACGCTGTTTCGCGAGTTGTACCTGCACCTCAAGCAGCAGTTGGCGCAAGCCCTGATGCCGGACTATCCGCACAAGGGTGGCTACGAGCAGCGCATGGCGCACGTGTTCGATCGGTTTGTCAGTTGGGGACTGGCCAACGCTGCCGGACGGCATGCCATGGCGCGCCTTTCCACGTCGGGACTGCTTTCGGAGACGACCCGGATGCAAGGCATGGAACCGTTTCTCGCTGTCGCCCAGATGCTGGAAGACGGGGTCCGGGACGGCGTGCTGGTCGAGGCGCCGATTTCGTTTCTCGCCTCGGTCTTCGAGCAAATTGCCGATGCCACCATCGACCATGTGAATCAGCAACCCGACGCGCACATCCGGTTCCGGCAGTTGGGGTTCCATATGGTGTGGCGCGGCATTACGGCGTAAGGCGGTTAGCTTCGAGGTTTCGTTTAAGGCAAGGGCGATTCAACGCGTTTCGTTGCCCAATTTTTTGCCTATTAATTGAGTGCGTACGCACGCATTTATATCCACCGGTGAAGCCGGTGTTAATCCGCAGTAGATCTTCAAAGGATGACTATCATGTCCAAAGTTTGGTTGATTACCGGCGCTGCACGAGGTCTGGGGCGTTCGATTGTCGAGGCCGCGCTTCAGCAGGGCCACAAGGTGCTGGCGACGGCGCGCGGTGAAGCGCAACTCGCAGCGTTGCAGACCGATTTCCAAGCCTACGGGGAGCAGCTCGCGACGTTTCCCCTCGACGTCACCGACAGCGCGCAAGCCAGCCGTGCCGTGGATGAAGCGGTGCGCCGGTTCGGAAGCCTCGACGTACTCGTCAACAACGCCGGTTACGGGCATATCGAGCCGTTCGAATACACCGCAGAAGCGGATTTCCGGGCGCAGATCGAGACGAATTTCTTTGGTGTCGTGAACCTCACGCGCGCCGCCATTCCCGCCATGCGTCGTCAAGGCAGTGGGCATATTTTTCAGGTGTCGTCGGTCGGTGGCCGGGTCAGTAATCCGGGGCTCGCCGCGTATCAAGCCGCGAAGTGGGCAGTGGGTGGATTCAGTGATGTGGTGGGTAAGGAAGTCGCCCCGTTCGGCATTCGTATTTGCACGCTGGAACCCGGCGGGATGCGAACCGGCTGGGGTCATGAAGCACGCGAGACGTTGAAGGATCTGCCTGCCGACTACGCACCTTCGATGGGCGAATTCAAGACGTTGATCGACGCTTACATCGGACACGAAGTCGGCGACCCGCAACGTATTGCGGCGTTGGTTGCCCAGCTCGCTACACGCTCGGATTTGCCCGCACGTTTGGTCTTAGGGTCCGATGCGTGGCAAATCCTGCAAGCGCAGGAGCAAGCGCGTCACGACGCCATGCAACAATGGAAACCCGTCACGTTGGCTGCCGATTTCAATGCCGCAGCCCCCGAGTGGCCTACGGAGTAACGTCATGCGAATTGTCCTGTTTGGCGCGAGCGGCATGGTCGGTCAAGGCGCGTTACTCGCCTGCCTGAAGGCACCGGACGTCACCGAAATTGTCGTGGTCGGCCGACAGGCGTTGAAGGGCTACGACGATCCACGCGTCCGGGTTGTCGTGGCTCCCGACTTGAAGACCTTCGATGCATCGGATGACGTGTTCGCCAACATCGATGCGTGTTTCTTTTGCATCGGGGTGACGTCGTTCGGGATGTCGGAGCCGGACTATCGTGCGGTGACGTACGACCTGACGCTGCACGTCGCGCAGCAATTACTGGCCCGCAGTCCGGGCATGGCGATGGTGTACGTGTCAGGCGCCGGGGCAGACAGCAGCGAGCGCGGCAAGACGATGTGGGCGCGTGTGCGAGGGCAAACGGAAAACGCCTTGCAACGCCTGCCCTTCGGTCGCGTTGCCATCTTCCGCCCGGCCGCCATCGTTCCTGAAGACGGTATTCAGTCGCGCACGACCAGCTACCGTTGGTTGTATTTGTTGCTGGGGCCGGTGCTCGCACTGGTGCGGAGCATCTCGCCGTCCAGCGTGCTGACGACCCGTGTGGTTGGCGGCGCCATGCTGAATGTCGTGCGCCGAGGCGCGCCGTCTGCGATTCTCGCGCCAGCGGATATCTACCGGTTGTCGCTCGCGCAGCCTTGAAGTTAAGACTTCTACCACTAACACTCACGCACGCCTGAAACAAAAAACCCCGAGGGTCTGAGACCTTCGGGGTTTTGTTCAAGCGTGACGCTTGGCGACGCTTTAGAACGGAATATCGTCGTCCATGTCGTCGAAGCCGCCCGACTGCTTGGCCGGGGCTTGCTGCTGACGGCCACCGCCACCACCACCGCGCGAGTAACCGCCGCCACCACCGCCGCCGCCTTCATCGCCGCCGCCGCGCGAATAGCCACCGCCACCGCCGCCACCACCGCCCTCGCCACCACGGCCACCCAGCATTTGCATCTGGTCAGCCACGATGTCCGTGCTGTAACGGTCCGTGCCGTCTTGCGCTTGGTACTTGCGCGTGCGGATCTTGCCTTCGATGTACACCGACGAGCCCTTCTTCAGGTACTCATTGACGATTTCCGCGAGACGGCCGAAGAACGACACACGATGCCATTCGGTCATCTCCTTGAATTCGCCAGACTGCTTGTCCTTATAGCGGTCGGTCGTTGCAAGACGAATGTTCGCTACCGCATCGCCGCTCGGCAGATAGCGCACTTCGGGATCGGCGCCCAGATTGCCGACCAGGATGACTTTGTTGACTGATGCCATGAAACTTTCTCCGGTATTGCTGAAATCCGTTCAGGATTGACGAGGCGCTGGTGCCTTCATCGGTGCGGCGATTATAAGCCACAGGAAAGCACCCGCTGCACAAGTCAGGAAGATTGCGTTCTGACCGTAGTGGGTCATCAGATAACCCCCTAGTGCGCCACCACAGAACAAACCCAGCGCCTGCGTCGTATTGTAGACGCCCACCGCCGCGCCCTTACGCTGCCCCGGCGCCAGTTTCGACACCAGCGACGGTTGCGACGCTTCCAGCACATTGAAGCCGAGGAAATACACGAACAGCACGATCGCAATCACCGCCACCGTCGGCGGCAAACCGCCCAGTGCCAACTGCGCAATCGCCACCAGCGCGATCGCCGAGAGCAGCACCACCTTCATCTTGCCGCGCTTTTCCGCCGCAATGATCGCGGGCACCATCGCGACGAACGACAACCCCATCACCGGCAGATAAATTTCCCAGTGCTGTGCCACCGGCAAACCGGCCGCCACCAACATGCGCGGCATCGCCACAAACAATGCCGTTTGGGTCGCGTGCAACACGAAAACGCCGAAATTGAGACGCAGCAACTCCGGGTTGTGCAGCACCTCGGAGAACGGGGCCGGACCGGCTTTGGCGTGCACTGGCGGTGTCGGCACCACCCACAGCACCACGAAGATCGCCACGACAGCCAGAATGCCGATGGCCGAGAACAGGCCGCTCATGCCCAGCCAGTGATAAAGGAACGGCGCACACACGATGGCCACGGCAAACGAGATACCGATGCTGCCGCCAATCATCGCCATCGCTTTCGTCCGGTTGGCGTCGCTCGTCAGGTCGGCCACACAGGCCATCACGGCCGACGAGATCGCCCCGGCGCCCTGAATCGCGCGTCCGACGATGATCCACGTCAGGTCGTGCGCCAGCGCCGCGATCAGCGAACCGATAGCGAAGATGATCAGGCCGAAAATAATGACGGGCTTGCGGCCGAGCCGATCGGACGCCCAGCCGTACGGGATATACAGCAACGACTGCGTCAGGCCGTAGATGCCAATGGCCAGCCCGACGAGAAAGGTGTTGTTGCCGCCGGGAATCGTCTGCGCAAACACAGAGAACACCGGCATGATCAGGAACAGGCCAAGCATGCGCAGCGCGAAGATGCTCGCTAGCGAAGCGCTCGCGCGCACTTCTAGCGGCGTCATACGGCCACCACGGCCGCTGGTCGTGGCAGGGGATGCGGAAGTCACGGAATCGGTAGACATTACGTCCTGAGAGATGAAAAAGCTCGTCCAGCCTCGGATTGATCTGATTGAGTGCCTGCTTTGCGCCTGATCGCCGCACCGCGAAACCGCCTGTGCACGGCCTTCTCGGAGGCCATTTGCCCGCTCTCGGACGGAATCTTGCGCTGCCATGGGGCCAGCCTCTGGAAATCGGGCCGTTCGTCCCCATCTGTCCCCACGTTGGCAACCCGCCTGCGCCATGCGCTCGGTAGGTTCTGCCCCAGAAATCAAACTTAGGTATATTAGCAGGTTTAGCCGCCCGGATTTCCCCCCTGCGGTCCGCCCGACCGCTCCCGCCGCCTGCTGTGCCGATGCCCGGATTCACCGTGCCGGCGCGGCCCGACGACCCGGGAAACCAGGGCACTTGGGGGCCGGAACCCGCTCCCGCGACAATTCGCCGCGCGGGTTCATCGGCGACGACTCCGGAACCGTCATGGAAACCATTCGTATTCGTGGGGCTCGCACCCACAACCTCAAGAACGTCAATCTCGACCTGCCCCGTCATCAGCTTGTGGTGATCACCGGCCTGTCCGGTTCGGGTAAGTCGTCGCTCGCCTTCGATACGCTCTACGCCGAAGGTCAGCGCCGCTATGTCGAGAGCCTGTCGGCCTACGCCAGGCAGTTCCTGCAATTGATGGAAAAACCGGACGTCGATCTGATCGAGGGCCTCTCGCCCGCGATTTCCATCGAACAGAAGGCCACGTCGCACAACCCGCGCTCGACCGTCGGCACGGTCACGGAGATTCACGACTACCTGCGTCTGCTGTACGCCCGCGTGGGTACGCCCTACTGCCCCGATCACGGTCTGCCGCTCGAATCGCAAAACGTGTCGCAAATGGTCGACGCCGTGCTCGCGCTGCCCGAAGACACCAAGCTGATGATCCTCGCGCCGATCGTGGTCGATCGCAAAGGCGAGCATGCCGACTTGTTCGAATCGATGCAGGCACAGGGTTTCGTACGTTTTCGCATTCGTTCGGGCGGCGGCGCAGCCAACGAAGGCACCGCTCGCGTCTATGACATCGAGGCGCTGCCTAAGCTCAAGAAAACGGAGAAGCACTCGGTCGACGTGGTAATCGACCGCGTCAAGGTGCGCCCGGATCTCAAGCAGCGTCTTGCCGAATCGTTCGAGACGGCACTGCGCCTGGCCGACGGCCGCGCGATTGCCGTGGAGATGGATACCGACAAGGAACACGTCTTCAGCTCGAAGTTCGCGTGCCCCGTCTGCTCGTATTCGCTGCAAGAGCTCGAGCCGCGGCTGTTCTCGTTCAACAATCCGATGGGTGCGTGCCCGACCTGCGACGGTCTGGGTCAGATGACGTTCTTCGATCCGAAGCGCGTCGTCGGTTTCCCGGCACTGTCGCTCGCCTCGGGTGCCATCAAGGGCTGGGATCGACGCAATCAGTTCTACTTCCAGATGCTGCAAAGCCTCGCCGCGTTCTACGACTTCGACGTGGACACGCCGTTCGAGGAATTGCCGGAAGACACGCAGAAGATCGTGCTGTACGGCTCGGGCGAGCAGACGATTCCGTTCACGTATGTGAACGAGAAGGGCCGCACGTCGGTGCGCGAGCACGAGTTCGAAGGCATCATCCCGAACCTCGAGCGCCGCTATCGCGAGACCGATTCGGTCGCGGTGCGCGAAGAGCTCGCCAAGTACCAGAACAACCGCGCCTGCCCCGATTGCGAAGGCAGCCGCCTGCGCCGCGAAGCACGCTTCGTCAAAGTGGGCGAAGGCCCACAGGCACGAGCGATATATGAAATCGGCAACTTGCCGCTGCGCGAGACGCTCGGTTATTTCCACGAGCTCGTGCTGCATGGCTCGAAGCGCGAGATCGCCGACAAGATCGTGAAGGAAATCGTCGCGCGGCTGTCGTTCCTGAATAACGTCGGGCTGGACTATCTCTCGTTGGAGCGCAGCGCCGACACGCTCTCGGGCGGCGAGGCGCAGCGTATCCGGCTCGCGTCGCAAATCGGCTCGGGTCTCACGGGCGTGATGTATGTGCTCGACGAGCCGTCCATCGGCTTGCATCAACGCGACAACGATCGTCTGATCGGCACGCTCAAGCATCTGCGCGACCTCGGCAACTCGGTGATCGTGGTCGAACACGACGAGGACATGATTCTCGCGAGCGACTACGTCGTCGACATGGGGCTGGGTGCCGGTGTTCACGGCGGTACGGTGATCGCGCAAGGCAGCCCCGCGCAGATCGAGAATTCCCCCGAATCGCTGACTGGGCAATACCTGTCGGGCGCACGTCGCATCGAAGTGCCGCACGAGCGCCGCGCGCCGGGTGAAGATCGACTGCGCATCATCGATGCCACTGGCAACAACCTCAAGCATGTGAGTCTCGACCTGCCGGTCGGTTTGCTCACCTGCGTGACGGGGGTGTCCGGCTCGGGCAAGTCGACGCTGATCAACGACACGCTGTATCACGCCGTCGCGCGGCATCTTTACGGCTCTCAGGCAGAACCTGCGCCGTACGAGCAGATCGAGGGGCTAGAGCACTTCGACAAGGTCATCAACGTCGATCAATCGCCCATTGGCCGCACGCCGCGTTCGAACCCGGCGACCTACACGGGTCTGTTCACGCCGATTCGCGAGCTCTTCGCGGGCGTGCCTGCCGCCAAGGAACGTGGCTACGATCCGGGGCGCTTCTCGTTTAACGTGAAGGGCGGGCGTTGCGAAGCCTGTCAGGGCGACGGCGTCATCAAGGTGGAGATGCACTTTCTGCCCGACGTGTACGTGCCCTGCGACGTTTGCCATGGCAAGCGCTACAACCGCGAAACGCTCGAAGTGCAATACAAAGGGCGCAATATCTCGGAAGTGCTGGACATGACGGTCGAACAGGCGCATGAGTTCTTCAAGCCGGTGCCGGTCGTTGCCCGCAAGCTCAAGACGCTGCTCGACGTGGGCCTCGGTTACATTCGGCTGGGTCAGTCGGCCACCACGCTCTCGGGCGGCGAGGCGCAGCGCGTGAAGCTCTCGCTTGAGCTCTCGAAGCGCGATACGGGCCGAACGTTGTATATCCTGGACGAACCGACGACGGGGCTGCATTTCCACGATATCGAGTTGTTGCTCACGGTCATTCATCGTCTGCGCGATCAGGGCAACACGGTCGTCATCATCGAGCACAACCTCGACGTGATCAAAACGGCGGATTGGGTGATCGATCTGGGGCCGGAAGGCGGTGCAGGCGGCGGGCAGATCATCGCGCAGGGCACGCCGGAAGATGTGGCGGCGAGCAAAGCCAGCTTTACCGGCAAATATCTTGCGCCGCTGCTTAAGCGCGGCGCATGAGTGTTCGCAAGTGCAAATAAGAGCAAACTGAGCGCTAGGTCTTAGACAAGGATGTAACGCATGGAACCGCGTTCTGGCTGGAATCCGGATCGAGCCTTTTGGGTCGAACTGGCAAGCTATCTCTTCGCCGCAGTCGCACTGTGGTTGATTCTGAGCATTCACCTGCTCTCGGCCGTGCTCGCGGGCATGATTGTCTTTCAGCTCGTGCACGTGCTCGGGCCGCGTCTGCAACTGCGCATTTCGAGCGAGCGGGCGCGGCTGGTGGCGGTCGCTTTGCTCTCGGCGATCATCGTTGCGCTGATGACGGCGTTGATTTTCGGCATCGTGGCGTTCTTTCGCAGCGACGCCGGTCATCTGCAACATATCAACGGCCGCATGATGGAAGCGGTGGAGTCGGCGCGCACGCAACTGCCGTCGTGGATCACCGATCGGCTGCCCGCCGATAGCGACGATATCCATCAGGCCGTGACCGGCTTCCTGAAAGACCACACGCAGGAAATGTCGCTGGTTGGCAAGGAAGCGCTCAATGCGATGGTGCATATCGTCGTGGGGCTGGTGCTGGGCGCGCTTGTGGCGCTCTCGACGATTCGTCCGGTTCAGCACATGCAGCCGCTCGCCGCCGCGCTCTCGCGGCGTGTGACGCGCTTCGGCGACGCGTTCCGCCGCATCGTTTTCGCGCAACTCAAGATCTCGGCAATTAACACGGTGTTCACGGCGATCTTTTTGCTCGCGGTGCTGCCGCTGTTCGACATTCACGTGCCGCTGCGCAAGACGATGATCGTGGTGACGTTCGTGGTCGGCTTGCTGCCGGTGGTGGGCAACCTCATCTCGAACACGTTTATCGTGGTGCTTAGCCTGTCGGTGTCGCTGTACGTGGCGATCGCGTCGCTGGTGTTCCTGATCGTCATCCACAAGCTCGAATACTTCCTCAATGCCCGCATCGTCGGCACGCAAATCCAATCGCGCGCGTGGGAGCTGCTACTCGCCATGATCGTGATGGAAGCCGCCTTCGGCCTGCCCGGACTCGTCGCCGCACCGATCTACTACGGTTATCTCAAGAGCGAATTGGCGGAGAAGCAGCTGGTGTGAGCCCGCATTTCGGGAAAGCTGCACGGCATGGTTTTATGGCCATCTTCCGAAAGTGCTGGTGGCTGTGCCGCTATTCCAACGAGCAGACAATTCACGTGAAATCGCCGTAAGCGCCTGAAAAATAAAACATTGCGCAACGACGCCACCCGAGAATTTCACGCGGCGGCATCTATCGCGATGTCACCGCCGTCCATGTTCCTCATTGCACTGCCCCTAGAATCTTTCGGGCCGATTGTTGAAACGGTCGGCATTCAAAGATGACGTCGGGAGAGGGACATGGCAGATCAGTACCCGGTGGAGGTGCAACCGGACTTCCTTGAAAAGATCACGCGAGCTAAGCCAATTCAAGCGCTCGCCGAATTGCTGTGGAACGCCCTCGATGCAGATGCTTCCCGCGTGGACGTTTCATTCGAGTACAACGAACTCGAAACGTTGAGTGCCATTGTCGTCGCAGATGACGGTCATGGCATTCCACGCGCGGCAGCACCAACCTACTTTCGACGCCTTGGTGGATCGTGGAAAAAACCGGGTGCGCAAACCGCCTCCGGCCGGTTTCTGCATGGCCAAGAAGGGCGTGGACGGTTCAAGGCGTTTGCCATCGGCGTCACTGCGCAATGGGCCGTCGTCTACGAGCGCGATTCAACGTTGTGGTCGTACAGCATCCGTATGACGTCGAACGACATTCGCCATGTGCATATCAGTGACGAGGTCGACGTTACCGGGAATGCGAAGCCCGGTGTCACGCTCACCATCGGCGAGCCACTCAAGGATTACCGAACGTTCACGTCGGAAGACGGGCGCCAGGCACTCACGGAAATCTTCGCGCTCTACCTTGCGGATTATGAAGACCGTGCTTCCATCGTCCTCGACGGACGGTCCATCGACCCCGGCACTGCGATTGCCAGTCGCCAGACATTTAATCTCTCTGATATCAGGTCTGATGGCACTCACCATTGGGCGCGGCTGCATGTCGTGGAATGGAAGAATGCTGGAAACCGCGCGCTCTATCTCTGTAACGATCAACGATTTCCGCTGACGCAAGTCGACCGCCGCTTTCATATCGGTCCTTTTCAATTTTCGGGGTATCTGTGCTCACCGCATCTGAGCCTTATGCAGAACAACGGCACGATCGAATTAGCGGAAATGCAACCGCCCATCGTCGCCGCGATTGACGAGGCACAACAGACGATCAAGGACTATTTCCGCACGCGCGCAGCGGAGGAAGCTCGCACGGTCGTGGAAGAATGGAAAGACCAGCAGGTTTATCCCTTCGCCGGGGATGCGATGACGCCGGTCGAACAAGTCGAGCGACAAGTCTTCGATATCGTTGCCGTCAACGTCGCCCGGCACCTTCCCGACTTTGGTACCACGCACTCGAAGAACAAGGCGTTTCAACTTCGTATGCTGCGCCAAGCCATCGAACAAAGCCCCGATGAACTGCAAGTCATCCTCGATGAGGTGTTGCGCTTGCCCAAGCGCCAACGCGATGAGCTGGCCCAGCTACTCCGCGACACCTCGCTCTCGTCGGTTATCGGCGCCGCCAAGATCGTCTCCGATCGGTTGAAATTCCTGACGGGCCTTGAGGCCGTGTTGTTCGACGCAGCTCCCAAACAGCGACTGAAAGAGCGTTCGCAACTGCACAGGATCATCGCGCAGAACTGCTGGCTTTTCGGTGAAGAATTTAATCTTGCGGTCGATGATGAATCACTCACTCAGGTACTGATCGCTCACAAGAAAATGCTCGATCCCGACGTCATCATCGACGCACCGGTGAAGCACATTTCTCAAACGCGCGGCATCGTCGACTTGATGCTTTCCAAGGCGACGAAGCAACACCGCGCGAATCAACTGACGCATCTCGTCGTCGAGCTGAAAGCGCCAAAAATCTCCATCGCCGCACCAGAAGTCATGCAGATCGAAAGCTACGCCTTCTCCGTCATGCATGACCCGAGGTTCAAGCAGGTCGGTACGACGTGGGTGTTTTGGGTGATCAGTGACGATCTGGCGACTTACACAGAGCATCGCGTCCAAGATGCCGCTGGCTTGATTCACGCAAAAGACAACCTGTCGATCTACGCCAAGACGTGGGCACAAGTGCTCGACGAAAATCGAGCGAGGCTGAAGTTCTTTCAAGACAAGCTAGAGATTCAGGTCGACAAAGCATCGTCACTCAAATACTTGCAAGAACGCTACGCACCCTTTCTCGAAGGTGTCTTTGAGGAGGACGCTGACACAGAGGCCGACAACATGGCATCCGATGCCGCGGCAGCCTGAACCTCTCACCCCTTATCGCTCACGCGTGGATTTCAAGAGGTAACACACGAAATTTGACATTTTGTTACCCGGTGACATAATGTCAAATCATGAAATCCACCAAACTCTCCGGTACGGCCAAGCGCGACGAGAACGCCTTGTTGTTGCGTGAAGGCCGCAAGATCGTCGAGGCGCTCGGCCAGACGTTCGCGCCGCTCGTCGAGGTCGTGCTGCACGATCTGACCGATCCCGATCACGCGATTGTCGCCATCGCCAACAATTTGTCAGGTCGTCAGCCAGGCGATGCCGTGACCGAGATGGGGCTCGCACGCATCGCCGACCCCGCCTTTCCGGAAGTCATCGCCAATTACGCCAACCGGTTTCCCGACGGGCGTCCGGCCAAAAGCACCTCCATCGGCTTGAAGAACAGCGGCGGCGAGTATGTCGCGGCCATCTGCCTGAATATGGACATCTCGATGCTCGCAGCGGCCGCCGCCAGCGTGCAGCAACTCGTGAGTATTCAGACCACCTCGCCTACACCAGTGCGCGAGACGCTCGCCACGCGCCGCCTCGACGATATCGGCCCGCTCATCACCGACTTCGCCGCGCAACGCAATACCACGCCGCAAGGGCTCACGCTGACGCAGCGACGCGAAGCCATCCAGATGATCGAAGCGCGCGGGCTGCTCGACCTGCGTCATGCCCACGCAGAAGTTGCACGTGCGCTGGGCGTGGCCCGCTCCACCGTCTACACCTACCTCTCCGACCCGAAAGGCACATCATGACTGCTCCCCAATTGGCGATCACGTACGGCGATGTCGCGGCCGCGCACGATCGGATTCGTGAAGCCGCCCACCGCACGCCGGTGCTGACCTCGCGCACCGCCGACGCACTGACCGGCGCACAACTGTTCTTCAAGGCAGAGAACTTCCAACGCATGGGCGCGTTCAAGTTCCGCGGTGCCTACAACGCGATTTCGCAGTTCACCGCAGAGCAAAAGCGCGGCGGCGTGCTGGCCTTTTCCTCCGGCAACCACGCGCAGGCGATTGCCCTTGCTGCGCGCGAGCTTGGCGTTGCTGCGGTCATTCTGATGCCGCAAGATGCGCCGCAAATGAAGATCGACGCCACGCGCGGCTATGGCGCGGAAGTGGTGCTCTTCGACCGCTACAAGGAAGACCGCGAAGCGCTGGCCACGCGCCTGGCTACCGAGCGCGGCATGACGCTGATTCCCCCGTACGATCACCCGCACGTGATGGCCGGTCAGGGCACGGCAGCCAAAGAGCTGATCGAAGACGCCGGCGAACTGGATATCCTCGTCGTTTGCCTCGGTGGCGGCGGCCTGCTCTCGGGTTGCGCTGTCGCGGCACGCGCACTCAATCCGAACATCGCCATCTACGGCGTGGAACCGGAAGCTGGCAACGACGGGCAGCAGAGTTTTCGCAGCGGCAGCATCGTGCACATCGATACGCCGCGCACGATTGCCGACGGCGCGCAAACGCAGCACCTCGGCAACTTCACGTTCCCGGTCATTCGCTCGCTCGTCGACGACATCCTGACCGTGACCGACGACGAACTCGTGCAGACGATGAAATTCTTCGCGAGCCGCATGAAGATCGTGGTCGAGCCGACCGGGTGTCTGGCCGCTGCCGCCGTGCTGCAAGGCAAGCTCGATGTGAAGGGCAAACGCGTCGGCGTCATCCTGTCAGGCGGCAATGTCGATCTGGCCCGTTTCGCAAAACTGACCCTGGGGGAAGCCGTATGAGCGCTCAAGAACGCGGTATCGAAGAAGTGAACGTCCCGACGCTGCAACCGCCGCGCGGTCACTATTCACATGGCGTTTGCGCCAACGGATTTGTGTTTGTCTCGGGTCAATTGCCGATCACGCCTGAAGGCGAACGCCTCGTCGGTGCGCCGTTTGCCGTGCAGGCCAAACAAGCCTTGGATAACGTCGCCGCTATTCTGACGGCGTGCGGCACGCGTATCGAACGGCTGGTGCAAGTGCGCGTGTACATCACGAATGTCGACGATTGGGGGCCGTTCAACGAGGTGTACACCGAGTGGGCCGGTAACGCGAAGCCTGCGCGCGCTGTCGTGCCGGTGCCGGCACTCAGTCACGGCGTGGCCGTTGAAATCGAAGCGACCGCGCTGGCGGGGTAATCTGCCTGCCGATGCAGGGCGCGTCGATGGCCACATCGACACGCCCATGCCGCGAATTCGCAGCGGTCTGTGCTGCATTCAGGAAGCGCTCATTGCGGAAGTCACTGAATGTTGCATCTAATGCAGACCGGTGAGAGCACCGCGCAGTTACACTGCCCGTGACTCTCACCGATTTGCAAAGTACATGACGACACCTGGCCTTCCGCCCACCTCTGCTTCATCCCCCTCGCCCTCTTCCACGACAAGCGACGCGATCGACCCAGCGTTGCAGCAGCAACGCGTCGACGACGAACCACTGCGACTCGTCACGAGCTTCAACGATATTTTTGTCGTCGTGGCCGCATGGCTACTCTCGTTCGGCATCGGATGGCTCACAACGTCTCTGCCGATGTCGTTGCAGATGTTGATCTCCGCCGCCATCGCATGGGGGTTGTCCGAGATATTCGTGCGACGCCGCCGTATGGCGCTGCCCGCGTTGTGGTTTAGCCTCAGCTTCATCAGCACCGTCGCATTGATCGGCTTCGGCAACACGTTGCATTTCATGTCGGACACGGAAGGCATGCGGCAATCGATGAGCTGGTTCACGCTCGCCGGAACCGCCATTTTCACCGCCGCCGCGGCCGCCCTTTATTGGTGGCGCTTTCGCGTCCCCTTCTCCATCGCGCTCGGTGTCGGCGGCGTGGTACTCACGACGTGGTTCCACTTTCTGGTGCTCAAGGAGAATTTCCTGGAATGGATCCTGGTGGCTAGCGTAGTCGCGGGCCTGGCGATTTTCGTGTGGGCGCTGCGTTGGGACGCAAGAGACCCACAACGCGTGACGGTCCGCTCGGACGTGGCGTTCTGGCTCCACTTGCTCGCCGCCTGCATGGTGACGCACCCGATTTTCTGGACGCTGATGCCCGAGCATCCGATCGCTGCCATTGCCGTGTTTCTGGTGTTGACCGTGGTATCGCTCGTGATCGACCGGCGCGCGCTGATGCTCTCGTCGCTGCTGTACGTGATCAGCGCCATCATGAAGGTCGTGGTGATGTCGTCCGACGCGAACGGACTGCCGGTGATTGCCGTCGTCGTAGGTGCGTCGCTCTTGTTGCTGTCCGTGTTTTGGCAACCGTCGCGCGCGTTGGCACTGCGTTTGGTGCCTGCCAGCTGGCGGGCGAAGTTGCCCCGCTGATCTCAGCCCCCTCCGTCTCGGGTCACGCCGGTCTGTCCGGCGTGACATCCCCCTCTCGCAAACGCCTCACTGAATCGTGACGCGCTCCAGCACCTTCATGAAGTGATCGAGTGACGGGGTCTCCATCCCGGCGATCTTTGCCCGGTCGTCCCAGCGGCGCAGGCGCATAGCCGCTTCGGCATGCTCGCGCCCCAGAAACGTCTTCGCTTCCTCTTCGCTGAACACCCCACCCTGCAAGGCCAAACTGCGCACCGAGTCGGCGGAGAGTTGGCTGAAGTACTCAGCGTCGACCGCGCACAAACAGCGCTTGGCATCGACGTGCAACCGAATCGGTTCGAGAACCGCATCGCCGAACAACGGCCGCAAAAAAGGCAAGGCGTAGTACTGATGCAGATCGTCGATGCCGCGCTCGGTGGGCGTCTCGCCCTGAAGGTTGAGCAAATGGCCGAGATCGTGAAGGAAGCTGGCGGCGACGAGCGCCTCGTCGGCGCCCTCGCTCTGTGCTAACGCGCCGCTTTGCAGCGCGTGCTCCAACTGGGTGACGGGCTCGCCGCTGTATGCCAGCGAGCCGAATTTATCGAACAGGGTGCGGATGTCCGGCAGGCTCAGGGCCATCGTGTGAACTCTCGTTGTCGTCGCGCGAATCCGATGAGGCGGCCGCCGTCGCGACGTCGGCCAGCGCCGCCAGTTTCGACACCTTCGTTTCCTTCTGCGTCTTGGTCTCTTTCACTTCCTTCGGCTTGTCGCGCATGCGACTCTTGCGCAACGCACCCGCGTCGTCGAGCACCGCGTACGCCGTCGAGCAGAACAGCGAGTTCAACCGCTTCATGTCGCTGATGATGTCCAGATGCAGCGAGCTTGTCTCGATACTCTGCACCGACTGCCCCGCCAAACGATTCAAGTGCGTGTACGAATACGCGCGCTCCAGATCGCGGAAGCTTTCCTTTTCGGCCATCAAGCGCTGCGCGCTCTTGAGGTCGCCGTTCAGAAACACCGACAAGCCAAGTTGCAAGTTGGTCACCAGCCGCGCATGCATATCGCAAATCTCTTGCAGCCCAGCCTCGGAGAACGACAGCTTGTGCGAAATCTTCTTCTCTTCGACTTCAGTGACCATGCGCTCGATGATGTCGCCCGCATGTTCCATATTGATGGTGAGCGAAATGATGTCGGTCCAGCGGCGGCTGTCCGGCTCGCTCAGGTTCTCGCGGGACACGCGCGTGAGGTACATCTTCACGGCCGTGTAGAGATGGTCGACGTCGTCGTCCAGACGCCGCGTTTCGCGTGCACGCACGACGTCGTTACTGCGAATGACTTCGAGTAGTCCGTTGAGCATCTGCTCGACGATGTCGCCCATGCGCAACGTTTCGCGCGTGGCGTTGGCCAGTGCCACCGACGGCATCGACAGCGCACTTTCATCCAAATGGCGAGGCCGCGCGCTGGTATCGGCTTCCGGCTTTTCCGCCAACAAGCGCACACACAGACGCGCCATCGGTTCGGTGAACGCGAGGAACACCAAGCAGCGAATCAGGTTGTAGATGACGTGGAAGTTCACGACAGCCTGCGCGGGCTGGTCCGAGAGCCAACTCACCATCAGCGGCGCGTAGTCGACGAACGGCAGCACGATCAGGCAGCCGATCAGTTTGAAGATGAGACTGCCGAACACCACGCGACGCCCTGCCGCGTTCTGACCCGCCGAGGTCAGCATGGCGAGCATGCCGCTGCCCAGATTCGCACCGATCACGAGACATAAGGCGACCTTCAGTGAGATCACGCCCGACGACGCCAGCGTGGCCGTAAGCAACACCGCCGCCAGACTCGAATACGAGATCATCGCGAAGAGCGCGCCGATCAGCGTATCGAGCATCACGTCGCCAGTGAGCGAGCCAAACAACACTTTGACGCCCGCCGCCTGCGTCATCGGCGTGGTCGCGCCGACGATCAATTGCAGCGCAAGAATAATCAGGCCAAGGCCGATCGACACGCGGCCCAGTTGACCGGCGCGCGTTTGCTTACGCGAAAGAAAAAAGATGACACCGAAGAAGATCAGCAGCGGCGACAACCAGTGCAGATCGAACGTCAGGATCCGCGCCATGATGGCCGTGCCGACGTCGGCCCCGAGCATGATGGCGAGCGCCGGGGCCAGCGCAATCAACCCCTGCGCGCCGAACGACGACACGATGAGCGCGGTCGCGTTGCTGCTCTGTACCAGACCGGTCACGAGCACGCCGGCTGCGAAGGCAAGAAAGCGATTCGAAATGCTGTGGGAGAGAATGCGCCGCAGATCGGCGCCGTAGACGCGCAGGACCCCGGTACGCACGATATGCGTACCCCAGATCAGCATCGCTACGCCGGAGAGAAGGTTGAGCAGTGTCAGCATGCCAGTGTTCCGTGATCTTGTTGTCGACGGGACCGGCAGCGCCGTGCGCCGCCGACATGACGCGCCCACTGGTTTGCCATACCGGCATCCCGCGTCAGATCAGAACTGGCGTCGGGATGCGTATGAAGTTCACGCGTCATGCGTATCCCCAATCGGTACACCGTACACCAAAATGACGAGCGCAACAATCGTGTCATGAATTTGTCACAATTTTTACGCCAACTCTGCCAAGCCTTGTTGCGTAAGGGGGACAGCCCGGAAGGTAAGCGGCCGAACGGCCTCTCCTCACCCCCTCGGGCGTGTCCCGGACGTCACATTAAATACCCCACGGCAACGTGAAGGTTTTGGTGTTGGTGAAGCTCTTCATCGCCTCTTGCACCCCTTCTTTATAGCCAAGCCCCGAATCCTTAATGCCGCCGAACGGCGTCAGTTCAATTCGGTAACCCGGCACTTCCCAAACGTTGACCGTGCCGACCTGCAAGTCGTTGGTGAAACGCGTGACGTAATCGAGCCGGTTGGTGCACACGCCCGACGACAGGCCAAACGCGGTGCCGTTGGAGATCGCAATCGCCTCATCGATGCTGCCGAACGTGATGATCGGCGACACCGGCCCGAAGGTTTCTTCACGCACCACCGTCATCTTCGGATCGACACGATCGATCACCGTCGGCGAGTACAGCGCGCCGTCGCGCTTGTTACCGACCAGCAGCCGCGCACCTTGTGCCACGGCTTCGTTCACACGCGCCTCGAACAGACGGGCCGCCGCTTCGTCGATGACCGTCCCCATATCGTTACTGCCATCGCCCGGATCGCCGTACTTCCATGCCCGCGTCTTCTCCACGACCATTTCGGTGAACTGCGCCGCGATGTCGCGATGCACGAGCATGCGCTTGACCGCCGTGCAACGCTGGCCCGAGTTCTTGTACGAGCCTTGCACTGCGAGATCGGACGCGCGATCCAGATCGGCGTCTTCCATCACGATCAGCGGATCGTTGCCACCCAGCTCCAGCACGATGCGGCGATAGCCAGCCTTCGACGCGATGTACTTACCGATCGACACGCCACCCGTGAAGGTGATCATGTCGATGTTCTCGTTGATAAGCATCTCGTCGGCGATCTCCATCGGATCGCCCGTGATCACTTGCAGCATCTCCGGCGGCAGACCGGCTTCGTAAAGCGTATCGGCAAGGTAGTACGCCGAGAGCGGCACTTTCTCCGAGGGCTTGAGCACCATGCGGTTGTTGGTGGCGACCGACGGCGCAACCTTGTGCGCGACCTGATTCATCGGGTGATTAAACGGTGTAATCGCCGAGATCGCGCCGAGCAGCGGTTCGCGCTGCGTCACCACACGGCGCTTCTTGCCATGCGGCGTGAGGTCGCACGAGAACGCTTGTCCATCGTCTTTCAGCGCTTCGGTCGCAGCAAAGCCGAGCACGTCGGCCACACGGCCAATCTCGTACACCGCGTCTTTCTTGCACAGGCCCGACTCCATCGTGATGATGGCGGCAGCCTCGGCGGTGCGCTCACGCAGCAGCGCGGCGGCCTTGTCGAGAATGTTCGCGCGCTCGAAGCGGGTAAGCGTCGAGCGGTATTGCTTGGCGATCGAGAACGCGCGGCGCACGTCGTCGAGCGAGGCCTTGGGTACGGTGCCAACCAGATCGCCCGAATACGGATTGAAGACTTCGATGATCCGTTCGCGGGTGACTTTCTCTCCGCCGATACGCAAGGCTTCGGCGCGAAACTCGGGATGCAGCTTGTGCGGCGCGTTCATGGGGTTCTCCAGTTTGGCTTAAACGTGGTTCAGCGCGACATCGAGAATGTCGAAGTTGCGCAAGCGCGCCTTGCCCGGAATGCCTTGGGTTTTGCGGTTGAACAGCAGCGGCACGGTCTGCTCCGAGATACCGCCATGCGAGCGCAGCGGTACGGTCAGGCCCGTGAGGTCGTGGCGGCTGGCACTCGTGCCGAGCACCACCGATTGATCGCTCACCACCACCAGATCGCCCACGCGATCGGGCGGCAGCTCGAAGCGCGCGCAGGCTTCGGCATTGGTCAACACGACTTCGATGCCCGGCATGGCGGCGATGCGCGCACGGATGGCATCGCGGTCGATCTCGCGCGGCAGATAGATCGTGGCAAACGAGCCGAGCGCGCCGTGGTGCACCACATACGGATCGGTAATCGGCAGAATCACGCGTGCACCGCCCGCTTCAACGCCCTTGCCCAACCAGTCGTCGAGCAAGTCCTGCAAATAGATCACGTTGGGCTGCCCCGTCTTCGGATCGTGCTTGGCGTTCATACCGTGGTCGGCGGTCAGACCGATCACTGCACCCAGTTCGTCCATGCGGCGCAGGTACTTGTCCATCATCGCGTAGAAGGCATTCGCGCCTTCGGTGCCCGGTGCCCACTTGTGTTGCACGTAGTCGGTGGTCGACAGGTACATCAGGTCGACGTGACGCGTCTCGAGCAAGCGCACGCCCGCGGCAAACACGAACTCGGAGAGCGCTGCGCTGTAGACGTCCGGCACGGGCATGTCCACGAGGCCCAGCACGTCTTCGATGCCGTTCTCGGCGAGCGTGACCTGATCGGCCTTCTCCGACGAGAAGCAGATGCCCGTCATGCGGTGACCGAGCAACTTGCGCAGCTTGTCTTTAGCCGTGACGACAGCGACCTTGGCACCGGCATCGGCCGCAGCAGCCAACACGGTGCCGGCGCGCAGATATGCGGGGTCGTTCATCATGACTTCCGCGCCCTTGCCGCCATCGGCCGCCGGATCGTAGAAATAGTTACCGCAGATACCATGCACGGCCGGGGGGGCGCCGGTCACGATGGAGAGATTGTTCGGGTTGGTGAACGACGGCACCACGCAGTCGCCCTGAAACACCGCGCCTTCGGCGAGCAGGTGTTTGATGTACGGCGCGACACCGGCTTTGGCCGCCGCTTCGAGATACTCGAACTGACAACCATCGACACATACGATGACGGTAGGCTGTTGCGGCAGCCGGTACTGGCGGCCATTCACTTGGATCTGTACGGGTTGGGTCACGTCGGTCTCCTCAAGAGCAATTCGTTCGAATACGTCAATTCGTCAATTCGTCGATTAGCCAGCCTTCGCCTGCGTCGGCGCAGCCCCGGGGGCGCGGGCCAACGCCTCGCGAATGCGCGCCTGGCCGCGCGACAAATGCTCGCGAATGACCTGCGCGGCACGCGCCGGATCGCGCGATGCAATGGCGCTCACGATGTCGCGGTGCTCGCGCTCCGACTTCGGCGGTGCCGACGTATCGGCGGTCAGCGCTTCGTGGCGGAACAGGCTCAACTCCTTCACCAGCCGACGATAGGTCTCGAGCAGCTTGCGGTTGCCGACCATCTCGACGAGCGCATCGTGAAACGCGAGGTTCAACTGGTAGTACGCCTCGCTGTCGCCGGTCTCCACCGCCTGATGCATCGCCTCGACCGACTCGCGCAGGCGCGTGAGTTGTTCCGACGTGATGACTTCGGCCAGCGTGCGCCCCACGTATTCGTCGAGTACGCCACGCAGCGTGTAGATCTCTTCGGCTTCTTCGAGCGAGATCACCCGCACGAACACGCCGCGATTCTTTTCAGTACGCAGCAGCCCCGCCTCTTCCAGCGCCCGAAACGCTTCGCGCACCGGGCCGCGCGACACGCCGAGGCGGCCAGCCACTTCGATCTCGTTGAGCTTGGTGCCGGGCGTGAGCGTGCCGGCCATGATCTGGCGCTCGATCTCGTGCTGCACGAGCGTGGTGAGCGACTGGCTTTGCAGCAACTCGATGGCCGTGGGCGAGGTGGGCTTAGGGGTCATACCGGTCTTCCTTTTCTCTGAACTCTGATGCGAACATTCAGCCAATCACGTGAGGCGTTTTGTGGCATTACGTGATTATTTTTGTTGCTTGACATTCAAGCACAGCAGTTTGTAGATTGTCAACAAAACACATCCGACATCGCAGGCGAATTTTGCAACACTGTCGGGGTGAGTCGGTGCAGGCAGCGACAAAACCCTATCTGAATCAATGATTTCCATACTATTGGAGGTATTTGACGAGCAGATGACAAACGCAAAGGGTTTCAAGAAAAAGACATAATTTGCCAATAATATGCAACACACCGCCTCAAAGAAGGCGTTTTGCCCGACCCACAGGAGCCATCCATGAACCAACCGATGCGCCGCGCCCTGCGTGCCGCTGCCGTCCTCGCCGCCGGACTTGTCTGTGCTGCACAGGCCGGCCATGCCCTCGCCAAGACCACGTTGACTGTCTACACGGCGTGGGAGGTCGAAGTGATGCGGCCGTACGCCGAGGCCTTCCAGAAAGCGAACCCCGATATCGAGATCAAGTACGTGCGCGACTCCACCGGCGTGGTCACCGCCAAGGTGCTCGCCGAAAAGGCCAATCCGCAGGCCGACGTGATTGCCGGGCTCGCCGCATCGAGTCTGGAGTTGATCAAGCAAGAAGGTTTGCTCACGCCGTATGCGCCCAAGGGCTTCGACCAGCTCACGCGCGCCTATAGCGACAAGGCCACGCCGCCGTCGTGGATCGGCCTCGACGTGTGGGGCGCGACGGTGTGCTTCAACACCGTGGAAGCCGCCAAGCGCAACCTGCCGAAGCCCACGTCGTGGGAAGACCTGGCCAAGCCGATCTACAAAGGGATGATCGTGATGCCGAACCCGGCCACGTCGGGCACCGGCTTTCTCGACGTGACCGCGTGGCTCCAGATGTTCGGTAAGGACGGCGGCTGGAAGTACATGGATGCGCTCGACAAGAACATCGTCAAGTACACCCACTCGGGCTCGAAGCCGTGTCGCGACGCGGGTGCGGGCGAGTACCCGATCGGCATTTCGTTCGAGTTCAACGCGCACCGCACCAAGGCCGCCGGCGCGCCGATCGATCTGGTGTTCCCGAAGGAAGGGCTCGGCTACGACATCGAAGCGGCCGGCATCGTGAAGACCACCAAGAAGCTCGATGCAGCGAAGCGCTACATGGATTGGCTCGCCAGCAAGGAAGCCAACGAGATGTACGCGAAGGACTGGGCCATCGTGGCGTATCCGGGTGTCGCGAAGAAGTTCGACACGATCCCCGCCAACTACCAGGACATGCTCGTGAAGAACGATTTCACGGAGATCGCGAAGAGCCGCGAATCGGTCCTCGCCGAATGGCAGAAGCGTTACGGCGCGAAGTCGGAGAAGAAGTAACGTGAGTGGCGCCGGGAAAGTCCGTAGCGACACGCCCGGCGCCGTATTTCATCTCCGTTCGCAATACCGGACACAACGCCCATCGCAGGAGGTCTCCCGAATGAGCGACGACACGTATCTGAGCCTCGCCGGCATCCACAAACGGTTCGACAACACCGTGGTGCTAGGCGACATTCATCTCACCGTCCGACGCGGCGAGATGCTCTGTTTTCTCGGCCCATCGGGCTGCGGCAAGACCACCTTGCTGCGCATCATCGCGGGCCTCGAAGCGCAGACCCACGGCAGGATTTCGCAAAACGGCCGCGACATCTCCACGCTGCCGCCCATGCAGCGCGACTACGGCATCGTCTTCCAGTCGTACGCCCTGTTTCCGAATCTGAGCGTGGCGCAAAACGTCGCCTACGGGCTGACCAACCGTCGCGTACCGCGCGCCGAGCGCGACCAGCGCGTCGCCGAATTGCTCGAGATGGTGGGCCTGCCCGACGCGGGCCGTAAATTCCCGGGGCAACTCTCCGGCGGGCAGCAGCAGCGCATCGCCATTGCCCGCGCACTCGCCACGTCACCCGGATTGTTGCTGCTCGACGAGCCGCTCTCAGCGCTCGACGCCCGTGTGCGTGTGCGCTTGCGCAGCGAGATTCGCGCGTTGCAACAGCGTCTGGGCATCACCACGATTTTGGTGACGCACGATCAGGAAGAGGCGCTGTCGATGGCCGATCGCATTGTGGTGATGAACCACGGCATGATCGAGCAGGTAGGCACGCCGGGCGAGATTTATCAGCACCCGGCCACCCCCTTTGTCGCGGACTTCGTCGGCAAGACCAACATCCTGCCCGCACGTCTCGGTGACGCCGGACGCGTGCAAGTCGGCCAATACGAACTGACGTGCGGCACGCTCAACGGCTGTCGCACCGGTGAAGACATTCGCGTGTTCTTCCGCCCGGAAGACGTGCGCGTGCGCGATCTCGACGACCTCGACGACGAGGCCAACCTCTTCGACGGCGCGGTCGAGAAGATCGAATTTCTCGGTGCATTCTCTCGTGTGACGCTGCGCATGCCCGCGTGCGACCACCCGCTCTACGCCGACCTCTCGCCTGCCGACATGCAGGCCCTGCAACCGGCCACCGGCGGCGCGTTGCGCTTTGCCGTGCCGCGCGCCGCCGTGCGCGTCTTCCGTCAGGGGTGAAGCCGCGATGAGCTCTGTACCGTCGACATTGACCGCCGCATCGTCAGCGCAAGCCACCTCGCCGCTCGCGCATCACACCTCGCAGATGCCGCATGCGGGGCCCGCCGGTAGTGCCCCGCCATCGACGCTACGGCCCGCGCGGCTAGCGTCGCACTGGACGGATCGTCTTGCTCAAGCGCTGCTGCTGATTGCCGCTGCGGCAGGCGTGCTCTTTCTGCTCGCGCCGATGGCCGCCATTCTCATCAAAAGCGTGCAGGATAACGACGGCCACTTCGTCGGCTTGCGGCACTTCCGCGAGTACTTCCATTCGCCAGCCCTGTTCGGATCGATCTGGAACAGCGTGTGGATCTCGATCGTGACGACGGGCATCACCGTGCCGCTCGCCTTTATCTTTGCCTACGCTCTCACGCGTAGCTGCATTCGCGGCAAGACGCTGCTGCGCAATATCGCACTCATCCCAATTCTCGGGCCGACGCTGCTCCCGGCGATCTCGTTCATTTTCTGGTTCGGCAATCAAGGCGTGCTGCGTCCGTTCATGGGCGACATCGATATTTACGGGCCGTTGGGCATCGTGATGTCCTTGGTGAACGCGACGTTCCCGCACGCGCTGATGATCATGATTACGGCGCTCTCACTCACCGACGCACGGCTCTACGAAGCGGCCGATGCGCTCGGCACACCGATGTTGCGGCGGTTCTTCACGATTACGCTGCCGGGCGCGAAATACGGTGTGATCAGCGCAGCGATGATCGTCTTCACCTACGCGATTTCCGACTTCGGTATTCCGAAGGTGATCGGTGGCGACTTCAACGTGCTGGCTACCGATATCTACAAACTCGTCATCGGGCAGCAAGACTTCTCGAAGGGCGCGGTGGTCGGTCTCGTGCTGCTCGTGCCGGTGGGCATCACTTATCTGGTCGACGCCGTCGTGCAGCGCAAGCAACAGGCGCTGCTCTCGGCGCGCGCCGTGCCTTACGTGCCGAAACCCTCGCGCGGCTTCGACTGGGTGATGGCCGTGCTTTGCTGGGGCATGGCGGCCATCATGCTCGCCATTCTCGGCATGGCGGTCTACGCCTCGTTCGTGAAGTTCTGGCCGTACAACTTCAGCCTGTCGCTGGGTCACTACCAGTTCGGACTGGTGGAGAGCGGCGCGGTCGATGCCTATATCAACAGCGTGCAAATGGCGTTCTGGTGCGCGGTGTGGGGTACGGCGGTGATCTTCGTCATTGCGTATCTGCTGGAGAAGACCCGCGGCCTCGCGTGGCTGCGCGGCTTCATTCGCATGATGGCGGTGCTGCCGATGGGCGTGCCCGGGTTGGTGCTCGGGCTTGGTTACATCTTCTTCTTCGTTCCCGAAGGCAATCCGCTGCACAGTCTGTACGGATCGCTCGCCATTCTGGTGATCGTGAACGTCGTGCATTACTACTCGTCGAGCCATCTCACGGCAGTGACCGCGCTCAAGCAGATCGACCCGGAATTCGAGTACGTGTCGGCCTCGCTCAAGGTGCCGTTCTACCGCACGTTCTGGCGCGTGTCGGCACCGATCTGCCTGCCGTCGATCATCGACATCAGCCGCTATCTCTTCGTCAACGCGATGACCACGGTGTCCGCCGTGGTCTTCCTGTACTCCGCCGATACGTCGCTCGCCTCGGTGGCCATCGTCAACATGGACGAGACGGGCTCCATCGGCCCCGCTGCCGCCATGGCCACTCTCGTCGTGCTCACGTCGATGCTCGTTTGCCTGCTGTATCACGGCATCCAGCTCGTGGTGGAGCGCTACACGCAGGCGTGGCGGCGGCCCGCCGCACTCGCGCGCAAAGGTCATTGATGGACAGTGCTTTCGGACTGCGTTTGGACGTTATGTGCTTGCTCTTTCTCTCGCTTGATTTCGTTTGATTCCCCCGCTCAATAGGAGGCGGTCATGATTCTCGGTCAGGAACCGATTCTGCTCACCCCCGGCCCGCTCACCACGTCGCCGGCGACCCGACAAGCCATGCTGCGCGACTGGGGCTCGTGGGACACCCAGTTCAACCAGATCACGGCGTCGCTGTGTCGCGACCTCGTCGATATCGTGCACGGCGGCGACGACTACGCCTGCGTGCCGCTGCAAGGCTCGGGCACGTTCTCGGTGGAAGCGGCCATTGGCACGCTCACACCGCGTAACGCGCGCATTCTAGTGCCCGACAACGGTGCTTATTGCCAACGCATTCTGAAGATCTGCCGCTATCTCGGGCGCGATGCGGTCGCGTTGCCCGTGCCGGAAGATCAAGCGGCGAGCGCGGTTGCCATCGACGAAGCGCTCACGCGCGATCCGTCGATCACGCACGTGGCGCAAGTGCATCTGGAGACGGGGGCTGGTGTACTGAACCCGCTAGCCGATATTGCCCGCGTGTGCCAGAAGCACGGCAAGGGGCTGATCGTCGACGCGATGAGTTCGTTCGGTGCCGTGGAAATCGACGTGCGCACGATGCCGTTCGACGCGTTGATCGCTGCCAGCGGCAAGTGCCTCGAAGGTGTGCCGGGCATGGGGTTCGTGATCGTGAAGAAGTCAGTGCTCGACGCGTCGGCTGGCAACAGTCACTCGCTGGCGATGGACCTGCACGATCAGTACACGTACATGCAAAAGACCACGCAGTGGCGCTTCACGCCGCCCACGCACGTGGTGGCGGCCTTGCGTGCCGCGGTCGATCAGTTCCTCGCCGAGGGCGGGCAACCGGTGCGCGGCGAGCGCTATCGCCGCAATTGCCGCGCGCTTGTCGACGGCATGGCATCGCTCGGCTTCCGGCCGTTCCTGTCGCCGGAAGTGCAGGCGCCGGTGATCGTCACGTTCCACGCGCCCGCCGACGGCAAGTACGACTTCAAGGCGTTCTATGCCGCTGTGCGTGAGCGGGGCTACATCTTGTACCCGGGCAAGCTCACGCAACTGGAGACGTTCCGCGTAGGTTGTATCGGTGCCATCGACGACAACGAAATGCGCAACGTCGTGACGGCGATCGCACAAACGCTGACGTCGCTCGGTATCCGGCAAGTTGCGCCGTTGACGAAGGCGGCGTAGTCACACAGCGAGGCAAGGCGGCGTCTCGTACGCCGCCGCCCTGACCGATCTGCGTATGCCCGTATGTGCCTCGCACAGCGGGAATCCTCCGAATCTCGCCCCCTCTATCGACGCTTGAACCGCGTCGTCTCCTGCTGCGCACTGCGTTGATTCAACAGTCTTTCCTCGCATTGCACTCCCCTCGCGCCGAGATCCGCAAAGCTATCGCCGCTGCGCGCTGCGCTGTGCCGCTTTCTAGAATGCCCCGCACACAAACCGCGCATTAAGGCTTCGCCCGGGCACTGCTTGCCCACGTCGCTCCCCCCGAATGTCGCCTGCCATGGGCTTAGCGCTGCAACGAGCGCCAGCCGCCCTTCCCACTCGCACGCCTTTTGGAACCGGAACGCGATGAACAAGCATCTCTATCGATTGGTCTGGCGGCATTGCCGCGTCGATGTCGTCCCTGCCCCCGAGACGGCATGCCAGCGCTCCGGTTCATCGTCAGCATCGCGCGCCAAAGCGACACAACGGCGCTCAGTGACAACGTCTCGTGCGCCCCACACCCCGATCACCCGGCTCTGTATCGCGTGTCTTGCGATGTTTAGCGCGCTTGTCGCCGCCCCTGCGTGGGCAACCTGCACGTCGGCAGGCAGCGTAGTGACATGCAGCGGCGCGGCGAACCCACTCGCGCCGTCGTTCTCGAGTGCTGCAAGCAACTTACAAGTGAATGTGAATAGCGGCGCAGGTGTCGGTGTGCTGCTCGGTGTCGGCGGCACGGCAATGACACTCACCGGGAGCAGCGTCACGCTCGTCAACGGCGGCACCATCGACCCTTCGGTGCTTGGCAGCCTCGGATTGCTGGCGAGCGGCACCGTCATCGGCAACGGCGCGGCGGGCGGCAGCACGCAAACCGTGACGAACAACGCGATCATGCGCGGCACCGTCGGCTTGCTAGGCGTGAACCTGCCGGGGCTGACAGGTCTGGCGCTTACGGTGCAGAACGCCACAGGCGGCACCACCACCATCAACAACAGCGGCACGCTCGGTGCAACGGCAATTCTCGGCGTGAGCCTCACCGGCACGGGCAGCGCACCGGTCGTCGCGGCGTATGGCGGCGGCGGCGTCAACTTCACGAACTCGGGCACGGTACTCGGGCGTATCGCATTTCAGGCTAACGGCACCGCCGGCGCAGGCAACACCTTCACCAATGACGGCACCATCAGTGGCAGTGTTTCGCTAGGTGCCGGTAGCACGAACACCTTTACCGCCGTCACCGGATCGACATTGAACGATGGTGGCAGCACAGGTCTCGCGGCGTTGGCAGTGACAGGACTCAGCCTTGGCTTTGCTGCCACGGGCGTCGTCGATGGCGGCGCAGGCGGCACCAATTCGCTCGTGTTGAACAACTCGGCGAATAACAACACGGCCGTTGGCAACGGCACGTTCAACGGCGCGAGTTACGTGAACTTCTCGCAGGCCACCGTCAACGGCGGCACGTGGACGATGAACGGGCCGCTTGCCGTCACGACGAGCACGCTGAACGGCGGCCTCGCTATCTTCAACGACCCCGGCAGCTTCGGCACCGGCACGCTGGTCGTCAACGGCGGCGGCGTGCAGGCAGCGAGCACTGGCCTCGCCTTGACGTTGCCCGTCACGCTCGGTGCCAACGGACTTACGGTCTCAGGCAGCAACCCGCTGACGCTGGGCGGCGTGTTGAGCGGCAACGGCAGCGTGTCGCACACGGGGACCGGCAGCCTCACGTTGAACGGCACCAATACCTACACAGGCGGCACCTCATTGAGCAGCGGCACGCTGGTCGCGGGGAACAATAGTGCGTTCGGCAATGGCGTCATACAGGTGTCCGGTTCGAGCGCTGTGCTCGACGCCGGCGGTCCGCGCACGCTAACCAATCAGATTGCGGTGGGTGGTGGCAGCACACTGACACTCGGCGGCGGCGCCCCACTCTCCGTCGCCGGACAGATCACAGGCAGCGGCAACGTCGTCAAGCAAGGCGCACAGACCGTTACGCTCACCGGCGTAAATACCTTCAGCGGCAACATGAACGTGGCGGCGGGCACGCTGGCCTTGTCGGGTGCGGGCACGCTGCAAGTGGCGGGGACTGCACTGACGTTATCGGGCGCTGGGGCCATCTTCGACATTTCGGCGGCGAACGGCGACCGCACGATTGCCGGGCTTTCGGGCGTAGCGAACACGCAGATCCTGCTGGGCACGCACAACCTCACGCTCGGCAATAGCGCGAGCGGCACGTTCGCGGGCGCGATCAGCGGTTCGGGCGGCATCGTCAAGGCGAACGGCGACACGCAGATCCTCTCAGGCAGCAACACCTACACCGGCGGCACCACGATCAACGCCGGAGGGATTGCGCTCGGCGCAGGGGGATCGCTAGCCAGCACCGGTGCCGTATCGCTGCTCGGCGCCGGGACTTCATTCGATATCAGTCAGGCCGGTGCGCAGACCATTGGTGCGCTCTCGGGCGTGGCCAATTCGACGGTGTCGCTCGGTGCAGGCACGCTGACGTTCGGCGATGCGGCGAGCGAGACGTTCGCGGGTAGCGTGACCGGCACCGGTGGCATCGTGAAACAAGGCACGGGCACGCAAACGCTCTCCGGACCCAATACCTTCACCGGGCAAGTCGCCATCGACGCGGGTACCTTGGCGATGGGCGGCACCGGGACGTTGTCGGGTAACGCGGTGAACATCGCGAGCAACGCCGCCTTCGATATCAGCACTGGCGAGAATCAGACGATCGGCGCGTTGTCCGGCGCAGCAGGCAGCGCGGTCAATCTCGGCGACAACACGCTGTCGTTTGGCGACGGCACGAATCAAACCTTTGGGGGCGCGATCTCGGGCGCCGGTGGCATCGTCAAATTCGGCACGGGGACGCAAACCCTCACCGGACAGCAGACCTTTACCGGCAGTGTGGTGGTTGGCGCCGGGTCGCTCGTCATCGGTGCGGGCGGTGGCTTGTCCGGACAAAGCGCCGTCATTCTCGGCGACAACACCACGTCGCTCGATATCAGCGGTGCGGGTCCGCAAACCATCGGTTCGTTAAGTGGCGGCGCAGCGGCGGTTCAACTCGGTGCGAACACGCTGACCTTCGGCGACAACACGAGTCAGACGTTCAACGGCAGCATTCACGGCACGGGTGCACTCGTCAAACAAGGTGCGGGCGTGCAAACGCTAACCGGCGCGAGTGATTTCACTGGTGGTGTGACAGTCAATGCGGGCGGCCTGGCACTGGGTAGTGCGAGTGCGTTGGGCAGTGGCGCGCTGACCATGGCCGACCAGACGATGCTCGATGCCACGCAGGCGTTGACGCTCGGCAACAACATCACGCTTAATGGCACGTCAGCTGTACTTGGCAGTCAGGATCTGACATTGACGGGCAATATTTCGGGCACCGGCGCGCTGCAAAAGATCGGCAGCGCACAGCTCACCCTCGATGGCGCAGGTACTTGGACCGGCGGCACCACCATCAACGACGGTACGCTGGCACTCGGCACTAACGGCGCACTCGCGGCTCAGGGCGCTGTTGTGCTTGGCAGCAACACGGCGGTGTTCGATATTAGTGCCGCGGGAAACCGCACTGTCGGCGCACTCTCCGGCAGTGGCGGCACGATTGCGCTCGGTGCGAATACGCTCACGTTTGGCGACGCCACCCGCCAAACTCTGGGAGCGGCTCTCACGGGCGCAGGCGGCATCGTCAAGCAAGGTACGGGGACGCAAACGCTCACGGCACACCAGGTTTTCACGGGCGCAATCGACGTTGCTGACGGCACGTTGGCCCTAGGCGCAGGTGGAATGCTGCAAGCGGCAAATGCGCTTTCGCTTTCCGGAGCGAATGCGGTATTCGATATCAGCGCATCGGGTCCAACCACGGTTGGCGCGCTCACCGGCGCTGCGGGCAGTGCCATCGCGCTCGGCACACAAACGTTGACGTTTGGGAACACGCTCGACTCGACGTTCAATGGCGTGTTTCACGGTACCGGTGGCATCGTGAAAAATGGTACTGGCGTTCAAACGCTTACGGGTGCGAGCGACTTTAGCGGCGGCACTACGTTGAACGCAGGCGGGTTGATCGTTGGCAACAACGCCGCACTCGGCACGGGTGCACTTACCGTCGCCAACAATACGACGCTCGACAGCACGCAAGCCGTCACGCTGGGGAATAACGTCAATCTTGCGGGTACGTTGACCATACTCGGGTCGAATGACCTGACGCTGGACGGCATTCTCTCGAGCGTCGGCGGACTCACCAAATCGGGCAACGCGACACTGACGCTCGGCGGGAATAACACCTTCAGCGGAGCCACCACCGTCAACGCCGGGACGCTCGCCCTTGCTGCCGGGGCGTCACTGAACGCCGCAGGCACCGTCGACATCGCTGGCGGTGCCACGCTCGATTTGTCCGCCGGTAACGGCACGCAAACTATCGGCACCCTCAATGGCGCGGGCACCGTCAACCTAGGCAACGTTGTCACGCAACTCGGCGGCGCGAGCAACGACACCTTCAGCGGCAACATCGCAGGCACCGGCTCGGTGGTCAAAATCGGTGCGGGCACGCAAACATTGACCGGGCAGAACACCTACACAGGCGGCACAACGGTGCAAGCCGGAACGCTCGCATTGAGCGGCGCGGGAACGTTGGCGGCCACCGGCGCGCTCACGCTGAATAACCCGGGATCGACGTTCGACATCTCCGGCGCGAACGGCGCGCGCACCATCGGCGCCCTCACCGGCGATGCAGGCACGCTCGTCACGCTTGGCGCGAACACGCTCACGTTTGGCGACGCGACGGGACATATCTTCAGCGGTGTCATGGCAGGCACAGGCGGCATCGTCAAACAAGGGGCAGGCACCGCGACGCTGACCGGTGTACAGCAATACACGGGAAGTACCACCATCAACGACGGTGCCTTGGCGATTGGTGCAGGAGGAAGTCTGGCGGCAGGTGCACAGATCCTTTTGAACGGATCGGATGCGACCTTCGATCTGAGCAACGCAGGCAATCAAACGGTGGGCAGCTTGTCGGGCACAGGCGGCGTTGTCGCACTGGCTAACAACACGCTAACGTTCGGCGATGCGACCGACCAATCGCTGGCGAGCGCCATTCAAGGCAACGGCAATGTGCTCAAACAAGGCACGGGCACGCAAACGCTAACCGGCACGAACCTGCTGACCGGGACGCTGACCGTGGCGGACGGAACCGTGGTACTTGGCGCGGGCGGTACGCTGCAAAACACGACCGACGTTGCATTGGACACAGGCACCACATTCGACTTGAGCGCCGCCACTTCGCCGACGATCGGCGCGCTCAATGGCGCGGCAGGCAGCACGCTACGTATCGGTGGACGCACAATCACGCTCGGCAGCAGTCACAACGGCACGTTCGGCGGTGCGATCAGTGGTGCGGGTGGCCTCGTCAAGGAAGGCAGCGGTACGCAGACGCTTTCGGGCGGCATGGTGCTCGCCGGTACGGTGCAAATCGACGCGGGCACGCTTGCATTGCGTGGTGGGTCGCAACTCGATTCCGCCGCCGTCGGCCTCAACGGCTCAACAAGCGTGCTGGACGTCTCTACCGGCCCGACACAGGTCGTCACAACGCTGACAGGCGTCGCAGGCAGCGCCATCGAACTCGGCAACGCAACGCTGAACTTCGGCAGTGTCGGTGCCAACACGCTCGCCTCCGACATCCACGGCGTTGGCGGGCAACTCGTCAAAACGGGCACCGGCGTGCAGACGCTCTCCGGTAATAGCGACTTCAGCGGCGGGGTGAATGTGCAAAGCGGTGGCATCGCCGTTGGCAGCAACACGGCACTGGGCACGGGCACCGTCACATTTGCCGATGCCACGTCCCTCGACGCAACGCAGGCCACGACGCTCGGCAATCAGATCACGCTCGGCGGCAATCTCAATGTGCTCGGCACGAACGACCTCACGCTTAACGGTGCTATCGATGGTGCTGGTGGCATCACGAAGAATGGCAATGCAACGCTCACGCTCAACGGGCAGAACACCTATGCCGGGGCCACCAACGTCAACGCGGGAACACTCGCACTCGGCGCCGGTGCAAGTCTAGACGCCGGGGGTGTCGTCAACGTGCAAACCGGTGCAACGTTCGACCTCTCTGCGGGCAACGGCACGCAGACGTTCGGCGCGCTAACCGGTGGCGGGGCGATCAACATGGGCAGCAACGTGCTCGATGTCGGCAGCAGCGGCGTCAACGAAACCTTCAGCGGCGGCGTGGCCGGTACGGGTAGTGTTGTGAAAGTCGGCGCTGGTGTCGAGACTCTGACCGGCAACAACACGTTCACCGGCGGCACCACGGTGCAAGGTGGCACGCTGGCGCTGGGCGGTGCAGGCACGCTGGCACCGGCGGGGGCTGTCACGTTGCAGAACGCCGGGGCGACGTTCGATATTTCAGGCGCTAATGGCGACCGCGCCATCGGTGCCCTCACCGCGCAGGCGGGCACGAACGTCACGCTCGGCAACAACACCCTGACCTTCGGCGATGCGTCCAGCCATACCGTGGACGGCACGATTACCGGCACGGGCGGTATCGTCAAACAAGGCAGCGGCACGCAGACGTTGACTGGTCAGCAGCAATTCACCGGCACCACCACCATCGACGACGGCACCCTCGCGCTCGGTGCCACCGGCAAGCTCGCGGCAGGGGCAAACGTCGTGGTGGCGGGCAGCAATGCTGCGTTTGATATCAGCGCCGCAGGCAATCAATCGCTCGGCACGTTGTCGGGCACCGGCGGCAGTGTGAACCTCGGCGGCAACTCGCTGACGTTCGGCGGCGGCAGTGACCAAACGCTGTCGAGTGCTATCGGCGGCACGGGCGGCATCGTCAAAGTGGGCACGGGCACGCAAACGCTCGGCGGACAGAACACGTTCACCGGCAACATCGATGTCACGAACGGAACGCTCGCACTGGGCACTGGCGGTTCGCTCTCCGGCAGCAACGACGTGACGCTCGCCACCGGTGCGACGTTCGATGTCGGTCAGGGAAGCGCGCCAGTGATCGCTGGTCTCGACGGCGCGGCAGGATCGACGGTGTCTCTCGGCACGCAATCGCTCACGCTGGGTGGTGCGGCCAACAGCGCGTTCGACGGCGTGATTCAAGGCACGGGCGCTCTCGTCAAGAATGGCAGCGGCACGCTCACGCTGAGCGGCCCCAACACATTCTCCGGCGGCACAACGGTGAACGGCGGCACGGTCACCGTCACGTCGCCCACGGGCCTCGGCACCGGCGGTCTGACGCTCGCGCAGGGTGCGGTGTCCACACAAGGCATCAACATCTCGCTGCCGTCGCTGAACGGCACCGCATCGGGCGGACTGACGATCAACGGTGGTTCGGTGGCAGTGTCATCGGGCGCTTTCGGGGGCAGCATTGCGGGCAGTGGCGGTCTGACGAAAACAGGCAGCGGCACGCTAACGCTTAGCGGCAACAATCCCCTCACCGGCCCAACCACGGTCGCGGGTGGCACCCTGAGCATCGGCAATCTCGGCAACTCGCCCGTCACCGTGCAAGCGGGCGGTACGTTGACGACACCCGCGCCCACGTCCGCAGGCGGCAGCGGCGCAGGTGCCCAGACGGGTGCGCTGACCGGCGCAAACGGTGGTCAGATTGTCGTGAGTTCGCCGGGAACGTCGCTTGGCGTGGGCGGCAATCTCACGCTCCAGCCGGGCTCGACACTTCAGGTGAGCGCAGCCCCCGGGACGGCACCGAGTCAGGTGAACGCAACCGGCAGCGCGTCCATCGGCGGCAGCAATCTTGTCGTGAACGCCGCACCCGGCACGCAACCCGCCGATGCATCGGGCGCGGTGATCGTCTCGGCGGCGAATGGTATCAGCGGACAGTTCGCGTCGACGTCGACCAACTTGCTCTATCTCTCGCCTCAAGTCAGCTACACGCCGACTACGGTGTTGCTCTCGTTCGCGCCGAACGGCACACCGCTCGCCGCAGGCGGCATCACGCCCAATCAGCGTGCCGTTGCGGCTGCGGTGTCGACGCTCGGCACGGCGAGTCCGCTCTATCAGGCGGCACTGGGGTTGACGGCGCAGACCGCACCCGATGCCTTCGCGAGCCTCGATGGCAGCTTGCATGCGTCTATCGCATCGATGCTGCTGAGTCAGAGTCAGGTGACGCGCGACGCTGCGTCGCAACGCCTGCGCGACAGTCTGCGACTCGCGAACGATTGCACCGATGAGAGTCAGGAGATTCGCGTTAACGAAGACGACGTGGCGGCGCACGCGAACGATTTCGATTGCCACGGTCAAGGGCGCGCCACGCAGGCATGGGCGTCGGTCTATGGCGGCAGCGGCCAACTCCGGTCGCAGTCGGTGGCAAGTGGTGGATCGGGAGCGTCGACATTGCATCGTCGCGGCATGGGCGTGCTGGTCGGCGTGGATAGCCCGCTGGCAGACCACTGGCGCGCGGGTGTACTGGGCGGTCTCGGGCACGACACGTTCAACACGGGCGCTACCTCATCGGGGAATAGCAACGATGCGCAGATGGGGGCGTATGTCAGTCGGCGCTTCGGGCGGCTTGGTGCGATGCTCGGTGGGTCGTACGCGTGGCAACAGGTCAGCACGCAGCGCGCCGTCGCCATCGGCCCTATCGCGCAGACGGCGCGTGCTAGCTACGACGCGTCGACATGGCAGGTGTTCGGCGAAGCGGCGTGGCGTATCGAGGCAGGCCGCGTCGGGATCGAGCCGTTTGCTGCGTTGGCGCATGCATGGGTACGCACGGATGCCTTCGATGAAACGGTCAGCATCGCGGCGCTGCACGTTGACGAGCAGACGCGCGGCATCACTTTCTCGACGCTAGGAGTACGGGGCGACCTGCCGTTTGGCACCGGTGCGATGGCGAAAGGTCGGGTGCGGCTGTCGGCAGCATGGCGTCACGCGTTCGGCGCGAATACGCCGGATGCACAACTGGCGTTCGTCGATAGCGCGGCTGGGTTCACCGTCGGCGGCGTGCCGATTGCGCGCGACGCGGCCATCGTCGAAGCCGGGATCGACGCGTTCGTGGGGGACGCCATGACCATGGGACTCAGCTATACCGGGCAATTCGGCGGAAACGTCACTGATAACGCCGTGTTCGGCAATCTCAACTGGCGTTTCTGAATGCCCCCGAATGGCAGGCGGCCGCCAGGCTGGCGGGAAACTTGAAGGCTTGGTGGCCTGCTTACCGATCAACGACCGTCGCCTCGGTAGTCCGGGAACGCGCGGCGCGATGCTTCACGATCGCGTCGCTCGCTTCGCCTCGCATCCTCCGGTAAGCTCTCGGCTATTACGCGCGTACGCGCGCGCCCTCGCGGAGGCCGTCCCCCATGCCGTCACCGAAAGCTGCCGACATCCACTTCAAGCGCGTCTACGACGCACCGTCCCCTGATGACGGACAACGCGTGCTCGCCGACCGCCTGTGGCCGCGCGGTCTTGCCAAAGCGAAAGCGCAGGTCGACTTCTGGGCGAAGGACGTCACGCCGAGCACTGACCTGCGCAAGTGGTTTCACGAGCATCCCGAGCAGTTCAGTGAATTTCGCACGCGCTTTCTTGACGAACTGAAGGCGCTCGACGCCGATCACAACGAAATGCTCGCCGCCCTGCGCACTCGTCTGACTGAAGGCCGCGTCACGCTGCTAACCGCAGCACATAAGCTCGAAGACGGCGACAAGCACACGCACCTGCACGTGCTGCGCGACTTTCTCGAAGCGCGATAAGGGAACACGGGGATCTACGGAGAGGGGTCGGCCAACGGCGCGCAACACGCCAACGCTACGGGGGATGAATCATGACGGCGTATCACGCGTCAACACGGCATTCCGCCCTTCAAAACGGCGTCGACCGGCGAGCATCGCCTGAAAACCCGCATGATCGCTGGCCTGCGGCGAAAGCGGCGCGAGGGGCGGCAAAGTTTGCTATAACGTTTGGCAGCGCGCTACGCCAGACCTACGACATCCGCGCGCTCGTCTCACCTCATTCGCTTATCCGGCGGCCGCTACGGTCGCCCGCCGCCTCATGCTAGTTCCACTGATTGTTGCCTGCGCGCTGTTCATGGAGAACATGGATTCCACCGTGTTGTCCACGTCGTTGCCGTTGATCGCGAAGGATCTCGGCGAGAGCCCCATCACGCTCAAGCTCGCGCTCACGACGTATCTCATCAGCCTCGCCGTCTTCATCCCGATCAGTGGTTGGATTGCCGACCGCTTCGGCACGCGCAACGTGTTCCGCTGCGCCATCGGTGTGTTCGTGCTGGGTTCGATCTGCTGCGGCATTTCGACGAACCTGCCGGAACTGGTCATCGCGCGCTTCGTGCAAGGCATGGGCGGCGCGATGATGGTGCCCGTCGGACGCCTCGCATTGCTCAAGTCGGTCGAAAAGCGCGACATGGTGCGCGCGCTCAACTATCTGACGATTCCCGCGCTCGTCGGCCCGGTGCTTGGCCCGCCGCTCGGCGGCTTCATCACCACGTACTGGCACTGGCGCTGGATTTTCTTCATCAATATTCCCATCGGCATTCTCGGGTTTGTGCTCGCCACAAAGTACATCCCCGATCTGTTTGAAGACGATGTCCCCCCGCTCGACGTGAAAGGCTTCATCCTCTCGGGTCTCGGGCTGTCGATTCTGATGCTAGGACTCTCGACCATCGGCCGGCATCTGATCCCGACACCGCTCGCACTCGGGCTGGTCGCCATCGGGGCCGTGCTGTTGTGGTCGTATCTGCGCCATGCGCGCGGGCTGACGCACCCGCTGCTGCGGCTCGATCTGTTCCGCATTCCGACGTTTCGCGCCGGTGTTGCAGGCGGGACGTTGTTCCGGATTGGCGTGGGTGCAACGCCCTTCCTGCTGCCGTTGATGCTGCAACTCGGCTTCGGTATGACGCCGATGGAGTCAGGCGCGCTCACGTTCATCTCGGCGGCGGGCGCGATGTTCATGAAAACGCTCTCGCTGCGCATTCTGCAACGCTGGGGGTTTCGCCGCGTGCTGATGACCAACGCGCTGATCGCGTCGGCCACTATCGCTGCGTACGGACTCTTCACCGATCAGACCTCGCATCTGGTCATTCTCGGCACGCTGCTATTCGGCGGCTGCTTCCGCTCGTTGCAGTTCACGAGTCTGAACGCCATTTCGTATGCCGACGTGCCCGCACACCGCATGAGTCAGGCGACGAGTCTGGCCAGCGTCGCACAGCAAGTGTCACTCACGCTCGGGATCACGATCGGTGCCGCCGTGTTGCAAACGTCGTCGTATCTGCACGGACGCGATCACGTCACTTCGGTCGATTTCCCATGGGCATTCCTGACCGTCGGCCTGATCGCCGTGAGCTCGACCCTCTCTATCGCCCGCCTCGCACGCGACGCAGGTGCCGAATTGGCACAACGCAGCTAACGGACGGAAACCGATAAGCCGGCGCGCGATTCAGAAGCAGCGCGTCGGTGGCCTTCGCAGAATGTCGGTTCTCCGTTCCGAGGATCGAGACGATGCGTATTTCAGCCCCCCCGCCACCACGCCCATCTCCGACCGACCCTACAGTCACCGGCGCCACGGCGCGCCCCATCTCCGAAAACACACACGAACGAACTCGGTCGTCGGCCTTTGTCGCCGTCGAAAATTTCGCGTCGTCGGTCTCGCCAGCGTCCTCTTGGGCCTTCAGCCCCGACCCCGCCCTCATTGGCGCGAGCTTGCGCGAATACCTGCGCAGCGACGCCCGCTGGGAGGACGCGTTCGATCGGCTCGACACACGCACATTGCCCTTCACACGGATGGACGGCACACGCGTTGACGTGGACATGATGATGACGAACGGCGCGCGCATGCAGGTCAGTGACGCATTGCCCGGATTCAAACCACTCGTCATCAAGCGGTTGCATCACGGCGGACTGCGCTTTTCTCCCGAAACCACCGGCGCCGTGCAAGTGCTCTACGCGATGCCCGATCCCAATCTGCGCGAAAGGTATCCCGGGAATGCGGCGTTAGGTGTCTTGCTCGATGCCATGCATCGATGCGGCGCCTTACACGAGGCGCTGGATTTCCGACCGGTGGCGGTCGACTTCGCTGCCCCCCGCTTCGCATTGAACGTCCAATGCGACGCCGCCGCCCTCGATCTCACCTTCTTTCACAATGAAGACGGCGTTCGCGGGCACGCGCCGAAAGTCGAAGATTCGCCGGTTTGCGACTGGCACCGCCCCGACTACACCGTCACGCTGGACGCCCCCTTTTTCGCAGTCTTACTCGCACCCGGCGACATTCCCCTCGTCGTCGCGCATGTCGCTAATCCGACGTCCCATTCGTCATCCCAAGATTGACGGCGCACAGACGCCGCGGCGCTTCCGCCAAAAATCGCATCCTGCGATTCCATTCACCAGCCGCTGTCACCCGGCCGCGGGGAGCCCCGTGACATCGAGCGAGGCAAAACATTCAAGCTATGTATCCATCGAATACGCTCACACCCACCAGCACGACCACCAGCACGCAGCAACCACCCGCCGCAAACGAGCCGAAAGACGAAAGACGCATGTTGGACGGCCGTTTCGTCACGATTCGCAACCGGCCCACAGACAATCAGGCATGTCGCTCGATATCGCAGGACGCCGAACGCAAACGCCTCGACGACGTACGGCTCCGGCAACGGCACTCCGGACACATTCAGGCAGACTGGGGGATGCCCAACGAGAATCGCCTTGCGTCGTTTGCGAGCGACCTGAGCCACACGTCCACGCGCAGCGAAGCGACCGAGACACCGAGGGGTGCGTTAAAGGTCAGCGCCAAGCCACCTACGCATGACAGTTCGGTAGCGCACGCAAGATCGCTCGTGTTCGACGCCCTCCGCTCGCAGCGCATTCCCGCCGACGAAAATTGGGCTTTCGAGACCCGCTCGTGTCTTCACGCGAGTGCCTATATCGCCAATGTCTATAACGGCGACCTGCCCAACCTGTCCGACACGCTAACCTCCCTGCAATCGCGCCTTCGCAACAGCACTCATCAGAGCATCAAGCTCAAAGACTTCATGATGGTCATCGGCGACACGCAGACATTGAGGCATCACGAACATCTTCGTGCCACCAGCGCTGCACGACGGTACGTCGACACCCATGCCATCGCGAAAGACAATCTCCCCCTTGGCGAGACGCTTCAAACACTAGTCGATCAGCGCGTCAAAGCCTTCACCGAAGGTGCGATCTCGCACGTCGAACTCCAGCCGAATCCGACGCCCAGACCAACGCTGCTCAATTGCTTTCTTTTCGAAGGCCCGTGGCACGACCCGTTCGAGCGCGAGAATACACGGCAGGGCGTTTTCCATTTGCCGAGTGGAGAACGCAAGCACGTATCAATGATGCGCGAGCCCGGTGAGTACCAAGACGTCGGGTTATCGGTCAATGGGTTCGATGCCGTCGTCGTCAGATGCGTAGGCGATGAATTGCAGGGCAGCCTTCGGATGATCTATGCGCTCCCAATGGATTGCCCAGACCCGAATCACGAACTTTTTGACGCGTTGCTGAAACGTCTCTCCGCTCCCGGCACCCCATACGACACGCTGGGTCTGTCTGCGCGATACGTCGATTTCCGAGTGCCTCGCTTCGACCTGACCACCAAAGCCGACGTGACCCCTAGCGCGCTGATTGCGCACACCGACCGCGACGTCGTCCTTGGGCCCGATAGTATCGGTATGCGGCAAGTCATTCGAATGGAGCACCACGAGAGCGGATTTCGTGCAGCTGGCACACAGGAAACTTGGTTCGCCGACAACTTCCATTGCACGCCTACACCGTTAGAGATCACGTTGGACCGGCCGTTCTACATGCTGTTGACCACACAGGGCGGACTGCCGCTGCTCGCGATGCATATCACGGATCCGGTGCCTGACGCGCCCCCCATCGTCGACGCATCGCCAGCGAACTAACGTTTCAGCGGCACGCTTCGAAAAGCAAAACGCCCGGGTGGAACCGCCCGGGCGTTGTTTATTCTCCGGCACGAAAATCGCGCCGATCCCGCAAATTAGCGGAAGATCACCGTCTTGTGACCGTTGAGCAGAATGCGGTGCTCCGCGTGATACCGCACGGCGCGCGCGAGTGCCACGCACTCCACATCGCGCCCGATGGCCGTGAGTTGCTCCGGGTCCATCGTGTGGTCCACACGCTCGACTTCCTGCTCGATGATCGGACCTTCATCGAGATCTGACGTCACGTAGTGTGCCGTCGCCCCAATGAGCTTCACGCCGCGATCGAACGCCTGATAGTACGGCTTCGCGCCCTTGAAGCTGGGCAAGAACGAGTGGTGAATGTTGATCGCGCGGCCAGCCAGCTTCTTGCACAGGTCGGACGAGAGCACTTGCATGTAGCGCGCCAGCACCACCAGATCGATGTTGTTGTCGTTGACCAACTCGAACACCTTTGCTTCCTGTGCAGCCTTCGATTCCGGCGTGGAATTCATCAGCGGCAAATGATGGAACGGGATGTTGTAGCTGGCGGCCAGTTGATAGAAATCCTTGTGGTTCGAGACGATCACCGGGATTTCGATGTTGAGCTGACCGGTCTTGTAGCGGAACAGCAGATCGTTCAGGCAGTGACCGATCTTCGAGACCATGAGCATGACGCGCGGCTTGATCGCGGCATCGACCAGTTCCCACTGCATCTCGTATTGCGTAGCCAGCGGCGCGAAGTCGCGTTGCAACGTGGCGAGATCGCTCTCACCCGGCAGTTGCTGGAAATGCACACGCATGAAGAAGCCGCCCGTGAAGCGATCGTTGAACTGGGCCGAGTCGAGAATGTTGCCGCCGCGCTCGACCAGGAAACCGGCCACCGCGTGGACGATGCCGGGACGGTCCGGGCAGGACAACTTCAGAATGTAGCTATTTTCGATCGGTGCCATGATTGCTCCTGGGCAAATGCTTGCAATGACGTTGCAGTGTTGAAATGCGGATCGGGCCACCGGGTGCGCCGTGCATGCCTCGCATTGCACGTTTGCCGCACCGCCGGGGCGCCTGAATTATTCGTCGGCCGGTTTGAACAAGGCGTCGATGCCCGCGCAGTCCTTCGCGCGCACCGCGCCTTCACGCAGCAGAAAGTCGAGACTCGCGAGACTCGCGTCGACAGTCATCTTGCCGCGCGCAATCACGTCGCGCACATGACCGGCAGAACACAGCCAATGGGCGCTCGCCTCACCGTCCTGATTTTCCGGCACGAAGCCTCGGGGCAGCGCGAGGTCGTAGACGAAAATCTGCTCCGACTGCACGCCCTCCGGAATCTCCGCGAGGATATGCAACGTGCGGCCCGGCCGGGCCTCGTTCACCAGATAGGCCGGAATCCCTGCCTCTTCCCAGCACTCTTTGACGAGCGTGTCGCCCACGCCGATACCGTTGCCGATGCCGCCCGCTGCCGCATTGTCCAGACAACCGGGGTCGGTCGCCTTGAGCACGCTGCGCCGGGCAATCCACATCTTCGGGGCTTCACCCACGAAACGCGCCGGGACATACCCGTTCACATGCACGGCGAACGTGCGTGTGCCGAAGAATCGCGATGCTGCGCGCTCGATCCACGCGAGCGGCGCATCGTAGAGCCGCTGGCGGATCGCATAACGTTCGTTACGCCAGCCCGTGATGAGGCCCTCGGCGGCGAGCGTCTCGATAACAGGGGTTAGCGCCGCCGTGCGGGCTTCACACGTGTCGTGACGCGGATGAATGCGCACCGCGAGCGAGCTGATTTCGAAAACCTCGGGCCAGCGGCACAGCGCCTCGGCGTCGCGGCGACGAATCCAGCCATAACGCTGCGAACCGATCACGAGCGGCAGGTGTGCCGTGTCGTCGAAGCGGCGCGCTGCCGCAATACATGCAAAAGACATACGGGAAGACCGGACGCACCCTCACCGGACAGGTGCGAAAACGAGGCAAAAGCGGCATTTTACAGAAGCGACGGCGACTCCGCCCGAGTCGAGAAGGATTCGGGCGGCGGCGAGCGCCGACTTAAGCCCGCCTCACGCTTTCACGCGCTCGCCCTTCGGGTCGTAAAGCGCGCGCAATTGCACCCGTGCGTCGAGCAGTTCACCGGCCAAATCCACCTGATAGCGCCCCGCCTCGACGAACGCGGCATCCACCGCGCCGTCGGGGTTCGTCAGGAAGGCCAGCGCAACCGGCGCATCGATGGTGTGCCCGTACGCAGCCGACGAGATGAAGCCCACCGGCTGGCCGTCGCGCAACACCGCCTCGCCGCCCCACAGCATGCTGCCGGTCGCCCCGTCGAGCGCCACGCTCACCAGCTTGCGGCGCACACCTTTCGAACGTGCTTGCTCCACCGCCGTGCGGCCAGTGAAGGGCAAATCGCCCGCGAGCTTGCACGCAAACGTCAGGCCCGCTTCGACAGGATTCGTATCCGGCGTCAGCTCACGGCCCCACGCGCGATAGCCCTTCTCGATGCGCAACGAATCGATCGCGTAATACCCCGCGTCGCGCAAACCCAACGCTTTGCCCGCCGCATGCAGCGCCTCGTAGACGCCCACTGCGAATTCGACCGGCACGTACAACTCCCAACCGAGTTCGCCGACATACGTCAGCCGGGTAGCGCGCACGGTGGCGTAGCCCAGATCGATTTCGCGGCTCGTGCCGAACGGGAACGCTTCGTTGGAGAAATCGGCTTTGGACACTTGTTGAAGCAATCCGCGCGCGTTCGGCCCCATCAGCGCGAGCACCGCGTATTGCCCCGTCACATCCACCACGGTGCAGTGCGCATCGGCAGGAATGCGGCGCTCGATGTAATCCATATCGCGCGTGGTCTGCGCCGATCCGGTGACCATCAGGTACTGATCCGGCGCGATACGGGTCAGTGTGAAGTCCGACTCGTAGCCACCGCGCTCGTTGAGCATGCCGGTGTAGACCGTGCGGCCCGGGGCCACGGCCACGTCGTTGGTGCACAGCGTTTGCAGCACACGCTCGGCGTCACGCCCCTTGATAAGCAGCTTCGAGAACGAACTCATATCGAACAACGCCACGGCCTCGCGGCACGCCCGATGCTCGGCGGCACTCCACGCATGCCAGTTTTGTTGACCGAAGCTGTACTCGATGCGTGCTTCATCGGGCGACGGCGCGAAGAAATTCGGACGCTCCCAGCCCATCTTGCTGCCGAAGCACGCGCCCTTCGCGAGCAGCGTGGCGTACAACGGCGAGCGACGGAACGGGCGCGCCGTGTCGAGCTCGCGATTCGGCCACGGCATCGCGTAGTGCAGACCCAGCGTCTCTTTCACGCGGTCATGCAGCCACGTGTCGTTGCCGTTAAATCCCGCGAAGCGGCGGATGTCGACTGGCCACAAGTCCATCGTCGGCTCGCCTGCGACGATCCACTCCGCGAGCGCCATACCCGCGCCGCCAGCCGACGCGATACCCATCGAGTTGAAACCCGCGCCGACATAGAAATTCCGCAGTTCCGGGGCTTCACCGAGAATGAAGTTGTTATCCGGCGTGAACGACTCGGGGCCGTTGTAGAACTGGCGAATCTGCGCCGTCTCCAGCGCGGGCACGCGAATGAGCGCGTTCTCCATGAGGATCTCGAACTGGTCCCAATCGTCGGGCAGCAGTTGAAACTCGAAATTCTCGGGAATGCCGTTCATGCCCCACGGCTTGGCGTTCGGCTCGAAGCCGCCCATCACCAGCCCGCCCACTTCTTCCTTGAAGTAGATGTAGCCGTCCGGGTCGCGCATCACCGGTAAATCGGGATGCACACCCGCAATGCGCTCGGTCACGATGTAGTAATGCTCGGCGGAATGCAACGGCACCGTCACGCCGCACATCCGGCCCACGGCCTTCGCCCACTGGCCTGCGCAGTTGACGACGATTTCGGCATCGATGCGGCCATGCTCGCCGTCCTTGTTCTGCCACGACACGCCCGTCGCCGTGCGCACGCCGTTCGGCGACGCGGTGTGAATTTCAGTGATGCGCGTGTTCTCGGCAATGCGCACGCCACGGCTGCGGGCGCCGCGTGCCAACGCCTGCGTGAGATCGGTCGGGTTGGCCTTGCCGTCGCCGGGCAGCCACACCGCGCCCACGAGATCGTCGGTACGCATGACCGGCCACAACTCGCCCGCGTCGCGCGGCGAGATCACATCGCATTGCACGCCGTACGCGCGCGCCACGGCTGCGGTGCGTTTGAGCTGCGTCATACGCTCGGCCGTTCTTGCCACCGACAGCGATCCGCACTGCTTCCAACCCGTGCCCAGCCCCGTCTCCGCTTCGAGTTCGCTGTAGAGCTTCGTCGAATAGCGGATGAGCTTGGTCATGCTCTCCTGCGAGCGCAATTGCCCGACGAGTCCCGCCGCATGCCACGTCGTGCCGCACGACAACTGCCCTTGCTCGAGCAGCACGACGTCGGTCCAGCCGAGTTTGGCAAGGTGGTACGCGACGGAACATCCGACGATGCCGCCGCCGACAATGACGACGCGGGCATGAGTGGGCAAGGCTGTGGCCATGTGGGGCTCCGGAAAGCGGCCCGCGCCTGCAATGGCGCGAGCAGTGTCGTGGTGGATGTCGTGAGATTACGCAAAGCTTGCTCACTTTGCAATAATTTGCAAAATAACGACACACAACGCCACAACACTACCGGATTGTCACCGTGACATCTGCCCGTCACCTTGTTGCGTCAGCACCGCCGTCAGTTGGTCCCCCGCCTGCGCGAGCGTGCCGTTGTTGGCGATCGCGATAAAGGGAATGCCCTCAGGCGGCGCCCATTGCACGCGGTGCGCGACACGCTTGTCGAGCGCTTCGCCGGATTCCCGTCCGCGACTGGCGAGGCGTTGCGCGCGCACCAGCGGATCGACCTGAATTTCGACCAGTGACAGCCGCTCGCCGTACCGTTGCACGGCGCGTTCGAGAAACGCGCGCGAACCGTTCATCACGACGCTTGCACCTGCGGCCAGCCACGCGTCGATTTCAACGCCAATGCCGTAGCGGCAGTTATGGCTTTCCCAATCGAGCGCGAAACAGCCCAGCGCCTGCCGCTGGGCGAACTCCGATGGTGACAGCGCGACGTGGTTCTCGCCGTCGACCGTCGGAGGGCGGGTGATGTATCGGTGGGCAAATACGACCGGCGAACCGATTTCGGGGCTTGCGCCGACGCGTTCGCGCGCATAGGCCAGCAACGAGTCCTTTCCCGCACCGGACTCGCCCATCACGTAGAACAAGCGAGGGCGGGTCATGCAGCACCTCCGGTCGAATCTGCCAGCCCCGACGCCCCGGTCTGCCCGAGTGCGAATCGCTCGGCGAGTACGAACGGCGCATCGGCCGTCGGCTGCACGAACAACGCCAGCGCGTCGACCCGCATGGCACCGAGTGCCTGCACGCGCGGCTTCCACCAATCGGTAATCGCCGCCGCGTCGGCAGCCGCCACACGATCGGTGAGTGTGATGTGAAAACGGAATTCGTCGAACACGAACGGATACCCCCAGTGCGTGAGCAATTCGCGCTGACGTGTCGTGAGGGGTTGCGCCAGACGGCGAGACAGTTCGGCTTCAGAAGGCGCGGCTCGCAAGCCGTCGAAGGCTTCCACGCAATCGAAGGCAAGCGCGTCGATCTGCTTTGCAGCCGCGGCACCAACAGCACTGGCAACGCCCGGCACGCCCGCGACATTCGTCTTCGGACGCAGCGCGACGAAGCCCGGCCGTTTGCCATTGTCGGTATCCACCACGTCGATGTTCAGCGGCAGATCGAACGGCGTGTGCCGTGCGGCGACTTGTTGAGCGATGGCGAAAAGGTCTTCGGGCTTCGCGCCCGGTACGAGACGCATCGGCGCCTTGAGCGTGCCGTGGAGTCCATAACGGCGCGCGTCGACGGTGACCTCTGCCAACGTGCGCGATAACCCCGGCACTTGCGGTGCATTCAGCGTCCTGTCAGTGATGGCATCGCGACCTAGCCAGCGACTGCCTTCGTGCCACCAGCACGAGCCCGCCGGGGGCACGTAGTACACCGCGAATCGCGCCACGTTCAAGTCGAGCGCCGCCAGCATGTCGCACCGAGCTTGCGCGTGCGTTGCATCGAAAACACCGTTCATGCCGCATCCCCCTGCACCACGAGTTGCATGCGGTCTGCGGGAAAATAGGCGATGCCGTATTTGATCGGTTTGCCTTTCACATCGACGTCGGTGCTCTCGACGCTCAACACCGGCTGCTGCCGGTTGATGCCGAGATGCCGCGCAATGTCCGCATCGGGCAAACGCGCACCAATGCGGCTCTCGCGCCGCGTGTAATCGGTCACGCCATAGGTCGCGAGCGTCGCGCTGATCGTCGTGTATTGCGCGAAGACTTCCGGGAAATCGGCGAAGCGTGCCGCCGGAAACCAGTTCTCGCTATACGCCAGCGGCAACTCGATGCCCTGATCGTCGAGACTGCGGCGCGCCAATTCCACGCGGTACACCGGCGTGCCTGCGGGCACTTCGAGTGCCAGCGCCACATTGGCTTCTGCGCTCACTTTGTGCGCAGAAAGAATCTGCTGCGCGACTTTGAGATTGTGTTGGGAGAGATTTTCGGAGAAGCGCGTGCGGCGCCCGATCACGTAATCGATCGCGCCCGCCTGCACGAAGGTGCCACGCCCGTGTTCGACATTGACGAGGCCCTGCTCGGCCAGCCCGAGAATGGCGCGCCGCACCGTGTGGCGATTCACGCCGAAACGGTGAGCGAGATCGGTCTCGCTAGGCAGGCGGTCGTCGGGCAGGCCCTCGCCATAGCGGCGCTGGCCGATTTCGGTGGCGAGAATCTGCGCAATCTGTCGCCAAACGGCGACGCCGCCACCGCGTTCGAGTTGTGCTGTCATGAAATTGACACCCGGCAAAGTTGTAATGAGTTCGCGAGTCACACCCCTTCATTGCCAAAGCGATCATACACACGTCTATACGACTAGACAATCATGCCAAACACAACTTTCGATAGTTCGCCCGACGCGCCCGCTGTCGCCCCGCAGGCGCGGCAGCGCTGGCTGGCGTTGCTCGCTCGCGCCACGCGCGACGAGCTCGACGACGCCCTGGCGCGCTGCCCCGATGCGCCCGAGTTCGTCTGGCTGCGTGCGCCGCAGACCGGTCTCGTGCTGGTGCAAGGCCGGGTCGGCGGCAGCGGCGATCGCTTCAATCTCGGTGAGACCACGGTCACGCGCTGCACGTTGCGTCAGCGCGACGGCGTCGTCGGCACCGGCTATGTGCTAGGGCGCGACGCCGATCGCGCCGTGCGCGTGGCGCGCCTCGACGCGCTCATGCAAATGCCGCAGCACCACACGGCGCTCGCCGCAGGACCACTCGCGGCCATCGCGCAGCGGGTCGCCGACACGGTTGCACAGGCCGAAGCCGCGACCGCTGCTAGCCGCGTCGAATTTTTCACCATGGTCCGGGAGGCCTGAATGTTGATGGCATCGATGCCCGACTGGTCGCAACTGCAACCCGGTTTCGCCGACCCCGTTCACGACGCGCAAGGCGTGTTTCGCGCTGTGCTCGACGCGTTGGCCCGCCCCGGCCAACTGCGCAGCGTCGGCAGCCGGCTCGCTCACAGCGACGAGGCCAGTGTGGCCGCACGCGCCACGCTGCTGGCGCTCGCCGACGCGACGACCCCCGTCTGGTTGCAAGCGCCACTGGCAGAAGTGGCCAGCGCGCTGCGCTTTCATACCGGCGCGCCGCTGCTTTACGGTGACGCCGACCTCGCCACCGCGCAGTTCGCGCTGCTCACCGACCCGGCACGCTGCCCCGCGCTTGATCGTTTCGCGTTCGGGACATCGGAATCGCCCGAGCACTCGGCCACGTTAATCGTCGACGTACCGACGCTAGCCGTTGGACATGCGAACGATGGCGGCCTGCACCTGCGTTTGCGCGGGCCGGGGATCGCCACGCATACCGATGTGAGTGTTAGCGGCCTGGACGCTGCGTTCTGGCAAGCGCGCGCGGCGCTGGCACCGCGTTTTCCTGCCGGGCTCGATCTGTTGATCGCGGCAGGCGACACGGTGCTCGGTCTTCCGCGCACCACGCAAGTGGAGGTGTGCTGATGTACGTGGCCGTCAAAGGTGGCGAACGCGCCATCGAACAATCTTGGGACTTGCTCGCCAAAGCGCGACGCGGCGACACGTCGATTCCCGCGCTCACCGTCACGCAAATTCGCGAGCAGATGCGTCTGGCCGTCGCGCGTGTGATGAGCGAAGGCGCGCTGTACGACGAAACGCTGGCCGCATTGGCCATCAAGCAAGCGGCGGGCGATCTGGTCGAAGCGATCTTCCTGCTGCGCGCGTATCGCACGACGTTGCCGCGACTGGGCACGACCACGCCGATCGACACGGCCGCGATGCGTCTGTCACGCCGCATCTCAGCGACGTTCAAGGACGTGCCGGGCGGACAACTGCTCGGCGCGACGTACGACTACACGCAGCGCTTGCTCGACTTCGCGCTGCTGGCGGAAGAGGAAGTCGCGAGCGCGCCGCTCGCCGGTGAAGTACGCGAGCAACGTGCCGGCGCATCGGCCGTCATGGCGCACACCGCAGGCAACGCCGCCGAGTCCGCACCTCAGCGTGCCGACAGCGCGAATGACGGTGACGCTGCCGCCGAGACAAACATCCCGCCGCTGCCGCCCATCGATACCACACCGCGCGTGACCGACATTCTCGGACGCGACGGTTTGCTCGAGTCGCTGCGCGCCAACGACCTCGATCCCGAGCCGCACGATCTCGTACACACGCCGCTCTTCACGCCAGCTTCGCGCACGGCGCGTCTGCAAAACCTCGCACGTGGCGACGAAGGCTTTCTACTCGCGCTCGGCTATTCGACGCAGCGCGGCTACGGCAACGATCACCCGTTCGCCGGTGAAATTCGCATCGGCCACGTCGCTATCGAAATCGAGCCGGAAGAGCTCGGTTTCCCCATCGACATCGGCGAGATCGCCGTCACGGAATGCCAGATGGTCACGCAGTTCGGTGGCAATCAAGATGTGCCGCCGCAGTTCACGCAAGGCTACGGGCTCGCCTTCGGACACAACGAACGTAAGGCACTCGCCATGTCGCTGGTCGACCGCGCGCTGCGCACGCAAGAACTTGGCGATGCCATCACGTCGCCCGCGCAGCAACAGGAGTTCGTGCTCTATCACAGCGACAACGTGGAAGCCTCGGGCTTCGTGCAGCACTTGAAGCTGCCGCACTACGTCGACTTTCAGGCCGAGCTGGAATTGGTGCGGCGACTGCGTGCCGAGCACACGGCGAAATACGGCGCACAAGCCACAGGCACCGACGAGGCCGAGGGCGATCGCTCCCCGGCTGTCCAAGACAAGCAGGAGGCCGCATGAACGACGCTGCCACATTCGAATCGCAAAGCACCTCGCAAACCGCCGCCGGTGCCGCACCGCTCGCCGAAGGCTATAACTTCGCGTTTCTCGACGAGCAGACCAAACGCATGATCCGCCGCAGCCTGCTCAAGGCTGTGGCCATTCCCGGATATCAGGTGCCTTTCGGCAGCCGCGAGATGCCGCTGCCCTACGGCTGGGGCACGGGTGGCATTCAGGTCAGCGCCGCCGTGATCGGTGCCGACGACACGCTCAAGGTGATCGATCAGGGCGCGGACGATACGACCAATGCGGTCAACATTCGCCGCTTCTTCGCGCGAACCGCCGGTGTCGCGACGACGACGAAAACCGCCGACGCGACGGTCATCCAGACACGTCACCGCATTCCCGAAACCCCGCTGCGCGAAGGCCAGATCATGGTCTATCAGGTACCGATGCCCGAGCCGTTGTTCCGGCTGGAGCCGCGTATCGCCGAATCGCGCAAGCTGCATGCGCTTGGCGAGTACGGGCTCATGCGTGTGCGTCTGTACGAAGACATCGTGCGCCACGGTGCGATTGCCACGACTTACGACTATCCGGTGATCGTGGGCGGCCGCTATCTCTCGTCGCCGTCGCCGATTCCGAAATTCGATAACCCGAAGCTGCATATGAACCCGGCGCTGCAACTGTTCGGTGCGGGCCGCGAGCGGCGTCTCTACGCCATTCCGCCCTACACCCCGGTCGAGAGTCTCGACTTCGACGACCACCCGTTCGAGATTCAGAAATGGGATGCGCACTGCGCGCTGTGCGGCGCGACCGAAAGCTTCCTCGATGAAGTGATTACCGACGACGCCGGCACGCGCATGTACGTGTGCTCGGACAGCGATTACTGCGGCAGCCGCACCGCCACCGCGCCCGATACCTGCGACACGGTGAAGGAGGCAGTATGAACACCGTGACCCATGCCGCCCTCGATACGGGTGGCGCCATGAATACGACAGGCATTGCGAGCGCGGCGGATCAACCGTTGCTACGCGTGTCGGGACTGGCCAAGCGATATGGCGACCGCATCGGTTGCGAAGACGTGTCGTTCGATCTGTGGCCCGGCGAAGTGATCTGCGTCGTCGGCGAATCAGGCTCGGGGAAGTCGACATTGCTGAATGCGCTTGCGCTGCGTCACGACATCGACGCGGGCACGCTGCACTATCGCGGCACCGACGGCGCGCTGCACGACCTGCTCGCACTCGACGAAGCCCACAAGCGCCGCCTGCTGCGCACCGAATGGGGCTTTGTCGAGCAGAACCCGCGCGATGGTCTGCGCATGAACGTCTCGGCGGGCGGCAACATCGGCGACCGGCTGATGGCAGTGGGTGCGCGCCACTTCGGCGACATCCGCGGCAAAGCGCGTCATTGGATGGCGCAAGTCGAGCTCGATCCGTCGCGTGTCGACGAGATGCCCGGCGCGTTCTCCGGCGGTATGCAGCAGCGCTTGCAAATCGCCCGCAATCTCGTCACCGAACCGCGCCTCGTCTTCATGGACGAGCCGACGGCCGGGCTGGACGTCTCGGTGCAAGCCCGACTGCTCGATCTGCTGCGCTCGCTCGTGGAGCGCCTTCATCTGGCCGCCATCATCGTCACGCACGATATCGGCGTCGCACGCCTCATCGCGCATCGATTGATCGTGATGCAAGGCGGGCGCGTGGTCGAAGCCGGGCTGACCGATCAGGTGCTCGACGATCCGCAACATCCCTACACGCAACTGCTCGTCTCTTCGGTGCTGCCCGTATGACTTCCGGAACGACACCCCAAAATCTTCATCCGAGTGCCTCTGCGAATGCATTGCGGCACGAATCGCTCACGCTCGCCACGCGCGAGCACGACGTCATGCTGCGCGCGCAAGGGCTGCACAAGACCTTTCATCTGCATGCGCATGCGGGTGCCGTCGACGCGCAGATTCCGGCGCTCGAGAGCGTAGACCTGACAGTGCGACGCGGCGAATGCGTGGCCCTTGTCGGCCCGTCGGGCGCGGGCAAAAGCACGTTGCTGCGCTGCCTGTACGGTAACTACCTCGCGAACGCGGGGCGCATCGAGATTCGTCACGACGAAGGCAACGGACATTGCGAGCGCTGGGTCGATCTCACGACGGCCACCGCGCGCGAAGTGTTGTCCGTGCGCCGCACCACACTCGGTTACGTCAGTCAGTTTCTGCGCGTGATTCCGCGTGTGACGACGCTCGACATCGTGGCCGAGCCGCTGCGCCGTCTCGGGGTGAGCGCCGAAGAGGCCACCGCCCGCGCACGTGATCTGCTCGCCCGTCTGAACATTCCCGAGCGGCTCTGGACGCTCGCCCCGGCGACGTTCTCAGGTGGCGAACAGCAGCGTATCAACATCGCGCGCGGGTTGATTGCCGCCGCGCCCGTGCTGCTGCTCGACGAGCCGACCGCGTCGCTCGACGCGCAGAACCGCGCCGTCGTTGCTCAACTGATTGCCGAAGCCCGTGCCGCTGGCAGCGCCATCGTCGGCATCTTCCACGACGAGGCGACCCGCGACGAAGTCGCCACGCGCACGCTTGCCATGCGCCCCGTCCTACGCCCTGCTCATTGATCTCGGAGTTTTCGTCCATGCTCATCAAGAACGCCCGCATCGTCACGCCGGACACCACGTTTACCGGTGTCGTGGAAGTGCGCGAGGGCCGCATTCATTCCGTGGAAGAAGGCACCACGCAGGCACCGGAGGCCGTCGACTGGGAAGGCGATTATCTGGTGCCCGGCCTCGTCGAACTGCATACCGACAATCTGGAGAAACACCTCGCGCCGCGTCCCGGTGTGTACTGGAACACGCACGCGGCGTTTGCGATTCACGATGCACAGGTCGCGGCCGCGGGTATCACCACGGTCTTCGATTCGCTGGTGATCGGCGAGCGCGACGCGTCGGGCCTGCGCAGCCGCAAGCTGCAAGCCGAGTGCGGACAAGCGCTGCTCGACACTATCGACGCCGGCCTCTTCCGTGCGGACCACTTCCTGCATCTGCGCTGTGAGATCGCCACGCAAGACGCCGCCGAGACGTTCGCTGATATGTGCGATCACCCGCTGCTGCGCCTCGTCTCGGTGATGGATCACACGCCGGGGCAGCGCCAGTGGCATGATCCGGCGCTGCATCGTCAGTATCACGAGCGCAACGGCAAGATTCCGGACGCGCAGTGGGACGCCATGCTGGCCGATCTGAAAGCGCAGCAGGAGAAGTACGCCATCCCGCATCGACGGGCGATCGTGGAAATGAGCCGTGCGCGCGGGTTGTCGTTGGCGAGTCACGACGATACGTCGCTAGAACACGTGGAGGAAGCCGCTCGCGACGGCGTGGCGTTGTCCGAATTCCCGACGACGCTCGTCGCCGCGCGTGCAGCGCATGAGAAGTCGATTGGCGTGATCATGGGCGCGCCGAACGTGGTGCGCGGCGGTTCGCACTCGGGCAACGTGGCGGCGTCCGAACTCGCCCGCCAGGACGTGCTCGACATTCTGTCGTCGGACTACGTTCCAGCGAGCCTGCTGCAAGCCGCGTTTCAGTTGCACAACGATCACGCCGACTGCGGCTGGACGCTGTCGAAGGCGATGCGCACGGTGTCGTGGAACCCGGCGCAATCGGCCGGGCTGACCGACCGTGGCGGCATTCAAGTCGGACTGCGTGCCGACATGGTGCGCGTGGCGGTCCGCCCCGGCATGCCGCCAATTCCGCGTGCCACGTTTATGGTGGGGCAGCGGATCGCTTGAGTACTGCGAGACAGTGAGGATGGAAAAAAGGGCGCCTAGGCGCCCTTTTTACTTTCCCGCACACACCGCTATCGGATGCCTCAGATCACCATCTTGCGCACGCGTGCCGAGAACACGTCGATGCAGGTGACGACGACGATCATGATGAGCATCACAGCGCACGTTTGCGCGTACTGGAAGCTACGAATCACTTCGTAGAGCACCACACCGATACCGCCTGCGCCGACCATCCCCACCACCGATGCCGAGCGCACATTCGACTCGAAGCGATACAGCGTGTAAGAGATCCACAGCGGCATGACTTGCGGCAACACGCCGTAGAGAATTTCGTCGATGGAGCGGGCGCCCGTGGCGCGCACGCCTTCCACCGGCCGCGGGTCGATGGCTTCGACCGCTTCGGCGAACAACTTCGAGAGCGTGCCCGTCGTGTGCACCCACAGCGCCAGCACACCGGCGAACGGGCCCAGCCCGACCGCCACGATGAAGAGCATCGCGAAGACCATTTCGTTAATCGCGCGGCAGGCATCCAGCACGCGGCGCACCGGCTGATACACCCACGCCGGCACCATGTTCGAGGCCGAGAGCAAACCCATCGGGATCGAACACACCACCGCCAGCACCGTGCCCCAGACAGCAATGTGGATCGTCACGAGCATCTCGTGCACATACACGCGCCAGTCGTGGAAATCAGGTGGGAAGAAATCGTGCGCGAACTGGCTCATGTTGCCCGAGTCGCGAATCAGATCGAGCGGACGCATATCGGCGCCGCCCCACGACCACACCAGAATCAGGAAGAAAGCCCCCCAGCCGATCAACGACAGCCACGAACGCTTGGGCGGTTCGCCCGGCAGGCGGCCCGTCGCGCCAACAGTGGTGCTTGCAGTGGAGGTTACGCTGGTGTTCATGTCGTGTACCACGTGTAGTACCGGCAACGTGCGCCGGTGAATGAATCGGACTACTGAGACGATACAGACCGTTGTTTCCGGTTACGGGGACGCATGTGAAAGCTGCGTCCCCGCCACCATGGCCTGCTTACTGCACTACTACTGCATTGCTACTGCATTACTTCGTCTTGCTGGTTTCCTGCTCGAGCGCGGCCAGCTTGCTGTCGATGTCGGCCAGTTGCGTTTGCTTCTTGGCGGCATCGAGGTTGGCGTCGGCTTCGATCTGTTGCTTTTGCTTGAACAGTTCGAGCTGGCGGATCGGCAGCAGCTGAGCGTTGGTCGAAGCGCGGAAGCCACCGTAGTTGTAGATGTTCTTCAGCACTTCCTTCTCGTGCGCGTCCTTACCGTAGGCCAGGAAGAAGTCACGAAGCTTCTTCTTGGTGGCTTCCGGCAAGTCCTTGCGCCACAGCAACGGATCCGACGGGATCAGCGGCGACTTCCAGATCACCTGCACTTGCTTGGCCTTCTCCGGCTGCGTGGCTTCGAGCTTGTCGAGCTCTTCGGTGTTGTTGGTCGCGACGTCGATCTGGTTGTTCAGAACGGCCATCAGGTTGGCACCGTGATTCGAGCTACGGGCCGTCTTGAAGTACGTACGCGGATCGATGTTGTTCTTCGCGAACACGTAGTAACCCGGCACCAGCGTGCCCGACGTCGAGGTCGGATCGCCCAGGCCGAAGTTGATCTTCTTGCCGTTCTTGAGCACGTCGTCGAGCGTCTTGTACGGGCTCGACTTGTTGGCGATCAGCAGCGAGTAGTAGCCTTCCGAACCGTCGGCGTAAATGATCTTCGCGAAGATTTCGCCTTGCGAACGGTCAACGGCTTCCATCGCGCCCTTGTTGCCCATCCATGCCAGTTGCACCTTGTTAAAGCGCATGCCTTCGATCACACCGGCGTAGTCGGTGGCGAAGAACGGGGTCACCTTCAGGCCCGTTTGCTTCTCGAGGTCGTCGATCAGCGGCTGCCAGCGTTGGCGCAGTGCCGCGCTGGAGTCGGTCGAGATGATGCCGAAATTGATTTCCTGCGCGTGCGCAACCGCCACCGAGGCGAGCATGGCCGCGCCGGCCAGCAGGGTTTTCCACAGTTTCATGAGAGCAAGCTCCTGGTCAGGTCAAACTAAGAGACATCGAGGTGAGAAAAGGGGCATCAGCTTCGGCGGGCTGCGCCGTCGAGCCTTCCGATGCTTCGGAATCTTCATTGAGCAATTCGCTGGCTTGCACGCCGTACAAGCGGCGCAGCAGGTCAGGCGTGAGGGCCGCCGAGGGGCCGTCGTACACCACGCGTCCCTGATGCAGCGCGACGGTGCGCACGCAATAACGCATGGCCACGTCGACCTGGTGCAGCGACACGACGACGGTGAGTTTGTGATCGCGATTCATGCGCGCGAGCATGTCCATCACCTTGCGCGCCGACTCGGGGTCGAGCGAGGCAATCGGCTCGTCGGCGAGGATGATCTTCGCGCCCTGCACCAGCGTGCGCGCCAGTGCCGCACGTTGCTGCTGGCCGCCCGAGAGCGTGCTTGCGCGCTGGAATGCCAGATCGGCAATGCCCACTTCGGCAAGCGCGGCAATCGCGGCCTGACGCTCGGCCGAGGTGAAACGGAAAATCAAGCTGCGCCAGAGCGGCACGCGGGCCAGCAGACCCGTGAGGACATTCGTGATGACCGGCAGACGGCCCACCAGATTGAATTGCTGGAACACGAAACCGATATCGCGACGAATTTGGCGCACTTCGCGCACGATGCGGCCGTCGCGTTGAATCGGGCGGCCCAGAATTTCAATGCTGCCCGGTTGCGCATCGGCCGGCACGAAGCCCGCGATGTGACGCATCAGCGTCGACTTGCCCGAACCCGACGCCCCAATGAGGGCCACCATCTCGCCCGGCATGATCTTGAGCGCCACTTCGTCGAGGGCGCGTCGGCTGCCAAAGGTCTTGGTCAGTCGCTCGATTCGAATCGCTTCGTCCACGGTTCACCTGTGAGTCGACGCCGGTCGGGACCGATGCAGGTTCGCGTGCTTCACTCCCGGACAGGAGGCGGCGCCTGCATCACTCGACTAGCTGTTTTGTGGCAATTTGTGCCAAAAGTGAACGCAGTCTAAAAAGCGCGGATGACAAGACAGTGACAATCGATCAGCTTTTCGCTCGACGTTGAAAACCCTTATCGAGTCAATGATTTGGAAGTGTTCCCGAGAGAGCGCCAGGGGCTGTCACGAGGCCGACACGGTCGTATCAGATGAGACGAGCGAGACCCCGGCGCGAGGCATCGCACCGGTTTTGTCTACATCTTTTAGGGAAGCCAAAGGCACAGAAAATGCCCCGAATTGGCGCGTCAAGGCCGTGGCGTGCGGGTCTTGAGCGAGGGCATGTGCCGCAGTGCGGCGTCGGCCGATCCGTCGTTTGGCGACGTGTGGCGATTTGAGGGGATGTGGTGGTGTCGCCGACTACGGGCGTCGCGTACGCGACACACGTAGCCGATCGTCAAATGCCGGGCCGATCAGGCGATCAGCAGTTCCGGGCCGCGCGCGCGCAATTGGGCCAGCATCGATTTGTGCGGTGCGGCGTCGCTGATCAGGTAGCGAGCGGCTTCGAAGTGACGGATGCGCACAGGGGTCACGCGGCCGAACTTCGTGTGGTCGGCCACCACCGCCGAGACATTGGCGCACAGCAGCATACGTGCTCGCAGTTCTGCGGCCGCGCGGTTGAAGTCGGTGATGCCACCGTCTTCCGTCACGCCACCCACGCCGATGAACGCGAAATCGGCGTGATATTGGGCGATCTGGTTGATGGCGTCCCAACCCTGCACGGCGTCTTCGTTGTCTTGCAACTCGCCACCGAGCAACGTGACGCGATTGTCATGATGACGGCCGAGCAAGCGCGCGATCTGCCAGTCGTTCGTGTAGATACGCAGCCGGTGCTTGGAGAGCAGCGCTTGCGCCACGGCGCGCGTAGTGGTGCCGTAGTCGATGATGACCGACGCGCCGTCGGGCACGAGTTCTGCCGCACGTACGCCAATGGCGCGTTTGCCTACCGCGTTGACGTTCTCGCGCAGCGTCCAGTCGGGCTCGCTCCGGTCGGCCGCGAGTGCGCCGCCGTGCGTCATCAGCAGCAGCCCGCGCGCGGCGAGTGTGTTCAGATCGCGGCGCACGGTCTCGCGGGAGACTCCCAGCTCACGCACCAGATCACTGATGGCGAGCGCCCCGGTCTTGGCGAGTTGTTCGAGCACGTATTGTTGGCGTTGTTCGGCAAGCATGGTCGGACAGTGACGGTTGGACTACGAAATTTTATGAATCGCGCGGATGCGCTGCGGCGGCACGCTGCGTCGCACGTTACCCCTGCAACGCGACGCGCACGCCCAGCCCGATGAAGATCATCCCGGCCACGCGATCGAGCCAGCGCCCTGCCCCCGGCCGGCGCTTGAGCCACACGCCCAGCACGCCCGCGAACCAGCCGTACAGGCTGAATACGACGATGGTCTGCGCCATGAAGACCAGCCCCAGCAGGAACATCTGCGCGCCCGGATGGGCCGCGTCGGCGGTGGCGAATTGCGGCAGAAACACGAGGAAGAACAACGTGACTTTCGGATTCAACATGTTCGCGAACACGCTCTGGCGGAAGACGCTCCACAGCGGTTGCGGGGCCGCGCTACTCGCCATCGTGAGGCCACCGCGTGCGCGTAGTGCCTTGATGCCGATCCACACGAGATAGGCCGCGCCGACCAGCTTGATCGCTTCGAACGCGATTGGCGACGAGCGCAGGACAGTCGCTAAGCCGACGGCGGCGATGGTCGTGTGGAACAGGCACCCGGCGGTGAAACCCGCCGCCGCCGCGAGGCCCGCGCGACGCCCCTGCGCGATGCCACGCGCAATCACCTGCATGTTGTCGGGGCCCGGTGCGAGCGTGATCGCCACCGAGGTCAGCAAAAACAGCCAGAGGTTGGGCATCGCAGCGTCCGGGTCGGGTGGCGAAAAAGCGAAAGGTGTTGCGGGGTCGAGGTTGACGGTAAGGTCAGTGGCCCTCGAACGAACACAACAAGAAAAGCGGCAGGCCGGCGTCGCGGATCAAGCGCGAGCCGCCCAGTTCGGGCAAGTCGACAATCGCGGCACCTTCGATGACGGTGGCGCCGAGCCGTTCGAGCAACTTCTTGCCCGCCAGCATCGTGCCACCGGTGGCGACCAGATCGTCGATGAGCAGCACGCGATCGCCGGGACCACAGGCGTCAGCGTGGATCTCGACGGTCGCACTGCCGTATTCCAGTTCGTACTCTTCGGCGACGGTCTGGTACGGCAGCTTGCCTTTCTTGCGAATGGGGATGAAACCGATGTTCAGCTCGTACGCGAGGATCGAGCCGAGGATGAAGCCCCTGGCGTCGAGACCGGCGATGTAGTCAGGACGATGGTCCATGTAGCGATGCACGAACACGTCGATCAATACCCGCAGGGTGCGCGGGTTCTTGAGCAGCGGCGTGATGTCGCGGAACTGCACGCCGGGCGCGGGCCAGTCGGGTACGGTGCGAATCTGGCTCTTGATATAGGCGGCAGGGGACTCGTCGATCTGCACGGGGATCCTTCTTTCTGGATGCTTGATGGAATTCACTCGGGCGGACGCCCGAAAGTCCACATTATGCCAAAACGACGGTTCGCGCTTGATGACGTGTGTGACGTGTGTCGATGCAGGTCGGCGGGGGCGGCTGCGCCTGGCGCGGCGCTAGCTTCAGCCCCGCCCCAGTAGCCGCTGTTCCGCAGATGCCAGTTTTTCAGGCAGCCCGCGCAGCACGACGATGTCTTCGGCCATCAGCCGTGTTTCGGCCACCGGCTCGACACCGCGAATGCCGTGACGGCGAATGGCGGTGACCGTTACGCCCAGTTTGTCGAGTTTCAACTCGCCCAGCGTACGGCCCACGGCATCGGCATTGAGGGTGAGCGGCACCGATTGCAGGCGCACCTGTTCGCGCTCGCCGCCTTCGTCGTCATCGTCGAGGCCGTGGAAGTAGCCGCGCAGCAAGCTGTAGCGCTCGTTACGGGCCTGTGCCACACGACGCAGCACCCGGCGCATCGGCACGCCCATCAGCACCAGCGCATGCGAGGCCAGCATCAGACTGCCCTCCACGATCTCGGGCACCACTTCGGTCGCCCCGGCCGCAATCAGGTCGTCGATATGCGTGTCGTCGACCGTACGTACAACCACCGGCAACGTGGGCTCAAGCGCCTGCACCTGCGCCAGCACTTTGAGCGCGGCGGGCGTGCTGTCGTAGGTCACCACGATCCCGGCCGCCCGATGGATACCGGCAGCGACAAGCGCCTCGCGGCGTGCCGCATCACCGAACACCACAGTTTCGCCCGAACTGGCGGCTTCCATGACGCGGTCCGGGTCGAGATCGAGGGCGACATAGCCGATGCCCTCTTGTTCGAGCATGCGCGCCAAATTCTGGCCGCAACGGCCATAGCCGCAGATGATCACGTGGCCCGAGGTCTTGATGCTCTGCGTGGCGATGCGCGTCATTTGCAGCGACTGCATCATCCATTCGTTCGCGACAAAGCGCAGTGCGATACGGTCAGCGTTGATGATCAGGAACGGTGCACACAACATCGACAGCAACATGCCGGCGAGCACCGCCTGCGAAAGCGACGGGTCGAGCAGATTCCGATCGATCACCAGATTGAGCAACACGAAACCGAATTCACCGGCCTGCGCCAAGCCGAGACCGGTGCGGATCGCCGTTCCCGGCGCGCTACCGAAGATGCGAGCCAAGCCCGCGATCAACGTGAATTTAACGAGCAGCGGCCCGACGAAGAAGAGCAGCACCAGCAGCGGCTGCTTCACCACGATGACCGGGTCGAGCAACATGCCGGTGGTAATGAAGAACAGGCCAAGCAACACGTCGCGGAACGGCTTGATATCGTCTTCCACCTGATGGCGGAACGGCGTCTCGGCGATCAACATCCCGGCAATGAACGCGCCCAACGCCATCGACAAGCCAAGATGCTCGGTGATGTACGCGAGGCCGAGCGTCAGAAGCAGCAGGTTGAGCATGAACAGCTCTTGCGAGCGGCGCGCTGCCACGATGTGGAACCAACGTCCCACCAGTTTCTGCCCGACCCACAACAGCAGCGCCAACGCGCCGGTGATCTTGAGCGCCGCGAGCGACAAGGCCAGCACCAGGGCTTTCGAGTTGCCGCCCAGCGCGGAGATCACGATGAGCAGCGGCACCACGGCCAAGTCCTGAAACAGCAGCACGCCCATGATGTTGCGTCCGTGCTCGGTCTCCAGTTCGAGCCGCTCGGCCAACATCTTCGTCACGATGGCCGTCGACGACATGGCCAGCGCGCCGCCCAACGCCACGGACGCCTGCCACGAAAACGACCAGAACAAATTGACGAGCGCACCGATCCCCACCGCGACGAGCAGCGTGCCCAGTACCTGCGAGACCCCCAGGCCGAGTACCACCCTTCGCATGCTCTTTAGTTTGGGCAGCGAGAATTCGATACCGATGGAAAACATCAGAAACACCACGCCGAACTCGGCAAGGTACTGGACCCGCTGCGAATCCGACGCCAGGCCGAGGGCGTGCGGGCCGATGACGATGCCCACGCTCAGATAGCCGAGCATCGGCGGCAGGTGGAGCATGCGGAACAGCACCACCCCGACGCAGGCGGCAAACAACAGAACGAGAGTGAGTTCGAGCGGTGAAGCCATCAGCGGAGGTGGGTTTCCTGGGTGAGCGCGACACCTGCGACGCAAGTGTCGTGCCAGTTTGAGTCCCGATGACGGAATCGGATCACGTCGGCGGCAGGATGCGGCATGGCCAAGGCGTCGCACGCCTAAGCCTGGCGCGGCTGTCCCTCGGGGCCGCAGCCATTTTGATATACTCCGCGCATGATAGCGAAAATCAATCCAGGCCGGGCACTCGAGGTCGCCCGGGAGGTGTTGCGCACCGAAGCGGACGCCATCGAACGCGTCGCCGCACACCTCGACGACAGCTTCTTTGAAGCGGTCTCGCTGCTGCTCGCCTGCCGCGGACGTGTTGTCGTCACCGGCATGGGCAAATCGGGCCACATCGGCCGCAAGTTGGCGGCCACTTTCGCCAGCACCGGCACGCCCGCTTTCTTTGTACACCCCGCTGAAGCCAGTCACGGCGATCTCGGCATGATCACCGCAGACGACGTCGTCGTCGCCCTCTCCAATTCCGGCGAGACCGGCGAACTGGTGAGCGTGCTGCCGATGGTCAAGCGCCTGGGCGCGAAGCTCATCGCCATGACCGGCAACGCCAATTCGAGCCTCGGGCGCCTGTCGGACGTGCATCTCGATGCGCACGTCGAAAAGGAAGCCTGCCCGCTCAACCTCGCCCCCACCGCCAGCACGACCGCCGCCCTCGCCCTTGGCGACGCGCTTGCCGTCACCCTGCTCGACGCGCGTGGCTTCGGTGCGGAAGACTTTGCCCGCTCGCATCCGGGTGGCTCGCTTGGCCGCCGCTTGCTCACCTTCGTGCGCGATGTGATGCGCACCGGCGAGCGCGTTCCCCGTGTGCGCGCGGATGCCAGCTTGTCGGACGCCTTGCTTGAAATGACCGCCAAGGGCCTGGGCATGACCGCCATCGTCGACGCCGACGATCACGTGGTCGGGATCTTCACCGACGGCGACCTGCGCCGCCTGTTCAAGCGTACGCTCGACTTCAGCGCGCTGAAACTGGCCGACGTGATGACCGCCGGCCCGCGCACCATCGGCCCCGATCAACTGGCCGCCGAAGCCGCCGAGCTGATGGAACGCTTCGGCATCATGCAATTGCTCGTGACCGAAAACGACCGCCTGGTTGGCGCGCTGAACGTCCACGACCTGTTCGCCGCTAAGGTCGTGTGAGTCTGCGCCCCATGAATCAACCTCGCACCACCTCTTCCACCGCTTCCACCGTAGCTTTCGATCTGGACGCCGCCACGGCGCGCGCCGCGAAGCTGCGTGTGATGGTCTTCGATGTCGACGGTGTGCTCACCGACGGCGGCCTGCGCTACGGCCCGGCCGGCGAGACGTTCAAGACGTTCGACTCGCTCGATGGTCATGGTCTGAAGTTGCTCGCCGAAGCGGGCATCGTCACGGCCATCATCACCGGCCGTAAGTCCGACATCGTCGCGAAGCGTGCCGCCGATTTGGGCGTGGCCTATGTTTATCAGGGCGTGCACGACAAGCGTGTCGCGTTCGAAGATTTGTGCGCCAAAGTGTCGGTGAGTGCAGATGCTTGTGGTCATATCGGTGACGACTGGCCCGATTTGCCGGTGCTCAGGCGCGTGGGTTTTGCCGCGTGCCCGGCCAACGCCCACGTCGAAGTGCAATCGCGCTGCCACTGGATCGCCAGCGTGCGCGGCGGCAACGGTGCCGTGCGCGAGCTGTGCGACTTCATTCTGCGTGCGCAGGGACGTTACGACGCCCTGCTCGCCGCAGCCCTCGCCTGACGCGCCCACGGAGCCGAAGAACCCATGGCCGTACAACGCGTCTCGCCTGCTTCACTCATCGCCATCACGGTGCTGGCCGGCCTCGCCGCAGGCACCTACTGGCTCGTGCAACGCACGCTGCCGTCCGATGCCGATCGCACGCCTTATGTGAAAAAGCACGTTCCCGATTACTACGCCGACAACATGGTGATCTCCATGCTGTCGCCGACCGGGCTCACGCAATACCGCGTCAACGCCGTGCACATGACGCACTTCGAGGACGACGCGACGACGGCCATGACGTTGCCCGCCGTGCGCGCCTTCACCCCCGATTCGCCGGAAGTCACCGCCACCAGCAAGCGCGGCACGCTCAATGCCGACATGTCGGTGGTCGATCTGTACGACGACGCCGTCGTGGTGCGCCAGCCGGGTCCGCGCGACCCAGAAATGCGGGCGCTGTCCGAGCACTTTCAGGTGCTCGTGAACGAAGACATCGTGCGTACCGAGCTACCCGTGACGCTGTATCGCGGCCAGTCGGTGATGTATGGCGACGGCATGATTTTCAATAACATCTCGCGGGCCGTACAATTGCTCGGCAATGTGCATGGCACAATTCAGCCGGCCGAGCTTGGCAACAAACCGCCGGCGCAGCCCGCCGCAACAACCGGCGCTCCGGCAGCCCCCGCTCCGAGCGCGCCACCCCCGACCACACAGGGCCCCAAGACCCCATGACCGATCGCCCTTACCTGCGACCCGCTTTCCATCGTCCGCTCGGCGGTTCGCTGCGCCAATCGTTTGGCCGCTCCGTGCGCGCACTGGCCACCGCCTTCGCGGTGCTCGGCGCACTCGCCTCGCCGCTGGCCCATGCCGAACGCGCCGACCGCGACAAGCCGCTCAATATCGAAGCAGATCACCTGAGCTATGACGACCTCAAGCAGGTCAACATCTTCACCGGCAACGTGACGATGACCAAGGGGACCATCATCCTCAAGGCCGATCGCGTCGAAGTGACTCAGGATCCGGAGGGCTATCAGTACGCCACGGCCTACTACAAGAAGCCGGACGGTCCGCTCGCCTATATGCGCCAGAAGCGCGACGGCCTGGACGAGTACATCGACGGCTGGGGCGAGACGATTTACTACAACGGCAAGACAGAAGTGGCCACGCTGACCACGCGGGCCACGCTCAAGCGTCTGGCCGGTGGCACGAAGGTGCTCGACGAAGTGCACGGCAGCGTGATCACGTACGACACCTACAACGAGGTCTACACCGCCAATAGCGGTGCCGATCAAATCAATTCGAACAATCCGAAGGGCCGTGTGCGCGCTACGCTCGCACCCCGCAATGCAACCGGCGACAGCCAAGCCCAGCCCGGCGGCGCAAGCAAGCCCGCTGCGGCGCCCAAAGGCGACCTGCCGGCGCTAGCCCCTTCCAAACGCATCGAGAATCCGCGTGAGTAACCCTGCCCAAAACAACGCCTCCAGCATCAACCAGAGCGCCGGTATGGCGGGCAAGCCCAGTGCGCTCGTCGTGCGCTCGCTCAAGAAGCAATATGGCGCGCGCACCGTCGTCAAGGACGTCTCGCTCGACGTGAAAAGCGGCGAAGTCGTGGGGCTGCTGGGGCCGAACGGTGCGGGCAAGACCACGTCGTTCTACATGATCGTGGGGCTGGTGCCCGCCGACGACGGCGAGATTCAGCTCGACGGCAACCTGATCAGCGAACTGCCGATTCACGAACGCGCTCGCATGGGCGTCTCGTATCTGCCGCAGGAAGCGTCGGTCTTTCGCAAGCTGACGGTCGAAGACAATATTCGCGCCGTGCTCGAATTGCAGGTCGATGCGCAGGGCAAGCCGCTCAAGCGCGATGAGATCGAGCGCCGCATCGAAGCGCTACTCGACGAGCTGCAAGTCGCGCATTTGCGTGAAAACCCGGCCATGTCGCTCTCGGGCGGCGAGCGCCGCCGTGTGGAAATTGCCCGTGCTTTGGCCACGCAACCGCGCTTCATCCTGCTCGACGAGCCGTTTGCGGGCGTGGACCCGATCGCCGTGCTGGAAATTCAACGGATCGTGCGCTTCCTGAAGGACCGAGGTATCGGTGTCCTGATTACCGACCACAACGTGCGCGAGACCCTGGGTATCTGCGATCACGCGTACATCATCAGCGAAGGCTCGGTGCTCGCCGCCGGCACGCCTGACCAGATCGTTGCCGACGAAAGCGTCCGGCGCGTGTATCTGGGCGAAAATTTCCGGATGTAAAGCTAATTTTTCGCATGTAAACCCTGCCTCCGATAGCGAGGCAGGCCGGTTTCGCTGACGTGACAAAGCCTCTACAATGAAGGCGAGAAACGTTATGAAACCGACCCTCCAACTCCGCACCTCGCAACACCTGACCCTCACACCGCAGTTGCAACAATCCATCCGGTTGTTGCAACTGTCGACGCTCGAACTGCAACAAGAAGTCGAGCACGCCCTCACCCAGAACCCGATGCTCGAGCGCGAAGACGATTGGCTCGCCGGGTCGGTGCGCGTGGGTACCGATGGCTCGCTGCGCAACGAGCGCACGTCATCGGTCAGCAGCACGAACGACGCACCCAACGAAGGCAACGGTCACGACGAGACACGTGAGCTCGATGGCGAGGCCCGCTTCGACGATAACGGCCAGGACAGCGGCAGCGACTGGAGCCTGAACGACTTCGCCCGCACGGGCAACGCCACCGACGACGACGACAACAACGCGCGCCCGCAATTGCACGTCGACCATCCGAATCTGCGCGAGCATCTACTCGCTCAGTTGCGGGTGACCAAGGCGGCGCCGCGCGATCGTGCGCTGGTGGAATTTCTCATCGAGTCACTCGACGAAGACGGCTATCTGGGCACGACGCTCGACGAAATTCAGGCGGAAGTGACCGAAGAGCTGTCGCTGGAAGCCGAAGAAATCAATGCCGCACTGGCGTTACTGCAAAGCTTCGATCCTGCCGGCGTTGGCGCACGTACCCCCTCGGAATGCCTGCGGCTGCAATTGCAGCGGCTGCCCGCGAGCCCGATCCGCACGATCTCGCTGCGCATCGTCTCCGATCATCTGGAATTGCTCGCTGCGCGCGATTACACGCGCTTGCGCCGCGTATTGGGGGTTGGCGAAGATAGTCTGCGCGCCGCCCATCAGCTCATTCGCTCGCTAGACCCGTTCCCCGGTGCCGCGTATGGCACCCCGCAAGCCGATTACGTCGTCCCCGACGTGCTCGTGCGCAGGCAAGGCAGCGGCTGGACGGCGGAGCTCAATCCTGAAGTGATGCCGCGTCTGCGCATCAACGAAATGTATGCCCGTATTCTGCGAAATAACCGCAACGATCCGGGCACCGGGAATCTCCAACAGCAATTGCAGGAAGCGCGCTGGCTGATCAAGAATATTCAGCAGCGGTTCGACACGATCCTGCGTGTGGCGCAGGCAATTGTCGAGCGTCAAAAGAACTTCTTTTCCCACGGCGAAATCGGCATGCGCCCCTTGGTTTTGCGCGAGATTGCTGATACGCTGGGTTTACACGAATCCACGATTTCGCGCGTGACAACCAGTAAGTACATGCTCACTCCATTCGGAACTTTCGAGCTTAAGTACTTCTTTGGTTCACACGTCGCGACGGAAGCCGGAGGGGCCGCGTCATCTACGGCCATCCGTGCCCTCATCAAGCAACTGATAGGAGCCGAAGACCCGCAGAGCCCCCTTTCCGACAGCCGTATCGCGGAACTGCTGGCAGAGCAAGGGTTCGTGGTTGCGCGACGCACCGTCGCCAAATACCGCGAAGCCATGCGAATTCCCGCAGTCAACTTGCGCAAATCTTTGTAGGACAGTCCTGGTGAGCCGTGTTGGCCTGCTGGGGCATAACGCCGCAGTGCGACATTGCGTCACATGTTTGGCTCGCACTCCCGCTAGCCCGTCTATGTGACGTGGCCCGCACTTCGGCATTTCAGCAAGGAGAGCAGCTATGAATCTGAAGATCAGTGGACACCATCTCGAACTCACGCCTTCGCTGCGCGAATTTGTGATCAACAAGCTTGAACGCGTGTTGCGCCATTTCGACCAGTTGATCGGAGCCGAGGTGATCCTATCTGTCGACAAGACCAAAGAGAAAACGGGCCGCCAAGTCGCTAGCGTCACCGTGTATCTCAAGGGTAAGGAGATTTTCGTCGAGAAGTGTGACGAAGATATGTACGCCGCCATCGACAAGCTGATCGACATGCTCGACCGCAAGGTAATCCAGTACAAGGACAAGGTTCAGGATCACGGCCGCGAGGCCCTCAAGCATCAGCAACCGCCCGAACAGGAACCGCTGCAATGAAAGCTTCCTGGCGTGGTAGTCGCGTCGACTGACACTAGCGAAAACCCGCGCGGAACCTCGCGCCTGCAATTGCGTCTGTCATAGTCTGGCATCACCCACCGCGGGGCCGTAGAACGGCCCCTTTTATATGGTTCGGCGCATCGTCTGGCGATTGGCGCGGGGCTGGCGGCAGGTGGTCTATAATGCGAGGTCAATCGGGGGTTGGAGGGCGACTACGCGTTCGCCCGCATTACAAGATGAACCGTTTAGTCAAACTCTTACCTGCGTCCAACATCCTGCTTGGACTCTCCGTCACCAGCAAGAAGCGCGTCTTCGAGCAAGCCGGGCTCCTTTTCGAGAGCAATGCCGGTCTCACTCGCGCTGTCATTACCGACAATCTCTTCGCGCGCGAGCGACTCGGCTCGACCGGACTGGGCGAAGGCGTGGCGATTCCGCATGGTCGTATCAAGGGCCTGAAGCATCCTATGGCGGCCTTCGTGCGCCTGGAAGCGCCGATCCCCTTCGAAGCCCCGGACGGCCAGCCGGTTTCCCTGCTGTTCTTCCTGCTGGTACCCGAACAAGCGACTCAGCAACATCTCGAAATCTTGTCCGAGATTGCCCAATTGCTCTCGGATCGCTCGATGCGCGAGACGTTATCGAACGCACCGAGTGCCGAAGACGTGCATTCGGCGCTCGCCAACTGGCAGCCCTGAGCCCACACGCCAGGCAAGCCCCGTAGACCCACACCCCCAACCGAACGAGGCGACGCGGTGGAACTGACCGGCATCAACGCGCAGAGCATTTTCGACGATAACGCCGCCACGTTGCGGCTGTCGTGGCTGACCGGCCATGAGGGGTGGGAACGCGGCTTTACGCCCGAGAGCGTCGCCACCGCCACGTCGAGCGCCGACCTCGTCGGTCACTTGAATCTCATCCACCCGAACCGTATTCAAGTGCTGGGCGAAGCCGAACTGCGTTACTACCAGCGGCTGACCGAAGAAAATCGCAAGCGTCATATGGGCGAGGTGATTGCGCTCGAACCGCCGTTCCTCGTCGTTGCCGACGGCCTCGAAGCGCCGCCCGATCTCGTCTTGCGCTGTACGCGCTCCTCGACCCCACTGTTCACCACCCCGCTGTCGACTGCGTCGGTCATCGACAGCCTGCGCCTGTACATTTCGCGCGTATTCGCACCGCGTTGCACGATGCACGGCGTTTTTATCGACATCTTGGGCATGGGTGTGCTGCTCACGGGCGACTCCGGCCTCGGTAAGAGCGAACTCGGTCTGGAATTGATCAGCCGCGGCCATGGACTGGTGGCCGACGATGCCGTCGATTTCGTGCGTCTTGGGCCCGATTTCGTGGAAGGCCGCTGCCCGCCGCTGCTGCAAAACCTGCTGGAAGTGCGCGGCCTCGGGCTGCTCGATATCAAGACGATCTTCGGTGAAACGGCCGTGCGCCGCAAAATGAAGCTCAAGCTGATCGTGCAACTGGTACGCCGCCCCGATGGCGAATTCCAGCGCCTGCCGCTCGAAGCGCAAACCGTCGACGTGCTGGGCCTGCCGATCAATAAGGTGATTCTGCAAGTGGCCGCCGGGCGAAACCTCGCCGTGCTGGTCGAGGCCGCGGTGCGCAACACGATACTGCAACTGCGCGGCATCGATACGCTCAAGGATTTCATGGAGCGCCAGCGCCAGGCCATGCAGGACCCGGACGGCATGCAGGGCAAGCTGCTCTGAGCCTGTGCCCGCTGGGCTAGCCCAATTTCCCCCGGGTTTACCGCAATTTCTGCGTTTTTCTGTCAACGCCGCGCGATTGCGGCGCGTTTTCTTTCATGTTGTAATCGCCACGCAGTCCTTCCGCTCGCGTGTCCGACCCTATGGAGAGACGACCATGAAGAAAGCACTCGCTGCACTGCTCCTGCTGTCCCCGCTGCTCGCATCGCCGGTTTTTGCCCAATCGGCCTCGGCACCGGCAGCCCCCAAGGCGAACTCGCAAAACAACAAGATGACGGCCTGTAACCAACAGGCTACCGGCAAGACGGGTGACGATCGCAAGGCGTTCATGAAGCAGTGTCTGTCGGCCGCCGGCACCCCTGCCCCCGCTGCCAAGCAGACCCAGCAAGACAAGATGAAGTCCTGCAACACGGCTGCCACGGGCAAGAAGGGCGATGATCGCAAGGCGTTCATGAAGCAGTGCCTCTCGAACCAACCGGCGGCCTGAGTCCCGCAACATCGTTCGCAAACGGCGCCCCGACGGGCGCCGTTTTCATTGGTGCCTCCCGTCGCATGATTTCCGGCGTCAATGCGCGTGAATCTGTCTATCGCGCGGAACCATTCACGTAATTACAGGCCCGACACCCGAACGACACAATCGCTTACCATCATGGTTGTATCCGGGAAATGCCATGAAAATCGTATTGATTACCGGCGTTTCGGGTTCGGGCAAATCGCTCGCCCTGAACGTCCTCGAGGATGCGGGCTACTACTGCGTCGACAACTTGCCGTCGCGCTTTCTGCCTGAGCTCGCCGAATATCTCGAAACGCAGAACTACACGCGTCTGGCCGTCGCCATCGATGCGCGCAGCGGCGGCTCACTCGCCGATCTGCCACCGATCATCGGCGGACTGCGCCGTTTCGGCCACGATGTGCGCGTGCTGTTCCTGAACGCGAACACGCAAACGCTGGTGCAACGCTTCTCGGAAACGCGCCGACGCCATCCGCTCTCCGCCGCTGCCACCGACCCGCTCAGCGCGAACGGGTCGCTTGTGGAAGTGATCGAGAAAGAGCGCGAGATGCTCAACAGCGTGACCGAGCTCGGTCACCAGATCGACACCAGCAATCTGCGTGCGAGTGCCCTGCGCCGCTGGATTCGAGAGTTCGTGCAGCACGATCACACGGGCCTCACGCTGATGTTCGAATCGTTCGGCTTCAAGCACGGTGTGCCACTCGACGCAGACCTGGTGTTCGACGTGCGCTCGCTGCCCAATCCGTACTACGACACGCAATTGCGCCCGCTCACCGGACGCGACCAGCCCGTCATCGACTTCCTCTCGGCAATTCCGGAAGTCGACGAAATGATCAACGATATCGGTGCGTATTTGCAGAAGTGGCTGCCGAGCTTCATGCGCGATAACCGCAGCTATCTGACCGTGGCCATCGGTTGCACCGGCGGGCAACACCGCTCGGTGTTTATCGCGGAAACGCTCGGCGAGCGCTTTCGCGCCGAATCGAGCGTGCTGGTGCGCCATCGCGAACTCGTCGACGGCGACGTCGGCTAAGCGCGTTTAGGCTGGCAGCGATAACTGCCCGTTGTCCGGCGCGAGCGCGTCGGCAATCTTGCGAATCGGCGAAGGCAACCCCGCCCCGGCCACTTCCCCCGCACTCAACCAGGCTCGCTGCGAGTCGGTTGCCTCGCTAGAGGCGGCCGACTCAGCCATTGTCACCAGCCACGGTCGGAGATGCAGTTTGAAATGCGTGAAGACGTGCGTGAGTCCAAGCAATGGCACCACGCCCCGCACTACCCCATGCGCAGCGCCCAGCGTGGCGGCGCGCGCGCCAAGACGGTCGCGTAACGCTGCATCGTCCGGCGCACGGTCATCCTGCGGTGGCGTGAGTTCCGGCAAGCTCCACAAGCCACCCCAGATGCCGCTGTCGGGACGCCGCTCGAACAGCACACGATCTCCCGCCCGAATCACCAACACGTCCACATAACGCTCCGGCTGCGCCTTCTTCGGCTTCGAGGTCGGCAGCGTGCGCTCACGCCCCGTCGAGTGGGCAACGCAGTCGCCATCGAACGGACACTCGCCACAACGCGGCTTGCCACGGCCGCACAACGTCGCGCCGAGATCCATCATGCCCTGCGTATAAGCGGGCAAATTGCGCTCGGGCAGCAGCGATTCCGCCAACGCCCACATCTCGCGCTCGATCTTCGGCGTGCCCGGGAATCCTTCGATGCCGAACACGCGCGCCAGTACACGCTTCACGTTACCGTCGAGAATTGCCGCATGCGCGTCGTAGGCGAACGCGGCAATCGCCGCAGCCGTCGAGCGGCCGATACCCGGCAGTGTGGCCAGCGTTTCAGGGTCCGAAGGGAAGCGCCCGCCGTGCTCGGCGACAACGACTTGTGCGCACCGATGCAGATTGCGTGCGCGAGAGTAGTAGCCGAGTCCGGCCCATAGCGACATGACGTCGTCCTGTGGAGCGGCAGCCAGCGCGGCGACATCGGGGAAGCGCTCGAGAAAGCGCGCGTAATACGGGATGACCGTGGCGACTTGCGTCTGCTGCAACATGATCTCCGAGAGCCAGATGCGGTAGGCGTCGCGCGTGTTTTGCCACGGCAGATCGTGGCGGCCGTGTTCGGCCTGCCACGCGATCAGACGCTCGGCGAAGGTGTCGGTTAGCGATTCGGTCATGAGTAGTTTTGGGGGGCGCTGTCTATTTCTGGCAATGCGGGCAGAAAAACGTGGAGCGTTGCTGCTGCACGATCTGCCGGATCGGGGTGCCGCACATGCGGCACGGTTGGCCGGCGCGGTCGTAGACGAAGTATTCGAGTTGAAAATAGCCGCTCTTGCCGTCGCTGCCGACGAAATCGCGCAGTGTGCTACCGCCTTTTTCGATCGCAGCAGCGAGCGTTTCTCGCACGGCGACGGCGAGCTTTTCACAGCGCGGACGCGACAGCTTTCCAGCAGCAAGGCGCGGATGGATGCCCGCGCGAAAGAGGCTCTCCGACGCGTAGATATTGCCCACGCCAACGACGATCGAACCTGCGAGCAACGCCTGCTTGATAGCCACCGAGCGCCCGCGTGTGCCCGCATATAGCCAGTTGCCGTCGAATTCGTCGGAGAACGGTTCGACGCCGAGATTCGCGAGTAGGGGATGCAACAGCACGTCGCCGGAAGTGCGCGGATGAAACAGCACGGCGCCGAAGCGGCGCGGGTCGCGATAACGCAGCGCGCAACGCTCGAACACGAGATCGATGTGATCGTGCACGCCCGCCGCCGGGAGGGCGTCTGGCTCGGGCAAGACGCGCAGTGTCCCGGTCATGCCGAGATGCACGAGCAACCAACCGGGCGCGTATTCGAGCAGCAGATATTTGCCGCGACGGGTCACGTCGATGAGCATTTCGCCGCGCAGCAGGGCGTCGAGCCCCGCTGGCACCGGCCAGCGCAGCGACGCGTTGCGAACGTCGATGCGAGCGACGCGCGTGCCCGCCACATGCGGCGCGATGCCGCGGCGGGTGACTTCGACTTCGGGGAGTTCAGGCATGCCTGCGAACGTTTGCTGAGGATTTAGACTCTATTGTATCGGGCGCGCTACAATCGCTCGAAACCTGCCGTGGATCCCTATGCCGAACACTCGTCTCCCGTCCGTTCCCACCGCTTCGAAGCCCTCGGTGGCCGTGCCATTTCGCCTGCGCGACGCCCTGGCGCGCGGTGCCGTGGCCGGTGCAACGGCGCTCGGCGTGACTTGCGCCAGCGCGATCATGGCATTTCTGCCATCTTCGAGCGCCTTCGCTCAAACCACGCAGCCGACACAGCAGGCGCCCGCAGCCACGACGCCGGGTGCCGCGCCCGCCAAGGCCGCAAAGCCCGGCGCCGCGAGTAAGGCCGGCGCTGACGCCGACAGCGAAGACGTCGCACCGAACGCCGACGTGCCGAAAGAAAAGCTGCCGAACGTGGCGCTCAGCAGCGAGATCGTCTTCGAAGTGACGGCCGCCGAATTGAGCCTGCAACAAGGCAATCTCGCGCCCGCATTCAACACGTATGTCTCGCTGGCCAACCGCACGAAGGACCCCCGCATGGCGCGCCGCGCCGTGGAGATCGCTCTCGGTGCACGTCAGTTGGGCGATGCCCTTGTGGCCGCCCGCCTCTGGCATTCGCTGGACCCGACATGGCGCCCGGCCACGCAACTGCTGGCCAGCCTCGAAGTGGGTACCGGCCATCTGGCAGAAGCCGAGCCGCTGCTCACCGACGAACTGAACAAGGTGCCGGAAGCGCGTCGCGGACAAGCCATTCTCGAATTGCAGCAGATGATTGCGCGCAGCCCCGAGCGTGCCACGGGCATCGACTCGCTTAAGCGCATGCTGGCGAACGACTTGCAGCGCCCTGAAGCTCAACTCGCCTTGGCCCGCTCGCAGCTCGATGCTGGCGACACGGCCGGTGCTCGCACGTCGCTGGAAACCGCACTCAAACTCAAGCCGGATTACGAAGCTGCCGCGCTGCTGTACGGACAGATGGGACCGGAAGAACGCACGAGCGCCATCGCCGGGCTCAAGACGTTCCTCGATCGCAATCCGGATGCCAAGGAAGCGCGCTTCGCCTACGCCAAACTGCTGCTCGCCGACAATCAGCTCGATGCCGCGCAAAAGCAGTTCGAGACGCTCGAAAAGCGCTATCCGCATGAACTGTCGACGCTCATGGCACTGGCACTGCTCAGTCTGCACGCCAAGCATCCCGAAACGGCCGAACAGTATTTGCAGAAGTACGCGACGGAAGCCGAGCAACAAAACACCGATGGTGCGCAGGCGTACGTATATCTCGCGCAAATCGCGCAGGATCGCAAGGATTACCCGGCCGCCGACAAGTGGCTCTCGAAGATTCGCGAAGACAGCAACGCGTATCTGCCGGCACAAATCGGCCGCGCGCAATTGCTCGCCGATCAGGGCAAGGTCGAGGAAGGCCGCGCACTGCTGCATGGCATCAAGTCGAGCGACCCGCGCGAACAACTCGCGCTCAAGCGTGCCGAGTCCGATCTGCTCGTCAAAGCCAAGCGCTACGACGACGCCGAGAAGCTGCTGGCCGTCGAGGTCAAAGACCATCCGGACGACCCCGATCTGCTCTACCAGTACGGCATGGTCGCTGAGTTGAACAAGCACTACGACGTCATGGAAAAAGCCATGCGCCGCGTGATGACGACGCAGCCCGACAACGCGCAAGCCTACAACGCGCTGGGCTACTCGCTGACCGAGCGCAACACGCGCCTGCCCGAAGCGCTCAAGCTGTTGCAGAAGGCGTCGTCGCTCGCGCCGGACGATCCGTACATCATGGACAGTCTCGCGTGGGTGAAATACCGTCTTGGCGACAAGCCACAGGCCCTCGAACTGCTGCGCCGCGCTTATGGCATTCAGGCGCAGGCCGAAATCGGCGCGCACCTGGGTGAAGTGCTGTGGGAATCGGGGCAACAGGACGAAGCGCGCAAGACCTGGCGCGAAGCGCTTAAGGTCGATAGCGACGACGACACGCTGCGCTCGACCATGAAGCGCTATAACGTGACGCCTTGATGCCGAGCCGCTCCCACGTTTTAAGCCCGCGTCTGACGATGCGGGCGGCCGGAATCACGTTGGCCGTTGCCGCCGCAGTTCTCGGCACCGGCTGCGCGAGCCTTGCGCCGCCCACACCTATCGCACAGACCGCCGGTGAGAGTGTCGAGCACTATCGCGGACGCTTCTCGGTGCGATACGAGCAAAACGGCGAGACACGCAACACCTACGGCAATTTCGATTGGCAGCAGAACGGCGAGAACGCCACGGTGCAATTGCTCGATCCGCTCGGGCAAACGCAGGCGATCGTGCGCGAGAACCCTCGCGGGGCTTCGCTCGAACTGCCGGGTAAGGCGCCGCTCACCGGCCCCCGCCTCGAAGACGTCATGCACGACGCACTCGGCTTTGCGTTGCCCGTGGGTGGCATGCGCTACTGGCTGCGCATGCAGGGCGCACCGGGTTCGAAAGCGAACATCGAGCGCGATCCACAGACCCAACGGCCCACTCGCCTGATGCAAGACGGCTGGACGATCGACTACCAAGCCTATTTCGACACCACACCGCTGCGCGTGAAACGCGTCGATCTCTCGCGCAGCCTCGACGGCTCGCCGCTCGCCGTACGGCTGGTGATCGACGAATAAGCGCTGGCGACCGGGGATCACTGCGTGCAAGCCCCACGCGCCCCCCCCGGTCTTCCGCGCGCCACGCCGTGCAGTGCTATCCTTGGCGCCTCTTGCTCAGGTGCTCGCGCCGGGGCGATGGCTGCACGTGGGACACCGGCGTTGCAGTTCACCCTCGCTGGCACTCCATTACCGCTCGCTAGCCCTCACAACGCATTGCCATGTACGAAATTCTGCGTGACTGCCCGGCTCCGGCCAAGTTGAACCTGTTCCTGCACATCGTCGGACGTCGTCCCAACGGCTATCACGAACTGCAAACCGTCTTCCAACTGATCGACTGGGCCGACACGCTGCATTTCGAGCGCCGTGACGACGGCAAGATCGTGCATACGAACCCGCTCCCGGGCGTGCCGCCGGAGACCGATCTGACAGTGCGGGCCGCGCGTTTGCTCCAGGCGCACTGCGGTGTGGAATTCGGCGTGGATATCGGCATCGAGAAGCGTCTGCCCGCCGGTGGCGGCATTGGCGGCGGCAGTTCGGACGCCGCGACCACCCTGCTCGCCCTGAACCGCATGTGGCAGCTCGATTTGCCGCGTGCCGAGCTCCAGACACTGGCGCTCAAACTGGGCGCAGACGTGCCGTTCTTCGTGTTCGGCCGTAATGCATTTGCCGAAGGCCTGGGCGAGGAAATGCAGGCGGTGGACTTGCCGCAACGGCACTTTCTGGTCGTCAACCCGCGGGTACACGTCGCAACCGATAAGATTTTTCGCGATCCCCTGTTGACAAGGGATTCGAACGTCGTCACAATGGCTTTCTTTCTTGAGCACGCCAACAAAAACGTGTTCGAAACGGATGAAATCTTCCGTAACGACATGCAGGCGGTAGTCACTCGAGAATACGCGGAAGTCGCTGCTGTGATTGACTGGTTCAGAACCTTCACCACAGCTCGCATGACAGGTTCCGGTGCCAGCGTGTTTGCAGCATTCGACACGAAGGCAGAAGCGGAAGCGGCATGTCAGCGATTACCAGAGCGCTGGATCGGTCAAGTGACCGCCAGTCTGGACGAACACCCGCTGTTCGGATTCGCGTGAAAAAGTTTTACTTTGTTGCGTATCCTACGACGCAGCAAAGGCATCGGTTAGTGTAGGGGAGTCGCCAAGTTGGTTAAGGCACCGGATTTTGATTCCGGCATACGAGGGTTCGAGTCCTTCCTCCCCTGCCAATTTCTCTGTCGTTCAGTCTCAGCATCAATACGTCCCGCAGGTAGCCAGATGAGTAGTGATAACCTAATGGTATTCACCGGGAACGCCAATCCCGCCCTGGCCCAAGAGGTCGTCAACACTCTCGGCATTCCGCTCGGCAAGGCCATGGTCAGCCGATTCTCGGATGGCGAGATTCAGGTCGAAATCCAGGAAAACGTGCGCGGCAAGGACGTCTTCGTCCTCCAGTCGACGTGTGCGCCGACCAACGACAACCTGATGGAACTGCTGATCATGGTCGACGCGCTCAAGCGCGCTTCTGCCGGCCGGATCACCGCAGCTATCCCGTATTTCGGCTATGCCCGTCAAGATCGTCGCCCCCGCTCGGCGCGCGTGGCGATCTCGGCGAAGGTCGTGGCCAACATGCTGCAAATCGCAGGCGTCGAACGCATTATCACGATGGACCTGCACGCCGACCAGATTCAGGGTTTCTTCGATATCCCGGTCGACAACATTTACGCCTCGCCGCTGCTGCTGGCTGACGTGCGCAAGCAAAACCACGAAAACCTGCTGGTGGTGTCGCCGGACGTCGGCGGTGTGGTGCGTGCCCGTGCACTCGCTAAGCAACTGCACTGCGACCTGGCCATCATCGACAAGCGTCGTCCGAAGGCCAACGTGGCCGAAGTGATGAACATCATCGGTGAAGTCGACGGCCGCACCTGCGTGATCATGGACGACATGGTCGACACCGCCGGCACGCTCTGCAAGGCAGCGCAAGTGCTCAAGGAACGCGGCGCGCAGAAGGTCTACGCCTACTGTACGCACCCGGTGCTCTCGGGTGGCGCGGCTGAGCGTATCAACGCTTCGGCGCTCGACGAAGTGGTCGTGACGGATACGATTCCGCTGCGCGACGACTCGACGGGCGGCAAGATTCGCCAGTTGAGCTGCGCTGGCCTGCTCGCCGAGACGTTCTCGCGCATTCGTCGCGGCGACTCGGTGATGTCGCTGTTCGCCGAGTAAGCGTTCGGTAAAGTTTTTGCGACGGCGCCTGTGTGGCGCCGTTGTCATGTCGGCGGGGAGCGTTTTCCCCGCCTTTGTCGTTCCTGAAACCCGTGTTTTTTGGCACGGACGATTCAGGAAGAAATCGCCACCTGGTCGCGGGTGGCACAAGGAGCTGTTATGAAAGTCGTCGCTTTTGAGCGTAATCTGCAAGGTACGGGTGCGAGCCGCCGCCTGCGCAATGCCGGCAAGACCGCAGGCATCGTGTACGGTGGTAACGTTGATCCGCAACTGATCGAACTCGATCACAACGCCCTGTGGCACGCCCTGCGTAAAGAAGCTTTCCACTCGTCGATTCTCGAGCTGGAAATCGCTGGCAAGTCGGAACAAGTGCTGCTGCGCGATGTGCAGTACCACCCGTTCAAGCAACTGGTTCTGCACGTGGATTTCCAACGTGTCGACGCGAACAAGCCGATTCACGTGAAGGTGCCGCTGCACTTCCTGGGCGCTGAAGAGTCGCCGGCAGTGAAGCTGTCCGCCAACGTGATCAGCCACGTCGTCAACGACCTCGACATCAGCTGCCTGCCGGGCAAGCTGCCGGAATTCCTGGAAGTCGATCTGTCGAAGCTGGCTGCTGGCCAAACCGTGCATGCCAAGGACGTCAAGCTGCCGGCCGGCGTGACGCTCACGCTGCACGTCGAGCAAGAAAACCCGGTGGTGGCGCAAGCCGTTCAACCGGCGGGCGCTGCTGCTGATGAAGCGGCTGCCCCGGCTGCCGAAGGCGAAACGCCGGCTGCCTAAGCCTGCGAGTTGTCTTTCAGCGGCGACGCTGGACGCAAAACCCGCCGCGACGTCATGTCCCGGCGGGTTTTTTTATGGCGGTGCGCCTATCCTTGCTAAGGTTGCGCACATGATCCTGATACCGAAATGATCAAGCTGATCGTAGGGCTCGGCAATCCGGGCGCCGAATACACAGCAACGCGGCATAACGCCGGCTTCTGGTTTGTCGACGCCTTGGCGCAGCAAAGCGGCGCCTCGCTGTCGAACCAGAAGAACTTTCAAGGCTTCGCGGCACGGGCCCGCATCGCTGGCAACGAAGTCTGGCTGCTCGAACCGCAGACCTTCATGAACCGCTCGGGCCAGTCAGTCGTCGCGCTCGCACGCTTCTACAAAATTCTGCCCGACGAAATCCTCGTCGTGCACGACGAACTAGATCTCCCGCCGGGTGGTGTGAAGCTCAAGCGTGGTGGCGGCAGCGGCGGCCACAACGGCCTGAAGGACATCGCAGCACACCTGACCACACCCGACTTCTGGCGCCTGCGCCTGGGCATCGGTCACCCGCGTACGTTGCAACCGGCTGGCAGCCAGCAACAGGTGGTGGACTTCGTACTCAAGCCGCCGCGCAAGGAAGAGCAGGAACAAATCGACGACGCGATGTCGCGCTCGCTCGACATTGTCGACCTGGTCGTGAAGGGCGAGATGGAAAAGGCGATGATGCGTCTGCACGCGACGCCGGGCAAGTGAGCGCTCCGGCGTATTGCGGCAGACAGCGAAAGGGTGAAAAGGGCGAAGCAGGTGGAGCGGCTAGCGGTGCTGACCGACGTCAGGCAGACTTGGTCGCTTGCAGGTGGGTGTACTTCGCGAGCAACTGATCGGGCGTTTCGACGTGTTCCGGATTGATCGGGATGCACTCCACCGGACACACCTGCACGCACTGCGGTTCATCGAAGTGCCCGACACACTCGGTGCACTTATTCGGGTCGATTTCATAAATCTCGACCCCCATCGAAATTGCGTCGTTCGGGCACTCGGGCTCGCACACGTCGCAATTGATGCATTCATCGGTAATCATCAAGGCCATACGGCACCTCCATCGGTATCGCGACGCCGGCCTGCCGTCTGGGTCAGACTCAGGGCCAGGCCAGCGCGCACGATACTTACCCCTTCGTCGACAAGTCGCCGACTTTCGTCACCAACCACTTCTCGACGGAAGGGAACACAAACTTACTGACATCGCCGCCCAGTTGCGCAATCTCGCGCACGATCGTGCCCGAGATGAACTGGTACTGGTCGGACGGCGTCATGAACATCGTTTCCACGTCGGGCAGCAGATAGCGGTTCATCCCCGCCATCTGGAACTCGTACTCGAAGTCGGACACGGCACGCAGACCACGCACGATCACGCGTGCCTGATGCTTGCGCACAAAGTCCTTGAGCAGCCCGGAAAACCCTTCGACCGTCACGTTCGGATAGTGTCCCAGCACCTCGCGCGCGATATCGATACGCTCTTCGAGCGTGAAGAACGGCTTCTTGTTGCGACTGTCGGCCACGCCGACCACGAGCTTGTCGAAAATGCCAGCCGCACGGCGGACCAGATCCTCGTGTCCTCGGGTCAACGGGTCGAACGTCCCCGGATAGATCGCCACTACCATGCCAACGTCTCCTCGCGGCTGGGGACCGTTACTACGTACTTGTTCATTGTGGTCTCTAGGTTTTCGGAATCGATTCAAGCAGATGATAATGCACCGCTCCGGCTTTCGCCCGGCGCACACATGTCAGCGCCAGCGTGGCGAGCGTTTCGTCGTCCAGCGGCGTGTCTGATTCGGCATAGATCACCCCGCCCGGCGCCAGCAGACGGGCCGCCGGCACCAGCAGGTCGGTGAGCCAGCCACTCGCAAACGGCGGATCGAGGAACACCACATCGAAAGCCCCGGGCGAGAGTGTGGTTATCAGACGGCGCGCGTCTGCCTGCACGATCTCGACCTGATCGGCCCCGAGTTTCGCCTGATTGGCGCGCAACTGGCGCACGGCTGGCGCCGCGTACTCAAGCATCAGCACCCGGGCAGCGCCGCGCGAAGCGGCCTCGAAACCCAACGCGCCACTGCCTGCGAAGGCATCGAGGCAACGCAAGCCATCGAGGTCTTGTCCGAGCCAATTGAAAAGCGTTTCGCGTACGCGGTCCGGCGTGGGACGCAGGCCATCGCCCGGCGGCACCGGCAGCGGCGTGCGCTTCCATTGGCCGCCGATAATGCGTACCTGCTGCGGCGCACCGCGTGCGACGTTTCCGGAACCCGGCTTCATGCCGCGCCCCCGTGTGTCGCATTCTCTGCGGCCTCGGTATGCCATATCGAGGCAGGACGCGGAGCAGGAAACGCGTCAGCAAACGCTGCAAAAGAGTGAGGTCGCACGCGGGGTTGCGCGCGCTGGTCGTCCAAATTCATGGTAATTCACGCTACATTGTTGAGGCGAAACATACCACATCACCCGTAAGACTTGCCCCGCGCGGTTTAGGAAGGGCATTTCGTACGACAGGAGATCACCAAATTCGCCATGACCGAAGCCGCCATCGAGGTAACTGAACTGTGCAAGGCCTATGACGGCCGCCCCGTCGTCGATCATCTGTCGCTGCATGTCGCCCCCGGCGAATGCTTCGGGCTACTGGGGCCCAACGGTGCGGGCAAGACCACGACACTGCGCATGCTGTTGGGGCTAGTGACGCCCGATGCGGGTCAGATTCGTCTGGGCGGGCTTTCCGTGCCCACACTTGCACCGGAAGCCCGGCGGCGCATCGGCGTGGTGCCGCAGTTCGACAATCTCGACCCCGACTTCACCGTGCGCGAGAATCTGGCGATCTTCGGGCGCTATTTCGGACTCTCCTCCGCTGACGTGCGCGAACGCGTCCCCGCACTGCTCGCCTTTGCCCGGCTGGAATCGAAAGCCGATGCCCGTGTCGGGCAACTCTCCGGCGGCATGAAGCGACGCCTCACGCTTGCGCGTGCGCTCATCAATAACCCCGATCTGCTGCTGCTCGACGAGCCGACCACCGGGCTCGACCCACAGGCGCGACATCTGATTTGGGAGCGCCTCAAATCGCTCATGAACGAGGGCAAGACGATTTTGCTGACGACCCACTTCATGGAGGAAGCCGAGCGGCTGTGTCATCGCCTGTGTGTGATCGATGCGGGCCGCAAAATCGCCGAAGGCACGCCGCCCGAACTGGTGGCACGCGAAATCGGATGTGACGTCGTCGAGGTGTTCGGCGACGTGCCGCACGCACTGTTGGCACATCTCGCGCCGATGGCCGAGCGCATCGAAACTAGCGGCGAAACGCATTTTTGCTATGTGCGCGACGCGGCGCCCATCGTCAATGCGTTACGCGACCAACCGGGTGTACGCTATCTGCATCGACGCGCCAATCTGGAAGACGTGTTCCTGAAACTCACCGGACGGGAGATGCGCGATGACTGAAGGCAATCGCCCGGATCAGACCGATCAGACCGCCTACGCGACGGCGTCTTTGTCGCGCCCCGAAACCCCGCGTTATCTCCCCGGCCTCATGCCGTGGACCGGCGTGTGGCGACGCAACTTCCTCGTCTGGCGCAAGCTGGCGATTGCGTCGATGTTCGGCAATCTCGCCGACCCCATGATTTATCTGTTCGGTCTCGGGTTCGGGCTGGGCATGATGGTCGGGAACGTGGATGGCACGTCCTATATCGCGTTTCTCGCCGCGGGCACGGTCGGTTCCAGCGTGATGTTTTCCGCGAGCTTCGAGTCGATGTATTCCGGCTTCTCGCGCATGCATGTGCAACGCACGTGGGAGGCGCTCATGCACACGCCGCTGACGTTGGGCGACGTGGTGCTAGGCGAAGTCGTCTGGGCGGCGAGCAAAGCCGTGCTTTCGGGGCTGGCGATTCTGTTGGTGGCGAGTGTGCTCGGCTACGCGCGGCTCGATGCGCTGCCTGTCGTGTTGCCCGCCGTCGTGCTGGCCGGTCTCGCGTTTGCGAGTCTGGCGATGGTAATGACCGCACTCGCACCGAGTTACGACTTCTTCATGTTCTATCAGACGCTCGTCATGACGCCGATGTTGCTGCTCTCAGGCGTCTTTTTCCCGCTCTCGCAATTGCCCGCGGCCGCGCGTCACGTCACCGAGTGGTTGCCGCTGGCGCACGCTGTGGCGCTGATTCGCCCCGCCATGCTCGGGCGTGCCATCGACGAGCCGTGGTTGCATGTCGCGGCACTCGTCGCTTATGCCGTCGTCGCGTTCGCTGTCGCGCTGGCGTTGCTACGTCGGCGGATATTGCGATAACGCGTGATGACGGCATCACAAAGAAAAAACGGCACCGGAAGCATTCCCGGTGCCGTTTTTCCATGACGAACTACGAAGCCTAAGCCGCTCAATATCGATCGGCTCGACCGTCTCAGCCCCCTTACTTCGCCTTCGTCCCGGTAGCCGCAGCATCGTTCGCCGCAGCACTGAACACGTTGCTCGGCCCCACGACAACCGTCGCCAGCCGATCAGGCTGCACATGACGGGCAAATGCGTCCTTCACTTGCGCGGCCGTGACCGCCTTGATCTTGTCGGTCCACGTGTCGAGATAATCCAGCGGCAAGTTGTAGAAGCCGATCGCCGCAACGCTCGCCAGCAGCTTGCGGTTGCTATCCAGACGCAGCGGGAAGCCGTTGATCAGGTTGTCCTTCGCGGCCTGCATCTCGGCGTCCGTCGGCCCTTCTTGCACGAACTTGCCCAACGTTTCGCGGACCACCTTCAACGCTTCGGGGGCCTGTTCACGGCGCGTCTGCAAGCTGATCTCGAACGGCCCTTCCTGCAACTGCGGAATGAACATGCTCGTCACGCCGTAGGTCAACCCGCGCTTTTCGCGCACCTCCGCCGTGAGCCGCGATACGAACCCGCCACCGCCCAACACGTAGTTGCCCACGAGCAGCGCGAAGTAGTCGGGGTCGCTACGTGCTACGGACGCCTGACCGCTCACGATATGCGCCTGCTCGGCCGGGTGCGGCAAATCGATCTGCACGGCACTGCGCAGCGCCGCCACGGGCGGCAAGGCCGGGGGCTGGACACCTGCCGGCATCGCGTCGGTGAGCGTCGCCACCAGCTTCTCGGCTTGCGCTCGGTCGATATCGCCAACGATAGTGACCACAGCGCGCTTCGGACTGTACATATCGCGGTAGAAACGCACGAGATCATCGCGCTTGACCGCATTCACGCTGTCGACCGTCGCGCTCACACCGTACGGATGCTTGCCGTAGATAGCGCTGCGAAACGCCTTCTCGGCAATCGCTTCGGGCTTGGTGTTGGCCTCGGCAATCGCTGACGACAAACGTGCAGCTTCGCGCTTGAGCACGACATCGGGGAACGTGGGATGTTGCAGGAATTGCGCCATCGTATTGACCGCGGCGTCACGCTCGGCCGCCGACGACAACGTACGCATCGTGACCGTCGCCGCATCGCGCCCGGCGCTCGTGGCTTCCATCGCACCGACATCGGCGAAACGGTCGGCGATTTGCGCTTCGGTCAATGCCGGACGCCCGTTCACCGCGCTCGCGCCCGAATCGAGCAACCCTGCCGTGAGCAGCGCGAGACCCGATTTACCGGGCGGATCGTAACGGCTGCCCGCATCGAAATCGATGTTCAGATCGAGCATCGGAATCGAATGGCTTTCCACGAGCAGCACTTTCGCGCCCGAAGGCGCGGTCCACGTCTGAATCGGCAGCGCCGCGAATGCGGTCGTCGGCACGGCCGCCACAGCAGCGACAGCCCCCACGCAGGCGGGCATAACAAGTGCACGCAGTAGTGCGGTAATTTTCATCATCGAGTGGCCCCTTAGCGCATGTTCTTCAGGTCTTCCGCCCCTTGGGCGCGGCGCTTGCGAGTTGCCTCGTCAATCGGCTGCGGCACGAGCGTGGCCACGGTCAGCGAATCGTCGCCGAAATACTTGCCCGCGACTGCCTTCACCTGTGCAGGCGTAACCGCCTTCACCTTCTCGAGCATGCGGTCGATCTGCCGCCACGAAATGCCGGACATTTCATTGAGACCGATCTCCATCGCCTGCCCGAACACCGAGTCGCGCTTGTAGATCTGTCCGGCAATCACCTGCGCCTTCACGCGCTTGAGTTCTTCGTCCGTCACGCCATGCGCCGCGATGTCAGCGACCTGGGCGCGCAACGCTTTCTCGATTTGCTCAGGCGTCTTGCCCTGCGCCGGGGTGGCATCGAGGATGAAAAACTGCGGTCCACGCCCCACGCCGTCGTAACCAGCACCCACGTCGTTAGCGATGCGTTGCTCGCGTACGAGGTGGCTCGTCAGACGCGCGTTGCCGTAGCCATCGAGCACCGCCGCGAGCACCTGAAGCGCATAGACGTCGTCGTTCTTCTCGACATCGGTCAGTCGAGGTGCACGCCACGCGAGCATGACGTTCGGGTTTTCGGCGGGTGCCTTCACGAACACGCGACGCACACCCAGTTGCGCGGGCTCGTTTTGCGGGCGACGCTCAGGCAGCGCGTGCGACTTGATCGGGCCGTAGTACTGCTCGGCCCAACCGCGCACCTGCTGCGGATCGACGTCACCGCTCACGACCACCACCGCGTTGTTCGGCGCATACCAGCGGTCGTACCACTGACGCGTATCCTCGACGGTCATGTGCTGAAGATCGTCCATCCAGCCCACGATCGGACGCCGATACGGGTTGGCCACGAGTGCCGTCGCCATCAGTTGCTCATAGAGCAGCGCGCGCGGCTGATCGTCGGTGCGCAACCGACGCTCTTCCATCACCACCTGAATCTCTTTGGCGAATTCGTCGGCCGTGAGCGTCAGGTTGGCCATACGGTCGGCCTCCAGACGCATCATGTCGGGCAGGCGCGACTTCTCCGTCTGTTCGAAGTAACCGGTGTAGTCCTTGCTGGTGAACGCGTTCTCACGGCCGCCGAGCGCGGCAACCTGACGGGAGAACTGGCCCGGACCGACCGTCTTCGTGCCCTTGAACATCATGTGTTCGAGCGCGTGAGCGACGCCGGTCGTACCGTTGAACTCATCGAGCGAGCCGGCGCGATACCAGACCACATGCGCCACCGTCGGCGCGCGATGGTCTTCGCGCACGATCAGCCGCAGCCCGTTCGAGAGTGTGAATTCGGAAGTGTTGTCCGTCGTTTTGCTGCCGGTGCTGTCGGCCGCGTGGCCCAGGCCGATCACACTGGCCAAGGTCAGGCCGGCCAATGCGTGAAGCCAACGCTTGGTTCCCGTCATGGATCCCCTCATGAATTCCCTTTTGCCCTTCATGGACGTCGATACGCGTCTGATAAAATACGTCGCATTTCCCGCGTCGGACGTACGACCCGCCCATTGTAGGGGGTTTTGCATGACGCGAATGGCAAGACAAATCAGAGACGTCTTCGAGCGCGCTCCCCACGCCTAGTTCCTCACTCCATGTTCAGTTTCTTCAAGCGCTTCAAGTCGGGCGGTAACAAATCTGCCGAGCCGACTCCCGCATCGTCCGCCGAAAATGAGGCCGACGAGGTCGCTACCCAGGCCGCGCCCGAGACCGACACTGCGCCCGCCCCTGCCCCCGCTCAGGTAGCCGTTCAGGCCCCTGCTGAGGCCCCGGAAGCACCGCGTGCGCCGGTCGCTGCCTCCCAAGCAGTGCCAAGCCCCGTCGCGCCCGCGCCAGCCCCTTCGGCAGCACCTGCCGTGCCTACTGCGCCAGTGGTCCCGACGACATCCGCCGAGCGCTCGAACGACATCGGCATGCCCGCCCCGACGCCGCCTGCCGCCGTCGTGAACGTGCCGCAAAGCGCACCGGCTCGTGACGCCGATACGTCCGAAAAGGCAGAAGTGTCCGAGGCGCCTTTGGCGAATATCCCCGCGCCTGCGGTCGTCGAGCCGCAAGTGGCGCCGATGCCGGAACCCGCTCCGGCGCCAGCACCGGCCGCAGCCCCGATCGCCGCCGTCGTCGTGAAAGACGAATCGGGCGAAGCCATCGGCGAAATCGTCGCCGCCCCGGCCCCGGCCCCGGCGGCCAAGCGTTCGTGGCTCACGCGCCTGAAGGCTGGGCTGTCGAAAACCAGCGCAGGGCTCACCGGCATCTTCGTTGGCGTGAAGGTCGACGAAAATCTCTTCGAAGATCTGGAAAGTGCGCTGCTGATGAGCGACGCGGGTGTCGAAGCCACCATGTTCCTCATCGAGGCATTGCGCAAGAAGGTCAAGGCCGAGCGCCTGACGGAAGGCGATCAGGTCAAGCGCGCGTTGCACGATCTGCTCGTCGAGTTGCTCTCGCCGCTGGAGCAAAGCCTCGTGCTGGGCCGTGAAGCGCCGTTGGTGGTGATGATTGCCGGCGTGAACGGTGCCGGTAAGACCACGAGCATCGGCAAGCTGGCCAAGCACTTCCAGAGTTACGACCAGTCGGTGCTGCTCGCCGCTGGCGACACGTTCCGCGCAGCCGCGCGCGAACAACTGGCGATCTGGGGCGAGCGCAATAATGTCGCCGTCGTGGCACAGGAAAGCGGGGACCCCGCCGCCGTGGTGTTCGACGCCGTAAGCGCCGCCCGCGCGCGCAAGATCGACATCGTGATGGCCGACACCGCCGGACGCCTGCCCACGCAGTTGCATCTGATGGAAGAGCTCAAGAAGATCAAGCGAGTGCTTGGCAAAGCCGCCGACGGCGCGCCGCACGAAGTGCTGCTCGTCATCGACGCCAACACCGGGCAGAACGCGCTCGCGCAGGTCAAAGCGTTCGACGACGCGCTGCAACTCACGGGCCTCATCGTCACCAAGCTCGACGGCACCGCCAAGGGCGGCATTCTCGCCGCGATTGCCCGTCAGCGCCCGGTGCCGGTCTACTTTATTGGCGTAGGCGAAAAGGTGGAAGACCTGCAACCGTTCTCGGCACGCGAGTTCGCCGACGCGCTGCTTGGGTAACACGCGCTCGGCGCAATGCCACCAGTTTGCGTAGCTTGACGCCGGTAGGCGTCAGTCGCCTCAGGATCGACCGACACTGACGTCACACACGCAACAAAACGGCCCGCACTCATCGAGTAGCGGGCCGTTTCGTTTTCAATGGCCACCGGCAGCGTCGAAACCCTGTCTCGGGCCGTCACAACGTCACAACTGCTGCGCAACCAACCCCGCACAAAGCGCCCACATCATCGCGCCGACGATGCCGTCGAGAATCTGCCACGCCCGTGCTCGAGAAAACAACGGCGCCAGCAATCGCGCGCCGTAGCCCAGTGTGGTGAACCACAGCACGGATGCCGTCATCGCGCCCGCCGCAAACCACGTATTTCCGGGGGCTGGTTCACGCGCACCGATGCCGCCAAGCAGAATCACGGTGTCCAGATAGACGTGCGGATTGAGCAGCGAGAGCATGAGTACCAGCACTAACGCGCGCTGCCAGGTCATCTCCTGCGTCGCGGCGCGGCTGCCGTCGGCCTGCAACGCGCCTGTGCCGCGAAACGCCGCACGCCAAGCACGCAAGCCGTACCAGAACAGGAACGCGGCCCCCCCCCCATGTGACGACCGTCAGAAAGCGCGGATAGGCCGCAATCAGCCCGCCCATGCCCGCCACGCCTGCCGCGATGAGCACCATGTCGCAAACGGCGCAAACCGCCACAGCCAAACCGACGTGACGCTTGAGAATGCCCTGCCGCAGCACGAAGGCGTTTTGCGCGCCAATCGCAATGATGAGGCTGGCGCCGAGCGCCATGCCTCGCCAAAAAGCCGGATCGATCATCGACGCGCTTACTCCGCGTCGGGTTGCGCTTCGGGGGTGGCGCGTTGGAAGGCGTCGAGCGTCAAGCAGTGGGCGTTCACTGCGGAAATACGCGGGAATGGCGTCATATCGATCTTGAAGCGATTGGCGTTGTAAATCTGCGGCACGAGGCAGCAATCGGCCAGCGTCGGCGTGTCGCCAAACGTGAACTTGCCGGGCTGCGCCTGCGCTTGCAGACGCGCTTCGAGCGACGTGAGCCCCTCGACCACCCAGTGCACGTACCACGCGTTCTTTTGCTCTTCCGTCACACCGAGCTGGTGCTTCAGGTAGCGCAGCACGCGCAGGTTGTCGATCGGATGAATATCGGCGGCGATGTCGAGGGCCAGCGCACGGACCTGAGCACGCGCGACAGGGTCGGACGGCAGCAGCGCAGGCGTCGGGTGAACGTCTTCCAGATACTCGATGATGGCGAGCGACTGATGGATATTCGCTTCGCCGTCGATGAACGTCGGCACCAGGCCATTGGCGTTGAGCGAACGGTACGCAGGCTTAAGCTGTTCGCCGCCATCGCGTACGAGGTGCACGGGCACCGTGTCGTAGTCGAGGCCCTTCAGATTGAGTGCGATCCGCACGCGATACGCGGCGGAACTGCGGAAATAGCTGTACAGCGTGGACATGGCTTCCCTCAATGGCAGGATATTTCGGGTATTCGGGCGGCGGGGGCGTGACGCTCGCCAAGCCCCGCATAGACACGAGATGGTACTGCAAGCATCGCGCGCTGCAACCCCTGATTGCGTATGATGGAAGCCTGTCCGTGCCTCGCGGCACCGCGCCCTAAGTCACGCCCCCACTCGAATACCTAAAGCGTCATGACCTCTGCTGCTCCTTTTGCTTGCGCACCGCTGCTCAAAACCATCGCCCGCGGGGCCAAAGGTGCGCGGCCATTGAGCGCCGACGAGACGCGTACGTTGTTCGACGCGATTCTTGCAGATCGTGTGGCCCCGGCGGAGCTTGGCGGTGTGCTGATTGCCTACCGCATCAAAGGCGAGACGCCCATTGAATTGCGCGCGATGCTCGACGCCGCACATGCCACGTTCGCGCCGCTTGTCGCCCCCGCCGACGCGCCGCCGCCGGTGCTGCTGCCGAGCTACAACGGCGCACGCAAACAACCGAATCTCACACCGCTGCTAGCACTGCTGCTCGCGCGCGACGGCATTCCAGTGCTCGTGCATGGTCAGCATCACAGCGGCGCGAATCGCGTCGGGACGCAGGCGATCTTCGCGGCGCTCGGTCACGACGCCTGCCGCTCGGGTGCCGAGGCCGAAGCCGCGCTACGCGCGCGCCGCGTCGCTTATCTGCCAATTGCCGCACTCTCGCCCTCGCTCGAACGGCTGCTGGAGATGCGCGCCGCGCTGGGCGTACGCAATTCGGGACACACGGTCGTGAAGCTGCTCCAGCCGTTCGCCGGACCAGCGCTGCGACTGGTGAATTACACCCATCCGGAATACAAGGAGACGCTCGGCGCGATGTTCGCCGATGCGGCGAATAGCCCAGTACCCGGCGTGCTGCTCGCACGCGGCACCGAAGGCGAGCCCGTCGCCGATGCCCGCCGTCAGGGGGCCATCGACGGTTTCTCCGACGGCACGCACCGAGTGTGGCAAGACGCCGAAGAAGGCGCCTCGGGTGCACCGCCCGCGCTGCCAGCCGCCGATGCCGAGTCCACCGCACGCTGGATCGAAGCGGTGCTGGCGGGTGACGTCACCATCCCCGCGCCCATCGCCCGGCAAGTCGAGGTGATTCGGCAGGCGCTTGGCGTAGCCAAGTGAACAAACGGAGTTAAGGCGTTAGCCGATCAAGCGATCAAGCAAACAAGCAAACAAGCGAAGGGCTAACCGCTATTCGGTTGATTTCCGGTCGCAAATTCTGCTTTCCGCCCGAAAATCGGTGATATCGAGATTCTTCGTCAAAACCTCGATATTTCCGGAACATTTCATCCCGAAACACATCAAATCTTCTGCTTTGGAGTACACGCCCGAAGCGTGTCAGAGGGATGGCCGGGTCCGCTGCGTCTACTCGGCCGACGCCATGCGCGTTGCCTGCCAAGAGATGAGGCGCCAAGCTTCGGCCTCACGGACATGGACTGCGGTGTAGATCATCTGCGATTCCAGCGAGCCGGTAGCGGTCTCCAACTCGACCAGCAGCTTGCCGATCACGACGACGGTGTCGCCGAACTGGTGCAACTGCTGATCTGTCGACTGGATGTCGAGATAGCGGCGCCGTCCGGATGTCAGCGCCCCCAGAAATTGCTGTTTTGTTTCGCATTTGCCGTTCGAATGCACGTAGCGAACGCCATCGGCCAGAAGTGAGTCCAGTTTTTCGACATCGACCTCGACCATCGCGGAAAACCGCGCTGCTTCGAGCTCTCGTACCGCGTCGATATGCTTCCCAGCCATGCTGACCTCCCGTCTCGCCGACACCTGAACACACGCGACTTGGGTTGCAATTTACACCATCCGGGTCACGTTTGCGCCAGTGACTTTTCCCGGAACCCCCGGGCTGCTGGAAAACCCCGAGACCTCGGAAACTTCCCGCCCAGTAAGGGTTCTAACGTCTTTAGCACTCGTCTGGAGAGAGTGCTAAAATGCTTTCCCAGAGGCTAACCAGGAGTCCACCACTTGAGTACTGCCGCCACTTTGCATCCGACGACGCCGGCCACCGGCACGGCGCCGAATTCTCGTGCCCTTGCTATCGCCCCGTCGGCATTGATGCTGCCGGGCAGTCTGGGCAACATCGACAGCTATATTCAGGCTGTTCACCGTATTCCGCTGCTCACCGCCGAGGAAGAGCAGTCGCTCGCCAAGCGTCTGCGCGAGAACGACGATCTCGAAGCCGCCCGCCAGCTCGTGCTCTCGCACTTGCGTCTGGTGGTCTCGATCGCGCGTAACTACCTCGGCTACGGGCTGCCGCATGCCGACCTGATTCAGGAAGGCAATATCGGCCTGATGAAGGCCGTCAAGCGCTTCGACCCCACGCAGGGCGTGCGACTCGTGTCGTATGCCATGCACTGGATCAAGGCCGAAATTCACGAGTACGTGCTGAAGAACTGGCGCACCGTGAAGGTCGCGACGACCAAGGCCCAGCGCAAGCTGTTCTTTAACCTGCGCAGCCAGAAGCAAGGCTTGCAGGCGTTCACGCCAGAAGAAATCGATCAGGTCGCCCGCGATCTGAACGTGAAGCGCGAAGACGTCATCGAGATGGAAACGCGCATGTCCGGCGGCGATATCGCCCTCGAAGGCCATAGCGACGACGGCGACAGCGCGAGCTTCGCCCCGATCGCCTACCTCGCCGACTCCCATCAAGAGCCGACGGCGGTGATCGCCGCACGCGAGCGCGACCATCTGCAAAGCGACGGCCTGCAAACCGCCCTCGCCCGCCTTGACCCGCGCAGCCGCCGCATCATCGAAGCGCGCTGGCTGTCAGTTGAAGACGACGGCAGCGGCGGCGCCACGCTGCACGAGCTGGCTGACGAATTCGGCGTTTCCGCCGAGCGCATTCGCCAGATCGAAACCGCCGCAATGAAGAAGATGAAGGGTGCACTGCAAGCGTTCGCTTAACCCGCGTTTCAGCCACGCTTAACCCGCAGTCAGCTCCCCCCGCAAAAGCCCCGCGATCCGTCGCGGGGCTTTTTGCTTTCTGGCGTCCGCCCAAGTTCACCCGTCATTTGCTTAGGACTTGACGCATCGCAAGGTCTACCGGCTGACCGGTCGATAGAATCGGTGCGTACGTGGCCATGCTACGTGCGAAGGACGGCCCCCAGTGCGCCGCGGTTTGACATTTTTAAGCGATAAGGCACAATGCCGCGAGAGTCGACGCTGTTTCCGACACACGACTCTCGACGCCAGGAGCCGTCACGGATGGACACCCACTCTCCTAGCAGTCCGAAGCCTCCCGCCGCGGCGACATCTCCGCCGGTGGCGCATTCCGCCCTCGTCGCGTGGTTGATCCGGCGATGGCGTACCCGCCCTTCCCGTTTCATGCTCGAAATCCTGATCGTCCTCGCGATCAAGGTAGTACTCCTTTTCATACTTAAGAACGCGTTCTTCGACGCCCCGATGGCCAAGCACATGTACTTGCCGCCAGACGTGGTGGCTCGCGCCCTGATCGGGCCGCAAGCCGACAAAACGCCATCCCCCACCCCCAGTCAAGGTGTCCGCCATGATCAGTAGCGAAGTCGTCGACCTCTCGCGCTTGCAGTTCGCCATAACGGCGCTGTATCACTTTCTGTTCGTCCCGCTAACGTTGGGCCTGTCGTGGCTGCTTGTCATCATGGAATCGGTCTATGTGATGACCGGCAAGCAGATCTACAAAGACATGACCCAGTTCTGGGGCAAGCTCTTCCTGATCAACTTCGCCATGGGCGTGACCACCGGTCTCACGCTCGAATTCCAGTTCGGCACCAATTGGGCGTACTACTCGCACTACGTCGGCGACATCTTCGGGGTGCCACTCGCCATTGAAGGCCTGATGGCGTTCTTCCTCGAAGCCACGTTCGTCGGCCTGTTCTTCTTCGGCTGGAACAAGCTCTCGCGCATCGGCCACTTGGCCACCACCTTCGCGGTAGCACTCGGCTCGAACCTCTCGGCGTTGTGGATTCTCGTGGCCAACGGCTGGATGAACAATCCGGTCGGCGCGCACTTCAATTTTGAGACCATGCGCATGGAGCTGAACAGCATCTGGGACGTGATCTTCAACCCGGTCGCGCAGGTGAAGTTCGTGCACACGCTCTCGGCCGGTTATGTGACCGCCGCCATGTTCGTGCTCGGCATCTCGGCGTGGTATCTGCTCAAGCGCCGCGACGTGCCGTTCGCGCTGCGCTCGTTCGCAGTGGCCGCGGGTTTCGGTCTCGCGTCGACCCTCTCGGTGATCGTGCTCGGCGACGAGTCGGGCTACACCACGGGTGAAGTGCAAAAGGTCAAGCTCGCCGCCATCGAAGCCGAGTGGGAAACGGCCAAGCCGCCCGCATCGTTCACGCTGTTCGGTTTCCCTAACCAGAAGGAAGAGCGCACCGACTTCGCCGTGAAGATTCCTTGGGCGATGGGCCTGATTGCCACACGCTCGGTCGACACGCCCGTGATCGGTCTTACGCAACTACGTGACGAACACAAGGACAACATCAAGCGCGGCATGATCGCCTTCGCTGCGCTCGAAAAGCTGCGCAACGGCGACACCTCGCCTGCCGTGCGTGCCGAGTTCGACAAGTACAAGGACGATCTGGGCTACGGCCTGCTGCTTAAGAAGTACACGCCGAACGTCGTCGATGCCACGCCGGAACAGATCCACATGGCGGCAAACGACACCATTCCGCCGGTCGCGCCCGTGTTCTGGTCGTTCCGCATCATGGTCGGCCTGGGCTTCCTGTTCCTCTTCACGTTCCTCTGGGCCTTCTGGCTGTGCGCGCGCCGCCGCCTGCTCAAGCCGCGCTCGGCGTGGTTCCTGCGCTGGACGGTGTGGGCCATTCCGCTGCCTTGGCTGGCTGCCGAATTCGGCTGGATCGTTGCCGAAATGGGCCGTCAACCGTGGACCATTGCAGGGATCTTGCCGACCCATCTCTCGACGTCGTCGCTCTCGGCGGGCGACCTGTATCTGAGCCTCGCGGGTTTCATCATCTTCTACACCGCGTTGCTGATCATCGAGATGTTCCTGATGGTCAAGTACGTCAAGCTCGGCCCGTCGTCGCTGCACACCGGCCGCTACCACTTCGAGACGGAAGACGGTGCGAACGGGGCCATTGGCCACGACCGCCCGGCCTCGGTCTGATCGTCAGGGAGAAACCACATCATGATGATCGATTACACCGTACTCAAGCTGATCTGGTGGGTGCTCATCGGCGTGCTGCTGATCGGCTTCGCCTTCTTCGACGGCTTCGACATGGGCACCGGCACGCTGCTGCCCTTCCTCGGCAAGACCGACGCGGAGCGACGCGTCATCATCAACACCGTTGCGCCGACGTGGGAAGGCAATCAGGTCTGGTTCGTGACGGCAGGTGGTGCGATGTTTGCCGCGTGGCCGCTCGTGTATGCCGCCGCGTTCTCGGGGCTCTACTGGGCGCTGCTGCTGGTGCTGTTCGCGTTGTTCTTGCGACCGGTCGGCTTCGACTATCGCAATAAGCTGCCGAGCCCGCGCTGGCGCACGTCGTGGGACTGGGCGCTGTTCGTCGGCAGCGTCGTGCCGTCGCTGGTGTTCGGTGTGGCCTTCGGCAACTTGCTGCTCGGCCTGCCGTTCTCGTACGACAACACGCTGCGCTCGACCTACACCGGCTCGTTCTGGGCGCTGCTCAACCCGTTCGCGCTGCTGTGCGGTCTGGTGAGCGTGCTGATGCTGGTGACGCACGGTGCGGCGCATTTGCGTATGAAGGCCGACCCGCTGGTGGCCGAGCGCGCAGGACGCATCATGCGGATGACGGCACTCGGTACGCTGCTGCTGTTCCTCGTTGCAGGTGTGCTCGTGGCCACGCACGTCGACGGGTTCGCCATCACGCAGATGGGCCCGACCGACTCGCCGGCCAACCCGCTGATGAAGCAGGTCACTACCGGTCCGGGGCTGTGGCTCACGAACTATCACACGTACCCGTGGATGATCGCGGCGCCTGTTGTCGCGTGTCTGTGCGCATTGCTGGCCGCGTTGCTCGCGACGAGCCGGGCCTATGCCTGGACGTTCGTGATTACCGGGCTGATGATGGCCGGCATCATCCTCACGGCGGGCTTCTCGATGTTCCCGTTCGTGATGCCGTCGGCCACGGCACCGGGCAGCAGCCTTACGCTGTGGGACGCCAGTTCGAGCCAGTTGACGCTGCAAATCATGCTGATCGCCGTCGTTGTCTTCTTGCCGATCGTGCTCGCTTACACCGGCTGGGTGTACCGCGTAATTCGCGGCCGAGTGACGCTCGAAGAGGTCAACGAAAACCCGCACACGATGTACTGATCAAGGAGTTCCGACATGTGGTATTTCTCTTGGGTTCTCGGCCTTGGCCTCGCGCTCGCGTTCGGCATCATCAACGTGATGTGGTTCGAAGCACACGACGACCTCGAGCGGCGCAGTCAGGAAGGTAGCTGATCGCTGACATCGACTGACCCGCTTTCGTTGTTCGAACGCGCCCCTCCGGGCGCGTTTTTGTTGGGTGCAGCACAAAGCACAAAATCGTCGGTTCGACGGCTAAGCCAGCGCGAGACACACGCAGTACCGTGGCGCCTCTCATCTCCAGCCCGCGAGGTTTGCCATGCTTTCCATACCCGACGCCGTGACATCGGCCGCGCCATGCCCGGTGCGGCAATCCACCGAAGGGGCGCCCGCCTTCGATTATCTCGACCATGTGGCGCGCAGTCATCGCGGCGCGGCGATCGCCTATCGGACCGACGATCAATTGAAATGCCTGAAGGCCGTCCTTGCGACACCGCACAACGCGCTGAGCGTCGCGATGTTGATCGACACCGGCTTGCCGCAAGACGTTGCCGACGATTTGCTCGCGCGCTTACGCGAAACGCCTGACGGCGAGTTGCAGCGACGAATTCAAGCCACACCAACGCTGCGTGACTGGTTCGACTTGACCGCCCTCCCGCCCCCGGACGGCGTGAACGACGATGCATTGATCCTGTCGCTGCGGGTACTCCAGTGCTTCGCTCATACGACTAGCGTGCCAATCGTCTTCGACCCTATTCGTCGAACTGTCGTTTTCAGCTATGCGCCCGGGCGCGCACCTCATGAAGACGCCACCCCCGCCGATGGCGTCATCCCGCACATGCTGCGCGAGGCGGCCGCGCCCGGCGCGGCCAATAGCGCGGCGGGTCAGACGGCGCTCCATGCGCTCGACCTGCTCGTGCGGACCAACGACATCGACGGCCGCCGTCAACGCTCTCCGTTCTGGCAGTGCGACTCCGATGCCTGGTGGCGTTACGACGATGTGGTACGCACCGTCAGTGCACAACTCACCCCGGAATTCGAAACGTGGCTCGAGGCGCGGCGCGATAGCGCGATTTCGCACAGCTTCTTTCATGTGCATCGCGAGTTGATTGCCGCTAACGCCCGCCGCCGCAACGAGTCGCTGCATACGTGACGCAATGCGCTAACACCCACTTCCCAACCGTCGTCTACGAGGTCGTTAATGTTTCCGATATCTCATCGAATTGCGCACGCGGCTTGCCACGGGGCACGCCAACTGGGGCACGAGTCTGCAAAATTCGACAAGCTCGACTACGTCGCCCGCCGCGAGGCAGGTGCGCCAATCGAATGTCGTGACGAGCAACAGCTGGGCTGTCTCATGGAGGTCGTCGGCACGCCGCATGCGGCGCTCACACTCAACGCCATTCTCGATACCGGTATGCAAGCCGAAGGCGCTGCCGACCTGCACACGCGCCTGAGAGGTTGCCGAGACAGCGAGATATTCCGACGCATCATGGCCACACCGACACTGCACGACTGGGCGTTCGATGCGACGTGGCAGATACCTAGCGAATCGCACAATCAATCGCTGATGCTATCGCTGCGCGTGTTGCAACTTTTCGGCCACACCACGAGCGTGCCGGTGATTTTCGATCCCGAGCATCGGCGTGTCGTTTTTCACTACGTGCCTGGAAATACGCCTGCGGCGCCGACTGAAGGTGACGAAAGAGGTGCGGCCCTGAGACCGGATCATCGCTTACGGATGCTCTTGAATGACGCCGCAGACGGGCGCAACCCAGGCGATGCCCTCCACCGCGCCAGCCGCAACGCGCTGATGTTACTCACGAGCGCCAACGACATTGACGGCTGCCGCCAACGCTGGCCGCGTTGGCAACGTCGCTGGGATCAGTGGCGGCATGGCAATGACGACGTGCGTACGCTATCGACGCGCCTCACGCCCGAGTTCGAATCATGGCTCGAAGTGCGGGCGGAGAGCGCGGTGTCGCACAGTCAGGATTACTTGTATCGGAAGGGACTGGCAGACCTGACGCAGCGTCGCGATTAGCTCAACAACGTCTTCAGATCTTGCGCCATCGCGTCGACCGGCTCATCCGGACGCATGAACAAACGCAGTTGCCCCTTCGGGTCGAAGACATAGATACCGGCGGTGTGGTCGATGGTGTAGTTCGTCGGCGTCGAGCCTTCGACCTTGTTGACCACCACGCGGAACGACTTGGTCACTTGCTTCAATGCGGCATCGTCGGCCGGGCGCAGGCCCACGAATGCCGGGTTGAACGCCGGGACGTACTGCCCCATCAGTTCCGCCGTATCGCGTTGCGGGTCTACCGTCACGAACAGCACTTGCACGTTCTGCGCGTCCGGGCCGAGCTTTTGCATCACTTGATTGAGTTCGGCCATCGTGGTCGGACAAACATCCGGGCAATGCGTGTAGCCGAAGAACATCACCACCGCTTTGCCCTTGTAGTCGGCGAGCGTGCGCGTCTTGCCCTGCGGATCTTGCAACGCGAAGTCCTGAGCAAACTCCTTGTTGCCGGTGATATCGAGACTCTGGAACGTCGGGCCTTCCTTGCCGCACGCGGCGAGCAAAACGGTGAGTCCCATCAGAAACATCGCGCGGCGCAACCAGATGACAGCAAGCTTCATGAACAAATGACCCCGAAACGTATGGAATAGATGGCCTGAAAAGACAACAGGCGCGTCGGCAGAGAAAACCGTACGCGCCTGTCGCCGTCTGCGTCCGGCCGTGGCCGGATACCGCTCAGACACTTATCCGAGCAAATAGATCTGCACGTAGTGATCGATCAGCAACGCCGCGAAGAGCAGCGAGAGATAGACGATCGAATAGCGGAACATCGAGCGCGAGAGCGCATCGGAATAATTGCGCCACAGCTTGACCGCGTAGCCGAGGAAGATGCCCGAGAGCACCACCGCCGACGCCAGGTACAGATAGCCGCTCATGCGATGGGCAAACGGCAGCAGCGACACGGCAAACAGCACCACGCTATAGAGCAAGATTTGCAGGCGCGTGTACTTCTCACCGTGCGTGATCGGCAGCATCGGCAGGCCGGAATTCACATAGTCCTGGCGGCGGTAGAGCGCGAGCGCCCAGAAGTGCGGCGGCGTCCAGACGAAGATGATGAGCACCAGAATCCACGCATCGGCCGGCACGGCGCCGGTCACCGCCGCCCAACCGAGCGCGGGCGGCATCGCACCCGCAGCGCCGCCGATCACGATGTTCTGCGGCGTCGAGGGCTTGAGGATGATGGTGTAGATGAGCGCGTAACCGACGAATGTGCCCAGCGTGAGCCACATCGTGAGCGCGTTGGTGAACGTGTAGAGCACGACCATGCCGGCCGCGCCCAGAATCGTCGAGAAGACGATGATCTGCCACGGCGCGATTTCGCCGCGTGCGGACGGACGCCACGCCGTACGGCGCATCAGCGCGTCGACGCGTTGCTCGATCAGGCAGTTCACAGCGAAAGCGGAACCGGCGAGCAGCCAGATACCGATGGTGCCGCCAATCAGCACCTGCCACGGCACCATACCGCGCGTGGACAGGAACATGCCGATGACGGCGCAGAACACGGCGAGCTGCGTCACACGGGGCTTGGTCAGCGCCCAGTATTGTGCGATACGGCTAGTCGGCGGATGGGGAAGGGTCGTGCTTTTCATACACTCAGAGGCAATGCGCTACGCCGAGCCAGTCGGGGCGCCAGCGAGTGGTGCGGCAGCCGGCTCCGCTGCGGGGAGGGGCTTCTGGCGGGCGGGGTCGCCGGACTGATCCAAGGGATTCAGACCCGTCGAAACAGATGCCGCCCGGGCGGCGCGAATGCGGTAGTTTAACATAACAAGCAATAGCAGCAGGACGGCCGCCCCACCGTTGTGGGCAATGGCGTTAAGCAACGGCCATTGAAAAACGATGTTCGACAGCCCCGTCGCAAATTGCACGAGGACAAGGATAAATACCAGAGTTGCGGGCCGCCGTAGCGCGGCATGTCGTCGCAGGCGCGTGGCCAGCCACCCCAGATAAAGCACCACGACGACCGCAAACGTACGGTGCCCCCAGTGAATCGCGACGAGCGCCTCCATCGGAATCACCTCCCCGCCGGCCGTCTTGCCCAGCTCGCGCCAGAGCTTGAAGCCATTGTGGAAGTCCATCGACGGCACCCACTGACCTTGACACGTTGGGAAGTCAGTACAGGCAAGCACCGCGTAGTTAGTGCTCACCCAGCCGCCCAGCGCGATCTGGAACACCAGCAAGGCCAGCCCGACCAACGCCGCCCAGCGCCAGCGTAGCGCGCTCGGATCGGCAGCGACGCTCGACGCCGGCACCTGACTCGACGCCAGCCACGCCAACGACCCTAGTAAAGTGAGCGCCAGCATCAGGTGCGTCGTGACGATCACCGGCTGGAGTTTCATGGTGACGGTCCAGGCGCCGAACGCGCCCTGCACGCAAACAAGAATGAACAACCACGTGGCGAGCCACGGCGATTGCACCGCTGCCGGCTGCCCCGTTTGCCCGGTTTGCCCCGTCACCGACTGACGGGACGCGCGGGCTTTCAACCACTTCCGCCATGCCATCACCATCAGCACGATGATGAGGACGCCCACGGCCATGGCGAAATACCGGTGGATCATCTCGATCCACGCTTTGACGAACGTCACCGGGCCGGTCGGCAGCAGCAACTGCGCGGCGTGGATATCGGCATGCGCGGCGAACGGCGACGACGTGCCGTAGCAGCCCGGCCAGTCGGGGCAACCCAGTCCCGAATCCGTCAGGCGCGTAAAGCCGCCGAACATGATCAGGTCCAGCGTGAGAAAGGTCGTCACCCAAGCCAGCTTGCGGTATTTGTCGGGGTCGCGGCGCAACAGCACCCAGCCCAGCGGCAGCACCGCGATACACAGGCCGATGAAGCCCAGTTCCAAAAGGTAAAGCATCGGTTTTACGTCAATCCTTCGTCATGTCCGGCGCATGCTCGCGCCCGGTGTTCCGTACATCCGTTACCGCGTCGATCAGCCCGTACCCGACCATTTCAGCAGCCGTGTCAGGTCGCTCTTGATGCGGCCCGGATCCGGGTTCTTCGGAAACGCCATCATCAGGTTACCTAGCGGATCGACCAGATAAATGTGGTCACGCAGGCCAGTGCCCTCTTGCGTCGGCAGCCAGTTGGCCAGCGCCACCGGATCGGCGCGCAACCGGCGCGTGTCTTCGTAAGCGGTGTCGAGCTTGTCCGACACCGCGTTATCGTCCGTCACCAGCCAGATCGTTTCCACTCGCGTACGCTCGTTGCCCTGCAACACACGGATCTGCCGCATGTAAAAGAGCTTGCTTACGCAGCTTTCGTCGCACGCGGCCGTGTCGGCGCTGATCATCAGCCATTTGCCTTTGAGCGCGGTGAGCGGCAGCGTTTCACCGGTCTCGTCGTCGCGCACGACCAGCGCGGGCAGCGGGCGTTGCGGTTCGATCAATTTGCCGTACGACGACGTGCCGCCCTGCGGCTTGAACACGAAATACATCAAGTACGCCGCTACGGCCGGCGCAGCACACACGACGAACAGCAGCACCAGCATGCGTCGCGCCCGGCGACGCTGCACCGGATCGATCGGGGGTGTGCTTTGTGCGGATTTGGCCTGCCCGCTGGTCACCTCTGCACTCATATCTGCCTCATGTTCTGCGCTGGGTTCTCCAGCCGACGGCCACGCTTGTATGCCAAACGCAGCCCCAACAACGCGAGGATCAGCGACATGCCGAACCACTGCGCCATATAACCATAGTTGCGATCTGCGCCGCTTGCCGGTGCTGGCCAATCGCGCAGTAAGTGATCGCCCGTGTCGTTGCTCTGCATGATCACAAACGGTTGCAGCGGCAACCCGGTCTCGTGTGCATAGTCGTTCACGTCGAGATTCTGCCGGATCATCATCCCCGCCGCCGACCCGCCATGCCCCAGTTCGAACGCGCGCGACGGATCGGGCTGGGCAATGCCCTCGATCGTGACGTCGCCCGCAGGCGTCGGGTACGGCATGATGGCGGCGCGATCACGCAAATCTCGCGGCAACCAGCCGCGATTCACCAGTACGACGCGATCCGGCGTGACCTGCAACGCCATCACCACGTAAAACCCGGGCAGCTCGTTACGCGGTCGGTTATCCAGATACACCACGCGGTTCTGGAGAAAATGCCCCGTCACGCGAACGCGCCGGTTAGCGACATCGTCCAGCGTGTAGGTCTTCGCATTCGGGCCGCGCGCGAATTCGATCACCGGTGCACGCTCGGCCTGTTCGATCAGGGCCTGACGTGCCAGCCGCATATGGGCTCGGCCGTACTGCCACACGCCCAGCGAAGCGGTCAGCGCCACGCCCAGCACGATCAGCAGCGCCGGTACCGGACGCATCCCGCGAAAAAGGGTTTTCAACACTTACGTTCCTTGTCTGGCAGCGCATTGGGACATTGAGGCACTCGCGCACACTGCATTGCAGCGTGCCAGCCGATGCCCGTTGCCCGATAATGACGCATTCCCGTCATTCAGCCGATTATGCGCATTCTCGTTGCCATCGCCTTCATCCTGATTCTCGGCAGTCTGGCGTCCGCATTGTTTTTCATGATGCGGGACAAGGGCCGATCGAACCGCACCGTGCATTCGCTCATGGTGCGTGTCGGCCTGTCGGTGACGCTGTTTCTGCTCATCCTGTTTGCCAACTGGATGGGCTGGATTCACAGCACGGGCATACGATACTGAGTCCCGCGCGTGCCCCCTGCGGCAAATCGCCGCACCCATCTTCTGCCAGCCATCCGATCCGCACCCTGCGTGCGAAAGCGTTCCCGGATTTATGCCGTGGCGCGCATTGGCATCGCACTTTATCGCCCGAATGCCGCTGCGACATATGGCCGCATTCTTAACGCGCTCGCGGTCATTTCCCACGTTCACTGACGCTACAAACAGAAACGCCGCCGGAATCCGGCGGCGTGTGACACCGATGGAAGCTAGCTAGCGCAGCGCGTCAGAGCCAGTACACCACGACGTACAGACCCAGCCAGACCACGTCCACAAAGTGCCAGTACCAAGCGGCGCCTTCGAAGCCGAAGTGATGCTCCGGCGTGAAGTGCCCCTTCATCAAGCGCACCAGCATCACGGAGAGCATGATCGCGCCCAGCATCACGTGGAAGCCGTGGAAGCCCGTGAGCAGGAAGAACGTCGAGCCATACACGCCCGAGGTCAGCTTCAGGTTCAGTTCGGTGTAAGCGTGGTGATACTCATACGCTTGGAAGCCCAGGAACACGAAGCCCAGTACGACCGTGGCGAACAGCCAGAAGATCGCGCTGCCACGATGGTTCGCACGCAGTGCGTGGTGCGAGATCGTGAGCGTGACACCCGAGGTCAGCAGCAATGCCGTGTTGAGCGTGGGGATCGGCCACGGGCCCATCGTCTCGAAAGCGTCGATCACGCCCGCCGGACCGACGTTCGGCCACACAGCAGTGAAATCGGGCCACAGCAGCTTGTTATCGAGATCGCCAAGCCACGGCATGGCAAGCGTACGTGCGTAGAACAGTGCGCCGAAGAACGCCGCGAAGAACATCACTTCCGAGAAGATGAACCAGCTCATCCCCCAGCGATACGAGACGTCGATGCGCTTGCTATAGAGCCCGCCTTCCGACTCGGCAATCGAATCGCCGAACCACGAACGCAGAACCCACAGCACCCACAGCAGACCGGCAAGTGCCGTCCACGGGGCCCATGATTGTCCGTTGACCCACGCCGCCGCCGAGCCGAGCACCACGAGCAGGCCGACGCTGCAACTCACCGGATGGCGCGATGGCGCCGGCACGAAGTAATAAGGCGCCGTTTGGTGTTGACCACTCATTCTTATCTCTCCAGGCTTGGTTCTTTGTATCTGATTTACGTCGCGAGGCGGATGGCGAGCTTCGCCAGCATCACCAACGCCACCACGAACAAGATGCCCCCGATCAGTCCCGCGAGAATCAAATGCACAGGGTTGAGCTGTGCCATATCGCGGTCGTGATCACGCCCCTTACGCACGCCGAAGAACGACCAGAACACCGCTTTGATGGTCTGTACGAACGACAGCTTGCGACGGGTCGCCTCCTTGAGGTCATCCATTGCTGCCCTTGCCTCCGCTTTCACCGGCTATCGCACCCGGCACGGTAGCCGGGGGGTTCGGCACGTCCGCACGCTGGTTGGCGTCGGCTTTGCCGAGATCGAAAAACGTGTAGGACAGCGTGATCGTCGTCACATCTTTTGGCAGCTTCGTGTCAACCACGAACACCACCGGAAACTCTTTGGCCTCACCGGCCTTGAGCGTTTGCTGCGTGAAGCAAAAACACTCGATCTTCTTGAAGTAGCTCGCCGCCTGCGCCGGTGCGTAACTCGGAATCGCTTGCGCACGCACCTCGTGCGGCTGCTGGTTCGCCACTTCGTACTCGATCGTCGCGATCTGGCCCGGGTGAACGCTCAGACTGCTCTTCGCCGGCTTGAACCGCAACGGCCCCTGCGCATTCGCATCGAACTCGACAGTGATCGTGCGGCTCTCGTCGACTTGCGAGTTACGGGCGGTGATCTCGTTCGTGCGATCGCCCAACTGGTTGATGCCCACGAGATCGCAGAACGCGCGGTAAAACGGCACCATGGCGTAGCCGAAACCGAACATCACCGCGACCAGCAGCAGCAACTTGCTGAAGGTACGCACATTGATCCGCCGCAAACCGCCCATATTCGTCCTTTCCGTCCTGCCGCTTGCCACTTACCAAGCGAGCGTTCTCTGCGCTGTCGCGCGACCTTGTGGGTCGCGCTCGACTTCAGATCCCGCCCAACAGCTTGGCCTTGATCATCACGCCGAAGAAGAAGATCGCCACCACCGACGCGAGAATCAATCCCGTGCGCAGATTTTTTGCGCGCTGTTCACGACCGACTGACATGTTCAATGCACCTTCGGCGGCGTCTCGAACGTGTGGAACGGTGCCGGGCTCGGCACGGTCCACTCCAGACCTTCTGCACCGTCCCAAGGCTTGGCTTCGGCAGCCGGGCCGCCGCGCCATGCCGGGATCGCCACGAAGAACAGGAAGTACACCTGCATCAGGCCGAAACCGAACGCGCCGATCGTCGCGATTTGGTTGAAGTCCGTGAACTGCGCCGGGTAGTCGGCATAGCGACGCGGCATGCCGGCCAGCCCCAGGAAGTGCATCGGGAAGAACGTCACGTTAAACGTGATGAGCGAGCCCCAGAAGTGGAACTTGCCGCGCCACTCGCTGTACATGTGACCCGTCCACTTCGGCACCCAGTAATAGAACCCTGAGAATAGTGCGAAGAGTGAACCGGCCACTAGCACGTAGTGGAAGTGCGCCACCACGTAGTAAGTGCCGTGCATCTGAATATCGAGCGGGGCCAGCGAGAGAATCAGGCCGGTAAAGCCGCCCATCGTGAACACGAACAGGAAGCCCACGGCGAAGAGCATCGGCGTCTCGAACGAGAGCGCGCCCTTCCACATCGTGGCGACCCAGTTGAACACCTTCACGCCGGTCGGCACCGAGATCAGCATCGTCGCGTACATGAAGAAGAGCTGGCCCGTCACCGGCATACCGGTCACGAACATGTGGTGCGCCCACACCATGAACGAGAGAATGGCGATCGACGCCGTCGCGTAGACCATCGAGCTATAGCCGAACAGCGGCTTGCGCGAGAACGCCGGAATCACCTGCGAGACGATCCCGAACGCCGGCAAGATCATGATGTAGACCTCGGGGTGACCGAAGAACCAGAAGATGTGCTGGTACATCACCGGATCGCCGCCGCCCGCTGCGTTGAAGAACGACGTCCCGAAGTGACGGTCCGTGAGCAGCATCGTGATCGCGCCGGCGAGCACCGGCATCACGGCGATGAGCAGGTACGCGGTAATGAGCCACGTCCACACGAACATCGGCATCTTCATGAGCGTCATGCCCGGCGCGCGCATGTTCAGAATGGTCACGATGATGTTGATCGCGCCCATGATCGACGAGGCACCCAGAATGTGTGCACCGAAGATCGCCAGATCCTGGCCCGGGCCCATCTGCACCGACAGCGGCGCATACATCGTCCAGCCGGCTGCCGTGGCACCGCCCGGCACGAGGAACGACGAGATGAGCAGCAGACCGCCCACCGGCAGCAGCCAGAAGCTGAAGTTGTTCATCCGCGCGAAGGCCATATCCGACGCGCCGATTTGCAGCGGGATCATCCAGTTCGCGAACCCCACGAACGCCGGCATGATCGCGCCGAAAATCATCACCAGCCCGTGCATCGTGGTGAGCTGGTTGAAAAACTCCGGACGAATGAATTGCAGGCCCGGTTCAAACAATTCCGCACGGATCATCAACGCCATCACGCCGCCCGAGAGCAGCATGACGAACGAGAAGATCATGTACATCGTGCCGATGTCCTTGTGATTCGTCGCGAACAGCCAGCGACGCCACCCATGCGGATGGTCGTGCGCGTGATCGTCGTGACCCGCCACGTGATCGTGAGCGATGGAACTCATACCCAATCTCCTTCCTCGACTTGGTCGAACGGCACTTAACTATTCTTCGCTGCGCTAACGGCGGTGGCGGCATCGCCGGCATTGGCCGACTTGTTACCGCGCGCCTCGCGCACCTGCGCCGGCTGAACGACGTCGCCGGTCTTATTGCTCCACGAGTTGCGCTCGAACGTAATCACAGCGGCCAACTCTACGTCGTTCAGGTGCGACCAATTCGGCATCGCATTCTTGCCATGCAGCACGATACTGATGTGATCGGCCACGGGGCCCGTCACGATCTTCCCGCCATCGAGTGCCGGGAACGCACCGCCGCCCTTGCCGTTCGGCTGATGGCAGACCGCGCAATTCGAGGCATAGACCTTCTGGCCGCGCTCCATCAGTTCCTGCACGGTGTAGGTCTTGTTGGGATCGTCGGCCGAAGCAGCCATCAGCTTCTTCTGCGCATCGACCCACTTGGTGTAGTCCTCTTCCGAGACGACCTTCACCACGACCGGCATGTACGCGTGTTCCTTACCGCACAACTCGGTACAGAAGCCGCGATACTCGCCGACCTTCTCGGCCTTGAACCACGTGTCGCGCACGAAGCCCGGAATCGCATCCTGCTTGATACCGAAGGCGGGCACGTAGAACGAGTGAATCACGTCGTTGGCCGTCGTGATCAGACGCACCTTCTTGTTGACCGGCACGACCATCGGGTTATCGACTTCTTGCAGGTACGTGTTGCTCTTCGCTTCCTGCCCGTCGATCTGGCTGCGCGGCGTGCTCAGGGTGGACAAGAACTTGATGCCCTCGCCGTCGCCCTTGAGATAGTCGTAGCCCCACTTCCACTGATAGCCGGTGACCTTGATGGTCAGATCGGCGTTGGTGGTGTCCTTCATGGCCACCACGGTCTTCGTGGCGGGCAGCGCCATCAAAATCACGATGATGAACGGCACGACCGTCCAGATCACCTCGACCGTGGTGCTTTCATGGAAATTCGCGGGCTGATGGCCCTTGGATTTGCGGTGTTTGAAAATCGAATAGAACATCACGCCGAACACGCCGATGAAGATCACCAAGCAGATGATCAGCATCATGTTGTGCAGGCTGTGCAGCTCTTCCGCAAGTTTGGTGACCGGCGGCTGGAAGTTGAGCTCGTTGACGGCCGGTCCCCCCGGCATATCGGTGACCGCCGCCACTGCCAGTGCCGGAGCGCCGGCGAGCAGTGAGGCGCCCGCAAGGAAAGCCGCCAAGGCGTGTTTCGTTTTTTTCATAGCTTCCTTACCCAAAATTACCATCCAAATCCTCCCTGGCGGTCGCCCGAGATCGTCTCCATCTCTCTCAGGCCTCTTGGGCAAGACAACGGCGCAGCTCGCGCGCAAAGTGTTCGCGGCGATGCGGCGCAAGATAGGCACCGACAGTGACCGAGCGGCCACCCGAGCGCAAGATGATGCGCAAACGCGGCGGCTTCTCGATGTCGATGCGCACCCAGCGGGGATTGAACTCGTATTGCGTCAACCTCTGTGCTGAACGTTGCTCGACCACAAGGCTCACGGGCGACAACCGAATGACCTCGTAATCTGTGGCATGCCGGGCATGAATGACGAACGCAACGCCCACCACGAGCAAGTCCAGGCCTGTGAACGGCAAGACCAACCACCCACCGCGCCACGCCGCAATCAAGGCAACACCCAGCGACACGGCGGCCAACGACAGGTAGAACAGGACAAACTGGCGCGGCGATATCGCGCAGTTGCGCTTGTGCTTCCATTCCTTCGTCACCGATCCGGCTTCGGAAGAAGAGGCTGCGAGCATCGCCGTCACCCGTGGGGCATTTTGGGTCTTTCATGTCCGACGGCCGGGAACTAGTTACGTCCGGGCCGCGACAAACTGCCGCATTATAGAACGCGCCTTCTCGAAGCGACAACATTGATACCGAGTATTTGGCGCGCCATAGCTTCCTCCTGAACTCATTGATGCAAAAGGGAAATCCGGTTATTCCCTTAGCTCGCGAAGCGCGCGCGAAAGCGTCTACGGGATACTCCCTATGCTTTGCGCGTTTGACACGTTGCAACACGACACGAGTCATTGCGGTGTCCTGAATAGCCGATCGCAGGTCGCGCCGAAGTTGTCGTGCCGTGTTGTTCATTGGCTTGGTCACGACGCGTTCACACTCACCGACCCACAACGCGCGCACGTTGCGATGCGGGATTCGTCCGATATCCATCAACAGTAGACGTTGCACCGAATTTCGCGTGCGACGTTATGTCGCGCCCACCTTCGGGGTGGTCTCGTGACAACACTCCGATGACGCGTCGATGACTGCGCGCGTCGCAGGCGATATCGCGTGCTACAAGCGATGCATGTTCCCTACATGAACGCCGATGCCGGCGAACCGATGCCATGCGTTGCGCGATCCTTCATGCCTTTGCCGATGGCCTGCAAACGCTTCAGACGGCCTCCGACTTCAATACCCTGCATGCGAGACTGCAAACGCTGTGCGGGCTCCTGAGACATCGCTACTTTCGCTATCAAGGGCAGTTCACGCTGCCGCGTGGCGATACTGTGCAGCCCGAAGTCTCCAACTATCCCGAAGCCTGGCTTCGCCGCTACGACGAACGCGGCTATGCCGCGCTCGATCCGGTCCTCGCTAAGGCAAGCACACAGCTCACGCCGGTCGAATGGACGCCGGACTTGTTCAACACGCCCGACGCCGCGCGGTTGCGAAGCGAGCAAGCGGCGGCTGGGTTGCGTGTGGGTGTGACATATCCGGTGTTCGCTCCGTCCGGGGCACCCGGGATATTGAGTCTCGCCGCCGATGCTCGTCCCCGCCCTCGGTTGCGCGCATGGACACAACACCTCGGCGCGACATTGGCGATGCATGTGCATGACACGGCGTGGCGCATTGTGCAACGAGACGCATCACGCGCATCGCCACCGGCATTGACACCGCGCGAGCGTGAATGCCTGCGATGGGTGGCACGTGGCAAGACGTCATGGGAAATCGGCCGCATCCTGACCATCTCCGAACACGGCGTCGTATTCCATCTGCGCAGCGTCATGCGTAAGTTCGACGTATCTACCCGTCACCGCGCAGCGAAGCTGGCGAGCGATTATGGTTTGCTCGATGAAGACAGCCGCATGGCCGTCACGCAAAGCGCCGCAACCTTGTGACGCAATTCGGCATCATGTTCGCGATGTAAATGTCGCCCCGTGCATCGACGGCGATCCCATGTCCGATGGCACCGAAAGTGCGGCACCGCCCGATCAATTGCCCGCTCGGCGTATAGGCACAAAGACGTGGCGTCTGATCGGTGACGTAGACGATGCCGTCGCGGCCGATGGCGATCGCCGTCGGCAAGTGCAGCCCTCGAATCTCCTCCTCAAACTGCCCGTCGGCAGAAAAACGCTGCACGCGATGATTCTCGCGATCCACCACCCACACCCGATCATCGGCATCGACGGCAATCGCATGCGGGTTGCTGAACCGTCCCACTGCCTCGCCTGGACCACCCCAACTCGCCATGTGGCGACCTTCTGCCGTAAATCGATGGACATGTGAATTGCCGTAACCGTCCGAGACGACGATCACCCCGCTCGGTGCGACCGCAACACCGGTCGGATGGTTGAACGGCTCGCGCCATCGGGGTTCGTCTGCAATGCCGAGCGTGATATCGATCTGCCCATCGGCGTCGAAGCGGTGCACGCAATGTCGATCGGAGTCGACAAGGAGGAGACGGCCCTGTGCATCGAAGCAAGCACTGTGGCCATGGGTCACCGCTTCTGAATGCCACGTGCCCTTCGCTTCGCCGTTTTCGTCGAACCACCGGATGACCGGGGAACCTCGCATGATCAACGCGACGCCATGCGTCCTATCGACCGCGACATCCGAGACAAACTTGCCGCCCAAATCGTCTGAGAACGGCGACACGTCGACGTGATAGCGACGCGCCCCAAGTGCCACGACGCGGGGTTCGCTACAAGCGGGGGCCGCCGTCATACGTCGACACCTTTGACCACACCGCCGTGCGCCGACTGGCGACGGGCAAGATCGGCGAGCGTTTTGTAGCGCGTCAGCGTGAAGGTGTCGCTCGCGGCGTTCACGAACTCGCCGCCGCCGAGTCTACCGATGGGTTCGAGTGCACGAAGATTCACCTGATGGGTCGCGGGGTCGAGTAGCGCATCGTCCACGTGAGCCGCTAGTACCGTACCGAGAACGACCCATCCGCCACCGGGTGCAGCGCTGATTTCGATAATGTCGCGCACTGCGCACTCGAAAGCCACACCTGCCTCCTGAACGCGAGGCGGACGCACACGCGACGATGCGACCGGTGTCACCCCAGCGAGATCGAACTCCGACTCTCCCGGAGGCAGCGGCGCCGCAGAGAGATTCACGGCCTCGATACACGAAGCACTCGCCACATTCACGACGAACTCCGGGACGGCTTCGATGTTGCGCAGCGTGTCCTTCTTTTGCATCGGCGGCGGCGGCACTACGGGACAGAACAACACCGTCATCGGTACGCAACACACGCCCATGAAGTAGGCATACGGGGCAAGGTTCGGCCGCCCGAGCACGTCGATCGTACTCACCCACGCGATGGGCCGCGGCAGGATAGTGCTCATCATGAAGTTGTAGATGTGCGCTTCGTCTAGCGTCGTGGGGTCTATCAGCATGTGGCCTCTCGGTGGATGTGTGTCGTGCCTCGTGCGAAGTGACGTCTGTGAACGGTCAGTTCGGTGCCGGTGCTTCCAAGAGCCGAAGCACCTGATTGGCGCATCCCCAGGACAGCGTGAAGCCACCTCCGCCGTGACCATAGTTATGGAGCAAACCCGCATGCGTCGTGTCTCGCTCGACCCGTGCTGTGCGCCGCATCGGCCGGAACCCGACGCGCGCGTCGACAATGGCGAGCGACATCACCCCTTCGCAAAGGCGCGCGCACCTACGAACGATGTCGCCCACCTGTCGCTCGCCAATCACGGTGGATGTCATATCGGGATCTGCCGTGCCGCCGAGGATGACGTCATGCATGCGCTTAACGACGTAGGTGGGACGCAGCGCGTCCGAATCGTCGACAAAACATCCGCTGACCGCCTCAGGGCGCTCCGCTCGCAAGACCACTGCACGCGAAAGCGACATGGCACCGTCACCGAACGCTGCGCCACCGTAGCCGCAGCAATTCACGACGTAATCGGCTTTTCCGAGCAGCGTTGCCGGATCTTCGATGCGTGTCAGCACGAACTGCCCACCGAGATCGAGAAACATATGCATGAGATAGCCGAGATACGTTGCCGCGTCCGCCACCGGCACGTCCATTCGATAAGCACAGGCGTAGTGCGACGGCACGTCGTTAGCCAGTCGCGCGACCTTCGGCACGCATTCCGCCCACCAAGGGGTGCCCGCGTCACGCGCGAAGTATTCGGTAAGCGGGCGCATGACGACACCGGATTCGTTGTCTTCAGACAACCGCGACATTGCCGCGTATGTCTGCCGCGCGTTATCGAGATAAACAAGATCCGGTGCCTGATAGAACGGATGCCAGATCGCAGCCGCTAAGGCTGAAGTCGTCTGCGCCGGCGCTTCTGCCGCGTGAATGGCTACATCGCAGCCCGCCATCGCAAGCGTGACCGCCGTAGTCAGTCCGCTCACGCCTGCGCCGACGACGATGACACCATGGCGCGTCACGATCGGCCTCGCATACGCGCATCAGGCGTGGTGGTGGGAAAGATAGCGGGCGGCACAGCGTCGCATGCTTGTGCGATCTCTGGCGTGTCGCACGCGACACTTTCAAAGGCATATGGGTCCTTCAAGCCGCTCCCGGTGCCTAGCAGTACGACGCGCTCGCCCGGTGTGACTCCTGCGCTGACGATGCACTCTTTGAGTGCGGCATGTCCGGCGGCGGCGGACGGTTCGAACCACAGCCCGTGACGTTGCGAGAGCATTTGCGACGACGCCATGATCTGCGCATCGGTCACGATGACGCACGCCCCGTGCGTGGCCCGCAGCGCTTGCAACGCCGCAATGTGGTCACGCGGACGCGAGACTGACAGACTGTCGGCGACGGTGTTAGGTACGACGGTCGTCGGCGACGTCGGCCATTGCGCGGACGACTCGTTAGTCAGCCAGTCGTGCGCGATGCTGTGCGAGCTGCTGGCCTGCGCGGCGAGCAATCGTGGCACTCGCTTCGTAATTCCTAATGCATGAAGTTCGAGGAAGCCCGCAGCGACACCTGAGAGAATGTTGCCGTCGCCTGTCGGCACCACCACCCAATCGGGCACGTCCCATTCGAATGCTTCGGCGATTTCGAACGCGCAAGTCTTCTTGCCTTCGCGCGTGAACGGATTGAACCCTGTGTTGCGACAGCAAACTTCCGGCGCATCGGCCATACCGGTGGCAAGGTCGAAGGCGTCGTCGTAGGTGCCATCGATCACATGTAGCTGCGCACCGTAGGCGCGGATTTGCGCGAGCTTGACGTAGGGCGTCTGCCTTGGCACCACGACGGTCGCAGGCAACTGCTGCGACGCGGCGATGCAAGCCAGTGACGCGCCTGCATTGCCGGTCGACGCTGCCACCACACGCGTGCACCCCAGCCACTTCGCGGCGGCCAGCACCAACTCCGTCGCGCGGTCCTTGAGCGAGCCACTCGGATTACGGCTGTCGTCCTTGACCCAGAGGTGTACGCCGTCTTCCTCCCCCAACGCGAGCAACGGGGTATTGCCGACCGCGAGACGGCTCGCCCAGCACGCAGACACCGGCAACAGCGGTGCATAACGCCACATACCGACGCCACGAAAGGCCGCGACGATGTCAGCCCCCGGTGGACGCTCGCCACGGGTTCCCGCTCGCATTCTTTCGATACGCAGGTTGCGGCCGCACAACGGGCATTGATAACAAAGTGCACCCCATGCTTGCGACGCGGCACAGTTGACGCACACGTACTGATACGCGAAGGTCATGCCAGGCACCCCGGATTGAGCAGATGGGCCATGATGGCGTTCTGCGCATGCAAACGATTGGCCGCCTGTTGGAACACCCACGATTGCGGTCCGTCGATGACATCGTCGGCGACTTCCTGGCCCCGATCGGCAGGCAAGCAATGCAAGTAACCGGCGTTCGGTGCAGCGTGCCCCATGACCGCTTGATCGACGCACCAGTGACGATGCGGCTCGAACGCGGCGCGCATCGCTGTCTCATCGACGGGTTCGCCAGCGTGCGCAGGGAGATGCGTAAGGCTGCACCATGACTTTGCATAGACGGCGTGCGCATCACTCATCCCATCACGAAAGTCGTGAGTGACGCGCACCCTAGCGCCTGTTTGATCCGCAAACTTTTCGGCAGCGTTCATGACCGCAGGGTCCAACGCAAACGCAGGCGGATGCGCCAGCGTCACGTCCATGCCCGACTTCACCGCGGCGAGCAGGAGGCTTTGCGGCACGGCGACGGGCTTGTGCCAACTTCCGGAATACGCCCAACTGATGCATAGCCGGCGCCCCGTTAAGCCGCCAAGCCGTTCACGCAATGTCATGACATCTGCGAGTGCCTGACACGGGTGGAAGCGATCACACTCCATGTTGATCACCGGCACGCTCGCCCATTTCGCGAAGGCCTCGAGATGCCGATGCGCGCCCCCATAGACCCAACCGGCAGGCGCCCCGTACATGCGAATTGCAATGGCGTCGCCGTAGGCAGACAGCACACGCGCCACGTCTGCCACGCGTTCCGTCGAATAAGGAATCTCCGCTTCGGGCAAGGCAGGGGTGTAGATGCCGTTCTGCGGATCGAGCGTGATCGGGTGACCGCCCATGCGGGAAAGCCCCGTCTGGAAGCTGCTGCGCGTGCGCAGGGACGGGTTGTAGAAGAGGAAGTAGATCGCTTTGCCACGCAGCACACATTCCGTGTGCTGTGGGTAACGTTGCTTGAACGCGAGCGCCGCGCCGACCAGTTCACGGTAGTCAGCGGCATTCATCGTCAGGTCGGGGGCAAGCCAGCCAGCAGTCATGCGAATCTCCTTATCGATGCGTCGATGCTCACCGCTCGTTCCACGCGGCGCTGCAATTGGATCGATACCGGGACGATCAAGGTGGACGCCAGCGACCGGCTTGCTGCGAAAACGTGTGCGCGCATGACATGCCCAATCGCTCGAAAAGCCGACGAGGCACGAGCGCGGCCTCCATCATCTGCACGCCGACTTCCAGTGGATCGACGCTCTCGCGAATCACACTGTCGGCCACATCCTCCTCGAGTCCGACGGCACATAGATGCGCTCGCCACGTCGGCAACTCCGGCGCGAGAAAGGCCATCATCAAGTCGGGGATCAGGGCATTCAGAAACTCCCGCTCGGTGCGGGACAGCGTCGGCAACCACTCTCCGACAAATCGCACGAATGCGGCTTGATGCCGCATTTCGTCGCACGCGTGATCGGCTAGCAAAACACCCACCGGCGCATAAACGTCATCCGATGCCCCCGCGCGTCGCAGCGTGCCGGTAATCAAGGTCTCCGTCACCGTCGCGGCCGCCATGATCGCGAGCCCCCGGTATGCGTGAGGCACCGCCTCACACAACGCCAGCACCCGAATGACGCTGAGCGATGGCTGTTGTGGCAACGTGTAGCCTGTCTGCCGGTGAAGATCGCCGCGAAAACGTTCCATCATCCAAGTGTGGAACCCCTCGTCGGTGTAGATGGCCAACAAATCGTCCCGATGCACGGAAGCGACACCTGGAACATCGAGCATGTGCTCTACAGCGCGATTGACGATGAACAACTCGACGCGCTCCGTCTTGTTCAGATAATCGGCCAGACGCAATGCACTCAATTGCTGGCGTGCCGACTGTCCCAGGGCGCAAACACATGGGTGCACCGCATACGGCATCAACGACAGGTTGAAGAAAAGGTGATCGGGCAATAGCGGCGGAAACGGCGTGTCGCCTTGGCGACGACGCACCGCAGCCGCTTCATGCCATGGCTCAACCACGGGTCGCCGCCCGAGGTACGACCGCGCAGGACGGCACCCTGGGCTTCACCCCGTCGAGTAGCAACATGCTCGCTCGCTCCGGCCCGAGCCCAATACCCGCGAGGGAAGTGCCGATGTGGCGCTCGACAAAATCGATGAATCCGCCGAGCGCTGCATCCAGATGCCCTTCTCGTCCATGCGCCAGCGAACGTTCGGTGAGTCCGGGGTAAATCAGAACATCGGGAATACGTTCGCTCGGCAGCACGTCGCGGTGCACGCGCATCGGCACGCCCTGATACGACGACTGGAGATAGTGGGCCAAACAGTCCACCTTATTTAGATACAGGCGGTCTACGCCATGCGCTTTGATGACCTCGCGCAGTTGCGCAAGATCGAGCATGCCAATTCGACGTGGTCTGCCCGTACCTGTACCGTACTCGCCAGTCAGCATGCGCAGTGCTGCACCCACCTCGAACGCGTCGTTGGATCGCAATAGCGTATCGGCGCAAAAACGCTCGTGTTCATGCTCGACGCCGATGTGTTTTTCCGCGGCCTCTCGACAGTATTTCGCAGAACGTTCACCACCCAATTCAGACGGAAATGGGCCGCGTCCAACGCGAGACATGATCGCCTTCGCCACACCGATCGTCCGGCGGTGGTACTTCGGCGATAGATCGCCGCCCACGTAGGCGTAGGCGGGCACGGTGTGACTCGACGTCACATACGGCTGACTCCCATCAACAACATCGAGCAAGACGGATTGCGCGCCTTCGAACAGCACTCGCGCCCCCTGCGTGACACGCTTCGTGAGCCAACTGCGGTCGACTTCGACGTGCGGGCGCAGAAGCGTCATCGCTTCGGGCAGGCGCAGCAGCAGTTCCGACATCTCGGCGACCCAAGGCGATGTGCCACCATCGGCATTGATCATGGTGGTGAGTACCTGACGCATGGCCGCCACCGTTTCCGCCTCGTTATCGAGCAGATCGCCGAGCATGAAATTGACTCGCGCTTCATGGCGTACACGCAGCGCCCGGTCAGCGTAGCAAGGTCCGATGCCGTTGCCTGTGGTGCCGATGGCCGCGCTGCCACGTCTGTCGAGCGCGATATGGTGAGGCTGCACGAGTGCGGCGCGGGCGCTGATATGCAGACGGCCCTCTAGCTCCACCCCCATCTCGCGCAATTGCGTGATTTCGTCAGCGAGCTTCCACGGATTCAGCGCGCACCCCGATCCGATGTAGAGGGCCGCGTGCGGATGAAAGACCCCAGAAGGCAGTTGCTTGAGTGCGATACGCCCCAGCGGCGTGTCGATGGTGTGTCCGGCATTGGCACCGCCGTTGAAGCGTGCGATCACGTCGTACTCGGTCGCCAGTACGTCGATGATCTTCGCCTTGCCTTCGTCGCCGTATTGCAAACCGACAAGGACGTCGGCATATCCGACGGTGTCGTCTGGCGGGAGGGAGGCGGTAGTGGGGGTTGTAGAACGGGGAGCGGAAGTCATGCGCGTTGCATATCGTAGAAAAAACGGGGAATCGGGGCCTGCTGCGCCGCGAGTCTTTCGTAGACCCAACGGCCGACCGCAATGTCGAGAATGCCCATACCGAACGGCGAAAACACGATTGGACGATTTCGTGCCGGAATTTCGCCACCGCTCAGCAGATGGGGAAGTGATGTCGTCACAAAGCGTCGATGCCCCGTCGCCACTTCCGCGCGATGCAGCGATGTCATCGCTCGCATGCAGTGTTCGATATCGTCGACGACGTTGTAGGCCTCGAGCACTACCGCAGGGGCGAGATCGCGCAGCGACAGGTGTAGCACCACAGGGCAGTGGGAGAACCAGTCCGGGTTGTCGACATAGGGAACCGACGCTGTCGTCGTAAAGATCACGACATCGGCCTGCCGAATGGTGGATTCGAGCGAAGACTCGGTAGTGACTTCGTATCCGAGATGTGTCTGAATGCGCCCCGCAAGCAATGCAGCGTATCCCTCGTTCAGATCGTGCAGAACGATGCGTTCGATCGGGACATTCGCGAGTGGCAGACATTCGGCAACGTGTCGTGCGATCAGTCCCGTACCGACAAACGCGACGCGCACCGAACTTGGCGCTGCCAATCCACGTTTGACGAGACACCGCAGCGCGCTGATTGCGCTCGCCGCCGTGCGTGCGGCGCTAATAATGCTGGCCTCCATGCAGGCCATCGGATAGCCCGTCACGACATCGTTCAGTATCAGCACCGCGGACGCGCGTGGCATGCCGTGCGTAATGTTTTCCGGGAAGCTCGATATCCACTTGATGCCGGTGACCCCATCGCCATCGCCCGCATCGATGTGAGCAGGTAACGCGATGATGCGATTCGAGCGCCCGTCGGGAAAGCGCAGAAACTGACTCTCTGGATTGACGGTACGGCCAGCGTGATGCGCCCGATAAGCGGCTTCGACGGTATCGAGCACCGCGCGTCGGCCCTCGCGCACCACGGTATGAATTTGCTCTCCGGTGAACACACGGAATTGCGGCAGCGGTATCGCGTTCATGACAAAGACGGGCAAACCGTTTCGATGACGTGGGACTCGGGCATGCCCGCGTCTGACATTTGTGGGAAGCATCGCTTTACCCAGTTCGCGTCGTAGACGCCATCCAGATATTTGTCGCCCATATCAGGGGCGATGGCGACCACGGTGGCGTTTGCGTCGATACGCGCCGCTTCACGTTGCACCGCGCACAGCACACTGCCTGTCGAGCCACCGGCGAAGTAGCCGCGCCTTGCCAGCGCGTGACACATCCTGACGGCATCGATCTCGGGGACATGCACGATGGCGTCCGGCAATGATGGATCGCACAACTCAGGGCGCCGGCTCGTACCCAACCCCGGAATGTGACGCCGTCCCGGCGCGCCACCGAACGTGACAGAGCCCACGGTATCGACAGCAATCACGCGTGTCTGAGGATGGTTGGCGCGCACGTAGCGCAGACACCCCATCAATGTCCCCGTCGTCCCCGCGCCGACGAAGAGGTGATCGACCGTCGGGTATGCGGCGAAGATCTCCGGCGCGGTCCAGCGGTAATGGGCTCGCCAGTTGCTCGGATTCGCGTATTGGTTGATCCAGAGCCAGTCGTCGTCGCTTGCCAACTGTTCTTGAATCCAAGCGATGCGCGTTGCAAGGAACCCGCCTTGGGCATCACGTCGATCAACGCGTACGACACGCGCACCAAGCGCCTGCATCGTGTGTACGGCGTGCTGCGATGTGTTGGGGTCGGTCACACAAGTGAAGCCATAACCACGGTTCGCGCAGACCATTGCCAACGCCACGCCGAGGTTGCCCGACGACGATTCAATGAGCCGCGTGCCTTCGCGAATTCGCCCCTTGGCCTCGAGATCTTCGATGAGTTGGAGAGCCGGCTTGAGCTTGATGGAGCCCGCAGCGTTCAAACCTTCCAACTTGAGATGAACCGTTGCGGCGCACAAACCGTCAATGCCGGTGAATAGCGGGGCCGACGGTTGCAGAAAGGAATCGGACACGCACAGCGGCGGCTCGGAATCGGTGCACGCCGCGGGTATCGCTGGTACGGCTACCCTCGACAGGGTTTCGTGCGGATGCCCCACCATGCCTCTCCTGAAGTCTTGCCCGAAGGCAACGGAATGGCGTGGCTGATCGAAACTGTTCGCTCATGCACGCCGTGAAGCGTCATTTAAGCGAATGGCATCCGCGCCGAACACCTGCATGCTCATGTAGGACGCAGGGTGCGGCGTATAGAAGGGAAGAAAGATGGTGCGACTTAGCGCGGACGGCCACCGCGGCCGATGTCTTGAATACGAACGACGGCATTGCCCGCCGCGTCGGTCTTTTCGGGCACCTTCCAGGCGTGCCCATACACGAGCTCGAACGTCAGCGAAATCGTGCCGTCGCTGCCGCGTTGACGCTCCAGCGCCGCGCGCAGCGCCGCCAGACGATCGCGCCCGGTCAACCCGCTACGGCGCTCCGGCAGCGGATTCACGCCCAGCAGGCGCACATCTCGCAACAGCGTGTCCGGTGTCTCGAACGTGAGCGTGAGTCGCTCCATGTCCGTCACTGGCGTATCGAATCCGCTCGCCACCATCATGTCGCCCAGATCGTGCATATCGGTCGGCTCGAGCCCGTGTGGCACGTCATCGACTTCTGCCCATGCCGCCCGCAGTTCGCGCAGCGTGTCAGGACCGTAGGCCGAGAACATCAGCAGACCATCGGTGCTCAACACGCGATGCCATTCGGGAATCACGCGATGCGGCTCGCGATACCAATGCAGTGCGAGATTGGACCAGACGAGATCGAACGCACGCGGTGCAAAGGGCAGTGCAGAAAAATCGGCCTGCACGACGCCATACGGCGGGGTGCTGCGCAACAGGCGGCGCCAGCCAGTGGCAGCGCCCGCAGCCGCCGCTGCACTAGCCATGCCGTACGACGCGTCGAGGCCGACGCGGTAAGCATCGGGATAGCGCTCGCCGAAGGCCAGCAGATCGCCGCCCGTGCCACAACCAATGTCCAGCACTCGCTTGGGCTTCAATTTGATGTAGTCGAGCCGACTCGCAAGGCGCGACGCGACTTCTCTCATCAGGAAATCGGCCTCGGCCCATTGCGTTGCGCGGCGGTCGAACGCGGTGCGCAAAAAGCGGGCGGGAAACGGGGACAGGGGGGCGGCGGCAGGCTTCATGGGACGGGCGAAAAGGCGAGTCGGCAGTATACTCGCAGCTGCCCGACCGCATCCGGGCAGCGCCGCGCCCTGCCACCCCCTGATATCGCCTTGTCTATCCTCCGCACCACTCTCCCGCTGCTTGGCCGCTTCGCACAGGCGCTGTTGGGTATCGCCCTGCCCGATCACTGCGCGATCTGCGAGGCGCGTGCGTCGCGTCAGCTTTGTGCACGTTGTTCGCTGGCGTTCGATGAGGCGCGTGCGCAACCAACAACACGGTGCGTTAGGTGCGCGATTGCGATGCCCTACCAGGGGTATCTCGGCGATGTGACTCGTAGAGAAAGTGCGACAATTTGTCGCACCACCCCCGTTGTGTGCGGGGCCTGCTTGCGGCACCCACCCGCTTTTGACGCCGCGATTGCCCTAGCAGATTACGTAGCGCCACTCGATGCCCTCATGATTCGTCTGAAATACCATGGCGCGCTGCCACTGGCGCGCGAATTCGGCGAACGCCTCGGCGATGCGCTACTGCCGCATTGCGGTCGCGACCATGTCCGCGACGGCAGCGACGGCAGCGACGCTGGAGATAGTGAAACGTTACTTGTTCCCATACCGCTAGCCCCCTCGCGACTCGCCGCGCGTGGCTTTAATCAGGCGTGGGAGCTCACGCGCATTGCGGCTCGGCGTGTGCAACGCCCGGCAAGCGCGCGTTGGCTGCGTCGCGAACGTGCGACGGCTTCGCAGCGAGGGCTCACCCGGGATGTCCGACAACGTAATCTGCGCGATGCTTTTGTCGCCAGCGACCAAGTCCGAGGGCGACGTGTCGTGTTGATCGATGACGTGATGACCACCGGTGCGACGTGCCATGCTGCGGCACAGGCCCTCAAGCGCGCAGGCGCCACGTATGTGCTCGCCGCTGTCGCGTTACGCACGCCCTATTCCGAATAACCTTGCCCCCTGACTGCTCTTCGACCATGTTCAATGTCGTTCTCGTCTCACCGGAAATCCCGCCGAATACCGGCAACGTGATTCGTCTTTGCGCCAACACCGGTGCGCGTCTGCATCTGATCGAGCCGCTCGGCTTCCCGCTCGACGACGCACGCATGCGCCGCGCTGGCCTCGACTATCACGAGTACGCCGACATGAAAGTGCACAGCAACTGGGAAAATTTTCTGAGTACCGAGACCCCGGACCCGACGCGAATGTTTGCGCTCACCACCCGCGGGTCGCGCCCCTTCGGTGAACTGTCGTTCGCACCGGGCGACTGGTTCATCTTCGGCTCAGAGACGCGCGGCCTCGCGCCGGAGTTGCTCGACACCTTTGCGACCACGCAGCGCGTGCGTCTGCCGATGCGCCCGGGCAACCGCAGCCTGAACCTGTCGAACACGGTGGCCGTAGTGGTCTTCGAAGCGTGGCGACAACAGGGTTATGCAGGTGGGGCCTGAGAGGTTTGAGGGCGCAATGCATCGCGATACCGTTGCAGCATCGCGGTATCGAAGCAAACGAACGTCACACGCTCAATCGTCGGGAAATGCGGTAGCGCGTCGCGCATCGTGAAGACCGCCAGCGGCACGGCCAATTCCGCCGGGTAGCCGTAGACCCCACAACTGATCGCAGGAAATGCCACGCTCGTGCAGTCATTCTCTTCGGCCAACCGCAAACTCTCGCGGTAACAACTCGCGAGCAAGGCAGGCTCGTCGTGGGCGCCACCGTGCCAAATCGGCCCGACCGTGTGAATGACAAACTTTGCCGGCAGGCGGAATCCGGGGGTGAGCTTGGCTTGACCTGTCGCGCATCCGCCGAGCGCGCGGCAGGCAGCAAGGAGTTCCGGCCCTGCCGCCCGATGAATGGCGCCATCAACGCCACCGCCGCCGAGTAGTGACTCGTTGGCAGCGTTGACGATGGCGTCGACCGAACATTGCGTGATATCGCCTTGAATGGCGTCGAGACGGACAACTGGCGACATGGGCAGCGCTCCCTTGTAGCGAGTGGCGAGTGTCGATGGCCGCCGCAGGCCATCAGAGATTTGCCGCGGAGACAGACTTAAGCGTCGTCTTCCCGCTCGGCGCGTGCGTCGCGGCGCAACAGGGCTTCTACTGCCGCCCGCGCAGGCAAGCCGTCGAACAGCATCGCGCATACGGCATCGGTAATCGGCATGCTCACGCCATGCGCGTGAGCGAGATCTCGCACAGCCCGCGCACAACGTACCCCTTCAGCCACATGCCCCAGCGAGGCGAGCACGTCGTCGAGCGATTTGCCCGTGGCGAGTTGCAGTCCGACCGTACGGTTACGCGACAAGTCGCCGGTCGCCGTCAAAATCAGATCGCCGACACCGGCCAGCCCCATGAACGTCTCGGGTTTGCCGCCCAACGCCACGCCTAGCCGGGTCATCTCGGCAAGACCGCGTGTCACGAGCGCGGCACGCGCGTTAAGGCCGAGCCCCAAGCCATCGCCCACGCCCGTCGCAATGGCGAGCACGTTTTTCACCGCCCCGCCGACTTCGACGCCAACCACGTCGTCGCTCGAATAAATGCGTAGGGCACCGAAATGACAGGCGTCGATGGTCAGCTCACACAACGACGGCGAAGCACTCGCGACAGTCAGCGCGGCAGGCAACCCCTGCGCCACTTCCCGCGCAAAGCTCGGGCCCGACAGCGAGCCACCGGCCACGCCGGGGAATACTTCGGAGACGATTTGATGCGGCAACAGCCCCGTATCGGACTCGAAGCCTTTGCACAGCCAGATAAGATGTTGCGGCGGTTGTGCAGCGCTCGCCAGATGCCCGGCCAACGCCCGCAATCCCGCGACGGGGACAGCGGCAACACACAATGCTCGCTCGCCCGTGCCGTGCGCGAGAACGCTCGCAAAGTCGGCGTCGAAACGCAAACGCGGCGATAACGTGGCACCGGGGAGATAAGTGGAATTTTCGTGGGAGTCGCTTAGTTGCTTCACGAGCGCAGCATCGCGCGCCCAGAGGACAACATCATGGCGGGTGGCCATGTGACTGGCCATTGCGGTACCCCAGGCACCGGCACCGAAGACGGCAATTTTCATGAAGGCGACCTCGACGCAATGGCGTAGCTCACGCAGCTAAGCGCCCCGCTGGCCATCGCGTCGATCAAGCGCGGGAGCGCTTAGTGAGTCTTGGCGGACGAGCCGTCGGGCATCACGATGCCCGGTGCCGGCGTCTCGCCATTGGCCGCTTGTTGCTCGGCCAGTTGTGCCAGACGTTGCTCGTAGAGCGCCTGGAAATTGATTTCGGCCAGATGGATCGGCTGGAAACCGGCACGGCTGATGGCGTCGGCCACGTTCGCGCGCAGGTACGGGTAGACGATCGTCGGGCAGGCGATGCCGATGAGCGGATCGAGTTGTTCGACCGGCACGTTGCGGATTTCGAAAATACCGGCTTGCTTGCCTTCGACCAGGAACGCGACCTTGTCCTTGATCTTTGCCGTCACGGTGGCGATCACGGCCACTTCGAAGATTTCGTCGGCCAGACGCTCGGCGGCAACGTCGACTTGCACTTCGACCGTCGGCATTTCCTGTTCAAGGAAGATCGCGGGCGAATTCGGCTGCTCAAGCGACAGATCTTTCAGGTAGGAACGCTGGATGCTGAAAAACGGCTGATTCTGGTCGGACATTTCTTTTCCTTGGGATAAAACAGCCGCGCAAGGGCGCGGCTGGGCGGACTATTTTGCAGGCGGTTTCAGGCGGCTTGCAAGAGCGGCACGAGGCCACCGGCGCGATCGAGTGCCGACAGATCGTCGTAACCCCCGACATGGCGCTCGTCGATGTAGATCTGCGGCACCGTGCGACGGCCCGTACGGGTCATCATTTCTTCACGACGCGCGGGATCCTTGTCGATCAAAATCTTCTCGATTTCCTGAACGCCGCGCTGGCGCAGCAGGCGTTCGGCCATTTGGCAATATGGGCACACTTGCGTGCTGTACATCACGATCTTCGGCATAACGACAACTCCTCGGTTACTTCACGACCGGCAAGCCGGCTTCCTGCCAAGCGGCAAGACCGCCCTGGAGGCTGAACGACTCGGCATAGCCGAGATTGCGCAGCAACGTCTGGGCGCGCGCCGAGCGTTGACCGCTCTTGCACACGATGAGTACCGGTGCTGCCTTATTCTTGATGACCTGCCCGACTTTTTGTTCCACGTCGTCGAGCGGCACGTTGCGTGCGGACGGCAAGTGGCCGCCTGCGAATTCCTCTGTCGAGCGCACGTCGAGAACCACGGCGCCTTTGCGGTTAATGAGCTGCGTCGCTTCCATCGTGGACAAACCACGACCGCTGCGCTTGAAAACCGGCCATGCCAGCATGCCACCCGAAACGAGGGCAATGGCGATCAGCGCGAGGTTGGTGTAATCGGCAAAGAACTTCACAAGCCACCTGAAAAATATCAAAAGAATCCGATCATTATAAAATAATCCGAGATTGCGCCGACGGGTCACGTTGCCAATCGTTGCGCCGGACGTCCGCGGCGGCTTGTTTGCCGCCCCCTTCGCCCCTCGGCCGCTGCCGCTACGCCCTTACTGGGCGGTGCTGCGCGGGGTGCTGCGAGCCGCCTCCGACCCCGCTGGCTGCCCCCGCTTTCCTACTCTGACTGAAGCTGCTCATGTACAAGCTCGTTCTTATCCGCCACGGCGAATCGACGTGGAACAAAGAAAATCGCTTCACCGGCTGGGTCGATGTCGACCTGACCGAAAAGGGCGTCGCCGAAGCCAGCCAGGCCGGCAAACTGCTCGCCGAAGCCGGTTTCGCGTTCGATCTGGCGTACACCTCGGTGCTCAAGCGCGCGATCCGCACGCTTTGGCACGTGCAGGACGCCATGGACCAGATGTGGATTCCCGTGGTCCACACGTGGCGCCTGAACGAGCGTCACTACGGTGCGCTCGCCGGCCTGAACAAGGCCGAGACCGCCGCCAAATACGGTGACGATCAGGTGCACGTCTGGCGCCGCAGCTACGACACGCCGCCGCCCCCGCTCGCCGCAGACGACGACCGTAGCTCGTACAACGATCCGCGTTACGCCAAGCTCAAGCGCGAAGAGATTCCGCTCACCGAGTGCCTGAAAGACACCGTCGCTCGCGTGCTCCCGCTGTGGAACGAATCGATCGCCCCGGCCGTGCGTGCTGGCAAGCAAGTGCTCGTCGCCGCACACGGCAATTCGCTGCGCGCCCTTATCAAGCACCTGGACAATATTTCGGACGACGATATCGCCGGCCTGAACATCCCGAACGGCACGCCGCTCGTGTATGAACTGGACGCCGATCTCAAGCCGATTCGCCACTACTATCTCGGCGATCAAGACAAAATCGCCGGTGCACTGGCCGCCGTCGCTGCACAAGGCAAGTCGAAGTAAGTCCCCGCAAAGGACGTTTGAAGTCTGACGGGCGGTCGCGACACCCAAGTGTCGCGACCGCCCGTTTGCTAGGTATCCCCGTCACATCCACGCCATCACACCGCCATCCTCACGCCATTGGCACTGCGTGCAAACCCGCATAGGTAATACGGTGTAACACGTCGATATGACGGTTTGCGCAGCGATTGCCGTGGTTTGAAACCCACGCCACCCGGCTCGTCAGGCGCATCTAACCTGCCAATCCCACGCGATATCGGGCCACGCTTCACGGAAAATTCACGCAAAGGCCGCATCGGATGGAACTTTTCGGAGAACCACTCCGGAAAACTCCCTGTCGAATGGGCAATGTCCGCCCCGTTGGCAAACGGTTATACTTCGCCAAAGTGCGCGCGCCCATTGGCGCTCGCCCCGAAAAATCCGGAATTTCCACGCCTATATGCGCCAAACCCTCAAACACATCGGCCTGATCGTGCTGGGCCTCGCGACCGGTGCGGCTGCCACCCTCGCGTTTTCGCAGGCTTCCGCACAGAGCGCTACCACGCCGCTGCCGCTCGAGCAGCTCCGTCTGCTGGCCGAAGTGTTCGGTCAGATCAAGCGTGAATACGTCCAGCCGGTCGACGATAAGAAGCTGCTGACCGCGGCGATCAAGGGCATGGTGTCGAGCCTCGATCCGCACTCGTCGTATCTCGACAAGGAAGAATACAAAGAACTGCAAGAGCAGACGCGCGGCCGCTTCGCCGGTCTGGGCATCGAGATCTCGCAGGAAGACGGCCTCGTGAAGGTCATCACGCCGATCGAAGACAGCCCCGCGTTCAAGGCTGGCCTCAAGCCTGGCGACCTCATCACCCGCATCGACGACAAGCCGGTACGCGGCATGACGCTCGATCAGGCCGTCAAGCGCATGCGCGGCGCGCCGGGCAGCAAGGTCACGTTGACCATTTACCGCAAGTCCGACGAACGCACCTTCCCGGTGTCGATCGTGCGCGCCGAAATTCGCGTGCAGAGCGTCAAGGGCAAGCTGCTGGAGCCGGGTATCGCCTACGTGCGTATCACGAGCTTCCAGGAACGCACGGTGCCGGACCTGGCCAAGAAGCTGCAAGAACTGTCGAAGGATCAACCGGTCAAGGGTCTGATTCTCGATCTGCGTAACAACGGCGGCGGTATCCTCCAGTCCGCAGTTGGCGTTTCCGCAGCGTTCCTGAAGGACGGCGCGACCGTCGTGACGACCAACGGTCAGATCGAAGACGCGAAGCAGAAGTACACCGCCACGTTCGACAACTACCGCCTGTCGGCCAGCCCGGAAGATCCGCTCAAGGGCGAAGCCCCGATCTGGAAGACGGTGCCGATGGTGGTGCTCGTGAACGCCTACTCGGCTTCGGCCTCGGAAATTGTGGCCGGTGCGCTGCAAGATTCGAAGCGCGCGCTGATCATGGGCAAGACCACGTTCGGCAAGGGTTCGGTGCAAACGGTGCGTCAACTCTCGCCGGATACGGCGCTGCGTCTGACCACGGCGTACTACTACACGCCGAGCGGCCGCTCGATCCAGTCGATCGGTATCAAGCCGGACGTGCCGGTCGATCAGAATCCGAAGGGTGACCCGGATGACGTGCTGGTAACGCGCGAGATCGATTACCAGAACCATCTGCACAACACGCAGACGCCGGACGAACAGAAGGAAATCGACGCTCGCGAAGCCCGCCGCCTGGAAGAACTCCGCCGCCTCGAGGAAGAGAACGCGAAGAAGACACCGGAGGAGCGCAAGAAGGAAAGCCAGGAACGCCTGCCGGATCTGGGCAGCCCTGAAGACTTCATGCTCCAGCAGGCCGTGCATCAACTGAAGGGCGAGCCGGTCCAGCGCACCAAGTCGCGTCTGGAAGCCAATGCCGGCCCGCTGCCGAAGGACGCCGCTGGCAAGGCCGCCCCGGCCGCTACGCCGGCAGCCGGTGCCAAGACCGATCCGAAGACGGATACGGTCGTGCCCGCCAAGCCGACGGACAAGAAGTAAGCATCCGCCTTACACTACGAACCGTGCCCGCGAAAGCCGGCACGGTTTTTTTATTGCCGCGCGGGCGTCATCCCGCCGCTCCGTCCACCGACGGCCGCAGTCCGCCCCCCGTTGTGGCCACGAAGTCTCTCCGTTTTGCGATGAACGACGATCAGCTGTTGCGTTACTCCCGCCATATCCTGCTCGATGAAATCGGTATCGAAGGTCAGGAGCGTCTGCTGGCCGCCCACGCGGTGATCGTGGGTGCCGGTGGTCTAGGCTCACCCGCCGCGCTCTATCTGGCGGCCTCAGGCATCGGGCGCATTACCCTGATTGACGACGACGATGTCGATCTCACCAATCTGCAACGCCAGATCCTGCACGACACCCACAGCGTGGGTCACCCCAAGGTGATCTCGGGCCGCAACCGCATCGCGCAGATCAACCCGGGCGTGGTGGTCGACGTCGTCAACGAGCGTGTGGACGAAACCCGCCTGACCGCGCTTGCCAAGACAGCGACGGTGGTGCTCGACGGCTCGGATAACTTCGCCACGCGCCACGCTGTCAATCGCGCTTGCGTGGCCGCTCGCGTGCCACTGGTCTCGGGTGCCGCGCTGCGCTTCGACGGTCAGATCAGCGTGTTCGATGTGCGCAACGACGCCTCGCCCTGCTATGAGTGCATCTTCCCCGCCGACGAGCCGTTCCCCGAGCAAGCCTGCGCCACCATGGGCGTGCTGGCGCCGCTCGTGGGCATCATCGGTAGCATGCAGGCCGCCGAGGCGATCAAGGTCGTGACGGGGGTTGGGGTGCCCTTGGTGGGCCGTTTGCTGATGCTCGACAGCCGCAAGATGAGTTGGCACACGATGCACTGTGCCCGTAATCCCGAATGTAAGGTCTGCGGACAGCGGCACTAATTCTTTTGGCGTGACTTGTGCCGATTCCGAGAGTGCACGCACAAAGCTGAGCACGCATATAAAAAGGCGGGCACCCCGTGATCGAGGTGCCCGCCTTTGCTTTTGGCGCGCAAAAGTCTGAGTGACGTGCGCCAGCGAATTGCCCCACTCACTGGCCGTGGTGTCGACTACGCGACCGACAGTCGCGCCAGCGCAGCCTGCATTTCTTCGGGTTCCGTCGCCGCCAGCAGTTCCTGCACCGGTCGTTCGAGATCGGGCAGATGGGCGCGCAGAATCTCCTGCTTCACCTGAAGCAACTGGCTCGGATGCATCGAGAACTCGCGCAACCCCATGCCGAGCAACAATCGCGTTGCCGTGGGGTCGCCCGCCATCTCGCCGCAAACCGCTACCGGCACACCAAACGCATGCGCCTCGCGAATCGTCATGGCGATCAAGCGCAAGACGGCCGGATGCAACGGATCGTAGAGATGCGCGACGGCATTGTCAGCCCGGTCGATGGCCAGCGTGTACTGAATCAGGTCGTTCGTGCCGATCGACAGGAAGTCGAGCCGTTTGAGGAACATCGGCACCGTTAGCGCGGCCGCAGGCACCTCGATCATCGCGCCAAGCTTCACCCCCGGGTCGTAGAGCAGACCGGCCGCGTCGAGCTGTGCCTTGGCTTCGCGCACGAGTTCGAGCGTCTGGTCGATCTCCTGCGCATGCGCGAGCATCGGGAAGAGAATTCGCACCTGACCAAACGCCGACGCGCGCAGAATTGCGCGCAACTGCGTGAGGAACATGCGCGGCTCGGAGAGGCTCCAGCGAATCGCACGTAAGCCAAGTGCCGGGTTCGCCGCCGTCTCGTACGACTCGTGACTGTCGAGCGGTTTGTCTGCACCCACGTCGATCGTGCGAATCGTAAGCGGCAGCCCCTTCATCGATTCCACTGCGCGTTTGTACGCCTCGAACTGCTCCTCTTCCTCCGGCGCCTCTTCCATGTTCATGAAAAGGAATTCCGTACGGAAAAGACCCACGCCGACGGCGCCCGCGGCGACCGCCGTCTTGGCGTCTTCGGGCAGTTCGATGTTGGCGAACAAATCGATCGGCGTGCCGTCGATGGTCTGCGCGGGCGAGTGCTTGAGCCGCTGCAACCGACGATCTTCGAGCGCGCGCTCGCTTTGCCGGTAGCTGTACTCTTCGAGCACGATCGGCGCCGGATCGACGATAACGATGCCGTGATCGCCGTCGATGATGATGACGTCGTCCTGCTTGACCAGCAGACTGGCCTGCGCCACGCCCACAGCCGCCGGAATGCCCAGACTGCGCGCGACGATCGCCGTGTGCGATGTCTTGCCGCCGAGGTCGGTGACGAAGCCCTTGAATGTCTGCGACTTGAACTGAAGCATGTCGGCGGGGGCGATGTCGCGCGCCACGACGATCATGTCGTCGCGCGGCGTCTCGGCCACCACATGGCGAATACCGGGGGCACCGGCGAGCGCCTTGAGGACACGCTCGGTCACCTGTTCGATATCGGCACGTCGCTCGCGAAGATATTCGTCTTCGATGTCTTCGAAGCGCGCAACGAGGACTTCAAGCTGGGTAGTCAGCGCCCACTCGGCGTTGTAGCGGCGCTCGCGAACGAGCTTCACGACCGCGTCAACGAGCAGCGTGTCGTTAAGAATCAGCGAGTGGACGTCGAGAAATGCCCCCATCTCGCCCGGCGCGTCGTCGGGAAGTTCGGCTTTGAGGGTATCGAGTTCTTGTTGGACGCTCGCCTGCGCATTGCGAAAGCGCGCGATTTCGTCGTCGATCTGAGAAGGATCGAGCAGATAGTGCGGCACATCGAGCGTCGCGGGCGCCAGGAGATAGGCGCGGCCGATCGCGATGCCACGCGAGACGGGAATGCCGTGCAGGGTGAAAGACAAGGAAGTCTCCCCAGTTCAAAGGCGGATGATTCGATCCTCCGGGCCAGCGCAGGCCCGATGCCAGCGTTTGCGTGACCGTTTCGACGGCGATGTAGCGACGCACCTGCAAAGCGCCGCCCGATTCGCCATGGGCCACGACAACGCGTTTATTCCCCTTCGCCGAACTTGTTGGCGATGAGGGCCAGGATCTCGTCCATGGCTTGTTGCTCGTCCGAGCCTTCGGTCTCGACTTCGACCTTCGAGCCGATACCGGCCGCCAGCATCATGACGCCCATGATGCTCTTCGCGTTGATACGCCGACCGTTCCGGGTCAGCCAGACCTCACTCTGAAATTTCGCCGCCAGTTGCGTCAGCTTTGCGGATGCCCGGGCATGCAAGCCCAATTTATTTACGATCGTCGTTTCTTGTCGAAGCATGTTTCAGTGTGACGTAGAGTGTGTGGCCGGCGCACCTGCGCCGACTTCCAGAATACCTTTAGATCCGCCTGCAAGCACCTTTTCCGCCAGCGTATCGAGCGGCACCGAGCGGTAGCAAACCGACTTGATGAGCATCGACAGATTGACCCCCGCGAGCACCCGCACTTTCGGCCCGACAAGCTGCGCCGCAATGTTCGACGGTGTGGCGCCGAACAGGTCGGTGAGCACCAGCACGCCGTTCTCTTCTTGCAGTTGGGCGAGCTTTTCGCGCGCGGTGCCGAGCAGCGCCGCCGTGTCCTGGTCGGGGGCTACGTCGATCGCGCCGATGCGCGCCGGACAGCCGCCGTAAATATGCGAAACACACTCGCGAAGTGCAGTCGCGAGCGGTGCGTGGGCAATGATTAGAATTCCAGCCATGATGCTAGGCACGCCGAGCGCCGCAGTTGTCCGGGGTACGAACACAACGACGAACGCAAGCCTGTCGATTTTGGGATTCTTATTTTAGCAGGCGCGCAAAATCCCCGAATTTTCATCACGTTAGGGTCTTCTCCGGGGTGTCGTAAAAGCCTTGACACCCTCGGCGAAGGCCCGCCAGCGCTCAAACCGCCAGTTCCAGCGCGTCGATGAACATCTTCGGCACGTCGAAACCGGTCTGCTGCGTGATTTCCTGGAAGCACGTCGGGCTCGTGACGTTCACTTCCGTGAGGTAATCCCCGATCACGTCGAGGCCCACGAGCAGCAGGCCACGTTGCCAGAGTGTCGGCGCCAGTGCTTCGGCAATTTGACGGTCACGTGCGGAAAGATCGCGCGCTTCCCCCAGACCACCTGCCGCCAGATTGCCGCGGACCTCGTTACCTTGCGGAATTCGTGCAAGCGAGTGCGGCACCACTTTGCCGCCGATGATCAGAATGCGCTTATCGCCCTGCACGATGTCGGGAATGAACCGCTGTGCCATCACCGAGCGGGCACCGTTCTCGCCCAGCATTTCGATGACGGCCCCCAGGTTGCGGCCATCCGCGCCGATGCGGAAGACGCCCGTCCCGCCCATGCCGTCGAGCGGCTTGTAGATGACGTCGTTATGTTCAGCGTGGAATGCACGCAGTCGGGCGGCATCGCGCGTCACCAGCGTCGGCGTGACGAACTCGCCGAACTCGGCAATCGCGAGCTTCTCGGAGTGATCGCGAATGGCGCTGGGCTTGTTGAACACGCGGGCGCCGGCGCGCTCGGCGATTTCAAGCAGCCAAGTGGAGTTGATGTACTCCATGTCGAACGGCGGGTCTTTGCGCATGATCACGGCGTCGAATGCCGTGAGTGCAGCGACACGCGTGTCGATGGTCTCGTACCAGGTCGTTTCGTCCCCCGTCAGCCGGATCTCCTGCACGCGCGCATCGACACTGGCGCCCTGCCATGCCATTTCGTGCGGCTCGCAAGCGAAGATGCGGTGCCCGCGACGCGCGGCTTCGCGCATCATCGAGAACGTGGTGTCCTTGTAGATTTTGAAGTGGTCGAGCGGGTCGGCGATAAAGAGAATCTGCATCGATCGGCGGGGGTCTTGGAGGTTCGAATGCACACACCGCAAGCTGCGGCGACAGGCGTCTATTCTAGCCGAGGCGCCGTTTTGCCGCTGCGGACCGGCATGGCCGGACGACTGGGGATGGCCCTGTCTCGCCCTACGGCGTCTCGCTGCCGGTTCGCTGGCCTGCCAGGCCGCCCAAGCCCCGCAGCAATGCTGCATCGCGCACCGGATCGAGCCGAGCACGCATCGAGGACAAATGCGTTTTCAGCGTCTGAACACCGATGCCGCACGCTTCGCGGGCCTGCGCCCGAGACTCGCCCGCGAGCAGACGCATGGCAATTTCGCGCTGCATGGGCGTGAGCGGGGTCGCCCACAGCCGAGTCATCAACCGTAGCGCCGATGGTACGGCGAGGTGCAGCGCGATACGCACCCGCTCTGTCGGCCGTGCACTCATGTTGCGTAGTCGCGTCGCGTGCAGATGCAGCGTGCCGCCGGGCATCGCCATCCGGCGGCTGGCGTGACGACCGGGCGACGAGGCGTCGTCGGGCTGCGAGGTCAATTCCGCGGCCAAGGCACCGCATTCCTGTACGACGAGACACGCGTCCGGCCAGACCTCCCCCGAAGCCCCACGCCAGACCCGTTGCATCAGCGAGAGCGCTGCGGGATCCGCCCACTCGGGACGCTCGTCGTGCCAAATGAGTGTGCCGCTGACGTCGTGGCAAATGTCAGTGGTGAGGTTGTCTTTAAGGCAATGAGCAGATGGCTCGATGATCCGGCTCCACAGACCGGGGGGCGGCAGTCTCGGGCGCGTAGAAGGAAAAGCAAATTCCGCCGCTGCCTGTTCGAAGACCTGCATGTCACGCGCGCTGAAGCGCGGACGGGATGGGGCGCGAGACACGAACAAGCGTAGTGGCCCCGAACGGGGCGTCGCCTCCCCCGCGTCCGGCCGACGCCGCAATACGGGCATCAGACGAATGTCGAGCACGTCGCCCCCGCCGAGACACGCGTCCAGTTCCGCCGAACGGGTGAGCGTGTGCCCCGGCGGCGGCGTTGCGTTGCCCCGGCGCACCCGTCGGGCGTGACCGCGAATCAACTCGCCGCGCGACATCCGCTCCCAGCCGTCGCTCGCTAACGGCATCGTGGCGTCGCTCGCGGCAAACCGCTCACATGCCGCCACCGACGCCTGCGGTGCAAGCCAATGGCCGCCGGTCGAAAACCCACTTTGGCTGTCGTGCCACAGCGCCGCGACAGCGTCCGCCGCCAGCAATGTGCGCATCGTCTCCAGCCACACGGGCAGGTAATCCAGCGTCGACACCGGCAACTGATGCAATTGCCGCAAACGCGCTCGCAATTCGCCTTGTATCGCCATGCGCCCCTCTTCGGAAACACTCCGAGGAAATTTCCTATTCGGTTCGAATTCGCAAACATATCCCCCATTCGGGGGATGTTTGTCGCGTCGATCGCACGCATCATCACGCCATTGCCCAACGCCAATCAGGGTGTCGGGCAATAGATCGGCGGCGACGATACATCGAATCGCTCGGATTTGGGTGTTGCCGGAAGGGAACGAAGTAAGAGAAGTACTAGTAGTGCAACAACTTTGCGGGGGGGCCCGCCCAGGGAAGCCCCGATTTCCGGCCGCTGCATGAGGCTGCCGGCAAATGTGACGCCCGGCTAGTCGGGGGGCCAGCCGGGCGTCTTTTTATTTCCGCTTTCAGAAACGACTCAATCGAACGCCACGCGCGGTGACCTGCTGCGTTCAATCATTCCATCCTCAAATCGCTCAGTAAGTTTCCGGATCCGGGTCCGTGCGTTCGAGTTCGATCGAGGACGCGAGCAACGCAAGGCGCGCCACCACACCATACATATAGAAGCGATTCGGCGGTGCGGCGCCCGGCTTGGCGTGGACGTCCGGCAACGCAGTGTGTTCGAACGCGAGCGGCACGAAATGCATGCCCGGAGCGTTCAGGTTCTCGTCGGTGCCACGGCCCGTATGCACGCGGTAGAAACCGCCCACGACGTAGCGGTCGATCATGTAGACCACCGGCTCGGCCACCGCCTCGTTGATGCGCTCGAACGTGTAGACGCCTTCTTGCACGATGACGTCGTGCACTTCGAGGCCTTCCTTCACCACGCTCATCTTGGTGCGTTCGCGCCGGTTCAGGTTTTTGATCTCGGCGGCGTCGTGCACCATCATCACGCCCATGCCGTACGTCCCGGCATCGGCCTTGATCACGACGAACGGCTTCTCGCTAATGCCGTACTCGCGATACTTCTTGTTGATCTTCTTGAGCACCGCGTCGACCGTGTCGGCCAGCTTCTCTTCGCCCACGCGCTCGTCGAAGTCGATGCCTTCGCACTTGGCGAAATACGGATTGAGCATCCATTGATCGACGTCGATCATCTTGGCGAACTTCTTGACCACATCGTCGTACGCCGAGAAGTGCTGGCTCTTACGGCGCACCGCCCAACCCGCGTGCAGCGGCGGCAGCAGATATTGCTCGTGCAGCCCTTCGAGAATCGGCGGGATACCGGCCGACAAGTCGTTGTTGAGCAAGATCGAACACGGGTCGAAATTCTTGAGACCCAGCCGGCGCTGCGAACGCTCCAGCGGCTCGATCACGACATGCTGCCCGTCGGGCAGCTCGATGGTGGTCGGCTCGGTAATGTCGTCCGAGAGGCTGCCGAGGCGCACATGCAGGCCTGCGTGACGCATGATCGTCGACAAGCGGGCAATGTTCTGGAGATAGAACGAGTTGCGCGTGTGGCGCTCGGGAATCAGCAGCAGATTCTTGGCGTCGGGGCAGATCTTCTCGATCGCGGCCATGGCGGCCTGCACCGCGAGCGGCAGCACTTCGGGGGCGAGATTGTTGAAGCCGCCCGGGAAGAGATTGGTGTCGACGGGAGCGAGCTTGAAGCCGGCATTGCGCAAGTCGACCGAACAGTAGAACGGCGGCGTGTGCTCCTGCCACTCGAGCCGGAACCAGCGCTCGATGGCGGGCGTCGCATCGAGGATCTTCTTTTCCAGGTCGAGCAGGGGGCCTTTCAGGGCCGTGACGAGATGCGGAACCATGCTTCTCTCATATCCAGATGGAATATCGATTGTAGAGCAAACGCCCGGCGATCCTGCCGTTCGCCATGCCCCGCGAAGGGGCACCGGTTTTTGGCGGGCGCGATGGGCGATGCCGCGATGAGAAAAGATGGGGGCAGAACCGGCAAACGCAAGCCGGCATAAAAAAACGGGCACCCAACGGGTGCCCGCGCAATACCGGGCCGGCTGTCCGACCGGCGCCGGTAACTCCTCTCGCTCGAATATCAGTTGTGATAGGCCGATTCGCCGTGCGAGGTGATGTCCAGCCCCTCGCGCTCTTCGTCTTCCGGCACCCGCAGGCCCAGGACGATATCGGCAATCTTGAAGGCGATGAACGCCACCACACCCGACCACACCAACGTGGTCAGCACGCCTTGGAACTGAATCCAGACCTGACCGGCAATCGAGTAATCCGGGGCCACCTTGTTGGCCACGTAGTCGTAGATGCCCGTACCGCCCAGCGACGGCGCCGCAAACACGCCCGTGAGAATGGCGCCGAGCATCCCGCCCACGCCGTGCACGCCGAACACGTCGAGTGCATCGTCGGCCTTGAGCAGGCGCTTCAGACCGTTCACACCCCACAGGCACACCAGACCGGCGATCAGGCCCAGCACGATCGAGCCCATCGGGCCGACGAAACCAGCCGCCGGCGTCACCGCCACCAGACCGGCCACAGCACCCGAAGCACCGCCGAGCATCGACGGCTTGCCCTTGCCGATCCATTCACCGGCCGTCCACGACAGCGTGGCAGCGGCGGTGGCCAGCAGCGTGTTCACGAAAGCCAGCGCAGCGCCGCCGTTGGCTTCCAGACCCGAACCGGCGTTAAAGCCGAACCAGCCAAACCACAGCAGCGAGGCACCGATCATCGTCATGGTGAGCGAGTGCGGCTTGAAGGCTTCCTTGCCGAACCCAACGCGCTTGCCAACCATGTACGAACCGACCAGCCCGGCAATAGCGGCATTGATGTGCACCACCGTGCCGCCTGCGTAGTCGAGCGCGCCCTTCTGGAACAGCCAGCCTGCGTGTGCCGTAGCGGCGTCGGCGGCAGCCTGATCGGTGAAGGCGTCCGGACCCGGCCAGAACCACACCATGTGGGCCATCGGCAGGTACGAGAACGTGAACCAGATCACGGTGAAGAGCAGCACGGCCGAGAACTTGGCACGCTCAGCAAACGCACCCACGATCAGCGCGCAGGTAATGGCTGCAAACGCTGCCTGGAAGGCCATGTAGGCGTACTCGGGCACGTTCACGCCCTTTGTGAAGGTGGCAGCGACCGAATCTGGCGTCATGCCCTTCAGGAACAGCCGGTCAAAGCCGCCGAAGAATGGCCCGCCTTCGGTGAACGCGATGCTGTAGCCGTAAATCGACCAGAGCACCACCACCAGCGAAAAGATGATGAAACACTGCATCAGCACCGAGAGCATGTTCTTCGAGCGGACCAGCCCGCCGTAGAACAGGCCGAGGCCGGGCAGCGTCATGAGAATCACGAACGCCGTGCAGGTGAGCAGCCATGCCGTGTCGCCCTTGTTCGGGGGCACGGGCGTGGGTTCGGCCGCGGGTGCGGGGGCCGCGGCGGCTGCCGGGGCCGGTGCTGCGGCAGGGGTTGCAGGGGTAGCTGCCGCGGCAGCCGGTGCGGGTGAAGCCGTTTGCGAAGCGGCGGCAGGGGCCGAAGCGTCCTGGGCGAGGGCCACGGACGAACCGAGGCCGGCGGCACCGACGACACCCATAAAGGCGCCGGCGAGCAAGAGTTTGGCAAGCAGTTTTTTCATGATTGTTGTCTCTTTTGTAGGACCTTACAGCGCGTCTTCGCCGGTCTCTCCCGTACGGATGCGGACCACGTGCTCGACGTTGGACACGAAGATCTTGCCGTCACCGATCTTGCCGGTTCGGGCAGCCTGTTCGATAGCATCGATGGCCTGATCGAGCAGGGCATCGCTGATTACCGCCTCGATCTTCACCTTCGGAAGAAAATCGACGACGTACTCTGCGCCACGGTACAGCTCGGTGTGGCCTTTTTGGCGGCCGAAGCCTTTAACTTCGGTGACCGTGATACCCGCCACGCCAATGTTCGAGAGGGCTTCGCGCACCTCGTCGAGCTTGAAGGGTTTCACAATTGCGGTAATCAGCTTCATGATGAGTCGCTCCTTAGAATGTCTTCGACACGCTTACGACGACGGTGGCCTTGGAAAGCACTTTGCCCGAATTTGCGGCGGTGTAGTACTGCTCCTTGGCGTTGGTGTCGACGTAGGCGACCGACACGGAGAAGTTCTTGCCGAGGTCTTTCGACAGGCTGATCTTCCAGTCGGTGTAGCTTGCGGCGCTGAAGTTGTGCACCCACTGATGGCCCACGTGACCGACGGCCGAAATGCCCCAGAAGCCGGTGTCGTACGTGCCGGTCAGGTCGAGATAGCCGCTGCCGGAGGTGTCTTCACCGTTGGGGCCCACGAGACCGAACAGGCGCGTGAGCGCGTGCGAGTACTTCAGCGTGATGGTTTTCCAGCCCACGGCCGCGTACAGCTCGAACGTGTGCGGACGCGGGTAGTAAGCACCGGACGGATAGCTGCCCGGGTAGTAGTACTGGAGGCCACCGAAGTCGATGGTCCAGTCGGGAATGATTTCCTTCTTCCAGCCGCCGTAGAAGTCCATCTCGATCGGTGCGCTGACCGCCGAGTTGCCATCCGAGATCCAGCTGATATTCGACGCCCACACCCCGGCGTACAGCCCGGATTCGTGCGCCAGATCGAAGCCGCCCTGCACTGCCGGACGCTTACCCGTTTGCGAAATGCCGCGGAACCGGTAGTCCGAGAACAGACCGATGTTCGCGGTCACCGTCAGCGGTTCGGCGGCCGCATCGGCGGCGGCCGGTGCAGCAGCCGGCGCTGCCGCGGGTGCGCTGCCATCGGCGGCCGCTTGCGCGTATGCGCCAGCCGACAATGCCATTGCACCGAAGAACACACAGCCAGCCATCGCAGTTGACACTTTATTCATCACTTTCCCCTAAGTTGAAATCATTCGTCTTGGTACAGCGTGCGGCAGGTTCCGGGAACAGGTAGAGCAACTCCCGTGCCAGGTCTTGCCATCACCCACGCTGCGACGCGCAAGATACGGATTCCGAGATAAAAAATTGGCAAAATTGCGGGGAACGTGAGGACGCCTGAGACACGGGACGGGCTTGGCCTGTCACGGGCAGGGGGCGGCTGGGCGGGCCTGAGCGCTGGCTGGACGCAGAAAACGGTGATAGAGTTGCGCCAACGTTGACGGCCCCTGTGCGCGTGCACCACGTTGCAACGGACGGACGGCCGGACGGCTGGCGCGAAGCACACGGACGGTGCAAGCACCACATTGGTGCGCAGAAATGATGAGAGGAAGGCTTATGAAACCGAACGAGATCCTGCAAGACATGCAAGCCAAGGTGAGCGAGATGCTCAAGCAATCGCCCGCCAAGGATATCGAGCGCAATGTCAAAAGCCTGTTGAACCAGGGGTTCACGCGCCTCGATCTGGTCACGCGCGAAGAATTCGATGTGCAGGCCCAAGTGCTGGCGCGCACCCGCGAGAAGCTCGAAGCCCTCGAGCAGCGCGTCGCGGCGCTGGAAAGCCTGCGTAATGAAGCGCAGGACTAAGGCTTAAAACGGGGCGCTTCGGCGCCCTTTGTTGTTTCTGGGGATGGGCCATGCGCTCATGTCCGCCTCTGCCCTCGGACGGCTCCGACCGATCGGCAGCTTCTGCCGTAAATCTCCCGCTGCAATTCCGAAAAATCCCCTAACGATGCGATAGGGCGTTGCGACACGCCAATGCTGTCGGCGACTATCGATCGTCATCGAATACGAGAGGGGACGTCATGTCATTGGCCGTTGTCAGCAGTCGGGCGCTGACCGGGATGGCCGCGAGGCCGGTGCGGGTCGAAGTGCATCTGGCGAACGGATTGCCCGGGTTGTCGCTTGTCGGACTCCCCGACACGGAAGTGAAGGAAAGCCGCGAGCGCGTGCGATGCGCGCTCCAGAACAGTCGATTCGAATTTCCGGCGCGAAGGATCACCATCAATCTCGCTCCAGCCGACTTGCCGAAGGCATCCGGGTGTTTCGATCTACCGATTGCGCTGGGTATTCTCGCGGCGAGCGGGCAATTACCGGAATCAGGATTGCGTACGCACGAGTTTGCGGGGGAGTTATCGCTCTCGGGTGAGTTGCGGCCCATCCGCGGCGGATTGGCAATGGCGAGCGCCGTTGCGGCATCTCCCGGAGACCGCGCGTTGGTACTGCCCATGGCCAACGCGCAAGAAGCCGCGCTGGTGGAAACCGCGACGATTTATGGCGCACGCACGCTGCTCGATGTGTGTGCGCATCTCGCCGAGGGAGACGCGGCGATGCGACTGTCGCGTGCATGCGTAATGGGTCGCCGCAATCCAGACAACGAGGATACCGCCGGCGACCAGCCAGATCTCGCCGATATCAAAGGCCAGGATCATGCCAAGCGGGCACTTGAAGTAGCCGCCGCTGGCGGGCATCACGTGTTGCTGCATGGCCCACCGGGGACTGGCAAATCGATGTTGGCAATGCGGCTCATCACATTGCTGCCACCCTTAAGTACCGCTGAAGCGGTGGAAGTCGCCACGCTTGCTAGTCTGAGTGCTACAGGACTCGATATCAAAAGTTGTTGGGGCAAACGGCCATTTCGCGCACCGCATCACACGGCTTCGGCGGGAGCGCTCGTGGGTGGCGGCAGCATCCCTCGCCCCGGCGAAATTAGTCTCGCGCACCGCGGCATTTTGTTCCTCGACGAATTGCCCGAGTTTCAGAGGCGCGTGCTTGAAGTCCTACGAGAACCGCTCGAACTTGGACACGTCACGATCTCGCGTGCATCGGCGCGCGCAGCATTCCCCGCGGTCTTTCAATTGATCGCTGCGATGAATCCATGCCCGTGCGGCGACCTCGGGCATCCGTCGCGCGCATGTCGCTGTAGCAGCGAAGCGGTCACGCGTTATCGGAATCGTTTATCCGGGCCGTTGCTCGATCGTATCGATCTGCATGTCGGTGTCCCGGCCTTGAGTGCAGAGACCTTAGCCGGTCCGGCGCAAGGAGAACGCAGCGCTGTCGTGGCGTTACGCGTTCAGCAGGCACGCGAGCGACAGCACGCGCGGCAAGGCCAATTGAATTGCCACCTATCCGGCCGCTCATTGGAAACGCACTGCACATTACGCGACAACGCGCGCGAGGTACTACACCGTGCCGTCGAGCGGCATCACTGGTCGGCCCGCACCTATCACCGGGTGTTGCGTGTTGCGCGCACGGTCGCCGATATCGCCGCGTGCGAAGACATCAATGTGGATCACATCGCTGAGGCAGTGCAGTATCGGGAGGCGACGGCCACGTGACGCCCCGCCCCGCGCTCACCATCACTCCAGCGTGAACGAATCGAGGAATTGATCGACCTGATCCTTGGCAGGCGCTTTCGTGGCAAGCACGACTACCTGATAGACATGATTGCCACGTCCGACAAAGCGTGCGGCGACGTAGCGCTCAGTCTTGTCGCTCGCCATGCCTTGAGCAGCTACACCGAGCCCCGGCACCGATGGCGCATCGCCCGCCTGACGCACCATCACCTGCGTCGGTGTTGCGGCGACATCGCTCACGTTAGCCAGCAGCCCGTGTTGCAGCTCGGTGAGTACCGTCTGGCGCAGGGTCGCGTCATCGCTCGGCAAAGTCACAACGCCGACGGCGAACAGCGCCGCATCGACGCGTGCCGCCTGCATGCGCATCGGCAACGCGCCGGAGGCGAACTTCACTTCGCGAGCATCCTGCGTCGGTTTGGCCGGGTACGTCACCGCGTAAGCACCGTCCTTGTCGTGAACTTCACGCCAATCGTAGCGAGGCGTACAGGCGACAAGCGCGGCCAAAGTACCGAGAGCGGCAAAGACACGGACAACGCGGTTCATAGCGAATGGCGGGAATCGGTGAAGGAAGTCGGCCATTATCCGTCATCCGGCGCGGGGGTTGCGTCACGGTGGGTTGCGCCACAAGGAACGCGCCATGCCGGAACCCGGTATCATCGGCGCCATGACACGCCGTTCCGCCCCCGTCGCGACCATGCTGCGCGCCCTCGCCCGAACCCTCCGCCATCTTGTCGGCGTGGGTGGACTAAGCGCGGCGGCGGTACTCGGCGCGGTGTTCTGCACAGTTTTCAGCGTTACGCCGACATTCACCAGTGCAGCGCCATCAACGGCCGCAACGGCCTCAACAGCCTCAACAGTTAATGCCACCCTCCCCGCCGCCACCGACTTCGCCGCCCACGCGCGTCGTGCTGTCGCGCTCGACGCGCCGTTGATCGTGCTCGTCTCGCTGCGCGACTGTGCCTACTGCGGCCCGATCCGCCAGCGCGAACTCGCGCCACTGGTTCGCAGCGGCAAGTACGAGGTGCGCGAAATCGGCATGGACAGCACGGCCCCAGTGCGCGATTTCGACGGCAGCACGACCACCGGCAAAGCGTGGGCACGTGCCCATGGCGTCAAGGTTTCGCCGACGGTTTTGTTCCTCGATACGAACGGACGCGCTATTGCCGACCCACTGATCGGCGCAGGCCTGCCGGACTTCTACGGCGCGTATCTCGACGACGCCATCGCCAATGCCCGCGCGCGTTTGCACGCGGCCAGCGCCACCACGACGCGCTGAGATTCAGAGTAGAATCGTCGTCACTGAACGGGGCCCTGGGCATGTTTGCTCCTACCCCGCCCACGCAACCAACATTGGCTGTTTCATGAGCGCATCGACCTCTCGCAAGTCCCCTCTGGGCAAGATTCTCGCCGTCGCGATCATCGTTGTCGTGGCCGCTGCGGCGTACTTCACGTTCGCGGGTCCGAAGCGTGCGCCGCAGGCGACCTTCACGTTGCTCTCCGGCCAAAAGCTGAGCCCCGAGCAACTCAAGGGCAAGGTCTATCTGGTGAACTTCTGGGCGACGAGCTGCGTGACGTGCATGAAGGAAATGCCGACGATGGTGCAGACGTACGAGAAGTACAAAGGCCAAGGGCTGGAATTCGTCGCAGTGGCGATGAGCTACGACCCGCCGATGTACGTCATGAACTACGCGCAGTCGCGTCAGTTGCCGTTTAAGGTCGCGATGGATTCCGATGGCAGCGTCGCCAAACAGTACGGCAACGTGCAACTCACGCCGACGACCTTCGTGGTCGATCGCGACGGCCACGTGCTCAAACAGTACGTCGGCGAGCCGGAATACGCAGAACTCGACAAGCTGATCGAAAAGGCACTGGCCAAGCAAGCCTAAAGCCGCAAACGACGGTCACAAAAAAAGCGCCCGAGGGCGCTTTTTTGTTGTTCATCGATTGGCAGGCAATCCAGCAGCCGACTTACCGCTCCCCTTCACCCTGCCCCTTCGTCTGCAAGCCATAGCGCTTGAGCTTTTCATACAACGTGGCCTTCGGCACATGCAGCGCTTCGGCTGTCGCCGCGACGTTACCTTTGCTGTGATCCAGCGCCTCTTGCAACACCGCACGCTCGAAGCGCTCCACCTGCTCTTTGAGCGGCAACGGCGCATGCGAATCGTCTTGCGGCACGCTCGCCACACCCAGCACCAGACGGTCAGCCGCATTGCGCAATTCGCGCACGTTGCCCGGCCAGTCCGACTGCATCAACTCCTGACGCATACGCTCCGTCACCAACGGCGCGGGACGCCCGTAACGCACCGCCGCGTCGAGCAGAAAGTGTTCGAACAGCGGCACGATATCTTCGTGTCGCTCACGCAACGGCGGCAGCGCCAACGTAACCACGTTAAGTCGATAGAACAAGTCGCGGCGGAACGTGCCCTCGCGCACTAATTGCTCCATATCGCCCTTCGCAGCAGCCACCACGCGGCAATCGACACGAATCAACTGATTCGACCCAAGGCGCTCCAGCACGCCGTCCTGCAACACGCGCAGCAGCTTCACCTGCAACGCCGCAGGCATGCTCTCGATTTCGTCGAGGAAGAGCGTGCCGCCCGATGCGTGTTCCAACTTACCGATACGTCGCTTGGCCGCGCCCGTGAACGCGCCGACTTCGTGCCCGAACATCTCGCTCTCGAAAATCGCCTCGGGCAACGCACCGCAGTTCAGCGCAACGAACGGCGCATCGCGGCGGCGCGACAACTCATGCAAACTGCGCGCGACCAACTCCTTGCCGGTCCCGGTATCGCCGTTGATCAGCACCGGCGCATCGGTCATCGCGACGTTCGCGATCAGCGTGCGTAGCGTCTCCATCGATGGGCTACGACCGATGATGCGCGACGCCCGCCCGCCCTGCTCCGCCAGTTCCCGGCGCAACGCCTGGTTCTCCAGCATGAGCTTGCGTGTCTCGAGCGCGCGTTTCGCCGATTCGATCAGACGATCCGGTGCGAACGGTTTTTCGATGAAGTCGTAAGCCCCATCGCGAATCGCCTGCACGGCCATCGAAATATCGCCGTGCCCGGTCACGAGAATCACCGGCACTTCCGGCGCGTGTTGACGCAGATGCGCGAGCAATTCCAGCCCGCTCATACCGATCAGGCGAATGTCGGAGACCACGATGCCAGCGAAGTCCGGCGTAATGCGCTCACGCGCGGCTTCGGCAGACGCGAGTCCGAAGGCGTCCAGACCTGCGAGTTGCAAGCTTTGCAGCGTGGCACGCCGCACGAGTTCGTCGTCTTCGACGAAGAGGATTTGCAGGTTCTTGTACATCATGCGATTGTCGCGCCGGCGCGATGCACGCGGCGCAGCGTCACGAGAAATTCCGCACCACCGCCCGGCACATTACGTGCGACCAGTTGGCCGCCGTTCTCCTGAGCGATGGACGACGAGATGGCGAGTCCGAGTCCCATACCCTGACCACCCTCCTTGGTACTGAAAAACGGTTCGAACAGTCGCGACATATGCGCCTGTGCGATACCGGGTCCGTTGTCGCGCACATAAATGCGCGCCCACTGCTCGTCGGCATCGACATCGATCCAGATCGACGGCTGCGGTGGTTGCTGCAACGGCGGCTGCACGCTCACCACGGCATCGATGGCATTGCCGACCACATTGATCAGCACCTGCTCGAGCCGCAAGCTCTCACACGCGACCTGCACGTCGTCGAGCCCGTTGGAGAACGTCACCGTCAACTGAATGCCCGCCATGCGACCGCGCAACAGCATCGTCGTGTTGTCGAGCGCCCGGCGCACCGACGCCTCGCTGTCGCCACGACGCGCACGTCCCGCGAACAGACGCAACTGGCCCGTGATGCGCCCCATGCGATCAGTCAGCGACGCAATGGCCTCCAGATTCTCACGCGCCGCACCGTACTCTTCCCGGTCGAGCAGCACGCGCGTGTTATCCGAGAAACTGCGCAGCGCCGAGAGCGGTTGATTCAACTCGTGCGTAATACCCGCCGCCATCTGCCCCAAAGCGACCAACTTCGATGCCTGCACCAACTCGCTTTGCGCTTCACGCAACTCGTGCTCGGTGCGTGAGCGCTCCTGCACTTCCGTTTGCAACCGCTCGTTGGCCGATTGCAGATCTGCCGTGCGCTCGGCCACGCGCTCGCCCAACTCGGCGTAAGCCGACTGCAATAGCTCGCGGCTCTTCAACATATCGCGCACGCGTTGTCGCCGCTGATTCCACGCCACGCCGAGCAAGCAAGTGAACGCTGCCAAACACGCCGCCGCCACCGCCGCGATGCGCGCATTGGCAATGACCTGATCGAGCGGCGCGAAATACATCAGCGTCCAGTCGGGCTCGCCCAATTTACGCTGCACAGCGAGAAAGCGCCGCGTCTTACCGGCGCCGCGTCCATCGCGCACGGTCACCACTTCGCCGTCCGCATCGAGCCGCTCGTCGGCACTCCAGTTCAGCGGCGTGATGTGCTGGTTGTAATACTGCCGGGTGCTCGCCAGCGCCGCCGTCACGTCGGGCGCCAATGGCGCGAGCGCCCGATATTGCCAACGCGGCTCCGACGAGAGAAACACCACGCCGTGATCGTCGGCCACCACCACCGGCTCGGACGCATCGGCCCCCGCCCGCTGAAACCATTCCAGATTCAGTTTGACGACAACCACGCCCTGAATCTTTCCATCCACCAGAATCGGCTGCGAGACGAAGTAGCCCGGCTCGCCCGAGGTGGTCCCCACGCCGTAAAACCGGCCAAGCGCACCGCCGATGGCGTCGATGAAATACGGGCGGAAGCGATACTCCTGCCCCACGAACGTCGCCTTCTCGCGCCAGTTGCTCGCCGCCAGCGCTAACCCATTGGCATTGATGACATAAGCCGCCGACGCTTTCGCGCGCTGATTCACATCGAACAAATAATCGTTGGCACGCTGCACGACCGCACGGTCTTCGGGATGCAGCAGCAGATCGTGCACGTACGGGTGCAGCGAGAGCAGGTAGGGCAGGAATTCGTAGCGGTCGACGGTGCTGCGCAGACTCCCGGCGTAGCGCTCCACACGCGCACCGGCGTTCACGCGCAGGTCGGCCACGCCGCGCTGCCAGCTCAGCGCGTACGTCAACCAGCAAAACAGGGCGCTCACCACGAGCATGGCGGCGATCCACAACCAACGGCGCATCGGCACAGTCCTTTCGAGTTCGATCGGGACTTCGTCGCGCCGGCGCTCCGCTGAATTCACGTGCGGTGCGGCAGTCCCCGAGGGGCGCTCGCTCTGACGTGCGCGGATCGAATTGTCTTGCAGGGTGGCCATGTTGGCGGTGTTACAGCAATTGCATGCCTTTAGCATTGCCGGTTCAGGCGATTGCGGCAGGCAGCGTGCGGTCGCACTGCCTGCCGCAATCGCGGAACCAAAGGACCACCGGGCGGCGAAGCTCAGGCGCTATTGTGCCTGTGCCGCACCGCCCGGTGGCGAATGTTCCACCCGGCGGGGAAAACCGCTCCCCGCCTGCGCCCTAACTTCAGGCCAGTTCCGGACCCTTCTTGCCCGACATCGCTTCGGCGAGCTTCTTACGATCCAGTTCCTTTTCCCAGGCCGACACAACGATCGTGGCAACGCCGTTACCGCAGATGTTGGTCAGGGCACGGCACTCGCTCATGAAGCGGTCGATACCGAGAATCAGCACCATCCCGGCGACCGGAATCGTCGGAATCACGGCCAGCGTTGCGGCGAGCGTGATGAAGCCCGCGCCGGTCACGCCCGAAGCGCCCTTCGAGGTCAGCATCGCCACGGCGAGCAGCGTGAGCTGTTGGCCCCAGGTCAGATCGATGTTGGTCGCTTGCGCAATGAAGAGCACGGCCATCGTCATGTAGATGTTCGTGCCGTCCAGGTTGAACGAGTAACCGGTCGGGATCACCAGACCCACCACCGACTTCGAGCAACCGGCCTTCTCCATCTTTTCCATCAGGTGCGGCAGCGCAGCTTCCGACGAGCTCGTACCCAGCACGATCAGCAGCTCTTCCTTGATGTATGCAAGGAAGCGGAAGATCGAGAAGCCCGTGAACTTGGCGATCAGACCCAGCACGACGATCACGAACAGGAACGACGTCAGGTAGAACGTACCCATCAGCTTCGCGAGCGGCACCAGCGAGGCGATACCGTACTTACCGATCGTGAAGGCCATTGCACCGAAAGCACCCAGCGGGGCAACCTTGGTGATGATGTGCACAACGCGGAACAGCACGCCGGAGACGCTGTCGATCCAGCCCGTCACCACGCGACCACGCTCACCGATCATGCCCAACGCGGCACCGAACAGAATAGCGATCACGAGGATCTGGAGAATCTCACCCTTGGCGAACGCATCGGTGATGGTGTTCGGGATCAGGTGCAGCAGGAAGTCGACGAACGTATCGCCGTGGGCAGCCTTCTCGGCGTAACCCGCGATCGCCTTCGGATCGAGCGTGCTGATATCGACGTTAAAGCCGGCACCCGGCTTCAGGATGTGCGTCGCCATCAGACCGATCACCAGCGCGAGCGTCGAGACGACTTCGAAGTAGATCAGCGCCTTACCACCGACGCGGCCGACCTTCTTCATGTCTTCCATGCCGGCAATACCGGTCACGACGGTACAGAAGATCACCGGGCCGATGATCATCTTGATCAGCTTAATGAACGCATCGCCGAGCGGCTTCATCTGCACGGCCAGATCGGGCTTGAAATGGCCGAGCAGCACGCCGATCACGATGGCGATCAGCACCTGCACGTACAGGATGCGGTAAAAGGGTTTCTTGGTCTTCGTTTGCATGTTGTTTCCTCTTCAGGCGGCGGGGCAAGCCACCACCCTTGTTATTAATCTGCGGTGACCCCGCGGATCTCGCTTTGCGCGAAGCGCATTTGCTCCTCCATCACCATCTGGGCCAGCTCCTTCTTCAATTCATTGAATTCGCTGCCTGCCGTGTCGCGTGGGCGCGGCAATTCGATTGCCATGTCCCGCTTGACCGTGCCCGGCCGGTACGTCATGACGACGACCCGGTCGGCCAGATAGATCGACTCCTCGATGCTGTGTGTGACGAAAATGATCGTCTTCTTGAATTCCTCCCAAATGCGCAGCAGCTCGTCTTGCAACGTACGACGCGTGAGGGCGTCGAGCGCGCCGAACGGCTCGTCCATGAGCATGATCGGGCTGTCGAGCGCCAGCACGCGGGCAATTGCCACACGCTGACGCATGCCACCCGACAGATCGCGCGGAAACCGCTCGCGGAACTCGCGCAAATTGAGTTTGCCCAGCAGCAAGTCCACGCGCTCGTTGATCTCGGCGCGCTTCATGCCCTTGATTTCCAGTCCGAACGCGATGTTCTGCGCCACCGTCATCCACGGAAACAGTGCGTATTCCTGAAACACCATGCCGCGATCCGGGCCCGGCTCGGCAGCCGCGTCCGCGCGGCCGTCGATGCGAATCGCACCCGACGTGGGTTGCACAAAGCCAGCCAGCGCGTTGAGCAGCGTCGACTTGCCGCAGCCCGAAGGCCCCAGCAGACAGACGAACTCGCCCGTGCCGATATTCAGGTCGATGTTCTTGAGCGCATCGACGGTGCCGCCCGGAACGGCGAACTGTTTGTTGACGTGTTCGATTTCGATCAGCATGTCGTTCGCCTCACTTGGTTTCCAGACCACGATGCCACTTGAGCAGGTGGTTATTGAGACGATCCATGCCCAGATCGATCACCAGACCGAGCAGGCCGATGGTCAGCATGCCGGCGATGATCTTGTCGGACCACATGTACTCGCGCGCTTCCAGAATGCGGTAGCCCAGCCCGTTGTTCACGGCAATCATCTCGGCCACGATCACCACGATGAAAGCGGTACCGATACCGATGCGAATGCCCGACAGGATGTACGGCGTCGCTGCCGGCATGATCACGCGGCGGAAGATCGTGAACTGGCCCGCACCGAGGTTGCGTGCCGCGCGCAGATAGATCCCGTCGACATGGCGCACGCCAGCGATCGTATTCATCAGCACAGGGAAGAACGCCCCGAGTGCGATGAGGAAGAACGCGGGCGGGTTACCCAGACCGAACCACAGAATGGCCAGCGGAATGTAGGCAATCGGGGGGATCGGACGCACCACTTGCACCAGCGGATTGAACAAGCCGTAGATGCGGGTGCTCGTGCCCATGAGCAGCCCGAGCGGCAAGGCGATCACCGTGCCGACCAGAAAGCCCATGATCACGCGATAGAGACTATTGGCCGCATCGGTGAGCAGTTCGCTCGAATGCAGCCACGCGCCGAAGCCCTCGGCCATCGTCACGGTCGGCTTGAGGTACTGCCACCACTTGGTCACGACCGCGACCGGCGACGGGAGAATGATCGGGTTGATCCACTCGAGGCCGGTGATGATCTGCCAGATCACCACGACCGCGAGCGGAATCAACACGCCGCGTAGCGCGCGCGACGAGCGCGAGCCGGAGGAAGCAAGAACAGCTGCCACTAGTGACCTCGCCTTACTTGATGTTCAGCTTGGTCTTGGCATTGGCGAGCAGGTCGAGCTTGACCCAGTCGTTAGCCTTCGGCACCGGATCTTGCAGCTTGCCCACGCCGTACTGCTTCATCAGGTCGGTGGTGAGCTGCACGTGCGACGTGCTCAGATCGTAGCTGTACGGCGAGTTGCCGATGGCATCGGTGAAGTCTTGCTGCGTGATCTGGTTCTTGAACATGTCTTCACGCACGTACTTCTCGGCCGCTTGCGGGTTCTTGATGAAGTAGTCGGTTGCTTCCACGAAGGCGTACATCAGACGTTGGGCCACGTCCGGCTTTTCCTTGTAGAGCTTTTCCGTAATGACGAGGGCGCGCACCGGCTCGCCGATCGGCGTGTCGTACGGCTTGAGCATTTCGACGCCGAAGCCCTTGTTGATGGCTTGCGAAGCTTGCGGCTCCGACTGGCACATGGCATCGATGCTACCGGCGGCGAGGGCTTGGTTCAGATCGGCGTAGGCCATGAACAGAATCTGCACGTCCTTGGCACCCGGCTGATCCGACCACGTCAGACCGGCCTTTGCCAGTTCTGCGTAGAGGATGAGTTCCTGTGCGCCGCCACGGGCGACACCCACCTTCTTACCCTTGAGATCAGCCACCTTCGTGACAGCAATGCCTTTCTTCGACACGAGGCGCACGCCGCCCTTGGCGAAACCGGCCACAGCGTAAATCGGCGCCCCCTGCGCACGACCTGCGATGGCGGCATCAAGCGCGCTTGCCGACACGTCGATCTGACCGGCAACGATCGCCGGCATGATGTCCACACCCTTGGCGAACATACGTTCTTCGATCTTCAGGCCGTACTTCGGGCCGATCACTTTCATGTACGACACGGCGCCGTAGTGGGCGAACTTCAGGTTGCCCAGACGCACCAGATCGTCGGCGAAAGCGTGCAGCGAAACCGCGCACAAGGCCGCGGCGGCAAGACATTGCTTGAACATAAGGTCTCCTCTCTTATTAGATCGGCTTGCGCGTTGTCGGGAATCCAGACAACGCAGCAGCACGCTCGTAAGAGAGCAATAGTCATGCCAGCAAACTATGTCTTTGATTTATTTGGGAGAAAGTGTGGAAAACCCGATGGTCGGGTATACGGAAATCCAGAAAAACTCAGAATATTGTTTCTGGATTTCCGGAATTTTGAGCGAAATGGGGAAATCTCGCGACGCGGATGGGGGCAAACCCCGAGACGGCTAACGCACAACGGAACGTTGAAAAATCCGCGGCGATTTGGGCACGTTGCGGGCGGGTAACGCGTTGGCGACGCCACCGCCGGCCGAAGCATTGAAAGCACCGGCCGGTCGATGTGCTGCTGTCGCGAACGTCAGGCCGACAGCACTTCCGGCACTTGCACCTGATAGCCCAGCTCGGCGGAAATTTCCGCGGCGCAGGCCGACAAGCGCGATGAGATATCCGGCAGCAACGCGCGGGTCATCCGCGAGGACGGGCCCGATGCCGACAGCGACGCAATCACTTCGCCCGAAGCATCGCGCACCGGCACGGCAACCGACACCGCTTCCGGGGCCAGTTCACCAAAGCTCACCGCGCAGTCTTGCGTACGCACGTTAAGCAACTCAGCGGCAAGTTCATCACGCTCGATCAGCGTGCCTGCGGTGAAGCGCTTGCGCGGACGGCCCAGCACTTGGGCGCGCACGTCGTCCGACGCAAACGCCAGCAGCACACGGCCCGATGCACCGACGTACAGCGGGCGGCGATTACCGACCACGCCATGCACGCGCAGTTCGTGGGTCGATTCCACGCGCGCCACGCACAGCGACTCGAGGCCGTCGCGCACGCGCAGTTGAATGTTCTCGTTGAGCGCACGGTTGAGCGACTGGATGTGGCGATGCGCCACCTTCACCAGATTCACCTGCTCGTGGCCCGCCACACCAAGCACCAGCGCTTGCGCGCCGAGCACGTAGGTCACGGGGCTGCCCTCTCGCACGACCCAGCGGTGCTGTTCGAGCGTCGCCAGCAGGCGAAACGCACGTGACTTGTTCAGGCCAGCGCGTTGCGCCAGTTCCGTCACACCCAGACCGGGGCACTCCCCGACCAGCGACAGCAGCGAAAGCGCCGTGTCGACCGAAGCGACTGTGTAGTCCATCAAGCTTCCTCGCTATGTTGTTCGGCATACGCGGCGAGCGCCGCCGCAAATTGCCCTAGTTGCGATTGCAGCGACGCGAAACCGTCATGTTTCTCGCCGCGTGATTCATTCATGTAAAGCGCCCGGTTCAGCTCGATTTGCACGCTGTGTCGGCGCTCGGCAGGCCGTCCGAAGTGACGCACGATGTCGCCGCCGCGATAGGGCGTGTTGTACGCCACGCGAAAGCCCAGCCGCGTGAACTCGGCGATCAACCAGCGCGAGAACGCCGGGTCGGCCGTCGTGCCGTCGTAGTCGCTCACGATCACGTCGGCGCGCGACATCCCGGCATCGGGGTCGAGCGCACCGCCGCGCGAGCTCATCGAGTGGCAATCGAGATGCCAGACCACGCCGTATTCGTTCCAGGCGGCGTCGAGCGCATCGCGCAACGCCTGTCGGTACGGCAGGTAGTAATCGTTGATCCGGCGCTCCACCTCGGCCACGCTCAGCCGCCGGTCGTACAGCGGCTGGTTCGGCGCGGCAAAGCGATGCAGCAGGCCGACGCCTCGCTCGCTATACGCCTCGGGGCGCGCGTCGTGCGGCCACAGGCTGGCCAGTAACTCGGGGTCGATATCGTGGACGGCGCGATTCGGATCGATATAAGCGCGCGGGAAGAGCGCGGCGACGAGCGTCGCACCGTGTTGCGTGACGATGGACCACAGTTCGTCGACGTAAGCGTCGCCACAAGCGTGAATGGCCGCCGTCGGGGCGATGGTATCGAAGTCGGGCGGGAACACGTGGCCGCTGTGTGGCGCGTCGAATACCAGCGGGTGGCGGAGCAATTGCCCACCTCGCCCGGCTTGCGGCGCCTCCACAAAATATCGACCCTCGGTCACCTGACGGGACATGCCGTCTCCTCACGTACGTTCGGAACACTCGCTCGCGAATCGCGAACCCTTCGTTTTGACCAGCAAAACAAGGTTTCAATATTCTGAAACAACGCCGGAGGGGCGACAAGGTGATGGTTGTTACAACATATTTCGGCGCGCGATAGGGAGAGACGCGCTTGTCGTCGCGGCGAATGCGCGACGTTAATGGCAGAACGATGACGGTTCGGTACGTTTTCCCTGCGGTCGTAGGCGTTTTACGAACCTATTGCGAGCGTATTGCGTATCGAACCGGGCGACGCGTGTGATGGCTCGTAATGACTTTTTCGACTCGCCCAATAAAAAAGCGGACTGTGAGGCACAGTCCGCTCTTGGGTACCCCGGGATTTGGCCGCCCGGGGTTCGCTTCATTTCTCGCCTTAGATGGCGTCGGCCACGCCGGCTTCGTGGGCCTGCACGTCGGCGTGATAGCTCGAACGCACCATCGCCCCGACGGCGGCGTGCGTGAAGCCCATCTTGTAGGCTTCTTCTTCGAACATCTTGAAGGTGTCCGGCGTCACATAACGGCGCACGGCCAAGTGGTGCTCCGACGGCTGGAGGTACTGGCCGATCGTCAGCATGTCGACGTTGTGGGCACGCAAATCGCGCATGACTTCCAGAATTTCCTCGTCCGTCTCGCCCAAGCCGACCATCAGGCCCGACTTCGTTGCCACGTCCGGATGCTTCGCCTTGAACTCTTTGAGCAGCGTGAGCGAATGCTGGTAGTCCGAGCCCGGGCGCGCTTCCTTGTACAGACGCGGCACCGTTTCGAGGTTGTGGTTCATCACGTCGGGCGGTGCGGCGTTCAGGATGCCCAGCGCACGGTCCAGACGGGCACGGAAGTCCGGCGTCAGGATTTCGATGCGGGTTTGCGGCGACAACTCGCGCACGTGGCGAATGCAATCGACGAAGTGCTGGGCACCGCCATCGCGCAGGTCGTCACGGTCGACGCTGGTGATCACCACGTACTTGAGGCGCATTGCCGCAATGGTCTTGGCGAGGTTCAGCGGTTCGTCTGCGTCGAGCGGGTCCGGGCGGCCGTGACCCACGTCGCAGAACGGGCAACGGCGCGTGCACTTGTCGCCCATGATCATGAACGTGGCCGTGCCCTTGCCGAAGCACTCGCCGATATTCGGGCAGCTCGCCTCTTCACACACGGTGTGCAGGTTGTGCTCGCGCAAAATCTGCTTGATCTCGTAGAAACGCGACGTATGCGTAGCCGCCTTCACACGAATCCAGTCCGGCTTCTTCAGCCGCTCGATCGGCACGATCTTGATCGGAATGCGCGCCGTCTTGGCTTGTGACTTCTGCTTGGCGGTGGCGTCGTAATCGCCATCGATCGTGCGAACTTCCTTGCTCGCGGTGTCGTTCACAGTGGTGGTCATGATGGGGCTTTCCAGGCGTCCATTCAGGCGGCGGTGTTCGCGCTGGCGGCCGCATCGGCGCTGGGCGCAGAATCGGCAGGCGGCGCGGCGTCAGCCGTCGCGGGGTGCTGTTCGAGGTGATGGCCGAGTTGCTGCGCCAGTCGCGCGGCCACTTCGTCCCAGCGGGCGGCCACGCCGAGCGTGGCCATGTCTACGGTTTGCAAGCCGGCGTAACCGCACGGATTGATCCAGTCGAACGGCCGCAAATCCATCCCGACGTTCAATGACACGCCGTGATAACTGCATCCGTTGCGGATTTTCAACCCGAGTGCTGCGATTTTCGCGCCAGCATGCGCTACGGTGCCGTCGCCCGGGCTCACATAGATGCCCGGCGCGCCAGCCCGGCGCTCAACAGCGAGATTATACGCTCCAAGGGTATCAATCACCGCCTGCTCGATCAGCCGCACCAGTTCGCGCACGCCAAGCTTGCGCCGGCGCAGGTCGACGAGCAGGTAGATCACCACCTGGCCGGGGCCGTGATACGTGATCTGCCCGCCCCGGTCGACTTTGACGAGGGGGATGCCGCTATCGGCGATGAGCAGGTGAGCAGGGTCGCCCGCGAGTCCCAGCGTGTAGACGGGGGGATGCTGGACGATCCAGAGTTGATCCGGGCCGTGCGCGCCACGCGCGTCGGTGTACGCGCGCATGGCGTCGAACGATGTGGCGTAGTCTTCGGTGCCGCGCCAGCACACTTCGATCGGGGAGGTCATGACCGCGATTTTAACGAAACCCGCCGCGTCTTGCTCGGAGCGCTGCGGCGGAGTTCACGTTCATGGGGTCGCTGTGGACGCTGCCGACGATCAGGCCGCCCCCGCCTTCTTCGCCGGTGCCGCGCCAATGCCCCGCGCGTAGCAACCGGCCGCGATCAGAATCATCACGCCGCCCAGCCACTGCGTCGGGTGCAGCACGATACCGAATGCGAGAAAGTCGACCGCCACAGCCACCACCGGATACACGAAGCCGAACACCGCAAGGCTCGACGTCGACGCCTTCTGAAACGCGCCGTACAACAGCAGGTACATGAAAGTGGTGTGGAACAAGCCCAACGTGACGATGGCCCCGATCTGACGCGGGCCGCCGGGCAAGTGACCGAAGTCGGCCATCCACACGAACACCACGGCGCCGATCACCATATGCAGTGCAGCAATGATCTCGGGCCGGAGCGTGCCCGCCAGCTTCTTGGTGAACAACGTGGTTGCCGCGTAAAGCGACGCGGCCGCCAGCGCACTCGCCACGCCGAGCAGATAGCCCTCACCGTGCACGCCACCCGGCTCAGCGAGAATCACCAACCCGGCGAACGCCAGTCCGAGGAACCCAAGCGTTGCGGCAGACGGGCGCTCGCGCGTGATGATGGCGCTCGCCATCACGAGCAAGAACGGCTGCACGTTATAGACGACCGTCGTGATACCCACTGAAGTGAGCTTGTACGCGCTGAACAGGAAATACCAGTTCGACACGAGGGTAATCGCGCCCAACGCCACGTTCACGATTTGCCAGCGCGCCAGACGCAAACCGCGCCAATAGCCGCGGTAGGCACACCAGGCACACAAACTAGCCGCACCGATCAGGCATCGGAAGAACACCACATTGAGCGCAGGCTGCCCGGACATCAGCACGAAGTACCCGATGGTGCCGGAAATCACCATCGCGGCGACCATCAACCACCGGCCCAAACGCTCGTCGGCTTGCGGATTCGACGGCCCGTGCCCCGCGTCTGTGGACGTGGAAGCGGGCGTAGAAGCGACCGGCGTTGCACGAGCCGGGCTAGAACCTTGCGTCATTGCGCGAAATCTCCCCATGAAGCGGCGCATTTTCGTTCGATTGTTGCGCGCTTTGATGTGAATTCAATTGACATCAAGTCAATGTCTGAAACGACTCACGCGCTCGGTGGCAAGGACTGCCACGCGAGCGCGTGAAATTTGATGGTTGAGCCGCATCGAAGGCGTCGGGCGAACTCACTGCAATCGCGACGCGCCTGCCCTCACGACACCTCAAGCGGCCGATGCGCAGGAATTCGCTTCACGTGCGGCCCGACGCCCGGCCAACCAGCGGCGAAGCTCACGTACCAGCGGGAAACGATGCGCCACTTCGCGTTCGAGCTCCGCTTCTGCGCCGTCGTCCGACGAGACCCAGTAGCGGCGTCCCGGCTCTACCGCCAGACGCTGCCCCGGCATCAGCCAGTAGTCGCGGGGGTCGCCCGCCCGTGTCACCCAGACTGCCGCGCCGCGTGCGACAAGCGTATGCTCGTGGTGCAAGTCGAGACTCACGACTTCGCCCGGCCGGATGCCGTAAAAATATTGCACCTTTGTCAAATTGTTTTGCATTTTACGACCCCCACTCAGTGCGAGACAATGACTGAATCATAGGGACTGCCAAGCGCTACACCAAACGACATATTTTCACGGCCTTGCGAATAAAGCTCACATGGATCTTCGGAGACTTCCCAACCTGAGTGCTCTGCGCGCGTTCGAAGCGGCTGCGCGTCTGGAGAGCTTTTCCCGCGCCGCCGAGGAATTGTTCGTCACGCACGGCGCCATCAGCCATCAGATCCGCGCGCTGGAGCAGGAGCTGGGCACCCAGCTCTTCGCCCGCAACGGCAAGCGCATCAGCCTGACCGCCGCAGGGCGGCAATACGCCGTGTCGATCCGGGCCGCGCTCGGCGATATCGCACAGGCCACGCGCAAGTTGCAGGCCGGTACGCGCAGCGAACGGCGCTTGGTGCTCACCACGATGCCGTCCTTTGCCAGTCGATGGCTGACGCCGCGGATCGGGCGCTTCATCGACCGTCATCCCGAGCTGGAGGTAGAACTGCGTTGCAGCGCGGAGCTGATCGATTTCGAACGCGACGACGTAGATATCGCGCTGCGCATGGGCAAGGGAAACTGGCCTGGCCTGCATATCGAAAAAGTGCTCGAAGACGTGTTCTTCCCGGCATGTGCGCCGACCTACAACGACGGACACCTGCCTCAGACCGCTGAGGCGTTGCGCCAAAGCACGCTGCTGCGCTCCGAAGGCGAGCCATGGGCACCGTGGTTTGCGGCAGCCGGGTTCGATCTGCCCGAGCCGGCGCAGGGCATGATGTATCAGGATTCGGGGATGCTGTCGCAAGCGGCCATCGTCGGCCAGGGCGTGGCGCTCGTGCGGCGCTCGCTGGCCGTGGGCGACATCATGGCTGGGCGGTTGGTGCGCCTCTCGGACGTCGATACGCCGTGCGAATGGGACTACTACTTCGTGTGTCCGCCGGGGGTGTTCGAAACCCAACGAGTGCAGGCGTTTCGCACGTGGTTTCTCGAGGAGATGGGGGCGTTCGAGGCGGTCATGAACATGCAGCGCCGTCCGGCGCAGGCGAGCCCCGAAGCGCTCGCCGCCGGTATGGCCTCTACAGCAGGCACGCTGACCACAGACGCCCAACTGGGGCTCGCACCGGCGCTACCGCCGGATGACGGTGCGCCGACGCATGCGTAAGTGCGGCGTTACAGCACAACCTTGACCATCGGATGGCCATGCAGCGCGCGGTAAATGTCGTCGAGGTGAGCACGAGAGTTGGCACGCACCGTGACGGTCAGGCCAAGGTAGTTGCCCGAGCTCGACGGACGCATTTCGACGGTGGCCGCATCGAACTCGGAATCGAGCTCACGCAACAACGCCACGATGGTATCGGCGAAATCCGGCTGCATCTTTCCCATCACCTTGATGGGAAAGTCGCACGGAAACTCCAACAGACTTTCTTTGTTCTCCGGCGTCATAGCGCCTCCTTGGCTCGCTGATAAGCCGCGTACAGTGCGCGGAAGACAGGGCCGGGCTTGCCGTCGCCCACCGGCTCGTCGTCCAAACGCACAACGGCCAGCACTTCCTTGGTCGCCGACGTGATCAGCAACTCGTCGGCGCTACGCACTTCTTCCTCGCTGACCGGACGCTCGTGGAATGCGATACCGCACTCCTTGGCAAACCCTTCGAGCGCACCGTAGCGAATGCCTTCCAGAATGCGATTATCACGCGGCGGCGCAAACATTTCACCGCCCTTGATGACCCACACGTTGCTCGACGACGCCTCGGTCAGGAAGCCCTCGCGGAACTGCACTGTCTCCTGCACATCGTGATCGGCCGCATATTGCGCCATCAGCACGTTGCCCAGCAGCGACGTCGACTTGATGTGGCAGTTGAGCCACCGGCGGTCTTCGTGCGTCACGGCACCCACGCCATGCTCGACCTTCTCGCGCGACGGCAGCGTGAGCGGCGTGGCGATGCCGAACACCGTCGGCGTGATGTCCTTCGGGAACGTGTGCTGACGCGGTGCCACGCCACGCGTGACCTGCACGTACACACTGTGCGGGTCGGCGGCACAAGTGGCCGACAGGCGCGCAAACAGCGCTTCCCATTCGGCGCGTGTGTACGGATTCACGATACGAATCTCGGCCAGACTGCGCTCGAGGCGATCCAGATGTTGCGTCAGCCGGAACGGCTTGCCGTGGTAGACCGGCACGACTTCGTAAATGCCGTCGCCGAACAGGAAACCGCGATCGAGAACGGAAATCTTCGCGTCACTGAGCGGAATCAGTTCGCCATTGAGCCAGACGGTGGGGTTGTCCATATTTGCGGGGGGCGCGTATCGCGCACGGCTAAATTGCAAAACGCGCCCCTGGGGCGCGCCTCGCGTTTGCCGGCCTGACCTGACCGGCGAGGCGCAGGTCCGCACCGCGAACCCGCCATACTCCCCACACGCCGACGATGGTTCACCGGCGCGTGGAAACGTCCTTACTTCTTCATGAACATCAAACGCAGCGCATCCCAGGCGCGGCCGATGAAGCTGGCCTGTGCGACGTCGGCGAGCGCCACGACCGGGAATTCGGCCAGTTGCTTGCCATCGGCCATGACCTTCACGGTGCCGACCTGCGCGCCGTTGGCGATCGGCGCAATCAGCGGCTCGCGCAGCTCGAGTTGCGGCTTGATCTTGTCGGCCACGCCCTTCGGCACGGTGATGAAGGTGTCTTTCTTCACGCCGATCTTCAGCTCGCTATCCTTGCCCTTCCACACCTTGGGCGTGGCCACGACCTGGTTCGCGGCGTACACGCGCAGCGTGTCGAAGTTCTGATACGCGTAGTTCAGCGCCGAAAGGCTGTCCTGCACGCGCGCGCGCTCGGTCGGCTCGCCCACCACCACCGACAGCACGCGGCGATTGGCACCCGGGGCACCCGGCAACGGACGCGATGCCGTCGACACGAGGCAGTACCCCGCTTCCTTGGTGTGACCGGTCTTCAGGCCGTCCACGGTCGGGTCGAGCGAGAGCAGGCGGTTGCGGTTCGGTTGGCGAATGTTGTTGTACGTGAAGCTCTTCTCCGAGTAGATCTTGTAGTACTCGGGGAAGTCTTGAATCATGTGCGTCGACAACGTGGCGATGTCGGCAACCGTCGTGTAGTGCTGCGGATCGGTCAGACCGTCGACGTTCGTGTAATGCGTATTCTTCAGGCCAAGGCGCTGCGCAGCACGGTTCATCAGCTCGACGAAGCCCGGCTGCGAGCCGCCGATGAGTTCGGCCAGCGCGATCGAGGCGTCGTTACCCGACTGAATGATCATGCCGTAGACCAGATCGTGCACGCTGACCGGCTTGCCCGCTTCGATGAACGTACGCGACTCGTCGCGGCCCACCTTGCGCACCGACTCGCCCGGAATGACGGTTTGATCCATCGAAATGCGCTTGTCGCGCAGGGCTTCGAAGACCAGATACGACGTCATGATCTTCGTGAGCGAAGCCGGCTCCACACGCGCTTCCGGATCGCCGGCCGCGAGCACCTGACCACTGGTGACGTCGACGATCGTCCACGCCTTGGCCGACATCGGCGGCGGCGGAATCTGTTGAGCACGGGCCGGGAGTGCAGCAAGCGAGCCGCAAGCGACGAGCGCCGCGGCAGCGGCGGCACGGGACAGCGAAGCGTTGAATTTCATTGGCGAAGAGAGAAACGGTGTGAGACTCAAAGGCATCTGCACTGGATTGAGCACCGCGCGCACGATCGCAACATGAAAGACACGAAAGCGGCACGGTGAAGAGGACAGCGGCACCGAAGCGCCGGTGCCAGGCATGTCGGGAGGAATAGACCCGGCATCGCCTGACAGGTTCAGGGACGAATTATACCCGCCGTGATTTGCGTACCCCAGTGTCGGGAGGGTTACCCCCCGAAATCGGCCCGATGTGTGTCAATAGCGCCACGCATCGACCACGATCTGCTTGAGTAGCGGCAGCAGGCCGTGGAAGAAGTGCTCACCGCCTGGAATGACCACCACCGGCAGCGTCTGCGGACGCGCCCAGTCGAGTACCGACTGGAGCGGCACCGTGTCGTCCACTTCGCCGTGAATGACGAGCGTATCGGCGGGCACGGATGCGACATCCCAGTTGCTTGCCGCCGTGCCGACGAAAACGAGGCGCTGCGCGGGCGTACCGGCTTCGGCCAGCGTTTTCGCCACATGCGAGAGGACAAACGTGCCGAAGGAGAAACCGGCCAGTGCCAACGGAGGCGTTTCCCAGCCAGGTTGCTGGCGCATCCAGTCAATGACGGCGAGCAGATCGTCGCGCTCGCCAATGCCCTTGTCGTGTTCGCCTTCTGACTTGCCCACGCCGCGGAAATTCGGGCGTACGACGGCGTAGCCGAGTTGCACGAAAGCGCGTGCGAGGGTCTGCGCCACCTTGTTGTCGAGCGTGCCGCCGAAGAGCGGATGCGGGTGCGCCACGAGCGTGATGCCGCGCAGCTCGCCCGCCGGGCGGTCGATGGCGATCTCAATGGCCCCGACCGGGCCGTCGATGGTAAAGCGTTCGGTTTGAGCGTTCATGCGTGATGCTTGACGTGAAGCCTGATGAAAGGAGTTAGGCCCCGGTGTTGCTCGTATTACCTGATAAGACGCGTACGCGGTGTCAGTCGATCAGCAGACGCTCGACGATCTCGCCCTGCGCCAGATGCTTCTCGACGATCTCGTCGATATCGGTCTCATCGATATACGTGTACCAGGTGCCTTCGGGGTAAATCACCACAACCGGGCCCAGTTCGCAGCGATCAAGGCAACCGGCCTTGTTCACGCGCACCTTGCCGGGACCGGCCAGACCCAGTTGCTTGACCTTCTTCTTGGCGTATTCCTGCATCGCCTGCGCGTTGCAGTTCGCGCACGAGGGACGGTCTGCGCCGGGTTCGCGCTGATTCAAACAGAAAAAAACGTGATGCTTGTAAAACTGCGCCTCGGTGGCCATATCGGTCGCTCTGTGGGGGTTGGCACGTTATTGCGGGCCATTCTAACCGACATGCCCAGTGGTGCGCGCCGGCCCGCGATGGCTCGGATCGAACATCGCGAGCAAGTAAATCAGCACCAGATATGGCCATGTCCACGCGAGCCAGCGCGCGAGCACGTTGAAGTGCACATAGCGCCCCTGCCGCCACGACTGTAACGCCGCCTCGTAATACGGGTTGGCGGGCAGCAGATTCACGAAGACCAGCAGCACGATCAGCGCCGCCAGCGCCACTGCGCCACGTAGCGCACGCGGGCCGCGAGCGGCCACCGTCAGTACGAGCGCGCCGACCACCAGTCCGTAGATCGCGCCTGTCGTCACCCAGTCGAATGCCTGCGCCGGAGAAAATTGCCATGCCGACGCGCCCGCCTTGATCGCGAAGGCGCTGACAAACATGGCGCACAACAGCGGCACACGCGGGGCGCCCCGGCGCATGGCCAGTGTGGCGAGCATCCCGGCAAGAATGGTGCCGCTGGCAGTCACCACGGTTTCCCACAGCGCATGACTCGCGACGGCGTCGAGCGCCGACAGGTAGTCCTGCAACTGCCCCAAACGCGGCACCCAGTCGAGCACAAGATCGGTGATGTCCGGGTCTTGCCAGAGCCAAATCTGGCGCACGAGATCGCCGTCGCCGAAGAGAAACTGCTGCGGATACGCCTGCGCCCATGGCCACAGCGCCAGCAACACGAGCAACACGCTCGCGTGCCGCTCGAACCACGCGAAGCGCAGATGCCGCAGCCACCCGCGATCGAGCAAGGCGCTCGTGAGCGGCACCGCCATCGCACCACCGATTAGCGCACCCAGTGCATTCGTCGCGAGATCGACGTTCGACGCCACCCGTGTGGGCAGATACGTTTGCAAAGCCTCCATGCCGCACGACAGCAACGCGCCGAGCACAAACGCCGCGAGCACCGCGCGCGTGCCACGCCACGCCGGGTGCAATGCGAGCACGGTCAGCATGCCGAGCGGCATGTAGCCGAGCACATTGGTGACGACATCGAACATCGTCATCCAACGCGGTAGCGGGGCAAAGAGATAGTCGAACGGGCCGACGGCCGCTCGCTGAAATTCGAACGGGTACAGGCTCGCGTACGCAATGAGCAGGATCAGGCAAAGCAACGCCTGACGCGTGAGCGGCGAGGCGCGTCGTTGCCATGGTTTGACGTCTGACTCGGGCATTGACGCTGCTGCGTTAGCGCGCGGGTGTCGACGGTGCTGAACGCGTCGTTGCCGAGGGCGTCGGCACGCGCCCGGCGAGCCACTGAACCAATTGTGTCTGGACGGCATCGCTCGCTACGGCAAGTGCGCGGGCCCCGCCTGCGGCATCCGCCGTCGCCGCGGGAGCTTGCGCACGCAGCGTCGTTTGCGCGAGTAGCTTGGGGCCATCGAACAGCGTTGCTCGAATTTGCACGACACCGCGACTCGTCGTCGCGCTGTCGAAGTACTGCGCGAATTCGTCGAGTTCGACACGCAGTGCAGGCGCCGCCGTCGGGTCGCCTGCGGCCAGCACAGGCCGATCGACAGCGAGCGCCACGCGCAGCCGGTCGCCGAACAATCGCGCCGGCGACGCGAGCCAGCGGCTGTTCGCATAGACGCGCGCCTGATCGCCGTCGCTTGCCGGCAAGCGGTAGTAAATCAAGTCGGAGTCTAGCCAGTTCGGTGCGTTGACTACGACCTTGAGCGGCGACAACTGCGTCGGACGCGACGCATCCGACGCGGCTGGCATCGTCGGCGGGCCGAGATCGAAACGCGTCAGCGACGCAGAGGGCGAACTCGTCGCGCATCCGGCCACAAGTGCCGCAGCACCTGCCGCGAGCAGTAGCGTGCGCAACGCGCCGCGAAGGGAATCCAGCATATCGGTGTCCTTTGGCAATTCGGTCTGGCTGCTCATCGTCCTGCTCCGCCGGGCCATGCAAAGCCCGATTCACCCGGTCCGGGCGGTGGCGGCGACGTGCCGAACAGCAGCGCCCGCGGATTGCGATTGATCGTCTCTGCCGCCTGACCGACGGCCTGCGTCGTCGTGCGCAGATCATCGGACAGCGTATTGAGCCGTGGCAACGCCTCTTGTTGCAGCGAACCCTCGAAGGTTTGCGTCGTCGCCTGGAACGCCGCAAGACTCGATGCCGCCTGATCGGCCGCACGCCCCACACTGTCGAGATTTCGCACCAGCGGGCCCTGCGGATCGGTCAATTGATGGGTCAGTTGGTTCGCGCCTGCGAGCGTGCCGTTGAGCTCACGCACTGTCTCCGGCAATTGTTTGGTCACCGGTTCCAGCTGTTGTGCCACACGGTTCACGCTCTGCGCAGCCATCTTCACGCTATTGACCGAATCGATCACGGCCTGGCGGTTGTCGGCAGACAGCAGTTGATTGACGGACGAGCTCGCCTGCTCAAGCTGACGCACAAGCGTGTTGCCGCGATTCTGCAACTCGTCGAGGAAGCTCGGGCGCAGACGTAACTGCGCGACATGCGTTTCCGACGACGGCAGCAGCGTCCGGTCACGACCATCGTCGTCGAGTTGCACGAAGGCCAGCCCGGTCACACCTTGATAACTCAGGGTGGCGTACGTCGACTTGGTCATCGGTGTGCCCTCGTTGACGAGGATGCGGATGAGGATCTGGCCCGGGGTGCGCGGATCGAACTTGATCGAATCGACTTTGCCCACGGCAAGACCGCGATAGCGCACCGCCGATTCGGGATTCAGGCCATTCACGTTCGTGCGCGAGACCAGATCGTATGGCACGCGCACCCGATTGTCGCGGTTGAAAAAGTACACCGCAGCGGCGACTGTCGCGAGAAGCACCAGCGTGAACAAGCCCGCCATGAAAGCGTGCGATTTATTTTCCATCGTCGAGTAACTCCGAAATCTTTTGGCGGCGCGCCGCAGGCAAGGCCAGCAACGCGCGTCTACCGCGCTCACCAAGGAAGAAGCTGTGGATGAACGGATGATCGACACGCACGACGTCTTCGACGGGCGCGTTCACGAGCACCTTGCGATCAGCCAGCACCGCCACGCGTGTCGCGAGCATCATCACCGTATCGAGATCGTGCGTGACCATCACCACGGTCAGGCCAAGCGAGCGATGCAGGCCGCGAATCATGTCCACGAATTCGTCGGACGCTTGCGGATCGAGCCCCGCCGTCGGCTCGTCGAGAAACAGCAACTCGGGTTCGAGCGCAATGGCGCGTGCGATGCCGACTCGCTTGATCATCCCGCCGGATATTTCCGACGGCATCCGGTTCGCCATGCGTCCTGACAAGCCGACCATCTCGAGCTTGTACATCACCACGTCGCGAATCAGATCTTCGGAAAGTGTGTGAAGCTCGCGCAATGGTTGTGCAATGTTGTCGAACACCGTCATCGCCGAGAACAGCGCGCCGCGCTGGAACAACATGCCCGAGCGACGGCGCAACAGATGCGCCGTGCGTCGGTCGATCATTGTGATGTCGTGCCCGAAGATACTGATATGGCCACTCGTCGGCGCTTCCAGACCAATGACCTGTCGAATCAACGTCGTTTTGCCCGACCCCGAGCCACCTACGAGGGCAATGATCTCGCTCTGACGCACCGTCAGATCGAGGTGCTCGTGAATCGTGTGTGTGCCGTAGCGCTTGGTAAGGTCGCGCACTTCGATGACGGGTTCCGCATCACCGGGCAACGTCGCGGCGACCGGCGGGCAACCCGCCGTGCCGGGACGAGCGATTTCCTGGAGCGTGGACTCGTTCATCAGCCAATCCCCACGTTGCGGAAGAGAATCGCGAAAACAGCATCCGCGAGAATCACCACCGTGATCGATGTCACCACCGACTGCGTCGTGCCCTCGCCCAGACTCTGGGTGTTCGGTTTGACCCGCATGCCGAAGTGGCAAGCGACCAGTGCGATCAGCATGCCGAAGACCACGCCCTTGCCCAAGCCGATCCAAAGGTTGGCGATGCGCACCGCGTTAGGCAGGGTTGTGAAGAAGTAATGCAAGCCAATTCCAAGCTCGTACTTCGCCGCCAGCGCGCCGCCCAGCAGGGCGACGATGTTCGTCCACATGACGAGCAGCGGCATCGCGATGGCCAACGCAATGACCTTGGGCAGAATGAGGCGCAAGCTGTGCGAGATATCCATCACGCGCATGGCATCGAGCTCCTCGGTCACGCGCATCACGCCGAGTTGCGCCGTGATGGCGGAACCCGAGCGCCCCGCCACCAGAATGGCGGATAGCACCGGGCCTAACTCGCGAATCACCGACAGGCCGAGGATGTTCACGATGAACGTGCTCGCACCATATAGCTTGAGTTGCTGCGCCGACAGATACGACAGCACGATGCCGATCAGAAACGCCACGAGTGCTGTGATGCCCAGCGCCTTGGCCCCAGCACTGTAAATATTGGCGGACATTTCGAGCCACGGCGCCCGCACGGGGTGGCGCACGACGCGGCCGAGATCGATCACGAATCGGCCAAACATCGAAATGCCGCCGCGCAAATGATCGGCGAGAGAAAACAGCGAATAGCCCAGCCGGCTGACAGGATCGACACGGCGCGTCGGCACCGGGCTTTGTCGTGTGCGATCGAATTCAGCAAGGTGTTCGAAGAGCGCCCGCTGTGTGGGCGTGAGCGAAATTTGCTTGGGGAAGCGACGGTTCCAATACCGCCAGAGCGCCTGCGCACCGACGTGATCGAGACGCTCGACGCACGAAAGATCCCACGCGAGTTCGCCGCTGGGCAGCGCATGCACGAGTTGCAGCAGCATCTTCTTACGCTGCGAGAGCGCAAGCGCTGTCCACAGGCCGCGCAGCATCACTACCGGGCCTTGCGGCGAGGTAGTCAGCTCCAGGGTGGGCACGGCATCGAGGTTCAAAACAGGGGGTCTCCAGAGCGCAGCACGGGGCGGAATCCGGCGAAACGCGGTCATTGTACGGTACAGGTGCTACCAGGCGATGGCAACCCGACGCCGGCCGAAAACGTGCCGGAATCGGCCGGGTTTTGACTCGGATGATGCCGAAAGATGCCCGTGGTTGCAGCGCACTGCGGCGCAGCGCAGGCCCCGCCGTTACAATAGCAGCCATGAATAAAGCCGCCGATGCGTCGCCCATCGTGACGCCCAACACCTCACCTCTCGCCTCGCCTTCCGGCGCGTCCGGCATGGCGCTCGACGCGTCCCCCGGCGCCCCCGGCCGCCGTCTCGATCGGGACGGCGTGCGGGCACGTCTTGGCGCCGCCTGCCGCGACTGGCAAATCGAAATCGTCGACACCACCGGCTCCACGAACATCGACCTGCTCGCCCGTCTGCGCGAAGACGCCACATGTGCACCGGTCGTGCGCGCCGCCATGACCCAGACCGCTGGGCGTGGCCAGCGCGGACGCGCGTGGCAAAGTCTGCCGGGCGACAGCCTGACGTTTTCCTTGGCGTATGTGTTGCCGGGCGGTCCCGCCGAATTGGCCGGCTTGTCGCTGGCGACGGGTGTCGCTGTGGTCGAAGGGTTGTCGGACTTACCGCTGTCGGCCCCCCAAGCGTTGGGACTGAAGTGGCCCAACGACGTGCTGCTTCGCGGCGGCAAGCTTGCTGGCATTTTGATTGAAACGGTCCCCGCTGGCCCCGGCCGTATCGGTGTCGTCATCGGCATTGGCGTCAATCTGCGTCAGGCAGGTGATGTCGCCGCGCGCATCGACAGCGCGACGGCGCCCGCCGCACCCGCGGTCATCAGTGCCACGCCGCCCGCCGCACTCGAATCGATCCTTCCCGAACCGGATATGACATCGGTGCTCGCTTCGCTGATTCGACGGCTGGCAGAGATGCTGGCCCGCTTCGGGGAGCGCGGGTTCGACGCGTTTCGCGAAGATTGGGAAGCCATGCACGCCTATCGCGGCGCGTCGATTCGTATGATCGAACATGGCCGCGATGTGTTGCACGGTGTCGCATTGGGTGTCGATTCGCAAGGGTGCCTGCGCGTCGCGACCGATGGCGGGGAGCGCGCCATCGCGAGCGGCGAAGTCTCGGTGCGGCTCGTGGACACGGATGCCCCCTTAGCCTCCCAAGGAACTCGCCGATGAGTGCATCGAAGACGGCGAATACGGCATCGAAGGCTGTGGCTGCCGATGAGATTGCGACGACAGCGACGACAGCGACGACGACGAAAGCAGCGAACGCGCCGTGGCTGCTCGTCGATGCCGGCAACAGCAGAATTAAGTGGGCCCTCGCCCCTGCGAAACGTCCGGCCAATTGGCGTGCCGCCGAACCCGCGTTTCTGGCCAGCGGGGCTGTCGATCACACCGAATGGCGCACGCTTGCCACGCAGATTCGCGCAGGCTGGTCGGCGATGACGAACGGCGCCACCGGCGACTCGCACTTCGCGCCCAACACCGCGCCGCTCGCCATCGGTCAGGGCGGGCAGGACGATGGTTTCATCTGCCCCGAGCCCGCGGGGGTTTGGCTAACCAACGTTGCAGGCGACGCCGCCGAACAAGCCGTGCGCATGACCCTGCAAACGCTGTGGGGCATGGCATCGGCAGATTGGCTGCAAGTCTTGCGGGCGAGCGACATGCGCGCCGGCGTGCGCAACAGTTACGACGTGCCGTCGCAGTTGGGCAGCGACCGCTGGGCCAGCCTGATCGGCGCCCACGCCGCTTGGCCCGGCGAACATCTCCTGATCGTCACACTCGGAACAGCGACGACCGTTGAAGCCTTGCGCGCCGACGGTCAATACCTCGGCGGGCTGATTGCGCCGGGCCCCGCGCTAATGCTCCGCTCGCTTGCGCAAGGCACCGCGCAATTGCCCACGCTCGACGCGACGATGCCCAGTGGCGGACAAGACTTTGCCCGCAATACGACCGACGCCATTTTGCGCGGATGCCTCGCCGCACAAGCGGGGCTCGTCGAGCGCAATCACGCACAACTTCAAACGCGGCTTGGGGCACCGGTACGGTGCGTATTGTCGGGTGGCGCACGTCAAGCGTTGGCGCAAACGCTCACACTGCCCTTCACCGAACACGACCAGCTCGTGCCCGCAGGCTTATACGAAGTGGCACTGAGTTCGGTGGCTGACGCGGAATTCGGTGAAGGCGATGCGCCTTCCGCACAGGCCAATACGGCAACACAAGCGCCGCGTAATGCCCGACGCGCGCCAAGGGGTGTCTGACATGTTGCGTGCCTTGTTGTTGATCCTCTTTCTGGCCGCGAACGCGGCATTGGCGGCCGTGCAATTCGGCTGGCTGAAGTGGCGCGACATTCTGCCAACGACGGGTCGTGAACCTACGCGCGTCAGTCAACAACTGGAACCGGGACGCATCCGCCTCGATGGCGCGCAGATCAGCGGAGAGACTGTCGTTGCGGCGGCAAAACCGGGGCGTAACGCTGGCGGTCCGGATGCTTCAACCACGGATGGGGCGAACGGTGCAAATGGAGCCAATGGGGCAGACGGGGCAAACGGCACCAGCAAGGCTAGCGATGGCGTAGGCGACTCGGGACTAGGCTCCAGCGGCGCGGCGCCAGCGTCGGCAGCCGAAGCGACGGCAAGTCAGGCACTGGCTGCCACCGCACCCGCCGCCGTGTCGAGCGACGCAGCTACGGCTTCGGCAGCGACGGCCGCCGCGCAGGCCGCAGCAGCGTCGACGTGTCTGGATGTCGGCCCGTTCGCTGCGAACGACGCGCAGCAGGCACGTGGCTTGTTGCTGGCCGCTATGCCCTCGGGTCAAGGAGATATGCAGTCACTTGCCATCGACAAACGCTACTGGGTACACCTCGATCCGGTGCCGAACAAGGCCGCAGCGGACAAGCAAATCGCGTTGCTTCGCTCAGCGGGGGTCACCGAATACTTTGTGCTCAATGGCGACGGATCCAATCTCGTGGTCTCGCTTGGCTTGTTCAACGACCGTGAGCGAGCGGTTCGATTGATGGCGACCGCGCAGAAGAAAGGCATTACGCCGCAGTTGAGCGAGCGGCCGAATGCAAAGAGCCGCATTGTTTATCGCATTGCCGGCATCAACGCGAATGCCGCGTCCCAACTTCGCGGTGTGGTGACGCAACAGTGGTCCGCACAGTTGGTGAAGGCATGTCCGGCACCGGCGGGCAGCCCGCCGGTGGTCGTTCACTGACGCTGGCAACGCCTTCGTCTGAGCCTCACCGGCATTGTTGCGGGCGGGGACGCCGACTCGCTAAGCGGATAACCGGCCGGGCCGCGAGCCACGGTGCAGCGCGCACTTAGTTGTTTCGCTGCCGACCGCGCCTTCACCCCACGCGCTTGAGTTCCACCACCGGACGCACAACGCCCGTGCGGATACCACGTGCATTCTTGATGGTCGGTTCGACCCACGGTGCGAGACCGGTGGTCTCCGGTGCATCGACCAATCCAAGGGCTTTCAGCACGGCAACCGCAGCGGCATAAAGCGCCCGCATATTGCCGTCGACGACTTTGATCGCGATGCCCAATCCGGCAGAGCGCACACCAATGGTCTGCACACCGTCGGCACCGATCTTCGCAACCCAGTCACCCGGGGCCATGCGCATGAACGCCAGATCGTTGCGTGCCGTGCCGGACACCATCTCCGGTTGCTGCGTCATCGCCGCGAACAACGTCGACAGCGCAGCATCGTCGCTTGCAGACAACTTCGCGTAAGCCGCGGCCAGCTTCTCGAGCGGCAACGCGTAGTTCGGCGCGGAACAGCCATCGATGCCCAACGGCAGCGCGTCGCCCGAAACACCCACGACATCGCCCACGCGGGCGCGAATCGCCTGCTGCAACGGGTGTGCGGGATCGAGATACGTCTCCAACGGCAACTCGTGCTGCGCGCAATAGGCCAGGAACCCGGCGTGCTTGCCCGAGCAGTTGTGATGCAGGGCCGTCGGCTTGAGGTCGGCGGGCGCACGCTTGCCCGTCGCCGAATAAAACGTCGGCGTATGGCAGCCGCATTGCAGATGATGCTCATCGCAACCGGCCTTGCTCAGCAGACTTTTGACGCCTTCGACGTGAAACGCCTCGCCCGAATGGCTTGCGCAAAGCAGCGCCAGTTCGGCCTGAGTCAGCCCGAAATGCGCAACGCCGTCACCCTCCACGAACGGCAGCGCCTGAAAGGGCTTGAGTGTCGAGCGGGAAAAGGTGAGAAACGACGGATCGCCCGCCGCATAGCGCAGACGGCCCGTTGCATCGACCACGGCGACCGCGCCGTAGTGAACGCATTCCACCGTATCGACGCCATTCGCGCCGCGCGTGAGTTCTACCAGCGGTGCCAGATTCATGATTGCGCCCGCACCTTCTTGAGCAACGACGTTGTCGAGCGTTGATGTTCGAACGGAATCGCCACAGCTTTTCCGCCCCAGCCGCGCACCAGCGCCGATTCCGGCAGCTTGTCCATGTCGTAGTCGCCGCCCTTGACGAGGATGTCCGGACGCACGGCAGCGATCAGCGCTTCAGGCGTCGATTCGCCAAACGTCACCACGTAGTCGACGCTCTGCAACGCGGCGAGCAGCGCCGCACGATCGTTCTCGTTGTTGATCGGGCGATCGTCGCCTTTACCCAGCGTGCGCACCGACGCGTCGGTATTCACGGCAACGATCAGACAGGCACCGAGCGCGCGAGCTTGCGCAAGATAGGTCACGTGACCGCGATGCAGGATATCGAACACGCCGTTGGTGAATACCAGCGGGCGCGGCAGTTGCGGGGCGAGGGCCACAAGGGCGTCGCGCGTGAGGACTTTGGCCTCGAAATCGGGAGCTTGGGCGAGTTGCATGACGGTCTGTCGAAGGGAACGCGGTATTGTCCCACGGCAGCGCGCAGGCAACAAAAAAGGGGCCGAAGCCCCTTTGTTGCGCGATACCGCCGGTACAACGGCTACCGCAAATTGCTTGTCATCGCGCGTCGACCGGGGTCGACGGCGATATCCGTCAATTACGACGGTGTCGCGACGGCCGGTGCTGCCGGCGTAGCCACTGCCGCCAGACGCGCGGTAATTTCCTTGCGATAGCGGTTCAGGTCGGTCGCGGTCGCAAACGTGCGCTCGAACAGCAGCGACATGTTGTGCAGAATGCGCTCGACGACCTTCTTTTCCCAGCTGTCGTCGAACTTGATCTGCTCGTCGAGCCAGTGCTCGAGCCACTCCGGTTCCGGCAGGCGCGATTGCACCGTGTCGTTCGGGAACAGGTCCTTGTTCACGTGCAGGTTGGTCGGGTGCAGCGGCTTTTCGGTGCGACGCGCCGACGCCATCAGTACGCCGATCTTCGCGAACGCGGCACGCGCGTTATCGCCGAAGCTCGTCAATGCCTTCTTCATGTAGCGCAGGTACGCGCCACCATGGCGGGCTTCGTCACGCGAAATGATTTCGTAGATGGCCTTGATCACCGGCTCGGTGTGCCATTCGGCAGCGCGGCGATACCAGTGGTTCAGGCGGATTTCGCCGCAGAAGTGCAGCATCAGCGTTTCGAGCGGCGGCGCCGGGTCGAACGGGAAGCGCACAGCGTGGAGTTCGGCTTCGCTCGGCACGAGGTCCGGGCGGAAACGGCGCAGATATTCCATGAGCACCAGCGAGTGCTTCTGCTCTTCGAAGAACCACACGCTCATGAAAGCGGAGAAGTCGCTGTCGTCACGATTGTCGCGCAGGAACATCTCGGTGGCCGGCAGCGCCGCCCACTCGGTGATGGCATTCATCTTGATGGTGCGCGCCTGATCGTCGGTGAGTTGGCTCGCGTCGAACTTGTCCCACGGAATGTCCTTCTCCATGTTCCAACGCACTGCCTCCAGCGACTTGTACAGTTCGGGATACAGCATTTCGGTCATTTCAATTACCCCCAAGGTCGCGAGACCTTACACCAGGACTCAAGATAGTATTGTGAAAGTTTACGCCGAATTTCGACAGACAAAACGGTGACCGCGATACGAACGGCCCCCGCCGTCCGGCTTCACGTCTTGAACCCCTGCCGTCGCTGAAGGACGGCGATGAAGCGCCTGTAACTTGGCCGCGTCCTGGCGATATGGCTAGAGCGACCCTACTAAAATATGGGCAAACTCTTGAATCATAACATAAAAGCCTTTCAAAACCCTACGCGCCAGGCCTCACGTGACAGTAATGCGGCGTAATTTTGACGACGGTCAAAATGTCACGCAAAGCTCCTAAGATCAAGGGGCAGCGGAGATCCGGCGCCAGCGATTGCCACCCCATCGGCAACGCCGCGCAGATGCCGCCCGACGGTGGGCAAAAGAGGTCGATGCCCACCGCGATGCGTCAGGGTTTGTCCTTGTGCGACGGGGCTCAGCAACCCACCTTGCATGGTCTAGGCTAAAAGCAGTCGTTCCGTGCTTGTGATCCGGTTCGGTTCGCGGTGATCGCGGCCGCCGAACTCGCCGTGCCCGATCGTCGAAAAGACACTCAGTCGCATCCACGCAACAAGCTGTACCGGCCAGCGCGCCGACCGAACGACTCGCGCGCTGCCGACGGGCCCCCTTACTCGACTGGATCCTTGGACCGGAAAGGAGCCGAGCATGGCAACTCGTCTTGCTTTGGCAGCGTGGCTGCGCGCCGCCTGTGTCTGTGCCACCGTGAGCGCGGCGGCAACGGCAGCCCCGAGCGCGAACGCGTTCGATGCCGTGCAACTGGCCTCGCAGGAAGTGCCGGCGGCGCATCTCGTCGGTCACGGCTCGTTCACCCGCATGGGGTTTCATCTCTACGACGCCGAACTCTTCTCGGTCGTCGATCGCCTCAGTGCCAATTGGGGCTCGCACCCTCTCGTCCTCGACCTGCGTTACGCCCGCAGCTTCAAGTCGCGCACGCTCGTGCAGCGTAGTCTCATCGAAATGACGAAGCTGCAAGTGGCGACCGATGCCGAGCGCTTGCGCTGGGCGGACGAGCTTGCCCGCATCTTGCCGGATGTCTCGGAAGGACAACACCTGACCGGCGTGTACCGCCCGGGCGACGGCACGCGGTTCTTCTCGGACGGCAAATTGATTGGGCAGATCGCTGGCGACGCCTTCGGTCGCGCCTTCTTCGCCATCTGGCTCGACCCTCGCACGAGCGCACCGGATCTACGGGCGGAACTGATCAGCGACGTGCGCTGAGTCACGTCGGCGTTGGTTGGCGCTGGTCGGCGTCGGACACCGTCGGTCGGTATCGGTTAGCCCGGGTCGCCACGGATGCCCAACGCGCACCGCGGCGCGCTGTCTCATCCGCGCCACGCCAAATGCACCGACGCGGTGCGCGCCCGAGCGTCGGCTGGTAAGTTACGGCAAGGTTCCCCTGCGCCACGCGCGCCGCCTGCGCGCCCCATGCGAGACCGTGCCATGGACATCGATCATGCTGCCGCGCTCACCCGTCTGACGCGCTACGTCGAAACCCTCACGCGGCAAAGCGTCGCCAATCTCGGCGAGTTCTATGCGCCGACCGTCTACTTCAGAAGCCCGTTGCACGAAGTGCGCAGCGCCGCCGAGCTCGCCGCGCTACTCGACCGTTTGTTCGAACGTGTCGACGTCCCTCGCTTCGAGATCACCGCCGCCCTGTTGCAACACAATCAAGCGCTGCTCGTCTGGAATTTTCATTTCCACGCCAAACGCTGGCTCGACGACGAACAAGTGATTCACGGCGCATCGCATCTGCGTTTAGCCGTGGACGGTCGCATTGCTTACCAACGCGACTACTGGGATGCCACCGAAGACATCTACGCAAAGCTGCCCATCCTGGGCCGCATGCTCGGTTGGCTACGACAGCGTCTGCTGCCTTGACGCCGAAAACCAGCGGCAAAGCCCTTCCGCCGTTCGCCGCTTTCGCCCGCGCTTTTGCCTGCGCCTTTGCCCGCGCTTTTGCCTGCTTAGGCAGTTTTCTTCAATACGCCCCGCGACAACCCATCTAAATTCGGAACCCTGCACTCTCCGCACAAGGGTTCCCGATGACGCTCTTCTACTCCATGGCCGCCTTCGCGCTGGCCGCCTCGATCACTCCCGGCCCCGTCAACGTCGTGGCACTCGGCTCGGGTGCGCGCTATGGGCTTTGGCCCGGCCTGCGCCACGTCACCGGTGCAACCGTAGGCTTTGTCGTACTTCTCGTAGGCGTGGGTTTTGGCGTGTACGAACTCCTCCAACGCGTGCCCGCGTTGATGCACGCCATCCAGTGGTTTGGCGTCGGGTTTCTGCTCTACATGGCCTATAAGCTCGCCGTCGATAACGGGGAACTGGGGGACGCCAACCCGCAACGCGGCCCGACGATGCTGCACGGCGCCGTCATGCAATGGCTGAATCCGAAAGCGTGGCTCGCCGCGTTGGCCGGCACAGGTGCCTACACCGCAGGCGACCCCGCGCGAATCTGGCAATTCGCTGCGATCTATTTCGTCGTGTGCTGGATATCTGTCGGATGCTGGGTCGTCGCCGGCGCGATGCTTCGGCAACACATGCGCAATGCGCAGCGTGTGCGACGCCTCAATCGCGTCATGGCCGCGCTACTGGCGTTGAGCGCGGTGTATTTGGTCGCAGGGTAATAGGTGCGGCATACCCATCGCTCTGCGCTGTGGCATGCGTTAAAACCGAATGCGCCGGGCGGTACAGCGCCAAGCCGCCAAAGCGACACTCAAGCCGCGCGTCGCGTATCCGACGCCCGATAGTGCCCGGGCGTTGCCGCGAGCAACTGTTTGAACGTCCGCTGGAAATGCGCCTGATCCGCAAACCCGGCGTCGAGCGCGACCTCCGCAATCGCATGCCCACGACGCAACCGAGCGCGAGCGTACTGAATGCGTTGATTCATCACAAACGCATGCGGCGTCAGCCCGTACTGCGCCCGAAACGCGCGCGTCAGATATGACGCCGACAACCCCGCTGCCGCGCAAATCTGCGCCAACGTCAGCGCCTCGCGACAATGCGCCCGGATGAAGTCCGCCGCCTCGCGTAACTTGCGCGGATCGTCACGCATCGCGCGCGGTGCCGGATTCAACCGCTCATGCACGTCGACGAAAAACTGCTGCACCACGCTCTCTCGCTCAAGCTGATCGCCGGCCGGATCGGTACACACGTCGTATAGCCGATTCAGGCCGTCGTACAACGTGGCGTCCGTCGACGACGGCGCATCGAACAGATGCAAATCCTGTCCGTCGCCAAAGCCCAACTCGCGCTGCAAAGCGCCGAGCCACGCGACATCGACGAACAACATGCGATACGCCCATGCGTCATCGCCAATCGGATTGCACGCGTGCACTGCATCGGGGTTCATGACAACGACACTGCCCTTGCCCACCGTTTCCCGGGCGTGCCCGTTCAGATAAGTGCTGCGCCCACCCGTCACCACACCAATCGAAAACGTCTCGTGGCTGTGCAACGCATAGCAGACCTGCCGCCCATCGAGCACTTCGCGGGCTTCGAGAAACGGCAACGCCGGGTCGCGCCAGAACGTCGAGGGATAAGGGCAAGGAACGTGAGTTCGGGACATGGCAACGATAGAGTCAGTCAGACATTCACGCAGCGTCGCCGCCAACGGCAGATTCATCGGCGTCGGCCGGGGTCGACGACATCGGCGAGTTGGCAGGCATATCGACACTGCCCACAGCCCCCGCCTCCACGCTGTCGAGCGAGCTCGTGCCATCGGCTTCGGCCACCAGCCACGCCGCGATGGCGTCGCGTTGCGCATACGCATCCGCTTCGCCCAACGCGATCAGCTCCTGCGTGTACGACGACTCGAACAAAAGGTAACTCGCGAACGCGGCACCACGCGCCTCGTCCGCGCCGATCGCCCCCAGCATCGTGCGCACCGCACGCGGCAATTGTTGCAGATGCCGCGCGGCAATCGGCTCAAGGCGCTGACTCGGTGAAATTACCAGCGTCTCAATCGGCCGCCATCCACTCGATTCACGCTGCGCGGCGGGCACGTGCCGCAGCACGTTGTTGATGTGTTGCAGACGCTCAAGGTCGGCCGACAACCCGTCGATGAACACGCTGGCGAGCGCCTGACCGCCAATCTGCGCGAGACTCGGATACCCGGCGATGCGCTCGCCGCTGCTATCCAGCCCATACTGGCCGTGCGCCGCCCCGATGATCAAGATACGCGTCGCCCCGAGATGAATCGGCGGGCTAAGCGGTGCGATCTGACGCATCGAACCATCCCCGAAATACTCGGGCTGACCGTCGAGATCGAGTTCGATGGCGGGAAAGAGAAACGGAATCGCGCTCGATGCCAGCAGATGTTCGACGGTGAGCGGCACGGCGCGGGCGAGCCGCAGCGAGCGCTTCCACGGCTGGATCGGCTCGCCGCTTTGGTAGAACGTGACGTGTTTGCCCGAGGAATACGACAGCGCCGTCACCGACAAGGCCGACAACGCGCCCGAGGCAAACACCTCCGGCAAGCGCTCAAGCCGAATGGCGTTGCGCAACATCTCCGCGAGCGGCGACCAGTCGAACAGCGAGCGCGGCGAGCGACGCAGTGCCCAGCCGAGCGAGATGGCGGCCAGCCAGCGCGCCCCCGTGCCCGCCATGCCCAGCGAATCCGCACGGAAAACCTGCCCGGCATGGAATTGACGCCAAACGGCATCGAGCTTCATCACGCCGTGCTGGAAATCGTCGGCATGCGAGGCGAGCGCCGCCGCATTGATCGCACCTGCCGAAGTGCCGCAGACGATCGGAAATGGAATCGCGCGCCGTGAGGGCAACACTTCGCGCTGAATGGCGGCAATCGCCGCGAGGACACCCACTTGGTAGGCGGCACGCGCGCCGCCCCCCATCAAGACGAGTCCGGTACGTTCGCCTGAAATCATGGGGTGCCTCCCTGTTGTTGTTATCCCGCGCGGCCGTTGCCTCTGTGACGCTACGAGACGAACGGCCGCTGCGCGATGCTGTTGCGTCCTACGCTGCCCCTACTCGATCCTTACCAAGCCCACGGCGTCGTCTTGCCGCCGCGCTTGGCCGGTGCCTTGACCGCGCTATTGGCGGAAGTCGTCGCGTCGGCGGACTTCACCGCCGGGGGAGCCTTGCCCGGTGTCGCGCTGGCTTTCGCCGACTTGGCCGACTTCTGCGATACTGCCGCCGATTTCGCCGGGGCTTTCGCGGGCCCCTTCGCCGGTGACTTAGCGGCCGTTGTCTTGCTGCTCGACGAAGCCGTCGACTTCGACGCCTTGCCCGTTGCTGTCTTGCTTGCGGCGGACTTTCCAGCAGCCGTCTTGCTCGCCGCCGTCTTGCCGGTCGACTTCGCTGCCGTCGCTCCACGCTTGCCCGCCGCCGCCATCGCCGCTTCGGTGGCAGCTTGCGTCGCCTTCGTGGCGCTCGCTGCCGCTTCCGACATCTGCGCCGCGGCGGCTTCGGTCATGTGCGTTGCCGACACGCCTGCGGCTTGTGCTGCCGCCGCAATTTGATCGAATTGCGCGCGCATGGCGTTGAACCACATCGACGGATCGAGCGCGCCGTAGGCATTGCTCGCTTGTGCGAAAGGCGATTCGGTACCGGCTGCGGTTTGCTCGCCCGACGCAGCGTCCGGCGCGTCGCTCGCTTGCGGTTCAGGTTCCGGTTCCGGCTCAGGTTCCGGCGCACGCGCCTGCGACTCGACGTCTTGCGCCGGTTCCGATGCAGCAAACGGGGAACGCCAGAAGTTGCTACCCGCCTGAGCGAATTGCGCGAACTGCGGAGAGAACGGCGACGCGGACGGATCTGCCCCCGCCGCGGCCTGCCCGAACCCGGCCGGCTCACCCGACGCGGCAGCACCAAAACCACCGCTGCCAAACGCGCGCAGCGTGGCGTACGTGGCGCGCTGCACTTCAAAGGCCTGAATCGTCGAGCGCAGCACATTCAGGTTGAGCGTCAGCCATTGCTCGACCGCGCGCATCTCGGCAATCCGGTTCTCGATCTCGTTCGGATCGAGCAGCGGCGCGGCGCTCTGCATCAGCTGCGTCAGCGGAGACGTAAAGGTCGCGGGCGGGCTGAACGCCTCCCACATCTTCTTGAGAATGTCGAAGCCGTTGGGCATGGCACTCGTCGAATCGCTCATCTTGGTCTCCGGTCACGGTCGGCGTTGTTTATGGATCATACGCCGAGCCTACGTGAATCGTGTGTCAGGCCAGCTCGGCCCACGCATCGCCTTCAGAACGGCGCATCGCCGCTGTAATCGGGCGCGCGACGCTCACGCAGCGAGGCGATACCTTCGCGCACGTCAGGCCCGGCAAATCCCATGAATTCCAGCGCCAGCGACGCATCGAACGACGGCCCCGCGCTGCGCAGCCAGTTATTGAGCGCGTACTTGGTCCAGCGAATCGCCGTCGTCGATCCCCGCGCGAGTTTGTCGGCCACTTCGAACGCCTTCGGCAGCAAGTCGGCTTCGTCCACCGTCAATGACACGAGACCGATACGCTCGGCCTCTTCGCCCGACACCGGCTCGCACAGCAGCAAGTAATACTTCGCCTTCGCCATGCCACACAGCAACGGCCAGACGATCGCCGCGTGGTCGCCCGCCGCCACGCCCAAACGCGTATGGCCGTCGATAATGCGCGCGTTCTTCGCAGCAATCGAAATGTCGGCCAGCAGCCCTGCAACCAACCCCGCGCCCACTGCCGGGCCGTGCATCGCCGAGACGATCGGCTTGCTGCAATTGATCACGTTGTAGACAAGGTCGCGCGCTTCGCGCCACACACGCGCACGCACGTCGAAGTTATCGGCCATGTCTTCGACGAGCGACAAATCGCCACCGCCGGAAAAGCCCTTGCCTTCGCCGCGAATTACTACCGCGCGCGTCTCGGGGTCGCGGTCGATATCGCGCCACACGTCGGCCAATTCACGGTGCATGTGATGGTCGGCCGTCGACAAGCCGCTCTTGTTCGCCCCCGCGCCCATGATGACTTCGAGCACGCCATTCGGATGCCGCTTGAACTGAAGCGACGTGTAGTGTTGATACGGATCTTGCGACATGGTCTACCGCTCCAAAAAAACATCCCCGCAGATGCGGGGATTGGAAAAACGACGGCATCGGGCGAACCCGGCACCGCCGACGGTCATCAATTCATTCATCCCGGCTCACGCCGGGCCGCGGCTTACTGTGCCAACAGCCACTTGCCGTTTTCGATCTTGACCATCACGCGGGCGCGCTGATCGAGCCCCAGGTGATCGGTCGTGCTCATGTTGATCACGCCGTTCGTCACGTGCACTTCCTTGCTCTGTTCGAGCGCATCGCGCAGTGCCTTGCGGAATTCAGGCGTACCCGGCTTGGCCTTCTGCGCGGCGATCGGAATCGCACGTTGCAGCAGGATGCCGGCGTCCCATGCGTAGGAACCGAACGCTGCGACAGTGCCCGCACCGTACTTCGCCTCGTACTTCTTGATGTAGTCGAGCGCGACCGCCTTGGCCGGATGATCGGCCGGAAGTTGCGAAGCGACCAGCACGGGGCTTGCCGGCAGGTACGTGTTGTTGCAGTCCTTGCCGCACACGCGCAGGAAGTCGTTATTGCCCACGCCGTGGTTGTGATACACGAGGCCCTTATAGCCGCGCTCGGCCAGTGCCTTCGGCGGGAGCGCCGCCGGCGTGCCTGCTGCGCCCACGACCACCGCATCCGGGTTGGTCGCCATGATCTTCAGAATCTGGCCGGTCACGCTCGGGTCGGTGCGCGCAAAGCGCTCGTTGGCGACCATCTTGATCTTTTGCAGCGCCGCGAACTTGGCCACTTCGTCATAAAACGCTTCGCCCAGCGCGTCGCCCTGACCGATGAACGCCATCGTCTTCACGCCATGACGGCTCGCATGCTCGGCAATCGCCGAGGCCATTTGCGCGTCGGTTTGCGGCGTCTTGAACATCCAGTAACGCTTGGCGTCGACCGGCTCGATGATGCGTGCGGAGGAGGCGAGCGAGATCGTCGGCGTGGTGCCGCTGGCGATCACGTCGAGCATGGCCAGCGTGTTCGGCGTGATCGACGAGCCGATGATGGCGTCGACGTGGTTCTCGGAGATGAGCTTCTTGGTGTTCTGAACGGCGGTCGTGGTGTCCGAGGCGTCGTCCAGAATGATGTAGTCGACCTTCTGACCGCCGATCTCGGTCGGCAGCATGGTGATGGTGTTGCGCGCGGGAATGCCCAACGAGGCGGCCGGGCCGGTGAGCGAAATGCTCACGCCGATCTTCACCTGAGCGGCGGCACCACCGGCCAACGCCAGCAACATCGCGCCCAGCAGTGCGGTGCGCACGGGGTTTCGCATGAAAGTCTCCTGTCCAATCCTGATCTGGTCTGGCCCGCGCTGGTTCTTTTCGTGCGCGAAGGCCCGGGACGGACACCTCGCGCCGCGCCGGCGAAAGTTCGGGACGGCCCGCGATCCCGGTAGGGGTACGAACCGACTCAAGGAGACAAAGAATAGCGGAGCCAGAATTGCCCGCCATATCCGGGTTCACCCTATGCCGGTAACTTTCGCCGTGCGGCACATGGCCGGATTTACTCGTCCAACGGCGAAACCGCCTGATCGATTGCCCCGAAAATCGACTTGCCCTGCGCGTCGAACATCTCGATGCGCACCCGGTCGCCGTAGCGCATGAATTGCGTCTCGGGCGAACCCTTTTCGATGGTCTCGAGCATGCGCTTCTCGGCAATGCAGGCGCTGCCACGGCTGCGATCCTTGTTCGAGATCGTGCCCGAACCGACGATGGTGCCTGCGCGTGCATTACGCGTCTTGCACACATGCGCCACCAGTTGGCCGAAGTCGAACACCATGTCTTCGCCGCACTCGGGCGCGCCGTATTTCTTGTCGTTCCACTTCACCGTCAAAGGCCGATGCACACGGCCATCGCGCCACGCGTCGCCCAGTTCGTCGGGCGTGACCGCCACTGGCGAGAACGCCGTCGCCGGTTTGCTCTGGAAGAAGCCGAACCCCTTCGCCAATTCCGCCGGAATCAGGTTGCGCAGGCTCACATCGTTGACCAGCATCAGCAGGCGCACGCCTTCGAGAGCGCGGGCCGGGCTCGCGCCCATGAGCACGTCGGTGGTCACCACGGCGACTTCCGCTTCGAAGTCGATGCCGAAGTCTTCGGAAGCGCAGACGATGTCGTCGGTCGGTCCGATGAAGTCGTCGCTGCCGCCTTGATACATGAGCGGGTCGGTCCAGAACTCGGGGGGCATTTCCGCGCCACGGGCCTTGCGCACCAGTTCCACATGGTTCACGTACGCGGAGCCGTCGGCCCACTGGTACGCGCGCGGCAGCGGTGCCATGCACTCTTCGGGGTCGAACTTGAAGGTGTTGCGCGCGCGTTGATGATTGAGCTCGGTGTACAGCGTTTGCAGTTGCGGCGCGTAGAAGGTCCAGTCGTCGAGCACACGTTGGAGCGTGGGGGCGATGGCGTCGGCAATGCAGGCGCTCGTCAAATCGCGCGACACGACGATCAGTTGACCGTCGCGCGTGCCGTCCTTACGGGTAGCAAGTTTCATGTGATGGAGTCTGCGGGCGGTCTCAGGCCCGATAGAATGACGCGTGAAGCCAACGATTCTACCCGAGGGCAACGCCCGCGCAGCCCTTCGAATAAAGCGCGGGCAGCACCGGTGGCCGCGCTTGTTTCAAGGGTCGGCCACCGCGACGAGGACGAGAGACACATGACAAGTAAGACTGCGGGCACACGTAGCCATCAACGCACAACTCGCAAGGCAAGCGCTGAGCGCGCCGAGGATGCGCTCGATATCGTCGACGCCGACGACACCGAGTCGAGCGCCAGCGCCGCCCCCGAAGAGGAGAAGCTTCGCTCAGGCATTCAGTCGATCGAAGTGGGCTTCCGGCTCATCGAGGTACTGACCGAGGCATCGAACGCGATGATGCTGCGCGATCTCGCTCACGCCGCCGATATGAACCCCGCGAAAGCGCACCGCTATCTCGTAAGCTTCCAGCGGCTTGGGCTCATCGTGCAAGACCCCGTGAGTGGCCGCTACGACCTTGGGCCGTTCACGCTGCGCATGGGGCTCGCCCATCTGGCACGCATCGACGCGTTCAAGGCCGCCCGCTTTGCGCTCGGTGAATTGCGCGATGCCATCGACCAGACCGTGGGCATCGCCGTCTGGGGCAATTCGGGCCCGACCGTCGTGCACTGGCTCGACTCGACGTTCCCGATGCGCGTGCCGTTGCGTCTGGGCGACGTCATGCCGATGCTCGAATCGGCTGCCGGACGTCTGTTTGCAGCGTATCTGCCGACGCGCCAAACCGCGCCGCTCATCGACGCCGCACTGGCCACCCTGCAACACGCGTCGCGCCATCATCTGCCTGCCACACGCGCGCAGTACGATGCCGTGCTCGACGACGTGCGCGAGCACCGGGCCGCGCGCGTCGAAGGCACGGTGCTGCCGTCGGTCAATGCCTTCTGCATGCCCGTGTTCGATGCGACCGGACAACTGGTGATGGGCTTGATGGCGCTGGGCCCCGAAAGCCGCTTCGACGCCAGTTGGGGCGGCCCGATCGACACCGCGCTGCGCACGCTCGCGCAACAATTGTCGGCCGATCTTGGACAGGCGCAGGCACCGAGGCACCCGGCCGCGCCAGTCACTAACGCGCGGTAAACGTCCCGAACTGGGCGGGAATGCGCAGGTCGAACCAGATTCAACGCAATATGAGATGCTGACGTCCTGACGTTCCGGCCCACTGATACGTGCCATTGCCTGCCAACCGCCCGCCTCGCCAAGCTGCGCCCGATGCACCCGCCGACCCCGCCTTCCGGGCGCCCGCCGGTCCGACGCCGCCCGCACGGTCCGGACGGCGCTGGCTCATGTGGGCAGGCGTGGTGCTGGCGGTGTTCCTCGTACACGTGCTCATCGCCCTGTGGGTGGCCGTGCACCGCACGACGCTCGATGACACGCCGCCAGTTCACGACATCCCCATCACGCTGATTCCGCTCAAGCCCGTCGTGCCGCCGGCGCCGCCTGCGCCACCGGCGCCGAAGCCGGTGGCCAAGCCACGTCCGAAGCCCATTGCGCCACCCGCCAGCCCCGACACCCTCGCCGCCCCCCAGACAACCGACGAACCCGGTCCGCTGGCAGCCTCGGCCACCGCGGCAGGCGAAGGCGACACCCCGGGTGCCCCGGCCAGCGGCGCCACCGCAGCCCTGCCGCCCGGCCCGGCGCTGACGGCGGCGGCCGCCAACGGCGACAAGTTCGACCCGCCCCCCTCGGTCACGCTCACCTACGACGCGCTGATGAACGGCGTGCGCAATCAGACCGGCGAACTGCAATGGGTCAATCAGAACGGCCACTATCAGTTGCGGGTGGCGGTGCCGATCATCTTCTTCGGCACATTCGAATTCATCAGCGAGGGCGGCTACGACGCCAACGGCATCGCCCCGGCCCGCTACGTGGAAAAGCGCGGCCGCCGCGCCGAATACACCACCGACTTCCATCGCGACGGCGCAACGCCCACGCTGTCGTTCTCGCGCTCGGGCCAAACGGTGCCGCTGGCGCCCGGGGCGCAGGATCGGTTCAGCGTGATGATGCAACTCGCTGGCTACGCACGCGGCAACCCCGAGCGCTACACGCAGGTCGGCGTCACCCACGAATTCACCGTAGTGGATACCGACAGCAGCGAAGTCTGGCCGGTGCAATACGTCGGTAGCGAAACGCTGCAAACGCCGCAGGGGTATCTCGAAACGCGCCACTTCACGCGACTGCCGCGCCGTAACGGCGACGAGCGGCGCGTCGACATCTGGCTCGCCCCGTCGCTCGACTGGCTGCCGGTGCGGGTGAAGCAAATCGAGCCGTCAGGCAACGAGTTCGAATTGATCTTCACGCAGAAGGCCCAGCCCTAGGCTTCCCCCCGCACCAATCAGGACGGATCGTCCCAAACTAGCGACTCAACATTGCTTAGATCAGTGAGTGATCTAGGATTGATGCGGCTTCGCAGGGAAGCTGTTGCCCCACTGCGACGATTCGATGAGCAGAAGTTCATTGTTCCTGACATAATCAGAAACATCCCACGGGATTGACGATAAAGGGCCGAACACGATGAAAGTAAGTGCTAACGGCGTATCGATTCATTACGCGGTGGACGGCCACGGACCGTGGCTGACGCTAGCGCATCCGTTGGGTGCAGACCTCACCGTCTGGGACGACCTGGTGCCGGCCTTGGCCGCTCACTTCCGGATACTGCGCTACGACAGCCGTGGCCACGGGCAAAGCGATGTACCGCACGGCCCGTACACCATCGGGCAACTGGCCGCCGACGCAGCCGCGCTGCTCAACTCGCTGGAAATTCCAAGTACGCACTTCGTAGGCATTTCGATGGGGGGTGCCGTGGCGCAACAGCTTGCGCTCGACGCGCCCGAACGCATCGAAAGCCTCACGTTGATCGATACGACGTCCGGCTACGACGCCGCCGACGCAGCAACTTTCCGGGAACGTGCGGCCAAAGCCCGCCACGGCGGCATGAAGGCGCTGGCCGACGGCACCATGGAGCGCTGGCTCGGCAAGCGATTCCGCAAGCACGAGCCGGAGCTCACCGAGCGCATTCGCCACCGGGTCGCTCACACCGATCCGGAAGGCTTTGCGGCGTCGTGCGAGGCGCTGGCCGCCTTCGACGTGCGCTCGCGCCTCTCGGAAATCGAGCTGCCGACGCTGGTGCTGGTGGGCGAAAACGACCCGAGTACGCCGCCTGCCGTCGCCCGCCGCATTGCCGAGGGCATTGCCGGTGCGCGGCTGGAGATCGTGCCCGACGCGGCCCACCTATCGATCGTCGAGCAGAAACAGTTAGTAACTAATGCGCTTGCAACGTTTTTGCAGGGAGCCGCATCTAACGTTTGAACCTGCACAAAGCAGGCCTTCCTGAATTGCTGGAACTTGTCGATAAGGAGGACCCAAACCATTGAATTCGTCAGCCGGTGTGCCGATAAGCGAATCATGGGGTCATGCCTCTTGAAATCGCGCCGCGTCGCCCCTATGTGGGTTACCAAGGACCATGCAGGAACACCAGGAGAGTTGCCATGCTCATGATTTACAACAGCCCGAATTACTGTGTCGTCGAGTTTGCCGCGGATAACGGCAATCACTCGCTGTCTGCGGGTGGCTATGAAATCGTGGACAAAACCGCTGGCCGTGAGATTTTTCTCGACGGCTCGCTTGCCCGGCAATTCCGTGAAGAAGTGCAGAAGTTGATTGCCAGCGAGCCGTCCGAGGACGAAGTCGATGAATTCCTCGGTCAGTTCGACACCTTCATGACGAACCCGGTTGTGCTCCACTGACGCAAACACCGTACGCGGTGCCGCCACACGAAAAACCCTCGCCACGGCGAGGGTTTTTTCATGGCTGCAAAGCTTGCCAGTGTGTCAGGCTTACCCCTTCGAAGATTCCCGGAGATTCCGCCTCGCTTCAGCACTGCTCCCAAGGCAGCCCATCGAAGCGCCAGCCGTTCACGGCGTTGCGGTGATGGGTGGCATTCAAATCGCCCTCGAAGCCGTGCAGCACCCCATAGACGTTCAGGAAGCCTGCCGCTTCGAGCGCTTCACCCGCGGCCGAGCTCCGGTTGCCGCTGCGGCAGATCAGCACCACCGGCCGGTCACCGCCCGCGCCCGCCAGCTTGCGCACGCTCTGCACGAAGTGCGGGTTGACCTCCCAGTCCGGGCCGTCGTTCCAAGCCACGTGAATGGCCCCCGCCGGGTGCCCGACGAACAGGTATTCCATCTCGCTGCGGCAGTCGACGAACAACGCGTTGGCGTTGGCTTGTAGAAACTTGTTGGCAGCACTCGGGAGCAGGAATTCCATGTCTTGGGTGTCAGTGGTCGATCTTTGAACGTGTCTTGCTAACGAGATGTCATTCGCCGCAAGGGTAGGTGCGGGGTATCCGGCGCCCGCCCGGCGCGGCCGCCGGCCGAGCGGGGCGCGCCAAAACCATTACAATTATAGGTTTTCCGGCCACTCCAAGGCGACGCTCGTCATGACCACCGCTTCCCCCACCACCGCCACCGCGGGCGTTGGCACCGCGCCGACCCGGCCCGCGCAGCCGCGCTACACCCGTGGGCAGGCCCTGCCGGCGCTGCTCGAATCACGCATTCTGATTCTCGACGGCGCGATGGGGACGATGATCCAGCAGTACAAACTGGACGAAGCGCAATATCGCGGCGAGCGATTTGCCGACTTCGCGCACGACGTGAAGGGCAACAACGAGTTGCTCTCGCTCACGCGCCCCGAAGTCATCAGCGAGATTCACCGCAAGTACCTGGCCGCTGGCGCCGACATCCTCGAGACGAACACGTTCGGGGCGACGACCATCGCGCAGGGCGACTATCACATGGAAGCCCTGGCCGACGAGATGAACCGCGAGTCGGCACGTCTGGCCAAGGAAGCTTGCGCCGCCTTCAGCACGCAGGACAAGCCGCGCTTTGCCGCAGGCGCGATCGGCCCGACGCCCAAGACGGCAAGCATCAGCCCTGACGTGAACGATCCGGGCGCACGCAACGTCGACTTCGACCAATTGCGCGAGGCGTACTACGCGCAAGCCAAATCGCTGATGGAAGGCGGCGTCGACCTGTTCCTGGTCGAGACGATCTTCGACACGCTCAACGCCAAAGCCGCGCTCTTCGCCATCGACGAGTTGTTCGAAGATACCGGCGAAGTGCTGCCGATCATGATTTCGGGCACCGTGACCGACGCCTCGGGCCGCATCCTGTCGGGCCAGACGGTCGAAGCGTTCTGGAACTCGCTGCGCCACGCCCGCCCGCTCACGTTCGGCCTGAACTGCGCGCTGGGTGCCACGCTGATGCGCCCGTACATCGCCGAGCTGGCCAAGCTGTGCAACACCTACGTGTCGGTGTATCCGAATGCCGGTCTGCCCAACCCGATGAGCGATACCGGCTTCGACGAGACGCCTGACGTGACCTCGGGCCTGCTCAAAGAATTCGCACAAGCCGGCCTCGTGAATCTGGCCGGTGGCTGCTGCGGCACCACGCCCGATCACATCGCCGAGATTGCCAAGGTGCTCGCCGACGTGAAGCCGCGCCGCTGGCCGTCGCAGTACCGTAATGATGAGGATCAAGCAGCATGAGCCAAACGCACAACGTGCCACCGATGCGCCTGTCCGGCCTCGAGCCCTTCAACATCGGCGAAGGCACGCTCTTCGTGAACGTCGGCGAGCGGACCAACGTGACCGGCTCCAAAGCGTTCGCACGCATGATCCTGAACGGCCAGTTCGACGAGGCGCTCGCAGTCGCGCGTCAGCAGGTCGAGAACGGCGCGCAGGTCATCGACATCAACATGGACGAAGCCATGCTCGATTCGAAGGCCGCCATGGTGCGCTTCATGAATCTGATCGCGTCCGAGCCGGATATCGCGCGCGTGCCGATCATGATCGACTCGTCGAAGTGGGAAGTCATCGAAGCGGGTCTGAAGTGCGTGCAGGGCAAGGCGATCGTCAACTCGATCTCGCTCAAGGAAGGCCACGAAGCCTTCGTGCACCACGCCAAGCGCATTCGCCGTTACGGTGCGGCCGCTGTCGTGATGGCCTTCGACGAGCAAGGCCAGGCCGACACCTACAAACGCAAGACCGAAATCTGCGAGCGCAGCTACCGTGTGCTGGTCGATGAAGTGGGCTTCCCGCCGGAAGACATCATCTTCGACCCGAACATCTTCGCGGTCGCCACCGGCATCGAAGAGCACAACAACTACGCGGTCGACTTCATCAACGCCACGCGCTGGATCAAGGAACACCTGCCGGGCGCGAAGATCAGCGGCGGCGTGTCGAACGTGTCGTTCTCGTTCCGCGGTAACGACCTCGTGCGCGAAGCGATCCACACCGTGTTCCTGTATCACGCGATTCAGGCCGGAATGGACATGGGCATCGTCAATGCCGGTCAGCTCGGCGTGTACGAAAACCTCGATCCCGAATTGCGCGAGCGCGTCGAAGACGTGGTGCTCAACCGCCGCGACGACAGCACCGAGCGTCTGCTGGAAATTGCCGACCGCTTCAAGGGCGGCGCGGCAAAGCGCGAAGAAAACCTCGAGTGGCGTAATCAGCCCGTGGAAGCGCGTCTCGCGCATGCGTTGGTGCACGGCATCACGACCTTCATCGTCGAAGACACCGAAGAAGTTCGCCAGAAGATCGAAACCGCAGGCGGGCGCCCGATTCAAGTGATCGAAGGCCCGCTCATGGACGGCATGAACGTCGTCGGCGACCTGTTCGGCGCAGGCAAGATGTTCCTGCCGCAGGTGGTCAAGAGCGCGCGCGTGATGAAGCAGGCCGTGGCGCATCTGGTGCCGTTCATCGAAGAGGAAAAGGCCCGCATGGCCGCCGCCGGTGAAGACGTGCGCTCGAAGGGCAAGATCGTGATCGCCACGGTCAAGGGCGACGTGCACGACATCGGCAAGAACATCGTGACCGTGGTGCTCCAGTGCAATAACTTCGAAGTCGTGAATATGGGCGTGATGGTGCCGTGCGCCGAAATCCTCGCCAAGGCGAAGGAAGAAGGCGCGGACATCATCGGATTGTCGGGCCTTATCACGCCGAGCCTTGAAGAGATGGCTTACGTCGCCTCGGAAATGCAGCGCGACGAGTACTTCCGCCTGCGCAACATCCCGCTGCTCATCGGCGGCGCGACGACCTCGCGCGTGCACACGGCGGTGAAGATCGCGCCGCACTACGACGGCCCGGTGATCTATGTGCCGGACGCGTCACGTTCGGTCTCGGTCGCGTCGAACCTGCTCTCGGACGACGCCGCGACCAAGTACCTCGCAGACGTGAAGGCCGACTACGAGCGCGTGCGCGCCCAGCACGCCAGCCGTAAGGCCACGCCGATGGTGTCGCTCTCGACCGCGCGCGAAAACAAGTACAAGGTCGATTGGTCGACCTATGTGCCGCCCAAGCCGAAGTTCATCGGCCGCCGCGTATTCAAGAATTACGATCTGGCCGAGTTGGCGCAATACATCGACTGGGGTCCGTTCTTCCAAACGTGGGATCTCGCGGGCCCGTACCCGGCCATTCTCAACGACGAGATCGTCGGAGAATCGGCACGACGCGTGTTCTCCGACGGCAAGGCGATGCTCAACCGCCTGATTCTGGGCCGCTGGATCACCGCGAACGGCGTGATTGCGATGCTGCCCGCCAACGTGGTGAACGACGACGACATCGAAATCTACACCGACGAGTCGCGCACCGAAGTCGCTTTCACGTGGCACAACTTGCGCCAGCAAAGCGAGCGTCCGGTGGTGGACGGCGTGCGCCGCCCGAACCGCTCGCTGGCCGACTTCGTCGCCCCGAAGTCGAGCGGCGTGGCCGATTACATCGGCGTATTCGCCGTGACGGCCGGGCTGGGTGTGGATGCCAAGGAAGCCACCTTCCTCGCCGATCACGACGACTACAGCGCGATCATGCTCAAGGCACTGGCCGACCGCCTCGCGGAAGCCTTCGCCGAATGCATGCACGCGCGCGTGCGCCGTGATTTCTGGGGCTACGCCAGCGCCGAGACGCTCGACAACGATGCGCTCATCAAGGAAGAGTACGTGGGCATTCGCCCGGCGCCGGGCTACCCGGCGTGCCCGGAGCACTCGGTCAAGGGGCCGATGTTCCACTACCTGCAAGCGCATGAAATCAACATGAGCGTGACCGAGTCGCTCGCCATGTTGCCCGCAGCGAGCGTGTCGGGCTTCTACCTGTCGCATCCGGACAGCACGTACTTCAGCGTGGGCAAGATCGGCCCCGATCAGGTCGAAGACTTCATGGAACGCATGGGCGTGGACGAGGCGACGGCGCGACGTCTGCTGGCACCGCAACTGTCTTAACGCCATGTCGGCATGACGTGATGCGACACGGCATAGCGCAACGTTATGCCGTGTCGCATTCACATGACATAATCGCGGCGGCGTGACCCGGGTCTTCGACCTGCGTGTCACGCCGTTGTCGCAACTTGAGCGTAGTGTCCCGCCCGATCAGGTTGCCGCCCAACGGCCCGCCCGCCTCGCGCGGCGCCGGGCTTGCACCGTGACCGTCAATTCGAGACGTCCCATGCACGCACTGCAAAACATTCAGAATTTCCAGCTCTACCCGCTGCTCAACACGCTGCTCTCGCTCGCCGTGGCGTTCGTACTCGGCTGCATCATCGGTGTGGAACGGCAAGTCCGCCAACGTACGGCAGGCCTGCGCACCAACGTGCTCGTGGCCGTGGGTGCCGCCGCTTTCGTCGACTTATCGATGCGATTGATGCCGGGCGATACGCGGGTGATTTCGTACGTCGTGTCGGGCGTGGGCTTCCTCGGCGCGGGCGCGATCATGAAAGACGGTGCCTCCGTGCGCGGCCTGAACACTGCTGCCACGCTCTGGGGGTCGGCTGCGGTCGGTGCGGCAGCAGGCGCGAGCATGTTGTTCGAAGCCGTCATCGTGGCCGCGTTCGTGCTGGCGGCCAACACGCTGCTGCGCCCTGTCGTGAACCGCATCAACCGTGCGCCTATCAATGAGGCGACGTCCGAAGCGACCTACGCGCTGTCCGTCATCTGCGCGCGCACGACGCAGCGTGAAGTGCTCGATAAGGTCGAAGCGTGGCTCGAAGCGTCGAACTATCCGGTGCGCGCGCTCGACATCCACCCGTTCGGCGAAGCGGAAGTCGAAATCGAAGCGTTGCTGCTGCCCACGGCGGTGAAGGCCGGTGAGCTCGATGCGCTGACCGATCATCTCGAAACACTGCCGGGCGTCAATCAAGTCTTCTGGTCGAGTCGTTCGGACGACTGACGATTTAGCATCACACGCGTACGCGACACCCACGTGCCGCAGTTTCCACGTGGGAAAAAGCCGAATTACAATCGATTACAAAGCCTTACAGCACCGTAGTTTGCGGACTCTTAGACTGGAATCTCACTAACGCAAGTGAGGCCTGCACCAGTTTTTCCTTTGAGGTGCAGTGCAATGCAAAGGAGTCCATCTGATGAAGAAGCTGATCATTTCGGTTGCTGCCCTGACCCTCGCCGGCGCTTCGGCACTGAGCTTTGCCCAAGGTGCCGCTGGCGGCGGCGCAGCGGGCCCGGGTGGCGGCAGCACGACCGCACCGACGACACCGATGCCGACCCAGGCGGACCCGACTTCGCCGGCGGCTCCGACGCCGGGTGCTCAAACCATGACGCCGTCGAACCCGCATCCGAACTCGCATGCGCAGCAGCCGCGTCATAGCACCAAGAAGACGCCGAACAACGGCAACACCGGCAACGGTGCCACCAACGCACCGGATAACGCACCGGGCAAGGCCCAGTAAGCGCTCGCGGTGCCCCGGATGACCGGCCGTTAGGCGTCGCCACTGCAACACGTTGCCCCTCGCCCGGGGGCGACGCCTTACCGCCGGGCATAAAAAAAGCAGGCTCACGATTCGTGGCCTGCTTTTTTTCGACTGCCCTCATCGGGCAGCCAGATGTCTCAGCGTGTCGACACGTCCCACATCACCGCGACATTGAGCTTGTTCGATTCGCGCAGCATGTCGAGCAGCGGGTAGGCGCGTTGTGCGAGCCGCAGACGATTGTCGTCGTCCCGCTCGTCGGACTTCTTGCCTTCGCTCTCTTTCTTGGCAGATTCGTTGTCTTCTGCGATGGCCGCTTCCAACTTGGCGATCGCCGCCCCCGTTTCGTCGTCGCCGATCGCACCGCGCTCGCCGACTTTCTTACCGACGATGCCGAGCAAATACTGCGCGAGATTTTCCAGCATGGTGATATCGGGTGACGCTTTCGACTTGAACGTTACCAGCATGGTTGCCTCCTTATTCGACTTATCCCCACCGCCGCTACCCCACCATGTCACGCAATGAGGGGTGCCGCGGGCACCGTGAGATCATCATACACCTGTTAAAATCCGTTGCTAACGATTCAACTGCCTGTCTGGACGCCGTCCGGACGCACCTGAAACACCCGCCATGCTACCCGCACAAAAGAATGCTCTCGTCGCGCTGATCGGCGACGTCGTCACCGGCTTGATGCCGACGGACGGCACCGCACCGGCCGCGCCGACGATCCTGCTCGAACGCCCGAAAGTCGCCGCTCACGGCGATCTGGCCTGTAACGTGGCGATGCAACTCGCCAAGCCGCTGCGCGCCAACCCGCGCGAGCTGGCGCAGAAGATCGCCGATGCGATCCTCGCCGACGCCCGCGCCAAGGGTCTGGTCGACGCCGTGGAAATCGCCGGGCCGGGCTTCATCAACTTGCGATTGGCCAACGCCACCAAGCAGTCGGTCGCCGCCGCCATCCTGACCGAAGGCGCCGCTTTCGGCCGCCGCGCCGCCAGCAACGAGGCGGCCCCGGTGCTCGTCGAGTTCGTCTCGGCCAACCCGACTGGCCCGCTGCACGTCGGCCACGGCCGTCAGGCTGCGCTGGGCGACACGATCTCGGCACTGCTGGGCACGCAAGGCCGCCCGGTGCACCGCGAGTTCTACTACAACGACGCGGGCGTGCAGATCCAAACGCTGGCGACGTCGGTGCAAGCGCGTGCTCGCGGCTTCAAGCCGGGTGACGCCGAGTGGCCCGAGTCGGCCTACAACGGCGACTACATCGGCGATATCGCGCAAGACTTCCTCGCCAAGAAGACCGTGCAAGCCTCAGACGGCGAGCCGGTGACCGGCAGCGGCGACGTCGAAGACATCGACTCGATTCGCGCATTTGCCGTGGCGTATCTGCGCCGCGAGCAGGACATCGACCTGCAAACGTTCGGCGTGATCTTCGATCAGTACTATCTCGAATCGTCGCTGTATGCCGACGGCAGCGTCGTGCGCACCGTGCAGGCGCTCATCGACGCCGGTGTGACGTACGAACAGGACGGCGCGCTCTGGCTGCGCACGACCGACTACGGCGACGACAAGGACCGCGTGATGCGCAAGTCCGACGGCACGTTCACGTACTTCGTGCCGGACGTGGCCTATCACACGCGCAAGTGGGATCGCGGCTTCCATCAGGTCATCAACGTGCAGGGCTCGGACCACCACGGCACCATCGCTCGCGTGCGTGCCGGTCTGCAAGCGCTGGGTATCGGCATTCCGAAGGGTTACCCCGACTACGTGCTGCACAAGATGGTCACCGTCATGCGCAACGGCGAAGAGGTGAAGATCTCCAAGCGTGCAGGCAGCTACGTGACCGTGCGCGACCTGATCGAATGGTCGGGCGGCATCACGGCCGAGACGCCGGTCACCGACCCCGCCGCGCGTGAAGACGCCCTGCGCCGTGGCCGCGACGCCGTGCGTTTCTTCCTGATCTCGCGCAAGGCCGACACCGAATTCGTGTTCGACGTCGATCTCGCCCTCAAGCAAAACGACGAGAACCCGGTGTACTACGTGCAGTACGCGCATGCACGTATCTGCTCGATCCTCACGCAATGGGGCGGTGACGAAGCACAACTCGCGAACGTGGACCTCTCGCCGCTGGACAGCGAACGGGCCCTCGCGCTGCTGCAATTGCTCGCCGAGTATCCGGACATGCTCACGCGTGCCGCCGAGGAACTGGCACCGCACGCGGTGGCGTTCTATCTGCGCGACCTCGCGGGTGCCTTCCACTCGTTCTACAACGCCGATCGCGTGCTGGTCGACGACGAGACCGTCAAGCATGCGCGTCTCGCGTTGCTCGCGGCCACGCGTCAGGTGCTGCGCAACGGTCTGGCTGTGCTGGGTGTGTCTGCACCGGCCAAGATGTAACTCTTCCACCCACTTTCCGAACCGTAATACGTAACGGAACTCTGTAAGGACGGAATCGACTCGATGGCAAACAAACGTCGGCAGCCCCGCCAGCGGGGCGGCACATTTCTGGGCATCGTGCTCGGCCTGATCGTTGGGCTGGCCGTTGCTGTCGTCGTCGCGCTCTACATCACGAAGACGCCGACCCCGTTCGTCGAAAAGACGCCGCCGCGCCCCGCCGATAACTCGCCGGCCGCCCAGCCGCCCGATCCGAACAAGTCGCTCCAGCCGCGCACGCCGCTGCCGGGCGCTGTCCCGGGGGCAGTCACGCCGGACACCGCGTCGCAACCGGCCGTCACGTCGCCGTTGGTGCCGGGCACGCCCGTCACGCCGGAAGCGACGGCCCCGGCCACGCCGCCTGCAACCCCGCCGACGACCCCGCCGGCCAAGCCCTCGCCTTCGGACATTCTGAACGGCAAGTCGACGGTGCCGGTGGCCCCGCCGACCACGCCTCCGGCGAGCGCGACAGATAACGCCAGCACGGGTTATTACCTGCAAGTGGGCGCGTTCAAGTCCCAAAACGACGCCGAGCAACTGCGCGCCAAGCTGGCCCTCTCGGGCTTCGAGGCGAAGGTGACGCAGCGCGACGCGAACGGACTCACGCTGTTCCGCGTGCGTCTTGGCCCGTACGGCAAGCTCGACGAAATGAACCACGTGCGTCAACGCCTGCAAGACGGCGGATACGACACGGCAGTGATCCGTTTCACCAAGCAGTGAACGTAAAAGGCGTTGCACCTGGTGCAACGCCTTTGGCTCGCGCTTGTGGCAGCAAGGCAAGCGTTCGGGAAATGCCCCATCATGCGGGGGCAATCGGCAGTATCGGCACTGACGGTACGTTGAACCCGGCGAACGCTGCCCGGTCATACGCACTGGCGAATGTGCCTTATTCCGGGATATGGTTTCGCAGAGGCGCGGCAACACTAGCGCTCGCGCGTCTGCTTCACTCCTAAACAACGATCATGAAAAAACTTCTTGGTGCCGTTCTGATTTCTTTCGGGTTCCTCTCGGGTGCGGCGGTTGCCTCGCCGGAAGCCCCGGTCGCGGGGACCGACTATCTGACGATTTCGCAGCAGCCCCTCTCGGCGGGCGCTGGCAAGATCGAAGTCACTGAATTCTTCTGGTATGGCTGCCCGCACTGCAACGCGCTCGAGCCGTCGCTCGAGAAGTGGGTGAAGGCACAGGGTAAGGACGTGGTGTTCAAGCGCGTGCCGGTCGCTTTCCAAGACCGTTTCGAGCCGCACACGCGCATGTTCTACGCGCTGACCGCGCTGGGCAAAGAAGGCGAACTCACGCCGAAGGTGTTCAACGAAATTCACGTGAAGCACAACTACCTGCTGACGGCCCAGACGCAAGCGGACTTCCTTGCGCAGTTCGGCATCGACAAGCAGAAGTACCTCGACGCGTATAACGGCTTCTCGACGCAAGCCAACGTGAAGACGGCCAACAAGACGTGGCAGGACTACAAGATCGACGGCGTGCCGACGATCGCGATCCAGGGCAAGTACCTCGTCTCGCCGGCCACCTCGGGCGACGCGCTGCAAAAGGCTGGCAAACCGGCCACGACCGAGCAGCAGACGTTCGACGCGGCGCTCAAGACGGCCGATTCGATCATCAATCAGATCCGCGCGAAGAAGCTCTAAGCTTCGCGCCTCTCAAAGCCCGGCTCCGGCCGGGCTTTTGCGTTCATGGCGACACATACTGCATCACCGAAGGTCTTCATCACGGGCGCCTCCAGCGGGCTGGGCGAGGCGCTCACACGGCATTACGCCGCCGAGGGCGCCATTCTCGGCTTGGTCGGCCGACGCGGTGACAAGCTCGCCGATCTGGCCGCCACGCTGCCGCATCCGCACGCGGTGCATTGCTATGCGCTCGACGTACGCGACAGCATCGCGTTGCGTGCTGCCGCCGAAGACTTCATCGCGCGCCACGGCACGCCGGACATCGTCATCGCCAACGCGGGTATCAGCCACGGCGTAAACACCGAAGACGCGGCCGATCTGCCGCATTTCGCGTCCGTCATGGATACCAACTGGATGGCCATGGTCGCGACCTTCAGCCCGTTCGTCGGCCCCATGCGCGCACGCAAACGCGGCACGCTCGTCGGTATCGGCAGCGTGGCAGGCGTGCGTGGTTTGCCCGGGCACGGCGCATACAGCGCGTCGAAAGCGGCAGCAATGACGTATCTCGAAAGCCTGCGGGTGGAACTGCGCGCCGACAAAGTCGCCGTTGTCACGATTGCGCCGGGCTATATCCGCACGCCGATGACGCACGGCAATCCGTTCCCCATGCCGTTCCTGATGGATGCGGACAAGTTCGCGCGCAAAGCCGCGAGGGCGATCGCCCGACGCAAACGCTTCGTGGTGCTGCCGTGGCAGATGGGCGTAGTCGCTTGCCTGCTGCGACGCCTGCCGCGCTGGCTATATGACATGGCTTTTGCCAAGGCACCACGCAAACCGCGTATAGCGGATCGGCAGAATTCGACACCGCCCACCGATCCGTCGTAAGTCTCGAAGGGGCCGACCGGCCCCTTGCCTCTCCTTCCCCCGTCCCACCCCTGAAACAATCCACCGCCAGCGGAATATTGACCCGTTGTGGTGCATTGCGTACCTGCGCTAGAGTGGATAAGTAACTCGAGTAGAGGTCACACACACGACGCACACACGTCATTCGACCGGTTTTGCCGCCACCAGAGAGAAGACCCATGCCGAGTGGAGTACAGCGGCGTGAGGCTTCCGAGTGCGGCGCTCCCAACCAAGAGCAGGAGAGGCACATGCAGGCAACCCCCACCGGCACGCCGGTCATCGATCCGGCGCTGCGACGCAAGGCTGTGATCGGGTCTACGCTGGGCAACGCATTCGAGTGGTTCGATTTCACCGTCTACGGCCTTTTTGCCGTGGTCATCGCCAAGCTGTTCTTCCCCGCCGTAGACGACACCAACTCGATGCTCGCGAGTGTGGCGTCGCTCGGCGTCGCGTTCTTCTTCCGACCGATCGGCGGGCTGGCGTTCGGTCTGTACGCGGATCGCGCGGGCCGCAAGTCGGCCCTCTCGGTCATGGTGTTGCTCATGGCGTTGGGCACCGGCTTGATCGGTATCGCCCCGACCTACGCAACCATCGGTTTCGCCGCGCCGCTGCTGATTCTGCTGGCGCGCGTGATTCAGGGCTTCTCCGCCGGTGGTGAATTCGGTGGCTCGACGGCCATGCTTATCGAGTTTTCGCCGCCACACCTGCGCGGTTTCTACGGCAGTTTCCAGATGTGCTCGCAGGCGCTGGCCGTGGCACTGGCCGGGCTGTGCGCCTATTTGCTCACCACAGGTCTGTCGAAAGAAGCGCTTGAATCGTGGGGCTGGCGTCTGCCGTTCCTGTTCGGGATTTTGATCGGCCCGGTGGGTTTCTACATTCGCCGCCGCATGACGGAATCACCGGAATTTCTGGCCTATGCTGCCGTGCGCGAACCGACGCGCCGCACGCCGCTCGCGGAAGTGTTCGCGAATCACTATCGCTCGCTCATCGCCGGTTTTGGCCTGACGGTAGCGGCGACCACGTCGTTCTATGTCACGCTGATTTACACGCCCATTTACGCGGTCAAGCAACTGGGTCTGACGCAAGGTGCGGCGAGTCTGTCGACGTTTGTCGCGGCCATGCTGATCGCCGTGCTGTGCCCGCTCACGGGCTGGATTTCCGACCGTGTCGGCCGCAAGCCGCTGATTCTGCTGTTCGTGCTGCTCTACGGTCTGGTGTCGTTCTGGATGTTCACGCGTCTGCATGGCACACCGTCGATGGCCAACTTGCTGCTCGCCCAAATTCTCCCGGCGATTTGCATGGGCTTCGTGTGGGGTGCGTTCCCGACGGCTGTGACGGAAGTGTTCCCGGTGGGCGTGCGCTCGACGGGCGTGTCGATTCTGTACAACGTGTCGGTGATGCTCTTTGGCGGCCTCGCGCCGTTCTGGATCACGTACCTGATCAAGGTGACGCAAAACGAACTGGCCCCGGCGTATTACATCCTGCTGACCGTTGCGATCAGTCTCGTGACGTACGGCCTGCTCGGCCGTGACGGTCGTCATCTTCCGTCGGCGGCGCAGCACGCCTGACATCAGCGCCGCCCCGCATGTTTGCGTATCGGGATTGGCTGCCCTTCAGATTTGCCTCGGCACGTCTGGAGGGCAAGCTGTACGAGCGTACGGCGATCTTTGTCGACGCAACATTGGCCACGACCGGTCAACGCGTCTGTTTCCAGTGGGATACGGGGGCACCGTCGAATCTGCTTTACGGACGTGCCGCCGCGCCGGCGTTAGGGGTGAACGACGACGCACTGCCCACGGAGATGAGCCTCGTTTTCGATAGCGGCTTGCGCATGCAGGTAGGCTTCGAAACACGCGCCGCGCTGGGAAGCGCACCGCGCTCGCCTGACGAGATCCCCCTCATCGGCACGCTCGGCTACGCCTTCACACGCGGCATGGCCATCGCTATCGACTACCGCGAGCAGCGCATCTACTGGCTGAATGCGGATCAGACGGATGCGTTGAGTGCACGCTGGCCAACGCACTTTTCTCGATACCGGGAAAGTGCGGGCAACTTACGCGACAAGATTTTGGTGGATTACAGCGCCCCGGCGTTCAGCGGGCTGGCGATCTTCGACACCGGCAGCAGCATGTTCGAGTTGGTGGTGCCGCCCGATCAATGGGCATTGATTCCCGACACGGCGACGGCTGAAGACCGTCCTGCGCCGATTACGGTCCCCGCCTGGGGCAACCCGTTGGTGATGTTGCCCAAGCGCACGGACCTCGCATTGAAGGTCGGTGGACAGCCAATGCGAGTGACATTGGCCTACACCTTGCGCGACGACGACCGCATGGCCCCGACGATCGGCAACGCGCCGTTCTTCGATCGCATCGTGGTCGTCGATACCGTGGGCAAGCGCTTCGGGGTGCTGCCGCGAGATTGATACCGAGCGACAGCGCACCATCACGCCGCCATGCAGCGACTGCGCGATTTCCTCATCAAACCGGCGAAAACCGCCACACACCCTTCTCATCGCGCGCACGCTTGAGTTCCCCCGCACGCCACAGCATGTGCAAATGCGCCAGTGCTTCGCCCATGGCGAACGTCGTCTGGTGCGCGTCGAGCTTGCGGTGGAACATGATCGGCACGATATCGCCGGCGCTTTGCGGCGAACGGGCGCATGCCTCGCGCACTTCCTGCAAGCGCGCGGCATGGTGATCGCGCAGTTGTCGAATACGCGTGTGCAAGCCGGTGAATGGCCGACCGTGCGAGGGCAGCACGAGGCAGTCGGCAGGCAATTCGAGATAAACGCCGAGCGAGTCGAGGAACAGTTGCAGCGAGTTCGCTTCTGGCTCGATATCGAACACGCTGACGTTCGTGGAAATGCGCGGCAGCACCATGTCGCCCGAGATAAGCAAATTGTGCTGCTCGCTGTACAACGCCATATGTTCGGGCGAGTGACCATAGCCTGCGATCAGGCGCCAGTCGCTGCCACCGATGCGCAACGTCTCGCCATCGCGCAGGCGATAAAAGCGTGACGGCACTTCCGGCACGAGATCGCTGAAATAGGTCTTGCGATGGCGAATCTGGTCGATCATCGCTTCGTCGGTCAAGCCATGCGCGATGAAGTGCGCGACGGCAAATTCGCCACCGGCGTTCGAGCTGTTGTTGTTATCGCCCGACGACATCAACCGGCCCCAGGCGTAGTCGCCCAGCGACATCGCCAAACGCGCATCCCAGCGTGGCTTGTCGCCGCCCTTGCAGATCCAGTGCGCAAGCCCGAGGTGATCGGGATGGCAATGCGTGACAACCACGCGCAGCACCGGATCGCCGCCGAGCGCCGTCTCGAACACCTGTTCCCAATACGCTTTGATTTGCGGATGCGTGATGCCGCAATCCACCACCGTCCAGCCTTTGACGCCGTCGATTTCGTCGCGCAGCAGCCATAGGTTGATGTGATCGAGCACGAACGGCAGGGGCATGCGCACCCAGAAGACGCCCGGCACGACTTCGTGCACGGAGCCGCCGTCGGGCAGGAGATCGCCAAAGGGGTAGTTCAGTTGTTGTTCGAGGGCATTCACGGGGGCCACGCTCCAGATGGGCTTGTTCTGTTGTTCTGTGGGTTGACGCTGGCACCGATTGCATACGGTGCGACTTGACGCTAACGTAAACGGCAATTCTATCTGCAATGGTAAGCGCCCGCTTAAACGTGACCGGGGCATACCTCAGCCACGCGCCCACCATGCCTGCCAACACGATGCTGACTTACACGATTACCGATCTCGCGCGCGAATTCGACATTACGCCCCGCGCGATCCGCTTCTACGAAGACCAAGGGCTGCTCACGCCCGCGCGCGAAGGCCCGGGCGGACGTCATCGCGTCTACACCGGCCAAGACCGCACACGCCTGAAACTCACCCTGCGCGGCAAGCGCCTCGGGCTGACGCTCTCCGAAATCAAGACGATTCTCGATCTCTACGAATCGCCCAAAGACACCGTGCCGCAGCTCAAGGTGTTTCTGGAAACGCTTTCGCAGCACCGCCAAGTTCTCGAACAACAGCTCGAAGACCTTCACGCCACGCTCGACGAGGTGTCGCAGCACGAAGCGCAATGCCTGGCCCTGCTCGAAGCGGCCGGGGAATCGGCGCCGCCCGCGTTGTCGCGCCGAGCAAAGGTGCCCGCGCCGTCGCACTGACGCTGCATTGAGCGATGCCCGGCACTGTCCGGGGCCTGCGAACCACATGCTATTTCTGGAAAGTCCCTACTTTACGTTTACGTAAACGTAAAGTAGTATTTCCGCACTTGTGGTCTCAACGCCGCCCATTGCCATGAACGTTTCCGTCTCTCAAGCCGCGCCGCTCGACGACGCCATCGCCGCGAAAATTCGCGCCAGCTTCGACGCCCAAGGCGTCATGACGCACTGGGGCGCGCACATCACGCATCTGGCCGACGGTCATTGCGAGATCACACTGCCCTTCTCGGACAAGGTCAACCAGCAGCACGGCTTCTTCCACGGCGGCGTCATCGGTGCCATTGCCGACTCTGCCGGTGGCTACGCGGGCTACACGCGCATTTCGCCCGAGCACGAGCTGGTCACAGCCGAATACAAACTGAACATTCTGGCGCCGGGCAAGGGCGATACACTGGTCGGACGCGGTCAGGTCGTCAAAGCCGGACGCTCGCTCATCGTCACCACCGCCGAACTTTTCATCATCGACGACGGCAAATGGACGCTGTGCGCACTCATGCAGCAAACGCTGTTCGTGCTCCCGCCCTCGCGTTGATCCGCACGACGCTGCCGCCTCGCCATATTCGCCGCACTCCGCATTCGAACGCACACAACACCATCGAACATACGCGCGGGCCATAAGCCACGCGCCATCTTCTGGAGACTGCCTCATGACTACGCTGCCCGGCCTCAACTTCATGCTCGGCGAAGACCTGGACATGCTGCGCGATTCGGTCGCGAACTTCGCGGCGAAGGAAATCGCCCCGCGTGCCGCCGAAGTCGACCGCACCGACCAATTCCCGATGGATCTCTGGCGAAAGATGGGCAATCTGGGCGTGCTCGGCATGACGGTCTCGGAAGAGTACGGCGGCGCCAACATGGGCTACGTCGCGCACATGATCGCGATGGAAGAAATCTCGCGCGCCTCGGCCTCGGTCGGCCTGTCGTACGGCGCGCACTCGAATCTCTGCGTCAACCAGATCCACCGCAACGGCACAGCCGCCCAGAAGGCGAAATACCTGCCGAAGCTGGTCTCGGGCGAACACGTGGGCGCGCTGGCCATGAGCGAGCCGAACGCCGGTTCGGATGTCGTGAGCATGAAGCTGCGCGCTGAAAAACGCGGCGACCGCTACGTGCTCAACGGCACGAAAATGTGGATCACCAACGGCCCGGACTGCGACACGCTGGTGGTGTACGGCAAGACCGATCCGGAAGCCGGTGCGCGCGGCATGACCGCGTTCATCGTGGAGAAGGGCATGAAGGGCTTCTCGGTCGCGCAAAAGCTCGACAAGCTCGGCATGCGCGGCTCGCACACGGGTGAACTGGTCTTCGAGAACGTGGAAGTGCCGGAAGAGAACGTGCTGGGCCAGGTTGGCGGCGGCGTGAAGGTGCTTATGAGCGGTCTGGACTACGAGCGCGCCGTGCTCGCCGGTGGCCCGCTGGGCATCATGCAAGCCGCCATGGACGTGGTGGTGCCCTACATCCACGACCGCAAGCAATTCGGCCAGTCGATCGGTGAATTCCAGCTCATTCAGGGCAAAGTCGCCGACATGTACACGATTCTGCAAGCCAGCCGCGCGTATCTGTACGCGGTGGGCCGCCAGCTCGACTCGCTGGGCAGCGATCACGTGCGCCAAGTCCGTAAAGACTGCGCGGGCGTGATTCTCTACACCGCGGAAAAGGCCACGTGGATGGCCGGTGAAGCCATCCAGATTCTCGGTGGCAACGGCTACATCAATGAATATCCGGTCGGCCGCCTGTGGCGCGACGCCAAGCTCTACGAGATTGGCGCCGGCACGTCGGAAATCCGCCGCATGCTGATCGGCCGCGAGTTGTTCGCAGAAACGATGTAATCGCCTCTGCGCCCGTCCCGACCGGTATGAATCACTTTCCGAAACTCCTGTCGTCGCAGATTGCTTACGATGTCGCCCGCACAATGCTGGACGGCTTCGATAAGCACTACCGCATCTTTCGCGAGGTGTGCGTAGCGGCGCAGGCGTGTTTCGAAGCCGGTGATTTCATGGGCATCCAGAAGCTCCAGCGCGACCGCATCGCGTATTACGACGAGCGCGTGCGCGAATGCATCGCCACACTGGCGAGCCGCTTCAACGCGCAGTCGCTCGAGGACGATGTCTGGCAGCAAGTGAAGTTGCACTACATCGGGCTGCTCACCGAGCATCGTCAGCCGGAACTGGCCGAGACGTTCTTCAACTCGGTGTGCTGCAAGATGCTGCACCGCTCGTACTTCAACAATCGCTTCATCTTCGTGCGCCCGGCCATCGCGACGGAATACATCGAAAACGATGCGCCTGCCGCCAAGCCGACCTACCGGGTGTACTACCCCGCGCAGGACGGCATGGCTGCCACGCTCTCGCGCATCGTCACGAACTTCCAACTGACGCGCCCGTTCGCCGATCTGCCGCGCGACGTGGCCTACGTGATGCGCGCCATCGACGAGGCTTTCGGCAATTTCGACGCCGCACCGAACTTCCAGATTCACGTTCTCGCGTCGCTGTTCTTTCGCAACAAGGCGGCGTACATCGTGGGCCGCATCGTCAATGGCGACGTGAGCACGCCGTTCGCCATTCCGATCATGCACGATGCCGATGGCCATCTGGCGCTCGACACCGTGCTGCTGCGCCGCGACGAATTGCGCGTGGTTTTCAGCTTCACGCACGCGTATTTCATGGTGGATATGGAAGTGCCGTCGGCTTACGTGCACTTCTTGCGCACGATCATGCCGAGCAAGCCGAAGGCGGAGCTCTATACGTCGGTCGGCCTGCAAAAGCACGGCAAAAACCTGTTCTACCGCGATTTTCTGCATCACCTCAAGCATTCGAGCGACAAGTTCGTCACCGCCCCGGGCATTCGCGGGCTGGTGATGCTCGTCTTCACGCTGCCGTCGTACCCGTACGTCTTCAAGCTCATTCGCGAGCGCTTCGCGCCGCCCAAGGAGACGACGCGCGAGCAGGTGAAGGCCAAGTACTTGATGGTCAAACAGCATGACCGGGTCGGCCGCATGGCCGATACGCTGGAGTTCTCGAGCGTGGCGTTTCCGCTCGCGCGTTTCGACGACGCGCTGCTCGCCGAACTTCAGGCTGAAGTGCCGTCGCTGCTGGAGTACGACGGCGACGCGCTCGTCATTCGCCATTGCTATATCGAGCGCCGCATGACGCCGCTCAATCTTTGGCTGCAACAGGCCGCGTCAGACGCCGAGGTCGATCACGCCATGCGTGAGTACGGCAACGCGGTCAAAGAGTTGATGGCGGCGAATATCTTCCCGGGCGACATGCTGTACAAGAATTTCGGTGTGACGCGCCATGGCCGGGTGGTCTTCTACGATTACGACGAACTGGAATATTTGACGGATTGCCACATCCGTCGAGTGCCAGAACCCCGTAACGAAGAAGAGGCGATGTCGGGGGAAGTCTGGTACCGTGTAGGCCCGCACGACGTGTTTCCGCAGACGTTTGAGACGTTTTTGACCGGCGACCCGCGCGTGCGGCACTCTCTGAGCCAGCATCATCCGGACTTCTTCGACCCGGCCCTGTGGCAAAGCCATCAGGAACGGGTGCAAGCCGGTCAGATGCACGACTTCTATCCGTACGATGTCTCGCTGCGTTTCGTCAATCGCTACGGCACCGGCAGCGGTGCCACGCAAGCCACAGCCCGCCCCGCCCGGGCAGCTTCGGCTTGAGCGATCGACCGCTCGCAGCGCACGACACGCCCACCGGATGACACGATCATGACTGAAGATAAAGACCAACCCCTGATCCATCTGCTCGACAACAACCGCGCCTGGGTTGCCAGCGTGAACGCGGAAGATCCCACATTTTTCGAGCGATTGGCCAAACAACAAGCCCCGGAATACCTCTGGATCGGCTGCTCGGACTCGCGCGTGCCGGCCAACCAGATCACCGGGCTCGCCCCGGGCGAGGTGTTCGTTCACCGCAACATTGCCAACGTGGTGGTGCACAGCGACCTGAACTGCCTCTCGGTGCTGCAATTCGCCATCGAAGTGCTCAAGGTGCGCCACATCATGGTGGTGGGCCACTACGGCTGCGGCGGTGTGGGTGCGGCGCTCGACGGCGCCAAGATGGGTCTGGTCGACAACTGGTTGCGCCATGTGCGCGATGTCTACGAGCGCCACCTCGATCAGATCGATGCGCTGCCCTCGCGCGACGCCCGCCACGACCGCCTGTGCGAGCTCAACGCCATCGAGCAGGTGGTGAATATCTGCCACACGACGGTATTGCGCGACGCGTGGGCCCGTAACCAGCCGGTGACGGTGCATGGCTGGGTGTACGGCCTGCGCGACGGTCTGGTGCGCGATTTGCGCATGTCGGTGAACAGCCTCGAAGCCCTGCCGCGCGTGTACGAACGCTGCGTCGCGGCATTTGCAGAACTGCGTAATCCTCGCGCATAGCAACGCCTAGCGGGGGCCGCCGGACTGGCGGCCTCGCCCTTGCAGCGCGCGGACGACGCAACGACTGAAGCATTGGATAACTCGGTGCCGGTGGCCAACGCCAGCGGCACCGGTCAACGGTTACAGGAGACCGCCATGCAAGACCCGATCGTTATCGTTTCCGCCGCCCGTACGCCGATGGGTGGCCTGCAAGGAGTGTTCGGCGACGTTGCCGCCCCGCAACTGGGCGCAGCCGCCATTCGTGCGGCTGTCGAGCGCGCTGGACTCAAACCCGAACAAATCGATGAAGTGGTGATGGGCTGCGTGCTACCCGCCGGTCAGGGGCAAGCGCCTGCGCGCCAAGCCACGCTCGGCGCCGGACTGCCGCTCGCCGCCGGTGCCACCACCGTCAACAAGATGTGCGGCTCGGGCATGCGCGCGGCGATGTTCGCGCACGACATGCTGGCTGCTGGCAGCGCCGATGTGATCGTCGCAGGCGGCATGGAAAGCATGAGCAATGCGCCGTACCTGTTGCCCAAAGCCCGTGCAGGCATGCGCATGGGCCACGGCCAAGTCATCGACCATATGTTCTTCGACGGTCTGGAAGACGCCTACGATAAAGGCCGTCTGATGGGCACGTTCGCCGAGGAGTGCGCCGACCGCTACGCCTTCACGCGCGAAGCACAGGACGCCTTCGCCATCGCCTCGCTCGAACGCGCACAGAACGCCACGAAAGATGGCTCGTTTGCGTGGGAAATCACTCCCGTGACGGTGCCGGGCCGCAAGGGCGACACCGTGGTCGAGCAAGACGAACAGCCGTTCAAAGCCAATCCCGAAAAAATCCCGACGCTCAAGGGCGCCTTCCGCAAAGACGGCACGGTGACCGCCGCCAACTCGTCGTCGATCTCCGACGGTGCGGCAGCCCTCGTGCTCATGCGTGAATCCACCGCCAAACGCCTCGGCCTCGCGCCGCTCGCGCGCATCGCAGGCCACAGCACGTTTGCGCAAGCCCCGGGCCTGTTCACCACGGCCCCGGTCGGTGCGATTCGCAAGTTGTTCGAGAAGACCGGTTGGTCGTCGAGCGACGTCGATCTGTACGAAATCAACGAAGCGTTTGCCGTCGTCACGATGGCCGCGATGCACGAATTCAATCTGCCGCACGAGAAGGTGAACATCCACGGCGGCGCCTGCGCCCTAGGTCACCCCATCGGCGCGTCGGGTGCGCGTATTCTGGTCACGCTGATCGGTGCATTGCGCAAGACCGGCGGCAAACGCGGCGTCGCCAGCCTGTGTATCGGCGGCGGCGAAGCGACGGCCATGGCCATCGAACTCGTCTGACACATCCCGGGCTGCCTCGGGCCGTCTTGCACGGCCACGGCAGTCCTTCAACAAGGACTCACGCGTCATGAAAACTGCCCTCATCATCGGTGCTTCCCGCGGTATCGGTCTCGAATTCGTGCGGCAATGCCGGGAAGACGGCTGGCGCGTGATCGGCACCGCGCGCAACGACGAGGGTCTGGCCGCCTTGCGCGAACTCGGTGCCCAGCCGCTCAAACTCGACGTGACGCGCATTGAGTCGGTAGCAGGGCTCACATGGCAACTCGATGGCGAAACGCTCGATGTCGCGGTCTACAACGCCGGCGTGAACTCTGAACGTACGACGGGCCTCGCCGCGATTACGCGCGAGGAATTCGATCGCGTCTTCCACACGAACGTGCTGGGCGCCATGCAGGTCGCGCCGCTCGTGCTGCCGTTCGTCGACGAAGCGAAGGGCTCGTTCGGCTTTCTGTCGAGCCGTATGGGCAGCGTGGCACTCATGGATTCGAACGGCAGTTGGCTGTATCGCGCCAGCAAAGCCGCAGTGAACTCGGTGGTCAAGGCCACCTCGCTCGAAGCGAAGCAGGCGACGTGTGTCGCCATGCATCCGGGCTGGGTGCGCACGGACATGGGCGGCGAGAATGCCGACATCGACGTGCAGACGAGCGTTGCCGGTATGCGCCGCGTGCTGGCCCGGGCCCCGGGCGAGCGCGCCACGCACAACGGTGGCTTCTTCAATTACGACGGCAACGCACTGGCTTGGTAAGCCGTTACGCTACGGCATGTGGCGCGTCGTCGTCGCATCCGAACACCTGTTGTGAACCGCTGTGTTGTACTGAATAACAAGCTGTACGCCATACCGCCGTATCTTTTGATAAGCGGGCCAGAAACGTCATTCTGAAACGGAGCCACCATGACGTCCGCCATCGACTTTTATTTCGACTTCGCATCCCCGTATGGGTATTTTGCGAGTACCTGCATCGACGACATCGCGAACAAGCATGGCCGTGGTGTCGCCTGGCATCCGATTCTGCTCGACATCGTCTACAAGGTGAACGGCACGGGCGCGCCGGTGCAGCATCCGATCAAGACCGAGTACATGCGCCGCGACGTCGAGCGCACGGCTCGTTTTCAGGGCATTCCGTTCAACCGCCCGTCGCATTTCCCGATCCCGACGCAGGTCGCCGAGCGCGCCGTGCTGTGGGTGCAGGACCATCGTGGCGGCGACCTCGCGGCGGAATTCGCCAAGAAAATCTATCGCGCGCTTTACGTCGACGACGTGAACATTGGCGAACCCGCCGAGCTCGTCAAACTCGGCGAAGATCTCGGCATCGATGGTGCCGCGCTCGACAAAGGCATGCATTCGCCCGCGGCGAAAGATCATCTGAAAGCGGAAATCGATCTCGCGATGGCGCGCGGCGTGTTCGGCTCGCCCTTCGTGATCGTGGACGGCGAGCCGTTCTGGGGCTACGACCGCTTCGGTCAGGTGGAAGCGTGCCTGAAGAACGGCAAGGTCTGACGGGGCAACACATCATGGCAAGCCCCCGAACCTCGCACCCCGCCGCCTCAGAGACTGAGCGCGAAGGCTGCCCGTGTGGCGGCCTCGCGTTCGACGCCTGCTGTGGCCGCTACATCGACGGCGGTGAATTGCCGCCGACGGCCGAAGCGCTGATGCGCTCGCGTTACACCGCATTCGTGCGTCAAAACGCGCCGTACTTGCTCGACACGTGGGCCGCGCGCACGCGCCCGGCCACGCTGGATTTCGACGACGCGCCGCAATGGCTCGGCCTGCAAGTCAAAGCGCATTTGCAGCGCGACGATGCGCATGCCGAAGTGGAATTCGTGGCGCGCTACAAAGTGGGCGGTCGCGCCCACCGGCTGCATGAGCGCAGTCGCTTCGAGCGCACGGCCGATGGCCGCTGGCGCTATATCGACGGCGATTTGTTCGACTGACCACAAGTCACGTTCGCGCCCTCGCCCGAGACAAGTTTCCGATCCGAACCTAACGACAACTCACTCTCCACCGGATTTCGTCACATGCCGATTCTCGAAAGCAAGCTCAACCCGCGCGGCGAAGACTTTGCACGCAACGCGGCCACGATGCAGACGCTGGTCGACGACCTGCGCGAGCGCATTGCGCAACTCTCGGGCGGCGGCGGCGAAGCCGCCCGCAAGAAGCATGTGGCGCGCGGCAAGCTGCTGCCGCGCGAGCGTGTCCAGCAACTGCTCGATCCGGGCTCGCCGTTTCTCGAACTCTCGCAGCTCGCCGCCATCGGCATGTACCACGACGACGCACCGGGTGCGGGCATCATCACCGGCATTGGCCGCGTGTCCGGTCAAGAGTGCGTGATCGTGTGCAACGACGCGACGGTCAAGGGCGGCACGTACTACCCGATGACGGTCAAGAAGCACCTGCGCGCGCAGGAGATCGCCGAGCAGAACCATCTGCCGTGTATTTATCTGGTCGACTCGGGCGGTGCCAATCTGCCGAACCAAGACGACGTGTTCCCCGATCGCGATCACTTCGGTCGCATCTTCTACAACCAGGCGACGATGTCCGCGCAGGGCATTCCGCAGATCGCCGTGGTGATGGGCTCGTGCACGGCCGGTGGCGCGTATGTGCCCGCCATGAGCGACGAGTCGATCATCGTGAAAGACCAGGGCACGATTTTCCTCGGCGGCCCGCCACTGGTGAAAGCGGCCACCGGTGAAGAAGTGAGCGCGGAAGACCTCGGCGGTGCCGACGTGCACACGCGACTGTCGGGTGTCGCCGACCATTTCGCGCAGAACGATGCGCACGCGCTGTCGATTGCGCGCAGCATCGCGGCGAACCTGAACCGCCGCAAACCGGCTACCGTCGCAGTGAAGACGCCGGTCGAACCGAAGTACGACCCGCGTGAGCTTTACGGCGTGATTCCCGCCGATACGAAGAAGCCGTTCGACGTGCGCGAAGTCATCGCGCGTCTGGTCGACGGTTCGGAATTCGACGAATTCAAGGCGCGTTACGGCACCACCCTCGTGTGCGGATTCGCGCACCTGTGGGGCTATCCGGTGGGTATCGTCGCGAACAACGGCATTCTGTTCTCGGAGTCGGCGCAAAAAGGCGCGCACTTTATCGAACTGTGCTGCCAGCGCAAGATTCCGCTGATCTTCTTGCAGAACATCACCGGCTTCATGGTGGGGCGCAAGTACGAGAACGAAGGTATCGCCAAACACGGCGCGAAGATGGTCACGGCGGTCGCCACGGCCAACGTGCCGAAGTTCACCGTCATCATCGGCGGCTCGTTCGGCGCGGGCAACTACGGCATGTGTGGGCGCGCGTACTCGCCGCGCTTCCTGTGGATGTGGCCGAACTCGCGTATCTCGGTGATGGGTGGCGAGCAAGCCGCCTCGGTGCTGGCGACCGTCAAACGCGACGGCATCGAAGCCAAGGGCGGTCAGTGGAGCGCCGCCGAAGAAGACGCGTTCAAGCAGCCGATTCGCGAACAGTACGAACGTCAGGGTCACCCGTATTACGCCAGCGCCCGCCTGTGGGACGACGGCGTGATCGATCCGGCCGATACGCGCACGGTGCTGGGGCTTGGCCTGTCGGCTGCGCTCAACGCACCGATCCCGGAAACGCGCTTCGGCCTGTTCCGCATGTAATCGCCCCGACGCCACCGAGAGATTTGCTGTCATGAACCTTGCCACGCTCAAACTCAGCGTCGACGCCCACGTCGCCACGGTCACACTCAACCGTCCCGACGTGCGTAACGCGTTCAACGAAACCGTAATCGAAGAGTTGACGGGTGCGTTTCGCGCACTCGCCACCAACGACGACGTGCGCGTCATCGTACTGGCCGCCGAAGGCGTTGCCTTTTGCGCGGGCGCCGATCTGAACTGGATGAAGACGATGGCCGGTTACTCGGACGCCGAGAACCGGGCCGACGCGATGACGCTCGCGGTCATGCTCAACACGATTTACCGCTGCCCGAAGCCGGTGATCGCCCGCGTGCAAGGCGACACGTATGCAGGCGGCGTCGGACTCGCAGCGGTGGCCGATATCGTTGTGGCCGTCGACACGGCGCACTTCTGCCTGTCGGAAGCGCGCCTTGGCCTGATCCCCGCAACCATCGGCCCGTATGTCATTCGCGCACTGGGCGAGGCGGCGTCGCGCCGCTATTTCCTCACCGCAGAGCGCTTTACCGCTGCCACCGCGCAACGTCATGGTCTCGTGCATGAAGTGGTCGCTGCCGATGCGCTCGACAGCACCGTGCAAGCACTCGCCAAGGCATTGGCCGACAACAGCCCGAACGCCGTGAAGGAGTGCAAGCGCCTCGTGCAGGACTTCGCGAGCCGCACCATCGATGACGCAGCCATCGCCGAGACCGCCGATCGTATTGCCACGATTCGCGCGTCCGACGAGGGCCGCGAAGGCGTTCGATCCTTCCTCGAGAAGCGTTCGCCGTCGTGGCGCGACGCGTCCTGAGCCTGCAAAACACCGGCGATTTCGTGGCGTAGCGCCGCTTGAGGCCAGTACCACGCGAAATCGCCCGCAATACGGTTACAAATTTTTTTTGGGAGGGGTGACGGCGGAGAAGCCGCAACGTTATCGACGCGTTTTCAGAATTTATCGATAACGTCTTGCTATAGCTTGCAAGAGCACGATATTTCACGCCATTTCCGCCTATTGCCCTGCCAAATCGCTTTGCCTACCATGCGCCCATCCCCCACCTCCGGCCTCGTTCAGAAACGCACCTCGCGTACGTCTGACGACGGCCAGCCGGGCGAGTCGGCAGCGGTGCACCTGCACCTGCGTCGCTCGCCTCGGTGCACGAAGGAGTCAATGATGGACGCCCAAATCCGGCAAGCTCAAGGGCACCCCCCCGCCATCGCCGACCAGACTGCACGCGTTGACGCGTCAGGCCCCGGCAACCTCGCGGCACGCAGTCAGCGGCAGGTCTGGCACCCCTGCACGCAGATGAAGCAGCAGGCCAAGCTGCCCCTCGTCGCGCTCTCGCATGGCGAAGGCGCGTGGCTCGTCGATACCGACGGCCAGCGCTACCTCGACGCGATCAGCTCGTGGTGGGTCAACCTGTTCGGCCATGCGAACCCGCGCATCAATGCGGCGCTGATCGACCAGCTCGGCCGCCTCGAACACGCGATGCTCGCGGGCTTCACGCACGAGCCCGTTGTGGCGCTCGCCGAACGTCTGTCGGCGCTCACCGGCGGCGTACTCGGCCATGCGTTCTTCGCCTCCGATGGCGCGTCTGCCGTCGAGATCGCCCTGAAGATGAGTTTCCACGCGTGGCGCAATCAAGGCCACAGCGATAAGCGCGAATTCGTTTGCGTGAAAAACGGCTATCACGGCGAGACGCTCGGCGCGCTCGCGGTGACCGATGTTGCCCTCTTCCGCGACGCATACGATCCGCTGCTGCGTCATGCGCACGTGGTGGCATCGCCCGATGCGCGTCTCGCTCGCGAGGGTGAGACGGCGGCGGATGTGGCGAAGCGCGCTGCCGCCGAACTCGATGCATTGCTCACGCAGTGCGAGGGCCGTGTGGCTGCCGTGATCGTCGAGCCGCTGGTGCAATGCGCCGCTGGCATGGCGATGCACGACCCCGTCTATTTGCGCGAAGTGCGTGCATTGTGCGACAAGCACGGCGCGCACATGATCGCCGATGAAATCGCCGTCGGTTGTGGCCGTACGGGCACGTTCTTCGCCTGCGAGCAGGCCGATGTGTGGCCCGATTTGCTCACGCTGTCGAAAGGCATCAGCGGCGGCTACCTGCCGCTCTCGCTGGTGCTCTCGCGCGACGCGATCTACGACGCGTTCTACGACGACGACACCGCGCGCGGCTTCCTGCACTCGCATTCGTACACGGGCAACCCGCTCGCGTGCCGCGCCGCACTCGCCACGCTCGACATCTTTGCCGACGACGATGTGCTCGCGAACAACGCCACGCGTGCTGCACGCCTCACGCAAGCCCTCGCGCCGCTCGCAGACGACGCGCGCGCACAGCACTTCCGTCAACGCGGCATGATCTGGGCGTTCGACGCCAAGCTGCCCGAGAAGGCCGGTGCTGCCGGTGCTTTCGCAAAGCGGTTCTACAGCGAAGCGCGCGCGCGCGGTGTGCTGCTGCGCCCGCTCGGTGCGACGGTGTATCTCATGCCGCCGTATGTGCTCGACGAGAGCACCAGCGACTGGCTGGCGCAGCAAACGATCGCCGCATTCGACGCGACGATGCGTCAGGGCTTCAACAGCATGGAGATGGCAGCATGAGCGCACATCCCTTGCTCGAACGAATCGAAGCCGGGTTGGCCGATATCGACCGCGCACACCTGCGCCGCACGCATCGCGTGGTGTCGACGCCCTGCCAGCCGCACTTGCGCGCGGATGGCCGCGACGTACTCGCCTTCGCCAGTAACGATTACCTTGGCCTCGCCGCACATCCGAAGATCGTGGAAGCCTTGATCGACGGTGCGCGACGCTACGGCGCTGGCAGTGGCGCATCGCACCTCATCAGCGGCCACTCGCAGGCGCACGCCGAACTCGAAGCAGCGCTCGCCGACTTCATGTCGCCGCATCTGGTCGATGGCCGTGCGCTGTATTTCTGCACGGGCTACATGGCCAATCTGGCGACGATCTCCGCGCTCGCCAACAAAGACGCCGAAATCTTTTCCGAGGAACTCAACCACGCCTCGCTGATCGACGGCGCACGCCTGTCGCGCGCCCGCACGCATGTCTATCCGCATGGCGACGTGGCCGCGCTGGCCGCCTTGCTCGAAGCCAGCGAGGCCGAGACGAAGCTGATTGTGACGGACGGCGTGTTCTCGATGGATGGCGACATCGCGCCGCTGCCGCAATTGCTGGCGCTCGCCGAAAAGCACAATGCATGGCTCATCGTCGACGATGCGCACGGCTTCGGTGTGATCGGCGAGAACGGTCGAGGCGTGTTCGAGCCCTTCGATCTTCGCTCGCCGAATCTCGTCATCATCGGCACGCTCGGTAAAGCGGCGGGTGTTGCCGGGGCTTACGTCGCGGCGCATAAGAGCGTGATCGAGTGGCTGATCAATCGCGCACGCCCTTACATCTTCACGACAGCCGCAGCCCCCGCACAAGCGCAGGCATTACTTGCCAGCCTTGCGCTGATTCGCGGCGACGAAGGGCGTGAGCGGCGCGCGGCGTTGCAAGCCCGCATCTTTCAACTGCGCAGCTCGCTCAAGCTCAAGCATTGGCGGCATATCGCATCGCCCACGGGTGTGCAGCCGATCATTCTTGGTGAGAACGCCGCGGCACTGCACGCACAGGCCGGACTGGCAGAAGCCGGGCTTTGGGTTCCCGCCATCCGGCCGCCGACCGTGGCACCGGGCACGTCGCGTCTGCGCGTGACGCTCTCGGCTGCCCACACGCAGGACGACGTCGCGCGACTCACGGCGGCGATCAACCAACTCGACCACGACTGGACGGCGCACGCGCATGGCTAATCAAGACATCATCACGCCGGTTGCCGAGCGAGGCACGCCCGCGCGACACGCCTTCTTCGTGACAGGCACCGATACGGAAATCGGAAAAACGCTCGTGTCGTCGGCACTGCTGCACGCGTCGGCGCGACGCGGCCTCGTCTGTGCCGGACTGAAGTCCGTCGCGGCAGGGGCCATCGAAAGCGACGGCCGCTACATCAACGACGATGTCGAGCAGTTGCACGACGCCAGCAATCTCAAGCTGCCGGATGACTGGTACTGCCCGTATGTGTTGAAAGACGCCACCGCGCCGCACATCGCCGCTGCCGAAGAGGGCATCGCGCTCGACTGCGAAGTCATTCGCGCAGGCTACGCGCGCGTGGCTGCGCGCGCCGATCTGGTGATCGTCGAAGGAGTGGGCGGTTTTCGCGTGCCGCTCGGCGACGGATGCAACACGCCCGACACCGCCGACCTCGCCCGTCAACTGGGCTTGCCGGTGATTCTCGTGGTCGGCTTGCGGCTCGGCTGCATCAATCACGCCTTGCTGACGGCGGAAGCCATTGCATCGCGCGGACTGACGTTAGCGGGCTGGGTCGCCAATCATGTCGACCCGCAGATGCGCCACGCGGAGGCGAACATCGACGCCATTGCGCAACGTTTGCCCGCACCGCTGCTCGGCCGCATTCCGCATTTGCCGCATCCCGATGCGGCCACGGCCTCCGGCTATCTCGACATCACGGCGCTGCTCGACCCCACGCAAGTCGCGCGCTAATTACCGAATACACAGAATTTAAGGACACCTTCAATGCAAGTTCACGCTCACACCGCCGATCATGGTCACGACGAAGCCCTGCGCCGCAACGACAAGCCGTGGCGCGTCGAGGACATCGAAGCGCTCTTCGCGCTGCCGTTCAACGACCTGATCTTCCGTGCGCAGCAAGTGCACCGCGAGCACTTCGATGCCAACGCCGTGCAACTCTCGTCGCTGCTCTCGATCAAGACCGGCGGCTGCCCGGAAGACTGCGCGTATTGCCCGCAATCGGCGAAGTACGACACCGGCGTGGACGCCGAGAAGCTCATGCCGATCGATGAAGTGATTGCCGCCGCGCAAGCCGCCAAGGATGCCGGCGCGACGCGCTTCTGCATGGGCGCCGCGTGGCGCAGCCCGAAGCCGCATCAGGTCGACGCCGTCGGCGAGATGGTGCGCAGCGTGAAGGCACTCGGTCTCGAGACGTGCGTCACGCTCGGGATGCTGCGCGACGGTCAGGCCGAACAGCTGCGCGAAGCCGGTCTCGACTACTACAACCACAACCTCGACACGTCGCCCGAGTTCTATGGGCAGATCATCACCACGCGCACGTATCAAGATCGCCTCGACACGCTGGCTCGCGTGCGCGAAGCGGGTTTGAAAGTGTGCTGCGGCGGCATCGTCGGGCTGGGTGAAACGCGTCGCGAGCGCGCGGGCCTGATCGCGCAACTGGCGAACATGTCGCCGTATCCGGAATCGGTGCCGATCAACAACCTCATCAAGATCGACGGCACGCCGCTGGAGAACAACGAGAGCGTCGATCCGTTCGACTTCGTGCGCATGATTGCCGTGGCGCGTATCACCATGCCGCGCGCGATGGTGCGCCTGTCCGCCGGGCGCGAAGAGATGGACGAAGCGCTGCAATCGCTGTGCTTCCTCGCGGGCGCGAATTCGATGTTCTACGGCGACAAGCTGCTCGTCACGCAGAACCCGCAAGCCGAAGCCGACCGTCAACTGCTCGCGCGCTTGGGCATGCGTACGTCGACCGAAGCAAAGCTAGGCACGGAAGCGGCGGGTTGCGGTGAAGCCGAGGGTGGATTGGCGGCGTGCAAGACGCACTAAGGCAGTGACGCATTGACGGCGGCACGATAGATTTGAACGTTTAAACGTTTGGAAAGCCGGTGTCGCAGCGAGCATCGCAACAGACGATGCTGCGGCACCGGCGGCGACAGATAGCAAGAAAGTAGCGATATAGCAGCAGGACAGAGAAGCAGGCGCGAGTGCGTCGGCGGTTTGCCACAAGCGAGCCTGCCGAGTGCGAACGTCGCCCCAATCGATCATTTTCCGGAGGCAATATGTTCGACAAGATCCTCATCGCCAACCGCGGCGAAATCGCCTGCCGTGTGGCAGCCACTGCCGCACGTCTGGGCATTCGCACGGTCGCGGTCTATTCCGACGCCGACGCGCAAGCCAAGCACGTCGCCGTGTGCGACGAGGCCGTTCACGTGGGCGGCGCCGCGGCGCGCGACAGCTATCTGCGCATCGACGCCATCATCGCCGCCGCCAAGGCCACTGGCGCGCAAGCCATTCACCCCGGCTATGGCTTTCTGTCCGAGAACGAAGCGTTCGCCAAGGCCTGTGACGAAGCAGGCATCGTCTTCATCGGCCCGCCGGTCGGTGCCATTCACGCCATGGGCAGCAAGAGCGCCGCGAAAACCCTCATGGAAGGCGCTGCCGTGCCCCTCGTGCCGGGCTATCACGGCGACAATCAGGACGCCGCCTTCCTGCACGCCCGCGCCGACGAGATCGGCTACCCCGTGCTGCTCAAAGCGAGTGCAGGTGGCGGCGGCAAGGGCATGCGCGTGGTCGAGCGCAGCGAAGAATTCCGCAGCGCGCTGGCCTCGTGCCAGCGTGAGGCCGCGAGCAGCTTCGGCGACGAGCGCGTGCTGGTCGAGAAGTACCTGACGCGTCCGCGTCACATCGAAATTCAGGTGTTCGCCGATACGCACGGCAACTGCGTCTATCTGTTCGAGCGCGACTGCTCGGTGCAGCGCCGCCACCAGAAGGTGCTGGAAGAAGCCCCCGCCCCAGGCATGACCGCCGAGCGTCGTCAGGCCATGGGCGATGCCGCCTGCAACGCCGCACGTGCGGTGGGATACGTGGGCGCAGGCACCGTCGAATTCATCGCCAATCAGGACGGCTCGTTCTACTTCATGGAGATGAACACGCGCTTGCAGGTGGAGCACCCTGTCACCGAGATGATCACGGGCCTCGATCTGGTCGAGTGGCAGTTGCGCGTGGCCGCCGGTGAAGTGCTGCCGCGCAAGCAAGACGAGCTGCGTATTCATGGCCATGCGCTCGAAGCGCGTATCTACGCCGAGAACCCGGACAACAACTTCCTGCCGTCGACCGGTACGCTCTCGACGCTGCGCCCGCCGGCCGCCGTGCAATTCGAAATCGGTGCCGGTGCGACGCCTGCCGCAGTACGTATCGATTCTGGCGTGCGTGAGGGCGACACCATCTCGCCGTTCTACGACCCGATGATCGCCAAGCTGATCGTGTGGGGACAAGACCGCGACGAAGCCCTGGCCCGGATGCGCCGGGCGCTCGGACAGTACCGTGTGGTCGGCGTGCAAACGAACATCGCATTCCTCGGGCGGCTGGTTGCGAGCGAACCATTCGCCGGGGCCGATCTCGACACGGGGTTGATCGAGCGCCACCGCGACACGCTGTTCACCGGCGCAGCGCCCGTGCCAGCGACAACGCTGGCGCTGGCCGTGGCCGCGCAGCTCTCGCGCGAGGCCATCGTCGGCCGCCGCAAGTATCAGGACAGCATCGATCATCACTCGCCGTGGCAACTCGCCACCGGCTGGCGTCTGAATGGCGACTACCGCCGCACGCTGTCGTTCGATCAGGGCGAGACGCGTCATGACGTCGTACTCACGAGCGGCGCACAGGCCAGCACGCTCACCGTCGACGGCGAAACCTATCCGTATCGCTATACCCACGACGGCGGCGTGTACCGCGTGACGCTCGGCGAGCGCCGCGTGCAAGGACATGTCGACTTCGAGCACGAAGTGGCGCACGTGTTTGCCGATGGTCATGCCCGGGCGTTGCGTTGGCACGACCCACTCGCACAGGCCGGGGCGCAGGAAGGGGGCGAAGGCCGCCTGACGGCACCGATGCCGGGCAAGGTCATTGCCGTGCTGGCACCAGCCGGGACGAAGGTCGAGAAAGGCGCGCCGCTGCTCGTGATGGAAGCGATGAAGATGGAACACACCATCAGCGCACCGGCCGACGGCGAGATCGAAGAAGTGCTGTACGCCGTGGGCGATCAAGTGCCCGAAGGCGCGCAGTTGCTGGCGTTCAAGCGGTGAGATCTACGAGATAAGGTTCAGGCGGTGGGGTGAGCGCCAAAGCTCAAGTGATCGCGCCGCCTCGCCCCTCTCCCAGAATCGTCTGACGCCGGAAATGCTCCGGCGTCAGACCCGACTGGCGCGTGAACATCTCGATGAATGCCGACGGCGTGGCGTAGCCCAGATCGAACGCAATCGCCTTGACCGTCTGTCCGGCCTCCAACCCCTCGATGGCGCGTAAGAAGCGCATGCGCTGGCGCCATTGCCCCAATGTCATCCCCAACTCCACCCGGCAGTGACGCGCGAGCGTGCGCTCGGTCATGGACGTTGTCTGCGCCCATTGGGCGAGCGTACGGTTGTCGCCGGGCTCGCTTTGCAGGGCCTGCAAGATACGCACGAGTGCGGGAGATTTGGCCTGCGGAAGAAAACGCGGCTCGGCAGGTGCCAGTGCTAGTTGATCGACCAGCACCTGCGCAAGACGCTTGTCGGCCTCGGTTTTCGGCGATGCCACACCACGTTCGGCGAAGTCCGACAGTATGGCCCGCAGCAAGCCGCTGATGCGTAATGTGGCCGCATGCGATGGCAGCACGTTCGCGAGCGATGCGTCGATGTACACCGAGCGGTAGATCACCGCGTGCGCGTTGAAGCTGGCATGTGCGGCTTTCGGCGGAATCCAGACAGCGTACTGGGGCGGCGAGAGATAGCGCGCGCCCTCGATTTCAAGCTGCATCACGCCATTCGCCACATAGTTCAGCGTGCCCCAATCATGGCGATGCGGCACCCACGCCGTCTGCGCGTCGAACTCGTCGTAGCGGAAGTACACCGGATACGGCAGCGTCTTGAAGGTGGGCCAGTTGTAACGAACGGTCATTGCACGGTTCCCGCATTTTTTCGCATCTTACCCGCTCCGCGCGGGACGTCGCCGCAGCCCAGCCGAAACGTCACCGAAGCGCTGCGGTAACGAGATGCTAGTCCTATCAACATCAAAAACGCCGCGAATTGCGGCGTTTTTTCATTATTTTTGAGGATGGTTCTTAGAAACGCGATAGGCGATATCGCGATGTCATCGCTGTGACGGGCCTTTCCGGGCAATGGGAATTTTCATCAGGATTCCAAACCGGTATTCAACAATATTCTCGGTGTCGATATCAACCACGCGCAGCCACGCTGCCCGACACCATGACACAACATCTCCCTATGTTTACCGGTCCGCGTGCCCTTGCGCTCGCGGCAACCCTCGCGCTGTTCACGCTGCCGACTGGCGTCCATGCGCAGAACAACGTCACGCTCTACGGCACCCTCGATTCCGGCTTCGTTCATGCCAACAATGTTGCGCAAGGTAACGGTTCGGTCGCGTTGTCGCAGATCACCAGCAACATTCTCTCCGGCAGCCGTTGGGGCTTGCGCGGCACCGAGTCGCTCGGCAACGGACTCACCGCACTCTTTCAAATTGAAAGCGGCTTTAACGCGGTGACCGGTCAGCTCGGCAATGGTGGCCTCGCGTTTGGGCGCAAGGCGATCGTGGGCTTGAAGGGCGATCGATGGGGCGAGATCACGATCGGCCGCCAGTACGATCCCGTCGTCAATCTCGTGCAGGGTCTGACAGCCGACGGCTACTTCGGCGGGTTCTTCGCGACGCCGGGCGATGTCGACAACTACGACAACGGCGCGCGCATCAACAACTCGATCCGCTATGCCACGCCCAACTACGGCGGCCTGCAATTCGAAGGCATGTATGCGATGGGCAATGTCGCGGGTAAGGCCGGGTCCGGCCGCTCGTACGGCATCGCGGGTGCGTACAGCAACGGGCCGCTCGCACTCGGTGCCGGTTTCTTCTTTGCCGACGGTGGCAGCAAAGTGGATCAGGTGGCGGGGTCGCAGGACGAAGGTCTGCGCCAGTGGTCCAGCAGCGCGGGCTCGCTGTTCAATTCGTCGATCAATGTTGGCTTGCGTACGGCGAGCAAGGTGCGCATCGCGCGCGTGGGCGGCAAGTACGCCGTCGGTCCGGCCGTTCTCGGCATGTCGTATTCGCATGCCCAATACGCCAGCGACGGACTGTCGGCTTTCAGCGGCACGGCCAAGTTCGATACGGTCAATGCCTTCGCCAGCTATGCACTCACGCCAGCGCTGAGCACCGGGGTCGGCTACAGCTACACGCGTCTGCGCGGCCCGCGCCAAACTGCGGCGCATTACAACCAGTTCAACGCGGGCGTCACCTATGCCCTGTCGAAACGTACGGCGACGTATGTGATTGGCGGTTATCAAAAGGCCGCCGGTAAGACACTCGACGCGTCGGGCACGCAAGCCGTCGATGCGACCGCATCTGTCGGCTCATATGGGCTCAACGCCGGTTCGCGCTCACAGCTCCTGATCGGCATGGGCCTGAAGCACAGCTTCTGATCCTAAGCACCCCAATCGGCCCATTCCCGTGGATTCATGCGGGTTTGGGCTGATTTTCCGAATGAAATTATCGGCTTAGTATTCAAACGATCGTTTGGATGTTTTGGACTGATTTGCTTATCCGAATACAGTATTTCTAATTTCAAGGGTTTACCCTATTCGGGAAAATCATTAGAATTCGTTTGCATCAAAGTTTGAAGCAGACGCAACCGGCGGTACCCAATGCTTTTGGAATCGATTCGCTCCGGTTGGTTTGGCAGCGAATGAATTCAGGAGAAGGGTTGTGAGTTTCGTCAGTTGGTCGTTGATTGCCCTCGTCGCCATCGGCATTTCGGCCGCACGTGTGCGTCAACTGCATCGCAAAGCGACGCGTCTGGCCGCTTCGGCACATGTGGATCGCGTCTTGCGTTATCGCCGTAGCCATCGCCGCACGCCTTGCACACGCATTCAGTTCAAAGACGCTGCGTAAGCCTTACCGCGCAGCGCCCGCAGTAGCAGTAGCAGTAGCAGTATTTGGCAGTTCAGTAAGTTGGCCGTTCGGCTTTATCGCTGTACTCGCATCACCCGCAGTCCTGTCGTTTAGAAGGTCTTGCATCAATGCAGTCCCCGTCGACGTTAGACGGCTCGCGCAGTCGTAGTGAAATCAAGCTTTACCCGCAGTGGTAGTCCGCAGTACTCATTGCTGTTTTCCGGCGCTCGTGTCATGGCCGGATGGAGAGTCATCCCTCCCTGCTGTTACGAGGCATCGCTCTCACGCGTCGAAGCCGTACCGCCGCCAGTGTTTCAGGCGGCGGAGCGCGCGCCCACAGCCTCGTATTGCCCACGCGTTGCATCAGACAACCCGACGCCTCGATTTTCGGATCGCGTGTTCGTCAGCCAGCATTTGTGCCATGCGCACCCGGCTGCGAATTCGCCATGCACTCTCTTCCGAGCGATCTCGTGCGTATGTGGTCACGCACGCCCGCGTTATCGCGTGGGCGCCCGGCATGTGCCTACCCGCGCAACATGTCCGCCGTATTCGTAAAAGAGAAGATTGCTGTCATGAACACCGACTCAGAACGCATTACCGTCACCCTGACGCTGCACCCGAACGACCTGAAGCAACTCGACCGAGCCTGCCACCGCGTGGGTATGAAGCGCGAAGATTTCTGCGTCCTGGCGACGCACCTGGAAGGCTCACGCGTCCTCAATGGCGAAGGGCTGGCAACGTTGGCGCGCCCGTTCGGCTTCGCCGCCGCCATTCCGGCAGCATTGCGCTCAGCGTTCTCGCGCCTTTGCGTGCGCTGATCGAGCGCATTTCGAGTGCTGCCCCAGTGCCAAGCCTGCGCTGACTGAGCGCCGCGCCCAGTCAGCGATCCTAGGCGTTCAGTTCGAACACCACCATGCCGTCGCGCCCATCACGTTTGGCGCGATAGAGCGCACGGTCAGCCTGTTGCAGCCACGCCTGCGGCGAGTCGAACCCCGTCGAGAACGGCACGAGACCGATACTCACGGTGCACTCTGCCAGCGACAGCGTCTGACCATCGGTGACCGGCATTTGCATCTGCAACTGGGCTTCGGCCTGCGCCACGCGTGCGCGCAGGTCGGCCAGCAGGTGATGCATCAGGTCCTGCCCAGCGACGGCACCGGTGTTCACCAGTACCGCGCCGAACTCTTCGCCACCGTACCGGCCCACCGCATCGATGTCGCGCAGCCGTTGCCGCAGCAACCCTGAAAAACGACGCAATGCCGTGTCGCCCGCGGCATGACCCAAGGTGTCGTTGATGCGCTTGAAGTGGTCGAGGTCCATCAGCACCAGACACGCGGGCTGTCCCGTCGCCATGCAGTGCGTGTGAATATCCGCGAGACGCTGTTCCCACGCACGTCGGTTCAACAGCCCTGTCAGGCCATCGTGTTGCGACAGATATTCCATCTCGCGCGAGCGCTGTGCGAGCTTCTGCGCGAGATCGTAGGTCACCTTCCCCAGCGCGATGGGATAGAGGATGATCATCGGCAAACAAGTCATCACATTGACCGTGTCCGACGCGGGGGCCCATACAAAGCCCACTAGCGCGATACCGACCAACACGCCCGCCACGTTCGCGAGCACCCCCTGCAAGAACAACTTCACGCCGCCCGCGCCGATGTTATCCATCGACATCATCGCCAGCACGACCACACTCGGCAGCAGATTGAAGTGCATCGCCGCGACCCAGAACCCACCGAACACGGAATCGATCAACAGGTTCGCCCGCTCGGCGCGATACGGCACCGGACGCGAAAGCGCCAACGCGCACGCCACGTGCGGCCAGACAAATCCATTGAAGATGAGCAGTACCCAAAGCCAGGATCCGATGGCCGGGTCGTGACGGTAGAAGACGCCCGCGACACAGAAGAACCCGATCCCGAGGCCAATGGTGCGCAGGCGGTAGATGCGGCGCACGAAGCGCTTGCCCTTGCCTGCGACGGAAGAATCGACACCGAAAGAAGACGATGCAGCGCGACGCTGCTGCGAGCCGTCGGCATGCGCCGTCCGACCTTGTTGACTCACTGACACCATGCTGCTCCGATCACCTGTCACGAAACGCGCACGATGCGAGCGCACCGTGGAGCGGCAGATGGCCGCGGACTCGGCGCCCAGCGCCTCACACGCGATCTCCATCCCCGCATCGCGCCATTCTACCTGCGCGGCATGACACGCGGCAGGCGATCGAGAGATAAACGTCGCGTCTTAAACCACGTATCATTTGTCCTAAATTCGCTATCTCGCAAACGCCCGCCAGGCGGACAATTCGCCCCATACCGTGCGGCATGCCCGGTGTCGCCAGGGCGCAGGTTCATCGGCACGCCCGCCCAACGGCACCGCTGACCACATTGCCAGACCTTTGTCCTACGGCGCTGCGCCGTCCGATCTTCCTGCCGGTCAGCCGACCGGCAACCCACTGCCAACTCATGTTTAATTTCATCTTGCCGTTGACCGCCGTGCTCATCTGGTCGGCCAACGTGATCGTCAACAAGCTCGCTGTCGGTCACATCTTTCCCGCCGAAATCGCGTTTCTGCGCTGGTTCGCTGCCGGGCTCATCCTTACGCCGTTCGCGCTGCCAGTCCTCTGGCGTCAACGCAAATTGTTTCTCCCCCATCTGCCGCAGTACGCGACGCTCGGTGTGTTGGGCATGGCGATCTATCAAGGCCTCGCCTACTCGGCGGCACACTATACGAGCGCGACGAACATGGGAATCATTCTGTCGCTGCTGCCGCTCACCACACTCACGCTGGCCGTCGTTGTGTTGGGCGACGTGCTGACGGCGGGTGCCATCGCCGGTGGCCTGCTGTCCATCTTCGGCGTGCTGCTTGTCGTGGGTCACGGGTCGGTCATGCATCTCGCCGATCAAGGCATCGGTATCGGCGATGCGATGATGGTGATCGCGATGCTCGCTTACGCCATTTACTGCGTGCTGCTTCGCAAGTGGCGTCTGCCGCTGGCACCGTTGCCGTCGCTTTACGCGCAAATCACCTGCGCCGTCATCGCGCTGCTGCCCTTCTATCTGATGTCGCAGAAGGCCGGGGTGTCGATGGATAACCTGCCTGAACTGGCCTTCGCCACAATTCCCGTCTCGATCGCAGCGCCGTTCATCTGGATGATCGGTGTCGCCCGAATCGGTCCGCGCCGCGCCACCGTCGTGATCAATCTCGTACCGATTTTCACCGCACTGATCGCCGCGTTCGGTCTCGGCGAACACCTCGCGCCTTACCACTTGCTGGGCGGCGCACTGATTCTCGCAGGCGTCGCGTTAGGCGAGTGCTGGCACCTCCCGATCCGAAAAGCGCGAGAACTGACGCAGAAACTACAAGAGGACTTGGGAAGCGTCCGATAAATTTTGTGCGCATAAAGTGGCCCACTCTTTATAGAGGGCCACCTGTCACGCATGGCGAGGAGAGCGATATAACGTCGCAAGACGCGGGGGGATTGATTAGGCTGTGTGACTCGTCAACGGAGTTCCGCCATGCAAACGAACCCACTCGCGCTGTTTGGAGACCATCTGGCGCACTTGCGTAAAGCACGTGGCTGGTCGCAGGAAAAGCTGGCACTCGAAAGCGGTTTGGCCCGGTCGTACGTCAGTGGTATCGAGCGCGGCCGCCGCAATGTTGCACTCGTGAATATCTGCGTGCTCGCCGACACCCTGGGCGTGCCCACGTCCGAGATGCTTCGATTCTCGCAAATGCCCGCCGGTACCGACGCGAGCACCACGACCACAGAGCGCACGCCGCTGCCGCAAATCAGCCGTTCGCTCGGGCGGCTCGAAAACCGCGACCAAGTCTGGCTCGCTGAAATCATCCGCAGTCTGAGTTCCCGTTTGAGTCACGCCGGGGCACCGGTCCACGCATCGCACGTTTTGCATGGCGACGACTCGAGTCCAAATCGCAGCTTCGACACAACGCACGGGAGCCCCCTTGTGAGCGCCTGCCCCGCCGACGCTCATCGGCGCGAGGCGATGGACGAAGACGAGTGCGATGACGGCATTGGCAACGAAAACCTCAGTGCAGCCGCGGATACCGACAGTGCAAATCCTCTCGCGAGCGGCGACGAGCATCGCAACGCGCACATCGAACCACGCTTCGACAATCGCTACGCGGCCTCACTTCACCCCACCCCATCCGAGCGCGCGCTACCGTCGGGCGAGATCGCACCGCACGTGCGTGAGCCCGAAGCCGAACCCTCGGCCATTCACGAGGGCCCCCGCTTTTCCGATACAACGACACCGTCTGCCGACAACGTCAGCCACGACGCGTCGCATCGCTCGCCCGCCATCGACGAGGAATGATCGACCGCACGGCAAGCGGCACATAGGACATCGCGCAAAGTCGGTTCGCATGACGACGGCTTCGCGCGATGTTTCGTCTTATTGGCGTGTCGGCACAAAGACGGCAATCGTCGCACTTCCGGCACGTCGACGCGACTGACCAGCGAAATCGTTCGACAGCGCGCCTCGTCCGAAAACACACAGCGTCGCGCCCTGCATCGAGACCGAGATTTCTCGCGTTCACCGCGTATCAAAACCCATTCGCATTGCGCAACATCAGATACGGCGCGTTGGCACTGAGTGACATCCCGAAAGCCGACAAAGAGAGTCATCTCCCGACGTCTTAGGCGTCTCGCGATGTCACACTTCGCGTTTCTCATTGACCGGAAGGGCGACTACGCGAGTCACAGAACGAATGTGGCACTACGCAGCGTAGCGTGACGTCTGCTTTCGGAACCCCGCACTGCTTGTGCCTTCTCCGAAAGTCAGCTCCGAGACGACGTTGCACACTATGCAACTCGTACCTCGCGACCGGGTATACCCAAGAGGCCGTCCCCGATGCCGGTTTTTTGCTTCAATCTTCCTGTCCCCAACAAGGAATTCTTTAGTATGGACTCCAATTTATTCAGATTCGGCAGGCACCTAGCCGGCTTACGCAAGAAGTACAACTGGGCGCAAGACAAGCTCGCACTGGAAAGTGGACTCGCCCGTTCGTATCTCAGTGGTGTGGAGCGCGGCAAACGCAACATTTCGCTGCGCAATATTTGCATTCTGGCCGACACGCTCGGCTTGCCCCCGCACGAATTGCTCGCGTTCGACGGTGCTCATGGGACCGCAGCCGACGGCTCGATGTCCGCACCTTGCGACCCGTATCCGTCGCTCAACCGCGCCATGCAGAAATTATCGGATCGCGATCAGGCGTGGATGGCCGATCTGGTCCGCACGCTCAGCCTGCGACTGGGGCATGGCATGTTGCGTGACGAGTAAGGGATTCGATGTTGAATGCAGGGCGTGGGCGCGTTGGCCGATCCGGTGGCTTCAGTCATTCCCGAGGAACGCATCCACGGCACGATGAAAAGCGATCGGATTGGCCAGATTCATGCCATGCGAGGCGTCCTGAATCAACATACGACGCGCTTCCGGCATGGCATGCGCCAACGCATTGAGCACATCCGGATAGGGTGCCGGGCTCTCGGCCCCACCCATGAGCAGCACGGGGGCGTGCAACGCGCCCAGTGCGTCGATCGGTAACGGAGTGCGCGGCTCTGCCACCTGCCCAATCAGCGTGCGCGCGTTATCTCTCACCATCTGTTTGAACCAAGGCACCATGCGGCGCCATGTGTCAGGGCCACTAACCGTGTCGATGAAGATCGCGAGTCCGCCATCGATATCGCCAGCTTCAATGGCGGCCAGCGCCGTTTCGCGGAAATTGCCACGTTCGCTGTCCAGCGGCACTTGAATCGGGCCGCCGCTGATTTCCACGCCCGGGTCCGCCAGAATCAACGACCGCACCGTGTCGGGCGCCAGCAGCGCGGTGCGCAGCGCGACATAGCCGCCGCGCGAGTGACCCAACACATGCACCGGGCCGACATCCAACGCCGTGATGAACGCGGCGAGATCTTCCGCATGCTGCTCGCCGGAGAACGTGCCGTCGTGCCCGTCCCACGCTTCGGGCCAGTAGTGTCGCAAGCTCACCGAGATGACGCGTCGGCGTTGCCCCAGCGGCGCCATGTTCGGCTTGAAATAGCGTAGATCGCAAAGCGAGCCGTGAACCAGCACAAGGGGTGCACCGACGGCGTCGGCGGGTGCGGGCGTTTCGACATACGCCATCGGGTAGCCGTTGACGTCGATCGTTTGCGGAGTAGGGGCCGGCATGGGGGGTGACACTTATGGTGAGACGGGCTCGCCAGTATACCGAGCTTGTTGCGAGCTTGTTGCGAGCTTGCCGCCGCCATGCTGCGGCGCGACAAGGCCGGCGGCGCCAGTCCGGCCGCCGCAAGACGCTGGTGTATCCTTGCGACTTTCCTCATTCCTGCGGCACCACGTCATGGCACTCAAAGCCACCATTTATAAGGCCGAGGTGCAAATCACCGACCTCGATCGCCATTACTACGCCACGCATAACCTGACCCTCGCGCGCCATCCGTCGGAAACCGACGAGCGCATGATGGTGCGTCTGCTCGCCTTCATGCTCTACGCGGCAGAGCGCCTGTCGTTCGGCAAGGGCATCTCGACGGCGGATGAACCGGATCTGTGGGAGCTCGATTACGGCGACGACATCGTGCGCTGGATCGATGTCGGCCAACCCGACGCGCGCCGCCTCATCAAGGCCGCCGGTCGCGCCGAGCACGTCGATGTGATCGCTTACGGCGGCAAACCCGCCGCCATCTGGTGGCAAGCGACCGAGAAAGAAATCACGCGTTTGTCGAACCTGACTGTGCGCATGCTCGACGAAGCATCGGCCGAAGCGCTCACCGCCCTCGCCTCGCGCACCATGCGCCTGCAATGCACGATTCAGGACGGCGAAGTCTGGATCGCCGACGATAACCACAATTTCGCCGTCAGCCTCTCCACACTGCGCGAAGCCAAGCAGGACTGAGCCCGGGATGGGGTGCGCCCGACTACGCGGGGTAACACAAGCTGCGTTACACTTGACGTTAACGTAAATCGAGTGAACCCGTCCGCGCGATGCCGCGCGGCGGCTTTGCTGCCTCGCCAGCCTCGTGCCTTCCCCGCCACTCATGGACATCCTGATCTTTTCGCCCGACGGCAAGACCGCCCCCTATGAAACGGGCCTCGCCGAACACCTGCCGCACGCCAACATCCGCGCCTGGCAACCGGGCGACAGCGCTCCGGCCGACTACCTTGTGCTCTGGAAGCCGAACGCCGAGGTGCTGCAACCTCGCGAGCGCCTGAAAGCCATCTTCAACATGGGCGCCGGTGTCGACGGCGTACTGGGCACGCGCGGCGAAGGCGCCGAACGCCTGCCCGCCGGTGTGCCGCTCGTGCGTCTCGAAGACGCGGGCATGGCCGATCAGATGGCGCAGTACGTCAGCGCCGCCGCCTTGCGTTATTTCCGCCGTCTCGACGAGTTCGGTGCGCAACAAACGCAAGATCAATGGAAATTTCTCAAACCGAATCGTCTCGCCGACTTCCCCGTTGCGGTGCTCGGCTACGGCACGCTCGGCGCGCACGTGGCGAAAGCCCTCGCGAGCTTCGGTTTCCCCGTACGTGCGTGGAGCCGCAGCCAGCGTAGCGACGAGAGTGGCATCGCGCTGTATCACGGCGATACGGGCTTCGACGCCTGCGTCACCGGCGCGCGCATTCTCGTCAATCTGTTGCCGCTCACGCCGCAAACGGTCGACGTCCTGAACGCAAAGCTGTTCGCCAAGCTGGCGCTGGGTGCGTTCTTGATTAACGTGGCGCGCGGCGCGCATCTGATCGACGCCGACTTGCTCGCCGCGCTCGATAGCGGACAAATCGCCGGCGCCACGCTCGACGTATTCCGCACCGAGCCGCTACCGGCAGACCATCCGTTCTGGCGCGCGCCCCGCGTGACCATCACGCCGCATATTTCCGCCCTCACACTGCGCGACGAAACGGTGGCGCAGATCGCCGGGAAAATCGCCGCGCTCGAGCGTGGCGAAACGATTACGGGCATCGTCGACCTGACGCGCGGCTACTAATACCCGCAACGTCACGCGCGCCGAGCCCGGCCAGGACAACACCGAGGAGACACCCACAATGACTCAGCCTCAACTGCCGCAACGCGTGAAAGTGGTCGAAGTCGGCCCGCGCGACGGACTCCAGAACGAGAAGCAACTCGTGCCCGCCGACATCAAGATCGCGCTCGTCGATCAACTGTCGGCCGCCGGGTTCGCCAATGTCGAGACGACCTCGTTCGTCTCGCCGAAGTGGGTGCCGCAGATGGCCGACGGCGCCGAGGTGATGGCGGGTATCACGCGCCGCCCCGGCACGATCTACTCGGTGCTCACGCCGAACATGCGCGGTTTCGAAGCCGCTGTTGCCGCAGGCGCCGACGAAGTGGTGATCTTCGGTGCAGCGAGCGAAGCCTTCTCGCAACGCAATATCAACTGTTCGATTGAAGAGAGCATCGCGCGCTTCGCCCCGGTGGCACAGGCGGCCAAAGACGCGGGGCTGCGCCTGCGCGGCAGTATCTCCTGCGCACTCGGCTGCCCGTATCAAGGTGAAGTGCCGGTCGCGAGCGTGGTCGATGTCGTGCAACGCATGGCGGCACTGGGCTGCGACGAGATCGATATCGCCGACACCATCGGCGTGGGCACGCCGACCCGCACACGCGAAGTGATGGAAGCCTGCGCACGCGCGTTCCCGATCGAGCGCCTGTCCGGCCACTTCCACGACACTTACGGGCAAGCGACGGCCAACATCTACGCCGCACTGCTCTCGGGCATTTCGATTTTCCACTCGTCGGTCGCGGGCCTCGGCGGTTGCCCCTATGCGAAGGGCGCGACCGGTAACGTCGCCACCGAAGACGTGCTCTATCTGCTGCAAGGACTGGGCATCGAGACGGGCATCGACCTGGACGCCGTGGTGCGCACGGGCGATTTCATTTCGAAGGCCATTGGCCGCACCAACGCCTCGCGTGTGGGTCGCGCGATGCTTGCCAAAATGCAAGACGCCGCGTCCGCAGCGGCCTGACCGCCCGGAGACTCCCCCGACCGCCATGAGCCAGACACCGCATATCTCTGCTGCTGCCGACGAACACGACCTGCCCGAAGGCGCCCGCCACGTCGCGCGCCTGTTGGCGGGCATGGGACACGATCAACCGATCGTGCTGCTGCCCGCCACGGGCAAGACCTCTGCCGAAGCCGCTGCCGGACTGGGCTGCGAAGTCGCGCAGATCGCCAAGTCGATCATCTTCCGCCGCGCCGACGACGACACGCCAGTGCTGGTCATCGCAAGCGGCGTGAATCGTGTGGACGAAAAGAAGGTCGCCGCGCAAGTGGGCAAACTCGCGCGCGCCGATGCCAAGTTCGTCAAAGAGAAGACGGGCTATTCGATCGGCGGCGTGAGCCCGATCGGCCATGTCGTCTCGCCGGTCACGCTGATCGACGAAGACTTGCTCAAACTGGCCAGCCTTTGGGCCGCCGCCGGACACCCGCATGCAGTGTTCAACCTGACGCCGAAGCAACTCGTCGCGATGACCGGCGCCCCGGTCGTCGACGTCGCATTGCGCGACTGAACGCCGCCGCGTCCCGGCGGTGCGTCACGCAGCAACACCACATCATCGAAAAGGAGACCTGCCATGCCGAGCCCGGAACTTGTCGCTGGCCTGACATTCGAGTGGACCTACCGTGTGCCGAAGAAGGCCGTGGTGCCCGAGCTCTACGACGACGTGGAACTGTGTCGCGACATGCCCGCCGTGCTCGCTACCGGGTATCTCGCTGGCATTCTCGAGTGCGCATGTCTTCAGGCCATTCGCCCCTATCTCGACTGGCCGCGCGAACAATCGCTCGGCACGCTCGTCTCGTTCTCGCATCTCGCCGCAACGCCTGCGGGCGACACGCTACGCATTCACGGCAAGCTCATCGAGGTGAACGGCCGTCAACTGCGTTTCGAAGTCGCAGCGTGGGACGGCCTCGACAAAGTGAGCTCGGGTACGCACGAGCGTGTGATCGTCGATCAGGAACGTTTTCTGACCAAGCTACGCGAGAAAGCCGACAAGCTCGACTTGCCACTGTGACCGCCTATTCGCCTGCCGACACTGCGACGGACGACGTACCGTCGCCCTGCACCAACGTTTGCCGTATGAATCCGGCGACCGGCTGGTGTTCGGGCTGCTGGCGCACGCTCGCCGAAATTGCCGCATGGTCGACGATGGCTGCCGACGACAAACGGCGCGTGTGGTCGCTGCTGCCGCAACGCCGTGAAGAAAACGCCGAGCCGCCCGTCCTGCATCGCCGCGTGGAAGTGGGCGGCAGCGGCACCGGCGCCGCGTAGGGCCTGCTCCCCCTAACCCGCGCGCGCTCATTCGCTTTCTCATTCATTACGCAGGACCTTTTCATCACCGCTCATGGGAAAAATCGTCACTGTCGGCGAAACGTTTAGCGCTACGCACGCGTTCACGCCCGCATCGATCCGCGAGTTCTCCGCACTCGCTCACGACTTCAACCCCCTGCATCACGATGCCGAGTACGCGGCGGCCGATCCGCGTTTTGGCGGCCTGATTTCGTCGGGCACGCAGCAAATGTCGTATCTGGCTGCGCTGCTCGCAACGCACTACTCGAAGACGGCACAGCCGCTCGGGCTTGAGTTCGATATGAAGCTGCGGCGTGCGGTACGCGCGGGCGACGACATCACCGTGCGCTGGACGGTCACCGACAGCCAGTGGAAGGAGAAGCTCGCGGGCGACATCGTCTCGCTCGACGGCGAGGCAGTGAATCAGCGCGGCGAGACGGTCATTGCCGCCACGGCGAAGATTCTCGTGTGCGCGAAACCTGCCGCAGGCACACAAACGGGCACCGAGACGCGCCCCGAGACCCGCTCATGACGTCCCCCGCCTTGCCTGCTCTGCCCAGTAGCCTGCGCGTGTTCGAGCGCGGGTGGCTGTCCTCGAACAACATTCTGTTTCTCGGCGACGAACCTGCGCTGGTCGACAGTGGCTACGTCTCGCATGCGGCGCAAACGCTGGCCCTCGTCCAACACGCATTACCGCCCGGGCAACCGCTTGCACGCCTGATCAATACGCACCTGCATTCCGACCATTGCGGTGGCAACGCGGCCTTGCAGGCGCACTACGGTTGCCGCACGTGGGTACCGGCGGCCGAAGCCGATCCGGTCCGGCATTGGGATGAGGCGCGTCTGTCGTACCGTGCAACGGGTCAGCAATGCGCACGCTTCGCCTTCGACGAGACCCTCTCTCCGGGCGACACCGTGCCCCTCGGCGAGCGCGAATGGCTCGTGCTCGGTGCCCCGGGACACGATCCGCATGCGCTCATGCTCTACAGCGCCGCCGACGCCATCCTGATTTCGGCCGACGCTTTGTGGGAACGCGGCTTCGGCGTGATCTTCCCGGAACTCGACGGCGAGTCGGGATTCGCCGAGCAAGCCGCCGTGCTCGATCTCATCGAGCAACTGGAGGTCTCGCTGGTGATCCCGGGGCACGGCAAGCCCTTCACCGACGTCGACGGCGCACTCGCCGCCGCGCGCAGTCGGCTCGACTATCTGCGTACCGACCCCGCGCGCAACGCCCGCAATGCGCTCAAGGTGCTGATCGTGTTCCGGCTGATGGCGGAAGGCGAGATGACGTGCGACGCGCTCAAGACCACGCTCGACACGGCGCGCGCATGGCGTGGCGCAGCCGCGATGCTCGCACCGCCCTCGGCATGGCCCGAACTGCTCGACACCCTCATCGCGGAATTGGCCAAGGCCGGTGCACTGCGGCACGACGCCGACGCAGGGAAGCTCTACGCGGTGTGAAGGGGCAGAACTGGCCGAGTGGACTGAGTGGGCCGAGTGGACTGAGCGGCCTCGCCGACGGCAGAAAAAAACAACGCCGCTTGCCGGTGAAGGCAAACGGCGTTTGAGGACGTGACGTGCCGGTCGAATGCAGCGGTCGCTAACGCGGCGCTCGTCCTGCGGCGCCTTGTTACCGGCACCGCGTGGCACGCGACTTCATCGTAGTCGGCGCGACCCGGCGCACCAAGAGGGCTTTCCCTGATGCTCGGCAAATCGTTCACCCGAGACCGATAAGCCAACGCGCCGCGCGCCGCACAATCCGAAGCTTTCTTCGAGTGTCCGCCTCGCGAGAGACAAACGAATCCCCCTATAATCGAACGATCGTTCGCGAAAATTTTCTGAAGGCACAACCGCCACCGGCATCGACAGCCAACGTGCCCACCGGCTTCGCTCCTGCACCCAGGAGCGCCCAGCACAAGGAGACTTCATGGCCCTTCCCAAGATTCTGCAAAACCTGGCGCTGCCCGTGGTGGCCTCGCCGATGTTCATCGTGAGCTACCCGGAATTGGTACTCGCGCAGTGCAAGGCTGGCATCGTCGGTTCGTTCCCTGCGCTCAATGCGCGCGAACCGCAGATTCTCGAAGACTGGCTCGCTCGCATCACCGAAGAGCTGGCGTCGTACAAAGCCGCGAACCCGGATGCCGTGGTCGGCCCGCTCGCCGTCAATCAGATCGTCCACCAATCGAACCAGCGCCTCGAACACGACGTGCGCGTATGCGTCGAGCATCGTGTGCCGATCTTCATTACCAGCCTGCGCGCCCCGCCGAAGGAAGTGCTCGATGCGGTGCATAGCTATGGCGGCATCGTGCTGCACGACGTCATCAACCTGCGCCACGCCAACAAGGCGCTGGAAGCGGGTGTCGACGGGCTGATTCTCGTCGCAGCGGGAGCCGGTGGTCATGCAGGCACGCTCTCCCCGTTCGCGCTCGTGGGCGAAGTGCGCAAAATTTTCGACGGCCCGATCGTGCTCTCGGGCTCGATCGCCAACGGCGGCTCGATTCTCGCGGCGCAAGCCATGGGCGCCGACCTCGCCTACATCGGCACGCGCTTCATTGCGTCGAGCGAAGCCAATGCGAGCGACGGCTACAAGCAAGCCATCGTCGACGCCAGCGCCAACGACATCGTCTACACGAATCTGTTCACGGGCGTGTCCGGCAACTACATCCGCCAGAGCATCGTCAACGCCGGCCTCGATCCGGATGACCTGCCGACCGCCGACAAGACCGCGATGAACTTCGCCAAAGCGAAAGCATGGAAAGACATCTGGGGTGCCGGGCAAGGCGTGGGGTTGATGGACGATGTGCGTCCTGCTGGCGAGATTGTGGCCCGTCTGAAACAGGAATACGACGAGACGCTGCAACGGCTTTCCCGCTAACCGGCCACTCACGAACAGAACGAAAACCACAGCGCGACCCTCAGGCCCGCAAGCCTGATCGTCGCGCCGGGACGAGTCTCTCAGGTCCGGGCTGCGCATGACGCGCGCGTCGCAGGTGCATTAGCGAACGCAACGCATGGGCAGCCCTTTCCTTTGGAGAGCTCACCATGCCGCACACACCTCACGTCGCTCACGTCGCTCATCGGCGTGCTATCGCTGCAACACCGCGTTACGGATTGCCCGCCGATGCGATGCGGCAGCCAACGCCCGCGATCCGGCCCCCTCGTCGCACAAGACCCCTCTCACACACAAATCGTCGGGCGCCCTCCGTCAGTTCGTGCGACCCATCGTATTCAACACGGGAGATATCGCGGGTCTCGTCCACCAGCGCTTGGCAGATGACGTGGACACTGATGCTCGTCGCCAACGTGGTGGCCGCCCTCGCGCTTCCCGCGCAAGCCCGTGTGCCGCGACGGCGCGACGACGATTCGCCACGGCACGATTTCGGCCCCGATGTCGCGCTCGCCGTGTCGATGCACACGGCAAGTGCCGCGCCCTCCGGCCCCGCCAACCTCACGAGGGCATGGCCCGATGTGATCGTCGAGCCCGTGTCGGTCGAGCTCGTCAAACACGAGTACAGCGTCGACGACATCCTGAAAGGCATTGCCTCCGGCCGCGCACCGTTTCGAAATCTCGGTGAGTCGATTGCGGATGCCTACACCGCACTCACCGGCAATGAAGTCGACGCCGACGTGCGGGAACAGCTGCGCAAAGGAACCGTCACTGCGGATCTCATCACCAGCATGCTGCCCACTGCGGCGCTCGGGCGTCTTACCGGGGAAGTCGCCCAAATACTTGCCGAACAGCATGCGGGCAAAACCGTCGAGAGCAGCCGTCTGACCTCTGTACTGCTCAATACCAACTTGCGAGGTATGGCGTCGCACTCGGGTCAGTCCGGCCCACGGCGCGCGCCAACGCACCACGAACTGTCCTTCGCCGATGAGGAAACACCGGCCGAGCCGGTAAGCGATACGCTGCGCGAAGCGTCGAAGGCGCAGGAGGTCGTGACGGGAGAGCACGCGCATTTACAAGGCTATGCGCAACCCCTCCCCGACAATGCGCTGCACGGCCGGCAGCGCAACGGGTTGGAGGGCGACGACACGCCACAGGGCATCATCATCGCGGGCGGCAACTATTTCATTCGCGGCTCGGGCGGCTATTACCGCATGCAGCACCAGAAAAGCAGCGGTCAGTGGCTTGTCGATGCGCCTGACGCCGGTAGGCCTCAGGTCCCCGTGACTTACGACGTGTCGACCGGCAAATGGCGGGCGAGTGCGGCCTTGCGACTGTGCGGCGGCGGGTGCGGTTCGAGCAAGGCGTCGTCGCAGCTGAGCAGCACCGACGACAGCATGCTCGGCTTGACCCTCGATCTGTCGAGCATTCGCGAACCCGAGGTGCGCCACGGCATTCAATCGGCTTTCGACGACCTGAGCGAGTTGCATCTGCTGCGTACCAATCGCGACGACCTGCGGCCACGGCGCGACAACTCGATCGTCGACGTCAGAGCCAGCTTATCGAACGGCATGCGCCGCATCGACCGTCACGCGCCACTGGTGGAGCAGCAACGCCAAGCGGCGAAATGTACGGCGCTCTACTATCTGGAACACCCGGATTCCGAGGCGTTTTGTCAGGAAAATGCCGAAGTGTTGTTTCACTTCATGCTCGCCAACGGCGTCCCGCCGAACCGCATTCGTATGATCACGTTGCGCCCGCGCAATCGTCCGCCGCATGTGATGGTGCTTTATACGGAATCAAAGCATGTCATACAGATGCTTCATTGGGCGACACCGCAACCGCCGGTGGACGGGCGCACCGACGGCATCACCGACCTGACGTTCGCGCAAGAGATCTTCGCCACACGTGAGAGCACACGGCTGCTCGACCCATGGGGCCGTACGAAGATGCAAACGTTCGAATGGGCGCAGTGCGAACACGACGTGCTCGATGCGTTGCAGTCGATGCTCGAAGATGCGGGGGCGCGCAATGGCGAGCCGTTCGCCGTATCGATCACCCGCCCGCTCGGCACACCCCGCACGAGTTCGAGCAGCCTGTCGTCGTCAGGCAGCACGCCATCGCGCAATCAGCCATCCGGCAGTAGCGCCGCCACGTCGAAGGACTCGGCATGATGAAGCGCACACCTCGGCGCGCGGAGCCTGCCGCACTTCGCTACGGGCTGCCGGCGCAATTGCCCAAGCGAGAACCGTCATTCGCCACAGCGTTGCGAGCCGCTCGGCAGACGACGGTGAAGCGCAACACGGCGCGGCACACCGGTCGGATTGAACCCCATACGGCGAATCAGCCGTCGCCTTCCCCGTCGATGCAACCGTCGATTCAACCCGCGATTCATACATCGTCGTGCCGATGGCCCATCGCGCTCACGTTGCTGTTCGTTGCGAATCTCGCCGTTTCCCTGCCGTCCACACGAGCGCGTCGGCCACTCGACACCGGCGAAGACGATGCGACAGCATCAGGCATTCAGATCAGGCCGCTAACGTCCGCCCCGTTGAAAACCGACTACAGCGCCAGCGACGTGCTTAAGGCATTGGCAAGCGGCGGTGCACCGTTCACGAACTTCGCGGCGTCGGTCGGCGAGGCTTATGCCGTCGCGACGGGAAACGACATCGCCGCGAAAACGCGCGAGCAACTGCGCGAGAGCATGCGTGTGTTGGACTATGCGACCAGCTTGATTCCCGGCGTGCAGTTGCTTCGCGTGCCCGGTGATGTGGCGAAGCTCATGTCCGATGAACTCGCAGGCAAGACACCGCACGTCGGCCGGATTGCCTCGGTACTCTGGAATTCGGATCTGAGAGGCATCGATGTGCCAAGCGAACCGCATCGGTCGACCATCGAATCCGCGCCTGTCGAGACTATCGCGCACATCGAGCCTGTCGAGTCCGTCGAGTCGGTGAAGTGGCGCCCCGTAGTGAAGTCACGACCCCGCCTTCGAACCGACGCCGACACCGCTGAACCGATTCAAGGGGAACGCGAGTTTCTGAAAGGCTATTCGCAATCGCTGCTCAGAACAGCGCCGCTCACACAGTTGCGGCACGGGCTCGTGCTGCGCGGCGGCCGCTTTTTCCTGCATGGCACCGACGGCTACTATCGCGTGCAGCGCGCAAAGACCGGCGATCACTGGTACGTCGACGCCCCACGTCCCGGCAAGCCTCAGGTGCCCCTGAGACTCGACCCTGCCACGGGTCAGTGGTACGCCTACGCGCCGCTGCGTCTGTGTGGTGGTGGTTGCTCACAAAGCCGACTGGGCACGCCGCACAGCGCCACGGACAGCATTGGCGGCTATGTGCTCAACCTAGTCGGCATTGCCGATACGCGGGTGCGTGACGCGATTCAGGAGGCGTTCGATACGCTCGGTGAATTACGGCTGCTGCGAAGCAATCGCCAAGACTTGCGGATGTTTCGCGATAACTCGATCACCGATATTCGCGAAGTGCTCGAGACAGGGTTACGCGAGATCGATCCGACGGCGCCCTTGTCCAAGCAGCAGCGCCGGGCAGCCGAGATGACGGCAATGTATTACCTTGAGCGCCCGGGTCTCGAAGCGTTCTGTCACGAGAATGCGGAGATCTTGCTCCACTTCATGCTGGTACGCGGCGTACCGAAGTCGCGGCTGCGCATGGTGACACTGCGCCCGCAGAACCGGCCCGCCCACGTCATGCTGCTTTACTCGGAGTCGCCCGTATTGATCAAGATGCTGGAGATGTCGACACCACAACCACCGGTCGAGGGACTGGTGGATGGCCTGACGCATCTGGAGTTTGCGCGCGCCATTCTGTCCTCGCGCTATCGCAGTCGCCTGTTCGATCCGTGGAGCCGAATCAAAATGGTGACGTTCGAGCGCGCGCGCAGCGAACGGGAAGTGAGCGACATGCTCGCGCCGACGCTCGAAGACGCGGGCTACCGGCGTGGCGAGCCCTATCGCATTTCCGTGACGCGGCCGCTGGGCAAGCCGCCACAAAGGCAGGCTGCCCAGCCAGCGCGCGACCGGCTTTGACTTAGTAGGTGTAGACGCCGCGCCCAGTTTTCCGGCCGAGGTAACCGGCGGCAACCATTTCCTTGAGCAGCGGGCAGGCACGATACTTCGAGTCTTCGAACTCTTCATAGAAGACGTTCATGACCGAGAGGCAGACGTCGAGCCCGATCATGTCGGCCAGCGCGAGCGGCCCGATGGGGTGGTTGCAGCCGAGCTTCATGCCTTCGTCGATTTCTTCGGGCGTCGCGAGGTTTTCCGCCAGCACGAAGAACGCTTCGTTGATCATCGGCACAAGAATGCGGTTCACCACGAAGCCCGGCGCATTCTTCACGGTAATCGGCGACTTGCCGAGTTGGCGAGCCAGCGCGTCGACGCGCGCGTGCGTTTCGTCGCTCGTTTGCAGGCCGCGAATGATTTCCACGAGCGCCATGAGCGGCACCGGGTTGAAGAAGTGCATGCCGATGAACTGCGACGGATTCGCGACGATGGCAGCCAGCTTGGTGATCGAGATCGACGACGTGTTCGACGCGAGAATGGCATCGGCCTTGGCCACGCCTTCGAGCTGCTTGAGAATCTTCACCTTCAGGTCGAAGTTCTCGGTGGCGGCTTCGATCACGATATCGGCGCTGGCGAGCGCTGCGTAGTCGGTCGACGTCGAGATGCGGGCGAGGGCCGCGTCTTTTTCCGCCGTCGTGAGCTTGTCCTTCTTGATCAGGCGGTCGAGGCTGCCTGCGATGGTAGCCAGCCCCTTGTTCACGGCGGCGTCGCTGATGTCGACCATCGTGACCGGCAGACCGGCCACGGCACAGGCCTGCGCAATACCGTTACCCATCGTGCCCGCGCCAATGATGCCAACGTGTTGAATCGTCATGTCGTCTCTGCTCCGTTAGTGGTGGATTTTCGGTGCACAAATCATAGCGCGGACACGCCGGATCAGTGACACATGAAACCGCTCTGCGGAACTCGATGCGATGGGTGTCGCGCGATATCTCGCACGGAAAAAAGAAAGGGGGCAGACGCACCCCAAATTGGCGCCTGCCCCCTCTCTGGAACCGGACGGTGCGCGTGTCGCCGCGCACACCGTGCGCGATCAGAACTTCATGCGAATGCCACCGCCCGCCGTGTTGCCGGTCGAGAGCGTGCTCACCTTGTCCATCATGTAAGCCGCGTAGATGTCGGTGCGCTTGGACAGCGGGTAGTCGTAACCCAGCGCCCAGGTCTTGCGGTTGACGTTGGTCGCGCCCGAGCTCTTCGTGTACGCGTACGACGCGAGCACGCTGCCGTTGCCCAGGGGCACCGACACGCCGAGCTGGCCACCGTTCTCCGACACGCCGCCGCCCGTCACGTTGTTACGGATGTATTGGTACTGACCGAACAGCTTCACGATCTGGAAGTCGTACGTGGCGCCCAGTTGCACAGCTTGCTGGCTGCGGAAGCCCGGCATGCCGGCCATATCGTCAGGTGCGGAGTCGAACTTCACTTGCTGATAAGCCACGGTCGCGGCGAACGGACCGTTGAAGTACAGCGCCGAGGCGCTCCACTTGTTCTGACCGGCTTCGCCCGCCTTGTTGCCGAACGCGTACGAGACGCTGCCCGACAGGCCCTTGAAGTTCGGCGTCGTGTACATCACGGCGTTGCTCCAACCCGAGTCGCCGACGATGCCTTGTCCGGCCTGACCGATGAAGGTGTGGAACACCATCGGGCTGAACGTGTACGAATCGACGAACGGGTTGAACAGAATCGTCGAGACGAAGTACGACGTCGTCAGACGACCGATCGTGACGGTACCGGCGGTGTCCGACGACAGGCCGACGTACGCGTTACGCGAGAACATCGAGTCGCCTTGGAAGCGGCCGTACTGACCGTTCTGCGGACGGAAGAAGTCTTCGAGCACGAACACGGCTTTCAGGCCGCCACCGAGGTCTTCGTTACCCTTCATGCCCCAGTAAGACGTCGACATGCCGCCGCCGCCCTGCGTCCACGCCGTGTTACCGCCCGGGTTCTTCACCGCGCCCACAAAGGCATCCACCTGACCGTACAGCGTGACGTTCGACTGTGCGAACGCCGACGTGCTCATGCACGCGCCCAGAATGAGTGCCCCGCCCAGGCCCTTGGCCATGCTCCGCTTCATTGACTTCTCCTTGGTTTGAGTATTTTGTGTGCCTGCTCCCGCCCCTGCGCGGGCCCTGCCGGCGCTCACTTGCGAAGCGCCTCCCTGTTGAACGGCCGTGATTCTCGCACAGCACCTGCGGCCTCGGTACGCCGAAACCGCAGAGAAAAATCGCCACATGAAGCGGCTGGGAAATGGTGGGGAGACAAAATTCAGACGACCACCCGCGCCACAATTAACCTCGGTATAACGGGATCGATATATCCCTTATATTGCCGGGTTAGCAAACACTCACATACGCTGTGATGTGCGCGATTAATGGGCAGTCGTGAAGCGCGACCTGAAGTCGGCATTGGGTGCGGACGAGCGAATCCGATGTTGCACATATGCAACATTCGGTGCACTCAGGGGGAAGCGAAGGGGACGTCTTAGAGGAAGCGGCTTATCGCCCGCGACGTCCACCGCCACCTTGCGGACCACGCGGGGCGCCTTGCGGGGTGTACTGCCGCTCGCGCGGCTCGGCCGGGGCGGCCCAATTGGGGTATGCCGACTGACCGCGGCCGCGGTCGGCGCTGAAACGGCTAATGTCTTCGCGCAACGACGCCTTGTTCACATCGAGGGGGTCGCGCCCGCGTCCGCCTTCTGCCCAGGCAGGGTAGGCGCATACGAGCAGCAATAGGAGACAGCAGCGAATACGGGCACTCATTTCGATACCGCCGGCTTTCGACCGACATCGGCCGGCCCGAGGGTGGGGCCGGTTGGCACGAGGCGTCCTTGGCACGAAGCCGGAACGGCATCCGCGCGCGCAGGTCATGCCTGCGCCATACGCCTCAAGAATGAATGTACCGGGTCAGCCGAACGAGCGTCGACCGAAAAGATGTTAACGCGCGCGGCGGTGTGCAACCGTTTGTAACCGCCTGATTCGCATACGACAACTAACGCGTGCGACGCGTCAAAACACGTCGCCGAACGGCAGCAGCACTCGTGGGGCTAGCGCCGCCTAGCTGCCGTTACTGCTTCTCGACAGACAGCGAAATTTCGCGGATGCGCTCGGCGCGCGGCGTGACCAGATCTTGCGCCGTGACCGTGAAATTGACCGGGCGCGCGTACTTCTTGCTCGCGCTCTGCCACTCGGCGGGCAGCCCTGCCGGGTTGGTCGTCGTGGTGCGCAGCGTGGTCACGCCACGCGTGCAACGCGAGACCTGCGTGGCGAAGCTTTGCGCCTGGTTGCGCAGATCCATCGGCGTGATCTTCTGGTAGTCCCAGATGCACTCGTAGGTCGGCGCCAGACCGGTTGCGCGAAACACCTTGCAGTCGCCGCCCGGCATCGAATACGTCGCCTGATAGCTCTCGCCGCGGTCGTTCTTGGCCGCGAGCGGGCCGGTGATGTCTTCAAAGCCGTTCTGCGCGCTCTTGGCCAGCAGGAGGATGCCCTCGCACTGATCGGCGGCAAAGGCCGTCTGCGCCGCGCACAGGCAAGCGAGCAGCGCCCATTTTTGTAGAGAATTCGTTGCCATCATAGGAATGTTTGACTGTCCTGCCTCGGGCAAATGCGGCGCGATGAATCGCTAGGGGGTGCGACTGGGTGCATTGGGTGCATCGGGTGCGATAAGGCGCAGCATCGAAAGCGTCATTAGAACGCAAACGCCGCCAAGGCGAAACCACGGTGACAGGGGAAATGGTGCGCCAATTCGAGTGGCTGACATGCGAGTTAGTTCGCGCCGGTGCCCGGCTCATCCAAAAGGCCGATTGTCACGTCAGCTTCGCGACCTATACTCGGATGGCAGTCCAACTGCATGGGCGCGACCGGAACCGGCGACGGTTCAGCGCATTGTGGCAGCGCCCCCTGGTGCCAAGTCTCCTTGGCCCTTACCATGCCGCGCCGGTACACGCGGCTGGCGATGCCCCGATGGGGCCTCAACCGGCGGCTTAGCCCGCCGGTTTCCTTATGGGCTTCCTGATGAACAGCGCGTTCGCCGCCACCTCATGACGACGGATTAAGCGAAAGTGCGGATATCGTCCGCCGCATTCGTCTGCAACTATCAAAGCACAAGAGCAATATTCACCGGGCACTCAACTTCGGGAAGTCAACGGAGTGTTTGTGGATACCTGTCTGTCGTTGACAGTGCACCCGTTCGTGCGCGGACACGGCGGGACGCTCGCCCACGTGCTCGGGGCGCTCGGCAAATTTCGCCGGCGGCACGGACATTGGCCGCGACGGCTCTATCTCTATCCCGAAACGCTTGCTGCGCTGGTGCAAGATCTCACGCCGATCGGCTTCTACCGGTTCCAGCAGCGCCTTGACGTCATTGCCGATCTCGAACGCGACCTGTTCTGCGCAGACGATGCCGGCAACGTGACCATCTACCGCGTGCAGACAGCACAAGACCCGGCGGCCATTGACGCGGCCACGGGTTGGCTGGACCTGTGCGGCCCTGTGGCTCCGCCGCCCTCCCCAGTCGGAGAGACGTCATGAACCGACTCGCGATCATTCTTGATGGGTTGATGCTGCTCTACCTTGCGGCGGCCACCGTGGTCGGTGTGCAAGCCAGCGCCGCCGACGGACACGGAATGCTCGCCAGTGTTCTTGGCGTGCTGCTTGCCGTGTTTGCGCTCGCGCTGCTGGCGTCGCCGTTCTACGTGTCGCTCGTCGTGCTGGTCGCGCAATCTGAGCGCCTTCTACGCTTAGCCGCGGTGCTTCATTGGGTCCTGCTGGGTCTGATGGCGGCCTTGACGGTCGTCTCGTTTCTCGCGAGCGACACGATCGAAGTCTCTGCGACGCTGTTCGTGCTCGTGGCCGTCGTGTGCATCGTCAATCTCGTCGTCCTGTCGCGGCGGCGAATACACTTCGAGTCGTTCCATCTGTTCGAGCACTGACGCCGGACGCTGGCCTCGGACGCTCGTCTCGGACGCTCGTCTATTTGCGAGCGGTGACGCCGCAATGCTAGACTGCGCGGCATGAATCGCTGGCAAAGACTCCTCGTGCTGTGGCTGCTGTGCGTGACCATGCCCCTCCAGGCCATGGCCGCGCTGCGTACGCATTGCGCGCCGGGTTCCGCCGTGCCGACCGTGGCGCAGCTCGCGGTGCCGATGGTTGCAATGGTGTCGGGGATGTCGCATGACGATGCCTCGAAGCAACACGCCATGCACAGTGGACAGCACGATTCGATGGCAGCGAACGCCGGCGCCCACGACGTGACGCTTCACGCATCGAGTCACGCTAGCGATCACAATGCGGCGCCGGACACTTCCGGCACTTCCACCTCGCATTCGCATCACGCCAGTTGTTCGGCTTGCGCGGCGTGCGTCGTCTGCACGGCACTGCCGCAAAGTCTGGCGATCCGCACGCCAGACGCCCAGCCATCCGCTGCCATTCCGTTCCTGCGCACGTCCGCCGCCAGCGCGTTCGTGGCCACCTTGGAACGTCCTCCCAGAGCCGTCCTCGTCTGACCGCCTGACGATTGCGCAACGCTTGCGCACCGTCATTGTTCCCGTTCGAACCGACCGTCTGCCGCCTCGCATGCTGCGCTGAACTGCGCTGTCTTGCGACACGCGCCACGCGTCCGTTCGTCAGATGAACTTGCGATGTTTGCGATCCCGCGATGTTAAGCGGGTACAGGCATCGTTATGCTCGACGAGTCTTTCGATGACGTTCCTTTTTTTGCGACGGCACGCGCTCACCGTGCCAGCCGCGCTATCGGTGGTGTTTGCCTTGACGGCCCCACCGGCCAGCGCGGCCCCCGAGACCGCATCGGCCCCTGCCGCTGCGGCGCTGAATTCTCCAGCAAACGATCCGGCGAACGCGGATGCGCCCTCTGGGCCCATTGCCAAGCCAGGCGTGATGCACGACTTCGCGCGCCCTGCGCTTTCCGTTGCGCCCAGCGATTGGCGAGCGGTGAACGCCGATGTCTCCGGCGGCGGCCAAATGGACCACGCCGCGATGGGACATGCCATGCCGATGCCAGCGGCAGCGTCCTCCGCCCACGACCCGCATGCCGGGCACAACATGAGCGGAGGGACGCGATGATGGCCTCACTCCGTCTCATGCCGCATGCAGGCCCGGTCTTGTCGCCGCGAAATCGCCGCCGCACACAAGGCGCACTGCTCGCGCTTGCCACACTTGCGCTCACCGGCTGCGCCACCTTCAGCGACGACGGCGGCTTCGGCCCCGTGGCACAGGCAACCCAGCAGCGTTTGGGCAAATCGGCGGTCTGGGCGCGCGACGACGCAACGACGCAAGCCCTCGCCGAACAACGCGACGCGCTGCTCGCCAAGCCGCTCGATATCGACGACGCCGTGCAGCTCACGCTCATCAACCATCGCGGTTTGCAGGCCACTTACGCAGAACTCGGAATTGCCGAAGCCTCGCTGGTGCAGGCAGGCCGCCTGCCCAACCCGCGCTTCGCTTTTCAGCGCGTGCAGGGCGGTGGCGACATCGCGATCGAGCGCACATGGGGTATCGACTTCGTGCGCGTGCTGACGATGCCGCTCGCTTCACGCGTCGAAGCCCGACGCTTTGCGCAAGTGCAGGCGCAGGTCACCCAAGCCATCGTCGAACAAGCCACGCTCACTCGCCGCGCGTGGGTGGAAGCCGTCGCCGCGCAGGAACGCGCGCAGATTCTCGAGCAAACCGGTCTCGCCACACAGGCGGCCAGCGAACTGGCCGACGGTATGGCACGTGCGGGCAACTTCAGTGCGATGCGCCGCACGCAGGAGAATCTGGTCTACGCCGATACCGCCGCACGACTGGCACGCGCGAGAGAGCAAGCCAACACCGCCCGCGAACACCTCGCACGGCAACTGGGGCTATGGGGTCAACAACTCGCGTTCCAGTTGCCGGATCGTCTACCGGCGTTGCCGCGCACGCGACCGGCGTGGCCCGATGCCGAGGCGCAAGCCATGCGCGAGCGCCCCGACATTCGCGAAGCGCGCGCCGCGCTCGATGCGACGGCCAGCGACCTTGGTCTCACACAAGCGACGCGCTTCATCAACGTGCTCGACACGTCCTATCGCGACAACAGCGCGACAGGCTCCCCCAACGAACGCGGCTATGAAATTTCGCTTGAAGTGCCGCTCTTCGACTGGGGCAGCGCACGCGTTGCAGGTGCCGAAGCGCGTTATCGACAGCGCGTCGATCGTCTGGCCGATACCGCCGTCGCGGCACGCGCCGATGTGCGCACCCGCCGCGCGCAGACACTCGCCGCGTGGGACATTGCCGAGCACTACCGCGTGACGGTGTTGCCGCTACGTCAGCGTGTGTCCGACGAGCTACTGCTGCGCTACAACGGCATGCTCGCGAGCGTGTTCGATCTGCTCACCGATGCGCGCGAGCAACGCGACACGGTGCTCGCTTACATCGATGCGACGGCCGATTTCTGGCTCGCGGACGCCGCGTTCAAAGAAAGTATGGGAGGTGGCGCATGACTTCACGCCGACGATTCCTGCGTGACGCGAGCCTCGCCGTAGTCGGCGCGGCGGCTGTCGAGCGCACCGGCCTTGCGGCCTTGCCCGAGGCGGCCACACGAAGCGACGCCAGCACGGCGTCACCGCACAGCCCGCCGAGCGGGCGCCCCTATCGCCCGGTCGTGACGCTCAACGGCTGGACGCTGCCATGGCGCATGCGCAATGGCGTCAAGGAGTTCCACCTGATCGCCGAGCCCGTCGTACGCGAGATCGCGCCCGGCATGCAGGCGAACTTGTGGGGTTACAACGGCCAGAGTCCGGGGCCGACCATCGAAGTCGTGGAAGGTGATCGCGTGCGCCTGTATGTGACAAACCGCCTGCCTGAAGCGACGAGCGTGCACTGGCACGGCCAGCGTCTGCCCAATGGGATGGACGGTGTCGCGGGGCTCAACCAGCGCGCCATTGCGCCCGGTCAAACGTACGTCTACGAGTTCGAAGCGAAGCGCGCGGGCACGTTTATGTACCACCCGCACGCCGACGAGATGATGCAGATGGCGATGGGCCTGATGGGCTTCTGGGTCACGCATCCGAAAGATCCGGCGGCGATGCCCGTCGATCGCGATTACGTGTTCCTCATCAACGCGTATGCCATTGATCCGGGCACCCGCACGCCGCGCGTGAACGAGATGACCGACTTCAACTTGTGGACGTGGAACAGCCGGGCGTTTCCGGGCATCGATCCAATGGTGGCGCGACAGGGCGACAGAGTGCGCATTCGTGTGGGCAATCTCACGATGACCAATCACCCCATCCATCTGCACGGGCACGAGTTCAAGGTGACGGGCACGGACGGCGGATGGGTGCCACCGTCGGCGCAGTGGCCGGAAGTCACCACCGACGTCGCCGTGGGTCAGATGCGCGCCATCGAGTTCGACGCTACCGAGCTTGGCGACTGGGCCTTTCATTGCCATAAATCGCACCATACGATGAACCCCATGGGGCACGAGGTGCCGACGATGCTCGGCGTGAATCAACGCGAGATTGCAGGCAAAATTGCGCGCATCATTCCCGACTATATGGCGATGGGGGAAACCGGAGGCTCGATGAACGGCATGGAAATGCCACTGCCCGAGAACACGCTGCCGATGATGACCGGCACCGGCCCTTATGGACCGATCGAGATGGGCGGCATGTTCACCACCGTGAAAGTGCGGCGCGACCTGCCGCGTGACAGTTATCGCGATCCGGGCTGGTACGCCCAGAAACCCGGCGCGCCACGCGGCTCGGTCGCGAGTCCATGGCAAGGCAATGCCGCCACCCTTCCTTCTACCCACCGTCCGCCCGTTACCGGAGGCAAATCATGATTCGTTCTTCTTTCGTTCGTCTGTTGCTGTCGCGCCTGCTGATTCCCGCGACCGCGTTGAGTCTTAGCCTGCCCGCGTTGGCCGACGACCCGCATGCCATGCATGGCATGCAACACAGTCATGGGGACAGCGCCGCCGCCAACATCGGAGAAGCGGGTGACGAGGCCCAAGCGACGCGCACCGTCGAAGTCGACATGCGCGACACCATGCGCTTCTCGCCGGGCACGCTCACGGTGCGGCGTGGCGATACGGTACGTTTCGTCGTCACCAATAGCGGCAAGGTCCGTCACGAGATGATGTTGGGAACGTCGGCCACACTCGCCGAGCACGCGAAGATGATGCAGCAGATGCCGGGCATGGCACACGCCGAACCTAATGCGGTAACGGTCGATCCGGGTCAGCGCAAAACGCTCGTGTGGCACTTCACGCAAGCTGGCACAGTGGACTTTGCCTGTCTGGAGCCGGGCCATTACGAAGCGGGGATGAAGGGCGTCATCAACGTCCGGTAATGGTGCTGGGCGAGCGTGGCTGCGCTGCGCTCGCCGTCCATCGCACTGCACGGATGGATCGCTGTTTGCCTAAACCCGTTCGAGTCCGCCGCTGAGCGCTTCAATGGCCTCGGCCTCGAACGCGTCGACATCACGCGCCTTGAGGCTCAACGTCAGCGTCACACCTTCGTCGTAGCCGACGTCGAGTACCGTGGCCGCGTGGCGCTCCGCAATCCGGCGCAGCGTTGCTTCATGCGCGAAGCTGACACGGTATTTCGGCTCGGCCATCGGTTCGACGGCGGTGAGCGTGGCCAGCTTCAGCGCCTCGCTCACCGCTTGTCCGTACGCACGTGTGAGCCCCCCGGCACCGAGTTTGATGCCACCGTAGTAGCGCACCACCACGGCGAACACATTGGCCAATTCCTTGTGCATCAGCACGTTGTACATCGGCTTGGCCGCCGTGCCACCCGGCTCGCCATCGTCGTCGAACCCCGACGCCCCCTCGCAGAGCAACACCCAGCAATAGTGCGTGGCGTTGGGATAGCGCACGCGCAGTGCATCGAGTTCGCGCATCGCCGCCTCGCGCGTTGTCACGGGCATGACGATGCCGATAAACCGGCTCTTCCTGATGTCCAGTTCGATCTCGACCGGTGCTGCCAATGCGTACATCCGTTGAATTCTCCCTGCGCGGCGCTCGCCGCGCGTCTTCCCTTGGGCCTTACAGGCTGACTTCGCCGCGCGCGAGTTCGATCACGTTACCGCCGACGCGAATCTCGCGATTGGCCGTCACCTCCAGCGTCAACCGGCACGGGCGTTCGATAGCGTCACCCTGCGACACGCGAGCACGCACCGGCAACGGGTAACCCTGTCCGATCAACCAGCCGCCCAGATTCGCGCATGCCGAACCGGTGCCCGGGTCTTCGCTCACGCCGCCGCCCTGCGTCGTGAAGAAGTAGCGTGCCGTCACCTCCAACTCGCCCCCCTTCTCACCGTCGATAGAAAACACATAGCCCGTCTTGCGCTCGAGGCTCGAGAGCGGCCAGCGTTCGAGTCGCGCACTGTCCGGCGTTGCGCGAGCCACGGCGTCGGCATTCTTTAGCGGAATCAGCAGTTGGTCGGCACCGGTATCCACCCACTGCGGCGACTGCGCCAGATCGTCACGTGAGAGTCGTACCAGCGCCGCGATATCGGCATCCGCTTCCTGCGCCTTGGCGATCTTCGGCTCGCCGTGCGACGGTGCCGTGAGCGTCCAGTGATCGCCGTTCGCCTGCACCGGCACGAGGCCAGCGGCGAATTGCAGCGTGAGTGCATCGCCGAGGTTACGCATCGAACGCAGCACGTGCGCCGTGCCCAGCGTCGGGTGTCCGGCGAAGCGCATTTCGTAGCCGGGCGTGAAGATGCGCACATGCGCGTCGGCAGTCTCCGACGGCAGGATGAACGTCGTCTCGGACAGATTGAACTGTCGCGCCAGCGCTCGCATTTCGTCGTCGCTCATGCCACGTGCGTCTTCGAAGACACACAGCGGATTGCCGCCGAAAGTGGTCTCGGCGAAAACATTGACGATGCGAAAGGCAAAGGTGCGGCTCATGACGAATCTCCAAATTGGGGGCGGTCAGGCTGACGGGTCAAGCGATGGCGCATGACGACCGGTAGGTCATGCGAAAGAAGGTTCGTAGTCTCGCACATCGTGCGGCAATGCGCGCGCCGCCCGCACGGCTTTGCCATTTACACGCGACTTTTCGGCAGACGTCACCACGGCGCCCAGAAATTTCCGCCGCCGAATTGGAAAACTCGCGGATTCATCGCGTCGCAATTGTCACCTGGTACATGACAATAATTCACAATTCAGACGGATTGTAGTTCTCGTTGGGGACCCTAAAATGTGAGTCATCGAGGCCATCAACACCGCCTCTTACTGATTCAGACCCCAAGGAGCCCATCATGCTGGACATCAGAAAAGCTGCCGACCGAGGCGTTGCCAACCACGGCTGGCTCAATTCGCACCATACGTTCTCGTTCGCCAACTATTACGATCCGAAGCAAGTCGGCTTCTCCGATCTGCTCGTGATCAACGACGACCGCGTGGCACCCGCACAAGGTTTCGGCAAGCACCCGCACCGCGACATGGAGATCTTTTCGTATGTGCTCGAAGGCGCACTCGAACACAAGGACACCATGGGCACGGGATCGGTCATCGAGCCGGGCGACGTGCAATTGATGAGTGCCGGGCGCGGTGTGGCGCACAGCGAGTTCAATCACTCGCCGACGTCGCCGGTGCACTTTCTGCAAATCTGGATCGTCCCGAACGAGAAGGGCATCACGCCGGAGTATCAGCAACAACGGTTCACGCCGGAAGAAAAGCGCGGCCGTCTGCGCCTGATCATGTCGCCGGACGGCGCCGACAACTCGCTGCACATTCATCAGAATGCGCGCGTGTACGCCGGACTGTTCGATGGTGACGAATCGGCCACGCTGGCCATTGCACCGAACCGCTATGCCTACGTGCACGTTGCACGCGGCAGTGTGGAACTCAACGGTGTCGCGCTGGGTGAAGGCGATGGCGTGCGAGTGCGCGAAGAAACGGCACTCACCCTCTCGAAGGGACGCGACGCTGAAGTGCTGGTGTTCGATCTGCGTCCGATCGAAACGCCTGACTTCTAAGATCGAGCGGCACGGCTTGCGGTGAAGGGTTGCCGCAAGTCACGCGACATAGACTGCGGACGGCTCCCTCGGGGCCGTCCGCTTTTTTTTTTGTGCCGCTGGCCGCTAAGCCGGGCCGACCACGAGCGAGCAAGCGTCACCGCGTGCGTCGCGGCTCACGGTCACGCGCGATAGCCCCGCAAGACGTGGTGCCAACGTGCGCCAAATGTAGCTGCACAGATTCTCGAGCGTGGCGGGGCCAAGACCGGCGACATCATCGAGCAGACGGTGATCCAACCGCTCGCAAACGCGCGACAACTCCGCATCGAAGATGGCGAGATCGAGCACCATGCCTGTCTCGCCCTGCGGCTTGCCGGTCACTTCAACCGTCGCCCGGTAACTGTGACCATGAATGCGGCGGCTCGCGTCGATGCTCGGCGGATCGATGTCGCGCCTCGCCAGCGTGTGCGCCGCTTCGAAGACAAAGCTGCGCGACAGCGTGAACTGCGCGCGTTCGACGCCCCCGCTTGTGTCGTCGGTCGCTTGCGGCCCGCCCACGCCGCCCATCCCTTTGAAGCCGCCCATCAGCCCCACACGACTCATGCGGCGTCGCCCGGAATGTCGAGTTGCAACGCATGCTGCGAGTCGCGCCAAGCGGCGTCGCCCTGCGCCAGTTCGACCACACCCAAACGGCACGCATCGAACGCCGACTCAATGGCCGCGCGATCCATCTCGCGACCGATAAAAACGACTTCGTTAATGCGATCGCCCCACGGCGCTTCCCAACTGGCTTCAATGGCATCGCGCTGCGGGTCGCCGTACGGCGGCCAGACATCGGGGTCGGCCGCTGCCCACCACTGCCCCACGGGTTCCAGCGTCGCCGTATTACCGGCGCGCGAATACGCGAGTGCCCATGCGGGACGGTTCGCGACCCACACGTAACCCTTAGCGCGCATCAGCCCCGGCAACGGCATACCCATGAACGCGGCGAAACGTGCGGGGTGCAACGGCTCGCGCTGACGCAATACGAAGCTCGTCACGCCGAAGGTATCGGCTTCCGATGCGTGGTCACCCACGAGTGCTTGTGCCCAGCCAGCCATTTGTTCGGCGCGCTCGGGGTCGAAGCGCCCGGTGCCGAGCACTTCGGTCAACGGTACCTGCCCACGTTCACCCAACACGATGCGTGCCGACGGATTGAGGCCAGTGATCAGCGCCTTCACCGCGTCGAGCCGCGACGCATCGACGCAGTCGACTTTGCTCACCACCACGACGTCGGCGAATTCGATCTGCTCGGTCAACAACTCTGCCAAACGGCGCTCGTCCTCTTCACCGGCGACTTCGCCGCGCTGCGCGAGTGTGTCCAGACCGTTGAAGTCTTCGAGCACGTGCAACGCATCGACCACGGTCACCATCGTGTCGAGACGGGCCACGTCGGCCAGCGACTGCCCCGCTTCGTCGCGGAATTCGAACGTGGCGGCCACCGGCATGGGCTCGGCAATACCGGTCGACTCGATCAACAGATAGTCGAAGCGCCCGTCCTGTGCGAGCTCACGCACGGCGATGAGCAAGTCTTCGCGCAACGTGCAGCAGATGCAGCCGTTGCTCATTTCGACCAGTTTTTCTTCGGTGCGCGAGAGCGCCGCGCCCGCGTTGGCCGCACCGCGTTCAACGAACGAGGCGTCGATATTGACCTCGCTCATGTCGTTCACGAGAACCGCCACGCGCAGGCCTTCGCGATTGCTGAGCACGTGATTGAGCAAGGTGGTCTTGCCTGCGCCGAGAAAGCCGGAAAGCACGGTGACGGGCAGACGGCGGTCAGCACAGCTGGCGGCAGTCAGTTGAGAAGTCATGGTGGATAGATCCTGTTTTGCGTGAGGGCGATCGTTGGCTGGCAACGCCCGGTGCCGGTTGTCCGATTGGCGCACGGCATTTGCCCGGCATCGCCCCGGAGGGATGCACGCCGACGACGTTCGCGAGGGGTGTGGCGCTGCCGGAGCCTGGGAAAGCCAGCAGTGCACGGGCGTGACGCCGGTGGCGCGCGCCGTCGGGGGGACCGGCGCAGGCGTCAGGCCGGAACAAACGCGTCGGCGCGCATACGGGCGCGGTGCCGTCGCGTCGCTAGCCGCCGGTGGCCGGTCTCGACGACACCGCCCAAATGAGCAGTGCCTGGCAAGCGATCGGTCAGTCTTGGGGCTGCAACGAAATGTCGCCGCAAAATGCAATTGAGTTGCAATATGGCGCGATCATACGGGGAGAATTTGTTTTTTGCAACTCAGTTGCAAAAATAGAACAAGCGTGCGGCAACGCGCCGCAGCGCCTGCCATCCCCGATGACGGAACCCGCAACCGGCTGCATCGGTCATCAAGGTCTGCGATACTGCGCGAGCGGCGCAGGCCGCGTATGGTGAGGCGGCCGATGCGCGACATCGCCCTGCCAATCACCTTTTTCACCCCACTCGATATGCGTATGCCAAAGACCTCCCACGCCACGCGCGCCCCGGGCGCAATGATCGACCTGTTCACGACGGCGACGCACCCGCTGCGACACGCGGCGCGTGGACTCGCCATCGCCGCCGTCATCGGGCTGACGAGCATTTCGCAAAGTGCGTGGGCGCATGCGCATCCGGTGTCGAGCGAGCCTGCCGCACAAGCGACCGTAGACGCGCCCAAGTCGGTACGCGTCACGTTCGACTCAGCGCTTGAGGGTGCCTTTTCAACGCTGAGCGTCGTCGATGCGCAGGGCAAGCCCGTCACGCAAGTGAAGGCCGAACTCGACGCGGCACGCAAGACGCTCACGGTGGCGTTGCCCACGCTCAAAGCGGGCGACTATCAGGCGAACTGGGTTGCCGTAGCGAATGACGGACACCGGACGAAAGGCAGCTTCAAGTTCACCGTGAAGTGATGCCTTCCGATCTCGCAGCGGGCACCTGGCAACCGGCGACCGCCGGGCTGCTGAACCTCGCGCTCGCGCTAGCGCTGGGGGTACTGCTGCTGCGCAGCCCGCACGCGGTGCGGCGCGGGCTGACCTTGCGCGTACTGCCGGGGTTTGCTGCCGGGTTGGCGGTTCTCGCGTGGGTGGCCTACGTGCTCGCGAGTACGCAGGCGATGACGGGCGGCGAGTGGGATAGCACGGCGGCGATGCTTGCCGACGTGTGGCAGGTGCTCACGCTGTCGCATTACGGCCGCATGCAATGGGTCGCGGGCCTCGGCGCCGCATTGCTTTGTGCCGGTGCCTGGACATGGTTCGACGCACGACGGCGTTTGCGCAGTGCGCCGCCGGTCGCGGACGATCCGCGTGACCGCCATCACCGCAGAGAACATCAACAAGAACGGCACGCGCGGATGATTTATGCCGCCGGTGCCGTGTTGCTAGCCCTTGCCCGCGCAGGCACGGGACATGCCGCTGACGCCGCCATGCCGTGGCTCGCCATCGGTGTGCATACGTTGCACGTCGGGGCAGCCGCCACATGGACCGGCGTGCTGCTGGTAGCGGGCTGCGCGATTCCGGGCTGGCGTCACTGGCCGGTCGGCGCACGTGCTGCCTATGGCGAACGCCTGTCATCGGTTGCGACGCTTGCGATGTTCGTCGCCCTTGTCACCGGGGCGTTCAACGCGTGGCGCACGCTGGGCGAAACGCCGTCGACATGGTTCGAACCGCAGAATGCGCCGTATCTCGCATGGCTGATCACCAAGCTGGTACTCGTCGCTTGTGCGGCGTTGCTTGGCGCATGGAATCGCTGGCACTTTCTGCCGCGTCTCGTCCTCGATACCGGGGAAGCCCATTTGGATACGACAGCCTTTGCGCGTGTCATCGCCATTGAAGCCCTGGTCCTAGTGATGGTCATGAGCCTTGCTGCCAAGCTCGGGACCACCATGCCGCCGGGGGTCTGAATCTCGCGGGTGGTGACGGCGGAATTCAATAGCAAGAACCGGAGCGCGGCATCGCCACCCGCTCCCTACACTGAAGGCAAGTCATCAGTTATTGGGAGAACACTGCGATGTGTGCCAACCAAGTGAGTACTAAGCCTTCGGTGCCCGACACCCGCCCCGCACGTGCGATACGTGCCAGCCAGTCGTCGGATCGTGCGAAATCTGCGCGCGATCCGTCGGCCGAATCACGCACGTCGGAAGCGGCTAGCGCCCGCTACGCCACCGACGCCGCCAAGTGGGCCGCCGTCGCCACACGCGACAAAGACGCCGACGGTCAATTCTGCTATTCCGTGCGCACGACTGGGGTCTATTGCCGCCCGTCGTGCGGGGCTCGCCTTGCGCTGCGCGAAAACGTCGCGTTCCACGCCGATATGGCGGCTGCGGAGCGCGCAGGGTTTCGCCCTTGCAAGCGGTGTAAGCCTGATCAAGGCTCGCTCGATACGCGTCACGCTGCGCTCATCACCGCCGCGTGCCGTCGCATCGACACCGCAGACGTTGCACCGCGTCTGGAAGACCTCGCCGCCGAAGCCGGTCTGAGCCCGCACTATTTCCATCGTCTGTTCCGCGCTGTGACAGGCGTGACGCCGCGCGCTTACGCGAACGGACGCCGAGCCGAGCGCGTGCGCGACGCCCTGCCCGTGGCTGGCAGCGTGACTTCCGCGTTCTACGACGCAGGCTTCAATTCCAACGGCCGCTTCTATGAAAACGCCGGTGCCCTGCTTGGCATGAAGCCAGCGGCCTTCCGCGCAGGCGGACAGGCCGAGACGATTCGCTTTGCCGTGGCGCAATGTTCGCTTGGTGCGCTGCTGGTTGCCGCCACGCCACGCGGCCTGTGCGCAATTTCGTTAGGCGACGATCCGGAAGCCCTCGTGCGCGAATTGCAAGATCGCTTCCCGAAGGCAGAACTCACCGGTGCTGACGCCGAGTTCGAACGTTGGGTCGCACAGGTCGTGGGGTTCGTCGAGTCGCCGCGTGTCGGGTTGTCGTTGCCGCTGGATGTACGCGGCACGGCGTTTCAACAACGTGTGTGGCAGGCGCTGCGCGATGTGCCTGCGGGCGAAGTTGCGAGTTATTCCGACATCGCCGAGCGCATTGGCTCGCCGCGTGCGGTGCGCGCCGTCGCGCAGGCATGTGCGTCGAACACGCTCGCCGTGGCGATTCCCTGCCATCGGATCGTGCGCCACGACGGCGGGTTGTCGGGCTATCGCTGGGGCGTGGAGCGCAAGCGTGCGCTGCTCGCTCACGAGCAGGCCGACGCAGCAGGTCGGGTCGCCAAGGGGAAGCTATGACCGCGCGCGAACCGTTGAACCGGGTGCAGACGCTCAACTGGCCAGCCATCGAAACCGAGCTCAATGGCTTCGGCGCCGCGTGCATCCCGAATCTGTTGAGCGCGGAAGAATGCGCCGCGGTGGTCGCGATGTATGGCGACACGGATGGCCGCCCGAGCATTACCCCAACGTCGTCGCTGTTCCGAAGCCGGGTGGTGATGGCGCGGCACGGCTTCGGTCTCGGCGAGTATCAGTACTTCGCCTATCCGCTGCCGCCGCTCGTGGCAGAGCTGCGTGAAGGGTTTTACGCGCCGTTGCGCGAGATTGCGCATCGATGGCACGCCGCGATGGGCATCGACGTTCGTTATCCGCCGACGCACACCGAGTTTCTCGCCAAGTGTCATGCTGCGGGCCAGCGCCGTCCAACGCCGCTGCTGCTGAAATATCGCGCGGGTGACTACAATTGCCTGCATCAGGATCTCTACGGAGAGCACGTGTTCCCGTTGCAGGTGGCCATTCTGCTTTCGCAGCCTGGCGAAGACTTCACTGGCGGCGAATTCGTTTTGACAGAGCAGCGCCCACGCATGCAGTCGCGTGCCGACGTGGTGCCGCTCACCCGCGGCGATGCCGTGGTATTCGCGGTGCATCACCGGCCGGTGAACGGCACGCGAGGCGTGTATCGCGTGAATCTTCGTCACGGCGTGAGCCGACTTCGTAGTGGTCATCGGCACACACTGGGTCTGATTCTGCACGACGCCACATGACGCTCGACCTCTTCGCCCATCACTCGCAAGATCCACGCGACAAGCGCGACGCCACAGCCGATGAACTCGGCCCCGGGGCGTTCGTGCTGCGCGGTTATGCCAGCGCGAACCTTGCCGAATTGCAAAGCGATATCGATGCGGTCATCGCACAAGCGCCGTTACGCCATTGGCTCACGCCGGGCGGCAAACGCATGTCGGTCGCGATGACGAATTGTGGCGAGGTAGGTTGGATCAGCGACCGGATGGGATATCGCTATGGCACTCACGATCCGCTCTTGCGTCGCGAGTGGCCAGCGATGCCTAAGTCGTTTGTGACACTGGCACACGACGCCGCGCAGTCGGCTGGATACGACAACTTCGAACCCGACGCGTGCCTTATCAATCGCTACTCGCTCGACGCCCGTCTCACGCTCCATCAAGACCGGGACGAACGCGAGTTGGGCGCACCGATCGTATCGGTCTCGCTGGGCTTGCCAGCCGTCTTTCTATGGGGAGGCTTGCAACGCAGCGACCGCACACGCAAGGTGCGGCTCGAACCCGGGGATGTGGTGGTGTGGGGCGGGCCGTCGCGGCTCGCTTATCACGGCATTGCGAGTGTGGAAGGCAGCTTCGATGCCGACGCCGTGCGCTTTAACCTGACCTTCCGGCAAGCGCGCTGACGTCGGCGATGTGAGCGCAATATCGATCAATATCCGATCGTGAACCGCGCGCGCGGATGTTGGTTCTTCTCAAGCTCGTCGACCAGTGCGATGGCGTAGTCTTCCATCGAAATCCAGCTCTTGCCGTTGGCATCGACCAGCAGGCCATCGCCTCCCAGACGGAACTTGCCCGTGCGCTCGCCCGGTTCGAACAATGCCGACGGCGACAGGAACGTCCAGTTCAGCGATGCATCCTTCGGCTCGGCGCGAAGCACGTTCAGGAAGTCGCGCCCGGCGCCGGCTTCCGCCTTATACGCTTCGGGGAATTCCGGCGTATCGATCAACGCCTTGCCCGGTGCGATCTCCAGACTCCCTGCCCCGCCAACGACGAGCAGACGCGGCACACCCGCACGCTTCACGGCGTCGACCAGCTTGGCGGCGTCCATCGAGACGAAACGGCCGGCGCTGATCACGGCGTCGTGACCGGTGAGCAACGGGGCGAGCGATGCGGGGTCTGCCGCGTCGCCCTTGACCACGGTCAGACCTTTCTCGGCCTCGACACGCTCGGGGTTACGCGCAATCCCCGTGACCGTGTGACCACGTTGCAGCAATTCGGCGGCCACACGCGTACCCACGCGGCCGGTAATACCAATCAATGCGACTTTCATCGGGAAACTCCTTGAGGGTGAGGCGAAGTTGAGCAGATGCAGCGTCGTCGTGAGGTGCCGCGTCTGCCGCGGTGGTCAGATGGCGCAGCCGTCGGGGCCGCATTGCGCAGGCGTGTTTGCGTCGTGACCTTCAACGGCGGCGGCGCCAGATTTTGTCGATTGCGCCGCGAGCAAACGCTCACGCAACGCATCACGCCAAGCATCGGGCTTACCGAGATAGCGGCCCGGCTCCAAACGTTCGAGCTGGCCGTCGATCTCCAACGCAAACGTCGGAAAGCCGCTGCCACCCACGCGGGTTAGCCACGCACGGCTATCGCGGAAGTGGCGCATGAGCGCGGCATCGTCCTGCGCGTCGAACGCCTCGGCGAATGCCTGACGATCGAGGCCGAGTTCTGCCGCGATATCGATGAGCACATCGCGATCCGCAATACGGCGGCCGTCGACGTAGTGCGCTTTTTGCAGGGCGGCGAACATATCGAGGCCGCGCCCGACCAATGCCTCTGCTGCCAGCGCGGCAGCCGTGGGCGGTGCCGAATCGAACACGGCGGAACTGTCGCGCAACAGACCTTCGAAATAGGCGTCGCCAAACGGCTGGCCGGTGAGTGCGGCGATGCGGTGGTCGTGCGGCATGACGTAATTGCGAAGTTGCGGCGTGACGGCCTGCGCGTTGGGGCCCGCCATCATGCCGCCGCCATGCAGGGCGACGTCGAGACCGGCCACATCGCGGGCAGCCCGCACGAGCGGCGCGGCGGCGTAGCACCAGCCGCATAGCGGATCGGCGATGTAATGCAAACGGGCTTGGGTCATGGCAGGGGTCCTCTTGAACAGTGATGCCAGCATTTCCGCGTCGACACACGAATCTCGACGCGTTCTATGAGTGACATCGTAGACGCGCCAATCGCTCAGAAAAAGCCCATAATGACGATCACTTTGTTGCATCGATCGAGCAAATCATGGACCGGCTGACTGCCATGCGAGTCTTTACCGAGGTGGCCGAGCGCGGCTCGCTCACGGCGGCGGCGCAGCGGCTCGACATGTCGCGCGCGATGGTTTCGCGTTATCTGGCGGAACTGGAGGCGTGGCTCGGCACGCGGCTGCTGCATCGCACGACACGGGCGGTGAGTCTGACGGAGGCCGGGATCGATGCGTTGCCTCGTTGTCGCGAGATGCTCGGCATCGCGGACGACCTGGCGAGCGTGTCGCATGACGACACGACACCGCGTGGCTTGCTACGTGTGGCGTGCAGTACGTCGCTAGGGCAGGCGTTTCTCGCGGCGGCGGTGACGCGCTTCATTGCACGGCATCCGGGAGTGGCCATCGATCTGGTGGTGGCGGATCGCACCGTCGATCTGGTCGATGAGCGCATCGATTTGGCGATTCGTGTCACGTCCGAACCGGCACCGGGTTTAATCGTGCGCCGGTTGGCGACATGCCATTCCGTGGTGTGTGCCGCGCCTTCGTATCTGCAACGACACGGGACGCCGTCACGCGCTGAAGATTTGGCCTTGCACAACTGTCTGACGTACACGTATTTCGGCAAGAGCTTGTGGCAGTTCACGCATGAGGGCACACCGCTTGGCGTGCCGGTCGGCGGCAATCTGTCGGCAAACGAGGCGAATGTGTTGCTCTCGGCGACGCTCGCCGGTGCCGGCATCGGCATGCAGCCGGTCTATGCGGCATTGCCGTATTTGCGCGATGGATCACTTCGCGCACTGCTCCCCGGCTACGTGCCACGCGAAATGACCGTCTACGGCGTCTACACATCGCGCAAACAAATGCCGAGCGCGCTACGCGCGTTGCTCGACGATCTGGTCGAGCAATTCCACACCGGGTTATTTGAAGACAGCGGCTATGCCGAGTCGCGGCCTGCAACGCCCGCCCGCTGAATCACTTCGGACGCCCCGCATCGATCCACGCTTGAGTCTCGTGAGGCGTTAGGTAGTAGCGGGCGCAGTTGAACGTGCTGAGTTCCACTAACTCCTCCGCTAAGATCAGTGCAAGTTTTTGACAACTCGCGTCGGTAAGACCAAGCGCCGATACCGCATCCGATACGTTGGCACGCGCGCGAACGACCTTGTCGATCGCCGCGATCAGGTTGGTACGCAATCGGACACGCGCCAAGTCCGGCGCGTCGCCCGATGACACCGCTGTCGCGTACTTCGCCAACGACCTTCGATAAGTTCTCTCGAACAAACTCACCGCCAACGCTGTGTCGCGAAACTCATACACGCCGATCATCGCTTGAGCGTATTCGAATGGGTCTACATCGAGAAATGACAGCGGCGCGCAGTTCTCCAGCATGAGCGGCACATTGGCCGCAAGACGACTCGTTCGCTTGTTACCGTCCTCGAATGGTTGCAGATAGGGCAACTGCACCCAAAGAAAAAATGCCGCCTCAATGGGATTTCGAATCTCTGCCGCTTTCGTCACGATTATCTCGAACATCTCGCCGAGCACCGAAGGTGTCTGCTCGGGCTGAAAACGTGTATCCGTGATGCCAACCGGCATGCAACGTATAGCACCGAGGGCGCGCGTATTGGCAAGCAAATCGTGCATCAACAAGGCATGCAAGTTGCGCAACAAGCTCGTCGTCAGGCCCTCGTGTGGAACAGTGTCGACTAGAAACTCAATCGCCCGTTTGTGATTCAGCAACATGACGGTGTCGAGATCGCTGGCAAGCGCCTCCTCGCGAAACAGCGCTTCGGTTTCGAGCAAGGTGTAGCGATTCCCTTCCAGTCGCGACGACGACCACGACAGGTCAATCAGCAACTCCTCCAGCACTCGCTTCGCAAAGGTTCCGGCAGGTTGACGTCCGGGAAGGCGCCCCGCACGGAACAATCCACGAGCCAACGCCTCGGGCAACAGCGATGTTTCGTTCGGGACGTAGCTGTCGACGAAATCCCGGGCGTAGCCCACCGCCGTACGCATCGACAACGGTGCCGCCAACCGTCGGCGCAGCGACGTTTCAGGCGATGCATCGGCACCATCGGCCTCGGTGACGAGCGTGCGTTGGATCTCTCGCGCAAACGAACGGTAGTCAGGTGGATCCGGCTCACAGACAGCGCCGCGCGACGCCTCGCCCACCACGGTATATCTTGGCGCCTTGCCGCCACCCAAACGAACGATTTCACCGTCGGCCCACAAGCGGCTCAGCGCGTCGCGCACTGTTCCGAGGCTGACTGACGTCGCGTCGGCAAGTTGCTCGGAAGTCGACGTCTCCTCGCCGCGCATCGCGCGCTCCTGCATCGCGTGCAGCAAACGAATGTCGAACGGGAGGTCGGGCCATGCACGCATGGCCGGCTGCTGAGTGGTCAATAAGGAAGTCATCGGCGGGATGGGCAGCGTGCCCAGTACATGAATTTCAGGGACTGGCGATGCAGAGATCGGAAGCTTCGGAGCACTTCGTTTTCGACGTGCTGCGGCTCATTGTAGAAACCCAGAAGCCTTGTGACACATCCCCCGAGAACAATCGGAATTTCCCCGCAAGCGCGACATCCCGACATCACTACCCGGCCGACCTCGGGAAGTGCCTTCGTTTCGTCACCGAATTGTCACAATCCCCGCGTAAAAACGTCGTCTGCCTCGCCCGCCCGGGCAAGGTGACGACTGCACTCGCACGTTGCACCTTGCCGACGCTTGCGGGCGCCCACGCGCGCACCCAAGCCCGATACGCCAAACAAGGACATCATGACGCACGACGCCACGCCCCAACCGCACGATCCCGCCCTCGACAGCCAGGACGACAATCCGTCTGACCCGTCGCGCCGCCGCATTCTGCAAGGGCTGGCCGCCATCGGCGCCGCCGGTGCTGCCGGTGCCACCACGGCCCTCACGGGCTGCGCCGCCGAAGGCGGTGCCGGTGCCCCGACCGCTGTCGCCGCAGGCGGTACGTTCGACGCTCAGCTCAAGGCCAACATCAAGACCGTGGTCGTGATCTACCTCGAGAACCGCAGCTTCAATAACCTGTTCGCCGACTTCCCCGGCGTGGAAAAGCCGCTCTCGAAGGTGCCCGCCTCCGCCTACACGCAAGTCGACCGCGACGGCAAGTCGCCGATGTCGCTGCTCCCGCCGATCTTCGACGGTCTCGTGCCCAAGGCGCAGACCATCGGCGGCAAGAAGTACCACATCACCGAAAAAGACATCGCCCGCCAGCCGAACGCCCCGTTCATGCTCAAGGACACCGAGGGCAAGCTGCTGCCGGAATCGGTCATCACGCGCGACCTCTGGCACCTGTTCTGGCAGAACCAGATGCAGATCGCCGACGGCACGAACAACCAGTTCGCCGCATGGGCCGACTCCGGTGGTCTCGTCATGGGCTACTACGGCGAGACCGCCAAGACGCTCAACATGTACAAGATCGCCCAGCAATACACGATGTGCGACAACTTCTTCATGGCGGCCTTCGGCGGTTCGTTCCTGAACCACCAATTCCTCGTCACGGGCCGCCCGCCGGTCTACCCGAACGCCGCACAAAGCCCGGCCAAGGACAAGGTCGCCGTGCTCGCCGACGGCCCCCAAGGTGTGCGTCTGGCCGTGCATGCGGAATCGCCCGCCTCCGCCGCCGACGGCAAGCCGAAGTTCGTGCGCGATGGCGCCATCACGCCGGATAACTTCGCCGTGAACACGATGATGCCCGCTTACCAACCGTCACCGATCAAGCCGTCGGCCACCGGCGACAAGCGTCTCGCCGACCCGTCGAACCCGAGCACGCTGCCGCCGCAAAACTACGCCACCATCGGCGATCTGCTCTCGGCGAAGGGCGTCTCGTGGGCGTGGTACGCAGGCGCATGGCAAGCCGCGCTCGATCACAAGGGCGGCCCGGATACGCCGAACTTCCAGTATCACCATCAGCCGTTCAACTACTTCGCACAGTTCGCGCCGGGCACTGCCGCGCGTGAAGAACACCTGCGCGACGGCGGTCTGGGCGATGGCCCGATCTCGAACAAGTTCATCGCCGACGCCATTGCGGGCAAGCTGCCTGCGGTGACGTTCTACAAGCCGCAAGGCAACCTGAACCAGCACGCCGGTTACTCCGATGTCGAGTCGGGCGATCAGCACGTGGCGAACATCCTCGCCCACTTGATGAAGTCGCCGCAGTGGCAAAACATGATGGTCGTGATTACGTACGACGAAAACGGCGGCTGGTGGGATCACGTGGCCCCGCCCAAGGGCGACCGCTGGGGCCCGGGCTCGCGCATTCCGGCACTCGTGGTGTCGCCGTTCGCCAAGCGCGGCAACGTCGATCACACGTTCTACGACACGACGTCGATTCTGCGCCTCATCACGCGCCTGTACGACCTGCCCACGCTCGAAGGCCTCGCGCATCGCAACGCCGCCTTTGCCTCGCGTGGTGCCATGCCGCCGGGCGATCTGACGAAGACGTTGTCGTTCTCGTAAGGCTGACGGATCGGCGAAAGGGTCAGCGCCAACGCTGAATCGACGCCGCCGAAATGCAAGAAGGGCACCGCGAGGTGCCCTTCTTCTTTGCGTTTGCAATCACGATTTCCACCCGCGCAGACAAGGCGGGCGTCACTCCGGCCCGTCCAGTTCATCGGAGCGCAGCAGCAACTTGTCGAGCAAGCGCTCGTACACGCGCATTTCCTCGTCCGTGAGTGCCGCGAACAAGCGCTCGTAATGCTCGCGCGCCGCGCCGATCACCACGCCCCACACGGCCTCGCCTTCCGGCGTGAGGGTGACTTTCACCGCCCGGCCATCGAACTCGTCCGGCGCACGTTTGACCAAACCACGCGCAACCAGTCCATCCGCCCCTCGGCTCGCCTGACTCTTGTCGAGATTCGCCCGTCGCGCGAGCTCCGAATTCGATAACGCCCCCGCCGAGCCAACCGCCGCAAGCACCCGCGATTCGGCGAGACTCAGTTGCGCCGCGTCGGCATACGACTGCGCAATGCGCTTGTCGTGCTGCTTCATCAAGCGATGCATCTTGTAAGTCAGAAACTGATCGAGCGTCTTGTGAGCGGGCCGCATTTCGGTGTTTTCCCCTAGTGGCAACGGGAGCATATTTGGTTGCGAACGCAACCTTAGCACACTAGAATGGTTGCGTTAGCAACTAAATGCTAGAAGGCTACGCCATGCATCGACCAGACACTTCCCCACGCGCTTCGCTGTATCACACGTACCGCGTGCATCCGCACTTCGCGCCGCAAAGCGAGCCGTCCGAAGTGCCGGTCACCATCGTCGGCGGCGGGCCTATCGGCATGGTCACGGCGCTCGCGCTCGCGCGTCACGGCGTGCGCTGTGTGGTACTGCAAGCCGAACAACAAGTCTCGGAGGGCAGCCGCGCCATCGTCTTCACGCGACGCTCTCAGGAAATTCTGCAAGCCGTCGGCGTGGCCGACGCCGTGGTCGCGAAGGGGCTGCCGTGGACGAGCGGCAATTCGTTCTATCGCGGCCAACGTGTGTTTCGCATGGAATCGCCCGTCAGCGAAGACGACCGCTTCGCACCACTCATCAACCTGCAACAGAACGTGCTCGAGAGCTATCTGGTGGATGCCATCGAGCGCGAGCCGCTCGTCGACATTCGCTGGGGGAACAAGCTGGTCGGCTTAACGCACGATGGGCACGATGGGCATGATGGCAACGGCGTCACGATGCAAATCGACACGCCCGAGGGTGAGTACACACAACGCACGCAGTGGCTCGTGGCCGCCGACGGCGCGCGCTCGACGGTGCGCACCGCGATGGGCTTGCGCTTCGAAGGCGCGAGCTACGAAGGGCGCTTCGTGATCGCCGACATCCGTATCGATCTCGATCTGCCGACCGAGCGCCTCGCCTACTTCGCGCCGGACTGGAATCCGGGCAACACGGTGCTCATGCACCGCGAACCCGACGGCATCTGGCGTGTGGATTACCAACTGCCCGCCACGGAAACGTCCGAACACGCGCTGCAACCGGAGACGATCCGCGAGCGTATCAACGCGCAACTCGACATGATGGGTTTAGGCGGCAAACCGTGGGAGCTCGACTGGTGCTCGGTGTATTCCGCGCGAGCACTGACGCTGCCGGACTACGTGCACGGGCGCATTCTCTTCGCAGGCGACGCCGCCCACTTGCTGCCCATCTTCGGCGTGCGCGGCGCGAATACCGGCTTTCAGGACGCCATCGATTTGTCGTGGAAATTGGCCGCCGTCGCGAAAGGCGTGGCGCCCACCGTGCTGCTCGCGTCGTACACGCACGACCGCGTGGGCGCGGCTCGCGAGATCATCGCCGAAGCCGGCAAGAGCACTCGCTTCATGACGCCGCCCTCGCACGGTTTTCGCGTGCTGCGCGACGCCGTGCTCGACCTGTCGCTGGATCACGAATTCGTACGGCCTTTGTTCCATTGGCGTACGTCGCGCGCGCACGACTATCGTGACTCGCCGCTCAACAGTCCGAGCGACGACAACGCACGCATGAACGCCGGGCCGACGGTCGGCGCCCCCGCCCCTAACGTGAAGCTCGGCGAGAACGACTACCTCTACGACCATTTCGGTGCGGCATTCCATCTGCTGACCTTTGGCGATGCCCCACTCGCCGACGCGCTGCGCGACACACTCACGACTTGGCGCGAGCAAGGGGTACCGGTGGCGGTGATCGCGTTCGCCAGCACGCGAGATGCTGTGCAGGGTGCCGACATCACGTTGCCCGATCCGGCCGGACATGCGCTCGAGAGATACGGCGCGCAACACGGCACTGTCTATCTCGTGCGCCCCGATCACCACATCTGCGCGCGCTGGCAAACGCTCGATGCCGCTCGGCTTTCGGATGCGCTGGCTCACGCGACGGCGCGCGTTTGAATCGTGCCGTTTTCCGAACGTCGAAACGTCGCCTATTTTTAGAAAAGGTTTTGCTATGACTGCACCACTGACCGCCATCGCCGGGCTTGAGGAAATCTACGACACCCTCGCGCTCGCCATCGACGCCGCGCCCGAAGACCGGCGCGAATTGCTGCTCGCAAAACTCGCGCTGCTGCTGGCCCACGAGATCGCCGATCCGCAGCGAGTGATCGCGCTGATCGGCGAGGCGTCGCGCACGTAATCGGACATCACCGTACCTATCGCCTGGGGGCAGGACGATACCCTGTGGTGGTTTGCCGCGTCAGCACGGTGTGTTCATCAAACCGCGCCATAATGCGTGACATCCCCGCCCACAAGGAACCCATCCATGTCCTCGACTTCCGCAGTGGCCGTTCAAGGTTCGACGCTCGTCGTGCTTATCGATGCCGATAACGCCGCACCCGCCATCGTCGAAGGTCTGCTCACTGAAGTGGCCAAGTACGGTGTGGCGAGTGTGAAGCGCATTTACGGCGACTGGACCAAGCCAAATCTCGATGGCTGGAAGAAGTGCCTGCTCGAATATTCGATTCAACCGATCCAGCAGTTTCGCTACACGGTTGGCAAGAATGCGACCGACAGCGCGATGATCATCGACGCGATGGATCTGCTCTACACCGGGCGCTTCGACGGCTTCTGCCTCGTATCGAGCGATAGCGACTTCACGCGGCTCGCCTCGCGTATTCGCGAACAAGGGCTGATTGTGTACGGCTTCGGCGAGCGCAAGACGCCACAACCGTTTGTCACCGCCTGCGACAAGTTCATCTACACCGAGTTGCTCCGTCAGGACAACGAACGCGATGACGATGACGACGAAGCCCCGGCACCGCGCAAACGCCGCAGCGCTGCCGAACTCAAACGCGATGCGCGTCTGGTGCGCCTGCTGCGCAACGCCGTGACCGACGTGTCGGACGAAGACGGCTGGGCGAGTCTGGGGTCCATCGGCAGTCACGTCGCCAAGCAGGCGCCTGACTTCGACTCGCGCAACTACGGGTTCGGCAAGCTGAGCGATCTGGTCTCGACCATCGGCTTGTTCGACGTCGAGCAGCGCGCAGGAACCGGCGGCAAGCAAGGCATCTGGGTGCGACTCAAGCCGCGACGCGGCGGTGCGAAGCGCGGTGAGTGACCCCGCCGCGCAACAAATTTTAGGATTTTTTCGCCAAAGACTTGCCACCTTTCGAAATTGACCCTATACTCGCGGTCTTTCTAGGCTCGTAGCTCAGCTGGTTAGAGCACCACCTTGACATGGTGGGGGTCGTTGGTTCGAGTCCAATCGAGCCTACCAACGAACAAAAGCACAAGGCGTCCCGCGTTTTTCGCGTGACGCCTTTTGTTTTTTCTGCTGCGCCTTTTCCCTTTCCTGCCGCACCCAACTTGTCACCTCACGACGTCACGATGCGCGTGACGTGACAACGACTTAGCGCGTCCACTCGCGTTACAAAACGACACATCCCCGACAGACTCGTATCACCTGCTACGCGAAGCGATCGCTACACTTGCCTCAACGATTCGACGACAGGCCAGCACCGCGCACCATCGCGCACTTGCAGCACTTCAGGCCCGCCGCGCGAATCGATCCGACTTATCGCAAGCGCTCGCCTCTTTTCGCATCCGACTTTGGTCACCGATTCGCGAGCGCCACTGGAGGACACCATGAAACGTTTTCTCATCATCGCTGCCCTTGGCGTCGCCGCCGCTGCCGCATCGAGCGCCGCGTCGGCCCATGTCGATGTCGGCGTGTATCTCGGCGTGCCGGCACCGGTGGTCGCGGCCCCCGTCTATGTCGCCCCGCAGCCGGTGTATGTGCAGCCGCGCCCGGTGTACGTCGAACCGAGTCCGGTCGTCTACTACGGCCGCGATCGCTGGGACGACTGGCGCGAGCGCCGCTGGGACGATCGTCACGACCGTGGTTGGCATCGCGGCTGGCACCGTGACCGTGACTGAAACCCGTGCTGCCTGACGTTTAGCGCTCCCTAGCAGCACAACGAGCACAAAGCGAATGGCATCAAGAACGAAGCGGCCCGCCGGTTGGCGTCGGCGGGCTTTTTAGCGGAGAGCGGCACTGTCGCTTTCCGCGTTCTTTTATGTGCCGCCGCAATTCTCCTCTCTTGCCTTGCACGCGCGTCAATCCATCGGGACTTCGCGCAGCTCCTTCTTCATCCACGCCACGAACGCACGCGTACGCGACGGCAGCAGCCTCGCATGCGGATACACGATGCTGACCGGACGCGCCGGTCCTTCGTAGTCCGTCAGTATGCGTTTGAGCCGCCCGTCGGCCAGTGGCCCGGCGACCTGATACGACAGGAAGCTGCCAAAGCCCAGGCCACCAATGCACGCCTCGATAGCGGCGAGCCCATGGTTCACTTCGAGATTCCCGTCGACCGGCACGGCGAACTCGCGACCGTTCTCCCAGAATCGCCATTGCACGTAGCTCGCGCCGTAGGCGCGGATGCAGTTCTTGCCGATCAGCTCGCGCGGATGCGTGACGTCACCCTGCTCCGCCAGACAGGCGTCGCTCGCGACCACCACACGTCGGATGGCACCGATGTTTTGTGCCACCAGCGTCGAGTCGTCAAGCGGCGAGATGCGAATGCCCACATCGATGCCTTCTTCCCACAGGTTCACCACACGGTCGTTGAGCAACAAGCGGCATTTGATGGCCGGATACGCACGCAGGAACCGATGCAGCGCCGGTGCCACATGCAACTGGCCGAACAGCACCGGCGCGGTGACCACGAGCGTGCCGGTCGGTGCCTGATGCCGCGCAGCTAGACGCGCTTCGGCATCGTGCACCTCGCTCAGAATCTGACGGCAACTCTCCAGATAGGCATGCCCTTCCTCGGTGAGCGCCAAGCGGCGCGTGGTGCGATTGAGCAGGCGCACGTCGAGCGACGTCTCGAGCGCCGCCAGTGTGCGCACCACGGCGGGTAGCGAAGACTCCAGCACGCGCGCCGCCGCGCTCAGGCTGCCCTGATCCACGATGGCCACGAACGTCTGCATAGCGCGAAGTTTATCCATGGCGAGCATCATTACTCCACTTATCGGAGTAGTCAAATCAGTTTCCCGCCATTTATCCGGAATTCAATAGGAATAACAATGCAGATGTGGAATGCGTGAGCCACGGACAGCGCGGAAGACGCGCCGGGTCGAGGTTCGCGTGCCTCGCGACCTCACCGGAGACTTTTCATGACTGCAAACGCCGCTTCATCCCACCCTAGCCACCCCAGCCGCCCAATCCGGCTGCATCGCTTCGCGCTGTCCGGTCACTGCCACCGCGTAGAGCTGATGCTGAATTTGCTCGGCTTGCCGTTCGAGGCAATCGATGTGGACCTCGCTGCGGGGGAGCACCTGCAAGCGCCCTTCCTCGCACTCAATGCTTTCGGGCAAGTACCGGTGATCGACGACGACGGCGTGATTCTCAGCGATTCGAACGCGATTCTTGTCTATCTCGCCTCGCGTTACGACCCCGCCGGGACGTGGCTGCCGCGTGACCCGGTCGCCGCCGCCCACGTGCAGCGATGGCTGTCGGTTGCCGCAGGCGATCTGGCCTTCGGTCCGGCAGCCGCGCGCATCGTGGTGGCGTTCAAGCGGCCGGGTGACACCGAGACGATGATCCGCTTGGCCGAGCGCCTGCTAACGCGTATGGAGGAGCATCTGACGGCACCGTTGGCGACGGCTTTCCTGACGAGCGACACGCCGACGATTGCCGATTTGGCTTGCTACGCCTACCTCGCCCACGCGCCAGAAGGAAACGTGACGCTGGAGCCGTATCCGGCCGTGCGAGCGTGGCTCGCACGCGTCGTGGCACTCCCGGGTTTCGTACCGATGGCGTCCCTGCCATGCGGGCTGAACGCGGCCGCATAACCTGAAGCCGAGGCGATCATGAACGACATCCGCCATGCCACTCTTGCCGGAGCGTATGCATTCGCTGACGCGCTCCCGCTGCTGAGTCCCGACTCGCCCTTCCATGCGGGAGAAGCGTTCGTACAAACGCTCGCCGGATCGCGCGAGGCCATGGCGGAAGTCGGCCCCAAAGTGATTCGTACGGCGATGCCCGAACAGCACCGGCAGTTTTTCCCGCAGCTGCCATTTCTGGTCGTCGGCGGACTCGATCATGCCGAGCAACCTTGGGCGACGATGCTCAGTGGCGCGCCGGGCTTTGTGCACTCGCCGGAGCCGACCGTGCTGCGCATCGACGCGCTGCCGCCGTCGACCGATCCGCTTTTCGGCACGATAACGCGTGGCGCGCCAGTGGGTGTGCTCGGGCTTGAACCCTCGACACGGCGGCGCAATCGCATCAACGGTCCGGTGATCGAGAGCGACGCGCAAGGATTTGCGGTGCGCGTCGCGCAGAGTTTCGGCAACTGTCCGCAGTACATTCGCAAGCGCGAGATCACGGCACAAGCGCACAGCACGCCGCCGCAAGCCGATGCGCCGCAGGCAATGCTCGACGACGAAGCGCAATGGCAAATTGCCAGCGCGGATACGTTCTTCGTCGCGTCGTTCTACGCGGGCGACCACGCCAGCGAGCGCAGTGCGGGTGCGGACGTATCGCATCGCGGCGGCAAGCCAGGGTTCGTGCGCGTCGACGACGCTCACACGCTGACCTGGCCCGACTTTCGTGGCAACTCGTTCTTCAACACGCTGGGTAACTTGCTCGTGAATCCGCGCGTGGGGCTGCTGTTCGTCGATTTCGCATCGGGCGATTTTTTGCACGTCGCGGGTGACGCCGAGATTCTTTGGCATGACGAAACAGAGAGCGGCTTCACGGGTGCGTTGCGACTTGTCCGTGTGCATGTCCGTGAAGTGCGTCGTGTGCGCGGGGCGTTGCCTGCGGCGTGGCGCGATGGCGAGACTTCGCCAAGCGTGGAGCGTACCGGCGATTGGCCGTCGGCGTGAGCGAGACGTCGCATCGCTTGCCGCAAGCGAAGTCGCCGTGTAAAGTACGTTCACGCCCGTCGAGTGACGTGCGCTTTTTTCTTACCGATTTCCTCTCATGACTGCTCACGCGTCCATCCGTCTTGCCGTATCGCCGCCCTCGCGCGGTGCCGGCTCGCGCTTGCGTGGACGCTTTGCAGCAGTTGCACCTCCCCCGCCGGCCGGCGTGGCAACACACGACGTGGTCGTGGCAGTTGCCAGTGTCGTGGCAACGGTGGCAGACGTCGCCGTCGCCTGACGCGACAGGACGCCGCTTGGGTCGCTTGGATGTTCCGCACCCGTAGCGCTGCGTCGCGCTTCAATTCCGAATTCTGATCCGCCTGTTGTGTTGCGTTGTGTCGTCTCGACACGACGGCATGCCTCGCATCGTGTGGACTCGCGCGTGAGGACTTTCGCGCCCGGTCACACTCGATGGTGAGCATCGTCGCGTCAGCACGTCGTCGCAACGTAGCGCAGGCCGGACATCCTGTGTAGGGGAAAGCACAATGCAAGTCGATGGTCTTTGGTTGCGCCGGCATGGCACAACGATGCTGTTTGTTTTGTTGTGGAGCGGCGGTGCACTCGCCGCCAAATGGGGGCTGACGCACGCGTCGGCGTTCGCGTTTCTGGTGATACGGCTCGGCGTGGCACTCGCTGCACTGACGTTGCTGGCCATCACCCGGCGCCAATGGTGGCCAGCACCCGGCACCCGCTGGCGTGTCGCGGGCACGGGCGTGCTGCTGATTGGCGGTTATCAAGCGGCCTATCTGCTCGCGCTGGCGCACGGCATTACGCCCGGTGCGTTGGCGACCGTGCTCGGCGTGCAGCCGATCCTCACGCTCGTGGCGTTGGAGCGCTCCCATAGTGCACAGCGCCTTGCGGGCCTCGCGCTCGCCCTGGCCGGTCTGGCGCTCGTCGTGGCACAGAGTCTGGTGTCGGCACGGCTCTCGGCCGCCGGATCGATCTGGGCGCTCACCGCCCTCGCCTGCATGACCCTCGGCACCATCGCGCAGAAAGGCAGTCGGCAAACCCCGCTCGACGTGCTGCCGCTTCAGTACGCCGTGGGGCTGGCGCTCGCGGTACTCGTCGCGCCAACGCAGCCGTGGCATTTCGATAACACCGCCGGGTTCTGGCTGCCGTTGCTCTATATGGGCGTGGTCATTTCGGTCGGTGCGACGCTGCTGCTCTATCGCATGATCGCGTCGGGCAATCTCGTCACCGTGACCAGCCTGTTCTATCTCGTGCCGGTGGTCACGGCGCTGCTCGACTGGGGCATCTTCGGCCACCAACCGACGATGCTCGCCGTGGGCGGCACGGCGGCGATTCTGCTGGGCTTGCGGCTGGCGTTACGGTGAGCGGTTAAGATTGTCGGCGCTTGGGTGACAATTGCGCTGCATTGCCGGATGTTGTCACCCAGCTTCACTGATAACTGAGCTGACGACTAGGAACTGCCAGATGGATCTGCTCGACGACATGCGCATCTTCGTGAGCGCGGTGGAAGCGATGAGCTTTACCGGGGCGGCGGCCAAGCTGGGGCTGTCGAAGCAGTTCGTGAGCCGGCGCATCTCGGCCCTCGAACAGAATCTCGGCGTGCGCCTGCTGCTTCGCACGACGCGACGACTGGCGGTGACCGACCTCGGGCAGATCTATTACGCCCGCGCGCGGCGCATTCTCGATGACGTCGAAGCCGCCAATCTGGCGGTGAGCAGTCAGGGCGAGCGGCCGCGTGGCAATTTGCGCGTGTCCGCCCCGATGTCGTTCGGCACGATGTTTCTCGGCTCGGTCATCCCGACGTTTCTCGCCACCTACCCCGACGTCACCATCGAGCTCGAGCTGAACGACCGCACCGTCGACATCATTGGTGAAGGCTACGATGTGGCTGTGCGCATCGGTGCGCTGGCCGACTCGTCGCTGATTGCCCGTGCGGTGGCCCCGATGCGGATGGTGACATGCGCAAGCCCGCGCTATCTGGACACCCACGGCACGCCAAAGACCCCGGAAGACTTGCGCGAACATGCGCTACTGCCTTACGGCCACAGCCAGCGCGTGAGCTGGACCTATGCGCGCGACGGCCATCCGGTGGAAATTCCCGTGTCGGGACGGCTGCGGGTCAATAACGGGGAATTGGCCCGCGACGCCGCCGTGGCCGACCTTGGCCTCACCTTCTTGCCAGTCTTCATCGTGGCGCCAGCCTTGCTGGGCGGGCGTCTCGTCACGGTGCTCGACGATTTCGCACCGCCGCCGACGGCGATTCACGTCGTCTACCCGCAGCATCGTCAGGCATCGCTCGTGATTCGGGCGTTTTCGGAGTTTTTGGCCTCGGCGTGTCACGTGGCGGGCACGCAGTGGTAGCCCAAAGTTCGTCCCGACGCGTGGGAATCGGCCATCAGACTTGACCATCCATAGCCCGGACGGGGATACTTGTCAGGTTAAAAATCCCGCTTTTCCACGCCGATGACCACGATTCTGCAACATATCCCCACGGGCCAATCGGTCGGTATCGCCTTCTCGGGCGGTCTCGACACCAGCGCTGCGCTGCTTTGGATGCGCAAGAAAGGCGCGATTCCCTACGCCTACACGGCCAATCTGGGTCAACCGGACGAACCCGATTACGACGACATCCCGCGCCGCGCGATGGCCTACGGCGCCGAAAAGGCCCGTCTGGTCGACTGCCGCGCACAACTCGTGGCAGAAGGTATCGCCGCCCTGCAATCGGGCGCGTTCCACATTTCGACCGCCGGTGTGACGTACTTCAACACCACGCCGATCGGGCGCGCCGTTACGGGCACGATGCTCGTGGCCGCCATGAAGGAAGATGGCGTCAATATCTGGGGTGATGGCAGCACGTTCAAGGGCAATGACATCGAGCGCTTCTACCGCTACGGTCTCTTGACCAACCCGAGCCTGCAAATCTACAAGCCGTGGCTCGACCAGCAGTTCATCGACGAACTGGGCGGCCGCAAGGAAATGTCGGAATTCCTGATCGCCAACGGCTTCGACTACAAGATGTCCGTCGAGAAGGCCTATTCGACCGACTCGAACATGCTCGGCGCCACGCACGAAGCCAAGGATCTGGAACACCTGAACTCGGGCATCAAGATCGTGCAGCCGATCATGGGCGTGCCGTTCTGGCGCGACGACTGCGTGGTCAAGGCCGAAGAAGTCACCGTGCGCTTCGAAGAAGGCCAGCCGGTGGCGCTGAACGGCAAGACGTTTGCCAACGCCGTCGAACTGTTCGAAGAAGCCAACCGCATTGGCGGCCGTCACGGTCTGGGCATGAGCGATCAGATCGAGAACCGCATCATCGAAGCCAAGAGCCGCGGCATTTACGAAGCCCCGGGCCTGGCACTGCTGTTCATCGCTTACGAGCGTCTGGTGACCGGCATCCACAACGAAGACACCATCGAGCAATACCGTGAAAACGGTCGCCGCCTGGGCCGTCTGCTGTATCAAGGCCGTTGGTTCGACCCGCAAGCCATCATGCTGCGCGAATCCGCCCAACGCTGGGTGGCACGCGCCGTGACCGGCGAAGTGACCATCGAACTGCGTCGTGGCAACGATTACTCGCTGCTCAACACCGTCTCGCCGAACCTGACGTACAAGCCGGAACGCCTGACGATGGAAAAGGGTGAATCGAGCTTCACGCCGCTCGACCGTATCGGTCAGTTGACGATGCGCACGCTCGACATCGTCGACACGCGCGAGAAGCTGATGACGTACGCCAAGGCTGGTCTGCTCACCTCGACGAGCGACGACGCCCTGCCGCAACTCGAAGGCAAAAAAGACTAAGACGAGTCGCGCCGCGCTACCGGCCTGCAAGGGACGGTAAGCCGGTCAGCACCGCCGTACGACAACAGGCGGCGCGTTCCTCACGGAGCGCGCCGCCTTTGTTTTTGGCCTGTCACGGTACACGCGCTAACATAGCACCACATAACAAGCCTTTTCCCACACTCCCGGTGAACGGGATGCGCGCAACGCCACGCACTGCTGGCGTTGCGACGTACGCGATGGAGACCTTGCGTTGGTACGTCTGATCTTACTGTTGCTTGGCGTCGATTATTTACGCCGCCGAGCCCGCGCGCTGATCTGGATCGGCGCGCTGTTCTTTGCCTTCGGGCTGGCATTGATCGTCGATGCCCTCGACGGCGTCGTGCATTTCCCGTTGCAGGTGTTTGCGTGGCTGCTGCTCGCCGAGGGGCTGGCGACGCTGGCCATCGTCAGCATCGGCGTGGGCGGTCAACGCATCGTGCGCGGCCTGAAGGGCGGCACCTTTACGCTGACCGCGCTGCTCGTGCTCTTTTTCCATCAGCAGAACGGCAACTTCTGGCTATCGATGCTCTTCGGCACCCTGTTCCTTGCCGACGGCCTGCTTCAATGTGTGGCGGCGTACGTCGTTCGCTATCCGCGTTGGGCATGGGCGATGGCTGGGGGGATCTTCGAAATCGCCGTCGCGGTGTTCTTCTATCAGCCGTATCCAACGCACTACAAGGGCACGCTGCCGTACGCCATCGGTCTGGGTCTCGTTTTCACTGGCTGGAATGTGCTGGTACTCGCGATGCGCGCACGCCGGATGCGCAGCAGTTTCCGTGTCGAGCAAATTCTTGGTAGCCCAGAAGAAAAACGCAGGCTGTGGCGTGAGCGCCCACGTGCGCCGCGCTGGGAAGGTCCGCCTTCGGAGGGTGAACCGGCACTCACGGTCCACGTCTGGACGCCCTCCGGTTCCGCCAAAGCCCCAGCGCGACGCCAGCCGCTGATCGATCGATACATCGCTGCCGTCGATAAGAACGGCGTGATCTCGACCGGCCACGCCGCGCTCGAGAGCCATGAAGGGGTGTACTTGAGTTTGTATCCGGCACAGGAAATCGACCGCTCGCCGGATCAGTTCGGTCAGTTGCTGCGCGCCACACGCGAGAACGATGTGCCGGGGGTGTTCCAGCCCGACTACGCGACCGAGTCGAAGGCGTGGTGCCCATCGACCGTCAAGGTGCGCATTCGTAACTACAGTCCCCAGCAGCTAAGCGCTTTCTGGGAAATGTACCGGCAGAACCCCACGTATAACCTCACCCACCGCAACTGTTCGAGCAGCGTGGCCAAGGCGCTCGAAGCCGCCATCGAAGGGCGTGTCGGACGCTTGACCAACGGCGACGATGCGGGCTGGTGGACGTTCGTACGCCTCTGGCTCACACCAGAGTTGTGGGTCGCCGCACAGTTGCGCAAGCGCGCGAAGACGATGGCATGGACGCCAGGACTCGTACTCGATTACGCGCGCGCCGTGAGCATGCTGGTCGATCCACGTCCGTTTGGCTGGATCACCATGTCGTCGCTGGCGTTGCGCCGTATGCGCAGATCACGCCGCGCTTGGCGTGAAGCGGCCGAGCAGGCCGCCGCGCAGGCGCAAGGTAATCAGGCATCGCACGGCTAACGCCACGGCAAGCGCGTAGCCCATTAGCGTGAACAGACCCTAACAGCAGTCACTTCCAAGAGGACAGCTCAACATGTTCAACCGCCTGTGGCGCTACGCGAGCGCCGCCCTTTTCGCCAGCTTGGTCATCGGCCGTGCCGCCCATGCCGTCACGCCTGAAGCCGCCCCGGCCGTCATTCCGCACGGCGCCATTGTCGAGCGTCTGCCGCTCGACGCCGATCACGGCTTGCCCGAAGCGGGAGAACAGTTCCGCATCCGGTTTAGCTCGATCGACGGCGTCGGTGGCATCGAAGCCCGCGAAGATACCGGCGCGGTCTTTCTGCCAAAAGGGCCGACGCCTGCGGGTGGCTGGCCCGTTGTGCTCTGGGCACATGGCACCGTGGGTGTGGCGAGTACCTGCGCGCCGTCGCTCAACGTGCGCAGTCAACGTGACATCCAGTATCTCGGTACGTGGCTCTCGCTCGGCTTCGCCGTCGTGGCGCCCGACTACGCCGGACTCGGCTCTCAGGGCTTGCATCACTACCTGAATGCACGTGCAGAAGCCTACAGCGTGCTCGACAGCCTGCTGGCCGCACGCAGCGTGTTCCCGTTACAGAATCGCGTGGTGATTGTCGGGCAGTCGCAAGGCGCACACGCTGCGTTTGCCGCCGCCGGGTTCCAACCGCAGTACGCGCCCGATGTGAAAGTGGTCGCTACGGTCCTGACGGGCACGCCGTACTTCAATGCCCAGACCTCGGCAGCCGCCATCTTCGCAGGCCAGCCAGACCCCGGCGCCCCCGATCCGAAGATTCCCTACGCGATGTACATCTTCCTGTCGGCCGCCGATCGCGACCCGTCGCTGCAAGCCGCGCGTTACTTCTCGCCACAGGCCCTGCCCGTATTGGAGATGGCGCGCACGCTGTGTATTGGGGAATTGACCGACCGCTCAACGGCCGCAGGGCTGAATGGCGGCAACAGCATGCAGCCAGCGATTCAGAAACTCATGCACAACCAAACGCCCTCGCTGCGCTACCCCACACTTCGCATCAAACACCCGGTCTTCATCGGCATGGGATCGGCCGATATCGACGTGCCGGTCATGATGCAGCAGGCATTTGCGCGCGATGTCGCCGCAGCGGGGACGACGACGCTGGTGCGTGTCTACGACGGACTCGACCATGACGCGGCGGTGAATCCGTCACTCAGAGATTCGGTGCCGTTCGTGCTGAAGTTGATGTCACCCGAGAAGCGTGCACGCGCACAATAAATAGAGGGGTGATTCGGAATTACGGCGAGGCAGAGACGAGACGATTTGGCAACAGTTGAAATAAGTATTTGATTTATTTGAATTTATTTCTCGTTGCATGAACGCAACATGCGGACACTTACGCAAAACTACATATGGTGCGTCGCAACACGTTGTCCTATACTGAATTCGTCTCCTCCATGTCTCCTCCTGATATGGATTAAGCCCGCACCTCGCGGGCTTTCTTTTTTTCTACGCTCGGTCCGTCATCTGATCGAGCACTGCCCGCCGGATCTCAGTCGATCACCGCCGCACACGCGTCGGTCGGCGCGGCCAGCACGCCCCCCACCCCCGGCACGATCTTCAAGCCCGCCGACGCCACACGGCACGGTGCGGCCACCAGCCCGCATCCCGCGACCGATGTCACAAACGGCAGAATCGCAAACAGTGCCCACCAACGGCGCAGGTTGCGCGGTGCGGGCTTCGACATGGCGTTGGCGTCACCCTGCGGCGCAGGCAAAACGGTCACCGGCGAGCGGTGCATGGAAGCTACGGTGTTCATGATCGTCAAGCGTCCTGAAAATCGGCTGTGAAGTCTGCGAACGACGCCCGTCATACGGCAGGCGTCGTGTGACCGACATAAGTGAAGCGCGCGACGGGGCCCGATTCGGTCGTCACCGGCTCGTTCCAGATGCGCAGCAAACGGGTGCTCATCGGCAAGCCTTCGCGCGGGTAAAGCCGCGTGTAGACGACGACGGGTTCGTCGGTCTCGTCGGCTCGAGCGATGCCGAGGGCGAGGTAGAAATTGCCTTTGTAGTGGCGATAGACGCCCGGGCGAAAAGCCTCGATTTCAGGCGTGGACTCCGCCGACGAGGTCGGCACATTCGAAAACATCGTCTTCAACTCCTACTGCGAATACTGACTAACGACTCACCGCGACCGGATGGGCGGATGCGGTGGGAAAACTTGTAAGGTGATGCGCCCGCAGCGGGTGTCACTTCGGCAACACAATGCCGACTGACTTCGCCAGCGGTGCCGGCGAAATCCCGGACACGCCACGAAACGGCTCGTCCAGATTGATGATCAACGCGACGACCATGCCGATCGCGCCCATGTGCAACGCGATGATGAAGTTACTCTTCCATGAGCCGGGATAGCGCCCGTTCATCGCCATGGCCGCCACCAGAAACAGCGTGATCACCCACCAAAAGACGGATGGCACTGTCTTCGTTGCGTTCTCGAAACGCCCCTGTCGGGCCTCTTCCAGACGATCGAGCAGCGTGCGTATCGAACTCGCGCTCTCGTCGTGTTCCTTCAGCACCTTGCGCGTCGCGCCGACGAAAGCGGTCAACACCTCTTCCGTGCGCGGCGAGAGATCGGGGTCGGCGGTGCTCAACGTCTGCCACTCGTCATCGACGGCAGATCTCACGTAACTGCGCAGCAACACCCGGGCGGCTTGTGCATCGGCGTCGCCGACGGCCTTCAACTCGCGGTCCAGACGCCGCACCACCGAGGCTTCGTGCAATGCCTGGTCGTCGGCATGCCCGAGATTCGCGCGCACGTCCGTCAGCACGTGCGCCAAGACGAAAACGATGAACGCGAGCAGACTGCCGTGCACCACGTCGGCCACGGTGCCGCGCACTTCGGAGGGGTCGGCCAGCCGATCGAATAACCAGACGCGCGCCAGCCACGCCACGAGAACCGCGGTGAGCGCTGTCACGATCGCCAACGACACGAGTAACAACCCCGTGGGCATCAGCGTCATTTGGTCAACCAGCCATTGCATCCGTTCCTCTCCCCCTGAGTGCTCATGACGCGCACTGGCAACCTGCATCGGGCTGCCCGCCGCCGATGCGGCGACTATACCTGATGCGCCAAGGACGGCAACCTAGGGAACATTACCGCGCATGTCGGCGGAAAGGAAAAAGAAGATGGGCGACACGGCGCGCCGTGTGACGTGCCGCTTGATGGACGACGCGAAGCGCCGCCTAAAGCGCCTTGGTGAGCAAGACAGTCGTGAAGCCGCTATCCCACTCTTCGTCGGGATAGGTCGCGACCTCGTCATAACCGTACTTGCCGTAAAACGCACGGCTCTGCGTGTTGAACGTATCCGTTTCCAGACGCGCCAGCGACTGCCCGGTGGCACGCATCTGGGCCTCGGCGTGCGAAAGCAAACATGCGCCGATCCCAAGACGCTGATGCGCAGGCGAGACGTGCAAGGCGTCGATGAAATCGCCGACCACGTGCACCATGCCGACCAACACACCATCGAGTGTTGCGACCGTGAACTCCGGCCAATGCCCTTCGATGTAAGCACGCGTGCTCTCGCCCGACGCAAACTTCGCGGCGACTTCCGGACGAAGCTCCGGTGCCCACGTCGTGTGATAGGTCTGCATGAGCAGCGATGTCAGCGCGTCGATATCCGCCGCGGTGGCCGTGCGCAGTTTCACTTCAGGACCACGCATTTCGCAACCTCCTTGCGACGTCGATATGCACCGTCACATCGCCCACGGGGCCCGACGGCACATCCCCCTCACGCGGTTTGGGCAGCATCTCGAAGAGCGGCAGCATCTTGTCCGAGACGAAGCGGCTGCGCGTGCCGTACACATGCCGGTCGCCCAGCCCCGTTTGCTGATGCACGTAGAAGCGTTGCGGTACGACCAGCTGCAACGACGACTTCGCGCGCGTCATCGCGACGTACAGCAGACGACGCTCCTCCTCGATATCCTCATCGTCGCCGGTACTCATATCGGACGGAATGCAGCCATCGACCACGTTCAGGACGTAAACCGAATGCCATTCCTGTCCCTTCGCGCTGTGAATCGTCGAGAGAATCAGATAGTCCTCGTCGAGCAGCGGTGGCCCCGATTGTGCACTCGTCGCGTCGGGCGGATCGAGGGTCAGTTCGGTGAGAAATTGTTCGCGCGAGCCGTACGTGCCCGCAATGCGCGCCAGTTGTTCGAGATCGGCCTGACGCACCGCCGCATCGTCGAAGCGCTGCGTGAGTAGCGGCGCATACCAGCGCAGAGCTAAATCCACGTCTGCGGGCCACGCAAGTCGCGTGTCGTGCAGTGTGCGGAACACTTCCACGAAGCCGCGCCAATCATGCGCAGCGGCCGAGGGCGGTTTGAAATCGCTAAGCACCTGCGCCGGTGTGGCGGACTGTGTCATCGCGTCGAGCAAGCGCGTTGCGCTCACCGGTCCGATGCCGGGGATCAACTGCGCCACACGAAACCCCGACAGACGGCTCGCCGGATTGTGCGCCCAGCGCAGAATCGAGAGCATGTCCTTGACGTGCGCCGCTTCGAGAAACTTCAGCCCGCCAAACTTCACGAACGGAATATTGCGCCGCGTGAGTTCGAGTTCCAACGCCGCGCTGTGACTGCCTGTGCGAAAAAGCACGGCCTGTTGCATCAGCCGCGTACCCGTCTCGCGTTGCGCCAGTACCTGATCGGCCACCCAGCGCGCTTGCCCCGACTCGTCGCTGACATTGACGAGTTGCGGCAGTTGCGTCGAGGCACGATCGGTCCAAAGCGCCTTCGCGTAACGCTCGGTCGATTCGGCGATCACCGCATTCGACGCATCGAGAATCGGCTGTGTCGAGCGGTAGTTGCGCTCCAGCGTCACGACATGGGCGGGTTCGGCAAATTGACCGGGGAAATCGAGGATGTTGCGGATGGTGGCGGCACGAAACGCGTAGATCGACTGCGCATCGTCGCCCACGACGCTCAGGCCTCGTCCGTCGGGCTTCATCGCAAGCAGAATCTGCGCCTGAAGCCGGTTGGTGTCCTGATACTCGTCGACCAGCACGTGATCGAAGCGCGCGCCTAATTCACTTGCCAAAGCGGGCGCGGTCATCATCTCTGCCCAGTAGAGCAGCAGGTCGTCGTAATCGAGCACGTGTTGCGCTTGCTTGGCATCGACGTACGCGCCGAACAGCGTCTTCAACTGCGCTTCCCACTGCGCGCACCACGGAAAGTGCTTCGCTAGCACCTCGGCCAGCGGTGCCTGACTGTTCACCGCGCGCGAGTAGATCGACAGGCAAGTGCCTTTGAGCGGAAAGCGGGATTGCGTGGCCGAGAAGCCCAGTTCGTGCCGCGACAGGCCGAGCAGGTCTTCCGCGTCGCTGCGATCGTGAATGGTGAAGGCTTCCGACAGCCCGATGCGCGTCGCGAAGTCGCGCAGCAATCGCGCCCCGACCGCATGGAACGTCCCAGCCCACGGCAACGACGGCGGTTGCGACGACGCCAGCCCCAACACCTTTTGCAGCACAGCGCCCACGCGGCGCTCCATCTCCCCGGCGGCGCGCCGTGAAAACGTCAGCAGCAGAATGCGGTTCGGGTCGGCGCCCCGGGCGATGAGATTGGCCACACGATGCGCGAGCGTACTGGTCTTGCCCGAGCCGGCTCCCGCAATGACCAGCAGCGGGCCGCCGGGCGCACCGTCGTCGCTGACGCCGTAGTCGACGGCTTCGCGCTGGCGGTCGTTGAGTTCGGCCCACGGGTCGCGGGCGGCGGGAGTCGGCTTATCTGACATGCAAGACAAGGGAGGCGAGCAAAGGGTGAGCGGTCGAACCATCGGGCGGCGGCTAGGATTGCGCGCCGCCAACTACTGTATATTTATACATTATAACGAGCGCGTTGACGCTCATCGAGTCACAGGATTTTCGCGTCATGACATTGCGAGTCGGCACCTCGTCCTGGACCGACCGGACGCTCATCGCCTGCGGACGGTTCTACCCGCCGGGCGTCGACACGCCCGAGGCCCGGCTGCGTCACTACGCGTCGCGGTTCGATCTGGTCGAGGTCGACAGCAGCTATTACCGGTTGCCCGATGCGGGAATGGCGTGGCGGTGGACGCAGCGCACGCCGCCGTCGTTCCGCTTTCACATCAAGGCGTTTCGCGCATTCACCGGCCATACGACGCCGGTTAGTGCGCTGCCCGGCGATTTGGCAGACGCGCTCGGGACGGCTCATGGCGACTCGCCCACTGATCTCCCCGCCGAACTGCGCGACGAGCTATGGCGGCGGTATCTCGAAGCGATCGAGCCGTTGCGTCAAAGCGGTCAGTTGACGGCGATCCACTTCCAGTTCTCGCCGCGAGTGCAAAACGATCGTGCCGGGCGGGCACTTGTGTTCGACACGGCCAGACGCCTCGACGGTGAGCGTCACGCGATCGAATTTCGGCATCGCAGTTGGTTCGATACGCCCTCGCGTGCGGCGGCGACACTCGCCATGCTGCGCGAGACGGGGGCCGCCCACACCATCGTCGACAGTCCCACAGGGTTCGAAAACACCGTACCTGCCGTGTGGGCAACCACGCGCGACGACCTGTGCGTCGTTCGTCTGCATGGGCGCAACGCCGAGGCGTGGAATCGGCGCGGCATCACCGCGTCGTCGGGAAGATTCGTCTATGAATACAGCGCGAGCGAGTTGATCGATATTTCTGCACGCGTTGCGCGCAGCGCGGCCAAAGCCGACGACACGCACGTGCTCTTCAATACCAATCACGAAGATCAGGGCATGCGCAACGCCGCAGCGTTTCAGCGAACGATTGCCGCGCTCGCACGCGGTGACATCACTTTGGACACCACCGACGCGCAAGACGAGTGGGATGCGTTCGCTCAAAGCAACGCGTCACCGTGGCGGTAACTCGTCGTTGACCTCAGCGCGCGAGCGTTGCGCTTCGCGCCACGCAGGAAAATCGGCCAAACGCGTGCCCTCCGGGACGACGCCATGTTTGCCGTATCCGACTCGTTGCGCCTTGTAAATGCCAGTGTGCCCGGAACACAGATACGCCAATACACAAGCAATCGCGGCATAACCGCCGATCTGCGGGCCGAAGATTTCGATGGCCATCAACGTCGAAGCAATCGGCGTATTCGCAGCCCCGGCAAACACAGCGACGAAGCCAATACCGGCGAGTACCGGCGCAGGCAACGTCAGCACGTGGGAGAGCGCGTTGCCGAGCGTCGCGCCGATATAGAACAGTGGCGTGACTTCTCCTCCCTTGAATCCCGAGCCCAGTGTCACTACGGTGAAAAGCGTCTTGCCGAGGAAGTCGTACCAAGGCAGTGTCGTGTGAAACGCGTCGACGATCGTCGGAATGCCGAGACCGAGATACTGCGGGGTGCCGAACGCCATCGCCGCCACCGCGACCACAACGCCGCCCACCACGGGACGCAACGGCGCGTAGGCAATGCGCCGCTTCATGAACCCAGACATCGCATGCGTGGCCTGCGCGAAGCCCATGCCGACAAGACCACACGCCACGCCAGCGGCGGCGGCACTCAACGCCCCGGACAGCGACAGCGACGCACCGAACCAATGCGGCGCGATGGTGTAAGCCGTGTGATGCACACCCCATGCGCGCGTCACTGCGTCGCCCACGAGTGCCGCGACAAGGCACGGCAACAGGGCGTCGTAGCGCAGACGACCGATCGCGAGCACTTCAAGGCCGAAGATGGCACCCGCTAGCGGTGTGCCGAACACCGACGCGAAGCCTGCCGCAATCCCCGACATCAACAACACACGACGTTGCTCGCCAGAGAGCCGGAAGACATGCGTGAGCTGGTCGGCGAGCGCACCGCCCATTTGCACAGCGGTGCCTTCGCGACCGGCGGAACCGCCGAACAAATGCGTGATGACCGTGCCAGCGAAAACCAACGGTGCCATGCGCAACGGCACAACGCGGCGGGGATCGTGAATCTCGTCGATCAGCAGGTTATTGCCCGCCTCCACACTCGCGCCGAGTCGCAGGTAAAGCCAGCCTACGGCGAAGCCAGCGACTGGCAGCAGCCAAAGGAGCCACGGGTGAAGCAGTCGCGTGTCGGTGACGATTTCGAGCGCGACGAGCAACAGCGCACTCGCGCTGCCGGCCATCACGCCGACCAGCGCGGCGACGGCACTCGCGCGAGCGGCGCGCGGCAGCACGTCGGCGAGTTCGCGCAAAGGGGAACGGTCAAACATCTTCATGGTGTGTACACACAGGGGTCATGCATCGAATCTGTCGATGCCATTGACGAATCGCCTGAACGCCGCCGGAAGGACACGAGTCAGTCGCTAAGCACCACATGGGGGAAATCAAACGGAATCCGTCCACGCATATAGCCCGCAACCTCCCGGCACGCCAGGATCTTGCAGGCATCATCAGCCCCGTTGCAGGGCGGTTTGCGTATGGACTTGAAGCACGCCGGAGGTATGCCATCTCCGTTGCAGCTGCCGACATGCTATCAGGAAGCGAGGGCACTCACAATGCGTGACATTCGCACCCTGTTTCTTGTGCCGAAATGCCATAGCCCATCAGGAGTTTCCGATATATCGGCGTTGCCGCGTTTTCGCGGCGCAAGCGCCCCTAGAATCGCCAACAGTTCGTTGGAGATTGGCATGACAGCAGACACGCAATACATCGATCGGGTGAGCCGTTACGACTGGCTCGACGTCACGCAACTATGGGACGCCGTGATGACATGCGCGACACCCGGTTGGGATCCGGGCAAGGCGCTGGAATATCTCGTGCTCAAGGGGTTTGAGTTGAGTGGGGCGCAGGTACGGTGGCCGTATAGCGTCGATGTGCTGGACACGCCGAACGCTGAACAGATTGACGGCGTGGTGTACGTCGAGGGCATTAGCGCCATGATCGAATGCAAAGACCTCTCAAAGCAAAGCTGTCGGCAAAAACGACGCATCGATTTCACGTCTATCGCGAAGCTACGTAGTCAACTGGCTCGACGCCCATCGAATCTGATTGGCTGCATGTTCTCCAGCGGCGGCTACACCGATGCGGCGATCACGATGGTGAATTTCACCAAGCCGCAAACCATCCTGTGTTGGACGGGTAAAGAAATCGCGCACTGCATCCACCGGCGAGATTTCGTACACCTGTTGCGAACGAAATATGAGGCCTGCATAGAACACGCCAAACATTACAACCCATCTAAGAATGACGAGGACTCCATATGAAGCGCAACATTGTCTGTCCGTCAAAGAGTGGTTTCAAATTGCTACAAACCTGGCTGCCCAGTGATATCCGAACGTCTTCGCGATTCTTCGTAAGTCACGACGTGTGGGATACGGTCCCGCTTGCCAGCAGCCTACCGACGCGGCATCCGGAACCCATCTTCATCATTCGCAATGCCTATACCGTCGATCCCGCCTGGGTCGATGACCAGTTGGGCAGTGCGGAGTCCATGATGTCGCTGGTTGCTGCGTCACGTCGGTACGAGGTACGCATGGCCGCACCAACCCTTGAAATCATGTTGTTTGAATCGCCAGCCATCATCGACGCCGTCTTCGGGGCGCGGGCAACCGACGTGCTGCGCGTCATGGGCGAGTACGACCCCGAGCGCGCTATTCGCGAAGCCGGTATGACGGTCGAGGGGATTGTCGAGAAAATGAGCGCCGCAACTATCGACATGCTGCGCACCACACCGACCGGCAAAGACATCCTCGAAGGCATCGCGGCATTGGATGCGAAAAACACAACTTGCACCTGCATCAAACACTGACGCCAATAAAAACGGCGGGCACGATGCCATGCATCGTCACCCGCCGTCGTCGCCTCGATGCCGCCGAGGCGCTTACCGCTATCACATCAACGCTGACTATTTCTTGGCGCTCTTCACTGCCTTTTCGATGCGCGCACCGACGTCGGCATCGATCTGCTTCCAATAGTCGAACGCGCGCTCCAGCACCGGACTGTGAACACCCGCCAGCAAGGCGCCCGACACGGTTTCAACCAAACGGGCACGCGCCGCATCGTCAAACACATTGCGCACGAGATTCCCCGGCTGCGAGAAATCGTCGTCTTCCTTATGCAAGGTGTAGGCGTTGCGCACCATATCGCCATCCGACTCCCAGCCGTCTTCCGCCTTACCGGTCTGATCGGCATACGGACGTCCACCGCTGTTCGGTACATACGTCGGTGCGTTGCCGCTATGCTCGAAGGCCATATGCCCGTCGAACATATACGACTGCACCGGCACCTTCGGGCGATTGACCGGCAGTTGATGGAAGTTGGTACCGATGCGATTGCGTTGCGCGTCGTTGTATGCGAACGCACGGCCCAGCAGCATTTTGTCGGGCGACAGGCCGATGCCCGGCACCGTGTTGCCCGGCGAGAATGCTGCCTGCTCGATCTGCGCGAAGAAATTCTCCGGATTTCGGTTGAGCGTCATCTTGCCCACCTTGATCAGCGGATAGTCCTTATGCGACCACGTCTTCGTGAGATCGAACGGGTTGAAGCGGTATTTCTTGGCGTCGGCATACGGCATGACCTGCACCGACATGATCCAGCTCGGATGTTCGCCGCGCACGATGGCATCGAACAGATCGCGACGGTGATAGTCCGCGTCCTGCCCGGACATCGTCGCCGCTTCGGCATTCGTGAAGAACTCCATCCCTTGTTCGGTATGGAAGTGATACTTCACCCAGAATTTCTCACCGCTGGCATTCACCCACATGTAGGTATGCGAACCATACCCATTCATATGTCGCCAGGTGCGCGGCAAGCCACGATCGCCCATCAGATACGTGACCTGATGCGCCGACTCCGGATTGTTCGTCCAGAAGTCCCATTGCATGTGGTTGTCGCGCAGGCCCGAGTCGGGCAGACGCTTTTGACTGCGAATGAAGTGCGGAAACTTCATCGGATCGCGGACAAAGAAGATCGGGGTGTTGTTGCCGACGAGATCGTAGTTACCTTCGTCGGTATAGAACTTGAGAGAGAACCCGCGCACATCGCGCCAGGTATCGGGGCTACCGGCTTCGCCCGCGACGGTGGAAAAACGCGCGAGCATCTCGGTTTTCGCGCCTTTCTTGAACAACGAGGCCTTCGTGTAACGACTCACATCCTCCGAAGTTTCGAAGACACCGAAGGCGCCTGCGCCTTTCGCGTGAGGCTGGCGCTCGGGCACCTTCTCACGGTTGAAATGCGCCATTTGTTCGATGAAGTGAACGTCATGGAGCAGCAGCGGACCGTCTGCGCCGACCGATAGCGTATTGCGATCGCTCGCCGCCGGGGCGCCTGCACCGGTTGTCGAACCGGTGTCCAGACGTTCTTTCTCTTTGCTCATACATACCTCCAAACATCAAGGTGGGTGGGGAGAGGGAGAGAATAGATTTGCAAGTGGTTCAAAGCATAATACAGGACGGTGACTTTGACCCGTCAGGGCGACGTGCGTTGAATATTCGTCAACTTGCGAGAGATCAACTTGCGCCGCTCCACACTCACCCTCCCCCTTCCCTTCCGCTCACGCCTGACGTCCAGCCATCACACCGCCATCGACCGGCAGCACCGTGCCGGTAATCCACGACGCGGCATCAGAAGCGAGAAACAAAATCGCCTCGGCAACATCGCGTGGCTGCCCGTTACGACCCAGCGGATGAAATGCATTGAAGGCAGGCAACGTGGTTTTCACCTCGTCGTCGCTCATGAACGTGTTGTAGACCGGCGTCTCGACCACAGCAGGTGCCACCGTGTTGATGCGAATGCTGAGCGGCGCGAGTTCGATCGCCAGATTGCGCGTGAGTGCGTGCACCCCTGCATTCGCCGCCGAGTAGGCGGACGAAGGCGTCGCGCCGATGGCTTGCAAGGCCCACAACGACCCCGTCTGCACGATGGCACCGCCGCCACGTTGCGTCATGGCCTTGGCGGCGGCCTGCGCCATGAAGAACTTACCTTTGAGGATGATGTCGAGGAAACCGTCGTATTCGGCCTCGCTCAACTCAAGAAATGCCTTGGGACGAAACACCCCGGCATTGTTCACAAGAATGTCGACGCCACCGAATGCCGACGTCGCCAGTTCGACCAGTGCGATGGCAGTCGCGGGCTTCGCGATATCCCCCGCGAGATAGCGCACGTTCGCGCCGGTTGCGTCGATTTGCGCGGCAGCGGCGGCGAGCTTCGCCTCGTCACGCCCGCCGATCACCACCTTCGCACCCGCAGCCACCAGCCGCGTCGCCACTGCTTTGCCGATTCCCGAACCGCCGCCCGTAACAATCGCCACCTTGGAAGAAAAACTTTTCATTTTGCTGACTCCAGAATATCTGCCGGTTATCTGAATAAACACGCCGTTTGACATAGCTATTGTTGGCGTCCGCCGGGGTCTTCACAAATCAGTTATTCTGCGTCGCACTAAAAGAAAATCTTTCCATCATGAAAGCACCGGTCTTCCTCAATGCGTTGCGAGCGTTCGAAGCCAGCGCACGGCATCAAAGTTTTTCTACGGCCGCTGTCGAGTTGAACGTGACGCCCGCTGCGGTAGGTCAGATGGTGCGCAGTCTCGAGGGGTGGCTTGGGGTGCCGCTCTTCGAGCGCAGCAGCGCCGGGCGCGCACGGCTCGTACCGACACAAGCGGCGCAGCGGGCGTTACCCGACATTCGCGACGGCTTTGATCGGCTCAATCTGGGTTTTGCGAAACTGCGTGAGGGATCGGCGGTGGGTGTGCTGACCGTGACGGTGAGTCCCGCCTTCGCAGCGAAATGGTTGTTGCCGCGCATCGATGGCTTCCAGAGCGCCTGGCCCGATACCGATGTGCGGCTCGACACGAGCCTCAAGCTGGCCGACTTTGTCGCGCAAGGTATCGATATCGGTGTGCGTTACGGTCAGGGGCACTGGCCCGGACTGATGGCCGAGAAATTGATGGATGAAGAGGTGTTTCCGGTGTGCGCGCCATCTTGGCTTCGCGAGCATCCGGCGTTACAACACCCGGCAGATCTGCGCGGCATGCCGTTGATTCACGACCTTTCGGTGGACAAAGACGCGGGCTTCGTGACGTGGCCTTCCTGGCTAGCACGCGCGGGGGTGTCAGGCGTGCCCGCTCGCAGTGGTTTGAAAATCAACAACTCCGCAGCGGTGCTGCAAGCGGCTATCGACGGCCACGGCATCGCACTAGCTCGCAGCGTGCTGGTGCGCGACGATCTCGCCGCGCAACGGCTCGTCCGGCTTTTTCCCGACGTCGATTGCTCGTCCCCGCTTGCGTACTACGTCGTCTATCGCGCCGAGTGCGCCACCTTGCCGAGGCTGGCCGCGTTTCGCGAGTGGCTGATACAGGCGGCCAACCTACCGCCTTCGCTTTAAGCCGCCAACGCGCGGCACTGACAAAGCGCGCGCTCGAAACAGGCGATAGCGAAGTCGACCGACGCTTCGTCCGTAAAGCGTCCAAGACTCACGCGCACCGTGCGGCTTGCGGCTTCGCCATCCAAGCCGATCGAGCTCAACACGTGCGACGGCTGTCCCGATGCCGAGTTGCAAGCCGACGTCGACGAGACCGCCAGATTGGTATTGAGCATGAACGTGAAGAACCCCGAGTGGTTCACCGTCAGGCTCAGCGTATGCGGGATGCGACGCGCGCTCGCGGCGTTATGGGTCACATTGCCCAGCGGCAGCACGCCGTCGAGCAAGCGTCGGCTCAACTTCGCAATGCGTTCGTTATCGACCGTCATGCCCCGCATTGCCAGCTCGCAGGCAGTGCCGATGCCAACGATCTGATGCGTCGCCAGCGTGCCCGAGCGCAAGCCGCGCTCATGACCGCCCCCATGGATCTGCGGCGCAATGCGCGACATCACGTCCTTGTTGACGTACAAGGCACCGATCCCCTTCGGCCCGTACACCTTGTGTGCAGACATCGACAACATGTCGATACCCATGGCCTTCACATCGATGGGCGTCTTGCCGAGCGCCTGCGCAGCATCCACGTGCAACAGCGCCCCGGCATCGTGCACCACCTTCGAGATGGCAGCCACGTCGGTCAACGTACCGAGTTCGTTATTGACGAGCATCAGCGACACCAGCCCGGTGTCCGGACGCAATGCCGCAGCGACGGCCTCCGCCGTGATTTCTCCGGTGGCCGACGGTGTCACGTACGTCACCGGAACACCGCCCTTCTCCAGATACGCCATCGTGTCGAGAATGGCCTTGTGCTCCATCACGCTGGTGACGAGGTGCGGGCGCGCTTGTGCCAGCTCGGCAAAGCCTTTGAGCGCGAGATTGTTCGATTCGGTAGCGCCTGACGTCCAGATGATCTCGGCAGCGTCAGCACCGATCAGCGCTGCCACTTGCGCACGCGAGCGCTCTACGAGACGCCGGGCGCTGGTGCCCGCCGCGTGCGAGCTCGACGCCGGGTTGCCGAACACGCCGTCCACGCCAAGGCAATCTGCCATCGCGGCAATGACCGCCGCATCGGCCGGGGTGGTCGCAGCGTAGTCGAAGTAGTGAAGTTGTTCTTTTTCGCGCATGATCGGTTCCCTGCAAAAATGTGCATCGATCGTACGCGTCACAACCGGGAAAAGGCTTGCAAAATCACTCGCCAATTTCCCAATGTCAGCCAATTTATTCCTAAAAATTGACGATTCCAGGAAATTCCTTCTACACCCCAGCTGATTGGGCCTCTACCTCGGGAAACCGCACCGTGACGGCCAGCCCGCCGCCGGGGGCATCGGCTAACGTGACGTCCGCCCGGTGCATGCGCGCGATCTCCCGCACGATGGCCAGCCCAAGCCCCGAACCGTCTACCGCTTGCCCGGTGCTTTCGCTGCGATAGAACCGCTGGAACACCGCGTCACGCTCGTGCGCGGGAATGCCGGGTCCGTTATCGACGACTTGCAGCACCGCTGCCCCCGCCTCGACACCGACACGTACGGTGATCACCGCACCGTCACCGGCGTAACGAATGGCGTTATCGATCAGGTTGCCGCACATTTCGGCCAGCAACTCACGCTGCCCCAGCAGATCGACCGGGCCGTCGTTCTCGAAACCGAGATCGATGCCGCGCGAACGCGCCACAGGCGACCAATCCAACGTGGTGCTGCGCGCGACCTCGTCGAGACGCAGCGGTACTTTCGCTGCGGGCGCGCCCACATCGGCCTCAAGCCGCGAGAGCGACAACAACTGCCGAACGCTCTTCGCCGCCTGCTTCACCGCCGAATTCAGACGCTCGACGCGCTCGCGCGCGCTCGCGCTCAACGTCTCGCGCAACGTCAGTTCCGACTCCGCTTGAATGATGGCGAGCGGTGTCTTCAATTGATGTGCCGCGTCGGCAAAGAAGCGCTGGCGCGACGCCTGCATGCGTCCGACGCGCCCCACGTACTGATTGATCGACTCCACCAGCGGCTCGACTTCCGTCGGCAAGTCGACGTTATCGAGCGGCGTCGTGTCGTCTTCGCTACGCGCCGCCACCTTCGCCGAGAGCCGGTTGAGCGGGCGCAGGCCGCGCGTCACGCCCAGCCAAACGATGGCCAACGCCAGCACGACAAGCAACACTTCCTGTTGCAACGCCCCGGTAAGAATCTGACGCGCAAGCTCATGACGCGACTCCGTGGTCTCACCCACCACAATCCAGACCACGCGCGTTTTCGCGTTCGGCACGTCGTGCACGGGCAGCCGCAACGCCCCCATGCGTAACGATTCACCGCGATAGGCCGCGTCGTAAAACACCGAGTGGTATGGCTCCGGCGTGACGTCCGGCGGCGGTAGCGGCAAGTCGTGATAGCCCGTCACCGCGCGCTTGCCGTCTTCGCGAATCACGTAATAGATCTTGCCGCCGCGATCCGACTCGAACATCTCCAGCGCGAGATACGGCAGATTCACCTGCACTTCGCCATCGATGAGTTGCGTGCCCTCTCGAATCGATTTGATCGAGAATTCGAGCGAGCGGTCGAACGCCGAATTGGCCGCGCTCATCGCACGCTGATACGTGAGCCACGTGTCGAGTGCCAGCAGCCCGAGCAGCGGGAACAGCAGCCATAGCGCCAGTTGGCGGCGAAGATTCGGTTGCGGCATCGGGAAGGAAAAGATAAGCGCGCGACTAACGGGCTGTCGGCAGCGAGGGCGAAACGTCAGGCTTGGCTTCGAGCAGATAACCGAGCCCGCGCAGCGTGACGATGGCGACACCGCTGCCTTCGAGCTTCTTGCGCAGGCGGTAGACGTAAATTTCGATGGCGTCCGGGTTCACCGACTCATCGATACCGAAGAGCTTCTCCGAGAGTGCCTCTTTATTGATCGCCCGGCCCGCACGCAGGATCAACACTTCGAGCACGGCACGCTCGCGCTTGGTCAGCGCCAGCAGTTCGCCATCAAGCCGGAAGCTGCGCTCGACGCCGTCGAACACCAACGGCCCACAAGCCACATCGGCGCTCTCATGGCGCTGCGAACGGCGAATCAGCGCTCGCGCACGCGCCTCGAGTTCATCGAGTTCGAACGGCTTCGACAGGTAATCGTCCGCGCCGAGATTGAGTCCCTTCACGCGGTCTTCGAGCGAGCCGTGCGCGGTGAGAATCATCACCGGCACCATGTTGCGCCGCTGACGCAGCCGGCGCAGCAGCTCGAGCCCATCGAGACGCGGCAGGCCCAGATCGAGAATCACGAGCGAGTATTCCTGCGTGCGCAGCACGTGATCGGCGGCTTCGCCATCGTGCATGCAATCGACGGCGAAATGCGCCTGCGTCAGCGCTTCGGTGAGCGATTTGGCCAGACTCGGATTGTCTTCGACAAGCAGGATACGCATGAAACTGGACCACACCCTAGGGAAATCCATGACCCCAAAAACCGCTCATGGGCCGGATTCGACACGAAATCGAAAGCGAATTGAAAGTTTCGGCAAATTACCATGCGCCACGCGAAAACGACAAACCCCGTTCAAGGGGTCTCTGGAGGAAGACATGAAGCAAACGCCAATGCTCGGCGCCTGCGTGGCCGCCGCTGCGCTCTTCGCGAGCTGCCTGCCCGCCGCTCACGCCCAAGTGCCTGCCGGTTACCCGGCGAACTATCAGGCCACCATCGACGGTGCGAAGAAAGAAGGCAAGCTGATCGTGTACTCGGTGACCGACACGGCCCTCGTGCGCCCGCTCATCAAGGACTTCGAGGCGCTCTACGGTGTGAAGGTCGAGTACAACGACATGAACAGCACCGAGCTGTACAACCGCTACATCAGCGAATATGCCGCCAACAGCACCAGCGCCGACGTGCTCTGGAGCTCGGCCATGGACCTTCAGGTCAAGCTGGTGAACGACGGCACGATGGCGAGCTACGAGTCGCCTGAGTCGACACACATCCCCCAATGGGCGCAGTACCAGAAGCAGGCTTACGGCACGACCTATGAGCCGCTCGCTATCGTCTACAACAAGCGCCTGCTGCCGGCCGACCAAGTGCCGCAAACGCGCGTCGAACTCATCAAGCTGTTGCAGTCGGATCCGGCCAAGTTCAAGGGCAAGGTCACGACCTATGACATCGAAAAGTCGGGCGTGGGTTTCAACTACCTCACGCAAGACGCCCGTGTGAACCCCGAAGTGACGTGGGACCTCGTCGGTGCGATGGGCGCGCTCAACCCGAAGCTGCAATCGAGCACGGGCGCGATGATGGAGCGCATTTCGTCGGGCGAGAACCTGATCGGCTACAACATTCTCGGCTCGTACGCGTTTGCCAAGGCGAAGAAAGACCCGTCGATCGGCTACGTCTATCCGCGCGATTACACGCAAGTCGTGAGTCGTCTGGTCACCATCTCGAAGAAGGCGAAGAACGTCAACGCCGCCAAGCTGTGGGTCGACTATCTGCTCTCGAAGCGCGGCCAGACGCTGCTCGCCAACCAAGCCAACCTGTTCTCGATTCGTGCCGACGTCGATGGCGAGACCTCGATGGCGAACCTCACGCAACAGCTGGGCGCCGCGCTCAAGCCGATTCCGATCGGTGCAGGCCTGCTCGTCTATCTCGATCAATCGAAGCGCCTCGAATTCCTGAAGCGCTGGCAGCAGTCGATCAAGCGTTGATCGACTCTGCGCACTCGTTCTGATGCACCCCTGATGCACCAGTAATGCCGGCGGGCCGCGCACGTGGCCCGCCTCTCCCCTAGGGACTGTTCCCCCTAATTCCTGATATGCGCCCTGCGTGGCGCAGGGAGACCTTCATGCTGTCGTCCACCACCGACACCCGCTCTGCGGTGCCGTCCCCGCGTTCGCGCACCGGCGTGCCGCACCTCGTCGCGTCGCCATGGCGCGCCCTCGCGGCGACCTCGCGCTGGCTCGTCATCGCCGTGCTCACGATTGCCGTGCTGCTGCCGCTGTCGTTCATCGTCGTGCAGAGCCTGCTCTCGGCGCCGTTCTTCGATGCGAGCCGCACGTTCGGTATCGACGGCTATCGCTTCATCTTCACCGACCCCGACTTCTGGTCGGCGGTAAAGAACTCTTTCATCATCGCGTTCGGGATGTTGTTCATCTCGATCCCGCTCGGCGGCATTCTCGCGTTTCTGATGGTGCGCACCGACCTGCCGGGCCGCCGTTGGCTCGAACCGCTGCTGCTCACGCCGGTGTTCGTCTCGCCGATGGTGCTCGCGTTCGGCTACGTCGTGGCCGCGGGCCCGGTGGGCTTTTACTCGGTGTGGTTCCGCGAACTCACGGGCATTGAAGCACCGTGGTCGGTCTACTCGATCTTCGCCATCACCGTGATCGTGGGCCTGACGCACGTGCCCCACGTCTATCTGTATTCGTCGGCTGCGCTGCGTAACCTCGGCTCAGATGTGGAAGAAGCCGCCCGCGTTGCCGGTGCGCGTCCGTTCCGCGTCGCACTCGACGTGAGCCTGCCGATGACCATGCCCGCCCTGCTGTTCGCAGGCGTGCTGGTGTTCTTCCTCGGCTTCGAAGTGTTCGGCCTGCCCCTCGTGCTGGGCGACCCCGAAGGCCACCTCGTGCTGGCCACCTATCTGTACAAACTCACCAACAAGCTCGGCGTGCCGTCGTATCACCTGATGGCAGCGGTCGCGATGTGCATCGTCGCGATCACGTTCCCGCTGGTGCTGTTGCAACGCCACCTGCTCAAGCGCGCGAACAAGTTCGTCACGGTCAAGGGCAAGGCCGGTCGCCAGACTGTGCTGCCACTCGGCGTGTGGCGCTGGATTGCATTGGGCATCGTCGTCGCGTGGCTGCTCGTGACGGTGATCGTGCCGATCTCGGGCATCGTGCTGCGCTCGTTCGTCACGCACTGGGGCGAAGGCGTGGCCCTTGGCGAAGTGCTCACGCTCGCCAACTTCGAAGAGCTGTTCGAGCAAGACAACCTGGTGCGCGCCATTCTCAACACGCTCGGTATCGGTGTGATCGGCGGCGCGATGGCGGTGGGCTTCTACTCGCTCGTCGCTTTCGCCGGGCATCGCCGCAACGACTGGGCCGCCAAGCTGCTCGACTACCTCGTGCTGCTGCCGCGCGCCGTGCCGGGTCTGCTGGCCGGTCTCGCGTTCCTGTGGATCTTCCTGTTCGTGCCGGGCTTGAAGGAACTCAAGAACTCGATGTGGAGCATCTGGGTGGCCTACACGGTGGTGTGGCTCGCCTACGGCATGCGACTCATCCAGAGCGCGTTGCTGCAAGTCGGCCCCGAGCTGGAAGAAGCTGGCCGCAGCGTGGGCGGCACCCGCAGCCGCGTAAGCCTCGACGTGACCCTGCCGCTCGTGCGCTTCGGTCTGCTCGCCGCATGGCTGCTCATTTTCATGATCTTCGAGCGCGAATATTCCACCGCTGTGTACCTGCTCTCGCCGGGTACCGAAGTGATCGGTTCGCTGCTGGTGTCGCTGTGGGCGACCGGTGCGGTCGATCAGGTGGCCGCGCTCTCTGTCATCAACATCGCGATGGTCGGCGCCGGTCTGGGCGTGGCGTTGCGCTTCGGAGTCAAATTGCATGGATAAGCTCGTCGTCGACAACCTCTTTCTGAGCTACGGCACCAACCCAATCCTCAAGGGTGTGTCTTTCGAACTCAAAGCCGGTGAAGTCGTCTGTCTGCTCGGTGCATCGGGCAGCGGCAAAACCACGCTCTTGCGCGCCGTGGCCGGTCTCGAACAACCGTCGGAGGGCCGCATCGCCCTCGACGATCAAGTCTTCTTCGATGGCGACAAAGGCGTCGATTGTCCCGTCGAACAACGCTCGCTGGGTCTCGTATTCCAGTCGTACGCGTTGTGGCCGCATCGCACCGTAGCCGACAACGTCGGCTACGGCCTGAAGCTGCGCAAAGTGGGGGCCGCCGAGCGGCGTGAGCGTGTACAGAGCGCGCTCGACCAGCTCGGTCTCGGCCATCTCGCCGAGCGCTTCCCGTTCCAGTTGTCCGGCGGTCAGCAACAGCGTGTCGCTATTGCTCGCGCACTCGTCTACAACCCGCCGGTCATTCTGCTCGACGAGCCGCTCTCGAATCTGGACGCCAAGCTGCGCGAAGAAGCCCGCGCGTGGCTGCGTGAACTGATCGTCTCGCTGGGGCTCTCGGCCCTGTGTGTGACCCACGATCAGACCGAAGCCATGGCGATGTCCGATCGCATTCTGCTGCTGCGCAACGGCCGTATCGAACAAGAAGGCACACCTGCCGAACTGTACGGCTCGCCGCGTTCGCTCTACACGGCGGAATTCATGGGCAGCAACAACCGCATCGACGCGACCGTGAGCGCCATCGACGGCGAATTCGTCACGCTCGCAGGCGACGGCTTTGCATTGCAGGCGCGCGCCCGCGACACGCTGGCACCGGGGCAGAACGCACAAGCCGTGATTCGTCTGGAGCGCGTGCAAGTCGCCGACGGCCCCGGTCACAACCGCGTGGGCGCGCAACTCATCACGTCGATGTATCTGGGCGACCGCTGGGAATACCTGTTCCATTGCGGCGCGCTGCGCTTCCGTGCGTTCGGCCATGTGCCGCGTGACCCTGGCCATCACTGGGTCGAATTCCCCGCGAACGACTGCTGGGCGTTCGCGCAATCCAACGCCTAATTCAACGTAAGGCCGCTTCGAGCTCACCCCAAGCGACGCGCGGGCGCTCTCCCGCGCAACACCAAGAGAAACAGAAGAAAGAGGAGACAACAATGAAACGAAGCAGTATCGGTCTGGCCGCGACGACGGCACTCGGCGTGCTGGGCGCGGCGCTGGCCGGCCAGGCGCATGCGCAATCGAACGTGACGATTTACGGGATCGTCGACGCCGGTGTGGAATACGTGAACCACGCGAGCGATAACGGCGGCGCAGCGCGTGCCATTTCAGGCGGCAAGAACACGTCGCGCTTCGGCTTCAAGGGCTCGGAAGACCTCGGCAACGATTTGAAGGCCGTGTTCCAGTTGGAGAGCGGTATCAACGTGGCCAACGGCCAGTTCGACGACGGCCCCGGCGCCATCTTCGATCGCCGCGCCACGGTCGGCCTCGCGCACAAGAAGTGGGGACAAGTGACACTCGGCCGTACGTTCACCACCACGTACGACTTCATGCTTCAGTTCGACCCGATGGGTTATGCGCCGAACTACTCGTGGGCCACCAGCTCGACGGCCACGGGCGGTCGTAAAGACGGTCTGTTCTCGCGCTCGGCCAACGCCGTTCGCTACGACGGCGAATTCAACGGCCTGAAGCTCGGCGCCATGTACGGCTTCGGCAACGTGCCGGGCAGCATGAAGACGAGCTCGAAGTACGACTTCGGCATCGGCTACGAAAACGGCCCGTTCGCCGTGGTGGCCACGTACGACCGTCAGAACGGCGCAGGCACGAGCGCCAGCCCTGCGGACACGACCGATTACATTCAGGGCATTCACGCAGGCGCGAGCTACAGCTTCGGCCCCGCGAAGATCATGGCCGGGTATCGGAACTACAAGAAGACGTTCATCACGGCAGGCACCGCGTCGCTGCGCAGCGATATGTACTGGCTGGGCGGCTCGTACGACTTCACTCCGGCGTTCACGCTGTATGCCGCGATCTACCATCAGGACATCAAGGACGCTGGCGACGCCGATCCGACGTTGATCTCGCTGCGCGCGCAATACGCCATGTCCAAGCGCACCTCGCTGTACCTCTCGGGCGGCTACGCGTTTGCGAAGCACGGTCAGAAGGTCAGCCTGTCGCGTGACCTGACCGGTGCGGCCGATAACCAGGTCGGTGTGACCGCCGGTATCCAGCACCGCTTCTGATCGCGCTAACCATGTCTCAGACGTCTCACTGACGTTTTCCTCAAGCGACGGCCCGGCAACGGCGGGGGGTACCGCCAAACGCGCAAGCCGGGCCGTCGCCCTTTTTTATTTCGCGAGTCGCGTCTGCCACAGGCGCGGCTTGCCTTCCCAAGCCGAGAAACCTTCCACCTTGCGGCCCACCGCCCAAGGCTCCATCCCGTTGCTCAGCAGAATCAGCGGCACCTGATCGAGCATCATCGTGTGCAGTTGATCGAACATCGCCTGTCGCTTGACCGGGTCGGCTTCCTCGCGGCTCTGATCGATCAACGCCAGCGCGCGCGGATCGTCCCAAACCTTCTGCGGCTGCTTCGTCTTGTCGCCCGAGAACTGCTCATAACTCAGCGCCGGGTCGATACGCGACGAATACGAGAACGAGCTGATCTGATACGCGCCGCTGTAATAGCGGTCGAGCTGCGTCGTCCACTCCAGCACTTCGATCACCGCGTTGATCCCCACGGCTTGCATCATCGCCTGCGCGATCACCGCAATCGTGTAGCTCGGCACGTTCACGCGCTTGTTAGCGAAGATCACGATCTTCTGGCCCTTGTACCCCGCCTCTTTCAGCAGACGTTTGGCCAGCACCGGATCGTAGGTGTAGCCCTTCTTCTGCGTCGCGTCGTAGTACGACGACGTCGTCGGCACCGCCGACGAATTCGGCCCGCCATGGCCTTCTGAAATCGCCTCGGCGATCTGCGGAATATCGAGCGAGGCGGCGATCGCCTGACGCAGCTTTTGATTGCCGACCACCGGATCGCGCGTTTGAATCAACAGCGCGTTCTTCGACGCCAACTGACCGACGATGATCTTCAGCCGCTTGTCGGCCTGAAGCTCCACCACATCCGAAGGGGCCACGCGCGCGACCGACAATGCCCCGGATTGCAGCCCAGCCTTGGCGCTTGCGGTATCGGGCACGATGGCGAATTTCAACGTATCGACCAGCGGTGCCTTCGCGCCGACATAGCCGTCAGGGCGATTGCCCGCTGGCGACTTGTAGCCGGTGTACGCGGACATCAGCACGTACTCGCCGCGCTTCCATTCCGTTAGCTTGAACGGCCCGGTGCCGATGGGTTTGTCCCACGTCCCGTCGGGCTTCACCGAGGCTTTGTTGATAACCGCCGTCATGCCGCAGTACGTGCGCGCCAGCGTATCGAGGAACAGACTCGCGGGACGATTGAGTTGCATCACGACGGTGTAAGCGTCCGGCGCGCTGACCTTCGTGACCTTCAAGCCCTTGCGGCCGTCGAACTCGTCCAGACACGCCCAGCCAGTCTTCGGATTCGTGTAGCGCTGCCAACTCCAGAGCACATCGGCAGAGGTCAGCGCGGCACCGTTGTGGAAGTGCACATCGCGACGCAGCTTGAACGTGTACGTCATGCCGTCTTTGGAAACATCGACCGACTCGGCCAGCAATGGCGCAACGGTGCCGTTTTCGCGATAGCCGACCAGCCCTTCGACCACATGCAACACCACGGCGTCGGTCATATCGTCACGATTCACGCCGGGGTCCGTCGAGCGGATGTCGGCGGCCAGCGCAACGTTAAGCGTCTGTGTCTGCGCGAAAGTGAGGCCCGGCAGACACAACGCACCGGCCAGTGCCATCGCCCCCATGGCGCGCGCGCCCGGAATGCTGCGAATTCCCTGCCAGCCAGACAACAAACGATCACTCATTTCTTCCCCCCGGACGACTTGGTTTTGACGGTGCTGCGCGCCTTACCGGCACTGCCGGACTTGGCCGGTGTGGCTGGCTGGCGCACGTGCGCGGCAATGACGCGCTGCAAGGCTTTGAGATCGCGCGCTTCGACGGCATCGACGATGGCGAAGTGCTCCAACGCCGACGCTTCGATCCGCGCGCGAGTGCGGTTCTGCGTCGCCAGTACCGACGGCATGCGCGTGCGCAGTTCCAGAATCAGTTTCGGTAATTCTTTGTTCTGGCAGGCCGAGTACAGCAAGCCGTGAAACTCGGCGTTGACGGGGTGCATGTCGAGCACCGTGCCGTCGAAGGTGAGCGCATGGAACTGTTCGGCTAGCTGGCGCAGGCGAACGATCTGGGCGGGCGTGACGTGATCGATCAGGTCGGCGGCTGCACCCAATTCAACGATGACGCGCATCTCGCGAATGTCGTACAGCCGCTGTTCGTCGATCGACTCGATGTGATAGCCGCAGTTCGGCACGTGCGCGGTCACGCGCATGACCGTTAGTTGATCTAGCGCGCGGCGCACTTCCAGCCGGGTAACGTCGTAGCGCGTCTGCAAGTCGATCTGCTTGAGCCAGCTACCGGGTGTGAGAATGCCCGCCTGGATGTCCTGGACGATACGGTCCACAAGGTTTTGCGCGCTTTTTTCGGTACTCACGATGTCGATGTCTCCGGTCCACACGAACGCTGACGCAGCGCGACCCCGCCACCGGATGTGGGCGTAAGCATCGGGATGGCGCGCAGCAACTCGCGAGTGTATTCGTGACGGGGCGAATCGAACACCTCGTCGCGCGTTCCCTGCTCGACGATGGCCCCGTCGCGCATCACGATGACCCGGTCGGCCAACTGCTCGACCACGCCCAGATCGTGACTGATGAACAAGCAGGAGAAGCCATGGCTACGCTGGAGTTTGGCGAAAACTTCCAACACCTGCGCACGCACGGTGACGTCCAGCGCCGAGACCGGCTCGTCCGCAATCACGAACGACGGGCGGCGCACGATGGCACGGGCAATGGCGACGCGCTGGCGTTGTCCGCCGGAGAGTTCGTGCGGCAAGCGCGTCCCGTGGGCCGGTTCCAGCCCGACGTCCGTCAGCACTTCGTCAACTCGGCTTTGCACGTCGGCGCGAGACAGGCCCGAGACGTGGCGCAACCCCTCGCCAACCAACTGACGCACCGTCATGCGTGGATTGAGCGATGCACTCGGGTCTTGAAACACCATCTGGCAGTTCAGGCGGTATTCACGCCACGCGGCGTCGGATCGATGAATCGCGCGGCCATCGAACAGAATCTCGCCGCCCGACGGCTTGATCAACCCCGCAATGGTGCGACCCAGCGTTGTCTTGCCGGAGCCGGACGCGCCCACCACGGCCACCACTTCGCCCGGACGCACGTGGACGCTCACGTCCTTGAGTGCCTGCTTGCGCTGCGCCTTGGCGAAAAGCCGTTGATGGCCCGCGTACTCGACCGAAAGCCCTTTCACGTCCACCACCGGCGCCAACGTGATCGGCTCACGCGCGGGCAATCTGTGCGGCATCGCCATGAGCAGCTTGCGCGTGTAAGGCTCCCGCGGCGCGGCGAGCACTTGCGCCGTCGTCCCGCGCTCCACCACCTTGCCCCGCTCCATCACCACCATGCGCTCGGTGTAACGGGCGACCATCGGCAGATCGTGGCTGATCATCAGCACAGCCGTGTCGTGTTCACGCGTGAGCGAGACCAGCAGCTCCAGCACATCGCGCTGCACGAGGGCGTCGAGCGCCGTGGTCGGTTCGTCGGCGATGAGCAGCGCGGGGGCCAGCAGCATCACCGACGCGAGCATGATGCGCTGACGCATCCCGCCCGAAAACTCATGCGGCCACGCGCTGAGCGCGCCCTTGGGGTCGCGCATGCCGATGCGGTGCAGCATGTCGAGAATGCGCTCGTTGCGTTCTGCCGCCGACATCTTGGGCCGATGCAGGCGCAGCGCTTCGCCCAACTGCCGTCCGATCGTCATCGACGGGTTCAACGAGGTCATCGGCTCCTGAAACACCATGCCGATGCTGCCACCGCGCAGCTCACGCAAACGCTTCACGCTGGCGCTCGCCATGTCTTCGCCTGCGAACACGATGCGGCCACCGGCACGTACCACCGGCTCGGGGTTCAGGCGCAACACGGCACGTGCCGCCTGCGTCTTGCCGCTGCCCGACTCGCCCACGATGCCGACGATCTCGCCTGGCGCGATATCGAACGACACATCGGAGACGATCTCGCGGCCCCCCTGACCGATCGTCAGCGTGAGGTTTTCAACGCTGAGCACCGACTTGGCGGGTGTCGTTCGAGCGACGGGAGAAGACGACGAAAGCGGCATCGCGGAAGACCCTGACGAGAAGTCGATGTGATCGGAGAGCTCGGTACGCGCAAGACTCATTTCATCCCCCGCATGCGTGGGTCGAGACGATCTCGCACGGCATCGCCAGCGAGGTTGATGGCCAACAGCGTGAGCGCAATGCACAGACCCGGGAAGATCGACAGGTAGCTGGCCTGCGAGATAAACGGCCGGGCCGACGCGAGCATGTTGCCCCACGTGGGCGCCGGAGGCGGCACGCCCAGGCCGAGGAACGACAGTGCGCTCTCGGCGAGAATGACCCAACCAAACATCGACGTGGCCAGCACCGAGATGGGCGCAATGCAGTTCGGTAGTACGTGGCGGAACATCGTGTACAGGTCGGAATTGCCCAGCACTCGCGACGACTCCACAAACTCACGTTCACGCAGCGACATCACTGCGCCGCGCACCACCCGCACGACCGACGGCGTATAGGCCAAGCACAGCGCCAGCACGATGCCGTATTGATTCGGCCCCACGATCGTGAGCAGGCCAAGGGCCAGCAGCAGCCCCGGGAACGCCAGCATCGCGTTGTTGAACGTCATGATGATGCGGTCGGTCCAGCCGCGGGCGAACCCGGCGAGCAAACCAATCGTGCAGCCCAGCACGATGGCGAAGAACACCGTGAGCGACGCGATCAGAAAGCTCGTCGCAGCGCCGCTAAGCAGGCGCGACAACTCGTCGCGGCCAAATTCGTCGGTACCCAGCAGGTGCACGCCGCCGGGTGGATGCAGCCGCGTGGGGAAATGAATTCGCAGCGGATCGAACGGTGTCCAAACTGCGCCGAGAATCGCGCAGATCACCAGGAACGCGAGCAGCAAACCGCCGACCGTGGCGTTGGATAAGTAGCGTTTTCTCATTGCACCGTCACCCGGGGATCAAAGATGGGATAGCAAAGATCGATCACGAGGTTCACCACGACATACACGGTCGCCACGCAAAGCAGGCACCCCTGAATGACCGGATAGTCACGCGCAAAGATCGAGTCGACGAGCAGACGGCCGAGCCCCGGAATCGTGAACACCGTCTCCACCACCGCGATACCGCCAAGCAGATTGCCCAGCACCAGACCGATCAGCGTCCACGTCGGGCCGAAGGAATTGCGGAATACGTGATTCATCAGCACGGCGCGCTCCGACAACCCTTTGGCGCGGGCGTGCGTCACGTAGTCGAGCCGCAACACGTCGAGCGTGCTGGCGCGTGCCATGCGAATCAGCACACCGATCTCATGCAGGAACAGCGTGAGAATCGGCATCACGAGATACAACATCCCCGCCTTCCAATCGTCGGCAATCGAGACGTAGCCCACCACTGGCAGCCATTGCAGCTTCAGACCGAAGAACAGCAAGATCAACAGACCCAACCAGAACGCAGGCATCGACACCAGCAACGTGGCACCGCCTACGAGCAGCAGATCGGGTAGCTTGTTTTGCTTCCACGCGGCGATCATGCCCGCCGGCACGGAGACGAGTGCGGCGAACAGCACGGCACACAACACGACCTGTGCGCTGGTGATAAAGCGCGCCCAGACTAGCGAGCGCACCGGTTCACCGGTGGTGATCGACGTGCCCAGATCGCCGTGCAATGCGCCGGAGAACCAGATCCAAAACTGCGTCGTCCACGGCTGATCGAGCCCCATCTTCACGCGCATGGCGGCGAGCGAGACCGGATCGGCCAGATCGCCGAGCAGCAACTGCGCCGGGTCGCCGGGCACCAGCCGGATCATCACGAACACCGACACTGTCACGATCAACAGCGTGGGCGTCGCGGCGAGTATCCGGGACAAAAGAAAACGAAGCATGTTCGCGCTCCTGAATTGGGACGACAGCGTGGGACGACTGCTTATGCCGCCGCGCGTTTTTTGCGCAGCACGTCGGCGAGGAAGTCCTGCACGGCAGGCACGGACTGCATGCCGTCGTGGGGCATGTTGTCGATCACGTCGAAGGTGACGTCGACACCCGCACGCTCGAACGAATCGCGCAGCGACGCGAGTCGCTCTTGCCGGTTGGCACCCGCCGAATTCGCGCCCGGCATGAAGTGCGGGCCACCCTCACGGTGCGTGATCTCCCACGTCTCGATGTCGGCCTTGCCGACCACCATATGCACCGGCACGCGACGCAACGCCTCGAGATCGAAAGCTTTGCCGTAGCGTTGCGCGATATCGCCGATGCCGACCCACCAGTTCTGGTTCGTGTCGAGCAGCGTGACCGAGCCCGGCGCGCCGATGGACAATGCCCACAGGCGTTCCGGGTGCAGATAACCGAAGCGGTTGACGAACTGACCGCCGCCCGAGTAACCGAACAACGCGAACTTGTCGAACGACGTTTCGTACTTGCGGCCCACTTCTTCGACCATGTTTAGCAGCACTTGGTCGTAGCGGATATCACCTTCCGCCAAATGCTTGAAGCCACCGGGGTTGCCGTCGCCACGCACGCCGACCGGGAACAGCGGGCACAGAATCAGGCAGTCTTGCCAACGGCCGAACTCGGCGAAGGCGTCGCGGTAGTTGGTGAACTGACGGCCCGTGCCGTGCACGACCACGACCAGTTCGACACGATGGCCGGGTTGCGTGATGGCCTTCGGCACGTACAGGGCGTAAGCGAAGCGCGGATCACCCGCGTGCGCGAAGATCGTTGTCGAGCCAAGATCGTAGAGATTGCGGGCTCGGGCTTCGGTGCTCAGGCCAGCGGAGTTTGCAGTGGATTTGGACATAGTCGTTGCGAATATCGGTGGTATTTGAGTGTTCTTAAAACTGCGACGGACGGTGCGCGGCTGCGGGCGCGCATATCGGCGCCCGGCCATCGCATTAGGCGTCGAGCAGCGTGGGCTCGCCCTTGAGGCGGTAGCGGGTGAAGACGCGATTGAGCGCGGGCATCGGGGCGACGTCCATTTCACCGACGGCCGGTTCCATGACGACCATCGCGACCGAGGCCGTCATCGAGTGCCGCACACCTTCGCGTGGCGGACGGGCCACGGAGAACGGCGTACCGAAATCATCGAACAACGCTTGCTTAAGGCTGTCGCGCGAAATCATCGGCGTGCTGTTGAGCAGCTTGCGCACGCGCCAGTCGCGGTAGTAGCTGTCGGCCGAATTCTCGCAACCGGTATCGACGAGCTTGGTGCGCGCCACGGGGCTCAGCCAGTGATTGGCGTGCACGATCAAATGATCGTCGCCCGGATAGAGCGGGAAAGCTTCGTTGGTGGTGCACTCGAAGTCGATAGCAAAGCCTTGCGCCATGCCCAGCATGATGTTGTTCGAACACGACTTGGGGGTCGTTGCGACCGCTTTGAGTGCGTTGGCGAACACCGGCTGATCGAGCACTTTGCGGCGAAGAATCGCCAGCGGCACGCCAAGCTGTTTGAAGTCGCGATCCGATTCGAGATAGTTGGCGGTGATGGACACACCCGCACTGTTCATGCCGCTGCGCGCCAAGCCGCCCGCTTCCACGAACGTCAGAAAATCGGGACCGTCGTCGCGTTGCACACGCAACACTACGCCCGTGTTGACGCAGTCGGCGCGCCAGTCCCAGTTCTGGGCGTGCAGCAGGTTGCCGCTGACCGAGCGCTCCGGCAACACCACCGCACCGGTACAACCGTCCTGAAGCTCTTCGCCTTCAGCGGCGACCTGATCCGCCCGAGCTTTTGCCAGCACTTCGGTGCGGGCGTTGATCATCAAGATGTCGGCGAACGGCACCCCTGCGCCATCGGCGATGCCGTGCATCTCATCGAGATACGTCGGATCGACGTTGCCGATGTGCCCTTCGAAGTGCTTGAAGAGCGCCGCGCGGGCGCTGGCGGTGTAACCGAGCTCATCGACCGTACGGCCATACATAGCAGCGCTCGCACGAACACGGTCTTGCGCCTGCTTGCCGTACTGCACGCCACGGTCGTAAGGGCGGCCGCTCACCGAAATGAAGGGGAACTGCTGGAATGTCGTCATCGTTTGACTAAGCTCCGGAAGGCCAAAATCTGTGACGCCACACCCACCGACGGCAGCGTTTGCACAGACACGGATATGATTTAGCCAATCATATTGGCGCCAATATCGGGAAAAAAATTATTTACGTGGGGGTTTACGCTGACTGTCATCGGCCCGTGATGACGCGCACTCGGTCACGTTCAACGTCTCGCGCATGAGCGCTGCAATCTCCCGGCCACCCGCGTCGTCGCGCGATTCCAGCGCCGCTATCACGCCGTGTTTGTCGGCATCGCTGTGGTCCTGATTGAGCTTGAGCGCGCCGTCCAGCCGCGAGACCTTCATCACGACCCCTGCGATTTTCGGCAGGCGAAGCGCCGTCATTTCCGCAGGGATGCCCGCGAACGTCCACTCGCCCGCCACCGGAACGTCGAACGTGTCGACCACCCGGTCGAGGATGTGCTTGATGCCGTCGGCATCGTCGACGACTTCGATATCCCCGTACGCATGAATCGCCGCGTAGTTCCACGTGGGGAAGGTGCGCTTCTCGTCGTACCAACTCGGCGAGATATAGGCACTAGGGCCCTGAAAGATGACCATGGCGGGGCTACCCTGGCGCAGGTCATCGTATTGCGCGTTGCGGCGCGACAAATGTGTGGTGAGCAACGTGTCGCCCTGCGCATTCACATCGATCAGGAATGGCAGATGTGTTGCGGTCATGCCCGATGCGCCGAACGTGACGAGGGCGGCGAATGGCCAACGGCGCATGAGTGCGCGCAGCGTGTCGGGGGAGTTCTCTTGATACGGTTCCGGGCGGTACATCAGAATTCCTGTTGGCAAAGGGTAGGAATGCGCTGGAGATCGGGGCAGCAACTCATGCCGTGCCGACGCATCGCTTGATCCACGCGGCTTGCTCGGTAAATGCCCGGTCGCTTATCGCGGCGATCGATACGGCTTCGAGAAAGCTATGCACGGTGCCCGGGTAGACGGTCGCGCTCACTGACACCCCGGCGCTTCGCAGCCGTTCGGCCATCTCGATGTTCTCGTCGTAGAGCGGATCGAGTTCCGCGATGGCGAAGCAGGCGGGCGGCAGTTGGTCGAGATTCGCGGTGATCGGGCGGCAGCGCGAATCGGACAGATCGTCGCGGTGATTGATGTAGCGATTCACGAAGCAGACCATGTCGTGCGACGACAGCGAATACTCGCCGCCACCGAAGCGCGCATACGAATCGCGCCACGGAATCATGTCGAACGCGCCGTAGTTAAACACCATGCCGCGCAGCAGCGGTTGCGCCGCGTCGCGCAACTGGAGTGCGGTGCCGAGCGACAAGTTGGCCCCTGCGGAATCGCCGCCGATCAGGAGTGCACCTGCGTCGATCCCAAGCGAATCCGCATGGCGATGGAGCCAACGCGTCACATCGACAATCTCTTCGAGCGCACGGGGGAAACGTGCTTCCGGGGCGCGTGAGTAGTCGATACCGACGACGGCAACGCCCGCACGTGCCGCGTATTCGCGCATCACGCGGTCATGCGTGTCGAGACTGAACACGACGAAGCCGCCGCCGTGCAGATAGATCAATGCGGGCAGCGTTGCAGGCTCGCTCGGGTAATAGACGCGAATACGCACGTCGGCATGACGGGTCGGCACCTGACGCTCGACGGTGCTGTGCATTTTCGGACCGCCATTGGCCCAACGGCGGCGGATCACTTCGAAGGCTTCACGTGCTTGCGTCGCCGTGACGAGATCCCAACGGGCGAACGCTGCACCGTCTTCGCTTTGCAGTGCCATGAAGCGCGTCATGTCGGGATCGATCGGCGACGGTGCGACATCGTCAACCGCATGAGGTAGGTAATTCTCTTTATTCATTTCGTGGTTCGGGTTGCTAATGTTGCAGTTAGGTAGCAGATGTCCTGGCGCTCGAGATGACATGCCAATGACAACGAACCGAAAAAATTTTAGAGTTCCAAAAATCTCGCCGCCTCGCGTGCAGGGACATCCAGTAGCGAAATCGGGCCAACATCCATGCAGAAAAGCACTCACTCCGTCGACTATCAGGACTTGCCCCGCCCGGTGGCGGTCATGGTGTCCGACTTCTCCGACTCCACGCTGCTCGATGCCGACCCGCCACACTCGCACCCACGCGCGCAGTTACTCTTCGCCGTCGAGGGCGTGTACACCATCGAGACGGCGACCGGCACATGGCTGGTGCCGCCACATCGCGCTGCATGGATACCTGCCGGGGTCACGCACAACTGCAATGGCCGCGGCCAAGCCATCCTCGCGTGTTCGCTCTACATCGAACCCGACGCGTCGCCCGAGCTTCCCATCGACTGCTGCATCATCGAAGTCTCGCCGCTGCTGCGCAGCCTCATCTCGGAAGCCATCGAGATCCCGTCGCTCTACGAGACGCAGGGGCGCGATGGGCGCGTGATGTCGTTGATCGTTGACGAAATCTGTCGCGCACCGACGGTGCCTTTGCACCTGCCGATGCCGAAAGACCCGCGATTGCTGCGCATCTGCCGCATGCTGCTGGCGGAGCCGGGGCATGAGGGCGATCTCGACGATTGGGCACGCGTGGGCAACATCGGGCGCCGCACGCTTACGCGCCTGTTCCGCAGCGAGACGGGCATCACGTTCTCGCTCTGGCGCCAGCAGTTGCGCTTGATGGTGGCCCTCTCCCGTCTGGCCGCGGGGGATGCCGTCACGACCATTGCGCTCGATCTCGGCTACGAAAGCCCGAGCGCCTTCACGTCGATGTTTCGCACCGCCATGGGCCGCACGCCGAAGGAATATCTCGGCGGTCTGGCACCTTCTTCGGCGGCGCGCCACGGCAAAGACTGACGCGTCTTGCACGATGGCGCGCGCCCTGCGCCATCGTCAGAACCGGTGGCGCACGCCAGCGACGGTGCCGAACTGGTTTTGCCCCGCGATCACGTTCACCCCCATCCCATCGACGCCGAGATTCGAGCCGTTTCGATTGAGCGCGTACGACAAATTCCAATACAAGTCGGTGCGCTTGGATAAGTAGTAGCCCAGCGCCAGCACAAACGACGTCGGGTCCTGCCCTGAACCGACGACATCGGTGTGATACACCGCGCCCGAGAGCGTGAGTGCAGGCGAGAAATGCTGCGTGACACCGGCCCAGTACAGATGCGTGTGCGTTTGCGTGGTACCGACCGTCTGTTGCAGATATCGATAGGCCGCGTAAAGGTCGGTGTTCGTCAGCTTGTAGGCAATTCCGACGATCACGCGTCGCGCCGTATCGTCGGCGGAGTCGATGGAGGAGCCCTGTCGTTGGTCGTACACGAGACCGACGTCGAGCGGGCCGCTCTGGTACATCACACCCGCGCCCATATCGCGGCCCACTTTCGTATGGCCCGGCACCTGTGCACCGTTAGGAATGGTCGAATCGTAGCCGCTGCTGTACATCGTGGAGAACGTGAGCCCACCGAATTTCCCTGTGTACTTGATGGTGTTGTCGGTGCGCGCTGCGAGGTACGGATCGTGCGCATAAGCGGAATACGCCGCCGCGTAGAACATCGGGTCGTAGCGAATGGAAATGTCGTACAGCAGGTTCTGCTGACGGCCCAGCATCACCGCGCCGAAGTTGCCGCTTAATCCGACGAATGCCTTGCGGCCGAACTCGCGTCCGCTCTGCCCACTCACGCCGGTGTTGGCGCTGAAGCCGTTTTCCAGCACGAAGATGGCTTTGTAACCGCCGCCGAGATCTTCCGAGCCGCGAAGCCCCCAACGCGAACCGGCCATGTTGCCCGACGTCTGACGCACGAGTGTGGTCTTTGCACCATTGGTGCCGGGGACATTCGTAAGGAATTCGATGCCGAGGTCGACGATCCCATAGAGCGTGACATTCGACTGCGCATGTGCGGCGGAAGTGAGTGCGGCCAGCGTGCCCAAGGCCACGCTCAGCCGGCAAAGGTGATGTTTCATATCGGTCTTCTCTGTTGGTGAAAAATCAAACTGCCGGAACTGATGTTAGGGGGCTGTTTTTTTGATCGCCCCGCCAACGAGGTCATCAAATCTCGAAATCGGGCCACACGATGACGACACATCAAACTGCCAATTCATCGTTCAATTTCTTTAAATCGAATGGACGAACAAATCCCGCCCGCGGCGCGGGAGACGCGCGCAGTTTCTATAGAAAACGGAGGATTTAGTGGCTTATTTTTCGCTGGCCAGCGTGATGTTCTCGCTAACCATTCGAGAACCCCACTAGGGTGTTACTCACGTTGATACCGATGTCTTCGACGCAGTATCCGCCCTCGAGCACGAATAGCGTTTTGCATCCGATTTTTGATATCTCTTTTCCGATACTCAAATAGTCTTCGCTTTCCATCGAGAATCGACTGATCGGATCTTTTTTAAATGTGTCGACACCGAGGGAGATCACGACGGCGTCTGGCGCGTACTCGGCAATGCGCTTGCAGGCGTGCGTGAGTGCGACGCGATAGCTCGCCCAATCGGTTCCGTGCGGCAGTGGCAGATTCATCGTGTAGCCAAGGCCATCGCCGATACCGCGCTCGTGTGCGTGACCGTGGAAGTAGGGGTAAGACTTGTCGGGTTCGCCGTGGATCGAGACGAAGAGCACGTCGTCGCGTGCCTCGAAGATGTGCTGCGTGCCATTGCCGTGGTGGTAATCGATATCGAGAATGGCAACGCGCGAGGCGCCCTGATCGATGAAGCCTTGGGCCGCGAGCGCAGCGTTGTTGAGATAGCAGTAGCCGCCCATCGCTTCGCGCGATGCGTGGTGCCCTGGCGGGCGACACAACGCAAACGCACTCGATGCCTCCTGCGCCACCACGTGCATCGCACTGAGCGCTACGTCGGCGCTGGTGCGCGCAGCGTCCCATGTGCCGGGCGTAATCGCCGCAAACGCGTCAGCGGCATAGAAACCCAACTTGGCTTCGATGTGCGCGGGTTCCATCTCGGTGGTCGCGCCTCTTACGGGCCACACCAGCGGCAACGCGTGGTGCGTGCGCCCTTCGGCTTGCCAAAGGTGCCAAGCGTTTTCAAGAAAGCGGACGTAACGCTCGCTGTGCACGGTCATGTAGGCACGGCTGTCGTGGCGCTCGGCCACGCGGCATTCGCCAAGCGCTGCGGCGCGAATCGACGCGAGGACATTGGCCGCGCGCGCGGGCGATTCCACACTCGGATGTTGTTCGCCATTCACCCATTCGGTGCCCTGGTGAATCAGATGTGCGTCGCTGTAAATGGTGAGCATGCTGGCTGCAAAACTGGCGCAGTTAGGTGTGTTTGAGCAGGCATCAGTATGTGGATCGGGGGTTGAAATTGCTTTGCTTTTCTTTTTGTCTGACTTAGATTTTTTGTAAAAATCGACTCATCGGCGAGACAAATGAAAAACAATCGACTCTATTCCGAGCTGGATGGCACCGATCGGCAAATTCTGAGCCGTTTGCAGGAAGACGGCAGCATCTCCACCGCGCAGCTCGCCGATGCGTTGTCGCTAAGCGTGACGCCGTGCTGGAGACGACTCAGGAAACTTGAAGACGAGGGATTCATCACCGGCTTTCAGGCCAATCTGGACCGTCGGCGTATGGGCTTCGGGCTGCTCGGCTTCGTGCAAATCGATTTCGACATTCATACCGATCACGACGCGCCTGCGCAGTTCGAGTTGGCGATTCGGCAATGCCCGGAGGTGCTGTCGTGTCACAAGGTGACGGGACAAGCTGATTACATGCTGGTGGTGGTGAGCGAGGATCTCGATGCGTACGGCGTCTTTGTCGATACCGTGCTGAAGATGCTGCCGGGTGTGACCGGCATCCACTCCACGCTTTCGCTGAAGGAGGTCAAAGCATCGAGCCGAGTGCCGGTGCGAGGCGTGTGAGGGCGACGGCATCGCGTCGCCCATTCAATGCGACTAATGCGACACTGCCCGCACCGGAGTGCGGGCAGTGATGGCTGCCAATTGGCTAGCGATTGCGACTTACGAAAGCGATTCGATGTGCGTCGAATGCGCGTAGGCATGACCGAAGCGGTTCGCCAGAAACTCGGGCAGCGCGATCTGTTCCTGACGGATGAAGCCACGCTGCGGCAGCTTCCCTGCGAAGAACAAATCCACCGCAGCGCATACGGCCGACGCCGTCGTGATCTGAATGGCGCTCGCGCTGTGTCCGTTGTTGCGCTCGGCGAAGATCTTGCGCGCGAACACTTCTTGCGTCAGCACACCGCTGCGCAGCCCGCTCACGACCACGAACACCAGGACCACGTCTTGCAGCGTGCTTGGCACGGCGCGTTTAAGCAGCGTCTTGAGCGTTTCCTGATCGTCTTTGAGGCGAAGCTCCCCAAGCAACACTTTCATCAACGCGCCATGCCCCGGGTAGCGCACCGACTTGTAGTCGAGATCGCGCACGCGGCCCGCGAGCGTCTCGCATAGCGTGCCGAGGCCACCCGAGGTGTTGAACGCTTCGTACTCGACGCCGTCGAGCGAGAAGTGCTCGAGATCTTCGAGCGGCTGCACCGTGATCGACGCGCCATCGCGAATGGCTTCGCACGGCTGACAGTACTCGTTGATCAGACCGTCCACACTCCACGTCAGGTTGTACTTCAGCGAATTCGTCGGGAAGGCGGGCAACGCGCCGACGCGCATTTTCACGACGTCGACCTGATCGAAGGCGGCGGCGAGGTGATGCGCGGCGATCGAAATGAAGCCAGGGGCAAGGCCGCATTGCGGCATGAGGGCGGTGTTGGCACCTTCGGCGAGCTGGGCGATGGCGTGCGTTGCCGCCACGTCTTCGGTCAGATCGAAGTAGTGGCAACCGGCGGCTACGGCGGCTGTCGCCGCGCTCGTGGCCATCGTATAGGGCAGTGCATTGACCACGGCATCGTGACCCGCGATTGCCTTCTGCAGCGTGCCCGTATCGCTATCGGTGAGCTCGTACACGGCGTCGGCGTTCTCTCGCACATGCGCCAGCGCCTGTGCGCTGCGATCGAACACACTCACGTGGTAATCGCCGCTATCGCGCAACAGACGAGCGATGGTTTGGCCGATATGGCCGGCGCCGAGCAAGGCAATCTTCTTCATGGTTTTTCCCCTGTCTTAGTGGTGATGGATGCCGCGCTGGCGACAAGACCGATGCCGCGCAAAGCCCCGTGTGGCGGGCTTTTACGCGGCGTCGAGGTCTCGCGCCGTTGCATCGATTCTAAGGAGAGGTGCTGATGAAATGTAGCGTGAAATCGTCGTAAGTTCGGCAAATTCTGACGTATTGACGATATCAACAGACGAATCGTATTAATGCGCGTGTTTTGGCAATAGGCGAAAGGCGCTTCGCCACGTTCGCGAGCGACGTCGCGCGAGGGATGAGTCGCCGGCGGGAGCTTGAGGACAGGGGGAATTCAGGCGGGATGGTGAGGCGTCGTGCAAGACGCACGATTGCTCAGTTATACGGCGGTTTCATGTCATCCCCATGAAACCGCCGCGCAATCTCTCATCTTCGTTTCGCTCGTTGCAACAGCGATACAGCGTGTGTGAAATTTCGTCGGTACACCTACAGATTCGCAGATGGCTTCGATATAGTTCGGCCCGAACCCACGGGGCGCCTGATGTCGGGCGATGGGGTTCGCATTATTTCAAAGCTATCGAATAAGGAATCGACCGATGAAAAAGACGCATTTGGCTGCGGCGCTGTGCGCACTTCTCGCTGCTGGCGCAGCGCAAGCCCAAAGCAACGTCACCCTTTACGGTGTTCTCGACGGCGGCTTCGCCTACGTCAACAACGTCGGCGGCAACAAGAACACGACCACGGCGGATGGCCTGCAATCGGGTAACCGTTGGGGCCTGAAGGGCTCGGAAGATCTGGGCGGCGGTCTGTCGGCAGTCTTCACCCTCGAGAACGGCTTCAACCTGATGAACGGTCAACTCGGCCAGGGCACCCGCGAGTTCGGCCGTCAGGCCTTCGTGGGTCTGTCGAGCAAGTCGTTCGGCACGCTCTCGATCGGTCGTCAGTACGACTCCGTGGTCGACTTCGTGAGCGGCCTGACGTCCGCCAAGCAATTCGCCACCAAGCTCGGCGCACACGTCGGCGACGTCGACAATCTGTACAACTCGTTCCGTATCAACAACTCGATCAAGTACACGAGCGCCAACTACGCCGGCTTCACCTTCGGCGGCCTGTATGGCTTCTCGAACCAGGCCAGCAATAGCACGAGCGGCTCGGGTTTCGCGAACAACCGCGCGTTTAGCGTGGGCGCCGCGTACGCCAACGGCCCGATCAAGTTCGGTATCGGCTACCTGGAAGTGAGCACGCCGTCGAGCACGGTCAACACCGGTGGCGCCGTGGTGGGCGACTACAGCGGTGACTTCTACACGACGCGCGTCGGCACGACGTCGTACGGTGTGGACAAGCAACGCGTACTCGCCACCGGCGGCAGCTACAACTTCGGCCCGGCAACGGTTGGCCTGGTGTACAGCAACACGCAGCTCAAGTATCTGAGCGGCACCGGCGCACGCGTGTCGAACTATGAAATCAACGGCACGTACAACCTGTCGCCGACGCTGCTGCTCGGCCTCGCCTACACGTACACCGACGCCAGCACGCGCAGCGCCACGCTCGCCAACCTGAGCCCGAAGTATCACCAGATCAACGCCGCAGTGGACTACCTGCTCTCGCGTCGTAGCGACGTGTATCTGGTCGGCATCTATCAAAAAGCCGCCGGTGACGCCGCTGCCGCATCGATCAACGGCGCGGGCGGTGCATCGAGCACCAAGAGCCAAGCTGCCGTCATCGCAGGCCTGCGTCATAAGTTCTAAGGCTTCGTCTTCGCGAGACGTGTAGTACCTCGTTTGAGTGCTCCAGTTTTAAGGGAGGTCCATCAGGGCCTCCCTTTTTTAATGGGGCGTGCATCCGAGCCTTTCGTTGTATCGGAAATATCGCCAATATGGCAAGGATCGCGCCGGCCTCCGGTGCGATCCCCCCCAACGAGAAGAGAGGAGCACATCTATGACGTTCGCGAAGCACCGCAAACCTGTCGTACTGCAAACCATCACGGCTGCCGCACTGGTATTCGCCGCGGGCGGCCACGCGCTCGCCGCAGACACCGCACCGGCCAAGCGCGCACCGCGCATTCTGGTGCTGGCCACTGGCGGCACGATTGCCAGCACGGGCGATGCTCGCTCGGCAATCGGCTACAACGCCGGCGGCGTCACCGGCGAGCAACTGACGGCCAGCGTGCCGGGCCTCGACAAGCTGGCGTCGATCAAGGCCGAGCAAATCTCGAACATCGGCTCGCAAGACATGAACAGCAAGGTCTGGTATCAACTGGCCGCGCGTATCAAACAAGCCTTCGAGCGCGACGAGGCCGACGGCATCGTGATTACCCACGGCACCGACACCATGGAAGAGACCGCTTTCTTCCTCGATAACGTGCTTGCCGTTAGCAAGCCGGTCGTACTGGTGGGATCGATGCGCCCGAGCACCGCTGTGAGCGCAGACGGCCCGGGCAATTTGTATGAAGCGGTGGAAGTCGCGGCCAGCCCGCAGTCGCAGAACCGTGGCGTGCTCGTCGTGATGAACGACACGATTCACGGGCCGCGCTGGGTCACCAAGACGAACACGACGTCCGTACAGACGTTCCACAACCCGAATGCTGCACCCCTCGGTTACGTCGACCCGGCCTCGATTCGGTATCTCTCCCCCGCGCCGGCAGGCCGTCAGCAGGCGCTCAACGTGCCGACGGGTGGTTTGCCGCGTGTGGACATCGTCTACGCGCACGCCGACATGGATGCTGTGCAGATCGATGACGCCGTCAAACACAACGCGAAGGGGATCGTGCTCGCAGGGGTCGGCGACGGCAACGCGTCGAAAGCGGCGCTCGACGCGTTGGAAGCGGCTGCACGTAAAGGGGTCGTGGTAGTTCGGTCGTCACGAGTGGGCAGCGGCTTCGTTAATCGAAACGTCGAAGTCTCGGACGACAAGACAGGTTTCGTCGTGTCCTACGATCTGAATCCGCAAAAGGCGCGGGTGCTCACGCAATTGTTGATCGGCAATGGCGTGACGGCTGCGGACAAAGTGCAGAAAGCGTTCGATGTGACGTACTGACGCTGCGGCTTCAATAGGTCGCTATAAGGGCGGGTTGCCACGTTGGCAACCCGCTTTTTTTGTTGTGCTTTCGCAGCAAGTACGGCCCCGAGGGCCCCGTCTACACTGCACTATGTGTGAACTAAGAAAGCCGCGAGACACTTCACTTGTTCAATAGTGACCGCCTCGCCATGTGCGGGGTGTCCTAACTACAGGTGCGAACATGAATTCAAATGTGCAGAAAACACTCGCCAAGGTGCCGGAAATCACCTTGATGTTCTGGGTGGTCAAGATTGCTGCGACCACGCTGGGCGAGACGGGCGGCGACGCGGTGTCGATGTCGATGAACCTTGGCTACCTTGTTGCCACTGGCATTTTTGCCGTGATCTTTGCCGTGCTCGTCTCGGCCCAGATCCGGGCGAAGACATTTCATCCGGCGTTGTACTGGGCCACGATTATCGCCACGACAACCGTCGGCACCACGCTCGCGGATTTCGCCGACCGATCGTTGGGGATTGGCTATGCCGGCGGATCGACACTCTTGCTGGCGCTGCTACTGGGATCGCTCTGGCTCTGGAACCGCACGATGGGATCGGTGTCGGTGAACACGGTCGACTCCCCGAAGGCGGAAGTGTTTTATTGGGTCACGATCATGTTTTCGCAGACGCTGGGCACAGCGCTAGGCGACTGGACGGCAGACACCGCAGGGCTCGGCTATACCGGCGCGGCTGTAGTATTCGGCGCGCTGCTGCTGATTCTTGTGGGGGCGTACTTCTGGACGAAGACGTCGCGCGTGTTTCTCTTCTGGGCGGCGTTCATTCTGACGCGACCGCTGGGCGCAGTCGTTGGGGACTTTCTGGATAAACCGATCAGCGCCGGGGGACTTGCGCTCAGCCGGTACTCGGCGTCATTCGCGCTGCTGGCGTTTATTCTGACCAGTCTGTTGCTGGTGAGGCAGCGGGCGGCGGCGAAAGCGCACTAGCAATGGGCCATCCTGCCGGCTTGACGTCGCGAAGGCCTTCATACTAGTATTCAGCCTGAAAACTACGTACAAGCGGGTGCGAAAAACGTAGCGCCGCCTAGGCAACTAGGTCCCACCTGGAGTGGGAGTTCCACAGAAATGTGGATAGAGAATCCCGCATGCGACGGCCACCGAGAGGTGGCCGTTGGTCTTTCTGGCTCCGCCGCTCTCGAGCCATTTACGCTCGAATCGGCTTCCCGTTATACACGTTGCGAAGCAACGTCGCGAGAGCGATTTTCTTCGCGTCTCTCTGTCGCTTCGTCAACCCGCTATTCAGGACGTAAGCTGATTGCACCCGCAACACAAGGCGCTTGCGTAACTTGTCCTTTTCTACTTCAAAAAACACCGCGTAGAGAACGGTTCTTCCCAGCTCAACGTGCTCAACCGTCATGAAGTTGGCGCGACGGTCATCTGCCAGCGTGATGCGGCGCGTGTGCAGGCTCATCACGATGTCACGAAGCAGCTGTCGCGAAAGGTTGTAGCGCCGCTCGCACAACACTCGCCGCTCTCGGTCGTCGACGTAAAACTCGTCGTGGGGGATTTGCAACGCGGGCCGTTCGTCCCAGCGAAGACTCTTAGTGAAGCAGTGGCAGGAAAAGATAACGAGCACGGACACTTCAAGACCTGCCGAGACTTCCGTCTTGAAGACGAACGGCTTCAGGTGACTTAAATCCCAAAGGACTCCACGAAAGACGACCGTTCCGAACGGTTGCGTCGACGCTTGCGCCGGGTCTTCGTCACGAGTCTCAACCAACAACATCGGCACATGCTCTTATTTGGAAAGCAGGGCATTCTACTGTCTCGGCATCCTAAGTACATGACCATTACTTCAATAACATGACTCATAAAAAAGACCAGGTCACGCTGCGCGTGCCTGGCCTTCCTTAATAGTACTTTCGGGGATTCACGCGCCCGTTCGCGAAGAACTCACTTTTAAGAAATGGAGCACATCCCATTTCGTGAGCACACGCCCTCGCGAGCCCCCCCGGGGCAACTTACTCGACCGTCACCGACTTCGCCAGATTGCGCGGCTTGTCGACGTCGGTGCCGCGTGCGCAGGCGGTGTGATACGCCAGCAGTTGCAGCGGCACGACGTGCAGAATCGGCGAGAGCTGACCGTAGTGCTCCGGCATGCGAATCACGTGCAGCCCTTCGGCATTCGAGATCTGCGTGTCCGAATCGGCAAACACGTAAAGCTGACCGCCTCGCGCGCGCACTTCCTGCATGTTCGACTTGAGCTTCTCGACCAGCGCGTCGTGCGGCGCCACCGTCACCACCGGCATCTGATCCGTCACCAGCGCCAGCGGGCCATGCTTCAACTCGCCAGCCGGATACGCTTCCGCGTGGATGTACGAGATTTCCTTGAGCTTGAGCGCACCTTCCAAAGCGATCGGATAGTGCAACCCGCGGCCCAGGAACAGCGCGTTCTCACGACGAGCGAAGTCTTCCGCCCACGCAATAATCTGCGGTTCCAGCGCGAGCACGCTATGCAGCGCCACCGGCAAGTGACGCAACTGCGTCAGATACTCAGCCTCTTGCGCTTCGCTCAGACGGCCGCGCAGCTTCGCAATCGTGAGCGTCAGCAGGAACAGCGCTGTCAGTTGCGTCGTGAATGCCTTCGTCGACGCCACACCGATTTCGGTGCCTGCGCGGGTCAGGTAGTGCAGCGCCGTCTGGCGCACCATCGCGCTCGTACCCACGTTGCAGATCGCGAGCGTGTTGGTCATGCCCAGCGACTGCGCGTGTTGCAGCGCCGCCATCGTGTCAGCGGTCTCGCCCGACTGCGAAATGGTAACCACCAGCGTCTTCGGGTTCGGCACGCTCTCGCGATAGCGATACTCGCTGGCGACTTCGACCTGCGTCGGAATCTTTGCCAGCGCTTCGAGCCAGTACTTCGCCGTCAACCCCGAGTAGTAGCTCGTGCCGCACGCCAGAATCAGAATCGAATCGACATTGCTCAGCATCGCCTCGGCCTTCTCGCCGAACAACGTCGGCGAGATGCCTTCCACGCCTTCCATCGTGTCGCCGATGGCGCGCGGCTGCTCGAAGATTTCCTTCTGCATGTAATGGCGGTACGGGCCCAGCTCCACCGCGCCCGAATAGGCCTGCACGGTGCGAACTTCACGCTCGACAGCCGCATCGTTGCGATCGACGATCTTCACACCTTCGAGCGTGAGTTCGGCCACATCGCCTTCTTCCAGATAGATGAACTGATCGGTCGTGCCTGCCAGCGCCAGCGCATCGGACGCGAGGAAGTTCTCGCCCTCGCCCACGCCCACCACCAGCGGCGACCCGGCGCGCGCGCCGATGACACGATGCGGCTCTTGCTTGCGGAACACCGCAATGGCGTAAGCACCGTGCAAGCGGCGCGTCGCCAGACGCACGGCCTGATACAGGTCACCCGCCGCACCGTTCGTCAGCAGATGGTGAATCAAGTGCGCGATGACTTCCGTGTCGGTTTGCGACACGAACTCGTAACCCAGGCCGCGCAACTCGTCGCGCAAGCTTTCGTGGTTCTCGATGATGCCGTTGTGCACCAGCGCCACGTCGTCGCGCGAGAAGATCGGATGTGCATTGTTCGTCACCGGGGCGCCATGCGTCGCCCAACGCGTGTGGGCAATGCCCGTCTCGCCCGACAGTTGCGTCTGCTGGACCTGCTCGTCGAGATCGGCCACACGCGACACACTGCGCGCGCGCTGCGGCACGCCACCCTGCAACACGGCCACGCCGCAGGAGTCATAACCGCGATACTCAAGACGGCGCAAACCCTCAACCAGCACCGGTACTACATTACGTCGCGCAACCGCGCCGACAATGCCGCACATATTCGCTTTCCCTTACGCCAGATGCACTGGCCTATTCGATTTTCGTGACCCACCGGCGCGCGCGCCTGCCCCGCGCGCCAGCACATAACTGCCGATTTTACTGCTTCTGCTTACGCGGGCGAACGTAACCGTCTTTCGCCACCTGCGTTTTTCCGTTCATCACCAGCGCGTTCTCCGGCGTGTCTTTCCACACCGTCGTGCCCGCCGCGATGGTTGTACCGCGACGCACGGTCACTGGCGCGACCAGTTGCGTGTCCGATCCGATGAAGACGTCGTCCTCGATCACCGTGCGGTGCTTGTTCGCGCCGTCGTAGTTACAGGTGATCGTGCCCGCACCGATATTCACGCGTGCGCCCACGGTCGAATCGCCCACATACGCCAGGTGATTCGCCTTGGAACCCTTCGCGAGCGTGGCATTCTTCACTTCCACGAAATTGCCGATATGGACTTCATCGGCCAAATCCGCCCCCGGACGCAGTCGAGCGTAGGGGCCGATGTGGGCATCGGCGCCGACCACAGCACCGTCGAGATGGCTGAATGCCTCAATACGCGTGCCCGCGCCAATCGTGGTGTTGCGGATCACGCAGTTCGCGCCAATCGTCGCACCGTCGCCAATCACAACCTTGCCTTCGAAAACACAGTTCACGTCGATCGACACGTCGGTGCCGCAGGCGATCTCGCCGCGCAAGTCGAAACGATTCGGATCGATGAGCGTAACGCCCGCCGTCAGCAGCGCCGCTGCGGCGTTGCGTTGATAGTCGCGCTCCAGTTCAGCGAGCTGCGCCTTGTCGTTCACGCCGTTGGGCTCCCAGGCGAATGCGGGCTGCGTGGTCACCACCGGCACGTTGTCGGCCACGGCGCATGCGATCACGTCGGTCAGGTAGTACTCGCCTTGGGCATTCTGGTTCTTCAGGCCGCCCAGCCAGCCCTTGAGGTGACGCGTCGGGGCCACGAGGATGCCGGTATTGATTTCACGGATGGCACGCTCGGCATCGTTGGCATCTTTCTGTTCGACGATTCGCAGAACGTTGCCCGCCGCATCGCGCACGATTCGGCCATATCCGGTGGGATTCTCAAGATCGACCGTCAACACGCCGAGTTTTTCGCTGCCTGCGGCATCGAGCAGGCCCTGCAACGTCTCGGCGCGCGTGAGCGGCACATCGCCATACAGCACCAACGTCGGCACCGACTCATCGAGCAACGCTACCGCTTGCTGCACCGCGTGACCAGTGCCCAGTTGCTGGGCTTGCTCTGCGAAGAAAACGTCATCGGCGGCCACCGCTTCACGCACGGCTTCGCCGCCATGACCGACCACCACAATGAGCTTGCCCGGCGAGAGCTTGCGCGCCGTTTCGATCACATGCGAAAGCAGTGGGCGGCCAGCCAGCGGTTGCAGAACTTTGGGCAGCTTGGAGCGCATGCGCTTACCCATGCCGGCCGCGAGAATCACAATATTCATGGCGAGGTGACGAGTCGAAAAGTAGAAATTCTTCTGTGGAATTCTTGTCGTGCGCATCGCGTCTTTCGATGCGCACGATGGGGGTTAGGCCATTCGTCGAGCTGAGATGTCTTAGTCGTCGAAGCTGGCGATGCGAATAATGCCGGCGTCGTTCTCGTCGCCGCACGGCACTTCGTCGAATGCCGTATCGCCCAGCGGGTCGGGCTGACCGGTGGCACGCAGATTCTTGAAGTCGTGAATGCCCGCGTCCATCAAATGCGACGGGATCACGTTCGACAGCGAACTGAAAATCGACTTGATGCGGCCCGGGTGTTGCTTCTCCCACTGGCGAATCAGCGCCTTCATCTCCGCACGCTTCAGGTTCGGCTGGCTGCCGCACAACGTGCACGGAATGATCGGGAATTGCTTGTACTCGGCGTAGCGCTCGAGATCCGGCTCGCGCACATACGCGAGCGGACGGATCACCACATTCTTGCCGTCATCCGACTGCAACTTAGGCGGCATGCCCTTGAGCTTGCCGCCGTAGAACATGTTCAGGAAGAGCGTCTCGATGATGTCGTCGCGGTGATGGCCCAATGCAATCTTCGTCGCGCCGAGCTCACCCGCCACACGATACAAAATGCCGCGGCGCAGGCGCGAGCACAGCGAGCAGGTGGTCTTCCCCTCGGGCACCACGCGCTTGACGATGGAATACGTGTCCTGATTCTCGATATGAAAATCCACGCCAATGGCGCGGAAATAATCGGGCAGCACATGCTCCGGAAAACCCGGCTGCTTCTGATCGAGGTTCACCGCGACGATCGAAAAGTCGATCGGCGCGCGCTCGCGCAGCTTGAGCAGGATATCGAGCATGGCGTAGCTGTCTTTACCGCCCGACATGCACACCATCACGCGATCGCCCTGCTCGATCATGTTGTAGTCGCCGATGGCCTGCCCCGTCAGCCGGAACAGACGCTTCTCCAGCTTGTTGTTCTCGAAGGCGAGCTTCTGCGCCTTCTTGACGCTGTCGGTGGCGACGTTAGGGCTCGATGCGGTCGCAGCGCTCGAGGCCGCTGCGGCGTCGGTCTCGGAAATCACGGCACTCATTTCAGGCACCCTTCATCTTGAACACCTCGATGCCCACCGAGTGGCAATCGGGGTAGACATCGGGCTTCTCGGTCGACACGCCCACGGCGCGCACGCGCGGGTGGGCCAGCAGGGCTGCGGCGACATCGTCGCACAGCGTTTCCTGCAAGTGAATGTGGCCTTGTCCCACGCGCTTGGCGATGGTCTCGCGCATGAAGTCGTAGTCGACCACTTCATCGAGCTTGTCGGCCACGGGCGTGCTCTCGGCGAGCGGCACGAACAGTTGCACGTTGATCAGCACGCGCTGCTCGCCACGCTTCTCGTGATCGTGCACGCCGATGTTGATGAACACTTCATAGTCGCGCAGGAACATGCGACGGCAGTCCATCAGGCGAGGGTGGGAAAGAGCGCTATGCATTTTGAAAACTCTTAAAGACAATCAACGAGACCGGTCGGCGTCGGCCGGCTCGGTCAGAAATTTTACGTCCCGCGACGATGCCGCCAGATGCTGTCCGCCATCGACATACAGCACCGTGCCGGTCACCGCCGGCGCATCGGCCAGATAGGCCACGGCCTGCGCAATGTCCTCCGGCGTCGACGAGGCGCCTAACGGCGTCGCGGCGTGCGCGGCGGCAAAGCCAGCCGGGGTCTGATCGACCGACAGCAGGGTTACCCCCGGCGCCACACCGACTACACGAAGTCGCGGCGCGAAGGCTTGCGCCAGCAGTGTCGTGGCAACATCGAGCGCCGCCTTCGACAGCGTGTAGGAGAGGTAATCGGGATTCGGGTTCGCCAGCTTCTGATCGAGCAGATTGACGACAACCCCGCGCCCCGACTCGCCCAACGCCGTGTACATCTCGCGGGCAAGCACCAACGGTGCGCCCGCATTCACGCGCATATGGCGCTCGAGCGCCTGATAGCCGAAATCTGCGGCGCTATCGTACTCGAAGCGCGAGGCGTTATTCACCAGACAGCCCGGCACGCCCAGCGCCTCGGTGCAGCGGGCAATCAAGCCCACTGTCGCGGCCTCGTCGGCCAGCGATGCCTGCAAGGCCACCGCACGACGACCCAAGGCTTCGATCGCGGCGACCGTCTCGAGCGCCTCGTCGTGCGAACGCTCGTAATGCACCGCGACGTCCCAGCCCATGCCAGCCAGCCGCAACGCGATGGCGCGGCCAATACGGCGCGCGCCGCCCGTGACAAGCGCCACGCGCGGCACGGCAGGCGTGCGGGCATTGGCGTCGCCGGGAGCGGGCGAGAAGCGTGGCGTGGGTGCAACGGTCATGCGTCGGTTTCCTGTCAGGGGGCAGGTGAAATCTGGGTGATGCAGGCACTTTCGACGGCGGCGGCCCAAGGGCCCTCGGGGCATCGAATGACGAAGTGGCTTGTGCAGCCAAGCCCGGTCACCTCGAAAACACGCGCAAATGGGCTGAAGACGGCCTATTGGCGGGGCCTCGCGCCAGATGACAAGGCGCGGCAGATAGTCTGCGCGGACTCCGTTACAATGCCGGCATGAATCAGGCCGCACCGAAACCCCATAGTTTACCCGTTCCAGAGGCCGACGCGCTCGAACACTCGCGCCGCCTCACGGCCCATCTTGCCGACGCCATCGACGCGGCCGGCGGCTGGCTGCCGTTCGATCGCTTCATGGAACTCGCACTCTACGCACCCGGCCTGGGCTATTACGCCGCCGGAGCCGCCAAATTCGGGCGCCTCGCGGCCGATGGCAGCGACTTCGTCACCGCGCCGGAGCTCACGCCGTTCTTCGCCCGCACGCTCGCGCGCCAGATCGCCGAAGTCTTCGAACAGACCGGCGACACGCAGGTGCTGGAGTTCGGTGCGGGCTCGGGACGCCTTGCCGCCGACCTCCTGCTCGCGCTGGAAGCGGACGGCACGCCCTGTGAGCGCTACTCGATCATGGAGCTCTCGGGCGAACTGCGAGCCCGTCAGCGCGACACTATCGCCCGCATCGCACCGCATCTGCTGGATAAAGTCACGTGGCTCGACCAACTGCCGGACGCCTTCCAAGGCGTGATGCTCGGCAACGAAGTGCTCGACGCCATGCCCGTGCGACTCTGGGCACGCCGTCCGGACGCCCACGGTCAGCCGGTCTGGTTCGAGCGCGGTGTGGTCGTGGGCGACGACGGCTTCGCGTGGGAAGAACGGTTGCACACCGGCCTGTTGCCTGAAGCGCTCGCCGCCCTCGACGGCTTGCCGCCTACACAGGAATACCTGACCGAAACGCATGAAGCCGGAATGGCCTTCGTGCGCAGCGTAGCCCCGTTGCTCGCGCGCGGCGTGCTCCTGCTCATCGATTACGGTTTCCCAGCGCGCGAGTACTACCACCCGCAGCGCGGACAAGGCACGCTGATGTGCCACTACCGCCATCACGCGCACGACGATCCGTTCTATTACCCGGGCCTGCAAGACATCACCGCGCACGTGGAATTCTCCGGCATCGCCGACGCGGGCGTGGAAGCGGGCCTCGACCTGCTGGGCTTCACGTCGCAGGCGCGATTCCTGCTCAATGCGGGCATCGTCGATCTGATGAGTGCGCTCGACCCGACCGACCCGGCCACGTTCCTGCCAGCGGCCAATGCCGCGCAGAAGCTGCTCTCAGAAGCGGAAATGGGCGAGCTCTTCAAGGTGATCGCCTTCGGACGCGGCATGGACGAATGGGCCGGACTCATCGGCTTTGCCACTGGCGACCGCAGTCACGCGCTCTGATCGTCCCTCTCTTCTACTAAGGCCACGCCGATGTTCCGCTGGATGTTTACGATCTTCATCGCGGTCTGCATCCTCTCGGCGGCCTCTCCCTGGCTGTCCAAACTCGGCATTGGCCGCCTGCCCGGCGATTTGCGCGTGCGCTGGCGCGGCCGGGAAATGCTCTTCCCGTTCGGCTCGACGGTCCTCCTGTCGCTCGTCTTCAATCTGCTGATTCGCCTGCTCTGAGCGCTGCCCACCTGCAACAGCTGTTGCAGTCACAGTCGAGCGGCAAACTTCCCTCCTAGTCATACCGTCACGTCACGCCCTGCGCCGCCGCACAGGACGCGCTGGCCAACGCGCGTGCACTGCGCCCGCTTAACCCCATCATCGCTAGGGTTAACAAGTATTTGATCATTTGTTGCAAAAAAATTAGTATGAAACAAACGATTCAGTCGTGAATCACGGTGAGACCTTTTCAGGAGCAGGGCATGATCAAGATGCAGACCAAGGCGCGATGGACCGGGGTAGTGCTGGGCGTGGCGATGAGCATCGCTACGGGCGCAGCGCAAGCACAGAGCGCATCGGAAACGCTGCAAAAGATCGAGAGCAGCGGTGTCATTTCGATCGGCCATCGTGAGTCGTCGATCCCGTTCTCGTACTACGACAACAATCACAACGTCATCGGCTACTCGCAAGACCTCTGCAACAAGGTCGTCGACGCGGTGAAGACCAAGCTCAAGAAGCCGGATCTGCAAGTGCGCTTCATCCCCGTGACGTCGCAGAATCGCATCGCACTGGTGCAAAACGGCACGGTCGACATCGAGTGCGGTGTGACTACGAACCTGAAAGCCCGTCAGGCACAGGTCAACTTCTCGGATACCTTCTTCGTGGCCGGCACGCGTTTGCTGGTGAACAAGAATTCGGGCGTCAAAGACTTCCCGGATCTCGCGGGTAAGGCCGTCGTGACCAATGCGGGTACCACGTCGGAGCGCATCCTCAACAAGATGAACAACGACAAGAAGATGAACATGAGCGTGATCGCCGGCAAGGATTACGGCGAGTCGTTCATCATGCTGCAAGGCGGGCGCGTGCAAGGTTTCATGATGGACGACGTGCTGCTCGCCGGTGCGCGCACCATGGGCCGCAACCCCGACGACTGGGTCGTGACCGGCACGCCGCAATCGTTCGAAGCGTACGGCTTCATGATGAAACACGGCGACACGGAGTTTAAAAAGCTCGTGGACGACACGCTCGCCGGTGTGATGAAGAGCGGCGAAATCAACACGATGTACAAGAAGTGGTTCGAGTCGCCGGTGCCGCCGAAGAACATCAACTTCAACTTCCCGATGAGCGAGCAGCTCAAGCAGCTCTACGCGAATCCGAACGATCACGCGTTTGAGTAAGTCGGTACCAAGATTGCGCGGAGGTTTCGTTTCGGATTCGATGGAATACCGAAACCCTCGCGTAAAGCAGTGAAGCGAGCGAGACGGGGAAGCCGCCATCATGGCGGCTTTTTCTATTCTCCAGAGCCTATGCACCCGATATCTCACTGGTCGCTCACCAGGAGCGTCTCTTTGCCAGCCCCCGTCCCGGGCGCGGCACAGGATGACGGCCCCCGCCGAGTCAGCCCACCCAATCATTTTCCATTCGCCGAGATTCGCTCGGCAATCGATGCCAGTGGCCCCGAAGCATTGCGTTATTCGTTCCCACGAACGCTACACGCCTACTACAACTTCGCCGTGAGTTTTCTCTCGGCGGATAAGCAATGCCCGAGCATGGCCTGTGTCGACGGGAAATTCCTGCCTCAACTCATCGCCTCCGAGTGCGCCCGCCGCCCAGGCATGCGCGCGTCGTACTTCGAATATCCAGAGGCGTTGGTGGAACACATATTGCAGCGCTATCGACTGCCGGAAGCCGAGGGCCGGGAGCAGGGCGTGGTCAATATGGGAGCTGACGGTATTCACTTCGCCGCCTTTGATTTGGCCTTTTTCGACGCTCAGCCATCGGTGATTCTGCTCGAGTCCGGATCAATGAACGGTGAGGGTGCGTCAAAGCTCGCGATACGCCTGTGCCAAGCGCTGGCGCACCACAAGCCCGCTGGATTCGATTGGCCCAACCGCAACCTGCTCATCTTCGAGACCCGCACTCAACAAAGCGCAATCGACTGCGGCATATTTAGTCTGGTGGCCTGCACGACCATGTTCAAACAGGCGAGCACGTTCGAATCGCTCCACCGGCGACTCCGCGCCGGCGAATTCGACGACGCCGTCGAGTTTCATCACCTCTCGTTCAAACAAAGCGACGCCTTGCTGCCGCCCTCGATCATGCGGCACACCCAGTCACGAGGCCGTCTTGCCGATTACGTACGACGCCACTCGTGCACCACGGCGGAAGAAGCCGCAGAAATGCGACACATCGTCGATCGCCAGCGAGACCATGTGTGCCATCGCGAGAGACGAAGCTACAGCGTCTCCATCGAGATGGAGCGCATCAAGATCTCGGGCCGTGCGTTACCGCCACTGCCCGAGTCGGCCGATTTGCTGGAGGAAACGTTTCTTCGGGAGATCGACGACCGGCCCGATACCGCGGCGGCAAGCCCCCACCCGGCGTCACTCGAAAAGCCGTCAAGATAAAGAACGTGCCGTCTCAGGCGTCGTCCTTGGCGGCGAGACCTGCGGCCTCGACTGCATCGATCCGTGCGGCTTGCACCGCTTCACGAATCTTCGCCGGATTGTCGGCATACTGGCGCGCAACGGCGCCGGCATCGACGGACCGGGCGGCTTCGAGCGCCGCCATCAGACGGTCTCGTTGCGCGTAAGGCACCTTCGGAAAATCCCCGCCTCTACCACGCGCATCCGCTTCACACGCTTGCAGAATCTCGACAAATCGCTCGGGCTTGCGCAACGCGTCGCAACGCTCAAGCAAGCGCACCAGCGCCGATGCGCCGAACTTCCCACTTGCATGAATGTTGCCGTGCTCGCGCGCGACTACCTGCGCCAATTCACGACATTCGACCGGCACGCGCAAACGTGCGCACAACGGGCCAAGCAGATCGACGCTACGCCCTTCGTGGCCGATATGACGCGGCAGCACGTCGTCAGGCGTGGTGCCTTTGCCGAGATCGTGCGTGAGCGCCGCAAAACGCACCGGCAGCGAATACCCCTGCGCCGCGGCAAAGTCCAACACCATCATCACGTGCACGCCCGTGTCGACTTCCGGGTGATAGTCGGCACGTTGCGGCACACCCCATAGGCGAGCCAACTCGGGCAGGATCCGCTCCAGGGCCCCCGCATCGCGCAACACGTCGAACATGCGCGACGGTCGGTTTTCCATCAATCCGCGTGAAAGTTCTTGCCAGACGCGCTCGGCAACCAACGCGTCGACTTCGCCATTTGCGGTCATCTCGCGCATCAGGTCGAGCGTCTCGTCAGCGACCGAGAAGTCGGTGAAGCGCGCCGCAAAGCGTCCGCAACGAAGAATACGTACCGGGTCTTCGGCGAATGCCGGGCCAACGTGACGAAACAGACGTGCCTTCAGGTCACGCGCACCGCCGTAGGGGTCGACCAGCGTGTCGGACAGGCTGTCGTCGGACAGCACCTCGCGCGCCATCGCATTGATCGTGAAATCACGCCGAATCAGATCTTCTTCCAGCGTAACTTCGGGGGCGAAATAGAACGAAAACCCGTGATAACCGCGCGCCGTCTTACGCTCGGTGCGCGCAAGCGCGTACTCGGCACGCGTTTTCGGATGCAGGAAAACCGGAAAGTCGCGGCCAACCGGCTTATAGCCCAGTTGCACCATTTCCTCGGGCGTCGCGCCCACCACAACGTAGTCGCGATCTTTGACCGGCAGACCCAACATGGCGTCGCGAATGGCGCCGCCGACGGCGTAAATCTTCATGGACGCGATTCGTAGTAAGCCACACGTTGCGCCTCGCCCTTGCCCGCCGCCACCCACGCCTGCACCGCAGGCACTTCGCGGATGCGGTCGGCGTAAGCCTGTGCGTGCGCCGAGAGGGCCGGTTCGAACGTGGCGAAACGCATCACTACCGGGGCATAGAACGCGTCGGCAATCGTGAAATCGCCGAACAAGAACGGGCCGTCGTGACGCGCGAGACAGTCTTCCCAAATGGCCTCGATGCGGCGCACATCGGCGAGCGTCTCAGGCGTTGCCGCAGCGCCCGGCCAATGCGCGCCCACGTTCATGAACATGCTGTTGCGCAGTGCGCCGAACCCGCTGTGCATCTCGGCGCAAACGCTGCGAGCGTGTGCACGAGCTTCGCGCGACGACGGCCACAGCGGCAGGTGCGGATAGCTCTCGGCGAGGTACTCGCAAATCGAGAGGGAGTCCCACACGGTGATGCCGTTATCGATCAGACACGGCACTTTGCCGGTGGGGGAGTAGCGAAGAATCTGCTCACGTGAGTCGGGCTGGGCGAGCCACACGTTGCACTCTTCAAACGCAATGCCGAAATGCTTGAGCAGAACCCACGGGCGCATCGACCACGAGGAATAGCGCTTGTTGGCGACGATCAGTTGCATGAGGACTTTCCTTGCGCGCACACGATACGCACGCGATAACGATCAGTTTGCGAAAACGATTGAGGGGGTAGCGCAGCGCCCGCGCGCCGCCTTCAGCGGCCGGCGTAGCGCCGGTAATCCGACAACCGCCGCTCCCAGTTGTCGCCATCGAGATAATCGACGGCGATCTCGAGACCATTGGGCGTGAGGTTCAGCTCGGGAGCCAACGGTCCTGTCATCACGTTATCGACGCGCATCGAATCGAGATTGTCGCGTGTGATGACCGGGTCGCCGGGCAGCTTCTCGAAGACGGCCGCCTGCAAGCGCGCCGCGCCCTCGGTCAGCGGCAGAATCGGACGCTCGCAGCCACACACCGCGCCAGCAAAGCGCACGAGTTCTTCGAGCGTGTACACCTGCGGACCGCCCAACTCATATGTCTTGCCGAGCGTCGCATCGTTGTCGAGCGCCCCAGCAAACGCCTGCGCCACATCGATGACATAGATCGGCTGAAAGCGCGCTTTCGCACTCGCGAGCGGCACCACCGGTAAGCGGCGTTGCAAACGGGCAAAGGTATTGAGGAAGTTGTCGCCGGGACCGAAGACAACCGAGGGGCGGAAGATCGTGACGGGAATCCCTGTCTCGCGGATTGCCTTCTCGCCATCGCCCTTCGAGCGCTGATACATGCTCGGGCCGTTGGAATCGGCACCCAGTGCGCTCATATGCAGCAAGCGACTGATGCCGCGATCGCTGCATGCCTGCGCAATCTTGCGCGGCAGCTCCACGTGCGCACGGGCGAAGGCTCGTCCGTAGGGCGTGCCGCGGTCGCTGTGCAACACACCGACCAGATTAATCACCGCGTCGCTGCCCGCGATCACGCGCTCCAGCGCGCGGGGGTCGTGCACATCGCACTCGACGAGTTCCACGCCCGGCAGCACACCGAGGGCCTTGGCGGCTTCGACGCGCCGTGTCGGCAGCCGCACTGCGTGCCCCGACGACACTAACCGGGCGACCAGATGGCCACCGATGAAACCGGTGCCACCGACGACACAAACGTTATAGCGCATGCGTCACCTCCGAGTCATGACCTTGGGCGCGCGGCCCGCGCCCCGGGTACGTCACTGGGGCAGGATTACGCCAAGCCGCTCCTTGAGCGATTGCGGACGGCCCGTAATCAGGGCCGAGTAATACGTGGTGTTCGACAGCACATTCTCGACATAAGCCCGCGTTTCATTGAACGGGATCGTCTCGGCGAAGATCGCGCCTTCCACCGGGCGATCGAGCGTGGAGCGCCACGTGCGCGGACGGCCCGGACCGGCGTTGTAACCGGCCGAGGCCAGCACGGCCGAGCCGTCGAACTGGTTATAGATCGACGACAGATAGCTCGTGCCCAGACGAATATTGACGTTGATGTCGTGCATCATGCCCGGCTCGTAATCCATGCCGATCTTCTTGGCGACCATCTTCGCCGTCGCGGGCATGATCTGCATCAGGCCACCGGCACCGGCCGACGAGCGCGCATCGATGATGAAGCGCGATTCCTGACGAATCAGACCGTAAGCCCACGCTTCGTCGAGATCGACGGCAGCGGCGTTGCGCTCCAGCACATCGCGGAACGGCATCAGATAACGCAGCGTGAAGTCGTGCTCGACCTTCGTGCGATCCGCCGTATTGACCGTGCGATCGAACAGCTCGATGTTCTTGGCGTACTGCGCGGCGGCCAGCAATTGCCGGTCCGTCATGTTGCGCAGCTCCCAGTTCCACTCGCGATTACCTTCGAAGCGCAGACCCAGCGCATAGAACTTCGCAGCGCGCTGGAAGCCCGGGTTTGCACGATTGGCATCGATCTCGGCCTGCGTAACGCTGGTGCGCGGCGGCACAGACGTCTTGTTGCCCAGTTCTTCATTGGCCAGTTGGCCATAGAAATTCGGCTGCATCGCAATCTTCTGGAATTGCGTGCGCGCCGCATCGCCCTGCCCCGCTTCGCGCAGCGCACGGCCGTACCAGTACGTCCACACGCCGTCGTCGCGCAAGCCGGACGGCATGGCTTCGATGCCGGTGCGCACGAGATTCCAGTCACCCGCGCGAAGGGCTGCGCGAATCTTCCATTCTTGCGCCGTGTTCGAGAGCTTGGCCGTGCCCGCCTGGCGGTACCAACTGATCGCCATCGGGTTCTGCGAGAGCGCACCGCGCATGCCGATCGCGCCCCAACCGATGGCGCGCTCGTCCTGCGACAGGCTGCCTGCCACGCCCGCAAAGCTGCTCGCGGCCAGACCGGCGTCCGAGCGTGCCATGCGCACGGTGGCCAGCAACGCGAGCTGACGCGATTGCTCCGAGCCATCGACGCCACGTGCAAGGATCTGCGTCGGGCGGTTGGCGGCCATATCGAGCAGGCTGTCGTCCGGTCGAACGGCACCTAGAGCATCGGCAATCTGCTTACCCAGCGAGGTGTAGTTCTCCTCGTAGGCCAGACGCATCTGATGCCAGACTTCCTTACGCGGCAACTGACCGTTCGCGGCCAGTGTATTGATCATGTCGACGCAACCTTCGCCGTAGTACTTCGGCGTGGTCAGCAGATCGGTCGCTGCTTGCGTCACGTTCTCGCCACGCGCCGCGCGCGACATCAACGCATAGCACTTGACCTGCGTGTCGTCGTCGAGCGCGAACTTCGGGTATTCCGTGTCGAACGTCTGCCAGTCGTGACGCTTGCCCAGTACCAGCAGCCAGTCGTTGCGCATACGGTCGGCAATCGCCTGACCGTCATATGTGCGCAAGAAGGCACGGATATCGTCGTCGGGGGTGTCGATCAGCGCCTTGCCCGAGCGATCGAACATGCGCGACTTGATCTGGAAGTACTGGACATACGACGGCACGTCGTAATCGGAGAGCATCGCCGCGAGCGCAGTGGCACGCGGGGCATCGTTGGTGCGGGCGGCTTCGCGAAGCTGGACGAAGATGTCGTCCGGCGAACGCTGCGAGAGCGCGTCGGCAGACGTGGCCGTTGGTGCCGAGCGGCTTGCCGCCGGTTGCGCCTTGGGGCGGCCGGTCGCCTGCGTGGTGCTGCACGCGACAAGCGCCGCGGCGCTCAGGGCAAGCGCGGCGGCGCGATATACTCGGGTCAAACGTTCGGACATCTTCGGGGGAGCGTCGGGTAAAAAGTGGATTCAAGCATAGCACGGGACACCGCCCAATCGGCGGCCAACGCCCACCAGAAAAGGGCGCTGCGCCGTACGCTGCTGGCCACACGCGAGTCGCTCGCCGAGCGCGACGCGCTCGATGCCGCGCTCGCGCACCGGCTCGCCGACGAGATCGCCCGGTGCGCCCCGCGCTGTATCGGTTTCTACTGGCCCATTCAGGGCGAATTCGATGCGCGAGGCGTGGTCGGCCACTGGCTTGCCGAGGCAGCCACCGCCTCAATCGCAACGGGCGCAACGGGCACCGCGAACGCCGCCAACGCAGTGCGCCTAGCCGCGCTGCCGGTGGTTACCGCCCCCGCCACGCCGCTGGTCTTTCATCGCTGGACGCCCGACACGCTCATGACCGAAGGCCACTACCGAATTCCCGTGCCGAAGGACACCGAAGTGCTCGTACCCGACCTGCTCCTGGTGCCGTGCGTCGGTTTCACGCGCACCGGCCTGCGCCTGGGCTACGGCGGCGGTTTCTACGACCGCACCCTGCATTCGCTCTCGCCCGTGCCTCGCACGCTCGGCATCGCCTACGACGCGCTCGAAGTCGCCGAACTCACCGCTGAAGCCCACGATCTCGCACTCGATGCCATCGTGACCGAATCGGCCACCTACCGCGGCCCCGACGCGCCGCCCGCCTCCCATCCCGCCGACCGCCCTCACGGCACTACCCGCTAATTCATGACGACGCTCAAGATTCTGCCGCTCGGCGACAGCGCCCTTGTTTGCGAAGCCGGCACCGCCCCCAGCCTTGGCGCCCAGCGCCGCGTCTGGCACGTGGCGTCGCTCGCGCGCAACTGGCCCGACGTGCGCGAAGTGGTGCCGGGCATGAACAACCTCACGCTGCTGTTCGACCCGCTCGCCACCGATCAGGAAGCCCTCGGCGAACGCCTGCGCGAAGCGTGGCAATCCCAACCGCCAGCGGGCGACGTCGGGCGCGATATCGAAATTCCCGTGCATTACGGCGGCAAACACGGCCCCGATCTGCATGACGTCGCCAAACATGCGCGGCTGCAACCCAAGACCGTCGTACAACGCCACACCGCGCCGGAATACATCGTGTACTTCCTGGGCTTTCAGCCGGGCTTCCCGTATCTGGGCGGGCTCGACGAATCGATTGCCATGCCACGGCGCGCCGAGCCCCGGCTGGCCGTGCCGGCGGGCTCCGTCGGTATCGGCGGCAGTCAGACCGGCGTGTATCCCCTGACATCGCCCGGCGGATGGCAGATCATCGGCCACACCGCGAGCGCCCTGTTCGATCCCGCTGCGACCCCGCCTGCCTTGTTGGCGCCGGGCGATCGCGTGCGCTTTACTATCGCGAGCCTCGACCTGTGATCGATATCCTGCGTGCCGGCCTGCTCACCACGGTTCAGGATCTGGGCCGAACCGGTCAGCGTGAATTCGGGGTCGCCAGCGGCGGCGCCATCGACCCGCTCGCCTGCGCTGTCGCCAATCGACTTGTCGGCAACGACCTGAACGCTGCCACCCTCGAAATCACGATGGGCACGTGCGCGCTGCGCTTCTCGTCGGCCACCGTCGTTGCGCTCACCGGGGCCGACTGCCACGCCGATCTCGACGGCGTTCCCGTCTGGTCATGGTGGCGTTTTCCCGTCGCACGCGGCCAGACGCTCACCTTGCGCCCCGCTCGCTTCGGTATGCGGACGTACCTCGCGGTGGCGGGTGGCATCGACGTGCCTGTGGCACTCGGTTCGCGTAGCACCGATCTGGCGGCCGGTTTCGGCGGTCATGAGGGCCGCGCATTGCACGATGGCGATCGCCTAAGCATCGGCCACGCCAGCGCCGCCACCCACAACGTCGGGCCGTTGGGTGTGCGTCCGCCGCTGTGGCTCTCCGATCCGCTGGCGCATCGCGTGCGCGTACTGCCCGGCCCCGAGTACGACGATTTCACGGCCGCCACGCACAAAACGTTCTGGGAAAACCCGTGGCAAGTCACGCCGAACAGCAACCGCATGGGTTATCGGCTTGCCGGCCCGGAGGCGCTCGCGCGCAAGAAAAATCGCGCCCACGACCTGCCCTCGCACGGTGTGCTGCCGGGTGTGATTCAGGTGCCGCCCTCGGGCCAGCCGATCATTTTGTTGGCCGATGCGCAGACCACCGGGGGATATCCCAAAATTGGCACCGTCATCAGTGCCGACCTATGGCGCCTGGGCCAAGCACGGCTGGGCAGCACCCTCTATTTCTCGGAGTGCACGCAGGCTGAAGCACGTGAGGCGTGGCGAGAGCAATTGCGCTACCTTGCGCAGATCGAGCGCGCCCTCGCGTGGCATGACCGCGGCATTCTGGACACTTCACGCCGGCCGGCCATTTCGCGTAAGCGCTGACCCTCGGCCCCCGCGTCCCCGCAGGAGAACCCCACGATGAAAATCGACCTCAACGTCGACCTTGGCGAAGGTTGCGATTACGACGAGCCGTTGCTCGCCCTTGTCAGTTCGGCCAATGTTGCATGCGGCTGGCACGCCGGCGACGCCGGCACCATGCAGCAAGTGGTGCGCTGGGCACTTGCCAACGGCGTGGCCATCGGCGCGCATCCGAGCTTTCCCGATCGCGAGAACTTCGGCCGCACCGAGATGCAATTGCCGCTCGACGAGATTCGCGCCGGCATGCTGTACCAGATCGGCGCGCTCGCGGCGATGGTGCGCGCGCAAGGCGGCTGGCTCTCGCACGTGAAACCGCACGGTGCGCTCTATAACCAGGCCGCACGCGATCCGGCGCTTGCCGAGACGATTGTCGAGGCGATTCGTGCGTTCGACACCGATTTGGCGGTGTTCGGCCTGGCGGGTGGCCAGTTGGTGAAAGCCGCGAGCGCCGCCGGTATGCATGCCGTCGAGGAAGTCTTCGCCGACCGGGGATACAACGCGGACGGTTCGCTCGTCAAACGCGGCACGCCGGGCGCACTCATCGAACGCGAAGAGGACGCGCTGGCGCAAACGCTGATGATGGTGCGCGATCAACGCGTGCGCGCGATTGACGGCACGCTGGTGCCGATCAACGCACAAACCGTTTGCCTGCACGGCGACGGCGATCACGCGCTCGAATTCGCGCAACGCATTCGCACGTTCCTACTCGACGAAGGCATCGAAATCGCCCCGGTGCGATAAGCATTGCCGACGTCACCATCTCCCTTGGTTTTGCTGGCGATTGTCTGCAAAACCAAGGCGACTCCCTAAAGCCGTTTAGGAATTCCCTTCCGCACAACGCTGTGTCCGCTCAGTAGACTCGGTTTTCCTCGCGCGATGCCATGCACCACGCGCAGACAATCACTCTCAGGCGATCCAAGGACACACGATGATTCTTTACACCACGCTCGGATCGAGCGATCTGGCCCGTTCGAAGACGTTCTACAACGCGGTGCTTGCCCCGTTGGGCGCGACCATCGTGCACGACGATGAGCACGCACTTGCCTTTAGTGCGAGTGACGGCCCGATGCCGGAACTCATGCTCATGACACCGCACAATGGCGCCCCGGCGTCGAATGGCAACGGCGTCATGGTGGGTCTGGACGCAAGCAGTCCCGAGCAGGTGCAGGCCATCTACGCCGCCGCGATGGCGACGGGTATGGCGACATGCGAAGGCCAGCCGGGTACGCGCGACTGTGTGCCCGGTCTTTATGCGGCTTACTTTCGCGACCCTGACGGCAACAAAATCGGCGCCCTGCACTTCGGTAGCGATTCCGAATGAGTCCGGCCTCCATGCTTTCGACGCAGGGAACAACCGGCACCATGCTCTTCGTGCCGCCGACAGGCGACGGTGCAACGGCGTCGCTGCCATGCACGGTCCGTGTGCAAGATATCCGGTCGCTGCCGCTGCCGCCATCCATTGATCGGGAAGGCTTTGCGGTGCTGCTGCATACGCCCGCGGCTAACTTCGGCCTGCCTCCCGAATACATTCCCGGCACCGCACTCGAAGCCGTGGCCGAAACGGTCAAAGCGGCCATCGGCGCCACGCGCGTCATCGTGTTCGACTTCACGATGCGCGGTGCGGGACAGGGCGAGAGCGGCATGCCACTCGAACGTAATGAAAGCGGCGAGGTCGTGAAACGCAAGGCGGATCGCCGGGCGCATTGCGATTACACGGCCGTATCGGGACCGCGCCGGGCGGCAGAAATTCTCGCCGATCATGCACCGGGCGTCGCGCTGCCCGCGCGCTATGCGATTTTCAATGCTTGGCATCCGCTGATCGGTCCGTTGCGAGACAACCCGCTGGCGCTGTGCGATACCCGTAGCGTCGCGCCGGACGATCTTCACCCCATCGACATCCAGCAGGCGGGTGGACGCGCCGGGCAAGTCTATGAAGTGCTGCACCGAGACACGCAGCGCTGGCATTACGTCAGCGATATGCAGCCGGAGGAAATGTTGCTGTTCGTTGGCTACGATTCGAGTGCACCGACACGGTTCGTCCCGCATGGTGCCTTCGACGATCTGCATGCCGTTGCGCCCGTGCCGCCGCGCGCAAGTATCGAGTACCGCGTGCTGGCGCTATTCGACGAATGACGTGATCTGAACACAGCGGCGCACGCGACGAAACGACCGTCCTGCCGCCAATAAAAATGCCGCGAGTGAGACGACGCTCACACGCGGCATTTTCTCGAACACTCGGTGGTCAGCGCCCACCGGGTTTCGTGTCGTTACGGTTATTGCCCCAGCGTTGGCATCACGAGCGACGACGTGGCATTGGCCGGACGCCCTTCCGACCAGCGGCGCGTCACCACCTTCGAGCGCGTGTAGAAGCGCACCGATTCCGGCCCGTAAATATGCTGATCGCCGAACAGCGAGTTGCGCCAGCCACCGAACGAGAAGTACGACACCGGCACTGGAATCGGTACGTTCACACCGACCATCCCGACTTCGATTTCGTCTTCGAAGCGGCGCGCGGCACCACCCGACGTCGTGAACACCGCCGTCCCGTTGGCGTACTGATTGCGATTGATGAGCGCGATAGCCTCTTCCAGCGTATCGACGCGCACTACCGAGAGCACCGGTCCGAAGATCTCGTTGCGGTAGATCGACATCTCCGGCGTGACGTTGTCGAACAAGCACGGTCCGATGAAGAAGCCGTCGTCGCGCTGCGCGACCTTCAGCCCGCGCCCATCGACGACGAGCTTTGCGCCCTCGTCGACACCGGCGTCCACGAAGCCACGCACCTTATCGCAATGCGCTCGCGTGATCAGCGGCCCCATTTGCGCCACCGGGTCGGTGCCGTCGCCCACGGGCAGCGACTTCGCGACATTGGCCAGCCGTGCGACCAGCTTGTCGGCCACATCACCGACGGCCACCGCGACGGAGATCGCCATGCAGCGCTCACCGGCCGAACCGTAAGCCGCGCCGATCAACGCATCCACCGTGAAATCGAGATCGGCGTCCGGCATCACGACACCGTGGTTCTTTGCGCCGCCCAGTGCTTGCACGCGCTTGCCGTGCGCCGACGCGGTGCTGTAGATGTACTGTGCAATCGGCGTCGAGCCGACGAACGACACGGCGTTCACGTCCGGGTGCGTGAGCAGCGCATCCACGGCGGCCTTATCACCGTTGACCACGTTCAGCACGCCATCCGGCAACCCGGCTTCCTTCGCCAAACGCGCCAGCAACAGCGCGGCCGAGGGCACCTTCTCCGACGGCTTGAGCACAAAGGTGTTACCGCACGCCACAGCCATCGGGAACATCCACAGCGGCACCATGGCGGGGAAGTTAAACGGCGTGATACCCGCGCAAACGCCCACCGGCTGATGAATCGAATAAGTATCGACGCCCGTGCCGACTTGCGGGGCGATTTCGCCCTTGAGCAAGTGCGGAATGCCGATGGCGAACTCCACCACTTCCACGCCGCGCGTGACTTCGCCACGTGCGTCATCGAGCGTCTTGCCGTGTTCTTGCGTAATCAGTTGCACGATGGCTTCGCGATTCGCATCGAGCAACTCGCGGTACTTCATCATCACGCGGGCACGCTTCATCGGCGGCGTCGCACGCCAGCCGGGCAACGCGGCGCGTGCAGCGGCCACAGCGCGTGCAACGTCCGTCGCACCGCCCAGCGCCACTTGCCGGATGACCTCGCCGGTGGCCGGGTTGGTCACTTCGCCGAAGCGCTGTTCTGCCTCATCCGACGCCACGCTCGCGCCGCCAATCCAATGCTCGATACGTTCCGTGCTGACTCGTTGATTCATGTCGATTTCCGTAAATTCCGTGTCGCCAGCCAGCGCCGCAAAGCGCTGGCCGGTGTTGTTCGTCGTGCGTGTCTGGCGACGGCGTTACGCCGTTTCGCGGATGGCTTCGGCAACGATGCCGAACAGCTCGTCGATTTGGGCTTCGCTGATGATGAGCGGCGGCGAGAAGGCCAGAATGTCGCCCGTGTAACGCACGAGCGCGCCCTTCTCGAAGCACTTCACGAAGATTTCGTGAGCGCGTGCGCCCGGCTTGCCGTCGCGCGAGGACAGCTCGATGCCCCCGACCATCCCCAGATTGCGGATATCGACAACGTTCGGCAGGTCGCGCAAACCGTGGATCGCTTTTTCGAAGTGCGGTGCCAGCTTTGCGGCCCGCTCGAAGAGGCCGTCGCTCTTATACAGATCCAGCGCGGCACAGGCAGCCGCCGCCGCCAGCGGGTGGCCCGAGTACGTGTAGCCGTGGAAGAACTCGATGGCACCGGCGTTACCGGCATTGACGATGGTGTCGTGCACGCTGGTCTTCACAGCGACGGCGCCCATCGGCACAGCGGCGTTGTTCACGCCCTTGGCCATCGTGATGATGTCCGGCGTCACACCGAAGTACTGAGCCGCAAACGGCTTGCCCAGACGGCCGAGGCCCGTAATCACTTCGTCGAAAATCAGCAAAATGCCGTGCTTGTCGCAAATCTCGCGCAGCTTTTGCAGATACCCCTGCGGCGGTACCAGTACGCCGGTCGAGCCGGCCAGCGGTTCGACGATGACGGCCGCGATGGTCGACGCATCGTGCAGCGTCACCAGTCGCTCGAGGTCGTCGGCGAGATGTGCCCCCCAGGTCGGCTGCCCCTTGGTGAAGGCGGCTTCCTTGATGTTGAGCGTGTGCGGCAGGTGGTCGACCGCGGGCAGCAGTTGGCCCGAATAGGCTTTGCGGTTCGGCGAAATGCCGCCCACCGAGATACCGCCGAAGCCCACACCGTGATACCCGCGCTCACGGCCGATGAGGCGCGTGCGCTGGCCTTCGCCACGGGCGCGGTGGTACGCAAGCGCCATCTTCAGTGCCGTGTCCACCGACTCCGATCCCGAGTTCGTGAAGAACACTCGGTCGAGGCCCTGCGGCGTGATTTCGGCAATCTTGCTGGCGGCTTCGAAGGCCTTCGGGTGGCCCATCTGGAACGTCGGTGCGAAGTCCATTTCCCCGGCCTGCTTGCGAATCGCCTCGACGATCTCCGTGCGGCAATGGCCCGCGTTCACGCACCAGAGACCGGCGGTGCCGTCGAGAATCTTGCGCTGGTCCGACGACGTGTAATACATGCCCTCGGCACCGACAAGCAGGCGCGGACCGCTCTTGAACTGGCGGTTGTTGGTGAACGGCATCCAGAACGCCGTCATGTCGAGGTTCAGTTCATTCATGTTCATCGCGGGTCTCCCCCAGTCTCTCTCGATCAGGAATCCCGTCGCCCGCACGTCACGCGTGCGCCGCTTCGGGTAGATGGAGCGATCCTACGAGAGCCCGACCGGTACAGACATGTACAGTGACTCGGAAAATGTATATTCTGTATCGGTCAATCGCCTCAACTGTATTGGCAACAGCCGATAGGGCGTCACCCCCGAACGCACTTGCTCCCCCCACTTCGTTGCCATGGTCCAACCGCTCGCCTTTTCCCTGAACCGTGCCCAGCCTGAAGCGCTGGTCGACCAGCTCGTGCGCGAGGTCGATCGGGCGCTGCAACGCCAGACCTTGCATGCGGGCATGCGCATGCCGTCGATCCGTTCGTTGGCGAAGGCCCACGGCATCAGTACGTTTACGGTGGTGGAAGCCTACGACCGGTTGGTGGCGAACGGCACGCTGGTCGCGCGACGCGGTGCGGGGTTCTTCGTCGCCGGATCACCCGATGCGCGCGACACCGGGGGCGCCAGCCCTGGCGGCACACGGGCGACCAGTGCGGCGGCCAGCGAAGTCACCAACGCGTGGTTGCTCTCCGAGATTTTTGCCGACGACAGCATCGCCGTGAAAAGCGGCTGCGGCTGGCTGCCGGACAGTTGGTTGGACGAGGACGGCCTGCACGGCGCGCTACGTACGCTCTCAAAAGGTCCGGGCGCCCATTTCGCGCACTACGGCCACCCACACGGCTACGGGCCGCTGCGACAGTGGCTCGCCCGGCGGCTGGGCGAACTGTCCATCGACGCGCCGCCGGAGCACATCGTGCTCACACAGGGGGCGACGCAGGCACTCGACCTTGTGGTGCGCACGTTGCTCAAGCCGGGTGACACTGTACTGGTCGAAGCACCGGCGTACTGCAATCTGTTGGCAGTGTTGCGACTCGCCGGGTTGAACGTCGTCGGCATTCCCCGCACCGAGGCTGGTCTCGATCTGACAGCACTGGAGCAAGCGGCGCAAACGCATCGGCCGCGCGCCCTGTTCGTGAATCCGGCATTGCAGAACCCGCTGGGTACCTCGCTGACTCCGGCGTGTGCGCATCGGATTCTGCAATGCGCCGAGCAGCATGGCTTCTGGATCGTCGAGGACGATATCTACCGCGAGTTGGCGCCAGCCGGTACCCCGTCGCTGGCGGCCATGGATGGTCTTTCGCGCGTCATTTACGTCTCGAGTTTCTCGAAAACGATTTCGCCATCGGTGCGAGTGGGCTATCTCGCTTGCGCGCGGGAACTGGCGCATGAGATTGCCCGCAGCAAGATGGTGGCGGGGCTGACGTCGTCGGAAATCAACGAGCGCATCGTGCACTCGATTCTGACCGAAGGACGCCATCGCAAACACATCGAACGATTGACGGATCGGCTCACCCGCTCGCGTGCTCGTCTCATCACTCAGTTGCAATCGCACGGGGTAACGTTGCTCGCACAGCCCGAAGGCGGCATGTTCGTGTGCGGGAGTCTGCCCGATACGGCGTTACCGGCGCGCGACTTGGCGGAGGCGGCGTTGTCGGAGAGCATCATGCTCGCACCGGGCGAGTTCTTTCTCGCACATAACGAGCCTTGCCGATGGTTCCGCTTCAATGTGGCGTATTCGGACGATGCGCGTCTGTTCCGGTTTCTTGACCGGGCAGCAGCGGGGACGCAAGCGGCTTAGCGCGGGGAAACCGGACGTCGAGTTGTCCGAGACTGAGTGCCAGACGAAGCCGAAGGGTGAGCCACCGGATGCGCGACGCGACGATCACATGCTCCGCGTCTGCGAGCGCCGCCTGCGCGGTGACCAATGCCTCCATACTGCCCGCCCCTTCGCGATACCTGCCGCGCGACATGTCGAACGATTGCCTCGCGTGCGCGAGCAGCCGTCGCTCCACAGCACGCCGGGAAGACAGTGCGCGCAGGCCCTGATAGTGTTGCCAAACGTCCACCGCGATGCGCCGCTCGGTCTGCATCATCTTCGCTCGCGCCACGCCGATCGACGCTGCCGCCGCTGCTGTGCGATACCGTCGGTCGCCGCCGTCATAGAGCGGAATCGTGAGTTGAATGCCGACACTCGCGGCGGTCGCAGGGCCATCGAACGCGAACGCCCCATGACGCGTCTCGCGATTGACGCCACCCACTAGTGTGATGCTCGGCGCCCACGCACGCGCAATCGCATCACGCCGCGCTTGCTCCGCCTCCACCTCCGCGCTTGCTGCACGTAACGCAGGATGCTGCCGCTTGGCGAGTGCGAGAAGCGCGTCCACCGATTGCATTGGCGAGATCGCATCGAAGGTGCCATCGGGCTCCCCTTCCGCCCCCATCTCCCCTGCCGCGCCCCCCTCTAGAACGAACGTCGTACGCATATCGACATTGATCAGGGCCGCAAGCCGCCCCATCCGCGACACCGCGCTTGTCGCGGCGTGAAGCCGAGCCAGCTCGGCGCGGCCGTGTGCCGTGCTCGCCTGCAACACGTCTGCCAGCGTGCCAGCACCCGCGTCATATCGCGCGCAGGCCGCCGCGACGCTATCGAGCGAGAGTTGCTCGACCCTCCACGCAGCTCTCCATAGCGACTGCGCCTCTAACGCCGCGTAGTAGGCATGCGCCGCATCGAATGCCACTCGTTGAAGATCGGCGTCTTGTGCCGCGGTGGCAGCGGTGAGCCGGTGACCGGCTTCGTCCAGACGAGCGCCGCGCGCACCGAAATCGAGTAACAACCAAGTGAGATTGATGCCTTGGTCGTCCTCGTTCTCCGCGCGGCCTGTAGCGCTCCCCGACTCACCCTCAGCGCGCGAACGACGTTTGACGCGCGACACCGACGCGCTCGCCTCGATCAAGGGGAGATACGCCGCGCGAGCGACGCCAACCTCTGCGGTCCGACGCGCGGTGGTAGCCCACGTCTGGCGGATGCTGGGATCGAACGCCAACGCCAGACGTATCGCCTCTTGCAGCGACAACGCCATCCCGGCTTCCTCGGAACTAGAGGGCAAGATGGCGGTGGCGGTGGCGGTGGCGGTGGCGGTGGCGGTGGCGGTGGCGGTGGCGGATTGTGTGGGGGCCGTTGGCGACGTGTCACTAGTCGGCAAGCAAGTCGCGACGCACTCGTCACCGCCGATCAAGATGAGTAATGACAACACCCGCACGAGCCAGTGACGCATCGACATCAACCTCGGCGCTCGGCCGCGCCGGATTCGGGACACTTCGTCTGTTGCCGATCGGAAACGATTCGCCCGTGACGAATTTCGATGACACGATCCGCTGTCGCGATTGTCTCCGCTCGATGCGCAATGATCAGACGCGTCATCCGAAGCGAGCGAACCGCCGCATTCACCTGTCTTTCGTTAGCCGCATCGAGGTGACTCGTTGCCTCGTCGAGCAGCAGTATTTGAGGGCGTTTGTACAACGCGCGGGCAAGCAAGATTCGTTGCTTCTGCCCGCCGGAGAGTACCGTTCCCATATCACCCACTAGGGTGTTGTAACCCATCGGCATGGCTTCGATCTCCTTGTCGACACAAGCCAGTCGCGCACACTCCCGAATCCAGCCGTCATCGGCCTGCGTATCGAAGAAGCTCACGTTATCGGCAAGCGAGCCCGCCAGCAGCGTGTCGTCCTGCATGACGGTTCCCACGGCATGTCGCAGGCGGCCGACGTCCAGCACACCCAGAGGCCGACCAGCGAGCGAGATCGTTCCCGAGGTGGGCGTCAGAATGCCGAGCAACAGGTGCGCCAACGTCGACTTTCCGCAGCCCGAGGGACCGACAATGGCCACCGACTCGCCTTGGCGAATGCAGAACGTCACGTCTTCGAGAACGGGACGCTCGCAGTCGCTGTAGCGAAAGGAAAGCCGCGTGACCTTGAGCGCCGTACCGGGTGTTGTGTCGATCGGCTCGGCAGGCGTGGCGTTCGTGACCGTCTCCGGCGCAGTCAACGCAATATCGGCCAGCCGTGACGCTTGAAGCCCCAGCATTCGAAATTCGGCGAGCTTGTCGATCAACGCACTCATGCGCGTCTGAAATTGCAGCTTGTACGCGAGCAACGCAATCAATGCACCTACTGTGAAACGCCCGTCGATGACAAAGCTGGCCCCCAGCCACACGATCAGGATGTTCTCCGCGCCCATTAAGAAGCCGTTGGCGTGTTTGCTGACCATGGTCAGTCGTTGAATCCGGATATCGGCATTGATTTGCCTAACGAGCAACGTTAACCACGTCGAGCGCCGGTCGTCCTCTCGGGAAAAGAGCTTGATGGTCTTAATGCCGCGCAGCGTCTCCAGGAAGTGACTTTGCTGGCGTGACGCATGTACCAGGTGCGCCTCGGTGGCGTGGCGCAGCGGCCGAAACATCCCGAGTCGCAGCAATGCGTAGCCCCCCATGAATCCGAGTGCCGTTGCCGCCAACAAGGGGCTGTAGATAAACATGAGCGCCAGCGTCAGCAGCGCCATGCCGCCATCGAGCACGCCCTCGATAAACGAAGTGGTCAGCGTGCGCTGAATCTCATCGACCGCGCCGAATCGCGAAAGGACATCGCCAAGATGACGGCGCATGAAGTACTGCACGGGCAGACGCACGAGATGCGAGAACAGATTGGCGCGCCACTGGAGATTCCAGTTCGCGCCAAGACGCATAAGTGCCCATGACCGGAGCGCGGCCACGCCGTGTTGGCACAAAAGCAATAACGAGAAGCCCAGCATCAGCGTGAGCAATAGGTCCCGGTCACCGGAGACAAGCGCGTGATCGATGACCCATTGAAGGTAAAACGGTGAGACTAGTACGAAGATTTCCAGCGATACCGCCAGCACCAACACCTGCACCATGGCTGGGATGAGGCCGGTCACCGTGCCGAGCAAGTCCGTGACACGCGTGGTCTTTGTCTCGTCACGGGCGACGAACGCTTCATGCGGCCACAATTCCAACGCCACACCGGTGAATGACTTGGAAGCGTCCGCCATGTTGACGAAGCGCGGACCTTGCGCTGGGTCGTGAATCGAAATGCCTCGCGAGCCGACGCGCACCAATACCACGAAGTGATTGAATTCCCAATGGAGGATGCAAGGCAGCTTCAGTTGACCGAGCGCATCGAGGTCGAGACTGACCGGACGGCTGGCAAGGTGCAGGCCTCTGGCAATGCCGACCAGATGGGCGAGGGTCACGCCCATCTGGGACACAGGGAAGCGTGCACGTAGCGACGGCAAGTCGATCCGATAGCCATGGGCGCCGGCAATCATGGCCAGACACGCCAGACCGCATTCGCTGGCCTCGGTTTGAAGTACCGAGGGCACGCGCCGTCTGAATTCGTCGTCGAGCCGGAAGCTATCGAACATAGGACAACGAGCGCCTCACCATGACTTTTGCAATTTCCGCAGCGGCGAAAACGCCCACTCGTAGAGCCGCCGCGTCTCGCGCTTGACGTCGGCTTCGAGTAGCATGCCTGCCCGCAACGGCAGCGTCCGATCACCGGCACGGATCGATTGCGCATGCAATCTGACGTTGACTAGGTAAAGCGGCGTACCGGCGCCATTCACGCCCTCGTAGGGATCGACATCGGCAAGGTCCGTATGCGGCAGTGCCGCCCATGAAATCGATGTGACCGTGCCGCCGAATTGACCAAACTGTTGATGTGCGAAGGCGCGATAGCGAAGGCGAACCGCATCGCCCGGTCTCATGAAGCCCACGGCATCGCTTTTCACGTATAAGTGGGCGCGCAGTGGCGAATCGGTCGGCACCACCGACATGAGTGCCTTGGACGGCGCGACGGTTTGCCCAACTTCCACGACAACAGCGGTGGCCGTGCCGCTCGTGGGTGCGATCACCGAAAACTCGCGTTTGCTTTCGCTCTCCGCCAACTCCTGTTCCAGCAAGCCGAGTTCGCGCGTGCGCTGTGCCAGTTCGCGACGTTGTGCGTGAGGCATCGCGGCAAGTCGCTGCCGATCGGCGCTCAGCGTACGTGCCACGACGACGCGCTCTCGTTGCAGCGATTGCAATTGCGAGCGCTGCTCCAGATACAGCGCGTGCTTCTCCTGACTTTGCTCGCGCGAGACGTACGACTTGGCCAATAGACGCGCATACCTCTCCTTACTCACGCTGGCGAGCGCGACGCGCTCTCGCTGACTCTGGATCAAGCCGTCGAGCGTGACCAGCTCCTCCGAGCGCGCAGCAATGGCCTTGCGCTGTGCGTCCTCGGCCATCGCATGCATACGTCTGATGTCGTCCAAATCACTTTGTAGCGAAGTCACTCGTGCCTCGATACGTCGCGCCACCTGCGTGCGTATGCCATCGCCCGTCCCGCTCTGACGCTCGGCAGACAGCACGAACAGCACGTCGCCTTCATTCACACGCTGCCCTTCCGACACATTCCGTTGCGTCACGACGCCGACTTCGGGCGCATACAGCTTGGCGAGCCCTGCGGACGGCACCAACCGTCCGACGACGGTCGCGCGATGCGTGTATGTCCCCCAGATCAGAAACGCCACTGTCGCCGTGGCGACGAGCGCCGCCGCCATCGCGGCAATTCGCAGGGAAAGTGGTGGAATGAGCAGGACCTCACCGAGCCAAGCCGGACGGTCAGCCGCAAGTGCTGCTTTGCGAAACATGGCGGACTCGGGTCACGTTAACGTCATTGCTCAAGAAAGACGAAGCGGTGGCGATCGTCGTCGTGAAACAGCACGCGGTCTCTTAGCAAGTCCATGCCAATCGCTCCCATGCTCACGATGCCCTTGTCGCTGAGCGTCGCCGCCGTCATCACTGGGTGTCGTTTCACCGTCTCGCCATTGATCGTCAAGTCGACGAGTCGGGTGCGCTCGTCGCTGGCAATGGGGTTGCCTAACAAATCGATGTTCATGGGAAGGCGTGGACCGGCGGGTGACCGTTCGATCACTGCGGCCAGCAGCTTGGTAAAGGGCGCACCGGAATCGACAACGACGGGAACGCGCGCCCCCGCCACACCCAGTGGAATCGCCATGACTCGGTAAGGATTGGGGAGCGTGCCCCCGGAAGACAGCGAAAACTGCCCATTCGCTTCAGGATCGAATCGCTCACTGACGAAGAAGCAGTCTCGCTTGAAGTCGATGATGGATACCTTTTCTTGCGCGAGGTACTGCGGGCTGAGAATGCCGGAGAACCCGTCTGCCATCAGCGGCGTCGCGTCGATCACGTAGAACTGTTGCGTCACCCGGTTGCCTTGCATGTCGACGAGATCGAGCGCAGCGGGTCGGGCATGCGTGGATGACGCAATGGCGTGAAGCGTTTCCCCAGCTTCAGCGCCGTCCGCGCGTGCATCGGATTGACGAGACGTATCGGCATTTCCAGATTCCGCAGCCGGATCGGCCAGCAGCCGTTTGTCCCAAATCACGTGCGCATTCGATCCGGTGTCGAGCAGCAACCTCACCCGCCTGCCACGCGTCGTGAGTGTGACGAAAGGGTCCGACTTCTTTGTCGCGTCGCCATACCCGATGGCCGATTCAAGCACCGGCTTCACCTCCGGCCACGGTGCACTGCACATGCCTGCGTGGGCACCGCCTCCCCACGCCAAGAGGCACGACACGGCAAACGTGCCGCGACACACGCACCGCCGTAAAAAGTCACGGCTCTGATGATTGCCCGTCATTTACGGCGTCTCCAAAAAATTCTTCGAAATGTCTCGAATGGGCACACCTCGCAGCGCGAGATACTCGGCCCCCTTCTCGTAAGTCGCTTTGACGCAATCGCAATACACGGTGTGTTGGTCCGCCACGCCATCCTTGCAGCGATGCAACGCGGTGTCGGCACGGGTGGCCATCTCGCAAATGTCTCGCCACACGCAAACACGGCAAACGCCCGCTACCGTTTGCCGCGCCAATAGCGCGCTGACGGTACCGTGCCACGCGAGAAACTCGGGGAAATTGACGTCCGCCACGTTCATCCCAGCGTAGAAGATCTCCGGAATCACATTGCGCAGCGTGTCGTCATGCCCGATATCACCCGCACTGGAAAGCGTGAAAACCGTGCTGTGCGCCGCCTCACCGCGAATCGCCGCTTGGCGAGGACCATCGGCCAATATCGCGTCCAGCACGCGGTCAAACGATCGGATACGCACCGTGCCGCGTTCGTCGTCCATCCAACACTGGAACAGCGCCCGGCTGAATCGCGTCAAAGCCGCGACATCCGCCGGATTTATCGAATCGTGCGTCTCGTCAGGAAACAGAAACTGCAACTGCGTGATACCGAGCGAGCGCGTCAGCGTGTCGTAGACCTGTTGCGCATCGAACTTCGGGTTCATGACGCAGATCGCGCCCAGCCCCGGAATTCGCTCCTCCTCGACCGCCCGCCTGATGAGCGCCACCTTCTCCGCCGTTCGGTCGAATGTGCCATCGCCGTTTTTATCAATGCGGTTCTCGTCGTGATAGATCTTCGGCCCATCGATACTGACGCCAACATAGATACCCAGCCGTGCAAACAAGTCCAGCCACGTCTCGTTGACCAGCATCGCATTCGTTTGCACCGTGAACTGCACCGCCTCGGCTTCGGCGAGCCCGTCGCGCAGGAGGGTGACGAGTTCCTCGAAGCGCTCGGGTTTCATCATCAACGGCTCGCCGCCGTGCAAATCGATCTGAAACGTGGTGTCTTTAAGATCCGGCGACGATGTCAAAAACCTCACGAAATGCCGCGCCGTCGCGCTAGACATGTATGGCGGATTGGCTTCGTAATCCTTGTTTTCCTTGTTGAAGAAATAGCAATACGTGCAGTTGATATTGCACCGCTCGGATATCTTGAGAATCACTTCGACATACCGTTTCACGACCTGCGTCCTCCCGCTGCGAGCGGGCGGAAATTTCGATCTCCGCCCGCCCAGTTCACTCAGCTCGCTTCCCAACCGTGCGTTACATCGCACGGCTCCACGTCGCGTTCACAAACACGTTGCCGCCACCGGCCCCGGAGATACGGTCAAGCTCGCTTTGCGGTATCTCCTTGATCGCACCGTCGTTCTTGGCGGCCTTCTGTTTTTCGGTCAGCTGCGCGATGAGTGCTTGCTTCGTCATGGACACATCTCCTGATAGCCCGCGAGAAAAGTCGCCTCGCTGGCTGCGGGCCACCAGCGAGACGTCGTGCAGGGGAGACTGGAGAAACAGCAGAGGGGCGTCAGTCAGGCAGACATGTTGACCTGATGACGAAGCACTTGATATCGGCGAATTCCGAAAACTGTCGTGCAATGCCACGCGCCGGTTCTCTCGGCACGTGGCATGCGGTTCTTGCGGGGATCAGATCGGCAGCGGCAGACTCGGGACTAGACGGCCGCCGCCATCCCAAACCTTTCTCGATACGCAGCGGGCGTAACCCCGTACTGACGCACGAACGCGCGGCGCAGATTCTGTTCGTCACCGAACCCCACACGCGCGGCGATGCGTTTGAGCGGCGCTTCGGAGTCGAGCAACGCAAAGCGCGCCGCTTCCAGACGCATGCGTTCTACCGCCTTCGCAGGCGTCGAGCCGGTTTTCGCGAGATAGCTGCGTGCAAACGTGCGAGGACTCATATTCGCTTGCTCTGCCAGACGCACCACCGACAGGTCGCCGTCCAGGCGATCGGCCATCCATCCGTGCAACTCGCCAAACGGCGCCCCCGCGGCGAACTGCTCCTGTAACGGCGGGCTGAACTGCGACTGTCCACCGGCGCGCTTGAGAAACACCACGAGGCGGCGCGCCGCCTGCAATGCAACATCCACGCCGAGATCGTCTTCCACGAGGGCCAGCCCTAGATCGATGCCCGCCGTAATACCGGCAGACGTCCACACCGGGTCTTCGCGCACATAGATCGGGTCCGACTCGACCCGGGCACTCGGATAGCACGTCTGCAACATTGCGGTGTCCAGCCAGTGCGTCGTCGCGCGACGCCCGTCGAGCAAACCCGCCGCGCCCAGAATAAAAGCCCCTACGCAGACGGAACACACGCGACGCACGCGCGGCGCGTACGCCCGCAGCCACTCACCGACCGCATCAGGCACCGCAGGCCGGTGCATCACCGCGCCACCCACCGCAATCAACGTGTCGACGTCCATGTCGGCGAGCGCATGCATCGCCTCCGTGTGCAGTGTGATGCCCGACCCTGTCTCCACCGGCCCGCCGTGCGCCGACACCACGACCGTGCGATACGGTGTCGGCTGCCCCATCTCCGTCACGTTCCGGATGACCGCGTGAAACGCATCGAGCGGTCCAGCCAGATCGAGCAGCACGAACGGCGGCACGATCAAAAAAGCGATGAGACGAGGTTCGCGAAGTTCAGTCATAGGTCATTGGATTTCAAGCCGTCGCCGCGACAGTACGACGACGCGCGTCGACGGCATACCAAAGCGTCGCCAATGCCGCGAGGGCGAGCAACGGGAATGTCGCCTGATTGATGGTCGCCCAGCCGAAGCGCGCCAGCAGTTGCCCTGCAAACAGACTCGCCAGCGCTGTACCGGCAAACGTGATGAACTCGTTGGCTGCCTGCGCACGTGCACGCTCGGCCGGTCGATACGACAGTGTGAGCAACGTCGTGCCACCCACGAACATGAAGTTCCAGCCCACGCCGAGGAAAGCGAGCGCGGCATAGAAGTACGGCAGACTCGTCGACGTGAGTGCCAGCACGCCGCACAGTGCACTCATGCCGATGCCGATGAACAACACCGGCACCACGCCCCAGCGCTTGACCAGATGCCCGGAAAAAAACGACGGCGCGTACATCCCCACGAGGTGCCATTCGATGATGTGCGCGCCATCGTCGATGCTGTGCCCGCACGCCACGGCCGCGATAGGCGTCGCCGTCATCACGAACATCATCACCATGAAGCCGATCAGGTTGTTTGCCAGCGCGGCCAGATAGATCGGCTGGCGCATGATCTCGCCTAGCCCGCGCGCAGGCAGCGCAGCCGCATCACCGGCGGCACCGCTCGCCGCATGCACGGGCAGGTCGCGCAGAAATCCCAACAGCAGCAACAACGAGATACCCGACAGCAACGTGACGACAAGGTACGACCCCGCAAACGTCACAGGTGCCAGCCAGTCCTTGCTCCCCGCCGCAAGCGCCGGACCGACGACAGCGGCAAGCACGCCCCCGGTGAGCACGATAGAAATCGCACGCGGCTTGTCTTCGACGGGAACAACATCGGCTGCCGCCAGCCGGTAGTAACGCGCAAACGCCTGAAACACGCCCACACACGCGGTCCCTGCACAGAACATGGCGAAGTGTTGCTGATAGATCGCCATCACCGAGACCAGCCCGCCTGCCGTACCAAAAGCCGCGCCCAAGGCGAACCCGAAGCGCTGGCCGATGCGTTGAATCAACATCGACGCGAAGATCGTCGTGATGGCCGACGCCACGGTAATCAGCGAGAACGGCAATGTGGCGTAGCCCTTGTCGGACGCCAGCATGTACCCGACCAGCCCCGTGAGGGTGAGATCGACGGACAGCGCCGCCGTATAGAGCGCCTGACACGCCGCCAGCACCGCGGCATAGCGGCGTCCCAACCGGCGGCGTGCAGCGGATTCGTCGTGTTCGGGTTGAATGGGCGGTGTGCTGCGCCCTGCGATGGCATCGGTCATAGGCTTGTCGCTATGTTTTGGCGAGAGGTTGGACTTCGGAAGTCGTCATCTTGCCGTCGGCCGATTTGGCACGAATGCCAATCATGCATCAAAAAATGCCACGTGGTGACAGACGACGCCCGACCCATGCGCGCCCCCAACCGGTGCCACACCGCCCCCGGCACGCGCCAACTCAGTGCGCACCAAATCAGCGCGCGCCCGCACCAACGTGCCTCGCGGGAGGCGCCAGCCATCAGCCGAAAGTCCGATAGCGGTTGCCGCGCGCACGCACTGGTGCGGCCGGTCTGACGTGTGGATACCAATAAGCACGCCGAATACGTGCCGCTGGCACGCCCCTTGCGTAAGTCCTCGGGTACCGGATCTACCGGACTAACCAGGAAAGGGGAAGACGTATCATGAAACGACGCACGCTACTCCAGATGGCGGCCCTCTCGGGCGCCGCATCGCTTACCGGCATGGCGCCCAACTTGTTCGCACAGAGCAAGCAGCCCATCAAGGTTGGCATCCTGCACTCGCTCTCGGGCACGATGGCCATCTCGGAGACGTCGCTCAAGGATGTCGCACTGATGACCATTGCCGACATCAACGCCAAAGGCGGCGTGATGGGCCGCCCGCTCGAAGCGGTAGTGGTCGATCCGGCCTCGAACTGGCCGCTCTTCGCCGAGAAAGCCCGCCAGTTGCTCACTAAAGACAAAGTCTCCGCCGTGTTCGGCTGCTGGACCTCCGTCTCGCGCAAATCGGTGCTGCCGGTCTTCGAAGAACTAAACGGCTTGCTGTACTACCCGGTGCAGTACGAAGGCGAGGAGATGTCGAAGAACGTCTTCTACACGGGCGCCGCACCGAATCAACAGGCCATTCCGGCCGTCGAATACGTGATGAGCAAAGAAGGCGGCGGCGCCAAGCGCTTCTTCCTGCTCGGCACCGACTACGTCTACCCGCGCACCACGAACAAGATCTTGCGCGCGTTCCTGCATTCGAAGGGTGTCGACGATAAGGACATCCAAGAGGTCTACACGCCGTTCGGTCATAGCGACTATCAGACCATCGTCGCGAATATCAAACAGTTCGCTCAGGGCGGCAAGACCACGGTCATCTCGACCATCAACGGCGATTCGAACGTGCCGTTCTACAAGGAACTCGGCAACCAGGGGCTCAAAGCCACCGACGTGCCGGTCGTCGCCTTCTCGGTGGGCGAAGAGGAACTGCGTGGTATCGATACCAAGCCGCTGGTGGGCCACCTCGCCGCGTGGAACTACTTCATGACGGTGAAGAACCCGACCAACGACGCGTTCAAGAAGGAATGGTTTGCCTACGTGAAGGCGAAGGGCCTGCCGGGCGGCGACAAACGTGTGACCAACGACCCGATGGAAGCCACTTTCGTCGGCATGCACATGTGGAAGCAGGCCATCGAGAAGGCGGGCAGCACCGACGTGGACAAGGTCCGCACGGCCATGATCGGCCAGACCTTCAAGTCGCCGGACGGCTTCGACATGGTGATGGATGGCAACCACCATCTGCACAAGCCGGTGATGATCGGCGAAATCCGCCCGGACGGTCAGTTCAACGTCGTGTGGAAGACCAAGGCCCCGATCCGCGCCCAGCCGTGGAGCCCGTTCATCGCGGGTAACGAAGGCAAGCCCGACAAGGTCTGACGCCGACTCCTGCGCGCCGACCCGTAACGGTTGGCGCGCCGCATCCATTGTTCGCGCTGGGCACCGGTGCATGTTGCCCATGCACGGAGACGTTTCGATGATAACGATAAGACGCTGGACCGCTGCCACCCTTGTCCTGCTTTCTCTGGGTGCTGCGCTGATAACGCCGCTGGCCGCGCGTGCTGCGGTGACCGATGCCGATGTTGCCGCGCTCGCCGGTGACGACTTCGACGCCAAAGCACAAGCCATCGACCACCTCGCGGCCGACGCATCGCCGCAAGCCGTCGCGCTCCTCAAAGCCTTGGCCGACGACTCGGCTGTGACCGTAGGCGACGCGAATCCACGCCTAGCCATTCAAAGCGGCGACAAGTACGTCGATCCGATCACGGGTGCGGCGGTCAATGCCGACAACGCCCAATCGCTCACGCTGAACAACGTGCTGCGCGCGAAGGTGGCGACTGCCGCTGCCGCTGGTGCATTGCTCTCCGCCGATCACGATGCACGTGCGCAAGCGATCGACACGATGTTGCAAAACCCGTCGCCGGCGTTCAAGACGATCATCGAACAGGCGCGCGTAAAGGAATCCGATCCCGCACTGAAAAAGCGGCTCGACCAGCTCTGGGCGCAATCGGCACTGCACGATTCGTCGCCTGCCAAACGACGCGAGGCCATCGATCTGATCGCTTCGGCTGGCGACCCGCAGATGCGCGACCTGCTGCTGCCTATCGTGGCCAAGCAACCCGACGGCAGCTATGCGGAACCGGATGCCAACGTGCGCAGCGCCGCCGACATCGCCCTCACACAACTCGCCGCAGCACAACGCCGCAGTGAGTTCTTCGGCACGATCTTCGCCGGGCTGTCGCTGGGCAGCGTGTTGTTGCTCGCCGCACTTGGGCTGGCCATCACCTACGGCCTGATCGGTGTCATCAACATGGCGCACGGTGAGTTCCTGATGGTGGGCGCGTATGCCACGTACGTGGTGCAGACGCTCTTCCATCGCTTCGCCCCCGGTGCATTCGACTTCTATCTCGTCGCTGCCGTGCCTGCGGCGTTCTTCGTGGCGGCGGCCCTTGGCTTCGTGCTGGAGCGCACCGTCATCAAGTATTTGTACGGTCGTCCGCTCGAAACGCTGCTGACCACGTTCGGTATCAGCTTGTTGCTGATTCAAGCGGTGCGCACGCTGTTCGGCGCGCAGAACGTGGAAGTCGTCAATCCCACATGGATGAGTGGCGGCATTGCCGTGCTGCCCAACCTAATCCTGCCGTACAACCGCATCGTGATTCTTGTGTTTGCGTTGGTCGTCGTGGCGCTCACGTGGGCCGTGCTCAATCTCACGCGGCTGGGGCTATTCATCCGTGCAGTCACGCAGAACCGGAAGATGGCCGCGTGTGTCGGCGTCAAGACCGGACGCGTCGACAGCTACGCGTTCGCGTTCGGTGCGGGCATCGCCGGGCTGGGTGGTTGCGCCCTCTCTCAAATCGGCAACGTGGGTCCGGATCTCGGCCAGAGCTACATCATCGATTCGTTCATGGCGGTGGTGTTGGGTGGCGTCGGACAACTGGCCGGGACTATCGTCGGGGCCTTCGGTCTTGGCGTTGCGAACAAGCTGCTCGAACCGATGTGGGGTGCCGTACTCGCGAAGATCGCCGTGCTGATTCTGATCGTGCTGTTCATCCAGAAACGCCCGCAGGGCATGTTCGCGCTCAAAGGGCGCAGCGCGGAGGCGTGAATGCAGACACCTAACTTTCTGCCGCCTGGCATCACGCCGTCGCGCTCGCTCGATGTGCCGTCGCGTGCGCGCTTACTGCCGAAGCATGTGGCACCGGTGTTGTTCGCGTTCGTGCTGGCCGTGCTGATCCTCGTGCCGGTGTGTGCGCTGGTGCTGCCGCCTTCGCATCCGCTGCATCTGTCGGCTTACGCCATGACGTTGATCGGCAAGATCATGTGCTACGCGATTGCCGCACTCGCACTCGATCTCGTCTGGGGCTATTGCGGCATTCTGAGCCTCGGGCACGGCCTGTTCTTCGCGCTTGGCGGGTACGCGATGGGGATGTATCTCATGCGCTCCATCGGCCGCGACGGCGTGTATCACAGCGACCTGCCCGACTTCATGGTGTTCCTCGATTGGAAGTCGCTGCCGTGGTACTGGACCGGCACGGAACACTTCGCGTGGGCGATGTTCCTCGTCGTGGCACTGCCCGGCGTGGTCGCATGGATCTTCGGCTATCTGGCGTTCCGCTCGCGGGTGAAAGGCGTGTATCTGTCGATCATCACGCAGGCGCTCACCTTCGCGGCAATGCTGCTCTTCTATCGCAACGAAACCGGCTTCGGCGGGAACAACGGCTTTACCGACTTCAAGCGCATTCTCGGCTACTCGGTCACATCGGCTAGCACGCGCACCGTGCTGTTCCTCATCACCTTTGCGGTGTTGGTCGGCGCGTTGTTGTTGTGCCGTGCATTGGTCGTCTCGAAGTTCGGCCGTGTCGTCACGGCCATTCGTGACGGCGAGTCGCGGGCGATGTTCCTCGGCTATCGGCCGCTGGGCTACAAGCTCTTCGTCTGGACGCTCTCGGCCATGCTGTGCGGTATTGCGGGCGCGCTGTACGTGCCGCAAGTCGGCATCATCAATCCGAACGAGATGGCACCGGTGAACTCGATCGAAATGGCGATCTGGGTGGCCATCGGCGGGCGCGGTTCACTCGTGGGCGCGATCGTCGGCGCGTTCCTCGTGAACGGCGCGAAAAGCTACTTCACGGCGTACTTCGCCGAGTACTGGCTGTTCTTCCTCGGTGCGATGTTCGTGCTCGTGCCGTTGCTGCTGCCGCAGGGCGTCATGGGGCTTGTCGCACAACTCTCGCGCAAGCGTCATCAAGCACAGCACGCCCCGGCGCACGCTGAGGGCGATGCCCCCCACACCGCCACTGGAGACCGCGCATGATCCCCGCGATCGACGCCTCCCCGCAGGCCGATGAGGTCCGCGCATCCAAAGAAACGTCGGTAAGCGGCGACACGACCGGCATGTCGCACTTCGTTGTACCCGGCGAAATCGATACGTCGCACGGACTGATTCTCTATCTCGAGAACATCTCCGTCTCGTTCGACGGCTTTCGCGCGCTGAACGATCTGTCGCTGTCGATTCACACCGACGAATTGCGCTGCATCATCGGACCGAACGGCGCGGGGAAAACCACGATGATGGATGTCATCACCGGTAAGACGCGCCCCAATGCCGGGCGCGCATTTCTCGGACAAACGCTCGACCTCACACGTCTGGACGAACCCGCCATTGCGCAAGCCGGTGTGGGCCGCAAGTTCCAGAAGCCGACCGTGTTCGAGCAGCACAGCGTCTGGGAAAACCTCGAACTCGCTTACACGGGAGAAAAAGGCGACAAGGGCTGGTTCCGCGCGCTATGGGCCACGCTCACGCCGGCGATTCGCCGCCGCATTGAAGAAGTGCTGGCCCTCACGCATCTGGAACATCAAACGCACGTGCAAGCGGGCCAACTCTCGCACGGTCAGAAGCAGCGGCTCGAGATCGGCATGCTGCTCATGCAGCAGCCGCAACTGTTGCTGCTCGACGAACCCGCCGCCGGGATGACCGACGAGGAAACGGCGCAGCTCGCCGACTTGCTCAATCGTCTGCGCGGCCACTGCTCGATGATGGTGGTGGAGCACGACATGGCGTTCGTCGCCGCGCTCTCGGGCGAGAGCGGACTCGTGACGGTGATGGCCGAGGGCCGCGTGCTCGCCGAAGGCACGCTCGACGTCGTGCAGCGCGACGAGCGCGTGATCGAATCGTATCTGGGACGCTGATCATGCTGGAAATTCACGCACTCAATCAGTACTACAGCGGCAGCCACATTCTGCGCAACGTGGAGTTCACCGTGCCGGACGCGCAACTCACCGTGCTGCTCGGTCGCAACGGTGTCGGCAAAACCACCTTGCTCAAATGTCTGATGGGCGTCGTGCCGGTGAAGTCCGGCACCATCGCGTGGCGCGGCAAGGCGCTGACGTCAGCACCCTCCTATGCACGCGTAGCCAACGGGCTCGCCTACGTGCCGCAGGGGCGTGAGATTTTCCCGCGTCTGACGGTCGAGGAGAACCTGCTGATCGGCGCGGCAAGCAAGCCCGCAAAGGAAGCCAAGCGTGGCGTGCCCGACCACATCTACGATCTGTTCCCCGTATTACGCGACATGAAGCAACGGCGCGGCGGCGACTTATCAGGCGGACAACAACAGCAACTCGCTATCGGCCGTGCGCTCATGAGCGATCCGCAACTGTTGATTCTCGATGAGCCGACCGAAGGCATTCAGCCGTCGATCATCAAAGACATCGGCGCGACGCTTCGACGTCTGGTCGATGAGCGCGGCATGACAGTGTTGCTCGTCGAGCAGTACTACGACTTCGCCCTCGCACTCGCCGATCACTATCGCGTGATGAGCCGCGGTGCGATCGTGGCCAGCGGCCTTGGCAAAGACATGGAAGCGGATGGTGTGCGCCATATGGTGGCGGTTTGACGTCAGCGTGCGAACAACGGATGAAGAGAAACGGTATTGCGCGTGCTAGATTGCGAGCAATCCGATTTCGCCGATGGTTATGAACGCCCCGTCTTCTTCCCCCACTAGCGCGACTGGCTGGCACGCGTCGCTGACGCTAGGCTTCGCACATACCGGCGAGCGCACGGTGCTGGCGACGCGCCGTCACCACGGTCCGCTCGTCGTTCAGAAATCGCTGCATCCCGAAGGGCCGGGCATTTGCCATGCGGTGATCGTGCATCCGCCCGGCGGCATCGCGGGCGGCGACAGTCTCGACATCGACGTGAACCTCGAAGCGCAGACGCACGCGGTGCTAACCACGCCGGGCGCCACGAAGTGGTACAAGTCGCAGGGCCGCGTCGGCACGCAAGCTATCGCGCTCACGCTCGGCGCAGGCGCCAAACTCGACTGGCTGCCGCTCGAGAACATCGTGTTCGAGCAAGCCGACGCACGGCAGAGCATCCGCGTGAAGCTGGCTGCCGATGCCACCGTCATTGGCTGGGATGCCACGTTGCTCGGCCGTCAGGCGGCGGGCGAGCAGTGGACGCAAGGACAGTGGCGCGCCACGTTTGAACTCCGGGACGCGCAGGATCGTCTGCTATGGGCAGAGCAAGCTGTCCTCGGGGCCGACGACGCGCAGCGCACAGGGGCGACAGGTCTTGCGGGCTTTCCGGTATTTGCGACGCTGTGGGCCGTCGGTCCGGCGTGCACGCGCGAACTTGCCGAAACGCTCGCCGCCGATCTGCCGTTTCAAGACGATTTGCGTGCGGGCGTAACCTGCCTGCCCGGCAACGTGCTCGTGTTGCGCGTGCTCGGACACGACATGGAAACCGTGCGTCAGTTGATGATCCGGCACTGGCTGGCGCTGCGTCCGCTCGTGCACGGCGTCGCGGCCGAACCGCTGCGGCTCTGGGCGACGTGAACCTCTGCATGACGGCGTGCTGCGGCATTCACCAGTGCCACCGCTCACGCCGTCAGTTCGAAGCACCAACTTGGTGACACCCCTCTGCTAACCACGACGCGCGCGCACCACATCGGGGCGCGTGCGGTCATACGCTGGCCGGCACCCCGTGTCGGCACGGCCTCGCCGCCTCACGCCCGCCTTATGCCCGCCTCGGGCACGATTCCTGCTTCCTCACTGTATCGACCGGTCAGACCAGATGATCCGGCCGCCGGGACGCTCCTGTCGCCGGATCACTCGCCCCCGATACACCGAACCGAGGTTGCCGCTATGCTGCCGTTCACCCGTACTGCCGTCCCGCACCATGCCGTCGTTGCTACCGTCGGCGCGCGCGCTCGCGCCCGTCGTGCCTTCACTGCCTTGATGCTCTCGATGAGCGCCATTGCTGCGCTCGCCGTCGCCATGCCGCGTGCGGCCCATGCCGACGGCTTGGACGACATCACCAAGCGCGGCACGCTGCGTGTTGCCGTGCCCGCCGACTTCCCGCCGTTCGGCTCGATCGGTACCGACATGAAGCCGGTCGGCTATGACATCGACACGGCCGCTCTGCTCGCCAAAGGCATGGGCGTGAAGCTCGAACTCGTGCCGGTGACCAGCGCCAATCGCGTGCCTTACCTCACGACGAACAAGGCCGACCTGGTGATTTCGAGTCTTGGCAAGAACGCCGAGCGAGAGAAGGTCATCGACTTCTCCGAAGCCTATGCGCCGTTCTACAACGGCGTGTTCGGTCCGAAAGACATCGCTGTCGCTAAGCCCGCCGATCTCTCGGGCAAGACCATCGGTGTGACGCGCGGCGCAGTGGAAGACCTCGAACTCTCGAAAGTCGCCCCGGCAGATGTGACCATCAAGCGCTTCGAAGACAACAACGGCACGATCTCGGCCTTCCTCTCGGGTCAGGTGCAATTGGTGGCCACGGGCAATGTCGTCGCGGCGGCCATTCTTGCCAAGCATCCGCCGAAGCTGCCGGAGCCGAAGTTCCTCATCAAGAACTCGCCGTGCTTCGTCGGCCTGAACAAGAACGAGCCGCGCCTGCTCGCCAAGGTCAACGACATTCTGACGGCCTCGAAGAAAGACGGCTCGCTGAACAAGATCTCGCAGAAGTGGCTGAGCGCACCGCTGCCCGCCGATCTTTGATTTGTCCGTGAGCGATCGTATGACTCGCTCACCCCTCGCTTTGCTTGTGCTGCGCTTCTGATGCACTTCTGATGCACTTCTGATGCACTACGTTCTCGACTTTGCCGACCTGCGGCAATACCTGATGCTGTTCGTGAAGGGTGCCGCGTTGACGGTGGCGCTGACCGCCGTCGCCACGGTGATCGGTGTCGTCGTCGGCGCGCTGTGCGCCGTCGCTCGCGAAGAAGGCCCGCGTTGGCTCAAAGCCATTGCGGGTCTCTACGTCGAACTGATTCGCAACACGCCCTTCATCGTGCAGTTGTTTTTCATCTTCTTCGGGCTGCCAAGTCTGGGCATTCATATCGACGAAACCACGGCGGCCGTCATCGCCATGAGCGTGAACCTCGGCGCCTATGCGACCGAGATCATCCGCGCGGGGATGCGTGCTGTGCCGCGTGGCCTGTCGGAAGCCGGGCAGTCGCTCGCGATGACGCGCGCGCAGATTCTGCGTCACGTGGTTCTCCCGCAAGCGTTCGCGAAGGTGTTCCCCGCCCTCGCCAGTCAGATCGTCATCGTGATGCTCGGCTCGGCCGTTGTGTCGCAGATTTCAGTACCTGATCTCTCGTATGCGGCTAACTTCGTACAGTCGCGCACGTTCCGCGCGTTCGAGAGTTATCTGATCGTCACCGCCGTTTATCTCGTGCTGGCGATTGTGTTGCGGCGCGTGTTGATGCGTTGCGCACGACGTCTGTTTCGCGGCACGGTCAAGGGAGGCGCGCGATGATCGAATTCTCGATCTGGGACATGCTGCGCGGCCTGCTACTGGCCGGACGCTGGACGCTCGCCCTCTCGGCCATCGCCTTCGTTTGCGGCGGGCTCGTGGCGCTGGTGCTGCTCGTGATACGCGTGGGCCGCGTGCAATGGGCCGCGCGCGCTGTCGCGCTGTACATCGAAGTGTTCCAAGGCACGCCGCTGCTCATGCAGTTGTTTCTGGTCTTCTTCGGGTTGCCGTTACTCGGTCTCGAAGTTTCACCATGGGTGGCTGCGGCAGTGTGTCTGACGCTGTACACCAGCGCGTATCTCACGGAAATCTGGCGTGGCTGTGTCGACGCCATTCCGCATGGGCAATGGGAAGCCTCCTCCAGTCTCGCCATGCGTTTCGGCGAGCAACTTCGTCACGTGATTCTGCCGCAGGCGCTGCGCATCGCTATCGCGCCGACGGTCGGCTTCTCGGTGCAGGTGGTCAAGAGCACGGCGCTCGCGTCGATCATCGGTTTCGACGAGCTGACCAAGACCGGCACCATGCTCACGAATGCGACCTTCCAACCGTTCACGGTCTACGGTCTGGTCGCGCTGTTCTACTTCGCTGCCTGCTATCCGCTGTCGTTATGGGCGCGTAATCTCGAAAGGAAACTCCATGTCGCTCATTGAAGTCAGGGGCATGCAAAAGCGCTTCGGCGAAAACCCCGTGCTCAAGGGGATCGACATGGATGTCGAGCGCGGTCAGGTGGTGTCGATCATCGGCAAAAGCGGCTCGGGCAAGAGCACGTTGCTGCGCACGCTCAACGGCCTGGAATCGTTCGATGCGGGCAGCGTGGCCGTCGACGGCGTGCACGTCGGCGCGCGCGATACCGATTTGCGCGCGCTGCGCCTGAAGGTCGGCATGGTGTTCCAGCAGTACAACCTGTTCCCGCATCTGTCCGCTGGCGAGAACGTGATGCTCGCGCAGAAGGTCGTGAAGAAGACCGCCTCCGGCGAAGCGCGTGAAGTCGCTCGCGCGATGCTTGCCAAGGTCGGGTTGGCCGACAAGTTCGACAGCTATCCGTCGCAACTCTCAGGCGGGCAGCAGCAGCGTGTGGCGATTGCACGATCGCTCGCGATGTCACCGTCGGTGTTGCTGTGCGATGAAATCACCTCGGCGCTCGACCCGGAATTGGTCGCGGAGGTTCTCAAGGTCTTGGAAGATCTCGCCGCCGAAGGTATGACGCTGATTCTGGTTACGCACGAGATGCGCTTTGCCCGTCACGTGTCGGACCGGGTGGTGTTCATGCATCAAGGGAAGATCTGGGAATCGGGCGAACCCGAGGCGCTGTTCACGAATCCGACGACGCCGGAATTGCAGCGTTTTATCTGCCAATAAGACACTCGTAAAAAGGCTCGAATGAACGCTCATTCGCACGATTTTGGTGCGCACTCTAATCGTCTCAAAGAGCAGTGGCGCGGCGTTATCGTCCTGCTTATGATGAGCGGCAACGGCGCGCAGCGCCGCCCACTTTCGCACCTTTCGCACCTTTCGCACACTTCGCACTGACATTCACTCATCAAGATGAAGCTCACTCCTCGCGAAAAAGACAAGCTACTCATCTTCACTGCCGCCCTGCTCGCTGAACGCCGGCGCGCACGCGGCTTGAAGCTGAACTACCCGGAGGCGGTGGCCTTCATCAGCGCTGCACTCATGGAAGGCGCCCGCGATGGACAGACCGTCGCCGAACTCATGCACTACGGCACGACGCTGCTCACGCGCGACGACGTCATGGACGGCGTGCCAGAAATGATTCCCGATATTCAGGTGGAAGCCACATTCCCGGACGGCACGAAGCTCGTGACCGTGCATCACCCGATTCCGTAACGAACACGCGCCGTACATCGTATTTGTTTCACCTGTCAGAAACGTCGATAACGCCCATAAAGCCAATAACAGCCCCGAAGGACGCACCATGTCAGCCGATCGCACTCTCTCCGTCTCCGGTTCTTCCCACGCACGTCGTTGGGCACGCGCAGCCACCGGCCTCGCGTTGCTCGCCGCTTCAAGTGCCGCGTTGGCGCACCCGGGCCATCCCGGCCATGACGCCGCCAGCAGCTTCGTCGCAGGCTTCGTGCATCCGCTCACGGGCGCCGACCACTTGTGCGCCATGATCGTCGTTGGCCTCTGGAGCGCGTTGACCTCGCGCCGTGTCTGGCTCGCGCCTATCGCCTTCGTTGCGATGCTCGCCGCAGGAGGCTTGCTCGGGATGTCGCACTCATTTTCGCTGCCAGGTGTTGAGCCGATGATCGCCGTCTCGCTGCTCGTCCTCGGCCTGATGCTCGCCACGCGTGCAAAGCTGCCGGGCTGGGCCGGTGCGGCAGTGGTGGGTGCCTTCGCCATCTTCCACGGTTTCGCGCACGGTGCCGAACTGCCGGACGAGGCCAGCGCCATGCACTACATGGCCGGTTTCCTGCTCGCCACAGGCACGCTGCATTGCATTGGCATCGCAGCGGGGGTTGCGCTTCGTGAGCGCACGGTGTGGGTGCCGCGTCTGCTGGGCGCTGGTGTGCTGGCCTATGGCGTGTCGTTGCTGGCCGTGGCGGCCTGATCGCAGGTCAGCCATTGCCCATTGAGGAGACACGCATGATTCCCGGAGAGCTGCTTCCCGCCGCGGGCGAGATCGAACTGAACGTGGGACGCCCCACGATCAGCGTGACGGTCGCCAACACCGGCGACCGGCCGATTCAGATCGGCTCGCATTTCCATTTCTATGAAGTCAACGATGCGCTGCACTTCGATCGCGAGGCCGCACGCGGCTTTCGCTTAAACATCGCCGCCGGTACGGCGGTGCGGTTCGAGCCGGGTCAGCAGCGTACGGTCGAGTTGGTTGCGCTGGCGGGCGATCGCCGAGTGTTCGGCTTCGCCGGGCGTGTCATGGGGGCCTTATGAAGATTTCGCGCCGCGCTTATGCGGAGATGTTCGGCCCCACCACGGGCGATCGGCTGCGGCTGGCCGATACGGAACTCATCATCGAGATCGAACGCGATTACACGATCTACGGCGAGGAAGTGAAGTTCGGCGGCGGCAAGGTGATTCGCGACGGCATGGGGCAGTCGCAACGCGTGCGCGCCGATGTCGTCGATACGGTGATTACCAATGCCGTGATCGTCGATCACTGGGGGATCGTCAAAGCGGATATCGGGCTGAAAGATGGGCGCATCTGGGGGATCGGTAAGGCCGGTAATCCCGACATTCAGCCGGGCGTGACGATACCTCTGGGTGCGGCGACTGAAGTCATCGCCGGGGAAGGCATGATCGTCACGGCGGGCGGCATCGATTCGCATATCCATTTCATCTGTCCGCAACAGATCGAGGAGGCGCTCTCGTCGGGTGTCACCACGCTGCTCGGCGGCGGTACCGGCCCGGCAACGGGAACCAACGCCACCACCTGCACGCCGGGGCCGTGGCATATCGAACGCATGCTGCAAGCGGCGGACGGTTGGCCGATCAACCTCGGCTTTCTCGGCAAGGGCAATGTCAGTCAGCCCGAGCCGCTGACCGAACAGATCGAAGCCGGTGCCATCGGGTTGAAGCTGCACGAGGACTGGGGTTCGACACCGGCGGCCATCGATGCGTGCTTGTCGGTCGCCGATGCCACCGATACGCAGGTCGCCATTCACACCGACACGCTCAACGAAGGCGGTTTCGTCGAGGCGACAGTCGCGGCCATTGGCGGGCGAACGATTCACACGTATCACACGGAGGGTGCCGGTGGCGGTCATGCGCCCGACATCCTCAAGGTGTGCGGCGAGCCGAACGTGCTGCCGTCGTCGACCAACCCGACGCGGCCCTACACGATCAATACGCTCGACGAACATCTCGACATGTTGATGGTGTGTCATCACCTCGACCCCGCCATCGCGGAAGACATCGCGTTCGCCGAGTCGCGGATTCGGCGCGAGACGATTGCCGCGGAAGACATCCTGCATGACCTCGGCGCGCTCTCGATGATTTCGTCGGACTCGCAGGCGATGGGGCGCGTGGGCGAAGTGGTGCTGCGCACGTGGCAGACGGCGCACAAGATGAAGGTGCAGCGCGGCGCGCTCGGCACGGACACGTCGCAAGCCGATAACTTCCGGGTGAAGCGCTACGTGGCGAAGTACACGATCAATCCCGCCATTACGCACGGCATGGCGCATGAAATTGGCTCCGTCGAAGTGGGTAAGTGGGCGGATCTGGTGTTGTGGGAACCGGCGTTTTTCGGTGTGAAGCCGTCGTTGATTCTCAAGGGCGGCATGATTACGTCGGCGCTGATGGGCGACCCGAATGCGTCGATCCCGACGCCGCAGCCGGTGCATTACCGCGAGATGTTCGGGGCACGTGCTGGCGCGATGGCGCGCACCTCGCTGACGTTCGTGTCGCAAGCGGCGTACGATGGCGACGTGGCGGGCCGTTACGGCCTGTCCAAGCGCATCGTGCCGGTGCGCAATATCCGGCAGGTGACCAAGGCCAACATGATCAACAACGACTGGCTGCCGCAGATCAGCGTCGACCCCGAGACCTATCAGGTCATCGCCGACGGGCAACTGCTGACGTGCGAGCCAGCGACCGTGCTGCCGATGGCGCAACGTTATTTTCTTTTCTAGACCATGTCGCACGACGCCGATTCTTCTTCCCATTCGCACGCAGCCCCTGCGGCGGATTCCGCTTCTCCTTCGGATCAGTCTGGGGGCGCGACGACCTCTGCGTCGGCATCGCTGCGCCGCGTCGAGAAGCGCTTCGAAGCGGGACGCATTGCGGCCACGCTCGCGCGCCGAGCCCCTGCGCTGGTATTGCCTTTCGATGCACGCGGCAAAAGCCGTCTGCGCGCGACGTTGGAGACCGGCGAAGAAGTCGCCCTGTTTCTGCCACGCGGCACGGTACTGCGCGGCGGCGACGTGCTGGTCGCGGACGACGGCGGCATGATTCGCGTGGAAGCCGCCCCGGAAACGGTGCTGCTGGTGACGGCCGCCACGCCGCTCGCGCTCACGCGTGCGGCGTACCACCTTGGCAATCGTCATACGCCGGTGGAAGTCGGCGACGGGTATCTCAAGCTCGAGTTCGATTCGGTGCTGCGCGATATGCTGCTGCGACTCGATGTCGATGTGGCCGAAGCGTTGATGCCGTTCGAACCGGAAGCCGGGGCTTATGGTGGTGGTCACAAGCACGGGCACGACGCCACCTTCGACGAAGACTATGCGCTCGCGCAGCAGGTGTTCCACGAGCATCACGGGCACTCGCATGACCATGGGCACTCGCATGACCATGGGCATTCGCATGGTCATGACCACGGGCACGATCACAGCCATGGACACGTGCATGGGCCGAATTGCGGACATGACCACTCGCATGGGCACGTGCACACGGCTGAGTGCGTCCACGATCACGATCACGATCACGGACATGTTCATGGCCCGGGTTGCGGACACGATCACTCACATTCGACGCAACCGTCCAGCGATGACGGTGCCGCGTTGATTCAACCCGCCACACCTCCGAGTCCCTCCGATGACGGCAAGTCTGGCCAGTCCTCTCACTGAACCCGTTGCGGTAGCGTCGCTGCAATCGCTTGCGGCGCTGCTTCACCTGGCGTCGCCTGCGCTGCCCATCGGGGCGTTCAGCTATTCGCAAGGACTGGAAGCCGCGGTCGAGCACGGCATCATCACGGATGCCCCCAGCGCGCAGCGGTGGATCGCGAGTCAGCTCGACGGGGTGTTCACCACCGGCGAGATGGCATTGCTCGCGAGGCAATGGCGACACTGGCAGGCGAATGATTTCACGGCGCTGGTCCGCGTCAACGACTGGTTGTTGGCGACGCGGGAAGCCGCCGAGTTGCGTGCCGAAACTGAGCAAATGGGCTGGTCGCTCACGCAACTGGCGATGTCGCTCGAATGGGGAACGGCGGTGCAACGCGAGCAGTTGGCGTCGATTCGCCCGATTGCGTTGCCGACGGCGTTCGCCTTTGCTGCACTCACGCACGGTGCACCGCTCGCCGACATGCTCGTCGCTTACGCGTTTAGCTGGCTTGAGAATCAGGTCGCAGGCGCACTCAAAGCCGTGCCGCTGGGGCAACTCGCTGCGCAACGCGTGATCGTGGCACTGCGGCCTCGCATTATCGATGCAGCGCATCGCGCGGCCGCGTTGCCCGACGACCGAATCAATACGTTTTCCCCGGCGCTCGCGATCCTCGCGTCGCGCCACGAGACGCAGTACTCAAGGCTATTCCGTTCGTGAGGTGCCACCGCTAAGCGGCACACCTTCGCCCCCCAATTGGACCCTCATCACTCTGCGCCACTCACCACATTCGCTATGACGACATCTTCCAACGCCCGTCGTACCAAGAAGAATCCGCCGCTGCGTGTCGGTATCGGAGGCCCGGTCGGCTCCGGCAAAACCACGCTGACCGAGATGCTCTGCAAAGCGATGCGCGAGCGTTACGATCTCGTCGTCATTACCAACGACATCTATACGAAGGAAGATCAGCGGCTGCTGACGGTAGCCGGTGCGCTGGAACCCGAACGGATTCTAGGTGTGGAGACCGGGGGTTGCCCGCATACGGCGATTCGCGAAGACGCGTCGATCAATCTCGAAGCGGTCGATCGCATGTTGGAGCGCTTCCCGGATGCGGATGTCGTCTTCATCGAGTCGGGTGGCGACAATCTTGCGGCGACGTTCAGCCCCGAGCTATCCGATCTGACGATTTACGTGATCGATGTGGCCGGTGGCGAGAAGATTCCACGCAAGGGTGGCCCCGGCATCACCAAGTCGGATCTGCTGATCATCAACAAAACGGATCTCGCACCGTACGTTGGCGCGTCGCTCGACATCATGCGCGCAGACACCCAGAAGATGCGCGGCATGCGCCCCTTCGTCATGGGCAACATGAAGGAAGGCAAAGGTCTTCAGGAAATCATCCAGTTTATTGAAGCGCGAGGGATGTTGGCTTGAGGGGGATTGTCGGTAGCCGAATGGCCTACCCGTTACGGGCACCGGCGAAGCGAGTTGCGGGCAAGGGGCGTCTCGATAGCTGCAAAACGCCCCCGCCCTTTGAGATCAGTTATTAGGCGAATGCCGACTGTCGTTTGACATGATCGATCGCGAGCACCTCCAGATACTCGTCTTCAATCGTATAGACGATGCGGTAGTTCTTGTGGACGCTCAGGTCACGCGTTCCCTTGACTAAACCTGGGCGGCCAAACGCAGGAAATGTTTGCAGTCGTTCAACAGATTTTTTGAACAGCAAGTTCATGCGCCAAGCGGCCGATCGATTTTTCTCGGCGATATTGCGCAAGATGCGGATTCGTTCGTGTACCGCGTCAACGTCCCACAGAATCGACCGACAATTCATTCCACCCTCTCTTCGGCTGTAAACAGGGCATCACACTCTGCCTCGACAGCTTCACCGTACTTAAAGCGTCCCGCCGCGATATTCGCGAGGCCACGCATCACTTTCTCTCGAAGAATTCGCTCATCTTCGAGCACTGCAAGTGATTCAAGAATTTCCGGAGAGAGAAAATCGTCGTCGATCGACGGATCTTCGTGGTGGTGGTCGTCGGGGTATGGCGCTGGTAATTGCGAGGGAATCTGCGTTAGCGGCTGAGCGGGGAATTGTGTCGAGGTTTGCATCGTGATTACGGCGTTCCGTTGGCTGGGGGGCCACTCAAGCGAGTCATCACAAATTAACGTCCGCGATAGGTCGAGTCAATGCAGGTCGGGGATATCTCGGGCGATTCCCAAATGAACCGCCCGCAAGTCCAAAGCAAGCTTCAGACTATCGCTGCGCGACCGAGAAGCCGTGTTCCCGAAGCAATTGCAGCACGCCGTGCGGGCCGCCAAGATGCAGCGTGCCGATGGCGACGAACACCGGCTTGCCCGGGTCCGCGAGGAACAACATCCGCGCTAAAAAGCGTCGGTTGCGTGAATAGAGAATGCGCTCGTCGATAGCATCGGCCAACGCCACATTACGACGGACTTGCGCCGCCTTGCCCTGCGACCAGTCGAACACCAACTCCGCATCGCCCGCACGCCACAACCGGTGCAACTCTTCCACCTGCGCCGTGGCCTTCTTCGGCGTCAGCACCAACTCCTGCGCCAGCAACTCGTTCTGCTGCGCCGCCGACAGCCCCGTGAACGCATCCATCTGCTCAGCCAGCGACTCCAGCCCGACAATGCGCCCCCGGTAGATGTTCTCCAACTGATTCTCGGTGCCGTACTCCGTTTGCAGGTCGGCACCCATCGAGTCGAGCGTCTCCACGAGCAGCGCCGCCAGCCACGGCCGCATATGGCGAATCTCGGTGAGCATCGCCGGATTGCCCTTCAGGCGATCGCGCAACTTACGCCACAACGGCGCCGGAATCATCCTCGGCAGACACGCGCGCGTACACATGCCGTACTTCTGCACGTCGTCCTGCGACATCGTCAGATCGTCGGGCGACAGCTCGAAAGCCACCACCTTCGATACGCGCAGCGCATCGACCACGACTTTGCGGAAGGGGTAATCGTCGGGCTTGCCGACGTGCAGCGTGCCCATGACGTAGATCGTCATGTCGCCCTTGCGGGCTTCGTAGAACGGGAGATTCGCACCCGGCGGCGATTCGCCGGGTTCGGGCACCACCAGCGGCATCGCACGCGGCGCCACGACGCGCGGCGTCACCGTCGATGCCGCATCGAGCGTGACGGCGAGCGTCATCAGCAGGCAGCCCAGCAGCCAACCGGTCAAAGCGACGCCCCGACGGACATGCGTCGCGCGTGGTGGTCCACCCAATCTCGTCATCCCTCAATGTCTTCAACCCGATGGCACGCCACCAGACGTCCCTCGAGCTTGCGCAATTGCGGCACTTCCTCACGGCAATGGTCGACGGCATACGGGCAGCGCGGTGCAAACGCACACCCCGGCGGCGGGCGCAGCGGCGACGGCAACTCGCCGATCAGCGGAATCTTCACGCGCCGCTCGCTCGCCTTGATCGCCGGCGTCGCCGACATCAACGCCTTGGTGTACGGATGCAGCGGCTTGCCGAACACGGCGGCCTTAGGACCGTGTTCGACCGCGCGGCCGAGATACATCACCATCACGTCGTCGGCCACATGCTCGACCACGGCGAGATTATGCGACACGAATACGTAACTCGTCGCGTACCGGTCCTGCAAATCCATGAAAAGATTCAGGATCTGTGCCTGAATTGAGACATCCAGCGCCGAGACCGGCTCGTCCGCCACCACGATCGCCGGTGACAAGATCATCGCCCGGGCAATCGCCACCCGCTGCCGCTGCCCGCCCGAGAACATATGCGGATACCGCGCCACATGCTCGGGGCGCAACCCCACCGTGCGCATCATCGCGGCGATCTTCTCGCCCCGCTCCGCGCGGGTGAGCGCCGTATTGATGGCCAGCGGCTCGTCGAGCGCCTGACCGACCGTCTTGCGCGGATTGAGCGACGCATACGGGTTCTGGAACACCATCTGCACCCGCGTGCGCAGCGGCGCCAGATCGCCCGCCGACGCCCCCGTAGTCTCGGTCGCGTCGATGGCGAGTGTGCCGGACGTCGGCTGCTCGATCAATGTCAGCACCCGGGCCAGCGTCGATTTGCCGCACCCCGACTCGCCAACCACAGCAAGCGTGCGGCCCGCCGACAGCTCGAACGACACCCCATTGAGTGCCTTGACGGTCGCTTCGCCACGGAATAATCCGCGGTTCACGGCATAGAAACGCTTCAGATCGCGCGCGGCAAGCACCGTGCGGTTCGGCTCATGCGCTTGCGGCGTGGCCTGCGGCGCGTCCGGGCCACCGGGCGGCGTCGCGAAAACGGTTTCACTCATTGCGCACCTCCCGAAGCCAGATCACCTGCCTTACCCATCACGCCTGCCGCGCCGCCTACCCCGTGCGGCAACGGCTTGAAGCAACGTACCCACGGCGTCCCGACAGCACTCGGGCCCGTGTAGGGCTCAAGCGCCGGCTGCACCGTGCGGCAATGGTCATCGGCATACGGACAACGCGGCGACAGCAAACACCCGGCCGGGCGGTCGTCGCGCCCCGGCACGACGCCGGGCAAGGTGTACAGTCGCCGCACACCACGGTTGTGTTCGGGAATCGCGGCGAGCAGTGCCTCGGTATAGGGATGATGCGGCGCGTCGAACAGCGCTGGCACCTGTTGCACTTCAATCACCTGCCCCGCGTACATGACCGCCACGCGATGCGCGACCTCGGCCACCACGGCCAGATCGTGTGAAATCAGCACCAGCGACATGCCGTGATCGCGCTGCAAGCGCAGCAACAGCGCCATGATCTGCGCCTGAATCGTCACGTCGAGCGCCGTCGTCGGTTCGTCGGCGATCAGCAACTTCGGCTGGCAGGCAATCGCCATCGCGATCATCACGCGCTGGTTCATGCCGCCCGAGAGTTGATGCGGATACGCGTCGAGCCGGTTCGCCGCGTCGGGAATTTCCACCTGCTCGAGCAACTCGACAATGCGCTCGCGCAGCGCACGGCCGCGCAGCCCCATGTGGCGACGCAGCACTTCGCCAATTTGATAGCCGATGGAATAGCTCGGGTTCAGGCTGGAGAGCGCGTCCTGAAAGATCATCGAGACGTCGCGGCCGACGATATTGCGGCGTTGCCGGGCCGTCGCATGCAGCAGGTCGCGGCCGTCGAACGTCACCTCATCGGCACGCACACGCCCGGGGGCGTCGATCAGCCCCATGAGCGCGAGCATGGTCACGCTCTTGCCGGAACCGGACTCGCCGACCACGCCGAGGATCTCGCCTTGACCGACATCGAGGTTGATCGCTTCGACCGCGCGCGCGCCGTCGAAATCGACCGAAAGATTGCGGATGGTAAGCAGACTCATGCGATTCGCTTCAGTTTGGGGTCGAGGGCGTCGCGCAGGCCGTCACCGACCAGGTTGATCGCAAGGACCGAGATGACGATCGCAAGGCCGGGCAGCGTCACAATCCACCAGGCACTTTCCATATAGTCGCGCGCCGAAGCGAGCATCGAGCCCCACTCGGCGAGCGGCGGCTGCACACCCAGACCGAGAAAGCCGAGCGCCGCCGCGTCGAGAATCGCCACCGAGAAGCTCAGCGTCGCCTGCACAATCAGCGGTGCCGCGCAGTTCGGCAACACCGTCGAGAACATCAGCCGCAACGTGCCCGCACCAGCCATGCGCGACGCGGTCACATATTCGCGCTGCAATTCGCCGATGGCCGCCGCGCGCGTCAGACGCACGTACGCAGGCAACGTCACGATGGCAATCGCGATGGTCGTGTTGGCGAGCCCCGGGCCGATGATCGCCACCACTGCGACGGCGAGCAACAGCGACGGCAGCGCCATCATCATGTCCATCAGCCGCATGATCGGCGTGTCGAGCCAGCGCGGGAAAAACGCCGCGAGCAAGCCGAGCAAGATGCCGGGAATCAGCGACAGCACCACCGACGACAGACCGATCCAGAACGACAAGCGCGCACCGAAGATCAGGCGAGAAAGAATGTCGCGCCCGGCTTCGTCAGTGCCCAGCAGAAAACTGGCGTTGCCGCCCTCGAACCACGCGGGCGGAATCTTCACGAAGTCGCGGTACTGCTCGATGGGACTGTGTGGCGCGATCAGCGGCGCGAAGATGGCCGCAATGAACATCAGCATCAAAATAATCGCGGCAAACGTCGCGCCGCGATTGGCGGTAAAGCTGCGCAGGAACTCCCGGACCAGTCGCCCACGAGGCGTGGCGGTCACAGCGGCGGGAGGCGGCAGCGTGGCAGGTGCGTCACTCATGGTTGACCTCCTTCAGTGCCGAATGCGCGGGTTGACGACGCCGTAGAGCACGTCGACCAGCAGGTTGACCAGAATGACGCCCGTCGCGATGAGCAGAATGCCGCCCTGCACCACCGGATAGTCGCGTCGCAAAATGGCGTCGATCAGCCATTTGCCGATGCCGGGCCACGAGAACACGTTCTCCGTGAGCACCGCGCCCGCGAGCAGCGTGCCGACTTGCAAGCCGATCACGGTAATCACCGGGATGAGTGCGTTACGCAACGCGTGCACAACTATCACGCGCCACGGCGACAACCCCTTCGCACGCGCGGTGCGAATGTAGTCTTCACGCAGCACTTCGAGCATGGCCGAGCGCGTCATCCGGGCAATCACCGCGAGCGGCACAGTGCCGAGCACGATGGTCGGCAGAATCAGGTGACTGACTGCCGATGAGAACGCGCCCTGATCGCCCGAGAGCAACGTATCGATGAGCATGAACCCAGTCACGACCGGCACGTCGTATTCCACGCCGATGCGCCCTGACACGGGCGTCCATTGCAGATCGACCGAGAACAGCATGATGAGCAACAGTCCCCACCAGAAGATGGGCATCGAATAGCCAGTGAGCGCCGCCCCCATCGTGGTGTGGTCGAGCATCTTGCCGCGCCGCAGCGATGCGGCCACCCCAGCGGGCAGACCGACGATCAGCGCGAACAACATGGCGCAGGTGGCCAGTTCGAGCGTCGCGGGAAAGCGCGCGAAGAACTCGTGGAGCACTCCTTCGTTGGTGACGATGGAGCGCCCGAGGTCGCCTTGCGCGGCGTGCTTCAGATAGACGAAATATTGCGTGGTGAGCGGTTGATCGAGCCCGAGCCGTTTCATGGCTTCGGCGTGCATCACGGGGTCGAGGTTACGCTCGCCCACAAGCACTTCGATCGGATCGCCGGGAATGAGGTGAATCAGCGCGAACGCCAGGACGGTGATGCCGATAAAGGTCGGGATCACCATGCCCAGTCGTCGCAGGACGAATCTCAGCATATGAGGGTTCCGTGGGCTTGCGCACCGCCCGCCCCCGGCGGCAGGACGGGTGGCGCTGTGCCGCGTTAATCAGTCGTAGACGGTCTTATGTCTTGGTGCGGCAAGCAGACCCAGGCGCGGCGGCCAGGTCTGCCTGCTTGATACCAATCAATTGCGTGCTACTGGCGACGATCGTTGCCGTCGCCTTCAGGGGAAGCCCGATCAGTCGAGCGACACACCGGCAAAGCTGTTACGGCTGAACGGGCTGAGCTTGAAGCCCTTCACGTTCGTCGCCATCGGCTTGTATTGCGTGGAGTGCGCGATCGGCGAGAACGGCAGTTGTTGCGCGAAGATTTCCTGCGCTTGCGTGTACAGCTTCGTACGCGCGCCAACGTCCGTGGTCTGACGAGCTTGCTTGATGAGGTCGTCGAACGGCTTGTAGCACCACTTCGAGAAGTTGTTGCCGTTCATCGAATCGCAGCCGAGCAGCACGCCGAGCCAGTTGTCCGGATCGCCGTTGTCGCCCGTCCAGCCGATGAGCAGTGCGTCGTGCTCACCTGCCTTGGCGCGCTTGATGTACTCACCCCACTCGTACGTGACGATGTTCGCCTTCACGCCGATCTTCGCCCAGTCGGCCTGAATCATTTCCGCCATCAGCTTGCCGTTCGGGTTGTACGGACGTTGCACCGGCATCGCCCACAGCGTGATTTCGATATTCTTCACGCCCGCCTTTTCGAGCAACGCTTTGGCTTTCTCGGGGTCGTAGCCGGCCGGCTTGATGTTCTTGTCGTAGGACCATTGCGTCGGCGGCATCGGTGCACCGTTCGACAACTGCCCTGCCGAGCCGTACACAGACTGAAGAATCGCCGGCTTGTTGATCGCCATGTCGAGTGCCTGACGCACTTCCACACGATCGAGCGGCTTCTTCTGCACGTTGTACGCCACGTAGCCGAGGTTGAAACCGACCTGATCCGGCATCTTGAGTTTCGAGGCCTTGCCCTGCGCCGAGATATCGGCCTTGAGCGAATCGACGTCGGCCGGGCGCGGGTACGTTGCCACCTGGCACTCGTTGCGCTTGAGCTTCTGGATACGGACGTTCGCGTCGGTGGTGATCGCGAAGATCAGCTTGCTCACCTTCGGCGGCAGGTTCGTATTCCAGTAGTCCTTGTTGCCGTCCAGACGCAGCGTCGCGTCCTTCGTGTAGCTGCGGAAGATGAACGGGCCCGTGCCGACCGGCTTGAGCGCGATATCGCGGGCATTGTTCGCGGTGAGCAGCTTGTCGGCGTATTCCTTCGACAGAATCGACGCGAACGACATGGCCAGATTCTGGATAAACGGCGCATCGACCTGTTTCAGCACGAAGCGCACGGTGTACGGATCGACGATCTCGATACGGTCGATATCCTTCTGAAGGCCCATGTCGACGAAGTATGGAAACTCAGCCGGATACGCCTTGCGGAAGGCCATCTCGCGATCGCCCATGCGCTCGAACGTGAACTTCACGTCTTCGGCATTGAAGTCACGCGTCGGCGTGAAGTACTCGGTGGTGTGGAACTTGACGCCCTTACGCAAATGGAAGGTGTAGATCTTGTTGTCCGGCGAGATATCCCACTTCTCGGCGAGCGACGGCATCACACCGGTTTCGCCCGGAACGAAGGCGATCAGGCGGTTGTAGATCGCGTCGGCGGGATCGAAATCGGTGCCGGTGGTCAGTTGCCCCGGATCGAAACCGGCGGGACTGCCCTCGGAGCAATACACGAGGGTCTTGTTCGGGAGCTCGACTGCTGAGGCGGGCTGGATCACGGCCGCGCCGGCAAGCAGGGAGGCCGCCAAAAGCAAACGCAGGGTGTGGGTTCGTTTCATAGGCTCCTCGGAATAGTATTTTCGAGGCTCAGGATCGGGTCCCCCGGTTCGGGTTCGCCGCCGAGCACCCGGGAATATTACTGAAGGTTACCTCGCGTCACAACACGCCAAATCCCTAGCGAATTGCCGATTTGCAGCGTTTTCTTTTAGGAAAACACTTAATTTTGATTGGGATTGACATTCATGCGCCGGATCTGCGCAATCGGCGACCTGCTTGTCACAGGGCGTACTGGCAGGAAATACGGGGAGGTGAAGGGAGGAAAAGGGAGGAGACGGGAGGCGGCGGAAAGAAAATCGGCCCGGATGTCTATCCGGGCCGCTGGCCAGCTTACAGGCCGAGCCGCTGCCACATGGCCTTGGTCGCCGATGCCGCATTAAGCGTATAGAAATGCAGACCCGGCGCGCCGTCCGCGAGCAGGCGCTCGCACAAGGCCGTCACCACATCGAGGCCGAAGGCACGGATCGACTCGCGGTCGTCGCCGAAGCCTTCGAGGCGCTTGGCGATCCAGCGCGGCACTTCCGCGCCGCACATTTCCGAGAACCGCATCATCTGCGAGTAATTCGTGATCGGCATGATGCCCGGCACGATCGGCACGTCCACGCCGAGTCGCTTGGCGTCGTCGACGAAGCGGAAGTACGCATCCGCATTGAAGAAGTACTGTGTGATCGCGGCGTTCGCCCCGGCCTTCACCTTGTTGGCGAAGTGTTCGAGATCCAGACGCGGCGACTTCGCCTGCGGGTGGTACTCGGGGTAAGCGGCCACTTCGATGTGGAACCAGTCGCCAGTCTCGGCGCGGATGAATTCCACCAGCTCCGACGCGTAGCGAAACTCGCCGATCTCGCCCATGCCCGACGGCAGGTCGCCGCGCAAGGCCACGATGTGACGAATGCCGTGACTACGGTACGTCTGCAAGATGTCGCGAATGTTCTCTTTGGTCGAACCCACGCACGACAAGTGCGGTGCCGCCTCGACGCCTTCGCGTTGGATTTCCACCACGGTATCGATCGTGCCCTGCTGGGTCGAGCCACCGGCCCCGAACGTCACCGAGACGAATTTCGGTCCCAGCGGGAACAATTGTTGGCGCGTCGCACGCAGCTTCTCCGCGCCCTCGGCGGTCTTGGGCGGGAAGAATTCGAAGCTGAAGGAAGGTTGCGTCATGATCTTCTGATTATCGAGAGAGTGGTTCGCGGGGCACTCATGCGGTGGTGGCATGCGTGGCGTGTACGAAAAACTCTCGGTTACCGTCACCGCCCGTGATCGGGCTGTCGAACCAGCTGGCCACAGTGAGGCCGAGCGACTCGCAGGCAGTGCGGATCTTTGTCTCCACTTGCGCGTATTGCGCGGCGTCGCGTACCAGCCCGCCGCGCCCGATGTGTTCGCGCCCCACCTCGAACTGCGGTTTGACCAGCATCAGCAAGTTGCCATCCTTCGCTAGCAGCGGTGCGAGCGCAGGCAGCACCAGCGTGAGCGAGATGAACGACACGTCGCCCACGATCAGATCGAAACCCGCTTCTGGTACCGATGTGAGTGCGGGCACCGGGGCCCCCACCTCCGCGCGCGATGTCAGCGCTGCTAATTGCTCGTCGAGCAGCTCACGCGACAGATGCCGCGCGTTGATGCCTTCCAGCGAGATCAACCGCGGCTCTGCGCTCAGTCGCGCATGCAGTTGCCCGTGACCGACGTCGACACCGATCACCTGCGCCACGCCTGCGTGCAACAGACAGTCCGCAAAGCCACCGGTCGACAGACCGACGTCGAGCGCGATGCGGGCCTTCAGTGCGTCGGCATCGAGCCCGGCAGCGACGAGCGCGCCTTCGAGCTTCAATCCACCGCGCGACACGTATCGGTCTTCGCCCGGAAGGCCGTCAGCTGCGGCGCGCACTTCGAGCACTTCATCGCTCGCCACGAGTTGGCTGGCCTTCTTGAGCACCGTGTCGGTGTCCGCGAAGTACACCCGCCCCGCGTCGATCAGCCGTTGCGCGGCAGTACGCGACGCCGCGAGGCCTCGCGATACGAGAGCCTGATCGACACGAAGGGATGGCACCATAACTGCAAATTCCTGCGGATGAACACTGACGCGCTGGCGCGCGAATTAAACGTTCGTGGCGCGATCGCCGCCGAACACCAGCGCCGACAGAATCCACGAAATCAAGCTGTACAGCAGCGAGCCGAAGAGCGCCGCCCAGAAGCCGGAAACCTCAAAGCCCTTGACCACGTGAGACGCCAGCCAGAACAGCAGCGCGTTAATCACGAAGATGAACAAGCCGAGCGTGACGACCGTGACCGGCAACGTGAGGATCACGAGCAGCGGACGCAGGAAGGCGTTGATGAGGCCGAGCACGACCGCAACAATCAGCGCAGTACCAATCCCCTTGAGCTGAACGCCCGAGATGACGTGCGGCAAAACGAGAAGTGCGATGGCATTGATGAGCCAAATCAGCAGCAGACGCATAGCAAGCTCCGAAGGACGCGCCGGTGAACGATGCCGATCTGTGTCGGCGTCACCACCGGCAGTGACAAAATCTTGCGCGGCCGCACACGAGATGCGGCCGCGCGGTTACCGCCAATCAATCGCTATCGACTAGCGAATTAATAGCGGTAGTGCGCCGGCTTGAACGGACCGTTCTTCTCGACGCTGATGTACTTCGCCTGATCGTCGCTCAGCACGGTCAGCTCGGCACCGATGCGGCCCAGGTGCAGGCGCGCAACCTTCTCGTCCAGATGCTTCGGCAGCACGTACACGCTGTTCTTGTACTTGGCGCCGTCCACGAACAGTTCGATCTGCGCGAGGGTCTGGTTGGTGAACGAGTTGCTCATCACGAACGACGGGTGGCCGGTGGCGCAGCCCAGATTCACGAGGCGGCCTTCTGCCAACAGGATGATGCGCTTGCCGTCCGGGAAGATGATGTGGTCGACTTGCGGCTTGATGTTTTCCCACTCGTACTTGCGGGTCGACGCGACGTTGATTTCCGAGTCGAAGTGACCGATGTTGCACACGATGGCCTGATTCTTCATCGCGGCCATGTGGTCGTGATCGATCACGTGGAAGTTGCCCGTGGCGGTCACGAAGATGTCGGCCTTGTCGGCGGCGTATTCCATCGTCACGACGCGGTAGCCTTCCATCGCGGCTTGCAGCGCGCAGATCGGATCGATTTCGGTGACCCACACCGTCGCGCCCAGACCACGCAGGCTTTGGGCGCAGCCCTTACCCACGTCGCCATAGCCTGCCACGAGGGCGATCTTGCCGGCGATCATCACGTCGGTCGCGCGCTTGATACCGTCGACGAGCGACTCGCGGCAGCCGTACAGGTTGTCGAACTTCGACTTGGTCACCGAGTCGTTGACGTTGATGGCCGGGAACGGCAGCGTGCCGTCCTTTTCCATCTGATACAGACGGTGCACGCCCGTGGTGGTTTCTTCGGTCACGCCCTTGATCTGCGACAGGCGCTTGCTGTACCACTGCGGATCGATTTCGATGTGACGCTTGATTGCGGCGTACAGGGCCACTTCTTCTTCGTTGGTCGGGTTGCCCACAACCGAGAGGTCCTTCTCGGCCTTGCTGCCCAGAATCAGCAGCAGCGTGGCGTCGCCGCCGTCGTCGAGAATCATGTTGGCGAACTCACCGTTCGGCCATTCGAAGATCTTGTGGCTGTATTCCCAGTATTCGTCGAGCGATTCGCCCTTGAAGGCGAACACGGGGATACCGGCAGCAGCGATCGCGGCAGCAGCGTGATCTTGCGTCGAGAAAATGTTGCACGAGGCCCAGCGCACTTCGGCGCCCAGCGCGGTCAGCGTCTCGATGAGCACGCCCGTCTGGATCGTCATGTGGAGCGAACCGGCGATGCGGGCGCCCTTGAGCGGCTGGCTGGCCTTGAACTCTTCACGCGTGGCCATCAGACCCGGCATTTCGCTCTCGGCGATGCGCAGTTCTTTGCGGCCCCAATCGGCCAGCTTGATATCGGCTACGTGGAAATCGTTGAATTTCGAATCGACTACGGCGTTCATCACGCCTCCTTTCTCTAAATGTCTAGATAGTTGGGACGTGAGCGCCGTTCTTGGGGCTGACGCGCCGAACTATCCGGGTGGAACCGGGGGCCGGCGGGGGCCAATGGGAAGGATCTTGAGCCTGGCAACGTTTGTTCGTTGTCGCAACGCTCCTCAAGACTGGCGCATTGTAGCAAAACTCATGCGGCGCGTCGGCTCAGGGGCGACGCTTGAAGGGTTATTTTTTTGCAGCGAGAGCCGTTACGGACGTCACGCAATAGGCGCGTGGAAGATGCGGCCACGCACCTTCCAGCGGTTAGATCGGCAGATGCGTGAGTAGCGGTGCGGCAAACACCATCACGATGCCGTTGATCATCATCACGAGGCTGGCGACCACGCCTTCCTCGCTACCGATCTGGCGCGCTTTGGCCGTGCCGAAACCGTGGGCCCCGGCACCGAACGGTGCGCCGCGCGCCATGCGCGTACGCAGCGGCAGCCACGACAACAGCGCTTCACCCAGCAGCATGCCGATGAAGCCGGTCACGATCACGAACAGGCCGACCAGATCGCGGGAGCCGCCCACCTTATCGGAGACCACGAGCGCGAACGGCGTCGAGATCGAACGGGCGAGCAGGCTGCGCGCCATCTCCGGCGGCAATTCGAACAAACGGGCCAGCACGAACGAACTGCCCACCGCCACGATCATCGCGACGAGCACACCCACGGTCAGTGCAAATGCGTGACGGCGAATGATGTCGCGGTGTTCGTAAATCGGCACCGCAAAGGCGATGGTCGTGGGGCCGAGCAGCCAGACGAGCCAGCGCGAATCCGAGATGTACGTGGTGTACGAGATATCGCCGCCGACCATCACCGCGATGAGCAGTACCGGCGCGAGAATGGCCGGGCCGAGCCACACCTTGCCGAAACGCGCGTAGAGGCGCTTCGACACGTAATAAAACACGACGGTAAGAGCGAGCAGCAGGAGCGCCGTATGATTCATGACAGTAATCCGGCGAGAGGTAAAAACAGGGTTTGCGAAAGCCCATCGGGCTCCCGCAGGCGCTCAAGGGGCGTTGGTTTAGCGCGCGTTGTGCGCCGCGCGGCGTGCCGGAATGCGCACGAAGACGGCCTTCATGCGGCGCTCGGCACGGCAGGCAAGGTCCACCGCCAAGGCAGTCGAGACCATCACGAGCACAGTGCCCACGCCGATCACGGCGAGCAGTTGCAGGCCTTCGTGGCGCAGCAAGTCGGTGTATTGCATGACCGCGGCGACCATCGGCACGAAGAAGAGAATCATCTCGGCCAAGAACCAGTCGGCACCGCGCTTGATCTTGTCGGCCTTGAGCACGCCGCTCATGAGCAGACCGACCACCGCGAACAGACCGAGAACGCCACCCGGCAGGGGCAAGTGAAAATGACGCGACGCAGCATCGGCCACCAGATAGATGCCAGTGAGCAGCGCAATCTGCCACACCACGTCCACGGCGCGCTTGCTGCGGCTATACAGACGGCTGGCGATCAACTTGGTCATGGCACTCTCCTGGGGGTTTTGCTTCAACATGGAGAGCAGTATAGGAAGCGCTGCAACATAAATATAATGAATTACAATCATCAAAACCATTCCATATCGGAATAATTTAAGTATTAACCCTAATAGTGCATGAGAAAGCCTTATACGACGGGGCTTTGCGGCGGATAGCACCATATTGGTGCAATCGGGAGACCCAAAATGGAACTGCGTGCGTTGCGAGGATTTGTGGAAGTTGTGCGACAGCAGAGCTTCACGGCGGCGGCGGAAGCGTTGTTTGTGACGCAGCCGACGGTCAGCAAAATGGTCAAGGCGCTCGAAGACGAGTTGGGCACGCCGCTCATGTTGCGCGAAGAACGCGGCATGGGGCGCCGACTGCAACTGACCGATGCGGGCCGCGTGGTGTTCGAGCGCGGACAGGATGTGCTCGCCGCGTATGCGCGGTTGCAGCAGGAGTTGGCTGACCTCGAGACGGTGGCGCGTGGCGAGTTGTCGATCGGCATTCCCCCGTTGGGCGGCGATCTCTTCATTCCGGTGATCGGGGCGTTCCATCAGCACTATCCGGATATCGAGATGAAGCTGTTCGAGACCGGCTCGCGGGCCATCGAGCAGGCGCTGTTGGCCGGTGAAATCGAACTGGGTGCCGTGTTGCTGCCGATCGATCCGGCGATTCTCGACGTGCTTCCCGTGTGTCATTACCAGTTGCGTTTGATCGCGCCGCGCGAGTCGACATGGGAGGGGCGCGCGTCGGTCGGCTTAGGCGAACTGCGTGACGAGCCGTTCGTGTTTTACGGCGAGGGCTTTGCGCTGTCAGAGTTGGTGATTGCCGCATGTCGGCGGGCGGGTTTCACGCCGAAGATTGCCGGGCGTTCGAGCCAATGGGACTTCATTGCCTCGATGGTCGACAACGGCGTGGGCATTGCGTTGTTGCCCGAGCCGTTTTGTGCGCGGCTCGATCCGAAGCGGTTCGTCATCGCGGATATTCGCGACCCGGAGATTCCGTGGGATTTGGCGATGGCGTGGCGGCGCGATTCGTACCTCTCGCATGCGGCGCGGCGCTGGCTAGCGTTGGCGCGCGACATTCTCGGGCCGGGTGGCGATGGCGACGCGAAGGCGGCCATTGCGGGGGCGACGAGGCGTCAACCGGCGCGCTAAATGACGATGCGGTATCCTTGCCGCTGACATTTTCTTCCCCCGGCTGCGCGGCGAGCGCGGCACATCGAGACCTATGCGCATCATCACCGCGAATCTGAACGGCGTGCGATCGGCCGCCAAGAAGGGCTTTTTCGAGTGGTTCGGCAAGCAGGATGCCGACATCTTGTGTGTGCAAGAGATCAAGGCGCAGTTGCCCGACATGACGCCCGACTTTCTCAAGCCGCACGACTATCAGGGCTACTTCCACTACGCCGAGAAGAAGGGTTACAGCGGTGCGGGCGTGTACGTGCGCCGCGAGCCTGACGACATCCTGATCGGCTGGGGCCAAGACGAGTTCGATGCCGAAGGCCGTTATGTCGAAGTGCGCTACGGCAACCTGTCGGTGATCTCGGTGTATATCCCGTCGGGGTCGAGCGGCGAAGAGCGTCAGGCGGCGAAATTCCGTTTCATGGCCGACTTCATGCCGCACCTGCTTGAACTGAAGGCCGCGGGCCGTGAAGTGGTGCTGTGTGGCGACGTGAATATCGCGCACAAGGAAATCGACATCAAGAACTGGAAGGGCAACCTGAAGAACTCGGGTTTCCTGCCGGAAGAGCGCGCGTGGCTCACGCAGTTGTTCGACGATCACGGGTATGTGGATGTTTTCCGCACGCTCGATCAACGCCCGGAGCAATACACGTGGTGGAGCAACCGCGGTCAGGCGTATGCGAAGAACGTCGGGTGGCGCATCGATTATCAGATCGCGACACCGGGCATCGCTGGCAAAGCGAAGACGACGTCAGTATTCCGCGACATCAAGTTCAGCGATCATGCGCCGCTGACAGTGGACTACGATCACGCGTTGTAAGCACTGCACGCATTGAAAAAAGCGAGGGGCCAATCCGCGAGGATGGGCCCCTTTGTCATCACGACATGACGACTATCGTGCACCGCTCGTTTGCGGCACGCCGTCGCCGCCGTCATCGTCTGCGCCCCAAGGCGCGACCTTCGGCAGCAGCAACATGCCGGGCACGGCGAGTGCGGTGCAAATCAGGAAGAACGTCAGCCAGCCCACACCGTCGACGATATACCCCGTGCCCGCATTCGCGAACGTGCGCGGCACCGACGCCAGACTCGTGAACAACGCGAACTGCGTCGCCGTATAGCGTGGGTCCGTCGTGCGGGCGATGTAAGCCGTGAACGCCGCCGTCCCCAGCCCCGCCGTGAACGCCTCGAACGCGATCACCGCGCCAAGTCCCGCCACCACCGCGCCCGCCTCCGCCAGCCACGCGAACCCCAGCACCGACACCAATTGCAGCACGCCAAACACCCACAGCCCGCGATTGATGCCGAGCTTGATTAGCCACACGCCACCAATGATCCCGCCCGCGACACTCGCCCACAGACTCGTCGCCTTCGCCACCACGCCGATCTGCGTTTTAGTGAATCCCAAATCGAGATAGAACGACGTCGCCAACGACGTCGCCATCGAATCGCCCAGCTTGTACAGAAAGATGAACGCCAACACCAGCAGCGCCTTCGTCCATCCCCCGCGCGTCACGAACTCATGGAACGGCTCGACCACCGCCTCGCGCAACGTCTTCGGCGGCGTGCCGCGAATCTCCGGCTCTTTGACGACCAGCGTCATGATCAGCCCCGGCAGCATGAACGCCGCCGTCACGAAAAACACCTGCGACCACGGCAGGTGGTCCGCCATGATCAGCGCGAGCGAACCCGGCACCAGCCCGGCCACCTTGTAGGCATTCACATGCATCGCCGTGCCCAAACCCTGCTCCCGGTCGGAGAGCAACTCGCGGCGATACGCGTCGAGACAGATGTCGAGACTCGCGCTAAAGAACGCCAGCGCCGCCGCAAGCGCGGCAATCGTCATCAGATCGCGCTGCGGCGAATACGTCCCCATGAGCGCCACAGCACCCGCCACCAGCAACTGCGTGACGAACATCCACCCGCGCCGCCGTCCCGGCTTCCAACCGAACAGATTCGGCGCGAAGCGATCCATGAGCGGCGCCCACAGAAACTTCCACGTATAGGGGAATTGAATGAGGGCGAAGAGACCAATCGCCTTGAGGTCCACCTGCTCGCTGCGCAGCCATGCCTGCACGAGATTGAGCAGGATGAACAAGGGCAAGCCGGAGGTGAAGCCGAGAATCACGCAGATGATCATCCGCGTGGGGTGAAACACTCGCCCGTCGTCGGGCGGCAGCGAATCGGTCATGGACAGGACAGTTGGGGCCGGCTGCGCACGACGTACGGCACCCGATCGCCCCTGACCATCCACTGTCGGTCATCATGGCACCCGGCGCGCCGCTCCGCCGCCGCAACCGTCGGTTCAGGAACGCTTGACGCGATAGACCGCAAGACTACCACGCCAGTTCGCGCCCACCGACACGAGACGCCCGTTATGCAACACCGCGCGATCCAGAATCTCGACGCCGACTTCCGGCGCCAACGCTTCGAAATCCTTGATCGTCAGCACACGCACGTTCGGCGTGTTGTGCCACTGAAACGGCAAGCTCTTCGACACCGGCATGCGGCCCTGCAACACCGACAACCGATGCGGCCAGTAACCGAAGTTCGGGAACGACACGATCGCCTCGCGTCCCACGCGTACCGTCTCGCGCAGAATGTCCGCCGTGCGGTGAATGGTTTGCAGCGTCTGCGACAGGATGACGGTGTCGAAGCTATTGTCTTCGAACAGCGCCAACCCGCCTTCCATATTCTGCTGAATCACATTGATGCCGCGTTTGGCCGACGCCAGCACACCGGCGTCATCGATCTCGACACCGTAGCCGCTCACATCGAGTTCGTCTGACAGCAGACGCAGCAGCGACCCATCGCTGCAACCGAGATCGAGCACTTGCGAGCCCGGCTCGATCCAGCGCGCGATCACGCGAAAGTCGGCGCGATCGGCGAGCGACGCCGTAATCTGATTGCCCGAAGCCGCCAGTCGCGCAGCTTGCGCGCTAGTCGTAGGCGTCGTGGTTTGATCCGTGGACTGACTCATACCCCGACCTCCTCGGCGATACGTTCGTAATAGGCGCGCACCAGATTGTGATAGCGCGCATCGGTAAGCAGGAAAGCGTCGTGACCGTGCGGCGCGTCGATTTCGGCGTAGCTCACGGTGCGACGCGTGTCGAGCAGCGCCTTGACGATTTCACGCGAGCGGTTCGGCGCGAAACGCCAGTCCGTCGCAAACGATACGATCAAATACTTCGCCGTCGTGTGCGCCAACGCACGCGACAGGTCGCCGCCGACCGTGCGCGCCGGATCGAAATAATCGAGCGCGCGCGTGATCAGCAAATAGGTATTGGCGTCGAAGTATTCGGCGAACTTATCGCCCTGATAGCGCAGATACGACTCCACTTCGAACTCCACATCGAAGCTGAAGCGATAGCCGTCATCTTGTGCGGCTGCGGCACCGTCCGCCCCCTTCACCCCATCCACCAGCGCTTCGGCGCGACGCAGTGCGCGGCCGAACTTGGTGGCCATGTCCTCGTCGGACAAATAGGTGATGTGGCCGATCATGCGCGCAACACGCAAGCCGCGACGCGGCACGACACCATGCGCGTAGTAGTCGCCGCCGTGAAAATCGGGATCGGAGAGAATGGCCGAGCGAGCCACTTCATTGAAGGCGATGTTCTGTGCCGAGAGCTTCGGCGTGGAGGCAATCACCAGACAGTGACCGACACGCTCGGGATACATGATGCTCCACGCAAGCGCCTGCATGCCGCCGAGGCTGCCGCCCATCACCGCCGCAAATTTCTGAATGCCGAACACGTCGGCCACACGCGCCTGCGCGTTCACCCAGTCTTCGACCGTGATGACGGGAAAGCGCGCGCCGTAAGGCGTGCCCGTGCTTTCATCGAGACTCATCGGGCCGGTCGAGCCGAAGCACGAGCCGAGATTGTTCACACCGATGACGAAGAAGCGGTTGGTGTCGAGCGGCTTGCCGGGCCCGACCATGTTGTCCCACCAGCCGATGTCCTTGGGGTTATCGGCGGCGATACCCGCCACGTGATGCGACGCGTTGAGCGCGTGGCACACCAGCACGGCATTGCTGCGATCGGCGTTCAACTCGCCGTAAGTCTCGACCATCAGGTCGTAGCCCGCGAGAGTGCTGCCGTTTTGCAGTGCCAGCGGCTGCGCAAAATGCATCCGCTGTGGCGTGACGATTCCGACTGACGATTCCATATTTCCTGTCCGAAACATGCCGGTCGCGCTGTCCGAAAAGACGGCAGCGGTCCTTAGGCGTTTGGTGCGGGGAAAAAGGTCGACGAAAAACGGGCGGGGTGCGCGAACGACCTCTTTAGCCGCATTTGTATTGAATGCCTCCAACGGAGCCCAGCCCCTGTCGAAGTCATTCGCGCGCCCGCAAGCGAGTCACCAAATCGGCGCGCCAATCATCGCGATTGCACCAACTGCACCATCAGCTTGGCAGCGGCCCCATCACGAGTTCCAAAAGTATAACGTAATCTGCGTAGCTGACATTGGGTCCATACATGCACCCTACATAGGCTTGGCCGTCAGCAGACGCGACAAGGGCGAACGATGACGTTCGCCCTTGGTGAGGCCTTAGCGCAGCAGCGCCGCCACCTGCGGCTCAGCGCCTTCGGTCGGCGTGCGCTTGAAGCCGCTCTTGGCGAAACGGTGCCAGCGGCCCAGCACGTACGACACCAGCAAGTTCGCTCGCGAGTTCGCATCGAACGTTTCCGGCAGCGTGCCTTGTGCAGACGCCAGACGCAGCACCTGACGCAGCGACGCTTCGATGCGATCGAGCAACTGGTTCATGCGCTCTTGCAGGCGTTCATGCTCGCCCACCAGCGCTTCGCCCGTCAGCACGCGGGTCATCCCCGGGTTCTTCTCGGCGAAACCAAGCAGCATCAACACGATGGCGCGTGCTTGCGTCACACCGTCCTGATCCTGTGCGGAGATCTGATTGATCAGACCGAAAATGGTCTGTTCGATGAACTCGATGAGCCCTTCGAACATCTGGGCCTTGCTCGCGAAGTGGCGATAGAGCGCCGCTTCGGAGACATCCAGGCGCGCGGCGAGCGCGGCCGTGGTGATCTTCTCGCCCTTGGGCGTCTCGAGCATGGCCGCGAGGGTTTGCAGAACCTGCACACGGCGCTCGCCCGGCTTGGGGCGAGTGGTCTTCACCGGCGCGGGTGCGGCCTCCAGCGCATCGGCGGTGCCGTAACCGGCCCCGCTCGAAGAGTTTTCCTGCTGCATCGTCTGGTCGTTATCGGTAGGGATTTGATTGTCGGGCGGCCCGGGCGATGCGTCTCGCGCCGGCCCCGGTCGCAAGGCGCGCCCGTAACTCGCGCAGAGATTGTACTTTGATATCCACATAGTGTGGGCGCCCACTGCGCGGCATCACGTCGCCGTGGCTGTTTCTCGTCGGCAGATGGCCGGTAATCCATACCGTGCCGATGCCGAAATGCCGCAGGTGCTTCAAATGCGAGCGGGTGTCCTCGACCAGCCAAGTGCGGTGCGGCGCCAGCCCCTCTCGCACCAACAACCGGCGCAGCATGATCGCGTCCGGCTTGGCCCGCCACGCGCGGCGATCGGCCATGTCTTCGATGCTCACACACCGCTCGAAGTGTCGGCGAATTCCCAACGCATCGACAATCGCCATGGCGTAGCTTGCGGGGGCGTTGGTCAGCAGAATCTTGCGCCCGGGCAACCCGGCCAGCAGGCGTCCCAGCCCGCGCTCGGCGCGCAGCACCTCGGCCAGCGGCGGCAGCTCGTGCACGCGAGCCAGGAAGTCATGCGGGTCGATCGCGTGGTGCTTGATGAGGCCCAGCAGCACCGCGCCGTAACGTTGTGTATAGGAAAACCGCAGGTGATTCGCCACGTCGCGGGGCACGCCCAGCTTCTCTTCGATGTAGGCGGTCATCGCGCGGTTAATGCGCGGAAAGATCGCGTGCGACGCGCGATGTAGCGTGTTGTCGAGATCGAACAGCCAGACCGGGCCGCGTCCGCCGTGTTCGCTGCGGGCGCGGTTCGCCCGGCGGCGTCGGCTCAGTACGTGAGAAGGGGACACGGGGGACACCGGCATTTGGGAAGACGGCGCCCTGCGGGCACCGCAGCAGACCACGGAAAGGCAAGATGCTATCGCGCAAGCCCCGCTTTGACAAATCGGCTCAGCCAGCCTTATGCGCGCCATCCGTTCATCGCGTCGATGGCGAGCGCTCACCACGCTTGCCATCGCCATGCCCCGCACCGCCTACGCGCTTGCGTTGCCCTTCGCCCTCACCCGCAGTAGGCTCACGACACCACCCAGCGCAGCGAGCACCGTTGCCGCCACCATCGCGGCGCGGGCACCGTCATCGCCATAAACGTCGAAGAGCAGCGCGACGAGCGCCGCACCGAGCGTCATGCCCACGGTGCGCGCAATCGTCATCAGCCCGCTCGCCGCCCCACTGCGCTCACGCGGCGCGCCCATCATGATGATGCGGTTGTTGGGTGTCTGGAAGAAACCGAACCCCACGCCGCATATGGCCATGCGTGCGGCGATGCCCCAGTTCGAAGCGTCCGCGGGCAGCCAAGCGAGCGACGCCAATCCCACCGCAAACACGCCCAGCCCCAACGCGCTCATACGCGCGCTGTCGAAGCGGTCTGACCAGCGACCCGCGAGCGGGGCCACGAACACGATGACCAAAGGCCAAGGCGTAATCAACAGACCGGTCACCGCCTCGCTGCGCGCCATCGCGTGCTGCAACAGAAACGGCATGCCGACATACGACAACGTCTGCGCCATATAACAAGCGACCGACGTCAACGACGACAGCGCCAGCACCGGCACGCGCATCAGATCCAGCGGCAGCAAGGGCGCAGACTGCGCACGTTGATGCCGCACGAGAATGACAGCGACCACCAGCCCCAGCACAATCTGCAACGCAGCCACGCCATGGTGACCGGCCTCGCCCACGTGCCCCAGTCCGATGATGATGAGCGCGAGCGCCACGGCATTGAGCAACGCACCGGGCACATCGAGCCGCCGGTCAGCACCTGGCGTCGCGGGCAGGAAGCGCGACGACGCGGCGAACGCCGCCAGTCCGATCGGCAGATTGATCGCAAAGAGCCAACGCCAGTCGCCCAGCGAGAGAATCAGCGCGGCGGCACTCGGCCCCGCCGCCGTCGACAACGCCACCGTCAGCGCGAGCAATGAAATTGCCCGGCCACCCATATTCGGTGGAAAGACCATGCGAAGCAGCGCGGGCACGATGGTCGACATACACGCACCGCACAACCCCTGCACCACGCGCGCCGCAACCAACCACGCCAAGTTCGGCGCAAGCGCACACCCGAGCGACGCGACCGTGAAACCAGCCACCCCGAACAGAAACACGCGCCGATAGCCGAGCTTCTCACCCAACGCGGCGAGCGGCAGCACGGCCATGGCGAAGATCAATTGATAAGCGTTGACGACCCACACCGTCGCCGCGGGGTCGGCCACCAAATCGCGCGCGATGGTCGGTAGCGCGACGTTGGCGATCGAGGCGTCGAGATTGCCAAGGAAGGTGCCGAGCAGAATCGACGGCACGGCGATGCGCCGCGCACGGGCGCTCAGTCCGTCGGCCAGTGGCGCGGGAGAAGGCATGGATTGGGTCACGCTTTTGGACATGCGCAGATTACCGGAAATGCGTGAAACGCGAGAGGCAGGCGCGCCGACGCGAGCCAAGCTGCCGAGCGAGCCGGCAAGGAAAAATGGACGGCCCGGGAGAACGGTTGACTGAACCACCCGGGCCGGGCAGGAAGATCGCGTGCGGTGGTGCAGCTCGGGGAATGTACGGCTGCACACGGAACGGCCACGCGACGTCTGCCGGATCACTCTCTCGTGGTGCGCGGCACCGCCACCACGTCGTATGCCGCAGCAAGAGGGAGTGACGCGGTGCCGCGCGTCATGTGAACCGCCCCCCCGGACGAATTCACGCGCGCAGCACCGCGTATCTGGCTAACGCGAACCGAGGCTCGCGTCAGAACATCGACAACAAAACGACAACGGGATGGCCCGATCAGAACGTGTGCTGAATGCCCAGCATCGTGCCGAACTGGTTGCCGCCCGTGACCACCGAGCCGCCAGCCGCAATCGCCACGGCGCCGTTCTGGCTATTCGCCACCCAGCCAGCCATGCCGTACAGCGACGTACGCTTGGACAGCGAGTACGTGGCGCGCCCGATCAGCATCGTCGCGTTGGCACGGCTCTTGAGTTGGTAACGGATCGCCTGTGCATCGAACGCCCACGTGATCGTCGGCAAATACGTGAAGCCGATGAAGTAGATGTCCGAGCGCAGCGACGCGGCATCGGCGCTCACGTTGCGGTGAATCCAGCCACCGCCCACGCGGCCCGTCGACCACTTGTAGTACGCGTTAATCACCGAGTGCGAATCGGTGTATTGCGAGCTCGTCAGCGGTGCCGCCGCGCCCGTGTTGCCGCGCATCTGGTCGTACGATGCCGAGATACCGAAGTTCTCGTAGTCGTAGCCGATCAAGCCCGTGAATTGCTTACACGCCTGGTAGTTGCCTGCCACGTTGCCCGCGCAGTTCGTCGCCGACGGCCCGCCAGCGCTCGACGCATCGCGCCCGAAGCTGTAGGTCGCGCCCAGCGTCACGCCGGAGAACTTGCCCATGTAGCCGATGGCGCTGTCGCTGCGCGCATTGGCGATGTACGGATCGATACTCGCGAGAGAGAAGATCGACGGTCCGATCACGTCGGCGTTACCGGTCACGTAGAACGTCATGTTGTTCTGACGGCCGATGAGCAGCGTGCCCCACGAACTCGACAGACCGACGTTCGCCTGACGGCCGAACAGACGTCCACCGTAGTTCAGGCTACCCGTGCCCGGCTGGAAGCCGTTTTCCAACGTGAAGACGGCCTTGAGACCACCGCCCAGATCTTCCACACCCTTGAAGCCGAAGCGCGACGGCACCTTGCCGGTGAGCGTCGGTTCGCCAACGAAGCTGCCGCCGTTGGCAGCATTGTTGTAATAGGCGATACCGGTGTCGATAATGCCGTACACCGTGACGTTGCTTTGGGCTTGTGCCAGGCCTGCACCCAGCATCAGGCCAGCGGCCAATGCGTATTTCAATTTCACTTCTGTCCCCTTGTTTTATAAATACACAGCTACTACCCCACGCCAAACGTCGGACTGATGGCGTCAACGCGCCGGCCCGCCTTTTGACTTCTTTTTCCCTGCTACCTCCAAATTGCCCATCAAGCGCGGCGCGTGACCCCTCACGCGTCGCGCACAAGCGTGAACCGCGCTTCGCGTCGTGCGATGCGCCAGCCTTGTGCCGTCTTCACGAACGTGTCCTCGAACTCGCCCATGACCTGACGGCCCTGCGCCGGGCGGCCAAACGGCCCCGGTGCGTCTTGTGTCGAACCGCTCCACAGCAGCACCGTGCTGCTGCCGATGGCGCTGGTCGCTGACGTCACGTCGATCAGCACATTGCCGACGAGATGGCGCGTCATCCGCTCGGCAGGGCGATCGGCGTAGGCCGCTGCGATCGCTGCGGGCCCGACCAACGGCTCGCCGCCCGGGCGCACGAGCACACCCTTCTCCGCAAACAAAGCGCCCAGTCCCTGCGGATCGCGCCGGTCGTTGCAGGCGGCAAAGCGCATCACGAGGTCCTGACACGCCTGCTTGGCGAGCATCGCGTCGAGCGTGTTCTGATCGATGGTGTGTGTCATATCGAGAGAGGTCATGCCTGCGCTCCGGCCATGCCGTGGGCGGGTGTATCGAGCCACGCCTGCAATGCGGCGGCCACGGCTTGCGGGCGCTCCATCGGGCTCATGTGGCCGCTGTCTTCGATCACGCTCAGCGTCGCGCCGGGAATCGTCGCGGCCATGATTTCGTGACGGGCGAGCGGGCTCCATGTGTCTTGACGGCCGCACAGCACAAGCGTCGGGCAACGAATGCCCGCGAGTTGCGGCGTGGCTTCAGGACGGCCCAACAGCGCGTGAATTTGCGCAGCGAATTGATCGGGGTTGCTGCGCTCGATCATGTCGAGAATCGCGGCGAACAACGGTGTGCCGATCTGGTCCGGATGCACCATGCCGGTGGCCCAGACCTGCCCCATCGCGCGCATACCGGCGTCGCGCGAGCGTGCGAGCAACGCGGCGCGTCCGGCACGTTCTTTCTCGGCGGCTTCGCCTTCCGGTAATGCCTGATAACCCGTGTCGAGCAACGCGAGATGCGTGACGCGCTCGGGTGCGAGACGCACCACTTCCAGCGCAATGCGCCCGCCCATCGAATGTCCCGCCACGGCAAAGCGCGGCTCGGCGACGCTGGCGAGGACGTGGCGTGCCATCGCTTCGATGGAATCGAGCATGCCCCACGCGGGCACGCGGCAATCGTGTTCCGGCAACAACGCAGCGGTGGCGGCCCACGCCACCTGATCGCAGAGCAAGCCGGGAAGCATGAGCAACGGGGGACGTGCGGTGCTCATGCCCGCCCTCCCTGCGCCCAGACGCTACGGGGTATGCACACCTGCCCGTCGAAGAGCCAGCGCGCGGTGCGCAGCAACCCAGCGCCCGTGACTTCGCTGTCTCCGGTCTCGCTACGCGCGAGCGTCAGGCGCACGGTGAATTCACCGGTCGGATGTTCGATAGACATCAGCGGTGCGACGTCATCCGGCACCACGGCCAAGTCGTGACAGACGGTGCCCGGCAAGGCGGCCGCCGTCGCCACACTCACCGCCGCCAGCACGCCGATCGACGAGTGGCAACGATGCGGAATAAAGCAACGCGTGAGCAACGCCCCGCCCGCTTGCGGCGGTGCCACGAGGCACATCTTGGGCACCGTGCGCGAGCGCACGTCGCCAAGATTCATGCGCGGGCCAACGGCGAGTCGAATGGCTTCGATCTTTTCGCGCATTGCCTGAAACTGCGCACCGGTCTCGAGTTGTTCGCACGACTCGGTACCCGTGCCGCCCAGATCGGCAGCGCGCATCAGCACCAGCGGCATGCCGTTGTCGATGCACGTCACCGCAACACCGTCGACGACGTCCTGACGTGCGCCCGTCGGGAATAATTCACCGCACGTCGAGCCAGCAGTGTCGCGGAACATCAGCGGAATCGGCGCCGCGGTGCCCGGCACACCATCAATGGCGATGTCGCCGTCGTACTTCACCGAGTCAGCGGGCGTCTGTACGGTCGCGAGCGCCACTTGCCCCGTGTTGACCATATGAATCGCAACATCGGTCACATCGCCCGCGACGGCGACGAGACCGCGTTCGATAGCAAACGGCCCGACGCCAGCAAGCAAGTTGCCGCAGTTCTGTCCGTAATCGACACGCGCTTCGTCGACCACGACTTGGGCGAAGAGATAGTCGACGTCGGCATCGGGCCGCGTCGCGCGCGAGACAATCGCGACCTTGCTGGTCAGCGGATCGGCACCGCCCATACCGTCGATCTGTCGCGCGTCGGGCGAGCCCATCGCAGCGAGCAGCACCGCATCGCGCGTGGCGGCATCGCCAGGCAAGTCGTCGGCGAGAAAATACAGGCCCTTCGACGTGCCGCCGCGAATGACCGCCGCGTCGATGCGTGTTTGCGAGTGCTTCACGAGTTCACCCACGCTCATCGTCACTCGCCCTGCAATTCGTCGAGCGAGTCGACATAGCGCAGGCCTTTGGCGGCCAGACGCTCGCGCATCTTGTAATAGTCCAGCCCCAACGTGCCGCCAGCGAGCACGCCGCGCTTGTAGGCTTCGTCGGCACCGCGTGCCGCTGCCGCCTTCGCGACGGCCTGCGCCGTGGCGTAAGGCACGACGGTCACGCCGTCGTCATCCGCCACGATCACGTCGCCGGGGTTCACGATCTGGTTCGCGCACACCACCGGCACGTTCACTGAACCGAGGGTTTCCTTCACGGTGCCTTGCGAGGAGATCGCCTTCGACCAGACCGGGAACTTCATCTCGGTGAGCGTGGCGATATCGCGGCAGCCCGCATCGATCACAAGCCCAGCGACGCCGCGTGCTTTCATCGACGTGGCGAGCAAGTCGCCGAAGTAACCGTCGTCGCACGGAGAGGTCACGCCGACGACCACGATGTCGCCCGGCTGTGCTTGTTCGACAGCGACGTGCAGCATCCAGTTATCCGACGGCGGTGCCAGCACGGTCACGGCGCTGCCTGCCACGGCGGCACCTGCGTAGATGGGACGCATATACGTCGCCATCAGGCCGAGACGGCTCTGCGCCTCGTGCACGGTTGCGCTGCCTGCGCTGCGCAGAATGTCGAGCGTAGCGGCATCGACGCGGGGAATTTGACGAACGACGACGCCGCGAATCATGACAGTTGCTCCGTAACGACGGGCGTCAGACGCATGAGCCCTTCTGCATATTTGATGTCGCGTGAGGCCGTGATGCCGATGTTGCGCTTGGCCTGCACGCCGCGCTGCAAGGCCACGCGCGTGTAGTAATCCCAGAGGTGCTCTTGCCCGGCCATGCATTCGATGGCGGCGCGCTTCGTTTCCCACACCGGGGTGATGTCGACGAAGGTGTTGGGAATCCACTCGCACTGTTCGGTCTGATGCGGCTCGAACGCCAGCACAGCGGGCGCGCCGATCACTTTCTCGCCCGGCTTGTGGCCTTCGGCCTGTGCAATCACCCGGGCTTCCTGCGTGACGTGCATCGCGAGCGGATGGTCGAAGTTGTAGGGGTCTTTCTCCGAATGGCTCAGCACGAACGACGGCTGCAACTCGCGATAGATATCGACGAGCCGGAACAGCGTCTCGTCGGACACGCGCATCGGGTAGTCGCCGATATCGAGGAATTCGATCTCCGCGCCGAGAATGTCGGCTGCGCGTTGCGCTTCTTCACGGCGTGCCGCTTTGACCTTCGCTTCGGTCATCTCTGCGCCTTTGCGCCAGAGCTTGGCCGACTCGCCGCGCTCGCCGAACGAGAGGCACACGACCTTCATGCGATAACCCTGCGCCACATGCGTGGCGATGGTGCCCGCCGCGCGCCAGACGAAGTCTGCCGAGTGGGCGCTGACGACAAGGCCGGACAGGCCCGTCGTGTTCGTGTTGTTCTGTGATGTCGTCATGATGTTCCGTCGATTCCTAATGCGTATCGCTTACGGCCGTGCCCCGGCGATCAAACGCTTTCCAACCCAACCAGCGCGCCGAGCAATTCCGGCGACGCGGCGAGCTCGCTGCTGCGTCCTGCCCAAACCTCACGGCCCCGGTCGAGCACCAGCGCGCGGTCGGTCAGCTCCAGCCCCAATTCCGCGTGCTGCTCCACCAGCACCACACCCATGCCGCCATCCGCGCGCAGCTTCCAGAACGCATCGACCAGTTGGTCGACGATCACCGGCGCGAGTCCTTCGAACGGCTCGTCGAACAGCACCACACGGGGGTTGCCGATCAGAGCGCGGCCGATGGCGAGCATCTGTTGCTCGCCGCCGGAGAGTTGATTGCCGAGGTTGCGACGGCGCTCGGCCAGGCGCGGGAACAGGTCGTACACGCGCTCCAGCGTCCATGCGTCGCCCATCGCCGAGACTTGCAGGTTCTCTTCGACGGAGAGCGACTTGAAGATCTCGCGCTCCTGCGGCACCAAGGCGAGCCCGGCGCGCGCCCGTTTGTACGCAGGCCAATGCGAGATGTCGTTTTCCAGATAGCGAATCACGCCGCCGTGGCGCGTGGTCAGTCCGAGCAGACTAAGCAGCAACGTGCTCTTGCCCACGCCGTTACGGCCAAGAATGGCGATGGCTTCGCCAGCGGCGACGCGCAGGCTCAAGTCTTCGAGCACGATGGTTTCGCCGTAGCCCGCAGAGAGGCCACCGGCTTCAAGCAGGATGTCAGTCATGGCGACGCCCCAGATAAATGTCACGCACTCGCGGGTCGCGGCGCACTTCTTCCTTCTCGCCTTCCATCAGCACCGCACCTTCCACCAGCACGGTGATACGGCGCGCGAAGCGGAAGACCAGATCCATGTCGTGCTCGATGACCATCACCGCCACGTCTTCGGGCAGGCGTTCAAGCAAATCGAACAGCTTGCGGCCCTGCCCGGACGGCACACCGGCGACGGGCTCGTCGAGCAGCAGCACCTTCGGATCGAGCGCGAGACCGAGTGCGATTTCCACTTGACGGCGTTGGCCGTAAGCGAGTTCGTCGATACGGCGGCCAGCGAGATCGAGCATGCCCAGCGCGCGCAGACGCTCGGCGGCTTCTTCCACCACCGCAGGACGATTCGCCAACGGCTTGCCGATGCAACCATCGAGACCGCGACGCGACGTGAGCGCCAGCGCAACGTTCTCGGCCACGGTCAGCGTGTTGAACAGCGTGTTGAGCTGGAACGTGCGCGCCAGCCCCAGCTTCACTCGCTTATGCGAAGCCATCGACGTGACGTCCGTGCCCCCCACGCGTACCACGCCCGAGTTGGGCTTGAGCACACCGGTCAGCAGGTTCATCAGCGTGCTTTTGCCCGCGCCGTTCGGGCCGATCAGTGCATGGCGTGCACCGGCTTGCAGCGACAGGCTGACGTTGCGCGTGACATCGAGCTGGCCGAAGCGCTTCGACAGTCCTTGAATTTCGAGTGCGGCGCTCACGGCGTCACCTCCTTGTCCGTGTTCGCCTTGGCATTCGTTTCGGCGGGCGCGGGCACGTTGCGACGGCGCGCACGCAATGCAAAGCGATCGACCACACCGATCAACCCGTCCGGCGCGAAGCGCACCACGACGATCAGCAGCACGCCCAGCGCCGCCAGCCAGTTCGTCGGGTCGATCGCCGCGATACGGTCGGACAGCACCATGAACACCACTGCGCCGAGCACTGCGCCGTAGAGGCGTCCGGTGCCGCCCAGTGCGAGCATGACCAGCACGTTGGCGGACAGCGTGAACGAGAGCGTGTCGAGGGCAACGATGTTGTTGACCTGCGCGGAGAGCGCACCGGCCACACCGGCAACGGCAGCCGCAATCGTGTAGAGCATCAGGCGACGAAAGCCCACGCGCACACCGAGCAGCGACATCCGCATAGCGTTCTCGCGAATGCCTTGCACCGTGAGGCCGAACGGCGAATTCACGAGGAATTGCGTGAATAAGAAGACCACCACCAGCACCACGAGCGCATAGAGATACGCCGTGTGCCCGTAGATATCGAACTCGAACAGGCCTAGCACCGGCGCGATGGTGTAGCCGGTCAGACCGTCGTCGCCCATCGTGATCGACTTGGCGATGTTGCCCGCTTCATACAGCAGCGTGGCGCACGCGAGCGTGAGCATGATCTGCGTCAGCCCGCTCACGCGCAGCACGACGATGCCGGTAATCAGGCCGACCACTGCTGCAACGACGGCACCCGCAACAAGCCCCAGCAACGGATTGGGTGAGACATGCAGCGCGAACAAACCAGCGGCATAAGCCCCGCTGCCGAAGAACGCCGCATGGCCGAGCGTTTCGATACCGCAGTAGCCCTGCACGAGATCGAGCGAGAGCGCGAAGATGATCATGATCACCACGCTCGTAGCAAGCGCGAGATACAGATCGGCGAAGAAGTACGTGGCAACGGCGGCCACCAGCAGGAACGCGTCGAGCATGCCAAGCCGTTTGCGGCGCAGCGCCAGGGCGACCTGGGCCACACCGGCCAGCGTCGAGGGATTCGTGTTTTGCATCGTCACCCTCCGCTCACGCACGGCCGACCAACCCTTGCGGGCGGATCAGCAGAATGGCCAGCACGGCCAGATAAATCATGAAAGCGCCGAGTGCAGGCACGTAGTAGCGCCCCAGCGTATCGATCAGACCGAGCAGCAGACCCGCGTACAGCGAGCCGCGCAGGCTGCCCAGACCGCCCGCAGCCACCACGATCAGCACCAGCACGAGGTACTTGAGGCCGTAGTACGGCTCCAGCGGCAGAATCTGGCTCGAGAGCGCACCGCCCAGACCCGACAAGCCGCAACCGATGGCGAACGTGATCGAGAACACGAGCGGCACGTCGATGCCGACGCAACGCGCCATGCGCGGGTTATCGACGGCAGCGCGCAGCTTGGCGCCGAACGGCGTGCGCTCCAGCCCCCACCAGATACCGAGGGCGACGACCGCGCTGCACACCAGCGCGAAGATGCGATAAATCGAGACCGAGAAGCCGCCGAAGTCCCACGTGCCGCGCAGCCCCTGCGGCACCGGAATGGTTTGCAGCTCCGTCCCGGCGAGGTGCTTGGCGATGGCGCAGATGATGAACGCCAGCCCGATCGTCATGAGCAACTGCCCGAGACCGTTCGCGGTGTAGACCCAGCGATACAGCGTGCGCTCGAGTACAGCACCGAGCACCATCGTGCCGGCCACGCCGACGAGCAGTGCGACGAAGAAGTCGAGCCCTGCGTGTTGCATGGCCCACAAGGTGAAATAGCCGCCGATCATCGCGAAAGCGGAGTGCGCGAGGTTGACTACGCGCATCACGCCGAGCGTGACGGTGAGACCGACAGAGATGAGAAACAGCAGCATCCCGTAGGCCACGCCGTCGATCGACAACGACAGGAAGGTGGCAAGCGATTGCGTCATGAGGAATTACCGGGGGCGGGGGGAGCGAGCGCGTGGGCGCTCGCTGTCACATCGATTGCGGTGAAAGCTTCGATTGCGTGGATTACTTGGCCGCCACTTGCGGGTGGCTGATGTGCCACGGCTCGACCACCGACTTGAACGTCTCGATGGGCTTGTTGCCGAGCTTGCCGTCGATGGTTTCCACGCGGCGGATGTACACGTTCTGAATGATTTCGCGCGTCTTCGGGTCGATCGACACCGGCCCGCGAGCGCTCGTCCAGGCGTAGCCCTTCACGGCGGCGATGGCCTTATCTGCGTCCTTCTTGCCCTTGGTCGCCTTGATCATCTGTGCGATGAGCGTCATCGAGTCGTAGGCCGACACCGAAGCGATCGACGGCAGTGCGCCCGGACCGTACTTCGCCTTGTAGGCCTTCACGAACGCCACGTTTTCCGGCGACGTGAGGAACGGCGAGTAGTGCAGCGCGGTGATCGTGCCCAGTGCGCTGTCGCCAATGGCGGGCAAGTCGGACTCCATCGTCTCCGTGGTGGCGAAGAGCTGGATGCCTGCCTTGTCGAGTTCGCGTTCCTTGAAGGCCTTCACGAAACCGGCCGACATCGGGCCCACCGGCATAAACATGAAGACGGCTTCGGGCTTGGCATCGCGCACGCGTTGCAGGTAGCTCGAGAAGTCCGTCGTGCCCAGCGGCACCTTCACTTCGACGCTGATCTTGCCGCCGGCTTTCTTGAAGGTTTCCGAATAAGCGTCGATGGCGTCGTAGCCCGTGGCGAAGTCGGCCACCACGATGGCGGCGTTCTTGATGCCCTTGCTCGCAGCGTATTCAACGAGCGGCACGCTCACGGTCCATTGCGTAAAGCCCGTGCGCACGAAGTACGGCGACTTGAGCGTCACGCTCGACGTGCCCGAGTTACCGATCACGAGCGGCGTCTTGGTCTGGTTGGCCACGTCCGCCATCGCCAGCACGTTCGGCGTGAACGAGCCGCCGAACAGGTATTGCACCTGATCGCGCACCACGAGCTCTTGTGCGAGCTGACGCGTGCGTTGCGGGTTCACACCGCCTTCGTCGCGCTCGAGAATCACGAGCGTGTCGTCGCCGACCTTGTTCTTGTTCTGGTCCATCCACAGGTTGATACCGCGGCGGTACTCGGTGCCCCACCACGAGGCCGAGCCGGAGAACAGGCCCAGCACGCCGATCTTGATATCGTCGGCGCGAGCCGCCATAGCGGTGAACTGGCAAACGCTCGCAAGTGCCACAGCGAGCCACAAGTGGCGCTTCATCATGGTGTCGTCTCCTCGTCGGCGTCGCGCGCCGCTCCGTTTTTTGGTGAGGTCCGCGCCGGGAAGGCGGGCCTTTTCGATGATGTCCGGAACAGCTTAGGCAGCCGAAATGGTGGCGTCGAATGAAAGTCCCGCGTCGAGCGTTGCGTTTTTCGTATATCCCCGAGATTTCCCCTACGTAATCGAGGGATTTCAGGCACGGTAATTTCGCGCTGCGGGACACACGCGACGCCACCGGTGGAAGGCCCGCAGCATAAGGCTGTGCGGGCGGGTGGCAATACGCGGGTTAAGGAGAGAGGCGCACTCGCGCGAGCGAGTCGCGCGACATGCAAGTCATGGCGAATCCGGCGAATTTCGCCGCGCTCGCCAGACGTATCGTGCGGGCGTGCCGCACGGGTCAGTTCGGGTGCATGACCGACGGAGCCAATGCCCGCAATTCGTCGAGCAGTTGTTCGGCCGCCGGTGAGAGCAGACCGTCGCGGCGCATTGCGAGACCGATCGCGCGGCGCGCATGCTGAAGCGGCACTGGCACGACGACCAGTTCGCCTGTGCGCAACTCCGACGTGATCTGCACCGGAGAGAGCAACGCGAGCCGGTCGCTGGACAGCAACAGTCCGCGCACCACTGGTGAACTGCTCGCGTGCACCTGCGTCTGCGGCAACGTCAGCCCTTCTGCACGGAACACGCGCTCGAACACGCCACGCGCGGGCGTGCACGGCAACGGACTCACCCAGCCGTACTGCGCCAGTTCTGCCAGCGTGGGTTCGCGGCCCATCGTCAGACACGGATGGCCCGCACGCGCGACCACCGACAGGTGATCTTCGAAGAGCGCTTCCTGCCGGATATCGGCGGGGACGTCGTTCGCACGTAGCGCGCCGACGATCATGTCGACATCGGCTTGTCGCAACTGACGCACCAGCGCTTCGTAAGTCCCGTCGACCACCGTCACCGTGAGATACGGCGACTTGTGCAGCAGGCTGTCGATGGCCTTCGGCAACAGAAAACCGCTCGACAACGGCAGCGCGGCGACGATCACCGTGCCTTGCTGACGTCCGCCGAACGGGGCGAGTTCGTCCTCGGCAATCGCCAGCTCCGCGAGTGCGCGCTTGACCGGACCGAGGAGCGCCTGTGCTTCGTCGGTCAGACGCGTGCCGCGCGGCGTGCGCCGAAACAGCTTGATACCGATGAGGTCCTCAAGCTGATCGAGATTGCGTTGAATCGTCGGCTGCGAGCATTGCAACCGGTTCGCGGCGAGCGATCCGCTGCCCAGTTCCGCCACGGCGATAAAACTGGTGAGTTGCTGAGGTGCTACCACCGCGGCGAAGCGGCTCGCCGCACGCGCGCCGCCATCGGCCTGCGACGCGGTGGCCGCGAAAGCTTCGCGATAACCGTTAGCCAGCTCCGCCAATGCACGCGTTGCCCGCACGCCCAGACGCTGTCCTGCGGCGTTCGGAATCAGGCCGCGCCCGCTGCGATGAAACAGCGGGAAACCCAGTTCTGCTTCGATATCGGAAATCGAACGGGCCACCGCCGACTGCGACAGATGCAACATGCGCGCCGCCCGTGCGACGGAATCGCATTCCAGCACGGCAACCATCGCACGCAAGCCGCGCAACTTGCGGCACAGCAGCGTGGCGTCGTTGTTCTGCGGCGCACGGCTCCACGTGCCGCGCTCGTGACAGGCAAGGCTCGACGTCGGCGGCGCGTTGGTGAGACTGATGACGGTGTCGATCGACATGCAGGGTGTCCGGCTTAGCGCATCGTCGGCACGCGACGCGTTGCCATAAAGTCGTCGAACGACTCGCCACGCATGATCGCGTACACCTCCAGATTGGTCTTGCGCACCACCCGTGCGAACTTCTCCAGCACGAAGAAGTTCACGCCGTGACGCACGAGCCCAAGCCAGTCTTGCGCTTGCACCAGCGCCTGTTCCTCGGCGGACAACCCCGCTGCCGTCATCGCCGCGACCGGATCGTTCAAATACGTCTCGCGGTTCTCGGCGCGAATCATGTGCCAGAAGAAGCGGTTGAGCGCCAACGTGCGGTTGCTCACGCGCAAGTCGAATGCGTAAGTCCCGGTGATCGTCTCGATGCCTTCGAGTTGCGGATTCATGCGGCCTCCTCGTAGAGCGCGACGGTCATGGCCGTAGTGGTGGCCAAGTAGTAGTTCAGGTGCAGGCGTTTGATGTTCGGGCCGAGCGCGCCGCGCATCGACAGCCACATGATTTGCTCGACGCTTTCCGCGCCGCCACGACGCACGTAGTCCACATGCTTGAGTTCGGCCAGCGTCTCGGGTTCGTGTTGAAGCAGCTCGAGGAATTCGCGGTCCCACGACTCATCGTTGAAGCCCGTGCGCTCGCCGTGAATCTGGTGCGAGAGACCGCCGGTGCCGACGACAACCACGCGCAGATCTTCCGGATACGACTCGATGGCGCGACGCACCGCCTGCCCCAGCCGGTAGCAGCGGCGGCCCGTGGGCAGCGGGTACTGCAACACGTTGATGGCGATGGGTACAACCGTGCCCGGCCAGTCCGGCTTATGCGGCCAGAGCAGCGGCAGCGGCGAAGCACAGCCGTGATCGATGGGTTTGTCCTGGAAGACGGTGATGTCGAACTCGTCGTTCACGAGCGACTCGGCAATGTGCGCCTGCAACGCCACGTCGCCGCGAATCGGCGGCAGCGGACGCAACCCGGCCCCTTCGTCGGCAATCGGGAACGACTCGCCCACGCCCAGCGCGAACGTCGGGTACATGTCGAAGAAGAACGTCGTGGCGTGATCGTTATAGAAAAACACAAGCACGTCGGCTTGCTTCTCGGCGAGCCACTTCGCGACAGGTTCATAGCCCTGAAACAGCGGTGCCCACGCGGGATCCTGCTGCTTGCCCTTGTCGTACGCCACGCCGATGGTCGGCACGTGCGACGTGCCAATCCCCCCAATGATCTTTGCCACGATAAGTCTCCGTCTCTTGTCTTGTAGTGCCGAGAGGGCGCCGTGGTCGTGCATGGCTCCCCCCGCATTTATGCAGGGCCGAGTCTATACGGGATCCCATATTTGCATAAACAAGGGTATCTACTGATGCGTTTTGTAATTACGGGATCCCATAATGAAAAAAGCCGGAATCTTGGAGACCGGCAACGCCATCCAGCGATCACAAGGAAACGCATGCTGCACCCCACGCCGACCACCGTTCAACTGCGCGAGATGATTCTCAAGGGCGAGCTCGCCCCCGGCGAACGCCTTGCGGAAGCGAAGCTCGCTGAGCAACTCGGGGTCTCGCGTATGCCGATACGGCAAGCGCTGCCGGTACTCGCCGAAGAAGGGTTGGTGGTGCGTGCCGGACAACGCGGTTACGCCGTGCGCGCTCACACGCGAGATGAGAGCGTCGAAGCGCTGCACCTGCGGGGCGCGCTCGAAGGCTACGCCGCACGCCTGCTCGCAGAGAAAGGCGCGAGCGCCGAGTTGTTGAAGCAACTGCGCGAGTTGCTCGCCGAAGGCGACGCCCTGCTGGCCGATCACACGATGACGCCGGAGGTGCAAATTGGCTACGCCTCGCTCAATGCGCGCTTTCACGATCTGCTCGTGACCGGTGCGCATAACCCGTTGCTCGAGGGCTTTATCGCTCGCTGCAATCTGGTGCCGTTCGTGGCACCCCGCACGGTGGCGTTCGGTCACGAAGACCGTCGCCAATACGCAGACATCATCGCGTATGCGCATCGCCAGCATCACGCCATCGTCGAGGCGATTGCTGCGCGTCAGCCTGACCGTGCCGAATTCATGTGCCGCGAGCACATCGTGACGCAAGAACACAGCATGGGGGCGCAGTTGCTCTGAGGCGTTACGCCGCCCCGCCCTGCCGACCTTTTCCTTATCCCGTATCGAAACAAGAGTGCGCCGTCCCCAGGCGCGCCAAGGAGACAAACGATCATGTTCCTCAAAAACACTTGGTATGTCGCTTGCACGCCCGACGAGTTCGCCGAAAAACCGCTGGGCCGCAAGGTCTGCAACGAGCCGATGGTGTTCTTCCGCGACGGCGACGGTAAGGTCGCAGCGCTCGAAGACTTCTGCCCGCATCGCGGCGCGGCGCTGTCGCTGGGCTTCGTCAAAGACGGTCAGTTGGTGTGCGGCTATCACGGCCTGACGGTCGATGGCGGCGGCAAGTGCACGAAGATGGTCGGTCAGCGCGTGGGCGGCTTTCCGAAGACGCGCGCGTATCCGTGCGTGGAGCGTTATGGCTTCGTGTGGGTCTGGCCGGGCGATGCCGCGCTGGCCAATGCCGACGAGATTCCGCATCTCGAATGGGCCGTGAGCGATCAGTGGGCGTACGGCGGCGGGCTGTATCACATCAAGTGCGATTACCGCCTGATGATCGATAACCTGATGGATCTCACGCACGAGACGTACGTGCACGCGACGAGTATCGGGCAGGAAGAAATCGAAGAAGCCCCGCCGAAGACGGTCACGGAAGGCGACAGCGTCGTGACCGCACGTCATATGGAAAACATCAAGGCGCCGCCGTTCTGGGCGAGTGCACTGCGCGCGAACGGTCTCGACGACCAGGTGCCGTGCGACCGCTGGCAAATCTGCCGCTTCACGCCGCCGAGCCACGTGATGATCGAAGTGGGTGTCGCGCATGCCGGTCATGGCGGTTACGAAGCGCCAGCAGATAAGAAGGCGGGCAGCATCGTGGTGGATTTCATCACGCCCGAGACCGATGAGTCGATCTGGTATTTCTGGGGCATGGCACGCAACTTCAAGCCGGAGGACGCAGAACTGACGGCGGCGATTAAACGCGGGCAAGGCGGTATCTTCGCCGAAGACCAAGAAGTGCTCGAAGCACAGCAGCGCAACCTGTCGGCGTATCCGGAGAAGAAGATTCTCAAGCTCAACATCGACGCTGGCGGTGTGCAGTCGCGCAAAGTGCTTGATCGTCTGCTCGAAGCGGAACGTGCAGGTGCCGCGCAAGGGTCGGAGCACGCAGCATGAAAGTCAGGCTGGCGAACAAGCACGATGTCGCGACCGACATCTGCGCTTTCGAACTGGTGAGCCTGGACGGCAGTGCGCTGCCAGGCTTCACCGCAGGCGCGCATATCGACGTGCATCTGCCGGGCGGTCTCGTGCGGCAGTACTCGCTGTGCAATGCGCCGGGACAAACTGGCGATGTGCCGCACTATCGCCTCGGCGTGCTGCGCGACCCGGCGTCGCGTGGTGGCTCGACAGGCATGCACGCGTTGACGGCTGGCGTCGAGTTGGAGATCAGCGAGCCGCGCAATCACTTCCCGCTGACCGACACCGCGAAGCACAGCATTCTGCTCGCTGGCGGCATCGGCGTGACGCCGATTCTGGCGATGGCCGAAGCGCTGGCCGCGAGCGGTGCCTCGTACGAAGTGCATTACTGCACGCGCGAACCAGCGCGCACCGCGTTCGGTGAGCGTTTCGCGCAAGCAGATCTCGCCGAAAAGACGCGCATCTATCACGACAGCGAAGGCGTTCGCGCCGATCTCGACGCGATTCTCGCGCAGCCTTCGGGCGGCAAGCATCTGTACGTGTGCGGTCCGGCCGGGTTCATCGATGCGGTGCTCTCGCGTGCGGAAGCTGCGCAATGGCCGGAAGGCAACGTGCACCGCGAGTACTTCGCTGCACCCATCGCTACCGATGGCGCGAGTGATGCGGCGTTTCAGGTCAAGCTGCATTCGAGCGGCCGTGTCATCGACGTCAAGGCCGGTGAGACCATCGTTGCAGCGCTCGCGGCGCAAGGCGTCGAAGTTCAGATGTCGTGCGAGCAAGGCGTGTGCGGCACTTGTCTCACGCGCGTGATCGATGGCACGCCCGACCATCGCGACGTCTATCTGACCGACGATGAACGCGCTGCTAACGATCAAATGCTGCCGTGCTGTTCGCGCAGCAAGTCGGCCATGCTGGTGCTCGACCTGTAGTTGGCTTTTCGGCGTCGAACGACAATACAAAACGCCCTGCTCGCTTTGCGAGGCAGGGCGTTTTGTTTGATACATGACGGCTTACAGCGTCCGGTCTTTCGTCTCTCGCACGAGGAATGTCGAGATCAGCGCCATCGCTGCCAGCACGAGGAAGTACGCGATGACCGGCCAAATCTGCCCGTGGCTCCATGCCAGCAGACTCGCGGCGATCATCGGCGCAAGTCCGCCGCCCAGCACCGTGCCGATCTGTTTACCCAGCGACACGCCCGAAAAGCGCACCCGCGTGTCGAACAACTCCGAGAAGAAGCTGCCCTCCGGGCCGAACATCATCGGGTGGATAACGCCCGCACCGATCACGATGGCCATCACCACCAGCGCGGTTTCCTTGCTGCCCATCATCAGGAAGAACGGATAGATGAAGATCGCCGTCGCAGCCAAGCCCATCAGGAACATCGGACGGCGGCCCAGCTTGTCGGAGAGCATGCCGAACGCGGGAATCGTGAGCATCGCGAGAATGTTCGCGTAGAGCACGCCGTCGGCCATCATGCCGCGCGGCAGACCCAGTGTCTTCGTGCCGTAAGACAGCGAGAAGATCGCCACCAGATAGAAGAAGCTCGTCTCCGCCAGACAGATGAAGAACGTGACGAGCGTCGGACGCCAGTAGTGCGTGAGCACTTCGACGACAGGCACCTTCGCAATCTCGCGATGCTTCTCCACCGCCTTGAACGTCGGCGACTCTTCCACCTTCAATCGCACATAGGTACCGAGCGCGACAAGCAGCAAGCTCACCAGGAACGGAATGCGCCAGCCCCAGCTAAGGAGATCCTCTTCCGGCAGTCGCGTAATCAGCACGATAGCGAGCGAAGCACCCACAATCGACGTCGGCCCCGCCGCCTGAATCAAGCCACCGAACAGCCCGCGCAGATGGGCCGGTGCGCCCTCGACCGTCATCAGCAAGCCACCGACCGATTCACCGCCCAGTGCGAAGCCCTGCACGAAACGCAGCGTTACGAGCATGATCGGCGCCCACATGCCGATCATGTCGTATGTCGGCAGCAAACCGATGAGCGTGGTCGCCACGCCCATGAGAATGAGCGTGAAGAGCAGGATCGACTTGCGCCCGATGCGGTCGCCGAAGTGCCCGAACACAATGCCGCCGATGGGCCGCGCGACGAAGCCGACAGCGAATGTCGCAAACACCGCGATCATCCCCGCCATCGGGTCGAGCTGCGGGAAAAACAGCCGGTCGAAGACGATCGGGGCGAGAAACCCGTACACGAAAAAGTCGTACCACTCGATGGCGGTGCCGAAGCAGCTTGCAGCCACGACGCGGCCATAGCCCGCCGCGGCACCCTGCGGCGCGCTTTGGCTTGCAGCATCGCTGCGCTGCGATTCCGACATCGAACTGCCGCCGCCCGCAGGGGCGGTCTCATAAGGTTGTGACACGGTTGTCTCCTCCGGCCGTCTGTTCCGGTCTCCCGGCTGCGGCGGTATGGTGGTCCTGCGTTGTGAAACTTGGGCTGCCGCGCTGGCTCGCCTTAAAACGGGTAGTGACGCGGCGTCGTTTGCACCGTCACCCAGCGCAGATCGGTGAACTCGTGAATGCCGGCTTTGCCACCGAAACGTCCCCAGCCGCTGGCCTTCACACCGCCGAAAGGCATTTGCGCTTCGTCGTGGACGGTCGGGCCGTTGATGTGGCAAATGCCGGATTCGATACGTGCGGCAACTTGCATCGCGCGTGCGATGTCGCGGCTGAACACTGCCGACGACAAGCCGTAGGCGTTGTCATTCGCACAGGCAATCGCCGCTTCGTCGTCTTTCACGCGTACGATGCCCTTTACCGGACCGAACGATTCCTCGCTGTAGATCTTCATGTCGGGCGTGACGTGATCGAGCAACGTCGCCGGCATCAACGTCGTCTCGGCACGGCCGCCGCAAAGCAGTTTTGCGCCCTTAGCCAACGCGTCGTCGATCAGCGCGTTACAGCGCTCGACGGTCGCGATGTCGATGACCGAGCCAAGGACGACCGGCCCTTTACGCGGGTCGCCCAGCGGGAGCGTGCGGGCCTTTGCTGCCAGTTTCTCCGTGAACGCATCGGCAATGGCTTCAGCGACGACAATGCGCTCGGTCGACATGCAAATCTGACCAGAGTTGGCGAACGCACCGAAGGCCACGCCATTCACGGCGGCATCGAGATCGGCATCGTCGAGCACCAGGCACGGCGCTTTGCCACCCAGCTCCAGCACCGCCGGTTTGATGTGTTCAGCGCAACGCGTGGCGATGATGCGACCTACGCGGGTGGAGCCGGTGAAGTTCACGCGCCGCACGGCCGGTTCGGCGATTAACGCGTCGACGATGGCACCGGCGTCTTGCGGTGCATTGGTCACGAAGTTCACCACGCCCGGCGGCAGACCGGCTTCGTCCAGTGCGTCGGCGATCAGTCCATGCGTGGCCGGGCATAGCTCGGAGCCCTTGAACACAACCGTATTGCCGCACGCGAGCGGCAGCGCCAACGCGCGCACGCCGAGAATGACCGGTGCATTCCACGGGGCAATGCCCAGCACCACACCAGCGGCCTGACGCAAGCCCATCGCAAGGCTGCCGGGAACGTCCGACGGAATCACTTCTCCGGCAATCTGCGTCGTCATCGAGGCCGCTTCGCGCAGACCTTGTGCCGCGAGGTGCACGTTGAAACCGGCCCACAAACCTGACGCGCCGGTCTCCGCCGCCATCGCGGCCTGAAACTGTTCGACCTTTGCTTCGAGCTGGTCGGCGGCTTTCATCAGCAGGGCGCGACGTTCGCTCGGGCCAGTGCTCGACCATGCGGGAAACGCTGCCCGCGCTGCGCGAACTGCGGCGCGAGCGTCTTCGACGGTAGCAGCAGGGGCACGTGAGGCCACTTCACCGTCGAGCGGATTGCGTCGTTCGAATGTCGCACCGTTGCTCGCGGCAACGCGTTGACCGCCGATCAGCATGGTGAGCGTCTGAGGGGTTTGCATGTCTGTCTCCTTCATAGTCGGGGTGTGCATCATGCCACCTCGATCTCAACGAGTCGGGTCTCGCCACTCGCGATGGCCTGCGACAAGACGTCGCGCAGCGCAAGCGCCTGCGTCACGCGCTCGCCGCGCACCCCCATGCCTGCGGCCAGATGGACGAAATCCAGATCGGGCAAGTCGGTGCCCTGCACCGGGTCGTGCGGACCGAAACCGAACGACGGTGCGAAGTCCTGCAACGCCGCGTAGCGACGGTTGTTCAGAATCACGAACGTGATCGGCAAGCGCAATTGCGCCGCGCTCCACAACGCCTGAATCGAATACATCGCGGAGCCATCGCCAATCAGACCGATGATGCGTCGGCCCGGGCTGGCCATCGCTACGCCGACCGCTGCGGGCATCGAGTAGCCGAGGCCGCCGCTGTTCATCGTGAAGAACGTTCCCGCTTGCGTGAACGGCAAGTATTGCTGCATCACCGAGCGCGCGCTCGGCGCTTCTTCCACGACGATGTCGTCAGCGTTGCGCAGGCTCGCCAAGGTTTGCAGTGCGAAGGCGGTGGTCATCGGTGCGTCGCCATCGCCAGGGGTCGCGACAGGCGGCACGGCGCGCAACGCGGGTAGCGCACGCAGGCGCGGTGCTGCGCGTGTAAGCAGCGCTTCGACGCCGAGGCGCACGTTGCCGACGACCGAGGCACCGACCGGCGTCCATGCGGCGACGCCCGGATCTTCGATCAGTTGGAAAAGCGCGGCGCCTTCCGGCACGTGCGGGCCCGCCCCTTCCACGTGATACGTGAACGCCGGCGCGCCGATCACCAGAATCAGATCGTGACCGCCGAGCAGGCCGACGATCTTCTCGCGCATCGGCGGCAGGAAGCCGGCGAACAAGCGGTGATCTTCCGGAAACGCGCAACGTGCGCACATCGGGGCAGTGAAGACGCGGGCGTTGTGGCGCTCGGCCAATGCGACCACGGCATCGAATGCCCCCGCACGATCGATCGACGACCCGACGACGAAGACCGGGCGTTCGCTCGCGTCGAGCGCCGCCCCGAGTTGATCGAGTGCCTGCGCGTCGGGCTGCACGCGCGTGCTCACTTGACGCGGCGGCACCGGCTCTGCCGGACGGTCCCAGTCGTCTACCGGAATCGACACGAACACCGGGCCCTTCGGCTCCTGCATCGCGACGTGATACGCACGGGCGAGTGCCAGCGGCACGTCTTCCGCACGCGCCGGTTCAAGGCTGAGCTTGACGTACGGCTGCGGTAATTCAGTCGCACGCACCGAGGCGAGGAACGGATCGAACGGCAGTATCGAGCGGGCCTGCTGCCCCGCCGTCACGATGAGCGGCGTCTGGTTCTTGAACGCCGTGAAGATGTTGCCCATGGCGTTGCCGACACCGGCCGCCGAGTGCAGGTTGATGAGTGCGGCATTGCCGGTCGCTTGTGCATAGCCGTCGGCCATGCCGACGACAACCGCTTCTTGCAGGCCCAGCACGTATTCGAAGTCGGCCGGGAAATCGCGGAACAACGGCAATTCCGTCGACCCCGGATTGGCGAACACGCGGGTCATGCCATGGCGTCGCATCAGGTCGATGACGACCTCGCGCACGGTGAGTTGAGTGGGGGTGCTGGCGGCTTCGCCCGCACGCAGTTGTCGGCTGTCGTCCATAACTTGCGCTTGTCTCGTTGATCTTGTCGGTCCCGACAGTCTCCGCGATCAGGGCGATCCGCGTGTGTCAGGTAATGCGACCGAGTATAGGCAGCCGATATATGCACTGGAATTGCTTTTATGTGCCGAAGTCATTACGCTTTTGCATGACTTTTTTCACGCTGGTTTTCCTGAGACGGCACGCCCATGAGCCTTAACCTCCAGCAACTTCGCGCGTTCACGACCATCGTCGCCACCGGTAGTCTCGGGCGCGCGGCGACGGAGTTGCATCTCACCCAGCCCGCGTTGAGCCGCACCATCAAGCGGCTGGAGACGGATCTGGGCGCGCCGCTGTTCGAGCGCCACAGCAAGGGGATGGAACTCACCGCCGTCGGGCACGCGCTGTTACCGCACGCGATGCTGCTCGCCCGTGAGGCCGAGTTGGCGCGCGAGGAAATCGACGCACTGCGCGGGTTGTCGAAAGGCACGATCAAGGTCGGCGCGGTCGGTGCCATCGCCAGTCATGTGTTGCCGCTGGCGATCGACCGCGTCCTCACCCGCTGGCCGAATCTGCGCGTGGAAATCATCGAAGGGGTGTGGGACCGGCTCGCGCAAGGCCTCATGCGCCACGAGATCGATCTGGCGCTATCGACGGTTGCCCCGGACACCGAGGACATCGTCGCGATCAACGACTGCCACTGGCAGGACGACAGCTTCGTCGTGGCCGGATGCGATCATCCGCTGCGCCAGAAGAAGCGCATCGCGCTCGCCGATACGCTCGGCGAGCGCTGGGCGATTCCCCCGCGCGGCACCGCGCCGTATGCCCACATGCAGGGGGTTTTCGAAGCGCACGGTTTGGGCTTGCCGAATATCGTTGTAGAAACGCGCTCGGTGCCGGTACTCAAAAGCATGGTGGCGCGCTGCGGCTTCCTCACATGGATGCCCGAACCGATGTACGACGTGGAAGCCAAAGCGCGCGTGATGGACACGCTGCCGATTCCCACGGTGCGCGCCACGCGCACGCTGACGGCGTTTCGCCGCCGTCAGGGCATTCTGCCAAGCCCCGCGGTGAAGTTGCTCGATGAACTGCGGCGATTGACGGCCACTGTCTGAGTGCTGACGCCTTCTCGGCGACATTACAGAATGGTGCAAATGCCCGAGGCAGACGAGGTAGGTTGTGGCGTCGTCGGCACGTTTTTGCGCGCGCACTGCGCCAGATGAAGGTTGAGGGCGTATCCGTCAGCGAGGAGAAACGTATTGGCATGAAGCCCGCCGACAATCGGGCTGCCGAAGGAATCGTCGCGCGTAATACGATCCAGCATGTCGGCCGCGTCCTGTATGCCGTTGGCGTGTGCGTGAAATTGCAATGACGTGAAGTAGCCACCGAACCCGGAATACATATCGCGCGCACTGGGTTGGCTCGCCAGTATTCGTTTCACCTCGTCACTGCCTGCGTCCCTGACGTCTTCTGCTGGCATCTCGTGAATCGCCCGTCGTGCCGTGCCGCTACGATGCAGCACATCGAAACCGATGTCGTAAAAGTTCGCGCCGACAGTGCCCGGAAAGTACTCGGCGCCGTCAACGAGGAGCGACGGGATATCGTGGCGAAGCGCCATTTCGATGACGGAGATATACCCGACGATTTGCAGGCATTCGATGCGACGCGAAAGCTCGTCTCTCACTTCGGCATTTCGACGGTAGTGTCGGTTCGGGCACGCATTGGCAGGTCTGAGCATTTCCAGCAGTTCGCCGTACAACGCGCTGTCGGCATTGCGTTTCAGGAAGGCGTTGTGCGCCTTTGGAGAAATCCATTCGGCACCCGATGCGGTCTGCCGCGTGAAGCCGCCCTGTGCCGCATAGCGCGTGCGGCACGGGACATCGCTGGCTTCACGCGACGCGGGTTCAGGCGCTGGCCATTCGTGAAACGTCGCCGATGGCGGCAACCGGCCCGTGTGGTTCGTCACAGTTCTGAAATCGGTGGCGAGCATCGTGGCGCCGGTTGGTGCCAGTACAGTCGGGGCTACCGGCATGGTCGCCGGACGAATCGGTGGATGGTAGGGACGCAGGGCAGGCATGTCGAGTCTCCGTGAGCGTATCGCGGGATGATGTCGACACCGTGCGATGGCCGCTATCGTCGCCCGACATTCAACTTGGCATTACAGCTTCGGCAGCCAGTCTGCGAAAGCGCGAAGCCAACGCTTCAAGCGACTTGGTTCGGCAGCGCGTTCGCACGCACGCAAGTGAGCATCGAGCAACGACGCGTCATCCGCGAGGAAACTGGCAGCTTCGCTGGGCCCAGTGACCGGGTAGCCGAAGGAATCGTCGCGCGTGATGCGATCGAGCATGTCGGCGGCGTCTTGCATGCCGTTGGCATGCGCATGGAACTGCAACGGTTTGAAGTAGGCCGTGAAGCCATGATAGGGATCGCGCGGGTTCGGTCGGCTCAACAGAATTTGCCGCACCTCGAAGCGCCCGGCGCGCTCGATGTCCGACGCGGGCATCTCATCGAGTTTTCGTGTCGATACCCGTTGCCGCCGTAACGCTTCGAAGCCGATGTCGTAGAACACGCCGCCGACGCTGCCCGGGAAATACGCAGGCTCGTCCGTCATCAACGACGGAATCTTGTGCGTGATGGCCATCCCGTCGACCGACGCGTAGGCGAAGATTTCATGGCAGTACATGCGATGCCAAAGCGCGTCACGCAACTCGACGTTGCGTTGGTAACGGCGGTTCGGACATTGACCGACGGGGCGGAGCATTTCCAATAGCTCGCCGAATACAACGCTTTCGCCGTTCTTGCGCATGAACGACTTATGCTCGTGCTCATCAATCTGTTTAGGAGACGATAAGCTCTGCCGCGTGAATCCGCCCTGCGTCGGATAGCGTGTGCGACACGGGCCCGAGAACGGCGAGCGCACCGGACGTGCTTGCGGCGAAGATCGGGCGGATTCGATGTCGCGCGCTGCCGGTTCGCCACGCAGTGCATCACGCGGTTCGCCACGATTGGCAGCGCCGTCGAAGTCGCCGTAAAACACGCTGGCATGGGAGATGGGCGCGATAGGTTGAGGCAACGGCACGAGCGCGGGGCCGCTGACGTTTGCCAGCGCAGACGATGAGGTGAGCGGCGAATAAAGTTGCACAGCAGGCATGACAATCCTCCGATAAAAAGTATCGGGGATGGTGTTGCCGCGAAGTGTGCGCCGCTATCGTCGCCGAGCGTACGGGTTCCGCAAATGCGCGTCTATGTGACGTTTCGTTGTGCACCGGCGGCGATGCTCGCCCGGTGGTAGGGCGTGCCGCCGTACTCGGCCGGACCGTGAATCGTCTCGACGCGTTCGATATGCCACGGCACCGGTTGTGAAAAGCGTGGGCCAGCGTACGCAAACGTGTGGAATTCGCCATTCTCGCCGCACGCATCGACGTTGGCAGGCAAGTCGGCAAGCAACGCCTCGTCGTATTCCCGACCCACGAACTCCGGCCCGAGATAGCGGCCGTCCACGCACACGATGACCGCGCGATAGCCCAGCGAAATGAACTCACGCGCGAGTACCAGACGCTCGCGTTGCCACAGCGGCAGTACCGCCGTCATGCCCGCCGCCGCGCACACCTTTTCTTCCCAATCGCGGTGCGGCTGCAAGTCGATGTCGCCGAACAAGCCATGCGTGATGCCTTTTGCGCGCATCGCCTGCAAGCGCGCAATGAACGCCGCTTCGTAACCCTTCCAACCGGCTTGGCCGATATCTAGCGCGATGCCTAGCGCATCCGCCTGCGCCTGCATCAACTCACGCGGCAGGCCATGCGAGCGCGAGCTGTCGCCTGTCTCGTCGAACATCGCGAGCAAACGGCGGACGTCGAAGTGCGGCGCGCCGGTCGCATCGGGGGACAGCGCGTGGTGCAGGGCAAGGCAAGAGTCCTTGCCGCCGCTCCATGAGAAAAAGGCAGGTGTGGGCATGGCGGTGGAATGCAAAACGGACCCCGTGGGGTCCGTTGATGAAACTTACGGCATGGCGTTGCGCTTAGTGCGAACGGATCATCGTACCGAACGGTTGCTCGGTCAGAATTTCGAGCAGCACCGAGTGTTCGATACGGCCGTCGACGATGTGCACCGACTTCACGCCGCTCTTGGCCGCGTCGAGTGCCGACGAAATCTTCGGCAGCATGCCGCCCGAGATCGTGCCGTCGGCAAACAGTTCGTCGATTTCGCGTGCCGACAGGTCGGTGAGCAAATTGCCCTCACGATCCATCACACCCGGAATGTTGGTCATCATCACCAGCTTCTCGGCGCCGAGTACCGTCGCGAGCTTGCCGGCCACGAGGTCGGCGTTGATGTTGTACGCCTGACCGTCTTCACCCACACCGATCGGCGAGATCACCGGGATGAAAGCGTCGTCTTGCAGCGCGCGCACCACGGCCGGGTTGATCGAGTCGACTTCGCCGACGAAGCCGATGTCGATGAACTGACCGGCGTTCTCGCGATCCGGCATCAGCATCTTGCGGGCATTGATGAGACCGCCGTCCTTGCCGGTGAGACCCACCGCCTGGCCGCCGTACTGGTTGATCAGCATCACGATGTCCTGCTGGACTTCGCCGCCGAGCACCCACTCGACCACTTCCATGGTCTCTTCATCCGTGACACGCATGCCCTGAATGAAAGTGCCCTGCTTGCCGATTTTCTTGAGCGCCTGGTCGATCTGCGGACCGCCGCCGTGCACCACGACGGGGTTGATCCCCACGAGCTTGAGCAAAATGACGTCGCGCGCGAAGCCCTGTTTCAGGCGCTCCTCGGTCATCGCGTTGCCGCCGTATTTGATCACCACGGTCTTACCGTGATATTTGCGGATGTACGGCATCGCCTCGGCCAAGATCTCGGCCTTGAGAGCGGGTGCGATGTCGTCGATGGAATTCAGTTGCAGATCGGACATGGCGGGAACGTTTTCGCAGGTGGACCAGAAACACGGCGCATTGTACAGCCAAGAAGCCCGTGCGTGCTGGGCTTTGCCGGGTTTTGGAAGGGCAATTTTCTTGCGTCGGCGTGCGCGCGCCGGTACCCTTCGGCACCACTCAGGCAGCAACCGCAAATGCGGTCAATTCCGCCCCGTGACCGGGCTACGACGTCATCCGCGTATCACCCCTTTCACTTGACCGGCGACGCCCTCTGACGCCCGATTTTTCCTGATCGTCTTCCAATGTCCGTCTCAAGGGCGTTTAATCGGCCATCGTCGCGCGCTGTGTGGCGAACGGGTGACAGGACCGCGGCTGTTGCAGTTGCGCAACTTGGCTAGGATTAGCGGGTACCCAGCCGCCGCGCTGGGGCGGGCGACGTCTCACAGGCTGGTAATCCGCATGGATATGCCCGTGTATTGAGGGATCGAGGGATCAACTAGGGATGGAAGGGAAAACAAACATCGCGAGCGCCAGCCATGCCACCCGCTGCCCGCAATGCGGCAACGAGGTGGCGTGTGGCGCACAAGGGGTGCAGCCAGGGGACACCGGCACTGCGAACGTGACCTGCTGGTGCCTCGACTGGCCGCACCTGCCAGCCTCGGCGCGGCTGGGTGTCGGTGCGTGCCTATGCCCCGCCTGTCTTCGTGCCGCGCTGCTTGCGGCGGGCGTCGCGCTCGAGGGTACGCCCGCCGACCTGCCCTGAGCCGGGCTGCCGGCCCGGCGGCCCGCCACGAGGTGCCAGCTTACCGGCGCCGCTGCCCGCACCGCCCACGCCGCGAAACATCAGCTTCTGCCGGGTACCGAGCGACTTGTTAGCCATGTGCGTTGCTTACTGACTATGCGTGCCGTGCGCCATGCCCGGCATGGCGCTCATCGCGCCGCCAGCGGGCGGGGCTGCCGCCGTCAGGTCGCGCACTTGCACTTGCACCTGCTGCTCCGTCTTCTTGTGATCGGCGCTCTCGAAGCGCAGCGTGACCGGCACAGTGTCGCCCTTCTTCAACTGTGCCTTCAGGTCGTTGAGCATGATGTGATAGCTGCCCGGCTTGAGCTGCACCGGCTGGTTGGCCGGCAACGGCAGACCGTTGGGCAGCGCACGCATCTTCATCAGCGTGCCTTCGAGCTTCATCTCGTGAACTTCGGCGGTGGCTGCCGCCGGGGTGCTCACGCCGACGAGCGTGGTCGCCTGATGCGACTGCAACGTCATGAACACGCCCGTGGCCGTCTGACCCGGCACGGTGCCGCGCGCCCACGCGTCGGAGACGTCGACCTGCGCAAAGGCCGATGCCGTCGCCAGACTCAAAGCCGCAGCTACCCAAATCTTGTGTTTCATGCAAACTCCTTTTGGTTGTCGGCCGGAAGATGCCGGCCTTGTATCGCATGAGACGTTGCGCGACGATGTGCCGCGCAGGACGTGGACATTCATTGTAGTCGCGGCCCGTCGGCGATGCGTGGCGTCTATGTAATACCTAGAATTTCTGCGTGCGGCAGAGTGTCGCAGCGCCCAGGCCTGCCGGACGGCCGGTGAGCCGCTCTTGGTACACTTGTCGTATGACTCATTTCCCTATCGAGCGAACCAACGTCGTTCAGCTTTTCTGGCTGCGCTGTCTGGCCATCGTCGGCCAGTTGGCCACTATCGGTGTCGCACAACTCTGGCTCGGCGTGCGTTTGCCGCTCGAACCGATGCTCACCATTGTGGCGCTCGAAGTGCTGTTCAACGTGCTCACGTGGATTCGGGCACGGCGCGGGGTGGAGCGCGCCAAGCGGCGCACCGATCTCGATCTGATGGGGCAGTTGCTGGTCGATCTGGCCGCACTCACTGCGCTGCTGTTCTTCTCGGGCGGCGCCACCAATCCATTTGTCTCGCTGTTCCTGCCCGGCCTGGCCATTGCCGCCGCCGTACTGCCGTGGCGTAACGCGTCGCAGCTCGCGCTGCTCTCGCTCGTGGCCTACGGCGCGTTGAACTTCCAGTACGTGCCGCTCGATCTGGCCGACCCGGGCAATCTGCTGCGGCTGCATCTGGCCGGCATGTGGGTCAACTTCGTGGTGAGTGTGCTGGTCATCGCTTGGTTCGTGTCACGCATGTCGCGTGCGCTGCGCGCCCGTGACGCCCAACTCGCCCGCGCCGAACAACGCCTGCTGCGCGATGAGCGCATGGCGGCCCTCGGGGCGCAGGCAGCGAGCGTCGCCCATGAACTTGGCACGCCGCTCTCGACGATGGCCGTCGTCGTCGGCGAGTTGCGCAGCGAGAGCGTAGGCAACGCCTCGCTCAAACCGTTCGAACCCGATTTGCAGACGCTGGAACAGCAGATCGCGCTTTGCAAAAGCGCCATCGGTCACGTGCAGATGCGCGCAGCGGCGCCCGTGCGTCAAGCGTTGGCGGAATGGCTACCGGCCTTCACCACGCAATGGCGTTTGCGGCATCCGCAGGTGCTGTTTCAATTGCATGTGCCGCCGCAGCTGACCGCGCGCATCGAAGACACCGTTCAGGTCGGCCAGATTCTGACCATCCTGCTCGATAACGCCGCCTACTTCAGCCCGTCGTCGGTCACGCTCGACGTGGCGGTCGCGCCTGACGATCTGCGCTTTACCGTTTGCGACGAAGGCCCCGGCATGACCGCCGAACTGCGCACGCGACTGGGCAACTCGCCCGTCATGAGTACGCACGGCGGGCACGGCATGGGGCTGTATCTCGCTTTCGCCAGCGCACAACGTCTCGGCGGCGACATCATCCTTACCCCCAACACGCCGCAAGGCACGCGCGCCGAGCTGCGCTTGCCGATGGCCACCTTCTTCTTCGGCTCGCGGAGTCAGACATGAACGCCTCCCACTTTCTTCTCATCGACGACGACGTCGTTTTCGCCGAAACGCTGGCACGTGCCCTCACCCGACGGGGCTACGACGTGCAAATTGCCGGTGACGGTGCCGCGGCACTGCTCGCGGCGCGTACCCGTCAGTTCGACCTGATCTCGGTCGATTTGCATCTGGGTCACGACTCGGGCTTGCCGCTGATCGCGCCGCTGCGCGCCCTGCAACCGAAGGCCCGCATGCTGGTGCTGACCGGCTACGCGAGCATCGCCACAGCGGTGCAGGCGGTGAAGGACGGGGCCGACAACTACTTGGCCAAACCCGCCAACGCCGACACCATCCTCGCCTCGCTGCGCAACGATGCAAGCGAAACGCAAGCCGACGAGGCCATCGAGAACCCGTCGCCGCTGTCGGTCGCACGCCTCGAATGGGAGCACATCCAACGCGTACTCGCCGAGCACAACGGCAACATCTCGGCGACGGCGCGTGCGCTAAACATGCATCGCCGCACGCTGCAACGCAAACTGCTCAAGCGGCCGGTCAAACAGTAAGCCGCGTCACCGGCATCGCGGTCATCGCATGCCGGTTGTCCGAGCGGCCGAAACGTCGCTCCTAGCGCCGCCTCGGACTGATCTGAAATCCCTCTCTAAGCCCTTTTCTGGGCTTCGCAATGCGCATTTCAGCGCGCACCATCAGGACTCCCCATTTATCCGGTAGCGAGCGCCATCTAGCACATCGTCGTGCCCACGCGCGTATCGCATTGCCGGGACGGAGATCCGGATATGCCGCAACCTTGGATTGCTTCGCATCACGCCCGCGGGCGCACGCCTCACGCCAACGCATCGCCTCGTGCGGCGCAGGACCGTAGCGGGCGGCGACGCTCTCGGCATCCGGCACGCCAACCGCCTGCACCATCCGCGGTGTTAGAGGGCACGGTGCCGGTGCGCTGGCGCGATTGCGCGCGAGACATACAGGCGGCGCATTCCGTCAGCAAACGGTTGGCGGGAGCGCACCTTCCCGCCAGCCAATCTGAGACGACGCAGCCACCGCGACAACCGGCAGCGACCAAGGGTCTCGCCATCGCATCGACGCTCGTGGCATTCGCTTCGCTGTTTGTGATTGCCAGTGCGTGTGGCACGAACTCACGAACGGCACTCGCACGCCGGCGGCTGCGTCCGGCGTCTGAGACTCTCGGGCGCGCCGCGGAGATGCGTCAAGACATCGGTGACTATGAATGCCCGCAAGCGATGTCGGCGATGCGTGATCTGGACGTCAGCACGGCGATCGGACCGCAATGGCAGACATCGACGAACCCGGCCACCGTGGCATTGCATACGACGCCTGCCGTGCCCATCCGGATGACAACACCCACACCGGTACTTGCGCGCACACCTCAGGCCGTCTTCGAGAACATCACCGGTACCGGGTTTTGGCAACAGCGCGTCGCGTTTGCACGCCCTTTTGTGGCCAGCGGCTTGCTTCACGAATCGTTTGTCACGGGACGTCTTCAGGGTGACCTTCAACGCGCACTACTTACCGAAGGCATCACGACACCCGACATGCAACGACGCGTCTATACGATTGCAGAGCACCGATGGGAGCGCGAACTCAGACAACCCCGATTGCTGTCCGACCTGAGCGACGCGCCGGTGGACGATTCGCTCGCGGCGTTCAACTTCACGGAATTGCGAGATCGCCGGCCGCCGCCACTCGACATCGTGCGCATCGTGCACCTTCGCCATGGGCTGTCGATGCAAGACGTGGTCTCGGACGACTACCGCTTGTTGGATGGGCTTAATGAAACCCTGCTGGAGGAAGCCGCACGCCTGCACGAGCAAGTCTCGCAGGATGCTCCGTCGACCCCAGACACCCCAGTGTCCACCGTATGCCAGCACTTCCAAATGCTGCTGCAAGATCACGTTGCCCGGCTGCGCGTCGGATATCTGTTGATACCTCCGATTGCGCCCACTGACGCGGGGCCATGGTTCGATGGCGTGGCCGTACGTGGCGCGCAGGACATGAGCGTCGCAGCGCTGGCGGATACGCTGGCGCAAAACACGACACGCATTGACAGCGTGCGGGCGCAGTGCATTGCAGAGCGCATCGAACAGGCCCTTCCGTCAGTGCGGGCCACCACCGGCGAGACACGCGACGGCATTGAGGCGTTACTCAAGGGGCGCTTGGGCGAACTCGCCGAGAATTCGGACTATCCGTTCGGCACGCCACTTCAGTCGATGGCCACCGTCGTGACCCGACTGGGGCCCATGCACGGGATCGATCCCGGAAATCTTGACGATGCCAAGGCAATGGTTCAGAAGTTCAATCGCCTGATATCGGATTGGCAAGATCAAAAGTCGTGGCCCATCGATCCGCTTCTGGTCACCGCCACACATATGCTCTTGGCGAGCACCCCTTGCGACAATTTCGGTAATGTCACGACGCTGAGCGCGCTGCTGATCGACAGGACAAACGCGACAACGTCGACAACCGCGGATCGACACCGGTGGCTCGACCATCTGAGCGAGACATTCGAAAGTCGCCTGCGGGCCTATGACCCGCTTCCCGTGTTCGATGAAACCCTGGCGGCAGAAGAGATACTGCGCAAGCTTGGCTTTTCGCCCGACGAACTTCATAGGGACGTATCGGCAACCCACTATGTCGGCGCGCCATCGCGGCTGGGTGGCACCGCAACGTCCACCACACCTGTCGACCATTTTCTTCGCTCTGTTGAGCGCCGCACCACCTTCTACTTCGATCGTGATCCCACTCGCCTGATCGACGGCTATTCGCGGATGAAGCACGCGCTCGATGCCTTCAACAAGCGCTTACAGAGGCGTGCCGAAATACCCGCCAAAATCGATGAGTTGATCCGGCTGGCCGGTGTCGACAACACCTCGCATATCCGCGCGTCGGCGTTGAAATTTATCGTTGGGATGAACAACCGGAACTCGCGCGCGCCGTCGCTTGATTCACCGGACTGGTTGTCGTTTTTTGAAGCCGCGTATGACATGCTCAATCGCATCACGATTGCGCCGCCCATGCTCTACGTCGTTGAACAGGCTCAGGAGGGGAACTGGCGCGCCGTTGCAGAGATGGTCCCGTTTCTGGTGCCGTCGTGGGAAGTTGCCGACGGCATTGTTCGCCGCAACTTCACGACGTTCAGCGATGGCGTGGTCGGCCTCGGTGTCGATGCACTGATGGGCAGCCTGACACATATTGGCGGACGCCTGCTGACAAGACGCATGGAGCAGGCGTTCGTCGAAACGATGCGAATGGCACCGTCCCAGCGCTCTTCCATGTCGATGCTCAACGTGCTCTCCGAACCATTGGCCGAACCAGGTTCGGACGCGAATGCAGAAGCGATGTCGTTGACCCACTTCAATCTGCTCTCCGCTGATTCCGTGTCGTCTTTTTCCGATTCGCACGCGTCGGCAATCGATCCCTTCGATGCGTTTGTCGATCCGGCGAAATTGCCGGTGCAGGTACGGCGACTCCCGTCGATCAAGCGCTTACCGGAAGACGCTCGCCCCGGCGCTCGGGCAGAGCCCTCGTTCGAGTTGAGCTTTAACGACGATATCGAGATCTTCGCCACGCAGACGCCGCCCATCGAGCCCATCGTTCCCTCTCCTCCGCATGCTCCGCTCTCTGCATTCGCACTTGAACAGCAGCCCACGGTGATCGATTTAAAACGATGGGTCGAAGGGCCTCGCCGAGTGTCGCTTACGGACGCCATGCGCGTGTTCTACGACTACGTTTCCGCGCGCGCGCCGTTGACCGGGCGCGTCTTGTCCGACCTCATCACCAGCACGACAGTGCCCGGCAAGCGGGTCATTGCTCGACTGGAATCTTTGGCAGAGAAGTCGCCCACATTCCGCGCCATCATCGACCGCGCCTCGTTGCCGGAGAACGGGCAACCATGGAAGCTCGAAGTGGCCGATGGATTCCCGCCGAAAGTGAACCCCGACGCCGGTCGCATCTGGCTATGCACTGAGGAGGAATTCGGGCGACGACGCTACCCGACGCGCTCGGGCACCACGACGTTTCCCGCGGAACGGGGATGGCTGCATGAGTGCCTTCATGCATTGACCGATCTCAAAGATCCCATCGACGGGGCGCAGCATCGTGGTGCGATCGTGTATCTCACCGATCGCATCGGCTTCGAAGCGGGTTGGGATTACGAGGAACGGGTCATCTACCGGTCTCCCTCGGGCAGCTCCGTGACCTCGTCGGAGAATTCACATTCCGGTCAGGTCGAGAGTCCCGTCACACCGGTGTCGGATGAGGTGGTCGCCCGCATGCACGACGAGAATCGGTACCTGGATCGGATGCTTGAGCGGCAGATGAATTTGCGCCCGTCGACGCACGCACTCGCTCAAGATGTCACCTCGCGCGCGACAGTGGCCGATGGGTTGCGACTGGAGCAGACGTTGCGATTCGAGCGCCTGTGGGTGACATCGCAGAGCAACCCACTGGTAAGCCCCGACGTGAGTGCCCCGGGGCGTTTGCTCGGCACCAATACGGACCTGCTCGACGTCTCGCATCGGCTCTATCTGCGCAGCCGCTTGTATCGCTTTCTCTATCATCGCTGGATGCCCGGAGATAACGTCGGCCAATGGAAGATCGTGGCACGCACTGAGGCTGAGATGCCCTCCTCGAGTCGGGGCGCTACCCAGGCACCTTGGAAAATCAACCGCGCGTTAGGCGAGATCGAGATGCACTCCGGGCCGGTGTATTACCTTTCGCGCTCGGGGCCGCGGTACATGACGATGACACATCGCACCGTCGGTGCCCTGACCGAGCTGATCACAGGAGACTTGCGCATTCGTCCTGTCGGAGATCCGAACGTGGAACGAGGATTGCATGTCATGCTTGAGAATTCGCTGATGCAGCATGCGCACGATAACGTTCGCATTTCTTCGGCCTACGCGCGCGAGCCCGGCACGCTACTCGAATACACGACACGCGCCAATCGCGTCGCACGCATCGAAGATCGTGAACTACGCGGCTTAACCCGGCTACTGAGAGTGGGCTGAATACTGCGCCGGGCCTAGTCGTCCACGCAGGCATGAAAAACGGCCCCCGCAGGGGCCGCTCTTCATTTTTGGATCTACCGCTTACCGCCAGCTGAATTTACAGCACGTAGCGCGACAAATCTTCGTTCTGCGCCACTTCGCCCAGCGACTCGTTCACGTACGCCGCGTCGATGGTCACGACTTGATTCGCCTGCTTGCCAGCGTTGTACGAGATGTCTTCCAGCAACTTCTCGATCACGGTGTAAAGACGACGCGCGCCAATGTTCTCCGTCTTTTCGTTGACCGAGAAGGCAATCTCCGCGAGACGCTTGATGCCGTCTTGCGCGAATTCGAGCGCCACGTCTTCCGTTGCGAGCAGTGCCTGATACTGCTTCACCAGGCTCGCGTCGGTCTGCGTGAGAATCGATTCGAAGTCTTCGACCGACAGCGAGTCGAGTTCGACACGGATCGGGAAGCGGCCTTGCAACTCCGGAATCAGATCGCTCGGCTTGGCCAGATGGAACGCCCCGCTCGCGATGAACAGGATGTGGTCCGTCTTGATCATGCCGAACTTCGTGCTCACCGTCGTGCCTTCGACCAGCGGCAGCAAGTCGCGCTGCACGCCCTGACGCGACACATCGCCGCCGCCGACTTCGCTGCGCGTGGCGATCTTGTCGATTTCGTCGAGGAACACGATGCCGTTCTGCTCGACGTTACGCAGGGCCAGTTGCTTGACCTCTTCGTCGTTGAGCATCTTCGACGCTTCTTCGTCGGTCAGGACCTTGAGCGCGTCCTTGATCTTGAGCTTCTGGCGCTTTTTGCGCTGGTTGCCCAGATTGGCGAACATGCCCTTGATCTGCTCGGTCATTTCTTCCATGCCCGGCGGACCCATGATCTCCATACCCTGCGCCGGGATCTCGACTTCGAGTTCAACTTCCTTGTCGTCGAGCGCACCTTCGCGCAGGCGCTTGCGGAACGTCTGACGCGTGGCGTTATCTTCGGTGCTGGCTTCCGGCTCATGCGCGACCGAACCGAAACGGATGTCGCGCGACGACTCGCGGCCCGTCGGCAGCAGCAAATCGAGAATGCGGTCCTCGGCACGATCTTCGGCCTTGGTACGCACCTTCTTCATTTCGGCTTCGCGCGTCTGCTTGATGGCAATTTCCGCCAGATCGCGCACGATGCTGTCCACGTCACGGCCCACATAGCCCACTTCGGTGAACTTGGTCGCTTCGACCTTGATGAACGGTGCGTCGGCCAGCTTGGCCAGACGGCGCGCGATCTCGGTCTTGCCCACGCCGGTCGGGCCAATCATCAGAATGTTCTTCGGCGTGATTTCCTGACGCAGCGGGTCGGCGACCTGCTGGCGGCGCCAGCGGTTACGCAATGCCACCGCGACTGCCTTCTTGGCCTTGTTCTGGCCGATGATGTGTTTGTCGAGTTCGGAAACGATCTCGGAGGGGGTCATATGGGTCATGACGTTCGCCAATTTAGAGGTTCGATCAGGGTGACGCCCGGCCGGTCATACCCCGGCCGGCAAGTCACACCGCAGGAGTCCACCTGCTGCGGCGTGCGCGTCGACCGTCGTCACTTGATGCTCGTTTAGTCGTTGCGTGAATCGCTGCTTCGATCGCTGTGTCGGTCGCTGCTTTGACCTCGGCCCGGTGGTTACTTGGCAGCCTTGGGCGGCAACGATTCGATGATGTGGTTCTGGTTCGTGTAGATGCACATGTCGCCAGCAATCGTCAGCGCTTTCTTGACGATCTCGGCGGGCGACAAGTCGGTGTTCTGCACGAGCGCACGCGCTGCGGCTTCCGCGTACGAACCGCCCGAACCGATCGCGGCCACGCCGCCTTCCGGATCGAGCACGTCGCCGTTGCCCGTGATCACCAGCGTGGTCTCGGCGTCGGCGACGATCATCATCGCTTCGAGACGGCGCAGCATACGGTCGGTACGCCAGTCCTTGGCGAGTTCGACGGCGGAGCGCGTCAGATGACCCTGGTGCTTTTGCAACTTCGCTTCGAAACGATCGAGCAGCGAGAACGCATCGGCCGTAGCCCCGGCGAATCCGACCATGACCTTGCCGTCATAAACGGTTCGCACCTTGCGGGCGGTGCCCTTCATCACGATATTGCCGAGCGTGACCTGTCCGTCACCGCCGAGCGCGACCTGATCGCCGCGCCGAACGGAGACGATAGTGGTGCCGTGATATTGCTCCATGCCTGTTCCTTTTCGGGGGGCGACACGCGCCCCGTAACGATTGGCCCGGACTTCACGCGCGTCCCCTCGTCGCTGAGGAAAGACGCCCGACCGGGCGAGACGTGACTGTAGTTTAGGGCAATCGAAGGAATATCAAGGGGCGTCGACGGCGGTGTTTGACACGCGTTTCATCGGCTGGGAGAGGCATCGCGAAACACGCCATCCGCGCGGCATTGCACCGCGCGGATGCGGGAGTGACGAGATAATTTCTCGGAAATTACCCCGTTTATGCGGCAGGTTTCGCTTAGAACGTAGTACGCAGACCCACCCGCACCGCACGTCCGCCCTGCGGTGCAATGTCGCGCAGGAACGAGCTGGCCAGACGCACTTCCTGATTCGTCAGGTTCTCGCCCTTCAAATACGCCAGCCACTGCGCCCCACCCGTCTTGAACTGATAGGTCAGTGCCGCCCCGAGCGTGGTGTAGCCGTTGGTCGTCAGGTCACCCGCCGGTACACGCCCTTGATTGCTCGCGTGCACGACTTCCACGCGTGCGCCCCATGGGCCAAGTCCGTACGCTACTGCGGCCGTCAAACGCAGCGGGGCGATACGCGGCAGCGGCTCACCAGTGTCGCGATTGCGGCCCAACGTGTAGTCGCCGCGCAACTCCACATCGACGTTGCCGTAGCCTTGCCACACCCGCGCTCGGCCCTCGGCTTCCACGCCGTAAAGCTCGGCTGGCACCCCCGCGTATTGATAGACCGGGAGGCCGCCCGAAGTGACCGGCTCGCCTTCCTCGTTCACAGAGCGCCCCGTATTCTCCAGCGCGATGAAGTTCGAGAATCGGCTGTAGAACACCCCGACGCTGCCCTTGTTCGGGCCACTCGCATAGCGCAGCGAAAGGTCGGTCGAGAACGCCTTCTCCAGCTTCGATTGCGCATTGCCGATTTCCCAGATGCCGGTCGCCACGTGCGGACCGTTGGCATACAACTCATAGAACGTCGGCGCGCGTTCGGTATACGACGTGTTCAACGCCACCGACCACGCCGGTGCCAACGCGAAGACGGCGCCCGCCGAGACGCTGCCCGGCGTGAAGTTGCGCGTGGGTAGATTGTCGAAGCGCTCGTTGCCGCCAGCCGACGGCTTCACGTGCGTATGTTCGATGCGCGCGCCGAATGACAGCTTCACCGCCTGATTCACCGCCCATTCTTCGAGCGCGAACAGTGCCACGTTGCTCGTATCGCTCTTCGGCACGAAGGCCTCTTCGCCGAGTGCCGAGAACGTGTTCTGCGAGAACTGCACGCCGACGGCGCCTTCGAGCGGCCCGATCTTCGCGTGACGCGCTTCGATGCGGCCTTCGTAACCGTGATTCTTGAAGGTCGTGCCGGTCTCGCCGTTTTCGATCTCTTTGTGTTCGTAATCGGTGTAGCCGAAGTTGAATTTGAGCGCCGTGAACGGGCCGCTCAAGTTGCGCACTTCGCTCGCCAGCGCGAGGCGCTGCTGACGCAAACGGATACGCGTGTTTTCTTCGGCGACCGTGCCGTAGTCTGAGTCATAACCGGAGTAGGACAAGCCGGTGTAGCCATTCGCCCACGTCCACGACGCGCCGAGCGCAGCGCCACTCGCTTGACCATTGCTGTTCGGCAACGTGCCGGAGGGTTGCTCGGTGCCCTCGGGATCGCGCGCGCGTTGCTGCGCAGAACGGGCGAAGCCCGGAATGCGCAGATCGGTACTCTTGCGCGCGAAGCCGTCGACGTGAAACGCAAACTGGCCGTTGCCCACCTCAAGCAACGCGGCACCCGCGCGCTCTCGATTCGCACCGCCGTAGCTCACGTCCGCCGCACCCGAGACGCCGTTGATCGGCTCGCGTGGAATCCGATTGTCGATGGTGTTGACCACACCACCCACGGCGTTGCCGCCATAGAGCAGCGCCGCCGGGCCGCGCACGATCTCGACGCGCTCAATGGTGAGCGGATCTTGTGCAACGGCGTGGTCGTAAGACAGCGACGACGCGTCGAGCGCGCCCGTGCCGTTTTGCAGCAGGCGAATGCGATCGCCGTCGAGACCGCGGATGATCGGACGGCTGACGTTCGGGCCGTACGACGTCGACGAGACGCCGGGCAGGCCGTCGAGCGTCTCGCCTAATGTGCCTGCGCGGCGCAGCGTCAGCGCTTTACCGTCGAGCGCCGTGACAGGCACCGTGAGGTCGGCGGCCGCACGACCCAGCGGATTGCCGGTGACGAAGGTTGTCGAGAGCGCGAGCGAATCGTCGCCGAGTCCAACCGCGACGGGGGGCTGTGTTTGTGTGACGGTGGACGTCGGCGCAGGGGCAACGTCAGCCGCATTTGCCTGCATGGCGGCGAAGGCCAGCGTCAGGCAAGCGGCTAGTGGCAGCGGTGCAAAGGCTGGTGAAGCGCGATGTGTGCGGTCGCGGCGATGATCGCGGTGGCCGAGTTCATTGTGGTCTGCGCCAAAGAGTGCCGAGGCGGGCGAGGACGCGGCGCGCGCACGCGCGGCGTTCGAAGTGTGAGATGCCATGTCGTTGTTGTGTCGTAGGTCTGCGACGGAATCGCCGTCGATCGGCACGCACGAACGCCTGCACACACGCCCAAGTCAATTGAGCGCGGACGAATGGCCGCACCGCGATAGCTGTCGTCGGCAACGCCGAAGACGCACGTGCGGAGTGCGGAAAAGTGTCAGCAGGATTTCGCGCGGGCAGCGCGTGGAAGATCAGACCGGGACAGGAGGTGCGCGGGAGCGAAACGCCAGCGCGAGCGCGCTGTTGTGAGAACGTCCGATGGCAAACGATGGCGCAAGCGCGGCGGTGATATCGGCACGCCACGCCAATACGGCCACCGCCATGGCGGCGCCAAGCGTCGCGCCTTCGAACAGATGGCAATGGTGGTGGTGACTGCCGTAATCGACATGAACAAGACGCGCGCTGGCGGGCGTCCACGCTGTCTGTGCATCGGCGTCGTCTTCTGGGTCCGCGTTGACCACCGCCGTCGACGCCGCGCCGCCCGCCAGTTGCCGGGCGTGCACGATCTCGTGCTGCAAGCCCCACATCTGCACGCACAACAGCGCGACGATTAGCCACGCGGTCCAACCGGCGCGCCCATGGCTCATCCGCGTGCGCAAACGGGCACGCCAATGGCGGAAGGTGAACGGGAAGGACGGCATGGACAGGATGAATTGCAACTGAGTTGCAATTCTGCCATAAAGCGGGAGCGGCGGCGAGCCTTGCGTGACCTTGCGTGACGCTGTGTGACGTTGCGCGCAGACGACAACTGGCGCCTCGCACCGGCACGCCGATCAAAAAAGAAAACAAAAAGGGCATGTCGCGAGGACATGCCCTTTGCAAACCGAGGGGCCTTGAGCACCGCCACCGCGCGGCGTCAGGCCTGACTACCCTGGGTTCGAATCCGATCCGAACCCAGTTCACATCAAGTTCGAATCAATCGCCGAACAGCTTCTGGCGCAGTTCGCGGCGCTCTTGCGCTTCGAGCGACAGCGTGGCCGTCGGACGCGCGAGCAAACGCGGCACACCAATCGGCTCGCCGGTTTCTTCACACCAGCCGTAATCGCCGGCGTCGATGCGGGCGAGCGACTGTTGCACTTTCTTCAGCAGCTTGCGCTCGCGATCGCGGGTGCGCAGCTCCAGTGCGTGTTCTTCTTCGATCGTGGCGCGGTCGGCCGGATCGGGGACGAGAATGGTTTCGCGGAGGTTCTCGGTCGTCTGACCGGCGTTACGCAGAATTTCCTCTTGCAGCTTTTCCAGACGATCCTTGAAGAAGGCGAGTTGATCTTCATTCATGTAGTCCTTCTCGCCCATCTTCAGAATTTCGGCCTCGGTCAAAAGTCTTTTCTTGCTCATGGGTTTTTGTGGCGTCTCTTTCGGATAGTCCGGCGACGCTCCCTTAGCGGATCGAGCGTCTTGCTTGCCGGCGGTGCCGCTGGCGGCTTCCTGGGTTACGTTCCTGCCGGGTGATTTGGGCGGCCCCTTCTTGGCGGCGGCTTTTTCACCCGTCTTCGGCTTGCCTGCTGGAGCACGCTTGGCGCCCGCATCCGGCGCCGGTTCTGCCCGGCGCGTGGGGCGTGCGGTGGCTGTCTTGCGAGAGGCGGTGGCCATTGCGGTGCTCCCCTGCCTTCCCCCCGGTATGCCGCGTGATCTCGCTGGCGGCAGCCCAGTGGGCAGCTATTGTAACCGAATCGGTCAACAGCCCCGGTTAAGGGGTTTCCCGTTGCCCTAAACGGCGGTCCCGCTCAGACCAGACAGCGCTCCAGCCCTTGCAGGATGATGTCTTTCGGCAGCTCGGCACCGATGAATACCATCTTCGTATTCGGTGTCTCGCCCGGTTGCCATTTCGCGCCCACGTCGCTGCCCATCATCTGGTGCACGCCCTGGAACACAACCCGGCGGTCGATGCCGCGCATGTTTAATACGCCTTTATAACGCAATAAGCGTTCGCCGTACACCTGGAGGATGCTTCCCAAGAAATCCTCCAGCTTGGCCGGATCGAATTGCTTCTCGCTGCGGAACACGAACGACTTGATGGCGTCGTCGTGATGGGCGTGGTGATGGTGATGATGGCCGTGATCGTGACCTTCATGGTCGCAATGGCCATGGTCGTGGTCGCAATGCGCGTGGTCGTCGTGATCGTGCGCGGCGCCGTGGTCATGCCCGTGATCGTCGGCGGCGAGGAATTCCGGATCGATGTCGAGCTTGTCGTTCAGGTTGAAACCGTGAATGTCGAAGATCTCTTCCAGATCGGCCTGACCGAAGTCGACCACCTGCTGCGGCGCACGCGGGTTCATGTGGCCAAGACGGTGCTTCAGGTCGTCGAGCGCTTCCGGGGTCACCAGATCGGCCTTCGTGATGAACAGGCGATCGGCAAAGCCGACCTGACGCTGCACCACTTCATGCTCGTCGAGCTGCTTCTGCGCGTGCTTGGCGTCCACCAGCGTGATGATGGCGTCCAGACGATAGGTGTCGGCCACTTCGTCGTCGATGAAGAACGTCTGCGCGACCGGGCCCGGGTTGGCCAGACCGGTGGTCTCGATAACCACGCGATCGAACTGGATCGTGCCGGCATCGCGCTGGCTGTTCAGGTCGGAGAGCGCCTGCACCAGATCGCCGCGAATCGTGCAGCAGATGCAGCCGTTGCTCATCTGTACGATCTGCTCGGCGTTGTCTTGCACGAGGATGTCGTTGTCGATGTTCTCTTCGCCGAATTCGTTCTCGATCACGGCGATCTTCATGCCGTGCGCTTCGGTCAGGATGCGCTTGAGCAGCGTGGTTTTCCCGCTGCCGAGAAAGCCGGTCAGGATAGTGACGGGGGTCATGGATGCAATGTCCTGTAGTGATGCGGTGTGTCGCTAGCCGCCGGAATGCCGCTCAATGTACCTGAGCTGGCGAAAAGCGGCTTGGCACGCGTCAGTTGGGGGCGCCCGCGCACTGGGCGCAAGTGCCGTGAATCAGTAGCTCGACCTGTTCGCCCACGAAACCCTTGGGCAGGCGCTTAAGTTCGCGCTCACTTAATTGGGGATGCTGGGGCCAATCGTCAAGGCAGAACGTGCGATGGCAGCGTACACAGCGGAAATGACCGTGCTGAGTATGCGGACGCGGCGACGCGGCCCGTTGCGGGTCGACGTGCTCGGCCATGACGAAGCGGAAGATACGGTCGTCGCCCGCCTGCTTGATCGCCCAGCCCTGCGCGACCAGCCAGTCGAGCACACGGTAGGCGGTCACACGGTCGAGCGGATCGGCGTCGGTCGCCAGATCGGCCAGCACTTCCTGATGGGTGAGTGGACGGCCCGCCTTGAGCAGCAGCGCCAATACACGGACACGCCCCGAAGTCACGCGCCCCGATTGCTCCTGCAAGCTCGCGCGGGCGGCTTCCAGATACGGTTGTAGTTGAGTAAGGCTCATGAATCGATTTAAGCACAGCGCCGTGAACGCTGCAACCGAGTTGCAAAAGTGGGCATTTCACGGGATGTCCACCCAAATTGACTGAAAGTGGACAGGCGATGCGTCATACAATTGTCACAAAAAACGCCTCCCGCCATGTCGCCGACCGCCCTCGCCCTCGTTGTTACCGCCGCTTTTCTGCATGCCACGTGGAATTTTCTGGCCAAGCGCATCGACACCACCGAGGGTGGCGGTCCCCAACTGGTCTTTCTGTACGCGCTGCTGACGGTCGTGCTTTACACGCCGGTGGCGCTGTTCTTTCTGATCGGTTCCCACGCCGACTGGCCTGACTGGCGCGGCTGGGCAGTTATTACCCTGAGTGCCTTGCTCCACTACGGCTACACGCTGGTGTTGCAGCGTGGCTACCGGGTGGGCGATTTGTCGGTCGTCTACCCGCTCGCACGCGGCACGGGGCCGCTGCTCTCGTCGCTCGGCGCGATTTTGCTATTGGGGGAACGGCCGGGCTGGGTGGCGCTCATCGGCATCGCGCTCGTGGTGGGCGGCGTGCTGATCATCGCGGGCGGCGAGCGGCTATTTCGGCGCGGCAGCATGCATGCTGGGGCCGGTTGGGGAGTGCTCACTGGCGCGTTCATCGCGGCGTATACGCTGGCCGATGCTTATGCTGTCAAGACGCTAATGCTCGTGCCGCTCGTCTACTACTACCTTGAAAATGTGGTGCGCGTGGTGCTCTCAGCGCCCGTGGCCTGCTCCCGGCCTGCCCGCGTCGCGCTGCTCTGGCGGGCCAATTGGCGAAAGATCATGCTGATTTCGCTGATCTCGCCGATTTCCTACTTTCTGATCCTGACGGCACTGAAGTACGCCCCGGTCTCGCACGTCGCCCCGGCGCGCGAAATGTCGATGATGGTGGCGGCCCTGCTGGGCGTGCGGCTGCTCGGAGAAGGCGAAATGCGCCGCCGGGTCGGCGGCGCGGTGCTAATCGCGCTGGGTGTCGTGGCGCTGACGCTGGGCTAAGGCTTCGACAGCCTTAGACCCGCTGAAGCCAAAGCCCCTTGAGGTATTCGCCTTCGGGGAATTGCGTGAGCATCGGGTGATCCATGCCTGCCGACAGGCGACGCAGAATACGCGCGTCCACGCCTGCATCGACGGCGGCACCAGCCACGATCTTCTGGAACAGATCCGCGTCGATCGCGCCCGAGCACGAGTACGTCAGCAACTGGCCGCCCGGGCGCAGCAGCTTGAAACCCGCCAGATTGATGTCCTTGTACGCCCGTGCCGCCCGATCGATGTGATGGGCCGACGGCGCGAACTTCGGCGGATCGAGCACGATCATGTCGAACGTGCGCCCTTCTTCGCGCAAGGCCCGCAGCGTCTTGAACACATCGGCATCACGCCACTCGGCACGCGAGGCATCGAAACCATTGAGTTCGACATTGCGCGCGCCAATCGCCAGTGCATCGCCCGACGAATCGATCGACAGTACGCTCTGTGCGCCGCCCGCCAGTGCCGCGAGCGAGAAGCCGCCCGTGTAGCAGAAGCAGTTCAGCACGTCGCGGCCCTTGGCCTGTTGCTTGACCAGCAGTCGGTTATCGCGCTGATCCACGTAGAAGCCGGTCTTATGGCCGTGACGCACGTCGACGTAGTACTTCACGCCGCACTCGTGCGTGGTCAGCGACTCGGGCGCTTCGGGCGGCTCTGCCCCGGCGAGCACGCCGGTCAGGCTCGGCAGCCCTTCGCGCTCGCGCACGGCGGCGTCGGAGCGTTCATAAACGTTCGGGCAGCCGGTCGCGCCGACGAGCGCCTTCGTGATGGCGTCCTTCCACATCTCCACGCCCGCAGCCATGAACTGGCACACGAGTTGGTCGCTCGCGGGCTCGCCCGGTGCGGACTGGTAGCGGTCGACGATCAGCCCCGGCAGACCGTCGGCCTCGCCGAAGATCAGGCGCGTCGCGCCGGTGTCGTGCACCATCTGCTGGCGATAAGCCAGCGCCGCCGACACGCGGCGTTTGAAGAAGGCGTGATCGACAGGCTCGTTTTCGTCGAACGTCCAGACGCGTGCGCGAATGGCCGAGACCGGGCTGAACGCCGCGCGGGCCAGAAAGCGGCCATCGGCGGCACGCACCACGACCGTCGCGCCGGAGGCCGGTTTGCCTTCCACATTGGCCACGGCGGTGGCGTAAATCCAGGGATGGCGGCGCAGCAAGGACTTCTCTTTGCCGGGCTTGAGGATCAAGGTGTTCATGCGGAGCAGGCCAACAGTTGCATTCGGAGAGCGGCAAGTCCTGCGGCACGGTGTGCACCCTCGCCACGACTGGGCGTCGGGACAGCGGCGGGACTTGCTGGGGAAGGCGCGATTCTACACCGAGTCGGGGGTGCCCCCGGCAGGCTCAAGTCTTCTTACGTGCGCGCGGATGCGCCTGATCGTAGACCTTGGCCAGATGCTGAAAGTCGAGTTTCGTGTAGATCTGCGTGGTCGAGATATTGCTGTGACCGAGCATTTCCTGCACGGCACGCAGGTCGCCGGACGATTGCAGCACGTGAGTGGCAAACGAATGCCGCAGCATATGCGGATGCACGTGTGTGGGCAGCCCTGCCGCCAATGCGTGGCGCGAAAGCCCCTGCTGCACGGCGCGCGCACCGATGCGTTTGCCGCGCGCCGACAGGAATAGCGCGTTCGGCTCGCCCGCCGTGAGGCCGGTACGGGCAGCCAGCCAGTCCGTTAGCGCTTGTACGGCTTTCTCGCCGACCGGTACGCGACGCCGTTTATTGCCTTTACCGGTGACGATCACTTCGCGCTCTGCCAGATCCAACCAACTCGCTGACCGGTAGCCATCGGCTTCGACATAGCGATGATCGAGGCCGGTGAGTTCCGAGAGCCGCAGCCCCGACGAGTACAGCAGCTCGAACATCGCCCGGTTTCGCAGCGCTTCGGCCGAGGTGCCAGTCGAATGCTCCACTAACGCCGACGCCTGATCGGGCGACAGTGCCTTGGGCAGCGGCTTGGGCTGCTTCGGCGCGCGCACGCCGTCGACCGGGTTCGCCGCCAGCGCCGAGCGCTGGGCAAGCCATGCGTAGTAGCCGCGCCATGCCGAAAGCTTGCGGGCAATCGAGCGGCCTACCAGCCCTTGGCTGTGCATCTGCATGACGAACTTGCGAATGTCGCCATGCGCCAGTGTGTCGAGCGGGCGGCCACCCGACATGACCTGCAACTGCCGCAGGTCACGCGTGTAGTTTTCGAGGGTTAGCGCGGCGAGCTTGCGCTCGCTCGCCAGAACGGTGAGATAAGCCTGAATGCCGGGCTGGAGGGGGACTTCGGGTGTGTCGGGCGCAGCGATAGCGTCGGTGGTGCCCTTCGGCTTGACGCTAGGCTTGGTGGTTGGTTTGGCCACAATGGCGCCCCGCCACGACTCAGTCGTCCGCGCGCAGCTTGCTCAGCGCCGCGCCCGCGAGTTCGCCGATCTGCGACAGGAAGTCGGTCGCCATGCCTTCGTGGAAGCGGCGGGCATCGTCCGAGCCCATCACCAGCAAACCGAACACCGGCGCTTCGGCGCCTTGCGGGGCCAGCGGGTCGCGCAGCGCCAACAGCGCTACGGATGCCGGATCGCTCGGTGCCCCCAACCACGTCACCGCTTCGAAGCCGGTGTTCGCGCCGCAATACGGCGTGACCAGGCTCGACGCGAAGATCTTGACCTCCTCGCTCACGCTGCGGGCGAATTCGGCCGGTTGATACGGTGCGGAGACATTCCACACACGCACAGCGGCAAACGGCACGTCGAAGACATCGCGCAGGCCGCGAGCAATGGCGTCCGGCAGCGCGTGCGGGTCGCGCTCGCCGAGCAGGCCGAGGGTCCAGCGGTGCAATTTCGCCGAGATATCGTCGTTTTCGTGGCCGTAGCGCAGCAATTCGGCGAGGCGTCGCTCGATTTGCTTGGTCTTCTCGCGCTGCATCTCGATCTGACGCTCCTGCAACGACACCGCCCGCTGCCCGTGAGGGCTCGTCAGCCGCACGCCAGCCAGCAATTCGGCGTGGCGCTCGAAGAAGTCAGGATGCGCGATCAGGTATTCCGCAATATCTCGGTCGTTCATGAGTGTCCGTCTGCTGTTCATCGAAAACCGCACCGCGCCGAGTTTGCACAAGGAGAGCGTGCGGCCGTCAGGGTCGCGAAATCAGAAGCTTCAGAAACCAAATCGGTCTTGCGAGCGCCCCGTTTCAACGTTGGCCAATGCCAAAGGGCGCCTTGCGGGCAACACGGTATCAGATCTCGATGGTGCCCTCGAAGACCGTTGCGGCGGGCCCCGTCATGATGACCGGGCCGGCGGCGCCATCCCACTCGATGGTGAGCGTGCCGCCATGCGTCTCGATGGCGACCGGCGAGGCCAGCAAGCCCCGGCGAATCCCTGCCACCGCGGCGGCACAAGCGCCAGTACCGCAGGCCAGCGTCTCGCCTGCCCCGCGCTCGTACACGCGCAGACGTGCCTGATGCTTGTCCACCACTTGCAGGAATCCGGCGTTCACGCGGCGCGCAAAGCGCGCGTGGCGCTCGACGAGCGGGCCATCCGTCTCGACCGGCGCGGTATCGACGTTATCGACCACCTGCACGGCGTGCGGGTTGCCCATCGATACGACCGAAATCCATGTGGTCTTGCCCGCCACATCGAGCGGCCAGAGCGTGTCGTCGCCCTCGCGGCGGCCTTCCAGACCGGTCGCATCGAACGGCACGTCGGACGGCGTCAGAATCGGTGCGCCCATATCCACGCTGACCTGCCCGTCTTCGCGCGCGGTGAGCGTAATCACACCCTGCTGCACTTCGACGCGCACCGAACGCTTGTCGGTGAGGCCCGTGTCGCGCACGAACTTCACGAAACAGCGCGCGCCGTTGCCGCAATGCTCCACCTCGCCACCGTCGGCGTTGAAGATGCGGTAACGGAAGTCCACGCCCGGCAGCGCCGAGCGCTCGACGAGCAATAGTTGGTCCGCGCCGACGCCAAAGTGGCGGTCGGCCAGCGCACGCCACTGCTCGGGCGTGAAATCGATGGTCTGCGAGATGCCGTCGATCACGACAAAGTCGTTCCCGGCACCTTGCATCTTGGTGAATTTGAGCTTCATGCCGCTATTGTAGAGGAGAAGTCGACGCGCATCCGGTGCCGCTCAATACACGCCCGGCTGGCCTTCCGGGCGGGTCTTGAAGCGTTTGTGCACCCAGTAGTACTGCTCCGGCATCTTCAGAATCTGTTCTTCCAGGAACGCGTTCATGCGCCGGGCGTCGGCATCCGGGTCGCCGCTCGGGTAGTTTTCCCACACGGGGAAGACTTTGAGGCGGTAGCCCTTGTAGTTAGGCAGCACTTCGCCGATGAACGGCAGGATCTGCGCGCGGCCCACTTCGGCCAGGCGCGACACCGACGTCAGCGTGCAGGCTTCGACGCCGAAAAACGGCACGAACGTGGAATTCCGGGCGCCGTAGTCCATATCGGCCGCCAGCATGACCGGTTTCTTCTTGCGGAACATGCGCAACACGTCGCGTGCGCTGTCGCCGCGCGGAATCATCTCGGCATCGAACCGGCCACGCTGTTCCTTGGCCATTGCGTCGAACGCCGGGTTCGACATCGGCGTGTAGAGCGAGGCGCAGGGCCGGTGCAGCGAATAATTGATGAATACCGAGCCAGCTTCGATGCCCACAAAGTGGAACCCGAGCAGAATGGTCGGCGGCATGTTCGGATCGCGCAGATCGACGGCGGAATCGAGCTCAATCAGGCGTTCGAGCTTCTTGCCGTCGGCAAACCACTGCACGCTGCGCTCGGCGTAGCTGCGAATGGCGTGCACGAACGACGCCCGGGCCACGCGCTCGCGGGTGGCGTCATCCCAGTGCGGGAAACACAGGCGCAAATTGGTGTGCACCACGCGCTTTCGCGAGCTGGGAATGAGGTACAAAAGTTGTCCAAGGCCCGCGCCGAAACGCGCGACCCAGCTATAGGGGAGCAGGTTGAGCCCCCGCAACAGGCCTACGCTCAGGTAGTACCCGATGGATTTCTTGGGAGTGGTTGCCATGTCGCCAGCAGATTTTCTACAGGGGCGTATAATAAGCGACATCGCCGAGTTAACTGACAACTTGCGGGGCGATTCGGATGAGCCACCCTTTAAAGGCAGCGCATCCGATTAATTTATCCGCTAAAGCGTCGCCGCTTCTTCTCCGATGACGGCGCGTGAGTCGCCAATCATTCGTTATAGAGGAGCCAGAAGTGGCGAACGACTATCTCTTTACTTCCGAATCGGTATCCGAAGGTCACCCGGACAAGGTCGCTGACCAAATTTCGGATGCTGTCCTTGACGCGATCCTGACCCAGGATAAGTACGCGCGCGTCGCCGCCGAAACGCTTTGCAACACCGGTCTCGTCGTGCTCGCGGGTGAAATCACCACGACCGCTACGGTCGACTATCAGCAAGTTGCGCGCGACACCATCCGTCGCATCGGCTACGACAACACCGACTACGGTATCGACTACAAGGGCTGCGCCGTGCTGGTCGCTTACGACCGCCAGTCGCCCGACATCGCCCAAGGCGTCGACCGTGCCCATGACGATAACCTCGATCAAGGTGCCGGCGACCAGGGCCTGATGTTCGGCTACGCCTGCGACGAAACGCCGGAACTGATGCCGCTGCCGATTCACCTGTCGCACCGTCTGGTCGAGCGCCAATCGCAAGTGCGCCGCGACGGCCGCCTGAACTGGCTGCGCCCGGACGCGAAATCGCAAGTCACCATCAAGTACGAAAACGGCCGTCCGCACAGCATCGACACCGTCGTGCTGTCGACTCAGCATTCGCCGGATATCGCACTCGACGTGCTGCGCGAAGCCGTCATCGAAGAAATCATCAAGCCGGTGCTCCCGGCTGACCTCATCAAGGGCGACATCAAGTTCCTCGTGAACCCGACCGGTCGCTTCGTGATCGGCGGTCCGCAAGGCGATGCCGGCCTGACGGGCCGTAAGATCATCGTCGACACGTACGGCGGTGCCGCACCGCACGGCGGTGGCGCCTTCTCGGGCAAAGACCCGTCGAAGGTCGACCGTTCCGCCGCCTACGCTGGCCGTTACGTCGCGAAGAACATCGTGGCCGCCGGTCTGGCTTCGAAGTGCGTGATTCAGGTGTCGTACGCCATCGGCGTGGCGCGCCCGACGTCGGTGATGGTCAACACGTTCGGTACCGGCAAGATCAGCGATCAGCGCATCGCGGAACTCGTCGAGAAGCATTTCGACCTGCGTCCGAAGGGCATCATCCAGATGCTCGACCTGCTGCGCCCGATCTACGAGAAGACGGCCGCCTACGGTCACTTCGGCCGTGAAGAGCCGGAATTCTCGTGGGAAGCCACGGATCGCGCCGACGCCCTGCTGGCCGACGCCGGTCTGCGCGCCGTCGCGTAAGCGTCAGACGCTCTCGACGCGCCATCGGCAATCGCTGGTGGCAAGTCCGGCAGCGTGATGAAAAAACCCCGCCCGGGTCACCCCGGCGGGGTTTTTCTTTGTCGGCACGTGATGTTAGCCAAGCAACTGCCGAATCATCATCGCGAAGCGCTTGCCGTACGGCGGATTGAGCAGCCCGGCGCCGTTGAACCGTGCCTGTCGGAAAATCGGCTTCTCTTTCGAGAACGTGCGGAAACCGACTTCGCCGTGGTATCCGCCCATCCCTGATGCTCCCACCCCGCTAAATGGCAGCCCGTGTTCGGCGGCGTGCAGCAGCGTGTCGTTGATCGTCACCCCGCCGGAAATCGTGCCGTCGACCACCCGGTCGATACGCGTGTCGTCGGTGTCGAAGATGTAGAGCGCCAACGGACGCGGACGCTCATTCACATAGGCGATGGCGGCATCGAGATCGTCGTAAGGCACCACCGGCAGCAACGGCCCGAAAATCTCCTCGCGCATGACGCGCATCCCTTCGTGCACGCCCGTGAGAATCACCGGCGGCAAGCGTCGACGTTCAGCTTGCGCAGGTGCGTCGAATAACGCGTGCGATGTCGCGCCCTGTGCCGCGGCCTCTCCCGCGAGCCCCATCAGTCGCTCGAAATGGCGCGGCGAGACGATACTCGTGTATTGCGGATTGTTCACCGCATCGGGATAAAGACGCGCCGCCACCTGACGCGCCGACGTCACAAACGCGTCGAGTTTTTCTCGCGGCACGAGCACGTAGTCCGGGGCGATACAGGTTTGCCCGGCGTTGACCAGCTTGCCGAACATGATGCGCTCGACCGCGTGGTCCCAGCGTGCGCCGGGGCCGATGATCGCGGGCGATTTGCCACCGAGTTCGAGCGTGACGGGCGTGAGATGCTCGCTCGCCGCGCGCATGACGTGATGGCCGATCGACGTCGCGCCGGTGAACAGCAAATGATCGAACGGCAGCGTGGAAAACGCACGGGCCACCTGTGCATCTCCGGCGACCACCGTCACCCAATCAGCGGGGAAAAATTCGGCGATGGCTTTCGCGAAGACATCCGCAAAACGAGGCGCCACTTCCGACACCTTGATCATCACGCGATTTCCCGCCGCCAGTGCATCGGTCAGCGGCCCCACGGCCAGAAACAGCGGGTAATTCCACGGCACGATCACACCGACCACCCCCAGCGGCTGCGGCACGATGGCCGTACGCGCAGGCAGTAGCCAGAGATTGGCCCAGCCGTGCGTGCCGCGCATCCACCGGCGCGTGTTGGCCAGCGCATGCTTGAGATTGCCGTGCGACGGGAACAACTCCAGCATGTCGGTTTCCTGCGCCGATCGACCGTTGAAGTCTTCGTCGATGGCCTTCGCGAACGCCTCCCGATACTTGCGCAACATCGCCTGCAACGCCTTCAAATGCCCCTTGCGAGTCGGCCAGTCGACGTGCGGTGCGCTGTCGTGCGCGCGGCGCATCGCGTCGAATCTGGGCAACAGCATGGCCCGCGCGCTATCGTCTTCGGAAGCCGCGTGTAGTGCAGGCGGCACGTCGTGCAAACCGCCCAGTTCGTGGTTATGTCCCATGCCGTCTCCCTGTGGCCGCCGGTGGCAGCCATCGTCCTTGTTGTTGTCTTGTCTAGGGCCTGCTCACCCTAATCCTGCCGTTCAGCCTAAAAACGCGCGATCGAGCCACGCCCGTTGCACCCCCACCGCCAGCGAATCCGGCATCACACCATAGACGCGGCCGCCGTGATTCGACAGACGGCTCTCGGCAAACCCATGCGCCAATTCGGCCGGCGCATGTTCGAGGAGCAACGCTGCTTGCGCGAGCAGCACGATTTGTTGAGCAATGGCGCGTGCGCGCACCGCGTGCCTCGCCGGGTCAGCCGCGAGCCATCCATGCAATTGCGCCAACGCCGCACGTAACGGCGCGTGCGACCCTACGCGCTCGCCCAGCCAGTCAAACCATGCCTGTGCCACTTCCGGCTCGCGTCCAATGGCGCGCAACACGTCGAGGCACATCACATTGCCCGAGCCTTCCCAGATGGAATTGACCGGCGCTTCGCGATACAACCGCGCGAGTGGACCGGTTTCGACATAACCGTTGCCGCCCCAGACCTCCATGCATTCGCCTGCCAGTTCGAGCGCGCGCTTGCACACCCAGAATTTAGCGGCGGGCAGCACGATGCGACGCCATGCACGCTCGAGCGGCGCGTCGTCGTCCGACTCGGCAGCATCGAACGACTGTGCCAGCCGCATGGCGAGCCACGTCGCGGCCTCCGACTCCAGCGCCAGATCGGCGAGCACCGTCGTCATCAAATCCTGATCGACGAGCTTTGCGCCGAATGCGGTGCGGTGCCGGGCGTGATGTATCGCCTGAACCACACCAGTGCGCATCATCGCGGCGCTGCCGATCACGCAGTCGAGCCGCGTGTACGTCGCCATTTCGATGATGGTGGGAATCCCGCGTCCATGCGCGCCCACGAGTGTGCCGTAGGCCCCTTGGAACTCCACTTCGCTGCTCGCGTTCGAGCGGTTGCCGAGCTTGTCTTTCAGGCGCTGAATCTGCACAGCGTTCTTGTGGCCGTCCGGCGTGTAGCGCGGTACGAAGAAACACGACAGCGCGTCGCTGTCGTCAGCGCGCGCGAGCACCAAATGCGCGTCGCACTGCGGCGCCGAGAAGAACCATTTGTGCCCGACCAGTGAATACGTATCGCCGCCAAGTGCATGGGCCACGGTGGTGTTCGTGCGAACATCCGACCCGCCCTGTTTTTCCGTCATCCCCATACCGACGAGCATCGCGTGCTTCTGCGCGAGCGGAATATCGCGCGGGTCATGCTGCGGCGCGAGCAATTTGTCCTTGATGGTGGGATAGAGCGACGGCACCTTTGCGAGCACCGGGATGCTGGCAAACGTCATCGTCGTGGGGCACAGCGAACCGGCTTCGTTCTGCGCATGCAAAAAATACGCTGCCGTGCGTGCCGCCATCGCGCCTGCCTGCGGGTGCGCCCACGGCAGCGACTGCAATTGTGCACCGCGCAAAAGTCCCATCAGCGCATGCCACGCCGGGTGGAACGCCACATGATCGATACGGTTGCCGCGCGCATCGAACGTCTGTAACTCGGGTTCGTGGCGATTCGCCGTCTCAGCCCATTGCTGCACCTCGGCTTCGCCCAAACGCGCGCCCTGCCGATGCAGTTCCTTCGCATGCCAGCCAGCGTTAAACGCGCTCACAGCGGCCTGCAACGCGGCATCGGTGGTGTACAGGTTGTAATCGACTAGCGGCGGCACCTGATTGGTGACGTCGTGGGTTTGCCAAGCCTCAGTCATCCATGTCTCCCTAGGGCTGCCCATCGTATGCGCGCTCGATCGGGCGTTCACGCCGAGTGGATCATTTCATCATAGCGGCTGAACTTCACTGCCCGTACAAATTAGAGGAATACTTCACATCACGCTCGAATACGGGAAATGTCTGCCTACAATGAGTGCCGCCGCTTCGGGTGACCGAAACTGAGGACACATCCGTTCCGGCGAATAGCAGTGCACAAGAAAGATAAATACAAAGCAGGCAATGCAGTGCCCATCCAAGGGAGGATGTCAGCATGGACTATGACTACGTCATCGTCGGTGGCGGCTCGGCGGGCTGTGCGCTCGCTGCGCGCTTAGCCGACGGCTTGCCCGGGCGCACGATCGCGCTCATCGAAGCCGGACCGCCCGACAACAGCTTTCTCGTCAGACTGCCACTCGGACTCGCTGCACTCGTGCCGTTTCGCTCGCGGCGCAACTACGGCTTTCGCACGACACCGCAGGCGGGTCTTGCCGGGCGTCAGGGCTATCAGCCACGCGGACGCGGCCTAGGTGGATCGAGCTCGATCAACGCGATGATTTATACGCGCGGCCATCCCGACGATTACAACGATTGGGCGCAGGCGGGTTGCACAGGCTGGGGCTGGGACGACCTGCTGCCCTACTTCCGGCGCAGCGAAAACAACGAGCGCGGCGCCGACGATTGGCACGGCAGCGGCGGCCCGCTCAATGTGGCGGACTTGCGCACCGTGAACCCGTTCTCGCGGCACTACGTCGATGCGGCGCGTGAAGCGGGCTTTCCCGTGTCCAGCGATTTCAATGGTGCGCAATACGAAGGTGCGGGCATCTATCAGGTGACGCAGAAAGACGGCGAGCGTTGGAATGCGGCACGCGCGTACCTGCACGGAAAATCCCGCGCCAACCTTCATGTGATCACCGACGCCCTCGTGCAGCGCATCACGTTCGAAGGCATGCGCGCGACAGGTGTGACGCTGCAACGGCACGGCTCGCTCGAAACGCTGCGGGCACGCGCGGAAGTGATCCTCAGCGCCGGGGCATTCAATTCGCCGCAATTACTGATGGGCTCGGGCATAGGCCCCGCAGAACAACTGCGCGAGCATGGCATTGCGGTGCGAGTCGATTCGCCGAACGTCGGCGAGAACTTGCAAGACCACATCGACTTCATCATCAACAAGTACGTCGCCCATCGCGATCTGGTCGGCTACACGCCGCCCGGTCTCTGGCACCTGTTGATGCAGGGCGTGGCGTATCTGCGCGACAAGCGTGGCCTTCTCGCGAGCAACGTGGCCGAAGCCGGTGGCTTTCTCAAAAGCGACCCAAGCCTCGCGCGGCCCGATCTGCAAATGCACTTTCTCGTAGGCATCTGCGACAACCACAATCGCCGCCTGCATCTGCGCCGCGGCTTGTCGTTACACGCGTGCGTGTTGCGTCCGAAGAGCCGTGGCCGCGTCACGCTGGCATCGGGCGATATGCGCGATGCGCCGCTTATCGACCCGGCCTTCCTGCAAGCACAAGAGGATGTCGACACCTTGCTGCGTGGTGCACGCGTGATCCGCAGGATATTGGCGGCACCGTCGCTGGCGAAATTCGGCGGCAAGGAACTGCACAGTCGCGGCGTGGAATCGGACGAAGCGCTCACAGCGTTGATTCGCGAGCGCGCCGACACCATCTATCACCCCGTCGGGACGTGTCGCATGGGCAGCGACGCCGCGTCGGTCGTCGATACGGAATTGCGTGTGCGCGGCGTCGAAGGGCTGCGCGTCGTCGATGCCTCGATCATGCCGACACTCATCGGCGGCAATACCAATGCACCATCGATGGTGATCGGAGAGAAAGCGGCGGACATGATCCTGAGACAAGCGCAGCGTCAACCCGGCAATGTGGATATCGGGTACGAGCGGGCCGCTAACGCGGGGCATGCGACGTTAGCCGCCCGTGTACAACCACAGACCTAAGAACCGGTCGCCCCACAGCGCACTCGCGACGGCCCCAGCACAAAGCCACGGGCCGAAAGGCAGCGGCCCGCACAAGGTGCGGCCGCGCAGCAGACCGAGTCCGCCAAAGGCGACGGTCGCCGCCACGGCCCCAAAAGCGAGCGCGAGCGGTACACCGATCCACCCGAGCCATGCCCCGCAGGCGGCGACGAGTTTCACGTCGCCGCCGCCTAACCCTTCCTGTCCGGTCAGCAGAAAGTAGCCACCGGAAATCAACCACATTGCTGAGTAGCCGAGCGCGGCCCCAAGCACGGCGTCGTCGACTGGCAACGTGACACCGGCCACGCTCAACAATAGGCCACCCCACAACAGCGGTAAGGTGATGGCATCGGGCAACAGACGCGTATCGGCATCGATGATGGATAGCGCCAGCAGCGCGGCGCCAAACCCGCACCACGCGAACATCGTCGCGTATTGCATCGACGGCGCGAACTTCCAGCCGATAGCGGCGAACATCGCCCCCACGATCAACTCCACCAGCGGATAGCGCACGCTGATGGCCGTCCGGCAATATGCACAGCGGCCGCGCAGCAGCAGATAGCTCACCACGGGCAGGTTGTGCCAAGCGCGGATGTTGCTATCGCAGCGCGGACAACGCGAGGGGGGCCATGCCAGATTGAAAACCGGCGTCACCGGCGGAATATGCCCAGCCCAGTGCGCCGCCTCGCGCGCCCACTGGATTTCGAGCATGCGCGGCAGCCGCCAGACCACGACGTTGAGAAAGCTGCCGATGAACATCCCGAGAATGCCCAGCATTGCGGCGAAGGACTCACGTGGCAGTGCTTTGACGCAATGCGCCAACAGGTCGAGAAAATGCGCAGCCATCACATCATCGACTGCGCGTGTTCACCGGCCGCCCGCCCGATTTGCAGCATGCCGCCCACGGTGAAAATGATCGTCAACCCCACCATTGCCATGAGCAGCGAGCGAAGCGCACCCGCGCGCACTTTGATACGCGCGGCGGTTTCTTCAATCGTCATCAGACCGATCTTGCGAATACCGACATCGAAGTTCGTACGCCCGGAGTACTCGACGAGACGGTCGAAGACTTCCTCGTTGAACAGCCCCGTGTCCATCGCCTTGGTCATGCTCCGGTCACTCTTGAGCGATGCACGCATACGAAGCAGATGTGAACGCATCCACGGCGACGCCCCCGAAAGCAGCAGCGACACCGCGTCGAACACCGATGTTTTTGCGCTGGTGAGTGCGGCGAGGGCGACCAGGAATTCACCGGCACGCACATCGCGATACACCGCGTAAGGGCCGACGTTATCGAAGTGCCGCCTCAACGGCCCCGTCCAACGGCCCATCGACCATGAAACGAGTACCAACAACGCGACGGGAATACCGTAGAGCAGCGGCCACCAATTCGCCACAAATCCAGACATCGCATATAGCCCGGCCCCCAGCATCGGAAACTTCTCCGGCGGCATGATCTCGGTCATGATGGGCATCATGCCGTAGGCCACACCCAACTGAATGGCCGCCAATAATACCGACATGAAAATTGGCAACGTGACGGCGCCCACGATTGCGCTGCGTGTCTGTTGTTGCAACGTGACGACGCGCGCAAGAAAACGCAAGGTGCCGGGAAGGTCACCCTTCTCTCCCGCCGCAATGACCACGAGATCGGCCTCCGGGATCGTGCCTTCCAGCGACTTGCGCAAGTTCTTCGAGCTGGCTCTGTCCCGCCACACGGCATATAGCGGCGCCATCACATTGCGACGTTCTTTCGCCCGCGCGCACCGGCGCGAAAACAAATCGAACGGATTCGCGCCGTCTTCGATGGCATCGGCAAAATCGCTGTAGAAATTGGCGCGTGTCTTGAGGAAGTGGCGTTTTGCCTTGGCCAAGCCCGGATAGGCGTCACGCGGGGGAGAGAGCTTGGCGAGGAATCGATTAGCGGCTTCGAGCATGGCGAGAAGGGGGAATGTCAGAACGTCGTGGCGTAAAACATGAATCGCCGCGACGACTCACACACTGGCGAGTCGTCGCGGCGTCGCGGGCGTCGGTGCGATCGCTTGCGGCAGGTGGTACTTCTTGAGCTTGTAGAACGAGGCTTCGATATCGCGCGGATCGATACGCCCTTGCGACATCTTGTAGATGGCATGCTCGATGGCCGTCTTGCCGGTCATGTCCGGGCTCGTGAGATCGCCGTTGTGGCCCGCACGCCATTGCCGTTCGGCTTCCCAGAAATGGGATTCGCGCAGCAAGTCGAGCATCGCGTCGTTCAGCTCGCAGACTTCGGCGACGACGGTTTGCCCGGCCGTACCGCGTCCTTTGCAACGCTCGCACCCCGGCCCTTCCACACAAACCTTGGTGACATCGATACCGAGATCGGCAATGACGGCAAGTGTTGGCACGTCGAGATGGTCGGTGGCCGGGAGCTTGCAGTGTTCGCACAACACCGGGATTAGCTTCTGATACACCATCGCCGTCAGAAAATTCGGTGAGGTAACAGCCGCGAGCGGCATGCCGATTTCATCGCTCACCAGTCGCGGGATGATCCCGAACGCGCTCGACGCATGCACCGTAGACAGCACCTGATGGCCGGTTTCAGTCATCGACTTCGCAAACGAGCCCGTCTCGGCATCGCGAATTTCCCCGGGCATGAGCTTGTCGGGGTCGCCGCGCAACAGCACTTTGGCTGCCGCGCCGAATGCCGACTCCCCCAGCCCGTCTTCCGCGCGCCGCTGAATCGGAATCTGCGTCATGTGCGGCTGGATGTACTCGACCGGATCTTCGATGGAGAAAAATTTCTTGCCTGAGTCGCGCTCGTACATCATCAGCGTGCGCAACGTGGTGGACTTCCCCGATCCGGTTTCGCCCGCGATGATCGTGAGTCCGGGGCTGCGGTGTACCGCGTCTTCGAGCACTTCGACCTGATCGTCGGAATAGCCAAGTTGCGAGAGCGAGAGCACGTCGCCTTCCACCGCTTCATTGAGCAGCAGGCGCAGCACCACGTCGACACCGCGATTCTCTTTCACGCTCTGAAAGCGCAACTGATACTTGCGCTGGCGAATCGAGAGCGGAATCGAGCAACTTTGATGCTGATCTTCATCGAAGTGGTTGTGACTGCGACTGCTCGGATCGGCGCGCGAGTTGTAAGCCGCAGAGACCGCGTCGAGCATCGCGTGATAGTCGCGCGAGAGCCGGTCGCTGTCGCCCGTCACGCGCAGCTTGCCGTGAATGCGCATGCGCACCTTTACGTGCTGTGCGTCGCGAAACTCGAAGTGAATGTCGGACGTCCCGGCTTCCACCGCCTTTTCGATAATCAGATCGAAGTTGCGATACGCACCGGTGCGTTGCTCGTCGGAGCGCCCATCGTCGTCGCCTTGCTGCTGCAACTGCGACTGCATGAGCAGGATCTCTTCCGTGGTTCCGACGTAGATACCTTCGAGATCGAGGCGATGCGTCGCTCGCACGGCCTGATCGAAGCGTTCGAGCAGATCGGAGCCCTGCATGCGCACAAACGTCGTATGTTCGATCAGCACCAGATAGAGACGGGGCTTCATCGCCACAAGGACGAGCGACCCTTGCTCCGCACCGGCAAGCGTCAGCCCGAGATCCTGACGCCAGCCGAATGTCTGGATATCCTCCGAGCGCAGATCGGCCACCGGCCGCGCAACAGGACGCGTGCCGCTGCGCCCGTTAGCGCGCTCCCACGCGAGGCGTAGGCGTTCACCGATCGTTGCCATCGCGTCGCCCCTGTGCCGCATGCTGGACAGCCAAGGCGTCGGGGAGCAGCAGACGCTTCGGCTTGCCATGCCGGGTCACGTCGACAAAATCGTCGCCAATGGTCACCACCTTCCACTCACCTGCGGTATCGCCCCGTTTGACCGTGTGGCCGAAACGGCCATCGATGCGCAGATACGCAACCGTCGTGTTCTCGACGCCTTGAATGAAGAGCAACTCTGGCGGAATGTCGGCGCGGGCGGGTTTCGTGGATGCGTCATCGGTGTTCTCCGTCGACGGTGCGTCGCCAGTCACCGCTTTGCTGTCCTGCGCCTCCTGCGACGCCTTGAGATGCGCGCGAGCGAAGGCGTCGATATTTTCTTCGCCATGGGCAGGCGCACCGATAGCTGCCGCGAGCACCAATACCAACGCTGTGGCGTGACGAAAACTAGTGGACATAGTAGGTACCTTGAGCGGTGAAGACAGGCTTGCCGTCGCCGATATCGATCTTGAGTTCGCGCAGCGACATGTTGCCTGCGCGCATCATCAAACCGGCGACCGAGTCGAGGAACGCGAGATGACCGGCCATTTGCCACTCCCCTTTGGCGATGGGCGGCGGTACGTCTGGCCGTGACGCCACCGATGCAGGTGGTCTCACAAGGGGCTCGGCCATCGTTAGCGAGATATCCATGCCGTAGTCGCCGAGAGACTGCAAACGCGCACCGGCGGTACGGAGAAATTGATTGCGAGGAATTGGCGTGACGTGCGCGTCGGTGTCTTCGCTAGCGATGGCATCATCGGCCGGTCCCGCCGAAGCGATCGTTATGACCTCTTTCGCGTGATCGAGGTCGACGATCTGCGCGCTTGGCCGTTGCGACAGAAGCAGGTCGAACGTACCGCCCTCCTTGCGCAGCCAGTCGATGTTGCAGCGTTCGGCATTGCAATCGATAGTCGCCGGGCGCCATCCGCCAGCGCTTGAAGGCAACGTCTGCACCGCGTACTGCACGCGCTGCGCATAGCTGGCGCCGGACGAAAATGGCTCGGCGGCAATTGCGCGAGCCAGCGCCTGTTTGTAGGCATCGACGGGATCGACGCGATTGGCGTCCGCTTGTTTTTGCTTCTGCATGTCGTCGTACCAAGACCATCCGATCCACCCCGCGCCGCCGAGCCCTGCGACGATCAGCAGGCCCACCGCAGCGATGGCCAGCTCACGCGTTGGCAACGGCTTGCGCACGAGTTGCAGGCGCGCTTCAGCGGGGCGTTCACGACGGGCGTGGGACGCGATGTCATCGAGGGTTAGGGGGATGTCGGGCGGCGGCTGGTCGTCCAATACAGCGCCCACGATTTTCACCGGCCCTTCGACTTCGGCCGTCCATCCTGCGAGACGCGCTTTCAGATGGGCGAGCGGCAGGACGGTATCGATCTCCGGGCGACGGTCGCGCAGCGTGACGAAAATAGCGGAGGTCGGATCATCCGGGTCAGCGTGCACGAACGCCACGTTCGGGGCTTCGACCATTTGCTCGAGCACGGCGGCCAACGCGTAGCGGTCCGGCACTGCCTCACCCTTGGCGGCTGCGGGCAACGACATGAGGCCGACCGTGCGCGTGCCCGATCCGTCATCGGCGAGCGCGTAGTGAGCGGCGTCGCGGCTTCGGGCGAGCCCGCGAATCTCGGTCGGTTCTTTTTGCAAACCGATGAGCGTCTCCCACTGCGCGCCGACGACGAGATGATTGGAGAGTGCGCGCGTCATCTCACACGCCCTCGGTGAGTTCCGGCGAGATCACGATGACGACCTCGTTCACCCGCTGACGTGCTTCTTTCGTACCGCCCTCGTAAGCGAAGATGCCGTCGCGGTCCGTGCTGTCGTCCTTGCGCCGGAAGCCGCTGAGCACCAGCGTGTCGCCTGACTTGAGCGATGCGCGCTGCATCGTCTGGATCGACGCCGTGAGCGGGAGTTGCATGAACGTGCCGACACCGAGGCCATCGTCGTGGCGGGATTTGTCATCGTCGTCCTTGCCGTCGACGGCGACCTTTACGTCTTTTCCATCGACGCTGACGCTCGTACCGCCACCGCCTTTGCCTCCGGCGTCGCTGCCGCTAGGGGCTTCCTTGCCGGTACGAAGATTGATCTTCTCCAGCTTCTTCAGATCGGACATATCGATCTGCACTTGCAACATCACGCTGCGGTTATCCATCAGCGTCGGCAGCAGGTTCATCACGAAGCCGGTGGTCAACACCGATTGCTCGGCGGTGACGACGGCCTGACCGCCGAAGTTGCCCGGGGTCATTTTGGTTTCGGCGACGAAGCCTTGGTTCTGCGTGACGGCGACGGGCGCAGGTTGGTTGTTCAGCGTGACGACTGTCGTGTCGATGACGGTGCTCACGCGTCCTTGTTGGCTGAGTGCCTTGATGAAGGCCGTGGAACCGGCGAGGACACCGCGAGGAATCTTGCTGACGCTCAAGCCGCCTTTGCGTGCCATGAGTGCGCCGCCGAGTGCCGGACCGCCGAGACCGGCAACGAGCCCACTCGCCGACTGGTAGACGAGATTCCAATCGATACCGGCGGCGGAGTTTTCTTCGAGGGTGACGGAGTAGACCTGAACACGCAGTTTCACCTGACGGCCGAGTACCGCGTTTTCGGCGTCGATGTAGCGTTTGACGCGCTCCATCACTTCCGCGGTGTCCGTGACGACAAGAGAACTCGTGACGACCGACGGTGTGACACGTCCGCCATCGGAGAGCATGTCGGAGACGGTCTTCACGAGATCGGCCCAGTAGTCGAGTTTCGATTCGGTGCTAACTTTGGCGTCGGCGTTGAAATCGAGTTTGACGCCGCCTGCGGAACCGCCCCCGCCACTGCCGCCCGAAGCACCGCGATCGGCCTTCATCTCCGATTTTTTGCCGACCGACGCGCTGATGGTCGAGCTACCCGGCATCATCTTGATCTGGAAACTTCGTGTGATGTAGCGCGAGAACTGCACGACACCGTCGCGATACGACCAGTGGGTACCCGAGCGATGCGCGATGGCGTCGAGCAAGCCGGACAGTGTGCCGTTGTAGTGCAATGGCACGGCCGGTTCGCCGCTCTCGGTGCAGTTCATCTGGAAGAGTTTTGAGGAACCGCCACCGCGGCTGCCCCCACGCCCTCCGCTTCCGCCGTCGTCGCACGACACGTCGGCGGAAACGCGAATCGTCAGCCCGTTGCCACGCGCAACCTGTCCGAGTACTACGGACATGGCAAGTGGCGCGCCGGTGGAGAACCGGACATTGCGTTTGAAGAAATCGGGAAGGGATTCGGTGGCTTCGATCGCCACCGAGCGTCTGGCGAGCCATGCGCCGTCGACATGTTCTATCGCGCGGATCGGCGTTGCAGATTTTGCGTCGAGCGCCGATTGCACGGCTTGCTGCGCGTGCGTGACGTTCTCGTCGGTCTTGCTGAGCATTCCCGGCGTACCGCACGCCGCCAGTAACGTGGTGGCGCACAATACGCCGAGTCGCTTTCTCATGGGTTGCTGGTCTTTTTTATAGTGAGCTGCCGTGTGACGCACGACCGACGTTATTGCGTGGCATGCACGACGCGCAGCACGCGATTGGCCTCGTAGACTTTCACGCGAATCGGTGCGTCGCTGTTTTGCAGCGACAACACCACTTGCTCGATGATGCCGAGGAAATCCCCCGTGAACGTCGCCGGATACTCGATAGGGAAATCACGTTCGATTTCCCAGGCGAGTTGCCAATGCTGGGTTTCGACGAAGTCGCGCAACACCGCCGAGACGCGCCTGCCATCGCCGCCAAGCTGAAACGTAAGCTCAGGTTCCGAGAGCGCCGCGACGGGATTCTCATCGACTGTCTGCGCAACGGGTAGCGCAACGTTGTCTGTGACGGTGCTGGCTGGCAACGAAGTGTCCGGAACGCCACCCAACAACGGTCTGTTCATCGATGCCACAGCGGAAGGCGAGACTGAAGCCGTCAGGCGTGGATGCCCGAACAGCTCACTGTCAGGCAACGCCGAGGCGCTCGCGCCGGATGAACAAGAGATACCGACGGCGCAGATACCCACCACGCACCGACCGGGATGCCAACGCGCCATGCGCATGGTTGCCTCCGTTTAGTGGTTCCGCTTATTGCGAGATTCCGAATCGAATCGCCGTGACAGTGGTGTTGACGCGAGGATCAGCGGGGTCCGCTGCTGCTTCGGTACCACAAGCGTTCGCAATCGCAGTCGCGTCTCCGAGCGCGCCACCGTAATCCTTGACGGGAACTCCATTCGCAAGAATGGTCGTGAAGTTTGCGGCAACTTGGGGAATGATTTTTTCGCAAGCTTTTGCGGGGATATTGGTGTATTCAAATACCGCACCTGTTTTGACGGCTGAATTGACGACGACATTCACGCCTCGTGTGACGCCACCAAACTGATTTCTATATTCACCCGCAGTACCTGACGGCGGAAGTTCCTCGAAAAGCGAATTGAAGCCCGGATCGGTAGTCGCTCGACCCGCACCATCCCCGGTCAAAATTCCCGTCCCGAATGCTCCATGCGCCTTGGCGACGATTTGCTGAAGTTCGGTCACAGTTCTGGTTGTCTTCAAGCTAGTCATCAACGCCGGCACACCCACCAGTGCCCCGGCCATAATCATCCCCATCACCGCCACGGCCACCGCCAGTTCCACCAGCGTCACGCCGCGTTGACGGCGCTTGTTCAGTCGCTTCGTCATGTTTGTCTTGAATTGCGCGAGCGCACCCGCGTTCACTTGCATGGTCATAAGTCCTCGTTCGATATTGGAATTTGATGAAATGCGATGCGAGAAGAATCGCCCTCGCAACGACAGGGCCGATTTATGCCTGAACGCAACGTGCCCCGTTGTCGGGGGTGAACGCGGTCTTTAGCAAATTGACAATTGAGACGGGCGTGAAAACACCCATTCGCGCACGATTTCCGATATGGCACTTCGCGCAGCGGCAACCACGCCCAACGTCGCGTGCACTCGGCACATCAAGGCGAGACAGCGCGAACGACACCGGGAAGCGAACACGTCCGTCGAGACGCGATTAAGAATCCAACCAACCGCAAAACGAGTAGTCACGAAACGCGGCCAAATCGCCGCGAATCAGCGGTTTCACAAGCCACGTTGCATGGCTTGAATTCATATACGTGAGGAAAATTCCTGCGTTTCCCACGAATGCGTGTGCGTGCACATCGCTTGCAACAGCACAAACAAAAATGGCGGTGGATCACGCAACAACGTCACGTCATCCACCGCCACCGTCACTCAACCAACATCACTCGTCAGTGCACCCCGGCGGCATGCCGCGTGTCCACTCGCGCCACTTCGTGACCGGCGTCACCATCGCTGCGACCATCGCCACCTCCATCGTTCGCGGCGCGATCCCCCGGCAGCACCAGCGGCCCCTTCCCGGCAAACCGATCGAGATACAGATAAATCACCGGCGTGATGTACAGCGTAATCACCTGCGAGAACAGCAACCCGCCAACCACCGCCAGCCCCAGCGGCTGACGCAATTCCGCGCCCGCGCCTAAGCCCAACGCAATCGGCAGCGCACCCATGAGCGCCGCCAGCGTGGTCATCATGATCGGCCGGAAGCGCAGCGCACACGCCTGACGAATCGCTTCGTCCGGCGTCATGCCGCCGTTGCGCTGTGCGTCGAGCGCGAAGTCGATCATCATGATGGCGTTCTTCTTCACGATGCCGATGAGCATCAAGATACCGATCACCGCAATCAACGACAGGTCCATGCCGAAGATCCGCAACGTCAGCAACGCCCCGACCGCCGCCGACGGCAAGCCCGCCAGAATCGTGATCGGATGGATGTAGCTCTCGTAGAGCACACCCAGCAGCACGTAAATCACCAACAACGCGCCCACCAGCAGCACCACCTGACTCGACTGCGACGCCTGAAACGCCGCCGCATCGCCGCCCCAACTCGTGATGATGCTCGGCGGGAAACCGAGTTGCCGCTGGAACCCGACGATCTTCTTCGACGCGTCTCCGAGTGCTGCGCCGGGAGCCAAGTTGAACGACAACGTGACCGCCTGCAATTGCCCCTGATGGTTGACCGCCACCGGCCCCATCTTGCGCTCCACCGTCGCTACCGCCGACAACGGCACCAGCGCGCCGCCCTTGCCGCGCACGTAGATCTTGTCGAACGCGCCTTCGTCACGACGGTCGTTATCCGCCGCTTGCAGAATCACCTGATAGCTGTCGCTCGGCGTGTAGATCGTCGACACCTGCCGCTCGCCGAATGCGCTATACAACGCGCTTCGAATGTCACCAATCGCCACGCCGAGCGTGTTCGCTTTGTCGCGATCGATGGTGAGTTGCGCTTGCAAGCCCTTCATCTGCGCGTCGGTCGTCACGTCGCGGAAGATCGGGTCGGCGCGCATCAGGGTCATCAGCTTGTCCGACCACACCTGCATCTCGCCCGCCTTCACGCTCTGCATCACGTACTGATAGCGGCTCTTGCTCTGCTTGCCGCCCAGTTGCAGGTTCTGCACCGGGTTGAAATACACGTTCAGGCCCGGCACCTGCTTGACCTCGCGACGCAGCGTCTCCAGCACCTCGCTCATGTGCGGGCGCTCGCCATGCGGCTTCAGGTTGATAAACATACGGCCCTGATTGCTATCGTTGGCCGACACGATCACCGTATCCACTGCCGGATTCGCACGAATGATGTCCCCTGCCTGACGCAGCAGCGTCGACATCGCCGTGAACGAAATATCCTGCGCGCCTTCAGCCGTGACCTGCACCTGCCCGATGTCTTCGCTCGGGAAGAAGCCCTTCGGAATCGTCGCGAACAGCACCCCGGTTGCGATAAACGTCGCGCCCGCGGCGCCCATCACCCACTTGCGATTCGCCAGACACCAATCCACGCTGCGCACGTAGCGGTCCTGCACCCAAACGAAGCCGTCTTCGAACCATTGCGTCGCACGCAATCCCAAACCTTCGCTCTGCTCGTGCTTCAGATAGCGACTGCACAGCATCGGAATCAGCGTGAGCGACACCGCCGCCGAGACCAGAATCGCCAGCGACACCACCACCGCAAACTCGTGGAACATTAGCCCGATCACGCCCGGCATAAAAAAGATCGGGATAAACACGGCCACCAGCGAGATCGAGATCGACAGAATCGTGAAGCCCATCTCGCGCGAGCCGACGAGCGCCGCACGCAGCGGCGGCACACCGTTTTCGATGTGGCGCACGATGTTTTCGAGCATCACGATGGCGTCGTCGACCACCAACCCCACGGCAAGCGTGATGCCCAGCAGCGAGATGTTGTCGATGGAGTAGCCCATGCCCTTCATGAGCGCGACGGTGCCGATCAGCGACACCGGCAGCGACATCACCGGGATCAGCGTTGCTGCCAACCGGCGCAGGAACAGGAAGATCACGAGCGTCACGAGAATGACCGTGAGGCCCAGCGTGAACTGCACGTCATCGATGGACTCGCGAATCGACACCGACCGGTCGTTGAGCAGCTTGACCTGAATCGACTGCGGCATCTGCTCGGCCAGACGCGGCAGCGCCGCCTTCACTTGATCGACCGTCGCGACCGTGTTGGCATTCGGCTGACGCAGCACGGCCAGCACGATCGAGCGCTCGCCGTTGACCCAACTGCCGGTTTTCACCGACTCCACGCTGTCTTGCACTTCGGCCACATCGCGCAGATAGACCGGGCTGCCGTTGACGCTCGCGATGATCAGGCTCGCGAACTGGTCGGCCTTGGTCATCTGACGGTTGGCTTCGATGGTCAGCGTCTGGCGATTGCCGTCGAGCGTGCCCACGGGGCTGTTGGCGTTGGCCGAAGCCAGCGCACGCGCCACGTCGTCGAGCGTGAGCTTGCGCGCGGCGAGCGCGTCAGGCCGGGCCTTCACACGCACCGCGAAACGCTTCTGCCCGAAGATCAGCACCTGTGCGACACCGGGCAGCGTCGAGAGCGTGGGCGAGACGAGGTTTTCGGCGTAGTCGTCGAGTTCGGCCAGCGACATCGACGGCGAATTCATCGCGAGGAAGAGAATCGGCGCGTCGGCCGGGTTCACCTTGCGGTACGACGGCGGCGTGGTCATCTCCACCGGCAGCTTGCGCTGGGCACGGAAGAGCGCGGCCTGCACGTCGACGGCGGCCGCGTCGATATCGCGGTCGCTATCGAATTCGATGATGATCGACGTCGTGCCTTGGGTATTGGTCGAACTGATGACCGCGACGCCCGCGATCGTCGAGAACTGCTTCTCCATGGGCGCGGCGACCGACGCCGCCATGGTCTCCGGACTCGCCCCGGGCAGCGTCGCCGTGACCTGAATCACCGGCGAGTTGTAGCTCGGCAGTGCCGAGATCGGAATCTGGCCGTAAGCGATCAACCCGGCGACAACCGCTGCCACACACAGCAGAATCGTCATCACCGGGCGGCGGATACAGAGTTCGGAGAGGTTCATGGCGTGCTCTTCGGCGAAGCCGCGTCGGCGGTGCGCACTTCGGCGGCAGGGGCAGTCGCGGTTGCGCCACCCTCACGTGCCGCCACCACCGTCACCTTATTTCCCGGGCGCAGGTTCTCCGCGCCTTCCTGCACGACGCGAACGCCTGCGGGCACGCCATCGATCACTGCGAGCTTGGCTTCCACGTAGCCGACTTTCACCGGCTTGGCGCTCACTTTCCCATCCGCGCCGATGACGTAGACGAACTTGCCGTCCGGGCCGGTCTGCACCGCTTGCGGCGGCACCACGTTCGCTTGTTTGAGAATGCGGCCGATCACGGCGATGTTCAGATACATGCCGGGCCACAGCTTGGCGTCGCGATTGTCGTACGCCGCTTTCAGACGAATCGTGCCGGTCTGCGAATCCACCGCATTGTCGATAAAGCTCAACTGACCGGTCGCCGTCATGCCCGTCGTGCCCAGCGTGGCAGTCACCGCCACTGGTCCGCCCGCGCGTGCGGCCTGCAATTCAGCCAGTTCGCCTTCGGGCAGCGTGAAGCTGATGTCGATCGGATCGAGTTGCGTGATGGTCACGAGCGCCGCGCCGCCCGGCGTCACGAGGCTGCCCGGGTGCACGTTGATCGCGCCGGTACGCCCGTCGATGCCCGCACGAATCTGGTTGTAGTCGACCGCGACCTGACTGGCCGAGATGGCGGCACGGTCAGCGGCGACTTGCGCGCTCAGGCTATCGACACCGCTCTGCGCCGTATCGAGCGCGCTCTGCGAGACGAAGTGTTCGGCGATCAGTTGCTTTGTGCGCGCCAGCGTACGGCGCGCGTTCGCGAGATCGGCTTCGTCTTTGGTGAGTTGGGCTTGTACCTTCTTGAGGTTGGCCTCGTCCATGCGCGCGTCGAGCGAGAACAGCAACTGCCCCGCTTTGACGAAGTCGCCTTCCTTGATATGGACTTGCCGGATGGTGCTGGAAATCTGCGGACGGACTTCGATGGTCTGGCGCGCCGTGACCGTGCCGTTGGCGATCAGCCGCACCGGCACGTCGCGCACCTCGACGGTGGCGGCCGTTACCGAAGGGGCCAGCGCCGCCTTGATCGGCTTCTCGGCCCCGCGCGAACGCAGCCATGCGCCCACACCGATCACCACCACGACCGCCAGCACTGCCACGACCCAGCGGCGCGGGCGTTTGCCGCCCGACGATGGTTGAGCCGCCGTGGCACCGCCATGACCCGCGTGTTGCGGCGCATCGACGGCAGCCATATTCCCCGCCGTCGGCACTGGCCGACGGGCGTTCTCGTCACTCATCTTCTTCCCCGTTTCCCCATGCGGCGTCATTCAGCCCGGCAGGCCCCCGCCCGCCCGACTGCGCCGGTTTTTTCTAGTAAAACGGCCATGGTTCGCCATGGCCGTAACGCATCAGCTCAACACTACGTGGCATCGATAGCCGATAGATCTCATTCCACCTTCATGCCTGTCAATTCGGGTCTTGCCGGTGGATAGGACAACTTCAGGTCAGTCAGCGCTTGCACCAGCAACTCTGCCACCATCAGGTTACGGTGGCGTTTCGAGTCGGAAGGCACGATATACCACGGCGCATTTTCCGTCGAGGTCGCCGATAAAGCCGCTTCGTACGCCTTGGTGTATTGCGGCCAGAAGCTGCGTTCCTTGAGATCGCCCAGTTCGAATTTCCAATGCTTGTTCGGGTCGTCGATACGCTCCTGCAAGCGCTTGCGCTGCTCTTCGTTCGAGATGTGCAGGAAGCACTTGATGATGGTCGTGTTGTTGTCGAGCAGCAGTTGTTCGAAGTTGTTGATGTGCGTGTAGCGGCGCCTGCACTCGTCGGCGTCGATCCAGTCGTGTACGCGCGTGATCAGCACGTCTTCGTAGTGGCTGCGGTTGAAGATGGCCAACTCGCCCGCGGCGGGCACCACCATGTGCACGCGCCACAGGAAGTCGCGGGCTAACTCGATGGGCGTGGGCGACTTGAAGTTGGCGACGCGAATGCCGAGCGGGTCCACATTCTGGAACACGGCGCGAATGGTGCCGTCTTTGCCGCTGGTGTCCATGCCTTGCAGCACGAGCAGCACCCGGTGCTTGCTGTTGGCGTGCAGGATGGTTTGCAATTCGTCGAGCTTGGCGGCCAATTCGGCCAGCCGCTCCTTGTCGTCGTCCTTGCTGTCGCCCGAGAAGGGCTTGTCGGCCGGATCGTAGTCCGACAGGTTCAGCTTCTTGCCGAACGGTACGCGGTATTTCTCGAACATCGCCAGCTCCTTCGTGACAAGCACGCGCCCTCGGGGCGCCAGAGTGGCAGTATCGCGCAAATTGCGGGGGGCGAAAAAAAAGCGCGATATAAGCGAATCGCCGCCGAAGCTAAAGCGCATTTTCGAGGCGGAAATGCAAAAGCGCGGCACCGAACTGGCTGCCGCGCTTTTGATGGGCCGCTGCGCCCGTACTGCGTCGATACTTCGACAGTTAGGCGCTCAACTCATAAGCCTGGCTCACGCGCCCAACTTCTTCTTGAGCAGTTCGTTGACCTGCGCCGGGTTGGCCTTGCCCTTGGTGGCCTTCATCGCCTGACCGACCAGCGCGTTGAACGCCTTTTCCTTACCGGCGCGGAATTCCTCGACCGACTTGGCGTTAGCGGCCAGCACTTCGTCGATGATCTTCTCGATCGCGCCGGTGTCGGTGATCTGCTTCAGCCCCTTCGCTTCGATGAGACGGTCGGCCGCGCCCTCGTCGGTGGCGCGCTCTTCCCACATCAGTTGGAAGACTTCCTTGGCGATCTTGTTCGAAATCGTGTTGTCGGCGATACGGGCCAGCAAGCCCGCCAACTGCACGGCCGACACCGGGCTGGCGTCGATGCCGATGTCTTCACGATTGAGCAGCGACGAGAGCTCGCCCATGATCCAGTTCGCAGCAGGCTTGGCGCTCGCCGCACCCGCCTTGGCCACCACGGCTTCGAAGTAACCCGCTTGCGCCTTCGACTGCGTGAGCACGGCGGCGTCGTAATCCGACAAACCGTACTGCTCGACAAAGCGCACCTGCATACCCGCCGGCAGTTCCGGCAGCGCTGCGCGCACGCGCTCGATCCATTCGGCGTCGATCACGAGCGGCATCAGGTCCGGGTCCGGGAAGTAGCGGTAGTCGTGCGCGTCTTCCTTGCTGCGCATCGAACGCGTTTCCTTCTTGTCCGGATCGTACAGACGCGTTTCCTGCACTACCTTGCCGCCGTCTTCGATCAGTTCGATCTGACGGCGCACTTCGTACTGAATCGCCTCTTCGAGGAAGCGGAACGAGTTCAGGTTCTTGATTTCGGCACGCGTGCCGAATTCCTTCTGACCGACCGGGCGCACCGAGACGTTGGCGTCGCAGCGGAACGAGCCTTCCTGCATGTTGCCGTCGCAAATACCCAGCCACACCACCAGACCGTGCAGCGCCTTGGCATACGCCACGGCTTCCGCGGCGCTGCGCATTTCCGGCTCGGTCACGATTTCGAGCAGCGGCGTACCGGCACGATTCAAATCGATGCCCGTCATGCCTGCGAAGTCTTCGTGCAGCGACTTGCCTGCGTCTTCCTCCAAGTGCGCGCGCGTGAGCGTCACCACCTTCTCGTAGGCTTCGCGGCCCGTGCGCGGATCGGCTTCGACCTGAATCTTCAGCGAGCCGCCTTGCACGACCGGAATCTCGTACTGGCTGATCTGGTAGCCCTTCGGCAGGTCAGGGTAGAAGTAATTCTTGCGCGCGAAAATGCTGCGCGGCGCGATCGTCGAGCCGATCGCCAGACCGAATTCAATCGCGCGCTCGACGGCGCCGCGATTGAGCACGGGCAACACGCCGGGCAGTGCCAGATCCACCGGGCAGGCCTGCGTGTTGGGGGCCGCGCCGAATTGCGTCGACGCGCCCGAGAAAATCTTGGAAGCGGTGGAGAGCTGTGCGTGCGTCTCCAAACCAATAACGACTTCCCATTGCATAAGGTTCACCCTGTCTCAACTTGTCGGCACGGCGCGCTCGCCCTGCCCATTTCGCTGGTTTGCTGGTTCGCTGGTTCGCTCCCGGTGCCGCCACATCGCTCGATGTGGGCCGCCGGGCGATCGCCCCAGCCTGTTCTTCAAATCAACGGCGCATATCCGCCATCAACGACGCGTGTCCGCCGCGCAAACACCCGAGTGCGGATCGAAGCTCACCGGCCACGCATTCTCGTAGACGCCCGGCGTGCAGTACGCCTCGCAATTCGCGTGACCGATCGTCACGTTGCCCGGGTCTTGCCAGATCAGCAGCTTGCAACTACTGCCGCTGTTGGCGCGCAACTCGATACTCGGGCGCGACTGCGTCTGATGGAAATCCGCCAGATTGAAGTGGCAACTACCGCGCTTACCCACCCACAGCCGCCAGTCGAGTGCCTGCACCTGATTGGCCGACACCTTCAACGTGGCCTGCTCGCGAAAGCCATCCTCGTCCGTCTGCGAGCAATAGCCCGACAGATTGATCTCGCGGTACGCAATCGGCGTCGGGCGGCTGAACGGCAGACTGCACGATGCCAACGTCAGCACCATCCCAGTCAATGCCGCCAGACGGCCCGTGCGCTGCATCAACGTTACGGGCCGTACGCCGTCACCGGTGGTGTTGGCGCGCGGCGAAGTCACTACGTGCTGGCGGGCCATCCGTTACACGCCTGCCGGCGCACGCTTGTGCCAGTCGGTCGCGCGTTGGAACGCGTCGGCCACTTGCAGCAGTCGGGCTTCGTCGAAATAGTTGCCGATCATTTGCAAGCCGACCGGGCGCGCATCGCGCCCTTGGCCCACCGGCAAGCTCATGCCCGGCAGACCGGCCAGACTCACCGACAGCGTGTAGATATCGGCCAGATACATCTGCACCGGGTCGGCGCTCTTCTCGCCGAGATTCCATGCCACCGACGGCGCGACCGGACCCATGATCACGTCGCACTGGGCGAACGCGTTCTGGAAGTCTTGTGCGATCAGGCGGCGAATCTTCTGCGCTTGCAGGTAATACGCGTCGTAGTAGCCGTGCGAGAGCACATAAGCCCCCACCAGAATGCGGCGCTTCACTTCGGTGCCGAAGCCTTCGGCGCGCGACTTCTTATACATGTCGAGCAGATCGCCGTACTCCGCAGCGCGATGGCCGAAACGCACGCCGTCGAAGCGCGACAGGTTTGACGACGCTTCTGCCGGGGCAAGCACGTAATACACCGGAATCGACAGTTCGGTCTTCGGCAACGTCACCGGCACGCGCACGGCGCCGAGCTTCTCGAATTCGACCAGGGCGTTGTCGATGGCTTCGCGCACGTCGGCGTCAAGCCCTTCACCGAAGTACTCGGCGGGCAGGCCGATGCGCAGACCCGCGAGCGGCTTGTCTGCCGTGGCGCCGTCGAGCGGCTTGCCCAGACCGCGGGCGAAGTCTTCGTCGGCACGCTCCAGACTCGTGGAATCGCGCGAGTCGAAACCGGCCATGCCGTTAAGCATCCATGCGCAATCGGCTGCGCTGTGACCGAACGGGCCACCCTGATCGAGCGACGACGCGAAGGCGATCATGCCATAGCGCGACACGCGGCCGTACGTCGGCTTGATACCGGTCACACCGCAGAAGGCTGCGGGCTGGCGAATCGAGCCGCCCGTATCCGTGCCCGTGGCTACCGGGGCGAGACGCGCCGCGACGGCAGCCGCCGAGCCGCCCGACGAACCGCCGGGCACTGCGCGCTTGTCCCACGGGTTCTTCACCGGGCCGAAGTACGAGTTTTCGTTCGACGAGCCCATCGCGAACTCGTCCATATTGGTTTTGCCCAGCGTGACCATGCCGGCGTCGCCAAGACGCTCGACCACAGCGGCGTCGAACGGGCTGACATAGTTTTCGAGCATGCGCGAGCCAGCGGTGCTGCGCCAGCCGCGCGTGACGAACACGTCTTTGTGCGCGACGGGAATGCCCAGCAGCGGACGGTTCGCGCCTTCGCCTGCGGCAATGCGCGCGTCGGCCGCACGGGCTTGCGCGAGGCTCGCCTCGGTATCGACTTGCACGAAAGCATTGAGGTCGGACGCGGCAGCGATGCGGTCCAGATAGTGTTGCGTGAGCTCGACGCTCGACACGCGCTTCGCGTCGAGCGCAGCGCGCAGGTCCTGCAAATGAATCAGATCTTGTTCCATGGTGGCGGCAATAGAGCGCTTAAGGGAATGACGGGGCGAGGCGCACGCGAGGTAGGCAGTTAGGCCGCCACCGCGCCGCAACGTGACGCGCGATGACCGGACTTATCCGATGCACTCGCGCGCGGCGATCGTCACTCGATAACCTTCGGCACCAGATACAGGCCGTCCTGAACGGCGGGCGCCGGACGCTGATTGGCGTCGCGATCGACCACTTCGGTCACGGCATCGGTACGCAGTCGCTGGGCAACTGCTTGAATTTGCTCGATGGGATGCGCAAGTGGTGCGACACCTGTGGTGTCCACCGACTGCATCTGCTCGACGAGCGCGAAGAAGCCGTTGAGCTCCTTTTCCATGTGTGCCGCCTCGTCATCCGCCAGCTCCAGACGTGCGAGATGAGCGATGCGTTTGACGTCGGAGAGATTCAAAGCCATGAAGAAATCCCGAAAAAATGCGCATTGGAGAGCAGCCGGATGCAGGCCTGACGCCGAAATTAGGGACAGGATGCGGAGAATGCGCGGCACCCTTGGGTGCTTGCGCGCTGTTTTACTCCGCGCACCGGGCTGCGCAGGAGGGCTGGCGCGCCGTGCCACGGGGCTTTCGGCGCGAGGGCCGGGGGAGCCGAATGTGGTGTCAACGTGCTCGTTTTTCCTGCAAAACCTGCGAAATTATAAGGTATCATTGCGCATTAAATTTGCGTCGGAGCGTGTTTTTGCACCCTTCGCCGCTGTCGCGCAGGTGGGCCACGGTAAGTACGGAGGGCGCGACAGACGATCGCGCAGTCCAATTGGAAGACCCTGACGCGACGAATTTACGAAGGCAGCCCCGCCTCCTGCCGGTACAGCATTCCTCGGTTTGTCCGCACGACTCGCGAGCCGCCGCGTGGCGCCTGGCGATTTTTTTGCGAACAGTCCGGAACCCAGACGACAGGCAGCCGTCCCAGTCACATCCCTTGGGGCGGCCTCTCACGCAAACACAGGATTTTGCATGTTCGGTTTTCTTCGCAGCTATTTCTCCAACGACCTGGCCATCGACCTGGGCACGGCCAACACTCTGATCTACATGCGCGGCAAGGGCGTCGTTCTCGACGAACCTTCAGTCGTTGCTATTCGTCAGGAAGGTGGCCCGAGCGGTAAGAAGACGATTCAGGCCGTCGGCAAGGAAGCCAAGCAAATGCTTGGCAAGGTCCCGGGCAACATCGAGGCGATCCGCCCGATGAAGGATGGCGTGATCGCCGACTTCACGGTCACCGAGCAGATGATCAAGCAGTTCATCAAGATGGCGCACGAGTCGCGCCTCTTCTCGCCGTCGCCCCGCATCATTATTTGTGTGCCCTGCGGTTCGACCCAGGTCGAACGCCGCGCTATTAAGGAAGCCGCTCACGGCGCCGGCGCTTCGCAGGTGTATTTGATTGAAGAGCCCATGGCGGCAGCAATCGGTGCCGGCCTGCCGGTCTCGGAAGCCACGGGCTCGATGGTCGTCGACATCGGCGGCGGCACGACCGAAGTCGGCGTGATCTCGCTGGGCGGTATCGTCTACAAGGGTTCGGTGCGCGTCGGTGGCGACAAGTTCGACGAAGCCATCGTCAATTACATCCGCCGCAACTACGGCATGCTGATCGGCGAACAAACCGCCGAAGCCATTAAGAAGGAAATCGGTTCGGCCTTCCCGGGTTCCGAAGTCAAGGAAATGGAAGTCAAGGGCCGCAACCTGTCGGAAGGCATTCCGCGCGCCTTCACCATCTCCAGCAACGAAATTCTCGAAGCCCTGACCGATCCGCTGAACCAGATCGTGTCGTCGGTGAAGATCGCGCTCGAACAAACGCCGCCGGAACTGGGCGCCGATATTGCCGAGCGCGGCATGATGCTCACGGGCGGCGGCGCATTGCTGCGTGACCTGGATCGCCTGCTCGCCGAAGAAACCGGTCTGCCGGTGCTCGTCGCCGAAGACCCGCTCACGTGCGTGGTGCGTGGTTCGGGTATGGCGCTCGAGCGCATGGACAAGCTCGGCAGCATCTTCTCCTACGAGTAAGCCAACGTGCGTGGTCCGTCGTCAGGCGCGGTGGGGGAACACCATCCACACCCCGCCAGACGCGACGGGCTGCGCTGCACTCATACGCGCACGGGAGGCATTGCCATGCCGCCCGGTCGCGCCCGACTGACACCATTCGCGCACCGCAGCGCCTTGCTGCGCGTGCTCCCCTGAAGGGCCCACCATGCAGTACAGTCCGCCGCCACTGTTCAAACAGGGTCCGTCGGCGTTGGCCCGGCTGATCTGTTTTGTCGCGCTCGCCATCGGCCTGCTCGTGGTCGACTCGCACTACAACACGCTCGAGCGTGTGCGCACTGTCGTCGGTACCGCCCTCTATCCCGTGCAGCGCATGATGTTGCTGCCGCGCGATGCCATCCTGAGCGTTGCGGGTTTCTTCTCGACCGAAAACCAGCTCACCACCGAGAACGGCGCCCTGCGCGAGCAAAACCTCGAACTTGCCGTTCAGGCCCAGCGCAATAACCAGCTCGTGGCCGAGAACGAACATCTGCGCCAACTGCTCACCCTGCGCGAGCGCCTGCCGGTGCCCAGCATTCCCGCCGAAATCGAATACGACACGCGCGATCCGTTCACGCAGCGTGTGGTGATCGACCGTGGCACGAAGCATGGTGTGAAGCTCGGCGCACCGGTCGTGACCGAACAAGGTCTGCTCGGCCAGGTCTCGCGTGTGTTCCTGCTGCAAAGCGAAGTGACGCTGCTCACCGACAAGGAACAGGCCGTGCCCGTGCAAGTCACCCGCAGCGGCGTGCACAGCGTGATTTACGGCGGCCTGCGCGGCGACGTGCTCGACTTGCGCTTCATCCCGCTGTCGGCAGACGTGAAGGTCGGCGACGAAATCGCAACCAGCGGGCTCGACGGCATCTACCCGGCCGGTCTCCCCGTCGCACGTATCACCAAGGTCGACCGCGTCTCGGACACCGCCTTCGCGCGCATTCTGTGCCAGCCGGTCGCCAATCTTCGCAGCCAGCGTCAGGTGCTGGTCCTGCAATACACCACGCCGCTTGCCCTGCATCCGGACGCCGCCGCCGATCTCGCGCGCGCCTCCGATCCGTCGGCCAGCGGTGAAAAGCCCGGCCAGAAGGGTGCGACGCGCGCCGATCCGAAGCGCGCGCCCACGCTCAAGAAAGGCCACTAAGGAACCGACATGTCACGACCGCAATACATTCTGCTGCCGGTCAATCCGTACTTCATCGCGCTCAGTCTCGTGGTGGCGTTTCTGGTCAACCTGATGCCGTGGGGCCATGCCCCCGCCATGCCCGACTTCGTCGCGCTCGTGCTGATGTTCTGGAACATCCACCAGCCGCGCAAAGTGGGCATGGGCGTGGCGTTCCTCGTCGGCTTGCTCATGGACGTGCACAACGCCGGCTTGCTGGGTGAGCATGCGCTCGCTTACACGCTGCTGTCGTACGGCGCTATCATGATCCACCGCCGGGTGCTGTTTTTCACGCTGCTCGGCCAGGCGTTGACTGTCTTGCCGTTGCTGTTACTTGCCCACGTGGTGCCGTTTATCATTCGGCTCGCCACGGGTGCTGCGTTCCCGGGTTGGTGGCCGCTCGCGGCCAGCTTCGTCGAAGCGCTGCTCTGGCCCGTGATCAGTATCCTGCTGCTGGCGCCTCAGAAGCGCGCCGTCGACCGCGACGACACGCGTCCGATCTGATGGGCGACCGCCCGAACGATCGCACCACCGAGGCCCGCCCGTACCCGCCAGCATGACCGAGTTCAAGAATCCCCAGCAGCAACTACAGACGTTTCACCTACGGGTAACGGCGGCCGCGCTCTTTGTGCTGATTTGCTTCAGCCTGCTCGCGGTCCGCTTCGTCTATCTGCAAGTCTTTCGCCACAACCAGTACGCCCTGCAAGCCGACGAAAATCGCGTCTCGCTGGCCCCGATCGTGCCCAATCGCGGCGTGATCATGGACCGCAACGGCGTGGTGCTGGCACGCAACTACTCCGCCTACACGCTGGAAATCACGCCGTCGAAGATCGGCCGTCCGCTCGAAGACCTGATTACCGATCTGTCCGACGTGATCGAAATCACGCCGCGCGACCGCGCCCGCTTCAAGAAGCTGATGGACGACAGCAAGAGCTTCGAGAGCTTGCCGATCCGCACGCGCCTGACGGACGACGAAGTCGCCCGCTTTACCGCGCAGCGCTTCCGGTTCCCCGGGGTCGACGTGCATGCGCGTCTGTTCCGGCAATACCCGCTCGGCGAGACGGCCGCGCACGTGATCGGCTATATCGGCCGCATCTCGCAGCGCGACCGTCAGCGCATCGAGGCGATGAGCGAGGAGAACGACAGCGACAGCGCGAAGTACGACATCCGGCGCGACGTGAACAACTACAAGGGCACGGACTACGTCGGCAAGATTGGCGTAGAACAGAGCTACGAGACGCAACTGCACGGCATCACCGGCTTCGAGGAAATCGAAGTCACGGCAGGTGGGCGTCCGGTGCGCACGATCTCGCGCACGCCCGCGACGCCGGGCGACAACCTCGTGCTGTCCATCGATATCAAGCTTCAGCAGGTGGCCGAGCAGGCGTTCGCGGGCCGTCGCGGTGCTGTGGTAGCTATCGAGCCGAAGACGGGCGACGTGCTCGCATTCGTGTCGGCACCTAGCTTCGACCCGAACATGTTCGTCGAAGGCATCGACCAACAGAACTGGGACGCGCTGAACAACTCCCCCGACCGACCGCTGCTCAACCGCCCGTTGCGCGGCACGTACCCGATCGGCTCGACCTACAAACCGTTCATGGCGCTCGCCGCGCTCACGCTGGGCAAGCGCACCACGAACTGGGGCTTCCAGGACACGGGCTCGTTCACGCTGGGCAATCACACGTTCCGCAACGACGTGCGTAACGGTCAGGGCTGGATCGACATGTACCGCTCGATCGTGGTGTCGAACGACACCTATTACTACATGCTCGCGCACGACCTCGGCGTGAACGCGATCCACGACTTCATGAAGCCGCTCGGCTTCGGCCAGTTGACCGGAATCGACATCGAAGGCGAGGCGCGCGGCATCCTGCCCTCGACCGAGTGGAAGCGCAAGGCGTACAAAACAGCGGCGCAACAGAAGTGGTACGACGGCGAGACGATCAGCCTGGGTATCGGCCAGGGCTACAACTCGTTCACGATTCTGCAACTGGCCCACGCCACGGCCACGCTGGCCAATGACGGCGTGGTGATGAAGCCTCACCTTGTGAAAGCCGTCGAAGACCCGGTTTCGCACTCGCGCCAGCTCACCGTGCCGAAGGAGAGCGCCCGTCTGCCGTACAAGCAGTCGGACATCGATTTCGTCAAACGGGCGATGGTCGGCGTGATCAAGGAAGGCACGGGCCGTCAGGCATTCGCGGGCGCACCGTACGATGCTGGCGGCAAGACCGGTACGGCGCAGGTGTACTCGCTCGGCAAGAACGAGAAGTACAACCACAACGCGATTCCCGAATTCAAGCGCGATCACGCCTTGTTCATCGCCTTCGCGCCGGCCGAAAACCCGAAGATCGCCATCGCCCTGATCGTCGAAAACGCCGGTTGGGGTGGTGCGCAGGCCGGTCCGGTGGCGCGCCGCCTGCTCGACTATTACCTGATCGACGAACCGAAGGAACGCGCCGCCGAAGCGGCTGCATTGCAAGCCGGTGCGTCCGTACCGGGTGCGGCTTCCGGTGCTGCGGCCACGGTGTCGGCGGCCCCCGACGCACCGCCCGCTAGCGCCGCCGAACTCGGCCTGCGCGCCGCCGCTTACGGTGGCACCGCCACGGCGACGACCGTGCCGCGAGTTGCCTCCAGCGCGGCGTCGGCTACGGCACCGGGTACGGCACCCGCTGCGGCCAACACGCCGAATGCCCCCAAAGCCCCGCAACGTCAGCCCGCCGTGAGCCCGACCGTTGCCGACGAGGCCCGCCATCGCGCCGCTATCCGTGCCCAAAGCGCGCAAGGAGGAACGCCATGATGGCGCTCGACAAACATACGTGGAAAGAACAGGTCAAGCGCCTGTTCGCCGCCTTCGACAAGCCGCTCGCGCTGATCGTCTTTCTGCTGCTGTGCGTAGGGCTCGTCACGCTCTACAGCGCGAGCATCGACGTGCCCGGGCGCGTCGAAGACCAGATTCGCAACATCGTGCTGACCTTCATCCTGATGTGGGTGCTCGCGATGATGCCCACGCAGACACTGATGAAATTCGCGGTGCCGCTCTACACCGCGGGCGTGGCGCTACTCATTGCGGTGGCGATGTTCGGTCTGACGAAGAAGGGCGCGAAGCGCTGGCTGAACGTCGGCATGGTCATTCAGCCATCCGAGATCATGAAGATCGCCATGCCGCTGATGCTGGCGTGGTACTTCCAGAAGCGCGAAGGCAATATCCGCTGGTTCGACTATCTCGCCGCGCTCGCACTGCTCGGCATTCCGGTGGGACTGATCGCCAAGCAGCCCGACTTGGGCACCGGCTTGCTCGTGGCTGCCGCCGGGCTGTACGTGATCTATCTGGCCGGATTGTCGTGGAAGCTGATTCTGCCGGTGCTCGTCGCGGGTGTGATCGGCATCGGCACGATCCTCGCGCTCGAAGACAAGATTTGCCAGCCCGATGTCGAGTGGCACATCCTGCACGACTATCAAAAGCACCGCGTGTGCACACTGCTGGACCCGACCTCCGATCCGCTGGGCAAGGGTTTCCACACGATTCAGTCGGTGATCGCCATCGGCTCGGGCGGCACCATGGGCAAAGGTTGGCTCAAGGGCACGCAGGCGCATTTGGAATTCATCCCCGAGAAACACACCGACTTCATCTTCGCGGTGTTCGCCGAAGAATTCGGTCTGATCGGCGAAGGCGTCCTGATCCTGCTGTATTTGCTGCTGGTCGCCCGCGGATTGATGATTGCCGCTTCGGGCGCGACGCTGTTTGGCCGCCTGCTCGCGGGCGCGGTGACGATGATCTTCTTCACCTACGCGTTCGTGAACATGGGCATGGTGAGCGGCATTCTGCCGGTGGTGGGCGTGCCGCTGCCGTTCATGAGTTACGGTGGCACAGCGCTCGTCACGCTTGGCCTCGGGGTCGGCATTCTAATGAGCGTTGCGCGCGAAAAACGCTTGATGCAGAGCTGACGACGCGCGGCACGCTGTCCCCTCACAACAACGGCAGAGCCTTCGCTCTGCCGTTTGTCTTTGCACCGCGCGCTCACACTCAGGTCGATGAGCGTTATCTGCGAGTCGGTCGTACACGCATGGCGTAAAAACAATCCTATTCCCGCACCGGAAGAGGAAATATGCCATGTCAATTACGCTGAACTCACTCGCCAACAACTCCACCGCCACGATGGAGTATTTGAGAACGGAAGCCTTCGACACGCACGATCGACGCATCGGTATTCGCAAAGACGGCACCCTCGCGATCTACAAGGGCATGCAGTATCTGCTCCACCCCAACGAGACACACCGGGCGTTGAAGTTTCTCAAAGAGACCAAGCTCAGCGAGAGTGCCAAATTGACGTTCCAGCAAGACAAGCTCCGTCTGAGTCACCCGGCGACGCAAGCGCTCGTCATGACGCTGCGAAAGCATCGCGATTCGTACACCGGCAGCCCCGTGCTCACGAGGAAATCGTCCGTGGCACATCGCGCGTCGGAACGTGCACCGAAGATCGATGTGAAGTGGACGTTCATGTCCCGCTCCGAAAGCGCTCCCCAGTTGACGACGCCGTCCTCGTCGCTCGCGCAATCGTCGGCGCAATCGTCGGCGCCATCGCCATCGATCGCCCAAACCCACGACGACGACACACCCCCGCCCTTGCCACCCAAGATGAACCGGCCCGCGCTGCTGCGTCACTACATGGCGTATCTGCAAACGCAGGTCGAGTCGTCATCCAGACAAGAAACCTTCGAGCCGCCAGTGCCTAAGCCTCGCTCGCGAACGCCGTCGAACGCATCAGGCAACGACAGCCCGCCGCCGGTGCCGAAACCGCGCCCAGACCTGCTTGCGCGAAACGCTACCGTAGTCGAGCAGTTGCGGCAGCAGCCGAACGTCAGTTCAGACCTGCTTCGCCTCCTGATCGCCACTGGCAGCCTCTGATCCCGCATGGCCCCTCGGCCCCGGCAGGACGTCATGCGATATCCCGCCGGGGCCTGCCAGGCCACCGTAGACATGAGCCAAACCTGCAAGCGTCATCGCAGCGTGGCGACGACCATGGCGCCATGCTCGTTCTGGATTTTGGAGGAAACCCAGCGCATGGCCTCGATCCACACGCAGATCAACGCCGCGACCATGACCAGTCATGAAGCCGAGCGACTGCACCGTCTCATTTGCCGTCACGCGATCGATCCGGCCCGCACCATCATCGGCGTGAGCCACGACGGTTACCTGATGTTGCTCGTCGGTTGGAGCGCCTACCAGCATCCGCAGCAGTGGCGGCGCGCACGCGAGATGATGACAGCGTCGCTCAAACCCGTGACGCCCATCAGTGCGCGGATCCGGCGCAATGCCGGCGCGCTTTCGAGCACCCGAACCATGCGGCTCGACCAGCCGCACGTGCTCGTCTGGTTATTGCGCAACGCCACTGCCAGCGTGAAAGATCGAATGCTTCAGGGGGTCAAACGTCAGCTCAGTTGGCGTGGCAAGGACAGTCTGTGCACGATCGACATCGCCGAGCGGTGTCTGCCGCATGACGCGCCATCGGAGCTCCGGTTGCGCATGGGGTCGGCGCAGAGTGTCACGGGCCTGTACAAGCTGCTCACGGCGCATGACTCGCCCTACCGCGATCACTTTCATCGCGAGTTGTCGACGAGCCGCGATCGCACGCTCTGGGTCGCACGTCAGACAGTGCTGCGTGCCCGCAACGGCGCCTTGTTGCCTGCGAATGCCATCCACGTTGGCGGTCGACTCATCGCAGTGGCCTGTCAGTCACCGCAGCCTGCCGACGTCGAGCGCCATCTCGAACTGCTGGCGACACTTCGTCCATCGGTCGTCGTGCACATCGGCGCAACGGCGGCAATCAGCGGTTCATCGACGGGGGATTGCGTCTGCACCCGCGCCGCCCACGATGAACGCTCGGGGCAGATTCGGCGCGACACGCGTCACGTCGTCACAAGTGCCGCAGCGACATGTATGACTGACTTCAGCGTGTACGCGACCACGCTGAAGTCGGCTTCGCAAGAAGTCACGTTCGCCACGCTGCATGCACCGTATCGCCACACGCCGGACGTCACCGCCGACAAGTTGTATGTCACGCAAACACTTCAGTTCATCGAAGACGCCGCACGGCATGTGCCACCGCATGCCAAACCGCACGGCGAGGCAGACACGTCGGTCGGTGGTTGTCCCGTGATTGTGTTCGACGACACGCAGAGCATTGCGGGTGTGCTCATCGCCGCGATGGCGTTGTATGCCGAATCGCCGGGGTCATGCCAACAGGTGAGCGTCGAAGAGGCGATTACGGATATTCGTCTCACGGGGTCGCCCCAGTTGATCGGCACAACGCACCAGATTCACGTCATCAGTGCGTTTGCCGACGACCTCCGGTTGCCTTTGCTCAAAGACCGTTAAGTCGTACCCGCCGTCCGGCGCATCAACCGGCTTGGCAATGCAGTGACCGGCCTGCCGTCCCTTTTGCACGAACCATGCACTAACCACATCACGCGACGCCCTCGCGTGCGGGAGATCCGCCATGCTGCTCGATGCCATCGACACCTCATCACCCGGGCCTGCCGGGAACACGACTGCCACGTGCCAATACCCTTCGTTGCGGCACGCCGGCCGCACACTGGCCCTACGGCGCGAGCCGCCCAGGGCGGGAGGCATCGAACGATACTTGCGCCGCTGGTTCGCCGACCCGCCGTCGGTGCTGGTCACCCTCGCCTCGGACAGCGAACTGCGGGCGCGCAACGCCGAGTACCCGACGTTGTCGTGCGCCAGTCAACGCTTCGGCGACATCGCTTATTCGACGTATTTGTTGGCGCAGAACGTGAGTCCGTTGGATGGCATCCGCATGCGTACCGGCGTCGTTTCGCTGACGCACGGCGCGGGCGTCGTCACCTTCCCGGCCATACAGGCTTGGACACGCGACGGGCACCCGATCGTTCATGCCGACGCGCTCGCCCATTTGCATCAGCTCACCGAGCGGCTGCGGACGGGAACCCCCGCCCAACGCACACGCCGCACCAGCGTCTATCACGTCGAGACGCTTGCGCTGACACGAAACTGCCCAGCCATACAGGCCACCCACCGGAGTGCACGGCTGGGGATGTGGCTGGCGACGGCCGCCTTGTTCGAGCGCGGCAAGGTCTCGCTCGACAACGTGCTCAGAGACATCCGCGTGGGTACGCTCACGTTCGATCCCACCTTCGGCCAGTATCAGGAACTCACGCGGTTCGCCAAAGCACGCCATCGTCGCGGCGCGGGCGACGACGAAACCGGGGCGGTGTCTGCCCTCTCGCTCGCGTCGCCCGCGGCACGCTTCGCCCCGCCTCCGATTGATTCACCCCCAACGCCAAGGACGCTCCATGACGCAAGATCTTCACCCCTTTCATAACGTTGTCGGCGAGTTGTTGCTCCATATCGGCTTTCCGGCGTTCGCGCCCGAGCCGGATCAGGAAGTTGTGAGTCTCGATGTGGAAGACAGGCTATGTGTGCACTTCGGCGCCATCGATCAGGTGTCGTGGTTCATGTTGGCCGAAATCAACGGGCGCCCCTCGACCGATTCGATCGTCACCGCACTTCAGGCCAATCACCTGCGCGCAGCCATTTATCAACCCGTGGTCTCGCTCAACGATGACGGAAGACTGAACTGCTGGCTGAAAATGCCGCTCGCCGGACACGATCGGGTGTCGCTCGCCGACGCCTTTGGCGAGCTCATCGATGTCGCCCAGACCCTGCCCGGTGCCGGGTGAATTCCCCCCTTTCAACATTGGAGATCACACGATGCCAACCATCCACTCAACTCACCATCACCAAAACGTGGCCGAATTGATCGACCTGCCCGCGAATACGCGAATCGGCATGACCAAAAAGGGCGGGTTCGTGTCGTACGGTGGCACTAGCTTCTACCTCCACCCGAGACAGACCATGCGCGTTAGCCGCTTCATTCAAGGCTTCAGAAAAGCCGACACTAGCGGACGCGAACAACCCACGAGTCGATTGCGGCAGCTTTTTGCACACGTACGGGCCGTCTTTTTGGGCGTTAAAGCAACGCACTTCATCAAGCGGTTTCTGGGCGACAAAACGGCCCCAAGGCCACCCGTCGTCGTCCCCCCGCGGGCCAATCCGACGACGCTGCGCGATGCGCTGAACGCCGCCAACGCGGCTAACCGTCTAAATGCAGGCACGCGCAGTGCGATCTTGTCCCGGACGAGCCAGCCCGTTTCGCCCACCATGCCCAAAATGCCCACCATGCGCGTCATGCCAGCGAGCACGGCGGCGCAAGGCGCTCGGGCAAGCGCGCCGCCGGTGACAGCTTTGCGCTCGCATTCACAACCGACACACCCTGCATTGACACGCACGTCAGACACGTCCAGCTGGTCGAGCGCTCCGCAGCTCACCCCGCCTGCCAACGCGGTGGTCAGGGCATAACGCACCGTATTGCCAGATAAGCACGGCGCGGGCATTTGCCCGCGCCGGTACCCCGTCGTTGCGTGTTTATGCGGCCAACGGACGTCTGCTGAACGGTCGCGGCTCGAGCCGCGGCCGCTGCGTGACTGGCGTTTGCACCGTATCGTCGTGGGCTTCGTCGCGCGCGCGCTTGCGATCCGACACGTGTTGCCAGTGGCTGCTGACCTTCTCGCTGTAACCACCACCGATATAAGCCAGCAGCACGTCGGCCAGTGCCTCGTGGGCCTTTTCGCGATTCGACGGCGTCGGTAGTTGGGCCATGCGCTGAGCGCATGCGATCAGTGTTTTCATCAACGGTGCCGTGGACGGCACTTCCTGCTCGATATTGCGGAAATCCCTGTGTAAGGGGCTGTCCGGCCGTCCTTCTGCAAGATTGAAGAACAGCGTGTCGAACGTCCCGCGTTGACGCTCGATGAAGTTAGACCACCAGTGCCGGCCACCATGGTCCGACTCCACCAGACGTTGTCTTGCGATGGGCACCAGCATATCGAGACAGTCGCTGCCGAACGTGAGCGATTCGACCACCGTCGATGACGACGTCGACGTCACGCTCGCCGAGACCGGCGCGAACGGTGCCCGAGTCGTCGAGCGGTAGTTCGTCGCGGCGGCGGTCGTGGCATACAAGAGGGCCACGCCGCCCTCCTTGAGTTTGTAGCGCAGCGTGGTTTGCAATCCCGCGTCGTAAGCGATATCGCCCGCTTTGACGGCGTCGACGATATTCGTGACGTCCCATGCGCTCTCAAGGCTCACGCCGGCCTGCGTCAGGGCCTCGTTGACACCGCCGATGAGATTGACGGCGCCTGCGACCTTGATATCGAGATAGCTGCCGCAGTAAAAGGGATCTTCGTCGCGCGTCACTTTCTCGTATGTCACTTGCACCGCTCCGCCGTTCGGCAGAACGTTGCCGAAACCGGCATGTAACCCCAGCGCTGCCTGCCACTTGTCCTGTTGGCTTTGGATTTCGTGCTTGGCCAGAGCCTTCGGGCGAAGTATTCGTTCGAAGGCCTCGATGAACGCCATGTAGTCTTTTTCCTCACCAGGCGTCAGCCGGTTGTCGAGTTTGAGTCGCGCCAATTGCTCGAGCAGTCCGAGCGAGCCCACTTCCATTGCCGTGATCGCATGGCGCTTTTTCCCCGTCATCAGTTCGTGGGACACCTCCGCGCTGGACTTTTCGACGTGGCGCTTCATCGCCTCCATCAACGACTTGGCATCGTGTTTGGGCGCCACACCTTGCAAGACACTTCGCGCCGCCTCAGGCCGCGACGTGGCGAGCTCCAGAACATCGATCTTGACCACCTTGGTCGTCCTGAACTTGCGGGCCGATGCGGTCACGCCCGCCGACACGAAGAAGTTCGCCGAGGCCCCCATATCGACCGATCCGGCAATGGTGTTGTGCTGTTCGAGAGGCCCCGGCAACGACTTTCGCTGGGCGATGTCGATACTGCGGCAGCCGATGTTCTTCAAGTGCTGATCGATAAATACCCGGCTGAGGTCCGCACGCTCGAGATCGCGATCGTAGGTGGAAGACAGCGAGAACAGGTCGCGCACCTTGCCAATCAGCGCGACCGGCCCTTCGTTGATCCACGTTCGGAACTTGTGGCTGGCGCTGGCCACGTAGTCCGACAGCGACGCATAAATATCGGCGCGCGACGCACTCACCCCGGCCGAACAGTTGGCCGACAGAAAGCTCAGGATTTCGGCATCCGCGCTTAGCGACGCCGAGCGGCTATCGCTCTCGACGTACCACTCCGTCGGGGTGAACTCGATACCGGCGTCGTAACCGAAATTGAGACCGACGCCAACACCGGGCACCACCTCGCCCCGAACGTTGAACGACACGCCCCACGACGTGGACGACCCCGGCATCATCGACACCAGCCGCGCGTAGTACGCGTTGTTGAGCGTCTCCTTGATCATTTCGTGCGCGCTGGCGCGAAACTGCCACTTCATGGCCCGGCTGACATACATCGCGCTGATGAGCACCACATCGCGCTCCGGATACTTCAGCGCAAGCCGTTCCAAGGCGTGCTGCATGGTCCGAAAGAACCGGTAGGTCTCGATCATCTCCGCCGCATCGGCCCCTTGCCCCGGCCCTCGCGCCATCAGACTCGCGTAGCGCTCGGCGAGCTTGCGCTCCACCCTGCCGCTGCCGGAGAGATTCAGTTTTTCACGAAAACTCATGAAAACCTGGGCCAGCGAAATCGCGACGCTGCGAACATCCTCGTAGGAAACCGGGACCTCCACACCCGACAAATGCAGATCGCGCAGGACCACCAAGTCGTTGTGATGGCTGTCATTCGCGGCGAGGCCTGGGAGCGCTTCGCATCCGATCTCCATATCGGCGGCGTCGCAGGAAGTTTCGACCGACACCCGCGAGCGCTGAATCGTCGAGTCGACCCACGGGGTTAACGGAATATTTGCCCGTTCAAACTGAATCATTGGTTGAGGCTCCTTCATGAAAATTTGTGAGGCAGCATCCCCGGGTCAGGTGCGCCGCACAGATTTCAATGTCAAAGAGATTCACACAGGAATCTCTCGACCAAGGCAACAATGGCCGCCCTTGTGGGGCTCACATCGCTGGCATGAATCAACTGCACCCATTGCGAGCGATAACGCGCGGGACAGCACAGCCACGACTCGCCATCCGCGCTGCGCTCGCCGAAACGAACGGCCGGCGGCGGGGCGTCGGCAGGCATGGACAACATCAACGTCAAGTGGCCGTGGACGTATTCCAAAATCCAGAACGGCGCGAAGCCCGCAAGCGAGCGCACCTGAAAGAACGCGCCCACGACGTCAGGCAATTCCGCTTCCAGCGTCGGCACGATGAAGGCAAAGCCGTCGCCGGTCATCGCGCTGTGATCTCGCGCTTGATGGCGCTCGACGTGAGAAGGAAATCGCGCAACGCGATCAACCGGCTGTCCGGATCCATCGGTGCCGGCACGTAGCCATGCAGCGTGAGCGTGCCGCCAGTGGAATCGAAAGCCATCCACTGGCGGCACAACGCCGCGTTCAATCCCATCGCGTGTGTCGCGCCTGCGTCACCGACCCCTGCCATATGTCGCTCGATGCGCGTCGCATCGGTGTGACGAACCACGCAGACGTCGCCATCGCAAGCCTCGAGATAGATCACCTCTCGGTGCAAGGTGACGTCTGCCTGCCAGCGCTCGTGCATCGCATCGCACAACCATCGCGCGCTACATCCCGACTGCGCCGGTGCCGCCCGTTCGGCCAGTTCCCCGTGAAGCCCACGTGCCCGCCGCAGTTCGGAGGACGAAATCGACCGGTGGGGTGAGATTGGCGCTTCCATGATTTCTGATTAGGGGGACGATTTTTTGAAATACGTCTTGCTGGTAGCCATGATCCCGGTCCAGCGGCTCGGCTGAATTCCAGCTTTCGCCCAAGCGTGCGGGGGATATAGGTCGCGCACCGCCACCCCTCGCGGGAAATCACCCATTTGTGACGCACCGCTACGGTGAAAACGAGGGTTCTTCGAATAGTCTCCACGCTTTGAGGAACATGGGCGGGCAGGAGAGACGGCAGATGAATCAAATCAGCACCCCGCACCAAGGCAAGACGTTTCTGTTCGACGATTTTTCGCTCGATGCCAATGGTGTTTTGACGCAGGCAGACCGGCAGACGTGCCTGCCACCCAAAGAAGCGGCCGTCTTGCGCGTGCTGCTCGAAGCGGCGGGGGAAACCGTCAGCAAGGACAAGCTGCTCAGCCTCGTCTGGCCGCAGCAGGACGTGAGCGAAGAGTCGCTCACCCGCTGCATTTATGCCGTGCGGCGCCTACTGCGCGAGAAAAAAGCCGATCGCATTGTCGAGACGGTTTATGGCACGGGGTACCGCATCCGGCGCTCCGTCGCGATCGTGTCAGCCGCCTCGCGGGCGGCGGCCCTGTGCACATTGGCCGTCATGCCCTTTCGCATGCACAACACGTCGCAGGCGCTGCTGTTGCACGACCGGCTGGTGACACGGCTCTTCGAATACACCGCATATGGTCTGCGCGTGCTCCCGGCGTCGATCACTCGCACGTCGCTCGAATGTCACGACATCGCGACGTTCGTCGAGCGGTTCTCACCCGATTTTTATGTGTGCGGTCATCGCATCGACGACGACCGCTTGCGTATCGAGCTGGTGCATTCGGCCGGTCATCAGTTGCTCTTCAGCGAAGACTTTTCACTCGCGGACAACGCTGGCACGTTGCCCATCGAAATTCGCGTCACCGACATGATCACGAAGCATGTCCCGGGCCTCACGGCATCGGTGCATTTCTCGCACTCGTTCGACACGTTCGATACGGCCACGACGTTCCTGCACGCGCGCTTCAAACTCCAGCAACACACGCCGTCGAGCTTGCGTCAGTCATTGCAGCTATTCCATCAATGCGTAGGCGACGGTGCGTCGCGCACGTCACCGTACTGCGGTCAGGCAGAGTGTTATCTCGCGCTCGCGCATTTGGGGCTGTTCGATCAGAAGGCAGCGATGCAAGGGGCGCGTGGCGCCGTGGAAGCCGCGCTCGCGCTGGCCCCGCGCGACCCGCACGCGATCAGTCTGCTTGCGATCTTGCACAGCATGAAGTTCGAAAGTAGCGTTGCGAACATTCTGTTCGATCGCGCATTGTGGTCGGCACCGACGAACCCGTACGTGCGCTATCACCACGCCTGGCACTGTGTGCTGGCCGGACAAGCCACGGCCGCCGAAGCCGCGCTCGACATGACGCTCGAACACGATCCGAGTTTTGTCGCCGCGGTGATGCTCAAAGCCTGGGCGATGTTCTTCGACCGGCGCACCGATGAGGCGATCGTGTTCACTCGAGAGAATTTGCAGCGACACGGCCAGCATCACCCTGTGCTCACCAGCACGATGGCGGTCATGCTCTCGCACCAGGGTCATCACGACGCGGCCGAAGCCCTTGTTCGCACGGTGCGCGAGACCGGCGACGATGCCGGGCTACTCCTCATCAACCGTCATTACGTCGAAGTCGGCGCCGGCGATCCGGCGGCGAAGCACGCGGGCGAACAACTGCTCGCTGAGGTCGATTGCCGTCAGGTACGCGCCGGGCTGTTGCCCCTGATCTTGCGCGTGCACGGCTTGCCCGCGGCGCGCGAGACGTGGCGAAAAATGCGGATGGACTGGTATCCCTGGCAACGGTTTTACCGGCACGATCCGCGTCTGGATGCGCTGTTTTCGCTCTGAAGCCAAAGGCCCCCACCTGCAAAGGCGGGGGCCTTGTTACATCACGCCGCTGTCACCGCGAAGCGGCATCGCGCACAACCCGAGTCCGGCAAGCATCGCCGCCACGAGCGGATTCCGGCGAATTTCAACGCTGGCTGCCGAGCCGCGCAAGATCAACTCGGAAGCGAAAGCACGCAACGAGTCTCGCTGTGGATGTTCCGCGAGCAGCGTGATCAGTCCACCCAAGGCGTCGGCCAACAGCCGCGCTTCACCGGTGGCGAACTGCTCGAGAATGCCCCGTTGCCGCATCGCATCGCGCGGCAATATCGCGTCGCGCATGGCCATGTATCGGCGGCGCAGGGCGATGTCGTCGAGCGGTGTGGGGTCGAGCGCATCGCGAATCACCATCATCAGCGCCACGCCGATCGACGCCGCGTCGCCACTGGCCAGCATCGCCGACAGATATCGCTGCGACGGAAGGTTGCGTAGCGGCCCAGCCCGAAATCCCGCGTGGTGCGCAAAGGGTGCCAACGTCGGCGGCACTCGCTGGCGCGCCGCCTCGCCGAGAACACCGGTCGGGTGTCTCACCGCAAATATCCTTTGCAGGCTTCGAGCGTGGTGTTGATCGTGGCACTCAGCACCTTGACGAGATTGTCGTAGACCGAGGTCGCTGTGGAGAAGCGTTGAAGCAGCGACTGCATCGACGTTTTGATCAGGTTCTCCTGCGACGAGAAGCCGGAGCGCCAGATATCGAGTTCGAAGGGGTTCATTTCCCCGTTCTTGGGCACATTGTCGATCATGGTCTGAACCGGCCCAGTGTCGATGACGACAACGTACTTGCCGCTGCCTTCCGGTTGCTCCTTGACGCAGCTCTCGGGGACGCCGAGATCCTTGGCCCACTTCTCGGCATCTTCCTTGCTCGCGCCCTTGATCTCGTCGGCGTCTTTTTCCTGAGGGGGATAAAGCACCGCCGCGGGATTCGGTAGCTCGAACGCCTTTTTGACCTCCTCCAGCGCCGCTTTCAGTGCCTCGATATCCAGTGTGACCTTTTCCCCCTTGCCGTCCGTCTTGATCCACGTCGACAACTGCGCCACGATCTTGCTGATTGCCTCGTTGAACTTGAGATATTTGTCGGCCGCGTCGCTGTAGCTATCGAGGTACTCGGCTTTGAGCTTGGAGATCGCCTCGGCAATCTCCTTCCAGAAGGCCCCATTGTCAAAAGCAGGGTCATCCCACCACTTAGGGTCATCATCGCTGCCCATGGTCCCCAAGCCATTGCGATTCTTGTCGTTGACCGGCACATCGAGGGCCGCCAGCCCCTTAAGACGACGCGACAGATCGTGCGCACTGACCGCGACCGCATCGGCGGTGGCCGGTGAAGGTGATTGCAGGCGAATCTCGCGATCTAGCGAGCGCAAGCGATCCCCCAAATTTTCCGCCGCCTGAAGTGCGCCCGCCAGCAGGACAACATCACCCGCACGATCTTCATCGGTCGCCGGGTCGTGCACCACTTCCATCGGCGCATCGGGCGGGCGCGTCGCCAAGACCGTCATATCGGAATTCATTGGCGCTGGCACGGGCCGGTAGTTGGCATTCACCGCTTCGCTCATGTGACTTATCTCCTAATGTTTCGGCCCTCAGGCACGTATGTTCCCGGCGATCACACCCATCGCGCTGGTGCGCGATTGCATTGCCGTCTCGATCGCTTTGAGCATGTCGGTAATCATCGAGTGATCGCGATTGGCTTGCTCTTGTGTCGAGCTGGTGGATTCCTTATGGACTTGCATCGCCGCATCCTTCTGCTGCCGGTCAGCCTGCGCAATGGCGGAGGCGTAATTGCCCGATCCGGTCGCGACGCTGCCCGTCGTGTTTGCCAATTGCAGCAGCACCTGCGCCTTGAAGCGCTGGTCATCGAGCGGATGGCGTGCCTCGGGCGTCACCTGCGCAGGCGTGCCCCCTTCGGGAACGTCCACGTCCGGCGTCGACGGCGCGGGCGTTGTGCTCGACGCTGGCGTGTCCACATCGGGCGTCCCGCTGGGTGTCGCGCCGGGTGTCGCGTCGACATTCGGTGCGTTTGTCCCCGGCGTCGATGTCGGGGTCGGCGAGGGGACGTCGGCTCCCGTGCCATCTTTGAGCGCACTCGCCTCCGGCACCTTCTTTAACTGCTGGTACGCCCCGGCCCCGGCCATGGCGACCGAGATCGTCGCCCCCGACAAGTTACCCATCATGGTGGCCATGCCGCCCCGCTTGATGGCGTCGACCGATCCTTTGAGCGTATCCGCATTCAACTGCGTCAACGCGGCGCGAAGCTTGATGTCGTTCTCGAAGGCCTTTTGAAAGAAGGCGAAGTACCGCAACAGGACGAGTGCCTGACTCGACATGAGCCCGCCAAACCCGTCATCGCTGGCAGGTTTATCGCTATCCGGCACGTCGCCGTTGCCAGCGGCGTTCAACTGGCGCAGCCACTCATGCGCAGCATTGCGATCCGCTTGCGACGAAGGAACATCCAGCCCCGGCGCGTGAGTTGCACTTTGCGCGTGGGTCTGTGCGTCGGCGTCGAATAGCCGCGCCATACCGACTTTCGTTGCTGCCTCATCCCACGCGGGTAACAACTGGCTCGGTGCCACATACGCCGGGCGGTTTTCGATAACAGTATTCATGATCTCTCTCCGGACTCAAGCGCGGACGTTGTTCAAGATGAAGCGGCCCGCGTCGTTCTGATTCTTGGCCGCGTCCGACATGCTGCTGAGCAAGCCGGTGAAAACGTTATCCGACGCGGTAAAGCTCTGCGCGGCCTGTTTGACCCATTCGCTGATTTTGTTCAGCACTTCGCGCGAGACGACCATGTCCGCAGAAATGTCCGCCGCGTTCTTCTCGAAGACACCCGCAGCGACCTGCCCGCCGGACTGCGTGCCGACCAACCCCACTTCGCCCAACGCGGCCGTCTTCGTCAGCGCACTGCCGATGACCTGCCCCGTGCCCTCATTGGCGCCCATGCGCGACGCTAGCGACGATAGGCTCTGACTCATCAGCTTGCTGCCCGACTTGAGCGATTCTCGAACCAAATCGGGGACGATCTTCTTCACCGCCTCGCCGACGAGATTGCCGAGGGTGCCGCCCAGTTTGCTAGCGACGGCCGAGCCTGCCACCATCGTGAGCGCCAACGCGGCGATGACGACAACCGCGGCGACGACTGCCCCGACCACACCGCCGATCATTTCCGCCGTCGCTTTGCCCACCCCCATCTTTTCGAGGAAGCCACCGATGGCGCCGCCAATCGCCGCCGCCATCGGCTGAATCACACTCGTCATCAATGGTTTGAGCGCTTCGCCCAATAGCGAGAAGCCGGTCGCGGCACCCACCGTGGTATCGGCGAGCATGGCGCCGCCCAGAACGATCATCGGCGTGGTCAGGCCACCGGTGAGCGCCGCGCCGACGATACCCACCACGGTGATGATCGCGCCGAGGATCTTGCCTAACCACCCCATCGCCTTGTTGAGGCGTTCCGCTTTCTGCACCTGCTCGCGGTAATCGGCATTGCGCTTCTGGAGATCGTTCTCACGCGCTTCGCGCATCGTCTCGAAGAACTTCATATCCTCTTCGATGGCGGTCTGCGCCGAGTCGCCCACCAACTTGGCGTACATCGCCATCATGGCGAGTAGCGACTTGATTTGATCGAGATGCTCCTCCCCTTCGGCCCCTGGTTTGGCATCTGGCGCGGCCATGACATCGCTCAGCAAGGCATCGCTCTTTTTGGCGGCCGCGGTGGCCGCGTCTTGCGCCTTGCTCTGCGCCGACTTCGCATCGTCGAATTTTTTGGCCGCGGCATCGAGCTCCGCTTTGGCCGTGTCGCGTGCCGTCTTCGCGGCGATGGCCTCGGGGGAATCGGGCGCGGCCGCATCGAGTGCCGCCTGGGCCTGGGCAAGTTTGTCGCGCGCCCGGTCGAGCGCTGCGCGCGCCTCGTTCGTCGACTTTCCCGCGCCTTCGAGTGCGCTCAGCGCATCCTGGGCCTCGCGCACGGCGTTCAGGAACGCCTCGCTCTCCTTGCTCCGGACAGCCTGCTTGGACGACTCCTGCGCCTGCCACTGCGCCAGACGCGTCTCGATTTCCGAGAGCGAACGCTCACCCAGCATCTGCATCATGCGGCCGAGCAACGCCGTCAGGTCGCCCTTGTCATGCTTGCGGGGCGGGGCTAACGCCGGGGCGTCGGACATGTCGACCGGTGTGTCTTGCGACGTCGGCGTCTTGTCGATGCTGGCCCTCAGCAGGTCGTGCATCACGTTCGCGTTGCTCGCCGGGACAGGCGGCGCAGATTGACTGGCGGAAGAAGCGTCGCCGCCGTCGGCCGATGGCGGCGCATACGAAGGCGCCCGGGTGTCGATGGCGGTCGAGCTCATGCGGCCTCCTTGGCGCTCGCCCCCGTGTCCTGCGCCGGTGCACCATCGAGGGCCGTCAGATAGGCCTTGGCCTTGCTGCGCAAATCGCCGTCGAAGCTGCTCTCGCACACCAGCGAGAAGCACTCGCGGGCGGCGGGCGCATCCTGCATCAGCATCTGACATTGCCCGGCGTAGAACACCGGCCGATAGTCGTTCTTGCCCACGGCAAAGGCCATGGCGTAGAGATCCACCGCCTTTTGATATTCGCCCTTGAGCTGACAAACGGCAGCCAGTCCGACGATGTACTCCGGGTTGTAAAAATCGTAAATGCACAAGAAGCGGAAGAAGGCTTCCGCCTGCGCCAATTGCCCCTTGCTATAGAAGTCGTACGCATGCGCGTACAAGCCATCCATCGTCTCGCTGGAGATGCCTTGAATGTCTTTCAGACTGGCCCCGGCGATCACTGCATCCCAGATCGCTCCCGTGGCACGAACCTCTTCAGTTTCCAACTGCTTTGCCGCGTTTGACATCGCTTTTACTCCTTCCGATACCCGACACCGGGTGAGTCGTCGACCGGCCAATCGTCCGGTCGGTAGAAATCCGCACGGCGTCCCGCCAGCCATGCGCCAGTTGGCGCCCTTCACCGTCCTGCCGGTGAGGTTTGCTTTGCTCGTATCTGCGTCCGTCACCGGCAGCGGCATCGACGCCAGACAGCGAATCCAGCCATCGACGCTGCCCGCGCGAAGGGCTCGATAGCAGGCATCGGCGCGCGCGGCTGCCGCACGCGCCAACGCGAGCGCCGTCTGTGATTTTTGGGATGCCCGCGCGTATTGCGGATCGCGCGGCGAGAGCACGTCGACCACCATTTGCGCCTCGGCAACGACGTAGTCGGCCTTAATCGCTGCCTGCTGACTCGCACTGAACGCTTCTCTGGCGCGTGTGTGCCGCGCCTCAGCACGCCGCGCACAAACACGCAGCGCCAGCGCTGCACTGCGCCGGCAAAAGGAAAGCGATGTGAACGTGTGGGTGCGCAATGGGCGTGCGAGTTCACCGGGCAATTGGATGCGGCTATCGCTGGCCACCCCTACGAGTCCCGACATCGCGTCGCGCGCTACGGCGCGTAACGTCTCCTGCATCGCGCCGTGCGTCTCACGCGGTTGTGCAAGCGCATTGGCCGCAGTGCGAGCGCGGCGCAAATTCGTCAGCGATCCAATGACCGGTGCCGAACGTATCTGCTCATCCTGTCGTCCCATCCCTCCTCCCGAGTGCTCATTCAATGGGGGTGTCGACGTTGCTGCTTCCGGCAGTCAGCGGCATCCCGATGCGTTTCATTAAACCAATCCACCTCCTGAAAAACTTGCAGAAAGCGGCTTATTCCCGACGAACTTCTTGCGGCGCATTCGATCCCGCGTCGGCGGTGTGCGTGTCGTCGGCAGCGGTGTCCGCTGGCTCGTCGATGGTGGTGTCGTCTTGTGCGCCCGCGCGCTCGACGTCGTCGAGCCATTGCAGCAGGCGCATGATGGCGTCCAGCGCATCGAGCGTGACGAACGTGTAGCGGCGATGCGTGCGATACAACTGGCGTGCGAGCCGTATGTCGCGAATGACCGGCACGCCGACCGACTCGGCATAAGTGCGCACGGCTAACGCACGTTGATTGGTCTCCATCACCGAGATAAACGGCAACGCGATGATGTCGGGGCGGAAGTAAATGCCCACAGCGATATGTGTGGGGTTGGCGATAATCAGGCGGGAATCGCGAATGTCGGCCCGCTGCGGCTCGGACAACAACTCCATATGGCGCTCGCGGCGTTTCGCCTTGATTTCCGGGTTGCCCTCGCTTTCCTTGTGCTCGCGCTTGACCTCTTGCACCTCCATGCGGTGCTCGCGAATGAACAGCCAGAATTCGATCATCGCGTCGAGCACGGCGATGGGCGCAATGCACGCCAGCGTGATCCACGCGAGCTTGCCGACGAGCACCCGCCACGCAGCGGCAACGCCCGCAGGGCTCATATGCACCTGAGCGAATAGCAGCCCCCGCGCGTTGAACCACAGCGCTGTGGCGATGCCCACAAAGCTCGCGAGGTAGAGCAACGATTTCACGGCATCTTTCACGGTGCGCAGGCTGAAGATCTTCTTGGCGCCTTGCAGCGGACTCATCGCGCCGAAATTGAGCTTGAGCGCTTCGCTCGCCCAGACGAAGCCGGTTTGCATGAGCGCAGGCAGCACCGCCGCCGTCGCGCACACGAGCAAGACCGGCGCGAGCATGCGCAAGCCGTGCTGAAAGAGGCTGACGGCATAGGCCTGTGGATTGGCGAACGTGCCGTCGGCAAGCACCTGCCGATATTCCTGCATCAGCCAGACGAGCGGGTCGGTCGATAGCACGAAGACCAGACCGACGAAGACGAGCGTCACCATCGTCAGTTCTTTGCTCTTGAACGACTGCCCTTTCCTGGCGGCGTCGCGCAGGCGTTTGGGGGTCGGTTTCTCGGTCTTCGCGGCCATGCTATTGGCCGCCCGGCGCGAACCAGCGCGCAATTTCGTGCGGGCGCGTCGTGAGCGCGCTCAGCCCGTCCGGTAACACCGCAGAGAAGTAGATCAACAGCACGGCAAACGCGATCAGGCTTTTCACCGTGAGCGACAGAGCGAACGCATTAACCTGCGGCGCAAAGCGAGACAGCAGGCCAAGCATCAGTTCACAGAGCAGCAGTGCGCCGACGACCGGCGCACTCAGCGAGATCGCGTGACTCATGATCGTATCGAGCAGCGAGTGAACACGCTCGGCCGATAACGTGCATGGGCCAAATGGCTCGCACGCACGGTAGCTCTGTGCCATCACCTCTAGCAATCGCGTCATGCCACCGAGCTGCAAGTAGATGACAGCGCCGAACCACTGGAAGAAGTTCGCCAACTCGGAGGTATCGACGCCGTTGGCCGGGTCGATCACGCTGCTTAGCGTCGCGCCGCGCTGATTGTCGATATAAGCGCCCAGCCCGTGAAACACCCAGAACGGCCACGCCAGCGCGCACCCCAGCAGCAGGCCGACGACGGCTTCGCGAAGCACTAGCGACCAGATCGGCATGGTGTTATCGAGCGGCGCGCCGTAGGCGTAGGGCCACACACCCACCGCGATCCACATGGCAACGGCGGTGCGCAGCACACCGGACATCACATTACCGTTGAGCAACGGCAGGAGATACACCACGGGTGCCACGCGTGCAAACGCAATACCCGCCGCTATCGCACCGTCGAAGTGATCGGATATCAGCGCCGAGAGCGGACCAAGCGGCGCGCTCATGTCATGCCTTTCCGGTCATGGCCAGCCGCATGACGGTGGTACCGAATGTCACGAGCATCTCGCCGTACCACCCCGCGAGCAAGAACAGACTCAACGAGACCGCCAGCAGCTTCAGTCCGAACGGCAGCGTCTGCTCCTGCACCTGCGTCACCGTCTGGAGCAAGCCCACGGTCACGCCGACCAGCGTGGCGACGGCCACGGGCCCCGCCGAGAGAATCAGCACCAGATACAACGCTCGGTTACCCGCGAAGATCAAGTTGTCCATGGCAACCCCTTGTGTACGCCGCTCATGGCATGTACTGCCGGATTAGACCCTGCGACAACAACGACCAGCCGTCCATCGCCACGAACAGAATCAACTTGATGGGGACCGAAATCGTGACGGGGCTCATCATCATCATGCCGAGCGAGAGCAGGACGCTCGACACCACCAGATCGACAACCACAAACGGCAGATATAGATAGAAACCGATCGTAAAGGCGCTCTTGATTTCGGAGAGTGCATAAGCCGGGAGCAGCGCGAAGAGCGACGGCTCGACAATCTCGTTCGAAGCGGTCCCGGTATCGCGGCTGACTTCCTCGCGCGCGAAGAACTGCGTCAGCCCGGGGTCGGCATATTTGACGAGATACGCGCGATAGGGCGCGAGACCTTCGTCGATGAATAAACGCACCGAGGCCGCATCGGCAAAGTTCACCGGATTCGCCTCGTAGGCGTTGAACACCGCCGTGGCAACCGGCAGCATGACGAACATCGAGACGAGCAGTGCCACGCCATTGAGCGTCATGTTGCTCGGCACTTGCTGCAAGCCGAGCGCATTACGCACCATCACGAAGACGATGGAGAACTTCACGTAACAGGTGCCCGACGCAATCAGAAACGGCAGCAGCGTAAACAGACTCAGTACGCCGATCGCCGGTACATCACTCCACATGTCCTGCGCTCCCGAACCACTCGTTGATCTGCACGCCCAGCCGCCCGTCCAACTGCACGAGTTCACCGCGCGCAATCAGCGCATCGTTGACGCGAACCTCAACACGCTGTTCGGCTTCCGGCTGCAACGGCAGCACCGGCGTCTGCCATAACTGCCGCAGCTCGGCGAGCGAGAGGCGTTGACGCTGCAAAACGAAAACAAGGTCTACCGGCAGTTGTTCCAGCGACGCCGGCGCCGGCACGCCGTCGTCCATGTCTTGCACCGTCTCAGGTTGTGTGTACGTTTGCAGCATTAGCGCTCCTTCTTCCCTTCGATAACCACCCAATGTCAGTCCGCCACAAGTCAGCGCGCGGCGTCGTTCACGAATGAGCAGCACGTCCCCACTGTCGACCTCACGCAGCGTCTGTGCGCACACGCGGCTTTTGCCAAGCTCGGCGTTCAGCCAGAACCGCACGCCATCCACATCGCGCGCCAGTTCGCCGTCGACCACAGGGGCACGCGCCAGCCATACCGGACACTCGTCCGCCCGCACCTTGAGCAGCATCCCTTCAGGCAACGCGCTCCCATCGATGGGGGCGTCGACATCGAGCGCGTAGTACGCCAACTCGGGTACCGGCATTTGCAGCGGATGCGTGCTTGCGGCGAACAGGCGGGCGGCCAGCCGCTCGGTGTCGGCGCAGCACGCCAGCGACGCCAGTTCGTGCGACACCCCTTCGAGCCACATACCGGGCTCGATCCACGCCTGCCAGGTTCTGGCCGCGTCGTGCACGCAGATCCATGTGCCCATGCGCGGCAGGGGTTCTAGCGACACTCGCAAGCCTCTCGCCCGCCAGACAGCTTCGGCCCGGGTCAGCCGCGACAGCGTCTCGTCGACGCGGCGCAGCCTTAGCATTCGCGCTCCTCTTGCGTCGCGTCATCCGGCGGCGCAACGGCGGTGACAATCGACACCCCGGCCCCACTCAGTTGCCAGCGCGCCGCGCCACCTGTGGACGTAGCCGGCCACATCGCCTGCAAGCGACGCTGCACCAGCGCGTCTGACGCACCGAGGACGAAGCGCTGATGTCCGTCGACTTGTACGGCCTGTACCTGTACGAAATGCCCCTTGCCCCAACTGCCGAACGAATAACGCATGCCGTCGCTGCCCGGCGGCGTCCAAGCTGGCTCACTACCGCCCGGTAAGGTGTGCGCCGGCCGGTCTCGTGGTGCCTGTTGCGAGAGCGCTGCCGTCGGTGCGGCATCACGCGGCGCGTGACCCGTGACGCCCCACGCAGGCACGCCCTCCGGTGCACCTCGGTCCGACTTGCGATGATCCTGCGGCGTCGGGAGCGTGGAGGGCGTGTGCGTCGAGCCTGCCGTGAGGGCCGTGGGTAGCGACGCGGCAGCGTCCGTGGGTGTCTGATGGCGAGGGGATAGCAGCGCGGCGTCCGCCGCTTCAACCAATGCGTGTGGGGGTCGAACCATATGCCGGTCGGCGCCGTTCTCCTTCGGTATGACGCGCACTTCCGCGCGATCGCCGTCGCGTCTTTCCTCAGTTGAGTGACGCTCGATTTCCGCCGCCGTGGCGGCATCCTCCGCCCCGCTTGCCGAAGCCACTGGCAAGTGAGCCTCCGGACGAACGAGCATCTGCCAGCCTGGCCCACCGCCTTGCCACACCTCATCACGCTTGCGCTGCGCATCGCGACGCCGCAGCGCCGACTCGAATGCCTTCGCCGCCTCGCTGTCGTCTCGCGACGCACGCGCCGCGTCGGCCGATTCCGCCGATTGCGTGGTCTCGACGGACATGGGGAGTGTCGTTGCGACGCCAATCACAGCGCTATCCATGCCAGTCGCTCCTCGAATTCGGTGACTTCACGTTGTTCGATACGCAGCAGTGCGGCCTTACGCAGTGCGACCGTCATCCGCGTGTACGTGGTTTCCTTGCGCCACCACCGTCTGCGAAGCGCCTCGCAGCGTTCACGTTGCGCCGCGAGTTCATCACGCGCCTCATCGAGCGATTTGGCGCGTACGTCCAGTTCGCGTGCTTGCTGACGTAGCAACGCACCGTTGCGCAGTTCGCGGCGAAGCTCGGTCAAACTCATCTGCACTTGCGAGAGTCGCGACGATTCGATCAAGCCGGCGATGGCATCGCATTGCCGGTTGAGCGCGTCGCGTTGTGCCGCCAACTTGACGTCTTGCACAGAGAGATCGCGCAGATCGCGCTCCTGCAACTGCTTCATTTGCCCGGCCCCCTGCTGCAACCGATGCAGATCAGTCCACGATGTCATGCAACCTCCTCAGGGTCTCGTCTTCGGACGACCATTCGTCCCGCGTCTGCCGCAAGAACGCCTCCATCGCCGGTTTAGCAGCCATCGCGCGGTCGTCCTTTGCATCGACACCGGGACGGTATTCGCCCAGATCGACAAGGGTTTGCAACGCCTCCAGACGCGCGAGCCACGCCCGCAACTCGCCTGCCGCGCGCAGGTGCTCCGGCGTCGCCACGCGTGTTGCAACTCGGCTCACACTGCGCAACACGTCGATGGCCGGGTAGTGACTTCGTTGCGCGAGGCGCGCGCTCAGATGGATATGCCCGTCGAGAATCGAACGGATTTCTTCGGCCATCGGGTCGGTCGAATCGTCGTCTTCGATGAGCACCGTGTAGAACGCCGTGATGCTTCCCGACGTGGCCGCCCCCGCACGCTCGAGTAACTGCGGCAGGCTGCTGTAGACAGAAGCGGGCACGCCCGCGCGCATCGGCGCTTCGCCGGTCGCCAGCGCCAGATCGCGGCACGCGCGCACGTAGCGTGTGAGCGAGTCGACAAACAGCGCGACGTGATGGCCCTGCTCGCGGAAATACTCGGCGACGGTAGTAGCGAGCAACGCCGCATTGCGCCGCGCCACGGCAGGCGCATCCGATGTGGCATAGACGACCACGCAGCGATTCGCACCGGGCGAGCGGCGCAGTTCGTCGACGATCTCCACCACCTCGCGCCCGCGCTCACCGATCAAGGCCACCACGGTGGTATCCGCGTCCACCCCCGCCATCAGCGCATTCATGAACGACGTCTTGCCGCATCCGGCAGGCGCGAAGATACCGACGCGCTGCCCGCGTCCGCACGGCAGACAAGCGTCGATGGCACGCAGCCCCGTATGCAGCCGTGTATCGATCCCGACCCGGTTGTCGTAAGCCAACGCCGGGGCGAGCAGTTCGCGCTCGGCGGGCAACGTGTCCGGTGCCGCAGGCATGTGCGACAGCCCAGACACCCCATCGATCCGGTCGACGATCTCGCCGCAGGCATCGAGCACCGCGCCGCGCCATGCGGCCTGTGGCCGGCAGGTGGCCTGCCGCCCTGTCGGTACCAGCGCCGAGTCGCGCGAGAGGCCCTGGGTGGCCGCAAACAGGCTGAGAACGGCGTGTTCGTCGTGAACGGCAATGACCTGTGCCTGCCCCACCGCCGCAGTGGCGCGCCAAGTGCGGCGAATCTCGCAGATTTCGCCAATCGATACGCCCGGCAGCCGCGCCTGCGCGGTGTGTCCGGCAATGCGCGAGACAAGCGCCATACGCCGGATAAACGGCGGACCCACGGGGGGGATGTGCTTCATCGAGATCTCCACGAGCAAGGGACCTCATGGGTACGGTGGGCATGATGGGCACGGCGGGCGAGGTGAGCGGGCATGGGCGGGTGGCTCAAATGGTGGAGATCACGTTGACCGACACGCCGTCGACCAACTCGCCGAACGACAACACTTCCAAATCGCGAAAGCGGGTCTCGACGAGCTTCTTGACGAAGCGCCGCACGTCGACCGACGCGAGCAACACCACTTCCTTATGCGCCCGCCCGGAGGTGTCGAGCGCCACGCCGACCCGATCGAGCAGCGTCTCGGCGTCTCTGGGCTCCATGTTGACGAACGATCCACCGGCCGTCTGACGGATCGCGCGGCGCACGGTCTCCTCAAGTTCGGCGGACAACATGACGACACGCAGTTCGCCGTTACGCAAAAACTTGTTGCAGATGTAGCGCCCCAGCGCGCTGCGCACATGCTCGACGAGATTGAGCACGTCTTTTTCGCGCGGCGCCCACATCGCAAGCACTTCCATCACGAGCTTCATGTTGCGCACGGAGATGCGCTCCATCACCAGCCGCTGGAGAATTTCCGCCACCCGCTGCAACGCCACGTGACGCAGCACTTCCTTGACCAGATCGGGGTAGTGACCTTCCACGAGGTCGAGCATCTTCTTCGCTTCCTGAATGCCGAAGAACTCGTTCACGTGGCGCGTGAGCAGCACCGCGAGGCATTGGTACAACTCGTCGGCAGGCGCGAGCGTCGCGTGTTTCAGTTGCGCGAGCATCTCGCCCTGCTCCGGTGTCACCCAAGCGCAGCGGCCACGGTCTGGGCCGGAGAAGACGGGATCTAACGCTAATGCTGCGACCTCTTGGGTATAGGCCTCGACGCGTACCCGGTCGTAGTAAATGCCGAACTCGTCGGCGCGCACTTCGTTGATGTAGACGGCAGCGCGGGCGTCGTCGATCTGTTCGGAACCTTGCAGCAACACCTCGGGCAAGTGCACACCGAAGTCGTTGAAGAATTGACTGCGGATGCGGCGCGCAAACGCGTCGGCTTCGAACGCCGCAACCCGCGCGGTCGGCACCACCACCGCCAGCGGCGCTGTGGCCGGGGCCACGCCATCGAGATCGTCGATCAGCATCAGGCCGCTGCCCGGTCCGGCCTTGGCGGGTTTGCCACCGTCCTTTCCCGTGGCTTCGCCCTTACTCGCTTGACTCCCACCGGCCTGCCCCGCATTCGCCGCCGTCGGGCGCGCGAAATAGCAGGCTGCCGCCAGTAGCGCGGCGAGCACCGTGAACGTGATCATCGGAAACCCCGGCAGGGTGCCAATGGCGAGCGTGAGCAACGCCGTCGCACCGAGTACGAACCGGTTGCCCATGAGCTGGCTGACGATGGTGCGCCCCATATTGCTCACTTCACCGTTCACCCGTGTCACGACGAAACCGGCCGCGACCGAAATCAGCAACGCCGGAATCTGCGCGACGAGTCCGTCGCCGATGGTGAGCGTGGAGTAGGTGGTCACGGCACCACTCAGGTCCATATCGCGCTGCGTGACGCCGACGATGATGCCGCCGATCAAGTTGACGAAGATGATGACAATGCCTGCAATGGCGTCGCCCTTGACGAACTTCATCGCGCCGTCGAATGCGCCGTACAACTGACTCTCCCGCTCAAGCACGCTGCGGCGCTCGCGCGCGCCCTCGGTGTCGATGGTGCCCGCCTTGACGTCGGCATCGATACTCATCTGCTTGCCCGGCATGCCGTCGAGCGAAAAGCGCGCGGCCACTTCCGCCACGCGCTCCGAACCCTTCGCAATGACGATGAACTGCACGATGGTGACAATCGCGAAAACGACAAAGCCCACCGCGAGGCTGTCGCCTATCACGAAGTCGCCGAACGAATCGATGATCTTGCCCGCGTCCGCATCGATCAGAATCAAACGCGTGGTGCTAATCGACAACGCCAGCCGGAATAGCGTCGTAATCAGTAGCATCGACGGGAACGACGAGAAGCTCAGAATCTTCTCGATGTGAAACGCGCCGAGAAAGAGCAGCACGGAGATCGCAATGTTGATGCCGATGAGGAAGTCGACCAGGAACGTCGGCAAGGGCACCACCAGCATCGCGATGACGCACGTCATCAGCATCAGGATGATGATTTCCGGCCGCTCGCGCAGACTGCCCAGCAACACGGTCGGCATCAGGCGCTCCTGCGGTCGCGCGAGACCGGGTCGGCGTTGATGGCCACCATCTCGCGTCGATACGCCGCATCTGCGAACGTCTTCAGGCCATCGAGCACCGCGTCGCGAGCCTCCTGCGTTTGCAGCGGTTCGCCCGGCAGCGCAGAGCACGCCCGTTGCAGCAAACCGATCAGTCGACTGTGCGCGTCGAACCCTTGCAGCATCGCCGCGTCGCCGGTCACATCGCGCAAGGCGCCGTCGAGCTCGGTGGGGTCCGTCAGAATCACCAGCAGAAAGTGCAGCCAGTCCTGTTCCCGATCGTTGAACGGCCGGGCCATCGGACTGGTGCTGACCTGGGCGACGAACGTGCTCTCGCAGGTGCGCAAACGCCGTAAGGTGCCGAGCTGCGAGAGCGGCGACAGAAACTCATGCGCCGTGCTGCTGGGATCGTTCGCGCACATGTCGTCGACCAGTGCGCCCTCCATGAAGTGCAGTACCTGCGCGCGGCGCGCGAAGCCGAAGTCGCCGATCCAGTTCTGGTAGATCTCGATGTCGCTCGCTTCGCCGCACAAGAAATTGCGATAGGCCGCACGCAACATCGACGGCGTGTAGGCCAAGGGCATCTCATTGCTGCACAGGCGCGCTTTGATCGCACAGTGGATCCCGGCAAGCCGATGACGGACTTCCTCCGGTGGTGCGGCTTCGGCACGGGCGAGCACAGCATCGAGCGCCGTTTGCTGTTCCGGCGAGAGGTGATCGCGTTGCGAAATCAGCACCTTGAGCGCAAGCCAACGGTCGCTCACGTCGGGGAATTCGGTCTGCAGCATGCGGGCCAGCTCCTCCGGCGAGGCCCACGACGCCGCCAGAATCCGCTGAATCCTGTCGGGTGCCGAGTCGTCTAGCAGGTGCGCATAGCTATCGTCCAAGCCGCGCCGCTCCTCGGCGCTGCGTAATGCACGTGAACGGAATTGGGCCATCGCCGACGACATTTCGTCCGACGCGTCCTGCGCGCGCCGTACGTCGGCCACCGGCCCGCCGAGGATTCGCTGCGACTTACCGTCGTCGTCATCGTCGGCCATACGCGTCGCATTGTGATGACTCGCCGCGGCCTTGTTGCCCGTCTTGTCACTGGTCTGCGCCAAAGACGCCGGCGCAGAGAAGGGGCGGATGGCTTCAAGCCCGCTCATAGACGCTCCTCTTCGATGGGACAGCGGGCGCTGCCTCGTCGCCCGCGTCGATGACGTGAGACGCGTCCGGGCCGGATGGGTCGCTGCGTTCTTCGTTCTCACGCTGCGGCGCGTCGAGTTCCGTCGCCGCCCGCACAGCCTGAACCCCGGCATCTTGGGGATAGGGCAGCGTCTTCACGGTATCCGCGCCGATATCGCTCGCATCGCGCGCCAGTGCCTGACCGATCTCTCTCGGTTGAATCAGGAACACGCGTACGTTGTTGTTCTGGGTGCTGCTGGTGTAGCGAAACAATCTTCCCAGTAGCGGGATATCGCCAAGCAGGGGGATCTTCTTCTCGACGGTATCGCCACTGTCGCGGGTGTAGCCGCCGATCAGCAGGCTCTTGCCCTGCGGTACGCGAGCGATCGTGCTGATATGCGTGCGAGAAACGGTGGGGAGCGACGTGTATTTGCTGTCGCTGTCTCGGGGCGGGGCGCTCGTGCCGTCTTCGATATTGAGCGTCATCTCGATCTCGTCGTCCCCGGCAAAACGCGGCCACACGCTCACCATCGTGCCGTACGTGACGCTGCGCAAATCGGTCGAACGCTCGCCTTCGAGCGGCACGTAGAACGTCTGACTGCCGTCGAATAACGCCGGGATGTTCTCTTGCGCCAAAATCACCGGCCGCGAGACCACCGTCGCCCGGCCGTTGGACGCCAACGCGTGAATCTGTGCGAGAAAGCGCACGCCGTCGAGCGTGCTCAACGGCGTGGTGGCGTTAAGCAGCAAACCGACCTTCGAGCCAAGGTTCGCGCCACCGGACCAATCGATGCCGAGCGAGTCGAGTGCTTCTTTGCGAAGGTCGATGATCCACAACGAGAGTTCGATGTGTCGGCGCGGCACGTCGAGCCGCGTCACCAGCCGCTCGATGCGCTCGACTTGCTGCGCGCTTCCCTTGACGATCAGGCTGTTACCGGCGGGATAGGCGCGCACGACCACCGGCGTCTGCGTGGCAGGTGCGGTGTCCGATGAGACATCCTGATCGTGTGAAGTCATCGACGCTTCATCGCCGGCGTCTTCGGTAGCCATGTCCTTCCGAGGTGTCTTCTCAGGCGCCTCTTGTGACGGCGAGACCTCGCCCGTCGCGACCAGTTGCCGGACGATCGTCTCCATCCCGGGGATGACGATCTTCTCTTCTCTCAGCGCGTAAGTCCGGTCGGAGACGAAAGCATTGTCCATGCGCACGACACCGATCTGTTCGGGTGCCGACGCCTGCGCCTCGTCGCTTCGGCTGACGCGATCCAGCGACTTCGCTGCGGCGAGCACCAGATCGACATACACCGGCGGCCCCGACACGTAGAAAACGCCACTGCGGGTGTCCCCGCGCACCAGATAGCGTCGGTCATAGAGGCCGGTGGTTCGCAGGTATGCCGTCACGTCGGCCACGCGGGCATAGCGCAACGAGACGGTAGCGCTGCGCACCTCCGAGGCGTCGTAGACGTAAATCGATTGCCCGTCGTGATACCAGATGAGGCCTAGCTTTCCCGCCAACGATTCGAGCAACCCGCGCGCGTTCGACACATCGAAATCGCCGGACACCTGCTTCTTCGCTGCGGCCTTGCTCACGATGACCGGTTTGCCCAAATAGGGCGAGAGCGCGTCGAAGAATACGCGCAAGTTGTCGTTGCGTGCGACGTAGCCGCCGCGTGCGGTTGGACTGCCGTTGCCGGTGCTGCTCACGCGTGGCGCCGGCGACGCCGTGGCCGCCGGCGCGTCGAGCGTACCGGCCGACGCCAGCGTCGTTGCCCACGAAGCACTGACCGGCCCAGTCGCCACGGCGCACAGCAACGCGCATACGAGGGAGTGCCGACGCGTCATCGTGCCGATGTCCGCAGCGCACTTGCCGCACTTGTCGGCGACATGCCGATCAGTTCTTTGATCTCGGTAGAGAAATGCGACGACGAGGCGTAGCCGTTCCGAAGCGCGATTTCGGTATAGCTATCGCTGCCCTGCGCGACTTCCAGCATCGAGCGCGCCATGCGCCAGTCGCGCAACACGATCTTTGCGGACTCGCCGAGCGCACAGCGGCACAGCCGTCGGAAATGCGAGTACGACACGCCGTACTTCGCACACATGTGGCGCAGCGTGCCGCCCGTGTGCGAGCGCGACAGTAAAAAGCGCACAAGCTTGTACGACTCGCCGCGCCGCAGCATGGTCAACATGGTGTAGAACGCGTCGTTGGGGGCCACCAACTGGCTCAGGAACCATATTTCGCACTGACGCCGGTCGGTCCACGGCGTGTCCACGGGCACGCGATGCAAAGCGGGAACGCCCGCATAGCGATCGGCCTCGCAGGGCTGCGCGACTCTGGCTTCGTCCATGAACGCGAGCAGTTTGACGAGCACGTCGCAGTGCAACGGGTGGTATTGCAGAACGCCGCCGCTCACGCGCATCTGCCCGCGCCCGAACATCAACAGGCCACAGTAGCCCGACGGCAGCGGCACGCGTGTCGACTGACTGGCGTGCGAGGCATGCAACTCCAACGAGAGATCGCCTGCACCCGCCGTTTGCCTGACAAACCACACGCCATCGCACGTCAATGCGCGGGAATCGTTCGCACACAGTTCCTGCTGCGTTCCCATAATTTCCATACCTCTCATCGCCCACCTCACATCAAGTCACGCCAAATTCATTGGTCCGGGTTATTGCTACGGCACTTCGCTCGCCTGCGTGACTAACTCCCGCCGATTTCTTCGTAACGCGCCTTGCCTGTGTCGAGCCATTCGATCCAGAGGTTTCGTATCCAAGCCTCCCGAAACACCGATTCGACGTCGTCGGCGCTGCTATCGCCCGGCGGGACTGTCTCGTCGTCGTTCGACGTGCTTGTCGAGGCCGGGGGCATCGATTCGGACACGTTCGTTTCGCTCGCACCCCGGATACGTTGCAGCAGGGTCGGCGGCGGCGTTCTGATTTCGTCTTGCGCCCGCGAAACTGGCACGGTGAGATCGGCTCGCGATACGACATTCATAGATGGGCTCCATGGGACAAACGATCGGCGTCGGATACCGGCGCAGCTGTCGGTGTATCGGTGCACGCGTCACGTGCCAACGCGTCTACCTGCGCCTGCAAGGGCAACAGCGCTGCGGCCAGCATCGTGTGAAGTTCGCAAGGCGTCGCACCGGGGTGATGCTCGATGGCCTGCGTGGCGCGCGCGATGTACTCGGCCGGGTCGTACTCGAAAACGTGGTCGCCACGTCGAACGGCGAGCGCGTCGTCGGCGCGCCATTCAAACGTCAGCGGGGCCGGGCAGATGACTTCCAGTCTTGCGCGAATCGATTCGCGTTGTGTCCGCAGCGATGCAGGTAATGCAACGACGAACGGCACATCGCTCGCGTGCGCAGCGAACGCTTCGAAGGCATCGTCGATGGCTGCGAGCAGGGCTTGCGGGTGCCGAGCGGCTTGCGCGAGCAGCGCCTGCATTTGCTTGGCCATCTCGCTGCGCCACTGTCGGCACATCTGCTCGGTTTGCATGATCTGCGCCACGGTAGCTTCGAGCGCCGCCGCAATGCCGCGTGCGTATCCGTTGCGCACCGCGCGCTGTTGCAGCGACAACGTGCGCGCCTGCGACTCGCGCACATGTTGATTCGCCCACTGGCGGATATCGCGATCGACGCGCGCGTGCACCGCACCTCGTTCGAGATGCCGCCGCTTGACGACTACGCCGTCAACGACGGGTGTCTGGGGGGGAATGGGGATGCTTTTTGGCATATTGCAAGGCAGTCACGAACAGACGTAAATCGAACGCGCCGGGGCAGTGCCCGAGCCGGGCAACGTTCGAAGCAAACAACAACGGCAGGCGCTGACGTACCGGCTCGGGGAGTGGCGCGGCCATTGCCGTCAGACGGGCAAAGCCCTCGGCCAGCAGATCCGCATGCGAAGGCGGCTGCGGCCCCGTCGGCGTCGTGGGTTCAAGCAGCGGCAAGCGGGCGAACGCCGTGGCCCACGCGGGCAAGCGCAGCAACGCGGCGCGACGGCACAACCCGGCCTTGAGCGCCTGACATCCCATCAGATAAGCCACTTGCGGCAAGCGCTGCCAGTTGAGCAACCACGCACGCTCGGCGATGCCAACCCGATCGAAAGGCCAGTGCGTATCGAGCCGCAGCGCGACGATCAGGATTTCGTTGACGACGGCACGCTGGCGCGGCGACGCAAACGATTCAGGCAGCGCGAAGTGCCCCGGGTGGATGTACGACACCGGATCGAACATCATCAGCCGCCAACCCACGGCAACGGCGCTGGATGACTCGTGCAAACCGGGTTTCGAGTGCAGCGTCACAGTGTCTCCTCCGCAGCGGCGGGCACACGCGGCTTGCCCGAGCGCGCGAGTACCCGCGCACTGACGCCAATCAACGTCGCAACCGCCAGCAGCAACGCGATCAGGCCCATCGTCCAAAACGCAGTGTTGCTACTGCCATTGCTGCGGCTCACCGGGGGCGGCGCGGGAAGATCCAGTGCGTCCGGTTGCGGCGACAGCACGACCGAAATGTTTTCGTAACGCACATCGTCGATGCTGTTCTTGAGGAAGCGTTTTACGTCGTTGATGAGCACAGACGGATCGACGCCTTTCTGATAGACCGCGACCGCGGCAACATGCGGTGCCGTCTGCGCCTGATCCATCGCCAAGCCCTCCACGTCGTAGCTCAGATGAACACGGGCGGCGAGCACCCCATTCATCAAGCGCAACGACTGTTCGAGCCGCTGCTCGATGGCCGAGTACAAACGAGCGCGCTCGGCGCGCGGCGATGCCACCAGCGCATCGGGCGGGAACATCTGCGCGATCTCCATGCGCGGGCGCGACGGCAGATCGTAAGTTTTGAGCCAGTCGACAGCGGACGGAAAGTCGCCCGTGTCGACCTTGATCGTGTAGCCCGCCTTGCCCGCATCGACCTTTTCCGCCGCAATGTCGTGACGCAGCAATACGGCGGCCACTTCGTTGGCTTGCTGCTGGTCTAGCGAGGTGAGGAGCGTCTCGCTGCGCCGGCAAGCGGCGAGCGAGAGCACGACACACGCGAGGAGGACATGACGCCACTTCACCTGAGCAGGGCCTCCACCGCACCGACGGCCTTGCGCGCCAGTGTCGCCGTCATGGAGACCTCCAGGCTGTACTCCGCCAGGCGAACTTGCATGGCATTCAGGGCGACGGGGTCCGACGCATCCATGCGGCCGACATCTTGTGTCATGCCGATGCGCTCGGTCTCGTACCTGGCCGAAAGATCGGCCGCCGCATGGATGAATCGCGACTCCAGTGAGCCGCCAGTGCCGGGGTCACCGGCGATGACCGAGGTCGGCACTTCGAGCACGTCGGGACGTTGCAGTGGCGCAATGGCGGTTGTCATGACGGGTCTCCTTTCAGCGTCGAGGGGAAAAGTGCATCGCGTCAGAACTTTTGGATGATGCCGGCCGCCGTATCGCGCCAGGTCTTCACCGTCGACGACTGCGCGCTCAGCACCAGTGTTTTTTCGCCAAGCGCCGCCTGATATTCAGCGAGTGCGCCGGAATTGCTCGCGCTGCCTTTGACTTTTTCAAACGCTTCCTGGACACGCTTATCCAGATCTTTGGCGGCGTCGTTGAACGCCCACGACATGGTTTCGAGCGTTCTGTAGCCGTCCGGGGGGGTGATCTCTGCCATGGTGTACTCCTGGGTTGGTGAGGTGAGGGGGGTTACTGCCGCTGCATGAACTGCCATTGCTGCGGACCTTCCTTGACGTAAGCCATCGCGCCATAGGAATAGGATTTCTGTCCGCTCCAGTCGTCGCGCAAGTCGACGTTGAATCGCACGAGCTTGGTTCCCCAGCGCTTGGCGAAGGTCTGCATGAAGCTGTAGAGACGGCGCAGTTGCACGTCGTCGAGTTCGGCGCTGATGTGGAATGTCACGCCTTCGGGGGTGTCGGTGCGCAAGAAAGGCACCATCTGCCGCTTGAGCGCGTCTTCGGCCTCGTTGCTGGCATCGGCCTCGTCGTGCGGCACGATGTTCACGCGTCTGGCGTACGGCATCTTTTCGTGCAGCAGGTTTCGGAACTGCGCGGCTTCGGGCGCGGAGAGCCGGAAGTGTTGCTTGCCGACCCACAACTCGGGCGTCGCCGGGTCGTCGAAATAAAGTTTGAAATAGGGCACCTGATTGCGCGACGCATCGATCCATTGGGTGATGCGATCGTTCTCTTCATCCAGCGCGAGCACGACCAGCCCTTCGCGCTGGATCACCGCAGCGCCGAGGATTCGCGTCAGGGAGAGACGCTGTGCGCTGTCCTCCGTGAGCACGTACATCATGCCGTCGGTGCCGGGCAGCACCCGCGCACGCCCGCCAATGGTCTCGAGATAATCGGCAATGCCTTGCGCTTGCCGTTGCGGTGCGCTGCGCATGTAGAACCACGCGCCGCCCACCAGTCCGACGAGCAGCAACGTCACCCAAAACACCCGATGCCAGCGGCGGCGATGCTTGCCCGGATGCATGGCCGTGTCCGCCGTGCCAACCGGCGCGCACATACTGCGCGACACATCTTCCGACCATGATTCGCTCACGCGTCGCACGCCAACGCGCACATCGCCGATTTCTACGATCTGCGTTGCATCGATGGCGATTTCTCTCCCCGCGGCATCACCCAGCACTCTGACGAACACGCCTGCACGCCCGTCATGGTCGACCAACACTTCGAAGTTATCGCCCTCGCCGTCCATCGGGACGTAGATGGCGTTGGGCGGGATGTCCGCTTGCCACCCGCGGTCGATCGCCGGATCGCTCGGTCCGATGACGAACAACGTGACGCCATCGGTCAGCGTGAATTCGCAGCCGCGCATCGGCCCGGTGAGCAAACGCAGCACGGCACTGTGCTGCACGCTTTCGATCGCATCCGGCAAAGTGTCTGGCTTCATCGCTTGTTCGCGAGCGGGCGAAGTGTGCGGTAGCTGCGGGATATGGCTTCCCGCGAGTCCCCCGCGACATGCGGCGTTCGCGCTCCTTATGAGTAACATCGTTGACGCCGATGCTACTGACGCGGCTTTATCGAGTCATGATGGGATTCTTCGCATTTTCCGCAGGCGCGATCATGATTTGCGGACGCGGCTGCGTTACCGCATATCGCCCGCCATACGGCATTTCCCGTGCGGCGCGAGGTGCGGTGGGGGATGGAGAGGCGAGGCGGGATTACCGTCTGTCAGACGGATTTGGTGTAGCGCGGCGTCACGCGCGTGTGGAGCGGTGCCGTGCGCCTTGGAAAGGTCGCGCGTATTAGTTCAGGCGATCACCGGGCGGACGCTGCGTTGTCCGATGTGCCTTGCTTCTTGAATGCGTCGAGTTTGCCTTGCGCGGCAATATCGCCCTGCGCCGCCGCTTTTTCGTACCAAAAACGTGCCCGGTCGAGATCGGGGGTGACGACGCCATAGCCGCGTTCGAAGTAGCTCGCGACGATGTACTGCGACGGCAGGTCGCCGCCTCGCGCCGCTTTTTCATACCAGCCGAAGGCGATCTTGTAGTCCTTGGGCACGCCGCGCCCGATGAAGTACTCGTTGGCGATCGCCGCCTGCGCTTGCACATGGCCCTGCTGTGCGGCCTTTTCGTACCAGTGATTGGCTTGCGGAATCGACTTGTTCACGACGTAGCCATCGTCGTACATCTTGCCGTACACGTATTGGGCCTGCGTCATGCCCGCGTTCGCTGCGCGGTCGAGCCATTGCACAGCCCCTTGCGGATCGGGCGCGCCGCCTTCGCCTGCGAGCAACATCATCGCGTAGTCGAACTGCGCCAGCCGGTTGCCTTGCTGCGCTGCGCGGCGGAACTCGTCGAGCGCCTGCGTCTGCTGCCCCGCTTCGTAGTCGTGGACTGCCTGATCCGTGAGTGCCTGTGCGGGCGCCTGAGCGGCTGCCACGGCATACGGAATCGATTCGCAGGCGACACTCACCAGCGTGAGCGCGGCACTGGCAAGCAGCCAGCGCATGGCGTTAGACGTCGACATGAGGGACCTCCGAGGACGGGCACGCGCCTATTGTGCGCCAAACCGGTCGCGCGCGTCGGCGAGGCTGCGCGCCATGAAAAACACCCCGAAAACCGGCTCGATCTCCGGTGCTTCGGGGTGTGGCTTTCAGCAGTGCTCGTTGTGTCTTCGAATTACGGCTTGATGTACGCGTAGCCCTTCTGCTGAAGACGCGTGAGTTCGACGACACCGGACGGCGTGAAGTCCGCATCGAGTACGAATTGATCCTTGGTCAGATTGCGTTGCTTCATGGTGATCTCGCACACCTCGAACTTCACGCCACGGGCATGCAGGCCTGTCACGAGGCTCGCCACATCGACGCCGTCTTTCGCCTTGTAGTCGTTCATCAGGAAATCGACGCCTTTCGCGTGCGCAACCACGATCACTTCCGTATCCGGCACGGTATCGAGTTGATTGCGAATATTGCGCAGCCCGGCAATGGCTTGGCTGTCCGCGTCATTGATGTGGTACACGACCTTGTCTTTCGCGAACGCCGACGTGGCAGGCAAGGCAAAAGCCGTCAACAGCAAAGCGGCGAACAAGCCGCGCAGAAACGATTTCATTTGAGTTGTCCCCTAGGAGTTACGGTGTGCAATCCGCATGATAGCTTGCTGCGGCTATCGTGCTGACCGGTGTCCTAGAAAAACAAAAGCCCGCAGAACGTGACGTCCGGCGGGCTTTGATGCGTGAGGATCGACGCGATAACGCTAGCGCGCGTTACGCCGTCACTTCCGACCAGCAGTTCGGCGTCTCGTACAAACGCAGGCGCACCAGTCGCAGATCGCGGCCGTAATGCGCATCGAACACACCGCTCAGTTTGTCGAAGGCGGCGGCGGCGAGGTTCTCGACCGTCGGCACACGATCGAACACGACCGTCTTGTGATCGGGCATCGTCGCCAGAAAATCGCGCACAGCCGCATCGCCTTCGTACACGAGAAACGCATGGTCCCAGACCGAGACGAGATGCTCGTTGGCCAGCGCCTTCACATCGGCGAAATCCATCACCATGCCGTTGTCCGACGCGCCACTCTCGCGGCTCACTTCGCCGGCGAGCGTGATCTCGAGCACATAGCGATGCCCGTGCAGATTGCGGCACTGGCTGCGGTGATCGGGAATGCGGTGGCCCGCATCGAATTCAAGTTTCCGGGTAATCGTAATCACGGCAACGGCTCAGGGAATATTCAGGTATTTGTGCGTCTGCATCGACAGCGACCAGCGCGGATGCGACTTGCAGTAATCGATCGCCAGCCTGGTGTTGGTGTCGCGCAGCGGACCATCCATCGGCTGAAGATAAAAGTGCGTGAAGTCGAGCGTCTCGTAAGCGGCCAAACGCTGACGATCTTGCGGCACGACCACCTTCAGTTCGTCGCCACGGGTGACCACCAGTTCGGCATCGGCCTTCGGGCTCACGCACACCCAGTCGATACCGTCCGGCACCACCTGCGTGCCGTTCGTCTCCACAGCAATGCGAAAACCTTCGGCATGCAGCGCGTCGATCAACGGTGCATCGAGTTGCAGCAGCGGCTCACCGCCCGTGCAAACAACGAAACGGTGCGCACGGTCACCTTCCGGCCACAATGCCACGATCTGTGCGACGAGGTCCGCTGGCGTGCGGTACTTGCCGCCGTTCTCGCCATCGGTGCCGACAAATTCGGTATCGCAGAACTGGCACACGGCGTCGGCACGGTCCTCTTCCCGACCGGTCCACAGGTTGCAACCTGCGAATCGGCAAAACACCGCCGGGCGACCGGCATTCGCGCCCTCGCCCTGCAAGGTGTAGAAGATTTCCTTAACCGCGTACGTCATGATGCTCTCGATTGGTTCTTGAAAAGTCAGGCAGCGCCGCGCGTTTGATCGCGATCTGCCTGATTGCGTGCCTGCCACTGCTCGTAGCCGCGCTGGCGCAATTGGCACGCCGGGCATTCGCCACAGCCATAGCCCCATGCGTGCAGCACGCTGCGCTCGCCCAGATAACACGTGTGCGTGTCTTCACGCACGGTCTCGACGAGCAAGTTGCCGCCGAGGTCCTGCGCCATTTGCCACGTGTCGGCCTTGTCGATCCACATGAGCGGCGTCTCGACGATGAAGCGCTGGTCCATGCCCAGATTGAGCGCGACTTGCAACGCCTTCATCGTGTCGTCGCGGCAATCGGGGTAGCCCGAGAAGTCCGTCTCGCACATACCGCCCACCAACACGCGCAAACCACGACGATAGGCGATGGTCGCACCGATGGTCAGGAACAGCAGATTACGGCCCGGCACGAACGTGTTCGGCAAGTTATTGGCCGCCATCGCAATGGTGGTCTCGCGCGTGAGCGAGGTCTCGCTGATCTGGCCGAGAATCGACAGATCGATCATGTGATCGTCACCCATGCGCGGCGCCCACTGCGGAAAACGTTCACGCAATTTGGCGAGTACGTCGGTGCGGCACTCCAGCTCGACGCTGTGACGCTGGCCGTAATCGAAGCCCAGCGTCTCGACGCGCGCATAGCGCGAGAGCGCCCACGCGAGGCAAGTGGTCGAATCCTGTCCACCGGAGAACAGGACCAGAGCGGAATCGGTGCTTGTCGTCATGATCATGCGCTAGCAGTATCGCCCTCGCCGTCAGGACGACGGGGGCCGGGCACGCGATTCAGGCCACCGGGGCAGCCCGCGTGCGGGAGGTCACGTGGATAACGCGATATCAGCGGGGCGTTATACCCGTCATCCGGGAGCGTTTCCGTGAAACGCAAAAAGGGCTTGCGCTGTGCGCAAGCCCTTCGAATTTGGTGGCCTGGGTCGGAATCGAACCAACGACACGCGGATTTTCAATCCGCTGCTCTACCAACTGAGCTACCGGGCCAAGAGAAAAGCGATTATAGAGACCCCACGTGATTTTCGCAAGCCCTTTGTCGAAAAAACCTGCGGGAATTGCGCGTCGGTCTCCCGGGGACGCCGGAATCCCGTTTGTCGTGTCAGGTCTTGCTCTTGGAAAGCTCGACACCCAGTTGCTTGAGCTTGCGATACAAGTGCGTGCGTTCCAGCCCCGTCTTCTCGGCCACACGCGTCATGCTGCCGTGTTCCTTCGCCAGGTGATAAGCAAAGTACGCGCGCTCGAAAGCGTCGCGGGCTTCACGCAGAGGCACGTCGAAAGAAATGTCGGCGGCCAGTCCGCTGCCACCGGCACTCACGCTGCCGTCGACATCGTGTCCACCCAGCGGGGCGTGCACAGCCGTGCCGTTAAGACCTGCCGCCGTGTGGCGCGGCTCGCTCTCGCCGAACACGCCGGTTTCGAGATCGTCATCCGCGGCATCGAACGCGCTCGGCGCACCGCCGGCAGCGTCGCGCTTGCCGCGCACGAGTCCCTGCTCGACCGCTTGCAGCAACTTCTGCAAGGCAATCGGTTTTTCGAGGAAGTTGAGCGCACCGATCTTGGTCGCCTCGACGGCGGTATCGATGGTCGCGTGGCCCGACATCATGATGACCGGCATGGTCAGCAGTTGCTGTGCCGCCCATTCCTTGAGCAATGTCACGCCGTCGGTATCGGGCATCCAGATGTCGAGCAGCACGAGGTCGGGGGTATGCGCCGCACGATAGGCGCGAGCCTCCTGTGCGTTCTCCGCCACCTCGACGACATGCCCCTCGTCGCTCAGAATCTCCGAGAGCAGCTCCCGGATTCCCATTTCGTCATCCACCACCAAAATGGTTGCCATTTACGCTACCTTCGTGTGTTCTGTCGGCTTGTTGCGCGACAGATCCTGGTCGTCAGCCAATTGAGTAAACAAAATCGAGATCTGCGCTCCCGCACTACCCTCGCCTTCAGGCAATGTGCGATTGCGGATGTCGATGCGCGCCTGATGTTCGTCGATGATCTTCTTGACCATCGCCAGCCCGAGCCCGGTGCCCTTTGCCTTGGTCGTCACATACGGTTCAAATGCGCGGGTCAGGATGCGCGCCGGGAAGCCCGGTCCATTGTCCGTGATCGTCAGACGCACTGCCGTGCGTTTCGGTTCTCCGGGATGCGCGTCCGCTCCTGCGTATTCTACTGTCTTCGTTTCCACCGTGATAAGAGGGTTTTCGGTTCCGCTCACCGCATCTTGAGCATTTTGCAGCAGATTATGAATAACCTGGCGCAATTGCGTCGAGTCGCCGCGTATTTCCGGCAGATCTGCACCGAGGTAGGGACGGATCGCCCCGCGCCCTTCGTCGACACCGTATAACGTCAACACCTCGCCGATCAACTCGTTGAGTTGCAGCGAATGCATGATGGCCGGCGGCAACCGCGCGTAATCGCGAAAGTCGTCGACCATGCGCTTCATCGCCGCCACCTGATTGACGATGGTCGTCGCACCGCGGCGCAACACCTCGGCGTCAGCGGGTGGCAACTTGTCCGATAGCTTCATCTGCAAGCGCTCCGCCGAGAGCTGAATCGGCGTGAGCGGATTCTTGATCTCGTGGGCAAGACGCCTTGCCACTTCGGCCCACGCCACCGAGCGCTGTGCGGAAATCACATCGCTGATGTCGTCGAACACCACCACGTACCCGCCGCCCGAGCGCGTGGGCACACCCGCCACCGCCATCGTCGGCTCCGGCAGATGGGAGCCGCGCACGAGCAAGGTCACCGAATCGGTTTCGCCGGGCAGCGTCAAACCGATTTGCTGCTGCCAGTGTCCGCCGGGACCGAGGTCGGCGTTGGCATCGCGATCGGCGAATGCGCGGCGCAAGGTCTCGCCAAACTCGACAAGCGCCGGAATATGCGCAGGCGAGCGGTTCAGCTCGCCTTGAAAACTCTGCTTGAAGATGCGCTCGGCGCCCGCGTTGGCCGTCGTCAGACGGAAATCGCGGTCGAACACGAAGACCCCGGCCGTCAGACTCGACAAGATACTTTCCAAGTGAGCCTTCGAGCTTTCGAGCGCCAGTCGGTTGCGCTCAACCGTGGCACGCGCATCGGAGAGCTGACGCGTCATCGCATTGAACGCCTGCGTGAGAAAGCCCAACTCGTCGTTGGTGCGCACTTCGCCCTTGGGCGAGAGATCGCCAGCCGCCACCTCCTGCGTGCCGCGCGCGAGCAGGAACAACGGACGCGCCAACTGGCTCCCCAGCGCCAACGCCAGCATCATGGCCACGAAGGTGGCGAGAAACAGCGAAAGCGTCAGCGTGCCGATATACATCTTGCGCAAGCCGGTCCGGCCAAGCGCCTTTTCCTGATATTCGCGATACGCGCTCTGCACCGCCTCGGCATTCTGCGCGAGATTCACGGGCACCAGTTGCGTGACTTGCAGGAAACGCTCTTCGTCTTGCAACGACGACGTAAAGCCCGACGGAATGCGCATCACCACACGCCAACGCAACTGGTCGTTCGAGTTGTGCGTGTCGTAGCCTTCGCTGCCCCCCTCGATAGCGGTGTAGCCGCGCGATTGCGTGCGAGCCTGACGCAACATGAGCGGCGTGGGCAAGTCAGGTACCAGCGCATTGAAGTTGCCCGATGCGGACGCCAGCACACGACCGTTACCGTCGACAATCGTCGCATCCTGCAAGCCGAACTGATCGCGCATGCGCAGCAGTGTGAGCGTGGCGCCCTTGTCGCCGCTCGCCGTCAGGTTATCGGCCACGAGCTGCGCCTTGGCGCTCAGATCGGACAGTCCGTTATTCAAAATGGCGCGGCCGAGTTCGAGCCCCGAGTCGAGCGCGGTCTCCACACGCACGTCGAACCACGACTCGATACTGCGCGAAACGAACTGCAACGACACCAGATAGATGATGCCGCCGGGCAGCACCCCCACCAGTGCGAAGAAGATCGCGAGTTTGGCGAGCAGTCGCGTGCCGAAGCGCCGCTGACGCAGGCGCACCAGAATGATCCAGATCAGCGCGCCGACGATGAAGATGAAGATGATCGCCACCGCGATGTTCGCGGTATAGAGCAGCGAATAGTAGCGATCGAAGAATTCCGTGTTGGCCGACGCAAGCGCGAGCAGGCCGAACAGCCCGATGGCGACCAGCGCCATCGTGACGATCAGCGTGCGAATGACAATGCGCTTGAGCAGGCCGCCGCCGCCGTTACTTGACACGAGACGCCCCTGGCGGCAATGCCGCGCTGAACGCCAGCGGCAGACGGCCGATGAGCCGCACGTCGGAGCTTGCGGCGGCGTCATCATCCGTCGGCGACGCGATGAGGGCAATCGGGATCGACGGCGCTGCATTCGTGGGCACGATGCCCGTCGAGAGGCTCGACGAAAGGCTCGAAGCCGTGCCCGACGCGGGCGTCGGCGTCGCCGCCGGTGCCGCAGACGCCATGGCACTGGCCGGACCCGGCAAGCTGGCTGCGGCGGGTGGCTGCGGCGGAGAAAAGAGGAAGCGCGCCCAATCGGAACTCAAATTCCAGTCGCGGTTGTTCACGGCATCGATCTGGAACGGCTTAGGCATGAGGGCATTGTCGAGACGCATGCGCACCGACGCCTGATACTGCGTGCCGGGCTTGACCACCCCCTTGTCGATCACACGCCAGCCGCTCACGTTGCGCACCAGCGCCAGCGCCTCGCGCAGCGAGCCGAAGCCAAGTTGCAGGCCGCTGTTGCTGCTGTTGCCGTTATTGCTCGACACACGGTACTGACGCGTGAGCGGCTGGAACCACAGCCGCACGCTTTGCGAGCTGGTGACGACCTTCTCGTCGAACCAGTACCAACGCGATCGCGTGAGCTCAAAGTCGGTCGTGAAGTAGAGGGAGACGCCGCGATTGACCGCGTCCTCCAGGCTACCGTTAAGTTCGAAGGCAAAGCGCGCGTCGAGCGTCCAGCCCCCCTCGGAGGGTTCGAGCCGGGCTTCGCGCACCTGAATTTCGTTGTCGGCGCGTGCCGGCCCCGCAAAGCCGAGCGCAACAACGCACAGCAGCGGCAGCAGGCAGGCCAGTAGCCGTTGGGAGAAAGTCACCGTTTCTGGAAGCGAGCGTAATAGAAACCGTCGTGGGCACCGCCGGGGGTCATCAGCAGTTGCCCGGGAGCGTCCAATCGTACCGCATCTGTGCGAACCCGTTCAAACCACTGGGCTTGCGCTTCGTTTTCCGACGGGAAGATCGAGCACGTGGCGTAGATCAGTTCGCCGCCAACCGCCAGCGTGTCCCACAACGCCAGCAAGATGCGCTGCTGCTCGGCCACCAACGCCGGGATGTCGTCGGCACGGCGCAGCCAACGAATGTCCGGATGACGGCGCACGATGCCCGCCGCCGAGCACGGCACGTCGGCCAGAATGCGATCGAACGGCACACCGTCCCAGCCGCCGCCCGACCACTTCGACGGCGTGCCCGCATCGCCGATGCGCACGTCGGCAGCGAGCCCGAGGCGTTCGAGATTTTCATAGATGCGCGGTACGCGCGTGCGATCCGACTCGAGCGCCGTGACCTGCACGTCGGCCATCTCCAGCAGGTGACCGGTCTTGCCGCCGGGCGCAGCGCAAGCATCCAGCACGCGCATGCCTGCGCGCGGGTTTTCGCCGAGCACGAGCGGCGCGGCCAACTGCGCACCGGCGTCCTGCACCGACACCCAGCCGTCGGCGAAACCGGGCAACCGCTCCACCGGCACGGCCTGCGCGAGGCGCAGCGCCACCGGACCGATCACTTCGGATTCCATGCCGGCGAGCGACAGTTTGGCCTGCATCTCGGCCACGCTGACGCGACGCGTGTTCACCCGCAGGGTCATCGGGCCACGGCTGTCACCGGCTTCGAGCAACGCCTGCCACTCATCGGGATACGCGGCGCGCACGGTGTCGATCCACCATGCGGGGTAGTTCCAACGCGCTTCGGGCTGGCTGGCGATTTGCGCCATCAAGGTCTCGCGCTCGCGCAGGAAGCGGCGCAACACGGCATTGGCCAGCCCCTTCGCGGCGACCGTGCGGCGTTGTGCGGCAATGGCTTCGACGGCCTGATCGACGACGGTAAATTCGGTGTACGCAGCGTCTTCGGCGGCATCTTGCAGCAGCGCAAGCGCGCACAACAAGATGTCGCGCACGCGGGCTTGCAACGCGGGTTTGACCAGCACGGCCAACAAGGCGCGGCTGCTGCCAAGACGGCGCACCGAGCGGTAGGCGAGATCCTGCGCGGCGGCGCGAGCGGGCGGGGGGCACTGCGTGGTGGCCTGTGCGAGCGCCTGCGGTAACGCCATGCCCTTCTGGACAGATTCGAGGGCTTGCGCGGCACGTTGCAGCGCGTACGCCAGAGATTCGGTGGGCAGAGTGGGTTGCGGCATGGGCATTCTACAAACGAACATGCCCGCGCGACGGCGGGCATGTGAGGCTATCGGACGGCTGTCGGGCGACAGGATAGCAGACTGTCTGCCGACCCACGGCAACCCGCAGAACGCGGCGATACGGCCGGCGGCCTGCCCCACTTAGGCCGGGTATTGCCCTGTGCGCGCCATTTCCATCAGGCGCGCGATACGTTCTTCGGTCGCCGGGTGGGTCGAGAATAGGTTGGCAATCGCGCCGCCCGAGAGCGGGTTCATGATCATCATCTGCGCCGTGGCCGGGTGCTGCTCGGCGGCCGCGAACGGAATGCCTTGTGCGTACCGATGAATCTTGTCGAGCGCCGCCGCCAGCGCCTGCGGGTCGCCTGAAATTTCTGCACCGCCCCGGTCGGCCTCGAATTCACGAGCACGCGAAATCGCCATCTGAATCAGCGACGCGGCCAGCGGCGCGAGAATCGCCACGGCAATGCTCGCAATCGGATTGGTCGGACGGCCGTTTTCGTCGCGTCCGCCGAAGAACATCGCGAAGTTGGCGAGCGCCGAGATCGCACCGGCCATGGTGGCCGAGATGGTGGAAATCAGAATGTCGCGGTGCTTCACGTGGGCCAGCTCGTGCGCCATCACGCCACGCAACTCCCGGTCGGAGAGCACGCGCAAGATGCCGGTGGTGGCCGCCACGGCGGCATTCTCCGGATTGCGGCCGGTCGCGAAGGCGTTAGGGGCATCTTCATTGATCAGATACACCTTCGGCATCGGCAAGCCCGCCCGCTGCGAAAGCTCGCGCACCATGTTGTAGAACTGCGGTGCGCTGGTCTCGTCGACTTGCTGCGCGTTGTACATGCGCAGCACCATCTTGTCCGAGAACCAGTACGAAAAGAAATTCATCGCGAGCGCAAACGCCAGCGCGAGCATCATGCCCTGCTTGCCGCCGATCATGCCGCCCACCACCATGAACAACGCGGTGATGGCCGCCATCAGCAGGGTGGTCTTCATCCAATTGAACATGGTGTTCTCCTCTGCAAATCTGGGTGACCTGAGGATGCCACGCACTTTGCGTGTCCTCGGGCGTTAGATGAGGCAGCGCATCGAAAATTCAATGCCTGCGTGCAAATTCAGGGGTATTTCCACGCGGTTACCGCAGCTTGCAGACGCTTTCGCCGACGTTTCCGGGTCTTTTAGTGCATTTTGAAGAATAAAACCCGCATTTGTCGCGCCGATGTCAGGCGTCGACAGCCGGTGCCGCGTCGAAGGTATCGCCTGGCGCAATGGCAAATCCGGCGAGAAATTCGCGCACTGGCAGTCGCTTGCCGCCAGGTTTTTGGCATTCCGTCACGCTCAACGCGCCTTCGCCGCACGCGACGACCACCGCGTTAGCACTCACTTCGAGCACGGTGCCCGGCGTTGCACCGGCTTTGCCGGCGACCGCACTTGCGCGCCACAGCTTCACGGCCGTGCCGTGCAGCGTACCCAACGCGCCAGGGAACGGATCGAACGCCCGCACCTGACGCGCCAGCGCTTCGGCCGGACGGCGCCAATCGAGCGCCGCTTCCTGCTTGGCTATCTTCTCAGCATAGGTCACGCCCGCCTCAGGCTGAGGCTCGGCGGGCAATTTGCCGTCGCGGGCCAGTTGGCGCAGCGCGTCGACGATCAATTTGCCGCCCAGCGCCGCCATGCGGTCGTGCAGGGTCGCGGTGGTGTCGTCGGGAGCGATGGGTTCGGCTTCGCGCAGAATCATCGCGCCGGTGTCGAGGCCCGCATCCATCTGCATGATGGTGATGCCAGTCTCGGCGTCGCCCGCTTCAATCGCGCGGTGAATCGGCGCCGCACCACGCCAGCGCGGCAGCAATGATCCGTGAATGTTCAGACAGCCGTAGCGCGGCAGGTCGAGCACTTCCTGCGGCAGAATCAGACCGTATGCGGCCACGACCATGACGTCGGGGGCCAGCGCGCGTAGTTGCTCGATTGCCGCCGCGGCGGCCTCCGGATACTTACCGTTGCGACGTAGCGACGGCGGCTGCGCGACCGGCATACCGTGCGCTTCGGCATATCGTTTGACCGGGCTGGCTTGCAGCTTCATGCCGCGACCCGCCGGACGATCGGGTTGGGTGAGCACCAGTTCGACAGGAAAACCCGCCGCATCGATGGCGGCCAGCGCGGTTTGTGCAAATTCCGGCGTGCCGGCGAATACGATACGAAGCGTCATGACGAACTTTCTCCTGCGTCCTGCTTAAGGCTTTTTAGTGGCGTAGCGGCTGAGCGGCGTGAAGCTGAATTCGGGGGAGACGAGCAACCGGAAGCGCTCGTTCGTATCGCCTGCACGGCCGCCCTGCCAGACCTCGCGCCACCCGTCGGGGGCGTCGATACGCGCGGCGGCTTTGTCGAGCACCAACAACACCCGGCACTGCGACGCCGCATTCAGACTCGGCAATTGCACGGGACGAATGGACACGAAGTAATCGAGCATCGCCCGCTCCGACTCCCCAACATTGAAGGAACCCACGCAGGTGCCATTCAGTGTTCCGCCCGCGTCGACGAACGATTTCATCATCGCGACAAACGGCGTGCGGTAACTGCGTGCCTCGTTGATCCATGGCAGCAGCAGTGTCGAGAGCGTACCCCACACGAACAGCAAGCCAGCGAAGCCGAACACCAGCGCGCCGAGTTGGCGACGATAGATGATAGCCGTTACCCATAGCGCCGCGACGATCACCCCGCCCAACACCAGCCCGGGCGAGAACGGCAGCACATAGTCGAGCGGCAGCCATTTTCCGATCGGACCGGCGGCCACGTGCCCATGCCCGCCAAGTTGCAGCCCCCAACGCACCCAGAGGAATACACCGAGTACGCTCATGAGCACCAGCGCGACGATCGACCATGTCTTCTCCAGCCACTTCGGCAGGCACGCACCGGCGCCCAGCACACCCAGCGCCGGGAAGATCGACAACATGTAGATGTCGCGAATGGCGGACGACGTCACGAGTGTGAGCACGAACAGCACGACGTACAGCCACAGCATGGCCAGTTCGGGGCGCTCGGTCACAAAGCGGCACAGACGACCACGCATCGTGTTGTTGCCGCCGTCATTACCGTCACGGCGCTCACGCAGTTGTGCGACTAATGCCCCTACCGCGAGCCAGCCTGCCGGGAATGTCAACGCCAGCAAGCTGCGGAAGTCGCTCCAATACGATTTGCGCTCGCCGCCCAGATGGACGAAGCCGAAAAAGCGGCCGAAGTTGTTGTCCCAGAACCATTCGATAAAGAGCGGCTCCGATGCGCGCCAGAACAGCGCTGGCCAGATGACCACCCAAGGCAGCGCCGCCAACACAGCCCAGCCTAGGGCCGCTGCGTAGCGACGCGTGCGGTAGGCGGGCACAGCGAACACAGCTAGCGCGGTGAGCACGAGTACGCCCGGGACAAGCAACCCCTTACTCAGAAAGGCAATCCCGGCACCCGTGCCGAGCAGCAAGCCCCAACGCCACGACGTCGCCGTCGGTCTCGCCAGCCGCGCCAGTGCGACGAGCGCCAGGGCAGCGCCGGCCATTTGCGGCACGTCGGCGGTGAGCTTGTGAATGTTTTCGATGGCCCCGAAGCTGCCCACCATCAGCATGGGCGCGAGCCAGTTGAATTTGGTAGCGATGCCCGCGTCGGCTGCCGCCGCGGGCGCATGCAGACGCTGCGCCAGCCGGGCCACGCAAAACACGGCAATCAACAGCCACGCCAGCACGGCCAGCTGTGCGCCTTGGAAAACAGGCAGCACAGCGGACGTGAGGCGCGCGAAGATCGCGCCGGTCCAATACATGACGGGGGGCTTCTCGACGAACGGGTCGGCGCCGACGCGCGGCACGATCAGGTCGTGGCCGCGGAAGAAGTTGAGCACCATGCCGACGGAGTACGGTTCGTCGGCCTTCCAGGGATCACGGTCGAACAATCCTGCCAGCAGGAACGCGAAAAGGAGCGCGGCGCTCAGCCAATAAATCTTGCGCGTGCGGGACGACGACGAGGCGATGACGGTGGACATCCAGGCAAACCAATCGGGTTGCGCCCGACGGTAAACGTCCTGTAGACGCGCCGTCGCAGCGGGGTTTCGGGCCAGGGCCGGCTCAAAAATCGCTGCAAGTATAGATGACTTCGTGGTTCGCCCATAGCGGTGGATGCCTCGAAAACCGAGGGGGGATCCACAGGCGGCGATGGGGCCGCAGGGCCCGCCGGGATTACGCGCGCTCGACCTGCTTCTTCATCTTCTGCTTGATGCGGTTGCGCTTGAGCGGCGAGAGGTATTCGACGAATACCTTGCCTTTGAGGTGATCCATCTCGTGCTGAATGCACACGGCGAGCAAGCCGTCGGCGTCGAGTTCGAACTTCTCGCCGTTCTCGTCGAGCGCACGCACGCGCACACGGTCGGCACGTTCGACTTCGTCATAGATGCCGGGCACCGACAGGCAGCCTTCTTCGTAGACTTTCTGCTCGTCGCTGCGCCACACGATCTGCGGATTGATGAACACGCGAAGTTCGTCACGCGTTTCCGACAGGTCCATCACGATGACTTGCTCGTGAACGTCGATCTGCGTGGCCGCGAGGCCGATGCCGGGGGCGTCGTACATGGTCTCGGCCATGTCTTTGACGAGTTGACGGATGCGATCGTCCACTTGGGCCACGGGTTTGGCCACTTTGTGCAGACGCGGATCGGGGTATTGAAGAATGTTCAGTAATGCCATGGTGAAAACGGGATATCGCCGCATTGCCATCGGGGCGCACGCCAACTCACAATCGAGCGATGGCGAAACGCGTCGCGACACACGCGCCGCAGGCTTCGCCAGCCTTGGCCCCCCGGTCAATGCTTACCGGATGATGAAAAATTTTAGCACAGCGCCCCTCTCACCGCTGACGGGCGGCACCGCACTTTCCGTGCCGGACGGGCTTCGCCACGATATTTCTGCTGCCGCTAACGGCGTGAAACCCATCGACCGCAGTGACGCGGCGCACGCCTGCATCGATAGTTCTCAAGTCGGGGCAACCGCGGAAGATATCAAGGCATGGCTGCGGCTGTGCGCCGCACCCCGGGTACCGCGCGCCGCTGTGCGGCGTTTGCTGAAGGCGTTCGGGCTGCCCGAGGTCATCTTCCGCACCGACCCGGCACAACTCGCCGAGGTCTTACCGCGCGATGTCGTCGCCTGCCTGCTGACGCGCCCGTCACCGGAACTCGCCGATCTGATCGCACGCACGCTCGACTGGGCAGCGCAACCCGGCTGCACCGTACTGACGCTGGCCGACACTGCGTATCCGCGTGCGTTGCTCGACCTTGGCGACGCGCCGCCCATGCTTTATTGCCGTGGGGATATCGATCTTCCCAATCGCATCGGGGCAGCGTCGGTGGCGATCGTCGGCAGCCGTCTCGCATCGCCGCAGGGGCGGGAGAATGCACGGCATTTCGCGCGGCGGCTGGGCGAAGCAGGCGTCACCGTTGTCTCGGGACTTGCGGCGGGCATCGACGCCGCGGCCCACGACGGGGCGCTGAACACCCCCGGCGGAACGTGCGCGGTCGTCGGCACCGGCCCGGATCTCGTTTATCCGTCGCGCAACCGCTCACTGGCCGAACGGATCGGGTGCGCCGCCAACGGCCTCGTCATGTCGGCGTTTCCCGTCGGTACACCGCCCCGGCCATCGCATTTCCCGCAACGCAACCGGCTGATCGCCGCACTGGCGCGGGGCACCCTCGTCGTGGAGGCCGCGACAAAGTCCGGCTCGCTCATCACCGCCCGGCTGGCCGGTGAACTGGGCCGCGATGTCCTCGCCGTGCCCGGCTCGATCCATGCCCAGCAAAGCACCGGGTGTCATGCATTGATTCGCGACGGCGCGACCCTCGTCACGTCGCCCGAGGACGTGCTCGAAGCCCTCGGCCTGACCGGAAAGCGGGTGCCCACTGCCGAGGATGTGTCGACGAATACGCCGGGGAACGTGGCGACCTCATCACCGGAGGGTGGCCTTAGCAAGGTCACCGCGGCGCGTCTCGCCGGGCGCCCCACCGTCAGCCGAGACAAGCGTTCATCCCCCGCCAGCTTACCGACGACCGGCCTGTCACCGCCTGCCGCAGCGATTCTGGAAGCGCTGGGTTATGATCCATCGAGCGCGGACACGCTTCGTGTTCGCACCGGACTGAACATCGTCACGGTCCTCCAGCACTTGAGCGTGCTCGAACTCGACGGCTGGATCGCCCGGGCACCGGGCGCGTGCTTTGTCCGTTTGACGCGTGAGGTTTGACGCGTGAGACTCGCGCATGACGGCCGCATGACAACGTGCCCCCGCGCAGACCGGTCTAGCCGGCCTTGTTCCGAAAATTCACCCGACACCCCAGACAACCCAACACCATGCCTGTTCTCGACCCTGTCGCCGATCGTTCCACTCTTGCTACGGCGCTGGCCGGCGACGGCACGCGACTGGTGGCTTGTCTGTGCGCGGCGTGGTGCGGCACTTGTCGGGAGTATCGGGAGGCGTTCGAGCAGTTGGCGGCAAGCCATCCGCACTTGTGTTTCGTCTGGGTGGACATCGAGACGCATGCCGACTGGCTGGACGATCACGATATCGAGAACTTTCCGACCCTTCTTGTGCAGGACGCACAGCAAACCGGCGAAGAAGCCCGTTTTTTCGGGCCGCTGCTGCCTGCCATCGGCATTCTCGAGCGCATGCTCGACGCTGGCGTGCTGGGCGACACCCGCGTGGCAGCGCCTGCGCTACGCGCCCATCTGCTTGGGTGACGGGCGCGCACTCTCTGCGGGTACCGGTGGCCTTGCCGCCGGCCTGCGACGCGCTTATGATGTGCCGCTTTCAGGGCCGCCTTGTGCCCGATCCGACGGCAACGCCGGATTCGCTATATGTTATAAAGCCAACGAATGTCGCTTGGCGACACCCCCTCAACATTACCTAACGTCATGTCAAAAGCTCTGATCATTGCCGAGAAACCGTCTGTCGCGAATGACATCGCGCGGGCGCTGGGCGGCTTTACCAAGCATGACGAGTACTTCGAGAACGACGAATACGTCGTCTCGTCGGCGGTTGGCCACCTCGTCGAAATCGGCGCGCCGGAAGACTATGAAGTCAAACGCGGCAAGTGGAGCTTCGCCAACCTTCCCGTGATTCCCCCCCACTTCGACCTCAAGCCGATCGCCAAGAGCGAATCGCGCCTGAAGGTGCTCACCAAGCTGATCAAGCGCAAAGATATCGACGTGCTGATCAATGCGTGTGACGCGGGGCGCGAAGGGGAACTGATTTTCCGTCTGATTGCCCAGCATGCGAAGGCGAAGCAGCCGGTGCAGCGTCTGTGGCTGCAATCGATGACGCCGCAGTCGATTCGCGACGGCTTCAAGCGCCTGCGCTCCGACAACGACATGTTGCCGCTGGCCGATGCCGCGCGCAGCCGTGCCGAAGCCGACTGGCTGGTCGGTATCAACGGCACGCGCGCCATGACCGCCTTCAACAGCAAGGGTGGCGGCTTCTTCCTGACGACCGTGGGCCGGGTGCAAACCCCCACGCTGTCGATCGTGGTCGAGCGCGAAGAGAAGATTCGCAAGTTCGTCTCGCGCGACTATTGGGAAGTGCGTGCCGAGTTCGTCTGCGCGGCCGGTTTCTACGAAGGCCGCTGGTTCGACCCGAAGTTCAAGCGCAACGAATTCGATCCGGAACAGCGCGACTCGCGCTTGTGGAGCGTGGCGGCGGCCGAATCGGTCGTGGCGGCCACGCGCGGCAAGCACGGGACGGTGACGGAAGAGTCGAAGCCGACTTCGCAACTCTCGCCCGCGCTCTTCGACTTAACGAGCCTGCAACGCGAGGCCAACGGCCGGTTCGGTTTCTCTGCAAAGAACACGCTCGGTCTGGCACAGGCCCTGTACGAAAAGCACAAGGTGCTGACGTACCCGCGTACCGACGCGCGCGCCCTGCCGGAAGACTACCTCGAGACCGTCAAAGAAACGATGGCGGTACTCAAGGAGAGCAACAACTATCACCAGTTCGCGAGCCAAGTTTTGGCTAAGGACTGGGTCAAGCCGAACAAGCGGATCTTCGATAACAGCAAGATCAGCGATCACTTCGCAATCATCCCGACGCTGCAAGCGCCGAAGAACCTGTCCGAGCCGGAGCAGAAGCTGTACGACCTCGTGGTCAAGCGCTTCCTGGCCGTGTTCTTCCCGCCCGCCGAGTACCAGGTGACCACCCGGATCACGGAAGTGGTCGGCCATCACTTCAAGACCGAAGGCAAGGTGCTCACGCAAGCGGGCTGGCTCGCCATCTACGGTAAGGAAGCGGCCAGCGACGCGAAGGACAACAAGGACGGCAAGGAAGACGCCCCCACGCTCGTGCCGGTTGCCAAGGACGAGAAGGTCGGCGTCGACAAGGTCGAGGCGGTTGGCTTGCAAACGAAGCCGCCTGCACGCTACAGCGAAGCCACGTTGCTCTCGGCGATGGAAGGCGCGGGCAAGCTCGTCGAAGACGGCGAACTGCGCGAAGCCATGGCGGGCAAGGGTCTTGGCACACCAGCCACGCGCGCGGCCATCATCGAAGGCTTGTTGACGGAAAAGTATCTCGTGCGCGAAGGCCGCGAGTTGCATCCGACCGCCAAGGCGTTCCAGTTGATGACGCTGTTGCGCGGACTCGGCGTGGACGAACTGACGCTGCCCGAACTGACCGGCGAATGGGAAGCCAAGCTCTCGCAAATCGAGCGCGGCGGCCTCAAGCGTGACGAGTTCATGCACGAAATCGCGCAAATGACGCAGACCATCGTCAAGCGCGCGAAGGAATACGACTCGGACACGATTCCCGGCGATTACGCGACGCTTAGCACGCCCTGCCCGCATTGCGGCGGCGTGGTCAAAGAGAACTACCGCCGTTTCGCCTGTACGAATTGCAGCTTCTCGATCTCGAAGATTCCGGGCGGACGTCAGTTCGAAATTCCGGAAGTCGAAGAGCTGCTCAAGAACAAGACGATCGGGCCGCTGTCGGGTTTCCGCAGCAAGATGGGCCGTCCGTTCTCGGCGATCCTCAAGCTCTCGCCCGACGACGAGATGGGCTACAAGCTCGAGTTCGACTTCGGTCAGGACAACGGCGACGAAGACGGCGAAGCGCCGGACTTCACGGGTCAGGAGCCGGTGGGCAAGTGTCCGAAGTGCGGTGGGCGCGTGTTCGAACATGGCATGCGCTACGTGTGCGAAAACGCTGTTGCCAACCCGAAGTCGTGCGACTTCACGTCGGGCAAGGTGATTTTGCAGCAGGAAATTTCGCGCGAGCAGATTCACAAGCTGCTCACCGAAGGCAAGACCGACCTGCTGACGAACTTCAAGTCGTCGCGCACGGGCCGCAACTTCAAGGCCTATCTGGCGCAGCAGAAGGACGGCAAGATCGGCTTTGAATTCGAGGCCAAGGCCCCGAAGAAGACGGCTGCCAAGTCAGGCGATGCCGAAGGCGACGCGGGTGACGAGAAGGCTGCCGCACCGGCACGCAAGACCGCCGCCGCCAAGGCACCGGCCAAGAAGGCGGCTGCCAAGAAAGCCCCGGCAAAGAAAGCTGCCGCCAAGTCGACGACTGCGACGGCCAAATCGGCTGCCGCTGACAACGGCTTCGAAGACGACGATCCGCCGTTCTGATTGCCAGTTGTTCGTTCACTGACCCCACGGGGTCAATGAAAAACGGCCACTTCCTCGCGGGAGTGGCCGTTTGGCTTTTCGGGTGCTGAAAGGCACCGCCCGCCACATCCGGGACATCCGGGCGGGCGCGGCGTCGTTACACCGGGATTTCGGCGTTCGGCGTGGTCGGCGACGGGAGCTTGGGCGGCACCCAGCGCTCGGCGGCCGAAATGCCTTCGTTCTGGCGGAAGTACTCGACCGTCAGGTCGATGAAGCCGCGCGTCTTGGCCGACAAATACTTGCGGCTCGGGTAGACAAGCGAGACGTCGATCGGCGTTTGCGTGAAGTTGCGCAGCAGCGCGACCAAGTCGCCATCGCGCACGTCGTTACCGACGAGGTACGACGGCAAGAACGCAATGCCATGCCCCAGCAGCACCGACTGACGCAGCAGTGCCGTGTTGTTACAGATGAATTTGTTCTGCACCCGCACGCGCACTTCGCCGTCCGGGCCGGAGAACACGCGGTCGTCGCTCCAAAAGTCGTTGGGCAGGCCCAGCACGCCATGCTCGCTCAGTTCCTGCGGGGTGACCGGCTCACCGTGTTCGGCGATATAGGCAGGCGAAGCGCACAGCATCACGCGCGTCTCGGCGAGCACACGCGAAATCAGGCTTTCGCTGTTGATCATGCGGGTGAGCAGAATGCCGCAGTCGTAGCCCTCTTCCACCAGATCGATCGCGCGATCGGTGAGGGTGAGGTCGACCACGACCTTCGGGTGCATTTCCTGATACTTCTTGATGAGCGGTGCGAGGTTACGCAAACCGAACGACACAGGCGCGACGACCTTCAGCGTACCTTTCGGATCGCGCGACGCGCTAGAGATCAGGGCATCGGCCTCGTCGACTTCGTCGATGATCTGCCGACAACGTTCGAGATACACCTGCCCCGCGCCGGTGAGCGACAGGCTGCGGGTGGTGCGGTTGAGCAAGCGAACGCCGAGGTGCGATTCCAGTTCTGCGACGTGGCGGGTCACCACAGCGGCGGACAGATCCATCTGAGCGGCCGTACGGGCAAAACTCCCGTTGTCGGCGACTTTGACGAAAACGCGCATCGATTGCAGACGGTCCATGTTGTTTCCAATCGTGATGTGCCGCGTCGTTCCGGCGAAGATGCATTGCGCACCTGCGAGCATGGGGCGAACCTGCAACGCCCGGCACCCAAGGGTAGCGGGCAGCTACGGCTCGTCGGGGCACCGGCAGACCCGCCGCCCCGGAAACTTCCAGGGTGGGCCGCGTACGTGCCGCCAGGGCCGTCGACGCGGCGGGGACTTCGATAAGGCGCTAGCTTACCGTACGCCGCCAAAATTTGCCCGACGTGACAATGATTTCGCTGCACATCAGGCATGCGTCTCGTGCAGGAATGCCCGCAGAAACGTCGCCGTCATAGCGCGTCAGTCTCAACACGCGTCGAAAATTGGGCCGAATGCGACCAAATGTCGCAATTTCTGGGCTTGAGCGCACGGTTTGACGCAGGTCACGGCCCAACTGCCGCAGCGTGACTAGAGTGGGGAAATCGCTCTTGTCTCAGGCTTTGTCATGCATACCTCGCTCCCGTTATCGGCGCCCCGCGCCGAAGACACCCCCGTAAGCGCCGAGCGCAAATGTCAGGGCACATGTCCTTCCTGCGCCTCCCACGCATCGAATGCGTCATCGGTGACCTCGACAATCGTCGCGCCGCCAGCCTCACTCTCGTCGCTCTCGTCGCCACCTCCGGCGTCTGGTACATCGGCCACGCCGCTACGTTTCGACGCACAACTGCTCGGCCGCTACGACATTAACGGGCCCCGCTATACGTCGTACCCAACCGCGCTGCAATTTCACGACGACTTCAGTGCAAGCGACTACGCGCGTGCGGCTGCGCAGTCGAAACGTTCGGGCAAACCGCTCTCACTCTATGTGCACGTTCCGTTCTGCGACACCGTGTGCTTTTACTGCGCGTGCACGAAGATCGTGACTGGCAACCGGGCGCATGCTGACGCCTATGTGGCCCGTCTGCATGCCGAGATCGCCCGTCAGGCGTCGCTGCTCGGCGCCGGGCGTACCCTCGCGCAAATGCACTGGGGCGGTGGCACGCCCACGTTTCTCTCGCTGGAACAGATCGCGTCGCTCATCGACACCATTAGCCGCCAGTTCGTGCTGAGCACCGACGACAGCGCGGAATATTCCATTGAAATCGATCCGCGCAGCGCAGGACCGGCGTCGATTCGCGCATTGCGCTCGCTCGGCTTCAATCGCCTCTCGATTGGCGTGCAGGACTTCGATCCGCGCGTGCAGCAGGCCATTCATCGCGTGCAGCCGCGCGCACTGGTTGAAGCGGCCCTCGACGCCGCACGCGGTTGCGGCATCCGCTCGGTCAACTTCGATCTGATTTACGGCTTGCCGCATCAGACCCCGGAATCGTTTTCGCAAACACTCGACGCGGTCATCGAGATGGCCCCCGAGCGCCTATCGGTGTTCAGCTACGCGCATCTGCCGCAGCAGTTCAAGATGCAACGCTGTCTGCCGGACGACCTGCCCGCCGGTCCCGAGAAGCTGGCGTTGTTGCAGACCATCATTGCGCGGCTGACGGCAGCGGGATACGTCTACATCGGCATGGATCACTTCGCTCGCCCCGACGACGAACTCGCCATCGCGCAGACAGCGGGCACGTTGCACCGCAATTTCCAGGGCTACAGCACGCGCGGCGACTGCGATCTCATCGGCGTGGGCATGTCGTCGATTGGCCGAATCGGCGACAGTTATGCGCAGAACGCCAAGACGCTCAAAACCTACTACGAAGCCATCGACGCGGGTGGTCTCGCCACTCACCGTGGCGTGCGCCTGAACGACGACGACCGGCTCCGACGCGACGTGATCTCGCATCTCATGTGCCACATGTCGCTGGATTTCGAAGCGATCGAGCAGGCACACGAGATCGATTTCGTCGCCTATTTCGCGGCGGAACTCGGTGAACTTGCCGACCTTGCAACAGACGGACTGGTCGCCATCGACGCGCGCGGCATCCGTGTACTGCCCGCAGGCCGCTTGCTCGTGCGTGTCGTCGCCCAGGTGTTCGACAGCTATCGACGCAGCGCCGCCAACGCCCGATGCGCGAAGGTGATGTGACGCCCCACTAATGCCGAAAATGAAAACACCCCAAAGGTCAGGACTGAAGTGTCCGACATTTGGGGTGTTGTTCCATCAGGCATCCCGCGATCTCACCCGCCTGAGGCGCTCAGGCGAGGTGCAGAGCGGGTCGGTGCACGACGACAGGCTAGCAGCAGCGTCCGCCGCTCTTGCCGCCGTAGCGCGCCTCCTGACGCTCGCGGAAGAACGCTTCGTAGCTCATGACCGGCTTGTCCGGATGCGTGGCCTGCATATGCGCCACATACGTGTCGTAATCGGGCAGTCCGACCATCAGGCGCATGGCCTGCCCCAGATAACGACCGACTTTGCCGACGTCTTCGAACATGGCGACTCCTGCGCGTCAGACCCGCGGGCCCGACGGCATGGGTTCGAACGGCGTTTCCTGTGCGGTCGGCTTGTTGGCCCGACGCGCTTGCAGGATGGTGCGCAGGCCGAACAGCCCCACCGCCACCACCACGAACATGAACACACCGGCGAGCGTGGCGTCCACATAGTCGTTGAACACGATCTGCTGCATCTGCGCGACCGACTTGGCCGGGGCGAGCAGCTTGCCGTCGGCGAGCGCGGCCTGATACTTGGCGGCGTGCGCGAGGAAGCCCACCTTCGGGTCCGGATCGAACATCTTCTGCCAGCCAGCGGTCAGCGTGCAGGCGAGCAGCCACACGGTCGGCAGAATCGTCACCCACGCGAAGCGTTCGCGCTTGAGCTTGAACAGCACACAGGTGGCGAGCATCAGCGCAATCGCGGCGAGCATCTGGTTCGAGATGCCGAACAGCGGCCACAGCGTGTTGATGCCGCCCAACGGATCGACCACGCCCTGATAGAGGAAGTAGCCCCACGCCGCCACGCACAGCGCCGTCGCGATCAGGTTGGCCGGCAGCGACTCGGTGCGCTTGAGCGCTGGCACGAACGTGCCGAGCAAGTCTTGCAGCATGAAGCGGCCAGCGCGCGTCCCGGCGTCGACAGCGGTCAGGATGAACAGCGCTTCGAACAGAATCGCGAAGTGGTACCAGAAGGCCATCATCGCTTCGCCGCCCACCACTTGATGCAGGATGTGCGCCATGCCGACAGCCAGCGTCGGTGCGCCGCCCGCACGTGAAATGATGGTGTTCTCGCCCACGGCCTTCGCGGTCGCGGTGAGCACATCCGGCGTAATCGTGAAGCCCCAGCCCGAGACGACTTGCGCCACGGCTTCCGGCGTCGTGCCGATCACGGCAGCCGGGCTGTTCATGGCGAAGTACACGCCCGGGTCGATCACGGACGCGGCGACCAGCGCCATGATGGCCACAAACGATTCCATCAGCATGCCGCCGTAGCCGATGAAGCGTGCGTTGACTTCGTTATCGAGCAGCTTCGGTGTGGTGCCCGAGGAGATCAGTGCGTGGAAGCCCGAAACAGCACCGCACGCAATCGTGATGAAGAGGAACGGGAACAGCTTGCCCGACCAGACCGGACCGCTGCCGTCCACGAACTGCGTGAGCGCGGGCATTTTCAGCTCGGGCGCGACCACGAGAATACCGATGGCGAGTGCGAGGATCGTGCCGATCTTCAGGAACGTCGAGAGATAGTCGCGCGGCGCGAGCAGCAACCACACCGGCAGCACCGAGGCGACGAAGCCGTAGCCGATGAGCATCCACGTGAGTTGCTTGCCGTCGAACGTGAACAGCGGTGCGAGCGTGGCGCTGTCATGCACGCTCTGACCGAAGTAGATGGCGGCCATCAGCCCGAAGAAGCCGATGATCGACACTTCGCCGATGCGGCCCGGACGGATGAAGCGCGTGTACACGCCCATGAACAACGCGATCGGAATCGTGAGCCCCACCGTGAAGGTGCCCCAGGGCGAGCCGGTGAGTGCCTTGACCACGATCAGCGCGAGCACCGCGAGAATGATGATCATGATGAGGAACGCGCCGAAGAGCGCGATCACACCGGGGATCATGCCGAGTTCAGACTTCACCAAGTCTCCCAGCGAGCGACCGTCGCGGCGCGTGGAGATGAACAGGACCATGAAGTCCTGCACCGCACCGGCGAAGACCACGCCGGCCAGAATCCACAACATGCCGGGGAGGTAACCCATCTGCGCGGCCAGCACGGGGCCGACGAGCGGCCCGGCACCGGCGATGGCAGCGAAGTGGTGACCGAACAGCACGTACTTGTTGGTCGGCACGTAGTCGAGGCCGTCGTTATGACGCCATGCGGGCGTCATGCGCGAGCCGTCGAGTTGCGCGACGCGCGTGGCGATGAACTTGCTGTAGAAACGGTAGGCGATCAGGTAAACGCAGATGGCTGCGATCACGATCCAGAGTGCGCTGATGGTTTCGCCGCGCGATAGGGCGACCGTGCCGAGCGCGCACGCGCCGACGACGGCCACCGCTGCCCAGGGCAGTTGTTGCCAGATACGATTCATTGTCTCTCCTCGGAACTGCCTCCTTCGGGCAGCGACCCGGGACGGCGCCGTGGCAGCGCGATCCCGCCTTTGTTTTTTGACATCACGCAGATGCCGCGAAGCGTGTCGCACGGTATTGCCCACTTGAAGCGAGGGTCTGATAGCCACCGGGGCACGATTCGCCGTGTAGTATTGGCGTTTGCCTGACGTGCCACAAGCGCGAAACTACGCAGGCACGCTACGTGATAGTACGTAGCGAATGCCGCGAAAAAGCGGCAACGCAGGCTCTCGAACGTCATGAATCTCCGACAGAAATTCTTCGTGCTATCCCTCTTGCCGGTGGCGCTGGCGATGGTCGCCATCGCATTGGCCGTGCGCTATCAGGGCAATGAACTGGCCCGTGCGCAGCACGAGGCCGTGCAGACCGCATCGCTCACCAACAAGCGTGCCGAGCTGCTGCATTACGTGGGGCTCGCACGCAATGCCATCGAGCCGCTATATAACGGCCCGGACACTCCCGCTGCACGCACCGAAGCGCTTGCCACACTCGCGCGCATGGAGTTCGGCAAAGACGGCTACTTCTTCGTCTACGACCTCGACGGCAACAGCCTGATGCACCCGCGTCAGCCGGAATTGGTGGGGCACAACTTGTGGTCGCTCAAAGACCCGGCCGGGGCGCCGACGATTCAACGCCTGATCTCAGCGGCACGGGCCGGTGGCGGCTACGTGGAGTACTCATGGGAGAAACCGTCGCTGCAACAGACGGCGCCCAAGTTGGGTTATGTGATCGCGCTGCCGAAGTGGAACTGGATGATCGGCACGGGCATTTATCTCGACGATGTGCAAGCAACACTGCGTCAGTCGGACGAGCGAGCGCAGAGCAACATCGATCGCACGCTGATCTGGATCACGATGATTGCGTCGACGTGCCTGGCGATTGTCGGCCTGTGCGGGTTGGTGGTGAACATTACCGAATTGAAGACTGCCGATGCGAAGCTGCGCCAGCTCGCGCGACAGGTGGTGGAGTCGCAGGAAGTCGAGCGCTCACGTATTTCGCGCGAGTTGCACGACGGCATTAGTCAGTTGCTCGTCTCGGTCAAGCTGCTGCTCGAATCGGCGTCGATGCGCTTGCCGGGGTCGCCCGCGGCGGCAAGCACGACGCTAGGGGTGGCCATCGAACGCCTGAATGGCACGCTGGGGGAAGTGCGGCGTATTTCGCAAGCGTTGCGCCCGGCGATGCTCGACGATCTCGGTGTGGCGGCAGCCATCGATCAACTCGCGCGTGAGTTCGGGTCGCATGCGGGGTTGCCGGTCGAGATGCATGTGGAAGGCGAAGCGCCGATGCTCGACGACAACATCAAGACCATGCTGTTCCGCATTGCACAGGAAGCCCTCACGAATATCGAGCGGCACGCCAACGCGTCGCGCGTGTCGATTTTGCTGGTGTTCAAGGCCGACGGCATTCATCTGTCGATTGCCGACGACGGCCGGGGTTTCGATGTGACCGACGTGCATCACGACCCGCGTCACGGCATCGGGTTGCGCAATATGCGCGAGCGGCTCGACGCCGTGGGCGGTGCGCTCGGCATTCAATCGTGGCCCGGCCTCACGACGATTAGTGCGTGGGTGCCGCTCACGCCCGCAGCCGCCAAAGCGGCGCTTAACGCTTCACGCTCATGACTCAAGTTCACCCTATTCGATTGTTGTTGATCGACGATCACCCGCTGGTGCGCGACGGCTTACGCGCGCGCTTCGATGCCGCCCCCAACTTGCAGGTGGTTGGTGAGGCAGGCAATGCGCAGGAAGCGCTCACGCGAGCCAAGACCGCATCACCCGATCTCGCGCTGATGGACATCAGCATGCGGGGCAGCAACGGGATCGAACTCACGGCGCTGTTTCGCGAGCAGTTTCCGCACATCGCGGTGTTGATTCTGTCGATGCACGACAACGCGGAGTATGTTCGTCAAGCGGTACGTGCGGGGGCACGCGGTTATGTGCTGAAGGACGCGCCGGCGCATGAGATTGTGACGGCGATTGAGCGTGTGGCGAAAGGCGAGGCCTACTACAGCGCAGCCATTGCGGCGCGCGTGGTGCAGGCATCGACTTCGCATGGTCCGATCGATTCGCTTACCCCGAGGGAGCGCGAGATTCTCACCCGCATCGCACGCGGGCTCGCCAACAAACAGATCGCGACGGAGATGGACTTGTCGGTGCGCACCGTCGAGACGCATCGGCTCAATATCAAACGTAAGCTCGGTATCGAAGGGCAGGCGGAATTGATTAAGTTTGCGGTGGAGAATCGGCTGTGATTCGTTGGTAGTTCGGCTGCCATTCGGCTGTCAATTTGCTGCGATTTAGCAGCCCTCTGAGTGAAGCTGAGCGGGGGCGACGAGCGCCCGCGCCCTCAATGCAAGAACGGGTTGTGCACTTCAACGCCGGTATCCGTGAAATCTTTGACGTTGCGCGTGACAACCACAAGACGATGCACCAACGCCGTCGCAGCGATCAGTTTGTCGATGGCGTGCTCCTTGTGTTTCGCGCGCAAGCGTCCCCATGCGTGACCGATCTCCTCAGTCACCGGGAGCACGAAACCTCTGTAGTCGTACAAAATCGACTCGAGCCAATTCTCGACTAACGTCGCCTGTGGCGCGTCACCGCGACAACGCAATGACGCAGCGCCACGACGCATCTCACCAATACTGATTACCGAGAGATAGCGCGGCAGACTGCGTTCCATCGTGTATTGAATAAAGGCGACTACACCAGGATCGCTGCGCCCTCGCTTACGCATTTCGCTAACGACGTTTGTGTCGACCAAATACATCAACCCTGCCTCCTCAATTTTCGCGCGCGAAGTCGCTATCCAAACCGACGTCGGGCATGCTCATCAACGCCTCACCAAACGAGCGCCAGCCCGGTCGATGCGCCACCCCCTCCAAAATCGCCAGCGCCTCTTCCTCCGGCGTTCGGTCATGCAACGCGGCGCGCGAACGAATTGATCTCATCAGCGACTCATCGATTCCTGCAATCAACATGGTGTGCATATTCGCCCCCTTCCTGTAAATGATTCATCGCCATCCAAGCTCGGGTGGCGAAGGAAATGCTAGCACCGCATGAGAGAAAAAAGACGCCTAAATCCCCACGCAACAAGCCTTTCGGAAGGATCACAAAAAACAAAAATCCCGTCGGAGTCGCCCCCGACGGGATTCAATCTTCGCGATAATTCTGCGATGACTTTCATGCGTCGGCACTGCCTACGCAGTGCACGACGCCATCGATTACGCCTTCAACCGGCGCTCAATATCAGCCTTCGTGTCGAGCAACGCTTGCGGCAGGTTGTGCTTGAGCGTCTCGAACAATTCGGCGTGCAGTTTCAGTTCTTCGTGCCACGCAGCCGGGTCCATCGACGTGACGTCGTCGAATTGTGCCGGCGTGAACGACACGCCGTCCCAGTTCAGATCTTCGTAACGCGGCGTGATGCCGAACGCGTTCTCAACACCCTGTGCCGTGCCGTCGATGCGGCCCAGCATCCATGCCAGCACGCGCATGTTCTCGCCGAACCCCGGCCACACGAACTTGCCGTCGGCGCCCTTGCGGAACCAGTTCACGCAATAGATCTTCGGCAGCGTCGCGCCCGTCTTGTCGAGATGCGCGCCCGTATCCAGCCAGTGCTGGAAGTAGTCGCTCATGTTGTAGCCGCAGAACGGCAGCATGGCGAACGGATCGCGACGCACCACGCCCTGCTGACCGGCCGCCGCAGCGGTGGTCTCCGAGCCCATCGTCGCGGCCATGTACACGCCTTCGGTCCAGTCGCGGGCTTCGGTCACCAGCGGCACCGTCGTCGAGCGACGGCCACCGAAGATGAACGCATCGATCGCCACACCCGCCGGATTCTCCCAGTCGGCGTCGATCGACGGACACTGCGAAGCCGGTGCCGTGAAGCGTGAGTTCGGATGCGCCGCCTTGCGGCCCGTTTCCTTCGCACTCTCCGGCGTCCAATCCTTGCCCTGCCAATCGATCAGATGCGACGGCGGCGTGTCGGTCAGACCTTCCCACCACACGTCGCCGTCATCGGTCAGTGCGACGTTGGTGAAAATCACGTTCTCGCCGAGCGTTGCCAACGCATTCGGATTGGTCTTCTGGCTCGTGCCCGGTGCCACGCCGAAGAACCCGGCTTCCGGGTTGATCGCGTACAAGCGGCCGTCCTTGCCCGGCTTGATCCACGCGATGTCGTCGCCGATGGTCTCGACCTTCCAGCCTTCGAAGCCCTTAGGCGGAATCAGCATCGCGAAGTTGGTCTTGCCGCAGGCCGACGGGAATGCCGCCGCCACGTGATACTTCTTACCCTCGGGCGACGTCACGCCCAGAATCAGCATGTGCTCGGCGAGCCAGCCTTCGTCGCGGCCCATCTTCGATGCGATGCGCAACGCGAAACACTTCTTACCCAGCAGCGCATTGCCGCCATAGCCCGAGCCGTAGCTCCAGATTTCACGCGTCTCGGGGAAGTGAACGATGTACTTCGTGTTGTTGCACGGCCATGCCACATCCTTCTCGCCATCGGCCAACGGCTTGCCGACGGTGTGCACGCACGGCACGAACTCGCCGTCGTCGCCCAGCACGTCGTACACCGCACGGCCCATGCGCGTCATGATGCGCATGTTCACCGCCACGTACGGCGTATCCGACAGTTCGACACCGATGTGTGCGATCGGCGAGCCCAGCGGGCCCATCGAGAACGGCACCACGTACATCGTGCGACCGCGCATGCAGCCTTCGAACAGGCCGTCGAGCGTCGTGCGCATCTCGCGCGGATCGATCCAGTGATTGGTCGGGCCGGCGTCCTCACGCTTCTCGCTACAGATAAACGTGCGGTCTTCCACGCGCGCGACGTCCGACGGATCGGACAACGCGAGGAACGAATTCGGACGCTTGGCCGGGTTGAGCCGCTTCATCGTGCCTGCGGCGACCATCTGTTCGCACAGACGGTCATATTCCTCTTGCGAACCATCGCACCACACAACGCGCGCGGGCTGAGTGATCGCAGCGATCTGCGAGACCCAGTCGATCAGCTTGCGGTGACGCACCCACGAGGGCAGATCACGGGTGACGACATTGGACGAGGAGGGGGTATTGAGCGCTGTCGCGCTACTGGCTTGCGTCATGGGAGTTGTCTCCATGCAGAGTCGGTAAATCGGGGCGAACGTTTGGCGTTCGACGCGCGGGCACCGCTGAGCGTCGGGGCGGCGCGCCCGGTTGGGGATACCGGACGAGCAACATTGCACCGACGCTTGCCGTGCGCACCGGAAAATCCGGCGCCCACCGGCACGGGCCGCGTGAAAGCTTGAATGCATCGCATCTCATGCGACACACGCGGAAAGGCAGGGGGCAACATGCGCACGGGTAAGTGCGCAGCAGGCGTCTCGCTCACCGGGTCCGACTTGCTTTTGCGGGGTGGGTTCGATTTTTTGCCATCGTGTTTGGGCGGTTTCGCCATGGTTGCCAGGACACCTGCCATACTATGCAAAACGAGGCGTCAGCATACCACCGAGCAAAATACGCCGGTGCTGCGTCGCAACAAGGCTGGCGCGGGTTTTGCCCGATTTATGCCCGGCATTTCGCCGGGCTTTGCCGTACCGACCCAGCCGAGTCAACGACCAGTGCGCCCGCCGAACCCGGCGGCCTCCGATAACTGTTACGTCAGCGCACCGCCCACCAGCCGCGCGCCGAACCGATTACGTTTTGCCATGAAAATTGCCATTCTCGACGACTATCAGGACGCCGTTCGCAAGCTCGACTGCTTTTCCCTATTGGCCGGTCATGACGTCAAAGTCTTCAACAACACCGTCAAGGGCGTCGGCCAGCTCAGTGCCCGTATCGGCGAAGCCGAGGTGCTGGTACTGATTCGCGAACGCACGGCAATCACCGCTCAACTCATCGATAAGCTGCCCCGTCTGCGCGTCATTAGCCAAACCGGGCGTGCGGGCAATCACATCGATATCGACGCCTGTACCGCCCGCGGGGTGGCCGTGCTCGAAGGTGTCGGCTCCCCCATCGCCCCCGCCGAACTCACCTGGGCGCTGATCATGGCCGCCCAGCGCCGCATTCCCCAATACGTCTCCAGCCTCAAACACGGCGCCTGGCAGCAGTCGGGCCTGAAGTCGTCGAGCATGCCGCCGAACTTCGGTCTTGGCCAAGTGCTGCGCGGCCAGACGCTCGGCCTGTGGGGCTACGGCAAGATCGGCAAGCTCATCGCCGGTTATGGCAAAGCATTCGGGATGGAAGTGATGGTGTGGGGCCGTGAGGGCTCACGTGAAGCGGCGGCCGCCGATGGCCTGCGTGTGGCGGGCAGCAAGGAAGAACTTTTCACGCAAAGCGACGTGCTCTCGGTGCATCTGCGCCTGAACGACGAGACGCGTCACATCATCAAGCTCGAAGACCTTCAGCAAATGAAGCCCACGGCGCTCTTCGTGAACACGAGCCGCGCCGAGCTGGTGGAAGAAAACGGGCTCATCACCGCGCTCAATCGCGGCCGCCCCGGCATGGCCGCCATCGACGTCTTCGAGAGCGAGCCGATTCTGCAAGGCAACCCGCTGCTGCGTCTGGAGAATTGCGTCTGCACGCCGCACATCGGCTATGTCGAGCACGAAAGCTACGAGCTGTACTTCCGCGTGGCGTTCCAGAACATCGTCGACTTCCTGAACGGCGATCGCGCGCACGTGGCCAACCCGGCCGCTTTGCTGGGCTTCGGGCGCTAAACGGTCGTTTTTTGCGGAAGGTCGCGGAAGGTCGCGCACGGGCGGGACTACCTCAGCGTCTCCAGATGGCGCAAGAACGTCTCGCCATCCCGTTTTCCGAGGTCATACGCCGGCCCCATCATGTCGGGCCGCGTGTAGTCCCAGCTCGAGATCGGCACGGGCGCTGACGGCTGCACATAGAGCCGGTCTTGCCCCGCGTGATGCTGCGTGAATATCTGCGGGCGCGGATAACGCCGCGTCACCAGCACCAGCACTTGCCCCGGCGTGGCATCCAGCGCATCGACGGGGACGTTGTCCACCATGCCCCCATCGAGCACGGCGCGTCCGCCACGGCGCAGAATTGGGGTGAACGGCGGCGTGCAGGACGATTGCAGCATCAAGTCCGCCAGATCCGACGTCGTCGCGCAATCCTGCGCCCTCACAAACTCCGGCCGGAACCCCAGACTGCGCGCGAGCGTCGGGTGCAGCGTGCGTCGCACATGCTTATCGATGTTGTACGCGACAAGCCCCGCTGCCGTCGCCGATCTCGGCCCGAGCCAACGCGGAATGTGCGACACCCCCACACGAATCTCCGGCCCTGCGGCCAACTTCTCCAACTGACCATCGTAGATGTCGAGCAGCGCCTGACGATAAATCCGGTAGTGCGGAAACACGCGCTCGCGTCGCAACAGGTTCCCCCAATAGGCGTTCTTGCGATTGTCCGCCAGCGCTTGCCGGTAGTAATCCATCACCCACGTCGACGCACGCATATGCAGCATGCACGCCGTCGCCGCCCCGGCAGAAATACCCGCGATGACGCGCGGTCGCAACGGCACGTCGCGCGTCACGCGCTCCCAGAACCCTGCCTGCCACCAGCAGCGATTTCCGCCACCGGCAAAAACGATCTGATCGAACACTGTGACCTCCCTACCGCTTGCTGGTGTGATGGCATGTCATATCGATGCAACGCCCGACGCTACGCTCAGAGCAACGCGTATGTGGTTGTCGCGTGGGCCGCCATCTTGCCGGACGCGTCGTAAATCTCGATCTCACCGAACACCAGATTCTTTCCCTTGCGCAAAATACGCGCGATCACGCGCAGATCGCCATCGGTCACCGGGCGCATGAATTGCGTGTTCAGCGTGACCGTCGTCATTGGCTGAAAGCCGCCCAGCGCCGCCGACAACGCCACGACCATCGCGGTATCGGCCACCGCCATGAACGTCTGACCGCAGATGACGCCGCCGGCATGTTTGAACGCCACATCGAACGGCATTCGCAACTCGCTTTGTTCCGGCCCCGTCGCCACGACCTGCAAATTCAGTTGCCGTACCCACGGGGAGACGAGCTCCTCCAACATCTTCTGCGCTTGCACCAGCTCCATCGCGATCATCCTTTTCGTTAGCTGCTTAATTGATGACGACGATGATAGCGCCATCCGCACCCCGGGCGGGCCCCAAAACAAAAGCGCCACCCGGTGAGGGGTGGCGCAAGCGCCTTTTGTCGGCGCTTATGTCAGTACGGCGTTCGTCCAGCCTGAGCGTGTGATTTTGGCGGACCAAGTGAGACTACGCGACCCAGGTCGCCGTGCTCGAACGCAGCACCTTATCCGTTCGTCTTATCGTGACGAATGCGGTTGCTCTGATGATTCTCTTTGTGTTGAACACCGGCCTGCTCGCCTGCGCTCACATGACCGTTTTGGCCCGCATGCGCTTCCGCCGTATCGACATGCGCCTGCCCGTGTTCGAGATTGCCGACCTGACGGTTGTTCAGCGTACCCGCCGCCTGCCCTTGTGCAATGCGCTTTTGCTGATTCACGTTACGTTGCACGTCGGCCTGCATGCGCTCGGATGACTTCGAATCCGGGTTGGCCACCACACCGTTGCTCTTCGCCTGCGAAATCTTGGCGCTCTCGTGATTCTGCGCCGCCGCGATGCGAGCCTTTTCGGCTGCCGTGTCGCCGGTATGGTCGGCGTGAGCCTGCATACGATCGATCTTGGCTTCGCCCTTCTCGAGCTTCGACGCTTCCTTCGTACTCAACTGACCGCTCTTCAGGCCGTTCTCGATGCGTTGCTGTTGATTGATGTCGCGCGAGGTTTCCGTCGCGGTGCTCTGAGCGAAGGCTTGCCCGGCGAACACACCACCGAGGGCAACGGTCACGGCGCTCAGAATCAGAGTTTTGCGGAAGTTCATGATGGATTCCTTATTTGCTTGCGCGATGGGCGGCTGCCTCACCACGTCGGCCCGATGCCGGTCGGGGCTGGCACCGTCGGCGGGATTGCCGAAACGTTTGCCGTGCCCTTAAGCCGAATAACGGGGTCGCCCCTCAGCGCGCCGACAGCCGCCGTGTAACGGCTTAGCCGCAAAAGTAACCGGCTGTAATCGGCACGCCCGGGAGATTTCGCGCTAAGCGCCTGAAAAGGTTGGGACTGCCGCAGACAGCGCGGTAACGATTTGATACAGTGGTGCCGATTTGACCGGCGCGCCACCCTACCCCGGCGTGTCGACGGAACCTCGAACCCATCAGCCCCCGTTGCGCACATCCGCAAGAAAGGAAGGAGCCTTACCATGCAGAGCACCAAAGACGATCTTGGCAAACTGATCCTGCGTCTTACCCTCGGTATCCTGCTGCTGTTTCACGGCGTGAGCAAAGTGATCAATGGCGTCGGTTTCATCGAAGGCATGATTACCTCGCATGGCTTGCCGAGCTTTCTCGCCTACGGTGCCTATCTCGGCGAAGTGCTGGCACCCGTGCTGTTGATCCTCGGTGTACTGACCCGTCTGGGTGGCCTGCTCGTCGTGGGCAATATGCTCGTCGCGTTCACGCTCGTGCACTCATCGCAACTGGGCCAACTGTCGAACACCGGCGGCTGGGCACTCGAACTGCAAGGCTTCTACCTGTTCATGGGCCTGTGCGTGATGCTCTTCGGTGCTGGCCGCTACAGCGTGTCGGGCGGTCGCGGCGCGTGGGATTGAGCGTTGGCAGAATGACAGCTTCACGCCACCAAGCCCCTAGATTTCGGGAACTGTAGGCGCTGCAAACTGTCATGCGATTTTCACAACGGCCCGCCGGTGTCGAACACAAACGACACCGGCGGGCCGAGTCGTTTCGGAATATTGCGAGAGCGGGCGCTGGTAACGTCAAGTAATACGGACGTTGCACTTTGCAACTTGTTCAGCGGGGCAATGACTTACTCTGAAACTGCCAATTCCGGCAGTATCAACAGGAGTCAACACCATGCGCAAACTGAAGATCGCCGCAGCGTCGGCCATCCTCGTCGCCACCTCGATGCTTGGCGTGGCCCATGCCGCCGACGCCGCTGCGCCGGCCACGGGTCCGCAAGCCGCAATGCACCACATGCGCGGCGAACACGGTCCGTGGGGGCTGGGCGATATCAAGAAATTGCACGATCAACTGAAGCTCAATGCGCAGCAGGAACAAGCTTGGCAGCAAGCCGTCGCCACGTCGAAGCAGAACCGTGATGCGATGCGCCAGAACGGCCAGCAATTCCGTCAGATGATCGCGCAAGCGAAGGATCAGAAGATTCTCGACCTGGCCGGCATGCGCGCCGCCCGCGAGAAGGTTTTCGATCAGAACCGTCAGCTTCGTAGCCAGACCGAGGACGCTTGGCTGAATGTGTACAACGGCCTCGACGACGGTCAGAAGACCCTCGTAAGCAGCGCCATCAAGGCACGTTGGTCGAAGATGAAGGCTTGGCACGACAAGGCGATGCAACATCGCCAGCAGATGCACAAGGGCGCCCCGGGTGCCCCGGCAGCGACGCCGCCGGCCGCTCAGTAACAATAAGCGCGAGGCCAGCGCAGCCGGACGCGATAGTCCGGCGCTTCGTGACACGCCCGGTCCATTGGGACCGGGCGTTTTTTTATGTCCCGCGGCTTAGGTCTCGCTCCAGATGCGCAGCAGGTTGTGATAACAACCGATCAGCGTACGGCGCGCCGTCTCGTCGGCTTCCGACGAATTGAGCCGCTGAATCGCGTTGTCCATATCGAACAGCAGCGTGCGCTGCGTGTCGTCCTTCACCAGGCTCTGCACCCAGAAGAAGCAACCCACGCGCGAGCCACGCGTAATCGCGTTGACGCGATGCAAGCTCGTCGCCGGATACAGCACCATATCGCCCGCCGGCAACTTCACCTGATGCGCGCCGTACTGGTCTTCGATCACCAGTTCACCGCCGTCGTATTCGTCTGGCCCCGCCAAAAACAGCGTGGCCGACACGTCGGTGCGAATGCGCATACCGCTGCCCGGCTGCAACCGAATCGCGCCGTCGACGTGGTTACCGAAATGCATGCCCTCGCCGTAACGATTGAACATCGGCGCATAGACCTTGTTCGGCAGCGCAGCACTGATGAACAGGGGATGGCGTTCGAGCGCGCCGAGAATCACATCGCCCAACTCGCGCGCGATGGCCGAGCGCTCGTCGATCTGCTGATTCTGTTTGACGGGCGCGCCCTGATAACCGGCCGTCGCCAGCCCGTCCACCCAGGCGTCGCCTGCGTTATCGAGTTTGGCGCGGACCCAGCGCACCTGATCGGCGCTGAGAACATTTGGAATATGCAGCAACATCGGCGGGCATCCCTCGTGAAATAGCAAGGCGCGAGCCCGGCAGCATCGCCGGCTCGCGCCCCGTATTGTCCGTCAAATTCAGAACCGATAGGTACCCGTGAGCATTGCCGTGCGTCCCACGCCCGGCACCGCACGCCCGCCGTCCGACGGAATCAATGCGTCGAAGTAGTTCTTGTTGAACACGTTCAGCAGGTTGAAACGAATGTCGTACTTCGGCTGGTGATAGGCCACGGTCGCGTCCCAGCGCGTGTAGCCGCCTACGCGAATCAGATTGGTATTCGCGGCATAGCGCATCGACATGTAGTTCATGCCGCCGCCCACTTCCCAATGCCCCAGCGTGTAAGTCGACCACAACGTGACCGAGTGGCGCGGCGTGTTCGCGAGCACGTTGCCCTGCGTGCCGTCGTTCGCCTGTAGCACTTGCGAGTTCAGGAACATATAGCCGCCCATCACCTGCCAGTTCGAAGTGATGTGGCCCGTCACACCGACCTCGGCGCCGCGAATGCGCACCTTGCCCGCGTCGGTGTATTCGCCGCTGGTGCCAGTCTGCGTGCGCGAGTTGTTCTGCGTGACTTGGAACAACGCTGTATTGATCGAGAGGTTGTCGTCGAACAGATTCCACTTGCTGCCCACTTCGAACGACTGGTTCGTCTCAGGCGGCAGCGCCTGCGTGTTGTTCGTGACCGTGAGCTGTTCGAGCGACGGATTGAACGACGTGCCGTACGAGAAGTAATACGACTGCGCTTCGCTCGGCTGATAAATCAAGCCCGTGCGCACGCTCGTGTAGTTGACGGTCTGCGTCGCGTAGCCCGGCGCGCTGATCGTGTTCGAGAGCTGCGCCTTGTAGCGATCCCAACGCAAGCCGCCGACAATCTTCCATTGCTTGTTCAGCTCGATGGTGTCGTTCGCGTAGAACGCCACGGTTTCGGCACTGCCTTGCGCGAGGTTGCCGACCGACTGCGTCACGTTCGGCAGGTTCGAGTAATACGCCTGACTATCGGCCGGAATCCAACCGAGGTAACCCGACGCCTGCCCCGCCCCGGTTCGCAGATATGTCTGATTCTCGTACGTATCGCGGCCGATTTCCGCACCGGCGATCAGCGTGTGCTTGAACGGCCCAGTGTCGAACTTCTTCACGACGTCGGTCTGGTTATAGAGCGACGTATCGGTGATCTTGCGGTCGTGACTTTGCAATTGCACCCAAAGCTGATCGAGCGAGTACGACGGAATACCTGCCGTCGGCCCGACCGGCAGCGCCGTGAAGCCGCCCGAGCCGTTGGGCACGCCCACCGCATGCGGCGCCGTTTCGATGGCGTCGATGACATAGCGGCTGTACTGCGTCTGATTGCTGATCTTCAGGCTGTCGTCGACCTTGTGTTCGATCTTGGCCGAGAAGCTCATCACGTCCTGCACCGTGCGATCGGTAGTCAGGCCGTAGAACTGGTTCTTCTGAATCGGCAGCGGATGGCCGTTGTAGCCCACGGTGCCGTAGTCGGGCATGTCGTGGTTATGCTCGATAAGCGCCGAGAGCGTGATTTGCGTCGGCGTGCCGATACCGAGCTTGAGCGTCGGCGCAATGCCGAAGTCCTGATTGCTCATCACGTCGCGCGTGGTGTGAATGTCTTGCGCGAAGCCATTGATACGAAACGCGGCCGTGTCGGAGAGCGGATGGTTGACGTCGAACGACGTGCGGTAGCGATCGTTCGTGCCGATGGTGCCCGAAATTTCGTTGAGCGGCTTGAGGTTCGCCTGCTTGCTCACCTGATTGATAACGCCACCGGTCGATCCCCGGCCGAACAGCATCGACGACGGGCCTTCGAGCACTTCGATCGAATCGAGATAAAACGTGTCGCGATAGTACTGACCGCGGTCGCGGAAACCGTCGAGATAAATATCCGTGCGAGCGGTGAAGCCGCGCAAATTGATGTTGTTGCCGATCTGGCCGCCTTCCGCGCCGCCGATGGTGATGGCCGGCGAATTGCGTAGCGCATCTGCGAACGAGGTCGCACCCTGCGCCTGCATCACCGCTTTGTCGATGACGGTGACCGACTGCGGAATGTCGCGAATGGCGGTCGGCACCTTGCCGCCGACGGTCGACATGTCGCGCTGATATTCGTCGCGAATCGAGGTGCCCGAGACTTCCGTCTGCGGCAGCGCCGCCGCAGGCGCGTTCGCGGCCGGCGCCGGCGGCGTGCTATCAGCGGCAGCCGGTGCGCTGGACGCCGTGCTGGAAGTGGCGCTTTGGGCCATCGCGGGCGTCGCAAAGGTGGTGGCGAGCGGGGTCGCGAAGAGGGCCATCATCGCCAGGGCCAGCGGCTTGCGTTGCATCATGATCGGAGTCGGTGAGCGTAGTCGTTAATTGCGGCGCGAATATAAATAGGAATGATTTTCATTACAAGCATCCGAAAGGGGGGTAACGCTATGAAATTGCGGGATTTTTTGTAATACGCCGTAATACGTTTGCACCAACATCGTGCGTGTAGTGGGTAAGGCAATGAAAGCACGGAGAATGCTTTTTCGACACCAAGTCGCTATTGCCGCGCCATGCCCTCGCAACCCGCGGGTTTTCCCTAGAACCACAGATGCAACGGCTGCTGAATTTATGAGCAAGCCTGACAGTTTTTGGAGGGTTCCGAGTCGACGTGGCGGTTTCATCTGGCGATATCACGAACGTTGACGGTAAATACCGACGCGATGACGTCACGCCGTTTTGGTCGTGCATATCGATATCTGCACGCAGTCACTAAGCAAATCCGAATAACTTGTTGGCGCATCGCCGGGGCATCGCGTTACAAGTCGAGCTTGCGCAACGCGCCTCGACTTCACACATCATGTCCACGCCAACGAATCGACGTCACTTTCTCCAACGCACTGCCGGCACGCTGCTGGCTGGCAGCGCGGTGTCTACACTCGGCACGCTCGGCGCTGCCGCTGGCGCTTTGGGTTCACTCACCCATAGTGCGAACGCACACGCGGCCGATGCGCCGCTGACATTGCGCATCGGCTACCAAAAGTCGTCCACGTTGATCGTGCTGGCGAAGACCCGTGGCACGTTGGCGAAGGCATTGGCGCCGCACAACGTCACGCTCACCTGGCACGAGTTCACCAGCGGCCTGCCACTGCTCGAAGCGCTCAACGTCGGCAGCATCGACTTTTCGGCCGACGTGGCCGACACCGTCCCCGTCTTCGCACAGGCCGCGGGTGCCCGCATCGCCTACGTCGCTCGCGAGACGCCGTCGCCCGACGCGGAAGCGATTCTCGTGCCGCAGCATTCGCCGATCCGTTCGCTGGCCGATCTGAAGGGCAAGCGTGTGGCGGTCACCAAGGGCGCCGGGGTGCACTACCTGCTGATCGCCGCATTGCAAAGTGTCGGACTCCGATTCAGTGACGTGCAGCCTGCCTATCTCACCCCCGCCGACGCACGTGCGGCATTCGCCAGCGGCAACGTCGATGCATGGGTCACGTGGGATCCGTTCTTCGCGAGCGTCGAGCAACAGGACAAAGTGCGCATTCTCTCGACGGCGCGCGGACTGGCGGGCTATCAGCGCTACTACCTTGCCACCCCGGCATTCGCGCGCGATCACGACACCGTGCTGCGCGCGGTTTATCAAACGTTGCGCGAAACCGGTCAGTGGGTACGCACCAACCCGCGCGAAGCCGCCGCGCAGTTGGCGCCGGTGTGGGGGCTGGATGCGGCGATCGTGGAAGCCGCGAACCGCCGCCGTAGTTACGACGTGCAACCCGTGGTGCGCGAGGCCATCGCCGAGCAGCAGCGCATTGCCGACGTCTTCACACAAGCCGGGTTGCTGCCCAAGCGCATCGACGCCGCCGACGCCACCCTCTGGCACGCCCCTGCCTGACCGACCACCGGCACCGCCCTAGCGCGGCGCCTTAGGGCCATTGCAGCCCTTGCCAGTGGTCGTTTCGCCCGTTGCACTCGTGCGCAGTGAGTTGTTGCAAAAACCACGCGTGCGGGCCCCGATGCTCGCAATAACGTGCGGATTTCTCGGGTATTGCCGACGAGATTCATACACGTGTTTATACTTGGGCCTGCAACACGAGAACAAAGACGGCCGGAGCCCCCCCGGAACGGCCCTTGGCGTTGTGCCAGATTCGCCCAGCACCGCTCACGCCGGTTCCCGGGTTCGCCGGAAACGCACCGTGGGCTGACTGCGCGATAGCCAGGCACGACGACATCATGAAATTCGCAACGTCGGCACTCGCCTCCGGGCGGGCGCCGGCGTTGCCTATTTGCCGTCCAGGGACAATGCAAGCCACCAGATCGCTCTACCTGCTCGGTCCGATGCGGGTCGAACAAGGCAAACAAGCGTGTGCCGTGAAGTACACGAAGGCGCGCGGCCTGCTCGCCTATCTCGCCCTGCAACCGGGCTTCCACACACGCGGCGCGCTGGCCGACCTGTTCTGGCCCGATGAAGACGGTCAGGGCGGGCGCGACAAGCTCAAGCGCATGCTCTTCCATCTGCGCGACACCCTCGGCGACGAACTCTTCGAGTCGGACCGCCAGGTCGTACGTCTGCGTCCCGAGACCGGGCTATGGATCGACGCACACGTCTTCGCGAGCATGATCACGCAAGCGAGCCGCACGCTCGATGGCGTGACCGGCCTTGACCTCGCAGCTCACTTACAACAACTCGCCGACGCGGTAGCGCTCTATCAGGGCCCGTTCTTGCACGGCCTGTCGGTGCGCGATACGCCCGACCTCGATCAGTGGATCGAATTGCAGCGCGACGAATACCAGCGCCGCCGGGTTTTCGGGGAACGTCTGCTGGCCGACGGCTACGCGCGCTTAGGCGATCTCGATCAAGCGCTCGCCCACGCGCGCCAACTCGTCTCGCTCGCCCCCTTCGACGAATCGGGCTGGCAATGCCTGCTCGCACTGCTGTTGCGTGCCGGGCGTCGCGACGAAGCCGAAAACGAATACCGCCGCTTGTGCGACATCCTGCGCGACGAACTCGGCGAGCTGCCAGGCGAAGCGCTGACGCAATTGCTCGAAACGCCGCCGGCTCGCATGGAACAACGCGCGACCGGCCCCGAGCGACGCCAGGTAACGGTGGTCGCCGTCGAATTCGCCCCGAACGGTGTCGACGACCCCGATCAACTCGTCGGCGTGTTGCGCCCGCCGCTGGTGCAATGTGAAACGATCCTGCGCCAGTCATGGGGTTACACGCTGCGCACGCCGACCGGCGGTTTGCTCGGCTACTTCGGCTACCCGACCGCGCTCGAAGGCGCAGGCCGTCACGCCGTCGAAGCCGCCATGCGCTGTGCACAAGCCACCACCGCGCGCGTGAGCATCGGTGTGGGCGTTCACACTGGCATCGTCATCAGCTCGGCTGCCGACGACAGCCCCGACACCGGTGGACGCGTCTCGCGCTCCGCCGTACAACTGGCCGAGATGGCGCAGCCCGGCGAAGTGCTGATGTGCGACGCCACCCAACGGCTGATTGGCGTAGCCCTCGCCAGCACCCCGCACGGCAGCGTGCGCGAGCGCCATGCCAATCGCACTATTTCAGTCTTTCGCGTCAACCCTGACCCAACACCTGAGCGCCGTTCCCGCCGCCGCGCCGCCATGCTCTTCGGACGCGACTCGGCCCTGGCTGAGCTCGCCGCCGCACACGCCTGCGTGCGCGATGCGAGCGCCGGTCATGGTGTTGTCGCGCTCGTGATCGGCGAAGCGGGCATCGGCAAGTCCGCGCTCACCCGCCACTTCCTCGAGACGCGCGGCTTGCGCGTGATCGATCTGGCATGCGCGCAAGATGGTGCGGGCACCCCGTTCCATCCCATCGCGCGCTGGTTGCGCACGCAGTCGGTCGCCGAGGCATCGCAATTGCCGCAACCCGCGCTGCTCGCGCACCGGCGCCTGCGTCATCTGTTCGAGTCCCCGGCTGAAATTACCGCGCCGCACGCATGGAAGCAGGCGGTGCTCGACGAGGCGCCGCAACTGCTCGCCTCGCTGCTGCCCGACGACGGCGTACTGATGCTCGACGACGCCCATTGGGCCGACCCATCCACGCAAGAACTGCTCGCGCTGATGGCCGAGAATCCGCCGTCCGGCCGATTGCTGATGGTTTGCGCGCGACCGGAATTCGAAGTGCCGTGGCGGCACACGGTCGCGTTGCGCCGGATCGACCTGGCACCACTCGACGCTGGCGCAGCCGCGTCCATCGTGCGCGCCGCGACGCCGCGCGTTGCCCTCCCCGCCGCGCTGCGCGAGCGCATCGTGCATCTTGCCTGCCGACCTGATTCATCACAACGTGATGGCCTTCAACTTCGACCGTCAGGTGCAAGGCTGGCCGTTTCTCGACGGCGCGGGCGGCATTACGCACTATCCGCAGATTGGCAACATGGTGGTGAGCAACGGCGAGATCATGCGGCGGCTCGCGGTGGAAGGACTCGGGCTCGCGCGTCACTCGCGCTATCACGTGGACGCCGACCTGCGCGAAGGACGCCTCGTCGCCGTGCTCGAAGATTACAACCCGGGCGATCTCGAACCGGTGCACGCCGTGTACGTGGGACAAGGCGGGCACTTGCCCGCCCGCGTTCGCGCGTTCCTCGATTTTCTCGTCGAGCACGTGCATCTACCGTGATTCGCTGGCGGCCGTCGGTGGTCGCCTTTCGCGCGGCGTTCACACTACGTCGTTACACGCTCGCGATGCGACCACACGAACAGTGGCCACGCGAGCGCTGCGCATAACAGCCCGCCCGCCCACACCAACGCCCAACCGCCCAGCGAGAGCAGCAAGGGGATCGACAACGGCGTGAGGAACATCGTCATGAACACGCCGGTGTTGCCGATACCAAGCGCCGTCCCTGCGCGCGACGCCCCGGCAAGCGTCGCCAGTTCGGTGAACGCCACGCCATGCCACGCCGATGCCACCACGCCGCCCGCGATCAGCAAGGCGATGAGCCACGGTGTGCCGTGTGCGAGCCAGGCCGGGTGCAACGTGAGGGCTGCGACGAGCGCGGCCAAGAGCGCAAAGACAACCCCTACGGTGACCGTGCACGCACGAAGATACTGCGGGCGATTGCGGCGCTTGTCGGTATAGCGCCCGCTCCAGACACGCGTGAGCGCCGCCCCGGTTTGCACCGCGCCGAGCGTGAGCGAAATCGTCATCACGCTCACATGCGCGAAGTCGTGAAGAAACACCGTGCCGAACGTCAGCACAGCGATTTGCGGCATCGCAAGCACTGCCATCCCCAACGCCGTACTCAGCAAACGCGCGTCGCGCAGCGGCGAGTACTTCACCGCCGTGTTCGTGCCAGTGCCGCTCTGCGCCGGCGAAAGCTGTGCGGCATGCGGTGCCTCGTGCGCCTCTTCCGGCGGTTCGAGCAGCCACAGCCAAGCCATAGCCGTTGCGGCAACACAAGCGGCTGCCAGCCCGAAAAACGCCACGCTAAAGCCGAAATGCAACGCTGCGCCCGGTAAAAGCATGGCGCCGATGCCCCCGCCAAGCGGTACGGCGCATTGCCGCACACTCATCGCCAGGCCGCGCTCGCCGTCGTGAAACCAGCGCATGACGGCGCGGCCGCTAGATCCGTTCACGCTGCCACCGAGCATGCCGATAGCGAGCATGCCCGCGGCCAACAGCGGCATCGGTGGCACATATCGCGGCGTCGGCACTACCCAGACGCCCATGGCGAGCAGCGCCGCTGCCGTTACCAACAGCCCGACGAGCAGCACGCGCCGGTCGCCCCAGCGGTCGGTGAGCATGCCCCACGGCAGTTCGGATACTGCGATGCCCAACCCGATCATGCCGAGCACCAGACCGAGATCGCCGTTGGCGAGCGCGTAGGCGCTGCGCATCTGCACCGCTGTAGCCGGAATGCCCCCCATCGCAGCAGCAAAGCTGGCGTTGGCCGCCACGCCCACGCCAAGCACCTTCCAACGGTGTTCACGGCCGAGCGGGCGGGCTGCGCCGCGTGACAGTCCTGCATCGGCAGGCGGCAACGTCTTCGGTGCCACGTCAGCAATGGGAAGCGGGATAGCCGGGCCAGGCGGCGCGACGGTACACGATAGGCGATCGTTCATGAGTGACACGGTGCGCGCCCTGTAGGACGCAGCAGAAGCCGAGGGATGCTACGCATCGTACGGATAGACAATCCATCGGAAAAGCGGGAAAATTCGATGCCTTATATCGTGTTTTCCGGATCATCTATCCTGCGCGCCATCGGATCGGCCGGATCTCCGCGACACCGCCCACTCGGGAGCCGTCATGAACGCCCGTGCCTTCGACCTCACGCAGTTACGTACCTTCATCGCGATTCACGATGCGGGCAGCATTTCGGCCGCCGCCGAACTGATCTTCTTATCGCAATCGACGGTCAGCGAACAACTCAAGAAACTGGAAGAACGCGCGGGTCAGCCGCTGTTGGTGCGCTCGCGTAAGGGCATGCGCCCGACGCCTGCCGGCACACGCCTGATCGCCTACGCACGACAAATCTCGGCGCTCTCCGAGGCAGCGTTCGAAGACTTGCAAGGTGTCTTGCTCGACGGCGAGTTGCGCATTGCCATCACCGATTACTACCGTCCGCACGATGTGGGCCGCGTGCTCAAGCGCTTCGCGAGTTTGTACCCGCGCCTGCGATTGCATGTGAGCGCCATGCAGAGCGCACAGATCGAGCGCACCGCGCTGACCGGTGAGCATTTCGATGTCGGGCTGGCATTGCGGTTGATGAACGAGGATGTCGGCAAGGGCGCGAAGGCGCTGGGCTACCGCACGCCCGGCACGCTGGTGCGGCGCGAGCGGCTGGTCTGGGCGATGTCGTCGACGCTCGCCGAGCCGCTGGGCGAACCGCTGCCGCTGGTCACCTTGCCGCCGTCGTGCGCGCTGCAAAGTCTGGTGCTCAGCGTGCTGGAGCGGCACAAGGTGCCGTATCGCGTGTCGCACTCGGCGGCAGGCGTCGCCGGTATGCAACTGGCACTGGGCGCGGGACTCGGCATTTCGTGCCTCAACGAATCGGCGCTGACGTCCGACCTGGTCGTCTGCCCGCCGTCGCTCGGACTGCCGCCGCTGCCGCGCGCAGAATTCCATTTGCTGCCCGGGCGCGCCGACGAGACCGAACTGATCCGCCACGCGCGCACTGCGCTGTTGCGGCTGTTCGCGTGATACCTTTGCGCCCTCGCGCCCTTGCTCCCCATTCATCAGAGAGTGCACCCGTCATGCCGGAACCCACACCGATTCGTCTGAACTTCAACACCCGTCGCGCGCTGCTGTTCGCGCTGACAGCCGAGCGGCTGTCGGCGTACTACGAACACGGACAGTGGATGACCGACAAACAGGGGGCTTCGCTCGCGCAGTTGTGGCTCTCGCGCTCGAAGCTGCAATTGCCGATGGCCGAGCGGCGCGTGCTCTCGGAATTGAGCGACGACTTTGCGCGCGAACTGGCCGGCACACTCTCGCGCGAAGCGGGCTTGTACACGGCACATGAGATGACGGAGTCGCTCGACGCGGACTACGCCTATGCGTCAGCGGTCGCGCAAGACTTGTTGGAAGACTGCACGCGGCGCCTGCACGAAGCGGGCATTACGGAATAGTAGGATCAGGCCTTGATCGAGCGTTCCTGCACGAGCACCCACGGTGCCACCACGACGGCCCACAATTCGGGCGTGCGGGCCGCGAAATCGCTGGCCTGAGCGGCTTGCATGCGTTCGACCATGCCCGATGAGAGCCACTGCGTGACGACCGGCGCATCGTCGTTGGCCACAGCTTCGGCGACCGACACGAGATCGACGCCGGGCGCCACATAAAGCAGCACGCCGCGCGCAAAGAACGACTCCAGATCCTTCCAGTCGATTTTGGCGGTCTCGCCGAGCAGACGCGCATACGTCTCGCTGGGCGCGTGGGGGTTGGCTTGCGGGGCTTGATCTTGCTTGGGCGAATCCATGACGGCTCCTGACGGTGCAAGCTAGGAATCGCCTGCACCCGGGGTAAGACAAATGACGAAAGCCGCATTGTAATGCGCCCCGGCGCGCGCGACGGTGGTAGCATCGGAACCCCACGCACGCCGCTGGAGTCGGAAGTGGCATCACTCGCCGCGCTGCGTGGTGACTAACGTTTTACCGAGGACCCGCATGACCAAACAAAAAACCGATCCCAAGCTGGAACAAGCCCTGACGCGCGGCGACCTCGCCATGCGTCAGATCAACTCCGCGCGCGCCACTGCCTTGCTGCGCGCACTTGGCGAGATGATTGTGGCGGCGTCGAAGACGATCGGCGTCGACGCAGTTGTGGATGTGCCGGGTGGCGACAAGATTTACGACCCGGAAGACGGTGTGTGGCCGCAGTCGCTGGTGCTGTCGTTCGACGGTCCCATCGAAGAGGCTGACGAAGAAGAGCTGCGCACCGTGCAGCTTCGCGCCGACAAGTATCCCGAGACGTTCCAGGTCGAGTGGCATCGCGCCGACGGCAAGCTGGGGCATCACGAAGCCCGCCCGCTCGCCATGGTCGCGTTCCTGACCGACGTGGAAGTGCCTTGGCTCGACGACGACGCTTAAGTCGTTAGTTGATACGGCGCGCTAAGGCGTCATTCGCCGATTGCATCTCCCACCGCCGCCCGAGGCTCACGCCCGGGCGGCGGTGTCGTTTGTGGCCCGCCTTGGCTTGCGCACATTATTTCTGAAATAGCAATTCAAAATAGACAATTATCGACTTTATTGCGATTGATGGCAGCAATAGACTGCAACTGTCGACGGTGAAACGAACACCGCCAACGTTCAAACGACAGGAGAAAACATCATGAAACGCACTCTTATTACCTCGGCTCTGGTTTCCGCAATGCTTGCTGTGTCGGCCGGTTCGGCCTTTGCTAGCGACGCCTTCGAAGGTCCTTCGGAATTCGCATGGGTTCCGCAAACTAGCGCCGTGAGCCGCGCACAGGTCCGTACGGAACTGATCCAAGCCCAACAAGCCGGTCTGCTCGAACAACACGACTCGGTCTACCCGACGACGGTTGCCAAGGTGGGCGGTGCCGCACAGCCGGTGATGGCAGGTTCGGTGACCAACGTCGCCAGCGCAGGTAGCACTTACTTCGGCAGCTAATCGCATGTGGCCTAGGTCCGTGAGCCGGTGTCTGCGTTAGGCACGCTGCGACTCCGGGCTTCCGCCACCGAGCACTACCGATAACAAATCGGCCGCAATTCAGCGGCCGATTTTGTTTTGTGCGGGCGAAACCTCATCGGGAAAATCCGCCCCTCCTGTGGACAAGTCTGTCGATAACCCGGTGAACAAGCTGTGATTGCTCGGGGGACAAGTCTGTGGACAGTCGGGGGATACCCACGGGATAACCCAGGGATAAGCAGGCAAATTCCAGTGGATATCGCGTGGATAAGCCCTGTATAGGCTGTGGATATGCCATGGATAACTCGGCATTTCTCTGTGGATTAGCTGTGGGAATGTCGGGGGTTTGCGGTGAGTATCCTGTGGATACCCAGTGCATAACCTAGCCCGAATGGCTCGCAGAGGCCCGTCCAGCGGGCCTCCCCCTCAAGCGATCGTGATTTGGCACCGAATCGGGTGCCTCCGAAATTCAGGAAGCCAATACCTTCGCAAGAAATGCCGTGACGCGCTCGATCGCATCGTCGCGTGCTTCCGGCTGCGTGCCGGTGATCGGCACGATATGCGTTTTCGGGTTGGTGAACTCGGGCCGCTCGCGCAGCGGCAGGTTCGGGTAATCGAAGTCGTGATACGCGCCCGGGTACATGTGGAAGGTCACGGGCGCACCCTTGGCCGTGACGTCCTTGATGAAGGCATCGCACGGTACCGGCTTCGACCATACGTCGTCGGCCCCGATCAATACCAGCACCGGGATACGCGTCGTCCAGTCGGCGCCCTGCGCCTTCGTATTGCACCAGCCCGGATAGAACGCAACAGCGGCTGCAAAGTCAGGGGCCTTGGACGGCACCGGGGCGGCCTGTGCCGACGTCGCCACAGGCGCTTGCCCCGGGCCGCGCGGCCCCACCGAGAACAGCACCGTGCCGCCGCCATGCGACCAGCCCATCAGGGCAATACGATTCGGCGCGATGCCGGGCAACTGTTGCAAATACCGCAACGCTCCATACGCGTCGCGCGGGCGCTCTACCGACGGTCGTACGTCTCCCCCGCCCCGGCACTCGCTGGCTTGTCCACGCGAGGTGAAGCTATCGACCGCGAGCACCGTGTAGCCCAACGCGTTGAACCGATGCGCCCAGTCGAGCTCGCGGCTGTCGATCTTGCCTTTGCGCGTCAGCATCCCGTTGCAGCCGTGCATGAACACGACAGCGGGCGTCGGCCCGTTCGCGTTGGTCGCCCGAAAGAGATACGCGTCGAGCATCACCGGCTTACCGGTGTTGTCGGTGTCCAGCGAAGCAATGCTCACCTTTTCCTGCGCGTGCGCTGCCACCGACCATCCCCCTGCCAAGCAGGCGAACACCAACGCACAACGCGCCACTGCACGGGCACCGTGACGGGCACTGAAGCGGGTAAATCGTGCGGAACGAACCATCATGATCGTGCGGCTCCGGAGCAGGGTAAATACAGGGTGAACCGAGTATATCCAGCCGTCTCGATGCCAAACGTAAGCGCCCACGCGCGTCATATTACGAATCGTTGCGCGCGAGCGGCGCTAAGCATGTGCCGATCAGAGATAAGCCACCCCGGGGCGCCCCATTAGAATGTCATCGGATACCTAAGCAACCTGCTCATCAAACCGTTCCATGTGTGGAACGTCATGTTTATCCGGAGACAAGCAACATGACCGACAAGACGCAGCAAGCCGAAGACACCGCACAAGCCCCGAAATGGCGCCTCGAGACGCTGGCCGTGCACGGTGGCTATCGCCCCGACCCGACCACGCGCGCGGCAGCCGTACCGATCTATCAGACGGTGGCCTTTGCCTTCGACGACACACAGCACGGCGCCGACCTGTTCGACCTGAAGGTGCCCGGCAACATCTACACCCGCATCATGAATCCGACGCAGGACGTGCTGGAACAGCGCGTCGCCGCCCTCGAGGGTGGTGTGGCGGCATTGGCCCTCGCATCGGGTCAGGCGGCCGTCACGTACGCGATTCAGACCATTGCCGAGGCGGGCGACAACATCGTGTCGGCGAGCACGCTTTACGGCGGCACATACAACCTGCTCGCGCACACGCTGCCGCTCTCGGGCATCACCACACGCTTTGCCGATCCTCGCGAACCCGAATCGTTCGAGGCACTGATCGACGACCGCACCAAAGCGATCTTCGCCGAGTCCGTGGGCAACCCGCTGGGCAATATCACCGACATCGCCAAGCTCGCCGACATCGCGCATCGCCACGGCATTCCGCTCATCATCGACAACACCGTGCCATCGCCGTATCTGCTGCGTCCGTTCGAGCATGGGGCCGACATCGTCGTGCACTCGCTAACCAAGTATCTCGGCGGTCACGGTACGAGCTTAGGCGGCGCCATCGTCGATTCCGGTAAATTTCCGTGGGCCGAACATAAGACCCGCTTCAACCGCCTGAACGAGCCGGACGTGAGCTATCACGGCGTGGTTTATACGGAAGCCTTCGGCCCCGCGGCCTACATCGGACGCGCGCGCGTCGTGCCGCTGCGCAACACCGGTGCGGCCATCTCGCCGTTCAACGCGTTCCAGATCTTGCAGGGTATCGAGACGCTGGCGCTGCGCCTGGACCGCATCACCGAGAATGCGCTGAAGGTGGCGCAGTTCCTCAAGAAGCATCCGAAGGTGGAATGGGTGAATTACGCCGGTCTGCCGGAGCATCCGGACAACGCGCTCGTGCAGAAGTACCTCTCGGGGCGCGGCCCCGGCATTCTGACGTTCGGCGTGAAGGGCGGCCGTACGGGCGGCGCAGCATTCCAAGACGCGCTGCAACTCTTCACGCGACTGGTGAACATCGGCGACGCCAAGTCGCTGGCCACTCACCCGGCATCGACCACGCACCGCCAACTCTCGCCTGAAGAACTGCGCCGCGCGGGCGTGAGCGAAGAAACAGTACGCCTGTCGATCGGTATCGAACATATCGACGACTTGCTGGCCGATCTGGATCAGGCGCTCGCGCGTATTTGAGCGCGCATATGAGTGCGCATATGAGTGCGTGACGAGACGCGCCACTAGGCACGTCCCGACCGACGCTCTCAGGCGGTTTCGACAGATACAACGGGTGACGGCAACGTCGCCCGTTGTCGTTTTGCGCAACGTTCCGGCGTCGCGCAAAACCCTCATTCAAAGCCAATTCTGCCGGGTTATCATGCGCGGCAGCCGGTCGGGGGCAGGGATCGGCGACGCCGTCATATGACTGTCACAAAAACGACATGATGGCAGCGTAGTGTGCTTGCCCATTTCCCAAGGATTGCGCATGGACTATTTGCAAGTGCTGGTGCTCGCGATTGTGCAGGGCGTGGCAGAACTGTTGCCCGTTTCCAGCTCCGCACACGTCATCATGGCCGAGAAGCTGATGGGTCTCGACCCGACCGCCCCTGAAATGACGCTGTTGCTGGTGATGTTGCACACCGGCACGATGCTGGCAGTGATCGTGTATTTCTGGAAGTCGTGGCGCGAGCGTTATTTCTCGTCGCGCCGCGACTTCATCCACAACGCCAAGCAGGTGATCGTCGCTACGGCATTCACCGGTGTGATCGGTATCGCGTTGATGTTGTTCATCGAGAAGGTGCTCATGCGCGGCACGCAGCACTCCGAGATCGAGCATCTGTTCGGCAACTTGTACATCATCTCGGCGGGCCTCGCGATGGCGGGCATCCTGATCCTGATTGCGGGCCGCAAGCGTCCGCCGATGGGCGACCGTCCGATGCGTGCGGCCGACTCGGCATGGATCGGCGCAGTGCAGGGCATTTGCCTGCCGTTCCGTGGCTTCTCGCGCTCGGGCTCGACCATTTCGACCGGCATGTTGCGCGGCCTCGACAAGATTCGCGTCGAAGAATTCAGCTTCGCGCTGGCCGTGGTGCTCACCCCGCCGGTCATCGTGAAAGAAGCGTATCGCCTGTACAAGTCGGGCGCCGCGCAGGCCCTCTCGGGTCACTTCATGGCGGTGCTTACGCCGTGTCTCGTCGGTATGGTGTTCAGCTTCTTCGCCGGTCTGATCGCACTGCGCTGGCTCTCGCGCTGGCTCGAACACGGCCGCTGGTATCTGTTCGGCATTTACTGCCTTGTGGCGTCGGCCGTGGTGTTGTTCTCGAGCCAGTATTTGAGCTGACGAATCAGTACTAACAGCGTCGTGCATCGCGAAGGCCGGCACCCCGGCCTTCGCCCGACTCAACTGAGCCCGCCGCCGTCTGGCAGTGTCATCCGCCAGTACGAATCGGTCGATGCCCAAGAGAAACTTCTGACCCCGTCTGCCCGCATCGGGTTGTGCAAATAGGCGCTCAGAAAGATCAACTGTTCTAGCGTCGGCGCATGCCTCACCAGCACGTCGGGCGGCACCGAATGGGCGACGGCGAGCAATGGGCTCAAGTCCGCCAATCCGCCAAACTCGGCGAGCGTCGCAGGTAATTCCGGCGCCTGCGCCAACTGATTTAACGCGCCAAGCGACGCCCGCGTCATCTGCTGAAGCAGTACACCCGCAAGGCTCTCCGTCGTGCGCGAATCCAGTCCCAGTTCGTTCAGATAAATCACCGGCACGTTGGCACGCTTGTAGGAAAGCGGCAGGCTGAGTCCGTTGACGGTGGCCGTCGCGGGCAATGCGGGGTCCACCATCAAGGCGACGGCAATACGCGTCCGGTAGTGCTGAATCAATCTCGGCGTGACGTTCGTCATCGCTTCGATCGCCTCGATTAACGCACGGTGCAGCGTCGCCACCTGCGCGAGAGGCGTAAAGCGCTGCAACAGCAGCTCCACTTCAGGCAGGCGCATCGGATCCCTCAGCACGATCAGGGCGTCGTGCTGCACCCTTTGCATGCGTAAGGTCATTCGCTTGATTCGCGCTTGCACGAGCCGCGGCATCGATGCCACGAGTTGGTACTGCGGCACGCCCTCGTGCAAGACGATTTCGCCTTCATACGGAGTGCGCAACAGCGCCATGAACTGCTTGTAAGCGTTGACGTCCGCCTCCGTGGCCTTATACACCGTGATCGGAGATTCAGCGACCGGCGATCCTTCCCATCCTCGGTCGATTTTGAACACGTAGTCCGCGCCCTGCACCTGCACGAGGCTAGAACGGCATCCGCGTTGATCCGCAAAAGTGGCGTAGCGCGCGGCGATTTGTAGTGTGCGCTCGTGCCCGCCCGTCGTGACGACGGGCACGTCGACGACGACATAACGGGGGTCCTTACCGAACGCTGCGCTCAGCGACATGAGGAAGTCATAAGCGCCCGGCCGTGCGCGCTTACCCGACGTGGCCGGTCCGCGCTGCGCATCGATGTGACGCCAGACCACGTGGTCGCCGATAAGCAGATATTCACGCTCCGCCAGTTCGCCGCCGTCGGTCATGTCGTCCACCACGACGGTTCGCATGGCCGCGTCGTGGCTGTTGAACCTCTCGAATGTCTGCGAGCCCGCATCGAATTGGAAGCGCGTCTCTCCTCCGCTGTGGGGATACGGCCGGACATAACCGCCAAAGCCGCTCAGTTGCGAGCAGGCCCCACCGACACTTGTCGGACTGCGCCGCGATCGACATAGCTGGTTCAACAAGCGCGATTCCGAAGCTACGGGTAGCGCGTCCAGTCGCGCGCGCAGTGCCGGCAGGTGGCGACGCAACAGGGGCATTCGCGCGAGCCGTTCGAACAATGCCTCTGCACTGCCCGCCACACCGGTGCTCAGATGCCACATCGCGGCGAAACCGGGATCGAACAAGCGGGCAGACTCGCCGGCGAGCCGCATCCCATCACGAGCCGCCACATCGAGCCAATGCGCCAGTTGCGCGGGCGTGTTCTCGCGCAACGCTGGCAGGCCGCGCACCATCAATTGTTCCGACCACGCGAGCCACTCGTCTGGGCCGAGCGCCGTGAGCAGGTGCATCGCCGAGAGTGACGCATCGAGTCCGGCATCTGCCAACGGGAGGAGCCCCAGCAGATCCGTCGCGCAATCGAACACGGTGGCCTGTCTTGCCGCGCGCACGTCCTGCACGCAGCGATAGAACGGCAGCAGACCGAGCAACGCTTCACGACGCGCGGCATGTTCAGCCTCCGTCGCCGTCATCGCGAATGCAGCATCGTGCAACGCATGAAATGGCGCTGCCAGAATCTCAGCGGCGCCCTGCGTGGCCGGCACTGTCGCGCCGCACGCCGCGCGCGTGACCGTGTCGACGCACATCGCCCGGCCGCTGCGATCACGGGGGCCGCCAGCTTCGCGAGGTACGGCGACAAACGGTGCTTCGCCACTATTGAGTCGCGCAGCCAGATCGCCGTTAAGCCGAACCACTTGCAGTGTCGACGGCGTAATCAAGTAGTGTCGTGTCTGCCCTGCCCCCGCTCCCGAAGGATGTTGAATCGACATCAGCAAGGTGAAGTGCTGGATCTCGTCGGCTTTGCTCGCCGCTTCATCGGGCAGCACAACACCCAGCACGCCGCCCGCATCGTCCGGCACGGGTTGCATCGCAGGCGTTCCCATGGCGCGATGGAGTGTCCAGTCGCCGCATCGCCAGATGGCGCGGTCGGTGTCGTTCAAGGTGTCGATGCGCGCTTGCAGCATGGGCATCAGAAACGTGTGCGCGAGTGTAGGAATTGCCGTGGCATAGCGTGCCTCGAACAACTCGGTAATGCGGTTGTGTGTCACGTCGGCATCGGACAGCCGGGCGTAGTACTGCGGCGCGTCGCGCTTGAGGTCGCTCAGGCAGTCGTGCATCAGCAATTCGACGGGTGTGTAGGTTCCCGGTGCGCCCATACACGGGCGGAAAACGATCGGGTAGACAGCGCCGTTCCAGAGTGCGACGAAGACTTTATGCGACTTGACGTGTACTGCGACGTCGGGTGGCACACCGGCGGACGCCACCTGTTCGCGAGCGACGTCACGGCGGGTCGGCAGCAAGTTGGCGGCAGCCGCGAGGCGCTCTCCTTGTCCAAGCGCGTCTTGCATGCGCCATCGGAAGTAAGCGATGACGCGCGCGCGGGTCCGAGTATCGAGGCGTTCTGCCTCATGCGGCTCGATGACATCGTTCGCAAGCGCCATGCGCGTGACGATAGGCATGAAGCGCGAAAAGAACGTCGCGCTAGCACGGGTATCGTGACGCTCGGGAAGCATCGCGAGTGCGACGGCAACCAACTCGCTCGTGGCCCAGTTGCTCGACTCGTCACCGGTCAGCGCGTCGCCGATGCGCGCCAGCGCCCAGTCAAGGCTGCCAAAGCGCACCGCGCGCGCGTCGGACCGTGCCATCACCGGGTCGACACGCGATACGAGCCGCCGAGCCGTGGCGTCTCGCTGCGAGGGCGACGCGCGGTCGGTTTCCGCTGACGGCGCGGCGCGCAACGCGGCGTGAAGCACATCGTCCTGTGTGGGCAACGCGTCGGTCACGCAGGGCGCGGGAGGCTCGCCGGCGCATTGCAGCGGCGCACGCGGACATCCATACGAGATCCGATCGCTCACCCACTCGGTGAACGTCGCCACGTTGACGAGGTGGCTGCCCGACGATGCGGACACGGATGATGCCGGGCATTGCTGCGCGGCGGGCGATGGCGGCAGCAGCGACGCGAGCGCACGATCGATGTCGGCGGTGCGCACGTGGGTATCGCGAGGGGCCGTCTCCGGCAGCTGCGCCCGACAAACTTGTGCGCCGAGAAAGCACATGCCGAACAGGAGCGCCTTGGCGGCCGCGCTGGCGCTGGCGCCTTGTGCCGTCGGTGTTGCGCCTATCCGAGGCGCGTCGCGCATAGCACTACGCCGCGGAACGCGCACATGCTGCCGCACGTGTTTGAGCATGAACCGCGCATGCGTACGGTTGTTTCGTGATGAATCGACAGGCGAGCGCCCGGCGGAATGAGCAAGACTTGCGCGATGCGGCGCGATGCGTGCGGAGGGCATTACCGACTCCCAAGGGAAACGAGAGAGGGTGATGCCTGCCGAAAGACGGTGCTGTCGTTAGCGGTGCGCCGACTTTTTACCGTCGACGCGCGTGTCGATCACGAGGACGACTATTCGTCCGCCAACTCGTAAGACGTATTGCGCCCGGCCCCACTGCCTTTGCGCAGCACACCGCGATCGAGCAGTTCCCTGATATCGCGTAACGCCGTGTCCGAAGAACATTTCGCCAGCGCCGCGAGACTCGCCTCGTAGCGCATTGCGGGCCATTCGGGGGCCTGCCAGAGATAGAGCCAATCACCGCGTTCCATGCGGCGATGATGGCGAAGAATTGCCGCAGCGGCAAATTAATCACCGCAAATTCTGCGGTGATTAACCCCAACATTCGCCGCAACTACCTTAAGCCGCCTTGTTTTTATTCGTAAAACCACGGGATATCGCGGCCACATACATAGCTTTTATCAATAGACGAGCAGAAAAATGTGAATTTGAAGTATGGGACGGCGCTCACCATACTCCAGCACAACCTCTCGCCAACCGATGGCTTCGCAGGGTGCGAAGCGATACGTGCGGCATCGTCCCCGACACTTGCCATGACCGAACGCTCGCGCTTTCACAACCCTGTCGATGTCCATTTCGGCGACGGCGCCCTTGCGCATCTGCCCGCCCTCGTCGGCCAGCGCCGCGCCGTGCTGGTGACCATGCCCGAAGCCCGCGGCCTGGGAATGACGGGACAGATCGAGGCCCTGCTCGGCAGCCGTCTCGCCGGCGTGATCGATCAGGTCAGCCCGAACCCCGACGTGCGCGAACTGGCCCCCATGTACGGCGACTTCTGGCGCCGCTACGGTCAATGCGAGGTCATCGTGGCACTTGGCGGCGGCAGCGCGCTCGACACGGCCAAGCTGCTGATGGTGGCAGGCGACGACGATCGCTTCAGTACGTTAGTGGATGCGCTCGATGCCGACGGCACGTTCCAACCGACACGCACCAAACGTCTCATCACGATACCGACGACCGCAGGCACCGGCAGTGAAGTCACCCCGTGGGCGACGCTTTGGGATCGTCACGTGAAGCGCAAGAAATACTCGCTGCATTTGCCCGAAACATGGCCCGAAGCCGCCATCGTCGACCCGCTCCTCACGCGCTCGCTGCCCCGTTCCGTCACGTTACAAAGCGGGCTCGATGCGCTCTCTCACGCGCTAGAAGCCATCTGGAACGTCAACGCGAATCCAATTTCCGACACCTTCGCCGTGACAGCCGCGCGCGACATGATGCGCGTGTTGCCGCCACTCATGGCCGCACTCGACGATGCCGGGCTGCGTCGCGCGGCGGCGTTGGCCGCGTTGCGTGCCGGCATGGCGTTCTCGAATACGAAGACCGCCCTCGCCCATTCGATTTCGTACGACATGACGATCCGTCACGGGCTGCCGCACGGCATCGCTTGCTCGTTCACGCTACCGGCCGTCATGCGGCTCGCTGTCGGCCGGCGCGCCGATCGCGACGCCGTACTCGCGCAAGTGTTCGACGGCGATGTCGCCGGTGCGCCCGAAAAGCTCACCGCGTTTCTGAATGGACTGGGCGTCGCCACGGAGTTTTCGGCCTATGGCGTCACCGAGCCAGAGTCAACGGCCATGATTGCCGCCGCACTCGACGGACCCCGTGGCCGTAACTTTATCGGCGCGACGGTCTGAGCATTACCCGATTTACCCGCAGTCCCCGCAACATCCATTATCGAAAAAACAGCCGCCGGTCCAACGCGCGGTCACGAGACAACCATGGAGACAGACGCCCCGGCGCAGACCGGAGCGTCGCAGCGCGCCGCCACGGCGCGGCGCATCAACAGGAGGCGCAATGGAACAGGTTCTCAACGGGATCGGCAGCACCGATACCGTGTCTGCCGAAAAAGCGGTGCGTACGGTCGCACTTGCCAGCCTGATCGGCACGACCGTCGAATGGTATGACTTCTTCCTGTACGGCACCGTCACAGGACTCGTCTTCAACAAGCTCTTCTTCCCCAGCGGCGACGCCTTCGTTGCCACCGCACTCGCTTACACCGTCTACGCCGTCGGCTTTGCCACACGCCCGCTCGGCGGCATTTTGTTCGGGCACTTCGGCGACAAACTCGGGCGCAAACCGTTGCTCATCGTCACACTCACGATCATGGGGGTGTCGACTTTCCTCGTTGGGCTAGTGCCGAGCTACGACAGCATCGGCATCGCCGCGCCACTCATCTTGCTCTTTCTGCGCTTGTTGCAAGGCATCGGGCTTGGCGGGGAATGGGGTGGTGCCGTGCTGATGGCGTTTGAATACGCGCCACGCGATAAGCGCGGGCAGTTCGCCGCGTATCCGCAAATCGGGCTAGCGGTCGGGCTATGCCTGTCCACAGGCGTGGTCGCCCTGCTCTCGTCGACACTCACCGACGCACAGTTCATGTCGTGGGGCTGGCGGCTCGCGTTCATGCTGAGCCTCGTGCTGGTGGCGGTGGGCATGTTCATCCGCTTAAAGGTGCTCGAGACGCCCGAATTCGCCCGCATCAAAGACAGCCAGCACGTCGCACATGTCCCGCTCACGGAGATCGTGCGCGACTATCGCCGCAACGTGCTGCTCGGCTGGGGCGCGCGCTACATCGACGGTGTCGTGTTCAACGTCTACGCCGTGTTTGCGATTTCATATCTGGTGGGGACGCTGCACTTCCCGAAGACACCGGTGCTGGTCGCCGTCACCCTCGCAGCGCTGGTGCTCGTCGTGACCATTCCCTATGCATCGAAACTCTCCGACCGGGTGGGTCGTCGTCGTGTGTTCGGTTGGGGCGCGCTGGCGTGTGGGGTGTCGTCGATTCCGGCATTGGCCGTCATGCATTACTCGACGAACATCTGGTGGGTATCGCTCGCGGTGATCTTGCCGCTGGGCGTGGTGTACGCCTTCGTCTACGGGCCGGAAGCCTCGATGTTCTGCGAGCTGTTCGATACGCGTGTGCGTTACACGGGCATCTCGGTGGTGTATCAGGTATCGGGGATTGTTTCGAGCTCGATCACGCCGCTTATTGCAGCAACGTTGCTCGAATACGGCGGTCACAAACCGTGGTGGATCGCGGTGTATGTGCTCGTCGTCGGCTGTTTGTCGGCCACCTGTGCAGCGGCGATGAAGAAGACTTACTAAGTCGGCACGGCAAGTCGGAGGATGGCTCCCCGGCTTGCCGCTTTTTTGCCTGCTTACTGGCCGAAGTAGATCGAACCGGCGCGGTTCACGCGGCCCGGCACTTCATACGCCGGTGCCAAGGTCGTGGTTTGTTGCGCGGCGACGGGACCCGGCTGGGCTTGTTGCTGCACCTGCACTTGCGCTTCTTGTTGCGTTTGCTGCGGCTGGGCGGCTTGTGCCGGCTGGGTGTTCTCGGCAGCTTGCGCAGCGCCAACGGTCAACAGAGCGGCAGCAAAGGCCGAAGCGATCAGAGCGTGTTTCATTTTCATTTCTCCTGTCGGAAGCGACGTCCACGACGGGCGCCACCATTGCCGCCAATCTACGCTTGCGCACGCGTGGGAAAAACGCGATCCCGGAGAAGGACGCATTGCTGAAAACGAAATAATCGGGGAATTGGGGAAGCGATTGATTGCGTATATCGAATCATCGCGCGCCATCGGCAATCAATGGCAAGAGGTTCACGTTGCATGAACCCCGCACGAGCTACGGCTCGCGCCAGTCACTTCAGTCGGATCGACCGGTTACACCTATCTACGCTCGCGCAGTTTCACAACTGTGCGGCGTTCGGCATCACTTCAACGTCTCGGCAATCAACGGCGCGTAATGCGCACTTCTTGACGACGCGAGCGGTTGGCACGTTCCTGACGGCTGCGCAAATACGCGGCGGTGAGCAATGAAACACTCGCCAAGAAAAGGAAAGAACCGAGGGCAGCCATTTTTATGCTCCTGTACGGGCCGATATCGTCCGCGGTGCGGCGCACCTTGCGAGCCACGACGTCGACCTGACTTCATGAGTGTCACTTTACTGCCGACGCACTTTGCAATAAACCCCATCGCATCAAAGAGGCTATTGCGCGCAGCGGCATTTCCCGCCAAATCGCCGCCCAAACCCGGTCAGTGCACGGCCATATATCTGGTTTAACGACGCCAAATCATTGATTTTCAATAGATTTTTCAAATCAGACGAATGGTTGCGTTTTGTAGACGCTCAGTTGCGAAAAAACCACGGGTTTTCCCTAAGATTCATTCCATGCCAACGCGACGGACACCGCAACGCAGCAAAACCGCGGAAATGCCCCGAACGCTAGCTGAACACGAAACACCACAATCAATTGACAGGAGTATCACCATGAACACCCGTATCCTTGCTGCTGTTGTTGCTGCTACCGCATTCGTGTCGGCCTCTGCTTTCGCCGACGCTCGTTATGACAACCAAATCGGCGACACGCAACAACTCGCCGGCCAAAGCCAAGTTTCGCGCGCTGAAGTGCGCAGCGAAATCGCCCAAGCCCGCGCCGACGGCCAACTGAATCAAGTGGAAACCGGCACGCCGCTGACCGCGCAAACGCAAGTGGACAAGGCCGCCCCGGCCAGCGGCATCACCCGTGCCGACGTGCGCGCACAGTTGAACGACCGCAACCTGGTCGACCCGGATAACCACTCGTAATCCTCAGCTTGAAGTTGCTCACGCATCGACCCCAAGCGATGCGAAGCCACCGGTGTGCCCACGCCGGTGGCTTTTTTATTGGCCGCAGCGCTCGCATGCCAGGCAAAAGCCGGGCAAAAAAAAGCCGCCCGAAGGCGGCATAAGGTCGGGTGAGACCAAGGAAAAACGGTAACTCAGGCTTTGGACGCGCCGAGTGAGGTTTCCAACGCACGTCGCGCCGTATCGAAATCCACGGCAAACGTGCGGCGCCATGCGCGGCGCGTGCTGTCGTCGATCCATGCACCGTCCAGCCCGTTATGCATGAACGTCTGCAAGTCATCGAGCGAAAAGCCCAGATGGCTGAACATCAGCTCCCACGCCTGCGCCGGATTGACTTTATGCAGCGTCGGATCGTCGGTGTTCGGATGAATCTTCAAACCCAGCCCCGGCATACGGCGAATCGGATGATCTTCCGCCCAACGCTCGGGCGTCAGTGTGCGCAGGTAATACGAGTTGGTCGGCACCACGGTAAAGACGATGCCGCGCTCGGCGCACTCACGCGCGAAGTCCGGCGCATCGACGATGGTGTAGCCATGATCGATGCGATCGCACTTGAGCAGCTCCACAGCCGTCTCGACGTTCGTCCACGGCGTACCGAACTCGCCCGCATGCGCCGTCGTCTTGAAACCCGCCAGACGCGCATTGCGATACGCCTTCCAGAAGAACTCTGGCGGACGGTCGTTCTCGCGATAGTCGATACCGATGCCGATCACTTCGTCGGCACGATGCGCACGCATCCACTCGACCATCTCGACGGCTTCGCGCGGATCGGCTTCACGGTCGATGCTCGGCACCAACCGACCAGCGATGCCGTGATCGCGCTCGGCGTCACGAATGGCCGCAACGATCGCGTCTTGCGCATCGACATACGGAATGCCCGAAGTCCGCACCGTGCCCGTCGGGTTCCAGAAGAACTCGCTGTAGCGCACGTTGTGTGCGGCGGCATCGGCCAGATACTCATAGGCGATGCGATGCAAATCGTCCGGCGTCGTCAGCAAATACTCATCGAGTGCGCGCAACACACGCAGCACGCCCACAGGCTTTTCGCCACGCGTGTAGAACCCGTCGATTTCCTCGCGGGAAAGCGGCGCGTTCGACTTCTCGGCCAGCGTCACGAACGTGTCGTGACGCACCGCGCCCAGCAAGTGGCAGTGCAATTCGACCTTCGGCATCGCGTGGAAAAACGTGCGATGCGCCTCCTGAATCTGCACGCCGGTGCGTGCGGCGGGCACGTGGCCCGGTGTCTCTGTCATAACGCTCAGTCTTATTGAATTCGTGAAACCCGCCCGTGGCGGTCAGTTCGAGGTTGCCGCGTGGCTTAGTGGCGGCCCACGACCGTCCAGAAGTAATACGCGAGCGGCAGCGTCAGCACGTACAGCCCCCACGGCAGATCCTTGAAGCGGCCCATCAGCACCTTCACCAGCACGTAGCAGAGCAAGCCACCCGCGATACCGGTGCCGAAGCTGTTCGAGAGCAGCGTGAGCAGCACCATGGCGAGGACCGGGAATGCATCGCTGAAGTCGTCGAACGGCACATGACGGATCGTGCTGAACATCGACAACCCGATCAGGATCAGCGCAGGCGCCGTCGCTTCCTTCGGAATGGCCAGCGCCACCGGCACGAAGAAGCACACCAGCGCAAACATGAAGGCCGCCGCAATCGACGTCAGCCCGGTACGCCCGCCCGCCTCGACGCCAGCTGCCGACTCCACCAACGCGGTCAACGCCGGAATACCCAGCAACGCACCGCCCGTGGCCGCAATCGAGTCCACGAGGAACGGACGATTGATGTTGGCCATGTTGCCGTGCTCGTCGAGTAACCCCGCCTTACCGCCCACGGCGAGCGTCGTGCCCAACGTCGAGAAAAACTCCGCTGCGAAGAACGCGAACAAGTACGGCAGCGCCGCCACCGTCAGCGCACTTTGCAGATCCAGTTGAAACGCAACCGGCGCGATGCTGTGCGGCAGCGAAATGAACGACTCGGGGACTTTCGTCACACCCAGCGGCACACCGGCAATCGCCGCGAGCAAAATCGACCAGAGGATGGCCCCCGGCACCTTGCGGCCTTGCAGCAGAATTGCGGCGCCCAGCCCCACCAGCGCGACGATCGTGCCCGGCTTGCTGAAGTCGCCCAGCGCAAAGGCGTTGGTCTTGGCATTGGCCACGACCATGCCCGCGTTACGCACCCCCAGCACCGCGATGAACAGCCCGATGGAGGCGCCGAGTCCGAGCTTGATCGCCGTCGGAATCAATCGCGCAACGACGCTGCGAGCCCCCAACACCGTCAGCAGCAGGAACAACACGCCCGACAGAAACGCGATGGCAATGCCCGTCTGCCAGGCGACGTGTTCGGTAGCGGCGAGCGTGACGCCCACAATGACCGAACCGCCAATCCCCGGGCCAACGACGAACGGCAGGTTCGCGTAGAACCCCATGAGCACCGAGAACAGCACAAACACCAGCATGACCGCCGTGGTCGCTGCGCCCCGATCCATCCCGCCCGTAGCAAGCAGCGACGGGATCACCACCATCAGGTAGGCCGCAGCAAGGAACGTCGTGATGCCTGCCAGCACTTCGGTGCGCACGGAGGAGCCGCGCTCGGCAATGGCGAAACGTCGCTCGAGCCAGCCGCGCGGTGCGGCGGCGGGGCTGCTGTGCGGTGCGCTGCCGGTCACGTCGCGCTCAGTGGGAGAGGTATGCATATGCCAAGAATAGTTGGGTCTTTGCGTGGCACTTTACGTGCACGCGACTATAAATAAAAAATCAAATTACTTATGATTCGATAATTCGAATCTATTCTTTGCGGACTCAGGAGCGCACCATGGCGACTTCCCCGACTTCATCGCGTCGTACTGCGCCACCCGGCGCCGCCAAGGCATCGTCCGCCGAGGCCCCGCCGAGCGCTTTGAAACCCACTGCGGCCACCGTACCGCCCCTTCCCGCGCTGACATTGCGGCAGGTGCAGTACTTCGTGGCGCTCGCGCATTCGCGCAGCTTCACGCAGGCGGCGCAGTCCCTGTCGGTCACGCAACCCGCCCTGACAGCGGCCATCCGCCAAATCGAATTCTTGCTGGGCGGACGCCTGTTCGAGCGATCTGCTCACTGGCTAACACTGACCGAGGCGGGCACGACCATCCTGCCGCTCGCCGAGCGCTTGCTCAACGCAGCGCGCGGCACCTTCGACGACATGACGAGCACCTTCACCCTGCAAGCGCAGACGGTGCGCATCGGCTTCATTCCGTCGGTCGCCGCGCGTTTGCTGCCGGTGCTAGGTAGCCTTCGCGACGCTCATCCTGGCGTTCGCTTTGCGCTGAGCGACTTGCCCAATAGCGAACTCGTCGCGGCCCTCGCGCGGGGCGAAATCGATCTCGGCGTCGGCATCCGCGACGAAGACGACGAAGCGGCCAGCGCCGAAGACTTTCGCTGCGACGACCTGTTCGACGACGAAATCGTGCTCGTCACGCGCCACGACGATCCGTTAGCGAAGGCCGCGTCGGCCACGTGGTCACAGCTCGCCGAGCGCGATCTCGCCGTGTTCGTGCGCGGCAACGTGAGCGATTCGCTACGCCGCACCGGCGGCTCACACAACCTGCGGCTGGAGCCGAAATACCGCATGGAGTACACCGAGCCGCTGTACGCGCTCGTGCGCAGCGGCCTCGCGCTCGCCATCCTGCCCAAGCTCTACACGTTGCACCTGCACGATCCGGAACTCGTCGCGCTCGATGTCACCGCGCCGCGCGTCACACGCACTGTCGCGCTAATGTCGCTCGACGGCAAAGAGCGCGGCCCGCAGGTGAGTGCGTGCCGCGACTGGATCGTGCAACATCTCGCAACGTAATTTCGGCGTCGCTTCATGCGAAAACGCGGTGCCCATATCGGGTCACCGCGTCAGTCCGTCATTTCGATCGATTACGGCAAACGTGCAATGCGCGAGAGCAGCGTCTCGTAAAAACGATCCTCGTCCACATCGGTGATCCACGTGGCGTTCACGGCGCGCTTGGCGCGTCCTGTCCAGTCCACCACGGTCTCGCCCAGCGTCAGTTGACCCGTCGTCTCCACGGCCACATTCACGCGACGCCCGCCGAACATCGTCGGGTCGATCAGGTAGCCGATCGTGCACGGGTCGTACATCGGCGCCGATTCCACACCGCGGCGGCCCTTTTGATAGGCCACTTCGGCCGCGAGAATATCCGCCACGATCGGACCGCAGCGGTTCTTCAACGCGCGGAACGGCGCGACGCGTGCCGGGGTAATCGGTGCCTTCACGCAAACGTCGCGCGGGATCACCGTAATCGGCACGCCGGCGCCCAGTACGATGCTCGCCGCTTCCGGATCGACAAAGATGTTGAATTCAGCCGACGGCGTGATGTTGCCGCGCTCGAACCATGCGCCGCCCATCACCACGATTTCGCGCAGCGCCTTGGCACCTTCCGGTGCGGCCGTGAGGGCCGTTGCCACGTTGGTGAGCGGGCCGATCGCCACGAGCGTCACGCTGCCGGGTTTGGCAGCGCGCAGCGTGTCGATCAGATACGTCACGGCGTGTTGCGGCGCGAGCGGTGCACGCGGCTCGTGCAAGGTCACACCATCGAGTCCCGTGCGACCGTGCACGTTCGCGGCCGTGATCAGATCGCGCATCAGCGGCTTCGGGCACCCGGCATACACGGGCAGCGAGTTCGTCTTGCCAGCCCAGTCGCGCACGATGCGGGCGTTGCGCTCGGTCAGCTCCAGCGGCACGTTGCCACCCACGGTGGTGAGCGCCTTGAGGTCGATCTGGTCGTTAGCGCCAAGTGCAAACAGGATGGCGATGGCGTCGTCCTGCCCCGGGTCGCAGTCGATGATGACCGTGCGACGCGGTGTGCCATCAGCCGCCAATCGCGACGCCCCTTCGGTCGACGTCAGTTCAGCCAATGCGTTCCCAGCCCCCGTTGCACCCAGCGTTGCCAGCGACGCGGCAAGCGACGTGCGCAGGAAGTTGCGGCGATTGTGCTGCGGTGCCGTGTTCATCTCTTGGATATCAGCCATGACGTCGAATCTGAAAATAGCGTAAGGGGCGAAGTCGTTTGCGTGCGTTAGTCGATCTGAGGCGGTCGATCAGAACGTGTGACGCATGCCGAGCGTCACGGCGAGCTGACGCTTCGTGCTCGATGCCGCATAGCCGAACAGTTGCGCGTACTGCGCGTCGCCAGCGGCCTGTTGCGCGTTGAGCGTCAGTGCTACGTCGGTGCGCTTCGAAAGCCAGTAGTCGGCTTGCAAGTTCACTTGATGCCATTGCGGGCGCGTGTTGATCACATCGTACTTACCCGTCGTGAAGCCATACGCCGCGCCCAGCACCAGCGCCGGGGTGAGGTTGTAGTTCAGCGTCAGGTTGTAGTTCTGCAAGTGCAGGTGCGATGCGTCGAGATACGTGTAACGCACGTCGGAGAACATCGCGCCGATGAGTGCCGGGCCCCAGCGGTAGAAACCGCCCGTGGCGAAGATACGCTGCTGGCTCGCGTACACCGTCGGGTGCACGGCGCTCTTCGAGAAGATCAGCAGCGGGCTGGCGTAGTCGTTGGCGATGGCGCCGTCGTTGTTCGTGCCGCTAAACGGGTTGTTGTACTGCGCGTACGCGGCATTCCAGTCGAAGTCGCCGTACTTGTAGCCCAGCCCGAAGCTGTAGGCGTTGTTGTTGCGAAAACCCGTGGCCGAATTCGAGAAGCCGTACTGCGCCGTGCCGTGGAAGCCGCCCACCGTCGGGCTCACCCACTTCACCGAATTCTGCATGCGGATATCGTTGTAGCCGTTATCGTTGTCGCCGATGTTCACGCCGTTGCTCGAAATGATGATCGGGCCAACGTAGTCGTGAATGGTGTCGTACTGGCGGCCGAGCGTGAACGTGCCCCACTTGTTGTCCGACAGGCCGACGAACGACTGGCGGCCGAACGCGCGGCCATTCTGTGCGCCGGTGCCGTTCATGATGTTGAAGCCCGCCTCGAGCGTGAAGATCGCCTTGGTACCGTTACCGAGGTCTTCGCTGCCCTTGAAACCCCAGCGCGGGTTCTGATTCGTGCCCGAGAGTGCCTGCCACGTCTTGCTGCCGCCCTGATTGCTCACATACCCCACGCCGCCCGAAATCAGGCCGTAGATGGTGACGTTTTGCGCGTGTGCGGAGGTCGCGGCAAGGGCCATCGTGGCGCATGCGCAGGCATTGCCCAAACGGGCCAGAATCGTGGTCTTCATGAGGTGTGGCGTTCTCTAAGGTTTTATCTGCGCGCCGGCGAGATAAGTGCATTCGGCGCTACAGGGACCGAACTATAGGGAACGGGTTTGTATAAATATAATTTTGATTTTTTATATATCGATAAATTTTATCGATATTACGGCGCGAGGATGGCGCAGGCCTTGCCGGGCGGCAACCCGCGAATTTTGACGCGGCGATGGCAGGTGCCGCAGAGTGTTGCGCCAGAAAGACATTAGCGTGCGAGCAACGCCGGTGCCTGCGCGATCAGGTACAGCACCGCGCCGATCAGTCCCCCGACGAGCGTGCCGTTGATGCGGATGTATTGCAGGTCTTGCCCGACACTCAGCCGGATTTGCTGCGAGAGATGCTCGGCATTCCAGCCATGTACCGTCGCGCGGATGTGTTCGGTCACGAAGTCGGCAAAACCGGGGGCCATGCGCTCGGCGGCGTCGAGCAACTGGGCATCGAGGGCGCGGCGTAGCGATTCGCTGCGCGCCAGCTCTTGCGCGATCCATGACGCGGCACCGACGATCTTCGCGCCGATCACCGAGTTCTCCTGCGCCAGATCGCGCTTCACCCAACTCCGCCACTCGTTCCACAGGCCACCCACGTAAGCGGTAAGTGCCGTGTCGCCTTTCAGTTGCGTCTTGAACCCGTCGAGCTTCGCCTGAAACTCGGCATCGGTACGCAGTCGCTCGATCAGATTCGCCACCGCGCGGTCGAACGCCCGACGCAATTGGTGAGACTCGTCGGCTTCCATTTGCGCCAGCAGGCGGGTGATGGCGGCCGAGATCATGTCCGAGCCCTTGTTGCCGATCCATTCCGACGGCAGCACTTTTTCTTTCTTCGGATGATCGGCCTTGAGCCATTCCACGATGCGCGCCGAGAGAAATTCTCGCGTCTGTGGCTCATTAAGCAATTCGACGAGATAGTCGAGCGTTTCGTCGAGCAGCGCCTGATGTCGGCCATCGCGCGTGAGCGTATCGAGAATGGCAGCCGCCGATTGCGACAAATCGAGCCGGTCGATCATCGTGTCGAGGGCACGGCGGATAAACGCCTGCACATTGCGCTCGTCCATCACGTCGAGCACGCCACCCGCCACCTTCACCAGTACCGCGCTCAGTTGCTTCGCGTTCTCGTGCGACCCGAGCCAATGCGTGACGGCGTCGGCCGGGTTCTGCTGCGCAATGAGGCGGACCACCGAAGGCGTGTCGAGAAACTTCTCGCGGACGAAGCGCGCCAGACCGTCGCCGAGCGCGTCCTTCTTGCGAATGAGGATGTTGGTGTGAGCGGCCAGCCCGGGAATCGGAATGCGCCGGAATAGCGCCTCCACAGCAAACCAGTCAGCCAGGCCGCCGACCATCGCCGCTTCGGCGGCCGCGCGAAGCCAGCCGGTGAGGAAGTGCGGCGGCATGAAAAGCGTGGCGATGAAAATCGCCAGCGCAACGAGCAGGAAATACAGGGCACGCCGTTCGGCGCGTTGCAGTGCGATGGCGGGGTCCATGCGCAGCAGGCTCCTGAGAAAGCAGAACGCCTGACAGGTTACCCCGTCAGGCGTTCGTTGATAAGCGCAATGCTTATCGGCAGCGCATTGGCGACTTAGCGCCGCTTAGCCGCGTTGTTCCGCCTTGAGCTTCAGACGGTACTTGTGCAGCAGCGGCTCGGTGTAGCCGTTGGGCTGCGTCAGCCCTTCGAACACCAGTGCGCTAGCGGCCTGGAACGCCAGAGAGTCGCTGAAGTTCGGCGCCATCGGACGGTACTGCTTGTCGCCCGCGTTTTGCTTGTCGACCACGGCAGCCATGCGCTTCATCGTCTCTTCGACTTGCTCGCGCGTGATAACGCCGTGACGCAGCCAGTTCGCCAGATGCTGGCTCGAAATACGCAGCGTCGCGCGATCTTCCATCAGGCCGATGTCGTTGATGTCCGGCACCTTCGAACAGCCCACACCCTGATCGATCCAGCGCACCACGTAACCGAGAATGCCTTGCGCGTTGTTCTCGATTTCCTTGCGGATCTCTTCAGCGCTCCATTCGGCCTTCGCCACGACCGGCACCGTCAGCAAACCGGTGAGTAGCGCGTCGCGTTCTTTGGCGTAATCGATCTTCTCGAGTTCTTGTTGCACGGCCTGCACGTCGACGACGTGGTAGTGAAGCGCGTGCAGCGTGGCGGCGGTCGGCGACGGCACCCAAGCGGTGTTGGCGCCAGCCTTCGGATGTGCAATCTTCTGCTCCAGCATGGCGTGCATCAGATCCGGCATGGCCCACATGCCCTTGCCGATCTGTGCGCGGCCACGCAGGCCGGCGGCCAGACCCACGAGCACGTTGCTCTTCTCGTAGGCGGTGATCCACGCCGACGACTTCATATCGCCCTTGCGCATCATCGGACCGGCTTCCATCGCCGTGTGCATTTCGTCGCCAGTGCGATCGAGGAAGCCCGTGTTGATGAACGCCACGCGCGCGGCGGCGGCGGCGATACACGCCGAGAGGTTCACGCTGGTGCGGCGCTCTTCGTCCATGATGCCCATCTTGAGCGTGTTGCGCGGCAGGGCATACAGGTCTTCGATGCGGCCGAACAGTTCGTCGGCGAAGGCCACTTCGGCCGGGCCGTGCATCTTCGGCTTGACGATGTAGATCGAGCCGGTGCGCGAGTTCAGACGATGCTTGCGGTCGTGCAGCGAGGCCAGCACGGTGACCACGCCGTCGAGAATGCCTTCCGGAATTTCGCGGCCGTCGCGGTCGGTGATCGCCGGGTTGGTCATCAGGTGACCCACGTTGCGAATGAACAGCAGCGAGCGGCCATGCAGCTTCACCGGCTTGCCATCGGCGCCCGTGTATTCGCGGTCGGCGTTCAGACGGCGCGTGAACGACTTGCCGCCCTTCGACACTTCCTCCGTGAGCGTGCCTTGCATCAGGCCGAGCCAGTTGCGATAAAGCTCGACCTTGTCGTCGGCGTCGACGGCGGCGACCGAGTCTTCGCAGTCGATGATGGTCGTCACCGCGGCTTCGACGAGCACGTCTTTGATGTGGGCGGCGTCGGTCTTGCCGATGGGGTGATTCGCGTCGAATTGAATTTCGAAATGCAGGCCGTTCTGCTTGAGCAACACGGCCGTCGGCTTCGCGGCATCGCCTTGGAAGCCAATGAAGTGCGAAGGCGTGGCGAGTGCGGTCTTGCCGTTCCTGGTCGTGATAACGAGTTGGCCGTTTTCGACGCTGTAGCCGGTCGCATCTTTGTGCGAGCCTTCTGCGAGCGGGGCCGCCTGATCGAGGAAGCCGCGCGCGAAGGCGATGACCAGTTCACCACGCTTCGGGTTGTAGCCCGAGCCCTTCTCCGCGCCGTTGGCTTCAGGGATGGCGTCGGTACCGTACAGCGCATCGTACAGGCTGCCCCAACGGGCGTTGGCGGCATTCAGTGCGTAACGGGCGTTGGAGAGCGGCACCACGAGTTGCGGGCCAGCTTGTTCGGCGATTTCGTAATCGACTTCGGCGGTGGTGGCCTTGACGTCGGCCGGTGCGGGCAGCAGGTAGCCGATCTTTTCGAGAAAAGCGCGATAAGCAGCGGCGTCGGCGATCGGGCCGGGGTTGGCACGGTGCCAGCCATCCAGTTCACCTTGCAGGCGGTCGCGTTCGGCGAGCAGCGCGCGGTTCTTCGGCGCGAGGTCGTGGACGATGGCGTCGAAGCCTTTCCAGAAAGTTTCGACATCGACACCGGTGCCCGGCAGGGCTTCCTTTTCGATGAACGCGATCAGATTGTCTGCGACCGTCAGGCCGCCACGCTGGGAAGTGGAAGTCATGATGCTGTACTCGAGTTTGAAAACCAGTTTGACGCTGCTTCGTCGGGCCATTCATTCGTCACCGCAAACGCGTTGCACGTCCGGGTGACGCATGATCGCTGACGAAAAGGGGCAGTCTTATATAAGACCCTGAGTGTAATCGTTCTCCCGTCGCTCGGAAACCCGGGATTTCGAGTCGTCACACCACCCCAGCTTATAGGTGGCATAAGGGTTTGCATATGACATCGGCACGACGGGGCTTCGCGGGGCGCCGCCGTTTTTCGGTGTGCAGTTGCAGCATTCGGTATGGCGTTTCACTTCGTGAGAAATGGACGCGCGGTGGTAGGAATCCGAAAAGTCGCTTTGGTACTCATCGAGCGTTGCAGCTCTCGGTCGCGTTATCCACAATCCTGCCCAGTCCCCCCGACACCACCACCCTTGTGCACCTTCGAAGGGGATATCCCGTGAGCATGAACACCAATTTGGCGGGGCGGTTACGTAATACGCCGCTGCCGCAGCACAAAGGACTCCTGCCGCTATTCGAAGCGGTCGTGAATTCCATCCATGCCGTCGGGGAAGGCGCATCGGATGCAGCGCGGGGCGAGATTCACATCGATATCGAACGCCTCACGCAAACCGATCTCGCCCTCGATGAGGCAACGTCGCGACGCGGCGCGCCGCCAACGGCCCCGATCTCCGGCTTTCGTATCGTCGATAACGGCGTGGGTTTCGATGACGCCAACATGACCTCGTTCGAGACGCTCGACAGCGACCACAAGGCAGCACACGGTTGTCGGGGTGTGGGCCGCTTACTCTGGCTCAAGGCATTCGAGTGCGTCACCGTCACGAGCGTCTTCCGGGTCGGGCGTTCGCGCGCGCGACGGCGTCAGTTTCACTTCACGGCCCGGCAGGGTATTCGCAACGTCGAAGTGCGCGAAGCCAAGGCCCGTGACGCACGCCAAACCACGGTGCATCTTCAGGGCTTCTTCCAGAGCTATCGCGAAAAATCGGTCAAAACAGCGCGGGCCGTCGCGAACAGCCTCTTCGAACATTGCCTCTGGTATTTCGTGCGCGATGACGGCGCGCCGCACATCGTGGTGCGCGACGGCAACGAATGCATCGACCTCGCCGATGTCTACGACAACTACCTGTTCGGCGGTGCGCAGCGCCAGGCGCTCGACATCAAAGGTCATCCCTTTGTCATCACCCACGTGAAACTCAAGACGAGTGCTGTCGCACAACCTGCCATCGCTTGGTGCGCGGCAAGCCGTGTCATCGAATACGAATCGCTCGCCAGCGGCAAACTGCCCGGGCTTCACGGCAAATTGCAGGACGAAGAGGGCGACTTCACCTATGCGTGCTACGTCACGTCGCCTTGGCTCGACCAGCATGTTCGCCCCGAACGTATCGGCTTCGATATTCCAGAATCGTCCGACGATCTCTTCGGCGAAGGGTCACCCGGGCGCGGCGAGATTCGAGACGCGCTACTCGCGGCGGCAACCGAGTATCTCGCGCCGTGGCTGGCCCAAACACGGCAGGCGAGCCGCGATCGCGTAGAGCGCTTCGTCGCGCATCGCGCGCCCCGCTACCGCCCAATACTTCCCCATATCGATCAAGACCGGCTGAGCGTGCCGCCCGACATCTCGGATAAGGATCTCGATCTGCTGCTGCATCGGGAACTGGCCAACGTCGAGCACTCACTCGTTGCCGAGGGCCACGACCTCCTGCAATTCGCGTCGAGCGAAACCACCGAAGCCTATCGAAAACGCCTTGCGGGTTACATGGCGAAGGCGGGTGACATCAAGCAGTCCGATCTGGCGAACTATGTATTCCATCGCAAGATCATTCTGGAAATCCTTGAACGCGCGTTACAACGCGGCGACGACGGCCGATTCGTGCGCGAAGAAGTGATTCATGAATTGTTCATGCCGATGGGGAAGACCTCGGACGAAGTGCATCCCGAGCATGGGAATCTGTGGCTGCTCGACGAACGTCTGGCCTTCCACTCGTACTTGGCGAGCGACAAGCCATTGCAGTCGATGCCGATCACCGATTGCGTCTCCGGGCGCAGACCCGATTTGTGCGCCTTGAAGGTGTTCGACCGCCCCATGCTGATGGCGGACGGCGCGCACGGACCACTGGCGTCGCTTGTCGTGGTCGAACTCAAGCGCCCGATGCGCAACGATGCAGCAGCAGGCGTCGACAAGGACCCGATCGAACAAGCCATCGATTATCTGGTGCGCATACGCGCCGGGGCAGTGACGACACCCGGTGGCAGACCCGTGCCGGGCGCGGCGTCCCTGCCGGGCTTCTGCTACATCGTGTGCGACATCACCCGCTCCGTCGTGCAACGCTGCCAGATGCTGCAACTGAGCGAGACCATGGATGGGATGGGGTTCTTTGGCTACAACAGCCACTTCAAGACGTATATCGAAGTGATCTCGTACGACCGATTGTTGCAATCGGCCTATGAGCGCAACCGCGCGTTCTTTGACAGGCTTGGCTTGCCCTGCGGCAGCCGTCCGACGGCTTGACGACCCAACCACCCAGCGGCGGCACCGAGTAGCGCGTTCTCGCCCAATGAAAAACGCCCGGACTTGTCCGGGCGTTTTGTCTCGACGCGTGGGATGCGTCACGCGTTCACCGGGAATGCCCGGCAGATCCAGTATTCATGCGGCTTTCGACGTGATTCTCAGCACACGTCGCACCAAAAAAGGGCGAAAAGCGACACGGGTGTTTACCCTAGATTTGTGAATTTTGCGTTGCCGCCCCATTTTTGCCTTTCTAAAATGTACCACATATAGACACAGTGGTGCTAATAGAGAGACAAAATTATATGACGCTGAAGACGCTCGACAACGCGCTGACGCTTTTGCGCCACTTCACCGCCGAGAATCCGACGTGGGGTGTGCGCGAGTTGGCCAAGGAGACCGGCATCAACCACTCGGTGGTTCAGCGCATTCTCGCCACTTGCGCCCAGCACGGTTTCGTCACGCAGCGCGGCAAGTCGCGCAAGTACGCGCTCGGCATGGCCTTCCTCGAATTCGCGCAGTCGCTGCGCGAAGGCCTGCACCTCTCCGACCTCATCCTGCCGATCATGCGCCGCCTCGCGGCCAACACCGGCGAGACCGCGTTTCTGGCCGTGCTCGATGGCAAGGAAGCCGTTTATCTCGAAATCGCCGAGTCGGATCAGAACATCAAATACTCGGTCGCCGCCGGCACGCGCTTCGCGCTGCACGCAGGCTCTTCGGGCAAGGTCATCGCTGCGCATCTGCCTGAAGCGCAACTCGACGCCATTCTCGAGCACGGCCTGAAGCGCTACACGAGCAGCACCATCACCGACCCGGACGCGCTGCGCGCCGATCTCGCCGCCATCCGCGAGCAAGGCTGGAGCTACTCGGCCAACGAATTTGCCGACGGTGTGTTCGGCCTTGCGTTGCCTGTGTTCGACGAGACCGACGGCATCCTCGCCTCGTTCGGCGTCTCCGGCCCCGACTTCCGTATGACCGACGCCAAGCGCGGCGAGATGCTCGCCGCCGTGCGTCAGGAACTCGCCGAAGTGCAGTCGCTCATGCGCCGCTTTTACTGACCCGCTCCGATTTCGCCAGATAAGCCCCTCCGAGAATTAACCCGATGAAATCCGCCCCGCCCTCTGCCGCTGCCAAGCCACCCGGCGCACCCTCCGGTGCTCCCTATGCGCCGCTCGACGGCAAACACCCCACCGTCTTCGAGCCGACGTCGCTGCTTCTCATGGTGGCCGTCTCGGTCGCGGGCGCGATCATCGGCATGCAATTGATCGTCACGCTCGGCATCTCGGCGAACACGTCGATCATCGGTGCTTTGCTCGCCATGCTCGTCGCGCGCCTGCCCATTGCGATGATGCGCAAGTTCCGTTCGGTGCATCGTCAGAATCTGGTGCAAACGGCGATCTCGTCGGCCACCTTCGGAGCCTCGAATAGCCTGATGATTCCGATCGGCATCCCGTTTGCCATGGGACGCCCCGACCTCATCGTGCCGCTGCTCATCGGCGTGATGATCGCCATGTTCCTCGACGGCACGGTGCTTTACCGTGTCTTCGATTCGAAGGCCTTCCCCGCGACGGGCACCTGGCCCGCCGGTATCGCTACGGCCGAATCGATCATCGCGGGCGATCAAGGCGGCAAGAAAGCGCGTCTGCTCGTGTACGGCGTGGCGGGTGGTGTCGTCGGCTCGGTACTGGGCATTCCGATGTCGGCGTTCGGTGTGGCCTTCATCGGCAACATCTGGGCGCTCGGCAGTTTCGGCGCAGGCCTGCTCATCAAGGGCTATTCGCTGCCGCTGCTGCACGTCGACCTGAACAAGATCTATCTGCCGCACGGCTTCATGATCGGCGCCGGTGTCGTCGCGCTCATTCAAGTGACCTTCCTCGTGCTGCGTGGCAACCGCAAGGGCGCACAAGCCGAAAACGGTTACCAACCGACCGTCTCGGATCGCAAGCTCGTCGGCTTCCTTGGCGTGAGCTTTCTGGCCTACGTCGGCATCGCGCTGCTCATCGCCTTGTGTGCTGGCCTCGCCACGCATATGTCGCCCGGTATGTTGATCGGCTTCTTGCTGTTCGCGGCGTTCGCGGCTTTCGCCCATGAACTGATCGTCGGTATTGCGGCCATGTATTCGGGTTGGTTCCCAGCGTTTGCCGTGGCGCTCATTACGCTGGTGATCGGCATGTTGTGTGGCTTTCCGCCGACGGCCCTCGGCCTGCTCGTCGGGTTGTCGTCGGCCACCGGGCCCGCATTTGCCGATATGGGCTACGACCTGAAGACCGGCTTCATCCTGCGTGGCAACGGTGCCGATCCTGCCTTGGAGCGCGCCGGTCGCAAGCAGCAGTACTACGCCGGCATGCTGGGTTTCTGCGTGGCAGCCGTGGCCGTGGTGCTCGCCTACCCGCACTTCTTCGCGAACAACATGTTCCCGCCGGTCGACAAGGTGTATGCCGCCACGATCGAAGCCGGTGTGTCGAGCGATATCGGCCATCAGTTGATGATCTGGGCGATCCCGGGTGCTTTGCTGCAATTGATCGGCGGCCCGAAGCGTCAGTTGGGCGTGCTCATGGCGACCGGTCTGCTGCTGATGAGCCCCGCCGCCGGTTGGGCGGTGGCTGCGGGCCTCGTGCTGCGCGTGCTGATCGTGCGCCGCTGGGGTGCAGCAGGCGAATCGGCCTGCGGCACGTTGGCTGCCGGCTTCATTGCAGGCGATGCGCTGTACAGCTTCTTCAAGCCGCTGTTGTTCGGCAAGTTGTTGGCCAAGTAATTTCGAGTGGCGCGCACGTTGTGAGTGCGCGCCCGTTGTCTTTGTCTCACCCCCGTAGGACAGTTCGATGGATCTGAATCACATCACCGCCGAGAGCGCACTCGCGCCCGGTCTCGTCTACTTCGATCACGCCGCCGCCTCGGTGCCGCCGCGCTGTGTCGTCGACACGATGACCGCGTATCTCAACGAGACCGCTCGCACCGGCCCGTACCTGCCCGCCTTCCGTCGTGAGACGTACGCACGCGTCGAGCAAGTCCGCGCGGCGACGGCAGCCTTCGTCGGCGCTAACCCGTCGGAAATCGCCTTCACCAAAAACGGTAGCGAGGCGATCAGTCTCGTCGCCGCTGGCATCGACTGGCAAGACGGCGATGAAGTCGTGCTCTCCGACTTCGAAATGATTTCGAATCAAGCCCCGTGGCTGCAATTGCAGGCGCAAGGCCGTGTGAAAGTTGTCGTCGTGCCCGCCAACGCCGATGGTGTGATGGAAGTCGACACGCTGGCGAAGTCTCTGACGCCGCGCACGCGACTGATTTCGATGGCGCATCTTCCGAACGTGACGGGCGCTTTGCAGCCCATCGATGCGATCTGTGCGCTGGCACGCGAGCGTAACGTCTGGACGCTCATCAACGCGACGCAAACCGTCGGCATGGTGCCGATCGACGTGCGCGCGCTCGGCTGCGACTTCCTCGCCACCTGCGGGCGTAAAGCGCTGCGCGGCCCGGAAGGCAGCGGTTTTCTGTACGTGCGCGAAGCGCTCGTCACGCAACTGCGCCCGGCATTGATCGGCTGGTGGAATGCGTCGGTCGACGCTAACGGTGCGCTCTCGTTGCCGCCCACGGCCAAGCGTCTCGAAGCCGGTTGCCCGATCGTGCCGTCGATTCTCGGTATGGGCGAAGCCATCGCCTTCGCGCAGTCGCTTGGCATGGCAGACATCTACGCTCGTGTGCAGCAACTCACGCGCTACGCCGTCGAGCAATTGCAAACGTTGCCGGGCGCCGAGATTTACGGGCCGTCGAAGGTCGAGCAGCGGTTGAGCCTGGTGCCGTTCAACGTGAAGGGCCTCGAAGCCGATGCCATCGTCGCGCATCTGGAAGCGGCCGGTGTCATCATCGAAGCCGGTCACTTTATGGCCACGCCGATTCTCAAGCGCTTCAACATCGAGCGCATGGCGCGTCTGGCGGTACATTATTTCAATTCCGAGCAGGAAATCGACCGAGCGGTCGCCCTGATTCGCGAATTGCTCGATAAGCGTTCGTGATCCGTCCTTCAGTCATCTTTGATCCGTCACTTCATTCTCTCGACGAGGCATAAGCCATGAAACAAATTCTGATGATGAGCAGCTCCCGCAAGGGCAATCTGGGCTATCTGGAGCACGCAGACGACCAACTGCACGCCCTGCTCAAGGGTCGCGCCAAGCGCGTGTTGTTCGTGCCCTACGCCGGCGGCATCACGTTCAGCTACGACGAATACGAATCGCGCGTGAAGCCGGTGTTCGAGCGTCTCGGTTACGAACTCGAATCGATTCATCACCACAAAGACCCGCGCGCGGCCGTCGAGCAAGCCGAAGCGGTCGCTGTCGGCGGCGGCAACACGTTTGCGCTGCTCGATCGCATGTACAACGCGGGCATCGTCGGCCTGATTCGCGAGCGTGTGAACGGCGGTATGCCGTATGTGGGTTGGAGCGCCGGCTCGAACGTCGTGTGCCCGACCATCCGCACCACCAACGACATGCCGATCGTCGAGCCGCCCACGCTCAAGGCGCTGAACCTGATTCCGTTCCAAGTGAATCCGCACTTCATCAGCGGCAAGCCGGCGGGTCACAACGGCGAATCGCGCGAAGAGCGTCTGGCCGAGTACCTCGCGATCAACCCGGACGAGCGTGTCGTCGGCATTCCGGAAGGCACCGCCCTGCACGTGCAAGGCGATAACGCCACGGTGCTGGGCGAGTTCGACGCGCTGTACTTCAAGCAAGGCGGCGCCATCGACAAGATCGCCACGGGCAGCACGTTCGCGCTCGCATCGATCTGACGCTGGCAACGCAGCACAGCGTCAACAGGTAATAAACGGATTCAAGAGGTAGAGAAACATGGCATTGCAGCAAACCCTGGCGGTGTATGAACTCATCGACCTGCCGAGCGTGAACGGCGACGACATCGTCGCGCTGTTCGCACCGTACGCCGAGGCTGGCGTGACGGTCGCCGTCGAGCGTGTGACCGAAGGCCGCGTGGCCGACTTCATCAAGATCGTGGTGCCGGGCGCTATCGGCAAGACGGCTGGCGGCACGGCGCCGACGCTGGGCCTGATCGGCCGTAACGGCGCGATCGGTGCGCGTCCGGACCGGATCGCACAAGTGTCGGACGCCGACGGCGCAACGGCAGTCATCGCCGCAGGCTTGAAGCTCGCGCAAATGCGTGCGCGCGGCGACACGTTGCAGGGCGACGTCATTGTCACGACGCACCTGTGCACGGACGCGCCGATCACGCCGCGTCAGCCGGTCGATTTCATGGGCATGCCGTGCAGCTCGGCAACGATGAACCAGCTCGAAGTCGACCCCGCCATGGGCGCCATCCTGTCGGTCGACACGAGCAAGGGCAATCGCGTGTTCAACGAGCGCGGTTTCGCCATTACGCCGACGTCGAAGCAAGGCTATCTGCTGCGCGTGTCGGACAGCCTGCTCAACATCATGCAGCAGACGACGGGGCATCTGCCGCGCGTGATGCCGCTCACGACGCAAGACATCACCGACTACGACAACGGTCTGTATCACATCAACAGCATCATGCAGCCGACCGTGGCGACCGAAGCGCCGGTGGTGGGCGTGCCGATCACCGCGCAAGCAGCGGTGGCCGGTAGCGGCGGCAGCGCAAGCCACGAAGTGGATATCGCTGAAGCCGTGCGTTTCTGTGTGGAAGTGGCGATTCAGTTCACCGACCGTCAGCGCTATCAATGCGACTTCTACAGCGAGACGGAATACGCGCGTCTGCTCGAACTGTACGGCCCGATGACGGTGCTGCAAAAGGCGGCGTAAGTCTGCCGTTCAGGCGGCTCGGCGTGAATCGAGCCGCCTGACTTTTCTCCAAGGCGACAGGCTGAACCGCGACATGCCCGTGCTGGGTCACAAACCCGCGCGGCACGCCGGACTGCCGCCAATGCCCTGACACAGCCGGTTCGCCGGCGACTGCGCCGGACCTGTGTCGAGTGGCTCCTCTGCGACGACATGACGTCGTTCTCTTGCCTTGTGCACGAGAGCGCGGGGGCGTTTTTGCGTCAATTTTTGCATCGAGGGCCGGCACGCATGCCATGGCCCCGTCTATTTCTCGTGATTCAAGACCGACCGGAACTCTCATGAAATATCCGCTTCCTTCCCTGATCGCCGCAGCCGCTGGCGTGTGCTTCGCGTGTGCCGCCCCGAGCGCATTCGCGCAATCGAACGTCACGCTCTACGGCGTGCTCGATGCCGCCGTGGTCATGCAGACCAACACCAGCCCGCAAGGCGGCAAGACCTTCAGCGTGCAGCAGGGTGGCGAGGGCTTCCTGTCGGGCAGCCGCTTCGGCCTGACGGGTACTGAAGATCTCGGCAACGGCATGAAGGCGCGCTTCGTGCTGGAAAACGGCCTCACGATCAACAACGGCAACTTCGACCAGCAGGGGCAGCTGTTCGGCCGTCAGGCATTCGTGGGCTTGTCGGGTGCGTTTGGCGAAGTGGATATCGGCCGTCAGTACACGGGCGCATTGCTCGCTGTGTCGGCCGTCGACCCGCTGTCGATTGGCGCTCCGGCGACGAACTCGTGGCAGGTGTATCTCACCGGTCAGCGTTTTAACAATGCGTTGACGTACACGAAGTCGTTCGGCGCGATTGGCGTGAATTTGCAATACGCGCTGGGTGGTATTGCCGGTCAGGGTTCGGCGCGCTCGTCGCTCTCGGGTGGTTTGTCGTATGACGGCAACGGTCTGAAGCTGACTGGCCAGTTGCAACAAACGCGCGATACGCAAAGCCGCACGGCCAAGCTGTGGGTGTTGGGCGCGAAGTATGCGTTTGGTCCGGCGACGTTCTACGCCGACTACCTGCAAAGCCAGCGCGACGCGGGCTTCGACGTCACGAACGGCGGCGTGGATTTCGCCTCGATTACGAACATGAGCACGCCTGCGACGGCCAGCTCGACGGCGTCGATCGGCTCGGTGTTCAGCGCTGCGCGCCGCGACCAGTTCCTGACGTTGGGTGCGACGTACAACTTCAACCCGGCGCTCTCGTTCACGGGCGCGTGGATGTACAACAACACGTCGGCGAACAACTTCGGCGGCACGCGTCAAACGGCTTACGCGATTCTCGACTACCGCCTGTCGAAGCGCACCGACGTTTATGTGGCCGGTGCTTACGATCACGTGAATGGCGATTGGTCGGGTCTGTTCGGCACGTCGACCACGTCGTGGACCGGCGGCTCGGGCGTACGCCTGAACGGCCACGACAATCAGGTGACTTACTACGCAGGGCTGCGTCATAAGTTCTGATGACGCGTGATGGCAAGCGTCTTGCATTTGGCTTGATGCGATAACAAACGGGACGCCATTGGCGTCCCGTTTGTCCTTCATACCATCCCTGCCTTACGACGGCATCGGCTACTTCACCGATGCGACGTCCTCGACCTTAGTCACCGTCTGTGCCAACACCGGTCTGAGTGCGATACCGGTATGACTCGCTGCAATCTTCGCGAGCGCATCCGGCGACGTTGCCGCGACCACGGTGCCGCCCTCCTTGCCGCCTTCCGGTCCCATGTCGACGATCCAGTCGGCTTCGGCAATGACGTCGAGGTTATGCTCGATCACCACCACGGTATGACCGCCATCCACCAAGCGATGCAGCACCTTGATCAGGCGTGCCACGTCGGCCATGTGCAACCCTACCGTCGGCTCATCGAGCACATACAACGTGTGCGGCGACTTCTGACCGCGACGCGTAATGTCGTCGCGCACCTTGGTCAACTCCGTCACCAGCTTGATCCGCTGAGCCTCGCCACCCGAGAGCGTCGGCGACGGCTGTCCCAACGTCAGATAACCCAGCCCCACGTCCTGCATCAACTGCAACGGGTGCGCAATGCTCGGCATCGATGCGAAGAACTCGACCGCTTCGTCCACTTCCATCGTCAGCACATCGCCGATGCTCTTCCCGCGCCATGTCACCGCCAGCGTCTCGGCGTTGAAACGTTGCCCGTGGCAGACATCGCACAGCACCTTCACGTCGGCCAGGAAACTCATGCCGATAGTACGCACGCCCTGCCCTTCGCACGCGGGACAACGGCCGTCACCCGTGTTGAACGAGAAGCGCGACGCCGAGTAACCGCGCGCGCGCGCTTCGAGCGTGTCGGCGAACAAACGTCGAATCGTGTCCCAGAAGCCGATATACGTCGCCGGACACGAACGCGGTGTTTTGCCGATCGGCGTCTGATCGACTTCGAGTACACGGTCGATGGTCTCCCAACCCGTCACGGATTCGCACCCGTGCCAGGCATGCGTCACGGCGCGGCGCGGTTCTGCGGGTGCCTCCGACTTCGCACGCGGCTTGCCGTCTGCCTTCACCGCATGGCGTACCGTTCCCTTACGGGCGCGTCGTTCCGCTGGCGACGACATCACGGAACGACCCACGGCATCGAGCAGATTCGTCATCAACACATCGCGCGCGAGGGTCGATTTACCCGAACCCGAAACGCCCGTAATCGCCGTGAGACGCGAGAGCGGCAGCGACGCCGTGACGTTCTTCAGGTTATGCAACGTCGCGCCATGCACGGTGAGCCAATTCGGTGGCACAGCCTCTGTACCCTGCTTCGGCGCGATGACTTCGCGACGCGGTTGGAGCGGATGCTGTAACGGATGCGCCAGGAATTTGCCGGTCAACGAATCGGGGTGTGAGGCCAGATCGGCCACGCTGCCTTGCGCCACGAGCGTGCCGCCGCGCTTACCCGCGCCCGGTCCGATATCGATAATGTGATCGGCGCGACGAATCGTATCCTCGTCGTGCTCGACCACCACCAGCGTGTTGCCCTGATCGCCAAGCTTACGCAGTGCACCGAGCAGAATGCCGTTATCGCGCGGATGCAGACCGATGGTCGGCTCATCCAGCACGTAACACACGCCCTGCAAGTTGCTGCCGAGTTGTGCCGCGAGACGAATACGTTGCGACTCGCCGCCCGAGAGCGTCGGTGCCGCGCGATCCAGCGTGAGATAACCCAGACCGACTTCTTCGAGGAATTCGAGCCGCCCTTGAATCTCGCTAATCAGATCGCGCGCAATGCTCGCGTCGCGGCCATGCAGATGCAGCGCCTGCACCCATTGACGAACGTCGGTCACCGTCCACTGCGCCACATCGGAAATCGCTTCTTCGTCGAACGTCACCGCCCGCGCCACCGGATTGAGTCGCGCGCCGTGACAATCCGGACACGGCTGGTCACCCACGCCTTCCGGTTCTTGCTCCTCCGACGGCAGCGAGTGTTCGCGTCCGCGGTTGTCCTGACTCAGCACCGTGTCGTCGAACGCCTCGCGCTGCTCACGCGTGAGCGCGAGGCCCGTGCCCACGCAGGTGGTGCACCAACCGTGCTTGCTATTGAACGAGAACATGCGCGGGTCGAGGTCTGGGTAACTCGTGCCACACACCGGACAAGCGCGCTTCACCGAGAACACTTCAATCTCGCCGACCCCTTCACCCGGTTGTTCGCCGGTCATCGCATCGCCCAGTCCGTCGAGCGGTGCGAGCAAATGCATAACGCCCTTGCCCTGCTCGAGCGCCGCCGCAAGCAGCGTGCGCAGCAAGCCCTCGTTCTCGGGCGTAATCACCACGTCGCCGACAGGCAACTCGATGGTGTGTTCACGAAAGCGATCGAGCTTCGGCCACGGATCGACCGGCAGGAATACGCCATCGACACGCAGATGTGAATGTCCCCGCGCTTTCGCCCACTTCGCCAGATCGGTATAGATACCCTTGCGGCCCACCACCAGTGGCGCGAGCAAGCCGACGTGTTGACCACGCCGGTCACGTAGCAGCTGCGCCACGATGGAATCGGGGCTCTGTGCCGTCACCGGCGCGCCGTCGTGAATGCAGTGCTGGATGCCGAGCTTCACGTACAACAACCGCAAGAAGTGCCAGATTTCGGTCGTCGTCGCCACCGTACTCTTGCGACCGCCGCGTGAGAGACGCTGTTCGATGGCCACGGTCGGCGGAATGCCGTAGACCGCATCGACTTCCGGACGCCCTGCCGGTTGCACGATAGAGCGCGCATAGGCATTGAGCGACTCGAGATAGCGGCGCTGGCCTTCATTGAACAGGATGTCGAACGCAAGCGTCGACTTACCCGAACCGGAGACCCCGGTAATCACGCTGAACTTGCCGCGCGGAATGTCCACATCGAGCGACTTCAGGTTGTGTTCTCGCGCGTTGACGATGCGAATGGCGTCGCCGCCTGCCGGTTTGCGATGCGTACGTGCGGCACGCACCGCAGTTTGCAGCGGCATGCCCGCATCGCCCGTGGTGCGTGTCGGGTTTGCCGCGATGGCCTGCCCCGGAGCCACGACATTACGCTCGTAGTCGGCCAACGCCTTGCCCGTGTGCGAACCCTTGCACGCCACCACGTCGGCGAGCGTACCGGCGCACAACACTTCGCCGCCGCCCTCACCACCCTCCGGCCCCAGATCGATAATCCAGTCGGCCGCGCGCACCACGTCGAGGTTGTGTTCGATAACCAGCAACGAGTTGCCGCCATCCAGCAGCTTGCCGAAGGCGCGCATGAGCTTGGCGATGTCATCGAAGTGCAAGCCAGTCGTCGGCTCGTCGAAGATGAACAACCGCCCGCGATGCGCGACCTTCTGCCCGCTCGCTGTCTTCTTCTGTGCCGCTTCCGCAAGGAAGCCCGCGAGTTTGAGACGCTGTGCCTCACCGCCCGAGAGCGTCGGCACGGGCTGCCCCAATTTCACGTATTCCAGCCCCACGTCCACGATCGGTTGCAACACACGCAGCACATCGCGATCCGACGAGAACAACTTCACGGCCTCATTCACGGTCAGGTCGAGCACATCGGACACGCTCAACTCGCGCATCGCTTCGCCCGGCACGGCGCGGCGAATCTTCACATCGAGCACTTCGGCGCGGTATCGCTTGCCATCGCAGTCCGGGCAACGCAAATACACGTCGCTCAGGAACTGCATCTCGACGTGCTCGAAGCCCGAACCGCCGCAGGTCGGGCAACGCCCGTTGCCCGAGTTGAAACTGAATGTGCTCGCGTTGTAACCGCGTTGCAGCGCCACCGGCTCGGCCGCGAACAGCTTGCGAATTTCGTCGAACGCGCCGACGTAGCTGGCCGGGTTCGAGCGTGCCGTCTTGCCGATGGGCGACTGGTCGACGAACACCACACCCGACAACTGCTCGGCGCCCGTGAGTTCATCGTGCGCACCGGGCGCTTCGGTCGGGTCGCCGAAGTGCCGCGCGAGCGCCGGACTCAGAATGTCCTGCACCAGCGTCGATTTGCCGGACCCCGATACGCCAGTGACACACACGAGCCGTTGCAGCGGAATCTCGACGTCGATCTGCTTGAGGTTATGCTCGCGCGCGCCGGAAAGCGTCAGCCGCGGCGTTTCGGCATCGACCGGACGTGCCCGCCAGTTCGACGCGTTCGCCACGTGCTTGCGGCCGCCGAGATAGCTGCCCGTGAGGGTGTCAGCGTGACGCACGTCTTCGGGCGTGCCGTCGAACACAATTTGTCCACCGCGCTCGCCGGGACCGGGGCCCATGTCGATGACACGATCGGCCGCCAGCATGACCGCGGGGTCATGTTCGACCACCACCAGCGTATTACCCGCGTCTCGCAGGCGATGCATGGCGGCGACGATGCGGTCCATATCGCGCGGATGCAGACCGATACTCGGCTCGTCGAGCACGAACAACGTGTTGACGAGCGAGGTCCCCAGCGCAGTCGTCAGGTTGATCCGCTGCACTTCGCCGCCGGAGAGCGTGCGGCTCTGACGATCGAGCGTGAGATAGCCGATGCCGACATCGCACAGGTACTTCAGCCGCGTGCCCACTTCTTCTTGCAGCAGCTTGAGCGCATCGTCGAGCAGGCTCGACGGCAACGTCAGCGAATCGAAGAACTGACGCACACGTGAAATCGGCATGAGCATCAAATCGTGCATGGTCAGGCCGGGCAGCGCTTCGAGCTGCGCGCGCGACCACGACACGCCGCGCGGCATGAACCGTTGCGACGGCGGCAGAACCGCGTCGGCATTCTCCTTCGAACCAAGGCGCCACAGCAGCCCTTCGGTCTTCAGGCGAGCGCCGCCGCACGTCTCACACGTGGTGTAGCTGCGATATTTCGATAGCAGCACACGGATGTGCATCTTGTACGCCTTCGACTCCAGATAGCCGAAGAAGCGGCGAATGCCGTACCACTGTTTATTCCACTCGCCCTTCCACGTCGGGTCGCCCTCAATCACCCATTGCTGGTGTTCAGACGAGAGCTTCGACCACGGCGTGTCGCGCGGAATGCCCGCCTTACCGGCGTACTCGAGCAGGTCTTCCTGAATCTCTTTCCATGCAGGCGTCTGAATCGTCTTGATCGCGCCGCCGCGCAACGTCTTGCGCTCGTCGGGGATCACCAGACCGAGATCGACACCGATCACGCGACCAAACCCACGGCAAGTCTCGCAGGCGCCGTAAGCCGAATTGAACGAGAAGAGCGCCGGTTGCGGATCGGCGTAATGCAAATCGCTGTCAGGGCAGTGCAAGTCCTGCGAGTAACGCCAGATGTCCGGCTCGCCTTCTTCGGCGAGCACGTAGACGTTCACGCGGCCGCGGCCGCGCTTGAGCGACGACTCGATGGCTTCCATCGCCCGCGCCTTCTCGGTGTTTTGCAACCGGAAGCGGTCGGCGACCACGTCGAGCACCTTGCGCGTGCCGGTAGCGCTCGCGACTTCACGCTCGGCTTGCACGCGGGTGTAGCCCGATGCGGAGAGCCACTGTTCGACCTCATCGGCCGTGACGCTGCCCGGCAGTTCCACCGGGAAGGTAACGACCAGGCGCGGGTCCCCCTGCGCGGTGCGCGCCATCAGTTCGGCGTAGATGGTCTCGGGCGTGTCGTGGCGAACGGGCTGTGCCGTCTCGCGGTCGAACAGCGCCGCCGCACGAGCGAAGAGGAGCTTGAGGTGGTCGTTGAGTTCGGTCATCGTGCCGACCGTCGAGCGCGAACTGCGCACGGGGTTGGTCTGATCGATGGCGATGGCTGGCGGTACGCCTTCCACATGATCGACCTGCGGGCGATCCATGCGGTCGAGGAACTGGCGCGCGTACGCACTGAAGGTCTCGACGTAGCGGCGCTGGCCTTCGGCAAACAAGGTGTCGAAGACCAGGCTCGACTTGCCGGAGCCGGACGGACCGGTCACGACCGTCATCTCACCGGTCTGGAGATCGACGTCGAGGTTCTTGAGGTTGTGCTGGCGGGCACCACGGATACGAATGGCGTGGTTGGCCGACGGATCAGCCGACGTGTCGGTCGACGAATGCGTCGAAGCGTCGGGTTTCGAGGACGAGTTATCCAATTGTTCAGGGCCGCTTGGTTGACGTCTGAAAGTGCGCATTTGCGCCTCGGGGGAACTACTTTATCAGGCCGATACGACAGGCGCTGACAGCATCCACGCTCCGTTCGGCATGGGCGATTGTACTGTACATTTATACAGTTCGTCGCACATACCCCCATTGCCGATAGTCCTAATTTTCGGGGCACCCGCTTCTCCCCGCTCCCTATTTATTTCCCGCCAGTCACCGCCCCATACGTGACATGATATGATGCGAATGATTATCATTAACCAACGAAGCTGTTGAATCAGCGACGGTTGCGCCCGCGCGCGGCCGAGCCAAGATCATGATGCGTGACGACACCGGGGGCCGCACTGACCACGCACGCGCCGAAGCGTCCGGCGTGGCCGCGCTCTATCACGATCACCATGGCTGGCTTCGTAACTGGCTGCACCGCAAGCTGCGCAATCACGGCGACGCTGCCGACCTCGCCCACGACACCTTCGTGCGGCTGCTCAGCAAAGACTCCTCCGTCAGTCCGCGCGAACCCCGCGCCTTCCTGACCGTCGTCGCCCAAGGCCTCGTCGCCAACTTGCATCGCCATCGCAAGATCGAAGCCGCGTATCTCGACACGCTCGCCGCGCTGCCCGAAGCCGTCGCGCCCGATCCGGAAACGCGCGCCATCCTGCTCCAAACCCTCGTCGATATCGACCGCCGCCTAGACGGCCTGCCACCAGTCGTTCGCCGCGTCTTCCTGATGTCGCAACTCGACGGCCTCCCGCAGCGCGATATCGCCGAAGCCGTTGGCCTCTCCATTGCCACCGTGCAACGCCACATCGTCAAAGCCCTGCATACCTGCTGCTTCGGGAGCGACCACCCATGAGCGCCAATTCGCATCGCGCCGGCGACCCGCTGCCGGAATCGGTCACGTTGGCGGCCACCGAGTGGTTCGTGCGCCTGCAAACCAACAACGCCGCCGACGGCAATGCCCACGCCCGCGCAATCGACCACGCCGCATGGCGACGCTGGCACGACGCCGATGTGCGGCACGCGCAGGCATGGCAGCGCCTGGTCGACTTCGGCAGTCAGATGCGCACCGTGCCGCCTGCGATCGCACATGGCACGCTGCTACGCCTGAACGCCCGCAAAGCTAAAACGAGTCAGTCGCGCCGCCGCGTGCTGGGAATGTTGGCTTTCGCCACCGTCGCAGGCGCGGCATGGACCGCGCGCGACAGCGCCACGGTGCGCTCGCTTCGCGCCGACTTCAGTACCGGCGTCGGCGAGCGCCGTAACGTCCAGCTCGACGACGGCACCGCGCTCGCACTCAACACCGATTCCGCCGTCGACGTCCATTTCACGCAAGACACGCGCCGTCTGCGCTTACTGCGCGGAGAAATTGTCGTCACGACAGGGGCCGATGCGGACCACGGCCATCGTCCGTTCTTCGTCGATACCGCCTACGGCCGCTTGCAAGCCCTCGGCACACGCTTCGTCGTGCGCCAACACGATGAGACTACATCGGTGATGGTGCTCGAAGGTGCAGTGCGCGTGACGCCGTCGAATGCAACGTCAGACGCCATCGTGCTTACCGTGGGTCAGGGCGCCACGTTCGATGCGACGGCGATCCGTTCGCGTGTCGACGATCCCAGCGCCGCCAATGCCGCCGCCGCGTGGACGCAAGGCATGCTCGTCGTCCATGCGATGCCGCTCGGCGACTTCCTCGCCGAATTGAGTCGCTACCGGCGCGGCCATCTCAGTTGCGCACCGGAAGTGGCCAATCTGCGGGTCTCGGGCATTTATCCGGTGGACGACACCGATCGCGTGCTCGACATGCTCGCGCGCGCCCTACCCGTCGAGGTCGCGCGCTACACCCGCTGGTGGGTGCGGGTGCAGCCGGGCACGCAAACCGGCGTATCGCCGGGACGCTTCAGGGCTGTTGGCGGCGATCGAACGCATACCTGATGCGCTCGCTAACTTGACACGCGCCGCCGCCAATTCAAATTTTTTTGCCGCCGGATGAGGGGTTTTCGAATCTCGCGGGGCATAGGAAGGAATGCCCATTTCGATGTTCGATGCTCCATAGAAAGGAATCCGCCGTCATGTCTTCTCACGTCAGCCCCACGCCTTCGCGTGCCGCTCGTGTTCGCGCCCATGCTGGTACCCGCCGCGCCGTCTCGCTAGCCGCCTTCGCGCTCTTCGCGCTGAGCGCAAACGCCCATGCCGCCGACGCGGCGCCCACTGCGGCGGCTACGACTGCTACGACTGCAACAGCGGCGGCAAGCGCCGCCCGCCCCGCACAGCCGCTGCATATTCCCGCAGGCTCGCTGCAACAGGGCCTCGTTGCCTTCGCCCAGCAGACGGGGCTGATGATCTCCTACGACGCCGCCCAGATTACGGATAAGCGCACGGCTGGCGTGTCCGGCACCTACACACCGTCGCTCGCGCTGGCGATCCTGATCGAAGGCACCGGCCTGCAAGCGAGCGGCCAGCCCAACGGCGGCTACATCGTCGCCCCGGGCGCCACCGCTGGCGCCGCCGCCACCGGGGCGGCCGTCGCGCTGCCCGAGACCAACGTCAACGCACAGGCGAACCGCGACGTCGCGCGCGGTCCGGTCGTGGGCTACGTCGCCCAACGCAGCGACACCGCGACGAAGACGGACACGTCGATCATGCAAACCTCGCAGTCGATCAGCGTGATTCCGCGCGACCAGATGAACGACCAGGCGGTGCAAACCGTGAGCGACGCACTCAAGTACGCCGCCGGGGTGAACGCCGACCCGTACGGCAGCGATACCCGCGCCGATTGGTTTTACATCCGTGGGTTCAACGCCGACGCTTACTGGGACGGCCTGCGCATTCCACAAATTGCCAACCGCCCGGGCAGCTACGCCGCGATTCGCGTCGATCCGTACACGCTTGAGCGCGTGGAAGTGCTGCGCGGCCCCAGCTCGATCCTTTATGGTGCGGGCAACCTCGGTGGTCTGGTCAATCTGGTGAGTAAGGTGCCAAGCGCCGAGGCGTATCGCGAAATCGGCGTCGATTACGGCACGTTCGATCGTCGTCAACTGCGCGTGGACATGACCGGCCCGATCAATGAAGACGGCACGCTGCTCTATCGCGTGACCGGTCTGGGCCGTTTGGCGAACACGCAGACCGACAACGTGACCGACGACCGCATCATGATTCAGCCGTCGATCACGTGGCGCCCCAACGCGCAAACGAGCTTCACGTGGTTCTTCAACTACATGCAGGACAACATGGGCTCGTCGGTCAGTTACGGCCCGGCGCTGGGCATGGTGACGCCGTCGCGCTGGGGCCGCATCGATCGCGACCTGCTCACCGGCGACCCCGCCTTCGACCGCTATCGCAAGACGCAGGTCGCGACGGGCTACCGCTTCGAACATCGCATCAACGACGCGCTGCAATTCCGTTCCAGCCTGCGCTTCACGCACATGGATCTCGACTACAAGTCGATCTATGGCACAGCGCTGCTCGCCGATCAGCGCACGTTGCAACGCACCGCTTATCAGGCCGAGCCGATTCTGAACGGCTGGCAGATGGACAACAACGTGCAGTACGACACGACGACAGGCCCCATCGCACACAAAGTGGTTGGCGGCACGGACTTCCAGTCGCAACGTTTCCTGAACCGCGTGTGGACCGGTTCGGCTCCGTCGCTTGATCTGTATGCGCCGGTGTACGGCGTCAAAGGCGTGCTCCCCGCCAATCCGACCACGAGCACCGACCAAACCCAAACGCAACTCGGCCTGTATCTGCAAGACCAGATGCGCTGGGACCGTTGGTACCTGACGCTCGGCGGACGCGAAGACTTCACCTGGTCGACGACCGACAACAACATCGCCAAAACGTCCGTGAAACAGACGCCGAACAAGTTCACGTGGCGTGCGGGCTTGTTGTACGAATCGAGCTTCGGCGTGTCGCCGTACTTCAGCTATTCGACCTCGTTCCTGCCGACGCTCTCAACCAACCTCGCAGGCGACCCGCTCAAGCCGACCACCGGCCAGCAGTACGAAGTCGGTATCAAATATCAGCCCACGAACACCAACGCCATCTTCACCGCGTCGCTGTTCAACCTCACGCAGCAGAACGTGTCCACGTCGGACCCGGCGAATACGCGTAACACTATCCAGACGGGCGAAGTTCGCTCACGCGGTGTGGAGCTCGAAGGCCGCATGAGCCTCACGAACAAGCTCAATGTCGTGGCGAGCTACACATATCAAGACGTGGAAGTCACGCGCAGCAATAACGCCGATCTGGGCAAGCGTCCGTACGGCGTGCCGCGCAACATGGCGTCGTTCTGGGCCGACTACAACGTCGGCAATATCGGCGATGTGAAGCTGGGTGCTGGTGCGGGTGTGCGCTATCTGGGCCAGACGGCAGGCGACTCGGCCAACTCGTTTTCGGTGCCGGGTGTGACGCTCGTCGACGCCTCGTTGCATGCCGACATCGGCTGGCGCTGGCGCCTGCAACTGAACGCGACCAATCTGTTCGACCGCACCTACGTGGCGGGCTGTAATACCACCGTGCAGTGCTACTACGGCACGGGCCGCACGGTCATCGGCAGCGTGACGGCGCGCTGGTAATCGGACGCGTCTCGCAGACGTTAGCCCCCGGGGCGATGGAGTAGCATGGCGGCATTCGGGCTCTCCATCGTTCCCCATGGGTGCAAACCTGCTGGCGCCACGCGCCAATTTGCTGACGAAACGTGCCACAGCGCGCGTGTCGGCGACGCTTGTGTGCGTTGCCACCGCACTGGTCCTGCTCAGCGCGTGTGCGGGGCCATCGCAACGCAGCGAGGCCACCGCCGCATCGGCATCTTCGTCGGTAGCAAGTACGCAGCCCCGCTTCAACGTCGCCCGCTTCCCCATCGAGCACTACGATCAGGACGTCGATCACTGGATCCGTCCCGATGCCCCCGGCTACGACCAGCCGCTCATTTCCCAAGCAGAACAGACACGCCGCTTCGACGCTTTCCGCGCGCGCTACTTCGGCGCGGCGCCAGGTGATCCGTCGCCGTGGAATGGCACATGGCTCTCGACGTCACTGTTGACCGCCGCCGGTGCGAGTCAGGTCGCCGACTCGCAAGCCCGACGTGTGCGTCTTTTCGACAATAGCGCTGTCGGTGTTCGGAAGACATACGGCGAAAATTTCCAGCCGCACTCGCAGGCTTGGATTCGTGCAATCGAGCGGAATATGGCGCTCGCACAACTCGATGCCGATCATGCCGAGTGGCGTTACGACCCACGCCGTCGCGGCATTACGGTCGATAACGCGCTCGTGCGGCAATTGCCAACGTCCGATCCCGCGTTCTACGACTTCCATCAGGCCGGTGAAGGCTATCCGTTCGATGCACTGCAAGACTCCGCGCTTCGCCCCGGCACCCCCGTGTACACGCTCGCGCGCAGCGCCGATGGCGCATGGCTGCTCGTCTATTCGCCGGATCTGATCGGATGGGTCGATGCGCGCACCGTGGCATCGGTCGACGAGCGCTTCGTCGCCAGTTGGCTAGCGGCAGCACAGCGTGGCCTTGGGGCTATCGTGCAGGCCGACACAGCGCTCGCCGACACCGTGTCGGGCACGCAGCGGCAGGTCTATCGCACGACTGCGCCGATTGGGACGGTACTACCGATGTCCCGCCTTCGTGATGGCCGTCAGGTCGTGACGTTCCCCGTCGCCGACACGCAACGCGCAGCGGTGATGCGCACGATGCTGGTCGATGACGCCACCGCCGTGCCGATGCCCTGGACGCTGACGCCGCGTCACATGGCACAAGTGATGAAACAGATGATCGGACGGCCTTACGGTTGGGGGAACACGCTGTTCTACAACGACTGCTCGGCGGAGACGCGTAGCCTCTTTGCGCCTTTCGGTATCTGGCTGCCGCGGCATTCGTCGGATCAGTTGCGTGCGGGCCATCGCACCGACCTCCGCAACGCCGATATCGATACGCGCTTACGCACGCTGACCGAGCGCGGAAAGCCGTTGATGACGCTGATCCACATCGACGGACACATCATGCTGTATCTCGGCAACACGCAGATCGATGGACAAACCGTGCCGATGACGTATCAGAACGTGTGGGGACTATCGCCAGCGGATAACAGCCGTCGCAATGTGATTGGCGGTTCGGTGATATTGCCGTTGCTCAAGTCGTATCCGGAAGACCCGGAGGCCCGATCGCTTGCAGGCAAGCGGCTGTTCGAGCTCAGTGTGATCGGCGATGGAAATGCGGACGCTAACGGCGATGCCGCTCGCGCGCAAAGCGCGGACACCCCGGAGGAAATGCCGCAGTAAGCCGGTTACTGCCAGACAGCAAAGATATCGTTAATCGTAAAAGAACTTATGCGACTCATAAGTATGAGGATCGAAAAAATCATACATATAGTCCTCTAATGAGAACGCGGGGACGTAGTTGCCGTTTTGGTCCAACTCGCTAGTGGGCGCGACTGTTTCCACCGTATATCCCTCCGGCCCCATCGCCACCCCCTTCCAGTTCGATCCGATGAATTCTTGCTCATCGACGTGCGCGCACGAATTTTTGCCGCCGACGTAAGGATCTATCACCAGCCTTTGATCTTCATGTCGAACGGTTATGTAGATGTGATATTTGCCGGACCATCGCTCCTGCGCATCATCTGATGGATGCAGGACGATCCTGCCGTCTCCCGTTGCCTTAATGACCCTCACCTCTAGTTTTTCTTGGATATTGCGCCATAGATCGGCGTCATTTTTGATCAACTTGAGCACTTCCTGCGCCCCCGCGTCACAAGCTAAAAATCGCGCCGATCCGGTTTCAAATATTTTTTGCTTTTCTTGAAGTCGCTTAATAGCATCATTTGAATTCCCACCCCGATCCACGGAAATCTTTGGTGGAGCCGAGAGACTTTTGATTGCGAACATGATTTGTCACCTTCCGGTTGGTGGTCTTGCGTAGCATTCACGTAAAACGTCTGGACGCGACAGCGCATCGGTGCATAGTTTCGCACCGGCAATTTGAAAAATTCCGGATCACGCTGACTTTGTGAATTCCCCTGAAGCGCACACAGCGGCGTGCGCCGAACGTCGAATGCGAGGGGGGAAGGAGCGGCGGGGGAGATGGGGGGCGTGGCCCACCTTAGTGAGCCACGCGTTGGAAACTTACGCCAGTGCGGTGACGGCGATTTCCACTTCGAGGCCGGCGCGCATGAGCGGCGACTGCACGCAGGCACGCGTCGGGGCGTGGCCTTCCGGCACCCAAGCGTCCCACACGGCGTTGAATTCAGCGAAGTGCTTGGCGTCCGACAGCCAGATGTTGGCAGTCAGCAGACGGGTCTTGTCGACACCGGCCAGCGCCAGCAATTCGTCGATACGCGTGAGAATTTCCGTCGTTTGCTGCGTGACCGAAATGTTCGGGGTGTCCGGCACCTGACCCGCCAGATACACCACGTTGTTGGCGATCACGACCTGGCTCATGCGGGCATTGGTTTTCAGACGCTTGATTTCGTTCGACATGGGGGCACCGTAAAAGAAAAAGGGCCGGACGTCGGCCCAGGCCCCGATATCTTATACGACAGACGCGCGCCGCTACGTCCGGCGTTACGCATCATTAGCGAATGCTTACGACGTGCATAAAACGCGATGCCTCTACGATCACTGCGCGATCACTGCCGGATCAATGCCATCGCGCAATCGAGCACCGTGCGCTTGAGATCGGCCATGCCTTCTGGCGGCAGGAACGGGCCCATCATGTGGCGATACGACACCGTTTTGCTGATCGCCGAGGTCAGCATGAAGAACATCACATCGGCGTCTTCCACACGACGCTCCTGAGCGACGAGCCAGTCGGCCACCAACGGCACCATCGCGTCACGGTACGGGCGCACGAGGCGCTGCGTGAGGATATCGAGCCGCTCACCCTCCTCGGTCGCCGCCGTCGAGAAGAACATGCCGATATCCGGGTTATCGAATACCGCCTCCACGAATAGCTGCACCGCCTGTTCGATACGCTCGGCGGGCTCGATCGGCGCATGCCGCAACGCGAGCGTGTCGTCGATGAGCGAGCGCGTGAGCGTCGCAATCTGATCGACTACCGCCACCCACAGCGCTTCCTTCGAGCCGAAATGATGGGCAATCAACGCCGCATCGACGCCCGACGCTTCCGCAATCTGCCGCACGCTGCTCGCATAGAACCCTCGCTGCGCGAAGATGCGCCGGGCGTTATGCAGCAACGCGTCGGCACCGTGGCAGTTATCGGTAGGACGGCCGCGCGTACGTTTGCGCGGCAAATCGGCTTGCGAGACAGCTTTATTCGGAGTCATTGAGCGATGGGGTAAACGAATTCGCGACAGCAATGCGCCAAGTCTAACCGACCCGCGCCGAGCTGCCTGCCCAGACACACCCCATTTGACACGATGGGGACACGGTCGCTATTATGCGCTTATTCATCACTTGTTGAATTTGACATTTCCCCCCAAATGTCCCGCGCAAACCGAATTGTGATCGTCGGTGGCGGCGTCGCCGGTCTGATGCTGGCTACCCGCCTTGGCCGAACGCTGGGTCGTACCGGCGTTGCGCGCGTGACGCTCATCGACAGCCACCCTACCCATCTTTGGAAGCCGATGCTGCACACCGTTGCAGCCGGCACACGTGATGTGGCGCGGGCGCAGGTCGCCTATTTGGCGCATGCGTGCAACCACGGCTTCACGTACCAGGTCGGGCGTATGTGCGGGCTGGACCGGTGCAGCCGCGAGATCGTTTTGGGAGAAATGGACGCACCGGACGGCTCGCGCCTGCTCGGCGAGCGCCGGGTGCCCTACGACACGCTAGTGCTCGCGCTCGGCTCGCAGGCCAACGATTTCGGCCTCCCCGGCGTGCGCGATGCGTGTCATTTCATCGACAGCCAGCCGCAGGCGGAAGCCTTCAACGCCGCTTTGCGATGTGAAGCCGTACGCAGCACCGTGAACGACGACGCGTTACGCGTGGTGATCGCAGGCGGAGGCGCCACCGGCGTCGAACTGGCGGCCGAATTGAGCCGGATGTTCGAGATGGCAACGGCCTATGGCGACCCGCAGATCCGCGAGCGCCTGAAGCTCACGCTCGTCGAAGGCGGCCCCCGCGTATTGGGCGCCTTCCCGCCGGAAGTCTCGTCGGCGACCCAAGCGCAACTGGAACGCCTCGGGTTCCGGGTGCTGACCGACACGCGCATTGTGTGCGCCGATCACGACGGCTTTTATCGCGACGACGGTCAATTGATTCCAGGCGATCTGCTCGTGTGGGCCGCGGGTGTCAAAGCCCCGGACTTTTTGCAAGGCATCGGCGGTCTGGAGACCAATGATGCGAATCAGATCGTGGTGCGCGCCACGATGCAAACCGCACGGGACGAGCGCATTTTCGCCGTCGGCGATTGCGCGTCTCTCATGCCGACGGACGGCGCACGCGCCCTGCCGCCAACGGCGCAGGTGGCCACACAGCAGGCGGCGCATTTGAGCCGCCATCTGGGCGCCTGGCTTGAAGGTCGTGCGATGCCGCCGTTCGGGTATCGCGACCATGGCGCGCTCGTATCGCTCTCGGACTACAACGCGTTCGGAGCCCTCGGGCGATTCGGTTTTTTCAAAGGTGGCATCGTGCGCGGACGCTTTGCGCAGTGGAGCCACGCGATGTTGTACCGGCGTCATCAACATGCGCTGCACGGGGTTGCCCGCGCGACGGCGCTGTTGGGTGCCGAAAAACTCGGCGGCCTGCTCGGGCCGCGCATCCGGCTGGCTTAACTATGCGAAGCGAAAACAGAACCAATTGCAGCAACCGGAGCGGCCGTGGCCGTGTGTCCGGGATATCCAACGCCTCGGGCGCCGCCGTGCGCAACAAGGGCGTATGGCAGCACACGGTGGCCATGCTCGATGCAGAACCTGTCGAGTGCCGTCCGGTGATTCCGTACACCCGGCGCGCGCCGATCGTCCGCGTCCTCGAAATCGCGAGCGAACTGACCATCACCGTGTCGTGGAACGACGCCATGGGCGGCAACTACGGCGCGCAGATCTGGCGCGTGCGCAAGGCGCATCACCCGGGTGTATGCGCGCTCACCGGCGAGCCGATCGATGTGGGCGATTTCGTCTACCGTCCGCTCTTCGGCGACGTGCCGCCGCTCAACGCCGACGCGATGATCTCCGCCGCTGCGATCCGCCGCGAAGTGCGTGAGGAGCCCGCGCTTCAGGACGGCTGATCCGACTTACCGGCGGTGCCCCACACAGCACCGTCGCTCAAGACCCCCGCGCTGGACGCTTGTCCCCCCTCCCCCCGGAATTGGTTCAGCGTGTTACCGCCCCCCAGAGGGCGGTTTTTTTTCGTCGTGCATTTACGTCAAACAAAAGTTGCATCGGTTACATCCGTTACCAGCACAGGGAACGACCAGCGACAACTTTCGGATTAGGCTTAGCGCAGTCCAAACGAGCGGACACGTGTCACCGTTTTTTCGACGACCTGCCGCTTCAGCCTTCCGGGAGACCCTATCCGATGACATCGCGCACCTTCACGACTACCGCCTTCGCCGCCATTGCCACTATCGCCGCTATCGGCTGGATGGCCGTCAGCGCGCGCAGTTATGCGGCACAACCCGGCACCGATCCGCAACGCGCTGCGATCAAAACGCTCGTTGACCAGACCGTCGCGTCCGTCATGAAAGACAACGCCGTGCCGGGCATGGCAGTCGGTGTCATCGTCGATGGCAAATCGTATGTCTTCACCTATGGCGTCGCCGACAAAGCCGCGAACAAGCCCGTGACTGACGACACGCTGTTCGAAATCGGCTCCGTCACCAAAACGTTCACGGCGACGCTCACGGCCTACGCACAAACCACCGGCGCCCTCTCGCTCACCGACAAGACGAGCCGTTTCCTGCCGTCGCTCGCCGGAACACCGTTCGGCGATCTCACGCTGCTCAATCTGGGCACCCACACCGCGGGCAGCCTGCCGCTGCAAGTGCCGGATGCGATTCGTACCGACGATCAATTGCTCGCCTATCTCAAGTCGTGGAAGCCGGAAAGCGCGCCGGGCACCGTGCGCAAGTACTCGAACGTGAGCATCGGCACGCTTGGCTGGATTACGTCCCGCGCGATGGGCGGCGATTACACCGCGCTGATGACCCAACACGTGTTCACGCCGCTGGGTCTTTCGCACACGTACTTGCGCGTGCCTGCCGATCAGATGGCGAATTACGCGTGGGGTTATACGAAGGATGACAAGCCCGTGCGTGCGAATCCCGACATTCTTGAAGCGAAGACCTATGGCGTGAGGACGACGGCGGGCGACCTGTTGCGTTTCGTTAGCGTGCAGCTCGGCAAGCCCGTTGGCGACGCGAAGTTGCAACAAGCCATTCACGACACACGTATCGGTTACTACTTCGACAGCCCGATGACGCAGGACTTGATCTGGGAGCAGTACCCCTACCCGGTCACGCTGGATTCGCTGCTCGCCGGTAACGGACCCAAGATGGCTTACGAGACCACGTCGGCGCGTGAGCTTTCGCCGTCGATTGCGCCGACGCAGGCCGTATGGGTCAACAAGACCGGCTCGACCAACGGCTTCGGTGCCTATGTGGCCTTCGTCCCCGCGAAGCAGATGGGCATCGTGATGCTTGCCAACAAGGCGTTCCCGATTGCCGAGCGTGTACGTGCCGCGCATCAGATTCTGTCGACGCTCGACGGCACTACGCGTTGACGTACTGACGCGCTGAGCATGATGTCAACAAGCTGTGGTACGAATATCGGCTGCGCCCCGATGGGATATCCACCGGGGGATTACGTCAAGTCGACGTCATGTCGTCCCATTGCCGCTTTCGTCATGCTCAAGTTCGCAACGTCTCTCGGATTAGCGCTTGCCCTCACGGCCATCACCACCATGACCCACGCCGCCAGCACTGAAATTCAGGCATCGGGGCCACAGGGGCCGCTCGCGGGAACGCTCGAATCTCCCGCGAAGCCCCTCGCGACAGTGCTGATCATTCCCGGCTCCGGGCCGACGAATCGCGATGGCAACAACCCGCTGGGGGTACGTGCCGAGCCGTACAAGCTGCTCGCCCAAGCGTTGGCCATGGACGACATCGCCAGTGTGCGCATCGACAAACGAGGCTTGTTCGGCAGCGCAAAGGCCGTGGCCGATGCGAATGCCGTCACCGTCGACGACTACGTGCAGGACACCCTGACGTGGATCGGCACGATTCGCAAGCAGACAGGCGCGAAGTGCGTCTGGTTGCTCGGCCACAGCGAAGGCGGTTTGATGGCGCTCGCGACGGCAGCACGGCACCCGGAGGGCGTCTGTGGTTTGATTCTCGTATCGACAGGCGGGCGGCCGCTTGGCGAGGTGCTAAGCGAGCAGTTGCACGCCAACCCAACCAATGGCGTCGCAGCGAGCGCAGGCGACGTCGCCATCCAAGCGCTCACGCGAGGCGAGCGTGTGGACGTCCAAACCCTCCCCCCTCGTCTGGCCCCGCTGTTCGCACCGGCGGTGCAAGGCTTTCTGATGAGCCTCTTCGCACAAGACCCGGCCAAACTGATTGCCGACGTGCAAGTCCCCACGCTCATCGTGCAAGGTGAACGCGACCTGCAAGTAGGCGTCGTCGATGCACAGCGCCTGAAGGAAGCACAGCCTGCTGCGACGCTCGCGCTACTGCCCGACACAAATCACGTGCTGAAAACCGTGACCACCGACAACCGTGCGGCGAACATCGCAACCTACGGCAATCCGTCGTTGCCGCTCGCGCCCAATGTCGTCGCCACCATCTCGCGCTTCATCTCGACGCATCCGACCACGGATGACGCGCCGCCAGCGGCAAAATAACCGCCGACGGCGCGCCCGGCGTCACACCGACGCCGGGTCAAGCTTCTCCGGATCGATGCCGTATTTGACGATGGCCTCGGCAGCAAGCTCACGCGGCAGCTTGCCTTCATCGGCGAGCGCTGTGAGGGCGGCAAGCACGATGAAATGGCGATCCACTTCGAAGAACGTCCGCAGCGATTCCCGCGTATCCGAGCGGCCGAAGCCGTCGGTACCTAACGTCACGAAGCGTCGATTTTGGACGAACGGACGAATCTGATCGCCGACGATCTTCATGTAGTCGGTCGCCACCACCACCGGCCCGTCACGATCTGCGAGGCATTGCTGCACATACGGCACACGCGGCTTCTGCGACGGATGCAACAGATTCCAACGCTCGACGGCCAACCCCTCGCGCCGCACTTCGGTCAGGCTCGTCGCGCTCCACACGTCGCTCGCCACACCGAAATCTTTCGCCAGCAATTCGCCCGCTGCCATCACTTCGCGCAGAATCGCGCCGCTGCCCATCAGTTGCACGCGTGGCGCATCGGGTGCCGGAGCCGCCCCCTCGTGCAGCAGATACAAGCCCTTGAGAATGCCTGCTTCGGCGCCTTCCGGCATCGCGGGGTGCGCGTAGTTCTCGTTGAGCAGCGTGACGTAGTAGTAGACGTCTTCGTCGTTCGCATACATGCGACGCATGCCGTCTTGCAGAATCACAGCAAGTTCGAACTGGAACGTCGGGTCGTACGACACACAGTTCGGAATCACCGACGACAGCACGTGACTATGTCCGTCATCGTGTTGCAGCCCCTCGCCCATGAGCGTCGTGCGCCCCGATGTGGCGCCTAGCAGGAAGCCGCGCGTGCGTGCATCGCCCGCTGCCCACGCCAGATCGCCCACACGTTGCAAACCGAACATCGAGTAGAAGATGTAGAACGGAATCGTCGCGAAGTCGTGCGTGCTGTACGACGTGCCTGCCGCGATCCATGAAGCAATCGCCCCCGATTCATTGATCCCTTCCTGCAAGATTTGCCCGTCGCGGGCTTCCTTGTAGTAGCTCAGCTGACCGGCGTCTTGCGGCGTATAGAGCTGGCCGACGTATGAATGAATGCCGATCTGGCGGAACAGCCCTTCCATGCCGAACGTGCGCGATTCGTCCGGCACGATAGGAATGACGCGTTTGCCGATCTCAGGATCTTTGAGCAACGTCGTGAGCATGCGCACGAACGCCATCGTCGTCGACAGTTCGCGCTCGCCCGAGTCTTTCAGCTGTCCTGCGAAAGCGCTGAGCGGCGGTATTGCAAGCGGTGCGCGAAGACCGAAGCGTGCAGGCTGGTGACCGCCCTGCGCTGCCAATCGAGCGGCGAAATAACGCCCCTCGGGACTGTCGGGGGCTGGCTTGAGGTACGGCATGTCCGCCAGTTGATCGTCACGCACCGGCAAATCGAAGCGGTCGCGAAACGCGCGCACGGCGTCGGCGCTCATCTTCTTCAACTGATGGTTGACGTTTTGCCCCTCGCCCGCCTCGCCCATGCCAAAACCCTTAACGGTCTTCGCGAGAATCACCGTCGGGCGACCTTCGGTGCGCATTGCCTGCGCGTAGGCCGCGTGCACCTTCAGCGCGTCGTGGCCGCCACGCGCAAGTTGCCAGATGTCGTCGTCGCTCAGGTGCGCCACCATCGCAAGCAACTCCGGCGACGTGCCGAAGAAGTGCTCGCGCACGTACGCCCCATTCTGCGACTTGAACGTCTGGTAATCGCCATCGACACAGGCCATCATCCGCTCGCGCAACAGCCCGTGAGTGTCACGCTCCAGCAAGGCGTCCCAGCCGCTGCCCCAGATCACCTTGAGGACGTTCCAGCCCGCCGCGCGGAACGTCCCTTCCAATTCCTGAATCACCTTGCTATTGCCACGCACCGGCCCGTCGAGCCGTTGTAGGTTGCAGTTCACAACGAAGATCAGGTTGTCTAACCGTTCGCGCCCGCCCAGCGAAATGGCCGCGAGCGATTCCGGTTGATCCATCTCGCCATCGCCGAGAAACGCCCAAACCTTACGCCCCTGATGCGGTTTCAGACTGCGGTATTCGAGATAGCGCATGAACCGCGCCTGATACGCGGCCGTCAACGGCCCTAGCCCCATCGACACAGTCGGGAATTGCCAGAAATCGGGCATCAATCTCGGATGCGGATACGACGAAATGCCGTCGCGCCCTGCTTCGCGCCGAAAGTCGTCGAGTTGCGCTTCGGTAATACGGCCCTCCAGATACGCCCGGCCATAGATACCCGGCGCGGAGTGGCCCTGAATGTAGATCATGTCGCCGTCGAACGTCTCGGTACGGCCCCGGAAGAAATGATTGAAACCCACGTCGTACAGCACGGCCGCCGACTGATACGTCGCAATATGCCCGCCCACGTTCGAGTGCTTGCCCGCGCGCAACACCATCACCATCGCATTCCAGCGAATGAAGGCATTGAGTCGGCGCTCCAGCGACAGATCGCCCGGATAGTCGGGCTGACGCGACTTTGGAATCGTATTGACGTACGCCGTTGTCACGCGCCCATGAAAGTCGCCGTGCCGCTCGAAATCCCAATCGGCGAGGCGGTCCATCAGGTAATGCGCTCGGGCTCGGCCTTCGTATTGCGTCACACCGTCGAGCGCATCGAGCCACTCGCGCGTTTCTTGTGCGTCGATATCCGTCGGTGAGGAATTTGTTGCGGGCACCGCCTGTAGCGGTTGAGTCATGACATGCCTCCTTGTGAGTTGCAATTGCAATCGTCTTGACGGCCATTCTAGCCATGTACAATTGCAACTGCAACTCACATCCGAATTCGACGAGGCCTTTATGAGTTCAACCGACCCCGATCTGTGGTTTTCCTTCGTGCGTGCGCACCGCACGATGATTCGTGAAATCGAGCGCCGTCTGGCGGACGCCGGACTCCCCGCCTACGCGTGGTACGACACCCTCTGGGGGCTGGAGAGCGGGCCCGATGGCACGCGCCGCATGCACGAACTGGCCGACGTGCTTGCCATCGAGCGCTACAACCTCACGCGGCTGATCGACCGGCTGGAACAGGAAGGGTTGGTGACGCGCATGCGCTCGCCGGAAGACGGTCGCGCTGCCTACGCGACGATCACCGACAAAGGCCGCACGCTGCGCAAAAAGATGTGGAAGGTCTACCAGTCCACTGTCGCGGAGCTGTTCTTGAGTCAATTCCGCGAGAAGGACGTGCGCCCCACGGCCGAAGCGCTCGACCGGGCCAGCGCCGCCGCGTTCGCACTCCTGTCAGACGCCAAGCGCTAGCCGTCCTCACGCGCCATCAACGTTCCCGATGGTCGATATGCCCACTCATCACGTGGGCATTCGATGACTGGCTTGCGGTTCAAAATGAAACCGCCTAGGATTGCACTTGCAACGATTGCAATTGCAATTCATTTGCCGAAGTCATCCCGCGACCGCCTTACGAGAGGAACGTCATGGCAACCCCCATCACGCTGTACACCGCCAACACCCCGAATGGGCTGAAGATCAGCCTGTACTTGCGCGAGGCCGGCCTCGCTTATCGGCAGATCGACGTCGATCTTTCCGCGGGTGAGCAAAAGCAGCCGGAATTCCTGCGCCTCAACCCGAACGGCAAGATCCCGGTCATCGTCGATCACGAGCGCGGCCAGACCGTCTTCGAATCAGGTGCGATTCTCACGTACCTCGCAGAGAAAACCGGCGTGCTACTGCCTGTTGCTGAAACGGAACGCCTCGCCGTGCAGCAATGGCTCCATTTTCAGATCGGCGGCATCGGTCCGATGCTCGGGCAACTGTGGTGGTTTCTGCACGCGTCGAAGACGGACAACCGCGAAGCAATCGAGCGGTATCGCAAGGAATCGCTGCGGCTGCTAGGCGTCGTCGAGGCGTGTCTCGCACAGTCGGCGTATCTCGCAACCGATGAGTACACGATTGCCGACATCGCTGCGTTTGCATGGCTGCGTTCGCACGAGGAACTGCATTTGGATATCGCGGCGTTTGCGCACGTGCAGCGCTGGCTCGCAAAAATCGACGCGCGCCCGGCCGTCCAAATTGCCATTGCCGCCAATCGTGGCGTGGCGGCGGCTCAGGAGGCGTAACGCGATGGCTTGGGGATATTTGCTACTGGCTGCGGCGCTTGAAATTGCGATGGGAATTGCGCTCAAGCTCAACAGTGGCTGGACGCGGTTGACGCCCAGCGTGATCGCACTGGTTGCGGCGCTAGCTAGCATCTATCTGCTGGCGCTAGCCCTGAAGACGCTGCCCGTCGGCACGGCCTATGCCATTTGGACGGGCATCGGCACGATCGGTCTCGTGGCCATCGGGGTGATGGTCTTCGGCGAAGCCCTGACGTGGTCGCGCGGCGGCTTTCTCACGCTCGCCATTCTCGGCATCGCCGGTCTGCGGCTAACAGGGGGCGAAGGGTGAACCTCGCCCCTGTGCGGGCTTCGTGTCGTTTGCGTCTTTCGTCTCGTTAAGCCGCAATCCGCTCGAAGCTCGCCGCCAGATCTTCCATCAGGTCCTGCGGGTCTTCGAGGCCGATATGCAGCCGCACGATAGGACCGGACGTCGACCAGTCTTCGCAGGTGCGTGTGCCCGCGACGTTCGACACCGTCGCGAGGCTTTCGTAGCCGCCCCACGACGCGCCAATGCCGAACAGGCTCAGCGAGTCGACAAACTGATTGGCCTGCGCCGCCGACGCGTTCGAGAATTCGAACGAGATCAGCCCGTTGGTACCGATGCAATCGCGTTGCCACAGGTCATGCCCCGGATGCGTCGGCAGTGCGGGACAGAACACGCGTGCCACATCGGGCAAGCCTTCGAGCCAATGCGCGATCTCGAGCGCGTGACGCTCGTGCATCTGCAAACGCGCAGCCAGCGTGCGTGTGCCGCGCAGGACCAGATACGCGTCGTCGGGGCTCACGGCCACACCTTGTGCATCGCACATGGTCGAGAACGTTTGCCAGACTTCTTCCGTCGTGGTGACGGTGCCCATCATCACGTCGGAATGGCCGCTCAAGTACTTCGTCGCCGCCATCACCGACACGTCGGCCCCCAGCATCAACGGGCGATATTGCACGCCGGAGCCCCACGTGTTGTCCGCAACGAGCAGCGCGCCGTGACGGTGCGCCAGATCGGCCAGCGCCGGAATATCGCACATCTCGTAGACGAGCGAGCCGGGCGCTTCCACATAGACGATCTTCGTGCGCGCGGTCATGTGCTCACCGGCGTCGCTGCCATCGGCGCGGAAGTAGGTGACGTGCACACCCCACGGCTTGAGAAACGTTTCGACGAAATGGCGCAGCGGCTGGTACACGCAATCGGCGATCAAGACGTGATCGCCCGGACGCACATAAGCGAGAAACACCATCGAGATAGCCGCCAATCCCGTCGGGAAGAGGCGCGTTCGATAACCGCCTTCAAGCCCGGCCACCACGTCTTCCAGCGCGAAACCCGTCGGGTTACCACGCGCACCGTAGGTGAACATGCGCTCGGTGCCACGGCGGCGGCGGGCATCGTTCATGTCGTCCATCGTTTCGAACAACACGGTGGACGCGCGCACCACAGGCGGGTTGACGGCACGGCCGCCGACGACGGGGGTATGCGTGCCACCTTTCACAAGGCGGGTGGCGAGACGTTGGGGGGGCGATTGTCGGGACATGTTCAGGGCGTTGGCAATGACCAGCAGGTCGAATTCATCGCGTGCACGGTCACGCCGTGCACGCACTGGCTCTGCAATTACTTTGCGGCGTCGGGGGCGGTCTGCTCACCGATACGGAACGCACCGCGCTCCTGATCGTCGAGCTGCGCCAGCAGGCCCGTCTCCCACGCCAGATACTGACGTGCGGCCGCCTTGTTGCCGTCGTGACGGTCGTGCACGAAGAACAGGTAATCGATGCACTCGGCGTCCGGCGGCAACTCCGGCGTGCTCACGCCCGACTGACCTGCGGCCGTCCACGCCTTGAAACCGCCTGCGAGCAGCGAGAACGTGCGGGTGTCGCCGGGATGCGAACGACGCCAGTCTGCCACGAACAACTCCGCGACGCCGCGCTCGTCGGCGACGAGCACAACATTCTGCGCCGCCGGGAGTTGCGGCAGTCGGGAGCGAATGGCCCACTGCGCCCCGGGAATATGTTCCTTGCGATAGCTCATGCTCGGACGCACATCGACCACCGCCACGTCGTGATTCGCAGCGAGGGCCGCCGCGTCGATTTCTGGCAGCGTGATGTCGAACGCCGCGGTCGTCGCAGCCAGCGATACGCCGCTATTCAACCCGCCACGCAGAACACTCGCGTCGTGACCCAACTGACGCAACCAGCTCGCGACGATCGGTGCGCGCACGCCGTCGTTATCGAACAGCACCACCCGCGCATGACGCACGCCGACGTACTGATCGGTGGCTTGAATCAACTGGCCGCCCGGCGTGTGCTGGGCGCCGGGCAGGGTGCCAGCAGCGAATTCTTCCGGCGTGCGCACGTCGCACAGGAACAGCGAACGCGACGCATCGGCGGCCCATTGGGCAAACGTGTCGGCATCGATTTCCGGCACGGCAAAGCGCTCGGCCAATGCGCCGCTCGCTTCACGCATCTGCGCGACGCTCGACGGCGTGACGGCGTCCGGATAGCGGCGCGTGCTGCCGTGTTCGAGCGGCAGGTCTTCGAGATACCAGCCCTGCGTGCCGTTCTCGAGCGCCATCACGGGGTTTGGAATGCCGAGGTTAATCAGCGTCTGCGCACCGATGATGCTGCGGGTACGCCCAGCGCAGTTCACCACGATGGGCGTCTGCGGGTTCGGCACCAGTTCGCGGATGCGGTAGCCGAGTTCGCCGTTCGGGCAGCAGATCGACGACGGAATCGTCATCTTCAGATATTCATTCACCGGGCGCCCGTCGAGAATCACGACGTCGTCGCCACGCTCGCGCATGGCGGCCAGTTCGCGCGCCGTCACGCGCGGCGTGTGATACGCCATCTCCACCAGTTCGCCGAACGTTTTCGACGGGACATTCACACCAGCGAAGAGGGCATAGCCCGCTTGCTGCCAGCCTTGCGTGCCGCTCTCCAGCACATGCACGTTGGTGTAACCAAGCGCCGCCAGACGCTCGGCCGCCTGCACAGCGACGGTCGCGTCGGTGTCGTAGACCACGACACGTGCGTCGCGGCGCGGCGCGAGGCGAGGGATGTCGAGCTCAAGGCGGCTGTAGGGCAGGGTCACGCCGTAGAACAGATGGGCTTCGCCGTACTGGCCGTGCTCGCGCACGTCGAAGACGGCGATCTCGGCGCCGTCGTGCAGCCAGTCCTTGAGCTGGGCGGCGGCCACAAATGAGGGGTTGAACGAGGTCATAGCGTAGCGTCGGTATCGAAGTTCGTTGCGGTGTTTGCCGAAACGTAGGGATGAGCGAGCCCGCACCGCTCATCGGAGCGGTGTGATGCGGGAGGCGCGAGACTCGCTCGCGCCGTCAGGAATTACCGGTGGGGTTTAGCGGCGCGTCTTCACGCCGATGTCCATCACCTGATACGTGCCTTTGTCGAGATCGAACGTGATGCGCTCGGTGAGCGTCTCCAGCGCGCGGCCGTACATGTGCAGGTGGCGGATGGGCGCTTCGCCCTTGATCTCCACGGCGTGAATGTCTTCCGATGCCAGCGCAATGCCGTGTCCCGGATCGACCACCACGGTGTCGCTCACTTCGAGCGTGCCGACGCCGGGCGTCGCGCCATCGTCGGTGCGGCGGTACACGTAGTTGTATTCGGTGCCGTCGACCGCTGCGATACAGGCCCACGTGGTGTGGTTATGCGGCGTGATCTTCTTGCCCGGGCGCATCACGTTGAGATACAGCGCGTAGGTGCGGTCGGCATCTTCGTGAATGAGATAGCGGGCTTGCAGCTCGCCGTCGTTCGGCGGCGGGAAATCGGCTTCGTTCCACAGCGCCGTGCGTGCGGCGAGCGATTTGACTTGTTCGAGCACAGCAGCGAGTGCCGGACGCGTTTCGCCCGCCGGGGCCAGTGCGGCCTTCATTGCGGCGATGGCATCGGCCACGACGGCCTGGCGTTGTTCAGTTTGCGTGGACATGATGAGAGGGTTCTCCGTGAAGCTTTGTTATGGATATGCCGGAGGGTCGCTGACCGCGGCAGTGTCGCGTGTGTCGTTATAGGTATGGGGCATCAAGCCGGTACAGAGGCCAATACAGGCTCGCGCGGCATGCTCGCGAACTGCGGGCGCAGCACGTCTTGCAAGAAGCGTTGTGCGCGAGCGTGTTTCGGCTGGCTGAAAAATTCCGATGGCGGCGCGTCTTCGAGCAACTGGCCCTGATCCATGAACCAGACGCGGCTCGAAACATCGCGCGCAAAGCCCATCTCGTGCGTGACGATCATCATCGTCAGCCCTTCGTCGGCCAGCGAGCGCATCACTTGCAGCACTTCCTGCACCATCTCCGGGTCGAGCGCACTCGTCGGCTCGTCGAACAACATAAGCGGCGGCTTCATCGCTAACGCGCGAGCAATCGCCACCCGTTGCTGTTGGCCGCCCGACAAGTTGGCAGGCATCGCATCGATTTTGTGCGCGAGGCCGACCTTCGTCAGCAGCGCTTCAGCCTGCGCCGTGGCTTCGTCTCGCGACATGCCCAGCACCTTCGTCGGGCCCAGAATCAGGTTCTGCCGCACCGACAGGTTCTGAAACAGGTTGAAGCTCTGGAAGACGAATCCGATGCGGGCGCGCAACTGATTGAGCTTCACGTCGCGCGCAGTCACATCCTTGCCTTCGAACAGGATTCGCCCTTGCTGAATCGCTTCAAGGCGGGTGACGGTGCGGATCAGCGTCGACTTGCCCGAGCCCGACGGACCGCATACCACCACGACTTCACCGCGATTGATGGTGGCGTCGATGCCCTTGAGCACGTGGTGCTCGCCGTAGTATTTCTGGACATTCTCGAATGCGAGCATGGTCATGGCCGCGTTCTCCTTCTGAATACTTGAGTGCTTCACGTGCTCAAGCCAAGCCCGCGCGTTGGCGGGCGATGCGGCGCTCCAGCCAACCAGCGAAGCGCGAGATGGCGAAACACACCACGAAATAGAATGCTGCGAGCACGAGGAACGTTTGCAGCGGCTTGGTCAGCGTAATCGTGTTGACCTGCGCGGCCGAGTACGTCAGTTCCGGTACGCCGATCACATACGCCAGCGATGTCGCCTTGATAATCGACACGAACTGATTGACGATCGACGGCAGCATGTTGGCAAGCGCCTGCGGCAGTTGCACGTAACGCATGCTTTGCAGCCACGACAGGCCGTTCGAGCGAGCCGCTTCCATCTGCCCGCGCGGCAAACCCTCGAGACCGGCGCGCACAATCTGCGACAGAAACGCACTCTCATAGACGATGATCGCGCAGACCGCCGTGGTGAACGCCGAGACTTCGGCACCCACGAGCAACGGCACGGCGAAGTACGCCCAGAAGATGATCATCAGCAGTGGAATGCCGCGTACGAGGCGCGTCCACACACCGATGACGCGGCGCAGCCAGCGCCACGGCGAGACCTGCCCCATACCGATGGCCACCGCGATCGGAAACGACACCACGAGCCCCAGCGCCGAGAGAATGAGCGTGATCGCCACGCCGCCCAGCGGGCCATTGGGCCAACTGCCGACGAGGAACAACGCGAGATAGTCGTGAAGAATCTCGAACATGGCGTCAGGCTCCCGACGGCGCCGTGCGGCGCTTGGAAAAATGCTCGGAGAGCGCCATCAGGGCCAGCGTGCCGATCAGGTAAAGAATCGTCGCCACCAGAAATACGTCGAAGGTGCGGAAGGTCAGGTTGTCGATCTGCCGTGTGCGATACAGCAACTCGTGCACACCGATGGCCATCGCCAGCGAGCTGTTCTTGAAGAGCAGCAGCGCCTGATTGAGCAGGGCGGGCAACGCCACGCGAATACCTTGCGGCAGAATCACGTAGCGAAACGATTGCAGATACGACAAGCCGATCGACCACGCGGCTTCCTGCTGCGTGTGTGGAATGGCGCGCAGCCCCGAGCGCAAGTCTTCGGAGATGAACGCGCCCGAGTTGAGCGCAAGCGCCACCGTCGCAAAGAAGAACTCGGTGTTGCCAGCGTTGATCCAGTCGCGCGCACCGTCGGGCAGCAGTTGCGGCACGCCGAAGTACCACACGAGAATCTGCACCAGCACCGGCACATTGCGGTGGTACTCGACCACCACGATCACAAAGCCCTTGAGCAGCTTCACCGGCATGGCGCGCAACGTGGTGAGCACCACGCCCACCACGATCGCGAGCAAACCCGAGACCACGAACAGGCGCAGTGTGGTCAGCACCCCATCGCGAAACAGCTTCAGGTAGCCGTCTTCGAGCAAAAACGAGAGATCGAACATCGCGGGGCGTCTCGCTTACTGCACTTTGATCGGCTCGACCTTATAGTCGCGCGTGAACTTGTAGACCGACTTCGTACCGAGCCACTTGTCGAAACTGTCTTGCAGGCCGTTGGTCTTCTCGTAGTCTTGCAGAATCTTGTTCACCGCCGCCATCAGCGCCGGCTCGCCCTTGTTCATCACCACGCCCCAGCGCTCTTCGAACACCGGCTTGGTCAGCAAGCGGTATTGCTGCGGGCCGCCCTTGGCCGCGGCTTCGTTCGCAAAGCGCGCCAGAATCAACTGACCGGCCACCAGACCTTCTACCTTGCCTTGTTGCAGCGCGAGGAATGCCGACGAGATGTCGTGGAACGTCAGCAGGTTCGAGTCGGGCAAGCGCGTGACCGACACCGCCGCCGAGCTGGAGCCTTCCGACGCAGCGATCTTTTTGCCGGAGAGCTGGTCGAGCGTCTGGATCGGCGAATCGGCACGCACCAGCACGCGGATCGGCGCGACGAAGTATTGATCGCTGAAATCGACTTGGGCCGCGCGCGCGGGCATCCACGCAACGGCAGCCGCCAGCACGTCGACGCGACGCGTCTTGAGCTCAGGAATACGGGCATCGGTCGACAGGGCGCGATGTTCGAGCTTCACGCCGAGGCCCTTGGCAATCGCGCTGCACACGTCGACGTCGAAGCCGACGATCTTGCGCGTGGCGGCATCGGGGAACGCGTAGGGCTCGCTGGCGTTTTGCGTGCCGCAAACGAGCGTGCCGCGCGCCTTGATATCCGCCAGTTGGTCGGCGTGCGCGACGCCCGTCATGGCGAGGGTCGCGAACAGCGCGGCTGCAAGGTGTCGTTGCCACATGATCCTGAGTCTCCTTGGGTTGGACCGTTTGAGGGGATCCATTAGCGGGGGAGTGATCTGCCCTCGGTCACATAAATATTGCTTGAGTGTTAAGCAGGTTATCGACCAAAATCTGCAAGAACAATTTAATTTTTATCCCGGATACATTAGCAACTCTGAAGTATTCCGCCCGGAGATTTATGCGAAATCTGGACATCGACCTGCTGCGCACCTTCGTGGCCATTGCCCAGCACGAGACCTTTGCGGCCGCGGCGACGCGCGTCGGCCGCACACAATCGGCGATCACGCAGCAGATGCAGCGGCTGGAACAGGAAATGGGCTGCCCGCTGTTCGAAAAACAGGGGCGCCAGAAGACGATGACCGCCGACGGCGTACGGCTGGTGGCGTACGCGAACAAGATTCTCGCGCTCAACGATCAGGCGGTGCAGGTCATGCACACGCGCGGCCCCGCAGAGAAACTGCGCATTGGCTCGCCGCATGACGTGGCCGATTCGATTCTGCCGAGCATGCTGCGCCGCTTGTCGAAGCTCTCGGCCGAGTTGCAGTTGGAAATCATCGTCGGGCGCAGCCCGCATCTGATGGATGCGCTGCGCGACAAGGAGCTCGATCTGGCGATCTCCACGCGCTACGACGAGGGGTTTCCGGGCATCAAGCTGCGCACGTCCCCGATGGTGTGGATCTGTGCGGACGACTTCATCTTCAATCCGGCCGAGCCGGTCCCGCTCGTTATGGCCGACGAGTTGAGCCTGTTTCGGCGTCTGTCGATCGAGCGGCTGAATGCGGCCGGTATTGCGTGGCGAACCAGTTTCCATTCGCCGACGCTCACGGGTATCAAAGCGGCGATCAGCGCCGGGCTGGGCATTACCGCGCGCACCACCGAGTTGCTCGACGCCAATATGCGCGTGCTCTCCGAGGCCGACGGTCTGCCCCGGCTGCCCGACGTGGCGTTCTATCTGTATGTGCAGCCCACGTGCACGAGTCAGGTGCTGCGTGAGCTATTCGAGTCGACCGAACACATCGCGTCGCGCTTCGGGCCGCCGTTTCTGATTGGGGAATAGGGCGGGCCGAACGTGACGCGAGCGTGGTGAAGGGTAGCGGTTATGCCTGCGGCGGCGTGCCCGGGCGCAGATAAGCCAGCACATGCGGCACGTAGTCGGCTTTGCCGAGTTCCACGCCGTGATGACGCAGGATGCCGTAGGCGGTGTTGGTGTGGAAATAGAACTGGGCAAGCAGCCAATCACGCGCGTATTGATCGCCGGTCATGTCGAAAACCACGCCATTGGGCAGCGCGAGCGACACGGGCTGATTCGCGCCAGCATCTAGCGCGTCCGAGGGCAGGGCAGCGAGAAATGCGAGCGCGTTGGCAAGACAGGCTTTCGCCTCGTCAAACGTGCCCGGCTTCTGATTGGCGTTCCAGCCTTCGCGCTGCACGGCGAGCGCCGCCTCGGGAATCGGTTCGCCGCGAAGTCGGTAGGCCGGTTCCATCGCCTGATAGCTGACAAAGCGCACCTGCGCGGCGAGCGGATACATGTCGGGCGCAAGCCGCAACGTCATCAGGGCGTCGGGGTGTTTGCCTGCGGAACGCTCGAAGTCTGCCGCTTTGTCGAGCCACGCAGACAGGGCGCGCAGCATCTGCGACAACGTGGGGACCAGAAGCTCAGTTAACGTCATGCCACAACTCCAGTAGTCGGCTCAGGGCCGAGACGGCACCCATTGCCATCGCGCGAAGCATAGCGCGAGCGCGTGAGTTTTGCCGCTCAGGTTGTTGCGATCAGCAGTTCTTCCGCATTCGCCGGTGGGCGCAAACCATCGCTACGATCGGCGAAGTAACGCTGCGCGAGCGCTTCGGCGCTGACATGCTGCGCCGACTTGAAGCCGTTCTCCATCGCGAATGCCATCATCTCGTCTGGCCGGAAAAAGCTGATGAACGGTGTGCCGCTAGCGCGTGCGCCTTTCTCGGCCATTTCTAGCCCGGGACGTACTTCGGGATCGGCCATCTCCAGCGGCAACAAGAACGTCATCGCGAACGTCGACCCCGGCGCGAATGCAGACACTTCACGCAGCGTGGCCGCGTTCGCTTCTCGCGTGAGATACATGCTCACACCGGTCGACACCACAACGGCGGGCTTAGCGGTGTCGAAGCCCTCGCGCAGCAGCGCCTCGCGCCACGATTGGCCCGCTTCGAAATTCACGGGGACAAACCGCAGCGTATCGGCCACGCCGTAACCTAGCGCGATTAGCCGGTTGCGCTTCCATTGCTGCGGCCCCGGCTGGTCGACTTCGAAGATCTTCACGTGCTGCACCGCCTCGGTGCGCCGCTGCGCGAAGCTATCGAGTCCCGCGCCGAGAATCACATACTGATCCACGCCGCGTTGCGCTTCGCTCACGACAAGGTCTTCGATGAATCGTGCGCGCGCCACGATCGAAGCGCGAAACGGGCGGGTGAACGCCGGATTCATATCGCCGCGCTCGCGCCAGTCATCGGGTGGATCTAGCAATTTCAGCCCGATATCGTCGTCGAGCACCGCTGGTGCGGCGTCGACTTCCCGATGGAGCGCACGCCACAACGCAACGCGCGCTGCCGTGCTCTCCGGTGCAATGTCGTGCGAACTCGTCATGGGAACGTGCCTCGCTAAAGTCGGCTTACCGCCCGCCGTAATGCGCTGCCATGAAGTCGATGAATGCACGCGCCCTTGGGTTGACGTGACGCGTGCGCGGATACAGCGCGTAGTAGTGATGGGTGCCCGCGCGATACTGCGGCAACACACGCACAAGCGTACCGCGCGCAAGCTCGGTGCGTACAGTGCGCTCGGTGAATGCCGCAATGCCCAAACCGGCAAGCGCTGCGGAGAAAAGGGCAGGAATCGCGTCGCTAGTGAACGTGTCGGTGAGTACGACGCGGTGCGTCTCGTCGGCGGCGTCGGTTAGCGTCCATTCGGCAGGCTGCCCCACGCGCAGCGGGGCCAACGGCCGATGCGTCGCCAGATCGGCGGGGGTAGACGGCAAGCCGCGTTGCGCGAGGTAACCAGGAGAGGCGACAAGGACGGTATCCGACGACGTCAGTAACTTCGCCATCAGGCTGCTGTCGGCCAGCGGCGTGCTGCTGATGCGCAACGCCACGTCGAAACGCTCGGCGACGAGATCGACGAACTGATCGCTGCACGAGAGTGTGAGGGCGACGTCGGGGTATTGCGACTGAAACGCCGGTAACCAGTCGGCCAGTTCCAACGTGCCGATCGCGAGCGGAACGCTCACGCGCAACGCGCCCTGCAAATGTTCGCGCTCACCCGACATGGCATGTGCCATGGCATCCACGCGCGAGAGGATATCGAGACAATGCCGGTGATATCGCTCCCCGGCACTGGTGAGCGCGAAACGGCGTGTGGTGCGATTGAGTAGCTGCACGCCCAGCGCCGCTTCGGTCTGCTTTAACTGGCGCGACACGCTGGAATGCGACATGCCGAGCACGTCGGCGGCGGCCGTGAAACTCTTGGCATCGACGATGGCGCAGAAGATGCGCATTGCCAGCAATTGATCCATGACGACGTCGAGTGCGGATGAGAACGGGGAGGGCGGAAGACACCCTCGCCCGGCTCGCCTTAACGCAACGGCAAACGGCGAATGGCGTCCGTGGTCATCACATCGCCAAAGGTGTCTTCGATTTCGGCCAGGGCTGCGCGATGCAACACGTCGCTCGCTACGTGCGAGCCGTCGATGCGCGTGATATCGCGAGTGGCCGTGGCGTCCGATGCTACCACGACGTTATAGCCCAACGGCACGGCATCCCGTGCGGCACCGGCCACGCAGGCGTGCGTCATCAGACCGGCGATGACTAGCGTGTCGATGCCCCGCGCTTTCAGAAGTTTGTCGAGATCGGTGCTCGCAAACACGCTCACGGTCGTCTTCTGCAAGACGGTGTCGTGTGCACGCGGCGCCATCGCTGGCAAGAACTCGACCGTTTTACCGTCTTTCGCAAAAACCGCCGACCCGGCAGGCGCCACGTGTTGAATCTGGTAGACGGGGATCTTAGCCGCATCGGCAAATGCGATGAGCTGCTTCGCGTTTTCCATCGCGCGCTTGCCGTCCGGGATCGGCATACGGCCAGTGAAGTATTCGTTCTGGAAGTCGATCACGATCAGTGCGGTGCGCTTCGGATCGAGATGATCTATGGGCTTAGCGCCAAGCATCGCCCGGATCGTCGGATGCGAGGTCGCGGTGCGAGTGTCCGAAGCGTGTGCGACACCGGCCGTCGCAGCACCGATCGAAAGGCCAAGCGCCGCGAGTTTGAGCGTACGAAGCAGCAGATGTGTCATGTGCGGGTTCCTCATCAAGAACAGTCGAGGAACCCAGTCTAGGGACGCGGCGAGGCAGCGAACAGCGGCCCCGCCGCACAAGATTTGTTTGCCGAGTGCACGAATCCGCGCGATGGATCAGGCGGTGAACCAGAGGTGCGACGCGCCCTGATAGCCGACATAGAGGCCGACCAGAATAATCAACGCGCCCGAGAAGTAAGGGGCCTTTCGCGCGAACTCACCGAAGCCCGTCCAGCGGCGGGACACGTGGCGCACGCTCAGTGCCGCCAAGACACCCGAGACGACCATCGTGAGGGCCAACCCGATACTGAAGCACAGCACCAGCCCGGCACCCAACACAAAGCGCTTGAGCTGAAGACACAGCAGCAACACGGTGATCGAGGCCGGGCAGGGCACCAGACCACCCGTCACACCGAACATCACGATCTGACCGGTGGTCACGTTGCGATCGGCAAAGCGCTTCTCGATATCGCGGGCATGGGCAAGTTCGTGAGCATCCTGATATTCCGCCCGCGCGCTGCTCAACGCGGCATGACGATCCACCGGTTGCGCATGCGCATAGGTGTGGGCGACACGGCTCAACGATGCATGCGCCTCATGTCCGGCGTGCGCGTGGACATGATCGTGTCCGTGCGAATGCGCGTGGGGATGAGGGTGCGGATGCGCGTGGTCGTGGTCGTGGTCGGGGTCGTGGTCGTGGTCGTGGTCGTGGTCGTGGTCGTGCCCAGCATTGTGTGCGCGGGCGCGGGCGTTATCGCGCCAGGTGCGCCATAGCATCCAGCACGCGATCAGGATGATGAGCACGGCGGATGCCAATTGGAAATACGGCTCCGTGGCGTTGGCGTCCCAGTTCCGGCCGAAGTACAGCCCGGCCATTGCGACCAACCACACCACGGCGGTATGCGACACGGTCGCCGATAAACCGAGCAGCACCGCCTGCCCGACCGTGCCGCGAATGGCGACGATAAATGCCGCCATCATCGTTTTGGAATGCCCGGGCTCGAGCCCGTGCAGCGCGCCGAGCAGAATCGCGCTCGGAATAAACAGCCAGGCGTTGCCTTGCTGGAGGAGGGTCGAGAATTCGGGCATGGGACAACTCGCGAACGGTCGGAGAAGATCGAACGGCAGTCGCCATTCGACGAAACGTAACTGCGGCAAATATACTCCCCACCAGTATATTTGTGTTAGCATTTTTTTCACGTATTTCCCGGCATCTACAAGGAGCGCGGCCAGACGTGCATACCATTCGAGACAAGAACAAGCTGTTGGCACGTGTTCGCCGCATCCAAGGGCAGGCACAGGCGCTGGAACGCCAGTTGGATCAGGAAGGCGACTGCGTCGAGATCCTGCAACAGATCGCAGCCATTCGCGGCGCGGTCAACGGTCTGATGGCGGCTGTCATCGAAGGCCACCTCGTCGACCATCTGGTCAACGAACCCGATCAGGCAAACCGGGAGACCGAAATGGCCCCGTTGCTGCACGTCATCAAAACCTATCTGAAGTAACCCCTCCTCTCGCGGACCGGAGTTGCGCGACATGCTGACCCTTCGATTGCGCTGGTATGCCCTCGAGACATCGCGGGTGCTGCTCAGGCACTGGCAGGCGCTGGTGCTAATGCTCATGCTGGCGCTGCCCTCGATGCCCGTTTTCGCGCAGGCCCGCATTCTCGGCGCGCCGGTACTGGCCACGCTCGCGCCTACGCGCGGGGTCGAATGGCAGTTCCTCTGGGTACATGCGCTCGAAGCAATTGGCGCGCTGTGGGTGCTGGCACAACGTCGGGCGATTTCGGGCGGATCGTTCGCCGCGTTTGTCAGGTCGCTGCCGATTCCCGAATGGCGCGGGCGCAGCGTCGATCTCGCGATGCTCGCGCTCGCGAGTACCCCCTTGCTGTTGTGTGTCGTGGCGGCATTGATTGCACTCGCCGCGCATCCCGGTGCGCACTACCTCTATGTGCTCGATCTGACGCTCATTACGTTGGCCGCCCAATTGGCGATTTTGCATCGCAAGCGGCAACACCTATGGCCGCTCGTGACGGCCAACGTGCTACTCGTGGCAGGACTGCGGTTCGCCGGTTCCCTGGGCTACGCCTTGCTTACCGGCGCGCTGCTGGTCGCGCTATGGTCGCTGACGCGCTCGTCAGCGTCGGGCGGCGCGCATCGTGTGCGACCATCCGTACCGTTCGATGCGCCCCCGGCGCGCAAGCGACATGTCCTTTCGCCCATCGTGCGGCTACAAGCGGGCATTCTGCGTCGTCATTCGAGCGCCGTGCTTGGCCGCTGTCTGATGATGACGGCGATAGCCGGTGTCACCGTCTATCTCGTCCGGCTATGGGAATTCGACGGGCGGGCGTTCCCGATGGTGTTGATCTCGCAAGCGGGCATTGTGTTGGTCGCGGCCATGCACTACCGCGAGTTGCATGCCGCGCATCAACACGCCGCGCACTTCACGCGTTCGCTGCCACGCCGGGCGGTTACGCAGACGTTCGCCGATTTCGCCACCGTTGTGGGTTTGGCACTGCCGTTCGTTGCCGTCGGCCCGGTGTATCTCGCGTCGAACGATACGATCTCGGCGGCGAAAGTGCTTATTGTGTTGATCAGCGCCCTGCCGCTCATCGCCCTTTTACGATTGCCGCAACGCTATGTTCCGAACCAATCGGTGCTGACCGGCGCGACGCTCGCTGCACTCTGGGTCACCGCCGCGTGGCTTTGTTTTGTCCCCTGATTCGCTTACCGGTCTCCCCATGCTTCGTTTCGAACATCTCACCAAACGCTTCGGCAGTCGCACGCTCTTCGACAATCTGCACTTTCACGCCGAGGCAGGGTGCGTTGCATTGACCGATGAAAATGGCAGCGGCAAATCCACGTTGCTCGGCATTCTCGCGGGGGCTATCGACGCCGATGCGGGCGACGTGTGGCTCGACGGCCATTCGCTGCGCGCCGAGCCGCTCGCCGCAAAGGGCGCGCTGGCGTTTGTCCCTGACGACTGTTTGGCGTATCCGTTTCAAACCGGCCTCGCGTTTCTCGACATGGTCGCGTCAGCCAAGAAGACAACCGTCGATGACAGCGTACTGAATCTTGCGCACCGCTTCGGACTGGCTCCGCATATGGAGAAACGCTTCGAGCAGATGTCGTTGGGCACGCGCCGGAAGTTCTTTCTAAGCGCAACGCTTCTCGGGGCGCCGCGCGTGATCGTCGCGGATGAGCCGGGCAATGGCCTCGATAACGCCGCGCGCGCCGTGTTGATCGACCTGTTCACGACCTTGGGCAAGGATCATTGCGTGTTCTTTTCCAGCCACGATCCCGAGCTCACCGAGGCCTGTCGCGCGAGAACCGTCAGCTTCGCCGACTTCACCGCGCCCGAAGCCGCGAAGACGGCCTAAGCCCGTTGACGAAGCGGCGCCCGGGCGCGCCGCGCCTGTGCCATCATCGCGCCATCGATCCGTTCACGGGAGATGGTCATGGGCGACAAGTGGTTTTCGAAATTTTCGAGCTACCTTTCTTCGGTGACCGGTCGACCGGTTTCGTTCGTGCTGGCGGTCGGGCTCGTCATCGCGTGGGCCGTCACCGGCCCGCTCTTCGATTACAGCGATACGTGGCAACTCGTCATCAACACGTCGACGACGATTGTCACGTTTCTGATGGTGTTCCTCATTCAGAACACGCAGAACCGCGACACGGCCGCCATGCAGATCAAGCTCGACGAGCTGATCCGTGCGATGGAAGGCGCGCATAACGCGCTGCTCGATCTGGAAGAACTCGACGAGAAGGAATTGGTCCGCTTTCGTAATCGCTACGAAGCACTCGCCGAGGCGGCACGCAAAGCCCTGCGTGAAGGCAACGTCGATACCGGCTCACCCCTTGTCGGAGGTGACGACGATGATGCAGGCAAAGCGCGTCACGATCGCGACAACGGCGAGCACAAGTAACCTCGACACTTCACGACGCGTAGAAACATTGCACGATTGCCTGCTCGTAGACTCCGGCCATCCTCTTCACGGAAATGCCGGTCATGCGCGCCAATCGTGCCAATCTCGAATCGCCTCTCGCCGACGCTTCCGGCGTCGAGCGCGTTGCTCCTCCTCACCACACGCAGAGCACTGCCCAGCGCCGCGTACTTGCCGCCACGTGCGTTAGCTACGTCGTCGTCCTGCTCGACACCTCGATCGTCAACGTCGCACTGGAGCGGCTAAGCACCGCCTTCGACGTGCAGATGGCGGGGCTTCAATGGGTGGTCAACGCGTACACGCTGATGTTTGCAAGCCTGCTGCTCTCCGGCGGCACGCTGGGCGACCGCTGGGGTGCGCGCCGCGTCTATCTCGCCGGTCTCGGCCTCTTCACGCTGGCTTCGCTCGCGTGTGCGGCGGCCGTCACGCCCGGCATGCTGATCGCCGCGCGCGCGGTGCAAGGCGTTGGGGCTGCGTTGCTCGTGCCGTGCTCGCTCAAGCTCATCCGTGACGCGACGCCCGACCCGCAAGCGCGCGCCCGTGCCATCGGCCGATGGGTGGGCCTCGGCGGCATTGCCATGGCCGCCGGTCCGCTCGTCGGCGGTGCGTTGATTCATTGGTTCGACTGGCGCAGCGTGTTCTTCGTGAACGTGCCGATCTGTCTCGGCGGAATGGCGATGGCATGGCGCATTACTGAGGAGCGTATTGATCCGGGCGCCTCGCGCACTGCGTCTCTGACCGCCATAATGGGCCAGCCGTCTCGCATCGACCTAGTGGGACTGCTGTGCGGTGTCGTCGCGCTGGGGACGCTGGTTGGCGTGCTGATCGAAGGGCACGCCATCGGTTGGACGTCACCGGTGATTGTCGGCGGGGCGATCGCCTGCTGTCTCGCATGGGCCGTGTTGCTGCGCATCGAATCGGTGCATCCACATCCGATGTTGCCGCTGACATTGTTGCGACATGGCGTCTTCTCCGGGTCGACCTGTGCGTCGATGGCCTCCGCGTTTGTCTTCTATGGATTGCTGTTCGTCGTCAGTCTGCGCTTTGCGCAAGCGCTGGGTTATTCGCCGTTGCAAACCGGCATGGCGTTGCTGCCGATGACCGTCATGGTGGCGGCAGGCAGCCTGTGCGCCGGGCGCATCACCGCGAGGTTCGGTTCGACATGGCCAATGATCGCGGCCTTCGGCGCTTACGCGGCGGGGGCACTCGGGTTGTGGCTTGTCACTGACGGCATGCCGTACGGATTCGCCATTGCACCGATGCTGGCGATTGGGCTGGCGTCGGGCGTTGTTTCGCCCCTCGCAACAGCACCGGCATTGGAGACGGTGCCTGCCGAGCGTGCAGGTGTCGCGGCGGCCGTGCTCAACACCGCCCGTCAGGCGGGCGCCGCGCTTGGCGTGGCGACGTTCGGCTCGCTGCTGGGCGCATTGCACCCTTTTGAGGCAGGCCTGCGTGCGGCGCTGGCACTCGCCGCCATCGTCAGCCTCGTCATGCTGCCGCTCTGGTGGTGGGCGATGCAGCACAAGCGGTAAGCATCGGAAAGCTGCATTAGGGCCGGTTGAGCCCGGTCTGATGCGCATTGACCTGCGCTCATTAAAGTTGTCGCGGGATTACGCCGTAAGCCGAGAGAGTAGACCAGTAGTGTTTGAGTGCGCCGGCACGGGTAACAGCCCCGCAGCGGCGGTTCCCCTCTCTCAACGGCCCGCGCGGGCCAACCGAAGACAGCTCATGAAAGTCACTTCGTTGCGAACCCGGATTCTGCTGATTACCTGCCTGACGGTGGTCGGCGCCCTGATCCTCTCTGGCATCACGACCTACGTGATCGTGCGTGACAGCATGATGTCGAGCATCGCCCACACGCTCTCGGCGGTCGCCAATGGCAATGCGAGCGCCATCGAGCGTTGGTCGGCCGATAAGGCCACCGCCGTGAACGCCACCGCGCAAGTCGTGGAGAAGGGCGATCCGGGCGGCCTCGTCAAACTCATGGGGAAGACGAACGACTTCCCGATTACCAGCGTCGGCTGGTCGGACAAGACGTTCTTTTCCACCGCTCCCACGCCGCCCGACTACGACCCCACGGCACGCCCCTGGTACAAGAGCGCCGTCGCTGCGGGGAAATTGACGGTCACCAAGCCGTATGGCGATTCGTCGACCGGTATTCCTTACGTCGCCTTCACCACGCCGCTCGTGCGTGATGGCCAGACCATCGGTGCCCTGAGCGGCGCCGTCGCCCTCACCGGCGTGCAAGACATCATCAAGGCCGTGCATCCCACGCCCGCCAGTCTGGCGCTCGTCGTTGCCAGCGACGGTCAGGTGATCGCCCACCCGGACAACAAGTTCTCGCTGAAGCCGTCGACTGAGGTCGCTGCCACACTCACCGCCGATTCGCTTGCCGGGATGACGGGTGACGATGCGAAGCCGGTTGAGATGACGCTCTCGGGCGCGCCGAAGTTGCTCAAGGCCAAACGCATTCCGGGCACCGATTGGTATCTCGTCGTTGCGCTCGATCGCGCCGAAGCGACTGCGGGTCTGACGCACGTGCTGACCGCCACCATCGTCACGCTGGTGGTGCTCACGTTGATCGCGCTCGCGATTGCGTCGCTGTTCACGTCGCGCGCGTTCAAGCGCCTGTCGGTCGTGCGCGATGCAATGGACACCATCGGTTCGGGCGACGGCGACATGACGCAACGCCTCGACGTGGAGGGTCACGACGAAGTCGCGCAGATTTCGAAGTCGTTCAACGCGTTCGTGGACAAGATCAGCTCGGTGATGCTCGACGTACGCTCGGGCGTCGCGTCGATGACCTCGGCCACAAGCGAGATCGAAATGGGTAACCGCGATCTGTCGCAACGCACCGAGCAATCGGCAGGGTCGTTACAGGAAACGTCGTCGGCCCTGACCGAACTCACCTCCAGCGTGAAGCAGACTGCGGACACGGCGGAGCACGCCACGCGTCTGGCCAACGACGCCAGCGCGGCCGCCGTACGTGGCGGTCAGGTGGTGACCGATGCGGTCACGACGATGGGCGCGATTACGCAATCGTCGGAGCGCATCACCGAAATCATCGGTGTGATCGACGGCATTGCGTTCCAGACGAATATTCTGGCGCTCAACGCGGCGGTGGAAGCTGCACGTGCGGGCGAGCAAGGCCGCGGGTTTGCTGTGGTGGCAGGGGAAGTGCGCACGCTGGCACAACGCAGTGCGGCAGCAGCGCAGGAAATCAAGGCACTGATCGAGACTTCCGTGCAAAACGTGAAGAGCGGCACGGAGCGTGTACAGGCAGCGGGCACCACGATGAACGAGATCGTGAACGGCATCACGCGCGTGCAGCGTCTCGTGAGTGAGATCCACGGCGCGATGACCGAGCAAAGCACCGGCATCAGCCAGATCGACCGCTCAGTGTCGGAGATGGATCAAGCCACGCAGCAGAACGCCGCGTTGGTGGAAGAATCGGCGGCGGCTTCGGCGATGCTCAGTGAGCAGGCACGCATGCTGGCCGAGACGGTGGCACGTTTCCGTCTGCGCGAGGAGCCGCGTGTGGCGCATGCGCCGACGCTGGCACGCGTAGCCGCTGCACCGCAGCGTCTGGCGGCTTGACGCACTGAGGGCATCGACGTGACGGGCCTCACTGGATAGCCCGTCGCGTCGCCGGTCATCCCCGATGACCGGGTGTCGCGGACGGCACATTGCTGTTATCGAACCATCGCCAGCGATACCGATCCTGGGCGCAAGACGATGCTCGACGTGATCGCGTCAATGCCCCCGTCGGGGTCGCGGGAGGCGCTCAGCGCTTGTACCAGTTGCTCCAGTTTGCCGGGGGCGGCAATCATCGGGTCGAAGGCGATATCACGGCGATCTCTGGGTGTCGGAAGATTGAAATCGTTCTTCACCTTCCAGTCGAACTGCTTCCAATTGGCGAATGTCGCATCGTCGGTGTAAGACTTCGTTTCATCTGGCTCACCATTTCGGTGGAAGGTAACCTCGGCGGTGAAATGCAGCACGTTGTCTTTCAAACTGAATGTGTAGTGAGGCGTTAGCGTTGAGTCGGCCGAGACCCACTGCGTTTCGCCATCTGCGGTGATTGCGTCGGTCATCGCGAATTTCTGAACGTGGCGCGCTACCGACTCGAGGCTATTCCAAACGTTCTCAGGCACGGCAGAAAGGTCACGCAAATACCGCGGGAAATACGCATCCTTGGACGCGCCCGAAATCGTCGGCTCGTTCAGTCGACGCAGAGAGGCATCGAGAAATTCAGCCGCCTCGTCCATACTCCGCGCGATCAGTCCGCCTCGATTGGGGTCGAAAACCGTGTACTTGAATTGGGACCGGTCGTCTTCCAAAGGGGTCCGCTCGATGTACACCGAGTGTTGCCGCATTTCGCCGGGTGGTAGCCGCTGATGCGTCTTCGCGCTGAAGACTTCGTACGAGAGCTCCATTTTGTCGCTCCGCATTGCGCTTAGGATATCCACGCCGGACCGCTCATATTTATTCGATATCCACTCCGAACTCGGCGTCGGGAGCGTCTCATAGGCCTCGTTGAATATGACTTGGCTCTTCAGAAATAAGCTCAGGTCCATCCCCTCATCTTGCTTTAGTCCTTTAAAGGTGAGGTTATTGCCAAAGGCACCCAGAAACGCTGGATCCAGTTTCGACATCCGATCGAACGCCCCGGCGATGACCGCCAGCTTATCGAGCGTGTCACGGCCGCTGCCCGGGTTCCCAGCCTCGGAAATTGCGAAAAGCATCGCGTGGGCGTACGCATTGCCTCGCGCTTCGAGCTTGAACGCTCCGTCAAAGATTTTCGAAGCCCCATCGAGCGCTTGGTTGAGTTCCGACTGATCAAACGTGAAATCCACTGACATGGCATTACCTCCTGGTGAATTACGAAATCGCCCGCGACCCAAGGGCTGTGATCCGGCCTATCGTTCCTTGAACGATTCCGAAGTCACTTCCTTGATGGGAGAGAGCAGGTATTCGATGACGCGGCGTTCATCCGTTTTGATCTCCGCCGTAACGGCCATCCCCGTCTGAATGTGCAACGTGCGCCCGCTGTGGCTCACTGAATCTGCTGGAAGACGAATACGCGCCATGTACACCGGCCCCAACTTTTCGTCGTTCACGGCATCTTGCGACACATGCTCGACGGTGCCGGTCAGCGTCCCGTACTTCGTGTACGAGTAGGTCTCGATCTTCAGCGTGACGTCCTGCCCCGGTTTGACGAAGCCTGCGTCTTGATTGAGCACTTTGGCCTCGACTGCCATCGCGACATCGTGGGGCACGACGAGCATCAACGTCTGGGCCGGTTGCACCACACCACCCACGGTATGTATCGCGCGCTGCTGAATCGTGCCATCCACGGGTGCGCGCAAAAACCGGTATTGCTCACGTTGCTTATAACGATCGATGCTCAATTCCGCCTCACGGATTTGATCGTTCGCTTTCGTCAGCTCGGTCAGTGCGTCACGACGAAACTCCGCACGCGCCTGATTCAGGTCCTCGGCTAACCGCGATATCGTCGCGCGATGCTGTCGGCTGCGTTGACGCTCAGCGTTCAGAGTCTGTTCCGTCTCGCCAAGCTCTTGCTCGGCTTCGAGCCACTTCAGCCGCGCGACACCGTTGTGTTCAAGCAGCGTCTTGAGGGCGCTAGCCTTGCTTGCCAGCACCTCACGCCGAACGTTGAGCCGCGCGATCTCGCTCGCACTGGCCGCTAGCATCGCTTCCGCTTCGGCACGTTGCGCCGCGGCCGACGCCACCTTCGCGTGATACAACGCCTGACGCGACGCCAACAGACTGCGCGCGCGCTCCACCTGTACCGAATTCCCGGATGCCCACGCTGCCGACGATTTGCTTCCATCCAGCGTCGCAAGAAACGCCTGCAATTGCGCCGAATCGAGTTGCGCCGTGGTCAGTTGCCGTTCCAACTGCATCAGATCGACCTGCTCTTCCACGCTGTCGAGCACCACCAACAAGTCGCCCTTCTTCACCTGTTGGCCATCGTCGACAAGAATCTTGCGCACGATGCCGATCTCGAACGGTTGAATGGCTTTCGTCCCCCCCAGCGGCACCACCTTGCCTTGCGCGACCGCATTCATGTCGACACGCCCGAATATCGACCAGACCAGCGCAATGGTGAACAACGCGATGATGAGCATGGCCACTTTGCGGCCCGCGGGGGACGCCGGGGTATCGAGAATTTCCAGTTCGGCAGGCAGGAATTCGCGCTCATGTGAAGGCACCGTCTGCCAGCGCGACATCGCCCGGTTGCGCCATACCTCGAACCGGCCTCTTATCGTTTTCAGCAATGTCATGCCGTCATCTCCCCGGCCTGAATTCGGCACAGGCGTGCATAACGGCCGCCGCGAGCGACCAACTCGTCGTGCGTGCCGTCTTCCACCACTTCGCCGGATTCGATCGTGATGATGCGATCGGCATGACGCACCGTCGACAGCCGGTGCGCAATGATCAGCACCGTGCGGCCCTCACAGATGGCCCGCATGTTCTGCTGAATGATGCTCTCCGACTCGTAGTCGAGCGCGCTGGTCGCTTCGTCGAGAATCAGGATGCGCGGATTCGTCACTAACGCGCGTGCGATAGCAATGCGCTGGCGTTGGCCGCCCGAGAGATTCACGCCGCGCTCTTCGATCTGCGTGTCGTAGCCGTGTGACATGCTGAGAATGAACTCATGCGCCCCGGCTAGCTTCGCGGCATCGATCACTCGTTCGAGCGGCATCGCGGGGTCGGCCATGGCGATGTTCTCGCGCACACTGCGGTTGAACAGCAGGTTCTCCTGAAGCACGACGCCGATCTGCGTGCGTAACCAATGCGTGTCGACCATCGCGAGATCGACGCCATCGATCACGACGCGTCCCGCCGAGGGCACGTACATGCGCTGCACCAGTTTGGTCAGCGTGCTTTTCCCGGATCCCGACGGCCCGACAATGCCCACTGTCTGACCGGCTTGGATGCCCAAGGTGACGCCACGCAGCACTTCTGGCTTGTCCGGGCGATAGCGAAACGTCACAGCGTCAAACGTCACGTCGCCCTGTATCGACGCCATCATGGCGCGCCCCGGGTTGTAACCCGGCTCGGTGGGGCTGTTAAGAATGTCGCCGAGGCGGTCGATGGAGATGCGCGCCTGCTGAAAATCGTTCCAAAGTTGCGAGAGTCGCAACACCGGTGCGGTGACGTGATTGGCGAACATGTTGAATGCCACCAACTGCCCGACGGTAAGGTCGCCGCCGATGACCTTCATCGCGCCGATATACAGCAGCGAGGCGCTGCAAAGCTTCGAGACCAGTTGCACGGTCTGGCCTGCGATATTGCCGAGATTAGCCGTGCGGAAGCTGGCACGAACGTATGCCGCGAGCAGTGTCTCCCACCGGCTTTGCGCTTGTGGCTGCACCGACATCGACTTGAGCGTCTCAATGCCGCTCACCGACTCCACCAGAAACGATTGCGACTCAGCGCCGCGTCTGAATTTTTCTTCCACTCGTGCCCGCAACACCGGTGTCACGAACACGGCGATTAGTGCGTAGCAGGGTAGCGAGATGAGCACGATCATCGTGAGCCACGGACTGTAGAACCACATGATGGCGAGAAACACCACGGTGAACAGCAAGTCCATGACCAACGTGAGCGCGGAGCTCGTAATGAAGTCGCGGATGCTGTCGAGCTCGCGGATGCGGGCTACCGTCTCGCCGGTGCGTCGCGATTGAAAGTAAGCAATCGGCAACGCCAGCAGATGTCGGAATAACTTCGCGCCGAGTTCGACATCGATCCGATTGGCGGTGTGCGAAAACACGTAGGTGCGTAGCCCCCCCATCACCACTTCGAACACCGAGACCGTAATCAGTCCGATCACTAGCACTTTGAGTGTGCTCATGCTCTGGTGCACCAGCACCTTGTCCATCACCACTTGGAAGAACAGCGGTGAAATCAACGCGAACAGTTGTAAAAACAGCGAGATCAAAAGCACTTCGCCGATCAGCCGCTTGTACTTCATGAACGCGGGCAAGAACCACGCTATATCGAACTTGCCGCCTGCGCCGAGCAACGCCGCGCGCTGGGTCGCTAGCACCAGTTCGCCCGTGAACTGCGCCTCGAATTCGGCGAGCGGCAGCGCAAGCACCTGACCGCTGCGACTGTCCTGCACGACGGCCAGCCCCTCGGCAATCTTGCCCAGCAACATGAACGTGCCGTCACGCATGACAGCGATGGCGGGCAGTGGCGTTTTCTCCAGTCGCGCCGGCAACACGCGCACTTGCTTTGATTTCAATCCGAGGCGACGAAGCAGCCGGACCAGTTGCGCCGCGTCAACGTCTTCTCCTGCTAGTTCGCGGTGAAGTTGCGCAGCATTGGCGGGCAGTCGGAAGAAGCTGAGAAGGATGACAACACTCTCCACGGCGCTGTCGCGGGATGCGGTTTCCTGTGAGGCGTCGTCCGGCGCATCCGGAGGAGGTGGAGACGGCTGTGGAGGCGGCGGAAGTGTTGAAGTCTGCGACATGCGCATGTGGAATCAGCCTTCTTGAGTCATCAACGTGTTATTGAGGTCGGCGAGTACGTTCTCGTCGAGATGGCCGGTGGTGTAGGCGAGCAGTAAGCGCGACATGTAATAGGCCTGGAACGCTTCGGCGAGGCCTGTGCGCGCTTCGAAGTGCTCTTTCTGCGCGCGCAGAAGGTCGAGATTGGTGCGCAGCCCGACGTCGCGCCCGTGCCGGGTCGCCTCCACCTTGTTTTGCGTCGACTGCCGTTGCGCCAGGCGCGCGCGCACCTGCTGCGCACCGCTCTTGGCACCGAAGTAGGCCTTCATCACGCTCTCGCGCACCTTGGCGCGTGTGTCGTCGAGCTTTGCCTGCGCGCTGTCGGCTTTGTGCCGGGCCTCACGCACTTGCGAGGCATGCATGCCGCCGGCAAACAGGGGAATCGTGACGTTCACCCCGATGACGTTGTCGCGCCGCGACGGGTCGCTGTAGGCATATAGCGGAGTGGTCTGGCTAGTGCGGTGCCGGGCGAAAAGCTCCACGACTGGGAGAAAGCGGCCCGCCGCTTCGTCGATGTTGGTTCGCGCGACGTCGAGTTCGAGGGATTTTTGGTGGAGATCGCTACTGTCGTCGTCAGCGATTTGCACGTAGGTTTCGAGCGGCGCCAGTGCGCGGGCCTGTGCGAATCGCTCGCCGAAGCGCGCTGTGATTTCCGCCGGATTTAGACCGGTGAATCGCGCTAACGCGCGCTGCGCGAGCACCCACTCGTTCTCGGCGACGATGACGTTGGCCTGCGCTTCGTCGAATGCGGCTTGTGCCTCGTCCTGATCGAGTTTGGCCGACAGTCCGAGTCCGACTTCCTCCGTCACGTTGGCGAGTTGCATTTGAAGCGCTTCGTGACTCGCCTTGGCTGCGGCCAATTTGTCCCGTGCCACGAGCATGTCGAAGAACGAACGCGCGCTTTCCAGCATCAGCTGCTGTTCGTTGCCGATGAATGTGGCGATGCCGAGGTCGGTGAGCTCGCGCCCCTTCCGAAATCCTGCGAAGCGGGGGACATCGAATAGCGGCTGACGAAGTTCGACGTCGTAGGTCTGGCTACGGATTTCGCGACCTCGACTGGCGCTATCGCGGTCCCAATCGAACCGACCTTCCAGTTGAATGCGCGGCAAGATCTGCGCGAGTCCTTGGTCGAATTGCTCGCTGCTGGCAGCGAGGTCCGCTCGTGCGGCGGCAAACCCTGCGTTGTACTCGCGCGAGGCGCGTACGGCGTCGAGTAAATCGAACGCATTCGCTAGCAATGGCACCTGAAAAAACACGAAGACAAGGGGAAGCAGGAATGCGCGGTTCATTGCAGTGAATTGGCGATTGGGCGGGAAAAGCGGGCGCAGTTCGATGTCGGCGCGATCGAGGCGGAGCCGATGTGCGGCACAGACCGACATTCCCCACCGGTCACTTTGCGCGACCGGTGGATTGAAGGGAAATGAGCACTACCCTCACATCATCGGGACGGGGCGATCTGCGTCGATATGTCGTACGGGCGGGGAGACGGAGTGGCCTGGTTGAAGAGGCTGCCTTCACGCACATCGAATGCACTCAGTGCTTGCACAAGTGGATCGAGCTTGGTCGCACGACGCGCTCTGGAATGATCGGCCGGGGGCGGTGCCACGTTGGCGTGCACTTCAGAGTCGTCGTCATATCCCAGTGTCTCGAAAACGAATTTCTCGAATTCGGCTCGAGTGGCATACGACGAGATAACGCTATCTTGGAACGGAACGAACGGCTGATACTCATCATCGCGGCCAAGTGCCGCGGCGACGCGCATCGCCACGCCCATGGTCCCATTGGCGTTCGTTTCTTCGAAGTGATAGAGGATGAGCGCCGTATTACCTTTCGCGTCCGGCTTGGTTTTGTACTCGTACATTCCAAGATCCCAAGCGTTGCTCAGTTGAGTGAGATTCTTTCCAATCCCCTCCACGGCGGCTGCCTTCTCGTCTGGGGTAAGACTTTTGTCGTCCTTGAGTGCAAACAACGCATTCAAATTGTCGATAAACCCGGTTACCCCCGAGGCCTTCGCGAACAGTTCGATAAAGTCCGGCTTTTCGTGTGCGATGTCTTGCAACGCGGTAAGCGCGTCATTGAGTGGCGGCAGCACGGCTCGATCGAGCAATTTCAAATCCCCACCATCGTCGTCGACGTGTATCTCTCTGTGCAGCATGGTCGACAGTTTTCTGATGAGATCGACGGTCGTTTGTACGGAATTACCGGTGGCATTCATGTCATAACCTCCAAAGTGTTTCAAATGAACCTTGCGTGATGAGGTAATCCAGCGGTGTCCATGGCGGACACGAACCAATCTGACACGCAGTTCGCCACTTATCGCAGCGATCGGGCTAGACACGTCCTTTTCCCACGGTGAGCTTCGGGAATTTGCTTGATGGTTAAGCCCCTCCATCGCAAAAGCGAAAAGAGAAAGCAATGCGGGGAGGGTGTCGCGGCCTTGTTATCGGGTTGCCACCAGTAGCGTCGGCGGACCTGGTACCGGATCAAGCCGTATTGCGGCCCCGTCAATGCCCGCACCGGGTGTGCCGAACACACTCAACCACTGCACGAATTGATGGACCTTGGGGGAAGCATTGGTGTCGAGAGTCTCCGCAATGCGCGGTGTGACTTCGATATCGTCACCGTGCGCCGGCAGGAACGGGATGACGGTCGACGTGTCGATCGGCGTAAGACCAATACGCTCGAATACTTTGCTTTCGACCTCGCGTTTGTCGAAATGACTATTGCCGGCAACTTCATAAATGTCACCCAGCCATTCGAAGTGCGGCGGTTGCCCCGCCACGGGGTGCGTGTCCACCCCCACGCGAATGTCGAAGCGGTTGGCGTGCATGCACCACACGTAGCCAATCGTGACATCCCTCCCGTCCATGCTTCGGCGTGTATCGGTCGTCACGAATTCAGCGCCTTCGCGCGCAAATTGCGTGACGTCGTCGACGGCCGATTTGAGTTCATCCATGAGACCTGGCGCTGTCAGGTCGAGCGACTGCCCCGTAACGTCCCGCACACCGATAGCGTCGAACTGAATCCCGTCGTGCTGTCGTTTCATTTCCCCGTCGATCGACGCGGTCAGTGCCGCGCGGGACTCCCCGATGCTTGCCAAGACTTCGTCTTCACTCAGATTGGCGAAGTTGCCCCGCTCCGGGTCGAACAGGCTGTAACACGGCTTGCCGTCCGGTGTCTGTTGCTGCGATCGCGTGACGTAGAGAAAGCGCTGCCCGAGTGAACGGTAAGCATCTAACGGGGTGCTGTCTCCCGGCGCTGGCGTCATCGCTTCGAAAGCGAATTCCGTGACGCCGCCGTTCGCGAGGCGTCGAACGCGATCCCGAACGTCGGCATCGGCCAATCTCGCTTGCGGATGGTCATCGAACGGCGGTGCGTAGTCGGCTTGCACATGACTGAGCGTGTCCAGCGCATGGATAACGCGGTCGAACTTGTCACCAACAGCCTCGGCAAACATTTTTCGGAGATCGTCGCCAAGCCCCGAGAATCGCGAGAAATGGCCTACGGCTTCCGTAAGCTTGTAGAACGCTTGCGCACCCGCGCTCTCGGACGCCCCGTTACCCACCGCGACAAACATGCCGTAGGCGAAGTTCTGTCCGGTATCGCTCACATTGATATCTTTTCCGAGAACGCTGGCCATCATCCGGATGGCGTCGTTCATGAGCGTTGGGTTGAATGCGAATGTTGGGTTGTAGATCACGTTACCTCCTAGCAGTGTCGAGAAAAGGTCTGCAAGGTCGACGCGGCCGAGCAGGCCAGGAGGCAATCTGTCACACAATCCGAGTGACTTTTCTCACGCGGTGCAAGTCTGTGAATCCACTCGATGACGATGGGACGAATCACGCAGAGGGACGTGTGAAAACGTCCCAGGCATTCACAAAAATAAATTTTCCCGTTACAATCGCGCTCCCCTGCCCAGGTGGCGAAATTGGTAGACGCACTATCTTGAGGGGGTAGCGCCGAAAGGCATGCGGGTTCGAGTCCCGCCCTGGGCACCAGCAGTTCCGACGCACCCCTCGTATTCCCTTCCGAAGTTCATTCAGCCTGCGTGCTGTCTCAGAAAGTTTTCCACAAGCAACGCGAAGTACGGCGGACATTCCTGCATGGGGTAATGACCGCAATTCGGTATCGCCGCTAACTGCGCATTCGGATGCCATGCCAGGAAGGTCTGTTGCATCGCCGCCGCGCCGAGCCCGGGGTCCTTCTCGCCCACGACGACCAGAAACGGGGTCTCAAGCCCCTGCACGTCTTCGACGAAGTTGGTGTTCACCATCATGTCGAGGTAACGCGGGCGGCAGGCCGGCGCCACGCCATCGCGGTTCTGCTGAAGCTTCCGATCCGCCCAGACATCCGATAAGCCACCCGTCACGAACTTGACCAGCCGCCGAAACGCCTCGTCGTTCTCGCAGGTGGCGGCGAAAAACGCCGCCGCTTCAGGCGGCAGGCGGTTCCCTGCGGCAGATATCGGACAGACGGCGATGGCGCTTTTGATTCGCGCCGGAACGTCGGCAGCAAGGCGCTGCGTGAGCATGCCCGTCATGGAGTGCCCCAGCATATGAAACCGGTGCCAACCGAGCGCATCCGCCACGTCGAGGCAATCGCGAGACATTTCGTCGATGGAATACTCACCCGTCAGATGCTTCGATCGCCCGTATCCACGCAGGTCGACAAACGCATAGGTGAAGGCGCTGCCGTCGAGATACGGCAGTAGCGCGTCGTAGTTCGTGTGGTCGCCCAGCCAGTCGTGCAGGACGAGCACAGGCTCGGGGCCGGTACCGTATTGGGTAAAGCCCAGTCGCGAATCGTGCGGCGCTGTGGATGTCGGCGAGAGATGGTTCATTTCGAAGTTTCCTTTTTGGAAGGGTTGTCATCCGGCGCGGCCATGACGGGGATCGTCGATGACGAACGCCGGAAACCAAAAAGAAACGCCCCCCCGGCGGACCGGGAGGGCGTTCGAAATTGGACTCAATCGTATCGAGCCGTCAGCGCAAAGTCAATTCAATCGACGGATGAACCGGTCGCAGCGATGCTTCACGTTTTGCGCGACCGACTCGCGCGTCAGTCGTACTTGCGCCCGCGCGTCTCAGGCATCTTCAGATAGACGATCAGCGAGATGGCGGCGCAAATCGTCACATACCAGTAGAAATACGATTCGTGACCGCTAGCCTTGAAACGCAACGCGACAAACTCCGTCGTGCCGCCGAGAATCGCCGTGGTCAACGCATACGGAAAGCCCACCGCCAGCGCGCGAATGCGTGGCGGGAACAACTCCGTCTTCGCAAGCATGTGCACCGACGTGAACCCTGAGAGCATTACCAGCCCCGCGAACGACAACGCGAAGGCCACCAGCGGGTCTTTCGTGTGGCTCAGCGCGGTGAAGAGCGGCACGGAGAACAGCGTCGTGCTCACACCGAAGATGATCAGCACCGGACGACGGCCGACGATATCCGAGAGCAGCCCGAACAGCGGTTGCAGCGGCATGTAAAGCAACAGCGCAATCGTCGAGACGAACGTCGACGATTCCTTCGACAAGCCAACCGAGTTCACCAAGAACTTCTGCATGTACACCGTGAACGTGTAGAACGCCACGGTGCCGCCGATCGTGATACCGATGGCGAGCAGAATCTGACGCCAGTGTTGCAGCACCTCGCGCGTAATGGATGCCTCGCGCTTCTTCGCGCTGTGCACGAACGCTTCACTCTCGGTCACGTTGCGACGCATATACAGCGCGAACATCGCCAGCACGCCGCCGATCACGAACGGAATGCGCCAGCCCCAATGCTCGATCTGTTCCGACGTCAGCAACACGCGCTGCATGAGCAGCATCAGCCCGAGCGCGACAAGTTGCCCTGCCACCACGCTCACTTGCAGGAAGCCGAGATAGAACCCCTTGCGATGCTCGGGGGCGACTTCGCTCAGGTACGTGGCGCTGGTGCCGTACTCGCCGCCCATCGAAAGTCCTTGCAACAGCCGCGCCGCAATCAGCACGATAGGCGCGAAGATGCCGATGGTTGCGTACCCCGGGGTCAGCGCGATCATCAACGAGCCGACGCTCATCGCAAGCACCGACCCGGTGAGGGCGGATTTGCGGCCACGGCGGTCGGCGTACAGACCGATGAGCCAGCTACCGAGCGGCCGCGCCACGTAGCCCACAGCGGCAATGGCAGCGGTGTTCATCAACTGAACGGTCGGGTTGTCGCCGGGGAAAAACGCCTTCGCAAAGTAGATCGAGAAGATGCTGTACGCCAAGAAGTCGTACCACTCGATAAGGTTGCCCGCGAGGCCGCCGACGATAGAGCCGATCTTGACCGGTGCGCGGGCTGCCGAGGCGGCAGATGCGGGTGCTTGAGCGGTGGAAGGACGTGCGGCAAATGAATCCGAGGGGGGCGTCAAAATCTGTCTCCGTTACTTATTTTGTATGGCTGGAAAAACAAGCGGCGCCGCAGGGGGTGTGGCGTCGCTTTGGTGAAACTGGCAACGCGCGATGTCAGTTCGCGGTGCCGTACTGCTTGTCGAGTGCGTCGTAGAACGGCTTGTTCACCAGACGTTGGCGCTCAGCGAACGGCACCACCAGCGACGGGTCTTCGTCGAGACGGCCGCTGTCGCGCAGCGTGCCAAGCGCCTTTTGCATGCCGAGCACCGCGCTTTGCAACGCCGCGTTGGCGTAGAGCACGATGCCGTAGCCCAACTCGGCCAGACGCGGTTGCGATTGCGTGGGCGTCCTGCCACCGATCACGATGTTGATGAGTTGCGGACGGTCGAACAGCGCGGGCAAACGCTCGATATCGGCGAGCGTTTCCGTGGCTTCAATGAAAAGGATGTCGGCACCGGCTTCGATGAAACGACGGCCACGCTCGATAGCCGCTTCGATGCCCTCGACGGCAGCAGCATCGGTGCGCGCGATGATTTGCAGATTGCCGTCTTCACGCGCGTCGACCGCGGCGCGAATCTTGCCCACCATCTCGTCGGCACCGATCACCGCCTTCCCGTTGAAATGGCCGCACTTCTTGGGCAGCACTTGATCTTCAAACTGAATGGCGTCGGCACCGCTGCGCTCCAGCACGCGCACCGTGTGTCGCACGTTGAGCGCGTTGCCGAAGCCGGTATCGGCGTCGACGATGATCGGCAGCGACACGGCGTCACGCACGCGTGCGGTGTGCTCGGCCATTTCAGCCAGCCCCACGAAAGCGAGGTCAGGCAGGCCGAGCGACATGTTCGTCACGCCGGCACCCGTGAGGTAGAGCGCTTCGAAACCAGCGTCCTCGATCACGCGTGCCGACAGGGCATTGAAAGCGCCCGGCACGAGCAGCCCCTGACGGGCTTCGACTTTGCGGCGGAATTCGGCGCGGCGTTGAGCGGTCGCGGTGGTCATGATGTGTCTCCGTGTTTCTCGATGGAATGGATGAGTGAACAGGAAACCCTTGCGCAAGCCGCGTGCCAGCGAGCGCCAAACTTGAGAATCGCGCGTCATGGCAAATCAAATCAGTGACTTAGGGCGCACGATGCGGCACTTATAGATGTGGCAGAATGGCCCGATTAGATTTGAAACGTTTCATGAAACACATACAATCGGCAATGAAACGCCCGATGAAACGTTTCCACGAAGCTGTACGGAGACACCGCCATGCCCCCCCGATTTAGCAGTCCCGAGTCGCCGCGCCACGCCGCGCCCTTGCCGTCACACCCCCACGCGGATCCGCGAATGCGGCGTCCCGGCGTTGCCCTCGTCAGCATTAGCCGCCTGCAAACGCTGTGCGAGACCGTCGCGCCGCGTTACACCGATCGCGCTCGCTTCTTCTCGGTTCGGGAGGGCTACGGCGCGGCAGTCACCGCCTTGCAGTCGTATGTGGATTCGGGTGCGGTGGACGTGGTGCTGGCCGCTGGGTCGAACGGCGCCTATCTGCGTGAAAACCTGTCGGTGCCCGTGGTGACGGTCAAGGTCAACGGCTTCGATGTGCTCAGCGCCATCACTCGCGCCACCACCACGTGGCCTGATCAGCCGGTCGGGCTCGTGCTGCATGAAACCGTCTCGCAGGAACTGGACGATCTCGGCCAGTTGCTCAAGATTCAACTGCATCAACGCGCGTATCGCTCCATCGACGAAGTGCACGCCGCCGTCGACACACTCGCCGCCGAGGGCTGCAAGGTCATCATCGGTCCGGGCATGGCCTGCGATTTCGCGCAGGAAGCCGGGTTGGAGCACGTGTTTCTCTATTCGCTAGGTGCGGTGGAAGAGGCCTTCGAGCGCTCCGTCGAACTCGCGCGCGTGAGTCGTGAGAAAGAGTCGAAGCGCATGCGCCTGAACACCATCGTGGCGCACATGCGCGATGGGGTCGCCGCCTTCGACGACGGCGGGCAGTTGGAAGCCGTCAACCCGGCGATGTTCGCATTGCTGGGGATCGACGCCGAACGCCTGCCCACACCGGGGGCCCAACAATTCGAACTCACTCGAAAACTCGGGCCGATGCTGCGTGAGTTATCCGCCAACGGTGTCGCCATCGAAGAGCGGCTGGAACACATCGATGGCCGTGCCTTCATCGTGAGTTGCGTGCCGATCTCGGAACATGGTCTGCGCTCCGGTGCCGTGGTGACCGTGCAAGACGCTCAAATGGCACAACGCATCGATCGATCGCTGCGCACGACGCAACGACCGCGTCATCTCGTAGCCAAACACGAGTTGGATGAACTCGTCGGCGACTCCCCGCTGATCGCCAAGGTGCGGCGTCTCGCACGCGCAGGTGCCGCGCACGACGCGACGGTGCTGCTCACCGGCGAGAGCGGCACCGGCAAGGAGCTGGTTGCACAAGGCATCCACAACGCGAGCGCCCGGCACGGGAACCCGTTCGTGGCGTTCAACTGCGCCGCATTGCCTGAAGGACTGATCGAGAGCGAATTGTTCGGTCACGACGAGGGCGCGTTCACAGGCGCGCGGCGCGGCGGCAAAGCAGGGTTGTTCGAAATTGCGCACACGGGGACGATCTTTCTGGATGAGATCGGCGAAATGCCCGCTGCGCTGCAAAGCCGCTTGCTCCGCGTGTTGCAGGAACGCGAAGTGATGCGATTGGGTTCGGGTCGCCCGGTGCCCATCGACGTGCGCGTGATCGCCGCGACGCACCGCAATCTGCATGAGCTTGTCTCACAGGGACGTTTCCGTGCGGATTTGTATTTCCGGTTGAATCTGTTGCAGATCGAGTTGCCTGCGCTGCGCGAGCGGCGTGCCGATATTCGGCTGCTCGCACAGACGCTGCTGGCACGAAGTGCCGCGCAATATGGACTGGACGTGCAAGCATCCAGTCAGATTCTCGACGTGCTTGCACCGCTCTTTAGTGACTACGACTGGCCGGGCAACGTGCGCGAGCTGGAGAACCTGCTGGCACGCGCGGCGATTTATCTCGATAGCGACGACTTAGTGCACGCGCAGTCGCTGCACGAAGTGTTTCCGGAGTTGTTGCGCCTTCCTAGCGCTAACGGTGAGCCGATATCGCCCGCGCACACCGAAGCCGTCAGCGCGCCGCCTCGCGAAGCCGTCACGCTCGAATCGGCGCAAGCGGCCCTGCAAGCCAACGGCGGCAATCGCGCCGCCGCCGCCCGTGCGCTGGGCATCAGCCGCACGACTTTCTGGCGGGTTATGAAGCTGTCGGACTGAGCGCAACAAATTCGCCGACAAGGTGACCGACGTGCTGGCCACCTTGTTCCAGCGTGGAAACGACCGAGACGCGCGCCTTGCCCATGCGCGAGAACATGCGCAGAAACTTGGCCCACTGTTCGGGGTGTTCCAGCGCCGAAGTCGCCGTGAACTCACCCGAGATCGGCAACGCGTACTCCATCGTGTTGCGCTGGATGACCAACCGGCATTCGATACCTTCGCCGCGCAGGCGGGTATGCAGCAACGACCACGCAGCAAGAATCGCCACTGCCGACGCACTGCCGCCGAATACCGTCTCGCGATGGTTGATGTTCGGCGCGAGCGGCGCACGCAACACCACGGCGTCCGGTGTCACCGCTTCTGCCGAGACTTGCATCGCCTTGGAGAGCGGAATGTGATCGTAGAGGTACTGCTGAAGATCGGTCGGGGACATCGTGTTCGTTTCCTGTCAGGAGAACCATGGCTCGTTGCCGTATGCATTGGCAGACTACCTGTCATTACGCCCACGCGAAACGCTCAAAGTTAGCAGGACCGCAAGAACGATCAAATGCATGACGCTTGCGCGCCGTATCCTCCGTTCACACGTTCTCGGAAGCCCTATGACCCCGGTAGGAATGGATGCCGTGGATGCCCCCGACGTCGAGCGATACAGCGAAGACTTCGGATGGACGACACCTTCGTCACACGTCGTCCATCCGCCTGCCGTACCAGACAAGCGCGGGCAGCCACACGACCCACCCGGCGGCAATCAGTGACAAGGCGGCAAGTGGCTCGACGAGTTGAACCGCCCGCAATGCCGCGCCCGCGCGAAACGATAGCGGCCCCGCGACGCCGCCAAGTAGCGCGGCCAGCATCCATCGTCCACGCAGCCAGTGAAATACGGGGTTGATCTGCAACGCGAAGAGCAGCCAAAGGGCCGCCATCCAATAGGGTGCGTAATCGGTGGTTTGATTGTCCGGATACTGCACCCAGCCAGTCCTCACCACCCCGCACTCCCATGACCAGCCGCAGAGCGTCACGACACAAAGCCACAGCATCGCGCGACGTCGGTCTCGTGTGATGCACAAGTGGCCAAAGGCCATCGCGGCGACCACGCACGCCCCGATCCACGCCTTACCGTGGGCTGCGCCAAGCACGCAAGCGAACCAACCAATTTGCCCGGCAACGGCGTAGACGGCGGCTTGCAAGCGAGGGCTGAGGCCGTTCATTGCGCCGCCTGTGTGTGCGAAATCGATGCGGCGCCCGAGAGGTGCGATCGCATATCAACTTGGCACACTCACGAGGAAGTGCCGAACGTCGATGCGATGCTCCATGAACGCCGCCTCGCAGTATTGCAAATACAACTGCCACGTCCGGACGAAGGTGTCGTCGAAACCCTGTGCGCGAACGGCATCGAGTTGCGCGTCGAACGCTTCGCGCCAGAGGCTTAACGTACGGGCGTAGTCTCGTCCGAAGGACAACGTGACATGGGCTTGCATCGCAGCGTCGCCAGCGGCCTTCACAAAGCGCTCCGCACTCGGCAACATGCCGCCCGGGAAAATGAACTCCCGAATGAAATCGCTCGATGTGCGGTAGGCCGCGTACGCAGCGTCATCGATGGTGATCGACTGCACTAATGCTCGGCCGCCCGGCTTCAGGCAACGTTTGACTGTCGCGAAATAGCTCGGCCAGAACGCCTCGCCAACCGCCTCGAACATCTCGATCGACACAACGGCATCGAACTCGCCCTGCAAATCGCGATAGTCCATCAGCGCAATGTCCGCGACTGCGGTGAGTCCCTCCTGAGCAATGCGCTGCTGCGCTATCTCGTACTGCGCTTGCGAAATCGTCACACCTCGCACATGAATACCCTGACGCGCCGCGTGCACGGCGAACCCGCCCCAGCCGCAGCCGATTTCGAGCACACGCGCGCCCTTGCACAGTCCTAGCGTCTCGACGATGTGCTGATACTTCGCCGTTTGCGCGTCGGCCAGCGAGCGATGCGCGTCGCCGTCGAATAGCGCGCTCGAGTATGTCCACGTGTCATCGAGCCAAAGGCCGTAGAAGCGATTGCCGAGATCGTAGTGCGCGTGAATATTGCGACGGCTCCCGGTGCGCGTGTTTGGGCGCAGACGATGCCGCAGTTGGTACCAAAGCTGCGCCAGCCGCGAACCGGTAAGCGTTTGCGACACGCTGGCTTGATTACGGATGGCCAGACGCAGCAGCGCAATCAAATCGGGTGAATCGACCCACTTCGCACGATAGGCTTCGGCAAAGCCGATATCGCCCGCTTGCACGATGCGTCGGCAGGCACGCCAATCGTGAATCTGCAACGTCGCGCCTGGCGCGGTGTGCGGATCGCCGAAGACATGTTGCGTGCCGTCAGGGGCGATCAGTGTCAGATGCCCGACGCGAAGGCGTTCGAGCAGCCGCAAGAAAACGCGTGCCGATAAGGGAATCGCCGAGTGCGGCGAGAGCAAACGAATCGGCATCATGATCTGACCTCATGATCGGCGGGAGAAATAGGAGGCGTGGGCGGCGTCTTGCCGTAAAAAGGCACGCGTTTTCGCAGCAGACGAAGTGCCTGCCAATGGATCCGGACGATCACGTTAATCGCGTTAAGCGGCAATGCCATCACAGCGTTTAGCGCGCTACGTCCCGTGAGCGGTTCAGCCTGCATGTCGATTGCCGTGCGAAGCAGAACCGCATCGCCGTCGAAGTAATCGATCGCCACCGACAGGTTTTGTTTGTAGCGACGCGCCCGAAACTCGTAATGGCCCTCGACGTCGCAAAACGGCGACACGTGGAAGGCTTTCCGGCACCGCAATATCGTGCCGTTCAGAATGGCCATATGACCGGGCGCGCTCAACAGATACCCGTGATGTTCACCGAACGTGTTGCGCACATCGGCGTATAGCGCGCGCAGATCGCCGTGACGATCGTGGCAATACCAGAAGCTCACTGGATTGAACGCGTAACCCGCGAGACGTGGAATGGTTTGCAGCCAGATGCGCCCATCTGCGGGTATGCCCGCCTCGGCGAGCTGCGCTCGCATCCACGGTTCAAGCGCACTGCCGTCGCGCGGGCCGTAGTCGCGTGTCGATATCGACATCGGGCGCCAGCGGTCGACGCCGAACCACCAACGGGTGGATTCGGCGAGACGGCCGACGTCGCAAACGATCTGAAACAGCGGATAGTTGAACGCGTGATGCGCTGGACGCAGGCGTTCATGCCTCACGTTGCCACGCAGCAAATAGGCCGCAGGACCATCACGCAGGTTGAGCGTCTTCATAGCTTGGCCCACTGCGGTGAGATGCCGAAGTCTCGTGCTACGCGCAGCGCCGACTTCAAGCCGTCTTCGTGAAAACCGTAGCCCGTCCACGCGCCTGCAAACCATGTACGTCGCGGGCCTTGAAGTTCCGGCAGTCGCGCCTGCGCATCGACGGCAGCCAGATCGAGCAACGGATGTTCGTAAGCGTAGCGGCCCAACGTCGCGTGAGGTGCCGGTTCGTCGACCGGGTTGAGTGTGACGATCACCGGTGTTTGAAAAGGCAGCGCTTGCAATTGATTGAGCAGATAGCTCACGCAAACGGGTGATTGCGTATTGTCGTTGTTGGCCTCGGACGTCGCGTTTGTCTTGCTCAGGTAGTTCCATGCGGACCAGACACGGCGGCGGCGCGGCAGCAACCGCGCATCGGTATGCAGAACTGCCATGTTCGGTTGATAGCGAATCGCACCGAGCGTGCTTCGCTCTTGCGGATCGGCGTCGGTGAGCAAACGAAGCGTGTCAGGTGCATGACCGGCGAGTACGACGGCGTCGAAACGTTGCGATACTTCGTCGTCAAACAAGAGCGTGACGCCTTCGGCATCGCGTCGAATGCCGCGTACCGGCGTTCGCAGACGCACGTCGTCGAGCGTGGCAACGATGCGTTCTACATAGTCGCGCGCGCCACCCGCGACCGTCCTCCATTGCGGACGATGATTCACTTGCAGCAGCGCGTGATTCAAACAGAACCGCAGAAACGTCGCCGCGGGGAAGTGCAGGATGTCGGCAGCGCGGCTCGACCAGATCGCCGCGGCCATCGGCAAGAGATAGTGATGCTGGAACGGTTGACCGTAGCCATTCACGGCTAGCAGCTCACCAACGGAATGACGTTCGCGCTCAGCGGTATGCAGATGGCGCTCCGCCGAAGCGTTGAATCGCAGAATGTCGCGCAGCATGCCAAGAAAACTCGGCGAATAGAGATTGCGCCGCTGCGCGAAGACCGTGTTCAGATTGGTGCCTGCCCATTCGAGATCGCCACCGTTTACCGAGACGGAGAACGACATGTCGCTGGCAATGGCACGCACGCCCAACGCTTCAAACAATGCCAGCAAGTTGGGATAGGTGCGGTCGTTGAAGACGAGAAAGCCGGTGTCGACAGGCGCCGTGGTGCCGTCGAGCGTCACGTCGACCGTATGCGAGTGGCCGCCCGCGTAGTTCGCCGCTTCGAAAAGCGTGACGCGATATTTGCGCTTGAGCAGATAGGCGCTCGCAAGTCCTGCAATGCCTGCGCCGACGACGGCAATCCGGCTGCCGGGAGGGAGTGGGGTAACTGGCGCGTTCATGAGGTTCCCCGTCGTTACGTCGACACGTGGTGTGTCGCGCTGGCCTTTTCGAAAAGGTAATGCGCCACACCCCACTCGCTACCCTTGGCGTAACCGAACAGCTCGGCCACGGCCATGTAGAACATGCGCCATCGTTGCAGCCAGATGCGCGCCTGCGGGCCGTAACAGAGCTCAAGGATCGGCAGCACCCGGTCACGGGACGCGTCGAGCGACGCCAGCCACTGATTCGCTGTGCGCTCGTAATGTTGTCCGTTCACCCACCATTGATGTGTGACGCGCAGGTCGTCATGAAAGCGCAGCAACAGATCGGCCGACGGCATCGTGCCGCCGGTGAAGAAGTGTCGCGACATCCAGTCGGTGCCGTTTTTGTTTTCGAAGTGATAGGCGAGATGACGATGCGCGAAGAGATGTACGAACAGTTTGCCGTCGTCGTTGAGCCAACCGGCGATGCGCGCGAGCAACGCGCCGTAGTTCTTCATGTGCTCGAACATTTCGATCGACACGACGCGGTCGAAACGTGCGGGCGTGTGGGTATCGAATTCGAAATCGACGACGTTGCCCGTCACGATGTGCAGATTGGTCAAGCCCCGACGTGCCGCGACAGTCTCGATGTGATGCCGTTGGCTCGCCGAGTTCGACAGGCCGACGATGTGTGCGCGTGGAAAATGCGCAGCGAGCCAAAGGGAGAGCGATCCCCAGCCGCACCCGAGATCCAGAATGCGTTGCCCGTCTTCGATGCCTGCGCGCTCGGCGTAGCACGTCAGCATGGCGTGTTCCGCTTGCTCAAGCGTTTCTTCTCCCGTGGGATAGAGGCAGCACGAGTACTTCATCGCCGGTCCGAGATGCGCCGCGAAGAAGTCGCTCGGGACTTCGTAATGCTGGACGTTCGCCGCCGTGGTTTCGATAGCGATTGGGCTGGCGCGTAGTTCGGCGATGAGCGCTTCGAGGGCTTGGGTACTACGCTCGGCGTCGTCGGCGTGTTCTTCGCGCAGGCGCTGGCGCATGAGCGAGCGCATCCCCGCGCGCAGGAGCACGTCGGGCACCAGACCCTGTTCGCAAAGGCGGATCAGCCCTGACTCGTCGGGTACCGGCACCGCTGTGCGGCTTTGCGACGGCGAGGCGGTCGTGGGGATCGCAGACATGGGCGAGGTCTGCGTTGACGGGCGGGCAGGGTGAGGGGCGGTCATGATGGGTGGCCGGATGTCGGTGGCGCAGGCGGAGGTGGAGACGGAGGCGGCGTGGTGTTGCTACGCGCCGATTTCGGTGGCCATGGCACGAGGGCGCTGGTGGTCCGCATGTACTCGCCGTACCCCGGGCGGGTTTTCATGAGTCGTGCTTCGAGCATCGGCACGCCCGACACCTTCAGCAACAACACCGCCATCAGCACTGGCGGCACCAGCGTCAACCAGCCCCACGGCATGGCGAGCGACAGCGCCGTATAGGCACACCAGTGGACGCATTCGAAGAAGTAATTCGGATGTCGCGAGTAGCGCCACCATCCCGACTGGCAGACCTGCCCGCGATTCGCTGCATCGGCGACAAAGTGCCGGAGTTGCCGGTCGGCCGACGCTTCGCCACCGACGGCGATCAGCCAGATCACGACAGCCGCGGCGAGCGCGACACGCGACGGTGCATCGGCCTGAAACGCCGGGACAAAGAAGGCGATCGACAATGCCATCGAAATCGCCGCTTGCAACTGGAAGAACCAGAACATGTTGCGGTTCGCAGCGTCGCCCCATTGCTCGCGGAACTGGCGGTAACGGGGGTCTTCGGGTTTGCCGTGATTGCGCTGCCAGAGATGGCGCGCGAGACGCAGCCCCCAGAGGCCGCCCGCCACGGCCACGAATACCCGGTTGACGGTGGCGCCAGTGCCCAGCGCCGCCGCTAGCACGGCGACACCTGCCAGCGACGCCGCCCAGACCGGGTCGACCATGCCCGCATTGCGCGTGCGCAATTGGCGCAGCCACGCCGCCGTGAAGGCAACGATCAATCCGGCGTACGCAAGGGCGGCAGCGAACAGCATACGAGCTCCGTGAGCGGTGTTTAGCCTCTATACGAGCGAGGACCGCTAACGGATGCAGATGCCGGGAGAAATTATTGGATGGGGGTGTCGATAGCGTCGAGAATCCACTGCGCAAATTGCTGCACCGGCCGCTCGCACATGTCGATTGGCTCGGGAAGTACGAGGCAGAAGTGCTTCGTAATCGCCTTGCCGTCCGGCCACGGCGCGACCAACCGGCCCTCTGCCAGCTCGGTACCGACGTATAGGCGGGGCACCAAAGCCACCCCCAACCCGGTGAGCGCCGCTTCGATCAGCATGGAATGAAGGTCGTAACGGGCGCCGACTGCCGAATTGGTGAGCGCGATACCGGTCTCCTGCGCGTAGATCTGCCACGCGTCCGGGTTCTGCCGCCGGTGCAGGCGGGGCAACGCGTCGAGCGACGAGTGCCCGCCAGCCTCCGCCAGAAGTGCCGGACTACACACCGGCACGAGCACTTCCTCCAGCAAGGGATACCGGTGCATGCCCGCCCACGCTGGATGCTCGAAATGAATCGCGGCGTCGAAGCCGCTACCCGCCAGCAGGAAGGGCTCCATCCGTTCGGCAATGTGCACGGTCACATTCGGATACGCCCGTTGGAAGCCCTTCAGCCGGGGAATCAACCACCGCGTCGCGAAGGTCGGAATGGCCGCGATCTCGATGCTCGCCCCCTCGGTGGACTGTCCCATCAGATACAGGCTGTCCCGCTCCAGCCGCTCGAGAATCTCGCGCACCTGTACCGCGTAACGCGTGCCGTTGGCGGCAAGCCGTACCCGGTTTCCGGAGCGCTCGAACAAGGTGACGCCGAGAAACGCCTCCAGTCGCGCAATCTGCCGACTGACGGCGCCTTCGGTCAATGCCAGCTCATCCGCCGCCCGGGCGAAGCTGCCGTGTCGCGCCGCGGCCTCGAAGGCTTGAAGGGCGGCATTGCTGGGGATTTTGCGTCGCATGGGGGGCTTGCCTCTTAAAGGTCAGCTTGATTAAAGATCACTGAAGGCTGACTTTATATCGATTTATTGGCCGAAAGCGCCAGCTTAGCATTACGTTCATGCAATGCGCTTAGGACTTTCTGATGATCTACACCGTGGAATGCAGCTTCGCCGACCCCGCCAGTGAAGCCGAGTGGAACCACTTTTACAGCCTGGAAAAGCTGCCCGCCCTGATCTCGGTGAGCGGCTTTCGCACGTCGCAGCGCTTCAAAGCGATGAGTGCAGGCTGCCCCGCCTATCTGGCCCTCCATACGGTCGATAGCCTCGACGTGCTGACGAGCGACGACTATCGCCAAAAAGGCGGCGGAAATTTCGCTAAGTGGCAGCAGCACATCACCGACTGGCATCGCAATCTCTACAGCGACATCGGGCTTGCGCCGGCGGTGGCGGGGGATGAACGGCTCGCAGTGAGTGGGGACGGCCCCGATGTGTTGACCCAGTTGGGCCTCGCACCTTTGGCGATGCATGCAGTGGCGCTGGAGAGGCTGCCGGCGCGTCGTTGGCTCGCCGTGGTGTCTCGCAACGATGTGCCGAATGTTGAGGGCATCGCAGAGCGCGATCCTCGTATTCAGCTTTATGCGCCGATGGCCGACCAACTAACGAGCGGCCGTAGCTAACCAGTTTGGGAGCATCACTTTGTCCGACCTTATCTTTCCCAGCCAGCAAGTTGGCGATTTCACGATCACCGCGATTAGCGATGGTTACCTCACGGCGAGTCTCGACTTTCTCTCGAATATCGATGCCACCGACGCGGCGCAAATGCAATCGGATGCAGGGCAGGCGATACCCGCTGCCGTGCATATCAACTGCTACGTCGTACGGGGGGCAGGGCGCACGATCCTGATCGATGCGGGGGCTGGCGGTATCAAGCAGTGGGGCGGTCGTCTGCAAGCGCACTTGTTGCTCGCGGGTATCGAGCCATCATCGATCGACACGATTCTGCTCACACACGCGCACCCCGATCATGTTGGCGGGCTAGTCGGTGAGGATGGGCAGGTGAATTTCCCGAATGCCGAGCTCGTGGTGCATCAGCGGGAGATCCAGTTTTGGCAGGACGATGGCAACCTGAGCCGCGCCACCGAACGCGCGCGCGGCAACTTCCAGATCGCGCGCCGGGTATTCGAGGGGTACAGCGACAGGCTGCGGATTTTCGATGCAGGAGAGGTGTTGCCCGGTATCAGCGCACTGCCGCTGCCGGGTCACACTGACGGACACACGGGGTACTTGATCGAATCGCGCGATCAGGGACTGCTGGTGTGGGGGGACATCGTGCACTTCCCCCACATCCAGATTCAGCGACCCGACGTAACGATCGCATTCGATCAGGACGCGTCGCTGGCCGCAGCGACGCGCTCCCGCCTTCTCGATCAGGTCAGTTCAGACGGACTGATGATCGCCGGGATGCATCTCGGCGAATTGGGCTTCGCACGAATCAGACAGACGAAGGGGGAATATCAACTGCGTTACGAGGCGTGACGTCAACGTCTGCGCTTGGGCGTGTTCGCATATCCGGGAAATGCATGTCGCGGTACTTCACGAAATGCGAGCCGCGCACCAGCCGGTAGCCTGCCCAGATCAGCAGGAACAGCGGAATGCCGATGTAGGTTGCGACGACACCGCCCCAGTCGATCTTGTCGTGCAGGAATGCCTCGTAGTTCTGACCCAGCGTGATGATCAGGCACAGCACGAAGGCGAAGATCGGGCCGAACGGGAAGAACGGCGAGACGTACGGCAAATCGCTCAGACTGTGGCCGCGCTTGAGATAGCCACGACGGAAGCGGTAGTGGCTGATCGCGATGCCGAGCCACGCGATGAAGCCCGTCATGCCGGACGTGTTGAGCAGCCAGATGTAGACGGCGTTCGGGCTAAACACGAAGGTGAAGAAGCACAACGCTGCGACGGCGGCCGTGGCGAGCAGCGCGTACAACGGCACGCCATTGCGCGAGACGTTACCGAAAATCTTCGGTGCCTTGCCATCGCGCGCGAGACTGTAGAGCATGCGCGTCGCCGCGTACATGCCCGAGTTGCCCGCTGAGAGCACGGAGGTCAGCACGACGGCGTTCATCACCGACGCTGCACCGAGCAACCCGGCGCGCTCGAAGATCAACGCAAACGGGCTGACGCTGATGTCGGTCACGTCGTTACGCAGCAGATGCGGATCGGTGTAGGGGATCAACAAACCGATCACCAGAATGGCGGCGACGTAGAAGAGCAGAATGCGCCAGAAGACCTGACGTACGGCACGCGGCACATTGCGTGCGGGGTCTTTGGATTCGCCCGCGGCGATGCCGATGAGCTCGGTGCCTTGGAACGAGAAGCCCACGACCATTGCGACACCGATCAACGCGGCGAACCCGCCTGCGAACGGCGCGTCGCCAACGGACCAGTTAGCGACGCCGCCCGTCTCGCCGCCGCGAATGATGCCCAACAGCATCATCACGCCCATGGCGACGAAGGCCAGCACGGCGACCACTTTGATCAACGCAAACCAGAATTCCGCTTCGCCGAAACCGCGCGCGGACAGTGCGTTCAGGCCGAAGGTGATGGCTAGGAATAACGCGCTCCAATAGACACCGGGCACGTCGGGGAACCAGTACGCCATCACGAGTTGTGCCGCCACTAAATCGACGGCGACCGTGACGGCCCAGTTGTACCAGTAGTTCCAGCCCAGCGCGAAGCCGAAGCCTTCTTCGACGTAACGCGCGCCGTAGGTCGAGAACGATCCTGACACCGGCATGGCGGCAGCAAGCTCACCCAAGCTGGTCATCAGGAAGTAGACCATCAGGCCGATCAGCACATAGCCCAGCAGTGCACCGCCGGGGCCTGCTTGTGCGATGGTGGCACCGGAGGCCACGAACAGGCCGGTCCCGATGGACCCGCCCACCGCAATCATCGTCAGGTGGCGCGCCGACAATGTGCGGCGCAATTCGCCCGGGGCCGATGCCCCCGCCTTGCCGCCGTCGCGGTGCTGATCGTGTTCCGATGGTGCCAACGTTGTGTTCCTAAAGTGTGTAGTGCGTTTAGATAAAGAAAAGGCCTTGAAGTCTCAAGGCCTTATCAATTTCCGTCACGCTTTGGTGTGGCTTGATTCGAGGTGAAGGGATCGCGAATTCGTTAGACTGCGCCCCTTTTTGAAACAGGCACTTGCGGGCGAATTCTGTCACATATTTACGCACGCCTCACCGAATTAGTGAGATTTGCCTGATTTGTGACGCGAAATCGTTAGAATGCTCCGCCGGCCCCACGACATGCCGAAGTTCGTAGCCCGGTCGATCAACCCGACCACCCGAACAAATGTTCGCCATTAAGATACGCATCTCCGTGCGATGCATTGTTTGCGTATCGGATCCTGATCGTCCCGCTACGGGGCGACGTCAGGCGCAGCTCGGCCTGAATAAAATCTCGCCCGACCTCGTCCTGGCGCACCCCGTCCGCGACGAGCGACTGAAGCGTCCAAGCCTGCCACCTGCAACGGGCCTGCTTTGACGCAAACCTAATCGCCACACCCGCGGTCAGGTAAAGCCTGGTCGCAACTGGCATGCCAGGAATCTCCATCACATCATCGTAGTGAAGGTCGCTCACGTCACCGAGCGCTCGTCGAAAGTGGTCCATGGTAACTACGAGGTTCTCTGAGTCTTTCATCACTTTCGCTCGTTTCGGGGTGGCTGGGCTGCTGACACACAATCCGGACGGCCCACGCCAGCACTATAGGCTCGCGTGGGCATAAACGCGTTCGCGCTCCATATTCGCGATTTTCAAGCGTTGCTCCTCGGTCAGTTCAAGCGTCTTGGTTTCTCCCGCAATTTGCCGATATTCTTCTGGGCGATGCGTCATGAACATGTCGAAAAACCCATCCCCCGGCAGGCCGTCTCCCTTCTTGGCCAACACCGCTGAGTAAATCACCTCGCTTGGTAGACCAAGCACCAAGCAAGCCTTCTCGAGCGTATCGTAGACGTCGCTCGCCGGCGTTTGTTCGGGAAAAACACTGAACAACTGCTTAAAGGTCACGGTCCCACGCCGCCGTGCGGCACCATCCACCATATTCCGAACATCAGGCACACGTAGCGGCAAAATCATTCGTCATCTCCTATCGGTTCAATGCAAGTACGCCACGTCGTGGCCGGTCGTTGTCGCGATGTGACTCACCGCTGGAAAATCGTTCGCCACCACGTGATCAGCCGTTGGACGTACACGCGCAGCGATATGGCTGTCGGTGCAACATCCGATGCTTGAGCAGCAGGCGGTGTGGCACTCAGATTTTTGTAATAAATCTGCTTTCGACGCTTGTCGCGCTGGCGGCCGTGCGCAATTGCTTTCGCGGACATGCCACTCGCCCAGACAACGGCCCCATCGATGATGAAATAGTGCGACCGACAGGCGAAAGCCCAGTTTCCGATCGACGGATCCAACGTCACCCCCCGCCGATCGAATGTCAGGGTCCAATCGGTGGGGGACAGAGGGGTAATGACCTCGCGCGCACATCCGCACGCGCAAGCATGCCCCGCCACGTCGCCGGCCCTCGCCACGTAGACGATGCCAGGCTGCAACACTTCCGGGATCGACGTCACCCACTCGTACTTGAATTTTGTCGATTTCATTGCGCCTCGAGCCGACTGACTTGGTTGAGGTTGACGCTGAACGTGCTTTCGTACTCGCTATGGTCGTCGAGATAAAAGCCGCTCATTCGCTTCCACTTCGTCACCGCGAGCGCGGCATTCAGACAGTTGAAGTCTGCAACCTGAATATTCGAGGCGTACAGCTCCTCGTCACGATCAGCCTTGGGTACGCGCGAGAGTGCGAGCGCGCGCGTCGACGGTGTGCTTGACGTCACGCGACATGTCCCCCAGATCGATTCCTGGTCGTCGGTGAGGTTCAGCCCCATCCCGACATCAATCACAACGACCGGCGTGTCTTCGAGGGCGCGCAGCACCAGTTGCCGTACCTCGCCGCGGTCGACGCACAGGAAGACATAGTCGAACGACGCGAGCTCCATCACGTTGTTCTCGGCAATCATGACTTCGTGCGGCACGACCCCGCGGCGCATCGCCGAGTAGCTCTCGCTGAAGTACTTGACCTTGGTCAGTTCCCGATCCAGCACTTCTCGTGACACAGCCCCCGGGAGGCGAAAAGCGTTGTGGGGGCGCAGCACATCGGCGTCAAAGAGATGGATCTCAGCCACGTGCGTCTTGGCCACCAAGTCCAGCGTGTAGCTGCCCGTGCCGCCCAGGCCAACAATCGCGATACGCTGCGTTTTGAATCGGGCGGCGAGCCGCCCGATCCCCGCACGACTCGACGCTGTGTCCTGAAACGGGAAAACAGAATCGTCTTCGATCGGCTCCCGCGTCTTGAACGTTCGCGCATCAACGCTTGGATCCAGCGCCTTGGCTTGGCTCGAAATGACACGCACGTAGCTGGTGATCTTCTCGTAGTAATCCTCGTAGTATCCGCGCTGAGGTTTGTTGGAAAACCAATGCTGGGCGGTGATCCCTTCGGCCAACTTGAACTCCGCGCTCTGGCAGCGGATCTGGATGAGATCCGAGCCATCGGCTTTGCACGGATGCTCGCCAATGAAGTGAACCTGATGGGTGCTCGGCCGACCGAGCACATCCGGGGTCGCCATGCTCATCTCGGAGACGATCACGCCGCGTGCGATCTGCTTGTTCGAGGTGACATAGGGCACCGAGTGGACCAGCAGATGGCCGCTTCGGATTTCAATGTCATACCCTTCATTAATCAGACGCTGCAGCTGCGGATTACGACTTATCAGTAGGCGTGACATAGAATTTCATCCCTTCTTTGACGATGACGGTTTGACCTTCCACCATGGAGCCGCTCGGGTTCTGGTGCGGGCCGCTGGCGTAATCAATCGAATAAATAATCTGATCGCTCGGGACCGCCTGCGCGAACGCCAGCTTGACCACCTCCCAGTACGTCAGCACACGGTGATCGACTTCACGATCGCGGGAATTGACCTTGATCGAAATCCGGATGGGACGCGTCACAAAGCGCTCGGCCCCCGGCTTGGCGAGATCCACCAGTTCGTGGTCCGCGATCAAGCGGTCGTGCCCGCCGGCCTTGTCCAGCCAAAGGTCGGTGTGAGCCGCTTGCACACCCGCGAGCTGCTTGAGTGTCGCGCCCGAAATATGCGAGGCGCCCCAGTCGAACGCTTGCTCGTTCACGAAAATGCGGAACGTCCGATCGCTGCGAAACAGAACGAATTTCTCCGCCCCCGGGTGACGCAAATCCACGGTCTGCTCCGGACGCACCACCTCCAGCGCGCCGCTTTGCAGCACCTGAAACACCAAGAATTCGCTGGCCGGGACCGCACCCGCCACGGCCAGAACCTGAGCGCCGGTCACCACCGGGTCCTGGACGGTCTTGGTCTCGAATTGCAAGGACGCGTCGCCGATCTGGATCGCGTAACCATCGTGAGCGCTGCATTCCTGCCCGCCCGTGCCTTGTACATTTTGTTGCATACCGCCTCCACCATTCTGATTAAATAAAGCTGTTTAACGTCACTCGCAGCTGTATCCCGAGAGCTTGGAGGCCAGTCTATCGCGTTATTCTGATTAAAGCAAGCAGATGAAGCAGATTAGTGGATGGCGCGATACTGGTACTCAATCCCACCAGAATCGGCAACTTCTTCCGTGCGCAAGAGATACCCGGCCTGAACGAGATTTTTCAGCCGCGTACTGGCGTTCTGCACCGAGAGGTCCAAGTCAGCGGCGACCTGGGCGGCCACCACCGCGTGCTTCTCAAGGACATACTCAACGAGGCTGCGGGTCGAGGGGGTTGGCTCCGGACCGATGATCTCGAAATCCGTACCGTTCCAGATAACCAAGGGTTGGTCCTTAGCGCGAGCCGCGTACGTCCAGTTATCGATCAGGTCCCTGTCCCTGAGATTCGTCAGGTAGAAACCGCGCTCACCGCGCAAGAATTTCGCCAGAGACACCACACTCTCTCGCGGAAACGACGCGTCGGTTTCCTCCACATCCTCTAACGAGATGCCGAAGATTTGTGTACGTGGATGCGCTTCGACGAACTTGAGTAGCTTTTGATAGACGCTCTTGCCCTCAACGTTCCCGTAGGGGCTGGCACTACTCGCGAAGTCCCGCAACCTGACAACAATAGAGTTCTGGTTCATTTCATCAATTTAATCAGAAGGTTGCGGCGCGTCAAGCTTGAATTCAAAACAAATGTGAGTGCCTGCCAAGTAGGGCAGGTCAAGGACAGAGTCAAAATTCACCCCGTCGTGCTCGTGATACACGCGCAGCTCGAAGTCACTTTGGCGCACGTATATTATTGCCTTGAACTTTTCTGCGATGTCGCCTGAACGCTTCAATCCAAGTCCGCGACCGGTCTCATTGACCTGGCTCAGGCCACCCCGGGTAAATACCTCCGTGAGCAGAGCGACGCCTGCATGCTCGGCCTTTGCCATTTTTATAGCAACCTTAGGGTATTTGTCCGGTACCACAGGCGCTAACGTACCGACAATGCCGAGCCCGTTATCCGAGATAACCGCCTGGATTTTTCTTCCCTTTGGATAGAATTGCAAGCCGGCAAAGCCGTGCGACGATGCATCGGCGTGATCTACAACGTTACTGAACAGCTCCGCGAGCACGGTAAATGCAAGCGTCGAGTAGCTCTTTCCCGCACAACTGACGAGACTTTTCCGCAGCAACATGGGGATCGTTTCGTCTGGTGCCGCCGGGTCGATGAGTTTGAGCTCGATGACGCCATCATTGTTGCCCTGGTATGTCTTCGACAACTCTCCGCTGGGGCGCTGCGGCAATACCTCAATCGCAGGATCGAGCACGTTGAAGAATCCGACACGATTCAAATAGGAAAGCGCTTTCTTGGATCCCTCAAAATTTAGGGTGACGTGTTTGCCCGCGGCCACGAGCTGATTGCAAAGCGCTAGCAGCCGAGCGATAAACGCCAGCATGGGTTTAACGTCGTCCTTGAGTACTAGGACAATCGCATCATCGGATGACAACAGGGGGGAAACCCCGGAAAACGCCCGATCAAAATTGGCCGAGGTCAACCAACTACGCCCGCCAAATTCAATATGGCGTGCAGCTCGTCGGTTAGACCACCTGAAGGCCTCGTCTTGCTCGAATCGGTCCTTGTGCTCATGCAGCAAACGATTGAGCTCGGCCCGGTTGATTCCAAGCGCAGATGCGATCGTCTTAGCTTTTGTCTTTGGCTTTGCAGCGAGAAACGCGTGTATTTTTTCTAGCATCGTGTCGCATCATGGCGCGGTTGATGTCGCACTTATGGCGTGCGAGAAAAGGATGCCTGACACCATTGCCAGGCATTTGACGATTCGATTCGCTGAATCGGTTCGCTATCGATGGCGATTGTCAATGACAAGAAACCGGCCCGCTTATCCGGGACCCCGTCCAACCGTACGGAATAACCCCTTGGGATTATCCCGACTCATCCCGACTCGATAATTCGTTTTCTCGTCATTTTATCGCGTATCGACTCGAATTCCCGACATGGCGTAATTCACGATGAACGCGCCGGGTGACGCAATCGCCAGACTTACGTAGGAAGTCGCAGCGCGCGCAGCTCGGACGTCGAGCTCTGCACGCATCCGGCACCCGCAAGCACGCCGGGGTCGGGCGCTTTTTCGTCGCGAGCCTGCCGGATCGCCGCAACGGAAACCTTTTTCGGATCGAAAGGTGTGTTGCAAAGCAACCGGGTTCCGCCAAAATCGTATCGGACGTATCCACGCAGCAACAACAACTTGCCATCGCCAACCACAGACAGGCCTGCAGTGCGCGCGGCATCGGCCAAACTTGGCTGCAGGATGACGAAGGTTTGCGGCTCATTGCTATAGACCCCAGCAAGCCGCAGGACCGTGCTGGAAACGGGAACGAACATTGCAGCGCCAATCAGGACGACATAGGTCAGGAAAAACGCCCCCAATAACGCCAGCTTCACGGGCTGATAAACGCCGACCCGCCATGTCCGTGCGTTGACGTACATGTAGCCGGGCAGCAGACTCATGACAACGGTTGCAACGCACACGAGCATGCCCACAAAAGCTTCACCTAAGCCCCCATGGACATATCTCGCCGTGAGGCGAAATGCGAGCACGAGAGGCGCTGAGGTCACGAACATCGTGATGGCAGCCGCACACGCCAAACCGATGGCATACAACACCGGCATATGCCGCCATTCACTAGGTTTGGCGCGAAGCTCCAGTGCTTCTCGGCGCGCCAGCGCGTAGAACAAAGCGACGCCAAACGCCAGCGCGCAGATCACCCATATTCGATCGGAGTCAAATCCGATGATGAGCGCAAAACCCAGCAACCAGCCGCCCATCGCACACTGATACAACCGCGGAACCGCCTTCGGTATCTTCCGATCGAGTGGATAGACCGAGACCGTACCGATGAGCATCACGGACGGCAAGGCAAATTGCAGCATCGCCGCCAGCGCGATCAGTATCGTCGCGGAGACCAGGAATGCTAGGCCCGATCCTGTCATTGCCGAGTATTGGAAAAGCGATGTCCAGTGAATCGACTTGAGGTGAATCCACAGGAACAGGGCGGTGGGAAACAACGCGACCGGAGCAAACTTCCACGCCACATCCAGTGTGTCCTTTAGCATGGACACGGTCTCTTTGTACACGCCTTTTAATCGCGAAAGATTTGGTTTTTCCAACGGCTGTGCATCCCGTGCACTCGCAGATTCGGTGATCACCAAAACATCAGATACTTCCCCCGGTCGCGTCTCAGCACTTCGTCTGCTCTGATCCAACGTTATTTCTCCGTTAACGCTTAAAGGCCCGACACCATATATTCAAATACCTCCGTTCTGCGCAGTCTATCTTTAAGATTAAAAAAATAAATACCTCGCTTACTGGCATGAGATTTTCACTCAGCCGGGGAGGGGAAATGCACGGGGGAAGTTTCACCGTAGCCACTCAATCCCGTCTCCTCGAATTGCAGGCCACCGCACCGAAGTCAATGCGATAAAACCCATGACCTGCCTGACTCCTTCGGGCCATTTCAGTCTTGGAGAACGGCGTCGGGACATATCAGGTTGCCGTCGAATCCAACGCGTGGGAATGATTCTTGAAACAGTGGGAGTGCCCGATCTATTCACGATGGCACCCTAGCATCGAGATCGTCAGCGGCGCTGGGCGGGGCACCTGCAGTGCGAAGAAATTCGCGAATTGAACATCCAGCAAGCGGTGGCCGTCATCTCCCGCGATGGCGTCCATTTGTCTCCTCTCGCCGAGAGGGCACTAGCGATATTGACGCAATGAGCATCTGAGATGTAACACCAAAAATCGTCATTAAGCGATTGATTTTGCTGAAACTCTCAATGCAAGAATTCTGCGACCTCCGTTTCGCTGCGCCAAGGTGTCGAGGCATAAAAAAAGCCCACAAAGTGGGCTTTTTCCTATGTCAACTTCCGGCTTAGGCGGCCAGCAGCGACTCACGGTATTCGGTCGATTGGCCGGCGCTGCTGAGCGCTTGCACGATCAATTGCGGCTCGAGGCTGGCTAGCGTGTTCAAAACGACATCGTAAAGCACCTCAGCCCTTTGGAGGACGTACTCCGCGTCGGTGACGAACTGGACAACCATAATTACCCCTTTTTTGTTTCTCGCTTAGGAATGACGAGCCAACGTCCCTCCATCTTGGCGTTGAAATTGGACGCTTGGAGCGTTGGCACAAGTGCTACTAATAATTGTAGCAAACTGGCGTTGCGACCGTAAATCTTAACCACATTGGAAGGATGGACCGCCTGCAGCGCAAACGTCCCGGATATCGATGCGGCGTAAATCTGCAACACCTCAAGTAACGCATCTGAATCGGCTGCCGCGACCGACAAATCGAGCTCCGGGGAAAGTCGCACCTCCATCATCTTGAGCCAGCCACGTGTTGGCGCCGGTTTCCGAGTATAGACAACGTGCACAACAGCGCAAGCGTGGGGTTGGTTTTTTTTAAAAATTCCGTACGCGAGATGGTCGCCACCGCCGCCATTCTCGTAATTCATATGATTCGCGATCGAATCGAGCGTGCGGCCATAGTCCAGGTTGAACACACCAGCGGCTCCCACCTGTCTTGCCCATTCTTGCTTGGTTGCCTCCAACGCTGCGTCGTTAAATCTGCGCAGTTCTGCTTGTGCAATACGTGATGCCATAAAAAATGTGGTCTCTCGCTTTATTGTTTGTTTGACACTTCCCCGTCGACGCCATTGGCGCCGCTATATGCAACACGATCCCTCAATGCGTGCTCGCGACAACCGTCGCATCATTGAGCCAATTCATTGACTGGGCGAGCGACGACTTTCACAAAGCACTCGACGCTGCGCGCTAGACGATCGTCTTGGCATCCCGAATCTTACGATATTTTGCTATTTTGATATCTCAGCAATGTTTGCGCGTCAGTCGTCGCAAACATTTTCCGTTGTTCATTCAGGATGGCGCATTCGATTATTCATTTGGGGATTAGCGCTCGCAAGGGTGCCCAGCGATAGGTCGCACGCCCCATAAAGCCCCAATAAGGTTGATTATCCGAGCATGAGCGCCGCTTAAAAACACGCGACATAGCCCGTGCGGTCGACCAGGTGCGGTTAATGATCCTGCTGTGTCTGTGCCGCAGGATCAGCGAATACGCCTATCGACACGCGATGCTGTTGGCGCGTGCGTCGTGCAAGGCGTGATGCCGACCACCGTGCTCCTCAAAATACCGCTCTCTGAGAACGTGATCGATCCTCTGCGCGATTAATTTTTCCTTCCACCCAACGGGCCGTCCACCGATGAGTTGCCACAGCAAGTGAGCGTCAATCGGATGGTCGTAGCAAATCACCGGTCTGCGCCGCTGTCCGTCGAAGCCACGCATCCATTGGCGCGCCGCCTCGCCGAGATCGACCACCGACAGGATGCGAGCAGGCTGCGTGCGCAACTGCGGCAATACTTGTGAGCGCACGAAAGCACTGCAACGTTCAAGGTGAACATCCGTGAGCTCGCCATAAAACTCGCGGCCATCCTCCGCAACCATCCCAAGACTGATGAGCTCCGGCGCGGCAATGTCGGTGAATTCGGTGTCGATATATATCCGACACTCCCAAGGATGTAGCATACGCACCTTCGCTTTGACCGTGCCTAGGTTTCGATCGCGACAACCGCGAGCCCTTTTTCGTCGCACCAGGCGCGCAGTTGCTGGTTTAAGTGAGCGACCAACCGCGCGCCTTGCGGTGACACGTAAGCGTCATCAACGTTCACGTACAAAAGGTCAGGAAAATCCGCGTTGGATATCGCTATCCAAATGAACCCGATGGGCTTATCGTCCCCCCGTGATCTTTCGCAACATGCATGACCAGGAACCTCACCCCTGCTGAGCGCGCGTAGTCGGGTTCAATAGCCTGCGCTAGTCGTGCCCTGATTTGTGCAGTGCTTCACTTAATGCCGCCACCTCCCGCGCAACGAATCGCCAGACCGGCGAGCCATCAACCGTTGGGCCCCGAACGGCTCGCAACTCGCCGGAGCGCAGTAGGGCATAGGCGCGCTTGCGCGAGACGCCCAATACCTGTCGCGCCTGCGTCAAGGTCATCCACTGTCCCATAGACTCGCGCAGCGCGTCCACGCTTCGTTTGCTCACGGTACCCCATGTCCTGCCGGCAGGCGATACACGCCATTGTCCTTCCAGGCTTCCATCCTCGATCAACGCCCGAATGGCTTCTCGCCGAATTTTGAGCGATCTGGCGGCGGCCGTGAGGGGCAGCCACCCGTGCTCACGCCGTGTGGCTAACGACATGCGGCGGTTGCGCTCAGTCAATTGCCCCACCCATTCCCGAGCGACAAACGCCTCGAACTCACTTCGAAGAAAATCAAACGGCGGAGCGCCGAAACGACGATACAACGCAGTATAAAAATATCCGAATCGGGCCGACATGCGGCTAAATGCGCCTGCAGGCGACCCTCGATGACCAATGTCGCGAAGCAAGCTGTGAAACCCTCGCGGCCAATCCAACAAAACCTGCCCGGCGCCATTTGCCACACAAGCGGCCACCGCGACTTCGTCAAGCCGTGCCATCTTGGTCGGCTTTGGCCCCTGCGGAGAAAAATACGCCCCGAATTGCGCACAGAGGGCGAGCAGATCGGTGAGCGAGAGCGCGCGAAGATCCGATTGCAAATACGCCGACGCGGCGACATTTTCCGGATTGAGGGCAGCGCTCAAGTAGGCCCCGACGCTCACCAACGCTTCGCTCGCCGGCTCCGGCCGCACCACGGCCAATGGCTGAGCACAGTCACACTCGAGAACGCGCCGACGCTTCCACGACAACGCGCGATGGCACCCAGGACACGCATCGCACAACAACACCCGGTGCGTCGGACACGCCACCATCAACGTCAGGTCCCATTGCGCACGCCAATACGGCACTTGCGCGAGGCACACCGGGCAGTAGCGTGGCCTTCGGCCGTTCCAGTACTGCGCGTCAACGCCCCCTGAGTCCGCAATTCGGAGGTTCCGAAAGTGAGTGACCGGCCCGCGGAGTGCTTGCAATCGCGGCTCGATAAGCAGCGACGCAAGCGTCGTGCGAGCGTCGCCGCGATCCGTTTTAGAGACCAATAAATCGAGGTCGAGCAATGAACCAAAACCATTACCCTCGGCGAGCCGAAGCAGGTAGCCGGTCATGCTTTCATCAGGCATTGGCGCAGGGCGAACAAGGAGCCTAGCCACCGTTTTGCCTCGCGAGCTCATCAAACGCTTTGCGACGGATAAAACAATCGTTCAGCTTTGCCGTGCCACGGGTGTTTCGGAACAGACGTATGCGCGCGGCGGCCACCGCCCTTAAAATTTGCAACAGCGAAACCTTCCTTCGCACCACCAACAGGCTAAGCGACACCTTATCGTCGAAGTGCGTCGTAACGGTGCTCGCGCTTGTCAGCCACGCGCGAAATCGCTCGACCTCGGTCGACAATATATGCTGTCTTTCCGCATCGGCTTGGAGGAAGCCGGCGTGGACAAGCACGACGCGTTGGACCGCGGTCGCGCCGATCAAGACTTCCACTTCCCGATTGTCATAAAGCACAATGTTTGCGGCGCGCACGCCCCGCACGAACAGCGGCAGTGGCAGAAAATTCCGCCCCTGATGCCCCTCGGATGAGCGCACGCGCGTGCCACGCGACAGATCAATACCGAGCTCCCCAGTATCCCCAAGCGCCAATCGGTTCGGATTGACGGCAACACCACATCCATCGCTATACACACTCAGCGCGTGACCGTAGCCCTCGATCAAGTTGATCATGAAGTGGGGGAGTGTGAGCACGCCGCTGCGGTGCATCAAAAATCGCGCGGGTAACTTGGTACGCAAGTTTTGCGATGCGATGAGTACCGCACCGCCCGGGTCGCACACGGCCTGCGTGCTCTGGTTCAACTCGTGCTCCGCATTCCTTGGCCACCGGGTGAACCACCTTGCCGCGAGCAAGGTCGCACGCTTTTCAGCATCCAGATTGGCTTTTCGCCGCGGACTGACGCGCGGTTGGCCATCGACAAAAATAGCGAAAAAGCTGGCAACGGCCAACCAGTCGATGGCACTCATTTGCCGGGCCTCCGGGCAAAAATGCTGCTCATCAACGAAGTCCCCCCGGTCCGCGCCCGAAAGGCAGGCGCAGATCAGCCGGCTGATGAGGACGGCCTCATGCGGGGCCGCAGTTGTCCGCGCTTGCCCGAGCTCGAACCCGCACACGCAGGCGGTCGGCCCGGGGCGATCCCACCCCACCAATGCACAGCAACGTTGACAACGCTCCAGCAGCCAGAGTCCGTGCGACTCACAAACGGCAACCGCACGAAAATTCCATAGCGCCTTGAATCGCCCATGCTCGCGCACGCAAACCGGACAATACGCCACGTGCGGATCGCGAAAGAAGTTGCGGCGCGCATATCCCATCGCACGCCCCGCAAAGCCGGAAATGCATCGATGACGCAGGCTAATCTGCCTCACGACAGATTCGTCGACGTCGAGTGCACGTGCCAACGCTGCCAGCTCGCTCGGGCGCTCAAGCACGGCGGTGAGATAGCGGACAAAGCCACCGAGCTCCGCCCTCCCGGCAAAGCCGTTCGCCTCGCCTAGGCGCAGAAGGTAACTCAGTACGTGCTCGTCGTGCGCCGGACGCGGCCGGCGCACAAAACACCGGTCGCCGAACTCAGAGAGCATAGCCACTGAAGGGCTCCCCACTGTGAGTGAGGTGGCGCATGACGAAGCGAGGATGAAACGGATTATTGCTCCCCCGGGCTTCAGGCCAAACGGACTCCACGAATGCACGCGCGAGCACTTCTCGGTCAATGTTTGGGCGTTTCTCGTCCAAAGCGATCTCTACGGCCGTGCTCACCAGCATCATGATGTAGCCAATCAGGCCATACGTCGCATAGTGAATTCGGTCGAGCATATCGCCATCGTCCACCAGCCCCGGTGCCGGCATCACCGGCACGTTCGCCCAGATGGAGCGCATCAAACCATCAAAGATACGCCTGGAGCGCTTCTCAGTATTCCCAAAAGGCTCGAGCGCGATGTGTCGCGAAAAACGCCGGCGTAGTTGCTCGTTACTCTGAAGAATGCGACGACACCGCCCCAGCCCCATGAGGACGAAGGGCACTTGGGTGATGTTCACCAGATGCTTTAGCCAGTCCGCAACCCGGGTCTCAATCTTTTCACTCGAGTGATCGATGAAATGCTGGAACTCATCAAGAACCACCAGTTCGACCTTGCAGTTCTTGAATAACGTCACAATGCGCGAGGTCATCGCTTCGGCAGACCCCCGGGTGAATAACGGATCGCCTAGCTCCCCAAGCACACGTTCAGCGACATTTTTTATTGTCGGCTGCGCCGGCAGCTCAAGATGCAACACGGGAATCTCCGTCCCCTCGGGGGTCTCCCGGCGAGGATGGTGCCGCGCGTATTCCTTGCGAAGGGTAGACTTGCCACTGCCCGAAACGCCGGTGATTAAGAGGCAACCGGGCTCCTCGAGCGCAAACTGCCCCATGCGGTGGCATCGTTGAATCGCCGCAATGCCTGCGGCAAATGCCGGGTATTCGATCAGTGTGCCTCGAACGCTCGCCACGATCTCTGTGATCCCAATCTCGCACGACGGCATCGGCGAGATTTCGCTCGAGCTCGCTGCGTGCGGCGGCGGCCCCCCTGCGCGAATGACGTGACTCATGACAAGTGCCTCCTGTGGGGTGCTGGACCGGCGACGGGAGGGTTCGCGCCGGCCCCCAGCGCTGGTGCCACCCCACTCGCACCGCGACGAACCGGATAAAGCGGAACCTCGTGATCGAGCGCAAGGTCTTTCGTCAGATCCTCGGGCGCAGGCGGCTCGTCGGGCTCGAGCGCCAGCGGCAGTTGTTGCGCTCGTGCCTCCGCCTGTTGGACCATAAGCTCGCGCTCATGCTTGGGCAGCGCCTTTCTCCGGTCGTTTCCCCGTAATGCACGGCCCACCTCCATGGCTTTTGCCGTGTCGGCGCGCAAGTCTGCTTTCGCGGCGAGCAAGGCATGTCGCATCGGCGAGCCCGTGTAGTCCCGGCGTGCCTTGGATAGGATCCATCGATGTTGCTCTACGGTGATGCCGTTGGCATAGTCTGGCCTGGTGGATCGCGCTTCAAGATAGCGTTTTGACTGATCATCAAAAACGAAGATGGCGCCCAAGTCATCAGGATCAGTCCGCACGGATACCTCAATGTTGCCGCACCGTCGCCGGAGCTCCTGCAGCGCTGCCGAGTTGTACTGTAAGGAATGGACTTCGATCCCGTTCTTCGTCAGGCGCCGTCGGCTGCAACTCCCAAGGTAAGCATTCACGACATCGGCGGATTTAGGCAGGCGGGGGGGAAACTTTTGTATGCCCTCATCCCACCTTTGGCGGGGTGTGCATTGAATTGTCCGATGGAAAGTCACCGAGTACACATCGACGATCCAGCGGTGAACAAGCTCCTGCAAAGACTCGAGCGTGAGCGCCGCAGTGGCGCCGGAGTCGTACGCGTGGCGCTTGTCGTACGTCGCGAATGTCGTTCCAGGCTGCAAGTGGACAAAACCATAGTTGAGCGTTTTCAAGAAGCGCTCGACACGGCCTTTCATCTGCGGCGATCGCGTCGGACAATAGACCACGTGCGTGCCAAGCTCAGCGCACGCCGCCTCCAAATCGTGGGCATGAAACTCGAGCCCGTTGTCGCACACCAGTTGATGGATGAGTCCGTGCGCGCTCCACTCACCGTTGACCTTGGGGAAGCGCTCCTTCATATAGACCTTGGGCAGGATCGCATGCTTCAGACATCGCAGGACCGAGCGCACGCTCGGGTTGCGAAATGAGATATGGATACCGACGATCATCCGCGAGTACCCATCGATCATCACCGTGATCCACGGTCGCCCCAGCAGCAGCCCGGTCTGCGCGTCAATAACTAGGACGTCTAACGGCGTATGATCGACCTCGACGCGCTCCAGCGGATACGTACACGCCGGGCCTTTTCCGTAGACACGAACCGCATCCTGCGCATATCGCTGCCCATAGCGGGCCTTGAGAATCGCATATCGGTCAATGCGGGAGAGCGCCTGGCGCAACATCCGAGGCGTCACGTCAGGAAGCGCCTGCGTGGGCGCCCGTCGTCGGTTCTCCTGCTCAATGCGCGACTGAATCCAGTCCCGCGTCTCTCGTAACGACTCGCGCTGCGGCGTGAGGTAGATCTTCTCAATCCCCTCGTCAATGAGCGCCGACAATGCCTCGGGCAACGAGGTCGGGCGCCGGCCCCGAAGTTCATGTTTGTCGATGAGCGAGCGCACATCAAACTTTGACCAGACCCACTTCGATCTCCAGCGGTAAAAGCTCGGCACCGATGGCGGCATGGCGCCTCCCGACTGCGCGCCAAGCCCCGTCCACACGCTTTGGAGCATTTGCGCCAGCACGCAGCGCGAGACGCCAAGACGGCCGTCGGGACAAATCGCGCTCAGGTATCGCCACTTTCGTAGCGCGCTTTGCTGGATCGCCAACGGAAAATCCGAGAGGCTGCGCTCAAGCGTCACCTCGCTCGCAACGCTGCCCACACCAGACGCGAGTTCGTCACGCGTGATGAATTTCAACCGCCCTTGTGCAAAGTGCTGGAGCAGGGTGTGCACCGGGTAGGTGGTGCGCTGTGCGTCTGTCGCGCTGACCACGTGAACCATCTCGCCAATCACGTGTTCAATGAGGAAAGTCGTTTCCTCGAGCGCGATCATCTCACCGACTTTAAAGGAATAGGGCTGCATCGTCGCGCTCCTCAAAGGCCCGCAAGCGTGTCGCGCCGGTGATTTCTTCGTCCAGCGAGCAAACGATTTCGCGTGAAGCCAGCCGGTGTAGTATCGCGCGCCCTGACGCCCCGGCACTCAGCACCTGCGCGATCGTGCGGTTCTCCAGGCTCGCAGGGGCTAGCGCATCCACCGTTCCATCCAACCACTGTTCGTAACGCATGCGAAGCAGATGCTTGACCTGCTGGAGCCGGACCGTGTTTCGTATTTGCCGATCACTCAGAATCACGAATTTGTCTTGCTGGTTACCGAGTACTTCGGCCAGTCGCGCGAACTTCTCTCGGTTCTCAGGCGCTTGCAGTATCTCCGCGGGCTTGACTTCGACCAGCCAGCGCTCGCCATTGGCCCAATCGACGGCAAAGTCCGGCGTGTACGTCCGTGAGTGCCCGTGCAACTGATAACGAATGGTTCTCGGCTGTTCGAGAAAACCGGTCACGCCACGCGCAAATTCGAACAGGTGCAAACAGTCAAACTCGAGCAGGCTCTCACATCGGATAAGCCGTTGATTTTTGGGTGAGAAGAATTTCGCCCGGAAGCCTCGGCCAGACGCGGTAACAGGATTGCGCGCCGGCGAGAGACGGGCAGCAGAACAGGCAAGTGTGTCGCGGCGATTGCCGCTCGCACGAGAGTCAATATCCATAGTCGCACCTACGACAGAATCCACGCACATCGCATGCGACGCGCGGACTTGTGGAAGACGAAACGCGGAATGAGCCCGTGCCTATGCCGGCCATGTCGTGTTCACGAACAGCCAGAAATATGTCGAAATTCAGGCAACAAAGTGGCCCAACGCGGACAGATATCGTTCGCGCGCTTTCCGTGTTTCAACCAAAAAGCGGCTTGACTGTCGCGGGGCTGCGAATGATACTAAGGGTGCCACCCGGGTTAGCATCGTTCGCTAGCTCGCGACGGGACAAGCCGCAAGGTTTGTCCCGTTTTTACATTGGCGCCTCCGCTTTGGTTCTGCGTTTGATACGAGACCGCTCGAAAGTCGGCTGCATGCGCAGCTCCTCATCGAGCCCCGCAATCTTGCGTATCGTCGCGATTTGTCCGGGCGACAACCTCCCCAGCTTGCGGGCAAGCTCCGCATACATCCGGTACTCGTCGGTGGGCAAGTCCGGAATCAATTGAATGCTCGTCGGCGAATCCGACATTTCCCGCGCTAAGCACGCAATCTCGTCAGGCGTCAGGCCAAGCGAGCTGGCAATGCGATCGAGGAATTCCTGGGACGGATTTTTGCGTCCAACTTCGACACTCGAGACGTGCGACGCGTCATACCCCAGCCTGGCGGCAAGCTCTTGCTGCCGCAGGCCCGCGCGCAATCGAAGCATCTTGAGGTGAATACCGATCGGCGTTGACATGGCGAAATGACGACAAACGGACACAAAGTATCCCAACGCTAGACCAAAATCATAGGCGCGTCAACGCATAAGCCATTGATTATAAATAGATATTTTTATTTCACCCTGACTTCCAACGTTGGAATTTCGTACGACGTCTGTGCCGGTGCCAACGGGGGCCTGGGCGCAGCTCGCTTGCGCGAGCGCCAACGGTGACGCGAGGTTGTAGGAATGAGATACCGCGCCACTGCGGCAGATGGGCCTCACGAAACCACGCCTGTTAGCGTCACGCCGACTCGTTGGGTGTTGCCAGCTCGACGGTGCGGTTGTTGCGCCCAGTTGCGTATCGGCGCAAGGGCGCGGCCTGAACCGACAGGCCAACCTTAAGACGTCATCGACAGAAACAGGTAGGCCGCGAACAGCGACAGATGCACGACACCGTGCAGCACTGTGGTGCGCCCGTATGGTCGAGCAGGATCCGTCCGATGGGGCGTCGCCTACCGAATCAACCACGGCCGGCGAGATCGCGCACGCTTACGAGTTTCCCGTGAGCGTGGCACTCGCTCACGTCGCAAAAGTGCTTCGCCGAAAGTCATGGGAAGCGGCGATTGCGCTCGGAGTGACGCCAGCGCAAGGCGAGCTGCTCGCCCGCCTATTCACCTCCCGTCGCCCGGTTCGTTTGGGCGAGCTTGCCAACTGGGCGCAACTGAGTGCGGCCACAGTCAGTGAATCGATTAACTTCATGGAAGCCAAGGGGTACGTTTGCAGAGTGACGGATCCCGAAGATCGACGAGCCGTCATGGTGGTACTCACGCGTAGCGGACGTAGTTTCGGTAAAGAAACTGCCAAGTGGGCGGGTTTTCTTGATACCGCGGCGAGTGAATTAAGCCCATCCGATCAACGCGGGTTGGCGCAAGGGCTCACCGCACTCATCGCAGTGCTCGTGGCGATGGACGGCTGACAACACACAAGCCCGAGAGCTCTGCGAGGACACCCACATCGAGCGCGAGCTAGCTTGGTCTGGCAAATCGGGGTTGCGGGCGATGTCCGTACTCCTCGGCGTGCCCCAATTCGTGATCGCTCTCACACGGGTCGTTGGCTCGATGATCCCCGTTTCTCAAGATCGCTGCGGCATTGATCATCGTACGTTTTGCATCGACTTTTGTATTCGTGCACCACAGGAATTCCAAGTCGCACCACGTACCGACTCACTCAATGCGGCAGCACGTTTCCTCACGCCCGTTGCAGCGACGAGCATTCGGCCACGATCGCGACACCGTTCGCCGCGCTGTTTGAAGCCTGTGTCAGTTGCCCCAAGCACTCGACGCGAAGCAGCCGTGTTTATCCTCAGACGCTCACCGCAGTCCGGACTAAAACCGGGAGGCGGGTCAGCATACCTTCGGAGATGAGGTCTGGAATGGCGCTATCCAAAAGCCTGAAAGAAAAAGCTTGCTGGGCCGTTATCTATCTAGCCGCAATTGCGATGTTGCCGTGGCCGTGTTTTATGATGTTTGGGGAGGAGTACTTCTCGCCAACATTTCTGATCGGCATCCCCGTCATACTCGCGATGGTCTACTATCTCTCCCGTCTTCACGACGGGCAAGCCGCGGGAGACAAACCCGCAGGCCCTGCGCTTGACGAACCGTCGCCAGAGCTAACGCTCGAAAACTCTGGCGCACCGCAGCGTTGTCCCAATCAGCCATACGAAGGGGCGGCCGTTGAGCAGGTCCGTCGCTCTCGGTAGGCATGGTCTTATTTGATATTAAAAAGGCATTTGTCTAGCGTGGTCGTCGATCATGGGCGTAGTTTCCCGGACACTCTCCTGATGCACCTTCATTCCGATGAAACCCATTGATATCGAAGCGTTGTACCGCGTTAGGGCACGTGTTCTGGCGAGAAAGCGTGAAGAGGACGGCGACGAGTACGATGATCGCTATGACGAGGTGATTGACGCGATTGACGCGCTGATGACCGAATGCAACCGCGAAGACCCCAATACCCTCGTGCGGGCCGTGCTCAATAAGCATGTCTGCGACGTGCTGGTAGCCGTCATAAACGGCGTGTTGAGTGGGGGGGAGCGAACCGACTTCTTCAGTGACGTTAATCACGACTTCCGGGCTCTGGTTGAACCGAAAGCATGACGACTCGCCACACGATGCCACGTCCATTACACACCTAGCTTGCAGGATCGCAGGTAACGAAGCGGGTGATACCGAGCACAGACACGCCAGGGCCAAGCGGTGAGGCATTGTGCGGGAATTGGAGAGGGCCGCGCAATACTATGGGTAAGCGCCGGCGCCTCCATGCCGAGTAGGAGCTGGCCCCACGTGCTCGCCAGCTCCCAAAACTCGAACCGCTTACTTAATTCCGGGAAATCTCATCAACTACGTGATCCCAGTATCACCGACTCGCTTCTAGTCTCACGAATTCGGTTTCCCCGCACGAGGCGTAGGGCGCCTTAGTTGATGAGACGTCTCGCACAATAAAATCAATGACTTACGAACAACCGCGCCACAAGCTCTTTGTCGAGACGGCGGAGTTGTTGCGACTGGTCTACTACCACGCCAAAGTAGTAGCATTTTGGTGCACCCCAATCGCCCCTGAGTTCTATGAACGGCTCGCGTGACCTCGGGATGCCAGCCTAGAGGCAACTCAAGAACGGCTCCAAGCGCGGAAAAATCTGCGAGAGTGGGACGCCGCGTCCCGTGAGCTGACTTCGACTTTCCCTCCTCCGACCCGCTGAAGTTGTCCCTGTGTGGAGAACGGCCATGCGATAAGATCGATCTGACCTGCCTGATTTCTTCGGGCCATTTCAATCTTGGAGAACGGCCTCGGTTGCTTCAGTTGAACAATACCGCTGCTTGAACTCGTTGGGCGTCAGATAGGCCAGGCTCGAATGCGGCCGGATGGCATTGTAGTGACGCCGCCACTGCTCGATAACAACCTTCGCTTCCGTGCGCGTTCGAAACCACTCAAGGCTCAGGCATTCATCTCGGAACTTGCCGTTGAAGCTCTCGTCCGCGCCGTTCTGCCAAGGTTTGCCGGGATCACTGAGCGCCATGTCCATGCCGTTTTGTGCCGCCCACTTCAGGATGGCCCGCGATACGAACTCCGGGCCGTTGTCCGAACGCAGGTAACGTGGCGCACCGTGCAAGCTGACCAGCCGTGACAACACTTCGATCACCCGCCCCGAGCGAATCGACCCTGCCACATCGATGGCCAGGCATTCGCGCGTGTATTCGTCGATCACGGTTAGACACTTCAACTGCTGGCCGTTGGCGCAGGCATCGAACACAAAGTCATAGGCCCAGACGTGCCGAGCCGTCGTGGCAGGCTGAGGCCGCGGGCGATGCACTGATACTCGCCGGCGTGGGCGTTTGCGAGGCACTTGCAAGCCCGCGAGACGCCACAGTCGCCAAGCCCGGTCGGCGCTCATCGGATGGCCTTGCCGATCCAGAAAAATCTGGATGCGGCGGTAACCGTAGCGCGGATATTGTGCCGATAAAACACACATCGCCGCCAGCACCGGCGCATCACGCCCAGCCAGCCTCGACTCGTAATTCAGGGCCGACCTCGCGACCGACATCAGCGCGCACGCTCGCCGCTCCGACAGACCACGCGCTTTCGCGTAGGCAACCTGCTGACGGCGAGCGGGCGCGCTCACCATTTTTTTGCGTTGATCTCCTTCATCACATCAAGTTCGAGATCACGCTCGGCCAGCATCTTCTTCAGTCGTGCGTTTTCCTGCTCGAGTTGCTTCAAGCGCTTCACATCCGCGGCGTCCATCCCGCCGAAATGCTGGCGCCAGTTGTAGATCGTCTGTTCGCTGATCCCGTGCTTCTTCGACACCTCGGCGACCGGCGCCTTGTCCGCCTCGCGCAGGATCGTGACCATTTGCTCTTCCGTAAACCGGCTCTTCTTCATGACTTCCTTTCTCCGTTGGAAGCCATTCTCTCAAGTTTCAACTGGTCCGAAAATCACCGGGCAGGTCAGATCGGTGCTGCTTGCGACAAAGCCTGCATCCCCTCATCACGGACGGCACGGCGACGGTCGGCCGCGTCTGCGCGGGTTCACCGATTTAGTTGGTAATCGCCGTCGTAATGCCAGCGCTCTTCGTCGAGAACATTACTGAGAGATCATCTCCGAAGCGCTGATGGCTTTGAAACTCCGTTGGAGTATATATTTGACGGATGCGGCGTGCCGACCGATTTCGGTTGCCGCGTCATGTGCCTTCTGAAGACAGCTCGTTTTGTGGTCAACCTGTTTTCCCTCGGCCGTGAGGTAAAGGACGTTCTGGACATTTCCCCAGAACATGTTCATCTCTCCGTAGAGCTTTTTGCAGACTGCAGATGCTTCAGGTGTGTAGAAATCGACAATCATTTGTAGCTCGTCGAATCGTTCGCACAATGCCATGTATTTGGTGTTGAAATCATCCACTGACATCGAGGCAGTCCATACGATATTGAACCCAGTCACCGAAAACTCTCGGTCAATGTGGCTTAGAAGTCGATGAGCGATGGATAACTGTATGGCGGCAGTTTCTCTGGACTTAACCATAAGATCGCTTCTCGTTTTTTCTTGAGCAAGCGTCAACTGAAACTGGTTGCTAAAGTGTTGATTACGCGTTTGGGTACGAGCGGTAATGGCAACACAAATGCACGTCGATATCGCGCCCACTAAACCGGCGAACGCAGTCACGTAAATTGGATCCATAAATCAGGAATTTGAATATGGCGAAGTCGGCCTTGATATGACCCCGCCCGAAGCTTGATGTCGACACGCCGTCGCCCGGATGTCCGTAGGCTCTATTCTTCGTTTGGGTCCACTTGCTCGATCGGAGCAACCAAACGACCGATGGCCTCGACAATGGTTCTGGAAATGACCATTGCATGGTTCGGCGCTTTCCGGTCAGAACGATCGACGAACATTGCGGTAAGTGTTTCGCAGCCGAGCAACCGGTACGGGAGGAAGATCCCCCTCTCAGAGAGAGTCGCTCCGCGCTCAAGGTCAATCGTGCAGGCATCCGCAGACAGTTAGGATACCTCACAACAACGGATGAAACGATAGTACGTTGCTCGGAAAATTTGATAGGCGCGGGCTGGATTTTTTCGGATAGACGTGCAACCTTAATTTCACCGGCAATACCCCCAATGATGAGAGCCATTTAACCAAGGGAATTCATACAATCTTGAGCGATCCACTTTCCCGCGCAGAACTGTACGAACTAGTATGGCGAGAGCCAATGCTTCGAATCGCCGAGAGATTCGGAGTCTCTTCGAGTTACATGGCCCGAGTTTGTACAGAGCTGCGTGTGCCACGACCGCCTCGCGGTTATTGGGCGAAGCTGGAGGTCGGAAAGGCTCCTCTGCGACCAGCACTCCCTGAAGCCAGGCCCGGCGATGTCACGGAGTGGAAGCCTGGCAGTGGAATTGGCACCACCGAGCGGGCCACCAAGAGAGCAGCTCAAACACCTCGTGTGCTCAATGACTCCCAGCCGGCAACAGGACCAGTCATTCGTCGCAAATCCCGCGGCCCGGTCCCCTCAAAGTCCGCCCACCCGCTAGTCGTCGGCATCAAACCATTCTTCGACAAAACCAGGGACAGCGAAACGGGCATATTGCGGCCATTCAAACGGTTGATGGCCGACCTAATTTCGTCGAGGGAGCTACTCGATACCAGCATCGATACCGCCGACAAGCTCTTCAACTCACTGACTTCCCGCGGTCACCGAGTGACAATCGCACCGGCCAGCGAGCGCATTCGGCGCGCTGAGGTCGATTTACGGGAGGTACCAAGAAAGGATCATTACCAGCAAGACCCATGGTCGCCTGAGCGCCCAACGGTCGTGTACATATCTGACGTTCCAATCGGCCTGACGCTCTTCGAGATGAGTGAAGTCGTTGAAATGCAGTACGTCGGCAATAGCCAGTATGTTCCTCTTAGTAGTGTCACGCCGACTCAACGCGAGAGGTTCAAGAGGCAAGGGTATTGGACAACAATGAAGGACGTCGCGTCGGGTCGACTTTGCCTGCAAGCGTATTGTCCATCGTGGCTAGTTGAGTGGACCAAGCACTGGCGCGAAGAAAAGCCAGGGCAACTCACATCGATGCTGCCCAACATCGTTTCCGCATTGGAGGCTGCAGGTCCCGCTTTGAGTTCGGAGCTGAACATCGCGAGACGTCAAGCCGAGGAGGAGCGCAAGCAGTGGGACGAAGAGATGCAGCGCCACCGGGAGGCGGAAGCACATGCCAGACAAGAGAAATGCCGTCAGGACGCGCGAGCTGACCTGCTGGCCGTCATTGCGGGCTGGGACGAGGCCAGACGGATTGAAGCGTTTTTCACCGAGGTTGAGAACGCAATTGATAGCCTAGACGAGGGCGAACGGCAAAAAATAATAGACCGCGTTTCGCTGGCAAAAAAACTGTTGGGTGACCCCCGCCCTCTTGAAAGGCTGCTGAGATGGAGGGCACCGCATGAGAGAAATTGACTCGCCCTTGGCTGCAAGTGACCGAAACACGTGGCCGGTATGGAATCGAGGAGTGCGGCGAGCGGATCTCGAGAACACTTAGCGCTCCGCTCCGTCCCGCCTTGAACGCTTGTAAGTCATGCTTCATGTCAGCCCCTCCCCCGTGATTCGTCCCCTCGCTAGCCGCCCACAATTCGACCATCGATCGCAAGGCACGCCTCAGAAATGAGCATTGCTCGGATTATGGGCAACGCATCCTCTTTTGGCAGTTTCATGTGCTTGACCTCAAACGGCGTGATGAGCTCAACCCCATCAAGCGGGGTAATCACGATCGTGATGTTCCACATCGACGGGTCTTCGTCGATTGAAATTTCCAATTCGCAGCCACGGTAAACTCTGCTGATTGCAGGCATGGCGCAGCTCCTCGACACAAAGTTTGAAACAGCAAAATAGTTCGCAACTCGAGGCCTAGTCTCTGATGCCATCCGCGACGGGGCACACGGAGGACATCATGAGAACAAGCCGACGCTGCATTTCCTGTGGCGCAGTTTTCACCCCGCGCCCAAACATACCCAATCAACGCTACTGCTCCTCCACTGCCTGCCAGCGCCAGCGGCGTTACGAGTGGCACAAGCGGAAGCTGCATACCGATTCAGACTATCTGGTCAATCAGCAACGCGCTCAGTCGGACTGGCAGGCCCGACACCCCGATTATTGGCGAAATTATCGCCAATCGCATCCCGAATATTGCCAACGTAACAGGGATCTTCAACGGATTCGGGACACAAAACACGCCCCATCCACTATTGCAAAAATGGACGCGTCGCCTGTTCCTGCCGAGCTACTGAAGGGCTTGTACCTGATCAAATTCGTTGGCACTTATGACCTTGCAAATATGGACGAACATCTCGTGAAAATAACCGCTGTTTCGAGCCTATGAAGAGTCAGGCCGGGCTTGCAAAGAGATGACTAGTAAATTTTCGTGTCGTCTCTGCTAATGTGGCTTCATAGCCGCTCGTCGTTAATCCCTTTGCATGAAGAACTACGAGCAATCGTTGCGTGGTCATGGTGTTGGAACCAACTCATGTCGTTCGATCGCGAAGCCCTAGCCGGGCCAACACCGGGAGATCAGTTGCGTGCCGCCGAGTACGTGCGCATGTCAACCGAGCACCAACAGTACTCGACGGAAAACCAACGCGCACGAATACGCGAATACGCATCTCAACGTGGGCTCGCGATCGTGCGAACCTATGCTGACGAGGGCAAGAGCGGTTTGAAGATCGACGGAAGACAAGGTCTGCAGGAACTAATCCGTGACGTCGAGAACGGGGTGTCGGACTTCGACACGATCCTCGTCTACGACGTTAGCCGTTGGGGACGATTTCAGGACTCGGACGAGAGCGCATATTACGAGTATCTCTGCCGTCGTGCAGGTATAAAAGTGTTGTACTGTGCCGAGCAATTCGAAAACGACGGCTCTCCCGTTTCCACGATCGTCAAAGGTGTGAAGCGTGCGATGGCAGGCGAGTATAGTCGCGAGCTCTCAGCCAAGGTTTTTGCGGGGCAATGTCGGCTGATCGAGCTAGGCTATCGTCAGGGCGGGCCCGCCGGTTTTGGCTTGCGACGTGTTCTGATCGACCAGCATGGTGTTATCAAAGCGCATCTCGAGCGAGGCGAACATAAAAGCCTGCAAACTGATCGCGTCATTCTCGTGCCTGGCCCAGAAAATGAGGTACGAATTGTCCAGCTCATTTACCAGTGGTTCATCGACGACTCATTGACGGAGTCCGAGATCGCTCAGCGTCTGAACACCATGCGCGTCTGCACCGATCTTGGACGCGACTGGACTCGATCGACGGTACGAGAAGTACTTACCAACGAGAAGTACATCGGTAACAACGTTTACAACCGAGTGTCGTTCAAGCTGAAGATGCTACGGATCGTGAATCCTCCGGACTTGTGGATAAAAAAGGAACACGCATTCGAAGCTGTGGTTCCGAGTGAAACGTTCTACACCGCGCAAGGCATCATGCGAGCCAGAGCTCGGAGATACTCAAGTGAAGAACTTATCGAGCGTCTCCGAAACCTGTATCAGAGCCGCGGATTCCTGTCCGGGGTCATAATTGATGAAACCGATGGCATGCCGTCTGCGTCGGTCTATGCGTATCGTTTTGGAAGTCTAATCCGCGCATATCAAGCCGTAGGATTTACCCCTGATCGCGACTATCGTTACATCGAGACCAATCGTTTTCTTCGAAAACTCCATCCTGAAATCGTCGCGATGACGGAAGGCAGAATCGCGGATCTCGGAGGCAGCGTCGAGCGGGACTTCGCCACTGACGTACTCACTGTCAATCGCGAATTTACTTGCTCAATTGTCTTGGCCCGCTGTCAGATCCAGCTCAACGGGCACCATTTCTGGAAGGTTCGCTTCGACGCCAGTTTGCTGCCCGACATAACTGTGGCCGTTCGGCTCGACCACGAAAATTCGACTGCACTTGACTACTACCTTCTTCCAAGGCTCGATTTTGGTATGCCGAAAATCAGTCTTCGGGACCGTAACGCCATGGAATTTGAGAGTTACCGTTTCGACTCGCTCGAATATCTCTACGGCATGGCACAGCGTGCTCGATTGCGGAGGGCCGCATGAACAATCCACAGCTGCGAATCATTCCAATCGATCGGATCGAGATACTGAATCCGCGTGATAGAAACAACCTGATTTTTGAAGATATCGTCGGGAATATTAAGAAAATCGGCCTAAAGAAACCCATCGTTGTTACACCAAGATCAGGCCCCGATGGAACCGAGAGATTTCTCCTTGTTTGCGGCGAAGGTCGTCTGAAGGCATTTACTTCACTCGGTGAGTCGACCATTCCGGCGTTGGTAGTGGATGTAAGCGATGAAGACGCGCTCATCATGAGCTTGGCGGAGAACATTGCGCGCCGCCAACATCGGCCCTTGGAACTGCTCGCTGGCATCAGGCAGCTCTCCGCCCAAGGCTACTCATCAAAAGAAATCGCTGAAAAGACTGGCTTGACGCAATGGTATGTTCGCGGGATTTTGAATCTGCTTAGTCATGGCGAAGAGCGGCTGTTGGTCGCGGTCGAACAAGGCCGAGTACCGTTGAACACGGCACTAGACATTGTGGGGGCAGGAGATAGCGATGAAGCAGTTCAAGAAGCGCTACAAACCGCCTACGAATCCGGAAAACTACGCGGCAGACAGCTCATTGACGCGCGGCGCGTTATTGAGCGTCGCAAGACACTGGGTCGATCAGCCAGCCGAAGCGCGCCGCGTGGCAATAGCAATGTCAGTGCTTCGAGCCTCGTTCGGAGTTACCAGCGCGAAGTTGAGCGACAACGGGCAATCGTGAGAAAAGCCGAGTTTACGCAACAACGCTTACTTTTCCTGGTGGGCGCTCTACGTCAGCTATTTTCCGACGAGAATTTCGTCAACCTACTGCGAGCGGAAGGTTTGGCTACATTACCCAAATATCTGGCCGATCGCGTCTGGCCGAGTGGGAGCACAGGATGAGTGGGGTACCTATCGGCTTCATACCCGAACCGATTTTGGTTCCAGTCGAAAATGTACTGCTGTCAAAGAAGCTGCAGGAACGAACCTCAACCTCTCGAAAATTCCAGCAGATTCTTGCCTCCATTCAGGAAGTTGGATTGATCGAGCCACTGTCGGTGACTCGGGCCGACGGTGCATCGAAGGACGTTTACGTGCTGCTCGACGGCCACCTGCGATTGCTCGCACTTCAGCAACTCAAGATCTCGCACGTCTTGTGTCTTGAGGCGACCGATGACGAAAGCTACACCTACAACAATAGACTGAACCGAGTTTCGACAATTCAGGAGCATCGCATGATATGCCGCGCTGTAGAGCGCGGCATATCACCCGAGCGGCTGGCAAAGGCGCTCGCAGTAGACGTCTCATTGATACGACGCAAGATTCGTCTGCTCGACGGATTATGCCCGGAAGCCATCGAGCTGCTGAAGGATCGAGAGTTCTCGCCTGAAATATCCCGTGTTCTGCGAAAGATGAAACCGACACGGCAGATCGAATGCGTCGAGCTCATGAGCTCCGTCAATAACATCACGGTTCCATATGTCGAGGCGCTTTTCGTGGCGACACCGGCCAACCTGCTCGTCGGAGAGAAGAAGCCGACGAAGCTCACAGGAGTCACCGTGGAGCAAATGGCGATCATGGAGCATGAGATGGGAAATCTTCAAACCCAATACAAGCTCGTCGAACAGACATATGGGCAAGATGTTCTGAATCTTGTAATTGCCAAGGGTTATCTTGCGAAGTTGATGGAGAACGATACCGTAAGGAAATTCATCGATCGCTATCAACCAGACATAATTCCCGAATTTGAGTCGATCATCGCAACAGTTTCCCTTGATCAATCTCAATCGGCATCCCCGACTTAGCGTGCCGAGCGGCTTCCGCACGTTTCAGGTCCCAGTTTCTAGCACTGGTTTTGCATGTCTAGCAGAACCTGCTGACCTGCTTGATTTGTTTGATCGAGTGTCTTCGCTTTTGCCAAGTTCAAAGCTGTCCCGCCTGGTGGATGCCGCGCGAAATATCTTCGCTGCACCCTAGCGTCATTTTTTACTTACACTTCGACAATTAAGCCGGGATCGAACTGCGGATTTAGGTGTCGCGGCGAGTACCCGCGCGGATTACAAATGACGCGCGTCCCGAGTCCCGCGACATCATCCTTCGGGGACTCGATGTAGTCGAAGCTCGTATGCATATGCCCGTGAATCCATAGGTCGACGGCGGGCCCCATCAGCTCAGACAAATTCGAGGCGTATGCAGGTGTCAGTGAGTCTCCATCGTACTCAGGGTCAACCGACTGAATCGATGGCGCGTGGTGGCTGACGACAACAGTCTTTCCGTCAAACGGTTCGGCCAATTTGTTGCGCAGCCATGCGCGCGAGACTTCGTGGCGGCGAACAGTGTCTATCGGATATAGCTTTCGAAACGTAGAGGTCGCTCGAATCAAGCGGAAGTCGCTCATCGAACTTTGAGCGTCGCGCATGCTAACCCCGGGTGACACTTCTCCCTCGTATAGCTTGAAGTCGGTCCACAGCGTGCAACCAAGGAACCTGATGCCATCCAACACCAGCTCGTCATCTTCCATGACCTTCACGTTCGTCCCGACAGCCGCCGCACGTAGTTTTTCCAGGGCACCATCAAAATGCCCGCCATAAAACTCGTGATTCCCAGCCACCAAGACGACTGGCTTCGAGGAAGCGCTGGTCAGTTTAAGAGCCCACTTCACACTTCGATCTTTCGTGTGAATGTCGCCAGCCAGAATGACAACGTCAGCTCGATCTAGCGCCTGTGCATCGACTTCGAATGGCTCGAATTCGTTGTGCAAATCAGAAAGTATCAGCAATTTCATGGCTACATTTCCAGAAAATTCAGTTAAGTATCGTTAGCAGCCGAGCGGGCGGCGAACACGTTTGTGTCCGACCTGTCTCGCGCTCTCAGGAACTGTTAGTTCGAATCCAGTACTGCCGTCCACCGTCAACCAATGGCCCGGAAACGACTTCGATACCGTTCTCACGAGCCCAACACAGCGCGGTGCGGGACGAAACGCCTTGCGATCGGGCAACGTGGACTAGTGGCTGGAAGCGATGTCTGAATCGCTCAAGCTCCTCAACACTGACCGTACGTGCAGCGCGTGTTCGTAACCTCCCGGTCTGGCAGCGCACTAACCCCACGTTAACAAGGTGATACATCACCTCCTGTTTCACTCCAATGCGCCGAGCCGCCTCAACAATGGATATCTGATCACACACCGTCACTGCACCAAGAGAACTTTCGAGCACGTCGCTCCGCTCAACAGCGAAGTCTCCCAGAACGGTGCCCGTAGCAAAGAGCCGAATGGCGCCGGACGTCAGCTTCGCAAAAAACACTTCGGACGCATGTGTGGGGACGTATCGTCGAAGCGCTTCTCCCAAACGTACGGGATCGGCAAGCTCATTGTTCTCGGTGGTTACAGATGCGATACGACTCACCATGCGATCTAGGGAGTCCTTGCGTATGCGGCCTTCTACGCCATCGATCAGCCCCAACCTCACCAGCTCGCGAATGCGCGTCGAGGAAAGCCCAATGTATCGAGCCGCAGCCTTTTCAGAAAGCAAAGAACGCTGCACTTGCCGCATCCGTTGAAGGCTGGCGTCATCGACGACAAATTTGCGGCGCCCAGCTTTGGTCCGTCTCACCGGCACCACCTCACCAGTTTGCCTAACAATTCTGGCAATCGAGGAGCTGCGCGGCATCTCTCCGCAACGCAGGTCCGGGGACGATATTCTGTCTTTCCTTTCCCACAGCAACGCGTCTCCGTTGGACACAGCGTATTCGACGTAGTCGTTCAGCAGTTCCAACAGCCAACGTCTCGCCCCGACGGCCAATTGCTTACGCAACATTGCGAGCAAGTGGGGAAAAGCGTCCGACAAAAGTGGAACGCACACTGAAACTGCCTGTGGCACTCGTAAACGATCCATCAGCTCAAAGCAAGCTATGCGGTCTATGACGAGCGGTGCCCCCGCCGTTATGACATTTCTCTCCATATCTTCAGACCTACGTGACGCTCGCTTTTGCGGCTTCCCCCGCAGTCCGAAGAGTGACAATGCGCCGAGAAAGCGCGCGAGCTCCCATCGGTCTGTCACGGACATAGTGCGAGCGTCGCCTTCGGATAAGTCATCGATCAAGCATTCCACGTCCTGCGAAAGTCGCTCGAATTGCCCGATCGCTAGTGACGCGCCGCAAATGCACGTCGAAAGTCGTGCCTGCTTCCAGCGCAAGGCACGACGACATCCCGCGCAGATCGACGTTAGCCAACAACGATGCTCAAAGCACGCTGCTGGCCCGGAAATCCAATCCTCTTTCCAGTATCCGGCGGCATCAACCAGGCAAAGAGGGCACCATCGTGCAGCGCCATGCATCTTCGGCAATCCACTTTCGAAGGGCGACATCCAACCGGGGTCAGCCAGCCCGTTGGACCACGCCGCTCTCAATCGATAGCCGAGATAGCTTTCGTCCGGATAGGCGGACGGGCGAACCAGGAAGCGGTCCTGGAACAACCGCATCCCCAGCGCCCGCCAGTCGGTAACGTTGGTGAAGGAAGGCTTCATTGCGGCAGTAAGGAAAGCTGGCCGTGAGTAACGTGCCGCTTGCGCGTTCGCCCGCCTTCGACCCGGCGCAACTCCCGCAAACGTCTAACCGCCGTTTCGTCGACGAAGTACGCCGACAAACCGGGGCAGTCCAATTTCCGAAAGACAGGAAGATTCCCGTTGAATACTTCCCTCACAATTTTCAGCGATAGCGCCCTGGTGCCCCCACGCCACGCCATCCAATCTCCGAATAGGGAATATGTGCGCTCGGCGTCGCCCGGGTGCGGGCGCGCCACCTCCTCCAAGCGCTGACAGATCCTGACCAGATCAGCCCTCCGGTAGTATGTGGAGTCCTCCACCACGATAGGGCGCAGGATGTCCATACTTCGCAGCGCGACGTACGCTCGGTAGTCGACGTGAAGCTCGCGAGGAACCCTGCCCGGAGTTACAAGAGACGCATACCACCGACGGCATTCTTGTACCGCAGCCCTTGGCAAATAGGTATATCGTCGAATTCCATTGAGGACGGTGCGCGAACCCTGACACACGTTATGGTGAATTAGATGTCGCAACATCTCAGATGGGCATCCGATAATAGCCACTGCGGATTCGAAACTGATATAGCCGTCTGGGATGTCGCGAGCCGGATGGAGTGCGGTACGCGTGGGAGTGCGAGGCGCTAGGTACCCACCCATGAAGAATTCTTGCCGCAGCTCTGCGATGGGCAGCGTAGATAGGCAAGTGGGGCGCATCGCTTCGTCAAGAAGCATCCGGCGTAGTCTCGCAAGCACCGCGTTTCGGTGCGAGGGACGTTCAATATGGATCAAGAATTGCCGAAGACCTTCTTGGTTTGGTTCTATCGGAAGCTGAAAGCGATCCGCGAGCTCCGCGATATGAGCAGAGCGGGGAGCCTGAAACGTCTCCGATCTAGCCTCCTCGCATGTGGTCGCGATCGCGTCCAGCATAGCTTCCAAAAACAGGACGTACACAAGCTCGTCAGACGCTTCGGCGTTATTGCCGCTATTAAGAAGCCGCTCGAATCCGGACCACAACCGCCGTGCGTGACGCATTTCGCAGGGCATCGGACACAGCGCCCCCTCCCACAGCTGTTCGTCCGTTACCTCAGTGATGAAGTGCTTGTCTGGCTGCCGGTATCCTTTGGTCATCACCGGTTCGGCCAAGTCATCCTTTAGGCGAACTCCATGCAGGGTGCATACATCAAGTCGGGTCAACCGCCATCGTGCGCGAATGTACCGGCACTCGACCATACATTGCGGGCAATATCGAATCGGATTGACCCGAGTTACCACGCTCCATCGCGGTAACGTCGACGGACTCCAAACCGGGTAGCCGTCTGAGCGACTAGAAGCTGTTGGTCCCAGCGTGGGGCGGAGGCGCTCAATGTCACTCATTCGCGGCCGATAGATGCCGTTCGCTCGCGCTACTCGAAATAGATATGTCTCGGACCATTCGTCGGAATGTGGGCTCGGACGGCAAAGCGGTACGCCGATGTGATTCGCAGCGCTCATATCATCGCTCCACTGGAGAAAAGGGCTCATCAAGCCTCACGAGCGGCATCATGTTGAATGCCTTGAGGAATGGATTTCGATCGTCCGGCGATCCTGGGTAGATGACCGCACGGAAAGCTTCTGCCAAGACCAAGTCGGTCAATCTGGGACTCTGCTGCTCGTAAGCTAGCTCCACAGCACGAACAAGCAATCGACGAATGTCGCGAAGACGACCATCGGTGGCAAAGGCCATGAGTTGTGCGAAGGCGCCGCTCGCGATGTCCACCGTCGGCAATTGCCGGAGATACCGCTTGTAGACCTTCAGTACACTTCGGAACTCACGTTCGGTGAACTGCGTGGCCACGGAGAACCGGTCGATCTCCACGACCTCGCGAAATCGGTCTCGTAACTGATCGTTGGTGGCAAGCAATCGCCGCACACGTGGAATACCCGCTATCACGAAGGACACTCGGGTCGCGTCGACCAAGCGCTTGAGCCAATCCGCAGCGGTATGCAGCGTCTTCTCGCCGCCCCGATCAACCAGGTGATTCGCCTCGTCGATGATGACGACTCTCACGCGGCATTGTTTGATTAGAAAGACCAGCCGTGCCGTCAGCTCGATCTCGCGCCCCATATTCCATTTCGGATCCCCCAGTCGTTGCAGGATGGTGCTGGCCAAGATTCTTGGGGTTGGCGACGGACCCAGCGGAACATAGAGGACGGGGACTTCCGTGAACTCATCGTGCTGAATAGGAGGGTGCTTCGTCACATATTTTTCGAGCAGCGTCGACTTGCCCACACCGGACTCCCCGACCACCATCAGGTGGTCGGCTTCGTCGTTGGAACACTGATACTCGTACATGCGCTCCAGCCTGGCGAGCAAGTGCTTAACGTGGTGGAAGTGGATAAAGTTCGATCGTATGTCCGTAACAGTAGCCCTCAGGGACGTGTCAGCTGTCATTACGGCCTCCTTCGCCTGAGACGTCTACGGCAAACTCGTAAAGCTCGTCGTCGCCTACCGGCGAAATCGGAGCTTGGATCGGTGCCAGTTCCGGTGCGGGAAGTTGTGGACGGTTGAAGCTCTTAGACGTGATGTGTGCCTGACGCGCGCCAAGCTTGCGCGTCTTCAGTTCCTTGGCACGCATCGCCTCGAGGCTCTGCTCACGGATTTGTTCCTCAGCGCTCGCACGCGTACGTTGGTGAGCATCCAGAGGCTTCGACAGCTTACGCAGCGCTTTGGCCTGCTCAATCGTCAGGCCGACGTACCTGTCGTCTTTGTTGTAGGCTGCGAAATAGCGCGATTCAATGGGATTCCACACCCAGATCTGTCCCGCATTTTCAAACGGAGCCTTGACGTGCACCTTCTGTTTGGCGGGCAACATTCGGCGAAGCGCGAGCAACTCGGAAGAGCTATAGACGAACGCGTTGAGATCAATGCCATAGTGCTGGACGGCACATTCGGTGTAACTACCGAACTCAATGCTGAGATCTTCTGCGTTGCATTTCAACTGGGGAGGGAACACGGCCGCGCTCTCCTTCCAGACATCAAGCGGCGTGCGACCGTTCAATCCCCTGTGTGGTCTGACGTGATACACCGAAGTAATCCAGGTGTGCGCCATTTCATTGAGCTTTTCCAACGTCAGACAAGCCTCATCCTCAGCTTTGAAGCCGATGCGATCACCGATTTTTGCCAGTGTGGTACCGGGAAGTGTGTGAATGAAGGAGTAATTGAACGTCTTGACGAAGCGTTCGACGAACGGTTTGTCGTTTGGTGTTCGAGACGCTGCGTACTCGCAAATTACGCCGAGGTTGGTCAATGCATCAACAACAGCATACGCATGCATTTCCCGACCGTTGTCCATCAGTAGACGCTCTGGCCATCCATGACACGGCCACTCCAGATCCAGCTCTGGAAACGCCTCGCCTAGGTAGCTCTTCGGCATCATCGCGTGCCGAAGAGCCTCGAACACTGCATGAACGCCATGCCCGGCTAAGCTGAAGCAGAAGCCGAGGACGCACCGAGAAAAGCGATCGATAACGACGGTAAACATCGGTCGACCGATGCAAACACCGTGTTCATCCGTGACCATCTGATCGACTGGAGTGTGGTCAAGCTCTACAATTTCCAAGATCCGGGACGCTCGACGGGCCCGGTCTTGATCCGCAAACCGACGCTCAGCTTCGCGAACACCGTACCGAGCTACGGCTAAGTCATAAGCATCGATCTCTTGAATGCGACGCTCAATGGTTCGCAGTCCTGGCACCTTGAGCCACTCGGATTCGATACGCGTCGTATTTTGGCGCTGTATCTCCAAGAATACGGCGTTGTGCACCTCCTCTGGCTTGCCTCTCCGATTGTTGAGGAAGGTGGTTTCGATCTTGTCGAGAATGATGCTTTCGACGATCGGATCTAACCTCGATTTTCCTCTCCCGCCACGACGCGCAGATTGATCCAGCAATGCACGGACATCACAATGTGCAACGTGGTATCGGCGTCGCCATCGATATACCGTAGTTTCATGAGGGGGGCTTGGATCAGCCAGGTGCACGGAAACAGCGCGAATTGCATCGCGAAGTGCCTGCCTTGAACTTTCGAACGCCCCCATGCGCTCGAGCATCACTAGGTAATTGACTCGACGGCGAGTCACAAAGTCCCCCTGAGCCTCGTCGCCTGAGGCCGCTTTCGCCAGATCCCTGATCGAGTCGGGCCTCGGGGCCCGTTGATATTCCTTTGTGTTGATGGCTCTGAGATACCCCTTTACGTACTCCTCCAACAGATCAGATTCGTCGTGGCTGGAAAATTCGCCCGTCACCGTGTTCTCGAGCTGAACCACATTGTTCTGGATTCGGACAATACGGAACTTCGCGGCGCCACGGAAAATCGTTTGGTCTTTCGTGAAATTTGCCATGATGGAGACCTCGATCAACGAGCTTGCTGCGGTAGAAGGCCGTCCGGATCGCGCTTCATGATCCGACGGAGTAAGGCGTCGCACTCCAGCTTTGCGTTCTGCCACTGTTCATTGATGTCTGCCGGTGGAGTTGTCCCACCTTCCGGATCCCAGAGACTCGCGTCGATATCCGATCGATGCCTGCGCCGAATTGGCCGCGTTCTGAGTATTTGCCTGAGCCGACACTGAAGACCGTTTTCGATCAGATCACTTCTCAACACGATAAACAGGCGCTCGCCACACTCCCTCAGATGCTTCAGCGCCGCTCTCAGTCTCTCGACGTTTTTGGAACCCTCTACGAGCGACGCCTCGTCTTTGACCTCAACGTAGAACGCTCCTACCGCGGTATCGAGCGCTAAATCCGGTGTATAGCGGCGCATGCGGGCGCCTTCCAAGTATTCGAAAACACAGGGCTGCGTGGTGATCGCCTTCACCATCGGTGCAACTTCGACAACGTGCAGCATCATCTCTTCGACGAGGCTCTCGAACTGAGGAGGCTTTGGGGACTTTCGGCTGGGGAATCTCCCTCGAACGCCTCGGCCCGAGACCGTAACGATCCGGCGCGGACGGCGTGTTGAAGGAGGGGGAATAGCGGTCTTCGATTTTCTAGGCACGAGCTCTCTCCGTCGCGTCTTGATGTGACGCTCACGTGATGGATTTGCACCACGTTTCCGACGATTGCCGCGCGGAAGCGCACGGAATTGTGGACGAACGCGGTCAAGGATTCGATCGAGATTGATCGAATCCCTCCAGGTGCAAACTGAAGAGGAAAAGAAAAGCTTGACGCTAGGGTCGAAGAGGCGGAGACTTGGCTTTGTCTAGGAGCTGAGTCGTCGTCGATTCGGACCCGAAAAGCGCTGCAAGCCTTCCGGTTTGTGGCGCTTTTTCGTTACATAGGACCTCCTATCATGGATTCTTGGGTATCCACCGCTTCCGACGTCCGGCTGCGCGCAAGCGCAGCGTGTATCGCGGCGAATGCACTCATATCGTCGTCGGAAAGTTTGATGTCCATCGCCAGTGCTCGAAGAACCTCGTGCTTGTGCACCGAGATTTCGGCAGGCAGTCGAAAGATACGCTGAGATTTGCGAGCGGCGGCAGCTAGATCACGCCTGAGGTCATCGTTAAGCTCAAGCGCGGCCGCTACCAGCTCCAGGAATTGTTCGCCATCCGGAGTGCGTTTCCCGGTTTCGACGGCGCTTACGTATGTGTCGTCCACGCCGACGCGCACAGCCAACGCCGTCTGCGTTAGACCTAATTTCTTCCTTCTAGCTCGAATGAAATCGCCGAGCGCGCTCATAACACTCGTCTCGCATTTGTTGATGGTCAATGTGACGAGCGTAGCGGGCTTCGATCAAACTTGCAAAAATTTCACGCACTTATTTTTTTGCACTCGTTCTGGTGCAAAACGCGTAAATCCGAGCCGTTTTGCACTAATTTCAGAAGTAGCGACTTGAAGCGCATCTCGGTGAATGCGGCGTGAATCGAGACGAGCACGTCAGCAGCAGGGCCACGAGCGTTGGGATATTAGTCTAGGCTATAGCGCCGTCGGAACGGTCGATTTCTTGCCAGCATACGTAGTCAGAAAGTGACTGCCGAACAAGCGGCGGCCCACGCGCTGGCAGTAATTGATTGCGCAACCAGTGGCGGCACAAGATCCCGGATCTCCTCACCATGCTCACGTGACACCTCAGTTGCCGGAAGATCAGCGAACGATGGCCCTGATCGCTCTCACAGCGTAAAATAAAAACTACACCACCATTCAACGCGTGAGCGGATTAGGATAAGAATGCAAGTTAGATTAATTCCGGCCGCACTTCTTTTTCTCGGCTCATATTTTCCCCTAAGCGTGATCCTGTTACTTCAGGATATAGCCGACAAGAGTTGGGCGAAACCACTCTGCTTGACCATTAAGGATTGCGAACTTCCTGTCCTGAATAATTCTGGACGTTCACTGGCCCTTTTCACTGTCTGTCTCGTCAGCCTGCTATTTTTTATATGGGTCCTTGATCGGATCCCTGGAGTACATGAACTCACAGTTAAGGAATCGAAGACTGTCCCGAACGATCTTATCAACTATGTTTTCCCCTACGTCGTATCGTTCATGGGATTGGATCTCGGAAGCAGTGGGAAATTTTATGGCTTCATTGTTTTTCTGGCCTGGATGTTCCTAATTACCTATCGGTCGGGTCAGATCCTAATGAATCCACTCTTGCTCGCCACCGGCTGGCAGCTCTACGAGATCAGTGCCGACATCAACGGTAATAGCAGGAGCATAATCGCGCTGTCCAGATCGAAGATACACTCGGGGGACAAGTTGAAATCATGCGTCGTGCAGGGCGTATACGTATTATCAAAATTCAAAAATTAATTTATGGCCGCCAATGAAGCTCTCGCAAGCATTAAGAACTTTAACGTTGATGATGCAACCGTGTCGCTATGGACGTTCAAGAAAAGTACAGGTAAAGGCGGGATTTTTAAGGCATTCGCCACTGTAACGACCGATGCGCTTTCGGCGGAACTTAAACGGATCGTCACAGAGTCGCTCGCGCGCTATCAGGAAGTTGAAGATTATCAACTGCTGGCTCAGCCCAATGAAGTCGGGTGCCTCTATCTTGAGGGAGACGAAACCACGTTTCCGCAACTGCAGGACCAGATCGATCTGCCGCCTGAGGAGCATCTGATTACCAATGTGAAGCAGTTGGAGAACAGTGCCGGATACGTGGTCCGGCTCCAGACGCAGAATGAGGTGCTGTACGGCGTCCGGCGGCTCGCTAATGACTGGCGTGTAAAAAGGCGAGCGTCAGTTGTCAATGTAGTCTTGAATGGCAACCAGCTTGATCTCGCTGGTGATAAGTCCTTCCAAATTTCAAAGACATTTGACTTTTTCGCGACAAAAACCGATCTCTTGGTCATCAACAAGGCTAGTTTCGAGTCACTACTCGAATACAAACAGACCTATGCCGTCTCCTTTGTCGAACTACAGCAAAGCGAGGAATTCCAATCGGTCTTTTCTGATATGACATTGTTGGTGCAACACGTCGGAACAAACGCGATGCACTTGCGACGCATGGCCGTTGTTCAAGAGCGAGCTCACTATGCCAATCCGGACTATATGCGGCGGCTCCGCGCCACAAATGCCGCACGGAACTGGCAGCTTCAGTTTGACGATCTGGGTCGAATCGTTCCGACCGAAGGCACGATTCGAACGATCATCCAGGTTCTCTTGAATCACCGCCTCCACTCTGAATTGTCGGAGACGGACTTTGACGTACCATCCGCGAGTCCCGTTGGAGGATGAACTACTGGGGCCTGGTGCTCGAAAATGAGGATCACAGCGCCAAACTATGCATCGGCCGAATCATGCAGCATCCCCATGCTGAATCATGCGATGCAACTCGGCTTCCCAGTTCGGGGCGGGATTGAAGGCCGATACCTGTTCGGGGAAATGCATGGTGAAGGACAATCCCTCGGGCTGCACGAACGTACCGCTAAGCAAGTCACGGCCGAGCAAGCGCATAGCAGGATCATCTACGCGATAAAGTCGAGGGCCGAACGTATGCGTGTAACGTGTACCGTAAGCGGCCCATTCCTGCATCGTCTGGTGTACGTAACCTTCACCTGACTGATTTCCGTACAACGACACTCGCCGCAAGAACTCTTCTGCGATATCGGAGCCCTCCGCTGCGGTGGAAAGCAGTGTCGCAACGCTGCTGACCAAAGACGGCAGAGTTTCGCCCATTACGGAAGAGGCGGCAAGACCAAAGCTCAGTAGATTCAGTTGCTCCATCTCGCCGGAGGGTAATTGATTCGGCTCCAGTTGATGTAGCCCACTGAATTGATGAATGGATCCCTCCGACCGTGTGGTTTTCACTTCAATAGAGTAATTGCCGATTCGGAAATCCCGGTTACCTTGCTGCCATCCCTGCCAAAAATCGAGGCAACGTAAGATCGAACTGGGGCGATTTGCGACAAGCAATATTAGTTGCCGCAATACGCTTAGTTCACCGATTAGGCCAGTAATGACATTTTCAGACAGGGCGCCACGGCGAATGGCCATCTCAATGATCGGCTCCACGTCACTGAAAGCCTTCTGGACGCCTTGAGAGCCCGCGATGCCAGCACGGACCAATTCGACGGCAATCAATGCCGCTATTGAGGCGAAATGATGAGCTGAGGGCAATACGATTCTAGTCGCCGAGAATTGTGCGCCCCCTTCTTCTGGTCGCCAGTTGCCGTGTTGCAGATGCCGCTTGACCAATAGCGACGCCGCGTGAATTTCGGGCCCTCGAATAAAAACCTCGAAATCGCCCGTCGCCGTTCGACCTATCGCCAACGACGGTACGAGCCAACGCATGTGACGGACGCGCCCACGAGGGACGCTTAGTTGATCAAGGTCCGCGCGTAGCGCTTCGAACTGAATGTCGCTCATTTCCGTAATGCAGCTATGTGGTCGGGACCACCGTGAGGAATTCCAAGCCCAACCGCGAGCAAATCGTACGGCAACTCCGGTTCACTGACTACATGAAACAACGCCAGCCCAGGGTGGCCGCGTGGCCTCCAACTGGCACCACCCTGAATGCTTGGAACCGGGTGTGTGCGATGGAAGTAATAATCGACGAATTCGTCACCGTAGTAAGTTCCGCCATAACCACGAGTCCCCCATAAAGTTTGGAGTGCACGGCCACTTGAGGCTCGATCTCGCGTGACAGCATTGACCGACTTTGCAGCGAGGCGAGGATCACGAACTGGCCTCTGCCCAAAGCGAAAGGCGAGGTAGAATTCCGGCGCACCAGGTTGCATTACGTCAGAGTAGTTCCAGGGCACCTCTGGGCGATCCGTTGGGTACAGTCCAGGTGCCGAACGACCGAGACTCAAATGAGACCAGAGTCTTAGATACGCTGCGATCGAGTAGGGACACGACTGAGGCTCGGTTCCATAAGCCTGAGGATTGCTCCTCGGAGGCGTAAACAATGGCTCATCGATCGCGAGCAACCGGGCATAGTGCTCCCAGCGCTGACTAAGCTCGTCACCAAGGAGGGGGTCGTGATGTGAGTAGCACAGCGAATCGAGTACGTCAGCGAGCCGGCGAAGACTAACAGGAGCCGACCGAATCAGACCACGCTGAAGGCCTTTATCGTCGTTCAGTGGCACCCACTCACCGTCGTTCAAAAGACTAATAGCAACGTCTATGTTGCGCTTCGCAAGAACATCATCTTCTGTCTCCACCAATTTGATGGAGGGGCGTGGCCCAGGGGATAGTGGAACCTTTCGAGCCTCGACCTTGCTCGTCGCAACAAACGATGCTCCTTGTAGAACTAGTGCCGGTCCATTGTCCTCCTGCCCCGAATCCATCGAGGAAATTATCTCGGTCTTTAGTGCGCTATCATTTTCGTGATAGCGCCTGAAGAGTTGAAGTTGATCGTCGTACGTGAAGACCCGGCAAAACGGCAAAAAACTACCTCGGTAACCGAACCAGCGTTGCATTTGCATCTGTGTGTCGGCCGCCGGCTCGGCAGCGCCGCGAAGAAACAAGCTCGCGGCAAGACCCTCTAACGTAAGGCCGCGTGAAAGAACATTGCCTGCGACAAAGATTGAAAGGCTATCTGCGGGAATTCTAAATCCGCCCTCACTCTCAGCAATCTCGAAGTGCGGCCGGTCATCCGAATCCGGATCACTGTTTAGAACGCGTAGTCGCACGTTCGGGAAGATTCGTGTGATTAGCGCCTCCCGCACACTAGGCCATGCATCAAGGGAGATAGGAGCGTAAGGTGCTTGTGGTAGCGTCGCGAGCGCCATTCGCGACGCCTCGAATCGGCCCAGCCACACCGACCACTCGTCTTCCTCAGAGAGGAGTCGCCGGATCAGGTGGTCGGCTGGGATCTGAAGAGTGTCTGCTTCATCATTAAGCTGGACTTGCGCCTCATATCCCGGCTTCGCGGTCGCCCAGCGCACAACATCCAATGCCGTTCCGAAATGGTCCTCTTTCCGTGCGGAAGGATGAATAAGCATGGTATGGGCACCGCATGCGGCCGCACGCGCAGCGTCCACCGTTGAATAAAGGCAATCGTGGTCGAAGGCGTTTTCCCAGCCTCGTCCGAGGCTGCGCACAGCAGCGCCAACGAAGTAGCAGCGCAACGCATCTGACAGCATGGACCAGCGCAATACTTCACGTCTTTCGTTAAGTTCTGTCTCTGTTTCGCCCGGCCGGCGATACGGAAATGGTGACGTCTGGCACAAGGCCCCGTCCCCCGCTAACCGAAGGCGCTCGTAGAAGATTTCGCCACCGCAATAATAAGAACGAACGCCCAAGCGTTCAGCATACGTTGTTGAACGAGGCTTCACCGAACCAGTCATGCCGGGCGTGCGAAGAGCCGCGTTGAAGTCTCTTGGGCTTAGCGGGTTATGAGTTGATTGCAGGTAGTTTGCTTGTGGCGTCGCTGTATATGCGACATAGGTTGCAAGCATCTTTACATGGCGGGTCGCCGACTCTTCAGTGTCACCGCTCCAAAGGGCTGTGATTAGGCGAGGCGTAATTTTCTGAGCCTTTGCGCTATCGAGTACGCTTGCATCGTCCGCTTCATCATCAAGTAGCAGGATCGAATAGGGGCGTTCGCGTGCCGCAAGATAATCATCGGCGACTATGTCAAGCAGGAAACGACGCAGCGAGAGCAGATGGTCGTCCTCTTTAGGTACGATGCAAATGATCGGTCGACCGGTGCGCAGCGCCTGGCGCGCGAGTGGGCGCTGCAGATATTGCACGGGGTCGGCGCGCTGCTCATATAGGATGTCAGCAGGCTGCGGAAGAATCAGCCGTTCGTTGCGTCGACGAAACGCGCTCTCGGGGCTCGATCCGTCCAACTGCTCCAGGAAACGTCCATAAGTTTGCAGCCAAAGACTGACTCGAGTTCCGGCGAGGAGAATAAGGAGATCGACGCCAGCATCGAGCGCTTTAGCCGCTACACCAAGCATGCTCGCAGTTTTACCCGACTGAACAGAACCCACCACCATCCCTGTGCGAACCCGCGATTCAGGCCAGGCGGACAAATCAAGCCCATCCTTATCGCGCGGAAGAGCCCTCTCGATAATGTATTGGGCATCAGCGTCAAGCACAGATAACGCAGTCGGAGACAGCCGCTCCTTCACGCTCGCGTGATAGCGTGACCACCATGCGCCACCGTTTACTATCGAACCATTAGACTCCTTCACCAAAGAGGTGGAGTCGCCCAAAGGCACGATCGCGGCGGGACCAAAATTAGATTTCTCCGTACCCATTTCAGTTCAGCGGAATCTTTCGGATCTCGAGGAGAGCATCAATCGCGCTGTCACCGTAGCGTTCCTTCACGACTGCGTCTGCGTCCGATAAGCTGACACCGAGTTCCTCGAGGATACTCACTGATGCGTTTGCAATGTGTCCCCACTGGGTCTTGTTCTGCGTACTTTCAGGTCCAACCATCTTGGACGTTAGTTCGTTCATTTCGTCGATCCGCTCTTCAAGCTTGTTTGCCTGGCCTGTAATGACGAGCACGAGACATGCGAGCAGACTAGCCACCACTGGTAGCTCCTCCCATCGCGAGGCCATTGCGCTCTTACCCTTACGGCGGAACTTCGGGCTCCAAGCGTCCAACGCGCCCTGATGGAGTTCGAGTGCGGCAATAAGGTCGCGTGCGAGATTCTCAAGGATTTCCTTCCCACGGAATTGCGCGAGCCGTCCTCCGTCAATCGAGCGGAGAAATTCGTCAATGTGGCTTGCCGTAGACGGCGTCCGATAGCTTCCGTCAGGCGCCTGCGCCGGCTTAAGTATTAGCGTAGCGACGGTCCAGAATAGTACTTTGGTGCGACGGAACCGTGTTATTCCAAACCCTAGCGCCTTAATGTTTTCATGCGCCGTTGTCGGGTCAATCCCAACCGCTACAAGTTCAGGAGCTATCTCCGGTTCGGGCCGATCACCTCCAATGAACAGCATGAAGCGCGAGATATGCAAGTGATTGAACACTGCATTGCGAATTTCCTCAGCGTTCAGCTTCATGCCCTGTTGATTGTAGATCCTGAACACTTTATGAATATCACGGACCTGGGTGTCGCGATATATGAGCACGGGAATAAAATAATCGCAGGTTCGCTCGAATAACTCGCTCACCGTAATGTGCTCGCCGGCAATGCGGACCTTCTCTCTTTTGACATCGCAATAGTATCGGCCGCCCAATGACTTCAACGGGTCATTTTCATCCGTGTACTTCTTAGTCTTGAACGGAAAATATTTTTCGCGAATATCCGTCGCGCGCAGATTGTTTCGCTTAGCAAACTGCCCGAAGTTGGTCCTGAATAATTCAGGATCCTTCATCATTTGGCTGTTTTTGAGGCCGTCCGGATGTGCCCCAATGAAGCGCAGGATTGCCGTGACCCGTTGCTTCCCATCGACGATCTGATAGCGTTGACTGCTTGAGTTGCGCGCTAAGATGATTGAGGGAAGTGGGATCCCTCGCAAGATTGATTCGATCAGCATCTGGGAATCAGCATTCGACCAAACGAAGTCCCGTTGGTACGTCGGATTCAGTTCCAACTGATCATCCTGCGCACGACCTGCCAGGTCAGAAATTCGCCATTTATCGACGGTCGCATTGATCGAGAGTGGCTCTGTCGCGGGCCCTTCGTTCCAAGCATCGATCCAGGACTCAGTGGCAGCCGCGATCGAAACTTCCTCGTCGAGCATTGCGAGGAAGGCCGTGCGATTATTTACCGCCCGGCTTAACCTTTCCTCAAGCGCTTGAATACCTATTTCGGTCAACGACACGTGACCGTTCTCGGTCGTAAAGCTCGCCTCCGCTTTGCCGGGCGACAATTCGTCGAACAGGCGCAACGCAACAGTTTGAGGCGGATCGTCTTCCTCGAAGGACGAATCGAGGTTGAGCCACGCGGCAACCTCGAGCACACGCACCAACCAGGCACTAGACGAAAATTCTATTTCGGTTGCATCGAACGGCCGCGGTGCACGGCGACGGCCATCCAGTTTAGGCAGCGTGCCCGTTTGGGAAAGCTGCGATAGGAGCGTCGCAATTTGATCAAAATCTAGGTCTTCCACAGTCTGTCCTTGAAAGATCGCACAACAGGGGCAGTGTCAGTTGCGAGCGAACGGCGAACGCCCTGACGAACTTCAGGCTCTCGTTACCGGCACTCAACTACGTTCGCGTTCCACAATTCAGGTTGACGTATTCTGCGCGGAGAAAGGAGCGCTCGGGCTACATGCTCGACAACACTCGAGTTCACAGCGTTACCGAGCGCGTGGAACGCCTGAGTTGTACTTCGTGGAAGCTGCTTAAGGTCGTCCAAGCTCTGCAGTCTTGCGCACTCATGGGGAGTCATATAACGTCGTTGCCACCCGATGATCGGCACCTGCGTATCTGTCATCGCGATCAGGCTCGGCGCCGTTGTTCGTCGCTTCACGCGAACGCCCGACGCACGAAACTGGATAACGTAGTTCCAGATATTCCTTTCTCCGCCCTTAGCGTTCCATTCAAATTTCTGTAGGCTAGAGGGAAATTTAAGAATCTTTGGCAGCCAAGGATCGATCCACGGCGAGTTCACTTCATAGAACTCTCTGTTCTGGCGAATGAAGTCTCGCTTCCACTTGGGGAAGAGTAACTGTTGGGTTCTGGCGTGACTGGGAAGCGCAGCCCATCGTTGATCCAAATCGCGTAGATAACCGATCCGGGCACCGTGACTTCCTCTGAAGCCCTTCAATCCATCAAGTCCCATCTCCACATAGTTGGAATATGGCGTACTTGATTCGTAGGGGTACGTGGCTCCCCACTCCATAGACCAGAGCGGAAACGATGGAAGCTCCACATCTTTTGGGCAGAGTTTCAGGAACTCATCCCATACGCTGAGGCATTCAGCAACTTGAGAAGACAATTGCTTCGCTTCGGCTGGATGGTCATCCAGTACGGATTCAATGTTGGTCGGCGCGTTACTGGTATTGGGCCACTCGAAATCGGCTAGAGACTCCCGAGATCCCACGATGTACACCCGCTCGCGAATCTGTGGGACGCCGAAATTATGCGGTGACAGCCGCTCCGCGCGTACGTGATATCCCAACCCGCCTTTTCCTAATCCAAGGATCCTCTGAATTTCGATCCACGTACGCCCCTCATCATGCTTAAGCAGGTTAGGGACGTTCTCAAGAATGAAGAAGCTAGGGCGTTTGGCCTTTAGAATCGCTGCAACATTGAAAAAGAGATTACCCTGCTCAGTGCATTCAAAACCAAGCTGCTCACCGGCCTTTGAGAATGGCTGGCAAGGGAAACCAGCTGTCAGCACATCATGATCCGGCACCGAATTTGGGGAGACAAGCGTGATATCGCCTTCGGGCCGCATGTTGAAATTCACTTGATACAGATCACGAAGTGGCTCTTTCCATTCCGCCGCGAAAACGCACTCGCCACCGAGCCGCTTCAGGGCGAGGTGAAACCCTCCCAGCCCGGCAAACAAGTCGACAAAGCGGAACGGGAACATCTTCATCAGGTCGTTTTTTTACTTTTCATGGACAGCCATTAGGCCAAACGTCATTCTGCGCAATGTCGCATCCGGACGGCGGAATATGCTGGCGTTGAATTGCCAGTCAAACCTGTGGATTTTTACAGCACTCCAACCTCAGCGTCAATGTTTAGCGTTTGTCGCCAGGTTCCCTCCGCGTCTCCCGAAATCCGTTGAACAGCCCCCTTCGCCTCGAATACATGGGGTTTCCCACATATTTCTGTATCCGCCACATAAGGGCGATTGCTTCGGTGGAATGCTGTGGGTTAGCTTGGGCGTCGGAATTGTTGGTCATGCTGCCGTAGGCACTGGATTTTTAGCCCGCATGGCCTTTCGTAATGCCGTGCTGACCATGTGGACGCCAACGATCTATGCCACGCACGTGGCACAGTAACGACCGACCGACTCACGCCAATCGAGGACCCGAGCCATTCCCACGGTAAATGTAGAAAAAGTATCTAGCTTGCCGCACGTTTCGAACATGACGGCGACAGAAACGAAAAAGGGTTACAGGAAAATCACCTGTAACCCTGAAATTTTATTGATGGAGTGGATGAGAACCGAACTCACTACCTTCTTGTTTCCGGGGCGGGCACATCGAGCGGTACCTCCCCTGCCTCGATAGGCGAATTGCAGGAACTCAGTCACTCAGTCGCAAAACTGTGGCGCCAGTCGCACTTACTCTGGCGCCCTACGCGAGGCGACGCCTTAAACGTCGATGTTCCCCGCACGCAGTGCGTTCGATTCGATGAACGCGCGGCGCGGTTCGACATCGTCGCCCATGAGCGTCGTGAAGATGCCGTCGGCCGCAATCGCGTCTTCGATCTGCACGCGCAGCAGGCGGCGAACCGTCGGGTCCATCGTGGTTTCCCACAGCTGTCCCGCGTTCATTTCGCCCAGACCCTTGTAGCGCTGCTTCGACACGTTGCGCTCGGCATCGGCCATCAGCCACTTCATCGCAGCCTTGAAGTTCGCCACCGTCTGCGAACGCTCGCCACGACGAATCGTCGCGCCCTCGCCGATCAGACCCTTGAACGTCTCCGCCGTCTTTTGCAACTGCGCATAATCCGCCGATTGCAGGAAGTACGGATCGATCACGCTCACCTTCACGTTGCCATGGTGACGACGCTCAACACGCAGCGACACGACCGGCTCGGCGTTCTCGACGTCTTCCACCACTGCCTTGATCGTGATTTCCGGTGCCAGCGGGTCGTCGCTCAACGCGGCTTCCAACGCTTGCGCCGACTTCGCAGCCGCTTCCTCGCTGTCCAGATTGATCTCGACACCTTCGGTCACGGCGGTCAGCACCGACGCTTCGTAGAGGCGGCTCAGACGCTCGATCACGCTATCGGCCAACTGGTAGCTGCGCGTCAGCTCGCCCAGCGCATCGCCCGAAATCGGCGTGGCGCCCGTCGACGGCGTCAGCTCGGCATTGTTCATCGCCAGCTTCAGCATGTACGCGGCCAACTCGGATTCGTCCTTGATGTAACGCTCGTCCTTGTTGTGCTTGACCTTGTACAGCGGCGGTTGCGCGATATAGATGTAACCACGCTCGATCAGCTCCGGCACCTGACGATAGAAGAACGTCAGCAGCAGCGTACGGATGTGCGCGCCGTCCACGTCAGCATCGGTCATGATGATGATCCGGTGATAACGCAGCTTGTCGATGTTGTAGTCGTCCTTGCCAATGCCGCAACCCAACGCGGTAATTAGCGTGACGATCTGCTCGCTCGAAATCAGCTTGTCGAAACGTGCCTTCTCGACGTTCAGCACCTTGCCGCGCAGCGGCAGAATGGCCTGGAACTTACGATCGCGACCTTGCTTGGCCGAACCGCCTGCCGAGTCGCCCTCGACCACGTAGATCTCGCACAGCGCCGGATCCTTCTCCTGGCAGTCCGCCAGCTTGCCCGGCAGACCAACGCCGTCGAGCACGCCCTTACGGCGCGTCATTTCACGCGCCTTGCGCGCTGCGTCGCGCGCACGCGCCGCTTCGACGATCTTGCCGCAAATGATCTTCGCGTCGTTCGGGGTCTCAAGCAGGAATTCTTCCAGCGCCTTCGCCACGTACTCTTCCACCGGCGCACGCACTTCCGACGACACCAGCTTGTCCTTCGTCTGCGACGAGAACTTCGGCTCCGGCACCTTCACCGACAACACGCAGGTCAAGCCTTCGCGCATGTCGTCGCCGGTCGTCTCGACCTTGGCCTTCTTCGCCAACTCGTGCTCGTCGATGTACTTGTTGATCACGCGCGTCATCGCCGCACGCAAACCGGTCAAGTGGCTGCCGCCGTCACGCTGCGGAATGTTGTTCGTGAAGCACAGCACCGTTTCGTTGTAGCTGTCGTTCCACTGCATCGCCACTTCCACGCCGATACCGTCGCGCTCGCCGATCACATGGAAGATGGTTGGGTGCAGCACCGACTTCGACTTGTTGATGTACTCGACGAAGCCCTTCACGCCACCGGCGAAAGCGAAGTCTTCTTCCTTGCCCGTGCGCAAATCCGACAAGCGGATACGCACGCCGTTGTTCAGGAAGGACAGCTCGCGCATACGCTTGGCGAGAATGTCGTAGTGGAATTCCACCTTGCCGAAAATCTCTTCGTCGGCCAGGAAGTGCACTTCGGTACCACGCTTGTCCGTGTCGCCCAACACCTTGAGCGGCGAGGTCTCGACGCCGTCGATGACTTCCAGCTCGCGGTTTTGCGGCACGCCACGGTGGAATTCCATGAAGGACTTCTTGCCGTCGCGGCGCACCGTGAGCTTCAGATACGTCGACAGGGCGTTCACGCACGACACACCCACGCCGTGCAGACCGCCCGACACCTTGTAGCTGTTCTGGTCGAACTTGCCGCCCGCGTGCAACTCGGTCATCACAATTTCGGCTGCACTGCGCTTCGGCTCGTGCTTGTCGTCGAACTTGATGCCCGTGGGAATGCCGCGGCCGTTATCGGTCACGGAAATGGAGTTGTCCGCGTGAATGATCACGTGGATGTCGTCGCAATACCCCGCCAGCGCCTCGTCGATCGAGTTGTCCAGCACCTCGAACACCAGGTGATGCAGGCCCGTGCCGTCCGACGTGTCGCCAATGTACATGCCTGGACGCTTGCGTACGGCCTCCAGACCTTCGAGGATCTGGATGGATGCTGCGCCGTAGCCGCCTTCGGCCTGTTTTTGCTGTTCGCTCATGACAATCTTCCGGTTACTGCGTCATTGCTGACGAATTACTGCTTCATGACCCTGTCGCTCCCGGGTGCTTTTGACACCCGGAGCGCGATTTATCCTGCAAAAGGATCACTCTCTAGAAACGCCAAAGGGGCGCTCGGCCCCTTCGCGCATGGCGGCGCGTGTAGCGGTTTATCCGCTTAAATGCGCATCGGCATCACGACGTACTTGAACTCGTCGTTGTCCGGCAGTGTGATCAACGCGCTCGAATTGGCGTCGCCCAGACTGATCTTCACTTGCTCGACCTTCAGGTTGGCCAGCACGTCGAGCAAATACGTGACGTTAAAACCGATATCCACCGCATCGCCGCTGTAATCGATTTCGATTTCTTCACGCGCTTCTTCCTGCTCGGAATTGCTCGCGATGATCGTCAGCAGATTCGGGGCCAGCGTGAAACGCACACCCTTGAACTTGTCCGACGTCACAATCGCGGCGCGCTGCAACGAACGATGCAGTTCTTCACGGCTGATCGTGAAGCTGTTTGCATACCCCTTCGGAATCACGCGCGTGAAGTCGGGGAACTTGCCCTCGACCAGCTTCGACACCAGCTCGACGTTCGCAAAACGGAACTTGACCTGGCTCGGCGCGACGTCGATCTGCACGGGGTCGTCGATGTCTTCCATCAAACGTTGCAGCTCGAGAATCGTCTTGCGCGGGATGATCACTTCTTGCTTGGCAAACTTCTCGCCCGCAATCTTCGTGCTGCTGTACGCCAGACGGTGACCGTCCGTCGCCACCGCCTTGATCTCTTCGCCATCGACGACCAGCAGCATGCCGTTCAGGTAGTAACGGATGTCTTGCTGCGCCATCGCGAAGTGCACCATCGCCAGCAACTGGCGGAACGTGCGCTGCGGCAGGGCGAAACTCGCGGCGTAATCCTTCGCCTCAGCCACCGTCGGGAAATCTTCCGCGGCCAGCGTCTGCAATTGGAAACGGCTCTTGCCGGCTTGCACCGTCAGACGCTTATCGGCGAGCGAGAGCGCGACTTCGGCATCCGGCATGTTGCGCAGAATGTCGAGCAGCTTGCGCGCCGCTACGGTAGTCGCCACATCGTCGGCGCCTGCACCGCAATCGGCGGTCGTGGTGATCTGAAGTTCCAGATCGGTGGAGAGGAACGAAATGTCCTGTCCGTGCTTGCGAATGAGCAAATTGGCCAGAATCGGCAACGTATGGCGACGCTCGACGATGCCACTCACAATTTGCAGCGGCCGCAGCAGATTGTCTCGTTGAGTTTTGACCAATTGCATATTTATCCTTCGTAGTAACTGTTAACGGGCGCCAGTTTCTGCTGAAAACCCGAAGATTCCCTTATCAATCAATCGCTTGCAAAAGGGATAACAGGGCGGAAAACACTGTGGATGACCGGGGGACGCAATGTGCGCCGATCCGCTATTGTGCCCGAAAACACGAATTGCCCCCAAACCGCTCCCAGCTTATCCACAGGCAAACGAGCAACCCCGCTCGCTCCCCGCATTCGCCCCCGGCATCGATACCGCCGCCGACCTTTTGTTTACCCCTTGAGCGTCTGCTCCAGCACGTGCAACTCGTGGTTGAGCTGCGCGTCCTTGCTACGCTCTTCCGCAATCTTGCGCACCGCATGCAACACGGTCGTATGATCGCGGCCGCCGAACAGCTCGCCAATCTCCGGCAGGCTCTTTTGTGTGAGCTCCTTGGCCAGATACATCGCAATCTGCCGCGGCCGTGCAATATTGGCAGGCCGCTTTTTCGAATACATGTCGGCGACCTTGATATTGTAAAAATCGGCGACGGTCTTTTGGATGTTCTCCACAGAAATCTGACGATTCTGAACCGTAAGCAGATCTTTCAAGGCTTCCTTGGTCAGCTCGATCGTGATCTCGCGGCCATGGAATTTCGAGTACGCCAAAATCTTGCGCAGCGCGCCTTCGAGCTCGCGCACGTTCGAGCGCAAGTGCTTACCCACGAAGAACGCCACGTCTTCCGACAGGCCAACGCCCTCGGCCTGTGCCTTCTTGATCAAGATCGCCACACGCATTTCAAGCTCGGGCGGCTCGATCGCGACGGTCAGCCCCGAGTCGAAGCGCGAAATCAGACGGTCGTCGATGCCGGTGATTTCCTTCGGATACGTGTCGCTCGTGATGATCACCTGCGCACGGTTCGCAATCAGCGCCTCGAACGCGTAGAAGAATTCTTCCTGCGTCCGGCTCTTGCCCGAGAAGAACTGAATATCGTCGATCAGCAGCAAATCGAGCGAATGGTAGTAGCGCTTGAACTCGTCGAAGGCCTTCCGTTGGTAAGCCTTCACCACGTCGGAAACGTATTGTTCGGCGTGGATGTAGCGAATGCGCGGGTTCTGCTTTTCGGCCAACAACTGGTTGCCGATGGCGTGAATCAAGTGGGTCTTACCGAGACCGACGCCGCCATACAGGAACAACGGGTTGTACGACGTACCCGGGTTGTTCGCGACCTGAATCGCCGCCGCACGCGCGAGCTGGTTCGACTTACCGGTCACGAAGTTGTCGAAGGTCAGTACCGGGTTGAGCTTCGAGCGCTCGTAAATCGATTCGACCTCGTGGGTCTGCGCCGGCTCTTGCGGCGTGACACGCCAGTTGCGGCGCACCGCTTCGGCTTCGCTCGCCTCCAGGTCGGGACGCTCGCCATCGAGCGCCGCGCCGTCAGCATGGTTGTTCGATCCATGCGCGCCGTTCGCGCCATTGACGCCCGTCTGGGCACCCGCGGGCGTCACGCGCGCAGCGGGAGTCGGGGCAGGTGCCGCGACAGGAGCCGGTGCAGGCGTGGGGGCAGGGGTGGACGAGGGCACACGCATGCCCGCCTTCGGATCGAGCACAAAGGTCACTTCGACCGGTGCGTTCCAGAAGTCGGACGCCATACTCTGGATGCGGCTCGAGAACTGGCTCTTCACCCAATCCAGCTTGAAGCGGTTGGGCGCGCCAATCTTGAGCGTGCGCGAAGCCTCGTCGAAGTCGAGCGGCGCCAGCGGTTTAATCCACGTACGGAATTGCTGGGGCGTGAGCTCTTGCTCGAGACGCGTCGCGCAGTGTTGCCAGAAATCGTTCATGCAGCGTGTGTCCAGGTGGCGCGAAGCCCGTCTGACCTGTCCGTGAAGTGTCATTGACCGCGCTATCGGATACTTCCGATATGGGGTCAGAACACCGAAAACCAAGCCCTCAGCCACGCCAGCCTTGGGTTTTCAAGGTGTCGCGGAGGAGCGGCTGGCCGGTACTCGAGTCAGGCCGACGGCGCAATGCAGAAGACCGGCATCGCCTTGCCATGGCGCTGCGCTCGGGCTCGCGTCGCGCGCTCGGCCGTGCTTCGGCGCGCGCAGACGACAAAACCCGGCGCGCTATCCACATGGCGGCAGCACCGGTACTCTGCTGGGAAAAAAATTGATGGGGGATTTTACCGCCAAAGCGTCGGCAAAGCGAGTTATCCACAGGAATGCCCACAGCATCGGCATCAGCAAGCGGGCGCGCCGCGTTAACCCATCTACGTTCGCACAATGCCTGCGCAAAACCCCGGCAATCGCGACAATTTGCCGCGACGCGTTGGATATCTTTTGCCTGTGAATAAGCCCAATGGCTGAAATTGACGCAACGGGTGATTTTTGCCAACTTCTTGCGTCACTTCCCGCGCCAAGTGGCGCCTGCGCGACAACGCCGGGGACGATGCCGCGTGTCCGCCTTCCGGGCGGACGCTAACCTATTGACACACAACGGAAAAGCCGATTAAATAGCGGGTTCGTTAGAAAGACAACCGGATTCTTATCCAACTCCCGACGGCTGGACCGAGCGTGAAAGTCCTTGAATTCGCAGGTTTTCACGGTGTCCATGTGGCGTTTCACGATGCTGCTGCGCGGGAATTTTTTCACACAGTGAGTGCATCATGAAACGTACTTTTCAGCCTTCCGTGACGCGCCGCAAGCGCACCCATGGCTTCCTGGTTCGCATGAAGACCCGTGGTGGCCGTAAGGTCATCGCCGCTCGTCGCGCCAAGGGCCGTAAGCGCCTGGCCGTTTAATCGCGGTTTCGGTCGTACCGCGGTTTGCGCGTCAAATCCGCAAGGCGCGAAGTCTCGGCAATGGGGTTTCCCAAAGCTGCGCGACTTCTCAAAACGGATGAGTTTTCATCCGTTTTTAGTTTGCGCCCTCTGCGTCGCAGCGCGCATTTCGTCTTGTACATGCGTCGGCGAGAGACTGCGCCTGACGTCACTCCGGATGCCGGTGCTACGCCCCATGAGGGCCGCATCGGTATCGTCGTCGGCAAGAAGCATGCGCCGCGCGCGGTCACTCGCAACCTGATCAAGCGTCAGGCCCGCGAGATGTTCCGGCAGCGCCGTTTGCACCTTGCCGGCTGGGACTTCGTACTGCGACTGACCCGGCGATTCGACAAGGGGACGTACACGGCGGCGGCCGCACCGGTGCTGAACACGCTGTGTCACGCCGAGTTCACGCAACTCTTCGATGCTGCCGAGAAGGCCGCACGTAAGAGCCGCACGACCGGCGACAAGACGGAAGGTAGTTAGTCCCCACACGGTAGCGCCCGAACCCGGGCATGCGCCGCCCACCCGGCCCCCAAAGGCCGGACTGACAGGCGGAATCGAGATGCGAAGCGTGCTGTTGTTGCTCCTGCGCGGTTACAAGCTGGTGATCAGTCCCTGGCTGGGGAACCGTTGCCGCTTTCATCCGAGCTGCTCCGACTACGCACGCGAGGCCATCGTCGAGCACGGTGCCGGTTACGGCACTTATCTCGCGGCCAAGCGTCTATGCCGCTGTCATCCGTTTCACCCCGGCGGTTTCGATCCCGTTCCGCCGGCTCGACACGCCCGTCCCGCTCCCGACACCTCCGCTGAAGGCACCGATAAGGCTGCCGGCAGTGATTCGTCGCGAGCAGAACGGTCTGTCTCGTCCAGGCCCGCGGCCGCACCGGCAGTTACGCGCCGCGCGCCGAGCCATTCCTGAGTTTCGTCCACCACGAGTTACCGCATGGACATCAAACGCACCGTACTCTGGGTCATTTTCGCGCTGTCTGTCGTGATGCTTTTCGACAACTGGCAACGCGCCAATGGCCATTCGTCGCTGTTCTTCCCGACGCCTGAGGTTTCGACCCCGGCCGCCACGGGCGGTAACCAAACGCCGGGCAACGACCTGCCGCAAGCTGCTAACGCGGCCGCTGCCGGTAATGCACCTGGCAACGCGCCGGCCACGGCCACCGCGCAGAAGGTTCGCATCAACACCGATGTCTACGAAGCCGACATCAGCACGCAGGGCGGCACGCTGTCGTTCCTCGCGCTGAACAAGTGGCCGGACGCCGATGAAGCCGACAAGCACGTTGTGCTGTTCGACAACACCCCGAGCCATCAGTACTACGCTCGCACGGGTCTGATCGGCGGCGACTACCCGAACCACAACGACATCTTCACGCAAGTGCCGGGCCCGACCACGATGACGGGCGACTCGCTGACCGTGAAGTTCGAATCGCCGGTCAAGGGCGGCCTGCAACTGGTGCGTGCCTACACGTTCCATCGCGGCAGCTACGTGATCGACGTGTCGAACACGATCGTCAACAAGACCGACGCCCCGATCAAGCCGACGCTGTACATGGAACTCGTGCGCGACGGTCGTGAGATCAGCGGTGCGAAGTTCTCGCACACGTTCACGGGTCCGACGGTCTACAGCAGCGAAGACAAGTTCCAGAAGGTGACGTTTAGCGACATCGACAAGGACAAGGCCAAGTACAACAAGCAGTCGAGCGACGGCTGGATCGGCATGGTGCAGCATTACTTCGCCACGGCCTGGATTCCGAAAGAAGGTGTGCCGCGCGACAACTACATCGGCAAGCTCGACAACGGCCTGTACCGCGTCGGCGTGAAAGAGCCGCTCGCCAGCATTCCGGCAGGCGGCACGCAAACGGTCGATGCCCGTCTGTTCGCCGGTCCGCAGGAAGAGCACATGCTCGAGCAGATCGCGCCGGGCCTGGAGCTGACGAAGGACTACGGTTACTTCACCATCCTCGCCAAGCCGCTGTTCTGGCTGCTCTCGAAGCTGCATGGCCTGATTGGTAACTGGGGCTGGGCGATCATCGCCGTGACCGTGATCATCAAGCTGGTGTTCTTCCCGCTGTCGGCTGCAAGCTACAAGTCGATGGCGCGCATGAAGGAAATCACGCCTCGGATGCAAGCGCTGCGCGAACGCTATAAGGGCGATCCGCAGAAGATGAACCAGTCGCTCATGGAGCTGTACAAGACCGAGAAGGTCAATCCGTTCGGCGGCTGTATTCCGATCGTGATTCAGATTCCGGTGTTCATCGCGCTGTACTGGGTGCTGCTGTCGTCGGTGGAAATGCGCGGCGCGCCGTGGTTGGGCTGGATTCATGACCTCTCGACGCAGGATCCGTATTACATCCTGCCGGTGCTGATGGCCGTGTCGATGTTCATCCAGACCAAGCTGAACCCGACGCCGCCGGATCCGATGCAAGCCAAGATGATGATGTTCATGCCGCTGATTTTCTCGGTCATGTTCCTCTTCTTGCCCTCGGGCCTGGTGCTGTACTACGTGGTCAACAACACGCTGTCGATCGCCCAGCAATGGTCGATCAACCGAATGCTTGGCCAGAAGAAGGACAAGAAACCCGCGTAAGCAGGTTCAGAAGTCCGGCATCCCCGGATTTCTCTGTCCGACGAATGAAGCCGCCCGCGAGTGCCACTCGCGGGCGGTTTTGTTTGGTGCATGTCAAAATGACCGCAGTTTTTTGACGATCCGCTGATTTTCAACGACCCACCTTATGAGCGCTACCTCCAACGCCGCCCCGATTGCCGCCATCGCCACCGCCCCCGGACGCGGCGGGATCGGCGTGGTGCGTGTGTCCTTCGGCAAGCATCGCGGCGATGCGGTGCAGCGCGTGATCGCGAGGCTCGTCGGGCAGCCGTTGAAGGCACGTCATGCATCGTATCTGCCGTTTCTCGATGCGGCGGGCGACGCGCTCGACCGTGGCATCGCGCTGTACTTCCCGGGGCCGAATTCCTACACCGGTGAAGACGTGCTGGAGTTACAAGGCCACGGTGGCCCGATCGTGCTGCAACTGCTGTTGCAACGTTGTATCGACGAAGGCGCCGCACTCGGCGTGCGTCTGGCCGAGCCGGGTGAATTCACGCACCGCGCCTTTTTGAACGACAAGCTCGATCTGGCGCAGGCCGAAGCCGTCGCCGATCTGATCGAAGCCAGCACCGAAGCCGCCGCCCGGTCGGCGAGCCGTTCGCTCGACGGCGCGTTCTCGCGCGAGATTCATTCGCTGGTGGATCTGGTGATTCATCTGCGCATGCTGGTCGAAGCGACGCTGGATTTCCCGGAAGAAGAAATCGATTTTCTCGAAGCCGCCGACGCGTTCGGGCAGCTTGAGCGCATTCGCACGCAGTTGGCGCAGGTGTTGTCGCAGGCGCGGCAGGGCGCGTTGCTGCGTGAAGGGATCAATGTGGTGCTCGCCGGGCAGCCGAACGTGGGCAAGTCGTCGTTGCTCAACGCCCTGGCCGGGGCCGAGCTGGCGATTGTGACGCCCATTGCCGGCACCACGCGCGACAAGGTGCAGCAGACGATTCAGATCGACGGTATTCCGCTGCACATCATCGATACGGCTGGGTTGCGCGAGACCGAAGACGAAGTCGAGCGCATCGGTATCGAGCGCAGTTGGAGCGAAATCGCGAAGGCCGATGCGGTGCTGCATCTGCTCGATTCGCGCACGGGGATGACGGCGGAAGACGAGGTCATTGCCAAGCAGTTGCCGAAGCACGTGCCGATCGTGCGCGTGTTCAACAAGACCGATCTGGCGAGTGAGCCTGCGACGGCGTTGCCGAAGGAGGGCACTGCGCCCCTCGGTGTGCGGCTGTCGGCGAAGGGCGGGCAGGGCATCGATCTGCTACGCGCCGAACTGCTGAAGATCGCAGGCTGGCAAGCGGGTAACGAAGGCGTGTTCCTAGCACGCGAGCGGCACCTGACAGCGCTGCGAGCCGCACGCGAACACATCGACATGGCCGACGCGCACGCGCGGCAAAATGCGGGCGCGCTCGACCTGTTCGCGGAAGAATTGCGACTCGCGCAAGAGCAACTGAGCACCATCACCGGTGAGTTCACGTCGGACGATTTGCTCGGGGTGATCTTTAGCCGGTTTTGTATTGGGAAGTGACGACCTTGGCGGTCGTCACGCTGGCATCGCTCACGGCATGACAAGCGGTTCCGACGCGTAGGCGCGATGCAGCAACGCCACAAAGTGCTCATCGACCGGGATCGGCACTTCGTCGATCTTATGAACCGCAATGCCCGGTGTCCACGAATTCATCACGACCGCGCCTCGCAACTCTCGCAAGTCGCGCGCGGTAATCGCCTGATCGCGTTGCGGCACGCCTAGCTGCGTCAACTGACGTCGCAAGATGCCCATCGTCGTGCCGCCGAGCATGGCTGCCACCGGCCAGATGACGGCCTCGCCGTCCCAAAACGCCAGATTCCAGATCGATGCCTCGCTTAGTCGCCCAGCACGGTCTTTGAACGCAGCGTCGTCGAAGCCGCGCGCGACGGCCTCTCGCAAGAACCACGTCTTGGCGACTTCGCCCACATGCTTCAATTCGGGCAAGACACGCTCGTGCTCGAACGTCGCAAGACTGAGCGACCTTGGCGCACCGGCAAGTCCCGTCCATGCGGGGCCTGTACGCACGAGTAACGACGGTGCAACGTCATCACCTGCCGCAGTGAACTCACCCGCAGGCGAATAGATCGTCGCCGTCAGCGACAAATCACCAGGGATCGCATGCAGCGCCTCCCGTAGCGATTCGCGCACGACATCGTCCGGCAGCGCTTGTCCGAACATCCGCAACGATGCATGCCGCAAGCGCGACAGATGCAGATCCAACCCGCGCACACCGCCGTCACGGACTTGCATGGCCGTGAAGTGCGCGTAGCCCGCGAAGGCCAGCGGCGACAGGTCGACGTCGGTGGCAGGTCGCGCACCGTCACCGGAATTTCCACGCGTTATTTGCGCGGCGAATTGCGGCCGCAAACTCGTCCCCGCCACCGCAAAACGCTCGACTTCGCTCGTTCGCACCATCTCGTTGCTGTGTGTTGCCATGTTGATCTCCCGATCGAATCCATTGATAAGCGCGCCGCCACATCGACGCCTGCACACAGGCTAAACTCTGACAGCGCTGTCAAGGTCAAGCCCTGCCTTGTGCAAAGCGCATTGGCAAGGCGCGCCACCCACCTCACGGAGACGAACAGGAATGCGAATCGGAGAACTGGCACTCAGCACCGGCGTAAGCGAGCGAATGCTGCGCTATTACGAGCAGGAGGGGCTGTTGCGCCCGGCGCGCACCGGCGCGGGATATCGCGACTACGACGATGACGATGCACAAGTCGCGCAACGTATTCGCCTGCTCAGCGCCGCCGGTCTGAAGATCGACACCATTCGCGTGCTGCTGCCGTGCATGCTCGGCGATCAGCCGGAATTCGAGCGCTGCGACGACATTGTCGACGCGCTCTCGCAAGAGGTCGAAAAACTCGATCGGAAGCTCAAAGATCTCACCCAAAGCCGACGCCTCGTGGCGCGTTATCTGGCCGATCTCAAGGCCACCGTCCCCCCTCGGTAGAGCCTTTGTTGATGCGGATCTTCGTAAAAAACGTAATGCTTTGAAACACTTCTAACAGGCACCGTAATTGCTACGCCGAAGCGACGGGCCTAGACTCCGAAGCATCAACTCCAGGGCGTTGTCTCGTCACATCCCATGCCAGTGCGACGCGTGCACGCGAGGCGGAATCCACCGCGCCGGGAGTCAGTTCTTTTGAGGTCTGTGCCGTGAAACGTCTACCTGTTGTCCTCGGTTTCGTCGCCGTGGCCGCCGCGCTCATGAGCGGCAGTGCCTTTGCCTGGCGTGGCGGTGTGCGCGTCTGGGTAGGCCCCGGCTTCTATCCCTACGCGTACCCGTATCCGTACTACTCGGCGCCGTATTACGCGCCGCCCGTCGTCGTCGTGCCCAGCCAACCGCAGCAGTACATCGAACAGCCGCAAGCCAGCGCACAACCCGGTCAACCCGGCGCAGAGAGCGACACCTGGTATTACTGCGACAAGGCCGGTGCCTACTACCCGTACGTAAAAACCTGTCCGGCAGGCTGGCGCGAAGTGCCGGCGCAGCCGGCTAACTGATCGGGAGGCGCCGCATGTCATTCGAATCGTTCTTCTCCAAGCGCCGTCTTGCCACCCCGCTGGCCATCGTGGCCGCCGCCGCAACCCTCGCTGGCTGCGCGGTCGTGCCGGGCGGCCCGAGCGTCATGGCGCTGCCAGGCACCAATAAATCGTTCGACCAGTTCCGGCAGGACGACTTCAACTGCCGTCAGTTCGCCTCAGGCCAAAACGGCGGCATGGATACCGCCAGCGCCGCCAACACCAGCGCAATCGGCAGTGCCGTCATCGGTACCGCCATCGGGGCGGCAGCAGGGGCGGCATTCGGCGGTGGCTCGGGTGCCGCCATCGGCGCTGGTGCCGGTCTGCTCACCGGCAGCGCCGTCGGTCTGGGCAACGCCCAGTCGTCTGCATATATGACGCAAAGCCGCTATGATCAGGCCTACGTTCAGTGCATGTACGCCTATGGCAATCGCGTACCTGTGCGAGGCGACATGGTATCTTCGCAGCCGATGCAACCGGCGCAGCGTTACGCACCTCCGCCTCCGCCGCCCCCGGGCTGGAGACCGCCCCCCGGCGCTTACTGACATTTCAGAACCCCAGACACCGCGATAGCACGCGCGCCCGCATAAACCGCGGGCCGCGGCTGCGCCGACGTCGCCCCGAGAGAACTTCATGGCCCTCCCCACGTTTGCCCATTCCACGCGCGTCGCTCATTTTTCCGCGCGCACGGCGCTGTGGCTGACGCTGCCCGTCGCCATCGCCGCCGCACTGCTGGCGACGCCGTCTGCACACGCGCAGAACACCGCAGCCCCCGCCAACGCGACAGGGGGTGCCGGTGCCGGTAATGCCGCCGCAAACGCCCCGGCCTTCAATCCGAGCGCCGACATTTCGCGTGCGGTCTCGCGCGACACCACCGATGCCGCCATCCAGAACAACTGGAACAGCATCATGCACCCGCCGGTGCAGGCCAAAACCGACGAAAAGCCCGCTGAAACGCCGCGCCGTGGTCGTCGCAACGGTATCAATACGGGCGTGTCGACCAACTGAGCGGCTGGAATTCGCGCCTCCTCCCGTCTACTATGAGATTCATCAGCAGGACACAACGACTGGTGTTCTCATGCGACTTTTCCTTGCGCTTTGGCCTGGGCCGGGCGTACGCGCGCAGCTTCACGAATGGGCGGTGGCCGCTCATGCGGAGTGCGGCGGGCGCGTGCTTCGCGCACAGACGCTTCACCTGACGCTCGCCTTTCTCGACGAGGTCGATCCCGCCCGGCTGCCAGTGCTCCTCGCGCTGATGCAGCGCACGCCACTCGCACCGTTCCCGCTCACCTTCGATCATCTGGGCTATTGGTCCGATCGCAAGATCGTCTGGGCCGGTGCCCCGTCGGTACCCGACACGCTGATCGCCACGCGTGACACGCTGCTCTCGCAATGGCGTGCCACGGGCGCACGCGTCATCACGCAATCGTTCCGGCCGCACGTGACGCTGCTGCGGCACGCTCGGCGCGCCCCGTCCGACCCGCATCCGCGCCCACTCCTCTGGCATTGCGACGGCTATGTGCTGGTGCATTCCGTGCGCACCCCGCGCGGGCCGCACTACCGCGTACTGGCCGAGCACCATGGCGATGGACACGATGGAATTTTCACCACGATGCCGGAGAAATCGGGCAAGTCGTCTGCGCAATACGGTATAGTCGGATGACGATTCGCCAACAGCAAAACACCGCTTGGCGCGTCGTTTTTCGTTATTCGCAGGAGACTCAAGTGAAAGTCGGATCGATCGTCAAATCCAATCACATCGCAGTGCCACAAGGCGCCATCGGCATCGTGACCCGTGTGCTGGGCGACATGGCGATGGTGCGCTGGTACGCCGGCCAACCCGGGGCATCACGTGAACTCAACACCGAACCGTTCTTCATTGCCGACCTGATCGAGACGGGCGACGTCATGCCCGTCGGTGCCAGTAGCCCTATCCTGCATTGAAACGTCGCGTGCGCGCGTAACAGCACGTCCAAACCACGAAAACAAAACGCCGGTCCATCGAAAGACGGACCGGCGTTTTGCATGGTTCGCGTGATACGTTAAGCGGCGTTAGCTAACGCCAGTGGCGAGAAAAATTCGCTGCGATCACACATGTCCAGTGCGCTGCTGCATCACGGCATCGAGCCGCGCTGCCATGCGCTCACGGCGTCGGCGCGAGGTGCGATAGAGCAACGCCCCCATGCCGAGCAGCACGACGCAGGCAATCACGAAAACGCCATAAGGCAGCAAGTCGCCTTGCAAACGCGGGCTGACTTGCGCGCGCGTTTGCGCCGTACAAATCATCGTTCCGGCGAGCATGCCCGTGTAGTGCATGCCGCACACGGCGATGGCCATGACAATCGCCGCAAGCGCACGTTGCAAACTCGTTTGCAGATGGAACGCCAGCCAGAGCGCCACACTCGCCGCCACCATCGCGATGAGGATCGACAGCGCGACAATCGTCGTATCCCACTGGAATACGGCCTGCGTGCGCACCGCGTTCATGCCGAGATAGTGCATGCCCGCAATGCCAAGCCCGCCCGCCACGCCCGCGATCACACAATGCATGGCATTGCGAAAGGGCGCCTGTGCGACGTACCAGAGCGCAGCGCCCGACACCACCACGGCGAGTATGAGGCTGCCGACTGTCTGCCATAACGCGTACGAGACCGGGAACGGCATGCGCTGCGCGGCCATACCGATGAAGTGCATGCCCCAGATGCCAATGCCGCCCAAGGCGAGTGCCGAGACGGCCAAATAGCCGACGCTGATGCCGCCGTCTTCATTGCGAATGCGCGAGGCAGCCACGAGCGCTACATAAGCGCCTAGCGCGGATATTAGAAACGAGAGCAGGACGAGAAACTCGCCGTACTGAAGGGGAATGACGCTGCCTGGTTGCATGGGGCTGTTCCTGTGGTTTTTTGCCGTTGCCCGGCACCGTCGGCGTATAGCGCACGGCGCGAGTCTTTGGTTTTTATGAGCCAGCACGACAACGCCCAGGGGCAGCGACGCGAAAACCTCCGCATCGGGCGTCATCGGCGATTCAAGCTTGTACGATCACTCGCGTCAAGTGCCAAAAACGTCTCGTGATCGCCAACGGACGGGGTTTTGCCGCATGTCAGGGCGGACGTACGACGGGCTCGGCGGGCAAACCCTTGCCTGGCGCGTGTTCTACGCGGTTGAGCACCCTGCTAACGAGGCAACGAAGCGTAAGGGCCGCGATTAGAGCGAGGTTTCCAAACTTGCGACGCACATCCCCCGCGAATCTGCGGCACCATCCAATATTCGGAATGATCAGGCTCGACAGGCGGCTCCAGATCGCCGTCGCCACCTCAGGGAGACGCATTGCATGTCCGACGCCGCCACCGCCAGCCCCGCCGCTGCACCGCAGGCCGCACCGCTCACCGGTGCACGACTCGCCATTCTCACGGTCGGTCTCGCGCTCGGCACCTTCATGGAAGTGCTCGACACGTCGATTGCGAACGTGGCGGTGCCCACCATCGCAGGCAGTGTGGGGGTGTCGAACAGTCAGGGCACGTGGGTCATCAGCTCGTATGCGGTCGCCGCCGCCATTGCCGTGCCACTCACCGGATGGCTGGCGCGTCGCGTGGGGGAAGTGCGGTTGTTCGTCACGTCGGTCACGCTGTTCACGATTGCGTCAATGCTGTGCGGCCTTGCGCCGAACATGGAAGCGCTGGTGTTCTTCCGGCTGCTGCAAGGGCTCGTCTCCGGGCCGATGGTGCCGCTCTCGCAAACGATCCTGCTGCGCAGTTTTCCCGAGAAGAAACGCGGCCTCGCGCTCGGCTTATGGGCGATGACGGTGATCGTCGCGCCCATCTTCGGCCCAGTGGTCGGCGGCTGGATTACCGACAACTACACCTGGCCGTGGATCTTCTACATCAACGTGCCAGTCGGCATTTTCTCGGCGCTCGCGTGCTACTTCCTGTTGCGCGGACATGAAACGAAGACGCAGATGATCCCCATCGATCTCGTCGGCCTAGCGCTGCTCGCTGTCGGTGTGGGTTCGCTGCAAATGATGCTCGACCTCGGCAAGGATCGTGACTGGTTCAACAACGGCCTGATTGTCACGCTCGCGATCACGGCCGCCGTCTGTCTGTCGTTTCTGATTCTCTGGGAGCTCACGTCCGACAAGCCTATCGTCGATCTCACGCTGTTCAAAGACCGCAATTTCGCGCTCGGCGTGGTGGTGATCTCGTTCGGCTTCATGACGTTCTTCGCCTCGGTCGTGATCTTCCCGCTCTGGCTGCAAACGGTGATGGATTACACGGCGGGTAAAGCGGGGCTAGCCACTGCGCCAGTCGGATTATTGGCGCTGGTGCTCTCACCGATCATCGGCCAGAACATGGACAAGCTGAACTTGCGCGCGGTCGCGTCGTTCGCGTTCTTCGTGTTCGCTGGGGTGTCGTTCTGGAATTCGCACTTCGCGTTGAATCTGTCATTCGCGAAGGTCATCGAGCCGCGTTTGGTACAAGGCATCGGCATCGCGTGCTTCTTCGTGCCGGTGACGACGATTACGCTCTCGAGCATTACCGACGATCGCCTGGCGGCTGCCTCGGGCCTGTCGAACTTCTTCCGCACGCTCTCGGGCGCGATCGGCACGGCGGTCAGTACGACGATGTGGGAAGACCGGGCGATCTATCACCACGCGCGGCTCGCCGAGAGCGTCACGCCGTATTCCGACGCCACCACCAGCTATCTCGACCAGTTGCGTCAGGGGTTGGGGCTCGTCAATGGGGCGGAAATGGGCGTGCTCAACGATCTCGTTACACGGCAGTCGTTCATGCTGGCGACCAATGACGTGTTCCATCTCTCCGGTTATGTCTTTCTCGCCATGGCGGCGCTCGTCTGGGTAACCAAGCCCAAGCGCGGCGCGAAGGCATCGATGGGGCATTGAACGCCCGCCCATTGGGCAATAGCGGCGCACTAATATCCCGATAGCCAGCGTGATCGTTCCATAAAAGCAACAATACTTTTCGCATTACGGACTACTGGCCGACACGCGCGAGGGATACGATGCGTTATTGCGTAAATAGGTACGCAAATTCGCCACAGGTACCGGCATGTTGTTCGATCTGATTGCCCGCTATGGACTCTGGCTCGTCTTCCTGAACATCTTCGGACAGGCGCTGGGGCTGCCGTTGCCGGCGTATCCCACACTTATTGTTACCGCTTCGACGGCGCTGTTCCCGGCCGCCGGTATCGTCGCGCTGGCGGCCGTCGCCGCGCTGCTCGGCGACATCATCTGGTTCCTGGCCGGGCGCCGCTATGGCCATCACATCTTGCGATTGATGTGCCGCCTGTCGATCTCGCCCGACACCTGCGTGAGCCGTACCGAGGGTTCGATGGGCCGCTATGGCGTGCGTGTGCTGTTGTTCGCGCGCTTCGTGCCGGGCCTCTCCGCGCTGTCGGTGCCGATGGCGGGGGCGCTGGGCGTGTCGTGGCGCAAGTTTCTGCTCTATGACGCCCTCGGCGCGATGCTTTGGTCCGGCGTGGCGGTGGCGCTCGGCGTGGGCTTCGCGTCGCACATCGTGTCGGTGCTCGACGCCTTCGATGCGCTCGGCCGCGGCGTACTCTGGCTAGTGGTCGTCATCTTCGCGCTCTATTTGCTGAACCGTTGGCTCAACCGCTACCGGTTGCTGCGCTCGCTGCGCATGGCGCGCATCGGCGTGCAAACGCTCGAACAATGGATGAAGGACGAGATCACGCCGGTGGTCATCGACGTGCGTTCGGCAGCGCGCCGCGCCGTCGATCCGTTCACCATCCCAGGCGCGCTCGCCATCGAGCCGGACGACATTGCCAACAAGCTCAGAGATATTCCGCGCGACCGGCGCATTGTGGTGTTTTGTGCGTGCCCGAATGAGGTCACTGCTGCGCGACTCGCGCAACAGCTGCGGCAACAGGGCTTTTCGGAAGTGCGCCCGCTGCTTGGCGGACTCGACGCCTGGCGCGACGCCGGCTACACGGTACAGAAAATCGACGGCTTCGAGATGCTCGTGCCGATGCACTGATTTTCCATTAGATTGCGCACAACTGAGTGACGCGCGTCTTTCTCACGAAGGGCGCGCGTTTTGTTTTTTTCAGGCTTCGCCAAGCGCGTCGCGCAGTTGCAGCAAGAGGTTGCGCAATGTCTTTTGCGCTGTGTCAGATTGGCCGGTTGCAGCTTGAATTTGCGCAGGCACCTGACGCGCTTCACGGCGCAAATTTGCACCACGTGGCGTGAGATCGATGAACACTTGACGCTCATCCTCCTGCCCCCGACGACGCGTCAAAAGCCCCATAGATTCCAGTCTTTTTAGCAATGGTGTGAGCGTGCCGGAGTCGAGCCCGAGACGTGCGCCGAGTTGATTGACGGCAATGTCGTCCTGCTCCCAGAGCACGACCATCGCGAGATATTGCGAGTACGTCAGCCCGAGTCTGTCGAGCATCGGCTTGTGGGCTTTTGTCATGGCCAGCGACGCCGAGTACAACGCGAAACCCAACTGCTCTTCCAGACACACGGGTGATTTTTGTGTGACCTTTTTACTGACTGGCATTCAGGTATTACTTTTCAGTTCCATTTCAATTGCGTGCCATTCTATTTCACTGCATGGAATGTAGCCAGTTGGTTTATCAGTATCGTGACGGATACATGACAGTCACATGAGGCGTCGCACAGCGAGGCAGCAGGGACCAAGATGACTCCCCCGAGCCAAAAATCTGCTCGGGAAAAAGGGCTCATGCGGTAGATCGCTCGGGGTATTCGGAATCGGTCGAAAAATCACTCGCTCATCGAGTCGAAAAGCACGCCAAGGCCTCGAAATTTACCTTTATCTGAATAGTGCTCAGAAGTCTGCGCGAGCGGCGCGCGTGCAGAAAATAGTGGACCGGATGAACGCAGCTTCAAGGCAATCACGTGGCCGCGCGGGTCAGCCAGCGGTGCAGCAAAAGTAGCCGTTCGAAAACACCTTATCTGAGGATTACTCAGGTTTCTGGCGAATCGGGAAGACTGCGGGCCCAAAAAACGCCTGAAAACGCATCCGCGTGCGAAATCACGCCGACCGCGAAATTCGATCATTGGCCGCTCCGATTCGCATATCCCAATCAGACAAAATCCGCCCCCCCCACCAAAACGTTCGTCGCTGCGAGGCATCGAGAGAAAAATACGCTTCCATCGCTCAAAAACTCGGTTATCTGAGTAACCCTCAGTTTTTAGCCGGTCCTGCGCTTTCAAATTAAGTCGTCGATCGATACCATGGGACCCAATTTCGATCACGACAGTCTCCTATCCGTGTCAGCAGTGTCCGCCTGGGCCAAATTGCCCGTCGTCGTGTGGGTGCGCCGTCAGTTCGCGCCCAACACCCTGCAAATCACGCTGCTGCTTGCCGGCATCGTCGGTCTGCTGGGCGCCTTGGCCACCGTCGCGTTTCGCGAAGCGCTCTCCGGGTTGCAATTTCTGCTCGCCGGTCACCACAGCGGCATGGTCGAGCTCGCGCAGAACCTCAATTGGTGGCAGCGCCTGCTGTTACCGACTGCGGGTGGCCTGTTCGCCGGTCTGATCCTCCAGTACGCCACGCTCTGGGTGCCAAAGAAGGGCTCCGACGACTACATGGAGGCCATTGCCATCGGCACCGGCGTGCTAAGCCTTCGGCAGACGTTGGTGAAAAGTACGTCGTCGCTGTTTTCCGTCGCGTCGGGTGCGTCGATCGGGCGGGAAGGGCCGATGGTGCAGCTCGCCGCGATGTTCGCCTCGCTCGTGGGCCGCGTGCTGGCGTTCCCGCCGGAGCGGCTGCGGTTGCTCGTCGCCTGCGGCGCGACCGCCGGTATTACGTCCGCCTATAACGCGCCGATCGCCGGTGCGCTCTTCATCTCCGAGATCGTCTACGGCTCGATTTCCACGGCCACCCTTGGGCCGCTGGTCGTCGCCTCGGTCATCGCCAACATCGTCATCCGCCAGTTTCTCGGCTACGAAGCGGTGTATCAGATGCCGCGCTTCGACTTCGTGTCGGGCTGGGAAGTGTTCTTCTACGTCGGCCTGGGCATTCTCGCTGGCGTGCTCGCACCGCTTTTCCTGCGCTTGCTCGACACCGCGAAACAACGGTTCGGCGCGTTGCCGCTGCCGCTCTTCGTACGGTTGGGACTCGGCGGGTTAATCGTCGGCGTGCTCTCGCTGCAAGTGCCGCAGGTCTGGGGCAACGGCTACAGCGTGGTGAACTCGATTCTCCACACGCACTGGGCGTGGCAGGCGTTGGCAATGGTGCTGGTGTTCAAGGTGCTGGCCACGGCGTCGTCGGCAGGATCGGGTGCGGTGGGCGGCGTGTTCACACCGACACTGTTCGTTGGCGCAGCGCTCGGCAGCCTCTATGGTCTGGCCATGAACGCACTCGCGCCGGCCACGGCTTCGGTCGCCAGCAGCTACGCGGTGGTCGGCATGGGGGCGTTTCTCGCGGCCACCACCTACGCGCCGCTTATGTCGATTCTGATGATCTTCGAGATGACGCTGAGTTATCAGGTGGTGCTGCCGCTCATGCTGGCCTGCGTCACCGCGTACCTCACGGCGCAGACGCTGCGTGAAGACTCGGTCTATGCCAAGTCGCTGCGCCGTAATCAGGTGGCGGGGCGCTGGCTGTCGATGACCAGTGAAGCCAGCCAGATGCGGCTGTCGTCGCTGGTCGTGGATGTCGAGGCCAGCGACGCCGTGATAAGCGCCGCCACGTCGTCGGAGGCCATTGGCGAGCGATTCGTCGACACGGGTTATCGCAATCTGGTGGTGCGCGCGGACGACGGCCGACTGGTCGGCACGCTCGACGCCGCGAGCTGGTGGCGACGGCAAGCGACCGGTAAGCCGGAACAATGGACCGAAATCGTCAGCCCCTGTAAGCCGCTGGACGGCGATATGGCGCTGGTGAGTGCGCTGCGCTCGGTCGCGAAGCTGCATGCCGATTGGATTCCTGTCGCGGCAGCCGATGGCCGTTGGCTCGGTGTGGTGTCGCTGCCCGGCCTGATCGAGATCGTAACCGAAGAGCGAGGCGGCGAATGAAGCGCCGCCCGGGGTTGAGCCCTATCGTGCCTGCGGAGCCCGCCACGACCGAGGCGGGGGCGCCTTATTCCGCCAGATTCGACGACGTTTATCACCCCATCGACAACGCCCTCGGGCAGGCACGCCACGTGTTTCTCGATGGCAACGGCTTACCCGAGCGCTGGCGAGATCGCGATCAGTTCGTGATCGTCGAGACGGGGTTCGGCCTTGGGCTGAATTTTCTGGCGACTTGGGCTGCCTGGCGCGACGATCCGCAGCGTCCGAAACGCCTGCATTTCGTCTCGATCGAGCCATTCCCGTTTCGCCCGCGCGATCTGCGCCGGATGCTCGAGCCGCTGTTGCTGCAACCGGGGATGACCGAACTCGCGCCGCTGGCGCAGCGACTGTGCGACATGTGGCCGTTGCCAGTGGCGGGCTGGCATCGACTGGAACCGGCCCCCGGCGTCGTGTTGAGCGTCGGTTTCGGCGATTTCTTCACACTGGTGCCCGACTTGCGGGTCGGCGCGGATGCGTTTTTCCTCGACAGTTTTGCGCCCGCCAAGAACCCCGAGATGTGGACGGCGGAAGTTTTCAAAGCGCTCGGCAAACTGGCGCGCGACGGCGCAACGCTCTCGGCTGACACCGGCACCGCACAGATTCAGCGCGACCTCATCGCCGCGGGCTTTCAGGTAGCGCCGCGCCCGGGCTTCGGACACAAGCACGAGACGTTGGCAGGAGTCTACGCGCCGCCATATCGCATGCGCCGCTACGATCCACCCGTCGCCGCGCAATGGCGCACGCCTGGGAAGGGTCGCGTTGCCAGCACGGCTGGCGCCCCGCTTGCCGACGAGGTTTCCGAGTCCCCCACGGCAATCGTCATCGGTGCAGGCATGGCAGGCGCAGCGATGGCGCTGCGGCTGGTCGCGCGCGGCTGGCGCGTGAAACTCTTCGAGCGGGCGGAAGCCCCCGGCTCGGCGGCGTCGGGTAACCCGGCTGGCGTATTCCATCCGCAACTCTCCGCCGACGACAACGTGCTCGCGCGCCTTACGCGCGCCGGTTTCCTCTATGCACTCTCGCAATGGCGCACGCTCCCGGGCGGTCTGCCCGGACGCGCCGACGGCCTGTTGCAAGTCGCCACGAACGACGACGAAGCACGGAGCCTGGCGCAACTCGTGACCGCTCAGGGCTACCCCGAGGAATACGTGAAGTGGGTGGATGCCGCACAGGCATCCGCACTCGCCGGCGAGACGCTGGCCTTCGGCGGCCTCTGGTTCCCCGAGGGCGGTTGGCTGGCCCCAGCCATGCTTTGCCGCGCGGAGCTCGTCGCGGCAGGGCCATCGCTCGATGCGCGCTACGGTGTGTGCGTCGAGCGGCTGGAACAACGCGATGGCCGCTGGGTCGCCTTGGACGAGTCCGGCCGGATGCTGGCCGATGCGTCGGTGGCGATCGTCACCGCCGCCGACGAGTCGCAACGCCTGCTCGGCCCCTATCTCCCCCCCGAGTTCATCCCCGTCCAGCGTGTGCGCGGTCAGTTGACCTTCCTGCCACCGGATTCACTGCCGGAGCTGCGCATCCCGGTCTGCGGTGAAGGGTATGTCGCACCGTCGCCACTGGGCGGCGCGGGCCCCATTACGGGCGCCACCTACGGATTCGACGATCCGGCCACCGATGTTCGGGTCGGCGACCATCAGGCCAACCTGCGCCGTCTCGCAGCGCTGCTGCCTGCCCATGCACGCTTGTTCGGGGACGAGGAAGGTGGGCTTGGGAGCGCGAGCGCCGCGGCCGAGCTGGGCGGGCGTACGGCTTTCCGGGCGCTGGTCACCGACCGGATGCCGATGGCCGGTCAGTTGCCGGACATGGCCGCAATCGCCAGCAGCGCGCCGGAGCGCCGCCGGCTGGCCGGGGGCCACCTCCGGGACCTACCGCGCCTACCAGGCCTGTACGCGAGCTTTGCGTTCGGTTCTCGCGGACTTGTGTTCGCCGCGCTCTGCGCCGAATTGGTCGCCAGCCAGATCGAAGGCGAGCCGTGGCCGATCGGCAGCGACCTGGCCGACGCCATCGACCCCGCACGCTTCCTGTTGCAGGCGCTTCGTCGCGCCTGAACGGCTTTCCTTCTCAGATACCTCCGAAATATCGGCCTACCAACGCCGCTGGGCCTGTTCTCGCACATCCGCCCGCCGGTGCAGGGCAGCGCCCGACTTCGGCTGATGAAACCGGCCGTTCGCCGCGTACATCGGGATTTCTCGGCTTAGCGCCAAATAATTCGAATCTGACCCCCATAGGGTTTAAGGCCCGCCGCAGGCGGGGGCGTCGCGCTACGCGCTTGCCCCCGGCACTTTTCCGCTCCCTTTCTCCTCACGGCAGCGGCATCGCCCCCGTGATTTCGCCTGCGGCGTGTTCTTCAGGAATCGGGGAAGGGGGAAGTCCCAGCCCATGAGGCTCCCCGGGCGAAAGCGCCCCCTGAGAAAGCCCTCCAAACCGAGTGTGGCAAAATGGGCCCAACCCTAAGGGTTCGTCGCGCATTTGTCTTTATGTCTGCAACCCCGCGCGCGGCATTCTTTTCCTTTCCACCACTTGATGCGCCGTCAAGCGGCGCAAAGCGAGCAATATGACGTCGCAACTGTCCCTTTTCCCGGGCTGGCCGCCGGCGCCTGATCCCGTTTTCTTCGCTGGTCTGGCATTGGTATTTGCCGGTCTGGCAGGAGAAATCTGTTTCCGGAGACTGCGCCTGCCGCGCATCACCGGTTACGCGGTGGTCGGGCTGGTCGGCGGTACGTTGGGCCTCTCATCGATGCTGGACGCGCAAACGAGCGCGGCCATCCGGCTGCTGATCGACCTGGCCCTCGGCCTGCTGCTGTTCGAACTCGGCAGCCGCCTGAATCTGAAATGGATGCGGGCGAATTCGTGGCTGATCGTCACCAGCGCGCTTGAAGCGTTACTGACCCTCATCGCCGTCTATGCGGTACTGCGGGTGTTCAATGTTGCGCCGCTCACCTCGATGCTTATCGCCTCGATCAGCATGGCAACCTCGCCTGCGGTGGTTGTCCAGCTCAAGAACGAGCTGCGGGCCGAAGGCCAGGTCACCGAGCGTCTGCTCGCCCTCGCGGCGCTTAACAGCATTTACGCCGTGGTCGCGGTCAAGCTGGTCTACGGCTGGATGCACCAGACCTATCACTCGAGCTATTGGGTCGTGCTGTTCCACCCGCTGTATTTGCTGATCGGCTCGATCGTGCTGGCGTTTGTGCTGGCTAAGGCCTGCAACCTGGTGTTTCGCAAGTTCGGCAGCCAGGACCACCACGCCTTCGTGATGCTGATCGGTCTGATCATGCTGATGGTCGCGCTGGTGCACATGCTCAAGCTGCCTAACTCGCTCACGCTGCTGCTCGCGGGGATCATTTTCCGGAATCTGGACGAACGTCCTCAGCTTTGGCCGGCGTACTTCGGCACAGCCGGCTGGTTGCTCGCTGTGGTGCTGTTCGTGCTTACGTCGCTGGCTTTCCAGTGGCAATACGTGGTGATCGGCGGTGCGGCCGCGGCAGCGATCATCGTGGTGCGTTCGCTGGCCAAGGTGGTAGGGACGGTTGCCGTCGCCCATCCGGCTGGTATCAGCTACAAACAAGCCGTAGCGCTTGGCCTGGCGCTTTGCCCGATGGCCAGTCTTGCGCTCGTACTCGTCGCCGACACGTACGACATCTATCCGCAGTTCGACCCGATGCTCAAGGCTGTGGTGATGTGCTCCATCGCGTTGCTGCAACTGGTTGGGCCGTTGGTGGTCTATTGGGCATTGGCCCTTGTCGGTGAACGGAAGGATTAAGCCATGTCATTAGAAGAATTCATTCCCTCGAAGCCGTGCACCTTCGGTGTCGAGCTGGAAATGCAGATCGTCAATCGCCACGATTACGATCTGACGAAGGCGGCTGCCGATGTCATGCGGCTAGTCGCCAAGGAGACGCATCCGGGCGATATCAAACCGGAAATGACCGAAAGCATGATCGAGCTTTCGACCGATATTTGTCATCACCACAGCGACGCGGTCTCGCAACTGCGACGCGTGCGCGACGTGCTGGTTGCCGCGAGCGAGCAACTCAACGTCGGGCTGTGCGGCGGTGGCACCCACGCGTTTCAGCGCTGGAGCGAGCGCACCATTTACGACTCGCCGCGTTTTCATTTCCTCTCTGAGCTCTACGGCTATCTCGCGAAGCAATTCACGGTGTTCGGTCAGCACGTCCACATCGGCTGCCCTGACCCGGACAGCGCGTTGTATCTGCTGCACGCGATGTCGCGTTATATCCCGCACTTTATTGCGCTGTCGGCATCGTCGCCGTACGTGCAAGGCGTCGATACGGGTTTCCATTCCGCGCGTCTGAATTCGGTGTTCGCGTTCCCGCTGTCGGGTCGTGCGCCGTTCGTCCTCAAGTGGGAAGACTTTGAGACTTACTTCGACAAGATGGTGAAAACCGGCGTCGTCGAGAGCATGAAGGACTTCTACTGGGATATCCGTCCTAAGCCGGGCTTTGGGACGATCGAAGTCCGAGTGATGGATACCCCCTTATCCGTCGATCGCGCGGCTGCTATCGCCTGTTACATCCAGTCTCTGGCCCGTTATCTGCTCGAGGAGCGCCCGTTCACGTTGAGCGAGGACGATTACCTGGTCTACACGTTCAACCGCTTCGAGGCTTGCCGGTTCGGTCTGGAGGGGGCTTACGTCGACCCGCAGAGCGGTGAGCGCACTACGCTGGGGCAGCACATTTCCCAGACGCTGGAGATCATCAAGCCTCACGCAGCGGTGCTGGAAGCCGAAGCGGCGTGCGACGAGATCCGTCAGCTGGTCGCGTCAGGCACCAACGACGCGGTGTGGCTGCGTCAAATTCACGCAGACGCCAAGTCGCTCAACGAGATGGTTCGGCAGCAGTGTTTGCGATGGGCGTCGTGAGGCCGTCGTGCTTCTCAGGACGCTAACCCGCTTGTCTTAACACCGGTGATTATCCGATCGGTGTAACGAAACCCCGCCTTGGCGGGGTTTTTTATTGCCCGAACGGTTTTGCTCAGGCCTTGGCGTGCTGCTGCGAGCCGTTGGTACACGCATCGCAAGCGCTGCGTTTTCCACTGTTCGTCCTGACAGGGTTTTCCGTTTTTTGCAGCGCTCGTAGCAAGGTTTTAAGGTTTTAATAGGTTTACTGTATGTATACATAGTAGTAGTTAACAAAGGCAGCCCACTGCTGTGGATAACCACAGTTAACGCCGTGTAAACAGCGACTTGCCCGATTGAGAACTGGATGGACAAACAGCGGGTATCCCAAGAACAACTCAGAACAGTTTTTGCCCCCTGTGGAAAGATTCGCAAGTTATCCCGAACCCATGCACATGTAGTCCGATAAGTTATCCAGAAAGTTATCCACAGGCGCCTAAATATTGTGCAAGACACCCCCGAAAACACGGTTTTGTGGATAATTTTGACGTTCTCGCGTCGCGTGCGAGGTTCGCAGCTACAATCTCGCCACTCTGTTTTTGTGACGTACCGCGCGTGTTGTCTGAAGTGATTGATGTTGGTTTTGTTGGCTGTAACGCGCGAAATCGCGGGCGTCGTCTATTTCTTCACTTCGCATGTCAAAAAGGTGACTTCACCGGACATGCCGATCAGCTCATTCCCCGAATTTTTTGCCGAACGGGTCGTTACGCGACCGAGGGTCGTCGTTCGTGTTTCAGAACATTTGCGTTTTGGTCGAAACGAATGGGCGTTTCGTATACGCACTCGCATGCGATAAAGCGAAGCCGATCCCTCGATGTTCGAGGCAGTTTTTCGGGGGACGTAACAGGGACTTCGGGGCAACGAAAAGCGTCGCTACGGCCTGCGAGCCAAGTCCGGCGCGGCTTTGCACGGATGCGTGAAATTGGTGCGGGGTGCGAGACAAGCCGCGGCGTTACATCTATTGGCTTGGCGGCGGAATTCGCATGGGATGCGAAATGTTTTTGACGCTGTCACGATTCGCCCGCGCAGTGAGCAGGACACCAATATTTTGTAAACATTGCGCCTAGGATTTGGGAGATCAGTACAAGAACTGATACGCCAAAATTCGACTCAGAACACACAATGGAATCGTGGCGGGAAGGCAGGTTCAACAGCGACTTGCCGTCGCGTATCGACACGGAAGTGGGTCAGGGTTTCCCCCGGGCGGGGCGCCGAAATTGATGGAAAGGCAAGGCATATCGTGTGATGCACCGCCTGCGAGTAAATTTGACAAGCTGTTTTATCGACGTATAGTTTTTAGAAATCCTAACGAAAATCATGGCTACTCCGACCCCACTAGATGAAGCGCTATCCAAGCGCGTAACGGCAGGTTTGTTGCGCATGGGAACGGCGTTACGGAGCCACGCCTGGGAGGGCGCGGCATTGGCTGGATTGACGCCGACGCAGGGCGAGATTCTGACGCTCTTGCTCTCGCGTGGCGTGCCGATGCGATTGGGCGAGATTGCGGAGGATGCCGCACTCACATCGGCCACGGTCAGCGAGGCCGTGAGCACACTGGAATCCAAAGGGCTGGTCGAGAAGCGGCGCGATGCCAACGACGGCCGGGCACTGGCACTTCGACTCACCGCTCGCGGCCGTACCGCCGCCAAGCGCGCGTCGCAGTGGCCCAACTTCCTGACGACGGCCGCCGACTCACTGGGCGACAAGGAATGTGCCCAGCTCTACCGCGCGCTCGTCAAACTCGTCTTCACGATGCAAGAGCGCGGCGATATGCCGCCGCAACGCATGTGTTTGACCTGCACGCACTTCGAAGCGGCACCGCGCGGCAAAGGTCAGTACCACTGCAATCACTTCAATGCGACGTACGACGATTCGCGAATTCCTCTCGATTGCAACTCGCACGAGGACGCCGACATCGCCACGCAGCGCAAGGTCTGGAAGCTCTACAGCAAGGTCTGAGCACCGGACATTGGTCGCCACGCATACGCGGCGCGAACGAGGGGGGAACGCCATCCGGCATGGGTGGCGTTTTTTTTCGTCGGGACTTGTCACGCACATGACCGGCGCAGCCCTGTACACTGCGCTCTTTTGTACCCACGAAACTCGTCGCATATACATGTCAGCTAAGCGCAGAATCGAAGTCAGAAAGTCCGGCGTCCACGGCAAGGGTGTGTACGCGATCCGGCGCCTCAAAAAGGGCGAGCGCGTGATCGAGTACAAGGGCGAGATCATTTCGTGGAAAGAAGCTTTGCGCCGGCATCCGCACGACCCCGATCACCCGACGCACACCTTCTACTTCAGTCTGGAAGACGGCCGTTGTATCGACGGCAAAGTCGACGGCAATAACGCCCGCTGGATCAATCACTCGTGCGCGCCGAATTGCGAAGCGCGCGAAGAGGGAAAACACGTACAGATCTACGCCATGCGCGATATCGACGAAGGCGAAGAGCTTTTCTATGATTACGGTCTGGTGATCGATGCGCGTTACACGGCCAAACTCAAGCGCGAGTACGCCTGCCATTGCGGCAGCAAGCAGTGTCGCGGCACGTTGCTCGCACCGAAGGGCTGACACGCTGAAAAAGCAGGAAGGGTGACGCTAACCGCGGCATCGGTGCGGACCGGGCCTTGCGTGTTATCGAGATATCTCGACAGGCCGCGATACCGTCCGATGCTGGGTGAGAAGTTGACGAGTGCGACGCCTGAGTTTAGGCCGAGGCGCGATCGCCGGCAAACTGGTCGATAGCGAGCGCCAGATCGACGTCGCGTTGTGTCAGACCGTCGGCATCGTGCGTTGAGAGCGTGATGTCGACCTTGTTATAGACGTTGAACCACTCCGGATGGTGGTTCATCTTTTCGGCCTTGAGCGCGACCTGCGTCATGAAGCCGAATGCCTCATTGAAATCGTGAAACGTGAAGCTGCGCTGGATGGCGTCGCGGCCGACCACCTGATGCCACTCGGGTAGCTTTTCGGCCAGTTCGGCGCGCGCCTCGGATGAGAGTCGTGTTGTCATGGCATTCCTTTCAAAGCGTATTCAGTACAGTACGAATCGAATATCGAATCGACGCGCCTTTTGAGCCCGTCGATTGGCTATTGTTTCACAGGCGGATGACGCGTGCGCGCAAGATCCCACCCGTAGGGGAGATCCTGCGCTCGGGTGGTCCAAATATCGGAAACGGCTAGACGCGATCGGGCCGAGCCCGTCAGGCCGGCAGAACGATCTGCGTATCTTGCGGCAGGCGGGCGTTGGCGGCGAACGACGGCTCAGCGGCCAGCGCCTTGAACAGCGCGGGCAAATCGGCGCGCATGGCGTCGAACAACTGGGCGAAGTCGTCGATGACGAAGTACGTTTGTTGGAACGTGTCGATGCGGTATTCCGTGCGCAGTACCCGGTCCAGCGAGAAGCCGATGCGGTTCGGTTCGCGCGACGTCAGCGAGAACTCGGTTTCGCCGCGGCTCGAGACGATACCGGCGCCGTAGATGCGCAGGCCGTCACCATCGCGCATCAGACCGAATTCGACCGTGTACCAGTACAGGCGGGCGAGCAGCGGCAACGCGCCGATCTCCTGCGCCACCTTGCCAGCCTGACCATAGGCTTGCATGAAGTCGGCGAATACCGGATTAGCAAGCAACGGCACGTGGCCGAACACATCGTGAAAGCAGTCGGGTTCTTGCAGGTAGTCGAGCTGATCGGGGCGGCGCATCCACCACGTGGCGGGAAAACGGCGATTGGCCAGATGGTTGAAGAACACGTCGTCCGGCACGAGGCCGGGCACTGCCACGACTTGCCAGCCGGTGGCCGCCATGAGCTTTTCGTTCAGTTGGGCGAACTCCGGCACGCGGCGGGCGTCCATGTCGAGTGCGCGGATACCTTCCATGAAGGCGTCGCACACACGGCCGGGCAGCATGGCGGTCTGGCGTTCGTAAAGTTGTTGCCACACCGCGTGATCGACCGCGCCGTATTGCTCGACAGGTTGATCGATGGTGAAGTCGGGCCGGGTCGTGAGACCGGCGTCGAATTGCTCCTTGAGCATGGCGGTGGTGGACATGATGCTTACGTCTCAATCAGGCATTAACAATGATTGAAAGTGTAGTGCGCATGGCATGCGAAATGGGCGCATAATGCGCCTGTGGTGAAAGTCGTTTGCATAAAGTTCGCAAAAATAAGCGATTTATTGCGGAGAATCGTCATGGTTGATCTGGATAGCTACGATCTGTCCCTGTTGGAGTCCTTGCAGAAGGACGGACGGGCCACGCATCACGAGTTGGCCAAAGATGTGGCGCTCTCGGCGTCGCAGATCGGCCGGCGGCTTCAGCGACTCGAAGCGGCGGGCATCATCGAGGGGTATCGGGTGGTGTTACGGCCCGAAGTGCTGGGCCTCGGGGTGACAGCGTTCACGACGCTGCGCTTGCAACATCATGGCGACCATGTCATCGAGCGCTTTCAGGCCGAGATCGATCTTTTGCCGGAAGTTCTGGAATGCCACGCGGTGGTCGGCGAAGCCGATTACCTGTTGCGCATCGTCGTGCCCGATCTCAACGCCTTGTCGGCCTTTGTGATGAAGCGCCTGATGCAAGTGCCGGGTGTGGAGAACGTGCGCTCGAACATTGTGCTCAGCGCCTTCAAGCGGAGTAATTCGCTGCCGCTGCACTATCTGTCGCGCAGCACGGGCGTGCGTCGGGTGAGCGGCTCGGACGACTGATCGGGCCGGGCCGGCGGACTTAGTCCTCCGGCATCAACCGGGGCTTGATGTATCGCCCATAGATCAGCGACATGATGAGCGCGACGGTCGAGCCGACCAATACTTCGATCACGCGCAACATGGCGAGGCTCAGTTCCTCGTGCAGCCCTTGTCCCTGACCGCTCAGCGCAGCGGACATCAGAATGACGACCGTGGCCGGCCCCAGCCGCCAGTTGGCCGGATAGTTCTGCACCAGCATCGCCGCAAGCGTGGCGATGGTGATTCCCACCAGCATGGCCGGCAATCCCGGTCCCATCACCAGCAAGACAATACAAGCCACGATCGCGCCGCTGATCGTGTTGATCGAGCGCGCCTTGAAGTTACTGCGTGCCTGTAGCGGGTCGGGCTCGGTCACGATGATGAGCGAGATCATGGCCCAGTACGGCTCGGGAAAGCCGGCAGCCCGCAGGCCGAACCAGACGATCAGCGACCCGGTAAGAATCTTGACCAGATAGACCAGCGCATTCTTCTTTGGGTGGAGAAAGGCGATGGACATGGGCAGCAGATGGCGCCAAGACGGGGGGGCGCGAAGACAAGAAGTTGCCAGTGTGACATAGGCCGCGTCTGTGGCCCACCGGCAGATTATCCGAAGCTTCGCTGTCTGGAATCCGAATTGTGGCGTTCGTCTGCGGATGTCATGGGAAATGGTTCGAGATGCCAAAAGGTGCGGGGTAGAATCCGGAAGACCAGAAACAGGGAGGAGTCCGGCATGCATAGCCGAACGCAACGAGTCTGGCCCGCAGCGCCTTTGGCGTGGGCGGCACTGAGTCTTGGCATTTTCGCGGCGTCGCCTGCACAGGCTGCGCGTGTCACGAGTGTGAGTCCGCAGGGTGAAGTCGCCAGCGTCGACCAGGTCGTCGTGAAGTTCGACGAAGCGATCGTTCCCGCAGGCGACCCGCGCGCGCAAGCACCCGCCACGGTGCGCTGCTCGGACCCGAAGCTCACTGGCGACGGCCATTGGCTCGAACCCAAAATCTGGGTGTACGACTTCAAGCAGTCGTTGCCACCCGGCGCGAAATGCGCGGTCGAGATGCGCAGCGGTTTGTCGGCCGTCTCCGGCGCCGCGCTGACTGGCACGACACGCTACGCGTTCAATACCGGCGGCCCCGCCGTGACGGGGATTCGCCCGTCATACGGTCCCATCGATGAAAACCAGATATTCGTCCTCACGCTGAACGGCGAAGCCGATCCGGCCAGCGTGCGCAAAAACGCCTGGTGCGAGACCGAAGGTATTGGCGAGCGCATCGGCGTGAAGTGGATCGAGGGCGATGCCCGCGCGGCACTCCTCAAGCGATTCAATCTGGAAAAGCAAGCGCAGCGCGTGGTGATGCTGCAATGCAATCGCACGTTAGCTGCTGGTGCCAAGATGCATCTCGTCTGGGGCGCTGGCATTGCCACGCCGTCGGGCGTGGCGACACGCCAGTCGCGACCGTTCGAATACGAGGTCCGCGAACCGTTCACGGCCAGCTTCAGCTGCGAGCGTGAGAACGCCAACGCGCCGTGCACGCCGTTGCGCCCGCTGCGCTTGACGTTCACCTCACCGGTCGCGCGAGACATGGCCGCTAAGCTGCGTGTGGAAGGCGCCGGCGCGCAACGCAGCCCGAAGTTCGATGCCACCGATCGTGCGTCGAGTGTGACCGATGTCACCTTCGATGCCCCCTTCCCCGAGAAGGCTGAACTGACCATCACCCTGCCTAAGGGTTTCACCGACGACAGCGGCAGACCGCTGGCGAATGCGAGCGAGTTTCCACTGCGCACCAAGACGTCGACGATGCCGCCGCTTGCCAAGTTTGCTGCTGCGCCGTTCGGTATCGTCGAGCGCTTCGCCGAGCCCGGCATGCCGCCGATGTTGCCCGTCACCTTGCGCAAGGTCGAACCGGCGTTACAGATCAATGGCCTTGGTGTGGCAGGTGAGGCGGCCATCAACGGCCGCACGATGCAACTGCGCGTGGATGACGATACGCAGGTGTTGACGTGGCTTTCCCGCGTGCGCCGCTTCGACGAGACGTGGATGACGCGCAAGCAGATCGCCTCCGAGATGCCGTCGATTCTCTCGGGCCCCGCCGCGAAGGACAGCTTCGGTCCTAACGCTGCGGCTACGGTCGAAGACAAAGTGACGCGTTACGACACGCGCAGCCTGTCGCTACTTTCTGGTCTGCAAGGCGTGCAGGCATTGACGTTGCCAGTGCCCAAGGAAAAGGACCCGCGTCCGTTCGAAGTCGTCGGCATTCCGTTCCAGAAGCCGGGCTTCTACGTGGTGGAGCTGGCTTCACCTTCGCTGGGGGCGGCGCTCTTGGGCAAATCGTTGCCAATGTATGTGCGCACCACCGTGCTGGTGACCAACCTCGGTGTGCATTTCAAGATGGGCCGTGACAACGCCGTGGCTTGGGTCACGACGCTGGATAAAGGCCAGCCGGTGCCGAATGCAAATGTGCGCGTGCTCGATTGCGACGGCAATGAAGTTGCGACTGCGGTAACCGACAAGACGGGCGTCGCGAAGATCGACAAGCCGTTCGAGAGCTACAAGTATTGCGAGAAGAGCAGCCGATCGGGCTACTTCGTCGTGGCTCGCACGCAGGGCAACGATCCCGACATGGCGTTCGTTTCGTCGGACTGGAATCGCGGCATCGAGCCGTGGCGCTTCCACGTGCCGACCGATGGCGGCAGCAGTCCGACGGTGCGCGCACAAACGGTGTTCGACCGCATGCTGTTCCGCGTCGGTGAAACCGTGTCGATGAAGCATTTCATTCGTCAGGAGACGATGCAAGGGTTGTCGCTGCCGGGCGGTTTGCCGTCGCAACTGACGATCACGCACGAAGGCTCTGGGCAGACCTACACGCAGCCGGTGACGTGGCGAAACGGCCGGTTGGCGGAAAACACATTCCAGATTCCGCAAGGCGCCAAGCTTGGCGAGTACTCGGTGACGCTCGATTACATCGACGGTGACAAGCGGCCGCCCAATTACCCGGCGTCGCTCGATGCCGGGCACTTCCGTGTCGAAGCGTTCCGCCTGCCGGTGTTGGCGGGCAGCATCGGCGTGCGAGATGCCGCCAAATCACCGCTCATCAACATGACGGAAGCGCCGCTGAACGTTCAGGTGAATTACGTCGCGGGCGGTCCGGCCGGGAATTTGCCGGTGCGCGTGTCGGCCTTGATGCGCCCGCGCGATCTCACGTTCGACGGCTATGACGACTTCAGCTTTACGCCTTATCGGCCGCCCTCGGCACAAACCGGTGCGTCGGATGACGACGATCAGAACGGCGACGAAGGTTCGGGCGCGAGCGATCAGAAGCTCGTCGCCGACAAGCAACGGCTGGTGCTTGATCGCAATGGTGCTGGCAGTCTCACGCTCAAAGATCTGCCGAAGGTCGACCGGCCGAGCGATTTGGTACTGGAGGCGAGCTTTGCCGATCCGAATGGCGAGATTCAGACGCTTCGCGGCAATGCCACATTGTGGCCGGCAAATTTGATCACCGGTGTCCGCAGCGAAAGCTGGGTATCGGTGACGAACAAGCTGCCGGTGAAGGCGCTTGCCCTCGACCTGCAAGGCAAACCCAAGTCGGGCGTGGCGATGGATGTGCGTGCCGAAGCTCGCATTACCACCAGTAGCCGCAAGCGCATGGTGGGCGGCTTCTACGCCTACGACAATCGCACCGAGGTGAAGGATCTCGGGACGGTGTGTAGCGGCAAGACTGACGATCGCGGCCTGTTGTCGTGCGATGTGTCGCTCACGCAACCGGGTGAAATCACGCTGGTTGCACAAGCCAAAGACGACAAGAGCAATCTGAGCACGGCCACGACCAGCGTCTGGGTTACCGGACGAGGTGAGGTCTGGTTTGGCGGCGACAACACCGATCGTATGGATGTTCTGCCTGAGCGGCGCGCCTACGAGCCAGGCGAGACGGCCAAATTGCAGGTGCGTATGCCGTTCCGTACGGCGACGGCGCTCGTGGCCATCGAGCGCGAGGGTGTGATCGAGACGCGCACGATGGAGATTTCGGGCAAGGACCCGAACATCTCGCTCAAGGTCGACCCGTCGTGGGGCCCGAATGTCTATGTGTCGGTGCTGGCGGTGCGGGGGCGCATCCACGAGGTGCCTTGGTATTCGTTCTTCCAGTGGGGCTGGAAGCAGCCGCTCGAATGGTTCCGTGCGTTCTGGTACGAAGGACGTGAGTATCAGGCGCCAACCGGGTTGGTCGATCTGGGTAAGCCCGCCTATCGCTTTGGCGTGACGGAGCTTCGCGTGGGGACGGCGGGGCAGCGTCTTGGCATCGAGGTCAAACCTGACGCTGCGACGTACCCGGTGCGCGGTCATGCGAAGGTACGGATCAAGGTCACGCAACCGGATGGCAAACCCATGCCAGCTGGCTCGGAGGTGGCACTTGCCGCCGTCGACGAGGCGCTGCTGGAGTTGGCACCGAACACCAGTTGGAATCTGCTCGATGCCATGTGGCAGCGTCGCAGCTATAGCGTGACGACGGCGACCGCGCAAATGGAAATCATCGGTCGCCGACACTACGGACGTAAAGCGGTACCCGCCGGTGGTGGCGGGGGCAAGAGCCCGACGCGTGAGTTGTTCGATACGTTGTTGTTGTGGCAGCCGCGCGTCGTACTCGACGACAAGGGCGAGGCGAGCGTCGACGTGCCGCTCAACGACTCGATTTCCAGCTTCCGCATCGTGGCGATTGCCGACGACGGCAAACCGGGAGACGCGAGTGCCAAGGCGCTTGGCTGGTTTGGCACGGGGACAGCGACGATCCGCACGACGCAGGATCTGCAACTGATCTCGGGGCTCCCGCCGCTGATCCGCGAAGGCGATAACTACCGCGCGCAATTCACCGTGCGCAACACCACGCAGCACGCCATGCAGGTGCAATTGACCGCGCGGGCGACGCAACTCACGCTGGCACCGCAACGTGTCGACGTACCGGCGGGCGAGTCGCGCGAAGTGGCATGGGAGGTCACCGCACCGACCGGCCTGGCGGATACGCGCGCGCAACGCGTGCTGTGGGAGGTCTCGGCGCAGGCGCCGGCCGCTGGTGGCGGCGCGGCGGCGAGCGATGCCATCAAGGTGGGGCAGGACATTCAGCCCGCGCTGCCCGCGACCGTGCAGCAGTCTGTGCTCACGCAGGTGGAAGGCAGCCTCACGTTGCCGATGGCGCCACCCGCGGGGGCTGTGGCGGATAGCACGGGCAAGCTGCGCGGTGGTGTTCGCGTGAGCTTGCAGCCGCGTTTGTCGCAAGGGTTGCCGGGGGTCAAGCGCTGGTTCGAGCTGTATCCGTATGCCTGCCTTGAACAGCAGGCGTCTAAGGCGCTGGGTTTGCGTGACGTTGCACAGTGGAAACGGGTGACCGGTACGTTGCCGTCGTATCTCGACGAAGACGGTTTGGCCAGTTACTTCCCGCCGCAGGAAGGTTTTGCGAATCAGGGCAGCGATACGCTCACCGCCTACCTGCTGGCCGTCAGCAATGAGGCCAAGGCGCTTGACCCGGCATATGCCATCCCCGACGACGCGCTCGCGCGTATGCAAGACGGGCTGGCTGCGTTTGTGGAAGGGCGTCTCACGCGCAGGTTCTGGGCACCACGCGACGACCTGACGCTGCGCAAGCTCACGGCGATCGAGGCGCTCTCGCGCTACGGCCGCGCCAACGCGCGCATGCTCAGTTCCCTGACGATTGCGCCGAACGACTGGCCGACGTCGGCCGTCATCGATTGGTACGCCATCCTGCAACGTCTGACCGATGTGCCGCAGCGCGCTGAACAGATGGCGCAGGCCGAGCAGATTCTGCGGGCACGACTCTCGTATCAGGGCACCCGCGTGGGCTTCTCGACGCAGTCCAGCGACGGTCTCTGGTGGCTGATGGTCGGCCCGGAGACCAACGCTGCACGGCTGGCGTTGTTGATGAATGCCAACCCGGCGTGGAAGGACGAGATGCCGCGTCTGGTGATCGGCTTGCTCGGCTTGCAATCGCGCGGTGCGTGGTCGACGACCACAGCAAACGTGTGGGGCGGGTTGGCGGTCGATCGCTTCTCGGCGCGTTTCGAGCGAGATACGCCGACGGGGCAGACGGCCATCCAATGGCAGCGCGACAACCAGACGAGTGGCGCCGTACAGACCGTCGACTGGGACAAGCTGAAGGCGGGCACCGTGCCGCCGCCGGTATCGCTGCCGTGGCTCGCGCAGGCTGCGACCGGGTCAGATAGCGGACGCGATGTGCTGCGGCTGGACCAGGGCGGCGCAGGTAAGCCGTGGGCGACGATTCAAAGCCTCGCCGCCGTACCGCTCAAGGCGCCGTTCTCGGCCGGTTACCGGGTTACGCGTACGGTGCAGGTGCAGGATGCGGCCGACAAATCGGGCGATAACTTTGTCCGTGGTGCCGTGTTGCGTGTGCGCCTCGATATCGATGCGCAAGCCGATATGCGCTGGGTCGTCGTGAGCGATCCGCTGCCGGGTGGGGCAACGGTACTTGGCGGCGGACTGGGCCGAGACTCGGCGATTGCGACGCAGGGGGAGCGCAGCGAAGGTGCGATGCCTGCGTTCGAAGAGCGTGCGCAGGATGCCTACCGTGCTTACTACGACTACTTACCGAAGGGGCAGCACCGTATCGAATACACCGTGCGGCTGAACAACGTCGGTAAGTTTGCGACGCCGCCCACGCGTGTCGAAGCGATGTACGAGCCGGCCATGTATGGCGAGTCGCCCAACGCGCCGGTGCAGGTTGTTCCGGCGAAGCCATGAATCGGAGTATGAGGACGCTATGACGTCGAACTTCTTTCAACCTGCGGCGGCGCTGCCCCGCGACGCCCGGCGCTTCTGGTGGCTGGCGGCAGCCGCCGGTGCCGGGTACGCGTTGGCACTGCGTGGCGCGCCGTACCCCGATCAGGCGGTCGCGAAGGTGTTTCTGTGCGCGCTGCTGTTGTTCGCAGCGCTCTATCACCGCGTGCCCGGCGAGCGTGTTTGGTTGTGCGCGGCACTGATCTTCTCGGGCGCGGGCGATGTACTGCTGGCATTGCCGGAGATGGCACAGGGGTTCGTGCTTGGCCTTGGCGCGTTTCTGATCGCGCACTTGGCTTACTTCGTATTGTTCTGGCGTGTGCGGCGCCGCTGGTCGCAAGTGCCGACGTGGCATCGGATCGCCATCGTGCTGGTATGGATCACGGCGGCGCTCGCCTATGTGATGTATTGGCCGGGGATGGGGGAACTGAAGGCGCCCGTGGCCTGTTACGTGATTGTGCTCGCGATGATGGCGTCGGCGGCGCTGCTGGCCGGTGTGCGTGGCGAGTGGGCCGCTGTTGGGGCATTGCTGTTCACCGTGTCGGATGCGCTGATCGGTACCACGCGCTTCGTGGGCAGCGTGCCTGCACAGGAATACGCCATCTGGATTCTTTACGCACTGGCGCAGTTGCTGCTCACGGCCGGCATTCTGGCCATACGTCCGGGGAGTGCGTCACGGCCCGCCGGCGGAAGCGAAGGTAGCGGTACCGGAAACAGCGGAAATAGCGGGAATCATGGAGACGCGCGCGGTGCCTGATGTTCGCCGTCTGACGGCATCGGTCGTCGTCGCCCTTGCGCTATGCACGCTACAGGCAGTGCAGCCTGCCCACGCGGTGCCGTCGTTTGATGAGGTGCGGCAAGACTGGCGCGCGTCGGACTGGATTCTGCTCGATCGTCACGGTCAACCGTTGCAGCGTCTGCGCGCGGATATGCGGGCACAACGCGGTGATTGGGTCACGTTGGCCGACGTATCGCCCGCCTTCCGGCAGGCGCTGATCGTCTCGGAAGACAAGCGCTTTTACGAGCACAGCGGTGTGGACTGGCGAGGTGTTGCCGCCGCTGCCTGGGGCAATCTCTGGCACTCCCGTACGCGTGGCGCTTCGACGCTGACGATGCAATTGGCGGGGCTGCTAGATGACGATTTGCGACCGAGCACACGTAATCGCTCGATGACGCAGAAGGTCGGACAGGCCGCAACGGCGGTTTGGCTCGAACAGCGCTGGCGCAAAGATCAGATTCTTGAGGCGTATCTGAATCTGGTGCCGTTCCGGGGTGAACTGGTTGGTATTTCGGCCGTGTCGCAGACTCTGTTCGGCAAGTTGCCGATCGGGCTGGACGCGCGAGAGTCAGCCATCGCTGTCGCGCTGCTGCGTGCACCCAATGCACCTGCCGCTCGGGTGTCGCAACGCGCGTGCGGCATCTTGCGCGATATGAGCTCGAGCATGAACGCTGCCAGCGGGCAGGGTGGCGGTGCCGCCAACGACTGCAACGGACTGGAGGGTTACACGCAACTGGTGTTCTCGCGTCCCGCAAGCGTCATGACCACGCGCGACGCGGTGAGTCTGGCGCCGCATTTCGCGCGTCGGGTGTTCTCGGCAAGCCGGCCACCGGCAGGCACGCGTCTGACCAGTACGCTCGATGCCAATCTTCAGCGCATGGCGGTGACCACCTTGCAACAGACGCTGCGCGAGCTGGGCGCACCGGGGCGCGGGCGCAACGTGCAGGACGGCGCACTCGTCGTCATCGACAACGCCAGTGGCGACATCCTCGCGTGGGTCGGGTCATCGGGCGCGTTGTCGGCGGCGGCGCAGGTCGACGGGGTGACGTCGTTGCGTCAGGCGGGCTCGACGCTCAAGCCATTTCTTTATGCGCAGGCCATTGCAGAGCAGCGGATCACGGCGGCATCGTTGCTCGACGATTTGCCGCTGGATCTGCCGACCGGCGGCGGCCTGTACATTCCGCAAAACTACGACCGGCACTTCAAGGGATGGGTGAGTGCACGCACGGCACTGGCGTCGTCGCTGAACGTACCGGCGGTGCGCACGTTGGTGATGGTGACGCCGCGTCGTTTCGCGCAGACGTTGGTGTCGTTGGGACTGCCGCTCACGCAAAGCGGCGATTACTACGGTTACAGCCTCGCGCTGGGCAGTGCGGATGTCACGCTACTCTCGCTGACGAACGCCTACCGTGCGCTGGCCAACAACGGCGTGGCGAGCGACACGCATGACCTGTTGCCCGCGTCATCGCGCACGGGCAATAGCAAACTCGCAGCCAACGCCAACGCCAACGCCAACGCTATTCCACGCACTACCGTTTTCACGCCGCAGGTCAGTTTCATCGTCTCTGACATGCTGTCCGATCGTCAGGCGCGCACGCGCACGTTCGGGCTCGACAGCCCGCTCTCCACGCGTTACTGGACAGCGGTCAAAACCGGCACAAGCAAGGACATGCGCGACAACTGGGCCGTGGGATATTCGCGGCGTTACACGGTCGGTGTCTGGGTCGGTAACGCCGATGGTGCGCCGATGTGGGATGTCTCGGGCGTCTCTGGCGCTGCGCCGATTTGGCACCGCGTCATGGATTACCTGCACCGCCGCACGGCGAGCTTGCCGCCTGCGCCGCCCGCAGGCGTCGAGCATGTCGCGGTGCAGTATGCCGAGCATGTCGAACCGGCACGCGAGGAGTGGTTTCTCGCAGGCACAGCGCAAAGCACGATTGCCCTGTCGTCACTGGCATCGAAAGCCCCTGGCGGCCCCCTATGGCGCATTGCGGGCCCCGCCGACGGCACTATCGTCGCACTCGACCCCGATATCCCACCGGCAAATCAACGGCTTTGGTTTCAGGTAGCGGCTGCGTGGCCCAAAGGTGCCGCGTGGCGTCTCGATGGCAAGCCGCTGAGCGGCAGCGCACGCGTGAGTTGGTTACCGTGGCCGGGACGCCATACGCTCGAACTCGTCGACGCGTCGGGCACGGTTCGCGACAGTGTTCGTTTCGAGGTACGCGGCGCGAGCGTGAACGACGGTAAGCGCATGCGCAATGCGAGCCGCTGAGCGTATGTGCTTATTCCGCAACAAGGATTGCCACGATTAATTTTTGATGAAGCAGACGCGTCGACGCGATGCGCGCTACACTAAAAATCAGACTTGGCAATGCGTGACGCGATGTGTCGGTGGCGGGTCGAACCCGCAACGATGTGCGCGCACACGCCCTGTAGCGGAGACACATCGATGATCACGCTGGATGCGCGGCAAACCGCGCAGTTGCTACCCTATCCGCAATTGGCCGACGGTATCGAGGCCATGCTCATGGAGATGCGCTCGGGCACGGCGCGTGCGCCGGAGCGTCTGCACTTTCCCCTGACTGAACCTGAACGCGGCCGTCGTGGCGGTGTGTTGCTGGTCATGCCGGCCGCCAACCGCGATGTGGCGATGACCAAGCACATCACCGTGCATCCCGAGAATTGTCGAGCGGGCAAGCCGTCGATCATCGGTGAGGTGATGGTGTTCGATCCGCACACGGGCGAGCGCCTGATGCTGCTCGACGGCCCGACCGTGACCGGGCGACGCACGGCGGCCGTTACCTTGTTCGCGGCGCGAAAGTTCGCACCGCGGCCGCAGGGGCCGGTGTTGATCGTCGGTGCCGGTGTGCAGGCCCGCGCGCATCTGGAAGCCTTTGCAGCGGGCATGGGCACGCGTCACTTCATGATTTTCTCGCGCAGCCCCGAGCGCGCGCATGCGTTGGCCGAACATGCGGCGACGCTTGGCGTTGAGGCGACCGTGGTCGACGCCATCGAGCCGGTGTTGAGCACGGTGAGCATCGTCATCACGGCGACCACAAGTAGCGAACCGGTACTGCCCGATAGCGATGCTATGCGTTGGCGCGACGACATCTTCGTCGCCGGTGTCGGTGCGTTCCGTCCCGATATGCGTGAACTGCCGCCGCAACTTTGTCGCGATGCCGCCGTGCGCGGCACGCTTGTGGTCGACACCTGGGAAGTGAAGCACGAGGCGGGCGATTTGCTACACGCCGCCATCGACTGGGGGCGGGCGGCGCCGTTGCTCGACGCGATCATCACCCCTGACCGTTTCCGCGCGAGCGGCCCGGTGTTGTTCAAGAGTGTGGGTTACGCGTTGTGGGATCTGGCTGCCGTGCTGTGTGCGCGTGCCAATCTCAAAAGGGACGGCGTGCCAGAGGCGTGAGCGAGGCGCGGCGATACGCTAGGCTGGCAGTGCAATCGGCACGCCAGCCGCACCTGCCGACAGATGCGCAATGTCGGGCGTGATCACATGCACGGGCAGGCCGAGGGTCTGCTCGATCAAATCCGCGCGCATGATCTCGCGCGGTGTCCCTGTCGCGAGAATTCGGCCGTCGGCCAGCAGCGCCATACGGTCGGCGTGACGCGCCGCAAGGTTGACGTCGTGCACGATCGCCATCGCACCGAATCCCCATGACTTCGCCAACGCTCGCGTGAGTGCAAGCAGGTGATGCTGGTGCGCAAGGTCGAGCGCCGCCGTCGGTTCGTCGAGTAGCAAATAGCGCGGCACGGAGGGCACGGTCGGCGCCATTGAGGTTCCTGCATCGCCTACTGCATCCGTCGGCCACAATTGCGCCAGCACGCGCGCGAACTGCACCCGTGCCCATTCCCCGCCTGAGAGTGTCGTCACGTCGCGGTGCAACAACGGCCCCGCACCCACTCGCTCCAGTGCCGCCGTGGCGATGTCGGTATCACTTGCGCCGCGCGCGTTGCCGCGACGGGGCGTCGCAAACGGCAGCCGTCCCATCGTGACGATTTCCAATGCGCTAAATGGAAACGACAACTGCGCCGTTTGCGGCAGCACGGCGCGCAATCGAGCCAGCGCCGCCGTGGTGTATTGCGAGAGGTGCGCACCGTTGAGCGTAATGGCGCCCGACACTTGCGCACGAGGCGACATCGGCTCGCCCGCCAGCGCTTTGAGTAGCGTGCTCTTGCCCGCACCATTGCGCCCGAGCAGCACCAGCAATTCGCCGGGACGGATGTCGAGCGACAAGCCGTCGAGCACGGGGGCATCGGTATGAGCGATCGTCAGATTGTGGGCACTAAGCATGATGAAGTCCTGTCGGGTGTCGTGTCACGTTGACCGATCTACGTGTCCCGTTCCACATTTCACAACCCGAACTGCCCACGGCGTCGCCACAGCAGCATCAGGAAGAAGGGTGCGCCGAGCAGCGCGGTCAGAATGCCGAGCGGCAGCTCCGCAGGCGACACCCACGTGCGGGCGACAAGGTCGGCGAGCAGCGTCAGAATCGCGCCGAACAGCGCCGCCGCAGGCAGCACTGCACGTGGATCGGGGCCGACCACCAGTCGCACAATATGCGGCGCAATCAGACCGATGAAGCCGATCATCCCGCTGGACGCCACCAGTGCGCCCACGCACAACGCGCAAGCGACCATCACCCGTCGTTTCACCGACTGCACGGCCACACCCAGATGTAGCGCTTCGGCCTCGCCGAGCAGCAGGGCGTTGAGCGAGCGGCACTGACTGGCCAGCACGACGATGCCGAGCGCCACCGGCCACACGATCACGGCCAGCATCGACCATTGCGCGCCGCCCAGACTGCCCAAGGTCCAGAACGTGAGCGTGCGCAGCTGCGCGTCGTTCGCGAGATACGTCAGCAAGCCAATGGCGGCACCGGAGATCGCGTTGATGGCGATACCCGCCAGCAGCAGCAAGGGCAGGGCGAGACGGCCGCGCCCGGCGGCGAGTCGATACACGAGCGCAGTCACGCCCAGCGCGCCGACGAACGCCGCCAACGGCAGCATCCAGAGGCCGAGAGACGCGGCCAGTGCAGCGGGTAACAACACACCGCCCATCACAATGACGCCAGCCGCCCCCAGTGCTGCACCACTCGCCACGCCGATCAGGCCGGGATCGGCCAGCGGGTTACGAAAGAGCGCTTGTAACGCCGCGCCCGCGGCACCGAACCCCGCGCCGACGAGCATGCCGAGTACGATGCGCGGCAGACGAATCTGCAACATCACGCTGCGTGCTTGGTCCTGTGCGAAATCGCCGCTCGCGCCACGAAACAACGCCATGATGGCTTCGCCGGGCGCGATGCGATACGCGCCTCCGCATAGCGCCGCCAGCACGGCGAGCGCAAGCAGCGAGACGAGTACGGTCATTACGAGCCAACGGGGTGGACGGCGGCGCGCGACGCCTGTGGTTCCCGACGAACCTGTTGACGGATCACGCGTCTTGCGATCACCAACAGACGCTGGACTCACGCTGGCACCACGCGCCGGATCGGCGACAGGGCCTGGGACGGAGTGCGCAAGCGGACTTGAAGGAGGACTCGTATTGAGCGGGGAAGCGGCTGACATATCTTCGTTCAATAGCTGACCAATAGCGGGGCGATAGCCCTAAGCAGGCACACAGCCGTGTTTAAGCCGTGTGCACGCGCTGCGCGAGTTCCGCCACGGCTTGCGGCAGACGCGGACCGAAGCCCAGCAGATAGAGCGCGTCGAAGCTCACCACTCGCTTGGCGCGTCCCGCGGGTGTATTCGCTAATCCGGGTTGTGCCAGCAACGTTGCCGCCGGGTCGACACTCGACGGCCCAGTCGTCGTGGTGAGCAGCACATCGGGCTGCGCGGCCACTGCGGCTTCTGCCGTGAGAGGGCGGTACCCCGTAAAGCCAGTGAGCGCGTTGTCGGCACCGGCGTAGGCGAGCATCGCGTCGGCGGCGGTGTCCTGACCTGCGACCATCACCTGATTGCCTGTGTGGCCAAGGATGAACAGCACTCTCGGACGGCGTTGCTTGCCATAGCGTTGCGTAATCTCGTCACGCGCTTTCTGCCAGTCCGCCATGAAGCGGCCAGCCACGCGCGCGCCGTCATCGTTCACGCGCAAAGCGGCGGCGACATCGCGAATGTTGTCGCGCACCAGATCGGCCGTGTAACCGTGTGTGAAGCGCTTCACCGGCACACCGGCGGCGGCGATTTGCGTGAGCACGTTGGGCGGACCCGCTTCGGCACCCGCGAGCAGCAGATCGGGGTGCAGCGACAACACGCCCTCGGCGGAGAGCGTGCGCAGATAGCCGATCTTGGGCAGCTTCGTGGCGGCCTCGGGGTACAGGCTGGTGAGGTCGTTGGCAACCACGCGGTCCTGCGCGCCGAGCGCGTAGACGATCTCCGTCAACGCGCCGCCTGCGACGACAACGCGCTTCGGTCCCGTGGCATTCGCCATCGGCGCAGCCGTGGCTGCCCAAGCCGACGCTATCGGCGAGAGCCATGCCCCCGCTGCCACGGCCATACCGCCCGTGAGCAACGCTCGCCGGGCAGGGTTGCCCGGCACGCCGGCGTACGCCCCCGATGACGTGTGCGTCAGCGCATCACGTGCGTCGAATTTGGCTTTCACGCTTAGGCTCCCGTGGCTGCGGCTACGCGGCCCAGCGTCTCGCGCCAGTCTTCGCGCTCGGCCTGACCGGGCTTGCGCTCGCCGAAGCACATGGCGATCACCATGCCCGAGGCGTCGAGCAATTCCAGCGACGACACAATGCCGTCGGACGTCGGCTTGCGCACGACCCAAGCGGTGTCGACGAGGTCTTCGCGCAGATGCAGGTTGAAGCCCGGGTCGAGCACGTTGACCCACGGGCCCATGACGCGAATGTTCTTCACCGGGCCGGTATGAATCTGGATCATCCCGGCGTTGCCGACGAACACCATGATCGGCAGGTCGGTGCCCGCCGCATCTTCGAGCAGCGTGCGTACCGACGAAGCGGGAACGCGTTGTGCGTGATCGGCGGGTGCCAGACGCAGCGCTTGCGCACGCGACACGCCATGACGCCGGAGCATGTCGAAGAACTGGTGCGTGTCGGTCATGGCGAGCCAGTCGCGCTGGAACGCGGCGACGTCGATGTCGGCATCGGGCGTCTCGGCCTTCGGGGCGTCGGCGGCAACGACGTGCTCACCCGGGGTCTGATCTTCGGCGCGGAATTTCGCGACGAGGGCGTCGTACGCAGCGACATCGCTGTGATCGCGCAGGAACATCTTGTGCACGGCGGTGCCGGTCTTGTCGAAGAATTGCAGCGAACGGCGCGGACCGTTTTCGGCCGGCGTTTCGACGGCGTAGCCGAAGGCCCACTGGTGATAGAAGATGCGCAGATCGAGTTCTTTGCCGAGGCCCAGACCGATGGTGCCGTTGTGCGAGAGCTTCTCGTACGGACCATCCTTTTCGTGCACGGCGGTATTGTTGCGCGTGAGCGCCATGACGCGGCCCAAGGCGGGCAGCGCTTCGACAATCTCGATGAAATCGGGGCGCAGACGCACGACGTGTTCGCCGACAAATGCAGCAACAGTTTCACCTTCGGACACGCCGAGTGCGGCGGCGGCGTCGCGATCGCGCAGATTCTGTTCTGTCTTCACGCGTTGGAATTCGCTGCGCAGACGGGTGACGTCGGCGAGGGCGGGAAACACGGCGTTGGCCGCGGCGGTGGCGTTCTGAGCGTTCATCATGGCAAATTCCTTTGTTGCGGTGGCTTGCTGGCAGGTGGCTTGAAGTTAGCTGGCAGGCGCCCGCACGGTGGCGGGCGCATCGTCTGACGTATCCCGAAGGATCAGTACTGCAATTTCAGGCTCACAGCCACGCTGCGGCCCGGCGCCGAATACGCGTCCTTCACGTTCGACGTTTCGGCGATGTTGCGCACGTCCGACCAGTTCCAGTACTTGCGATCGAACACGTTGTAGACGCCCGCATAAACCGTGGCGTGCTTGTTGATGTGATACCCGCCCGAGAGATCGAGCACGATCGACGAGCCCGGTGCCCAGCAGGCCTGGTTTTGCTGCGTGCCCGACGTACAGGTCTTCGCGATCTGGCTTTGCGACTTGGCGGCCTGGAAGAGCAGGTCGGCTTGTGCGAACCACGTGCTGTTCGGCTCGTAACGCACACCCAGCACCATCGAGAACGGGTTGATGGTGTTGAGTGGCTGGCTGCTCGATCCGTCGTCTTCGGTGGTGCCGTGCGTATAGGCCATGGCCGTACGCAGCGTCACGCCGCCTTTGAGTGCCCACGTCGCGCGGCCTTCCCAGCCCTGAATGCGGGCGCGGCTGAAGTTCACGTACTGATAAATGAGCGGATCGTTCGGGCGGCCCGAGCCGCTGATGTTCTGCTGCGAAATGAAGTTGCGATAGTTGCCCGCGAACACGGCGGTGCTATACGTGACCGGCCCCAGTGTGGTGGCCAGACGCCCGCGCAGGCCCAGCTCGACCGTGTCGCTCGTCTCCGGCTTCAGGTTCGGGTTGGCGATCGACATGTAGCCGTACAGCGGGTTCGAGAAGCCGTTGTTGACCTGATCGGGCGTCGGTGTGCGAAAGCCCCGTGCGTATTGCACGTATGGGATCAGCGACGGCGCAATCTCGTACATGATCGCCAGACGCGGCGAGAACGCGGAGTCGTTCGACGAGGTCGGCGCGACCGGTTTGCCGTTCGCCGATTGCGAGACGTACAGCGGGTCGTTCTGCTTCGGCGAGAGCCAGTAGGCGTCGTAACGGATACCCGGCGTGACGGTGAGTGCGCCGTATCGAATTTCGTCCTGCAAGAACGCGCCGAAGAGTGTGTAGTCGGTATCCGGGAATGCCTTGTTCGGGAACGACTCGCCCGCACCCGGCACGGTGCCGTTGCGATAGCTGGTGATGAAGGCGCTGCTGGCATCCGTGCCGTACACGAGCTTGTGCGCGAGCGGGCCGGTCACGAAGTTGCTCTCGGCTTGCAGCGAGCCGCCGATGGTGCGTTCCTTGTACGTGTTGTCGCGCGTGCGGTCGCCCGCTGTGCGCTTTTCGTACGCGTACTGATTGTTCTTCGCGTCTTGGTAGTAGAACAGCGCGTGCACGTTCTGCACATACGCTTGCGACGCATCGTTGAAGTCGTAATCGAGGCTGACGCGATTGCGCTCCAGACGATCGCTGGTGGTCAGGCCGAGGGTCGTCGGCGGATTGACCGCCGACAGCACTCGCGTATCGACACGGCGGCGTACGTTCTCGGCGGTGAGCTTGAAGGTCGACGTCGGCGTTGCCTTGAACACGAGCTTGCCCAGCACCGAATCGCCGTTGCTGTCCTGCGGATTCGCCGTGGTGCGTGCGGTACTGGCCGTGTTGTTGCTGCCTTTGCTGTCGAGCTCGTGGCCCTTGTTGCCGTCGATGATCACCATGCCCTGCCACTGCTCGCCGCCCCATGCGGCTTGGGCGGTGGTGCCGAAGCTGCGGTCCATCGAGTTGTAGTACGGGCGCAGCGAGAAGTAGGTCGACTTGCCGAAGGTGTCGAGCAGGTCCTGCGGGTCTTTGGTCAGGAAGTTGACCACACCGGTCAGGCCATCGCTGCCGTAGAGGGACGATGCCGGGCCGCGCAGAATTTCGATGCGGCGCAGGATATCCATGCTCATGTAGTCGCCGCGACCCGCTTCGAGCGGGCCGAACGAGTAGCCGGATGGCATGCGAATGCCATCTTCGAAAAGGGCGACGCGGTTGCCTTCGAGGCCACGGATATTGATGCTCGAATTGCCGTCGCGTCCGCCGCCGAGCGCGGCCGAGCCGGGGCGATAGGGCGCGCGGCGCACGGTGACGCCGGGCTCGTAGCGCAGCGCTTCCTTGATGTCTTGCGCTTGCTGCTCTTCGAGGTCTTGATCGGTGATGACCGAGATCGACGCGGGTGTGCGATCCGATTCGGTGGGTGTGCGCGTAGCCGTGACGTTCACCTCTCTGAGGTTGGCTTCGGCGAGTTGCAACGGTGCTTTGGGCGATGCCTGGGCAAGCTGGACGGTCGGTGCGGTCGAGGCGTTGGCGTCGACCGGTGCCGGGGTTTGCTGCGCATAGGCGGCAGACATTCCGGCAGGCAACCAGACAGCGGCAAACACCGCGCGCACCAGCGGACGCAGACGCCGGCGGTTCTCGCGAGCGCGTTCGCTGCGCGAGTCTTCGATGCGGTGTCCGGCGCTCTGGCTGGCACGAATCGAAGTGGTGGCGCCGTGTCCCCGGCGCGTGGTCATGACAAATTGGCGGTCCCCGCCGCTCGACGACTGCTTCACTGCTGGCTCCCAGTGCAAATAACCCCGTTGCTGGCTGGCAAGCGCTCGTGGCAATCGTCGTGTTCCTCCGTGTCACAGGTGACAGGGTGGAGCACGCTGGCAGGCGCGGCTGGCGAATTCTCGTGCCACCCGGCCGCATGTTTTTCGGCCTTGGGACAACGAACTTGTCGTTCTTAAATAAGAATCATTCGCATTTTTAACGAAAAACGAAACCGACGTCAAGCAGGAATTTTGCGGGGGGTGTCAATGGGAGGGAAGGGATGGCAAGGCGTGAGAGGGCGAGGGGCCGGGCGGTCCTGCCGCCCGTGAGATCACACCGGCAAACTCGTATCGAACTTAATCTCGCGCAGCACCACGCTGGTTTTGACGTGGGCGACGGCGGGCAGGCGGAAGATGTGTTCGTGCAGGAAGGCGTCGTACGCCTTGATGTCCGGCGCCACGATTTTCAGGATGTAGTCGGCCTCGCCAGTCGTGCTGTAGCACTCGGTCACCTCGGGACACGTGCGGATTTCGCGCTCGAATTGTTCCGTGCCCCCTTCCGTGTGACGCGTGAGTTGCACATGCGCCAGCGCACACACGTGCAGACCCAACTTCTCGCGATCTAGCAGCACCGTGTAGCGCTGAATCACCCCGTTCTGCTCCATCTCCTTGATGCGTCGCCAGCAGGGCGTCGCCGACAACCCCACATTTTCCGAAAGCTCTTGCGCCGAGCGGCGCGAGTCGATCTGCAACAACCGCAGGATCTGGCGTGCAAAGTTGTCGAGTAATTCCATTTTTCAAAATCGCCTATTTCGAAATGAACGTTTCGTATTCTGCGCCAAACGGAGTGAAATAGTAAAAATCTTTCTCCTGCCTGCCCATACACTGCTTCCATACGGACGCTCGCCCGTCCTTGCCAGGCCGGGCGCGACAACGAACATAACGACACGCCCCCGAAGCTCGGCCGCAGCATCGATCCCATCCTTGACCGGTCGATGCCCGAAGCAGGCCGCACGGGGTTCAGGAGATACACGATGAATGCCCCCATGCGCGCCGCGCTTGCGACGCCCACGGCCAACCCCCTGGCCCACCCCGACTATCAGCTCTCCGACGCGCTCACCGCGCGCCGCGGCCAGATTTTCCTCACCGGTACACAAGCACTCGTACGCATCCTGCTGATGCAACACCAGCTCGATGCCGCGCGTGGCCTGAACACCGCCGGGTTTATCAGCGGCTATCGTGGCTCGCCGCTCGGGGGCGTCGACCAGCAGCTCTGGAAGGCGAAGAAGCTTCTCGACGCGGCCAAGGTCAAGTTCCTGCCCGCGATTAACGAAGAGCTCGGCGGCACGGCCGTCATGGGCACGCAGCGCGTGGAAGCCGACCCGGAGCGCACCGTCGAAGGTGTGTTCGGCATGTGGTACGGCAAGGGGCCGGGCGTAGATCGCGCAGGCGATGCGCTCAAACACGGCAACGCTTACGGCGCATCGCGTCATGGTGGCGTGTTGGTGGTGGCGGGCGACGATCACGGCTGCGTGTCGTCGTCGATGCCACATCAGAGCGACTTCACGATGATGTCGTGGAGCATGCCGGTGCTCAACCCCGCCGATATCGGCGAGCTCGTTGAATTCGGCCTGTACGGCTATGCGTTGTCGCGCTTCTCCGGCGCATGGGCGGGCTTGAAAGCCATCTCGGAAACCGTGGAGTCGCGCGGCACCGTCGACCTCGACAAGATCCGCACCGATTGGGCCGAGCCGCTCGATTACGTCACGCCCGAAGGCGGCCTGCACAACCGCTGGCCCGACCTGCCGAGCCTCGCGCTCGAGACGCGTCTGGCCGCCAAGCTCGACGCCGTGCGCGCCTTCGCCCGTGTGAACAGCATCGACAAATGGATTGCGCCGACGCCTGATGCCGACATCGGCATCGTCACGTGCGGCAAGGCGCACCTCGACCTGATGGAGACGCTGCGCCGTCTGGACATCACCATCGACGACCTTGCCGCCGCTGGCGTGCGCATCTACAAGGTCGGGCTGTCGTTCCCGCTGGAAATGTCGCGCCTCGATAGCTTCGTCTCGGGTCTCAAGGAAATGCTCGTCATCGAAGAGAAGGGCCCGGTCGTCGAGCAACAGATCAAGCAGTACCTGTACAACCGCACCACGGGCTCGCGTCCCATCGTGCTCGGCAAGACCGACACCGATGGCCGCGCGCTGCTCTCCGCACTTGGCGAATTGCGTCCGTCGCGCGTGCTGCCGGTGTTTGCCGAGTGGATCGCCAATCACCGCCCGGCGCTCGATCGCCGCGAACGTGTGGTCGATCTCGTCGCGCACGACATCCTCTCGAACGAAGCCGACGGCGTGCGCCGCGTGCCGTACTTCTGCTCGGGGTGCCCGCACAACACGTCGACCAAGGTGCCCGACGGCTCTATCGCGCAGGCCGGTATCGGCTGCCACTTCATGGCGTCGTGGATGGACCGCGATACGACCGGCCTGATTCAGATGGGCGGCGAAGGTGTCGACTGGGCGGCGCATTCGAACTTCACCAAACGTCCGCACGTCTTCCAGAATTTGGGTGACGGCACGTACTTCCACTCGGGTCTGCTTGCGATTCGTCAGGCGGTCGCCTCGAAGGCGAATATCACCTACAAGATTCTCTACAACGACGCCGTCGCGATGACGGGCGGTCAGCCGGTCGATGGTTCGATTTCGGTGCCGCAGATCGCGCGTCAGGTCGAAGCCGAGGGCATCGCCAAGCTCGTGGTGGTGAGCGACGAACCCGAGAAATACATCGGTCACGAAGGTCAGTTTCCGAAGGGCACGACGTTCCATCACCGCAGCGAACTCGATGCCGTGCAGCGCGAATTGCGCGAGATTGCTGGCGCGACCGTGCTGATTTACGACCAGACCTGTGCGGCGGAGAAGCGTCGTCGTCGGAAGAAAAACGAATTCCCGAATCCGGATCGCCGTCTGTTCATCAACGAAGCCGTATGCGAAGGCTGCGGCGATTGCGGCGTGGCGTCGAACTGTTTGTCCGTGGAGCCGGTTGAAACGGCGATGGGCCGTAAGCGCCGCATCGACCAGTCGTCGTGCAACAAAGACTTCTCGTGCGTGAATGGTTTCTGCCCGAGTTTCGTGTCGGTGAAGGGCGCAGCGTTGAAGAAGGCGCTCGCAGCGGCGTTCGATCAAGCGGCCTTCGAAGGGCGCTTGAATGCACTGCCGGAACCGACAGCACTTGCAGGCGACGCGCCGTTCGACATCATGGTCACCGGTGTGGGTGGCACGGGTGTGGTGACGATTGGTGCGCTCATCACGATGGCGGCCCATCTCGAAGGCAAGAGCGCGTCGGTGCTCGACTTCATGGGCTTCGCGCAGAAGGGCGGCGCGGTGCTGTCGTTCGTGCGTTTCGCGAACACGCCGCAAGCGCTCAATCAGGTGCGTATCGATACGCAGCAAGCCGACGTGCTGCTGGCGTGCGACATGGTGGTGGGCGCGAGCGCCGATGCGCTGCAAACCGTGCGCCGCGATCGCACGCGTGTGGTCGTCAACACGCACGCCATTCCGAATGCAACGTTCGTGCAGAACCCCGATGCGAACCTGCATGCCGACGCACTGCTCGCGAAGATGCGACATGCCGCGGGTAACGACAAGCTCGATGCGTGCGATGCGCAGGCGTTGGCACAGCGTTTCCTTGGCGACACGATGGGCGCGAACATCATCATGCTCGGCTTCGCATGGCAACTGGGACTCGTACCGGTGTCGCTGGCCGCGCTGCAACGTGCCATCGAACTGAACAACGTCGCGGTGCCGATGAACCAACTGGCGCTGGCGATCGGACGTCTCGCAGCGGGTGACCCGACGGCGCTCACGCAAACGACGGCCAAGGCCGTGAATCAGCCGGTGCATGCACCGGTGGCTGCCGATATGTCGTTCGATGAACTCGTGGCGCACCGTGTCGATCTTCTGACGAAGTATCAAAGCGCGGCGTATGCGGCGCAGTTCGCTAGCTTCGTGAAGGATGTGGCCGAAGCGGAAACGCGTGCGGCCGGTGCCCCGGGACGCCTGTCGCGTGCCGTGGCGCAGCAGCTCTCGCGTTTGATGGCGTACAAGGACGAGTACGAAGTGGCGCGCCTGTATGCCGAGACGTCATTCACCGATGCGCTGGGCGAGACGTTCGACGGCAAGCCGGGCCGCGACTTCCGTCTGGAGTTCCACATGGCCCCGCCGCTGATTGCGCGCGGTAAGGACGGCGGCGCGCCGAAGAAGGTGACGATCGGTCCGTGGTTGTGGCCGGTGCTGCGCGGGATGGCGAAGCTGCGGGGTCTGCGCGGCGGTGCGCTCGACGTCTTTGGTTATACGCTGGAGCGTCGTATGGAGCGTCAGTTGATCGCCGACTACCGTGCGACTGTCGGTCAGGCGCTGGCCGGTCTGAACGCCGAGACGCTGGCCGATGCGGCGGCGTTGGCGGAAGTGCCGGCCAAGATTCGTGGCTACGGGCATGTGAAGCTGGCGAATCTGGTGATGGCCAAGCGGGTGGAAGCCACGGTTGCGGCGCGTCTGAATGTGACGCCTGCGACGGGCGCCGCAGTGGCCGAAGCCCTCGCGCATGCGCGTAGCAGCGGCAAGTCGCTCAAGGGCATTCCGGTGGTGACGGCGCGGTAAGCGAACGTAGCATCGATTGATAAGCTGCAAATGCCGTTCAGTGGCAAGACTGAACGGCATTTTTTTTGATCCGGTGAGACTGCGTCGAGCCCGTCCATGTCCTGGTGTACCACTGCCCAAATTCACCCGCCCTCGCAGGCGTTTCCATACCGGCATCCGGCCAACGCGCTACCATTCGGGAGTTACGGTTTTCGCGAGTGGGCTGACTCGCCGCCGGACGGGCCCGCAGCGCAAGGGTTTGGCGCGGCTCGACCGGGGTAGGCGGCCCGCCTAAGCGGTTGGATAAGCGGTTGATTATGGAGAGAAAAATGAGTGTTTCGAAGTCGCCTGCGGACCGCAAGGTCATTCTCACGGGTGACCGCCCGACCGGCCCGCTGCACCTGGGTCACTACGTCGGCAGTCTGAAGAACCGTGTCGCCTATCAGCATGAATACAAACAGTTCGTGCTCGTGGCCGACGCGCAGGCGCTCACCGACAACACGGACGATCGTGGCAAAGTCCACCGCAACGTCTCGGAAGTGGCGCTCGACTATCTGGCCGTCGGCATCGACCCCGACGTGACCACCATCTGCGTGCAAACGTGGCTGCCCGAACTCACCGAACTCACGTTCTATTACCTGAACCTCGTCACGGTCGCGCGCCTCGAGCGCAACCCGACCGTGAAGCAGGAAATCGGTCTGCGCAACTTCGAGCGCGACATTCCCGCAGGTTTCCTCACGTATCCGGTGAGTCAGGCCGCGGACATCACGGCGTTCCGCGCAACGCTCGTGCCGGTGGGCGAAGACCAACTGCCGATGATCGAGCAGACGAACGAAATCGTGCGCCGTTTGAACCGTCTGGCCGATCGCGAGATCCTCGTCGAGACGAAGGCGCTGGTGCCGACGATGGGCCGTCTGCCGGGCACTGATGGCAAGGCGAAGATGAGCAAATCGCTCGGCAACGTGATCAACATTTCGTCCACGCCGGACGAGATTCGCAAAGCCGTACGAGATTGCTACACCGACCCGCTGCATCTGCGCGTGGAAGACCCGGGCCATCTGGAAGGCAACGTCGCGTTCATCTATCTCGACACGTTCGACGAAGACAAGGAAGGCCTGCAAGCGATGAAGGACCACTACGTGCGCGGCGGTCTGGGCGACTCGAAGGTGAAGGCGCGTCTGGAAGAGCGCCTGCAAGAGCTGCTGCGTCCGATGCGCGAGCGCCGCGAAGAGTTCGCCAAGAACCCGGACTACGTGTGGGACATGCTGCGTGCCGGTACGGAACGTGCGCGTGAAACGGTCGCGCAAACGCTGGATGATGTGCGTTCGGTGTTCGTCACGCCGGGCTGGAAGAAGTAACGCGCGCGACACGCGAGCACGAAATGAACAGAGGGGCAGTCCGTTAAGGCTGCCCCTCTTTCGTTTGGCGCGGATTAAGTGGTCCGCACCGCTTTCAGATCGTTTCGAATCCCGCTCATCTCGGCCGTCAGCTTGTCGATGGTTGAACGGAGATCGTTGGTTTGCTCCATCAGTTGAGTGCCCAGGCCATTGATGTCACTCGACTGTCCTGTGACGGACGCTTGCAGACCGGTGATTGCCGTACTCATCTCCGCCGTTCTTGCGTTGATGGTGTCGGAGACCTCAACAAGACGTGCGACGTTCTTGCATAAGAAATAGTTGGTGACGGTATTCATGCCTTTCTCCGTTTGTTCGATGGTCAGGTTTTCGAGCTTTGTTACGAGATCGGACAATTCGTTCCAGCCGGTGTCCCGTTGATAAAACCGTTGGTTCAGGGTGGTATTGAGTGCGCCCAATGCCGTCAACGCGATGCCGATGCCGAATAGTGCTGCGGCCACTGGCGCCGTAATCAGGGCAGCGGGAGTCGCAAATGCCGCTATCGTGCAGGCAATACCTGCCGCAGTTAGCAGGACAGTGATCAACATTTTTGTGTTGTAGCGGTTCTTCGACGACGGCAGGCTATCTTTGAGTGCATCGAGCTCGCGGCGAACGTCACGGCGCAGGCGTTCCTGCGCGATAGTGTCCTCCGGCACGCCTTTACGCGTCGAGGCATCGGACGCTTTTTCGAGCACCATCTGCACAACTTTTTCGATATGCAGCAGGTCCTCGTAAAGCACGCGGGCCGACTTGGAGAGGTATGCCGGATCGCAGATGTCCTTCTGCGTGCGGGCATAACGTCGAAAACAGTGCAGCGGATTGAGGTGGTTTCCTATCTCGGGCGTGGCGTCCCACACGGTGTTGTCCATCTTTCTGATGGTGCGGTTCAACTTCCTGATTAGCGCCTCGATCTGATCGTCGGCCACCACGGTAAAACGACCACTCTTGAGTTCCCACGAGACGTTCTTCAAGCTGTTTAGCGTGTCGACGATGCTCTCTTGAATCTGGTCGCGCGAGCGTGCGCACGTGACACCGTGAGTGCCCACACTGGGATGCCGAGCCTTATCCGCGGCAAGTCGGTCTCCATTCAGGCAGCAAAACCAAGGGTGGCCAGCGGCGAACAGAATTTCGTTTGGCATGTCGAGTCGCTTCCTCTGATGGTGTTTCCGGTACCAGGAAATGCTTCGTCACGTGCCGTGGCTAGCTGACGTCGCGGGACCGAGTCTTTCATCGTTCGATGCACCGCGTTTTCGGTTTCCCTTTGCAAGTTTCGCCAACTGGGCGTCACCAGTTCCCCGGGGGCCCGGGCATGACCACTTCTTTGGGTGGTTTCCCACGGCGTTACTTTGGCAAATGCGCATCTAACCCAGGCGCGCGAGTCACTGTCACTTCACTCCACACGATGCAAGTCACGGGCGAACTCGCCGTGCGGTTCCCGATCACCCCCCCAAACGGGTCGGGCACCGCCAATCAAGAGGACGACATCGAAAGAGGGAACAGGAGATGAACCAGATTGCAGCAAAGGTGGGACAGCCCTGGGCGCTGTCCACACGCGATATGTGGGTGTTGGCCGCCAGCGCCTTGATGATGGTGACGATGATTCTCGTCTTGCCATTCGAAGACAAAACCAACCGTGGCCTCGCGTTGGCGGCATTCGTCGCCGTGTTGTGGCTCTCGGAAGCGGTGCATCTCACCGTGACCGCATTGATGGTGCCGGTGCTCGCCGTGCTGCTAGGCATTCTGGAAACGCCCGCAGCGCTTCAGGCGTTTGCGCATCCCATCGTGTTTCTCTTCTTCGGCGGTTTCGCGCTCGCGACGGCACTGCGTGTGCAGGGACTCGACCGCTTTCTCGCTAACCGCCTGCTGCATCTCGCCGGAGGCCGCATGAGCCGTGCAGCGTGGATGCTATTCGGTGCTACGGCGCTCATGTCGATGTGGGTGAACAACACCTCGACGACGTCGATGATGCTGCCGCTTGCCCTCGGTATCCTCGCGCAGCTCGATACCCGTAACGATCGCAACACCGTCACGTTCCTGCTGCTGGGTATCGCTTACAGCGCGAATATCGGCGGGTTGGGCACTGTCGTCGGCAGCGTGCCTAATGCGATGGTCGCGACGCATCTCGGCATCGACTTCCTGACGTGGGCGAAATTCGGTGTGCCGCTAGTGGCGGTGTTGTTGCCGTTGATGGTGATGACGACCTACGTCGTGTTGCGTCCGCGTCTCGATCAAAAGATCCAGATCGAAACGGAACCGATGGTCTGGACGAAGCAGCGTGTGGTGGCCGTCGCGATCTTCGGCGGCACGGTGCTGAGTTGGATCTTCAGTCAGCAACTTAGCGCGTGGCTTGGCGGCATCAAGCAATTGGATACGCTCATTGCATTGTCCGCCGCGATCTTGATCGGCATGACAGGTGTGGCGAATTGGAAGCAGATTCAGGAACACACCGACTGGGGCGTATTGCTGTTGTTCGGCGGTGGGCTGACGTTGAGTGTGGTGCTGCGCAATTCGGGCGCGAGTGTGGTGATGGCGCAGGGCGTGTCGAGTGTCTTCGCGATGAGCCATACGCTGGCTGTCTTGCTTATCACTGCGGCGTTCATCGTGTTCTTAACCGAACTCACCAGCAACACGGCCAGCGCAGCGATTCTGGTGCCGATTTTCGCGACGATCTCGGTGTCGCTGGGGTTTCCCGAAGCGCTGCTCACAATGGTGATCGGCATCGGCGCATCGTGTGCGTTCATGTTGCCCGTTGCCACCCCGCCTAACGCGATCGTGTTCGGCACAGGGCAGGTGCCGCAGCGCCGCATGGTGCAAGCAGGCTTCTTCATCAACCTGATTTGCGTCGTCGTGATTACAGCGTTTGCATGGATGCTATGGCGTTAAGCGTGTTGGGCACGCCAACGTAAAAACGCCGTGACGTTCTGCACGTCACGGCGTTTTTTATGGTCTTGCTCGAGTTCGCGCCGCGATCTTACTGCGGCTGCTTCGCGACCTTACCGTCCTTGAACACCCACTGAATGCCTTCACCCTGACCGGTCAGCACGTCGATGGCTTCGAGCGGGTTGCCGTCGACGACGAGCACGTCGGCGAGTGCGCCCGGCGCGATGACACCCAGTTCGCCCACGCGGTTCAGAATTTCGGCACCGATGACGGTGGCCGAGCGAAGCGTATCGGCAGCACCCAACACGTCGGCGCGAATCGTCAGTTCATCCGACTGGTACTTATGCATGTCGCCCAGCAGGTCGGAGCCGAAGCCCATCTTCACCCCCGCATCGCGATAGATCGACAGCGACTCGCGGCCTGCACGTTGCACGCTCTCGACCTTCGCCACCGACTCCGGCGGCAAGCCCAGCGATGCCCCATCCTTCGCGAGCGCGTCGTAGGTCACCAGCGTCGGCACGACATACGCGCCTTTCTCCGCCATCAACTTCGCCGTCTCGGCATCGCACAGGTTGCCGTGCTCGATCGTGCGCACGCCGCAACGCACTGCGCGTGCGATGGCCTTCGGCGTGTACGCGTGGGCCATCACGTACGTTTGCGCTGCTTCTGCCTCGGCCACAGCGGCGCGGATTTCGTCTTCCGAATATTGGGTGTTCGCAATCGGATCGACCGGCGATGCGACACCGCCCGACGCCATCAACTTGATCTGCGTCGCACCCTTCTGAATCTCTTCACGCACGGCCAGACGGATCGGGTCGACACCATCGACCACGCGGCCGATAGCGCCTGCGCGGAACGCGCACGAGCATGGCTCGAGCACGTCGCTACGCGGACGGAAATCGCCGTGACCGCCGGTTTGCGAGAGCGCTTTGCCCGACGGGAAAATGCGCGGACCCGGAATCACGCCTTGCTCGATTGCCTGTTGCAGCGCCCAGTCGGCACCGCCCGCGTCGCGCACGGTCGTGAAGCCTCGGTTAAGCATGCTCTGCATGATCGGCAGCGACTTGAGCACCGTCAGCACGTTGGGCTGGCTGGCGTTGGTGCCGAGGTTCGGATGCGAGGCGAGCACGTGCACGTGGCAGTCGATCATGCCGGGCATGACGGTCTTGCCGGTCACGTCGATGACAGTCGCACCGTCGATCTCGAGCGGCGTGGCCGAGACGGCGGTGATGCGGTTGCCCTCGATGGCGACGTCGTGGCGCGCGAGCAAGCGGCCGGCGGCAGCGTCGAGCACATTGCCGCCGCGAAGCAGGGTAACGGACATGGGGGAGTTCCTTGGACGTTGTTTGAGTGGTGGTGCAGAAATGCGGGGTTACAGCGATGCAACAAAACGGGAAAAGCAAAAAGGCGCGCCGGTGAGGACGCGCCTTTTATGCAAAAAACTTAGGCCTTCGCTTCCTTCGGCAGCGGCTTCACGAAGCGCGTGCCGACGAGGCTGATGGCGGCCGCGATGATCACGTAGATCGCCGGGGCCATGTTGCTGCCCGTACGGGCAATGAGCCACGTGATGATGAGTGCCGCGAAGCCGCCGAAGATCGTCACGGCGAAGTTGTACGCCACCGACAGGCCGGTCGAGAGCACCTGCGCCGGGAACAACTCCGAGAACGCCGCGAGGATCGGGCCGGTGTAGCAGGCGATGAGCAGGCCGAACACGATCTGGAACGTCAGCAGCGATTGCAGACCCGGCGCCACGTTCAGGTACGTGAACATCGGCCATGCGAGCAGCAGAATCAACAGCGCCGAGCCCGACAGGAACGGACGGCGGCCGAAGCGGTCTGCCAGACGTCCCACGACCGGAGCGAACACCAGAATCATCGCGCCGCCGACCATGCCCGCCGTGAAGCCATCCGAGGCCGGGAGTTTCAGCACGCGCTGTGCGTACGTCGGCATGTAGAACAGCAGCACGTACGTGCAAATCGTCCACAGCACAACCATCGAGAAGCTCGCGAGCGTTTCACGCGGGTACTTCGAGAACACGTCGCGCAGCGGCGTATTCGACTTCTCTGCATGTTGGAACGTCGGCGTCTCGTCGATCTTGCTACGGATGTAGAAGCCGACCGGGCCGATCAACATACCCACGATGAACGGCACACGCCAGCCCCACGATTCGAGCGACGCCTTATCGAGTTCGGTCGTCACGAACGTGCCCACTGCGGCGCCGAGCAGCACGGCAAAGCCGATGCTCGATTGAATCCATGCCGAGTAGTACGCGCGTTGATTGGGCGGTGCGTATTCCGTGAGGAATGCCGTCGCGCCCCCCATTTCTCCGCCCGCCGAGAAGCCTTGCAGCAAACGTGCGAGCACGATGATCACGGGCGCGGCCAGACCGATCTGGTCGTAGGTCGGCGCGAGGCCGATCATCGCGGTGCCCGCTGCCATCAACAAGATGGTGAGCGAGAGCGCTGCCTTACGGCCCACGCGATCGGAGTACACACCGAGCACGATGCCGCCGACCGGACGCATGAAGAAGCCCACGCCGAAGGTGGCCACGGCCAGCAGGAACGACGAGAGGTCGTCGCCCGTGGGGAAGAACTGCTTGGCGATAATCGCCGCGAAAAAGCTATAGACGGTGAAGTCGAACCATTCCAGACCGTTGCCGATCACCGTCGCCACAATGGCGTGACGGCGTTGGCGGTCCAGGTTGGCCTGAGGCACTGCGTAGGTCGCCTGCATCTGGGTCTCCCGGAGGATGGGTGGCGTCCGTCGCGTGCGAGAGTTCACGTCATACCGGTAATACGCCTGCTTTTTTGTCGGATCACGCCCGCCGTACGGCGCGGACATGTGCGGATGGACCACAACATAGGACAGACAAAATGACAGGAGAAACGATAATTCCGCATGTTGCCATGCGTGCAGCGCATGGCAACTTTCTCAACGCCACCCTAAACCTATGATGGCAAACGGATTTGCGAGTAGATCCAGTTGCGGAAAATTCTCGCTGCGGCATGCTCGTGACGCTCGGCAGGCCACACGAGGTAGTAGCCGCCGCCGAGACTTGCGTGCGAATCGCAGGCTTTGACGAGCAACCCGGCGTCAAGGCACGGGTCGATCATGTGACGCCAGCCCATCACGATGCCGCCGCCTTCGATGGCCATCTGCACGAGCAGCGGGTAGTAATTGGCGCTGACCACGCGCGGCGACTTGGGGGCGCTCACGCCGTGCAGCTCGAACCAGTCGGGCCACGACATCCACTTACGCTGACCGTCTTCGATGAACAGTAGGGTTTCGTTCACGAGGTCGGCCGGTTTGAGTGTGCGGCCGTCGAGATAGGCGGGGGCGCAAACGGGGAAGACTTCTTCGTCGAAGAGCCGACGTCCGGCGAAATCCGGCGGCAGGTCGTTACGCACGTAATAGACGCCAAGATCGAATTCGGACGCCGAGAGCGACGTGATGCCGTCTTTGACGATCACGCGAATCTTCACATCGGGGTGGTCGGCGCGAAAGCGCATGAGTTGCGGCGTCATCCACAACACGGCGACGCCGGACGAACACGCGACGGTCAGTTCGAGATCGCCGCGACGCTTCATGAGGTCGGCGGTGGCCTCGGCGCATTCGTTGAGCAAGCGCTGAATCTGTTCGGCGTAGCGCTGCCCCGCGACGGTGAGTCGCAGCGTGCGATGTTCGCGAGTGAACAGCGTGCGCCCGAGAAACTCTTCGAGCTGTGCGATCTGACGGCTGACCGCGCTTTGCGTGAGATTAAGCTCCACCGCCGCGCGGGTGAAGCTCGCGTGCCGCACGGCAGCGTCGAATGCAACGAGACAGTGCAGTGGCGGCAACGGCGAGATGGGCATGCGCGGCGGGGTCTCCTGTGAGCGGGGCGGTGGGCGCGGTGCTTAGCGCTTACCGACCATTTGCTCCGGGCGCACCCAGGCGTCGAACTGCTCGGCGGTGACGTGGCCCAGTGCCAGCGCCGCAGCCTTGAGCGTGGTGCCTTCCTTGTGCGCCTTCTTCGCGATCGCGGCGGCCTTGTCGTAGCCGATATGCGGGTTGAGGGCGGTCACGAGCATCAGCGACTCTTCGAGCAGGTTGCCGATGCGCGCGCGATTCGGCTCGATACCGATGGCGCAGTTGTCGTTGAAGCTGACCGAGCCGTCGGCGAGCACGCGCACGCTTTGCAGGAAGTTGTGAATGAGCATGGGCTTGAACACGTTCAGTTCGAAGTTGCCCATCGAGCCGCCGATGTTGATCGCGACGTCGTTACCCAGCACCTGACAACAGAGCATGGTCATCGCTTCGCACTGGGTCGGGTTCACCTTGCCCGGCATGATCGAGCTGCCCGGTTCGTTTTCCGGAATCTGCAATTCGCCAATGCCGCAGCGCGGGCCGCTGGCGAGCCAGCGCACGTCGTTGGCAATCTTCATCAGGCTGGCGGCGAGCGTCTTCAACGTGCCGTGCGCGTTGACGATGGCGTCGTTCGCGGCGAGCGCTTCGAACTTGTTCGGCGCGGTGACGAACGGCAGGCCCGTGTCGCGAGCGAGGGCCTCGGCGACCTTCTTTGCGAATTCAGGATGCGCATTCAAACCCGTGCCGACGGCGGTGCCGCCCAGCGCGAGTTCGGCCACGTGAGGCAGGGCGTCGTCGACGTGCTTCAGGCCGTGATCGAGTTGCGCGACCCAGCCCGAGATTTCCTGACCCAGCGTGAGCGGCGTGGCGTCTTGCAGGTGGGTGCGGCCGATCTTGACGATGTTGTCGTAGGCGTGGGCTTTCGCGGCGAGCGTGTCGCGCAGTTGGCCGACGCTCGGCTTGAGGTGATTGATGAGGGCGTCGAGGGCGGCCACGCTCATGGCCGTGGGGAACACGTCGTTCGACGACTGGCCCTTGTTCACGTCGTCGTTCGGGTGCACGAGACGTTCTTCGCCGCGCACGCCGCCGAGCAATTCGCTGGCACGGTTGGCGAGCACTTCGTTCATGTTCATGTTCGACTGCGTGCCCGAGCCGGTCTGCCACACGGCGAGCGGGAATTCGTCGTCATGCTGGCCAGCGACGACTTCGTCGGCGGCTTTGATGATCGCGTCGGCCTTCTTGGCGTCGAGCACGCCCAGGCCCTTGTTGACTTCCGCGGCGGCGCGCTTGACACGGGCCAGTGCGCGCACGAGTTCGCGCGGCATCTTTTCCGAGGAAATCTTGAAGTTTTGCAGCGAGCGCTGCGTTTGCGCACCCCACAGACGATCGGCGGGCACTGCAATTTCGCCGAAGGTATCGCGTTCCATTCTCACAGACATGATCAACATCCTTGTAGAGAGGCTGCCCCGCGCAAATGGGTGGGGCGGACTCTGAATTGTAGAACTTCAGTGACGATTCGACATGACAGGCCGCCTGAGCGAAACCGTGTCATGGGAATGAATTGCGGGGGCCGATAGTCGCCTCGGAGTGGCTGCATGGGCCGTTTTCTCTGGCTGGCCTTGGGGTGGCGGCCTTCTCGCCGGGGATGGCGTGGCGGCAGCCGCCGGTATTTTGTCACGCCCAGACCGCCGCGACCAGTTGCAACGCGGCGGCGATGGCGGGCTCGTCGCGGCGTGCGGCCAGTGTCACGAACGTCAGCTCGGTGGGCACGGCGACGCCGTCGGCAATCACCAGCCCGTGGGCGCGGGCTTCGCGCAGGGCGATCGAGTCGCGCATGAGGGACAACCCAATGCCCGACTTCACCAGATCGAGCATCGACGGTTCCTGATCGACTTCGGCCACTTTGACCGGTGAGACGTCCAGTGCGCCGAAGAGTGCCGAGAGCAGACGGTTATGCGCGGATTCGGGCGGTGTCCAGATCCACGGCAGGGCGGCCAGCTCGCGCCAGCCGCGCCGGGCTACACGTTCGCGCCAGCCAGCCGGGGCCAGCACGTGGTAGGAGAACGGGGTGAGCGTAATCGTGTGAAAGCGGTCGCCTTCGGGGCGGCCCAGATAAAAGCCGACATCGAGCTCGCCGCGCGCGATCTGTTGCAGCACGGAACCGGACATGCCGTGGCGCAGCGCCGTTTCGATCTGCGGATACGACTCGACGAGGCGTTTGAGAAACGCACCCAGCCGGGTGAATTCCGGATCGAGGATCGTGCCGATGCGTAGCCGGCCGCGCACTGTCTCGCGCAGGGCGCCCGCGGCTTGTTGCAGATCGGCAAGCGCGCTCAGCATGCGTTCGGCGAGCGGCAACAGGGCCTGACCATCGCGCGTGAGCGCCAGCCCTTGTGCGGTGCGGGTGAAGAGCGTGAGGCGCAGCGCTTCCTGAAGCGCTTTGACTTGCAGACTGACCGCCGGCTGCGTCAGATGCAGTCGTTGGGCTGCGCGCGTGAGGTTGCCCTCATGGGCGATGGCGACGAAGGCGCGGAGATGGGCGAGTTCCATTCATGTCCCGTGAGATGGGCGGTGAGACGGACGGTGACCGGACGAAGATACGGACGGCGCGGTCCATCAAAACACCCGCGATGTCTCCCCCGGCCCTAGCAACATAAGCGGATCTTATATTGCTTTTCATTATTTCTCATTGGATCGCACGGCGCTGCGGCAGTACGCTACGCAATCACTTTGGCGAATGACGTTGTGTTGCGGTGCGGCACGACGCGCGCTCGCCATGCCACGCAGAGACCGGATTCGAGGAAAACGAACATGAGCAACGCTGATATTCCTACCGTGCAGCACTTTATCGACGGTCAATTGGTGGCCGGTCGCAGCGAGCGCTTTGGCGATGTCTACAACCCCGCGCAAGGGGCGGTCAGCGCCCGTGTGGCGTTGGCGAGCGAGGCCGACGTCGATGCAGCCGTCGCTGCGGCTAAAGCGGCGTTGCCTGCGTGGTCGGAGACGGCGCCGCTCAAGCGTGCCCGTGTGCTCTTCAAGTTCAAGGCGCTGCTCGATGCGCATCAGGATGAGCTCGCGCGGATCATCTCGCGTGAACACGGCAAGGTGTTTTCCGACGCGCGCGGCGAAGTCACGCGCGGCATCGAAATCGTCGAATACGCCTGTGGTGCGCCGCAACTGTTGATGGGCAAGCACAGCGACAACATCGGTGGCGGCATCGACAACTGGCATCTGCGTCAGCCGGTCGGTGTGTGCGCGGGCATCACGCCGTTCAACTTCCCGGCGATGGTGCCGATGTGGATGTTCCCCATCGCGCTGGCGTGCGGCAATACGTTCGTGTTGAAGCCGTCCGAGCGCGATCCGTCGGCTAGTTTGCTGATGGCCGAGCTGCTGCGTGAAGCTGGCTTGCCTGACGGTGTGTTCAACGTCGTGCAAGGCGACAAGGTGGCGGTGGACGCGTTGCTCGCGCACCCCGATGTCGAAGCACTGTCGTTCGTGGGCTCCACGCCGATTGCCGAGTACATCTATACGGAAGGCACGCGACGCGGCAAGCGCGTGCAGGCGCTTGGCGGCGCGAAGAATCATCTGGTGGTGATGCCCGACGCGGATCTCGATCAGGCCGTCGATGCATTGATCGGCGCAGCGTATGGTTCGGCGGGTGAGCGTTGCATGGCGATCTCGGTCGCCGTGGCGGTAGGGCAGGTGGCCGACCGTCTCGTCGAGGCACTGGTGCCGCGTGTGAAGGCACTGCGTATCGGGCCGGGCACGGACGACGCTGCCGAAATGGGGCCGGTGGTCACGGGCGTACACAAGGCGAAGATCGAAGGCTATATTGCGCAAGGTGTGGAAGCGGGGGCCGAGTTGTTGGTCGACGGTCGCGGCTTGCAGGTGCCGGGGTACGAGAAGGGTTTCTTCATCGGCGGCACGTTGTTCGATCACGTTACGACCGACATGACGATTTATCGCGAAGAGATTTTCGGCCCGGTGCTTGCTGTGGTGCGTGTGCCCGATCTCGCGGCGGCGATCGAACTCGTGAACGCGCACGAGTACGGCAATGGCGTGTCGTGTTTCACGAGCGATGGTGGTGTGGCGCGTGCGTTCTCGCGTCAGGTGAAGATCGGTATGGTCGGCATCAACGTGCCGATTCCGGTGCCGATGGCGTGGCAATCGTTCGGTGGCTGGAAGCGCTCGCTGTTCGGCGATCATCATGCGTATGGCGAAGAAGGCGTGCGCTTCTATACGCGCTTCAAGAGCGTGATGCAGCGCTGGCCGGACAGCATTGCGAAGGGCGCGGAATTTACGATGCCGGTAGCGAAGTAAAAAATGAACCCGACGGCGGTGGACGCAGTCCACCTCACTCGGGCGCCGCACCTGAGCCGGCGTCGCACTATGGCGAGCGCTGAGCGATCGATGGAGACTGGCGGGAATGAGCAAGCAGGCAGCTAAGGAAGAGACCTTCGATTACGTGATCGTGGGGGCAGGGTCGGCGGGTTGTGTGCTGGCCAATCGTCTGACGCAAGACCGTGATGTCAACGTGCTGCTGCTCGAAGCCGGGGGCAAAGACGACTATCACTGGATTCATATTCCCGTCGGCTATCTCTATTGCATCGGTAATCCGCGCACGGACTGGCTTTATCGCACGCAGGCCGAAGCGGGGTTGAACGGTCGTTCGCTCGCGTATCCACGTGGGCGTGTGCTGGGTGGCAGTTCATCGATCAACGGCATGATTTACATGCGCGGCCAACGCGAAGATTACGACGTGTGGGCCGATGCGACCGGTGACGACGGCTGGCGTTGGGACAACGTGTTGCCACTGTTCAAGCGCAGCGAAGATCACTACATAGGCGGCTCCGAGTTTCACGGCAGCGGTGGCGAATGGCGCGTGGAGAAGCAGCGCTTGTCGTGGCGCGTGCTCGATTCGTTTGCCGATGCCGCCGAGCAAATCGGCATTCCGAAAACGGACGACTTCAATCGCGGCGACAACTTCGGTATCGGCTACTTCGAAGTGAATCAGCGGCGCGGTGTGCGCTGGAGTGCTGCGAAGGGCTTCTTGCGACCGGCGAGTGAGCGGCCGAACCTGACGGTGATTACCGGTGCGAGTGTGAACAAGTTGTTGTTCGAAGGCACGCGATGCACCGGTGTGTCGTATCGCGGCGGTCACGACGATTTCACAGCACTTGCGAACGCAGAGGTCATTCTCGCCGCGGGTGCCGTGAATTCTCCGCATCTGCTTGAAGTGTCGGGCATTGGCGATGGCGAGCGGCTGCGTGGCTTTGGCATCGACGTTGTGTCCGATCTACCCGGTGTCGGCGAGAACTTGCAGGACCATTTGCAATTGCGCACGGTGTACAAACTGCGCGGCGTGACGACGTTGAACCTCACGGCGAACAGTCTGTGGGGCAAGCTCAAGATCGGCATGCAGTACGCGTTTGCACAGCGCGGGCCGATGAGCATGGCGCCATCGCAACTCGGTGCGTTTGCGAAGAGTCGAGATGACGTTGCACGTCCCGATCTGGAGTATCACGTGCAACCGTTGTCGCTCGATCGGTTCGGCGAGCCGTTGCACAAGTTCAATGCGTTCACGGCATCGGTTTGCAACTTGCGGCCGACATCGCGCGGCAACGTGCATTTGACGTCGCCCGATGCGCGCGAAGCGCCTGCTATTGCGCCGCATTACTTATCGACGGAAGCCGATTTGGCGGTGGCGGCGGAGGCAATCAAACTCACGCGCCGCATTGTGGGCGCACCGGCATTTGCGCGTTACGAACCGCGCGAATATCTGCCGGGGCCGTCGTATCAAACCGATGAAGATTTGAAGCGTGCCGCGGGCGATATCGGCACGACGATCTTCCATCCTGTGGGCACCTGCCGCATGGGCCGCGCGGATGATCGCAACGCCGTGGTCGATGCGCAGTTGCGCGTGCGTGGCGTGCAGAACTTGCGCGTGGTGGATGCGTCCGTGATGCCGGTGATCACGTCGGGCAACACCAACTCGCCAACGATCATGATTGCCGAGCGCGCGAGCGACATGATTCGCGCGGCGCGAAAAGCAGGGCGGTAACGGCGCACGCGGGGATCAATAACGTCATCACGTCGAACTTCGATACGGGAATCATCGACGTGATGACCCCCAACAAGCCAGTGACGAGAAATCGCATCGCGCCCAATACTGCGGCAGCGGTGCCTGCGTGCGATTCGAATAGCGCCATCGCCAACGTCGCACTCGCGGGACGAATCATGTTCATACCGAGCGAGACGAAAAGCATGGGGCACAAGATTGCCACGGCGTGAGGCGGCGCGACGGTGGCGAGCAGAATCATCAGCGCCCCCGCGCAGGCGAATAGCTGAGTGCCGATGCGAATTTGCCGATGGATATCGAATTGCCGTGCCAATCGCGCTGCAACGATCCCACACACGACATTCACGAGTCCATAGAAGAGCAGCACGTAAGCATATTCGTCGAGGGAATAACCGAACTGTTCGACGAAGAGCGCTGGCGACAAGATCACGAAAATGGCGTGGCACGCGAACGCGGTTGTGCCGATCACGCCGATTTTCAGAAAGGCACGGTGCGTGACGATTTGTCCGTAGCGGCGCGCTTGCGATGCAAACCCCGCTGAACGTGAGCGTGAAGATTCGTATGCGCAGACCGGAGTGGCCGGGGTAAGCATCCTGAAGAATGGCCTGCGATAGCACGAACACGGAACATCCCGCGGCCTGGATCAGGCGTGCCGCCACATGCCACCCGTAGCTCGGTGCCCACGCGCCCCCGATGGCACCGACGAGCGCAATGACGAGACCGGTCATGAGCGTATGACGTCGTCCGAAGCTATCCGACGCCGGGCCGACGATGAGCGGCAGTACCGCAGACGAAATGAGGACATAGCCCACGATGGCGGTCATAGCGTCGATATCGGTGCGATACGCGTGCGCCATCGCTTCGAACGACGGCAGCATGACGTCCATGAGTAGCGCGCTTAGCGCCGTGAGCGCATTGATGAGAATCAGGACTTCTATTCGGCGCATCGGGTTGGGTTGGCATCATCGGTGAAGCCCTCGATGCTGTCATGAACGGCGCCGTGGAAGTTTGGTGAAAATCCGATGATTCGGCTGGCGAGCCGCGCACGCGCGGCTTTCCGGATTTCCAGACTCGCCGCTAAAACTTACGTAGTAATACCTAATGTTGTGCGCACACCCTGCTGCACACTCATCGAAAAAAGCTATCGCACGCGGATTTGCGTGTGCCGCAAAAGCCTTATGCCACAAGGCCGGAAGCGGTGTGCGTGCGATGTTACCGGTTGGTCTGAAACGCTTGCGAGCATGCGTGTTTCGAGCGATGCGAAGCCTAGTGCAAATCCCAATGATCGCGTTGCAGCAATCCGCCCACAATAACGTTTCCCTATGTGCGACCGAACCAAGAATTCGGCGCGACGCAAGGGACGCGAGAGAGTCACCAGGCAACGCAAACGACAGCGTCACCTAAGTGCCTCGCGGTTGTCACAGACGATGGTGCCGGGGCTAATCGATCGCCTCACACCGCCAACCAGGAATGTGGCAGGAGACATGGCGAACAACGATTACATTCTCGAAACCCGCGGACTCACCAAAGAGTTCCGTGGCTTCACCGCCGTGAACGGGGTCGACCTGCGCGTTGCGCGCGGCACCATTCACGCACTCATCGGGCCGAATGGCGCGGGCAAGACCACCTGCTTCAACCTGCTCACCAAATTCCTCGTGCCGAGTGCCGGCACCATCACGTTCAACGGTGAAGACATCACCCGCGAAGCGCCCGCACAGATCGCGCGCCGCGGCATCATCCGCTCGTTCCAGATCTCTGCGGTGTTCCCCCACCTCTCGGTGCTGGAGAACGTGCGCATCGGCCTGCAACGCAACCTCGGCACCGCGTTCCACTTCTGGCGCAGCAGCGCATCGCTCAGCCAGCTCGACGCGCGCGCCATGGAACTGCTCGCCGAAGTCGGGCTCACCGAATTCGCTCACACCCTCACCGTCGAGTTGCCGTACGGCCGCAAGCGTGCGTTGGAAATCGCCACCACACTTGCTATGGAACCCGAACTAATGCTGCTCGACGAACCCACGCAAGGCATGGGGCACGAAGACGTCGATCGCGTGACGGCGCTCATCAAGAAGGTGTCGGTCGGCCGCACGATTCTGATGGTCGAACACAACATGAACGTGGTTGCAGGCATCTCCGACACCATCACCGTGCTGCAACGCGGTGAAGTGCTCGCAGAAGGGCCGTATCACGAAGTCTCGAAGAACCCGCAAGTGATGGAAGCCTACATGGGCACTGCGGACAGCGAATTGCAGGGAGCGCACGGGTGAGGACGGCTATGTACGGAAATGGCGGCGGCAATGTGCCCGCACTCGAAGTCGAAGGACTGCAAGCCTGGTACGGCGAATCGCACATCCTGCACGGTGTGGACCTGACCGTGGGGCGCGGCGAAGTCGTCACGCTGCTCGGGCGCAATGGTGCAGGCCGCACGACGACGCTGCGCGCGATCATGGGGCTGACCGGTCAGCGGCAAGGCTCGATTCGTGTCGCTGGCGAAGAAACGATTCACTTGCCGACGTACAAGGTCGCGCATCACGGCGTGGGCTACTGCCCCGAGGAACGCGGCATTTTCTCGAGCCTGTCGTGCGAAGAAAACCTGTTGCTGCCGCCCTATATCGGCATGCGCGGCAATCGTCGCGAAGACGGCGGCAAAGGCATGTCGATCGAAGAGATCTACGACATGTTCCCTAACCTGAAAGAGCGTCGTCACAGTCAAGGCACGCGTCTTTCCGGCGGCGAGCAACAGATGCTGGCCGTGGCGCGCATTCTGCGCACGGGCGCCAATTTGCTGCTGCTCGACGAAATCTCGGAAGGGCTCGCACCGGTCATCGTGCAGACGCTCGCACGCATGATCACCACGCTCAAATCGCGTGGCTACACGATCGTGATGGTCGAACAGAATTTCCGTTTTGCAGCACCGCTTGCCGATCGCTTCTATGTGATGGAGCACGGCAAGATCGTGGAGCGCTTCGGCGCGCCCGAGCTGGAAACGAAGATGCCGGTGCTGCACGAATTGTTAGGCGTATGAGGTGAGCTACCCGGAGCGTCCCGTTCCGGGCGATGGACCCAGGCGATACAAATCCACGAAGGAGACGAAGATGACGATGCGGATGAAAGCGTTGGCCGTTGCGGCTGCATTTGGTTTTGCGACGATGGCCACGCAGGCGCAAGCCGATGGCAACACGGTGAAGATCGGTTTCATTACCGATATGTCGGGTCTGTACACCGATATCGACGGACAGGGCGGGGCGGAAGCCATCAAGATGGCCATCGCTGATTTCGGCGGCAAGGTGCTCGGCAAGCCGATCGAACTGGTCACGGCCGATCACCAGAATAAGGCCGACGTGGCTGCCTCGAAGGCTCGCGAATGGTTCGACCGCGGCGGCGTCGACATGCTCATCGGCGGTACCAACTCGGGTACCGGTCTCGCGATGAATAAGGTCTCGGCCGAGAAGAAGAAGGTCTACATCAACGTCGGCGCAGGCTCCGATGCGCTCACCAACGATCAGTGCCAGCCGTACGGCGTGCACTACGCGTACGACACCGTCGCGCTCGCCCGCGGCACCGGCTCGGCCGTGGTCAAGGCAGGCGGCAAGTCGTGGTTCTTCCTGACCGCCGACTACGCCTTCGGTCACGCACTGGAAAAGGCTACGGCCGATGTGGTCAAGGCCAACGGCGGTACGGTCAAGGGCGCGGTCAAGCATCCGCTCTCGGCATCGGACTTCTCGTCGTATCTGCTGCAAGCGCAGTCGTCCGGCGCGCAAGTGCTGGGGCTGGCTAACGCCGGTGGCGACACCATCAACGCCATCAAGGCTGCGAAGGAGTTCGGTATCAAGGGCAAGATGCAGATCGCCGGTCTGCTCGTGTTCATCAACGACATTCACTCGCTCGGTCTGGACAACACCGAAGGCATGTACCTGACCGACAGCTGGTACTGGGACAAGGACGACAAGACGCGCGCCTTCGCCAAGCGCTACTTCGACAAGATGCGCAAGATGCCGTCGAGCCTGCAAGCGGGTGACTACTCGGCCACGATGACGTACCTGAAGGCCGTGCAAGCCGCCGGCAGCACCGATGCCGACAAGGTGATGGACGAGCTGCACAAGATCAAGATCGACGACATGTACAGCAAGGGCTACATCCGTAAGGACGGCACGATGGTCCACGACATGTACCTGATGCAAGTGAAGTCGAAGAAGGAATCGAAAGAACCTTGGGACTACTACAAGGTTGTCGCCACGATTCCGGGCGACAAGGCGTTCACCACCGTGGCGGAATCGACCTGCCCGTTGATGAAGAAGTAAGCCGGGTGCGTCGCTGCACCTGACAGTGACTGTGCAATGAAAAAGCGGCGGGACGCGTGTCCCGTCGCGGTCTTTCTCCCAGAGAATCGATTTCGATGGAATTACTAGGCATCCCCCTGCCGGCGCTGTTGAGCCAACTGCTGCTGGGACTGGTGAATGGCTCGTTCTACGCCATGCTGAGTCTTGGCCTGGCGGTGATTTTCGGTCTGCTCAACGTGATCAACTTCGCGCACGGCGCGTTGTTCATGCTGGGTGCCATGCTCGCCTGGATGGGCGGCAACTATCTCGGTCTTAATTACTGGGTCATGCTGATTCTCGCCCCGATTGTCGTGGGCATCATCGGCATCATCATCGAGCGCACGATGCTGCGCTGGATCTACAAGCTCGATCACCTCTACGGTCTGCTGCTCACGTTCGGTATCACGCTCGTGCTCGAAGGCGTGTTCCGCTCGATGTTCGGTGTATCGGGACAGCCGTACGATGCGCCGGAAGTGCTCTCGGGCGCGACCAATCTCGGCTTCATGTTCATGCCGAACTATCGCGGCTGGGTCGTGGTGGCGTCGCTGATCGTGTGCTTCACCACGTGGTTCGTGATCGAGAAAACGAAGCTCGGTGCGTATCTGCGCGCAGGCACGGAGAACCCGAAGCTCGTTGAAGCGTTCGGTGTGAACGTGCCGCTCATGATCACGCTGACGTATGGCTTCGGTGTCGGACTGGCCGCGTTCGCCGGTGTGCTCGCTGCACCCGTGATCCAGATCTCGCCGCTCATGGGACAGTCGATGATCATCACCGTGTTCGCGGTGGTCGTGATCGGCGGCATGGGGTCGATCATGGGCTCGATCATCACCGGCCTGATGCTCGGTGTGATTGAAGGCTTCACGAAGGTGTTCTACCCGGAAGCGTCGGCGACCGTGGTGTTCGTGATCATGGTGATCGTGCTGCTGCTGCGCCCGGCAGGGCTGTTCGGCAAACAAAAGTAAGGGGCACAGCAATGCAACAACGTATGCAACAACGGGTGCTCTACGCCCTCCTGCTTTTGGCGCTGATTGCGGCGCCGTTTGTCGGCGCGTATCCGGTCTTCGTGATGAAGGTGCTGTGCTTCGCGCTGTTCGCCTGCGCGTTCAACCTGCTGCTGGGCTTTACCGGGCTGCTGTCGTTCGGGCATGCGGCGTTCTTCGGCAGCGCAGGTTATGTGACGGGCTACGCGATTCGCAACCTCGGGTTCACGCCCGAAGTCGGCATTCTTGCCGGGATGGTGGCGGGGGCGGTGCTGGGGCTCGTGATCGGTTTGCTGGCGATTCGGCGGCAAGGCATCTACTTCGCGATGATTACGCTGGCACTCGCGCAGATGCTGTACTTCTTCTGTCTGCAAGCCCCGTTCACGGGCGGTGAAGACGGCCTGCAAGGCGTGCCGCGCGGCAGCTTGTTTGGTCTGCTGCCGCTCGACTCGGATCTGACGCTGTACTACGTGGTGCTGGCAATCTGCGCGCTGGGCTTCCTGCTCATCATGCGGGTGGTGCACTCGCCGTTCGGTCAGGTGCTCAAGGCGATCAAAGAGAACGAACCGCGTGCGATCTCGCTGGGGTACGACGTCGATCGCTTCAAGCTGCTGGCGTTCGTGCTTTCTGCCACGCTTGCAGCGCTGGCAGGTTCGACCAAGACGGTGGTGCTGGGCTTCGAGACGCTGACCGACGTGCACTGGACGATGTCGGGCATGGTGATTCTGATGACGCTCGTGGGCGGCCTCGGCACGATGCTCGGGCCGGTGGTCGGCGCGGTGGTGATCATCGTGTTGGAGAACAAGCTGGGCGACATCGGTAACTGGCTGGCGACGGCTACGGGCGTGACCTGGTTCCAGACGCTCGGTGAGTCGGTGACGATCGTCATCGGCGCGATCTTCATCATCTGCGTGCTGGCGTTCCGGCGTGGGCTGGTCGGGGAGTTGGTCGCGCGCAGCAAGTTCTTCCGGGGGGCGGCGCAGCCGTCGCCAGGGAGCGCGCATTGAGGGTGTTTGCACCGCTTTGGGGCGTGCTTTCGCCGCCCCGGCGCACAAATGTCGGAAAAACTCTCATCCGTAGGGGTAAATGCTGACTTGTGGTGCATTGGGTGCTCCTTTATTCTCACCCCTAGTTCGCGTCACAGCAGGATATAGGGGCGAGGAACGAGGAGACAATAAGCGCGATAACGCGCACCGCCAAAAAGGAAGCGCTGTTGGAGAATGCTCCAACAGCGCTTTTTATATTGCGCTTCGATATCGTGCCTTCGTCGTGCCTTCGTCGTGCTTGCGTCGTGTCTTTCCCGCGCCATCTCTCGTTGTATCCCCCCCGTCATTCCCTTTTTGCGCCGATCGTTTCCGGCTCGTTCCCCCATGCGTCACCTCATCGATTGCCTGACTTCCCCAACACATGACGGGAGGCCAGCATGATGACCTCCTGGGCGCTCTCCGATCTCCTGATGCTCGCTGGCGGGGCCTTCCTCGCCGGGCTGGTCGACGCCGTGGTCGGTGGCGGCGGACTTATCTCGGTCCCCACACTTTTCGCTGTCTTTCCGAACGCCGCGCCGCCGCTGTTGCTCGGTACCAACAAAATGGCCGGTGTCTGGGGCACGGCCTCGGCCGCATGGCGTTTCGCGCGCGGCGTCGAACTGCGCTGGGCGATTCTGCTGCCTGCGACCATCGCCGCGTTTATCTTCTCGTTCGGCGGCGCCTACGCCGTCACCCATCTGCCCGCCGATGCGCTGCGCAAGTTGCTGCCCTTCGTGCTCGTGGGCGTGGCTGTCTACACCCTGCATAAGAAGGATTTCGGGACGGTACACGCGCCTGTGAAGGGCGGTACGGGGGTGACCCTCGCGGCAGTGGGCGTAGGGGCTGCTATCGGCTTCTACGACGGTTTCTTCGGGCCGGGCACCGGCAGCTTCCTCGTGTTTCTGTTCGTGCGGCTATTCGGACAAGATTTCGTGAATGCCTCGGCGTCCTCGAAGATCGTCAACGTAGCGACGAATCTGGCCGCTTTGCTGCTCTTCGGTATTGGCGGCCACGTGTGGTGGCAGCTCGGTCTGGGGATGGCTGTGATGAACGTGCTGGGCAGTCAGATCGGCAGCCGGTTGGCGCTGCGGCACGGCGTGGGATTCGTGCGTCGAATGTTCCTGTGTGTGGTTGGCGTATTGATCCTGAAGACGGGTTACGATGCCTTCCTGCGTTAGGTTTTCACCTTGGCAGCGCAATATGCCGGGAAAACCCGTTGTGGCGATTGCCACAGTTTGGGGAAACCGCACTTTACGAGACGGGGCGGGTGCCCGTAAGATGGGCGGCAATTCACCGACTGAGCGGTCGGTTAATGTAAGAAGAACGAATTCGAAATTTTGTGAGGAGACCCAAATGAAACTGAAGTTGCTGTGCATGGCATCGGCGATGATGCTGGCTGCGGGCGTCGCGCACGCTCAAGTGAAGATTGGTGTGTCGCTGTCGGCGACCGGTCCGGCGGCTTCGCTGGGCATTCCCGAAAAGAACACCATCGCGCTCATGCCGAAGACGATCGCAGGGCAAACGGTGCAGTACATCGTGCTCGATGACGCGACCGACACCACGACTGCCGTCAAGAACATGCGCAAGCTCATCAGCGAAGATCACGTCGACGCCGTGCTCGGCTCGACCGTGACGCCGAACTCGCTGGCCATGGTCGACGTGGCTGCCGAGACGCAAACGCCGGTGATTTCGATGGCCGCAGGGGCTGCCATCGTCGAGCCGATGGATGCCAAGCGCGCCTGGTCGTTCAAGACGCCGCAGAACGACATTCTGATGGCCACCGCTATCGCCAAGCACATGGCTGACAACGGCGTGAAGACGGCCGCGTTCATCGGCTTCTCGGATGCGTACGGCGAAGGCTGGTACAAGGAATTCCTGAAGGCCGCCGACCTCAACAAGATCAAGATCGTCGCCAACGAGCGTTTCAATCGCGCCGATACGTCGGTGACCGGCCAGACGCTCAAGATCATGGGCGCGAACCCGGACGCCGTGCTGATCGCGGGTTCGGGCACGCCGGCCGCACTGCCGCAACGCTCGCTCAAGGAGCGCGGCTACAAGGGCAAGCTGTATCAGACGCACGGTGTCGCCAATAACGACTTCCTGCGCGTTTGCGGTAAGGACTGCGAAGGCACGTACCTGCCGGCCGGCCCGCTGCTCGTGGTCGATCAACTGCCCGCAGACAACCCCGTGAAGAAGTCGGCCGCTGCTTATAAGGCCACGTACGAGAAGGCCTACGGCGCCGGTTCGATCTCGACCTTCGGCGGCCACGCCTGGGACGGCGGTCTGCTGCTGCAAACGGCCATCCCGATGGCGCTCAAGAAAGCCAAGCCGGGCACCGCCGAATTCCGCGCCGCCCTGCGTGAAGCGCTGGAGAACGTGAAGGAAATGCCGGGCACCGCGGGTATCTTCAATATGAGCAAGAACGACCACAACGGTCTGGACCAACGCTCGCGCGTGATGGTGCAAATCGTCGACGGCAAGTGGAAATTGGCGAACTGATGCGCGGCGGAGCTGCCTATAGCCTGTAGCAGGCAGGCAGGCAGGCATGCTCCGCTTCTCATTGCGTCATTTGCGTTATCTGCGCCCAGTTGGGCGGAAGAACGGGCGTTCGCGCCCGTTTTTTTTGAGCGTGGTAGTTTCGCGCTTCGCAAAGAGTCGGCAGGACATGCGAAACGAGCGGCACATCAGAGGCCGCGTTGTCCCAACCTGATCGCCACAGCCGGGGGGCTGCCCTGGCGATCCTTTCGAGCGTAAATCCATGACGGGTGAATTCGAGCACCGCAATCTATCTCTGGTGTTGTTGCAGACGCGTGAAGCGGTGATGGGGCTGTTCCGGCCCTTGCTCAATCGATACGACATTACGGAACAACAGTGGCGCGTGATCCGCGCTGTGAACGACAGTGAATCGGGGGAAATGGAGATCGGGCAGGTGGCACGCGAGTGCTGCATTCTGAGCCCGAGCCTGTCGGGCATGCTCGAGCGCATGGAGGCCTCGGGGCTCATCCTGCGCAAGCGTGTTTCTTCCGATCAACGCCGGGTGATGGTGTCGCTCACGCCCACGAGCCGTGCGCTGTGCAAAAAACTCGGCCCGCTGGTCGAGGAGCGCTACGGGTATCTGGAAGATAAGGTCGGGCGCGATACGCTCGCCGAGATCTACCGATTGCTCGATGTGGTGCGCGACGCGCTGCCGCCCGAAGTGCTGGCCGAAGCGCCGTCGCTGCCCGCGAAGCCGCGTCGTCGCCGCAAGTCGGCCGACTGAGGCGACCAGTTTGTGAAAGACGGGTGACGACTGGAGAGGATCCATCTCAGTAGTCACCCGGGTTTTACCAATGCATAACCGTTTATACAATTCATAATTCGCTGCGCTACTCCAAGGAGACCAGGAGGGGTGTGTCGAAGTGAAGGGGAACGGGGCGGCAGCGCGCCGCGCCGTGCATCACACCGGCTGTCTCGCCAGCCGGTTCAAGAAGTACTCAAACGAAGTGAGAGGAGCATGGATCTTTCGATTGCCGCCATCCTGGCGCAGGACGGCATCACTACGGGTGCGATTTATGCCTTGCTGGCATTGGCGCTCGTCTTGGTGTTCTCCGTTACCCGCGTCATCTTTATTCCGCAGGGCGAGTTCGTGTCATACGGCGCACTCACGCTCGCGGCCCTGCAAACCCAGAAATTCCCGCTGACCAGCTGGCTGCTCGTGGCCATGGGCGTGTGCACGTTTATCGTGGAGACGGCCGGTGTGTTGCGTCACAGCGAGCGCCGCAAACTGGCGGGCCGACTGGTGCCAGTGCTGGCCGGCAAGTATCTGGTGTTCCCGATCGCCATCTTCTTCGTCGTGAAGATGCTCACGCCGGTGACGCTGCCGATGCTCGTGCAAATCGCGCTGACGCTGCTGCTGGTCGTGCCTATGGGGCCGATGCTCTATCGTCTGGCCTACCAACCGCTCGCCGAGGCCAGCACGCTGCTGCTGCTGATCGTCTCGGTGGGGGTGCACTTCGCGCTGACCGGCCTCGGTCTGGTGATGTTCGGTGCCGAAGGCTCGCGTACGCAGCCGTTCTCGGACGCGAGCTTCAACATCGGCTCGGTGATGATCTCGGGCCAAAGCCTGTGGGTGCTGGGCGTGTCGGTCGTGATGATTCTCGCGCTGTACTTCTACTTCGACCGTTCGCTCTCGGGTAAGGCACTGCGTGCTACCGCCGTGAACCGGCTGGGCGCGCGTCTCGTGGGTATCGGCACCGTGCAGGCCGGGCGACTGGCGTTCACGCTGGCGGCCGTGCTGGGCGTGCTGTGCGGCATTCTGATCGCGCCGATCACCACGATCTATTACGAGTCGGGCTTCCTGATCGGTCTGAAGGGCTTCGTGGGCGCGATTATCGGCGGTCTGGTGAGCTATCCGGTCGCGGCGCTCGGCGCCATTCTCGTGGGCCTGCTTGAGTCGTACTCGTCGTTCTGGGCGAGTGCGTACAAAGAGGTCATCGTCTTCACGCTGATCCTTCCGGTGCTGCTGTGGCTGTCGCTCACAAGCAAGCATGTGGAAGAAGACGAGGAATAAGCCGGGGCGGACCAAAGAATGAAAAACAAATACTTCCTGATTTTTCTGGCATTGCTGGCCGTGTTGCCAGTCCTGCCCGCGCCGGTACGTCTGCCCGAGTACTGGGTGACGCTGCTGAACTACATCGGCCTTTACAGCATTGTGGCCATCGGTCTGGTTCTGCTCACGGGCGTGGCCGGTATGACGTCGTTCGGTCAGGCTGCGTTCGTCGGTCTGGGCGCCTATGCGACGGCCTATCTGACGACCGCCTACGGTGCATCGCCGTGGCTCGGTCTGCTGGTCGGTATCGTCATTACGGCCGCCGCGGCGCTCGTGATCGGCGCGATCACCATGCGTCTGTCGGGGCACTTTTTGCCGCTTGGCACGATTGCCTGGGGGCTCGCGCTGTACTACCTGTTCGGCAACCTTGAGTTCCTTGGCAAGTACGACGGCCTGAACGACATTCCGACCATCAACCTGTTTGGCCTGGAGTTGGCGAGCGGGCGTCAGATGTTCTATCTGATCTGGATCGTCGTGGTGCTGTCGGTGGTGTCGATCAAGAACCTGCTCGATTCGCGTCAGGGCCGTGCGATTCGCGCGCTCAAGGGCGGCGGCGTGATGGCCGAAGCCATGGGTGTGAACACGGCATGGATGAAGGTGGTGGTGTTCGTCTACGCCGCTGTGCTGGCCGCCATTTCGGGCTGGCTGTACGCACACTTGCAACGTGCCGTGAATCCGACGCCGTTCAACCTGAACCACGGTATCGAATACCTGTTCATGGCGGTGGTGGGGGGTGTTTCGCACGTTTGGGGCGCAGTGCTGGGTGCCGCGATTCTGACGGTGCTCAAGGACTACTTGCAGAACATTCTGCCGGTGCTGCTCGGCGCGAACGGCAACTTCGAAACCATCGTGTTCGGCGTGCTGTTGGTGCTGCTGCTGCAATACGCACGCGATGGCGTGTGGCCGTTCTTCGCGAAGATCTTCCCGGCGCGCCGTGTTGCCAAGGCACCCGAGCAGGCCGACGCGTTGGGGCATCGCCCCAAGCCGGCTGTCGGTGAAGTGGTGCTCAAGCTGGAGAAGGCGCGCAAGGAGTTCGGCGGGCTGGTGGCGGTGAACGACGTGTCGTTCGAAGTGAAGGCCGGTGAAATCGTCGGTCTGATCGGCCCGAACGGCGCCGGTAAGTCGACCACGTTCAACTTGGTGACGGGCGTGTTGCAAGCGACGCGCGGCGAGATTTCGTTCCTCGGCGAGCGTATCGACCGCCTGCCTTCACGTGAAATCGTCAAGCGCGGTATCGGCCGCACCTTCCAGCACGTGCGCTTGATGCCGCATATGAGCGTGCTGGAGAACGTCGCGATCGGCGCGTATCTGCGTGACAAGAACGGCCTGCGCCGCCGTCCGCAGGGCGGTGTGTGGGCGAGCGTGCTGCGTCTGGATCGTCACGAAGAAGCCATGCTGTTGCACGAAGCCGCAAAGCAGATCGAGCGTGTAGGCCTCGGCGCCCACATGTACGACGAAGCAGGCAGCTTGGCGTTGGGCCAGCAGCGGATTCTGGAAATCGCTCGCGCGTTGGCGTGCGACCCGACGCTGTTGCTGCTCGACGAACCGGCCGCTGGGTTGCGCTACAAAGAGAAGCAGGCGCTGGGCGATTTGCTGCGCAAGCTCAAGGATGAAGGCATGAGCGTGCTGCTGGTCGAGCACGACATGGATTTCGTGATGAACCTGACCGATCACCTGGTGGTGATGGAGTTCGGCACCAAAATCGCCGAAGGGCTGCCCGAAGACGTGCAGAAGAACCCGGCGGTGCTCGAGGCTTACCTCGGAGGAGTGGAGTGATGGCAGAGGCGATTCTGGAGGTCAAGGACCTGGCGGTAGCCTACGGCAAGGTCGAGGCGCTGCATGGTGCGCATCTGCGCGTGGAAGCGGGGCAGATCGTCACGGTGATCGGTCCGAACGGGGCAGGCAAGTCGAGCATGCTCAACGCGATCATGGGCGCGCTGCCGCAGAACGGTTCGAGCCGCGGCAGTGTGGCGTATCTCGGTCACGAGATGTCGGCGCTGACGATCGAGGCGCGGGTGTCGCGCGGCATGTGTCTGGTGCCGGAGAAGCGTGAGTTGTTCTCGACGATGTCGGTCGAAGACAACCTGCTGCTCGGCGCTTACCGCCGTAAGCGCGCCGGTGAGAAGAACTTCCTCGATCAGATGGAAGTGGTCTACGCGCTGTTTCCGCGCCTGAAGGAGCGCCGTACGCAGCAGGCTGGCACGCTCTCAGGCGGCGAGCGTCAGATGCTGGCCGTGGGCCGTGCCCTGATGGCGAAGCCGCAGTTGCTGATGCTCGACGAGCCGAGTCTGGGCCTGGCGCCGCTGATCGTGAAGGAAATCTTCCACATCATCAACGACTTGCGTAAGACGGGTGTGGCGACGCTGCTGATCGAGCAGAACGCCCGTGCGGCCTTGCAAGTGGCTGACTACGCCTACGTGATTGAGACCGGCGAGCTGGCGCTTGAAGGCCCGGCACAAGAGCTGGCAACCAACCCGAAGGTGATCGAGACGTATCTCGGGCTGGCAAAGAAGGCTGCCTGATATTCGTATCCGGCGCGGCGCTGCCGCCGATGTTGAAGAAGAAACCCGCCTCCCGGCGGGTTTTTTTATGGCGCGTCGAAGTCCTCGAAATGAGGGGTTGGGCACACCTCGAACGATGGTCACACAAATGATCCGGCCCTATTTTCTATGCGAGCCAACAACCCACTTATCCACTTCAGTGCGAAGTCACTTATTCACAGTTGCTTGTGGATAGTTATGCCTCGCGCAAATCTATGGCGCACCGCCGCAATAAGGGGTTCCGAGATTTTTACGATTTTCGAGTGAATTCGCGTAACGAGGTTATCCACAGAAAAGCAATTTCCTATTCGAGGTTTGCGGGGGGATGGCGATGTGTGGATAAGCGGACTTCGGCGGGACATTGGTTCGTTGGAATGCGTCGAGTTGGTAATGCTGCTTTTGAAAAGATGCGGTTGATTTTCGATGTTCGGTAGCAGGGGGTGTCGGACGTATTTCGGGGCGGATATGTGCGCGACTTGTATGGGGTCTGGGTTTCACGTGGAACGCCGAGCGCTGTGTTTGTATCCAGTGGTGACGGACGTGTTGTCTCAGTCGTGTGATTCGCGTCGGGAGCGAGACCTGTGGTTGCATCCAGTGCAGGAACTTCCGGAGGCGGCTCCGGTTGTGGTTGATCTACCGTGTCGTTGTGGATGAGGGACAGGATAATTTTTTCCTGGAAGCGAAAGCTGGGTTTGTATCCAGTGCTTGCTGTATGTCTGCCATCCAGTGCCGATTCGCTGTTTTTGTTCGGGCGCTGCACGGCGGGCAGATAGTGCGAGTGCGGCAGCCAATTTTGAGAATTCTCCGTACAGGTTGCATGGGCGTGTTCGGGCGCGATCTCGGTGAAAGCAAGCGCTTTTGTTTCACGTGGAACGGGCGGGTTGCGAGAGGATGACGTGAGAGCCGTTCGGATAGTTAGACGGTGCGAATTGCCTATTCGCTTCGATCGGAGGGACCGATGCAGGAGAATGGGTTCGATTTCTACCGAGCCTCGACGGGTTGCGATGTTTCACGTGAAACCGACGGTTGGTTTCACATCAGCTTTCTTCGGTTGGATGTTCTTAGCGTGCTGCGATGTTTCACGTGGAACAAGGCGTAGGCCAGTTATCGAGTTGAGTGGGCGATTGGCGCGGGTTCAATGATCTGGGCATCGATTTGATTCGATGTAGGTTCCACGGGAAACATCATCCGACTAACTTGTTCCACGCCAGGCGAGCGATAGGGTGGGGCGTGGCAATGGCTATCCGGTTGCGGTCACAACGATTGACGACATGCTTTTTTCCCCTCCACGCCAACATCGGTCATACCGATTCCCTCTGATGTTCCACGTGAAACCATCTCGCAATCCGTCGTTTTCCACTCACGTTCCACGTGAAACATAGGTCGGTTACAAATGATGCATCGCAATACCGCTATAATTCCGCAATTACCGAATCCAGAGAGTTTGCCGCGCGCGGCAATATTGCGATGCTTTATCCAACCGAGTTCGATGTGATCGTGGTGGGTGGCGGCCATGCCGGCACTGAGGCTGCGCTCGCCTCGGCCCGCATGGGCTGTAAGACCCTTTTGCTCACCCACAATATCGAGACGCTCGGTCAGATGAGCTGTAACCCCTCGATTGGGGGCATCGGCAAAGGCCATCTCGTCAAAGAAGTCGATGCGCTTGGCGGTGCCATGGCCGCGGCTACCGACGAGAGCGGCATTCAGTTCCGCATCCTGAATTCGTCCAAAGGCCCGGCTGTACGTGCCACGCGCGCTCAAGCGGACCGCATTCTCTACAAGCAGGCGATCCGTCATCGGCTTGAGAATCAACCGAATCTCTGGCTGTTCCAGCAAGCTGTGGAAGACCTGATGGTCGAAGGCGAGCGCGTTGTTGGCGCCATCACCCAGGTGGGACTGCGCTTCCGCGCCCGCGCCGTGGTGCTGACCGCAGGGACTTTCCTCGACGGCAAGATCCACGTCGGACTGAACAACTACGTCGGCGGTCGTGCCGGTGACCCGGCTGCCGTCAGTCTGTCGGCCCGCCTGAAAGAGTTGAAACTCCCGCAAGGTCGCTTGAAAACGGGTACGCCGCCGCGTATCGACGGCCGTTCGATCGACTTCTCCGTGCTCGAAGAGCAGCCGGGTGACCTCGATCCGGTGCCGGTTTTCTCGTTCCTGGGCAGTGCCGACCAGCATCCGCGCCAAGTGCCGTGCTGGGTGACGCATACCAACGAGCGCACGCACGACATCATTCGTAGCGGCCTCGACCGCTCGCCGATGTACACGGGCGTGATCGAAGGGGTAGGGCCGCGCTACTGCCCGTCGATCGAAGACAAGATCCACCGCTTCGCCGACAAGTCGTCGCACCAGATCTACCTGGAGCCAGAAGGGCTGACCACCAACGAGTTCTATCCGAATGGCATTTCCACGAGCCTGCCGTTCGATGTGCAGCTCGAACTGGTCCGCTCGATGAAGGGCATGGAGAACGCGTACATCCTGCGTCCGGGCTATGCCATCGAGTACGACTACTTCGACCCGCGCGGTCTGCGCAGCTCGCTTGAGACGCGTGTCATTTCGGGCCTGTTCTTTGCGGGTCAGATCAATGGCACGACGGGGTACGAAGAAGCGGCGGCACAAGGGTTGCTCGCGGGGATGAACGCGGCGCTGCAAGTGCAAGGCCGCGAGGCATGGTGCCCGCGACGCGATCAGGCGTACCTCGGCGTGCTCGTCGATGACCTGATCACGCGTGGCGTGTCCGAGCCGTATCGCATGTTCACCAGCCGGGCCGAGTACCGCTTGTCGCTGCGCGAAGACAACGCCGACATGCGCCTGACCGAAATTGGTCGCGAACTCGGTGTGGTCGACGATATTCGCTGGGAAGCTTTCTGCCGCAAACGCGACGCTGTTTCACGTGAAACAGAACGCCTCAAGACGACGTGGGTGAATCCCAAGACGTTCCCGGCAGAAGATGCCGTGCCGTTGCTCGGCAAAGCCATCGATCACGAATACTCGCTGGCTGACCTGCTGCGCCGTCCAGAAGTCAGCTACGACGCGTTGATGGCAGTGCAGGGCGGCCGGTTGGCACCTGAAGTCGCGCTGTCCGACGATGCGCTGCAAGCCGGGCAGATTCGCGAGCAGATCGAGATCGCGATGAAGTATCAGGGCTATATCGATCGTCAGGCTGACGAAATCGTCCGCAAGGAAGCTAACGAGAACACCGTGCTGCCGGCGAGCATCGATTACAACGACGTGCGCGGTCTGTCGATCGAAGTGCGTCAGAAGCTCAATGCCCAGCGTCCCGAGACGCTGGGGCAGGCATCGCGGATCTCTGGCGTGACACCGGCAGCGATCTCGTTGCTGATGATCCATCTGAAGAAGGGGCTGGGACGCCGTCGTGCGTCGGGCGAAACGAGTGCGGCTGCCGATGACGGCGACCAGCACGCCGCCTGACCGGAGACGACATGACAGCTTCGCGTACTCCCGCCACACAAGGCGGCAACGAACTGGCGACGCTATTGGCCGACGGCATCGCGCAGCTTGGGCTTTCGATCGGTGCCGAACAGCAAGCTCGGCTGCTCGACTTCCAGGCGTTGCTGGCCAAGTGGAATGCCGCGCTACAGATGACCTCGATTCGCGATCCGCGTCAAATGGTCGTCAAACACCTGCTCGATTCCCTGTCGATTTTGCCGCGCCTGGACCGTGAGCCAATTTCACGTGTCCTTGATGTGGGCTCAGGGGGTGGGTTGCCGGGCGTGGTGCTGGCCATCGTGCGTCCGGACTGGCAGGTGACGGTCAATGACATCGTCCATAAAAAGACCGCTTTCCTCACGCAAGCGCGTGCGACGTTCAAGCTGACCAATCTGACGGTTGTCACCGGTCGCGTGGAGTCGCTCGTGGTGGGTAAAGAAGTCCCGGCGCCGTTCGACGCGATTGTTTCACGTGCCTTTGCCGAGTTGATGGATTTCGTCACGCTGGGGCACAAGTTGCTCGCCGACGATGGCAGCTTCTGGGCCATGAAAGGCGTCGCTGCCGAGAGCGAACTGGCGTTGCCGCCGGGGTATGCCCTGGTCGAACGCTTGCCGCTACAAGTGCCATTCCTCGACGCAGAGCGTCATTTGCTTCGCGTAAAGGTGGCGGCATGACCCGTATTACCCGCTGGATCGGTGGTGCACTCGTCGGTTTTTCGTTACTTGCGGCGGTGGCTTGGGCGCAAACCGGGCAGGAGTCGCTGACCACGCGCGTTCGCCCGGTCGGCGCCATCGACAAGTCACGATATGTCGGCACCTGGTACGAAATAGCACGCTACCCGAATTTCTTCGAGCGAAAATGTGTGTCGGACGTGAGCGCCGAGTACGTGGCGCGCCCGGACGGCAAGATCGAAGTGACGAACAAATGCCGCAAGGACGATGGCACTTGGGTGAGTGACGCCGGCCTCGCACGCACGGATGGGCAGGGCACAGGCACCGCGCGTTTCAAGGTGACCTTTGCGCCGGACTGGTTGCGCTGGATTCCCTGGCTTTGGGCGAACTACTGGGTTATCGTGCTCGACGGCGACTATCAATATGCCGCCGTCGGAGAGCCGGGCCGCGAGTACCTGTGGATCCTTTCGCGCACCCCGACCATCGACGAGAACACGTTGAATCAAATGCGCGCGCAGTTGCGCAAGCAAGGCTACGACACTGACAAGCTCGTGTTGACGCCGCAGAAAGCCAGCATCGGCAATAACTGAGCATTGCTCAGGTAATCGAATTCATTGAATACATCGGGTTTGGCAGCAGGGCGAAGCCATCGTGCGTGGCGTCGGACTGACGTCGCGGTACTGCGAGCCACCACCCGATGCATCAGCATTAATCGCGCTTGAACAAGGCAGCATTCGGAGGACTACATCGGCATGGCGAAAATTTTCTGCGTGGCCAATCAGAAGGGCGGCGTCGGCAAGACGACCACCACGGTGAACCTCGCCGCCGGTCTGGCGTCGCACGGACAGCGTGTCCTGTTGGTCGACCTGGATCCGCAGGGCAACGCGACCATGGGCAGCGGCATCGACAAGGCCGCGCTCGAGACGAGCGTCTATGAAGTGCTGGTCGATGGCACCGACGTGACGGTGAGCCGTCAGCGCTCGGAGACAGGCAACTACGACGTGTTGCCCGCCAACCGCGAACTCGCAGGCGCCGACGTGGAACTCGTTTCGCTCGAGAATCGCGACACCCGACTCAAGCAGGCGCTTGAGAAAGTGGACGACGCTTACGACTTCGTTCTGATCGATTGTCCGCCCACGCTCTCGCTGCTCACGCTCAACGGCCTGTGTGCCGCGCATGGCGTGATCATTCCGATGCAGTGCGAGTATTTCGCGCTCGAAGGGCTCTCGGATCTCGTCAATACGATCAAGCAGGTGCACGCGAATCTGAATCGCGACCTGAAGGTCATCGGCTTGCTGCGCGTGATGTTCGATCCGCGTATCACGCTGCAACAACAAGTGTCGGAGCAGCTCAAGCAGCACTTCGGCGACAAAGTTTTCAACGCGATCATTCCGCGCAACGTGCGGCTCGCCGAAGCGCCCAGTTATGGCATGCCTGGCGTCGTCTTCGACCCGGCATCGCGAGGCGCGCAGGCGTACCTGCAATTCGGCGCAGAAATGATCGCGCGCATCCAAACTATGTAAGGCGCATTTGCGCAGGAACGCATTGTCATGGCGACCAAGACCAACGCACTGAAAAAGAAGGGCCTGGGCCGCGGCCTCGAAGCGCTGCTAGGCGCGCACGCCGATAACCATAACGGCGCAGACGAAGCCGCTGCGGCTGTCGAAGGCGCACCGTCGGTGATGACGCTCGACCGCCTTCAGGCGGGCAAGTATCAGCCGCGCACGCGCATGGACGAGGGCGCATTGCAGGAGCTCGCCGCAAGCATTCGCGCGCAAGGGCTGATGCAGCCGATTCTCGTGCGCCGCGTCGATGGTGAGAAGTACGAAATTATTGCTGGCGAACGTCGTTTCCGTGCCGCGCGCATTGCGGGCTTGTCGGAAGTGCCCGTGCTCGTGCGCGATGTGCCCGACGAAGCCGCCGCCGCGATGGCGCTCATCGAGAACATTCAGCGCGAAGATTTGAATCCGCTGGAAGAAGCGCAGGGCATTCAGCGCTTGCTCGGTGAATTCAATTACACCCATGAGCAAGCGGCCGAATCGCTCGGTCGTTCGCGCAGTGCGGTGTCGAATTTGTTGCGCTTGCTCAATCTCGCGCAACCGGTGCAGACGATGCTGCTCGCAGGCGATCTCGATATGGGGCATGCACGTGCGCTGCTCTCCGTGGATGCCGCCACGCAAATCACGCTCGCCAATCAGGTGGTGAACAAGCGCCTGTCGGTGCGCGATACCGAGCGCATCGTGAATGCTTCGCTCAAGCCGCAAGGCGATGGCATTCGTCGTCGTTCGGCAGAAGAGGGCGGGCGCGATGTGACGCGTCTCGAAGAAGAACTATCGGATCTGCTCGCGTCGAACGTGAAGATCAAAGTCGGCCGTAAGGGCGCAGGTGCACTCACGATCGAATTCGGCAGCCTCGACGCGCTCGACGGCATTCTCGCGCGCATTCGCGCCGAATAATATCGGTATCCTAATGAATCAGTCATGACCAATGAGGCGCAGCATCCGCCGAGACAAACGCGTGTGATGCGCTCATTGGCCGCATTGTTCGAACGAGTCCGCAGCGATCGCGTGCTCGTCATTCTGTTGATCGCATTTGTCGCGCTGGAGATTTTTCGTCCGGCGAGTGCCGGCGCATTGTTCGCACGCATCGATCAACACACCATCCTCACGCTCGCCGGCCTGCTCATGCTCACGCGGGCCATCGATCAGAGCGGCTTTCTCGACTGGCTTGCGCAACGATTGTTGCGATGGTTTCGCACCGAGCGCCGTCTCGCGTTGTTGATGGTCGCCTTCGCCGCGGCGCTCTCGACGCTGCTCACGAACGATGTCGCGCTGTTTGCTGTCGTGCCGCTTGCGCAATCGCTCGCACGTATCGCGCCGGTGCGTATCGAACGTCTGATTATCTTTCTCGCGCTGGCAGTGAACGCCGGGTCGAGCCTCACCCCCCTCGGCAACCCCCAGAACCTCTTTCTCTGGCAGCACAGCGGGCTGGGCTTCGGTGGCTATGTCGCGATGATGACGCCGATCACCGTGGCGCTCATGGCCCTGCTGCTGGTCGTGTGCGCCTTCGCGTTCGATTCGCGTGCATTGCATTTTCAACGACGCGGGCCGTCGCACGATGTGCGCTGGCCGTTGCTGTGGACAGCGCTCGCGTTGTTCGTCGGGTTCGTCGCGCTGGCCGATCACGGGCTTGCCGCGTGGGCATGCGCCGGGGTTGTGGCGGTGCTGCTGATCGCACGCCGCAACGCGGTGCTCGGCATCGACTGGCTGCTGCTCGCCATTTTCGTGCTGATGTTCGTGGTGTTGCGCGGTGTGGCGGAGATGCCCGAGGTGCGCACGGCACTGGGACACATCGACTTCTCGAGCACGCTTGGCGCCTATCTCGGCGCGGCGGTGTTGTCACAATTCATCAGTAATGTGCCCGCAGCGATTCTGCTCGCGGAATACAGTCAGAACTGGCCGGCGCTCGCCCATGGCGTGGCGGTAGGGGGCTTCGGGCTGGCAATCGGTTCGTTGGCCAACCTGATTGCATTGCGCATGGCGAAATCGCGCAAGATTTGGTGGCACTTTCATTGGGTTTCGGTGCCGTTTTACCTGGTGGCACTGGGGTTGGGGTTCGCTGCACTGAAATGGGTCTGAACGCCCCCCGTACGACACGTAGATGTCGTGATTGCGCGGCCTTCCGGGTGAATGCCGCGGTGCACCATGAGGGAAAACGCACTCCGTGAGAGTTGGCGCCAAATCGAAGCATGCACTGCACAGTTTCGGCGAATTTGTTGCGTGTTTCAATTGACTGGCGTTCGTAATCTCCCGTAAAATCTCGCGGGTTTAACTGCTTGAAGAGCCCATTCGTTTTGCACGAGTCGGGCGGGGAGGTACGAGATGGCCGATGAAATACGGTCGAACTTGGAACCGAAACCGCAAGCGCCGGCGCATGCAACAGATGATGTTTGGGACGACGAGCAGGAGCAAGAAACAATCGTTCCGCTCACGCGTGCGCAGGCCGAGCGCCTGTTCGGTCCCGATGTGGGGCGCGCATCCCGTGTGACTCCATTCAGAGTGGTGGGTGCCCAGGTACTGTTGTCGCTAGCGGCGACACTGGCTTGGTGGGTACTCTCGACATCGCCCCAAGAGGCCGCGGTGTCCGCTTGGCTGGGCGGAATGATGGGTTGGTTGCCGGGCGCCTTGTTTGCGCTGCGGCTAAGAATTTCAGGTGATCGTCTCTCTGTCGGTTCGTTGGTGATGGGAGAGGCGGTCAAGGTAGCAACGACGATTGCGTTGTTGGTGGCCATAGCGTTCGGTTACCCGGGAGTTCACTGGGTAGCGTTGCTGGTCACCTTCGTGCTGACGCTCAAGGCCTATTGGCTGGCGATGGCATTCAAGTAGCGGTCAATTCCGCTCACGCGTCGCGCGCTGCCGTGTGCGGATTTTCATAATTGGGTGTTTGATCGCTATGTCAGTAGAAGCCGGTAGCCACGCTCCGAACCCGTCGGAGTACATTTCGCACCACCTGCAAAACCTCGCGAGCTCGACGCAGACGAATATCGTCGATTTCTCGATCATCAACTGGGACACCATGTTCTGGTCGATCGCGATGGGCGCGCTGGGCTGCTTCCTGCTGTGGATGGCTGCCCGCAAGGCCACCTCGGGTGTGCCGGGCCGTTTCCAAGCTGCTGTCGAAATGCTCGTCGAAATGGTTGAAGACCAGTCGAAGAGCATCGTGCATGGCAACCGTGCCTTCATCGCCCCGCTCGCGCTGACCGTGTTTGTCTGGGTCGCGCTCATGAACTCGCTGGACTTGCTGCCCGTCGACCTGCCGTCGAAGGTGATCGGCTGGGTCGGCCTGGGTTCGATCATTACCCACCATCGTATTGTCCCGACGGCCGATTTGAACGGCACGCTCGGTATCGCCGTTGGCGTGCTCATCCTGATGCTGTACTACAGCTTCAAGATCAAGGGCGCGGGCGGCTTCATGCATGAGCTGTTCACGGCACCGTTCGGCAACCACTTCTTGCTGTGGATCCCGAACCTGCTGCTCAACCTCATCGAATTCTGTGCCAAGACCGTGTCGCTCGGTATGCGACTGTTCGGCAATATGTACGCCGGTGAACTGGTGTTCCTGCTGATCGCGCTGTTGGGTGGTATCTGGAGTTTTGGCGCAGATGCGTCGGTGCTGGGTTTTGTCGGTCATGTCATCGCCGGCACCGCATGGGCGATTTTCCACATCCTGATCGTGTTGCTCCAAGCGTTCATCATGATGATGCTCACGCTGGTGTATATCGGCCAGGCGCACGACCATCACTGATCGGTTGTTGCGGTTGTTACGTGTTTCCCAGTTTTTCGGTTTTTCAAATTTAAAGTTTCAAGTCTCTAACCAATAGGAGTAATCATGCAAGCTTTCATCGCTAACATCCAGGGTCTGACCGCCATCGGTATCGGTATCATCATCGGTCTGGGTGCCATCGGCGCCTGTCTGGGTATCGCGTTGATGGGCGGTAAGTACATCGAAGCATGCGCACGTCAGCCGGAACTGATGAACCCGCTGCAAACGAAGATGTTCCTGCTGGCTGGCCTGATCGACGCCGCATTCCTGATCGGCGTGGGCGTTGCCATGCTGTTCGCATTCGCGAACCCGCTGCTGTCGAAGCTCGCTTAAGTTTCTTTCGGATGGTCGCGCACTGATCCGCGCGACCCACTGGACATGAACGGCGCGCCCAAGCCAGCAGGCACAATGGGGCGCGCTGTTTTGCCAATCGACTCGCAACACCGAAAGGGAACACCGTGAACATCAACGCAACTCTGTTCGCGCAAACCGTCGTGTTTCTGATCCTGGCATGGTTCACGATGAAGTTCGTGTGGCCGCCGCTGATCAAGGCTATCGACGAACGCGCGAAGAAAATCGCTGACGGTCTGGCTGCTGCCGATAAGGGCAAGGCCGAACTCGAAGCCGCCAACAAGCGCTCCACGCAAGCCCTCGCGGATGCCCGCGACGAAGGCGCGAAGCGTATTGCCGACGCCGAGAAGCGCGCACTGGCCGTGGCCGAAGAGATCAAGCAGCAGGCTCAAGCCGAAGCTACTCGTATCATCGCCAACGCCAAAGCCGAAGCCGAGAACCAGGCCGTTAAGGTCCGTGAATCGCTGCGCGAAGAAGTTGCCGGTCTGGCCGTTAAGGGCGCCGAGCAAATCCTGAAGCGTGAAGTTGACGCCAAGGCCCACGCCGACCTGCTGAACCAACTCAAGGCAGAGCTCTGATCATGGCCGAACTCGCAACCATCGCTCGTCCGTACGCTGAGGCGTTGTTCCGCGTGGCCAAGGCCGGTGACCTGAATCGCTGGTCGGAGCTGGTGCGCGAACTGGCGCAAGTGGCAGCGCTTCCCGAAGTGGCCAATCTGGCCGACGATCCCAAGGTTACGCCGGCGCAAGTCGTCGACGTGCTGACGGCTGCCGTGAAATCGACCGACGCCGAAGTGCGCAACTTCGTCGCCGCTGTGGTCGAAAACGGTCGTCTGGCTGCTATGCCGGAAGTCGCCGAGCAGTTCGAAGCGTTGAAGAACGCTGCCGCCGGTTCGGCGGATGCCACGATCGAAAGCGCCTTCCCGCTCGAAGGTGAGCAACTGACCTCGCTGGTCAAGGGCCTCGAGCACAAGTTCGGCCGCAAGCTCAACCCGAGCGTGACGGTAGATCCGTCGCTAATCGGTGGCGTGCGTGTGGTGGTTGGCGACGAGGTGCTGGACACTTCGGTGCGCGCCCGCCTGGCGGCCATGCGGACGTCGCTGACGGCCTGACGGCCGGCGCGAATCGCCTGCGACGGCAAGAATTGAATATCAGGAGCACATATGCAACTCAATCCCTCTGAAATCAGCGAACTGATCAAGAGCCGGATTCAAGGTCTCGAGAGCGGCGCCGAAGTCCGTAACGAAGGCACCGTGATTTCGGTGACTGACGGTATCTGCCGCATTCATGGCCTGTCGGACGTGATGCAAGGTGAAATGCTCGAATTCCCGGGCAACACCTTCGGTCTGGCACTGAACCTCGAGCGCGACTCTGTCGGCGCCGTGATTCTGGGTGAATACGAGCACATCTCGGAAGGCGACACCGTCAAGTGCACGGGCCGCATTCTGGAAGTGCCGGTTGGTCCGGAACTGAAAGGCCGCGTCGTTGACGCGCTGGGCGTGCCTATCGATGGCAAGGGCCCGATCAACGCCAAGATGACCGACGCAATCGAAAAGATTGCCCCGGGCGTGATTTGGCGTAAGTCGGTGTCGCAGCCGCTGCAAACGGGTACCAAGGCTATCGACGCCATGGTGCCGATCGGCCGTGGCCAGCGTGAGCTGATCATTGGTGACCGTCAGACGGGTAAGACCGCTGTGGCCATCGACACGATCATCTCGCAAAAGGGCAAGGGCGTGACCTGCGTCTACGTCGCGATCGGCCAGAAGGCTTCGTCGATCATGAACGTGGTGCGCAAGCTCGAAGAGATGGGCGCGATGGAATACACCATCATCGTGACCGCCACCGCTTCGGACTCGGCCGCTATGCAGTTCATCGCACCGTACGCCGGTTGCACGATGGGCGAATACTTCCGCGACCGCGGCGAAGACGCGCTGATCATTTATGACGACTTGACCAAGCAAGCTTGGGCCTACCGTCAGATCTCGCTGCTGCTGCGCCGCCCGCCGGGCCGTGAAGCTTACCCGGGTGACGTGTTCTATCTGCACTCGCGTCTGCTCGAGCGTGCCGCTCGCGTCTCGGAAGAGTACGTCGAGAAGTTCACGAACGGCGCGATCAAGGGCCAAAGCGGCTCGCTGACCGCACTGCCGATCATTGAAACGCAAGCCGGTGACGTGACCGCATTCGTTCCGACGAACGTGATTTCGATTACCGACGGCCAGATCTTCCTGGAAACCGACCTCTTCAACGCAGGTATCCGTCCGGCAATTAACGCCGGTATTTCGGTGTCGCGCGTGGGTGGTGCTGCTCAGACGAAGGTCGTCAAGAAGCTGTCGGGCGGTATCCGTACCGACTTGGCTCAGTACCGTGAGTTGGCTGCGTTCGCGCAGTTCGCTTCGGACCTGGACGAAGCCACCCGCAAGCAGCTCGAGCGCGGTCGCCGCGTGACGGAACTGCTCAAGCAGCCGCAGTATCAGCCGCTGCAAGTGTGGGAACTGGCCGTGTCGCTGTTCGCCGCCAACAACGGTTATCTGGACGATCTCGAAATCGCTCAGGTTCTGCCGTTCGAAAAGGGTCTGCGCGAAGTTCTGAAGACCAGCCACGGCGCGCTCATCGGCCGTATCGAAGAGACCAAAGATCTCTCGAAGGACGACGAAGCCGCCCTGCACGCTGCGATCAAGGACTTCAAGAAGACCGGCGCTTACTAATCCGGTTGAATCGGTAACTATTCAACGGACCCGGGAAGGCGCGATGTTCAGGCAAGAGCGGACGTCGCGCCGAGACAAGGAGTAAGCAATGGCTGGAATGAAGGAAATTCGCGGCAAGATCAAGAGCGTGCAAAACACGCGCAAGATCACCAAGGCCATGGAAATGGTGGCCGCGTCGAAGATGCGCAAGGCGCAGGAACGCATGCGTCATGCCCGGCCGTACGCTGAGAAGGTACGCCAGATCGCCGCGCATATGGGCCAGGCGAATCCGGAATACCACCACCCGTTCATGGTGAAGCATGCGGACGCGAAAGCGGCCGGCATCATCGTGGTGACGACGGACAAGGGCCTGTGCGGCGGCTTGAACACCAACGTGCTGCGTGCCGTGGTGGCCAAGATGAAGGACATCGAAGCGCAAGGCCTGAAGATCGAAGCGACCGCCATCGGCGGTAAGGGCTTCGGCTTCATGAACCGTATCGGCGCGAAGGTGGTCTCGCACGTGGTGCAACTGGGCGACACCCCGCATCTCGACAAGTTGATCGGCGCCGTGAAGGTGCAGCTCGACGCGTATGCCGCAGGCAAGCTCGATGCCGTGTACCTGGCTTACAACCGCTTCGTGAACACGATGAAGCAGGAAGCCGTGGTCGAACAACTGCTGCCGCTGCCCGAGAAGCTGGAAGGCGAATCGGAAGAAGCGAGCGCAGTGCCGGCTCAGCACTCGTGGGACTACATCTACGAACCGGACGCAAAGTCGGTGGTGGATGCCCTGCTGGTGCGTTACGTCGAAGCAGTCGTGTATCAGGCAGTCGCAGAGAACATGGCGTCGGAGCAGTCCGCCCGTATGGTGGCCATGAAGGCCGCATCGGACAACGCGAAGACCGTGATCGGTGAATTGCAGATGGTCTACAACAAGGGCCGTCAAGCTTCGATCACGAAGGAACTGTCCGAAATCGTGGGTGGCGCTGCCGCTGTTTAAGCGGTGGCACGGGCCGATGCGCCGCAAGGCGAAATGAATTTGAGTATCTAAAGGAAAAGCGATGAGTACTGCTTTGATTGAAGGCAAAATCGTACAGTGCATCGGCGCCGTGATCGACGTGGAGTTCCCGCGCGATAGCATGCCGAAGATCTACGACGCGCTCATTATGGACGGTTCGGAACTGACGCTCGAAGTTCAGCAGCAGCTGGGCGACGGCGTGGTTCGTACCATCTGTTTGGGTTCTGCCGAAGGCCTGCGCCGCGGCATGATGGTGAAGAACAGCGGTCTGCCGATCACGGTGCCCGTTGGTAAGCCGACGCTGGGCCGCATCATGGACGTGCTTGGCCGTCCGATCGACGAAGCCGGTCCGATTGCACAAGACCACACGCGTTCGATTCACCAGAAGGCTCCGGCATTCGACGAGCTGTCGCCGTCGACGGAACTGCTCGAAACCGGTATCAAGGTTATCGACTTGATCTGCCCGTTCGCCAAGGGCGGTAAGGTGGGTCTGTTCGGTGGCGCCGGTGTGGGCAAGACCGTGAACATGATGGAACTCATCAATAACATCGCCAAGGAACACGGCGGTTATTCGGTGTTTGCCGGCGTGGGCGAGCGTACCCGTGAAGGGAACGACTTCTACCACGAAATGAAGGACTCGAACGTTCTGGACAAGGTCGCGCTGGTGTACGGCCAGATGAACGAGCCGCCGGGCAACCGTCTGCGCGTCGCGCTGACCGGTCTGACGATGGCAGAGCACTTCCGTGACGAAGGTCTCGACGTGCTGTTCTTCGTGGACAACATCTACCGTTTCACGCTGGCCGGTACCGAAGTGTCGGCACTGCTCGGCCGTATGCCGTCGGCCGTGGGCTATCAGCCGACGCTGGCTGAAGAAATGGGTAAGTTGCAAGAGCGTATTACGTCGACCAAGAAGGGCTCGATTACGTCGGTGCAAGCCGTGTACGTGCCTGCCGATGACTTGACCGACCCGTCGCCGGCAACCACCTTCGGTCACTTGGACGCTACCGTCGTGCTGTCGCGTGACATCGCCTCGCTGGGTATCTACCCGGCAGTCGATCCGCTCGACTCGACCTCGCGTCAGATCGACCCGAACGTGATTGGCGAAGAGCACTACACGGTGACCCGTCGCGTGCAATCGACGCTCCAGCGCTACAAGGAATTGCGCGACATTATCGCGATTCTGGGCATGGACGAACTGTCGCCGGACGACAAGCTGGCAGTGGCACGCGCTCGTAAGATTCAGCGTTTCCTGTCGCAGCCGTTCCACGTGGCAGAAGTGTTCACGGGTTCGCCGGGTAAGTACGTTCCGCTCAAGGAAACGATCCGCGGCTTCAAGATGATCGTCGACGGCGAATGCGACCACCTGCCCGAGCAGGCGTTCTACATGGTCGGCACGATCGACGAAGCGTTCGAAAAAGCCAAGAAGATGCAGTAAACGGTTGAGTGCCGGGCGCTGGCGGAGGTCTCTCACGAGGCACGCGCCACACCGGCAGGTGACTGTCGAACGGCGGGGTAGCGGGGCGAGGGCGGTAACGACCGCGCCTCTGCTCCTGCCGCTTCATCACACTCAACGGGAGCGATTATGGCAACCATTCACGTAGACGTCGTCAGCGCAGAAGAGCAGATCTTCTCGGGTCGGGCGCGCTTTGTGGCGCTGCCGGGCGAAGCCGGCGAGCTGGGCATTTTGCCCGGCCACACGCCGCTGATCACGCGCATCAAGCCGGGTGCCGTGCGCATCGAGGACGAAGCAGGCAACGAGGACTTCGTCTTCGTGGCAGGCGGCATTCTCGAAGTGCAACCGGACACGGTGACCGTGCTCGCCGACACCGCTATCCGCGGCAAAGACCTGGACGAGGCGAAAGCTGCCGAAGCCAAGCGTCGCGCGGAAGAAGCACTTGCGAACAAAGACTCGAATATCGAGTACGCGAAAGCCCAAGCCGAACTGGCCGAAGCCATCGCTCAACTCGCTGCGATCAGCAAGCTGCGCAAGGCAAAGCTGTAAATTGGCGTTGTCGTCGTGCCGGCCGTAATGTCGGTGTGACGAACGATGCAGAAAGCTCCATGCATGAAAGTGCGTGGAGCTTTTGTTTTTCCTACGCGCGCATCAACTATCGCCACGACCTGTGTGACACCACCATGTCGTGACGCGCATCAATCCATCGCACTTTCTCAGGGCCATCCCCACTCGTTACGTCACTCGATTTACGTTAACGTAAACGTCAACGCAGCGTGACGCGCTATTGTTGTAAAGACCAGTCGACAGTAGTGCCGGGCGCGACAGCATTTCGCTATTTCAGCATGGCTTCAGTATCAGGAGACAAAAGCATGGAAAGCCGGGAAGTTGCAGGCGTAGTCCCACGTAACGGGTTGTCGTATGTGAAGGGCGACACGACGGTGCCGCTCTCATCGCTCACGGTGTTCGGTCTGCTCGCCGAGACCGCTTCGACGTTTCCTGAGCGTCAGGCGGTGGTGTTTCGTGAGCAGGCGGTGGATTGGACGTGGCGCGAATTCATCGCTCACGTCGACACTTTCGCTGCCGGGCTGATTGCGTTGGGGCTGAAGAAGGGAGACCGCGTCGGCATCTGGTCGCCGAACCGTGTCGAATGGCTCGTCACGCAGTTTGCGACCGCGCGCGTTGGGCTCGTGCTCGTGAACATCAACCCGGCCTACCGGCTGGCAGAACTCGAATACGCGATCAACAAAGTCGGCTGTAAAGCGCTGGTCGCCGCGGAGTCGTTCAAGTCGTCACGCTATCTCGACATGCTCAACGTGCTCGCCCCCGAACTGGCGAACAGCAAACCGGGCATGCTGAAGTCCGAGAAGTTGCCCACGCTGACCACGATCATTCGCATGGGCACGGGCATCACGCCGGGGATGATGAATTTCAGCGACGTCGTGACGCTTGGCGCCGACGCCAGCCTCGACGAACTGCGTGCCATCTCCGACGCGCTCGATTGCCACGACGCGATCAACATTCAGTTCACAAGCGGCACCACCGGCAACCCGAAGGGCGCGACGCTCACGCACCACAACATCGTCAATAACGCGCGCTTTATCGCAATGGCGATGAAGTTCTCCGAGCACGACAGCCTGTGCATTCCGGTGCCGTTCTATCACTGCTTCGGCATGGTGCTGGCCGTGTTGGCGTGCGTGTCGACGGGCGCGACGATGGTGTTCCCGGGCGAAGCATTTGACCCGAAGGCGACCATGGCGGCCGTGTCGGAAGAAAGCTGCACTGCGTTGCACGGCGTGCCGACGATGTTCATTGCGCAGCTCGATCATCCGGACTTCGGCAATTACCACTTCGATACGCTGCGCACCGGCATCATGGCCGGATCGCCGTGTCCGATCGAAACGATGAAGCGTGTGATCAGCCAGATGCACATGGGCGAAGTGACGATCGCGTACGGCATGACGGAAACCAGCCCGGTGTCGTTCCAGACCACGACCACCGACCCGCTGGAAAAACGCGTGAGTACCGTGGGCCGTGTCCAACCACACCTCGAAGTGAAACTGGTGGATGCTGCTGGCGAGATCGTGCCGGTGGGCGAGAAGGGCGAGCTGTGCACGAAGGGCTACTCGGTCATGCAGGGCTATTGGGATGACGAGCCGCGCACACGCGACGCGATCCGCGATGGCTGGATGCACACGGGCGACCTCGCGACGATCGACGAGGACGGCTATTGCAACATCGTCGGCCGAGTGAAGGACATGCTCATTCGCGGCGGCGAGAACATCTACCCGCGCGAAATCGAGGAGTTCTTGTTCCGACACCCGAAGATTCAGGCGGTACAGGTGTTCGGTGTTCCCGATCCGAAATACGGCGAGGAAGTCTGCGCGTGGATCGTACTGAAGCCGGGACAAAGCGCTACGGAAGACGACATCCGCGAGTTCTGCAAGGATCAGATCGCCCACTACAAAGTCCCGCGTTATATTCGTTTCGTCGACGATATGCCGATGACCGTGACGGGCAAGGTGCAGAAATTCATCATGCGCGAACAGATGGTCGAGTCTCTGGGACTGAGCGAGGAAAAAACGGCCTGATCGGGCCGCTCCCGGCGGGCACCTGGACAATCACGTATGATTCGGGATTACCCTAGGTGCCTGTCATGCCCGCCACCAACTATCTCCGTACTGTTTTCGTTCTCGGCATTCTGTCGGCCATCGGCTCGTTGTCGATCGACATGTATCTGCCGGCGTTGCCCAGCATCGCCCGGGAACTGAACACAACGGATGCGGCGGCGCAGTTCACGCTGGCATCGTTCTTCATCGGGCTGGGCCTCGGGCAACTGCTGCACGGGCCGCTCGCTGACCGGTTCGGGCGCAAGCGCCCGCTCTACGCCGGGCTCGCACTCTACACACTCGCGTCGGCGGGCTGTGCTCTCGCTCCCAATATTGAAACGCTGATCGTCTGCCGCTTCATCCAGGCGGTGGGCGGTTGCGCCTGTTTCGTGATCGCCCGCGCCATGGCGCGCGATCTGTTCGACACGAACACCGTCGCCCGTGTGCTCTCGCGCATGACGCTCATCATGGGCGCCGCGCCGATTCTTGCGCCGCTCGTCGGTGGTCAGGTGCTGATGTTCGCCGGCTGGCGCTGGATTTTCTGGGGCCTGACGGTCTTCGGTGCCATCTGCTTTGCCATGGCCGTGTACTGGCTGCCCGAGACCCGCCACGCGGCCAAACAGGCCCGTCACTGGCTTGCCACCGCTTGGCACAACTACGGCGTGCTTGTGCGCGACCGCGAGTTCATGGGGAACGCACTGGCCGGTGGCGTGGCGCAGGCGGGCATGTTCGCGTACATCACGGGCTCGCCGTTCGTCTTCATCAATCTGTACGGCGTCGACCCGGCGAATTATGGCTGGCTGTTCGGCCTGAATGCGTGCGGCATCATCTTCGGTTCGCAGATCAACGCGCACTTGCTGCGCAAACGCCGTCCGGCCGACGTGTTGCGCCGTACCAACAATCTGGTCGCCATCCTTGGGTTGGTGCTGCTGGCCGTAGCGAGTCTGAAGCTCGGTGGGCTGATGGGCTTGATGGTGCCGCTCTTCGCTTATGTGGCCAGCCTTGGCTTCTCGCAGCCGAATGCAGTGGCCGAAGCACTCAACCGCCAGCACCAACGGGCGGGTGCGGCATCGGCGCTATTGGGCGCTTTGCAGTTCCTCGCAGCGGCGAGCGCTGGCGCGGCAGTGGGGATGCTGCACGCCCGCTCGGCGGTGCCGATGGCGGCCGTGATTGCCGTGTGCGGCGTGTTGTCGTGGTGTTTCCACACCGTTTTGATTCGCCGCGCGGGACCGGCGGCGCTGCCGCCCACACCGGGCAAAGCCTGATCGTCGGGCCGATGCTCGGGAACTTTGCCCGAGCTTTCCTTCCAAACCTGGAATTCGGAAAGTGTTACTACACCTGTAACACTTTGTAATTGCACTGTTCCAGCGTGAAACCGGTCGGCAAAGTACGATCCAGCCGCTCTGCAAAAGCCCCCCAAAATTTTTTGCAAAGATGGCTAAAGTTCGGCGCGCCAGCGCCGAAATACAGATGAGTAGTAGAGCGCAGCTTCGTGACACACCTGTGAAGTCTGCGTCTTTTCACACCCGATCATTCCCCCCGAATGCATCGCAGGGGCCGCTCGCGCCCCGCATGTAGGAAAAACTCCTACAAAAAACTTCCGCTTTTCTTGCCCCTTCATGTAGTTTTTCTCCGATTTCTTTATCTTTCGCCTTTATCCACAATGCGAGGGAAATTGCAGTAGTACCGCCAGATCATCCATTGCGCCGGGGGGCCGCATGCGAAACAGCGAAACACTCAATGAGATTCGTGAGTTGAATCTCTCCTACCTCGTACTGGCCCAGCGCCTGATTCGCGAGGACCGTGCCGCGGCGATGTTCCGCCTTGGCATCAGCGACCAACTGGCCGACGTGCTCGGCAGTCTCACCTTGGCACAACTCGTCAAATTCGCGGGGTCGAACCAGCTTCTGTGCCGATTTCGCTTTGACGACCACGTAATCCTCTCGACCCTGACGCACGGTGCGAAGGACGTGGGTATGCAGCAGTCGCACGCATCGATTCTGCTCGCGGGGCAACCCGTCGAGCAGATCGGCTAAGTACGCGATGTAATTCGCGCGCTGCCCGGGGGTAGCGCGCCGCGTCACCTGCCAGGAAGCCTGCATATGCGTACCAAAAGCGTCGTCCTCGAGGCCCGTGAAATTCAGCTGGCCATCGAACTGATCGAACTCGGCGCCCGACTCCAGTTGCTGGAGGCGGAAACGAGCCTTAGCCGCGATCGTCTGATCAAGCTCTACAAGGAGCTCAAAGGCGCCTCGCCGCCCAAGGGCATGCTGCCGTTCTCGACCGACTGGTTCGTGACCTGGCTGCCGAACATCCACTCGTCGCTTTTCCACAACATCTACCGGCACCTCGTGCATCACGGCGGCTGCCAGGGCATCGAGGCCATCGTCAAGGCCTACCGTCTCTATCTCGAGCACGTCGAACTGCATGGCTGGGAAGCGGTGCTTGGGTTTACCCGCGCCTGGACGCTGGTTCGTTTCTTCGACAGCAAGATGCTGCAAATGACCCCGTGCACGCGCTGCGGCGGCCATTTCGTCACGCATGCGCACGAGCCGCACGGTCAGTATGTTTGCGGACTGTGTGCACCGCCGTCGCGTGCCGGTAAGACGCGGAAAGCAAAACATGCGCACGCCGCCGATCTGGCTCCGGCCGACGCCGTTGCCCCGGCAGCCTTGCCTGGTCCGGATGGCACGGACATTTCGCCGCTCGCTGCATAACCCGCGTCATCGTCACGAGGTCGCACCCCCTACAGTTTCCCTGCGTGTCTGCCGTTAAGCCCTCTGAACAGGAAGGACATTTTTCCGTAGACGTATTTTTGCGAGAGGTATCCGGCAGTGCTTGTCGTCATTGGTTACATCATCGTTCTTGCCTCGGTCTTTGGCGGTTTCGTCATCGGCGGAGGTCACTTGGGCGCGCTGTTTCAGCCGACCGAGCTGCTGATCATCGGTGGCGCGGGCGTCGGCTCGTTTGTGGTGGGCAACAACAGCAAGGCGATCAAGGCGACGATGAAGGCGCTGCCGATGCTGTTCAAAGGCTCGAAATACACCAAAGAGCTCTACATGGAGCTCATGGCGCTGCTGTACGTGCTGCTGGCCAAGGCACGTAAAGACGGCATGCTCGCCATCGAAGGAGATGTGGAAGACCCGGCGTCGAGCCCGGTGTTCTCGCAGTACCCGCGCATCCTGGGCGAGCCGCGCATCATGGAATTCCTCACCGACTATCTGCGCCTGATGGTCAGCGGCAACATGAACGCGTTCGAGATCGAGAACCTGATGGATCACGAAATCGAAACGTACCGCCACGAAGGCGAAGTGCCTGCCCACTGCTTGCAAAAGACCGGCGACGCGATGCCGGCGTTCGGCATTGTGGCCGCCGTGATGGGCGTGGTGCACACCATGGCATCGGCCGACCAGCCGCCGGCCGTGCTGGGCGCACTGATTGCACAGGCCCTCGTGGGTACCTTCCTCGGTATTTTGCTGGCGTACGGTTTCATCTCGCCGCTCGCGCAGCTCATCGAGCACCGCATCAACGAGTCGGTCAAGCTGTACGAGTGCATCAAGGTCACGCTGCTGGCGAGCCTGAATGGTTACGCACCGGCCCTGTCGGTCGAGTTTGGCCGCAAGGTGCTGTACTCCACGGTGCGGCCGTCGTTCGCCGAGCTCGAAGAGCACGTGCGTCAGGTCAAGGCACGTTGACGGGCGGCAGCAATGAGCGAGAAAGAAGAGCGGCCCATTATCGTCAAGCGCCGCAAAGCCGGCGGGCACGGCCACCATGGCGGTGCGTGGAAGATTGCTTACGCCGACTTCATGACGGCCATGATGGCGTTCTTCCTGCTGATGTGGCTGCTCAGTTCAGTGAGCAGCAAAGAATTGACGGGCATCGCCGAGTATTTCCGCACGCCGCTCAAAGTGGCCCTCACGGGCGGGCGTAACGCGGCGGACAACAGCGGCGTGATTCCCGGCGGCGGCACCGACACGACGCGCACCGACGGCCAAAAGTCGCGTGGCGATCAGGTCAAGTCGCGCCAAGCCACGACCACCGAGCTGGCCGAGCGCGCCGATGCACAGCGTTTGCGCGAACTCAAGGCGCGCATCGAGAAGGCGATCGAGAATAACCCGACGCTCCGGCAATTCCGAAAACAGTTGCTGATCGACGTGACGACCGAAGGCCTGCGCATCCAGATCGTCGACGATCAGAACCGGCCGATGTTCGCCAACGCGAGCGCGCAGGTGCAGCCGTATATGCGCGACATCCTGCGCGAGATCGGTAAGTCGCTCAACGACGTGCCCAACCGCATCAGCTTGTCGGGTCACACCGACGCGACGTTGTACGCGCAGGGCGACAAGAGCTATAGCAACTGGGAACTGTCGGCCGACCGTGCAAATGCCTCGCGGCGCGAGTTGATCGCGGGCGGGCTCGACGGCGAGAAGGTGTTGCGCGTGGTGGGGCTGTCCTCGACGGTGCCGCTCGATCGCGACGACGCGTACAACCCGATTAACCGACGTATCAGCATCATCGTGCTCAACCGCCGTGCCGAAGCCAGCGTGAAGCACGAGGCAGACCAGCCGACGGTCGATGCAACGAACGCGCGCGGCGGCGTCGATGCGCTGAACGCAGCGATCAACGGTGGCGCGCTGCCCCCGGGCGTACCGTCGCCGCCGGCACCGCCCGCGGCCCCGGCTGTTCCCGGCGCTGCCGGGACCGCAGCCAGATAACCGATAAGAAGAGGAGACGCATGCAGGCATCACGCAACACGATTCTCGCGGTCGACGATTCCGCGTCGATGCGTCAGATTCTGGCCGCCACGCTCGATGAAGCCGGCTACGCCGTGACCACCGCGCGTGACGGTCAAGAGGCGTTGGCGCTGGCATCGAACGCGACTTTCGATCTGGTGCTGACCGATCAGCACATGCCCGGCATGGACGGGCTGTCGCTCATTCGTGCCCTGCGTGAGCTCGATGCGTTTGCACAAACGCCGATTCTGGTGCTCACCACCGAAGTCGACGGCACGTACAAGACGGCGGCCCGTGACGCCGGGGCAAGCGGCTGGCTGATCAAGCCGGTCGACCCCGAGGCACTGGTCGACGTGGTGGGCTCGCTCGTCGGCGCGGGCGCATGAAGATGTTGATGGCGTCGACGGCACAACCAAGTTAGGACGAGGCACACCGGTGGATATCACCCAGTTCTACCAGACCTTTTTCGATGAAGCGGAAGAGTTGCTCGCTGAGATGGAGCACCTCCTGCTGGCGCTCGACGTGAGCGCACCGGACAACGAGCAGCTCAACGCGATTTTTCGCGCCGCGCACTCGATCAAGGGCGGCGCCGCGACGTTCGGCTTCACCGCGCTCACCGAGACCACTCACCTGCTGGAAAACCTGCTCGATCGCGCGCGTCGCGGCGAGTTGCAGTTGCGCACCGAGATGGTCGACACCTTCCTGGAAACCAAAGACGTGTTGCATCAACAGTTGAATGCCTACCGCGCCTCCAGTGAACCCGATGTCGAGGCGATGACGCGCATCTGCGCGGTGCTCCAGCGCCTGGCGGCCGAAGAAAACGGCGAAGCCCCGCCTGCGGCTGCACCGGCAGCGCCCGTTGCTGCGGCGGCACCCGCTGCCGCCCCGGCCGCCGCCCCGGAAGCCGCACCCGATGCCAGCGGCGCCCCGACGAGCCCGGTTGCACCGGGGCAGACCCGTCTGAAGGTCACGCTCACCGGCGTGAGCGAGAAGGACCAGACCCTGCTTGCCGAAGAGTTGGGCAATCTGGGGCACGTGGCTGGACGTCATTCCGCAGACAATGCTTTGCACCTGTGGCTCGACACGACGTGCGGCGCCGACGACATTCTCGCCGTGTGCTGCTTCGTGATCGAACCGTCGCAGATCGACGTGCAGGATGCCGCTGCTGCTGCTGCTGCCGCGAGCGCACCGGCCCCGGTCGCCGCACCGGTCGCACACCCCGCCGTCGAACTCTTCGAACCGGCTCCCGTCGCGGCTGCGGCACCGGCCCAGATCGAAGTCCCGGCGGCTGCGCCCGTCGCTGCGCCGGCTGCCGAACAGATCGTCGTGCCCCCGGCCCCGGTCGCCCATGCGGGCGCTGGCAATGGCGGCAACGGCACGCATCCGCCGGAAAAGCGCGCAGCCGCACCCGCCGCGGGTGGCGCTGCCGGGCATGAAAACAGCTCGATTCGCGTGGGTGTGGAAAAGGTCGACCAGCTCATCAATCTGGTGGGCGAACTGGTGATTACGCAGGCCATGCTCGCGCAAACCGCCAGCAGCCTCGACCCGATGCTGCACGACCGCCTCTTCAACGGCATGGGCCAGTTGGAGCGCAACGCGCGCGACCTGCAAGAAGCGGTCATGTCCATTCGCATGATGCCGATGGACTACGTGTTCTCGCGCTTCCCCCGCCTGGTGCGCGACCTCGCCACCAAGCTCGGCAAGCAGATCGAACTGGTCACGTTCGGTCAGGCGACCGAACTCGACAAGAGCCTGATCGAGCGCATCATCGATCCGCTCACGCACTTGGTACGCAACAGCCTCGACCACGGCATCGAAACGTCGGAAGCGCGTCTTGCTTCGGGCAAAGATCCGGTGGGCCAGCTCGTGCTCTCCGCTGCGCATCAGGGCGGCAACATCGTGATCGAAGTGAGCGACGACGGTGCCGGTCTGCGCCGCGAGAAGATTCTCGCCAAGGCGCAGCAGCAGGGCATGAACGTGTCCGACTCGATGCCGGACGAGGAAGTCTGGCAACTGATTTTCGCGCCGGGCTTCTCGACCGCCGAAGCCGTGACCGACGTGTCGGGCCGTGGCGTGGGTATGGACGTGGTCAAGCGAAACATCCAGCAGATGGGCGGCCACGTGGAGATTCTGTCCACGCGCGGCAAGGGCACCACCATCCGCATTGTGTTGCCGCTCACGCTGGCGATTCTCGACGGCATGTCCGTCAAGGTCGGCACGGAGATCTTCATCCTGCCGCTGAACTTCGTGATGGAGTCGCTGCAACCGCGCCGCGACGACATTCGCGCGGTGACCGGCGAGGGGCAAGTCGTGCTGGTGCGCGGCGAGTATCTGCCGCTCGTGGAGTTGTATCGCGCGTTCGACGTGCCCGAGGCACGGTTCGATCCGACGCAGGGAATTATCGTGATTCTGCAAGCCGAGGGCCGCCGCTTCGCGTTGCTCGTCGACGAGCTGGTGGGCCAGCAGCAGGTCGTGGTGAAGAACCTCGAAACCAATTACCGCCGTATTCACGGTATTTCTGCCGCCACCATCATGGGTGACGGCAGTGTGGCTTTGATCGTGGACGTGGCGGCGCTTCAGCGCGGCCAGCGTTCGGCGTCGGCCACCATCTTCAACTGAAGTCGGAGAGTCGTCAGATGGAAAAGCTTTCGCAAGAGCATGCCATGTCGCGCCAGGGCGGCGCCATGCAGACCGAGGGCGACGGCCAGGAATTTCTGGTCTTCACGCTCGGTGAAGAGGAATACGGCATCGACATCCTGAAGGTGCAGGAAATTCGCGGCTACGACGCCGTCACGCGCATTGCCAACGCGCCCGACTTCATCAAGGGCGTGATCAACCTGCGCGGCATCATCGTGCCGATCGTCGACATGCGTATCAAGTTCCGTCTGGGCCGCGTCGAGTACGACACGCAGACGGTCGTGATCATTCTGAACGTCGCGGGTCGCGTGGTCGGCATGGTGGTGGACGGCGTGTCCGACGTGCTGACCCTGGCACGCGGCGAAATTAAGCCGGCCCCCGAGTTCGGCGCACAACTGGCGACCGAATACATCACAGGTCTGGGCACGGTCGAAGGCCGCATGCTGATCTTGATGGACATCGAGAAGCTGATGACCAGCGACGACATGGCGCTCATCGAGCGCCTGGCGAGCTAAACGACAAAACGGTAATAGACGGGCAGAGACACCCGCAGCGATACCCACAGACATAACCCACTCACCCGAAGTCTACGGAGACCGAGCACGTGCGCGATAACCAGCCCGTCACCCAAAACGAATTCGTCATCGGCGAGCATCAGTACCTGATCTCTCGAACGGATCTGAAGGGGCGGATCACGTATGCGAACCCCGCCTTCGTCGAGGTGAGCGGTTATTCGCGTGACGAACTGCTGGGCGCGCCGCACAACATCGTGCGCCATCCCGACATGCCGCCCGAAGCATTCGGCGACCTGTGGGACACGATCAAGCGCGGCGACACGTGGACGGGCCTCGTGAAGAACCGCCGCAAAAACGGCGACTTCTACTGGGTGCTGGCCACCGTCACGCCGACGCTCGAGAACGACGCTGTCGTGGGTTACACGTCGGTGCGCGTGCGCCCGGCGGCCGGTGCGACGGCGCAAGCCGAGGCGATCTACGCGCGCTTCCGTAACGGCCAAGCGGGCAATCTGCGCATTCGCGGCGGCATGGTCGAACGGGGTGGCATTGCTGCACTCGTGCGCAAGGTCCGCATCGACACGCTGCGTGCGCGCCTGACCGGCATCATCGTGCTCGGCGCCATTCTGCTCGCCGCGGTGGGCGGTCTAGGCTTGTGGGGCATGTCGAGCAGCAACGCCAAGCTGCTTCAGGTGTATCAGAACGGCATGGTGCCCGTGGGCACCCTCGGCACGATCGGGCAGAAGCTCGACCGCGACGTGTTGCTTGTGGCCGAAGCCATCGGCAACCCGAACCTCGACGCCATGAAGCGTGCGGGCGACGAGATTGCCGCGAGCCTCGACGACATCAATCGTCAGTGGGCGAGCTACATGAAGTCGGTCGATCCGGCCACGCAGGCGCAGGCCGAACGCTTTAACGTGATTCGCCAGCGCTTCACGACCGACGGCTTGCAGCAGACCGTCGAAATGCTCAAGGTCGGCTCGGCGGAAGGCGCTCAGCAAACGTATCTCGAGAAGGTGAAACCGGCCTATGGTCCGATGCGCGACGAACTGAACGTGCTCACGCGTCTGGAACTCACGCAGGCCACCGAGTTGTACCAACAGGGCCAGCGCGAACACACCATCGTACGCACGCTCACGGCGGTGGCCGTCATCGGCGGCATCATCGTGTTGTTCGTGCTCGGCAGCATTTTGCGCCGCGCGATCAACCATCCGCTGCGCGTCGCGTTGTCGATGTCCAAGCAGATTGCGGCGGGCGACCTGACCGGCAAGGCCGAAGGCACCGGGCGCGACGAGATCGGTCAGTTGCTGTTCGGCCTGACGGTCATGAAGAACAGCTTGCTGTCGATCGTCTCCGACGTGCGTGAGGGCATCGAGTCGATCAACGTGGCGTCGCGCGAGATTGCGGCGGGCAACACCGACTTGTCGGCGCGTACGGAACAACAAGCCGCATCGCTCGAACAGACGGCGTCGTCGATGGAAGAGCTCACCGCGACGGTGAAGCAAAACGCCGACAACGCCAAGCAGGCGAGCGCGCTGGCTGTGAACGCTTCGGAAATCGCGGCGCGCGGCGGTCAGGTGGTCGGCAATGTGGTCGACACGATGCAGGGCATCTCGTCGAGCTCGCACAAGATCGTCGACATCATCAGCGTGATCGAAGGCATCGCCTTCCAGACCAACATCCTTGCATTGAATGCTGCCGTGGAAGCTGCGCGCGCAGGCGAGCAAGGCCGCGGCTTTGCGGTGGTGGCGGGCGAAGTGCGCACGCTGGCACAGCGCAGTGCGTCGGCGGCGAAAGAAATCAAAGTGCTGATCGAAGACTCGGTGGGCCGTGTCGAGAATGGCTCGGCGCTCGTCTCGCAAGCCGGTAAGACGATGGACGAAATCGTGCAGGCCGTGCAGCGCGTGACCGACATCATGGGTGAAATTTCGGCGGCGTCTGCCGAACAGTCGAGCGGCATCGAACAGGTCAATCGCGCTGTGTCGCAGATGGACGAAGTCACGCAGCAGAACGCGGCGTTGGTCGAAGAAGCGGCCGCTGCGGCGGGCTCGCTCGAAGAGCAGGCGCATCGCCTGCGCGACGCCGTTTCCGTGTTCCGTGTCGGTGACGCCTTCAAGGCTGGCGACGCGCGTAGCGCAGCGCTCACACGCGCTGCCGCGCCCGCCGTTCGCCAAGCCGCCGCGTCGGTGGCTGTGGCCGCCACGGCCAGCGCGCCGAAAGCTTCAGCAAGTACCGCAAGCAACGCCGCTGGTGCCGCAACCGCACGCGCAAGCGCCGGTGGCGGCGCTGCGCGCACGGCCACACGTCGTCCGCAAACGGCGGCAGCACCGGCACCCGCTGCTGCCACGAGCGCACAAGAAGATGCGCAGGTCTTGCAACTGGCGGCGCGTCGCGGCAAGGCCGCACCGGGGGCAGCGCCCGCCGGGGGCACGAGCGATGCGGGCGATTGGGAAGAATTTTGAACGTTTCGGTGATTGGGATGGGTACGCCGGCGTCAAGCCGGTCTTCACGGGGTAGAGGTCGTTATGTTTAAAAATGTCACCATCCGGGCGCGGCTGACGCTGGCGCTTGGACTCTTTATGGTGCTGCTGGTCGTCGGCGCCGCTGTGGGGCTGTTGTCCCTGCGGCAAAGCAATGCGTCGTTGCAGGAGGTGTACACGAACGACATGGCGTCGTCGCGTGCCCTTGCGCAGACCACGATCGCCACGCTCTCTGCCCGCGTGACGCTGGCGCGCATCGAGTTCATCGCCGATCCGAGTGAAATCAAAACGGCCATCGAGGGCGTGCGCAACAACCTCAAGAAGGCCGACGACGCGTGGGCTGCCTACGCCGCGCTGCCGATGAGCGACGGGGAAAAGCCGCTGGCCGACGCGGCGCTCGCTTCCCGCAGCAAGGTCGTCAACGAAGGCATACTGCCCGCGCTGAAAGCGATCGAATCGGGCGATATTCCCGACTTCCATGCCAAGACCGTGATGGACGTGCCGCGCTTGTTCGGCGACTACACCAAGGCGATGACGACGCTGGCTGACCTTCAAGTCAAAAATGCCGCCGATCGTTACGAATATGCGCAGAACCGCTACACGCTGGTGATGTGGATGGTCGGCATCGGTCTGCTCGTGGGTCTGGTGGTTGGCCTGATTACGCAGATCACGCTCACGCGCGCCATCGTCGGTCCGATCGACGACGCCATCAAACACTTCGAGAAGATCGCTGGCGGCGACCTCACCCAACGCATCGAAGTGTGGAACGACACCGAAACCGGGCGTCTGTTCAAGGGCGTGAAGCACATGCAGGACAGCCTCGTGCGCACGGTTGCCGAAGTGCGCTCGGGTACCGAATCGATCACCTCGGCCGCGCAGCAGATCGCCGCAGGCAACACCGACCTGTCGGCCCGTACCGAACAGCAGGCCGCTTCGCTGGAAGAAACCGCCTCGTCGATGGAGCAGCTCACCGCCACCGTCAAGCAGAACGCCGATAACGCGCGTCAAGCGAGTCAGCTCGCGGTGAACGCGTCGGATATCGCCGCACGCGGCGGCGACGTCGTGGGCAAGGTGGTCGGCACGATGCAGGGCATCTCCACGAGCTCCAGCAAGATCGTCGACATCATCAGCGTGATCGACGGCATCGCATTCCAGACCAACATCCTGGCACTGAACGCCGCGGTGGAAGCCGCGCGCGCAGGCGAACAAGGCCGCGGCTTCGCCGTGGTCGCAGGCGAAGTGCGCACGCTGGCACAGCGCAGCGCCGCAGCCGCCAAGGAAATCAAGGAACTGATCGAAGACTCGGCCCATAAGGTGCAGGACGGTTCGGCACTCGTCGAGCAGGCCGGCCAGACGATGGAAGAGATCGTGCAAGCCGTGAAGCGCGTGACCGACATCATGGGCGAGATTTCGGCGGCGTCTGCCGAGCAGTCGGGCGGTATCGAGCAGGTCAACCGCGCCGTCACGCAGATGGACGAAGTCACGCAACAGAACGCGGCGCTCGTGGAAGAAGCGGCGGCCGCGGCGGGTTCGCTCGAAGAGCAGGCCAACCGTCTGAAGTCGGTTGTCTCGGTGTTCCGTCTGGAAGCGGGTCAGGCTGCGGTGGCTCACGCCGCCCCGGCACTCGCGGCCATCCCGGTATCGGCGGCCCCGGCACCGCGCGCTGTGGCCCGCCCGCCGGTCAAGAAGGCTGCGGCACCTGCCCCTGCCCCGAAGGCCGCACCGGCACCGGCCGCTGCACCGCTGCGTCGTCCGGCGCCCGCATCGGCGGCCCCGGCGGCACGCACGGGCACCGACGACGCCAACGGCGATTGGGAAACCTTCTGATCGCGACGGCTCAGCTAAACAACGCACTACCGCAACGCAAGCAGCACGTGCAACACACGCAGCAACTATAGGAACGGTGCACGCGCCTTCCCGGAGACAGCAGGTCTCGCCTCCGAGAAGACGCGTGTCGGTAAGTGGCAACAATGGGTAAGACAAAAGCCGCCAAGCGTGCGGGACACAATGTCCGCGCGACGGCGAGCCGGTAGTGGAGGGTCACATCATGAAGCAGTTGAGTCTCAAGGCAAAACTCTGGTCCGCGCTCGCGCTGATGTGGCTGGGTCTGTTATTTCTCGGTGGTTGGGCGGCGTGGCACGAGCGCGGCACGATGTTGGCCGAACGGCGTGCGGCGGTGCAAGACATCGTCACCACGGCCGACGGCATCGTGCGCGACTACGCCGCGCAGGCCGCCGCAGGCAAGATGACCGACGCTGAAGCCCGCCAGCAGGCGATGGCTCGCCTGAAGGTGATGCGCTACGGCGAAGGTGCCAACGGCTATGTGGTCATCTTCGACACCAAGCCGACCGTGCTCATGCACCCGACGCTCGCCGATCTGGTGAACAAGGATGTCTCCACCTACAAGGATTCGAACGGCAAGCTCCTCTATGTCGAAATGGCCAACGTGGCCAAAGGCAAGGGCGCGGGCTTTGTCGATTACTACGGGCGAGTGGCCGGCAGCGACAAGCGCATGGCCAAGCTCTCGTTCGTGAAGTATTTCGCGCCGTGGGACTGGGGCATGATGAGCGGCGTCTACGTGCAGGACGTCGACGATGCCTTCTTCGCGACGCTGCTGCGTTTCGGCGTGGCGCTACTGCTGATCGGCGGTGTCGTCACGGCCGCCATGATCGCGATCATCCGCAACGTGCAGCGCAGCCTCGGCGGTGAGCCGGAATATGCAGCGGAAATCGCCCAGCGCATTGCGGGCGGCGACTTGCAAAGTCATGTGCATGTGGCCGCTGGCGACAACGCCAGCCTGCTGTTCGCCATGCAGCGCATGCAGCACACGCTCGCCGAAACCATCGGGCAGATCCGTCAGGGCACCGAGTCGATCACGACCGCGGCGCAGCAGATCGCGGCGGGCAACACCGATTTATCGGCCCGCACCGAACAGCAAGCCGCCTCGCTGGAAGAAACCGCTTCGTCCATGGAGCAACTCACCGCTACCGTCCGTCAGAACGCCGACAACGCGCGTCAGGCGAGCCAACTCGCGGTGAATGCCTCCGAAATCGCTTCGCGTGGCGGTCAGGTCGCCGGGCAGGTCGGTGCCACGATGGAAGGCATTTCCGCCAGCTCCAGCAAGATCGTCGACATCATTAGCGTGATCGATGGCATTGCGTTCCAGACCAACATTCTCGCGCTGAACGCTGCCGTGGAAGCTGCGCGTGCAGGCGAACAAGGCCGCGGCTTCGCCGTGGTCGCTGGCGAAGTGCGCACGCTGGCGCAACGCAGCGCTTCGGCCGCCAAGGAAATCAAGGCGCTGATCGAAGAGTCGTCGCGTCGTGTGTCGGACGGCACGTCGCTCGTGGCGCAGGCGGGCCAGACGATGGAAGAGATCGTGCAGGCCGTCAAACGCGTGACCGACATCATGGGTGAGATCTCGGCGGCGTCGGCCGAGCAGTCGAGCGGCATCGAGCAGGTCAATCGTGCCGTGACCCAGATGGACGAAGTCACGCAACAGAATGCAGCACTCGTGGAAGAGGCGGCTGCGGCCGCCGGGGCATTGGAATCGCAAGCGCACGAACTGCGCGCTGCGGTCTCGGTGTTCCAGACGAGCGCGGCAGGTAGCGCCAGCGTGCACGCGATGAGTGCCTCGCGTCGCGACAGCGCGCCGCAACCGTTCGCTCGCGCGGCATAAGGCGAGCTACTGACGCCGGTGAAACTCCATGACTGATTCGCGCACCCCCTCGCATCTGACGCGTCGCAATACTCTCGGCAACGAGGGGGGCGATAGCCGCAGCACGGAATTTGCCCGTGCCAGCGGGGCGGCGCTCTCGGGCGAGCGCGACTTCGCGTTCTCGCTGGCCGACTTCAGCCGCATTCGCAACCTGATCTATCAGCGTGCGGGCATCGCACTCGCCGAACACAAGCGCGAGATGGTCTACAGTCGCATCGCCCGGCGTCTTCGCGCGCTGGGCATGACGAGCTTCACCGAATACCTCGACATGCTCGAGGCCGACACCGGCGACAGCGAGTGGGAGTCGTTCACCAACGCGCTCACCACCAACCTCACGTCGTTCTTCCGCGAGTCGCATCACTTCCCGCTGCTCGCCGACTTCATTCGCAACCGCGCCAAGCCGATCTCGATTTGGTGCTGCGCTGCCTCGACCGGCGAAGAGCCTTATTCGATCGCGATGACGCTGGTCGATACGCTGGGCTCGCGGCCCAATGCCAGCGTGCTGGCGACCGACGTCGACACGCAAGTGCTGGCGCGCGCTTCGGCTGCCGTGTACAACGGCGAGCAAACCGGCAAGCTTTCGCAGGAACAGTTGCGTCGCCACTTCCTGCGCGGCACGGGCGGCAATGCGGGCAAGATCAAAGTGCGGCCTGAATTGCAGCAACTGGTCACGTTCGCACCGCTCAATTTGCTCGCGCCGTCTTGGCAAATCGGCGGGCCGTTCGACGTCATCTTCTGCCGTAACGTGATGATCTATTTCGACAAGGCGACGCAGGCGCGCATTCTCGAGCGCTTCGTGCCGTTGCTCAAACCGGACGGGCTGCTCTTCGCTGGGCACTCCGAGAATTTCACGTATGTGAGCCGGGCGTTCCGTCTGCGCGGGCAGACGGTGTACGAGCTGGCTGGCACCGGAGCGAAGGGAGCCTGACATGGCGCAGCCGCTGGCCGAAGCCCTCGCGACGAATCACTATTTCGACAACGCGTTCAACACGCGCGCGGTCAAATTGCTGCCGTCGGAATACTTCGTCACGACCGAAGACATCATGCTCGTGACGGTGCTGGGTTCGTGCGTTGCCGCGTGTGTGCGCGACAACGTGACGGGCATTGGCGGCATGAATCACTTCATGCTGCCCGACGACGGCGAGAGCGACCGCGACCGGCTGCTCTCGGCGTCGATGCGCTATGGCGCATACGCGATGGAAATGCTCATCAACGAGTTGATCAAATTGGGGGCACGCCGCGAACGGCTCGAAGCCAAGGTATTTGGCGGCGGGGCCGTGCTCGCAGGCATGACCACATTGAACATCGGGGATCGCAACGCGAACTTTGTGTTGCGCTACCTCGAGACCGAGCAGATTCGCGTGACCGCGCAGGATCTGCTCGGACCGCATCCGCGCAAGGTGTGTTTTTTGCCGCGCACAGGTCGGGTGATGGTCAAGAAGCTGGGCGATCGCGGAGATCCGGCGATCGCTCAGCGCGAACAGGCGTATGCGCAGCGACTGCGCACGCGCGAAGTACGGGGCTCCGTAGAACTCTTTGCGCCACCGGCCAGAACCGCCAAGCCTCGGCCGGGGCCTGACAACCGAAAAATGGAGGAGGCTTGAGCGAACCTATCAAAGTCCTGTGCGTGGACGATTCCGCACTCGTGCGTAGCCTGATGACCGAGATCATCAATGCGCAACCGGACATGACTGTCGTGGCGACCGCACCCGACCCGCTGGTCGCGCGCGATCTGATTAAGCAGCACAACCCCGACGTGCTCACGCTCGACGTCGAAATGCCGCGCATGGACGGGCTCGATTTTCTCGAGAAGCTCATGCGTCTGCGTCCGATGCCGGTGCTCATGGTGTCGTCGCTGACCGAGCGCGGCTCGGAAGTCACGCTGCGCGCGCTGGAATTGGGCGCGGTCGACTTCGTGACCAAGCCACGTCTGGGTATTCGCGACGGCATGCTCGAGTACGGCGAGATGATTGCCGACAAGATTCGTGGCGCGGCGCGGGCTCGCGTGCGCAGCGCACCGCCCAAGAGCGCCGCACCCGCACCGATCGAAGCGGCGCCGTTGCTGCGCAACCCGCTCGTGTCGACCGAAAAGCTGATCATCATCGGCGCGTCGACCGGCGGCACCGAAGCGATTCGCGAAGTGCTCGTGCCGATGCCGCCCGATGCGCCCGCCATTCTGATTACGCAACACATGCCGGCCGGCTTTACCAAGTCGTTCGCGCAGCGCCTGAACGGACTTTGCCGCATCACGGTGAAGGAAGCCGAACACGGCGAGCGTGTGCTGCCGGGGCACGCGTACATCGCGCCGGGTGGCGACACGCACTTGCAGCTCTCGCGCAGCGGGGCGAACTATGTGGCCGTGCTCGATCCGGCGCCGCCAGTGAATCGACATCGGCCGTCGGTCGATGTATTGTTTCGCTCCGCGGCGGTACACGCCGGGCGCAACGCGATCGGGGTGATCCTCACGGGGATGGGCCGCGACGGTGCAGCGGGCCTGGTGGAGATGCGCCGGGCTGGCGCGCACACGTTTGCGCAGGACGAAGCGAGCTGTATCGTGTTCGGCATGCCGCGTGAAGCCATTGCGATGGGCGGGGCCGAAGAGGTCGTGCCGCTCTCGGAGATGGCACGCAAAGTGCTGCATCAAGTCGCGAAATTTGGCGAACGCACGCAACGAGTATAGTAGGGCGCTTCGCGCAGTGTGCTTCGCATGGTTTGCGGGCACTCAGGGCACTGAGATGCTGCGTGCAAGGCCCCATGAAATGGCGCCGGGCCCCCAAGGGGCGCCGGCCGAATTGGAGTGATGATGGTAGACAAGAACATGAAGTTTCTGGTCGTCGACGATTTCCCGACGATGCGCCGGATTGTGCGAAACCTGCTCAAGGAGCTGGGTTTCTCGAACGTCGACGAGGCCGAAGACGGTGCGGCGGCGCTTGCCAAGCTGCGCGGCGGCAGTTTCGAATTCGTGGTCTCGGACTGGAACATGCCGAACATGGACGGCCTGACGATGCTCCAGCAGATTCGTGCCGATCCGAACCTCTCGAAGCTGCCGGTGCTCATGGTGACCGCCGAAGCCAAGAAGGAAAACATCATCGCCGCCGCCCAAGCCGGTGCGAGCGGGTACGTGGTCAAGCCGTTCACGGCCGCGACACTCGATGAGAAGCTGGGCAAGATCTTCGAGAAAATGGAAAAAACGGGGGCCTGAGCGTGACCCACGAGGCGAGCACTGAATGGCCGGTCGAGCCCAACGGGGCCGCGCCGGCAGGAGACCCGGCCGAGCGCATGCTCATGCGCATCGGGCAATTGACGCGCATGCTGCGCGACAATCTGCGCGAACTCGGCCTGGACAAACAACTCGAGCAAGCCGCTGAGGCAATTCCGGATGCGCGCGACCGATTGAACTACGTCGCGACCATGACGGAACAGGCCGCCGTGCGTGCGCTCACCGCGATCGAGCTGGCCAAGCCGATTCAGGACCGTCTCGAAGCCGACGCCAACGCGCTCGACGAGCGCTGGGCCAAGTGGTTCGACCAGCCGCTCGAACTCGAAGACGCGCGCAAGCTGGTCACCGAGACGCGCGGTTACCTGCGTCGGGTGCCCGAAGACACCCGCGAGACCAATGCCCATCTGATGGAAATCATGATGGCGCAGGACTTCCAGGATCTGACCGGACAGGTCATCAAGAAGATCATGGAAGTGGTGCAGGAGATCGAGAAGCATCTGCTCCAGACGCTGCTCGAGAACATGCCGCCGGAAAAGCGCAAGGAAGCGGAAGACTCTCTGCTCAACGGTCCGCAGATCAAAAAAGAAGGTCGCACGGACATCGTGTCCGATCAAGGACAGGTCGACGACCTGCTCGCCAGCCTCGGGTTCTGAAATACCGCCCATTCCCGCCTCTATTCCCCCCTTTGTGTCTTGACGGTTACGGACATAATCGGTCGGGATAGGGTGGGTCTGTCCGCCCGACGTGGATAGGGCATGGCTGAGGAAAGCGATCTCGAAAAATCGGAACCCGCGTCTCCCCGGCGTCTTGAAAAGGCGCGCGAGGAGGGGCAGGTTGCGCGTTCGCGCGAGCTATCCACCTTTGCCTTGCTAGCTGCCGGTGTCGCCGGGATGTGGATGACCGCCGACCGTATCTCGCAAGGCTTCGCCCAGTTGATGCGCCACGGCATGCAATTCGAGCCGGGCACCGCGCTCGACACCCATCGCATGCTGGCCAATGCCGCCCACTCGGGCGCCGACGCCCTCATGGTCATCGCCCCGCTGCTCGGCCTGCTCGTGCTGGCCGCTCTGGCTGCGCCCATGGCACTGGGCGGCTGGCTCTTCACCACCAAATCGCTTGCCCCCAATTTCGGCCGCCTCAACCCCCTCAAGGGGCTGGGCCGCATGTTTTCTACGCAGGGGCTGGTCGAACTGATCAAGGCGATCGCCAAGACGCTACTCGTCGGCTCGGTGGCCTACTGGGCGATTGCCCGTGACCGCGACGCCGTGATGGGCCTGATGACCCAGTCGCCGCGCGTGGCACTGCCGCACGTGGGCGAGATGATCGTGGTGTGCTGCGCGTTCATCGTCATGTCGCTGCTGTTGGTGGCGGCCATCGATATTCCGTTCCAGCTCTGGCAGCACTACAAGAAACTGCGCATGACCAAAGAGGAAGTGCGCCAGGAAAACAAGGAAACCGAGGGCGATCCGCACGTCAAGGCGCAAATCCGCCAGTTGCAGCGCCAGGCGGCGCGCCGGCGCATGATGCAGGACGTGCCGAAGGCCGACGTGATCGTCACCAACCCGACGCACTTTGCCGTCGCGCTGGAATACAAAGACAACATGCGCGCACCGCGCGTGCTCGCCAAGGGCACCGATCTGGTCGCGCAACGCATCCGTGAAATGGGCGTGGAGCATCGCATTCCGATTCTCGAAGCCCCGCCGCTCGCCCGTGCGCTGCACAAGCACGTGGAAATCGGTCATGAAATCCCGGCCACGCTCTATACGGCAGTGGCCGAAGTGCTCGCGTGGGTCTTCCAGCTTCGCCGCTGGCGTAACGAGGGGGGCGCTGAGCCGCGTACCCCGTCGGATCTGCCGGTCCCGGCTGAACTCGACGCGCCGCCGCGCGCCGGAGCATAACGAATGAACCTCAACCCTCGCGCGAACCAGTTTCTGCGCTCGTCGCAAACGTTGCTCGGCGGCAACCTGAAGTCGCTCGCCGCGCCGGTATTGATCGTCATGATTCTGGGCATGATGATCCTTCCGTTGCCGCCGTTCATCCTGGATCTGCTCTTTACGTTCAACATCGCGCTGGCGGTGATGGTGCTGCTGGTGAGCATGTACACCCAGAAGCCGCTCGACTTCGCGGCGTTCCCGAGTGTGCTGCTGTTCTCCACGCTGTTGCGCCTGTCGCTGAACGTGGCGTCCACGCGGGTGGTGCTGCTCGAAGGTCACACCGGGCCCGACGCGGCCGGTAAGGTGATCGAGGCGTTCGGCCACTTCCTGGTGGGCGGCAACTACGCCGTGGGTATCGTGGTGTTCATCATCCTGGTGGTCATCAACTTCATGGTGATTACCAAGGGCGCGGGCCGTATCGCCGAAGTGGGCGCACGTTTTACCTTGGACGCCATGCCGGGTAAGCAGATGGCTATCGACGCCGACCTGAACGCCGGCCTGATCGGGGAAGACGAAGCCCGCAAGCGCCGCACGGTAATCGCGCAAGAAGCCGACTTTTACGGCTCGATGGACGGCGCATCGAAGTTCGTGCGCGGCGACGCCGTGGCGGGCTTGATGATCATGGTCATCAACATCGTCGGCGGGTTGATCGTCGGTGTGGCGCAGCACGGGCTGGACATCGGCACGGCAGCCAAGAACTACACGCTGCTGACGATCGGTGACGGTCTGGTCGCACAGATTCCGGCGCTGGTGATCTCGACCGCCGCCGGTGTGGTCGTCTCGCGTGTGGCTACCGACGAAGACATCGGTCAGCAGGTCGTCTCGCAACTGTTCAACAACCCGCGCGTGCTGGGCATTACCGCCGCAATTCTTGGGTTGATGGGCCTGATTCCGGGCATGCCGCACTTTGCCTTCCTGGTGCTGGCCGTCGGTCTGGGCGCACTGGCCCGTTGGCAGTTCCAGCGCACCGAGCGCGCCAAGCAAGAGTCGACGCGTCCGACGCCGGTCGCGACCTCCGCACCCGCCGAAGTGGCCGAAGCGTCGTGGGACGACGTGGCACTGGTCGATCCGCTGGGGCTGGAAGTCGGTTACCGCCTGATTCCGCTGGTCGACCGCAATCAGGACGGCGAACTGCTCAAGCGCATCAAGGGCATCCGCAAGAAATTCGCGCAGGAAATCGGCTTCCTCGCGCCGGTGGTGCACATTCGCGACAATCTGGAACTGCGCCCCAATCAATACCGCATCACGCTCAAGGGCGTGATCATCGGCGAAGGCGAAGCGTACCCGGGCCAACTGCTCGCCATCGATCCGGGGCAGGTGAGTGCGCCGCTGCAAGGCACGCCCACGCGCGACCCGGCGTTCGGTTTGCCCGCCACGTGGATCGACGTGGGGCAACGCGATCAAGCGCAGGCTTACGGTTACACGGTGGTCGATGCCGGTACGGTCGTCGCCACGCACTTGAATCACCTGATCAACGGTCACGCGCACGAATTGTTGGGGCGTCAGGAAGTGCAGCAGCTTATCGAGCGGATCGGCAAAGATGCGCCGAAGCTCATCGAAGATCTGGTGCCGAAGACGGTCACGCTCAACGTGCTGCAAAAGGTGTTGCAGAATCTGCTCGAAGAGCAGGTGCCGATTCGCGACATGCGCACCATCATCGATGCCATCTCGGAACACGGTGCACGGGTGCAAGATCCGCACGAACTCACGGCGCTGGTGCGCCTGTCGCTGGGCCGGGCGATCACACAGAGCGTCTTCCCGGGCAACGGCGACCTCGAAGTGGTGGGGCTGGACGCCAATCTCGAACGCATTCTGACGCAGGCGTTGTCTGCTGGCGGTGGCACCGGCCTGGAGCCGGGCCTCGCCGACACGCTGCTGCGCGAAACACAGGCTGCCGTGACGCGTCAGGAGCGTCAGGGGCTGCCACCTGTCTTGCTGGTTCAACATCCGCTGCGTTCGCTGCTCTCGCGCTTCTTGCGCCGCAGCCTGCCGCAGCTCAAGGTTCTGTCGTATGCGGAAGTGCCTGACACACGCAACGTGAAAATGACGGCACTCATCGGAGGTCAAGCGTGAAGATTCGTAAATTCTTTGCGGGCACGTGCCGCGACGCACTGCGCCAGATTCGCGAGGAAATCGGACCCGATGCGGTCGTGTTGTCCAACCGCTCGGTCGCCAACGGCGTTGAAATTGTGGCGCTCGCGGAAGAAGATCTGGACGCACTGGCCGGGGGCGACATGCCCACCCATCGGCCACGCCCGCGTTCGGCGCAGCCCGCACAGCCAGTGGCGGCGACGCCAGCCGTGCCTGCCGCGTCTGTTTCTGCTGCGGCTTCCGCACAAGACGCCGCAGCGGCCAGCGCGTTCGCGCAGAGCATGATGGGCGAGCTCCAGTCCATGCGGGGCTTGCTCGAAGAGCAGGTGGCGGGGCTGGTGTGGAACGACAAACAGCGCCGCTCCCCGGCACAGGGCGAGATTCTGCGCACGCTGCTTGCCGCCGGGTTCTCGGCGCAACTGGGCCGCGCGCTACTCGAACATTTGCCGGAAGGCAGCGACCGCGACGCCGGGCTCGACTGGGTGAAGAACGCGCTCAAGCGCAACTTGCCCGTCATGCCCAATGAAGACGAATTGATGGATCGCGGCGGCGTGTATGCGCTGATGGGTCCGACCGGCGTGGGCAAGACCACGACGACGGCGAAGCTCGCGGCGCGTTGCGTGATGCGTCACGGGGCCGAGAAGCTCGCCCTGCTCACGACCGACAGCTATCGTATCGGCGGGCACGAGCAACTGCGCATCTACGGCAAGATTCTCGGCGTGACGGTGCATGCGGTGAAAGACGCGACCGATCTGCGTCTGGCGCTCACCGAGCTGCGCAACAAGCATATGGTGTTGATCGACACGGTGGGCATGAGCCAGCGCGACCGCACGGTGCCGGAGCAAGTGGCGATGCTGTGCGGGGCGGAAACGCCGGTGCAGCGCCTATTGCTGCTCAATGCGACGAGTCATGGCGATACGCTCAACGAAGTGGTGCATGCGTACCGTAGCGCGAGCGCGGAAGGTGGCGGCGATCTGGCCGGGTGTATTCTGACGAAGCTCGACGAGACGACGAACCTCGGTTCGGTGCTCGATACGGTGATTCGTCACCGTCTGCCGGTGCATTACGTGTCGACGGGGCAGCGCGTGCCGGAGAATCTGCACGTGGCGGATCGGCAGTTCCTGATCGATACGGCGTTGTCGGCACCGGTGACCGGTTCGCCGTTCGTGCCGTCGGAGGAAGATTTGCCGGCGGTGGTGCGCGGCGTCGATCCTAATTACAGCGGGCTGTTTGCGCCCGCCCAACCTTCAGGCGAGGCCTGCTTTGGTTAAACTCGTACTCGATCAAGCCGAAGGACTGCGCCGGTTGGTGGCGCGCCATACTACGCGCGTTGTCGCTGTGGTGGGGAGTACGCCTGAAGCCGGTCAGACGAGTGTTGCCCTGAATCTGGCCAGCGCGCTGGCCCATCACGGTCAGGATGTGGTGCTGGCCGACGAGAGCGGTCATGCCGCGCCTGCGATGGGGTTGCCGCTGCGTGGCGACATTCACGACGTACTGGCTGGGCGCGTTTCGCCCGATGCCGTGCGAGTGAGCACGCGCGATAACTTCGTGCTGGTGCCGGTGGCGCATCGTCATCCTGAGCGCATCGACCCGCTTCGGGCGATGCCGTTGCTCACGGTGGGCGATCCGGATGTGGTGGTGATCGATTGCACGCATGCGGGGGCGTTATTGAGCCCATTGGCGGCGCATGCCCACGACGTGCTGGTGGTGTTGGGGCGTGAGCCGGCGTCGATCACGGGGGCGTACTCGTGGATCAAGCAGGCGCATTTCGAATATGCATTGGCGCAGTTCCGGGTGTTGGTGAACCGCGCCGAGGATGTGGAAGCGCGAGTGGTGTGCCGGAATTTGGCCACGACCGCGAGCCGGTATCTGGCGGTGTCGCTGGAGCTGGCGGGGCATGTGCCGACGGATCGGCAGGTACTGCGTGCGCGTCAGTTGACGCGTACGGTGGTCGATGCGTTCCCGATGGCACCGGCGGCGGTGGCCTATCGTCAATTGGCGGCGCAGGTGATGCATTGGCCGTTGGCTGCGCGCGAGACGGTGGCTGCGGGCATGGCCGATGTGGGCGAGATGGCGCATGGCGTGGGCGCATTGCCTGCGCACAGCGCCTGAGCCGCACGGCACGCGTCGAGAGGAAGCGGAGGGAAACATGTATACCGCGCGCGGGAAGGTCGACACGAACGACACGCTGACCCAATACGCGCCGTTGGTGCGCCGGCTGGCGCTGCAATTGATGGCGAAGCTGCCGGCGAGCGTTGAGCTCGAGGATTTGATTCAGGCCGGCATGCTGGGGCTGCTCGATGCGGCGAACCGGTATCAGGAGACGCAGGGCGCGCAGTTCGAGACGTATGCGAGCCAGCGGATTCGCGGTGCGATGCTCGATGAATTGCGCGAGCTGGATTGGGCGTCACGCGGCATTCGCAAGACGGCGCGTCAGATCGAGCAGGCGGTGCAGCGGCTGGAGCAGCGGCTGGGGCGGGGTCCGTCCGAGAGCGAGATTGCGGGCGAGATGTCGATCGGGCTGACTGAGTATCAGCAGATGTTGCAGGATGTGCACGGCTGTCAGCTGATCTATTACGAAGATTTCGAATCGGCGGACGAAGAGCCGTTTATCGACCGCATTTGTGCGGACCCGGGCGCGGATCCGCTCACGATGCTGCTCGACGAGGGCTTGCGTCATGGCGTGGTCGATGCGATCGACCGGCTGCCCGATCGCGAGAAGTTGCTGATGAGCCTGTACTACGAGCAGGGGTTGAACCTGCGCGAAATCGGTGCGGTGCTCGAAGTGAGCGAGTCGCGGGTGTGCCAACTGCACAGCCAGGCAATTTCGCGCTTGCGCGCGACGCTGCGCGATAAGGCTTGGACGTCGGCGGGTTAAAGCGTTTCCTCGTTCGGAATTGAAAAGCCCTCAGGTGCGTGAGCGTCTGAGGGCTTTTTGCAATCCGTAGAGACTGATCGCACCCCAAAAAATCTCGATCAATATGGATGCCGGATTGGGGTTGCCGACGAGAGGCACCAAGATAAAAACGCAGCCGACGAGATTGATGGCGGGAAAGTGCCAATGGGTTGATGCGAGCTTGCCGCTTTGATTCAGGAGGTAGGCCGTCACTACGAGTGCTGCGCCAGATACACCGATGACATCGGGCAGAAATGCGGGCATGACTGGGTATTAGGTAGTCCGATGATCGGGAGATTACGCCACCCCGCCCCCGACGTGCTGCGAGTCAAAGATTTTTCGGACAATTCGCGGTTGAAGCGCCGTGACCGATCCCGGCATCATTGCCGCATGACTTCACCCCCGAAAACCCACCGCCAGCTTTCGGCGCTTGCCGCCGCCGACCAATACACCTACCGACTGACCTGGTCGCCAGAAGACAACGAGCACGTTGGCCTGTGCGCCGAGTTTCCGTCGTTGTCGTGGCTAGATGCCACGCCAGACGGCGCACTGAACGGTATTCAGAAGGTAGTGGCCGAAGTGTTGGCCGAGATGCAGATGAGTGGTGAGGCGGTTACGCCGTCACACTCCCACCGCTAGAGCGCGGCGTGGTGCGGCCGTCGGGGCCGTAGAGGGGGGCGTTTTGTTCCGGGCCGTACAGCACGTTCAGCGCTTGCTGCGTGTACGTCAGACGGGTGCGGATAAGTACGCCATTCGTGTCGTTGGCGCGCTTGGCCTCCGCAGCAGCAGCCAGCAGCGCTTGCCACGCAGCGCCCAGATTCGCGTCGCTGGCGGCCGCTGCCGTAGCACCCGCTTCATCCGGCGAAAAACCCAAGGCTTGCAACTGCGAATCGCGCTCGCGGCCAAGTGCCGCGAGATCGCTGACCGCGCGCGTCTTGCGCTCGGTCAGCTCGGGCAACGCGTCGAGCGTGCCGCTCACCAATGCCTGCTGTTCCTCGTCGAGCAACGCCGTGAACGCACTGATGGCGTTCGTCTCGGCGGTGAGGGCGTTCAGCAGGGCTTCGGTTGTCATGACTTCGATTGCGTAGAGAGCAGGTCGCGTGCGGTCGAAATGAGGCCGTCCGCAATTTTGCTCGGATCGATGGTGAGTCGCCCTTCCGCGATCGCTTGCTTGATCTCGGACACCTTGGCGACGTCGATATCGGCCGACCCCGTCTGAGCCAGCGCCGCTTGCAAGGCGCGCATCTCCGACGACAACGGACTCGTGCTCACGTTCGCATCGCTGCCGGCCACAGGCGTAGCCGCGCCGTCGGCGCTCGCAGTGCCGACGCTCGTCCGATCGGTCGCCGCGCCCTTTGCCGGGCCGACGCCATTCAACGGATTGGCGGGTGGTTCGATTTTCATGTGCTTTCCCCAGAAACCTGCCTGTGTAACGGCATTATCCGCCATAACTTTAGGCAAGTAACATCCTGTTACCAGTTCAAGTGCCCGGGTGAATTCAGCAAATTCTTGTTGAGAGTAAATGCTTACTTACAGTGCAACCTCGACCTCGATGTTGCCTTGTTTGTTGCTCTTGACGGTGCCACTAATGACCTGACCGGCCCGTGTGCGCACCTGCACCGGGTCGCCCGCACTGGCGCGCGAGAGCACCTGGCCCTCGGTGCTCACTTCGAAGCCCGTGCCACGCGTCACTACGCGCACGGTTTGGCCCTGCTGCACGGCAATGGCACTGCGCAGCAAGTCGGAGCGGATCGGCAGGCCCGACGTAATTCGGTTCACCGCCACGGTGCCGACAATTTGTCCGGCGTCGGTAGCCACGGTGCGCGGCAGCAGGGTCAGGTCACCCTGACGCGGCGACAAATCGTTCGGGCCGATGGTCTCGCCCGGATTGATCTGGCGCGCCGCTACGAAATAGGTCGCGGTGATGCTCACGCGTGCTTGCAGATAGAGCGTCCACGGACGCTCGCCCGCACAACGCACACCCACGGTCGTCGAGCCCCACAGGCGCGCGCCGGGCGGCAGGAACGGCTCGAGCGCGCCGCAAGCGGGCATGCGCTCGGAGACGGCGTCCCCGACGGTGATCTTCACTTGCCCGGGCAAGCCGGTCGTCTGCTCGCGCAAGAACCGCTCGGCGGTCTGCCGCACGACTTCGGTGTTCTGGAACTGGGAATTGACCGGTTGCGCCGTCGCGACAGGCTGCGGTGCCGCGCCCTGTCCGGTGGCGACGCCTGCGTTGGTGCTGTAAGCGCCGTTGGCATTCGCCGGATACCCGGGATTGGCATTGACCGTTGCGACCGGCCGCGCATTCGTCGGCACATTCGCCGGTACGTTCGTCGCCACACCACCCGCCGCGGCATTGTTGCCGGGGATGACGATAGCGCCAGGGCCAAGGGTGTCGCCGAGATTTTGTGCAGAAGGGTCCGTCGCAATGCCGGCGTTGGCCGCATAGGCCACAGGCAGCGCACCGGCCAAGACCAGCACCGATGCCAACAGGCCGGAGCGCAGTACGGCCGAGCGCCGGCCACCCCGCAGCGCCAGTCGCGCGCGGAAGGCCAAGGCGGAACTGCCGCCGAACTTGCCAGCCATGCTCACTCTCCTTCGCGTCGCGGCACGCTTGCGCGAGCGCCACACGTTTCAACCATCCGGGACATCGCGCCCCTCGTCAGAAGCCGACAGCACCGGGCAGTGTTCCTGTGCCTGGGGGGCGAACCCCGCCCGATGCCGTCAGGAAGCCATTCTAGAGACGTCCGGCACCGGGCCATGGGCCGAAATGGCGGTCAATACCCTTGCTATTCCTCCGATTGAACATCGGGGGTGAGGCATACGATGCGAAGCATGCCAAAAGGTCCGTACTTTTTCCGGACCCGGCAGGGCATCCCGTCTGCGCGCACTCGTGAGCCGCACAGACGACTTATTCAGCAGTACCGGGCATCAAGGCAAGCATCGAGCGAGGCGAGATCATGGACAAACTGGACGCGGCAATGCGGTTCAATCAGCAGGCATTAGCCATGCGCGCCTATCGTCAGGAAGTCATTTCCTCGAACATCGCCAATGCCGATACCCCGGGCTACAAAGCGCGTGACCTCGATTTCAACAACGCGTTGAATCAGGCGGTCGAGCGCGGCGCCCAGCAGCAACTGGCCACCGAGTCGAGCGTGTCGCTCTCGCGCACCTCCTCGCGCCACATCGCAGCCCGCGCCACTACGCCGGCGCCTGCCATCGGCGGCCCCGATTTGATGTACCGCGTGCCGTATCAACAAAGCGTGGACGGCAACACCGTCGAGCTCGACGCCGAACGGGTGAACTTCGCCGACAACGCCGTGCACTACCAAACGGGCCTCACGGTCCTCTCCAGCCAGATCAAGACGATGCTGGCGGCCATCACGAGTCAAGGGTAAGCGCCATGCCACTCATGAGCATTTTCGATGTCGCCGGCTCGGCCATGACGGCCCAGTCGCAGCGCATGAACGTCACCGCCAGCAACCTGGCCAACGCCGAGTCGGTGACCGGCCCGGACGGCCAGCCGTACCGCGCCAAGCAGGTGGTGTTTCAGGTCAACCCGGTGACGGGCTCGGAAGTCGGTGGCGTGAAGGTGGCCGGGGTGGTCGAAGACCCGTCGCCGCTCAAGACCGTCTACGACCCGAAGAACCCGGCGGCCAACGCCCAGGGCTACGTCACGATGCCCAACGTCAATCCGGTGGAGGAGATGGTCAACATGATCTCCGCCTCCCGCTCCTATCAGGCCAACGTCGAGGCGCTCAACACCGCCAAGACGCTGATGCTCAAAACCCTCACGGTCGGCCAATAAGCAGCCGCGCGGAGACCAGAAATGGCAAGTATCAATACATCGAACGCGTCGAACTTCTCACAGAACTTCCTCGATTCGATCAACGGCACCGCCAACAGCAGCAGCTCGAGCTCCAAATCGTCGGCCGGCAGCGCAGACGATTTGCAGAACAGCTTCCTGAAATTGCTCGTCGCCCAGATGAACAATCAGGATCCGCTCAACCCGATGGACAACTCGCAGGTGACCTCGCAGCTCGCGCAGATCAGCACGGTCTCGGGCATCACCCAGTTGAACACCACGCTCTCGTCGGTGACCTCGCAGCTCAACTCGACGCAGAGCCTGCAAGCCGCAGCGCTGGTCGGCAAGGGCGTGCTGATCCCGGGCACCAACATCGGCGTGGGCAGCACCACGGCCACCGACGGCACCGTGACGAAGACGGCCACGCCGTTCGGCTTCGAGCTGCCGAGCGACGCCGACACCGTCACGATCCAGATCAAGGACAGCACCGGCAAGGTGGTGCGCACCGTCAATGCGGGCGCCCTCGACGCGGGTGTGCAAGCCCTCACGTGGGACGCCAAGGACGACGCGGGCAACGCGGTGGCCGACGGCAAGTACACGCTGGCGGTCACGGCTTCGGCCAACGGCAAGGCGATGACGCCGACGCTGCTCTCGTATGCACAGGTGCAAAGCGTGGTGGCCAGCACCACCGGCGCGCCGCTGCTCAACGTGGGCACGGGCTCGAACATCAAGCTCTCCGACGTGCGCGAGATTTTGTAAGACCCGAATACGTAGCAAGCGACATAACAAGCGAAGTCAGTCTTTAACCGTTTTATCGCGACCGATAGCGTCGTCAACCGAATTTCAGGAGTATCACCATGGCCTTTTCGACCGGACTGAGCGGCCTGAACGCCGCCTCCAAGGACCTGGACGTCATCGGCAACAACGTTGCCAACGCGGCGACCGTCGGCTTCAAGCAAGGTCAGGCGCAATTCGCCGACATCTACGCCAGCTCGCTGTTCGGCGCCGGCAACAACACGGTCGGTATCGGCACGCGTGTGTCGAACATCGCGCAACAGTTCACGCAGGGCGACATCACGGTCACGAACCGTCAGCTCGACCTGGCGATCTCGGGCAACGGCTTCTTCCGCGTCTCGAACGGCGGCACCATCGCCTACACGCGTAACGGCCAGTTCTCGCTCGACAAGAACGGCTACATCGTCGACGCCAACGGCGACCAGCTGACCGGCTATCTGTCCGGCCCGAACGGCATCATCAACAGCGTCTCGCCGGTCCCGCTGCAAATCCCGACGGGCGATCTGGCCCCGACGGCTACGACCACGATCACCGGTCAGTTCAACCTCGACTCGCGCAGCGCGGTGAACACCACGACGTTCTCGATCACCGATCCGAACTCGTACACGAACGGCACGTCGCTCAAGGTCTACGACTCGCTGGGCAATTCCCACGACGTGAACCTGTACTTCAAGAAGTCGGCCGTCGATCCGACCACGAACAACGCCACGTGGCAGGTCTACGCCTCGGTCGACGGCACCACGCAAATCGGCACGGGCCCGGTCGCCACGCTCACGTTCAACTCGGCCGGTAGCCTCACGGGGCAAACCGACTCGACGGGCGCCGCTGTCACCGGCCCGATCACGCTGCCGACGATTGCGTACGGCAACGGCGCCTCGGCTGGCAACATCACGATGAACCTGTCGGGCACGACGCAGTACGGCAACACCTACACGCCCAACACGCTCACGCAGAACGGCTACACGTCGGGTCGCCTGACGGGCTTCACGTTCAACGCGGACGGCACGATCGTCGGCACGTATTCGAACACGCAGTCGATGGTGCTCGGTCAAGTGGCGCTGGCCAACTTCAACAACGTGCAAGGCCTGATCCCGATGGGCAACAACCTCTGGCAAGAGTCGGCCGCCTCGGGTATCCCCATCGTCGGCGTGCCGGGCGGCACCAACATGGGCAAGCTGCAAGCCGGTGCTGTCGAAGCCTCGAACGTCGATTTGACCGCCGAACTGGTCCACATGATCACCGCGCAGCGTAACTATCAAGCCAACGCGCAGACGATCAAGACGGAAGACCAGTTGATGCAAACGATGGTGAACCTGTAAGCGGAGCGGCGCGCATGCGTAACTTGAAGGAGGGGCGTCGATGGATCGTCTGATCTATATCGCCATGGCTGGCGCGAAGCAGGCGATGGAGCAGCAATCGACCACCGCCAACAATCTGGCCAACGTCTCGACGCCGGGCTTCCGGGCCCAGCTCGCGTCGTTCCGTCAGGTACCGGTGCGCGCTGAAGACGGCGCCGCCGGTACGCGCACCTTCGTCACGACCTCGACGCCGGGCACCGATTTCACGCCCGGCGCGATGCAGCAAACGGGGCGCGCGCTCGACGTCGCCATTCAGGGTCAAGGCTGGCTGGCCGTGCGCGATGCGCAAGGCCGCGAAGCCTATACCCGTGGCGGCAACCTCGAAATGACGGCCGACGGCCAGATCACGCTGCACGGTCTGCCGGTCATGACCGACGCCGGTCCGGCCTCTGTGCCGCCAGGTGCCGCCGTGACCATCGGCACCGACGGCACGATCTCCGCACTGGGGCAGGGCGATCCGCCCAACTCGATCGCGGTGATGGGGCAATTGAAGCTGGTCAATCCGCCGGAAGGCAACCTGGTGCGCGGCGACGACGGCTTGTTCCGTACGGGCAACAACGCACCGGTGCAGGTCGACCCGAATGTCGTCGTGGTGGCGGGCTCGATCGAAAACAGCAACGTGAACCCGGTCAGTGGCCTGGTGAACATGATTTCGCAGTCGCGCGCGTTCGAGATGCAGATGAAGATGCTGCAAACGGCCGACACCAACGAACAATCCGCCAACCAGTTGCTGAACTTCAGCTAACGGGCCGACGGCGCGCCGCACAAGGCGCGCCACGACCGACCACGGGGAGAAACACCAAATGATCCGTTCGCTCTACATCGCTGCTACCGGCATGAACGCCCAGCAGACGAACATGGACGTGATTTCGAACAACCTCGCCAACACCAGCACGAACGGCTTCAAGAAAGGCCGTGCGGTGTTCGAGGACTTGCTGTACCAGACCATTCGCCAGCCCGGCGCGCAGTCGTCGCAGCAAACGCTGCTGCCTTCGGGCCTGCAACTGGGTACCGGTGTGCGTCCGGCCGCGACCGAGCGCATCTTCACCCAGGGCAACCTGACCTCGACGAGCAACGCGAAAGACGTGGCCATCAACGGCGACGGCTTCTTCCAGGTGCTCATGCCGGACGGCACGACCGCCTACACGCGCGACGGCTCGTTCCAAGTCGACAACAACGGGCAACTGGTGACGTCTTCCGGTTACCCGATTCAACCGGCGATCACGATTCCCGCCAACGCCCTGTCGCTGACCATCGCGCGCGACGGTACGGTGTCGGTGACGCAGCCGGGCAGCACGGCTAACGTGCAGATCGGTACGTTCCAGCTCGCCACGTTCATCAACAACGCCGGCCTGCAAAGCATGGGCGAGAACCTGTACGCCGAGACGGCCGCCTCGGGCGCGCCGAACGTGGCGCAGCCGGGCACCAACGGCGCGGGCGTTCTCAATCAGAACTACGTCGAAACGTCGAACGTGAACGTGGTGGAAGAACTGGTGAACATGATTCAGGCGCAGCGTGCCTACGAAATCAACTCGAAGGCCGTGACCGCGTCCGATCAGATGCTTCAGCGTCTGACGCAGATGTAAGTGGCGGCTGCCGTTATTTTTGCCGCCATTTAAGTGTTCAGGAAAGCAGACATGTCAGCTCAATCGACCGTCCCGCAACGTAGCGCAGGCCTCGCGCGGATCCTTGCGCTCGCGGCCGCCGCTATGTTGAGCGGTCTGGCGGGCTGCGCCTACGTGCCGCAAGAGCCGGTGGTGCAAGGCCCGACCACCACGCGCCCGCCGCCCCCGCCGATGGCGGCCGATCCGGAAGGCTCGATCTATCGCCCGATCTACTCGAACCGTCCGCTCTTCGAAGACCGCCGTCCGCGTAACGTGGGCGACATTCTGACGATCACGATCAACGAGAACACGGCCGCGAGCAAGAATTCGGCAGCCAACACCACCCGCGCCGGCAGCGGCACGCTCGCGCTCAATCAGATGCCGGGTGTCGTGGGCGGGGTGTTCAACAACCAGACCCTCGATGCCAGCGGCGGGAACAAGTTTGACGCCAAGGGCGCGGCCAACGCCAACAACGTGTTCTCGGGTCAGATCACCGTGACCGTGATGGAAGTGCTCGGCAACGGCAATCTCGCGGTGGCTGGCGAGAAGCAGATCGCGATCAATCAGGGCACGGAGTACATCAAGTTTTCGGGCATCGTCAGCCCGCAAACGATTTCGGGCGCGAATACCGTGCCTTCGACGCAGGTGGCCGATGCGCGCATCGAATACCGTGGTAAGGGCTACATCAACGAAGCCGAAACCATGGGCTGGCTCCAGCGCTTCTTCCTTAACGTTTCGCCGTTCTGATGTCGATCATGCCGTCCCTGTCGCGCCACGCGCCCACTTCCCGCCAGTCGCTTCGCCGCCGCCCGAACGCTCGTGCGCTCGCAAGCGCCCTGGTCGTCGCGGGCGCTGCCGGTTTCGCGTTGCTGGCCCCCGGTGCGGCCCATGCCGAACGTCTCAAGGAACTGGCGTCGATTCAAGGCGTGCGCGATAACCAGTTGATCGGTTACGGTCTCGTGGCCGGTCTCGACAACTCGGGCGACCAGACCACGCAGACGCCGTTTACCGTGCAGAGCATGACGAACATGCTCTCGCAGCTCGGCATTACGGTCGCGCCCGGCACCAACATGCAGTTGAAGAACGTCGCGGCGGTGATGGTCACGGCCACGCTCCCCGCGTTCACGCGCCCCGGCCAGCCGATCGACGTCGTCGTCTCGTCGATGGGTAACGCCAAGAGCCTGCGCGGCGGCACGCTGCTCATGACCCCGCTCAAGGGGCCGGACGGTCAGGTCTACGCGCTCGCGCAGGGCAACCTGCTCGTGGGCGGTGCCGGTGCGTCGGCCAATGGGTCGAGCGTGACGGTCAACCAGCTGGCTTCGGGCCGCATTCCGAATGGCGCCATCGTCGAGCGCAGTGTGCCGACCGCCATGGGCGGTCAGCCGGGCACGCTGCAAATGGAATTGAACACCACCGACTTCTCCACTGCCCAGCGCGTGGTCGACGCCGTGAACCGCCGCTTCGGCTACAGCACGGCACAGGCACTCGATGGCCGCGTGATTTTGCTGCGCACGCCGACCGATCCGTCGGCCCGCGTGCAGTTTCTCGCGCAGTTGGAGAGCATCGAAGTGAAGCCCGACAACTCGGCAGCGCGCGTGATTATCAACGCCCGCACCGGGTCGGTCGTGATGAACCAGAACGTGACGATCCAGCAGTGCGCCGTGGCGCACGGCAACCTGTCGGTGGTGATCGACACGCAGAACAATGTGAGCCAGCCGGCGCCGTTCTCGGGCGGGCAGACGGTGGTGGCCCCGAATTCACAAATCTCCGTCCAACAGGAGAACAACGCGCTCAAGCTGATCAAGGCGGGCGCCAACCTCGCCGACGTGGTCAAGGCGCTGAACTCGCTCGGTGCGAGCCCGGCGGACCTGATGTCGATTTTGCAGGCCATGAAGGCCTCGGGCGCCCTGCGCGCCGACCTGGAGATCATCTGATATGGCGGACGGCAACCGACTCGCTGGCAAGAACCTGCCCGACCTGACGCAGCGCGCCACGTACGACATGCAGGGCCTCACCGCCCTGCGCGCCGCCGCGCATCAGCAGACGCCGCAGGCTACGCAACAGGCTGCCAAGCAGTTCGAGACCGTCTTCACGCAGATGATGATGAAGAGCATGCGCGACGCCACGATGTCCGGCGGCCTGCTCGGCAGCGATCAGGAAAAGATGTTCAACGGCATGCTCGACGATCAGCTTGCCCAGCAACTCTCCGCGCACAAGGGCATCGGTCTGGCCGACCTGATGCTCAAGCAACTGGCCCAGACCGGCACGACGCTGCCGCCGGCTGCCATGGGCCGTCAGCAGTCGTTGCAAGGCCGCGCCTATAACTCGGCAGACGCCATCGGCGTGGCCGACGGCGCCCCGGCGGTCGCTGGCGAATTCGTCGATCGCATGGCGAGCGCCGCGCAAAACGCGAGCGCCCAGAGCGGTATCCCGGCGCGGTTCATGCTGAGCCAGGCGGCGCTGGAGTCCGGCTGGGGCAAGCGCGAAATCCGCCGCGCCGACGGCAGCACGAGCCACAACGTGTTCGGCATCAAGGCGGGCAAGAACTGGACCGGCCCGACGGTGGAAGTCGCCACCACGGAGTATGTGAACGGCCAGCCGCGCCGCGTCATGGCCAAGTTCCGCGCGTACGGCTCGTACGACGAGGCGTTTGCCGATTACGCCAAGCTGATCTCGAACAACCCCCGTTACGCCTCGGTCGTGGCCAGCACCAACGACGCGGCGAGCTTTGCCAACAACCTGCAACGCGCTGGCTACGCCACCGACCCGCAGTACGCCAGCAAGCTGATGAAGATCATGAAGCACTTCGCCTGAGGCGGGGTGTCTGCCTAATAAATAGGCAAGAAGTAGGCAAAAATCAGGCAAAACCAGCCGGGCCTCAATATTGCCGCCAGGCTGCCGTAAACACATCGGTAACGGTGCGCGAACAGGCTCGGGCGAACAGGCCCCAGACCCGTGGGGCGCGCCTCCAACTCAAGCCGCGAGATCATGAGCCTAATCAATATTGGCATGAGCGGGCTGAACGCCTCACAGTTCGCCCTGAACACCACCGGTAACAACATCTCCAACTCGGGGACGACTGGCTACAACCGTCAGGTGGTCAATTACAACCAGGCGGCCAGCCAGTTCACGGGCGTGGGCTACCTCGGCTCGGGCGTGCTGGTGAGCGACGTCTCGCGGGTGTACGACCAGTTTCTGGCCGGGCAGGTCAATCAGGCCCAGACGCAGTACAGCCAGCTCAACACCTATTACCAGCAGATCTCGCAGATCAACAACGCGCTGGGTAGCTCCACGACCGGCCTGTCGGCCTCGATGTCCACGTTCTTCACGAACTTGCAGACCATCGTGACCGCGCCGAACAACTCGGCCACGCGCGCGACGGTCATTTCGTCGGCGCAGACGCTCACGAGCATGTTCCAGTCGCTCGCGGGTACGCTCTCGTCGCTTCGCACCGCCGTGAACGGCAACCTCACGCAGTCGACCGACCAGATCAACACCTACGCGAAGCAGATCGCCACGCTCAACGACGCGATTCTGCAAGCACAGGGCAATGGCGGCGGCGCCACGCCGAACGACTTGCTCGACCAGCGCGATCAGGCGGTGGCGAATCTGAACGCGATTGTGCAGACCAGCGTCGTGAAGAACTCCGACGGCTCGTACAACGTGTTCGTGGGTAACGGCCAGTCGCTGGTGATGGGCAATTCCGCCTACCAGATGACCACGGTGCCGTCGGCCAACGATCCGTCGCAACTGACCATCGCCTACGTCTCGCCCAACGGCACCAAGGTGCCGATTCCGGAATCGTCGATCACCGGTGGCTCGCTGGCCGGTCTGCTCTCGTTCCGTAGCGGCGCGCTCACGCAGGCGCAAAACTCGCTGGGCCAGATCGCGATGTCGCTGGCCGGCACGTTCAACGCGCAGAACCAGCTCGGTCTGGACTTGTACGGCCAGATGGGCGGCAACTTCTTTACGATGCCCAGCCCGACGGTCATCGCCAACACCAAGAATTCCGGCGGCGCGACGCTCAACGCCGCAATCACCGATGCGTCGAAAATCACGACGAGCGACTACACGGTGAGCTTCGACGGTACGAACTACACGATGACGCGCCTGACCGACGGCGCGACGTGGACCGCTCCGCCCCCGGCGACCCCGGGCACGGCGCTCAGCTTCCAGGACAGCAGCGGCGCCGCGTTTGCCGACGGCTTCAGCGTTACGCCGGGCGGCATGGCCGCAGGCGACAGCTTCACCATTCAGCCGACGCGCAACGCCGCGCAGAACATCGGCGTGGCCATCACCGACCCGGGCAAGATCGCGCTCGCCGCACCTGTCATCGCTTCGGCGGGCAGCAGCAACGGCGGCTCGCTCAAGGTCGATCAGGGTTCGGTCGACGCCAGCTATCTGTCGAACGTGCTGACCGGCCCGGTGAACTTCACGTTCAGCAAGAACGCCACGACCGGCGCACTCACGCTCGTCGCGCCGTCGCCGATGACGGTCACGGTCAACGGGGTGACGACCTCGTACGCGGCGGGCGACACCGTGCCTTACGACGCGACCAACGGCGCCAAGATCGTGATGGGCGGCGTGACCGTGAACCTGAGCGGCACCCCGGCCGACGGCGACAAGTTCACCATCGCCCCGAACACCTCGGGCGCAGTGACGGACAACCGTAACGGTCTGGCGCTCTCGGCACTGCAAAACGACAAGACGAAGGTCGGCGGCTCGCAGAGCTACGCCACGGCCTACGCGAATCTGGTGTCGTACGTCGGTTCGACCACGAACACGTACAAGTCGACCAGCGCCGCGCAACAAACGCTGCTGACGCAGGCGCAGTACGCCCAGCAGTCGAACTCCGGTGTGAGCCTCGACGAAGAGGCAGCCAACCTGATCAAGTATCAACAGCTCTATCAGGCCAACTCCAAGGTCATTCAGACTGCGTCGTCGTTGTTCGACACGATCCTGCAAATGGTCAACTAAGGGCAGGAGACAACATCATGCGAATCAGCACCAACATGATTTACGATCAGGGCCTGCGCTCGATGAGCCAGAACACCTCTGATCTGCTCAATACGCAGCAACAGCTCTCGTCGGGCCTGCGCGTGACCACGCCGAGCGACGATCCGATTGCGTCGGCGCAGGCCGTGGCCGTGTCGCAAGACAACGACATGAACTCGCAGTACTCGGCAAACCGCGCCTCGGCGACGACGCAGCTGCAACTCGAAGACTCGACGTTCGGCAGCATCATCAACACGCTGCAACACGTGATGTCGCAGGTCGTGACCGCCGGTAACCCGTCGCTCAACGATAGCGACCGCGCCACGATCGCGACCGACCTCCAGTCGAGCTTCCAGCAACTGCTCTCGCTCGCGAACACGACCGATGCGAACGGTCAGTATCTGTTCTCGGGCTTTCAGGGCAACTCGGCGGCCTACGTCACGTCGGCCACGGGCGCGTCGTACCAGGGCGACGCTGGGGTGCGCTACGTGCAGGTCAGCCCGAATCGCCAGATTGCGATCAACGACATCGGTTCGAGCATTTTCCAGAGCATTCAGCCGGGTACGGCGAGCGCGCTGATTAGCGGCAACAGCAGCAATCAGGGTTCGGCCACGTATAAGCCGGTGTCGACGACCGACGTGACCAACGCGGGCGCGACCCATCAGTATCAGATCACCTTCGCCGTCGACAGCACGACCACGCCGCCGACGACGACGTACACCGTCAAGGATCAGACCGACACGACGGCGGCCGACGTGACGGGCACGTACGCGTCCGGCCAGCCGATCACGTTCGGCGGCAAGTCGGTAACGTTCACGGGCGACCCGGCCAACGGCGACAACTATTCGGTGGCACCGGCGAACAAGAGCAGCACCAATGTGTTCGACAACCTGCAAGCGTTGATCAACACGCTCAAGACACCGCTCAGCAGCGCCGGTCAGGCGGGGCAATCCAACCTGTCGAACGCGCTGACCACGTTCAGCGAGATGTTCAGCAACACGTACGACAACGTCACGACGGTGCGCACGACGGTGGGTTCGCGCATGAACGAGCTCTCGTCGCTGAACAACATCGGCGACAGCAACTCACTGAACTATCAGTCGCAACTGGCCGATCTGCTGCAAGTCGACTGGAATTCGTCGGCGACCAAGTTCGCGCAGTTGCAGGCCGCGTTGCAAGCGTCGCAGCAAAGCTTCCTCCAGACGCAGAAGCTTTCGTTGTTCAGCTTGCTGTAAGCGACACGCAGGACCGGCGGCGCGAGCGCGCCGTCGCAGGACAAGACGGGCCACCGGCACTGCCGCGCGGCCCGTTTTGCTTTTTGGCGAAAGGGATTCGTGGAAAGGCCGGTCAGGCCTTGGGGACGAACGCCGCGGTGGCGCGAATCATCATATCGATGCCGATCGAGAGGAAGTGATCCATCACCGGCGCGATGCGCGGCATCATCAGTTCGAGCACGAACAGGCCGACGGCCAGCGTGAGCGGAAAGCCCACCGCGAAGATGTTGAGCTGCGGCGCAGCGCGGTTGAGAATGCCCAGCGCGAGATTACAGATGAGCAGGGCGGCCACGAGCGGCAGCGAGAGCATCAGCGCCAGCGTGAACAGCTGACCGCCGAGCATGGCGAGATACTGCCAGCCGAGCGCGGAGATCGGCGTGCCCGAGATCGGCAGCACCGTGAAGCTCTGCACGAGGGTGGCAAACATCACCAGATGGCCGTTGGTGGCGAGAAACACCAGCATCGCCACGACGTTGAGCAACATGCCGAGCACGGCTGTACTGCCGTCGCTGTTCGGGTTAAGCAGCGTGGCAAACGACAAACCCATCTGCAAGCCGACGAAGTCGCCCGCCATGCTGATCGCCGAGAACACGATCTGCATGCACCAGCCGAGCGCGGCGCCGATCATGATCTGCTGCGTCATGATCCACAGCCCTTCCCACGAAAACGGCGAGACGGCGGGCATCGGGCCGATGATCGGCGCCAACGCCAGCGCGACAATGCCTGCCAGCCCGATCTTGACCGTCGACGGTACCGCCGAGTCGCTCAGGAGCGGTGCGCTCATCATGAGCGCGAGCAGGCGCACGAACGGAAACAGGAACGTCGCGATGACGCCCGAGAGCTGTTCGTAGGTAAAGCTAATCAAGGGAGCGGGTGCGGTTGCATCGGACGGCCCGCCTTAGCTGACGAGGCCGGGAATGCCGGTGAGCAACTGCTTCATGTAGTCGACCATCAGGTTGAGCATCCACGGGCCAGCCACCACCAGCGTGACGAACACGGCGAGCAGCTTCGGGATGAACGACAGGGTCATTTCGTTGATCTGCGTCGCGGCCTGAAACAGGCTCACGAGCAAACCCGAGACGAGGGCGACGAGCAGCAACGGGCCAGCCAGCAGCAAGGTGACTTGCATGGCCTGGTGGGCCAGCGCCATGACGGTTTCCGGAGTCATATCGCGCGCCCTCCGCTACATGTTGAAGCTCTGGGCCAGCGAGCCCAGTAGCAGTTGCCAGCCATCGACCACCACGAACAGCATCAGCTTGAACGGCAGCGATACCGTGGAGGGCGAGACCATCATCATCCCCATGGCCATCAGCACGCTCGCGACCACCAAGTCGATGATCAGGAACGGGATGAAGATGGTGAAGCCGATCTGGAACGCCGTCTTCAACTCGCTCGTGGCGAAGGCGGGCACGAGAATGCGCATCGGCACATCTTCCGGGCCGTTCATCGGCGGGGTCTTGGCCAGCTTGGCGAAGAGCGCGAGATCGGCTTCGCGCGTCTGCTTGAGCATGAACGCGTGGAACGGCTTGGCGCCGGTGTCGATGGCTTGCTCGAAGCTGATCTTGTTGGCAGCGAACGGCTGGTAGGCGTCGGTGTAGGCTTTGTCGAACACCGGCGACATCACGAAGAACGTCAGGAACAGCGCCAGCCCGATGAGGATCTGGTTAGGCGGCGAGGTAGTCACGCCGATCGCATGGCGCAGCAGCGAGAGCACGATGATGATGCGCGTGAAGGCGGTCATCATCAGCAACATCGCGGGCAGGAAGCCCAGCGACGTGAGCAGCAGCATCGTCTGCACGGACAGCGAGTACGTCTGTCCGCCGCCCGGTGCGGGCGTTGTCGTCAGCGCAGGCAGGGTGGCTTGCGCAATGGCCGTACCCGGCAAGGCAGTGCAGAGCAATGCCAGCCCGAGCGCCAAGCCCAGTTTCCACTCGGCGGGCAGCCAGGCACGAGACATCAGGAATCCTTTTTCATCGATTCGCGCAGCTTTTGCGCAAAGGCTTGCGCGGCGCGGTTGGCCTGTGCGCCCGCGTGCGGGGCGTTCGGCGTGGCAGGCAGGTCGGCGACGCGGTGCGCGTCGATGGTGTGCAGGGCGCGAACCTGGCCCGGGGCAACCCCCAGCACCACCCAGTCACCAGCCACTTCCACCACGACCACACGTTCGCGCTGGCCCACGGCGGCGCTGCCGACGATACGCACGTTGCCGCCACCGAGCGGGCGTTGCAGGCCGAATCGCTTAGCGAGCCAGGCGAGTGCGAAGAGCAAAGCGAGAACGAAAACGAGGCCCAGCCCCGTCTGCACGATCCCGGCACCGCCCAGACTCGGCACGGCGGCGGCCTGCGAGGCCGCGCCTTCGGCGCGAGCCACGCCCGCCATGAACATTGCCGGGATCGGGAGTAGGGCGAGTCGCGTACGCAGCGCGAATTGGGAGAGCAGGCCAGACCGGCGGATCCGGCCGGCAAGATATGCCGGCCTCGCGGTCACTGCCTGTGCCATGGCGCGCCACACGGGCAGGCCGTGGACTTTCGTTGCAATCATCGGTTGAGCTTACGGATGCGTTCGGATGGCGTGATGATATCAGTCAGGCGAATGCCGAACTTGTCGTTCACGACCACCACTTCGCCTTGCGCGATGAGGCATCCATTGACGAGCACGTCCATCGGCTCACCGGCCATGCCGTCGAGCTCCACCACCGAGCCCTGCGCCAGTTGCAGCAGGTTTTTGATGGCGATCTTCGTGCGGCCCAACTCCACGGTCATCTGCACCGGGATGTCGAGAATCAGATCGATGTCGTTGTGCGTGGCCGGGGTGGCGCTGCCAGCGGCGGCGAGCGGCTGGAACACGGGCGAGGCAGCGGGCGCCGCTGCGGCGGGTGCCGGCTCGGCAGCCGTCTGCTCCGCCATGGCACTGGCCCACTCGTCCGCCATGGCCTGGGCGTCGTCACCGGGCGTTTGAGGGGTATCGCTCATCACTCGTTGTCCTTCGTGTAATCGCTATGCGAATGGTTGATCATCTGGTTCACGCGCAAAGCGTATTGACCGTTGAAGACGCCGTAATTGCAATGCATCACCGGCACGCCGTCGACCTTGGCTTCGAGCAGTTCGGGCACGTCCAGCGGAATGACGTCGCCCACGCGCATGTTGAGCAGTTGCGAGAGCGTCATGTCGATGTTCGCGAGGTTCGTCACGATTTCCACATCGGCGGCCTGCACCTGCTGCGAGAGCAAACGCACCCAGCGCTTGTCGACTTCGAGCGTCTCGCCTTGCAGCGGGCTCGAGAGCTGATCGCGCAGCGGCTCGATCATCGAGTACGGCATGCAGATGTGGAATTCGCCGCCGACCGAGCCGAACTCGATGTCGAACGTTGTCGTCACCACCACCTCGTTGGGCGTGGCCACGTTGGCGAACTGCGTGTGCATTTCGGCGCGCACGTATTCGAATTCGACCGGGTGCACCGGCTTCCACGACGCGCCGTAGTTCTCGAACACCAGATCGAGCAGGCGCGCGATGATGCGCTGCTCGGTCTGCGTGAAGTCGCGCCCTTCGACGCGGGTATGGAACCGGCCGTCCCCGCCGAACAGGTTGTCCACCACGAGGAACACGAGGTTCGGATCGAACACGAACAGGGCCGTGCCGCGCAGCGGTTTGATGTGGACCAGGTTGAGGTTGGTCGGGACGGGCAGGTTACGGATGAACTCGCTGTACTTCTGCACGCGCACGGGGCTGACCGAAATTTCGGCGCTGCGGCGCATGAAGTTGAACAGCGCGATACGGAACAGGCGCGAGAAGCGGTCGTTGATGATCTCGAGCGTGGGCATGCGCCCGCGCACGATGCGCTCTTGCGTCGCGATGTTGTATGGCCGAATGCCGGAATGATCTTCCGACTCCGACCGGTCATCCTGTTCGCCGGTGACACCCTTTAGAAGGGCATCGACTTCTTCCTGCGACAGGAACTCCTCATGCGCCATGAATCACTCACTGAATTACAAACGCGGTGAACAGCACTTCGCCCACGGCCTGTTGCGGCATGTTGGCCGCAAACGGTTGCGCGACCAGCGTCCGGATTTCACTTGCCAAACGGCGCTTGCCGTCGATCGTGGCCAGGTCTTGCGGCTGCTTGGACGACAGCAGCAACAACACGCGGCTACGCACTTCGGGCATGTGCTGCGTGATGCGGGCCTGCGTCTCGGCGTCTGCCACCTTGAGCGAGAGACCGATGTGCAGGTAGCGCTCGCCGTCCTCGCCCGACAGGTTCACCGTGAACGGGTCCATACCTACGAACACGGGCGGCGGGGGCGGCGGCGGTGCCTTGACGGTCTCGCCGCGTCCGGTCAGCAGATACACCGCAGTCGCCGCACCTGCGGCGGCCATCAGTGCCACCGCGACGATCAACAGAATCCATTTGCGCATACCTCCCTTCGAGGGAGCGGCCGCTTGCGTGGTTGCGGGGTTTGCCATGTATTCGCCTGCTATTGGGTAATGATTGTCGGCCAACCCGCCACCGGGTGATCGGCCGAAAAGAAGGGACAATCGCGTCTAACTCGCGTCTTTGTCTTAACGGCAGAAAAACCCGTGTGCTTTAGGGTGAACAGGCCCGAAGGCGGTGCGGCGTTGCGTCGCGCGCGTGCCGCTCATCTAGCTCTGGTGCGGGTCGCAGCCCGGTTTGGAGGGTCTCGTCGGCTCGTGAGGGATATCAGGCAAACGTATCGACGAGGCCATTGGTAGCACGCACCGGCACGCTCACGGTGGTGGCAACCGTGCTGTCGTCGGTCTGCCCGAAGCCAGGCATGCCGCGTCCGTTGCCATTGCCGTTACCGCCGCCGTTACCGTTCGCACCTTGCTGGGCGAAGGCTTGTTGCTGCGAGCTATCGGCACTCACCGACGCGTTGCCCAGCGCAATGCCGTTGTTCGCCAGACTTTCGCGCAATTGCGGCAACGCGGCCTGCACCGCATCGCGCACGGCAGCGTGTTGCGAGACGAACATGGCCTGCGCCGAGTCGTTCGCCACGTTCAGCACGACGTGCAGCGGGCCGAGGTCGGGCGGGTTCAGACTCAGTTGCGCGGTCTGCGCGTGTGCGGACGACAACCACACCACCTGTTGCGAGAGCTGGTTGTTCCAGTCCTGCGTGCCGACGCGCGCGTTCAGCGCGAGCGTCGCGGGCAGACCGGCTTGGGCCAGTTGCGGCTGCGCATCGATGGGCGTCGTCGTGGCCTGTGCGGCTTGTGCCGCCGCTTGATTGGCGACGGTGGCGGCTTGGGCGGCGGCGTCGCGGTTGCCTTGCGTCGCGGCCATCGCATCGGCCAGACGCTGCGCCTGACCATCGGCGCTGACGACCGGCTGCGGGGCTGCCTTGGCGTCGGTAGCCGCTGGCTGCGCGTTGGCGGCGGCCTGCGTGGTGGTGGCGCTCTTGGCCAGTGCGTCGAGCGACAAGCCACCGGTTTTGGCGGGCGTGGCCGTGCCTGCGGCGGTGTTCGTGCCGGTGTTGGTATTGGCCGTCGCGGGCGCGGGCGTCTTGGCATCGGCGCCCGACGTCCCGACGGCGGGCTGACCGCTCAACTGCGCCGCGCCGCTGGCTTGCAATGCGCCGGTCACGGCAGCGGCAATGGCTGCGCCGGTGCCCGGCTTGCCGTCGGTTGCGGTATCCGCAGTGGTGGCGGTGGTCGCCGGGAGTGTAGCGGGCGGTGTGAGCGGCGTGCCGTTCATCGCGGCGAGTGCAACCGCGAGTGCGGCGGCTGCGGCCGGATCGACCGGGGCAGGCGTGCTGGCCTGGGTCGTGTGGTCGGCGTCGCTATCGTCGTCGTCCGTCGATTTGGCCGGTTGCGCAGGCTTGGTCGATGCCGTTGTCTGACCGGTTTGACCCGACTTGCCGGTCTGTCCGGCTTGTCCGGTTTGTCCGGTTTGTGCCGAAGCATCGCTGGTGTTGCCCGAAGAACGCGTCGAGTTATTCGACGACTGCGTTTGTGACGGCGACGTGTTGTTGGCGTTGTTGCTCGTCGGCGTGGGCACGGACTGACGCGATTGCTGCTGCGAGAGCACCGTCGAGAACGGCAACACCCCGGCGTTGTCGCTGTTGGCGCTGTTGTCGGTGCCTGCGCGGCTAGCCGCGTTGGCGGCTTGCGCGGCAGCGGCCGCGGCGGAATCAGGCAGGAAGCTCAGAATCGACATGGCGGGCTCCTTCAGATCGATGACTCGGCACGGCGGCGCAGACTGCGCGCGGCGTACTCGTCGTTTTCCTTCTGCTCGCGGCGTGCGACGCGCAACGACGTGCGTGCCTGTTCGCGCGTGGCGAGCGTGCCGAAGGAGTTCAGGCGGCGCTGCTGGGCTTGCCATTCACGGCGGGCCGCAGCGAGGCGTTCTTCGGCTTGTTCGAGCAGCATGACTTGCTGTCCGATAGCCGTGTCGAGCGTATCGATGAATTGCTGGAAGTTGCGCCAATCGCAGCCCGCCATGCCCTGAATCGTTGCCGTCTGCATGCGCGTGCGGTACTCGTGGCGGTACTGGCGCAGGGCTTCCAACTGGCGTTCGACTTCGGCGCGCTGCTTTTGTCGCTCGCCAAGTAGGCGCGCGGCTTCGTCCACGTCCTTCTGGGCCAGTTCGATCAGGAGTTTCAGGGGCAGGGTGGAATTCATGGCCACACCTCCGATTAGCGGAACAGGCCGTGCATCATCTGCACGGCATCCGAATAGCCGGCCCGCTCGCGCATTCCTTGTTGCAGGAAGCCTTCGAGACGGGGATAGAGCTCGATCGCCTGATCGAGCATCGGGTCGCTACCCGGTGCGTACGCGCCCACATTGATGAGGTCGCGGTTGCGTTGGTAGCGAGACAGCATTTGTTTGAAGCGACGTACCGTGTCGAACTGCGGGTCGTCGATGAGCGAAGCCATCGCACGGCTGATCGATTGTTCGATGTCGATGGCCGGGTAGTGCCCGGACTCCGCCAACTGACGCGAGAGCACGATGTGCCCGTCCAGAATGGCGCGTGCCGAGTCGGCAATCGGATCTTGCTGGTCGTCGCCTTCGGTCAGCACGGTGTAGAACGCCGTGATCGACCCGCCGCCGTCGGGGCCATTACCCGCGCGCTCGACGAGGGCTGGCAGTTTGGCGAACACCGAAGGCGGATACCCCTTCGTGGCGGGTGGCTCGCCGATGGCCAGCGCGATCTCGCGTTGTGCCATGGCATAGCGGGTGAGCGAGTCCATGATCAGCAGCACGTCTTTGCCCTGATCTCGGAAGTATTCGGCCAGCGTCGTCGCGTAGGCCGCGCCTTGCAGGCGCAGCAGCGGCGAGACGTCGGCGGGGGCGGCCACGACGACCGAGCGCGCCAGACCGTCCGGGCCGAGAATGTTTTCGATGAAGTCTTTCACTTCGCGGCCGCGCTCGCCGATCAGGCCCACGACGATGACTTCGGCCTTCGTGAAACGGGCCATCATGCCGAGCAACACGCTCTTACCCACGCCCGAACCGGCGAACAGGCCCATGCGTTGGCCACGTCCGACGGTGAGCAAGGCGTTGATGGCGCGCACGCCAACGTCGAGCACCGATTCGATCGGGGCACGGCCGAGCGGGTTGATCGGCACGGAAGCGAGCGAGGCGCTGTCGGTCAGACCAAGCGGGCCGATGTCGTCGAGCGGGCGGCCTGCGGCATCGACCACACGGCCGAGCAGTGCCTCACCTACGGGCAGACGCTTGCCGTTGTGACGTTGGCTGGGCAACGGGCCGTCGGCGGCGGGTTCCATCGGAAAGACGCGAGCGCCGGGCAGCAGGCCCGCGACTTCAGTTTGTGGCATCAAGAACAGGCGATCGCCACCGAAGCCGACGACTTCCGCTTCGGCGGTGGCCGGTTCGCGCGAGGCGTCGTGCACGGGCAGTTCGATCAGGCACCCGGCACCGACCGGCAGGCGCAGTCCGACGGCTTCGAGCACCAGACCCGCGGCGCGGGTCAGACGCCCGCAGCGACGCGTGGGCTCGATGGCGTGCACGTGCGCGATGCGCTCGCGCAGCGTGTTCTGCCAGCGGCGCAGATGGGCGTCGCGTGCAATTTCGCGAGCGCCAAGCGCGTGCGTGGCGTGGGGCGTGGGGGCGTCGCTGCTATCGGCGGTATGGGCGGCGCTGGCTTGTGCGTCGTGCCCATCGTCTTCGGCGGCCGTATCAACGTGATCGGGGGCTTCGTCGTGATCGTCGGGCTGCAATGCACCGGCTTGCACGCCGGTACCGATCTCATCCCACAGCCGCACGCTGGGCGTCGTGTTGTCGTTGGCCGGGGCGTTCGATGCCGACGAGCCAGACGATTCAGATGCCTCGGACGTGTCGTCACGCGCGTCTTCGGTGCTGGGCAGCACCGTCGCGTGCGCGGCGAGCGGGGTGAGTTCGGCGTTCACCATGGCAAATCCTTGCCTAGTGCTGCCATCACGCGCTCCCACCGGGTGGCGACCGTTGCATCGACTTCGCCGCTGGCGGCTTCGGCTTTGCAGCCGCCGCGCTCGATGGCGGGGTCGGCGCGCACGGTCCAGCCGGCGGCCTGCAGTTCAGTGCCGACGTGGGCTTCGACGAGTGCGACATCTTCCGGATTGAGCAACAGACGGGGTGATCCCGTCAGCGGATCGTTGGCGAGCAGATCGCGCACGATCGGCAGCAGGGTGTCGGGGCGAATGGTCAGCGTTTGACGCAGCGCCTGACGGGCGATGTCGAGTGCGAGCCCGAGCAGCGGCTCTGCCACTTCACGGTCGATGGAATTGACGGCGTCGCCGAACGCGTGGGCGATATCGGCGAGTTGGGCGGCGCGGGCCTGCACTTCGCTCTGACCTGCTGCCTGACCGGCGGCGTAACCTTCGGCGTGACCAGCCGCGAGGCCTTGTGCGTGGCCTTCGGCGCGTGCTTCTTCACGCCATGCGGCGATCTGTTCGATGAGTGCAGGGTCGTCGAGCGGGCTCGGCGGTTTGGGTTGCGGCGGGGGCGGGGGCGGCGGCGGATCGAACGAGGCCATCTCCCAGCGTTGCCAGGCAGAGAGGCGTTCTTTCGGGATGATGGTCGACATTCGCGTGGGCCCCGTTCGGTTACACGTACGCGTCGTCGCCGCGGCCGCCGATCATGATGGCGCCCTGATCGGCCAGGCGCCGCACCACTTGCAGCACCTTCTTCTGTTCGGATTCGACTTCCGAGACCCGGACCGGGCCGCGCGATTCCAGGTCTTCGCGCAACAGTTCGGCCGCGCGGGCCGACATGTTCTTGAAGAACTTCTCGCGCAGTTCGACCGGCGCACCCTTGAGCGCGATGATGAGCGACTCGGACTCGATTTCCTTGAGCAGCACCTGAATGCTGCGGTCTTCCACGTCGAGCAGGTTCTCGAACACGAACATCTCTTCGACGATCTTCGCCGCGAGGTCCGAGTCGTAATTGCGCACGGCTTCGATAACCGACTCTTCGTGCACGCCGCCCAGATAGTTGAGGATTTCTGCGGCGGTGCGAATACCGCCCATCGGGCTGCGCTTGATGTTCTCGCTGCCCGAGAGCAGCTTGGTGAGCACGTCGTTGAGCTCGCGCAGCGCGGCGGGCTGAATGCCGTCGAGCGTGGCGATACGCAGCACCACGTCGTTACGCAGACGTTCGGTGAAGAGCGCCAGCACTTCCGACGCCTGGTCGCGGTCGAGGTGCACCAGAATCGTGGCGATGATCTGCGGATGCTCGTGGCGGATCAATTCGGCCACGGCCGTCGAATCCATCCACTTCAGGCCTTCGATACCGCTGGTGTCGCCGCCTTGCAAAATGCGCTCGATGAGGCCGGCAGCCTTGTCGTTGCCGAGGGCTTTGTTAAGCACCGAGCGGATGTATTCGGACGAGTCGAGCGAGAGGGCCGAGTGTTGTTCGGCTTCGAGCACGAAGTCTTGCAGCACGTCGGCGATCTGATCGCGCGTGACCTGACGCAGCGAGGCCATGGCCGCGCCGATCTTTTGCACCTCGCGCGGGGCAAGGTACTTGAAGACTTCGGCGGCCTCGTCTTCACCCAGCGACATCAACAGGATGGCGCTGCGTTGGAGTCCCTCAGCTGCGCTCATCGCCACCCACCCATGATTTCACTACCGTTGCCACGATCTTCGGATCCTGTCGCGCGACTTGACGCGCGTACTGCAAATTGCGCTCGTAGGCGCTGACTTCATTCTTGGTGCCGGGGCCGTCTTCGCCGTCTGCACCGGCTTCGCCGCTGGCCGCTGCGCCACCGGCCAGGCCGGCCATGGTGGGCTCGGCGGGCGGGGGCGGTGCCAGATACTTGCGAATGCCCGGGCGTACCACGCCAAACCACAGGTACAAGCCGATCAGGCTGATCAGGACCCACTTGCCGACCTGCTTGGCGAGTTCGATGTTCTGACGCTGACGCCACCACGGCAGGTTGGCTTCCGGATCTTCTTCTACCGTGAACGCGCTGTTGACGATGTTCAGCGTGTCGCCGCGCTGGCCCGAGAAGCCGATGGCTTCCTTCGCCAGATTCTGAATCTGGTCGAGCTGGGCTTGCGTGAGTGCGACCATCGCGGGCTTGCCCTTGGCGTCGTTGCCCGGGCGGTAGTTCACGACGATGGCGGCCGACAGGCGCTTCAGGCCGCCCGTCGCTTGCTGCACGTGGCGAATCGTACGATCGACTTCGTAGTTGACCGTGGCGTCCTTGCGGTCGCTGCGCGGGCCTTGCGGGGCGCTGGCGGCACCCGGGGCCTGGCCTTGCTGCACGAACTGGTTCTGCTGCTGCGTGATCGGCGCAGTGGCCTGACCCGGCGGCTGGTTCGACAGCGCGCCAGGCACGCCACCGGCCGGATTGGCACCGATCTGTGTGGCTTCGCTGCTTTGCTGGCTGCGCACGGCCTGTTCGCCCGCGTTCGGCTTGTAGTTCTCGGACGTCTGCTCGACCTGATTGAAGTCGATGTCTGCCGTGACCTGCGCGTGCACGTTACCGGCACCGACGATCGGATTCAGGATCGCTTCGATGCGGCGGGCGTACGACTGTTCGAGTTCGCGCACGTACTTGAGCTGGCTGGCGTCCAGGCCGAGGGCGTTGGCGTTTTGGGCCGACAGCAGGTTGCCGTTCTGGTCGAGGATGGTGACGTTCTTGACCGGCAGCTCCGGCACGCTCGAGGCCACCATGTGGACGATGGCGCTCACTTGGCCGTCGTCGAGCACGCGGCCCGGGTAGAGCGTGACGAGTACCGACGCGCTCGGCTTTTGCTGTTCGCGTACGAACACCGACGGCTTCGGAATGGCCAGATGCACGCGTGCGGCTTGCACGGCGGAGAGCGATTCGACCGAGCGGGCGAGTTCGCCTTCGAGGGCGCGCTGGTAGTTGACCTGTTCGGCGAACTGGCTGATACCGAACTTTTGGTTGTCCATCAGTTCGAAACCGACCAGACCGCCCTTGGGCAGGCCTTGCGAGGCGAGACGCAGGCGCACGTCGTGCACTTGTTCGGACGGCACGAGAATGGCGCCGCCGCCTTCGGCGAACTTGTACGGCACGTTCATCTGTTGCAGCGACGTGATGATGGCACCACCGTCGCGGTCGCTCAGATTGCTGTAGAGAACCTTGTAGTCCGGGGTGCGGCTCCACAGGAACACGGCGATCAGTAGCGCGACGAGCGCGGCACCGCCGATGAGCAGCGGCAAGCGCTCGCGGGAGCGCAACTGCGTGAGCAGCGGCGGCTTGGCGGCGACGTCGGCCGTCTGGGTAGCGGCGTTCATGCGCGGCTCCACGCCAGCGGCGTCAACAATGCGGTCATCGCGGTGGAAGTGCTCACTAACATGCGACAGAATTCTCCGGGTACGCGTGGCACCGTGAGCGCGTTAAGGAATGGAAAGGTCTGCTTCCGAGTACGCACGATGCCGATGGTCCTGATTATTCGACGCCGAATATGGAATCGTTTTGAGGATTAGGCGGGTGTTTTGCCGCTAATTAAGGTATTGGGGGCTTGCCACACGGTGGTAAGCTCCGACGTGACTGATAAAAGGCAAACCAGTGGGGACTGCGCGATGGCGCGGGCGGCTGGCGCCAGTTAAGGACAAAAGACCATGGCCATTCCGGGGATCGAATCGGTATTGCAGAAGCTGGGCAGCGTAGCGTCGCAGGCGGCGGGCTCGGTGCTGGGCACGTCCAGCGCGACGGGCGCGGGTGCCTCGTCGGCGACCGGCGGCTTTGCGTCTGAGCTTGAAGCGTCGCTCAAGCGCGTGTCGGCGTCGCAGAACGGTGCAGAGGCGCAAGCTAAGGCGTTCGAAATGGGCGAGCCGGGTGTTGGCCTGAACGACGTGATGGTCGATTTGCAAAAAGCCAACATCGGCTTCCAAATGAGCCTGCAAGTGCGCAACAAGCTCGTTTCGGCCTACACAACCGTGATGAATATGCAGGTGTGAGGTTGGGCACGCGAGTACGCGTATAGCGCAGTGGTTAAGCGCTCATTAAGTGCTCAGATTGAGAAAGGCCCCGTCGAATGGCGGGGCTTTTTTATTGCTGGCGGGAATTAGCACCCGTGGCGGGCGTTATGTAGCAGGCGAGCAATCGCGACACGAGGAAGATCGGGGCGGTATTGATATACGGTGCGAAACGGCGTTCGACGAATGACCAATTCACGCGTGCCTTTGTCGAGTCCCGGGCGGCCGAGTTCTGGAAACAGGCCGAGCGTCGCGACCTGTTTGGAAATCTCTCGCGACTGATTCCGGGCGGCGGTGGCACTACGCAAAAACAGATACTGGAGGGCGTCGAGTCGTTCCCTGTTGGCGCGAAGCGTCCAGACGATCGGTGTCATTGCCCTTCGTGCCTCCCATCTCTGTGCGCCAGTAGATCTGAAATGAGTTGCTTTGCCGAGGCGTTCGACACTTCGTGGGAGATCCACACGGTTGCCGGATCATTCGCGGCCCGCAACCCTTCGGCCGTCACGTCGCGGAGCCAGTCGGCATATTCCGCAGGTTCGACAGCACCATTGTCGAGAACGACCGAAAACTCCGGAATACCAAGCGCCAGAAGATAGCCAGTGACGTCATTCAGGTGAGCGAACGTGGCGGCGAGTCTGGTGCCGGATCGCGTCAGGCATTTCAACGTTCCATGGTCGATCACTTCGACGCGCCAGTTGTCGCCATTCCAGGCGGCATAAATGCCGCCTTCCTGTCGAGCATTGCGCTCTAGAAACGCTGTGTGGGAAATGGTCGGCAAGGGCGCTGACGTCATCGGGTGTGGGAGTGCCAGCGCTTCGGGCGGGCGCGTGTAGGGTGAATGGATCTGTAGCATCGAGCTTGGCAAGTATATGGGGCGAGGGGTAGGGCGCGTATTCGGAGTCGTTAGGCGAATACCGGGCGACGTTCCAGATCGGTAACTTCAAACATCCGCTCGGCGTAGCCTTTTGCGTTACCAATTTGCGCACGCAATTCGGGTAACCCTGCACCGACAAGAATGACCGGTAATTGAAGTTGCCCGCACCGGTGCAGTGCGTAGAGCATCGCAGTCATGTCTTGCGGCAGCATGCAGTGCAAATCGTCAATAAAGATGGACAGCACCGTGTGCGCGGCACGGGTAGCGTGGCCAGTTTCGACAAGCAAATCTTTAAGGTCAGACTCTAGGCCGCCACTGGTCGCCATTCCGAATTTTGGTGTGTAGCCCGCAAAGACATTAAGGCCGCTATGAATCGACTTATCGTGCGAGACAAATCCGGCTAACGTGCGCAGACCGCGAATGACCTTCTTCTTCGCCGCTTGTTCTCGGCTCATGCGTAGCAACGCTACGCGAAGGGCTGGAGCCAGCAACGCCGGGAGCGATTTCGATTCGGACATCTTGAGATGAACGGTGATCGCGCCCTGTTGCTCCGTGTCGTACACCATGCGCTCAAGCAGCACGGTCTTGCCGACGCCGCGTAGGCCGATCAGTAACTGACCGTTGGAATGGCGACCGATGCGCAAGCGCTCGATGCAGTTGTGCAGGTTTTCGCGAACGGTGTCGCGACCAGCGAGGGTGGGCGGCGGTGTGCCCGCGCCGGGATTGAAGGGGTTGTGGGTGATTTGCATGGGGGCGGCCCTATCAGCGTGTCATGTCAGAACGACGCGCGCTTCGGCCGAATGCCAAAATGCGCGAAAGACATGCTAGTGACGCGAGGCGCGCCATGCCCATGAGGTGGCGCTTCGGATCCACTACGATGCAGCGGAAAACCGCATGAACGCTCGTTTTACGAGCGATTGTTTGCTACTGGAAATAGAAAGAAATCGGACTGTTCACGATGCGCGCCACGTGGAGAAACGCATCGTGTCACCGGAATCAGGCGTCGTTGCCCGGAACAGCTTGACGTGCGGCGGGTGCCGCCGCGGCTGTCTCCGCTTGCGGCGGCAAAATGCCCGGCGGTAACTGCGGGGGTTTGCCACCCCGGCCAGCTTCCAGCTTGTAGAGCCACGCCAGCAATTCCGCGACCGCTTGATACAGCTGCGCCGGAATGCGCTGATCGAGGTCGACCTGCATGAGCAAGCTCACCAGCTCCGGCGACTCATGCACATACAAGCCATGCTCGCGCGCCGTGCGCACGATGGTCTCCGCGAGCAAACCATAACCCTTGGCCACGACACGCGGTGCCGTGTCCTTCGCGCCATAAGCTAACGCGACCGCTGTGCGGCGTTCCGGTGGCAACGTCATACCGTGCCTCCGTCAGTGGCCGACTCACCGGTTGACGCGACCGACACCGGCAACTCGGCGGCGCTTTCGTCAGCCTCCTCGCCTACACCTGCCACGGTCTCGCCGTCCGCCCTCACCGCAGCCGCTTGCGCGTCCAATGCGCCGAACGACAACTGACTCGCAATGAGTCCGACCGCCGCCAGCCGCTGCCGCAGATCCTCGCCTTCACCCGCCAGCGTCGTGGCGGCATCGCTGGAATCTGCCAGCACACGCGCCTGCAACTGCTGCCCAGATAAGCCTAATGTGACGTCGACCGTGCCCAGCAACGGCAGCGTCAGACGCAAATGGGTATGCCATGTCGACGGTGCCGCCGCTTCGCCCGGGGCTTGCTGCGTCGCGCGCTCTTCCACTTGCCACTCCATCGGCGCACCCGGCCAAGCCATGCCATTCCACTGAAATTGCGGATTGACCAGCATGTCGAGTTGCTGACGAACCAGCGTCACGCTTTCGGCAGGGGTATTTGCTACGGCGGCAATTGCACCCGCCGGACCATGCGTTTGCGCGTTCGCGGACGGCGAATCGCCGCCGCTGGCAAGCAGCGCATCGGCTTCGCGTCCCGTCGGCAGCACGCTGCTCGTCGTATGCGCCACGCTCGCGGCATGCGCGAGCGCGGTGGCGGTATTCGGCAAATTGGCGCTCGCATGCAAGCCACCATCGCCGACGTCTGCCTGTGCGGCAACGCCCGGCTGCGTGGGATTCGCAGATGCGGCGGGGGCTGCTGCCGCCGTCGGCAACGATCCGACACCTAGCGTCGGCCAGCCGGTCGCCAGCAAGGACTCGCCGCCAGCAGGACCCAACAATCGGGTGAGCGGGCCGGGACCCGGCAACGTAGCATCGGCTCCTGCCGCGCGCAGTTGCGCAGCGAGATTCGCCGACGCAGGCCAGCGCAACTGCGGCTCGGCTTGCAATTGCTCGAACGACCGGCTGCCCGATGCCCACTGCGAGAGATGCGACTCGTAGAACAACCCGCTCGTCGAGAGCGCTTCCTTAAGCGCAGCGGCCACTAAAGGCGCCAACGCAGGCGCACCCGTGCCCGGCGCGGCAGGCCAAACCGGCGTGCTCGCTTGTACAGGACCGGGTGAATCGGGTGCCAAACGAAGAATGGTGTCGATCGTGCGCGCGGCAGCCGAGAGCGTGGCCTGCTGCACTGGCGTAGGCACGCGCGATGGCGTTTGCGCAGGCGCGTTACCGACGCCGACGGCACCGCGAGACGTTTGCGTGGAGAGATCGGCGGGCGCGGAGGTGGCATCGCCAGCGGGCGGCATGCCGGCCACGGCGCTGGGCGCTGCCGACGACGAGACGCCCTGCCCGAAGCCGAGCAGCGAATCGAGCCGCCGCGCGAGGGTGGCGGCGACTACCGAGTCGAGACCGGCCATGCCGTACTCCGTATTTCGTATTGCGTGTTGCGAGATGACAGGCGGAAGACGCCGCAGTAGTGCGCGTGCGTCAGGCGCCCAGATTCAAGCCGTAGACTTCGTGCAAGGCACGTTGACGGCGCGTGCTGTTGATCATGGCATCGAGATGCGCCAGACGCGGCACCGCAAGGTCGCGAATGGCGGCGTCGTCCGCCAGAATACGGCGAATGATCGCATGCTTGCGTGCGCGCTCGTCTTCGCTGAGCGGCAGCGCGGCATCGAGTTGCTTGATCGCGTCGACCTGCGCGCGATACTGCGTCTCGAGATCGATCAGGGCATCCCAGTCGCCTTCACGGGCGACGCCGAGCATCCGCTCGGTGAGGCCGGCAATGCTTTCGTAGCAGTTCAGCAAGGTCGTGGCTTCATTCATAGCGCACTCCGGTGCCCGCCTGTGCGGCGGGGGCACCCGTGCCGGCAGCCGGCGTAATTTCTCGCCAAGCCGATGCAATGGTGTCGAGCAGGGTGTCGACTTCTCGTACTTTGGCCACGTCGTTCTCGAGATTCGCCTCGAGCAGACGCCGCCCCATGTAGTCGTACAGATCGCCCAGATTACGAGACAGTTCCCCGCCGACTTCCATATTCAGCCCGTCGCGCAGGCCGCCGATGATGCCGATGGCTTTCGAGAGCGCCTGCCCCCGCTCGGGGATGCGGCCGTCTTCGAAATGCACACGTGCTTTGGTGAGGGCCGCTTTGGCACCATCGAACAGCATCATGATGAGCTGGTGCGGACTCGCGGCGATGACGCCTGTCTCGAGTCCGACCTTGCGATACGCGTTGGCGGCGTTTTGTCCGTACATGACTTTCTCCGGAGCGCGGGCGCGATTGCGCGTGCCGTGCGCTTACTTCGAGGACGACGACGAAGACGACGAACCACCAAGCACCTGCTTGAGGTAGTCGCTGGTGTTTTGCAGCTTGGCCATCGTCGCGTCCAGTGCCGTGAACTGGGCGAGGTAGCGGTTCTGCATCTGCGTCATCTGGTCCTGCCAGTCGCTCTCCTGCTGCTGCACCTGCTTGATGCTGGCGTTCAGGTTCGACTGGGCCGTGCTGATTGCGCCTTTCGCGCTCAGGAAGTTGCTGACCTGATTCGACAGCAACGACGCATAGCCTTGCGAAAAGTTGATCGTGCCGCGATTGCCGAGGTTCGTGCCGGTGACCTGAATCTTCAGGCCGTCGGTCTGCGAACCCGCCGCGCCGGTCAGATACTGACCGCTGCCGGTGGCGATCACGCCGCCGATCGAGCCGCCAACGTCCACACCGTCGGTGCTGGGCGAAACGCCCGTGCCGAACAGCGCCGTCATGGCATTGCCCGACGTGACGCGCACGTTCGAAGCGGAGCCATAGCGGTTCGACGTAATCGACAGCACGCCGTTGGTCTGCTTGACCGTCACCGACGAGCCGTTGGTGACGAACTGCGAGTTCCCGTTGATGGCCGCTTGCAACGCCGATGCCATCTTGTCCGGCGTGTAGATGCCGTTCGGGATGGTGATCGAAGTGCTCTTACCGTCGACCTGCACCGTCAACGTGTTGTTGGTGCCGTCGATGATGGTGTTCGCGCCAAGCGTGGCGTTCGACGTGAGCGTGCCTTGGGTCGCCAGGCGCGTAATCACCACGTCGTACTGACCCGGCTGCGTATTGCTGGTCGAGCCCTGGTAGCTGATCAGGCTGTCGGTGGTCGTGCCGTTGGTCGCCAGCAGCGAGGCGAGCTGAGCGAACCCGCCCGAAGCGATAGCCTTTTGCAGCTTGGTCGTGTCGACCGCGAGCTGGCCCGAGGTATCGGTGGCGCTGCCGGTGCCGTCGCCGGCCTGGAACGTCACGCCGATATCGGCAAGCGATGTCAGCACCGACCCCGAGACCCCCGGCAACTTGCCGTTCAGGATCTGCTGGATCTGCGTGGTGATCATCTGCGTGGTCGTGTCACCGATCAGCGGACCATTGTTGTTCGAGGTGCTGCCCGGCGTGGCGCTCGACTTGTCGAAATACGTCAGCTTGCCGATGGCCGATTGCAGCGTGTTGTACGCCGTGACGAAGTCGTTGACCGACTTGCTGACGCCATCGCTGTTGTTGCTCACGCTGACCGTGGTCGAGCCGGTCTTGAGCAGCGTCATCGACAGACCCTGCACGGCGCTCTTCACGGTATTGGTCGGGCTCGACACCGCCAGACCATTGATGGTCAGGTTGGCGTTCTGGCCTGCTGCGGTCTGCGTCAGGTTCTGCGTGCCGGTCGGGTCGTACGCCAGCATGTTCGTAAGCGTGCTGTCGCCGCCTGCGGCGACGTCGACTTTCATGCTCATCGTCTGACCGGTCTGCGTCGAAGTCAGCACCAACCGGTTCGGCGTGGCGCTGCCGTCGTTCACGATCGTGGCCGTCACACCGCCGTTGGCGGCGTTGATGGCGTCGCGAATGCCTTGCAGCGAGTTATTCGTGTTGGTGATCGTGACGCTAAACGGGGCCTGCTGCGCGTTCGGCGAGAAGCTGGCGCCGGTGTACGTGCCGTTGGTGAGCGTGCCACCCGAAATCGTGCCGAAGCTGAAGGTCAGCTTGGTGGACGCGCCGCTGCCGATCGAGGCGGCAGGATCCGACACGCCCGACGTCGTCAAGCTCTGCGCTTGCGCCAACTGGGTCGTGTTGATCGTGTAGCTGCCCGCTTTCGCCGTGGTATCGGCCGATGCGGTCAGGAACGTCGCGTCGCCCGGCGTAGCCGTCATTTGCAAGAACGACGATGCCGAGGACAGCGCCGACAGCGACGTTTGGAACGAACTAAGTGCCGATTGCAGGCTGCCGAGTGCCGATACCTTGGTCTGGTAGCTGGCCTCTTGCGACTTGAGCAAGTTGAGCTTTTGCGTGGCCGGCTGCATCAGACTGGTGACGAGCGCGTTGACGTCCAGCCCGGAGCCAATGCCCGGTGACGAAATAGAGCCCGTTGTAGAACTGCCGGTAGTCGCCATAAATTGCTCACTCTTTAAATTAGTTGCTCAACGCGCAAAACGCCGGCGCAAAAAATGACTGCCTTTGTAATGCTTGCGGCGACGCCCCCCGTGAAGGTGGCGCCGCCGGCGGCCCGGCCGAGTTGCCGCCGGGCGTTACACCATGCCAAACAGGCGCTTTACTGGAGAAGCTTCAGCACTTGTTGCGGCAGTTGGTTTGCCTGAGCCAGCATCGAGATGCCTGCTTGTTGCAGAATCTGCGACTTGGTCAGGTTAGCCGTTTCAGCAGCGTAGTCGGTGTCTTGCACGCCCGAACGCGCCGAGGTCAGGTTTTGCGTCGTGGTCGACAGGCTCGAAATCGTCGACTGGAAGCGGTTTTGAATGGCGCCCAGGGTCGATTGCAGCGTGTCGACAGTGCCGATGGCCGAGTCGATTTGCGACAGCATCAGCGTGGCGCTGTTGACCGTCTTCACGTCGGCTTGTGCCAGGCTGCCGCTCGTAGCGTACGTCGTGGCAGTCGTCGGCAGGCCCAGCTTGGTCAGCGTTGCCGCCGTACCGCCGCTGATCTGGAACGACGAACCCGAGCTCAGGTGCATCTTGCCGGCGGTGTCGACATACGCGTTCACGCCGCTGTTCGACGAGTTGATCGCGTTGGCCAGGTCGGTGGCGCTGTTCATCTTGCCGGTGATGTTGGTTGCCTTACCGTTCACGGTCAGGACCAGATCGCCAGCAGACAGCGTTTGCGAGAACGTCGAAGCGACGGCGGTCGACGTGCTCGTCGTACCGGCGGCGCCGGCGGCCACGGCCAGACCCAGCGTGGTGGCGTCAGCGCCAGCAATCGTCAGCGTTTGCGTCGGATCGGTGTTGGTGACCGCGATTTCGCCAGCCGAGTTGACCGAAGCGACGTTGCCCGTGAAACCGGCGCTTTGTGCGGCCGTGTTGATGGCCGTTGCCAGGTCTGCCGAGCTGTTGTACGTGCCGGCCTTGACGTTCACTGCCGTGCCTGAGCCCAGTTGGACGGACATGGCAGCAACGGTGAAGCTCAGCGGGTTCGTCGACGAGGTCGTTTGTGCGACCGAGCCGATGCTGGCGATGGTCATGCTTTGTTGCAGGTTGACCGAGATGGTCTGACCAGCGTTAGCACCGACTTGGAAGTTTGCCGTGCCCATCGAGCCGTCGAGCACGTTCAGGCCGTTGAACGACGTTTGCGTGGCCAGGCGGTTCACTTCAGCCAGACGCTGTTGAACTTCTTGGTCCAGTGCAGCGCGGTCCGAAGCCGAGTTCGTCGAGTTGGTCGACTGAACAGCCAGCGTACGGATACGTTGCAGGTTGTCGGTGATCGACGACAGGGCGCCCGCGGCGGTTTGCACCAGCGAGATACCGTCGTTGGCGTTGCGCTGAGCTTGCTGCGTGCCGTTGATCTGGGCCGACATACGGTCCGTGATCGCGAGGCCAGCGGCGTCGTCAGCCGCGCTGTTGATGCGCATACCCGACGACAGACGGGTGATCGAGGTCTGCAGGCCCGATTGCGACGTATTCAGGTTACGTTGAGCAACCAGCGAGAAGATATTGGTATTGATGACAGATGACATTTAGCCACTCCTTTCCCAAAATTTTTGGCTCCGGCTTAAGCGCCGTAACTTTGGCTCACCAGCCAATCGCCGAAAGCCGCCGTTGTAGGGGATATCGGACGGCCTTTGGGAAAATTTAGGGTGGTTTTGCAAAATGCTCTGCCGCCCCCCATCGACGGACCCTGTCGATGTCGGAAAAACGCTAGTAAGCCAGTCTACAAAATTCCTCCACGATTGATCCGACAAGCAAAGGGGCAAAGTGCCGCCTATTCATGTCCGGTAAGGCTCGGAGAGGTGACGGCCTGCGCTGCACACTGTGACGAGTGCGATGCGGCTCGCGTCGCGGGGCATCGTTGGGAATGCCGTGCAAAATATTTTTGGTGGGGATGAAAAAATATTGCCGCCCGAGGGGCGGCAATATCGATGTGGCGGTTTGCGCTTACTAACTTAGGTGCGCTTCAGATCCGAATCAGGCACACACGGGACCCATCTCGGCACTGACCAAGCCGTGTTGCATCACGTAATACGTGAGCTCGGCATTGTTGTTCAATCGCATCTTCTCGAGCAGGCGGGTGCGGTACACGCTTACCGCCTTCACCGAGAGCGAGAGCGCGTTGGCGATGTCGGTGAGGCGCTTGCCCGAGCCGATCATGCACAACGTCTGGTATTCACGATCGGACAGACGCTCGTGCGGCGGCTGGTCGGCGTCGGGGCCCAGATAGTCGGCGAGGGTTTCGGCCACCATCGGGCTCACGTACTTGCGGCCTGCGGCGACCTGTCGCACCGCCGAGACCAATTGCTGGGCGTTCGAACGTTTGCTCAGATAACCGGCCGCGCCAGCTTTGAGCGCACGCAAGGCAAACTGGCCTTCGCCGTACATGCTGAAGATCATCACCGGCAGGCGCGGATGTTTGCGCCGCAGGGTCTTCAGAATTTCGAGGCCGTTCGTGTCGGGCAGCGAAATGTCGAGCAGGACGATGTCCCACTGTGCGGCGTCTGTCATTTCCAGCGCTTCTGCGCCGCAATCGGCTTCGCCGATGACGGCGATGCTCCCGCTATCGGAGAGCAACTGCCGGACGCCCTGGCGCACGATGGCGTGGTCGTCGACGATGAGCACTCTTAGCGTCATGATGCGTATCCGTGAAGGGCAAGCGATTCCGGGACTTCAAGACCGGCAGCGAGCGCCGCTGTCGGGGCCGACAGGATCTGGTGCCAGGGAAGACGTGCGCTCACGAGCGTCCCCGATCCTTGAACACTGCCAATGCGTAGCGTGCCGCCGAGCGCCGTACAACGCTCGCGCATGCCAACCAGTCCGAAATGTCCGTGCTTGCGACGCGCGCCGCGGGCTACGCCGCAACCGTCGTCGGAAATCGTAAGTTTGAGTGAACGATGACTGCTGTCGAGCGCCACGACCACGCGCGTTGCGCGTGCGTGCCGGGCGACATTGGTCAGCGCTTCCTGTGCAATGCGGTACAGCGCGAGCATGGCATCAGGGGTGAGATGAGCCACGCGCTCGCGCGTGACGTCGTCGCAACGCCAGATGCACGTGAGGCCGCCTTGCTCGCCAAACCCGCGCAGCCACGTGCGCAGCGCCGGGACGAGCCCCGCGTCGAGCACCGGTGGGCGGTGACGGCCGACGAGCTCGTCGGCGGCATCTTGTGCCGCATTGGCGGCGTTTTGAATTTGGGTACAGAGGGATTGCCATTCGGCCGCATCGCTGGGCGGGCGCACCGACAAGCGTGCGATCACCAGTTGCAGTGCCGTGAGCTGAGCGCCCAGCCCGTCATGCATCTCTTGCGCGATACGCGTGCGCTCGGCTTCGCGTGCGGCGTCGATCTTTCGGGCTACCGATTGAGCGAGCGGACGTGTCACGGCAGCGCGCGCGGGTCGTGAGACCGGCTCGGGCGGCAACGCCACGCCGCTAGCGGCGGGCTGATCCGATACCGGCGTCACGGCGCGCGAGTGCAACGCGTCGTCAAGCGACACGCGACGTCTCGCAGCCTGTGCGGCAGGATCGACGAGATACGGCATGGAGGCAAATCCCTGAGAGAAAAAGTCTCTTGCCGCAACCCACGCGGCGAGACCCACATTCAATTTAACAAACTTTACATTTCGTCACAATTACACGCGGCGGGCACCCACGTGGTTGACAGCGAAGTGTAACTAATTGATTTGGATCAAGAAGTTTCCACTTGCTTGAGGAGGATTCTGCGAAGACCCCAAATATATCAGGGTTTGTCCTAGCGCATCCAGTCGAGCGTATGTTTCAAACGACATTTCCGATCTAAACGATTGTACCGCCTCAATTTTCAGCACGACTTCATACGGATGTTATTTTCTTTCAGCCCTTCGCGCGGGTTTACCTGCGCTTTATCGGTGACGGCTTCGCCCCCGCGTCACCGATCAGGCGTTGCTTTCGGCCTCCGAATTAGCGTGAGCAGGCCCAAGCGGTAGCGAGACGGTCACGATCAGGCCGCGGCCGTCGTCGCCAGGGGCGAGCGTCACGGTGCCGTGACTGGCGGCGACGATCTCCTTGACGATGGCAAGCCCGAGGCCGGTGCCCGGCTGGCCCGGCGGCGCGTTGCGGTAGAAGCGCTCGAACACGCGCTGGCGCGCCTCGGCATGAATGCCCGGTCCGTTGTCGATAACGCTGAGTTGCGCGACGTTGTCCGCGCTGTCGATGGCCACGGTGACGCGTCCGCCCTCGTGGATGTAGCGGATCGCATTGTCGACAAGATTCATGACCATCGCATGAAACAGCTCGCCATTGCCGACCACCCACACGTGCTCGTGGGCCGACTCGAAGCCCAAATCGATGTTGCGCCGCTGCGCCAGCGCCACCAGCTCTTCGAGTACGCCCGCCGCCACGGCCACCAGGTCGACGCGCGAACGCGAGAACGCTGGCGTGTCGGCGGCTTCGGCCTGCGAGAGCAGCAACAGTTTGTTGGTCAGATCGGCCAGCCCGCGGCTGCTGGTCTGCATCGCGGTGAGGACGTCGGCGAGTTGCACGCGGTCGTCGAGTTGGGCGGCGAACTGAAGCTGCGTGTCGAGCAGCGTGAGCGGGGTGCGCAACTGATGCGCGGCATCGGCGACGAAACGTCGTTGCTGCTGCGCTTGCGCCGAGAGGCGCTGGATGCACAAATTAATGGCATCGACGATCGGGCGCAGTTCGGTTTGCAACTGCCCGGCGCGAATCGGCACCAGTTCCTGCGGCGAGCGTCCGGCCACTTCGTCTTTCAGGCGAATGAGCGGATGCAGCTCCACGGTTAGCCCGATGAGCACCAGCAACGCCGCCAAGGCGGCCATTGCGATCTGCCGATGCAGCGACGGCTCCCACAATTCGGCCAGCATCCGGTCGTGCGCGTACATCGTCTCGGCGACCACGACCGCCACCCGGTACGGTTTGCCCGAGTCGTACATCGTGCGCACGAAGCTGATCACGCGCAGCGGCTCGTCGTTGAAGGTGATGGTCGAATAGGCTGGCACCGTCGCCGGAAACAGCGGCGGATGCGGGAAGTCCGGCGGCCCGGCGAGCAATTGGCCGCTTTCGGTGATGACCTGATAGAACACGCGGTCGTGCTCGGGCGAGGCGAACAACTCCAGCGCCGAGGGCGGCACGCTCGCGCGCAGGGCGCCGTCGACCCAGGCGATCTGCCCCGCGATGACTTGTGCAGAGGTGAGCAGCGCGCGGTCCTGCACGAGTTCGGCGGTGTCGTGGGCGCTGCGATACGCCAGCCAGCCGCTCGCGCCGATGTAGAGCGAGAGCGGCAGCATCAGCCACATCAGTAATCTGACGCGCAGGCTAAGCATCTTTTTCGCGCAACAAGTAGCCGAGCCCGCGCAGGGTCATGATGGCCGCGCGGCTCGGTTCGAGCTTTTTGCGCAGACGATGGATATAGATCTCGATGGCGTCGGCGCTCGGCTCGTCGTCCAGACCGAAGACGCCGTCGACCAGCGCGCTCTTCGCCACGGTCTTGCCTTGTTTGCGCATCAGAATTTCGAGCACGGCGTGTTCGCGCGAGGGCAGTGCGAGCGGTGCGCCTGCAATCGTGAACTGGCGCGTACCGGCGTGATAGCCGAGATCGGCGCACACGAAGTCGGCGCTCTGCTCCGGCGCATGACGGCGCGCGAGCGCCTTCACGCGGGCGATCAGCTCACGCACTTCGAAAGGTTTCACGAGATAGTCGTCGGCGCCCGCACCAAGACAGTCGACCTTCTCGTCGACCGAGCCGCTTGCCGTCAGGATGATGACCGGCACGTTGTTGCGCCGCTCGCGCAGGCGGCGCAGCACATGCTTGCCGCCGAGCTTGGGCAGCATGAGATCGAGCAGCACCACGTCGTACGTTTCCGTTTGCAGCAGGCGGTCGGCCGCATCGCCATCGCGCGCGGCGTCGACGGTGAAGTTGTCGTCGCGCAGCATACGGGCGAGCCAGTGGGCGAGGGTGTCGTTATCTTCGATCAGCAGCAGTTTCATGGCGGTCGAGCGTAAGGCTCAAGTGAAGCGCACCGGAGTGTGCCCGCTGTGCGGGGCTACGCCAACAGCGGGTAAACACCCCCCTGTTGCGAGCGAAAACCTGCATGCAGCGAAAGCTCGATGAAAGCTTCGTTTTTCTACAATCCGCCCATGGCAGATGAAAGGATCGCTGCCCCGGCTTTGCGGCATCTGTGCCCGAGGCCTGCCGTCACCGCTCAGCGGGTCGGCCCATTATCCCTAAAACAATGGAGACACCACAATGCGAGCAAGCCTTGGCCTGCGTCTGCCGAAAGTCCTTGTGAAACCCGTCCTCGCCAGCGTGTTCGGCGCGGCATTGGCCATGGCCAGCGCACCTGGCTTTGCCGCGGACAGCGGCAAGGTCACGATCATGGTGGGCGGTATCACGAAGATGATCTATCTGCCGGCCAAGCTTGCCGAGCAACTGGGTTACTTCAAGGAAGAAGGCCTGAACGTCGAGCTGCTCTCGCAGCCCGCCGGTGTGGACGCCGAGAACGAACTGCTCGCCGGTGCCGTGCAAGCCGTGGTGGGCTTCTACGACCACTCGATCGACTTGCAGAGCAAGGGCAAGGAGATTCAGGCGATCGTGATCTTCGGGCAAGTGCCCGGTGAAGTCGAACTCGTCAACGCGAAGAGCAAAGACACCATCAAGAGCATGGCCGACGTGAAGGGCAAGACGCTCGGCGTGACCGGTCTGGGCTCGTCGACCAACTTCCTCACGCAGTATCTCGCTGCGAAGCACGGCATTGCGTCGTCGCAATACTCGGTGCTGCCCGTGGGCGCAGACAACACGTTCATCGCCGCCATCAAACAGAACCGCATCGACGCGGGCATGACCACCGAGCCGACCGCCTCGCAGTTGCTCAAGACGGGCGACGCCGCGGTGCTGGTCGACATGCGCACGATGGAAGGCACGGTCGCAGCACTGGGCGGCGCTTACCCGGCATCGAGCTTGTACGTGCAGCGCGCGTGGCTCGACAAGCACAAGCCCGAAGCGGCCAAGCTCGCGCGTGCGTTCGTGAAGACGCTGAAGTACATCAACACGCACTCGGCGGCCGAGATCGCCGACAAGATGCCGAAGGACTACTACGGCAACAACAAGGCACTGTACGTGCAGGCGCTGCAAAACTCGCTGCCGATGTTCTCGCCGGATGGCCGTATGCCGAACGGTGGCCCCGAGACTGTGCTGAAGGTGCTCGCCGCGTTCAACCCGAACGTGAAGGGCAAGCACATCGATCTGTCGAAGACGTACACCAACGAGTTTGTCGATCAGGCGAAGTAACTGACTCGCCGCGATCGCACCACTCGCACCTCTTGACCCTGTAGTACCGGCGCGCGGTCGGTAAGACGCGCAGCCCACCGAGCCGCCCGCACCCGACCTCCGTCCGGTGTGCGGGCTGGCTCACCCCTTGAAAATGACGCGCAAGCGCAGTTAGCCGCCGACGTACCAGAGGAGCTGGGCATGACTCAGACGATTAGCCAGACCAACATCCCCACCGCGCAGGCGCCGTCCCGCGCTGCCAGCGCAGTCTCGCGCGACACCCCGGCCATCGAGTTCGATAACGTGTCGTGCCGCTTTATCTCGCCGGACGGCAAGGCCACCATTGCGCTGCGTAATTTCAGCATGTCGGTGGCGCGCGGCGAATTCGTCGCCATCGTCGGCCCGACCGGCTGCGGCAAGTCGACCACGCTGTCGATGATTACTGGTCTGTTGCGCCCCACCGCCGGCAGCGTGCGCGTGATGGGCCAGCCGGTGAACGGTATCGACCCGCGCATCGGCTTCGTCTTCCAGAACGACGCGGTGTTTCCGTGGCGCAGCGTGCGCGAGAACGTGGCCGCAGGCCCGCTGTTTCGCGGTCAGTCGAAAGACGCCGCCTATGCGCTGGCCGATCAGTGGATCAAGCGCGTGGGGCTCGATAAGTTCGGCAGCCACTACCCGCACCAACTCTCGGGCGGCATGCGCAAGCGTGTGGCCCTCGCACAGACGTTTATCAACGGCCCCGAAATTCTGCTGATGGACGAGCCGTTCTCCGCGCTCGACATGCAGACGCGCACGCTCATGCAAGACGAGTTGCTGCAACTGTGGTCGTCGACGTCGGGCTCGGTGGTGTTCGTCACGCACGATCTGGAAGAAGCGATTGCACTGGCCGATCGGGTGTTTGTACTCACCGCACGTCCGGCAACGCTCAAGAACGTGTACACGATCGACCTGCCGCGTCCGCGCGTGATGTCGGAAATTCGTTACGAACAGCGCTTCATCGATATCTCGCGCGAGATCTGGGCTGACTTGCGCGAAGAAGTGAAGATCGGTTGATGTCGTGCCCCGACATCCATCGGGGCATCGAAAGTGAATTGACGGGTACACGCAGCCGTGTGTGCCCATGCCGTCAGGAGGAGGGCATGAACATGAGTGAACAGGCCATGCTGGCAGGGTTCGGCGACGCCGATCTCGCGCGTGAAGAAGCCGCGGCGCAACGCCGCATCAAGCAACGCCGCGCGCTGGTGATTTTCCTGCGCGTCGCGATTCTGGTCATCGGCCTCGGTGGCTGGGAAGTGGCGGCACGTGTCGGCTGGATCGATCCGTTCTTCTTCTCGCAACCGACGTTGATCGTCGAGCAGATTTACGACTGGTGCGTGAATGGCACGTCGCAAGGCCCGCTCTGGGCACAGGTGCTCGTCACGCTGGAAGAGACGGTGTTGGGCTTTCTTATCGGCGGTGTCGCCGGTGTGATTTGCGGCATCGTGCTGGGCCGCAACAAGCTGCTCTCCGATGTGTTAAGTCTCTATATTCAGATCGCTAACTCGATTCCGCGCGTGGTGCTGGGCTCGATCTTCGTGATCGCGTTCGGCCTGGGCATGGCGTCGAAGGTCGCGCTCGCCGTGGTGATGGTGTTCTTTGTGGTGTTCGCCAATGCGTTTCAGGGCGTGCGCGAGGCCGATCGCTACATGATTGCGAACGCGCAGATTCTGGGCGCATCGCGTCGTCAGGTGACGATGGCGGTGGTGATTCCGTCGGCGCTGTCGTGGATTCTCGCCAGCTTGCACGTGAGCTTCGGCTTCGCACTCGTCGGTGCCGTGGTCGGCGAATTCCTCGGTTCGAAGCAAGGGATCGGTTTGCTGATCTCGACCGCCCAAGGCGCGTTCAATGCGAGCGGCGTGTTTGCGGCGATGATCGTGCTGGCAGCCGTGGCGCTCGGGGCGGATTACTTGCTGACGTCCCTCGAGAAGCGTTTGCTGAAGTGGCGTCCGGCGGCGTTCAGTAACGAGTAATTCAGCAACGAGTAAGACGCGTTAGCCGATCGATATCGGCGCGCACAAAAAACGGCGCCACCCTTTGCGGGGTGGCGCCGTTTTCCTTTGGAGCATCGTGAGCCCGACGGCCCAACGTTAAATCTTCAGCTTGGTGACCTTGGTACCTTCGACATTCAGGTTCGCCATCAGACCGGCGTTGGTCATGATGATCACTTCCACCGGCGAGGTGGCGGTGTTCAGGTCGACCGCACCGTTCGCGCCGATCTTGACCACGGCGACGGAGGCATCGGCCCCGGCCGTCCAGCCATCGGTGCGCTGGAATTTGTCGAGCGCGTCTTGCGTCATGAACAGGAAGATCACAGCCTTCGATTGCGCGCCGATTTGCAGGCCGAACGATGCCGTCACCGTGTTGTAGTAACCCTGCGTGGCGCCGCCGACACGCAGCGCGCCTTCGCCGTACTCACCGCCCACGACGAAACCGGCTTGCAGGACCGACGGGAACACGAGCACGCCGCGGGCCTTGCTCACCAGCTCGCGCGAACCCTTGACCGTGGTGTACATCTTGTCGAGTGCGCCGTTGACCGAAGCGTCGATTTCACGGCGCTTGTTGGCGTTGACCGAAGGGGAGCTATCGCTCTTGTCGGCTTGCGACGGGCTGGTCGTCGAGCAACCGGCCAGCGCGAACGCGGCGGCGGCAACGGCGACGGAAGTTTTCATCAGGAAATCGCGTTTTTGCATTTTCTCCCTCCAGAAGCATGGGCCGCACGGACAGGGCTGCGGCTTGGATGCGGATAAAAACGTCATGTCGTGGCAGGCGCCCGGAATGATCGGCGGGGGCGCGCCGCAACGGCGGTGAAGCGGGTGATGAGGTCGATGCTTCGGCATCCGAGAGATGCCGCCTCTGGCACCAGGCGACGAGATTTCCACCTCGCGATGGTGGCCGACAGGGCGTCGACATGACGTCGATTATGCGGCGTCTACGGCCATTGTCAAGAGAATCGCGCGACAAAATCCGCTAACGTGCGCGCTTCTTGCGTCAACTTGTAGGTGCCTGCCTACGTGCACTTGCGCATGTATTCTTCCTTGAGCGCTTTGCGCGGGTTGGTGCGTGTAGGAATGTCGATACGGTTGCCGTTCGGTTGCACGACAGGGCGGTCTCGGGTGTAGACCGGCTTGTCGGGGGTGTTGGCGATCTTGTCGGCGAGCGCGCGGCATTCTTCGCGTTGCGTCGGGCCGGCGTCTGTCGCGGTGGCCGCTTGTGCTGCGGCCTGATTGCGGGCGGCCTGCGAGCACTGTTCGGGGGGCAATGCGCGGCCCACGCTATCGAAGCACACCGGGGTTTGTGCCATGGCAAGGCCGCCAGTGCCAAGCATGACGAACGCGACACCGGCTCGCAAGAGGGCGCGCAGTCCTTGAGCGCTCAAAGCAGAGTGCCGGAGACGGAAGTGCGGGGCAAAAGAGACAGGCGAGACAAGCGAGACAAACGACGCCGAAGGTGGCGAAGCGGATGCAGCAGAAGAAGCGGCGAGGCGTGAAGCAGAACTAAGCGGCGGGTCAGACATCGGGGACAGCGTGGCGGTGCAGCGGGGCATCGTCAATCTCCTCAATGACAGCACACCCGTGTATGCGCGGGTTCGCCTATTCTGGCACCGCGCCGGGCGGGTTGTCGATAGCCGCGACGCTTGCCGCGACATCGAGTCGCGCTGCCAACCGTCCTGGGCGGTCGGTGCGCAACTCCAGCCGGTAGCCCACGCCGTAGATCGAGCGCACGATCTCTTCGTCGGGACGAATGGACTGCAATTTGCGCCGCAAATTCTTGATGTGACTGTCGACGGTGCGATCGGCCACCACACGATGGTCGTCGTACATACGGTCGAGCAAATGGGCGCGCGGGAAAGTTTTGTCGGGATGACTCGCAAGGGTTGCGAGCAGACGCAACTCGACGGGCGTGAGCGGCAATTCGTGGCCGTCTAGGCGCGCGTGATGGCGCACGGCGTCGATCACGAGCGCCGGCTGCGGCGGCGGCACTTCCGGGGCGGCCATGGCCGAGACGCTCGCGGGGCCACGCACGCGGCGCAGGATGGCTTTCACGCGGGCGACCACTTCGCGCGGGCTGAACGGCTTGCAGATGTAGTCGTCGGCACCGAGTTCGAGGCCGAGCAGCCGGTCGGTTTCGGCAGCACGCGCGGTGAGCATCACGATCGGCACTTCCGAGATCTCGCGTACGGCGCGGCACACTTCGAGGCCGTCCATGCCTGGCAGCATCAGATCGAGCAAGATGAGGCGCGGCTCGGTCGTGCGCACGGCGGGCAGTACGTCACGACCGTCCGACAAAATGCGGCAGGGCATACCCGCGACGCGCAAATACTCGGCGAGTAGCGCTGCGAGCTTCGGCTCGTCTTCGACGATCAGAATCGGCGCGGTATCGGGAAGGGGCATGACGTCGGTCGGTGAGCGCAACGGGGCGCCCTTGTCGGCAAGTGTCTGCAAAGCGATATTCATTGCGGGCGGTGTCAACAAAGGGTGGTCAGGGTGCTGTTGCTAAATGCGGTGCCGGGGGCGGTTTCGTTCGTCGTGCCACCGGCGATGGGTGTGCCGAATGCACCGCCGAACGAGCCGCCCAGCGAACTTCCCAAGGCGCTTCCCAGCGCGCCGTTGAGCGCGGAGAGGCATGACGTGTTGCGATGGCACGGCAGCACGATCGCGAGCGCGAGTCCGCCCAACGGCGAATGGCGCGCGATGATCTGTCCGCCGTGCGCTTCGACGATGTGTTTGCACAGCGCCAGCCCCAGCCCCGCGCCACCGCTGCGCCGGCTTCTCGACGCTTCGACGCGAAAGAGGCGCTCGAATAGACGCGGTAACGCGTCGTCAGGCACGCCCGGGGCCGAGTCTTCGATCTCGAGCCGCAATTGCGAGCCGCTCGACGACAGATACACCCGCACCGCACCGCCGCCATCGGTGTAGCGCAGCGAATTCTCGAACAGATTGCCGAGCAACTGCGTCAGGCGATGCAGGTCGCCGTCCACGGTGAGTACGTCGTCGGGCATGTGCACCGTGAGCGCGATGCCCTTGGCATCGAACCAATCGCGAAACGCCATGACAGTGGTCGCGACACGCTCGGTCATGTCCACGGGGGCGAACTGATACGTGAGGGCGCCGATGTCGGAGAGCGAGAGTTCATAGAGATCGTCGATCAGCTTCGCCAACAGCGAGACTTCCACTCGCAGCGACGCCAGCGCGTCTTGCGTGAGCGGGCGCACGCCGTCTTCCATCGCTTCGATTTCGCCGCGCAGCACGGAGAGCGGGGTGCGCAGCTCGTGCGAAATGTCGGCGAGCAGATCGCGGCGCAGTTGATCGTTATGCGCGAGCGTATCGGCCAGCCGATTCAGGTCGGCCGCGAGACGGGCCAGTTCGTCGGCACCCACGGTCGGGGCCCGCACGCTGTAATCGCCCATGGCCATGCGATGCGTCGCTTCGAGCAGCGGTGTGACCGGCACGAGCAAGCGCTGCGCGACGCGAATGGCGACAGCGCCGAGCGTCGCCACGCCGAGCAGCGCGAGATAAATCAGGTTGTCGCCCGCGAGCCAGCTGTGCCCGTTCAGTGCGGCACGCACGACGACCGTCGTGGCCGCCATGGTGACCAGGCCGGTCGCGAAGATCGCGAGGAACAACTTGCGCGTGATGCCGGAGTTCATGCGTGGCTGGGTTCGGTGGCGTTGTAAATCGGAGTGACTCGGGGGAACAGGCCCTTGGTAGCGTCACCGGGTTTGACGGGCGGACTCCGGACGTGAAGGTCCCGTCGATGGCGCGCCATTTTCTCAGCTTCACGGCAACGCGCGCCGTGCCTCCACAAATTTTCCACGATTTGTGCGCACTGGCTGCACGCCCTGTTTTTACTATTCCTTACGAAGCTGGCCGAAGTGCCATTTCCTCACTTTTCTCGATGACAACCGGGCGACGCGGCCCGGTCAGGGCGCGGGGGCGCCACACCATGTCGAAACTGTCGATGCTTCGTCGCGCTGCGGCGCGTGGCCTTGTTCTGACGTCGGTGCCCCTTGCCATGGCCGGTTCGCTGTTGCTCAGCGCCTGTTCGAGCGGCGGTGTGGCGCCCACGCCGATGGCCGTCATGCCGATGCCGCGCGTGACGAACGTGCAAACGGCGGGGTCGATCTATCAGGCGACGACCGCGACCAACTGGTTCGAGACGCCGGTGGCGCATCGCGTGGGCGACCTGCTCACGATTCAGGTGGCAGAAACCACGACCGGCACCAACAAGGCGCAGAGCAACGTGACGCGCAATGCGAGCGTCACGGCCAAGAGCGCGAAAGACAACGGCGCCGATTCGCTGCTCGAACGCTGGTTCAACATCGGTTCGTCGGCCAGCGCGTTCCAAGGTAACGGGACGACGAGTTCGAGCTCTGCGATGACCGCCACCATTGCCGTGGCCATCGTCGAGGTGCTGCCGAACGGTGCGTACGTGGTGGGCGGCGAGAAGCAGGTGATGCAGGGCCGCAATCTGGAGACCTTCCGTTTCACCGGCGTGGTCAATAAGTTCGATATCCAACCGGGCAATGTGGTGGCGTCGAGCAAGGTCGGGCAGGCGAAGGTGGCGAGGGTGGAAGACGGTCAGGTGGCCGACGGGGCGAACGGCGGCTGGCTCCAGCACGTGCTGCTGGGTGTGTCGCCCTTCTGATGAAGCGCCTTGCGGTGGTGCTGGCGCTGGCGGCTGCGGCCAGCGCGACGTTGGGCGGATGTCTGTTCGCGACGCCGGTGCCGGTGGTGGCGGCGCAAGTGGCGGCCAGTGTGGTGACGACAGGGGTGGTGCTGGCGGACCAGTTGCCGTCGGTGGTGCCGCCGACGCAACCGGCCGCGCCCGAGCTGATGAGCCGCAACCTGTGTATCGAACTGGGGGCCGACGGCGTCTCGGATTTATTACCGGCGATTCAGGGACGGCTGCGTGCCTACGGCATCGTGAGCACTATTTATAGTCCCGGCACCTGGCCAACCGGCTGCGTGGTGCTGAACTACACGGTGCGCCGTGCCTGGCGCAATTCCTTATGGGGCAATGCGCCGAGCGAGTATCTGGCGTACGCGACGCTCACGCTCAGTCAGAACGGCTCGGTGATGAATACGGTGTACTTCGACGGCAGAACGTCGACAGTGGAGTCGTGGTCCGGTGCGAACGCACGGATGGCGCAACTGGTAGATCGGCTGGTGGTGTTTTGATTTGGCGCGCCCGACTGGAATCGAACCAGTGACCCTCGGCTTCGGAGGCCGATACTCTATCCCCTGAGCTACGGGCGCTGTGCAGACCACCGGTAGGAATGCGCGAACGCGCAGGCCGGCGGGCAAAGACGTGCAAGCATAGCGGTTTTGTCGTGCGCCGTCCATGCCCGGCGCATCCTCGCGCCCCACAATGCGGCAATTCACTACGGGATACGCATCACGCGCGGTTTTGCTGTGCATGCAATGCTATCCCCCTTCACGCACAAACTACGCGGAACACCGCTTTGGGTTTCGCGTAAGTTAGGGAAAACACGGGACTTTTGCGGCGTCTGCGCACGGCCATCACGTGTCATCGCGGGAGTGTTTGTTGCTACAATGGCTCGTTATTTTGACCGGATGGCGCCTGCCGTCCGGTGTGACGCACTCGGTTTCCACAAAAACTATTGAGAGATCCCGCATGAGTGAAGCACATAACGAGCATGAGTCCCTGATCAAAACACCAAAGCAGCTCATCGCCGCAGTCATTGCAGGTTTTCTGGTACCGATTGTCATCATCGTCTTGCTGGTCAATTACGTGGGCAACAACGCCCTGACCGGCGCCGGCAGTTCCGCCATGACCGAAAAAGCCATCGCCGAGCGCATCGCGCCCGTGGCCAAGGTCGAAATCAAGGATGCCAACGCACCGCGCGTCTATCAGACGGGCGAGCAACTCTATAAAGCCGTTTGCGCCGCCTGCCACGCCGCAGGCACCGCCGGGGCCCCGAAGGTCGGCTCGGCCGACTGGGCGCCGCGCATTGCGCAGGGCTACGACGAAATGCTCAAGATCGCGCTGGCCGGTAAAGGCGCCATGCCCGCGCGCGGCGGCACCAGCCCCGACGACGTGACGGATTACGAAATTGGCCGCGCCATCGTCTACATGGCCAACGCCTCGGGCGGCAAGCTGCAAGAACCGGCCGAACCCGCGCAGCCGGCCTCCGGCGCCGTGGCTGCCGCACCCGCCTCGGGCGCAGCGCCCGCCGCCGACGCTGGCTCGGCCGCTGCTGCGGCTGCCGCGATGGCGTCGCTCAAGACCGCCGCTCCGGCCGCCGCCGGCGCTGGCAGCAACCTTGAAGCGGGCAAGAAGCTTTACGACACGGTTTGTATGGCGTGCCACGCGTCGGGTGTGATGAACGCGCCGAAGTTCGGCGATAAGGCCGCGTGGGCACCGCGCATTGCCACCGGCATCGACACACTGCACAACGCCGCACTCAAGGGCCTGAACGCCATGCCGCCGAAGGGCGGCGCTGCCAACGCTTCGGATGACGATGTGAAGGCCGCTGTCGATTACATGGTCAGCGCGGCGAAGTAACTCGGCACATAAGCTGTCGCTGCAAAAGAAAAATCCCCGCTTCGGCGGGGATTTTTGCTTTCTGGGTCGGCGCTCGATCCATGGAGCGCGCTACCGGTAGGCCGACGTGTTGCAGTGCGTCACACGTTCACGCACAACGCGGGGTCGAACGCGGCATTCTCGACTCGCCCCTCAAAACAGTAGCCGCGCGGATTGCACAGCACGCGCGTACGCCCAACGCGGTAATCGAACGAATCGTGCGTATGGCCGTGCACCCACAATGCGGCGTCCGACTGGTCGACGAACGACGTCAAATCCGAAATAAACGCCGGATTGACGGGCGACCCCGCAAAGCGCGGATGAATGCTCTGCGGTGTCGGCGCGTGATGGGTGACGACGACTGTCGGGCCATCGTGCGGATCGGCCAACGCGCGTCGCAGCCACGCCACGTTCTCGCGGCACAGCGCGGCGCTGTCCTCTGGGGTGAAAAACGGCAGGTCGGACCAAGGTGCCGCCGGATCGCCCACTCGAATACGTGTGAAGTCGCGCACGAATTTCCGGGACTCCTCAATCACTTCGTCGTGCTTGCCTTCGGCGTCGTATAGCGCGAAGTCGGACCATAACGTCGTGCCAATGAAGCGAACGCCGTCGATCGTCACGGCGCCGCGCTCCAGTACGTGAACATTCGTGCCGGCTGCCAGCTTGCGGATCTCGGCTAGTGTCCCGGCGAGCGTCGCGCCGTAGAACTCGTGATTACCAGCAACGTAGATGACGGGGCGCGGTAATTGCTTCGCCCACTCGATGGCTTGCGCCGGGCGGCTGATGTCGCCCGCCAGAATCGTGACGTCTGCCACAACGTCGGGTGTCGCCAGCGGGGCGACGGACAAATGCAGGTCGGACAGGATATGCAGTCTCACACACACGCTCCACAAGGCTTGAGGATCGGTGCCGCACACTCGCCACGGCAGGGGTGCATGTGACGCATCGCGAGAGACGTTGGAGAGGTGTGGGCATTGGACCGAAATCGACGCAATTTGCGTACCGTTTCGCCCGTTTTTTACCGACTATCACCCGCGCCGCGCCGATGGTCAAGATGTCTTTGTCATCGAAAGAATGCGCTCCTATAGTGAAACCTCACCTGACGAGTGGAGGAGAGCCTATGCGCAAGTTGTTGGTTGTCGCTGTGCTTGGTTTAGCCGGTCTGGCAGGCGTGATGGTGGCGTCGAGTCCGGCAATCGCGTGTGGCCAGACGTCTACGGGCGGTGGCAAATAGCAGCAAGCCTTGCTTTACTGCGCGCCCTGCCGCCGCCGACAGCCCCGGCCGGACGCCGCTGAATCCTCAGGCCAGCCCCCCGCATGCGGGGGGCGTCTCGTTTACTGGGACGGCGTTTTGTTCGCGCCGCCCGCAAGCATCGCCTTGAGGCTGGCGAGCCGGTCCTTCGGTGACATGGGGGCGTCTTCCGGCGGCGGAGGCGGCGCTTCGTCGAGTTGCATCTCGGGCACGAACCGCGAGACTTCGCACGTGTAAGTTTCGCGCGCGCGCTTGCGCTTCCTGCACCACGACAATTGCAGCGTGCGTTGCGCACGCGTAATGCCTACGTACATCAACCGGCGTTCTTCTTCGATTTTCTCGGCGGTGACTTCCTCGTCTTCCCGAATGTGCGGGAGGATGCCTTCTTCCATGCCGACGAGAAACACGTGCGGATACTCAAGACCTTTCGACGCGTGCAACGTCGACAGACGCACGGCGTCCGGGTCATCGCCGTCGCGGCCTTCGAGCATCGACATCAGCGCGATGGTCTGCGTGAGTTCCATCAGGCTCTTGGCGTCGTCGTCGGCATCCTCATCGATGTTATCGAGCCCAGTCGCCGCGTCTGCGCTGCCACGTGTGCCCTTGCGCTTCATCCATTCGAGGAATTCGAGCACGGTAGTCCAGCGCGACTGCGCCTGCCGCTCGTCGAACGTGTCGTACAGATAGGCCTCGTAATGGATGCCTGCCATCAGGTCGTCGATGACCTCGTTGGCCGGGTCGCGCGCCGCACGCGCCGTAATGCGTTGGATGAAATCGCAGAACGCGCGCAGCGGTTCGAGTTGCCGCGGCTGCAAACGGGCCTCGACGGCACCCATGTAGACGGCTTCGAACAGTGACACCTTGGCTTGCCCGGCAAACCCGCCCAGCACTTCGAGGGTGGTGCTACCCACACCCCGGCGCGGCGTCGTCACCGCGCGGATGAATGCGGGATCGTCGTCGGGGTTGGCCAGCAGGCGCAGATAGGCGCACAAATCCTTGATTTCCGCCTTGTCGAAGAACGACTGTCCGCCCGAGAGCACGTACGGAATACGCTCGCGGCGCAACACCTGTTCGAAGATGCGGGCTTGATGGTTGCCGCGATACAGAATGGCGTAGTCGCGAAACTCCGCGCGGCGCTCGAACTTGTGCGCCGACAGGCGGAACACGACCGACTCGGCCTCGTGTTCTTCGTCGTTCGCCGGGGTGACGGTGATCGGATCGCCGAGCCCGTGTTCACTCCACAGCTTCTTTTCGAAGATTTTCGGATTCTTCGCGATGACGTTGTTCGCGGCAGTCAGAATGCGCGAGGTCGAGCGGTAGTTCTGCTCGAGCTTGATGACTTTCAGCGTGGGAAAGTCGACCTGCAACTGCTTGAGATTTTCGAGCGTCGCGCCGCGCCAGCCGTAGATCGCCTGATCGTCGTCGCCCACGGCCATGAACGCCGCGCGTGGGCCTGCCAGCAATTTGAGCAGCAGGTACTGGCAGGTATTGGTGTCTTGATACTCGTCGATCAGCAAATAGCGCAGCTTGTTCTGCCAACGCTCGCGCACTTCTTCGTCGCGCGCGAACAGTTCGGCGGGCAGGCGTATCAGGTCGTCGAAGTCGACCGCCTGATACGCCTGCAACGTCGCCATGTAATTGCGATACACCACGGCGGCCTGATGCTCGTCGGCGGTCTCGGCGGCAGCCAGTGCCGTCTCGGGTGTCACGAGCCCGTTCTTCCACAGTGAGATGGCCGTTTGCACGCCGCGGATCATCGCCTTGTCGGTCGTGCCCAGTTGTTCCTGAATGAGACCGAAGCAGTCGTCGGCATCGAGAATCGAGAATTGCGGTTTGAGGCCGACGTTCTCCGCTTCGCGGCGCAGAATCTGCACGCCGAGCGAGTGGAACGTACAAATCGTCAACTGGTTGACTGGCACCTTGCGGCCTTCTTTGCCGGGCGTGGTCAGCGTTTTGCCTTCCAACTGCTTGGCGACGCGCTCGCGCATTTCGGCGGCGGCTTTGTTCGTGAAGGTAACGGCGGCGATGTGCTTCGGCTCGAACCCCTTCGTCTCGATGAGCCAGGCAATTTTCTGTGTGATGACGCGCGTCTTGCCGCTACCGGCACCGGCCAGCACGAGGCAAGGGCCGTCGAAATAGCGCACGGCCTCGTTCTGAGCAGGATTGAGCGGAAAGGACGACATGGTGTGAAGCGATGGGGTGAGGGCGGCGGCCGGTCGAGTGCTCGCGAGGGCATTTCGTGGCGGGCACGCTGGAGGTGGGCAAGTCTAACATGGGGCGTGTGCGCGGAAATGACATGCAGGCCATCGCCATCAGGAAACGCTCACCGCGCCGGAACTGTGGGGCCGTTGCGACGCCGTTGCACTGCGGCGGGCGGCGTCACTGGCGTCCACGCACAGGGGGTGCCTATAATAAAAAACGTTGCCATCGTGGTGAGGTCGCCGTGCAATGTCCAACCTGTGGGACGAACAATGCGACGAGTGCGCTGCGCTGTAAGCAGTGTGGTGCGCCTCTTGCTGATGCTGAACCGGGTTTCGGGGAGGGCAGTCTGGCGACCGCCGGTGCCGATGCGGGGAGCGTACTCGACGCACCGCGGGCGACGGCGCAAGCCGCTTCCGCGAGTGACGCCGCTGCGGCCGCCTCCGCAGCCACCGAATCGCGTCGCCTGACGCGCCGCGAGCGTCGCGAGCAGCGCAAGCGTGACGGTGAGCCGGGCTGGATCAACGGGGCGCTCGTTCTCGGTACCGCCATCTTCGCGGCGATCGCGCTCATCGGCATCTGGTGGAACCTGCGCGCGCCTTACGTCGACCCCACACCCAAATCTGCCGACGCGATTGCCGTCGCGCCTTTCAGCAACGGAAGCAACGCACCCCCCTTGAACGCCGCGGGTGACGCAAACGCAGCGGCGCCCGGCACCGCGAGTAGCGCAGAATCGGCGGCGCTAGCCCGTGCTCAGGCGCTTGCCGCAGTCGACGCAGCGGCCTCGGGCGCGGCGGCTGACGTCGCGTCGGCGTCAGCAACACCGCTGACGGCGTCCGCCGCCACCGCCGCCCTGACGGCGGCGGCCACATCGGCCATGTCCCCACCGTCCTCACCCGCGCCCGACGACATGATGACCTTGCTCAGTCGCCGTGATGCCGCGAACGCGACGAACGCTGCTAAGCCGGTACCGAACCCTGATTTGCCCGCCCATCTCGATAACAGCGACATCGGCCAGATTGCGGCGGCAGACGCCGTGCATGGGCCGGGGGCGGCCTCCAGTCCATCGACTGCCTCGACGCCTGGCGCGGCTACCACCATCGCCGCGGCGCTCGCGCAGTGCGACAAATATCGATGGTTCGAAGTCATCCCGAAGCAGCGTTGCATCTGGGCGGTTTGTAACGGCCGATGGGGGCGCGACGGCTGTCCGGCGGGGGTGAATCCCGGGGAGTCGCATTAGCGGTTTTTCGGCAAATTGACAGCCCCCGGCTTTCCCCGTAAAGTGCGCGAACGCGGTCGGGAGAGCGCGCCGGGAAGCACATACTGGCGCCGCCGAAGGGGTAATACCCACAAACTCTCAGGCATCAAGGACCGTCCGCGCCGAAGGCATCGCCTTCGATCTCTGGAGAGCGGCTGTGGCATGACAACTGTCGTGCGGACAGCCCACCGAAGGGGCTGGCATTCTCAGTGACTACCGAGACTGCCGGGCAATCTCTCAGGTACCAAGGACAGAGGGGTCATCTCGCCAACTGGCATCGCGCCGGGCAAGTGCATTCGCACACGTCCCACGCGCACGTGCCGGTCGTCGAGATGACCCCTTTTTGCATTTTCGGACACTACTTTTCCGAAATCCCTGGATTCTGAGGCTTCGATGACCGATCTCAAACGCACCCCGCTCAACGATACGCACCGCGCCGCCGGCGCCCGCATGGTCGACTTCGGCGGCTGGGACATGCCCGTGAACTACGGCTCCCAGATCGAAGAGCACAACGCCGTTCGCACCGATGCGGGCATGTTCGACGTCTCGCATATGTGCGTGGTCGATCTGCACGGCCCGAGCTGCCGCGAATTCCTGCGTTTCGCCGTGGCGAACAACGTCGACAAGCTGCAAACCCCGGGTAAGGCGCTCTACACCTGCATGCTCAACCCGAGCGGCGGCGTGATCGACGACCTCATCATCTATTTCATCGCTGAAGACTGGTTCCGCATCGTCGTGAACGCCGGTACCGCCGACAAGGACCTTGCCTGGATCGGTCAGCTCAACGCCCACGGCGACTACAGCCTCACGATCACCCCGCGCCGCGATCTGTCGATCGTGGCCGTGCAAGGCCCGAACGCCCGCGCCAAGGTTTGGCAAGCGGTGCCGAGCAGCCAGGCGGCGAGCGAAGTGCTTAAGCCGTTCAACGCCGCTTTCGTCAAAGACACGCCGTTCGGCGAGCTGATGATCGCGCGCACGGGCTACACCGGGGAAGACGGATTCGAAGTGATCGTGAATGCCGACCACGTGGCTGCTCTGTGGCAAGCGCTGGTGGCCGTCGGCGTGCGTCCGGCGGGCCTCGGCGCGCGCGACACGCTGCGTCTGGAAGCCGGCATGAACCTGTACGGTCAGGACATGGACGACGACACCTCGCCGCTCGACGCGGGTCTGGGCTGGACGGTCGAAAAGGAAAGCGAGCGCACGTTCGTCGGTAAAGATTCGCTGCTCACGCGCGGCCAGACGTGGCGCTTCGCGGGCCTCGTGCTCGACGGCAAGGGCGGCGTGCTGCGCGCCCATCAGGTCGTGGTGACGGACGCCGGCGACGGCGAAATTACCAGCGGTACGTTCAGTCCGAGCCTCCAGCAGTCGATCGCGTTCGCGCGTCTGCCGAAGGGCGTGCCGGACGGCGCGCTCGTGCACGTACAAATTCGTGACAAGCAATTGCCCGCACGTGTGGTCAAATTGCCATTCGTGCGTCACGGCAAGGCCGTGGTGGCGTGAGCGGCAACGCTCGCACCTGCGCGGTTGGCGACACGACAGACTCTCAATAAGACACCCCAATACTGAAACCGGAGCGTCACAAATGGCGAATACCCCCGACAACCTGAAGTACGCCGAGTCCCACGAATGGGCTCGCCTCGAAGCCGACGGCACCGTGACCATCGGCATTACCGACCACGCGCAAGAAGCGCTGGGCGATGTGGTCTTCATCGAGCTGCCGGACACCGGCCGCACGGTCAAGGCACAGGAGCAAGTCGCGGTGGTCGAGTCGGTCAAGGCCGCCTCGGACATCTACGCCCCGATCGGCGGCGAGATCATCGAGACGAACAGCGAAGTGGCTGGTTCGCCGGAGCAAATCAACAGCGACCCGTACGCCAACTGGCTGTTCCGCATCAAGCCGACCGACGCGAAGGAACTCGACGGTCTGCTCACCGCCGAGCAATACAACGCCGGCCCGGGCGCGTAAGCCACCGAGCCGCAGACCCGGTGCAAGGGTGGCGAAGTCTGCCACCGCACCGGGGTGCCGCGCATAGCAATACATTGCCGTTGTCACTTGCCGTGACCGAACGAGAGATCTGACCCATGAATGCCATGAACGACCTGCATCAGCCGCGCCGCTCGCTCACCGAGCTGGAGCAGCGCGATAACTTTTCCGCGCGCCACATCGGCCCCGACAGCCCCGAACAGCAAGCCATGCTCACCGAGCTTGGCTACGCGTCGCGCGCCGCGCTCATCGATGCGGTCGTACCCGCCTCGATTCGCCGCGACGGCCCGCAATTCGCTGCTGCGCTGGGCCAATTCGCTGCGCCGAAAACCGAGTCGCAAGCCATCGCGCAACTGCGCGCGCTGGCCGACCAGAATCAGGTCTTCAAGTCGTTCATCGGTCAGGGCTACTACAACACGTTCACGCCGGGCGTGATCCTGCGTAACGTGCTCGAAAACCCGGCCTGGTACACGGCGTACACGCCGTATCAGCCGGAAATCTCGCAAGGCCGTCTCGAAGCGCTGCTCAACTATCAGCAGATGGTGATCGACCTGACGGGTCTGGCCATCGCCAACGCGTCGATGCTCGACGAGGCCACCGCTGCCGCCGAGGCGATGACGCTGGTCAAGCGCACGGGCAAGTCGAAGTCGAACACGTTCTTCGTGGCCGACGACGTGCTGCCCCAAACCATCGAAGTGGTGCAAACGCGCGCCAAGCCGCTGGGTATCGAAGTGCAGGTCGGCCCGGTGGCCGCTGCTGCCGACGTCGATGCGTTCGGCGTGCTGGTGCAGTACCCGGGCGTGGGCGGCGATGTGCGCGAGTATCGTGCGCTGGCCGACGCAATCCATGCCAATGGCGGCATGCTGATCGCCGCCGCCGATTTGCTCTCGCTCACGCTGCTGGCCCCGCCGGGCGAGTGGGGTGCCGACGTCGCCGTGGGTAACAGCCAGCGCTTCGGCGTGCCGATGGGCTTTGGCGGCCCGCACGCCGCTTATCTGGCCACGCGCGACGAGCTCAAGCGCTCGATGCCGGGCCGTCTGGTGGGCGTGTCGGTCGACACGCAAGGCAAGCCGGCGCTGCGTCTCGCACTGCAAACGCGCGAGCAGCACATCCGTCGCGAGAAGGCGACCTCGAACATTTGTACTGCGCAGGCACTGCTCGCCATCATGGCCAGCATGTACGCCGCCTATCACGGCCCGCAAGGTCTGCGCATCATCGCGTCGCGCGTGCATCGTCTGACGGCAGTGCTCGCCGCCGGCCTCGCAAAGCTGGGCGTTGCCCCGCGCAACGCGACGTTCTTCGACACGCTGACGGTGCCCGTCGCGGGTCGCGCCGACGCCGTGCACACCGCCGCCGTGGCGCGCCACTTCAACCTGCGTCGCGAAGATGCGGACATCGTGGGCATCTCGCTCGACGAGACCAGCACCCGCGACGACGTGATCGCGCTGTGGGACGTGTTTGCCGAAGGTCTGGGCAGGAGCGCCGGTTCGCTCGACTTCGATGCGATCGAAGCCACGGTGGCCGACGGCTTCCCGGCGGCGCTCGCGCGTCAGAGCGCGTACCTCACGCACCCGGTGTTCAACCGTTATCACTCGGAACACGAGATGCTTCGCTACCTGCGCAGCCTCTCGGACAAGGATCTCGCGCTCGATCGCACGATGATTCCGCTGGGCTCGTGCACGATGAAGCTCAACGCCACTTCGGAAATGCTGCCGGTGACGTGGCCCGAATTCGGTCAGATCCACCCGTTCGCGCCGACCGCGCAGACGGCGGGCTACCGCACGATGATCGACCAGCTCGAACAGATGCTCGTCGCAGCGACCGGCTACGCAGCCGTCTCGCTCCAGCCGAACGCCGGCTCGCAAGGCGAGTACGCGGGTCTGCTGATCATTCAGGCGTATCACGCCTCGCGCGGCGAAGCGCATCGCGACATCTGCCTGATTCCCGCTTCCGCTCACGGCACCAACCCGGCGTCGGCACAAATGGCCGGTATGCAGGTGGTCGTGGTGGCGTGCGACGCCAACGGTAACGTCGATCTGGCCGACCTTCAGGCGAAGGCCGAGCAACATCGCGACCGTCTGGCCGCGATCATGATGACGTACCCGTCCACGCACGGCGTGTTCGAAGCGGGCGCGCGTCAGATTTGCGAGATCGTGCATGCAAATGGCGGTCAGGTGTATGTCGACGGCGCGAACATGAACGCGATGGTCGGCCTGTGCGCACCGGGCGAGTTCGGCGGCGACGTGTCGCACCTGAACTTGCACAAGACGTTCTGCATTCCGCACGGCGGTGGCGGCCCGGGCGTGGGTCCGGTGGCCGTGGGTGCGCATCTGGCGCAATTCCTGCCGAACCAGCGCTCGACCGGTTACTCGCGTGATGCCGACGGCATTGGTGCCGTGTCGGCTGCGCCGTACGGTTCGGCGTCGATTCTGCCGATCTCGTGGATGTATGTCGCGATGATGGGCGCCGCTGGCCTGACGTCGGCCACGGAAACCGCGATTCTTAACGCCAACTACCTCGCGAAGAAGCTGGCGCCGCACTATCCGGTGCTTTACTCGGGCCCGGGCGGGCTGGTCGCGCACGAGTGCATTCTCGATCTGCGTCCGCTCAAGGAAACCAGCGGCATTTCGGTCGACGACGTCGCCAAGCGCCTGATGGACTTCGGCTTCCACGCCCCGACGATGAGCTTCCCGGTGCCGGGCACGCTGATGGTCGAGCCGACCGAATCGGAATCGAAGCATGAGCTGGATCGCTTCATCGAAGCCATGGTCACGATTCGCGAAGAAATTCGCGCGGTGGAAGAAGGCCGTGCCGATCGCGAAGACAACCCGCTCAAGCACGCCCCGCACACGGCTGAGGTCGTCACTGCCGACGAATGGCCGCATGCGTATGCGCGTAGCCAGGCGGCGTATCCGGTGAAGGCACTGCGCGAGCGCAAGTACTGGCCGCCGGTGGGCCGTGCCGATAACGTGTACGGCGACCGGAACCTGTTCTGCGCCTGCGTGCCGATGAGCGACTACGAGTAAGTGTTGCAAACTCGATAAACAGGGGCCGGCAGAAACATTGCTGGCCCCTTTTTGTCTCTATAGATGTCACGCGAATGCGTCAGCATGACGGCGCTCGCAGAGTCTCAAGTTAGTTCTAAAAAATTCAGGAAAGCCCCATGGCCGTTTCAGTTTTCGATTTGTTCAAGATCGGTATCGGACCGTCGAGTTCGCATACCGTGGGTCCGATGCGCGCGGCGTTGATGTTCGTGCAGGGGCTGGAACGCGACGGCCTGTTGCCGCAGGTGGCCTCGCTGCGCGCCGAGTTGTACGGCTCGCTCGGGGCGACGGGCAAGGGCCACGGCACCGATAAGGGCGTGCTGCTGGGCTTCATGGGCGATGCCCCCGACACGGTCGACCCGTCGACGATTGGCGATCGTCTGGCGACGCTGCGCCGCGAGAAGGTGCTGTCGATTCTCGGCAAGCACGAGGTGCCGTTCGTCGAGAAGGAACACATCGTGTTCTATCGCCGCGAAGCGATGGCCGAACACCCGAACGGCATGAAATTCCATGCGTTCGACGGCGCGGGTAACAAGCTGCGCGAAGGTCGCTATTTGTCGGTGGGCGGTGGCTTCGTGGTGACGGCAGGCGCATCGAATGCGCAGGTGCTTTCGGCACACGATCAGTTGCCGTACCCGTTCCGCACGGGCAAGGAATTGCTGGAGATGTGCCGCGAGAGCGGCAAGACCATTGCCCAACTGATGTGGGAGAACGAGAAGGTCTGGCACAAGGAAGAAGACATCCGTACCGGCCTGATCAATATCTGGCACGTGATGCAGTCGTGCGTGACGCGCGGTTGCGGTATCGGCAACCCGGAAGCCGAAGGCGAACTGCCGGGTCCGCTGCATGTGCGCCGTCGTGCGCCGGAGTTGTACCGTCAGTTGACGCAACGCGCCGAGCGCACGCTCTCCGACCCGCTGTCGGTGATGGACTGGGTGAACCTGTACGCGATGGCGGTCAACGAAGAGAACGCGGCCGGTGGCCGCGTGGTGACGGCCCCGACGAACGGTGCGGCGGGCATCATCCCGTCGGTGATGCATTACTACGACCGCTTCGTGCATGGCGCGAACGATCAGGGCGTGATCGATTTCCTGCTGACGGCCGGGGCCATCGGCATTCTGTACAAGCTCAACGCGTCGATTTCGGGCGCGGAAGTGGGGTGTCAGGGCGAAGTCGGGGTGGCGTGTTCCATGGCGGCGGGTGCGCTCGCTGCCGTGCTGGGCGGTACGGTCGAGCAGGTGGAGAATGCCGCCGAGATCGGCATGGAACACAACCTCGGGCTGACCTGCGACCCGGTGGGCGGGCTGGTGCAGATTCCTTGCATCGAGCGCAACGCGATGGCTTCGGTGAAAGCCGTGAACGCCGCGCGCATGGCACTGCGTGGCGACGGTGCGCACTATGTTTCGCTCGACTCCGTCATCAAGACGATGCGCGAGACCGGCGCCGACATGAAAACGAAGTACAAGGAGACGGCGCGAGGCGGTCTGGCGGTGAATATCGTCGAGTGCTGATACCGGGGCCGGATATCGCCGCATGACGGCCAAATGAGCGTCATATGACCGTCACATAGCGGCGGTAACCTTGTCGTCGATGTCTCCTTGCCTTGTCTTTTGAGCCGCCCGGTATCTGCCGCGCGGCTTTTTTATTGCCCTTGGGAATCTACCTAAAGTAGGTTACAAAACCCCCATTTCGGGCCAAATCCTTGCGAATCTGCGTCCTTTTGCCCGCCTGACAGGGCGCATACGTTGTCAACGAAAGGAGACGCAGCAATGGAGCAATGGCTCAAGCCGATGGTCGATGCCGTCGGCGGTGTGTTATCGGGATATCCCCTTGTGATTGCCTTGCTCGGCGCGGGGTTGTATTTCACGGTTCGCTTTGGCGGTATTCAGCTACGCGCGCTTTGGCATAGCGTCTGTTTGCTACGCACGTCGGGTAGTCCCTCCGGCATTTCCCCGTTTCAGGCGTTCGCTACCGGTCTTGCCAGTCGTGTGGGCACCGGCAACATTGCGGGCGTCGCCGTCGCGCTCACCATCGGTGGCCCCGGCGCCATCTTCTGGATGTGGATGACGGCACTGGTCGGCATGGCGTCGGCCTTCGTGGAGTCGACGCTGGCGCAGGTCTTTAAGGTGCCGCACGGCGACAAGACGTTCCGGGGCGGCCCGGCGTATTACATCCAGCTTGGGCTCGGCTCGCGCACCTTCGGCGTGGTGTTTGCCATCGCGCTGCTCTTCACGTTCGGCTTTGCCTTCAACTCCGTGCAATCGCACTCCATTGCCGAGACGCTTGAAGCGTCGTTCGGCTGGTCGCGCATCTGGATCGGGATCACGTTGGTGCTGATGACGGCACCGATCATCTATGGCGGTGTGCGACGCGTCGCTCGCGTGGCGCAGTGGATCGTGCCCGTCATGGCGCTGATCTATCTCGGGCTGGCGGCCTATGTCTGCATCGTCAACTTCGACAAGATTCCGGCCATGATCTCGCTGATCGTCGATCACGCCTTTGGGCTGGGGCAGGCGGCGGGCGGTGTGGCCGGTTACGCCGTGAGTCAGGCGGTGCTGATGGGCGTGAAGCGCGGCCTGTTCTCGAACGAAGCGGGTATGGGCAGCGCGCCGAATGCGGCAGCGGTTGCCACTACGAAGCACCCGGTGCAGCAGGGTTTGATGCAGATGCTCGGGGTGTTCTTCGACACCATCGTCGTGTGCTCGGCCACGGCCTTCATGATTCTGCTCTCGGGGCAGTACGAAGTCGGTGCGGCAGCCGAAGGTGCCGTGCTCACACAGCGCGCACTGGCAGCGCACTTCGGCGAGTGGGCGATCATGTTCACCGGCGTGACGGTGTTCTTCCTCGCGTATTCGAGCGTGTTGGGCAACTACGCCTATGCGGAAGTGAACCTCGACTTCATGACGCAGCGTCCGTGGTGCCTGCACATCTTCCGTTCGCTGGTGCTGCTGGCCGTGATGCTGGGCTCGGTCGCGAGCTTGCCGCTCGTGTGGAGTTTTGCCGATGTGGGCGCAGCGCTGATGGCCTTCATCAACTTGATTGCGATCGCGTTGCTTGCCAAGTACGCACTCGCCGCGTGGCGCGACTACGCAGCGCAACGCAAGGCGGGGATTGCCGAGCCGGTCTTCACGCAAGAGTCGCTGCCGCAGGAACTGCGCTCGCGCTTGCCGAAGGATGTCTGGCCCGCAAAGGCTAGCGTCGGTGGCGCGGCGCCGGTATCGAAGCCGGGGGCGTTGCCGACAGCGGTCACGGACGCATCGTAAAAGCGTAGGACCTAAGCCCGCGACGTCACGTCTGACGGATCACGTCGCGCGCAAAAGCAAAAAGGCTGGCGAATTGATTTCGCCAGCCTTTTTCGCATTCGTCATCGGATCTTGCGCAGATCCGATGCAGACGACTTACTTACCGACAGTTTCCAGCACGGTCCACTTGCCGCCGACGACCTTGTAGACGGTGATCGAACCGTTCTTCAGATCGCCGACGCTGTCGTAGGCCAGCTCACGCGTGGTCACGCCGGGCATGCTGGTCTTGGCGAGCACCGGCAGATACTTGGCCGGGTCGGTCGAGTTGGCCTTCTTCATGGCCGACATCATGGCCATGGCACCGTCGTACGCATACGGTGAGTACGTTTCCGGCGCCGAGCCGAACTTGGCCTTGTAGCGCGACTCGTAAGCGGCACCGCCCGGCATCTTGTCGAGCGGCAGACCGGCGAGCGACACCACCGAGCCATCGGCTGCCGGACCGGCAATCTTCAGGAAGGCATCCGACTTGACCATTTCGCCGGCCATCAGCGTCGACTTGATGCTCAGTTGGCGCATCTGCTTGGCAAGCGGGCCGGCCTGCTGATCGGCACCACCGAAGAAGATGACGTCCGGGTTGGAGCGCTTGATGTTGGTCAGGATGGCGGTGAAGTCCACAGCCTTATCCGTGGTCGACTCTTCGCGCACCACCTTGCCGCCTGCCGCCACAGCCGCCTTCTTGAACTCTGCGGCCAGACCCTGACCGTAGGCCGTACGGTCATCGACGATAGCGATGGTCTTGAAGCCCAGCTTCTTGACGGCAAAGTTACCCACGACCGAACCCTGCTGGATGTCGGACGTCATCATGCGGAACGTCGTCTTGAAGCCTTGCTTGGTGTACTCCGGTGCCGTGGCCATGGCGATTTCAGGGATGCCGGCCTGGGCGTAGATGCTGGAGGCGGGGATCGTCGTGCCCGAATTGAAGTGGCCGAGCATGCCCTTGATGCTCGAGTCGACCAGCTTCTGAGCGACCAGCGAACCCTGGCGCGGGTCGGCCTGATCGTCTTCGGATTGCAGCACGAACTTCACCGGCTTGCCTTCGATGGTCGGCTTGGTGGCGTTGTACTCGTCAATGGCGAGCTGGATGCCGTTTTGCATGTCCTTGCCGTAGTGCGCCTGAGCGCCCGTGAGCGGTGCAGCAAAACCCAGCTTCACTTCCTGCGCTTGTTGCGCGTTTGCCGCGCCGCCGAACGCGATCAGACCTGCGACCGCGAATGCGCTGAGCGTAAGCTTCGATTGCATCAACCCTCTCCTTGCATGTGTATGTCGTTGAGTGGCAGGCCTGCGGGATCGCCGCGGCCCGCCTGTCTTGGGATGCCGTCTGCCACGCGCCGGTCGGCGGTGAGATGGCATTCAATCTTAATCAAACGCACAATGCGTCCGACGCGGCAGTATTGGATGGCTGCGCGCGCCGGTCAAGAGGGACATATTCCGATAGAAGGTGCTACCCGCTTATGGCGAAGGTTGCGCCGTCGGGGTGTCGGCGGCGCGGCCGGTTTTACTGCCCAAACTGCCGCCTAGGTTGCCGCCCATGGGGCCGAGGCCGCTACCAAATTCCGCTCCTTCGTCCGCGCTTTCGATACGGCCTGCCTGAATGTCTCGCAAACGCTGCTCGGCTGTCGCGTAGCGGGCCATCACCTCATGCGACGGCGCCCGGTCGAAGCGGCTCACCACCACCAGCGCCAGCCCGCCCAGCACGAAGCCCGGCAAGATTTCGTACAGATCGAACCAGCCGAATTGCTTCCAGATCAGGACGGTCGCTGCGCCGACCACAATGCCCGCCAGCGCGCCGTTTCGGGTGACGCGCGGCCACAGCAGCGTGGCCAACACCAACGGGCCGAACGCCGCACCGAAGCCCGCCCAGGCGTAACTCACCATGCCCAGCACGCGGCTATTCGGGTCGAGCGCGAGCAGTACCGCCACGGTGGCCACCGCGAGCACCATCGCGCGGCCAATCCAGACCAGGCGGCGCTGGCTGACTTGCCCGGGCGCAAAGGTCTTGTAGAGGTCTTCCGTGAGCGCACTGGCGCACACCAGCAATTGGCATGACAGCGTGCTCATCACCGCCGCCAGAATCGCCGCGAGCAGAATGCCGGCGAGCCACGGCGCAAAGAGTTGCGTGGTTAGCGCGATGAAGATGGTCTCGGGGTTGGCGGTAACACCGGCAGCCAGATCCGGCCGGGCGCTGAAGAACGCGAGACCGAAGAAGCCGACCGCGACGGCGCCGACAAGGCACAACACCATCCAAGTCATGCAGATGCGCCGTGCCTTCGGGATGGCGGCTGCCGAGCGCGCCGCCATAAAGCGCACGAGGATGTGCGGCTGGCCGAAGTAGCCCAGTCCCCACGCGAGCATCGAGATCACGCCGAGCGGTGCGAGGTCGCCGAACCAGTCGGTATGCGTCGGATGCACCGCCGTTACCGCCGCCACCGCCGCCGCCGGACTGCCGTCGAGCGCAATCACGGCGATGGGGGTCACGACCAGCGCGGCAAACATCAGCGACGCCTGCACGGTGTCGGTCCAGCTCACCGCGAGAAAGCCGCCGATGAACACGTACGCGATGGTGGCGAGCGCGCCTATCCAAAGTGCGGTGCGGTAGTCGAGTCCGAACATCGTCTCAAACAGACGCGCGCCCGCGACGACACCCGACGCGCAATAGAGCGTGAAGAAGATGAGAATCACCAGCGCCGTGACGATGCGCAGCAGGTGGCTGCCATCGCCGAAGCGTTGCGTGAGGTACTCGGGCAGGGTGAGGGCGTTGCCGCACTGCTCGGTGTGCACGCGCAGGCGTGCGGCCACGAGACGCCAGTTGGCCCACGCGCCGAGCGCCAGACCGATGGCGATCCACACGCCCGAGAGGCCACCGGCGTAGATGGCCCCGGGCAAGCCGAGCAGCAGCCAGCCGCTCATGTCGGAGGCCCCCGCCGAGAGCGCGGTAACGAAGCTACCGAGACGGCGTCCGCCGAGGATGTAGTCGGAGAGGTTATGGGTGGCGCGATAGCCGAGCCAGCCGATGCCGAGCATCAGCAATAAGTAGACGGTGAAGGTCACCGCCGTTGGGTTCCAGAGGGACATGTTGTCTCCTTGACCGGCGCCGCTGCGCGTACGGAGACATCTCCCGGCATGACAAAAGACGCTTCGACGCGCAGCCACGACGGCTGCGGCCAGCGATGCGTGTCGCTGGCACGGGTTGACCGTACAAAGACGGTGACGTGTGTCGGATGTCGGGGGTGGGCGCGACGATACCGCGAATGCGTGCGATCCGCGCGTCTACGGCATACGCGTAGGGGCGTAGGGTGCGGGAGACAGATAGAAAGAAAAGCGCCCCGTACACACCCAAGGTGGGCGTGTACGGGGCGCAGGACGCTACGGCTTGGAATGCGATCAGCCGATGGTCATGAGGTTGGCGTTACCACCGGCAGCAGCCGTATTCACCGACACCGAACGCTCGCAGAGCAGGCGCTCCAGCGAGTAGTCGTCGCCAGCGGCCAGCGCTTCGGGCGCCAGACCTTGCATCGACAAGATCGGGCCGTTGCGCGTGGCAATGCGGCGGTTCAAGGCGCGCAATTCATCGCTATCACCTTCGAAAAGCACGGCGGCGAGCGACGGCTCGGCAGCAGCATCGGCCCCAGCGGCCAGCACCGACGCACGGCCCTTAATCGACGCAGGCAACGCGCTGACCAACTCACGCGCTACAGCGCTATCGGCAAACACAGCGGTATTGCCCGTGGCGAGCACGGCACCCAGTTGCGTGCGGGCGCCCAGCGGCGTAGCGGCCACGCACAGCACCGGGCCGCGCGGTTCCAGGCCGTAGGTGTTGCGCTCGCCGGTCGGGCCCGGCAGCACGGCCGTGGCGTCGAGTGCCGACGTTGCCAAGTAGCGGTCGACGCGATCGATCGCGGCGGCGCTGTCGCTCAGGTTCTGGCCCGCTTGATGCAGCCAGTCGCGGTAGTGCACCAGCGGCGAGAGCGCAGCTTCGTTGCGATTGAGTTCTGGTGCCAGTGCGGCCGGGCGAGTCGCCAACAAGCGCGGCAGATACATCGGACCGCCCGCTTTCGGACCCGTCCCAGACAAACCTTCACCGCCGAACGGCTGCACACCGACGACGGCGCCAATCACGTTACGGTTCACGTAGACGTTGCCAACGTGGGCACGCTCGGTCACGTAGGCGATGGTTTCATCGATACGCGTATGCACGCCGAACGTCAGGCCGTAGCCGGTGCCGTTGATCTGGTCGAGCAGCTTGTCGAGTTGCGCGCGCTTGAAGCGGATGACGTGCAGCACCGGCCCGAACACTTCGCGTTGCAGCGACTTGAGGTCGTTCAGTTCGATGAGCGTCGGCGGCACGAACGTGCCGTGACGGGCGGCGTCCGGCAGCGGCAGTTGTTCGACCGGGAAGCCCTTGGCGCGCATTTGTTCGATGTGACGGCTGATACCGGCTTGCGCTTCGGCGTCGATCACCGGGCCGACGTCGATCGACAGACGGTCCGGGTTGCCGATGGCGAGTTCCTGCATCGCGCCCTTGAGCATGTGCAGCGTCTTGTCGGCGATGTCGTCTTGCAGGCACAGCACGCGCAGGGCCGAGCAACGTTGACCGGCGGAGTCGAAGGCCGAGGCCAGCACGTCGTAGACCACTTGTTCCGGCAGCGCCGACGAGTCGACGATCATCGCGTTCTGACCGCCGGTTTCGGCAATCAGCGGAATCGGACGGCCGTTGGCGTCGAGGCGGTCGGCCAGCGTGCGCGCGATGATGCGCGCCACTTCGGTCGAGCCGGTGAACATCACGGCCTTCGTGCGGGCGTCTGCGACGAGCGCCGCGCCGACCGTTTCGCCCGTGCCCGGCAGCAGTTGCAGCGCGCCGGCGGGGATGCCAGCGGCGTGCATCAAGCGCACGGCTTCGGCGGCGATGAGCGGCGTTTGCTCGGCAGGTTTGGCGATCACCGGGTTACCGGCGGCAAGGGCTGCGGCTACCTGACCCACGAAAATCGCGAGCGGGAAGTTCCACGGGCTGATACACAGCACGGGGCCCAGCGGGCGGTGCGTGTCGTTCGAGAAGCCCTGACGGATTTGCGCGGCGTAGTAGCGCAGGAAGTCGACGGCTTCGCGCACTTCGGCGACAGCGTTCGGCAGCGACTTACCGGCTTCGCGCACGCACAGACCCATGAGCGTGGGCATGTGGGCTTCGAGCAGATCGGCGGCGCGCATCAGGCAGTCGGCGCGTTCTTCCACCGGCGTGGCTTGCCAGATCGGTGCGGCGGCCACGGCGTGGGCGAGGGCGGCGTCGACATCTTGCGAGGTCGCTTCGATGACTTGACCCACGGTGTCGCGCAGATCCGCCGGGTTGCGCACGAAGCGCGGGGTGCCTTCCACGCGTTCGCCATCGGCCAGCATCGGGGCGGCGCGCCACGGCGTGCCAGCACTGGCGAGCAACGCCGACGACAGCGAGGCGAGGCGATGTTCGTTCGAGAGATCGAAGCCCGACGAGTTGGCACGCGAGGTGCCGTACAGGTCGCGCGGCAGCGGAATCTTGGCGTGCGGCGCGCCGAGCGGTTGCACCTTCTCGGCTTCGACGATCGGGTCGGCGATCAGCTCGTCGACGCTGACGGTTTCATCGGCGATACGGTTCACGAACGACGTGTTCGCGCCATTTTCCAGCAGTCGGCGCACCAGATAGGCGAGCAGCGTTTCGTGCGTACCGACCGGCGCGTAGACGCGGCACGGGCGGGCGAGCTTGCCCGATGCAATCGGGCCGACCACTTCTTCGTACAGCGGCTCGCCCATGCCGTGCAGGCACTGGAACTCGTACTGGCCCGGGTAGTAGTTATTACCGGCCAGATGGTAGATCGCGGAGAGCGTGTGGGCGTTGTGCGTGGCGAATTGCGGGTAGATCGCGTCCGGCACGGCGAGCAGCTTCTTCGCGCAGGCCATGTACGACACGTCGGTGTAAATCTTGCGCGTGTAGACCGGATAGCCTTCGAGGCCGTCGACCTGCGCGCGCTTGATTTCGGTATCCCAGTAAGCGCCTTTGACCAGACGCACCATGATGCGGTGACGGCTGCGACGAGCCAGATCGATGATGAAGTCGATCACGAACGGGCAACGCTTCTGGTACGCCTGCACCACGAAGCCGATGCCGTTCCAGCCGGCGAGGTCCGGATCGAAGCACAGCGCTTCGAGCAGATCGAGCGAGATCTCGAGGCGGTCGGCTTCTTCGGCGTCGATGTTCAGGCCGATGTCGTAATGACGCGCCAGCAGGGCGAGCGACTTCACGCGCGGCAGCAGTTCGGTGACAGTGCGCTCGTGCTGGCTGCGTGAGTAGCGCGGGTGCAGGGCCGAGAGCTTGATCGAGATGCCCGGGCCTTCGTAGATGCCGCGACCGGCCGAGGCCTTCCCGATGGCATGGATCGCTTGCTCGTAGCTGGCGTAGTAGCGCTGGGCGTCTTCTTCGGTGGTGGCGGCTTCGCCGAGCATGTCGTACGAGTAGCGGAAGCCTTGGGCTTCGTACTTGCGGCTGTTGGCGAGCGCTTCGGAGATGGTTTCCCCGGTCACGAACTGTTCGCCCATCAGGCGCATGGCCATGTCCACACCCTTGCGGATGAGGGGTTCGCCGCCGCGGCCGATCAGGCGGGTGAGCGCCTTGGTGAGACCGGCTTCGCTGGTGGTGGTGACGAGCTTGCCGGTGATCATCAGGCCCCAGGTGGCGGCGTTGACGAACATCGACGGCGAATTGCCCATGTGGGCGTGCCAGTCGCCCTTGCTGATTTTGTCGCGGATGAGCGCGTCGCGCGTGGCTTTGTCGGGAATGCGCAGCAGGGCTTCGGCCAGGCACATCAGGGCGACGCCCTCTTGGCTGGATAGCGAGAATTCGTGAATCAGGCCTTCCACGCCGCCTCCGGTGCTCTTGCCGCGCAGGGCGACGACGAGCTTGCGGGCGAGGGCCGAGGCCGACGTGGCGGTGGCCGGGGCCAGCTTGGCCTGACCGATCAACACCGGCACGCATTCTGGCTCTGGGCGGCGGTAGGCGGCCGTGATGGCGGCGCGCAGCACCGACTGGGGTTGCACGTTCTGCGCAAATTCGAGGAACGGATGCGCGGCGGTGTCGTCGCCGTTCAGGCCGTCGATGACTTCCGTGCTGGCGTGGGTTGCGCCGTTGAGTTCGGGGGGCAGGGTGCCGCTCTCGATGCGCTCCAGATAAGCGAAGATCGCCTGTTTGATGAGCCAGTGGGGGGTGCGCTCGATTTGCTGGGCGGCCGTCTTGAGCCGGGTGCGCAGGACGTCGTCGACCTTGACGCCGAGAGTGGTGTTAGCCATGGAGGGTTACCTGATGACGCGAAAACATGACACCCATAGCGGGGTGAATGGCGGCATCGTAACCGGGTTTCAAGGCGGGTGCAACCGGTGTCAATATTCGGGTTGCACCTTGGGGGTGGGTGAGAAAGTTAGTCGAAATCCAGGCAGATGGCCTCGATTTTCCTGACGCCATAGGTATACGCGGTCCAGTCGCGCTTTGATCCTCGCGAAATCGCCTCTTTGAAGTCGCGATTGACGTTGCGCCCTCGTGGAAATATTTGCGCCTTGGAGTTGTATCGAGCACCGCAGGACACATCGACAGTGGCCAGCGTGCACATGTGATGCGACTCAAGGCCCACGGAAACGGGGGTGGTGTCGGAGCCGCCGCAGCCGGTGTCGTAGTGATAGTGAGTGACCAGCGGCATCGTCTTCCAGCCGTCTTGGCCTCTAGGGCCGGTGTAACCCCGGTCGCCCTGTTCCCCCCGAGGGCCTCGAGGTCCGGTATTTCCCTGGGTGCCTCGGTCGCCCTTATCGCCCTTGAGCGTTTGCCAACTGCCCACTCGGCATACATAGAACATGCCGCTGGAATCTCGCCCGATTTGCCCATTGGGTTGGCAGCCGTCCCAAGGTGAGATCGGCACGCCTAGCGTGAGGGTGCTTTGATCGAGTTGGGTTTGGTTTCCCGGATTTTTGCCAACAATCAGGCGGCTCTCAGTGACGACTTGCCCTCGCGCCGTGACGTCTCTTCCAGCGATGACGTTGCCTTGCGCGTCACTGCTGCCCCGCGCCTCGATGTTCCCCGCGTTGGCGACGATATTGCCGGACTGGTTTTCGATGTGACTTCTCGCGTCGATGTTTTGTGTCGAGAGTGTCCCGGTGACATCGACATTTTCTCGGAGCGTCAATCGGTTACCGCTGACGCCGACAATTTCTTTGACGCCGACAATATCGTGGCCACCCATGTCGAGATTGGCTTGCATCTTCTGCGAGCCATCGCGGCGTAGAAAGCTGTTCAGCGGGCTAAGCAAATAACCGGCACGCACGGCGAGAAGGCCTGCTTGAGGGGATGGGTTGGGCAAGTCGTTCGGGGTTTGGGTGTCGCTCGACGGCGTGAGCGGGAAGGTGAACTTCGCAGGACTCTCCGACTTGGAAAATCCGCCGTGCACGCCGATCTTACGAACTGCCGTGCTGATCATGTTCCAGTCGGTGCCGGTGCCGTAGGTGCGCCGCAAGGTCTGATCGATGTAGACGATCGCGTGAATGTCGTGCTCGTTATGGCGCCGGAAGATTCGAATGACATAGTTGGCGTTTGCCAGCGACGGGGGCTTATCGCCGACGCCGGGCAGTTTCATGATGCGGATGATGTCGGACGCTGTCGGCTCTCGCATGCTGGACGCCCCAACTTGCAGTCGCAATGTCTTGCCGAAGCTCGCGTCCGGGTTGTTTTGTACCGCGACGCTCAGGCTTCCGGTCTCGGTCAGCGTTTGCCGATCGGTGCCATTGAGCGCCTTCCCGATCTCGCCGTGATGCTTCACGATGAACGACTGCACACCCTCGCCGATGACATTGAGCGAAGCACCGATGTTCTCGGCCCGCTGAATCCGCATCTCCTGCATCGTCTGGTTCATCCAGAGCGTCAGCAGCATGCCGACGATGGCGACGGCTATCGTCGCACCAATCAAAAAAATTCCGTGTTGCTTGCTTCGCATTTCTCTCTCGCCTGTCGGGTGCGATCGGGCGTGGCCGAATCGAACCGCAATTCTGGTGGGCTGCGGCCGATTCAAGTGGCGGAAATATCTGAATTGAGCGGCAGCGGTGCGCCAATGCGAAAGGTCGACGCCAAATAGCAAAGTCCGAGCATCTGTCTTGCTCAATCCAGCAGGGAAAATCGGAATCGAGCCTGATATTTCGGCGAGTTATGACTTCCGGTCGGCAACTTCTGGGTTCGTTCTTGTCCCCTTCGGAATCCGGGTGTTTCCCAACCGCAACGCGCTGGCTGGCTCCCACAATGGCGGGTTTCAACGAGACTGCGATGACGGGTACGTGGCAATGACCACCGCCTGATCTGTTCGCGAAGGGGACAACCATCAATGCGGAGCAAACAACGGGGCGTGTTTCTGATCGGCGCCACTATCGCGGTCGCTGTCGTCGGCATGCTGATAGCGTTCTGGGGCAAACATCAGATGCAGCAGATGCGGATTGAGAAAGGTGAGCGGGTGGGGGAGGCGCTGAAAGTCCTCGGGAATCACGTGCAGGACTTCATGGTTAAGCATCACGGGGATATCAAGACGTTGTTTGTTGGCCGGGCCGACAGCATGCAATTGTCGAACGCCGTAACTCCAATCACGCTTAGACGTGGAACCGATCCACGGCTTCAGGCAAAGACGCTTGAAAGTCTCACCGTCGACGATCTCATTCGGGAGACGGGCGCGAAGGGCATCGGGACGTCGCCGCCATTGGCGGGCGCGCAGTATCGAATCGTCGTGTACTCGGGCAATTGCGCAACGGCGAATGATCCGTGCGATATCAATTCCGTGACGTATCTAACAGCCCCCATCAAGAGCACCTATTCATCAGATACCGATTGGGTGGCATCCGGCGCTGCATTGTCCAAACTCGGTGTGCTCGGAGGGATCGCTCAGGCAAACGATCCCAGCACTTTTCAGTTTCTCGACGGAAACGGCACCGTGATCAATGTCGTTCGTAACCCGACGGGACGCGCGCTCGCTGGGCAAATCGCCATGCGTGGCGGTTATCAGACGAGCGCTCAGGATGCGTTCTTGCGACGCGATGGGTCACGTCCGATGACGGGGGATCTGAACATGGGCGGACCGAATGCGGGCAAGGACATCGTCGGAGCAAGGAGGATATTCAGCGAAGACATGATTGCGTCGTCGGTTTCTGCGTCAAAGAACATCGTCGCGGGGTTTTCAGAGCGAAAAGCCGGTGACAAGGACGATCTTAAGATCAAGCGTATGACCGGAAGCGTCATCGCAGAAGTTGACGTCGATGCAAGTCGAGATGTGATTGCAGGGCGCAACGTGACGGCAAACGAGGCTGTAACGGCGGAAGCGCTGAACGTAAAAAGACCTGGCGCGTATGAAAACGTAACGATACAAAGTCGAAACGTACCAGGAGCCCAGCGCGAGGCGATGTCCGTCAATAACGATCTCTGGACCTACGGCGACATTTGGGCGAGAGACAAACTCTGGTCGAAATCCGGCGTCATTCGCCTCGACGGTCACGTCGGTGGGGCTTGTTCCGAGCGAGGTATCGGCCTTGATGAGAAGGGGCGTGTCATGTCGTGCCAAGGTGGCACGTGGAAGTTAGGCAGTTTGCCGAAGGACTCCACTGAGGTGCCGGACGAAATTCGGGAGGACATCGTGAACGGCCTTGCGAGCTGGGACGTCGCGTCGATAACCATTAACGATCATCGGAATTTCAAGGCGGACTGCAATTCGACAACGCTAACGCAGATTACGGACGCATTCGCGTGCCAGATGGAGGTCAAAAAAAACTTCTGTGCGGTTGCTCCTCAACTGCGTCGAGTTTCGGGACCGTTAGGTGATCATCCCGTTACGCATGAGATTCCAGTTTCCGGAGACAGCAATGGCAGCATCGGTGGTGGAATTTATAAGATCACCTGCCTGACGCCCAGAGGGAAAGACGCCGAATTAGTCTACCGTGGCGCTAACAAAAACCAGATTAGCACTCGGAAGTTTGATTCGGCGCACCCCGCCACAGAAGCTGACCTCCGTCGCCTGATTCCGGCCTCCAGAGAACCGACGGTCGCCGCTATCGGATTTTTCGAGAAATTCCGATGTTCGGACTGGAACGACGATGCAGGATACGTATACGACATCGACGCAGAACCCGGTGGGCCTTGGGACCATTGTGAGATGGTGCCCGACGAATCCAAGTACGGATGCAAATGGGGAAACCAGATGAGGGACTTCTTTCGCGACGCGGCCACTGGGGCGTGGAAATTGCGCCTCAAGGAGCGGAGTGCCGGCGTCAAGTGTGTGAAATTCGCTCGATAGCCCTGGCGCCAACGCCCGCTCCCTCAATGCTCTCGAGGCGTCACTTCCCCCCATCCGTCCCGTAAGTCTTCCCCAAATACTCCGAAATCAGCTTCACCTGATCTTCCGGAATGGGAGCACCGTAGACCTTCACCATCTTCGTGACTTCAGCGCTCCAGAAGGCGGCGGGCATCGGTGGCTGGCTGTTGATGTAGTCGACCGAGTGACACATCACGCACCATGCGCTCGTCGCCTGATAACCGGCCAGCGTCGAGGCTTTCAACTGCGCCGTCTCTTGCGGCAGTTTGATTTCCAACGCATGGACGGCAGGCGAGGCCAACACACCCACAGCGCTCATCGCGAGCGCTGCACCCGCACGACGGAAAATAGTCGAAGTTTTCATTGTCATCTCCCGTCTCAAGCCGCGATCACGCGCACGGTTTCTACGCCGTTGCGCAGATACCCAGCCGGATTCCACAGCGATTGCAGCGGCTGCGCCACACCCGCACGATTCGTCGCACGCACCTTCAACACATGCTCTCCCGCTGCCGACGGCGTGAACGACGCCGTCCACTCGCGGAACGAATACTTCGACAACTCGTTGCCAAGCTTCGCCGCCTGCCACGTCTGCCCGCCATCGCTCGAGAACTGCACGTCGCGAATGCCTTCGCCGCCATCGAACGCAATGCCGCGCACGCGTACCGCTTTACCCACGCCCACGTGCTGCCCGTCAGTCAGGTTCGTCACGAACGAGCGCACCGTGAAGCGCTCGATCGGCTTCGTCTTCTGCGGTGCTGTGCCGGGTGCCACGCAATTGCAGTCGTTATCCGGAATGCGATACGCCGTGGCCATCCAGAAGCCGTCGAACACGGTATCGATCACCTTGATATCGGCGAGATGCTTGACCCAATACGTGCCGTAGTACCCCGGCACCACCAGCCGCACTGGATAGCCGTTGAGCATCGGCAGGTCTTGACCGTTCATCGCGAACGCGATCATCACTTCGCCATCCATCGCATGATCGAGGTCGAGTGCTTTCACGAACTCGGGTGTCGCCGGGACGATCGGACGATCGAGCCCTTCAAACGTCACTTGCTTCGCGCTCGCCGCAACGCCGGCTTTCTCCAGAATCCGCTTCAGCGGAATGCCTTTCCAGCGCGCATTGCCCATCGCCCCGTTGGCGATCTGTCCGCCGCCGACGCGTGGCTCGAAAAAGCCCCGGCTGTTGCCTGAACACTGATGCACGGCCACTAATTCGACTGGCGCACCGAAATCCTTCTTGAGCGATTCCAGTGAAATTTCCAGCGGCTTAGCCACACTGCCGCTCACGCGGATGCGGTGCTTCTTGGCATCGACATCCGTGGGGATGCCCGCCAAGTGATAGCGCACGAAGAACGCGTCGTTCGGCGTGATGAGGCCGTCGTTGAACACCTCGAACGGCGTTTCCAACTGCGGCGGACGTGCCGTAAGACGAATCAGCGGGCGCTTCTGCGGATACGCCACCAAGTCACGTTCACCGTTGGCAAACGGCAATGTCACAGTCTGTGGTGCGGTGGCAGCGGCGAGCGTGTCGAGCGCGCGTCCGGCGAGGCTGGCACCCACGCCCAACGCCCCGGCTCGTCGCAAAAAGCGGCGGCGCGACGTGGCGGCAATGGTGGATTCGGATAGATCACCCGACGCGGACACGTCGAGTGCGGACGATTCGGGCAAAGCAGTGGCAAGGGCCGTGGGGGCGGCGCTGCGGTCGTGCGACTTCATGGAGAGTCTCCTGTAGGACGTTCTTATCGTGCTTTCAGGGTGACGCGGCAGCGCGGTGAAGCGGTTGCTGTCAGACGCGCTGCGGTGGTGCGATGCGTGCCTTCGGATGCCCGCCGAGTCGCCGCGTGTGGGGACACGACGCAGGGCGAAGCATGCCCGCATCGTCGGAGATTCTTCCGATGATGTCAAATTTTCGGAACGTTATATACCGATTTATATTTCGAGAGGATCGACTTCGAGGTGCCAGCGCACTGGCGCTTTGAGGGCGCGAAGCCCGGCCATCCAGCCCGCGAGGAATCGTTGCAGCGCGCCGCGGTGCGGGCTTTCCACCACGAGTTGGGCGCGGTCGGTACCTGCGATTCGCACCATCGTCATGGGCACGGGGTCCCAGAGCGAGATGCGCGGGTCGTTGAGATCCGGGTCAGCGGCGATTTCGCGGGCCTGTTTGAGGAAGGCCATGGCGTCGTCGAGCTTTCGCGCTTCGGCACGCAACAGCGCCTGATGCGTATAAGGCGGCAGCAGCGCAACGCGGCGCTCTTCCAACTGCTGTGCCGCAAATCCGGCGTAGTCGTGCCGCATGAGCGACCCGAACAGCGGATGCGACGCGTAGCGGGTTTGAATCAGCACGTCGCCGGGGCCTTCGGCACGTGCCGCGCGACCGGCGCGACCAGCCACCTGCATCAACTGCGCGAACAGCCGCTCGGCCGCCCGGAAGTCATGCGAGAAGAGGGCACTGTCGGCGTTGACCACGCCCACCAGTGTCACGTTTCGGAAGTCGTGCCCCTTCGCGACCATCTGCGTGCCGATCAAGATGTCGACTTCGCCCGAGTGCACCTGTGCGAACAACGCCTGCGCGCTGCCCTTGCGGCGCGTGCTGTCGGCGTCGATGCGGGCGAGGCGGGCATCGGGGAAGTGCTCCGCGAGCGCCTCTTCAATACGCTGTGTGCCGCGACCCAACGGCGCGAGATCCTGATTGCCGCAGTCGGGGCAAGCATGCGGAATGCGTGACTCTGCGCCGCAGTGGTGGCAACGCAGGCGGCGCTCAGGCTTGTGCAGCACCATGTGCGCGCTGCATCGGCGGCAGTCGCTGACCCAGCCGCAGGCATCGCAGTTGAGCACCGGGGCGTAACCGCGACGGTTCAGGAACAGCAAGCTTTGCTCACCGGCTTCGAAGCGTGCTTTGATCGCAGCGAGCAATGTCTGCGACAGCCCTTCATGCACGGTGCGCTGGCGCTTACGTTCGATATCCATGTCGATGAGCGACACGCGCGGCAATACCGCGTCGGGCGTGGCGCGCTCCGGCATCGACAGCCGCACGTAACGGCCTTGTTCGGCGCGCCGCCAGCTATCTAGCGACGGGGTGGCCGAGCCGAGTACGACGGGAATGCGCAGCCGGTTAGCACGCCAGATGGCGAGGTCGCGGGCAGAGTAGCGCAAGCCTTCTTGCTGCTTGTATGACGGGTCGTGCTCTTCGTCGACGACGATCAACCGCAGATGTGGCAGCGATGCCATTACCGCCAGCCGCGTTCCCAACACAATGCGGGCTTCGCCGCGATGCGCCGCCAGCCAGTGCCGCGCGCGCTCGCCTTCGGCCAGCCCGCTATGCAGCGTGACGAGCGTCTCGTGCGGGAAGCGCGAACGGAACACGCCTTCGAGCTGTGGTGTGAGGTTGATTTCCGGCACCAGGACGAGCACCTGCGCATCGCCCTCGCGCAGCGCCTCGGCGACGGCGCGTAGATAGACCTCCGTCTTGCCGCTGCCGGTCACGCCGTAGAGCAGGAAGGGGGCGCAGGCGGGGGCGTCAGGGGTATCGGATGTCGCGGCCGAGCCCGCGTCGGCGGCGCTGGCGTTATCCAGCGGCTGCGCGCCGGACGCGAGCAAGGCGTCGTGAATGGCAGCGACGGCGTCGGCCTGACCCGTCGTCAGTGTCTTATCACCCGTGCGGCTGTTGTGGGCGCCGGTGGTTTCGTCGAAAGCGGCGGGGCTGTCTGCATCGCCATCGCGACGCCCCGCATTGTCGTATTCAACGCGGCCTTCATCGAGTTCGTCGCCGTCGTCATCCTCACGCACCGCCTCATGAAACGGCACGGTCTCGACCACGACCCAACCCGCCGCTGCCCATTGTTTGAGCACGTCGGCGGCCTTGGCGCAGAGTGCGCGGGCTTCGTCAGCGTCGAGCGTCCCGGCTTGCGCGAGCCCTTCGGCCAATCGGCGCTGTGCGCGCAACCGGGCAGGGACGTTCTCCATCAAGGTGTCGAGCGCCCCGTCGGCAATGCGATACCGCTGCACGCCACGCTGGGCGAGCAATCGCGACCAGCGCATCGGTGTGCGCAAATGGCCGGGAATGGCGGGCAGCGCCACTTCGCCAATACCGCGCTGGTAATACCGCGCCGCGAAACGCATCAAGTCGCGCCAATCATCCCCAAGCGGCGGCAATTCGTGCCAGACGGACGTCACTTCGCGCAGCTTCGCCGGGTCGACTTCGCTGCGCTGCGTCAATTCCCAGACGATACCCACAACCTGCCGCCGTCCGAACGGCACCTGGACCAACTGCCCAAGGCTCGCCGCCTGATCGAGGCGGTAGTCGAACAGCGTCAGCAGCGGTGTGTCGAGTGCCACGCGGGCGATCGACGGCGCACTCCCGGTGCCGCGTGGCGCGGTCGCAGGGGCATCCTCGCCGGTGGTATCCGGCGGGAGGAGGGACGGTTCGGGGAGGTCGTCGGCGCGGGTCAAACTTAAAGTGAATCCTGAGAAGTTCCGGTAAACCCCGGATTTGAGTCGGCTTTCCGGCAGCCCCGAAACGCTTGTGGATAACTATGTTGAGAACTGTGGGGATTATCTCCCGGCAGCCTCGCTGCGCGGGCCTCACATCGCGCCGCGCCGTTTCTGTGCACGAATCAAAAAGGCTTTTTGATCAATAGCTTATGAGCAACGGCGTAGGGTGCTTCAAAGTGCGAGACAGTTGCGGCGGCGCAGCGAGAATTTGTGCATAAGTCTTTGGGACAACTCCGCAAATTGGAGGGGTTATTCGACCCGTTTTCCCTTGACTTTGCCAACGTGTAACGGCGGTCGGGTTTGCGAAGCGAAATGCCCCGCGAACCCGCGCCGCCACGTGGCGGTACTGCGTATTACACCGGCTGGCGCAGCTTCCGGCTATGGCTATGGACTTCGTCGACGAGTGCCGCGACGTGTTCGGGCGGCGTGAACTGCGAGATGCCGTGCCCAAGGTTGAAGACGTGGCCTGGTGCATTGCCATAAGCGTTGAGCAAGCGGCGGGCTTCCGCACGGATGGCATCGGGCGAGGCAAACAACGCCGTCGGGTCGAAATTGCCTTGCAGTGCACAACGATCGCCAACGCGCTTGCGCGCTGCGGCCAGATCGACGGTCCAGTCGAGGCCGATGGCGTCGGGGCCGGTGTCGGCAATGGCTTCCAGCCACTGGCCGCCGCCCTTGGTGAACACGATATGCGGAATGCGCGCGCCCGCCCACTCACGATGCACACCGGCGAGGGCCTTTTGCATGTAAGCGAGCGAGAAGCGTTGATAGAGGCCGTCGGCCAGCGCGCCACCCCACGTGTCGAACACCATCACGGCCTGTGCGCCCGCTTCGATCTGCGCGTTCAGATAGGCGGTCACGGCCTTGGCGTTGGTCTCGAGGATGTGCGTCATCAGGTCGGGACGCTCGTACATCATCGTCTTGACCGTGCGGTAGTCGGCCGAGCCGGAGCCTTCGACCATGTAGCACGCCAGCGTCCACGGGCTGCCGGAGAAGCCAATGAGCGGCACACGGCCTTGCAGCGCGCGGCGAATCTCGGCCACGGCGTCGAACACGTAGCGCAGGCTGTCGAGATCGGGGGCGCGCAGGCGGCGCACGTCGTCTTCGGTACGCAGCGGGTGCGCGAAGCGCGGGCCTTCACCGGCTTCGAACGACAGCCCCAGCCCCATCGCGTCGGGGATGGTCAGGATGTCGGAGAAGAGGATGGCGGCGTCGAGCGGGAAACGATCGAGCGGCTGGAGCGTGACCTCGGTGGCGTAGGCAGGATTCTTGGCCAGTGCCAGGAAGCTACCGGCCTTGGCGCGGGTGGCGTTGTATTCGGGCAGGTACCGGCCCGCCTGGCGCATGAGCCAGATCGGCGTGTACTCGGTCGGCTGGCGCAGCAGGGCGCGCAGGAAAGTATCGTTTTGCAGAGCTTGGGACACGTCGAGGCGGTGGTATCTGAAATTTGGGCAAGCGGCCATTTTACTCGGGTATCCGGGGCGCGGTCGTATGGGCGGACGTTATGCCGCGCATAAGTGAGTCTGGGCGGCACATTTGTTGCGGCCAATCCGACGCGGCGGGCATGCCCCCATTGGCGGCGAGGCGCGCTGTCTTTACTATGGCGGCACGCTTTGCGGCGCTGGCATGCCGGTCGCGCGAAGCCCACGATCTGCAACAGATGGATCGATCGCTAGGACAACAATCAGGAGACACGTATGAAAGGCATGATCGCGGCCGCCTCGCTGGCCGTCATGGCATTGACGGCATTCGCCGCCAACACGGTACAAGCCCAGTCGGCGGGCGCCACCACGCCTTCGCGGCTCGACGAGATCGTGAAGTCGGGCACGCTGCGCGCTTGCGCGACCGGCGACTACAAGCCTTACTCGTATAAACGCCCCGATGGGCAGTTCGAAGGCATCGATGTGGATCTGGTCGCCTCGCTGGCAAAGTCGCTGGGGGTGAAGCCGGAAATCGTGCCGACCAGCTGGCCGAAGCTGATGGACGACTTCACCGCAGGCAAATGCGACATCGTTGTGGGCGGCGTGTCGGTGACGCTCGATCGCGCGCGCCGAGCCTATTACAGCCGCGTGGTGATGGTGGACGGAAAGTCGCCCATCGTGCGCTGCGCCGATGTGGCGAAGTATCAGACGCTCGCCGATCTGAACAAGCCGAGCACGCGCGCCATCGCAAACCCCGGCGGCACGAACGAGCGCTTTGCCCGTCAATTCATGCCGAACGCGACGCTCACGATCTACCCGGACAACGTCACGATCTTCCAACAGATCGCCGATGGCAAAGCCGATGTGATGGTCACCGATTCGTCGGAAACGCTGCTCCAGCACAAGCTCCACCCGACGCTGTGCCCGGTGAACCCCGACAAGCCGCTGCAATTCGGTGAGAAGGCTTACCTGCTGCCGCGCGGTGACGACGTCTTCAAGAACTACGTCGACCAGTGGCTTAACCTCGCGCAGAAAACCGGCGAGTATCAGGCCGTGGTGGATAAGTGGCTGAAGTAAGTTGCGTTCGCGCTTAGGCGCTTAGGCGCTTAGGCGGTTAGACGCATAGGCGTTTAGCGCCTGGACAAACAACGGCGATGTGAGGGGCATGGGCTCCTACATCGCCGTAGTTCACGCCTTGGTTCACGCCGTAGTTCATTAACCGAGCCAATCGCGCAGACGTTGCGCTGCGTCGTGCATTACCAAGCGTGCTTGCGGCACATAGGGCTGTAGCCGCGCGAAGCTGTGCGTCAGTCCTGCCGCTTCGATGACCTCTGCACGGCCGCCCGACTGTGCGGCGAAGTGCGCATATTCCACCGCTTCGTCGTGCAACGGGTCGTACTCGGCGGCAATGACCAGCGTGTGCGGCAACGGATGCTTCGGCGCTTCCGCCGTCAGGTTCACCCGGACGTCGTTTTCCTTCGGTTCGGTCCCGTTCAGGAACTGCTTCCAATACCAGCGCATTTCGTCGCGCGTCAAACCCACGCCGTTCGCCAGACGCTCGTAACTCGGCGTGTCGAAGCGGTGTTGCACCACCGGGTAGACCAACAACTGCGCGCCGATTACTCCCGGATGCTGGTCGTTGAACCACGCGGCTGCCTGCGCGGCAAGATGCCCGCCCGCGCTATCGCCCGCCACGGCGAGTCGATCCGGCGAGACGCCCAGACGCACGCGCTGCTCGGCGGCCCAGGCCAGTGCCTCACGTGCGTCGTCCACCGGCGCCGGGAACGCATGCTCGGGTGCCAGACGGTAATCGATGCTCAACACCGCGAAGTCACCGTCCTGCGCAAGAAACGCGGCCATCGTGCCATGCGTGTCGACATCGCCGACGACCCACCCGCCCCCGTGGAAAAACACTACCAGCGGCACTTCGCGTCCGACCGGACGGTACAGACGCGCGCGCAAGTTTCGACCCGGCAGCGGAATCTCGAAGGTCTCGCTTTTCAGGCCGGCGGGCAGCGGACGCAACGCCTCGGTGGCGACGGTCGCGAAACGGGCGCGGACTTCCTGCGGACTCGGAGACCCCTGCGGCGCGGGGTACTTGCGCGCCATCAGGTCGTAGTAGGCAAGCAAATCGGCATCGATGGTCATGGCAGCGGACAGTGTGTGGAGTGGTCGAGTGTTCGGTAATGGGCGCTCGTGTGGCGTCTGGCGGTCTTTCTGGTCTCGCTCGGGAATTCAGGACTGACCGGCGCGGAGCATCTGCCAGCGCTGGTGTTCGATCTTGACGCAGCGATCCATCACGACATCGAGCCCGGCCGCCAATGCCACGGCGGCGGCATCGTCGTTCTCGATACCCAACTGCATCCATAAACTGTTCGCCCCAATCGCGACGGCCTCAATGGCGATGGGCGGAATGTCGGCGCTGCGCCGGAAACAATCGACCATCTGAATCCGCAGGCCCTCGGCACGCAGCGCATCGGCGGCTTCGGTGAGGCTGGCGTACACGGGCTCGCCCAGAATGGTCTCGCCGCTGTCGGCTGCCTGCGGGTTCACCGGCACGATGCGGTAACCGTGCTGCTGCATATAGCGCGACGTAGTGAAACTCGGCCGGTCGGGCCGCGGCGACAAGCCCACCACCGCGATAACGCGGTCGCGCGCCAGAATCTGTGCCAGTCGTTCGATGGTTTCCATGCGGGTCGGCCGGTCCGGCCGGAGAGTCAACGGTTGGACTGCGAAGCGACCTAGGTCGCCCAAGCGCGCGCCACATTGGTGCACGACTCGATGGCGCACTATGTTGCCACGCACAAAGACTGAACTTAGCACATCGACGCCGAGGGTGTGAAAACCGGATTGGCTCACCGCCATGGTGCGCGTTGTCACTGGAATGCAATTTCATTCGGTGACTCGGGATCACGTCCGATTAGACAAGTTACTCAGGATGACGAAACAAGTGACGTTTTACACGTCACGCAGGAAAGCCTTGCTGGAGAAGGGAGATGCTGCGGGTTTTCGAGGGAATTAGGGGGCGAGGTGTTACAACCTGAAACACTTTGTTACCCCTCCTGCTATACGTTTCCACCACAATGCATCTCAACGCTGAAGTGCTTATCCCCCGGTAACGCAGCAGCGCGGCTGTATCGGCAACGAGCGTCCCCCGGCGCAATTTGCAAGGTAGTTCGATACGGTGCTCCGAATCTGGTCTCCTCGCGCTAACCCCGTAGCGTGTGGTTTTGGCGGGCCCAAGTGTCCCGCCATTTTTTTGTCCAAAGCGTCCTACATCTTTCCTCACCCGTTCTCTGACAAGTGAGCGACATGCGCACGATGCGTCTACACAATTCGTTCGCCATCCGAGTGAAATTCGGAAATCTATTTATCCCTGCGTAATTCGCGCTGATTAGCGAGCCGCGCTGCGCAGCCACGGTTTGAGCCAGCCGAGGCCCGCACGCGTTTCGCCTTGCGGTCGGTATTCGCAGCCGATCCAACCCGCGTAGCCGAGTTCATCCAAAAGACGGAAGAGAAAGGGATAGTTGACTTCGCCGGTGTCGGGTTCGTGCCGCGCGGGGACGCCTGCGACTTGCACGTGTCCGATGTTGGCAATGTGTTGACGCAACTTCATGGCGAGATCGCCTTCGACGATCTGGCAGTGGTAAGCGTCGAACTGCACTTTGAGATTGCTCGCTCCGACTTCCTGACGAATCGCCTGCGCTTGATCCTGACGGGTGAGGAAGTAGCGCGGAAAGTCGCGCGGATTGATCGGCTCGATCAGAACGGTCACGCCATGGGCGGCGGCTTGTTCTGCCGCGTACGCCAGATTTTCGAGATAGACGGCGCGGCACTTCTCGGCCGATTGCGACGCATCCGGGCAACCGGCCATCACATGCAGCTGACGGCAGCCGAGCGTATCGGCATAGTCGAGCGCCAACTCGACGCCATCGCGAAACTGCGCCTCCCGCCCCGGCAGTGCCGCGAGGCCCCGCTCGCCGCTCGCCCAATCGCCGCCCGGTGTGTTGAACAGCACTTGCGTGAGCCCGGCATCGTCGAGCCGTGCGCGCACTTCGTTGGCTGGGTGCTCGTAGGGGAACAGACATTCCACGCCGCGGAAGCCATCGGCAGCGGCCTCGCGGAAACGTTCCAGAAATGGGACTTCCTGATAGAGCAGCGTCAGGTTCGCAGCAAATCGCGGCATGGGCAGAGTCTCCGTCGCGTGAAGCGCATCGTCAGATAGCAGATGCCTGCCACGATATCACTGGCCGTCGATCTGGGGCGCCGCCACGCTGCGCAATTGATACCGGCCGTCGTTATTGAAGAGCCACGTCTCGACGGCGCGCACCCGGCCACTGCTGTCCACCAATGCGCGGCTCGGTGCGGGCAACGGACTCGCCCGGCGCAGGCTCGCGACCGCAATGCGCTCGGCTTCACGATCGCCATTGCTGCGGTACAGGATGACCTGCGTGACGTTGCCGCTGCGATCGACCCAATATTCGAGCGACACGACGGAGCGCAGCATCGGCTGCGGATTGCCCGGCGTGATTTGGCGCGCGTTGACTTCGGTGACCCGTTGCGCAGCAGCGATTTTGTATTGATCGATGGCGCTGAGCGGCGCATTGCCCTGTGAGAAATCGAGCACGAGCGGCGATTTGGGGGCGAAGTCGGGATTCGAGCAACTCGTCAGGAGCAGAAGTGCGCTGCCCATCGCCAGGAAGGCAGGGCGAAACGCGCGACGCTTGGTGGGATTGGCGGGATTGACCGGGCCGGCGGCGAGGCCGCCGCGCGGGTTGCTGCCGATCTCACGCCACCAGCGCGAGCGCTGCCAGATGCGTGAGCCGCTGAAACGTACTCGTTGGGACGATGCGGTTTTCATGGGCGCCTCCTGCCAAGTCAGCGACGCTTCTTTGCTTTTCACGTCCTGTCGTGCGCTGACCGTCACGGCCATCGCACGACGTCCTGCATGACTTCACTGCCTTACATCATTCAATGCGGCCGAGTCCCGAACGACCAGTTCGGCATCAGCGTATTGGACGGCAAATTCTCATCCTGCAACTTGCGTGCGGTTTCGATCCCGGCCACGGGCAAGCCCGTCGGGTCGAGCAAGCCGATCTGCACGAGCACGCTCGCCTGATCCCAATAGATATGTTCGTGCTCGAGCTTGCCGCCACGGAAGCGCACGATCGCCACGAGCGGAATCTCGACGCGGCGCCCGGTCGGCGCCACGCCCGGCAGCATCCAGTCGACCGGCGTCGTGTGCGTGAAGCAGAACAACAACTCGTCGACCAGTTGCGTCGCTCCGATCGTGCGTGAGATCGGCACGAGCTTCGTGTCGGGCGGATTGCTGTTGACGAAGTGGTTGCGATAAAAGTGCGCGAGCTGCTGATGCCCGACACCGCCCGTCATCGTCGGGATGTGATTGACGTACGGCGCGTCGACCATCGTTTTCATCAGCGGATCGATCTCGCGGATGGCGAATTCGTAGGCGCAATGCGTCTCCCACAGCGAGGCGAAATCGAAATGCGGACCGATGACGTTGCGCAGGGCACCCATGGTGCGTTGATGCGCGAGTTGCGTCGCCGAGCGATTGAAGTGATCGCCGGGGCGAGCGAAGGCGTGGTCGGCGTCCGGATAGGTATAGAGGGTGACGTTCGGGTGCTCGCCCAACTGCGCGGCCAGCGTCTCGCGCACTTCGGCCGGGGCGTACTTGTCGAGTTCGGCAATGTGCAGCACGAGCGGCGGATGTTCCCCAGCGAGCTCTTCGACGTGTTGTTCGAGCCCCACGCCGTAATAACTGACGGCGACATCGGCGCTGGTGCGCGTGACCGAGAGCGCCGCGAGTTTGCCGCCGAGGCAGTAGCCGACCACACCGACCCCGCCCACGCATTCGGGCAGCGCGCGTACGGCATCGATGGTCGCGCCCACGTCTTCCATGCCGAGATCGACATCGAAGCTCTGGAACAGTGCGAACGCGCGTTGCCAGCCGCCCGGGGAATAATCCAGCTCGATACCCGGCTCGATGCGCCAGAACAGATCGGGGGCCAGGACCACGTAGCCCTCTTCGGCGTATCGGTCGGCAAGATCGCGAATATGCGCGTTCACACCGAATATCTCCTGACATAGCACCAAGCCCGGGCCCTTGTTGCTGCCGCCCTTGCTCGCGTCGGGTAAGGCGAGATACGCCTGAAAGGTTTTGCCGTCGCGCGATTCGATGCTGATGAAGCGTCCTGCCATGTCACTGTCTCCTGAGGGGGCCGGATCGTGCGGCAGACTGCGCTCTTCGCCTAGCTTAGGCGGTGCACGCGCACTGCGCCGCGCGGTAAACCCGCAGCGATGCAGCGAGGCGCGCAACCGTGCCCGTGAGGGGCGACGGACGGGCGCTGCCACCGGTTGGATACGCGGACATTACGGTGATGTTGCGGGGTAATGTTTTGCACTGGTTTTGCACTGGTTCGGCACGGCACTCGGACGGTACGACCAGATACTGCGGTCCGTGCTGTGGCGTCAGTAGCGGCATTCGACGATACCATGCATACTCGGAGCGCACGTTCGAAGGGTGAACGTCTGCCTGTTTTTGACGCATTGGAGTGACCATGATTACCGTGTATCACAACCCGCGCTGCTCGAAGTCGCGCGAAGCGCTGGCGCTCGTGGAAGGCTCGCCGGCCGTAGGCGGCAGCGATCTGCAAATCATCGAATATCTGAAGACGCCGCCGAAGGCGGCAGAACTCAAACGCCTGCAAAAGCTGCTGGGCGTGCCCGTGCGCGACATGATTCGCAGCAACGAGACCGAGTACACGGAGTTGGGATTGTCGGACAAGGAATTGACCGATGACGAATTGCTCGCCGCGATTGCCAAGCATCCGAAGCTGTTGCAACGGCCCATCGTGGTCAACGGCGACAAGGCGGTGATCGCTCGTCCGCCAGAGCTGGTGAACGAGGTTTTGTAATGCGGTTGAGGGCGAGGCCGACGCGGACTCGCCCCGGACTCGCCCGTTACGAACTGCCGTCGGCCTAGCGCTACGCTGCGCTGTCTTTCTCCGGACCCGCCTCGGCAGGCGATGCCTCACCTGCATCGGCGGCCGCTTGTGCTGCTGCCGAGCCGAACACGGGCTTGTCGGCATTTGCGGTCAACCCGGCACCACGCCATTCGGGCAGGCCTGCCAGCGTTTTCTGCTGTTCCTTCAACTCCGCGAGCATGTTGCAGAAGAGGGCACCTTGTTCGAGGGCGTCGTCGAGCGCGACGTGCGTGTGCGGCAGCGGGTCGAGCCACACCTGCGGCAGGCGCGGCTTGATGCACTTGCGATACGGCATGCCGGTCATCGCGAATGCTAGCGTCTTGATGTCTAGCGCTGACCACGAGAATGGGCAGCGTCCGACGAAACGCATCATGTACCAGAACATGAACGTGAAATCGAAGCCCGCCGGATACGCGACGAACACCGGTTTGCCGGGCAACTTCTCGACCCATTTCACGTAAGCCTTCATCGCCTTGGCCGGATCTTCCGGCTCGACGCGGCACGCGGCCCACGCCTCGGGTTCGGTCTTCCACCACTTCATCGTGAGCGGATGGCCCTTGGCGTCCGGCAAAAACTCGAGATTCGCGCTGAAGGTGCCGATCAGTTCCTTATCGGCGGTGTACGCCGCCGACGCGAAGCTCAACATCGAGTGCGGACCGGGAATCGGACCGTCGGCCTCGACGTCGGTGCTGACAAAAATCTCTTCGTCGACGGGAATGATGCGCGAGGGGACGCGGGCCGTGGCGGTGCTCATGCGCCGCTCCGAGCCAGCACGGCGTCGGCCACGTAGGGGTTCGTCTCACGCTCCTGACCAAAGGTGGACACGGGGCCGTGCCCCGGAATGAACGTCACGTCGTTGCCCAGCGGCCAAAGCTTGTCGCGAATCGAAGCAATCAGGTCGGCATGGTTACCGCGCGGGAAGTCGGTACGCCCGATGGAACCGGCGAACAGCACGTCGCCCACGCTCGCCAGTTGTTCGTCTTTGGCGAAGAACACCACATGACCTGGCGTGTGACCGGGGCAGTGGAAGACGTCCAGCGTGACATCGCCGAAGGTGACGGTGTCGCCGTCGCCCAGCCAGCGATCCGGCGTGAAGGACTGCGGCTCGGGAAAGCCGAAGCGCGCGCTCTGGGCTTCCAACTGGTCGATCCAGAAGGCGTCGTCAGGATGCGGGCCCTCGATGGGCACGTCGTACTTGGCGGCCAATTCGCCCGCACCGCCGCAGTGATCCAGATGGCCGTGCGTGAGGAAAATCTTCTCCAGCGTCACCCCTTGGCGCTCGATTTCGCCGACGATGCGCTCGATATCGCCGCCGGGGTCGACCACGGCGGCCCGGCGGGTCGCGTCGCAGACGAGCAGCGTGCAGTTCTGTTGGAAAGGCGTGACGGGAATCAGGGTGACGTTCATGAGGTATCGGGGACGCGGTTTTCGCCTATTGTAATTCGGCTAGCCAAGTCGCCACCGCGCGGCGCGCCTCGGGCCTGCCCGGCGGGCAACACAAGACGGGCCCCTCGGCCTCGACGTAACGCTTTGTAAACAAGCCACGCCATGTAAGTGAACGCTCGCTGATGGGTTGACTTTGACGGCGTGTTAAACTTGCGGGCTATGCGAACACGCGACATGCTCAAACGGTTCGCGGTCGGCTGCGCCCTCGCCCTGACGTTGACAGCCTGCACAACGCCGCTCGAACCCTCCAGCCAAACGGCTGCCGCCCCCTCGGCGACAGACGTCCGTACCCGCTCGCGTGAAGCCAACGCACCCGTTGGCTCCAGCTTCGATCTCCACTGGCCCGGCCGGACCTACCGAAACGAAGGGCTGAACCCCGGCGACCCGAACGCGCCGGACCGCGATGGCGAAGCCCGGTTGCGCGCCGACGCCGGCACGTTCTTCCAGACCGGCACGGCCTCGTGGTACGGCAAGAAATTTCACGGTCGGCGCACCGCCACGGGCGAAGCGTTCGACATGAATGAACTGACCGCCGCCCACCCCACGTTGCCGCTTGCGAGCTTTGTTCTCGTGCGCAACGTCGCCAACAACAAGACGGTGGTGGTGCGGATCAACGATCGCGGCCCTTACACCCGCAATCGCATCATCGATCTCTCCTACGGCGCGGCCAAACAGCTCGATTTCATCCGCTCGGGCCACGCGAAGGTCGAAATCCGCCGCTTGTCGCGTAGCGAAGTCGCTGCCCTCGGTCTCGACGAAAGCAATACCGCCCCCTGAGACTCCCGCCGTTTCCGGCACGCCGTCTCGAATTCAAATCGGATTCCTCTCAAAAACTGGGACAAAAGTGATCGGCGGTCGACGCGGATCACGTAGCGCGTCCCGGTTTTTTCACCGCCGATTGGCAATTTCCCCCTATCTCATTGGCTGAACGCTTCGCACGAATGTGCGCGAGTGCGAATTGACGCGACCAAATCGGCTAATTTTTTTCCGATTGCCGCACAGTTCTGCCAGTGTTTGGGCGCAATCCGATATGTGGCGGGCCTCGCCGTCCGTTGCGTTGGCAACCGTTGTTCGCTGCTGGGGATGTGGGTAGACTGTGCCCCACGCGCAGGTGCACGCTTTAAGTGCATCCGAATGAGGCCCGCAGAGACCCGGGCACGGCGCACCTTTCATAAAGCAATCCTGGAGGAGTTTTGATGTCGACCATGGGCAAATTCGCCAAGCGCACCCTGCTGTGCGCGGTGACGGCAACGATGTTGGGGGCAACTGGCGCTGCATTCGCGCAGGATACGAAGTCGGTGGCCGTGCTCGCCATCGTGGAACACCCGGCACTGGACGCCATTCGCGACGGCGCGCGCGACGAACTCAAGGCCGAAGGCTACGAAGTCGGTAAGAACCTCAAGTGGGAATATCAGAGCGCGCAAAGCAACGTGTCGACCGCCGCCCAGATCGCCCGCAAGTTCGTGGGCGATAAGCCGGATGCGATCATCGGCATCGCCACGCCGACGGCTCAGGCGGTCGTTGCTGCGACGAAGACCGTGCCGCTGGTCTACTCCGGCGTGACCGATCCGGTCGCCGCACAACTGGTCAAGAGCTGGGACGCCTCGGGCACCAACGTGACCGGTGTGTCGGACAAGCTGCCGCTGGACAAGCAAGTGGCACTGATCAAGCGCGTCGTGCCGAACGCCAAGCGCGTGGGCATGGTGTACAACCCGGGCGAAGCCAACTCGGTCGTGGTCGTCAACGAACTCAAGAAACTGCTACCCGCCGCTGGCCTGACGCTGGTTGAAGCTGCTGCCCCGCGTACCGTCGACATCAGCTCGGCGGCCAATAGCCTGGTCGGTAAGGTCGACGTGATCTACACGAACACGGACAACAACGTCGTGTCGGCATACGAGTCGCTGGTGAAGGTTGCTAACGATCGCAAGATTCCGCTGGTGGCATCGGATACCGACAGCGTGAAGCGTGGCGCGATTGCGGCACTGGGCATCAACTACTACGACCTGGGCCGTCAGACGGGTAAGGTGGTCGCGCGCATCCTGAAGGGTGAAAAGCCGGGCGCGATTGCGTCGCAGACCAGCTCGAATCTGGAACTGTTCGTCAACACGGCGGCCGCTGCCAAGCAAGGCGTGACGCTGTCGGACGATCTGGTGAAGGAAGCCAAGACGGTCATCAAGCAGTAAAGCGAGCGTGAAACCGGTGCGGCGGGCGAACGGCCTGCCCTGCCGGTGAGCGACTGGGCGGCGCCTGGACACGATCTGTCCGCGCCGCTCTTTTCCGCTTAAGCCCCCCAACGACGCGCCTCTCCGAGACCCGGCGGGGATCGTCTTGTGTAGTGGAATACCGAAAAAAATGTCCCTTTTTTCTATGATGGGCGCCCTGGAGATCGGCCTGATCTTCAGTCTGGTGGCGCTCGGGGTGCTGATCTCCTTTCGCATCCTCAATTTTCCCGACCTGACCGTTGACGGTAGCTTCGCCCTCGGCGGCGCTGTCGCAGCGACGCTGATCGCCGGCGGCATGAATCCGTTTCTGGCGACGCTTGCGGCAATGGCGGCAGGTTCGACGGCAGGTTTCATCACCGGCTGGCTCAATGTGCGTCTGAAGATCATGGATCTGCTCGCCAGTATCTTGATGATGATCGCGCTCTACTCGGTGAATCTGCGTGTGATGGGCGCGCCGAACGTGCCGCTGATTACGTCGCCTACCGTCTTCACGATGCTGCTGCCCGAGAATGCGCCGGCATGGCTGCCTGACTTCGTGCTGCGCCCGCTCTTGCTGCTGGTCGTGGTGGTGGTGGTGAAGCTGGGTCTGGACTATTTCTTCTCGTCGCAACAAGGTCTGGCCATGCGCTCGACCGGCGTGAATTCGCGCATGGCGCGTGCGCAGGGCGTGAATACCGGTCACGAGATTCTGGCGGGGATGGCGTTGTCGAACGCGTTGGTCGCGCTGGCCGGTGCGCTGTTTGCACAGTCGCAGGGCGGGGCGGATATCTCGATGGGGATCGGTACCATCGTGATCGGTTTGGCGGCGGTCATCATCGGCGAGACGATTCTGCCGGCGCGCCGTCTGATTCTGACGACCTTGGCAGTGGTGGTAGGGGCGGTGCTGTATCGCTTCTTTATCGCGCTGGCGCTCAATAGCGATTTCATCGGTCTGAAGGCGCAAGACCTCAACTTGGTGACGGCATTGCTCGTCGCGGTGGCGCTGGTGTTGCCGGCCACGCGTCGTAAGCTGTTCCCGCGCAAGAACGGAGGTGCCTGATCATGTTGAGCGCAAAAGACCTGAAGATCACTTTCAACCCGGGCACGCCGATTGAGAACCGTGCACTGCGTGGCATGTCGCTCGACATTCCGACGGGGCAATTCGTGACGGTGATCGGTTCGAACGGGGCGGGCAAGTCGACGTTCCTGAACGCAATCAGCGGCGACTTGATCGTCGACACGGGCACGATCTCGATCGACGGCAACGACGTCACGAAGAAGACGGCGTGGCAGCGTGCGAGTCAGGTGGCCCGCGTGTTTCAGGACCCGATGGCGGGCACCTGCGAGGCGCTGACCATCGAAGAGAACATGGCGTTGGCGGTGAAGCGTGGCGAGAGCCGTAGCTTCCGGCTGGCACTGAACAAGCCGTTGCGTGAGCGGTTCCGTGAGAAGTTGAGCCTGCTGAATTTGGGGCTTGAGAATCGTTTGTCGGACCGTATCGGTCTGCTCTCGGGCGGTCAGCGTCAGGCGGTGAGTTTGCTGATGGCGTCGTTGCAGCCGTCACGCATTTTGCTGCTCGACGAACATACGGCGGCGCTCGATCCGAAGACGGCGGCGTTCGTGCTGGAACTGACGGCGCGCATCGTGCAGGAGAGCAAGCTCACGGCGATGATGGTCACGCACAGCATGCGTCAGGCACTCGACTACGGCGATCGTACGGTGATGCTCCACCAGGGCAAAGTCGTGCTCGACGTGTCGGGCGAGGAGCGCAAGGGGCTGGACGTGCCCGACCTGCTCCAGATGTTCGAACGCACCCGCGGCGAACAACTCGACGACGATGCACTGCTGCTGAGCTGATTGTCGCTGTCGGCTAACCAGCCAATGAAAAAAGCCCGCTTCGGCGGGCTTTTTCTATGTTGAACGCGATAGTAGGAATTGCAGGTCATAGGTCGTCAAGCTTCGTACTCACCGGCGTTTCATCTGCGCGCGAGCGGATGATATCGGCGAGTTCGGCGTCGTCGAGGCGTTCGCAAATGGCTTCCCAATCCGCAGCAGGGATCAAGTAGGCCACGGGTTTATTGCGATTCAGGATGGCGACGGGGCCATCGGCGCGCTCAATGGCGGCACTGGGGTTCAGTTTCAATTCGCTGATTCCGATCGATGCGCGGGCAAGGATGTTTTTCATCTCACGTCTCATAAGGCCCGGGGGGAGGCGGTCGGCATGCAAGCATGCACCGGCCGAGACCACACAATTGCCTCAATCATAGGTCGACGGCCGATGCGATCGATTGGGTAATTGCCAGAATTACCCACGGAGTTTTCCGAATTTCGAACGCTTCATCGCCGCTGGTGTGCGGCCCTTTCGTCGCCCATTCACCGGGCGATCCCAGACGAATCACCCGTTCTTCAGCGCCAGTGCCCGTTCATATAGCGCGTTCTTCGGCGAGCCCGTGATCGCGGCGGCCAGCTTGGCGGCGCTCTTTGTCGGCAACTCTGCTACCAGCAACGCCAGCACTCGTTGCGCTTCGGCATCGACGCCATCGTCGGTCGTGCTCGCGGCCGCGCCGGACACCACCAAGACGAACTCGCCGCGCTGACGGTTGGCGTCTGCCTTCAGCCACGCCTCGCCGTCGCTCAGCGCGCACTCGTGAATCTCTTCGAAGCGCTTGGTCAACTCGCGCCCGATCAGCAACTTGCGCTCGCCACCTAGCCCTTCGGCCAACGCCGCAACCGTCTCGACAATGCGGTGCGGCGCTTCGTAGAACACCTGTGCCGCGGTGGCGCCGGCCAATGCCGTGATCGCCTGCGCACGCTGTTGCGCTTTGGACGGCAAGAAGCCAACGAAGGTGAATGTCTCGACCCACGCTCCCGCCGCCGAAAGCAGTGTGATGATGGCGCTCGCCCCCGGCACCGGCACCACGCCGAGGCCAGCAGCACGCACCGCATCGACGAGTCGCGCTCCCGGATCGGAGATGCCGGGGGTGCCAGCGTCCGAAATATAGGCAATGCGCTCGCCCGCCTGCAAACGCTCGACAAGCCGCGTCGCGACAGTGTTTTCGTTGTGTTCGTGCGCCGCAATCAGGGGCTTGTCGATGCCGTAACGCTGCAACAACTGCGCGCTGTTGCGCGTATCTTCACAGGCGATGGCATCGACCATGCCGAGGACGTGAAGGGCGCGCACCGTAATGTCGGCGGTGTTGCCCAAGGGCGTCGCGACGATGTAGAGCGTGCCGGGCGGATAGTGCTGACCTTCGGCCAGCGACATCAGGCGGTCGTCCATCTCAGCAGCCTCCCGCCGTCGGTGCGAGCGCGTCGCGTGTCATCGTGAACATCGGGGTACAGATCGGAACAACCATGTCGAATCAGCTTGGAGAATCGTTTGAAGCCCGCGCGCTGGCTATGCTGGAGCGTCGCGGCTGGCGGCTCGTCGCGCGCAATTATCGGTGCCGCGGCGGCGAAATCGACCTCATTATGCGCGATCGCGCGGGCGTACTGGTGTTCGTCGAGGTCCGCGCGCGCCACCGGGCGGACTTCGGCGGGGCCGCGGCAAGTATCTCCCGCGCCAAGCGCCAACGTCTGATGCTCGCCGCCCGTCACTATCTACTGCGCCGCCCGGCCGGGCGCTGCCGCTTCGATGTCGTCGCGTTCGACGGCGCCCCGCCCGTGGTCAGCTGGCTGCCCGACGCCTTTCGCACCGACGATGCATGAGCACTTAGCGAGCGCAACACGCCACGCCTTCGAGGCCACGGGAGAACCCCGCGGGGCGCGCCCTGTTACACTTGCGAAAGTGCCGTCTGCAAGCGGGCTCGGGCTTTTCCGGGATTTCGCGAGTGACGGCTGTGATCGTCGGCCATGCAGGGACACTGCGCCCACACCGGGCCGACAGCTTTTGCGACACCCTGGCACAACGACCATGTCGATCGAACGAATTCAACAACACTTCACGGATAGCGTCGAAACCAAGCTGGCCGCGCGCGACGCGCTTGCCGACCCCATCGCCGCCGCCGCCGAGGTCATGTTCAATGCGCTGTCCAACGGCAACAAGATCCTCGCTTGCGGTAACGGCGGATCGGCCGCCGATTGCCAGCACTTCGCCGCCGAACTCGTCGGCCGTTTCGAGCGCGAACGCCCCGAACTGCCGGCCATCGCCCTGACCACCGACTCGTCGATCCTGACGGCCGTGGGCAACGACTACAACTTCGACGCCATCTTCTCCAAGCAGGTGCGCGCGCTCGGGCAACCCGGCGACATCCTGCTGGCCATCACCACGTCGGGCAACTCGGGCAACGTGCTCGCCGCCATCGAGGCAGCCCACGAGCGCGAAATGCACGTGATCGCCCTGACCGGCAAAGGCGGTGGCAAGGTCAATGCGGCACTGGGCGAACTGGACGTGCATATCTGCGTGCCGGCCGATCGCACGGCGCGCATTCAGGAAGTTCATCTGCTGACCATTCACTGCCTGTGCGACCTGGTCGACGCGATGCTATTCGGCGACGCGTGAACCTAATGTCACTCTAAGGCGTCAAGATCATCACGCACACCACCCGCGGGGGCGGGCGGTGTCGGCAGGGGACGGCGGGGGCCGGCCCGTTCGACCCATCCAACAAGGAGAATGCCCGATGAGTTTCCAACGCGCAGTCAGGCCGCTGGTAGCGGCTGCGTTGATCACTGCAACCCTGGCCGGTTGCGCCCCCATCATCCTCGGCGGTGCCGCCACCGGGGCACTGGTCGCCACGGATCGCCGCTCGGTCGGTGCGCAGACGGAAGACCGTGAAATTCAGGTCAAGGCGGAAGCCAATACCGCCAACACGCTGACCGACGACGCCGTGCACGTCAACGTGACCGTCTTCAACCGTCGCGTATTGCTGACCGGCGAAGTGCCGGACGAGAACACCAAGCAACGCGCCGTCGACATCGTCAAGCAAATCAGCAACGTGCGCGGCATCGTCGACGAACTCGCGATCGGACCGAAGAGCTCGTTCGGCTCGCGCTCGAACGACGCGTGGATCACCAGCAAGGTCAAAGCCAACCTCATCAACACGAAGGAGATTTCAGCCAACGTGTTCAAGGTGGTGACCGAGCGCGGCGACGTGTACCTGATGGGCCTCGTGTCGGAAGAAGAAGGGCGCATTGCCGCCAACGTCGCGAGCCGTATCGATGGCGTGCAGAAGGTGATCAAGCTGTATGAGTACGTGAAGCCGGAAGAGGCACAGCGTCTGTCGACCGAAGCGCAGAAGAACCCGGCCCCGGCGCAAGGCGACGATAGCAATGCCGCGACGGTGACGACTACGCCGATCGGCACCGACACGGTGACGGCCAAGCCGTTGTCGTCGCCCGCACCGATCAGCGACGCACCGATCAAGCCCGGCCCGTCGAACAAGACGGGTAACTGACGGCACGATTCGCGCGCATGCGCGTACCCCTCCTGGAAGGTTCGAACCGCCGGCATCGTCTTCGGATGATGCCGGCGCCGTTCATTCTGGCGATGGGGATGACGTTGACGGCCTCGATGGCCGCCGCGTCCGATTCCGCCAATATCCAACCCGACTGGCAAGCCCGCGATTGGGCGATGGCGTGCATGACGTGTCATAACGCTGCCGCGCCAGCGAGTGCGGGGAAGGCGGCGCTGCGCAAACTCGAAGGACGTCCGGCGGCAGAACTGGTCGCTGCGCTGCAAGGGTTGCGCAATGGCAAAGCGGCGGACGGTCGTTCTGCGACCCTCATGCCGCAATTGCTCAAGGGCTATCGCGACGACGAGTTGCAACGTATCGCGGCTTACTTCGCATCACAATCAGCTTCGCAGTCGGCCTCACAGCCAGGCTTGCGGCCGCCTTCGCAAGTGCCCGCGCAGTCGTCCGCTTCACGGCGCCAACCCGTCGCGCCCGCTACGGCGCGCGCGCCCCAATAGGTCCGCACGATGCATCGTCGCGACTTTCTCCTCGGCTTGGGCTCAGCGGCGGCGCTGGGTGGCGTGTCGGACGCATTTGCCGCCGGTGCGTCGTCGTCCGCCAATCCGTGGATCACACCCGTCAAGGGGCGCGCCCGCGTCGTGGTGATCGGGGGCGGCTTCGGCGGTGCGACGGCAGCCAAATACCTGCGCCAGCTCTCGGGCAACACCGTCGACGTAACGCTCGTCGAGCCGAATGCGGCTTTCGTGTCGGCCCCGTTGTCGAATCTCGTGGTCGGCGGCAACCTGCGCGTGAACGATCTCACGGTGCCGTACGACCGGCTGGTCGCCCGTCATGGCGTGGTCTGGCGGCGTACGCGCGCCAACGGCATCGACGCAGCCAGCAAGCACGTGCAACTCGCCGACGGCAGCAAGCTCTCCTACGACAAGCTGATCGTCGCGCCCGGCATCGCGTTGCGTCGAGAAGCGATTGCCGGGTTCAACGACAAGGCTGTGCGCGAAGCGCTGCCCGTGGGCTGGACCGACGCCCGCGAAAGCGCCGCGCTGCACGCCCGCTTGCAAGCCATGCCCGAGGGGGGCGTCTTCGCCATCACGATTCCCGAAGCCCCGTTCCGTTGCCCGCCCGCGCCGTACGAGCGCGCCTGTCAGGCGGCCGCGTGGCTCAAGCAGCACAAGCCGCGTGCCAAGGTGCTGATCTTCGACGCGAACGACGAAGTGTTGGCGGAAGCGGAGCAGTTTCACGAAGTCTGGCGCACGCAGTTCGCCGATATCGTCGAATACCACCCGCAGTTCAATTGCACGGAAGTCGCCATCGATGGCGCGAAGCAGGTCGCTCGGTTCGAATTGGGTGAAGAGGTCAGGGCCGACGTGCTGAACGTCATCCCACCGATGCGCGCAGGCGATATCGCGACCGCGAGCGGGCTGGCCACGGCCAATGGCCGTTGGTGCGACGTCGATTTCCTGACCTTTGTCTCGACCGCCCAGCCCGATATTCATGTGCTCGGCGACGCGGTCCAGATCGCGCCGCAAATGCCCAAGTCGGGCCATATGGCCAACCAGCACGGCAAGGTGTGCGCCGCGGCCATCGTGGCGACGCTGGCCGGTCGTCCGGTGAACCCCGAACCGCTCTATAGCAATACTTGCTATACGTTTGTTTCGGCGACGCAGGCCATGCACGTTGCCAGTGTCCATCGCTATGACGCAGCGCAGCGCACCATGCTGCCCGTACCCGGCACAGGCGGCGCATCACCGCATGCCAATGGCGACGAATTCGCGCTCGGACTCGCGTGGGCGCAAGGCATCTGGGCCGACATGCTGGCCTGATGCGCCACGCCGCGGTATTTCGGTCTGCAACGCAATCATCCAGCGCGTTTGGAAGGTTTTCTCTAAGTCCCCCGGTCCCGCTGCCATCGCCGTGTTGCAGGCGTGGTGTCTGATTGTTCCCTGATTGTTGCGTGGGCGCCGCAGTCCCCCTGCTTTCCTTCATTGACGGGGCCTGCGGCCTCTCGGTTACACTGGCTCCACGAAAAAATAAGCGTTGGGGGGCATAGGGATGGCGTATCGCCAGGGAGGGTCCCGTCTTGCGTCGCGGGTCACGCGCGGGGACTCGGTCAAGACCGTTCGCAGCCGTCAAGTTGCACGCGTTGTTCGCATCGTCCATCTCGTCACCACGTCAGTCGCCATCGGCGGTCTGCTCACCAGCCAGTTGGCGTGGGCCGATGCTAGCCCGGTGCGCGGCGACCCGATGCAAAGTCTTCCGAAAATCGAGGCGCCCAAGCCCGCGCCTCTCGACCTTCACATTCAGCCACCCTCGCAGGACGACGCGCTCAAGGCCCTGTTGGCCCGCCCAATCACGCCTCAGCGTTTCGGCATCGAAGGCGTGAAGTCGATCCCGTTCGATCAGGTGGCGGCGCTGTTCGCGCCCATGGCGGGTAAGGAAGTCACCATCGGCGATCTGGTGGAGAAGGCCAATCAGGTCACGAAGATGTATCAGGACGCGGGCTACCTGCTCTCGTTCGCGTTCGTGCCTGCGCAGGACTTCGCCAATGGTTTTGTGCGGGTAACGATCGTCGAAGGCTATATCTCGTCGACGAAGATCACGGGCAAGCCGGGGCCGTCCGAGCAACGTTTGCGAGATATCGCCGCCCACATCGAGGCGGAACGCCCGCTCAAGCGCGCCACGTTCGAGCGCTACCTGAACCTGCTCACGCTTGTGCCCGGCATGAAGATCAAAGCCGACGTGCAGCCGCCCACGCAGACCGACGGCGCGACCGAACTATCGTTGGATGTCGCGCGTCAGCCGGTCACTGCGGGCACGTCGCTCTCGTATAACAACCCGGGCATTCGCGGCGTGTTCACGGTGACGAGCAACGCGCTCTCGCCGCTTGGCGAACAGATTCAACTGACGGCCATCGCCCCGAAGGGACACAACGACGAGGAGTTTTACTCGGGGTCGTACATTCAGCCGCTCGGCTCGAACGGTTTGCAGGCGCGCGTGGATGCGTCGCACTACCGCGGCCAGCCGGACGACCAGCAACTCGCCGGGCTCACGCGCCATCTCGACACCAAACGCGTGGCAGTGACCCTGTCGTATCCGATTCTGCTCAACAATCAGCGCAGCCTGACGGCCAGCGGCGGCATGTATGGCGTGAATTCGCGCGACCGCTACGAAGTGCCGAACTCGCCGAATTTCATCAACTCGCAGGCCAACGTGCGGGCCGCGCAGGTGCAACTCGCTTACAACGAAGTCACCGACAAGCAAACGCGCAGTGCCACGTTGGGCGTGTTCAAGGGCTTCAACGGGCTGGGCGCGAGCCAGTCGTACACCACGCAGCCCGCCGGTATTCAGCAGATTCTCGGGCCGTACGATCTCGGCTTCTGGCGCTTCACGCTCGACGCCAAGCAAGGTGTCGTGCTGCCATGGGACTTCGGTGTCGTCGTCTCGGCGGGCGGGCAGTACAGCGGCAACACGCTGCCAACGTCCGAGCAGGCGACGTTCGGCGGGATGCGCTACGGTCTCGGCTATCCGGCCGGTGAAGTCGCGGGCGACAAGGGCTGGGGCGCGTCGCTGGAGATCAACCGGCTGTTCCGCACGGACTTCCGCTATCTCAAGACCGTACAGCCGTACATCATTGCCGACACTGCGCGTGTCTATTTGAACTACGGTCAGCTCGTGCATAACAATCTCGCGTCGGTGGGTATCGGCGTGCGGATTTCCGACCGGAAGTACTACACGCTCGATCTGTCGGTCGCCAAGCCGATGGCCGACGCGCCGACCAATTCGCCGAACCGGCCGCTGCGCTTCAACGCGAACTACTCTTATCAATTCGAGTAAACGGGCATGGGCGGTGGATCGCCACCGACGCCAAACGGGACGTCGTACGCAGAGCAAAGGGCTCTGATGCGACGTCCCGAGTCATTTTTCTTATCGGGTTTTTCCCTGATGCCAGTGAAGCGTGCCGAGTGCGAAGCGATTGCCCACTTATCGAAGCCATTGCCGATGGCCATCCCGCACGTGCATAACCCGTCGCGCGCTATATCTCGCCGTATACATGGAAATCCGATTTTCGTCCCGAAAACCTGTGGCGAGCTGAGCAATAGATCGGCGTCCGATATGTTGCAGCGCAGCTTGCTTATCCCGTCTGTTATTTCGATTATCCGTATATGCGTATGTAGGCATATACGGTCTTATTCACGCCTTCACACGAACTTGATTGCCGAACGTCATGGAAGAACTCGACCGCGTATTCGAAAAGGTATCTCACTACTTCAGCCTGCTCTCCGAGCCGACCCGGCTGCGCATTCTGCATGCCTTGTGCGGTGGCGAACAATCGGTGAGCGATGTGGTGACGGCGGTGAATTCGTCGCAGACAAACGTTTCGCGCCATCTCAATGCGATGTATCAGGCAGGCGTTTTGGGAAGGCGCAGGGAAGGCAATCAGGTGTACTACACAATTGCGGATACCGGGGTGGTCGAGATCTGTCGCGCCGTGTGCGTGCAGGTCGCTGGCCGAATCGAGGAGGAAGCGCTGCCGCATCAGGCGGTCGACGGCTTTATGCCGCGCGGCCAGTAAGGCGAGAAAGCGCAGCATCGCAACTTTGCAAGACCCATAGTGCAGCGCGGCAACGAGACTGCGCGAGGTTTCAGGGCGGGTTCGCACGCAGTGGTGTGAACCCGTCCTAGCCCGACCACTGTCCTTCGCGACGCTGGCGGGTGCCACAAAACGCGAGGAGACAGGGTGAGCAAGACCAGCGATAACACATCGCGAGCCGGCCGTTTGCGCCGGGCTCCGGAGAATTTCATCGACGGCACACTGGCCGGCGATATCGCCCGCGATGGGCTGAACCCCACACGACGTAACTTTCTGCAACGCAGTTTTCTCGCCGCCGGTGCCGCGCTGGCGGGCGGGACGGCGTTTGCTGCCGATGCCCCCAAACTGATCGGCGACGGCGACCCGATGATTCTCGAGCCACGTCCTTGGGCGACGTCGCTGGGGCAGCCGGTCGCCGCCCGCCCGTACGGCATGCCGTCGAAGTTCGAAGCGAACCTGCAACGCCGGCAATCGCCGGGCCTCACGCAGACGACGCAAGCGTCCGTGGCGTTCACGCCGCTGCAAGGGTTGTTCGGCATCATCACCCCGAGCGGCTTGCACTTCGAGCGTCACCATCAGGGCTGGCAGGAAATCGACCCGACCCAGCACCGGCTAATGGTGCACGGCATGGTGCGCGAGGCGAAGGTCTACACGATGGACGACATCATGCGTTTGCCGTCCGTCTCGCGCATGCACTTCATCGAATGTGGCGCGAACACCGGCATGGAGTGGGGCAACTCGGCCGTGCCCACCGTGCAGTACACGCACGGCATGCTCTCGTGCTGCGAGTTCACTGGGGTGCCACTGTCGGTGCTGCTCGACGACGTGGGCGCCGACACCAAGCGCGGCCAGTTCGTCCTCGCCGAAGGCGGCGACGGCTCGGGCATGACGCGCACCATTTCGATGGAAGCCGCGCTCTCGGACGTTCTCGTCGCGTGGGGCATGAACGGCGAGATGCTGCGCCCGGAAAACGGTTATCCGCTGCGGCTCGTGGTGCCCGGCGTGCAGGGCGTGTCGTGGGTGAAGTGGCTGCGCCGCATCAAGGTCGGCGATGCACCGTGGAATACGAAAGATGAAACCAGTCACTACGTCGACCTGATGCCGGACGGTCAGCACCGTCAGTACACGTCGATTCAGGAGTGCAAATCGGTCATTACGTCGCCCTCTGGTGGACAAGCGTTGCTCGATCGCGGCTACTTCAACGTGACCGGTCTGGCATGGTCGGGGCGCGGACGCATCAAGCGTGTGGACGTGTCGACCGACGGCGGCAAGTCGTGGCGTCAGGCGCGCATCGAGTCGCCGGTACTGCCCAAGTGCCTCACGCGTTTTAACTTCGATTGGCAATGGGACGGTTCGCCCGCGCTGCTGCAAAGCCGTGCGGTGGACGAAACCGGTTTCGTGCAGCCGCGCTATCGCCAGTTGCGCGATGTGCGCGGCACCAAGTCGATTTATCACAACAATGCGATCCAGACGTGGCAAGTGGCCGCCAGCGGGGAGGTGACCAATGTTCACGTCGACTAAAGCGTACGGAATGCCGAAGCCGAACCGGCGCACGGTGTTGCGCCGTCGCGTTCAGGTCGCAGCGGCGGCGTGTCTCTGGGCGAGTGCCCTTGCGGTCGCCTGGCTGACGGTGAGCGCGTGGATGAGCACGCCTGCACAGGCCGCGCCCGCCAACGCATCGACGGCGGCATTCACCACCGCACCCAAGATCAAAGCCCCCTCTGGTATCGGCCGCGATGCCACACCGGCCGAACTGAGCGCGTGGGATATCGACGTGCGTCCTGACTTCAAAGGGTTGCCCAGAGGGCAAGGTTCAGTGGCCGACGGGCAGAAGCTTTTCGACGCGCGCTGTGCGTCGTGCCACGGCACGTTCGGCGAGAGCAACGAGGTGTTCAATCCGCTGGTGGGCGGCACGACCGACGACGACATCAAGACGGGTCACGTGGCGTCGCTGCGCGCGAACAATCAGCCGGTGCGCACCACGCTGATGAAGGTCGATACCGTGTCTACGATTTGGGACTACATCCGCCGCGCCATGCCGTGGAATGCGCCTAGATCACTGACGCCGGACGAAGTCTATGCCGTAACCGCTTATATCCTGAATTTGGGAGAAATCGTACCGGCCGATTTCGTGCTCTCGGACAAGAACATTGCCGACGTGCAAAAGCGCATGCCCAATCGCAACGGCATGACACGCGCGCACGGCATGTGGCGCGTGGGAGACAAACCGGATACCCATAACACCGCGTGTATGCAGGATTGTCCTGAGGCTGGTATCGTGACGTCCGCACTCCCTGCGTACGCCCGCGACGCACATGGAGATCTGGCCGCGCAAAACCGAGTCATCGGACCGGTGCGCGGTGTCGATACGAAGCTGCCGCCGCTGTCCGGCACTGCCGCGCAAAATGCGTCGGTGCGCAAGATGGCGGCTCTCGCCACGCTTGGCATGGCGAGTCCGGACGCGCCGGCTCAAACCGCCGCAGCGACGTCACCGGCAGCAACGCTTGCGGACAAAAACGGTTGTCTGGCCTGTCACGGCGTCACCGACAAGAAGATCGGGCCCGCCTTCTCGGAGGTCGCCGCCAAGTACCATGGGCAGTCGGATGCGACTGAAAAACTGGTGGCGAAGATACGTGCCGGAGGTGCCGGTAACTGGGGCAGCATGCCAATGCCGCCGCAGTCGCAGGTGGCCGAGACCGATGTCCACACGATGGTCGACTGGATTCTCCGTGGTGCAAAGTAAGTGGGCAAGGTGGCCGACGGCGGCGCGCTTGCATGCCGCCGCAGGACACCGTCCCCTACACAAATCGAAGGAGATACGATGAAAAAGTTGTTGATCGCCGCGGCCATGATGGCCGGTGCCTCGCTGGCTCACGCCGGTATCGACGTTGCAGCGGCGACCAAGCTGGCAGCTGCCAACGCTTGTATGGGCTGCCACGCGGTCGATAAGAAGCTGGTCGGTCCGTCCTACCAAGATGTCGCTGCGAAGTACAAGGGCGACAAGGATGCCGTGGCCAAGCTGGTCAAGAAGGTGAAGGGTGGCGGCTCTGGCGTTTGGGGTCCGATCCCGATGCCGGCGCACCCGACGATGTCGGATGCCGATGCCAAGCTCCTGGTGGATTGGGTTCTGGCTGGCGCCCCGGCCAAGTAAGTCCGGGGCAGGGGGCTCGTGCGGCACGCCTCGGCGACGAGGTGTGACGCGCGGGCGAACGGCGGCCAGTGTAGCGGGAGACTCGGGATTTTCGAGTGCCTTCGCACTGGCGGCCTTCAAAGAAGGAAATACACGAAGATGAACCAACAGCGACGCGACATGCTGCGGTTTTCCGCGGTAATGGGATTGGCGGTGGCCGCCGGGCTGATCAAGCCCGAAGAGGCACGCGCGGCCGAAGCGCAGTGGAACAAGGCGGCGTTTGCGACCAAGAGCGTGGCCGATACGGTCAAGGCACTGGGTGGCACGAGCGCCAGCCCGAGCGATCTGGTCGTGCTGACCGCACCCGACATTGCCGAAAACGGTGCAGTCGTGCCGGTGGCGGTTACGAGCAAGGCCCCGAATACGCAATCGATCGCCATCCTGATCGAGAAGAACCCGAACACCCTCGCGGCGTCGTTCGATATCCCTGACGGCACCGACCCGTCGGTGACTACGCGCGTCAAGATGGGCCAGACCTCGAAGGTCTATGCGCTCGTCAAGGCGGACAACAAGTACCTCGTGGCCGAGAAAGAAATCAAGGTCACGCTGGGCGGCTGCGGCGGTTAAGCGCGCGACGAGAATAACGAGGAGCCAAACATGGGTAATCCGATGCGCATTCGCGCAACCGAGGCCGGCGGTGTCGTCGAGGTCAAGGTGCTGATGAGCCACATCATGGAAACCGGTCAGCGCAAAGACGCTTCCGGTAATATCGTGCCCGCACACTTCATTCAGACCGTGACGGTCGCTTGCAACGGCAAGACGGTGCTGTCGGCGGAATGGGGTCCGGCAGTGTCGAAGGATCCGTTCCTGTCGTTCAAGTTCAAGGGCGCCAAGAAGGGTGACAAGGTCACGGTCACGTGGGTCGACAACAAGGGCGACACGCGAACCGACGAAACGGCCATCGCCTGATAAGAAGCAAGCAAGCGCCGGGAAGTGCGCGGTGGCGCTCGCGGGGAGTCTCTCTGCGATGCGCCAAACAACCCACACACAGGAGAGTCAGATGCTTGATGCGCAAGATAGCGCACGGGTGAGCACCCCGCGACACGAAACATGGCTGCGTCGGACAGTGCTCGGCGGTATGCTCGCCATCGCGGGTGTCAGCGCCCCCGCATTCGCGGCTGAACAATCGACGGCGGAAGCGATCGCGCAATATCGCGAGATGCTCGCCGACGGGAATCCGGCCGAACTCATCGAAATGCGTGGCGAAGAACTCTGGAAGACGCCGCGCGGCCCCAACAACGTCTCGCTTGCACAGTGCGACCTCGGCCTCGGCGCCGGTGTCGTGAAAGACGCCTACGCGCAACTGCCGCGCTATTTCCCCGATACGAAACGCGTGCTCGACGCCGAGTCGCGCATCGTCGAATGCATGGTGAATCTGCAAGGCTTCAAGCGCGCCGATGTCATCAAGCAGCCGTTCTCGAAGGAAGGGCAAGACCCGACCGAACTCGAGTCGCTGACCGCCTACGTGGCAGGCCAGTCGCGCGGCGCCGTCATCCATGTGCCGCAGGCGCACAAGGAAGAGAAGGACGCTTATGCGCGCGGCCAGAAGATCTTCTATTACCGTGCCGGTCCGTACGATTTTTCGTGCGCATCGTGCCATGGGTCCGACGACAAGCGCATTCGCTTGCAGGACTTGCCGAATCTGACCAAGCCCGCCGCCGCTCGTCAGGCGTTTGCGACGTGGCCGGGCTACCGTGTCTCGCAAGGTGCACTGCGTACGATTCAGTGGCGCATGTACGACTGCTTCCGTCAGCAGCGCATGCCTGAACTGAACTACGGCTCGCAGGCGTCGATCGATCTGATTACTTTCCTCGGTGTGATGGCCAACGGCGGCAAGATGGACGCCCCTGGCCTGAAGCGCTGACCGATCACGAGGCACACCCATGAAATCAATCGCATTGCGCACGGCGACTGCCGTGCTGGGCGCGGCCGGGGCACTCGTCGTCGGCGCGGCATTTGCACAGGGCGAGGGCGCCAAGCTCGTGACCGGGACTTCCGACGCGGCCGTTGTGCAGGAACTGCGCGACTCGTTCCGTCCGTCGGGCATCGCGCAACTCGATCGCATCGATCAGAGCGAGTTGCAGAAGCTGTGCACGCAGTACGCCACCAAACCGATGCCGGCCAAGATTGCCGAACGTTTGCAAAAGGCCGAACTGGCCGCGGTCAAAGCACCGGCGGACGGCAAGTATCTCGGTGACTGGAAAGAGGGCGAGAAGGTGGCCCAGAACGGTCGCGGCATGCAGTTCACCGACAAGGCCGATACGGTCAATGGCGGCAACTGCTACGCGTGCCATCAACTGACCAAGACCGAGATCTCGTTCGGCAACATCGGCCCGTCGCTGTACCACTACGGCAAGCTGCGTGGCGATTCGCCCGAGGTGGTCAAGTACACGTGGGCGAAGGTCTACGACTCGCATAGCTACATGGCTTGCTCGAACATGCCGCGCTTCGGCGCGGCAGGCATCCTCACCGAGCAGCAGTTGAAAGACGTGATGGCGTTGTTGCTCGACCCGGCCTCGCCGGTCAATCAGTAAGTCGTCTGCCGTACCGGCCGATTGCCTGCGTCAAGACGACAGGCAATCGGCGGGCTTCCGGAGTGCCTCATGACATCCCTGTTTCAATCGATTCGTACCGCCCGCGATAACGCTTGGCGGCGGCTGGCGCTCGCCATGATCGGCATCGCGATCATGGTCTTCGGTATGCCTGCACAAGCCGTCGATGTCGGCGACACGGTCACACTGCCCGCGCTCACGACTTTCGACGGCAAGATTCTGCCCGCCGAGTCGTTCAAGGGCCGTACGGTAATCGTGGAGTACTGGGCGTCGTGGTGCCCGTTCTGCGCGCAGCAAAATCCGCATCTTCAGAAGCTCTACGACGCGACGCGCGGCAAGCCGATTCAGATCGTCACGTTGTCGATCGACAAGAAGCCAGCGGAGGCGATCGAGTACATCAAAGCGCACCACTACACGTTCCCGGCGGGCATGGATAACGAGGCATGGCAGGCGGCGCTCGGTAAGCGACGCGGGTTGCCGGAGCTGTACGTGATTGGCCGTGACGGCAAAGTGCTGCGCAAGGAAGTGGGCGAGATGTTCGGCGAGGATGTGGCGGCGCTGGCCGATTACGCGGGCAAGTAACGTCGCGCCGAACGGTTTAGATTCAGGGCCGACGAGGCCAACCAATGACATAGAAAGCTCGCCTGACAGGCGGGCAAGTTGGGGACACGGGAGACGAAATGGATCGACGCGAGTTCATGCAGGTATTGGCCGTGGCGGCCGCAGGCGGTATGGCGTTGTCGCATCACGAAGATGCAGCGGCCAAGGCGGCGGAGGCGTTCTACGATCTGCCGAAGTTCGGCAACGTACATTTGCTGCATTTCACCGACTGCCATGCGCAGCTGCTGCCGATCTACTTCCGTGAGCCGAGCGTCAATCTGGGCATTGGCGATCAGGCCAACCGACCGCCGCATCTGGTCGGCGATGCCTTTTTGAAGGCCTACGGACTGCGTCCGGGCACGCCTGACGCGTACGCATTTACCTATCTCGATTTCGTGGCGGCGTCGCGCACCTACGGCAAGGTGGGCGGCTTCGCGCATCTGGCCACGCTGGTCAAACGTATGAAAGCGTCGCGCCCGGGGGCGTTGCTGCTCGACGGCGGGGACACGTGGCAGGGCTCCGGCACGGCGATGTGGACCAAGGGGCAGGACATGGTCGATGCCACGCTCGCATTGGGCGTGGACGTGATGACGGCACATTGGGAGTTCACTTACGGTGCCGAGCGCGTGAAGTCGGTCGTCGAAGAGCAGCTCAAAGGCAAGATCGATTTCGTCGCCCAGAACGTACAGACGAACGACTTCGGCGACCCGGTCTTTGCGCCTTACACGATGAAGTCGATGAACGGTGTGCCGGTGGCCATCATCGGGCAGGCGTTCCCGTACACCCCGATTGCCAACCCGCGCTATTTCGTGCCCGACTGGACGTTTGGGATTCAGGAAGAGCGCTTGCAGTCGATGGTCGACGAAGTGCGCGGTAAGGGCGCACAGGTCGTGGTGGTGCTCTCGCACAACGGCATGGACGTCGATCTGAAGCTGGCGTCGCGCGTGCGCGGCATCGATGCGATTCTGGGCGGCCACACGCACGACGGCGTGCCCAAGCCGGTGATCGTGGCGAATGCGGGCGGCAAGACGCTCGTGACCAATGCCGGTTCGAACGGCAAGTTCCTCGCGGTGCTCGATTTCGACGTGAAGGGTGGCAAGCCGGTCGACTTCCGCTACAAGTTGATGCCGGTATTCGCCAACATGTTGCCCGCCGATGCGCAGATGCAGGCGTTGATCGAGCGCGTGCGTGCGCCGTTCGCGGCGAAACTCGCCGAGCCGCTCGCGGTGACCGAAGGCGTGCTGTACCGTCGCGGGAATTTCAACGGCACCTTCGACCAGTTGCTGCTCGATGCCGTCATGGCCGAGAAGGATGCCGAGATTGGATTTTCGCCGGGCTTCCGTTGGGGCACGTCGCTCTTGCCGGGACAGACGATCACGATGGAGCAGCTGCTCGACCAGACAGCCGTTACCTATCCGTATACGACGCTCACGCCGATGACGGGCGAGACGATCAAGACAGTGCTCGAGGACGTGGCCGACAACCTGTTCAATCCGGACCCCTACTATCAGCAGGGCGGGGACATGGTGCGCGTGGGCGGCATGGATTACACGATCGACCCGATGGCACCGATGGGGCAGCGCATTACGGACATGCGTCTGAACGGCAAGCCGATCGACGCGAGCAAGACGTACAAGGTCGCGGGCTGGGCACCGGTGGCCGAAGGGGCGCAGGGCGAGCCGGTATGGGACGTGGTGGCGCGGTATCTGCGCGCGCAGAAGACGATCGTGGCGAAGGCGCCGAAATTGCCGGTGATCCGGGGCATGAAAGGGAACCAGGGCGCGGCTTGAGGGCGGCCGGACATCTCCTTGTCATCAGGGTTTGCGGCAAATCCCGAGCAAATTTGTCGGGCGCTGGCCGGTTAAAAAAAAACCCGCTATGATCGTTGCTTGATGTGGGGCGGTAGCTCAGCTGGGAGAGCGTCGCGTTCGCAATGCGAAGGTCGGGAGTTCGATCCTCCTCCGCTCCACCAACGTTTTCAACGGTTGCTAAGAAAAAGGCACAGGAGATTTCCTGTGCCTTTTGTCGTTCTTGGATATCTGGCCTTCGATTCCGCTTTAGCGGCGCACTTCACCCTGCAAGGCCTTCACCACGCGTTCCTGTTGTTGCATCGACATACCCACCCACAGCGGCAGGCGCAACAGACGCTCGGAAAGACTATCGGTATTGTCCATGACGCCATGAACGCGGCCATAACGCTGGCCGGCCGGCGATGAGTGCAGCGGCACGTAATGAAATACCGAATTAATGCCTTCGCGTTTAAGACCGTCGAGTACGGCTTGCCTAGGCACACCGGCTGGCAGGAGCACGTAGTACATGTGGGCGTTGTGCTGACAATCGGCCGGCACGATTGGGCGGCGCAATGCCCCGTCAGCCTCTAGCGGCGCCAGCAGTTCGTGATATCGCTGCCAGATTGCAAGGCGCGCCTGAGTGATCCGCTCGGCTTCCTCCAGTTGCGCCCAGAGAAACGCGGCAACGACGTCACCCGGCAAAAAGGACGACCCGACTTCCTGCCAGGTGTACTTATCGACTTCGCCGCGGAAAAAGCGGCTACGGTCCGTGCCCTTTTCTCGGATAATCTCCGCCCGCAAAGCATGTGCAGGATCATTGACGAGCAACGCGCCGCCTTCGCCTGAAATGACGTTCTTTGTTTCGTGAAAGCTGAAGGCGCCGATGTCCCCGATGCTGCCCAGTGCCCGCCCCTTGTACGCCGCCATCACCCCTTGCGCAGCATCTTCGACCACTTTCAGACCGTGCCGACGGGCGATTTGCATGATCGCATCCATCTCGCAACTCACGCCAGCATAGTGAACTGGCACGATGGCCTTTGTTCGCGGTGTGATGGCCGCCTCGATCAGTGTTTCGTCGAGATTCAGCGTGTCGGGACGGATGTCGACAAACACGGGCACACCGCCGCGCAGGACGAAGGCGTTGGCCGTGGAAACGAAGGTGTACGACGGCAGGATGACCTCGTCCCCCGGCTCGATGTCCAACAGCAAGGCGGCCATTTCCAGCGCTGCCGTGCAGGAATGCGTCAGTAACGCCTTGCTTGTGCCAGTGCGCTTGACCAACCAGTCGTGGCACCGCTTGGTGAATGGGCCGTCGCCAGCGAGGATGTTTCCAAAATTGGCTTCAGCGATGTAATAGAGTTCCTTGCCCGTCATATACGGACGATTGAACGGGATCTTGTTGTCTTCCACCTGTTGAGCCTTTGCGCGCAAATGTTAATCGGGTCGTACCGTACGTTAAGTCGATCTGCGTAGCGGCAGAATCATCCAATCGTCTTCCGCGCGATTAGCAGCCTGGACGCGCCGACGGGGAAATTGATGCCTACCTTGATAAACAGGCATTCCAGCCGCATCAGCAAGCCGAACAGCACGTTGATTGGCCTGGGAACTGCCAGTTCCGCCGTCTCGTTCACCTCGCCCTTCCGCGTCTTCTTGGCACCGCGTGAAATCATCATCGCCGGCAGCAGCAACGATACAAACGATGTACTGCGCACGATGGCGAACCCCGCGTCTTCAACCTTGCGGTGGAGCTCTACGGCGGCATAGCGCCGCACGTGACAAGAGTACTCGTCCACCTGACTCCACAGCCATTGGTGCTGGGGTACCGTCAACAACATGATCCCGCCTGGCTTGAGAGCACGGTACATTTGCTGGAGAACCACAGTATCCATTTCAATGTGTTCGATGACGTCGAAGGCCCCGATAGCATCGAACTCGTCCTCGAAGGGAATATCCCGGGCGTCCATCTGCACAAAATCTACGCTAGGCAGGCGTGAAGCCGCAAAGCGCAGCCCGGTGGAGAACATCTCGCTGCCGAGCAATTTGGCTTTCGGAAATGCGCTAGCGACCTGAGTGAGAATGTAGCCGGTACCGCAGCCGATTTCCAGCAACGAGCGCATATGCGGCGCATATTTTGCCAGTGCCCATGTGATCAGCCGGCCACGCGCCCGAAACCAGAAATGACCACTTTCCAGGTGTGCATACGTTTGGTAGAAATCAGCTTTGAAGCCCTCTTCCTTATCCTCAAGCGCAGGTGCGAACGCAGCGAAACCGTTTTTTCGCACGACCTGGTGCCCGCATTGCGGGCATTTCTCCTGCGTGGAGGCATACGAGGAATGACATACGGAGCAAATCTTCACGGCTGGTTTCCACGCGGTTGGACATGACGAAATACGAAGCACTTGAAGACGACGAACAGGAAACCCCCGACCACGAAAATGGCAGCGGCCTGAACCCACTGATGCGGGTATCCCAACCTGTCGACGAATAGCGTCAGCAACGCCAGGTTGAGCAGGTACCCGGCCGCGTGGGCCAGACCGAAGCGAAGCGCGGTCCCCGCGACGTTGCCACGGTGCTCGAACGCCCAATTGCGGTTGCCCAGGAAGCTGATACAGATGCCAAGTACGTAGAGCACGCTCATGGCCAGCTTGAACGGAACACCCAGCCACGTCAGCACTAGGTAGGCCGTATATCCGATCGCATTGCAGGCAATGCCCACGATCGCGTAGCGCAGAATGGGTCGTATCACGGGCCGCCAGTGTTTTACCAACAGATCATTCATCTTCCCAGACGGCAATCCCGAATCCCGTTTTGCCGTATCCGTTGCCGTTGTAGAGCATGTAGCGCCGGCCTGCGTGATCGAAAACGAACGGATAACAGATCATCTCCGAATCCCATCCCGTCTCCGACACGTCGATCCCCACCTGGTCGTCGTGCCGCGTCCATTGCACGCCATCGGGTGAGGTCGCATAGCGAATGCGATACGTGGGGCAGCTTTGTGTCGCGCGCGAGCAAAACCACATGCGATACGTGTCCGGATCTTTGATGACACGGGGTACACCCAGGGCGTACTCGTGTTCATCGCGAAACGCGATAGCGACCGTGCCGTCGCGTTCCCATTCGATACCGTCTTCGGATTCCGCGTATTCCAGGTGATAGTAATGCTTGGCTTCAACGTCGCCGTGCTCCCATCGCGTGCAGGAAGTGAACCAGGCCCTGAAATGGCCGCCCTCGTAGTGCACTTCGGGGGTGGCGACAAAGTGGGGGAGGTCGCGGGTACGGTCGATGACGGGGCCGCGGAATCGCCTCTCGAAGCGCTGGGTAGCCTCATTCCACTCAGCCAGACCGATGGAATTGCGAATCTTCACCGTCACGCCCAGATTGATGCCGGTGTAGTACAGCAGTTTGCGGCCATTGACGTTCACGATCGCGTTAGGCAACGCGCCGCTGTCGTCGAAGCACCCCAGTTCTCCCGGCGCGAGGACGGGCTCCGGGTTCACGCGCAGTACTTTGGTCGGATCGCGCATGTCGATCTCGAGGAAGGCGCCATGTCCCCGATTGTGCTTGTCGCGCGACGAGAAGTAGATACGAAAGAGATCGCCGTCGATCTGCTCGGCAATAGGAATCATTGCGTGGGAGTACAGCCAGTCGCTCTGGCCTTCAGCGCAGAATATCTTGCCTAATTTTTTCCACATAGGATCTGTTTCAAGCCAATGGTGATGTGCTTTAGATGTTCCTGACACGGGTGCTCGGTACGCGAGACCGCTCGGTGGCTTGCCCGACATACACACCTTCGGCTGCCGCATCTCCGAGAATCAGCGCGCCCGCGCCGATAATGCACTTTTCGCCGATCGTGACGTGATCGCGAAGGGTCGCGTTCACGCCGAGAAAGCAGCTTTCGCCGACCGTCACTCGGCCGGACACGACGATATGAGAGGCCAGGAAGCAATGGTCCTGAATGCAGGAGTGGTGTCCAACGTGATTGCCGCTCCACATGGTGACATTGTTGCCGATGGTGACGAAAGGCTGGAGGGTGTTGTCTTCCAGAATGAAGCAATTCTCTCCGATGTCCTTCGTCATCACCGAAGCGCGCGAACTGACGTAGCTGACCATTTCATAGCCAAGGGCTTTGACGGCAAGGTACTTTTCCTTGCGAATCTGGTTGAGCTTGGAGTAGCCGAGCGCGACAAAAAACGCATAACGGTCGGGTGGGTAGAGCGACACGACGTCATCGAATGCCACCACGGGGAAGCCCTTGAAGCGCTTGTCGGCCGGCATGTAGTCGGCGTCGACTGCAAACGCTTCGACCTGATAATCCGAATCGTTCGAAAAATAATAAAGTGCGAGTTCAGCCGCGTCGGTAAGGCCGAAAATAACGAGTTTCTTCATTCGATGCTCCGCGCTTCGGTCTGACGGTAGACATTACGAACAATGCTGTAGGGTCTTTGTTTGACTTCCGAGTAGATCTTGGCGAGGTAAATGCCAACCACGCCGACAAAGGCGATGATCAGGCCACCGAGCAGCCAGATGGAAGCCATCAGCGAGGTGTAGCCGCCGGGCGGGTTTGCAAGCAGCAGCCAGTTGACGATCAAAAAGCCGGTATATAAGGCAGACAGAAGGAAAATCGCACATCCCACGCCGAAGATGCCAACGAGCGGTGCACTGCTGAATGCCGTGATCGAATTGATCAGCTGTGCCAGTTTTTTGCCGAGTGTATAGGTCGTCTCTGCGCGGCTGTGCTTGACGATGGTTTGCGCACGCTGGTCGAAGCCGGTGATGACCCAAAGCCCCGCCATGAACAACTCGCGCTCTTCATGCTGCACCAAGGCGCTGACATAACGTCGGGACATCAGCCTGGCGACGACGATGTTGTCGGGCATGTCGAGTCCGCTAAGAAACCGGAAAAGCGTGTAGAACACCTGCCCGGTCCAGCGCTCGAAGCGCTTGCCTTTGCGCTGCTGCTGAACGCCATAGACCACGTCGACCTTCTCGCGCTCCATCTGTTCGCTGAACGAAAGCAGCCATTCCGGTTCTTCTTCGAGGTCGCTGTCGATCAGGAAGACTCGCTCGCCGCGCGCGTGGTGCAGGCCGGTCATCATCGCCTTGTGATGCCCGAAGTTGCGCGAGAGATCAACCACTACGACATGGTGATCGGCCTCGCTCAATTGGATGGCCAGCGCTAGGCTCGAATCGGGGGAGCCGTCGTTGACCAGCACGATTTCATAGTCATCACCGACCAGTTGTTGTGCTGCCCGGCTTGCACGGCGATGAAACTGCTCGATGAATTTGGCCGAGCAGTAAAGGGTGGCGACGATGGACAGCTTCATGCTTTGACATGCCTCATGTAACGATGTGCGTCCTTGCCGCAATTGAACAGCAGGTCCAGGATGGTGACGCTATGGACAAATTCACCCCAGAGTTGTGGGTACTCGGGGAACCCGGCGTAATCGAACCAACGCAGCGTAACGCCAGCATCCTCGAAGAGCGGTGCTTCGATGTAATCTTTGGCCGCGGGCCCCGATAGGTATTGCGTTGCCCCGGCTTGCTGGCAAAGGTCCACAAGGCGCGCTGTCCTGGTCTTATCGTCCGTGGATCGATAGTCCCAGCAATTCGTAATGCGGGTCTGAATTCCGATATACCGGCAGATCGCCTCGATGAACCGCCGGTTCATCTGCGAGAGCCGCTGATAATGTTCCGTCAGGTAGAGCGGCTCGAGCCACTCGGCCACTTCGGCAAAATAATGGGCTCGCCGATAATTGCTCTGTAGTGTCTTCCAGTGCTTGGCCTGCCAGTCGGAGGTCAGTTCGACGTCCCGTATACGGCGTTTGATGTCCTGCCCGACGGGCACACTGAGCCATTGAACGCCTTGCGGTGTCTTAATTTGATTGCGATTTCGCCAATCGTTCTTGGTGAATTGCATGTCGTCGTAGAGGATGAACTCGTCTGCGGCGGCGATCATATCGAAATAGCCCTTCCACGGAATGTAGTTCGACTGAAGGATGGCGACAGTCTTCATGGCCGTTTGAAGTGCGTTTTTTGTGCGACCGGGTGGCGACGGCCCTGGTGCTGGGCCAGCGCGACCGGCTCGGGGGGAGAGGGGATGCGGCGCAGGAACACGAAAAGCTTATGAGTTCTTATATCGGTCATCTTTTCCGGTAGTCACGCTACGCTAACGAAGATTGATGCCCGGGAAAGCGGCCCAATGCGCCATTGACTGCCAAACGAGCTAAAACCCGGCATCCTCTCGGCAGATTGGCCCGTAGTATAGTGGATTGGCGTCATCTCTTATTCCGCTTCCAGGCAAATCCCCAACGGCTTGTCGCCGCCAAGCGTGCCACGTCCGCAATTTCCCGGATTTATGACCAGCGGGCGCCTCGCGCAGCCAATACCTGCAATAGGTCCGGTTATCGCGCCGCGCTCGGGCGATGGCCAAAATATTGTTGCCAGTTGGGGCGCATTGTTGCGAAAATGTCGGATTATTCGACGGATATTGCGCGATATGGTACCGAAGGCGTACCGAAAGCGCTTTCCCTGGGGTGCGACGGCGGCTAACGCATTGCCCGCCCGTCATGGGTGCTGGATCCGCACCCATTCCATTGAATACCCGGCGTCGCGATTTTAAGCGCAAGAAAAACTGTTACAAACAATGGCGCGTCACTTGGCCCTTCCCTGAGTCTTACTCCCTGCGCCGCCGTATTGCTGGGGCATAAAACGGGAAGCCGTGCGACAAGCGGTAAACTATAAGGCGCAGTGAAAGTGGGCGCGGAAAATCCGCGAAAATCAGCAATTAGATGCGGTGAATGATTTTCAAAAAGGGCGGCAAGGCAATGAACCAGCGGGAGTATTGTCAGCGTGTTTTCGGTTAACCTCGTCGAAGGAGCACACTTTGGTGCAGAACCAGGTGAATCCATCCTTCAGGCCGCTTTACGCACCGGCAACAATCTGAATTACAGTTGTAGGACGGGTCGTTGCAGCTCGTGCAAATGTAAGCTGGTGAGCGGTGCGACAACCGCGCAGCATCCTGAGCTCGGGCTGACCGATCAGGAGAAGGCGGACGGCTGGATCCTCAGCTGCGTTCGCACCATCGATTCCGATGTGACCGTCGAAGCGCAGACGCTCGGCGCGATCACGCTGCCAACCGCCAAGACGGTGCCGTGCCGCGTGGGCGAAATCGTCCGGCTTGCCCCCGACGTCGTCCAGGTTTTCCTGAGAGTCCCGCCTTCCGCACAATTCGACTTCCTGCCCGGACAGTACATCGATGTCATCGGTCCCGGCGGCGAGCGTCGCAGCTACTCGCTGGCCAATGCAAAGGCAGATGACCGCGTGCTGGAACTGCAGGTGCGCTTCGTCGAAGGTGGCATGATGAGTCAGTACTGGTTCCATCAGGCCAAGACCAACGATTTGCTTCGCTTGCATGGCCCGCTGGGGACTTTTTTCCTACGCGAAGCGGCGAACGCCGACGTGTATTTCCTGGCGACGGGCACGGGTATCGCGCCGGTCAAGGCCATGTTGCTGTCGCTGTTGGACCTGCCAGCGGACCAGCATCCGAGGTCGGTGACTGTGCTGTGGGGCGGGCGAGCTTTGCAGGATCATTATTTCGACGTTTCGGCGTTGCCAGGCAAGCACGTGTACATTCCGGTGCTCTCGCGTCCCGACGCCGGCTGGACCGGCGCCACGGGCTATGTTCAGGATGTGCTGCTCGGGCTGAATCCGGACCTGGACAACGCCGTAGTTTATGCCTGCGGTTCAGACGCCATGATTCACAGTGCTCAGTCCTTGCTGGCGAATGCGGGTCTGTCACCCAAACGATTTCACTCCGATGCCTTTGTCTGCTCGGGAACCATTTGATCTCACGAGGATGATGTAAATGAAAGCAGTGATTCTTGCGGGGGGGCTCGGAACCCGGTTGAGCGAGGAAACCTCCACGCGTCCCAAGCCCATGGTGGAGATCGGCGGCAAGCCGATTCTCTGGCACATCATGAAGATGTACTCCCACCACGGCATCCACGATTTCGTCATCTGCTGCGGCTATAAAGGCTATGTGATCAAGGAGTATTTCGCGAACTACTTCCTGCACATGTCCGACGTGACCTTTGATATGCAGGCCAACACCATGCATGTCCACGAGAAGCGTGCTGAGCCTTGGAAGGTCACGCTCGTCGACACGGGCGACAACTCGATGACGGGCGGGCGTTTGCGCCGTGTGGCCGATTACGTCAAAGACGAAGACGCTTTCTGTTTCACGTACGGCGACGGCGTTGGTGACATCGATATCTCCGCAACAATCGACTTCCACCGCAAGCATGGCAAGCGCGCGACGCTCACTGCTACGTATCCGCCAGGCCGATTCGGTGCCCTTGAGATTCACCAGCGTCAAGTGATGAACTTCAAGGAAAAGCCGAAGGGCGATGGCGCGATGATCAATGGCGGCTTCTTCGTTCTTTCGCCGGAAGTGCTGCGGTATATCAACGACGACGCGACCATCTGGGAGCAGGAGCCGCTCATGCGCCTGGCCGAAGACAAGGAGCTCATGGCATACGAGCACCAGGGTTTCTGGCAGCCGATGGACACGCTGCGCGACAAGCACCATCTCGAAGAACTGTGGGTGAGCGGTAAAGCACCCTGGAAGATGTGGGACTGACGATGTTGCAGGTTCACGAAGATTTCTGGTCGGGCAAGCGTGTGCTGCTCACCGGTCATACGGGATTCAAGGGCAGTTGGCTGAGCCTCTGGCTCAAGTCGATGGGCGCGGATCTGCATGGCCTGGCGCTCGCGCCGCCCACGACCCCGGCGCTCTTCGACGAGGCCAACGTCGGCGACGGCATGACCAGCACCATTGGCGACATCCGTGACTACGGCACCGTGCTGCGCGCCATGCAGGCGTGCAAGCCGGAGATCGTCATTCACATGGCTGCGCAGCCGCTGGTTCGCTATTCGTACGATGCGCCCGTCGAAACCTATGCGACTAACGTAATGGGCACGGTGCACGTCCTTGAGGCGGCGCGCCAGGTCGGTTCCGTCAAGGCGATCGTCAATGTGACGACCGACAAGTGCTACGAAAACAAGGAATGGGTGTGGGGCTATCGTGAAGACGAGCCGATGGGCGGCTACGACCCCTACAGCAACAGCAAGGGCTGCTCGGAGCTCGTGACGAGCGCTTACCGTCGCTCGTTCTTTCAGCAAGCCGGCATCGCGCTCGGCTCTGCGCGCGCCGGGAACGTGATCGGCGGGGGCGACTGGGCGGCGGATCGACTCGTGCCGGACATTCTGCGCGCTGTTCAGGCCGGCAAGCCGGTCACTATCCGCAATCCGCACTCCATCCGGCCGTGGCAGCACGTGCTCGAACCGCTGTCCGGTTACCTGACGTTGGCCGAACAGCTGTACGCCCATGGCCAGGCATTCGCCGAGGGCTGGAATTTCGGGCCGAAGGACGAGGATGCGCGTCCGGTGCAATGGATCGTCGAACACATGGTCGAGGCCTGGGGCGGCGGTGCCAGCTGGCAGTTGGACGGCGGCACGCACCCGCACGAGGCCCATTATCTGAAGCTCGACATCTCCAAGGCGAAAGCTCGCCTCGATTGGCAGCCGCGCTGGAGTTTGGCGACGGCACTCGACAAAATCATCGACTGGCAACGTGCCTGGCTCGACAAGGCAGACGTAGAGGCCATTTGTCTTCAGCACATCCGCGAGTATCGCAATACCAGCATCTGATCGGGATTCAAAATGACCCTCTCCACAATTCAAGTTACCCCCAAGACGCCCGAGCGCATTCGCCAGGAAATCGCTGAACTCGTTCAGCAGTATGCTGACGTCGTTTACGCCGAGAAGGCCTTCGTCCCCGGCCAGACGGCGGTGCCCGTGTCGGGCAAAGTCATCGGTGCTGGCGAACTTAAGTCGATGGTTGAAGCGAGCCTCGACGGCTGGCTGACCACCGGACGCTTCAATGCCATGTTCGAAGAGCGTCTGGCCAAATACCTCGGTGTGAAGTACCTCATCACGGTCAACTCTGGTTCCTCGGCCAATCTGGTGGCGTTCTCTACGCTGACCTCGCCCAAGCTCGGCGATCGCGCGATCAAGCAAGGCGACGAGGTCATCGGCGTCGCGGCGGGTTTCCCGACGACGGTCAACCCGATCATCCAGTTCGGCGCCGTGCCGGTGTTCGTCGACGTCGATCTCGCCACGCACAACATCGATGCGAGCAAGATCGAAGCCGCCATCGGGCCGAAGACCAAGGCCATCATGCTGGCCCACTCGCTGGGTAACCCGTTCAATCTGGAGGTGGTGACCGCGCTGTGCAAGAAGTACAACCTGTGGCTGGTCGAGGACTGCTGCGACGCACTCGGCGCGACATACAACGGCCAGTTGGTCGGCACCTTCGGTGACATTGCCACGCTGAGTTTCTACCCGGCGCACCACATCACGATGGGCGAAGGGGGCGCTGTCTTCACGAACAACGCTGAGCTCAAATTGATCGCTGAGTCCTTCCGTGACTGGGGCCGCGATTGCTACTGCCCTCCCGGCAAGGACAACACCTGCAACAAGCGCTTCTGCTGGAAGCTGGGCAACCTGCCTGAGGGCTACGACCACAAGTACACCTACAGCCATCTCGGGTACAACCTGAAGATCACCGATATGCAGGCCGCCTGTGCGCTCGCGCAGATGGACCGCGTCGACGATTTCATCGCCGCGCGCAAGAAGAACTTTGCTTACCTGAAGTCGCGACTTCAGAGCTGTGTCGAGTTCCTGCACCTGCCGGAAGCTACGCCGAATTCGGACCCGTCGTGGTTCGGTTTCCCGATCGTGTTGAAGGAAAGTGCCGGCGTCAAACGCGTAGATTTGTTGAACTATCTCGACCAGAACAAGATTGGCACCCGCTTGCTGTTCGCGGGCAATCTGACGCGTCAGCCGTACATGATCGGTCGCAACTATCGCGTAAGCGGCGAGCTGACCAATACCGATGTCGTGATGAATCAGACGTTCTGGATCGGCGTTTATCCGGGGCTGACCGAAGAGATGCTGGACTTCATCGTCACCCGTATCGAAGAGTTCTTCGGCATTGGTTTCTGAGGTTCATTGAGACGACAGGGCGATTCCCGTTTCATCAAAAATAGAATCGACGGAACGAAACGGGATTTCCCCTTGCCGCAGTGCCCGGCATCTCAATTGTAAATTTCTAAAACAGCAGCAAACACCGGCGGCACGGGGGTATTCTTCGCGCCGGCGGTCCGGATGAGGTTGTCGTAAATGGCGATACGAGAGGGCACCGGCGTTGCGGTCATTACCGGCGCCAGCGGATACATCGGTAGCAGGGTCGCGGCGCAGTTGTCGGCGCAGGGCTGGCGTGTGATCCGCGTGATGCGTGCTAACCCTGCTGGCGATGCTGCCCCGATGTCGGATCGCGCGGACATTGTGCGCTACGACGCAACGGCCGGGGCGCTTGCCCCGCTCGCGACGCTCGACCCCGCGAAGACAGTCTTTCTGCACCTGGCCGCGGTGGCTGAAATCGCAGGCGAGATCGATAAAGCCGAACAACTCGTGGACGCCAATATCCGGCTGGGCATGGATCTGATGACGTTCATGATCCGTCACGGATTCACGCGGTTTGTGTCGACCGAATCGTACTGGCAGTTCGACGAAAACGGGGTGATGGGGGGCAACAGCCTATATGCGGCCACGAAATCGTCGTTCAGTCTCATGGCGGAGTATCTGTCCCGGCACTATCTGCGGGTCGCATCGCTGGTCCTCTACGACGTGTATGGCCCGAACGATTCCCGCGGCAAGCTCCTGAATGCACTGATCAAACACGCGGGGGCGCAAACGCCGTTCGATCTGACTCCCGGAGGGCAGGTCGTCGATTTCGTGCATGTGGACGACGTGGCAAACGCCTTCGTCGTCGCCGCCCGGCAACTGCTGGCAGGTGACGCGACACCTGCGTTCCATCGCTATACCGTACGGTCGATGCGAGCGCTCACGTTGCGCGATTACGTGGGCCTCATCGAAAAGGTGATGGGCTCTACGATTCCCGTACGCTGGGGCGCGCGCCCCTATCCGCGGCATCAGATTATGACGCCGTGGCTGCCGGAGGCCGGCCGGCAACTGCCGGGCTGGACGACAACGATTCGTTTTGAGGAAGGCATTGCAGGCCTCGTTGACAATGGCTGAACACATTCTCACCATTTGCATCCCCAGTTATAAGCGACTGCCGCAAGCCATGCGCACCGTGCGCGGTCTGCTGCCCAAAGTCGATAGGGAACGAGTCAGCATTCTCGTCCTCGACAATGCCTCGCCCGACAACTATGCCGAGGCATTTGCGAACGATCCGGAGCTGGGGACGGCAATCGACCTGGGCGTTCTGGAGATTGCCAGAAATCCGACGAACATCGGCATGTCCGCCAACTTTATGCGCGCGTTCGAAGCGGCGCGTGGCGACTGGCTGTGGCTGCTGTCGGACGACGACGAGGTCGACGCCGGCGCGATCGACCGCGTCCTGAAGGCGATTGTTACGGTGGGCGACGAATATGGTTTCGTGAAATTCGGTTCGACGCAAAGACCGGCCTTCCCAAAGAACAGCATCGACGATTTCGAAGAGTTTATCGATTGCAATGCTCGATCGATCGACGATTTCAATGACTTTATCTTCATCTCGAACGGCATTTATCGTCTGAAGGATTTCAGGCCCGTTCTGGAAGTCGGCTATAAGCACGCGCATACCTATGTGCCCCATTTCATGCTAATGGCGGCATTTATGTCGCGCGGTGGGCGTATGGCGATTGTGAATGAGGAAATCGTTGAATACGTGGTGCCGGAAATCGGTTATAGCTACGGCATGCTGGCGGGGCTGGGTGTCGGGGGCACGAAAAGCATGTTATTCAAGCTACGCCCTGGCTATGCAAAGCGCTTTTACGGCCTGTTTTTCCCGCATAACGATTTCAAGGTCATCATCGATCTTTATTTCAATTGCAAGCGTGATGCAACGCCTGAAGTCTATCAATATCACGCTCGCAATTACTGTCATCTCGTTTCTGCGGCAAGAAGCCCGCTTCGTGTGCTGATGCTGCGCGGGTTTCTGGAGCTTGGCAGGGTGCCGGCTTTGTTCGAATTCACCTTGCGTATGCTGGGCGCAAGAAGTGCAATGCTCAACAAGCATCTGGACGAAATCAAGGCGCGCTACGGTTTTCTGAATCGAGCGCTTAGCGAGTAGGCTGAAATTTAAGCTCATCACGCAAATCGACGTATCATTGCAAACCCGCGCGCGACCCGTGATGAGGTATGTCATCGCGAAAACGCGTTGCCCGAGCGAGCGCCCCTGAGCGACGGGCTTTTGCGACAGTGGTGTCGAAGTACAATTCGTGGTGGCGTATGCCGTGCCAACACCGGCGTGCATGCGACGAGGGAAGGATTCACCGGACGGACGCCGGTTCGGTGTGAGAGGGTGCGCACGCCGTTTACCTCCGAATCCGTACCTTAAAATATTCACGTTTCGCATCGAAACACAAATCGACTGTGTCGATTTAACGCGAAACACAGAGAATCATTGTTCGGCGGGACTGTACTTCGCCTCTCGATAATTTGAATCTGGGACTGTAAATGGAAGTTGTGGACAAGAAAATCGCACTTATCGGGCTCGGCTACGTCGGTTTGCCGCTGGCAGTGGAGTTCGGCAAAATCCGGCCGGTCCTGGCTTTCGATATCAATGGTGATCGAATTGCGGAACTGCGGGCCGGCAAAGACAGCACGCTCGAGGTCACGCCTGAGGACCTCGCCACGGCAACGCATATCCAATATAGCCAGAACACTGCCGATCTTTCCGAGTGCGGTGTGTTCATCGTGACCGTACCCACGCCAATCGATTCGGCCAATCGCCCGGACCTCACGCCGCTCGTGAAGGCGAGCGAGACGGTAGGCAAGGCGATCAAGCCGGGCGCCATCGTCATCTATGAATCGACCGTGTACCCCGGTTGCACGGAAGAAGTGTGCGTCCCGGTGCTCGAAAAGATGTCCGGGCTTAAGTTCAATGTGGATTTCTTCTGCGGCTACAGCCCGGAGCGGATCAATCCTGGCGACAAGGTCAACACGCTCACGAAGATCAAGAAGATCACCAGTGGCAGCACACCGGAAGTCGCGGAATACGTCGACGCGCTGTACGGCAGCATCATCAAGGCCGGCACCTGGAAGGCGAGCAGCCTGAAGGTCGCGGAAGCAGCCAAGGTGATCGAGAACAGCCAACGCGATTTGAACATCGCATTCGTCAATGAACTTTCAGTGATTTTCGAGCGCCTCGGCATCGATACGCTCGAAGTGCTCGAAGCGGCGGGCAGTAAGTGGAACTTCCTGCCGTTCCGCCCGGGCATGGTGGGCGGCCACTGCATCGGCGTCGATCCCTACTATCTGACGCACAAGGCCGAGGAAGTCGGCTACCACCCGCAAGTCATTCTGGCCGGGCGTCGCATCAACGACAACATGGCCCGCTACGTTGCCCGAAACGTGATCCGACTCATGCTGGCAAACGGCATCGACGTGGCCCGTAGCACCGTAGGCGTGCTGGGTGTCTCCTTCAAGGAGAACTGCCCGGACATTCGCAACAGCAAGGTCGTTGATCTGATCAACGAACTGCGTTCGTGGAACGTCAACGTTGTGGTGGCGGATCCGTGGGCCGATCCGGCGGAAGTGCGCCACGAATACGGTCTGGAGCTGGGTGTCGTCGATAGCGCCAATCAGGTGGACTCCCTAGTTGTCGCTGTTGGACACGAAGAATACCGCGGGTTCAAGCCGGCCGATCTTCGCGCGCTTTGCCGCTCGGATCAGCCGGTGCTCGCCGACGTGAAATCGCTGTACGACCGCCACGAAGCGGCTGCTGCCGGTTTCACCGTGTTCCGTCTGTAATCATTCGCTTTCGAACGAGGCCCTCGTGCACGCTCACTCCCCCATTAAAGACCGGAAGATCCGGATCGCCATTGTCGGTTGCGGCCGCATTTCCAAGAACCACTTCGGTTCGATCGAACAACACAGCGATGCGCTGGAGCTGGTCGCCGTGTGCGATGTCGATCCCACCGTACTCGCCGAGCACGCGCAACGATACAAGGTGCCGGGCTATCGCGACATGGAGGAATTGCTCCAGAAGGAGCAGCTCGATGTCGTGGCCCTTTGCACACCGAGCGGCATTCACCCGGATCAGACTGTCCTGGCAGCGAAGTACAAGATCAACGTGATCACCGAAAAGCCGATGGCCACGCGTTGGAACGACGGCGTTCGCATGGTGCGAGCGTGCGACGAAGCTGGCGTGCGTCTGTTCGTCGTCAAGCAGAATCGCCGCAACACAACGCTGCAACTGCTCAAGCGGGCTGTGTCGGAAAAGCGTTTCGGCAAGATCCACATGGTGCAGCTCAACGTCTTCTGGACGCGTCCGCAGTCGTACTACGATCAGGGCAACGGTTGGCGTGGCACGTGGGAGTTCGATGGCGGCGCTTTCATGAATCAGGCCAGCCACTACGTGGATCTGCTGGACTGGCTCATCGGCCCGGTCGAAAAGATTCAGGCCATGATGAGCACGACCCGCGACATCGAAGTGGAAGACACCGGTGTGCTCAACATCAAGTGGCGCAATGGCGCACTGGGCTCCATGGCGGTCACCATGCTCGCCTATCCGAAGAATTTCGAAGGTAGTATCACGATCCTCGGCGAGAAGGGGACGGTGCGTGTCGGTGGCGTGGCCGTCAACGATATCCAGGTCTGGGAGTTCGAAGAGCCGCGCGACTACGACAAGGATATTCACGCGGCGAACTACGAGACCACGTCGGTCTACGGCTTTGGCCATCCGCTTTATTACAAGAACGTTGTGGAAGTCTTGCAGGGCGTTGCCGAACCGGAAACCGACGGGCGCGAAGGCCTGAAGTCGCTGGAACTGCTGATTGCGGCATACCACGCCGCGCGCGACGGCAAGACGGTCTCGCTGCCGCTCGAATACTGATCCCGTCGATTTGTCCTCGCCAGTCATGAACAACGTAACTATTCACAGCACTGCGATCGTCGACGACGGCGCACAGATCGGATCCGGCAGCCGGGTTTGGCACTGGGTGCATGTCTGCGGCGGCGCGCGCATCGGCGCGAACGTCTCGCTCGGACAGAACGTATTCGTCGGAAACCGAGTCAGCATCGGCGACAACTGCAAGGTACAGAACAACGTGTCGGTCTACGACAACGTGACGCTTGAAGAAGGCGTTTTCTGCGGCCCAAGCATGGTGTTCACGAATGTGTACAACCCGCGTTCGTTGATCGAGCGCAAGAGCGAATACCGCGACACGCTTGTCAAGCGAGGCGCCACGCTCGGCGCCAACTGCACGGTCGTCTGTGGGTCGACGATTGGCGAGTTTGCCTTCATCGGGGCCGGTGCCGTCGTGAACAAGGACGTCAAACCGTACGCATTGATGGTGGGCGTGCCTGCGAAGCAAATCGGCTGGATGAGCGAGTTCGGTGAGCAGATTCCGCTGCCGCTGACCGGTCATGGCACCTATACGTGCCCGCACAGCGGGCACGTCTACGAACTGAACGATCAAACTCTCGAGCGAGTGTCCGAATGAGCATCCCTTTTATCGATCTGAAGCGTCAGTACGCAGCATTGCACGACCAGGTGCATGCACGCATCAATACCGTGCTTGAGCATGGGCAATACATCATGGGGCCCGAGGTCGCGGAGCTCGAGCGCCGTCTCGAGGCGTTCACGGGTTCGAAGCACTGTATTACCGTGTCGAGCGGCACGGAAGCGCTGCTGATCAGCATGATGGCGCTCGACCTCAAACCGGGCGACGAAGTCATCACGACGCCGTTTACGTTTGCGGCGACCGCTGAGACGATCGTGCTGCTCGGCGCCAAGCCAGTCTTCGTCGATGTCGAGCCGGACACCTGCAACATCGACGTCAGTCAGATCGAAGCAAAGATCACGGACCGCACACGCGCCATCATGCCGGTGAGTCTGTACGGGCAAGTCAGCGACATGGACGAGATCAACGCGATTGCAGCGCGTCACGGCAACATTCCGGTGATCGAAGACGCGGCGCAGAGCTTCGGCGCAGACTACAAGGGCCGTAAGAGCTGCAACGTCTCGACGATTGGATGCACGAGCTTCTTCCCGAGCAAGCCGCTGGGCTGCTACGGCGATGGCGGCGCTATTTTTACGAACGACGACGCCCTGGCGCAAGCCATGCGCGAGATTCGTGTGCACGGTCAGTCGAAGCGATACACCCATACCCGCGTTGGCGTCGGCGGTCGGATGGACACGCTTCAGTGCGCCATCGTGCTCGCCAAGTTGGAACGCTTCGAGTGGGAAATCGAGCGCCGCTATGCCATCGGCGCGCGCTACAACGAGCTGTTTGAATCGAAGGTGCCGGTCGTCGCGCAGCGAGCCGACCGTACGTCGGTCTTCGCGCAATACACGGTATTCGTCGAGGCTCGCGAAACGATGCAGGAACGCCTCAAAGAGGCCGGCATCCCGACCGCCGTGCACTACCCGATTCCGCTGAACATGCAGCCGGCCTACGCCCATCTCGGCGATCCGGCGGATACGCCCGTCAGCCAGGCCTGCGCGCGCAAGGTCATGAGCCTGCCCATGAGCCCGGACCTGAGTGCAGAAGATCAGGACCGTATCGTGCGCACCCTGATCGAAGGGATGCAGAAATGATCAAGATCCTGACGGTCGTGGGCGCGCGCCCGCAATTCATCAAGGCAGCGGCAATTTCCCGATGCATTCGGACGAAGTACGCAGACCAGGTGGAAGAAGTGATTGTCCACACTGGGCAGCACTACGACGCGAACATGTCCGCTGTGTTTTTCGACGAAATGGATATTCCGGCGCCGAAACATCATCTTGGCGTATCCGGGGGGTCGCACGGCGCCATGACCGGCAGGATGCTGGAAGGAATCGAGAAGATCCTGATCGACGAGAAGCCCGATTGGGTTCTGATTTACGGGGATACCAACTCTACGTTGGCGGCCGCGTTAGCCGCGGCGAAGCTGCATATCCCCGTGGCGCACGTTGAAGCAGGCCTGCGCTCGTTCAACATGCGCATGCCGGAAGAGGTTAATCGTATCCTCTCCGATCGTGTGTCGAGTTTGCTGTTGTGCCCCACGCAGTTGGCGGTGGATAACCTGGCTAGCGAAGGCGTCACCAAGGGCGTGCATCTCGTTGGCGACGTGATGTACGACGTGTCGCTTTACTTCCGCGATGTGGCCCGTGCCAAGAGCACGATCACGCAGCAGTTGGGACTCAAGGACGGCGAGTACGTGCTGGCCACCTGCCATCGCGCCGAAAACACGGATGATCTGTCTCGCCTGCGCGGCATTACGAGCGCGCTGGGGGATATTGCCAAGCGAGTGCCGGTCGTGCTGCCGTTGCACCCGCGGACGGCAAAGCTCATCGCCGAGCATGGACTGCGCTCGCAGATGGAAGCCGTGATCTTCACGGAACCGCTCTCGTTCCTCGACATGGTGCGCCTCGAGCAGTCGGCCATGGCGGTACTGACCGATTCCGGCGGCGTTCAGAAGGAAGCGTTTTTCTATGGCGTGCCGTGCGTGACGATGCGCGACGAAACGGAGTGGGTCGAGACGGTCGAAGCCGGCTGGAATACTCTCGTCGGCGCCGACAAGGACAAAATCGAACAGGCGTTCGATGCATGTGCGACGCGCAAACCGACGGCGACGCAACCATACGGCGCCGGCAATGCGGCGGATCTGACGTTGCAAGTCATTCTTAAGCACAGTTGATCCCGCCGGTTCGCGCCACCATGCAGTCTTATTCCGCCAGCCCGAATACGTCTCAAGGGCGACTACGCCGTAATCTCGTACGTCTCGCGTCGGGGACCATCCTCGCGCAGGTGCTCATGATTGCGGCTACGCCGATCTTGACGCGCATCTACAACCCTAGCGCGTTCGGTGTGATGGCGGTGTTTTCGTCTGCGTACGCGATCGTGATCGGGTTCACCACGTTCAAGTACGACGCAGCAGTGATTTTGCCGCGGGCGCATCGCAACGCCGCACGCATCACGCTGCTTGTGGTCATTCTTGCCACGCTACTGAGCGCGGTCGTGGCCGTTGCAGCGTCGGCGTTGGACGCGACGGGGCTGGTGACGATTCCGTTCTCGGTTGCATGGCTCGTGTGCGCCCTGTGGCTCGGCGCGACTTATACGCTGACGCAACAATGGAGCGCGCGTATTGCGAACTATCGGTATTACGCGCGGAGTCAGGTTCTCGGCACGGTGTTCAACGTAGGCATCGGTTTGCTGTGCGGATGGCTCTGGGGCGGTACCGCCAACTTCCTGATTCTGGGGTTTACGGCGGGGCTTGCCGTGTCGTTGCTCTACATGTGCTGGGAATTCGGCGTTTGGAAGTTGCCGCGCACCCCACTCAAAGGCAAGTCGATGATCCGGCAAGCCGCCGCCTACCGGCAGTTTCCGCTGCTCGTGCTGCCGACGGCGCTCCTGACGACCATTGGCACGAGCAGCATTCCGCTGATTCTGTCGGCCAACTACAGCCTTGGAGAAGTCGGCGCTTTTGCCGTTGCGAATCGGTTGCTACTCGTCCCCGCGGCGCTCATCGGCGGTGCGCTGACCGAGGCGTTTCGCGCGGAATTCGTGTCGCGCGTCCGTGAGCGCAAGTCCGCCGGCGACCTGTACGGCAAGACGCTCCGCGTACTCGTGTTGGTGGCCGCACCCGCGTTCGGGCTGCTCGCGTTGCTCGCGCCCATGCTTTTCCTGCACATTTTCGGCGTCAATTATGCTGCGTCGGGCGTGATCGGTCGGGCGGTGGCGCTGGCGTTGTTCGCTCAATTCATCAACACCCCGTTCGCCTACGTCTTCGTGGCGCTGCGAAAGCCCGGCATCGGATTGCTCGCACAAGTCGGCACCACCGTCGTACCGCTGACTGCCCTTGCGATATGCGCAAGCCGCGGCGTGCCGCTGACCCCCGCGCTCTATGTGTATTCCGCAATTACGGCGCTGGGCGTGCTCGTGGCGCAGATTGCCGTCTACCGGCTTTGTGCCCATGCAGACCGGGCAATCGTGAAGGAAGGAGAGGTCATTTGAAACGCGTCTCCCTCCTTGCGCCGCTGTACATCTTGGCCGTGCATTACGCTTACGTCGCGTATATCAACCCGACGTTCGAGTACGCGCATTACACCTATTTGCCGTTCGAGACGACGAGCCTGTTGGTGACGTATGTGCTCGCGTGGTTGCCCATTCTGGCCTATCGGGACACGCCGCATCCGGCGCAGGCAATCGTCGCGCTGATCTACGCGATGAGTTACGTGCCGATCCAGCTGAGTCTGCTGTTCACAATCAACCAGGAGTACTCGGCAGTCGTACTGCCGCAATTGGCGCTAGCCGTGAGCATGGCGGTACTCTTCCGGGCGGCACGCATGTCACGCCGGCCGATTAACGCGGAATATCGCGATTTCCTACTGCTCGATACGATCATCGGGGCATTAGTGATTGTGGCAACGTTGATGGTCGCGTTGCCGAACCTTAGCCGCATGCGCCTCGTGTCGTTTGCCGAGGTGTACGATCTTCGAATGGAAACGGCGGGGGCAGAGCAAGGGGCCCTTGAGGCGTACCTGGTGTCGTGGCTGTCGTACTGTTTCGTGTCGTATCTGTTCGCGCGTGGGATCGTCTATCGTAAATGGCCGATGCTGCTACTCGGGCTGACGGCGTCGGTGGTGCTCTATATGAGCACTGGGGCGAAGGCGTCGATTCTGATGCTGCCGATTACGTACGCCGTGATTCTGGTTTGGCGCGGTGGCCGTGGATTTCTTGCCCGCGTACTCCTGTTGCTGCTCGCCTTGATTGCCGTACTCACCGCGGTGATTCCCGACTTTGGTGCGTTCATGTGGGCCAAGTCGATCATTCTGGTACGGATGATCGGCTCGAGCGGCTGGACGACAAGCAAGTATTTCGAATATTTCGGCGAGCATGGGTGGACTTACTACACCCACATCGGCCCGATTCAGTCCCTCTTTGGTGGCTATCCCTACGGTCAGTTACTGCTAGGACAGGTCATCGGCATTGCTTATAGCGGCTCGTCCGAGGCGAACTTCAACGCCAATTTTTGGGCCAGCGACGGATTCGCGGCGCTCGGCTCGGCGGGGATATTCGTCATCACCCCGTTCATGGCGTTTTGCTTGTATTTGGTGAACCGCTTTACGGTGATTTTGCCGAGCGCTTTTACCGTGGGCTGGATGGTCGGGTTCATGATCGCGCTGCTTAACTTGCCCTTTACCACGGCAATGCTCTCGGGTGGTGGCGGCGGCATTTTGTTATTTGCATGGTTGGCTAAGCGGGCCTACCGAGTCCGCCGTAACAAGCAGGCAAAACGGTTCGTCGCAGTTCAGGCCGCGCCCGAGATGAATCGAAATGAGGAATAAGGTTCAATGAAGATCGTTCACGTCGAAGATTTCATTCACCCGGACGCGGGTTATCAGGTCAACATGCTGGGTCGGTTGCAGGTGCTGCAGGGCCATCAGGTCGATATCGTCACGGCAGAGCTGGACAAGATTCCGGATTTCCTCACGCAATTTTTTGGGCGTGACAATATTGCTATGCGCGACGAGCGCTATGCGAAGGAAACCGGCGCGCACATCCACCGCATTCCGCTCTACGGCTTCTACAGTGGCCGCGCCATCTTTCATCCGATTAAGTTGTTCCGCAAGGTGATGGCGTTACGCCCCGACGTCGTGTTCGTGCACGGCGAGGATACGCTCACCGGTATGCTCTTCCTGCTGATGGCCCGCTGGTTGCCGTTTCCGCTGGTTTATGATTGCCATATGCTGGAAATGGCATCGGTCAACAAATACCGGGAGTATTTCCGATGGGTCTATCGGCGCTTCTTTACGCCTATTTTCCTTAAACGAAAGATTCCGCTCATTCGCGTCGTGGACAGTGACTTCGTCGAAAAGTGTCTCGGCATTCCGCTGAGTCACACCGACCTACTGTCGCTGGGGACCGACACTAACCACTTCAAGCCTGACGCGGCCGTCGGCGCGGAGGTGCGCAAAGCGCTGGGCTTCGCGCCGGACTCGTTCCTGGTGCTCTACGCGGGCAAGCTCGACGAGCACAAGGGCGGTAAGTTGCTCGGCGAGACGCTTGTCAAGAAAATGGAGGGCGCGACCGGCCGCAAGGTCGAGTTCCTGATTATCGGCAACGCGGTCGGCCCATACGGCGAGGCGGTGGAAACGCTCTTCCGCCAAAGTGAGAACAAGATCGTGCGTCTGCCGACGCAACGCTATTTCGATCTTGCGAAGTACTATCAGTCGGCAGATCTTGCGGTCTTCCCGAGACAGTGCAGCATGAGCTTCTTCGAGATCCAGGCGTGCGGAGTCCCCGTACTTTTCGAAGAAAACGAGATTAACGACCAACGCGCTCAGCACGCAAACGCGTTCACCTTCACGCCCGAGTCGGTGCAGAGCTTCCAGGACAAGATCCGCGAAATCGTGGATATGGACCCGGCTACCTACGCCACGTATTCGGAGAACGCGCGCAAGTATGTGCTCGACGGTTATGATTTCCCGCCGGTCGCGCAAAAATATACGAACGTGCTTCAGCGAGCCATCGACGAGCGAACCGCGCGACTCGCGCGCGCTTGAGCGTTGTCGGATGCCGATACCGCTTTTCGTCACGTCTACCTATCGCCCCAAATACTCAGAGTCAGAAAATGGCTGAACGAAATACAGACCACGCAACGCACGCGTACCAGATTTGCAATCACTGCATCATGGACACGTCCGATCCGAATATCACGTTTGATGAGCGTGGCTGGTGCGACTACTGTAATAACTTCACGAACACGATTGCCCCCAACTGGGATACCGGTAGCGGAGGTGCGGCGAAGCTCGCCGCGCTGGCGGACACCATTCGCGAAAGTGCCAAGGGGCGGGATTTCGACTGCATTATCGGCTTGAGCGGCGGCCTCGACAGTTCTTATGCCGCCTATATCGCGACAGTAAAGATGGGCCTGCGTCCATTGCTATTCCACGTCGATGCCGGCTGGAATACCGATCAGGCGGTGGGCAACATCGAAAAGCTGGTGGACGGGCTCGGACTCGACCTGTACACCGAGGTCGTGAACTGGGAGGAGATGAAGCGGTTGCAGGTCGCTTTCCTTCGCGCCGGCATCCCCGATCAAGATCTGGTGCAGGATGCGGCATTTTTCTCGGCGCTCTATGGCTTTGCCCGCAAGCACGGTATTAAGCACGTCATCACCGGTTCGAATTTCTCGACCGAGTGCTGCCGGGAACCGGAAGAGTGGGGTGGGTATCTGGGAATCGACAAGCGCCTGTTCGGCGACATCTGGCGTCGTTTCGGTCAGGGCGAGCTGAAGTCGTTCCCACTGACGGACATTCTGGTCTACAAGGTCTGGTATCAGAAGGTGCTGGGCATGAAGATTCACCATCCGCTGAATCTTGTGCCATACGTGAAAAAGGACGCCGAGGACGAGCTCGAGCGTTTGTATGGATGGCAGCGCTTCAAGCACAAACACCACGAATCGCGCTTCACGCGATTCTACGAAGACTATTGGCTGCCGCGCCGCTTTGGCTTCGAGAAGCGCCGCGCGCATTTCTCGAGTTTGATCATGACGGGGCAATTGACCCGCGAGGCGGCACTCGAACGTATTTCGAAGCCGGAAATGGACGAACACTTCCTCAATCAGGAATTCGGCTACGTGGCTAACAAACTGAGCCTGAGCACGGACGAGTTGCAGAAGCTGTTCTCGATGCCGAAGAAGACCTATCGGGACTACAAGAACAAGCGTTGGTTGATCGGGCTGGGGACCAATATTTTCCGCTGGCTGGGTCTCGAGAAGCGCCACTTCCGTTGATCCGACTGGCCCGTATGGTGTAAGTGCGTGGGGTGGAGGCTACGGTAATCCGCCCTACAGACGGCTTGAGAGCGATGTTGCGCTCCGGCACTTTTGAGGTAAGAAAGAATGATTCGCATCGTCGACTATGGCGTGGGAAATATCCAGGCGTTCATGAACATGTTCCGACGCCTCGACATTCATGCCGAGCGCGCGAAGAGCGCCGGCGAACTGAGCGACGCCACGCACCTGATCCTTCCCGGCGTCGGAGCGTTTGATCACGCGATGCAACTGCTCAATGCTTCGGGGATGCGCCCGACGCTGGAGCAACTCGTACTCGAAAAGCAGTTGCCGGTGCTGGGTGTGTGTGTTGGCATGCAGATGCTCGCAAGCGGTTCGGAAGAAGGCGAACTGCCGGGGCTGAACTGGATTCCGGGCCGCGTGCGTAGTTTCGCGAATACGCCCGAAGCGGCGACGATGCCGATGCCACACATGGGGTGGAACGACCTCACAGTGCGAGACGGTGCGAAGCTATTCCAGCAAGGATTCGACGCCCATCCGCAGTTCTACTTTCTGCACTCCTATTACTTCGACGCCGCTGACAAGTCTCACGTCGCGGCGACGGCAAACTACGGCTTCGACTTCGATGCCGTCGTCTCGCGCAGCCATATCAATGGCGTGCAGTGTCACCCCGAGAAGAGCCACCATTGGGGCGGACAACTCCTGAAGAATTTCGCCGAGAGTTAAAACATGCTGCGTCCACGAATTATTCCGTGCCTTTTGGTGCATCAGGGCGGGCTGGTGAAAACCCAGGGCTTCAAGTCGCCGAAGTACGTCGGCGATCCAATCAACGCCGTCAAGATCTTCAACGAGAAGGAATCGGACGAACTGATTGTGCTCGACATCGATGCCACGGTGAACAACGTCGAGCCGAATTTCGACTTGATCGCGAAACTGGCTGAAGAGTGCCGCATGCCGCTTTGCTACGGCGGCGGCATCAAGACGGCCGCACAGGCCGCGCGCATCATCGACATGGGTGTCGAGAAGGTCTCGATCAGCTCGGCTGCGATCGCTAACCCGGCGTTACTCGGGGAAATTGCCTCGGCGATCGGCCGCCAGTCCGTCGTGGCAGTCATCGACGTTCGCAAGCGAACCGGCCTGTTTGCGAAGGGCTACGAGGTCTGTACCCATAACGCCAAAGAGGCGCGCAAGGTCGATCCGGTCGAATTGGCGGTGCAGTTGCAGAACGCGGGAGCCGGTGAAATTGTCATCAACTCCATCGATCGCGATGGTGAAATGAAGGGCTACGACATCGAACTCGCAAAGCAGGTACGCCAGGCGCTCAGTGTGCCCGCGACGTTCCTCGGCGGTGCAGGCAGTCTCGAGGATATTGAGAATCTCGTGTCAGCCGTCGGTGTGGTGGGTGCGGCCGCTGGCAGTCTGTTTGTCTTCAAGGGCAAGTACCGCGCTGTGCTTATCAACTATCCGACGCCATCGCAAAAAGAGCAGCTCTGCCGCACGGCGCTGTCTCTGAACACTCTTTAATTGCGGGATGTAACTCATGTTTTCAGATAAAACGTTGCTTATCACCGGTGGAACCGGTTCGTTCGGGAATGCGGTTCTGCGTCGCTTTCTGGATTCCGATCTGCGTGAAATCCGGATCTTGAGCCGCGACGAGAAGAAGCAGGACGACATGCGCAAGAAGTTCAACAGCCCCAAGTTGAAGTTCTATGTCGGCGATGTCCGCGACTACCAATCGGTCCAGAATGCAGTGCGTGGCGTGGATTACATCTACCACGCCGCCGCACTCAAGCAGGTGCCGTCGTGTGAATTTCACCCAATGGAAGCGGTCAAGACGAACATTCTCGGCACGGAGAATGTGCTGGAGGCGGCGATCACCCACGGCGTCAAGCGAGTCGTTTGCCTGAGCACCGACAAGGCCGTCTATCCGATCAACGCGATGGGAATTTCCAAGGCGATGATGGAAAAGGTGATCGTGGCGAAGTCTCGCTCGTCGGTCGACACCGTGATCTGCGCCACGCGCTACGGCAACGTCATGGCGTCGCGCGGTTCGGTGATCCCGCTGTTCACGAACCAGATTCGCGCCGGCACACCGATCACGATTACCGATCCGGAAATGACGCGCTTCATGATGACGCTGGACGACGCAGTCGATCTGGTGCTCTACGCGTTCGAACACGGTAACCCGGGCGAGATTTTCGTTCAAAAGGCACCGGCCGCGACGATCGACACCCTGGCGCGCTCGCTCTGCCAGATGTTGGGCAAGCCCGACCACACGATCAATGTGATCGGTACCCGTCATGGCGAGAAGCTCTTCGAAGTGCTGCTCAGCCGCGAAGAAATGGCCGCCGCCGAAGACCTCGGCGACTACTACCGCGTGCCGCCGGATCTGCGCGATCTGAACTATGGCAAATTCGTCGAAACGGGCGAGATCAAAATTTCGCACGCGACCGACTACAACTCGCACAACACGACGCGTCTTGACGTGACGGGCATGCAGGCGCTGCTCATGAAGCTGCGCTTCATGCAGGCGGCCGTGCGCGGCGAATACGTCGATCCGGAGGAGTGATCGATGAAAGTTCTGATTACCGGCGCTGATGGTTTCATCGGCAAGAACCTCCGCCTGCGCCTGTCCGAGCGCAAGGATGTTCAGGTCGTGAGCTTCACGCGCGAGAACGCTACCGCCGAGCTGCCGCAACTATTGGATCAAGTGGATTTTGTCTTCCATTTGGCTGGCGTGAACCGCCCGAAGGATCCGGCGGAGTTTACGACGGGGAATGCCGATCTGACCTCGGCCCTGTGCGACGCGATCGCGGCTTGCGGGCGTTGCGTACCCGTGGCGTACACATCGTCGACCCAGGCCAAGCTCGACAACCCTTATGGCGCGAGTAAGCGTGCTGCGGAAGACGCGTTGTTTGCGCTTCAGGAGAAGGGGCAGGCGAAGGCGTTCGTCTTTCGGATGCCGAACGTCTTCGGCAAGTGGTGTAAGCCGAACTACAACTCGGCCGTCGCCACCTTCTGCTACAACATCGCACGAGATCTGCCGATTCAGGTGAACGACCCGAGCGCGCCGCTGACGCTTGTCTATGTCGACGATGTGGTCGAACGCCTCATCGCGTTGATGGACGGCGCAGACAGCGCACCCGACGCGCAGGGTTTCGAGATTTTGTCGCCGCAGTACACGACCACGGTCGGCGAAGTCGCCCGTTTGATTCGCGCGTTCCGCGATAGTCGTCAGGATCTGACGACCGAGCGTGTGGGGGTGGGGCTAGTTCGTGCGCTGTACTCGACGTATGTGAGTTATCTGCCGACGGAACAATTTGCCTACGACGTGGTGAGCCACAGCGATGCGCGTGGCGCCTTCGTCGAAATGCTCAAAACGCCGGACTGCGGTCAGTTCTCTTATTTCACGGCGAACCCCGGTTTTACGCGTGGCGGACACTACCACCATACAAAGACCGAGAAGTTCCTCGTCATCAAGGGGCAGGCTCGCTTCAAGTTCCGGCACATGCTCACCGGCGAGACGTTCGAGCTGTCGACGACGGGCACGAAGGCGCAGATCGTCGAAACGGTGCCGGGCTGGACGCACGACATTACCAACACCGGTCAAGATGACCTGATCGTCATGCTTTGGGCGAACGAAGTCTTCGACCGTAACAAACCCGATACTTACGCCTGCGCGTTGTAAAACTCAGCGATGAAGAAACTGAAAGTCGTCTCGGTCGTCGGCACCCGTCCGGAGATCATCCGCCTGTCCCGCGTTTTGGCCGCGCTCGACGAGCACTGCGATCACGTATTGGTCCACACGGGCCAGAATTACGATTACGAACTCAATCAGGTTTTCTTCGACGACCTGGCCGTCCGTAAGCCCGATCACTTTCTGAACAGTGCCCACAACAGCACGGGGGCGGCGCACACCATCGGGAACCTGATCATCGCGGTGGACGCGGTACTCGATCGCGAACAACCCGATGCGATGTTGGTCCTCGGCGACACGAATAGCTGTTTGTCCGTGATTCCCGCCAAGCGCCGCAAGATTCCGATCTTCCACATGGAGGCGGGGAATCGCTGTTTCGATCAACGCGTACCGGAAGAGACCAACCGTCGTATCGTCGACCACACGGCCGACATCAACCTGACGTACAGCTCCATTGCGCGCGAATATCTGCTGCGCGAGGGGTTGCCTCCGGATCAGGTGATCAAGACCGGCAGCCCGATGTACGAGGTGCTGCATCACTACTACGACCGTATTCTCGCGTCGGACGTGTTGAACAAGCAGAGTCTCCAGGAGCACGGCTATTTTGTCGTGAGTGCGCACCGCGAAGAGAACATCGAATCGGAGCGTATGTTCTCGAAGATGGTTAGCGTGCTCAATGCAGTGGCCGAGGATTACGACCTGCCGGTGATCGTCTCGACGCACCCGCGCACGCAAAAGCGCGTCGACGCGTCCGGGGTGAAATTTCATCCGAAGGTCCGTCTGCTCAAGCCGCTCGGCTTTCACGACTACGTGCGCTTGCAACTCTCTGCGAAAGCAGTGTTGTCGGATAGCGGCACTATTAACGAAGAATCTTCGATCCTCAACTTCCCAGCCCTGAATTTGCGCGAGGCGCATGAGCGTCCCGAAGGCATGGAAGAGGCGGCTGTCATGATGGTCGGCATGGAAGTCGATCGTGTGCGCCAGGGACTCGCGATCCTCGAATCGCAGGGTCGCGGCGAAGACCGGACACTTCGTCTCGTCTCGGACTACAGCATGCCGAATGTGTCGGAGAAGGTCGTGCGCATCATTCATAGCTATACGGACTACGTTAAGCGTGTGGTCTGGAAGCAATATTGATACCGCCAATGCGCATTGCTCTTATTGCCGATACCTTTCCCCCGTTGCGCACATCGGGGGCAGTGCAACTGCGCGACCTGTCGCGCGAGTTCGTTCGTCAGGGGCACGACCTGACGGTGCTGTTGCCGTCATTCGAGTTGGATCGACCGTGGCAGCTCGAAGCTATCGACGGCGTCAACGTACTGCGATTGAAGGCGCCGAAGACTAAGGACATCGGCTATATACGCCGGACCATCGGCGAGTTTTTGATGCCGTTTGCGATGCGACGCAATCTTCGCAAGAGCACGCTGGCGAACGTCAAATGGGATGGCGTGGTTTGGTATGCCCCGTCGATTTTTCATGGCCCGCTTGCCCGCACGCTGAAATCGGCAAGCGGCGCGCGAGGGTACCTGATCATTCGGGATATTTTTCCTGAGTGGGCGGTGGACATGGGGTTGATGCGCCGAGGTGGTGCCGCCTACCGCTTCTTCGACGCCGTGGCCCAGTATCAGTATTCGGTCGCAGATGTGATCGGTGTGCAGACGTCCGGCAATCTTTCCTATTTCGATCGTTGGAAGCAGGCGCCGGATCGGCGCCTTGAAGTTTTGCAGAATTGGCTCGACAAGCCGGCTGACCGGCGAGCGACGATTCGTATCGACGAGACACCGTTGGCGGGCAGGAAGGTGTTCGTCTATGCCGGCAATATGGGCATAGCGCAGGGAATGGATGTCATTCTTGAGCTGGCAGCTCGCTTCGCCCACCGAGATGATGTCGGCTTCCTGTTCGTGGGGCGAGGCAGCGATGCCAAGCGCCTGGCCGACCTGGCCAGAGACCGCGGGCTTTCCAATGTCGTCTTCCGCGATGAAGTGCATCCTGATGAAATTCCGGAGTTGTACAGCCAATGCGACGTCGGTATCGTCGCGTTGGACCATCGGCACAAATCCCACAACATCCCGGGAAAGTTTTTGACATACATGCAGAGCGGGTTGCCCGTACTTGCCAACGTTAATGCAGGCAACGATCTGGCCAGGCTGGTGCATGACGAGAACGTCGGGTTGGCGTGCGAAAGTAACGATCCGCAGGCCCTTGAGAAGATGGCGAACGCGCTCCTCGAACAGATCGCGACCGACGCGGCGATGCCCTCGCGTTGCCGTGACCTTTTCGCGCGTGAATTCTCCGCAGAACGTGCGGTCAGGCAGATTGTGCAGGGGCTGTCGAAAGCCGGAGCAGCCTAGTCCTAGCGAGGCGGCTGTTGCTACCGCCTTGCACCCCATTCCAGTGTCTACACCGCCGGGCAAAAGCGCGCCCCTATATGCTGAAAACAATAGAAAATTCTGGCCGTCGCGGATTTCGAATGTCCGCGGAGGCACTCACGGGGTGGGCGCTTGTCGGCCTGATGATCGGTCTCGGGGTCTACATCGGCTGGACGTTCAATCGAGGCCTTGAACTCTCCGACGAAGCGTATTACCTCCTGAACGCCAAATATCCAGGGGATGTGCGCTTCTACGTGACGGCGTTCAAATGGCTTGTCGCTCCTCTTTGGCACGTCACGGGTAGCCTCGTCTCATTTCGGGCATCTGGTTTCATCATCCTGACGGCCAGTTCGGTAGCGCTTGCGCTGGGGCTGATGCGTGCCGCGCACTGGTTCGGTATCGAATCCGCTCCCGGACGCTGGATGCGTGCGCAATTGGTGGCATCGTGCGTGCTCTCCGCGTGGCTCTACGGTGCCACGCTGAACTTCTCGCCCTCGTATAACTTGCTGGCGGCCGCAGGCGTGTACGTTGCGGTTGGACTCGCCCTGGCAGGCCTTGACCGCGACGATCGCCGCTTGTCATGCCTCAATGCGATCGTGATCGGGGTGGTACTCGGCTTGACGGCGCTCGCCAAGTTCTCGACCGGGATTTGCGGCGTGCTGCTGATCCTGGGGGTGCACCTCGTGTTGTGGCGCGCCCCGAGTTCGCGGTGGCTCAACATGGTGGCGATGCTTTTGGCGGTGCCTGCAACGGTGGTGTTGATCGCCGCATGTTTCGAGACACCAGCGCATGCCTTGGCGGCCTTTCGCGAAGGATTGGAGATCGCGAGCATTGTGCAGCCCAAGATATCGATCGTCGCGCAGTTGATGCAGAACGTAGAGCAACTTGTCGCAATGCTTCGAGCCGCTCTGCAAGCGTTCTGGCCGGCGCTCGTGTGCGTCGTGATCGGAGTCGCCCTGCGTCGGCCGTCGATTAGTCTTATCGCTGCGGCGATCACTGCCGTTATCGTGGTACGCGACGGACTCGCCGTGGGCGGGCTCGATCGCTATGCGACCCAGTCCGTGCCGCTGGCCGGTATCGTCGTGCTCGCGATGATCGCCACGCTTCGGGTCTGGGGGCGCCGTTTCATGACGATTCTGCTCGTTGCAGCGTTGTTCTTTTTGCCGTTCCTGATTGCGCTCGGCACAGCGAACAAGGTGTCGTTCCAGATTGTGTTGGCGCTTGCCCCTTGGGGTCTGCTGTGCGCGTCCCTCAGCTGGATGGCACAAAGTGAGCAACGGTGGGCGCCGATGGCGTTTTCGCTGGTCCTGGCGGCAACGATTGCGAGCCAAGTCGTCACAAGCGGTATGCGCATTCCCTATCGCCTTATTTCGCCGCTGGCCGAGCAGACGAATCCGGTAGATATTCCCGGGTTGGGGCGCGTTGGTGTCGACGCAGAGACGTTGAAGTTTGTTCAGGCACTGCGTAGTGCTGCAAACGAATGCCACATTCCCCCCGGGGTGCCCTACGTTGGGCTGTACAACCTGGCGGGAGTGGCATTGGTACTCGATACCGTTCCGCTCGACACGCCTTGGATGTTCACCCAACCATTCGCGCAAGCCGTACTTCAGCGGAGCGACCCGGCACAATTGCGGCGAGCCGTACTGGGCGTGACCTTGGCTCGTAACGGTGAGCGCCTTGAAATGCCCGCCGTGATCTCGAATTTCCCCGCGGGTTATCGGAAATGCGGCACCGCCGTATTGCCGTTCTTGCGAGACAGCTTCGAGATCTGGGCACCGGTGAATCAATGATTTGGCGGCGGTGCGTGTGTGACACGGCCGCCCACACACTCGGTCGTGTCGAATCCCCTTTTAATATAAAGAGGTAACGTCTAGTCTACAGAGGGTGTTGAGTCGTCGAAGCGTTGCCATGGCCCTCCCGATCCTTCTGATCGTTATTGTCGCCGCCGCGCTCGCGTTTCATTTCTGGAGCCCGTGGTGGCTGACTCCGCTGGCGTCGAACTGGCGCCAGATGGACGATACCCTCACCATTACGCTGGTGATCACCGGCGTGGCGTTTGTTGTCATCAATCTATTCGTGGCCTGGGCGATCTTCCGGTATCGCCACCGGGACGGTCACCGCGCCGCCTACGAGCCTCATAACCGCCGTCTCGAAGCTTGGCTCATCGGTATTACCACCGTCGGCATCGCCGCGATGCTCGCCCCCGGGCTGTTCGTCTACGCCAAGCTGATCGACCCGCCGTCGAACGCCATGGTGGTCGAAGTCGTTGGCCAGCAGTGGCAATGGCGGTTTCGACTGCCGGGACCGGACGGCCGCCTGGGCAGCTCCGACCCGGCCTACGTCACCGCCGACAACCCACTCGGCTTGAATCCCAAAGATCCCGCCAATCAGGACAATCGCATCGTCGATGCGCCTGAACTCCATCTGCTCGTCGGTGTGCCGGTCAAATTGTTGCTCCGCGCCAAAGACGTCCTGCACGATTTCTACGTCCCGCCGTTTCGCACCCGCATGAACATGGTGCCAGGGATGGTCACCCAAATGTGGCTCACCCCGACGCAGACCGGACGTTTCGACATACTCTGCGCGCAGCTTTGCGGTGTGGGCCACTCCAACATGCGGGGCGTAGTGGTGGTCGACGATCGCCCTGCCTACGATGCCTGGGTCGCCAAGTTGCCGACTTTTGCTGCACTGCAAGCACAACACGCCGGCGGCGGCGCATTAGATCCGCTCGCCGCCAAGGGCAAGCTGCTCGCGCAAGCGAAGGGCTGCGCTGGCTGCCACTCGGTCGACGGTTCTGCTGGCGTCGGGCCGACGTGGCACGGGCTGTATGGCAAGACTGAAACGTTCCAGGACGGCAGTACCGCCAAAGTCGACGACAGCTATCTCGCCGCCTTCATCCGTAACCCGACCGAGCGCGTGCCGAAAGGCTTCGCACCGCTCATGCCGAAAATGGATCTGACAGACGCCGATCTGGCGGCGTTGATCGCGTACATCAAGACGCTGGCCCCAGCGACGCCGGTCACTCCCACGGCCCCGACCGTAATGCTCGACACGCTGGTACTCGCCCAGAACTCGTTGATCACGCCGCGCGAGCCCATGCAGATGGCGCCGCTCTCGCCGGGGCCAGCATCGTCGCCGGGTTATCGCGTCCCGAGCGCGCCTGCCATGTCGGGGCCGCCGCCGCTCGCCACGCCGTTGCCGCAGTTAGCGATTCCGCCGCAGCCGGGCAATGCCCCGTCGGCGCCAACGCAACCGCGTGTGCCGTCGATGGTGCCGCCGCAAAACCGATAGCCGCAGACGTCACGAGACAGACAACGCAGACAACGCAGACAGAGCCTAACGAACAGACATCACCGAAAGCACACACAGCGTAGAAAGCACAACACAGACGCTAAGGAGGAGAGGCGCCATGGCATACGGCACATCCGCACACGGCGAGCACGACGGCCCGCAGAGCTTCTGGACAAAGTACGTCTGGAGCCAGGACCACAAGGTGATTGCCGTGCAATACGCGCTCACGGCCATCGCGGTCGGTCTGGTCGGTCTCGTGCTCTCGAACCTGATGCGCCTGCAACTCGGCTTTCCCGGCAAGTTCTCCTTCATCGACGCGAATCACTATTACCAGTACGTCACCATGCACGGCATGATCATGGTGATCTACTTGCTCACCGCGCTGTTTCTCGGCGGCTTCGGCAACTACCTGATCCCGCTGATGGTCGGTGCGCGCGACATGGTCTTCCCGTTCCTGAACATGCTCAGTTACTGGGTCTACCTGCTCGCCGTGATCGTCCTGATGGCCAGCTTCTTCGTGCCGGGCGGCCCGACCGGCGCCGGCTGGACGCTCTACCCGCCGCAGGCCATTCTGCCCGGCACACCCGGCACCGAGTGGGGCATCGTGCTCATGCTGATCTCGCTCCTGATCTTCATCGTGGCGGCGACGATGGGTGGCCTGAACTACGTCACCACCGTCTTGCAGGCTCGCACTGAGGGCATGACATTGCTGCGTCTGCCGCTCACCGTGTGGGGCATCGTGATGGCGACGGTGCTGGCGTTGCTCGCGTTCCCTGCGCTGTTCGTCTCGGGCGTGATGATGCTGCTCGATAAGACGCTGCATACGAGCTTCTTCATGCCCGCCATCGTCTCGCTCGGCCAGCCGCTCGACTATCGCGGCGGCAGCCCGTTGCTGTTCCAGCATTTGTTCTGGTTCTTCGGCCACCCAGAGGTCTACATCGTGGCGCTGCCTGCTTTTGGCATCGTCTCCGATCTCATCAGCGTGCACGCCCGTAAAAACATCTTCGGCTACCGCATGATGGTCTGGGCGATTCTCGCCATCGCGGTGCTGTCGTTCGTCGTGTGGGCGCACCACATGTTCATCAGCGGCATGAATCCGTACTTTGGGTTCTTCTTCGCTACGACCACGCTGGTCATCGCGATTCCGACCGCCATTAAGGTCTACAACTGGGTGCTCACGCTCTGGCGCGGCGACATTCATCTGACCGTGCCGATGCTGTTCGCTATCGGCTTCATCAGCACGTTCGTCATCGGCGGTCTGACGGGATTGTTCCTCGGCAACGTCAGCGTCGACATGCCGCTCTCGAACACGTATTTCGTCGTCGCTCACTTTCACATGGTGATGGGCGTCGCACCGCTGTTAGTCGTCTTTGGCGGCATCTATCACTGGTACCCACTTATTACCGGACGCCGTCTCGACGACCGGCTCGGCCAGTGGCATTTCTGGATCACGTTCGTCGGCACCTACGCGATCTTCTTCCCGATGCACTACCTCGGTGTGCTCGGCATGCCACGGCGCTACTACGAGTTTCAGGGGTACAGCTTCATCCCGCAGTCGGCCCACACGATGAACACCTATATCTCGGTGGCCGCATTCATCGTTGCGCTCGGGCAACTGCTGTTCCTGTTCAACCTCGCGTGGAGTCTGCGGCGCGGCAAGCTCGCGGGGGCGAATCCGTGGCGCGCGGCCTCGCTCGAATGGCAGACACCGAACGTGCCACCCGTGCACGGCAACTGGGGCCCCGCGCTGCCGGTGGTGTATCGCTGGCCCTACGAGTACAGCGTGCCGGGGGATATCGAAGACTTTGTGCCGCAGAATCTCGCGCCCGATCCAAGGCGACCAGCGACGCTGACCGATGGCGATGCGTCGCACGAACGTCGCTCGCCTTCCACGCCGCCCTCGCCGGAAAGCCCGAAAGGAGCCGCATCATGAGACCCGTTCCGTCGTGGCCGCCCATGCCCTCGGGTGGCGTACCGATTGCACAACCACCACGTCGCCGCGCATCGCAAATTGCCGTGTGGTGGCTCATGGGCGTCATTGGGATGCTCTTCGGACTGATGCTCGTCGCCTACGTGATGCGCATGAGTCTTGGCGACTGGCGGCCGCTGCCGTCGTTGCCCGCGTTGTGGGTGAACACGGGCGTACTGGCGGCGGCGTGCATCGTCATGCAGTCGTCCGTTTGGCAGGCGAAGCGTGGCGAATTGCGTCGCTCGCGCCGCGACTGGATGGCGGCCGGTGCGCTGGCGCTCGTGTTCGTGATCGGACAACTCTGGGTGTGGCGCGATCTCGTGGCGCGTCACTACGGTGTGGCAGGCAACCCGGCGAACAGCTTCTTCTTCCTGCTGACCGGGCTGCACGCCGTGCATCTGATCGGCGGCCTCATCGCGTGGGCGCTGCTCATGCCGCGTGCCATCTCGCACGGCACGCGCGCCAGACGTTTGTCGCTCACCGCGCAGTATTGGCATTTCCTGCTGGTGTTGTGGCTCGTGCTGTTTGCGGCGATCGCTAACCTCACGCCGGAAATTGCACAGCGGTTGTGTGGTGTGAGTCAGTAGCGCACGAGAAAGTCACCGAGTCAGACGGAGCGTCATCGTGAATACGACATCGTCCTCTTCGAACACCGTGGCAGACGCGGCTAATCTGCCCGACGGCTGGCGCGGTATCGTCACCGACTGGTCGGGCGATCGCGCCGCGTTCCACGTGCCGTGGGGCAAGGCGATGATGTGGATCTTCCTGCTCTCGGACACGTTCGTATTCAGCAGCTTCCTGATCGGCTACATGACGGTGCGCATCTCCACCACCGTTCCCTGGCCGAACCCCGCCGAGATTTTTGCGCTCAACGTGAACGGGCATCCGGTGCCGCTGTTGCTCATCGCCATCATGACGTTCGTGCTGATTACCAGCAGCGGCACCATGGCTATGGGCGTGAACTATGCCTATCGGCAAGATCGCGACAAAACGGCGGCGTGCATTCTCGCGACCGCATACCTAGGTATCGCCTTCGTCGGCATGCAAGCGTTCGAGTGGACCAATTTGATCGTGCACGAAGGCATTCGCCCGTGGGGCAATGACAAGGGCGCCGCGCAATTCGGTGCGTGCTTCTTCATGATTACGGGCTTTCACGGACTGCACGTGAGCGCGGGCGTGATCTATCTGCTCACCGTCATGCGCAAGGTACTCAACGGCACGCTCGAGCGGCGTGGCAACTATCAACTCGTCGAGATCGCAGGCCTCTATTGGCACTTCGTCGATCTCGTGTGGGTTTTCATTTTTGCGTTGTTCTATCTCTGGTAGAGGCTTGCCATGGACCCCGCTGCTGCATCCGCATCCCCCGCGGCATCTCCCACAACATCCCCTGCCAGTCACTCGGGGCAACAGCATCCGGTCGGCATTTATTTGAAGGTATGGGGTCTGCTCTTCGTGCTCTCGACGTTCTCGTATCTCGTCGATTACGCGAACCTGCACGGTTACCTACGATGGGGATTGATCCTCGCGTTGATGGTCGCCAAGGCGGGGCTCATCGTGGCGGTGTTCATGCACATGCGCTGGGAGCGGCTGGCGCTCGTGTACGCGATTCTGATTCCGCCGCTCGCGCTACTCGTGCTGATGGCGCTGATGGCTACCGAGGCGGATTACACGTTTCTCACGCGGCTGGCGCACTTCGGATAAGCGCGGCCTTCGCAACGTCGACGGACGCTCACAACAATTCCACCAGCCGCCGGTCGCTCTTGCGGCAATACTCCGCACATGCTGCCCGTGCGGCAGTCGCAGCGCCGTGCACGAACAGCGGTGCGTCCGCTCGTCGCGACATCGACACCACGATGGACGGCGGCGCTGGTTGCAACGGCAACTCGACCACTTCCCCGCTCGCAATCAACGCGTCGACGAACAAGCGCGGAATCGCAGCCACGCCGAAGCCATCGCGCACTAATTGCACGATGACGGCAATCGACGGCGAGCCGGTGATGCGCGTCTCCGAGAGTGGCACGCCGTGCACCCCCGCGAGTTTCGCGACGATGTCTTCGAGTGCCCGGTGCGGCGCGGTGCCGCGTCCGTAGGTGAGGATCGGATGCTGCAAAACCTGCTTGGCTAGCCCGCCGCGCGAGTTCGGGAACAAGCCGGTGCGCGCGATCCAGTGCACGGGGTAATTGGCGAGCGCATCGCAGACCACGCTGCTGTCGTCGCTGCCTTCCACGCGAATGATGAGATCGAGTTCGTCGGCAAGCAGGCGGCGCTGCAATTGCACGGAGACATCGACCGTCAGTTCAACTTCAAGCGTGGGGTAGTCGGCGGCGAGGCGTCGCAGGTAATGCGGCAGCCAGCTGTGCACAACGGTCTCGATCACGCCGAGTCGCAAGCGTCCACGCGTCGTGCTCTCGCCGGAGGCGGCCGCTTGCAGACGTTTCGCGGCTTCCACCACGGCTTTGGCATAGCCGAGCAGGTACTCGCCGTTCGGTGTGAGTCGAAACTCGCGGCTTTCGCGATCTACCAGTGCAGTGTTGAGCTCGTCTTCCAGTGCTTTGAGGCGCTGAGAAATGGCCGCGGGCGTGGCGTGCAGGGCGGTGGCCGTCGCACGGAAGTTGCGCAGTTTGGCGAGCGTGACGAAGGTTTCGAGAAAACGGGTGTTCACGGCGATCCTCGGGAAAACCCGCGAAGTTGTTAAGAAATTCTATACGGCGATGCGTAGAAAAACTCGTTAGCGACAACATTTTTTTCTTTCTATGCTTCACCCATCCGATGCCACACAGGCATCTCCCCCGAATCGCTGCCCACTCGCCCCGACTGCCATGAACCATCCTGCCACGCCGCTCGACTTCACTTCGCAACGCGAGACGATCATGCCCTTCGAATTCCGACAGGCCGTGCGCAGCGGCCAGTTCCGCGGACCGACCGCCGGGTATTGCGGCGATTTCGCACAGGCCAATCTGGCGATCTTGCCCGTGGCGCATGCGCACGACTTCCTGCGCTTCTGCCAGAGCAACCCGAAAGCGTGCCCGTTGTTGGGGGTGGGCGAGCCGGGCCAGTGGCACGTGCCGTCGCTGGGCCGCGAGGTGGATATTCGTAGCGACGTGCCGGGCTACAACGTCTATCGCGATGGCAAGCTCGCCGGGGAAGTCGACAATCTGGCGGAGTACTGGCAAAGCGATTTCGTCGTGTTCGCTATTGGCTGCTCGTTTTCGTTCGAGCACATGCTCGCCAAAGCGGGCATTCCGCTGCGTCACGTGGAAGAGGGCTGCAACGTGCCGATGTATCGCACGAAGATTGCCAATCAGCGCGCGGGCAAATTCGGCGGCGAACTGGTCGTGTCGATGCGGCCGATGAAGGGCGCCGATGCGATTCGCGCCGTGCAGATCACGAGCCGCTTTCCCGGCGTGCATGGCGCACCGATTCATATCGGCGACCCGGCCGAACTGGGTATTGCCGATCTCTCGAAACCCGAATTCGGCGACGCCGTCACGATCCGCGATGGCGAGCTGCCGGTGTACTGGGCCTGTGGTGTGACGCCGCAAACCGCGCTCATGGGCGCGAAGCTGCCGCTCGCCATTGCGCACAAGCCCGGCTACATGTTGATGACCGATATCCCGAACGCATCGCTCGCTATCTTCTAACCGCTTGCTAAGCGTTGCGGACGGCGATTCACGCACCACGCACCACGCACTAGGTAGCACGTAGCACATAAGAACACCGCGCCATGACGGAAGACGGCAAAGCGTATTGCCGACTGCCGCTGACCCAACACGCCTATCGTGGAGCGCGGCCCGAGGGCATCACACGGCAAGACAGGACATCACCGGAGTCTTCTTCTCATGGATAGCAAAACCCCTCTCGCGAGCCCGTCGGCAGCTGCTGCTGCCACGGTGCCGGATACCCCCCCGGCCCCCGCCGGCGGCAGCCTGTTCGGCTGGTACGGCGACGCGACACCGCGCGAAAAGCGCGCCTTCTGGAGCTGCAAGGTCGGCTACATGCTCGACGGCATGGACACCCAGATGTTGAGCTTCGTCATTCCGACCCTGATCGCCACGTGGGGCATCAGCCTCGCCGACGCGGGCTTTATCGGCACGCTCACGCTGTTGGCTTCGGCACTGGGCGGTTGGGTCGCAGGCATTCTGTCGGATCGCATCGGGCGCGTGCGCACGCTGCAACTGACCGTGCTCTGGTTTGCGGTGTTCACCGGTCTTTGCGGCCTCGCGCAGAACTATCACCAATTGCTCGCGGCACGCGCACTCATGGGCTTCGGCTTCGGTGGCGAGTGGACCGCCGGTGCCGTGCTGATCGGTGAAGTCATTCGCGCACGGGATCGCGGCAAGGCCGTGGGCCTCGTGCAGTCGGGCTGGGCCATCGGCTGGGGGCTGACCGCTATTCTCTACTCGGCACTGTTCTCGCTGATGCCTGCCGAGCTGGCATGGCGCGCGCTGTTCCTGATCGGTTTGCTGCCCGCCTTGCTGGTGCTCTTTATCCGCCGTTATGTGCAGGAGCCGGAGGTGTATCAAAAGGAGAAGGCCAAGCAAGCGAAGTCCGCCGACGCACCGGGGCTCGCCGCCATCTTCAGCCCGAAGCTGCTGTCGACGACGATTCGTGCCGCGCTGCTGACCACCGGTGCGCAAGGCGGCTACTACGCCATCACGACGTGGCTGCCGACGTTCCTCAAGACCGAGCGTCATCTCACGGTGATGGGCACGGGTGGCTACCTGGCGATGATCATCTTCGGCTCGTGGGTCGGCTATCTCGCGAGTTCGTATCTGACCGACCGCCTTGGCCGCAAACCGAACTTCATTCTGTTCGCCGTGGGCTCGATGGTGATTGCGTTCTCGTACACGTCGTTGCCGCTCACCGATAGCGCGATGTTCTGGCTGGGCTTCCCACTGGGGTTCTTCGCGTCGGGCATCTTTAGCGGCATGGGCGCGTTCCTGACCGAGTTGTTCCCGACGAACGTTCGAGGCTCGGGCCAAGGGTTCTGCTACAACGTGGGCCGCGCGGTCGGTGCACTGTTCCCGTTCTTGATCGGCATGCTCTCAAAGCAGTATGGATTGGGGACGACCATCGGCATCTTCGCGGCGTCGGCGTACGGCGTGTTGATTCTCGCCGCCCTCACCCTGCCGGAGACGCGCGGACGTGAGCTGGATGCGCTCGACGCTGCGGCGCAGTGAGCGGCTCACGCGTCGCCTCACGCTGACTTTCTGAATCACCGCGGCAGCCGTCGCTGCCGCGCCTGAAAACTTCCCCCCGAGCGCTGTCTTCTGAGTGCAGCCCGCAGGCAAAAAAGCCTGACGGGTCTGCGCGGGAGACGTGCGCACTGATGAAACACGAGTGACCTCATGACGAACGCTCTCACGCCTGCTACCCAACACAACGTTGCCAGCGACCCGCGCTGGCAGTTCTGGATCGACCGCGGCGGTACCTTTACCGACATCGTGGCGCGCCGCCCGGACGGCACGCTGGTGACGCACAAACTGCTCTCCGAGAACCCGGAGCAATATCGTGATGCAGCTGTCGCAGGCATTCGTCATCTGCTCGGGCTGTCTGCTCACGAGCCCATCACGCCCGCACTGGTCGAGATGGTGAAGATGGGCACGACGGTCGCCACCAACGCGTTGCTTGAACGCAAGGGAGAAGCGCTCGCGCTGGTCACGACGCAGGGCTTCCGTGATGCGCTGCGCATCGCGTATCAGAATCGTCCGCGATTGTTCGATCTCGATATCGCATTACCTGAAGCGTTGTATGCGGACGTGGTGGAAGTCGACGAGCGTGTCGGCGCGCACGGCGATGTCGTGCGTCAGCTCGATCTGGCGTCGGCTCGCAGCGCGTTGGCAGCGGTGTATGCGAAAGGCGTGCGTGCGCTCGCCATCGTGTTGATGCATGGCTATCGCTATCAAGCGCACGAAAAGGCGCTGGCGGCGCTCGCGCGTGAGCTGGGCTTCACGCAGGTGTCGGTGTCGCATGAGGTGTCGCCGCTGATGAAGCTGGTGTCGCGCGGCGATACCACTGTCGTCGACGCTTATCTGTCGCCGATTCTGCGTCGCTACGTGGAGCAGGTTGCGCAGGAGATGCCCGGTGTCAATCTGCAATTCATGCAGAGCAGCGGCGGGCTGACGCGCGCCGATAACTTTCAGGGCAAGGACGCGATCTTGTCGGGCCCCGCGGGCGGCATCGTCGGCATGGTGCGCGCGTCGAGCGCGGCAGGCTTCGAGCGCGTGATTGGTTTCGACATGGGCGGCACTTCCACCGACGTTTCGCATTACAACGGCGAGTTCGAGCGCGTGTTCGAGACGCAAGTCGCCGGTGTTCGCATGCGCGCGCCGATGATGAGCATTCATACCGTGGCGGCAGGCGGCGGCTCGGTGCTGTCGTTCGATGGCACACGTTTGCGCGTGGGGCCGGATTCGGCAGGAGCCAATCCGGGGCCTGCCGCGTATCGTCGAGGCGGTCCGCTCACAGTCACCGATTGCAACGTGATGCTCGGCAAGATTCAACCCGCGCACTTCCCCAAGGTGTTCGGACCGCTCGCCAACGAAGCGCTCGACCGTGACGTCGTGGTCGCAAAGTTCACTGCGTTGGCGAAAGAGATCGAGGTGGCGACAGGGCGTCAACAAACCCCCGAGGCACTCGCCGAAGGCTTTCTTGAAATCGCTATCGGCAGCATGGCCAATGCGATCAAGAAAATTTCCGTGCAACGCGGCCACGATGTGAGCCGCTATGTGCTCACCACTTTCGGCGGCGCAGGCGGTCAACATGCATGTGGTGTGGCCGACGCGCTTGGCATGACGCAAGTGTTCGCCCATCCGCTGGCAGGCGTCCTGTCGGCTTACGGCATGGGACTCGCCGATCAGACGGCGATGCGCGAGCGCATGATCGAAGCGCCGCTGTCGGACGACACGCTGTCGTCATTGGAAGACGCCCTCGGCGCACTCGCGGACGAAGCCGCCAATAGCCTGCTCTCGCAAGGCGTGCCGCCGTCGCGTATCGAAACGGTACGCCGTGTGCACGTTCGCTATGCGGGCACGGATTCCGCGATTGCGGTGCCGTTTGGCGATGTGCCGCAAATGCGAGCCGCGTTCGAAGCGGCGTATCGGCAACGCTATTCCTTCCTGATGGACGGCGCAGCATTGATCGCCGAGGTCGCGTCGGTCGAAGCGATCGGCCATTCGGATGCGCCGGTCGATATCACGCCGCTTGCCGCGCGCGCGTCGGGCAGCGCACAGCCGATCGATCAGGTGACGCTGTATGCAGGCGGCGCGTGGTGCGACGCGGCCTTGTTCTCGCGCGACACGCTGCTCGCGGGTGACACCGTTGACGGTCCCGCCATCGTGGCGGAGAAGAGCGGCACGACGGTCGTCGAACCCGGCTGGCAAGCGAAGATGAGTGCGCAAGGCAATTTGATTCTCACGCGCGTGGTGGCGCGTGCGTCGCAACGCGGTCTCGGTACGCAAGCCGATCCGGTGCGTCTGGAGATCTTCAACAATCTGTTCATGTCGATTGCCGAGCAGATAGGGTTGCGTCTGCAAAACACCGCGTACTCGGTGAACATCAAAGAGCGTCTCGACTTCTCGTGCGCGCTATTTGACCGAGAGGGCAATCTGATTGCCAACGCGCCGCACATGCCAGTGCATCTGGGGTCGATGGGCGAGAGCATTCGCACCGTGATCGAGCGTAACCACGGTGCGATGCGTGATGGCGACGTCTTTATGCTCAACGACCCGTATCACGGCGGCACGCACTTGCCCGACGTCACGGTGATTACGCCGGTGTTCATGGCCGGTGAAGACGCGCCGTTGTTCTACGTCGGCTCGCGCGGACACCACGCCGATATTGGCGGCATTACACCGGGCTCGATGCCGCCTGATTCGACGCATGTGGAACAAGAGGGCGTGCTGATCGACAACTGGCAACTGGTGGCCGCCGGTGTGTTGCGCGATCGTGAGACGCGCGCATTGTTGGCGGGGGCGCGCTACCCCGCACGCAACATTGATCAGAACATGGCGGACTTGCGCGCGCAGGTGGCGGCGAATCAGAAGGGCGTGGATGAATTGCGTCGCATGGTGAACGAGTTTGGGCGCGACGTGGTGCTCGCTTATATGGGGCACGTGCAGGACAACGCCGAAGCCGCGGTGCGTCGTGTGATCGGTGCGCTCGCCGACGGACACTATCGTTACCCACTCGATAATGGCGCAGTCATCGACGTGACGATTCGTGTCGATGCTGCGACGCATAGCGCAACGATTGATTTCACCGGTACATCGGATCAATTGCCTAACAACTTTAACGCGCCGCGCGCCGTGTGTATGGCTGCCGTGCTGTACGTGTTCCGCACGCTGGTCGATGACGATATTCCGCTCAACGCGGGATGTTTGAAACCGCTGACGGTGATCGTGCCGCGCGGGTCGATGTTGAATCCGGCGTACCCGGCTGCGGTGGTGTCGGGGAATGTGGAGACCTCATCGGCAATCACGAATGCCTTGTATGGCGCGTTGGGTCGCGTGGCGTCGAGCCAGGGCACGATGAACAACTTCACCTTCGGCAACGAGACGTATCAGTACTACGAGACCATCGCGGGAGGCAGCGGCGCGGGCGAGGGCTTCAATGGCTCGGACGCCGTGCAGACGCACATGACGAATTCGCGCCTGACGGACCCTGAAGTGCTTGAGTGGCGCTATCCGGTGCGATTGGAGAGCCATCGTATTCGCGCGGGGTCCGGTGGTGCAGGGCGCTGGCATGGCGGTAACGGCGCCGTGCGACGCATTCGCTTCCTCACGCCGATGACGGCGTCGATTCTCTCGAACAACCGCGTGCATGCCCCGTTTGGTGCACAGGGTGGTGATGTCGGCTCATTGGGCGCGAACTACGTAGAGCGTTCGGATGGGACGCGCGAAGCGCTGGGTCATATCGGTCGCACGCAGATGCAGCCGGGCGATATTTTTGTCGTGGAAACGCCGGGAGGAGGCGGATTCGGTCCGGCGTAAATGATCTTGTCTCGTCTATGAGACGGCGACGACGCAACAACCCCGTCCGATCGCCAGCCACAAATGCTGCAAACCGTGGGCCCGCCTAGTGCGGGCCCATTGTTTTTTCCCAATCGCAGGACATGTCCCCGTCGATTGATCGGAAAAGTCCCACATCCAAAACTTCGTGTCGTTAAGCGACAAGTCGCACGTCATTTGAAAAGTGACGCATCGAAGGCCTCCCTAGAATCGGTCGTCGATTCAATAGCGGGGCAACGTCATGTCATCCACACCCGAAGACACGCCGATCGAGACGACCATGTCGGCGCCAATCGAAGGCGCTGAAGCCGCGGGGCTGGCGCAAATGCGGCGGCTGGCCGAGCAGGTCAAAGAGATCCGCACGTCGATGAAAGCGCTCGATGTGCTTCGTGATCAGGTCACGCAGATGACCGTGCAGGCCATGTACGACGAAGAATCGGCAAGACGGCTGCTGCGTGTCGCCAAGCGCATGCAGTCGCCGCAGTTCGCCGCACAGGAATACGCGCTGCGAGACATGGCGGAGCGTTTGCGCAGCCTGTGGGCGCCAGATCGAAATGCCATCGAAGCGGAACCGCCAGACGGGGCTGCGATGCCACCGAAACGCCGACCACGGCGGGTGAAGGGCATGGCGTAACGATATGCCCTATTGAATCCGAAATTGGCATCGCCGCAGGCGGTGCACACCATTCACGAAGGTTAAGGAGAAGCAAATGTCGACGACAGAATTCAAAGGTTACGGTGACGCTTGGGGCTGGCATCAGGACTTGTACAACAAGGGGGCGTTCATCCCGAACGGCTGGAATGAGACGAGGGATATGGAGGGTGGACAACAGCGCATCGACGCAAACTACACCAACTATCAGAAAGGCCGCCAGATTGAGCACGTCAACAAGATGGAGGAGTGGCACGCGACCCTGCGCGTCAAGGTCCTGACCGAGCCGCATAAGTGGATCAAGACGGAGCACGGTTATATCCCGAAGGGAATGCCGGACGCCATGAAGAAGGCGGGCTGGTCGCAGTCGATGTATCAAACGCACATCGCTTCGCTCGTCGATAAGAAGGTGATCACGACATATTCGATGGCGGAACTCGAAGATATGTCGAACAAGCTCGACGTCATCGGGAAAGGCATCTGGAACAAAGACTACGAGCGCAGCGCCGGGCAACGCGACCGCGTGAAGAGCGAGAAAGGGTTCGATCCGGGGCCGTTAGACGTGACGCCGATGCCAGCACCGTCACGTCCCGTAAAGCCGAGCATCAACACCATCGTCTTTGGCGGTGGCGGTGTTGTGAGTGGGCCGGGTAAGACGATTTTGGCGCCGCAGCGCATGACGTTTCCGTTCGGATTTGCGACTCCCTCGGACAAGGAGGGAAAAACCGGCGAATCCGGCAAGACACAGATCGCAGCGAGCGGCGCACTCGCGAAACGCGATGGCCTCGCAGGCAGTGTCGATTCCCTGTTGGACGTGTTCAAGCTGCGCACCAAGACGTTATACGACAACTACGATCACATGCGCGCCGAGAGCGAGATTGCCAAGGCCGCGAGTACCAATCAGGCCGTCTTGCAGGGCATGATCGCCAAACTCGCCAACGCAAGCGACACGGCGAAATTCGATGGCGGCGACAGCGAAGCATTTGCGACGTTCATCAACAACCACGTGCCCGCGGGGAAAAAATTCGTCGACGGTACAACGATGAAAAGCCACATGACCAAAGGCGATCTCGAAGAGCTGCGCTCGCACTTGGAGAATCTCGTCTCGTCGAAGAAGAGCGACAACGAACGGTTGATGCTCACGCTCAGCGAAATGACGTCGTTCCTGACGACCATGATGAACTTGGCGAACAACATCCAAGCGATGATCAACAAGATGCGCGAAGCGATTGTGCAGTCCACGAGATGAGTACGCGTCACCTGCCGCCGTTGTTCGAATGCACCGACTATGCGTCGTTCGTGGCGGGCGGTGGTGCGCTCGCCACGCTGGCGGGTGTCGACGACAACGATCTCACGGTCATCTACCGCCAGGCGGCAGCCGATTTTGCTGCCGGGCGTTGGCCGCAGGCCGAGGCAGGATTTCGGCTGGTGGCGACGCTAGACGTTTGGCACTACGAAGCGTGGCTAAGTCTTGGGCATTGTCTGGGGCGGCGTGCCGACTATCGCAATGCACTGTTCTGCTTTATCAAAGCGGGAATCGTGCGGCCGTCCGAGCCGCAGCCACCGTTCTATGCGGCACAAGCCTATGTGCGGCTGGGCAGGCGTGATGAAGCGCTGACGGCTTTCGCGGCCGCGCTGCGTCAGACCGGTGATCGGGATGACTACCAAGGCCTTCGCCGCGCAGCGCGCGAGCAGATCGACACGCTGACGCGCTCTACGGAGTCTGTTACATGAATTCCCTTCAGTTTCGCAACGCTGGTGGTGGCGGCAGTTCGCCGCGCATCGCCACCACATTGCCTCACGTCGAGACGGCAGTTCCGGTGGCCGCTCGACATCCAGTGTCTTCGGTCCCGACCGCTCAGACCTCGGCGCCTTGGCCGATGACGTTCTTGCCGCCCGCACCGGACACGGTCCTCGATGAAGGACGGAAGCAAAGTGACGAGTCGGTCGATGCGGATGTCGAGGCGGCCATGCAACGCGTTCGTGCCCAACTTGACGAGCTGGCGCAAACGCTTCGCAGTGCATCGCCGGTAGCGTCGCAATCGAGCGTCGATGACCTCGGCTTCGATCCCTACGACGCGATGATCCAATCCGACGGATACGGGCTGAATTCTCAGCTGCTGGCGATGACGTTCGTGGCGATGAATCTAACCGCGCACGTTAACCGGAACAACGCCGATGCCATGAAAGCCGCGACCGACCGGCTGGCTGAAATCAACCGGGAGCGCATCGAAACGATGGGCACGGAGCGAGAGCTACGCGCCCAGGAGGCGAATCAGGTGCGCAAGGGCGGCATTGTCGGCGCCGTCTTCGACTGGGTGATTGCCGCCGTCGATATCGCTGTCGGCATCGGCAAAACCGTCGCGGGTTTCATGACCGCAAACCCGATGCTGATGGCCGGCGGGGTGTTGACGCTGGCGGCCGGTGTGGCTGGGGTTGGCGTCGCCTTGTCCAACACGATGGCGCTGGTCGACAAAGGGCGCGCCGATCAGTGGCGCGAACGCGCCGCGCAAGCATCGACTGTGCAAATGTCGTTGAGTATGGCCGCGACGGTCGTGGACGTGACCGCTAGCGTGAGCCGCATGGCGAGCAATGCGGTCATGCGCGGGGGCAAGAGTGTGGTGGGTGTCACAAGCAAGGGCAAAGACATCGTTCGGTTCAAGAGCGCATCGACGCGCATCGGCGACACCGTCGAGAACGCGGTGATGCACAGCGCTGGTGCCACGGTACGCACCGCCGGACCGGCCGCGCTCAAACAATCTGCGCAAACGCTGCAACACGTGCAAACGGAGCTCAAGACGTTGATCACCGCGTCGCGTCGCGCCAAAACGTTATGGCGAGTGGGCGGGAAGGACGCGCTGCAACGCCAGTCGAGATCGCTCTGGGGGCCGCTCTTCAAAGGCACCGGTGCTCAGGAGATGCTCAATCGTCAGACGCAGCGTGTCGTCAAGAAATCGGTCAACGAGGTGATCAGGAAAGCCGCGAACGACGGTGTCGAGCAAATGACACGCAAGGAATTTGCGAAGGCCGTGCGTCAGCAGGTGCAGACCGGCCTGCAACGCGTCACGCAGAAGACAGATCTCTGGTTCGCGCGATCGCATCTGAGCACCGGCGTGAAGTCCCTGTTGGGCGGCACGCGCAGTGTGAGTCACGCCGCCATTCGTTTGCAATCGAGCGCGCTTCGCCGTGAGGTCGACGAGCTGAACATTACTCGCGAAATACTCGATGTGAATCAGCACCGGCTTGGCGAAGACCGCGACAACATGATCAAGCAGCAACGCTTGCTCGGCAGGCTGCACGCACAGAGCATGCGCCGGGCAATGGACGCGATTCAGGAGCGCGCGCGCTTGCGCGACGACATCGTGGCGAAGTGGGCCTGATCGACCGAGGCGCCAATTTCAATTCAACCAAGGAGTGAGCAATGGCAAGCATGGAAGCAATACGGGTAGTGGGCAGCAGTGCCGTTTCGTTCGATAACGGTTGCGGGACTGCCATCGTGATGGACCCGGCCGCTGACGCGGAAGGTCCGCGCAAGGGTGGCGAGTTGACCGCGTCGACAGACGTCGACGAGTTGGTGCGACAAGCGAACCACCGAGTCGAGCAGTTCTCGGAAAATTTGCGTGGCATGCTCGCGGAACTCATGCGCTTGATGACCGATATGTTCGACAAGCTTGCCGCGACGCAGCGAAGCAGCGCGGCGCAGACCCGGTCCGAACGATGGACGCACGATATGGCGCGGTTCGACGCCATGCGAGTGGAGGCGGATCTGCGCTACGAGGGCAACAAGCGGCAGGCGGGTTTCCAGATCGCGGGTGGATTGTTTCAGACGCTAATCGGCGGGGCGGGACTTAGCTCGTATGCGATACCGAAAATAGACACCTATGCGTTCCAAGCGATCTCGCAACTCGCACAAGCCGTTGGCGGTGGCACCGACAAGGGACTGAATGCGGGGGGCACGCTTGAGCATGCGCGCTACGAGCGCGATGCGACTTACAAGAACGTCGAGATGCAGTTTCGAAAAGAGGCGGCGGAGGGGATTGGCGGCGACGGCCATAAAGCCGGCGAGGCGGGCGGGCAGTCCATCGAGCGCGGCGTCGACATCGTGCGGCAGTTCGTTGAACTGGCCAAGCAGTTGAATCAGACGATCATGAGCCAACGATGAATCGTCGCGACACGCGTCTCGAACTGCATCGGCATCTCGTTGCGCTGGGTTTGTCCCCACAGCCGGTGCAATGGGGACAAACCGCCGTCTGGATCGGTTGGCGTGTCGGCATGACAGGCGGTGAGGTGGTGCTGCGCAGAGACGGCGACGACCTTGTCGTGGCCGATCTCGAGAGCGGCGCGAGCCCCGGTACGGATATCGTGCCGGGGCTCGTTGCGTTACTGCGACGGTTGTCGGGCGCGATGCCCGACGTGGTGCAAATTCGCGGCATGATGCTGCCGTCGATGGCTCGCGCGTCGTTGCACAAGGCCCGCGCGCGACTGGCGACGCGCCTATGCGCGCTGGGCGCTACGTTTCAGACGATCGACGGCGAGCGCTGGCTGGTGTTTCCGTGCGCGGCCTTCTCGCGAGTCCCGTGACCATCGCACGCATAGGCAGCTCGGCGTCGACGCTGCGGCAGCCGCCTAAGCCGCTAAGATGCCAACTGCCGCGGCGGCATGTGCTGGTAGCGCTCGTGCTGTTGCCGGGTCTCCTATTGGGTGTTGGTCCGGCACCAGCGTGGTGCGTGACGCGGCCAATGCCGGGCGCTCGTCCCATTGCTGCACCACGCCGTACCATCCCAATCCCTCATAAGTCTCGTACCCGGGCGTGAGCGCATAGCCGATCAGGCTGTCGTCGCCAGCATCGTAAAAGCCCGTGGATGGCGAGGCACTGTCGCGCGGGCGATGCAAACCGAAGCGCTCGAGCAGTATCCCTTCGCCATCGCTCGACGCCAGCACGCGATGCTCCGCATCAAGCAACAAGCACCGCGTGCGCGCCCGTTCGGCGGGCAACAGCGGCACCCCCTCCACGACAGCTTTCGCCTGCGGTGCCCAGTCGAAGAAGATGCCCAGCGCACCGAGCGGTGCGCCGTGCTTTTCGCCATCCTCACGAATCGCCGTCGCGTACGTCGCGACTTCGGCGTTATGCAACAGCTTGGCGCGGCGTACGTCGAACGCCGCGTAGTCGGCCCCGCTAGGCGTGCTCATCGCTTTGAGAAACCACGGGTGTCGCGAAGCGTCGGCACCGATCACGCCCGGATAGCGATCAGGACGGCCGTTGGCGACGATGCGACCATCGGCATCCGCCACCCACAGATCGAGATACACCGTGTAGCTGTCGAGAATCACACCGAGGCGTCGGCACGCGTGGCGCGCAGCTTCGGGCGAGGGCGCGCTCAAGACATCGACGAGCGCCGCATCGGTGGCCCACCAGCGCACGTCGCAAGAGCGCTCGTACAGGTTGCGATCGATGATCTCGATCATGTGATGCGCAAGATCGGAGAGCCGTTGGCCGCGATGCTGCTCCAGTTGGCCGATCATGCTGTCGCCCAACGACGACAACTCGCTGAGCGAGCCTGCCAGTTCCGTCGTCAAGTCGCCCGCGATGTTCGTGATGCGCTCGGACACATGCTTCACTTCGTTGGCGACAACCGCGAACCCCCGTCCCGCGTCGCCTGCACGTGCCGCTTCGATGAGCGCATTGAGCGCAAGGTATTTGGTCTCCCGGGTAATGTGGGCGATGGTCGCGATCTTGTCGTCGGCAATGTTTTTGACGCTGTGCGCCAACTCGACGATTCTCTCCGGTGCTGTCATGAACGATCTCCCAAACGTACGCTGCGTTGTGGTGCCACATGGGCTGCACGACATGTCATGCAAGCCCCGTGCCAACGCAGCCCTTCGCCCGTCAGGGATATTCAGGACTCAAGAGTATTTACGGCAGCATGCCGAGCACTCGCCACCAGAGGTAATCGAGAGGGAAGAGAAATACGAGCGTGATGGCTGTCATGAGCAGTGTCAGCCGGGTGCCGTCGCGCATGCCGACGCCGCCGAGATGCATGGCGATCATCATCGGTGGGCTCTGATACGGCAGCACCGCCGTGGAGAACACCGGCACCTGCAACATCAACACGGTATAGAGCGGCAGACCGCTCGCGGTGGAGAGTTGTCCGGCGAGCGGTGTGAGCACCGCCGGAAGTCCGGGCAACGTCGCCACCAGTCCGATGGCCGCCCCGATGACGATCAGCCACGCCGCGTTGATGACGGGCGTGCCGGGCATCATGCCCACGGCGTCGAGACACAGACGCGCGAGCTTCTCGCCCAGCCCCGTATCGGCAACCACCGCGCCGACACCGAGAAACCCCGCCACGTAGATCAGCGGCGTGATGTGCATTTGTTCGGTGAAGGTTTTCGGCGTGACGATGTGAACGGCAGGCAACAGGCAAATGATCGCAGCGGCCACCGAGATCCACGCAGGGGAGATACCGTGCCACGCGTCGGTCGCAAACCCGGCGAGCGCCAGCGCAAGCAGCACCGAGAGTCGGCGGGCATCGATCGATAACGGCGGCGCGACGGTGTCTTTGGTGTTCTCCAACGGGCCGTTATCCGGGAACAACCGGCAAATCGCCCACACCAGAATCACGGCTTTCAGTGCGCCGAGTACGGGGAAGTGCAGCAACAGGTACGGGGCGTAATGCAGCTTCACGCCGTAGAAGGAATCGGCGGCCCCCATCAGCACGCTGTTGGGAATGTTGGCGGGCAGGATCGTCGTCGGCGGCATGTAGCTCGCGGCGGCCACGGTCATGACGAGTCCGGTGCGTCCGCGCCGCCCTTCGGTGAGTCCGATACGGTCGGCCAAGGCCAGCACGATAGGAATCAGCAGCAGAATGCGGCCGGTCGTCGACGGCATCACGAATGCGAGGCCCACGCACGCCACCATGACCGATGCGACATAGCGCGGGTAGGTCGGACGCTTGAGCGCAAACAGCGTCGCGGCAAGCTTCGTGCCGAGACCTGTGGTGCGCACCGCAATGCCGGTCACGGCGCCCCCGAACACGAGCCACCATGCCGCGGAATGGAAGCCCGCGAAGATGACTTCGGGCTTCGCGACGTGAAGCAATACAGCGAGCAGGAAGAACGTGAGCGTCGTGATCGGCTCGGGGAACAGGCCGAAGGCCCACGCGCCGATCGTGAATAGCACGAGCACAGCGGCCTGCGCGGCGGTGGGTGTCAGTCCCAGCGTGGTGCTGCCGTGACTGGCCGCCCACAGGGCCAACGCCAGCACGACGTAGATGGCATAGCCGGAGAGGGCGCGCACTTGCGCACGCAGGCGTTCGCGGCGGAGGTGGCTCGTGTGGCTGTTCTCGGTTGGCGAAGCGTTCGCGGGGGCGGGCGAACCGGGCGGCGGTGTGCTGGAAGGCGCGGCACTGCCGGGCGGGTGTTGCGACGAAGAATCGGTCATGGCGCTTGTCGTTGTGATGATGGGCCAGAAAGTCGGTGCGACCGGCGACGGGGGTAGGGGGCCTTGCATCGCGCCGGTCATGCCGTATGCTAGCGGCTCATCAGGGTGGAGGACACCCCGATACGGACAAATACCAACGCGAACATGCCACGCCCCCCGCGCGCGCCAGCGGCGCGTCCGAACTTCTTCCCGATGCCACGCACGGCGCCCAGCGCTGAAGCGCCGGTCATCGCGCATCTGCGCACACCGCCTGCCGACGCGCTCATCGAATCGCATCGCCATGCGTGGGGACAGTTGATCTGCCCGTTGCGCGGTGGTCTGCGTATCAGCGCGGGCAATACCAGCCTGATCGCACCGATCTTCCGCGCAGCGTGGGTGCCCGCGGAAATGCTGCACGAAGTGGCGGCACTAGGCGTTGCCGAATTCTACGCACTGTATATCTGGCCCGAGGCGTCGCCTTTGCCCGCGGATCGGTGTGTCGTGATCGAGGCATCGCCGCTGCTGCGCGATCTGGCCGCTGCACTGGCAAGTGAGGCGCCGGTCACGGCGCGACGTCATGAACTCATCACGGCGCTGCTTATCGAGGAGCTGCGCGACGCGCCCCCTGTCTCGCTCGATTTGCAGATGCCCACCGATCGTCGTCTGCGATTGCTGTGCGACGCGCTGATGGAGCAACCCGACGACGACCGGTCGCTGGCGCAATGGGCGGACGAAGTGGGCGCGTCGGAGCGCACGCTCGCGCGGCTGTTCAGTACGGAGTTGGGAACGAGTTTCGGCACGTGGCGACAACAGGTGCGTCTGGCGCGTGCTGTCGACTGGATTGCGCGCGGTGTGCCGGTGGCGAGTGTGGCGGCGCGCCTCGGTTATGCGAACCCGGCCGCGTTCTCGGCCATGTTCCGCCGCGCGTTAGGCGTGTCGCCGCGAGAGTTCACGCGTGAAGGACGGGCGAAGGCATGACAGACACGTCGCCGCGCAAACCGTGGTTTCTCTATCTGCTCGAATGCGCGGGATCGCGCATTTACACCGGCATCACGGTGGATGTGGAAGCTCGCTACGCCGCCCATGTCGCGGGCAAAGGCGCGCGCTTCACGCGAGCCTATCCGCCGTCGCGCATCTTGTTGTCGTTGGATTTTGCGGATCGCTCGGCGGCGTCACGCGCCGAGTATCGGGTGAAGCAATTGAGTGCGACACAAAAGCGCGCACTGATTGCCGGGAAGCTCGCCATCGATTTTGGCGTGAGCGACGCGCAGTGCGCGCCGCCCTTGCCGGAAGCCACTAAAGCCGCGAATAAAGCCGCGAAAGCGGAGAAACCCGCCCCCCGCCGCCGCAAAGTTACGGCACCAGACGCGCCTGTCGAATGATCTTGCGCACGTCGCGCTGGATGGCGCCGAATTGCCCGCGCGGCGGAATCGGCGAGACGACGAGCGCCCAGCTTTCACCCGGCACGGTCTTCTCCACCACGGTGTAATAGGTCGACTGCGTGCGGAAGAAGTCGGCAATGCCATCGTGACTGATGCGATAGCTCCGGTCGCTCGACCCCGGCACCAGAAACACCCCCAACGTGTAAAAGACGTCCCGATCCGGGTTGATCGGCCCTGCCTGCTTGTCGAGCAACAACGCTCGCAACGTCTTCTCCGTGAGCAGGCTCGGACGGCGAATATCGAACACGCGCCACACCTTGAGCAGCGCCGACGTCGACATCTGCCAGCCCGCAAACGGGGCGAGCAATCGCCAGCTATCGGGCAGGGTCGCGTCGGTGACGCCGAGCGGGCCAAAGATGTTCTTCTCGCAGAAGTCTTTGTAGTCGTCGCCCGAGACCGCCTCGATCACCATCCCCAGCAGCAGATACGAGACGTTCGAATACACGAAGTCGGACTTGCCCGTGGAGTGACCGGCGTCACCCGCATCGAGATAGTTGAAGAAGTCCGAGCTGCCGCCGACGCGGCGAATGGCCAGCCCGCTGTACAACCCGTTGATGGGGTCGTTATAAGCGTTGGTCGCGAGCCCTGCGCGGTGGGCGAGCAGACGGCGCACGGTCAGCTCGCGCAGACTCGGATCGAGCGGCTTGCCGTGTTCCTTGGAGTAGGCGTCGAGCAGGTCGCCGAGCTTCGCGTCGAGCGAGAGCTTGCCCTGCTGCACGAGCAGGGCGATGCCGATGGCAGTGACCGACTTCGAGAGACTGGCGACCGGGAGCATGCGCGAGGCATCGTCCCCGGGCGTCGCCGCTTCGAGCGACGAGCCACCGTCGGTTTCCGAGCGCAGCCAGACGTGCGACAGGTTGTAGCGCTCCTTGAGCTGCGCCACGCCCTGTGTCATGGTCGACTGCCCGATCGGTGCTGCCGGATTGATGGGCACCGAGCCGCCCGTAGCGGGCAACGCGACAACCGCACTGCCAGCATTGTTCGCACTGCTGGCAGAGGCTGCCGCCGATAAATTGTTCTGCGCAAGCGCATTGACTGCCGTCAGCAGGCTCGCCGTCCCCAACAGGACGGCCGCCGCCAGCCCCCGAAAAGACTGACGCGGTTTCGCATCGAACACATCGGCGACGCCGCGAAAGCGTGCGCCAATGCGCGATATCACGCCCGGCGCGCTGCGTGATATGCAACGCAACGCATCAAGCGTGGTCAAACGTGCCCCTGCCGATCGGCTGTGCCGAACGACGACCATTTTTTAAACCCCCCGCGCACCTTCCGATGGACATCGAATCGACTCTCTTCGGAGTCGGAATGATTCGGGGTGCGCACTTGCCGCATTGCGGCGATCTTTAAGATTGATCGAAGTTTAGGAAAAACTTCGCGTAACTACCTAACAAAAGCCCCGCATTTTACATTAAGTTGCAGATATCGCCGAAATTCACCCATAGCCATACGCAATCGCCGCCGCCCCCGCCCGACGGCATGGGCGTGCGCGCCGACGCGTGTTCGCTATTCCCCTTCGAGAACTCTCTCGTGTTCCGAGACATCCTCTGCCAATCCCCGTCGCACAAGGCTTTTCCACCTCCCCGCACCGCCTGTCAGCGGCACGCCGACAAGACCTGTCACGTTTCGCGGTGTAATCTATCGGCAACAGGCTCCGACACGCCCACAGGCCTTTGGGGCGGCGTCCCGATGTTGGCGTCGTACCGGCCGAAGGATCGACCGATACATGACTGAACCCACCCGCGCGCGCCCGAGCCGGCCCGCCGAAGCCGTACCCGATGCCCTGTCGGGTATCGGGCTGACTCCCAGTAGCGCTACCGCTTCCGCCGGTGGCGGGGGTGCTGGCAACCCGCCGTCAGATACCTCCTCGGACGCAGATGCCGCTGCGCTTCTTGCGCTGCCCGCCCGCTGGCGCTGGATACGCCGCTTGCCGTGGAGTGCTGCGCGCCCCTGGCTGATCGCCGGCGGCGTCATCCTGCTCGGCCTGTTCGTTTTCGATGCGCTGCATCACATGCTGCGGCACGTGCATTACGACGATGTGATCGCCGCCATTCACGCCACGCCCGTGACGCGACTCGTGCTTGCCATGCTGGCAACGCTAGCGAGTTACGCGGCACTCACCGGTTACGACATCTCTGGCTTGCGATTTGCGGGGGCCAAGGTCAAGCGCTCGACCGTCGTGCTGACGTCGTTCATCGCCTACGCACTGGGCAACTCCGTGGGCCTCGGCGTGCTCACGGGTGGCACGGTGCGCATGCGCATGTATGCGGCGGCGGGTGTCGATGCCCCGAAGGTGGCGCAGGCGGTGGCGTTCAACGCGGGCGCGTTCGGTCTGGGGATGACCGTCTTTGGTTCGCTGGGGATGCTCTGGGGTGCGTCGCGTGTCTCCGCGCTGGTGCCCGTGCCCGCGTGGATGTTGCAGGCGGCGGCGCTGCTGCTGCTCGCCGGATCGGGCTGGTTCCTCGCGGTGTGTGCCCGCAAACGTACGGTGACGATTTTCGGCCGCTGGGATCTGCCCCTGCCGCCGCTGCGTCTGGCGTTGCGGCAATTGCTGATCTCCGCCGCCGATCTCGGCATGGCCGCCGCCGCGTTGTGGTGTCTGCTGCCCGCCGGGGTGGTGGATCTGCCGACGTTCGTCGTGTTCTACGCCATCGCCATGGCGCTGGGCGTGCTCAGTCACGTGCCGGGCGGCGTGGGGGTGTTCGAGGCGGTGATTCTGTTGGCCACCAACGGACATGCGCCTGTGAGTCAGGTGGCGGGCGCGCTGGTGCTTTATCGCGGCATTTATTACCTGCTGCCGTTGATGCTCGCGGCGTGTCTGCTCGCGTGGTTCGAATTCCGGCAAAGCCCGGCGGCGCCGATTGGGCGTGCGGCGGTGCGGTTGTTCCCCGGGGTGCTGGCGGCGCTCACGCTCGTAGCCGGTGTCATGTTGCTGATCTCCGGTGTCACGCCTGCCACGCGCGACGCGGAAGACTTTCTGCGGCAGCACGTGCCGCTCTTCCTCGTCGAAGTCTCGCACTTGCTGGGCAGTGTGGCCGGGCTGGCGATGCTGTTTCTTGCCCGCGGGCTGCTGCATCGGCTCGATGCCGCATGGTGGGGCTCGCTCGGCTTGACCATCGTGGCCGCGGTGCTGGCCATTCCGAAGGGCATCGCCTTGTCGGAATGCTTCGTGCTGGCGGTGCTGGCCACGTTGCTGCTCGTCTCGCGCAAACAGTTCGACCGGCGCTCGTCGTTGTTCACGCAGACCTTCGAGCCGGGCTGGATCATCGCGGTGCTCTCGGTGCTGGGCGCGTGTACGTGGCTAATGTTCATGTCTTACCGGCGTGTGGGCTACGCGAACCAACTCTGGTGGCAATTCACGTTCGACGGCGATGCGCCGCGCTCGATGCGCGCGCTGATGGTGGTGGCCGTCATCGGACTCGGCTTGTCGCTCTGGCAGTTGTTGCGTCAGTCGGCCGGAGCGATGGTGCCCGCGAGCGAAGAAGAACTGGCGCGTGCGCGTGCCGTGATTCAGAAGCAGCCCGCTGCCGATGCATGTCTCGCGCTGATGGGCGACAAGAGCTTCCTGTTCTCGCCGTCGGGCAACGCTTTCATCATGTACGCGAAGCATCGGCGCTCGTGGGTCTCGCTGGCCGACCCGGTGGGCGATCAGAAGGAGTGGCCGGAGTTGATCTGGCGCTTCATCGAGCTGGCCGATTCGCATGGCGGGCGCGCGGCGTTTTACAAGACGCGTCCGCAAGCATTGCCGCTCTATATCGATGCAGGTTTGCGGGCGTACAAGCTAGGTGAGGAAGCCTTCGTCTCGCTGCCCGAATTCGGTTTGCAGGGCTCGCGCCGCGCGAATCTGCGCCATGGTGTGGCGCGCGGCGAGCGCGAAGGGCTGACGCTGGAAATCGTAGCGCCGCAAGACGTACCACCGCATCTGCCGGAAATGCGTGCCGTCTCGGATGCATGGCTTGCCCGGCAGCACACGCGCGAGAAGGGCTTCTCGCTGGGCGCGTTCACCGACACCTACGTGGCTCGCCAACCCGTGGCGCTGGTGCGTCGCGAGGGGCGACTCGTGGCGTTTGCGACGCTCATGTGCCCGGAGGTGCAGCGCATCGAGGCGAGCATCGATCTGATGCGGCAGGTGCCCGACGCCCCCGCGGGCACGATGGACTTCTTGTTCGCCAATCTCATGCTGCATTTCAAGGCGCAGGGCTATCAGCGCTTTGGACTCGGCATGGCGCCGATGTCGGGCATGGTGACCCATCAACTCGCGCCGCGCTGGCATCGCTTCGGACGGATGATGTTCGCGCACGGCGCGCGCTTCTATAACTTCCGCGGGCTGCGCAGCTTCAAAGATAAATTCGATCCGCAATGGGAGGCGCGCTATCTGATGACGCCCGGCGGACTCGCACCGATGCTCACGCTCGCCGATGTGGCGGCGCTCGTGGGTGGCGGCTGGAAGGGGATGATTACGAAATGACGGCTCGGATGGATCGGACGAATCGACTCACACAATCGGTGCCTGTGCGTCGTGCGACAACGAATCGGCGCCCGTTGCTGGTAGCGGCGGCGCTGCTGGTCTCGTTGAGCACGAGTGGATTGACTAGCGCCTATGCGCAGAGCGTGACGCACGCGGATCTTGCGTCCGCCGCGTCGGCCAAGTCGACCGAACAGGCCGCCAAAGCGCGCAATGTGCTCAAGCCTGCGCCGAAGGCGGGTCCGGTGGCGGTGCCGCCGTCCGTGGCGTCAAGCGTGCCCGCGCCGGTGATGGCCCCAGCGGCGGCGGCCGCCGCAGGCGCCGCTGCGTCGCGTGGTGCGGCGACCGACGTCATCTCGCATGGCCGCTTCGAAAACATACCGGTCTTCCGCCCAGCGGGCGAGCCGAATGCCACGGTGCTGTTTCTGTCCGATGACGATGGCTGGACGCCGCGTGCCGAGCGCATGGCGCGCGCCCTCGTCGACACCGGCGCACTCGTGGCGGGTATCGACACGGCGCGGTTGATGGCGAACTTCACCAAGGATGACGGCGCCTGCGTGTTCCCGTCGGGGGATCTGGATAACTTCGGCCGCTTTCTCGAAGCCTACGAAAAGCTGCCCGGCTACACGCCGCCCATTCTGGTGGGCGATGGCGTCGGTGGCACGTTTGCCTACGCGATGCTCGCGCAAGCCAAGAGCGAGACGTTCTCCGGTGCGCTGTCGGTGGACTTCTGCCCGGCGCTGCCGATGGCCAAGCCGCTGTGTCAGGGCGAGGGCGTGCATTTTGGGCGCGGCATTACCCACACCGCAGGCGGTGCACCGATGCGCTTGCTGCCTGCCCCCGCACTCGGGGCACCGTGGCTCGCCATGAGCGGCCCGGCGGGCAACCCGACAGCGCGGGCGCCGCGCTGCTCGGATCGCTTCGCGCAGGGTTTCGTCGCGCGGGCTTCGAACGCGAGCTGGGTGGTCGGCGGTCTGGCAGGCAGTCTCGGCAGCCTGAGCGATGGCACAGACGCGTCGCCCGCGAACACGCCGGTGTTGGCCGATTGGCTTACGCAATATAAGAACGCATTCAAGCGGCTTAACGCGCACCACGTGGCGGGCACCGCGCGCCCACCGGCGGCGGTGGCCGACTTGCCGGTGATCGAAGTCCCGGCGACGGGCCAACCCGCGGCCAATATGTCCGATGCCTTTGCCATTCTGCTGTCCGGCGACGGCGGCTGGGCCGGGCTGGATCGCGACGTTGCCGGGGCGCTTGCCGCCCACGGCTTGCCGGTGGTCGGCATCGACTCGCTGCGTTACTTCTGGTCGGCACGCACCCCGGCGTCGGGCGCGCTCGATATCGACCGGCTGGTGCGCTTCTATCAAACGCGCTGGAACAAGAAGCGGGTGATTCTTATCGGCTATTCGCAAGGCGCGGACGTGCTGCCGTTCATGGTCAATCGCATGCCGCCAGGGAGCAAGGAGCGCGTGGCGCTGCTCGTGCTGATGGGGCTGGGGCAGAAGGCCGACTTCGAATTCCGTATGACGAACTGGGTGATGTCGAGCCAGAACGGTTTGCCGATTCGCCCGGAAGTCGAACGCCTGCCCGATGGGCTTGCCATGTGCGTGTATGGGGCGGATGAAGATGACAGTAATTGCCCGGGGCTCGACCCCAAACGCGTGCAGATCGTCAAAATGCCCGGCGGCCATCACTTCGACGGGAATTACACCAAGCTGGCCGATCTGATTCTGGAGGGCGTGGGCAAGCATTGAGCACCCGTTGTATCCCCGCCCGCTGCCCTTTTTCTCGCCTTGCCTTCCCGTCGTGCGCTCCGTACACTGCCGCCAGTTTTCCCGATTGGCCCACTTTGCGCACGACACACAGGAGAAGATCGATATGGCAGAGGGTTATTTCCCCAAATGGCAGCAGCGCGACACCGCGTCCGGACGTGTCATCGCGCCCGATGAGCGCCTGCCATGGCCGCAGACCATCGCCATGGGCGTGCAGCACGTGGTCGCCATGTTCGGCTCGACCGTGCTGGCACCGCTGCTCATGGGCTTCGATCCGAACCTCGCCATCTTCATGTCGGGCATCGGCACGTTGCTCTTCTTCGTACTCGTGGGCGGGCGCGTGCCCAGCTATCTGGGGTCGAGCTTCGCCTTCATCGGTCTCGTTATCTCGGTCACCGGTTACGCCGGTAGCGGCCCGAACCTGAATATCCCCGTCGCACTCGGCGGGATCATCGCCTGCGGGGTGGCGTACGCCATCATCGGCCTGATCGTCATGGTGGTCGGCACCCGCTGGATCGAAGCCCTCATGCCGCCGGTGGTCACCGGTGCCGTGGTCGCGGTGATCGGTCTGAACTTGGCCCCCGTGGCCGTGAAGGGCGTCTCGGCCACCAGTTTCGACACGTGGATGGCGCTGGCGACCGTGCTGTGCGTGGGCCTCGTGGCCGTGTTTGCCCGCGGCATGGTGCAACGCCTGCTGATTCTCGTCGGCTTGCTGCTCGCCTACGTCCTCTACGCGGTACTCACCAACGGCATGGGCCTCGGTAAGCCGATCGATTTCTCGATTGTTGCCAACGCCGCATGGTTCGGCCTGCCGCACTTCGCCGCGCCGGTGTTCAAGCCGGAAGCGATGGTGCTGCTCGCGCCGATCGCGATCATTCTGGTGGCGGAAAACCTTGGCCACATCAAGGCCGTGAGCGCCATGACCGGTCAGAACCTCGACCGTTACATGGGCCGAGCATTCCTCGGTGACGGACTGGCGACGATTGTCTCGGGCAGCGTGGGCGGTACCGGCGTGACGACGTATGCCGAGAACATCGGCGTGATGGCCGTGACGAAGATCTACTCGACGGTGGTGTTCGCTGTGGCGGCGGTGATCGCGCTGGTGCTGGGTTTCTCGCCGAAGTTCGGTGCGGTGATCCAGACGATTCCGGGTCCGGTGCTGGGCGGCGTGTCGATCGTGGTGTTCGGCCTGATTACGGTGGCCGGTGCGCGCATCTGGGTGCAGAACAAGGTGGATTTCTCGGACAACCGTAACCTGATCGTGGCCGCTGTCACGCTGGTGCTCGGGGCTGGCGACTTCACGCTGAAATTCGGCAACTTCTCGCTCGGCGGCATCGGTTGCGCGACGTTCGGCGCGATCATCCTGTATGCGCTGTTGCGTGGTCGTGGCGTGTCGACGCCTGCGGCGATGTAACGGCAACGAGAAAGCGGTGCGACGGGCAGAGGTTTTGCCCGCGTCGCATGAACGGCACGGCGATTACGTCGTGCCGTTTTTGTTTGTGTCGGCAGTGTTGGTTGTGGCGACGGCGGTGGCGGTGTCGCAGATAACGGGGCTCGCCGGGCCTTGCAGCCGGTCGAGCAACTGGCGGGCATAGACGGGCAGGGCGTCGCGCTCACGCACGCATAGCACCAGCGTGCGCAATGCCCACGGGTCGGAGAGCGGCACGATGCCGATGCCCAGCGTGGCCGCCGAGCGCCGGGCGGCGCTCAGTGGCACGATACCGAGCGCGGCACCTGCGGCGACGGCCCGGCACAAGCTGTCGAAATCGCGCAGCCGCAGTCGGTAGCGCAACGGGCGACCCGCGCGCTTCGCGTGGCCGTCGAGGTGTTCGGCCAGCGCACTTTGCTCCGGCAGGCCGATGAATTCAGCGTCGAGGACGTCAACGAGCGCAACGCTCTCGCGTTTCGTCAGCGCATGGCCCGGCGGCGTGACGATAACCAGCCGATCCTGCCGGAACGGCACGGTTTCCAGCCCGGTCAGCTCGATCCAGTCGGACACGACGCCGATATCGGCCGCGCCCTCCAATACGGCCTGCACGACGGCCGGGCTGGTCTGCTCGCGCAGCGCGATTTCCACATTGGGATGCTCGGCGAGGAACGCGCCCAGCAGATCGGGCAGAAATTCCGACATGGCCACCGTATTCGACGCAATGCGCACGTTGCCTTTGAGGCCCGCTGCGTATTCGCCCAACTCGCCGCGCATCTGTTCGATCTGCGCTAGCACCCGGCGTGCGTGAGCGAGCAGGGCGCGGCCAGCGGGGGTGGGAATCACCCCTTGGCGGTGGCGCATGAAGAGGGCGACACCTAGCGTGTCTTCGAGTCCGCGAATGCGCGCGCTGGCGGACGCCAGGGTCAGATGGGCGCGCTCGGCACCGCCGGTAATGCTGCCCGCCTCGGCCACGAGCAGGCACAGGCGCAGGTCGGTCAGATCGAATCGCACGGGGAATTGCGCTCAGGGCGTCGGGAGAATGGCGTCAGTGTAGCGGCTCGGCACCGTATTGCGCAGGGCGGCGCCCGTTCGGACGGGCACTTCACCTGACTCGGCCGGGGGCGCGTGGTAAACTACGGGCTTTCAAGACACGGCCGTACCCGCGACGGCCTCGCCCGCCAAGCCGCTCGATTTTTAGTCAGCCGGCGGGTCGTCTTGCCGGCGTCTTCAGACGCGTTGCCCAGATGAGCGCGACGCGCGTCGCACGCCCGACGCGGGCTTTCCATCAAGAATAAACAATCGATACGCGCGGGGGCCCACATCGTGGAGTCCGCGCATTGGTCTTTATATGTCTTTTGAAACGCTCGGCCTATCGGCCGACATCCTGCGTGCAGTCGGCGATCTCGGCTACACACAACCGACCCCGATTCAACAACAAGCGATTCCGGCTGTCCTGCAAGGCGGCGACCTCCTCGCCGGTGCCCAAACCGGTACCGGCAAGACGGCAGGCTTCACGCTGCCGATTCTGCAAATGCTTTCGTCGCGTGCAGCCCCCGCTGCCGCCAACGGCAAACGCCGTGTGCGCGCGCTCGTGCTCACGCCCACGCGTGAGTTGGCCGCGCAAGTCGAAGAAAGCGTCACGCAATACGGCAAGTATCTGAAGCTCAACTCGATGACCGTGTTCGGCGGTGTGTCGATGGTGCCGCAGGTCAAGCAACTGGCGCGCGGCGTCGACATTCTCGTCGCCACGCCGGGCCGTCTGCTCGATCACATGCAGCAAAAGACGGTCGATTTGTCGGGCGTCGAGATTCTCGTGCTCGACGAAGCCGACCGCATGCTGGACATGGGCTTCATTCGCGACATTCGCCGCGTGCTGGCCGTGCTGCCAGCGAAGCGTCAGAACCTGCTGTTCTCGGCCACGTTCTCGGACGAAATCAAGCAACTGGCCGATGGCCTGCTGAAGTCGCCCGCATTGATCGAAGTGGCTCGCCGCAACACTACGGCCGAGACGGTCGCGCAGAAGATTCACCCGGTCGACCGCGACCGCAAGCGCGAACTGCTCGAACATCTGGTGCGCGAGCACAACTGGTTCCAGGTGCTCGTGTTCACGCGTACCAAGCACGGTGCGAACCGTCTGGCCGAACAGCTGACGAAGGGCGGTGTGCCCGCGCTGGCGATTCACGGCAACAAGAGTCAGGGTGCCCGCACCCGCGCACTCGCCGAATTCAAGAGCGGCACGCTGCAAGTGCTGGTCGCGACCGATATCGCCGCGCGCGGTATCGACATCGATCAACTGCCGCACGTGGTGAACTTCGATCTGCCGGAAGTGGCGGAAGACTACGTGCACCGCATCGGCCGTACGGGTCGTGCCGGTGCGCAGGGTGAAGCCGTGTCGCTGGTGTGCGTGGACGAGCATCAACTGCTCACCGCCATCGAGCGTCTGATCAAGCGCACCATCGATCGCGAAGTGATTCCGGGCTTCGAGCCGGACCCGCATGCCGTTGCGCAGCCGATTCGCAAGAATCAGCCGGGTGGCCGTGGCGGCGCCCCGGGCGGACGCGGTGGTCGTGGCGACGGTCAGTCGGCACGCGCGCCTCGCGAAGCCCGCGAGGGCGGTCGCGATGGCAACCGTGACGGCAACCGTAGCCCGCGCCAAGGTGGTGATGCCGGTAAGCCGCGTCATAGTGCCGATGGCGCAGGCCGTAATGGTGAACGTGGTGAACAACGCAATGCGCCGCGTACCGCCGTGGCAGCGAACGGCGGCCGTAATGGCGGTGCCAATGGCCCGAACGGTGGCCGTGGCGGTAACGGCGGCAATGGCGGCTTCAGCGGCAATCAAGCCCCGCAACCCGGTAAGCGTGCGGGCGGCGGTGCCGGTGCTGGGAAGCGCGTCGAAGGACAACGCGCAGCGCAAGGCACGGGTGGGTACCAAGGGCAGGGGCGTGATGGTCGCGATGGCCAAAACGCATCACGCGGGCAAGGCGGGGGCGAGCGCAGCGATTTTGCGCAACGCGGTCCGCGCCCCGCACGCCGCGATGGCGTCGGTGCTGCCCTGCTAATGGGCAAACCGAAGCGCGACTAAGCGCTCGCCACTGATTCGAAACGGGCCTGACGATGCACACACCGTTCAACACTCCAGTGAGTTTGAACGGTGCTTTGCTCGGCAGGCCCGTTTTTATTGGCACGCGAAAGACGCTCATCGGCGAGCGTTCGACGCTCGTCCCCGCACGCTTGGGGCAGCCCCCAAGAGGCGGCTGGCGCAAATTAAGTAAAATATTAACCTTTTGCGCCCGGCGGCCCGGGTGTGGCAGGTGCGATGACCTCTCGGGGAACGAGGGCGCATGGACTCGCCAGTGCGCGCGCCGCGTTTTTGTTCTCCGAGGATCTCATGATCGCCCGTGTCACCCGCTTGTTTCCGTTGTGGGCTTTGCTGCTCTCCGTTGCCGCCTACTTTTCGCCGGGCAGCTTCTCCGGCGTTACGCCGCACGTCACCGCACTGCTCACCGTCGTGATGTTCGCCATGGGCGTGACGCTCACGTTCGACGACTTCAAACGCGTCTTCACGCGTCCCGCCCCGATCGTCGCGGGCGTGGTGCTGCATTACCTCGTGATGCCGCTGGCCGCGTGGATCATTGCTCGCGTGCTGCATATGCCACCCGATCTGACCGCCGGTATGGTGCTCGTGGGCAGCGTGGCGAGCGGTACGGCGTCGAACGTCATGATTTATCTCGCCCGTGGCGACGTGGCGTTGTCGGTGACCATCAGCGCCATGTCGACGCTCGTGGGTGTGTTCGCCACGCCGCTGCTCACGCGCTTGTATGTCGATGCGTCGATCTCGGTCGATGTGGAAGGCATGCTGCTGTCGATTCTGCAAATCGTGGCGTTGCCAATCGTCGCGGGCCTGCTCATCAACCGCTTCTTCAATCGCGCAGTGCGCGCCGTCGAGGGCTATCTGCCGCTCGTGTCGATGGTGGCCATCGTGTTGATCATCGGTGCCGTGGTTGGGGCCAATCAGGGCAACATTGCCACGGTGGGTCCGTTGGTGATGCTCGGCGTGGTGCTGCACAACGGTCTGGGCCTGCTCGGCGGTTATTGGGGCGGCCGCTTGTTGGGCTTCGACGAATCGATTTGCCGCACGCTCGCCATCGAAGTGGGCATGCAGAATTCGGGCCTCGCGGCCACGCTCGGCAAGATCTACTTCACGCCGCTGGCAGCACTGCCGGGCGCGCTGTTCTCGGTCTGGCACAACCTGTCGGGTTCGTTGCTCGCGGGTTACTGGCGCGGTCGCCCGACGGGCACGGCCAACGATTCGCAAGCTGCACCGACGCGCGCAGCGCACTGAGTTTTTTCGCTGCCGCACATGCTTGTGTGCGGCACGCAACGGCTGCCCGCACCGTCAACGCGGGCATTTGCCTTTCTGTCTCTCATCGCCTACAACAACGTTATACCGTTCGCGGCGGTGAGAGAGTCTGTACCACGGCGCCCGTCCGTGTTCCCTTTCCCCCGCTTGCCCACAGGGCGTATTCCAACGAGGCCACTTCCGGCAGCGATGCATCGCGCACGTACGCGACGCGCCTGTCGTTCGGGCCCGGGCTTACGAGCGAGCGGTCTGGAGTGATTCATCAATGTTGCGAAAGAATCCGAACGGGGACTTCCCCGTCGTGCATGAAACCTCGTTCATCGATCCGACGGCCATTCTGTGCGGCAAGATCATCGTCGGCGAGAACGTGTTCATCGGGCCCTACGCGGTATTGCGTGCCGATGAGGTCGACGAGAGCGGCAAGATGGAGCCGATTGTGATCGGCGCCAATTCCAATATTCAGGACGGGGTCGTGATCCATTCGAAAGACGGCGCACGCGTGACCATCGGCGAGAACACTTCGATTGCCCATCGCTCCATCGTGCATGGCCCGTGCGTGATCGGTAACAACGTATTCATCGGTTTCAACTCGGTGCTGTTCAACTGCGTCGTGCACGACGGCGTGGTGGTGCGGCACAACAGCGTGGTCGACGGGCGCGATATTCCCGAGAACTTCTACATTCCCTCGACCACACACATTAGCCGCGAGACCGATCTCGCGACCATTCCGAAGGTCACTGTCGACGCGCGCGAGTTCTCCGAATCGGTGAGCCGCACGAACGTGCAACTCGCACGCGCGTATCGCCGTATTCAGAACGAGTTCTGATGCGGTGAGCGTGCGTCGTTGCGAGTGAGCGTCGGTAGTTGAGCATTTGCAGGAGTCCGTCATGTCTTTGCGCGTCAACGGGATTGTCATCGATGCACGCCGCGTCGCCGATGAGATCGATCAGCATCGTGACGCGGCCGATCCGGAAACGGCGGCCCAGCACGCGCTCGTGAGTCGCGAGTTATTGCGGCAACGCGTGCGCGATTTGCGGCTGCTGGGCGATGCGGAGATGGCGGACGCCAGCGACGATGCCATCGTCGATGCGCTCTTCACACGCGATGTGCATGTGCGACGTCCTACCGAAGCGGAGTGCCGTGTGTATTTTCACGAGCACGCCGGGCAGTTCCGTGTGGGCGACAAGGTGCAGGCGAGTCATATTCTGTTTGCCCTCTCGGCGGGGGTGCCGCTGTCGGTCACGCTGTCTCGTGCGCAGGCGGCGCTCGATCAGTTGCGCGTCGAGCCTGCCGCGTTCGAATCGCTGGCGGCCAGCATGTCGGATTGCCCGTCAGGACGATCTGGCGGCAGCCTGGGCATGCTCACGCGAGGCAGCGGCGCACCGGAGTTCGAACTGGTCTTGTTCTGCGGCGATCGACTCGGTGTGCTGCCACGGCTGGTGAATACGCGTTATGGCTTTCACGTCGTGCGGATCGAGCGGCGTGTGAAGGGACGCATGCCGCCTTTCGAGCGTGTGGCCGATCGCATCGCAGCGCAGTTGTATGAACAGGCTCGCACGCGAGCACTTCGTCATTACGTGGCGTTGCTCGCCGGTGCCGCGGAAATCAGCGGGGCTAACGACAGCGATGGGGCGCGGCTGTTGCAGTAGGCGGCAGCGCGAATCGACAGTCAATCGACGGTAGAACGTAAAAGGGCGCTCTTGCGAGAGCGCCCTTTTTCATGCTGTCGCGATGCGACGATGATCAGCCCGCGACGAATTCGAGCGTGACGGTGTCGAGCGTGAACGAGCCATCGTCTTGAATTCGGAAGTGACGGCGTACGTCGTCGGCCATCGCGGTTTGCAGTGCGCGAATGGCGACCTGCATCGGCTCAGGCGTGCGCATGCGCGAGGTCCACGTCTTGAAATCGAGATCGAGTGTGCGCGGCGTGAGCGATGCCACGGAGAAGCCCGCATTCGCTGCCATCGTCAGCCACTCGCCCACAGCGTAGTCGCGCACATGCGAGGTGTCGCGCAGCACTTCCACCGCTTGCAAATATGTGTCGAAAAGCGGCTGACCGGTAGAGGCGACATCGCAGATCACGACCCGGCCCCCCGGCTTCAGCACGCGGCGCATTTCGCGCAACGCGGCGCCGACGTCGGCCCAGTGGTGCGCGCTGTAGCGGCTGAAGACGAGATCGAAACTGGCATCGTCGAAGGGCAGCGACTCGGCCGCGCCCAATTGCGTCTCGATGTTCGCAAGGCCACGCTTGGCGGCTTCGCCTGCGACGACGCCGAGCATGTCGGCCGACAAGTCGTACGCGACGACACGCGCCGCAAACGGCGCGGTGAAGAAGCTCACATGACCCGCGCCGCAGCCCAGATCGAGCACTTGGGCGTTCGGGTGCGCACGGGCAATCGCGGCGAGTTGTTCGAGGTCGGCACCTTGTGCGTGATTGGCACTCGTCAGGTAAGCCGAAGCCTGCGGGCCGAATTGGCCGGTGACGACCGCATTGTGGGAATCATGCGCGGCAGCGCTCGAAGTGGGGCGGGTAGCGTCGCTCACGGGGCGTCTCCTTCGGTGATGGAAATCGTGATGTTTGTGGGGTCGGGCAGTCGTCGAGTTGTCGAGAGTACGAAGGTATTGAAGACGAACATTCGTGCTTGCACAACCGCGATGTGACTCACGATAATGGTTCGTCGATACCGGTACAAGTTGCACATTTATCCTGGTATAAAAACCACCCCTATCATGCGTCCGCCCGATAACACCTCCCTTAAACCCACCGCCGACGATGCCCGCGGCGCGGCCAGTCAGCGCCGTGCGCTGGGCGACTTTTTGCGTGCCCACCGTGAGCGGCTGACGCCGGCTGCGGTGGGGCTGCCGCCCATTGGGCGACGCCGCACGCCGGGGCTGCGCCGCGAGGAAGTGGCGCAGTTGTGCGGCCTGTCGGCCACTTGGTACACGTGGATCGAGCAAGCGCGCGAGGTCTCTATTTCGGTCGGGGCGCTCTCGGCGGTGGCGAGCGCACTGCGGCTCTCGCGTGCGGAGCGCTCCTATCTGTTCGATCTCGCAGGCAAACGCGATCCAGAGCGTGGCGCGGAGCCGTTGCCGAACCATGCGGCAGCGCAAGTGCAGGCGGCGGTAGCGGCCGTCGCTGCGCCCGCTTATGCGCTCGATCGTTGTTGGGATGTGCTTGCCTGGAACGACGCCGCGTCAGACATTTTCCGTGGCTGGCTCGATGCACCGGGGCCGAAGAATCTGCTGCGCTACATTTTTCTCGACGCATCGGCGCAGACGTTGATTCAGGACTGGCCGAGCCGTGCGCGGCGCGTGGTCGCCGAGTTTCGCGCGGAATGCAGCGCGTATCTCGACGACACGCCGGTGCGTGCGCTCACCGATGCGTTGCAGCGTGAGAGCGCCGTTTTCGCGGCGCTTTGGTCACAGCAAGACGTGGTCGAGCGCGAAGGCGGACGCCGTGGCTTTCATCACCCCACGCGCGGCGAGATCGATTTCGCACAGGTCACGTTTCGGCTCTCGGGGCATGACGACGTGAAGCTGGTGATGCTGCTGGCGTAGACCCTACGCCGACGTTCGCATCCACTGCGCGATGTACGTGGCGCTGGCCATGCCGAGCAGCGTCATCGTCAGCGAGCCCGCGACGTGCGCGACGACAGTCATCGATGCCCAGCCGAGTTGCCCCTCACGCAGCAGCGTGGTGACTTCTGCCGAGAAGGTGGAGAAGGTGGTGAGTCCGCCGAGAAAGCCGGTGACGACGAGTAGCCGCCATTCGGCAGGGATCGACGGAAACTGGCTGAAGATCGCCACCGCGATACCGATGAGATAGCCCCCGCCGAGGTTGGCGGCGAGTGTGCCGAGCGGCAGCGTCGGCAAAATGGCGTTGAGCTGAACGCTCAGTAGCCAGCGCAGCAAGGCGCCTACGGCGGCCCCGACGCTAATCGCAATGACCGAAGCAAACATGCGTTTTTCCCCTTGCAGATAACAAAACGGCCGACCCTGTTCGGGGCCGGCCGTCCTCGCCTCTCAAGCGAATACTACGGGCATTGCCACGGCGCGCTTAGTCCTTCGGGAAGGACGTTGCGCCGCCATGCGCGCCCGACCATTCGGCCGGGGCGTGCAGGAATTTCTCGACTTCGTCGAGCGTCTTCGTGTCGAAGTGGTTCTGTTGCTTGGCAACGCGCAGCACGTCCCACCACGTGGCCAGCGAGTGCAGGTTCACGTCGATGTCCTTCAACACCTGACGGCTCTCCGGGAAGATGTCGTAGTGGAAGATCACGAACACGTGGTTCACACTCGCACCGGCTTCGCGCAGGGCCTTGCAGAAGTTGATCTTGCTGCGGCCGTCGGTCGTCAAATCTTCGACCAGCAACACGCGCGAGCCTTCCGGCAGATCGCCTTCGATCTGAGCGTTACGGCCGAAACCCTTCGGTTTTTTGCGCACGTACTGCATCGGCAGCATCAGCTTGTCGGCAATCCATGCCGCGAACGGGATACCTGCGGTTTCACCGCCGGCCACCGTGTCGAACTGCTCGCAGCCGACGTCTTCGATAAGCACGGCTTCTGCGAAGTCCATCAACGTACGGCGCACGCGCGGGTACGAGATGAGCTTGCGGCAATCGGTGTAGACCGGGCTGGCCCAGCCCGAGGTGAAGATGTATGGCTTCTCAGCGTTGAAATGCACCGCGCCCACTTCGAGCAGGATTTTGGCGGTGATGTCGGAGATCGCCTGGCGGTCGATGCCAATCATGATGCGGATCCTTTGCGTAGCTGCATGCCGTGCGGGCAGCAGGGGAAATCAGGTTCAGCGCGACAGGTCGGCACGGCGGACCGGCGCTTAAACGCGAATTATGCCACAACATTCAGCAATCGAGCGGTCAATTATGCACGGAGCGTATATTTTCTGTGCGCAACATACGCGCAGAGTGACCGCACGGCGCATATGAAAAATACGTCTCGATAGATGAATCCAAAAAAAGAGACAGTTGCCGAGGCTTTATGACAGGCATACACTCACGCCGAATTTCAGGTTAGGTGACCGCCTAGTCACAAGTCGACTGCGCGGATATCCGCTCCCCCTGTTGCCCCCTTTTGTCATCTTCGCCAACGTACGCCGGCCGGAGCCGCCCAACATGTCCAACGATTCAACGTCTCTCTCAGCCGCGAGCGCCGTGCCTAACAGCACGCAAGACAGCGGTTATGCCAACCGCGCGCTGTGGGCCTCCGCCATTGGCTACGCCATGGACGGCTTCGACCTGCTGATTCTCGGCTTCATTCTTCCCGCCATTGCTGCCGATCTCGCGCTGACCAGCGCACAGTCGGGCGCGCTCGTCACGTGGACGCTCGTAGGCGCCGTCGTGGGCGGCATCGTCTTCGGTATGCTCTCGGACCGCTATGGCCGCGTGCGTGTGTTGTCGTGGACGATTCTGTTGTTCGCGGTCTTCACCGGCATGTGCGCACTGGCGCAAGGGTATTGGGACCTGCTCGCGTATCGCACGATCGCGGGTATCGGTCTGGGCGGCGAGTTCGGTATCGGCATGGCCCTGGCGGCGGAAGCTTGCGCCCCGGCACGCCGCGCACGCGCCTCGTCGTTCGTCGGGCTGGGCTGGCAGGCCGGGGTGCTCGCCGCTGCGTTGCTCACGCCGGTGCTGCTGCCGCTGATCGGCTGGCGCGGCATGTTTGCCGTGGGCCTGCTGCCTGCCGTCGTGTCGTTCGTCATGCGCCGCACGCTCGGTGAGCCGGAGCTCTTCATCGCGCAGCAAAAGCAACCGCGCGAACACGCACCGCTCAAGCTGCTGGTGAAGGACTGCGCCACAACGCGGGCAAGTCTCGGCGTCGCCATCCTCTGCTCGGTGCAGAACTTCGGCTACTACGGCCTGATGATCTGGATGCCTTCGTATTTGTCGAAAGCGTTTGGCTACTCGCTCACCAAGTCCGCCATGTGGACCGCCGTGACGGTGCTCGGCATGGCGTTCGGCATTTGGCTGTTCGGCCGACTGGCCGATCGCTTCGGCCGTCGCCCGACCTTCATCGGTTACCAGATCGGGGCCGTGGTGATGGTGTTCGTCTACGCTCAATTGCAATCGCAGTTCGCACTGCTGATCGGTGGCGCCGTGATGGGCATGTTCGTGAACGGCATGATCGGCGGCTACGGCGCGCTGATCTCCGAGCTGTATCCGACGGCCGCGCGTGCCACGGCGCAGAACGTGCTCTTCAATATCGGCCGTGCGGTCGGCGGCTTCGGACCGCTCGCGGTCGGCGCGCTCGCAGCCGCGTACTCGTTCAAGATCGCGCTCGTGTTCCTCGCCAGCATCTATGTGCTGGATATCATCGCCACGCTGTTCCTGATCCCCGAGCGTCGCGGCGAAGCGCTTTCCTGAGTTTTCCTGCTTTTGCCAGCACATTCCTGCTGGCAGGGGGCGGCGCACAGCACAACTATGCTGCCGCGCGCCGCCCTCAAGCTTTCGGCGCAAGGTGTACACTTTGCGTCCTGCGGTGCGTCCGGCGCGCCGCAAGCTCTGGGTCTGACGCGTGAAAGCGCGGTGTAGAAGACCCGGAGGAGCGGGGGCCATCACGCCGCCGCGCAGCGAAGAACACCGTCGGCGACAAAATCGCCGAATCCCTCCGGTTGGCTCTTCCCGCCGTGATCCGTCACAAGACTGCCGTGCCCGCGCGCTACCCTCGAGTTGCCGTCGCCCGGCTGTCGCCCTGTATTTAGGTATCGAGATATGGACAAACCTGACTTGAAAGAAAGCGCTCTGGCGTACCACGAATTCCCCCGCCCGGGCAAAATCTCGGTGACGCCGACCAAGCCGCTGTCGAACCAGATCGATCTGTCGCTGGCTTACTCGCCGGGCGTTGCCTACGCCTGCGAAGCGATCGCCGAAGACCCCCTCGCCGCCAACCGCTACACGTCGCGCAGCAACCTCGTGGGCGTGATTACCAACGGCACCGCCGTGCTGGGTCTGGGCAATATCGGCCCGCTCGCCGCGAAGCCCGTGATGGAAGGCAAGGGCTGCCTGTTCAAGAAATTCGCCGGCATCGACGTGTTCGACATCGAACTCGCCGAACACGACCCGGACAAGCTCGTTGAAGCCATTGCCATGCTCGAGCCGACGCTCGGCGGCATCAACCTCGAAGACATCAAGGCGCCCGAGTGCTTCTACATCGAGAAGAAGCTGCGCGAGCGCATGAAGATCCCCGTCTTCCACGACGATCAACACGGTACCGCCATCATCGCGTCGGCCGCTATCCTCAACGGCCTGAAGGTCGTGAAGAAGGACATCGGCAACGTGAAGCTGGTTTGCTCGGGCGCCGGCGCTGCCGCCATCGCCTGTCTGGACCTGTTGGTGAACTTGGGCCTGAAGAAAGAGAACATTCTGGTTCTCGACTCGAAGGGCGTGATTCACACCGGCCGCGACAAGCTCGACGAGAGCAAGGCGCGCTACGCCGTGACGACCGAAGCCCGTACGCTGGCTGACGCCAGCAACGGCGCCGACGTGTTCCTCGGCTGCTCGACCGCCGGTGTGCTCACCGCTGACATGGTCAAGACCATGGGCCCGAGCCCGCTGATTCTCGCGCTCGCCAACCCCGAGCCGGAAATTCGCCCGGAAATTGCCAAGGCCGCTCGCCCCGACTGTATCGTCGCCACCGGCCGTTCGGACTATCCGAACCAGGTGAACAACGTGCTGTGCTTCCCGTTCATCTTCCGCGGCGCGCTCGACGTGGGCGCGACGACCATTACGGAAGAGATGAAGCTCGCCACCGTGCGTGCCATCGCCGAACTGGCGCAGGAAGAAGAGCAGAGCGAAGAAGTGGCGCGCGCCTATGAAGGCCAGTCGCTCGAATTCGGTCCGGAATACATCATTCCGAAGCCGTTCGATCCGCGTCTGATCATCAAGATCGCACCGGCCGTCGCGCAAGCCGCGATGGACTCGGGCGTGGCGACGCGTCCGATCAAGGACATGGATGCCTACCGCGAACAGCTCGGCACGACCGTCTACCGCACGGGCTTCATCATGCGTCCGGTGTTCGCTGCGGCCCGCGCGCGCTTTGCAGCTAACCCAGCCGCTAACACCGCCGCTCGCATCGTGTTCGCCGAAGGCGAAGACGAGCGCGTGCTGCGCGCGGCGCAGTTCGTGCTGGCCGAGCGCATCGCCAAGCCGATCATCATCGGCCGTCCGGCCGTGGTGGAAATGCGCCTGCAAAAGATCGGCTCGAAGCTCAAGCCGGGCGTCGATTTCGAAATCGTCAATCCGGAAGACGACACGCGCTATCAGCGTTGCTGGCAGGAATACCACAACCTGGGCGCCCGTCACGGCGTGACCCCGGAAGTGGCGAAGGCCGCCATGCGCAAGGACAACACGCTGATCGGCTCGATCCTCGTGCGTCTGGGCGAAGCCGACGGCATGATCTGCGGCATGATCGATACGTACCACCGTCACCTCGACGTGGTCGATCAAGTGCTGGGCCGCGCTGAAGGCGTGAGCAACTACGCCGCCATGAACCTGTTGATGCTCGAGAAGCGCAACCTGTTCATCAGCGATACGTACGTGAACGAGACGCCGACGTCGGAGCAACTCGCCGAGATGACGGTGCTCGCCGCCAAGGAAATCGAGCGCTTCGGCATCGCCCCGAAGGTGGCGCTGCTCTCGAACTCGAACTTCGGCAGCGTGAAGTCGGCTTCGGCACAACGCATGGCGCGCGCCTGCGAACTGCTGGCCGAACGTGCACCGGAGCTGGAAGTCGACGGCGAAATGCACGGCGACGCAGCCCTGTCGGAGTCGGTGCGTCGTGCGGCCTACCCGGCCTCGCGTCTGGCCGGTGAAGCCAACCTGCTCGTCATGCCGAACGTGGAAGCCGCCAACATCACGTACAACCTGCTCAAGATGACGGGCGGTGAAGGCGTGACGGTCGGTCCGTTCCTGCTCGGCTGCGCCAAGCCGGTCCACATCCTGACCCCGGCCGCCACCGTGCGCCGCATTATCAACATGACCGCCGTGGCTGCTGCCAACGTCGTGCGTTGAGGAGCTGATGGGCATGCCGCCGGGGTGACCCGGTGAGCATGTCTGCCAGCGCAGGATAAAAAAATCCCGCCAGTCGCTTTCGCGCTGGCGGGATTTTTTATGGGGCTGTCAGTACGGCTTACGCGGCCACGCGATGCGAACTGCCGTCGCGGAACTGCGTGAGCAACTTCGTCCACTTGATGCGCGTGGCGGCGAGGTTCTGCTCCTTCACATGGCCATAGCCGCGAATTTCTTGCGGCAGTTCAGCCAGTTGCACCGCCAGCGCGACGTTGTGCTCGTTCAGGTGCGAGATCAGTTCGTTCACCAGCGCTTCGTACTCGCCGATCAGCGCACGTTCGGTACGACGCTCTTCGGTGCGCCCAAAGATGTCGAGCGCCCCGCCGCGCAGGCCCTTGAACTTCGCCAGCACACCGAACGCCTTCATCATCCACGGACCGTAGGCCTTCTTGATCAGATGCCCCTTGTCGTCGTGCTTCGCGAGCGACGGCGGTGCCAGATGGAAGCGCAGCGAGAAGTCGCCTTCGAACTGCTCGTTCAGCTTCTTCATGAACGCCGGGTCGCTGTACAGACGCGCGACTTCGTACTCGTCCTTGTAAGCCATCAGCTTGTACAGCGCGCGAGCAACCGCTTCCGTCAGCGGCATTTGCGACGCGCCGTTGTCGATGGCCGATTCGGCACTGCGCACGCGATCGACCGTTTGCTTGAAGCGTTCGGCGTAAGCGCGATCCTGATACGCAACAAGCTGGTCGTAGCGGCGTTGAATCAACGCGTCGAGTGCCTTGGGCGAGTGCAGCGTAATCAGCTTACCGCCTGCGGCCGACGATTCCGGCGCTTCCCCTTGTCGCGCGAGCTTGCGCACGCTGGCGAGATCGTGCGCGGCACGACGTCCCCATTCGAACGCTTGCTTGTTCTTCTCGATCGACACGCCGTTGAGTTCGATGGCGCGCGTGAGGGCCGCGTACGAAAGCGGTACCCAGCCCTTCTGCCACGCGAAGCCCAGCACGAACGGGTTGGTGTAGATCGTGTCGCCAAGCAGACGCAACGCGAGGTGATTCGCGTCGACGAAATCGACGCTGTCGCCAGCGGCGGCGCGAATATCGTTCTCGGTGCTCGCGCCCGGGAAACGCCAGCTCGGGTTGCGGATGAATTCCGCCGTCGGCGTGTGGGCGCTGTTCACCACGATGTTCGTCACACCGTGCTGCACGCGCGAGAGCGTGTCGTCGCTGGCCGTCGTGATGGCGTCGCAACCGATCACGACGCGGGCATCGCCCATGGCGATACGCGTGGCGTGAATGTCTTCCGGTTGCAGCGCAATCTGCACGTGGCTCGTCACGGCGCCACCCTTCTGCGCCAAACCAGTCACGTCGAGCGTGGTTACGCCCTTGTTTTCCAGATGCGCAGCCATGCCGAGCAGACCGCCGATGGTCACCACGCCAGTGCCACCCACGCCCGTGACGAGAATGCCGTACGGACGCGTGATCGGCGGGAGGGCCGGTTCCGGCAGCGGCGGCAGACCTTCGTTATCGACCTTCGCCGTCTTGGGCTTGCGCAACTGACCGCCTTCCACCGTCACGAAGCTCGGGCAGAAACCGTTCAGGCACGAGAAGTCCTTGTTACAGGTCGATTGATTGATCTGACGCTTCGTGCCGAATTCCGTCTCGAGCGGCTCGACCGAGAGACAGTTCGACTTCACCGAGCAATCGCCGCAGCCTTCGCACACCGCCTCGTTGATGACGACGCGTTTGGCCGGGTCGGGATACGCACCGCGTTTGCGGCGGCGGCGCTTCTCGGTGGCGCATGTCTGGTCGTAGACGAGGATCGTGGTGCCCTTCACCAGCCGCAACTCGCGCTGCACGCGGTCAAGTTCGCTGCGGTGGTAGATCGGCACGTCGCCCACGAGCTTCACGCCGTCGTACTTCTCCGGCTCGTCGGTGACGATCACGATCTTCTCGGCACCTTCGGCCGCCACCTGCGCCACGATCTGCGGCACGCTCAACGTGCCGTCGACCGGTTGGCCGCCTGTCATCGCGACAGCGTCGTTGTAGAGAATCTTGTAGGTGATGTTGACCTTCGACGAGATCGCCGCACGAATGGCGAGCAACCCCGAGTGGAAGTACGTGCCGTCGCCGAGATTCGCGAAGATGTGTTCGTCGCACGAGAACGGCGCCTGACCGATCCAAGGCACGCCTTCTCCGCCCATTTGCGAGAAGGTGTCGGTCTTGCGGTCCATCCACACCGTCATGTAGTGGCAGCCGATGCCCGCGATGGCGCGCGAGCCTTCCGGCACGTTCGTCGACGTGTTGTGCGGACAGCCCGAGCAGAACCACGGCTTACGTTCGGCCGCGACGCGCGGCTTGGCGAGCGCTTGCTCCTTGGCTTCGATGACCTTCAGGCGCGTGTTGATGCGCTCGCGCACGTCGCTCGGCAGTTCGAATTTTTCCAGACGCGTGGCAATGGCCTTCGCGATCAGCGCGGGCGAGAGTTCGTAGTGGGCGGGCAGCAGCCAGTTGGCCATCGGCACCGACCATTCACCGCCTGCGCCGTCCTTCTCGTCGAACTTGCCGTACACGCGCGGACGCACGTCGTCGCGCCAGTTGTACAGCTCTTCCTTGATCTGATATTCGAGGATCTGACGCTTCTCCTCGACCACGAGAATTTCCTGCAAGCCTTGTGCAAACGCGCGCGCACCCTGCGCTTCGAGCGGCCACACACAGCCCACTTTGTACAGACGAATACCGATGCACTGACACGTGGCTTCGTCGAGCCCGAGGTCGGCGAGTGCCTGACACACGTCGAGATACGCCTTGCCGCCGGTCATGATGCCGAAGCGGGCGTTGTCCGAGTCGATCGTCACGCGGTCGAGCTTGTTCGCGCGCACGTAGGCGAGGGCGGCGTACCACTTGTGGTCGATCATCCGCGCTTCTTGCACCAGCGGCGGATCGGGCCAGCGGATGTTCAGGCCGTCGGGCGGCATGATGAAGTCGTTCGGCAGGCGGATGTCGACGTTGTGCGGATCGATCATCACCGAGGCCGACGACTCGACCACGTCCGTCACGCACTTCATCGCGACCCAAAGACCCGAGTAACGGCTCATCGCCCAGCCATGCAGGCCGTAGTCGAGATACTCCTGCACGTTCGACGGATACAGCACGGGAATACCGGCCGCCTTGAAGACGTGTTCGGATTGATGCGCGAGGGTGGAGGATTTGGCGGCGTGATCGTCGCCAGCGAGCACGAGGACACCGCCGTGCTTCGAAGAACCTGCCGAGTTGCCGTGTTTGAGCACGTCCATGGAGCGGTCGACGCCGGGCCCCTTGCCGTACCACATCGAAAACACGCCATCGAACTTGGCGGGATACAAATTGACTTGCTGCGAACCCCAGACGGCGGTGGCCGCGAGGTCTTCGTTCAAACCGGGCTGAAAGACGATGTTATGGCCGGCGAGGTGTTGCTTGGCCTTCCATAGCGACAGGTCGAGGCCGCCGAGCGGCGAGCCGCGATAGCCCGAAATATAACCGGCGGTGTTGAGCCCGGCAGCCGCATCGCGGGCCTGCTGCAACATCGGTAGTCGGACTAGTGCCTGAATGCCGCTCATGTAAGCGCGACCGCGCTCGAGCGTGTATTTGTCGTCGAGCGTGACCGACTCCAGCGCGGCCAGCAAGCTCGGATTGACGGGGGCGTTCATGGGGTGTGCTCCTCACTCTCACTGATTTTGGGATCGCCAAAACTTCCTGCCCCCCCGCTCTCGTGAAGCAGGACGGCGGTGGTGATGCAAAGCCTCTTTACGTCCCATGGATGAGCGATGTCACGCCATGAGCGGGGCCTTTTTTCGTGATGCTGTGACCAGTCGCAACTATGGTAGCACCGGCGTCACGGCGTCGCCCAATGGGCGTGATGCGCACGGTGCGACGTCTCTTCGGTGTCTGCCAAGTTGTCGATCGAAGGCAGTATAGCGAGGATTGTGACGTTTACGTAAACGTCATGTAGCTGGCGTAAACCCTTCCTTTTGTCCCATGCGCATCATCCCAATATCGAAGGACGGATGCGGCGTTATGACACGCCGCGTCTTTCGGAATTCGCCGCAAAATGGCGGCAATGTGTCGCGATTATGTCGATAAAGGTACGCTTGTCGGCGATTTCTGACACGCGGGTAACAACGTGTAACGCCTGTCGGCGATCGGGAACGGGCAGGGCAGAATGCACACTAAGTTGCGTTACCCGACAGATGGAAATACGACATTGCGTTTGAGAAGTACCCAAGCAACACGAAAGAAGGAGTCACTGTGAATCAACGAAACATCGCCAAATTCCTGCTGGTTTCCGCTTCGTTTCTGACCCTGGAAGTGAGCGTCGCACGTGCCGATGAACTGGCACGCGACAAGGCGGCTGAACCTACCCCTGTTACTGTTACCCAGCCGCAGCGCACGACGCAGCAGCCGCAACGCTACGAAGGCCCGCTCGACCAGCGCACGATCGATCCGCGAGAATTTCAACGCCGTTAAGGCGACCACCGCTTCCACCGGTCTGGCTGCCCATCGCGAGCGCATCCAAGCGCAGCGAAGCCGGACCTAGCAATACCCTGCGAGCGTCACCTGCCCGGTGACGCCGCCCCAAGACCACAGGGCGCCGACCGATGAGGCTGGCGCCTTTTTTATTGGGCGGCGACTTCCTTGTAATGCCTTGTAATCGGTTAAACAGGGTGATGACTTTATGATTTTCGTATTTTGACGCAATATCATTGCTCATAAATACCAAAATCAGGGGGAGAAGTGCCAAAGCTGGAATTGGACAAGATCGACCGCCGGATTCTCGCGCTGCTGCAAAGCAACGGCCGATTGTCCAACCTCGAAATCGCCGAACAGGTGCGGCTCTCGCCGAGCCCTTGCCTGCGCCGCATCCGGCGTCTGGAAGAGGCCGGGGTCATCCGTGGCTATGTCGCGCTGCTGGAACCCACGCGGCTCGGACTCGGGCTGCTGGCGTACGTCAACGTCAGACTCGACAAACGTCATCCCGGCGATGGGCAGGGCGGCACGGTAAACGAGCACTTCCGCAACGTCGTCGATACATGGCCGGAAGTCGTCGGCTGTTACGCGATGGCTGGCGACATGGATTATCTGCTACGTGTGCACGTCGGCGACATGGCGCACTTCTCGCGCTTCATGCAAAAGCAATTGCTGATGCATCCCAGCGTGGTCGACGTAAAAACGAGCTTCGTCCTCGATCAACTCAAGGAGACCACGGCGTTGCCGTTGCCTTGATGCTGGCGATTCGCCATTGTGACGAGACAAAAAGAAACCGGCCACCAGGCCGGTTTTTTTGTTTCCTGCTGAACGCCCGAACGTTGGGTCAGGCAGCCTTCGGCAGGAGCGCACCGAACAGACGGCGTGCGTTGCGCACCTGACGCTTGATCGCGTAATCGAACGCGGCGACCTGGTCCTGCATCATTTCCGAGAGCATCGACTGCGTATCGGCCGGCGGCAGGCTGAGGTAGCCGTCCGCTTCGCCGTACGCATAGTTGATTTCCATCCCAGCCTTCTTGGCGATGCGCATCATGCGGGCATTGCGCGACAAGCAGTGCATGTACAGCGTATCGACGCGCTTGTTGCGGCAGTGGATGGCAGCACGTTCGAACAGACGCGAACCGATGCCGCGGCCACGGGCCGATTCCAGCACCGAGACGCCGAATTCAGCGACACGGCCGTTCTTGCCTTCGGGAAGTTGTGCCACGTGGGCGACGGCGACCAGCGCCAGATTGTCGTCGTAGACACCGAACAGGCTATCGCGTGCGAAGTCGAGGCTGGCGACGTAACGGGTAATCACGTCGTCCGTGACGGCCTGACCGAAGCGGAGCAAGCGGTCTTCTTCGCCCAGCGCCAGAAAATGGCGTTGCAAGCGGTGGATATCGCCGGATGTCAGCTCGCGAATCAGCACGCTCGTCCGCTCGTTGGCGGCAACCGTCGCGCGGGCGACGTCGGGCGTGTGGTTCGGGGCAGTCATGGCGCAATCCTTTGTATTCTTTCGAGCGTGCACTGAATTGTGCGGCGCAAAAGAATTATAGCCGAACGGCTAGGTAAAAACCCTAGGAAATAAAAGTGCGCGGTGGAGGGAAACGTCTAAGTGACTGAAGAATGGCGTGTTTTCACGGTACATCGCATCACGGCATTCGAAGGGGAGTTGCTGCGAAGCAACAAGAAAGGACGATATTCGCCCTTTCTTACGAGAGTGATCACTTACTTATTTTGATGTTCAGGCTTTGGCGGTACCTGACGTAGCGTTGTCCGCCGTGTCGGCCAGCGGTTGCGCGAGTCCATGCTCTAGCACGCCGATGACTTCGTTGGCGAAGTCGCGGTAGCGCATGCGGCCGCCCGGCTTGAGCCACGTGAAGGTCCAGTTGATCATGCCGAACAGCATCATCGTCAGCGCCGTCTGGTTGGGCTTGCCCACGCGATCGGGGAAGGCGCGCGAGAGCTGGCGGGCGAATGCACCGACGACGTCGCGCTGGCGGTTGAGCACCACTTCGCGTTGTTCGTCGTTGAGGAATTTGACGTCGTTGAGCAGCGCGATATGTCGTGTCTGCGACGTCTCGTACTCGTCGAGGAACGCCCGGATCAGTTCATGGAAGGTTTCACGCTCGGAGAGCCCGCGCCGCTGACCGAGGGCCTCGACTTCCGTGACGATCAGCATCAGCCGCTGCGTGTAGCGGTCGAGCAGGTCGAACAGGATGGCGTCCTTGCTGGCGTAGTAGTGATACAGACGGGCTTTCGACGTGCCGCAGGCGGCGGCCAGTTCCGACATCGACGTGCTGGGATAGCTCGCTCGGGCAAATGCCTCGGCGGCGACATCGAGAATCTGTTCGCGCTGCGACTCGTGGTCGGGCGCCTTGGTACGTGCCATAAACGGGGGTTACTCCAGTCGTAAATCGCACGCTGCGGGCATGGTGGTGTCGCCGCGCAACGCGAGCCGGCCCGCCGCACCGAGTTCGCGGCAGCGCCAGAGCAGAAAACTGTCGGTCGCAAAAAAACCTTCGACGCGCGGCATCATTTCACCGAGAAACGCGGCCATCGGCATCCATGTCACGGGGGCCTGATCGAGAATCTGATCATCGATCTCGGCGAATGTCGCACCCTCGAAGGTGTTGTGCACCCAGCGACGCACTTGCGTATTCACTTGCTTGAGCGCCCGCCATTCCAACGACAGCCGTCCGATGCGCAGGAGCGAAATCGGGGCGATGCGGGCGAAGCGCTCGGCCAGCACTTCCGGCGCATACATGCCAACGCTGGTGCGGCGATTGGCGTCTTGCGCCATCGCGGGCTGCGTCAGGTCGGTGCCGCGCAGCAGAATCTCGTTCAGGCGTGCGGGCGTGTTGCGCAACGTGAACGCGACACGCCGCAGCGTGAGTTGATCGGATGCGCTGTCGCCATGCCAGCAAACCACCGCGTTGTCGCCTTCGGCCAAACGTTGCAGCGAGGCCAATTCCTCGCGCAGCTCGCCCGCGTAATCGCGCCCGGCCGACGGGATGACGCGTTGCCAAAAGGCAGCGCGTTGCCGCTCGTTCTCGTCGATTTCGCGCAACGGGCCGACGGCCAGATCGTCACGCAAGACAAGGACAGGGTCGGCGCGAAGCGCTTGCGCCATCGCCGCGCGTAACTGCTGCGCGGCGACATCGCCACAGACGACATGGATGGTATTCATGCCGGTAGTTTACGGTATTCCCGGCACCTCGGGTTGACGCTCCCGTAATGCCGGGAATAATCGACGCATTGGCGCGATTTCAAGACATTTGCCGCTGCGTTGAGGGAGCGTTCGCACCCGGTGGTACGTCGATGGCAGGTGTTTTGCCTTGTTTTACCGTGCGCGTGGCTTCCGCGCCGCGTCTTGCATTTAACGCTCGTCGTAGCTCACCACCACGCGCTCGGTGAGCGGGCGCGCCTGGCACGTGAGCACGAAGCCTTGTTCGACTTCGTAGTCTTCCAGCGTGTAGTTCTTGTCCATGGCCACTTCACCTTCAAGCACCTTGGCACGGCACGTGCAGCACACGCCGCCCTTGCAGGCGTACGGCAGCGAGAGGCCCGCGGCCAAGCCCGTGTCGAGAATGCTCTGGCCTTCGTACGGCTGGCGCAGACGGCGCTCCTTGCCGTCCATGACGACCACCAGCTCGGCCATCGGCGTGTCGTCGGTGATGATGACCGGCTTCGCGCCCGCTTGCGGCGACGGCACGCCAAAGCGTTCGACGTGGATCTTTTCCTTGGCGACACCGGCGGCGGCCAGTGCGGCTTCGGCGGCATCCATCATCGGGCCCGGGCCGCAGATGAAGGCTTCGTCGATGCTCGACGGCGGGATCAGCGTCTCGAGGAATGCGGCGCACTTCGTCTGATCGAGCAAGCCGTTGAACAGCTCGACTTCCTGCGCTTCGTCCGAGAGCACGTGATACAGACGCAGACGGCCCAGATACGTGTTCTTCAGATCTTCCAGCGCTTCGGCAAACATGATCGCCGGCACCGAGCGATTGCCGTACACGAGCGTGAACTGGCTGTTCGGCTCCGAGGCGAGCGTCGTCTTGATGAGTGCCAGCATCGGCGTGATGCCCGACCCACCGGCAAAGCCGACGTAGTGCTTGGCATGCTCGGGCGACAGACGGGTGAAGAAGCGGCCGTCCGGCGTCATCACATCGATTTGCTGACCCGGCTTCAACTGATCGTTGGCGAAGTTCGAGAACTTGCCACCCGGCACGCGCTTGATCCCGACACGCAATTCGCCGGTGGCCTCGTAGTCGGGCACCCCTACGCAAATCGAATAGGAGCGGCGGGCTTCTTCGCCTTCGATCAGCGTCTTTAGCGTGAGGAACTGGCCTTGCGTGAAGCGGTAGGCGTCGCGCAGGGCGTCCGGCACGGTGAAGGCGATCGAGATGGCGTCGGCGGTCTCGGGACGGATTTCGCGAATGGTCAGCGAATGGAATTGCGGGGTCGTCATCGTGGGCTTCCTTGCCGCCGGCACCCGCCGGACGGGATCAATCGGATCAATCAATAGGGCTTGAAGTAGTCGAACGGCTCGCGGCACGTGCGGCAACGGTAATGCGCTTTGCAGGCGGTCGAGCCAAAGGCCGATACCACTTCCGTGTCGGTCGAACCGCAGTGCGGGCAGGTCACACCGTCTTTCGGGCGGCCGTAGAACGTGATCTTGCGCGGTGCGTCGGCGGCCACCGCATGCGCGCCCGTGGGCGGCGCAATGCCGTAGCCGCGCAGCTTCTCGCGGGCTTCCTGGCTGATCCAGTCCGTGGTCCATGCCGGTGCCAGCACCGTGGTGATGTGCCACGGGCCGAGGCCGGCGCGCGTCATTGCCGCGTCGATGTCTTCGGCAATTTGCTGCATGGCCGGACACCCTGAATACGTTGGCGTAATCACGATCTCGAACGACACTGCACCGCTGGCGTTCTGCACGACGCGCACATCGCGCAGAATGCCGAGTTCGCGAATCGACACGACCGGAATCTCGGGATCGGGAACCGATTCGAGCGTCTGCCACGCGAGCGGCAACGAGGCTTCCGAGGCCGGCGTGAGCACGTCGGGGGCGATGGGCGGCGTGAGTGGCAGATTCATGATCGTGTCGATGGGCGTGTGCATCGCGGCGTTCGTCTCGTCGGCTTACCAGCTTGCGCCGGGATGCTGACGTGCGATGCCCTGCATCTCGCCGAGCAGATAGCTCATGTGCTCGGAGTGATGGCCGAGTTTGCCCGTGCTCTCGAACGCGCCGGCCACCGGTGCGCTGAGCGTGGCTTCGTCGAGCGCGTCGGTCACGACCGCTTGCCACGCATCCTTCAGACCGGCCATCGTCACGCCCGTACCGGCAGCGGCCACGGCGTCTTCGAGTGCATCGCTCTTGAAGACTTCGTTCATGTACGGCATCAGGTAGTCGAGTGCGGCTTGAGCGCGGCGATGCGATTCTTCCGTACCGTCGCCAAAGCGCACCAGCCAGTCGCGTGCGTGATGCAGGTGGTAATGCGCTTCCTTCACCGACTTCGCGGCGATAGCCGCGAGTTCTGCGTCGCTCGATTGTGCGAGGGCTTGCCAAACTTCGACCATCAGGGCCGAGTACAGGAAGTTGCGCACGATCGTGACAGCGTAGTCGCGCTCGGCAGCGGAGGTGCCAGCGGTCGGGCCGTAATGCGGCAGCTCGACGAGGGTCCAGTTGCGGAACGCGAATTCGTCGCGCCAGAAGGCGTAGTCGTCTTCTTGCTTGGTAATGCCGGTGAGTTCGGTTTCGAGCTTGGCGGCGTGCTGATAGAGCATGCGTGCCTGGCCGATCAGATCAAGGCTCAGGTTGGTGAGCGCGATGTCTTCTTCGAGCACGGGGCCGTGACCGCACCATTCCGCGTTGCGCTGACCGAGGATCAGCGCGTTGTCGGCAAGGCGCAGCAGATAGGACAGGTGTTCCTGCGTCGGTTTCATGTTCTGGTGTCTCGCTCGGGGCGCGCCGTGACAGACGGCGCGCAGCCACTTACATGTGGTTCACTTCTTCCGGCAACTGATAGAAGGTCGGATGGCGGTAGATCTTGTCGGCGGCCGGGTCGAACAGTTCGGCCTTGTCTTCCGGTGCCGAAGCCGTGATGGCGGCCGAGGGCACGACCCAGATGCTCACGCCTTCCTGGCGGCGCGTGTAGACGTCGCGCGCCATGCGCAGCGCCATTTCAGCGTCGGCGGCGTGCAGGCTGCCGCTGTGCTTGTGTTCGAGGCCCATCTTGCTGCGCACGAACACTTCCCAGAGGGGCCATTCCTTGTTAGTTGCTTGCGTCATGATCGTTCCTGATGCGGGGCGTCCCGCGTGTCTGTGAGGTTGCCGCGCGAGTTCGCGACTATCGCGACTAGCTTTAGGCCGCTTGTTTTTCTGCGCGCTGACGTTGCTTGGCGGCGTGGGCGAGGGCCGCATCGCGCACCCAGGCACCTTTCTCGTGAGCGGCCACGCGCGTGCCAAGACGTTCCTTGTTGCACGGGCCTTCGCCGTTCACCACACGCCAGAATTCCGACCAGTCGATTTCGCCGTAATCGTGGGCCTTGCGGGCTTCGTTCCACTTCAGATCCGGGTCGGGGAACGTCACGCCGAGCACCTTGGCCTGTTCGATCGCGGCGTCGACAAACTTCTGACGCAGGTCGTCGTTCGAAATGCGCTTGATGCCCCACTTCATGGTCTGCGCGCTGTGGATCGATTCCTTGTCGCTCGGACCGAACATCATCAGCACCGGCCACCACCAGCGGTTGACGGCTTCTTGCACCATGTCGCGCTGGGCTTGCGTGCCGTTCATCATCGCGAGCAGGGCGTCGAAGCCTTGGCGCTGGTGGAACGATTCTTCCTTACAGACGCGGATCATGGCGCGCGCGTACGGGCCGTACGAGCAGCGGCACAGCGGCACTTGGTTCATGATGGCGGCGCCATCGACGAGCCAGCCGATCACACCGACGTCGGCCCAGGTGAGCGTGGGGTAATTGAAGATGCTGGAGTACTTGGCCTTGCCCGAGTGCAGGGCGTCGAGCATCTGGTCGCGCGAGGTGCCGAGCGTCTCGGCGGCCGAGTAGAGGTAGAGGCCGTGACCGGCTTCGTCCTGCACTTTGGCGAGCAGAATGGCTTTGCGCTTGAGGCTGGGCGCGCGCGAAATCCAGTTGCCTTCGGGCAGCATGCCGACGACTTCCGAGTGCGCGTGTTGCGAAATCTGGCGCACGAGCGTCTTGCGATACTCGGCGGGCATATAGTCCTGCGGCTCGATCTTCTGATCGGCGGCCATGCGCGCGTCGAAGCGGGCTTGTTGCTGCTGCTCCGTCTCGCTCAGGGCGCGCACGCCCTTGGGGCTGTTGCCGGCCAGATCGATGGCTTGCGTATACATAGAGGGAGGCCTCCGCGGCATGTGGGGAATATGGAACGCATTATAAACCGACCGGCCGGTCGGTCAATAAATGTTTTCCATGAGATGGCGGAGGTGATTGCGGGGGCGTGTTAGGTAGGCCCGAGGGCCGTGGCTCGCTCGTTAATTGGGGGCGACCGCCCGCGTCGCACATGCCAGCAACCCCTTGATCAGCCGCGCCCGCGGCGAAGCTCGATGCCACAGTAGGCCGAAGCGGCGGCGCTCGACCGGGGCGGGTAGCGGGAGACGAACGACGTCCAAGCCACTCGTAAGTGGCGACACAATGTCAGGCACCAGCGACACACCTAACCGACGATCCACCATCATCGCAATCGCCATCAACGAATTCAGCTCGAACAACTCGTTCGGTACGATCTTCGCCGCGCGCAAATACTGATCCGCTTGTTTGCCGCCGCCCAGCGACCGGTCATAGCGAATGAACGGCTCGCGCCGCAGCAGCGTGTGGGGCGTCTCGTGGGCCAGATGCGCTGGCGCGAGCACCACAATCGGTTCTTCTCGCAACAAGTGCCAGTCGTACGCCTTGGGCAGCGCAAACGGCGGATGCAGGCAAATCGCCACATCGAGATCGCCGCGTTGCAGCGTGTCGTACAACTCCATCGACGTGCCCGCGCGAATCAGCACCTTGGCCTGCGGGAATGCCGTCGAGAAGTTCGCCAGCACGTCAGGCAGCAAACTCAGCAGCGCCGTCGTAATGGTGCCGATGCGCAGCTCGCCCGACGGCTCGTCGGTGAGCGCCACTGCCTTGAGTTCGGCCGCCTCGCGCACCAGCTCCCGTGCTTTTTCAACCACACGATGCCCGGCCTCCGTCGGAATGACGGTACGCCCCGCGCGCACCAGAAGCGGCACCCCCAACTCGCGCTCTAGCGCCTGCACCTGTTGTGCAATGGCCGCAGGCGTCACGCCAATGCGGCGCGCGGCTTCAGCCATTGAGCCGCTATCGACGACGAGCAAAAGATTGGCGAGAAAGGCGGTATCCATAACGATAGATTTGCTACGTTTTTAAGATAGGTGCAGATAGTTTATCTAAATCAAGACGGCACTTAGACTCATTTCCAGTCAGAAAAGCAAGCAAGGACTGGAGACATGAGAAGCAAACTCTTCGTGCCCGCGTCGCGCCCGGAGCTCTTCGGCAAGGCGCTCGCCAGTGCGGCCGACGCGCTGTCGTTCGATCTGGAAGATTCCGTCGCGCCCGAGCGCAAGCACGACGCGCGCAATACATTGCGCGACTGGCTGCGCATGCTCGACACCCGCAGCCTCGACAAGCAACTGATCGTGCGTGTGAACGCGCTCGACTCGGCGCACTTCGCCGACGACATCGACGCTGCCGTGCAGCCCGGTGTCGCGCTCATCAATCTGCCGAAGCCCGAGTGCGCTGCCGACGTGCACGCCGCCGCGGAGCGCATTGCGCAGGCCGAGCGCGCCAACGGCGTCGCGACACCTGTGCGCTTGCTGCTCAATATCGAATCGCCGCAGGCACTGCGCCGCGCGGCAGAACTCGCGGCGGCCCATCCGCGTGTGGCGGGGCTGCAATTGGGGTTGGGCGATCTGTTCGAACCGATGGGCATCGCGCGTCGCGAGACGGCGGCGATCTCGCAGGCGATGTTCGCGCTGCGCATGGCGGCCGGTGAAGCCGGTGTGTTCGCCTACGACTCGGCTTTCGCCAACATCAAAGACGAAGCGGGTTTTCGCGCTGAAGCGCAACTCGCCCGCGCGATGGGCTTCCTCGGCAAGAGCTGTATTCATCCCAGCCAGATTGCCCTCGCTAACGATGTTTTCCGCCCCTCCGACGAAGAAATCGCCCACGCCTTGCGAGTGGTCGATGCCGCGCGCAACGCAACGCGTGACGGCGTCGGTGCTTATGTCGTCGACGGCAAGATGATCGACGTGCCGTTTGTCGAGCGCGCCCGCACATTGCTGGGCGCCGCACGCCGCATGGGGCTGCTGCGCGACGAACACGCTGTGACCCGATGACCATGAAACGAGATCCCCTCCTGTCTCCTGCCGCCGGTGCAGGTGTTGCCGCATCCCCCGCTGGCCCGCTCGATGGCGTGCGCGTGCTCGATCTGAGCGCCTACATCGCCGGTCCCTACGGCTGCACATTGCTCGCCGATCAGGGCGCAGAAGTCATCAAAATCGAACCGCCCACCGGCGACAATTTGCGCAAGTACCCGTCGACGTTAGCGGCGGAGAGCCGCGCGTTTCTCGGCGTCAATCGCGGCAAGCGCGGACTCGTGCTCGATCTCAAGCAGCCGGAGGCGCTCGCGGTGCTGCGCCGTCTGGTCGAATCGGCCGACGTGTTGGTGCATAACTTTCGCCCGAACGTGCCGGCGCGCCTCGGTATCGCGTACGAGCAACTGCGCGACGTGAATCCGCGCTTGATTTACTGCGCTGTGACGGGTTACGGCGATACCGGCCCGAACAAAGACAAGGCTGGCTACGACCAAGTGCTGCAAACCATGACGGGCATGTGTGCGATGCAGGGCAAGCCCGATGGACCACCCGAGATTCTGTACGGCTCGGTCGTCGACTACTATGCGGCGTCGTTGGTTGCGGCAGGCGTGTCGTCGGCACTGTTCGCGCGCGAGCGCACGGGGGAAGGGCAGTACGTGGGCGTGTCGTTGCTGCGCAGCGCGTTGGCGATGCAGTCGGCCCGTATGGTCTGGGCCGATGGCGAGCCGCGCGACGTCGGTCGCGACATGCGCTCGGGCGGCATCACCGGGATTCATCCGACGCGCGATGGCTATCTGTATATCTCGGCCAACACGGCGCACTTCTGGCAGGCGCTATGCGAGAAGACGGGCATGTCGGTGCTCGCCACGGATGAGCGCTACGATTCTGTGCGCAAACGCGCGCAACACCGCGACGAGATCGTGCCGCAGTTGCACACGGCGTTGCAGGCGCACAGCGCGCGTGAGTGGGAGACGATCTTCGGCGATGCCGTGCCGTGTGCCGCCGCCCGTCGTATCGAAGACATGTTCGACGATCCGCAGGTCGAGGCCGAAGCCATGGTGCAGCGCTACACGTATGCGGGCGCGCACGGCGATCTGGAATATCGCGGCTTTCGACAGCCGATCCGATTCGGTAATGGCACGAGTGCGGGGCCGAAGGCCGGACCGAGTGACGGTGCCGACGATGCGCCCGTATCACGCGCCGCGCCCGCCTTCGGCCAGCATTCCGATGAAGTGCTGCGCGATCTCGGCTTGCCAGATGCGGAGATCGCGGCGTTGCGAGAGACAAAGGCGGTGCAGTAAGCGAATCCCCCAGCGCGCGACAAGCGAGGCGATTCGCGACACAGCGCGCCCTATATAAGATGAACGGAGACAAATCCATGGAAACCATCACCACGCGCGCCGACGCGGCGAGGGCGTCTGCGCCCGCGAACCCGGCGTCACCGAAGCACGGTGCGAGTTCGGCGAGGTCGCGACGAGAGCGCTGGTGGGCGGTGTTCGACTTGCGCATCGGCGCGCTGCCGTTGCCGGTGTATCTGCTGCTCGTGGCTATCCTCGCGGCGATGGCGCACAACGGCAAGCTCGCGTCGGATCTGCCGACCGGTATCGCGCTCGTCGCCGTGGGCGGCTTCACTTGCGCGGAACTGGCCAAGCGTATTCCGTGGGTGCGTCACATCGGGGCGACGTCGATCTTCGCGGCGTTCATCCCGTCGGCGATGGTCTATTACGGACTCATGCCCGAGCCGGTGACGAAGGCCGTCACCACGTTCACCAAAAGCTCCAACTTCCTGTATCTGTTCATCGCCGCCATCATCGTCGGCAGTGTGCTGAGCATGGACCGGCGCACGCTCGTGAAAGGGTTCGTGCGCATTTTCATTCCGCTCGCGAGCGGCTCCGTTGTGGCAGCCATTGTCGGGACGTCGGTCGGCACTGCGCTCGGTCTGGAAGCGAAGCAGGTGTTCTTCTACATCGTCGTGCCGATCATGGCGGGCGGTGTCGGCGAAGGTGCGCTGCCGCTCTCGGCGGGCTATGCGCAAATTCTCGGCGTGGAACAAGGGCCGCTCTTCGCACAAGCCCTCTCGGCGGCGATGCTCGGCAACATCTCGGCCATCTGTCTGGCGGGCTTGTTGAGCTATCTCGGCGCGCGCAAGCCGAAGCTCACCGGTAACGGGCAGTTGACCGTCGTGCCCGCGAACGAGGTGAGTGCGGCGCCGGACGAGTCGTCGCAAAGCTTCGACGCGTCGAGTTTGGCGGCGGCGGGTGGCACGGCTATCGCGCTGTATCTGCTAGGCGTGTTGAGTCATCAATGGTTCCACTGGCCCGCGCCTGTGGTGATGCTCGTCTTCGTGGTGATCGCGCAGTTGTTCCAGATCGTGTCGCCGCGCGTGCGGGGCGGGGCGCGCTTCATGTATAGCTTCTTCTCAACGGCGGTGACCTATCCGCTGATGTTCGCCATCAGTATCGCGATGACGCCGTGGGGCGAGATCGTCACGGCCTTTCACTGGATCAATATCGTGACCGCCGTCTCGACGGTGCTCTCGCTCGCGGTGACGGGGTTTTTCGTGGCGAAGTGGGTGGGGATGTATCCGGTAGAGGCGGCCATCGTCAACGTGACACACAGCGGCTTGGGCGGCACCGGCGATGTGGCGATTCTTACCGCAGCGAACCGCATGGAACTGATGCCGTTCGCACAGATTGCGACTCGCATCGGCGGCGCGATCGTCGTGATGCTGTCGCTGGCGGCGTTTTCTTACTGGCATTGATGGCGAGACGTCGTGCGATGACGGCGGCCGCTCAGTCCTGCGGCTGTCCGAAGTGCTCGCGGTACTGCTGCGGCGACACGCCGAATCGGCGCTGAAACACTTTGCGCATGTTGTGCGGATCGCCAAAACCGCACTGCCATGCCACCGTCTTGAGCGGCGCAGTGCCGTTCTCCAGCATGACGCGTGCCGCGTCGATGCGGGCGGCGCTCACGAAATCGGCGGGCGTCACGCCGGCGTCGCGCGCAAACACGCGGGAAAAGTTGCGCACGCTCATCTTCGCCACGGCCGCCAAGTCACCCACCGACAGTGGCTCGGCCAGATGCTCCAGCACATACTGCTGCGCTTGCGCGACCGGCGAATTCGGCTCGGCGTACGGCGTGAGGTACGGGCTGAACTGCGACTGACCGCCGGCGCGCTGGGTGAACACCACGAGTCGCTTGGCCACATTGAGCGCGACTTCCTGTCCGTGATCTTGCGCGAGCAGATGCAGCGACAAGTCGATGCCCGCCGTCACGCCCGCCGACGTGTACAGATTCCCATCCTGAATAAAGAGCCGGTCTGCCTCGATGTGGGCACCGGGGGCCCGTTGCGCGAGGACGTCGACGTCGTTCCAGTGCGTGGTCACGCGCTTGCCGTCGAGCAGTCCTGCCGCTGCGAGCACTAACGCGCCGTTGCAAATGGAACCGAAGCGGCGCGCCCGAGCGGTGGCGTCGTGGAGCCAGCGCGACACGTTAGGGCCGAGGTCGTCCGTCAGCAGCGACGGGCCACCCGCGACGAGCAGTAAATCGAGATGCCCGCCCGCTTCCTGATAGTGACGGCGGGGCAGCAGCGTCATGCCGTTCGAACAGGCAATCGGCCCGTGCTGGGTGCCGATGACTTCCGCTTGATAGTGATCGCCGGGCAGCAAAAAGCGATTCGCTTCGGCGAAGACGTCGAGCGGGCCGCTCACATCGAGCGACTGCACGCCGGGAAAAACCAGCAAGGCGACATTGCGGATCATGGCGAAGGGACGCTGGCAGTAATGCGCTGCATTTTGGCAGAAAGCGGCCAGATGGGCGGATCACGCCTGAACGTTGGCGTGAACGGCCCCCGGTTTGGCGGAATTGGCACGGTCGAGGGGCGTGGCAGGGAATGTGAGGGTTCCGACAATGGGCCTCATTGACGGCGGCATCGGGTCGCCGCGTTTTTCCTCCCACAAGAGGCCATCGATGTCACTTCCGAAGACCACGACTTTAGTCAGCCCCTCAACCGACCCCACCCGCGTGCGTTACCCCGATGCCGCGTCGCTCGCCGAGCGCGTCGGCCCGGCATTCTCCGTGGACGGCATGCTCATGGCGCGCCACAAGACGCGCGCGGCCATTCAAGAGATCGCCCGTCAGGTGCGGCCGGGCATGGTGGAGGAAGATGCCGTCGCGATGGCGAAGGGTGTCCTTGTGTCCGCGGGACTCGAACTCAGCTGGCACCCCACGCGCGTGCGCTTCGGTGTGAACACACTGAAGCCCATGCGCCAACCGTCGACGCTCGGCGTGGTGCTGGGCGAAGACGATTTGTTCTTCATCGACATCGCGCCGCGCTTCGACGCATGGGAAGGCGATGGCGGTGCTACCTTCGTCGTCGGCGAACATGCCGAGTACGCCCGTTGTGCCCGCGATGCCGAAGCGCTGTTTCACGACGTGCGTGGCAAATGGCTACGCGATGGGGTGTCGGGGCAGGCGCTGTATACCTACGCCGATACGGTGGCGCAGCGCATGGGATGGACGTTGAACTTCGACCTGCCGGGGCATCGCGTGTCCGACTTTCCCCATGCCGCCATTCACACGGGCTCGCTTGCCGACTTCGAATCGACGCCGTCGGCCATGCGCTGGATTCTCGAAATTCACCTGCGCGACCCGCAACACCGCTTCGGGGCGTTCTTCGAAGACATGCTGCTCGAAGATACCTATTACTGATGGGTGTTTCGGTGATTGCTGCATGCCGGTGTTTCTTTCGAGCGGCACATCCCTTACTGGCTGTCGCGCCCGCGCGACGGCCTCGCAGCGGAGATTATTGATCGCACGTCCCCCGGGGACTTGTTTGCTATACTGCGAACGATTCTCATTTGCAACGCGGGTGCCTGAGCCTTCCGGCCACACCTGGTCCGGGGACAGGAGGGGCGCATGCCCGCCGACGACACGCTGCAACGCGACACGTTGCAGGGGCTCTATCACGATCATCACGGCTGGCTCCATAGCTGGCTGCATCGCAAGACCGGTTGCTCGCATCGGGCGGCCGATCTTGCCCACGACACGTTCGTCCGTCTGCTCGAACGCGAGCCGCCACGCTTGCTCGCGTCCCCGCGCGCCTTCCTGACCACCGTCGCCCAGCGCGTTCTCTATAACTACTGGCGGCGCGACCAGATCGAGCGCGCTTATCTCGAAGCGCTCGCCCAGCAGCCCGAAGCCGTCGTGCCGTCACCGGAAGAACGCGCCATCGTGCTCGAGACGCTGCTTGAGATCGACCGCTGCCTCGACGGCCTCCCGCCCCCCGTCAAACGTGCCTTTCTGCTCGCGCAGCTCGACGGGCTATCGCACGCGGAGATTGCTACCGAATTGAATATCTCGCTGGCGACCGTCAAACGCTATTTGGTGCGCGCCGGTACGCAGTGCTTCTTCGCGATGGAGTCGGCATGAGGCGGGCGATGGCGCAACCGTTTGCTCCCGGTATCGCCCAGCAAGCCGTGGAGTGGTGGGTGACGCTGCATGGCGGCGATGCCACCGACACGCTACGTGCGGCCTGCGCGCGGTGGCGTGAGGCGCATCCCGATCACGAACGCGCGTGGCGGCATATTGAGACGGCGGACGGTCGCATGCGGCACGTGTCCGACACGTTGGGGGCCGCGGTGGCGCAAGCCGCGCTTCGTGCACCGCGCTCGCGAGCACGCCGCACGGCGATCAAGGTCATCGTGGGCGGGCTGTTCGTGGGGGGCGGCGCGTGGCTCGCGACCGATCCGCTTGCCATGCAGCGCTTGCGGGCCGATGCGAGTACGGGCATCGGTGAGCAGCGCACGTTGCGTCTGGCGGATGGCACGACGCTCGTGCTGGGCACGCGTAGTGCGGTGCGATTATCGATGGACGGGGCGACGCGTCGAATCGCGCTGATCGAGGGCGAAATCATGGTGACGACCGGCAAGGACGCCGGACACTCGCCGCCGAGGCGGTTGGTTGTCACGACTGCGCAAGCGACGTTGCAGCCGCTCGGGACACGGTTCGCGGTGCGGCAAGACACCAACGGCGGCCGCGTTCAGGTATTCGAGGGCGCCGTGCGCGTCATGCCGCAGGGCGCGCCGCATATCGAGCGCATCGTACAGGCGGGCGAGCAGGCGCAGTTCGCGGCGCGCACGATCGACCCGCTCACCGGACTCGACGACGGTGGCGGTGCCTGGACCGAGGGCATGCTCGTGGCAGTCGACATGCGGCTCGATACGTTCTTGGCGGAGTTGTCGCGCTATCGGCGCGGCTATCTGCGCTGCGATCCGGCCGTGGCGGCGCTGCGCGTATCGGGAACGTATCCGCTCGGTGATATCGACGCCATTCTGGCCGTGCTGCCGCACGCACTGCCGGTGTCGGTGGCATCCGTCACACGCTATTGGGTGAGCGTCGGGCCGCGTGCCTGAAAACGCTGCCGCTTGATTCTCGCGTTGGCGATCGCCGTCCGGCGGTGATTCAGACGCGCCTCGCAGTGAGCATCGATTCCGCGCTCGAAGGATTTTCGATGTCTTTCAGTTTTTTTGTCCGGCCAGTGAGCTGTTTTGTACATCTCGCGTGACATGGGAAGTGAAGCCTTCTTTCTATTGCCTGAACGAGATATCCCATCATGGCCGTCGTCTTTTCTGAATTCCCTGCCGTAACGCAACGCCGGGCACCACTCGCCTCGCGCCCCCGCCATATTTGTGCCGCTGTCGCGATGACATTTGCGTCGGTGTTTGCGGCGAGCGTTGCACACGCGCAGGCGAATGCTTCGACCCCGGTGGACCCGACGGGGACTGCGAAAGTCGCGGCCAATCCTGCCACTGCGACCCGCGCATACGATATTCCGGCGGGCTCGCTCGACACCGTATTGACGCGCTTCGGCCGTGAAGCGGGCATCTTGCTGACTTACGCGCCGTCGCTCACGGCGGGCCGTCAAAGCCCCGGGGTGCAGGGACGTTTTGATGTGTCGGGTGCTTTCGGGCAGGTGTTGGCAGGGACGGGGCTGGTGGCGTCGCCGCAGGGCGCCGGCTTCACACTGGTGCCGCAAGCCGCGCCAGCGGCAGCGACACTCGCGGCGGGCGGTGGCTCCGGTGACGTGGCGCTGCCCACGACGCATGTGCAGGGGCAGGCATGGACCGACGCGTACCGCACGCCTGCGGATGCCAACATCGCACGCGCCGATGCGCCGATTCTCGACATTCCACAAGCCATCAACGTGGTACCGCAGCAGGTGCTGGCCGATCAGCGCGCGCGCACGCTCGACGACGCGCTCATCAACGTGAGCGGCATCGTGCAGGGCAATACGTTGGCGGGCACGCAAGACACGCTGCTTAAACGCGGGTTCGGCGGCAACCGGGACGGCTCGATCATGCACAACGGCATGCCGCTCGTGCAGGGGCGCGGGCTGAATGCGAATGCCGATGCCGTCGAGGTGCTCAAAGGGCCGTCGTCGCTGCTCTACGGGATCATGGACCCGGGCGGCGTGATTAACGTGGTGAGCAAGCGCCCGCTCCTTAAGCCATACACGGCGGTGAGTGTGGCGGGCACCACCTATGGTCACGGCAAAAACGGTGCGGAAGAGACGCTCGATACCACCGGGCCGATCGGCGATTCGGGGCTGGCTTACCGGCTGGTCGTCGATCAGAACAACCAGCAGTACTGGCGCAACTTCGGTTCGCAGCGTGAGACGCTGGTCGCCCCGACGTTGGCCTATTACGGACGCGACACGCAAGTGGTGCTGTCGTACGAGTATCGCAACTTCCTCACGCCGTTCGACCGGGGCACGGTGATCGATCCGACGACGAACAAGCCGCTGGCGATTTCGCCACGCGAGCGTCTGGACGACGTGCACAACGAGATGACCGGGCAGTCGCATCTGGCGCAGATCACCGTCGACCATCAGTTCAATGCCGACTGGAAGGCGCACTTCGGCTACAGCTACAACACTGAGACGTACGACGCGACGCAGTTGCGTGTGAACGGCATCAATACGAAGACGGGCATCATCTCGCGCAGTAACGACGGCACGCGCGGCTCGGATAGCACCGATAGCTACGGCATCGCCTATCTCGATGGGCGCGTGCAGCTGGCAGGTATGCAGCACGACGTGCAATTCGGCGGCGATTGGGAGTATCGGCGCATTTATCGACGCGATCTGATTCGTCAGGCCTCGACGTGCAAGTTCAACTATCTGAGTCCGGTGTATGGCTGCGAGGTGATCCCGACGACGGTGTCGGCCGCAGACAGCGATCAGACCGATACGCTGCACGACGCGTCGCTGTTTTTCCAGGATGCAATTCACGTGACCGATCGTTGGATTCTCGTGGGCGGCTTGCGCTTGCTGACGTATAGCCAGTTGGCGGGAAAGGGACGTCCGTTCCAGGTCAATACGAATATCTCCGATTCGAAGTGGTTGCCGCGCGCGGGGGTGGTCTATAAGGCGACGAACTATCTGTCGCTGTACGGCAGCTATTCCGAGTCGCTCAAACCGACGTCGACCATTGCGCCGCTCTCCAGCGGGGTGGTGATCGACGCCAATGTGGCGCCTGAGCATGCCAAGTCGTTTGAGATCGGGGCAAAGCTCGATATGCCGAACGGGCTGACCGGCACGTTGGCGCTGTTCAATATCAATAAGCGCAACGTGCTCGTCTCGCAGTTCAACGATGCGACCAAGCTGATCGACTGGCGGACCTCGGGCGCGGCGCGCTCGCGCGGGGTGGAGTTGGATGTGTCGGGGCGTATCGGGCAACGCTGGAACGTGATTGCCAGCTATGCATTTATCGACGCGAAGACGACGGAAGACCCGCTCTACACCGGTAACACGCTGGTGAACGTGGCGCAGCATTCGGCGTCGTTGGCAGGGGTGTATGACTGGGGCCCGGTGTTGGGCGACGGCGGCGGCAATTTGCGATTGGGGGCGGTGGGCCGGTACATTGGCTCGCGTCCGGGCGATTCGGCGAACAGCTTCACGTTGCCGGCGTACTTCGTGGCGGACGTGTTCGCCACGTACGACACGAAGATCGGGCGTCAACCGGTGCACTTCCAGTTCAACGTGAAGAACGTGTTCAACAAGACGTACTACCCGTCGAGCGCGAGTCAGTACTTCGTGGCCATCGGCGATGCGCGCTCGGCGACGTTGTCGGCGACGGTGGAGTTTTGAGTCTTACAGCAAATCGTCGCTAGGAAGCAGCGTGAAGGCGCCGGCCACGGCGTTTCGCCAGAAGGGGGCGTAGGGCTCGACGTCGAACGTACGCGGCTGGCCGTTCTCTTCTCCGACCCAACGTAGCGCTGGCATGGTGGGCGGGGTGGGCGTTGGCGGCGCCACGCCCGGCGGTACCAATTCAACACGGAAGCTCGCGCGAGGCGCGGTCGCCCGGTCGAAGATGCCTGCCATTCGCTCGGCGAAATCCGGGCTGTGGATCACGATGGCTAGCTCTGTGTTTAGACGTACCGAGCGCGGGTCGAGATTGAAAGATCCGAGCACTACGTCGCGCCGATCGATGATGTATGCCTTGCCGTGCAAGCTCGCACGAGAGGAGCCGCCGAACGTCACGCGCCGCGGCGCCGTTTCCGTACGGATCGGCTTGAACTCGTATAGCGCGATACCGGCCTTCAACAGCGCAGGCCGGTATCGCGCATAACCCGCGTGGACAGGAACGACATCCGTGGCCGCAAGCGAGTTTGTCAGCACGCGAACCTTCACCCCGCGTGCCGTCAGTGCGGAGAGAAACTTCACGCCGCCATCCAACGGGACAAAGTAGGGCGAGATGATCAGCACTTCGCTTTGCGCGTGTGTGGTGAGCTCGCGGAGTTTGTCGCCCGGCGCGCTCGTGGTTTCCTTCGCTGGCGTGTCGAGCTTGTCGGGGCTGTCGGCGGCCAGTTCGGCCGGTGCCCAGAACAGCGGCACTGTCCCGCTACGCAATCCGTCAGCGAGTGGCGGTTGGTGAAGGGCGTCGCGTCCGGCAGGGACGTTTTCCGCGTTGCGCCAGTGTTGGGCGAGGGCGTCTCGGGTGGCGTTGAGCGTTTCCTTGTCGATCTTCGACTGGACTTGCCGAAGGGGGTACGACTGGGGGCTCGTCCAGAAATGATCGAAGCTGCGCGAGATGGCATCGACCACGGGGCCGGCGCATAAGAGATCGAAGTCGCGGAAGGAGAGGTCGGGATTGGCGTCGAAATATTCGTCGCCCAGATTCCGGCCGCCAACGATGGCGAGTTGGTTGTCGGCGACGAGCGCTTTGTTATGCATTCGCCGATTGAGCTGGTCGAACTCCGTCAGAAGATTGCCTGCGCGTTGGAGCAGGGTGGTGTCGCGTGTGCCGAACGGGTTGAAGACACGAACCTCGATGTTGCGGTGCTCGTCGAGTACGGCGAAAGTCGGATCGGTGTGGCGCCGGTTGATATCGTCGACCAGCATGCGGATGCGCACGCCCCGGTCGGCGGCGTCGAGTAGCGACTGCAGGAGCAGCCGTCCGGTGATGTCTTCGCCGGCGCTGTAGTACTGCACGTCGAGACTGTGCTGGGCCGACTGAACTAGTGCGATGCGCGTGGTGAACGCGGCAGACCCGGTGGCCAGCAACTGGAAGCCGGATTCTCCGGCGTGCGCACGAACGGCGGGCGCGAGGGCGTCGGCCAGCGCACCGGGGGTGGCGGTCGGCGTGTGTACCGTCCACTGCGTGGGTTCGGGCGGCGGTCTGACGGAGGTGCAAGCCGCTGCGGCCAACGACAACGCGAGTGCAAACGCCAGGCGAGGCAGGGCTGACCAGCGTGACCGAAGGCGTCGCAGTAGTGCCATCTCGAACACTCTATATAGAGAGGGAGGGGGAGGGCCACCGTCCGGGAGGCCTTTCCATATAGGGAAGCTTTGCCAAAAGCATATGCGATTTCGTTGGTTGCGTCGCCCAGGCATGCCCGGATACATTGAACCTGTCTCCTCCATGAAGTCCTGTCCCATGGATCTCGGCCCGCTCACGACGCGGGCCTTTTTTTGCCCTTTTCAAATTATTTTCACAAAGTGCTTGCGCTGGTTCCGGGTTTTCACTAATATTCCGTCTCTCGCAACGACAGCGACGCAGCGAAAGCGGCGAAGCAGGAAGATGCGACGGGCTGGAAAGCCCGGTGGTTAGTGGTTTTGGAGCTTGTGAGTCGCTACGGCGACGAGCGAAAAGAAGCGAAAAAAACTGTTGACGACGACGAGAAGCTGCGACATAATCTCACTTCTCTGCTGCTGATGC
>NZ_JBNCRZ010000002.1:0-1367249 GCF_049918595.1 Pandoraea pneumonica
CCCAGACGCGGATCGGCCAGATTGACGTAACGGCGCACGAATTCCGGTGCGTTCGGATCTTGCGGGACGAGGGCCATCTTGCTTTGAACTCCAGATAAAGTGGCCGACGCGTTAGGGGAGGCGCGTCGGCAGAAAGCTGCGGGTCGCGTCGTGTGACGGTTGACCCGCGCGTTTAACGTGTCAGTGCAGCATTGGCCGGTGAAGCTTGGACGTCGTCGTCTTCGGCGGCTTGCACAGTCGGTTCATAGGGCAGTGCGCCGTTGAGCACCTGATGCGCTCTCGCAAAATCGACGTCTTTCTCCCACGCCGCCACGACCAGCGTCGCCACGCAGTTGCCCAGCAAATTGGTGATCGCACGGGCAATGCCGACAAACCAGTCGACCGGCAAAATCAGCACCAGACCGATGACCGGGATGGCCGGGATCGCCGCCAGCGTCGCGGCCAGAATCACGATGGCGGAACCCGGGATGCCGTGCGCGCCCTTGGACGTCAGCAGCGACACGAGCACCACGAGAATCAAATCGTGAATGGACAGCGGCGTGTTGGTGGCCTGCGCAATGAAGATGACGGCGAGCGTCAGGTAGATCGAGAAGCCGTCGAGGTTGAACGAGTAACCCGTCGGCACGACCAGACCCACCGTGGACTTCTTGATGCCCATCCATTCGAGCTTGCGCATGATGGTCGGCAACACAGCGTCGGACGATGCGGTGCCCAGCACGATGGACAACTCTTCGCGGAAATACTTGATGAACTTGAAGATGTTGAAGCCCGCCAGACGCAGCACGCCACCCAGCACCACCGTCACGAACACGGCGCAGCTCAGATAGAACACGAAGACGAGCATGCCCAGTTGCTTGAGCGACGACGCACCGTATTTGCCCGTGGTGAACGCCACCGCACCCAGCACACCCAGCGGGGCCAGGCGGATGATGAACGCCATCACGCGGAAGAACACGTGGCTCAAGTCTTCGATGAAACGCGCCACCGGCTTGCCCCGCTCGCCGAGCGCCGCGAGTGCACAGCCGAACATCACGGAGAAGACGAGAATTTGCAGAATGTCGCCCTTGGCGAACGCGTCGGTAATGGTGTTGGGGATGATGTTCAACAAGAAGCCAGCCGTGTCTTTCAGGCTCTTGGCATTCTCGGTGTAGGTCGCCATCGCGCTCGGATCGAGGCTGCGAATGTCGATGTTCATGCCCACACCCGGACGCGTAACCCACGCCAGCACGGCGCCGATGACCAGCGCGAAGGTGGTGATGATCTCGAAATAGATCACGGCTTTCACGCCGACACGGCCCACTTTGCGCAAATCGCCCGCGCTCGCCATACCGCTGACGACGACGCAAAAGACGATCGGGCCAATCACCATCTTGATGAGCTTGAGGAAGCCATCGCCCAGCGGACGCAAGGACTCGCCCAACTGCGGGAACCAGATGCCAAGTGCCACGCCTATTACCAACGCGATGACGACTCGGCCAAACAACGAACGGAACAGCCTGGGCATGGTGTGTCTCCTCTGCCTGCGTAGATCTTTCTGAATTTGATGGGCTCTACAACAACGGATTGCTCTTTCGGGGGCTCTGCGGGTACGGCGCTTTCCTCACCATCGGGCAGTGTATCTCTACAAGTCATACCGGTCTGACCAGTGGTGTTATGGCGAATATTAGAAAGTCAATATATGGCGGTCAAGGCGCTTCCGCTGAGGGGATACCCTAGGTGACGATATGCCTCCAGCGCGCGCTCAGCGTGCCGGTTTTACAGGATGGATCAGCTCGGTGGCACTTGTATGTCCGCCGGAACTTCGGTTTCCGGCGCGGGGTCGCATTGGGTAACCCCAACTCACGCAGGGCAGGGAGGCGCGATGCGAATGAGAGACACGGTGGTACTCGTCACGGGCAGCGCTCAAGGCATTGGGCGAGCGATTGCGATTCGTTTGGCACAGAAGGGCGCGCGCATCGTCGTGGAAGACCGGCAAGACAGCGCGATGGCCGAGCAGACGCTCGATGCCGTGCGCAAGGCCGGTAGCGACGGCTGTGTCATTGCTGGCGATGTCGGGCGCGTGGCGGACGTTCAGGATGTCGTGTCGCAGGCGGTCGCGAAGATGGGGCGCATCGACGTGCTGGTCAATAACGCCGGTGTCGAGCGCCGCGCGGCCTTTCTGGATGTCACGGAAGCCGACTACGACCTCGTGCTCGATATCAACCTCAAAGGCGCCTTCTTTCTTACACAAGCGTTCGTGCGCCATCTGCGCGATACGAACCGCGGCGGACGAATCGTCAACGTCAGTTCGGTGCACGAAGAATTGCCGTTCCCGCATTTCACCAGCTACTGCGCCAGCAAAGGCGGCATGAAGATGATGATGCGCAATCTCGCCATCGAACTCGCGCCGCTCGGAATCACGGTCAATAACGTCGCGCCCGGTGCGGTCGGCACCGCGATCAATCAGCAACTGCTCAAGAACAAGACGGAACTCGACGCGCTGCTTGCGAATATTCCGCTCGGGCGTCTCGCCGATCCCAGTGAGGTGGCTAACGCGGTTTTGTTTCTGGCATCGCCCGAAGCCAGTTATGTCACGGGGACGACGGTCTTCGTCGACGGCGGGCTGCTCTGGAATTATTCGGAGCAATGACCATGACCGACACCGCACAACGCACGCTCTCGCAAGGCGGCATGACGCCGGACGTGGCGCATGTGGCGCCCTCGGATGTGCTGACGCCCGCCGACCGGTATCAGGAACTGTTCGTCGCCGTGCAGACGCAGCGCATCTTTCCGGATAGCAAAACGTTCGTCGATTGCGTGCCGCAGGTGGCACCCGAGGAGGTGCTAAGGCGCTATCGCGACGATGCCGCGCGCCCGGGCTTCGATCTCTCGGCATTTGTCTCGGCGCATTTTTCCATCGAACGCATTCCCGATAGTCACTATGTGTCGGATCCGGGGCAGGGACTGGTGGCGCACATCGATGGCCTGTGGGAAGTGCTCACCCGGTACCCGCACGCGCATCCGGCCTATAGCTCGCTGTTGCCGTTACCGAAGTCTTACGTGGTGCCCGGCGGACGTTTTCACGAACTCTATTATTGGGACTCCTATTTCACGATGCTCGGGCTCGCGCAGAGCGGACGCCACGACCTGCTCGTGAACATGGCCGATAACTTTTCGTTTCTCATCGATACCTATGGGCACGTGCCGAACGGCAACCGCACGTACTACCTGAGCCGCTCGCAACCCCCGATGTACGGCTTGATGGTCGAGCTCTTCGAGTCGCATGGGGTGGCGCGTGCGGCGCGTTATTTGCCGCATCTGCTTCGTGAATATGCGTTCTGGATGGCAGGGGAGGACTCGCTTGCAGTTGGCGAGGCGTTCCGCCATTTGGTGCGCTTGCCCGATGGCGCAATGCTCAACCGCTATTGGGACGAGCGCGATACGCCACGGGAGGAGGGCTATCTCGAAGATGTGAACACGGCGTTGCATGCGACGGGGCGTAGCGCGGGGGAGGTCTATCGCGACTTGCGCGCCGGGGCGGCGTCGGGCTGGGACTTCAGTTCGCGCTGGCTGGATGACGCCAATGACTTGTCGTCGATCCGCACGACGGCAATTCTGCCCGTCGATCTGAACAGTTTCCTGTACGCCACCGAACGGCATATTTCCCGGCTTAGCGAGGCGAGCGGTGATACGGCTTCGGCGCAGGCGTTCGCTGCGCGCGCCGAAGCCCGTCGCAGCGCGATGACGCGGCATCTCTGGAGCCATGAGGACGGCGCGTTCATGGATTACGACTGGCAACTCGGGGCGATTCGCCGCCAATTGTCGGCCGCCGTTGCTACGCCGCTGTTCGTTGGTCTCGCCACGCCTGAACAGGCGCATCGCACTGCGCGTGCGATGGCTGCACGCCTGATCGCTGCCGGCGGGCTGCGCACGACGGAGACGTCTAGCCTTCAGCAATGGGACCCGCCCAACGGCTGGGCGCCGCTGCAATGGATTGCCATCCACGGCTTGCGCAAGTACGGCGAAAACCTGCTGGCCAAGGACATCGCCCATCGCTGGCTTGCGACGGTCGGGGCGCTCTACACCCGGGAAAGCAAGCTGGTGGAGAAATACTCGCTGCATACGAGCGACGTCATGTCGGCCTGTGGCGGTGGGGGCGGGGAGTATCCGCTGCAAGATGGTTTCGGCTGGACGAACGGCGTGGTGCGCCGCCTGCTGGGCGATCACCCGGAACACCACGCTCACGCGGCCAAGGCGCGTGGGCGCCCACGCGGGTAATGGGAGGATGATGCGGGGATGGTGGCACGGGGGGGGCGGCATGGGCGGCACGGCGGGGCCGCGGCGCATCGCCCGATATTTGGCGTCGTACAATGCGGCATACCGAGCCGTGTGCGATTGCGCGGCTTGTGCGATATCTCTGCACGACTTGTGAGGCCCCATGAAGCATTCGGCACACGCCGTAACCGACGCTGCCGTCGCCATCATCCGCGAACGCATCGAGCGTCAGGTCTACCCGACCGGCGCGATGCTGCCGTCGCAACGCCAACTCGCCGAAGAGCTGTCGATCAGCCGCGCCTCGCTGCGCGAAGCTCTCTCGACGCTCGAAGCGCTTGGCATGGTCTCCATTCGCCCCGGCAAGGGTGTGTATGTGAGCGACGCGTCGGCACGCGTGGGCGTGGCCTGGCGCTTCGCCGACCAGATTTCGCTCGCCGATACCTATCAGCTTCGGTACGCGCTCGAAGGCTTTGCCACTCGGCTGGCGGCTCACGCGGCCAGCAACGACGAAATGGCCTGGCTCACGGACAACGTCGATGACATGAAGGCCGCGCTCATCGAAGGTGACGTCGATACGGCGGCGCAGCTCGACTTCGCGTTCCATTTGCGCATCGTCGGACTTGCCGGTAATGGGGCGATCGCCGACATTCTGCGCGGCAGCACGGAAATCGTCATGGAAAGCCAGCGCCTGCCGTTCTATCAGCGTGAACTCGTGCTTTCCACCTATCATGAACATCTGGAGATCCTCGACGCGCTGCGCCGCCGCGATGGCGCTGCCGCAGGGGCGGCGATGGAGCGCCATATCGTGCTGGCGGCCCAGCGGGCGGGCATTCACTTCCCTATCCCCTCTGCGTATTCGTCTGTCGGCGGCCTTGCCCCCCGGGAGAACGCAGAGCGTACTGGTACTCCGCACGTTCAGCTTTGAGATGATTGGGATTTGCGCTATACTTTGAAGGTTTTAGTCACTTAACCCTCACCCTAGCGCCTACCCGCCTGACATCTCGTCCGCAGTCCGAGCATCCGCTGTGCGCATATTCCGCGCAATTCCGGTGCCCGCGCTGATGTCATCGCGAGCGGACGATGGGGCTGGCAGCCGGGGTGAACCCTTCAGGAGTTTCCCGTGCTGCCGTCATTCCCACCCGCTATTCTCGCGCTCGCTGACGGCACGGTCTTTCGTGGGTACGCCATTGGCGCTGCCGGTCACACCATCGGCGAAGTCGTGTTCAACACGGCCATCACCGGCTATCAGGAAATCCTCACCGACCCGAGCTATGCGCGCCAGATCGTCACGCTGACGTATCCGCACATTGGCAACACGGGCGTCAACGGTGAAGACGTCGAAGCCACGAAAGTCCATGCCGCCGGCCTGATCATCAAGGATCTTCCGATCCTCGAATCGAACTTCCGCGCCGACAAAACCCTGTCGCAATATCTGAAAGACGAAGGCGTTGTCGCCATCGCCGGTCTCGACACGCGCCGCCTGACCCGTATCCTGCGTGAGAAGGGCGCGCAGAACGGCTGCATTCTTGCCGGTGAAGAAGCCGACGAAGGCAAGGCCATCGCACTCGCTCAGTCGTTCCCGGGCTTGGCCGGTATGGATCTGGCCAAGGTCGTCTCGACCACCGAGCGCTACTCCTGGACGCAGACGGAATGGCGTCTGGGCGAAGGCTACGGCGAGCAGAAAGACCCGCAGTTCCACGTGGTCGCCCTCGACTACGGCGTCAAGCGCAACATTCTGCGCATGCTCGCCGAGCGCGGCTGCAAGGTCACGGTGCTGCCCGCCCAAAGCTCGGCCGAGGACGTGTTCGCCCTGAACCCGGACGGCGTGTTCCTCTCGAACGGCCCCGGCGATCCGGAACCGTGCGATTACGCCATCGCTGCCACGAAGACGTTCCTCGAGCGCCGCATTCCGACGTTCGGTATCTGTCTGGGCCACCAGATCATGGGCCTGGCCGTCGGCGCGAAGACCCTCAAGATGAAGACCGGCCACCATGGCGCGAACCATCCGGTGAAGGATCTGGCCTCGGGCCGCGTGGTGATTACCTCGCAGAATCACGGCTTCGCCGTCGATGCGAACAGCCTGCCGGAGAATGCACGCGTCTCGCACGTGTCGCTTTTCGATGGCACGCTGCAAGGCTTCGAACTGACGGACCGCCCGGCGTTCTGCTTCCAGGGTCACCCGGAAGCCTCGCCTGGCCCGCACGACATCGGCTATCTGTTCGACCGCTTCGTGCAGTCGATGGCCGACGCAAAACAAGCCGCCTAACGGCGACGAACGGATCGGGAAACACGCACCATGCTCGGAAACTCACTCGGCATCGTCAACCTCTGGACCTATCTGGCCGGAGTGGTGGTGGTCATCTTGCTGCCGGGGCCGAATTCGATCTATGTCCTGTCGGTGGCCGCTCAGCGCGGCGTTCGGCAAGGCTACGCGGGCGCCTGCGGGGTGTTCCTCGGCGACACGATTCTTATGGCCCTTGCGGCCGCGGGCGTCGCGTCGCTGTTGCATGCCCAGCCGACGCTGTTCTTCGTAGTGAAGTACTTCGGCGCAGCGTACCTGTGCTGGATGGGCTTCAACATGCTGCGCGGCGCTGTGAAGAACATGCGTGCCGCGCGCGCGAATCCGGGGGCCGTGGCGGCACCGCCGAAGCAGGTCAACGCGGATCAGCCGTTTCGCCGCGCGCTGTTCATCAGCCTGCTCAATCCGAAGGCGATCCTGTTCTGCGTGTCGTTTTTCATCCAGTTTGTCGATCCGGGCTACGCCTGGCCGGCACTGTCGTTTGCAGTGCTGGGCGTGATCGTGCAGACCTGTAGTTTCCTGTACTTGAGCACGCTGATCCTGGCCGGTTCCCGTCTGGCCGAGCACTTCCGGCAACGTCGCCGGTTGAGCGCCGGGGCGACCGGCGGCGTGGGCGCGCTGTTCGTCGGCTTCGGTGTGAAGCTCGCGACCGCGACGCTGAGTTAAATTTTTGTTGAGAACGTTATGCCAAAGCGCACAGACATCAAGAGCATCCTCATCATCGGCGCCGGCCCGATCATCATCGGTCAGGCATGCGAGTTCGATTACTCCGGCGCGCAAGCCTGTAAGGCCCTGCGCGAGGAAGGCTACAAGGTCATCCTGATCAACAGCAACCCTGCGACGATCATGACCGACCCGGATACGGCCGATGTGACCTACATCGAACCGATTACCTGGGAAGTCGTCGAGCGCATCATCGCCAAGGAGCGCCCGGATGCCATTCTGCCGACCATGGGCGGTCAGACCGCGCTGAACTGCGCGCTCGACCTGCATAAGCACGGCGTGCTCGACAAGTACAAGGTCGAGCTGATCGGCGCGTCGCCGGAAGCCATCGATAAGGCCGAAGACCGTCTGAAGTTCAAGGACGCGATGACCAAGATCGGTCTCGGTTCGGCCAAGTCGGGCATCGCCCACTCGATGGAAGAGGCGCTCGCCGTGCAAGCGGAGATCACCGCCGAGATCGGTGGCAGCGGCTACCCGATGGTGATTCGCCCGTCGTTCACGCTGGGCGGCTCGGGCGGCGGTATCGCCTACAACCGTGAAGAATTCGAAGAGATCTGCAAGCGCGGTCTCGACCTCTCGCCCACGCGCGAACTGCTCATCGAAGAGTCGTTGCTGGGCTGGAAGGAGTACGAGATGGAAGTCGTGCGCGATCGCGCCGACAACTGCATCATCGTCTGCTCGATCGAAAACCTCGACCCGATGGGCGTGCACACCGGTGACTCGATCACCGTCGCACCGGCCCAGACGCTGACCGACAAGGAATACCAACTGCTGCGTAACGCATCGCTGGCAGTGCTGCGCGAAATCGGCGTGGAGACGGGCGGCTCGAACGTCCAGTTCTCGATCAACCCGAAGGACGGCCGTATGGTCGTCATCGAAATGAACCCGCGCGTGTCGCGTTCGTCGGCACTGGCTTCGAAGGCCACGGGCTTCCCGATTGCCAAGATCGCCGCCAAGCTGGCTATCGGCTACACGCTCGACGAGCTGCGCAACGAGATCACCGGCGGCGCGACCCCGGCCTCGTTCGAACCGACGATCGACTATGTCGTGACCAAGGTGCCGCGTTTCGCCTTCGAGAAATTCCGCGAAGCCGATACGCGCCTGACCACGCAGATGAAGTCGGTCGGCGAAGTGATGGCCATGGGCCGCACGTTCCAGGAATCCTTCCAGAAAGCCATGCGCGGTCTGGAAGTCGGCGTGGACGGTCTGGACGAAAAGTCGACCGACCGCGACGAGATCGTGGCCGAGATCGGCGAGCCGGGCCCGGACCGTATCTGGTACGTGGGCGACGCATTCCGTCTGGGCATGAGCCTCGAAGAGGTCTACGCCGAGACGGCGATCGACCCGTGGTTCCTCGCGCAACTGCAAGCGATCGTCAACAAGGAAAAGGCGCTCAACGGCCGCACGCTGGAAAGCCTGAGCACCGAAGAACTGCGCTTCCTCAAGCAAAGTGGCTTCTCGGATCGCCGTCTGGCCAAGCTGCTCGGCACCGATCAAACCGCCGTGCGTAAGGCTCGTATCGCGCAGAAGGTGCGCCCGGTCTACAAGCGCGTGGACACCTGCGCCGCTGAATTCTCGACGAACACCGCCTACATGTACTCGACCTACGAGGAAGAGTGCGAAGCCCAACCGACCAACAAGAAGAAGGTCATGGTGCTCGGCGGCGGCCCGAACCGTATTGGTCAGGGTATCGAGTTCGACTACTGCTGCGTGCACGCGGCACTGGCGTTGCGCGACGATGGTTACGAAACCATCATGGTCAACTGCAACCCGGAAACGGTGTCGACGGACTACGACACGTCGGATCGCCTTTACTTCGAGCCGGTGACGCTCGAAGACGTGCTTGAAATCGTCGACCTCGAAAAACCGGTCGGTGTGATCGTGCAGTACGGCGGTCAAACCCCGTTGAAGCTCGCACTGGATCTGGAGGCGAACGGCGTGCCCATCGTCGGCACCAGCCCGGACATGATCGACGCGGCAGAAGACCGTGAGCGTTTCCAAAAGCTGCTGCACGATCTGGGTCTGCGTCAGCCGCCGAACCGTACGGCACGTGCGGAAGACGAAGCCCTCAAGCTGGCTAGCGAAATCGGCTATCCGCTGGTGGTGCGCCCGTCGTACGTGCTGGGTGGCCGTGCGATGGAAATCGTCCACGAGCCGCGCGATCTGGAGCGCTACATGCGCGAAGCCGTCAAGGTGAGCCACGACAGCCCTGTGTTGCTCGACCGCTTCCTCGACGACGCGATCGAATGCGACGTCGACTGCATCTCGGACGGCACCGATGTCTACATCGGCGGCGTGATGGAACACATCGAACAGGCCGGCGTGCACTCGGGTGACTCGGCCTGCTCGCTGCCGCCGTACTCGCTGTCGGCGGAAACGGTCGCGGAACTCAAGCGCCAAACCGCCGCCATGGCGCGCGCGCTGAACGTGGTCGGCCTGATGAACGTGCAGTTCGCGATTCAACAAGGCAACGGCGTCGACACGATCTACGTGCTCGAAGTGAACCCGCGTGCATCGCGTACGGTGCCGTACGTCTCGAAGGCTACCGGTCGTCAGTTGGCCAAAATCGCCGCACGTGCGATGGTCGGCCAGACGCTCAAGGAGCAAGGCGTGACGAGCGAAGTCTCGCCGCCGTACTTCAGCGTGAAGGAAGCCGTGTTCCCGTTCGTGAAGTTCCCGGGTGTCGACCCGGTGCTTGGACCGGAAATGCGCTCGACGGGTGAAGTGATGGGTGTGGGCCGTACGTTCGGCGAAGCGCTCTTCAAGTCGCAACTGGCGGCGGGCTCGCGCCTGCCGGCGTCCGGCACGGTGCTGCTCACGGTCAAGGATGCGGACAAGCCGCGCGCGGTCGAAGTGGCCCGCATGCTGCACGCCCTTGGCTACCCGATCGTCGCGACGCGCGGCACAGCGGCCGCTATTGAGGCGGCTGGCATTCCGGTGCGCGTGGTCAACAAGGTGAAGGACGGCCGTCCGCACATTGTCGACATGATCAAGAACGGCGAGATCGCCCTGGTGTTCACCACCGTGGACGAAACGCGTACGGCAATCGCCGACTCGCGCTCGATCCGCATGACGGCGCAAGCGCACAAGGTCACGTACTACACGACGATCTCGGGTGCCCGCGCTGCCGTGGAAGGTCTGAAGTATTTGCAGAACTTGGAGGTCTATGACCTGCAAAGCCTGCACGCTCTGCTGCCGGCACAGTCGTAATCGGCGGTCAGTGGCCGAATAGCCACAGGGCGGAAACCCGGCGCGGTGCAGGCCGCACCGGGCGATGTCGCAAAAATGGCGCGTAGTCTCGGGAACCCATCCCCGGTCTACGCGCCAAATGCATTATGTCAGGCGGATTGCCGCGCGATTCGTCACCGTTCGAAACCCGATACGTGACTGAATTGGCAGCTACGGCAAGTCTGCTACACTTACGCCATATAGGTGTCACAGCCGCGGTCAAGCGGCGTTCGCAAAAAGTGCGAATGCGGCTTTGCTGCGGCAATTTTTTTGTCTTTCGGAACAACGCGCATGAGTACCATTCCTCTGACCAAGCGGGGCGCCGAGCTGCTCAAGGATGAGCTGCACCGCCTGAAGACCATCGAACGTCCGGCTGTGATCATCGCGATCTCGGAAGCCCGTGCGCAAGGCGATCTGTCGGAAAATGCCGAATACGACGCCGCCAAGGAAAAGCAGGGTTTCATCGAAGGCCGTATTCAGGACCTCGAATCGAAGCTGTCCGCCGCGCAGATCATCGACCCGGCGGCGCTTGATGCCGAAGGTCGTGTGGTCTTCGCCGCGACCGTCGAACTCGAAGACCTCGATAACGGCGGCACGGTGCTGTATCAAATCGTCGGTGACGACGAAGCTGACCTGGAGCACGGCAAGATTTCGGTGAGCTCGCCGATCGCGCGTGCGCTCATTGGCAAGCATGCGGGCGATGTGGCCGAAGTGCAGGCCCCGAGCGGCGTGCGTGAGTACGAGATCATCGATGTCCGCTACGTCTGAGATGACGTCTGCCATGGTGTCGACCCGGGGCGCGCCGCGACTGGAACGGTTGTTCCGAGTCGTGGCAACGCTCTGGTGTGGGAGCCAATGGGCAATCGGTTACATCGTCGCGCCGACGTTGTTCACTGTGTTGGAATCGCGCACGATGGCCGGTACGGTTGCGGGCCGGTTGTTTCACACGCAGGCGTGGTTGAGCCTCGTTTGCGGTGTGCTTCTGGTCTGGCTGGCGACGGCGCTGGTATCGCGCAGCGCCGATGAGCCGACCGCAAAGCGCTATCGCGGCCTGCGCTGGTTGTCCGTAGCGATGATGGTGTGCGTGCTAATTAGCTGGTTCGCATTGCAGCCGTTCATGGCGGAACTGCGGGCGGCGGCGGAAGCCTCCGGCGTGGAAATCGGGCAATCGCCCTACGCAGCACGCTTCGGCATGTTGCACGGTATTTCCAGTGCCATTTATTTGTTGCAGAGTTTGCTGGGTGTGGCGCTGATTTGGCGCCAGCCTGTGCGCGGCTAAACGCCGCAGGCGGCGAGGGCGGGCAATCCCTTCGATTGTTTTCCTCGCAGCCAAATAAAAAACGCGCCCGATATTATGCGGGCGCGTTGTTTTTAGGGGCGAGTGGAATTGTGAAAACGAACCACTGTCCCAGTCTGCGGCGAAGCGGTGTTGCGTGTGCTTCGGCCGCCGTCAGTCCGAATTAGTCGTTACGCTGACGCTTGACGCTCGTCTGACGCTTCTTGGCTTTCTTCACGATGCCGCCGGCGGTCATGCGCTCGTTACCGCGCACGGTCACCTTCTTGACGGCGGGGCGGCGCCCGGAGTTCGGGCTGTTCTTGACGACCGTCACGGTACGCGGTGCGCGACCCTTGACGGTGGCGCCGGTGCCGCCGGTACGAGCACGCGCCGGGGTGTCGTCTTCGTCCGGCGTCGGGCGGTACAACACGAGCAGTTTGCCGATGTGTTGTACCGGCGCTGCACCGAGTTGGTCGCAGATGGATTCGTAAATGGCGATGCGCGCGTCGCGTTCGTCACCGAAGACACGCACTTTGATCAGTTCGTGGGCCTTCAGGGCGCCGTCGATTTCCTTGAGCACCGCAGGCGTCAAGCCGTCGGCGCCGATCAGAACGACGGGGTTCAGCGCATGGGCGGCGGAGCGCAGGTCGGCGCGTTGCGCCGGGGTCAGGGTCAAAGCAGACATAGAAGACAGACGAGAGACAAACGAGACAAACGAAGAAGAATGCGCCTGATGGCGGGTGCCGGAGCTTCTGCCAGGGGCAGGTCCGACTCAGCATTTTGGGCGCGCAAGGGCGTATTATCCTGCAAATTCGCAGTGTTTTTGAAGAATTATGGCAAAAAACCGTTTCAGCCACGCTTGGCTGCACGATCACATCAACGATCCCTACGTCAAAATGGCGCAGCGAGAGGGCTATCGGGCCCGCGCAGCGTACAAGCTCAAGGAGATCGATGAGCAGGACCGGCTGATCAAGCCCGGTCAGGTGATTGTCGACCTGGGGGCAACCCCGGGCAGTTGGAGTCAGTACGCCCGCAACAAGCTTGCGGCGGGTAAGCGCGCCGACGGCGGCATCAATGGCACGATCATCGCGCTGGATATCCTGCCGATGGACCCGATTGCCGACGTGACTTTCCTGCAAGGCGACTTCCGCGAAGACAGCGTGCTCGCGCAGCTCGAAGAAATCGTGGCGGGACGCAAAGTAGACCTTGTACTTTCGGACATGGCCCCCAATTTGTCAGGTGTCGCGATGGCAGATGCGGCGCGGATCGAGCATATTTGCGATCTCGCGCTGGATTTCTCTCAACGGCACTTGAAACCGGAAGGGGCGTTACTGGTCAAATGTTTCCACGGCAGTGGCTATAGCCAAATTGTCGAAAAATTCAAACGCCAGTTCAAAACCGTGGCGCCGCGCAAGCCCAAGGCGTCCCGCGACAAATCTTCCGAAACTTTCATTCTGGGTCGGGGTTTGAAAAATCCGGCTTGATGCCCGTCAAACCAGCGCACTGGCGCTATGGTGGCGGTAAAGAATCACTATGGCGGTGCGCCTGCGAGTGGATTAGAATGAATTCCTGGCGCGAAGCGATTTCATGAAGGAGCAACGCTTTGAACAATAATATGTTTTCCAAAGCGGCGGTGTGGTTAGTCATCGCGCTGGTCTTGTTTACTGTTTTTAAACAGTTCGACAAGCCGCACGTCCAGGAGGGCGTGACGTACTCCCAGTTCATGGACGATGCCAAGAACGGCAAAATCAAGAACGTGATAGTGCAAGGGCGTAGCCTTCAGGTGACGCCGAGCGACGGCCAGAAATACAGCATCGTGTCGCCGGGCGACATTTGGATGGTGGGCGATCTCATGAAGTACGGCGTGCAAGTCTCGGGTAAGGCCGACGACGAGCCGAACGTGCTGATGTCCGCGCTGTACTATCTTGGGCCGACGCTGCTGATCATCGGCTTCTGGTTCTACATGATGCGGCAGATGCAGGGCGGCGGTAAGGGTGGTGCCTTCTCCTTCGGCAAATCCCGCGCACGTCTCATCGACGAGAATGCCAATCCGGTCACCTTTGCCGACGTCGCGGGCTGCGACGAAGCCAAATATGAAGTCGGCGAAATCGTCGATTTCTTGAAAGATCCTCAGAAATTCCAGAAGTTGGGCGGTCGTATCCCGCGTGGCGTGCTGCTCGTCGGCCCGCCGGGGACCGGTAAAACGTTGCTGGCGCGCGCCATTGCCGGCGAAGCGAAGGTGCCGTTCTTCAGCATTTCCGGTTCGGACTTCGTTGAAATGTTCGTCGGTGTGGGTGCTGCCCGTGTCCGCGACATGTTCGAGAACGCCAAGAAGCAGTCGCCGTGTATCGTGTTCATCGACGAAATCGACGCGGTCGGTCGTCATCGTGGTGCCGGTATGGGCGGCGGTAACGACGAACGCGAGCAAACGCTGAACCAGATGCTCGTCGAGATGGACGGTTTCGAAGCCAATTCGGGCGTCATCGTGATTGCTGCGACCAACCGTTCGGACGTGCTGGACAAGGCGCTGCTGCGTCCGGGCCGTTTCGACCGTCAGGTCTATGTCGGTCTGCCGGATATCCGTGGCCGCGAGCAAATTCTGAAGGTTCACCTGCGCAAGGTGCCGATCTCCAACGACGTCGATGCTTCGGTGATCGCTCGTGGTACGCCGGGGATGTCGGGTGCCGATCTCGCAAACCTCGTGAACGAAGCCGCACTGTTCGCCGCACGTCGTAACAAGCGCATCGTTGAGATGCTCGACTTCGAAGACGCCAAGGACAAGATCTTCATGGGTCCGGAGCGTAAGTCGGCAGTCATGCGCGATGAAGAACGCAAGGCCACGGCTTACCATGAGTCGGGTCACGCAGTGGTGGCGATGTCGCTGCCGGGCGCCGATCCGGTGCACAAGGTGACGATCATTCCGCGTGGCTGGGCGCTGGGCGTGACGATGCAGTTGCCGGAACACGACAAGTACTCCGAGTATCGCGACACGATGCTCATCCAGATCGCGATGCTGTTCGGCGGTCGTGCGGCAGAAGAAGTGTTTCTGAACAAGATGTCGACGGGCGCTTCGAACGACTTCGAACGCGCCACCAAGCTGGCTCGCGACATGGTGACCCGTTACGGGATGTCGGACGCGTTGGGCCCGATGGTCTACGTCGATACCGAGCAAGATTCGATGTTCGGTCGCATGTCTGCCAAGTCGGTGTCGGAAGCCACGCAGCAGAAGGTCGACGCAGAAGTTCGCCGCATTCTGGACGAACAGTACGCACTGGCTCGCAAGCTGTTGGAAGACAACCGCGACAAGGTCGAAACGATGACGCAGGCCCTGATGGACTGGGAAACGATCGACGCCGAGCAGGTCAAGGACATCATGGAAGGTCGCCCGCCGCGTCCTCCGAAGAATGGTCCGTCGAGCGGCGGTGCGTCGGGTGGTAACCCGCCGCTTAAGCCGAGCAACACGCCGGCAACCGTCTAAAACGGGTGTCAATCGGTGAGTTGAACGACATCGATTCAAGCAGTATTTAGCAGTAATCCGCAAAAAGGCCGGCAAATCGCCGGCCTTTTTGCATTGAAGCGCTGATATCGCTATCGACTTGCCCGCTTCGGGAATTCCGAAATTCGGTGTTACCGAGTGTTTCTGCGGTCGAAACGTGAAGTGAATCCGGTAACATTACGGCCATACGTGATGCAAGGGGTGCTCAGGCGCCCTAATATCTCCGGCCTTACCGAGCTTACCGAGCTAAGAATTTTCGAATGTCCACCGAGCTGCCATCTTCCCTTACGTCGACTACGACACCTATGTCGGCCGACGACGTGTCTTTTGCCGACGACGCCAACGCTTCGTCGCAAGCGAGACCCGACAAACTGGCACTTGGGCCGCGTTTCCAACTGGATGCACGACGTGTGCATGTCATGGGCATTCTGAACGTCACGCCTGACTCGTTCTCTGACGGCGGCAAGTTTGCTGCTCGTGACGCGGCGTTGCGCCACGCCGAGCAACTGATCGCCGACGGCGTGGACATCCTGGACATTGGCGGCGAGTCGACCCGTCCTGGCGCTGAAGCGCTGCCGGAGTCCGAAGAATTGGATCGCGTGGTGCCGATTGTCGAAGCGCTGCGGGACTGTGGCGTGCCGCTTTCCATCGACACCTATAAGCCCGGCGTGATGCGCGCGGTGCTGGCCGCCGGCGCGGACATGATTAACGACATCTGGGGCTTCCAGCAGCCTGGCGCTGTCGACGCCGTGCGCAATAGCGAAGCGGCGCTGTGCATCATGCATATGCTGCACGACCCGAAGACGATGCAGGACGCACCCATTTATACCGACGTCGTGACCGAAGTCGCAGCGTTTCTCGACGGTCGTGTCGACGCGCTGCTGTCGGCAGGTGTTGCGCCGGAACGTCTGTATCTCGATCCGGGATTCGGCTTTGGCAAGAATCTTGCGCATAATCTCGCCTTGCTTAAGCATCTGCGTGTGCTTTCCCGCGACGGATTACCGCTGCTGGTCGGCATGTCGCGCAAGCGTATGCTTGGCGAAATTACGGGGCGACAGACGCCGATGGAGCGGGTTGTGGCAAGTGTGGCTGCTGCCATGTGTGCTGCCGACAAGGGCGCGGCGATCGTGCGCGTGCACGATGTGGCCGAAACGGTCGACGCGCTCAAAGTCTGGCAAGCCGTACGCGACGCCGAGTAAGCACAGGGCCGGCCGTGGGGGGCAATTACCGGCATTGGGATGAAATGGGGATGTCTACGGTCAAAAATGTCAGGTGGCGTGAGCGCCGCTTGGCGACGAGAATCCACGCACAACGAAATCACGCAACGCAATAACAAAAGAAGCGCACGCCGGGACGATCCATCGGCGCGACGCATCACCTGGGAACGATGCAACAATGAAACGACGCTATTTTGGTACCGATGGGATTCGCGGCACGGTGGGCGAGGGACCCATTACGCCGGAGTTTGTGCTTCGCTTGGGCTACGCTGCCGGCCGAGTGCTGGCGGGCAATCAGACGTTGGGCCGTCCCACCGTGCTGATTGGCAAGGACACGCGGATTTCGGGCTACATGCTTGAAGCCGCGCTCGAAGCGGGTTTCGCCGCAGCTGGCGTCGACACGATGATGGCCGGTCCGATGCCCACGCCTGCCGTCGCCTATTTGACTCGCGCCCTGCGGCTGGCCGCGGGCGTTGTCATTAGCGCTTCGCACAACCCCTATCACGACAACGGCATCAAGTTCTTCTCGGCCGACGGCAACAAGCTGCCGGACCAGACCGAGCTGCAAATCGAGGCCGAACTCGATAACCCAATGAGCTGTGTGCGCTCCGAGCAGTTGGGCAAGGCCCGCCGTCTGGACGACGCCGCCGGTCGTTACATCGAGTTTTGCAAGAGCACGTTCCCGAACGAATTCGACCTGCGCGGCATGAAAATCGTGGTCGATTGTGCGAATGGCGCGGCTTACCACATTGCCCCGCACGTGTTCCATGAACTGGGCGCGGAAGTCATTGCCATCGGCAATCAGCCGAACGGTTTCAACATCAACGAAGACTGCGGCGCGACCGCCCCCGATGCGCTCATGCGTGCCGTGCGTGCGAATCACGCCGATCTTGGTGTAGCGCTCGATGGCGACGCCGATCGTTTGCAGATCGTCGACGGCGCTGGCCGCCTATATAACGGCGACGAATTGCTCTATTTGCTGGTCAAGGACCGCTTGAGCCACGGTGGGGTTGCGGGCGCCGTGGGTACCTTGATGACGAATATGGCCGTCGAAGTGGCCCTCAAGGGGCTGGGCGTGCCATTCGTGCGCGCGAAGGTCGGCGACCGCTACGTGCTGGAGCAACTGTACAAACACGGTTGGCAAATCGGTGCGGAAGGCTCGGGCCACATTCTGTGTCTGGACAAGCACACGACGGGCGACGGCATCGTCTCCGCGCTGCAAGTGCTCGCCGCCATTCGCCGCGCGGACAACAAGCCGCTGGCGAAACTGCTCGACGGCGTGCGCCTGTTCCCGCAACACATGATCAACGTGCGTACGGAGCCGGGTTACGACTGGCAAGCCGACACGCTTCTGGCCGCCGAGCGCGAGGCTGTCGAGGCAAAGCTGGGTGACACGGGGCGCGTGTTGATTCGTGCCTCGGGCACCGAGCCGGTGTTGCGCGTGATGGTCGAAGCGCGCGACGAGTCGCAGGCAACGTCGTTTGCGCAGCATTTGGCCAACATCGTGAAGCGTGCCGCCTGAGTCACGGCACGATGAAGCCACAAAAAAGCCACCGCCTGGTGGCTTTTTTATTGCGCGGCGAAATGAGAAGGGGAGGGGCATGGGGGCGTACCTCGCAGCCTTCCTATCTTTAGAATCTCGTCGGCCGCTGTCACATTTGTGACAGTGCTGCCGAGCGTCGTAAGACCAATTCCGACACTGTCACAGTATTGACATGGGGGTGCGCACCCCTGTCACATCAGCGTTTTTGCCTTGGGATTGCTCCGAAACCCGCATCAATATTGGATTTATCCAAAATCAATGTGTCGTTATGCAACGCGCCAAATATGACATTTCGGCGTCATTGGCGTGACAGCTTCGTTGTGAATATCCGGAAATGACACATGATTGTCACATTCGGACTCTATTCTTCGAGCCATCCACACGCTGTACACACCAACTCGGAGAGATCCATGAAGCTGATGAAGACTGCGATTGCCGGCCTGGCTGGCGCACTGTTCGCCGCAGGCGCGATTGCGGGCGAGATTACCGGCGCCGGTAGCACGTTTGCCGCTCCTATCTACACGAAGTGGGCCGACGCATACCAGAAGGCGACCTCGAACAAGGTCAACTACCAGGGCATCGGTTCCTCGGGCGGCATCAAGCAAATTCAGGCCAAGACCGTCGATTTCGCCGGTTCGGACGCCCCGCTGACGGACGAAGAACTGGCTAAGCAAGGCCTGTTCCAATTCCCGACGGTGGTTGGCGGCATCGTGCCGGTGATCAACGTGCCGGGCGTGAAGCCGGGCGAGCTGGTCCTGTCGGGCGAACTGCTCGGCGACATCTACCTGGGCAAGATCAAGAAGTGGAACGATCCGGCCATCGCCAAGCTGAACCCGAAGGTCAAGCTGCCGGATACCGATATCGCCGTGGTTCGCCGCGCCGACGGTTCGGGCACGAGCTTTGTGTTCACGAACTACCTCTCGAAGGTCAACGCCGAGTGGAAGAGCAAGGTTGGCGAAGGCACGACGGTCAACTGGCCGACGGGTACGGGCGGTAAGGGCAACGACGGCGTCGCCGCCTTCGTGCAACGTCTGCCAGGCGCTATCGGCTACGTGGAATCGGCCTACGCCAAGCAAAACAAGCTGACGTACACGTCGCTCACGAACGCCGCTGGCAAGGTTGTCGAGCCGACCGCCGAAACGTTCAAGACGGCTGCCGGTCACGCCGAATGGTCGAAGACGTTCTACCAAATTCTGACGAACGAGCCGGGCGAAAAGTCGTGGCCGATCGTGGCAGCCACGTTCGTGCTGCTGCATCAGAAGGCTGACAGCGGCAAGGAAGCGCAAAGCGCCGAAGTGCTGAAGTTCTTCGACTGGTCGTTCAAGAACGGCAACCAGACCGCCACGGAACTGGACTACATTCCGCTGCCGGAAGACGTCCTGAAGCAAATCCGCGCCGGCTGGAAGGCGAAGGTGGCCGATTCGGCCAACAAGGCCGGCATCTAAGACGCCAGCCCGGCCCCGTGCCACGCCTCACGGCGTAGTGCGGGGCTCCAGAATTGCTTTATCCGCGCCGCCCGCGCCGCCGCCTGATGGTTGATCCGGCAACGGCAGGCGGCGCGTCTCACGAAAGAGACGACATCATGGCAGAAGCCACCAGCCCCCTCGCAACGCCGGGAACCGCTACGCAGCGGGCTCCGTCTTCCGCTGGCGATATTCTTTTCGCAATGCTCGCCCGCGGCGCCGCTGTCATCACATTGCTCCTGCTCGGTGGCATTATCGTGTCGCTCATCGTGAGCGCACTGCCGTCGATTCAGAAGTTCGGTTTCGCCTTCCTTTGGACCAAGGACTGGGATCCTCCCGCAGAACAATTCGGCGCACTGGTGCCGATCTACGGCACGATCATCACGTCGGTCATCGCGCTTCTCATCGCTGTGCCGGTCAGTTTCGGAATTGCGCTGTTCCTCACTGAACTCTCGCCCGTATGGCTGCGTCGCCCGCTGGGCACCGCCATCGAGCTGCTGGCCGCCATTCCGAGCATTGTCTACGGGATGTGGGGTCTGCTGGTTTTCGCCCCGATCTTCAGTCAGTACTTCCAAAAGCCGCTGCAAGGCCTGCTCGGCAACGTGCCCGTGATCGGCGCATTGTTCCAAGGCCCGCCGCTGGGCATCGGTATTCTGCCGGCCGGCGTGATCCTCGCGATCATGATCATTCCGTACATCGCCTCGGTCATGCGCGACGTGTTCGAAGTCACGCCCGTGCTGCTCAAAGAGTCGGCCTACGGCATCGGCTGCACCACCTGGGAAGTGATGTGGCGCGTGGTGCTGCCCTTCACCAAGACGGGTGTGATCGGTGGCGTGATGCTCGGTCTGGGCCGCGCGCTGGGTGAAACCATGGCGGTCACCTTCGTCATCGGTAACACGAACTTGCTCGACAACGTTTCGCTGTACTCGCCGGGTAACAGTATTACCTCGGCGCTCGCCAACGAATTCGCCGAAGCCGGCCCGGGGCTGCATACCTCGGCGCTGATGGAACTCGGCCTGATTCTGTTCTTCATCACCTTTGTGGTGCTGGCGCTGTCCAAGCTGATGTTGCTGCGCCTCGAAAAGGGCGAAGGTAAATAAATGACCCAACAAGCGCTCGAATTGGAAACGCCAGACGTGAAGCCCACCGACGCCTTTACCCGCGTGCGGCTGCAAGCCTACCGCCGCCGCAAGAATATCTTCGCGATCGCAATGTCGCTCGCGGCGATGGCCTTCGGCCTGATCTGGCTGCTGTGGATTCTCTACACCACGCTCTCGCTGGGCATCGGCGGTTTGTCGCTGTCGCTGTTCACCGAAATGACGCCGCCGCCGAACACGGCAGGCGGGGGCCTCGCCAACGCCATTGCCGGGAGTCTGGTGATGGTCGGCCTGGCTACGGTCATCGGCACGCCGCTGGGCATTCTCGCCGGCGTGTATCTGGCGGAATACGGTCAGAAGTCGTGGCTTGCGAGCATCACGCGTTTTATCAACGACATTCTGCTGTCGGCCCCCTCGATCGTGATCGGCTTGTTCGTCTACGCGCTGGTGGTGGCACAGATGGGCCACTTCTCGGCCTGGGCGGGCATCATCGCGCTCGCGCTGCTGCAAGTGCCGATCGTGATTCGCACGACCGAGAACATGCTCAAGCTCGTGCCGAACAACCTGCGTGAAGCGGCCTTCGCACTGGGTACGCCGAAGTGGCGCATCATCGTGAAAATCACGTTGAAGGCTTCGATGGCCGGTATCGTGACGGGCGTGCTGCTGGCGGTGGCGCGTATCGCGGGCGAGACGGCACCGCTGTTGTTCACGGCGCTCTCGAATCAGTTCTGGTCGATGAACCTGAACCAGCCGATGGCCAACCTGCCGGTCACGATCTTCAAATTTGCCATGAGCCCGTTTGCGGAGTGGCAGGCGCTCGCCTGGGCGGGCGTGTTCATCATCACCCTTGGTGTGCTGTTCCTGAACATTCTGGCGCGCACGCTGTTCGCGAAGAAATAAACGAACGCGACAACACCCTACGCGACGACACAACGCATACCTGACGGCTGAGACAGACCATGACGAATCCGACACAAGAAATCAAGCTGCCCTCGAAGATCGAAGTCAAGAACCTGAACTTCTTCTACGAGAAATACCACGCGCTCAAGAACATCAACCTGCGCATTCCCGATCGTAAGGTCACGGCCTTCATCGGCCCGTCGGGTTGCGGCAAGTCGACGCTGCTGCGCACGTTCAACAAGATGTACGCCCTGTACCCGGAGCAACGCGCCGAGGGCGAGATCAACATGGACGGCGAGAACCTGCTGACCTCGAAGCAGGACATCGCACTGCTGCGCGCCAAGGTCGGCATGGTGTTCCAGAAGCCGACGCCGTTCCCGATGTCGATCTACGACAACATCTCGTTCGGCGTGCGCCTGTTCGAGAAGCTCTCGCGCTCGGAAATGGACGACCGCGTGGAGTGGGCGCTGACCAAGGCGGCGCTGTGGAGCGAAGTGAAAGACAAGCTGCAACAGTCGGGCTACGGCCTGTCGGGCGGTCAGCAACAGCGTCTGTGCATCGCGCGCGGCATTGCCATCCGTCCGGAAGTGCTGTTGCTCGACGAGCCGTGCTCGGCGCTCGACCCGATTTCCACGGGCCGCATCGAAGAACTGATTGCCGAGCTCAAGGACGACTACACCGTCGTGATCGTCACGCACAACATGCAGCAAGCGGCGCGTTGCTCGGACTACACGGCGTATATGTATCTGGGCGAACTGATCGAATTCGGCGAAACCGAGAAGATCTTCATCAAGCCGGACCGTAAAGAAACCGAAGACTACATCACCGGCCGTTTTGGTTGATCTCCACGAGGACACCTGCGATATGAACGATAAACATCTTTCCAGCCAGTTCGATTCCGACCTGAATCAGGTTTGCTCGCGCGTCCTCGAGATGGGCGGCTTGGTCGAATCGCAGATTGTGACGGCCATGCAGGGCCTCATCGGGTTCGATCGTGGTCTGGTCGACGAAGTGATCGCCAACGAGCACCGTCTCAACACGATGGAAGTCGAGATCGACGAAGAGTGCAGCAAGATCATTGCGCGTCGCCAGCCGACCGCGCGCGACCTGCGCCTGCTGCTCTCGATCTCGAAGACGATCACCAACCTCGAGCGCGCAGGCGACGAGGCCGAGAAGATTGCCAAGCGCACGCGCCATTTGCTGGAAGACGGCGCGGCACAGAGCGTGAATTTCGCCGAGATCAAGCTCTCGGGCGAGATGGCAGCACAGTTGCTGCGTCGCACGCTGGACGCCTTCGCGCGTCTGGACATCGTGGCAGCGGCCGAAATCGTGCGCGACGATAAGGCCATCGACAATGAATTCCGTGGCTTCGTGCGAAAATTGGTCACGTACATGATGGAAGACCCGCGCACCATTTCGGCGGGGTTGGACTTCCTGTTCATCGCCAAGGCCATCGAGCGAATCGGCGACCACGCGAAGAACATTGCAGAATTCATCATTTACATCGTCAAGGGCACCGACGTCCGGCACATTTCGCGCGAAGATTTGCAGCGCAAAGTGCAAGGCGAATAACAAGCTCGACATTACTGAAGGTTTGAGAGGCAACCGATGCCCAGCAGCATTCTGATCGTGGAAGACGAGCCGGCGATTTCCGAGCTGATTTCCGTTAATCTGCAACATGCGGGTCACTATCCGATCCGGGCGTACAACGCCGAGCAGGCGCTTACGCTGATTAGCGACGTCCTGCCGGATCTCGTTCTGCTCGACTGGATGTTGCCCGGCAAGTCCGGTGTGACGTTCGCGCGCGAGCTGCGGGCGAACGAGCGCACCAAGCACGTCCCCATCATCATGCTCACCGCGCGCAGCGAAGAGCAGGACAAAGTGATGGGGCTGGAAATCGGTGCCGACGACTATGTCACCAAGCCGTTTTCGCCGAAGGAACTGATGGCGCGCATCAAGGCGGTGTTGCGCCGCCGCGCGCCGCAGTTGACGGAAGATGTGGTGAGCGTGAACGGTCTGAAGCTCGACCCGGCGACACATCGTGTCACGAGCCATCAGACGAGCGGCGACATCAAGCTCGATCTGGGCCCGACGGAATTCCGCCTGCTGCACTTCTTCATGACCCACCCGGAGCGCGTGCACAGCCGCTCGCAACTGCTCGATCAGGTGTGGGGCGATCACGTGTTCGTCGAAGAGCGCACGGTGGACGTGCACATCAAGCGTCTGCGCGCCGCACTCAAGCCTGCCGGGCACGATGCTATGATCGAGACCGTACGCGGCAGCGGCTACCGTCTCACGAAGTCGGTTTAAGGTGCCTAAGGTGCCTAAGGTGCTTCAAGGCGCTTTATGGCGCTTTCAAGCGCTCCTGAGCGCTCCCGGGCGCTAAGAAGTGACCCCTGACGTGCGCCGTCGGCGCCGTCAGCCGCCGTTTTCACCGCAGCTGGCATGGCTCGGTATGACGCGCAAGCGTTGTAGCGGCTTCGCCAGTCCCGGCCAAAGCGGCGGCAAACCCCTGTGCATCGTCTATGAATATCATTTGGGCCCGTGCGCTGGCGTTCCTGATCCTGCAAGCGGCCATCTCCGCGGGTGTGGGCTGGCTTCTCGGCGCGCGCGCAGGTTATATCACCGCCATCGTTCTGCTGGTGGTTCAGCTTTTCTTCAACGTCTACCACGCGCAACGTCTCTGGCGTCTGCTCGATGCCCCGGTCTACGGGGAAGTGCCGAGTGCACTCGGTCTGTGGGGCGAAATCTATTACCGGCTGCACAAGCTTGCCAAGCGCTGGCATAACCAGGTCAAGCAGGTCGAGCAGCAGCACGCGCGCTTCATTCAAGCCATTCAGGCGTCGCCCAACGGCGTGATCATGCTCGACGAGCATAACCAGATCGAATGGTGCAACGCGATTGCCGAAACCCACTTCGGTATCGACGCCAAGCGCGATCTGCGTCAGCAAATCACGCATCTGCTGCGCACCCCGGCGTTCGTGCACTACCTCTCGTCCGAGCGTTACGACGAGGCGCTGATCATGCAGCACATGGGCGTGAAGCGGAACAACGTGCTGTCGATGCAGGTGTTTCCGTATGGCGACAACCGCAAGCTGATCATCTCGCTGGACGTCACCGATCTGGAGCGCACGGACGCGATGCGCCGCGACTTCGTGGCCAACGTCTCGCACGAGTTGAAGACGCCGCTGACGGTGCTCTCGGGCTTTCTTGAGACGGTTGGCGAGTTGCCGCTTTCCGCTGAGGAAATTCAGCGTTACGTCGAGATCATGCGGCTGCAAGCGTCGCGCATGCAGAGCATCGTGAACGACCTGCTTACGCTCGCCAAGCTCGAAGGCAGCGGTAAGCCGCCGTCGGACGAGCGCATCGATATGGGCGTGCAGATGCGCACCTTGCGCAGTGATGCGGAAGGGCTCTCGCAGGGCCAGCACTCGATCGAAGTCACCGGTGTCGAAGGACTGGACGTGCGAGGTGCGGAAGGCGAGCTGCACAGCGCGTTCATCAATTTGGTCAGCAATGCGGTGCGCTATACGCCGCAGGGCGGCAAGATTTGCATCGACTGGAGCGCGACCGACGACGGTGGCGCGCGCTTCACCGTCATCGACTCGGGGCTGGGGATTCCGCCGGAACATATCCCGCGTCTGACCGAGCGCTTTTATCGGATCGACCGCAGCCGCTCGCGCGATACGGGCGGCACCGGGTTGGGGCTGGCGATCGTCAAACACGTGCTCACGCGCCATCAGGCCGACCTGAAGGTGACGAGCGAGGAAGGGCGTGGCAGCACGTTCAGCATCCATTTCCCGCCGTCGCGGGTGGTTCACCGGGCCCCGTCGGATATGCCGGTGGCTGCGACACCGAACGTGGCGGCTAACGGTTAAGTCTTATTCGCTCGCGGGACGACAAAAAAGGCGTCTGACTCTCCAGTCAGACGCCTTTTTCATTGCTGCCGCCAGTCCGATGAAAAACGGGGCGTACGCCCCGCTTGTCCGCGTCTGGTGCTCGCCGGATCAGTTCCCCGTCTGCACGTACTGCGTGAGTTCCTGCATCAGCGCCAGTTGGCTGTTGAAGGGCTTCTTGCCCGCGCGGCGGCGCAGATAACTGCCGTCCGGACGCATCAGCCACGCGGCCGTATTGTCGCGCAGATGCACCATCAAGCCCTCACGAATCACGCGCGCCTTCAGCCGCTTGTCGTGCACCGGGAAGGCGACTTCCACGCGACGGAAGAAGTTACGCTCCATCCAGTCGGCGCTCGAGAGCATCACCTGCTCGTCACCGTGCGAATAGAAGTAGTAGATGCGGTGGTGTTCGAGAAAACGTCCGACGATCGAGCGCACGGTGATGTTCTCCGAGAGCCCCGGCACGCCTGCGCGCAACGAACACACGCCGCGCACGATCAGATCGATCTTCACGCCCGCGCGCGACGCCTTGTACAACTCGGCAATGATGGTCGGCTCGAGCAGCGCGTTCATCTTCGCGATGATGCGGGCCTTCTTGCCAGCCGTCGCCGCCTCGGTCTCACGCCGGATCGCTTCGAGCAAATGCGTATGCATCGTGAACGGCGATTGCCACAGACCGTGCAATTGCGTCTGCCGTCCGATGCCGGTGAGCTGCTGGAAGACGACGTGTACGTCCGCACAGAGCTTCTCGTCGGCCGTCATCAAGCCGAAGTCGGTATAGAGACGTGCCGTGCGCGGGTGGTAGTTACCGGTGCCCAGGTGGACATAGCGTTTGAGGAACGTCTTCTTGCCCTGATGCGTGCGGCGCACGACCAGCAGCATCTTCGCGTGGCACTTGTGACCGACCACGCCATACACGACGTGCGCGCCCACCGCTTCGAGGCGCGCAGCCCAGTTGATGTTCGTCTCTTCATCGAAACGCGCCAGCAGCTCCACCACCACCGTGACTTCCTTGCCATTGCGCGCGGCTTCCATGAGTGCGTCCATCAGCGCCGACTCGTTACCGGTGCGGTAGATGGTCTGCTTGATGGCGACCACATCAGGGTCGCGCGCGGCCTGCAACAGCAGCTCCAGCACGGGTTGGAAGCTGTCGTAGGGGTGATGCAGCAGCACGTCGCCCTGATCGATGAGATCGAACATCGCGGGCGAAGCGATCATGCGCTTGGGCAACGCCGGCACGAACGGTGCGAATTTCAGATCGGGGCGATCGACCATCTCGGGCAGCGGCATCAGGCGCACGAGGTTGACGGGGCCCTTCACGCGGTAGCAATCCGAGTCGGTCAGGCCGCATTCCGTTTGCAGGCGGCGTACCAGCCGCGCGGGCGCACCGGCGTCGACTTCCAGGCGTACGGCATCGCCGAGGTGGCGGGCGGGCAGTTCGCCTTGCAGGGCGGTGCGCAGGTTCGTGATTTCGTCTTCGTCGACGAACAGATCGCTGTTGCGAGTAACGCGGAACTGGTGGCAGCCCTTGGCGGTGAGGCCCGGGAACAGTTCGCTTGCGAAGCGCAGCATGAGCGAGCTGAGCAGCACGAAGCTGTTGGGCAGCGGCGCGAGCGGTGCGGGCATGGGCACCAGCCGGGGCAGGGCGCGCGGGGCTTGCACGATGGCGAGCTCGGCGTCGCGCCCGAAGGCGTCTTTCCCTTCGAGTTCGACGGCGAAGTTCAGGCTCTTGTTGAGCACGCGGGGGAACGGGTGCGCCGGATCGAGCCCGATGGGCGTGAGCACGGGAACCAGTTCGCGCATGAAGTAGTCGCGCGCCCACTCGACTTGGGCGTCGTTCCACTGGCCGGAGGGGTGAAAGGCGATGCCTTCGGCCTCGAGCGCGGGCATCAGGCTGCCGAACATGGCGTACTGCTTTTCCACGAGCGCCTGTGCCCGGGAACAGACTTGCGTGTAAACTTGCTGAAAAGTCATGCCGTCGGGCGTGAGCATGCCCGGATTTTCGCGCATCTGCTCCTTGAGTCCGGCGACGCGGATCTCGAAGAATTCATCCAGATTGCTACTGACGATACAGACAAAACGCAGGCGTTCGAGCAGTGGCGTGGCCGGATCGGCTGCCTGGGCGAGCACGCGTTCATTGAACGCAAGGATGCCTAGCTCGCGATTGAGCAGCGGATAATTCATATTGAACGTGCGAAAGACATGGGATTGGCGTGAATTCTTCATCCGTATTGTTACAGTTATATGACATTCACATTTGTCAACGACGTGTCATATTCACTTTGTAACGTATTCGTCATTTATCTGTCGAGTGCGCGTCACGCTTTTCGTGTGCAACAAAGCGTATTTCGACCCTCATCGCTCAGGCGCACCCCCACATGAGTACCCCTTCGCCTTTATTAGCGGCCGTCGATCTCGGCTCGAACAGTTTTCGCCTGATCATCGGCCGGGTGGAGGAAACTTCCGCCGGCACGCAGATCTATCAGGTCGATGCGCTGCGCGAGCCGGTGCGCCTTGCCGCCGGCCTGAATGCGGAAAAGTACCTCGATCACCCGTCGCAGCAACGCGGCTGGGATGTGCTCAAGCGCTTTGGCGAGCGGTTGCGGGGCTTTCACCCCGATCAAGTACGCGCAGTGGCGACCAACACGCTGCGTGTGGCGAAGAACGCGCAGGACTTTCTCGGTGAAGCGCAGCGTGCGCTCGGGTTTCCCATCGAAGTGATTGCTGGTCGTGAAGAAGCGCGGTTGATCTATGCGGGTGCGGCGCATTCGGTGCCGACGTGTCCGGGTAATCGGCTGGTCGTGGATATCGGCGGTGGTTCGACGGAATTTATTATCGGTCAGGACTACGAACCGCTGATTATGGAGAGTCTGTATATCGGTTGCGTGAGTCATAGCCGGTTGTTCTTTCCGAGCGGCAATGTCGACGAATATGCGATGAAGCAGGCGGAGCTTGCCGCGCGTCGTGAGATTCAGATCATTTCTGCCGCGTTCCGCGAAGCAGGGTGGTCGCAGGCCATCGGTTCTTCGGGCACGGCGCGTGCATTGGCCGAATTGCTGGAAGCCAATGGTTTTAACGACGGTGGCGTGCACGGCCTTACGCGCGGCGGTCTTGAGCGGCTTAAACGGGCGCTAATCAAGGCGGAAAACGCCAATCGATTGAAATTGGCCGGACTGAAGCAGGACCGCATTCCGGTATTGCCGGGTGGTTTGTCGATCATGTTGTCGGTCTTCAATGAGCTTGAAGTCGATCATATGGAAACGACCGATGCGGCTTTGCGCTTGGGCGTGATGTACGACTTGCTGGGCCGTACGCAGCATCAGGATATGCGTGCCGTGACGGTTGAGCAGTTTGTGCGCCGTTATGGCGTGGATCGCGCGCAGGCGGAGCGCGTCGGGCGTCTGGCGATCGACCTTTATCGACAGTTGCCGGTGGTCGCTGGTGCGGAAGACGAAGACGACGGACGTGAAGAGGGCAAAGCGCTGCTCAGCTGGGCCTCGTCGTTGCACGAGATGGGGTTGTCGATTTCGCACAGCGCGTATCACAAGCATTCGGCGTACATCGGCAGCAATGCGGACATGCCCGGCTTCTCGCGCCCCGATCAGGCGCGCCTTGCCGAGTTGCTGTTGGGGCACGTGGGCAAGTTGGGCAAGCTGGCGTCGCAGGCGCAGCAGGTCGATTGGCAGTTGCTGTTCTGTCTGCGGCTGGCGGTATTGTTCTGTCGCCGCCGTATCGATGCGTTGCCTGAGCGTATCGAAGTCAATCGCTTGGATGATGGTTTTGAAGTGTCTGTGCCGCGCACGTGGATCGATGCCAACCCGTTGACCGATTACAGCTTGCAGCGTGAGGCGCAGGAGTGGGAGAAGATCGGGCAGCGCTACAAGGTGGTGTACGCGTGAAGTCGCGCTGGCTTGTGGAGTCCTGATACGCCTTTCGTTGGTCCCAATGAAAAAGCCCGGCATTTGCCGGGCTTTTTTTGTCCCTTTCGACGGGGACTGAATCGGTTGGGGGGGGGCCTTATCAGGCGCTTTTGAGCTTGTTCAGCAGTTCAGGTCCGAGGAAGTGTCGCGCATAGCGCGGATTCATATCGGACAGGCGGAACATCGTGAGGAAGTCTGCCGTGTTGAAATCGGGGTCCCAGGCCGGTGCGCCGCAGATGCGGGCGCCGAGACGCAGGTAGCCCTTGACGAGTGCGGGCGGTTCGACATCGAGGCCCGATTGCAGCTCGTTGATCGGCAGGGCGATACGCGGTACGGCGTGGTACTCCGCCGGGGCCATGGCGCCATCGCTGTCTTGCAGCTTGCGATAGAGGCTGGCGGCGTAGTGTCCGCCGTCGGCCATCGGCACGCTGGCGCAGCCGAGCATCGTTTCGAGGCCGTGGCGCACCATGTACTCTGCGAGACCGCTCCAGAGGGCCATGATGACGGCGCCGTTGCGGTAGTCGTGGTGCACGCACGAGCGGCCGGTTTCGAGCATCTTGGGGCGCAGATGGTCGAGGCGCGAGAGGTCGAACTCACCTTCGGAGTACAGACGGCCGAGGCGTTTGGCTTGGTCGGGGGGTAATACGCGGTAGGTGCCGACAACCTTGAGCGAATCCTGATCGCGCACGAGCAGGTGATCGCAATATTGGTCGTATTCGTCGACGTCCAGGCCTGCCGGGCCTTTTACCGATGCGCCCATTTCTTCGGCGAAGACCTGATATCTCAGGCGTTGGGCTTCTCGAAGTTCGCTTTCGTCGCGTGCCCACGCCACAGCCAGATTCGGTTTGACAGGCGTTTCAGGGCGAGGAAGACGCCTCCGCGACGTAGGGGTCAGCGAAGAGAGCGGCATGGTGGGGTTCGGCAGGTCGCGCATAAAGGCCCTTTTTGTGACGGTCGCGTTGCGACGTACTTTAAAAAGCATCAATGTCGATTCCGTGAACGGGAGGCGACAATTCTATGACAAAACGCGAGTTGTCACGCAGCAGGTCCCAAGCGGAAGGCCGTGGGCAGGCCATTTCCGGGGCTTTCCTGCGGCAATCGGACGCGGTTGAAATCAAAGTAAATCGGGATTGATGACGGCGCGCACGACGACCTGACTTTCGTCTTCGCGGCGTCGTGAGGCGAGCCACCAGATGCCGGACTTCTTGATGGTCCAGTAGGCTTCCTGGCCGCTCAGGAGGAGGCTGGCGAGTTGGCCGAGGGCGGGTTGATGGCCGACGATCACGACGTTCTGTGCGGTGCCGGGCCAGTCGATGGCGCCGAGCAGGGTCATGGCGTTGGCACCGGGGGCGAGGTCGCGCACGATGCGGGGGCTGGGGGTGAGGGCTTGCGCGGTCTGGACGGCGCGCACGGCGGGGCTGGAGAGGATAAGCGTGTCCTCGGGCAATCGGGCGCGCAGCCACTGGGCGGATTTTTCGGCTTGTTTGCGACCGCGTTCGGTGAGTTCGCGGGCGAGGTCGGCTTGTGCGCTGAGGGCGAGGGTGGCGGGCAGGTTTTCGGCGTCGGCATGACGCCAGAGAATCAGGTTCATCGACACGGGTTCGGACATGTTGAACCTCCCACTATGGCGGGTTTTCGTGGCGGCGGCGTGACCGTCGGCGAGACTGGTGCGGCGTGTGTGTGGTGGCGTGTGATGGGGAATGCACCAACCGCAGCAAGGGCATTGTGGCAGCCCACGGCGGGGAAAACACGCAGAATCTTAGAGTCTATTTGACGCAGCGCCAAGAACCCTCTACAATTCGCCCTCTTCGTCGGAGCGTAGCGCAGCCTGGTAGCGCATCTGATTTGGGATCAGAGGGTCGTAGGTTCGAATCCTATCGCTCCGACCAGAAATTCCCTGCTGTATTAGCAGTTTGCGAGACGCCCCTTTCGGGGCGTTTTTCGTTTCCGCGTGTCCTACCTGTAGTGTCCCCGCTTTTCTCACTGAAGCTTTGCTCGGCAGCGTCCCCGCTATCAGGCCGTTTTCGGCGTGATACGATCCTTGCATCCACGTGAACGTAGTCGTGGCATTTATCCGATCCGGGCTCGCCGTCAGGCGAACACATCAGGAGGCCAGTATGTCTGCCGAGCAGAAGACGTCGCATCGCGGGTTCACCATCATCACCGTTCTCGAGCGGCTCTCAAAAGGCCGTGCACGACTGTCCGCCAAAGTACTGGCGCATGACGAAGGCCACAAGCAGCGCCTCGGCGGCAAAAAACTCCTGCAAGCCAAGCGCTGGTTCGATCACTTCGCCGACGATCTCGCAGAACCCGTCATTGCAGGCCTCAAGCACACCATCGATCTTGAACTCGCCGCCGCTGCGCGCAACGCCGCCGCTAAGGCAAAGGTCGTGTCCGCTGCTGCCAAGTCGGCCAAATCGGATAAGGCGCCGAAGGCCGTAAAGCCAGCGAAACCCGCGAAGCCCGCGAAGCCCGCCAAGGCCGCCAAGGCCGCGAAAGCGCCCAAAGCGCCCAAGGCCATCAAGCCGGTGAAACCCTCGACGCCCTCGACACCCGACAAGCCGGCCAAGTTGCGCAAAGTCGTCAAGCCGGCAAAACAGGCGCCCGTAGGTACGGCTGCCGCAAAGCCGCTGAAAACGGCATCGACGAGCGGCGCGGCCTGAGTCATCGGCTGGGTCCCGCCGTCGAAGTTGGGGCGTGTAACGCGAAAGTTGCGCGTCAGCCTCTCGCAATTTCAGCTGAAATTCCCGCTGAAAAATACACGGCGCGCGCCATATCGGCGACGCGCCGTTTTCTTTTTTTCGGCCCGCTTCAATGCGCCGTGCAGATACGGTCAACGTCGTCTCGCGACGTGTCATGCGGCTGATCGAATAGCCGATATCACGCTCACCGAAGCAATGCGAATGGGCTCGCATATGTTGCAAATTACGAGTGTTGCAATCGCACCACTTGCGTGCGAAGCGGCCCTTTCTCGTGTCAGAATGCACCCGCTTGCGAATGACCGGCGGTGCTTTTCCCTCATAAGGAAAGCACCGCAAGTCATTTGGTGAGTACTCCATTGCATATGCGGTTGCAGCAATCCGTGTCACGGGGCACGTGGCAACCGGCAGTGACAGGAGATATCCGCACAGCGGACAAGAATTCTAAAAATCATTATCAAAGAGGATAAGAATGAAGCGCTTCCAACTTACGGCACTGGCCCTCGCCAGCTTCGCAGTGGCCGCTCCGGCCATGGCCCAAAGCAACGTGACGCTCTACGGCGTGATCGACGCCGGTATCGGTTATGTGAACAACGTCGCCAGCGGCGTGGGTGCTAACGTCAAGGGCGCGCACAACATTCAAGCCGTGAGCGGCATCGGTCAGGGCAACCGTTGGGGCCTGAAGGGTTCGGAAGATCTGGGCGGCGGTCTGAAGGCAGTGTTCGTCTTGGAAAACGGCTTCAGCCTGACCAACGGTACGATGTCGCAAAACAGCCGCATGTTCGGCCGCCAAGCGTATGTCGGTCTGTCGAGCACGCAAGCCGGCACGGTCACGATCGGTCGCCAGTATGATTCCGTGGTCGATTTCGTGAGCCCGATCACGTCGGCCAAGCAGTGGGCCACGCAATACGGCGCCCACGTCGGCGACATCGACAACCTGTACAACTCGTTCCGCGTGAGCAACTCGGTCAAGTACACGAGCGTGAACTACAACGGGTTCTCGTTCGGTGCACTGTACGGCTTCAGCAACCAGCCGAACACCGGCGGCGGCACGGGCTTCTCGAACAACAGCGCATGGAGCCTGGGTGCTTCGTACGCTAACGGCCCGCTGACCGCGGCTGCCGCTTACATGCACCTGGCAGGTCCGGGCACGGTCAACGGCAACGGTGCCGTGAGCAACGACTATTCGAGCGCAACCGACATCTTCTACACGAGCACCGTCGCCAAGCACGACATCGCCGCTGCGGGTGTGTCGTACCAGATTCAGGCCGCGACCGTTGGCTTCGTGTACAGCTACGCCAAGGTCAACTACGTCAACCAATCGTCGATTCGCGTGAACACGTTCGAACTGAACGGCAAGTACCAGATCACGCCGAACCTGCTGGGCGGTCTGGCATTCGTGTACAGCGATGGCAGCGTGGGCGGTGCGACGGCACTGACCGGCATCACCAAGGGCACGAAGCCGCGTTGGTTCCAAGTCAATGCCGGTGGTGTGTACTCGCTCAGCAAGCGTACGGAAACGTACATCGCCGCCGTCTATCAACGCGCGACGGGCGATGCCATCGTGGCCGCGATCGACAACGTGGGTGGCCCGACGGGCACCGGCGCTCAGTCGCAGATCGCTGTTACCGCTGGCGTGCGCCACAAGTTCTAAGCATCACAGGCTGAGGCCGGTTTCGGCCTGAACGGAGAAGGCGGTTGCGACGAGGCGGTTTCGTGCCGTTTCGCCGCGTTTTTCCCGCCTATCACTGCCTAAATGGGCTCCGACGCCAGTCGCCGGAGCCCATTTGTATCGTGGGGCCGCAAAACGGGTGCAATTCACGCACTTTGTGTGTATAATCCCGACCTTGTCCAAAATTTGGGCATCGCGGGGAAACTGTACTCAGTGACGAACGAAGAGTGCGGTTTCGCCATCAGTCAACCCATTCAGCCAGTCTGGAAGGCGGGGTGTGCAGTTCGAGGCCAGCGCAGAGGCGCCGGCAGCGAATATGGACATCAAATGCCAATCGGGAGATCGCCGAGGAGGTGAGTCGCGGTCCCGCCAGATGTGGTGTAGTGCAGTCCGTGGCAAGTCCGTTCGTCGCGCCTGGCAGGAGGAATCTCCGGCAGGGCGGTGAAGGGTATCTTTGCGCGGTAGTTAATATTCCGGCTCTCTGAGCCGATTCACTATACGAGTTATTGCATGACCAAGATCGTTATCAAAGACGGTGAACCCGTTGAAGTCGCACTGCGTCGTTTCCGCCGCGCCATCGATGGCACGGGCCTGATCAAGGAAGTCAAGGCACGTGCGGCTTACGAAAAGCCGACGGCTGAGCGCAAGCGCAAGAAGGCTGCTGCCGTGGCCCGTCTGCGTAAGCGTCTGCGCAGCCAGACCCTGAAGAAGAAGATGTACTAAGCATGCCGTTGCGCCACTGTGGCGCAAAGGAATGCGAAGTTGAAGAAGCCCGCCGCAAGGCGGGTTTTTTTATGGGCGGCCCGATACCGCGGTTCGCGACGGCGGTTTGATACACTTTGCACCTCAGCGCCCTGCAACTTCTCAATAAGCGCGATATTTCCCCACGATTCCGATATGAAAACGTTGTCCACCGAAGCGCTCGATGCGCTGACCCAGCAAGCCGAGCAGTCGCCGCGTCTGCGTATGAATCAGAATCTGCACGAGGCGCTGGACGATCCGATTCAGCGCCTGGCGATCGCCATGGAGCCGGCCACCTATATTCGTCCGCATTTGCATCGCCATACGTGGGAGTTGCTTACCGCATTGCGTGGCCGCTTCGTTGTGTTGACGTTCGATGAAGCCGGTGTTGTCACTGAGCGCAAAGTACTCGGCGAAGATACGCTCGTTATCGAGTCGCCGATTAATGTGCATCACACAGTGCTGTCGCTTGACCCGGGCGCTGTGATTTTCGAAGCGAAACACGGCCCGTATCGGCCGTTTGTCGAAGCGGATTATGCGAACTGGTCCGCCCCGGCCGACACCCCGGAAGCCGCGGCATTCATGGCGTGGGTAAAGACCGCACAGGTCGGCGATCGCTGGGCGGCATAAGCGATATAGACGGCTTGGGGCGCACGGGCGACTTGGTTGGTCGGTGGACGTCGGTCTACCTCGACCAGCCTTGAAATTCGGCGGATAGCGAGTGCAACGCTTGTGCCGCCGCCTCGACGGCACCGCGCCAGTCGTTGCGTGCCGCCGCGCAGAATAAGCGCATTTGGGCATACCCGGCGACAGCCGGCTGCACAGTTGTGTCCACATGCCAAACCGGCACGCCCAGCCCGCCCGCGAGGTGGGTGCGGGCGATATCCAGCGAAATCACGAGATCGAGATTGTCGACGAGTGCGGCTTCGTCCGCGAGATCGTCGCAGTCGGCACGCCAATCCATCCAGTCGACGTGGGGGGGCGGTGTCGTGTCAGTGGGCATTGGATGATCGTGCGTGCCGAGCGGCACCCACGACACGCCGGGGACTGAGAGCAGCAGGCTCAGCGGGTTTAGCGGTGTGAGGTTCGATGCACCGGGCCAGGCAATCCCAACACAAAGTCCATGCTGTGCCGAAGCGGCCAGTCGGTCGCGCCAGTGCCGCGCGCACGTTGCTGCGACTCGCAGGTGCGCCATGCCGTCGTGGGCCGCCGCCGCGTGCGGGCCGAGTGCGCGTGCCAGCGCGCCGAGTGTGCAGCGTAGATCCCAGTCGGAGACGTCGCGCGGCATGCGAGAGAGGACTACCACGCGCTCGCCGAGCGACCATTCCACGAGTCGCCTCACGCTGGCAGGCCCCACGAACCCCACCTTGCCGAACCGCGATGCCGCCGTCTCCAAATGGCGCAACTGGCCCACGATGTCAGCCTCATGGGCGTTGGCGATCACGATCAGGTGCTGATGCAGCGTGTCACCGCCCCCTGTCCATGTCGGCAAGGGGCAATCGGGATAGGGGCTGAGCGCGGCGCCGACTTGTGCCCACGCGTGGGCGATAGCGTGAGTGTTGTCAGGGAGTGGGGTGTTCGCTGCCTTGGTCGGGCAGGTCGATGATGTGCGTGGCGAAGGCTTCGTCATGCGAATCCCGGCGTCGAGAATGGGCAATCCGGCGAAGGAACCGCGCCGAGGCACTTGATGGCGGGCGACGGCGGCAGCGTGACGCCTGCATAAAGCCTGGCAGGCACGTGAGAAATGATAGGGGAGCATGTGGAGTCGCATGACGACACGCCTTTGCCGAGGCGGCCGATTCGTTTGCCTGCGGGCAAAATATTTGCCGGGGCAGTCTGTAGGACGCTAAGACGAAACGATCGACGAAATCGCAGTGAGATGCGTAGGAGTGCATATCAACAAGGTCGAGCGAGCCATCGGCCGAGCTACCGATGGTGCGGTCCAACCCGTCGAAGTCCATACTGCTGGCGCTGCCTGCCAGCACATCGGAGATAGGTGGCAATCCTGTTAAAAATAGCGGGGATTACGAACGGATGAACGCGATTTTTCTTTTTGGATTAGGAAAAGATTAGGGGTAATCCATAGTTCAGCAATGCGACACCGTTGAGAACCAATACTGGTAAGGGTTTCGGGGTGTTGTGCCGGGGAACTCGTTGTTGCAATGCACACCATTTTGTTGCCATTCATGAATGCGCAACAGGGAATTTGTTAGGCTCTGCAAACGCTTGATTCGTAAGATAAGCAGGAAAAACGCGATTAATGAAGTGCTAACGAAAGCGCTCGAATGTCCCCCGGGGGAATTTTACGGATACGGAAATATGGAGCGCGTTACGATGGCACGACGAGCAAATGGCTTGATGGCAATGGCAGGTTTGGCTGGTGTTCTGATGATGGCATCGGGGACTGCGCAGGCCTATGCAGAGGGTGGAATTTGCAATGGCCGTGCGGCGATCATTACGGCATGGCGATGCACGGAGAACGGTCAGACGGGGACGTGTCTGTTGTGGGGAAGCGATAAGGCGAAGGCCGGGGCGTGGACCGATAAAAGCGCCTATGTGATCGAGGGCCCGGATCTCACGGCACGCCGTGTCAACTATCAGGAGGCCTGCCAGAACGGGCGTTGTTCGCGTCCCGAGTTGGCAGGGTGCTCGCAGCCCGTCGATGTCGGAAGCTCCAAAACGCGGGCGTATCGAACATTGGCCAACTAATTTCTGGTCGCTCGACAAGAATGGCACCTGAACTGTCCTGCTTTCGGCGCTGGCGTTGACGAGGACTACAGGATCTGAGCTTCGATCATCTTAGAAATATAGATCGCCCCTGGCGTCGTCAGGTGGCCGTAGTCCCACGTCATCAGCTCGGTTGGCGCCCCTGGCGTGTGGGTTAGGCATCCTCGCGCGTTGCACAGGCCACTCATCAACGGGATGAATGTAGCCCCCATCTCGGGGACTACTTTTGCGAGTGCGATGTCAGACTGAACGGTGCCTTCGACTAATTTCAGGTTCAGCCGCTCAGGAATTCGATGCGCAGGGTAGTCGGCTTCCCATCGGCGATAAACGAGCTTCGGCAGCGCGTCCGGCCATTCCGGTGCTGGTCCGATCACAACGACCTTCTTGATTCCCTGAGCATGGATCGCGGCGATGGTGTCTGCCATGTCCTTTCTCGCGGGCATGTTGTTTTCCCAGTCGATGGCGTAACGCCCCCAGGCGGCAAAAAGTACGACCGTGTCGATGTTCAGGTCGTGGAGCCGAGAAAGCACAAATTCGTTTCCGTACTTGCAGTTTGCGTACCCACCTCGATGCAGCACAGGGGGGCAACTGTCTCTCGATGTTTGCATGACGTTAACGCCGCGCTGAGCCAGCACCTTGGCTAAGCCTGGATATAGTCGGGCGGAATGCGAATCCCCCCAAAGCAGGAAATTCCGCTTGCCGTCGACGGGGGCGAAGCACTTAGAAGAGAAGGCATCGGGTGCCATCTTTTCACCGAGCCAGCAATCTGGGAATCGTGCGTCGACGGTGTATTCGTACTTGAAATCTGCGATTACCTGAATGGCCGCTGGGTATCGTGACGCCGCTCCGCCGTCGAGGTAAATGGCACTGCCGACTGCGCCAAGGACCGCCATGGCGCCCGCGAGTGGAATTGCAGTCGATATCTTTAGCCTCGACTTTTTTACGGGCAATTCGACGTACCGGTATGTAAGCCACGCCAGCAGAAAACTGGTGGCGACTAATAGGGTACGAAGGCGCCATGAGGGCGTGCCGGCTTCCATAATTCGAGCGAACGACAGCAGCGGCCAGTGCCAGAGATACATCGGGTAGCTGACGAGACCGATTCCGACCATCAGTCGATTGGAGAGGAGTCGGCGGTTCACCAGATTATCTGGGCCTGCCCAAATGATCATTGCGGCACCGACGGTCGGTAGGAGTGCCCACCAGCCTGGGAAGTGGCTGGTGTTGTTCAGCAGCGAGACGGCCGTGAGAATGAGTGCGACGCCGATGCCGGCTCCGAGAGATCCATATCGATCGGCCATCCATCCGCGCTCACCGCCTTGGCGTCTTGCGAGGGTGGCCAGTAACGCGCCGCAGGCCAATTCCCACGCGCGCGTGAGCGGGGAGTAAAACGCCTCGGTGGGATTCGTTCCTGTCGTCCAGATGCTCCATGCGAAGGACCCGCATAGAATCGCCACGAGCACAGCGACCAAGCGGGTGCGCTTGCCCCACATCGCGTAGAGGAGGATTGGCCACACGATGTAGAACTGCTCTTCGATCCCCAGCGACCACAGATGAAGTAACGGTTTGGTCTCGGCTGCCGCGTCGAAGTACCCAGACTCGTGCCACAGCATGAGGTTCGACGAGAAGGTCGCACCGCCTGCAATGTGTTTTCCGAGTTGCCCGTACTCACCTGGCAGAAGGCTGAACCAGCCAACAGCAAAGCAAGTTGCCAATACCAGTATCAATGCTGGGAAAATTCGGCGGACTCTACGGGAGTAGAAGTCCAAAATGCTGAATCGACGATTTTCGAGTTGCTCGGTCAGAATGCCGGTGATGAGATAGCCCGAAATGACGAAGAAGACGTCGACACCGACGAACCCTCCTGGAATTGCCGCGGGGAACGCATGGAAGGTGACAACAGAGAGAACCGCAAGTGCCCTCAGTCCGTCAATGTGACGAAGATAGGTATTTTCAGTTTTCATCGGTGGAGAAATCGGCAAGCGTCTTCAGGCTCGTCGAGCAGATGCCACTCGGCATTCGCGTGGCCTTGTCGGCCCTGTGGAACAAAGGGAGTGTTACAGGTCGAGTTCGGCGCCGATAACGATAGAGGCCGAGGGCTTGCATAGCGCATGCTACGAAATTGCTGCATCAGCGACGACCATGCGAGCGGTGATTTGACACACACTTTTCACCGCAAACGCTGAATGCCCCATCCGGCTGGTCCCCCCGACAGGAATCGAACCTGTATCTAGCGCTTAGGAGGCACTCGTTCTATCCATTGAACTACAGGGAGGGCGAGATACGGGTCTCGCGAGCGCAAGAGTATATCAAAAACCTATTTCACGGCGTTCACGGCGTGCGGTGCTCGGGATTTCGCCCGGTTATGCGTCGTTTTCCGCTTGCGCAGCCCGTGCCCGCGTCGCTTCATCGATCTGCGCTCGAATCGCACTGAACATCGGCGTCGCGTCCGTGTACCGCCTGCCATACGACAAGTTGAACCCATAGTCGAAGCCCGGCGGATTCTTGCCCTGCGTGTGTTGCAGCATCGTCTCGAGCTTATCGAGTGCCTTCACCGCACGGGCTTCCGGCGTTACGGCTTGCGCATACTCGTCCCACCAGCCGACGATCTGCTCGCGCATCTGCGCATCGAGCGGCTCGCATATCTTCAACAAATCGCGACGCTCGATCTCGTCTTTGCTGCCACCGGCCATCTGCGCCGGTGCCGGTACATCGCCACCCAGCGCTTCCCCCAGATCGTGGACCAGACACAGTGCCAATACCTTCGCACTGTCCACATCCCCCAACTGATCCATGAACACCAGCGCCATCAGACTCAGCCGCCAGCTGTGCTCCGCCGTACTTTCCTGACGTCCCGTAGCCGTATACCCACTGCGCAGCACATCCTTCAAGCGCTCGCACGTGCGCAGAAAATTGAGCCGGCCTTCGATTTGCTCAGGCGTCATGTCGGTCACCATTCGTTTAATGCCTTATCAGCCCAATAGCTTACGTCGTGCCATCAGCACGCTCCACGCATAAATTATGCGTAGCCCACGCTCAGGGACCTCATAGTGTCTCGACCAATCGCGCGACTGTGCCGTCGCCAAGCGTGATGCGCGTCCAACGACAACGGCTCGGCCGAATCGGCACCTCGGCCGAATCGTTGCTCCCCGTGTCGAATTCCATCGATGGCGCGCGCTGCTCATACCACCCGGCATCCCGCAACGACGCTTCACGCGCCACGATTGCCTCGGTCGCGTACGGCCACAACGACACGCCCATCAACATCGACAACGGCGACGAAAACTCCGCCGCACGCGATGCCGAACACGCGAGCAAACGATGCGTGTGATCGCACACGAGATGCACCGCACGCGAGTCGTGCGTCACCAAACGCTTCAACACATCATCGGCGGCCGAGTCGTGCTGGGCCGCGAACAGCGCTTCAATACGCACAAGCGCATCGCTCGTCACCGACAACGTACCCGCCTCCCAACGCGATATCGTCGATTGCGAAACGCCGAGCCACTCGGCCGCGTGCGCCTGCTTGATCCGGCGCAATACGCGCCACCGCCGCAACGTCGCGCCGGGTGTCGCCAGCGCAGGCTTGCAAACAGGATTCTCCATGGTGCTTCTCCTACAACACTGACCTCGGGAATTTCCCGATAGAACAACTGCCTGCGCCATTTGTTCCATTGACGCTACAAATTGGCGCTCCTAGAGTCGGGGCCATGATGACTCGACCCCACCCGCCCATGACAACGTCCGCCCTTCGGCGCGCGACGTATCGCGTTCTGCGCGAATAGGCCGCCGCTCCCCGACGCACGCCTCGCCTCGCGATCACCCATCGCATCTTCAAGCGAGCGCGCGTTTTTCCCACACCGCCCCTTGGCCGATCGACGTGCACTGACCGTGCACGACGCGGCGTCGTGCGCCCTGACGTTTGCCCATCACTCAGCGATTGCTGCTTTCGGTGACGGCTCACGCACGGCGTCGTGGGGCACTGTTTTCTTCAACAAAAGAAAGACGCCAAGCCTCATGACGCACATCACTCGCAAAACACCACGGCTCGCAAGTGCCGCACTCCTTCTCGCAGCCACGTCGGTACCGGCCTTCGCCCAATCGAGCGTCACGCTCTACGGGGTGATCGAAGCGGCCATCGTGTCACAAAATCACGCCAGCCCAACCGGCGGTCGTGTCGTCTCGGTCAATCAAGCCGGGGAGGGCTTTCTCTCGGCAAGCCGCTTCGGCCTGCAAGGTATCGAAGACCTCGGCGGGGGAACGAAGGCGCGCTTCGTCCTCGAAAACGGCTTCAACTCGCAAGCCGGTACGTTCGATCAACAAGGACAGCTATTCGGCCGTCAGGCGTTCGTCGCCTTGCAGGGCGTGTGGGGCGAAGTGGCACTGGGGCGTCAATACACCGGCGCCGTCGTCGCCATCTCGATGGTCGATCCGATCTTCATCGGTGCGCCACCCACGAACTCGTGGCTCGTGTATCTCACTGGGCAGCGCTTCAATAACGCCCTGACGTGGACGAAGAAGTTCGGCCCCTTCGGCATGAACCTGCAATACGCACTCGGCGGCATCGCGGGGCAGGCCTCGGCACGCTCGTCGGCATCGGGTGGGCTGTCGTGGGAGCAAGACGGTAACGTCTTCACCGGCCAGGTACAGCAAACGCACGACTCGCAAAGCCGTACAGCGAAAACGTGGTCGCTCGGCGCGAAGGTGAGCTACGGCCAGTGGAAATTCCATGCCGACTATCTGCAAAGCCAGCGTGAAGCAGGCTTCGATGTCACCAACGGCGGCCTCGACTACGCGTCGATTACCAACATGAGCACCGCCGCTACGCCGACAACCGTGGCAGCCATCGGCTCGGTGTTCTCGGCCGCGCGCCGCGATCAGTTCTTCACACTTGGCGCGAGCTATCTGCTCAACCCGTCATGGCAGTTCATCGTGGCGTACATGCAGGACAACACCAGCGCCGTGAACTTCAGCGGCAAACGCCAGACGGTCTACGGCGTCGTCGACTACTTCTTCTCGAAACGCACCGACGTGTACTTCGCCACGGCGTACGAGCGGGTCGACGGCGGCTGGTCTGGCCTCTTCGGCACGACAACGACCAATTGGACCGGCGGCAACGGCGTGAAGCTCAACGGCTACGACAACCAAATGAGCTACTACGTCGGCCTGCGTCATCGCTTCTGATCGCTTCCCAAAACGCATGCGGCGCAGCATCGAAAAATGCTGCGCCGCATGATGAAACCCCTTGCTGTGCCTGCGTTTGCGAGCCTTCGCGTAGAGATTGCGAAATAGCTTAGGTGTTTTCCCGATAGGACATTTTGTCTGTCCATTTGTTCTATTGACCGGACATTATGACACTTCCAGAATCGCCGCATGGATACCCCACTACCGCTTCCGAAGTACCACCAGATCTACCTCGTGCTGCGCGAGCAATTGCAGGAGGGGCGTTTCGACCGGGACGGTGTGCCGGGCGAACATCTGCTGGCCGATCAGTTCAGTGTCGCGCGCATCACGATTCGCAAGGCCATGGAAATGCTCGTGGCTGACGGACTCGTGGTCCGCCGACCGGGGTTAGGCACCTGGCCCTTGCACGCAGGGCAACGCACCGGCGGCGCCATGTCCGGCATCTCGCGCGAAAAGGCGCACCTCACGGGCCTGCTCGAGAACATCGTCAATATGGGCTTGCGCACGACGGTGTCGGTGCTGGAGTCGTCGCTCGTCGGCGCGAGCGACGCGGTGGCAGAAGCCCTCGCGCTCGCCCCCGGCGCACCGGTCTACAAGAGCATTCGTGTGCGTAGCACGCAAGCCGGCCCGCTCTCGTACATCACCACGCACGTGCCTGAAGGCATCGCGCAAATCAATCGCGAAGAACTCGAGCGCAAGCCGCTGCTCATGCTTCTCGAAGAAGCGGGTGTCGAGCTCGGCGGCGCGACGCAAACCATTTCCGCGCGTCTGGCCGATGCCGTCGTGGCGCGCCATCTCGATATTGCCGTCGGCTCCGCGTTGCTCGCGGTCACGCGCCTCGTGCGCGACGTTGCCGACCGCCCCGTGCAATTGCTGCAAGGCCTGTATCGCCCCGATCGCTACCAGTACCAGCTTCAGCTCTCGCGCGTCGGCGATATCGACGCCAAGGTCTGGGTCAGCGAAGAACTATCCGCTCAATTCCACTGATCCACCGCTTACCCCGCATACCACTAGCTAAGCCCGGAGAATCGTCAATGAGTTCGCGTCGCACGTTCCTGCGTCAGTCCACCGCCCTGGCTGCGCTCGCCGCCGCCACCACCGCGCCTTGGGCCGCGCGCGCCGCCGGCAAGCCCATCAAGATCGGCGTTCTGCACCCGGTCACCGGTGCGCTCGCCTATTCGGGCCAACAATGTCGCCTCGGCGCACTGCTCGCCATCGACGATATCAACGCAGCCGGTGGTATCAAGTCGCTCGGCGGTGCCCTCATCGAAGCCGTGCTCGGCGACGCGCAGTCGCGCCCTGAAGCAGGTTCGGCCGAAGTGGAAAAGATGAACGAAGCCGGTGTGTCGGCAATCGTCGGTGCTTACGCATCGGCGATCTGTCTGGCAACAACGCAAACCGCTGCGAAGTACGGTCTGCCGCACGTGGTGGACGTCGGCGTTGCCGATCAGATCGTCGAGCGCGGCCTGACGAATACCTTCCGTTTCGGCCCCGGCTATCGCATGTGCTCGATGCGCGCCGTGGACGACCTCGCCGCGCTCAACGATGCCGCCGGTAAGCCCGCCAAAACCGTGATGATCGTGCATGAAGAGTCGCTCTTCGGCACCGGCACGGCCGCCTTGCTGCAAAAGGAATTGCCGGCACGTGGCTTCGAAGTGAAAGAGGTCATCAAGCACGCCAACCCGACGCGCGACTTCAACAACATCGTGCTGCGCATGCGCTCGGTGAACCCGGATATCGTGATTCCGGCGAACTACTACAACGAGTACGCGCTGCTGTTGCGCGCAATGAAGCAACAGAAAATCCGCCCAAAGGCGATCTACTCGGTGCTGGGCGGTGCCGCGTCGAGCTACAAATTCCTAAAAGAGTTTCCGGACATCGCCGACGGCATCATCGATTGCAATCACTGGTTCAATCCGAAAGATGCGCGTGTGGCCGCGCTCAAGAAGCGCACGGAAGCCAAGGGCGCATTCTTCAGCTACGAAGTCTTCATGACGTACACCGCCATGATGCTGCTGGCCGACGCCATCGAGCACGCCAAGTCGGTCGATCGCGCGGCGATCACGGCGGCGCTCTCGGCCAGCACGTTCAAAGATCACCTGATGCCCTACGGCCCGACGAAGTTCGTGAACGGGCAGAACACGGGCGCGCAGCCGCTGCTCACGCAAGTCTCCGGCGGCGACATCAAGGTGATTCTGCCGGACAGCTACCGTCAGGTCGCGCCGGTCTTCCCGCTCAAGGCCTGACGCGATGCTCGACCCGGTCATTCTGCTCTCGGCCCTGCTCAACGGGCTGACGACCGGCGCGGTATATGCCCTCATCGCGCTCGGTCTCACGCTGGTCTACGGCGTGCTGCACATCATCAACTTCGCCCACGGCGCAGCGCTCATGGTGGCGCTGTACGCCGTCTGGCTGCTGCGCGAGAAGCTCGGCATCGACCCCTATGTAGCGCTGCCGTTCGTCACGCTCGGCATGTTTGCCCTCGGCTATGCGTTGCAGCGCCTGGTGATCGAACGGGCGAGCCACGGCAAGGACGAAAACATTCTGCTCGTCACGCTCGGCTTGGCCATCGTGCTGGAGAACCTCGCGCTCGTGTGGTTCAAGTCGGACACCCACACCATCGACACGCCGTACACGCTCGCCACCGTCGATATCGGTCCGGTCATGTTGGCGGTGCCGAAGCTGATTGCCTTCGGCGGTGCGCTGGCGACGGCGGCCATCTTGTTCTGGATCATGCGCGCCACCGACCTTGGCCGCGCGATTCGTGCGGTTGCGAAGGAGAAGCACGGCGCGAAGCTCATGGGCATCGACGTGGAGCGCGTGTACGCGGTGTCGTTCGGCATCGGCATGGCTTGCGTGGGCGCGGCGGCGTGCTTCCTGCTGCCGACGTACTACGTCAACCCGCAAGTCGGCGGCGGCTTCGTGCTGGTGGCATTCACGATCGTCGTGCTCGGCGGCATGGGGAGCTTTACCGGCGCACTCGTCGGCGGTTTGCTCATCGGTGTGGTCGAGTCGTTCGGCGGCTTGTGGCTGGGCGATTCGCTCGGCCAGATGGGCATCTTCGCCATTTTCATCATCGTCGTGCTGCTGCGTCCGCAGGGGCTGTTCGGTGCGCGCGCCTAAGGAGCCTCAAGACATGTGCAGGAGCAAACGATGAAGGATCTTCGGTTAATTGTGCTTTTCGGCGTAGCCGTCACGGGGCTGCTGATGACGTTGCAGTCGGGCGTGTGGCTGTCGTTTCTGATGATGACGCTCTACACCGTGCTGCTCTCGCAGTCGTGGAACATCCTCGGCGGCTTTGGCGGGCAACTGTCGTTCGGCCATGCATTGTTCTTCGGCGTTGGCGCGTACGCGCAGGCGATCGCGCAACTGCAATGGGGATGGAACCCGTGGCTGGCAATGCCGTTCGCGATTGCGATGGGCACGCTCGTCGCTGTGGTCGTGGGCGCTGTGACATTCCGCTACGGCCTCAAGGGCTCGTACTTCGCGCTGGTGACACTGGCATTCGCCGAAGTGTTTCGCATTCTTGCCGTCTCGCTGCCGTTCACCGGCGCAGGCGTCGGCTTGATGGTGCCGCTGCATCAAAGTACTGCGAATCTGCAATTTGCCTCGCCGCGCGGCTACGCATTCGTGCTGCTGACGTTCGTGATGGCGGCGCTGTTGGTGACGGCTTGGCTGCGTCATTCGCGCTTCGGCGCATGGTTGCAAGCCGTGCGTGATAACGAGAACGCCGCGCGTGCCGTCGGTGTTAATCCGCTGCGTGTGAAGCTCGGCGCCATTGCGTTGTCTGGGGCGTTCATGAGTGCGGCAGGGGTTTGCTATGTGCAAATGTTTCAGTACATCGACGCGGGCATCGCCTTCGGTTCGACCATCTCGGTCGAAGCGCTGGTGGGCGTGATCGTCGGTGGTCTGGGCACGTTGTGGGGGCCGGTGCTCGGCGCGGCTGCGCTGTACACGCTCGGCGAGCTCACGCGCAATTTGTTCGGCGAGCTGCCGGGTTTGTCGATGGTGATCTACGGCGCAGTGCTGATTTTGATCGTGATGTTCCTGCCGCGCGGCATTACCGGTGCGGGCGCTTCAGTGCGCCGTGCGCTGGGCATGGGCAAAGAGGGCAACGGCAAGTTGCCAGCGGACGGTACGCTCCGCGCGAGCGACGCCAGTGTTGCGGCAAGTGAGGAGAAGGCCCGTGTCTGACGCCTTGTTGAAAGCCGATGGTCTGTCCATCACGTTCGGTGGCCTGAAGGCCGTGCAGGACGTCAGTCTGAGCATTCGACCGGGCACGCTGACGGCACTCGTAGGCCCGAACGGTGCCGGTAAGACGACGTTGTTCGGTTTGCTCTCGGGGTTCCTGACGCCGACGGCGGGTCGCGTGGAGTTTCAAGGGCGCGACATCACCGGGCAGGCACCGTTCGTGACGGCGCGTCAGGGGCTGACGCGCACGTTCCAGATCGTGCAGCCGTTCGGCGCGCAAACCGTGCGCGAGAACATCGCCGTGGGCGCGCATCTCCATCAGGGCAATCGCCGCGCTGCGTTGCGCGAAGCCGAGGAAATCGCGGTACGTACGAATCTGCAAGCGCAGTTGGATAAACCGGCGGCTGACCTGACCGTCTGCGGTCGCAAGCGACTGGAGCTTGCGCGTGCACTGGCAACCCGCCCGCGCTTGCTGTTGCTCGACGAAGTGCTTGCCGGACTGAACCCGAGCGAGATCGACGAAATGATTCCCGTGGTGCGCGAAATTGCCGCTAGCGGTGTGACGGTGCTGATGATCGAGCACGTGATGCGCGCCGTGATGAGTCTGGCCGAACACGTGTGGGTGCTGGCACAGGGCAAGTTGATCGCAGCGGGCACGCCGCAGGAAGTGACGTCCGACCCGGCCGTGGTGGAAGCTTATCTGGGGCACGGTACGGCGGCTCGCCTCGCTGCACAGGCCGCACAGGCAGGAGGTGCGCGATGAGCCATCTGCTCGAAGTCGAAGGTCTGCGCACCGGCTATGGCCGCGTGGAGGTGCTGCGCGGCGTCGACCTGACGGTCGGCGAGGGGGAAATCGTGGTGCTGCTCGGCAGCAACGGCGCGGGCAAGTCCACGCTGAACAACACGCTCTCGGGCATCAATCCGGTCTGGGCGGGGCGCGTGCGCTTCGACGGTCACGACCTGACCGGTCGCCACTATCGCGAGGTGGTCAAGGCCGGGCTGATTCAGGTGCCCGAAGGTCGCCGCATTTTCCCGAACCTGAGCGTGCGCGAAAACCTGGCGCTCGGCGCGTTTGCTCGCGGTCGCGCAGATCGCGAGCGCAGTCTGGAACGCATGCTCGACCTGTTCCCACGTCTTCGCGAGCGCATCGCACAGCCTGCCGGAACGATGTCCGGCGGCGAACAGCAAATGCTCGCCATCGGGCGCGGGCTGATGGCCGAGCCGCGACTGCTGATTCTCGACGAGCCGTCGCTGGGCCTCTCGCCGCTCATGGTCGAAGAGTTGTTCGCGCTGATCGCACGTTTGCAACGCGACGGCCTGTCGATCCTGCTCGTCGAGCAGAACGTCGGTCAGTCGCTGGAAACCGGACAGCGTGGCTACGTGCTGGAGAACGGCGCGATCCGTCACAGCGGCACGTGCGCGCAATTGCTCGCGAGCAGCGAGCTCCGCCGTGCTTATCTCGGAATGTAAGGGACTTACCGTGGCGCAAACTCTGACGCAAAAGCTGCTGGCCGCCGCCTGCGGGCGGGCCGAGGTCGCAGTGGGCGAGATCGTGACCTGCCGGGTCGATCTCGCGATGTTTCACGATTCCAGTGGCCCGCGCCGTCTGCAACCGATGCTCGAATCGCTCGGCGCGCAACTGTGGGACAAGTCGAAGGTCGTGCTGGTGATCGACCACTACGTGCCGGAATCGGACGACGAATCGCGCCGCATCGTGCGCATCGCCCGCGACTGGGCACACGCGCAGGCGCTGCCCAACGTGTACGACTCGGTCGGCATTTGTCACGTGGTCGTGCCCGAACACGGACACCTTCGCCCGGGCATGTTCTGCGTGGGCGGCGATTCGCACTCGCCGACCGGCGGTGCGTTCGGTGCCTACATGTTCGGTATCGGCAGCACGGAAATGCTGGGCGTGGCGGTATCTGGCGAAATCTGGGTGAAGGTGCCCTCGACGATCCAGATGCGTTGGGACGGGCGTTTGGTCGACGGCGTGACGGCCAAAGACATGATGCTGCATATGATCGGCCGCTTCGGTATGAACGGCGGCCGCTATCAGGCCATCGAATTCTGCGGCGAAGCCGTGCGTGCGCTGTCGATGCAAGAGCGCATGACGCTCTCGAACATGAGCGCCGAACTGGGTTCGCAAGTGGGCCTCGTCGCGCCGGATGCGACAACCGTCGACTACTTACGCTCGGTCGGTGTCACCGATGCCATCGACGTCGCGCGCTGGCAGAGCGATGCCGATGCTGCGGCCGAAGTGCATACGTTCGACGCCAGTACGCTCGCGCCGCAAGTCGCCGCGCCCCACAGCCCGGCCAATACGCGCTCGATCGATGCCTTTGCCGATATCCCCGTCGACGTGGCGTACCTAGGCGCATGCACGGGCGCGAAGCTCGAAGACTTGCGGGCTGCGGCGCGTGTGCTCAAGGGCCGTCATGTGGCCGATGGCATGCGCTTCGTCGTCGCACCGGCCTCGGCACGCGATCAGGCACAGGCCGCGCGCGAGGGCGTGATGGACGTGTTGGTCGCCGCTGGCGCACAGGTGCTCGCCAACACCTGCGGCGCTTGCGCTGGCTATGGCGGCTCGATCCCCGAGGGCGCCACTGTGATGTCGAGCACCGCGCGCAACTTCAAGGGGCGCATGGGCGCGGAGACCGCACAGGTGTACCTCGGTTCGCCCTATGCGGTGGCCGCTGCCGCGCTCACGGGCCGCATTGCCGATCCGCGCGATGTCCTCGCCTGAACTCGCGCCTGAATCCGCGCTTGGACCCGCGCCTGAACCCGATTCCTCAACCCCACTCATGACATTGCCAACGTCTTCTTCCGACGCACTTGCCACCGTCCATCGCACGTGGGTGGTGGGCGCAGACATCGACACCGACGCGCTCGCGCCGGGCGCCTATATGAAATTCGGCATCGACGAGATCGCGCGCCATTGCCTGCATCGCGTGCGCCCCGAGTTCGCCGCGCAAGTCCAGCCGGGCGACGTGCTCGTGGCCGGGCCGAACTTCGGCATCGGCTCGTCGCGCGAACAGGCCGCCGCCGCGCTCGTGCATCTGGGCGTGCGCGCCGTGATCGCGCCGTCGTTCAACGGCCTCTATTTCCGCAACGCCTTCAATGTGGGGCTGTTGCTGCTTACCTGCGCCGACGCGCAGTGCATCGCCGAGGGCGAAACCCTGCGGCTGGCACCACGCGACGGTTTTATCGAACGCGCCGACGGCAGCCGTCTCGCTTGCGAGAACGTGCCCGGCTTCCTGCTCGACATGGTCGACGCGGGTGGCCTGCTCAATCTGCTCAAGCAGCGCAGTTCGACATCTCACGCGACACCTAACGGAGCTTCTTCATGCTAGATCCCGTCACCCTGGCGGTCCTCAAGGGCCGACTGGAGCAGATCGCCGACGAAATGGACGCGACGCTCTACCGCAGCGCCTTCAACCCGATCATTGCCGAGGCACACGACGCCTGCCACGGCATCTACGACGCTGCCACCGGCGCCACGCTCGTGCAAGGCAAGTCGGGCCTGCCGGTCTTCGTCGGCGCGATGGCCTTCGCTGTGCAGGCCGCAGCCCGCGCGGCCGCCGAGCGCGGTGGCATGGTCGAGGGCGATGTGTGGCTCTTCAACGACCCGTACGAAGGCGGCACGCACGCTAACGACTTCAAGCTCGTGCGTCCGGTGTTCCGCAACGGCAAGCTGTATTGCTTCCTGGCATCTGCCGCGCATTGGCATGATGTGGGCGGCGCGGTGCCCGGCAACTACAACCCGGCAGCGACCGAGTGCTGGCAGGAGGCCGTGCAAATTCCGCCGGTGCGCATTATCCGGCGCGGCGAACTCGACGCCGACGTGCTGGCGATTCTCAAGGCCAACACGCGCTTGCCCGACAGCCTCTGGGGCGATCTGAACGGGCAGTTGGCGGCGCTCGAACTCGGCGGACGACGCCTTGCCGACCTGCTCGACGAGTACGGCGACGGCACGGTGCAAGACGCCTTGGCGCAATTGCGCGAGCGCGCCGTGAAACTGATGCGCACTCACGTGGCCGCACTGCCCGATGGCGAATACACCTATCGCGACACGCTCGACAACGACGGCGTGCGTGACGAACCGCTGACCATCGCGCTGCGCATGCGCGTCGCGGGCGACACGCTGACACTGGACTTCACCGGCACGTCACCGGCTTGCATGGGGCCTGTGAATATCTCGCGCGCCACCGCGATTGCGGCGTGCTACGTCGCGCTCAAGCATCTGTTCCCCGACGTCCCGGCCAATGCCGGTGTGCTCGATGCCGTGAAGTTCGAACTGCCGGAAGGGCTGCTGATCTCGGCGCAACGGCCGCGTCCGGTCGGTGGTTACACCGAAACCATTCTGCGCATGATCGATGTGATCTTCTGCGCGATGGCGCAAGCGGCCCCCGAGCGCGCGATGGCGCAGGCCTACGGCACGATCAACGCATTGTCGATTGCGGGGTATCGCACGGACGCTGCGCGCAAAGGCCAGCGCTGGGTGATGTTCAGCTTCTTCGGCGGCGGTCACGGCGGGCATAGCGACGGCGATGGTCTCTCGCACGGCAACGCGCCGATCTCGACCGCAACGATTCCGCCGGTCGAGATTCTGGAAGCCGCGTATCCGGTGCGGTTCACGCAATGGGCGCTGCGCCCCGATTCGGCGGGCGACGGTGAGCATCGCGGCGGGTTGGGCGCCATCTACGAAATCGAATTGCTGGAAGACAGCGCGGAAGCGTTCGTCTTCGGCGAGCGTGGGCGCTCGGCGCCGCAGGGCATCGCAGGCGGTGAAGCGTCGGTGCCGAACGTCTTCCAGTATCAGAACGAAGGTGAATGGCATACCCCGCCGATGGCGTCGAAGATGCTCGGCATCAAGCTCGCACGCGGTGAGCGCGTCCGCCTTGAAACACCGGGCGGCGGTGGCTACGGCGACCCGGCGCGACGCGACGCACAGGCACGTGCGCACGACAAGGCGATGGGGTACGTGACAAAAGCGGTGACGAAAGCGGTGACGAAAGCAGGTGAGGGCACGCAAGCTACCACCGGTAACGCAACGAAGGAGCAACAGGCATGAGCGCAGCAGCCAATTCGAACCCCTCGCTGGTCGTCGGTGTCGACGTCGGCGGGACGTTTACCGATCTGTTCGTGCTCGATGAAGCGGCTGGTGTGGCGCGCATCGTCAAAGTACCGTCCACGCGTGGCGAAGAAGCGCGCGGCTTCATGAACGGTATCGAGCGTGTCGAATCCGCCGGGCGCGGCGGTGCGGCAGCCATTGCCACCATCGTGCATGGCACGACCGTAGGGACCAATGCGCTGCTGGAGCGCAAGGTAGCGCGCACCGGCATCATCACGACGACCGGCTTTCGCGACGTACTGGAAATGCGCCGCCGCGACCGGCCCGCCACATGGGGACTGCGTGGCAATTTCGCGCCCATCGTGCCGCGCGATCTGCGTCTGGAAGTCGACGAGCGCGTGCTGGCGGACGGCTCGATTCATACCGAAGTCGATATTGCGCAAGTGGAGGCGGCAGCCCGCGCACTGCTCGTCGCCGACTGCGAGGCCGTGTGCGTGTTCTTCGTCAATGCCTACGCGAATCCGGTCAACGAGCAACGCGCGGTGGCTGCGGTGCGAGCGATTTGGCCAAACGGCAACGTGACGGCAGCGACGGAAGTGCTGCCTGAAATTCGAGAGTTTGAACGCTGCTCGACGGCGACCCTCAATGCATCGCTGCAACCGGTGGTCGGTGGCTATCTCACGCGTCTGGCGCGCGATTTACAGGCCCAAGGTTTCGACGGCGAACTGCTGGTCGTGCAGAGCAACGGCGGCATCATGTCGCGCGAGACGGCCAGCGACGTGCCCGTTCGCACTGCGCTCTCCGGCCCGGCCGCCGGGGTGATCGCTTGTGCCGCCATTGCACGCGCGGCAGGCTTTCCCAATGTGGTGACGGGGGATATGGGCGGCACGTCGTTTGATGTGTCGCTCGTGGCAGGTGGCGAGGCATCGCTCTCGGCACAAACGTCGATCGAATTCGGCATGGTCGTGCGCTCGCCGATGATTCAGATCGAGACGATTGGTGCGGGCGGCGGTTCGATTGCGTCGGTCGATGCAGGCGGTTTGCTTCAGGTCGGCCCGGAATCGGCAGGCAGCATTCCGGGGCCAGCCTGCTACGGGCGCGGCAATCTACGGCCTACGGTGACGGACGCCAATGTGTTGCTGGGCCGCATCGCTGCCGATCGTCCGCTGGGTGGTGGCTTGCTGGGCAAGCTCGACAGCGGCCTCTCGTCGCAGGCCATCGGTAAGCACGTAGCCGAGCCGCTAGGGCTCGATGTCTACGCGGCTGCCGAAGCCATTCTCACGGTCGCCAACGCGAAAATGGCCGGGGCGATTCGTCTGGTGTCGATCGAGCGCGGTCACGATCCGCGTCAGTTCGCGTACATGCCGTTCGGTGGCGGCGGGGCGCTGCACGTGTGCGCGATGATGCGCGAAGTCGGCACGACCACCGGCATCGTGCCGCGCTATCCGGGGGTGACCTCGGCGCTGGGTTGCGTGATTGCCGATATGCGTCACGACAGCGTGCAGACGCTGAATCAGCCGCTGGCGGCGCTCGATATGGACGATCTCGTGGCCCGCGTCGAAGCGTTGCAGGTCGCGTGTCAGCAACGACTCGACTCGGCAGGCGTGCGCTTTGAAGCCGTGCGCGAAATCATCGAGCTCGACATGCTTTACGTCGGCCAGAGTCACACGGTGCGTGTGCCGGTGGCACGCGATGCGTTGCATCGTGCCGGCATCGCGCAAGCCTTCGAGACCGCGTATCGCGACGCCTTCGGCCGCGCGCTCGACGGGATTCCTGTGCGCATCATGAACCTGCGTTATGCGCGCATTGGCGTGCGTCCGAAGTTCGACCTCGGTGTGCTCGCGCCGCAAGCCGTCGAGATGCCGTCGTCGCTCGGCGCGCAGCGTGTTTATCACGCAGGCCAGTGGTGGGATGCCGCGCGCTTTGCGCGTCTCGATCTGCCGGTTGGTGCAAGCGTTGCCGGTCCGGCGATTCTCGAGCAGTCGGACACCACGATCTGGATTGAACCGGGCTTCTCGGGGCGTGTGGACGCGCTGGGCAACCTGCTTATCACGCGCGACGCGTGAGCGGGCGCATGCGAGTCATGGGAGTCATGTCATGAGCCAAACTAACGCGCTCGATGCCGCGCGCACGGCGCTCGTCATCGTCGATTTGCAGAACGATTTCATCACCCCCGGCGGCGCTTACGACCGGGGCGGTGCGGCCACGGCACAGGCACAGGCGCTGCCTGCGCGTATTGCGCCAATCGCACGCTCGCTCAAGGCGGCAGGCGGTTTTGTCGCCGCGAGCCAGTTCACCCTCTGGCCCGATGCGCTGGGCGAGCCGATGATTTCGCCCCATTTGAAACAACTGCGGCCGTTTTTGCGGCGCGGTGATTTTGTGGCCGGGTCGGAAGGACATGCGACGGTGGCGTCGCTCGCGGAACATGTGGATGTCTCGGTGTGGAAGGTCGCGTATTCGGCGTTTTTCAACACGCAACTCGACTGGGTGCTGCGACGCGCCGGTATCGAAACAGTGGCGGTGTGCGGCATCGTGACCAACGGCGGAGTGGCCAGCACCGCGCGCGATGCGCACATGCGCGACTACCGCGTGCTGGTGCTCTCCGATGGCTGTGCCGCGCCGACGCCAGCGGCACACGACGCGGCGCTGGCTGATTTGCGCACGGTCGGCGAGATCGTCTCTTGCGAGGCCTTCGCTGGCCGAATCGCAGTATGAGCGCGCCCATGGTGCCGGTCATTCGCAAGGGACGCCCGCCCGTCGACGACTTGCCGGAGCTAAGCGTGGTGATCGTCGGGGCAGGGGCTTGCGGGCTGACCGCCGCGCTCGTCTTGCAGGACGCCGGAATCGACTGCGTGCTGCTGGAGCGCGATGCGGTGCCGAGCGGATCGACGGCGCTGTCGTCGGGTTTTATCCCGGCGGCAGGCAGTGATGTGCAGCGGGCGGCCGGTGTCGACGATAGTCCGGCACAGTTCGCGCACGACATCTTGCGCAAGACGGAAGGCACGGCGGCTGCACATCTGGTGAACGCCTATGCGCAAGCGTCCGGGCCTGCCATGGACGCCTTGGCGCGCCATGGGCTGAAGTTCGAAATTCTCGATGGGTTTTTGTATCCGGGGCATAGCGTGCGTCGTATGCACAGCTTGCCGGAGCGCACGGGCGCGGCGTTGATGGCGGCGCTTGAACGCGCGGTTCAGGCGACGGATGCGCCAGTGCTAACGCGAACCGTCGTGCGCGAACTCTGGGTGGACGACGATGGCCGCGTGAACGCTGTGGGCGGCGTTCGTCCCGATGGTGCGATGGAATATCTGGGCTGCGACATGTTGCTGCTCGCCTGCAACGGTTTCGGCGGTAACGCCGTGCTGAGAGGCGAGTTGCTGCCCGAAATGGCGCAAGCGGTCTATGGCGGCCACGAGGGCAACGACGGCAGCGCGCTGCTCTGGGGGCAGGCGTTGGGCGCGGCACAGGCCGACCTCGGTGGCTATCAAGGGCACGGCTCGTGGGCGTCGCCGCACGGCGTGCTGATTTCGTGGGCCGTCATCATGGATGGCGGGGTGCAGATCAATCGTGAGGGCAAGCGCTTTCACGACGAGACGCACGGTTATTCCGAAGCGGCAGTCAATGTGTTGGCACAGCCCGATAGCGTCGCATGGAATGTTTTCGACGCGCAGACACTCGCGCTGGCGCGCACGTTCCCCGATTTTCAAGACGCCGAAGCCGCTGGCGCACTCAAGACGTGCGCCGATATCGACGCGCTCGCCGACGTCATCGGATGCGATGTGCAGACGCTGCGTGAGACGTTGGCGGGCATTGCGTCCGACGTCACGGCGGATGATGGGCGTCGCTTTTCCCGCGCCTTGAGCGCGCCGTATTACGCCGTCAAAGTCACCGGCGCGCTGTTTCACACGCAGGGCGGGCTCGATATCGACGCCCAATGCCGCGTGTTGCACCCGGACGGCACCCCGTTCCCGAATCTGCTTGCCGCAGGCGGCGCTGCGCGCGGCGTGTCCGGCAACGCGGTGTGGGGCTATTTGTCAGGGAATGGACTGCTCTCGGCGGTCGCAGGCGGTTACCTCGCGGCAAAGACGGCGATCGATGCGTTGTCTGGCGCGGCTGTTGCCCCCCAATCACAGGAGATTTCCGAATGACGTTGTCGTCATCTCTCAAACACCGGCTGAGCGAAGGCGTGCTGCTCGCGCCGGGCGTGTACGACGCTTTGTCGGCCTTGATCGCAGAGCAGGCGGGCTTCGAAGCGCTTTATCTTTCCGGCGCCTCGATTGCCTATACTCGGCTGGGCAGGTCGGACATCGGTCTGACGACGTATCCCGAAGTGGAAGACACGCTCGCGCGCATTGCGGAGCGGGTATCGGTGCCGGTGATCGTCGATGCGGATACCGGCTTCGGCAATGCGCTCAACGTCAAGCGCACCGTGCGCGGGTTCGAGCGCGCCGGTGCCGCGATGATCCAACTGGAAGACCAGACCTTCCCGAAACGTTGCGGGCATCTCGACGGCAAGGGCGTAGTCAGCGCGCAGGAAATGACGGGCAAGGTGCGTGCCGCGGTCGATGCGCGTCACGACACCCGGACGCTCATTCTGGCGCGCACCGATGCGGTCGCGGTCGAAGGCCTTGAGGCTGCGCTCGATCGCGCCGAGCAGTATCTGGAGGCGGGTGCCGACGCGTTGTTTATCGAAGCGCTGCGCACGACGGAACAGATGGAGGCGGCGTGCAAACGCTTTGCAGGTCGCGTGCCGCTGCTTGCCAATATGGTGGAGGGCGGTAAAACGCCCGTGCAGAGTGCGCAGGCGCTCGCCGATATCGGCTTCCGTATCGTCATCTTCCCGGGCGGTACGGCGCGCGCCGTGGCGCACACGTTGCAGGGCTACTACGCCAATCTGCACACGCAAGGCACGACGGCCGCGTGGCGCGAACGCATGCTCGATTTCGACGGACTCAATGCTGTGATCGGCACGCCGGAATTGCTGGCGGAAGGGAAGCGATACGAGTAAGCAGGATGTGTGATGTGCGCGCCCGGCAACGAGGCGGGTGCAACACCAGAAGTATCGGCGCGTGACGTGGGTCGCGCTGGTAGGCAGGCCCGTCGCGGATGGCTTCGCGACGGGCCTTTTTCGTATCAGACGATGCCGCTCTCGCGCAGTGCGGCGATCTTCGCTGCGTCGAAGCCCAGCCGTTCGCGCAGGATGTCGTCGCTGTGCTGTCCGAGCGTAGGTGGCGCGGTGCGCGCGACCGGCGGGGTCTCGCTCATCTTCATCGGGCTGGCGACGAGGCGCGCGACACCGCCCGACGGATGCGGCAACTCGACGGCCATTTCACGCGCAACGACTTGCGGGTGCGCAAACACTTCCGGCAACGTATTGATCGGGCCACACGGTACGCCTGCCGCTTCGAGCTTGTCGATCCAGACGTCTTTGCCGAACTTGCGCACCATCTCGGCGAGTATCGGCACCAGCACTTCACGATGGCGCACGCGCGACGGATTGGTCGCAAACCGGGCGTCGTCGGCAAGCGCGGCTTCACCACCGGCTTCCACGAATTTGCGGAACTGACCGTCGTTGCCCACGGCGACGATGATCCAGCCGTCGTCGCCGGTCTGGAACGTTTGATACGGCACGATGTTCGGATGCGCGTTGCCCCAACGTACCGGCGCCTTTTCGCTGGCGAGGTAGTTGGTGTTCATGTTGGCGAGCATGGCGACCTGCGTATCGAGCAGTGCCATGTCGATGTACTGGCCCACGCCGGTGCGGTCGCGATGCGTGAGCGCGGCCATGATTGCAAGGCTGGCGTACATGCCGGTCATCAGGTCGGCGATGGCCACGCCAGCCTTCTGCGGGCCGCCGCCGGGCAGGCCGTCGCGCTCGCCCGTGACGCTCATGAAGCCGCCAATGCCTTGGATGATGAAGTCGTAACCGGCACGCGACGCATGCGGGCCGTTCTGGCCGAAGCCGGTGACGGAGCAATAGACGAGATCGGGTTTGACGGCCTTAAGCGACGCATAGTCCAGACCGTACTTCGCGAGCTGGCCGACTTTGTAGTTCTCGACGACGACGTCGCTTTGCGCGGCGAGCGCGCGGACGATGGCCTGCCCTTCGGGGCGCGAGATATCCAGCGTGAGCGAGCGCTTGTTGCGGTTCGCCGCGAGGTAGTACGCGGCTTCGACCGTGTCGTTGCCGTCGGCGTCGCGCTGGTAGGGCGGGCCCCAACTGCGGGTGTCGTCACCCACGCCGGGGCGCTCGACCTTGATCACGTCCGCACCCAGATCGGCCAGATTCTGCGTGGCCCACGGCCCGGCCAGCACACGTGAAAGGTCCAGTACCCGGATATGACTCAGCGCGCCCATCGTTATCTCTCTCCTTGATCGCTTCGCACGGCAACGGCGTGGCACGTCACATGCGAAACATTGTTTTGCAATGCGGAACTTGTGACGGAGAGTCTATGGTGGAGAAACGGTGTCTGACTAGCGCCGTTTCGCAGTGCGGTTGGCGCGCCGACGCTGTGTGGGTGCCGATTTCCCGTATAATCAAAAGTTTGCAAAATATCCCGCCAGGCGCAGCCGGCCCGGCCCCCACGCTCTCAAGCACGCTATGAAAGTCGCAGACATTCGGGAAAAATTTCTTAACTTCTTCGAGTCGAAGGGCCACACGATCGTGCGCTCGTCGAGTCTCGTTCCGTCCAATGACCCCACGCTGCTGTTCACGAACTCCGGCATGGTGCAGTTCAAGGACGTGTTCCTCGGGCTCGAGTCGCGCCCGTACAAGCGTGCAACCACGGCCCAGCGCAGCGTGCGCGCCGGCGGCAAGCACAACGATCTGGAGAACGTGGGCTACACGGCCCGTCACCATACGTTCTTCGAAATGCTGGGCAACTTCTCGTTCGGCGACTACTTCAAGCGCGAAGCGATTCAGTATGCGTGGGAGTTGCTGACCACCGTCTACAAGCTGCCCAAGGACAAGCTCTGGGTCACCGTCTATCAAGAAGACGATGAAGCCTACGACATCTGGGCCAAGGAAGTCGGCGTGCCGACCGAGCGCATCATCCGCATCGGCGACAACAAGGGCGCGCGCTACGCGTCGGACAACTTCTGGCAGATGGCCGACACCGGCCCGTGCGGCCCGTGCTCGGAAATCTTCTTCGATCACGGTGCAGACGTGTGGGGTGGCCCGCCGGGATCGCCGGAAGAAGACGGCGACCGTTACATCGAGATCTGGAATCTCGTGTTCATGCAGTTCAACCGTGACGAGCAGGGCAATATGACGCCGCTGCCCAAGCCGTGTGTCGACACCGGTATGGGCCTGGAGCGTATCGCCGCCGTGCTGCAACACGTGCACAGCAACTACGAGATCGACCTGTTCCAACACCTGATCAAGGCGGCTGGCCGCGAGACCGGTGTGACCGACCTCACCGCGAATTCGCTCAAGGTGATTGCCGATCACATCCGCGCTTGCTCGTTCCTGATCGTCGACGGCGTGATTCCGGGCAATGAAGGCCGCGGCTACGTGCTGCGCCGTATCATCCGCCGCGCGATTCGCCACGGCTACAAGCTGGGCCGCAAGCAACCGTTCTTCTACAAGCTGGTGCCGGACCTCGTCGCCGAGATGGGCGTAGCGTATCCGGAACTGGCACAGGCACAGCAACGCGTGACCGACGTGCTCAAGCAAGAAGAAGAGCGCTTTGGTGAAACCATCGAGAACGGCATGGAGATTCTCGAAGGCGCGCTGGCCGATCTGGCCAAACGCGGCGTGACGACGCTCGACGGCGAACTCGCGTTCAAGCTGCACGACACGTATGGCTTCCCGCTCGATCTGACGGCCGACGTCTGCCGCGAGCGCAGCATCTCGGTCGACGAGGCCAGTTTCGATGCCGCCATGGCGCGCCAACGCGAACAGGCGCGTGCGGCGGGCAAGTTCAAGATGGCCACGGCGCTGGAGTACGACGGCGACAAGACGCGTTTCCAAGGCTATGACCAACTCGTGCTCGAAGGCGCGAAGGTCACGGCCCTGTATGTCGACGGCACGAGCGTGACGTCGATCAAGGCCGATCAGCAAGGCATCGTCGTGCTCGACACGACGCCGTTCTACGCGGAATCGGGCGGTCAGGTAGGCGATCAGGGCTTGATCACCACGTCGGGCGCACGTTTCGGTGTGTCGGACACGCAGAAGATTCAAGCCGACGTCTTCGGCCACTACGGCAAGCTCGAATCGGGTGAGCTGAAAGTGGGCGAGGCCGTGACGGCACAGGTCGACGCCGTGCGCCGTGCGCGCACCGTGCGTAACCACTCGGCCACGCACTTGATGCACAAGGCATTGCGTGAAGTGCTCGGCGGCCACGTGCAGCAGAAGGGCTCGCTGGTCGACGCGGACAAGACGCGTTTCGACTTCGCGCATAACGCAGCGATGACGGCCGACGAAATCCGTCGCGTGGAAGACATCGTCAACGCGGAAGTGTTGGCCAATGCGCCGACGCAAGCCGCGCTGATGTCGTTCGACGACGCAGTCAAGGGCGGTGCGATGGCCCTGTTCGGCGAGAAGTACGGCGACGAAGTGCGCGTGCTCGACATCGGTTCGTCGCGCGAACTCTGTGGCGGCACGCACGTGACGCGCACCGGCGATATCGGCCTGTTCAAGATCGTGATGGAAGGCGGTGTCGCTGCGGGTATCCGTCGCGTGGAAGCGATTACCGGCGACAACTCGGTGCGCTTCGTGCAGAAGCTCGACGATCAGGTGAACGAAGCGGCTGCGGCGCTCAAGACGCAACCGGCCGAACTGACGCCGCGTATCGCGCAAGTGCAGGACCAGGTCAAGTCGCTGGAAAAGGAACTGGCCGCGCTCAAGTCGAAGCTGGCGTCGAGCCAAGGCGACGAACTGGCCGAGCAAGCCGTGGACGTGAACGGTCTGAAGGTGCTGGCGGCGCAGTTGGAAGGTGCCGACGTCAAGACGCTGCGTGAGACGATGGACAAGCTCAAGGACAAGCTGGGGAGCGCTGCCATCGTGCTGGCTGCCGTCGAAGGCGGCAAGGTCAGCCTGATCGCTGGCGTGACGGCGGATGCCACGGGCAAGGTCAAGGCCGGCGAGCTGGTCAACTTTGTCGCGCAGCAAGTCGGCGGCAAGGGCGGTGGCCGTCCCGACATGGCACAGGCTGGCGGTACCGATCCGTCGCAACTGCCGCAGGCGCTGGCCGGCGTGCAGGGCTGGGTGGCTGGCAAGCTGTAATTCCAGTCAGCCGGTAGTTTTTGCAAACGCGCGCTTCGGCGCGCGTTTTGCATTTCGGCGGCGAATTTGCAGGCATCCTGTGCCGGGCTCACGTCCCGAGTGCATTCAATCGCCCCTCGCGTTACAGGGGAACCAGCGCATGGCGTGATGTTTTCCATGTAAAGTATTCGCCACGACAGCACGCGCAAAGCGGCACCGGTTTGCGCGTTTTCCAGATATCCCCCGTTCGCGGGTCAGCCAACGCCATGTCAGCCACTCTCGCCGATTCCGCTCGCACTGCCTCGTCGCGTCAGCCGTCACCGGAGGGTGCCGCATGGCGCATTGCGCTGTCGTGCATGCTCGCACTGTCGATCGCCATGGGCATCGGGCGCTTTGCGTTCACGCCGATGTTGCCGCTCATGCTGCACGAGCAACTGGTCGACATTCAACACGGTAGCTGGCTTGCCTCGCTCAACTACGCAGGCTATTTCATCGGCGCACTCTCGTGCATGTGGCTGCGCTTCACCCCCACGTTGCTGATTCGCTTTGCGCTGGCCGCCACAGTGGTGCTTACGCTCGCCATGGGGCTGTTGGAGTCGTTCGTCGTTTGGGCGATCGTGCGCACGCTCGCTGGTGTGATGAGCGCTTGGGCCATGGTGTTCTCGGCAGGCTGGGGCTTTCGCAAGCTGGGTGAGTTGCGTATGCCGAGTTTGGGGGGTGTGATTTTCGCGGGACCCGGTGCAGGCATCGTGGTGACGGGCTTGCTCGCCAGTTTGAATACGGCCCTCGGCTGGCCCGCGCGAGGCGGCTGGCTGTTGTGCGGTGGGCTCGCACTCGTGTTGCTCGCGGTCATCTGGCGCACGTTCGTGGCAGATGCGCCGGTCGCTGCCAAACCGGAAGGCGATGCGACGGCACACGCGGCACCGCACGCCGTCAATCACGGCAGTGGCGAGAACGTCATTCCGATCACGGTGTTCTACAGTTTTGCGGGTTTCGGCTACATCATCACGGCGACCTTCCTGCCGGTGATCGCACGCCACGCCTTGCCCGGTTCGCCGTGGCCGGATTTGTTTTTCCCGCTGCTCGGCCTGATGGTGATTCCCGGTGCGATCATCGGCGCGCGTGCGCCCATCACATGGGATAACCGCCTGCTGCTTGCCGCGTGCTATGTGATGCAGGGCATCGGTGTGGGCATCGGGATCGTGTTGCCGAACGTTGTCGGTTTCGCGCTCGGCAGCGTGCTCGTCGGCCTGCCGTTCACGGCGATTACCGTCTATGCAGTGCGCGAATGCCGCCGTTTGCGTGGGGACAATGCCAATGGCCTGATCGGTCTGGTGACGGCATCCTACGGCATCGGGCAGATCGTGGGGCCGCTGGTGGCCGCCCCGTTGGTCGAATCGACCGGCAGCTTCACCGCGGCACTGTTGTGCGCGACGGCGGTGCTGGTGCTGGGTGCCGTGGGCTTCGTCTGGGACTGGCGGCGCTCGCTGGATCGCGCCCCCTGATCAATTCTCCCCGGAGCGTTTTACATGGCTTTCACTTTGCAGGCGGGCCGCAAGGCCGCCGCGGACATGAGCGACGCCGAGCGGCGCATGCGTGTCGACCTCGCGGCATGCTATCGGCTCGTGGCGATGCACGGCTGGGACGATCTTATCTACACCCATATCTCGGCCATGGTGCCGGGAGAGCCGGGGCACTTTCTAATCAATCCGTTCGGGCTGGCGTTCGACGAAGTGACGGCGTCGAATCTCGTGAAGATCACGATGGACGGCGAGATTGTCGGCGACAGCGAATACCCGGTGAACGTCACCGGATTTGCACTGCACGGCGCGGTGCATGCCGCGCGCTCGGATGCGGTTTGCGTCATGCATCTGCACAACACGGCGGGCATTGCTGTCTCGATTCAACCGCATGGGTTGCTGCCGATCTCGCAGCATGCGCTGCGCTTTCACGAGCGCATCGGCTATCACGACTATGAAGGGCTGGCGTTTTCGCCGTCGGAGGGCGAGCGGCTGGTGGCGTCGCTAGGCGCCTATCCGGCCATGCTCTTGCGCAATCACGGCACGCTTACCGTCGGGCGTACGGTCGCCGAAGCCTTCGTGTTGATGGCCACACTCATCAAAGCCTGCGAGATTCAATTGCAGGCGCTCGTGGGTGGCGCGCCGCCTTATCTGCCCAGCGCTGCGGTGCAAGACAAGACGGCTGTGCAACTCGAAGACGGCGGTGCGATTGAAGGCGAATTGGAATGGCCCGCGTTGCTGCGCAAACTCGATAGAATGGACGGCTCGTTTCGCGACTGATCGCAGCGGGTCATGACAACAACACAAGGAGAGAGATAGCAATGCCAACGTTTCACGTCGAGATGTTCGAGGGCCGTACGGTCGATCAAAAGCGCGCGTTCGTGAAGGCCGTGACTGCCGCGGCGGTCGAGACCCTCGGTTGCACGCCGGAGTCGGTCGATATCATCATCACCGATACCAAACGCGAGAACTGGGCCACGGGCGGCACGCTCTGGTCGGATCCGCGTCCCGAGTAATTCGGCCAGCCAGGCCAAGGTCGGGGATCGACGGGCGGTCCCCGTTGTACTGAAGAGGTCGTCATGTCGCAACACGCCGCCAATCGTTCCCATTCCTCTGCATCGGTTGCGTCCGTCATCGCGGCCGCCCAGCCACCGGCGGATGTGCCGCAACACTTCGCGTCGGATAACTACGCGGGCATTTGTCCCGAAGCGCTGCACTATCTCGCCCAGGCGAATGCCAGTGGTCACGAGGTAGCGTACGGCGACGACACCTGGACGCAGCGCGTGTGCGACGGCGTGCGCACGCTGTTCGATACCGATTGCGAAGTCTTCTTCGTCTTCAACGGCACGGCGGCAAATTCGCTGGCGTTGGCCTCGCTCTCGCAGTCGTACCACTCGGTGATTTGCCATGAACTGGCGCACGTGGAAACGGACGAGTGCGGTGGCCCAGAGTTCTTTTCCAACGGCGCCAAGCTGCTCACCGCGCGCGGCCGCGAGAACAACGGCAAGCTCACGCCGGACGCCGTGGAGTCGGTGATCAGTCGCCGCTCCGATATTCACTTCCCCAAGCCCAAGGTGGTTACGCTCACGCAGGCCACGGAAGTTGGCACGGTGTATTCAGTGGACGAAGTGAAGGCGATCACGGCCGTCGCCAAACGGCGGAATTTGCGCGTGCATATGGATGGCGCACGCTTCGCCAACGCGGTGGCAACGTTAGGCTGCCATCCGGGCGATGTGACGTGGCGCGCTGGTGTGGATGTGTTGTGCTTCGGCGGCACGAAGAACGGGCTGCCGGTGGGCGAGGCGGTCGTGTTCTTCAACCGTGCACTGGCCGAAGATTTTGCCTACCGAGTGAAGCAAGCGGGACAGTTGGCGTCGAAGATGCGTTTCATCTCCGCGCCGTGGCTGGGCATGCTGGAGAACGACGTCTGGCTGCGCAACGCGCGTCATGCGAACGCGATGGCACAGTTGCTCGCGCAGCGCATTCGTGACGTGCCGGGTGTCTCGATCATGTTCGAGACGCAGGCCAACGCGGTGTTTGCCGAGTTGCCGTTGCACGTGATCGAAGCGCTCCGTGCGAAGGGCTGGAAGTTCTACACGTTCATCGGTGCGGGCGGCTGCCGTTTCATGTGCGCGTGGGATACGCGGCCGGAGACGGTCGAGCGTCTCGCGGCCGATATTCGTGACCTGAGTCGCGAACTGCGTGTGAAGGGCTAACCGTTCACGCGGGCTTCATGCGTGCTTTATGCGTGCTTTATGCGTGCTTTATGCGTGCTTCGGCGCTGCCGTCTCCGACGGAAGGAAACGGTGCGCGAGCGTGTGATAGAACGACGGCGAGAAGGCTTTCGAGACCTGCGTCGAGAGCAACGCGACGGCCATGAGAGGGATCACCATCTGATGGCCGTCGATCATCTCCATGACGATCACGAACGACGTGATCGGCGATTGCGTCACCGCTGCCAGATACCCCACCATACACAGCGCGGCCATGGCCGGTAGCGGCACCACGGACGTGATGTGCGACAGCACGTTGCCCAACCCCGCACCGATCGCCAGCGACGGCGCGAAGATGCCCCCCGGGATGCCCGAGAGGTACGACACCGACAGCGCAGCGAACTTCAACAACGCGTAGAACGGCGAGAGTGCCTCGTGTGATTCCAGCAGGCCGCGCGCTTCGGCGTAGCCGCTGCCGAAGGTCGTGCCGCCCGATACGATCCCGATCACGGCAATCGCCAAGCCGCACAAGAACGCGAAACGCACCGGATGAGCGCGTCGCAGGTTCACGAGCGCGCCGGGCATCCAGCGCGGCACGTTAATCATCAGCCAGCAGAACAAGCCGCCCGCCACGCCGGTCAGCACGCTCGCGCCAATCAGCACCGGAATCAACGCCCAGTGGAATTCGCTGAGCGCTTTAATCTGTCCGAAGTAGAGATAGTTGCCCTGCAAGCCCAGCGCAACCACGCCCGAGAAGATGATCGCGGTAATCAACGTGCCGCTGTTACGCGCCACGAAGCTGCGGCTCAGTTCTTCGATCGCAAACACCACACCGGCGAGCGGCGTATTGAAGGCTGCGGCCAGCCCGGCGGCGGCACCGGCAAGCGTCAGTTGTCGTTCGATATGGGCGCTGCTGCGGCCGTAGCCACGTCGCATCGCATACATGAGCGATGCACCGATCTGCACCGTCGGGCCTTCGCGTCCGATCGTGAAGCCGCACAAGATGCCGAGAAACGACATCGCGATCTTGCCGAACATGATGCGCAGCGTGAGCAGCGACTTCGAGAGGCGGCCGTCCTGAAGCGTGGCGATGACTTGCGGAATACCGCTGCCTTCCGAGCCACGGAAAAAGGTCTGCGTCAGCCAGATGGCGAGGGCGGCGCCCAAGGGCGTAATGATCAGCGGCACCCAGAAGCCGTAGGCCAACATGCGCTGGAACAACTCGAAGCCGAAATCGATGAACTTCGCGTACGCCACCGACACCAGACCGACGAGCACGGCACCCAGCCAGAACACGCCGTAATTGCGCCACAGGCGACGCGAGCGATGGGCGCTGGTGCGGGCAATGCGTGCGGGAAGCGAGGCGTTGGGGGTGGCAGCAGGCCGCGGCGGCGGCGCTTCGGATTCGGGAGGTGGTGCAGACGAGGAGGGGGGCGTAGTGTCTGACACGGGGCAAGTGAGGTTTGTAAGACGTCGGTCGATTATACGCTTCGGATTTCGGGACACCGGCCCCGGGGCGTCCCGGAAATTACCGAATGTGCAGCGCGTCATGAGTTCAATTAAGATATTCGGATTCGCCGAAGAACGATCATGAACGAACTCATCTTTTGTCCCCGCTGTGCCTCCCCGCTAGACTCACGTGACGTTGCCGGGCGTGTTCGCCGGGCATGCCCCGACGCCGCTTGTGGTTTCGTCCACTGGGACAATCCGTTGCCCGTCGTGGCCGGTCTCGTCGAGTATCGCGGACAGATTCTGCTCGCGCGCAATGCCGCTTGGACGGAAGGCATGTTCGCCCTCATCACCGGTTTTCTAGAGCGCGACGAGACGCCCGAAGACGGCATTCGTCGCGAGATCAAGGAGGAGACCAATCTCGAAACGGATGCGATCTCGCTGCTCGGTGTCTACGAATTCATGCGCAAGAACGAGCTGATCATCGCTTACCACGCGGTGTGCGATGGCGACATTCTGCTCTCGGAGGAACTGGCGGAGTTTCGTCTGGTTAAACCGGAGCACGTGCGCCCATGGCCTGCGGGCACGGGACACGCGGTGGCGGAATGGCTGCGCCGGCGCAATCTGCCGGTCGAATATGTGGAGTCTGCGCGATTGTCAATTGCCGGGTGAGTGGGGCGCCACCGTGCGAGATGCCTGAATCGGAATGGGCGACTCAGGATGCGCGTGCGACGACTACGGTAGAATCTTCGTTTCCGGGCGAAGTCCGGTAGACAATACGAATGAGACTCACACGAGGGACATGAGCATGGAATTTCAGAAAGAAGTCGACGCCCGCGGCCTGAATTGCCCGCTGCCGATTCTGCGCGCCAAGAAGGCGCTCGCCGACATGCAGAGCGGCGAGGTGCTGCGGATCGTAGCGACCGACCCGGGTTCGGCGCGCGACTTCGCTGCGTTCGCGAAGCAGACGGGCAACGAACTGCTCGAATCGCGTGAAGAAGAGAAGACCTTCTACTTCCTGATGCGCCGCCGCTAAATCGCTGCGTGCTGTGAAGATAAAAAAAGCCGACGGACATCCGTCGGCTTTTTCGTTGCCGCAGTCTCGTCGTCAGATGAGATCGCCGTGCGACTCACGCAGGTACTCACGGAACGCATCCTTCAGTTCCGGGTGACGCAGCGCGAATTCCACCGTCGCCTTCAGATACCCCAGCTTGCTGCCGCAATCGAAGCGCTTGCCCTTGTAGCGATAGGCCAGCACGACTTCGTCTTGCATCAGCTTCTGAATGGCGTCGGTCAGCTGAATTTCGCCGCCCGAGCCCGGATCGATCTCGCGGATGCAATCGAAGATGCGCGGACGCAGCACATAGCGGCCGACCACACCCAGATTCGACGGTGCATTTTCCGGTGCCGGCTTCTCGACGATATTCGTCAACTTGACGATGTCGGTCTCGCCCCACTCGTTGCCCGCGACAATCCCGTACGAGCGGCTTTGCTCGATGGGGATCTCTTCCACGCCGATGATCGAGTTGTGATACTGGTTGTACAGATCGACCATCTGCTTGAGCACGGGCGGCTGGCCGTCGAGCAAGTCGTCGGCGAGGATGACCGCGAACGGCTCGTCGCCCACGAGCTTTTCTGCGCACAGCACCGCGTGACCCAGACCGAGTGCTTTGGGCTGACGCACGTAGAAGCAATCGATGTGCGGGGGCTTGATCGAATGCACCACGTCGAGCAATGCCTGCTTGTTCTTGGCTTCGAGCTCCGCCTCGAGCTCGAAAGCCGTGTCGAAGTGATCTTCGATCGCGCGCTTGTTACGGCCCGTGACGAAAATCATCTCGGTGATACCGGCCGCAGCCGCTTCTTCCACGGCGTACTGAATCAACGGCTTGTCGACGACCGGCAGCATTTCCTTCGGGCTCGCCTTGGTTGCCGGGAGGAATCGAGTGCCGAGACCCGCAACGGGGAAAACGGCCTTGGTTACCACTGTTTTCATTGGTATCTCCCTTCTGGTTTGTGCGGTTCTCAGGCAGGCAGGCGGGCGAGCTGAGCCTGCAATTTACCGAGAACAGCTTCAAAGTCGACCAATCGTTGCTTCTCGAGTTCCACCACGTTTGCCGGCGCACGTGCCACGAAGCTCTCGTTCGACAGCTTGCCATGGCACTTGGCGATCTCGCCTTCAAGGCGTTTGACTTCCTTGCCAAGGCGTTCGCGCTCGGCCGCCACGTCGATTTCCACCTTCAACGCCAGCTTGTTCGCACCGACGATGGCCAGCGGTGCACCCGCGGCTTGCGCATCGAGCGCGGCTTCGTCGTCGAGCACCTGCACTTCGGAGAGCTTGGCCAGCGTTTGCAAGTACGGTGCAATCGACTTGAGGAAGTCGACATCGCCCGCCACCAGCAGCGGCACACGCAGTGCAGGCGACAGGTTCATCTCGCCGCGCAGGTTGCGGCAGGCGTCGACGGCAGCCTTCAACTGCTGCATCCACGCTTCGTCGCTCTCGTCGATCTTGCCGGCATCGGCCACCGGGTACGGCTGCATCATGATGCTGGCTTCGCCCGGGGCCTTGTCGGCCGGGTAACGGCCGGCGATCGGCGCCACCTTTTGCCACAGGGCTTCGGTAATGAACGGAATGACCGGGTGGGCCAGACGCAGCACCGTTTCCAGCACACGCAGCAACGTGCGGCGCGTGGCGCGTTGTTGCGCCGGGGTGCCGTTCTGAAGCTGCCACTTGGCCAGTTCGAGGTACCAGTCGCAGTACTCGTCCCACACGAACTTGTAGATCGCCGTGGCGATGTTGTCGAAACGGTAGTCGGCGAAGCCCTTCTCGATGTCCGCTTCCACGCGCTGCAACAGCGACACGATCCAGCGGTCGGCGCGCGAGAAGTCGAGCTGGCCGTCCGGGCCGCAATCGCCCACGCACGGCGCCATGCCGCAGTCGTGGCCTTCGCAGTTCATCAGCACGAAGCGCGTGGCGTTCCAGAGCTTGTTGCAGAAGTTGCGATAGCCTTCGCAGCGCGCCAGATCGAAGTTGATGTTGCGACCCAGCGTGGCCATCGACGCGAACGTGAAGCGCAGTGCATCGGTGCCGAACGGTGCAATACCTTCCGGGAATTCCTTGCGCGTCTTCTTCTCGATGGTCGCCGCCTGCTTCGGATTCATCAAACCCGTGGTGCGCTTGGCGAGCAGCGCGTCGAGGGTCACGCCGTCGACGATGTCGATCGGATCGAGCGTGTTGCCCTTCGACTTGGACATCTTCTGGCCTTCGGCATCGCGCACGAGACCGTGCACATATACCGTCTTGAACGGCACCTTGCCGGTGAAGTGCGTGGTCATCATGACCATGCGCGCCACCCAGAAGAAGATGATGTCGAAACCGGTCACGAGGACCGACGACGGCAGGAAGTGCTTGAGCTCCGGCGTTTCTTGCGGCCAGCCCAGCGACGAGAACGGCACGAGCGCCGACGAGAACCACGTGTCGAGCACGTCTTCGTCACGCTTGAGCGCGCCTGTGTAACCGGCGGCGCTTGCCTTGGCGATCGCTTCTTCTTCCGAACGGGCGACGTAGACATTGCCTGCGTCGTCGTACCACGCCGGAATCTGATGGCCCCACCAGAGCTGGCGCGAAATACACCAGTCCTGAATGTTCTCGAGCCACTGGTTGTACGTGGTCGTCCAGTTCTCGGGCACGAACTTGATCTCGCCGCTGCGCACCACGTCGAGTGCGGTCTCGGTGATCGACTTGCCCGGGTGGAACGTGCCTTCCGGCGCCGGCTTGCTCATCGCCACGAACCACTGGTCGGTGAGCATCGGCTCGATGACCGTACCCGTGCGGTCGCTGCGCGGCACCATCAACTTGTGTGCCTTGACGGATTCGAGCAGGCCCTGCGCATCCAGATCGGCGACGATTTGCTTGCGCGCGTCGAAGCGGTCGAGACCACGGTATTTCTCCGGGCCGTTCTCGTTGATCTTCGCGTCGAGCGTGAGAATGCTGATTTGCGGCAGGTTGTGACGCTGACCCACGGCGTAGTCGTTGAAGTCGTGCGCCGGCGTGACTTTCACTACGCCCGTGCCGAATTCGCGATCGACGTAGTCGTCGGCAATGATCGGGATTTCACGGTCCGAGAGCGGCAGCTTGGCCATTTGGCCGATCAGGTGCTTGTAGCGCTCGTCTTCCGGATGCACCATCAGCGCGACGTCGCCGAGCATCGTTTCCGGGCGTGTGGTGGCGACCGTGAGCGAGCCCGAACCGTCAGCCAGCGGATAGCGGATGTGCCACAGCCAGCCTTCTTCTTCCTCGCTCACCACTTCCAGATCGGACACGGCGGTGAGCAGGGTCGATTCCCAGTTCACGAGACGCTTGCCACGATAGATCAGCCCTTGCTCGTGCAGCGTGACGAAAACGTCGCGCACGGCTTTGGACATCTTCTCGTCCATCGTGAAGTATTCGCGGCTCCAGTCGATCGAGGCGCCCAGACGGCGCACCTGGCTCGTGATGGTGTTGCCCGACTTTTCCTTCCATTCCCACACGCGCTCGACGAACTTCTCGCGGCCGAGATCGTGGCGCGAGACCTTCTGCGCGTCGAGCTGGCGCTCGACGACGATCTGCGTGGCAATGCCCGCGTGGTCGGTGCCCGGTACCCAGAGGGTATTGGCGCCCTTCATACGGTGATAGCGCGTCAGACCGTCCATAATCGTCTGGTTGAACGCGTGACCCATGTGCAGCGTGCCGGTGACATTCGGCGGCGGCAATTGGATGCTGAAATCTTCACGGGCGTCGTCGAACGTCGGCCGGGCATAGCCGCGGCGTTCCCATTCGGGGCCCCAGTGGGCTTCGACGTCCTGCGGCTCGAAGCTCTTGGCAAGCGTATTGTCGCTGTCGCTCATGGATTGGATGGACCGTGTAATGCGTGAAACCCTGAATTATAAAAGATTCGGGGCGTTTTCCGCGCCGCAGCAGGATTTATAATCGGGCTTCACTCGAAAATCCTTCCCGACATGCCCGATTTGCTCGCCAATCTGAACCCGGAACAACTGGCCGCCGTGACCCTGCCCGACGAGCCTGCCCTGATTCTCGCGGGTGCGGGTTCCGGCAAAACGCGCGTGCTGACGACGCGTATCGCCTGGCTGATCCAGCAGGGCCACGTGGGTCCGGCCGGTATTCTGGCCGTGACCTTTACGAACAAGGCCGCCAAGGAAATGCAGGCGCGGCTGGGCGCGATGCTCCCGATCAGCACCCGGGCCATGTGGATCGGCACCTTCCACGGGCTGTGCAATCGGATGTTGCGCGCCCATTTTCGGGACGCCGGGCTGCCGCAGAGCTTCCAGATTCTCGATCAGGCCGACCAGCTCTCCGCGATCAAGCGGATGATGAAGGCCGCCAATGTCGATGATGAGAAGTTTCCGCCGAAAAATCTTCAATATTTCATCAATAACGCCAAGGAGCAGGGCCTGCGACCGCATGAGGTCGAGGCCAACGACGCGTTCAACCAGAAGTTTGTCGAGCTGTACGCCTCGTATCAGGAGCAGTGCCAGCGCGAAGGCGTGGTCGACTTCGCCGAACTGTTGCTGCGCTGCTTCGAGTTGCTCAAGCACAACGAACCGCTGCGCGTGCACTACCAGACGCGGTTCCGACACATTCTCGTCGACGAGTTTCAGGATACAAACAAGCTGCAATATGCGTGGCTGAAGATGCTCGCGGGCGGCAACAGCGCCGTGTTCGCCGTGGGTGACGACGATCAGAGTATTTACGCGTTTCGTGGTGCCAACGTCGGCAATATGGCTGACTTCGAGCGCGAATTCCGCGTTCGTCACCTGATTAAGCTGGAGCAGAACTACCGCTCGCACGGCAATATTCTGGACGCCGCCAACGCGCTGATTTCGAACAACGCCCGTCGTCTGGGCAAGAACCTGCGCACCGATGCGGGGCACGGCGAGCCGATTCGCGTCTACGAGGCAGCGACCGACCTTCAGGAAGCGAGCTGGCTCGTCGAAGAGATCAAGGCGCTCGTGGCGCAAGGGCTGTCGCGTCAGGATGTCGCCATTCTCTACCGCAGCAACGCCCAGTCGCGGGTGATGGAGCATGCGCTGGTCGGTGCGGGTATTGCCTATCGCGTGTATGGCGGGCTGCGCTTTTTCGAGCGTCAGGAAGTCAAACATGCGCTCGCGTACCTGCGACTCATCGAGAATCCGAACGACGACACGGCGTTTGCCCGTGTGGTGAACTTCCCGACGCGCGGCATCGGCGCGCGGTCGCTCGAACAACTCGCCGACGCGGCGCGCTTGTACAACTGCTCGATGTACGCCGCCGTGCCTTATATGACCGGCAAAGCGGGCACCAACCTGACGGCCTTCGTGCGCATGATCGAGCAGATGCGTCGTGACACGGAGCGGTTGACGCTGCCGGAAGTGGTGACGCACGTCGTCGATGCTAGCGGGCTGATTACGCATTACCAGACGGAAAAAGAAGGCCAGGACCGCATCGAGAACTTGCAGGAATTGGTGCACGCCGCGACCGCATTCATTGCGGAAGAGGGCTATGGGCTGGACGCGCCGGCGCGCCTGATCGCCATGCGGCCCGCCTTGCCGGGGGCGCCCGATGTGCTGGCATCGCCCGACGGCGTGGTCGATGCCGACACGCCGGTCGAGATGACGCCGCTCGCAGGTTTCCTGTCGCACGCCTCGCTCGAAGCTGGCGACAATCAAGCCGAGGCAGGTCAGGATGCCGTGCAACTGATGACGGTGCACGCGGCCAAGGGGCTGGAGTTCACGGCGGTTTTCGTCACGGGGCTTGAGGAAGGGCTGTTCCCGCACGAAAACAGCGCGCAGGAGCTCGACGGGCTCGAAGAGGAGCGACGCCTGATGTATGTGGCGATTACGCGCGCGAAGGAGCGCCTGTATCTCTCGTTCACGCAAAGCCGCATGCTGCATGGTCAGACGCGTTACAACGTGCGTTCGCGTTTCTTCGAAGAAATTCCCGAGGAAGTGCTGAAGTTTCTGACGCCGCGTGCCCAGCCGGGCGCGCGTCTGGCGCAAGCCGAACCCGCATGGGGCCGCGATTGGTTCTCGCGCCCGCAGGTCAGTGCGCCGCGTCAGGAAGAATGGGCCGCGACGAAGTCGGAGCAGGCGCTCGCCGACCGCTCCCGCTCGGCGGGCACGGGCTTCAAGGTTGGGCAGGGGGTGTTCCACACCAAGTTCGGCGAAGGCAAGATCATCGGGCTGGAGGGGGCCGGTGACGAAGCGCGCGCGCATGTGAAGTTCGGGCGGCACGGCGAAAAGTGGCTGGCGCTGGCTGTCGCGAAGCTGCAACCGATCGAATAATCCCAATCATCGGTTCGCTGGTCTGCAAGACGCACAAAGGGCACCCGAGGGTGCCCTTTGTTTTTGCGATACCGGAAGATATTCGGTGGCCGCCGTTCAGGCGATTACGCCTCCGGCGGCGCCACGTTCGGATCGATCGCGCCGATTTCCTGCACGCCGAAGCAGCCGCGATAGCTCGCATAGAACGAGCAATACAGCACGGCCGTGAACAGGATCGAGTACGGCATCAGCACGATCATGGCGTACTTGCCCGCGCCGATCACCGTCATCACGAGCGCGATGATGACCGGCAGCACCGTGGCGACAAGCGCCGTGCAGATGCCGTAGACGACGAATGCACGCATATTGCGAACGCAGGCCGTCCAACTGAAGAACAAGGCCTTGACGGGCGAGACGTCGTGCCAAGCGACGAGCACCGGCGCAAACCAGAACGCCATCGCGACCGGCACGTAGGCGATGGCTGCGGCCAGCATGGCCTGCGGCATCGTGCCGCCGGTGAGCGAATCTTCGTCGATGCGGGTGCCGAACAACATCTTGCCCAGCAGATCGCCGCCGTCGAAGAGCGCCGAGAACAGAAACACCACAATCATCGCCGCGATGTAGTAGCCGCCGAGCGCGAGCAGGCGACGCGCCACATCCTTGCCGTGGCCGCGGAAACCGTCGAGCAGCACGGGCGGCAGGACGGGCTTGTTCTTGATGATGTCGCGACACGCCGCCATAAAGCCGACCGACAGGCCGGGAATGAACAGTAGCGGCAAGAATGCGCCCACGACCGGCAGGATCGAGAGCAGCATCACGCCGAACAGGTAGGCGAAGAGCAGCGTCAGAATGGCGAGCGGGTTTTTGCGGAAGAGCCAAATTCCTTGGCGCAGCCACACATAACCAGTCTTCGGCGGGACTTCAAGCAATTGCATAAGGTTCGATTTGCTCCGATTGGGCGTCGGGTCACAGCCATGGAATGGAAACGGCTTCGATGCGTTGGCGCAAGATTCGTTCGAAATGCCCCGGATCGTGCGGTTTGAGCATCTCGGCCGCGCGCGGCAAATGAAAATCATACAGGCGCGAGAGCCAGAAGCGCAGCGCGCCGGCTCTGAGCATGTCGCGCCAGTGCGACGCCTCGATGTCGGTGAGCGGACGCACAGTCTCGTACGCACGCAGCATCGCATGCACGCGGGCGTCGTCGAGCACGCCCGTGGTCAAGTCGCAGCACCAGTCGTTCACCGTCACGGCAAGGTCGAACAACCACTTGTCGCAACCGGCAAAGTAGAAGTCGAAGAAACCGCCTAAACGCGGAGCGCCGTCTTCGTCTTTATCGAACAGCACGTTGTCGCGGAACAGGTCGCAGTGACACGGGCCGGCTTGCATGGCGCGATAGTCGTCGGAGGCGAAAAACGCTTCCTGATGCGCCATTTCACTTTCCAGTAGCGCGAGTTCCGCAGCGCTCAGGTAAGGCTTGACGGCCGGTGCGGCTTCGCGCCACCACGGCAGGCTGCGCAGATTCGCTTGCTCCAGCGTGTAATCACGCCCGGCCAGATGCATGCGCGCGAGCATCGCGCCGACGTGGGCGCAGTGCGCAGGCGTGGGCGCGAGTTCCGAGCGCCCGGCCAGCTTCGTCACGATGGTGGCAGGCTTGCCATTCAACTCGCCGAGAATCTCGCCCGTGCGATCGGGGATCGGGTCGGGCACCGGCACGCTGTGATGCGCCAGATGCCCCATCAATTGCAGGTAGAACGGCAACTGCGTCGCGGTGAGCTTTTCGAACAGCGTCAGAACGAACTCGCCGCGCTCGGTCGTCAGGAAGTAATTGGTGTTCTCGATGCCGGAGCTGATGCCTCGGAAGTCGATAACTTTCCCCAAATCGTAGCGTTGCAGCCACTCATCGAGCTGCTCGGGCGAGACGGTAGTGAAAACGGCCATGCGTGCGTCGGGTGGATAAGACTCAAACAAACGGCCCGCGCACATGCAACGGGCCGCTTGGCGAAAACTGGGGCGAGCGCAGAAATTCGGGGCGCTCGCGTGTCAGCGGTGAGTGGGGCAGGATAACAGACGTATTCGCAGAGGTCTCATTCGAGCCCCCTGAACAAACGTTAGAACTTCAGGCCGACAGACGGCAGACGATCGGTTTGCGACGTGTTGTCGCGAATCTTCGGTGCGTTGTCTTGCGGCGTGGTCAGTTGGTAATTGGTACCGAAGCGCGAATGCACGTCGATTTCGGTGGGCTTGCCGCGATCGCGGTACTCGGTCACGGTCGTGCCCTTGTCGTCGACGTAGAAGCTAGGCTTGCGTTCCTGATTGACATCGACCGTCGCGTTGCTGGTGGCGGCGGCACGCGCGTCGGCTTCACGTTTGGCGGCTTGTGCGGATGTTTCCTTGGTGTCTTGGGCGAAAACCTGGCCGGCGAACAGCAGGCTGGCGCCGAGGGCCAGGGGGAGGGCGCGTGACAAGAGCGTTTTCATCATTATTCTCCGAGGGCGGGAACGCATCCGCGTCGAGGCGGCTGTACGGCGTGCCGGCGCAATGGGTTCCAATATGTGCATTCTATCAAACGTGCCCCACTTCGCATCGTGAAATATGGCGCTAAGCACCGTGGTTACTTGCGTTCAGCCATTTTGCGGCCGATTCTTCACAATTCATAACAATGGTGCCCGTGCTGTCGACCGAAACCATCGTGCGCGGGGAAGATTTGCTTATTACCTGTGCTTATAAGCGAATCACGAATCGTTCGTTTTCGCGAGCGTGACGTTCTGGCATGCTGCGAAGTTGTCTTAATGGGTGGCCCGGTGCCACCCATCTGCATTTTCGGAGTTTGCAAGCCATGTCGTCTTCCGCCGCCTCGGCCGCCGTCAAAACGGCGCCCCCTTCGCCGTCGTCCCCTACGTCGTATAACGCTCGTCCGCTCGCCATCGCGCTGGTGCTGATCGCCGTTGGCATTGCCTATTTGCAAGCCACGGTCGGCCCGAAGCAGGCCGCGCTCGCTGGTGTCGGCGCGCTGCTCGGTGTCGCGCTGTATCACGCAGCGTTCGGCTTCACGTCGGCTTGGCGCGTGTTCATCGCCGATCGTCGTGGTGCCGGGTTGCGTGCGCAGATGGTGATGCTCGCCGTGGGTGTCGTGCTGTTCTTCCCGGCGCTGGCCGACGGCACGCTGTTCGGGAATAAGGTCGTTGGGCTCGTCTCGCCGGTCGGCGTCTCGGTGGCGTTCGGCGCATTTATCTTCGGCGTGGGCATGCAGCTCGGCGGCGGGTGCGCGTCGGGCACGCTCTACACCGTGGGCGGCGGCAGCACGCGCATGATCGTGACGCTCGCGGCGTTCATCGTCGGATCGGTCGTCGCGACGGCACACCTGCCGTGGTGGGAGTCGCTGCCGCATATCAAGCCGGTGTCGCTCGTGAAGGTGTGGGGCCTGTGGCCAGCGCTGATCGCCAATCTCGCGTTGTTTGCCGCTATCGGTGCGTTCACGTTGTGGGCCGAGAAGCGCCGTCATGGCCGTGTCGTCGGCGTGCCGATGACGCAGAGTGCGAAGGGACGTCCGGCATTGTTGCGCGGGCCGTGGCCGCTGCTGTGGGGTGCGCTGGCGCTGGTGCTGCTCAACTTCGCGACGCTCGCGCTCGCGGGCCGTCCGTGGGGTGTGACGTCGGCGTTTGCATTGTGGGGTGCCAAGGCCTTCATGGCCATGGGCATCGATGTGGCCTCGTGGCCGTACTGGGCCAAGCAGACTGCCGTGCTGAACGCGCCGGTCACGCAGGACGTCACCACGGTCATGGACATCGGCATCATCCTCGGTGCGCTTGCCGCGGCCTCGATTGCCGGTAAGTTCGCACCGGTTTGGAAGATTCCTGTGCGCTCGCTGCTCGCCGCTGTGGTGGGCGGCCTGTTGCTCGGCTATGGCGCACGTCTGGCGTACGGCTGCAATATCGGCGCCTACTTCAGCGGCATCATCTCGGGCAGCCTGCATGGCTGGCTGTGGCTCGTGGCCGCGTTCTTCGGCAACGTGTTCGGCACGCGCCTGCGCCCGCTCTTCGGTCTGGAAGTCGAGACCACGCCGCGCGAGACCAGCTGCTGAGGTCGCTCCACGGTAGAACGAGAAACGGCGCCTTTCGGCGCCGTTTTCATTTGAGACTTCAGAGAACGCGTTACAGATAGAACATCTTCTCGCTCGTCTCGGTCTCGGGCTCGATGTGTCCGTCGTAGAAGTCGAACACGGCCTTGAGAATCTCGTCTGGATCGTCGATGACTTTCACGAGATCGAGGTCTTTCTCGCCGATCAGGCCCATCGGCAGCATGGTCGAGCGCACCCAGTCGAGCAACCCTTTCCAGAACTCCGTGCCGACCAGAATCACCGGCACATGCCGCGACTTCTGCGTCTGGATGAGCGTGAGTACTTCGGACAACTCGTCGAGCGTGCCGAAGCCACCCGGCATGATGATGAACGCATCCGAGTTCTTCACGAACGTGACTTTGCGCGTGAAGAAGTGGCGAAAACGCAGCGAAATGTCCTGGTACTGGTTGCCCTTCTGTTCGTGCGGCAGTTCGATGTTCAGACCCACCGTCGGCGAGGCACCGCCGTGCGCGCCCTTGTTGGCCGCTTCCATAATGCCGGGGCCGCCACCGGAGATCACCGCGAAGCCGCTGTCGGAGAACTTGCGGGCGATGGTCATCGTCAATTTGTAGAACGGCGACTTGGGTTTGATACGCGCGCTGCCGTAGATGCTCACGGCCGGCCGGATCTCGGACAGGTACTCGGTCGCCTCGATGAACTCTGCCATAATCGTGAACATCTGCCACGACGCGCGCGCCTTCTTGGCAGTGGCGCGCTCATGGTCTGCCAGCATGCGCAGACTCGGTATCACTTTTCTTCTCTTGGTCATATGTCGGAACAGCAAAGTCTGGAAGGTAAGACGCTCTTATTGGTCGATGGTTCGAGTTATCTTTATCGAGCCTATCACGCCCTGCCGGATTTGCGCGGCCCCAATGGCGAGCCCACGGGCGCGCTGCACGGCATCGTCAACATGCTGCGTCGCATGCGTAAAGACGTACATGCAGAGTATAGCGCCTGCGTTTTCGACGCCAAGGGCAAGACGTTTCGCGATGATTGGTACCCCGAGTACAAGGCAAACCGTCCGTCGATGCCCGACGATCTGCGTGCGCAAATCGAACCGATTCACGAAGCCGTGCGCGCGATGGGCTGGCCGCTGCTGATGATCGACGGCGTCGAAGCCGACGACGTGATCGGCACGCTCGCCAAACGCGCCGCCGAACTCGGCATGCGTGTGGTCGTCTCCACGGGCGACAAGGATCTCGCGCAACTGGTCAACGATCGCGTCACGCTCGTGAACACGATGACCAACGAAACGCTCGATGCCGCTGCTGTCGAAGCCAAATTCGGCGTACCGCCCGCGCGTATCGTCGACTACCTCACGCTGGTGGGCGACACGGTCGATAACGTGCCGGGCGTCGATAAGTGCGGGCCGAAAACGGCGGTGAAGTGGCTCACGCAATACGGCGACCTCGATAATCTCGTCGCCAACGCAGCCGAAGTGAAGGGTGCCGTCGGCGAGAACCTGCGACGCGCCCTCGACTGGCTGCCGATGGGCCGCAAGCTCGTGACCGTCGCACTCGATTGCGACCTCACGCCGCAAGTGACCTCCATCGAAGCGAGCTTGAAGACCCAGCCAGAAGATGCCGCGACGCTGCGCGATTTCTTCGCACGCCATGGCTTCAAGACGCTGCTGCGCGAAGCCGAAGCCGCGGTAGCAGAGAAAGCTGGCGACGAAGCGCCCGTGCCGCAGGCAGACACCATTGAGCGTCACTACGAAGCCGTCCTCACGTGGGAGCAGTTCGACGCGTGGATGAAGATCATCGAGGCGGCCGAGCTCACGGCATTCGACACGGAAACCACGTCGCTCGACGCGATGCAGGCGCAACTGGTGGGCTTGTCGTTCTCGTGCGAACCGGGCCGTGCGGCGTACATTCCCGTGGCGCATCGCGCGCCGGGCGAGGTCGAGCAACTGCCGCGTGACGAAGTGCTCGCTCGCTTGAAGGGCTGGCTCGAAGATCCCGCGCACAAGAAGGTCGGACAGAACCTCAAGTACGACGCGCATGTGCTCGAGAACTACGGCATCCATTTGAACGGCATCGCGCACGACACGCTGCTGCAATCGTATGTGCTGGAATCGCACCGCAGTCACGATATGGATAGCCTCGCATCGCGCCATCTCGGCTTGACGACGATCAAGTACGAAGACGTCTGCGGCAAGGGCGCAAAGCAGATCGGCTTCGACGAGGTGAGCGTAGAGCAGGCGACACAGTACGCCGCCGAAGACGCTGACATCACCCTGCGACTGCACCGCGCGTTGTATCCCGATATCGCCCGCGAAGCGACGCTCGAATTCGTCTACGGCGATATCGAAATGCCGACCGCGCGCGTGCTGCAACGCATCGAGCGCAATGGCGTGCTGGTGGATACCGCACGGCTCGCGGTACAAAGCGACGAGATCGGCCGACGTCTGGTCACGCTCGAAGCCGAGGCCTATGCCCTGGCCGGTCAGACGTTCAACCTGAATTCGCCGAAGCAGATCGCCGATATCTTCTTCACGCAACTGCAACTGCCGGTGGTCAAGAAGACCGCGAGCGGTGCACCGTCGACCGACGAGGAAGTGTTGCAGAAGCTCGCTGAAGACTACCCGCTGCCGAAGGTGCTGCTCGAAAACCGGGGCCTCGCCAAGCTCAAGTCGACCTACACCGACAAGCTGCCGAAGATGGTCAACCCGAACACCGGGCGCGTGCACACGAATTACGCGCAAGCGGTGGCGATCACGGGACGGTTGGCGTCGAACGATCCGAACTTGCAGAACATCCCCGTGCGCACGGCCGAAGGCCGCCGCATCCGCGAGGCGTTCGTGGCGCCGCCGGGCAGTCAACTGGTGTCGGCCGACTATTCGCAGATCGAGTTGCGCATCATGGCGCATATCTCGGGCGATGAAAGCCTGCTGCGCGCGTTTGCCAATGGCGAAGACATTCACCGCGCTACGGCTGCCGAAATTTTCGCGGTGACGCCGCTCGAAGTGTCCTCGGAGCAGCGCCGTTATGCCAAGGTCATCAACTTTGGTTTGATTTACGGCATGAGCGCATTTGGGCTGGCGGCGAATCTCGGCATCGAGCGCGATGCGGCCAAGCAATACATCGACCGCTACTTCATGCGCTATCCGGGCGTGGCGCGCTACATGGACGAGACGCGCAAGAGCGCCAAGGCGCGCGGTTTTGTCGAGACGGTCTTCGGCCGTCGCCTGTGGCTGCCCGATATCAACGGCGGTAACGGACCGCGGCGTCAGGCCGCGGAGCGCGCCGCCATTAATGCGCCGATGCAGGGCACGGCAGCCGACCTCATCAAGCTGTCGATGATCGCGGTACAGCGCTGGCTCGACGACAGCGGCTTGCAGACGCGCCAGATCATGCAAGTGCACGATGAACTGGTGCTCGAAGTGCCGGATCACGAACTGGCGGAAGTCAAAAAGCGTTTGCCGGAGCTGATGTGCGGTGTGGCGAAGCTGCGTGTGCCGCTCGTGGCCGAAGTCGGTGTGGGCGAAAACTGGGAGCAGGCGCACTGATACCGGCTGACACCAGCTGACACCGGTGTTACGCAATAGCGGAAATAGGGATTAGGCCATACCCTATGACCGCACTCTGCGGTAAGGTGATCGCTATTGCCGGGTGGCTAAACGCCGACCGGCCGGTTGGTTTTCAAGCGCGGGGAGTTATCGTGAGTGTGCATCGTATCGTGGTGGTCGGCGGTGGCGCCGGTGGTCTGGAGCTGGTTACCCGCTTGGGTGACAAGTACGGGCGTGGCAAGGACGTTCAGATTACGTTGGTCGATCGTTCGATGTCGCACATCTGGAAACCGTTGCTGCACGAAGTGGCAGCGGGTGTGATGGACACGGCGACGCATCAGCTCTCGTACGTTGCGCAGGCCAACTGGCATCACTTCGAATTTGCGGCGGGCGAGATGATCGGTCTCGACCGCGCGGCCAAGACAATCACGCTCGCCGCGCTGCCGGCGGCGGCCGATGAAGGCGAGGGCGATCTGCTGCCCGAGCGCACGCTGCCGTACGACACGCTGGTGCTCGCCATCGGCAGCACCACCAACTTCTTCGGCGTGAAGGGCGCGCAGGAAAACACGATTGCGCTCGATACCGTCGAACAGGCGGAGCGTTTCCGCCGCCGGTTGATGGCCGCATGCGTTCGCGCGCAGAACGCGGCGCAGACGCCAGTGGTGGCCGCAGCCCCGGTTGCCGCGTCGATCGCCGATGCGGGGTCGGCCGAGGCCGTACCAGCGGCGGGAGCAGTGGCGGGCGTCACCATCAGCGCCGAAGATCGCCGTAAGGTCAATTTGGTCATCGTCGGCGCAGGGGCGACGGGCGTCGAACTCTCGGCAGAACTGCGCAATACCGCGGAAGTGCTTCGTTCGTATGGCCTGAAGCTCGACCCGCGCAAGGACGTGCGCATCACCATCATCGAATCGAGTCCGCGCATTCTCAAGGCGTTGCCGGAACGCGTGTCGAGTGCAGTGGCCGGTTTGCTCGGCAAGCTCGATGTCGACATTCTGTGCGGCGATTCGGTGGCGGAAGTGCGTCCGAACGAAGTGACCACGACGGGCGGCAAAGTGTTGCCGGCAGATATCACCGTGTGGTCGGCCGGTATCACGGCACCGGCTGTGCTTGGCACGCTGGGCCTGGCGGTCAATCGGTTGAACCAGATCGAGGTGCAGCCGACGCTGCAAAGCGTGACCGATCCGGACATCTTCGCGTTCGGCGACTGCGCCAGTTGCGCGTGGCCGGACCACGGTTTCGTACCCCCGCGTGCGCAGGCGGCTCACCAACAGGCTAGCTTTCTGGTGAAGGCGATCGAAGCGCGGTTGAAGGGGCAGACATTGCCGACCTTCACTTATCGCGACTTCGGTTCGCTCGTCTCGCTGGGCAAGTTCAGCGCGGTGGGTAACCTGATGGGCGGGCTGATCGGCGGCAGCATGTTCATCGAAGGATTGTTCGCCCGGGTGATGTACACCTCGCTCTACCGCATGCACGTGGCGGCGCTGCACGGCGTGTGGCGCATGATGCTCGATACGGTCGCCAATCGCCTGCGCCGCTCGACGGTGCCGCGGGTGAAGCTCCACTGATGTTGATGCTGGCGGTGCAGGCGGTCTTTCTCCGGAGAGACCGCGTCGCGCTTGCCGCTGCCAGACGACTTGCTGCGCTCGCCAGTTTTCGGACATCTCCGAGGGCTGGCTAGCGTCCCGCCTAGTGCAAGTCACACACGCTTTCTAGTAATATCCAAACGTCCTATCGCGACCTGAATCCGCGGCGCGATGCGGCCTTCCCGTTGTCTCGTTGTCTTCCCATCGTTTTCTCATCCACCGCTTTCTCCTGGAGTGCGACATGTCGCAAGCAGATCTGGATAGTCTCGTGCCCGAAGTGGCGCCGCGTAACCGGCGCGATTTTCTGAAGACGGCCGTCGGCTCGGCATTCGCACTGGCGGTCTTGCCGGTGGCGGCCGAAACGATCACCACCGACACCCAGGGGCTCGATGCGGGCGAGGTCATGCTCGATGTGCCCGGTATCAAGATGCCGGTGTATTACGCCAAACCCGCAGGCAAGACGCATCTGCCGACGATCATCGTGGTCTCGGAGATCTTCGGCGTGCACCAGCACATCGCCGACATCTGCCGCCGCTTCGCCAAGCTGGGCTATCTGGCGCTGGCACCGGAATTGTTTGCCCGCGCGGGCGATCCGCAGTCGCTGGGCACCATCGCCGAAATTCAGTCGCAGATTGTCGCCAAAACGCCGGATCAACAAGTGCTGACCGACATCGACGCCACGGTGAAGTGGGCGATGGCCAATGGCGGCGACGAGAAACGTCTGGGGATCACGGGCTTCTGCTGGGGCGGACGCATCACGTGGCTGTACGACGCCTATAACCCGAACGTGAAGGCGGCAGTCGCATGGTACGGGCGCATCGTTGGCGACACGAATGCCAGCTTCCCGCGCAATCCGATCGACATCGCCGGTCAGTTGCATGCGCCGTTGCTCGGCATGTACGGCGGCAAGGACACCGGCATTCCGGTGGCAAGCGTCGAGCAGGCGCGCGCGGCACTCGCCAAGGGCAATGCGGCGTCGAAGGCGTCGGAACTGGTGGTCTTCCCGAACTCGGGGCACGCGTTCTTCGCCGACTATCGCGCGAGCTACGTGGAAGCCGATGCCAAGGCGGGTTGGGCGAAAGCGCTTGAGTGGTTCCGCAAGCACGGCGTTGCCTGACAACGGAAAAGCTGGTTAAATCGCCGCCTTGCCTGCGGGAGAATCACCATCGACGTCATTCTTGTTTTTATTGTTATCGCCACGCTCGCTTCGGGCGCGCTGAGTCTGGCCGGTGCGGCCTCGCTCTCGCTGGGGCTGTTGTCGCGGCTGATCGACAAGATGGTCAGCTTCTCGGCGGGCGTGCTGCTCGGCACGGCCTTGCTGCATCTGTTGCCGGAGAGTCTCGAGTCGCATGTCGACGCCCATGTCATCACGCGGTGACTGCTTGGCGGTTTGCTCGGCTTCTTCTTGCTGGAAAAGCTGGCGCTGCTGCGTCACAGCCATCATCACGAAGGCGACGGGCATCATCACGAGCATGGGCACGACGCGCATGAGGCCGGTAAGGGCGGTTGGATGATCCTCGTGGGCAGTGCGATCCACAACTTTGCCGACGGCGTGGTGATTGCCGCCGCGTTCCTGACGGATCCGAGGCTGGGGGTGGCGGCGACGGTGTCGATCACGGTGCACGAAGTGGCGCACAAGCTTGGCGACTTCATGGTGTTGCTCAACGCCGGGTTCAAGCGTCGCAAGGCGCTTGTCCTGACGTTGGCATCGAGCCTGACCGCGTTGGCCGGGGGTGTGCTTGGCTATTTCATGCTCGACCGCTTGCAAAGCCTGATTCCGTATTTGCTGGCGTTGGCCGCGAGCAGCTTCATCTACATTGCTGTGTCGGATTTGATGCCGCAAATGCAGCGCCGCACGTCACCACGCGATGCGTTGCCGCAGATTCTGTTGATCGCCGTGGGGCTTGCGTTGGTGGTTTGGCTGAACGGCCACGATCACGAACATGGTCACGGCCATGACCATGACAACGGCGGCAATGCGCTGGCGTTGGTGGGCGGGCACGATGCGCGGAAGTCGGCGGGGCAGTAGCGGGATTCACCGCAAGGCGTGTCGCTGACGCGCAACGAAGTGGCGGACGGCCCGAATGAAAAAGAGCATCCCGAGGGATGCTCTTTTTCATTTTGCGAGATTCACGACTGCGGCCTTGACCGTGTTTCGAATGTCGTAGCCGTCAGTCAGGGGCGGGGGCTACGGCGGCCCGTCCCGATGCCCGTCCGGCAACTCAGGGCTGCGAGCCTGTTGACACGGGGCGGCGCTTGTCGGCGCACCATTCACTCCACGATCCTGGGTACAGGCTGGCACCGTGCAGACCGGCGACTTCCATCGCGAGCAGATTGTGGCAGGCCGTGACGCCCGAGCCGCATTGCGAAATCACGCGCTCCGGCTGGCGATCTTTGCCGATGACCTGAATAAATTCTTCGCGCAGCGTCGCTGCTGGCTTGAAGCGTCCGTCCGGTCCGAGGTTGTCCTTGAAGAAGCGGTTCGCGGCGCCGGGAATGTGGCCACCGATCGGGTCGATGGTTTCGTTCTCGCCGCGATAACGATCCGGCGCGCGGGCGTCAATCACCAGCCGTTCATGCGAGCTGAGGTTGCGCTCGATGGCGGCGGCATCGGCCGTGGTGGCCAACGGTTCGCCCGGCGTGAAGTCGCCTTCGGGCGGTGCCTCGGGCGGTGCGGCGTCGAGCTTGAAGCCTGCGCTTTGCCAAGCCTGCAAGCCGCCATCCAGCACGGCGACAGACTCGTGGCCGAGCCAGCGAAGCAGCCACCACAGGCGAGCGGCATACATGCCGCCCTGCGCGTCGTATGCCACGACCTGTTGTCCCTTCGACAAGCCGCAAGCGGCCAGATGGCGCACCAGGGCGTCGCGCTCGGGCAGCGGGTGGCGACCGTTCTTGCCAGTGGGCTTGCCGGACAGATCGTGTTCGAGGTGGGCGTAGAACGCGCCGAAGATATGGCCTTCGACGTAGGCCGCTTCACCGGCGGCCGGGTTGGCGAGATCGAAGCGGCAATCGAAGATGATCACCGGGGCGCCGCCACCGGCGGCCGTTTGCATCAGCGCGTCGAGATTTTGCGGGCTGATGAGCGTGGTGAAATGCGTGTGAACCATGACGACTCCGCAGACGGGCGTGGGGGAGGGGGCGGACGAGGCCGCGGCGGCCACTCAGGCGGTGGTCGCGGGTCGGCGAAGTGCGGTCATGCCGCTCGCCACAATAAGCAGCATGCCGATCCAGCCGGCGAGCGCAGGCCAATCGTCCCAGACAAGCATGCTGATCAGTGTAGCGAAGATTACGCCGGAATATTGCAGATTCGCCGTGACGAGCGTATTGCCGAGACTGAACGCCCGCGTGAGCGCCGTCTGGGCGATGAGTGCGGCGATACCGATGCCGAGCATCAGGCCCGCGCCACGCCAGGTTAGCGCGTGCATGCCGTCGATAGCGACCCAGCCCAACCCGAGCAACACACCACCCGCCGAGAAGTAGAAGACGATGCGCCAGTCCGGTTCACCGGCGGCGCCCAGCTCCTTCACCTGCATATAAGCAATGGCCGAGAACACGCCGGAAATCACGCCGGCCAACCCGGCCACCCATGCCTGACTGTCGATGGTGGGTTGCAGGAGCAGTGCCACGCCGACAAATCCCGCGAAGATGGCGGCAACGAGCCGGAAATCGGTGCGAAAACTACCGCGCATGGCCGCCGTTGCCATCACAAGCAGCGAAATCCAGATTGGCGACATGTAATTGAGCGTCATCGCCGTCGACAGCGGCAACTGCGTCAGCGAATAGAACCACAAGCCGAGTGAGATGACGCCAGCCGTGCTGCGTTTGACGTGGGAGCCGAAGTGACGCGTACGAATCGTCTGGCCGCGCATGCGCGCAATCACCAATAGAACGATGACGCCGATCAGGCTTCGGTAGAGGACGATTTCGCCGGTGTTGTATTCGTTTGCCGCCAGCTTGATGCAGAGCCCCATCAACGTGAACATGAAGGCGGAGACCAACATCCAGAGCGATTGCATGGCGAGTGGTGGCCGACAGGCGGCGATGAGGGGCTATCGAGCGCGCATCTGAGCCGAATGGGATGGCGGATGGTGCCTTCGTCGCTCGGTCACTATCGAAAGCATGGCGACGATTCTAACGAAAACGGCGGGCACATGGCCCGCCGCTTTTGCATTTTTCGGCAAATATTTAATTCAGTCTCTCAGGCGCGACATCGTTGTCTCATGTAGTGAGATTCCAACGGGATGTGGCCTAAAAGTCACCCATCTGGCGGCGCAGAAACTCGTGGAAGTGTTGCATGCCATCTTCCATCGGGCTTTGGTAAGGGCCGACTTCTGACACGCCACGCTCGTACAGGGCGCGGCGTCCGGCATCCATGCGCTCGGCGATCTCGTCGTCTTCGCGCGCCGTTTCCATGTATGCCGCCCGTTCTGCCTCGATGAATTCGCGCTCGAAGAGGGCGATTTCCTCCGGGTAATAGAATTCGACGATGTTCGTCGTCTTCTGCGGGCCACGCGGAATCAACCACGACACGACGAGCACGTGCGGATACCACTCGATCATCAGATGGGGGTAATACACCATCCAGATCGCGCCGAAGTCGGGCGGGACGCCTTCGCGATAGCGCAGCAGCACGTCGTGCCACTGGCGATAGATCGGGCTGCCCGGTTTGGCGAGGCCGTCATGCACGCCAACCGTCTGAACGCTGTACCAGTCGCCGAACTCCCAGCTCAGGTCTTCGCACGAGACGAAGCTGCCGAGGCCCGGGTGGAACGGCACGACGTGATAGTCCTCGAGATAAACCTCGATGAACGTCTTCCAGTTGTAGTTACATTCGTGCACTTCGACGTGATCGAACATAAAGTTCGAGAAGTCGAGATGGTGCTTCACGCCCAGACGGGCGAGATCGGCCTGCACATCGCGGCCTTCTGCCTCGAACAGCAAACCATTCCAGCGTTGCAGCGGGAATTTGCCGAGATTCAGGCAGGGCTTTTCCGGGAAATGCGGCGCGCCGAGCAGTTCGCCCTTCGTGTCGTAAGTCCAGCGGTGAAGCGGGCACACGATGTTGCGCGCGTTGCCACGGCCATTCAGCATGACCGCCTGGCGGTGGCGGCAGACGTTGGATAGCAGTTCGATGCCGCCGTGCTCGCCCGCGCCATTGCGGACCAGCATGCGGCCTTCCTGCTCAGCCGGAAGGGCAAAATAATCGCCCGCTTCCGGGACCATCAGTTCATGGCCCACGTAACGTGGGCCATGTTGGAAAAGGACTTCACGCTCGCGGGCCAGGAGGGCCTCGTCGAAGTACGTGTAGACCGGCAATTGGCTCGAGGCCGGTTTCAATTGCAATGCGCTGCTTAGATTGGACATTCCCACTCCCGTCGAGCTTGGAAAGCAGTGAACAACCCAACCATCGAAAAATCGATTTAGGGGAACCGACGATTATACCCGGTATGTGCATCAAAGGGCTGCTAAGTCCATGATTTGCGTTAAATAATGTCCGAAAAATGTCGTCTCAAGCCCTTTTCAGGCAATTCGCGCTCTGCGAGCTGGGACGCTTTTGCCGTAAAATGGAACATTCGACCCGAATTTTGCGTTTATGGCCAAGACTGCAAAGTCGCAAGACGCGGCACCCGACGTGCCGCAAGACCTGCCCGAGACCTACGAAGCCGCCGTCGCCGAGCTCGAACAGCTCGTCGCGCGGATGGAAGGCGGAGAGCTGGGTCTGGAGGAATCGCTGGGGGCATACCGGCGCGGTGCAGCGCTGGTGAAATACTGCCAGGGTTTGCTCGAAAAGATAGAGCAGCAGGTCAAGGTGCTCGAAGGCGAAACGTTAAAGCCGCTCGACGCGACCCGCGACGAATAAACGGCATGTGAATACAAAGGCGCGTGAAGCGCGCCGCATGGCGACCCATAACACGCACGGCCTCAAAGGCACGTGCAGGACGAAGACGATGGCGGATCAGAATATCAAGGCTTGGATGCAGGCGGTGCAGGCTCGTGTGGAACAGGCGCTCGACGCCGCGCTGCCCAAGGCGGCCGATGGCGGCTCGGCGCGACTCAACGATGCAATGCGTTATGCAGTACTGGGCGGCGGCAAGCGCGTGCGCCCGCTGCTTTGCTTCGCTGCGGGCGAAGTGACGCAAGCCAGCGAAACGGCACTCGATCGCGCGGCTAGCGCAGTGGAAATGATCCACGCCTACTCGCTCGTGCACGACGATTTGCCGTGCATGGACGATGACGATCTGCGCCGCGGTAAGCCCACGGTACACGTGCAATATGACGAAGCGACCGGTCTGCTCGCTGGCGACGGTCTGCAAACACAGGCATTTGCTCTGCTGGGCGAAGCGACGTCGGATCTGAGCGCTGCCCAATCGCTCGCGTTGGTGCGCGAACTCGCGGTGGCCTCGGGCGCACTGGGCATGGCGGGCGGTCAAGCCATCGATCTGGAAAGCGTGGGCATCAAGCTCACGCAAGCGCAACTCGAAAATATGCATCGTCTGAAGACCGGTGCATTGCTGCGCGCTTCGCTGCGTATGGGCGCCATTTGCGGCCGCGCGTTGTCTGACGACGAAAGCGCAGCGCTCGACGCCTACGCAGCGGCAGTCGGCCTAGCATTTCAGGTAGTAGACGATATTCTCGACGCGACGGCCGACTCGGCCACGCTTGGCAAGACGGCTGGCAAGGATGCCGCCAACGACAAGCCGACGTATGTGTCGCTGATGGGGCTGGACGGCGCGCGTGGTTACGCAGAAAAGCTGCGTGCCGATGCCCATAAGGCAAGCGAATCGCTGGGTAACGCCGAGCGCCTTCGTGCGCTGGCCGATTACGTGGTCGATCGCATCAACTGATTGAAGTGAACAGCTGTAGAGGCGGTTTCGGCTGAGGGTTACGGGACCCGGAACCGTCGCGGTAGTGACAAGCAAGGGCAAGGAGGGTCGGCGCGATCTCCCCACAGAACGCACCGGCAGGACATCGGCGACAGCGCTCTGGGGGCGCTGCCCGACAATACGCCTACATATGGAACGACGATGTACGAACTGCTAAATACCATCGATGACCCGGCCGCATTGCGGCGTCTGGAGCGTCGCCAACTGGCACCGTTGGCCGAAGAGCTGCGCGCTTTCGTGCTCGAGAGCGTGTCGCGCACGGGCGGGCACCTGTCGTCCAACCTCGGCACGGTCGAGTTGACGATTGCGTTGCACTACGTGTTCAACACGCCGGAAGATCGCATCGTCTGGGACGTGGGCCATCAGAGCTACCCGCACAAGATCCTGACCGGACGCCGCGAAGCCATGGGCACGTTGCGTCAACTGGGCGGTATCTCGGGGTTCCCGAAGCGCGACGAATCGCCGTATGACACGTTCGGCACGGCGCACTCGAGCACGTCGATCTCGGCAGCGCTCGGCATGGCGCTGGGCGCGCGCACCAAGGGCGAGCACCGCTTCGGTATCGCCGTGATCGGCGATGGCGCGATGACGGCCGGTATGGCGTTCGAAGCGATGAACAACGCGGGCGTGCACGAAGACGTGCCGCTGCTGGTCATCCTGAACGACAACGACATGTCGATCTCGCCGCCGGTCGGCGCACTCAACCGCTATCTCGCACGCCTGATGTCGGGCCGCTTCTATGCCGCAGCGAAGAAGGGCGTGGAGAAGGTGCTGAGCGTGGCGCCGCCGGTGCTCGAACTTGCGCGCAAGTTCGAAGAGCATGCCAAGGGCATGGTCGTGCCGGCAACGATGTTCGAAGAGTTCGGCTTTAACTACATCGGCCCGATCGACGGTCACGACCTCGATTCGCTGATCCCGACGCTCGAAAACATCAAGAATCTCAAGGGCCCGCAGTTCCTGCACGTGGTCACACGCAAGGGCTACGGCTACAAGCTGGCAGAAGCCGACCCTGTGCTCTATCACGGCCCAGGCAAGTTCAACCCGGCCGAAGGCATCAAGCCGAGCACGAGCAGCAAGAAGACGTACACGCAAGTGTTCGGCGACTGGCTCTGCGACATGGCTGCCGCAGACAAGCGCGTCGTCGGTATCACGCCTGCGATGCGCGAAGGCTCGGGCATGGTCGAGTTCGAGAAGCGTTTCCCGGAACGTTATTACGATGTCGGTATCGCCGAGCAGCACGCCGTGACGTTCGCTGGCGGTATGGCGACCGAAGGGCTCAAGCCGGTCGTCGCCATCTACTCGACGTTCCTGCAACGGGGCTACGATCAGTTGATCCACGACGTGGCGCTGCAAAACCTGCCGGTCGTGTTCGCTCTGGATCGCTCGGGTCTGGTGGGTGCCGACGGTGCGACGCACGCGGGCGCGTACGACGTCGCTTACCTGCGCTGCATCCCGAACATGGTCGTGATGGCGCCGTCCGACGAGAACGAATGCCGCCAGATGTTGTACACCGGCGTGCAGTTCGACGGTCCGTCCGCCGTGCGTTATCCGCGCGGTGCCGGCACGGGCGCTGCGATCGAACAGACGATGACGGCTCTGCCGATCGGCAAGGGTGTGGTGCGTCGCGAGTCGCAGGCCGAAGCTGGTCGCCGCGTTGCGATTCTCGCCTTCGGCAGCATGGTCGCTCCGGCACTGGCTGCGGCGGAACAGCTCGATGCGACGGTCGCCGACATGCGCTTCGTCAAGCCGATCGACGATGAGTTGATCGCGCGTCTGGCGCAAACGCACGACTACCTCGTGACGGTGGAAGAGGGCAGCATCATGGGCGGCGCAGGCTCGGCTGTCGCGGAATCCCTGCTCGCGGGTGGGGTTACTCGCCCCGTACTACAATTGGGCCTGCCCGATCGCTTCATCGATCATGGCGACCCGGCATTGCTGCTGGCTTCGGTCGGCCTCGATGCCACGGGTATCGCAAAGTCGATCGCCGAACGATTCGACCTCAAGTCGCAAGCTGCGGCAGAGGCATCGAAGACATCGGACAAGGTGACGACAAAGCTCGTCGCCTGATCGGTCGGTCGTCGTAGTGCCTAAACGATCCGGCTTGCGCGCCGGATCGTTTCGTTTTAAGAAGCGCTTCCCACATCTCGTGCCGGGGTTCTCCGGCACGTTCCCGATGACTCTCGCCAGAGGCTCGCGAGCCCGGCATCGGAATGCGTTTGCCCATTGCCTCCCCCCAAGTCGGCTTGCCGGCACAGAAGGACGAATAGATGAACCAGATGAACCCCGCTTTCGTAATGCCGGACGTGCAAAGCAGCGTCGACACGCGGCAGATCCCGATTCAGCGCGTTGGCGTGCGTGGTGTGCGTCACCCGCTGTCGGTGCGTCTTGCTGGTGGTGACGTGCAGGCAAGCGTCGGCCTGTTCAATCTCGATGTGCATCTGCCTGCCGATCAGAAGGGCACGCACATGTCGCGTTTCGTGGCACTGCTCGAAGAAAATCGCGCGCCGCTCGATCTCGCCGCATTTCGCACGATGCTCGACAACATGCTCGTCAAGCTCGAAGCCGAAGCGGGGCGTATCGAAGTGACCTTCCCGTACTTCATCAACAAGACGGCGCCGGTCTCCGGCGTGCAGAGCCTGATGGACTACGAGGTGACGCTCACGGGCGACGTGCGCAACGGTGTGTCGGGCGTGTGGCTCAAGGTGCTGGTGCCGGTGACCAGCCTGTGCCCGTGCTCGAAGAAGATCTCGCAGTACGGCGCGCACAACCAGCGCTCGCACATCACGATCGACGCGGAGATCGATGGCGACATCGCCGTGGAAGACCTCGTGCGCATGGCGGAAGAAGAAGCGTCTTGCGAACTGTGGGGGCTGCTCAAGCGCCCGGACGAGAAGTACGTGACCGAGCGTGCCTACGAAAATCCGAAGTTCGTGGAAGATCTGGTGCGCGACGTGGCGACGCGTCTGAACAATGAGCCGCGCGTGGTGGCTTACGTGCTTCAGGCCGAGAACTTCGAGTCGATCCACAATCACAGCGCCTACGCCGTGATTGAGCGTGATAAGCGCGCTTAAGCGATCTGTTTCGCTGAAATAAAAAACCGCTCCTCGGAGCGGTTTTTTATTGGGCGTCCGATACGGCTCAGACGCTGCGTACGATATCGGCCAGATCCCAGCGCGGGCGCACGGTGTAGGCGTATTCGCTGTCGGCTTCGTCCGGCCAGTGTTTGAGTCGCATCGCCCCTGCAAATGCGATCATCGCGCCGTTATCGGTGCAGAACGCGAGGTCGGGGTAGTGCACGCGATACCCGCGTCGCTTGGCGGCTTCGTTGAGTCCTTCGCGCAGTTGCTTGTTGGCACCTACGCCACCCGCGACGACGAGGGTCTTCATGCCGGTTTGCTTGAGTGCTGCCATCGACTTGGCGACGAGGACATCGACAATCGCGTCGACGAATCCGCGCGCAAGATCGGCTTTCTCCTGCTCGCAGACATTGCCGCCCAAGTTGCGCACTTGGGTAAGTACGGCGGTCTTCAGGCCGCTAAAGCTGAAGTCGAGATTGCCGGAGTGTTTCATCGGACGCGGCAAATCGTAGCGCCCCGGGGTGCCGAACTCGGCCAGCCGCGACACTGCGGGCCCGCCCGGATAGCCGAGGCCGAGTAGCTTGGCGGTCTTGTCGAAGGCTTCGCCGGCGGCGTCGTCGAGTGTTTCGCCGAGCATGGCGTACTGTCCGAAAGCACGTACTTCCATCAATTGCGTGTGACCACCGGAGACGAGCAGCGCAACGAACGGAAAACCGGGCGCATCGGGGGCCAGCAGCGGGGAGAGCAGGTGGCCTTCCAGGTGATGGACGCCAACCACGGGCCGGTCGAGCGCAAAGGCCAGCGCGTTCGCCACACTGGCGCCGACGAGCAGCGCGCCAGCAAGCCCGGGGCCTTGTGTGTAGGCGATGGCATCGACCGCGCTGAGCGGCTTGCCAGCCTGTGCGAGCACTTCCTCGGCGAGCGGCAGGGCGCGTCGAATATGGTCTCGCGATGCGAGTTCCGGCACCACGCCGCCATACTCGCGATGCATGGCGATCTGCGAATGCAAGGCGTGCGACAGCAGACCGGCCTCGGTGTCGTAGAGGGCGAGTCCGGTTTCGTCGCAGGAGCTTTCAATGCCTAGAACCAGCATGGCGGGAGGAGAGGCGCGTGGCGTCTATCAAAATGAATAACCGGGAAGTATACCAGTCGCTCCGTCCCCCCGTTTGGTATCACGGACGCAATCCCAGGGAGCATCCCGGGTGGCATGATGCGGAGAACGGCGGATTTTGGATCTCGCGATATCATTTCCTGATCACCGGCATCGCCAGACGTCGGTCCAGAAACCGATGACGACGGGCGGGGCGGTCCCCACTTACCACTGACCGCCTCGCCGCCCCTGCCACATCCCGATCTCGCACGAGCGCTCCGCATGAACCTCCAGCATCTGCATGCATTCACGATCGTCGCTCAACAGCAAAGTATCCGTAGCGCAGCACGTGTCCTCGGTCTGTCGCAACCGGCGGTCACGCGCATCATGCGCGAGCTCGAGCGCAACGTCGACACGCATCTGTTGCACCGCGGGAGCAAGGGCATCGAGCTGACGCCGTACGGCCACGCCCTGCTCAAGCGTGCTCACCTGATCCTCGAAGAAGCGCGCAAAGCGCAGGACGAACTCGATCAGATGCGCGACGGTGCGGGCGGCAGCCTGAACATCGCCATCTCGTCGACGTCGGCGCTGTCGCTGTTTCCGCTGGCGTTGCAGAAGTTTCGCGAGCGCATGCCGCGCGTCGAGCTGACGATCAGCGAATCGTCGCCGCCGCACACGCAGGACCAGCTTGAAGCCGGGCGGATCGACTTCGCCGTGCTGACCGAGCTCGAAGGCGTGGTCACCGACGGGTTCGACCGCACCATCCTCATGCCGATGCAACTTGTCGTTGCGGGGCGCAAGCGTCATCCGTTACGCAACGCGAAGTCGATCGCCGAGTTGCGCGACAGTCTTTGGCTCGTGCCGGGCGTTGGCGACACGGCAACCGACTACCTGAGCCGCGTATTCCACGACCATCGCGTGAGCCCGCCGCAGGACGTGATCTCTTGCCGCTCGATCGTGACGGCATTGAGCATCATGGAGAATTCCGACGCCCTCGGTATCTTCTCGCGTGTCGTGCTCGACCGGCGCCAGCGCATCGCGAGCTTGTGCATGTTCCACCTGGCCGAGCCGCTGCCAATGGCGGCGTTGTCGCTGGTTACGCGCCCCCAATCGCAGCCCACACCGGCCGCGCGTTGTCTGATGGACTGCCTCGCCGAAGCTGCGGCAAGCGTAGCGTCGCTCGACGGCTAAGTGGGCGGTGGGCACGTTTCGACACCGGCACTCGGTTGCGTGGTGTGATAACAAACACTGATATCAGGAATAAATTTCTTATCTTTTGGGTATAGGGTCGCGGGGATAAGATCCTCTGAACTCGTCAGAGCGCAGATCACTACCGCGTCGCATCGAACGCAAGCGTCAACGAGTCACGACAACCGACACGCTCGCTGGCGAAGCCAATGGGCGACCGAGGAGGATGGAGATGACGGCTTCACAACACATCGACCGCTATTTTTCGGCGACGTACGCGCAGGCGCGCGAGCGTTTTCTGGCGGCTGCACGGCAGCGCACCGACCGCATCGACTCGTACGCCGTCGAGGCGACAGGTGCGCAGGGCGAGGCCCTGGCAACGGACGTGGCGATGATTGCGCCACCGAATGCCAAGCGGCTTCTGATCCTGACGTCTGCTACGCACGGCGCCGAGGGCCACTGCGGCTCGGGTTGCCAGCTCGCACTGCTCGACGACGCCTCGATGCTCGCGCGTGCGGCCGAGTCCGGCGTTGCACTGCTATTTGTCCACGCGGTGAATCCGTACGGCTTTTCGTGGAGCAGCCGCACCAACGAAGACAACATCGACCTGAATCGCAACGCGCAGGCCTTCGGCGAGCAGCCGCTGCCGGTCAACGCCGACTACGCCGACGTGCATGGCTGGCTTGTGCCTGCGGAGTGGCCGCCCACGCCACAGAACGAGCAGGCGATTGCGGCATACATCGAGCGAAATGGCCTGCAACGTTTTCGCAATGCCGTGTCCGCTGGGCAATACACGCACGCCGATGGCCTGTTCTACGGCGGACACGCGCAAAGCCGCTCGCTCCAGACCCTCTCGCATGTGCTGCGCACACAGGCGGCGAGCTTTGCCGATATCGGCTGGATCGATTACCACACGGGGCTCGGGCCGGAAGGCCACGGCGAGAAGATCTTCGCCGGTAGGCGCAATGCCGAGGAGGTCGAACGCGCCCGGCAGTGGTGGGGCGCAGACATCGCGGTGCCGTTCGCCGGGACATCGGCGTCGGTGGACGTCACCGGTCAACTGGCGTCGACGATCTATACCTGCTGCCCCGAGTCGCGCCCGACATTGATGGCGATGGAGTACGGCACGCAGCCGTTTGAGGCTGTCGTCGGCGCGCTGCGCGGCGAGGCGTGGCTGCGTGCGCACCCGGATGCGCCGGCTCACGTTGCGGCTGCGCTGCGCCAGCGTGTGCGCGACGCGTTCTATTGCGACCACACCGCGTGGAAGGGCATGGTGCTCGGCCAGAGCCGCGTGGCGGTGCTCCAGGCGCTGTGCGGCCTGGCAGCGGCCTGAGACTGTGACCTAAGTCTGCGGCCTAAGTCTGCGGCCTAAGTCTGCGGCCTAAGTCTGCGGCCAGTGGCGCCTCGCCGTCGCGGCAGGGCGTTCGCCATATCTCCATCGATCAAGCAGGTCTTTCGTTGTCCAAGGAATCGCCATGAACAATGCGTCGCTTGTACTGCCCGCCGAAGCGAAATCGGCCCCGCCCGCGTGGCGGGCCATTGCGGCTGCCACCATCGGCAATGCGCTCGAGTGGTTCGACCTCGTCGTCTACGGCTTTTTTGCCGTCACCATCTCCAGACTGTTCTTCCCGGCCGGTGACGGCACCGTGTCGCTGCTGCTCACGCTCGGCACGTTTGGCGTCTCGTTCTTCATGCGCCCGCTCGGCGCGATCGTGCTCGGGGTGTATGCCGACAAGGCCGGGCGCAAGGCGGCGCTCACGCTATCGATCACGCTAATGATGGTCGGCACGCTGCTCATCGCCGTGATGCCAACGTACGCGTCGATTGGCGTGCTGGCGCCGGTCGGACTGGTGCTGGCGCGCATGATTCAGGGCTTCTCGGCAGGCGGGGAATTCGGCAGCTCGACGGCGTTTCTGGCCGAGCAGAACCCGGCTCGCCGTGGGTTCTTCGCCAGTTGGCAGGCGTCGAGTCAGGGCATGACGACCTTGCTGGCATCGGTCTTCGGTGCGGTGCTCACGAGCCAGTTGAGTGACGCCCAGATGCAGAGCTGGGGCTGGCGCATTCCGTTCCTGTTCGGTCTGATGATCGGTCCGGTGGCGTATTACATCCGCACGCACATGGATGAGACGCCCGAGTTCCAGGCCGTCGAGGCCACGCAATCGCCGCTGGCCGATACGTTCGCCCATCAGAAAGAACGGTTGGTGCTCGCCATCGGTGTGGTCATCCTCGCGACGGTCTCGGCGTATCTGATCCTGTTCATGCCCACGTATGCGGTCAAGCAGCTTGGCGTGTCGGCGTCGACGGTCTTTACCGCCATCATCGCTACCGGTGTGATCCAAACCGTGGGGGCGCCGATCGTCGGTCATCTGTCGGATAAACATGGGCGCACGGGGATGATGCTCGGCGCCGCTGTGCTGTTCCTGCTGCTCTCGTGGCCCGCGTTCTATCTGCTCGACATGCACTCGACGTTTGGTGTGATGATCGCCGTGCAGGTCGGCATCGGTATCGTGACGGTGATCTACTACGGCGGCATGCCCGCGCTGCTCAGCGAGCTGTTCCCGACGCAGATTCGCACGACGGGGATGTCCATCGCCTATAACCTTGCCGTGACGATCTTCGGCGGCTTCGCCCCGTTCATCATCACTTGGCTGATCCAGGTCAGCGGCAGCAAGCTCGCCCCGAGCTTCTATCTGATGGGCGCTGCGGTATTGAGCATGGCAGCGCTGCTGCGGATTCGGGCGTTGAAACTGCGGTAAAACAGGCGGCGTTCGTGTCGCGCAAGATAAAAAGCCTTCGACGTCACCATCGAGGGCTTTTCTGCTTCTGAGGTGCGTGCGAATTAAGCATTGAGTTCCGCGGTGCTTCAGGTATCATTCGCCCCTCCTTATGAAGTCCGTCTGCCGCTTTCTGTAAGCGATTGATAAATATAAATAATTCGCCTGATACTGTGCGGGTTTTTGAACGTTGCGCGCCATGGAAAAGTTCGATGTAGCGATTGTGGGTGCCGGTGCGGCCGGCCTGATGTGCGCGGCGGCGGCCGGGCAACTCGGGCTGCGCGTCGTCCTCATCGATCATGCGACGCGTCTGGCGGAGAAGATCCGTATTTCGGGCGGCGGACGCTGCAATTTCACCAATATCAATGCCGGACCGGCGAATTACCTGTCCGAGAACCCGCGTTTTTGCCGATCGGCGCTGGCACGCTATACGCCGCGTGATTTTCTCGATTTGCTCAAGCGCCACCGTATTGCGTGGCATGAAAAGCACCGCGGGCAGCTCTTCTGCGACGAAAGCGCCGAAGACATCATCGAAATGCTCCGCAAGGAGTGCGCCGCCGGGCACGTGCACTGGCGTATGCCTTGTACGGTGCATACCGTCACGCACACCGAGGCGGGCGGTGCACATCCGTACCATTTGACGACAGATGCGGGGCATATCGCGGCAAAACGGCTCGTGATTGCCACGGGCGGGCTGTCGATCCCGAAGATCGGTGCGACCGATTGGGGCTATCGCATCGCAAAGCAGTTCGGTTTGGAGATCGTGGAGCCGCGTCCGGCGCTGGTGCCGCTGGTGTTCGATGCGGCGACGTGGGCGCCATTTGCCGGTTTGTCGGGGCTTTCGCTGGAAGTGGACGTTAGCACCGGGAAGGGCAAAGAAGCCGGTAGTTTCCTGGAAGATCTGCTCTTTACGCACCGTGGCTTGTCTGGGCCTGCGATTTTGCAGATTTCCAGCTTTTGGACGCCGGGACAGCCTATTTCGCTGAATCTGGCGCCCGCAACCGACATCGAGGCGGCGCTGTTCGAGGCGAAAGCCACGTCGAAACGTCAGCTTGGCAATCTGCTCGCCCAATGGGTGCCGGCGCGGTTGGCCGAGGCGTGGGTGGCCAATAGCGGCCTTTCGCCCCAGGCGCGCGTTCAGGAGCTGTCGGACAAGGCTTTGCGCTCGCTGGCACAGGCGTTTTCCGGCTGGACGTTGAAGCCGTGCGGGTCCGAGGGGTGGCGCAAGGCGGAAGTCACGCGCGGGGGCGTCGATACGCGGGCGCTGTCGTCGACGACGCTCGAAGCGCGCAAGCAGCCGGGTTTGCACTTCATCGGCGAAGTCGTCGACGTCACGGGCTGGCTGGGCGGTTACAACTTCCAATGGGCGTGGGCGTCGGCAGTGGCCTGTGCGCAGGCGATGTCCGAAAGCGTGCGCGCGGCGGCCCCAGGAGGCGACGCCCTGTCGTAGACGGCGACTAGATCGCTGTGATACGCTCTCTCCTTCGTGGAGACGGCGCTTTCTGGTAGGTCAAACGTCCGCCGAAACCCGTTCCGATGCCGCCGATGTGCGGCATCTGCGTCTCTGTCGAGCCCGCTTGTGAATCGTCCTCCAAGCGGGTTTTTGTGTTTTTGCCACTGTTTGTTGCCTGCGCCGGTGCCTTGGCTGCGGCCGCAAGCGGTGTGCGTCAAGCCTTGCCGGCCGTCCTTTTCTTTGGGGCGGCATGCACTACACTGAAACGTATTCGAATTCCGGAACCCCTGCTCATGAGTCTGAAAGAACGCATCACCGAAGACATGAAGACGGCCATGCGTGCCAAGGCCGCCGACAAACTGGGGACCATCCGCTTGCTGCTCGCCGCGATCAAACAGAAGGAAGTCGACGAGCGCATCACGCTCGACGACACGGCGGTAGTGGCCGTGACCGACAAACTCATCAAGCAGCGCAAAGATTCCATCAGTCAGTTCCAGGCAGCCGGCCGAACCGATCTGGCCGACAAGGAGGCCGCCGAAGTCGAAGTGCTTCAGGTCTACATGCCGCAGCAACTCTCGGCAGATGAGGTGGCGCAGGCCGTGAAGGCCGCCGTGGCGCAGACTGGCGCGGCCGGTCCGCAGGACATGGGCAAGGTCATGGGCGTACTCAAAGGCCAGTTGGCCGGGCGCGCCGATATGACGGCCGTGTCGGCGCAGGTCAAGGCGGCGCTGACTGCGTAATCCGAAAATGCGGTTCGGCACCGTCGCTTGGGCGATGGCGTCAGACTGCGTTGCGATGGCATCTATCCAGTGATTCCCCAGCCGTTCTTGCAGGACTTGCTCAACCGCGTCGACATTGTCGAGGTGGTGGGTCGTTACGTGCAGTTGAAGAAGGGCGGGGCGAACTTCATGGGACTTTGTCCCTTTCATAACGAGAAGTCGCCCTCATTTACAGTGAGTCCGACCAAGCAGTTCTATCACTGCTTTGGGTGTGGCGCGCACGGCAGCGCGATCAGCTTCCTGATGGAGCATGCCGGTCTTGGTTTTGTCGAGGCCGTCGAAGAGTTGGCCCGCAACGTCGGGTTGGACGTGCCGCGTGAGACGCCGCTACCGGGCGCACCCGCCGCAGCCCAGCAGCGGGCGCAGACCTTGGGCCTGGTGGATGTGATGACGCGTGCGTGCGACTACTACCGCAAGCAATTGCGGGGTGCGCGCACGGCCATCGACTATTTGAAGGGGCGTGGCCTGACGGGCGAAATTGCCGCCCATTTCGGTCTGGGGTATGCCCCGGATGGGTGGCAAAACCTCGAGGCGGCATTCCAGGATTATCGCGACGATCAGTTGCTCGATGCCGGGCTGGTTATCGAGAGCGATAAGGGTGAGCCGGGTACCGCGAAACGTCGTTACGACCGTTTCCGCGACCGGATCATGTTCCCCATCCGGAACACGAAGGGGCAGGTGATTGCCTTTGGCGGACGGGTGTTGGATAAGGGCGAGCCGAAGTATCTGAATTCGCCGGAGACGCCGCTCTTCAATAAGGGCAGCGAGCTTTACGGCCTGTTCGAGGCACGCGCCGGTATTCGCGATGCGGGCTATGTGCTCGTGGTCGAAGGTTATATGGACGTGGTGGCGCTGGCACAACTGGGCTTTCCCCAGGCGGTGGCGACACTCGGTACGGCTTGCACGCCGATGCATGTGCAGAAGCTGCTGCGCCAGACCGAGACGGTGGTGTTCAGCTTCGATGGCGATGCCGCGGGACGTCGCGCGGCGCGTCGGGCGCTTGAAGCGTGTTTGCCGCATGCCGACGACAACCGGAGCTTCAAATTCCTGTTTCTACCGACCGAGCACGATCCGGACAGTTTCGTGCGTGAGTACGGCACCGACGCGTTCGCGGGCGAAGTGTCGCGCGCCATGCCGTTGTCGCAGTTCCTGATCGGTGAGGTGACATCGGGTAAGGATATGCAGCAGCCGGAAGGCCGCGCACGGGCGCTGTTCGAAGCCAAGCCCCTGTTGCAGCAGCTTCCCGCGAATGCGCTGCGTGGACAGATTCTGCATGCTTTGGCCGAGCGCGTAGGCAATTCCGTAGAAGAAGTGGCGGAGTTGTGCGAGTTGCAGGTCAGCGCGGTGCGCCGTGCCAACGCCTGGGACAAGGCGCCTGCCAAGCGGGAAAAGCGGCGCGTGGTTGGGACTGAGCATCGTGCTTTGCAGAACCTGCTGATGTTCCCGGCCCTCGGAAACGAATTGACCGAGGACGAGACCAAGATATTGCGGGAAGTGACGCAGCATGCGGAAATCTTCTCGGAAGTGCTTGGGCACTGCCGCGAACTGGGTGAGCAGGCCGATTTCCGCTTTATGCACGATCGCCTGCGAGCGTCGCCGAATTGGGCCAGTTTTGACGATATCGTCCGGGAAATTCTCGCTTTCGAGGAAAATGCCCGCGATTTGATGCTGTTCGATCCGGCAGACGAGGCGCAGGTCGAGCGTCGAGAGGAGCAGGTGACGTTGCGGCTGACCGAGCTGCGTAGCGCGATTCGGCGCTTGCAGTACGACAGTCTTTGCGACGAGCTCGAAACAATTTTCAAACGGACGTCACTGACGCCCGATGAAATCCGCCACGCTCAGGCGGTGTCGCGGCAGCGCGACGAACTGAAGCGGCTGCTGGCTCCGGTCAGCACAGGAGGCGCGCGAAGTTGAGGTAAGTCCGCGTGCTATAATAGAAAGTTTTCAGTGGGCTGTTTTCTGGCAAGCGAGATCGCTATGGCAAAGATGACAACGACCAGCGGAAAAAAGACGGTTATCCCTGCACCGAAGGCAAAGCGCGCGACAAGCGCGGCGGCGGCATCCGGTGGGAAGGGGGCGTCTCGTTCTGCGCAGGCTGGCGTTGCAGTGAAGGCCGCAAAGACATCGCAAGCCACGAAGAAGACAGCCAGCCCAGCAAGTTCGGCGAAACGTACTACGCAAGTTAAGGCAGCCGCCGGCGCAAAATCGACGACGACCGGCAAGACGGCTGCAAAGGTGACCGATGTCACCACGCGCAAGAGTGCGACCGCCGCAAAGGTGGGGGTGGCGAAAGCTGCCAAGCCCACGGTGAAGTCCGAGCCGCCCGTCAAGGCGACGAAGGCGGCGACCAACCCGAAGGCGACGGCCGGCGAGAAACCGCAGGCCCGACAACCCGCTGAAAAAAGCGCGAAGAGCGCAACTACCGCCAAGGCAGCGACCTCGGCGGGCCGCAGTACACCTGCGACGCAGGCTCCACGCAAGACCGGGGCCTCCCGCAAATCCGAAGCTGTGGAAGTCACGGCGGCAGAAGTTGAGTTGCGCGTTCACAAGACGCGTGGCAAAGCCGCGAAGACCGCCATGTCGGATGAGCAGAACGTCGCAGCGAATACTAACGATCAACCCGTGAACGAAGATCAGACCAAAGTGGAAAAGCAGAAGGCGCGTGATCGCCGGGCAAAAGAGAAAGCACTGCTCAAGGACGCATTTTCCTCGCACCAGCCCGGTACGGCCGAGGAACTTGAGGAACGTCGCGGCAAACTGAGGACACTGATCAAGCTGGGCAAGGAACGTGGCTTCCTGACCTTTGCAGAGATCAACGACCACCTGCCCGACGACGTGGTGGAGGGCGACGCGCTGGAAGGCGTGATCGCGACGTTTAACGACATGGGCGTGGCCGTCTACGAGCAGGCGCCGGATGCCGAAACGCTGTTGCTCAACGACAATGCGCCGAATGCAGCAACGGACGACGAAGTCGAGGAGCAAGCGGAAGCGGCCCTGTCGACGGTCGACTCCGAGTTTGGCCGCACGACGGACCCGGTGCGTATGTACATGCGCGAAATGGGGACGGTCGAGCTGCTGACGCGCGAGGGCGAAATCGAGATCGCCAAGCGTATCGAGGAAGGCCTGAAGCACATGGTGCAGGCGATTTCCGCGTGCCCGACGACGATCGCCGAGATTTTGGCGATGGCCGAAAAGGTCGAGCGCGAAGAAATGCGCATTGACGAAGTGGTCGATGGCTTGATCGATCCGAATGCGGACGCTGATGCGGCGGCTTCGGCCTCTGACGACGAAGACTTCGACGCGGATGCGGACGAAGAGGCGGAAGAAGAGGAAGAAGAAGCCGACGAGGAAGACGACAGCAGCAACGGCGGCGGTGCTTCGGCAGCGCAGGTCGAGCAGCTCAAGCGTGACTCGCTGGCCAAGTTTGCCGCGATTGCCGATTGGTTTGGCAAGATGCGCCGTGCGTTCGAGAAGGAAGGTTATCAGTCGAAGCCGTACGTGAAGGCTGGTGAAGCCATCCAGGCCGAGCTGATGACGATTCGCTTCACGGCGCGTACGGTCGAGCGTCTGTGCGACACGCTGCGTTCGCAAGTGGACGAAGTGCGTAACGTCGAGCGCGCGATTCTGTACATCGTGGTCGACAAGTGCGGCATGCCGCGTGCCGATTTCGTCGCACGCTTCCCCGGCAACGAAACGAATCTTGACTGGATTTACACCGTTGTGGCCGACAACAAGGCCTACAGCTCGGTGGTCGAGCGTAACGTGCCGGCTGTGCAGGAACTTCAGCAGAAGCTGATCGACTTGCAAGCGCGTGTCGTGTTGCCGTTGGCGGAGTTGAAGGACGTCAATCGCAAGATGTCGGAAGGCGAGCGTCGTGCCCGCAAGGCCAAGCGCGAGATGACCGAGGCGAACTTGCGTCTGGTGATTTCGATCGCGAAGAAGTATACGAACCGTGGTTTGCAATTCCTGGATCTGATTCAGGAAGGCAACATCGGCTTGATGAAGGCCGTGGACAAGTTCGAATACCGTCGTGGTTACAAGTTCTCGACGTATGCGACGTGGTGGATTCGTCAGGCGATTACGCGTTCGATTGCTGACCAGGCCCGTACCATCCGTATTCCGGTGCACATGATCGAAACGATCAACAAGATGAACCGGATTTCGCGTCAGATCCTGCAGGAAACCGGTGTTGAGCCGGATCCGGCGACGCTGGCCGAGAAGATGGAAATGCCGGAAGACAAGATCCGCAAGATCATGAAGATCGCGAAAGAGCCGATCTCCATGGAGACGCCGATCGGTGACGACGATGATTCGCATTTGGGCGATTTCATTGAAGATACCGGCACGGTGGCGCCTGCGGATGCGGCATTGCATGGTAGTATGCGCGACGTCGTGAAGGACGTGCTTGATTCGTTGACGCCGCGCGAGGCCAAGGTGCTGCGCATGCGCTTCGGTATCGAGATGAGCACGGATCACACGCTCGAGGAAGTGGGTAAGCAATTCGACGTGACGCGTGAGCGTATTCGCCAGATTGAAGCCAAGGCGCTGCGTAAGCTGCGTCACCCGAGCCGTTCCGACAAGCTCAAGTCGTTCCTCGAAGGCAATTGATTGCTGCTGAGCGAGCGCCGGTAGTTAAGGGCCGTTAGCTCAGCGGTTAGAGCAGGGGACTCATAATCCCTTGGTCGCTGGTTCGAACCCAGCACGGCCTACCAAGAATAGGGCCAGCAGACGAAAGTCTGCTGGCCCTTTTTGTTGTTGGATTCAGCTATGGGCTATGTTTTGCAATGGTCTATGCTCCCAGGACATCCAACTTCACGTCGCAGCAGCCAATGGCAGGCGCTATCATGCCTAGATTGATTTAGCCGCAAAGACCGCACTTATGTCGACGTACCACACGCGTCTACCCTCGTTGAACATGATTGCCGCGTTCGAAGCCTCGGCTCGGCATCTCAGTTTCACTCGCGCGTCCGAGGAGCTACACCTTTCTCAAGCGGCCATCAGTCGGCAGGTGCAGTCGTTGGAGAGCCGCCTGGGTGTCGACCTATTCGTGCGGCGACACAAAGAGATTGCGCTGACGCAGGCCGGGCTGCTCTTCCAGGAAGCTATCGCCGAGGGACTCGCCGGAATCCGCAACGCCATCTCTCACATTCAAGGCTTGCAAGACACATCTGTGACGATTTCGGCCAGTCTTGCGATGGCAAGTTTTTGGCTAATGCCAGCGATTCTGGAATTCAGGGAAGCACATCCCGACATCCTCATCCGTGTCCTAGCCAGTGAAGAAACGAGTAGCTCTGTGCCGGTGGGCGCAGACTTGTCCATACGCTATGGCATCGTTGCGCAGCGCTCACTTCAGGCCTCCAAACTGTTCGACGAGATTGTCTTTCCGGTCTGTACACCATCGCTCCTGCGAGGGAAAGACTCACTGGCGCTGGGCGACCTTGCCAACGAACCGCTCGTCGAACTCGACTCTCGGATAACGGCCTATGGCAAGTGGGGGCCGTGGCTGCAAGCGGCCGGAGTGGACACACCTCCGGCACGCTTCGCGTTTCATATGACGACGTCAGACCTTGTGTATCGGGCGGTGTATGCCGGGAAGGGAATCGGCCTGGGCTGGTCTTATGGCTCCCTCCGTGACCTCAAAGACGGCACGCTTGTTAAGGCGACGCGAATGCACCTGCGTACTGGCTTCGCCGAATACATCGTTACCTCAGCCAACGAGATTCCTCGCGCGTCTACTGCCTTGTTCATCAAATGGCTCCTCCAATACGCCGCTCGGCAACGGGAGGAGATTCAGGAGATTTTGGAGGGAGATATCGAACTCAAGCTGCCGTGACCGAACCTTGTTGCGTGCGCCCGTCTGATGCCATATCGCCCCGACGTTGGACATGGCGGGCAGCCAAGAAGAAATGCCCCGCGGCCCAGAATCCAGTCAATGCTGTGCAAGTGAGCACATAGCGTAGCGATTCACCTGGAAGCGCCACTTTCGCGGCCACTACATCAGAGAGAAAACCAAGTAATTGCGGGGCGATTACCAGATTCGCAACGTTTGTGGCGAACACAATAATGCCGATAACCTGACCTCGCATTGACGGCGGAGCAAGATTCTGCGCCAGCGAGATGGTCGGTCCGATGTACACGTATACGGTCGGAATAAACACCCACAACATCACCGTGACGACTGAAAGCGAATGGCTAGCATACGAAAGCACCGACGGGATGGTCGCCATCATGGTCACGACCGCGACAAGGCGCGCCTGGAACTTATCGATGTTGCCCTTGGGCTTGCGTAGTACAAGGGCAGTCAGCAGCATGGCTGCCGTTCCGCCGACACCGTAAATCGTGCCTAGCGCGTCTCCAGCCGCCCCGGTGGTCAGGTGAAAGCTTCGCGACAAGAATGCTGGCGTCCACCAAAGCAACCCCCAGCCCCAAAACGTCACCACTGCACTGCCCAAGACCACGTGCAGGAGCGGCCTTGATTTGCCAATGAAGCGAAGCGTGTCGACAAACGACGCTTTAGCCGATTGTTCGGAACCGGAGTCGAACGTTCCGCGCTTGGGTTCGCGCATTCCCAGCAGGACAAGCAGGGCCAACGGAATGCCCGCCGCACCAAACACCAGAAGCACCGCACGCCAACCGTAGTGGTCTGCAATCCAACCACCTCCAGTCGCGCCAAGGTATGCGCCGATAGCGGCACCAATCGAGAATAGCGACATCGCCGTGCCCCGTGCTGCTGGTGCGAACTTGTCGGCCAGCAGCGACACGGAGGCTGGCATGCTGCCAGCCTCGCCCATGCCCACGCCAAGGCGTGAGACGAACAGCGAAACTAGCGACGTGCTCATTCCACAGATCATCGTGAACGTTGACCAGATGGCCAATGCGGCTGCCACCATTCGTTTTCGGTGCACTCTGTCTGCGAGGATGCCTAACGGCATGCTGAGTGTCACGTAGAACAGCGCTAGAGCTGTGCCAGTCAGCAGGCCGACTTCGCTGTCGGTGAGAGAAAATTCGTGCTTTATTGGCTCAATCAGCGTCGATGCCACGAATCGGTCTGCGATATTCACGGCATAAACCGCGGTGAGCAGAATCAACGCCCACCACTTGCCAAATGCCGATTCAGATTTGTTGTCGGTCATGATGTCTCACTCCATTCGCTTCCCGAGGGAAGTCGGTCCTTGTATTTTTTATTTCTGAAATTTCAGGTAGCAGCTTTTCAGGCTTAGCGTTCGGACCTCCCGCGCCACTTCTCGGCGGCAACGTAGGCTCGGACGCCGACATCTAGGAACGGGCGTCGAGGCAATGGCGCCGGTGTTCCTTGTTTGAGCATGTCCTCGATGTAAGGGTGTTCGGTATCGCTCGCTAACTCGGCAGCCAACACGCCCGCTGCCGTCTGTTTTGCGATTCCGACGCCACTGCAAATAACCGCTGCGTAGACGTTCTCAGCCAGCTTTCCCCACCCGGGGGCACCGTTACGGCTCATCGCCAAATATCCGGCCCAGAAGTGCTCGAAGCCAACATTCGGAAGTGTCGGAAACCGCTCGCGAAAGCGCTCGCGATGCGCCTGCTGCATATGAGCTCGAAGTTCCGGTGAATGACGAAGCGTCGGCGCGTAGGCGAATCCGTATCGCACCAGGATTCGATGGTCTTGCGTGTATCGCAGCGTCGGCCCGGCAAGAGCGTGCGCAGGCGTTATCCCCCAATCGGATACGTTCCCAATACGCTGCCGTTCCTCCGCCGCTAACGGCCGGGTCATACTCGCGAAGAGAACAAACGGCAGCGCTCGCCCGCGGAAATAGCCAAATCGATTGATGAAGGCGTTGTTGCCAAGGATGACCTTGCGCGCGCGAACGCTTGCGCCGCTGGCGACCGTCGCCACAATATTCGGGCTTGTCTCTAGCGCTAACACTGGACTGTTTTCGAATAACTGCACGCTTGCCGGCAGCGTCTCGGCGAGCGCACGTGTCAGTGCGGCCGGGTTCAGCAGACGCGTGCCAGGCGTGAAAATCGCGGCGTCATAGTAGGCCGTGCCAATCCTGGCTGCGAGCGCGTCTCCCTGTAGAAACTCGTATGACTCCCCGAGCGCGTCCAGTTCGGACATGGTCGGCCTGAGCAATTTTCGCGTCATCTCGGGCGAGACTGCTGCGTCGAAGCGACCTCGCTTGCTCCATTGGCACGCAATACTGTGCTCAGCGATCACCGCTTCCAAGTAGCTGATGCCAAAGCGGCTCAGCCGCATGTTGCGGTGACCTTTTTCTGGATTGGCTGGGTCGTGGTCTCCGTTGTGCGGTAGGTCAATTGCAAACCCTGCATTGCGCCCCTGCGCGCCTTCTCCGCACTGCTGGGCCTCCAGAACGCCAATCGTCTGTGTTGGATTGAGTGTTGCGAGTCGTCTCGCCGCAGCCAAGCCGGCATACCCGCCGCCGATAACCAGCCAGTCAAATGTTTCGTCTTTTGATACAGGTGGGCGGGGCGTTCTGGGGGAAAGGATTGCGGACCAACCATTAGACCGGTCATCGGCCGGTAGCATCCATGTATTCGATTGCGTTGTCGTCATGTTGAGCTCTGATGTCTGAGGAGTGAACGGCGCTCAATTTTTTGTAACGACAAACACAAACTCGGCATCGGCGCCGAAATACGTAACGGTTGTCCCTCGCTTGATGTGCAGAAATTCCCCGGCGGTAGCGGTGAAGTCACCGTCCTCAGTGGAGACGCCAAGCACCCCACTCAAGACGAAAAGCGCTTCGTCGTAGTCGAGCGTCTTGGCGGATGAACGCCCGTTGGCCCAGCGGCCCAACCCTGATGCGAGACGGCTGCCGGTACAGCTATTTGCCCACGCCAGTGATCCATCGCCAGCGCCTTCACGAGAACGCCAACTGACATCCGCCGCATGCGTGATCGCGACGCCTTGATTTGTCTCCATTTTTCTCTCACTTAAGTGACGTTATATGGAGAAAAATTCTAGGGCGCGCATTGGAACGGCGAAACCAGCAATCCGGTATGCAATGCATGCGGGAATGTAAGGCACGGCAAACGTCCCGAATCTACAGGCTCGCTTGATGATTGGCGACTAGCGGTCGTGGGTAAACGCTAGGTTCTCCTGTCGCCGTGCGGCAAGCTCCACGGCAATTCAAGCTTCTGTCGCAACCCCCGTCCTTTGTTGAACCGATTGCACTCGCTTGGCCTGACTCAGCGCGACCCCGCAGATCGTCAACCCACCGCCCCACAGGTGATAAGCGTGCAGCGCTTCGCCCAAGAAAATCGCCGCAACGACAGCCGTCAGGATCGGAATGAGGTTCATGAATACAGCCACACGATTCGCGCCGAGGCGTTGCACCGACAGCATCCAGACGAACGGCGCAACGATCGATCCGGGAATCGCGGCGTACAGCACCATCGCAATGTTCGACGACGAGTACTGCATGGCTGGTGCGAGCAAGAAGGTAGGCAGCAGAAATACCAACGCACACGCCATTTGCACGTAAATCGACGTGAATGCGGGCATCGGACTGGCCCAGCGCTTGAGCAAGATGCCGTATGCGGCGAACGTCGACGCGACTAAGAGCATCAGTGCATCGCCTCGGCCAACGCCTTGCGAAAGCAAAACGAGCGCGTCCCCCTTGGTCATCACAAGCAGAATGCCAACGAAGGACAGCGCGATACCGAGCATGGCCCGGCGAGACGGCACATCACGGAAGAGTGCCGTGTTGAGCAGCACCGTTAGCAGCGGGACCAACGACAGCAAAATGCCCATGTTCGTCGCGGTCGTAAAACTCGCGGCGTAGTATCCGACACCCTGACAAAGCGCCATGCCGAGCAATCCCAGCCCGGCGAGTTTCGGAAGGTGAGTCCATATCACCGCACGATGCTGCACAACGCTCTTGGCGACAAACGGCGTCAACACTACGAAGGCGACGAACCAGCGATCAAAGGCGATGACACCGGGCGGAATGGCACCGGCGGCAAGCTTGTTCACGATCGCATTGCCCGCCCAAATACAGACAGCGAGCAGACTAAGGAAAAGGTATTTCGGGGGCATGCCACGGCTCCATCGGCGCAATGGGGCTAGAATAGCCAATATCCGTTTGTCGATATATAACGACTTTCAGACAATCATGAAGAGAACCGGACAGCGAATCGCGGCAGCCGATTCGGTAGCACTACCGCCACCGGCACCGCTGACATTCAGGTCGGCAACTTATGAAGGCGGCGCTGCCTATATGCCCCGGCGTCAGCCTTGGGGAAAGATTGGCTTTGCGCTTACGGGTGTGATGGAAGTGAGCGTCGAGGGAAAGCGATTCTTGTCGCCACCGCACTACGCCACCTGGATACCCGTCGACGCGCATCATCACTGCCACAACCGCAACAGCGTGAAATTCGTCACGATCTACATCGACCGCGCGTGGTGTGCGGACATGCCGGAGACAGCGTGCACGTTGGCACTCAGTCCCCTGATTCGCGCCATTTTTTCGGACTTTCTGACGCGCGAGGTCGTGACACCGGAGACCGACGACGACCTGCGGCTCGTACGGGTTTTGATGGATCAGTTGCGCAAGGCTCCTCGACGAGACAGTTACCTTCCGCTATCGGACGATCCGCTGCTTCAACCCATCACCGATGCATTGCAGTCGCACCCGAGCGATCGGCGCTCGCTCGCCGACTGGGCTGAATCTCTCGGCACAACGGAACGTACGGTATCCCGGCGTTTTCAGGCGGCGCTCGGCATATCGTTCAACGAGTGGCGGCAACGCCTGAAGCTTGTCGCCGCGTTGACGCAGATTGAAGAAGGTAAATCCGTCCAGAAGATTGCCGACGATCTTGGCTACAGTTCGCCGTCGGCATTCATTGCCATGTTCCGCCGCCAGACGGGGACCAGTCCGTCGTACCTTTCCAACGAAGGGACGTGAGGTAACTTATGCCCATAAAAAAACTCGCGCTTCCCACGACACAAACCTGGCACCTTGACGGCGCCACCGCCGACACGTGGATCCAAGCGGCGCATCTCGGCCACAAAAAGAAATACGTGAAAGGCTCGGTGATCTATCGGCAGGGCGAGCAGGGCACCACTTTCTATTTCCTGCTCTCGGGACGCGTCCAAGTCTCCATTTTTCAGCACGACGGCGCCGAGTTCATTCTCGAAGTGATGGGGCCGTGGTCGATGTTCGGTGAAAGCCCCGCTGTAGAAGGTGACAGCCGCATTGCCACGGCCATCACGGTGGAAGATTCAGAACTTATCGAATTCGACATTCGCGCCATCATCGACGCTATTCCGACGCACCCCGAAATCGCGGTGTCGTTGATGCGCATCATTGCGCTCAAGCAGCGCGTACTCGCCTCGCGCATTCAATACCTGGCGCTGCCCAAACCGGAAGCCCGTATCGGGGAGCTCCTCGGTCGCTTGTCCGAGCTCTACGGCGAAGACCACGATGGCCGCACGCTTATCTCCATCGCGCTGACTCACGAGCAAATCGCCGCCATGACCGGTGCCACACGTGTCACGGTCACCCGCGCTTTAAAGCGACTCGCCGATCTCGGCGTGATCGAGATAAAACAACGTCGCATTTGGGTGATCGACGCCTCACGACTGCTTGGATGACTTGGTAGCGCGATATACAGACTTGGCGTTTTCGCCTCGATAGAGTGATGTGCATGCCGCCTCCCGGTATTTGCCCATTCAACTCAACGAGAAGGAATTGCCATGACCACTATCGAACGCCTGCGGCTGCCTGACGACGACGCCACATTCGGCGGCAATCGCATCTTCGACCTGTTTCAATACTCGCCCGCAGTCACGGCCAATGGACTGGTGTTTATCGCCGGTCAAATCGGTTTGCGCGCCGACGGCACCATCCCCGAATCGCCGAAGGAACAAATCGATGCGGCCTTCAAGCGCATCGCTGCGGTGCTCACGCATTTGGGGCTCGATTTCACCGATGTCGTCGAATTGGTCTCGTACCACACGGACCTCACAAACCATCTGGCCGACTTCCGTGCGGTGAAGGAGCAGTACATTCGCTCGGACTTCCCGGCGTGGACCATTCTCGGCATCGCCGCACTGGCTCGCCCTGAGTTGATCGTCGAAATCAAAGTCGTTGCCGCCACGCGCAAGCCCTGACCCGCTGCGAGGACACATCAATGACTAGCCAAGTCAAAACCGACGGATTCGCGTTTGTCGAATTCGTTTCCGAGAATCCGCGTGAGCTCATCGAGCTTTTTCAGCACCTGGGGTTTCGCGTTCGCGGCAAGGCGCAAGGTGAGGTTTATCTCCTGACGCAAGGCGCCGCAGCGTTCATCGTGAATGGGATGCCGAATGCCTTCCGCGACACGCACGGCGCGTCGGTGCGTGCCATTGGCATTCGCGTCGATGACGCTGCGCGTGCGCAATCACAAGCGTTCGCGGGTGGTGCTGACGTAGCACTGCCGAGCAAAGCAGGGGCCTTCGTTGTCGACGCGCCAGCCATTCTCGGCATTGGGGATAGCCTGGTGTATTTCGTCGACTTCGACTTCCGCCAGATTTTCAATGGATCTGCCGAGGCGTGGAACATCGCTGACGGCGGTGCCAGCATTGTGGCCGTCGACCACACGTCGAACATCGTGCATCCGGAGAACCTCGACCGCTGGGCCAACTTCTATCGCGATACGTTTGGCTTTGCCGAGAAGCAGTATCTCGAAGTCAAAGGGCACATGTCGGGCATGCGCGCGCGCTCGATGGTCAGCCCGTGCGGGCGTGTATCGATTCCGGTGGCCGCTGCCGCCCACGACCAACCCGGCGTACTGAACCAGAACGACGAGTTTATTCGTGACTACGGTGGCGAAGGCATTCAGCACATTGCACTGCTGACCTCCGACATCGAGAACACCATCGACAGGTTGAGTCAGGCGGGGATTGAATTCATGCCAGCGCCTTCGCAGACGTACTACGACGGTATCGCGCAGCGCCTGCCTAATCACGGACTCGACATTGAACGCCTCGCCGGACGCGGCATTCTCGTCGACGGCAAAGGGCCGAAGCGCGTGCTGTTGCAGCGATTCACGAAGCGTCAGATCGGTCCGGTGTTTTTCGAGATCATTGAGCGGCGCGGCGAAGACGGATTTGGCGAGGGCAATTTCAAGGCCTTGTTCGAATCGCAGGAGCAGGACCAGCAATCGCGTGGCTTGAACGCATGACGACAGACGCTGAGGGGGCCGATTTTCGCGTGCAATAAGGGAAATCCGGCCGCAACGTCATAAGCATTCCACAAGCGATTCGTTCCCATCGTGCCAGTGCCCGATTAGTCTGGACGCCACGCTCAACTTCGATGGAATCGCTATGTCTTCTGACTTCTCCGCTGCCCGCCGCCGCTTGCTGACGACGGGCGCCGCCGCGCTTGCTTATGCCGCTGCCGCGCCCATCGCATCCGCGCAATCGGGGGCGACCGGTGCCACCGGTGCGCGCGTGTTGCGCATCGGGCATCAGAAGGGGTTGCTCACGCTACTCAAGGGGCGCGGCACGCTGGAAAAGCGGCTGGCGCCGCTTGGCGTACACGTGACGTGGACGGAGTTTCCGTCAGGGCCGCCGCAGCTTGAAGCGCTCAATGTCGGCTCGATCGACTTTGGCGACGTCGGTGAAGCCCCGCCGGTGTTTGCGCTGGCAGCCGGTGCACCGTTCGTCTACTTCGGGCAAGGTGTGCAGCGGCCTAACAGCGAAGGGCTGCTCGTGCCGAAAGCATCACCGATCACATCGTTCGCCCAGCTCAAGGGCAAGCGCGTCGGTTTCACCAAGGGCTCAAACACGCACTACCTGTACGTGCGCCTGCTGCAACAGGCGGGCTTCAAGCCGCAGGACATTACGCCGGTGTTCCTGCAACCCGCCGACGCACGTGCGGCGTTCGAGCGAGGCGCCATCGACGCGTGGCTGGTGTGGGATCCCTTCCTCGCTGTCGCGCAAAAATCACTCGACGCGCGCCTCGTGACCGATGGCACCGGCCTGGTCGGCAATCGCTTGTACTTCTTCACATCGCGCACGTACGTTCAACACAACGAGGACGTATTGCGCGCTGTCATCGACGAACTCAATATCGTCGACAAATGGGTCGAGGCGAATCGCGCGGCCGCCGCCGCCGAATATGCGCAGCTATGGAACGTGCCACGCGATGCGGTCGAGTTAGTGCTGTCGCGCCAACGCTTCGGCATCGAGCGGATCACACGTGCCACGCTCGCCGAACAGCAGCAAATCGCCGACGCCTTCCTCGAGCTTAATCTGTTGCCCAAGCGTATCGACGTCGCACAAGCTGCGCCGCCTTCCTTGGGTTAATCGACCCGGATCACGCGGGCTGCTGCTGTGTCGTGCAATGAATGCCACCGCCGCCGCCTGCAATACCGTCGATGTTGAGCTGCACGATCTCTCGCTTGGGGAACAAGTCGCGCAACTTGTCGCGCGTGCTTTTATCCGTTTGGCTATCGCCGAATTGCGGCGCGATTACCGCGCCGTTGCACACGTAAAAGTTGACGTACCCGGCGGCGAATTCATCGGACTCATACGTGCTGCGAACGCTGTTAGGCCCCGGCAGCACCACCACTTGCAACTTACGGCCTGCGGCATCCGTGGCCTGACGCAGCAAGTCGAGATGGCGCATCGTGACCGCGTGATCGTAGGACGAGGTGTCGTTGTCCAAGTGGGCGATCACCACGCCGGGGCGTGCGAATCGTGCGTAGAAATCGGTGTGACCGTCCGTAATGTCCTTGCCCGCGATGCCGGGTAGCCAGATGATCTTGCGAAGGCCGAGCAGCCGCTTCAACTCAACTTCACACGCCGCCTTATCGACGCCCGGGTTCCGATTGCGGTTGAGCACGCAACTCTCGGTGATGATCGCCGTGCCGTCGCCGTCGACCTCAATGCCACCCCCTTCCAGCACGAGCCGGGTATGCAGCGCTCGCACGCCCGCTTCCTGTGCGACGAAATCGGCCACCTTGGCATCGTCGCCATACGCTTGCTTCCTGCCCCAACCATTGAAGTTGAAATTGATCCCGGCCTTCTCGCCCGTGCGAGCGCGCACGAACACGGGGCCGGTGTCGCGGATCCACAAATCGTCGATCGGTTGCACGATCAGGTTCACGGTGTCGCCGCATTTGCGCTGGGCGACGTCATAGTCCTCTTCGCGCACGAGCATGTTCACCGGCTCGAAGTCGCCGATCGCTTGCGCGATGCGCGCCAAACCGTCTTGGGCCGCCCCTTGCATACGGCGGCCCCAAATGTCTTCGCTTGGCCCGAATGCCATCCACGTGGCCGAGTGACGTTCGCCCTCGTCCGGCATGGTCCACGTAGGTGCGGCCCCGTCCGGCGCACCTGCCGCGAAGGCGCTACGGGCCAAGCCACCCGTGACGGCGCCACTCATCAGAGCCGCGCCCGAGGCCATCAATCCGCGCTTCAGAAAACGACGTCTTGCTTGCATATCTCCATCCTGTCGAAGCATTTCCGCACGAGATTACGCCATCGGGAGATTGCCGGTGCGTCGGCCAATCGGGCAGTTGACGCAGTTTGGGGTATCCAATCGATAATGAAAAGCGACGTTTATTGCTATGATTAATCAAGTTTTCTCATATCTTGGTGACTAACGATGCGTCGGCAACGGATTCCCTCTCTCAAATTGCTCATGGGTTTCGAGGCGGCGGCCCGTCACGGCAATTTCTCCCGCGCGGCCGACGAGTTGCATATCTCGCAATCGGCGATTAGCCATCAGGTGCAGCAACTGGAGTCGGAAATCGGCCAGCCGTTGTTTCGCCGCGTCGGGCGGGGAGTGGAGCTGACGGTCGCAGGTGAGGTGCTCCAACGAAGTGTGCAGCGCTCGGTGGACACGCTGCAAAACGGTCTCGGGCGCATCGCCACGTATCTTGACCCGGGCCTCGTCGCCATCGCGGGCCCGGCAACGTTGCTGCACGGTTGGGTAAGCCCTCGCATCGAGCAACTTCAGGCACGCAACCCCGCACTGTGCCCGATGCTCTCGACCGACGATGCCGCCAGGTTTATCGACGAGACTGACATCGACATCGTCATCAGCGACCGGCCCTTGTCGCAGACGGGGCTCTTGGAAGTGCCATTCCTGAAAGACGAGTGGGTCATTGCCGCCGAGCCAACATTGGCGGCACGGCTGGAAGGCGTACCTCGCGAGCTGCATCCCGCGCATGCCTCGCTGATTTGTCTCGAAGAGAGCTTTACGCGCGACGAAACGGCGGCGCTGTTTCGTGATGCACTGGACCCGTTTCGCAAACGGGCGATCTATGACGACGAACGACTGTTGCTCGATGCCGCGTTGCGCGGGCAGGGCATCGCATGCATTTCACGATTGCTGGCCGATGAAAGCGTGAAGCAGGATCGCTTGCGCATTCTTCCCGACTATCCCCGCATCGAAGGGCGCACGTGGTGGGTGTCGCGCGTGGCGGGCGAGCCGCGCTCGGTGTTCGTGTCGGAAGTCTTCGACTGGCTCATCGCGCAGGCGGCCTGACACCTTACGCCTGACATCAAATAAAAAACCGGCACACCGCCAACGAATAGCGGATGTGCCGGTTCTAAAACAACGACGACCTTGACGCGCGCGTTAGGGACGCGGCGGGAACCAGCCGTTTTTAATCGCGATACAGAAAGCCAACGGCAGATACGGTTGCATGTTGTTGTGCGCACCGCTGGTGCAGGCGGGGCCTACCGTCCACGGCGAGAGCGATACGAGCGACAGATCCGACGTGCTCTCGCGATAGACGTTGTTGCCGGTGACAACAAACCGGGCGGGCAACTTGTCGCCAGCCGACTCACCCGCCGGGCGCGTGGAGTTGGCGAATGCCGAATGCGTGTGCAGCGGCATGTGCTGCTCTTGGAGCGTCACTGTCGGGCTCCCCTCCACCTTGCCCATCTGGGCCGCATCCGTGGTTCCCCGCGATACCAAACCGCGCAGATCCGGCACCGCAAACGTCGTCCGGCCGTCCCCGCCGTACGTCGTGCCAATCACCGCATAGAGCTCGGGGAAGGCGCGAATCTGAAGGATCGTGCCGTCGCAAGTGACCCAGTCGATCGGCGCATAGTTGAAGGCGTAGAGCCGAATTTCACCAATGAAGTAATCGTCCATGGAGCTCTCTGGTCAGCCTTGCGATGGGTAGAGGCCGTTGACGCAGATGATGTAGTTCATCGACGCCGTGGGCATGAGGTTGGGGTGCGCGGTAGGCTGAACATTACCGGCGGGTGCAATGGCGGGCGCCGCCAGTGCCGACTTGGTGGGCGCGGAACGTGCCCCCGAGTCATAAAACACCGCACTGGTTTTCGCCAGCGTCACATCCGGGCCGGGCGTGGGCGTCGTGGCGTCTTCCGTCGAGGCGTTGATCGTATGCGAGTGGCCCGGCATGTCCGAAGGCTGGAGCGTGACCGTGTCGCTGCCGATCTGCTGACCCAGCAGCCGCTGCCCGGATCCCGGCACTTGTCCCATGCCGATCGGCACCCGCAGTCGCAGGTCGGGCAGTCGAAAGTTGGTTCTGCCATCGCCGCCGTACGTCGTGCCGATCAGCGAGAACAGCACTTCGTAATCGGAGGCGATGTTGAGGAGTTCCCCGTTGCAAAACTTCCACCCCTGCGGGGCGTAGTTGCCAGCGAACATGCGAATTTCACCAATGTAGGCTTCCATGTCCGGCTCCTAGGGGCGTGGCGGGTAAAGGCCGCCCTGAACGCAAATGATGTAGTTCAGGACCAGCGAGGACTGCATGTTGTTGTGAGCGGTGGCGTCGCTCGTCGCGCTGCTCGCTTCGGGCGATTCCGCCGTCAACGTCTGCGCCGTTACCGGACCATAGAGCGCGGTGCCATTGCCGGCCGGTCCGCCCGACGGCGCGATCACACTCTTGGCAAGCAAACGGTCTTTGCCGGCGCCAGCGATCGGCTGCGTCGCATCGTTCGTCGTTGCACGAAATTCATGCGTGTGTGCGGGCACCTGCTGCGCATTGAGCGCCACCGTTTCGGTACCCCCGGGCGCGCCTTGGTTGTATGTCCCAGGCAGCCGATGCATCGCGACGCGCCCGCGTAGGTCGGGCAGCCCGAAGGTGCTTCGGCCATCGCCACCGTATTGCGTGCCGAGCAACGCGAACAGCACCTGATTGATATTGACGTTGAGCAGGCGCCCGTCACACGGTAGCCAGCCCCTGGGTATGACCGGAAAAGCGCACAAACGTATTTCCCCGAGATAGGAGTCCATCCGTTTCTTCCTGGTTAAGTGGCGACGCCACGATCTTTGAATTCTTATAGGCGCGCATTTTGCCACCACCATATTTCAATTCAAATAAATTTCGTTACCCGTATTAAATTTCGATGGGTAAAACGATTGTTTGAAATTGTTCGCTTATTAACAAAAGAGACATCTAAATATTGGTGAATACCCTTGGCTCGTTGCGGTAACTTCGGTTTACCGAGAATCGGGCTTGACGCGGAAGGCAATGGTGCCTACCCTTGCGCAGAAATTAGTCAGGTGTCCGTCAGTTCGCGTTAGACGTGCACCGATATATGCCGGAATGCATGGGGAAAATGCACCGGAAGCGATGTTTCGGAAATGCCCGGAACGCGCCAGCAAAATTACAAATTGGTCTTTGTCGACGAATGGGCAAGGATTTCGGGGGAAGTCAAATGAAAACGCAATACCAACGGGGCGAGTCGGTATTCATACGATGGGCATCGCGCCTATCTGTCGGTGGCAATACGAGTGAATTGCCCGGCCTGTCTTCTTTAGACACGCGACAAATTATTTCCGATTGATCTGAGTCAGCGAACGCCGCGAGCCGAGCCTACGGGCTAGCTCGCGGCGTTCGCGTGCGTGCTCGCTTGTCATGCGTTTGCGTGACTCGCGTGAGCGTCGTGCCCCGTGCACGCGGTCGTCTCCAGCCAAGTCATTTGCATCTCTCCCGGTTCGCCATGCTGCCTAGTCTCCAACGCTCTATCGAGTCCGCACGCCGTCGGCGCTCACCCCTCGCGCCTGTCACCTGGTTTCATTGGCTGCGTGCGCTGCTGACCCTGTTGGTGTTGTTCACGGTGTCGTCGTCGGCTTGGGCGCAAACACCTTGCGTGACGTGGACGCCGACGGCAGGGCAGCTCTCCAGCGGATCCTATCGCTACCAACTGCCACAAAACAGCGCGTGCGATCCTACGAACGACGGTTTGTACACATCACCTGGTCAGAACGTTGGTACGCTCTACGACCCCAACGATAGTTCGTCGTTTGCCGTCGACCTGGGTACCTTTCCGTACGACATTCTGGTCTTCACGCCAACCGCTAACACGGTAGAGACCTCGTGGACGTACAAGCTGTACAGAAACGACGACACGCCGGTGTACATCGCCGTCAAAATCCCGGCGGGCGTGCCAACGCTCGCCCGTTTGTCGACGAACAGCGGGTCGACGACCGGTGGTGAGCCGGTCACGCTTACCGGTACGAACTTCGTTTCCGGCGCGACCGTGTCGTTCGGGGGGACGCTGTCACCAAGCGTCGTTGTGAATAACCCGACGACGATCACGGCGACCACCCCAGCGCATGTCGGCGGAACAGTGAACGTTGTCGTCAATACGTCGGGTACCGGCGGCGGCGGGGGCGGCTCGGCGACGCTGACGAACGGCTTCACCTTCATCGCACCGCTGCCAACGGTCACCTCACTTTTTCCGACGGGCGGTTCAAACGCCGGTGGTACGAGCGTGACAATCACCGGGACAAATTTCACCGGCGCAACGGGGGTTAACTTCGGCGCGACCCCCGCGACAAATGTCGTGGTGGTGAGCAATACGACGATCACTGCGACATCCCCTGCTGGGACGGCGCCAGTCGATGTCACCGTCACCACGAGTGCAGGCACCAGCGCAGTCAATGCCCCGAACGATAGGTTCACGTACGCCCCGACAGTGACGGGTGTATCACCGTCGTCGGGTGCCATGAGTGGTGGCGGAGCGGCGACGATCACCGGAACCGGCTTTACCAATGCCACCTCGGTGACCTTCGGTCCGAACGCCGCGTTGCCCTATACGATCGTGAACGACACCACGATTACGGTGCCGAGCGTACCCGGCGGTACTGGCACCATCGACGTCAAAGTGACGAACAGCGCCGGAATCAGCGCCATCAACGCGAGCGATCAATACACCTATCTGGCGGCGCCGACCGTAACTTCAGTGGCGCCAAACGTAGGGCAGGCCGGCGTCGGAACGACTGTCACGATCCGTGGCACGGGCTTTAGCACCGGCGGGGCGCCGACGGTTAAGTTCGGGGCGACACAGGCGACGGGTGTCACTGCCCTCAACGACACGACGATGGTCGCCACATCGCCCTTCGGGGCTGCGAGTACCGTCGACGTGACGGTGACCAACACGAATGGCACCAGCGCGACCAGTGCCAACGATCAATTCACGTTCGTGGGCGTCCCGAGTATTACATCGCTCGGGACGACGGAAGGCCCGCTCGCTGGCGGCACGTCTGTGACGATTAACGGGAGCGGCCTCAAGACCGCGAGTGCGGTGAAGTTCGGCACGGTCAACGCGACATCCTTCACGGTCAATAGCGACGGGCAAATTACCGCGACAGCGCCGGCTGGCTCAAGCGCTGGCCTCGTCGACGTGACGGTCACGACGATTGGGGGGACGAGTCCGACCAGCAGCGCCGATCAGTTCAATTACCGAGCCGTGCCCACCGTAACGGGCGTTTCGCCAACTTCGGGCTTGGCCGCAGGGAGCGACGCCGTGGTGATCTCCGGCAGCGGTTTCACCAGCGCGTCAACGGTGAAATTCGGCGGGGTTTCGGCGACGAACGTCGTGTTCAATAGCTCCAATCAGCTAGCGGTTCGCTCACCCCCTGGCACGGGCACGGTCGATGTGACCGTGACGACAACGGGCGGCACCAGTGCGACCAACGCGAGCGACCAGTTCACCTATAAGCCGGTCCCGGTGGTGACCGGCCTCTCGGTGACGTCTGGGGGGATGACGGGCAACACGAAGACCATCATTACGGGGACCGGATTTACCGGCACCGTCGGTGTGACGTTCGGCGGATCGCCAGCGTCGAGCTTCAATATCGACAGTGACACGCAGCTTACGGTGTATTCGCCCAGTGGGCCTTCGGGCACCGTCGATGTCGTCGTGACGACGCCAAACGGAACGAGCGCAACCAGTGCGTCGAGCAAGTTCACGTATTACCCGACGCCGACGATAGCGGGGGTCTTCCCCAATTCGGCACCTGCGACCGGTGGCACAGCTGTGGTGATCTCCGGCACGAATTTTGTCTCGGGCAGTACGACAGTGTCGTTTGGCGGCGCGTTCGTCACCCCCTCTGTCGTGACTCAGACCTCGATGACCGTCACGGCGCCAGCGGGGACACCCGGTCCGGCAACGATCACTGTCAATGCGCCCGGCGGAACCGCCACGCAATCCGGCAGTTTCACTTACACCGCCGTCCCTGTCGTGACTTCGCTTTCCCCGACGACAGGGCCACTCGCTGGCGGCGCCACCGTGACGATCCTGGGTAGCGGTTTCACCGGTGCCTCGTCGGTGAGCTTCGGCGCGACGACGGTAACACCAACCGTCAATAGCGATTCTCAGATCACGGTGACCGCGCCCAGCAAGACCGGTGCCGGTACGGTAGACGTCACCGTCACGGTGCCGGGAGGCGGCACCAGCGCGACCAACCTCAACGCCAAGTTCACTTACGCGGCGGTACCGGCCACGACGACGATAGCGCCGGCGAGTGGCCCGGCTGCCGGTGGCACCACGGTGACGATCAGCGGGACCGGATTCACCAATGCGACCGCCGTGATGTTCGCCACAGGATTTGGGACGAATCTGAACGTCGTCAGCGACACGCAGCTTACGGTGAAAGCACCCAGTGGCACCGCGGGCAGCACGGCTGATGTGACCGTGATGACGCCGGGCGGGACGAGCCCGCCGAATCCGAGCGTTCGCTACACCTTCATTGCGCCCCCTGTCGTCACCGGGCTCTCGGCCACTGGCGGCCCATCGGCGGGCGGCACAACGGTGACGATCACCGGCAGCGGATTCACCGGTGTCACGGCGGTCACCTTCGGCGGTGTGGCGGGGACAGCGGTCAACTTCATCAGCGACACACAAATTACGGCGGTCTCACCCGCCGGCGCCGGCACGGTCGACGTGAACGTTACGACGCCGGGCGGCGTCAGCGCGTCGGGCAGTGCCAGTAAATTCACCTACGTCGGCCCACCCGCGGTGACCGGGCTTTCCGTCACCGCAGGGCCGCTCGGTGGCGGGACGATCCTGAAGATTTCGGGTACCGGGTTTACGGGCACGAACGCGGTGTCGTTCGGCGCCGCGGTCGCAACGGCTTTCAATGTCGATAGCGACACCCAGATCACGGCGACCACACCGGTGGGCAGCGCCGGGATCGTCGATGTGCGCGTGACGACGCCAGGCGGCACGAGCGCGATTGCGGCAGCTGACAAGTACACCTACGTCGCCGGGCCGCTGTTGACATTGGCGACACCGAGCGGTGGACCGGCCTCCGGCGGTACGACGGTAACGCTCACCGGCGCGAACTTCGTTGTCGGGTCGACGACAGTGACTTTCGGCGGCGTCGCGGCGACGGGCGTTACCGTCAGTAGTGCGACATCGTTGACGGCCACGACGCCTGCGGGAACGGCGGGCGCAGTCGACGTCGTTGTCACGACGCCCGGGGGGAGTCGCCCGCTGGCCAATGGTTTTACGTACTACGCCGTGCCTGCTGTGAGTGCCATTTCGCCGACAACCGGCCCAACGGCGGGCGGGACTTCCGTCGTGATTACGGGCACAGGCTTCAGCAATGTGACCGCTGTGTCGTTCGGCGGTACGGCGGCAACCGGCTTCACGGTGAATAGCACCACGCAGATCACCGCGACCTCGCCCGCAGGGACAGGCGCGGTCGACGTGCGCGTGACGACCCTTGGCGGCACGAGTGCCACTGTCTCGGCCGATCAATTCACCTACGCGGGCACACCGACGGTGACAAGTGTCACGCCGAATAACGGGCTGACCACGGGCGGCACCGCTGTGACAATCACCGGGACGGGGTTCACTGGGGCGACGGCAGTCAAATTCGGCACGAATAACGCGAGCACAGTGACCGTCGTGAGTCCGACGCAAATTACCGCGACGTCTCCGGCGGGCAGTGTTGGCGCGACCAACGTCACCGTCACCACGCCCGGCGGCACCAGCGCGACGGGCGCGGGCAATCAGTTCACCTACAACGCGCCGCCGTCGATCAATTTCGTGACGACGACGCTGCCCGGTTCGGTCGCAGGCACCGCTGGCTACAACCAGTCGATTCAGGTGACCGGTGGTGTGGCGCCGTATGTGTTCTCGATCACGTCCGGTGCGGTGCCGACCGGTCTGGCGTTCGACCCGGCGACGGGCGCCCTCACGGGTAAGCCGACGGCGGTGGGCAGCTTCACGTTCGTGGTGCAGGCCAAAGACGCGAACAATCTGGCGGGGACGCAATCGTTCACCGTGCAGATCACAGCGCCGGTGTTATCGATCGATACGGCCGCGCTGCCGAACGCAACCGTAGGCGTCGCCTATTCGCAGGCACTAACGGGCAGCGGCGGTGTTTCGCCGTACACGTACTCGACGACCAGTGCGCTGCCTGCCGGACTGACGTTTGCGAACGGGACGATCAGCGGTACGCCGACGCAAACGGGCCCGTTCAGCCTGGCGATCAAAATGACCGACAGCACGACGGGCACTGGCGCACCGTTTTCCACGACCAAGACGTTGACGCTTACCGTGGGCGCGGCTGCGTTGACGCTTGCGCCGACGACGCTGCCCACACCGGTGGCAGGGCAGGTCTACAGCCAAACGATGACGGCATCGGGCGGCACCGCGCCTTACCGGTTCACCGTGACGAGCGGCGCGTTGCCCGCGGGTCTTGCACTCGATGCGGCATCGGGCGCACTCACCGGCACGCCGAGTGCCACCGGCACCAGCACGTTCACGGTGACGGCCACCGACGCCAGCACCGGGCCGGGCACGCCGATGACCGTGTCGAAGAACTACACGTTCAACATCTCGAGTCAGGTGGCCTCGGCGCCGGCGATTCAGACCAAGGTGCTGGCGAACTCGCCGCTCACGATTCACGCGACGGCGAATGCGGTAGGCGGTCCGTTCACGCGGGTGGCTATCGTGACGCCGCCTGCAAGCGGCACGGCAGTCGTGAATGGTGAAGACATCGTGTACACGCCCGCAGGCAACACCAACGGCGTGGTCACGTTCACGTACGCGCTCACGAATGCCGTCGGCACGTCGGCACCGATTCCGGTGTCGGTGACGGTGGAGGCGGTGCCGATCACGGCGCCGGGCCTGCAAGCGAATGTGGACGCGAACGGCACGGCGACCATCGACATTACGACCGCCGCGAGCGGCGGACCGTTTACCGGCGCCAACATCTTGTCGGTGTCACCGGCAAATGCGGGGACGGCGACCATCGTGTCGGTCACTGCCCCGGCGCCGGCTGCGGCGGCGGGTGTGCGTCTGATGCGAGCGGCGGTCGCAGCGCCCACCACGCAGTACAGCGTGCGCTTTGTGCCGGCGGCGGCCTTCGCAGGCATGGCGGTGATTACGTACACACTGTCCAACGAGAACGCGACATCGGTGCCCGGCACGCTGCAAGTGAGCGTGGCGGCCCGTAAAGATCCGTCGACCGATCCGGATGTTTCCGGCCTGATCGGTGCGCAGGTCGAAGCGGCGCGGCGATTTGCGACCACCCAGATCGGCAACTACAACCAGCGCCTTGAAATGCTGCACGGCAAGGGGCGCGCCCCGTCGAGCAACGGGCTGAATGTGGTGCTGCCGTCACCGGATCGCGATCGCAATGTGTCGCGCTGTCAGGACGTTGTGGGTATCTCCGAGCGCGATGCGTGTCTGCGGGGCGAAGTCAGCCCGACAGCGATGAGCAAAGCGAAGAGCCTCGACGTGCGCGACCCGGCGAACAAGGGGGGCAGCGGCGTGAGTACAGGCGATGCCAATGCGCCCGACTTGCCGGGTGAGGGCGCCAACGACGATCAGCGCTTCGCTTACTGGACGGCGGGGACGGTGGACTTCGGTTTCGCCAACATGGCGGCCAATTCGGCAGCGCAGCGCTCGGGCTTCAAATTCACGACGGGCGGTGTCACGCTCGGCGCGGATTACCGCCTGTCCGACCAGTTGTCGTTGGGGGCGGGCTTGGGCTACGGGCACGATTCGACGGACATCGGCAGCTCGGGCACGCGAAGCACGGGCGATAGCTACAGCGGCGCGCTGTATGCAAGCTTCCGTCCGATTCCGACGTTGTTCGTCGACGCAGTGGCGGGCTTCGGCACGCTGAACTTCAGCTCGCGCCGCTGGGTCATCGATTCGAACGACTTCGCGAGCGGCAAGCGCACCGGTCAGCAGTTCTTCGGTTCGCTGTCGGCGGGTTACGAGTTCCGTAACGACGACTGGTTGTTCTCGCCGTACGGGCGCTTGACGGCGTCGCGCTCCACGTTGGATCAGTACAGCGAAACCGGCGCCGGGCTAAATGCACTCACGTACTTCAAGCAGAACGTGAATACGTTGTCGGGAACCCTCGGTGTGCGCGCGGGCTTCGCCAAGGCCACGCCGATCGGGACGATCTCGCCGTATATCCGGGTGGAGTTGCAGCACGACTTCAATGGCCAGAGCATGGCCGGTCTGGCATATGCCGACATTGCGGGGAGCGGGCCGGTGTACTTCGTGCCGGGCAGCCCGTACGGCAGCGATCGCGTGCAAGTCGGGTTCGGTTCGAAGCTGCGCACGGGCGTGCTGATCTTCGGGCTGGATTACAGCGTGACGACCGGCATGGGTGGCTTGCAGCAGGGTGTGCGACTGACCCTCTCCGCGCCGTTCTGATGCGGTGAGTGTGATGGCGTAGAAGCGCAAAAGGCCAGCCCACGGGGCTGGCCTTTTCGTTTAGTCCAATGCTGGTTCGTCGGCAACTTTGCGCTCGCGCAAGCGGCGAAAGAAAGCGGCGTTGTGCACGTCGGCCGTGTCGAAGACGGCGTCGGCGGCGCGTAGCACGGCAGCGTTGAGAAGCGCGCGGCTGTCGGTATCGCAACGGGTGGTGCGCGCTTGCATCGCAAGTTGTTTCGCGATCTCGCCGATCACGCCACGTTTGATGGCGCCGAACGAGGCGTCCGGTTGCCCATCGAGATGATTGACGTGGGCGAGCAGCATGCCCAACACCTGCGCGTGTACGAGTTCGGTGGCCCGCTGTTCCATGGCCAGTACGTCATTTTCAGTCATGAGTACCCCCGATGAACGATGTTTTGCGAAGGGATGCTTCGCCAGCATAGCACCGCCACATGGGCGTCGCTCGCATCGTTCCGGAGGGCGCTCAAGCCCCTCGATTCAAGGGGCTACGGGGGCTATTGCAACCAGGCGGCAGGCACGCCACCGCGTTTGCGGCGCTCTTCCGCACCGGCGTGCCAGCCCGGGTAACTGTCGGTGGCAACGCCCAGCGAGATCAGCGCCCCGGCCGCCTTTTCGTTCTTCGCGTCCTTCGCGACCGCGTACAGATTGGGCGGCGTATCCGGCGCGCCCGGGTGGCGGCGTGAGATCAGACTCGGCTCATTCAGGTCGACGCCGTACTTCTTGAACAACGCCAGTTGTTCGGGCGCGTTCGGGTAGTCGTCCTTCACCACGAGATAGGGCAGGCTCACATCCATCCCGGTGCCGGGCATGGTGACCGGCATGCCGCCGCGCAGGAACAGTTCGACGGCGCGCAAATCCCCCATCCGGCTCGCCTTGGCGAATTCGTACGGGTCCCACTTCATGCCGATGTTGTTGAGCTCGACGCGCGGGTCGTCGCTCTTGCCGTTCTTGATGTCGACCAGCAGCTTCTGCACGTTGGCCACCCACTGCAAGTTGGCGGCTCCCACGCCGCCTTGCTCGGCGTGTTTGCTGCTCGCAATCGCGCCAAAACTGAACGCGCCCGCGCACAGGCCTGCACAGACGACCAGGCTGCCGTGAATACGACGCCGCCCGCCGAACAGGCGCATAGCGAGCAACACGAAGAACACCAGTACCGCACACCCGGCCACGTAGTTGATATACGGGAAGAAGGGCCGGATGAAGTCGAGTACCGGAATCAGAATGGCGGTGGAAATTGTCATGACGGCGTTGATCGGCCCGATGTGATCGGTGACCCACCGTCCCCCTTCCACGTACGTTTGCGTTTTCATTGTTATCGAGAAGCGTGGTGTATTGACGTTGCAATCCATGCCCGGCGAACCCATGCGAGAGGTGGCCGCGAAGGCGCGCACGATTATGCCAGCGAACCATCTTCAACACAGTGACAGGCGTTGTCATCCTGTCAGTCCTTACAGGACGTGGCAACTGGCCACTCAGATACTCGCCTGTTTCGCATGCCTGACGTTTCGCTATCCGTAACGATGCGGTTGCACCTTTCGGCGGTCGTTTCGGGTTAACACCTAAAGTTTCGCGTTCGGTGGCCGTAAGTCATGAGGTGGAATCATCCACTGCGTGGAGCCGGTGGCCTGGGGCGCCGGTTCTTGTTTCTCTCCTCCAGCCACAGGCCTGCCAGTCCAGACAGCATGACAGTATCTTCGCTTAGAACACGCATCATTCTGATCGCATGTGCCACCGTCATCGGGGCGCTGATTCTCTCCGGCATTACCACCTACCTCATCGTGCGCAGCAGCATGATGTCGACCATTTCCAACACGCTCGACGCCGTCGCGCGCGGCAACACCCTCGCCGTCGAGCGCTGGGCCGCCGCCAAAGGGCAGTCGGTAGTCGGCACGGCCGCCGCCGTCGAAAAGGGCGAGCAGGGCGTCGCGCTCACCAAGTTGCTCGGTGCGACCAACGGCTTCCCGATTTCGAGCATCGGCTGGAGCGACAAGTCCTACTTCTCGAGCGGCCCCACGCCGCCCGATTACGACCCGACCGCGCGCCCGTGGTACAAGGGCGCCACCGCCGCAGGCAAGCTGACCGTCGTCAAGCCGTACGCGGACATTGCGTCGGGCAAGCTGTACGTGTCGTTCGCCGCGCCGATTCTGCGCGACGGCCAGACGCTGGGTGCCGTGAGCGGTGCCGTGCCCCTCGATGCCGTGCAGGACGTGGTGAAGGCTGTGCATCCCACGCCGTCGAGCCTCGCTTTCGTCGTGTCGCGTGACGGCCTCGTGATTGCGCACCCCGACGAGAAGCTGATGCTCAAGCAATCGAGCGATCTCGCTCAAACGCTCACCCCGGATGCGCTCGCGAGTCTTGAGCGTGCGAAAGACCCGATGGAAGTGCAACTCGGCGGCGACGCCAAGCTGCTCAAGGTGCAGCCGGTGCCGGGCACCGACTGGCTCTTCGTGGTCGCACTCGATAAGGCCGAAGCCACCGCAGGCCTTTCGCAGGTGCTCAGCGCCACGGTCATCACACTGATCGTGCTCACGTTGTGCGCGATCGGTATCGCCAGCTTCTTCACGTCGCAGGCGTTCCGCCGCTTGTCGCAAGTGCGCGACGCGATGGACACCATCGGCTCGGGCGGTGGCGATCTGACGCGCCGTCTGGATGTCGTCGGCAACGACGAAGTGGCGCAGATCTCGCGCTCGTTCAACGCGTTCGTCGACAAGATCAGCACGGTCATGCTCGATGTGCGTTCTGGCGTGCACGGCATGACGTCGGCCACTAGCGAAATCGAGATGGGCAACCGCGATTTGTCGCACCGCACCGAGTCGTCGGCAGGGACGTTGCAGGAGACGTCCGCCGCGCTCACCGAGTTGACCGCGAGCGTGAAGCAGACCGCCGAAGCCGCCGAACACGCCACGCGTCTGGCGAACGACGCCAGCGAAGCGGCCGCCCGCGGTGGCGACGTCGTCACAGGCGCCGTCACCACGATGAGCGAAATTGCGCAGTCGTCCGAGCGCATCACCGAAATCATCAGCGTGATCGACGGGATTGCGTTCCAGACGAACATTCTGGCGCTCAACGCTGCGGTGGAAGCCGCGCGGGCGGGCGAGCAGGGCCGCGGCTTTGCGGTCGTCGCAGGCGAAGTGCGCACGCTGGCGCAACGCAGTGCCGCTGCCGCGCAGGAAATCAAGACGCTGATCGAAGCCTCGGTGCAAAACGTCAAGAGCGGCACGCAGCGCGTGCAGGCCGCGGGCAACACGATGGGCGAGATCGTCGATGGTATCGGGCGTGTGCGTCGTCTCATCGGCGAAATTCACAGCGCGATGACCGAGCAAAGCACCGGCATCAGTCAGATCGATCGCAGCGTGGCGGAAATGGACCAGTCGACGCAGCAGAACGCCGCACTGGTTGAGGAATCGGCCGCCGCGTCGGCCATGCTGAGCGAACAGGCCCGTAATCTTGCCGACACGGTGGCGTTGTTCCAACTGCGCGAGCACAGCCGTCACGGCGTGACGGTCATGAACACGCGCACGGGGGCGGGTTCGCATCGTGATGAACCGGCACTTGCCGCATAAGCCAAACTCGCTGGCAAGCCGCGCCTAAAGCGGCCGCGCACTGAAGGCTGCAATTGCATCGCCCGCCCGCTGGATTCTGTCGCACAATAGGACAGCCTCCGGCGGGCGGGCTTTTTCAATTCGAATTCAGGAGACACGACATGGCAACTCAGCACTACCAGGGCGGCTGTCATTGCGGTGAATTGCGCTTTACTGCGAATCTTGATTTGTCCAAATCAATTGCGTGCAATTGTTCTATTTGCAGCAAGCGCGGGCTGATTCTCACGTTCACGCCATTAGGTGAATTAACGCAGACAGCGGGTGCCGATTCGAATCGGGAATATCTTTTCAACAAGCATATGATTCATCACCAGTTCTGCGCAAAATGCGGTGTCGAAGCGTTTGCTTTTGGCGAGATGCCCGACGGTACGAAAATGGCGGCGGTCAACGTGCGCTGCCTCGATGGCATCGATCTCGACGCCGTGCACCCCACGCCGTTCGACGGTGCCAGCCGATAGCGGCATTGCGGAGAATAGATGAAGCCGTATATTTAAACGGATATTATTGATGTCTCTAAATTTCGGTTTGCCATGCAAAACCAGAAAAACAAAACGGCGCATCCATTGCGCCGTTTTTTTATTGGCAGAAAGATTGTGAAAGTCATTGCGTGAGAATCGAGGGATTATTGGCTCAAGATTCTCAAATGAACTTCCGTTATGCCATGCGATTGTTCGTGTTTTGTCGCATTCTGGAGTTGGCATGAAGTTCTTGGGTAGTCTCAAAATCGGCACGCGCCTGACCCTCGGGTTTGCTGTGACGCTGGTGCTGCTGTGTATCGTGGGCGGCATGGCGGTGTTTCAGGCTTCGCGCATTTATGGCGGTACGCGCGATCTCGCCGATAACTGGCTGCCCAGTGTGCAGACACTCGGCACCGCGCAGGTTGCCGCGAACGCCGCGCGCCGCGCCACGCTCGCCTCGCTGTTGACCACGGTGGAGCAAACGCGTCTCGACGAAGTGAACAAGCGCACGGCGTCCATCGACCTGATGAACAAGACGCTGACCGCTTACGGCAGTCTCGTCGCCTCCAATGAAGACCGCCGGGCTTACGAGGCGGTGCGCGAGGCATGGGCCGCCTATCTGGCCGTCGACAATCGCATCGCCGAACTGGCCAAGGGCGACGACAGCGCGCAAGTGCAGGCGCGCACGCTTGCCATGACCGATGAGGTGCAAACCTTCGCCGTCCTCAGCCAAAAGCTGACGGAGCACGTTGCCGTCAACCGTGCAGGCTCGGTGTCGGCCGCCGAAGCCGCCGCCGCCAACTACCACGCAGCATTCGTCGCCACGATCGTCCTGATCGTGTTGGCGCTGGGCGTGAATATCTTCATCGCGTTGCTGATCACCCGCTCGATCACGGTGCCGATCGGTCGTTGCGTGGATATCGCCGAAACGGTGGCCCGCGGTGACTTGAGCTCGCGCATCGACGTGCATGGGCAAGACGAACTGGCGAAGTTGCTCGGCTCGCTGCGGGACATGAACGGCAAGCTGGCGCAGGTGGTCGGCCAAGTGCGCAACACCAGCGAGAGCATTGCCACGGGATCGGCGCAGATCGCTGCGGGCAATACCGACTTGTCGTCGCGCACCGAGCAACAGGCGGCGTCGCTCGAAGAGACGGCCGCGAGCATGGAAGAGCTCACGACCACGGTCAAGCAGAACGCCGACAATGCCGAACAGGGCAACGTGCTGGCATCGAATGCGTCGCAAATCGCCCAGCGAGGCGGTGCAGTGGTGCGGCAGGTCGTCGAGACGATGCGAGAAATTTCCGAGGGATCGTCGCGTGTGGGCGACATCACCAGCGTGATCGAAGGGATCGCGTTCCAGACCAACATCCTCGCGCTGAATGCCGCCGTGGAAGCGGCGCGCGCCGGTGAGCAGGGCCGCGGCTTTGCGGTGGTCGCCGGTGAAGTTCGCACGCTGGCGCAGCGCAGTGCCAACGCCGCGAAGGAGATCAAGGAATTGATCGACGCGTCGACGCGTCAGGTGAACGAAGGCGCGAAGCTCGTCTCGGAAGCTGGCACCACGATGGATGAGGTGGTGCAAGCGGTGAAGCGTGTGACCGATCTGATGGCTGAGATTGCCGCCGCATCGACGGAACAGCGCACAGGTATCGAGCAGGTGAATCAGGCCGTGATGCAGATGGATACCGTGACGCAGCAGAACGCTGCGCTGGTGGAAGAAGCGTCCGCCGCCGCGCAGTCGATGGCTGCTCAGTCGAGCGGCCTGCGCGAACTGGTGTCGATCTTCAAGCTGGACGGCGCAGCCAACCAATCGGGGCAGCCGCACCGCTTGTCGGCGTGATCGGTGCCCGGGCAATTGTCGGGCACTCGTCAGGCAATCGCCGGGCAATCACTGGGCACTCACCGGCCAATAAAAAGCGGCCCGCCGGCGTAAGGCTGGCGAGCCGCGAATGCCAGGACACTCTCACCAGCGTCCGGCCCACGGGACCGCATGCGTCCCATGTTCTTTCTGCTGCGATGGAATTACCGCGCAGCGAGCATCGACCCGCGATCGCGCAGGTTGATGTGCATCTCGAAGGCGCGTTCCAGCGCGTGCGGCGTGTGACCGCCATATCGCTGGGCATCGCGGTAGTAATCGCGCAGCACGTCGCGGTAGGACGGATGCGCGCAACGGTCGATGACGAGATTCACGCGCTCGCGCGGGGCCAGCGTGCGCAGGTCGGCCAGCCCTTGTTCGGTCACGATGATGTCCACGTCGTGCTCGTTATGGTCGACGTGCGGCACCATCGGCACGATGCTGGAAATCTTGCCGTCCTTGGCCACCGACTTCGTCGCGAAGATCGCCATGCGCGCATTGCGTGCAAAGTCTCCCGAACCGCCGATGCCATTCATCATGTGCGTGCCGCCGACGTGCGTGGAGTTCACGTTGCCGTAGATGTCGGCCTCAAGTGCGGTGTTCAGCGCAATGAGCCCCAGTCGGCGAATGACTTCCGGATGGTTGCTCACTTCCTGCGGACGCAACACGAGCTTGTCGCGATAGTGCGCAAGATTGCCGAAGACGCGGTCCTGCACGGCCTGCGAGACGGTGATCGACGAGCCCGACGCGAAGTCCATCTTGCCCGCATCCATCAGTTCGAACGTCGAGTCTTGCAGCACTTCCGAGTACATCGTCAGATGCTCGAACGGCGAGTCGATAAAGCCCGTGAGCACGGCGTTCGCAATGGTGCCGATGCCCGACTGAATCGCGGGCAGCGTGCGAGGCAGGCGGCCGCGCGAGACTTCGTGCTGGAAGAATTCGATGAGGTGACCGGCGATGCGCTGCGTATCGGCATCGGCGGGCAGGGCGTTCGAGGCGCTGTCGGGCGTGTCGGTAATGACGATCGCGGCGATCTTCTCGGGCGCGATCTTCACGACGTTCGTGCCGACGCGATCGCGCACGTCCACGATCGGCAGCGGTGCGCGGTGTGGGCGTTGCCCCGGAATCCAGATATCGTGCATGCCCTCGAACGCGAGCGGCTGCGCGAGGTTGATTTCGACGATGACCTTGTCGGCGAGAATCGCAAAGCTTGCGGAGTTGCCGACCGACGAGCTCGGCACGAGGCCGCCGTCTTCGGTAATGGCCACCGCTTCGATCACGGCAACGTCGAGCTTGCCGAACTGACCGGTGCGCAGGAATTCGACCGTTTCCGACAAATGCTGATCGACAAACATGACTTCGCCGCGATTGATCGCGCTGCGCAGTGTGGTGTCGACTTGGAAGGGCAAACGTTTGGCGAGCACACCCGCTTCGGTTAGCGTCTTGTCGGAATCGTGTCCGAGCGACGCGCCGGTGATGAGCGTGAGCTTCATCGGGTGCGACTTGGCGCGCTTGGCAAGCGCAATGGGCATGTCCTTGGCGTCGCCGGCGCGGGTGAACCCGCTCATGCCGACCACCATGCCGTCGCCAACCAGCCGGGCGGCTTCGTCGGCGCTCATCACCCGGTCGCGTAGCGACGCCAGGCGGATGCGGTCTTCATACATCGTGATGCTCCTCGTCTCTCTTATTCGATCGCCGGTCGCGACCCCGCCGTATCAGGCGAAATCTGGCCATCCGATCGCTTTGCCGCGACGGTCGTGGGTACACCGGTCACGCTTGACTCGAAGTGTATTGACCCATCGGCTACATTTCCAATATATTGAAAGTGCTTGTTGAATACTTTTTATGTATTGGTGGCTCGCCCCTATACCGGGCAAGCCTGACGCGGGAGCGGATATGGAATTGCGGCATTTGCAATATTTCATTGCAGTGGCCGAAGAGCGGCATTTCACGAGGGCGGCGGCGCGCGTCGGTATTCAGCAGCCGCCGCTCAGCCTTCAGATTCGGCAGTTGGAAGAGGAACTGGGTGGACCGCTTTTCGTGCGCTTGCCACGCGACGTGGTGCTCACCGAGCTGGGCGAGGCGTTCCTGCCGGAGGCACGCCATATTCTGGAGCGCGTCGAGCGCGTGAAGCGGCAGATGCAGCAGATCTCGCGCGGCGATGCCGGACACATCCGCATCGGTTTCGCCGGGGCGACGTACTTCGAGCCGACCATTCCAGCGTGGATTCGCGATTTCCGCGCGCGGCATCCCGATGTGCAGCTTCATCCGCAGCAGAGCAATACGGCGAGTCTGCTGGCGGCGCTGGTGAACGAGGAGGTCGATGCCGCGTTCGTGCGCACGCCCGTCGATGCGCCGCCGGGCATCGTGAGCGTGCCGGTGGTCGATGAAGCGATGGTGCTGGTGCTGCCGCTGGGGCATCCGATGTGCGCGCGTGAGCGCGTGCCGCTGGCGGCGCTCGCGCAGGACGAGTTCATTTTGCTGCCGCGCGAGATCAGTCCGGCGCTGTACGACCGCACAGTGGCGGCGTGCGAGGCGGCGGGGTTCCGGCCGAAGCTAGGGCAGGAGGCGCCGCAGATTACTTCCATCGTGCCGATGGTGGCGGCGGGCTTTGGTGTGTCGCTGGTGCCTGCGTCGGTGAGTCAGATTCGCACGCCCGGCATGGGCTTCTGGCCGATCGATGGCGACGTGCCGCGCGCGCCGATTAGTCTGGCGTACCGCGCTGCGCATGGCTCGGCGGCGCTGGATCGCTTCATTGCGATGCGCCCGGCGGGCGGGCGCAGCAGTGACGACCTCGCACCCATCGACTGATTGGCGCTAGCGACGCAGTGCGACGGGGACTTACTCGTTGACCGGCGTTTCGTTGGCCGCGTGCGCGCTAGGGGAACCGATCGAAACCGGACCTACGGCCAATGTCGTGGGCGAGAGTCGTGTGGGCGCGAGCACCATGCCGTTGAGCGACCGGCCTGTGCTGCTCGACTTGCCGCCGTCGGCATAGTCGCCATAGTCGCGTTGACTCCGGCTCGGCAGCCCATCCCCACCGGTTGGCAACCAACCCTGTGCGCGCAGCTGATTCACCAGCAGCGGATGGATCATCAGCGAATAGAGCAAGCAGGTGAAAGGCAGCGACACAACGAGCGCCGATTCGTGCCAAACGAGCGCCGGGCCGAGGGCGAGGGCGAGCCAGACGAGAGCATGCCAAGTGAAGCCGTAGGCCAGCAAATAGAGCGGGCCCAGGAAGAAGGCCGCGATGCACGACAATTGCGAAATTTCCATGATGTCCCCGCTCGCCGGATTGCGAAATTTGAGTGCCATAGCGAGCTCGGGAACGGTGTGATGGAAAGCTGCACGTTACACCTGAGCCGACCCCATTTCGTCCCACTGCATTGCACCTGCCGAGCCCCGTGTGGCGGGCCGCGCCGGGGCGTCTGGAGGGGGCAGAGAAGCCCCTGGCGGCTCTGGTCACCGGCCATCGTGTGGCAATCCGATGGATATAGGCGACGCTCGCGTTGCGTCCGGGCAGGTACGCTACACTGCGGCCATGCCCGTTGGGATCCGGGGCGCTCTGGGGACACACCCACGACATGCAGACTCTTCAAAGGCTGACCCGTTGGCTGCCCGTGCTTGTCGGGGCGGTCGTCGGCATGATCGTCATCTTGATCGCGGCACAGGTGGTGCAGACCCGTGTCGACGATTTTCGTCTGCGTGCGTTCGTGCGCGACATCATGGGCTACATGAACGACGCGTCGCTCGCGCGCCGCAACGCCCTGTTTCAAGCCCCCCAGAACGTCGAAGTCCCCTGTACCGATGCCGACATTCTCGACCTGCGACGCGTGGCGATGCGCAGCCCGTATTTCCATGACATCGGGCGCGTGCATGATGGCAAGTTGCTGTGCTCGGCCATGCTCGGCAAGATCGATCCCGCCCCCGTCTTGCCGGAACCGGTTCACGAAACACTCAACGGCGTGAAGCTCTGGCACACGATCACCGGGGTGGTGACGCCAGGCGTGCAGGTCGATGCCACGGGGTGGGGCGATATCGTGGTGTTCAGCTCACCGGTCTTGCCGCCTCGCCTCGCCACGCCTGACCCGGGCTTCGCCTCCATCGCGTCGACGAACGACAAGCGGTTTCAGTTCTGGCGCGCAGGGATGTTCGACGATCAGCGCAAGATCGAGTTAGGTGTCACGTCGCGTTGGTTCGACATCGGGCCGTTACGCCGTTATTCCACCTGCTCCGATGTGGTGGATGTGTGCGCGTCGGCGGTCTACACCTCGTCGAGCGTGTTGCGCAACCCGATTGGTCTGGCACTGGCCTTCGCCATCGGGGCTGCACTGGGTGGCTCGGTGGGCATGTCGTGGCGCTCGCGCAAACGCTATCGGATGTCTGTCGACTGGGTGACCCAGCATGCGGCAGAAAACGGGGGCATCAACGTGGTGTATCAGCCGCTGGTTCGCCTGCGCGATCGCAAGATGGTCGGTGTGGAGGCGCTCGCCCGCCTGAGCGACAGTGCCGGCCGGCCAATCTCGCCCGAGATGTTTATCCCGATCGCCGAGCGCCAAGGGGTGATCGGACTGGTGACGCGTCAGGTGGCACGGCGCGCGCTGATCGATATGCATGGGCGTGCGCTCGCGGACCCCGAATTTCACATCAGCATTAATCTCGCCGCCGAAGATGTTGTCGACAAGTCATTTCATACGTTTCTGAATCACATTGCAGCGTCATTGCGTGTGCCGCGCACGCAAATTGCCCTTGAAATTACCGAGCGTTCGACCGACAGCATGAAACGGCTTGGCGATGCGCTAGACCGCTTGCGAGTGGACGGCTATCAGATTCATATCGACGATTTCGGCACCGGTTTCTCGAATCTGGCCTATTTGTCGACACTGCACGTCGATACCTTGAAGATCGACCGGATGTTCACGCAGGCGATTGGCGCCGATGCCGTGGGCAGTGCGATCGTCGATCAGATATGCAAAATGGCGGCGCTGCTGAATGTGGGGGTGATCGTGGAAGGGGTGGAAACGCGCTTGCAGGCCGATTACATGCTCTCGCATTGCCCGGAGGCGGTGGGACAGGGCTGGCTTTTCGGCAAAGCCGTGCCGGCCGATGAATTGCCGTCGGCGGAAATGCTGGTAAAAGTCATGGAAGACGATGCACTGCCTGTCACTTAAATCTGCGTGAGCGTGAATTTACGACAAACCGTATACGATTTATTGTCGACACTTTGATCGGTGCACACGTGCAGTGAGAGAAATCGTTTGCAAGAATTCGAAACGGTTATTTTCGTTATATCCGGCGAATTACCGAGAATAACGACAAGCATTCGGCGCTAGATTGGAGTGACCGTGGTCCTGATGTGCCCCCGACCTCCACGGACTATCCGGCTCGCCGATTTGGCGGGCCGCTTTTTTTTCCGCTACTGCGCCGTGTTTTATGAACATGTTAGGATTCATCAAAAAACAGCATTGGTCTCGCCTTGCCATAGCTGTCGATTGCAGATGGGGGACATATGGATAAATCATTTCGTTTTTCTTGGCATTACGTGAGCGACACGGCCCCGGGCGTGCCGTTCGACCTTGAGGGCGCGGTCACGCCGCGCGCCGACGACCGCTTCGATGGCGCCGTCGATGCTTACTCAGATGGGCATTACATCGGGCGATGCGAGTATTCGAGCATCGAGGCCGACGATGCGTCGCTGGCCGCCGAACAAATCCGTAAACGCATCGAGCGACGCATCGAAGATCGCGTCGCTCGAGAGCATCAAGTCACCCATTGAGGGTTAGCTGGCGCGCCTAGCGCCAGCGTCGGCAACAGTGCCCACCCCAGCCGCCGCCCCAACCGCGTCCCCATGAAAACGAGAGCGATACGTTGCTGAGCCATGGCGACGGGGCGAAGCCCGGGTAAGCCGCATACGCTGGATAAGGCGCGTAAGTGGGGTAGGTCGCGTACGTCGGATAGGCGGCATATGCCGGGTACGCCGAATACGCCGGATAGGTGGCGTATACCGGGCCGCCCGGCGGCATTTGCTGCGATTGCGGCGGCACATAATCGGGTGGCACCGGCGAACCGTTCGGGTACACCGGCGCGCTCTGCTGCGAAGGCCGGTAATCAGGCGGCACTGGCGAACCATTCGGATAGACAGGCGGCGTTGCGCCATTGCCAGGTCGATAGTCCGGCGGCACCGGCGATCCGTTCGGATACGCGGGTCGCGCGCTAATGCCCGGCGGCGGAGGCGGCATGCTGGCACTGGGTGCAGGAGGTGCCTGCACGGGGGCTGCCGAAATGGTCGGCGTCGGCACGGGCGCGGTCGAAACATCGCCAGTAGCGCCGGGCGAGCCGGGCGCTGCACGCAACGCTTGCGGCGCATTGGGATCTTGCGAGAAAGTCAGCGCACCGCCCGGATATTGCACGACGTAGCAACCGGCGAGCGGCAAGACACAGAGCAGGGTAGCGAGCGGAGCGATTTTCATGGCGAGGAGTGTAACGCAGGAAATCGCAGCGCCATGGGCGTGCGCCACGATATCGGACCGCGTTTGCATTACGATCCGTTAGCCGTGCGGTTCGCGCGCAGTGCGAGTTGCACCGATGCGAAATCGACAGGCAAAAAAAACGGCCAGCGCGTTGCTGGCCGTGAAATCCACCAGGAGGAGGTGGAGGAGACAGGTGCAACTATATCAGGGAAATCCCTGAACGGGTAAACCTGCGACGAAAAAATATGTAGAAAAACCACAACTGCGACATTTCGTCGCTTTTTTGGATGGAAATCGCCCAATTCGCCGCCTGATATACCTCTGAGGTGCGTCGACAGGGCGACTTCCTTCGATGCATATGGAGAAAAACCACAAAGTGGACGCACACCCTGACTCACCGCTGCGGACTTTCGTTACCACGATGGGAGCGTTGCTCGATCGCGCCCCCGACGAAGCCACGATCGTGACCGAGGGCCGCGCGGCGTTGGCGGCGCTGGTGGCCGACGACACGTGGTTGCCCGAGGCGTACGCGCAGCCCGACCCGGCGCGTTACACGCAATACCGGCTTTATGTGGACCCGCAGGCCCGCTTCAGCGTGGTGAGCTTTGTGTGGGGCCCGGGGCAGTCCACGCCCGTACACGATCACACCGTCTGGGGGCTGATCGGTATGCTGCGCGGCGCTGAAGACTCACTGCCGTTTGCCCGCACCGACGACGGACAACTCGTTACTGCGGGCGACCCGATTCGCTTGTTACCTGGCAGCGTCGAAGCCGTCTCTCCCTCGCTCGGCGATATCCATCAGGTGCGCAATGCCTTCGACGACCGTGTGTCGATCAGCATCCACGTTTATGGTGCCGACATCGGTCAGGTGGGGCGCTCCGTATATCTGCCAGACGGCACACGCCGTCACTTCGTCTCGGGTTACGCCAATCCTGGCGCGCCCAACCTCGTTGACGGCTAAACACCTTCCTCAGCTTTCCCGCGTCGTTTCAGCGTTTCCCTCCGGTTTTCTTCCCCGCATTTCTTCCTGTCACCGGCCACTTTTGGCCGGTGATGCCTATTGCCATTCGTGATGGGAATCTAAGTGTTAACACCAAGCATCGAATTACGTTCGGCGATATAAACTTCCGCAAAGCGTAATTCCGTCTGGCGCATAGACCGGGACGCAGTAACAAGAACGTTTGGAGACAGGATGAAAGCAGCAGAAGTGAATGTCGGCGCATTGATCGACGAGAGCCGTCTGGGCGGCTACCAGTGGTGGGTGATTGCGCTGTGCGCGATGTGTCTGGTCGTCGACGGTTTCGATGTGCAGGCGATGGGCTACGTCGCCCCGGTGGTGATTCGCGAGTGGGGCATTGCGAAGGAAACGCTCTCGCCGGTGTTTGGTGCAGGCTTGTTCGGTATGTTGGTGGGCTCGCTCACGTTCTCGGCGTTGGCCGATAAGCTGGGCCGCCGTCCGGTGCTGATTGGCGCGACGCTGTTTTTCGCTGTGTGCATGATCGTGACCGGCTTTGCCAATTCGATTACCGAACTCGTCGTGTGGCGCTTTGCTGCGGGCCTCGGTCTGGGTTGCATCATGCCCAACGCGATGGCGCTCGCTGGCGAATACAGCCCGCGTCGCATCCGTGTCTCGCTGATGATGATGGTGTCGTGCGGCTTTACGCTGGGCGGCGTGGTCGGCGGCCTGATTACGGCGGCGATTATCCCGAGTCTGGGGTGGCGTGCGGTCTTCTTCATTGGCGGCGCGATTCCGCTGGTGCTCGGCTTCCTGATGTGGGCGTCGTTGCCCGAGTCGATTCAGTTCCTGATGTTCAAGAAGAGCGACACCGCGCGCATCCGCAAGCAATTGCAGCGCGTGGCACCGGCGGCGAATCTGCCTGCCGACGCTCGCTTCGTGCTTGACGAGCAAAAGGCCAAGGGCGTGCCGTTCATCGAGTTGTTCAAGGATGGCCGTGCGCGTATGACGCTGCTGCTTTGGGTGATCAACTTCGCCAACCTGCTCGATATGTACTTCCTGTCGAACTGGTTGCCGACGGTGATTCGCGACGCCGGTTATTCGACGCAAGTGGCCGTGATGGCGGGCACTGCGCTGTGGACGGGCGGCGTGATCGGCACACTGTTGCTGGGCCGCGTGATCGACCGTCTGGGCTTCACGAGTGTGCTGGCCGTCACGTTCCTGATCGCCATTGCCGCAACGGCGGCGATCGGCAACCCGGCGGTGATGGTGTCGATGGTGGCGGTGTTCGCGGCGATCTTCTTTGCAGGCTTTTCGATCATCGGCGGTCAACCGGCGCTCAACGCGCTGGCCGCGACGTACTACCCGACGTCGCTGCGCTCGACGGGCATCGGCTGGAGCCTCGGCATCGGCCGTATCGGCTCGGTGCTGGGCCCGGTGCTGGGCGGCGCGCTGATGCATCTGCAATGGTCGTCGTCGTCGCTGTTCCTGGCGGCCGCCGTGCCCGCAGGTATCTCGCTCATCGGTGTGCTGGCAATTGCTCGCATGCAACGTGGCGACGGCGGCAACCTGCGCGCCGCGACCGCGAACTGATGTTGTGATTGTTTTCTCGACTCGCCCATGCGCCCGCAGTTAAGCGCATGGCAGTGAGGTCCGACGCCCGCCAGCGGTATGATGGCGGGCGTTGTGCTTTTCGCACGGCATCTTCAGCATTCGATAATTAAAACGACAAATGACACAGACGTCCGAACTCTCTCCTGCCTTGCCGACCGAGCGTGTATTGCTGGGCATTCTTGGCCTGTTCATGATGATTGCGCCCGCGTCCACGGACATGTATTTGCCGGGGCTGGTGACCATGCGCCACGAGTTGGGGGCGAGTGCCGCGGCGGCACAACTCACGCTGTCGTACTTCTTTCTGGGGTTCGCGTTCGGGCAACTGCTGTGGGGCCCGCTGGCAGACCGTTTCGGGCGGCGCTGGCCGATGGCGGCGGGTATCGCGCTCTATATCTTCGGCAGCGTCGGGTGCGCGTTCTCGGACACCATCGATCACATGATGATGTGGCGCTTCGTGCAAGCGCTCGGCGGCTGCGCCATGCCGGTCATTGCGCAAGCGATCGTGCGCGATGTCTATGGCGCACGTAACAGTGCGCGCGCGTTCTCGATCATGTTGCTGGTGATGAGCGTGGCGCCGATTGTCGCGCCGTTGCTCGGTGGTCAACTGCTGCGTTTCACGACGTGGCGCGTGATCTTCGGCATTCTCGCAGCGTTCGGTGTGGTGGCCATGCTCGCGTTGTGGCGTCTGCCGGAGACGGGCGCGGTGCATGCGCGCACGGTAGGTGGCCCGCGTGCCATCGTGATGTCGTATTGGCATTTGCTGCGCGACAAGCAATTCGTCGGCTATATGGTCGCGGGCGGTGCGGTGTTCGGCGCGTCGTTCACGTACATCACGGGCACGCCGCTCGTGTACATGGAGTACTTCCATGTGTCGCCGCAGTTCTTCGGCGTGCTGTTCGGGATCAATATCGTCGGCATGGCCTCGATGACGATGTTCAACTCGCGCCGCGTCGGACAGATCGGCTCATATCGTCTGATGCGCATGGGCATCATCGGCTGTGCGGTGGTCACGTCGGTGCTGTTCGCGACGGCTTGGCTGGGCATCGCCATTCTGCCGTTGATGGTGGCGCTGCTGTTCCTGTTCATGTCGCTGCGCGGCATCATCACTGCGAATTCAGTGGCCGGGGCGATGGCGAATCACCCGACCCGCGCAGGCGCGGCGGCGGCGCTGGTCGGCAGTGTGCAATACGGCTTCGGGTTTGCCGCGGGCGCACTGCTCGGCGTGCTCAACGATGGCTCGCCGCGACCGCTGGCGACTGTCATGTGCGGGTTCGCGCTGCTGGCGCTGGTGTCGATGTTGACGATGCTGCCGACGAAGCGTGCGGCGGGCTGAACCACAACACGTTTAGGGCTTGCTGCGCGGGTCGCCATAGGTTTTCGTGGCACAGGCGCCGTCGACACAATCGGGCGCCGCACGCACCCGCAGCCAGCGAGATACGCGAAGGCGATTGCGCGCGAATGTGCGGTAGAGCACGCGCGCTGCCGGGCGTAGCGCGGGCACGCGCAGCGGTGCCACCAGCCAGCCTCGCCCGGTCAACGTATAGGCCGCGATCAGGGCATCGATCCCGATCAGACACTCGCCCTCGGCCGTCCATGCATGCATCTGCGCGTTGAGCGCGGCGAGACTCACCCCAAGCGGGGCAGGGTCGAACGAGGGCAGGGCAATGTCGACGAACGCCAGTTTTTCGTCCGCGTCTCTGGCGCGCAACTGTCGAACTTCCATCATGCAGATCGGACAATTGCCGTCGACGTACAAGGTCAGTGCGGCGGTGCTCATGGCAAACGCTCCCAGCGGATTGGTCGGTTTCATTAATTTCTGTCATTAACGAAATTAGGTCGGACGCGCACCGTCGTCAAGATGAAATTTCTGTCTTGACAGAAATTTCCGTAATGACTAGATTTGCACACATGGAACTCACACCGATCACTGAACGATTCATCCTCCACTGGGGCGAGATGGGCTCGCGCTGGGGCGTCAACCGGACGGTCGCGCAAATTCATGCGCTGCTTTATCTGGCGGGACGGCCCGTACCGGCGGACGAAATCACCGACACGCTTCAGGTGGCGCGCTCGAACGTGAGCACGAGCCTCAAGGAGCTACAGTCGTGGCGTCTCGTGCGCACGGTGCATGTGTTGGGCGACCGCCGCGAGCATTTCGAAACGTCGACCGACATCTGGGAGTTGTTCAAGCTGATCGTGGAAGGGCGGCGTCAGCGCGAGATCGACCCGACGATGACGATGTTGCGCGACACCCTGATGAGCCCCGAGATGTCGGCAGAAAGCCGCGAGACCGAGCAGCGCATGCGCGATACGCTGGACTTTCTGGAAACGCTCACGACGTGGTCGGATGAAATGCTGCGACTCAAGCCCGAAACGTTGATGAAAACGCTGGGCATGGGCGCGAAGATCAGCCGCACAGTGCGGCGCAAGAAGTCGTAAAGCAGTGGGTAGAGAAGCTGCGGACGAAGTACCCGTGGATTGACCCGTGGATCGTCCGCATTTTTTTCGAATAATATTTCTGTTTATACAGAAATTACTGTAGGAGGTGTGAGATGCAATCGCTACTCTTTTTCGCCTTATATCTGCTGATTCCCGTGGCGAGCGGGCTGTTGGTGACGCGCTATCTCGGGCCGGTGCTGGGCAAGATGCTCACGGATTTGTGCGGCACACGTGACCGGGCCGACTTCTGGGTGCGCATTTGCATGGTGATGTTGATGGCGCTGCCGCTCGTATTGGTCTTGCTGACCGCACCAATGCGCACTTGCACGGCGGAGGCCGTGGAATGCTCGGTCTCCGTGATGCGTCGCGCGAGCTTCTTTACGGTCATTGGCTTGCTGGTGGGCGTGTGGATCATCGCCTCGGTGGTGCGCCGGTTCGTGCCGAAGCCGGTCGCCAACCCGCCGAAAGACGCGCCCAAGGCGTTGCCGAAGGCGCCCTCGGTCGAAAACGCGGTGCCGGTGCCGATGTCGCAACGTGCCCAGCCATGAGGTGGCCGGGCACCACTGAAACGCAGCACGCTGGCGGAAAACCGCCAGCGTTTTTTCATTACAGCGCCAGCACCAGCTTCTTCCCGCAAGCGCGCGAGCAGCACGACATCATCTTTGTGTTGGCGTCGCGCTCGGTACGGGTGAGCACCACGTCGCGGTGATCGACGTCGCCTTCCAGCACCTGCACTTCGCATGAGCCGCACAGGCCTTCTTCGCAGTCGCTCTGCACATCGATATTGGCCGCACGTAGCGCCGTGAGCAGCGTCTGATCGGCTGGCACCAATACCGTAATGCCCGAGTCTTTCAGCGTGACTTCGAACGCATGCTCTTTCTCAGGATCGAGCGTGCCCAGTTGCGACTGGAAGTGTTCGACGCGCAGCGTGTCTTCCGGCCAATGCGCGCAACATGCGGCCAGGCCGTCGAGCATGCGCACCGGGCCGCAGGCATACACCTGCGTGTCGGCACGCGGCGTGGCGAGCAGTTGTGCGTAATCAGCGCGCTGGCCTTCGTCCTTCACCCACAGATGCAGGCGCTCACCGTGCAGCGCCTGAAGCTCGTCGAGCAGCGCCATCGTGCGGCGGCTACGCCCGCTGTAGTGAATTTCGTAATCGATGCCCAGTGTTTTGGCACGGCGTGCCATGGCCGCCACCGGTGTCACGCCGATACCGCCTGCGACAAAGACGGCGCGCGGCGTGGTTTCGTCGAGACGGAAGTGGTTGCGTGGGCCGCGAATGCGCAGACGGTCGCCGGTTTTCAGTTCGGTGTGAACCCAGTTCGAGCCGCCACGGCCGTCTGGCTCATGCAGCACGGCAATCTCCAGCGCGCCGCTGTCGGCCGGGTCGCCGCACAGCGAGTATTGACGCGAAAGGCCCGTGTCGCCGCATTCGATATCGATGTGCGAGCCAGGCGCCCAGCGCGGCAGGGCGCGGCCATCGGGCGCGACCAGGCGCAACTTCACGATGCCTTCGGCCACCGGTGTGATCGACTCGACCACGACAGGGCGCGTCACGCTATGGCCCGACGGCTCGCCGATGCGCACCGGCGACTGGGTTGTCAGCACCGCAGGATCGGCGCGTTCCGGGTTCATCGCCGGATCCCACTCGACCCACACGTGTTCGGGGCCACGGAACGACGTATTCGGCACGTACGAGAACTGCTGCTCGGCCAACTTCATGTGCGGCAGGCGGCGCGTGAATTCTTCGAGGAAGATTTGCATCTCCATGCGCGCGAGGTTCTTGCCCATGCACTGATGCGAGCCGTAGCCGAAGGTCAACTGATCGCTGGCGTTTTCGCGGCGAATGTCGAACAGGTCGGCGTCGGCGAAGTGCGCTTCGTCGTGATTGGCGGACGACGTCACGATCAGCAGCTTCGAGCCAGCGGCAATATCGATACCGCCGATGGTCACATCCTTAGTCGCCAGACGGCGCCACGCGGCTACCGAGCCGTTGTGGCGCAGACATTCTTCGACGGCATTGGGAATCAACGACGGGTCTTCGCAGATCTCGCGCCAGACGTCCGGGTGCTGCAACAGCAGCTTCATCGCGTTGGCGGTGGCGTTCGCGGTGGTTTCGTGCGCCGCGACGATCCCCGCCATCATCATCGAATGCAGGTAGGAGTCAGTGACGACTTCCGGGTAGTCCTTCTGCTTGCGAATACCGTATTGCATCCAGCCCGGGCCGTCCGGCTGCTGGCGCATCTTGTCGAGAATCTTCCCGGCGAGTTGCCAGAAGTTGCCCACGGCGTGCGCCACGGCGACTTGTTCTTCAGGCTTCGGACGCCCCCACGTGTTGACCGTGTGCGCAATGGAGTACTCGCGCAGCTTGTCCATATCTTCTTCGGGCACGCCGAGGAAGTGCAGGGCGACGGTGAGCGGCACTTCCCACAGCATCTGGTCGACAAGGTCGGCGCGTCCGTCGTTGATAAAGCGGTCGACGTATTCGCGCGCCAGCTCGCGCACGAGCGGCTCATGGTGCTTCAAATGTTCGGGCGTGAACGGCTCCATGAGTACGCGACGGCGCGGCATGTGCGCGGGTTCGTCTTCGTTCACGAGCGTGCGATTGAGTGCGAACCCGTAGGACGCGAGCACGGCATTCGCTTCGGGGCCCGTCGGGGTGATCTTCTCGAGCGCAATGGACGGGCTGAACGTCAGGTTGTCGCGGAAGATCGCCTTGATATCGTCGTAGCGGGTGACGACCCAATAGCCGAGCTTCGGGCTGTAGAACACGGGTTCCTGCTCACGGGCCCAGCGCACGTACTCGGGCGGATCTTGCTGGTAGCCGTCTTCAAACGGATCGAAGTCCGCGGCGCGTGCGCTGACCGGGCAGCCATTCGGGGCCACAGTGGCCGCTGCCGGTGCTTGATGGAACGGGCAACCGCCGCTCGCAGGTGAAGTGGCTGAAGTTGGGGAGGGGGTTTGGCTCATCCGTTCACGCTCTCTCTGGATCCGGTGTGGTCGCCGCGATGAATCGTCGCAGCGTCACACGCAATCAAACAAGTGTAGAGGAGCACCGGCGCGATGCGGGGACGTCTCCTCAGCTCGATGCGATATCGTTCCCGCCGTGCCGGCATGTCAGTACGTCGGCAGGTGGACGTTCGCATTCTCTAAATCTGTTAAGCGTAAATATAATACGCATTGCGTAATTTCGTAGACTGGGGTTAACCTCTACGTCTCATGACGTCGGACGACATGGCATTGCATCTTAAAATCTCGCCGATGACGACAAACAAACGACCCACCGCAGGCCGACCGCGTAGCGCGGCCTCGCTCTCCAGTGCTTCCGCTTCCTCGGACGCCGACGGCGACACCCCGCGCGAGCGCGGCCGGCGTCAGCGTGTGCAATCGGCCGAGACCGGCATGGTGGTGCTCAAGGGGCTAGCTCGCTTGGGCGGCCGCGCAAGCCTCACGGTACTGGCGCAGTTCGTGCAGCAAAGTCCGGCCAAGGTGCACCGATATCTGATGAGTCTGGTGGAAGAGGGACTCGTCGCACAGGACACGGATTCCCAGCATTACCACCTTGGTCTCGAAGCGATGCTCATTGGCGTCGCGGCGATGCGTCAAGCCGACCCCGTCCGCGCGGCGGAGCCAGCACTGGTGCGCTTGCGCGAGGCGTTCGAAGTCACGTGCTTCATCGCGGTGATGGGGAACAAGGGGCCGACCATCGTGCGTTTCGAAGAGCCCGGGCTGCCGGTGACGATCAATGTGCGCATCGGCTCGGTCATGTCGGTGCTTTGGTCGGCGGCGGGCCGCGTGTTCCTTGGCTTGCTCGACGACCCGCAAGTGCTGGCGATGGCCGAGGCCGAACTCGCCAATGCCACGCCGGAGCACCGGGCGCAGCTCGATGCCACCGATCCCATCGGCGTGCTGCGCCAGTCGGTGCGCGATGCCCAAGGTGCCAGCGTTCGCGATACCAACCTGACCGGCATTAGCGCACTCGCCGCCCCGGTATTCAACTACGACGGCCGGCTGGTCGGCGTCATCACTGCGCTCGGTGCTACCGGCGGTTTCGACGCCCGCCTCGACAGCCCGATCGGGGAAGCGGTTCGCCGCGAAGCGCTCTCTGCCAGTCACGCACTCGGGTACCGTCCGCCGCTGCCCGCCAGCGCCTAAGCACCCCTTCGCACCAGATTCGCGCCTTCTCAGAGACGCCATCCTTCGGGCCAGACCCCGGGGGAGGCGAATCTGCGCCGTTTCCTATGACTTTTGACTGGGATGTGACCCGCATCGCGGGGACGCGCGTGCTATCATTTGATAATGATTCTCATTAACAAATGAATGGCCGACGATGACGCCGTGTTTTGCGCGCATCGGAGACCTCGCCTGCGGAGGTCGCAAATGCTCATGTTGAAACGTACCGTCGATCTCACGCCGCGTGTGCTCTCGATCCCTTCGCCCGCGCTAACCTACGTTCCGCTCGGTCAGTTCGGGCAGGGCGCGCGCAAGGTTTCCGGCGGCGCGCGCCACCGTGCACTCGCCAGCAGCGACGCAATCGACGGGAGCCTGGGGCCTGCCAATAGGCAATCGCCGCAATGTGACGCCGACGAACTCTGGCTCTGGCGTTTCCTGCTCGCGGGCCGTCCGTTCGGGGCTACCGGCGCCGCAGTCGGCGGTGCGGACGACGGCGCCACCTGGCTTTCGCCCACTGAGCACGCCCTCGCGCGCCGTCTGCCACGCACGCAAATGCGGCACCGCTTCATGTCGGAGCGCATCGCGCTGCGCTGGATCTTCGGCCGCTGGTTCCGTTGCGCCCCCGGCGACGCGCCCGTACCCGCTGCAACCCCCGGCGTCTCCGCCTTCGAATGCGACAGCCCGCACGGCAAGGTGTGGATCGATATGGCGCACGCGGGCCTGTGGCTATTCGTCGCGCTTGGACACGGACCGCTGGCCCTCGCGGCGCACGCGCCCGTTGGCGTTGCGGCAGAAGTTGCCGAAGACGGCGAGCCATCCGCCGCGCAAGATCCGTTCGCGGTGTCTCGCGACGCTGCGCACCGTATGTGTCTGGCGCGGCTGGCAGGCGAGGGCGACTCGCTCGCCGCCGGGGCTAACGTGCCGCTGCTCGCGCACCCCTACGTGAGCGTGCCGTACGCAGGCCGCACACGGTATCTCTACGACATCTCCGTCGGCTCGCGTCTGACTGTGGTCGCCGCACGCGACACCATCGTGCACCGCATGCGTGGTTTTGGTTGGCAGAACTGAGGGTTGGCGGGGCGCGGTTTGCGCGAGCACAACAGCTGACGCCTAGGACAAGACGAAAAGGCATCGGAGGCTGGCGATGCCAGCGTCGGCAGACGCCGGGAATTTGCGCTATTCTGCCCCGTTGCTGTGCCATCCCGTCATCGACTTCCTGGAGAAGAAGCTCATGCGCCGTCGCTTTCGTCCCACTCTCGCTGCTGTCCTAACGGTTCTTTCCCTGCCGCTGATTCCGCTTGCTGCGCACGCCAAAGCCCTGACCGTCTGTACCGAAGCCAGCCCTGAAGGCTTCGACGTGGTGCGATACAACTCGCTCACGACGACCAACGCTTCCGCCGACACGGTGTTCAACCGTCTCGTCGAATTCGATGCCGCACAGGCCAAGGTCGTGCCGAGCCTCGCCACCAAGTGGGAGGTGAGCCCCGATGGCCTCACCTACACCTTCACGCTGCGCCCGAACGTCAGCTTCCATAGCAACGCCGATTTCAAGCCGACCCGCGCGTTCAACGCCGATGACGTGGTCTTCACGTTCGATCGCATGCTCAACCCGGACGCCCCGTGGCACAAGCTCACGCCGTCGGGCTTCCCGCACGCGCAGTCGCTCTCGCTGCCGAAGCTGATCAAGTCGGTGCAGAAGGTCGATGCCAACACGGTGCGCTTCACGCTCTCCGAGCCGGACGCCACGTTCCTGTCGATGTTGTCGATGGGCTTTGCGTCGATCTATTCGGCCGAGTACGCCGATAAGCTGATCGCGAGCAACAAGACGGATGACCTCAATGCGCGTCCGATCGGCACGGGGCCATTCGTTTTCCGCAGCTATCAGAAAGACAGCATCGTGCGTTTCGATGCGAACAAGACGTACTTTGCGGGCAAACCGGCGTCGGACCAGTTGATCTACACCATCGTGCCGGACGCCGCCGTGCGTGCGCAGAAGGTCAAGGTCGGCGAGTGCCAGATTGCGCTGTCGCCCAAGCCGCTCGATGTGCAAGCCGCGCGTAGCGACAAGGCGTTGAAGGTGGTGGAAACGCCGGCGTTCATGACGGCGTTCGTCGCCATCAACACGCAGCACAAGCCGCTCGACGACAAGCGCGTGCGTCAGGCGCTGAACATGGCGTTTGATAAGCCGAGCTACGTCAAGCAGGTGTTCGAAGGCACGGCGACACCCGCCGTGAATGTCTATCCGCCGAACACGTGGAGCTACGCCAAGAACGTCGCCGACTATCCGCACAACATCGAGAAGGCGAAGCAGTTGCTCGCCGAAGCGGGTTTCCCCAACGGTTTCGACACAACGATCTGGACGCGTCCGGCCGGCAGTCTGCTGAACCCGAATCCGAAGGTCGGCGCGGAAATGTTGCAGGCCGATCTGGCAAAGATCGGTGTGCGTGCGCAGATTCGTACGGTGGAGTGGGGTGAGCTGATTCGTCGCGGCAAAGCGGGCGAACACGACTTGCTGTTCATGGGCTGGTCGGGCGATAACGGCGACCCGGACAACTTCCTGACGCCGCAATTCAGCTGCGCCGCAGTGACGTCGGGCACGAACTTCGCACGCTTTTGCGACAGCAATCTGGATAAGCTGATCGCCGACGGCAAGCGCACGCCTGATATTGCGGCACGTACGGCCAAGTATCAGGCCGCACAGAAGCTGATCAAGGACGATGCGCTGTGGATTCCGCTGGCGCATCCGAACGCCGCGGTCATCACGCGGGCAGGCGTCACGGGGTATCAAGTCAGCCCGTTTGGCCGTCAATATTTCGCGACGGTCGAGGCGAAGTAATTTGCCATAGCCAGCTATGCTGGCCCACCCTTGCGCCGCGCCGGTTCGAATTCCTTCGAATCGGCGCGGCGCAAGTCATTTCAGGCAGCGCTCACTACGACGCGCACATTACTTGGCGCCCTGACTCTCTTCTTCACCGATGCGGAAGATTTGCGACAGATCGGCGTCGGCCATGCCACGATCGGCGGCGTCTTGCAGCAGTCGGCGGACTTCGGGCAGCACCCGTTGCACCGTCGCGCTCGTCTCTGCCAATTCGGCAATCGCATTCAAGTCTTTGAGCATCACCCGCACCGTACCCGTCGCATGATCGGGCGGCGTGACCATGCGCGGCCACAAGGTTTGCATCAGCACCGAGTCGGCCCAGCCGCCGAACAGCGCCGACGGCACCGCGCCGGTATCGATGCCACTGCGCTTGGCCAGCACGAACGCCTCCGCCAGCCCGGCCAATGTCGTCGCAACAATGGCCTGATTGGCGAGCTTGGTGGTTTGTCCTGCACCCACGTCGCCCATGCGCGTGACGCGCGCCGAGAACGCGCGCAACACCGGCGTCACGGCTTCGATGGCATCTGCCGCGCCGCCAGCCATGATCGCCAACGTGCCCGCTTCAGCACCACCCGTGCCACCGGAGACGGGCGCGTCGATCCAGGCGTTCCCCGTGGCTTGCGTCCAGCGTGCTGCCAGCGAGCGCGTGAGCGCGGGCGACAGCGTCGAGTGATCGACGAGATAGCGCGGCGGCTTCGCGGCGTGCACGAGGCCGTGCTCGCCGAACACCACGTCTTCGACCGCGTACCCGTCGCCGAGACACAGCAGGGCGATATCGACACGCTCACCGAGCGCCTGCGGCGTATCGCAGGCATGTGCACCTGCGCTGGTCAGCGGCGCGAGCTTCGATGCCGAGCGATTCCAGATCGCTGCGTGGTGCCCGGCGGCGAGCAGCCGCTGCACCATCGGTTCACCCATGCGGCCGATGCCGCAAAACCCGACTCGGAGGGGGGATTTCGATTCCATACGTTAGTCCTTGGCGTTGGTTGGCGTCTCCCCGATCGACGCTTCGTAAGGCCAATCCACTGCGCCTGAATGCGTGACAGCGCCCAGTTTGGCGGGGCGCACCAGCGCTTCGTATTTTTCGAGCACGCCCCCAAGGCGCCCGCGTACAAACGGCTTGGTGGTGGCGGCGCGGGCGGCCAGTTCGTCATCGGAGAGTTCGACGTCGAGCTTACCCTTGATCGCGTCGATGTGGATGCGGTCGCCGTCGCGCAGCAAACGGATCGGGCCACCTGCCGCCGCTTCCGGGCCGACATAGCCGATGCACATGCCGCGCGTGGCACCCGAGAAGCGGCCGTCGGTGAGCAGCGCCACCTTTTCGCCCATGCCTTGCCCGTAGATGGCCGCCGTCACGCTCAGCATCTCGCGCATGCCCGGGCCACCCTTCGGCCCTTCGTTACGAATGACCAGCACGTCGCCTTCGCGGTACGTGCCCGCTGCCACCACGGCCATGCAGTCTTCTTCTGTTTCGAACACACGTGCGGTGCCCGAGAACACCAACTGCTTGAGCCCGGCGGTCTTCAGTGCCGCGCCGTCGGGGGCGAGATTGCCGCGCAGCACGACCAGCCCGGCGTTCGGCGAGAGCGGTTCGGTATGCGGCATGACCACACGGCCGTCGGGGCCGGGGAACGCGCGCAAAGCGTCTGCCAGCGTCTCGCCGCTTTGCGTGAGCGTGTCGCCATGGATATGGCCGCCTGCGAGCAGCGCGTTGAGCACCGCAGGCACGCCGCCCACGTGATGCAAATCGACGGCGAGATATCGGCCACCCGGTTGCATATCGCCGATGAGCGGCGTGCGCGCCAGCACTTCGGAAACGTCGTCGAGCGTGAATTGAATCCCGGCTTCATGCGCAATGGCCGGGATATGCAGCATGGCGTTGGTCGAGCCGCCCGTCGCCGCGACGGCGGCACAGGCGTTCTCGAGACTCTTGCGGGTCACCAGATCGCGCGGTAGCGGACCGCCGTTGCGCAGCGCGCGCATCACGTTCTCGCCTGCACGGCGGGCAATGGCAATGCGTTCGCTATAGACGGCAGGCACCATGGCCGAGCCGAGCGGGGCAAGCCCAAGCACTTCGGCGACCATCGCCATCGTGTTCGCAGTGAATTGCCCCGGGCACGACCCCGCCGTCGGCGTGCAGCGCTTCTCGATGCCTCGCAAGGTATCGAGCGACATGTCGCCGCGCTGCGCCGCACCTACGGCTTCAATAGCGGTAAGAATCGTCGCCTGTGAGCCATCGGGCGCGACGCCCGGCAGCATCGCGCCGCCGAAAAGGAAGACGCCGGGAACGTTGACTCGTACCATGCCCATCAGAATGCCCGGCAATGTCTTGTCGCAGCCTGCCACGCCGACGAGGGCGTCGTAGCAATGGGCACGCACGAACAATTCCACGCTGTCCGCAATGGTCTCGCGCGAGACCAGCGAGAAGCGCATGCCCGAGTGGTTCATCGAGGTGCCGTCGGAGACCGAGATCGCAGAGCCGCGAATCGGCACACCGCCGCCAGCGGCGACACCCAGACGCACGTTGTCGGAAATCTGGCCGAGCGACATCGAGCAGGGCGTGTTCTCGCCGAAGGTGTCGACGATGGCGACGAACGGTTTGTCGATGGCTTCGTCGTCGAGACCGGTGGCGCGCAGAAAGGCGCGGTGTGGCGTGCGCGTAATGCCTTCGGTGACCGTGCGCGAGCGGTGTTTGTGCAGATCAGTCATGGGGGAGTCCTGTTGTTCTGTAGGGGCGGCGCTCGTGCGGCGTTAGGTGTTGAGCAGCAGCCCGTTCTCGATGGCGAGCACTTGCCCGGTCATCGCCGGGGCGTGTGCGGCGAGGAACCACGCCAGTTCGGCAATTTCTGCGGGCTGCGAAACGCGTTTGAGCGGCGCGTTCTCGCGCATGCCGTCGACCACGCGCCCGTAGGCCTCGTCGCCCAGCACGCGGCGCAGCAGGCCGTCGTCGACCATGCCCGGTGCGATCGCGTTCACGCGCACCAGCGGTGCGAGGTTGCGGGCGAGCGACAGCGTGAGCGAATTGACCGCGCCTTTCGATGCCGCATATGCAATCGACGAGCCGGTGCCATTGAGGGAGGCGAGCGACGAAATGTTGATGACGGATGCCGAGCGATCAGCATTGGCGCTCTCACGCAACAGCGGCGTGGCCGCACGTGTCATCTGAAACATGCCGATGAGATTCACGCGATAGATCCGCTCGAACTCGTTGGCGTCGATGGCCTCGAGATCGCTATGCGGGATCACGCGCGTCGTGCCCGCGCTGTTGATGAGCGCGTCGAGACGCGCCCACTGTGCGGCAACCTGTTCCACCATCCGGCGGCACGCATTGTCGTCGCCGACATCGGCGTCGACAACGAGCGTTTGTGCGCCCGCTTCACGGCATTGCGCGGCCACGCGCTCGGCATCGGCGCGGGTGCTGTCGTCGAAGTTGTTGATCGCCACGGCCCAGCCGTCACGCGCGAAGCGCAGGGCGGTGGCGGCACCGATGCCGGTGGCGCCACCGGTGACGAGACATACGGGAAAACTCATGCGTGACTCCGTTGTGGCTTCAGCGTCAGCACGAGGATGGCACCGGCCACCAGCGCACACGCCAGCACGATCATGCCCGGCAGCAACTGGCCGGTACTGTCTTTGAGAAAACCGATGACGTAGGGGCTGACGAAGCCCGCGAGATTGCCGGTCGAATTGATGAGCGCGATGGCCGCCGCAGCGCCTGCGCCACCCATCATTGCCGTGGGAATGCCCCAGAACACGGGCGCAATCGAGTTGATACCAATCGCGGCGACGACGAGCGCGGCCATCGACCACCACAGATGTTGCGCCAGCAGCACCGAGGCGAGCATGCCCGCAGCGCCGAGCAGGCAGCACACGGCCACGTGAATGCGGCGTTCGTTGCGTCGGTCGGCATGGCGGGCGATCAGAATCATCGCGACCGCACTGATGAGCGACGGCACGGCAGAGAGCAGGCCGATATTGCCGACGTTAGCGACGCCAGCCGCGCGAATCATCGTCGGCAGCCAGAACACCAGCCCGTAGTTGCCCATGGCGATGCAGAAGTACAGCAAGCCGAGCATCCAGACTTTGCCGCTACCGAACACTTGCTTCACACTGTGATGCGCGCGCGTGCGATCGTCGGCGGCGAGGTCGGCCGCGAGCAGGCGTTTCTCGTCGGCCGACAGCCACTTCACGGTTTCGATGCGGTCTTGCAGCACGAAGAACGCCGCGATGCCAACCACGAGCGAGGCGAGGCCTTCGATCAGAAACAGCCACTGCCAGCCGGCCAGATCGTGCATGCCGCCGAACTGCTGCATGATCCATCCCGAGAGCGGGCCGCCAATGGCACCCGACACCGGAATCGCCACCATGAACAGCGCAATGATCTGCGAGCGCTTGCTCGACGGGAACCACTTCGACAGATAGAGCACGATGCCGGGGAAGAAGCCCGCTTCGGCCACGCCGAGCAGGAAGCGCAGTACATAGAAGGACACCGGCCCCTGCGTGAACATCGTCAGGCACGAGATGATCGACCACGTAACCATGATGCGGGCGATCCACATACGTGCGCCGACCCGATGCATGATCAGGTTGCTCGGCACTTCAAAAATGAAATACCCGAGGAAGAACACCCCCGCGCCCGCGCCATAGACCGTTTCCGACAGCGACAGGTCGGCGAGCATTTGCAGCTTCGCGAAGCTCACGTTCACGCGGTCGATATAGGCCACGATGAACGAGAGGAAAAGGAACGGGATGATGTGTAACGTCAGCTTGCGATACAACGCGTCGCGTTGCAGCGGGTCGACGGCCGCGCTCGCGCCGCCGGTGAGGGACGTGCTCATGGATGTTGTCTCCGTGGATGCGTGCCGTAGGGCACGTCGAATTATTCGGCAGCGCAGTGCGAGGGTGTTCGGTTATGCGGGGTAGGGGCTTATCGAGGCGCCGGGAGGCACCGGAGAATGGCTTTTCTTCCCTAAATTCCATCGAACGCCAGATACGACAACGCTGCTCGGTCAAAGGGTAATGTCAGCAGCGGCGTTGCCGCAAATCACACTTTCACCCTGCGGCATTACCGTTTGGTTATGATGTCGGCGCTCACCAATCTTGCGAGGCATGTGGCATGGCAACGACCGACAACACCATCGAACGCTTCTTTCGCAGTGGTTTGAAGCTTGGCCACTTGCGCATTCTGGTTGCGCTGGGCGAGTTGCGACAGGTGACAAGGGTCGCGGCGGCGTTTCACGTCACGCAGCCAGCGATCTCCAAACAGATTGCGGAAGTGGAAGAGGCGCTAGGTGCGCCCGTCGTGCAGCGCGTCGGAAATGCGGTGGAACTGACGGGGATCGGACGTGTGCTGGTGGAGCGCGGCACGGAAATTCTGCGGCAGATCGAACTCGCGCGCCGTGACGTGAGTGCGCTCACGGCAGGCACGGCCGGTCATGTGCGCTTCGGTGCGGTGGTGACGATTCCGCAGCCGCTGATCGCCCACGCGGTGGAATTGTTCACGCGTCGCGCGCCCACGGCGTCGTTTTCCTTCGTCGAAGCCACCCTCGACCGGCTGCTCAAGATGATGGACGAGGGCAATCTCGATCTTGCGCTGGGACGCAATCGCGTGACCGGACACCTGCCGGTGATGCGCCATGAGTCGCTGCATCACGAGCCGTTTGTGTTTGTCGTCGGCGCGCGTCACGCTTTGGGTGGCCCCGATACTTCCGTGAGCTGGGACGACCTGCATGACGTGCGCTGGATTACGCCAATGCGCGGCTCACCGGCGTTTGCGACGATGGTGGAGATTCTGGGCGAGCACGGTGTGACGTTGCAGCATCCGGCCATCGAGTCGAGTTCGCTGGCGCTGAATCTGTCGTTATTGCGCGGTGGAGACTTTGTGTCGATCCTGCCGCTCTCGCTCGCCCGGCGCTATGTGCAACGGGGCAGCATGCGGGTATTGCCGCTGCCCCCGTTGGCCCCCTTGGGCGAAGCCATCCTTTACTGGCGCGAAGACACCACGACACCCGCCGCACAACTCTTCGCAGCTTGCCTGCGAGAGTCGTCGGCGGAGCTGATCGAGGCGGCTTAAGCGGCCGCAGCGATTTTCACACCATACCGTGCCCCCGGCGTGCCATGACCCAATTGCTGCGAGAGTTTTTGGCGCGAGGCTTCATGGGCGTCCCACTGTTCGCCGTCTTGCAACGGCGGGATGGTGACGATTTCACCTTGGTCCAGCCCGGCGAGTGCGGCGTCGACCATGTCTTGTGACGACATCAGCCATTCCTGCGGCAATTCGCCATGCGGCTTGCCCGCCACATCCCAGAACTCGGTGACCGTCGCGCCCGGCAGGACGGCTTGCACGCGCACGCCCTTATCGGCAAGTTCGTGATGCAACGATTGCGACAGCGTCAGCACGAACGCCTTGCTCGCGCCGTAGACCCCGTTAAGCAATTCCGGCGCAATCGCCACGATCGACGAAATGTTGATGATCGTGCCGTGCCCGCGTGCGACGAAGCCCGGCACGGCGGCATAGGTCAGACGGGTCAGCGCGGTGACGTTGAGGTCGATCATGGCGTTCATTTGCTCGACGTCGGCTTGGAGCAGCGGTGCCACAGCCCCGAAGCCAGCGTTGTTGACGAGCGTATCGATACGGGCGTCTTCACGCAGACGGGCTTCGACTTGCGCCTGTCCTTCATGGGTGCCGAGATCGGCTGTGACGATGTCGACGCGTCGGCCGGTCTCGGTACGAATGCGTTGCGCGACGGCTTGTAAGCGATCGGTGCTACGGGCAACGAGAATCAGATCGTGACCGCGACGCGCGAGCCGGTCGGCGTAGATCGCACCGATCCCCGACGAGGCGCCGGTAATCAATGCGGTGCCTGACGTGTGCGACGTCGTTTGAACGGTGGCTTGAGTCGAAGTGGATGACATGGCGAATTTCCTGTGTAAATGAGAAGGCAATCAGATGAGTGCGTTGATTCGGTACGTTGAGGGTCCGGATCAATGCCTTCAGTGTGGACGCGATCACGTTTGTCTCAAATGACACGAAAACCACTTTTCAGGACATTCTTGTCCGGCGCCGATTCGCTGCGCCGACTAGAATCGAAAGCATCGCAATTTCCGTTGCCGGCGCACGTCCGGCGCCTTTTCAGCCATGGCGTTACGTATCGGGTTGGTGGTGTATCCGGGTTTCCAGATGATTTCGCTCGCCGCGATGTCGGTCTTCGAAATTGCGAGTATCGGGCGGGCCGAGCCGCTGTACGACGTGAGCATCGTGTCGGTGGCTGGCGGGCTGGTGCGCGATTCGGCAGGCATTTCGGTGGCGACCGAAGCCATCGGGCGGCGGCGCTTCGACACGCTGCTGGTGGCGGGCGCGACCGTCGTGATGCCGACGGCGCCTGAACTCGTCACGGCGTTGCGACGTATCGCACCGCGTATGCGCCGTATGGCGAGCATTTGCTCCGGCGCGGTCGTGCTGGCGGAAACCGGGTTGCTCGATGGCCGCCGCGCGACGACGCATTGGGGGCAGGCGCATGCGTTGCAGCAGACGTACCCCGAGGTGATCGTCGAAGAGGACCGCATTTTCATCAATGACGGCGAGGTCTGGACGTCTGCGGGTATGACGGCGGGTGTCGATCTGGCGCTGGCGTTGGTCGAGGCGGATTTTGGCGGTGACGTCGCGCGCGAGGCATCGCGTCAACTGGTCGTGCATTACCGTCGTACGGGCGGGCAGTCGCAGTTCTCGACGCTATCGACCTTAGAGCCGAACTCCGACCGTGTGCGCACCGCGCTCGCCTATGCCCGTGAGCATTTGCGCGAGCCGCTCTCGGTGGAGCAACTGGCGGCACATGTGCATTGGAGTCCGCGCCATTTCAGTCGTGAATTTACGTTGCAAACTGGGCTCACGCCCGCTAAGGCTATCGAGAAGCTTCGGCTTGAAGCTGCCCAGGCATTGCTGGAAGACGGCGAAGCGTCGATTGCGCGGGTGGCCGATGTGACCGGCTTCGGTGACGAAGAACGCATGCGCCGCGCCTTCGTGCGCACGCTTGGCAAGCCGCCACAGGCGTTGTTGCGTGAAGCCAGGGAACGCGTGCGGGCTTGAGTCTGACGTATCGCTTGCTGCGAGGCGGCGCCATCTGGCCGTCATGCGGCGCTAATGCAGTGTTCATGCGGACTTCATGCAAAAACATGGCCGCAAAACCCGTCGAATTGGGCGTGGCGTCGGTTGTAAGCGTTTCATGAACGATACATTTTCCGCACCCCGACCCTCGATGTCTCGCAAATCGAATTATTAGTTCCTTATAAATCAATGGGTTGAGTGCGCTGGCACGGAATTCGCGTACATGAATCGTGTATGGCGAAGCGCCAACCCGGATTTCCGCAGACAGTTGGCAAGGGGTTCCTGTGCATGCGTGCTCGGGGCGGCCCACTATTGCCCGCGTTTTTCGACGATGCGCTCACGCCGTAATGCCGGACCTTTTGGCGGGGTCCGGTGTGTTCCGAAGTGAGTCGTGCGCGTGCGCGGGGAGGGGACCATGAACCGGTTCAAGGCGACATTAATTGGGACAGCAGCAGCGTTAATGCTCTGCGGTGTGGCGATCAATGCAACCCAGGCTGCCGGTGGTGGTGGCGGTGGGCGTGGTGGGGGTGGTGGTATCGGCTTCGGTGGCGGCGTTGGCGGCATCGGTAGCGGCGGCTTCGCCGGACTCGGTGGGTTCGGTGGCTCGGGCACCGGCAATGGGGCGGGCACTGGCGTAGGTGTCGGTGTTGGCGTCGGTATCGGCTGCGGGTGCGGAAGCCACGGCAGCAGCTCCGGCAGTAGCAGCTCTGGCAGTAGTTCCGGTAGCAGCAGCTCCGGCAGTAGCTCGGGCAGCAGCAGCTCTGGGAGCAGTTCCGGCAGCAGCAGTTCGGGCAGTAGCTCGGGCAGTAGCAGCTCAGGAAGTAGCTCGGGCAGCAGCGGTTCCGGTAGCAGTTCTGGTAGTAGCGGCTCGGGTAGCAGCTCCGGTAGTAGTGGATCGGGGAGCAGTTCGGGCAGCAGCGGCTCCGGCAGCAGCTCGGGCAGTAGCGGTTCCGGTAGCAGTTCCGGTCTGGGCGGCAGCAGCTCGGGCGGTAGCAGTTCCGGTTTGGGCGGCAGCAGCTCGGGCGGCAGCAGTTCCGGTTTGGGTGGCAGCAGCTCCGGCGGCAGCAGCTCAGGTATCGGCGGCTCTAGTGGCGGCTCAAGCGGTGGCAGTTCCAGCGGCGGCATTGGTGCGGCTAGCTCAAGTGGCGGCGGCGGGGTTTCCGGTCCTGGCGGGCGCGGCTTGGGTGGTGCGGCGGGCGGCGGCGGGCTCTCCGCGTTTGGTGGCCCGGGCAATGTCGGCGCAGGTGGTGGATGTTCGATGAATGGCCAGAACGGCGAAGAGCCGTGCCCCTGAGCCAGTGGCGGTGGCTGGCCCGCACGCGCTCGGCACAGCGCGTGCGGGATCTGGCCCCGCATCGGATGGTGCAGATCGATAGCGTGAACGAGTCTCGCAGGTTGTTCGTCGGTTCCTGACGCGACCGGCTGGCGGCGCTGCCGTCAGCCGTGCCACCCCCCCCCGGCCCGTGATCAGGCTGTTCTCCCGGCGAAGCGCCCCTTCGGTGATCCGAAGGGGCGTTTTTTTATGCCCGCGCGCACGGCTAATGCCATTTGCGTGGGCTATCGAAACTGTCTGGGGGATATCGAAATGCCGATAATGTATTTCGCGTTAACCCCTATCTATGGCAGCATCCGGGGTCTGGGTCGCTGCGGGCTGGCCGCGAACCGCGCGCTGGCAATGGACGGCACCTCGCAGCCGTCACACCGCGCAGACGACCCTTGCGACCCAACAGGTTCCAATAAGTCAAACAAGCATTGAAGGAGAAATCGAACATGCTGTCCCGTCAACTGATCAACGCATTCATCGGCGCAACGTTTGCGCTGGCCTCGCTCGGCGCTTCGGCGCAAACCGCTGACAAGCCGCTCAAGGTCGGCACGATGGCCGGTTCGGATGCGCAGATCTTCGAAGTCGTGAAGAAGGTGGCCCATCAACGTGGCCTCGAGATCAAGATCATCGAATTCAGCGACTACGCTCAGCCGAACGCCGCACTCGACGCCGGTGACCTCGACGCGAACGGCTTCCAGCACAAGCCGTTCCTGGACAGCCAGATCAAGGACCGCGGTTACAAGATCGCGAGCGCCGGTCTGACGTACGTCTCGCCGCTGGGCTTCTACTCGAAGAAGTTCAAGTCGTTGAAGGACCTGCCGAACGGCGCGAAGGTCGGTATTCAGAATGACCCGTCGAACGGTAACCGCGCGTTGCTGCTGCTCCAGAAGGAAGGCCTGATCAAGCTGCGCGCTGGTCTGGATGGCAAGAACGCCACGCCGCTGGACATCGCCGAAAACCCGAAGAAGCTGAAGATCGTCGAACTCGAAGCTGCCCAACTGCCGCGCGCTTTGCCGGACCTGGATGCCGCATCGATCAACACGAACTTCGCCGCGCAAGCCGGTCTGGTGCCGCAACGTGACGCGATCGCCATCGAAGACCTGAAGGGCCCGTACGCCAACCTGATCGCTGTGCGCACGAAAGACTTGAATGCGCCGTGGGTCAAGCAACTGGTCGACGCGTACCACTCGGACGAAGTGAAGGAGTTCATCAAGACGCAATTCAAGGGCGCGCTGATCGCGACTTGGTAAGTGGCTTGAGGGATTAACGGGCGTGCGCTGCGTGAAATGCGCGTCCGGTGAACATGAAAGAAACGCGGGCTCAGTGCTGAACTGAGCCCGTTTTTTTATGGGCGCGGGTCAAATAAATGAGATCGCGGCCGTGCATTGCCTTGACTAGAATGAAATCGACATTCCGATCGACAGGAGGTTGCCATGTCCATGATCAATGTCTCGATGATGCTGGTAGCACTGCTGGTGGGGTTCGCGATCGGTATGCTCGTGGATCATTTCTGGGTGACGCACCACGACGAGGCCAGCCCCGAGCACAAGCGCCTCGACTGGCACGACATGTGGGAGCGTATCCGTCACCAGCATTAGGGCCCGAACTGCCCTAGGTCAGTGGTCGATGTCGCCCGCGTCGCGCAGCTTGCGCCATAGCGTCGAGCGGCTTATTCCGAGGGCTTCGCACGCCGCCATGCGGTCTCCACGGCAGGCGGCGAGCGTCGTGCGAATGCGCGCAAGTTCGGCGGCGGCGCGGCGGGCGCGGCCGTTTAATGCTGTCCCCGGCGCCCCAGCGCTTTCGTTCCGCTGATGGTTCTCAGCCCCTGTTTCCCGGCCATCGTTCGTTTTTGCAACATCGGGTGCCACCGTTCCCGGCGAGCAGCCCAACTCGGGCGCAATTTCGATCAATCTCGCCCGGCTGATTTCCCGTGCGTTGACCACGTCGGCACACACCACCGCGATGCGCTCCAACAAATTCTCCAATTCGCGCACATTGCCCGGCCAGCGATACATCGCGAGCAGCGGCAGCAGTGACGCTTGCAGCGCATCGACGCTCATGCGCGCACCCGCTCTCGCGAGCGCCCGTTCTAGAAACAGCGGTGTAAGTCGCGGCAAGTCTTCCATGCGCTCGCGCAGCGGCGGCAGCACCATGCGCAGGATGTTCAGTCGGTAATACAAATCTTCGCGAAACACCCCGGCGGCCACTTGCTGACGCAAGTCCCGGTGGGTCGCAGCAATGACTCGGACGTCGCAAGGAATCGGTTCGTTAGCGCCCAAGCGCAGGACTTCCCGTTCCTGCAAGACGCGCAGCAAACGCGTCTGCAATGGCATCGGCATCTCGCCGATTTCATCGAGAAAAATCGTGCCGTTGTGGGCGGTTTCGAACAACCCCGCTTTGCCGCCACGTCGCGCACCGGAGAACGCGCCGTCCTCATAACCGAACAACTCGCTCTCAAGCAACGTCTCGGGAAACGCCGCGCAGTTGATGGCGACGAACGGGTAGTCGCGTCGTCGGCTGGCGTTATGAATGCCTTGCGCCAGGAGCTCCTTGCCGGTGCCGCTCTCACCGTGCACGAGCACCGTCGAGTCGGTTTGCGCGTAGCGTCGTGCGAGCGCGCGCACTTGCGTCATCGCGGCCGAGTCGCCAATCAGATCGTCCAGGCGGTAGCGTGCGACCAGATGGCGAGGGCGATGCCGCGAGCGCAGCGAGCGGTCCACCCGTGCGAACGCCTGTGAGTCCTGGCACGTGAGCAACGCGCCCGTGAGCGTGCCCTGATCGAGCAGCGGGATGCGGTTGACCACCCACGTTTTGCCCGCCATGGTGACGATGGCTTCCAACTCGGCGCTCGCGCTTTCCAGCGTTCGGGAGATATCGAGTCCGGGGGCGATCGAATCGAGCGGGCGGCCGACGACATCGGCCACGGTCACGCCGAGCATCCCGGCCATTGAGGCGTTCATCGCTTCGACGCGTCCGTTCAGATCGACCGCTGCCACGCCTTCGCGCAGATGGCGCAACACGGTATCGAGGCGCTCACGTCGTTGCGCTTCGATCCGCCCAAAGCGCGCGACTTCCAGCGCCGTATCGAACGCGGCGCGCACGGAGTCCTGTGAGTAGAGAAATACGCCCGTCATTCCGGCGCGCTCGGCCAGTTCGGTCACGAGACCCGGGCCGACGATGACTTCCGTGCCTTCGTCGCGCAGGCGGTGTACCAGATCGTCGGCGTCATGCGCATCGAAGTAGGCATGTTGCGAAACGTCGAGGCCGAACGCGCTCTTGAAGCGCTCGAATTCCGGGGCAGGCCGCGCGTACGACACTAGGGCGATACGCGAAGCGGGCGAGGTCGACGGTAACGCTCGGCGTGCGCGTGCCAGTGCATGCATCACATCGAAGCCGGTGACTTTGACGAGTACCACGGGCAACGCCACGCGCTCGCGCAGAAATGCGCCATTCGAGCCAGCGGCAACGATGCCATCGACACTCCCGGCGGGCAGCCGCTCAAGCGCTTCGATCACCGCTTCATACCCCTTGTCGATGATTTCGACATCCGCCTGCGCTGCGTAATCGGGGACGATGTCGCGGTACAACTCGCCGAGCTTGCTGATGCCGACGGCCCAGATCACCGGCTTGCGAACCGCCGTGGCGGGTAGCGCAATACCTGAGCGGGAGAGGGCGATAGGCAGGGTGGTGCTGGACGATGAGGCGGGCATGATTGGACTCGATACGGTGTCGCGGTATCGTAGCATGCCGTCTCAAATGTTTCGTTTAACGTTTCAAAATGAAACGTAATGCGACATTTTGACGATTCGGCGCCGAGACGGAAACTCACGGCACTTGACGTAAACGTCACAAGCGCGCCAAATTTCCGCTGATAAATGAATGCGTTAGCGGGCTCTCGGCGTCGACCGACGCAACGTGAACGACGCACCGCGCCACGCTGGCACGGCCATTGCTATCTCTACACCCACATACCAACCTGCGCCTGCCTTGCGGATCACCGATGCCGGTGTCCAAAGCGATCAGGCGCGACACGACCGAGGGATTCAAGTGACGCATACCATTCGTTCGGCCGGCGCCGCCTTCCGCGAGGCCGTCAAGACCGAGCAACCGTTGCAGGTTGTCGGCGCAATCAACGCCAATCACGCCTTGCTGGCGAAAGCCGCTGGCTTCAAGGCGATCTATCTGTCGGGTGGGGGCGTGGCTGCTGGCTCGCTCGGCTTGCCCGATCTGGGCATCTCCACGCTCGACGACGTGCTCACCGACGTGCGCCGTATCACCGACGTGTGCGATCTGCCGCTGCTCGTCGACGTCGACACCGGCTTCGGCCCGTCGGCGTTCAACATCGCGCGCACCGTGCAATCGCTTATCAAGTTCGGTGCGGGCGCCATGCACATCGAAGATCAGGTCGGTGCCAAGCGTTGCGGCCACCGGCCCGGCAAGGCCATCGTGACCCAGCAGGAAATGGTCGACCGTATCAAGGCCGCCGTCGATGCCCGCACGGATGAAAACTTCGTCATCATGGCGCGCACCGATGCACTCGCCGTCGAAGGTCTGCAAGCCGCCATCGACCGCGCTTGCGCGTGCGTCGAAGCCGGTGCCGACATGATCTTCCCGGAAGCCATGACCGAGCTGCCGATGTACCGCCAGTTCTCCGACGCCGTGAAGGTGCCGGTGCTCGCGAACATCACCGAATTCGGTTCCACGCCGCTATTCACCGTCGAAGAACTCAAGAGCGCACAGGTCGGCCTCGTGCTGTACCCGCTCTCGGCCTTCCGCGCGATGAACAAAGCGGCGGAGAACGTCTATCACACGATTCGTCGCGACGGCACGCAAAAGGCCGTGCTCGACACGATGCAAACGCGCGCCGAGCTCTATGAGAGCATCGGCTACCACGCTTACGAACAGAAGCTCGACGCTCTGTTCGCTCAACAGAAATAACTGAATCCCTGATCTGGAGGAAAAGCATGAGCGAGACGACTGCAACCGGTTTCAAGCCCAAGAAGTCCGTGGCCCTGTCGGGCGTGACCGCTGGCAACACCGCGCTGTGTACGGTGGGCCGTTCGGGTAACGACCTGCACTATCGCGGCTACGACATTCTGGATCTGGCCCAGACCTCGGAATTCGAAGAGATCGCCTACCTGCTGGTCTACGGCAAGCTGCCGACGGTGGCTGAACTTAAGGGCTACAAGGCCAAGCTGAAGTCGCTGCGCGGGCTGCCCGCAGCAGTGAAAGATGCGCTGGAAACCGTGCCGGCCGCCGCCCATCCGATGGACGTGATGCGCACCGGCGTGTCGGTGCTCGGCACCGTGCTGCCGGAGAAGGACGATCACAACATTCCGGGCGCACGCGATATCGCCGACCGCCTGATGGCCAGCTTCGGCTCGATGCTGCTGTACTGGTATCACTTCAGCCACAACGGCGTGCGTATCGACGTCGAGACCGACGACGACAGCATCGGCGGCCACTTCCTGCATCTGCTGCATGGAGAGAAGCCGTCGGATCTGTGGGTGCGCGCGATGCACACCTCGCTGATTCTGTACGCCGAGCACGAGTTCAACGCGTCGACGTTTACCGCGCGTGTGATCGCCGGTACGGGCTCGGACATGCATTCGGCCATCACCGGCGCGATCGGCGCGCTGCGTGGCCCGAAGCACGGCGGCGCGAACGAAGTGGCGTTCGAAATTCAAAAGCGCTACGACTCGCCCGACGAAGCGGAAGCCGACATCCGTGCCCGCGTGGAAAACAAGGAAGTGATCATCGGTTTCGGTCACCCGGTCTACACCGTGAGCGACCCGCGTAACAAGGTCATCAAGGAAGTGGCGCACGAGCTGTCGAGAGACCAGCAGAACACGAAGATGTACGACATTGCCGAGCGTCTCGAGACGGTGATGTGGGACGTCAAGAAGATGTTCCCGAATCTCGACTGGTTCAGCGCCGTGAGCTATCACATGATGGGCGTGCCCACCGCGATGTTCACGCCGCTCTTCGTGATTGCACGTACGTCGGGCTGGAGCGCTCACATCATCGAGCAGCGTATCGATAACAAGATCATTCGTCCGAGCGCCAACTACACCGGTCCGGAAGATCAGAAGTTCGTGCCGATCGAAAAGCGCTAAGCGCTGTTTCGCGTCAGCACCGTAAGCGCAACGCGGGGCGGCCGCGGCAGGATCGCCGCAGCTGCCCCGCGACATTGGCTGCCTTCATTGCCTGCATGGTCTACGCCGGGCCGATATCGTCCTCACATGATGAACACCGAATACCGTAAATCCCTGCCTGGGACGTCGCTCGACTACTTCGACGCCCGCGCTGCCGTCGAGGCCATTGCCCCGGGGGCGTACGACACGCTGCCTTATACCTCGCGCGTGCTCGCCGAGAATCTGGTGCGCCGCTGCGATCCGGCGGCGCTCACCGATTCGCTCAAACAGTTGATCGAGCGACGCCGCGATCTCGATTTCCCGTGGTTCCCCGCGCGCGTGGTGTGTCACGACATTCTCGGGCAGACGGCGCTGGTCGATCTCGCCGGTCTGCGCGACGCCATTGCGGCGCAAGGCGGCGACCCCGCGCTGGTCAACCCGGTCGTGCCGACGCAACTCGTGGTCGATCACTCGCTGGCCGTGGAGTGTGGCGGCTTCGATCCGGACGCCTTCGCGAAGAACCGCGCCATTGAAGACCGTCGCAACGAAGACCGTTTCGACTTCATCAACTGGACGAAGAAAGCGTTCAAGAACGTCGATGTGATTCCGCCGGGCAACGGCATCCTGCACCAGATCAATCTGGAGCGCATGAGCCCCGTGGTTCAAGTGACGAACGGCGTCGCGTATCCCGACACGCTCGTGGGCACCGACTCGCACACCCCGATGGTCGATGCGCTGGGCGTGATCGCCATCGGCGTGGGCGGCCTTGAAGCCGAGAGCGTCATGCTGGGGCGGGCGTCGTGGATGCGTCTGCCCGATATCGTCGGTGTCGAACTGACGGGCAAGCCGCAGCCGGGTATCACTGCCACCGACATCGTGCTGGCGCTGACCGAGTTCCTGCGCAAGTCGAAAGTGGTGTCGGCGTATCTGGAGTTCTACGGCGAAGGTGCCGCGAATCTGACGCTGGGCGATCGCGCCACGATTTCGAACATGGCCCCCGAGTTCGGTGCGACCGCGGCGATGTTCTACATCGATGCGCAAACCATCAAGTATCTGAAGCTCACCGGCCGCGACGACGCGCTCGTCGATCTGGTCGAGACGTATGCCAAGCAAACCGGCCTGTGGGCCGACACGCTGGCGGGCGCGCAATACGAGCGCGTGCTCACGTTCGATTTGTCGAGCGTGGTGCGTAACATCGCTGGGCCGTCGAACCCGCACAAGCGCGTGCCGACGAGCGAACTGGCCGAGCGCGGTATCAGCGGCAAGGTGGAGAACGAGCCGGGCCTGATGCCCGATGGCGCCGTCATCATTGCCGCTATCACGAGCTGCACGAACACCAACAACCCGCGCAACATGATTGCGGCGGGCTTGTTCGCGCGTAACGCCAACCGCGCGGGACTCGCGCGCAAGCCGTGGGTCAAGAGCTCGCTCGCCCCCGGCTCGAAGGCCGTCACGTTGTATCTGGAAGCGGCAGGGCTGCTGCCCGAGCTGGAACAACTCGGCTTCGGCGTGGTGGCGTACGCGTGCACGTCGTGCAACGGCATGTCGGGTGCACTCGATCCGGTGATTCAGCAAGAGATCATCGATCGCGATCTGTACGCCACGGCGGTGCTCTCGGGCAACCGCAACTTCGATGGCCGGATTCACCCGTATGCGAAGCAGGCGTTCCTGGCCTCGCCGTCGCTCGTGGTGGCTTACGCCATCGCGGGTACGATCCGCTTCGATATCGAGAAGGATGTGCTGGGTGTCGATGGCAATGGCAAGCCGGTGAAGCTCGCCGACTTGTGGCCGAGCGACGAAGAAATCGACGCGATCATCGCGCAGAGCGTGAAGCCGGAGCAATTCCGCCGCGTGTACGAGCCGATGTTTGCCGCGACGGTCGATAACGGCGAGCGCGCCGATCCGCTGTACGACTGGCGCGAGATGAGCACGTACATCCGCCGTCCGCCGTATTGGGAAGGGGCACTCGCCGGTGAGCGTTCGCTCAAGGGCATGCGCGCGTTGGCCGTGCTGGGCGACAACATCACCACCGATCACCTCTCGCCGTCGAATGCCATCATGGCCGACAGCGCCGCGGGCGAGTATCTGGCGAAGATGGGCTTGCCCGAAGAAGACTTCAACTCGTATGCAACGCACCGTGGCGATCACCTGACTGCGCAGCGTGCGACGTTCGCCAACCCGACGTTGAAGAACGAGATGGTGGTGGTCGACGGCCAAGTGAAGGCAGGCTCGCTCGCGCGCATCGAACCGGAAGGCAAGGTCACGCGGATGTGGGAAGCCATCGAGACGTACATGGCGCGCAAGCAGCCGCTGATCGTGATCGCCGGGGCCGACTACGGTCAGGGTTCGTCGCGCGACTGGGCGGCCAAGGGCGTGCGTCTGGCGGGCACGGAGGCGATTGTGGCCGAGGGCTTCGAGCGCATTCACCGTACCAATCTGGTCGGCATGGGCGTATTGCCGCTGGAGTTCAAGCCGGGCACGGACCGCAAAACGCTGGGCATCGACGGCACCGAGACGTTCGACGTGATTGGCGAGCGCACGCCGCGCGCCGATCTCACGCTGGTGATTCATCGCCATCGGAACGGCCGTGACGAGCGCATCGAAGTGCCGGTGACTTGCCGTCTGGACACCGCAGAAGAAGTTTCGATTTACGAAGCGGGCGGGGTGCTGCAACGTTTCGCGCAAGACTTTCTGGAATCGTCGCAAGCAGGCGCTTCGGCCTGAATCAAGCGAAGCACCGAGGAGAAGCGTAATGGCGCATCAGCCGCAAATTCGCATTCCCGCCACGTATATGCGTGGCGGTACCAGCAAGGGCGTGTTCTTTCGCCTGCAAGACCTGCCCGCCGCCGCACAAGTGCCGGGTGCCGCGCGCGACGCGTTGCTCATGCGTGTGATCGGCAGCCCCGATCCGTATGGCAAGCAGATCGACGGCATGGGCGGCGCCACGTCGAGCACCAGCAAGACGGTGATTATCGCGAAGAGCGAGCGTCCCGGTCACGATGTGGACTACCTGTTCGGGCAGGTGTCGATCGATCAGCAGTTCGTCGACTGGAGCGGCAACTGCGGCAATTTGTCGGCCGCCGTTGGCCCGTTTGCCATCAGCGCCGGGCTGATCGATGCGGCGCGCGTGCCGAACGATGGCGTGGCAGTCGTGCGCATCTGGCAAGCCAACATCGGCAAAACGATCGTGGCGCACGTGCCGATGACGGCCGGTGCGGTGCAGGAGACGGGCGACTTCGAACTCGACGGCGTGACGTTCCCGGCCGCCGAAGTGCAACTCGAATTTCTCGACCCGGCCGCGGAAGAAGAGGGTGACGGCGGCGGTGCCATGTTCCCGACCGGGAATCTCATCGATGACCTCGAAGTGCCGGGTGTCGGCACGTTCAAGGCGACGATGATCAACGCGGGCATTCCGACGATCTTCCTCAATGCCGAGGACCTCGGCTACCGGGGCACCGAGTTGCAGGACGCCATCAACAGCGACCCGAAAGCGCTCGCCATGTTCGAGACGATTCGTGCGCACGGGGCGATTCGCATGGGGCTGATCAAGGACGTGTCGGAAGCCGCCAAGCGTCAGCACACGCCGAAGGTGGCGTTTGTCGCAAAGCCAGCCGATTACACGGCGTCGAGCGGCAAGGCCGTGAAGGCGGCCGATGTCGACCTGCTAGTGCGCGCGTTGTCGATGGGCAAGCTGCACCACGCGATGATGGGCACAGCTGCCGTGTGCATCGGCGCGGCGGCGTCGATTCCGGGCACGCTGGTCAACCTGGCTGCGGGTGGCGGCGAGCGCAATGCGGTGCGGTTCGGGCATCCGTCCGGCACGCTGCGCGTGGGCGCCGAAGCCGGGCAGGTCGACGGCGAATGGACGGTCACCAAGGCGATCATGAGCCGCAGTGCACGCGTGCTGATGGAAGGTTGGGTTCGGATTCCGGGCGACGCGTTTTAACGCTCACGGCGATTGATCGCAGGCAGGACTTAAGCGGCTGGCAAGCATCGCGCTTGCCAGCCGCTTATCATTGGGGCTCACGGAAAAGCGTCGCGGACGTTTCAATGCCGGGCGGTTTTCGTCAAACGTCACAGGAGGCAAGCGATGTCCGCTGGCATTTCGAATGTGCGTCCCGCGCCCGACAAGGTACTCACCGACATTGTCGATTACGTCCTCACCTACGAGATCCGCAGCGATCTCGCCTTCGACACTGCGCGCAATTGCCTGATCGACACGCTCGGCTGCGGCTTCGAAGCGCTGTCGTACCCGGCGTGCACCAAGCTGCTAGGGCCGATTGTGCCCGGCACGGTGGTGCCGAACGGCGCGAAGGTGCCCGGCACGCCTTATCAACTCGACCCCGTGCAGGCGGCATTCAGTCTGGGCGCGATGATCCGGTGGCTCGACTTCAACGACACGTGGCTGGCTGCCGAATGGGGCCACCCCTCGGACAATCTCGGCGGCATTCTCATGACGGCCGATTGGCTCTCGCGCTCGGCCGTGGCGGAAGGCGGCAATCCACTGACCATGCGCCATGTGCTGGCGGCGATGATCAAAGCGCACGAGATTCAGGGCTGCTTGGCGCTTGAGAATTCCTTCAATCAAGTCGGGCTCGATCACGTGGTGTTGGTGAAAGTGGCGTCGACGGCAGTGGTCGGCGAGATGCTCGGCCTCACGCGCGATGAGCTGATCAATGCGGTCTCGCTGGCGTTCGTCGACGGGCAAAGTCTGCGCACGTACCGGCATGCGCCGAACACCGGCAGCCGTAAGTCGTGGGCGGCGGGGGACGCCACTAGCCGCGCGGTGCGGCTCGCGTTGATGGCACGTACGGGTGAGATGGGTTACCCGTCGGTGCTGACGGCCAAGACGTGGGGCTTCTACGACGTCTTGTTCAAAGGCAAGCCGTTCGCGTTTCAACGGCCCTATGGGTCGTACGTGATGGAGAACGTGCTATTCAAAATCTCGTTCCCGGCGGAGTTTCACGCGCAGACCGCGGCGGAAGCGGCGATGACGTTGCACCGGCAATTGCAGGACGCAGGGCGCAGTGCGCAAGACATCAAGTCGGTGAAAATTCGCACGCACGCGGCAGCGATTCGCATCATCGACAAGCAGGGGCCATTGGCGAACCCGGCAGACCGCGATCACTGCATTCAGTACATGGTGGCGGTGCCACTGTTGTTCGGGCGTCTGACCGCGAACGACTATGAAGATGCGGTGGCGGCCGACCCACGCATCGACGCCTTGCGCGCGAAGATCGTGTGCGAGGAAGATCCGCAATTCACGCGTGACTATCACGATCCGGAGCAGCGTTCGATTGCGAACGGCCTGACGGTCACACTAAACGACGGCACGGTGCTCGATGAAGTGCTCGTCGAATATCCCATTGGCCACAAGCGACGCCGTGACGAGGGCATTCCGTTGCTGGTGGAAAAATTCAAAACGAATCTCGCGCGCCGATTCGCGGCGCGCGCACAGGCATCGATTCTCGACGTCGCACTCGATCAACAGCGGCTCGAAGCGATGCCCGTGCATAAGTTTGTGGATTTGGTGGTGTGAGACGCGGAGCTAACGAATGATCGATCACATGGAAGTGACGGTTTCCGATTTCGCGAAGAGCCGAGCGTTCTATCGCGATGCCCTGGCGGCCATCGGGTATTCGTTGATTGCAGAGAAGTCAGCGGAAGTGACGGGGAACACCGACATCGCGGGGTTTGGCGAAAACGGCCACCCCGATTTCTGGATCAGCCGCGGTACACCCAATCGCCCCATATTGCATGTGGCGTTTCGTGTGCCCGAGCGTCGCATCGTCGAGGCCTTCCATCGCGCGGCCATTGCTGCCGGTGGCACCGATAACGGTGGCCCCGGCTTGCGTGAGCGCTATGGCCCCAACTACTACGCCGCCTTTGTGATTGACCCGGACGGTCACAACATCGAGGCGGTCTGCTACGCGCCTGACTGATCGCAGGCGCGCGCCGGATCGCTGGCGCTGGGCTCAGCCCTTGTGCGTGTAGCGCAGGCGAGCCATCTGCTCGGCGCTATCGGTCAGCAGACCGGCGGCGTCGGCAATCGCCTTCTCCAGCGTGGTCGGGCCGAAAGTCAGCGAGAAGCAACCCGAGAACACACGCGAGAGACTTTCCAACGCGCTGCGATCGATCGCACCTGAGAGCAACGACGCCGTTGCGCCTGCCTTGATCGCGACTTGCGCGGCGATCATCGGCGTCTTGCCCGAGAGCGTCTGACCATCGCTGCGGCCTTCGCCGGTAATCAGCCAATCGGCACCTTCCACGGCTTGCGGCAGGCCCACGCGCTCAGCAACCACTTCAGCACCCGAGCGGAATTGCGCGCCCAGCAGATGCAGTGCGAAGCCCAAACCGCCTGCGGCGCCCGCACCCGCACGGCTCGCTGCCTCGTTGGCGTTGAATGCGCGATGCGCATGCCCGGCGAAGTGCGCAATCGCGCGGTCGAGCGGTTCGACCTGCGATTCGCTCACGCCTTTCTGCGGCCCGAAAATGGCGGTCGCGCCTTGTGCGCCATTGAGCGGATTGTTCACGTCGGACATCGCGATCAATTCGCAGTCCTTCAGACGACCGTCGAGTCCGTTCAAATCGATGGACGCCACACGATGCAGCGCGGCCGGCACCGGCGGCACGACTTCACCGGCTTCATCGAGCAGGCGTGCACCCAGCCCCACCAGCAGACCGGCACCGCCATCGTTCGTGCTGCTGCCGCCCAAACCGATCAGCACGCGGCGCGCGCCGGTATCGAGCAGCGCCCGCAGCACTTCGCCCAGACCGACCGTGGTGCGCTCAGCAACCGGCGTTTGCATGCCGACCGGGTCGGTAATGCTCACGACGTTTGCGCTCTCCAGCACGCCGGTGCCGTCGGGCATCACGCCGTATTCGGCGGTCACCGACGCCTGACCCGCCCCACGCACCGACAACGGCACGCGACGCCCGCCCGCCGAGAGCAGCGCTTCGAGCGTGCCTTCGCCGCCATCCGCCATCGGACGCATCCGGATTTCGGCCTGCGGTAGCACGCGGGCAATACCGGCGGCAATCGCGTGCGCAACTTCGGGCGCGCTCAGCGAACCTTTGAACGAATCGGGGGCGATGACGATGATCGGGGCTTGCGCATTGCTGGACATGGCAATCGGAATGGTTGGAATAGGTTGGACGGAGTCACTTTGTGACAGAAACCAGCAATATACGCGATTCGGGTCAGCGCGCATTGCGCGAATTGCCATGCTATGAATAACACGAGTAAGATGAGCGCCAACCGGCGGTGTGCCGCACAATACGTCGCATTGCCGAAGATTCCGGACGTGCACGCACGCGTTCCGGGTAGTCCAGAGAACGATCAACGACCATAAACGGCGCAAGCCACGGCCCGGCACGGATGCAAAGCGTCACGTGCGCGTAGGCCCTCGGCGCCGAGACCAGATACAAAGCTGTCGCCACGCCCGCCTGCGGCCTTGCCTGTTGTGCATTGCCGGCGCTACGTGTGCGATGGCACGGCCAGCGTGGAGCGGGGCATGAAGTGGGGCACTGAAACCAATTCCGGCGTGACGCCCGTCGCGCCTCGTCGCGAAGTGCGCGCGTCAGAACAAGGCATCTCGTCACCCTTGACGGCATGCGCCATGTTGGTCGCGTCGGCACTGCTCGCCGCCTGCGCGCAGACGGCGCCGGTGCCGTCACCGAACGATCCGCCCATTGGCAGCGTCGCCGACGTTGCACCGGAAAATGTAAAAGTCGAGACGTTGCCGGCCTATCGCGACACCGTCGCCGATGCCAGAAACAACGGTGCCGTCTGGCAAGGTTCGTCGAAGAAGACCCTCACCCGCGTGAGTGCCTGCACCGCCAAGCTCTGGAAAAAGCAACTGCCTTACGCACGTCTCGATCGCGCGAAAGCTGGCACGGGTCAGACGCTGCAACTCTCGTCGAAGGACGACGGCGTGCTCGCTATTCTCGATCTTGCACCGCACAAACCGGGCAGCGAAGGCTCGCTTTATCTTGGTTCGACCGCCTCGCAGTCGCTCGCCGACGCTGTACGGCAGTGCCTCTGATCCGCTCGTGGCCGCGCGTTTGACCGCACCTCCGACCAACTAGTCAGTTCCACCACAGTGCCCAGACGTCATGCGTCCGTCACTGTGGTGTCACAGTACGGCGCGGTATGATGGCGGCAAACGTGCGTCCGCCCCGGGCGCACGAGGGCTTTTTCTTCGCGCGTGCCGATGTCTCCTACCGAATCCGTCGATGTTCCCGATGTTGTTGCCGTGGCGCAGGACGCCGGACAAGCGTCGCTGAACCCGCGTCAGCAGGCGCTCTTCGATGCCGTGCGTCGTGACGGCTTTCTCACCGTCGACGAACTGGCCGTGCGCTTCGACGTCACGCCGCAGACGATCCGGCGCGATATCAACTTTCTGGCCGAACTCAAATGGGTGCGCCGCTACCACGGCGGCGTGGGCTTGCCGGGCGGCGCCGAGAACGACGCCTACGATGCCCGTCAGTCACAGCTCGCCGACGAGAAGCACCGCATCGCCGCGCGCCTTGCCGAACAGATTCCCGATCATGCGTCGCTTTTCATCAATCTAGGGACGACCACAGAAGCCGTGGCACGCGCGTTGTCGCGGCATCGCGGGTTGCGTGTGATTACCAACAACCTGCACGTCGCGGCCATGATGAGCGGCTATCCCGATGCCGAAGTCATCATTGCCGGTGGCGTGGTGCGGGCCCGCGATCAAGGCGTGACGGGCGAGGCGACGCTCGACTTCATTCGTCAATTCAAAGTCGATTTCGGCATCATCGGCATTTCGGCGATCGATGCCGACGGCACACTGCGTGACTTCGATTACCGGGAAGTGCGCGTGGCCGAAGCCATCATCGCGCACTCGCGCACGGTGTTTCTTGCCGCCGATCACAGCAAGTTCGGGCGCCCTGCGCTGGTGCGGCTCGGCCATCTGTCGCAAATCGATGCGCTATTCACCGACCGTGCCGTGCCGCCAGCGATGGCGCAGGTGATCGCCGACGCTGGCACGCAAATCCACGTCGCCGATTGAGGGCAGTGGGCACTGAGCGGCGGCCACGATGCGCGAAATCCAACAATCCCCCGTTGAAATGTGCGATTTCGAACCTTTGATAACGACATCTGTTAAAATTCGAAAATCAATATTCGAAAACGAACATTTTCGCCTTATTTGTCGATTTGACGCCAATCACCCGGGAGTGAAGACGTGCAACCATCCGCCCAAACGCCAACGGACCCAACGCTAGCCCCTTACGACTTGCTGGTCGTGGGTGGCGGCATCAACGGCGCGGGTATCGCACGCGACGCTGCCGGACGTGGCTTGCGCGTGATGCTCGTCGAGCAGGACGATCTGGCCTCGCACACGTCATCGGCCAGCACCAAACTCATTCACGGCGGCTTGCGTTATCTCGAGTACTACGAGTTCGGGCTGGTGCGCAAAGCGTTGCAGGAACGTGAAGTGTTGTTGCGCGCCGCGCCGCACATCATGTGGCCGTTGCGTTTCGTCATGCCGCACATGCCGAACTTGCGCCCGGCATGGCTGATCCGCGCCGGGTTGTTCCTCTACGATCATTTGGCGCGGCGTGAAATCTTGCCGGGCTCGCGTGGCATCGACCTGCGTCAGCATGCGGCCGGTGCGCCGCTACGCCGCGACATTCAGCGCGGCTTTGTCTATTCGGATGGGTGGGTGCAGGACGCACGGCTGGTAGTGCTCAACGCGCAAGATGCGGCCGAGCGCGGGGCGACGATTCTCACGCGAACGCGCCTCGTCGGGGCCGAGCGTGGCGAGCACATGTGGACGGCGGAGTTGCTGTCGACCGAGTCGGGACAAACGCAGCAGGTGCGTGCGCGTGCCATCGTCAATGCGGCCGGACCGTGGGTGGGTCATTTGCTGGGCGACGTGTTGCGTCAGCCGGCGACGCACTCGGTGCGCATGGTGAAGGGCAGCCACATCGTCACGCGCAAGCTGTTCGATCACGATCACGCTTACATCTTCCAGAACCCCGACAAGCGCATCATCTTCGCGATTCCCTACGAGCGCGATTTCACGTTGATCGGCACGACCGATATCGAGTATCACGGCGATCCGGCTCAGGTGGCGATCAACGACGACGAGATCGCGTACCTGTGCAAATCGGCCAGCGACTATTTCACCAAGCCCATCGTGCCCACGGATGTCGTGTGGACTTACGCGGGAGTGCGTCCGCTGCTCGAAGAAGAAGTGGCGAACCCGTCGGCCGTTACGCGCGACTACACGCTTGAACTCGACGCACCGGCCACACGTGCGCCGCTGTTGTCGGTGTTCGGCGGCAAGATCACGACGTATCGCCGTCTCGCGGAAGAGGCGCTCGCCCGACTGCACGGGCCGCTCGGTTTCAAGCAAGGTGACTGGACGGCAGGCGCAGCGTTGCCGGGCGGCGATATGCCCCAGCCGGACGCGGGCGCCTTCGAGGTGTCGCTGCGCGCGCAGGTGCCGTGGCTACCGGACGCACTGGCCTACCGCTATGCGCGCACTTACGGCACCCGCACGCACGTGCTGCTGGCCGACGCACATTCGCTCGACGATTTGGGCGAGCGCATTTGCGGCGACCTTTTCGAGGCCGAGTTGCGCTACCTTGTGCAGTACGAGTGGGCACGCACCGCGCAAGACGTGCTCTGGCGCCGTACGAAGCTGGGTCTGCATGTCGGCCGCGACGGCGAAGCGAGCGTCGCGCGCTGGTTCGAACGCCAGTCGGAACAAGCGCCTGCATTCGCCGCACGCTGAGTTCGAAGATAACGATAGGTTTGCCCCTGCGGCGCACGTCATACGTGTGATTGCGCGGGCGGCAAGCCAGCTATCCGCCGCCCGGCGGACTGTATTCAGGAGACGACCTACATGTCAGGACCCTACATCCTCGCGTTCGATCAGGGCACGACCAGTTCGCGTGCATTGTTGTTCGATCGTGATGGGCGTGTCGTGTCGACCGCGCAAAAGGAATTTCGTCAGATCTATCCGCATCCGGGCTGGGTCGAGCACGACCCGCGGGAAATCTGGTCGACGCAGGCAGGCGTGACGGCCGAAGCGCTCACGCACGCGGGCGTCGGCGGTGTAGACATCGCGGCCATCGGCATTACCAACCAACGCGAGACGACCATCGTCTGGGATCGTCGCACGGGCGAGCCGGTGTACAACGCCATCGTCTGGCAGGATCGCCGCACGGCCGACTTCTGCGAGCGCCTGCGTGCCGACGGCGCGCAAGACCTGGTGGCCAGCCGCACCGGGCTGCGCATCGATGCTTATTTCTCCGGCAGCAAGATTCGATGGATTCTCGATAACGTCGCAGGCGCACGCGAAGCTGCCGAGGCGGGGCATCTCGCATTCGGCACCGTCGATAGCTGGCTCGTCTGGCATCTGACCGGCGGCAAGCTGCACGTGACCGACGTGTCGAATGCGTCGCGCACGATGCTCTTCAACATTCACCGGCTCGAATGGGACGACGAGTTGCTCGCACTGCTCGGCGTGCCGCGTCAGATGTTGCCCGAGGTGCGTTCGTCGAGCGAGGTCTACGGCCATACCACGGCGTCGCTGCTCTCGAAGCCGGTGCCGATCGCAGGTATTGCGGGCGATCAGCAGGCGGCGTTGTTCGGGCAGATGTGCTTGCGCCCGGGCATGGTGAAGAACACCTACGGCACCGGCTGCTTCATGGTGATGAACACCGGCGACAAGCCGCAGGCGTCGAGCCACAACTTGCTCACAACGGTGGCCTGGAAAATCGGCGACCGAGTGGACTACGCGCTCGAAGGCAGCATCTTCATCGGCGGCGCGGTGGTGCAATGGCTGCGCGACGGGCTAGGGATCATTCGCCATTCGCGCGACGTTGAGGCGTTGGCGACGAGCGTGCCCGATGCCGATGGTGTGGTGCTCGTGCCCGCCTTCGCGGGCCTGGGCGCCCCGCACTGGCAGCCGCATGCGCGTGGCACGCTATTCGGCGCGACACGCGGGACGACGGCAGCGCACGTCGCACGTGCCGCGCTCGACAGCATTGCGTTCCAGACGCTCGACGTGTTGCGCGCGATGGAAGCCGACGCCGGGATGCATGTCTCGGAGTTGCGCGTTGACGGTGGCGCAGCGGCCAACGATCTGTTGATGCAGTGGCAGGCCGATTTGCTGGGCGCGGATGTCGTGCGCCCGCACGTCATCGAGACGACGGCCGCCGGTGCCGCCTATCTCGCGGGTCTTGCCGTGGGTTTCTGGCCGGACATCGACACGCTGCAACGTCAATGGCAGTTGCAGCGACGCTTCTCGCGCAAGCTTTCCGAAGACGATGTGACTCGTGCCGTGAAGGGTTGGCAGCGCGCGGTACGTGCCGCGAAGGTGTGGGCTGAGGAAGGCTGAATGGCCTAGCGAGGGCCGGACACTTCGCCCTAAGTCGCCTAGGGCACGCCCCCGGGAGCGCGTGCCCGGAATGCGCTGCGGGCGCTAGCGCATTGCCCGCCCGGGGGCGACCTGGCGGCGATCTCCCGCAGCTTCGTGGCGGCGGTGCCGCCAACTGGCGCATCGCTCGCGTGGGTGATGACGCGCTGACTTGGCCGGGCTCGCTGGCGCGAGCGACCGGGTGCAGGGACTCAGGGCGCAAGGCCCGGTGCGGCGCATTTGCATGATCCCCTCCCTGACAGTTGCCGTCGCATGACGCGACCCATCGGTTCCACTTCCCAGGTGCAATCTAGGTGCAATCCGCCCGCCTCCGGGGCGCTCCCGGCGAGAGCTCGGCGTCGGGCGTGCCGGGGCCATGTGGCGTGCATGGCGATGTTCCCGAAGCGATATGCCCTGGCGAAGAGACTTCTCCGGAGGCGGACGGCTTGCCCCCTAAACGACGCGAGAAGCGTGCCATACGCTGCAACCCATTGAATTTAATGAGAAGTTCATCGGGCGAAACAGGGTGTTTCGAGGTGTCCGATGAAAAACGTTTCAGGAATGAAAGCCGGGGAGGCGCGTCACTTTCATGGGTTCAGGTGACGGCAAATTAGGCAAGGCACTTGACACCTAATGCTGGCGGGCGTCTGCGCCGTCGCATAGGTAGTTATGCAAAGGGTTATCAACAGTTGCTGTGGATATCCTTGGGCGGCAATCCGAGCGAGCGTCCTGCATCGGACCCGACGCAGGGAACGCTGACGGGTGCCAGCGTCCCTGCGCGTATCTCAGACGATCGTCGTTGAGAATTAGGCTGCCGGTTTCTTGCCGACCGTGAAGGCGATCTCGCCCACACCGGCCACGCCTGCGGTGACCTTGTCGCCCGGTTCGAGCGGACCGACCCCTGCCGGCGTGCCGGTGAAGATCAAATCGCCTGCAACCAGCTTCACGCTGCGCGAGATTTCGGCGATGAGATCGGGCACCGACCAGATCAGCTCATTCAGATCGCCGACTTGACGGTTCTCGCCGTTCACGTCGAGCCAAACGCGGCCATCCTTCGGATGTCCGACTTCCGCCACGGCGTGCAGCGGGCCGCACGGTGCCGACGCATCGAACGCCTTGCCCCAGTCCCACGGACGACGCGTGTCTTTCGCCTGCTGTTGCAGATCGCGGCGCGTCAGATCGACGCCCACGCCATAGCCCCAGACGAGCGACAGTGCTTGCGAAGCGTCCACGTTCTCGCCGTCGGCACCAATGGCCACGACCAGTTCGATCTCGTGATGCAGCTCGCTGGTGAGCGGCGGGTAGGGCAGCGTGCCCTCGGCAGCCACGACGGCGTCAGCGGGCTTCATGAAGAAGAACGGTGGTTCGCGATCCGGGTTGCTGCCCATCTCACGCGCATGCGCGGCGTAGTTACGGCCCACGCAGAACACGCGGCGCACGGGGAAGCGGGCATCGCTGCCGGCAACTGCGACCGACGCCTGCGGCGCCGGCGAAATGACGAATTGGCTCATGAGAAAACTCGTGGCGTTAGTGAAGCTTGGAAAACTCTGGAAACGGTACCCGGCAACGTTACTTGGCAAACACCTGCGACATGTCGGCAAACGCTTTGAACTCCAGCGCGTTGCCAGCCGGGTCGTAGAAGAACAGTGTGGCTTGTTCGCCCACCTGTCCGGCAAAGCGCACATGCGGCTCGATCACGAAGCGGGTGCCAGCGGCGCGCAGGCGATCGGCAAGCACGTGCCACGCGGGCATGTCAAGGATAACGCCGAAATGCGGGACAGGAACTTCATCGCCATCGACAGGGTTCGTGATGCGCTTGCCGGCTTCTTCGGGCGAGAGGTGGGCGACGAGTTGATGGCCGAAGAAATCGAAGTCGATCCAATGATCCGAGCTACGGCCTTCGGGGCAGCCCATCACGCCGCCGTAGAAGCGGCGGGCGGCTTCGAGGTTGTCGACGGGGAAAGCGAGGTGGAACAGGGGCGTGGCCATGGAGGTCTCCGGTGCAATGTGGGGTTGAACGGCGCTGCGTCGGCGCGGAGCAGAAAATGCCGCGCCATGCGTCGAAATTGGCCTGCCGAACGGCGTCGGCCTATTTGCGCTAAATTCTATCCATCGATAAAAATAATAAGAAACGAATAATTCGACGACTCAGCACAAAAATATTCGATAGATGATCCGATACCTCAAAACCTTTGTCACGGCAGCCGAAACCGCCTCGTTCTCGGCCGCAGGGGCCCGTCTCGGTTTGACGCAGTCCGCCGTCAGTGCGCAGATCCAGCGTCTGGAAGACGATCTTGGCGTGCAGCTCTTCGAGCGCACCGGCCGCGCGGTGTCGCTCTCCGACGACGGGCGACGGCTGCTCGCGCAGGCGCAAGGCGTGGTGTCGGCGTATCAGTCGATGCGCGGCGAGGCTGGTGCGCATGGCGCGCAGGCGGCGCTGGCGCCGATCCATATTGGGGCGATTCTCACCGTGCAACTGGGGCTGCTGCCCGGCGCAATTCAGCGCTGGTCGGCGGCCCCGGCATCGATGCCGCATCTGAACATCGTGCCCGGCATGTCGGTGCAGTTGCTCGCGCAGATCGATGCGCGCGAACTGGACTTAGCGGTCATGATCCGCCCGCGCATCGGGGTACCCGCCGATATGAAGTGGGTCACGCTGATGCACGAACCGTATGTCGCCATCGCCCCGAAAGGCACGCGAGGGACGGTCGCCGACTGGGCGGCTGCGCTGCCGTTTGTGCGCTACAACAGGCGCTCGTACGGGGGCGATCTGGTCGAGCGTTACCTGCGCCGCCACCGGTTGTGGGTGCGCGAGGGCGTGGAATTGGACGAACCGGAGGTCATCCTGCGCATGGTGCGCGCGCGACTAGGGTGGGCGATGGTGCCCGCGACGTTGATCGGGCTGCCGGTGGATGGCATCGCGACTGGAAAGGCTGGGGCTGCCGGTGTGCAGGTCTTGCCGCTCAGTGGCGTGCCGCTCACGCGCGAACTGGGTGTGCTGGCGCGTCAGTCGGCGCTCAAACGCGAGCCGGTGGCCGCGCTGATGAAGTGTCTGGCCGACGAGGCGAAGTCGCGCGACTAGCCCGACTCGCCCGACTAACCCGACTAACCCGGTCAACCCGGTCAACCCGGCCAACCCGGCCAACCCGGCCAACCCGGCCAACCCGGCCAACCTGGCGCTACTTGGCGTCCGGTTCGGGCGTGCCACCGCCCAGCGCTTGCCAAAGGGCTGCCGTATCTACGAGCCGCGCCCCTTGAGTTTCCAACTGCGCCCGCGTGGCATCGAGCGCCTGCCGCTGGGCATCGAGCAACGACAGGTGACTGATGCCGCCCACGCGATACCGGTCGCTTGCAATGCGGTAGGCCGCCTCGGTGCGCGCGGCGGCGTTGGCCCTTGCCGTGAGCGTATTGGCGTCGGCTTCGAGCGCGCGCATGGCGTCGGCGACTTGCGCGAGGCCGAGCAGCACGGTGTCCTGATACGACGCGAGCGCTGCATCGTAGGCGGCCACCGCCGAGCGCCGTTGCGCTCTCAATTCCCCGCCCCGAAAAATCGGCTGCAACAGGTTCATGCCGATATTCCAGATGTTGATCCCGTCGCCGAGATCGGCGGTGCGCATGCGCTGCGTGCCGAAGCTGCCCGACAGCGTGAACTGTGGATACAGGTTCGCCGTAGCGACGCCGACATCCGCGCTCGCCTTATGCAGCATCGCTTCGGAAGCCCGAATGTCGGGGCGGCGCTGCGCCAGTGTCGAGGGCAGCGACACCGGCACGCGCTGCGGCAGTTGCAACGAGGCAAGATCGATCGCCGGCGACGTGAATGCCCCCGGTGCCTTGCCAAGCCAGCGCGCCAATTGGTGATCGTATTGAGCGATTTGCAAACGAAGCGGCGGCAACTGGGCTTCCGACTGCGCTACGAGGGCGGCCTGATTCTCCACGTCGAGCGTCGCCACGCCACCGGCGCGCTGCCGTGCTCGCGTGATGTCGAGTTGCGCCCGTTGCGCGCTGACCATCCCTTCGAGTGCAGAGCGCTGCGCGCGCAATGTCGCTTGCCGCAGCGCGGCGGTGACCACGTTGCCCGCCAACGTGAGCCGTGCGGCTTCGAGTTCATAGCGCTGGTAATCGACTTGTGCGGCCAGCCCTTCGAGCGCACGACGGTTGCCGCCGAACACGTCCAACGTGTACGAGATATCGATGCTGGCGTTGTACAGCGTGAACGGCCCCGGGTTGGGCACGCTGGTGATGCCGAACGATTGCAGATCGACTTGTTCGCGTGTCCCGGAAAGCTTGAGGTCCGCCGACGGCAGCAGCCGAGCACCAGCCTGTGCGCGGTAGTCCTCCTGCGCTTGGCGCAACTTCGCCTGGGCCTGCTTCAACGTCGGGCTGTCCGCAAAGGCCTGCGCGACAAGCGCATCGAGCGTGGGGGAGCCGAAGCGAGTCCACCAGTCGAGCGGCAGGTTATCGTCGGATGCAAAGGTCTGGGTCTCACCCTGCAAACCCGGTGCGCTGGCGGTGGCTAGCGGCGCGTCGCCGGTGGTGTATTGGGCCGTCTCGGGCGACGGCGGCGTCGTGAAGTCCGGACCGACCGCGCAGGCGTTCAGCAGACACGCCCCTGCTGCCATGACGGTGGCGCTCAAGGTCTTGCGCAGTCCGGTGGGGATGACACGCATGGCCGCCTCAGTCGAGCGTTCGTTTGTAGAACTTCACCGCGACGGTCATCAGCACGGCGGAGAAGACCAGCAACGGCCAGAGGTCATGCCACGCGTCGCCCCAGCCGTTGCCCTTGAGCAGAATGCCGCGAATGAGCCGGTTGAAATACGTGAGCGGCAGCACGTTCCCGATGGCCTGTGCCCACTCGGGCATGCCGCGAAACGGAAACATGAAGCCGGAGAGCAGCATGTTGGGCAGGAAGTAGAACACGGTGAGCTGCATCGCCTGCAACTGGTTTTGCGCGAACGACGAGACGGTGATGCCCACCGTCAGATTCGCCGCGATGAACACGAGCGCTGACAAATAGATCGCAATCACGCTACCCACGAACGGCACATGAAACACGAACCTTGCCGCGACCAAGATGATGGTGGCCTGAATCAAGCCGATGGCGATGTAAGGGACGATCTTGCCCAGCATCACTTCGATGGGCAGCACCGGTGTCGCGAGCAGGTTTTCCATGGTGCCGCGTTCACGTTCGCGCACGATGGCGAGGCCGGTCATCATCGCGAGCGTCATGGTCAGAATCACGCCCATGAGCCCGGGGATGATGTTGTATTGCGTGATGCCTTCTGCGTTATAGAGCCGGTGCACCTGCACATCGAAAGCACTTTGATTGCCCGCGAGCGGCGCGAGTGCGCCGGTCAGGTCCTTTTGAGCGACCGATTGTGCAATGGCAGGCAAAGCCCCCAGCGCGGAGGCCATCGCCATCGGGTCGGTCGCATCGGCTTCGACGAGCAGGGCAGGGCGCTCGCCGCGCAGCAAGCGCTTCGTGAAGTCGGTCGGAATGTTCAGCACGAATTGCACGCGGCCCTGCGCGAGCGCTGTGCGCCCGGCTGCTTCGCTGTCGAGCGTCTCGGTGAAGCGGAAGTATTCGGAGTGCTCCATCGCGGCCACGAAGCTGCGCGTGAACTCACTGTTGTCGTGAATCAGCGCGGCGGTGGGCATGTGTTTCGGATCGGTATTGATCGCGAAACCGAAGAGCGTGAGTTGCACGAGCGGCACACCGACAATCATGGCGAACGTCACCCGGTCGCGTCGCAACTGCAAAAACTCCTTGCACACGATGCTCCACCAGCGCGACAGCGAGAACCCGAACCGCGCGTTCATGCGTCGTCTCCGAAGTTGTCTTTCGCGTGGCCCATCAGGTAGATGAACACGTCTTCAAGGCTGGTATCGATGGGGGTGACGGTAAGCCCCTTGGCGTCGGCTTGCGCGCGGAGTGTTTTCTCCAACGCTGCGGCGTCTTGTCCGCTTACGTGCAGCGCGCTGCCGAACGCCACCGTTTGCGCCACGCCGGGCTGTTCGCGAAGTTCGCGCGCCAAGTCGACAAGGTTGTCGCCGTGCACGGTCCACGTGGACAGATGCTGGCTCTCGATCACCTCGGCCGCTGTGCCTTGCGCAAGCAACTCGCCGTACGAGATGTAGGCGAGCTTGTGGCAGCGCTCGGCCTCGTCCATGTAGTGCGTGCTCACGAGCACGGATATGCCTTTCGCCGCCAGCTCGTGCAGTTCTTCCCAGAAGTCGCGCCGGGCGGTCGGATCGACGCCTGCGGTCGGTTCGTCGAGCAGCAGCACGCGCGGTTCGTGCAGCATGCATGCGGCCAGCGCCAGGCGTTGCTTCCAGCCGCCGGAGAGCGAGCCGGTCAGTTGATTCGCGCGCCCCTTTAATCCCAGACTTTCAATGGACCGGTCGACGGCCTCACGACGGTTCGGCATGCCGTACACGCGTGCTACGAAATCGAGATTCTCGCGAATCGTGAGGTCTTCCCAATAGGAAAAGCGCTGCGTCATGTAACCGACTTCGCGCTTGATCTGTGCGCTTTCTTTCACGATGTCGTAGCCCAGACAGGTGCCGCTGCCCGAGTCGGGCGTGAGCAGCCCGCACATCATCCGAATGCAGGTGGTTTTGCCGCTGCCGTTCGGGCCGAGAAAGCCGAAGATCTCGCCGCGCCGCACTTGCAGTGAGACGTCTTTCACGACGTGTTTATCGCCGAAGTGTTTGTTCAGACCATTCACGTCGATGGCAAGCGCGTCATCTCTCGCGGGGGCCTGCGGTGCCGTGGCGGCGCTCATGGGCGGCTCACTTGCACCGGCTGCCCCGGATTGAGTTTGATGGCATCGGCCGGTGCCGGATGGGCCTCGATCATGTACACCAGCTTGTCGCGCGTATCGTTGCTGTAGATCACCGGCGGGGTGTATTCCGCTTCGCTTGCGACATAGGTGATGCGCGCATCGACACCCGTGCCGCAACCGTCGCAAGCGATGTGCACGGTCTGACCGGCCTGCAAGCTGCCTAACGCCGATTCCGGCACGAAGAAGCGCACTTTGATGTTCTGCGGCGGCAGCAGTCGCACGACCGGACTACCCGCGTTCACCCATTCGCCCACGCGATACATGGTGTCGTACACACGCCCGGCAGAGACGGCCACCGGATGCTTCTGCGTGAGTTGCCAATCGGCCTGTGCGAGGGAAGCCCGCGCGACATCGACTTGCGCTGCTTGTGCCTGACGTTGCGCTTCGCGACCCGGCAAGCGCGCGACAGCCAGACTGCTTTGCAACTCTTGCACGTGGGCCACGCTGCTGCGGGCGTCGGCGCGGCTCGCATCGAGTTGTTCGCGCGAGATACCCCCGGCGGCGTATTGCGCCTGATCGCGATCGAACTGCGCGACGGCTTTGTCGCGGGTGGCAATGGCTTGAGTGAGTTGGGCCTGCGAGACCGCAATTTCGGGCGGCCGCTTGCCGGTATCGAGGTCGCGCAACTGGGCTTCGGCGCTGGCGAGCGTTTCACGCGCGTGGGCCTGTGCGGCCAATTCGTAGGTGGATTCGAGATCGAAGAGGGCGTCGCCGGGCTTGACCTGTTGCCCGCGCGAGACCGAGAGTTTCTGCAAGGTACCGGCTTGCGAGGAGGCGACATTGACGAACTCCCCTTCGGCATAGCCCTGCCATGGCTTGTTGCCGTTGTCGCCGCACCCGGTAAGGGTCAGCAGGGCGGCCAGTGCGGCAACGGTCATCACGTTGGTGCTCATGGGGGTATCTCCCGGCATGACGCGTCTCGTGCGTGGGGTCCGCTGCCACCTTAGCGCAAAAGCGCCTGTGGCGGCAATTCGGGCAATTGGGGCCGACGATGCGCGTGCGGGGAGTCTCTGCTATTGTGCGCACATATCCGGTAGCGCACGGGGCGCGTGCCGTCAGGGCGCAGCGCACCGGACCTCATGCAAGGAGCTTGATTTTTATGTCTCACGACACGTTCGACGAAAACGACTGGAAGCGATTCCTCAAACATCTCGGCGAAGACCCGGACCGCCCCGGTCTGCACGAAACGCCCGCCCGCGTGAGCAAGGCGTGGAAGCAATGGACGGCTGGCTACGGGCAAGATCCGGCCGAAGTGCTCAAGGTCTTCGAAGACGGCGCAGAGCAATACAACGAACTGATCGTCGTGCGCGGCATCCCTGTCTATAGCCATTGCGAACATCACCTCGCGCCGTTCTTCGGCAAGGCGACGATTGGCTATCTGCCGAACGGCAAGATCGTCGGTCTCTCGAAGCTCACGCGTCTGGTCGATTGCTTCGCACGCCGCCTGCAAGTGCAGGAGCGTTTGACGGTGCAAATTGCCGACGCGCTCATGACGCATCTGCAACCGAAGGCCGTGGGTGTGGTGGTGTCTTGCCGTCACATGTGCATGGAAAGCCGAGGTATTCGCACGGCGGGCGAGGAGACGGTGACGTCGTCGATGCTCGGCGAATTGCAGCCGAACCTTGCGTTGCGTACGGAATTTCTCGCACTAGCGCGCGAAAAGTAAAGCGCGGCGAAGCCAAGCGACGCCGAAACAAGAAGCGCCGACCGGGTGACCGGATCGGCGCTTTTTTCATGCGGTTTCGATGCGCTCGCCTAGCGTGCGTAGCGCGCCACGATGGTCGAGCCGTTGAGCGTATGGCCTGCGAGCGCGGCTGTCAGACCATTGGCATCGAGCCCCGGTGGGAGGCGGCCCGGTTCGAGATCGGTGGCCGTCACGCTGATGATGTAGTGGTGCGGCGAGTCGCCCACAGGGGGGCAGGCACCGCGATACGCCTGCGCACCGCTAATGTTCTTACCGACGGTAACCTGTGCGCTCGTTTCGTTGCCCGCACCAGCGGCGAGTCCGTTCATCGTCGCGGGGATGTTGTAGGCCAGCCAGTGCACCACGCCGCCGCCCTTGGCGCCATCCGGGTCTTTCATCGTCACGACGACGCTGTGCGTGCCCTGCGGCAGGTTCTTCCACTCGACGGGCGGACTGACATTCTGGCCCCCGCATTCGCCCAGCCCGGCGTGGGCCGCAGGCAGCATGGCGTTATCGGCAAAGGCGCTCGACGACACGCTCATCCCTTCGGCAGCCTGCGCGAGACTCGCGCCGCCCGCCACCGCACCCAACGTTACGGCAAAGGCCACAGCAGTGGTACGGCGGCGCAATGCCGTCGTTTGACGCGTGGACCGTCGGGAGACTTCGAACATCGAATTCATGGGCTTTCCCTCCTCATTTGGCGGAAGCAATGATGAGCTTGAATGGTAGTGCAAGCAGTGCAGTGCCCGCCACACCCGCGCACCAGAGCGCGATGAACCATCCCCAGCGCACGAGCGCTTGCCGCCACGCCGGGCCGTCCACGGCTTGGTGGGACATCGCCGAGTGTTCGCGCTCGCGGCGCACGGCGGGCCGGGTGAGATCAGTGATAGTGCGCATCGTGTGCCACCTTGCCGCGAAAGACCCAGTAAGCCAGCATCGTGTAGGCGAGGATGACCGGGATGATGAACGCTGCGCCCCACAGCGTGAACGACAGACTCGAGGCCGGAGCGGCCGCTTCCCACAACGTGACGCCCGGCAGAATTGCATACGGATACGCGCTGATGAGCAGCCCGCTGTAGCCGAGGAACACGAGGCCGATCGCGAGCCAGAACGGTGTGGCATCGTGTGCGCGTTGCAGGACACGACGCATCACGAACGTGGCCCCCGCCACGAGGAACGGCACCGGCAGCATGCGCCAGAACCATTCGCCGTCGAACCAGCGCTCAGCGACGAGCGGCAGGCGCAGCGGCGTCCAGAGCGAGACGATGACCATCGTGGCGACCAGCGCAAGCGTGAGCGGCCAAGCGAGCGTGCGCAGACGCCGCTGCAAATCGTCCTGCGTCTTGCCGATGAGCCAGCAGGCACCCAGCAACGCGTACGTGATGAGCAGGCCAAGTCCGGTGAACAGATTGAACGCGGTCAGCCATGCGAAGGCGTCGCCCGAGAACTGGCCGTTCTCGACGGGAATGCCGGACAGATACGCGCCGAGGGCCACGCCTTGGAAAAACGTTGCACCTGCCGAGCCGCCGATAAAGGCGAGGTCCCACCATTGGCGTGTGCGACGCGATTTGCCGCGAATCTCGAACGCCACGCCGCGAAAAATCAGACACACGAGCATGAAGACGAGCGGCAGATACAACGCGGAGAGCAGCACCGAATACACCATCGGGAACGCGGCGAGCAGGCCCGCGCCGCCCAGCACGAGCCATGTCTCGTTGCCGTCCCACACGGGGGCGACGGAGTGCATCATGACGTCGCGCTCGCGGGCGTCAGGGAAGAACGGGAAGAGAATGCCGATGCCGAGGTCGAAACCGTCGAGCACGACGTAGAGAAACAGGCCGAGCGCAATGATGGCGGCCCAGGCTAAGGTCAGATCCATGAGAGTTCTCGATGTGCCGAGGAAGCGTTTAGGAGGCGTTTAGGCGGCGTTTAGGCGGCGTGCGTCATCAAGCGATAGCGAGCGGCGTCTTGGGATGCGGGCCGTGCGGGCTATCGGCGCTCGTCGACTCCGGTCCGCCGCGCAGAATTTTCAGCAGGTAATAGATGCCGGTACCGAACACGAGGAAGTAGGCGATCACCAGAATCAGCAGCGACACCTGCACCTGCTGCGCGCTCACGGGTGAGAGCGCGTTGGCTGTGCGCATTACGCCGTAGACCACCCACGGCTGGCGTCCCGCTTCGGTGGTGACCCAGCCTGCGAGCAGCGCGATGAACCCCGTGGGCGAGAGCCACAACATGGCGCGGGCAAACCCACGCGACGTGAAAAGCGTGCCTCGGCGGCGCAGCCACACGGCGGCGAGGGCGGCGCCGATCATTGCGAGGCCGAGGCCGACCATCACGCGAAAACTCCAGAACACCAGCGGCACGTTGGGGCGTTCGTCCTTCGGGAATTCCTTCAGACCGCGAACTTCGCCGTCCCAGCTATGCGTGAGGATGAGACTGCCCAGATGCGGCACTTCGAGCGCATAGCGGGTGGTCTCGGCGTCCATGTCGGGCCAGCCGAAGAGGTTGAGTGGCGTGCCGCCGGACTTCGTTTCCCATAGCCCCTCCATTGCGGCGAGCTTCGCGGGTTGATGCTCACGCGTGTTCAGGCCGTGCAGGTCGCCCACGAACGCTTGCAGCGGCGCGAAGATCAGCAGCAGCCACATGGCCATCGAGAACATGGTCTTCACTGCCGGGTCGCGACGCCCGCGCAGCAGATGCCACGCGCCGGTGCCAGCGACGACCAGCGCGGCCACCACGAACGCGGCAATGCTCATGTGCGCCAGACGGTACGGGAATGACGGATTGAAGATCACGTCCCACCAAGACAGCACGACCACGCGCCCGTCGACAATCTCGTAGCCCTGCGGCGTCTGCATCCAACTGTTCGAGGCGAGAATCCAGAACGTCGAGATGAGTGTGCCGATCGCCACACACAGCGTTGCGCCGAAGTGCGCGCGCGGGCTCACGCGGTTCCATCCGAACAGCATGATGCCGAGGAAGCCCGCTTCGAGGAAGAAGGCGGTCATGACTTCATAAGTCAGCAGCGGCCCGGTGACGGCACCGGCGAAGCTGGAGAAGCCCGACCAGTTAGTGCCGAACTGATAGGCCATGACGACGCCGGAGACCACGCCCATGCCGAAACACACGGCGAAGGCCTTCGACCAGAACTTGCACAGGTCGAGGTAATGCGGCTGGCGTGTCTTGAGCCAGAGCCCTTCGAGCACCGCGATAAAGCTGGCCAGCCCGATGGAGACGGCGGGAAACACGATATGGAATGAGACCGTGAACGCGAATTGGATGCGCGCGAGGTCGAGAGCTTCGGGAACGACTGTCATGATGCGCTCTATGTAGGTAAATAACCCTGTCTTGTACGTATTTATTGACGGTTTTTCGTCATGTGTTTGCGTACATAGTAGAGCTTGCTGCGTTGCAACACGCGTGACAAGTCGTCGCATGTGGCGCAATGACGCGCCATAGCGACCCACGGAAGGAGGCGCTAGTTGTATGTTTTATAAGGGATTTATGTCTTCGTCCCGTGCGACGCCATGTCACACGGGGGCAGGGGGCGGACGCCAGCGTTAGCTAAGCAAGCTCGCGCCGATATTGATCGACAGGCCCAGCACGGCCAGATTGAAGAAGAACGAGAGGATGGCCTGCGCGAGCGTGGCGCGCCGCATGCGGCGTGACGACAGGCCGACGTCGGCCGTTTGCGAGGCGACGGCGATAGTGAACGAGAAGTACAGGAAGTCCCAATAGTCCGGATCGCAGTCGCGATCCGGCCACACCAGCGCGTAGGGCGATTCGGTATCGGTGAAGTACAGGCGCGCGTAGTGCAGCGTGTAAATCGTCGGTACGAGGAACCACCCACCGATGAGCGTGGTGGCGGCGAAGATCACGTGTTCCGACGCGTGATGCGATGCCCCGGCCTTGGCGCTCGCGAGAATGTGGATGATGGCGGCCACGCTTGCAATGGCCGACAGGCTGACCACGGTGAGCACGACGGCGGCGCTCTGGTCTTCCTGCTCGGCGAAGCGCTCGATGCTGCGCTTCGGCGCGGTGACCATCATCCACCAGATCATCGCCAGATACGACCACGCGCCTGCGTTCCAGCCGATCAGTATCCGCGTGATGGTGCTGAATTCACCCTTCACGAAGAGTTGTACGAAGCCGCCCGCGAGCACGCCGACAACGATGGCGATGAGCAGTCGCGGATGGAAGCGGACCAGATGCGGGAAAAGCTTGGCGTTCATGAGCGATGTCCGGACGGCGGCCCGGGCGGGCCGCAAGTGCTCAGATTATCGCCGACGCTGCCGTCTGCGGCGCACCCGGCAGTGTCCCCTCACATTTCCGACGCCTTCACTGCACACGCGAGAGCGTCAGCATGACGAATATCGTGTTGTTGAGGGCGTGCATGGCGATGGATGCGCCGAGTCCGTGGGTCTTTTTGGCGAGCCATCCGGTGGTGAGGCCGAATAGCACGAAGAACACGAAATGCGTCGCGTCGAAGTGCACGGACGCGAAAATGAGCGCTTGCCAAATGTTGGCGGCAGCGAAGCTCATGTGCCGACTCAGACCACCGAGCAGGCAGCCACGGAAGACGAACTCTTCGACGATGGGCACGGCCACTGCGATCAGCAGCAACGCCAGCCCCGTCCCGCCCAACTGCTGGGCACCGCGTACGACGAACTCGTTCCACAGTGGCGACGGGGAAGTCGGCAGCGTATAGCGTGACTTTGCCCACGCGCTGAGCAAGGCGATGACCAGCAGCACGGCGGGCCAAACGAACCAGCGCACCTTCCATGGCCCCGAGCCTAGCCATTGACGCCAGCCTAAGCGCCAGGCGGTATGCGCCAGCGCGAGCATGATGATGCCGAGCGTCACGAAGTGGGCGACGGCGAGTTTCGGTGACAGGCGCGGCATGTCGATGCCGGTGCTCGCGTGGATGAACTGTCCGACGACGAGCGAGGTCACGGCCCACGTGGTCAGGCTGAATACGGCCAGTCCATACCAGGCATGGCGCAGGCCGATGCCCTCGAAGATTGCTGCAAGCGGACGGCCCTTGCGCGCGCGTACCGTGCCGACATAGTGGGCCGGGAACATCAGAAGACCCGGTATCAACACGATGGCAAGCGCGATGCTCAGCAGAGTCAACATCAGCGGCGCGAACGCCGTACGCATGGCGGCACCCGGGTCTATCGATAGCAGGACGGCGTACGACTGCGCGAGTGGCCAGCGGTTGTTGGTGTCGTGCTGAAGCGAGGACTGCATGGCTGCCGCAGCCGCCTTACCGTCGCCAGCAGCGAGTCCGACGGAGATGCGCAGCGCACGAAGCTGTGCCGACTCTGTGCCGCCGGGTTTGATGTCGGACAGCGCACGTTGGGCACTGGCGACGTCGCCAGCTTGAAGATAGGCGCGCGCGCGCGTGTAGGGATCGACGTTGAGACCGGCCTGTTGCATACGCACCAGCAGATCGCGCGCCGTCGTGCCCGGCAGCACGTCATGGGCGGTGTTGATTCGTCCGTTGGCGAGCCACGCCACCTTCGGTACCGGCGCGTCCATCAACAAACGCTTGGCCTGCGTCTTGGCGCCGGTCGTGGCGAGATACCGCACGGCGATGAGTAGCACCGGTGTTTCCGGCGACAGCTTGGCGGCTTCGACGGCCTGCAAGCCCGCGTTGCGTTTGTCCTGAACGGCTTCGTAGGCGTTGGCGAGCGCAGCGTGCAGGCGTGCGCGATCTTGCGGCGCCCATTGTGCGGCGCTGGGCAGCAGTGCCGTGCCTTGCTCGACGGCCACTTTGCCGTAGACGCCTTGCAGCAGGTAAAGCGCCACTTCCGGCATATCGCCGAATTTGTCTCTCAGATCTTGCTGGCACGCCTTCAGGTCGGCTTGCGCTTGCTCGGCCCAGTGCGAGTCCTCCGACCACGCGTAGTTCTGAATGAACTGACAGCGTGCCATCGCGAGGGCCGAGTCTTGTGGGTGGGCGCGCGCCGATGCGACAAGCGTGGCGATGATCTCGCGATACTTCGCGAGCGAGGCGTCGTCGACCTGCCGCGTCATGGCTTCCTGACTCGGCAGCGGATTGGCCGAAGCCGCCAAGGTTGGCGCAGCGAAGACGGGATTGGGGAGAGCGAGGGGAGTAAGCGACGCGACGCCGAGCATGGCCAGCGTCAGGCAAAGGAGGCGGCGAAACAAGCGATGCACGCGAGATTTCCTCTGAGTGTTGTTGTTGCCAGTCGTCGTGGGTGAACTGTCGGCCTGATTGGCATAACGACCGATGCTGCCCTGAACTGTAATGCCCCGCTTGGAGGAAGTCCTCGACAATCGCGACCGCGGGTCGCTTGTCGCTACCTATGGCGCGGCGCATGATAAGCGGCACCTGACGGCCTGACGTCAGGCGAGGGGATGGGCCGACAAGATCGTTGATAAAAACGAGGTCGATCACGATGAGCGAAAAGCGGGAAGCCTTGCTGACTTGGTGGCAGCGGCGGCATGAGAACGGGGTGTCGGATTACGTGTACTACGGCACGGTCATGGTGATCGCGATTGGCCTCGCGATGCTGCTGATCTTGAGCAAGGATATGCCCGTTCTCCAAGCCATGGCTGTGATCGGCAAGTTTGCCATTGCCGCGTCGATGCTGGCCAGAATGTTTCGAGAGAACTGGGGACGCACACTGGTTCTGCTCGTGGGGACGATGCTGGCCGCTGTTCTGATTGTCGTGCTGATCGTCAGCTTCGCACCCCGGCCGCGAACCGCCGCTACGCCACCCCTCGCGGTCTCGTTGCTTCACTTGGACACAGAGGGCCCGGAGCTAGCCGACTACCGGTTGGGCGCTCGTCTCGATGTGCCCGAATGCCCCAGCACGTCGGGGGCACTTCAGCGTAGCTATTCGGGGCCAGACGGCCCGGCTTGCTTTCGCCATCTGAGCAGCGAGCGTATTGCCACCCCGTTAGGTGCCGACGAGAACGTCGCCGTGGATCGCCTGGATCTCGCGCGATTTGGTGTCATTAACCCCGTTCAGCCGGTTTGCGTCGCCCTACGTGATGGGCACATCGTCGGTGTCGCCGTACACGTCGCCAAGTATCGACGTCGCGACGTGGAGCGCTCGATACAGAACACCCTCCAGCAACCGCCAGACCACGTGCGCTGGTATTCCGACCCCGGGAGCGATAGCTACTACGAGCGCGACCTTTGGTCGTCGCCGCAAGTCAGAAGCGCGGTGTACACGCGCACGGTGCCTCCCCATGGTCGTGCGCCCGGCTACGACTATTCAACACTCGTGATGGAGTCGCCAGAAGGTCCTCGCCCGTTTGCCGCCACTCGCATGGCGCTGGACGATTGCCCCCGTATCGCCCTCGACTATCCGGCCGACGCACGTTAATGGTGCGCCGCCGCATCGCGATGCGGCATTGTGCCCGTTGCGGCGTCATGCCGAGCGGAGCGCCTGGGTGCGCGAAGCGGCGTCTACCGATATCTTTTTATCCCCTTAGTTGACTCGGAAACCAATGCCCACGGGCCTCGCCAGTGAAGTTGCGCGACCCGTTGTCGCTCCTTGGCACGCCACTTGCTAATCCTTGCATAAGGCCAATGGCGGCCGAGTCGTGACAAGCGAATTTTCTGCACCGCATGAACGGTCTCGCGAGAGCGAGGCTTTCGGGGCAACGGCGTCCCGAGGCAATAGGCCTGCTCGCAGGCATATGGCTTCGGGACGCCATTTTTTTTGGCATACGAACACGAGGGTTCCCATGAGCACGCTCACGCAATCGTTGAAAAGTGGCAACTGGCGCGCGCTGGTTGCGTGTTTTCTCTACTTCGACACAGGCTTCACCGTATGGGTGATGCTCGGCCCGCTGGCCCCGTTCATCGGCAAAGACATTGCGATGACACCGGCGCAGACCGGCTTTCTCGTCGCCGTACCGGTGCTCGGTGCTGCGATTCTGCGCGTGACGCTGGGTAATCTTTATCAGGCGTTCGATGGCCGCAAGATCGCGTTGATGGGCCTCACGCTCTCGGCGATTCCGTCGGTGGTGTTGTTGCTCATGCCAAGCACACCGTCGTACACGCTGCTGCTCGTGTTGGGCGTGTTCCTCGGCATTGGCGGCGCGAGCTTCGCCGTAGCGTTGCCGATGGCCGGTAGCAACTATCCGCCGAAGGTGCAGGGTCTCGTGTTGGGGCTGGCCGCCGCAGGCAATATCGGCGCCGTGCTTGATGGCTTCATGTTCCCGGGGCTTGCCGAACAATTCGGCTGGGCACGTGCTGCCGGTGCTGCGCTGCCGTTGCTCGCGCTCGCCGCCCTCGCGCTCGTGTTCTGGGCGAAAGATCAGGGCGTGAAGTCGGGCAGCGCGCCGCGTGCCTTCACGAGTTTCTTCATCACCGTGTTCGGCCTCGTGGCCCTCGCGCTGTGCGTCCATGCCGGGGCGTTCGGTGAAGGTAAGGCGGGCGTATTGCTGCTGCCGGTGCTCGGTGCGTTGCTCGCGATTGCGGTGTTGCCGCGTCACTATCGCGGCGTGCTGGGCGAGCGCGATACGTGGGTCATCATGCTGGTCTACAGCATTACGTTCGGCGGGTTCGTCGGGATGTCGTCGTACGTGAGCACGCTGCTGATCTCGCTGTACGGCATGCAACGCATCGAGGCGGGGCTGTTCATGGCGATGCTCGCGTTCCTCGGTGCACTGGTGCGTCCGATCGGCGGGTTGGTGGCTGACAAGATTTCCGGAGTACGTGCACTCGTCATGCTGCTTGCCGCCATCTCGATCTGCGACTTCGTGTTCGCTGCATGGATGCCGCCGCAAGGTGCCGGTATCGCGCTGCTCGTCATCATGTATCTGTGCTTCGGGCTGGGTAACGGGGCGACGTTCCAACTGGTGCCGCAACGCTGGCAGGGCAAGACAGGCCTGATGTCGGGCATCATCGGCGCGGCTGGCGGCATCGGTGGGTTCTATCTGCCGGTGATCATGGGTATGGCGAAAGAGTCGACCGGCAGCTATCAGATGGGCTTTGCCACGTTTGGCGCGCTGGCGGGGTTGGCCTTCGTGCTGGTGGTCGTGCTGCGCACGCATTGGATGTCGTGGGCGCTGCCCAAGGAAGTGGCGGGCGGCGCGGTGCTGCCAGGCGCTGTCGCGCACGTCGAGTAAGTTCGGCGATATTCACTTCGGCCCGGCCCGCCAGCGCATGCGCGCGGCGGGTCGGTTTGTTTTTGCAGTACGGCGCGCGTGACGCATCGAATAGACTGTCGGGCACGAATGGAATCCCGCAGGAGACATCATGCGTCTGGGTGTGCCCAGCCTCTCGGCGTTGCAGGCTTTCGAGGCCAGCGCCCGTCATCAGAACTTTGCGCAGGCCGCGCAGGAACTCGCGCTCACGCATGGCGCCGTGTGCAAGCGTGTGAACGAGTTGGAAGGTCACTTAGGTGTGGCGTTGTTCGAGCGCGTGAAGCAACGGCTCGTGCTCACCCCCGCCGGGGCCGAGTATGCAAAGCGCATTCGCGTGCACCTCGATCAGATTCGCCGCGATACGCTCGATGTCGTGCAGCAGGGGCGAGAAACCGAATTGGAAATCGCCGTGGGTGTCACATTTGCCGCGCAGTGGCTGATTCCCCGGCTCGACGACTTTTATGCGAACACACGCGATGTGCGCCTGCACATCATCGGGCGCGACCAGCCGGTGTTCTTCGACGACTCTGCGTTCGACGCGACCATCTACTTCAGCACACGCTTGTGGCCCGGCATGCCCGGCACGGCACTCATTACCGACGACACGCTCGTACTGGTGGCTGCGCCCCGATTGCTCGATGGGCAGTCGTCGCTCCCGCTCGATCAGTTGGCGGCGTTGTCGTGGATTTGTGTGCGCGACTTGCCGCGTGCATGGGACGACTGGCTGGCCTCGCAAGACGCTGCGCAGCTAAAGCCCCAGCGCAGTGCGCAACGCTACGACATGTTCATCATGGCGATCAACGCAGCGGTGGCGGGTCTTGGGGTGGCGTTGCTGCCGCGTGTGCTGATCGAGCGCGAACTGGCCAGCGGCACGCTGGTACAGGCGCATCCGCACACGCTCGCCAATCCGCAGACCATCTACTTCTCGTATCCCGCGCAACGGCGTGACTGGGCACCGTTGCAGCAGTTCGACGTGTGGCTGCGCCACGCAGTCGACGACTATCGCGCGGCGAGATCGGGGCTTTCGCGCAGCACCTGTTCGTAGAGCCCTTGGAAGCCGAGCCATGCGACGTAGTCCGAGCCGAGTAGACGATGCACCTCGCGGGCTTCAGATTCGGGTAGCACTTCCAGCGGCCCGGCCGCTTCCGCGATCAATTGCACTTGCGCGCAACGTTCCATCGCAAGAAAGCGATAGGCGGCGGCATCGACCGACGAGCCGACGGTGAGCAGTCCGTGGTTGAGCAAAACGGCGGCGCGCTTATGTCCCATTGTCTCGGCAATGCGTCGCCCTTCGTCGGTGCCCAGCACGAGCACGTCGCCACGAAAGAGCACGTGGTCGTCGTAGAACAAACACGCTTCCTGATTGATCGGCGCAAGCGGGCGAGTGCGTGCCGAGAATGCGCGTCCGTGCGTGGTGTGCGTGTGGGCTGCGGCCTCGACGTGGGGCAGCGTGGCGTGAATGCCCGCGTGAATCGCCATGGCCGCGGCATTCACTGGGCCTTCACCTTCATGCAAGCGGCCGGCTTCGTCCACGAGCATGAGGTCTTCAGGATGGATCGATGAAAAGTGCTGTGCGTAGCGATTGACCCAGAAGCGGTCATGAAACTCGGGGTCGCGCACGGTGATATGTCCGGCGATTCCCTCGGCAAGCCCGAAGCGCGCGAAGATGCGAAACGCCACGGCCAAGCGCAATTTGCGATCGGCGCGCTCGTCGGCAACGTTGTCGAACACACGAGGTTTAGGCAGAGACGCGCCGAGTGGCGTGGGGATGGCAAAGGCGTCGGTGGCTGGCGCGGCGACGGTCTCGCGCTGCGAAGGCTGCGGCAAATTCATTCGGCACTCCGTGGGGTAGGGATGCCGGTCGCGCCGTGAACACCCACGGTACGCCGGCTTGCCGAACATTGTCCGAAGGCGCTTGCCGCGCGTCTATCGACGAAAAGTCATGGGGTATGCACGGTCTTACCCACCGAACAAGCCGTTGAGTGTCGCGCCGCTCGCCGCGCCATTGAAGCCATCGAACCGGCCTTCGGCGAGGGCGTCGGCGGCGCTCATGAAGTTGCCCCATGCGGTGCGGGCCAGCGCGCCGCCCACGCTCACGCGGCGCACGCCGAGGTTGCGCATGTCTTCCAGCGTGAATGGGGAGTTGTTGCCGATCAGCACGTTGACAGGTTTCGGGGCGACCGCCGTGACCACGGCTCGGATCTGTTCCGGTGTCTGGATGCCCGGCGCGTAGAGGCAGTCGGCACCGGCTTCGGCGTAGGCCTTTAACCGTGCGATGGCGTCATCAAGATCGGGCACGCCTGCGAAGAAGTTCTCTGCACGGCCGACTAGCAAAGTGTCGCCGCCCGTTTCATCGATGGCGCGGCGGGCGGCTTTCATGCGTTTGAACGCTTCCTCGATGGGGAAGAGCGGTGTGTTGATGTCGCCGGTCGAGTCTTCGATCGACAACCCGGCAACGCCGGTGGCGACGGCAAGTTTGACGCTCTCGGCGACTTCCTCGGGCGTGCGTCCGAAGCCGCTTTCGAAGTCGGCGTTGACCGGCAGGTCGGTGGCCGCGACGAGCGTTTTCAGGTGGGCGAGTACGGTCTCGCGTGTCACGGCGTTGTCGGGGTGGCCTGTCGACCACGCGAAGCCTGAGCTGGTGGAGGCAATGGCCTGAAAGCCAGCGTGTTCGAGATAGCGGGCACTACCGGCATCCCACGGGTTGGGGATCACAAAGCAACCGGCAAGGTGCAGTTCACGAAAGGCGGCGCGTTTTTCGGCGGTGCTGCGTGGCATGGCAGTCTCCTCGGGCGGATAGCGGCGGCACTTGAGACCTCGCGCCGGTGGCCGGTGGCGAGTGGGTGGCGCGTCTCGTGCGCACGTCTGGATGCACGATCATCGCGGTTTTGCCGCATGCTCGCAAGCGGCGGGCGATCGTCTTCACGATCTTCGCTTTCACGGCATTTCGGTGTGCTGGTTTTATCTGCCGATGCGCATGCGCGGCTCGTAGTCGGTTTTTCCAGATTTCGCTCATTTTCAGGCCTGCCGAGCGCGATATTTCTGTTCGGGCGAAACTTCGACATGCCCATGGAATCAGTGGCTACATTGGGCGGAAAGTTTTTTGCGGCAACGCGGGAATAAGCGCGCTTCAACGGGCGTTATGCAATCATCTCCCCCAGTTTTTCAGGATGCCTGTCGTGAATTCACTGCCCCCATCGTCCGCTTCTTCCTCGTCTCGTCAGACACGCGCTGTTGCGCTTTACGAAGACGCCAAATACACGCGTGTCGCCATGCTGTTGCACTGGGCCGTTGCGCTCTTGATGCTCGGTAACGTCGCTATCGGCCAAACCATCGCGTTGCTCTCCGACGCCACGCTCGAGAAGATCGACGTGCGCTTCTGGATCGATCTTCACAAGTCCATCGGCATTACCGTGCTGGGTCTGGCCATTTTGCGCATTCTCTGGCGCGTAACGCACAAGCCGCCAGCGCTGTCGCATGTCTTTGCGTCATGGGAGCGGGCAAGCGCGCATCTCGTGCACTGGCTGCTCTACGTGTTGATCTTCGCGTTGCCGCTCTCGGGTTGGGCGCACGATTCGGCATGGGTGGCCGCGTCGACACATCCGCTCGTGCTCTTCGGGGTGTTTCCGTTTCCGCGCATGGGCTTTCTGATGGCGATGAGCGACGCGAGCAAAGACTATTGGCATGACGTACTCGGTAACGTGCATACCTACTGCGCCTATGCACTGTATGGGCTGCTCGCGCTGCATATCGGCGGTGCGCTCAAACATCAATGGATCGATCGTCACTCGGTGCTGAACCGGATGCTGCCATGAGCGCGGAAAGCACAAAACGCATGAACACGATTCGGCTCGATGCGGCGCGCGAACAGCATTCGCCGCGCTTCACGCTGCCCGCGACGCCGCTAGCCAGTTGGCTCGTGCATGGCGTGGTGGCGGTGCTTTGGTGCCTACTGTTCGCCCAAGCCTTCATCCTCAAAGGTGTCTTTGCGTGGGGCACTGGCGTGGCCTATGTGGTGTACGACACCTTGCTGCTGGCTTTCGTGTTTTGGAAGGCATGGCGGTTGATGCGGCCCGATCCGGAAGACACTGCTGCCATGGCCGCAGGCTCGGCAACTGCGCGTTCGACCGCACTCACGATGGGCGTTGTTGTCGCCGCTCACAACGAAGCGGCGGCGTTGCCGGTCACGTTGCAAGCGCTCATGACGCAGCAACGCGTGCCCGACCTGATCGTGATTGCCGACGACGGCTCGCGCGACGGTACGGCGGCGCTGCTGGTCGAGCGCTACGGCTTGACCGATCCGGGCGAGGGCGGTCTTAGCGCGCCAAGCAGTACACATCCGAACCTGCGCTGGCTACGCGTGCCGCATGGCGGTAAGGCACGCGCGCTCAATGCGGCGCTAGTGGGTGTCGATACGGACATCGTGATGACGGTCGATGCCGATACGCTGCTCGATGCTGGCGCATGTGCGGCGATGCACGACGCATTTGTGCACCGCCCGAATCTCGTCGCGGCCACGGGGGTGCTCACACCCGTGTGCGGCAATACGCTGAGCGCGCGCGTATTGCAGTTCTTTCAAACGTACGAGTACATCCGCAACTTCATCTCGCGCTTCGCGTGGATGCGTGCCGACGGGCTGCTGCTGATCTCCGGCGCGTTCGCCTGCTTTCGTCGCGACGCCGTCGTTGCCGTGGGCGGTTTCGATCCGGCGTGCCTGGTCGAAGACTACGAACTCATTCACCGTCTGCGCCGCTATTCCGTGACGCACTCGCTGGGCTGGGACGTGCGTGTGATCGGCGGGGCGCAGGCGCTGACCGACGCGCCCGGCACGTTCACGAGTTTTCTGCGTCAGCGTCGCCGCTGGTTCGCAGGCTTCCTGCAAACGCAGTATTGGTATCGCGACATGGTGGGCAATGGCCGCTATGGGAATCTCGGCCGACTGATGCTGCCGGTCAAGGCGTTCGATACGCTGCAACCGATCTACGGACTCACCGCGTTTGCGCTGCTCGTCACGTTCGTCTGCGAAGGGCATTACGGGGTGGTGCTGCCCGTGTCGGGCATCATCTTAGGCAAGATCGTCATCGATCTGGGTTTCCATTTGTGGTCTGTCCATGCGTACCGGCGCTGGACCGGGCACCGCACCGGCACGAGCCTTGGTCTGGCGTTCGTCGCGGCCGTGCTGGAGCCGTTCTCGTTCCAGTTGATGCGACATGCCGGGGCGGCGCTGGGCTGGGGGCATTTCCTGACGGGGCGGCAGCATTGGGGAATTCAGGTGCGACGCGGTATTCTCTCGGAAAAGCCGGGGGCATCGGTGCCGCGAGACAGTTGATGCTCCTTTGTGTCCCTATCGTTTGCTGACGGCGCCCCGACCCGATGATGCGACCCTTGACGTGGCTGGCGATGTTGAGTGCCCTTGGCGGCGTGCTGAGCCTTGCCGGGTGCAGCACATCGGTGCCAAGGCCTGCGGGCCCCGATTACGCGGCGCTCGGCGGCGCTGCCGAAGTGCGTGGCGACTGGGACGGCGCGCGGCGTAACTTCGGGCAGGCGGTGCTGGTCGCCGATCAGTCGGGCTGGCCAGCTTCGCAGCGCGCCGCCATGCATTACGACTACGGCCGTGCGCTGGGGGTGACGTGCTACTACACCGAAGCCGAGCGCGAGCTGAGTCTGGCTTACGACCTCGATATTCTCACCGGGCAATATCGGTATCCGGCGCTCGTTGAACTCGGCCGACTGGCGCTTGCGCAGCGTCAGTTTGCACAATCGGCGAAGGACTTTTCGCGGGCACTAGGCTCGCTCGACCGGACACAGGCGGTGCGCCATGCACCGTTTGCTTATGCGGAATTGCTCGACGATTACGCCTTGGCGCTGGGTGGCATGGGCGACGCCGAAGCGGCCACGCGCGTCATCGACCGCGCGGCGAAGGTGCGCGCCGGGTTGACTAGCCAGTACACACAGGCGACGTCGCGTACCCCGTACGGCACCCAATGCGGGAAGTTCGTGGCCGGGACTGCGGAGCCGAGCCGGGCAGAATAAGGTGGCATAGGGCGGCGGGGCGGATTGGGGCAGGCACCGGGAAGCGGGATAGCGCGCGTGCCATAATTCGCCCAATTCTTCTCTTCTACTGCATTGCGGCCGGGTTCCGCCTCCTTGATCAATCTCCTCGTTCCCCTCGAAAAAGTTGGTGATTTCGACGAAATCATCGACGTACGCACGCCATTGGAGTTTGCGGAAGACCACATGCCCGGGGCGATCAATGCGCCGGTCCTGAGCAATGAAGAACGCGCGATCGTCGGCACGATGTACAAGCAGGTGTCGCCGTTCGAAGCCACGCGCGTGGGCGCGGCCATGGTCGCGCGCAACATTGCCGCGCATCTGGAAACCACCTTCGCCGACCGGCCTCGCAACTGGCGCCCGCTCGTGTACTGCTGGCGCGGCGGCAAGCGCTCGGGCTCGATGACTGTCTGGATGAACCTGATCGGCTGGCGCGCGCGACAACTCGACGGCGGCTACAAGTCGTACCGACGCGATGTCGTGACGTCGCTCGAAACGTTGCCGCCGACGTTGAAGTACGTGGTGTTAGCGGGTCACACGGGCACTGGCAAGACACGCTTGTTGCACGCGCTCGCGGATGTTGGCGCACAAACGTTGGACCTTGAGCGGTTGGCGATGCATCGCGGGTCGTTGCTTGGGGCGATGCCGGATGCACCGCAGCCGTCGCAAAAGTCGTTCGACACCGAGTTGGTGGGCACATTGCGAGGGTTCGACCCGCAGCGCCCGGTGTTTGTCGAGGCGGAGAGCCGTCGCATCGGGTTGATTTCGTTGCCGGAGTCGCTGATGACGTCCTTGCGCGGCACGACCTGTGTCGAAGTCCGCACGCCGCACGAAATGCGTGTGGATCTTCTGCTTGAGGACTATGGCCACCTCTTTTCCCAACCGGCTTATTTCCGCGCACAGTTGCTCAAGCTGGTGCCGCTGCACGGCCATGCGGTGGTGGGGGAGTGGCTCGACTTACTCGATGCACAACATCGCCGGGAACTGTTCGAAGCCCTCGTGACGAAGCACTACGATCCGGCGTATTCGCGCAGTTCGCGCAAGATGCTGAACGGTCCGCCGCCCGCGATGCCGTTTGCCTTCGAGCCGCTGGCGGAAAACCTGCGCGACCAGGCGCAGGCATTGCTCTCGCTGGTGGGCGGCGAGCTGGTGAGCGGCACACACAGCGCCGATCACCTCGCCACTGCCGGGACTAACGACAGACGTTAGTCCCTGGCGAGGATTCCCTCACGCTTCGCGACGGACTCACTTCACCGGCAGGCAAATGCGTGTCTGCAATTCGGCCGCAGGCGTCGTGCGCGGGTCGTTGAGATACTGCTCGAACACCGGGAAGTCCGCCGGTTCCAGACCACTACTCGGCAGCCATTCGGAGAAGAGCCAGCAGTAGGGCTTGCTGATCTCGTTGTAGGGCCCGGTATAGGTCAGAATCGCGCAGCGCCCGGCAGGAATTTCGAAGCGCTCGAGGTCGCGGCCGATGTCGGCGTCGGGGGCCACCGACATGCCCGCAAGCGAGCGCAACTGGTCGGTGGGGACTTGTTCCGGGTCGTCGAAATACACACCGAAACCGGTCGCTTCCGGGCGGGCCAGTCCGAGTGCACCGGCGAGCATGAACGCGCGCACGAAAACTGGGCCGATCTCCTGATAGTCGCCTTGGTGCTTGAGCACGGCGAGCGTCGTGCCGGGAAACGATTCAATGCTGATGGGATACATGCTTAGCTCCTTAGGGGCGAGGGGTCCGGAGCGAGCCTCGCGGTAGCGTCCCGGCGGCATGCCGAAAAACGTACCGAAAGCCCGGTTGAACGCCGCGTCCGAGGTGTAGCCGGCGCGCGACGCCACAACACGCACAGAATCCTCCGACCCCGCCAGCGCGACAGCTGCGCGGTGCATCCGGATACGTTGCACGGTGCCGTTCACCGTCTCGCCCATCAAGGCGCGATAGATGCGGTGAAAGTGGTACGGCGACAAGCAGGCCAAGTCCGCCAGTTGATAGAGATCGGGGGCGGTGTCGGGATGACTGGCCAGCCAATGCAGCACGGGCTCCATGCGTTGGGCGTACCGGACGCGGGTCTCGGGTTTCTTCATATGCGCTCCTTGACGAGCAATGTATCCACGGGCGGTTTGCCGATTTTGCGGTTTTTTCGGCAGCACGCGTCAATTCCTGAGTTTTTTCACGGTTTTTCGCCGGATCGCGGTGACGCGCCCCGCGTTGCCTTAGCATCGCCGCTCTTTGCGTACCCGTTAGGGATTGGGAGGCGGTATGTTGCGACGTATGTTGGCAGAGGGTGTTGGGACTTTCTGGCTGGTATTGGGGGGCTGTGGCAGTGCCGTACTCGCGGCGGCATTTCCGCATTTGGGCATTGGTTTTGTCGGCGTGGCGCTGGCGTTCGGACTTAGCGTGCTGACCATGGCGTACGCCGTCGGTCATATTTCTGGCGGGCATTTCAACCCGGCGGTGACGCTCGGACAGTGGGCGGGCGGCTTGTTTCCTGCGAATCGTATTGCGCCTTATGTGCTTGCCCAGGTCATTGGCGGGGTCGTCGCGGCAGGCGCGTTGTTCATCATCGCGAGCGGGTTGCCCGGATTCGACGCGGCGGCGTCTGGCTTCGCATCGAATGGCTATGGATCTCATTCGCCCGGCGGGTATGCGCTGGCTGCGTGTTTGGTGATCGAGCTGATACTCACGGCGCTCTTCGTGGTGATCATTAACGGCGTCGTGTCTCGGCCGTCATTGGCAACGGTTGCCCCGATCGCGATCGGGTTGGCGCTTACGCTGATTCACCTGATCTCGATTCCTGTGACGAACACATCGGTGAATCCCGCTCGCAGCACGGCGGTCGCCATTTTTCAGGGCGGCTGGGCGATAGAGCAGTTGTGGATGTTCTGGCTGATGCCGTTGCTTGGCGGGATCGTTGGCGGCGCGGTTTCGCGTGGCTTGCGCACCGCCGACTGAGTTCGTTGCGTCAAGCCACCGGGCGTGGACGTTAAGCGCTGGTTAAGAACGTATCGATCAACATGCGCGCGGCCAATGCTGCCAGCACGACACCCATGAACCATCGTTGCAGCGTCAGCAGGGCGGGGCGCTGAGCGAGAAATCGGGCTGTGCTGCCTGCGCCAATCGCCACGGTGCCGTTGACGAGCGCAAACGCCAGAATCACGATCGATCCCATGACGAGCGACGTCTTCAGCAGATTGCCGCCCTGATCGCGGACGAATTGCGGCACTAGCGTCAGGAAGATCATGGCGAGCTTCGGGTTCAGCAGGCTCGTCGTCGCGCCCATCATGAAAAGGCGCCGGGGTGGTTCGTACGAAAGCTCACGGGCTTCGAACGGCGAACGGCCCCCCGGTTTAACCGCTTGCCATGCCAGATAGAGCAGGTAGGTGGCACCGGCCACACTTAGCGCCTGCATCCCGTGCGGCACGTTCATGAACAGCGCCGTAATGCCGAACGCGGCACTCAGCATGTAAAAGAGGTAGCCGATCATCACCCCCGCCAACGACACGAGACCCGCCGCTCGGCCCTGAGCGATCGAGCGCGACATCACATAAATCATATTCGGCCCCGGCGTGATGGCCAGTAGCGCACAAATCGTGAGAAACGCGTAAAACGAGGCAGTCACTTGCATAGCCGTGCTCGACAAAAAGGCTGTGATTGGCCTCAGTATCGAAGTGCGAGTGACGTCAGTAAAGTAATATAATCTGAGCCAATTCATCAGGTTTTCTGAATGTCATGAAAAAGCTCGATCTCGATGTGCTCGAAATGGTCGTGGCGGTTGCCGAGGCGGGATCGTTTGCTCGAGGCGCGGAGACGGTGCATCGTTCGCCGTCTGCGCTCAGCATGCAGATCAAGGCACTGGAAGACGATCTAGGGAAGCCGCTTTTCATCCGCAACACGCGGCGCGTGACCGTGACGGCAGAAGGCGAGCGGCTCGTGGACTATGGACGGCGCATGCTCGAGATGCGCAGCGAAGCGTGGGCGTCGATCGTGCGTCCCGAGGTCAAGGGTCGGGTGACCATTGGCGTGCCGGACGACTATGCGTCGTCGTTGCTGCCGCAGGTGCTTAGGAAGTTCGCGCTGGCGCATCCGCGCGTGGAAATTCGGGTGATCGGGCTGGCCAGCAGTGCACTCGCTCCCTTGCTCAAGGACAACACGCTGGACCTTGCCTGCCTGACCAAGGTCAAGGGACTGCCGAGCGAATTCATCCGCTTCGAGCCATCGGTCTGGGTCGGCCCGCCCACGCGCCCCGTTTGGAAGGAACGGCCGCTGCCGTTGGCACTGTTCGCACCTGGCAGCACGTCACGGGCGGCCGCTCTGGCAGCGCTCCAGCGCGAGGGCATCAAGTACCGCATGTCGTACGAAAGCCCGAGCTTGCTCGGGCTCATCAGCATGGTGGAGGCCGGGCTAGCCGTCGCACCGCTGGCGAAGTGCAGCGCACCCGCCCATCTTGTTCAGTTGTCGCAGAACGATGGACTGCCGCCGCTAGGCGATCTCGAGGTGGTGCTGGCACGTAGCGCAGCATCGAACCGACCGCCTTGCGACTTTCTGGCGGAGCAGATTCTCACGGAGCTACGTGCCTGATCGACCGTCTCGACCGTCAACCGACCCACGCGGAATTGCGAATCACGCTACAGAAATTACCGCGATGGAAATGCGGATCTTTGTCGGCCAGCACATCGGCTTTGACGTTGCCGAACGTGGTTTCCGGCTTGTGCTTGATGCCGTCGAAAAACGCTTGAATGATGTCTTCCTTGAAATGCGCCGTGCGCGGATGCGCGTGCACGACAGCTTCGCGTTCGACATCGCTGTACTCGGGATACGTCAGGCCTAACACGTCCATTTCTACGCCCGCCGTGACCAGCGCGATCAGCGGATGCATGTGTTGGGGAATGCCGGGTGTCGTGTGCAGCGCAATCGCAGTCCACACGAGGTCGATATCTTGCTGCGAAATCCCCTTGCTCTTGAGAAAGTCGCTGGCGGCGTTAGCGCCGTCGACTTCGAATCGTTCGCATGCGCTGCTGTGCTGATGCGTGAGCCCCATGTCGTGAAACATGCAGCCGCAGTAGAGCAGTTCGGGGTCGAATTTCAGCCCGCGATGCTGTCCCGCAAGCGCGGCGAAATAGAACACCCGGCTTGAGTGGTGAAATAGCAAAGGCGACGCCGTGTCACGCACAAGCTCGGTGATTTCACGAGCGAACTGACTATCGGGAACGGCGATACCGGCAATGCTGGCAGACATAAGCAACCTCCAGAAGGGAACGAGTCGGACAGTTCCATTCTGGACAGCGAAGCCCCGCATCGCTACCGGCTTGCGGTGCCCATTTCCGCCAGATGCGTGTTCATGTCGGCCAGCGCGTCGAGCGGGTGACAGCGAATCTATGCGACATCAGTCGAGATCGATCTTCGGAAGGTTGGCCACGAGCGCATCGATTGCACAACGCGTTTTCAGCGGCATATAGGGCGTTTTCGGCCAAACGGCATGGATCGCCAGTGGCCGCACACCGCAACGCTCCCGTAACGCCACCAGTTCACCGGTGGCGACATATCGCGCCATCAGCCAGCAGGGCAGTTGTACGAGCCCCAGACCGGCCACCCCTGCACCGGCAATCGCCTGCACGTCGTCCAGACTCAGTTGCGGCTTGATCTGCAACTCGCGCTCCACGCCCTGCGCGTCGTACATGCGCCACGTGCTCACCACGCCCGCCCGGGAATACATCACGCCCGCATGACCGGCGAAGTCGTCGATATCGTGAGGGCTGCCGTGCTTCGCTAAGTAGGCCGGTGAGCCACCGATGCTCACGTCCTGAATGCCTAGACGCCGCGCGGCAAGGCTCGTGCTGTCGCGCAGTTCGCCGATGCGCACGGCCAGATCGATGTTCTCTTCCACGAGATCGACCGCTCTGTCGGTGAACGAGATGTCGATCTGAAGCTCAGGGTGCTGGCGGGCGAGATCGAACAGCACCGGCGCCACACAGTGATGACCGAAGGCAATGGGCGCGCTCACTCGCAAACGCCCGCGGGGCTCGCCGTGTCCACTGTCCAACTCGGCTTCGCCCGCTTCCAGCTCAGCTAGCGCGCGCACACATCGGTCGTAATAAGCCTGACCGGCTTCGGTGAGGGTTTGGCTTCGTGTGGTGCGGTTGAGCAGGCGTGCCCCCAATCGATCTTCAAGCCGCGTAATCACTTTGCCGATGGCCGAGCGCGTAAGGTTCAGTCGTTCGGCGGCAAGCGTGAAGCTACCTGCCTCGACCACTTGCACGAAGACGGCGACACCATCGAGATTGATTGACATATTCGGTCCCTGTGGTCGCTATTTATGGGAAAAACTGTCAGCAATGGGGAATTCGGTTCCCGATATAGTACAGCCAAGACGCGACTGTTGGGCCTACGTTGTTTTGCTCCGGTCGCGAATGGCGCCCACGGACCAACACTTTTTCCCGCGATACCCATGACTGCCTCTCTAACCTCCAAAAACAACCTTGCGCTCGCTGCGATATGCCTGACATCGCTGATGTTCGGTTTAGAGATATCCAGCGTGCCGACGGTACTCCCCACCCTTGAGAGCGTGTTGCACGCGGATTTCAAGGCTCTGCAATGGATCATGAATGCCTACACGCTGGCATGCACCACCGTGCTGATGGCCACAGGCACGCTGGCCGACCGGTTCGGGCGCCGGCGTGTTTATGTGGCCAGCATTGTGGTGTTCGCGGTGACCTCGCTCATCTGCGGGTTGGCGCAAAGCGCGTCGGTGCTGATTGTCAGCCGGTTTCTGCAAGGTGTTGGCGGCGGCGCGATGTTGATTTGCATGGTGGCGGTGTTGTCGCACCAGTTTCGGGAGGGGCGCGAACGCAGCCGGGCGTTCGGCGCTTGGGGGATAGTCTTCGGCAGCGGGCTGGGCTTCGGCCCGATCATCGGCGGCATGATCGTCGCAGTGTCGAGTTGGCAGTGGGTCTTTCTCATCCACGTGGTGATTGCAATGGTGGCGCTCGGCCTCGTCTTTGCGGGGGTGCAGGAATCGCGCGATCCGCACGCGGAACATCTGGATGTGCCGGGCATCGTCACGTTGTCGCTCTCGACGTTCGGCCTCGTCTACTACATCACGCAGGGGCCGGATTTTGGTTTTGGCAGCGCCACGGGCTTGAGCATCATCGCGGCAACGGCATTGAGCTTCATTGCGTTTCTCATCGTCGAGAAACGCAATCCCCGGCCGATGTTCGACTTCTCGGTCTTCCGCATTCGTGCATTTTCCGGGGCGATGTTCGGCTCGATGGGGATGAACTTCAGCTACTGGCCGTTCATTGTTTATCTGCCGATCTACTTCCAAGGCGCGCTTGGCTACAGCAGCGTGAACACCGGTTTATCGCTACTGGCCTACACCGTGCCGACGCTTGTCGTGCCGCCATTTGCCGAACGTCTTGCGCTGCGCATTGGCGCCCACCGCGTGATTCCGCTGGGGATGTTCACGATCGGGCTCGGTTTCTTGTTGATGCGCTTCGGTATCGATATGGCACATGCCAGTTGGCTCACGGTGCTGCCGGGCTGCGTGTTGTGCGGGGCGGGACTGGGAATGACCAACACGCCGGTGACGAACACCGCGACAGGGGCGGTGTCGTCGAATCGCGCCGGTATGGCGTCGGGTATCGACATGAGTGCACGATTGATCAGTCTGGCGATCAACATCGCGGTGATGGGCTTCGTGTTGCTTGAAGGGGTGAGCGCCTATCTCACCCGTGCGTTGCCCGCTTCAAGCGACGCGCTGTCGCTGCGCTGGCTTGCGGAGAAGGTCGCCGCAGGCAATCTCGATCAACTCGCGCAGGGCAACGCGGCGTTGGCCGCAGCCGATCCGAACGGTGCCATCGTGCATGCGGCGCTGGTGCACGGCTTCGGCGTCGTGATGTGGTACGGCGTGATCGGCGCGTGGGCGATGGCGGCGTTGAGTGCGGTGGCGTTTGGGTCCGACACGCGATCGCCGCGCCCGGTGCAGGAGTCGGTGAATACGTGAACGTGTGATCGATGAAGGTGTTGGGGTATCGTATTGCGCGCACTGAGCCGCGCGGTACCCCGCCGATGGAGCATCATGATCACCTTCAAGCAAATCGAAGCCTTGTACTGGGCCAACAAGCTCGGCACGCACGCTGCCGCTGCCGAGCGACTGCACACGACGCAATCGGCCGTATCGAAGCGCATTACGGAAGTCGAGGAATTCCTCGGCGCCGCGATGTTCGACCGCAGCGGCCGGACGATGCAGCTCACGGCAAAAGGGCGCGAGGTGCTTGAGTACGGCGAGGAGATTCTGCAACTGCGCGACCGCTTGCTAGAACGCATGGGCAAGCCAGTCGATGTGGTGCGCCGCTATCGCATCGGCGTGACGGAATTGATCGGCCTGACGTGGCTGCCGAAGCTCGTGCAGGAGATGCGGGTCAAGTATCCGCACGTCTCCATCGAGCCCGAAATCGATTTGAGTACCGCGCTCACCACCAAGCTGCAACGCTCCGATATCGATCTGGCGATCATCCCGCTCACGGCGACTGGCCCCGGATTTACCGCCGTGCCGCTCGACACAATGGCGCTGCAATGGATGTGCAGCCCGTCGCTGACCGATACGTCGAAGCCGCTGTCGCTCACCGAAATCGCAAAGCATCCGATCCTGATGCAGATCGACACCTCGGGCGTGGACACGGTGTTCGACCGCTGGTTTCAAGCCAAAGGGCTCTCCATTCGCCGGATGTATGCCGGTAACAGCCTCAACGCCCTCAGTGCCTTGACCGTCGCGGGTTTCGGCGTGAGCTATCTGCCCGACCTCTACTTCGACGATCTGGTGCAACAGGGCCTGCTCAACCGTGTGCCGGTCGACGAGCCGCTGCCAACCGTGCGCTACTACGCCGTCTATCGCAACGATGGCCCGGTGGAGTTCAGTGCCGATATCGCCGCGCTGGCGCAACGCCTATGCGACTTTCGCAAGCCGCAGTACGTCCCTTCGGCGAGCGGTCCCTCGGCCTGACGTCAAACTGCTAGCCGCGCGAAGCATGAAATTTTTTCCGACTCAATGAGGCCTTTTATTCGCTAGTTTCAAAAAGGCGTCGTCCCCATACTTGTTCGCCAAGGGTGCACCCATCGCATCCGGTCAATATGGCTTCAAGGAGTTGGGGTAATGGCAGGGCAGACGCTTTCCGAGAAATTGCTGTCCCGTAAAGCGGGCAGGGTCGTACGTGCAGGCGAGATTGCCATTTGTACGGTCGACTTCGCGCTAGGGACCGACGCGTCGGTGCCGATGGCACTCGACTACTTCGACGCCATGGGCGGCACCGCGCCGCTGCATCCCGAGCAACTCGTCTTTGCTTTCGATCACTATGCCCCGGCACCGTCGCCCAAATCGGCACTGTTGCAGGCGCGCATTCGCAAGTTCGCGTCGGCACACGACGTCAAAGTCTTCGACGTAGGCGCCGGTATCGGCCACCAGCTCATGGTGGAGCAGGGCTATGCGCGCCCGGGCCGTTTGCTCGTGGGCGCCGACAGCCATTCGGTGATGTACGGCGCGGCCGGATGTTTCGCCACCGGCATTGGCTCCTCCGATCTGGCCGCGGTCATGATGACCGGCAAGGTCTGGCTCAAGGTGCCCGCGAGCATTCGCGTCGAATTGGTTGGCCGTCTGTGCACCGGTGTCGGTGGCAAGGACATTGCCCTTGCCCTCGCACGAATCCTCGGTGCCGACGGTGCCGCCTATCAAACGCTCGAGTTCCACGGTGACGGCATTGCCACGCTCGACTTCGACGATCGTCTCGTGATCGCCAACATGGTGATCGAGATGGGCGCGAAGAATGCGCTGTTCCCGGTGGACCAGACGGTGCGTGACTACCTCGCAAAGCGCCCACTGCAAGGCGCGGCCGAAGACGAAGCGCTTTCGCCTGACGACGACGCCCAATACACCCGGCGCATCACGCTCGATCTTGCCACGGTCGAGCCCAACGTCGCCCGCCCGCATCAGGTCGACAACGTCGTCACGGTCTCCGAACTTGAGCACACGCCGATTCACATGGCGTACCTCGGCACGTGCACTGGCGGGCGCGTGAAAGACTTTCAAGAGGCGCTTGCCGTATTGCGCACTTACGGCGGCCCCGCCCCCGGCGTGCAACTGGTGGTGACGCCAGCGTCGCGCGAAATCATGGAAGACCTCGTGCGTGGCGGTGAGCTGGCCGACTTCCTCGCGTTCGGCGCGATTGTCGTCACGCCAGGCTGCGGGTCGTGTTGCGGCACGGGCGGTGCCATTCCCGGCGACGGGGTCAACGTGGTGTCCACCGCCAATCGAAACTTCAAAGGGCGCATGGGTAACGCGAGCGCCAACATTTATCTCGCCTCGCCGCAGGTCTGCGCCGCCAGCGCCGTGGCCGGCTATCTCGTAGCGCCCTCGCAATTGGGGCAATTGGGCTTGGGCCATCGTTCATGAACGCACAGACCATCGAAGGACGCGCGCGCTGCTTTGGCGACGACGTCAATACCGACTACATCATCTCGTCGCGCCGCAAGCGCGACTCACTCGACCCACAGGTGCTGCGTCAGTACCTCTTCGAGACCACACACCCCGACTTTGCCCAGAGCGTTCGCGTGGGCGATCTGATCGTCGCAGGCAAGAACTTCGGCTGCGGTTCGGCGATGGAGGTCGCGGTCACCGCTGTCGTCGGTGCGGGCGTTCGCGTGGTGCTGGCGCAGACGTTTGCGCGCACCTATTTCCGCAACGCGATCAATAACGGGCTGTATCCGGTTGAGTGCGATACGTCGCAAATTCGCGAAGGCGACACGGTTCGCGTGGTCTTCGGAGACCAGACAGAGGTCTGGATCAACGACGAGACGACGCCGTTGCAAGGCGCACCCATTGCGCCGGAAATTCTCCAAATTCTGAACGCCGGCGGGCTGGTGCCGTATCTGCGCGAACACCGCACGCTCTGAGCGATGCCCAATTTTTTCGATGAGGACACCATGAACGAACACAACCAAGCGGGGTTCCGCGTGCTGCCGATGCCAGCCCCGATCCCTGCCGACATTCTCGACGCCTACGCCAACATCGTGACCTCGCACATCAGCGACAGCATGCAGCGCATTTGCGGCGTGCAAGGGTTGCGTCCGTATCACGCAGGCAAGCGTCTCGTGGGCCGCGCCATCACCGTGAAGGTTCGCCCCGGCGACAACATGATGATTCACAAGGCGATGGACATGGCAGCGCCCGGCGACGTGATCGTGGTCGATGCGAGCGGCGATGTGACGCAAGCCCTGATTGGCGAATTGATGCAGATTCACGCCGAAGTGCGGGGTATTGCCGGTTTCGTCATCGACGGCGCCGTGCGCGACATCGGGGCGTTTCGCGCGGCCGATTTCCCTTGCTACGCACGCGGCAACACGCACCGCGGACCGTTCAAGGAAGGGCCGGGCGAAGTCAACGTGCCGGTCACGATTGGCGGACTCGTCATCAATGCGGGCGACTTGATCGTCGGCGATGAAGACGGCGTGGTCGCGGTGCCGCCCGATCAATGGACGTACGTCCTCGGCAAAGCACGCGAGCAGGCTGCCCGTGAGGAGCAGCGCAAGACGGCGATTCGCGCTGGCAAAGACAAGCGCGAATGGATCGACGAGCGTTTGCGCAAGCTCGGCGTGATTGCCTGACCTGTCTCACATCCCCCACGACTACGGAATCGAAACATCATGAGTTTGCTGGCTGCCCGTATGGGCCGAATCAAGCCGTCGCCCAGTTCCATGGCAACGGGCCGCGTCAAAGCACTGCGCGCGCAAGGCAGGAACATCATCGGACTCACCGCAGGCGAGCCTGACTTCGATACCCCCGCGCACATCGTCGAGGCGGCCTACACCGCCATGAAGGCGGGCAAGACACGCTACACGGTCGTCGATGGCACGCCGGAGCTCAAGCGGGCCATCTGCGAGAAATTCCGCCTCGAGAACGGCCTCGATTACGGCATCGATCAGGTGACGGTCGCCAATGGCGGCAAGCAGATCATCTTCAACGCCCTCACCAGCACGGTCGACGACGGCGACGAAGTCATCATCGCGGCGCCTTACTGGGTGTCGTATCCCGATATGACGCTGCTCAACGGCGGCACGCCGGTGATCGTCGATTGCCGCGCCGAAGACGGCTACAAGCTGACACCCGCACAACTCGAAGCCGCCATTACGCCGCGTACCAAATGGGTGATTCTCAACTCGCCCTGCAACCCGACCGGTGCGACGTACACCCGCGACGAGTTGAAAGCATTGGGCGACGTGGTGACGAAGTATCCGAACGTGATGGTGCTCACGGATGACATCTACGAATACCTGATCTACGACGGCGCCGAGTTCTTCACGTTCGCGCAAGTCAATCCGCATCTGCAAGAGCGCACGCTCACGGTGAATGGCGTTTCGAAGGCCTACGCCATGACCGGGTGGCGCATCGGTTTCGCGGGCGGTCCGCGCGATCTGATCAAGGCGATTGCCAAGCTCCAGTCGCAAAGCACCAGCAGCCCGTCGGCGATCAGTCAGGCAGGTGCTTTGGCGGCGCTCACTGGCCCGCGAGACTTCCTCGTGGACTGGAAGGCGCAATACACGGCACGTCGCGATCTGGTGGTGGAGCAACTCAATGCGGTCGAAGGGTTGCACTGCGCGAAGCCGGTCGGCGCGTTTTACGCCTACCCGTCGTGCGCCGGTGTGATCGGCAAGACCACGCCGGAAGGGAAGGTCATCCAGAACGACACCGACTTCATCCTCTATCTGCTCGATACGCAGGACGTGGCGGTGATTCAGGGCGAGGCGTTCGGTATCTCGCCGGCGTTCCGGTTGTCGTTCGCGACCTCGATGGAAAACCTGCGCGAAGCGTGCTCGCGAATTGCACGCGCGTGTGCCGCGCTGACCTGACGCTCGCGCGTTGCGACGCACCTTGGCATTCCCTTCTGCATCACCATAAACGACCGCTTTCGAAGGCGGGTGGAGACGACAAGATGAAGTACATGAGCTACGGGGTTGTGTTGTTGGCGCTGATGAGCGGTGTGGCGAATACCCAGGCTGCCACGCCGCTTACCGGGTCTTTGAAGAAGATCAAGGAGAACAACGTCATCGTGCTGGGTAACCGGGAGTCGTCGGTGCCGTATTCGTATTACGACAACGGACAGAACGTGATCGGCTACTCGCAAGAGATCGCGTTGCAGATTGTCGAGGCGATCAAGAAAGAGATCGACGCGCCCGGTTTGCAAGTGCGCATGATGCCGATTACTGCGCAGAATCGCATTCCGCTGGTGCAAAGCGGCACGATCAACTTCGAATGCGGCGGTACCACGAACAACGCAGAGCGCCGCAAGCAAGTCGAGTTCTCGAACACGATCTCGATTACGGAAACGCGTTTGTTGACGAAGCGCACGTCGGGCATCAAGTCGTTCAGCGATATCGAAGGCAAGACGATTGCCGTGACGGCGGGCACGACGTCCGAGCGCTATCTGCGCAAGAAAGTTGCTGACGCAAAGTTGAACGTGATGATCGTGGCGGCCACCGACCACGCGCAGGGTTTCATGATGGTGCAGCAGGGACGTGCCGCAGCGTTCTTTATGGACTCGGACGTGTTGTCGGCCGAGAAGGCGAAGGCCGCCAAGTCGGACGAGTACATCATCACCGGCGAGCCGCAGACATTCGAAGCCATCGCATGCATGCTGCCGAAGAACGATCCGGCGCTTAAAGCCGTCGTCGACAAGACGATTGCGCGCCTTCAGACGAGTGGCGAGGCGTACAAGCTGTACCAGAAGTGGTTCATGTCGCCGATTCCGCCGCAAAACATCAACCTGAATCTGCCGCTGAGTCAGAAGCTGAAGTCGGTGTTCGATGCGCCGAACGATGTGTCGTTGGACGACTGAGCGTGCGTCGCTAAAACGCAGCTTTTCCACGTAATCGCAGCATCAATAAAAAAGCGCCCCGAGTATTTCACTCGGGGCGCTTTTTTTGCGACGTTACGGCAAAAATCGGGCGGAACCGATTTGCCGTAACCCGACCGTGGGCTTACGCCTTGACGGTGTCGGCAACTTCCTTGAAGTCGGCGATCTGATCGAAGTTCATGTACTGATAGATCTTGTCGCTGTTGGCGGTGAGCACGCCCATGTCGGCCATGTACTCTTCCTTGCTCGGAATCTTGCCCAGACGCGAGCAGATGGCGGCCAGTTCCGCCGAGCCCAGATACACGTTCGTGTTCTTGCCCAGACGGTTCGGGAAGTTACGGGTCGACGTCGACATGACCGTAGCACCTTCGCGCACTTGTGCCTGGTTACCCATGCACAGCGAGCAGCCCGGCATTTCGGTGCGGGCACCGGCCGTACCGAACACGCCGTAGTGGCCTTCTTCGGTCAGTTGCTTCTGGTCCATCTTGGTCGGCGGGGCCACCCACAGCTTGACCGGGATGTCGCGCTTGCCTTCGAGCAACTTCGACGCGGCGCGGAAGTGACCGATGTTGGTCATGCACGAGCCGATAAACACTTCGTCGATCTTGGCGCCAGCAACGTCGGACAGCGTCTTCACGTCATCCGGGTCGTTCGGGCAAGCCACGATCGGCTCATGGATGTCGGCCAGATCGATCTCGATCACGGCGGCGTATTCCGCATCGGCATCCGGCGACAGCAGTTGCGGGTCGGCCAGCCATTGCTCCATGCCTGCGATACGGCGTTGCAGGCTGCGCGGGTCTTGGTAACCCTCGGCGATCATCCACTTCAGCAGCGTGATATTGCTGTTGATGTACTCGATGATCGGGTCCTTGTTCAGGTGCACCGTGCAACCGGCAGCCGAGCGCTCGGCCGACGCGTCCGACAGTTCGAACGCTTGCTCGACCTTCAGATCGGGCAGGCCTTCGATTTCGAGAATGCGGCCCGAGAAGATGTTCTTCTTGCCTTGCTTGGCGACCGTCAGCATGCCTTGCTTGATGGCGTACAGCGGAATGGCGTTGACCAGATCGCGCAGCGTCACGCCCGGCTGCATCTTGCCCTTGAAGCGGACCAGCACCGATTCCGGCATGTCCAGCGGCATCGTGCCGGTAGCTGCCGCGAAGGCGACCAGGCCCGAACCTGCCGGGAAGCTGATGCCGATCGGGAAGCGCGTGTGCGAGTCACCGCCCGTGCCGACGGTGTCGGGCAGCAGCATGCGGTTGAGCCACGAGTGGATCACGCCGTCGCCCGGACGCAGCGAGATACCGCCACGGTTGCTGATGAAGTTCGGCAGCGTGTGGTGCGTCTTCACGTCGACCGGCTTCGGATAAGCGGCGGTGTGGCAGAACGACTGCATGACGAGGTCGGCCGAGAAGCCCAGGCAGGCCAGATCCTTCAGTTCGTCGCGCGTCATCGGGCCCGTGGTGTCTTGCGAGCCGACCGAGGTCATCTTCGGTTCGCAGTACGTACCCGGGCGCACGCCTTGACCTTCCGGCAGACCGCAAGCACGGCCCACCATCTTCTGTGCCAGCGAGAAGCCGCGGCCGCTGTTGACCGGCTGCTGCGGCAGGCGGAATAGCGTCGACGGGGCCAGGCCCAGCGCTTCACGTGCCTTGGCGGTCAGGCCACGGCCGATGATCAGGGGAATACGGCCACCGGCGCGCACTTCGTCGAACAGCACGTCGGACTTGACCTGGAATTCGGCGATCACTTCGCCGTTCTTCAGCGCCTTGCCGTCGTACGGGCGCAGTTCGACCACGTCGCCCATTTCCATTTGCGACACGTCGAGTTCGATCGGCAGGGCGCCGGCGTCTTCCATCGTGTTGTAGAAGATCGGGGCGATCTTGCTGCCCAGACACACGCCGCCGAAACGCTTGTTCGGCACGAACGGGATGTCTTCGCCCGTGAACCACAGCACCGAGTTGGTGGCCGACTTACGCGACGAACCCGTACCGACCACATCGCCCACGTAGGCGACCAGATGGCCCTTTTCCTTCAGCGATTCGATGAACTTGATCGGGCCGCGCTTGCCGTCTTCTTCCGGGGTGATGCCGGGGCGAGCGTTCTTGAGCATCGCGAGGGCGTGCATCGGGATATCCGGGCGCGTGGTGGCATCCGGGGCCGGCGACAGATCGTCGGTGTTGGTTTCGCCGGTGACCTTGAACACGGTGATCGTCAGGCTTTCCGGCACTTCCGGACGGCTCGTGAACCATTCGGCGTCGGCCCAGCTTTGCAGCACGGCGCGGGCGTTGGCGTTGCCCTTGTCGGCGAGTTCCTTGACGTCATGGAACTGATCGAACATCAGCAGGGTTTTCTTGAGCGCATCGGCGGCGACGGTGCCCACTTCGGCGTCGGCGAGCAATTCGATGAGCGGGGCGATGTTATAGCCGCCGAGCATCGTGCCGAGCAGTTCGGTGGCACGAGCGCGCGAGATCAGCGAGCAGGCGGTCTGGCCCTTGGCCACGGCGGCTAGGAAACCGGCCTTCACGCGGGCGGCTTCGTCCACGCCGGCGGGCACACGGTGCGTGATCAGGTCGACCAGCGTCTGTTCTTCGCCTGCGGGCGGGTTCGTCAGCAGTTCCACCAGTTCGGCGGTCTGTTGCGCCGACAGCGGCAGGGGGGGAATACCGAGTGCGGCGCGTTCGGCCACGTGAGCACGAAAGTTTTCAAGCATTTGGGGACCTGCTGGTATTGAGTTTCGGGGGGAGACCTTGCGAGCCTCCAAGGGTGTTCCGGGCAGTACTTTGTCCGCGATTTTAGTCCCCACGACTCATAAGGTCAAATGTCTTATGTCTTATATAAGAGTTGATGCGAGCTAAAAAACAACGCGAGCCCGCGAGGTGGCGGGCCAGGCGCTGGTTCAGAGGGTTTTCAGCGGGCTGCGCCGACTCAGTTGGGGTAGGGGCCGCAGGAGATGGTCATTTTCGGATTGTTGATGTTGACCTCCTGCAATCCGTTTGGCCCTTTGCAGGCGCCGAACTTCACCTCGACGACTTCTTTACCTGCCAGCGCATCGACCGGCCACGCCTGACCCGGGCCGAGAGTATTCATCGAGTCGAAGCCGCGTGCGCAACTGCTGGTGTTGCCGTTGATCATGGCGCACCACGCGATTTCGACGGTGTATCCGCAGTCGTTGACCATCTCCATGCCATAACCGAAGTTGCCCTGATTGCCTCGTCGCGTGTGAATGCAACTGATGGCATCGTTTTCGGGATGGTTGCGGATGGCGGGCGGCGTCGTGGCCACGGGCACAGCAACGGGGGCGACGACGGGTCTGGGCGCCGGGGCCGGCGCTGGCCGTGCGGCGGCAAGCGCCAGATTGCTTGCCGCCGGGAGCGCGGGCGCCGCGACTCGCGCAGGGGCGGCGGGGCGCATGGCTGCGCCTTGGGTGACACCCTGCGCCAATGCGCCCAACACGGTCGATAAGACGGACGGGCCATTGTCGGGTGCCACATTGGCACTGGTATCGGGTGGCGGGGCGACGGCGGGCGCGGGCCGTGGCGGGGTGTAAGAGGGGATGAATCGGCGGGTGCCGTCGGCAGCGGTCAACACACCGCCGTTCGAATCGATGCCGCCTCGCAGGAAGTTGCCCGAGTAGTTGCTGCCGTTAGCGTGATAGATTGTCCCGTGCCCGGAATACGCCCCATCAACGAGGCCTCCCTCGTAGCGATCGCCGTTCGTGAAATACATGATGCCTTGGCCAGTCATCTTGCCTGCGACGAAATCCCCCTCGTAGCGCACCCCGAAGTTGAAGAAGAATTTCCCTTTGCCCGTACGCGCATCGTCGACGAAGACGCCTTCGTAACGGTTGCCGTTCGCCCATCGGTAGGTGCCGGTGCCGGAGCGCTTGCCTTGCGTCAGCACTCCGTCGAACTGCTGGTCGAATACGCCGTTGCGGAACCATACCAACGTGCCGTCGCCGTCGCCGAAGCCGCTTTTGCAGGCGCCGGTCCAGGTGGCCGTCCATGTGATGGCGGGCATGGGAGGGTCGCTAGACCAGAAGCGGCAACCCTTGGCGTCGTTGATCCAGGCGCCGTCGGCCGCTGCGGCCGAATGACAGAGAAGCAGCATTAGCAGGCCAATTGCGGCGCCACAACTACGGGTGACGGTAGATATTTTCATTTGAATGACCTCCCGACGCGTGGTCGTTTCGCCCGCATCGATTCCCTTTGCGGATCGTACTCCCGCACTCCGGCGCATTACATACTCCACATGGAGTACGCCTTTCATGTGAGATTTGCCGTAGGCACTCGGTGCACCGACACGCGGGAATTGACGTTCAGACCCACCTCGAAAGACGTCGACAATGCAACCTGTCATTTTGAATAGTTTTTGCATGCAACGTCTCAATTGAACCACGCGGTTCACGCGACTTTTATTTGACAGCGCTAAACGTCATGAGACGGTTCCGTGAAATGAATTTTTCAGATAGTGAGTACTACCATCTATTTTTATATTCCCCATTAAATGGGAATTTCATATCGAAAGTGATTGACTGAAAAACGATAGTCGGACAGTATTCGGCGGCTCGCGCCCATTGTTGTGGGTGCACACGGGGGAGTCGAAGAATATGAAGGTGGGCGGATTGTTTTTCCGTCTTGCATTTGCATTTGCGATTGCATTTTCGGGGTGTGCGACAGCACAAATCACTGATAAAACAGTGACCTTTGCGGGTGCGGCATATGGTGGTGAAGCCGCTAGTATTGCTAAACGATTTCCTTTTTCGCGTGCTTACGAAAACGGGCTGAAAGCCGCCGGAGATTCGCCCTACAAGCGACTTCTCGCTGCCGTGAATCAACATCCGGCACAAAATTTCAAACTCACGACCGAACCGATCGAGCAACTCAAAGGCCGCGATCAGGCAATTGTGGTCTCGCTCGTCCTGAATTCCGAAACCGTTTCCGTTGAACGCTTCGGTGCCGTGCGCAAGCTCTTCGTGATGCTGCGTGGCCAAGCCCTGTTCTTCGATTTCAAGTCGATGACGGTCTTGCGCTCCTATCCGGTCAGCTTCGGCTATGTCGACAATCTCGATCACGAGCCTACGCAAGCCGAAATTCTCGACCGTGTGCGTCTCGTCTACGACGGCGCCAATGGCAAGCCGGGGTTGTATGGGCGTTTTGCATCGGCGATTGGCGACGCGAAGCTGCCGGATCAGGCCCCGCGCTATTTGCAGGTCGTCCATGTCGACGTGACGCCGGAAGCCGCTGCCATGCTGCCCGACTACCTGAAGACGACATCGACGAGTGTCCAGACTTGGGCGGCCGACATGGTCAGTGAGGCGATTTCCACGCGCGTCGGCGTGCCGGTCATTCCTTACTCGAAGGGCCACGCCATCGGCAACGTCATGTCGATGCAGGTGATGGACGGCACGGTGTACAACCTAACGCTGCCCAAGCCCGATTACGAAATCGACGTCACGCTCAAGAATTTCAAGAAGATCAAGTACAGCGAGAACGCGGTGGGTACGGCGTACATCTACGGCTCTTACGCGGACATCAGCATTCGCGAACCGCTGACTGGCGCGACGTATTTGAATACGTCGCTCAAGAACGGCGAGGTCAAGCCGGTGCCGGCCTCGCAAACGTGGGTGGACGATTTTCCGGCTTACTACGACTCGATCAACGGGTTGTTCGTAAAGCTCGCGGAAACCATCGCAGGTAAAGACGATGCTTGGGTGAAGTCTGCCGCTTCGGCGTCGGACATTACGTCTCAGATTGATAAGACGACAGGGCTGATGAAGCTATGCAAGTAATGAAGAAGCTGTTTCTTTTGCTGGCGGCGATGGTGTTCGCCACAAGCGCACTCGCACAGGTGCAACAGGCGCGCGGCAAGGCGACCGTGACCTATGAGGGCTGGTCGATTTCCCGTGACGACAAGGCGCGCGCGTTGTCCGCGGCGCAACTCAAAGCGGTGGAGTTCTACTACGCCGACGCGGGCGAAGCCGAGTCGGAGAACTTCGACGCGATTCGCCAAAAGATTCTCGCCGACCCGGATCGCTACATTCTCGACTCGACGATCCTGGCCGAGGAAGAGAATTCCGACAAGAAGCAATACACGGTGGCCGTGCGGTTGTCGCTCAACGTGGCGAATCTGCGCAATGCCGTGAAGGCGAACTCGGCCGTGGCCAAGGGCGGTGCGGCTGGGCGCTCGCCGCTGGCGTTCATCTTCGTCTCGCGCGAGGTGTCGACGTCGCGCGAGTACGACGACCGCGTCTATAAGCGTGTCGACGGCAAGGTCGATGTGAAGGCGCAATCGAACTACTCGGAGAAGGGCGTCGAGGGCGAGAGCATCCGTGGTGGACAGATCGGCACCAGCGCGTCGACGAGCGCGCAGATGTCGGGATCGATGCAGCGTTCGGTGTCGGTCGAGACTGGAGGCAGCAAGACCCGTCGCGCGACTGACTCGACGTTCCGCCTGATCCCGAGCGCGAACCTGTCGCAGGTGTTCACGTCGACCTTCGCGAAGGCAGGGTTCAAGGTCAACGAAGCGGCCCTGATCGAGCCGTACACGGGTGGTCAATTCAAGGTTGCCAACGTCGAGAACGATTACCAGACCGGCATGGACCTGAAGCCTGCCACGCTGGCGTCGATGGTCTCCGGCATGCGCGTCGCGCACATGGCCTATATCGCCCTCGGCACGCTGGACGTCGGCCTGGCCGACCGCGATCCGAATTCTGGCTTGATGCGTGTGGCCGTGACGGTCAACGCCAAGCTGCTCGATATCGGGCAAACCATTCCCGACACCATCGCATCGGTGGGGCCTGTGCAGTACGCGGGCACCGGTCCGACAGAAGCCGAAGCGCGCAACAACGCGCTGCGTCTGGCCGCCAACAACGCTGCGCGCGAGTTGACCAGCCAGATCACCAATCTCAATTTGCGTTAATCGCGAAGTTCATCCATTCAACTCGTAGAAAACAACATCATGAAGAAAGTTATCGCGTGTGCAGTTGCGGCGGTTCTGGTCGGTGCTTCGGGCGCCTCGTTTGCCCAACTCGGTGGTCTGGGCAATCTGCTGGGCGGCAAGTCGTCGAGCGAAGGCGCGGCTGACCTGGGCGGTCAGCAAACCACGCTGGTGCGCAACTACGTTGCCGCCAACGTCGATGTGCTCAACGCCAACGCCAAGATGGGTGAAGCGCTGGGCCTGAAGACGCAAGCTGAACAAGCTGCCGCCGTCGCACAGCAACTGTCGTCGGGTTCGACCGATGACAAGGACGCGGCTTCGAAGGCCGTCAATGCGGTGGGCGATACGAGCGGTGCGATTGCCGCCAAGCTCAAGGAAAAGCCGGTGCTGGATGCCGAGAGCAAGAAGACGTTTGCACAAGGTTTGGGTCACCTGGCGCTGGGCATGGTCCACTACACGGGCATGCGCAACGACGTGACGGCCATGGGCAACGGCATGAAGAGCGCATCGCCGATGGCGCTGACGTCGCTGGGCGGCGCCGCCTATGTGGTGTCGAACTTCCCGGGTTCGGTGACGGAAGCGGGCAAGGCACTGAAGAACGCAGTCGACTTCGCCCGTAACAACGGCATCGAAGTGCCGGCCGATGCCACCAAGGCACTGGCAGCGCTGTAAGACACGGCCACCAGGACACTCAGGATGCGTAAATCGCTCACGGGGGCCCTTGTGGCCCTCTTTTTTGTCGCCGGCTGTAGCGAGAAGCCGGCGGAGTCTGTGCAAGCCCCGGCCTCGGCGCCCAGCGCTGCGGCGCCGGTGCCCGATGTCGGCAAGCTCGAGACCGAGAAGACGACGGCCGTCGGTTTCGGCAATACCGCTGGCGAAGCGATGCGCGAAGCCATGAAGCTGGCGCTGCTTCAGGTCAACGGCGCCGTGATGCAGTCGGAGAGTGTGGCAGCCAAGTTCGGGCTCGATGTCAGTCTGGATCAGGATTCCGCATCGTTGCGCGGCAACGCGTTTGCCGAGGTTGTGCAGCAGCGCTCGGGCGGCGTGATCCAGCACTTGCGCGTCGTGAGTCTCGAAGAGCCGGGCGTGCTGACCAAGCACTTCAAGGCGACCATCGAGGCCGATGTCGCCAAGTTCAAACCGTCGGCCGACATGCAGAAGCTCAAGGTCGTGGTCGGTCCCGTCTTGTTCGATCAGCCGACGTTGCCGATGGGCGATATCACCGTGCCGTCGCGCGACGTGGCCGAAGCGCTGCGCCAGCGCGTGAGCGATGCGTTGGTGCAGACAGGCCGCTTTGCCGTGCTTGATCGCGAGATGAGTCCGGAGTTGGAGCGCGAGCTGGACATGATCGCGTCCGGTCAGGCGCCGGGTGCCGAACTCGCCAAACTATCGCAGGCAGCGAGTGCCGATCTCGTCTGGAGTGCGCACGTCAATTCGTTCGCCTACAGCCGCTACGCGCGCCAACTGCGCACCAGCGACCGGCAGCTCGTGAGCTACTCGGGCGGTTGGGCGCTGTCGCAGAAACTGGTGAATGTCGCGACTCGTCAGGTTTCCTCGTCGAGCACGTTGAGTGCCGCAATGCCGACGACGGCACCGACGACGCTCAGTACCGGTGTCGACGGCCGCCGAATTCTCGCAGAGATGACGGATCAGGCCGGGAAAGCGATTGTTAGCGCGATTCTGCAATCGACGTTCCCGATTACGGTTGTGGCGCGCGACGGCACCAACGTGGTGGTGAGTCAGGGTGGGCAAGCGCTGCGTGAGGGCGCGCGCTACGCCGTCGTGACGATGGGCAACGAGTTCAAGGACCCGCAGACGGGGCAGAGTCTCGGACGCTCGGAGAATCCGTGTTGCGAGCTGGTGGTCGAGCGCGTGACGCAGAATCTCTCGTACGGGCATCTGGATAACGTGCGCGGCAGTCTGGATAACCTGCCTGTGGCCGGGTTGCAAGTGCGGGGCGAACTGGCGAGAGGGCCGTCACAGGCTGCTCCGCAGGACGCTGCGGCCACAACCGCGCCCGCGACTAAGGCAGTGAAGAAGACTGCCCAGGCGACGCAAGCGCAAGCACAGCCAGCACCGGCCCAAGACGACAAGTGGTAAAGCGGTAGGTTGTCGTGCGGTTGGAAGAGGGGCCCACATGTTCGCATGTGGGCTTTTTTTTCGAATTGGGCGACCGTTATGTGAGTCGCGAGGATTCGGACGCCAGATCAGGCACCTGCGACCTATACTTTTTAGGCGACTTTGTTCGCAGGAAGGAGGAGAGCGTCATGGCCCGAAAATACATCGATTGCCGGGAATTCCCGAGTGAAACGAACTGCTCGGTCGCCCTGTGTGCCGATTCTGAAGGTGAACTGCTGGAGGCTGCCGTGCAGCATGCGATCACGGTTCACAAGCACACTGATTCGCCGGAGTTGCGATCACAATTGAAGACACTTTTCCACGACGGCACCCCACCCGTCGAAGCACCGCCTCGGGGATAAATCGCGTCCCACAGTCACCCAAGACGACACCCACAGTCGCCCCCCTTTTGGAGCGGGCAAAGCCTTAGAGATTTATCGAGTCTCCCTGCAATTGCCTCAGGCCTGGGCCACACAGCATGAGGTGTCTTATGGCTAAGTTTTCCACCGAAGCCATCGGCGCGCTAAGCGCGTCCATCAGAGGCCGGGTGTTGCTGCCCGGCGATCCCGATTTCGATTCGTCACGACGTCTTTGGAATGCGATGATCGACCGCCATCCGGCCGTGATCGTGCGGTGCGCGGGCGTCGCTGACGTTCGCTGCGCCGTGAATTTCGCACGCGACAACAATCTTGCGCTCGCCGTGCGCGGCGGCGCGCACAACATCGCCGGCACGGCGGCGTGCGACGACGGGCTGATGATCGACTTGTCGCCAATGAAGTCCGTGCGCGTCGATCCGGCAGCGCGTCGAGCCTTTGTCGAACCGGCTGCCACGCTGCGCGATTTCGACCACGAGGCACAGGCGTTCGGCCTCGCGACACCGCTCGGTATCAACTCGACCACTGGCGTGTCGGGTTTGACGCTCGGCGGCGGGTTCGGTTGGTTGACCCGGAAATACGGAATGACGGTCGATAATCTCGTGTCGGCAGATGTCGTGACTGCCGACGGGGAACTGGTGCACACCGCTGCCGATGCGCATGAGGACCTCTTCTGGGCGATTCGCGGCGGCGGTGGCAATTTCGGCGTTGTCACGATGTTCGAGTTTGCGCTGCACCGTGTCGGTCCCGAAGTGTACGGCGGGCTGGTGGTGTTGCCGTTGGCGCAGGCGAAAGATGCGCTCCAACGCTATCGCGTCGCCGCGCGCGATATGCCAGACGAGCTTTCCGTATGGGCCGTGTTACGCCTTGCGCCGCCGTTGCCGTTTCTGCCGGAGGCGGTCCACGGCAAACCGATGGTCGCGTTTGCGAGCTGTTACACGGGTGCCGTTGAAGACGGCCCGGCTGCGCTGGAGGCGGTGCGTCACTTCGGTACCCCGTACGGCGAGCACCTCGGCCCGATGCCGTACGCCATGTGGCAGCAGGCGTTCGATCCGCTGTTGACCCCTGGTGCGCGCAATTACTGGAAGTCGCACAATCTGGCCGACTTGCCGGACGGACTGCTAGACGTATTGATCGACGCGATTGGCAGGCTACCGTCGCCGCAATGCGAAATCTTCTTCGGACAGATTGGAGGGCAAGCCAGCCGTTATTCGGAGGAGGCCACGGCTTATCCGAGCCGGAGTACCCAATATGTCATGAACGTGCACGGGCGCTGGGACGACCCGGGCGACGATGCGCGCTGCATCGCGTGGGCACGGGCGTTCTTCGACGCGGCCACGCCCTTTGCACTGGGGAGTGCTTACGTCAATTTCCTCACCCAGGACGAAGCTGAGCGGGTCGGCGCAGCCTATGGCCCGAACTACGAGCGTCTGGTTGCGGCGAAAACCCGGTATGACCCGCATAACCTGTTCCACCACAACCAGAACATCAAGCCTACTGGCGCGTAGCGCTCGACGTAGTGCACGCTATCGCGAAACAGTGTTCTGCTTCGACTCGCCCAGCGCGAGGTCGAAGCAGAACTGGCGAACCGTCTCGAGCACGGGCGACTGCGTGCGTCCTTCCAATGTGATGAACGCGTACTGCGCGCTGGCCGCCTCTGGCAGATCGAGGCGCACGACCGAGATATCGCCGCTATTCAGCCACGCGCGCGCCGTCGCGATGGCGCCGAAGAAGAGGGCGTCGGTCGCGAGTGCCGTTTCGATGAGCGCGGCCACCGAGTCAGACGACGCGCGAAGCAAACGCGTCGGATGCGCATCGGCTCCGAAACGCTTCACCAGTTCGCGCGTGATCTCGTCGCTGAGCATCGTCCCGACGACGGGGTATTGCACCAGGTCCGCAAACTCGACCTTGCGGCGTTTCGCTAACGGATGACCGCGCCGACACAAGAAACCCGATTGCACACTCCCGAGTAACTGAACGTGCAGGTCCTCCTGCGGCGCGATAGCACGTGAATGCACGAGCAAGGCGTCGAACGTGCGATCGCGTAGCGCGGCGAGCTGCGCTTCCGGGCTGCCCGTCGACAGGTGAATGCCCACGTGCGGATATTCGCGCAGCATGTACGACAGCAACGGCCCAGCGAACATCGCATTTGGCGCTGACCCCAACCCAAGACGAACCGTTCCGCCATCGCCTCGCATCAGCAACTGCGCGGTGTGTTTCAGATCGACCGAGTCCGACACGATCTTGCGCGCGCGCTCGGCCACGAGTACGCCAAATGGCGTGAGTTCGTTTCGCTTCCCAATGCGGTCGATCAACCGTACGCCGAGCTCCTGCTCAAGCATCTGGATGCTTCGGCTCAAGGCGGGCTGCGTGAGATGGAGAGCCTCCGACGCTCTGCTGAAGGAGCCCGTCTCGACCAGCGCCAGAAAGTGCTCAAGGTGATGCAGGTTCATCGCCAATTCCTGTGCAAGGGCTGGATGTGTCGCGTCATTCTCTCAAATTAGCATCAGAAAATGTAATCAAAATTACAAAAATAATGCATTGGACACATGGTTTTTGGGTTTCTAAGATGACTCATCACAAAGCGGCCTGCGAAGCCGATCATTCATCGATGGAGACACCCGTGGTCCAACGCGTACTGGCATTCCTTGAAGCCGAACACGATGCGATTCTGTCGCGTCTGAAGACCTACTTGCGCATCCCCAGCGTGAGCCCCGATCCCGCTTTCGCTGCGCATATGGCGCAGGCGCGGCAATATCTCGCCGCGCGTCTGAACGACATGGGCCTCGCAAACATTCGTGAATTGGATGGCGGCGGCGAGCCCGCCGTTTATGGCGAATGGCTCGGCGCACCCGGCAAGCCGACGGTACTCATCTACGGGCACTACGACGTGCAGCCCGAAGATCCCATCGAACTTTGGAAAAGCCCGCCGTTCGAGCCGACCGAGCGCGACGGTTGCTTGTTCGCGCGCGGGGCGTCCGATGTGAAAGGGCCCACGAGCATCGCGCTGGAAGTCGTCGCCGCATTTCTGGCAGTGGCCGGTGGCTGTCCGGTCAACGTGAAGGTTTTCCTTGAAGGCGAGGAAGAAACGGGAAGCCCGACGCTCGCGGAAATCATTACGCGACATCGCGAACTACTCAGCGTGGACGCCGTGCTATCCGCCGACGGTGGCCGCGCGAGTGCCGTGGTTCCGACCATCAACACCGGTGCGCGCGGTAACGGGCAATTGGAGTTTCGTATTCAGACGGCGGCGAAAGACTTGCACTCTGGCCGCTATGGCGGCTGCGTGCGCAACGCGCTGCACGAGATGGCGAGACTGGTGAGCTCACTTCACGATCGCGATGGTGCCGTTGCCGTCGAGGGCTTTTACGCTGACGCCAAGGCGTTGACGCCGCTTCAACGATCGGACACCGCGGCATTTCCCTTCGATGCCGATGCGTTCATTGCCGATGTGGCTGCCAGCCATCATGGCGAGCCGGGCTTCTCGCTTCGGGAGCAGGTCACGCTGCGTCCCGCGCTCGACGTCAACGGGATGTGGGGTGGCTACCTCGGACAGGGCGGCAAGACGATCATTCCGAATGTCGCGACGGCGAAGCTTACGGTGCGGCTGGTCGAGGGGCAGCAGTCGAAGGACGTCCTTGCGCACATCGTGCAGCACCTGCATCGCCAATGTCCTGAGGGCGTGACGCTCGAAATACTCCATCAGCATAACGGCGCGCCTGCGTCGTCGTTGCCGTCGTGGCATCCGCTGGTGCGGGCCACACAGACGGTGCTGCGCAACGAGACGGGGCGCGAGCCGATTCAGGTGCGCCTCGGCGCGAGTGTGCCGATCACGGCGATTTTCAAAGAGATGCTGGGGATCGAAACGCTCATGTTCGGCTACAACTTGCCCGACGAAGACGTGCATGCGCCGAATGAATTTTTCCACATCCGGTCGATCGGCGAAGGGCTTCGCGGCTGGTCGCTTCTGCTCGACGAACTGGGCCGCTACGAGATCCCGGCCTTCCATGCCGAAATTGCACGATAACGAGAAGAACGTCAGGAGACGCACATGAGAGATGCACTGAAGTTGGAGGCGCACCCGCCGGCGCGCGTCACGCGCACACGGCTGCTGGTCGCGACGACGATCGGCAACGCGATGGAGTTTTTCGATTTCACGGTATTCGGATTCTTTTCGATCGTGATCGGCCATCTGTTCTTTTCACCGCTGAGCGCCGACGGGCAACTGATGTCGGCGGTGGCCACGTTCGGCGTGGGCTTCGTGATGCGGCCGATTGGTGGCATCGTCATCGGCATCTATGCGGATCGGGCTGGACGGCGCGCTGCGATGACGCTCACGCTCTCGCTCATGGCGCTGGGCGTTTGCATGGCAGGGCTGGCACCGACCTACGCCGATATCGGTATTGCTGCGCCGGTCATCATGGTCATGGCCCGTTTGATCCAAGGGTTTTCGGCAGGCGGCGAAGTTGGGCCTGCCACGACCGTGATGCTTGAACATGCACCGAAAGGGGCGCGCGCCTTTTATACGAGTTGGCAGCTAGCGAGCCAAGGCATGGGGATCTGCGCCGGTGCGGCGATGGCGGCGGCGCTCTCGCACTTTCTCTCGCCCGAAGCGTTGTACTCGTGGGGCTGGCGCGTACCGTTCCTGCTGGGCGCGTTGATTCTGCCCGCGGGCATCGTCATTCGTCGTCAGTTGGGAGCGATGGAGCCGCAGTCCTCGGACGGTGAAGCCACGCCCGAGCATTCGCCGCTGGGCGACTTGTTGCGCACGCAGCGGCGCAATCTCTTTGCCGGGATTTTGCTGGTCATGGGCGGCGTCGTGACGGCGTACATGCTGATCTTTTTCTTGCCGACGTACGCCATTCGAGAGTTGAAACTCGACGAGTCGGCGTCGTATGCCTGTGCGATGGCATCGGGCTTGATACTGGCTGTGGTGTCGCCGATTGCGGGGAAGATTGCCGATGCCTACGGCCGCATGAAGCCGATCTTGCTCTCGCGTCTGGTGCTGATCGGGATTTTGTATCCGGCGTACATGTGGCTCAGCAGCGGGCCGAGCGTCTTCCGGCTGTTCGTGATCATCGTCGGACTGAGCTTCGTGTACACCCTTCAGGGCGCGCCGTCCGTCACGCTGATTCCCGAACTGTTTCCCCGCTCGATGCGCGCCACGGCTACCGGGGCGGTGTATAGCTTCGGTGTCGCTATCTTCGGCGGGCTGACGCAACTGGTTGCGGTTTGGCTGATTCACGTCACAGGCGATCGATCGTCGCCAGCGGTGGCCACGACGCTTTGTCTGATTCTCTCGACGTTCTCGCTGCTAATGATTCGGCCCGCGCCCGAGATGGAGGGGAACGGAAAACTTGGGGGCTATGCGGCGTGAATCGTGCGGTGCCCCGCAGTGGCTGGTCAGTTGTTGGGGTTGCGAATCCAGTCGGCGATCAAGTGGACGGTTTGTGGCTCGACGTTGGGGTAGCCGTGCCAATGCTGGGCTTCGCACGGGTCGCCTTTCGGCGGGCCGCCGCCGTCAACAAGGATGAACTTCTTCGCGGGGGCGTTCTTTAGCTCGCCGATGAGGGCTTCCGCCTGACTCGGCACACAGATGGGGCAAGCATCGAACTTGTGATGAAGCACCAGCGTGGGCATGTCGATCTTTTCAATGTCTTGTGCGCCAATCGCGCCAGCTTTGCGATTGGTGACGCTTGAGGTCAACACCAATCCGGCGATATGGGCTTTGCCTAGCGCGATGGCCGCTGCGGTGGCTGAAACCGTGCCGCGACTGGTGCCTACCAGCCAGACCGGTTTGCCGAACGTCTGTGTCGCATAGTCGATCACGTTGCTGATTTCCTTCACGTGCTCGCTGCTGATGCGCTCGGGGAAATCGAGCGTTCGCAGGTCGCTCGCCCGGAACATCACCAGCACGTTGAAGCCCTCGTCGGCAAACAACTGCCGGGAACGCACGAGGAAGTTCATGCTGCCGGGCTGACCGTTACTGAGGCGGCCCGTACCCGAGTCACCGCCGGGCAGCAGGATGACCGTTGCGATGGCGTTGGGCTTCTCCATCGCGTACACCGGAACGTAGGCGTCGGCGCGTCCCGCATCGATGTGGATAAAGCCGTCGGCAGCGCGCGCAAAGACAGGCAGGGCGAGCGCGATGATCCAAAGTATCGCGAGTTTGGCGTTAGGCAGACGCATGGTTGCCCCCTCGAGGGTGTCAATTCGATCGGATGCGATTTGATGCGATCAGATGATAAAGGACGAATATTTCCCTCGGGGGCGGTGTTGTCTCCTTACATCAACGTCGCGGTCAATCGGGCGACGAGCGTGTTGGACAACACCACCGGCAGGTTGGACGCCGCATGCGCAATCTCGCGATGGCGCTCAACGAAGCCCATGCAATCGAGCACCAGCATCTGGGCACCCTGTTCGCGCAAGACGCGAGCGGCGTTGGCGAGTACTTCATCGCCCTCGGCACCTGTGGCGTACGGCGACGCCGCAGCGCAGATTGGTGGACGTTGTAACGCCCCCCACTTGTGAAACTCGCTCTCGATCTGACCCGCGAGCGGCACCACGATGCCGACCTGACGTTCACCCGCAAGCGCGGCGGCAGCGGGCGGGACGATGCGGTCCGGTTCGACAAGCCAAGCATGGCGGCACGCGAGGCCTTCGAATTCCCCCGTGCACAGGATCAGGATGACCGTGCAGCCCTGGGCTTCAAGCGCCTCGAGTTTTGCCTGCAATGCCCGCTGAATCGCGGGCTTGTCGAGTTCCACCGAGTCGCCGCTGAGCAGACGCGAGATCAGCACACCATTGCCTGCCTGCGGCGCAAAGTCCGCCTCGATGGCATCACGGTCCAGCCCGTCGAGCACACCCATGTGGACGACCGGCACTTGAGCCGGTAGATGGGCATCGAGAATGGGTGTGATGTCGGCGCGGGGCGCTTGGCCGATCGTCAGCGTCCCGAGTTTTTGCTGGCTCATCGGCAATGCCTCATTTGGGTTGGCGCTTCGAGAGGTGGGCCAGCGAGCCGTACAACGCGATCAGGCGCGCATAGTCCTCGGTGTCGTAGAACTGACACGTTCCCCGGCCAAATTCCTTGGCGACCTCGACCGCAAACTTCACCGCAAGTGCGATATCCGCTTCGTGGCTGGCTCCCGTGCCGCAGCCGGGTACCACGCTCTCGGTGGTGATCGCGACGCCAACTACCGGGGCACGGGTCGCAATGGACGGCTGCATGATGCTGTTCAGGTGATAGACGCCGTTACCGTAAGGCGTGATGTCTTGCGTGGTCACCGGGAATGTGACGGCGGGCTGGCCGCTCGTCATTTCCATGATGCGCAGCAGGTCTTCCGAGACACGCAGGATGTAGCCCTCTTTGACCGTCGGCGAGATTGCATAGCCCTTGTGGTTGATGATGCGGTTGCCCTTGGTGGTGTCGAGAGAGAGCACCGCATCCATCTCGTCCCACACTTCGTGGGCGTTCACGTCCTCGGTGTCGATCGGGGAGTCCATGAAATCGACGGGTTCGTGCGGGCGCGTCGGGGCGTCAGGACAGATGTGCGTCGTGATGAAAACGTCACCGGCAAGGGTGTCGCCCTGCGTGCGCATATGCGCGAGCTTCAGCGCAGCGGCGACAGCGGCGATGGCACCGTCGGCGTCAGACACCAAGCCGATGCGCGACGGCCGAGCGCCAATGCCGCCCAGACGGCCGACGATGCCGAGGCTGGGCGCTGCACCACCGGCTCGCTTGCCGACAGCACCGGGGATGCAAATCTTGACGAAATCGGTCGCGCCTTTCTTGCCTTCGATTTTCAGGACATCGACAGTGACACCCTGCGATGCATAGGGCGCGAGCAGGTCGACCACGGTTTGGCCCGACGCATGGGCGCTGTCGAAGGCTTCGAAGACTTGGAGAGTTTGGCTAAAGCTCATGATGACGATCTAGGGAAATGGGTGAACGGGTGTCGCGCGGTTTCAATCTCAATGCGTGCGCGAGCGGATTAACGAACTGCCGAAACTGAAGATGGCGTCGCCTGCGATGATCCCCGCGGCGAAGACTTCCATCGTGTTGCGTGTGCGCTCGCCGGTGGTGCGCTCGATGACAAAGCGCAGGGCGATCCCGACGAGAACGGCCCATCCGGCGGCCGGGTTAGCGATGAGCAGTCCGGTGGAGAACAGCACGCCGAGCTGGCGTTTGGGGCCGCCGATGAATTGCAACGCGGCGCCAGCAATGGCCCAGAGCATCAGGGAATGCAGGACACCCGGGGCAACACCGGCTTTGATCGTGGATACATAGACCGCAGCCACCGGCGGGACTTGCCCGTTGGCGAAGAAGCTCGAATGGGCGAAGTACACGACCGGAATCGCGATGACGAAGGCGAGCATCGCGGCCATGAGTTGCTGACGGCGGCCCGCGAGTTCGAAGGCCGGATCGCTGCCGTGGCCGCGCAGGATGAACCCGGCGCGCAAGTCGTAGCCCATGTCGGCGAAGGCGGGGCCGGTGGCGGCGGAAAAACCGCAAAGCACGACAAGTGCCGCTGGTGGGAAGCCGATCAGCATACCGATCAGCAGCGTGATGAGCGCGACCGCAAATGCCGGGAACCAACCCGAGTGCATCGCGGCAATCCCGACGATCAGCTCATGCACGAACGCGGCGAACGCGGCATACACGATGAACAGGATCAACATGCCCGGCGACATATCCGCATAGAGACCCGCGCCAAGTGCCACGAGCGTCGCCAGCCCGATGTAAGCCACGCCACCGAAACGCAACGAGCGGCGGATGCTGCGGGTGCCTGCCGGATTGGTTCCGCGCTGTTCAGCCGCGTTGTCGGCAGCGCCGCGCACAGGCCGGTCGCGCCAGACCATTCTTACGATCTGGAGCAGCGCGACGATGCCCGCGCCGATCATCATGCCGTGGGGGATGTAAGCCTTCTCGACGGCGAAGCCGAACAGCGGCATCGAGTAGCCGCGGAGCAGGAAGCCGAGACCGAGCATGGTCAGCGCCCAGATGTTGCCGATAAAAGCCGTGCCGAATGCCGACATCGGAATGCCGAACCATGAGCCGAGCATGCCGATGCCGAGACCCGCACCGAGCACGCGTGCCTGACGTCCGCCGACGTCGCCCGCCTTAATGGCTTCCGCCGCCGCGACGCCCTGCGGCCACGTACCGGTCGCCGGGAAAATCTTGGTGTCGAACATGCGGTAGAGCATGTAGCCGTCGAGCAGCATCGCCAGCGAAACGCCGATGAACATCGGCATCACTAGATCGGCGCGGCCCATCAAGAACGGAATGCCGATGGGCAGCAACAGGCTGTTGGCGGCACCGAACGTGGCGGCGGAGATGGCGCTTTGCGCAAGGTTCTGCACGTGAATCGAGCGGTATTGGGCGAAGGCCCGTAACGGCACGCGTGCACAAATCATGGCGACTAGCGCGCCGATGATTGCCGTGTTGGGCGTGACGCCCAGCTTGACCAGCAGTTCGATACCGATGATTGCGCCAAATACGCTCAGAACGCTGAGTAACAGCAGATTGGCGGGCGAGAAAGTCGACGGATGTTGCGGCGGCGGAACCTCGGTGCTTGTTGCATCGGGAGGTGTCGGCATGGCAGAGGACGACGGATTCATGGTGGGAGATCGACGGGGCGTGCGGATTAACGGGGCGAGTTCCAGAACGGATCGCCAACGGAGCGACCGATCAGCTCTGCGTGGGAGGCCACGCGCTGCGCAATCGCCTGAATTTCCGCCGCGGGGAGCATCGCGGCGGGAAAAGTCATACAGAACGACAAACACTCGCCGCTGTTGGGATCGGCGACCGCGCATCCCACTGAGCAGACACCGGAGAGGGCTTCGTTCTCTGCCACCGCGTAGCGACGCTCGCGCACGGTTTGAAGTTTCGTCAGGAGGGCATCAAGCGTGGCGGGGCCGCCGATGGGGTGGCCGTTTTCGCGCAATGTCGGCAAGCCATCAGGGAAGCGGGCGCGGATCTGGTCGTCGGATTCGCGCGCGAGAAGCGAGCGGCCGGTGGAGGTTGCCCATGAGGCCAGTCGATGCCCCGGGTTGGTCATGGCGCGCAGTGCCTGCGAGCCGGGCCGCACGCGCAGGACAACGACGTCGTCACCGTCGAGCACCGAGACGTAGCCCGTGTGGCCATAGACCTGGCCCAGATCGTCGAGCGCCTGTGCGCACATTTCGATGAGCGGTGTCGACGCACGAACCAGATGCGAGAGTTCGAGCAACAGCAGCGAAGGGCGATAAGCCAGCGTTGTCGCGTTGCGAACCAGCAGGCCCTCGTCGGCCATTTGTTTAAGCACACGTGAAGCGGTGCTCTTTGGCATGGCGAGGTGATCGACCAGATCGGTCATCGTCACTTCGGCTTGTCGTGTCGCCATCAGGCGCAGCACGGCCGTTGCGGTTTCCAAGATGCTCATTTGCGTTAGCGGATACGTGATTGGTTAGGCTATTGGTTCCATAAAATGGAACCGAGTTCCATTTAATAAGATCCAGTCTATGCCGCAAAATCGAGCGTCAAAATGAAATCGATCTAGATGTTTACCCTTGGATGAATTCGCGATATTCCGCGACTCGCCCGAATTCCCGTGGATTCGCGCGACAATAGCCCGCCCCAACCACGCATACGTTTATGGCATCGCACGTGAAGAAGTCTTTCGTCGGCAGGATTCGAGAACAGTTGGATCAACTCTCGCCATCGGAGCGTCGTCTGGCGGAGTTCGCCTTGGATCTTCCGGGCGATCTGGCGGGGTACACGGCATCGGAGCTCGCGACGCTGGCGCAGGTGTCCAATGCCACCGTCACGCGATTCGTGCGGCGTCTGGGCTATGCGTCGTTCGACGATGCGCGCAAGCATGTTCGTTCCGAGCAACGCGCTGGCTCGCCGTTGGCGATGGCCGCGACGGCACCGGCGACGGAAGCTGTTGCTGATGACGTCGTTGGTGCGCATCGACAGCAAAGCCTTGCCAACATCGACGCGACGTATCGACGCTTGTCGTCCAATGAGATTGAGCAAATCGCCGAGGCGATTCTCGCGGCGCGCAAAGTGTGGGTGGTGGGCTTCCGGTCGAGCCATCCGCTCGCGATGTATTTCCGCTGGCAATTGCTGCAAATCGTGCCAAGCGCGCAAGTGATCCCCGGGGCAGGGGAGACGCTGGGCGAGCACCTCGCGGGTATCAGCGCGGACGATGTCGTGATCGTGTTTGCGCTGCGTCGCCGTATCCGTCCGATGCCAGCGATCGTTACGCAGCTCGCCAAGGCTTGCCCGAATCTCGTCTACATCACGGAGCGCAACGCTTCGGCAAAGACGCCTGCGAAGTGGTCGCTGCAATGCGAAGTGCAAGGGCCGGGCGTGCTCGACAATCACACGGCCGTGATCGGTCTGTGTCACCTGATCGTGACGCAGGTCATGACGCTGGCGGGCAATCCGGGGCGTCGTCAGCTTGGGCTGGTGGAAGCGTTTCACGACGCGCTGGACGAGATCTAAGTCCTACTTTTCCTGATCGGTTTTTCGCGATTGGCGTCTCTCGCCAAGGACTTCGCACGTCCGGTGAAACCCGAATATGAAAAATAATTTTCAAAAACAAATAATCTGAAAAAATATTAACCGAATCGGATTCATCAGAGGGCGAGGCAATCGGTCGCTAGGCGCCAATTGAGGCGCAGGGAGTTTTACGATGGGCGCAGAAGTGGTCGTATCTTCGTCGGAACCGAGGTTGCAGCAGCTTGAGAAAGCGCTCGACGACATTGGCGTGACGCCGTCACACAAGAAAATCCTCGCGCTGATTCTGTTCGGGGTGTTGTTCGACGTTTTCGAGCAAAACGCCGTCGGCCTCGTCGGGCCGTTGCTGCGCGAGTACTGGGGCCTTTCCGGCGCGCAGATCGGGTTTCTCAATACGCTGACGTTCGGTGCTGCCGCGATTGGGCGGTTGGGCTCGGGATACATCGCCGACCGCTACGGACGCCGCACCATGCTGAGTATCAACCTGATGCTCTTCACGCTGGGCGCTTTGATCTGCGCACTGGCGACGAACTACACCATGCTTGCCGCAGGGCGCTTCATCGTCGGCTTCGGTTTGGGCGGCGAGATTTCGATCGCCGTCACGATGCTCGCGGAGTTCTGTTCTTCGCGCTTCCGTGGTGTGGCGGTGGGGGCCATCAACGTTGCGGGTGGCGGGCTGGGCAACATGCTGGCACCGGCGTTCGGGCTGGCGGTGTTTGCGTTCTTCCCCGGGCCGGATAGCTGGCGCTGGTTGTTCGGTTGTCTGGTGCTGCCCGCGTTCTTCGTGCTGCTGTATCGACGGTTCATTCCCGAGACGCCTCGCTTCTTGTTCTCCAAAGGCCGGGTGGAGGAAGCGAATCGTGTGCTCAATATTCTTGCCTCGGGGAAGCTTGGTAAGCGTGCTGGTGGGGAGAAGCGCTATCTGAGCGAAGCGCCGGAGGGAGCGCATCGCGCGGAGAAAGTGCGGTTGCGTGAAGTCTTTGTCGGGCCGCTGGCTCGACGCACAGTGGCTGTCGGTATCGCCGTTTGCATGACGTACGGCGCGCAGATTTCGGTGCTCACGCTCATGCCGACGATTCTCATGGCGCAGGGCTACACGCTCTCCAAGAGCTTCGTGTTCACCATCGTGATGCAGTCGGGCAGCTTGCTCGGGGCGATCACAGCGTCGTATTTCGGCTTCCGGTTTCCGCGCAAACGTGTGCTGACGATCGGTGCGATTGCGGCGTGCGTGATTGGGTTGTGTTTCGGCTTTCTGTCGAAATCGCAGCCGTTGATTCTTGCGTTCGGGGCAGCGTTTCAGTTTTGTGTGCTGCTGCTGAATACGTCCATTTGGATTTATGCCCCCGAGCTTTACCCGACGCGAGTGCGTGCGTTTGGTACGGCGTTCATCCTCGCGCTGGGCACGTTGGCAGGTGCTGCTATGCCGCTGATCGCCGGACGCGTGTTCGATCAATACGGTATTGGCGGCATGTTCGGAATGATGGCTGGGATGTACGCGGTGTTCGCTATTGCGCTGACGTTTGCACCGGAAACGTTTGGGAAACCGATTGATGGTCCTGATGCGCCGGGCGATGCATCGAGCGATGCGAATACGCCCGCAGCCACGCGTGCCGCTGCCGGTACGTCGCCCGCAGCCTGATGTTTTTGATGTTCCCAATGGTTCTGACTCGCCGAGATTTTCATGACTCAAATCCTGCTTATCAATCCAAATACGTCGACGGCGACGACGCAAATGATGGTCGACATCGCTCGATCGTATTTCGCCAACGTGATGACATCGCCGCCGACCGTGATCGGCGCGACGGTGGCGCGTGGTGCCCCGATGATCGTCAACGAACACGATCTTGCTGTGGCGGCGGAGGCGATGAATGATCCGCAGATCGTGGCGCTGGCGTCACAGGCCGATGGTGTGATCGTCGGTGCGTTTGGTGACCCGGGTATGGAGGCTTTGCGTGCGCGTTTGGAGGTGCCGGTCGTTGGGATCGGCTCGGCCTCGGTGCGTGAGGCGGGAGAGAGCGGGCGACGTTTCGGTATCGCCACCACGACGCCGTTGTTAGCTGATTCGATTGCGGCGAATGTTCGCAAGCTCGGGCTTGGTGCGAGCTTCACCGGATCGCGCTTTACGACGGGCGACCCGCTGGCGCTTGGGGATGTGCCAGCCCAGTTGGAAAACAGCCTCGCGAGCGCAGTGCAGGCGTGCATTGCGCAAGACAGTGCGCAAGCCGTGGTCATCGGCGGCGGCCCGTTGGGCGAGGCGGCGCAGGCGTTGTGCGAACGCTTTTCGATTCCCGTGATCGGGCCGGTGCCTGCGGCGTGCCGTGCGTTGCTTCAGGCGATGCGTCTGGATGAAGCGGCTTGAACGATCGCGCCAGAAACCAACTGGCACCGCCCAACGCCATTAATGCGACATAACAACTCAACAATTGCGCCGTCAATGGCGCGTACTAGCGCATGCCGAATCCGGCAGGAGATGCCATGAACCAACAACCCATGTCGCCGACACGCGATGCGAACAATGCGTTCGCGAATCCGAGCCAGCAAATGCTCGACCCCATCTACAAGAAGATCATGTGGCGGATCATCCCGTTCATCTTCGTGCTGTGGATGCTGGCGTGGATCGACCGCGTGAACGTCGGCTTTGCGAAGCTGCAAATGCAACAGGATTTGGGCTTTAGCGAAACGGTGTACGGCATCGGGGCGGGCATCTTCTTCCTCGGGTACTTCTTTCTGGAGATTCCGAGCAACTGGTTGTTGCTGCGCATCGGCGCGCGCCGCACGCTGGCGCGCATCACATTGGGCTGGGGGACGATTTGCGTGCTGATGATGTTCACGCATTCGCCAGCTTATTTTTATGTGATGCGGTTTTTGCTTGGCGCATTTGAAGCTGGTTTTCAGCCGGGCGTGTTGCTTTATCTGACGTTCTGGTTTCCGGCGCATCGGCGTGCAAAAGCGTTCGCGTGGTTCATTTCTGCGTCGGCTGTGTCATCGGTCGTGGGCGCGCCGCTGGCGGGGGCGATCCTCAACGGAATGCATGGCGTGAACGGTTGGGCAGGGTGGCAGTGGCTGTTCCTGCTTGAAGGCGTGCCGACGGTGCTCGCGGGTGTTCTTGCCGTGTGGTTCCTGGTGGATAAGCCGGAGCAGGCTAGCTGGCTGTCGGAGCACGAGAAGCGACTGCTGCAAACGGATTTGGATATTGATCGTGCGAGTGCTGGCAAACGGGAGCACAGCTTCATGCTGGCGGTGCGCAGCCCGAAGCTGTGGCTGCTCACGGGGATCTACTTTGGGATCGTGGCGGCGAACGCGACGCTCTCGTTCTTCGCACCAACCATCGTTCGCGCGTTGGGGCCGACCAACCCGTTGCATATCGGGTTGCTAGTTGGCGTGATGTACGTGTTCGGGGCGATCTTCCAAATTGCGATCGGATACAGCGCGGATAAACGTCGCGAGGCACGGATGCATTGCGCGATTCCGGTGTTTATTGGTGCTTGTGGATTGGCAGGGGTGGGGGTGTTTGCTGGGAGCAACGGTGTTGCTGCGTTCTTGTGCCTTGTTGTGGCTGTGTCGGGAACGATGGGCGCGATTCCGGTGTTCTGGCAATTGCCGAATGCCTACCTTGCGGGTGGTGCCGCCGCCATGGGGGTGGCGTTCATCAACTCGGTGGCGAATCTGGCAGGTTTCGGCTCGCCGTACTTGCTGGGTATCGTCAAGGACGCGACGGGCAACTTCAATGCTGGCCTGTGGATCGTGGCGGCGCTCGAAGCGTTTGTAGCGGTGCTGATCTGGTTGCGGATGCGTCGGAGGGAGACGCCGGCAGGGGTGGGGGCGTTGGCTTGAGGTTTGGCGGCACTCGGCGGCGAAAGGTCGGGCAATCTCTCGATTTATCGTCGCCACAAGAAACTGGCGGCGGGCGGGAATTATCGTGTGTGCGTTAAACGCCCATGGAAAACGCTATGCCGAAACTTAAGCCGGGAACTGTCCTCCCTACGGCGGTCGGGGACGCCAAGCTTACGAAGCAGATTCGTCAAGATTCACAAAATCCGGAGTGGACGAAAAAGGACTTTGCTAAGGCTCGGCCTGCGAGCGAGGTGTTGCCGGAGGTCGTTGGCGAGGATGCGGCGCAGAAACTGCTGAGGCGGCGGGGTCGACCCAAGGCTGACGTTACGAAGGAGCGAATCAACATTCGTCTGTCGCCGGAGGTCGTTGACTACTTCAGGGCGTCTGGGAGCGGTTGGCAAACGAGGATAGACGCCGCGTTACGGCAGTTCATCGCGGAACACCCGCAGCCAGTGTGACGACAGGTGTCTGTGCTGCGCTAGCGTCTGCACAGATGCGTGCCTTACTCTACGTAGAGCGCCACATTTGGTTTGGTCAGCATGCCGAAAACTGTCGCGAAAGAGACCGTCCGCCGCCGCGAAAAATGCGATTCGTCAGAGCTTTCCCAAGTGTTTTCTAAGGACGCGTCCGAATAACTTGGCGTGCTGTAAAGTTGCGCTTCTCTGACGTTGTCATGCTGCTTCCAGCCCAATATTCTTGAACCGTCACGTCCCAAACGTGACCGGGTTTTGCAGCCCGACAATGAGTTCACGGGCACACAGCCGCGCAGTTTGCGGCTTTCGTGTGCATGACCCTGTACGTCTTCCTTATGGGTGGGCTTGGATTGGGACACCGTCAGGTGTGCCGTTGAGCCATGTTCATTGCGGTCTGCAAACCTAATCCAATGCCCGCCCACCCTCTACAAGTCAGACAGGTGAGCGGGGTTCAAACGGTTAGCAAAAGGACACCGCATGACCTTCCACGCATCCAATTCCCCCACAGTTCGTGATTCCCTTGACAGGCTGCATTGCCTGTCGGAACGACTCGTCGCACTTTGCATGGTGGCGGCGAATCAAGAGCACGCTGAGTCTATTCCTCCAGAATTCGCAAATGCTTACTTCGAGCAGATGGGAGACCTTGCGGATGAGGTTCTCGATGTGACGCAACGGTTGGACGATGATCTTTGTTTTGCGATCAGTTCCCCACCCGCATCCAATTGAGTTCACTTTGCTATTGCCGAGGAGTTTTCTTGTTCTCTGAGAGGTGTTTCTACTTTCGATGTGATGGGGACTTGGTTCGGATGATAGGAGCCAGATCATCGCGCCTGTCAGTGAATGCGACGTAGGTGTGAGTGAAAGGGCTGGCGAGGTAGTATTCGCACAGGGAGCGGATACAGTGCCACCGTACACCAATGAGCAAAGAGAATTGGCAGACACAGTGTCCGCCAATTCTCTTTATTTTTCGGCGATCTTCAACTGTCTTTTAGTTTAGTGCACCATTCAGCATGCCGTTTATGTCAGAGCATCGCAACCACTTGATCGACCGCTCGCTCGCACTCCGCTACACGATCTGCATTTACCTGAATTTGGGTGTTGTAGACAGGGTAATGTCCGCCGGGCAAGTTGGACAAAGGGCGCCCCAAGTGAGCGGCGACCACCCCTGCGGTATTAAAATCCCGAAGGGCGACTGAATAAAGCGTGCGGAACATGCCAACATTTCCGGCCGCGATTTGTCGTGGTGTGAAATAGTGCGGATTAATACGGTACTCATTGAAGAGTGTATCCGCGGTTGCATCCGAAAGAGCGCTAAATGCACCGGCTGCACCTGCATACTGGGTCAGACGATTGCCAACAATCGTATGAATTTGCGGGACTGGAACCCCATGCAGTTGCGCGTTACTGGCAAACGTCCAGCGACCATATACGGGATGCGGTGGGACTTGCCCATGAAGAAGCGCGAACAGTGCGTTCGTCGCTACTCGTGACGAATCATCTGCGTTAACCGGTACGATCAGGCGTTCAGCTGCTGACACGGCAAGTTCGGTATAGATCGAGAAGCTCGGGTTTGTGTCAATGAAGACAGTCAAATCCCGCTGGGGCGTGGCTTGAGCTACGGAGTCGATAAACCTTTTGAAGATCAAGTGCACCCAGACCCAAGGATGAAATGCCGGTACTAGCGGGATATTGTTTGCTTGCTGGGAGATCGCTGGCGCCATAGGTTCGAGATTGCCATCGCCTGACAGTAATCCGAGGTTATGGGGAATCGCAGGGTTGGCTTGATGCACAGGCAGAATGTACTGCAGTGGGTTCGGTAGCGGGGCGCCATGCCCATTCGTCAGCACTGTGCTTAGGTAGCCCACCACAGTGCGCGGAACCGCTTGTGTACAAAGGTTGAGTACATGCTCCTCCCCAACAACGCCACCTCCCAGAAGCATCATGCTGGAGTTGGCTTGTGGGCAGAGGTCGATCACAAGAACATTTTTATTTGGATTCAATTCCGCATATCGACAGGCGATGTGAAATGTAATTGTGCTTTTCCCAACGCCACCTTTGTTGTTCCAAACGGCATAACTCGTTGTCGCCATTGCGATTCCCCGGACGATTTAAGATGGTTTAGTACTACGTCGGAGATTATATTCGGAGCGAGAGCAGGCTGTTTAGATACTTGCGAAACGCCGCGAAGCCACGGTGCTACTGCCTCGTGGACGCGCAGTGATTGAGTTGGCATAGGGACTGTCTGTCACCTGGCCAGTTTTGGACTTTGACGTATGCGGGCTTTGATGGCAGCCCCACCGACGGTTATTGCTCATCCGAAAGCGAGGCAGGGTTTCGCCACTCTTGGAAGTGTCCCGTTCGGAGCAATGCTAAAGAACATGCTTTTGCGAGGGGAAATCCGTGTGTTCAGGTGAACGTGTACCAAACCGACTATTCAACCTGCCAAAGTAATCACGATTTATTTGGATTGCGTCGGACGGGATGGGGCAGTTTGCTATCGAGCAAATCGATGGAAACCGCGGGCTCAATGCGATTTCTTTTTTAATCAAATCATTTGGCGGAGGCGGTGAGATTCGAACTCACGGAAGGGTTACCCCTTCGCTGGTTTTCAAGACCAGTCCATTAAACCACTCTGGCACGCCTCCGAGGCGTTGCGCACGACCGAATGTCGTGGCACGAGATGCCGTCTGGGATGACGGCTTTTGAGATGCGTGCGGTCCGGAGGAATCGGCGTCGGTATTCCCACGCAGACCGGTACCGCACGGCAGCGCGCATTATACCCGCTCGGCTCACGATGTGAAGCCCACGACGCAGCAAAATCGCCTCACACCCCGCTTAAATACAAGAGTTCTCCCGTCTCCCCCTTGTTTTGTCCGCCTCCGGCATGCATCATGCTTCAAGACGTGCGGTGACCGCTCCCGGCGTACCGTGCGAGGCCAGACATGACCCGGAGACACCGCATGGATGCCGATACCTCCCGCGACCACGCCCGCGAGACGTCGAATGACGCCAGTGGCGAGCGCGCGACTCCCATCCCGAACGACACCCCAACCCACGCCTCCGCCCCCTTCGCCTGGCAGATTCCCACGCTCTACAACATCGGCGTCGATGTCTGCGATAAATGGGCCGATGGCTCCAATCGCCTCGCCCTGATCCACGAGAGCAGCGACGGCGTGCACGTTCGGCTAACGTTCGATGTCCTGAAACAACTCTCCAACCAACTCGCCAACGAATGGCGCGCCAACGGCGTCAAGGCAGGCGATCGCATCGGCATCTTTCTGCCCCAGTCGCCCGCCACGCTCGTCGCCCACGTTGCTGCCTATAAGCTCGGCGCCATCGCCGTGCCGCTCTTCACGCTGTTCGGTCCTGAAGCGCTCGCCTATCGATTGCAGAATTCAGGCGCCGCCGTACTCGTCACAGACCTCGCCAGCATCGGCAAGATTGACGACATCCGCGGCGAGTTGCCCGACCTACGGCTCGTTTATGTCGTTCACGACGACCTGCCCGAAGTCCATCACCATGTCTCGGACGACGAAGACTGGGGTGTCGCCGAAGACGGCCTGCTCGCGCTTTGGCCCGCCATCGTGCGGCGGGAAACCGAATTCGAGCCCGTCCAGACGCGCGCTGACACGCCCGCGCTGATCATTTACACCTCCGGCACTACCGGGAAGCCCAAGGGCGCGCTGCATGCACACCGCGTGTTGTTAGGGCACCTGCCAGGTGTAGAGACGTCGCACAACGGATTCCCCCACGAAGGCGATCTGATCTGGACGCCCGCCGACTGGGCGTGGATTGGTGGCCTGCTCGACGTGCTGCTGCCCGCGCTGCATCACGGCGTGCCTGTCCTCTCGCGGCGCTTCGAGAAGTTCGATCCGGTCGCGGCCTTTGATTTGATGGCTCGCCACGGCGTGCGTAACACCTTCCTGCCGCCTACCGCGCTCAAGATGCTGCGCACCGTCACCTCGCCACGCGAACACTGGCCGCTGCAATTGCGCTCGGTCGCCAGTGGCGGCGAGTCGCTCGGGCCGGAGTTGCTCGCGTGGGGGAGGGAACACCTGGGCGTCGATATCAACGAGTTCTACGGGCAGACGGAATGCAATATGGTCGTGTCATCGTGCGCCACGGAATTTCCGGCGCTACCCGGCGCCATTGGACGTGCCGTGCGTGGTCATGCAGTGACGATTGTCGATGACGAAGGCGTGCCGCTGCCCGTCGGCACGATCGGCAACATCGCCATCGCCCGGCCCAATCCGGTCATGTTCCTCGGCTATTGGCATAACCCCGACGCCACGATGGACAAGTATCGCGGCGACTTTCTGCTCACTGGCGATGCGGGATTTGTCGACGAGCAGGGCTACATCACGTTCACTGGGCGGTCGGACGACGTGATCACGAGTGCAGGCTATCGCATCGGCCCGGGGCCGATTGAAGACTGTCTGATCCGCCATCCGTCGGTGCAGATCGCCGCCGTGATTGGTGAGCCGGATGAGCTTCGAACGGAAATCGTGAAGGCGTTTGTCGTGCTTCGGGAAGGGTTCGCACCGTCGGAGGAACTGGCGCGAGAGATTCAGAACTTCGTGAAGACGCGTCTCGCCGCGCATGAATATCCGCGCAAGGTCGTTTTCCTGCCGGAATTGCCGATGACCGTCACCGGCAAGATCATTCGCAAGGCGCTTCGGGAAGTGGGTTCTGCGCTGGGGTGAGGGCAGGGCGCGGAGGCGCGCTAAAGATAGATCGTCAAAATGAAAATGCCGGGCACATCAGTTCAAATGTGCCCGGCATTTCACTTTCTCGTTTAGCGTTTTCAGCTACCCGAACGGTCCAAAAACATCCCTTGCAGGTCGTTCAGGAACCGTTGTCCCATCTCGGTCGGGGCAATACGTTGCGGATCATCGACCAGCAGCCCCTTCTCGACACCCGCCGTCAATGCCTTCGCAATGCGCGACATCGGCAAGCCGGTGCGGTCGGCAAACAACTCGCTTTTCACACCGCCCGTGAGTCGCAGCGCGTTGAGCATGAATTCGAACGGCAAATCGCGCGCGTCGACTTCGTTCTCTTCCTGCACTGCGTTGCCTGCGGCAGCCGCTTCCATAAAGCGTTGCGGGTGTTTGTGTCGGATCTGACGCAAGACACGGTGCGGGAACGAAATCTTGCTGTGCGCCCCCGCGCCGATGCCCAGATAGTCACCAAACTCCCAGTAATTCTGGTTGTGCTTGGCGCGACGATGCGGCTGCGCATACGCCGACACTTCGTAATGATCGAACCCGGCCGCTGTCGTGCGCTCGGCAATCCAATCCTGCATGTCGGCGGCCGTGTCGTCGTCCGGCACGGTCGGCGGATACTTGTGGAATTGCGTGTTCGGCTCGAGCGTCAGGTGATACAGCGACAAATGCGGCGGCGAGAACGACAGCGCCGTCTCCACGTCCTGCTGACATTGCGCAAGCGTCTGGTTCGGCAGCGCGTACATCAGATCGAGGTTGAAGTTCTCGAAGTTCGCCTGCGCAATCTCGATGGCGTGACGTGCTTCGTCGCCATCGTGAATACGTCCGAGCGCCTTGAGATGTTCGCTATTGAAACTCTGAATACCGATCGACAGCCGGTTGATACCGCTCGCCCGGAAGCTGCGGAACTTGTCGGCTTCGAACGTGCCCGGGTTTGCCTCCATCGTGATCTCGGCGTCGGCGTCCAGCGGCAGCAACGCGCGCAAGTCGGAGAGCAACCGGTCGAGACCCTCAGCGGACAGCAGGCTAGGCGTGCCGCCGCCGATGAAGACGGTATGCACCGGACGGCCCCACACGAGCGGAAGCGCCTGTTCCAGATCCTGACGCAACGCGTCGAGATAAGCCTGCTCGGGAAACGCTTGCGCGCCGCCCGCGCCACGCCACTCGTGCGAGTTGAAGTCGCAGTAGGGGCACTTGCGCACACACCACGGGAAATGCACATACAGCGACATCGGCGGCAACGCCGGCAAGCTGATCTTGCCGGGCCGCAGAAAGTTCTGCACGGGCAGCGTGGAATCACTCATACCGCTCACGCCTCCCGGCCCAGCTTTTCAAGCAGCACGCGCAGCGCACGGGCTCGGTGGCTGTGGGCATTCTTGACGGCGGGATCCAGCTCCGAGGCAGTCTGATTCAGCGAGCGAATCAGGAAATGCGGGTCGTAGCCGAAACCGTGCGCGCCGCGCGGCGTGTCGACAATCTCGCCATCCCAGCGGCCTTCGGCAATGATCGGTTGCGGATCTTCGGCGTGACGCACGAGCACCAGCGCGGCGAAATAATACGCATCGCGATAGCCCGGCTTGTCGGCGTGCGGCGCGAGTTGTTCGATCAGATGCTTGTTGTTCGCAGCATCCGACTTCTCGCGGCCCGCGCGTGCGGCGTAACGCGCCGAATACACGCCCGGGGCACCGCCGAGGATCGGCACGCACAGACCGGAGTCGTCCGCAAGCGCGGGCAGGCCAGTGGCGGCCGCCGCGTGACGCGCCTTGGTTAGCGCGTTCTCGATGAAGGTCACATGCGGCTCTTCCGCCTCTGACACACCGAGCATGCCCTGCGGCACCAGCTCAATGCCGAGCGGCTCGAACAACGACGCGAACTCGCGCAGCTTGCCCGGGTTATTCGACGCGAGGACGATCTTCTGCATCGCCATCGTTACACTCCCAGCGCGCGCTTCTGCGCTTCGATCAGTTGGCGAATGCCGGCGTCGGCCAGATCGAGCAGCACATTGCTTTGTTCGCGCGTGAACGGGGCACCTTCGGCTGTCCCCTGAATTTCCACGAAACCGCCTTCGCTCGTCATGATGACGTTCATATCGGTGTCGCAGGCGGAATCTTCGGCGTAGTTCAGATCGAGCACCGGCTGGCCTTGATACAAGCCGACCGACACGGCGGCCACATGGGCGCGGATGGGCGAAGCTTCGAGCTTGCCGTCGGCGATGAGCTTGGATACGGCGTCGTGCGCAGCAACGAACGCGCCGGTGATCGACGCGCAACGCGTGCCGCCATCGGCCTGAATCACGTCGCAATCGATCTGGATGGTGCGCGGACCGAATTTCTCGAGATCGAACACGGCGCGCAGCGAGCGGCCGATCAGGCGTTGAATCTCTTGCGTGCGCCCGCTTTGCTTACCGCGTGCGGCTTCGCGGTCGCTGCGGGTGTGCGTGGCGCGCGGCAGCATGCCGTACTCGGCGGTGAGCCAGCCTTGGCCCGAATCGCGCAGGAAGCCCGGCACCTTCTCTTCGACGCTGGCGGTGCAGATGACCTTGGTTTCGCCGCACTCGACGAGCACGGAACCTTCGGCGTAACGGGTGTACTGGCGGGTGATGCGCACGGGGCGCAGTGCGTTGTGCGCACGGCCGTCCGGGCGGGTGATTTGCGTCATGGATGAGTGTCCTGCGAGGGTGGATTGATGCAGCAATACCCGAATGGTATCGCTAAATGTGTTGCGCTTGGCGCGAGCGGCTCACGCTGCCCGAGTCCACGGGCAGGCACTAAGGACGATGCGGCGAGGCATCGGGCGTTGCTCGGCGCGGCGATTCCCCAGCCCCTCGGCCGGAAAATGCGATAATCGCGTTTCATCCATGCATGCAAAACTGGTTACTGCATCCGACCCGCTGACAAAGTGTCATGGGCATGTGGTACTGGTCACCCCGATGAAAGACAACAATATCTACAGTATGACCGGCTACGCCAGCGTCACGCGCGACATTGCGCATGCCGATGGAGCCGCAGGCGCTAGCGTGTCGGTCGAATTGCGCACGGTCAATTCGCGCTTCCTCGATCTGGCTTTCCGTATGCCGGAAGAGGCGCGCGCGTGCGAACCGACATTGCGCGAAGGCCTGACCGCCAAACTCTCGCGCGGCAAGGTCGACATCCGCATTAACGTGCAACGTCCCGAAAGCGGTGTGAACGGCGCGCTCAATATCGACGCCGTGCGCCAACTCGCCGACCTCGAACAACAAGTGCTCGCGCTTTTCCCCGATGCAGAACGTATGCGCACCGGCGAAATTCTGCGCTGGCCGGGCGTGCTCGGCGAAGAGTCGGTCACGGCCGAAGCGCTGCGTGACGCAGTCATCGATGCCGGACGTGCTGCCATCGGCGATCTCGTCGAAGTGCGTAAGCGCGAAGGCGCCCAACTCAAGCAAAGCCTGATCGAGCGTATCGAGCGCATGGAGACGATCCTCACGGGCCTGCAACCGCTGGTGCCGGACCTGATCGCGCGTCATCAACAAAAGATCATCGACCGCCTGCACGAAGCGCTGGGCATCGTGGTTCCCGAAGGGGCCACGGCACCGAGCAAGGAAGAAATTTCCGAGCGTATTCGTCAGGAAGTCACGATGTACGGTGTGCGCATCGACGTGGCGGAAGAACTCACGCGCCTCGATGCTCACCTGAAGGAAACCCGCCACATTCTCGACAAGGGAGGCCTGGTGGGCAAACGGCTGGACTTCATGATGCAAGAGCTCAATCGCGAAGCGAATACGCTCGGCTCGAAGGCCGCCTCGAAAGAACTTGCCGATGCATCGATGGAGCTCAAGCTCTACATCGAGCAGATGCGCGAGCAAGTGCAGAATCTGGAGTAAGTCGCATGTCCCCGCAATCGCCCAACCCGCAAACCGTCTTGCATGCCGAGTATCCCGGCAACTTGTTCATGGTGGTCGCCCCCTCGGGCGCGGGTAAATCCACGCTCGTCAACGCGCTGCTCGCGCAAGACGACGAGATTCGCCTGTCGATCTCGAGCACGACTCGCCCGCCGCGTCCCGGTGAAGAAGATGGCGTGCAGTACCACTTTCTGACGGCGGAAGATTTCGTCGCACGCCGCAAGCAAGGGGAATTCCTCGAGAGCGCGGAAGTGCACGGCAACTACTACGGCACGTCGCGCGTGTGGATCGAAGCGCAAATGCGCGACGGTCACGATGTGTTGCTGGAAATCGACTGGCAGGGCGCGCAGCAGGTGCGCAAGCGCTTCACGAATGCGGTCGGCATCTTCATCTTGCCGCCGTCGATCGCTGCGCTCGAAGAGCGTCTGAAGAAGCGCGGTCAGGACGAACCGAATGTCATCACGCGTCGCCTGTTGGCGGCGGGTGGCGAGATGGCCCATGCGCCGGAAGCGGACTTCATCATCATCAATGAAGACTTCCAACGCGCGCTGGCGGAGTTGCAATCGGTGGTCACGGCCACGCGTTTGGGCTTCACATCGCAGCGTGCGCGTCACGAATCACTGTTCATCGAACTCGGCATTCACTCGCCGCAAGACGACGAATAACCCGGCTACTGTATCGCTGCGCGCCAGTGCGCCTTCGCGTTTTACGCGAGCGTTCGCTGGCTGCGATAGAATACGCCCTATATTGAGAAGGAACCTCCTTATGGCCCGAATTACCGTTGAAGATTGCCTGAAACAAATCCCGAATCGCTTCGAGCTCGCACTCGCTGCGACCTACCGCGCTCGCCAACTGGCGCAAGGTCACACGCCGAAGCTCGAGAACAACAAGGACAAGCCGACCGTCGTCGCGCTGCGCGAAATCGCGGCGGGTCAGGTGGGCATCGAGATGCTCAAGAAAGTGCCGCTCTGATTCTCAGGAGACAGCACTGATGCGATGTGACGTTCCGGGCCGCTCGACGATGCAGGTACACGTATGAGTCACGCGAAATCACCGGCCACGTCCATCGCTGCGGATGAACCCAAAGCGGGGGAGCCCAAGCCCGAGCGCAAGAAGAAAAAGGGCGAAAGCGCCACGCGGCAGTACATCGACGCACTGCTCGAGCAGTCGTATCGGCACCTCTTCGGGCCGACCGCGACGCCCGAGCAGCCGCGTAAGCACGAAGTCGTTTCCATTGCCCGTCTGAAGGGCATGCTGGGGGAATACCTCAAGGAAAGCGAACTCGCGCAAATCAAAGAAGCCTTCCAGTTCAGCGACGAAGCCCACCTGGGCCAATATCGCCAAAGCGGACAGCCTTACATCACCCATCCCGTCGCCGTTGCCGAAATCTGTGCCGAGTGGAAGCTCGACGCACAGTCGATCATGGCTGCGCTGCTGCATGACGTGATGGAAGACCAGGGCGTGACCAAGGCCGAACTCGCCGAGCGGTTCGGGCCGAAAGTCGCAGAACTGGTCGACGGTCTGTCGAAACTCGACAAGATGGAGTTTCGCAGCCGCGAGGAAGCCCAGGCCGAGAGCTTTCGCAAGATGCTCCTCGCCATGGCGCGCGACGTCCGCGTCATCCTCGTCAAGCTCGCCGACCGGCTGCACAACATGCGCACGCTGGGCGTCACCTCGACCGAGAAGCGTCGACGCGTGGCGCGCGAAACGCTCGACATCTATGCGCCCATCGCCCACCGGCTGGGCCTGAACAATACCTATCGCGAACTTCAGGATCTGAGCTTCGCGAATTACCATCCGCGTCGTTACGCCGTGCTCGATAAGGCCGTGAAGGCCGCGCGCGGCAACCGGCGCGAGGTGGTGGGCAAGATTCTCGACGCGGTCGAGAAGGCCCTCAAGGAAGGCGGCGTCAGTGCCGACGTCTTTGGTCGCGAGAAGACGCTTTTCAGCATCTACAACAAGATGCAGGAAAAACAGCTGTCGTTCTCGCAAGTGCTCGACGTGTACGGCTTCCGTATCGTCGTGGAATCGAATCCGCAGTGCTATCTCTCGCTTGGCGTGCTGCACGCGCTGTACAAGCCGGTGCCGGGCAAGTTCAAGGATTACATCGCGATTCCGAAGGTCAACGGCTATCAGTCGTTGCACACGACGCTCGTGGGGCCGTTCGGCACACCCATCGAATTCCAGATTCGTACCCGCCACATGCATGAGATTGCCGAGGCGGGCGTGGCGGCGCACTGGCTGTACAAGAACGGCGGCGCCGACATGAACGATGTGCAGAAGTACGCGCATCAATGGCTGCAATCGCTGCTCGACATCCAGAGCGAAACCGGCGATTCCACCGAATTCCTCGAACACGTCAAGATCGACTTGTTCCCCGATGCGGTCTACGTCTTCACGCCCAAGGCACGCATCATGGCGCTGCCGCGCGGTGCGACGGCGCTCGACTTCGCCTACACAGTGCACAGCGATCTGGGCAACCAGTGTGTGGCCGTCAAGATCAACAACGAGTTGCTGCCGCTGCGCACCGAGTTGAAGAACGGCGACATCGTCGAAGTCATTACCGCACCTTATTCGAAGCCCAACCCCGCGTGGCTGGGCTTTGTGCGGACTGGCAAGGCGCGCTCAGCGATTCGCCACTATCTCAAGACGATGCGCTTTGCCGAGTCGGTGCAGCTTGGCGAGCGTCTGGTCGAGCAGGCCCTGAAGGGCTACGGCCTCACGATGAGCGAAATTTCTCCGGAAATCTGGGAGAAGCTCGCACAGTGGACCGGCAACAAGGATCGTCAGGACATCTTTGCCGACATCGGTCTCGGCCGTCGTGTCGCGGCGGTGATGGCCAAGCGCCTCGCGGTGCTCACCTCGGGCAAGGAAGGCGAGAACGACGACAGCCCGGATGATCCGGACGCACCGCGCTCAGGCGAGGAGAACGTCGGCCCGCCGGTGCTGATTACCGGCACCGAAGGCATGTCGGTGCAGTTCTCGGCGTGCTGCCGTCCGATTCCGGGCGACGCGATCATGGGTTATATCGGCATTGGGCTGGGCATGGCGATTCACACGACCGATTGCCCGGTCGCGCGCCGTATCCACCGCAAAGACCCGACGCGCTGGATCGACGTGGCATGGGCACCGCTGCCGGGCCGTCTGTTCGACGTCGGCATTAAGGTGCTGGTGCATCACAACCGGGGTGTGTTCTCGCGTGTGGCGGCCGATATCACGGCGTCGGACGCGAATATCGTGCACATCGGGATGGATGAGGTGGTGCCGGACGAATCGGCCACGCTGCGCTTCCTGATTCAAGTGAGCGACCGCGTGCATCTGGCCAACGTGATGCGCCGTATTCGCGTGAATCCGGATGTGATGCGGGTGGCCCGCGAACGGCCGAGCGAGCGTCATCAGGAAGAGTTGCACGCCAATCACGCGATGCGTATTACACGCGAGCGCGGTCCCTACTGACGAAAAAACCGACGCATGCCGGATGGCACTGCGTCGGTTTTTCGTTGAATTCCCCTTAAAGCGTTTCTGCGGTCATTCCGACGGCGGATAGCGCACGTCCAGAATTTCGATCTGTTCGAGGCCCGCTGGCGTGCGCAACGGCACCGTATCGCCGACCTTCGCCTTGGTGATGGCGCGTGCCATCGGTGAAATCCAGCTGACGCGACCGCGGTCGAGATCAACCTCGTCGATGCCGACGATCATGATGGTGTGTTCGTCGCCCTTGCCGTCGGCATAGGTGACTTCTGCACCGAAGAACACCTGGTCGACGTTCTCCTGCCGACGCGTGTCGACGACTTCGGCGTTGTCCAGACGTTTGGTGAGAAAGCGAATGCGACGGTCGATCTCGCGCAGGCGGCGCTTACCGTAGATGTAGTCGCCGTTCTCCGAGCGGTCGCCGTTCGAGGCCGCCCACGACACGATTTTCACCACTTCGGGACGTTGATTGTCGATCAGGTCGAGCAACTCGTCCTTGAGGCGCTGATAGCCGGCCGGCGTGATGTAATTCTTCGCGCCCGCCGGGATGGCGGGAGCGCCAGCGTCGAGATCGTCATCGTCGTCGCCGGTGTCTTCTTTGACGAATGCTTTGTTCATGAGCCTGAGCGCACCGTAGTGGCGCGCAATAAAAAGCGTTTCGGGATGCCTGCATTATAGGAGCCTTGCGACGCGCCATTGCCACCGATGCGTCATGACCTGGCCCGCAATGTCCTCTACAATCGGTCATCCCTCCCCCCAACACACCCGCAGGAGCATCGCGTCATGACCGAGTCCTCCAGTCCTTTCCTCGACGTGCTCAAGCCGCACACGAGCGATATCGGCGCTTTCACCGTGCAGCGCAGTCTGCCGAGCCTGCCGTTTAAAACGGTCGGGCCGTTCATCTTCTTCGATCACATGGGGCCCGCGACGCTCGCCCCGGGGCAGGGCATGGACGTGCGCCCGCACCCGCATATCGGGCTGGCGACGGTGACCTATCTGTTCGATGGCGAGATTCACCACCGCGATAGCCTTGGCAGCGACCAGCGCATCACGCCGGGTGCCGTGAACTGGATGACCGCCGGGCGCGGCATCGTGCACTCGGAGCGCACGCCGCCGGACGTGCGCGAGCGTGGCGGCGACGTGCATGGCATCCAGACTTGGGTGGCCCTGCCGCAGGCTGACGAGGAGACCGAGCCGTCGTTCTCGCATCACGAGGCGGCATCGTTGCCCGATATCTTTGCGCCGGGCGTGCACATGCGGCTGATTCTCGGGAAAGCGTTCGGCGAGACGTCGCCGGTGAAGGTGTTTTCGCCGATCTTCTACCTTGCCGTCGATATGGAGCCTTGCGCGGCGTTCGTGCTGCCGCCGGAATACGAGCAACGCGCCATCTACACGGTGCAAGGCGAGGTCACGGTGAACGGTAATCTGCTGCCGGAGCAACGCATGGGCGTCCTCGCGCCCGGTGGCGACGTGAATGTCGTGGCAGGGGACAAGCCTGCACGCTTGATGCTGCTGGGCGGTGCGCCGCTTGACGGCGACCGCTTCATCTTCTGGAATTTCGTGTCGTCGAGCCGCGAGCGCATCGAGCAGGCCAAGACCGCATGGATGGCGCAGGAGATGGGCCACGTGCTCGGCGAGACGGAATGGATTCCGATTCCCGAGCGTAAGCCCGCGGCGAAATAAGTCGGTTTTCTGTTGAAAAGCCCGCTGCCGGATGCGCCGGTAGCGGGCTTTTTCATTTGGCTAGCGGCGATCCAACCGTCTACGCGCTCAACACAATCACAGAGCAGCGGCGATCTTCCAGCAGTCGATGTGAGATCGCGCCGAAATTCAGGCGATCGCCGAAACGCGGCTGCACGCCTAGCACGAGCAGGTTGTGTTTGCCGTGATGAATTTGATGCAGCACTGCGTCGTCGACCTTGCCACCGGCGAGCAAGCGCGTGCGTAGCTTCACGCCGTTGCGCTCGGCCAGCGCGTGCAGGTTCTCGAGCATGGCGGCTTCAGCGGCATCGGGACGCAGCGACCTTGGCCGCCACCGCTTGTGCATCATCCCCGGCGCGACGCGTGCCGAAACGTGCAGCGCCGTGACATGAGCATTGGCGGCGCGGGCAAGTGTGATGGCCAACTCTGCCGCGTGGCGCGAATAGTCCGTGCCCGAGACCGGCACGAGGATATCGAGCGGTGCGTCGGGCGTACGGGCGTGATCTCCATGGGCCAACACGATGGCGATGGCGCCATCGAACGCCTTCGTGAGCGGCAGCACGCCCGTTGGCAAGGGCAACGGCGGCACGTCGGAGTCGGATTCTTCGCCATCTGCGTCGAAGCCCGCGATCACGAAGCCGTAGCCCTTACCGATTTCGTCCGAGATACGTGTGGCTTCGTGACTGGTATCGGATTGCGCAGCCTGCTGATCTCGCGCCGCGTCGGACGGATCGCTCGCGACGAACTCGCCTTCTTGGGTGGCTTCGCTCACGCGCTTGTCGTCGTGCGCTTCGCCGACGGGTTCGTGTTTGGGGGCGGTGTCATCCGCGCCGTCGTCGACTGGCCCATGGGGCAATTCCGGCGTCTTTTGCGGGGCGTCGCGCGTCCGTTCGCGAAGCACGAGTCGTTCGGCTTCGCGTCGCAATGCCGCGCGTGCCTTATCGTCATCAGCCTGTGCGTCGCTACCGTCATCGACGCCCGGTGTTCCTGGGGCGCGCGGGACGGCGAGCATGGCGGCGTTCAGTGCGATTGCGTAGGCATCTTGCCCCGTTGCTTCCTCGCTATCGCCTGAATCGGAGGCTTCCGCCGAGGCATCCGACTTACCGCCGTCACGCTTAGCTGGCGCAGGCGCCAGCACCGTGGTCAATGTGCCACGCACACCCGCCGTCAGCCCGGCGATCCGAGCGGCGAAGCGGCCATTGGCGCTGCCGTCCACCGCAGCGAGAATGCGTTCGACGTTCGGCAGGAAATCCTTCTCCTCGGCAGCTTCTTTTTCTAGTCGGGCTTTCTCTTCCGCAGACAAAGGAATGCGCACAAGCGCGCGTCGTAGCACCGGCGGCATGATCAGCGTGGTAATCAGCGCCATGATGACCACCATCGTGAACAGGTCCTTGCTCAGCACGCCGAGCGACAACCCGATGCTCGCCACAATGATCTCGGTCGACCCGCGCGCGTTCATGCCTGTGGCAAGTGCGAGCGCCTCGGCGGACGACATACCGCCCAGCCGTCCACCGAGAAAACATCCGCTGAACTTACCGATACTCGCGATCAGAATCAGCCCCGCCACGAGCCCGAGCATGCGCCAGTCGAACAGAATGGTCAGATCGACGGACAACCCCGCCACGCCGAAGAACACCGGCGCGAAGAGGGCGACGATCAGGCCGCGCAGTTGTGCTTCGATCTGCTCGGTGAGGATGGGCGATTGGCCGATCATCACGCCTGCCATGAACGCCCCCAGCGCGGTATGCACGCCGAGCTTGTCGGTCGCGAGCGCCAGCACGAAGGTGATGACGAGAATCGCGCTGAGCACCGGCATCTCGCTAGTGAATCTATCGTTGGTCCAGCGAATGGCCACGGCCACCGCTCGCTTGCCGACGGTAAAGCACAGCACGATGAAGAGCAGGGTGCCGCCAAGGCTAAACGAGAGATGCCCGAGATCGACCGAGCCGCTCGCGCCCAGCCCCGCAATGGCCGCGATGATGATCCACCCGGTGGTGTCGTCGAGAATGGCCGCCGCCAGGATGATCTGCCCGATATTGCGGCGCAGATAATCGACTTCGCGGATGACCATCGCCACCACTTTCACCGACGAGATCGAGAGCGCCGTGCCGATGAACAGCGACGTCACCAGCCTTGCTTCAGGGTGAGGGAGAAGGTTGTCGGGTAGATGCCAGCCAAGAGCGAAGCCGCAGGCGAACGGGATGATCATGCCGCCCGCCGACGCGAAGATGGCCATACGCTTCATTCGCCGCACGAGTCCGAGGTCGGTCTCCAGTCCGGTCGATAGCAGAAGCAGCAGCACGCCGAGCTCAGACACCGCATCGAGCATCTTTTTCTGCGCTTCGTTATCTGGAAAGATGGCGTGCTGCCAAGCGGGCAGCAAGGCGCCGAAGACCGACGGGCCGAGAAGCACGCCCGCGAGCAGTTGGCCCATCACAGCGGGCTGTCGCAGCCGCTGCATCACCTCGCCGAGCAATCTGCCGACGAGCACCAACAAGAGGAGTTGCGTGAAGAAGATCGCCGTGCCGTGGCCTGCGTGCATGTGCCTCCCAGCGTGTCATGCGACGGCGCGCAGCGCTCAATATGGCGCTCGGCGGCGATGACGGCCGGGATGGGAACCCGGCGCGCTCGCGCGCGTCCGTATCGATATGCCCAGTTTTGCGATTACCATGCGCTATGCCTGCATCAAGCAAGTCATGCCATTTCTGCATCAAGCGAAGCAGCCGTAAGTGATAGAAAATCGCACGAACTAACGGCTACCATTCACGCAATTTACCACGCTCTATAGGTCATATGATCGACACCAACCTCGCCAGTTTCGACGACGACGTGCTGGCCGTCTCGCATCAAGTGCCCGTGCTCGCCGATTTCTGGGCCCCGTGGTGCGGCCCCTGCAATGTGCTCGGGCCGCTGCTCGAAAAGCTCGAAGCCGAGGCGCAAGGGCGCCTGCGACTGGTCAAAATCAACGCCGACGAGAATCCCCAGCTTTGCGCCGATTACGGCGTGCGCAGCTTGCCCACGGTCGTCGCATTCGTCGACGGCGAGCCGGTCGATCAGTTTGTCGGCGCCTTGCCCGAAGGCCAGTTGCGCGCGTTCATCGAGCGCATCGTGCCGAATCCGGCGGAGATGGCGCGCAACGTGGCCCGTCAGGCCCTAGCCGAAGGCAAGCCGCAAGTGGCGCGCGATGCACTGCAAGCGGCATTGGCACTCGACCCGGCGCATGACGAGATTCGCCTCGATCTGGTCGATGTGCTGATCGAAATGGACGATCTCGCAGGCGCACGCACTGAACTCTCGCTGATCTCGCCGCGCACGGCAGCGGGCGGAAATGCGCGCATTGCGGCGTTAGAGACGCGTCTGGCGGCCGCAGAACAGGCCAGCCACCTCCCGCCCGCCGCACAGTTGCTGCAACGCGTGCACGCCGAGCCGGACAATCTGCAAGCGCACTTGGATCTGGCGAATCGCTATCTGGCCGATCATGCCTACGAGCAGGCGCTTGAAACGCTGTTGGGCATCGTGCAGCGCGACCGCACGTTTGGCGACGACGTCGGCCGCAAGTCGATGCTTGCCGTGTTCGACGCACTCGGTGGCTCCGATCCCGCCACGGTCGCCGCCTGGCGTCGCAAGTTGAGTGCCGCGCTGAATTGATTTCCCAAGTTCATCTTCATTCCCATCACTAGACCGATGACTGCACCTGAACTGATTACCTTCGCGCCCGATCAAGCGGGCGAAGCCGTGTTCGATCACCCCGCCGAGGCCCGCCGGGTGAGCGGCAATCCGCAGCGCGTCACGCGCCCGTTCTATACCGACGCGCTGGGTGAATTCGACTGCGGCGAGTGGACCTGCGAGCCAGGGGCTTGGCGTATCGTGTTTGGCCCGCATCGGCAGGAGTTTTTCTCGGTGATCGAAGGGCGGATTCGGATCAGCGACGATCAAGGCAACGGCTCGGAGTTCGGTCCCGGCGACGCCTGTGTGATTCCGGCGGGCTTCGAGGGCGTGTTCGAAGTCATCGAGCCGGTGCGTAAGCACTTCGTGATGCTCGATCGCAAGGTCACGGTATGACGCGACTCATCTTCTTCTGCGGCCACGCAGGCGCTGGCAAGACCACACTGGCCAAGCGTCTGATCCGCCCACTTATCGAGCGCAGCGGCGAGGCGTTCTGTCTGCTGGACAAAGACACGCTGTATGGCGCATTCAGTGCCTCGGTGATGGGGGCACTGACCGGCAACCCGAACGACCGCGACAGTCCGTTGTATCTGCAAACGCTGCGCGAGCCGGAGTACGGCGGCCTGCTGGAGACGGCGCGCGAGAACCTGCGGCTCGGCGTGAACGTGCTGGTGGTCGGTCCGCTTTCGCGTGAGTTGCGCGAAGGGCTGCTGTTCGATCGTGGCTGGCTGGAAGTGGATGACGACGTCGGTGTGCATGTCGTCTGGGTCGACCTCGATGAAGACAGTGCCAAAGCGCGCATCGTGAGCCGCGCTAACCCAAACGACGCGTACAAGCTCGCGCACTGGGAGGAATATCGTCTGCGCCGGTTTTTGCCACCCGCGGCGGCTTTCCCGGGGCTGGTGCGCTTCGACAATACGGCACCGACGGCGGAAGACGACGAGCGGTTATTGCAGACGTTGTTGGCGCAGACACGCTAATGTCGCTGGCGACAACGGCGCGAGGGGAATAGTCCGAAAAGGCCGGACGGGCCATAGGCGGTGGCCCGGCGCATTGCTAAGGTGCGACTTTCCCCTTTCTCCCCTTCGCGGGCGCGCCGCCATGACTCTCTTCTTTCGTTTTGTGCTTGCCGCCGGGCTGGGGCTAGCCAGCTTTGCATTCTCCAATGCGTACGCGTCGGGCAATCCCGATGCAGAACCCGCCCTGACGGCCGCTTCCCCCACGCTTGAACGCATTCGTCAACGCGGGCGCATCGAACTCGGCTATCGGCAGTCTGCCGTGCCTTTCTCCTTTGTGAACCACCAGGAACAGCCGACCGGCCTGGCGTGGGCCCTTTGCCAAAAAATCGTGCCGGTGATTCAGCGAGAACTCGCGATGCCGCAACTGGAGAGCGTGCCGGTGCGGGTGATCGAGCAAATGCGCGCACCGCTCGTCAAAGGGGAGGCTATCGATATCGACTGTGCGCCCTCGACGGTGACCGACGTGCGTGCGGAACAAGTGGCCTTCAGCTTGCCGTACTACGCGGCCCATGTGCGGTTGATGGTCCGCCGTGGCAGTGGCATCGGGTCGATCGACGCCATGCGTGGGCTGAGGCTCGTGGTGGTGCAGGGCACGACGGCGGAGCGGCTGGTGCGGGCGCGTCAGGCGCAAATTGGGTTTCAGTTACTGATGGCCCGCGATTACGACGAGGCATTCCATCTGCTGCGAGAACGGCGCGTGCAGGCCATGGCGTTAGACGATGTGCTGCTTCAGGGCTTACGCACGACGACCAAGACCCCGGACGCTTTCCGTGTCGTCGGCCCGCCGCTGTCGGACGACCCTGAGTACTACGCACTCGTGTTGCGCCACGACGATCCCGCCTTCAAAGCGCTCGTCGATGCCGCGTTGATGGAAGTCTTCCGCAGCGGCGAGATGGCGCGCCTGCAAGGCCGCTGGTTCCAGAATCCGACGCCGCCGCACGGGGTGAACCTGCATATGCTGCCGTCGCCAGAGGTTCAGGCGCTATGGGAAGCCGGTCGGCAGGAATGATGCCCGGCATAAGCTAATGACAAAACTGGCTTTGCTCCAGCGGGCGTAACTCTGTAAATTCCTATCGTGCTGTTAATGCGATAGGAATTTGCTGTGAACCGTTTCACTGAATTGAATTGGAAAATTGCCGCCCGCCGTGTGGCCCTGAGCCTGTCGGTGGGCGTTGCCGTTTTGGGCGCCATCTCGGCTACGCCGTCGGCGCTCGCCGCGCCGGCCAAGGCCGCTAAAGCAGACGCGGCCGTCGTCGCCTTGCCGAAGATCCATGGCGATCTGACCGGCACGCTCAAAAAGATCCACGACACGGGCCTCATCACACTGGGTTACCGCGAAGCCGCGATCCCGTTCGCGTACGTGAACGACAAGGGCAAGCCCGTCGGCTACACCATGGACCTGTGCTACGCCGTGGTCGATGCGGTCAAGTCGGCGCTCAATATGCCGAACCTGAAAGTGCGCGAGATGTCGATCACGCCGCAGAACCGTATTCCGCTGGTGAAGAACGGCACGGTCGATCTCGATTGCGCGCCGAACACCATCACGCCGGAACGTGCGGAACAAGTGGGCTTCAGCAACCCGTACTACGTGTCGGAAGTGCGTTTGCTGGTGAACAAGAAGGACAACATTCGCGGTCTGGACGATCTGAAGGGCCAGAATCTGGTGGCCTCGGCGGGTTCGACCGGCGAGCGTCTGGCACGTATTCAAGCCGATAAGGGTGGGTTCCGCGTGATTCCGGCACGTGACCACGGCGAATCGATGATGACGCTAGAGACTGGCCGTGCCAAGGCGTTCGCGCTCGACGACGTGCTGCTCGCGGGCCTGCGTGCCACGGCGCGCGAACCGGGCGACTTCGACATCGTCGGCGCACCGCTCGAAACTGAACTGAACGCGCTGATGCTGCGTCGCGACGACCCGCAATTCAAGAAATTCGTCGATACCACGCTGGCCCATGTGTTCAGCTCGGGCGAGATTCGCAACATTCAGCGCAAGTGGTTCCAACAACCGATTCCGCCGCGTAACGTGAATTTGAACCTCGAGCCGAGCAAGGAAGTGATCGAGGTCTGGCGCGAAGGCTCGAAAGTGACCGAGTAACGCGTCATCGGGCGCGGGCAGCGCTCCTCGTTGCACCCGCCCGCAGCCCTTAAAACCCGTACCAACGCCCGCCGATAGCGATATCGGCGGGCGTTGTCGTTTACGCGTTGTTTACACCGGCTTTACCCCTTTTGTCCCCGTCTTTACGCGCCGATCCGTATCGTTCAGAACACGGCTGGCATACGCATGCGAAGGGCATGCGAGGGCGCGTCGCGCCCGTGGTGTGCTGGCCGCCACACGATAGGGAGTTGTCATGGATTGGTTATATCTCGGCGTGATGGCGGTGTTCACCGCTGCGACCGTCGGCTTTGTCGCGTTTTGCGCGTCGGTAGGGGGGCAGCAATGACAGCCATGTACTGGCTGAGCGGCGGACTCACGCTCGCGCTGCTCGCTTATCTCGTCTACGCGCTCTTCAAGCCGGAGAATCTCGCATGACACTCAACGCCTGGATTCAGCTCGGCGTCTATCTCGTCGTGCTACTGGTGCTGGCGCGCCCGCTCGGCCGTTTCATGGCCGACGTGCTTGCCGGCGAGTCGCGTGTGAACCGGTGGTTTGCCCCGGTCGAGCGCGGTCTTTATCGCCTGTGCGGCATCGATCCTGAAAAGGAAATGCACTGGCGTGCTTATGCGATTGCGCTGATCGGCTTCAACGCCCTGGGCGCGTTCGCCGTCTATGCGCTGCAACGCTGGCAAGTCTGGCTGCCGCTCAACCCGCAGGCGTTCGGCGCGGTCACGCCCGATTCGTCGATGAACACTGCCGTGAGCTTCGTGGCCAACACGAACTGGCAGGGCTACTCGGGCGAGTCGACCATGAGCTATCTCACCCAGATGCTCGGCCTCGCGGTGCAGAACTTCCTGTCTGCTGCGACCGGTATCGCGGTGGTGGTGGCGCTCATTCGCGGCTTCGCCCGTCATACGGCCAAGACGATCGGTAACTTTTGGGTCGATATGACCCGCATCACGCTCTACATCCTTGTGCCGCTGTCGGTGCTGTTTGCCGCCGCGTTCATGAGCCAAGGCGTGATTCAGAACTTTGACGCCTACAAGGACGTCGCGACGGTGCAGGCCACGCACTACGACAACCCGGTGCTCGGCCCGGACGGTCAGCCGAAGATGGATGCGGCAGGCAAGCCCGTGACGCAACCGGCCGTGACGTCCACGCAGACGTTGCCGATGGGCCCGGTCGCCTCGCAAGAAGCGATCAAGATGCTCGGCACCAACGGGGGCGGCTTCTTCAACGCCAACTCGGCGCACCCGTACGAGAACCCGACGCCGCTGTCGAACTTCCTGCAAATTCTGGCGATCTTCCTGATCCCGGCGGCGCTGTGCCACACGTTCGGACGCATGGTCGGCGACCGCCGTCAGGGCATCGCGATTCTCGCCGCCATGACGATTGCGTTCTCGATTGCGAGCATCGCCACCGTCTCGGCGGAACAAGCGGGTAACCCGGTGCTCACGCCGATTGGCGTCGATCAGCAGGTGAGTGCTACGCAGTCCGGCGGCAACATGGAAGGCAAGGAAACGCGCTTCGGCATTGTGGCGTCGGGCATCTTCGCGACGGTGACGACAGCCGCGTCGTGCGGTGCGGTCAACGCCATGCACGACTCGCTCACACCGCTAGGCGGCATGGTGCCGATGTTGCTGATGCAATTGGGCGAAGTGGTCTTCGGTGGGGTGGGTTCGGGCCTGTACGGCATGCTCGTCTTCGCCATGCTCGCGGTGTTCGTCGCGGGGCTGATGATCGGCCGCACGCCGGAATACCTGGGCAAGAAGATCGAAGCGTTCGAGATGAAGATGGTCGCCGTCGCCGTGCTGATGACGCCGATGCTGGTGCTGCTCGGTACCGCCTTCGCGGTGCTGATTCCGGCGGGGCAGGCGGGGGTGGCGAATCCAGCGACACACGGGTTCTCCGAAATTCTCTACGCCTTTAGCTCGGCCGCGAACAACAACGGCAGCGCCTTCGCGGGGCTCTCGGCCAACACGCCGTTCTACAACAACGCGCTGGCGATTGCGATGTGGTTCGGCCGCTTCTGGGTGATTGTGCCGGTGCTGGCGATTGCTGGTGGTCTGGCCGCGAAGAAGCGCATCTCCGCCACGTCGGGCACGTTGCCCACGCACGGACCGCTCTTCGTCGTGCTGCTGCTCGGCACCGTGCTGTTGGTGGGTGCGCTCACCTACGTGCCGGCGCTGGCGCTCGGACCGATTGCCGAACATCTCGCGATGATCGGCGCGCAATGAATAACGAAATGAGGCATTCGAGGCACTCATGAATCAATCCGCAGGTAATACCGTCACCCGGCCGGTCGCCGAGGGGCATACATCGGCAGTGAAGTCGATGTTCGACCCCACGATCGTGAAGCCGGCCATCGTCGACTCGTTCCGCAAACTTCACCCGCTCACGCAAGCGAAGAACCCGGTGATGTTCGTGGTGTACGTCGGCAGCATTCTCACCACGGTGCTTTTCGGCATGGCCCTCGCGGGTCATGCCGAAGCCAGCGCACCGTTCATCCTCGCGATCACGCTGTGGCTGTGGTTCACGGTGTTGTTCGCGAACTTCGCCGAAGCACTGGCCGAAGGGCGTAGCAAGGCGCAGGCTGCCTCGCTGCGTCAGGCCAAGAAGAACGTGCCGGCCAAGCAACTGCGCGCAGCGGCTCGCGACGCCGAGTGTCTGGTGATCGACAGCGCCAGCTTGCGCCGTGGCGACTTCGTGCTGGTGGAGGCGGGCGATGTGGTGCCCGCCGACGGCGAAGTGGTCGAAGGCGTGGCGTCGGTCGATGAATCGGCCATCACGGGGGAATCGGCGCCGGTGATCCGCGAGTCGGGCGGTGACTTCTCGGCAGTCACGGGCGGCACGCGTGTGTTGTCCGACTGGATCGTCATGAAAGTGACGGTTAATCCGGGCGAGGCGTTTCTCGATCGCATGATCGCGATGGTGGAAGGCGCCAAGCGTCAGAAGACCCCGAACGAGATCGCGCTGACGATTCTGCTCGTCGCGCTCACGCTGGTGCTGCTGCTCGCCACGGCCACGCTGCTGCCGTATTCGATCTACAGCGTGCTGGTGACGCAGGCCGGTCATCCGGTCACGATCACCGTGCTCGTGGCACTGCTGGTGTGTCTGATTCCGACGACCATCGGTGGCTTGCTCTCGGCCATCGGTGTGGCTGGCATGAGCCGCATGATGCAGGCCAATGTGATTGCTACGTCGGGCCGCGCGGTGGAAGCGGCGGGCGACGTCGACGTGCTGCTGCTCGACAAGACCGGCACGATCACGCTCGGCAACCGTCAGGCCTCGCAGTTCGTGCCCGCCCCGGGCGTGGACGAACGTGCATTGGCCGACGCAGCACAACTCTCGTCGCTGGCCGACGAAACGCCGGAAGGTCGCAGCATTACCGTGCTCGCGAAGCAACGCTTCAACTTGCGCGAACGCGAGATGGCCGGTCTGCACGCGGTGTTCCTCCCGTTCTCGGCGCAGACGCGCATGAGCGGCGTGGATCTGGCGGACAAGCAGATTCGCAAGGGCGCTGCGGAAGCCGTCAAACGCTACGTGGAATCGGCGGGCGGTGTGTGGCCCGCGGCGTTGGCGACGTCGGTCGACGAGATTTCACGTCGCGGCAGTACGCCGCTGGTGGTGGCTGAGCAAGACGCACAAGGCACCCGCGCGTTGGGCGTGATCGAGTTGAAGGACGTGGTCAAGGGCGGCATAAAAGAACGTTTTGCCGAACTTCGTCAGATGGGCATTACGACGCTGATGGTCACCGGCGACAACCGTCTGACGGCGGCGGCCATTGCGGCCGAAGCCGGTGTCGACGACTTCCTCGCGGAAGCCACGCCGGAAGCCAAGCTCGCGACGATTCGCAAGTATCAGGCCGAAGGCAAGCTGGTGGCCATGACGGGCGACGGCACCAACGACGCCCCGGCGCTCGCTCAGGCCGACGTGGCCGTGGCGATGAACTCGGGCACGCAGGCCGCGAAAGAAGCCGGCAACATGGTCGATCTGGATTCGAACCCGACCAAGCTCATCGAAATTGTCGAAATCGGCAAGCAGATGCTGATGACGCGGGGCAGCCTCACCACGTTCTCGATTGCGAACGACGTGGCGAAGTACTTCGCGATCATTCCGGCGGCATTCGCCACCACGTATCCGCAGCTCGACCAATTGAACGTGATGCGCCTCGCCAGCCCGTCGTCGGCCATTTTGTCGGCGGTGATCTTCAACGCGCTGATTATCGTGGTGCTGATTCCGCTGGCCCTCAAGGGCGTGAAGTATCGCCCGCTCGGTGCGGCCACGCTGTTGCGCCGTAACCTCGTGATTTACGGGCTGGGCGGCATTCTGGTGCCGTTCGTGGGCATCAAGGCGATCGACATGATCATCGCCGCGATGGGCTGGGCCTGATCGGTTAGCACGCTCGCCCACATTGCAGAACTTAAAGGAATAGACGTCATGAAAACCCTGTTACGCCCGATGCTGAGCCTGTTTGTCGTGCTCTCGGTGATTACGGGTCTGGTGTATCCGCTGGTTGTGACCGGCGTTGGCCGGGTCGCGTTTGCACGCGAAGCCTCGGGCAGCCTGATCTACAAAGACGGCAAAGCGGTCGGCTCGTCGCTGATCGGACAGAACTTCGACGAACCGAAGTACTTCTGGGGCCGTCTGTCGGCCACGGCACCGATGCCGGATAACGGCCTGGCATCGGGCGGCTCGAACTACGGCCCACTCAACCCCGCACTCGCCGACGCCGTGAAGGCACGTATCGCGGCGCTGCGCGAGGCCGACCCGACGGCCGCACTGCCGGTACCTGCCGACTTGGTGACGGCATCCGCCAGTGGCCTTGATCCCGAGATCAGCCCGGCAGCAGCGGCCTATCAGGTCACGCGCGTGGCTAAGGCCCGTGGGCTGACGCCGGAGGCCGTGCAAGCGCTGGTTGCGCAGAACACCCAAGGGCGCCAATGGGGCATTTTCGGAGAGCCCCGGGTGAATGTTCTGAAGCTCAACCTGGCGTTGGATGGGATGGCACCCGGCAGCGTCTGAAAACGCGGCATAGCGGCCGGACGGACGGGCGTTTCGCTGGTCTTGTCCGGCAGCGTGCGGTAGATTGGCGGCACGCCCTTGACGCGTGCCGTTTTTGCTTTGCCGAATGCACCGCATGTGCCCCGCACGTGCTCCGAATTTGGCGCATCTCTTGCCGACCGGCGAGAGGGCGCGCGTCTCCTTAGTGGACTGATCCGATGGCTGGCATGGAACGCCCCGACCCCGACGAATTGCTCGACAAACTGCAACGCGACGAAGCGCGCGAGCAGCGCGGCCGGCTGAAGATTTTCTTCGGCGCGTCGGCAGGCGTCGGTAAGACCTTCGCGATGCTGCAAGCCGCGCGCAAGCTGCGCGAGGAAGGCACCGACGTTGTCGTCGGCGTGCTGGAGACGCACGGCCGCGAAGAGACGGCGAAGATGCTCGAAGGGCTGGAAGTGCTGCCGCAGAAGTCGGTGGAGTATCGCGGACGTGTGCTGCGTGAATTCGACCTCGACGGCATGCTTGCACGCAAACCGGCGGTGGCACTGGTCGATGAACTGGCGCATGCGAACGTGCCGGGCGAGCGCCATCTGAAGCGCTGGCAGGACGTGGAAGAGTTGCTGGCTGCGGGTATCGACGTGTACACCACGCTCAATGTGCAGCATCTGGAGCGGCTGAACGATGTGGTGGGGCAGATCACGGGCATTCGCGTCTGGGAAACGTTGCCCGACCGGGTGTTCGATCTGGCGGACGAAGTCAAACTCGTCGACTTGCCACCCGATGAACTGCTCGAACGCATGCGCGAAGGCAAGGTGTACATGCCTGCGCAGGCCGAACGGGCGGTGCGCAATTTTTTCCGCAAGGGCAATTTGATTGCGTTGCGTGAACTCGCGTTGCGCCGCACCGCCGACCGGGTGGACGCGCAGATGCGCGAGTACCGCGCGGATCAGTCGATTAGCCATGTCTGGCAGGCACGAGAGCGCTTGCTCGTCGCGATTGGGCCGGGGCCGGAAGGTGTCGCACTCGTGCGTGCGGCGGCGCGGCTGGCGGCGAGTCTGCGGGCCGACTGGCTGGCGGTGCATGTGGAGACGCCCGCGATTCTGCGGCAGTCGCAAGTGCGGCGTGAGGGCACGTACGCGACGCTCAAGCTGGCGCAAGAGTTGGGGGCGGAAACGCTCACGCTCGATGGTGCCGATGCCGCGCCGACATTGCTCGCCTATGCGCAGATGCGCAATGTGTCGAAGATCGTCGTGGGCGCGAGCGGGGCAAGGCGATGGTGGACGGCGCGCACGCCGCTGCACGAGGCGCTGATTCGGCTTGCGCGAGGCGTCGATGTCGTGTTGATCGGCCCGGCGGCAGGCGACACCTCGGCGGACAAGCGCGTGGTGCGCGGCGACTGGCGCGATTGGTTCGATACCTCCGCGCCGGAACTGGGACTGGTGGGCGGGCCGTGGCGCGGCTACGCATGGGCGGTGGGGATTTGCGGCGTCATCTCGCTCGCGGCGGCGGAACTCACGACGTTCCTCGATCTCGCCAATATCGCCATGCTTTATCTGCTGGGCGTCATCATCGCCGCGATGCGGTTGGGCCGTGGGCCGGGCGTGCTGGCATCGTTTCTGTCGGTGGTGGCGTTCGACTTCTTCTTCGTGCCGCCGAAGATGTCGTTGTCTGTCTCCGATACGCAGTACCTGCTCACCTTCGCCGTGATGCTGACGGTGGCACTGGTCATCAGCCATTTAACGACGAGCCTGCGTTTTCAGGCACGGCTGGCGACATGGCGGGAACGGCGTACCGGTGCGGTGTATGCGATGGCGCGTGAGTTGGCGGCGGCGCTCACGACGCCGCAGATCATCGAAATCGGATCGCGTCACGTGCGCGAAGTGTTTCAGGCGCGCGTGGCCTTGTTGTTGCCCGACAGTCAGGGCGGCGTGCGGCAGCCGGTCGAGAACGTGCAAGCCGAGACGATGCCTGCGCATATCGATACCGATGTTGCGCAGTGGGTCTATGACCGCCAGCAGGCCGCCGGGCAGGGCACCGATACCTTGCCCGCATCGGACGCTTACTACCTGCCGTTGCGTGCGCCGATGCGCACGCGGGGTGTGCTGGTGGTGGCGCCAGACAATCCTGCGACTGGGGCCATTGCCACGCCGGAGCAACTGCGTCTGCTCGATACCTTCGCCGCACAAATTGCGCTGGCACTCGAGCGCGTGCATTACGTCGAGATTGCGCAGGATGCGCTGGTGACGATGGAATCCGAGCGTCTGCGCAACTCATTGCTATCCGCCATTTCGCATGACTTGCGAACGCCGCTCACGTCCATCGTTGGCTTTGCGAGCATGCTTAGCCGCAATGCGGAGACGCCGGGGCCGCTGCGCACGGAACTGGTCGATGCGATTCACGAGGAAGCGCAACGCATGACGGGGCTCGTGACCAACTTGCTCGATATGGCCAAGTTGCAAGCGGGCGGTGTACAGCTCAATCGACAGTGGCAGATGCTCGAAGAAGTGGTCGGTACGTCGTTACGCGCATCTCGGCGCGTGTTGGCCGGGCATGAGGTCAGCACGCGAATACCCGCCGACCTACCGCTGCTGCGCTTCGACGCTGTCTTGCTGGAGCGTCTCTTTACCAACTTGCTGGAGAACGCGGCGAAGTACTCGCCGTCCGGTTCGCACATCGAGATTGCCGCACGCACGCTTGGTGATGAAGTCGAAGTGAGCGTGAGCGACGACGGCCCGGGGTTGCCGGTTGGGATGGAGGGGCGAATCTTCGAGAAATTTATGCGTGGGGAGAAGGAGTCGGCCAAGCCGGGCATCGGCTTGGGGCTCGCGATTTGCCGAGCCATCGTGGAAGCGCACGGCGGTAGAATCGAGGCCGCCAACGTGCCCGGCGGTCACGGCGCACGCTTCAGTTTCACGCTGCCCGTCGAGACGCCACCCGCTGAACCCGAAGTGCCCGATATGAATGAGTCGTCGGGGGAGTTGGAGGAGGGGGCGGACTCGCCTGCACCATCACCCACTGAAATGCCTGACACCAAAGCCACACAAAGTCATGAGTGAACCGACTATCACCATCGTGGTGATTGAAGACGAACGCCAGATCCGCCGCTTTCTGCGCACATCGCTGGAAGCCGAAGGCATGGTCGTGCACGAAGCGGAAGCGGGGCGTCAGGGCATGGTCGAAGCGGCGACGCGCAAACCCGATTTGCTGATCGTCGATCTCGGATTGCCCGATATCGACGGCGTCGAAGTCATTCGCGAAGTGCGCGGCTGGACGGACATGCCGATCATCGTGCTGTCGGCACGCAACGAAGAATCGGAGAAGGTCGTGGCGCTCGACGTGGGCGCCGACGATTACCTGACCAAGCCCTTTGGGGTATCGGAGTTGCTGGCGCGTATTCGTGCACAACTGCGCCGCCATCATCGCGGTGGCAATTCCGAGACGTTGGGCGAAGCGTTCGCGTTTGGCGACATCAGCATCGATCTCGCGCGCCGAAAAGTGACACGTGGCGGTGAAGCCGTGCATTTGACGCCGATCGAGTACCGCTTGCTCGTGACCCTCGTGCGCCACGCCGGGCGCGTGCTCACGCACCGGCAATTGCTCAAGGAGGTGTGGGGGCCGTCGCACGTCGAGAGCAATCACTACTTGCGCATCTACATGGGCCACCTGCGCCAGAAGCTTGAAGCCGACCCCGCGCAGCCGAAGCACATCCTGACCGAAACCGGTGTCGGGTATCGGCTGGAGGTGGAGGCTGCGGCGTGATTCTGTATCCCGCCCGCTAATTCCATGTCACCGATAGGGCGTCCTTCGATGCGACGCGCGCTTTGATAAAATCGCCGGGTTCCTTCGTTCCCGTGGCTGCTGATTGCGGCAACGCGCCGAATTTCATTCGGTTTCCGATGGAACCCGTAGCCGCCGGGACGACCCGGTGCACGGATTCACTTTTTCCGGGGACGACCCCGATACATCCATGCATCGGAGTCTTTCATGGCCTGGATCCTTCTCGTCTTCGCGGGATTACTCGAAGTGGCTTGGGCCGTCGGTCTGAAGTACACGCAAGGCTTTTCGCGGCTTGTGCCGTCGGTTTTCACCATTGCTTCGATGGTCGGCAGCGTTTGGCTGCTGGCGCTCGCAGTGCGTACGCTGCCGTTGGGCACGGCTTACGCCATCTGGACCGGCATCGGTGCGGTAGGCGCGTTTATTCTCGGGATCATTCTGTTCGGTGAGTCGGCCTCGGCGGCACGCATTGCCAGCGTCACACTGATTCTGGCCGGGCTTGTGGGGCTGAAGCTCACCACGGCCTGAACGGGCACTGAATCGACGTAAAACGTGCGCCAACGCCCCCCAAAATGTCACCGGTGGTGCGTTGCCGCAACGCGCGGCATAATGACGCCGTAACGGTGCGACGGTGAGGGTTGGCACGTTGGCTGATTTGCGTGCCGTTTCGGGTTGGGTTTTGAGCTCCGCTTTCCGTTTCGTTACCGCGTCAGCAGTGTGAGGCGCGTGATCGTGCGACGCCGCCATCTCGGCGGCAGCGAGGGTCACCATGCTGGAATCGATTGCGCTTGGCGCAGGGCTGTCCTGGGGCAGCGGCCTGCGGTTATACCTGACCGTGTTCTGCGCAGGACTGGCAGCGCGTCTCGGGTGGTTGCATCTGCCGCCGACGCTGGCGGTGCTGGCGTCTACGTGGGTCATCGCTGCGGCTGGCGTGCTCGCGGCCATCGAGTTCTTTGCCGACAAGATTCCCTTTGTCGATAGCGCCTGGGATGCGGTGCATACGTTCATCCGCATTCCGGCAGGCATCGTATTGGGCGCGGCGGCACTCGGCCAGATGGACCCTACCGTCACTGCGCTGGCCGGGCTTGCCGGTGGTGCGCTGGCAGGCACTGCGCACTTGGCCAAGGCGGGGAGCCGGGCGCTCATTAATACCTCGCCGGAACCTTTCTCCAATGTGGCGGCCTCAGCCGGCGAAGATGTCTCCACGGTGGGCGGTCTCGCGCTCGCGTTCTTCCTGCCGGCCGTCTTTCTCGTGATGTTGCTGGTTTTCGTCGTATTGGCGTGGTGGTGGCTGCCGCGTGTCTGGCGCGGCTGGCGCTCACTGCTGGCCCGGGTCAAAGGATTGAGGAACGATGGGGTTCACTGAAGTTGCCCGCCAGTCGTGGCGGATGTTCATGCGCGACTGGCGTGCAGGCGAGCTGCATCTGCTGCTCGTGGCGCTGTTGCTGGCCGTCGGCGCACTTTCCAGTGTCGGTTTTCTCTCTGATCGCATGCAGGGCGGGCTTGAGCGCGATGCGCGCCAAATGCTCGCCGCCGATCTCGTTGTGCGCAGCGACGCCCCCTTATCTCCCGACTTCTCCCGTCAAGCCCACGCCGACGGGCTCGCGACCGCTGTCGTTGCTAACTTCCCGAGCATGGCCAGCGCCATCGGCGAGAACGGTCAACCCGGGGCGAGTCGCTTGTCGTCGCTCAAGGCTGTCAGCGACGGGTACCCGTTGCGCGGGCGCGTAAGAACCGCAGCCGACGCTGCGGCTAACACCCCGGATGCACCTGCCGCCGATATCCCCGCCCCGGGCACCGTCTGGGTCGATGCGGCGCTGCTCGACGCCTTGCACGTCAAACCCGGCGACAACGTTCGCGTCGGCAACCGGTCGTTGCGCATCGCCGCCGTCATCACGCGTGAAATGGATCGCGGCTACGGTTTCGGCTCGCTCGCACCGCGCGTCATGATGCGGTTCGACGAACTTCAGTCCACCGGGCTGGTGCAGTTCGGCAGCCGCATCACGTATCGCTTGCTCGTCGCAGGCACCGACGCGCAGGTCAGGCAATTCACCACGTGGGCACGTCCGGCCGCCGAGCAGGCGCGCGGCGTGCATCTCGAATCCCTCGAAGAGGGTCAGCCTCAGGTGCGACAAACGCTCGACCGCGCGGAGCGCTTCCTCTCGCTGGTGGCGTTGCTGGCCGCCGTGCTGGCGGCAGTGGCCGTGGGGATTGCAGCACGCCGGTATAGCGAACGACATCTCGATGCGTGTGCCGTGATGCGGTGCCTTGGCGTGTCGCGTGGCTCGTTGCGCGGCATGGTGACACTTGAATTTATCGGCCTCGGCTTGATTGGCGGGGCGCTTGGTGTGGCGCTCGGCTATGCGGCCCATTGGGCGTTGTTGGCACAACTGGGGAATGTGATTCCGGCGGGATTGCCTGCACCGACGTGGCGTCCGGCCGCGTTCGGTTTCGCCAGTGCGCTGGTCATGCTGCTGGGGTTTGCATTGCCGCCGCTGTTGCCGCTCTCGGAAGTGGCACCGCTGCATGTGCTGCGCCGCGATGTCGTGGGCGGTGCGCGCCGTCAGGGCTGGTTGGCATATGGCGCGAGTGCGCTGGCGTTCGCCGCGCTGTTGCTCTTCGCGGCGCGTGACCTCCGTTTGGGGGCGATGGTGGCCGGTGGCTTCGTCGTTGGCGCGGTCGTGTTTGCTGCGCTGGCATGGCTGGCGATTCGCGGACTCGCCGCATGGGCGCGTCGCAGCGGGCCGGTCGGTGGCGCGATGGGCGGCATCGGCTGGCGGTATGCGTTGGCCGGTCTGCGTCGCCGTGGTCTGGGGAGTGCGTTGCAAATTGTGGCGTTGGGCCTTGGACTGATGGCGCTGCTGCTGCTCGCGGTCACGCGTAACGATCTGGTCGCCGGTTGGCGGCAATCGAGTCCCGCCGACGCGCCGAACCGCTTCGTGATCGATATTCAGCCAGGGCAAGATGCGCCGGTGCTGGCGCAATTGCGCGCCGCCGGTTTGCCCGACGTGCAACTCTCGCCGATGATTCGCGCGCGGCTCACAGCGATCAACGATCAGCCGGTGACGGGCGAGCGTTACACCGAAGAGCGCGCGCGACGGCTTGCAGAGCGCGAATTCAATCTGTCGTACACGTCCGCGCTGCCCGACGGCAATCGCGTGACCGCCGGTCAGTGGTACGGCGATACGACCACGCCGCAGATTTCGATGGAAGAGGGCATCGCGAAGACGCTGGGCCTGAAGCTCGGCGACACGCTGCGCTTCGAAGTGACCGGGCAGACGATCGATGCCCCGATTACCAGCTTGCGCAAGCTCGACTGGGGATCGATGCGGGTGAACTTCTTTGTCGTGATGCCGCCAGCGGCGCTGCGCGATTTCCCGATGACGTGGATCACATCGTTCCATCTCGACGCGCCGCAGCAAGGCGTCGCCGACGCGCTCGTACGGCAGTTCCCGAACGTGACGGTGATCGATACGGGCGCATTGCTGGCGCAAATTCAGCTCATTCTGTCGCAGGTCATCGACGCGGTGCAGGCGCTGTTCCTGTTCACGCTCGCCGCGGGTGTACTGGTGCTTTATGCGGCGCTTGCGGGCACGCGTGACGAGCGTATGCGCGAGAGCGGCATCTTGCGTGCGCTGGGTGCGTCGTCGCGACAGTTGCGCGACGTGCATCTGGCGGAATTGGTGACTGTCGGGGCGTTGGCCGGGCTATTGGCGGCGTTCGGTGCCGGGGCACTCGGCTGGGCGCTCGCGCGTTACGTGTTCGAATTTGCGCTGACGTTCAATCCGTGGTTGCCGGTGCTGGGCGTTGTGGCGGGCGTGCTGTGTGCGCTGGTTGGCGGATGGAGCGGCCTGCGGGCGGTGCTACGCCAGTCGGCGCTGCGCACGCTGCGAGAGGTGTAGGTCGAACGTGCGAGCGTGCGAGTGACTCGGGCCTCGGGCACAATAGCGGCCATGACGACCGAAAACTCCTCCCAAACTTCCCCCACTTCCCAAGCCGCGGACGCCGATGCGCAGGACACCCCTGCGCAGCCGACCGCGTTCTCGTTGCTCGGTGGCGAAGCGCGCGTGCGCGAACTCGTCGACCGTTTCTACGACTTGATGGACCTCGAGCCGGAATTCGCCGGTATCCGCACTTTGCATCCCGAGTCGCTCGATGACTCGCGCAATAAGTTTTTCTGGTTCCTGTGCGGCTGGCTCGGCGGGCCGAATCACTACATCGAGCGATTCGGCCATCCGATGTTGCGCGCTCGCCATCTGCCGTTCCCGATTGCCACAAATGAGCGCGATCAATGGCTGCGTTGCATGGCACTGGCTATGCAAGACATTGGCGTTGAAACGTCGCTTCAGGAACGCTTGATGCAAGCGTTCTACGGGACGGCGGACTGGATGCGCAACAAGGCAGGGTAATACTCAGGGCGGGACTCAGACCAGGTTGAAAACGTTCTCCGTCGCGGTGCGTGGGCCATCCGCCGTTGCCTTAAACGCCTTGACGGCCTGACCGGCACCGTCGGCCGCCTGGCACACCACGCTTCGCAGACAGTTTGCGGCTGCCTTGATCTTGCTTGCGGCCCCGGACACCGCATCCACGGTATCGTCGTAGAGGGTCGAGCCAGCCCCCATTAGCACGCCCACCAATCCCATCACGTGAGCATTGATGTCCCCGGTCTCTTTTTGAGACGCGTGGAGAATGCCTTCGGCAGCCACCGTCAAACTGACCCAGGCGACCAGCGAGTTTTCGAGCCGATTGGCCCCGGCTTGCACGTCCGGTGTCGCGTCGAGGCATCGCATCACCGCCCCCGGCCAAGTCAAGGCACGAGCCTCCTGAATGCGCTCAGGCGAATCCCCGAACAGATGGATCGCTTTCGCCAATGTGTTTCCCACGCCGGACATCGCGAGCGTTAGAGAAATACCGAAGTCGACGGTCTCGCGGCTTGCGTCGTGGGTGTCTGTGGTCTCGTCGCCGACGTGCGCGAAGGCGGTCATCGGCAACACGAGGATCGCGCTTCGAGCGGCCGTGTTCAGCAGGCTCTTTGCAATCTCATGCAAGCAGGCGAGCCGCTGCGAGGACGGGGCCGCGCCTGCCGGGGCTGCCCCTTCCTGCAATTGCATCACGACGCTCCGACCAATGTCGTCGGGCAAGCGCAGCAACCGCGGCTGCGTGCCGACTTGTGGCGGCGTGGGCACGCTGATCTCTATGCTGTCTAACTGGGTCAACGACGCGCTATGGGGAATCTGGGAAGTGGTGGGATTCATTTTGGTGACTCAGGGGGATGAGGGAAGGGTGGCAAGGAGTTGCCGGGCACGGTGACCGAGTGCCGACTGCAATGGGGAGCGGCCGGCAATTTCCTCGGAAGCTTTAAGCAGACTGCGCGCCAGCTCAGGGGTATCCGACTGGATCATGCAGCACGCGGCGAAATAGGCTGGCTCGGGATCTGACGCATCCAGCATCGCGGCACTCACCAGCGGACTCGCAGCAAGGGCATAGGCTTTCCTGCTGTACAAGGCGTAGCCCAACCGCTTGAGCGCACCTAAATGCAAGGGACGCTCACGCAATATCGCGCTCAGCAGCTTGATCCCGCCTTCGTGGTCGCCGTCGTCGTATCTCGCGCAGGCGTGCCGGAATGCGTTCTGCTCATGCGCATTGCCCTTCAGTTCTTCTGCGAGGGAGGTAGCTTCAGGTTTCATCTCGATTCCTTTCCAATGACGTGCCACACGTGCTGCGGCACTCGGAATCATCCTAAGAGTCACGTCTCTCGGCGGCTGTCGCCGTAAGACAATGCTTTGGTTTGTGCGTCGAATTTCAGATCGATTGGGAATCGTTGCGCGGTTCCTTATGCGTCGCGACTCGTTCGTCGCGACTTTGGCCGGAAGTCGGGAACTCGCGCTCGCGAATGCCCCGCGTACCGTACTGGTCTGAAAGCGTCGGATTGGCCCTTGTCATGGCGGCCGAAACCGCGCGACCATGTCCAATTCCAGAAGGAGACACCATGACAACCGAAGCGCTGTTCCGACAAGACGCCTATCTGCGCCAATGCGAGGCGCGTATCACCCATATCGACGAGAACGGCATCATGCTCGATCGCACCGTGTTCTACCCGCTCGGTGGCGGGCAGGCTGGCGACGCAGGTGCCTTCTTGCTCGCCGACGGTACGCGCCTGAGCATTGCCGACACGCGCAAATCGAAACTCGAAGGCGCGACGCCAGACGACGCGGTGCATGTGCCCGCAGAAGGCCAGGCCGAAGCGCTGGCCGGGTTATCGGTCGGCGATCTCGTGCATGCAGAAATCGATTGGGAACGGCGTTTTCGCCATATGCGCTTTCACACGGCCTCGCATCTGATGTGCGCCGTGCTGCCGCATCCGGTCGACGGTTGCAGCATCACGCCGGAATATGCGCGGCTCGATTTCGTGACCAATGACCCGATCGAGCGCGAAGCCGTCGAGGCCGGATTGGCGGCGCTGGTGGCGGCAGCACGACCGGTGAATATCGACAGCATCAGCGATGAGGAAATGGCGGCGCGTCCGGAACTGGTGCGCACGATGAGCGTGAAGCCGCCGATGGGCCTCGGGCGCGTGCGTCTGGTACGCATCGAGGGCATCGATCTCCAACCCTGCGGCGGAACGCACGTGGCGAATACGGCCGAAATCGGTGCACTGCGGGTGAGCAAGATCGAGAAGAAGACGTCACGCACGCGTCGCGTGGTGCTCGCGTTTGCTTGAGTCTGGCATCATGCGGATTTCCAATCCCATGATGTGAGGCAGCATGTCGATCACCCCCCCGGCAGCCACGCTTTCGACGCACTCGACAGATAACACGCCATGGCAGGCGGTACTCGATTTTTGGTTCGGTACGCCCGATAGCGAGGTCTACGGGCTGGCCCGGCCGGAGTGGTTTCGTAAGTCGGATGTGTTTGACGACGAGATTCGCACGCGCTTCGGCGCGGCGCACGCGCAGGCACTCGCGGGCGAACTCGACGACTGGACGCGCACGCCGCTCGGCGCATGCGCATTGATCGTGATGCTCGACCAGTTCTCTCGCAATATGTACCGAGGGACGGCAGGCGCGTTTGCGGGGGACGCGCGCGCATTGGCGGCAGCGCGCCGGTTGGTCGAGGCGGGCGAGGATCAACGACTGCCAACCCCTCAGCATCGTGTGTTCGTTTATCTACCGTTCGAACATGACGAGTCGCTTGAGAGCCAGCACACTTCGCTAGAACTTTACGAACAACTCGCCAAATCGCATGGCATGGTCGACAACCTGGATTACGCGCGCCGCCACGCCGTGATCATCGAGCGTTTCGGGCGCTATCCGCATCGGAATGCGGCGCTGGGGCGTGTGTCTACGCCTGAGGAAATTGCGTTTCTGAAGGAACCCGGCTCGTCATTTTGAGCCAGGGATGCCCGCGCGTGCCTTGCGCTGCAAATGCCACCGGATGGCAAAGAAACCGATGCCATAGGCCAGCACGGCACTGACGCAGGCGCTGGTCGCAAGCCCGGTGATTAGATGCAGCGTTGCCGCACCGAAGTCGAAGTTCATCACCTGTGCCCACATCCCCTCGCTGGCGCGCGTCGCGGCGGCCACCGTCGCTTCGATCTCTTGCGCGGGCGACCACTCCAACATCCAGCGCCCAAGCCGGTGCGCCCCCAAATACACGAACGGCACCGTCAACGGGTTGGTAATGAAGGTGCCGAGTGCGGCGATGAACAAGTTGCCGCGCAAGAAGGCCGCGGCGAGCAACGCCACGAGAATCTGCCCAACCGGGAACAAGATGCCGAAGAACACCCCGCACGCGAGTCCGATCGCCACACCGCGCGGTGTCGCCATCCACAAACTGCGACGCAACAACAAGCCGGCATGCGGGCGCAGCCAGCGAGAGCGCAGGAGTCGCATTGGGCGAAGCATCTTTAACATCATGGGCAGGTTGCTCGTCGAGGAAGGGGCCAACCCAGGCGGGCGCGGGGCAACCGATGTCTGAGTTGCGTAGGCCTTAAGAGTTCAACGGTGACGGGCAATGCCAAACAGGGGGACGTGGAGGCGGATAGGAGAGCCGCGCGACCTTCGCCGCGCGGCAGGGCGTGACACCCTTAGATCTGTGTGCGCTGATTCGCCCAGCGATCGACTTGCGATGGCTTGAAGCGGCGCATCGTGTCGAGCAGGGTTTCGGGCGACGCTTCGACTTGCAACTGATCGAGTTGTGCGCCCTTGAGGAACTGCTCCGTGACCATCGACTTGAGGAACACGAGCAGCGGGTCGTAATACTGTTCGACGTTGAGCAAGCCAATCGGCTTGGCGTGATAGCCGATCTGCAACCACGTGAACACTTCGAACAGCTCTTCGCAGGTGCCGATACCGCCGGGCATCGCAATGAAGGCGTCCGACAAGTCGGCCATCATTTGCTTGCGCTGGTGCATGTTTTCAACCACATGCAGCTCGGTCAGGCCGGTATGCCCGACTTCCTTCTCCATCAGCGCTTTCGGAATGATGCCCACGACCTGCCCGCCATGCGCGAGCACGGCATCGGCAATGATGCCCATCAAGCCAACCTTGCCGCCGCCGTACACGAGGCGAATACCGGCTTCAGCCATACGGCGGCCCAATTCGCGAGCCGCTTCGGCATAGGCCGGGCGTACGCCGGTCGCGGCGCCGCAATAAATACAAATGGATTTCACTTCCGAGGTCATGCCTTACTGAACTCCTTTGGCTGAGGATTCATGCGCCATCCTGTCGTACAACTCGCGCGAGCGGCCTTTCAGATACGGGGCCATTTGCGAGAGGATGTGATAGCTCGCCTGATGCAGGCCCGCACCGATCTCCTCCGGATCGTTGTACTTGCGCGGGTTCATCACGAATTGATACGACAACCAGTACGTCGAGAGCACCACCATGTTGGTGGTGACCACTTCAATCTGTTCCGACGTGATTTCCATTTCACCGTCAGTGACGAGCATGTCGCACATCTCGCGCGCGAAGCGCTTCTTGTGGCCGACGATCTGTTTGAAATGCGTCTCGAGCGTGCGATTACGCGCAAGCAGGTCGTTCAGGTCGCGGTACAGGAAGCGGAAACGCCAGAGGAACTCGGACATGTATTGCAGATACGTCCAGACTTCGTCGAGCGTCGGTTTGTGATCCTCGGGCAGCCGCAGTCGCCGTTCGATTTCCTGCTCGAACTGCGCAAAGATGCTGTTGATGATGTCGTCTTTGTTGCGGAAGTGGTAGTACAAATTGCCGGGGCTGATCTTCATCTCCTCGGCAATCGTGGTGGTCGTAACGTTGGGTTCGCCGATTTCGTTGAAGAGTCGAAGCGACACCTCAAGAATTCGTTCGCGGGTTCGGCGTGGCTGCTTTGCTTCCATGTCTGTCGGCCCCGGTTAGCGGCAAGCTCGGCGAAGGATGTTCTCCGCTTGCGTTTATGAAGTGAGTATCACTGGGTACGGCGCCGATTATACCCGGCAGCGGGGCACTGCCAAGCATGGGAAGGTGCGCCGTGAGCGATCTCAGAAAAACGCGGAGCGAACGAGTTCGACGATGACAGGGCCGGCCAGCGACGCCCACGTGAGCAGACACAGGCCGAGGGCAACGAGGACGGCGGCGCTGCCGAAATCCTTGGCCCGTTTGGACAACTCGTGCCGTTCGAGGGAAATACGATCGATGGCCGCCTCGATGCTCGAATTGACCAGCTCGATGATCAGCACGAGCAATATCGAGCCGATGAGCAAGACGCGCTCGACGGCGGTGACGGGAAGGAAGATCGCTGCCGGCAGCAAGATGGCGGCGAGCGCCAGTTCCTGCCGGAAAGCGCTCTCTTCGAACACGGCAAACTTGAAGCCGGACAAGGAGTACTTCAGGGCGCGCCATGCGCGCATGACGCCCCGGTTGCCTTTGTACGGATTCGGTTGTTTGTCGCGTGGCGGCGGATGGTCGATGAACAAGCGTCAGGTTCCTCGCCGCAACGGGCTCAAGAGGTGGATCAGAGCGCAGGCGCGAGCGATGACGACTCGGGCGAGCGCGGGTGCAGGTGCGAAACAAACTCTTCTGAGGCAGCCTGCCACGAGAAACGTTCCGCCCATGCTCGGGCACTTTCGCGTGACACCTTGAGCGCATCGAGACACGCTTCGCGCAGGTCTTCACGCAACGCGCCAGCATCGCCTTCGGGACACCCGTGCATCACATCGATCGGGCCGGTCACCGGGTAGGCCGCCACAGGCAGGCCGCAGGCCATCGCTTCGAGCAGCACCAGGCCGAACGTGTCGGTGCGGCTGGGGAAGACGAAAACGTCGGCCGACGCGTACACCTTCGCAAGTTCGGGCTGCGACAGCATGCCGAGATAATTGACATCCGGATAGCGCGAACGAAGCTCCGCCAATTGCGGCCCCTCACCCGCGACCCATTTCGAGCCCGGCAGGTCAAGCTTCAGAAATGCCTCAATATTTTTCTCCACAGCAACGCGTCCTACGTAGAGAAAGATCGGATGGGCTGAATTTAACACATGGGCTTCCTGCGGGCGGAAGATGTCGAGATCGACGCCGCGCGTCCACAAGACCACGTTGTTGAAGCCATTGGCATCGAGGTCGCGCTTGACCACGGGCGTGGGTGCCATCACGGCGCGCGAGGGCTTGTGGAACCAGCGCAAAAAGCGGTAGGTGGTCTTCAGCGGCAGGCCGAAACGCGCCTGCACGTACTCAGGAAAGCGCGTGTGATACGCCGTGGTGAACGGGAAATCGTTACGCGTGGCCCACTTGCGTGCGGCCATGCCCAGCGGGCCTTCCGTCGCGATATGCAGCGCGTCGGGGGCGAATTCCTCGATACGGCGCTTCACCTGACCGCCCACGAAGAAGGCGAGGCGAATCTCCGGGTAGGTCGGGCACGGGAACGTGCGGAATTCCTGCGGCGTGAGCAACTCGACACGATGGCCGGCAGCTTCGAGTTGAGCGCGCGTGTTCTTCAGCGTGCGGACCACACCGTTGATTTGCGGATCCCAGGCGTCGGTGACGATCATGATTTTCATCGGGCGCTCCTTCGCGCACATGGCGCGAGTCAAAGACGCGCGCAGACGGCGCGCGCGGGGTCAGGGCGTGCGCCCGGCGATGCTCGGCCGGGCGCGCACTGGCGTTTCACAACGGGGTCCTGCAATGTCGGCTCAAGCAGGCTCAAGCAGACTCAAGCGCTCACCGGCGTGCTCTTGACCGTGGCACGGGCACTGCGCTTTTGCGTCCAGTAGATGATGCGAAGCTCGCCTTCGGTCGTCTCGACCAGCGCCGAGAGACTCTCGACCCAGTCGCCGTCGTTGCAGTACAGAAGGCCGTCGATCTCACGGATTTCCGGCTTGTGGATGTGGCCGCACACAACACCGTCGCAACCCCGGCGACGCGCCTCGTCCGCCATCACGTTCTCGAACGCCGAGATGAAATTCACGGCGTTCTTCACCTGATGTTTGAGGTACTGCGAGAGCGACCAGTACGGGAAGCCGAAGCGCGTGCGCACGCGATTGAACCAGCGGTTGAGGAGCAGCGTCAGCGTGTAGAGCGAGTCGCCCAGATAGGCGAGCCACTTCGCGTGCTGAATCACGCCGTCGAACAAATCGCCGTGTGTGATCCAGAGGCGCTTGCCGGTGAGCGTGGTGTGAAACGCTTCGTCGCGCACCGCGATGTCGCCGAACGCGAGGCCGCAGAACTGCCGCGCGGCTTCGTCGTGATTGCCGGGCACATAGATGACTTGTGTGCCCTTGCGCGCTCGGCGCAGCATCTTCTGCACGACGTCGTTGTGCGCCTGCGGCCAATGCCAGCCCTTGCGCAGATGCCACCCGTCGATGATGTCGCCCACGAGATAGAGATAGTCCGACTCGTGGTGACGCAGGAAGTCGAGCAGGTAGTCCGCCTGACAGCCTTGCGTGCCGAGGTGAATATCCGAGAGCCAGATCGTGCGGTAGCGCGTGATGCCTTCAGGCGGCGGATCGAGCGGATCGGGATTATCGGGCGGCAGGTCGATCGTGGAGGGCGGTGCGGCGGGGGGCGTAGCGGGCGGGGTGGCGGGGCGTCCCGGCGGGGCGTCGGCGAAGCGACCGGCGCGAGCCGTGGGTGGGGAGAGCGGCACAAAGGTGGGTGTCGTCGTCATAGCGGCTCGCACGTCGCGTTGAACATGCGTGCATTACGCCGTGCCTTCGTGAAGGGACGATGACAGTCATCGACGTGTCTTGAATGTGTCTTGAACCGTGGTGGCGATGCGACAGGCTTTCGCGTGCCGAATCAGTCGCAACGACTCACGTGTGCTGACGCAAGCCTTGCGCGACGCGTTCGAGCGTTTCCAACACGAGCGCGCGGGCTCGCGGGTGGGTGCCCAGCGAGACATGTCCGAGCCCGTCGAGCGCAATGTTGCGCGCGCCCGGTAAGACGGAAGTCCGCACGGGGTACACGACGTTGTCGTGATACGTGTAGATCGACGTGATGCGCGCGCGTTCGGCATCGCTTTCAGCGTTCGCAAGCGTGACGAGCCATTCGCTGCCGAGGCCCATCTGCCGCACGTTTTGCCCGATGCCATGGCGCGCGTGCAGGGTGCCGAAGTGCGGCGAGCCGAGCGTGATCGTGTGAATGACGGGCAACGTCGGGAACCGGCGCAGGCACGCACGCGCGGCGATGCCGCCCATGCTGTGCCCCACGAGTACGACAGGCAAGCGCGTGCGCTCGGCGAGCGCCAGGGCAGCGTTGGCGATCGTCTCGGCGTAATCGTCGATGTCGCCGAAAATCGGCCCGAGATTGATAGCGTCGTTGTGATAGCCCGCGTCAGCCAGATGACGGGAGAAGCGTAGCCAGAACGCGCGGTTGCAGCCGTAGCCGTGCAGGAGCAGGACGGCGACCGGTCGTGCCGGGCCCGTCGGTGACGCGGTGGCGGCCGTGCTGCGCCACGGTTGATAGACATCGAGCAGCAGGATCGACGCGGCACATTCGTACGCCCAAATCGCGATGTTCGTGCCGCCGCTCGTGCACCGCTCTGGCGTCGGGTCGGCGTTGGCCGCCATGGTGAAACCTGCCGCTAAGCCGACGGCATGCGAGACCGGCAACCAGAGCAGCGTCCAGAGCAGCGTCGTCCAAGGGCTGTGCCACGTCGCCCATGTGGCCCCGGCCACGACGAGCGAGAGCAGGACCTCGGCCGCGCCGAAGATGACATGCGGACGCGATGCGCGATAGCTACGCACGGCCCCGGTCGCCCCGAGTGGGCCTGACGGGGGCGCGTCGCGCGGCGGGCTCATTTGCCGAGCACGCTCACGAGGCGCGTGCCAGCTAACCGGTCATGGACGAATTGATGATCGGGCATGACGCGCATGGCGAGCGCCCACAACACGATCCATCCGGAGAGAAGCGCAACGCTGTTCCAGCCGGTCAGCCCAAGTGCCCAGTCGAGCGCCATCGCGGGCAGTACCCACAGCCACGCAAGCACGTACCGGGCAATCGCACGGCCAACACCGAGCGGCTGGCCCTGGGCGTCGACGATGCGAATTTTCCACGTCTTCATGGCGAGCGTTTGCCCGCCATGCGTCCAGAACCACACGAAATAAGCGCCGAGTACGAGGAACAACCAGGCTTGCATGGCGTGGCGATACATCAGGCCGCTGTGCTGCTGGGTCAATGCACTGAACAGATACCCCGCGAGAAACAGCACGCCGAAGAGCAGCAGCGATTCGTAGACCATCGACAGCAGACGGCGGCGCAATGTCGGCACGGCGTAGCTGCCGTCGGGCGAGGGCATGCCTGATCGCGTTACGGCAGCGGGGGAGGAGGCAGGCGAGGAATCGCGGGTGGTGGCGGAGTCGGTCATCGCAGCGTGGTCGGAGGTCTTATTGTCAGACGCACTGGGCCGAGGCCGGGGCGCGTCTGCACTTGGCAATGCGTCGCCCATTATGCGGAAGATTGCCGCGATGGGCCAGCCAGTCGGCGCAACGGCATGCCGGTGCTGCCGAAGTGCGTGGCGAGGCGGCGGCTTGACGTGAGGAGGGCTTGGCGTAGTCACAGGCGCAAATGCAAAACGGCCGCCCGGAGGCGGCCGTCAGGCAACGCGATGGCAGGGCCAAGCGTCAATTGTGGTGGTACAGGTCCGAATTGAAGACGGCGTCGCCACGGTCGTTGGCGGCATTGCCATTGCTGCCGTTGGCGGCGGCTGCACTGGCTGCGGCGGCACTACCTGCGCCCGCTTGCGCCGTACCGGCCTGACCTGCGGCAGGTGCCGCTGCGGCGGGCGTGGAAGCACCAGCCGGCGTCGACGAGGGCGCCGGCACTGGCAGTGCGCCGTTCTTGCCAGTCGTCGCGGCGTCTTTGCGATGGACCCCCGCGTACGGGTTCTTCACGCCCGTGCGGCCCGAGGGCGGCGCGCTTACCACGTTGGGACGGTTTGACTGCTTCTTGTCGTCGGCGGCCAGACGTTTTTTCTGGTCGTCGGTAAGTTGCTGGTACTGCTGCCAGACCTGCGCCTTACGATCCGGCGGCAGGGTCTTGGCGTTCTGATAGCTTTCGCGGGCCAGTTGGCGTTGCTCGGGCGTCAGGCGAACCCAGTCGGCCATGCGATCGTGCAGGCGTTTGCGGCCTTCCGGCGAAAGCGTGTCGAAGCGCTTGGCGATCTCGACCCACTTTTCGCGCTGACGATCGCTCATGCGATTCCAGTCTTGGGCGAGCGGCGAGAGCGCTTCGCGTTGTGCGGGGGTGAGCTTGGCCCAGTAACCGCCGGGCGACGGCAGTGCGGCGGCGGGTGCGCTGGCGGTGGCGCCCGAGAGGCTGCCGATTGCTGCGCTGGCAGCCGCGCCGGACGCGGTGGCGGAAGCCCCCGCGGCACTGGCACCGGCGATCACCGGTGGTGCGTCGGAGACGGGCTCGGGGGCTTGCGAGCGGCGCAGCGCTGCCGTGCCGGCGAGCGCGGCCACGATAAGCGCGGCGACCAGATAAAGTACGTTGCGTCGCGTCACAGGGCGGTCTTGGAGGGTGGGACTACTGGGCACGCTTCAGATAGGCGTTGAAACCGTGATCGGCATAAGCCGACAGCGGCAGTTCGTCGCTGAGCACTGCGGCGTCGATATCCGCAAGGTCCTGAATGTGTTGCTGATGTTCCCAGTAGGCGATACCCGCCAGACCGATCACCAAGGCAGCGAGCGGCCAGAGCAGCCCCAGACGCCCCAGTTTGTCGAACGCGCGACGCGACCCGCCGATGTCCGGCGCGCCGCCCACGGCACCGACGCCCGCGAGCACCAGCGCCGGTTGCACGACGGCGACCGGTTCCGGTTTCTTGCGCGCAAGCGCCTCCTGGCGTGCGGCGGCCAGCCGGGCCGCAATATTCGGCGACGGCGTATCCGCTGCTTCGTCCAGCGCCAGTCGCACGCGATGTGCGAAGCGAATTTCCCTCGTTTCCAGATCGTGACTCATAACCTGATCCCTTTTGCCTTCAACGCTGCCGCCAGCGCGTGTGTGGCGCGTGAGCAGTGCGTCTTGACGCTGCCTTCCGAGCACCCCATCGTGGCGGCGGTCTCGGCAACGTCCATGTCTTCCCAGTAACGCATGAGGAAGGCTTCCCGTTGACGCGCGGGTAGTTTCTGTATCTCTGACTCAATGATGGTAAGGATTTCCGCCCGCGAAACCTGGTCTTCGCTGCTCTCGGTCTGGATTGACCCATCCTGCGAGAGCAAGGTTTCGAGCGGATCGTAATCGTCGCGATCGTCGTCGCTGGCGCCCCCAAGATTCGAGAATAGCGTCACCCAGGTGTTACGCACCTTTTGACGCCGGAAATAATCGTGAATCGTGTTTTGGAGAATGCGCGTGAAGAGCAGCGGCAGGTCGGCCGGCGGCTTGTCGCCGTATTTCTCGGCGAGACGGATCATCGCATCCTGAACGATATCGAGGGCGGCCTCGTCGTCACGAACGGCATAGACGGCCTGCTTGAAGGCGCGCCGTTCGATGCCCGCGAGAAAATCCGCCAGTTCCTTGTCAGATGCCATCCGGTGGGGTGCACGCAGCGTTGCCCGCTGCGCCTTTGAAATGCCGTGTAAGCGTAAAGATTACGTAAAGATCGCGTAGTCGGAGCGGATGCTACCAAAAACGCGCGCCCATGTAACCGCTTTTCACCGTGTTTGCTCGATTGCCACAGGCGGGTTTGCCTTGGGTTCCTATCGTGTAAAGATTGTGCACCAGCATGGGGCGCTATAGCGCACGGTGTGGGAATCTTGCGAAGCGCACTTCGCAATCATGCTGCAAATGCATAAACCTGCTTGACCATTTTGCTGCAAACCGGTAACGTTGCCAGTTCGCAATATCTGTGATTGTCTCAATATCGGCACGCTTAAAAGGTGTGTCCATCATTCAGACGCGCAGCTTGAGCCCGAACCACAAGTTCGCGGGGAGAGCACCCGATCAAAATTTTTGCCGAAACTTTGAAAGGTCGACAATGAACATGCCAAGCGCGGAATTCTCCGAGGCGGAAGCTACTCGCCATCAAAACACTTCCGAAGACATGATTGGCGCCGAGATTCTCGTGCGCTCGCTTCAGGAAGAAGGGGTCGAACATCTGTGGGGTTATCCCGGCGGTTCGGTTCTCTACATCTACGACGAACTCTACAAGCAGGACAAGATCCAGCACATCCTGGTTCGCCATGAGCAAGCTGCCGTGCATGCGGCCGACGCTTATTCGCGTTCCACCGACAAAGTCGGCGTGTGCCTCGTGACGTCTGGCCCCGGTGTGACCAATGCGGTCACCGGTATTGCCACGGCGTACATGGATTCGATCCCGCTCGTGATCATCACCGGGCAGGTGCCCACGGCCGCCATCGGTCTGGACGCCTTCCAGGAATGCGACACGGTCGGTATTACCCGTCCGTGCGTCAAACACAACTTCCTCGTGAAGGACGTGCGCGACCTCGCCGCCACCATCAAGAAAGCCTTCTATATTGCCAAGACCGGCCGTCCCGGCCCGGTGTTGATCGATATTCCGAAGGACGTGTCCAAGGCGCGCGCCCGCTTCGAGTATCCGAAGTCGGTCTCGCTGCGCTCGTACAACCCGGTCACGAAGGGCCACTCGGGTCAGATCCGCAAGGCGATGAGCCTGCTGCTCTCGGCCAAGCGTCCCTATATCTATACCGGCGGCGGCATCATCCTCGCCGATGCATCGAAGGAACTGAATCAGTTCTGCGACTTGCTCGGCTATCCGGTGACCAACACGCTCATGGGCCTGGGCGGGTATCGCGCAAGCGATCCCAAGTTCCTCGGCATGCTGGGCATGCACGGCACGTACGAAGCCAACATGGCCATGCAGCACTGCGACGTGCTCATCGCCATCGGTGCGCGCTTCGACGACCGTGTGATCGGTAACCCGGAACACTTCTCCTCGACCGCTCGCAAGATCATTCACGTGGACATCGACCCGTCGTCGATTTCCAAGCGCGTGAAGGTCGACATCCCGATCGTCGGCGACGTGAAGGAAGTGTTGCGCGAAATGATCGAAAACCTGCAAACGGCCGAGCATGGTCCGGACACCGCGGCGCTGGCCGACTGGTGGAAGCAGATCGAGGAATGGCGTTCGCGCGATTGCCTCGCGTTCGATCGCAAGAGCGAAATCATCAAGCCGCAGCATGTGGTGGAGACGTACTGGAAGCTCACCGATGGCGAAGCCTTCGTGTGCTCGGACGTCGGTCAGCACCAGATGTGGGCCGCGCAGTATTACCGCTTCAACAAGCCGCGCCGCTGGATCAACTCGGGTGGTTTGGGCACGATGGGCTTCGGCCTGCCGGCGGCGATGGGCGTGAAGATGGCGCATCCGGATGCCGAAGTCGCCTGTATTACTGGCGAAGGCTCGATCCAGATGTGTATTCAAGAGCTCTCGACGTGCCTGCAATACCGCACGCCGATCAAGATCTTGTCGCTCAACAACCGCTATCTGGGCATGGTTCGCCAGTGGCAGCAAATCGAATACAGCAAGCGCTATTCCAGTTCGTATATGGACGCGCTGCCGGACTTCGTGAAGCTCGCCGAGGCGTACGGTCACGTGGGTATGCGCATCGAGAAGTCGTCGGACGTCGAGCCGGCACTGCGCGAAGCGCTTGCGCTCAAGGATCGTACGGTATTCATGGATTTCCAAACGGATCCCACCGAGAACGTCTGGCCGATGGTCCAGGCGGGCAAGGGCATCAGCGAGATGCTGCTTGGTTCGGAAGATCTGTAACAAGGCGCGGTGCGCCGCAGTGCGCCTGGCTAATTGAGGCCGGGGCACAGGCGCGGCGAACCCACAAAATTGGACAATCCGGGATACACCATGAGGCACATTATTTCTGTTTTGCTCGAGAACGAGCCGGGCGCGCTGTCGCGCGTTGTCGGGCTGTTCTCCGCACGTGGCTACAATATCGAGACCTTGACCGTTGCGCCGACCGAAGATCGTTCGCTCTCGCGCATGACGGTGGTCACGACGGGCTCTGACGATGTAATCGAACAGATCACGAAACACCTGAACCGGCTGATCGAAGTGGTGAAGGTGGTCGATCTGACCGAAGGTGCGCATATCGAACGTGAGCTGATGCTCATCAAGGTGCGCGCGGTCGGTAAGGAGCGCGAGGAGATGAAGCGGATGTCGGATATTTTCCGCGGCCGCATCATTGACGTTACTGAAAAGACCTACACGATCGAACTCACGGGCAACTCGTCGAAACTCGACGCGTTCATCGAAGGGCTCGATCGCACGGCGATTCTCGAGACGGTGCGTACCGGCGGCTCGGGCATCGGTCGCGGTGAGCGCATCCTGAAGGTTTGAGCGGTAACGCCAACACGGTAAGCGGATTTCGATCCATTCTGATTTCAGTTAATTTTTAGTAATACGGGACAATTTCAAAATGAAAGTTTTCTACGACAAAGACGCCGACCTCTCCCTCATCAAGGGCAAGCAAGTCACGATCATCGGTTACGGCTCGCAAGGCCATGCCCACGCACAGAACCTGAAGGACAGCGGCGTGAACGTGACGGTCGGTCTGCGCAAGAACGGCGCTTCGTGGAACAAGGCGGTCAACGCCGGCCTGAACACCAAGGAAGTGGCAGAAGCCGTGAAGTCGGCTGACATCGTCATGATGCTGCTGCCGGACGAGCAAATTGCCGACGTGTACAAGAACGAAGTGCACGACAACATCAAGCAAGGCGCCGCACTGGCCTTCGCACACGGCTTCAACGTTCACTACGGCTGCGTGATCCCGCGCGCCGACCTGGACGTCATCATGATTGCCCCGAAGGCCCCGGGCCACACGGTGCGCTCGACGTACTCGCAAGGTGGCGGCGTGCCGCACCTGATCGCCGTGGCACAAGACAAGTCGGGCGCCGCTCGCGACATCGCCCTGTCGTACGCCGCCGCTAACGGCGGTGGCCGTGCCGGTATCATCGAAACGAACTTCCGCGAAGAAACGGAAACCGACCTGTTCGGCGAACAAGCCGTGCTGTGCGGCGGTACCGTCGAGCTGATCAAGGCTGGTTTCGAAACGCTGGTGGAAGCCGGCTACGCCCCGGAAATGGCTTACTTCGAGTGCCTGCACGAACTCAAGCTGATCGTCGACCTGATCTATGAAGGCGGCATCGCCAACATGAACTACTCGATCTCGAACAACGCCGAATACGGCGAGTACGTCACCGGCCCGCGCGTCGTGACCGAAGAGACGAAGAAGGCCATGAAGCAGTGCCTGACCGACATCCAGACCGGCGAATACGCCAAGTCGTTCATCCTGGAAAACAAGGCCGGCGCCCCGACCCTGATCTCGCGCCGCCGTATCACGGCCGAGCACCAGATCGAGCAAGTTGGTGGCAAGCTGCGCGCAATGATGCCGTGGATCGCCAAGAACAAGCTGGTCGACCAGTCGAAGAACTAAGCACGACGTCAGTCGCCGCGGTTCTAGCAGTATCAGCCGTCCGCCCCGCCGTGGCTCTCGCCGCGGTTCGGCGGGCGGTTTTTTTTGTGACGCCGGCGTGTCAAATGGCGAAAAAGTGTCGTCTCGGCGCGCGCATTGCTACAATGCCGCCACGCCACGGTTTGGCCCGAAGCAGGCCGACCCGCTCACTCAACCGTTTTCCCAAGGACGCGAGTCAATCGCATGAATTATCCTCACCCGATCATCGCCCGCGAGGGCTGGCCCTTCCTGGGCATCGCCGTCGCCGTCGCGCTTGTCGTGCACTTTCTGGCAGGCGTGTTGTGGGCCGCGCCGTTCTGGGTGATCGCCCTGTTCGTGCTGCAATTCTTCCGCGATCCGCCGCGTCAGGTGCCGCAACAGGCAGGCGCCGTGCTCTCGCCGGCCGACGGCCGCATCGTCGCCATCGAAACCACGCAGGACCCCTATGCAGGCCGTGAAGCGCTGAAGATCAGCGTGTTCATGAACGTTTTCAATGTTCACTCGAATCGTGCCCCGGTTGACGGCACGGTGACCAAGGTGGAATATTTCCCGGGTCGTTTCTTCAACGCCGATCTCGACAAGGCATCGCTGGAGAACGAGCGCAATGCGCTGGTGATCGACGTGGGCGGTCAGATCGTCACGAGCGTGCAGGTGGCCGGCCTCATCGCGCGCCGTATTCTGTGCTACGTGAAGCCGGGCGAGAACCTCACGCGCGGTCAGCGTTATGGCTTTATCCGTTTCGGTTCGCGTGTCGACGTGTACTTGCCGCTGGGCTCGCGTCCGCGCGTGACCATCGGCGAAAAGGTGTCGGCGACCACGACGATCCTCGCCGACCTGTAATCGGCACCGTTTGACCAAGTCGGGCCGCGCGCGGCGACGCAACGCAACGTTGGGCATGAAATTGAAGCCATGTTGTGCGTCACTGTGCCGCGGTCTGCAACTGCTTTCGCTTCTCGCGTTCCAATAGCGGTGATCCGTCGCGGGCCCGGCCCGCAGCCCCACGCATCGTCAAGGAGGTTCAGATGCCGGAAAACCATCGCGGCCGCTTACGCAACAATGTCCGACACCTTTCACCGTTCGGCCGTCATAAAAACGCTTCCGCAGACTCATCGATGAACGAAGAACACGAACACGCCGCGGAGGACGAGCTGCCGGTTCGCCCGCGCAGTCGCGGTATCTATCTGCTGCCCAACGCCTTCACGACGGCCGCGCTGTTCTGTGGCTTCTTTGCCATCGTGCAGGCCATGAACGACCGCTTCGAGCAGGCAGCCATCGCCATTTTCTTCGCCATGGTGCTCGACGGCATGGACGGGCGCGTGGCCCGCATGACCAACACCCAGAGCGCGTTTGGCGAGCAGTACGATTCGCTTTCCGACATGACGTCGTTCGGCGTGGCGCCGGCGCTGGTCATGTACGAGTGGATTCTTCACGAAATCGGCAAGTGGGGCTGGCTGGCGGCGTTTGTGTACGTGGCCGGGGCGGCGTTGCGTCTGGCGCGCTTCAACACGAACATCGGCGTGGTCGACAAGCGCTTCTTCCAAGGGCTGGCGAGTCCGGCGGCCGCCGCGCTCATTGCCGGTTTCGTCTGGATCACGATCGATAACAAGCTGCCCGTGAACGTGTTCTGGATGCCGTGGGTGGCGTTCGGTCTGACGATCTACGCCGGGATGTCGATGGTCTCCAATGCGCCGTTCTACAGCGGTAAAGCGCTCGATGTGCGCCAGCGGGTGTCGTTCGGCGTGGTGCTGTTGTTCATGGTCGGCTTCATTCTGGTGTCGTCCGACCCGCCGTTGGTGCTGTTCGGCATGTTCTGCCTCTACAGCATTTCGGGCTACGTGCTGTGGGCGATTCGCTTCGTGAAAGGCCGCCGCCAGCGGATTTTCGGCGAAGTGGACGAGTAATCAGGTCAAAACAAGGGGCGTCTCGGTACGCCCCTTGTCACATCCACCTGTCAGTGTTGTCAGGTGACCCTGTGCCGCGATGCTGTAGTCTTGCGGTTGCAGGCTCCGAAGTACCCCCCCGTCGGCGCGGGTGTGCCGTGGTTCATCAGGCCGGTTCCGGCGCCGTTTCCGTTGTTCTACGTGACGAAGGAGAAATCATGGGCATTCTGGACTTCGTGAAAGAAGCCGGTCAGGCATTGTTGGGCAGCAAGGCAGAAGCCGCCGAACCGCCGCCGCCGGGCCCCGATGCGGACGCCGCGAACCGCACGGCCGCCGAGGCCATCGAGAACTACATCAAAACGCAGAATCTGGACGCCACCGGGCTGACGGTGACGTTTGACGGCGCGTCGCGCACGGTGACGGTGTTCGGCGTGGCACCGGATCAGGCGACCAAGGAAAAGATTCTGCTGTGTTGCGGCAATGTGAAGGGCGTGGCGCAGGTCGACGACAAGATGTCCGTGTCGACGGCCTCGGCCGAGGCGACCTATCACACGGTGAAGTCGGGCGACACGCTGTCGGCCATTTCGCAGGAGGTGTATGGCAATGCCAATAAGTACAACGCCATTTTCGAAGCGAACAAGCCGATGCTCACCAGCCCGGACAAGATCTACCCGGGGCAGGTGCTGCGCATTCCACCGGCCTGACACGCCTGTATTAGGCAAGCGCTGACAGAAAGCGGCCCGGCATTGACCGGGCCGTTTTTTTGGGCAATGATTTCGCACCGATATCGCCACGCGGCTCCGCCGTCTTCCGACCGGCCCCGGCCCGCCCGCGCGCACCGCTCGCCGTCCAGGCAAGCGCGACAAGACACCAAGAACAAACCGAACCCTACGAGATCCCCACAGGAGAAAGTCATGGCTGACAAGCTGATCATTTTCGATACGACCTTGCGCGACGGCGAACAGTCGCCCGGCGCATCGATGACCCGCGACGAGAAGATTCGCATCGCCCGTCAACTGGAGCGTCTGCGCGTGGACGTCATCGAAGCGGGCTTTGCCGCCAGCTCGAACGGCGACTTCGAGTCGATCAAGGCAATCGCCGGTATCGTCAAGGACAGCACGGTGTGCTCGCTGGCGCGCGCCAACGACCGCGATATCGCCCGTGCCGCTGAAGCGCTCAAGGGCGCGAACTCCTCGCGTATCCATACGTTCATCGCCACGTCTCCGCTGCACATGGAGAAGAAGCTGCGCATGACGCCCGATCAGGTGTTCGAGCAAGCGAAACTGGCCGTGCGTTTCGCGCGTCAGTTCACCGACAACATCGAATTCTCGCCGGAAGACGGCAGCCGCTCGGATCTGGATTTCCTGTGCCGCGTGCTCGAAGCCGTGATCGACGAAGGCGCGACGACCATCAACGTGGCCGATACGGTCGGCTACGGCGTGCCGGAACTCTACGGCCAACTGGTGCGTACGCTGCGCGAGCGCGTGCCGAACTCGGACAAGGCAGTCTGGTCGGTGCACTGCCATAACGACTTGGGTATGGCCGTGGCGAACTCGCTGGCGGGCGTGCAGTTGGGCGGCGCACGTCAGATCGAGTGCACGATCAACGGTCTGGGCGAGCGTGCGGGCAATACGTCGCTCGAAGAAGTGGTGATGGCGCTCAAGACGCGCAAAGACTACTTCGGGCTGGAACTGGGCATCGACACGACGCAAATCGTGCCGGCCTCGAAGTTGGTCTCGCAGATTACCGGCTTCAACGTGCAGCCGAACAAGGCGGTGGTCGGTGCGAACGCCTTTGCGCACGCCTCGGGCATTCACCAGGACGGCGTGCTCAAGGCTCGCGATACCTACGAAATCATGCGTGCGGAAGATGTGGGCTGGACCGCGAACAAGATCGTGCTGGGCAAGCTCTCGGGCCGCAACGCATTCAAGCAGCGCCTGCAAGAGCTGGGCATCGAGATGGAGTCGGAGCAAGACGTGAACGCCGCGTTCGCGCGCTTCAAGGAGCTGGCCGATCAGAAGTCGGAAATCTTCGACGAAGACATTCTGGCGATCGTCTCGAACGAAGCGGCGGCCGAAGGCGGCGAGCACTTCTATCTGGTGTCGATGGCACAGCACTCGGAGACGGGTGAGCGCCCGAGCGCACGTGTCGTGTTCACGGCACAGGGTAAGGAGCTGGTCGGCGAAGCCGAAGGTAACGGCCCGGTCGACGCGGTGCTCAATGCCATCGAGTCGCAAGTGCAAAGCGGTGCCGAACAGTTGCTGTACTCGGTCAACGCGATTACGACGGGCACGCAGTCGCAGGGTGAGGTGACCGTGCGTCTGTCGAAGGCTGGCCGTATCGTGAACGGCGTGGGCACCGATCCGGATATCGTGGCCGCGTCTGCCAAGGCGTATCTGTCGGCGCTCAACAAGTTGTATTCGAAGGCCGAGAAGCTCAATCCGCAACTGACGCCGTAATTGGCTCTCGCGCCGATGTGCTGAGCCACAGAAAGGCCGCCGCTTTCGTCTCGAAGGTGGCGGCTTTGTCGTTTCTGGTGATGACGGAAACGCTGCTTGACCCGTCCCTTGGGGTCGGGCTGAACATGATGTCATCCCGCAGATGAAGGAGCGATAAATGGCGTCTTACGATCGAAATCTCACGGCGTCCGAGGCGGCGCAGCAGCTTGGCGTGTCCGGCAAGGCGTTGCGTCTGTACGAGCAACACGGTCTGCTGGCGCCGGGGCGCACCGCTGCCGGTTATCGGCAGTATGGCGAGCAGGACATGGCGCGGGCCGGGGAAGTCGTGGCGTTGCGCAAGTTGGGCTTGAGCCTTGCGCAGGTGAAATCGGTGCTGGGTGGGGATGGCGAAGCACTCGCGCAGGCGCTTGAGGCGCACGAGGTGGCGTTGTTGCGTGACACGGCGGTCCGAATGCAACAGATTGCTCACGTGCGTGCCCTTCGCGCAGAACTTCGTGACGGGCGAATGCCTGCGATTGGGGTGTTGACGCAGTTGCTGCGTAATGAACCTCGTCATGACGCCCGCGCAGCGCCGTTGAATGTCGGCTTCACGCTGCCGTGGCCGTGGGGCGGCGAGTGGTTTGAATTGAAGGACGTGGGAGCGCTTACGTTTCTGACTGGCCCGCTCGGCAGCGGCAAGACGCGTTTGGCGATGCAATTGGCCGAGTCGATACCCGGGGCGATTTTCCTTGGCCTCGACCGGTCGGCTGGTGCAGCCGCCTCGCCTTCGCCCGATGCGGCTCAGCGTGCTCGCATCGAGCGAGCGACGGCGTGGATTGTAGATGAGGGCGGCCAATTGAGTCCGGATCTGTATTCGCTCTTACGCTCGCTCGACACAGACGACACAGACGAAGTGACTGAGGGGGCTGCGCTCGCGCGGACACGCCCGGCACCTGTTGTCGTTGTCGATATGGTGGAGCAGGGGCTGAATCAAGCGACGCAAGAAGCACTGATTCGCTTCTTGCGCCATCGCGCGACGCGCTCGTCGCAGCGGCTAATTCTCATGACGCGCTCGGTGCACATCCTCGATCTGTCTGCTGTTGTGCCCGGCGAGACGTTGATCTTGTGTCCGGCGAATCACGAACCGCCATTCTGTGTCGCGCCGTATCCCGGCGCGCGCGGGTACGAGGCGCTTGCGTCGTGCCTCGCACCGAGCGACGTACGGGCGCGCACGCAGGGCATGATCGCGTGGCGGGCACCCGCCGCATAGGTGGGCGTCTGTGCCGCGACTAAAAACGCTTGCGCCCAGCGCTCCAGGCTCTCGCTAGCGCGAGGAGCGCGACGCCACAATGCGTTGCTTAGCTGCCTCGATACACGCGGTTCAGAAAGCCTGTGTCCCCGTCGCGGAACGCCGGTCGATCCATGTCCATGGCGGCCATTTTCTGCTTTGCGGGCGTGCCATTCGCGTCAGTGCTCGCAGCATTGTTGCGAGCCACGTCGTCCAGCGCTTCCATCAGGCTCGCGGGGTAGCGAGTGTGGTCGTATCCGGCCGAATAGCCAGCTTCATGGAGTTGCTTGAGTTCGGCTTTGACGTCGGCGCGCGTGAGCCCCGAGTGGTTCGATGCGGTTGCCGAATTGGCGGCAATCGCGCCGAATGCAGCGAGGGTGGTGGCGATGGCAAGTCTGCGAATTTTCATGGTGTCTCTCCGGTCGATGAAAGGGAGCACCGCGCAGCACATTGGCTGGCGATGACACCGTTTAGTCGGACCGGCGAGCCGGATATGACAGATTTCGCAGAAAAATTTCAAAGATCGCCGTTCCCATCCGCGTCCCGGCCACTGGCGATGCGCGCGATCGCGCGCAGCGCCTGAACCTGCTGACGGTAATGGCGGCAGCCGTCGCAGGCACTCAGGTGTAAGCGAAGGCGAATCGCTTCGACAACGGTTAAGCGGCGATCGAGGCCATCGGAGATCGTGCGTGTCATGGCGCGGCATTTACCCAGTGGCATCGGCGCTCTCCAGTCCCTTGGCCGACAGGCACGTACGCAAGCGCAGACGCGCGCGGTACAGCAGCACGCTGCAATGATTCGCGTTGAATTCGAGTTCGTCGCAGATTTCTGCCATTTCCATGTCGAGCAATTCGCGCATCGCGAACACGCGTCCGGTGGCTTCGGGAAGGTCGTTCAGACACCAATGGAACATCGTCCAGAATTGCTGCCGGGCAACGATGGCCTCGGGCCGGGGCCATGGACGCGGGCGCGCGTGTTCGGCCCAATGGCCGTTGTCTTCGAAGAGTTCGCGATCGAACACGGAGTCGCCGTGGGCGTCGGCGTCCCCCGAGGTTTCTAGCGCCGACGCGTTGATCGTGCGCCGCCGTGCGCGCATGGTATCGATCAACTTGTTGCGCAGGATGGCGAAGACCCAAGTCTTGTGCTGGGCGCGGCCTGCGAAGTCGTGCGATTGGGCGCAGGCCGCCAGGAGCGACTCCTGCACGGCGTCTTCAGCGAGATGGTCGTCGCGCAATTGCAGCCGGGCAAAACGCAACAGGTCGTGCCGGAGTTCAGTGAGGTATGCAGTATCGAGATCGGGGGAAAGGGGAATAACGCGTCTCCTGCGGCTAGAACAGGTTGTTGTCGCGCTTCTCGTGAAGCGGGTCGGGGCTGATTTGCGTGGTTTTCACGACGCCATCGAGGTCGAAGTAGAAGTTCATCATCGAGAACCACACGTCGTCTTGCTTGAACCGGTACGTCCAGACTTCACGCTTCATGAGCGGAAAAGCCGACGTTTCGACCGGTTCGCCAAAGTGATGCAGCACGTCAGTCTTGGTCCACTTGTCGACCTCGACCTTGTTGAACTCTTGCGTGGACAGCACCTGCGTCGTTTTCAGCAAGCGGCCCTGCGCGTCGAAGTCGGCGGCGATGGTCTCTTCGCCAAACGGCTTGGTCGGGTAAAGCCAGCGAGTGACGCCCGGCGCCAACGGATAGACCTCCTTCGGCTTGCCGAGTTGGGCCTGAACGTCAGCCTGCGACGCGTTGGGCGACAACGTCTGCCATGGCGCGGTGTAGCAGGCGGTGAGCGACAGGGTCAGCACGCCAACTGCGAGCACTCTGGAAATCGGGATCATGGATAGCCTCATATCGACGCGGAAATGACGCGGAAATACCGCACAGCGGCACGCCGTAAGCATACCGCCGTGTGACGCATCGTGGGGTGCCTCGGCTTGCCGGGGCCGGACCGGGCAGTTATGATTCGCGCCGAGAGAGTTACTGGGGCCTCGATGAAATTTCACGTCTTGTTGGCGCGCGTATTGCCGCGTTCACTGCCGCGCTTAGTCGCGGTTGGCCTCTTGGCCGCCACCGGTCTTGCGCATGCCGCACCGCCGATTCGCCTGGCGCTCATCGAAGGCATGAGCGGGCCGTTCGGCAATGCGGGCGCGATGGTCGAGCGCAATTTGCGCTTTGCGATCGACCGTGTGAATGCCCGTGGCGGTGTGAAATTGCGTGATGGCGCCCATCCTCTGGAACTCACGGTTTTTGATAGCAAAGGGGCGGTCGAAGACAGTCTGGTGCAGCTCAAAGCGGCCGGCGATTTGGGAATTCCCTTTGTCTTGCAGGGCAATAGCTCGGCCGTGGCGTCGGCGTTGATCGACGCGATCAACAAGCGAAACGCCCGTGAGCCGGGACAGCGCATGCTGTTCTTCAACTACTCGGCTGTGGATACGGCGCTCACCAACGAGCAGTGCAGCTTCTGGCATTTCGCCTTCGACGCGAACGCCGCGATGCGTATGCAGGCGCTGACCGAAGCGATCAAGGAAGATCCGAGCATTCAGAAGGTCTATCTGCTCAATCAGGACTACAGCTTTGGGCGGCAAGTGGCGGGGCTGGCGCGTCAGATGATTGGGGTGAAGCGTCCCGATGTGCAGATCGTCGGCGAACAGTTCAGCCCGGTGGGCCGCGTGAAGGATTTCACGCCGTACCTCGCACGTATTCGCGCCGCCGGTGCCGATACGGTGGTGACCGGCAGTTGGGGCAACGACCTCACGCTATTGGTGAAAGCCGCCCGCGAGCAGGGCATGGAGCTCAAGTTCTACACGTTCTACGGCAATGCATTGGGCGCGCCTGCCGCGCTTGGCGACGCCGGGGTCGGGCGCGTCTATGCGGTGGCCGAGTGGCACCCGAATGTGGGCGGTGAGGCGTCGGATGCGTTCTATAAGGCGTTTCGTGCACGTTACCCGGAAGCGCGCGACGACTATCCGCTGCTGCGTATGAGCGTGATGATCGACATGATTACGTCGGCGCTCGAGCAGGCCGGTACGACCGACGTGACGACGGTAGGCAGGGCGCTGGAGAATCGCCGCATCCGTGAGGCGCCGGCCGATGCGTGGATGCGCCCGAACGACCACCAGATGATCGAGCCGCTGTATGTGTCCGTGATGCGTCGTGCTGGCGAGCCGGGCGTGAAGTTCGATAACGAAGGCTCGGGGTATGGCTTCAAGACGGTGATGGAGCTGCCGGCGAACAAGGTGGCGCTGCCGAGTACCTGCCGGATGGCGCGCCAGCGTTGATTGGCGGTGTGCCGCCGGGGTTCGATTGGTGCGAATTTCGTGACAATCCGGCGATTTGGGGCGGATTGTACGGGGTGTTTGGCGGCGTTTAGCCCTTGAGTTGAGGGCCTCAGGCCCGCCCGCTGGGGCGCTGCATGGAAAATTGTGGCGGCCTGATGGCAATTCCCGTATAATCGCGCACTTGCAGTTTTTGTTTGTGCGCGGCGGTTGTCGCGCATGTTTTTGTAAGTTCACGGCACGGCCATTCTTCCGTGACCGCGTGTATCCAAGGAAAGCAAATGTCGAACGCAGATATCAAGAAGTCGGACGTTGTGGCGCAATTCGCCCGCACGGCCAATGACACCGGTTCCCCCGAAGTGCAAGTTGCGCTGCTCACCACGCGCATCAACGAACTGACCCCGCACTTCAAGGCCCACATGAAGGATCACCACAGCCGCCGCGGTCTGCTGCGCATGGTGAGCCGTCGCCGCAAGCTGCTCGATTACCTCAAGGGCAAGGATGCGGACCGCTACCGCGCCCTGATCGAGAAGCTGGGCCTGCGTAAGTAAGCGATTACGATTACGACGAGATGCCTGTATCAGCGTGCTGATGCAGGCATTTTGTTTTTGGGCGACGCCTGAATAGCTTCATTTCGAAGCGTTTAGGGTCGCCAAGCCCGGTCCTCGCACCGGGTTCCCGAGTTACGGGGCCTCGTCGGCAAGCAGGGCTTGTGTCATTCCAGGGTCGCATCAGAGAGCTGCACGGCAACGCGCCGAGCAACGCTGGAATGGCATAACACTCCCCCCTGTGCGGCGTCGGGACCACCCCGGCAGCGATATCGCGCCGCTGCTGCATTCGCGCGATTCGATAAAGGAGTGCAAATGTTCAATAAAGTGTCCAAGGAATTCCAGTGGGGCCAAAATAAGGTTCGCATGGAGACGGGTGAGATCGCCCGTCAAGCGTCGGGCGCTGTGCTCGTCGACATGGACGACACCGTTGTGCTGGCTACGGTTGTGGGCGCAAAGAACGCCAAGCCGGGCCAAGACTTCTTCCCGCTGACCGTCGATTACCTCGAAAAGACCTACGCCGCCGGCAAGATCCCGGGTGGCTTCTTCAAGCGCGAAGGCCGTCCGTCGGAAAACGAAACGCTGACCTCGCGTCTGATCGATCGTCCGATCCGCCCGCTGTTCCCGGAAGGCTTCTACAACGAAGTGCAAGTGGTCGTGCAAGTCGTTTCGCTGAACCCGGAAGTGCCGGCCGATATCCCGGCCCTGATCGGTGCTTCGGCCGCGCTGGCCATCTCGGGTCTGCCGTTCAACGGCCCGGTCGGTGCCGCTCGCGTTGCCTACGTCGACAGCCAGTACGTGCTGAACCCGTCGCGTGAGCAAATCGCCAAGTCGCAACTGGATCTGGTGGTCGCCGGTACGGAACAAGCCGTGCTGATGGTGGAATCGGAAGCCAAGGAACTGCCGGAAGACGTGATGCTGGGCGCCGTGGTGTTCGGCCACGAGCAACTGCAAACGGCGATCAACGCCATTCACGACCTGGTGCGCGATGGCGGCAAGGCCGAGTGGGATTGGACGCCGGCTGGCAAGAACGAAGCGCTGATCGCACAAGTGACCGAGCTGGCTGACGCCTCGCTGCGCGCCGCTTATCAAACGCGTGAGAAGCAAGCCCGTACGCAACAACTGCGTGCCGTGAGCAGCGACGTGATCGCTAAGCTGGGCGAAGCCGCTGCCGCCAAGGGCGAAGCCGCCCCGGACGCGATCGAAGTCGGCAATATCCTGTTCGATTTGGAAGCCAAGATCGTGCGTAGCCAGATTCTGGCTGGCGAGCCGCGTATCGACGGCCGCGACACGCGCACCGTGCGTCCGATCTCGATTCGTACCGGCGTGCTGCCGCGTGCGCACGGTTCGGCACTGTTCACGCGTGGCGAAACGCAGGCACTCGTGGTGGCCACGCTGGGCACCAAGAGCGACGAGCAGATCATCGACGCGCTGCAAGGCGAGTACCGTGATCGCTTCATGCTGCACTACAACTTCCCGCCGTTCTCGACGGGCGAAACGGGTCGCGTGGGTTCGCCCAAGCGTCGCGAAATCGGTCACGGCCGTCTGGCCAAGCGTGCACTGGTCGCTTGCCTGCCGGGCGCTGACGATTTCGGCTACACCGTGCGTGTGGTGTCGGAAATTACCGAGTCGAACGGTTCGTCGTCGATGGCCTCGGTGTGCGGCGGTAGCCTCGCCATGATGGACGCTGGTGTGCCGCTGACCTCGCCGGTCGCCGGTATCGCCATGGGCCTGATCCTCGAAGGCAACAAGTTTGCCGTGCTGACCGACATTCTCGGCGACGAAGATCACCTGGGCGACATGGACTTCAAGGTGGCAGGTACGTCGAACGGCGTGACCGCACTCCAGATGGACATCAAGATCCAGGGCATCACGAAGGAAATCATGCAAGTGGCACTGGCGCAAGCCAAGGAAGGCCGTCTGCATATTCTGGAAAAGATGACCGAAGCCCAATCGGGCGTGCGTACGGAGCTGTCGGAATTCGCGCCGCGCATGGTCACCATCAAGATCAATCCGGAAAAGATCCGCGACGTGATCGGTAAGGGTGGCTCGGTGATTCGTGCATTGACGGAAGAAACGGGCACGAGCATCGACATCTCGGACGACGGCGTGGTCACCATCGCCAGCCCGAGCGCTGAAGGTATTGCCGAAGCGAAGCGTCGTATCGAGTTGATCACCGTGGAAGTCGAAGTGGGTCAGGTCTACGACGGCACCGTGCTCAAGTTGCTCGAGTTCGGCGCGATCGTCTCGGTGCTGCCGGGCAAGGATGGTTTGCTGCACATCTCGGAAATCCTGAATGAACGCATCAACAACATCAACGACTACCTGAAGGAAGGTCAGTCGGTGCGTGTGAAGGTGATTCAGCAGGACGACAAGGGCCGTCTGCGTCTGTCGCACAAGGCACTGACCGAAGAAGAGCGCGTTGGCGCTGCGGCAGTGACCAAGCACGAGGGCTAAATCAGCGAAGCTTTAGGCCGCGTGCTTGCGCGTGGCTGCGCTGAAAAGGAGAACGGCGACTCGGTTGAGTCGCCGTTTTTCGTTTTTCGCACGGATCGGCGAAATAATGCGGAAAAAATGCGAGAGGGGTATTTACAGGAAATGGGTTTGTCATTAGAATCTCATTTCTCTGTTCGGGGGGTATAGCTCAGCTGGGAGAGCGCTTGCATGGCATGCAAGAGGTCAGCGGTTCGATCCCGCTTACCTCCACCACGGATTCTGAGGTTTGATTTTCGGGTGCGTCGAATGAGCAAGATTCTTGCAAAAACGATGCAAAAAACTTGAAAATAAAGCTTCACAAGCGAAGAAATGTTGTTTAGAATAGCGTTCTTCGCGAAATGCAGTAAAGCGAAACAGACAAAGTTTTGACGATTTTGTCCCCTTCGTCTAGAGGCCTAGGACATCACCCTTTCACGGTGAGTACAGGGGTTCGAATCCCCTAGGGGACGCCAGAATTGGTGCCGGTAGCGAGTCGGTGTCAGTTTGAAAATGCCACGAAGTTGGTGGCAAAAGCCCGCTGAAAGTTTGGCGGGTTTTTTTGTCGGTTTTGGAGCGGTAGTTCAGTTGGTTAGAATACCGGCCTGTCACGCCGGGGGTCGCGGGTTCGAGCCCCGTCCGCTCCGCCAAAACCTACGAAGTTCGGTGATTTGCGCATGAAAATGCTGCAATGCCGAGCAACTAGCAGGAAAGCAAAGTGATCGACGTCACGATGCTGCAGCAAGTTTGGAGCGGTAGTTCAGTTGGTTAGAATACCGGCCTGTCACGCCGGGGGTCGCGGGTTCGAGCCCCGTCCGCTCCGCCAAGTAAGAAAGCCTGTTCAACGAAAGTTGGACAGGCTTTTTTCATTTCTGGATGTTATTTGACGGTGCCGTTAGTGCTTCTCGTGCCCGTTTTTGCCGCGCTAATTCTCTTCGTATCGACTCAAAAATCCCGTTGCGGATGTTTCGCGTGATTTTTCGATATTACGCAATTCGCTCGCATTGCGGCAGTGCCGTGACAGGCACTGCGCAATTTTGCGACGCGCCTCCCGTTTAGCGCACCAGACAAGGCCGCTTCGGGTCGAATATCCAGTCTGGAATCAGATACTGCATCGCCACGCTGTCGTCGCGTGCGCCTAAGCCATGTTCAAGGTATTGCGCGTGGGCGGCTTCCACGGCCTCCATATCGAGCGTGATGCCCAGCCCCGGTGTCGACGGCACTTGCACCTTGCCGTTCACGATTTGCAGCGGGTTTTGCGTCAAGTACTGACCGTCCTGCCAGATCCAGTGCGTATCGATCGCTGTGATATTGCCGGGTGCCGCGGCGGCCACATGCGTGAACATGGCCAACGACACGTCGAAGTGATTGTTCGAGTGCGAGCCCCACGTCAGGCCCCAGTCGTTGCACATCTGCGCCACACGCACCGAACCCTGCATCGTCCAGAAGTGCGGGTCGGCCAGCGGAATGTCCACCGATTGCAACTGAATCGCATGCCCCATCTGGCGCCAGTCCGTGGCGATCATATTGGTGGCCGTCGGCAGGCCCGTCGCGCGCCGGAACTCGGCCATCACCTCGCGGCCCGAGTAGCCGTTTTCTGCGCCGCAGGGATCCTCTGCGTAGGCGAGCACATCGTGTTTATCACTGCACAAGCGGATGGCTTCCGCGAGCGACCATGCACCGTTCGGATCGAGTGTGACGCGGGCTTGCGGGAAACGTTTGGCCAGTGCCGTGACGGCTTCCATTTCCGCGTCGCCCTCGAGTACGCCACCTTTGAGCTTGAAGTCCTGAAAGCCGTAGCGCGCGTGTGCCGCTTCGGCCAGCCGCACAACGGCATCGGGCGTCATGGCGACTTCCGTGCGCACTCGCTCCCAATCATCGCGTGCGTGACGGTTATCGTCGTAGGGCAAGTCCGTCGCGTGACGATCGCCGATGAAGAAGAGATAACCTAGCATCGCCACTTCGCTGCGTTGTTGACCTTCACCCAGCAGCGCAGCGACCGGCACTTCCAGATGCTGGCCCAGCAGGTCGAGCAACGCGGCTTCGAGCGCGGTGACGGCATGAATCGTCGTGCGCAGATCGAAGGTTTGCAGACCACGTCCGCCGGCATCGCGATCGGCAAACGCGCGGCGTGTCTGACCGAGAATCGCTTGCACGTTGGCAACCGATTGGCCGACGACATAGGGGCGTGCGTCTTCGAGCGTCTTGCGAATCGATTCGCCGCCGGGGACTTCACCAACGCCGGTGTGCCCGGCGCTGTCTTGCAAGATCACCAGATTGCGCGTGAAAAAAGGGCCGTGGGCGCCGCTCAGGTTCAGCAACATGCTGTCGCGTCCAGCGACGGGAACGACACGCAACGCGGTAACGATGGGGGTACGGGGCATGGCGAGTGAGACCTTGTCTGACGAAAGAGTGGGTGGGTACATGCAACATTGTTGTATGTCGTCAGACAACATTCTATGGAAAAGTCTTTGGAATGCCTTTCCGGGTATACCCTTTTGTGCGTGACAATCACGGGCTTCCGGCAATACCTCGAATGTCTTGGCTGGTCTAAGTGCTGTGCCGTCCAACCATCACAAGCCACGAGGGCGCAGTGGTTCATCACAAAGGGAACGCGCTCACCCGTCGGCAATGTTGTCGTACAACATCGTGTCGGGCCCGTCCTCATGAGCGCCCATCGGGCGGGACTGACGCAGCCATGCGATCTCGGCATGGCCGGGCAGGCGGCGGTGCGTTATTCGTCGTTTTGAAGAAGATCCGTTGGCCGATGCATCTCGTGTGGCCGGTTCACGAGCCAATCGATGAACGTCCTCAGGCGGCGATCGTCGTCCACCCGATACAGGCAGTGATAGGGCGGACCTTCGAGGCGTACGGTGTCGTCGAAGAGGGCAACCAGCCGCCCACGATCCAAATCGTCCTGAATCACCGCGCGCGGTGCGAGGCAAATGCCGTGACCGCTCGAGGCGGCTCTAAGCACCAGCAGAAACTCATCGAAGATCGGCCCGCGCAACGTTTCGCCCACGCTCACCTGCGCACAGTGGAACCAGTATTGCCAGCCCTGCGGAAGGCCCGCGTAGTGCAGCAATGGCGCACGAAGCATGTCCGCCGGGGTGTGGAGTGCGTCGAGCACCGGGTGGTCCGGTGCGCAAACGGCCACGGCCTCACTGCGCAACCACGGTGTCGAGGTGTAACCCTGCCGACGTAGCTCGGGCGTGTATCGGCGAATCACGACGTCGCTGGTTTCGTCGATGTGCGCCACGTGTTGATCCGGCGTCGCGACAATTTCGACATCGATGTCAGGGTGTTGCGCCCGGAAGTTGGCGAGTTGCGGCAGCAGCCAGGCGTGAGCGAACGACGTCGACGCATTCACGCGAATCGGCAGGTCGGCCGTGCCATCGAGCATCTGCTCAGTCGCTTCGGCAAGCCGGCCGAGGCAGGCGGACACGTCGGTCCAGTAATGACGTCCACGCAATGTGAGCCGCACGGCGCGGCCATCGCGCTCGAACAGTTTTTGACCGAGAAAAGACTCGAGCGCGCGGATCTGTTGGGCGACAGCGCTCTGGGTGACGTTCAGCGCCTCGGCGGCAAGCGTGAGGCTGTTCAACCGGCCAGCGGCTTCGAAACTTCGCAGTGCGTTCAGTGGGGGCAGTCGGCGCATGGCGAAACCTTGTAGAACGGCTAATGCGTTAGCAAGAAAATGTCATTTGTGGCGGGTAATGCGGGTTCCTATTATAGGTGCGCTCTCTCGTTCTCCTAAGCGCATGAACTCGATCAAACTACCGCAAATACACGTCTTTCCCGTGCTGGGCGCAGCACTTCTCATGGGGCTCGCCGCGTGTTCGACACCGCCAGCGAACGAACGCGAAACGGGGAGCGGAGGCGAGTTAGTGCGCTACAGCTCGCGGCAAGTCAGTGTCGACCTGACCGACGAGCAGCGCGAGACGTTGCGGCAATTGCGGGATCGCCGGTATGCCGGGACGCAGCAAGCGCGTGTGCTCGACGCCATCTCCAAAACGCTCACCCAGCAGGGCTACGCTCCGGTCTCGGTCGATGCGGAAACCGGGGTCGTCGAGGCGGAGCGTAACGCGGTGCTGGTGCCCAAGTGGCGGCAAATCGCGCGGGGTATTTTGAAGTCGCGTATCGGCGCCTTACCTGCCAAGCCCGATCACGAGCGGATGGCGGCGATCATTGCCGTGCGCACGGTCGATGGTCGGCCGGATTTGTTGGTGCGTGCGCGATTCGACCGCACGGTGTGGGACAGTAACGGTGATGCGCGCACGGAGACCGTGCTTCAGAAGGATGTCTACGACGGCTTTTTCGGTGCGCTAGACGTGGCCGTGCGCGCCAACTAGTTGGGCAAGGTCTGGGGGCTGTCGCTACCTTTGGCGCGCGCCACCCAGCGCAAATAGCACAGCAGCCCGAATGCCGCGACGGCGAGGCTTGCACTGTTGGCGAACCAGAAACCCTTCGCACCGTGCAGCCATGCCGGCGAGAGCCCCCAGCTGTCGAAGCCCAGCACGTAGCCGCCGCCCAGTCCCACGCCCCACAGCGAAATCGCATAGATGACGGTCGGAATGACGGCCACCTTCCATGCGCGCAACACGAAGACGGCGCTCACTTGCAGAGCATCGAACAGGTGGTAGAACGCGACGAACGCCAGCAGCGGGGTCGCCACGGCCGCCACCAGCGGGTCTCTCGTATAGGCTTCGACGATCAGCGGGCGTGCGAGCCAGACGAGGGTGGCGAGACCTGCACTGAGCATCGCGGCAAACGCGATGCCGTGCCGTCCGACGAGATGGGCGGCCTTGAAGTCGCGGGCACCGATGGCTTGCGCGGTGAGGGTCGCGGTGGCAATGGCGATCGACATCGGCAGCATGTACACCAGTGCCCCGAGGTTGGCCGCGATCTGATGCCCGGCAAGCGTGATATCGCCCATGCGCGTGATGAAGATCGCCATGAACGAGAACGCCGTCACTTCGATCAGATAGCTCAGTCCCATCGGTACGCCGAGTTTGAGCAACGCGCGAATGGCGCTCCATTGCGGCCAGCAGAAGTGCGAGAAGATGCCGAATTCGCGCAGCTTCGCATGGCGCGCCATGAGCGTGAGCCCCAGCAAGCATGAGACCCAGTTGATCGCTGTGGTGGCAATGGCGCAACCGGTGCTGCCCAGCGGCGCAATGCCCAGGCTATCCACGCCGTAGATCAGCGCGAGATTGAGCGGCACCTTCAGCGCAAGCCCGGTGACCTGAATCGCCATCACGATGCGCGGCTGCGCGACCGCCGTCGACAGCGACGAGTACACGCGAAACAGCAATGCGGCAGGTAGACCGAGCGCGAGAATTTGCAGATAGGCACTCGCACGCGCCTCTAGCTCGGGGTTTGCTTCCGACAAACGCAGGATGAACTGCGGATGCGTGAGCAGCAGAAAACCGGGGATCGCGAGAAAGAGGGCGAGCCAGATCGCCTGACGCACTTCTTCGCCAATGGCTAGCCGCTCGCCAGCGCCGAACAGCTGCGCGGTGATCGGTGAGAGCGCGACGAGAATGCCCATCAAGCCGACGTACACCGTGATGTAAATCGAGCCGCCGAGGGCGAGCGAGGCGAGGTCGAACGCTGAGGCGCGCCCAACCATGGCCGTATCCATCACCCCGAAGGCGATGACGGCGAGCTGCCCGATCAGTACCGGCCAGGCGAGGCTGGCGATACGCCTGATGTCATGCCACATGGCAGCGACCGGTCAACGCGGACGCGCCGAGCGGCGCCACGGACGTTCTTGCAGGACGTAGAGGCGGAAGCGCTCGTCGCGGTCGGCGGCGCGCCGGCCTTCCCAGAGCTGACGCCACTCGTACGGCGCGAGCGAAAGCGGCTCGCTGTAGTCTTGCGAATCTTGGCGCAGCAGCACATCGCAGTCGTCGTTCGCCGAGCCGAAGCGCATCTTGCCGAAGTAAGCGAACGAAGCGAGCTGCGCATCGCCCACGCGCGCCGTGCGAATGCAGGTGTAATCGGCGGGCAGGTGCGCGGCAATCTGGGCGGCGACGTCGCGGTACGTCCGGCCGTAGTTCACCACCGGCAGCCAGAGCGTCATCAGCAGCACCCACATCAGCGTTGTGCCACCGGACGAGAGCACCACGCTGCGCCACATCACCTTCGGGCTGCGCGACACGCGCCATGCCACCAGCGCCACCCAAGCGCCCGTGACGGCCAGTGCGCTAATGAGTGTCACCCAGCTGAATTCGGGGTTGAAGCCGGGCACGAGGCGTCGCAGGTTGCGCGCGGTGGATGCCGGGAAGCCGGTGATACCGGCCAGCCACACAATCCACACGAAGCAGGCCAGCACAGTGAACGACAGCACCGCAAACCAATCGATGGCGTTGACGGTGCCGCGCTTGAGTGTCGGCAAACCGAACGCGGCGATGATCGACAGCGCAGGCAGCGCGAGCATAAAGAGCTGGTTGCCCTGATGGGCCTGCAACACGATCAGCACCAAAATCGGTACGGCGAGCGCCAGCGGAATGGCGATATGCGGTGCCCGGCGCATGCCGCGCCACGAATAGAGCGACCACGCTGCCAGCGGCCATGCCGGCCAGGCAAACAGCGCCAGATTCTTGATGATGTAACTCAGGGAGTCGAGCGTCGGGCCGCTGAAAGCATCGATCCCGATGTGGGCCCATTGGCGCAGCCAACGTTGGGCGCCATCGGCGAACTTGAGTGCTGCGAGCGGCCATGCGCAGGCGATGATCACAGCGACGGGGGTCGAGATGATCAGCAACATGCGCAGCGGCACGGCACGGCAGAGCACGCCGACGGCGATGCCGGCGACCCACAGCGCCAGGGTCATGAGCGGCGACGAGGCGAGCGCCATGCCGCCCAGTGCCAGGCCGAACCACACGGCGCCCTGACGCGGCTTGTCGAGGCTGCGCACCAAGCCGTAGATCGCCATGGAGATGAGCGTCAGTTGCCCGACCGTTGCGGTCGTTTCGTGACCGCGCTCGGCCAGGCCAAAGCAGGCCAGCAGAATGAGCAGCGCGCCGTCGGCGAGGGTGCGGCCGTAGTCGCGTGGTTCGGGTTCGCCGCCGAAGGCATATTTGAACGGTTGCACTTCCGGGCGGCGGCCAAGCAGATAGGTGCCATACCAGATGAACGTGCAGGTCGCGTAGAAGCACAGACCGGTGACGATGCGCGCGGCGTCCGGCGCGTCGAGCCACGAGAACGTGCGAATGGCGAGTGCGCCCAGCCAGGACACCAGCGGGCCATTGTCGTAAATGGGTTTGCCGGCGATATTCGGCAGCAGCCAGTCGGCCACTTGGCCGTGCGCCATCGTCCACATGATGCCGAAGCCTGCGGCATCTTCGTTCTTCCACGGATCGCGACCGAACAACCCCGCCAGCACATAGATGACGCAAATGGCAAAAAGCAGCGAGCGAGGAAGCGCGCTGGTAGCGGAGGCGGTGATGCGAACTCGTTTCATAGGCCGGACGACGTTACCGGCAACAAGGCCGGATCGCGGAAAAACAGGGCGTGAGCCGGAGATGGCTCGGGAGAAAATTCAGGGAAAACCAGAAAAGCCGACAGTATGACAGTATCCCGGGGCGCGGCGCAGGGCACACCCAACAAAAAGGGGCAGCCTGAGCTGCCCCTTTCCGATGCTTTCCAACGCTGGGGTTTTGCCCCGAGAATTTCGCCCGCCGGACTTGCCGTGGGCGAGACTTCGCGTTGTGCGGCGCGTCGCCTGAAAAACTTAGGCGACCTTGCCGCCGGCGCGGTTGCCGAACTTCTTCTTGAACTTGTCCACGCGGCCTTCAGCATCCATGATGCGCGTTTCGCCGGTGTAGAAGTTGTGCGATGCCGACGACGTATCCAGCTTCACGAGCGGGTAGGTCGTGCCATCAACGTCGATCGTTTCCTTCGTCTGGATCGTCGAGCGGCTGATGAATTGGAAGTCGATGCCCGGGGTCATGTCCTTGAACACGACTTCGCGGTAATTCGGGTGAATGCCTTCTTTCATGATGTACCTATGGTTAAGTCGGTAGCCAGTCTGCGCGGGGGTCTCCCCGCTAACGCCGTCGCGCGTGTTCGAACCGTATTTGAACGTATCGACGTTGTGCGACTGAAATGGCGTCAACCACTTTCCGGGTGAGGAAAACGCGCATTATGCCACGAGAATCGCGAATTTCGCAACGATTTCATAGGCTTGGGGCCAATGGCGGTGCCAATTCGCTGCCCGGTGCTGGCGTGGCGGCCGGATCTTGCAGAAAGTACCGTGAAAAGAGCGTGTACAGGGCCGGATATTCGTTGCGAAACGCAACCGGTGCGACAAAAAACGCTTCGGCGCAGACCGCAAAGAACTCCGATTCATGCTCCGTGGCGTAAGGGTCGAGCAGCGATGTCGAGGCGAAAGCTTCCCATCGGGTATCGGGCACGTTCGATACGTGATGGCAAAACTCTTCGTACGCCGGGTCGAAGACTTCGCACCAAGCCTGCTCGGTCAGGTCGCCATGCAGACGCCGGATGAGCGGCGGCACGCCGTCGGCTTCCCCGTTCTCCATGTCGATCTTATGGACGAACTCGTGAATCACCACGTTGTAGGCGAGGACGTCGCTCGCTTGCACGTCCTGCCACGAGAGCACCACGGGGCCGCCCTCCCAGGCTTCGCCGCTGGCTTCCTGCGCGACGTCGTGCACGACGCCGTCTTCGTCCTGCACCGTCTTGCGGATCAGAAATTCGCCCGGATAGAGCACGATGCCTGTCCAGCCGCGGTAGAGCGCGGGCGGCAAATTGAGAATGGGCAGACAGGCTTGGGCGGCAACCGAGACCTGCATCGCTTGCGTGAGCGGTAGGTCGTGCGCGGTGGAAAAGTGCTTGCCGCTCAAGAAGTCGGTGGCCAGTGCGCGCAGCTTGTCGAGATCGGCGGCGTGGCGGGTGGCAAGAAACGGCAGGGCGGCGACGACTTCGCGCCACAGATCATCGTCGATGGCGCGGTTTGGCGCGTGCGATGGCATGAAGCGGGAGAGCAGGGCTTTGAGCATGGCGGCCGAGGCAGCGAGAGCAGGAGCGCCGGTGCGCCCCGATGCCGTGGCGCGCCCTCCGGCGGGCACGTCACGATTCTAATTTAGCTGCTTCTGGAACGCTGCAAATATCGCGCCGCACAGCGCCACGATGGCGATGAAATGGAAACCGTCGATAAACGACAGGAAAGCGGCTTGCCGCTCGATCATCTGCGCAATCTGGGCGAGTGCCGCGCCGTGCGCCTGCGACACGGCAACACCCGCGTGCGCGAGGGCATTGGCGAGCGAGTCGAGTGTCTGCGTGAAGACGGGGTTATACGGATTGGCAATTTCCGTGAGGCGCGTGCGATGCAGTGCCTCGCGGTGCTGCTCGAACGCGACGATGGTCGACACCGCAAACGAGCCGGAGAGTTGGCGCAGGATGTTCTTGAGCCGATAGCCATGCACGAAACTTTCGTGATCGAACGTGCGGAACGTGAGATTCGCGACCGGCAGCACCGTGAAGATACCGAACACCGCCTTGAGCGCCAGCACACCATAAAGTTGGCTTTGCCCGGCGTTAGGCGGCATCGCGCCGAGCCAGAGGCTGGTGGCGATCGTCATCACGAAGCCGCTCACGATCAGATACTTCTTGCGGGTGATGAACTTCGCGACCCGGAAATACAGCATGAGCAGGATGACCGTCAGCAGCGCCGAGTAGCCGAGTAGCTGACCGGTTCGCTCGACGGTGAAGCCCAGCCCTTGTTCGAGCAGGCGCGGCATCAGATAGCTCTGCGTGTTCGCCAGATAGTAATAGGCGGCGTACAGCAGCAGGCCGACTTGAAACTCGCGTCGACGCAGCGATTGCAGGCGAATGAATGGCGCCGGGTGTTGCCACTGGTGATAGCCGAACCACACCAGCGCGCCGACGCCCGCGACGGTAAGCAGCGGCAGCCAAGGCGTTTGCAGCCAGAGGGTGTAGCGCATCTCCTGAAGCACAACCTGAAATGCGCCCATCGCTAACGCGAACGCCATGAACGGCGCAAACGGGTAGCTGCCGCCGGTGGCGCGATCGCGCAGGCGTCCGACGTCGGGGATGGCAAACCAGGCGAGGGCGGCGAGCAGCACCGCGGGCGGTGCGGTGCAGAGGAACAGCGTGCGCCACGTGTAGGCCGAGACGAGCATACCGCCGATGAGCGGCGCGGCTGCCGAGCCGGTAAAGAGCAGCAGGGCGAACGTTTGCACCGTCTTGCCACGCCGCTCGGCGGGCACACTCACTTGCGCGAGGATGCGGCACGAGCTCATCCAACTGCCAGCGCAGAAGCCTTGGCAGGCCCGTGCGATGACAAGTTGCGTAACGCTCTCGCTGGTGCCCGCGAGCACTGCGCCGCAGGCGTAGAGCAACAGTGAGGCGGTGAGGTATCGGCGGTAGCCGATGCGCTCGACGAACCACTGTTGTTTGAGGATGGCGAGAACCGAGGCGATGCCGTAGGCGGTCGTCATCCAGACAAATTCTTTGGGGGAGGCGTCGACGCCGCCTGAGACATAGACGGCGAAATAGACCAGTAGCGCGTTTTCGAAGAATTCAAGCCCGGGGATCAGGCCGAGCGCGTAGCGATAGGCTTCAGCGCGCATTGGCCGCAACGAATCACCACCTGCGCCGCCCTGCGCAGGTGCGCTCGGACGCGGTGTGGGCGTGGGGCCGGTGGGCGGGGCGGCAGAGGTCATGACGGGGGATGCGAATTACGATTTGCGCAGCTTGGCGGCGCGTTCGGCCAGCAGGTCGTCGGCGGGGGCGCCGCGTAGCCGCTGTTCGATATATTCCAGATCGTGGGTGATTTGCGCTTCCATTTTTTCAGCTTCGCGGAGTTCGCGCCGCACCTGGGCGGTGCGTTCGCGCAGCGTTTCGCGCTGTGAGTGGAGGGCTTGGCGCACGACTTGAAGGTCTTCGTCGTTCATTCGCGACTTGCCGGCTTCGACGAGTCGCATGGGGCGCTTGAGCATTTCCGTGATGGCGGCAATGGAAAAGCCGAGCGAGCGCATGCGCAGAATGCGCCCGAAGGTGGCGAGATCGCCTTGGGTGTACATGCGATAGCGGCCTTCACTGCGGGCGGGTACGACGAGATTGAGCTCTTCGTAGTACTTCAGCGTGCGGGCCGTGACGCCTAGCGCGGTGGCGGCTTGGCTGACGGTGAGCAAGTCAGCATCGCCGTCGCGCGGGGCTGGCGGCGCGGTCGATTCGGTGGGATCTGTGGGCATTGGGGGTGCCTCCGATCAAATGATGGAGCGAATGTTAGCACAACCTGTACGTGAACGTACAGGTTTGAGTGTGAGGGCGTTGCGGGAAGTACAGCGAGAGGTGGTGGCGGCTGATCGGCCCCCCCCTCGCCGAGGAGGCGGGCTTAGCGAGCCGACTCGTTGGGTGCCGTTTCCCAGCGAATGGCGCGCACGCCTGCCGTATCGCCCAAGGTGGAGACTAAATGCACGAGTGCGGCGCGTTGTCCGCGTTCGCAGCGCAGCACGTAGTCGAGTTCGAGCAGGTAGCCGCCCGAGCGGTGGGTGCGTGCGGCGGTTTCCAGCTTGAGTTGGTGCGAGTGCAGGGCGGTGCGCACCTTCACGTCGATCTCGCTGGCTTTCGAGGCGAGGGTGAGCACGACAAGTCGGTATTGCGGCGACGTTGTCACCGTCGTGGGGGCGCTGGATGTGCGAGCGCGTTGGCGGCCGAACAGCGTTGGGATGAACATTTGCAGCGTCATGGTGACCTCCTGAATCGAGGGCCCGAGGAAGGGCCTGAGACGGTGGATGCCGGGGCATGGCTGCGCGTATCACGTTGGCAGCGCACGCGTGCGGGCGGATCGCCGGCGCACGTGTCAGTGCTGCGGTGGGTGCAAACGCGCGAAGGTTACGCAAGCGTCGACAGGCTATGCGGGCGTGGGCTTGCTGCCAGTGCGGTGGCGAGCAAACACGCGCATCGAGCGTGTCGTTCCCGGGCGCGTGTACGCATCGGGAAATAGCTGAACTGCGGTTGGAAGTGCTGGAAAACGTGACCGCTGCCGGGCTTCAGAACAGGTGTTGAGGCTGATGAAATCGGTGCGATCGATGCACTACCGCTGCGACATTGGGGCCGGCAGCGGCAGTCGAGGACGACTGCGGGTTACCGGGCCAACGCCTCGTCGGTCATTGCCGACGCTTGCGTGCTACTGGAGCAACTGCCCACGGAAAACTCCGTCGTAATTGGAAAGACGTGATTTTAGGGTTTTATCCCGCTTCTGTAAAGAAAACCACTCCATTTCGCGGCGTTTTGTCGCGAAATTGACGATATTTTTACGGAAATGGGGCGACTTTCGAGCGTAATGCTGCTGAGGCCAGGTGCGATGGCAGGACGACGCGAAACCGACGCGCCTATCAGTCCGGCAGCACTTTCCCGGGGTTCATCAGGCCGAGGGGGTCGAGGGCCGTTTTGATTTGACGCATCAACGCGAGTTCGACGGGGGATTTGTAGTGCGCCGACGCATCGCGCTTGAATTGCCCAAGCCCGTGTTCTGCGCTTATCGTGCCGCGATGGGCATGCACGCTGTCGTGTACTGCCGTCGTGACCGGGGTTTGATAGTCGCGCAGAAACGCTTCCGGATCCGCACCGGCCGGGGCCATCACGTTGTAGTGAAGATTGCCGTCGCCAAGGTGTCCGAACGTCACCATGCGGGCGCCGGGCGCGATCTTTTGCACGATCGGATCGGTGGCCGCGAGAAACGCAGGCACCTGAGAGACCGGCACCGCAATATCGTGCTTGATGTTCAGACCGGTGGCCGATTGCGCGAGCGGGATGCTTTCGCGCAGGTGCCAGAGCGCATTCGATTGGGCGAGACTGGCTGCGACCACCGCATCGCGCACGATGCCGCCCTCGACGGCTGTGGTGAGCAGCCGCTCCAGCAAGTCGCGCGCGTGCGCTTCGCTTTCGTTATCGGAGAGTTCGAGCAGTACCGCTTGCGGATGGGATTCGCTGAACGGATATCGTTGCTGCGTGAACACTTGGGCGACGAGTTGCAGACAGAAGTCGGACATCAGCTCGAAGCCTGTGAGCAGCGGTCCCGCCATCGATTGCGCGAGGTTGAGCAGGGCCAGCGCATGCGCGGGGCTATCGAGGGCGGCGAGCGCCGTCATGCGTGCGGCAGGCTGCGCGAACAGTTTCAACGTCGCGGCCGTAATCAGCCCGAGCGTGCCTTCCGCGCCGATGAAGAGGTCGCGCAGATCGTAGCCGGTGTTGTCTTTACGAAGCCCTCGCAAGCCATCCCACAATTCGCCCTGCGGTGTGACCACTTCGAGTCCCAGACACAGTTCGCGTGCGTTGCCGTAACGCAGCACCGCCGTGCCACCTGCGTTCGTGGCGAGATTCCCGCCGATCGTGCAACTGCCCTCTGCCGCGAGACTTAACGGGAACAAGCGTTGCGCCGTTGCTGCCGCTGCCTGCACATTGGCGAGCAACACCCCGGCTTCCGCGGTCAGCGTCATGTTCTCCGCATCCACCTGCCGGATGCGGTCGAGCCTTCGCAAGCTGATGACGACTTGTTGTCCGCTCGCGTCCGGTGTTGCGCCGCCAGCCAAGCCCGTGTTCCCGCCTTGCGGCACCATCGACACGCCATGCGCAACGCACAGGCGCACCAGTGCTGCGGCCTGCGTGGCATCGGCGGGGCGCAGGACGGCGAGGGCGCGTCCGACATAGCGCTTGCGCTGATCGGTCAGATAAGGGGCAACGTCAGCGTCGTCGTGCAGCACGTGGTCGCGGCCAACGAGGTCGCGACAGGCGGTGAGGAAGGCGGTGTCGGTCATCGGGGTTGGTGCGGGGTTAGTGCCGGGTCAGTGCGTTGGCGCCGTCTGCCGGTTACGTGCCTTCGCCGCGCGTTTGAATGGGCGCAGGTAGAACACGGTGGCAAAAAAGAAGACGACAGACAACGCCGTTTCGATCCAAGCGAGCGTGGCGGACGGTCCGGTATCCGTCATGCCGCGCACCACGCCTTCGGCCAGAAACAGCAGGATGAACATGCTCGACCATTGCAGCGTGTAGAGATTGCCCCGCAACACGCCCCGTAACGGCAACAGCAGAAGCAGTGCTTTGAGTACCAGCCACGAGCCGCCCGGACGCAAGGGCGCGAGCCACAGTTCCCACGCCACCGAAAGTGCAATTAAGGCCAACAGGCTGGCGATGCTGATGCGCCGCAACGTGCTTGACGTTGCAGGCGTATTGCCTTGCGCATTGGACGACTCGAACGACTCGGGCGGTGTGGCAGTCATGGGCTGTCTCGGTTGCCTTAACTACTGCATGGAGCGACTGCAAGGAGTGATATGCACAGCGCGTCGCCTCTTCGTGCGCGTGCGCTGGGCAATCACGCAAAAAACGTCATTCTGCCAGCTTGAGCGCCGCGCGTGCGAGACGTGCCCCGAGTGCCGACGCCAGTTGACGCTCGTCGGCCGACAGCGGGTTGCCGTCATGGGCGAAGTGCGTCGCACCGTAAGGCGAACCACCCGTGCGGGTGCTCGACAATGCCGGCTCCGTGTACGGCAACCCCATGAGCAGCATGCCGTGATGCAGCAGCGGAATCATCATCGAAAGCAGCGTGCTTTCCTGCCCGCCATGCAAGCTGGCGGACGACGTGAACACGCATGCGGGCTTCCCGGCGAGGGCGCCCGAGAGCCACTGCGGCGTGGTGCCGTCGAGGAAGTATTTGAGCGCGGCGGCCATATTGCCGAAGCGCGTGGGCGAGCCTAACGCCAGGCCGGTGCACTCTTCGAGGTCGCGCAATTCGACGTAGGGCGGGCCGCTGTCGGGAATGTCGGAGGCGCTCGCTTCACACACCGTCGAGACGGCAGGCACCGTGCGCACGCGGGCTTGTGCGCCGGGCACGCTGTCGATACCGGCGGCGATGCATTGTGCGAGTTGGGCGGTGGTGCCGTGTCGGCTGTAATACAGGACGAGAATTTCGGTCATGAAATCGGAGTGAGGTCGCGCGCCCCGAGGCGGCAAACGGCTCGGAACCTTGCGTATCGAGTGAAAACGGGGCAAAAAGTGCGGGTATTATAGGGCGTTCCTAAGCGAGTAACCTTGGCCGTGCCCTTGCGCGTTCTTGCCCATCCTTGCATGTTCTCGCATGTCTTCGCACGACCTTTCTCAAGGAGCCCGATTTGATCAAGCTGTCCCGCATCAACTGGAACAACGTTCGCCAACTGCTGAAGTACGCGCTTTCGCGTGCCCAGGACGACCGGATTCCCCAGGTGGCGGGTAGCCTCACGTTCACTTCGATCCTCTCGATCGTGCCGCTCTTCGCGGTGACGTTCGCGCTGTTCACGGCGTTCCCGATCTTCAAGTCGTTTCGCGATTCGCTGCAAGGCTTTCTCATCGAGCATTTGATGCCGGAGAGCGTCAACGCGCAGATCTTCGGTTATCTCAATCAATTCGCTGCGAAGGCGACGAGTCTCACGGCATTCGGCCTGATTGGCTTGCTGGTCACGTCGGTCCTGACGTTGATGACCGTCGAATCGGCGTTCAACGTGATTTGGCGCGTGCCGCGTCCGCGCCCGCTGGCGCAGCGGTTGCTGATCTATTGGAGCTTGTTGACGCTGGGGCCGCTGCTGTTCGGCGTGAGCCTGTCGATCAGTTCGTACATCTTCACGCAGTCGATGTCGCTGGTGAGCACGCTGCCACCGGCCGTCGCTTCGCTGCTCAGCTTGATTCCGCCCGCGCTGACGAGTGTGGCGTTCATGCTGATGTATCTCTACATGCCGAACTGCAAGGTCGATTGGCGCGATGCACTCGCTGGCGGCGTGGTGGCGGCGCTGGCCCTCGATCTGACCAAACGCGGCTTCGGTTTGTACATTCGGCAGTTTCCGACGTACACGGCGGTCTATGGCGCGTTTGCTGCCGTGCCTATCTTTTTGCTGTGGATCTATCTCTCGTGGCTGGTCGCCCTCGTGGGCGCGACGATTGCGTCGGTGTTGCCGGCGCTGCGCTTGGGGCACTTCCAATATCCACAGTTCCCGGGCAGCGATTTGCTCGACGGCCTGACGCTGATCCATCTGCTCAATCAGGATCGGGAAACCGGCGGACGTGGCCGTACAACGATCGAACTGGCGCGCTCCATGCATACGAGCCTCGACCACGCCAACGGGTTATTGCTACGGCTAGAGCGCATGGGGTGGGTTGGCCGCATGATGATGCAGCCGCCTGCGGAACGTTGGGTACTGCTGGCGAATCCGCACACCGCGACGCTCGCACCGCTGGTCGGGCAACTCGCGCTGAACGTGGACGAACTGGCGCGTCAGATGGAACGCCACGCGCTCGACGGCGCGCACGTGGCCGAGATTCTGCGCGAAGGCAAATGGGACGTCCCGCTTATCGATGCATTGCCGCGCGAAGTGTTGCCGGAAGACGAACCCGCCGCTGAGTCCGGACAAGATGACGCCGATCGCCCCACGGGGCAGGGAAGCGCTAGAGCTTGATCCGTCCGAGGCAGATGTCGCGAAACATCACCCAGTCACCCAGCAGGCTGTAGAACGGATGGCGGAACGTGGCAGGCCGATTCTTCTCGAAAAAGAAGTGGCCGACCCACGCAAACGCATAGCCGCAGACGACCGCTGCCGGTAGCCACCAGACGTTACCGGTCACCGCGAACACCAGCACACACGCAATCACGCCCCACGAGCCGACAAAGTGCAGACGGCGGCACGTGGCGTTCCGGTGTTCGCCCAGATAAAACGGGTAGAAATCCGCAAACCGCGTGAACGCGGGTGCGGCGTCGTGGGAATCTCGCATGACAAGCCTCCTTTGCGAGTGGACGCGCTGGATGTCGCGGTACGTGGCCTACTTGGTCGCGCATTCCATGTGCGTCTAGTCACGTATCTAGTCACGTATATAGCGGCGCATTTAGTGTCGCATGAATTGCACAAGCGCATCGAGCAAGGCATCGGGCTGTTCCGTCATGATGGCGTGCCCGGCGTTGACGGTTTTCACCGTGACCGGTACGCCGCCGGTGCTCTCCACACTGGACACACCGCCGGCGCCTTCCGTGCCCCCTGACGCGCTCACCCCGCCTTCCCGCAGCGCGTCGAGCAGCGCCTTCGCCGCGCGTGGCGGTGTCATCAGATCGCGTTGTCCAAGGACCGCCAGCACCGGGCACTTCACCCGGGCAGCCGCCTCCCAGCCTTGATCGTAGCTATTGCAGGCTTCGAAATCGGTCAAAAATACCTTTTCGCCGGGGTTGCGTTTCGCCACGCGCTCCATGAGCCGCTGGTTGCCACCCCACGTCCAAAACCCGGGGCCCGGCGCTGACGGTTTTGCGGCGAGCGTGCTGTGCGACCACTCGTTCACGAGCGCAATCGCTTCCGGTTCGCGGTGTGCTGCGGCGTCGAGTAGCGCATCGGAGACTTTCATCGGATACGCCGTGCCCACGAGCGCGATGCGCGATACGCGCGTCGGGTACCGTGCCGCCGCGTCCAACGCAATGAGCGAGCCCATGCTGTGACCGACCAAGGCGGCGGTCCGTACACCCGCTGCATCGAGCACGGCCACGACCCAATCGGCCAACGCACCGATGGTCTTAAGCGGTGTGCCGGTGCTGCGATGGTGTCCCGGCAAGTCGAGTGCGAGCACGTTCATGCCGTGATTGGCGAGGTATCGGCTTTGCAGCCCCCAAACGCTATGGTCGTGTTGCGCGCCGTGCAGAAAGACAACCGTCGGCTGCGACGGCTGAATCGGTTTGCCAGCGGTATACGCGTAGACGGTGTTGCCCGCGACGTCGAAGTTCATGAGTCGTGTCCCCTTTATCGTTTTGTCGATGCCTTCAGGCCGCGTTTGAGGTCTTGAATCAGATCGTCCGGATCTTCCAGTCCGATCGATAGGCGGACGGTGCCTTCGCCGATGCCTGCGGCGGCCAGCGCCGTTGCGTCCATGCGGAAGTGCGTTGTCGATGCGGGATGGATCACGAGCGAACGGGCATCGCCGACGTTGGCCAGATGCGAGAACAACTGCAACGATTCGATGAAACGCCGCCCGGCGTCTCGGTCGCCGTTCAGATTGAAGCTGAACACCGCGCCAGCGCCGCGCGGTAGCAGCCGCTTCGCGAGTGCGTAGTCCGGGTGGGAGGGCAGTTCGGGGTAGGCGACGGACGCCACAGCTTCATGCCCGGCCAGGAATTCGACGACGCGGCGTGCGTTGTCGACATGTCGTGCCATGCGCAGGGGCAGCGTTTCGATACCTTGCAGCAGTTGCCATGCGGCCTGCGGGTGCAGGCACGCGCCGAAGTCGCGCAACCCTTCGCGACGTGCGCGCAGCAGGAATGGCGCGACGGCGCTTTCTTCGGCAAACACCATGCCGTGAAAGCCGTCGTAAGGTTCGGTCAGTTCGGGAAATTTTCCGCTGGCCTCGAAATCGAACGTGCCGCCGTCGATCAGCACACCGCCGATAGTGGTGCCGTGTCCGCCGAGGAACTTGGTCGCCGAGTGATAGACGAGGTCTGCTCCGTGTTCGAACGGCTTGATCAGCCACGGCGTGGTGAAGGTGCTATCCACCATCAACGGCACGCCGGCGTCGTGGGCGATTTGCGCAACGCTCGGGATATCGAGCACGTCGAGCCCGGGGTTGCCGAGCGTTTCGCCGAAAAACAGACGCGTCTCAGGGCGCACCGCGGCGCGCCATCCGGCGATGTCACCCGGGCGCACGAATGTGGTCTCGATGCCGAAGCGGCGCAACGTGTAGTGCAACAGGTTGTGCGATCCGCCGTACAACGCGCTCGATGCGACGATGTGCGACCCGGCCCCCATCAACGTGGCAATGGCCAAGTGCAATGCCGCCTGACCACTCGCCGTGGCAATCGCGCCCACGCCGTTTTCGAGCGCGGCCATGCGCTCCTCGAACACCGCGTTCGTCGGGTTGGAAATGCGCGAGTAGACGTGTCCCGCACGCTCCATATTGAAGAGAGCTGCGGCCTGATCCGAATCGGTAAAAACGAAGGAGGTGGTCTGGTAGATCGGGGTGGCGCGCGCGCCCGTCGTCGGGTCGGGGGCGGCCCCGGCATGCAGGGCAAGCGTGTCGAAATGCGGTACGGACATGTCGGTGAAGGCCTCGTAGCACAAAAGGGAACAGCGGGAGAATCGAGAGAAGCCGCAGGAACGTCGGCAGCCACCTTACGCAAAACATCTGCGGGAGAAGCGGTGGCGGTGTCACTTGACGTATACGGCAATGCTAGCACCACCTTCGTGCGCGCCGACAAGGTTTCGTGGGGGTGTCAGGCAAATTGCGGTGCTGTCCGAGTCATTGCATCCGGTGTTGTCCGAGCAAGCGGGGAGAATCGGCCGAAAACCCGCGCCACGCGGCGATGGAGGCGTCGCCGCGCCTTTCCTTTTAGGATGCTTTCCGATAGCATCACTTCAACTAATTACAATTCAGTGCGGAGACGCTGGCAGACACGCCGGTACTTCGCGTCGCTATTTGAAGTCTGGCGGCAGGGTCTGCGGTAGCGCTGTGCAGCCTGCGCCCGAGTCATGCCAAGAGGAGTGTGTGCCATGCGTGTGTCTGACATCCTGAAGGTAAAGGGCAACACCCTTTTCACCGTGACCCCGGAAACGTCGCTGGCCGAAGCCGTCGACACGATGGCGGAGCACGACATCGGCTCGCTCGTCGTGATGGAGTACGGCGATCTCGTGGGCATGCTCACGTTCCGGGAAATCATCAATACGATCAGCAAGAATGGCGGCACGGTCGGCACGTCGACCATCCGCAAGGTCATGGACGATCACCCGCTCACCTGCACGCCGGAGACCGACGTGAACGAGGTGCGCCGCATGATGCTGGAGCGCCATGCGCGGTATCTGCCGGTCATGGACAGCCGCACGTTGATGGGCGTGATCTCGTTCTATGACGTGGCGCGCGCGGTTGTCGAAGAGCAGTCGTTCGAGAATCGCATGCTCAAGGCCTACATTCGCGACTGGCCGGCCGAGGAAGCGGAAAGCACCAAGTGAGCCAGCCCAGCCAGCGCGGGGCACGCGGCGAGGGCCACCAATCCCGATTATTGAAAGAGCGTCGTTTCGCGCCGTTTTTCTGGACGCAGTTCCTGGGCGCGATGAACGACAACGTGTTCAAGATCGCGTTCACGTCGCTCGTCACCTACCACGCAAGCCTTTTCCAGGACGTCGACGGCAAGACGGCGGCGTTCCTGATTTCCGCCATCTTCATTGCGCCGTTTCTGCTGTTCTCCGCCACCAGCGGACAGATTGCAGACAAGTTCGATAAGGCGCGCCTGATCCGCTTTGTCAAGACGTTGGAGATCGTCATCATGGCCGTCGGTGCGGCTGGCTTTCTCTGGGCGAGCGCGCCGCTGCTTTACGTTTGTACGTTCCTGATGGGGCTGCATTCGACGCTATTCGGCCCGGCGAAATACGCCTATCTGCCACAGCATCTCGGCGATCACGAACTGGTAGGCGGCAACGGGTTGGTCGAGATGGGGACGTTCGTCGCCATTCTGATCGGCACCATCATCGGTGGCGAAATTGCCGGCGTCGGGGCGTCGGCATTGCCTTGGCTGGGTGGGGTATGCGTCACGCTGGCCGTCTTGGGGCGACTCGTGTCCACTTGGGTGCCATCGACACCTGCCGCGCAGCCGGATCTGAAAATCAACTGGAATCCGTTCACGGAGACGTGGCGGAACTTGCGCATCGCTCGCAGCGAGCGGGCGGTGTTTCTGAGCCTGTTGGGAATCTCGTGGCTGTGGTTTCTCGGAGCGACATTTCTCGCGTCGTTCTTCAATTTCTCGCGCGATGTGCTGGGGGCGAATCCGAACGTCGTGACATTGCTGCTCGCGATGTTCTCGATCGGTATCGGCATTGGTTCGATGCTGTGTGAACGCTTGTCCGGTGGGAAGGTCGAGATCGGGCTCGTGCCGTTCGGCTCCATCGGGATGACCGTCTTCGCCGTGGATCTGTATTTCGCGAGCCGTGGTGGGGCGCCGGGGGCGACGTTGCAAACCGTCGGGCAGTTTCTCGCACAACCGAGTCACTGGCGCATTCTGGCCGATCTGTTCTTGCTGGCGATGTTCGGCGGTTTTTACAGCGTGCCGCTTTATGCGCTCATTCAAAGCCGAAGCGCACCTTCGCATCGAGCGCGCATCATCGCCGCGAATAATATTCTCAACGCGCTGTTCATGGTCGTATCGGCGCTCATGGCGATGGCGCTCACGCGCGCTGGGTTCACCATCGATCAGTTGTATCTCGTCACCGGGATTCTCAATGCGCTGGTGGCGGTGTACCTCTATACATTGCTGCCCGAGTTCCTCATTCGCTTTGTCATGTGGTTGTTGCTGCATACCGTGTATCGCATCGACGTGCGCGGGGCCGATCGAATTCCGGACGAGGGACCGTGCGTGCTCGTGTGTAATCACGTGAGCTTCGCCGATGCGGTGGTCATCGGCGCGTCGATTCGCCGTCCGGTGCGCTTCGTGATGGATCACAGAATCTTCCGCATTCCGGTGCTGTCGTGGTTCTTCCGCACGGTAAAAGCGATTCCGATTGCGCCCGCGCATGAAGATGCGCAAGGTCTCTCGCGCGCCTATGAGGAGATCGCAAAAGCGCTCGACGCTGGCGAAGTGGTCTGCATCTTTCCTGAGGGAAAGCTCACGGCGTCCGGCGAATTGCAGGCGTTCAAGCAAGGGGTGCGGCGCATTCTCGATCGTTCGCCGGTGCCGGTCGTTCCGATGGCGCTGCGCGGGCTATGGGGCAGCTTCTTCTCACGCCACGGCGGCTCGGCGATGACGCGGCCGTTCAAGCGCGGCATCCTCAACCGGCTGGAGCTTGTCATTGGCGAGCCGGTCACGGCAACCCAAGCCACCCCCGAGGTGCTGCGCGAGCGCGTGCTCGAATTGCGCGGCCCTTGGCCTGTCTAAGCGCGGCGGGGCGGGATCGCTGGCATAATAGGGCCTTCCCGTCTCACCCGAACCTGATCCCCGTATGTCTGGCAATACGCTTGGAACCCTGTTTACCGTCACCACTTTCGGCGAATCGCATGGCCCGGCCATCGGCTGCGTCATCGACGGCTGCCCGCCGGGAATGGCGCTCACGGAAGCCGATATCCAGGTTGAGCTGGATCGTCGCCGTCCCGGCACGTCGCGCCACGTTACGCAGCGTAACGAGCCCGATGCCGTCGAGATTCTCTCCGGCGTTTTCGAGGGTGTGACCACAGGTACCCCGATCGCCTTGCTCATCCGTAACACCGATCAGCGCAGCAAGGACTACGGCAATATCGTCGAGACGTTCCGTCCCGGCCACGCCGACTACACCTACTGGCAGAAATACGGCGTGCGCGATTATCGAGGCGGCGGCCGGTCGTCGGCACGTCTGACGGCGCCGGTGGTGGCGGCGGGTGCCGTGGCGAAGAAGTGGCTGGCCGAGCGTTGCGGCGTGCAAATCCACGGGTGCATGACGCAACTCGGCGAAGTCGAAATTCCGCAGACGGACTGGTCCCAAGTGTCGCAAAACCCGTTCTTCGCGGCGAATGCCGACGTCGTGCCGCAACTCGAAACCTATATGGATGACCTGCGCAAGGCGGGCGACTCCGTCGGTGCGAAGTTGCGCGTGGTTGCGACGGGCGTGCCGGTCGGTTTGGGCGAGCCGTTGTTCGATCGCCTCGATGCCGATATCGCTCACGCGATGATGGGTCTCAATGCCGTTAAGGGCGTCGAGATTGGTGCAGGTTTCCGGAGCGTGACGCAGAAGGGCTCGGAGCACGGCGACGAACTGACGCCGGAAGGCTTCGTCGGCAACAATGCCGGTGGCGTTCTTGGCGGGATTTCGACGGGGCAGGATATCGACGTGTCGATTGCCATCAAGCCGACGTCGAGCATCCGCACGCCGCGCCGTTCGATCGACAAAGCGGGCGATGCCTCGACCGTTGAGACTTTCGGCCGTCACGACCCATGCGTTGGCATTCGTGCGACGCCGATTGCCGAAGCGTTGCTGGCACTCGTGCTGATCGACCACGCATTGCGCCATCGCGCGCAATGCGGCGACGTGCACGTCGACACGCCGGTGATTGCACCGCACGCACCGGAATAAGCGTTACGACGGCTTCACGGCTCGCGATGCGAGTGGCTCAGCAAAGCAAAACGCCAGACATTGTCTGGCGTTTTTTGTTGGGCCGCGTGGTGTGCAAATCATTCCTTACATTGCGTAATCGGCTGTTCCCCCTTCGTCCGATAAAGCGTCCCTTCGGGCCCTTTGCTCCACCAGATCAACGAACGTCCGACATGTTTTTCGCCGCTCGCCGCACGCGTCGGTTTGAGCACCTCGCGCTTGCCCATCCAGTAAAGCGTGACGTCGCCGCCAAGGTTGTGATCGTCGTAGACCACGACCGCGACGTGTCCGTTTTCACAGAGATAGCTCACGGTCTTTGCCTGTACGCCGGCGCTTGCGAGCAGTAGTGCCCCGGTGAGTGCCGCTGTGCCGAGAGAAAACTTGGAGAACCGGGATGTTGAGGAAGTCCGCAGCATGAAGCCCCCTTGCCTTTGGCGTTGAAGATGCGAGCCGTCACGACATCACCGCGAAGCGACCCGCGAAATGACAAACCGCCGGGCGAACCGGCGGCTGTCGTGCATTACATGTTCGGGTAGTTCGGCCCGCCGCCACCTTCCGGCGTGACCCACACGATGTTCTGCGTGGGGTCTTTGATATCGCACGTCTTGCAATGCACGCAGTTCTGCGCATTGATTTGCAGACGTTCCGAGTCGTCGTCGTTCTTCACGAACTCATACACCCCGGCCGGGCAGTAACGCTGTTCCGGACCGGCGTATTCCGAAAGATTGATGCCGACCGGTACGCTCGGATTTTTGAGCGTGAGGTGAGCCGGCTGGTTCTCTTCGTGATTGGTGTTGGAGATGAACACCGAGGACAGACGGTCGAACGTGAGCTTACCGTCCGGCTTCGGATAGACGATCGGCTGACACTGCGATGCAGGCAGCAGGCACTCGTGATCGGCCTTCTTGCGGTGGATGGTCCAAGGCATCTTGCCGCCGAGCAGCTTTTGCTCGATGCCGGTCATCAGCGTGGCAACCGTCAGGCCCTTCTTGAACCACTGCTTGAAGTTGCGCGCCTTGTTCAGTTCCTCGTGCAGCCACGATTGCTCGAACGCCACCGGATAGGCACTCAGTTCGTCGCGTTGACGATCGGCGACCAGCGCGTCGAAGGCGGCATCGGCGGCCATCATGCCGGTCTTAATTGCCGCGTGGCTACCCTTAATGCGGCTCGCATTCAGGAAGCCGGCTTCGCAGCCGACGAGTGCGCCGCCCTTGAAAACGAGCTTCGGCAGCGAGAGCAGGCCACCGGCCGTGATCGCCCGCGCACCGTACGACACGCGCTTGCCGCCTTCGAGGAAGTGGCGAATCGACGGGTGCGTCTTGTAGCGCTGGAATTCTTCGAACGGGGACAGGTACGGATTGCTGTAGTCGAGGCCGACGATGAAACCGACAGCGACCTGATTGTTCGGCAGGTGATAAAGGAACGAGCCGCCGTAGGTGTGCGAATTGAGCGGCCAGCCGGCCGTGTGCACGACCAGACCTTCCTTATGCTTGGCCGGATCGATTTCCCACAATTCCTTGATGCCCAGACCGTACGCCTGCGGATCGCGGCCTTCGTCCAGATTGAACTTGCGCATCAACTGACGGCCGAGGCTGCCGCGTGCGCCTTCCGAGAAGATCGTGTACTTGGCGTGCAACTCCATGCCGAGCTGGAAGTTCTCCGTCGGCTCGCCGTCCTTGCCCACGCCCATGTTGCCGGTGGCAACGCCCATCACGGCGCCGTTCTCGTCGTACAGCACTTCCGCGGCCGGGAAGCCGGGGAAAATCTCGACGCCGAGCGCTTCGGCCTGCTGGCCGAGCCAGCGCACCACATTGCCCAGACTGATCACATAGTTACCGTGGTTCTGGAAGCAGGCGGGCAGCAGCCACAACGGCGTGGAGGTTGCGCCGTTTTCCGTCAGAAACAGGAAACGGTCTTCGCTCACGGGGGTGTCGAGCGGTGCGCCGCGTTCCTTCCAGTCGGGGATGAGTTCAGTGAGCGCCTGCGGATCCATGACGGCGCCGGACAGGATGTGGGCACCGATCTCCGAGCCTTTTTCCAGCACGCAAACGGAAATCTCTTTGCCGGCTTCCTGCGCGCGCTGCTTCAGACGGATGGCTGTGGACAGACCGGCCGGACCGCCGCCAACGATGACGACGTCGTACTCCATCGATTCCCTCGGGCCGTACTGCTCGAGCAGCTTGGGATCCATTGATGCTCCTGTTATAAACGTTAGAATTCGTGGGTGCGGCCATTTTCCGGGAATGGGGAACACCTCGCAACCGCATATTAATAGCACGATCGTTCGGTTTGCTAGGTAAGAAGCTCTAGCGGCGGGCCATGCGGCACTGTCGTTATTCAATGCGCGTCCGGGCGCAAGGGAGATGAGGATGGGGCGTTCACTGAATCTGGAAGGGAAGGTGGCACTGGTCACCGGCGCGTCAAGCGGGCTTGGCATGCAGTTCGCCAAGGTGCTGGCACAGGCCGGTGCCAAGGTCGTATTGGCCAGCCGCCGTGTGGAACGGCTCAAGGAATTGCGTGCTGAAATCGAGGCGATGGGGGGGGCGGCGCACGTCGTGCCGCTCGATGTGACCGACTACGACAGCATTCGCGCGGGCGTGGCGCATGCCGAGACCGAGGCGGGGGCGATCGATATTCTCATCAACAACTCGGGCGTTTCCACGCAGCAGAAGCTTGTCGATGTCACCCCGCAGGAGTACGACTACGTGCTGGACACGAACACGCGTGGCGCGTTTTTCGTGGCGCAGGAAGTGGCCAAGCGCATGCTCCGTCGCGCCAAAGGCGACCCGCAGCGCCAGCATCGGATCATCAATGTGGCGTCGGTGGCCGGTCAGCGCGCGATTTCGATGCTCGGGGTGTATTGCGTGAGCAAGGCCGCGGTGATCCACATGACGCGCGCCATGGCACTCGAGTGGGGCAAATTCAACATCAACGTGAACGCGCTGTGCCCGGGCTATATCGATACCGAGATCAATCACGACCACTGGCAAACGGAAGCCGGGCGCAAGCTCATTCAGATGTTGCCGCGTCAGCGTGTTGGCGAACCGAGCGATCTTGACGGGTTGATTCTGCTTCTGGCGTCGGACGACTCTCGTTTTATCAACGGCTCGATCATGACCATCGACGACGGATTGGCTGTCGGTTGAGGCTTGGCCCCGATTGCGCAGGCTCGCTGCAATGCGGCAATCGGGGATTGTCCGAGGCAGTCAGGGTGATGGGGGCGGGCGCATAATTCATCGATGCTCACGGGGTCGCACAAGGACCCCGAATCATCTCGAGGACATCATGCGTAATCCAGGCTGGCGGGGGCTCATCGGAGTCGCGCTTGCCCTCGCCGCAACGGCGTTGCCCGTTGCCGCTCAAACCTACAAAGCCGAATACACGCTGTCGATCGTGCCCGATGCGGGCACGCCCTGGGGCAAAGGCACGCAGCTCTGGGCCGATATGGTCCGGGAGCGCACGCACGGACGCATCAATATCAAGTTGCATCCGGGGGCGGCGCTGGTCGGCGGCGATCAGACGCGCGAATTCTCCGCGCTGCGCCAAGGTGTCATCGACATGGCGGTCGGCTCGACGATCAACTGGTCGTCGGCCATCCCCGAATTCAACGTGTTCTCCCTGCCGTTCCTGCTCAAGGGCTATCGTTCGCTCGATGCGCTTACGCATGGCGACGTCGGCCGTGAACTGTTCCGGCGCGTCGAGGAGCAGGGCGTCGTACCGCTCGCCTGGGGCGAAAACGGTTTTCGGCAACTGACCAATTCCCGCCGTCCGATTCGCTCGCCCGACGACATGCGCGGTTTGCGCTTTCGCGTGGTCGGCTCATTGCTGTTCAACGATATTTTTACAGCGCTGGGGGCGTATCCGACCCAGATGACGTGGAACGACGCGATTCGCGCGCTGCGCAGCCGCAAGATCGATGGGCAGGAAAATCCGATGACGATCTATAACAACGTCCGACTCGATACCGTCGGCCAGCGTTACGTCACCGTGTGGGATTACGTGGCCGATCCGATCGTTTTTGTCGTCAACCGGCAGGTTTGGGATAGCTGGTCCGCGCAGGACCGCGACATCGTGCGCGACGCTGCTGTGGAAGCGGCACGCTTCGAAGTCACACTCGCGCGCGAAGACCTGCTCAGCTCTGGGCGAGCGATGTGGGAAGACCTGGAAACCCGCGGCGTCAAGGTGGTGCGCCTCACGCCGGACCAACGTCAGCGTTTCATCGACGCGACGCGGCCTGTCTATCAGAAGTGGAAGGTGCTCGTTGGGCGCGATCTGGTGGAAAAGGCCGAAGCCGCCGTGAAAGGCGACGATGTCGTGAGCAACAAGCCCCGCCCCGCAGTCAGTGCTCTGAAATAAGCCGAGGCGTGCCACTACGCCGCTGCCGCACGCACGACACCCCAAAGCGCTACACTTTGTCTCCATGACGCCCTGCCACCGCTCGGCAGGGCGTTGTCTTTTCATATGGAGAATTCGCAGTGTCGTCGCAATACAAGGAAGTCTTTCGCATGAGCATGCCCATTCGCTGGGGCGATATGGATGCGTTCGGTCACGTCAATAACACCGTCTACTTCCGGTACATGGAGCAGGTGCGTATCTCGTGGCTGGAGACGTTGAATGTCGAAGCGGAGGAGCGCTCGGCGGGCGAGGGCCCCGTCATCATCAACGCGAACATGACGTTCCTGAAGCAACTGCGCTACCCGGGCGATATCGATTGCCGCATGTTCATCGGCGAGCCGGGGCGCTCCAGCATTGATACCCGTTTCGAACTGCGCCGTGCCGACACGCCCGACGTGATCGTGGCGGAAGGCGGCGCGAAGATCGTTTGGGTGAACTATCAGGAAGAGAAATCGGTGCCGCTGCCGACATCGATTCGCGATTTGATGGCGTGAACTGGCAGAGGTGAATCGACCGACGCGATTCACCTCCACCACCGCTGTGACTCAGTTGCCTAAGAGTCGCTGCACCAATTCGGTTGCGGTGCCTGCGCCGTATTTCTGCATCAGACGTGCGCGGTAGATATCGACCGTGCGCGGGCTGATTTCGAGAACCTTGCCGATTTGTTTGCTCGTCTTGCCTTGTACGAGTTGCGCGGCAATCTCGCGCTCGCGAGCGGTCAGGGCAACGGCAACGCGTCGCGTCGCGGAGATATCTTCGAAGGTCCAGAGGCCCGCCGCGTGCGGGTCGTTCACGTCGAGCGAGCGCCCTGTGACGTGGCACCAGAACAGCTCGCCATTGCCCCGGCGCATGATGCGTTCGTCGGAATAAACACCCTGTGAACTCATGATCGGCGGAATGCGCTCACCAATCCGTTCGAACTCCTTCGGGGAGGGGTACAGCACCTGAAACGACTGGCCGATGAGCGTCGTGTGCTCATAACCGAAGATTTTGCCGAGCTGCCGATTGCAGTCCTCGATGATGCGCTGGCGGGAAATGACCAGTCCGACCGGGGCGATGTGAAAAGCTGTCTGGTAGTCGAACGTCGGCATGAGGGCAGGGCGGAGCGGGGGCTGATCGGGTCGGTCCTGGCGCTAGGGCGCCGCGTGCAGCGGCCCGGCACGCGGGAAGATATGTAATTTCACGTATTGTGCCCCATTTGCACGGCACCGTAAGCTCTATGATTGCATGAGACGCGTGGCCACCCGGTTTGGATCGGGCCGCGTGAGCGACGCAACGCGCTAGCGCGCGGCATAATTTCAATTCTCAACCGAGGGAAAGGGACAAACGATGAACAAGGTATTCGCCAGCGCCAAGGAGGCGCTCGCCGGTGTCGTCGCAGACGGGCAAACGCTCGCCGTCGGCGGCTTCGGCCTGTGTGGCATTCCGGAGGCCCTGATCGCAGCATTGCGCGACTCGGGCGTCAAAGGACTCACTTGCATCAGCAACAACGCAGGCGTCGACGGCTTCGGCCTGGGCCTGCTGCTCGAAACACGCCAGATCAAGAAAATGATCTCGTCGTACGTCGGTGAGAACAAAGAGTTCGAGCGCCAGTATCTGGCCGGCGAACTCGAGCTGGAATTTACGCCGCAAGGCACGCTCGCTGAAAAGCTGCGCGCAGGCGGCGCCGGTATCCCGGCATTCTTCACGAAGACCGGTGTAGGTACGGTCGTCGCCGAAGGCAAGGAAACGCGCGAATTCGATGGCGATGTGTACGTGATGGAGCGCTCGTTGCGCGCCGACGTCGCCCTCATCAAGGCCGCTAAGGCCGACCGCGCCGGCAACCTCGTGTTCCATCGCACCGCTCGCAACTTCAACCCGATGGCCGCCATGGCCGGCAAGGTCACGATCGTGGAAGTCGAAGAACTGGTCGAGACCGGTGCCATCGATCCGGACGACGTGCATCTGCCGGGGATCTTCGTTCAGCGCATCGTGCTGAACAAGACGCCGGAAAAACGCATCGAACAGCGCACGGTACGTGCCAAGTAAGCGCCGAGATCAAGGAGATAACCATGGCATGGAATCGTGATGAAATGGCTGCGCGCGCCGCGCGTGAGCTTGAGGACGGCTTTTACGTGAACCTCGGCATCGGTTTGCCCACGTTGGTGGCGAACCATGTGCCGGACGGCATGGAAGTGTGGCTGCAATCGGAGAACGGTCTGCTGGGCATTGGTCCGTTCCCGACCGAAGACGAAGTCGACGCCGACATGATCAATGCCGGCAAGCAGACGGTAACGACGCTGGCAGGCTCGTCGATCTTCTCGTCGGCCGACTCGTTTGCGATGATTCGCGGCGGTCACATCAACCTGGCCATCCTCGGTGCGATGCAGGTCAGCGAGAAGGGCGACCTGGCGAACTGGATGATCCCGGGCAAGATGATCAAGGGCATGGGCGGCGCGATGGACCTCGTGGCCGGTGTCGGCCGTGTGGTCGTGCTCATGGAGCATGTGGCCAAGGGCGACGCGCACAAGATTCTGAAAGCGTGCGATTTGCCGCTGACGGGCGTGGGCGTGGTCAATCGCATCATCACCGACCTCGGTGTGATCGACGTGACGCCGGACGGCCTCAAGGTCGTCGAGTTGGCATCGGGCGTCACGAAGGAAGAAATTGCACAGAAGACCGGGGCACCTCTCGATACGAGCGCTGTCTGAGGACTGGGCCGTGCGTCAGTCATGCTGACGCACCACCTTGCTGAGGGCATCGAGGCCGTTGAACCTCGTTGTCGATGGAAGGCGAAACGGGCGGGGATATCCCCGCCCGTTTTGTTTTGATGCACGGCGTTTGCAGCGTTCGCGGTATCCGCGGCTTCCGCCGTTTCTGCTGCGTCCGCCGAATCAGTCGCGTTCGATACGCCAGGTTACTGGGCGACCCAGCCGCCGTCCATATTCCACGCCACACCGCGCACTTGCGACGCCGCGTCGCTGCAAAGAAACACGGCAAGCGCGCCGAGTTGCTCCGGCGTGACGAACTCGCCCGACGGTTGCTTCTCGCCGAGCAGCGAGCGTTTTGCATCATCGCCCGATAGGTTGTCGCGCGCTGCGCGAGCGTCGACTTGCTTTTGCACCAGCGGCGTCAACACGAAACCCGGGCAAATGGCGTTGGCCGTCACGCCGGTTTGTGCGTTTTCGAGCGCCGTCACTTTCGTCAGTCCGACAATGCCGTGTTTGGCCGCAACGTAGGCCGACTTGCCGGCCGAGCCCACGAGTCCATGCACAGACGCGATGTTGACGATGCGGCCCCAGTTGCGTTCGCGCATCTTCGGCAGAGCGAGCCGCGTAGTGTGAAAGGCCGAGGTGAGGTTGATCGCGATAATCGCGTCCCATTTGTCCGTCGGAAAATCCTGAACTTCGGCCACGTGCTGAATGCCCGCGTTGTTCACGAGAATGTCGACACCGCCGAATTCGGCGTCGGCGTATTGCATCATCGCTTCGATCTCGCTCGCGCGGCTCATGTCGGCACCGTGATAGCCGACGCGGCTTTCGCCGTGTCCCGCTTTGGCCGCCGCCTCGGCGATGGCTTTGCGCGCGGCGTCGGCATCGCCGAATCCGTTCGCGATCACCGTGGCACCTTGTGCTGCGAGCGCCTGCGCCAACCCGAGGCCGATGCCGCTGGTCGAGCCGGTCACGAGGGCGATTTTTCCTTTCAGCATTACGTCGTCTCCGTAGGCATATTGCGTAGAAACTGACTGCGCGCCGCACGCGCGGATGCGCCATGCGGCCCATGAGTCGACCCATTCTAGCTTACGGTTTGCGACAAGCGCGGTAGAATTCGGGCTGTAAACCGATCCGATGAGTCTGCCATGTCGAACCACGTGCCACGTCTGTCGAGCGTTCAATGTCTGAGCCCTTCCGGTCTGCATCGGATGGCCTACGCGGAGTGGGGCGATCCCGAGAACCCGCGCGTGCTGGTGTGCGTCCATGGCCTGACGCGCTGCGGCCGCGATTTTGACGCGATGGCGCGCGCGTTCGCCGACGACTATCGTGTCGTATGTCCTGACGTCGTCGGGCGTGGTCAGTCGGACTGGCTGCGTAATGCGGCAGGCTACGTGGTGCCGCAATACGCGTCCGATATGGTCACGCTGATTGCCCGATTGGGTGTCGCGACGGTCGACTGGTTTGGGACATCCATGGGCGGTTTGATCGGCATGGGGCTGGCAGGTTTGCCCGACTCGCCCATCCGCAACATGGTGCTCAACGACGTAGGGCCGCATATCGATGCGGCGTCGCTCACGCGTATCGGTCAGTATGTCGGCATTCCGAAGCGATTCGCTTCGATCGATGAAGCGGTCGACTACTTGTGGTCGATCTCGTCGTCGTTCGGACCGCATACGCGAGAAGAGTGGCGTGCCTTGAGTGAGCCGCTGCTCAAGCCAGATGGCGGCGGGTACGTGCTGCGCTACGACCCGGCGATCGGTGCTGCGTTCTCGGCGGTCCCGGCCGAGGCCATTGCGGCGGGTGAGGCTGTGCTGTGGGCATCGCTCGCGGCATTCCCCGGCCGCACGTTGATCGTGCGCGGCGAGCAGTCCGATCTGCTCTCGCGTACGACGCTAGAACAAATGCTGGCACACGCTCAACATGCGCGTGCCGTAGAAATTCCCGGTGTGGGCCATGCGCCCACGTTCGTGCATGACGATCAAATTCAGATCGCACGCCGGTTTTTTGACGGATACGCCGACTGATATTGGCGCCGATGTGCGCCGACGTGCGCCGATGTGCACCGATAAGCGGCTGGTCCGAAGTTTCAGAAGAATACGAGGAGTCTTACATCATGGCAGTACAACGTTTCTACGTCGAAAAGCGCTGGTCGGACATGGCCATTCACAATGGCACCGTTTATCTCGCGGGCCAGACCCCCGACGACCGCTCGCAAGATATGGCCGGGCAGACGCGTCAGGTACTCGCTCACATCGATCGACTGCTCGCGGAAGCGAACAGCGACAAGTCGCTCATTCTGTCGTGCCAGATTTTCGTCTCCGACATGAAGTACTTCGGTGAAATGAATCAGGTGTGGGACGAGTGGGTGCCGGCCGGTAACGCGCCGCCGCGTGCCACTGTCGAGGCAGCTCTCGCCGACCCCGCAATGCTCGTTGAAATTGTGGTCGTCGCTGCCCAGCGCGAAAGCTGAGCGCACGATCCGTACCCTGAGGGGCGCTGGCCGCCCCGTGTAACGACATGACCCAACATCAAGCGCCGACACCCGCTGCTGCAAACGCAACGAACCCGACGAATTCGAAGTCTCAAGCGAATTCCTCGGCAGGTGTGGGCGACGCTTCGCTGCCTGCCACGCTCGACGACGCGCTCGCGTTCGCCGCAGCGCTGTGCGGCGAGAACGTTCTCTCGTCCGGCGAACCCGTTATGGCACATGCCCGCGGCATGCTCGCCATCCTCGACACGCTGCGTGTGGACGAGGCCACACATCAGGCCGCCGCACTGTTCTGCGCCGGCGAATTCCTTCCCGATACTCAAACCACGCTGACGCAGAAATTCGGCGCGGAAGTCTGCGCGCTGGTTATTGACGTCCGTAAGTTGCAGCGTCTTTCGGGCGCCGGTTCGCTGGCCGCGCACGCGATGCCCGCCGATGGCCGCGACCGCGATGCTTCGGAAGAGCGCAAGTCGCAAGTCGAGGCATTGCGCAAGATGCTGCTGGCGTTCGCGCAGGACATTCGCGTCGTGATGATCCGGTTGGCTTCGCGATTGCAATCGCTGCGCTGGTATGCCGCCGAGAAGAAGCCGCCGCCCGAGGATATGCCGCATGAGGTGCTGGAAATCTATGCGCCGCTCGCGAATCGTCTCGGGATCTGGCAACTGAAGTGGGAGCTCGAAGACCTCGCGTTTCGCTTTCTCGAGCCGGTGACTTACAAGCAGATCGCCAAGCTGCTCGAAGAGAAGCGCGTCGAGCGGCAGACCTTCATCGAAGGCGCGATCGAGCGGTTGCAAGACGAGTTGGCGCGTGCGGGCGTGAAGGCCGAAGTGTCTGGCCGCCCGAAGCACATCTATAGCATCTGGAAGAAGATGCGTGGCAAGGCGGTCGACTTCGCCGAGCTTTACGACGTGCGTGCGTTTCGCGTGATCGTCGACGACATCAAGGATTGCTACACGGTGCTGGGCATCGTCCACAACTTGTGGCAGCCGATTCCGAAAGAATTTGACGATTACATCTCGCGGCCCAAGCCCAACGGCTACAAGTCGCTGCATACGGTGGTCATCGGCGATGACGGCCGCGCGTTCGAGGTGCAGATCCGTACGCACGAAATGCATCACTTCGCCGAGTACGGCATTGCCGCGCACTGGCGTTATAAGGAAGCAGGGCAGCGCGGCTACGGCGGTGCGTTTTCGGCGGGCGATGCTTACGACGAGAAGATCGCGTGGCTGCGTCAGTTGCTGGCGTGGAAAGACGATGTTGCCGACACGGTGGGCGCGGAAGGTGCCGCCCAGCCGTGGGAGCAACTCAAGCGCGCGACCATCGACGATCACATCTATGTATTGACGCCGCAGGCGCGTGTGATTTCGCTGCCGCAAGGTGCCACGCCGATCGACTTCGCTTATCACCTGCATTCGGAGCTGGGGCATCGCTGCCGCGGCGCGCGGGTCGATGGCGCGATGGTGCCGCTCAATACGGCATTGCAGAACGGGCAGACGGTCGAAATCGTCACGGTCAAGCAGGGCGGGCCGTCGCGCGATTGGCTCAACCCGCAGTTGGGGTATCTGCAAAGCCATCGTGCGCGGCAGAAGGTGCGCCAATGGTTCAACACGATCGATCTCGAAGAGACGATCGCGCACGGCCGCACGCTCATCGACAAGACGTTGCAGCGCGAAGGCAAGACGTCGGTCAATCTCGAAGAGCTGGCTGGGCGGCTGGGTTTCAAGACGCCGGACGATTTGTACGCGTCCGTGGCGAAGGACGAGTTCAGTCTGCGCCACGTGGAGCAGGCGCTCTCGGGGAATTTGCCGGGGCCGGAGCCGCGCGATGAAGATACGCTGGTCGCGAAGAAGAGTCTCGATACTAGCGTTGCGCAAGGTGCCAAGAGCGGCGTACTGGTCGTCGGTGTGGGCGCGCTGCTCACGCAACTGGCCAAGTGCTGCCGTCCGGCGCCGCCGGACCCGATTGTCGGGTTCGTCACGCGTGGCAAGGGGGTGTCGATTCACCGGCAAGACTGCACGAGCTTTCAGGCGATGAAGGCGCGCTCACCCGAGCGCGTGATTCACACCGCTTGGTCGGGCGACGTGCTCGAGGGCCGTGGCGTTGCCGCTTATCCGGTCGATATCCAGATTGAAGCGACGGACCGTCAGGGTCTGCTGCGCGACATTTCGGAAGTGTTCTCGCGCGAGAAACTCAACGTTACCGGTGTGAGTACGCAATCGCGAGGGGCGCAGGCGTTCATGCAGTTCACCGTCGAAGTGCGCGATGGCGGTCAGTTGCAGCGCGCGCTGGCGCAACTCTCCGGGGTGACCGGGGTGGTGTCGTCGCGCCGGCGGTAGATCGACCGATAGCGGCGGAGAGGCTGGCGAATGATCGCGAAAGGCGGGTTGGGCGACGCGGTTTCTGCGCAGGGAAGGTGCCCGGAATCGCCGCCCGACGCGGTTTTTCGCGATCAGGCACATTAATCGCTTGGCGACGCGTCGAAATCTTGCTAGAATCTCGTTCTCTTGCAATAGGCTCGTAGCTCAGCTGGTTAGAGCACCACCTTGACATGGTGGGGGTCGTTGGTTCGAGTCCAATCGAGCCTACCAACGAATTTTGATGCATTACAGTCCGCGAGACCCCGCAGACACAGACGCTGGAAGAAAACACTCATGTTGAAGACGGCCCGAACTTTCACAGTGGTGAAGGTACGACGTTAGTCGAGGGTGTTTTTCGTCTGGATGCAAGGAATGAAGAGACGGCCTCGACGACAGTCGAGGCCGTTTTTTTTCGTGGTTTTGCCGCGTGGCGTTGGCCGCGTGTGACGTTTTAGCGCATGGGAGTGCGACATGATTTCGGTACGTTTGCCTGACGGTTCGCAACGCCAGTACGAAGCCCCGCTGACGGTGGCGCAGGTCGCCGGTTCGATCGGCTCGGGTCTGGCAAAGGCGGCACTGGCCGGCCGCGTCGACGGCAAGCTGGTCGATACGTCCTTTCTGATCGATCACGATGTGAACCTCGCGATCGTCACGGACAAGGACGCCGACGGTCTGGATGTCATCCGTCACTCGACGGCTCACTTGTTGGCCTATGCCGTCAAGGAGCTGTTTCCCGAGGCGCAGGTCACCATCGGCCCGGTCATCGAGAACGGTTTCTACTACGACTTCTCGTTCCACCGCCCCTTTACGCCGGAAGATCTCGAAGCCATCGAGAAGAAGATGCACGAGCTCGCCAAGAAGGACGAGCCGGTTACGCGCGAAGTGCTCTCGCGTGACGACGCCGTGCGTCTGTTCCTGTCGATGGGTGAGAAGTACAAGGCCGAGATCATCGAGTCGATCCCGGCCACGGACGAGATCGGTCTGTACCGCGAAGGCAAGTTCGTCGATCTTTGCCGCGGTCCGCACGTCCCGTCCACGGGCAAGCTCAAAGTCTTCAAGCTGATGAAGGTGGCTGGCGCCTACTGGCGCGGCGATGCGAAAAACGAACAGTTGCAGCGCATCTACGGCACGGCCTGGACGAAGAAGGAAGATCAGGACGCGTACCTGCACATGCTCGAAGAAGCCGAGAAGCGCGATCACCGCAAGCTCGGCAAAGCATTGGACCTCTACCACATGCAGGAAGAGGCGCCGGGTCTCGTCTTCTGGCACCCGAAGGGTTGGACGCTCTGGCAGCAGATCGAGCAGTACATGCGCCGCGTCTACCGTAACAACGGTTACCAGGAAGTGAAGGGTCCGCAGATTCTCGATCGTTCGCTGTGGGAGAAGTCGGGCCACTGGCAGAACTACAAAGACAACATGTTCACGACGGAGTCGGAGAATCGCTCGTACGCGCTCAAGCCGATGAACTGTCCCGGCCATGTGCTGATTTTCAACTCGTCGCTGCATAGCTATCGCGATCTGCCGCTGCGCTACGGCGAATTCGGTCAATGCCATCGCAACGAGCCGTCGGGTGGCTTGCATGGCCTGATGCGCGTGCGCGGCTTCACGCAGGACGATGGTCACATCTTCTGTACGGAAGACCAGATCCTCGACGAGTGCGTGAACTACACGGCACTCCTGCACGCGGTGTATAAGGATTTCGGCTTCTCGGACATGATCTATAAGGTCGCTACGCGTCCTGAGCATCGTGTCGGTTCCGATGAAAACTGGGACAAGGCCGAATTTGCGCTGATGGAGTCGCTGCGCCGTTCGGGTTGCGAGTTCGTGATCGCCGAAGGCGACGGTGCGTTCTACGGCCCGAAGATTGAGTACACGCTCAAGGATGCGCTGGGCCGTCAGTGGCAATGCGGCACGATGCAGGTCGATTTCTCGATGCCGGAGCGTCTGGACGCCGAGTACGTGGCCGAAGACAACAGCCGCAAGCGTCCGGTCATGCTGCACCGTGCGATTTTGGGCTCGTTAGAGCGTTTCATCGGTATTTTGATCGAGCACCATGCTGGTGCAATGCCGACGTGGCTCGCGCCGGAGCAGGTGATTGTGCTGAATGTCTCCGAAAAAACGGCCGATTACGCGCAAGAAGTGACGAAAAAGTTGAAAGAACAAGGGCTTAGGGCTCGGGTCGATTTGCGCAACGAGAAAATTAGCTATAAAATACGCGAGCACTCGTTGCAGAAAGTTCCCTATCTCGTGGTAGTGGGGGACAAAGAGCAAGAGGGGAATACGGTAGCCGTGCGTGCCCGTGGCGGCGTGGATCTGGGTGTGATGCCCGTTGACGCGCTCATCGAACGCCTTGCGCAAGAATGCGCATCGTTCCAATAACGCCTGTCGGACAGCGCGGCTAAATTTTTGACTTTTTTCGAGGATAAGCAACATCGCTACCGATAAGTCGCATCGCATTAATGGCGAAATCACCGCGCCTGAAGTGCGTCTAACTGGCGTTGATGGCGAGGCTCTCGGCATCATGAAATTGGCCGAAGCTTTCCGTCTGTCCGAAGAGGCTGATGTCGATCTGGTGGAAATCGCACCGACGGCGCAGCCGCCGGTGTGCCGTCTGATGGACTACGGCAAGTTCAAGTATTCGGAACAGAAGAAGGCGCACGAGAACAAGCTGAAGCAGAAGATTGTCCAGATCAAGGAAGTCAAATTCCGCCCTGGCACTGACGACGGCGACTACAACGTCAAGTTGCGCAATCTGAAGCGGTTCCTCGAAGACGGCGATAAGACCAAGATCACGCTGCGTTTCCGCGGTCGTGAGATGGCTCACCAGGAAATCGGCGCTCGTATGCTGGAACGTCTGAAGTCCGATCTCGAAGAGTTCGGTCAGCCGGAACAGATGCCGAAGATGGAAGGCCGTCAGATGATCATGGTCATCGCGCCGAAGAAGAAATAAGCCGTGGCGGTGTCGAGTGACACCGCCGGGTTGTCTAGAATTGCCGCGGTTGCCCGAGAGGGCGTCCGCAGCGATGCAGGGTGCAGTCGGACCCTGAAAATAAGTGATCCCGGGTTCTACAAGGGGCGCGATTTTGGCGTCACACCTGTGATCATGTTAAAAACCTCGGAGTTTTTCATGCCTAAGATGAAAACCAAGAGCGGTGCCAAGAAGCGCTTTCGCGTGCGTCCGGGCGGTACCGTTAAGCGTGGTCAGGCTTTCAAGCGTCACATTTTGACGAAGAAGTCCACCAAGAATAAGCGTCACCTGCGCGGTGCCGTCGGCGTTCATGATTCCGATCTGAACTCCGTACGCGCAATGCTGCCCTTCGCTTAAACCCCGACTTAGATAGGAGAGAAATATGCCTCGAGTCAAACGTGGGGTCACTGCACGGGCCCGCCATAAGAAAGTCATCGCAGCTGCCAAGGGTTTCCGCGGCCGCCGCAATAACGTCTTCCGCATCGCTAAGCAAGCGGTCATGCGCGCTGGGCAATACGCCTACCGCGATCGCCGTAACAAGAAGCGCGTGTTCCGCGCCTTGTGGATTGCGCGTATCAATGCAGGTGTGCGTCAGCACGGTATGACCTACAGCGTGTTCATCGCTGGTCTGAAGAAGGCCTCGATCGAACTCGACCGTAAGGTGCTGTCCGACATGGCCATCAACGACAAGCCGGCATTTGCCGCGATTGTCGCCCAGGTGAAAGCCGCCGTCGCAGCCTGAAGCTGTAGTTAGCGTATAGCGCGTTTTACCGCGCGCCATTCGCCAGGAGGGGGCTCTCATCGGAGCCCCCTTTTGTTTTTCGACTGCTTTTTTGCATGTAATGCGGCCATTCCGACCGCCTAACTTGAGCCTGTAGCATATGGATCTGGAACTTATCGTCAGCGAAGCGCAGCGTGCGTTCGCCGCCGCTCCCGACGCCGCCGCGCTGGAAAACGAGAAAGCCCGCTTTCTTGGCAAGACCGGCCAACTGACCGAGTTGCTCAAGGGCCTCGGCAAGCTCGATCCTGAAGCCCGCAAGAGCGAAGGCGCACGGATCAACGCGGCCAAGCAACAGATCGAAGGCGCCTTGCAGGCGCGCCGTCAGGCCATGGCCGATGCGTTGCTCGATGCGCGCCTGTCCGCCGAAGCCATCGACGTGACGCTGCCCGGGCGCGGCCTGGGTGCCGGTAGCCTGCACCCCGTGCTGAACACGTGGGAACGCGTTGAACAAATTTTCCGTTCCATCGGATTCGACGTGGCCGACGGCCCCGAGATCGAAACCGACTGGTTCAACTTCACTGCTCTGAACAGCCCGGAAAATCACCCGGCCCGTTCGATGCAGGACACCTTCTACGTCGAAGGCAATGACGACGCTGGCAAGCCGTTGCTGCTGCGTACGCACACCAGCCCGATGCAGGTGCGCTACGCGCGCATGAACAAGCCGCCGATCAAGGTGATCGCCCCGGGGCGTACCTATCGCGTCGACTCCGATGCCACGCACTCGCCGATGTTCCATCAGGTCGAAGGCCTGTGGATTGCCGAAGACATCAGCTTTGCCGACCTGAAAGGCGTGTACACCGATTTCTTGCGCAAGTTCTTCGAGCGCGACGACATTCAGGTGCGCTTCCGCCCGTCGTACTTCCCGTTCACGGAACCGTCCGCCGAGATCGACATGCAGTTCGAGACCGGCAAGAACGCCGGCAAGTGGCTGGAGATTTCGGGTTCGGGGCAGGTGCATCCGAGCGTGGTGCGCAATATGGGTCTCGATCCCGAACGCTACATCGGCTTTGCGTTCGGCTCGGGTCTCGAGCGTCTGACGATGCTGCGCTACGGCGTGCAAGATTTGCGCTTGTTCTACGAGAACGACCTGCGTTTCCTGCGCCAATTCATGTAATTGATGTCGACGGCCCTGTGCAGGCGCGCCAAGCCGCTGCCGCCGGGCTCTCGGATGTGAAGACTTAACTGCGAGCGAACTGATCCATGCAATTCTCTGAATCGTGGCTGCGTACCCTGGTCGACCCAGATCTGTCGACCGACGCGTTGGCGCACGCCCTGACGATGTCCGGGCTCGAAGTCGAGGAAACCGACCCCGTCGCCCCGCCGTTCAACGGCGTCGTGGTGGCCAAGGTGCTCGAAGTGGCCCGTCACCCGGATGCCGACCGTCTGAACGTGTGCCAGGTGGATGCCGGCACCGGCGAGACGCTCACCATCGTGTGCGGTGCGCCGAACGTTGCCCCTGGCATCAAAGTGCCGTGCGCGACCGTTGGCGCGGCACTCCCCCCGGCAGAACCCGGCGCGGCACCGTTCCAGATCAAGATCGGCAAACTGCGCGGCGTGCAAAGCTTCGGCATGCTGTGCTCGGCCCGTGAGCTCAAGCTCTCGGAAGACCATGCCGGTCTGATGATCCTGCCCGAAGACGCACCGGTCGGCATGAACATTCGCGAGTATCTCGACTTGGACGACACCGTCTTCGTTGTGAAGCTCACGCCGAACAAGGCCGACTGCCTGTCGTTGCTCGGTATCGCACGCGAAGTGGCCGCCATCACCGGCGCACCGCTGAAAGATTTGCCGGGGCAGGGCGCGCAACCGTCGGCGATCGCCGACACGTTCCCTGTGCGCATCAGCTCGCCCGAAGGCTGCGGTCGTTTCGGCGGCCGTATCATCCGCAACGTGAACGCTGCCGCACCGTCGCCGCGCTGGATGGTTGAGCGCCTCGAGCGCGCCGGTCAGCGCAGCATTTCGGCGCTGGTCGACATCACCAACTACGTGATGCTCGAACTCGGTCAGCCGCTGCACGTGTACGACCTGAATCGTCTGCAAGGCGGCATCGACGTGCGCTTCGGCCGCGCGGGCGAAACGCTCAAGCTGCTTAACGAACAAACCGTGACGCTCGACGAGAGCGTGCTTGCCATTACCGATGCGAGCGGCCCGATTGGTCTGGCCGGCATCATGGGCGGCGACTCGACCAAGGCCGGTCTGGAAACGCAGAACATCTTCCTCGAAGGCGCGTTCTTCTTCCCGCAAGCCATTCAAGGCCGCGCACGCAAGTACAACTTCACGAGCGATGCGTCGCACCGTTTCGAGCGCGGCGTCGACTTCGCCGGTAACGTGCGCGCGCTGGAACGTGCTACGCAACTCGTGCTCGAGATCTGCGGCGGCCAAGCTGGCCCGCTGGAAGATCAGGTCGCCCGTCTGCCGGAGCGCAAGCCGGTGACGATGCGCGTTGCCCGTGCTGTCAAGATTCTGGGCGTGCCGGTGAGCGAGCAGGAGATGGGTGAAATTTTCACGCGTCTGGGCCTGCCGTTCACGCTGAGCGATGGCGTCTTCGAAGTGACGCCGCCGTCGTACCGTTTCGATATCGAGATCGAAGAAGATCTGATCGAAGAGATCGCGCGCATTTACGGCTTCGACCGCATTCCGGCCAACCCGCCGGTGGCCGCGAGCGCGATGCGTCCGACGCAGGAAGGCCGCCGCTCGCAACACGCGGTGCGTCACGCCATTGCCGCGCGCGATTATCACGAGACGGTGGGTTTCAGCTTTGTCGACGTCGAGTGGGAAGCCGACTTCGCTGGCAACGACAACCCGATCAAGCTGCTCAATCCAATTGCGAGTCACCTCGCCGTGATGCGTTCCACGCTCATCGGCAGCCTGATCGCAACGACGCGCTACAACTTGAACCGCAAGGCGTCGCGCGTTCGCGTGTTCGAAATCGGCCGCACGTACCATCGTGACAACACGGTGGCGTCGGGCGAGCTGACGGTCGGTGGCTATCGCCAACCGGTGACGGTGGCGGCGCTGGCTTACGGTCCGGTGGTCGACGAGCAGTGGGGCGCCGCATCGCGTCAGGTCGATTTCTTCGACGTGAAGGGCGACCTCGAAGCACTGCTCGCACCGCGCACCGCACGTTTCGTGAAGGCTGAACACCCGGCATTGCACCCGGGACGTAGCGCTGCGATCGAAGTCGACGGCAAGCGTGTCGGATTCCTTGGCGAACTGCATCCGCGTTGGCAGCAAAAGTACGATCTGCCGCATGCACCGGTGCTCTTCGAAATTGAAGCGGAAGCGCTGTTCGCGCGCGACGTGGCTAGCTACGAGGAAATCTCGAAGTTCCCGCCGGTCACGCGAGATCTCGCACTCGTGGTGTCACAAGCGCAGCCCGTACAGCCGCTGATCGATGCGATGTTGGCCGCTCGCAACGATGACCCGGCATGCGGCGTGGTGCAGTCTGTGCAGCTGTTCGACGAGTTCCGTCCGAAGGCTGGCACAACGTCGGGATCGCTGGGCGCGCAAGACAAAAGCCTGGCGTTTCGTGTTACTCTGCAAGACCCTTCGGGTACCCTCCAAGACGAGACCGTCGAGCGCGCTGTCGCTGCGTTGGTCCAACGGGTTGGAGACGCGTTCGGCGCACGTTTGCGCGCGTAAAGCATTGTAGAGTCTGGTTGCGAGTGGTTTTATCGCACTGTCATCGCCATCGCGTGGGACGTATGAACGAAATGAATCCTGGTGAATTTGAAGCCATGCTCGCGGCGCAGCGTATCGCGCTGGGTCGTAGCGAAGTGAACGACGTCGGCAGCGAAGCGCCGACGCTGACCAAGGCCGAACTGGCCGAGTTGTTGTTCGAGCACGTGGGTCTGAACAAGCGCGAGGCCAAAGATATGGTCGAAGCGTTTTTCGAATCGATCCGCGATGCCCTCGAATCGGGGGACAGCGTCAAGCTCTCCGGCTTCGGCAACTTCCAGTTGCGCGACAAGCCGCAGCGCCCGGGCCGCAACCCGAAGACGGGCGAGGCCATCCCGATCGCCGCTCGTCGTGTCGTGACCTTCCACGCCAGTCAGAAGCTCAAGTCGATGGTGGAGTCTGGCGTACTGAGCAAGTAAGTCCCCGGCCGCCGCTTTCTGTGGCGGCCGCATCCTAACTGTCGTTCAACACCGCTGACGCCGCGATGGATCACGTTGCCTTGCCGCCGATTCCCGCCAAGCGTTACTTCACCATCGGTGAAGTGAGCGAGTTGTGTGGCGTCAAGCCGCACGTGCTGCGCTACTGGGAGCAGGAGTTCACGCAACTGCGCCCGGTCAAACGCCGCGGCAATCGACGGTACTACCAACATCATGAAGTCCTGCTGATCCGGCGTATCCGGGAGCTGCTCTATGAGCAGGGCTTCACCATCAACGGTGCCCGTAATCGGCTTGAAGCCGACACGCCGCGCGGCGCACGTAGCGCCAGCGCTGCGGCGGCGATGCGTGCCGCTTCCGAAGAAGGCGTGCCCGACACCGATGCGGGCTTCGATGTCGATGATCTGCGCCGCAAGCTCGAAGCCGTCATCGACCTGCTGAAGACTTGAGCGCCACACCGCTCGCCGTCGCACCGATCGCTACGACGCAGTCCTTTCCGAATCTTTCCTCCACGGCCGCTACCTTGGCGTGCCTGTCTCCGGGATTCTCCCGATGCGGCGAACGCCGAAATATCCGTAATCCGAGATAAGAGACGCCGTTGCGGCGGGGCTGCGCTCGCCGATGGCCAGATCGTCATGAGACGCGTTTGCGTGCGCCAACGGCATCCCCCGATTGAGTGACGTGCAACCGCTTCCGGCGTCGCGCCGATTGTCATACACTTGCCGGAAAACATGGCGGTCATTTCATGCGCCGCTCGTTGGATCCTCTGCACACTCCGGGCCAACACCGACCATCTCGCGGGGGCGAGATGGCTGAAAGGATCTCGACCTATGGTGGAACCGAGTACGACGGGAGCGCGGCGCGGGCGTTGGGCAACGTCCTATCGCTCGATTGTCGCGATTCTGATTTTCGGTTTCCTGATCCTTGTCCTTGTCTGGACAGCGGTGCTTTGGCGCATCTCCATCGAACACAAAGCAATCTTGCGCGATGCCGCTGCCTCGGCGTCGACCGTGGCCAACGCGCTCGAACAGCAGACCTTACGTGCCATTCGTCAGGTCGATCAGATCACCCGCTTCGTCAAATACGAGTTCGAACATCATCGCAGCGAGTTCAATCTGAACGCCACGATGAATGCCGGCATCGTCGCCGATCGTCATATGGTGTTGGTGAGTCTGGCCGATGCCAAGGGCAACATCACGGCGGCGACCATCCCCGAGCGCGGCACTTCCGGCGTGAGCATCGCCGATCGCGAACATTTTCGCGTGCACGTCGACGACGCGAGCGAGAGCCTGTTCATCAGTCACCCGGTATTCGGCCGCGTATCGCACAAGTGGGTGCTGCAATTCAGCCGCCGCTTGAATAATCCGGATGGCAGCTTCGCTGGCGTGGTCGTCGTTTCGCAAGAGCCCAGCTACTTCACAGCAGACTTTTACACTAACGCCGTGCTCGGGCAGTACGGCCAGATCGCCATCATTGCCGACGATGGCACGCTGCTCGCGCGCAGTACGGGCGCGAGTGTCGCCGTGACCGGTTCCGGTGAGTTGCCGCCATTTCCCGCAGCGCAGCGTATCTCGGGCGTGCAGCGCGACCCGATCGACGGGGTCGAGCGCGTCGTGGCCTATCGGCACCTCGGCGACTATCCGCTCGCCGTGCAGGTCGGGCTGTCGATGGACGAGGAACTGGCCGAGTATCGGCACGTCGAGCGCGTGTATCTCACGATGGCGACTTTCGTGTCGGTCGCGTTGGTCGTGTTCTTCGCGCTCATCGCGTATCTGATGCAGCGTTTAATCGGTCGCGATCAGCAACTCACTCGCCTGATTTCCTACGATGCACTGACCGGACTACCGAACCGCTATGCCTTGATGGAGTCGCTACGCAACGACCTGTCCGACACGGGTAACGTGGGCAAAGTGGCATTGCTGCATATCGACTTGGACAACTTCAAGAGCGTGAACGACACGCTGGGGCACGCCCAAGGGGACGAAATCATCCGGCAAGTGGCCGAACGTTTTGTCACGCGCGTGCCAGCCGATGCCTTGCTTGCTCGCTTTGCCGGCGACGAGTTCATGGTGGTGCTGCGCGGCGACGATGCGGTCGCGCATGCCGAGCCGCTTGCCGAAACGTTACTCGCAGCGCTCAAGGCGCCGATGGTGGCCGACAGTACATCGTTTGCGCTGCACGCGAGTATCGGCGTTACCTTTTGGTCCAAGTCCGAGGAAACCGAGGCCGATCTCATCAAGAAGGCCGATCTGGCGATGTACTCGGCGAAAGAGGCTGGCAAGAGCGTCGTACGCGTGTACTCCCAGCAGATGACGTATCAGGCGCACCAGTTGGTGGTGTGGGAGCGTCAGATGGAGCAGGCGCTTGCGAATGGCGAGTTCTTCCTCGCGTATCAACCGATCGTCGCGCTCGAATCCGATTGCATCTGCGGCATGGAGGCGCTGATTCGCTGGCGTCATCCCGAACGGGGCGTCATCGCCGCGGGCGAATTCATCCCGCTGGCGGAGACGACCGGGCAGATCGTGGCCATCGGCGAGTTCGCACTGGCGCAAGCCTGCCGACAACTCGCCGCGTGGCGCGATACCCCGATGGCGTCACTGCGTCTGGCCGTCAATGTCTCGTCGGTGCAGTTCTGGCGTGGCGACATTTGCGAGTTGGTCGAGCGCTATGTGAACGAGTACGACATCGGCCCTAGCCGTTTGGAATTGGAGATTACCGAGTCGGTCATGGTGAAGAACCCGGCGCTGGTGGAGTCGAAGATCAACCAGCTCAAACGCACCGGCGTGCGCATCGCACTCGACGACTTCGGCACCGGCTATTCGTCGTTATCCTATCTGACGCGTTTTGCCGTCGATACGCTCAAGGTCGACCGTTCGTTTGTCGAATCGATTCCCGACTCGTCGCGCTCATGTCTGATGATTTCGAATATCGTGAACATTGCGCGCTCGCTCGGCATCGAGTTGATCGTTGAGGGCGTGGAGAACGAGCGCCAGCTTGCCTGGCTGCGCCATTTCGTGCCACTGGCCGCGCAGGGCTACTGGTTTTCCCGGCCGGTGGAAATCGAACAGATGGAATCGGTAATTGCGCGATTTGGTATTTGCGGATAAAGGATGCGCCAATGATAAAGGCCGCGCCTTTCTAGTTAATAGATTAAATAGGGCTTCGTAATAGGACGGTGTTTTGGTAGTTTTAAGTTCTGATGGACCGTCGGAGTGCTATAGAATTACCGAAACTTCTCCAGATTAAGTGCGCACGGGCAGGGCGCCGGCAGCGCAACAGAAGCAGGCAACATGGAACATTACGGCAGACTGTCAACAGCCTGCAATCGTCGGGGTGGAGAATAGTTTGCAGCAACGATCCGAAGGCGCGGGGCGCGACAAGCCGAGGGTCGGGAACGGGGAAAAGATTTTGACGCGCAGACCAGAATTGGCAGGTATTTGCCGGCACATCGAATGCCGGTCGCGACCAGAACTTCTGTCCGGGGAAACGACAGACGCGCGATCAAATCAGGCGAATCGCTTTGCCAACGTAACAAGTGAAAAATATTAGAACGAGCGTTTGATTTTCGGATGAGGATACGGCATTGGCTTTATGCCGCCTGCGTTGCGGTTGGCGTGCTGGTCGCCTGCTGGGTCGCGGCGGATCGGACCGCCACCTCGTTGGTTGGCGATAAGCTCGCGCAGAGCGTCGAAGCCGAACAGACGGTGGCAGATCGCGTTGCCGACGGCATGATTCACGCCATCAACACGGATCTGGCCATGGTACGGGCCATTCCTTCGACACTGGCCGAAGTCGACCTGCTGCGCGACGTGCTGCGCCCGGCCAACGGCACCGCAAACGCGCCGGACGTCGTGGCCCGCGCCAACGACTTTCTGCAATCGGCACAGGGCTATTTCGGTGTCGATCGGGTGTGGCTCGTCGATACGCGAGGCGTCTGCGTCGCCGCCAGCAATTACCGCGATACGCCGTCACCCGTCGGTCAATCGGTGGCGGGGATGCCGTACTTCACGAACGCGATTCTGGGCGCTCGCTTCGAGAGCTACGCGGCGGGATGGGAGCATCAGGCGCCCGGCCTTTATTTCAGCGCACCGGTGTATCGCGAGGGCATTCTCATTGGCGTCGTGATGACCAAGATCGGTCTCGCCCGGTTGCGTCACTGGGTCGCCAACGGGGAGTCCTTCATCACCGACGGCAACGGCGTGGTCATCATGGCCAACGACCCGCGCTTCGAAAATCGCTTCATGCTCGACGGCAAGCTCGGCGGGCTCTCCGAGATCGAGCGTCAGGCGCTCTATCAGCGCAACGATTTCTCGCGCATGCCCATCTTCCCGTTCAAGCGCGCGCCGGGCCGCTCCAATGCTTGGGTGCCGCAGGAACTGCTCGACCAGATGTCGGAGTTCGACGAGTTCCACAAGCCGTTTGTCATCACCCAGCGCGCCAGTTCGAGCAACGACCTGACCGTCTACGCGGTGGAGAACGTCGACGCGTGGGAGGGCCTCACACGCCAGCACGCGAAAGATTTCGCATTGTGTTTTCTGCTGTATTTAGGCGGTGTGGTCATCATGATCATGGCTGGCCGTATCTATTGGCGCGAGCGCACCTTGCATCGGCAAACGCGACAGTCGAACGAGGAATTGCGCGCGGCGAACAATCAGTTGGCGTTCGAGGCGAGCTACGACGAACTCACGGGCAGCCTCACGCGCCGCTACTTCTTCCATCGCTTCGACCAGTTGCTCGAGAATGCGCAACGCAAGAACGAGCCGATGAGCCTGATCGTGGCCGATCTCGATCACTTCAAGTCGATCAACGATACCTACGGGCACGCCATCGGCGATCAGGTCTTGTGCCGTTTTGTGCTCGTGTGTTCGTCGACGTTGCGGGGCGACGATCTGATCGGGCGCATCGGTGGCGAGGAGTTTGCGATCTTGCTGCCTGGGGCGAGCGAGCGCGATGCGCTGCGAGTGGCCGACCGGATTCGCGAGCGCTGCAAGCGCGAATCGCTCGAAGGCAGCGAGCCGCCGCTGCGTTTCTCGGCGAGCTTCGGTATCACCGAATGGCAGGACGACGATTCGCCGATGAACATGGTTGAGCGTGCCGACATGGCGCTCTATCGCGCCAAACGCGCCGGACGCGATCGCTGCTGGGTGTTCTGATCCGGTGTCGCGGCTCGTTCGCCGCTCGGTCGTATACAGAAGGTGCCCTGCATTATTCCGTCGGCGTTACCAATGTCACGTTTGGTAACCAAAGAGGGTGCACTCATCGTGCATCTTGCCGGAACCCGCGTGTCTAACGAGTAAGTGTCGCGCCGCAGTTCGCGGTGTGGCGCGAATGACTTACGCGGGAGACATCATCATGAAACGCATACTCATGCTAGCGGGCGGCGCGGTCGTCGCGACGCTGATGGCGGGTTGCGTCGCTGTGCCTTATGGTGGCCCAGCGTACGGCAGCGCCTATTACGGGACGGACGATTACAACTACTACGGCTACGGGCCAGGGTACGCCGTGGCGCCTGCGCCAGTGGTGACGGTCGGCGTCGGCGGCTACTACGGCGGCGGCTATTATCGTGGTTGGCATGGCCGAGGCTGGGGCGGTCGTGGCCGTGGCGGCGGCTGGGGCTGGCACCATTAAGCCGAACTACTAAGCCGAACTACTAAGCCGAACCACTCAGCCGACCTTCGGCCCATTTGATCGGAGGAGCTTCCGGTCAGAACTCCGAGAGTGCGAAGTCTTCTTTCGAGACGTCGCACTCCGGGCAGCGCCAGTCGGCGGGCACATCGGCCCAGCGGGTACCGGGGGCGAGGCCGTCGTCCGGCGCGCCTTCGGCTTCGTTATAAATCCAGCCGCAAATCAGGCAGATCCAGCTCTTGAATTCGATCGGGGTATCCAGCGTGGTGGTCATAGCGAGTGGGTAGCAGGGAAACGAATGCGAGGGAAACAAATGCGACCCGCATTGTAAGACACGCGCGCGGCGAAATTCTGTTCGCGCTACCCCGGCGTGCGGGAAAGTTAACCCAGATCAAGTCAAAAACGCCCGCACACAGCGATGTGGCGGGCGTTTTTGTCGGTGCGCGGTGGGTGCGTCCGGATGCCGGTCGCGCCAGGGCGATGCAGGATTTACCAGTGGATCGAATTGAGCAGAATCGGTGCCATTTGCGCCAGCGAATTGAGCAGCGACATGGCGGTGTCCTTATTCGACACCTCCCGCCATAACCGGCTTCGCTCGACGACACGCTGACGATCCTCGGGCGTTTTCACATCGGGCGAGCGCAATGCTTTGATGAGATCGATCACGGAGGCGCGGTCGACCGTCTCGGTCACCGAGTGGTGGGCGAGCAGTTCGTCCAGATGGACGCGTTCGGCCTCGTTCGTGGTGTCGGTATTGGCCGTAGCCGGGGAGGGGGATGCAGGGGACGACGGTGCAGCAGACGGCTTGTCGGATTGGGTCATACCAGACTTTCTCCCGGAGGTGACTGAAGAGCCGCGCCGCCATCGCGCCGAAAATGTTGCGCGAAGTGCGGCGGCTTGTCTCCATCATAGGCCGATTCCCCCGCGCTGCGAACCCTCCCATGATGGGTAAAAGAGGGGGCTGTACGGGGTTTCTCGCGGTGAATTAACGCATGTCAAAGCGATGACATCGACGCCCAGAAGCGGGGCAAATCGTCAAGCGCAAAAAATTTGCTCAAGGCTGATGCCGAAACGGGCAATCCTCTTGACAGCGTGGAACGGCGGGCCTTTTCGGAGGGTGGTGGTGGGTTATCCAGTGGGTTATCCACAGAAGCTGTGGGTAACTTTCCGATATCCGCGCGGGGGATGTCGACGCGATTATCGGAAGAGCGGACGCAGCATCATCAACGCGAAGAACAGCGCAACGCCGACCGGCAGCAGGCCGGTGAAGAAGGCGGGCCACGGTCCACGGCCCTTGCGCCGCGCGCCGAACGACGAGATCAACCCGGCGCAAAGGCACAGCACGCCCACAGCCCACGTCGGGTTCGGGTTTTTCAGCACCCACGCGGCAGCGGCCAGCAAGCCGATCCATGCCAATGGCGTGGCCCCCGGTGGCGGCGGCTTGACGGCGGCAGCGGGCGAGGCAGGGGACGGGGTTTTGCGAGGCGTGTCTGGCGTGTCGTTGGACATCGAGGCTCCGGAGAAAGCGGCTGCGCGTGCGGTGGTTCGACCGGCCGCGCGCGGGAAAGCCGCAGCATAGCAAACGTCGACCGTCGACGCTCAGGAGGCGACCGTTGGCAAGGTGGCTCTCGGCGATGTCGCGTGCGCGGAGTGAGCATCTGTGCCGCCGTGGGTGCCATGCGCCGCGTTGCCTGGCATGCTGACGTACCAGACGGAAGTCGTGTCGGTGTCGCGCGTGGGGGCGAACTCGGGGAGATTCGCGCAGCGGTCGTCTAAATCGACATAACGCTTGAGCGGGCGAGCGGATCGGCTGGCTGACGCCGAATGCAACAACCTCGCCGATGCCGCCGCGCCGCGATTTGCCCCGTCGCGTATCTCAACGCAGGGCTGATGAAACGGATCGGTGGGCGGATTGACGGCAGGCGGCATGCCTTGCGCGCGGGCGCTGGTGGCATTCAGGGCATTCGAGACTGCCAGCAGGCAAAGTGTCGTCACGGCGATGGCTTGCCGCCATGGGCGCCCGGCGCGCGCTGAGCGATACGGGCGATCTGAATGGCATGCGTGGCGTGCGCGGGATGTGGCAGGGCTCGGCGGCATGGCGGGCTCCGTCGGGACGAGCGTTGGATCGACGAACATCGTCGGTGCCCGGCGACGCAACGCTGGCACCTCTCGTCTGCCATAAGCCAGTATCGTGCCGGAAGTGGCAAGCCAATGATTTTTATGGAATTTTCAGTGCCCAGCGGCAACCGGCAGTGAGCGAACCCACATCAAGTGTTGCAGTTCCGAAACGTGGGCCTGAGAATCGGGCGAGAAGCGGGATGAGAAGCGGGACGAGAAGCGAGACGACAAACGGACTCCGCGACAGGCGATTCTCCGATCTCACATTTACTGTATATAATCACAGTATTCCATTCAACGGCGAGACCGAACATTCGATGAAAGCCAACTACTCCATCGCCGAAATCGAGCAGGCGATCAACTACTGGACCCGCCGTCAGGCGGCCGATAGCCATTGGGCGCTGTGCCCGTCGGCGCGTGTGCTGGCCGACGTCTACGGCGAGATGATTTACCGCCACGACACGAGCATCGCCGCCGACGCACTCAACGAGCGCCAGAGTCAGGCCATCGAAACTGCGTTGCATCAAATGGAGCTAGGGCTCGCGCCTTGAGCGTCGGCATGTGACGTGTCGTAACCCTTTCAGGGCTGCTCGCTGGGTGCCGCGTTCGCAGCTGCCGTTGTTGCCGAAGCCCGTCGCCGGGCATCCCAGCGCGCCAGCCACTGTTCCAGATCCTCGGCGCTGAGCGCGGGGGAAAACAGGAAGCCCTGCGCCACCCGATAGCCCTGTGCGATCAGCAGATCGCGCTGGGCCTCGTCTTCGACCCCTTCCGCCACAACCGTCAGATGCAGACTCCGGCCAATGCTGATGATGGCATTGGTGAGCGCGCGCACGGTTTCGTCGCGCGTCACGTCATGCACAAAGCTGCGGTCCAGCTTGAGCTCCGAGACCGGCAGACGGCGCAGATAACCGAGGCTCGAATACCCCGTCCCGAAGTCGTCCATCGACAGCCGCACGCCCATGGCGTGCACGGCCTCGATGATGCGCAGCGTGCTCGGGTTGTGATCCATCAGCACGCTTTCGGTAATTTCGATGGCCAGGCACGTCGGCGGCAGATCGTTGGCGGCGAGCGTCTCCGCGATCATGCTCGGCAGCTCGTGATCGTGGAAATTGGTCGGCGACAGATTGACCGAGATGTTGGCGATCGGCACGCCACGTCGGCGCCATTGCGCCAACTGTCGGCACGATTCACGCAATGTCCACGCGCCCAACTCGCCAATGAGTCCGCACTCCTCGGCCAGCGCAATAAATCGCGTGGGCGAGACGTCGCCGTACTGCGGATGCACCCAGCGGGTGAGCGCTTCCACGCCGCACACCGACTCGTCGAGCAGATTGATCTGCGGCTGGTAATGCAGGCGTAGCGCGTCGCGGCGTAGCGCATCGCGCATGGCGGTTTCCAGCTCGAGCCGCTCCTGCGCGTGGATGTTCATGTCTTCGTGATAGAACCGCACGCTCCCCGGGCTGGCCATTTTGGCCTGATACATCGCCATATCCGCACGTTGCAGCAGGATGTCGAACGCCTGCCCGTGATTCGGATAGAGGCTGATGCCGAAGCTGCCCGAAGGCGTCAACGTCACGCCGTCGACCTGACACGGCGCGGTGAGCGCACTGCGCATGCGCTCGATGGCGGCGTCGAGCCGGTCGGGGTCGCACTCGGTGAGCACGGCCACGAATTCGTCGCCGGACAGGCGTGCCACGATGTCCGCCCCGCGCAGCGACCGGCGCAGACGCTGGGCAATCGTGCGCAACAGCACGTCGCCTGCCTGATGGCCGAGCGAATCGTTGACCTGCTTGAAGCGATCCAGATCGAGGAAGATCACTGCCATGCGCGTGTTCAGCTCGTGCGCACTGGCAATGGCCTGCGCGGCGAGCACGCCGAGCATGCTGCGGTTGGGCAGGCCGGTGAGGCTATCGGAGAACGCCAACTGACGAATACGCGTGCGCGATTCATCGCGCTCGAAGGCCAGTTTGCACAGATGCACGCATACGTCGACCAGCCGCTCGTGCAAGGCGTCTGGGCCGCGCACCGTGCGGTAATAGAACGCGAGCACGCCGAGCACGCGGCCGTCGTTGGCGATGATCGGCATGGCCCACGAGGCGGCGAGCCCGTAGGTGGCCGCCATGTCGCGAAAATCGGCCCAGCGCGGGTCTTGCGCAATGTCGGTGACGATGACGGGGCGCGCCTGAAACGCGGCGGTGCCGCAGGTGCCCACATTGGGCCCGATGGCAATGCCGTCGATGAACTGGTGATACTGCGCGGGCAAGCTCGGGCCAGCCTGCGGGCGCAACCGGCCTTCGGCGTCCACGCGCACCACCGAGGCCATGACCTCCGGCGCAATCTGCTCCAGTTCGCGGCAAATCAGCATCAGCACTTCCACGAGCGGTGCGTCACGCACCATCGCGGCCAGCGCCTTGTGTTGCAGCACTTCCTGAATCTTCGACTGGGTGATGTCGGTGAAGAGCGCGACGGCATTCACGAGCTTGCCGTTCGCATCGAGAATCGGGTTGGTCACGATCGACGCCCAGAGCGGTTGCCCTTGCGCCGTGCGCACAAGGACTTCGCAATGGCAACTGCGTCCGTCGCGGGCCGACACGAGGCAGCCGGTCAGAGCCTGCTGAATGTCGACGGCTGCCGAGCCGCTGGCGAATTCGTCGACCGGGGCATCGCCGAACGGGCTGTGCCCGGGCTTGCCGACCACCTCGTCGGCACGGTAACCGAACATGCGAGTGAAGCCTGCGTTCACATAGCAGACGACGCCTTGTGCATCGGTGATGAGCACCGCGTTATCGGTCTCGTCGACGCCAAGCGACAGCAGGTGCAAGCGGGCGTTGTCCTGGGCTTCGCGCTCGACGCGATGTGTCACGTCGGCGGCGAGTTTGACCACGCAGGCGAGCTTGCCTGCGTCATCGAAAACGGGGTTGTAAGTGGCTTCAAACCAAACCGTGCCGCCATCGCGACGGCGGCGGCGCACTTGCGCCGTGTGGGCGCGCCCGGTACTGACCACGTGTGCCAGGGCGTCGCCGCAGGCGGCATCGCCCGGGTCGCACAGTGTGGCATGCGGCTGGCCGATCAATTCGTCGCGGGTGTAGCCGACGACGCCGAGCAACTTGTCGTTGACGTCGACGATCGTGCCCTCGGGTGTGAGGGTGAGCATGCCGAGCGAGCGGTCGAGCGCTGCAAGCAGCGCATCGGGCCCCGGCGCCGGCAAAGCGCCGGCGGTGGACGGTGAACCGGGCACGGCCATCGCAAGGGCCTCCTCAGACGACCTGCGGACAGGGTGGGGTGTTACGCGGGATGACACACCAAAAACGCTTTCAAGTATAGCGACCTGCGAGGGCAGGCCGACATGGGAGAAACCGGGAGAACGCACCCGGGGGTGCGTGCTGGGGGGAAGGGCGTTCGGTGCGCTTGCGTCGTCGGACTTCCGTCGGGCTTTTGCCGGGTTTCAGGCGGTGCTTGGGGCTACGCCTCAGGCCGCGACGACGCGAATCCGTATGCCGTCGAGCGAAACCGTCTGACCGGCACGGATTTTGGCCGTCTTGCGCGATTCGAGCTTGCCGTCGACGCTAACCAGACCGCTGGCGACCAGCGCTTTGCCGGCGCCGCCGGAGTCGGCCACACCTGCCACTTTGAGCAGGTCGTTCAGGGCGATAAATTCGCCGGTGAGTTCAAAAGTAACGTTTTGCATGATGCACCGGATACTACGTAAAAACCCGATGCGCGTCGACTGTTGCGCGGGTCCGTCAGCTCTCGATGACGTGTTCGATACGCCGGTCGGGAATCAGCCAGACGATGGCGACCAGTGCATAGATGCCGAGCGAGACGGCCGGCATCACGAACGCGAACGCAATGGCCAGCGCATAGCCGACAACGGAGAGCTTGCCTTTGGCGTCTCGTCCGATGGCCGTGGCCAGCTTGACGTTGGCCCCTTCGCCGTGCACGGCGAGCAGGGCGCGCGTGAGGATGTAATAGGCGACCGCCGCCATGAACAGCACGCCGCCATAGAGCGCCGTGGGCCACGCGGTGAGATGGTTTTCCCCCAGCCAGTGGGTGACGAACGGAATCAGCGACAGCCAGAACAGCAAATGCAGGTTGGCCCACAGCACGCCGCCCGAGACACGCTGGACGACGTGAAACAGATGGTGGTGGTTGTTCCAGTAAATGCCGACGTAGATATAACTCATGATGTACGTCAGGAAGGTCGGCAGGATCGGCAACAGCTCATCGAGATCGGTGCCGTGCGGGGCTTTCATCTCGAGCACCATGATCGTAATGATGATGGCGATGACGCCATCGCTGAAGGCTTCCAGTCGGCTTTTGCCCATGGCGTTTGCTCTTGGTTCGAGGGGTTAAAAAAGACGAAGAAGCGACGATGAAGCGTCGATGTGGTGCCGGCGGCGTTCCAAATCGCCGGGGCACCGCGCCGGTTCAGGCGATGGCGACGCGATTCCGGCCGGACTGCTTAGCAGTGTACAGAGCGCGATCGGCGCGCTGCAAAATACTGCCGAAATCGGCGTCGTCGGCGCTAAGGCTACCGACACCGATGCTGGCCGTAAAGCGCACCGGCCCGGTGGTGCCCGGCACGCTGGTATTGCCGATGGCCGAGAGCAGCCGGTCGGCGGCCTGCATGGCGCGCTGTGCGTCGGCCTCGGGCAGCAGCACGGCAAATTCCTCGCCGCCGAGCCGTCCCATGACGGTGCCCTTGCGCAACGTGGCCCGCGCGACCAGTGTCAATTCCACGATGACGCGGTCACCGATTGCATGTCCCCAGGTGTCGTTCACGGCTTTGAAGTGATCGATATCGATCATCAGCACCGAGAGGCGGCGGCGCTGCGCGCGGGCAGTGGCGAACGCTTGTTCGGCCTGCATGAGAAACGCGCGGCGATTGAGCGCACCGGTCAGGCCGTCGCGCATGGCCATGTCCCCGAGCACTTGATTCACACGGCGCAACTCAAGTTCGTCGACCACGAGTGCCGAGAGATCGGCGAGTAGCGCGCGCATTTCCGGGTCAAGGGTGCGCGGGCGGCGGTCGATCACGCACAGCGTGCCGAGCCGATGGCCTTCGGGCGTGCGCAGCGGCGCCCCGGCATAGAAGCGGATGTGCGGGTCGCCAGTCACGAGCGGGTTGTCGGCGAAGCGCCGGTCGGCGTGGGCGTCAGGCACCACGAGCACGTCGTCGCCCAGAATGGCGTGCGCGCAGAACGCCATCGAGCGGGGCGTCTGGGTGGCATCGATACCTTGTTTCGCCTTGAACCATTGGCGCGTCTCGTCGATTAGCGACACGAGCGAGATAGGCGCGCCCACGATATACGAGGCGATGCGCACGATGCGGTCGAAGGCGGGTTCCGGGGAGGTGTCGAGAATGTCGTAGCGGCGCAGGGCCGCCAGACGTGCCGCTTCGTCGATGGTCGCGCCGGTATTGGGCGAGTACGACGTGGGGAGCAGGCTTTGCAGTGCGTCGTGCGGCAAGGCGTGCGGTGAGGGAGCTCCGGGTGTAGTCATATCGCGACGGGCTGGCGAGGCGTGGCGAGTGGATGACAACAGCTCCGTCACCGGCAGCATGGATGACGGCAACTGCATGAACGATGCGCTGCTCATTCTGCCGCGCATGTCGTCGCTTGGCAAATTCGGCGGTAGCAGCAACGCTTCGCGCCAGAGGTCTTGGGCGGTTTGTGCGGGGTCGACGGGTGGTTGCGTTGCAGCGCTGTGGGTCATGACTTGACTTCGAAGGCTTCACCGGTCTCGAAGAAGTTACCGCCGGCGATGTAGTGAATACTGCGAGACACGCCGGGCGCGAACTGCCAGTGCCCGTCGCGAAACGCACGCGGATCGGCCCAGGCCGCAACGACCTCGCCAAGAAACAGATCGTAGCGATCCTGATTGTGCGGCTCGGGAATCACACGGCATTCGAGCCAAGCGAGGCAGCCGCCGATGAGGGGGGCTTGGATGTGGGTGCCGTCGAACGCTTGAACGCCGCTGCCGTTGCCGGACGTGTCGTCGAACTTATCGACGTCGCGACCGGAGACAGAGCCGACCGCCAACGTCTCGCGAGCGATGGCGCGAGCAGGCACATTCAGCGAGAACTCACCCGAGGCTTCGACCAACTCGCGCGTGAGCGTATTGCGGTCGATGACGACGGCCACATTGGGCGGCGAGAAGTCGAGGGGCATCGACCATGCGGCGGCCATCACGTTACGGCGTCCGGCATGGGCACTGCCCACGAGCACGGTCGGGCCGTGATTGAGCAGGCGATAAGCTTTCGGTAATTCGACGGGCAGGCGTTCGATCATTTCGGTCATGGCGGGCACTCGACAGCTTGGCTTCGATAGAGCGGGTCATGATAGCGCGGCGCGAGCCGCGGCGACGCTTGCAATAACGGATATAGCAGCATCCGAAAAAACGGCCCGCAGGGTGAGCTGCGGGCCGATAAACGGCACGGTGCGGGGAGCGCGTGCCGGATCAGATGTGAGCGTAGTATGCAATGGCATCGTCCTAGTCCAGTCCCCACGAAGCGCGTGAAATCGCGTTTTACGGCGCAGCAAAACGCGACACCCAGTCGGCATTGTGTCGCGAAGCGAAAGGAGGGCATATGCGCGGCAAGGTATACGTAGGCACGGCATCGTGGACGGATAAGTCGCTCATCGCGTGCAAGCGCTTTTATCCGCCGGGCCACTCGTCGGCCGAAGCGCGTTTGCGCTACTACGCAAGTCGATTTCCGATGGTGGAAGTCGATAGCAGCTACTACGCGATGCCTTCGGGATCCAATGCCCAACTCTGGGCCGAGCGCACGCCGCCGTCATTCATTTTCAACATCAAGGCGTTTCGCTTACTCACCGGACACCAGACGCCGCGCGTCGCATTCCCGAAAGATTTGCAGGCGGCGTTGCCGCCGGGGCCGCGTGCCAATGTGTATTACAAGGATGTGCCTGCGGCCGTGCAGGACGAGATCTGGCGGCGCTATCTGGAAGCCATCGCGCCGCTCGTGCGTGCGGGCAAACTCGGGCTGGTGCACTTTCAATTTCCGCCGTGGCTAACCGGTGACCACGCGAGCCGCGCCCACATCGAAATGTGTGCACAACGCATGGCCGGTTATGGCGTGGCCGCAGAGTTTCGACACCAACGCTGGTTCGACGACACCCATCGCGACAGCACGCTCGCGTGGCTGCGCGACCTAGGCTGGGTCAACACCATCGTCGACGAACCGCAAGGCTTCACCAACAGCATCCCGGCGGTGTGGGCATACACCACGCCCCGCGCCGCCGTCCTCCGCTTGCACGGCCGTAATCACGAAACGTGGAATGTGCGCGATGCCACCGCCGCGTCCGATCGATTCAATTACGACTACCGCGAAGCGGAACTCGCAGCGCTCGTCGACCCGATCCGCGTCATCGCCAAAGAAGTTGCGCGCGTGTATGTGGTCTTCAACAACAACTATGAAGATCAAGGGCAACGTAACGCGCTTGTCCTCATGAACCTGCTCGGCGATCTCGCCGCATTGCCAGGCGACGATCCAGAGTCTCTGCCGCTTGGCGCTTCAGCTTCGCTTCTCTGATTGAGCGGGGCACTATTTGCAATGCTGACAATTTTTGACGCAGTACCATGTTTTGATAGCCGCAACATGTGATCACCCTTGGAGACAGGCGAACATGACGATCGATCGGAGAGTCACGTTTTTTCACGCACCCAACACCCGCTCGACCGGCGTGCTGGTGCTGCTCGACGAACTACAGGCCGACTTCGACCTGCACCTCCTGCGCTTCGCCACCGGCGAGCAGCGCAGTGCCGAATTCCTCGATATCAACCCGATGGGGAAAGTGCCCGCCATTCGTCACGGCGACGCCGTGGTTACCGAGCAAGCGGCGGTGTACATGTATCTCGCCGAGCTCTATCCGGAGAAAGGGCTGTCGCCGCCGCCGGGCGATCCGCGCCGAGGCGCCTACCTGCGATGGATGGTTTTCTACGGCTCGTGTGTCGAACCCGCCGTGACCGACAAGGCGATGGCACGCCCCGTGATGGAACACTCGCGCTCGCCCTACGGCGATTACGACGAAGTGATGTGGACCATCGAACGCCACCTGACCCAAAACCCCGGGCCATGGTGGCTCGGCGAGTCATTCACCGCCGCCGACGCACTGTGGGGGAATGCGTTGCACTTCCTCACACTGTTCAAGATGGTGCCCGCGTCACCCGCGATCTCCGCCTATGTCGAACGCTTCCGCGAACGTGGCTCGGTCAAACGGGGGCACGCACGCGACGCCGAACTCGCGAAAAGCCTCGCCCCCTGAGCCAAACCTGAGCCAAAAGTTACTCGGGCAACACTTCGATTTGCGGCTCGCACTCGATAGGGAAGTTGACCGAGTTGGCAACGTAGCACTTGGCATGTGCTTCGTGATGCAACTCGGCAGCGAGCTTGGCATCGCTGCCCGCGCGCAGCGTCACATGCGGGCGCAGCACGATGCGCGTGAAGCGACCCTCCTGCGGCGTATCGATCATGGTGCCCAGCGCATCGTCTCGGTACGCCTCGACGCGAACGCCAGCATCCGAACACAAATGCAAGTACCAGAGCTTGTGACAGGCACTGGCCGACGCTACCAGCAACTCTTCGGGATTCCAGCGCGTGGCGTCGCCCCGGAAAGCCGGGTCGGCGGACCCCGGAATCTCAGGCTTACCGGCCGCTTCAATCACATGGTTGCGACCGTACTCGCGATAGCCCGACGTGCCCGTGCCCTGATTGCCGATCCACTCGATGCGAACGCGGTACTGGTGTTCTCCTGATGCCATGACGTGTCTCTCTGCCAGAAAGTAAGTGGGGAGGTTGTGCGACGCGTCAAACGCGTCGCGCGACATTCTTGCAGGCGCACGTCGCGACCGCTAGCCATTTTCGGCCATCAAATTCTTGGCACACTTTCATGCCGCACAAATCACGCCGTGCCCATCAGGCGATCGGCTCCGTTGTGAGTGCCCGTGTGAGGCCGTGCATGGGGCGGCGCATGGCAACGTCGAACGGGTTGGTCTGCGGGCCGATCAGCTCAGCCTGACGCCGCAGCAACTCGACGACCATCGGCAGACGATCCTGCGACAGACGCGCGGCTAGCGTGCCGATACTCAGCGCGGCCACGGCATGCCCCGTGCGGTCGAAAATCGGCACCGCCACACCCGCCATGCCTTCGAGCACGCCGCTGTTGCTGCCTGCGTAACCCAACTGCCGCACCCGCTCGATCTCCGTGCGCAAATACACCTCGTCGAGCACGCCGTATCCGCGCAGACGCGGCACGTTGAAGCGAATGATCTCCTCGCGTTCGGCCTCCGGCAGAAACGCCAAAATCGCCAGACTTCCCTGACCGACCCCCAGCGCCACGCGACCACCGATGTCCCCGGTAAACGACCGAATCGGGAACGGGCCTTCGCACATGTCGAGACACACAGCATCGAAGCTGCTGCGCACCAGCAGGAAGATCGTGTCGCCGAGGCTCGCGCACAAGCGCAGCAGCGACGGGCGACAGAGCGTGCGCATGCCGCTCGGATTGCCAGCCTGCGCGGCCATCGCGAAGAAGTCGACACTCAGCCGGTACAGCTTGGACGTCTCGTCCTGCTCTACCACCTGCTCGGCAATCAGGGCATGGAGGATACGGTGGACGGTCGCCTGACTGAGCCCGACCGCCTTGGCGATGTGCGTGACGCGCTCGCCTTCAGGCTTGGCCACGCCAAGGGCGCGAATGACCGCGAACGTACGTTGCAGAATGCCTGCGCCTGCGGCGTCGGACGCCGCCGGGCCTTTGGCCTCGCGAGGTGAATCGGAAGTGCGCATGAGTGTCTCGAATTATTCCGTCAAACGGAATGTTATCGCAAGCGGCCTGATCTTGAAAACAGACGCGATGCATCGAAATGCGCAAAAACACTGAATAATCATCATTAGTTAGGGATTATCCCGAGACGCTGACGCGAAACGAATGACATGCTCATTCCCACATATATTCCATCAAACGAAATAATCATAAAATTTATCTCGTTTCATGGAATCGTTATCTTGCAGCAAGGAATTTGGCTCGCTACTGTTCGATGCAATTGCATCAGATGCGGTGCTCACGCGCCCGAAGGTAGTGACCATGTCTTTTCTGACTCTGACGGATGTCTCCAAAACGTTCGGCGAATTGAATGCCGTCTCGAACGTGAATCTCTCGGTGGAGAAGGGCGAGTTCGTCTCGCTGCTCGGCCCCTCGGGCTGCGGCAAGACCACCACGCTCCAGATGATTGCCGGTTTCGTGGAAGCGACGACCGGGCGCATCACGCTCGACGGCCGCGACATCACGAACATGCGCCCCAACAAGCGCGGTCTGGGCATCGTGTTCCAGAGCTACGCGCTGTTTCCGCACATGACGGTGGCGGACAACGTGGGCTTCGGTCTGGAGATGCGCGGCGTCGACAAGGCCGAGCGGCAGGACCGCATTCGCGAAGCCCTCGCGCTGGTGCGGCTCGATGCGCTGGGCCACCGCTTCCCGCGCGAACTGTCGGGCGGCCAGCGTCAGCGCGTGGCGATCGCCCGCGCCGTCGTCATTGCGCCGCCGGTGTTGCTGCTCGACGAACCGATGTCGAACCTCGACGCCAAGCTGCGCGAAGACATGCAGTTCGAACTGCGCTCGATCCAACGCAAGATCGGCACGACGACGATCATGGTCACGCACGATCAATCGGAAGCCCTGTCGATCAGCGATCGCGTGGTCGTGATGGAAGCCGGTCGCATCACGCAGGTCGACACGCCGTACCGCGCTTACGAGCGTCCGGAAAACCAATTCGTCTCGCAGTTCATCGGCAAGGCCAACATGCTGGCCGGGCGCGTGTCGGCCCGCGACGGTGAGCACTTGCATGTGGAACTTGATGGCCTGCATGCCGACGCGCGACTCACCCAGCGCGCACCGCTCGTCGACCTCTCGCCGCGTGAGCGCAGCGTGGCCGTAGGCGACGCCATCACCCTGTGCCTGCGTCCGGAAAAAGTGCGCTTGTGTGCGCCGAACGCAGGCCGTGTGACTGCCACGGTGACGAGCCGCTTCTTCCTCGGCAGCCAGTGGTTGTATCGCGTCGACAGCGCGCTCGGCGAAGTGCTGGTGTGCTGTCAGAACGAGGGCGGCGAGCCGCTCACCGAAGGTGCACCGGTCGGGCTCGACTGGCACGCCGAAGCGGTGCGTTTCATCGCGCCGGTCGCATCGGGCGTCGCGGGAGACCGGGCTCATGGCTGAAACACTGCAAGTGACGCAAGCCGCACCGGCCGCGCGCCCCCGCGCGCCATGGCATGCCTATCTGCCGATGTGGGTGATGAGCGCGCCGGCCATGCTGTTGTTCACGGCGCTGGTGCTCATCCCGCTGCTGATGACGTTAGCGCTCACCTTCTATCAGTTCGATCCGGCGAGTGGCCCGATTGCGGCGTTCCAGTTTGGCAACTACGCCGAAGTCCTGTTCGACGATTACTTCCACACGATTTTTCTGCGCACGTTCGGCATCTCGCTGACGGTCACTGCCGTGTGCGCGGTCGTGGGTACGTTCGAAGCCTATGTGCTTTCGCGCATGGGTGACCCGTGGCGCTCGATCTTCCTGCTGGTGATTCTCTCGCCGCTGCTGGTCTCGATTGTCGTGCGCGCCTTCGGCTGGAGCATGTTGATGAGCTCGGGCGGTCTGATCAATCAGGCGTTCGCGTTCGTCGGTATGGGCCCGTACAAGATGGAGTACACGAACTTCGCCATCGTCGTGGCGCTGGTGCACGTGATGCTGCCGTTCATGGTGATTCCCGTGTGGACATCGCTGCAACGGCTCGATCCGCAAACGGAGAACGCCGCGCTGTCGCTGATGGCCTCGCCCGCGACCACGCTGCGCCGCATCGTGCTGCCGCAACTGGTGCCGGGCATCTTGTCGGGCAGCCTGATGGTGTTCGGCCTGTCGGCCAGCGCGTTCGCGATTCCGAGCCTGCTGGGCGGTCGCCGTCTGAAAGTGGCCGCCACGGCGGTCTACGACCAGTTCCTCAGTTCGCTGAACTGGCCGCTGGGCGCGACGATTGCCGTGCTGCTGCTCGTGGCGAACCTGATCGTGATGCTGACCTACTACCGTGTGCTCGAGCGCCGTTACGCGCGCAGCATGGGTTGAGCCGTCAGTTACCGCAGACCCGAACTCTACTGCCGCCATCATGCGTAAAAACAGTCCTCTGGCGCTCGCGTTCCACACGCTCGTCATCCTCTTCGTGCTCGCGCCGCTCATCATCGTGACGCTGGTCGCTTTCACGCCCGAAGAAACGCTCTCGCTGCCCACGCACGGTTTCTCGCTGCGCTGGTTCCGCGCGATTCTCGACTATCCGGACTTCATCGCCTCGTTCTTCACGAGCTTGAAGCTTGCGTTCCTGTCGGCCACGCTGTCGCTGCTGATCTCGCTGCCGGCGGCGCTGGCCATCGGTCGGGCCCGCTTTCCGGGGCGTAACTTCCTCAACGGCTTGTTGCTCTCGCCGCTGGTCATTCCGGGGCTGGTGCTCGGCATTGCGCTGCTGCGCTTTTTCGCGATGCTCGGCGTGACCGGCTCGTTCGCCGCGCTGACGTTCGCCCACATGATCGTCATCACGCCGTTCATCATGCGCCTCGTGCTGGCCTCGATCAGCGGTCTCGATCGCAGCGTTGAGCATGCGGCGGCGTCGCTGGGCGCAGGCTCGTGGACGACGTTTCGCCGCGTCACGATGCCGATGATTCTGCCGGGCATCACCGGTGGCTGGTTGCTGGCGTTCATCAATAGCTTCGACGAACTGACGATGTCGGTCTTCATCACGTCGCCGCAGACCATTACGTTGCCGGTACGCATGTACATGTACGCCACCGAGTCGATCGACCCGATGATGGCGTCGGTCTCCGCGTTGGTGATCGTCATCACGTTGGGCGCGATGCTGTTGCTCGACCGCGTCTACGGCCTGAACCGCATTCTGATCGGTCAGCACTGAGCGAGCGCTCACAAGAGACTTTTCATGTCCCGCCTCATGCAAGATCTGCAACATTCTCCGCAACTGGCGCGCTTGGCCGAGACCACGCGCGCACCGGTCACGTTTTATCTCGACGGTGCGCCGGTGAAAGCGCTTTCCGGCGACACGCTGCTCACGGCGATTCTCATGCACCAGCGCCATGTGCGCATCAGCGAGTTCAGCGGCGCACCGCGCGCGGGCTTTTGCCTGATCGGCGCATGTCAGGACTGCTGGGTGCGCTGCGAAATCGACGCGGTGGACGCCAATGGCATTGCGCCACAGGATCGGCAACTCACGCGTCTGCGCGCTTGCTCGACGCTCGTGCGCGATGGCATGCGTATCGTGACCAGCGCGGCGGCCTCGCCGCTGGCGGGTAACGATGATATGCGTCGCGGAGGCAAGGCATGAGCGCGCGCCCCGAAGTGGTAATCGTGGGCGCTGGCCCTGCCGGTATTCGCGCCGCACAGACGCTCGTTGCCGCAGGCATCCGCCCGATCGTGCTCGACGAGAATGCGCGCTGGGGCGGTCAGATTTACCGTCAGCCGCCAGCGGATGCAGGCTTCGTTCGAAGCCAGCAAACGCTCTACGGTTTCGAGGCGAAGAAGGCCGACGCGGTGCACGCCGCGATGGCCGCGCTGCTCCCGCAGATCGACTATCGTCCCGACACGCTTGTGTGGGCGTGCGACCCGGTGAACGCGTCGCCAGATACCGCAGGCGTCGCGGGCGCGACGAGCGCGGCAGGCAGTCGACAACGCCTGCACACGATGCACGCTGGCCGCGAGACAGCGGTGTCGTTCACGCATTTGCTCATCGCCAGCGGCGCGACCGACCGCGTGCTGCCGGTGCCGGGCTGGACCTTGCCGGGCGTCTACACGCTGGGCGGCGCGCAGGTCGCGCTCAAAGCGCATGGCTGTGCGATCGGCGAGCGCGTGGTGTTCGCGGGCACCGGGCCATTGCTTTACCTCGTGGCCTATCAATACGTGAAGGCTGGCGCAAATGTCGTTGCCGTACTCGACACGAGCGGTTTCGCCGGACAAGTGAAAGCGACGCCGCGTTTACTCAATCAGCCGGGCACGTTTGCCAAGGGCCTTTACTACGTCGGTTGGCTGCGCACACATGGCGTGCGCATCGAACATGGCGTGACACTCACTGGAATCGATGGCACGGCTGGCGTGCGCGCCGTTCGATGGGAGCGCGACGGACGTGAGCACACACTGGGGTGCACTGCGCTCGGGTTGGGTTTTGGCTTGCGTCCAGAGACGCAACTGGCCGACCTCGCAGGCTGCCGTTTCGTCTTCGATGAACTGAACCAATGCTGGTTGCCCGAGCGTGACGCGGCAGGCCGTAGTTCGCAGTCGGGTGTGTATCTCGCTGGTGACGGTGCAGGCATCGCCGGTGCCGACGCCGCCGAGATGGCCGGTCGTCGCGCGGCCCTCGCCATGCTCGAAGACCTTGGCATTGCCGCGCCGGTAATGCCCGATGCCCCGGACGCTGCCACGCTTGAGCGGCGCCTCGCGAGCATCCACCGTTTTCGTGTGGGGATCGAGCAGGCGTTTGCCCCACCGGCCGACCCGTCCGCACAATGGCCCGACGACATGCTGGTGTGCCGCTGCGAAGAGGTCGACGCGCGCACATTGCGCGAGTGTGTCCGGTTCGACGGTGTGAGCGAAATCAATCGTTTGAAAGCGCTCACTCGCGTCGGGATGGGCCGTTGTCAGGGGCGCATGTGCGGTGAAGCCGCCTGTCATCTGCTGGCCGAAGCGACCGGGCAGACGCTCGCGCAAGTGGGACGCCTGCGTGCACAGGCGCCGATCAAACCGATTCCGATTGCCCCGATGCTGTACGACGAGAACGTCGCCGCCATTCCCGATGAGGCGCGCGATGAGTGAGACCTTGCATTACGACGTGGTGGTCGCCGGTGGCGGCTTGGTGGGCGCGTCGGCAGCCCGGGCACTCGCTGAGCGCGGCCTGCGCGTGGGGCTCTTCGAGCGTCGTTACTGCGGCGCACAGGCGAGCGGCGTGAACTACGGCGGCGTGCGTTGTCAGGGCCGCCCCGAAGAACAACTGCCACTGGCCATGCGTGCGCGACGCCTGTGGGACCGCTTGCCCGAACTGATCGGCATCGACGGCGAGTTCGTGCGCTCGGGTCATCTGCGACTCGCGCGCCGCGAGAGCGATCTCGAACCGCTCGACGCGTGGTCTGCGATGGCGCGTACGCACGGTCTGGAAACGGAAGTGCTGCGCGGTGCGGCTTTCCGTCAACGTTTTCCGTGGCTGGGCGACGGCGCGGTGGGCGGTTCGCTGTGCATGAGCGACGGCCATGCCAACCCGCGTCTTGTCTCGCCCGCGTTTGCGCGTGCGGCTCGGGCACTTGGTGCCGATGTTCGTGAGCGCACACCCATTACCGCCATCGCTCACGACGGCGTGCGCTTTCAATTGACGGCGCAACCTGCCGAAGGTGATGCGTTGCATGTGAGCACCGACTGGCTGCTCAACACGTCGGGCGCATGGGCCAACCACATCGCAGACACGTTCGGCGAGCGTGTACCGATGCATGCCATCTACCCGAACATGTGGGTCACCGAACCGATGCCGAAGTGCATCGGCCACAACCTCGGCGTGTACGGCGGCGGCGTGTATGCGCGTCAGGTCGAGCGGGGCAATTGCGTGATCGGCGGCGGGCGTGGCACGGGCAACGGCGAATACGCCCAACCCTCGGCGGACACCACGCGCGCCGTCATGCGTGAAGCCTGTGCGCTGGTGCCTGCCTTGCGCAACGCGTTGCTCATTCGCACGTGGAGCGGTGTGGAGGGCGAGACGCCCGACAACAACCCGATCATCGGCGCAAGCGGCACGACGCCGCGTCTGCTGCACGCGTTCGGTTTTTCGGGCGGCGGTTTTCTGCTGGCGCCGGGCGTGGGCGAAGTGCTGGCCGATCTCGTCACGCAGGGCGAGACCGTCACGCCGCTGGATGCCTTTTCGATTGACCGTTTCTCGCAAGTGCCGTCGAATACCGCGCTCGCGTGAAGCGTCGCGCCACCACGAATTACGTCATCACTCAACGTTAAAAAAACGTCACTCACACGTTCCTTACCTCTCGAAACGCAAGGAGAACCACGATGAAGCTATCCAAGAAGGTCGTCATGTGCGCTGCGGCGCTGGCACTGGGCACGAGCAGCGCCGCTTGGTCGCAGAGCAAAACGCTTTACATCGGCATGAACGGCGGCCCGATGGAAAAGGCTTACACGAGCCAGGTCTTTCCCGAGTTCGAGAAAGCCAACAATGTGAAGGTCGTGGTGGTGCCGGGCACGTCGTCCGACGTGCTGGCGAAGCTGCTTGCGAACCGTAACAGCCCGCAGATGCACGTCGTGTTTCTCGATGACGGCGTGATGGCGCGCGCCATCAGCATGGGTGTGTGCCAGAAGCTCGACGACTCGCCCGTGCTCAAGGAGCTGTATCCGTTTGCGCGCGTGAAGGACGACATGGGCGCTGGCGTGCAACTCGGCATGACCGGTATCGGCTACAACACGAAGGTGTTCAAGGAAAAGGGCTGGGCCGCGCCGACGTCGTGGACCGACTTCGCCGATCCGAAGTTCAAGAACAAAGTGGTGTTCCAGTCGGCGTCGAGCAGCACGTTTGGCCTGCACGGCTTCCTCGCACTGAACCGCATCTGGGGTGGCAGCGAGACCAACGTCGAGCCGGGCTTTACCAAGTGGGCGAGCACCGTGGGCCCGAACGTGGTCGAGTACATTCCGAACTCGGCCAAGCTCTCGGAGATGATCCAGACCGGTGAAGCGGCGATCTTCCCGCTCACGCCCACGGCCGTGAGCGACCTTCAGGACAAGAACATTCCGGTGGCTTATGTCGCGCCGAAGGAAGGCGCCGTGCAGTTGCTGGTCGACCTGTGCGTGGTGAAGAACAGCCCCGATAACGCGATGGCGCAAAAGCTCGCGCAGTACCTGCTCTCGGCACGGGGTCAGACGCTGGCCGCTTCGGCCGGTGCTTACATTCCGACCAACCCGCAGGCCACCGTGCCGCCGGCGATGCAAAAGCGTCTGGGCAAGATCGACGATCTGGTCAAAGACATTAAGACCGTGGATTGGGACGCCATCAACCAGCGCCGCGCGCAGTGGGATCAGCGCTGGAACCGTCAGATCGAGCGGTAAGCCCGTGAGGTGGCCCGCGGAGAATCGCCGGGTAACCCTCAGGTCTGCATGACAAACGCCGGGCACCTCTGGGGGGCTGCCCGGCGTTTTGTCGTTTGTCTTCGGTGAGTTCGGGGGATTCGGGGGATTTAGCGGCGAAGACTACATCGCGTCCGACTTCTCGGCGAGGGCGGCGAACGCGGCGACCAGCGCGGCGTGGTCGGCGGGCATGACGAAGGCGCGCAGCGTATGGGCCGGTTCGTCGAGCATCAGATAGCCTAGACTCCACGTCGGAAAGGCGCCGGGCGTGCGCGGCGTGCCGTCGAGCAGTACCCGGATATCGGAGTGATGGCGCGAGGCTTCGATGCGCTGGCGGGCATCGGCGAGCGGCTCCGCTGGGCCTTCGATGTATTGATAGAACGTGACGCCGTCGTAGAGCAGCACCCCGGTGATGCCGTACGTCTCGTTGAAGCCCCGGGAGTTGACGATGATCTTCGAGAGCATGAGCGGATCGAGGTCGGGCAGGGCACGGCTCAGGTACGCGTAGCACTCGGTCATAAGCGGGATCCGGGAGGCGGTAATAAAGTACGGTGTTAGTCGGGGCGACGCGCATTAGAATACCTCAACTTCTCGCGAGGAAATCATGGGCATGTCGACGCGTTCTGGCACCCAACGTCTTCACACCTGGGCGGGCAAGCGCCTGCGGATGCTGGTCGAGAAGTTCGACCATCGGCCGGTCATGGTCGGCGTTGTCGGCACGGTCATTGCGCTGGCGATTCTGATCGGCGTGGCCATCTCGCTGGAAAACAACCGTGAGGGGCGAATTGTCTCCACGCTCGACCGGGCCCAAAGCGCGGCGACGGTCGTGGCGACGAGTCTGGGCGGCAATATCGCCATCTACGACACGTTGCTCAAAGACATGGTGCGCGACGCGGAAAACCCCGCCACGCCGATGTTCACCGACCGGGTTCGCGACCGCGTGCGCTTCGGTCAGATGCTGAGCCGCGATTTTCTCGACGACGCTTATGTGGTCGACAACACCGGCAAGATCGCCGCGCCGCTGCACCCCGATTCCGACAGGGTCGTCGATGTCTCCGACCGCGACTACTTCCGCTCGCATCTGGGCAACCCGTCGCTTGGCTTGTATATCTCGCAACCCTATAAATCACGCTTACATGGCGGCTTGCTGTCGGTGGCGCTCACCCGTCGCGTGAGCGGGCCGGACCATTCGTTCGCCGGGGTGGCGGTGATTGCGCTGCGCCTCGATCATTTCCAGAATCTGGTGGCGGAAGTCGAATCGGAAGACATCAAGACCATTCAGATCATCGAGGACAAGGGCACCGTCCTCGCGTGCGCACCTTGTGGCGATGCACAACCGGGGACGGTAGCGAAGCTGCCCGGCAATGCCACGCGCAATGGCAACCTGCTCACGGCGTTATCGTTTCCCGCCGGGGCGCGTGCACACGACTACCGGTCGGTGCGCGTGCCGGGCGCGTCGTTGTTCGTGGTGATTACCCCGTTGACCGTTGGCACGATGCGCGAATGGCGCTGGAACGTGGCGACCTTCGGCTCGATCGCGCTGGCGTGTGCGGCGACCCTGATCGCGGGCTCGTGGCTCCTGGTTGCAGCCATTCGTATGCGCGCCGCCGCCATGACGCGGCTGGCCAGTCTTTCGGTGACCGATGGGCTTACCGGCTTGAACAACCGCCGCTCGCTCGACAGCAAGCTCGCAATGGAGTGGCGCCGGGCGCAACGCACGGGGGGGCCGCTCTCGGTGCTGTTCATCGATATCGACTTCTTCAAGCGTTTCAACGACGAATACGGCCATGCGGTGGGCGACGACGTGCTCAAAGCGGTCGCACAGAACATTGCGGGACATGTCCGGCGCGATACCGACATGGCGGCGCGTTATGGCGGCGAGGAATTTGCGGTGATCATGCCTGACACCCCGGCGGCCGGCGCGGCCAAGATGGCCGAGCAGATTCGGGTGGGGATCGAGCGGCTGCACATTGCCCATATCGGCAGCGACGTCGGCACGTTGACCGTGAGCGTGGGGGCGGCCACGGGGGGCGCCAACGAATGCGAAAGTGCCGACGCGATATTGCGGGCGGCCGACGAGCAACTCTTTGCGGCTAAGCAGGCGGGGCGCAACCGCACGCGAGCCACGGTACTGGTGGCGGAATCAGCATCAGGGAGCGAGCATGGCCGCGAGGCGTAACAACTCGCCCTGACGATGGCATCCCGTCTTGCGCAGGATGGCCGATAGCTGGGTGCGCAGCGTGCTTGTACCCAGTTGCAGGACGTCGCTGCATTCGCCGATGGTCAAGCCCGCGACGAGGTGATGGAACAGTCGAGCCTCGGCGCGCGTCAGCGAGAAATGCTCGCGAAGTGCCGCTTCGGTCGGCACGTTGAAGATGCTGCGACGCTCCACACGAATACCTACCGCCGAGCGCAAGCCATGGTTCATGTTGTTGGCGAGCGGGCGCAACGTCAGGCGGTACGCGTGTCCCCATGAGTCCGGTACGACGAGTGACGCCGCCACCCCGGTAGTGCTCACTTTCGCTAGCGTCTCCTCTAACCGGGCTTGCCAGTCGGGCTGCCGGTGAGTGAGGCGGCGCTGCTTGAGCACGAGTTGACTGTCGTCGCTGCCGAGCAAGACGTCGAGTCCGCCGGCGGCGTCGAGCATCCAGCCGTCGGGTGAGGCAATCAGAAAACCTTCGCGGGTGGGATCGAGCATTTGCCCGAGGGCGTCGAGGCTCATGCGGGTGGCCGCGCGCCGGGCGGCGAACGCGGCGGCCAACATGCGCTCGTATTCAGCGATGCGGGCGGCGTGCGCAAAGTCGGGTTCGACCACGTGCATGCGCTGAATGCTCAGCGCGGTGAGCACGTCGCTGTCGTTGCAGATGACGACGCCGACCAGTTGCTGGAGCTGGTAGGGACGCATGAACTCGTTCCAGAAGACGCGGTCGTTCGGCGATTCGTGCTTGAGTGCGATGGAGGAGTCGTACCAGGTGCCGGCGGGGGCGTCCCAGAAGCGGCGGGTCGAGTCGTCGTACTGGTAGTAGTGCTGCGCGTATTCCTGAATCAGGCCGTCTTCGTGGCCCGACTGCTCGATGAATCGCACTGAGCGGCTTTGTTTGTCGTGGCACAGGAACGTGGCGGCTTCCGCGCCCAGAAAGTCGCGTGCCGTCTTTACGACGTCGAGCCAGTCTGCTTGCCCGGCACCGACCGCCTGCACGGCGTCCGACGCCCGTCGAAAACTGATGTCGTCCGACATGGGATCCCCCGTATGCGCTGCTATCCCGTGGGCCTGAGGCCCATTTTTTGCGCAGTGTAGCAGAACGGGCTGCCGAAAATGAGAGGGGTAACAATATCCCCCCCCGATACCCCTGATCCCCCCGAAAGCCACCGTCAACTGTGATTAGTGCGGGCGACAAAGGGTGTTTCGGCTGAGACAATGCAGCCATGTCGAAACACCTGCTGTAGAAGGGCTCGACGCAACTAACAACTTAAAGGGGGGCCAATATGAACCGCACCAATTTCCTCGCGACCTGCCTGAGCGCAGCAATCGTTTGTTTCGCGACCTTCTTCGCAGGCCATGCCAGTGCGCAGTCGTATCTGGGCACCGGCGACCTCAGCAGCATTCGTCAGACGAATCAGGCGGCGCCTTCGTTGCACCCTTCGACGGGCCTCGTCGCTTCGGCACCGGTTGCTGACGCGCAATCGGCCAGCGCAGCGATCAACCGCGTGGCGAGTGAGCGCAACGGTGCGCAACCGGGGCCGAGCGCACAGGATGTCGCCGCGACGCAGCGGGCGCTCGATACGCGCGACTTGCAGCATCCGCGCCAGACCCGTACGTTCGATGCCATTGCGCGTCCGTCGCGGCCTGAGTAATTCAAATTAACAAGCCAAATAAACAATCCAAATAAACAATCCAAATATCGCAGCCGTGCGATGCACGTCATACGGCTGCGATATTTGTCGATCAGAATTCGATCGGAGTACGGACGTTGAGGTGTTGATGCGGTGATGCCGATTACTCCGCGAGTGCCGGAATCGATCCCTCCTGAAACAGGACGCGCGGCGAATCCATGGTGCCGGACTCGTCGTCGACCAGCACTTCGTAGGCGGCGATACCGGCAAAACCGGCAGCCATCGCTTGTGCGATACGTACGGCGCCGAACTCGGTACTGGCCTGGCGAAGTTCGCCGGGTTGCAACGCGCCGTCCTTGTTCTTGCGATACGGCACGACGATAAATTTGACGGATTTCGGATCACTCACGATGCATTTCCCCAAGGAATATTGGTGAAAGGAAATGTAGCACAAGATACTGTACAAAAAAACAGTAATGTTTAAATGTACAGTGATTTTGTGGTGACGCCGTTATTGCCTCGTTGGCCGCGGTTCTCATCCTTCCCACATCTCTCTGGCGATCATGGCGAATTCGGTTCACATCGTTTCGTGGCGAGACGATCACGTACAAGCGTTGCCCGCGTTGGCCAACAACCCGCGCGTTGCTGCGAACATGGCGGAGCGATTTCCATCGCCCTACACGGTGCAGGATGCCCAGCGATGGGTGGCGACGGTGAGCGCGCCGCTACTCGATCCGAACCGGCCTGCCTGGGCGATCGAAGCGGATGGGCAGTTGGCGGGGGGCATTGGATTGCGCAGACTAACGGGCGCCGCGTCGCATTGCGGCGTGATTTCTTATTGGCTCGGCGAAGCGTTCTGGGGGCAGGGGATCGCGACGGCGGCGCTCAGACAAGCGCTGTCGCATGGCATCGACACGATGGGGCTGGTGCGGGTCGAGACGACGGTGTTCTCGTGGAACACGGCGTCCGCTCGTGTGTTGACCAAGTGCGGGTTCGCGCACGAGGGGACGCTGCGTAAGAGCTTCAACAAGTTAGGTGCGCTTGTCGATCGGGATGTGTTTGCGTTCGTGTGCGAGCGCAATGGGTAGGTGAGGCCACGCACCTGTTGACGGCACAGCGCTGTCACTCGGTCGACTTTGCGCGTTTTGACTTTTCCAGCGTGTAGTCGACGTCTTTCAAAAAGTCGGCGCGATTACCTGCCGCGATGCTGTCCCATTGATCGCGGGGCAGTGTGAGCGGCGTCGGCGTTGATTTCTCCTTGTTCAAACTTTTTGCGATGGCCTGTACGCCGTGCAGGCTGATCCACCGGTGGTCGTATCGGTAGGGGGTCGATTCGTCCCATTTCACAATCTTTTTGGCGATGTCGCGATAGCGGGCCGGGTCTTCGATCTGCGCTCGCAAGAGTGCGACGGGCGTCTTTTGGGTGAGGGCACCAATGGCGTTGTGGGCTGTGGCATCGGTGCAGATGCGGGCATCGAATGTGCTGCGGATGCGCCCGGCGTTGTACCAGAACAAGGCGTCGGTCACTCGTCCTTGTCGGTAGAGCAGCCAGGCGAGTGCGTAGAACACGGGCGGGGCGTAGTTGGCGGAATTGGCGGTGATCGTTTCAATCAGCGCATCGTTTTCGTGCCCGGTCGTGGCTTGTAGGCGCTGTAACGTCGCATTGAGTTCGGCGTTGTCGATGGTGGCGTATTCGCCCTTTGGTGCGAATTCGATTCGGCGTACACCGGCGTCGCCGAGTTCTCTGAGCGACACGTCTCCTAAGAGGCTTGTGCAAGGAAAGAAACGCGCGATGACCTGAACCGCCATCGGATCGGTGAACTGGTCATTCAGTTCGGGATGCGCCACCGAGTAATCGCGCAACACGCTGACGACGGTCCGGACGCTGGTTTCCTTGGGGATGCAGAACGTCTTGCCGTTGTTATTTTTGAGCAAGCCAATCAACCAAGCGGTTGTCTCGCCTGGGGATTCCTCTGCCGCAATGACGTGGCCCGGATTGGTCGAAATTAGCAGAAAAAATAAGGCCGGTAGAAGTACCGGCTTACGACGCCCGTACGCGTGTCCCCTCGTGCGTAATCGCATCTGATAGCTCCGGTTTGTTGTAATGCGTTGTTAGCGGAACTTCTTTGAAACGTATCGTAGCGAAAAGCGATGGCGGATGCCAATGACGGAAATTGGAGTGTGGGCTCTGGTTTTGGGTGTGAGTTAGCGTTTGCGGGCACGCGTGGCGAGGAAAGTGGGCAGAAACCGGTCCACGACGAATCGCGGGTTAGGTTGCTCGTCCTCGTAAAACCCTTCGATGGCAAAGCCAGCATCGAGTTGTCCGCCGATCAAATCGCTGAGCGAATGCCCGAAGACCAGTGCTTCACCCGACTCGCGCTTCTTTTGAAGTTGATCGGGCGCGAGGTCGTTCAGATCGGAATAGGGCAGTTTGAATTGCGGGCGGATGAGCCCTTGCTTGGCGTATTCGGGATCGCGGTCGCCGATGAAGACGACGGGGTTGTAAAAGCTCGCAAGTAACGAGCCACCGGATTTGAGCACTCGGTGGCATTCGCGCCAGACGGGGCGCACGTCGGGCACATAGAGGTTGGAAATCGGGTGGAAGACGATGTCGAACGAGGCATTGTCGAAGGCGCTGAGGTCGCGCATATCGCCTTGCCGGGTGTCGAGCGTCAGGCCGTCGCGCGCTGCGACCTTGCGGTCTTGCTCGAGTTGCGCGTCGGAGATATCGAAGACAGTGACGTGGGCACCGGCGGCGGCGAGCACGGGGGCTTGTTGTCCGCCTGCGGAGGCGAGGCACAGAATGTGCTTGCCCGTGACGTCACCAAGCCAGTCTTTCGGCAGTGGCCGTGGCGTGAGATGTACACCCCAATGGCCCTGCTTTGCCGCTTGAACGATTTCCGGACTGACCGGACGTGACCATTCGCGGACTTCAGCGGCTTGTTTGTCCCACGCGGCACGGTTGTGGGAGAGGAAGTCGACAGCGTGTGTTGAGGTTGAAGGCATCGGCGGTATTCAGTTCGAGAGAATGAAACGCCGCGAGCAGTGAATGAGAGCCCGTCGTTGTGCGGGCTCGTCTTTATTAACTGCCCGAGAGTTTCTTGGTCAGTGATTCGAGAAGACTATGCAGATATGCGGCGTCGCGTTCGCCCGAGGCTGCCGGGTCGGTGACCCCTTTCGAGCCCGTCAGGGGAATGCCTTGCGCCTTGATGAGTTCTTGGACGAAGGTTCTTGCAATTTGCCGAGCCTCAGGCAGATCGTATAGCGCCATGATATTTGGCTCCGATGTTGTGATGAGAGTCGGGATTGTGACACGGTGGCGGCGCAACCGAGTTTTATTCGGATCAAATGGCACAGCATTCCGAGCCGTTAGAATTGATCGGCAAGCCTGTTCCCTTGTGCCTTTAGTGAGTTGCGTCATGCCGATCAATTACTTGCGGGGGTTCACCCAGCCAGCGCGCACCGATGCTGCGAACCGCCGATTAGGGTGTTCGTTGGCGTTTGTTGCGGGTGCCGCGAACGCCGGTGGATTTTTGGCAGTCGGGCAATACACGTCGCATATGTCGGGCATCGTGGCGTCGCTGTCCGACGATCTCGTATTAGGCCAGTTGGTGTATGTGCTCACGGGTCTCAGCGCGTTACTCGCTTTTCTCTTCGGTGCCGCGACGTCTGCGATTCTCATCAACTGGGGGCGACGTCACCAGACGCACAGCGCTTACGCCGCGCCGTTGCTTTTGGAGGCGGTGTTGCTGCTGTGTTTCGGTTTGGTGGGGACGAATCTAGAACACCATCGATGGTTGTTCGCTTCTGCAACGGTGGCATTGCTGTGCTACGTGATGGGTCTTCAAAACGCGATCATCACGAAGATATCCAAGGCGGAAATCCGAACGACGCATGTGACTGGGCTGGTCACCGATATCGGTATTGAGCTAGGGAAGATGCTGTACTGGAACCGGCCGGGGCTTTTAGCGGAACCGCAAAGGGTCACTGCCGATCACGCGAAGCTGCGCCTATTGGCGTCGTTGCTCGGGATGTTCTTCCTCGGCGGCGTCGTGGGTGCGCTAGGGTTTAAGCATCTTGGATTCGTGTCGACGATTCCGCTGGCGTTGATACTTATCTTGTTGGCGATTGTGCCGTTGCTTGACGATATTTCGCATCGAACGCCGAGATGAATCGGATACGCTTGCGAAAACTGATCGACGTTGAGTTAGAAGGTTCATGTTTCGCAGCCGCATTCCCTGGAGGACCTGACAAATGCGCAAACTAACTTTCCTGTTCCTCGCGTGCACGATGTTGCTCGCGAGCTGTGCCGTGTACGTCCCCGATGACGGTCCTCGTGGTGGCAGAGGCGGCCCCGGTAACGATTTCTGTCCGCCGGGACAGGCGAAGAAGGGGAACTGCTGACGCGCTCGGAGAGACGCACAAGGCAGTTGAGCCAACAACGAAAAAACCCGCACAGCCAAAGACTGTGCGGGTTTTTCTATTCTGGTCGGGGCGAGAGGATTTGAACCTCCGACCACCTGCACCCCATGCAGGTACGCTACCAGGCTGCGCTACGCCCCGTGAGAGATGCATCGTTAAATGCATCGCTCGAAAGCAGGCGATTATAGCAGAGCTTTTCGCAGGAATGAAAGCGTCTGCGCGCATTCTCCGCATATTTTTTCTTCCGCCTACATCGCACATCCACCGTGCCCGTCACCGCGCACCGATCGCGCACCCGTCGTCTTCGCACACGCCAACCCCATGATGGTTATCCCGAATGTCGCATTCGAGGGGCCTCACCATAATGGAATCCTGCCTATCGAGGCTTGGAGACAAGCGATGCCGCATATCCAGGGATTCGAGGCCGCACGCGACCTCTTGCTCGCGCAGCGCGCCCACTACGACGTGGCGTACCGTGACTTCCGCTGGCCCGTACTCACGCAATTCAACTGGGCCCTCGACTTCTTCGATCCACAAGCACAAGACAATCACACCCCCGCCCTCTGGGTCGTAGAAGAAGACGGCACCGACACACGCCTCTCCTTCTCGCAAATGTCGGCACGCTCGAATCAAGTCGCCAACTTCCTGCGCGCCCAAGGTGTCGCGCGTGGCGATCGCGTGCTGCTCATGCTGCCCAATCAGGTCGAACTCTGGGACCTCATGCTCGCCTGCATGAAGCTCGGCGCCGTCATGATTCCCGCCACCACGCTGCTCGCCGCTGGCGATCTCGTCGACCGTATCGAGCGCGGCCGTGTGCGTCACGTCGTCACCACCACACGCGACGCGCTCAAGTTCGCTGACCTCCCAGGCAACTACCAACGCATCGCCGTCGGCGAAAACACGCCCGATGGCTGGACGTCGCTCGCTCCCGCTTACGACGAACCCGACACCTTCACGCCCGACGGCACCACGCTCGCGACCGACCCGTTGCTGCTGTACTTCACGTCAGGCACCACGTCGCGCCCGAAGCTCGTGCTGCACACCCATCAGAGCTACCCCGTCGGCCACCTCGCCACCATGTACTGGCTCGGCCTGCAACCCGGCGACGTGCACTGGAACATCAGCTCGCCCGGCTGGGCCAAGCACGCATGGAGTTGTTTCTTTGCGCCTTGGAACGCAGGCGCGACGATCTTTATCTACAACTTCTCGCGCTTCGACGCCCGTGCGGCACTCGAGACCGCAGCGCGCTGCGGTGTCACCACGCTGTGCGCACCACCCACCGTCTGGCGAATGATGATTCAGGAAGACCTCGCCCGGCATCCCGTGAAGTTTCGTGAACTGATCGGCGCAGGGGAGCCGCTCAATCCCGAAGTCATCGATCAGGTCAAACGCGCATGGAACATCACCATTCGCGACGGCTACGGCCAAACCGAAACCTGCTGCCAAATCGGTAACTCGCCCGGTCAACCCGTCAAAGCCGGGGCGATGGGGCGGCCGATGCCGGGCTACCGTGTGGTGCTGCTCGATCACGATGGCGTACCCGCCGACGAAGGCGAAATCGCGCTCGTGATTTCGCCACGGCCCACCGGCCTGATGCAAGGCTACGAAGACGATCCAGAGAAGACCGCCGACGTCATGCGCGACGGCTACTACCGCACCGGCGATGTCGCGATGCGCGACGATCACGGCTACTTCACTTACGTCGGACGCGCCGACGATGTTTTCAAAGCGTCGGACTATCGCATCAGCCCGTTCGAACTCGAGAGCGAACTGATCAAGCATCCGGCCGTGGCCGAAGCAGGCGTTGTGCCTAGCCCCGATCCGGTGCGGCTCGCCGTACCGAAGGCGTTCATCTCGTTGCGCACCGGCTTTAAAGCCGACGACAAACTCGCGCTCGATATTCTCCGTTTCTGCCGCGATCACCTCGCACCCTACAAACGCATTCGCCGCTTGGAATTCTGCGATTTACCGAAGACGATTTCCGGGAAGATCCGACGCGTCGAACTGCGCCGAACGGAAGAAGGGCGAAGTCTCGACGCCCGGCGCGAACTTGAGTTCTGGGACGTCGATTTCACCGACTTGAAGTGAGGATGTGAGGGCGGCGCCCTCACGCCCGCGCATTGACCGCCTCAGCGCATATGTTGAATCACCAATTCAGCACCCAACATCGCTAGCCCAACGAAGAAGCAGCGGCGAAACACCGGTGCGCTCACGCGTCCGCGCACCCACTGCCCGAAGAACATCCCGCCCAATGCCGGTGCCAGTGCCAGCAGCGACACACCAATCGCATGCCCGTGGAAGATGCCGTCACGTGCGAGTCCCGCCGCGAGCGCGACTGTCGACACGGTGAACGACAACCCGAGCGCCTGCACCAGATCGTCCTTGTCGAGCTCCAGTGCTTGCAGGAACGGCACTGCGGGAATCACGAAGACTCCCGTCGCTGCCGTGACCAGCCCCGTTATCACGCCGATCCCGCCGCCCAGAGCACTGACGCGTCCACTCGACCAGGCCGCAGGAATACGCATGCGCACCGCCGCCAGCCCCAACGCCGCATACGCCAACAGCGCGACGCCCAACGCAATACCCGGCGTGTTGCCACCACTCGCCAGCCAGCCGCCGCCCGCCCACGTGCCAACGCAAATGCCCGCGAGCATCGGCCAGAGCCGCTTCGCTAACGCCATGAAACGCGGACCCGCCAGCAACTGCCACACATTCGTCACGAGGGACGGCACGATCAGCAGCGCCGCAGCTTCCGCCGTCGGCATCGCCAGCCCGAGCAACCCCACGGCGACCGTGGGCAAACCCAGCCCGATCACGCCTTTGACAAAGCCAGCGAGCAAAAAGGTAACGAGCCCCAGCGAAAGCAGGGGGATGAGGTCGGTCAAATGTTGTGTATTCATCATGCTGCCCAGTATCGGTGCGCATGACCCCATCGCCAATGTGGCATTCGCGCAGGGGCACTCAGCCTGACGCTGAGGCTCTTTTGGCGCTCGATGGCGGCGTTTTAGGCGGCGTCCGACGCGCTTTGGCGTTTTCAGTTATGCTCAGGCCAAATTCGCGCCGTGCCGCGCCTGAAGTGCTTCCCGGAGACGTCTCCCGGCGAACCCATCGAAGGCCATCGGCACCCCGTAGACCACCGTACGCCTGCCGTGCCCTCGTCAGTTCATGGCCTCGCCATGACAGGCACAGGCGGCGACAGCCATGCCGTACAGCATCGCGCCTCACCAGAGGGATGGAAGTTGGAAAACCAGAATTGCCAAAACGAACGACGCGATGCGTCCTCCGCCGGTGACGTGCTCGACCGGCGTCTCGCACTCATCATGCAGCCCGCGCACCGCGCACTGCTCGGACAGGGTTTGTCCGGCATCGAGCGCGAAACGCTGCGCGTCGAAGCCGATGGTGCACTTGCCCTGACGCCGCACCCGCGCGCGTTGGGCTCGGCGCTGACCAACGAAGAAATCACCACCGATTACTCCGAAGCGCTGCTCGAATTCATCACGCCGCCGCAGCACGACGCCGCTGAAGTCATCGCTCGCCTCGACGAGATCCATCAGTTCGCGTACCGCAAGCTCGGCGACGAACTGCTTTGGAGCGACTCGATGCCGCCCGCATTGCCGCCGGAAGCGGTGATCCCGATTGCCGACTACGGCACGTCGCATATCGGCATGCTCAAGCACGTCTATCGCCGCGGCCTCGCGCTGCGCTACGGCAAGCCGATGCAATGCATCGCAGGCATCCACTACAACTTCTCGCTGGCGGAACCCGTGTGGGAACTGCTGCGCGAACAAGAAGGTGTGAAGGACGTGTCGGCGCGCGACTATCAATCGGCACGCTACGTGGCGCTGATTCGCAATTTCCGCCGCTATAGCTGGCTGCTGATGTATCTGTTCGGCGCGTCGCCGGTGCTGCATGCCGAGTTTCTGCGCGGTCGAGAACATGGGCTTGAATCCTTCGATGAAGGCACGCTCGGTCTGCCGTACGCGACCAGCCTGCGCATGAGCGATCTGGGCTATCAGAACAGCGCGCAATCGGAAGTCTCGCCGTGCTACGACTGCCTGCCGAGCTACATCGATGCACTCACGCAAGCCGTCAGCCAACCGCATCCGCCGTATGAAGCCCTCGGCACCAAGCGCGACGGCGAGTGGATTCAGCTCTCGACCAACCTGCTGCAAATCGAAAACGAGTTCTACGCGACCATTCGTCCCAAGCGCGTGACCTACAGCGGCGAGCGCCCGGTGCAGGCACTGGCGCGCCGTGGCGTGCAGTACGTGGAAGTGCGCTGCGTGGATATCGACCCGTTCCTGCCGGTGGGTATCGATGTGGACACGGCACGCTTCATCGACGCTTTCATGCTCTTCTGCGCGCTCGAAGACAGCCCGTCGTGCTCGAACGCCGAGAACATCGAAAACCGCGATAACTTCGCGCACGTGGTCAAGGAAGGCCGCAAGCCTGGACTGGTGCTGCATCGTGGCGGCGAAGCGATCACGCTGTTTGATTGGGCCGAGCAACTGCTCGATCGCATCGACCGCGCGGCCGCGGCCTTCGACGCCCAGCGCGGTGGCGCGAAGTACGCCCACACCATGGCGGTGCAACGTGCCAAGGTGCAAGACGTGACGCTCACGCCGTCGGCCCGCGTCATGGCGGCGCTCGAACCATTGCGCGGCACCGCTGGCGGTGCGTTTCAAGCGTTCTCGCTGGCGCAGAGCAAGCGCCACGCGCAGACGCTGCGCGACATGCCGCTCGACGACAAGGTGGTCGAACACTTTGAAACGCTGGCTCGCAAGTCGCTGGAAACCCAAGCCGAACTGGAGCGCACTCAAGTCGGTGACTTCGATGCCTTCGTCGCGGCGTATCGTGCAGGCACGCTCGGGACGGTGACGGTCTGATTCCGCGTCGGCACAAAGGAAAAAGCGCCCGAGGGCGCTTTTTTCATATCCTGAGGCGGTGAAGCATTACTGGCCTCGTCAGCCCAATATCCCGAACTGCCAGCCGAAGAACACGCCCAACCCCACACCGATGGTGAGGAGCTGATGGCGCGTCGCGGCACAAACGGCAATCGCCGCGAGGGCTGCCACCAACTGCGGATTGCGCCACGTCAACTCCAGCCCGTTGCCGTGCGGTGCAAGCGTCATCGGCACGATGATCGCCGTGAGCACCGTGACCGGCACGAACGACAGCGCCGCGCGTAGCCATTCGGGAAAGCGCACCCGGTCGCCCAGTACGAAGATCCCCGCCTTCACGGCGAAGGTCACGACCGCCATGCCGAGAATTGCGATCACATAATTCATCGCGCACCTCCCGGCGTCGATCCCTGCGTTAGGCCATTGCCCCGGCGTCGCAGATGCAAGGTAATCATTCCGGCCACAATGCCCAGCGTGACAGCGACGAGCAGCCCCAGCTTGTATGGCAGTCCCTGACAGAGATACGCTGCGGTACCCGCCACCACCGTCGCCACGGCCCACGGCATGCGGGCCATCTGCGGCACGATAATCGCGATGAACGTTGCCACCATCGCGAAATCGAGACCGAGTGTTTGCAGTCGCGGAAAGGCGGCACCGAACAGCAACCCGGCCAACGTCCAGAGTTGCCAGTTCAAATACATCGATACGCCGGAGCCCAAGAAATACCAATGCCCCATCGGATCGTCCGGATGCTTGTGGAAATGGCTGCTCGTCACGGCAAACGTCTCGTCGGTCAGCGTGAAGCCGAGCAGGCAGCGCCAGCGCAGATTCAGGTGACGCACGTGAGGCAGCAGGTTGGCGGCGTACAGCATGTGACGCAAATTCACTATCAGCGTTGTCGCCCAGAGCACCACGTAGCCCACGCCGGTCGCAAATAGTCCGGCAGCGATGAACTGACTCGAACCGGCAAACACGGTGAGCGACATGAGCTGACCATGCCATGTGGCCATCGGCGTGGTGGCCACCAGCGCGCCGAAGATCAGACCGAAGGGCGCAGCGCCGACGATCATCGGGAAGGTGTCGCGGATGCCAGCCGTGAAGCTGGCCGCGCGGGACGGGGCGGACATGATGGTGCTGACCTCGGAAAACGCGAAATAACGGTTGCGGATGGCTGCGAGCATAACGCGGCGGCATCCGGTCTGACTTGTACGTTCTTGCGCATAGCAAACGGCCGCCCGTAGGCGGCCGTTCGATCTTACGTCTCAGCCAAAGCGTCATGGGCTTTGGCAGCGCCGCATCACGGATGCTTGAACATGTCGAGAATGCGCGCTTTCTCGCTGGCATCGACCCCGCCTGGCGACGGCGGCTGGGCGGCAGCAGGCGGCGGCGCGACAGGGGCAGGCGAGGGCGAATTGCTGCCGAAGAACGGCAGCGAGAAACCGCCGCCGCTGTTGTCGTCGATCCCGATGCTCGCCACGAAGCCGTTGCCCGGCAGCTTGTCGGTCTCGTACAACTCGCCGTTCACCACGCTCACGCCTTCAGGCATCGCCATCTGCTGCTGCGGCACGCCGTTGAGCGCTACGCCCATGTACTTCGTCCACACCGGCAGGGCCAGTTGTGCACCGAATTCGCGGCTGCCCAGCGTTTTCGGCTGATCGAAACCAAGCCACGCCACCGCCACCAGCGAATGCTGATACCCGGCAAACCAGCCGTCGAGCGCATCGTTGGTGGTACCCGTCTTGCCCGCCAAGTCGTTACGCTTGAGCACATTGGTGCCCGAGCCCGTCCCACGCTGGGCCACGCTTTGCAGCAGGCTGTTCATGATGTAAGCGTTCGGGGCCGAGATCGCGCGCGCTGCATTCACGCCCGCAATCACCGGCGTGGCTTTGTTCAGCACATTGCCGCGCGCATCGCGAATTTCGCTAATCAGATAGGGGGCTACGCGGTAGCCGCCATTCGCGAACACGGCATACGCACCTGCCAACTGCAACGGCGTCGTTTGACCGGCACCGAGCGCCATCGGCAGATACGGCGGCACCTTGTCGGCGTCGAAGCCGAAGCGCGTCGCGAAGTCTTGCGTGAACTGCGTGCCAGCGAATTGCAGCAGGCGAATCGCCACTAAATTCTTCGAGCGTTGCAGACCTTCGCGCACGGTCATCGGGCCGCTGAAGGCGTCGTCGTCATGCGGATCCCATGCCTGTCCGCCGGTTTGTGCCGGCGGCAGATTCAGCGGGCCGTCCATCACCGTCGTGGCAGGGCTCACGCCCTTTTCGACGGCGGCCGAGTACACCACCGGCTTGAACGTCGAGCCCGGCTGGCGCCATGCCTGCGTCGCCCGGTTGAACTTGCTCTGATTGAAGTCGAAGCCGCCGACGAGCGCGCGAATCGCACCGTCGTCAGGCGAGAGCGACACGAGCGAGCCCTGCACTTCCGGCAACTGCGACACACGCCACTTGCCGCGCGCGTCCTTCATCATGCGGATGATCGAGCCCGGTCGAATGCGCACTTTCTCGCTGGCCTTGGCCGAGAGGGCGGGGGCAGCAAAGCCGATGCCGTCGCCGCTGATGGTCACGGCATCGCCCGAGAGCGGAATCGCCGTGATCTGCGACGTGCTGGCCGCCACCACGACGGCGGCGACCAGATCGCCGTTGTCGGGGTGTTCGAGCAGCGCATCTTCGATCGACTGCTGACGGTCGGGCATCGGGGCGGGCAACTCGACAAAACCTTCCGGGCCACGGTACGAATGGCGGCGCTCGTAATCGAGCACGCCCATGCGCACGGCGTCATATGCGGCCTGCTGCTTCTTCGAGTCGAGCGTGGTGATGACCGTCAGGCCGCGGGTATAAGCCTCGTCCTTGTATTGGTCGTACACCGCTTGACGCACCATTTCGGCGACGTACTCGGCATGCACGTTGTATTCGTTGCCAGCCGTGCGCGTGCGAATCGGCTCGTGCAGAGCGTCTTCATACTGATTGCGCGTGATATAGCCCAGATCGAGCATGCGCTTGAGGATGTATTCCTGACGAATCTTGGCGCGCTTCGGGTTCACGATCGGGTTGTACGCCGACGGTGCCTTGGGCAGGCCGGCGAGCATGGCCGCTTCGCCCAGCGAGATGTCTTTCAGATCCTTGCCGAAATAGATGCGCGCAGCACTCGCAAAACCGTAGGCCCGCTGACCCAGATAAATCTGGTTCATGTACAGCTCGAGGATCTGGTCTTTGGAGAGTGCCGACTCGATCTTGTAGGCGAGCAGCATTTCGTAGATCTTGCGGGTCGCCGTCTTCTCTCGCGAGAGGAAGAAGTTACGCGCGACCTGCATGGTGATCGTACTGGCGCCTTGCGCGGCGCCGCGATGGATCACGTCGGACACGCCCGCACGCAGAATGCCGATGAAGTCGACGCCGCCGTGATCGTAGAAGCGGTAGTCCTCGATGGCGAGCACGGCCTTTTTCATCACGTCCGGAATCTGGTCGATGGTGACCAGGCTGCGGCGCTCTTCGCCAAACTCGCCGATCAGCACGTTATCCGACGTGTACACGCGCAGCGGCACCTTGGGCCGGTAGTCGGTAATGACGTCGAGCGGCGGCAGGTTCGGGCGCATGACAATCAGCGCATAACCGACGATCAGCGCACCGACGACGGCCAGACCAGCCAGCGCGGTGAGGATGACCGCGATCGTGCCGAAACCACGTTGACGGCCGAGCGGGCCCGATGCACGGCGGGTGCGTGGCAGGCGCGCCGGATCGACGGGAGTGGGAGAGGTAACGGACGTAGCGGATGTACGGGAAGTACTGGGCACCGGATCAGACGGCGCACGAGGCGGCAAATAATGCTTCAAGGACATACCCAACGAAAATTGCAGGATGGGAACAGGCCGGCCGGCCTAGCGCTGCGTGGATCCCCGCCGCGCGGCGAAATCGGGAAATCGGAGAAGTATGCCACGCCGGGGCGGGCATCCTCTAAAAACTGGGCGGTACTCAACGGCGGGCTTCTGTCGCCATGCGCAGCGCGAGGGCACCGAGCACCCCACCCATCAGCCAGCGCTGAATGCGCAGCCACGCGGGACGCTGCGCGAAGAACGTCGAGATGGCCCCCGCCGAGAGCGCCACGCTGCTGTTGACCAGCACGCTGAGAACGATCTGCGTGGTGCCCAGCAACAGCGACTGCGTGAGCACGCTGCCGTGTTCCGGGTGCACGAACTGCGGCAACAGCGCCAGATACAACATGGCGATCTTCGGGTTGAGCACGCTCGTGAACAGGCCCATCAGGAACAGTCGGCGATTGCTGTCACGGGGCAGTGCGCGTACTTCGAACGGCGACCGGCCACCCGGCTTGAGCGCTTGCCAGGCCAGCCAGCCCAGATACAACGCGCCGCCGAAGCGCAGCACGTCGTAGGCAAACGGCACTGCGAAGAGCAGGGCGGTAATGCCGAACGCGGCGCTGATCATGTACACGACGAAGCCGAGCGCCACACCACCCAGCGAAACCAACCCCGCGGCCGGACCCTGACACAGGGAGCGCGAGATCAGATACATCATGTTCGGCCCGGGCGTCAGGGCCATGCCCAGCGCGACAAGCGCGAAGGCTAACCAGGTAGCGATGGAAGGCATGTGGGGCGGCGAATATGCAGTCGATGGCGAAGGCACTACGGGTGGGTTAACCAGCAGGCCAAAAAGGTAAGCTGCAAGATACCACGTCAATGGCGTGCACGCCGATTGAGTCACGCCGGGGCGCCGACGGCTTGCGGGGAGGGCGTTTGCTCCCCTCCGAAGCCGTGTTCAGCCCAGCCGTTTCAGAAACACCGTCATCTCTTTTTCCGCCTGCCGGTCGCCGTGGGCTTGGGCTGAAGCGATGCCGCGCGTCCATGCGTCTCGCGCGCCCTCGATGTCGCCCGCGCCTTGTCGCGCCTTGCCCAGCAGCTTCCACGCGGCCGTGTACTTGGGATCGAACGCCACGCAATGCGTCAGGTGATCGGCCGCCACGGCGAAGTTCTGTGAATCCAAATAGGCCTTGCCCAAGCCGAACCGGAGCAACGCATTGTCTTTGCCCGCGGCCAGCAATTTCTCGAGTCCTTCGATCATGATTCGAATAAATTATGTTGATATATAAAATATGACATATCATCAGACCGGTTTTTTCGGTCTGTCGACACATTTCGTTGTTTCGATGCGCAAGACGGCCGCACAGAAGCCAGGCAAGCGTCACCGGTTGATTTGCATCAATCCGGGCGCTCGCCGACAGCTAGGCGCGTAGGCACGTAAACCCGCAGGATGCTCAAGTCCGAGCCGGGCCGCGCCGATGTCACAAGTATGACCGGCCCATCAGAGGCCGGACAGGGAGAACGGCCATCCATAGGCCACCCATGATAAAGACGGAGACGACAGCATGTTGCGTAGCTTTTCGATTAAGGCGCGCCTTGGCCTGACCATGGCGTTGTTGGCGGCATTGTTGATTCTGATGGGCGCGCTGGGCATCGCCGGTATGACACGCACGGGCGATGCGTTGCGTGAGACGTACTCAAGTCATCTCGCGGCGACGGTGGCACTAGGCAAAGACAACGCCACGCTCGCCCGCACCCGGGCCATTCTCGACCGGGTCGTGCTTCACCCCGATTCTCCCGACGTAGGCAAAGTGGTTAGCCGTGCGCAGGGCATGCTCAAGGACGCCGATGCTGCATGGGCCGCCTATCTGGCCTTACCGCGTGGCCCCGAAGAGCAACGCATGGCCGACGACGTCGCCGCGCGCCGCGCCACCTTCTTCGAAAAGGGCATGAACCCGATGATCGCGGCCATCAACGCGGGCGATCGCGTTGCCATGGACGACATCACCATGAACGCGCTGCCCAAGTACTACGCCGCGCTCACGACCGTGAGCGACGCGCTCGCAGCCTACAAGATGAAGCTCGGGCACGACACGTACGAAGCGTCGATGACCGAGCTCGCCATATTCCGCTGGGTGAGCGTTGGCGCAACGGTGCTAGGCGTGTTGCTCTCCATCGCCTGCTACTTCTCGCTGCGCGGCGCGATCATGCGTCCGCTGCACGACGCGCTGGCCCATTTCGAGGCGATCTCTGCGGGGCAGCTCGACAACCACATCGAAGTGCGCGGCAAGGACGAGATGTCGTTGCTCATGCGCGGTGTCGACGCGATGCAATCGCGTCTGGCGGGCACGATTCGCGGCGTGCGCCGCAGTTGCGATGCGATGGCTACGGCGACGGCGGAAATCGCCGCGGGCAATACAGACCTGTCGGCACGCACGGAGCAACAAGCGGCATCGCTCGAAGAGACGGCCTCGTCGATGGAAGAGCTGACGGCGACCGTGAAGCAAAACGCCGACAACGCCCGGCAAGCGAGCCAGTTGGCGGTGAATGCTTCGGATATTGCGTCGCGCGGCGGTCAGGTGGTCGCGCGCGTGGTCGACACGATGCACGGTATCTCGACGAGCTCGACGCAGGTGGTGGACATCATCAGCGTGATCGACGGCATCGCGTTCCAGACGAATATTCTGGCGCTCAATGCGGCGGTGGAAGCCGCGCGCGCAGGAGAACAAGGGCGCGGCTTCGCGGTGGTGGCGGGGGAAGTGCGCACGCTGGCGCAACGCAGCGCCACGGCAGCGCGCGAGATCAAGGCGCTGATCGAGGCCTCGGCGCAGAAGGTGGCCGATGGCTCGTCGCTGGTCGCGGAGGCAGGGCGCACGATGGACGATATCGTGCATGCGGTGCAGCGCGTGACCGACATCATGGGCGAAATCTCGGCGGCGTCCGACGAGCAGAGCGGCGGCATCGAGCAGGTGAATCAGGCTGTCACGCAAATGGACACGGTCACGCAGCAGAACGCGGCGCTGGTCGAGCAAGCGGCGGCCGCTGCGGCGTCGCTGGAAGATCAGACGAATGCGTTGCGCAGCGAGATGGCCCGCTTCCGGTTAGGCGATGAAAGTCATGCCGCCACGCACCGGCGCGCGGCATTGCACGCGGTGCAGACGTCGCCGCTGACGCTGGCAGCGTGAGCGCGTAGCGGTGCGATCGGTGTGGGCGTGAAGGGCGCGGTGAGCGCAGCGGTTCAGCGTGCGCGTAGGCGGCTTCGTGGCGGCGGCGCGCCGAACCGGGTAACATTCGGCATCTTTTGATTAGTTGAGGGTGTCGAGGTATGAAGCGAATGGCGCTGATGGCGGCAGTAGCAATCCTGGCAGGTTGCGGTCCGATCAACCAGATGTCCCGGCCCGATCCGGCCTCGGGGCGATTGCTCGATCAGGGCACGTCGGCCGATCGCTTCATGGTGCTCAACTGCATCTATCACGGCTGGAGCGAACTGGCGCCGAACGTCGACTCGACGGGGTATGCACGCGAGGGCGCCGACCGAGTGCGCGTCTATCGCGGACCGGACGCCAACGGCCAAGCGACTTACAACCCGTATGTCGACATCATGCAGGGCGGGTTCGGTGCGCGCGTGCAGTACTACGAGACGCCGGGCAGCAACCTGTCGCGCGACTACGAGAACACGGTCAAGCGCTGCATGGTGCCGTACTCGGGCAGCAACGACTGATCGACGCGCGAGCGTTCGAGCCAACAAAAAACGCGACGGGCAACCGTCGCGTTTTTGTTTTCAGCCGAGCTTTTGTGGCGATCAGCCGTGGAAGTCCTCGCGGGCTTCGACCACTTCCTTCACCACGCCTTGTCGCACGAGGAAGTCGCCGAACTTCTCGCCAGCCTCGCGTTCCTTGGCATATCGCTGGAAGAGGGGCGTGAGCTCCGCCACGATCTGATCGTCGTTCACCGACTCCTTATACAGCTTGTTGAGCCGCTGGCCGTGGAAGCCCGCGCCCAGATACAAGTTGTACTTGCCCGTCGACTTGCCCACCAGACCGATTTCTGCCAGATACGGGCGCGCGCAGCCGTTCGGGCAGCCGGTCGTGCGAATGGTGATCGGCTCGCCAGCGAGACCCGCGTCGTCGAGCACTTTCTCCAGACGCGTCACCAGTTCGGGCAGCGCGCGTTCGCTTTCTGCCAACGCCAGACCGCAGGTCGGGAAGCCCACGCAAGCCATCGAGTTGATGCGCAGCGCGCTTTGTTGCTTGCCGTCGAGCAGGCCGAATTCCTTCACCAGCGCTTCGATCTGCGGCTTGTTCGCCTCGCTCACGCGGCCGATGATCAGGTTCTGGTTGCCGGTAATTCGAATGTCGCCGTCGTGCACCTTGGCAATCTCGCGCAGGCCGGTCATCAGGCGGTAGTCGTCCCAGTCCTTCACGCGGCCATTCTGGATGAACAGCGTGAGGTGCCACAAATCGTCGGCACCCTTGAGCCAGCCGTACTGGTCGCCGTTGGTCGTGAACTTGAATTCGCGCACCGGCTCGAGATTCCAGCCCAGATAGCGGTTGAGCTCTTCCTTGAACCACTCCACGCCGCGATCGTCGATGGTGTACTTCAGACGCGCATGCTTGCGGTTGGTGCGGTCGCCGAAATCGCGCTGCACCAGCAGCACTTTCTCTGCCACGTCCACCACGCGATCGGCGGGCGTGTAGCCGATGACGCTTGCGGTGCGCGGGTACGTGGCAGCGTCGCCGTGGGTCATGCCCATGCCACCGCCCACCGTCACGTTGAAGCCTTCGAGCTCGCCGTCCTTATTCACGATGGCGATGAAGCCCAGATCGTTGGCGTAGATATCGACGTCGTTGTTCGGCGGAACCGCAATCGCGATCTTGAACTTGCGCGGCAGGTAGTGCTTGCCGTAAATCGGTTCGTGATCTTCCTTGCCCGCACCCAGACGCTTGTCGCCCAGCCAGATTTCACGATAGGCCGTGGTCTGCGGCAGCAAATGCTGGTCGATCTTCAGGCACCAGTCGAGCGCGGCTGCGTGGGCGGGCGAGAGGTGCGGGTTGTTCGACACCAGCGTATTGCGGTTCACGTCGCCGCACGCCGCAATGCTGGTCATGGCGACTTCGTCCATGCCGCGAATGAGCGGGCGAAGCTGATGCTTGAGCACGTTGTGATACTGCACGGTCTGACGCGTGGTCAGGCGAATGGTGTTGCCGCCGTACTTCTGCGCCAGATCGTCGAGCTTGAGCCACTGCTCAGGCGTGCACACGCCGCCCGGCATACGCAGCCGGATCATGAACTGGTAGGCCGGTTCGAGTTTCTGCTTCTGACGCTCGGCGCGCAGGTCGCGATCGTCCTGCATGTACGAGCCGTGGAATTTCAGGAGCTGCGCATCTTTCTCGAAGATGGCGCCGGTGAGCGGGTCGGCCAGTCCTTCGGCGATGGTGCCGCGCAGGTAGTTGGTTACGTCCTTGAGCTTTTCGACGTCATTGCGCGCCGAAACCGGCACGTCGCTTCCTGCTTGAATAATGGTCTGCGTCATGTGGGCTGCTAGTCTGCTTGTCTTGTTTGTGGGCACTGGCTACGGACGTGTGGGCGGCGTGCCGCTTAATACACGTCGCGCTGATAGCGCTTTTCGCGTTGCAGCGTCTTCACGTATTCGGCGGCGGCGTCGGCACCCAGGCCGCCATGCTCGGCCACGATGTCGATGAGCGCGGTGTTCACGTCACGGGCCATCTGGTCGGCGTCGCCGCACACATACAGGTGCGCGCCGTCTTGCAGCCACGAGTAGAGCTCCTTGCCCTGTTCGCGCATGCGGTGCTGCACGTAGACCTTGTCTTCGGTGTCGCGCGAGAACGCCAGATCGATCTTGCTCACCGCGCCGTCTTTCACATAACGCTGCCATTCGCGCTGATACAAGAAGTCGGTGCGGAAGTTGCGATCGCCGAAGAACAGCCAGTTCTTGCCCGGTGCGTCGAGCGCCTGACGCTCTTCCACAAACGCACGGAACGGAGCAATGCCGGTGCCCGGGCCGATCATGATGACCGGGGCGTTGGTGTCGCTCGGCAGCTTGAAGTTGCGGTTTGCTTCGATATAGACCGGTACCGTTTCGCCTTCGCGGGCGATATCGGCCAGATACGTCGATGCCACGCCACGGCGCGCACGGCCATGGCTGTCGTAACGCACGGCACCCACGGTGATATGCACGGCTTCCGGGTTGGCGGCGAGGCTCGAGGCAATCGAATACAGGCGCGGTTGCAACGTGCGCAGCGTGCCGACGAATTCAGCAGCCTTCACTTTGCGCGCCGGGAACTGGCGCACCACGTCGAGCACATCGCGGCCATACAGATAGTCGCGCAAGGCGGTTTCGTTACCGACGGCGAGCAATGCCTTGAGTTCGGTCGACTCGGCCAGCGCCGCGTACTTCTCAAGGAAAGCGCGCGAGAGCGTGGTGATGTCGTAGGCGCGCAGGAACGCGTCGCGCAGCGTGAGCGTGCTGTCCTGTGTGGTGGTGGTCGCTTGCGGGTCGAGGGCGAGCGTGTCGATCAGGTCGTCGACCAGCTTGTCGTCGTTCTTCACGACTACGCCCAGTGCGTCGCCCGGCTCGTACGTGAGGCCCGAGCCTTCGAGCGAGAGTTCGACGTGATGCACTTCCTTCGACGAGCCACGGCCCGAGAGCTTGATGTTCTCGAGCACCGTCGCTTCGAACGGATGCTTGCGGCTGTACTGGCTGGCGGCAGCGGCCGGAGCCACGCCACTCGCGAGGGCGGCGAGGCTGAAGCCGTCGTTACCCGCGGCGCTGCCTGCGCTTGCGGCGACCGGCGCGGCCACGCGCTTGAGGGCTTCAACGGACTCTTCGATCCAGCGCTCGGCCGGGGCGTCGTAATCGACGTCGCTGTCGACACGGTTCACCAGACGCTCGGCGCCCAGCGCGGCGAGCCGGGCGTCGAAGTCTTTACCGGCCTGGCAGAACTTCTCGTAGCTCGAATCGCCCAGACCCAGCACGGCAAAGCGCGTGCCCTGGAGCTTGGGGGCTTTCTCGCCATGCAGGAATTCGTAGAAATCGCGGGCGTCGTCGGGCGGTTCGCCCTCACCCTGCGTGGAGACGGCGACGAGCAGCAGCTTGTCGTTCTTCAGGCGCGACGCTTTATAGTCACCCATCGCGAACAGGTCGACCTTGAAGCCAGCGGCGACGGCACGTGCCTTCGCATGCTCGGCGACTTCCTGGGCGTGACCCGTCTGGGAACCGTACAGAATGGTCAGTTGCGGCGCGGTGGCGCTTGCCGCGGCAGCCGGTGCTTGCGCACCCGACTGCTTGACCGAGTGATTGATGCCCGCGAGAAAGCCGCGCACCCACGCGAGCTGTTCGGTGGAAAGGCCTTGGACCAGTTGGCTGAGCAACTGGGCCTGCTGGGCGGTGAGAGGCGTCGTCTCTTGCATATCGTTGTTGGCTCCAGGGGCCGGACCAGCGCGGAAGCCCGGGCGGGTCTGACCCGTCAAGCCACCCCCAAGATGGACCGGCAAGGGGATAGTCGACACGATATCGGTCACTGATTAGAAATTAAAATAATAAAATTTAATTCCTATATATCCAATTTCCATATAAGCATAAAGCGCAAGCCGTTTTCCAAGGAATAGGGGCGTAACCGTCCGATGCGCGATGACGGCATGTTGACGACGCATTCGAGGGGAGGTGCCGCCATATCGGGGTCGGATAGCGGCAGTCGGTCGCGGGACGTGGACGCGTCAAACGGCCGTTTGCGGCGCTGATCAGGGTGCCCGGATGCGTAATGTGCGGTAACGCCGGTCAGCCCCGTGTGACGGCTTTCCAGCCCGATGACTGCGGGGAAAACGTGCTATGCTCCTCGCCGTGATTGATCAGGTCCTTCCAAGCACCACTTGATTCACGCAATCCGCTATCCGGTCAGGCCGTGTCGCGGAAGGTTTCGTAACCCGCTATTTCTCGAGATACTCGTAGAAAAGGTGAGCGCAAAATGAGTTTGATGGAACAATTCCAAGCGAACTCGTATCTCTTCGGCGGCAATGCCCCCTACGTCGAAGAACTGTACGAGTCGTATCTTGATAATCCGGCTTCCGTGCCGGACAACTGGCGCCAGTATTTCGACGCGCTGCAAAACGTTCCCGCTGTTGATGGTTCCAACGCCAACGACGTGGCTCACGCCCCGATCGTGGAGTCGTTCGCCCAGCGCGCGAAGGCCAATGCCTTCCTGCCGCGTGCCGGCGCTACCGACATGGCCGTGGCCCGCAAGCAGGTTCACGTGCAGTCGCTCGTTGCCGCTTACCGCTTCCTGGGTGCCCGCTGGGCCAACCTCGATCCGCTTAAGCGTCAGGAACGTCCGGCCATTCCGGAACTGGAACCGGCCTTCTACGACCTGACCGAAGCCGACATGGACAGCGTGTACTCGGCAGAGAACACCTACTTCGGTTTTGAACAAGCCAGCCTGCGCGACATCCTCAAGTCGCTGCGCGACACGTACTGCGGCTCGATCGGCGCCGAGTACATGTACATCAGCGACCCGGTGCAAAAGCGCTGGTGGCAAGAGCGTCTGGAGAAGGTGCGTGCCACGCCCAACTTCACCGCTGAAAAGAAGAAGCACATTCTGGAACGCCTGACGGCCGCCGAAGGCCTCGAGCGTTACCTGCATACCAAGTTCGTCGGCCAGAAGCGCTTCTCGCTCGAAGGCGGCGAATCGTTCATCGTGGCGATGGACGAACTGGTTCACCACGCCGGTGCCAAGGGCGTGCAAGAAATCGTGATCGGCATGGCCCACCGCGGCCGTCTGAACGTGCTGGTCAACACCCTCGGCAAGATGCCGTCGGATCTGTTTGCCGAATTCGAAGGCAAGCACGTCGACGACCTGCCGGCCGGTGACGTGAAGTACCACAAGGGCTTCTCGAGCGACGTCTCGACGAGCGGTGGCCCGGTCCACCTGTCGCTGGCGTTCAACCCGTCGCACCTTGAAATCGTGAACCCGGTGGTCGAAGGTTCGGCCAAGGCCCGTATGGACCGCCGCGGCGAAGCTGACGCTGCCAGCGTGTTGCCGGTGCAAGTGCACGGCGACGCGGCCTTCGCAGGTCAGGGCGTCGTGATGGAAACGCTGAACCTCGCCCAAACGCGCGGTTACGGCACGCACGGCACGGTGCACATCGTCATCAACAACCAGATCGGCTTCACGACGTCGGACCCGCGCGATGCGCGCTCGACGACGTACTGCTCGGACGTGGTCAAGATGATCGAAGCGCCGGTGCTGCACGTGAACGGCGACGATCCGGAAGCGGTCGTGCTGGCGATGCAACTGGCCCTCGAATTCCGTCAGGAATTCAAGAAGGATGCCGTGGTCGACATCGTTTGCTACCGCAAGCTGGGTCACAACGAGCAAGACACCCCGGCTGTCACGCAGCCGCTGATGTACAAGAAGATTGCCCAACACCCGGGCACGCGCGCTTTGTACGTCGAGAAGCTGGTCACGCAAGGCGTGATCACGGCCGAAGAAGGTAACGGCTTCGTCGCCGCCTACCGCAAGGCCATGGACGACGGTCACCACACCATCGATCCGGTGCTCTCGAACTACAAGAGCAAGTACGCGGTGGACTGGGTTCCGTTCCTGAACAAGCCGTGGACCGACAAGGCCGATACGGCCGTGCCGCTGGCCGAACTCAAGCGTCTGGCTGAGCGCATCACCACGATCCCGGCAAACTTCAAGGTTCACCCGCTCGTCGAGAAGGTCATCAACGACCGTCGCAAGATGGGTCTGGGCGAGCAGCCGCTCGACTGGGGTATGGGCGAACACCTGGCTTTCGCATCGCTGGTCTCGTCGGGCTTCGCAGTGCGCCTGACCGGTCAGGATTCGGGCCGTGGCACGTTCACGCACCGTCACTCGGTGCTGCACGATCAAAACCGCGAACGTTGGAACGACGGTACGTACGTGCCGCTGCAACACGTGGCCGAAGGTCAAGCCAACTTCACGGTGATCGACTCGGTGCTGTCCGAAGAAGCCGTGCTCGGCTTCGAATACGGCTACTCGACGGCTGAGCCGAACACGATGGTGCTGTGGGAAGGCCAGTTCGGCGACTTCGCCAACGGCGCTCAAGTCGTGATCGACCAGTTCATCTCGAGCGGTGAAGTGAAGTGGGGCCGCGTGTCGGGCCTGACGATGCTGCTGCCGCACGGCTACGAAGGCCAAGGTCCGGAGCACTCGTCGGCACGTATCGAACGCTATCTGCAACTGTGCGCCGATACGAACATGCAAGTGGTCCAGCCGACCACGCCGGCTCAGATCTTCCACCTGCTGCGTCGTCAGATGATCCGCCAGCTGCGCAAGCCGCTGATCGTGTTCACGCCGAAGTCGCTGCTGCGCCACAAGGAAGCTGTGAGCGACCTGTCGGAACTCGCCAAGGGCGGCTTCCAGACGGTCATCGGCGAGACCGATGCTTCGATCGACGCGAAGAAGGTCAAGCGCGTGGTCGCCTGCTCGGGCCGCCTGTACTACGACCTGATTGCTCGCCGTCGCGAAGACAAGTCGACCGACACCGCGATCGTCCGTGTGGAACAGCTCTACCCGTTCCCGCACAAGGCGTTCGAGAACGAGCTGAAGAAGTACGAAAACCTCGCCGAAGTGGTGTGGGCCCAGGACGAGCCGCAAAACCAGGGTCCGTGGTTCTACATCGAACACCACCTGCTCGAAGCGATGAGCGCCGGTCAAAAGCTGGCTTACGCCGGCCGTCCGGCCTCGGCCTCGCCTGCGGTGGGCTACTACGCCAAGCACTACGAACAGCTCAAGCAGCTGCTCGACACGGCTTTCGGTCGCCTCAAGGGCGCGACCGTGGTGCAGTAACCGGTTAGGTCTTACAGCGGTCGTCCTCCCCCAGGGACGGCCGCTGCCGTATTTCCGAATTGAACGTTTATCGAATCCAGGATCCAGAAATGGCCATTGTTGAAGTCAAAGTCCCCCAGTTTTCCGAGTCGGTTTCCGAAGGCACGCTGCTCGACTGGAAGAAGAAAGTCGGCGAAGCATTCGCTCAGGACGAAACCATCATTGAAGTCGAGACCGACAAGGTCGTGCTCGAAGTGCCGGCCCCCGCTGCTGGCGTGCTCATCGAAGTCAGCGCCAACGCTGGCGACACGGTGACGTCGGAACAAATCATCGCCAAGATCGACACCGAAGCTAAGGCGGGCGCCGCCGCGCCGGTCGCTGCCAAGCCGGCAGAAGCCGCACCGGCCGCTGCTGCGCCGGCCGCCGCTGCTGCTACGGGTGGTGCATCGGGTGGCATCGCCAGCCCGGCCGCCGCTAAGGTGCTGGCCGAGAAGAACCTGTCGGCGACCGACGTCGCTGGCTCGGGCCGCGACGGCCGCGTGACCAAGGGCGACGCCCTGGCCGCTGGCGCCGCTAAGCCGGCGGCTGCCGCGTCGTCGATTCCGGCACCGGCACAACGCGCCGCACTGCCGTCGGTCGCTGCCGCCGTTGGCCGCGACACGTCGCTCGAAGGCCGTCCGGAACAGCGCGTGCCGATGTCGCGTCTGCGCGCCCGTATTGCCGAGCGCCTGCTGCAATCGCAACAGACCAACGCCATTCTGACCACGTTCAACGAAGTGGACATGAAGCCGGTGATGGACCTGCGCAACAAGTACAAGGACAAGTTCGAAAAGGAACACGGCGTGAAGCTGGGTTTCATGTCGTTCTTCGTCAAGGCAGCTGTGCACGCGCTCAAGAAGTACCCGGCCGTGAACGCCTCGATCGACGGTAACGACATCGTCTACCACGGCTACTTCGACATCGGTATCGCTGTCGGCTCGCCGCGTGGTCTGGTGGTGCCGATTCTGCGCAATGCCGACCAGATGAGCCTGGCCGACATCGAGAAGAAGATCGCCGAGTACGGTAAGAAGGCTGCCGACGGCAAGCTGTCGATCGAAGAAATGACCGGCGGTACGTTCTCGATCTCGAACGGCGGTGTGTTCGGCTCGATGCTGTCGACCCCGATTATCAACCCGCCGCAGTCGGCCATTCTGGGCGTGCACGCCACGAAGGAACGCGCTGTCGTGGTGAACGGCGAGATCGTCATCCGTCCGATGAACTATCTGGCCATGAGCTACGACCACCGCATCATCGACGGCCGCGAAGCCGTGCTGAGCCTCGTCGCCATGAAGGAAGCGCTGGAAGATCCGGCGCGCCTGCTGCTCGACCTGTAAGCGTTAGCGCGCACTGCGCGGTGTTTGCCCGGCGACGTTCGCGTGGCCGGCGCACCGCGCCTCCCCCTGCCGTCAACCTCACTGAGTCTCAAAATGGCAAACAAAGAATTTGATGTCGTCGTTATCGGCGCCGGCCCCGGCGGTTACATCGCCGCGATCCGCGCTGCCCAACTCGGTTTCTCGGTCGCTTGCGTCGAGAAGTGGACCAACCCGGCCGGCAAGATGGTGCTGGGCGGTACGTGCCTGAACGTGGGCTGCATTCCGTCGAAGGCACTGCTCGCGTCGTCGGAAGAATTCGAAAAGGTCGGTCATCACCTGGCTGACCACGGTATTACCACGTCGGATGTGAAGATCGACATCGAAAAGATGCTCACGCGCAAGCAAGGCATCGTCGACAAGATGACGGGCGGTATCGAGTATCTGTTCAAGAAGAACAAGATCACGTGGCTCAAGGGTCACGGCAAGATCATCGCCAAGAACGACGCTGGCTATCAGATCGACGTGACGGGCGAGGCCAGCGAATCGGTCAACGCCAAGAACATCATCATCGCCACGGGTTCGAAGGCCCGTCACCTGCCGGGCATGCCGGTCGACAACAAGCTCATCTCGGATAACGAAGGTGCGCTCTCGTTCGACACCGTGCCGAAGAAGCTGGGCGTGATCGGCGCTGGCGTGATCGGTCTGGAACTGGGTTCGGTGTGGCGCCGTCTGGGTGCTGAAGTCACCGTGCTCGAAGCCATGCCGGAATTCCTGGCAGCCGCCGATGCAGGCGTGGCCAAGGAAGCTGCCAAGCAGTTCAAGAAGCAGGGTCTGGACATCAACGTCGGCGTGAAGGTCGGCGAAGTCAAGACCGGCAAGGACAACGTCACGGTCAACTACACGGACAAGGACGGCAACGCCCACGAGCTGGTCGTCGATCGTCTGATCGTGTCGGTCGGCCGCGTGCCGAACACCGACGATCTGGGTCTGGGCAATATCGGTCTGGCGACCGACGAGCGCGGCTTCATTCCGGTGGACGATCACTGCGCGACCAAGCTGCCGAACGTGTACGCGATCGGTGACGTGGTGCGTGGCCCGATGCTCGCGCACAAGGCCGAAGACGAAGGCGTGCTGGTGGCCGAAGTCATCGCTGGCCAGAAGCCGCACATCGACTACAACTGCATTCCGTGGGTGATCTACACCTCGCCGGAAATCGCATGGGTCGGTAAGACCGAGCAGCAACTGAAGGCCGAAGGCCGTGAGTTCAAGCCGGGTCAGTTCCCGTTCGCTGCCAACGGCCGCGCACTGGGTATGGGCTCGTCGGACGGTTTCGTGAAGGTGCTGGCCGATGCCAAGACCGACGAAATCCTCGGCGTGCACGTGATCGGCCTGAACGCTTCGGATCTGATCGCCGAAGCCGTGGTCGCGATGGAGTTCAAGGCCGCGTCGGAAGACATCGGCCGTATCTGCCATCCGCACCCGTCGCTGTCCGAAGTGATGCGCGAAGCCGCCCTCGACGTCGAGAAGCGCGCGCTGAACAAGTAAGCGAGTTGCACTAAGTTGTGAGAACAAAGGCGAGGTAACTCGCCTTTGTTTTTTCCCGAATCCCGATCTAAGTGGCGCTTTCTGCCCCGCTTTCTGCCCGTCTACCGGCGCTGTACGCATGAACGTTCGCGAATACTACCAACAAGAATTGGCCACGCGCGGCTACAAGCCCGACGAAGCGCAGGAGCGTGCCGTCGACCGCCTGCAAGAGTGCTACGACGAATGGGCGGCCTATAAGGCCAAACGCTCGAACACGCTCAAGAAATGGCTCGTGCATCCCGATCTGCCCAAGGGCGTGTATCTGTGGGGCGGGGTAGGGCGCGGTAAGAGTTTCCTGATGGACAGCTTCTACTCGGTGGTGCCGTTGCAGCGCAAGACGCGCCTGCACTTCCACGAGTTCATGCGCGAAGTCCATCACCAGTTGCAGGCGCTCAAAGGCCTGCCCGATCCGCTGGACGAATTGGCCAAGCGCATTGCCAAGCGGTATCGGTTGATTTGCTTCGACGAATTTCACGTCTCCGATGTGGCCGACGCGATGATTCTGCATCGCTTGCTCTCGGAGTTGTTCAAGAACGGCGTGCAGTTCGTGATGACGTCGAACTATCGCCCCGACACGCTGTATCCCGATGGCCTGCATCGCGACCGCGTGCTGCCTGCGATCAAGTTGCTCGAAGAGAAGCTCGATGTGATGAACGTCGACGCGGGGATCGACTATCGCCGCCGCACGCTGGCACAGGTGCAGGTCTATCACTATCCGCTGGGCAACGAAGCCAACCGTGCCTTGCGTGCGGCGTTTGCCGAAATCGCGGGGGTGCCGGACGAAAGCCCGTTACTGCACATTGAACAGCGCGAGTTGAAGGCGTTGCGCCGAGCCGGTGGCGTGGTGTGGTTCGACTTTCATACGTTGTGTGGTGGCCCGCGTTCGCAGAACGATTACCTCGAACTGGCCAACCGTTTCCACACCGTGGTGCTGTCGGATGTGCCGCAGATGACGCCGCGTATGGCGTCGGAAGCGCGCCGCTTCACGTGGCTCGTAGACGTGTTTTACGACCACAAGGTGAAGCTGCTGATGTCGGCAGCGGTGCCGCCGGAGCAGTTGTACACCGAGGGCACACTCGCCAACGAGTTCACGCGAACGGTGTCGCGTCTGGTCGAGATGCAATCGCTCGAATATCTCGAGACGCCGCGTCGCGTGGTGGACACGTCGCTGACCTGATCAGTAGCGATTGCGGTTGCCGCCTCGCTCGCGCGGGGGCGGCGGGGGCGGTGCCTGACGCTGCTCGCGAATGTGGTTGTAGATATCGCCGCGCAGGTCGCCTTGCGGGCGTACCTCTTGCGGCTGCGGGCGCGGCGGCGCAGGGCGTGCCCCGTTATTGCCGCCGTTGTTGCCATTGCCGCGGCCGTCCGCACGCTCGCTGCCTTGCGCGAACCAGCCTGCGAAAAAGCGCCCGTTCGATGTCGATTGCGCCGTTGCGCCCATCGAGACGCTGGCCAGCATGACAAAACACAGTATCGGGACAAGTCGGGTGTGACGCATGCTGCCACCTCCTTGTCGGTGAAGTTGCCGCGCGATTTCGCGTGTTCCGGCGCACAATGCGCCGCCCATTCGGGGCCATTCAGAACGAAGTACAGACCATCGGACGTGCTCGATCGTGCGGCTACGCTTCGAGAGTAAGAGGGCTGCGCCTCGGCTGCTGTAAAGATTTGTAAAGCAATGTAAGTCGGTACGCACATGACGTAATGTGCTACGTACCATGCCCTGTTTATGGTCGGAGTTTTCCCAATGCGTAAGTTGTGGATTGCCCTAGTGGCGCTGGTGGTGGTGCTGGGCTTGCTGTTCGGCACGCCGTATTACACGCTGTGGCGTGCACGCGACGCGGCGAACGCACGCGATGCCGATACGCTTTCGTCGTATGTCGACTATCCGGCCGTGCGGGAAAGCCTGAAAACGAACCTTCACGACCAACTCGCGCGTCAGATGGATAAACAACGCGGTAACGCGTTGGGCGCGCTGGCACTGGCATTCGGCGGCTGGGTGTCGGATCGGGTGGTCGAGGCATTGTTGACGCCGGAAGCGGTTGCGGCCATGTTGCGCGGCGATAGCACCGGCTTGCCGCCCGCGCCAGGGGCACCGGCGCCGCGCGATGTCACCCCGCCGAACGCGGCGAACGATGCAGGTTCGGCAGCACCTGCGGCGCCGTCGGCCCCCGCGCCCGGCAGTGCCGACGCCGGCGCCTCGGGGGCGGCCCCCGCAGCCGAAACCCCGCGCACGCTGACCCGCACCGAGTTTCAGGACTTCAATCACTTCCTCGTGCACGTCTCGCGCAGCGATCGTCCAGACCGTGTCGTCACGTTCACACTCACGCGACGCAACCTTGTGCAGTGGCGCCTGACGGCGATCGCCGTCCCCCCGCTGTAACCGTTCCTGCCCTGCGAAACCCTCGGATCGTGGAATCCTGGTAAGCGCCGGAAATAAAAACGACGCAAAATGCGGTGACAATGCCCGGTTTCGGCCAACGGAATCCCGTTAGGCGCACGCATCCAGGGGTAGCACAAGGAACATCCCTTCATTGGGACGAAGGTAAGTCTGATGCAGATTTTGAATACGACGTCATGGCGGCGACTGGGCGCCGGTGCACTGCTGGCCATGTCACTGGTGGGCGGTGCGGCGCAAGTCGCTTTCGCCGACGGGATGACGCCTGCCGGGGTTTGGCAAATCATCGACGACAAGTCGGGCGAGCCCAAAGCGCTCATCACCATTACCGAGAAGGACGGCGAATTCGTCGGCGCGCTGACGCGCAGTCTTGGGCGCCGCGATGCGCTCGATCGCGTGTGCAGCGCGTGTACCGATTGGCGCAAAGGTCACAAGCTTCAGGGCCTGCAAATCATCCGTGGCCTGCATAAGGAGGGCGACGAATATACCGGCGGCAAGATTCTCGATCCGGACAGCGGCACCGAATACGGTTGCAAGGTGCGCGTTGTCGACGGTGGCAAGAAACTCGAAGTGCGCGGTTATCTGGGCGTGACCCTGCTGGGTCGCACCCAGACGTGGGTGCGCGAAGAGTAACGCCCGTTGTAACGACAGTTGCAACGCTAGGCTGATTTGCGACCCAATCCTGCAAACAACGCATAAATCATCTGATGCATGCCGTGACGCTCGATCGCCCCGCGAATGCCCGACGGTGGTTGCCAGTCGGCAGACGTGGCGCCGGTATTGATTGCTGAGGGCGGTGGCGATGGCGGCAAAGCGATCGATCGCCCGAGCCTGTGCGGCATGCTCGCGGCGACCCATGGTTTGATGAAGCCGCCGATGATCGGCAAATCGGACACCCGGCGCGCAGCCGCCCATACCCACGTCCGCACGACCGAGAGCACTTCGCCTTCTACGTGATACGCCGTAACCCCGGTATCGATCAGCGCTGCGTCGTGCCGCGCCATCGTGTTGACGTGCACACCTGCCGGGTCGAACGTCAGTGCGCGTGCTGATGGCACCGCAGCGGCTTCGGCTGAGGCGAGGCCGCCCCCCAATGAATGCCCGGTAAAGATGAGCCGCGACGATCCGTATCGTTGCGCCAATGCATCGGCCCATGCGATGCCGCGTTCGTACTGACTGGCGCGCAATCCCAACGCTTGTCGCACATTCTGTTGCCAGTCGACGCCCGATCTTCCGGCAATCCCCATTTCCGTGCCGCGGTTCGCGACAAAGATTTCGTCGGCATCGTTGTCCGAATAGAGCGCCCCGAAGAAACCGGATTGTTCCGGCCCATTGTCGTCGTTGGTTTCGAAGCGCTGAACGCGCTTGGGCAGAATCTGCGGAATCGATTCGTCGAAGTAGACATCCTGTCCGACGAGCGCAGCCGTGAGTGCTGTGCGCGTCTCTAGCGGCGCCACATTTTTCGCATCTCCGCGCTTCGTTTCGATGGCGGCATCAAGGGCGTCGAGTGCGTCGATGCGTTGTGCGACGTCGACTAGCTGCGAGGTCTGCACGGCATAGGCGGCGGCATCACGCTCGTCGACGAGCTGGCGCATCTGGGCGTACACGTTGTCGTACGCCTGCGCGGCAGGGACGGCGTTCACCAATGTGCGACGCAGTTCGCTTCGCAAACGTTGCTCGCGCGCATAGTGCTGCCAGTGATTGGGCGACCGTCGATCGTGGTCGTGGTTTTCGTCGCGAAGTGCGTCCTTCGAGTCTGGCTCGATGCGGGGCGCATTGCGCGAATGGGCGGGTGTTGGCGGCGCACAACTTGGAATGTGCACTGCGCCGGTCATGGGGCTGGTGGCGCCGATCATGATGGTTCCTGCCTCGATGAATGAAGAGTGGGATGCGATGACGAAAAAGTGTGTCGGGACGCGCCTGCGAAGAACATTAGAAATGGCTCATTTGCCGAGGCAATCGCTAGAGGACTTCCTCAGCACGGCGTCACGGCTTTGGCGTACTCTTCAAAACGGCTGACGCGCGCGGCAGCATGAGACTTGCCGGCGAGTGGGTCCTACGAGAATCAATTCCGTATCTGGGAGGAAGACAATCATGATGCAGATTTCGAACACGACGTCGTGGCGACGTTTGGGTGCCCGTGCACTGGTGGCGGTGGCGTTGCTGGGTGGCGCGACGATGGCGATGGCCGCCGACGAGGCGACCCCCGCAGGTGTCTGGAAGACGATCGACGACAACACCGGCAAGCCGAAGGCGCTCGTGACGATCACCGAGAAAGACGGTGAGTACATCGGCACGATCACCAAGGGCCTCGGCGAGAACGACGACCCGGAACGCATTTGCACGGCCTGCACCGACGCCCGCAAGGGACAGAAGATGCTCGGCCTTCAGATCATCAACGGGATTCGTAAAGACGGCGAAGGGTTCGACGGCGGCAAGATTCTCGATCCGGAGAACGGCAAGGAATATCGCTGCAAGATGACGCTGCTCGACGGTGGCAAGAAGATGGAAGTGCGTGGCTACATCGGCATCTCGCTGCTGGGCCGCACGCAGACCTGGATCCGCGAGCAATAAGTCGCACGCCGATTCGCGACACGAAAAAACACCCGCTACGGCGGGTGTTTTGTTATGCGCGACGGCGTGACGGAGACGGTGCACGCAACACGCAACACGCACCGCAGGGCTCGCCTACATGTGATGCGCGCACGACAAAGCCCGGACAGTGTCGCCACACTGTCCGGGCTTGCCGCCCACCCTAGCCCTGCTAACTACTCAACTACGCCCTTCACACCCCCAGCAACACTGCCTCTTCCTCTCGCGAATCACGCACTACCGGCCCTGCTGAATACTTCGTTTATTTCGCTAGTCCGCCCAGCCCGCCGAGCAGGCCAGTGACTGGTGCAAGCAACCCGCCTGCGGCACCGGCACCGCCCGAGGAACTGCTGGCAATCGTTGTGAGCGGCGTTGTCACCGTCGTCAGCAACGTCGTGACGGGCGCGAGCGGATTGCCTGCGCTACCCGAGCCGCCGGCGGCACTCGTCACGCCTCCCAGCAGGCCCGTCACGGCACCCAGCGGATTGCTTGCCGCCGAACCCGATCCACCCGATCCCGACAACCCGCCGAGAAGGCCGGTGACTGCGCCCAACGGATTGGTGCCCGAAGTCGAACCACCTGAGCCGGTCGCGCCGCTGAGTCCGCCCAGCAGCCCCGTCAACGCGCCTAGCGGATTGGTGCCAGTGGACGACGTCGGCGTGACCGTCGTGTTGCCCACGTTGGCGAGCACGATGCCCAGCGCATTGGCGCTCGTGCCGCTCGTGCTGCCAGTGAGCAAGCCGCCAGCGCTGGTCACGGTGTTGCCCAGTGCCATCAACGGATTGGCGAGACTCGCCACCACTGCATTCGGTGCAGCGCCCTTGACTTGCAGTCCTGCGGAATTCAACGCGCCGCCTACGGTGCCAAGCAGACCGGAGAGCGGGGCACCTAGCCCAGTGGTATTGCCGACTGTTTGTGTCGTGTTCACCACCACGTTCGTAATCGGTGTGACGGCGGACGAGAGTGCCGTCGTCGCTTGCACGACGGGGGCGCTGGTGAGCGCTTGCGTGAGCACCGCGCCGCCCTTCACACCCCCCTGACCGACGGTCGAGACGACGTTGCCAAGAACGCCCGTCAGCGTATCGACTGGTGTGCCCGCAAGCGGGCCGCTCTTGCCGATGCCTGCGATACCGCTCCCCAGCGATACCCCCGCATTGCCCAGATCGGTGACGACATTGCCAGTGCTTGCGAGCGTGGTGCCGACGGGGTCGGTGCCGGACTTGCCGACTTGTCCGAGGCCGTTGCCGACACCGGTGCCCAAATCGGTCACGGCATTACCCGTTTGCGTGAGGGCACCGCCGAAGCCTTGATTCACTTGCGGCGAGACGCCGGGAATCGTCGTGCCCGACACCTGATTGCCGACGGCACTGACCACCGAACCTACCGAGCTCACAACACCATTGCTACTCGTGGTCGGGTTCGTGGGGTTGGTCGGATTCGTCGGGTTGGTGGGGTTCGTCGGATTGGTCGGGTTGGTGGCGGTCGCGCCGCTGCCGTCCCCCGAGCTGGAACAACCCGTCACTCCCACGACACCTGCCGCCAGCGCGGCGAGCAGGGTAGGACGCAAAAGCTTCGACATGTCATGTCTCCTCAGAGGGGCAGCGCGTCGCGCAGGCTTAGGTGCGCGCCGGGGCGGGCCGGGCGGTCGAGACCAATCCGGCAATGTCCTGGTCCGCTTCGAAGCGCAGACGGAACGTCTCGCTCTTGAGCGTGCGAATGCTCTGCACCAAAAAGTCGTGAATGGCGGCGAGTTCGTTGTGGTCGTACGCGGCGCTCACCGCAGTGAGTTCGCGCGACACCGACGACAGGAACTGTTCGATTTGCGCGCAGCGCGATTCGATCGGGTGAATCATCACCATGCGGCGGTCGTGCGGGTTCTTCTCGCGCTCGACGAAGCCAGCGCGCTCGAGCCGGTCGATAACCGTGGTGATGCCGCCCGAGCTCACGCCCATGAGTTCGGCGAGTTGCCCGGCGGTAATCGATTCGAGTTCGAGAATCAGATCGAGGGCGTTCAGATCCGTGACGTTCAGACCGAGTTGTTCGGCGAGCGCCGCGTGATAGAGCGCGGTGTACACGGCGAGCCGGCGTCCGAGCGAGCGGACGATGCCGGCGACGAGGTCGTTGCGGTTCGTGTGTCGGTCGCTCATGGTGCCGTGCGTTCCGTTGAGCTGAGAGGCAGAAGACGTTGCCCCGTAAGCGGCACCGTGGTCGGTGCCGGAGGTGTTGTGCAAGTGGCTCGAAAACGTACCGTTGCCGGGTTCGCGAATGGCTGCCGGTTCGGTCATTTGCGTGGCGGACTCGCCATGGCCGCGCATCAAAAGGCCGGTGTCGGGAATGAAGCGGGCCATGGCATCTCCTTATCGATCAGGTGCGCAACGCATCGGTGAGCGTTGCGCGATGGGTATTGCTTAAACGTTCACTACGAATTACTTGGCAACCGAGCCAACACTGCCGAGCAAGTTGGTCACCGGTGCGAGCAAGCTGCCCAACCCCGCTGTCGCGCCCGAACCCGTGCTGCCACCGGCTGCGCCCGTCACACCAGAGAGCAGATTCGTGACCGGTGCGAGCGGGTTGCTGGCGCTACCCGAGCCAGAGCCGCCACCCGTGACCACCACCAACAGGTTGGTCACCGGTGCGAGCGGGCTGCTGCCGCTCGTGCCACCCGCCGCGCCCCCCAGACCCGAGAGCAAGTTGGTGACCGGTGCGAGCGGGCTGCTGCCGCCGCTCGATCCGCCCAGACCGCCCAGCAGGCCAGTGACCGACGACAGCGGGCTGCTGCCACCCGTCGCGCCACCCAGGCCGCCCAACAGACCCGTCACCGAGCCGAGCGGGTTGCTCGACGTGCCGCCGCCGGCCGCCGTGTTGCCGAGGTTGCCGAGCAGCGAGCCGAACGGGTTCGCCGAGCCCGTCGAGGTTGAGCCGTTCACGAAGCCGCCCAGCCCGGACACCGTGTTACCGGTGGCAATGACCGTGCCGCCCAAGGCGTAGACCACTTGATTCGACGAGGCGCCGCGCAACGTCGTACCGACCGTGCCAACCGTGTTACCCAGCGTGGTGAGCAGGTTCTGCACCGGACCGCCGAGACCCGTGGTGTTGCCCACCGTGCGTGTCGTATCCGAGACCACATTGGTGATCGGGGTGATGGCCGACGAAAGCGCCGTCGTTGCCGTCACGAGCGGGCCGCCGCTGAAGGCTTGTTTGAGGATGGCGCCGCCTGCGATGCCACCCTGGCCGACGGTGCCCACGACATTGCCGAGTGCCGTTGTGAGCGTGTCGACCGGTGTGCCGGCGAGCGGGCCGCTCTTGCCGATGCCTGCGACGCCGCTACCCAGCGACACGCCGGCGTTGCCCAGGTCCGTCACAACGTTGCCGGTACTGGCGAGCGTGGTGCCGACAGGATCTTTCGATGCGCCGACTTGACCCAGGCCGCTGCTCACGCCGTTGCCCAGATCGGTGACGGCATTGCCGGTCTGCGCGAGGGCGTTGCCCATGCCTTGCGTGGCTTGCGGCGAGACCAGCGGCAGATTGGTGCTGGCGACCTGATTGCCCAAGGCGCTGACCACGTTACCGGCGGAGCTCACCACACCGCCTGCGCCGGTCGCCGTCGTGCCGACCGCATTCGGGGTGCCGGTGGTGCCGGTCGAGGCGACACCGCTGCCGCCACCGCCGCTGGAGCAGCCCGTGAGAGCAATGGCGCCGATAGCGGCAGAGGCGAGAAGCGTGCGTTGCAGTGCGTTCGACATGATGTTCATCTCCCTGTTTTTTCCTGAGTCCCGGCGGCGCGCCGCGCGGTGACGTTCTGTGGTTATGTCTTCGGTTGCTTGGTTACTTCCATTTCAGAAACCTGGGCCGGTCGCTTTGTAACCGCTGAAGTCTTGATGGACGGTTAGGGCGGGCCGCGTTCGGGGCGGGCCGGACCCGGACCTTCTCGACCCGATGTGCGGACATCGGGAGGAGGGCCGGATCGCGGCGATCGCAGGCGGGTGGGGGAATCGCTCGAGTCATGATCGCGACGCTCCTGTTGGCTCGACGGTTTGGCGTGCTATGCGCTTACTTCTTGGCGCCGAGCAGGCCGCCCAGCAAGCCGGTCACAGGGGCCAGTGCACCGCCGCTGGCACCGGCCGAGCCGGTGGCACCGCCCACGGCACCGGTCACTGCGCCGAGGAGGTTCGTCACCGGTGCCAGTGCGCCGGTCGAGGCCGAACCGCCAGCACCTGCCGAAGCACCGCCCGTTCCGGCCGAAGCGCCTGCGCCACCCGATGCCGTGCCGCCGAGCGCACCCGTCAAACCTGCGACGAGGTTGGTGACCGGGGCGAGCGGGTTGCTGCCCGAGGCACCGCCGGCCGCGCCGCCGAGTGCGCCGGTCAAGCCCGAAACCAAGTTGGTGACCGGGGCGAGCGGGTTGGTACCCGACGTGCCGCCGGCTGCGCCAGTGAGACCACCGGTCAGGCCCGACACCAGATTCGTGACCGGGGCGAGCGGGTTGGTACCCGAGGCGCCGCCAGCTGCGCCGGTGAGACCGCCGGTCAGGCCCGACACCAGATTCGTGACCGGGGCGAGCGGGTTGGTACCCGACGTGCCGCCGGCTGCGCCGGTGAGACCGCCGGTCAGGCCCGACACCAGGTTGGTGACCGGGGCGAGCGGGTTGCTGCCCGACGTGCCGCCAGCCGCACCGCCGAGTGCACCCGTCAGGCCCGAGACCAGGTTGGTGACAGGGGCCAGCGGGCCCGTGCCCGTGCCACCTGCGCCGCCGAGGCCGCCAAGACCGCCAAGGGCCGAGGTGATCGGGGCGAGCGGGTTGGTGCTCGTGGGCGTGCCGTGTACGAGGCCGCCGAGGCTGGCAACGGTGTTGCCCAAGCCGGCGACGAGGCCACCGACGTCGGTCGCAATCGGGTTGTTGAGCTGCGACGCCACCTTGGTGCCCACACCGGCGAGACCGCCGCCGACTTGCGTCAGCAGACCTGCTACCGGGGTACCGAGGCCCGTCACGTTGCCGACGGTTTGCGTGGTGTTGGTCACAACGTTCGTGATCGGCGTGATGGCCGACGACAGACCCGTCGTGAGCTGTTGCACCGGTGCGCTCGTAATCGTGCTCGTCAGGCTGTTGCCGATGGCCACGCCACCATTACCGACTGCCGTGACGACACCGCCGAGCAACGTGGTCACGCCGTTCACCGGGGTGTTGGCCAACGGGCCCGTTTGGCCGAGGCCGGCGACTGCGCTACCCAGTTGCGTACCGGCAGTGCCGAGGTTCGAGACGACGCCGCCGACGCTGGCGAGCGTGGGGTTCAACGGGTCGGCGACCGAACCCAGCTTGCCCACACCGTTCGTCAGGCCGTTGCCGAGGGTTTGCACGGCGTTGCCCGTGGAGACGACCGCGCCAGCCAGGCCGCTTTGCGTTTGGGTGCTGACCAGCGGCAGTTGCGTGCCAGCAAGCGTGGTGCCCAGGTCGCTGACCGTCTTGCCCACTTGCGTCACGACACCCGTGCTGGCGGTGCCGGCGACCGTGCCGATCGGGTTGGTGGAGGCGCCACCGCTGCTGCTGCCGCTGCTGCTACCGCTGCTGCTGCCGCTGCTGCTACCGCTGCTGCTACCGCTGCTGCTGCCGCTGCTGCTGCCGCTGCTGCTGCCGCTGCTGCTACCGCTGCTGCTACCGCCGCTGCTGCCGCTGCCACTACCGCTGCTGCTAGCGCCGCTGCTGCTGCCACTGCCGCTACCGCTGCTGCTGGCGCCGCTGCTGCTACCACTGCCGCTGCCGCTGCCGCCGCTGCTGGCACCGCTGCTACTAGCGCCGCTGCTGCTGCCGTCGGTACCGGTGCCCGATCCGCCGCCGAGTGCGCCGCCGATGCCGCCGGCGCCGGAGCCGGCACAGCCGGTCATGGTGACGATAGCGAGAAGGCAGGCCGAAGCGAGAAGGTTGCGTTGGATGTTGTTCATGATGGTGTCCTCTGGTCGTTTATGTGATCAGGCGAGCGCTTCTTGCGCTGCCAGTCGGGTATTCATGCGTTGTGCGATGAGTGCGAACAGAAGCGCCTCGACGGCTGCGCTGGTGGGGCCCGTCATCGCCAGGGCCTGATTCGTGTGTTGCGTGCCTGCCGTGTCGAACGGTGTGGCGGTGGCGCGTACGCCACCGCCGTCCTCACCGCTCCTCCCTGGGCTTGCGCCTCTACGATCGTCTTGGGCGGCAGCGCTGCGCTGCATGGCCCCGACGCGTTGCTGCGAGGCCGTGAGGCCTGCGGCGCCGAGCGTCGTTTGTTTGGTAATGCCAATGATCATGGTGTCCCCCGGTGATCTTTAGCGTTGCGATGCAGGGATATCCGCAAGAGGTGTGCCAACCTCTAAATCCGGGGTTGAATAAACGCTCTAGTTTTCTCGGCGACTGCCGCGAAAGCCTGTATTTATTTGCGTTTCGGAAAACAAGAATCTTTTGGATCGAGAGATCGACAACTGGCACGCCTGATCAAAAGTCAGGGTTAACGTGATCGGGAAAAGGTGAAAGCGGGGAGAAATCCGGCGAATTTCCGTTCCCGTTACGAGGGGCGTTACGGGTAACGTTACGTAACGTCGTATCGTGTTCCTTCGGGTAAATACGCGGATAAAGCGGCGCTGCCGAGATGGGTAAACGCAATTGCGATTGATTCGCGTGAAGCGCAGGCGGGGCGCTTGGCGATACGACGTAATCTTCGGAAATCACGTCGCCTATACGGTTCGCAATGCGATGTGCTGCGCATGCTGGCAAAGGCGATTGACCCTCTGGAAAAAGGGGCGTGCCGACGTCGAATAGGAGGTAATGCGGATGGTATTTGCCGAGCTAATGCAGGCAGTATGAAAATGCCACGGATGGCGAAAGATTTCGAAAGATTTGGTAGTTGCGCGCCGCGCTCGGGAAGTGTGAGATATCGCCTGACGCCACAACTGGCAAGGATTGCGAAGTCATCGGCAGAATGCGAGGCGGATTGAGGGTGTCGTGAGGCGGGGATAGCGGATGGATGAAAAGTTATTTAAATGTCCGCTGCATTTGATGCGTTGTTTCGCTCACACGCACAGAATCATGGTTTTCCCTCGACGGTGTTGCATTGCTTAGTTTTGGAGTATTGTTTGAGCAACCCGTGTAACGTTTTCTTACATTCTCCACGGTGATTGGTAGGAAGGCTCTAGTTTTTGCGTTTTACTTTAAATTAGCATCGAAAAAAAATAGTGCGTCATCCCAACAGTTACTTCGGCAGGTCGGGAAATAATGGCGTACAAAGTAAAAGAGGTTCGGAAGCCTTGCTGCGTAACGAACCCAGGGTCGAAGTCCAGAGTTGATAAGCGATATGGCGGGTTTGCGCCTTTCAGGTGAGTACCTGAACGTGACTCGTCGTGTATGCCAACGGGCGAAAAACGCCTTAATACTGAGGGAGGGTGAGATGAAACTCGGCAATCGTATTCGACTGTTTGCGCGCGATGAACGTGGCGTAACTGCGCTGGAGTACGGCATTCTGGCCGCCATTGTCGCCGTGGTGATCGGCGTCACGGTCTCTCCGGGGCTGACCAATACCTTTACTTCGATTTTCACCAAGGTCCAGTCTGTCGTCACGGCTGCGGGTAGTTAAGGTCTGGCGCGCGGGGTGCGGCGTATGCGGGGTGTGCATCGTCACCGCGTTGGCAGATGCCGGGGGCCACGACGGCAGCAGGGTGTTACGGCGTTGGAATACGGCATTCTCGCGGCGATTGTGGTGGTGATCGTCGGCACGACGGTCTACACCCAGTTGGGAGGGGCCATCACGTCGGTATTCAGCACCATGTCGTCAGCTGCCATCTCGGTGATTTCGCACTGAAACGAGGGCCATCGTGCTCACCTTGCTGTGGTTGCTCTGCGTGCCGATCATGGTCACCGATCTGATTGCACGCCGCATTCCTAACGTCTGGTTGCTCTCGGTCGGTGCGCTTGCGCTGGGCTGGATCGGCTGGCGGGCGTGGCAGGGCGAACCTCACGTCCTTTGGGTTCACGGTCTCGGTGCGCTGCTTGGATTGATCGTACTACTACCGTTTTGGTGGCGCGGCGTGATGGGCGCGGGCGACGTGAAGTTGTTCGCACTGATCGGTTTGATTGCCGGGTATCCGGCGCTTTTGCCAGTGTGGTGTCTGGCGAGCGTCGCAGCGGGGATTCATGCCCTGGTATTGCTGGCCGGGCGGTTCGCGTGGCTCACGCGATGGCGCGAGCGAATGGCGGCGACCGCCACATGGCAACGTGTAGAGCAATCGCGGGCCGGGCGTATCGGGTTGCCCTACGGGGCGTATCTGGCGGCGGCGGCGCTGGTGGTGCGGTAGCAGGCAGTTGGAATAGTGTGCCGAGTGCTGCAAAAAGCGGCACCGCAAAAACGGGAGGCGCGGGCGACGCCGCGCGAATAAGCAGCACCAATGCGTCGCCAAACACGGCCTGCAAGCGCCGTGTGCGACGGGGAGTGTCGTCATGAAGCGGTATGGGACACCGATGGGAGCAGGGTTACGGCGGGCGCGTGCGCGCGGCGTCGCCGCTCTGGAATTTATGCTCATCCTGATCATCCTGTTGCCCGCCTTCTACGTCGCCGTTGGCTTCTCCATCACCATTCTTGCGCGTCAAATGCTGACGCAGGCTGCCTCGGAAGGCGGCCGGGCCATGTTGCGCGCCGGGACGTTGTCTCAGCGCCAGAGCTATGCCACGCAAGCGGTCGGCAACACGCTCGCCTGGCCCGCGTCGAGCGCAGTGACGACCAGCTTCGTGCCCGATACCACGTATCCGTGCCCGGCTTCCGGCGCAACGAGTAGCGCGTCGCAATGCATCGTTCACGTCAACCTCAGCTTGAATCAACCCATGACCGTCAATTGGCCGGGGTTAGGGAGTCTGGTGCCATCAACCATCAATGGCACCGCAGCAGTGACGCTCGACACGTCGACGCTCGGCGGCAGCTGAGTGGGCGCGTGATGAAAAGTTTGACCGACGTTGTCATGCCGCCGGTTCGCCGGCGCCCGAAATTTGTGACTGAACGGCCGCAGGGCCTCAAGCCATGAACAAAGCGACCAAGATTATTGCTGTTCTGCTGGTCATTGCCGGGGTGGTGCTGGCGATCTTCGCGCTGAAATTGGGAACGCAAAACGCGCCAGCGCCGTCGGCCACGCCTTCGGCGGTCACACAAACGCTCACCCAGCGCTACCCGGCCGTGGTGGCGGCCAAGGCGCTCGCGCCGGGGCAGCCCATTGCCGCCGACGCCGTCAAGATCGTGCAATTCGACGCGCAAACCCCGGGCGCTTTCACCAATCCCGCCGACGTCGTCGGCCGTGTACCGCTCGTGGCACTTGCCGCCGGGGTGCCGGTCACGCAAAACACTCTCGCGCGCGGTCTTGCCATGCAGCTCGCTCCGGGCGAGCGTGCCGTCGCGCTGCCGGTCACTGAAGTCGTCGGCGTCTCGAACCGTATCCGTCCGGGCGACTACGTCGACGTGTTCTTCACGATGAAGACCAATCAGGCACCCGGCCCGGCTGTCGGGCTGGTCGACGACACACAGGCCCGCTTGCTCGCGGCACGCGTGCGCGTGTTGAGCTACGGCAATGCGTCGCTCGACGACGTGACGCCGCCACCGGCCACACCCGGTGTCGCGTCGACCGTGCAAGCCGCTACGACATCGGCACCCCCGCCGCCGCCCAATATGAATGTGCAGCCACCGATGCCGGCGACTGCCGCCGTCGTGGCCGTGCCGGTGGATGAAGTCAATCGCGTGGTGCTCGGCACGCAACAAGGAAAGATCACGCTCGCCTTGCGCAACCCCGCCGACGACGCCAAACCCGACACGTCGCTCTTCCCGTCGCCGCCGCCGGTACTCGCAGGCAAGGCCGGGCTGAAGGGCGACGACAAGGCGGCACTCGATACGCCGGAGAACCAGGCTTACGCCGGCATCGCGACCACGGGGCTGGCCGGCGCGCCGGTACGTCCTGCGGTTGCCCCGCGGCCTGCTGGCGGCGGACACGGCGGTGGCGGTTCCATCGAAGTCGTGCGCGGTGCCGAGCGCACGACGGCAGCATTCTGAACGGCAGGAACATAGACAAGACGACGTAGAAAAGCGCTTGACCCAAGGCTTTCAAGTTCAATCGAAACAGTGACCGATACAGCCACGCCATGATCAGAAGCCAGGTTCGCACTGCCAGACGAGATGTCAGACGTGTCACGGGGACGCTGTTGTGCTTCGCCGCGCTGGTCGCGTGCGCTGCCACGGTGTCGGTGCGTCTGGCCGAAGCCGCAGACACCTCTCAGAGCGCCACGCGCTCGTTGACGTTGGGTGTGCGCGAGCAACGGGAATTGCCGTTGCCCGGCACGCTCGAGCGCATCGCCGTGGCCGACCCGGCGGTGGCCGATGTGGTGGTGTTACGGGGTTCAGGCGGGCGTAAAGGGTCGGTGCTCGTCGTCGGCAAGAAGGCGGGTACGACGCAGGTGGCTGCATGGCCGCGCGGCGGCGAGGCCGTACGCTGGGAAGTGCACGTGACGGGTGATCTGCAAAGTGCGTTGGGCGATACCGGCACGGCGAACGTGGATGCGCGCGGCGGCGCGGCGCTCATTCAGGGCCATGCGAACACGATGGTCGAGCACAGCGGCTTGCAAGCGGCGGCAGTCGATGCCACCGGCAAGGGCGGCGTGGTGGTCGATCGCTCGACGGTCGGTGAGACGGGTGTGGTGCAGGTCGACGTGAAGATCGTCGAAATCAACCGCAACATCCTGAATCAGATCGGGGCGAGCTTCGCCGCATCGAAGAAGACCGGATCGGGCAGCTTCGGCGTGGTCTCGCAACTGGCGTCGGCCTTCGGTGGGACGGGCGGAACGGGCAGCGGTCAGGTCTCCAGCTTCGGCACGTTCTTCGGCTCGATTACGCGTGGCGCTTTCACGCTCTCGGCGGCCATCGATCTGGTGCAGACGAACGGCCTGGGCCGCATTTTGGCCGCGCCGACGCTCGTCGCCCTTTCCGGCCAGAGCGCAAGTTTCCTCGCGGGCGGTGAGATTCCGGTGCCGCAATCGGGCGGGCTGGGGACGACGACAGTGACTTATAAGCCGTTCGGCGTGGGTCTGACGGTGACGCCGACGATTCTCGCACCCAACCGCATTGCGTTGAAGGTGGCGCCGGAAGCGTCGGACATCGATTACACCAACGCCATCGTGACCGATTCGGTGCAAATTCCCGCGATTACGACGCGGCGCGCCGATACCACGGTCGAGTTGGGCGATGGCGAGAGTTTCGTCATCGGCGGGCTGATTTCACGTACCACGACCGCATCGGTCGACAAGATTCCGTTGCTCGGCGATTTGCCGCTCATCGGCGCGTTCTTCCGGGACTTGAAGTATTCGAGTGCAGAAAAAGAATTGGTCATCATCGTAACGCCGCATCTGGTCAAGCCGGTCGCTGCCGGCGTGGCCATGCCGTTACCGGGCGACACGCGCGAGCAGCGTCCCGGTCAGGTGTGGGGCGCTTACCTGATGGGTGTAGCAAGCGACAGTGAACTGCCGGGGTTCTCGAAGTAACGCTGGCAGAGCAGTAAGGAGTGCAAACATGAACGCACCGAACCGAATACTGGACACCATGACTGAGTTGCATCGCTTCCTCTTTTGCAGCGCGCACGCCGGCCACGGTCAGTGGCTCTCGGCAGCGCTGCGCGAAGAGGGCGTCTTGCTTCAGGAGGCGGGCCGGCCAGCGCAATTGCAGCAGCGCATTGGCGATCTCGATCCGCAGGTGGTGTTGCTCGACTTCTCGGGCGAGCCGACGGGGCACGCCGAGGAGCCAGCCGACGGCGGCATTGCACAGGCGGCCGAACTCGCGCAGATGCTCAAGCGTGTCGCGCCCAAGCTGCCGCTCGTGGCGGTGGGCTCGATGGTGCGCGCCGACGGCATGAAGGCAGCCATTCGCGCGGGCGTGCACGACTTCATCGACATGCACTCCACGCACGAAGAGGCGCTCGACGTCATTCGCCGCGTGATCGATCAGACGCCGCCGCCGAGTGCTTCGGCGCCCTCGCGGCACGGCCGCTTCGTGGTGCTGCTCGGCGCACGCATTGGCGTGGGCTGTAGCACGCTCGCCGCACACCTCTCGCAACTGTCGCAGGAACTCGCCGTCGGCACGCCTGCGGCGAAGCCGGCCAAAGCCCCCCCTTCCAAAGACGATAAGTTCGACGCCTCGCTGCTCGGTCACGTGGCGTTGCTCGACCTCGGTCTGCCCTCGGGCGACGGTCTGCTGTATCTCAACACGCAAAGTCAATTCAGCTTCGCCGAAGCCGTGCAGAACCTGCGCCGCTTCGACGAGACGCTGGTGCATACGGCCATCTCGCATGCCTCGACCGGTCTGGCCGTGTTGCCGCTGCCGCTCGATCTCGGCGACATGCGCAGCGTGGCGGCTGCCGATGCGCTCGCGCTCACTGACCGCCTGCGCTCGTTCTTCGATTTGATCGTCGCCGACCTGGGTGGCTTCTCCAACCCGGCGTTCGTGGCGAGCCTGGTGCGCGCAGCGGACGAAGTCTGGCTCGTCGTGGATCAAAGCGTGGGCGCCATCGTCTCGCTCGCGTCGCTGCTGCGCGATCTGGAAGAGAAGAGTGTGGAGCGCAGTCATCTTCAACTGGTGCTCAATCGTTACGACCCGCGTTATGGCATGGCGGCCGATCAGATCGCCAAGCGCTTCGACGTGCCGCTGCTCGCCACGCTGCCCGACCGGCCGCTGGCGATGCTCTCGGCGACCAATCAGGGCAAGCTGATTCTCGACACGGCGCGCAGCGACCCGTACGTGCGGGCGTTGCAACCGCTTGCGGAACGACTGCTTGCCGCGCAGCACGCGGGCGCTGCGGCTCAACGTCAGGCTTCGGGCTGGCTTGGCCGCTTCATTGGAAAGCACTGATATGACTGACTCGATCGAATTTGCCGACGACAGGCGTGCATTTGCCAACTCGCAGCAATTTCAGGACATCAAGACCGCAGCGCACGAGCATCTGCTCGCGCGGATCGAGGAACTCGGTGCTGAATTCGGCCGCTGGAGCCGCGGTGCCATTCAGCAGTTTGTCGATTTGGAGATGGACGGCTTCGTGCGGCTGCGCCGCATTCCGATCAATGAAGCCGAATTACGTCAGATCTCCGATGCCCTCACGAAAGAGCTCGCCGGTTTCGGCCCGATCGAAGACTTGCTCGCCGACGCTGCCGTCGAAGATATTCTGATCAACGGCTACAACGACGTGTACGTGTCGCGCAACGGTGTGCTCGCGCGTGAGGCCCTGCGCTTCTCCGACAATGCCCACTTGCTGCGGATCGTGCGCCGCATTCTGGCGCCCATCGGCCGCCGGCTCGACGAGTCGAACCCGATGGTGGATGCGCGCTTGCCCGATGGCGGCCGTCTGAACGTCGTGATCGAGCCGCTAGCCGTCGACGGGCCGGTGGTGTCGATCCGGAAGTTCCGTAAAGACCCGCTCAAGCCGTCGGACCTGCTTGCGCTGGGCAGCTTCAACGAAGAGATTTACGGTTTGCTCGAAGCGGCCGTGCGCTCGCGATGCAACATCCTCGTGTCCGGCGGTACCAGCTCGGGGAAGACCTCGCTGCTGAACGCCCTGGCCAGTTTCATTCCCGCCACCGAGCGCGTGGTGACGGTGGAAGACACGGCTGAACTGTCGCTCAACCATCCGCACGTGGTGCGGCTGGAGTCGCGACAAGGCGGTTTTGACGGCTCGGGCGAAGTGACCATCCGTGACCTGATCCGTAACAGCTTGCGGATGCGCCCAGACCGCATCATCGTGGGCGAAGTGCGCGGCTCGGAAGTGCTCGAAATGATGCAGGCGATGAACACGGGCCACGAAGGCTCGATGGCCACGATTCACGCCAACTCGCCGCGCGAGTGTCTCTATCGTCTCGAAATGCTGGCAGGTTTCGCGGGCTTTCAGGGCAGCGAGAGCAGCTTGCGCCGCCAGATTACGAGCGCGCTCGACTTCATCGTGCAGATTGGCCGTTTATCCAGCGGGCGCCGCCGCATTTTGTCGATCACCGAAGTCACGGGCGTGTCGGACACGGTGATTTCCACACAGGAGCTCTATCGTCACGAAGCGTTTGTCGGCCCCGACGGTGAAGAGAAAGACCGCTGGGTGTCGCTGGGCATTCAGCCGCACTCGCCCAAATTGCAACGTTACAAAGATCACACGCGCAACGTGGCGGCGGCCGCGCAGCAGCAGACCAACACGCCTCCCGACTCGGGCGGCGGCGGCTTCTTCGGACGTCGGCGATGAACCCCGTAGTGTTGTGGATCTCGTGCGTCGCGCTGCTCTTGGTAGCGGCGGGGCTGGAGTTGTGGCGACGCAACCACCAGCGCGCACGCGAGCAGGCGACGAGTGCGTTTCTCGAGCGGCAACTCGCCAACAACGCGCCGCAGTTCGCGGCAGCGGAAGGCGCTATCGCTCGGGTGGCGCGTCGCAAAGCGCTGCCGTGGGAGTTCTTTTTCGAGCGTGCGGGCGTGTATCCGACCACGGGCTTCTATGCCATGTTGATCGGCGGCGGCGTCGCGCTCTCGCTGCTTTTCTGGCTATGGCATGGGCCGTTCTCGGCGTTGATCGTGCTGGCTTTGTACGTGATCGGTGTGGTGCTGCGCTATTGGTACAAGGGCGTGCGCCGACATACCGAGATCGTGCGGCAATTGCCGGTGTTCCTCGACGGCATGGTGCGCATGCTGACGGTGGGTAACAGCTTGCCAGCCGCGTTTCAGACGGCCTCGGGTAACGCCGACATGCCGCTGCGCGAGCTGCTCGACAGCGCCGTGCGACAAGTGCAGGCCGGGGTCGATCTCGATGTCGCGCTCAAGCAGATTGCCCGTGTGTACCGCGTCGAAGAAATTTACCTGTTCGCGTCGGTGGTCGATCTGTCGACGCGCTTCGGCGGACGCGCTGACCAGATTCTCTCGCGCATGTCGGGCTTCATGCGTGATCGCGAGCAAGCTCAAGCGGAGTTGCAGGCGCTGTCGGCGGAGACGCGTATGTCGGCCTGGGTACTGGCCGCGCTACCGATCGTGGTGAGTGCGTTTCTCATGCTCTTCAATCCGTCGTTTTTCGAACCCATGTTTCAGGAAACGTCGGGCCAGAAGATTCTGGCGGTCGGGATCGGGCTGGAAATGCTGGGCGGTTTCATTCTGTACCGGCTGGCCAAATCCATCTGAGCGAGAGGCGTCCTCTTATGAACCTTGCGTCCCTCACATCGATTGCTGGTGACTCGCACCTGTGGCTGATGATCGGCCTGTTGCTGGTCGCCGCGGGGGTGTTGCTCGCCGCTTCGGCGATTTTGCTGCGCGGCCTTCGTCAGGACCGCAGCGGGCGCGTGATCGATCAGGTACTTGCGAATCGACAACAGCAAGCGCTTGCCGCGCTTCGGGCGGCTACGGCGCCGATCGGCAGTTCGCTCTCGCAGGGCGAGGAAGACGATGGAACCAATACTGGGGCGAAGGGGTGGCGCTCGCTGTTCGACCGCGCGGCAGCACTCGGTAAGCGATGGTCGGAAACCCGGCTGGGACAGTATCTGATCGCTGGCGAAGACCGGTTGCTGCTCTCGCAATGCGGCTGGGACAGCGTTCGCGCGAAGTCGTTGTTTCTGTTTTCTCGTGTCGCCACGGCGGTGGTGTTGCTGCTCGTCGTGTGGATCTGGTTTCCCGGCGGCGGTGGGCTGGGCACGCTCTTGCGGCTGATCGGTGCCTTGTGTGTGGGCTTAATGCTGCCGAAGTTCTACGTGCAACACCGGGCCGGGCTGCGCCGCCGCGAGATGGTGGAAGAGCTTCCGCTGCTGATCGACTTGTTGCGGCTGTTGCAAGGCGTGGGGCTGTCGATGGATCAAAGCTTGTACGTCGTGGTGTCGGACTTCCGTGAAGTGCTGCCGATTCTCTCGAAAGAGTTCGAGAACGCCAACCGCCAATACGCGTCCGGACGCGGGCGCGAAGCGTCGATGGTGCGCTTGCGCGAGGTGTACGACAACGACGACCTGCGCGCGCTGGTGCGGCTGATTGCACAAGTGGAACAGCACGGCGGCGCGGTGCAGGAACCGTTACAGCAGTTCAGCGACCGGCTGCGCGAGCAACGCCGGCAGACGATGAAGGAGCGTATCGGCAAGCTCACGGTCAAGATGACCCTCGCGATGATGCTCACGTTGTTACCCGCACTGATGATGGTGGTCGCGGGGCCGGCGATTCTCTCGCTGGCGAAAACCCTGGAGGGCTTGTAACCATGACTCGATCCGAAACGGTGCGTCAGCCCATGCCGACGACGTCGATCACGCCGATCACGCCGGTCGCGCGCGTGTGCGTGGGCGTGCTCTGCGTGCTGATGATCGCCGGGTGCGCGTCGAAGGGCGGTGGCTACGGCGCCCCTTCCGCCGCTGCGCTCATGCGCGCACAGCAAGATGACGAGGCGAAAGCCAAGACCGCTGCGCCTGATACGAAAGAGCTTTACTTGTCGATGATTCGCGAGATGCAGGAGCGCGGGGCTTACTTCGCCTCGCTGGCGCATATCGACCAGTTCCGCATTCAGTACGGCACTTCACCGGACGTCGATATTCTGCGCGCCGATGCGCTGCGTGAGACGGGACAGCCCGACGCCGCCGAAGCCACTTATCGCACGCTGCTCGGCAGCAGTGTGGCCGCCGCGGCTTGGCACGGACTCGGGTTAGTGGCGGCACAGCGCAAAGACTATGCAGGCGCGACGCAGGCGTTGCGCGAGGCGGTGAGCCGTGCACCGACGGAGCCGTTCTATCTGAGCGATCTCGGTTTTGCACAGTTGAGCAACGGCGACACCGCCGGAGCGCGCGTGCCGCTTGCGCAGGCTGCCGAACTCAAGCCCGACAACCGCAAGGTGCTCAGCAATCTCGCCGTGTATTTGCTGGTGACGGGCGAGGCGACGCGTGCCGATCAAATGATGACGCAGGCGAAATTCCCACCCGCCACGCGTGAGGCCATTGCCAAGCTGGCGAGCGACATTCGCAGCCATGCGCAGGCCGCGCGCGCTGCTGCCGATGCTGCGGCGGCTCGGGCTGCCGCGCAGGCGGCGGCGACGATTGTGCCTGCGGCGCCGTCGGCAACGCCATCTCGCCCGTCGATGACGGCTGTCGCGTCGACCGCACCCACCTCTGTTACCGCATGGCAAGCGGCACCGACTGCCACTCCCACTTTGCCTGCCGGGGCCGTCGTCGTCCGTCTGCCGGAACCCGGCGCGCGGGCAGTGGCTTCGACGGTAGATGCCGCACCGGGAGCGGTCGCAGTGCCCGTCAGCCGCGCTGTATCGAATGGTGGCGCGAGCGGAGCGGACGCCAAGCTGGCACGCGCCAATGACGTCTCACGCAGCGACATGCCGACGTCGTTGCTCGACCGGTTCTCGAATTCGCAATGATGTGCAGTGCAGACCACAGTCAGCGAAACGCATAAGTAGTCACGCAACTTCAGGGAGACGTGATGATGGCAGGCCAAATGCAACGATGGGAGCAAGTCTCCCCGCTGACCCGGGCGCTGAATCGGGATGTGCCGGACCACGCGATGACGGCGTCGCAATGGCTTGCCGGCGTTGCGCTGGCGCTCTGCGCGAGCTGGGCCTGTGCACAGAGTCAGCCCTTGACGGGACAAATGGGCGCTGCCGATACCCGTACCGTGGCGCAGGCCACGGCGGAACCGGCAGCACCGGCAGCACCGGCAAACGCTGCCGTCGTCCAGCAAATTCCCGCCCAAGCCCCGGCAGCTCAGCCGACGCAAGCGGCACCGGTGCAGCAAGCGAGCCGCGTGCCGCCGAATACCGTGCGCCGCACGACGCCGTTGCGCGTCGGCGAGCATGCCCCCGACGGCATGCTGGGTGACGAGACCGAGGCATTGCTCACATTGCAGGCGAGCAATTTGGCCGCAGGACGCGGCTTGCCGATGCTGGGCGCAACGGCGTCGCGTGCCTACCGCCGTTATCTCGAAAGCTTCAATTACGCCATTCCTGCGTTCTATCCGACGATGGTGCAAAGCGACAGCAACACGGGCAGCGGCGGTGGCGCGGGCGGGACGGTATCGAGCGGAGGGGCTGGCGCAAGCCAGTAAATCGTCATGACTCCCCGTGCGCCTGTGCGCAAAACGGTTTCCCATGCGGCATCGCACGCCGCGGCTTGCGCGTCTCGTGAGGGGCGTGCGACGTGGCTAGGCAACTTGCGCCGGTTGGGCGGGCGTCAGCGTGGTTCCGTGCCGATCGTTGCGATGTCGTTCGTCTTCGTGGTGTTGCTGCTTTCACTGGCTATCGACGCGGGCTATGCGTTCATGAAACGGCGCGACCTGCAACGCGCCGCCGACATGGCAGCGCTCGCGGGGGCACAGACGCTGCCAGGCTGCGCGAACGCCACCTCTTACGACACGGTGGCCCGTGCAAACGCGACGTCGAACCTGGGCAGCGATGCCGCCAAGACTACGATCACGACGGCATGTGGCGTCTGGACTAACCCGACGGCAAGTGCCACCACGCCGGGTACGTTCGCGGCTGTGAGTTCGGGCAATGCGGCAAGCGGCAATGCCGTGCAGGTCACGCTGACCTTGCCGGTGGTGTCGTTCTTCCAGCTCACCGGCTCGCGCAACATCTCGGCCACTGCCATTGCCCGTAAAGCGCCAGCGGTGGTGACGTTCACCGTCGACTCCGGGTTGCTCGCGCTCAACGCGAATAACTCGATGCTGGCGCCGTTGCTGCAATCGATCGGTATTTCGCCAACGCTTTATGTCGGCGCGGCGCAGCAACTGGTGGGCGTGAACATCACACCCCAAGGGTTGCTGCAAGCGCTCGGCGTGCCGGTCACGGGCGACGTGTCGGTGGCGTCGCTCTCGGGTGTTGCCGCGGTGAAGAACCTGACGGTCGGCGCGCTGCTTAGCGCAACGAACACCGCGTTGGCCACGCAGAACGGTGCCTTGTCGGCGTCGGTGACAGCGTTGAACAACCTCGTCAACGTGTTCGGCAACAGCCCGGTCTTGAGTCTGCCGATTCAGTTGCTCGGCACGGCGACGAGCCCCGGCATCATCGCCAACATCGATGCGGCCGGTGTGACGGCCGCCAATGCGCTGACGGCGAACATCGGCGTGGCGGATCTGATTACGGCAGCCATCGTCGGTGCGAATGGGAACAACGCGATCGCGATCAACGGGCTTAGCCTGCTGGGCAACGCGGTGAACGTCAGCGCGAACGTGATCTCGCCGCCGCAGGTCGGCGTCGGCGGCGTCGGCGCGACCGCGACGACGGCTCAGGTCCGGCTGTTTCTTACGCTGAATACTGCGGCGGCTTCCGGGTCGCTGGGTTCGGTGGCGGGTTCGCTACTGAACTCGCTGGGCACGACGTTGAATTTGCCGCTGGTGCTGGAAGTCGCGCAATCGACCGGCACGGTTACGGCGGTGCAGTGCGGTGCGACACCCTCTACGACGATTCAGGTGAATTCAGGGTTAGTCAACGTTTGCGTGGGCGCGGCGGCGAGCGGGGTGAACGTGAAGACCAACCCGGCTAGCTGCACCACGCTTATGACGAACCGCGTGAATATCGCGACGCTGCTTGGGCTGATCAACGTGTCGGGGAACGTGAATTTGTCGCTGGTGACGAACTCGCCCGCGCCGATCACGTTCAGCGGTCCCTTCCCGCAGAAAGTCGGGCCGATCGGGTCGAGCGTGAACCTTAGCCAGATCGTCACAGCGCTGCTTACGGGGTTGTCGCTCGATGTGAGTGCGGGCGGGGGGACATCGTCAACGAATACGACCGCGGGTGGGCTGGTGGGCAATGTGCCGAACTCCGCCGTCGGGTTGTCGGTGACGACGGTCAACAATTTCCTTAGCTCCGCGGCCTCAGGGCTTCAGTCCACTGTGAACGCACTCGGGACAACGCTTGGCGGCGTGTTGACGCTCAATCTGCCGCAGGTGCTGGGTGGCGTTGGTGGTCTCGTCACCGGGCTTCTCAACACGCTCGGTGGCATTGTGAACGGGCTGCTCAGTACGCTGACCGACGTGGGGTGCGATTTGCTCGGCAGCGGGGCAAACCAGTGCCGGGTCGATGCGGTGAAGAGCGGCCTGAGCACCAGCAACATCTCACCAGTACTCGGCAGCATTCTTTACACGCTGCTCAATCCGTTGCTCACGCCGATCAGCACGTTGCTCAACACGTTGCTCAACGCGCTGGGCATCACGCTCGGCATGACGACGGTCACCGTGGACAGCATCAACTGCCAGAACGGGCTGGTGCAACTGGTGTATTAGCGACGCTCACAAAAAAATAATCCGATAACCCGACGACAAAACTTCACCATGACGGACGCCCGGGGGCGTCCGGCGACCAGCGGATAAGCATGAAAAGCAAGCCAGTACGTGAAGACCTCGACGTGTATGTGTGGGAAGGCAAGTCTGACATTGCCGACCGGGTGGCGCATTGCCTCGCCAGCTTCGACATGGAAGTGATTCGCGCCGACGGGGCCGATCTCTCGCGCGAGCGCACCAAGACGCGCGCGTCCATCGCGGTGGTGAGCGTGTCGGTTATCGAAGGGGCATCGACGAACGCGCACGAGTGGCAACTCGGCCACGGCATGCCGGTCATCTGGGTGGCGACGGCGCCGCGCGAGAACGATCCGCGTGTCTATCCGCCCGAGTACAGCAACATCCTGACGCTCGACTTCTCCGGCGCGGAACTGCGCACGCTCATCTTCAAACTCTCGGGCGCGATTGCCGAGGCCGATCGCGCACCGGCGCCGTCCGACCCGCTCGTGGCGCAGTCGAGCGCCATGCTCAATCTGTTAGCCGAAGTCGATGCGTTCGCCGATTGCGATTCCAACGTGATGATCCACGGCGAGACAGGCGTGGGCAAGGAGCGCATTGCACGGCTGTTGCACGACAAGCAGAGCCACTATGGGCAGGGGCCGTTCGTCGCGGTCAACTGCGGGGCGATTCCCGATGGCCTGTTCGAGTCGCATTTCTTCGGGCATGCGAAAGGGGCATTCACGGGCGCGCTGTACTCGCACAAGGGCTATTTCGAGCAGGCCAACGACGGCACGCTGTTCCTCGACGAAATCGGCGACTTGCCGCTGTATCAGCAGGTCAAACTGCTGCGTGTGCTGGAAGACAGCGCGGTCACGCGTCTGGGGTCGGCCCAACCCGTCAAGCTGGATTTCCGGCTGGTGGCGGCCACCAACAAGAATCTGAAGTCGATGGTGCGTGACGAACTGTTCCGCGCCGACTTGTTTTACCGGCTGGCCGTGATCGAGCTGCATATTCCCAGCCTCGAGGAGCGCGGGCCGGTCGACAAGCTGGCGGTGTTTAGCGCCTATCTCGGCAAAGTGGCGGGGGACCCGGAGATCGGCGGCAAGATACCACCCTGGCTGCGCGAGCTGGTCGAAGGGGGCGTGTTCCCCGGCAACGTGCGCGAGATGCGCAATATCGCCGAGCGAGTCGGGATCATCTACCGCCAACTGGGCACGTGGGACGAGCGTCGCATCCGTGCCATCTTCGAGGCGCTGGCCACTGGCGTGGTGGTACGTAGCGACGACCCGGTACGCGGCGGCGCGCTCACCGACCGCGCCCGCTGGGACGCCACCGAGCGTACCCGCATCGTGGCGGCGCTCGACGCCAACGGCTGGCGGCGGCAGGATACCGCCAATGCGCTGGGCATCAGTCGCAAGGTGCTGTGGGAAAAAATGCGCAAATATCAGATTTTGGGCAACGATTCAGAGTTGGCCAGCGAATACGAAAGCTGAGCGGGCGCTAACCGAACGTCGACCTCGCGTTGACGGCATCGGCACAAAAACTCGCCGTTCTGGCTTCCGCGCGTTGCGTAGGACGTAGGTCTTTAAATCCCGCCAAATGCAGGGATTTGTCTGACACACAACTTCGGTTTAAGGGAAAACCTTTGGCTGCGGGGTTGCGCGTTATCAACAGTTGAATTCCTCCCGGCCCAATATTGCATTCCGCGCTTGGAAGAGCGCCGCGCAATGGATAGAATTGGCGGCTATTGTGAGCGTGCGGTGAATATCTGCCGGCAGCGCGGCGGCGGGACATGATGTCCGTTACACTGTCGTGGCAAAAAAACGCAGGTCTCAGATCCTCGGGACGGAGTCCGGGGGGGCGGAATGAATGCGACGCATAAGGGTCGTTGAACGATCCGGTCGATAACAGGAAAACAGATCAGATGAAAATCAGTGATTGCCGGGGGCGGTTTTGGTTGGGCGTGGGGGTGGCATGCCTGGCAGCCTGGGGGACGTCAGCGGGCGCCGCGGAAGCGGTGAAGGATGTGACCGGGTCGTCGACTCCGGGTCAGTTCGCCGCACCGGCAGTGCCAGCGCAAGCCCCGTCGGCCACGGCATCGGCGTCGGGCACGATTCAAGAACTGCGCGATCGCATTCAAAACAAGGAAGTCACCGAACTTCGCACGACGTACAACGGCCGCTACGGCGCCAGCCTGCTGTTCTATCCGCAGACGATGGGCTACTACGTCGCACTGTTCCACGAAGGCCAGTTCTGGCGCGTGGTCAAGCTGAGCAACGAGAAGAAGGCCGAAGCGCTGTACGGCGACTTCGTGCGTCAGACGCAAGTGCTGGCCGACGTCGAGATTCGCCGGATCAAGCTCGAAGCGCAGAAGGCCCTCATGGAGCGCCAACTGGCCGAGAGCGAAAACCGCCTGAACGCGGTGCAGAACGATCTGGCCATCCAGCGTCAGCAGGAACAAGCGCTGGCCCAGAACCAGCAAGCCGTGCGTGAGCAGGCTTCCGCGCTCGAGACCGAACGTACTGCCGCGCGTCTGCGCCTGAACGACCTGCAAGGTCAGATCCGTTCGCTGGAAGCCGAGCAGAACAGCGCCGACTCCGATCTGGTCCGCTCGGTGAAGACCACCAGCAGCCGCAAGACGAAGCGTTAATCGGTCGATTCACCGTCAATTCACGGTCGATTGTCGATTGGCTGCCGTCAGCCTGTGAGAAAGCCGCCTTCGGGCGGCTTTTTTCATGCGGAATCGGAGCGGATCAAGGGTAATCGGGGGGGATTGAGGTCCGTTGCGGCGCCGCGAGTGCATGCGCTACACGCATTCATCGGGACTGTCGACAGGCGAATGGCTCATGTCTCGCATTTGCAACTCAAATGACGCCGCGATGCGCGTTGGACCGGCGGGTTCGGGCGTAGGCGAGGGGTAGGGAAAACCGCGTCGTACCGCGCTGGTCATGGGGCGCGGCAGCAATTATCCTAGGCGAACGTGTCGCGTGTGGCGTCCGGCACTCGGGGGCCGTCCCGACTAGCTAGGGACTCGGCAGCCAGTTAGAATAGCGCCCATTTTGTGCAGCGCAATAAAGCGATTACCCAAACCTTATGACGCAAAACATACGACAGGGGCATCGCCCTCAGCCCATGCCTGCGCTGATGGTGGCAGCCATTGGCGTGGTCTTCGGCGATATCGGCACCAGCCCGCTCTATGCGCTCAAGGAATGTTTCGATCCGCAACACGGCATTCCGTTTAACCAGCAAGCCGTGTTCGGCATCATCTCGCTGCTGTTCTGGGCGCTGGTGATCGTCGTCTCCCTGAAGTACGTGCTGTTCGTGATGCGCGCCGACAACCGCGGTGAGGGCGGCGTGCTCGCGCTCATGGCGCTGAGCCTGCGCAGCGTACGTGCGGGCAGCAAGTGGGCGTCGGTGCTCATGATGCTGGGGATGTTCGGGGCCTGTATGTTCTACGGGGACGCGGTGATTACACCCGCCATCTCCGTCATGTCGGCCGTCGAGGGGTTAGAGATCGCCGCGCCATCGCTCACGCGCTTTGTGCTGCCCATTACCATCGTCATCCTGATTATTCTGTTTTCGATGCAGAAGTCGGGCACGGCCAAAGTGGGGCGCCTGTTCGGCCCGGTGATGGTCGTGTGGTTCGTGATTCTCGGCGTGCTGGGCGTGTACAACATGTTCGCCGCACCCGAGATCATCAAGGCCATCAACCCGTATTACGGCATCCATTTCATCCACACGCACGCCTTGCAGGCCTACATCGTGCTCGGCTCGGTGTTCCTGGTGCTGACCGGTGCCGAAGCGCTGTACGCCGACATGGGCCACTTCGGTATCCGTCCGATTCGCTTCGCATGGTCGTTCCTCGTGTTCCCGGCGCTGGTGCTCAACTACTTCGGGCAAGGCGCGCTGCTGCTGAGCAACCCGAAAGCGATCGAGAATCCGTTCTTCCTGATGGCCCCCGACTGGGCGCTGCTGCCGCTGGTCGTGGTGGCGACGGCGGCTACGGTGATCGCTTCGCAGGCCGTGATTTCCGGGGCTTTCTCGCTCACGAGCCAGGCAATTCAGTTGGGCTACGTGCCGCGCATGAAGATTCTGCACACGTCCGATCGTGAAATCGGTCAGATCTACATGCCGGTGATCAACTGGTCGCTGCTGCTGGTCATCATCTGGATCGTGCTGGCGTTCAAGTCGTCGAGCAACCTCGCGGCCGCGTACGGCATTGCGGTGACGACCACCATGGTGATTACGACGATTCTCGCGTGCGTGGTCATGGTCAAGGTCTGGAACTGGAACAAGTTCCTCGTCGCGCTGATCATTACCGGCTTCCTGGTAGTCGACTTCGCGTTCTTCGGCGCGAACCTGATCAAGGTCGAAGAGGGCGGTTGGTTGCCGCTGGCGTTGGGGGCGTTCCTGTTCTTCATGCTGATGACCTGGCACAAGGGCCGCCAGTTGCTGCGTGAGCGCACGGCTGCCGACGGTATTCCGCTGGGGCCGTTCCTGCAAGGCTTGCTGGCGCACCCGCCGCATCGCGTGGCGGGCACGGCCATCTATCTGACGGGCGGCAATACGCTAGTGCCAGTGAGCTTGCTGCACAACCTCAAGCACAACCGCATCCTGCACGAGCGCACCATCTTCCTGACGTTCCGCACGGTGGATGTGCCGTACGTCGAAGACGACAAGCGCATGGAGGTGAAGGACCATACGGGCGGTTTGTACAGCGTCGTGTCGACCTTCGGTTTCAACGAAACGCCGGACGTGAAGGAAGTGCTTCACCTGCTCGAAGAGAAGACGGATATGCATTTCGAGCTGATGGATACGTCGTTCTTCCTGGCGCGTGAAACGGTCGTGCCGACCAAGCTGCCGGGGATGTCGATCTGGCGCGAGCGCTTGTTTGCCTGGATGCACCAGAATGCCGCCAAGCCGACGGACTTCTTCAGCATTCCGGCGAACCGCGTGGTTGAACTGGGGACGAAGATCGAGATTTGATGCGGGTTTCGGGGCGGCACAGACGTCGCCCCAACATCGCATCGCTTGGCAAGAGATCAAAAGAAAAGGCCCGCGAATCGGAAGATTCGTGGGCCTTTTCTCTTTGCTGCGAGGTGCTTCGAGTTGCGTCTGGGTTAGCGCTTGAGCTTGGCGAAAGCGGCTGCCATTGCGTTCACCGTTTCCGGTTCGCGCTGACGGCCACCACCACCGCTGCGGTTGCCGCCGTTGCCACCACCGCGATGCGCGCCGCCGCCGCTACCCGCGCCCGGACGATCGCTCGCACCGGCCACCGGCAGGTCGTCGTTCAGACGCATGGTCAGCGAAATACGCTGACGTCGCGGATCGACTTCCAGCACCTTCACCTTCACGATATCGCCAGCCTTCACGACTTCGTGCGGGTCTTTGATGAACTTCGTCGACATCGCCGAGACGTGCACCAGACCGTCTTGATGCACGCCGATGTCGATGAACGCACCGAAGGCCGCCACGTTCGTAACGACACCTTCGAGTTGCATACCCGGCTTCAGGTCGGTGATCTTCTCCACGCCTTCTTGGAACGTCGCCGTCTTGAATTCAGGACGCGGATCGCGGCCCGGCTTCTCCAGTTCGGTCAGGATGTCCTTCACCGTGGGCAGACCGAAGCGCTCGTCGACGAACTCGGTTGCTGTGACGCTGCGCACGACCGAGCCGTTGCCCATCACGTCGCCGATGCTCTTCTTGATCTTCGCGAGAATGCGCTCGACCACCGGATACGCTTCCGGGTGCACCGACGAACGATCGAGCGGGTTGTCGCCGCCGTTCACGCGCAGGAAGCCTGCGGCTTGTTCGAACGTCTTGTCGCCCAGACGCGGCACTTTCTTGAGTGCCTCGCGGTTGGCGAACGGACCGTTGCTATCGCGGAAGTCCACGATGTTCTTCGCGAGCGTGCTGTTCAGGCCCGACACGCGGGCGAGCAGCGGGGCCGACGCAGTGTTCACGTCGACGCCGACGAAGTTCACGCAGTCCTCGACCACGGCGTCGAGCATGCGAGCCAGTTCGCGTTGATTCACGTCGTGCTGATACTGGCCCACGCCAATCGCCTTCGGCTCGATCTTCACCAGTTCGGCCAGCGGATCTTGCAGACGGCGAGCGATCGACACCGCGCCACGCAGCGAGACGTCGAGTTCCGGGAATTCCTTCGCCGCAAATTCCGATGCCGAGTAGACCGAAGCACCCGCTTCCGACACCACGATCTTTTGCAGCTTCAGTTCCGGGTGACGCTTGATCAGTTCGAGCGCCAGCTTGTCGGTTTCGCGCGAGGCCGTGCCGTTGCCGATACTGACAAGCTCCGCGCCCGTGGCCGCGACCACTTTGGCCAGACGTGCGAGCGAGCCGTCCCAATCGCGGCGGGGTTCGTGCGGATAAATCGTGTCCGTGCCCAGCAGCTTGCCGGTGCGGTCGACGACAGCCACCTTAACGCCGGTACGCAGGCCCGGGTCGAGACCGATCACGCTCTTCGGGCCAGCAGGTGCGGCGAGCAGCAGGGCCTTGAGGTTGCGGGCGAACACGCGAATCGCTTCGCTCTCGGCGCTCTCACGCATTTGCGTGAGCAGTTCCGATTCCAGATGCGGCTGCACCTTCACCCGCCAGCACCAGCGGCACACGTCGGCCAGCCACTTGTCGGCGGCGCGGCTCTGGTTGCGAATGCCGAAATGACCGGCGATAACGCCCTCGCACGGATGCGGGATCTGCGCGTCGAGTTCTTCGCCCAGCCCGAGCTTGACCATCAAGATGCCGAGGTTACGGCCACGGAAGAGGGCGAGCGCGCGGTGCGACGGCACCGAAGCGATAGGCTCGGCGTAGTCGTAGTAATCGCGGAATTTCTCGCCTTCTTCGCTTTCCTTGCCTTCGATGACCTTCGACGAGACCACGCCCTGATTCCACAGGTAGTCGCGCAGCTTGCCGAGCAGGTCGGCGGTCTCGCCGAATTGTTCGGAAAGGATGTCGCGGGCGCCGTCGAGGGCCGCCTTCACGTCGGCCACGCCCTTGTCGGCGTCGACAAACTTGGCGGCTTCCGTTTGCGGATCGAGCGTCGGGTCGGCGAGCAGGGCTTGCGCGAGCGGCTCGAGGCCCGCTTCGCGGGCGATCTGCGCGCGGGTGCGGCGCTTTTGCTTGTACGGGAGGTAGAGGTCTTCGAGCGTTTGTTTCGTCTCGGCGGCCACGATGGCCGTGCGCAGCTCGTCAGTGAGCTTGCCTTGTTCCTCGATGCTCGTGAGGATGGCCGCGCGCCGGTCTTCGAGCTCGCGCAGGTACAGCAGACGCTCTTCGAGCGTGCGCAGCTGCGTGTCGTCGAGGTTGTCCGTCACTTCCTTACGGTAGCGTGCGATGAAGGGCACGGTGGCGCCTTCGTCCAGCAATTGCACGGCGGCGGCGACCTGGCGTGGCTGCACGCTGAGTTCGGCGGCGATGCGTTGAACGATCTGAAGGGCTACGTTTTGCGTCATGAGTGTTGCGAATTACCCAAGTGCCAGGAGCGGGGCATTTTGCCATAAACCGCGGGCGCGTCCGGGCAGGCAATGCTAAAATTTGGCATCACTCTGCTCAACCTCATGATTTCCTTCGCAAAATTGTTTTCGCGCGGTCGCGCAGGTACGTCGGTCGCTGCTTTTAGCGCGCTGTCGGCCGTGGCCGTCGTTGCCATGCCCGTTGTGTCGTCCGCGCAGGGATTCACTGCGGCGGAAGCCGTGGGCCGTACGACCGAACAGCTTCGCGTGCCACAGGTCCCGTTTGATGCCACGGCCGATCGCACGCCGTCTGCGGCTAGCAGCGCGTCTGCGGCGGCTGCCGCAGAAGACGACAAGCCGGTCGCCTACGACGACAAACTCGACATGCATCCCGATGATGACGATTTCGCCGGCCGTCGTGCCGTGCTCGATCGTCAGCGCGCGTGGATCGACTATCGCTTCCAAGAGGCGAAGTACGAATGTGCGTCGAAGTTCTTCGTGAACTATTGCATCGACAAGGCGCGCGACGAACAGCGCGAAGCGCTCAAGGCCTTGCGCAGCCAGCGCTTGGTGCTCGAAGATGCCGAGCGCAAAGCGCGGGCGAACGAGCGCGACGAGCGCTTGGATGCCAAGCGCGCACAGACCGCTGCCGAAGCCCCGCAACGCGCCGCCGAGCGTGCGCAGAACGTGACTTCCTATCAGGAAAAGCAGGCCGAATACCAGCAGCGTGTGACCGAGCGCACCGGCAAGGCACCGGAACGGGCGGCTAACGCCGAGCAGTACAATGCCAAGCAAGCCGAGCAGCAGAAGAAGCTCGACGAAGCGAAGGCGACGGCCGATCAGAAGGCTGCCGAGCGTGCCGAGAACGTTCGAAAGTACGGCGAGAAGCAGGCGGAAGCCATCGAGCGCCAGAAGAAGTCGGACGAGCGCCGCGCCCAGTCGCAGTCGGGCAGCACCCCGGCACAAAAGGCATTGCCGGGACAGTAAGCGAGGCCGGGCCGGTCGGTGACCGGGCCCGGAGTCACTTCAGCGTTGCAGGAGAGTTGCCACGATGCAGCACGATCTTCACTCCATTGGACGTCGCATCATTGAGTTGCAGATCGAACACCGCGATCTCGATTTTTTGATCGACAAGTTGCTAACGGAGCCGACGTACGATGAACTGCAAGTCACGCGCCTGAAGAAGCGCCGTCTGAAAATCAAAGACACCATTACCCTGCTGCAAGTGCAGCAAACGCCGGATCAACCGGCGTGAATTTGTTGAATGCTGAGGGAGACGGTTCGAACCGTTCGAACCGTTCGAATCGTTCGATCCGTCTGAAGCACTCGGATCCTGCCAGCGCTTGCTAGTCGCTTGTTAGTCGCTTGCTAATGTTCGGCAGTGCATCTTCTCCGCGTGACATGAAGTCCCCGTCTGCGCGACACTTTTTATTGCCGGCGCCGCGAATCGCTCGTTGTCGATTCGCGGCGCCTTTGAGTTTTATTTGCCGTTTTGACCGATTCCGCAGCCGCAGCCAGCGATACTCCCGACGTCTCCACTTCCGCCGACGCGCCCACCTTCCACGGCCTCAAGCCCCTTGCCCCCAAGCGAGAGCGAGAGCTGGAGGAGATCTTCGGCGATGGCGGCATGCTGGCGCGCGCCATCGACGGTTATCGTTCGCGCGAGCCGCAAACCGAAATGGCCCGCGCCGTGGCATCGGCGATGGATACGCACGATTCGCTGATTGCCGAGGCAGGCACGGGCACCGGCAAAACGTATGCGTATCTTGTGCCGGCCATGCTTTGGGGCGGCAAGACGATCATCTCGACGGGCACCAAGCACCTGCAAGATCAGATCTTCGCGCGCGACATTCCGACCGTGCGCCGTGCGCTGGCCGTGCCGGTCAGTGTGGCGATGCTCAAGGGCCGCTCGAACTACCTCTGTCACTACTACCTCGAGCGGGCGCAGCAGGAAGCGCGCTTCGCATCGCGCCACGAGGCCGCACAGTTGCGCGAGATCGTGACGTTCGCGCAGATCACGAAGAGTGGCGACAAAGCCGAGTTGGCGTCGGTGCCGGAGAACTCGCCGGTCTGGGCGCAGGTGACGTCAACGCGCGACAACTGTCTGGGGCAGGAGTGCCCGCGTTACAAAGACTGCTTTGTGATGCTGGCTCGCAAGGAAGCGCAGCAAGCCGACCTCGTGGTGGTCAACCACCATCTGTTCTTTGCGGACGTGATGCTGCGCGACACCGGCATGGCTGAATTGCTGCCTAGCGCGAATACGGTGATCTTCGACGAGGCGCATCAGTTGCCCGAGACGGCGACGCTTTTCTTCGGCGAGACGGTGTCCACGGGGCAGATTCTCGAACTCGCGCGCGATTGCGTGGCCGAGGGTCTGATTCACGCGCGTGATGCCGCCGACTGGGTCAAGTTGGGCGCCAATCTCGAGCGTGCGGCACGCGATGTGCGACTGACGTTCGGGCCCGAAAACACGCGGATGTCGGTGACGCAGTTGGCGGACGATCACGAGCTGTTCGGTGCGCTCGATGGTGTCGACGTCGCGTTGCAGGATTTGATCGAGACGCTGCAACATCAAGCGGAACGTGCAGAGGCGCTGGGCGCTTGCCTGCGTCGCGCAATGGAACTGCATCAACAGCTCGAGCGTTGGCAGATGGGCGTGACGCCGCCGACGCCGGGTGAGGAACCGTTGCCGCTGCTCGACCCCGATGCGCCGCGCGTGACGGACGGCAAGCGTGAAAAGGCGGCGAAAGCGGCCATCGCGCGTGAGGCGGAAGCGGCACGTGTCGCTGCCGAGGCGAAAGCCGAGGGCGAGGGCGGGAAAGAAAAGGTCTACACGCCGCCTGAAACGGTGCGCTGGATCGAGGTGTTCTCACAAGCCGTGCAGTTGCATCAGACGCCGCTGTCGATTGCGCCGATCTTCGCCAAGCAGCGGGCCGGCGCGCCGCGAGCATGGATTTTCACGTCCGCGACGCTGTCGGTGAAGGGCAATTTCAATCACTACGCGGCGCAGCTGGGACTGGATTCCGAGAAGTCGTTGACGTTGGCGAGCCCGTTCGATTATCCGAATCAGAGCTTGCTGTATGTGCCGCGCGGCTTGCCGCAGCCGTCGTCGCCAGGCTTTACCGATGCGGTGCTCGATGCAGCGCTGCCTGTGCTGGAAGTGAGTGGCGGCCGGGCGTTCGTGTTGTGCACGACATTGCGCGCTGTCAATCGTGCCGCTGAGCGTTTGCGCGAAGAGTTCGAACGACGCGGCTGGCCGTATCCGCTGCTGGTGCAGGGGGAAGCGAGCCGTACCGAACTGCTAGACCGGTTCCGAGCACTCGGTAATGCGGTGCTCATCGGCAGTCAGAGTTTCTGGGAAGGGGTGGACGTGCGCGGCGAGGCGCTGTCGCTGGTCATCATCGACAAGCTGCCGTTTGCGCCGCCCGACGATCCGGTACTGGCCGCGCGGCTCGATGCATTGACCAAGAAGGGCCTGAGCCCGTTTGCCGTTCATCAGCTGCCGCAGGCGGTTATTACGCTGAAGCAGGGGGCAGGGCGGTTGATTCGTTCCGAGCGCGACCGCGGCGTGCTGATGATTTGCGATCCACGTCTGGTCGATAAGCCTTACGGTCGGCGCATTTGGCAAAGTCTGCCGCCGTTCAAGCGCACGCGCGAACTCTCGATCGTGCGTGCGTTCTTCGATGAGATGGCGGCAGACGCTGGAAATTAAGCGTGCGCGTCGAGCCAGTGACCGATCACTGCCGGGGCCACCTGCGCCAGACGTGCCTGATAACGCTGCGCATCGGCGCGCAGCGCCACGGGATCTACGCCCGCTGCGCCCAGTTCACACGCATGGCCCACGAGCCAAGATTCAATCTGTGCGGCATCGGCTTCCAAATGGAATTGCAAACCGAGCGCATGTCGGTCAAGCGAAAACGCCTGATGCGCGCCAACCTCCGTAAGCGCCAGATGCTCCGCACCCTCGGGAATGTCGAATTGATCGCCATGCCAATGCAGCACCGGCGCATCGCCTAACACCGCCAACGGCGAGGCTTCGCCCGCAGCCGTCAGCGTGAGCGGCGCGTACCCGATTTCCTTTACCCCAAGCGGGTACACCTTCGCCCCGAGCGCACGCGCCATCAACTGCGCACCCAAGCAGATGCCGAGTATCGGTGCCTTCGCGTCGAGGCGCGCTTTCACCAACGCCAACTCGTCAGCAACGAACGGGTAGATGGCCTCATCGAACGCGCCGATCGGGCCACCGAGCACGACCATCAGATCGGGCGACAGGGCGTCGATGCTACGCAAATCACGCACTGGCGCATCCACATATTCAATTGCATAGCCGCGCTGGGCGAAGAACGGGGCAAGCATGCCGAGATCTTCGAAGTGCACGTGACGCAGGGCGAGCAGGGTCTTGTTGGGTTGGGGGAAGGAAAGAGGCGAACTCACGCGACAGACTCCTTACGTAATATCCGGAGAAAGCAACAATGTAAGCGGAAAACAAAAAGCCCTCGCATGCGAGGGCTTTTCGAGGGTGTGGCAGAACCGCAAGGTTCGATGCCGGGGGGCACTGACGAATTAACGCCAGATCTGCCACCAGGCCTTCTTGCCGGTACCGTCGTCGATACGATGGCCAACGGTCAGATAACCGCTGTTCGGATACGTCTTTTCCATCACGCGGCGGGTGTCGTCACGCAATTCGGTCATGCCGAGTTTGTCGTACGACTTGATCATGATGCCCAGCGCGTCTTCGAGGGCCGGGGCCTTGTCGAAGTCTTGCAGTGCGGTCTGGGCGCGGTTCACGGCAGCCAGATACGCACCACGGCGGTAGTAGTACTCGGCGGCATGCACTTCGTGCGCGGCCATCGCGTTGACGGCGTAACGCATACGCAGTGCAGCGTCGTTTGCGTACTTGCTGGTCGGATAGTGCTCGACCAGGTACTTGAAGCTGTCGTACGCGGCACGCAGTGCCTTCGGATCGCGCTCGCTCAGATCTTGACCCGAGAAGCGGCCGAAGAGACCCAAATCGTCGTTGAAGTTGATCAGGCCCTTGAGGTAATAGGCGTAATCGATCGACGGGCTATCCGGATGCAGACGAATGAAGCGGTCGATGGCGGTAAGCGCCTGAGCTTGCTCGTTGTCTTTGTAATAGGAGTAAGCGGTGTTGATCTGCGCTTGCTGAGCATGCGGGCCGAACGGATCGCGCCCTTCGAGCAACTCGTAATACTTGGCTGCCTTGGTGTAGTCGCCGCCGTCAAAGGCGTCTTTGGCTTCCGAGTATAATTTGTTCGTCGACCAGCTGGCCGTTTCGTCGGTTTTCTCCGGCAGAATGCCGCAGGCGGCCACGCCGCCGACCAGCATTACGGCCAGCGTAAGATGTTTGACTAGTTTCAGGGCTTGCATGCTCGTTGGCTTCACTTCTCGATGACCCGTTCAATAGTGCCGGATTATAGCGTAACCGCCTCATTTGCCACGGAAAATGCAGAGGACTCGTCGGACGACGACCTCGAATTGCTTCCCGCGGCTTTCCCCGGTGCTCCCAATGGCACCGCCAATTCCGACACGGATTCTACCCTTGCCGTTGCCGGTTCGGCCGAAAGTGCTGAACCGCTGACCGCCACATTGCCCGACGCGCTCGCTGGCGAGCGCCTCGACAAGGCGCTGGCACAATGTTTTCCCGAGTATTCCCGAAGCCGGTTACAGGCGTGGGTCGAAGATGGGCGCGTGACGCTCGACGGCGTGACGGCCAAAGTGCGCCAAAAAGTCGCTGGCGGCGAGTCGGTGGCGATCATCCCGGCGGCACTCCCCGAGCAGTTGGCGTTCGCGCCGGAGCCCGTGCCGCTCGACGCCGTCTACGAAGACGCCGCCCTGGCCGTCTTCAACAAGCCCGCAGGGTTAGTGGTACATCCGGCGGCCGGTAACTGGTCGGGGACGTTGCTCAATGGCTTGCTGCACCGCTATGGGCAGGCCGCCGCTGACCTGCCGCGTGCGGGCATCGTCCATCGGCTCGATAAAGAAACGTCTGGCTTGATGGTGGTGGCGCGTACTTTGATCGCGCAAACCGATCTTGTGCGGCAATTGCAGGCGCGTACCGTCAAGCGTCATTACGCAGCATTGGTGTGGGGCCGCCCGCCGTTGCGTACGGTCGTCGACGCCCCCATCGGGCGCGATCCCCGCGAGCGCACGCGCATGGCGGTCGTTCACGGGCAGGGCGGCAAACCCGCTCGCACACGTGTGGTCACGGTGGCGAGCGCCGAGTGGGAGAGCTCGCCGGTCTCGCTGGTGCTGTGTTCGCTCGATACGGGACGTACCCATCAGATTCGCGTGCATTTGTCCCACCTGGGACATTCGCTGCTGGGCGATCCGCTATATAAGCCTCGCCATCGGCGTCCTGCGTTGCCCGGCGATTTCACGCGGCAGGCGTTGCATGCCTGGCGTCTGGGCCTGATTCATCCGGACGATGGTCGTGCTATGCACTGGCAGGCACCGTTGCCCGACGATATGCGCGAACTCATGGCGGCGCTTGGCCTCGAATTCGACTTTTCAACCCTTCCCGATTCGCTCGATGACTTCTTCCCTGCCTGAACGAAACCATCAGCACGACATCCCCAACGACTGGATCATTCCCGATTGGCCCGCACCATCGAATGTTCGCGCGGTATTCACCACGCGCGCGGGTGGGGTGAGCGAAGGTCCGCAAGCGACGTTTAATCTGGGTTTTAAGGCAGATGACGATCCCGCTGCGGTCACGACGAACCGCGCGTTGCTGGCGTCGCGCACGGGGGTGCCGTCGGCGTGGGTCGCGCAAGTGCACGGCCCGCGTGTGGTGGATGCGCAGGCGGCGCTCGACGCCGTTCGCGCGGGCGATCCGTTGCAGGCCGATGCCAGCGCGACGAATGCTCCGGGCTTGGCGAGTACGGTGATGGTGGCCGACTGTCTGCCCGTCCTGTTGTGTGACAAGCAGGGGCACGCGGTCGCTGCGGCGCACGCGGGGTGGCGTGGGCTTTGCGCGGGGGTGATCGAACAGGCCGTGCAAGCCTTGCGTGCACGTCTGCCGCAGTCGGCGCAAGCGGAACCAGTGGAACAAGCGGGCGAACGCGCCGACGTGATCGCGTGGCTCGGACCGTGCATCGGGCCGACAGCGTTCGAAGTCGGACCGGAAGTCCGCGAGGCGTTTTTGGCGGCAGCATTGCCCGAAGAGCTTGACGCGACGCTTGCGGCCTTCGTCGCGCATGGTGATCCGATGGTAGGGAAGTCGTTAGCGGATCTGTGCGCGCTGGCGCGCCTGCGGCTCGCTCGCGAGGGCGTGACGAGTGTGTCTGGTGGTCAGTGGTGTACGGTCAGCGATGCGTCGCGGTTCTATTCGTATCGCCGTGATCGGACGACGGGGCGCATGGCGGCGCTGGTGTGGCGCGAGGCGTAAGTCGCTGCGCACTTAGTGTCGTACGTTCATGACGTCACTTAATGACGTGGGTGTGACGGCGGGGCGGGCTGTGGCGTGTCTGCATCGTGCGCGCTTGGGCGATGCTCCTCCATGCGGAGGTCGCTGGGCGCGGTGTCGGCGAGGCTGTCGAGATGCCGCCGTCTCGCCCGCCGGATGCGTCCCCCGGCGATATAGAGCCACAGCAGCGCCGGGGCGACGCCACCGCCGAGAAAGATAAACAGGCCGAGCCAGATCGATGGTGCGGTGATGGCGACCATCGCGAGAACATAGAGCCAGCCGAGAACGATGATCAGCATCGGGACAAACGCGCATTCAAAAATGGTCGGGGCGGCCGGAGAATTCCGCAGGACGTACACCGCAAGCATTGACACGCCTGCGCTCGCACGCAAGAATGCTTTACAGGCGGGGCGCAACGCTCGCGAGGCGTAGCACGCCGCCGCGTTTCGGGCACTGGCCCGTGGACGCAACGGACGTGACGCTCAGGCTATCATGAATCGCGCCAGTGCCAACTTCGATCCGGCTTCGTTTGCCGCCTCGTTTGCTCAGCAGTTTCCCTCCGCTTCGCTCTCCGCTCAGGACATGTCGCAGTGGTTCAGTGCCGCCCAACAACTGTTCGGCGCGCTGCCGGGCGCTGGGGGCTCCACCGCTGCGGGCGCCAATGGCGCAGCGAATCCCGCCAATCCTTTCACACATCTCTTCGAACTGTTCGGTAAGTCCGGCAATATGCCGCAGCCGACGCCATTGCACGTCGATCCCGCGCGTCTGAATGCCCTTCAGACGGAATATGCGCGCGAATTTGCCGAGCTTGTCGCCAGTTTCAACCAGCCGGGGCTCGATAACGCGCCGCCGCTGGGTGACCGGCGTTTCGCGGGCGACGGCTGGCGCAATCCGTTCTATGCATTGCCCGCTGCGCTCTATCTGCTCAACGGCCGGTTCCTGATGCGCATGGCCGAACTGGTCGATGCCGATGTGAAGACACGCGAACGCATCCGCTTCGCCGTCGAGCAATGGGTGGCCGCGAGCTCGCCCGCGAACTTCATCGCGACAAATCCCGACGCACAACAGCGCCTCGTGCAAACGCACGGCGACAGCCTGCTGGCTGGCATGCAGCATCTGCTTGTCGATATGGGTAAGGGCAAAGTGTCGCAGACGGACGAGGCCGCCTTTGAAGTGGGACGCAACGTTGCCACGACGGAAGGGGCAGTCGTTTTCGAGAACGACCTCATCCAGCTCATCCAGTACAAGCCGCTCACACCGACCGTGCACCAGCGCCCGTTGCTGGTGGTGCCGCCTTGCATCAACAAGTACTACATCCTCGATCTGCAACCCGAGAACTCGCTCGTGCGCTATGCCGTGGAGCAGGGTCACACGGTGTTTGTGGTGTCGTGGCGTAACCCCGATGCATCGCTCGCGCACAAGACGTGGGACGACTACGTGGGCGAAGGGCCGATTGCGGCCATCGATGTCGTGCGTGAAATCTCCGGACAGCCGCAGATCAACGCACTCGGTTTTTGCGTCGGTGGCACGTTGCTCGCAGCGGCCCTTGCCGTGTTCGCCGCCAAGGGGCAAAACGGCCGCAAGTCGCCGGTTGCGAGTGTGACGTTGCTGACCACACTATTAGATTTTTCCGATACTGGCGTGCTCGACGTGTTCGTCGACGAGCCACATGTGCAGTTCCGCGAACAGACGATCGGCGGGGCGCTTGGACAACCGCCTGGGTTGATGCGCGGTGTCGAACTGGCCAACACGTTCTCGTTCCTGCGTCCGAACGATCTGGTCTGGAACTACGTGGTCGACAGCTATTTGAAGGGCAACGCGCCGCAGCCGTTCGACCTGCTGTACTGGAACGGCGACGGCACCAACCTGCCGGGGCCGATGTTCTGCTGGTATCTGCGCCATCTTTATTTGCAGAACGAACTGAAGCAGCCCGGCGTCGTGCAGACCTGCGGCGTGCCAGTCGATCTGGGAACGATCGATGCCCCGGCCTATGTGTTCGGATCGCGAGAAGATCACATCGTGCCGTGGACGTCGGCATTCCGTTCGCTGCCGTTGCTCGGTGGCGAGCGTCGCTTCGTGCTGGGTGCGTCGGGTCACATCGCTGGCGTGGTCAACCCGCCCGTGAAAAAGAAGCGTAGTTATTGGCGTAACGACGACGTGGGCGTCGCGTCGGACGACTGGCTCGCAGGTGCCACGGAACACCCGGGGAGCTGGTGGACAGACTGGAGCGATTGGCTCGCCGGCTATGCCGGAAAACGCGTCAAAGCGCCAAAGGCGTATGGTAATGTTGCTTATGCCCCCATCGAACCGGCACCCGGCCGCTATGTCAAGGCGAAAGCCTGAGCAGGCGCGGCGTCGTCGGGCAGCCCTTTGGTTCGACTTATTTTGAAGACGAGGAAAGAGACATGACGGATATCGTGATTGTGTCGGCTGCGCGCACCGCAGTCGGTAAATTTGGTGGTTCGCTCGCCAAGGTAGCTGCGCCGGATCTGGGCGCGATCGTGATCGACGAGGTCCTCAAGCGCGCCAAACTCAAGGGCGACGATGTCAGCGAAGTGATCATGGGTCAGGTGCTGACCGCCGGTTCGGGGCAGAACGTTGCACGCCAGGCGGCCATCAAGGCGGGTCTGCCGACGATGGTGCCAGCCATGACGATCAACAAGGTGTGCGGCTCGGGCCTGAAGGCCGTGATGCTCGCGGCCAATGCGATTGCCGCGGGCGATGCCGACATCGTGGTCGCTGGCGGTCAGGAGAACATGAGCGCCGCACCGCACGTGCTGCCGGGTTCGCGCGACGGTTTCCGCATGGGCGATGCCAAGCTGATCGACAGCATGATCGTCGACGGTCTGTGGGATGTGTACAACCAGTACCACATGGGCATCACGGCTGAAAACGTGGCGAAGGAATACGGCATCACTCGCGAAATGCAGGACGCGTTCGCTGCCGCTTCGCAGAACAAGGCAGAGGCCGCGCAAAAGGCCGGTCGTTTCGACGCGGAGATCGTGCCGGTCTCGATTCCGCAACGCAAGGGCGATCCGCTGCTGTTCAACACCGATGAGTTCGTGCGCCACGGCGTGACGGCGGAGTCGCTTGCTGGCCTCAAGCCTGCGTTCGCGAAAGACGGCACCGTCACTGCGGCCAACGCTTCGGGCCTGAACGATGGTGCAGCAGCCGTGGTGGTGATGTCGGCCAAGCGCGCCGAGCAACTGGGTCTCCAGCCGCTGGCACGCATCAAGGCCTATGCGAATGCAGGTGTCGACCCGTCCGTGATGGGCATTGGCCCGGTGCCGGCGTCGCAGCGTTGCCTCGCACGTGCGGGCTGGGATGTGAAAGACCTTGACCTGATGGAAATCAACGAAGCGTTTGCTGCACAGGCGCTGGCGGTGAACAAGCAGATGGGCTGGGATACGTCGAAGATCAACGTGAACGGCGGCGCGATTGCGATCGGCCACCCGATCGGTGCATCGGGCTGCCGTATTCTCGTCACGCTGCTGCACGAAATGGCGCGTCGCGACGCACGCCGCGGTCTGGCCTCGCTTTGTATCGGCGGCGGCATGGGCGTGGCGCTGGCGCTCGAACGTGTGTAATTGCCTGGCAGCGGGTGTGACAGCGCACTCGCTGTTCGCTGTAGAAGAGCGGTAACCCACAACGAATCAAACCGGTGACGCCCGTGCGTGCAACGCGCGCGGGCTTGTTGCCGGAGGCAGTCAGGAGACGGAAGGTTCGCGTGGGAACGCGCGGCCTGCGCGTCGGTCAATTGGCAGTCGCAACAGGCGGCAGATTTGCCGTTATTTAGGGGGAAGCGTTCCATGACTCAACGCATTGCATACGTGACGGGCGGGATGGGCGGTATCGGTACGTCCATTTGCCAGCGGCTTTACAAAGACGGCTTCAAGGTCGTGGCGGGCTGCGGTCCGAATTCGCCGCGCCGCGTGAAGTGGCTGGAAGATCAAAAGGCGCTGGGTTTCGATTTCATCGCTTCCGAAGGTAACGTCGGTGATTGGGATTCGACCAAGGCTGCATTCGATAAGGTGAAGGCAGAAGTGGGCGAGATCGAGGTGCTGGTGAACAATGCCGGTATCACGCGCGACGTCGTCTTCCGCAAGATGACGCACGAGGACTGGGATGCGGTGATCGCGACCAACCTCACGAGCTTGTTCAACGTCACCAAGCAGGTGATCGAGGGCATGTGCGAGCGTGGCTGGGGCCGCATTATCAACATCTCGTCGGTGAACGGTCAGAAGGGGCAGTTCGGTCAGACGAACTACTCGACGGCCAAGGCCGGCATTCACGGCTTCACGATGGCGCTGGCGCAGGAAGTGGCCACCAAGGGCGTGACCGTGAACACGGTGTCGCCGGGCTATATCGGGACGGACATGGTGCGCTCGATCCGTCAGGACGTACTCGACAAGATCGTGGCAACCATTCCGGTCAAGCGCTTGGGCGAGCCGAGCGAAATCGGATCCATCGTCGCTTGGCTGGCTTCGGAAGAGTCCGGCTTCTCGACGGGGGCCGACTTCTCGCTCAACGGCGGCCTGCACATGGGCTAAGCGGTGGCAGGGCGGAAGCGCGCAAGCGCGAGGGGCGAACCACGGGTCGCTACCTTTTTCCGCCGCGGGTTAGGGCTTTGCCGCATAGCAGCAAACGCCCTAGAATCGATAATATGTGACTAACCCCGACCGTCGGTCGGGGAAGTCCTTCATAAAAGCAGGAAACCCACCGCATGACCGCGAGCAAGAAGACTGACGAGCGCCTGATCAAAAAGTATCCGAACCGGCGTTTGTACGATACCCAGACCAGTACGTACATCACCCTTGCCGATGTGAAGCAGTTGGTGCTCGAGACCGAGGAGTTCAAGGTCGTCGACGCCAAGACGGGCGAGGACCTGACCCGCAGCATTCTGCTGCAAATCATTCTGGAAGAAGAGACCGGCGGTGTGCCGATGTTCTCGAGCGCCATGTTGTCTCAGATCATCCGCTTCTACGGCCACGCGCTGCAAGGGATGATGGGCACCTACCTCGAGAAGAACATCCAGACCTTCATCGAGATTCAGAACAAGCTGGCCGATCAGTCGAAGGGCATCTACGAGGGCGCTGCCTTCAATCCGGACGTCTGGGCGCAATTCATGAACATGCAAGCGCCGATGATGCAGGGCATGATGACCAACTACATCGAGCAGTCGAAGAACCTGTTTGTGCAGATGCAGGAGCAAATGCAGAGCCAGGCCAAGAACATGTTCAGCACGTTCCCGTTCCCGGGAGCGCCGGGTGCACCGGGCATGCCGGGAATGCCAGGCACGCCGGGCAAAGATCCCAATAAGAAACCCTGACGCGACGTAGTGCGCGTTTTGCGTGCGGAATGCACGCATAGGTATGACGTTGCGGTGTGGCTCGGGGCGCACACCGCAACGATAGTTGGAACGCACAACGGGCGAACAAGGTAAAATGCGCGGTTCTTCGCTGCGGGTTTTGTCCGTGGCGCGAGGATCGGCAGGCGGGCAGGGGACTTACGACGGCGAAATCGCCTCGTTCTGGTCCTGCGAGGCTCGCTGTCCGGTCGTTACACCGTATTCACTAGATCAGGATTTCGCCCCATGTCCCGCCCATCGCCCGCCGGCACCCCTAAAGTCGGCTTCGTTTCGCTCGGCTGTCCCAAGGCTTTGGTCGACTCCGAGCAAATCCTGACCCAATTGCGCGCTGAAGGCTATGCGATTTCGGGCACCTACGACGGTGCCGATCTCGTCGTGGTCAACACCTGCGGCTTCATCGACGACGCCGTGCAGGAAAGTCTGGACGCCATCGGCGAAGCGCTCGCCGAGAATGGCAAGGTGATCGTCACTGGCTGCCTGGGCGCGAAGAAAGACGCCGCCGGGCAAGACATCGTGACCGCCGTCCACCCGAAGGTGCTCGCCGTGACCGGCCCGCACGCGCTGGGCGAAGTCATGAGCGCGGTACACACGCACCTGCCCAAGCCGCACGATCCGTTCAGCGATCTCGTGCCTGCTGCGGGCATCAAGCTCACGCCGCGTCACTACGCTTATCTCAAGATTTCCGAAGGCTGCAACCACCGTTGCACGTTCTGCATTATTCCGTCGATGCGCGGCGATCTCGACTCGCGTCCGGTGGCAGAAGTCATGCTCGAAGCCGAAAACCTGTTCAAGGCCGGCGTCAAAGAGCTGCTGGTGATTTCGCAGGACACCAGCGCGTATGGTGTCGACGTGAAATACCGCACCGGCTTCTGGGCTGGTCGTCCGCTCAAGACCCGCATGACTGAACTGGTTACGGCGCTGGGCGAGTTGGCCAAGCAGTACGGCGCATGGGTGCGTTTGCACTACGTGTACCCGTACCCGCACGTCGACGAGATCATTCCGTTGATGGCCGAGGGCCACATCCTGCCGTATCTCGACGTGCCGTTGCAGCACGCGCACCCCGACGTGCTCAAGCGTATGAAGCGCCCGGCCTCGGGTGAAAAGAACCTCGAGCGCATTCAGGCGTGGCGCAAGGCGTGCCCGGACCTGACGATCCGTAGCACGTTCATCGCTGGTTTCCCGGGCGAGACCGAAGCCGAATTCGAATACCTGCTGGACTTCCTGAAAGAAGCCGAACTCGACCGCGTGGGCTGCTTTGCCTATTCGCCGGTGGAAGGTGCTAAGGCCAACGAACTGCCGGGCGCGCTGCCCGACGAAGTGCGTGAAGAGCGTCGCGCGCGTTTCATGGAAGTGGCCGAAGAAATCTCGGCCGAGCGTCAGATGCGCAAGATCGGCAAGACGATTCAGGTGATCGTCGACGAAATCAATCAGGACGGCGGCGTCGCTCGCTCGGCCGCTGACGCCCCGGAAATCGACGGCCTCGTGTACATCGAACCGACCCCGAAGGCAGCGAAGCGTCTGAAGGTAGGCGAATTCGTGAACGTGACGGTCACTGGCGCCGATGGCCATGACCTGTGGGGCGAAGTGGTCTAAGGATCGAATCGATGACACAAGCACAATCGAAAACGCCGCAAGTGCTGGCCATGGGCGAAGCCATGGTCGAGTTCAACCAGTCGCCCGACGACGCCCGTCAGTACCTTCAGGGCTTCGGCGGCGATACGTCCAACTTCGCCATCGCCGCGCGCCGTCAGGGTGTGCGCACCGGCTTTGTGAGCGCGGTTGGCGACGACCTGTTCGGCCGCATGCTGCTGGACCTGTGGCGCGATGAAGACGTCGACACGTCGACCGTGCGCATCGACAAGCAGGCGCCGACCGGCGTGTATTTCGTATCGCACGACGAGAACGGCCACCACTTCGATTATTTGCGCGCCGGTTCGGCAGCCAGCCGCTACCACGCGCAGGATCTGCCGCGCGAAGCGTTGGCCGGTGCCAAGTTTCTGCATCTGTCGGGCATCAGCCTGGCGATCAGCGTGAACGCTTGCGACGCCGCTTTCGACGCCATGTCGAAGATTCGCGCCGCAGGTGGTCAGGTGTCTTTCGACACCAACTTGCGTCTCAAGCTGTGGCCGCTGGCCCGCGCTCGCGCGACCATGCGTGAAGCGTTCAGCCTCACGGACGTTTGCCTGCCGAGCTGGGACGACGTCACGGCGGTGACCGGTCTGGAAGATCGCGACGCCATTCTCGACGAACTTCTCTCCCACGGTGTGAAGGTCGTGGCACTCAAACTGGGCCGCGAAGGTTGCTACGTCGCTACGCCAACTGAGCGCCGCATCGTTGCGCCGTACCCGGTGCAAGCGCTCGACGCGACCGGGGCGGGCGACTGCTTCGGCGGCGCTTTCGTGGCGCGTCTGGCATTGGGTGACGATCCGTTCACGGCGGCGCGCTACGCCAACATTTGCGCGGCGCTCTCGACCACCGGCTACGGTGCCGTAGCTCCGGTCCCGCGTGCCGAGCAAGTGCTGGCCCTGATGGGCAACTGACGTTTCCCTCCAATGCGCCTGCCATCGCGGTAACCCCTGCCCGCTGTATACTCGTTCGCAAACGTCAAACCTATATCCACCCGGAGAAGAGACATGCAACGAGAAGTGGTGATTGTGAGTGGTGTGCGTACGGCCATCGGTGATTTCGGTGGCAGTCTGAAGGATTTCGCGCCGACGCAGCTCGGCGCGATTGTTGCCCGCGAAGCCATGGCACGCGCGAGCGTGAGCGGTGAAGACGTCGGTCACGTCGTTTTCGGCAACGTCATCCATACCGAACCCAAAGACATGTATCTGGCGCGCGTGGCCTCCATCGAGGCCGGCGTGAGCCAGCACGCGCCGGCCATGACCGTGAACCGCCTGTGTGGCTCCGGTTTGCAGGCCGTGATCTCGGCCGCGCAGTCGATTCTGCTGGGCGACACCGATGTCGCCATGGCCGGTGGCGCCGAGAGCATGAGCCGCGCGCCGTACGTGATGCCGGGCGCTCGCTGGGGCACCCGCATGGGCGAATCGCGCTTGGTCGACATGATGCTCGGTGCGCTGCACGATCCGTTTGCCAACATCCACATGGGCGTGACGGCAGAGAACATCGCGAAGAAGTGGGATATCACGCGCGAAGATCAGGACCGCCTCGCCGTGGAATCACACCAACGCGCTGCACGTGCGATGGCCGCGGGCTACTTCAACGATCAGATCGTGCCGATCACGATCAAGTCGAAGAAGGGCGACATTGCGTTCACCACCGACGAGCATGTGCGTGCCGAAGTCACGATGGAAGACATGGCGAAGCTGCGTCCTGTGTTCCAGAAAGACGGCACCGTGACCGCTGGCAATGCCTCGGGCCTGAACGATGCCGCCGCTGCGCTCATCCTGATGGAACGTGCCGAAGCCGAGCGTCGCGGTGCGAAGCCGCTGGCGCGTCTGGTGAGCTACGCGCACGCCGGTGTCGATCCGAACTACATGGGGATTGGCCCCGTGCCGGCCTCGCGTAAGGCGCTGGAGCGTGCGGGTCTGAAGGTGAGCGACATCGACGTGGTGGAAGCCAACGAAGCGTTTGCAGCGCAGGCCTGCGCCGTCACGCGCGATCTCGGTTTCGATCCGGCCAAGGTCAACCCGAATGGGTCCGGCATCTCGCTGGGCCACCCGATCGGTGCGACGGGTGCGCTGATTACCGTGAAGGCCTTGCATGAATTGCAGCGCGTCGGCGGCCGTTATGCGCTGGTGACGATGTGTATTGGCGGCGGTCAGGGCATTGCCGCCGTGTTCGAGCGCGTGTAAGTTACACCCCGGGGGCCGGCGGTGTTGCCGGCCCGTGAGATCCGGAGCTGTGATGACGCAAGACAACCGCAAGCCCGCTGGGGCGCTCGATAAGCCGGACGCCAACGGCTGGCACTGGCAAACCAACATTCTCCACGCCGACACGCAGTTACCCGCTGGCTTCGCCGCGATGCCCGTGCCGGTCGCCCGCGCGTCGACGGTGATCTTCCCCGACCTCGCTGCAATGCGCTCGCTCGACTGGAAGAACGACAGTCAGTGGCGCTACGGTCTGCATGCCACGCCTACCTCGATGGAACTGATGCGCCGCCTCGCAGCGCTCGAAGGCGGTAAGCACTGCTTGCTGTTCCCGTCGGGTTTGGGCGCCATCTCCAATGTCTATTTCGGCCTGATCCAGACCGGCGACGACGTTCTGATTCCCGACAACGCCTACAGTCCCAACCGTGAGCATGGCGACTGGTTGCAAGCGTCGTTCGGCATTACCGTGCGCTATTACGATCCGCTGATCGGTGAGGGCATTGGCGATCTGATTCAATCGAACACCAAACTAATTTGGCTCGAAGCCCCGGGTTCGGTGACGATGGAAGTGCCTGATATCCCGGCCATCGCCCGCGTAGCGCGTGAGCGCGGCGTACTCACCGCCATCGACAACACCTATTCCGCAGGTATCGCGTTCCGCCCGTTCGATCACGGTGTGGATATTTCCGTGCAGGCGTTGACCAAATACCAGTCGGGCGGCAGCGACGTGCTGATGGGCTCGGTCGTGACGGTCGACGACGAAGTGCACCACCGCCTGAAGCAAGCCCGCATGCGCATGGGCGTCGGTGTTTCGGTGGACGATTGCAGTCTGTTGCTGCGCAGCTTGCCGAATATGCAACTGCGCTTCGAAGCCCATGATCGTGCGGCGATGACGCTGGCAACTTGGCTCAAGACGCGTCCGGAAATTGCCGCCGTGCTGCATCCGGCGTTCGAAGATTGCCCGGGTTATCAGAACTTCCGCCGCGACTTCACGGGCGCAGGCGGTTTGTTCTCGGTGGTGTTCGACGAGCGCTACTCGCAGGCACAGATCGATGCGTTCATCGAAGCGCTGCGTCTGTTCAAGATTGGTTTCAGTTGGGGCGGTGCGCACAGTTTGGTGGTGCCGTACCGTGTGCCGTCGATGCGCACGGCAATGCCGTGGCCGCACAAGGGCGCGCTCGTGCGCTTCTATGTGGGTCTGGAAGACGTGCGCGATCTGCAAGCCGATATCGAGACGAGCTTGAGTGGGCATTTGACCGCGTAACTTGGCCACGTAAGCTGACCGTCTGCTGTAATAAAAAACACCCCAACCGATTGGATGGCTATCCAGCGGTTGGGGTGTTTTTTTGCAGGAGAGACGCTAATCGTCGGCGCGTCGTCGTGTTTTCAAACTGCGCCGTGTGTCGATTGGCTGGCGAATCAATCCCCGCGAAACAGCGACAGCAGCCCGTCCAGCCCAACATGATTGAACGCGACCGATGCGCGCTCGCGCACCACCGGCTTCGCGCGAAACGCGACCGACAGCCCGGCAATCGCCATCATTTGCAGGTCGTTCGAGCCGTCGCCCATGACGATGGCCTGCGACGGCGTCGCACCGAACTGCGCTGCCACTTCCGCGACGGTACGTGCTTTCACTTCAGCGTTGACGATCTCGCCGATCACGCGCCCGGTCAGCTTGCCGTCCACGATTTCCAGCGTATTGGCGCGCGTGACGTCCAAATTCAGCCGCGCTTTGAGGCGATCGGTGAAGAACGTGAAACCGCCCGACACCAGCAGCGTCTTGATGCCCAACGCTTGCACACCGCGCAACATGTTCTCTGCACCCGGCGACAGTTGCAGGCGTTCCTCATAGACCTTTTCGAGCGCGCTTGCGTCGAGTCCTTTGAGCAAGGCGACGCGGCGCGTCAGGCTTTCGTTGAAATCTTTGATCTCGCCGCGCATGGCGGCTTCGGTGATGGCCGAGACTTCCGCCTTCAGGCCGCAGTAATCGGCGATCTCGTCGATGCACTCGATCGTGATGAGCGTCGAGTCCATGTCCATGGCCACGAGCTTGAAATCTGCGAGGCGACGTTGGCTGTCCACCAGCACGGCATCGACGCCATGTGCCTGTGCGAACGCCGCCATGGCGGTGCGAAGTGCCGGGGTGTCGGTGACGTCGGCGATGCGTGCCACGCCCGGGGCGAAGGTCACTTTGGCGCTGGGTACCAGCGCGCGAATGGCGTCGGCAGTGGCGGCTTGGAGCTGGGTGGCACCCAGAATGACGAGATCGTTGGCCATCTTGAAAGGGAGAGTCCGGCAAAGGTGCGGCAAATACGCCGGTGGCGTCGCGTTTTACGACGCATACCCCGGGCGCGACCGACATTCTACCGGGACACGGCCCCTGACGCGATTTACCAGCTAGCTGAGTGCCGCTGGGTGCGAGGGCCGACGTGTACGGCTGGGCGGCACGGCATCGAACTTGTGCCATACCCGGCGCATGTGACGCGCCGAGCCGAAGCCAGCGCGCTCGGCGATCCGCTCAAGGTCGAGTTGGCTGTTGCCCAACATCTCTCGCACCAGCGCGATGCGCAAGCGGTGCAGATAGTCGATAGGGGCGGTGCCGGAATGCTCGCGAAAGAGCCGCGTGATCTGGCGCTCGCTAGTGCTGGCAATGTCGGCCATAGCGGCGAGCGTCCAGTCGCGTGCGGGGTCGGCGGCGATGGCGTCTTGCACGCGATGCAACGCCGGGTGCAAATGATTGCGGCCTTCAAGCCATGGCGAGAGCTGCGGGTCGGCCCCGGCGCGGCGGGAATACACCACCATCAACCGGGCGACAGCCGCCGCACACAAGGGGCTGGTGACCTCGGCAATCAACGTGAGCATCAGGTCGAGACCGGTGGTCACGCCAGCGCTGCTCCACACATTGCCGTCTTGAACGTAGAGCCGGTTGTCTGCCACGCGCGCACCCGGTGCGAGCGTGCGCAGTTCGTCGCAACTGCCGTGGTGTGTCGTGCACACGCGCCCGTCGAGCAACCCGGCACGGGCAGCGAGCAGCGCGCCGGTGCAGATGCACACCAGCCGGTGCGTCGGGCGGACGGTTCGCCGCAGCCACGCCACTGCCAGTGTTTCGGGGTCATCCCCCGACGCCCGACTCGGCGCACCTTGTTGCGCCTCTCGCGCCATCTGAGCCACCTGCGCTGACTGCTCCGACTGTGCCGCCGTTGTGCCGTTTCCGGGCACGGTCGCGAGCGGCAGCGGCTTTTCTACCGTACCGGTCACCACCAGCCATGCATCGTTGGGGACTGCATCCGGCAACACCGTCAACGGCGAGAGTTGCAAGCCAATCGATGTGGCGACCGACGGCTGAGTGCCCACGTAATGCAACGTGAAGTGCACCGCATCCTGCTGCAAATTCGCCATGCGCAGCGCTTCCGCAGGCGCGGCCACATCAAGTAGCAGCGCGTCGGGCATCACCAGCAGGTAGACGGGTTGGATTCGCGGCATCACGTAAGCACCCCGGCGATGGCCGGGGCGAAGAAGTCAGCGGACAAATTCGGACAATTTCGGATGAGCCTCGACGTTACACCGCCGCCAGCGCTTCCTCAACCGTCACGATGCGGGCGAAGCGGTCGACCAGCACCGTTTCGGTCCGCTCCTTGAGGTCGGCGACCGACAATTCGCGGCCCGTACGCGGGTGCTTCATCGGGAACGTGAGCGTGGCTTCGGTGACGAAATCGACTTCGTAGCCGGCGTCGGAGGCCGCACGGGTCGTCGTCTCGCAGCACTGCTCGGTGCGAATGCCGGAGACGATCAGGCGTGTGATGCCGTTTTCGACCAGCCATGCGCCGAGCGTGGAGCCAGCCAGCGCGCTGTGCTTGACCTTATCGACCGTGAAAACCGGCTCGATGCGCAGTTCTTCGAGCGTGCGGACAAAGCCGGAGGCACGCGAGAATACGCCCGAGTCGATATGGAAGACCTGCACCACAGGCACACCGCGTGCCACGGCACCGTCCACCAGCGCTTGCTGACGCGAGAAGTACGTCGCCAGATCGTCTTCGCGCCAGTACGGACGCTGACGGAACGATTCCTGGGCGTCGATGACGATCAGGGCAGTGCGGGACGTTTGATTTTGCGACATGACTGACTCCATGGGGTCGGGTGACGATGGAGTCATCTTACGGACGTCGGCGAGAGGGCAATAGACCCAGTGCGGACGGGAAGCGGACGTATTCGGACAACCTGTTTGTCACGCGGCAGGGTCCGACGCCCTTGTCCCCGAGTCCCGAAACCCTAGGGCGGTTATGCCCTAGGTCCCGAAACGCTAGATAGCCGCCCGCACGCCGATGGCCGAGCCTTGCGCGCGGCGATACAGCGCGGCGGCGAGCGCCACGTCCTGCGCGCCCATGCCGAGCGATTTGAACAGCGTGACGTCCTCAGCGCTAGTCCGTCCTGCGTGCTTCCCGATCACCAGTTCGCCGAGTTCGGCGAGCAGGTCTTCCGGACCGATACGGCCTTCGGCGGCCGCCGCCAGATAGTCGCCCGATTCGTTGATGGTCGACTCGCGACGGTCGACGAACAGTTGCGCGCGTGCCATCAGCTCGGCATCGGCTTCGCGCTGGCGCGGCGTGCTGCTGCCGACCAGATTGACGTGCGTGCCAGGTGCCAGCCAGCCCGAATGCAGTACTGGCTCGCTGGCATTGGTGACCGTCACGACGATATCGGCATCACGAACCGCAGCTTCGACGCTGTCGGCAGCTTCCAGCGTGAAGCCATAGTTCGGCTGTTCCGCATCGACAAACGCTTGCGCACTCGCACGCGACCGGCTTGCCACGCGAACGTGTGACAGCGGGCGCGCCGCTGCGAGCGCCGCAAGATGCCAGTGCGCCTGATGACCTGCGCCGATCAGCGCGAGGCGCGTGGCATCGTGCCGGGCGAGCAGGCGCGTGGCGAGGCCGGTGACGGCCGCCGTGCGAATGCCGGTGATCTCGGCGGCATTCATGATGGCCAGCAACTCGCCCGTCTCGCCGCTCATCAACACGACGCAGCCTTGATGCGGATCTTTGCCCAACGTGCTGTTGCCCGGAAAGAAGGTGCCGACCTTCGCCCCGTAGACAGGCATGCTGCCGTCGCCCGCAATGAACGCAGGCATCATGCCCAACAGCCCTTTGGCGCCCAGTGCCTCGGGCGGACGGACGATCTGACGCAGGGGCAGGTGAATCTGTTCGCGCGCGAGCGCGCCGAACATGTCCGACATCACGGGAATGGCGTCGGCGACGGGCATCAACGCCGCGACTTGCGCAGCGTCTAGCAACAGCACGGCGGGAGAGGGCGAAGTGGCAGTCATGGGCGATCAGCCGTTCGCTTCGGCGGCAAGCGCCGCTTCGATATGTCGCTGGAACGTGGCCGGATCGGTGTTCGTGCCGCACAACAACACGCCCACGCGTTTGCCCGCGAGCTTCTCGCGCAGCGGCCCCATCAGGGCTGCGGTCGCAGCAGCGCACGCAGGTTCCACAGCTAACTTCAACTGACGGAACAGCGTGAGCATGCCAGCGCGCATCTGGTCGTCGGTCACCGTCACCAGCTCATCGATATTGCGGCGGCACAGCGTGTAGCTGTACAGCTCGGTGTGCGGTGCCATCAGGCTGTCGGCAATGCCTGTCATCGGACCCATCTTGACGGGACCGTTGGTGGCAAAGCTTTGTGCCATGGCGTCGGCACCCGCCGGTTCCACGCCGTAGACCTTCACATGCGGCGCAAACAGCTTGAACGCCGTTGCCACACCTGCGATCAGGCCGCCGCCGCCAATCGGCACGATCACGGCGTCGAGATCGGGCGCTTGTTGCGCCCACTCGTACCCGAGCGTTGCCGTACCCAGCACCGTGCGATAGCCGTTGAACGGATGCACGAAGAAGCGGCCTTCTTCCTGCTCCACGCGCTTCACCACGTCGAACGCTTCGTGCACGTTCTCGGCCAGCACGAGGTCCGCGCCGTATTCGCGGCACAGCGACGAACGCGCCGGGCTTGCCGTCTTGAGCATCACCGTCTTGGCGCTCACGCCCATGGCTTGCGCCGCATACGCGACGGCCACAGCGTGATTGCCTGCGGAAACACACGTCACGCCCGCCTGACGCTGCGCATCGCTGAGCGAGAGCAGGTTCGAGAACGCGCCGCGTGCTTTGAACGTGCCCGACGCTTGCAGCAACTCGTACTTGAAGGTCACTTGCGTGTCGCCGAGCGTGGGGAAGTCGCTGCGCGTGAAGACGGGCGTCGTGCGCACATACGGCTTGAGTTGCTCGTGCAACGCGGCAATGGCGTCCTTGGTCGGCGCGGGCTGACCGTCGATGGTGTCAGCGTGCAGGGCGGTGTTGGTTTGAGTCACTTGGACGTTGTCTCCTGAGGGGGCGGCGGGTTGCCTTGGCTGGCTTAGCGCAGACCGATGCGGCGCACGCGCAGCAACGCGGTAATGCTGATAAGCGCCGCGAAAATCAGATAAAAGCTCGGCGCAAGCTTGTTGCCGGTCGCGCCGATGAGCCACGTGATGATAAACGGTGCGAAACCGCCGAACACGGTGGCCGCGATGTTATAGCCCAGCGAGAGGCCGGTCGTGCGCACTTGCACCGGGAACAGTTCGGTGAGCAAGGCGGGCAGCGCGCCGAAGTACGTCGTCATCAGCAAGCCCAGCACGATCTGGAACACCATCAGCGAGGTGAACGTCGGGTTCGCATCCAGGAAGCGGAACATCGGATAGACGAGCACCAGCAGTGCGACGGCGGCGGCGAGCATCGGCTTGGTGCGGCCATGCGTATCCGACCAGTGGCCGACGATCGGCGCAACGATCAATTGCACAACGCCAGTGAGCAGCACCGCCGAGAAGGCGGCCGACGACGGAATGCCCAATTGCTTGACGGCATACGTCGGCATATAGAGCACGAGATACGTGGCGACGGTGGCCATGACCACGACACCGATGGCCAGCAGCAAGCGTTCTTTCTGGCTGGCGAACGTGTCGCGCAGCGGGCTTTGCGTGGGTTCGACGTCGAGGAATTCGGGCGTCTCATCGAGGCGGCGGCGAATGTAATACGCGACCGGGCCGATCAACAGGCCGAAGAAGAACGGCACGCGCCAGCCCCACGAGGCCATGGCTTCGGGCGACAGGTTGCCCGTGAGCAATGCACCGAAACCGGCAGCGAGCAACGTGGTGAGGCCCTGACTGGCCACCTGCCAGCTCGAGAAGAAGCCGCGACGCTTCGGGGCGTGTTCGGCGAGAAACGCCGTCGCGCTACCGAATTCGCCACCGGCGGAGAAGCCTTGAATCATGCGGGCGAGCACGATGCCGATCGGCGCCAGAATGCCAATCGACGAATACGTCGGCATGATGGCGATGAGCAGCGTGCCCACCATCATCAGCAGAATCGAGAGCGTGAGCGCTGCCTTGCGGCCAGCGCGGTCGGCATACACGCCGATCACAATGGCGCCGAGCGGGCGCATGAAGAACGACACGCCGAATGTGCCCAACGCGATGAGCAGCGACACCGTGTCGTTGCCGGTCGGGAAGAACAGTTTGGCGATGGTCACGGCGAAGAAGCCGTACACCACGAGGTCGAACCATTCGAGGGCGTTGCCGATCGAGGCCGATACGATCACACGCCAGGCGTGCGGGGAAGTCCGGGCGGCCGGGGCCGTCGCGTCGGGGGCTGCTGCGCTCATGTGCGAGATCTCCAGATCCTGTCGTGCGGTATGTATGCCCTAGGGCGACGAGACCCTAGGTGCTTGTTATGGTGCTTGATGACTGTCCTGCGCCCTTGCCGTAGTTGGCTACGAGAGGCGTCTGGTACTGCGTGGCGCGCCTGAGCGGAAGCGCCATGGCAACGGGCCGCATTCCAACGCGGAATGCGGCCCGATGTGACTTCAGTCGATGCGTCTGCCGAAAGGGCTTATGCGCCGACGGTGTTGCTGCGAATCAGCTTTTGCAGGAACGATTCGCACTGGGCGATTTGTTCGAGCGAGACGAATTCGTTCGGCTTGTGGGCCTGTTCGATATTGCCCGGACCGCACACGATCGACGGCACACCTGCCAATTGGAACTGACCGGCTTCGGTGCCATAGGCGACCTTGCGCTTGTCGGTGTCTTTGGTGAGCGCGCGCACGAGTTGCGTGATGGCGTCTTGTTCCGAAGCGTCAAGCGCCGGGGCAGCGGCAATCTTCTTGAACTCGATGCCGGCGTTCGGGTGTTCCTTCTGCATCTTCGGCACCAGCTCTTCGACGGCGTACTGCTGAATGCGCGCGAAGATGCCTTCGGCGTCGACGCCCGGCAGATTGCGGTATTCGAAGACGAATTCGCACAGTGCCGGAATCGTGTTCAGCGCGATACCGCCCGAGATCGTGCCCGTTTGCGCCGTGGTGAACGGCACGTCGAACAGTTCGTCGAACGGGCCGTTTTGCTTGAAGTGATCGGCCAGATCGCGGATGTAGCAAATCAGGCGCGCGGCGTATTCAATGGCGTTCGAGCCCTTCGGCGTGAGCGACGAGTGCGCGGCATGACCACGCACGCAGCACTGATAGGCATTGATGCCCTTGTGCGCCACGATCACGCGCATGCTGGTCGGCTCGCCGACGATGCAGCCGTCCGGGCGGATGCCGCGCTCGCGCAGTTCGGCGAGCATCACCGGTGCGCCCACGCAGCCGATTTCTTCGTCGTACGAGAACGCAAAGTGGAACGGCGTCTTGAGCTTGGCGTCGCGCATTTGCGGCAGCATCGTCATGACCGAGCCGATGAAGCCCTTCATGTCGCAAGTGCCACGGCCATACAGGTTGCCGTCGCGAACTTCCGGCTTGAACGGGTCGGTGTCCCACGGCTGGCCGTCGACCGGCACCACGTCGGTGTGGCCCGACAGGACGATACCGCCTTGCGTGTTGCCGTCGGCAGCGGGCAGCGTCACGAACAAATTGGCTTTGCGTTTCGTGGCGTCATACGACAGCCACGGTTCGACACCGGCGTCCTTCAGGCTGTCGCGCACCGTCTCGATCAGGCCGAGGTTCGATTCGCGGCTCGTCGTGTCGATGCTGACCAGCTTCTTGATCCAGTCGAGCGAGGCGGGCTGGGCGTCGTTCGTGGCTTGCGTCGCTGCGGTCAGGGGGGAAGCGCTTGTCATTCGAATCTCCGTGAATCTTTCAGTCATACGTACCGGGAAATGGTACCCAAAAATAATTTAGAGGTAAAAGATTGCTTACACAACCATTCTTGCTGCGCGGGAATTCACCACAGCATGCGCGCGCCGAGGGGCATGCGCATGCGGGTTTGCCCTTGGTTTTGTCATGAGGCGAGCGCGCGTCAGGCCGCACGAGCGCCCGGTGCGCCGATGGCGCGCAACGTTTCCTTGATCGCACGCACGCGGTCGGTCAGTTGCGGATGCCTCGCCTCGATGCGCAACTTGTCCTGCCCGGCCAGTTTGATGTGGCGATGCTTCTGCACCAGTTCGATGATGCGCATCGGGTCGACGGCAGGTGTCGGCTCGAATTGCAGCGCGATGGCTTCCTCGCTTGCATCGATCTTGGTGATGCCCAGCGGTTTCGCGAGCAAACGCATGCGGTGCGTCTCGATGAGCGCCTGCGCTTGCTGCGGCAGCTTGCCGAAGCGGTCGACCAGTTCCTCTTGAATGGTGTCGATGGCGTCGGCGTTCGTGCCGTTGGCGAGTCGCTTGTACAAGGACAAACGCTCTTGCACGTCGCCGCAATAGTCGCTTGGCAAGATGGCCGGGACGTGGAAGTTGATTTCCGTGGTGACGGCCAGCGGCGCATTCAAGTCTGGCTCGCGGCCTGCCTTGAGTGCGCTGACGGCATCGGCGAGCATGTCGGTGTAGAGCTGGAAACCGATCTCATGAATTTCACCCGACTGCTTGTCGCCGAGGACTTCACCCGCGCCGCGAATTTCCAGATCGTGCATCGCCAAATAGAAGCCAGCGCCCAGTTCTTCCATCTGCTGAATCGCTTCGAGGCGGCGCTGCGCTTGCTTGGTGAGCGACTTCGGATCGTGCACGAGCAGGTAAGCGTAGGCCTGATGGTGCGAGCGGCCGACACGGCCACGCAACTGGTGCAGCTGCGCGAGACCGAATTTGTCGGCGCGATGCATCAGGATCGTGTTGGCGGTCGGCACGTCGATACCGGTTTCGATAATCGTCGTACACAGCAGCACGTTAGCGCGCTGGGTCACGAAGTCGCGCATCACGCGCTCGAGATCGCGCTCGTGCATTTGGCCGTGCGCGACAACGATGCGCGCTTCGGGCACGAGAGCTTCCAGCTCTGCTTTACGGTTCTCGATGGTCTCGACTTCGTTATGCAGGAAGTACACCTGACCGCCGCGCTTGAGTTCACGCAACATGGCTTCACGAATCACGCCGTCTTCTTCACGCCGCACGAAGGTCTTGATGGCAAGACGCTTCTGCGGGGCGGTGGCGATGACCGAGAAGTCGCGCAGGCCTTCGAGTGCCATGCCCAACGTACGCGGAATCGGCGTGGCGGTGAGCGTGAGCACATCGACTTCCGCGCGCAGTGCCTTGAGCGCCTCCTTCTGGCGCACGCCGAAGCGGTGTTCCTCGTCGATGATGACGAGACCCAGGCGTTGGAATTGGATGTCGTTCGAGAGCAGCTTGTGCGTGCCGATCACGATGTCGACTTGGCCCTCGTTGATCGCCTTCACGCTCGCGTTCACTTCCTTCGTGGTCTTGAAGCGCGAGAGTTCGGCGATGCGCACCGGCCAGTCGGCAAAGCGATCGGAGAACGTTTGCGCATGCTGCTCGGCGAGCAGCGTCGTGGGCGCGAGCAGGGCGACTTGTTTGCCGTCCAGCACCGCGATGAACGCCGCGCGCAAAGCCACTTCCGTTTTGCCGAAACCGACGTCGCCGCACACCAGCCGGTCCATCGGTCGGCCGCTCGTCATGTCGCCCATCACGGCAGTGATTGCGGCGGCCTGATCGGGTGTTTCTTCGAAGCCGAAGCTGTCGGCAAACTTCTCGTAGTCTTTCGGCGAAAGCTCGAACGCGTAACCCGAACGTGCGGCGCGGCGCGCGTAGAGGTTGAGCAGTTCGGCGGCAGTGTCGCGAATCTGCTGCGCTGCCTTACGCTTGGCCTTTTCCCACTGGCCTGAACCGAGCGAGTGCAACGGCGCGGTGTCGGGGTCGGCACCGCTGTAGCGCGAGATCAGGTGCAGCTGCGAGACGGGCACATACAACTTGCTCTCGCCCGAATAATCGAGATGCAGAAACTCGGTTTCGCCTTCGCCGAGATCCATGCTGACTAGCCCTTGATAACGGCCAATGCCGTGCTGGCTGTGCACCACCGGGTCGCCGACCTTGAGCTCGGCCAGATCGCGGACCATCGAATCGACGGAGGTCGCCTGTTCCTGACGTCGCTTGCCTGCGCGACGTGCTAGCCCTTCGTACAGTTCGTTCTCGGTGATGAACGCGAGATCTTCCGTCGGCAACAAGAAGCCGGCGGCGAGCGGGGCCACGCCAATGGCGAAGCGCGCGTCGGAGCTCAGGAAGTCGTCGAGCGATTCGACCGAGACTGGCCGCAGATCGTTGTCGTGCAGCAGTTGCAGCAGCGTTTCGCGGCGGCCCGCAGAGTCCGCGAGCAACAGCGCGCGTGCCGGGGTGCGCGCGAGATAGGCGCGCAGGGCGGCCAGCGGGTCGTCGGCACGGCGGTTGACCGCGAGCGGCGGCAGCGACGTGGCCCAACTGCTGTCGCCGGGTTTGGCCAGCGTGAGGCGCGCAAACGGCTTGGCGAGCGTGAAGAAGTCCTGGTCGAGCAGGAACAATTGCTCGGGCGGCAGCACCGGGCGTTCACGGTCGTGCGAGAGGAAGTTGTAGCGTTGGCGCGTGTCGTTCCAGAAGCGCTGGATCGCGCCTTCCAGATCACCGACGAACACGAGTTGCGCATCGGACGGCAAATAGTGGAAGAGGGTGGCCGTCTCGTCAAAAAACAGCGGCAGATAGTATTCGATGCCAGCTGACGGCACGCCGCTGCCCATGTCCTTGTAGATCGTGCTTCGGCTCGGGTCGCCTTCGAACACTTCGCGCCAGCGCCCACGAAACGCCGTGCGTGATGGTTCATCGAACGGGAATTCGCGGCCGGGCAACAGACGCACTTCCGTCACCGGATACAGGCTGCGCTGTGTGTCGGGATCGAACGCGCGGATGCTGTCGACCGTGTCGTCGAATAGGTCGAGACGATAGGGCAGCGGCGAGCCCATCGGGAACAAGTCGATCAGACCACCGCGCACGCAGTACTCGCCCGGACGCATGACCTGCGACACGTGCTCATAACCGGCGAGCGTGAATTGCGACTTCAGTCGCGCTTCGTCGAGCCGTTCGCCTTTGCGGAAGTAGAACGTGTACGCGGCCATAAAGCTGGCCGGGGCCATGCGGTACAGCGCCGTGGTGGCGGGCACGAGCACGATGTCGCAGCGTTTTTCGCCGAGATCGTGCAGCGTGGCCAGACGCTCCGAGATCAAGTCCTGATGGGGCGAGAACGTGTCGTACGGCAGCGTTTCCCAGTCAGGCAGCAGTCGCACGCGCGCTTCGGGCGCATACCACTTGAGTTCCTGCTGGAGCCGCAGGGCGTCGGTGGCTTGCGCGCAGACGACGGCGAGCAGCGGCAGACGGCCTTTGTTCTCTTCGAAGTAACGGGCGATGAGCAGCGCGTCGGACGACGCGTGGGCACCGGCGAAGGCGTAACGCTGTCCCGCTTTCACGAGCGGCACAGGCACGGTAGTACGGGATATGGCGTTAGCGGATGACATAGAAAAGCGTTGCAGAAATGGCAAAGCACGGGGCTCCATGAAGATGGGGCCCCGTGACAATCAGCGTCTATTATAAAATCCCCGCTTTACCCTTACCTGCGTTTTATCGTGAGCGACCGACTTTTTGCTGTCATCCCCTGCGCCGGGGCGGGTGTGCGCGCCGGGGCCGACGTGCCCAAGCAATACCGGAGCGTGGGCGGACGCGCCATGCTTCACTATGCGCTCGCCGCGTTCGACGCCTGTTCCGAGTTCGCGCAGACCGTGCTGGTACTGGCGCCGGACGACAATCACTTCGATGGCCGCCGTTTTGGTCCCCTGCGTTTTGCCGTGCGCCGCTGCGGCGGAGCGTCGCGTCACGCGTCGGTGCTGGGCGGCCTTCAAGCGCTGACCGAGTTCGGCGCGCAGGATAGCGACTGGGTGCTGGTGCACGACGCCGCGCGCCCGGGCATCACCCCGGCATTGATCCGCACGCTCGTCGAAGCGCTGCGCAACGACCCGGTGGGCGGCATTCTGGCGCTGCCGGTGGCCGATACGCTCAAGCGTGAGGCCGGTCCGGCCACTGCGGGAACCTTGTCGAGCGTAGGCACGACCGAGTCGCGCGATGGCCTGTGGCAAGCGCAAACGCCGCAAATGTTCCGTCTGGGCATGCTGCGTCAGGCGCTCGAAGACGCGCTCGCGGCGGGGGCCGAAGTGACCGACGAAGCCAGCGCCATCGAGCGCATGGGCCATGCGCCGAAGCTCGTGCGCGGCAGCCTGCGCAACTTCAAGGTCACGTATCCCGAAGATTTCGCGCTGGCCGAGGCCTTTCTCGGCGCAGCCCGCCCGGCGTGAGCCGGATTCTCTGCATTTGACGATCCCTTCATGACTGAACAAGCTGTTTCTTCTCCCTCGCTCGCTGCATTGCCCAAGATCCGTATCGGTCAGGGCTACGACGTGCATGCGCTCGTCCCCGGTCGCCCGCTGGTCATGGGCGGTGTGACCATTCCGTTCGATCGCGGCCTGCTTGGCCATTCCGACGCTGACGTGCTGCTGCACGCGATCACCGATGCCGTGCTCGGCGCGGCGGCGCTGGGCGACATCGGCCGTCATTTTCCTGACACCGACCCGACGTTCAAGGGCGCGAACAGCGTCGTGCTGCTGCAAGAAGCGATGCGCCGTGTGCGGGCGCAAGGTTACGAGATCGTGAACATCGATTGCACGGTGATTGCCCAGGCGCCGAAGCTGGCCCCGCACATCGCAGCGATGACGCAGTCGATTGCCGATGCGCTCGGTATCACGGCAGGGCAGGTCAACGTGAAGGCGAAGACGAACGAGAAGCTCGGCTATCTCGGCCGTCAGGAAGGTATCGAGGCACAGGCTGCGGCGTTGCTCGTCGGCGTGTGAGTGTAGGGGGACTGGGGTGGCGGATGTCGCCCAGATGTCGGTGCCACCAATGGAAACGGCGCTGCGGGGATCATCCCGGCAGCGCCGTTTTTGTTTGCTTGCGACTTAGTTTGCGTAAGTCGCATTACTGCTTTGCCACTTCAACCGCTTCTACCGCTTCAACCACTTAGGCCGTTTCAGCCGCAATGACTTGCGCCGCGGCGTTGATGACAGCGGCGATACGGCCGACGTCACGCAGTTGCGCCGTGCTCATGCCTTGTTCGCTGGCGAGCAGGTGGTAGTGCGACTTCACGCAGAAGTGGCACTTGCCGACGATGGACGCGGCGAGCGCGTACATCTCGAAGCGACGCTGATCCACGCCGCCACGGGTGGCGTAGGCGTTCATGCGCAGTTGGGCCTTCTCGTTCTTGAGGTCGGCGTTATCTGCCATCTCAAGATACGGATACCAGGTGTTGTTCATGCCCATGAGCGCGGCTGCGGTCAACGCGCCTTCCAGCTCTTCCGGGGGCAGCACGCCCGACTCGCGGATCGCCTTGATGAGCGGCTGGCTCTTCGCGGCAAACGCGGCGGCCAGGGCGACGCCCACAGCGTCGGTGCCTTCGAGCGACGAACGAGCGATCGTGCCGTCGAGGTTCAGGCGGATGTCCTTGGCGTAGTCGGGAATCTGCGCCTTAATCGCGTTCAGGAATTCCATAAATTTCTCCTATTGCGTTGGGCTGAAAAAGCCCGCTTGCGCGGGCTTCGAGACGATGCTTACAGCGTTGCACCGCCGACGGCGCGGTTGCACGGGCAGAGTTCGTCCGTTTGCAGACCGTCCAGAATACGCAGCACTTCTTCCGGGTTACGGCCGACGTTCAGGTTGTTCACCGAAACGTGTTGGATGACGTTGTGCGGGTCAACGATGAACGTTGCACGCAGGGCCACGCCAGCTTCCTTGTCACGCACGCCGAGTTGGTCGATCAGAGCACCGGTCGTGTCGCCGAACGAGTAGTGGTTCAGCTTGTTCAGGTCCTTGTGCTCACGGCGCCATGCCAGCTTCACGAATTCGTTGTCGCCCGAACCGCCGAGCAGAACAGCGTCGCGATCGGCGAAGTCGTTCGCCAGCTTGCCGAATTCGACGATTTCCGTCGGGCACACGAAGGTGAAATCCTTCGGGTAGAAGTAAATGATCTTCCACTTGCCCGGGAACGAGGCTTCGGTGATGGTTTCGAAAGCCGACACGCCGTTTTCTTCGTGGTTGTTGAAACCAGGCTTGGCCGCTTCTACCGAGAACGCTTCGAGTTTGTCGCCGACAGTTTTCATCGATTTACTCCTTAATTGATGCGGTTAACGTTGGATGTCTTCAAATACATCGCAACCTGCAACTACCCGGGTTCACGCGATCCCGGGCAACTAATGGATTATACGCTATCGAATAATCGACAGCAATAGTTAATATTTATGCTGGGGATAGTTAAATCAAATCCCGTCGATAGGATTTTGTGGGTTGCCCGGCAGCGGAGCGTGGGCAGAGGCCAATTTCCGCACGATACGCCTTAATTAGCAAGGGGAAATGACACGATGATTTCAAGCCCGGAGCCGGGGCGCACATTGCGCAGCGACGCCTGTCCCTTGTAGCGAGTCGCAATGCGCTGCACGATCGCCATGCCAAGCCCCGTGCCGTCGGCCTTGGTACGGGCCGTGTCCACGCGATAGAACGGACGGAATACCAGCGCGAGTTGTTCTTCGGGAATGCCCGGGCCGGTATCGCGCACGCGCAGTTCGACACGCTCGCCGAGCACGCGCGTCGCGATGTGGACGTTGGCGATATCGGTTTCGGCATCGCGCCCGTACTTGCGGGCGTTCTCGATCAGGTTGTTGAGCAGACGCTTCAGGTCGGTGCGCTCGGCGAGCACGAACGTTTCATCGGACAGCTCGACGCTGATGTTCAGGTCTTCGCGGCCTTCGAAGGCGTGGACAGTTTCGCGCACAGTCTCCGAGAGGTCGATCGTTTGCAGCACAGTGCGCGAAGCCGGACGCGCGTAATCGAGGAAGCGGCCGATGATCTCGTCCATCTGCTCGATGTCGCTGATCATGTCGCGCTTGACCGACTCTTCCGACGGGCTCATTTCCGTCTCCAACCGCAAGCGGGCGAGCGGCGTGCGTAGATCGTGCGAGATACCCGCGAGCATCAGCGCGCGATCGGCTTCTAGCCGCTCCAGCTCCTGCACCATCTGATTGAAACTTCGATTAGCTTCGGCCGCTTCGCCCATGCCGCGCTCGGGCAAGGGGTCGGGCCGGTGGCCGCCGCCGATGGCACGCGCGGCATGCGCCAGCCGCGCGAACGGCCGGTTCACCAGTGCGGTGATGAAGGCTGCGCCGATCAGCGACAGCGCTAACGCGAACGTCCCCCAACTGAATAGCTGCAAGCCGGTCGCTGTGTCGATGCGGTCTTGTTCGATGGCGACCCAGTAGTCGTCTTCATCGATCTTGAAGCTGATCCACATCGCGGGAATTTCGTTGACCGAGGAGGCGATCACCGTATCGGTGCCGAGACGGCGCTGCACGTCGCGTGTGATGAGGTCGGTCACGACGCCACCGGCTTGCTTCTCGATCTTGTCGGCGGGCTCGCGCGGGTACACGCGAATGCCTTCGTTGCTCTCGAGATCCTGCAACAGCGCGCGGCGCAAGTCGGGTTCGGAATAGAGCAGGGCGGTGCGCGTGAGTTTGACGATCGACACGAGTTGCTGCGCCACGCGTTGGGCGCGCGGTTCGCGCTCGATCACACGAAAGCTCTGATACCAGGCGGCCAGACTCACGCCGATCAGCAGGGCAATCAGGAAGAAAGTACGCCAGAACAGACCGCCGAACAGCCCGCGTACCATCCGAATCGGATGCATGGGGTTGCTCCGTCTAAAGCGTAATGCGTGAGTGCGAGGTCGTCCGGCGGGCCAGCGTGTGTGTCACGCGGCACCTCGTCAGAGGCGTTGCCGGATAAGACACGACGCCGGTGCGCGAAGAGGTCGCGACCGGCGTCGTTTTGAAGCGTGAGACGTGAAGCCGAGCGATCACGCGCCGCCGTCCGGGATGAAGACGTAGCCCAAGCCCCAGACCGTCTGAATGAAACGCGGGCTGCCCGGGTCCGGCTCGATCAATTTGCGCAGACGCGAAATCTGCACGTCGAGGCTGCGATCGAACACTTCGTATTCGCGGCCACGGGCCAATTCCATGAGCTTCTCGCGCGAGAGCGGTTGGCGCGGATGGCGGGCGAAGACCTTGAGTACGGAGAACTCACCGGTGGTCAGTGCAATTTCCTGACCGTTCTTGGTGAGCGTGCGTGTGGCGAGGTTCAGGGCGAAGTCGCCGAACTCGAACGTCTCCATCGTTTCGCTAGGCGCACCGGGAAGTTCGGGCGGGGCCTGACGGCGCAGCACGGCGTGAATACGGGCGACAAGCTCGCGCGGGTTGAAGGGTTTGGGCAGATAATCGTCCGCACCCATTTCGAGGCCGACGATTCGGTCGACATCCTCGCCCTTGGCCGTTAACATGATGATCGGCGTGCGGTCATTGGCGCCACGCAAACGGCGGCAAATCGACAGACCGTCTTCACCGGGGAGCATCAGGTCCAGCACGAGCAGATCGAAGCGCTCGCGCACCCAAAGCTTGTTCATGGCCGTCGCATTTTCCGCCACGAAGACATTGAAACCCTGTTCCCCGAGGTAACGACGGAGCAGGTCGCGCAAGCGCGGATCGTCGTCGACAACCAGAATTTTGGAAGCGTTTTTATTTTCCATGCCACGTATCTTAGCTCGAAATGTCGCGAACTGAGGAGGCCGCCAAAGCGGGTTACAAAGGGTTACACAATTTACCCTACGGCTTGTGCAATGACCATAGGCAGTGGGTACACTTGCACCCCTGCCAGGGCGAAAACCTGCCGCGTGGCATGAAGGACATACGCAAAAGATGAGATGGGCTGCTGAGTTGACGCTACTGTTCGGGGGGATCATGCTCTGGGGACACCTGAGCGTGACGTACGCCCGTCCCGTGCCGCATTTCAGTGCGCAAACCCATGCTGCACCCAAAGTCGAGCGTGCCACCACGCCACAACGCAACGCGCCAAAGAATTCGCCTGCGAACGATCCGAATGCCGAGCGTCGAGCCGACGATCTGCCGAGTCCGCCCGCAGGCCGCCGTCCCAACGGCCATATGACCCCGGAAGACCGGCGCTTGCTTCGCGAGCATATTAAGGATGCAGTGCGCGAGTTGTATAGCCACTGACCGACGCGAAACCCAGCCCCGTTCGCCAACGTTGCCCCCTGTGATGCGAGCGTCTCATGAAGCCGAACCGAATCCAGCCAGCCTCGATCGACGCTGGCTTTTTTTGCGCCCGCCGTTCCTCGGTAATGACAGCCGTGATGATGGCGGCGCTGGCTTTGGTCGCTGTGCCTGCACAGGCGGCGAGCGGTAAGCATGCCACTACGGCGTCCGGCAGCGCTCACCGTTCAGCGCGCGCGCCTGCGGCTGCTGACCAGTCGCAGCGCACGCTCACCGAAAACGATGCTCGCTATCTGCTCACCCGCACCGGTTACGCGCCCGACGCCCGGGAGCTTGCGCCCTTCGTCGGTCTGACGCGTGCGGAGGCCGTCGACCGGCTGCTTGCCGAGACGCGACGTACCGCCGTCACGCCGCCCCTGCCATGGGTCAACGACACGCCCCTTTATGGCGAGCCGGTCAAGAACCTGACCGTCGAACAGCGACGCGCACTCGATCAGCGCCGCAACCAAATGGCGAATCAACTTGCCGGTTGGTGGGCGCAGGAGATGGCGACCACGCCGTCGCCGCTGACCGAGCGCATGACGATGTTCTGGCACAACCACTTTGTCTCGAGCGACGACAAGGTGCGCGAGCCGGGCGTGCTCTATCGCCAGAACGTGCTGCTACGCGCCAATGCTCTCGGCAACTTCGGCACCCTGCTGCATGCGGTATCGAAAGATCCGGCGATGCTGATCTATCTCGATGGGGCGGGCAGTCGTAAGGGGCGTCCGAACGAGAACTTTGCGCGTGAAGTGATGGAGTTGTTCACGCTGGGCGAGGGCCATTACAGCGAACAGGACGTGCGAGAAGCTGCACGGGCCTATACCGGATGGAGCATCGACCGGCCGACGATGACTTACCTCTGGCGGCCGAATTTCCACGATCCCGATAGCAAGACCGTCCTCGGCCAGACGGGCAATTTCGACGGTGATCAGATGCTCGACGTGTTGCTCGCGCGTCCTGAGACGGCGACGTTTGTCACGACCAAGCTCTGGCGCGAATTCGTCTCGCCGACACCCGATGCCGCCCAAGTCACCCGTGTGGCCGACGCCTTCCGTTCCAGTGGTTATGACATCCGTGTGGCGCTCAAGGCGCTGCTGTTGACGCCTGCCTTCTGGGACGCACGAACGCGCGGCACGCTGGTCAAATCGCCATCGGAGTTCGTGACCGACACCGTGCGCGCGTTCGACATCGGCTACGACGATCCGGTGATGCTCGCGCAGCAGATGCGCGTGCTTGGGCAGGACCTGTTCCGTCCGCCGAACGTGAAGGGCTGGCCGGGCGGCGATGCGTGGATCGACAGCACGACGCTGCTCGCGCGCAAACAGTTCGTCGAGCGCATGTTCCGTGCGACGGAAAACGCCAACGCGGGTGGCCCGGCGATGGCGCCGCAGATGTTGTCGGCGCGCCCGGGTGTGCAGCTCACCGCGTTGCGGCCTGCGCAGCCGATGCCGCGTACGGTGGCGGGGGTGCGTTTCGATTTGGCGCGTTGGTTGCAGCCGTATTCGTTGGGGCCAGTGGATGTTCCCGACTCCGGCGCACGGGACGCGTTGCAGCGCGCCGTATTGCCGTTCGCACCGGCGGCACCGCAAACGGCGAGCGATAACAGCGCGGCATATTTGCAGGCGTTGTTAATGGACCCGGCTTATCAATTGAAGTGAATTGCAGTGAAGTGAGGTGTGACATGCATCGACGCGATTTTCTGACCTTCGCTGGCGGCCTCGGGGCTGCATGGCTTACCCCGGCACCGTTGCTGGCGGCAACGCAATCCCTCGCTGGCACGCTGCCCGGGGGACTCGCCAGCGCGAGCAACTACGGCAATTTGCTGATTCTGATCGAACTCAAGGGCGGCAATGACGGCTTGAACACCGTGATCCCGTATGCCGACCCGATGTATGCAAGTCTGCGTCCGACCATCGGTATCAAGCGCGAGCAGGTGGTGCAGCTCGACGACCGGAGTGGTTTGCATCCGTCGCTGCGTGCGCTCATGCCGATGTGGCAGGCGAAGGAGTTGGCGATCGTGCAGGGCGTGGGGTATCCGCAGCCGAATCTGTCGCACTTCCGTTCCATCGAGATTTGGAACACGGCCTCGCGCTCGGATGAATATTTGCGAGATGGTTGGCTGTCGCGCGCGTTTGCCGAGCATGCGGTGCCGACGGGCTTCGATGCTGATGGTGTGATCGTCGGTAGCGCTGAACTTGGGCCGTTGGCGGGTGGTGCGCGGGCGGTCACGTTGACTAACCCGGCGCAATTCTTGCGCGACGCGAGTCTCGCGTCGGCCAATGCGGCGCAGGTGAGCAACCCGGCGCTGGCGCACGTCCTGCGTGTAGAGAACGATATCGTGAAGGCGGCCGACGGTTTGCGACCGCGTCAGGGGCAATACGTGCTGAAGACGCCGATGCCGCAGGGCGCGTTCGGCAACGTGGTGAAGACGGCATTGCAGGTGGTCGCGGCGGCGGATTCCCCGACGGGCACGCCTCAGCCGGGGCGCGGCGTGGCGGTGCTGCGCCTGACGCTCAATGGTTTCGACACGCACCAGAATCAACCGGGGCAGCAGGCGAATCTGTTGCGTCAGTTGGCCGACGGGATGATGGCGCTGCGCGCAGGGTTGACCGAACTGAATCGTTGGCAGTCGACGATGATCGTGACGTATGCCGAGTTTGGACGGCGTCCGCGCGAGAACCAGAGCAGCGGCACAGACCACGGCACGGTGGCGCCGCACTTCGTGGCGGGTGGCCGGGTGAAAGGGGGGATGTATGGCGACGTGCCGCGTCTGGACCGGCTCGACGGGAACGGCAATCTGCCATTCGCCGTCGACTTCCGCGATGTCTATGCGACGGTTTTGCAGCGCTGGTGGGGATTGAACCCGCAGCCGGTGTTGGGTGGTCCGTTCCGGCCGCTGGATATTCTGCGGGCGTAGTCCGGCGGGATTATCGCGCCCGCCACGCGCGCCAGAATTTTCGCAGCGGCGTGAGATCGATCCGCTGATGCAGTACTTGGTAGTCGCTCGCTGCCACTTCGTCGAGCAGCGCGAGTTGCAAGGCGGCGAGGGCAAGTAGAGGCTTCTGCTTGCGGCGGTCTTTCTTGGGAATCGCCGCCATCGCTTCACGGATCGCCTTACGCGCCCGTGCATCCTGAAACTTCATCAATGCGACGAATTCAGGCGAATAGCGGCCGTTCTGGATATCAGAAGCCGTCACGCCGAAGCGTTGCAATTCATCGATAGGGAAGTAGACGTAGCCCGCTCGCGCATCGACGCCTGCGTCGGTCACGCGTCGTGCGAGCGTGATTGCGTGCCCGAGTGCTCGTGCGCGGGCGGGCGTTTGCGCGTCTTCAAACCCGTACACGTGCGCCGCAAGTTCCGCGGGCGCGCCACCGGCGGCATCGCAGTAGTGATCGAGCCCTGCAAAATCCAGATATCGCATTTGCGATAGATCCATCTCCGCGCCGTGCAGCACCGCGTCAAACGCTGTGCGCGACAGTCCGGTGTCTTTGACCACGGGTGCGAGCGCGCGGGTGACCGGGTGCAACGGTTTGCCTGCGAAAAGATTCGTGATTTCCTGACGCCACCAGTCGAGCTTCACATGCGCGACGCCCGGATCGTGCACGGCGCTGTGAATATCGGCGATTTCCTGACTGAACGCGTGCACGGCGTAAGCGGCATCGCGTTTGGACGGCGGCAGTTGCAGCAGGGCGTAGTAGAGCGCCGATCCCGGCGGACCCGATTTCTGGCGGCAATACTCGTTGGCCTGTGCGGGGCCGGCGGGGGTGCCGACGGTGTCGTCGGCGGTATCAACGGGTTGCATGTGCTTCGGGGTATCGGTCGGGTCATTGACCCGAACGTCGGCGCGCGCTCGCGCAGCCGGGGCCATGCCATGAATTGGGGCGAATTCTAGCATTGCACCGCGTGAGGCATGGCGTCACGTTGTACTTTCCTGATGCAGTGGCGCTTCAATTGCCGAGCGGTTCGCTCGCATCGATGTCGACGCGATTGGGGTAGAACGCGACGTAGTTGGCGATGCTTTTGACGGCATCGAACGGCGTCTCGTAAGTCCAGATCGCGTTTTCACCTGCTTCGCCTAAGGCGGCGATCGAGTAGTACGAGGCGTCGCCTTTGTAGGGGCAGTAAGTCTGATGCTCGGTGCGGACTAGGCGTGACATGTCGACGTCGTCGCGCGGGATGTATTGCACTGGCGGATATGACGCTTCGCGCAACGTGAGGGCATGGCGGGTGTCGGCGATGACGTGTCCGTTGGCGCGAACGACGACGCGTGTGGTTGAGGGGGTGACGGTGATCGGATGATCGGGGGAGGGAATGAGTTGCTTGCGCGCGGAGGGAGGGGTGTTTGATGGCGAGGTCATTCGAGGCTCCAGATGACGTACGGTCGACTCAGTATCGCTATCGTTTTCTCGCGCATCAATCGACATGTGGGAAGGCAATTGCCGCCGATTTTCACTTCGTGTAGAATGCTCGCCTGCTTTGACGCATGCAGCAGGGGCGGCACCAGTCGCCCCTTTTCATGTCCGACAGGACGCATGCAGTCGACCCGATGCCGGGATGTCGACACCTTACCCAGGTGCCCGACACCCACGGGCTGCGAGGATGGCGAAATTGGTAGACGCACCAGGTTTAGGTCCTGACGCCCGAAAGGGTGTAGGGGTTCGAGTCCCCTTCCTCGCACCAACTCCCCGTTTTGGCATCGGTTTTGTAGGTCTCACTTCTTCCCTGATGGAACGCGTCTTACAACGGCGCAGCGGTGATGTGCCGCTCGAATACCGGTCGTGCAGCCAGCGCCTGATACCAGCGAGAAACGTTGGCGCTGACTGCGTCGCCTCTGATCGATGCCCAACGGTGCACGGCTGCACCTAACGAGTAATCTGCGACCCCCGGACTTTTGCCGCCGATGAAGATGCGATCGGCCAGTTCCCGATCAATGATGTCCCACAGTTGAGCCGCCCGTTCAAGTCGAGAGGTAAGCAGCGCAGGCTCCAGGGTCTTCCCCCGCTTGAAATGCCCCCAGAGGGATGTCATTAGACCGCCAAGCTCTGTACCGTACCAATCAACCCAACGCTCCTCGAGCGCTTGTTGCAAGGGATCGTCGCGATACGCAAGTTGGGCACCATACTGCTTGCAAAGATAGCGAACGATGACGTTCGACTCCCAAAGCGCGACTCCTTTGTCGACAAGCACGGGGACGAGTTTGTTCGGGTTTAGCTTGGCAAAGTCGTCCGTATCCAGTCCACCGTCGACTCCGCCGGCCGGAATTATGCGATATGCGACTTGCAAATCAGCAAGGCACCAAAGTACCTTTTGCACATTTGCGGAATTCAGGCGCCCCCAAACCGTTACGGTCGTGTCGATCATGCTTTTTTCCTAGCGTTGCTCTTCCGTTGTTAGTTCCTTGATGCTCGCAAGGACATGCTCCCGCATCAATTCACCGGCTTCTCGGTGTTTCCCAGCAACCATCGCCGCAATGATTTCTCGGTGTGCTTCCTGTTTGATCCGCAAGCGAGCCACATAGGCATTCGCCAATTGAGGGTCGCGCTTAACGCGGTTCAACAATGCGGACCGGTAGAACAAGACCATCTTGTTCAGCGTCTCCGACAGGAAGTTGAGGTGGCTGTTTCCCGACAGTTCGAGAATTTGCCTGTGAAAACTGCTGTTCAGGGCGAAGGCTTCGTCAAGCTGTCCCGCTTCAATCGCCTCGTCGGCGGCATAGACAGCATTTGCGATCTGGGCGACATCACCGGCCTTCATGCGTTGCGACGCAAGTTCAGTCGCCATTGCCTCCAAGGCGGCTCGGCAGGTGTAGAGCTCAGCGAGGTCAGTGTTACTGACCGCCTTGACCTGATATCCGCCGGAAGCCAAGGGTAACAAGACGCCCTCTTGTTGCAGCTTGCGCATCGCTTCGCGCACAGGCGTGCGACTGACGTTCAGCTTGGTTGACCACTCGCTGTCCTTTAGCCGTTGTCCCGGTTTGATGTCGCCCTTGATGATCATGCCCCACAACGCGCCGTGGACTTGGTCAAACAGGGGTACGCCTTTCGTCGGGGCGTCCTTCACTTCCATATCCATCTCAGACTTTCTCGTTGTTGAAGACAGGATGATAGCGCTCGGCTGGACTCAGTGCGGTGTCTCGCTCGTTAGGGCATTGAAAACGGCACCAGTACCTGGCCTTGCATGATGCGTCGGGCTGTACGTTGTATTTCCGTCGACAGAGGGCGCCCGTCTGGATGGAGCCGAACGCCAATCGACAGTTCTCCAGATTGGTGGTGAATCGTCACCACGGAGGTGTCATTGATGCCCGTGAACTCTGCGGCAACCGTGCCAGGTGATAGGCAAGCGGTTGCGAGGGCCATTGACGACGTCACCGGAGCGGCGCGGTGTGGGAGGTCGCAGCTTACGAACCGGGCCGTAATGCCAGCTCGTCCCAGAGGCGCGGGCGAAACGACGACGATATCCGGGACGTTCACCAGGACGTCACGCGCTTCCCGTGCATCGCTGCAGAATCCCATGCGCAATGACGCCGCAACGCGTAGTTCTCGCATCAGATCGACGTAATCCCGGTTGGCGACAAGTGCGGTATACGAATCGTCACCGTTAATCCCGACGGAACTCGCCGCCACAATGGCGCAAGGGACGGCGACATCGAGCAGCGTTACCTCAAGTTTTTTGCCAGCGACATCAAGTGTGTCGACGATGTTCCCGGTCGGGAGAAAGCCACGCCCCATGGAACTCGATGGATCTTCGAAAGACAGGGTGATCGGCATGGCCTTTCCTGCAACGCCATCGATCTCGATAAACTCAGATTCGTCCGCAGCAGGATTGAATCTGGATTCGATGATCTTTCCGCTGTTCTCATTGAAGATGCGAACTCGTGCACCACCAGTCTCTGGGTGCACCCAACCTTCATCCACAGCAAAAGGACCGATGGCCGACGAGATATTTCCGCAGTTGGCATCAACCAACATCTCACCAGTTGATGGCTCGACTTGAACGAAATAGTAGTCGACATCGACGCCAGGCCTTGATGATCGTCGGACGACGGCAACCTTTGATAGGGACGTTATCCCACCACCAAGTCCGTCAAGCTGCTTACTTCCCAGGTCGGGACTACCGAGAACCGACTGGAAAATCGACTTCCACTTAGTCTGGTCACTCGGCAAGTCATCCCAACGGAAAATTACCGCCCGACTGGTTCCACCACGTACATACGACGCAGAAATAGGCGTTATCGTGTGTCTCACAACCTGTTTCCTTTCTTAAGGTTTTGCTTCTTGCGCTTTGACCAATCAGAAGACAAGCCTCATTCCAAAGTGCGTGGGCTGGAATCCGGTGCTTTCTCGGAGGCCGTTCTGATTTCGGTGTAGGCAAATCCAGCTAGCGCAATGTCCTGAAGGCCGATGCCGACGGATTTGTAGATCACGATGTCATCATCGGAGGAGCGCTTGGTCTTGCCGAGCACGACCTGCGCGAGATCGACGACCTTCTCGTCTGGCAAGCTGCCTGGGCGCGCAAGCACCAGATCTCCGGCTTCCTTCAACGCTTGTAGGCGCCAATCGACTACCACGAGCGATGCACGTTGCAATGCATCGTCGTCAAGCTCTCGGGTGTGGGGGAGGCTTGAACCGATTGCTGCGACGAAACATCCCGCTTTCAGGGAAGCTCCGCAGAATAACGGCGTAGGCGATCGTGATGCGGTGACCACAATGTCAGCGGAGCGCACCGCATCGTTCGGCTCGCGCAGCGACACCGGCACGCCGCAAGCGCGCTCCAGCGTCTTCACGATATCGCCACCCGCGTACGGATCGACGAGTGAGATTTCGTCGATCGGAAATGCGCGGCAAAACTGTATCGCGTGTTCAATACCCTGCTGCCCTGCGCCAAAAAGGGCGAGCTTCTGAGCATCTCGCCTGGCAAGAAACTTGGCGGCAACAATCGACGTGGCGGCGGTGCGAAGTCTCGTGATTGCACCGGCATCGAATGTCGCGAGCGGGCGACCATCAGTTGCCGAAAAGAGCAATATGACGAAATTGAACTGCCCCGCGATCGTCGTGTACACCTTGGCCCCGACCACCCCTTGCTGCGGCAGTACGGCGCCTAGCGTGGACAACTTGACCCCCTGCGCCTGCGTTCTGACTCGCTCCTGAACCGCACTCTGATCGACGCCGAAGCTGGCGAATGCTTCCTGCATCACTCGCTGCGCATCCGCCGCTGTCACAGTCAAATTGACCTGATCGTCGGTAACGTGGATCACCCAAACCTCCAAAAATTGAATCCTGTATCCAAGAATATCCGATGTGAATCGCTGTTGCAACACCCCGTATCGGAGAACGCCTGGACATCAGTTTTGAATTTAGATTGTTGTTTTTAATGAAAAATAATGAAAATCTAAGGCTTTCGAGGACAACTCATTCCTCATGACTACGGACATACCCTTGCTTGACAAGGCATTTCTGTCTCACAAAAATAGAATCCTGTATCCAGAATCCTTGTGATTCGGGGTGACGACATTACCTTGGAGACGAATCTTGAAGAAGCCACGACTTTCTACGTTCATCATCTTGGGATTGCTCCTCGGCATCGGCGTCGGGTACATCCTCAACATCACACTTCCAGACGGGACTTGGCACGTCGAGGTCGCTGGTTACTTCCACCTTCTTGCCGACATTTTTTTGCGGATGATCAAAATGATCATCGCGCCACTTGTCTTCGCCGGGATTGTTTCCGGAATGCTGGGTAGTGAGAGCCCGAAAGAAGTGGGGCGACTGGGCGCCAAGGCAATGGCATGGTTCTTGACCGCGTCGATCTGCTCATTGCTGATTGGCCTGGTGCTCGCCAACATGTACGGCATTGGCGCCGGGATGCCGCTTCCGCACGGCACGCTGAAGACCGATATCAGTGCTGGCGCACTCGACTTCAAAGCGTTTGTGACGCACATGGTGCCGCAAAGCGCAATTGCCGCCATGGCTCAAAACGACATCATTGCGATCGTCGTCTTCTCAGTGTTCTTCGGGTTCGCGTTGTCTGCGATTCGCAAAGTTGAGCCGAGCGCTGGAGTCGTCGCGCAGGCCATTGAGGGCATCTTGAAAATCATGCTCAAGTTGACCCATTTCGTGATGTGGTTCGCGCCGGTAGGTGTGTTCGGTGCGACTGCGTCCGCCATCGTCGAACACGGCCTTGGCGTTATCCTCGTGTACGGCAAATTTATCGCTGCCTGTTACAGCGGGTTCGCGATCTTGATGTTCGCGCTGATCGCCGTTGGATATCTGTTCCTGAAGCGCGGCGTGTTCCGACTGCTCTCCGCGATGAGAACGCCCATGATCATCGGCTTCTCGACGTCGAGCAGTGAAGCTGCGTTCCCCAAAATGCTTGAGCAGCTCGCCAAGGTGGGCGTTCCCTATCGCATCTCATCACTCATCCTCCCGCTCGGATATTCCTTCAATGCGGACGGGGTCATGATGTATCAAGCATTCGCTACCGTCTTTTTGTTGCAGGCCTACGGCATCCACGTGTCCTTGCTTCAACAAATTGGAATGATGTTCATCATGTTGGTGGCCAGCAAAGGCGCCGCCGGCGTTCCGCGTGCGTCGCTGGTTGTTGTTGCCTCGACGCTCCCTATGTTCGGTGTTCCCATTGAGGGTTTGGCAATCCTCCTCGCAGCAGACACGTTCATCGATATGGCCCGTACCGTCGTGAACCTCACGGGGAACGGCATTGCCACGGCGGTCGTTGCGAAGTGGGAGGCTAAGCACGACTCGGTGGATGCACCTGCGGCAAGCAAAGACGCGACTATTGGGGCGGGCGAGTCGGCAGGCCGTTCGTTTTCAACGTAAGCGACGAGGTGCGGCTTGGCCACGTTCCGACAGCGTCAAGCAGAGCAACCTTCGATAGCTGCTCTCGGTAGGGCTCCTCATGCGAGTGATGCCACTGTAGGCACCTCAACATTTCCCCTCATCTTTTCCCGTGCGCTGCTCGGCTTGGTAAAACCGAACGGGCCAAAGCAGCGATCGGATCTTCATCGCACTGTAGAGAGTTTTATATGTTTGACATCACTCGTTTCGACACCACTGAAAAGCTGAGTAAAGCCGTTGCTTCCGGGCACTTTATCTTCGTGTCAGGACAGGTGCCCAACAACGCAGATGCCACGCCGTACGAGCAAACGTTGGAGGCCCTTAACAAAGTTGAAAAATATTTGGTCAAGGCTGGAGGTACGCGCGACGAAATGCTATTTGCAATGATCTTTGTGAAAGATCTTGCGAATCTGCCTGAAGTCAACCGTGCATGGGCCGACTGGTTGCCGTCAGGGGCAGCCCCCGCTCGAGCGTGCGTTCAGGCCACGCCGGCATCGTCGCAATTCGAATTGCAGGTTTTCGCAGTCGGTCAGCGAAGCCTCGCGGCGCAATAGTGGTGCTGGGATAACTGTGTCGCTAGCTCATGGTCAAAGCTACGGCCACATGGACTTGTACAGTTCCGTCAATGTGGCCGAGTCGATTTTCCGAAACTCTGCTCGCTTCGGTTAGGACAACTGCGACGGCGTCACGCTACTCGGCAGCAAATAGCTCAAATCTTCGTCGAGGCGATGGCACAGGTTGTAGACCTCGCTCGACAGGTCGCTCATCTGATCGAAATACGCTTCGTTGAATTGCTCGGGAATCGGTGTGTGGCGCTGATTTGCGCCAACCATTGAGAGTGCGACGAGTCGTTCGGAGAGTTCGTTGAGACGATCTAACGTGTCGCGAGAAGGGATGGGGAGATGTTGCTGCGTCGCCATACGGTTGTCCTCGTGCTTACCAGTTGAATCCCGCACCCGCCGCGCGAAGCGGGGGTGGGCGGGCATTGGATTGGGTTAGCAGACCGCGACGAGTATGGTTCAGCGGCACGCCCGAAGGCGTCCCAATCCAAGCCCACCCATGGCATTTACGCACGAAGGGTGTTGCACACAAAGACCGCAAAACACTGCGGTCGTGTGCCCATCAACTCATCATCGGGCTGCTAAACCCGGTCACGTTTGGGACGTGACGATGTGAAGCTTATTGGCGTGGCACGTGCGAAACAATCGGACGATTCCTGGATATTATGGTCAGTCGCGAGAATCGGAAGTCGCCCATCGATGCATGGGGAAAGTTCCTAGCACCTTGTTGGCGACATTCGAATATCACCGATCATATCCCCGCGCTTTCCACTCGCGCAGCCACGTCTCTAGATCAATCACTGTCATCCCTAGTTTGCTGTTAAGCGTTTGATCTTTTGGCCACGCAACGCCATCTTTGCGCGCGAAGGCGAGGCGGTATTTGCGCATCACGTCTTCGGGTTGCTCGGCAACATCAGTCCGCAGTTGCGGCACGCTCAAGCGTTCGCGAGTGAATGACCGACTCAACACAACCTCCAACGTATCGGCCAGTTCGTTGTACGTGAACGTGTCGCCAGCCACGTGAACAACCTTGTCCTCGAAGTCGCGCCGGTTCGCTGCGACGAAGGCGGTCAAGCGGCCAATGTCTTCCGGGGTGGTGACGGTTAATTCGTAATCCCATTCGCCAAGCGCGCGCACGACACCGCGTTCTAGGTCCACGAGACCAAACGCAGGCAGAACCACAAAGCTTGTGAACATCCCTGTCGAGACAATCGTCCAACGAACACTCTCCTGAGCGCGCAACATATCGCGCACGTCGAGTTGTTCATCCCAGACATCCTGACCGCTACCCCGGCCAACGACGTCGTAATCCACACCAAACTGCCACGGGATGTAATGCGCGACGCCCGCCGCCAAAACGGCAGCAGTGATCTTCCGTTGAGTACCAAGGCCACCGACAAATCCAGTGCAGCAGATAATCTGGTCGAATCCGGAGAAGATGGCGGCCAAGTCTTCTTCGCTGTCGACAGCGAGATCCGCTTCGACAATGGAAACCCGAAGCGCCCCCAGCATGGCAACGATGTCGGCTCTGTGGGACGATGTTGCGCCAGCGGCCGGGCGCAGTAGCACGGAGACAGTGCCCACCTGTCCCGCGTCGCGAAGTTCGGCAAGTTCTCGCAGCACGCACGCGCCGAGTTCTCCTGCGCCTAGCACGAGGATGGAATCGGACGGCGAATTTTGAATGGTCATTTGCAACTCCTAGTGAGTGGCAAATCATAGGAGCGTTATGAGCCCGCGAGAAGAAGGCACACCAGTGATACTGCCGTCGTCGCCGTCGTTCGAAGAGATCGTGCGACAGTCGCAAGAGGCTTGCGACGCCCTGTCCGCGGACGACGACGGGCTCAAGCGCGAAATTCTCGCGCATGCGGGAAATCGTTGGTCGCTAGGTGTGGTGCATGCCTTGGGTGTCGGCGGCCCGTTGCGGCATGCAGAACTCGCGCGCCAACTGGAGGGCGTGACGCAACGCATGCTCACGCGAACGTTGCGTCAGTTGGAGCGCGACGGTTTGATCGCCAGAAAGGACTATGGCGAAGTCCCGCCGCGCGTCGATTATCGTTTGACCGAATTAGGACGCGGTCTGTTGGTCGGCATGATGCCCCTTTGGCGTTGGGTCATCGACAATGCCGCTGACTTTCGTGACGCACGGCAGCGCTACGACGATACATCGGCCTAACTGGCTCGCTCGCGACAACCTACAGCGCCTTTCGATACACAACAAACCCCGACTTCGTCGCCACTTGATCGTAAAGTCGCATCGCGGTTTCGTTCGTCTCATGGGTTTGCCAATAAACCCGCTCAGAACCCGCTTTCTTCGCTTCGGCATACACCGCTTCAATCAACGCACGTCCCACGCCCTTGCCGCGCGCTGCCTGAACGGTGAAGAGGTCCTGCAAATAGCAGATGGGGCCAGCCATCGTCGTGTGACGGTGATACAAGAAATGCACTAGCCCGAGGATTTGGCCATCCAACTCCGCGACCATGGCGTGCATCGGTTCATAGCCGTCAAAGAAACGCTTCCACGTGATCTCTGTAATTTCCTTGGGAAGCGCCGTCGCGCCAACACGCCCGTAAAACTCGTTATATCCATTCCAAAGCGGCAACCATGCTTCGAAATCCGATGGCACCACATCGCGCACTACCAATGACTCGCTCATAAATCGTGCTCTCAGTTGAACAATTGACCAGTTGAACCGAGTGTAAAAGCGGAGCGCCTCATCGCCGAGAGCCAACGCGCCAGCGATTCATAGCGCCATGAATACGCCGATAAGTCCGACTCATCCCCCACGTCGGCAGCGGATTTCCACCGGCGAGCGCGATTTTCGTCTCCCTTGACTTGTCGCGTCCCCAATTGCAGAGTGAGTGACGCTGCACCTACCCAAACCCACGCTATGCAGACTCACGAACCGCCTTTTCGATTCCGGCAGGGCACCCGGCCGCTTCTGATCTCGATACCGCATGCGGGAACGTATGTGCCTCCAGCGCTCGCGGCGCGCTTCACTGATGCAGCGCAGCAAGTCCCCGACACCGACTGGCATCTCGAACGTCTCTACGACTTTGCCGATGAACTTGGCGCGTCCGTGCTGGTGGCCACGCATTCTCGATACGTCATCGATCTAAATCGCCCGCCTGACAACGCGAGTCTGTATCCCGGCCAAAGCGTAACCAGCCTTTGCCCGACCGACATCTTCGACAACACGCCGATTTACGCGAAACCCGGCGACGAGCCAGACGAAGCAGAAATCGACGACCGGCGCAAAACGATTTGGGAACCGTATCACCAGCAACTTACCGCCGAATTGGCCCGCATTCGTGCGGTGCATGGCGTCGCCGGTCTCTGGGATGCGCATTCCATCTGCTCCGTCGTGCCGCGTTTCTTCGAAGGAAAACTCACCGATCTGAATCTCGGCACCGGCAAGGGCACGAGTTGCGCCGCAGCATTAGGAGATCGCCTGCTAGCCGACGCCAAGTCAGCCTCCGGCTATACCAGCGTGCTCAACGGACGTTTTACCGGCGGCTATATCACGCGCCACTACGGCCAACCCGCCAACAACGTGCACGCCGTACAACTCGAAATGACGTGGTCGTGTTACATGGCGGAACACCCGCCATACGAATATATGCCGGAAACCGCGAAGGGAATTTCCCCACATCTGCGCCGCATGTTGGAAACCATGCTGAATTTTCTAGAAGGGCGTTGAAATTGCCAGGCCAGAGGTGATATAGACATGCATTATCATGTGAGCACAATTCATGCGGGCTCCATTCATGTCTTCCCCGAAATCCAACGCCAGCGCCGTGCCGACCCCATTCTCTAGCGCTAAGCCATCTGCGCTTTATCAACAAGTCCGCGATTACATCGAAGGCAAGATCGCCTCGAAAGAGTGGGTGCCGGGTGACCGCGTTCCGTCTGAACAGGAACTGGTCGAGCAATTCGGCATTTCGCGGATGACGGTGAATCGCGCGCTGCGCGAATTGGCGAAAGAAGGGCGCGTCGAGCGTGTCGCAGGTGTTGGCACCTTCGTTGCTGAACCCCGCCCGCAATCCACACTGCTTCATATCGCGAATATCGCCGAAGAAATCCGCCGTCGCGGGCATCGTTATCAATGCCATGTGATCTCGGTGGAAAGTGTGCCCGCGACGCCGGAAATCGCGGGCGCGATGGGGCTGCCGACCGGTCAGCTCGTGGCGCATTCCGTCTGCGTTCACTTAGAAAACGAAGTGCCAGTGCAATTGGAAGATCGCTACGTCAATCAATTCATGGCGCCGGACTTTGTCAATCAAACGTTCACGGAGGAGACCCCGGCGGCGTTTCTACTCAGAGCGGTCCCGGTCGACGAGATCGAGCACATCGTCGACGCAACGCTGCCGACCAAGAAGCAAGCCTCGCTGCTGCAAATGGACCCGACGCAGCCGTGTCTGGTGCTGTTCCGCAGAACGTGGACCCGAGGCTCAGTCGTCACGATGGTGCGTTGCTATCACCCCGCCAATCGCTACGTGTTGGGTAGTCGGTTTCCTGCGGATAACATCACGCGGTAATCGTGCGGCAGTGCGCTGCACTTGCTCTAGACAGGCCAACGCAATTGCGGCGGGCGGTCATGGTGACTTTTTCATTAGCCCTGAAAAGACAACACGACGTTCAGCAAGTTGTGCGCAACAATCGGAAGCACGATAGACCCTGTACTGATGGTCAGCATCGCGAGTAGGGCGCCGACTGTGCCGGTCAACAGCACAGCGAATAAGTTGAAGTGCATCTCGAAGCGATGGTCGATGCTGAGTCCGTGCGCGAAGCCAAATAGGGCGCTGCTGATCGTTACTGCCCGAATGGCCGCGGAAATGTAATCCGCGCGGTTCTTTGGATCATTACGGAACGCCGCCAGCAAGCAACCCATGATGCCCGCGCGGAAGCATGCCTCTTCATCAATGCCGGGCAGCGTGGCTTGAAAGAGCAGTTGCTCCCATCCGGGGATGACGACTGTCGGCGAATCGGCGCGTAGCCAAAGTGCAATCGGAATGACTGCCAGCAATACGCCGGAAAGCGCGGCAGTTCGCGGGTGTTCAATCCGTTGCGTGATCGTCAGGTATTCACGCCCGGGTGCGGCGGAACGCCAATTCAATAAGACGATGTACACCACACCTGCACTGATGATTTTTCCTGTCCAGGCATAGTGTCCGAGTTGAAATACGGGAACCATCACTGGTAAGTAAAGCGACAACGAGCTAAGAATGAACAGTGCGACGGCCACACCGATATATCGCCATTGCATAACCGGCATTTTGAATTGCGAGAGGACAACGAGCGGTGCGGTTGCGGCGAGAGGCAACAGGCTCGCGAGGGCGAAGTGCTGGGGTGTCATGGTGCCTGCGGACGGGGACGGCGGTTTTTGTTCACGCAATTCTCGCAACGCCATATGAAATGCCTGTGCCAGTGGGGCCTATAAGAGGCGCTACCGCCCACGTTGACACCCGCCGATGTGCTCCCACCCCTGACAAATCCCCCTCGACCTGCTAATATACGTTTCGTAGCTATTTCGTATACAAGAGGTCCGCAACATGGGTATCGTCAAGATATCGGAGCAGATGCACGAGGCATTGCGCAACACGAGTGGCGCCCTCAGTCGCTCGATCAATGCGCAAGCCGAGCATTGGCTGCGCGTCGGCATGCTCGCCGAGCTCAATCCCACCCTGAGTTATGGCGAGATTTGCCGCCATCTCATCGAATCCGACGGCGCCTCCGCGGCATCCGTGGCTACTGCCACACTGCCAGCGACCGCCGTTTCTCCAACAACCGGTGCACCTGTCACCGCATTCAACAAGGTGGCGTAATGGTGCGCGAACACGTTGTTATCCGCTCGAAAGAAGAAGTCGCCCTCTCGCGTCACGCAGGCCAGTTGGCCGCCCAAGTGCTCGCCATGATCGGCGAACACGTCAAACCCGGTGTGACGACCGATGAGCTCGACCGCATTTGCCACGACTTCATCGTTAATGAACTGAAGGCCGTGCCCGCCAACATTGGCTATCACGGCTATCCGAAGACGGTGTGCACGTCGGTCAATCACGTGGTCTGCCACGGCATTCCCGGCGATAAGCGACTGCATGACGGCGATATCGTCAATATCGACGTGGCGTTGATCAAAGACGGCTGGTTCGGCGACACGAGCCGTATGTATTACGCGGGCAAGCCGGGCATTCTCGCCAAGCGTCTGGTCGACACCACCTACGAAGCCATGCTCGCCGGCATTCGTGCCGTGCGTCCAGGCGCTACGCTTGGCGACGTGGGCTATGCCATTCAAACGGTGGCGCATCGCGAAGGCTTCAGCATCGTGCGCGACTACTGCGGCCACGGCATCGGCACCACGTATCACGACGATCCGCAGGTGCTCCACTACGGCCGCCCCGGCACGGGGCTTACGCTCAAGCCCGGCATGATCTTCACGATCGAGCCGATGGTGAACGCCGGTAAGTCCGACACCAAGCAATTGGGCGACGGCTGGACCGTGGTCACGCGCGACCGCTCGCTCTCCGCCCAATGGGAACACATGGTGGCCGTGACTGAAACCGGCTTCGAAGTGCTCACGCAATGGCCCGACGGGCTGGGCGAATACGAGCGCTTCGGCCCGCTCAGCAGCAGCCCAGCGACAGCAAACGCTGCCTGAGTCACGCACTGAGTACCCCTCAAAACGCCCCCATTCGGATGATGCGAATGGGGGCGTTCGCATGCTAGGATTTCTCGTCACGCAATATACGGCGGCGTGCTAACGCCGCCCGCGTGCGTACCGCGGACATCCCAGACACATCATGAAAGTGATAGCAGACGAAGGGAATCTCGTGGAAACGGCAGCTTTGGCGCGCCGTTTCGCTCACGACGAGTTTGCCCGGATCATTGGCGTGGAAGTGCTCGCCGACGGCGACGTCGCCAACTTCCTGCTCGACCGCCTGGCGAGCATGCGCTTTACTCCCTATCAAAAGCCAAACGGCGCGCTCATCGTGCAGCGCGTGCACGCGTGCGTCTATGCCATGCCGATGGCTGTGCAGCAGGGCGATGCGGAAGTGATCGAAGTGCGGCTGGCCGTCGTGCCGCAAGTGCAGCACGGACTGGCCACGCAACTGGTGATTTCGAAGGACTGACGCCCGCGCTCAAAGATCGTCCGGGGCGTCTTCGAGGGTGAGCAGTTTGTCGGCGTAACGCAGATATATCCAGCCATGCACACCCGCGCCCACCGCAATCCACACGACCGCGAGGACGGTCTGAATGATGAGCGTGCCAAGCACCAGCGTCGTGGCACTCGGCATGAGTTGCATGATCCCGCCGAAGACAATCGTCAGGATCACGCCAGCGACGAGTAGCGGCAGCATCGTCACGAATGCCGTGCCGAACATCACCCAGAAGTGTCCGCGTGAGTCGTCCCAAGCGGCTCCCCAGCGTTTGCTTCTCTCGACAGCGATCTGCGGGAAGATGAGCGATACGCGCACAAACACGAACAGCATTGCGCAAAGCAGCAACGTGAGAACGGTGGAGATCACGGCGTAGCTCGCGCCCTGCGCCACGCCTCGCATCGCTAATGCGGCGACCACGAGAACGATGGCCCACACGACACCTACGCCAACGCCGAACTGGATCGTCGTCCAAATGTAGCGCCCCAGATCGCGATACCAACGGGCTTGCCGCGCGGCGTCGACACCGAGCACCGTTTGCCGGTAGACATGAAGCGCAAGCACCGTGTAGGCAAGCACATTCACGATACCCACGACGAGCGCCATGCCGACGAGCCCCATACGACTCGAAGGCGCGTCGCCGTTTTGCGCCATCGTCAGGGCGAGTTGTTTGATCGAGACGCTGACGGCGTTCGAGACCAGTCCGATGACGGCCACCGTCAGACTCAACAGCGGACGACTGCGCAGAGCATTCCATCCGTCGCGCCATGCTCCCGTGAAACACTGCTTGAACGTGATCGGTTCCATGATTCCCCTGAGCGTATGTCGCTTCGTGATCCGAAGCTGTGCGGCAATGACGCGTCCCGGAGCGGCTGAGGAGCGCGGGTGGTTGACCCGTCGCGGCATGCCCGGCGATGGCAGGGCGCGCTTGTTCATCGAATACGTTATTGCGCGCGCAGCAGCATGTCACGACGCCGCCATTCTCACAGATCGGTGAATGACTGACAAATGGCGGGCGGCGCTAGGGCAGGGCGTTTGGAGGGAAGCGTCGACACGAACGGTCGACGTGTTTCGGTCTGCGAAAAACAGCATGCCGCCCGGATGGCATCCGGACGGCATGTGAATCAGATCAGGACGACATCACCTTACGCAGCACTTCCGCGTGCGTAATCACGCCGATGAGCCGAGCGGCTTCGTCCAGCACCGGCACCGTGCCGTGGCGTTGGGTCGCCAGCAGCGGGACGATTTCCGAGAGCGGCATACCGACCGTGGCCGACTTCATGTCCGTCTGCATCATTTCGCGAATGGACGGACGTGGCCCGGCACTCAGGCCCGCACCGAAGCGCGGCCAACGCTGTCCACGCGCGCGACGCGAATGCAGATCGTGACGGGAAACCAGTCCGATGACCCGGGCGTCGGCATCGACGACCGGCAACGCATCGAGACCATGCCGTTGCAACAAGCGCCAAGCGGTCGGTGCTACATCATGCGCATTGACGTGTGCGACCGGCGGGGTCATCACATCGCCCACGGTCAGCTCGCGGGCACGTCGGGCATAGGCTTCCCGTTGGGTGTCGCGCAGCAGATCGGCCAGATCGTCGGCTGAAATGGAGAGCAGTTCGCTATGTCGCGCAAGCGCCTTTTCGGCATCGGCCGTGGTGACTTGAACGCCAGCCGCATCGGCCGCGCGGGCCGGTGCCGCTTGAGCGCGTGCCACGTGCGGGTACCGATGACCCGTGATCGCGTGATAAGCAATCGCCGCCGCGAGCAGCGCAACAGACTGCACGGCGATCGGCTCCAGCAAGAACCCGTAGCCGAGCGAGTGCACGGCCGGACCGCCGAGCACTGCCGTGAGTGCGACAGCACCTGAAGGCGGATGCACGCAGCGCAGCGTAAACATCAGCGCAATCGAGATACCGACCGCCGCCGCAGCCGCCACCACCGGCGACGGAATAAACATGGCGCACGTCACACCGACGAACGCCGAGATGAGATTGCCGCCGAGGATCGACCACGGTTGCGCGAGGGGACTGGCAGGAACGCCGAACAACAAGACTGCGGAGGCCCCCATCGGGGCGACCAGCCAAGGGATATAAGTTGCGGGGCCGAGCATCCAGAGCATCAAGCCACCAGTGAAGGCGATGCCGCACAGGGCACCCACCCCGGCGCGTAACCGCTCGCGCCATTGCACCGCCACTACAGCGGGCAGAAAACCGGTCAACCATTGCCTTACATCACGTTGCGTCATTGCCATGTCGTCCCCTCCGCCGACCGCACCGAGATGGGGCAATCGATTGATATTTTGTGCATGATATATCGTATATCGATGGATTGGGAGAGCATGAACGCGTGATTTTAGTGCTGCAACGCAGCGAAATCCCGGCATTGCCCCACGCGTTGGCAATGCGATGCACCAAAAGGTGGAAAACGAGACGATGCAGGGGAGATGTCTTCTGGCGACACGCGCGACAGCACGTTGCTGGGAGGGGAGCGCGATGACTGCGGTGAAAATGAAAAAGCGGCAGGGCTTTGAGGCCCTGCCGCTGTTTGGCAAGTCAGCGGGAATTCGCTGTGTTCACAGGGGCGGGTGGCTAGCGTCCGCCGTTGACCACCATGTCTGCGATGACACCGCTGGCGATGGCCACGAGCAGGAAGTCACCGCCGACCCCAACCCATTGATAGCCGCGGCGCGGCGGCGGCAGGTGGTAATCGCGATAGTTTTCGACGACGTACTGGCGATCGCGATACTGCTGCGGCATGCGGTCGCCCTTGCGCCAGTCGGGATGCTGCCAGGTATCTTCGGCGGGGCCGCGCGGCGGCGGTCCGCCATGCTGCGGGCCGTGTCCCGGCGGTGGTCCGCCGTGTTGCGGGCCATGACCCGGCGGCGGACCTCGGTGATCGTCCGGACGCCCTTGCGGCGGACCGCCCTGGGCGAGGGCGAGGGTGGATGACACCGCCAGAGCGGCGGCGAGACACATCGACAACGTCTTGCGCATCTTCATTCTTGCACTCCTTTTCGTGAGATCTAGCGACCGCACGCGGGGGAAGCATTCGAGATGACTTGCCAGTAACGGCTGCCAGTCAGACGCACTGCATACGCAATGCGCGTGAGGGCAACCGTAGGGCCATCCTACCATCGCAGCATAAAAAAGAGCCCGGGCATGTCGGACGTCGATTGACATCGGACAGACACCGGGCAAGCAGGGACGCAGGGAAGAAACTGTTAAAACGGGGTGCCGCTATACCAAGCAGAGGAGCATCGAAACCGGCGGCGCGCATGGCGCGCAATGGGAGGGGGCAACTCCACGCGCCGCTCGCCTTGGGGGACACGAGGACGGCCGCCGGCCCGATGCTTTCGGTTGGCTACGGGGCTAAATCACTTCACTTGCATTTACGTCTTTTCATCACTTATCGAGCGGCGACGGTGGCGGGATTCACCACAGCCGCCACCGGCGCCGCTGCGTCAGGCGCAGGCTGTGCCGCTGGCACATCACCCCACCCGCCACCCAGCGCGCGGATCAAGTTGACGGTCGATACGGCTTGCGCACCGGCCAACTGCACCGCGCTGCGCTGCGCCTGCAACACCGTGCGCTCGGCATCGATGACATCCAGATACGCAATCGAGCCTTCCTTATATTGCGTGCGCGAGAGTTGCGCGGCACGATTCGACGCCTTCACGGCATCGTCCTGCGCGCGCGTCTGCTCGGCAAGCAAGCGCAGGTTCGACAGGTTGTCTTCAACATCACGGAATGCCACGAGCACTTGCTGGCGATAGTTCGCGACATCTTCTTCGTACTGCGCACGGGCACGCGACAGATTGCCGCTGCGCGCGCCGCCGTCGAAGATTGGCAACGAGAGCAAACCGCCCACGGCCGGGCCGAGCAAGAACGTACGGCTCGACCAGTTGAACAAGTCACCCAACGTTGCCGCCTCGAACCCGCCCGAACCCGTCAACGACAGCGACGGGAAGAACGCGGCCTTCGCCACACCGATACGCGCATTGGCGGCTGCCATCGCACGTTCCGCCGCCGCGATATCCGGGCGGCGCTCCAGCAGGGCAGAAGGCAGACCAGCCGGAATCCGCACGTTCACCGGCACCAGCGGCGTCGGCGTGTACGAGAACTCCGCAGGCGTCTTACCCAGCAGAATCGCGAGGCTATGCTCCGACGCGGCACGAAGGCGCGCCACGGCCAGCGAATCCGATTGGGCCGTGGCCAATTCAGCCTTGGCGCGCGCCACGTCCAACTCGTCGATATCGCCTTCCGTGAAACGACGCTGCACCAACTTCAGGGCATCCTCACGCAACTTCACGGTCTGCGTGTACAGCGCTTGTTCAGCGTCGAGCTCACGCAGGTTGAAGTAGTTCTGCGCCACGTCGGCCTGCAAGGCGAGCTGCACCGAACGGTACAGCGCTTCGCTTTGCTCGGCGTCCGCACGGGCCGCAGCGACGTTATCCGACACGCGCCCGAACAGATCCACTTCGTAGCCCACGCTCGCCTGTGCACGCCACAGCGTGTACGGCGCGATGTTGTTGCCGTCCGGCTGCAACTGCGAAGCGGGCGAGATCTTCTGACGCGTCGGGCCGAAGCCCGCATCGAGCGTCGGGAAGAGGGCGGCGCGAGCCTGACGCTGCACGCCGCGCGCTTCCTTCACACGCGCCGCCGCCGCCGCCAGATTCTGGTTGGCCGCGAGCGCGTCGTCTTCGAGCTTGTCGAGCGTCGCGTCGCCGAACACCTTCCACCATTCACCGCGCGCCACCGCTTCCGACGGCTGCGCGGTCTTCCACGTGCCCGCGTCGGCAGCCGACAGCGGAGCGTCTTCCTTGAACGCCGTCGGCGTGCCTTTATCGGTCACCTTCGGCACTTCATACGTGGGGGCCATCGAGCAGCCCGCCACCACCAGCAGCGTGGCGAGCAAGCCCGAAACACCCAGACTGCGTTTAATCCATTGCGATTGCATGATTGGCATCCTTCAGACTTCGGCCTTGACGTTGGTGGGCATGGTCGACGCGTGCGCACTATGCAGCGGCTTCTTGCCAGCCAGCGTACGCAGCAGCACGTAGAACACCGGCGTCAGCACCAGACCGAATCCGGTCACGCCGATCATGCCGAAGAACACGGCCACACCCATGGCATGACGCATTTCCGAACCCGCGCCGGTCGACATCACCAGCGGCACCACACCCATGATGAACGCGATAGACGTCATCAAAATCGGGCGCAGACGCAGTCGGCTTGCTTCAATGGCCGCAGCCACGGCCGTACGGCCTTGCATTTCCAGTTCCCGCGCAAATTCCACGATCAGAATCGCGTTCTTCGCCGACAACCCCACCAGCACCATCAAACCGATCTGCGTGAAGATGTTGTTATCCCCGCGCGTCAGCCACACACCGAACAGCGCAGACATGATGCTCATCGGCACGATCATGATCACGGCCAGCGGCAGCGTCAGGCTCTCGTACTGCGCAGCGAGCACCAGGAACACCAGCAGCACCGAGATCGGGAACACCCACAGCGCCGAGTCGCCCGCCAGAATTTGCTGATACGTCAGGTCGGTCCATTCGAACTTCACACCGCGCGGCAGGGTTTCAGCAGCAATCTTCTCGACCGCAGCCTGTGCCTGACCCGACGAGTAACCCGGAGCCGGGCCTCCGTTGATGTCAGCCGCCGTGTAGCCGTTGTAGCGCACCACCATTTCCGGGCCATACGTCGGCGTGACCTTCACCAGCGACGACAGCGGCACCATGTCTCCCGAGCTGTTACGCGTCTTGAGCAGGCCGATATCGTCGGCGTGGGCACGGAACGGCGCATCGGCCTGCACTCGCACCTGATACACGCGGCCGAACTTGTTGAAGTCGTTCACGTACAGCGAGCCGAGGTAAATCTGCATGGTGTCGAACACGTCGGTGATCGGCACGCCGAGCTGCTTGGCCTTGATACGGTCGAGATCCACGTTCAGTTGCGGCACGTTGATCTGGTACGACGAGAACGTCGGGCCCAGCTCCTTCGTCTGCGAGGCCTTCTTGATGAACGCTTGCGTCGCATCGTTGAGGGCTTCGTAGCCGAGCGCGCCACGGTCTTCCACTTGCAGCTTGAAACCGCCGAGCGTACCCAGACCCATCACCGGCGGGGGCGGGAACACGGCGATGAACGAGTCCTTGTTCTTCTGGTACTCCGCATTCAACTTGGCGGCGATCGCAGCGGCCGACAGCGACTTGTCCTTACGCTGGTCGAACGGCTTGAGCGTGACGAACACGATGCCTGCCGACGACGAGTTGGTGAAGCCGTTGACGGACATCCCCGGGAACGACACAGCGCTCTTCACGCCAGGCGTCTTCAGTGCGATTTCCGACATGTCGCGGATCACCTTGTCGGTGCGATCGAGCGACGCGCCGTTGGGCAATTGGGCAAACGCGATCAGGTATTCCTTATCCTGCGCAGGCACGAAGCCACCCGGGACCACCTTGCCAAGCAGCACCGTGATGCCGATCAGTACCGCGAAGAGCGCCATCATGACGGCCTTGCGACCGATCACGCGGGTCACACCCTGACCGTACTTCTCCGAGCCGCGATGGAACACGCGGTTGAACGCACCGAAGAAGCCACCGAGATAGCGGTTCATCTGACGCGTCAGCCAGTCGGGCTTGGCGTGATGGTCCTTGAGCAGCAGGGCGGCCATGGCCGGCGAGAGCGTCAGCGAGTTGAAGGCCGAGATCACCGTCGAGATGGCGATGGTCATGGCGAACTGCTTATAGAACTGACCCGTCAGGCCCGACATGAACGCCAGCGGCACGAACACGGCCACGAGCGTGAGCGCAATCGCGATAATCGGACCGCTCACTTCCCGCATGGCCTGATACGTCGCTTCCTTCGGCGAGAGACCGGCAGCGATGTTCCGCTCGACGTTTTCCACCACCACGATCGCATCGTCCACCACGATACCGATCGCCAGCACCATCCCGAACAACGACAACGCGTTGATCGAATAACCGAAGCCGAGCAGCAGGGCGAACGTACCGACGATCGACACCGGCACCGCGAGCAGCGGGATGATCGACGCGCGCCACGTTTGCAGGAACACGATCACCACCAGCACCACCAGCGCAATGGCTTCGAGCAGCGTGTGCACCACGGCCGAGATCGACGAACGCACGAACTGCGTCGGGTCGTACTCGATGCGGTATTCCACGCCCGGCGGCATATCTTTTTGCAGGTCAGCCATCGCTGCGCGGACGTCGTCCGAGATTTGCAGCGAGTTCGCGCCCGGCGACTGGTTGATACCCAGACCCACCGCAGGCTTGTTGTCGAGCAACGAGCGCAGGCTGTACGACGACGCGTCGAGTTGCACGCGGGCCACATCGCCCAGATGCGTCACGGCACCGTCAGGCGAGGTCTTCAGGATGATGTTGCGGAACTCTTCTTCCGTGTTCAGACGGCCACGCGCATTCACGTTCAGTTGCAGCGGGGTATTCGGGCCAGCCGGGGTCGCGCCGATCACACCGGCCGCCACCTGCACGTTCTGCTCGCGGATTGCCTTCACGACATCCGAAGCCGTCAGGCCGCGCTGGGCAACCTTGGCCGGATCGAGCCACACACGCATCGAGTAGTCGCCAGCACCCCACAACTGCACTTCACCGACGCCCTTGATACGCGAGAGGCGATCCTTGACGTTGATGAGCGCGTAGTTGCGCAGGTAGGTCATGTCGTAGCGATCGTTCGGCGAGATCAGGTGCACCACCATCGTGAGCGTCGGCGACGACTTGATGGTCGTCACGCCAAGACGCTGCACGTCGTCCGGCAGGCGCGGCAGCGCTTGCGAGACACGGTTTTGCACGAGCTGCTGCGCCTTGTCCGGGTCGGTGCCCAGACGGAAGGTCACGGTCGTGGTGAGGTTGCCGTCGCTGTTGGCTTGCGACTGCATGTACAGCATGTTTTCCACACCGTTGATCTGCTCTTCGAGCGGCGAAGCCACCGTCTCAGCGATCACCTTCGGGTTGGCGCCGGGGTATTGGGCGTGCACGACGACCGACGGCGGTACCACTTCCGGGTATTCCGAAATCGGCAGCTGGAACACGGCGATTAAGCCGGCCAGCAGCGTGATGACCGAGAGCACCCCTGCGAAGATAGGTCGGTCGATAAAGAATTTTGAGATGTTCATTACGAAACTCTGTGGTGTCGTTCAGCGTGTAATTCGTGACGGTGCCTGGTCCGCATTACGAGCGCTTCGCCGTCGTGTCGGCCGAAGCCGATTTAGCGGCCGGTTGAGCGGCTGAATGCGCGGCTGAATTCGCGGCTGCGGCCTTCGCCGGGGCTTTTGCGTCGTTCTGCGAAGTCGTCTGCGGGGCGGCATTCACTGCGCTCGCGGGGTTGGCGGCCAGTGCCGGGGCCACGATGTCGTGTGCGTCGCCGGTGTCGCCTGCCATCTTCACGGCCTTCGGCGTGACCGGGTCACCCGGGCGCACGCGTTGCAGACCGTTGACGACAATGCGCTCGCCTTCCTTCAGGCCACCGGCAATCTCGACGAGCCCGCCATGGCGCTCGCCCAATTGCACGTCGCGGTACTGCACCTTGTTGGCGTTGTCGACCACGAGCACGAACTTCTTGCTCTGGTCGGTGCCGACGGCGGCTTCGTCCACGAGCAGGGCCGGGTGCGGCTCGCCGCCACCGACGCGAATGCGTGCATACAGGCCCGGGACGAGTGCGCCATCGGCGTTGTCGAAGCGAGCGCGCACGCGGATCGTGCCCGACGTGGTGTCGAAGCGGTTATCGACCGAGTACACCGTGCCCTTACGCGAGAAGCCAGACTCGTTGGCGAGACCGAGATCGACCGGCACGCTGCTCGTTTTGGCCGTGTCGCGCGAGAGGTAGCGCAGGTACGTCTGCTCATCCACATCGAACGAGGCGTAGATCGGCGAGACCGACACCACGGTGGTCAGCGCAGGCGATTGCGCACCTGCCGACACGGTGTTGCCCACGGTGATTTCCGCACGCGAGACGCGTCCGGCCACCGGTGCCACGATCTGCGTGTAACCGAGATTGATGCGTGCGGTTTCGAGCGCAGCGCGCGCGGCCTTCACGTTGGCGACGGCTTCACGTGCGGCGTTTTCCTTCTGATCGAAGTCCTTCTTCGCGATGGCGTTATCCGCGATCAGTCGGTTAGCGCGAGCGAGATCGGTGCTGGTGAAGACGTCGCGCGCTTGTGCCGAAGCCAGTTGCGCTTCGGCGCGATCGACTTCCGCCGCATACGGGCGCGGGTCGATGGTGAAGAGCGCGTCGCCCTTCTTCACGAGCTGACCGTCCTTGAAATGAACGGCGGTGATGGTGCCTGACACGAGCGGCTTGATATCGACGCGATCGACTGCGTCGAGCCGGCCGGAGTAGCTTTGCCAGTCGGTCACCGTGCGCGAGATCACGTTGGCAACGTCGACTTCGACAGTCGGCATGACTTGGGCGGCCGGCGGCGTGCTGGCATCGACACGCACGACAGTGAGCGTGCCGAGAGCCACGAGCGCCAGCGTAGCGGCGGCGGCGATGATGACGGGTTTGCGAGCGAGGGTGGTCATTATTCAAATCTCCGGAACGGATGGACTCACTGGGTAGAGCCAGCGGCAGGCGGTGCCAGCCGGCGTGTCAGGAAGGCGGCTACCTCGCGCAATGCAGCGGGCAAGGCGGCCAGGCCGTGATGGGACGCGCTCAAATGGCGCGTGACTTGCGTCGGCACGCCGGCCGCGATGAGTTCGGCAGCGTATTTTTCAGCTTCGACGTGGAGCAGGTCGTGTTCGGCAGAGGCGATCAGCGTGGGCGGCAACCCCCCCAGACGACGCGATTCGAGCGGTGCGGCATACGGATGCAAGCGCTGCGTGGCATGCGGCAGATAAGCGCGATAGCACTTGGCGCATTCGCTGGCTTCGATGTCGCTGGGCGTGCGGGCATTGGCCAGCCGCGTCATGCTCGGGTCGAGCAGCGGGGCGAGCAGGGCTTGCGCCGAGATCGTGACTTCACCGCGGTCGCGGGCAATCATCGTGAGCGACGTGGCGATGTTGCCGCCCGAGTCGTGACCGGCCACCGCCAGACGGCGCGGGCTGGCGCCATAGCGGCGGGCGTGGCGTTGCACCCAGAGGGCGGCGCACCAAGCGTCTTCCGGCGCGGCGGGGAACGGGAATTCGGGGGCCAGCGAGTAGGCGACCGACACCACCAGCGCAGGCACGTGCGTGGCGAGGTAACGGGCGGCGGCGTCGCCGTCGTCGAGCGTGCCCGTGCAGAAGCCGCCGCCGTGGAAATACAACACGGTGGGCAGGTGCGCTTCGAGCGGCACGACAACGCCGGCCTCGCCCGTCTGGGCGGGATGGCTATCTTTGGCAGCTTTCGCCGACTTCCCGGGCTTCGCCACCGGACGGTACAGGCGCAGCGTCAGCGGGCCGACATGGCCGGCAATGCTGACATCTTCGATGCGCAGTCCGTCGCTGGTTTGGCTGGCGTGGCCCGATTGCGACTTGGCGTTAGCAGACATATTGGCTTCGGGGTCGCGTGAGCGACGCCCCTCTGGTGACTTTCGATGGAGCGAAGTCTAGAGGCCACGCACATTGGGATAAACGCCTATAATTTGGCAACACTGTTCGGTCAGTTCGACTAATCGGCGCCCGCCTTGTGGTTATTGGCTTATGCCGCCGACCAATATGCTTATATTTTTGCGATTGGCGTGAAAACGTCGGCTTGACCAGTGCAACAGCGTTTTCACTGGGGAAAACATCATGGATCGCTTGCAAGCGATGCAGGTCTTCACGCGGGTGGTCGAGGCGAACAGCTTCTCGCGCGCCGCCGACAATCTCGGCATGCCGCGCACTTCCGTGACCACCATCATCCAAAATCTCGAGGCGCATCTGGGCACGCGGCTGTTGCAGCGCACGACCCGGCGGCTTAACCTCACCCCCGACGGCGCGGCGTACTACGAGCGCTGTCTGCGCATTCTGGCGGACATTGAGGAGACGGAATCGTCGTTCCGGGAGAGCAGCCAGCGCGTGCGTGGCAAGTTGCGCGTCGACATGCCGGGCTCGCTCGGCAAGCTCGTGGTGCTACCGGCGCTGTGCGAATTTCACGACCGCTATCCCGAAATCGAATTGATGGTCGGCATGGGCGACAAGCCCGTCGATCTGATTCAGGAAGGGGTGGACTGCGTGCTGCGCGTGGGCACGTTGCAGGATTCGAGTCTGGTGGCGCGACGCGTGGGGCTGTTCCAGAGTGTGACGTGTGCGTCGCCGACGTATCTCGAACGCATGGGCATGCCGCATACGCTGGAGGATCTGCAACGGCACACAGCCGTGCATTACTTCTCGAGCCGCACAGGCCGGGTCATGGACGAGCAGTTTCTCGTCGATGGCAAGGAAGTCGACGTCCAAATGCAAGGTTCGGTCGCGGTGAACGATGCCGAGGCGTATCTGCAACTGGGATTGTCGGGCTTCGGAACGGTGCAGTTGGCGCGCTTCATGGCGCTGCCGTATCTGCAATCTGGGCAACTGGTCGAGATTCTCCATCAATGGAAACCGCCACCCATGCCGATTTCGGCGGTCTATCCGCATAATCGTCATTTGTCGCCCAAGGTGCGGGTATTTGTCGACTTCATCGCTGAACTGTTTGAGCGCTGCCCGCTGCTGCAAGGGCTCGACGAGACGGCTGGCGTGTGCAAACCGACGGTGGCGGCACCCGATGCGGATGTCCGTTGGGCAACGTCGTACGGCACTGAAATGGCGCCGCAAGAGGTGGTGGTTTGACGTTGTCGGCGACGCCGTCGGCGTCGCCAATCACAGCAGTGAAGGTACGCCCGGCGACGATCGCCGACGCCGAGGCGCTGCCCTTCATCGACCGCGACGCGGGACAGATATTCCGTCGGTTTCCTGAGCTTGCGTGGCTCGCGGACGGTGAGGGCATGCCGGTCGAGCGTCATCGGGCGTTTATCGAGAAGGGCGCGGCGTGGGTCGGCGTCGACGAAAACGATACGCCGGTCGGTTTTCTCGATGCCGAAGTCGTGGGCGACGAACTCCATGTGTGGGAAATGTCGGTGCATCGTGACTGGCAAGGGCGTGGTCTTGGTCGGGCGTTGATGGCAGCGGCGGGCGACTATGCGACACGCACGGGACTAGCGGCGCTCACCCTCACGACGTTCCGCGACGTGCCTTGGAACGGGCCGTTTTACGAACGTCTAGGGTTCGCGACAATCCCGTCGACCGAATTGAGCGCAAGGCTCAAGCAAGTCTTGGCGGACGAAGTGGAGGGCGGTTTGCCGGAAGACCGGCGCTGCGCCATGCGGCGCATTCTGTAGAATCACTTTCCCCGACAGTCTTCACCGTGGTGCCGCCGATGGATCTCGACAAATTTCTTGCGCAGGTCACATCGGACGGAGCGATCCCGGGCGTCTCGTTAGCGACCTTGCGCGCAGGCGAGCGGCACATCGAGTGCTATGCAGGGATTCGTGGCGCGCACGACGGTGCCGCCGTCGATGCGCAGACGGTGTTCGAAGCCGCCTCCCTTACTAAGCCGCTCGTTGCCTTCATTGCCCTGCAATTGGTCGACGAGGGGCGACTGGATTTGCATCGCCCCCTCGTCGATATCTGCGGCGAATACGTCCCGCAAGATCCACGCTCACACCGCATCACGGCATTCCACGTTCTCACCCACACCAGCGGCTTACCGAACATCGTTCGTAACGAGGCGCCGCTTCGTACTTACTTCGCACCCGGCGAGCGCTTCAGCTATGGCAGCAGTGCGTTCGCATGGCTTCAACGGGCGATGGAGGCGGTGAGTGGCGCATCGCTGGAAGCGCTCGCACGCCGCCGCGTGTTCGAGCCGTTCGGCATGCAGCGCTCAAGCCTGCATTGGCAAGATCGCTTTGCCGACAATCACGCGCAAGGGCGTGAGTTGGACGGTACGCCTGCGCTGAAACGTCGGTTGACCGAGGCGCAGGCATCGTGGTCGCTGCTCACGACAGCCTCCGACTACATCGCGTTTGTTCAGGCGGCGCTCGCTGGGCGTGGGTTGTCCGACACGAGTCACATGGCGTGGTATGTGCCGAGGGTCAACACGCGGCAAGTCGAGGTCGAGGATTTGCGAGGCGAATTCCCCATCGATCCGGCGGTCGGCTGGGGATTGGGCTGGGGCATCGAGATCGATCAGGGATGCGTCTTCCACTGGGGGAACAGCCCGGGGTTTCGCGCGGTGGTGTTAGCGAATCGCGAGACGCAAGACGCCGTCGTCTGGTTCGCAAATGCCGCGCGAGGCTTGCGTCTCGCGCATACCGTCGTGCCACTGACGGTGCCCGGCGATCATCCGAGTATCAGGTGGCTGAACATCGGGCAGTTGTGATGCTGCGCGACGCGGAGGAATCAACTGCCGGAGAGCGCTTTCGGAATGCTGTACTGCGCGCCGTCGTACTCAAGCGTGACGTTGGCGCTTTTGGCCGTGCTTTCTTTGCTCGCGCAGTCGTTACGCGAGGGCTTGTTCGTCGTGGTGACGGTCTTCTCGCTGACGATCAATTTGGCGTAACCGGCTTTCCCTGCCGGGCCGACGGAGACGGTGCGCGACGTGTCGGAGAAGCTGCCCGCACAGTTGCCATCCCACTCGCCGCCGCCTTGCTGCGTCGACAGATTGTTGACGACCTTGCGCAGCTTTCCGCCATCGACGACATACAAGCTGAGCGTTGTTTGTGAGTACGGATTCACGCGCGACGACCCTTCATAGGTCGCGCGAACGCCAAAGGCGAGTACCTGTGGCGTGAGTCGCCAAGGGGCTGTGTCGAGCGTGAGGCTGCGCAGTTGCACGGCATCCGACGTGATCGCCGACGATTCGAAATTGTGCGCAATGATCTTGCCCGTCTGGCTGTCGGCCACCAGCACTTCCACGTCATAGACCTTGTCGTCATCCGTGCTGCCCTTTTGCGGCAGTGGCAGGACCGCTAGTGTTTGCGCGGGATTCGCGGGCCAGACCTTACATGCCGCCACATCGGTATCGACCGCGCGGCCGGGTTGCAACGTCTGCGCCCATGCCTTGAAGTTGTCTTGGCAATCGGCGTGCGCGAGCAGCGGCGCGCAGAGCAGGGCAGAGGCAAGGAGGGTTCGCATAGGGCGGCGGGCGAGGGGCGACGTGAGAAAGGTGGCTCATTCTACTGGTGCGCGCTATCCACGAATACTGGCAGGCGAGAGACGCTAGCTCTAGCCCTAGCCCTAGCCCTAGCCTCTTACCGCCGCGCGGAATGCGGCCGATAGCGCAGCGATGGTTTCGCGGGCAGGGCCATCTTTGATGCGCGTGTGCAGCAGCACCGGTAAGCGCGGCAAATCGGGTAACCCGAGGCGTGGGCCGACATCGATCGCACCGAACGGAAGCATGCGCGGTGCCAACGCGGCTACGCCCAATCCGGCCATGACGGCCGCGGAGACGGCGGCCACACCACCACCCACGAATATCTCCGTCCAAGGCACGCCGGCGGCATCCAGCATCTTGCCAGCCATCACGCGCACACCGCACGGCTCGGCCAGTGTCGCCACTGGCAGTGGCTCATCGCTGCGATGCTGCCAACCCGGTGCCGCAAACCAGCCGAATTTCTCTTCCGCCAGCACTTCGCCGTCACTACGTCCGTCATGCAGGCGCACGATCACGGTGTCAAATTCGCGGCGGTCAAAGCTCTGAAGCAAGTCGCAGGACGACCCGATGCGAATCTCGATCACCTGCTTCGGGTCTTGCGCATTCATCCGCGCGATGAGCGCGGGTAGTTCCGGTCCCGCGACGTGGTCGCTAATACCGATGGTGAGACGCTGACGCGTGCCCGCGACCGACGAGAGCGCCCGGTCGTGCACCTTGAGCAATTCACGCGCATGCTCCAGAAACGCCGCGCCTTGCACGGAGAGCTCAACGTACCGAGGCGTGCGCTCGAACAGACGAAAGCCGAGCCGATCCTCCAGCCGTTTGAGCTTGAGGCTCACGGCGGCCTGCGTGGTCAGCATCGCTTCAGCGGCGCGCGTGAAACTGCCGAACTCGGCAATGCGCACGAATGCGTCGACAGCATCGAGGTCCAGCGGGCGTCCAATCATATTCAATGCTTATCAGTGAAATAATTGGCGATAGCATATCAAAATAGATAACCTGACGTTGTTCCCACTGCTCATTTCCACAGGAGCCAAGCCATGCCACTCGTCAGCATCTCTCTGCGTGCAGGAAAGCCGGAAGCGTACCGTCAGGCGATTTTCGATAGCGTCTATCAGGCCATGCGCGAAACGTTCAATGTGCCCGAGAACGATCAGTTCATGACCATCAGGGAGCATGACGCCGCCAACTTCCGCTACGACCCGACCTATCAGGGCGTATCGCGCAGCGACGACGTGATGTTTATCCAGATCACCGCCAACAACACGCGAACGCTAGATCAGAAGAAGGCGTTCTACCGACGCTTGGTCGACTTGCTAGGGGAGCGCCCCGGTGTGCGGCCTGACGATGTGTTTATCAGTCTTGTCGAAGTCGCCAAGGAAAACTGGTCGTTCGGCAACGGACTTGCGCAGTACGCCTGACGCCCGCAGACCTTGCGCAGGCGAGTGCGCTTTACAGCGCCTGAAGCCAGTCATGTCCGGGATGCAGTGTGGTTAGCCAATGCCGCAGATCGTCTCTCTCGGACGGCTGCAACTTGGGCCGCGCGAGACGAAAATCGCGTTCGTCTTTCTCGCGGCGGTGCTTCGCTTTGAAGAGCAACACCGCCGCCGGGCACAGATAGGGCACGCCGTCGCCGGTTTTTCGGATCATCTCGACACGTGCACGCCGTAGCTCCGGCGCGCGCTTATACACCCACGTGTCGCGCGTCCCCTGCGTCTCGACCATCATGTCGACGCGCCAGCACCGCTCAGTCAAATCCCCGCCCCACAACTGTGTGATGTCTGCCGCCGGAGACTCCGACGCAGGCAGGTGCTCGACCACGCCATCACGCACCGTGAAGAACACCAACTCCGCCAGCGTGTCCCGGAAGTGACTCACGTCTTCTGGCAGCACGGAAAACTCCAGATCTTCATGTTCACGCGTCTGCGTGCCGTGCCACAGATCTAGCGCCCATCCCCCTACGACGTACCAGTCAGCTGACGTCTCGCCCAATCGCTGCGCGAGCTCGTTGGGTGTCCATGCGTTCCAGGCGTCGTCAGGGAAGGGAGGAATTGGGGCAACTGGGGGGAGAGCGGGCATCGCGTGGGCAGCAGAAATGGCAGATCCCGCATCTTGCCCGAGATCCCGAAAAGCGGAACCCCCAGCTATAACCAATCGATGATGTGCATCCCGAAAGAGTGATATGTATTTTATTTTTTTACAATGTATTCTTTTGTAACGATACGTATACATAAAAAAGTCACAGTTCAGCGGTCCCGCTGTCGGGGGGATCGCATTTTTTGAGGGGTTCACCATGAAATTCCGCGCTGTCTTCAGCGTTGCACTCACGCTGAGCGCGTCCGGCATGTTCGGCGTGCTGACGAATACGGCAACCGCTGCGCCTTCGGCGAGCGAGCAGACTTGCCGTGCCTGCCACGACATGAACGACAAGAAGGTGGGCCCTGCGTTTCGCGCTATTGCTGCGTCGTATCGCGACGATCCGGCGGCGCTGGCGAAGATCAAGAAAAGCATTCTCGAAGGCAGCCAAGGCAAATGGGGCTCGATCCCCATGCCGCCGAACGCACTCGCCGAAGGTGAGGCCGATCGTTTTGCCGCGTGGGTCATGAGTCTCAACAAGTAGTCCTTTGCGGGTGCGCTAATCAGTACCACCCCGCGCTGCCCCCGCATCCCCCAGCAGTCCCCCACACGAACGAACAACGCTCCGGACCCCGCACACGTTGCCGGGCCCCGGGACCACCTTGTCCTGACGCTGCCCACACCCCAACGAGGCGGCGCTCGCACAGGAGGAGACATGTACAAGAAAGCCTGCACTGCGCTGGTGCTCGCGCATTGTTCCGGCGCGTCTTTCGCGCAAACCGGACCGACGTTGTCCGGCGTCGTCGACAGCTACTTCGAAACCATCCGCGCCCAAAACCAGACCACGCCTCGCATGCAAAGCGGTGGTCTCCAAACGTCGCGCTTCGTCTTTCGCGATGTCGAAAAAATTACCGACACGCTCGAAGCGCAAGCGGTGCTCGAATGGCGTTTTCGTGTGAATAACGGCACGCAGCCGGTGCCACCGGCACGTGACACGTACGTTGCGCTCAAGGGTGATTTCGGTCGACTGTTGCTCGGGCGTATGCGTGTGACATCGGCGACCACGTACGGCCGTATCGACCCGACGTACACCGGCAACTACAGCGTCATCACTAACGTCATCGCGTCGTACGAGCGCTGGCTCGAGAACAACACCGTCAAGTATGAGACGCCGAAATGGAATGGCTTTCAGGTGATCTCGTCGCTGTCGCTGGGCAAGCAGGGCGAAAACCTTCAGACCGGCGAGCGGAAAACCAGCGGGCAGGGCACCAGTACCGGGCTGCGCTATTCGACGGGGCCATGGTTCGCGTCGCTGGTCTACGACAACTTCAATAACGCCAAGCCCGGCGAAAGCATGCAGGACGTGTGGCTCGTCGGCGAATACTGGATTCACGGGCAATACAAGATCACTGCCGCTGTACACCGCTACTCCGGCATCTACACGTCGGGCAAGCCGTCGCAGCAGGGCTTCGACTGGCAGCTCGGCGGGCGTTATCAATTCACCGCCGCCGACGAACTGGTGGTGTCGCTGGTCAATCGCAACGAGAGCGGCGGCTCGAACGGGGACGCGACCGGGCTGTATGTCGGTATCGAGCACAGCCTCTCGAAGCGCACGCGACTCTATGCAAGCTATGCGCGCATCAACAATCGCGGCAACAGCAGATACGCGCTGGCATTCGATATGACCCCGCTGCCCGGTGAAAACACGAGCGCCGTGGCGTTGGGCATCAGTCATGCCTTCTGAGGGGAGCTTAACCATGAACGATTCAATGACCGCTTGCGGTCGGACGGTGCGCATGGCGGCACCTGCTGCGCAGAAGGCGATCAAGGCGCTCAAATGGCTACCGTATGCCGTCGCCGCATGCCTGAGCGCGAACGCATGGGCCGCTCCGGCGCAGCGCCCGAATATCCTGATGATCCTCGCCGACGATCTCGGGTATTCCGATGTCGGTGCATTCGGTGGAGAAATCCGCACGCCGAATCTGGACGCGCTCATCGCGTCGGGCCGGATTCTGACGAACTTCCACGTCGCGCCCAGTTGCTCGCCCACGCGCGCCATGTTGCTCTCGGGGGCCGATCACCATCTGTCCGGACTGGGCACGATGGCCGAGACGTTGCAGATCTATCAGGTCGGACAGCCGGGATACGAGGGCTATCTCAACGAGCGTTCGCTCTCGATTGCCAGTCTGTTGCGCGACGGCGGTTATCACACGTACATGGTCGGCAAGTGGCATCTCGGACTCACGCCGGGACAAAGCCCGCAGGCGCGCGGTTTCGAATCGTCGTTCGTCCTGTTGCAAGGCGGCGCGGCGCATTTCGGGCCGACACCGGGCAAGATCACTTCGGCTGATCGTGCGTCGTATCGTGAGAACGGTTCCATCGTGCGCCTGCCTGAGAATTTCTATTCGAGCACCGGCTACACCGACAAGCTGATCAATTACATCGAACGCAATCGTGCTGACGGTAAGCCGTTCTTTGCCTATGCCGCCTACACCGCGCCGCATTGGCCGCTGCAAGCGCCGGACGACACTATCGATCACTATCGCGGCCGTTATGACGCCGGGTACGACGTCATTCGCAACGAGCGCCTTGCGCGGCAGAAAGCCTTGGGCATCGTGCCGCGCGATTTCAAACCGGCCGCGCAATTGCCTGTGTCACCGGCGAACCCTGCGTGGGAGCAATTGACGCCCGATCAACGCAAGGTCGAAGCCCGGAAGATGGAGGTGTACGCCGCGATGGTCGAGAGTCTCGATGCCAATATCGGGCGGCTCATCGACTACCTCAAAGCTTCTGGCCAATACGACAACACCTTCGTGTTCTTCGCGTCGGATAACGGCCCGTCGGGGGAGCGCGTGGATGTGTTCTATCCCGACGGCCCCGATAACGACAACAGTTACGCGAACATGGGCCGCCGCCGTTCCAACATTGCGTTGGGCACACGCTGGGCCGAAGTCAGTGCGACGCCGTTCCGGTTGTTCAAGGGTTATCCGGCGGAAGGGGGCGTGAGCGTGCCCGCGATTGTGCGGATGCCAAGGCAGCACGACGCGCAAGGGCAGGCCTCGCAACTGACCTCGGTACTCGATCTCGCACCGACGTTCCTTCAGTTGGCGGGTGTTGCTAACCCTGGCGGTCGCTATCGCGGCGAGACGGTCAATCCGATGACGGGCACTTCGTTGCTACCGTTGCTAACTGGTACCAAGGCCACGCATTTGCCCGACGACGCGTTGGTCGGCGAGGAGTTTGCCGGTAACCGGTACATCCGCGATAACCGCTGGAAATTGTTGTCGGTGCAGCTCAAGCAAGGGCCGCATCCCGTGTCCGGACCGCCCGATTGGAAGCTCTACGACATGGCGGCGGATCGTGGCGAGACGAGTGACGTCAGCGCAGCAAATCCCGACGTTGTGACCCGCCTGAAGCAGGGATGGCGCGAGTACATGACACGCGTCGGTGTGGTGCTGGCACCGGGCTTGTCGGAGTGAGGGCGATCAATGTGGCGTGGCTGGCGCCGCTCGTCGGTGTGCTGCTGACCGCCGGTGTGGGAGGGTGGTTGTCGGCGCGTGGCGACACGCCGCCAACCGGCGCAGTGGTCTCACGCATTGGCGATGGCCGCGATGGCCCGGCGCGCATGGCGTGGATTCCGGGGCAGCGTTTTGTCATGGGGACCGACAGTCGGCTCGCTCAGCGTAACGAGCGGCCAGCGCATGACGTGAAGGTCAACGGATTTTGGATGGATGTGCACGACGTGACCAATGCGGAGTTCGAGCGATTCGTCGCCGCGACCGGTTACGTGACGACCGCCGAGCGTGCGCCGCGTTGGGACGACCTGAAGGTGCAATTGCCACCGGGCACACCCGAGCCGCCTGCGAGCACGCTTGTCCCGGGCGCGATGGTATTCGTCGGAACGGATCGGCAGGTTTCGCTACAGGATGCAACGCGTTGGTGGCGCTTCGTGCCCGGCGCGAATTGGCGGCATCCGCAAGGGCCGCGCAGCGATCTGACGGGCAAAGCCGATCATCCCGTGGTGCAGGTGTCTTACGACGATGCGCTGGCGTATGCCGCGTGGGTGGGGAAGCGTCTGCCGACAGAGGCAGAGTGGGAAGTCGCGGCGCGTGGCGGACTGGCACAGGCCGATTACGCATGGGGCGACAAAAAGACGCCGGACGGAAAACCGATGGCCAACATCTGGGATGACGATAAGCAGCCGTTTCCCGTGACTAGCACCACGAAAATCGAGGTAGGCACGCGCCCCGTGGGCAGCTTTGCGCCGAATGGTTACGGGCTTTACGACATGGCAGGCAACGTGTGGCAGTGGGTGGCGGATTGGTACGGTGCTGACTACTTCTCGATGCAGGCCAAACGCGGCGGCCGTATCGTCGACCCTCGCGGTCCGCTCGAAAGCTTCGACCCCGACGATGGATCGACGCCGCCCAATGCGCCGAAACGCGTCACACGCGGCGGCTCATTCCTTTGCACCGAGACCTATTGCAGCGGCTACCGCACGAGCGCACGGCGCGGCACTGATCCGCTCAATCCGATGTCGCACATTGGTTTTCGATTGGTGATGACGCCCGAGCAATGGGCCGCGCGTGCGGTTGATAAGCACGAACGGCCTTCCGTTATGCGCTGACCTGCTCGCGCATTCGACGCGCTTCGTCGCGCAGGAACTGTTGGTAATCGTCCAGATCGCCGTCGAAGGGTTCGACGCCGCCGTTCGTGACCAGCCAGAACTCATCACATACGGCACGCAGCAGAGCGCGGTCGTGGCTGACCAGCATCACCGTGCCTTCGAACTCGTTGAGCGCCACGGCCAGCGCCTCGCGGGTGGCCAGGTCGAGGTGGTTGGTGGGCTCGTCAAGCAGCAGCAGGTTAGGACGCTGCCACACGATCATGCACAACACGAGTCTCGCCTTTTCGCCGCCGCTCATCGTGCCCACCTTTTGGTGCACCATGTCGCCGCTAAAGTTGAACGTACCGAGGAAGGTGCGCAGCGATTGTTCGGTGCCACTTTGGCCGGGGGCACGCATCTGAGGCGGCGTGTCGCGTGCGAGGCGAATCATGTGTTCCATCGGCGTGTCGAGCGGGCGCAGCACGTCAAGCTCCTGCTGCGCGAAGTAGCCGATGTTCAGACCCTTGCCTTCGCTGATTTCGCCAGCAATCGGCGTCAGCGCGTGCGCCACCGTCTTCACTAGCGTGGACTTGCCTTGGCCGTTGGCACCCAAAATGCCGATGCGCTGCCCGGCCAGCACGGAGCGGCTGATGCCTTGCACGATGACCGTGGGCGGCGTGCCCGGCGGGGCGTCGCTCGGGGCAGGGTAGCCGAAACTTGCGTCCAGCATCGACAACAGTGGGTTCGGGACGTTGAGGGGTTCCTTGAACTCGAAGTTGAACTCCGCTTCGGCAAGCACGGGTGCCACTTTTTCCATGCGTTCGAGCGCCTTGACGCGGCTCTGCGCCTGTTTCGCCTTCGATGCCTGAGCCTTGAAACGGTCGATGAATTTTTGCAGGTGAGCGATCTTTTCCACCTGCTTGGCCATTGCTGCCTGTTGTAAGACGAGTTGCTCGGCGCGCATGTCTTCGAACTTGCTGTAGTTGCCGCCATAGCGCACGAGCTTGGCATTGTCGACATGCACGGTCACTTGCGTCACCGCGTCGAGAAATTCGCGGTCGTGGCTGATCACTACCAGCGTTCCCTGGTAGCGTTTGAGCCATCCCTCCAGCCAGACCAGTGCGTCGATGTCGAGGTGGTTCGTCGGTTCATCGAGCAGCAGCAGGTCCGACGGACACATGAGCGCGCGCGCCAGTTGCAGTCGCATGCGCCAGCCACCGGAGAAGCTGTTGACCGGCTGATCGAGTTGCGCGGCACTGAAACCAAGGCCCTGAATCAGCGCTTGGGCACGGGCGGGAGCGTCGTGTGCCCCGGCGTCATGGAGATTCATATACGCATGCGCCATGCGCATGCCGTCGTCGCTAGCCTCGGCTGCGGCGACTTCGGCGTACGCGGCCAGCAACACGGTGTCACCCTCGACGACGAAGTCGGTCGCTCCCTGCTCGGTCTCGGGCATATCCTGCGCGACCTGACCCATCTTCCACGAAGCGGGGATCGAGAACTCGCCGCTATCTTCGTGCAGCGTGCCATTGAGAAGGCCGAAAAAGGACGACTTGCCTGCGCCGTTGCGGCCGACAAGGCCAATCTTTTCGCCTGGGGTGAAGGTGACGGACGTGCTGTCGAGCACGACGTTTACGCCGCGACGCAGCGTGAGATTGCGAACGGAAATCATAAGGACCAACTGCGGAGAAGATTGGCATGATAGCCCACCGGACGTGCAGGGCTGGAATCTTCTACGCCACGCGAGCCAATCTGCGGCAACTTATGGGATGCCCGATCCCGATGTAGCGAGCGATCGGTGGTATGCCTTGTTGGTGACGAGGGTGGTGGGTCGTCCTGAACCGGCTCCTTGCTGTCTGCCGACAGAGGCCGAGTGGGAAGTCGCGGCGCGCGGCGGACTGACGCGAGCCGACTACGCATGGGGCGATAAAAAGACGCGGGATCAATGGGCTGCGCGAACTACTCCGGACAGTGCATTGATGAACGTATCCCTTTCGCTATCAGGTATGTAGCTGTGCGGCGGGGGCGGACACCTTCGGTAGCACTTGCGCGGGTGCACCTACCAGGCCTTGACCGGTACTAGTAATTGAAATGGTTACGGTTGCATGGCGCGTCCGTTCGATCACGCGGGAACTGTAATGTCTTGTTCAAGCGGATGTTGTCACGCCGCTCCTAGGAATTTTGGCTTGCGAGTCAGAACTGCCGCGTAAGGTCACGCCACCGTAATGCCCGCTCGGTCAATTTGGTCGCCAAGCCATCGGTGCTGTTATTCGATAATTCGTAGGTATACACAACGTAGATAGAAGCTTAGAAGGAAGCGATTGCCTGTCGTCGGTGGTTGTCGCAGCAAGTGACAAACTGACATTAGTGCGCCACGTTTATATGGGCTCGAACGCAGTGCTTGAACTCATCCGCTAGCGAATTCAAGACGCTACGGGGAGTGTGCGGAACGAGTTGATATAAGATTGCGCAAAGAAAAACTTAAACAATTACGTCGGCCAGATAGATATAACGGAACAACCGGGAACCATGGACGCTAATACGCGCAAACTCGAACGCATTTTTGATCAGACTGTCACATACCAGGTGCCACTATTTCAGCGGCCTTATGTGTGGAATTTGAAAGATAACTGGGAGCCCCTTTGGGAGGACATTCAGTCGCTCCTGGAGAGACATCTGCGTGGTGGCGTCGTCCACCCTCATTTCATGGGGGCAGTCGTCCTTGAACAGCTGCCAAATTCGGCGGGGTCAATTGAAACCCGGCAGGTAATCGACGGGCAGCAGCGATTCACCACCTTGCAGATCTTTTTGATGACGGCGAGGGACCATTCGGCACGCAGCGGTAACAATAAATATCACGAGCGTTTTTTGGACCTGGTCGAAAACAAGAGATCCAAGATCGATCGCGATGAAGAGCTTTACAAGGTCTTGCCGACGAACAGCGATCGTCCCGCGTTCCGACTCGTTCACGCAGCTAGCTCGCCTGACGCGTTGAGGGAATCATTGTCCAACGAGGCGACCCTTGCTGGAGGAAGTCACCGGATTATCGACGCTTACAACTACTTTTACTCGAGCTTGGGCGCATGGCTGTCGGGGGCGCTGGACGATGCTGATGACACTTGTGCACTGAGAGAAAAGTCGATTGATCAGCGCCTCGAAACGCTTTGGCATGTCGTCAAGGAGTGCCTGCAGTTGGTTGTGATCGATCTGGATAAAAACGACGAGACACAGGTCATCTTCGAAACACTGAATGCTCGCGGCGCTGATCTACTTCCGGCGGACTTGATCAAGAATTTTCTTTTTCGAAAGGCGGTAATCCGGGGTGAGGATGTTGAGCTGCTCAACACGAAATACTGGCAGGGCTTTGAGTCCGAGTTTTGGCGCGAGGTGATCAAACAGGGACGCCTGAGCCGTCCAAGAATCGATCTCTTCATCAGCCACTATCTGACCATGATGACAAGGGAGGAGGTGCGCTCAGCACACCTTTTCACGGCATTCAAGGCTTTCGTGAACGACACTGCGTCGTCGACGACTTCCCCGGGGGACTGCTCAAACAGCCCAGCTGCAAGCATAGAGCACTTGGCACGATTCTCCGGCATCTTCCAGAAGTTCTTGAACCCTGGGGAGCACAAGCGTCTCGCGCTCTTCATGCGGCGATTGGAGGCGGTGGATACTGCGACCGTTTTCCCGTTTTTGCTGTACTCCTACGCGGCGCTCATGCCGACTCAGCGGGACGAGTTCGATCGCGTGGTCGCCGTGCTCGAATCGTTTCTGATGCGCAGGTTGATTTGCAATCTCACGCCTAAAAACTACAACCGCCTATTCGTTGATCTTATCAAGGCTGTTGAGAAGGAGGGCGGCGTATCGCGCGAAAGCGTTGAAGCGCAGTTGCGAAAGGGGACGGGTGATAGCACCCGTTTTCCCGACAACGACGAGTTGAGAGTCGCCATATTCCGCCAGCCTTTATACGGACGTTTGGCTCAGTACAAAGTTCGCGCAGTCCTGGAGGCACTCGATGCGTACGCTCACACGTCCAAGACGGAAGCACTCCCGCTCCCATCAGGCCTGACCATCGAACACGTCATGCCGCAGTCGTGGCGCACGCACTGGCCGCTAACGTCGGATTCAGAGGAAGATCCAGTCAAGAAACTAGAATCAACGGCGCTTCGCCAGGAAGCGGTGAACAAGCTGGGGAATCTTACGCTAATCACGAGCAGTCTCAACCCCGCACTGTCGAATTCAGCGTGGAGCGTCAAGCGCCCGGAACTACTTAAGTTTAACAAGCTTAATTTGAGCCAGTATTTCCACGGTGCCGATGCGGATTCGTGGGATGAACAGGCTATTGCTAAACGTACTGAGCATCTTTTTGGACATCTCTTGATGATTTGGCCTGACGTTGCTCGCCAAAAAACGGTTGTCAGAGCGGACACTTAAGTGACGACAGGGCAGACGTCTAGCGAGAAGGGATAATCCATCGAACTTGAACCGGAAGTCCGCTGGCAACAACCGATCGGTGCCAGCGGATCTAACCGGTGGATGCAACGGATTGATGTAGCCGTTTGACGGGAGGATACCCGCGCAGGCCAAAAATCAACACTTCAATATCGTGGAATGCATACCCAGTTCATTAGTAAAGTCGGCACACGGATGTCCGAGCGACGGTACGAGTAGATGCCCCCTCATGGTAGTCAGTCGAAATTCTTGACGGTAGGCGATCGACTCGAGGTCGGAGGCTGGCCACGCAATGGGCAAAAGAATCTCTCGGCGGCTGTGGAAGCGAGTTGGGGTGTGCGTCTGTATAGCCGTCGGGTGTCCGATCACTCCGAAATGCCGTATCTGATTTCATTCTCGGTCGGGATTTCAATACCTAATAGCACCGCCTAGATTTGCGGTCAGGAAGTGCCCGTCTCCGCGTTCATCATTTTTTCTTACTGCCGTTCCCCGAACGACGGCTGGTACGCCTTGTTGGTGCCGAGGGCGCTGGGTCGTCCTGAACTGGCTCCTTGCTATCGTCGCGGTCGTGGTTTGTCGGTGGTTCTGCGTCTGGCTCGTCCCTAGCGTGCCGTCCGCGCTTCTTCGGGCGCTTGGGGATATCCGTATCGCTGGTCTCATCGTCACTTTTCGACTTCACGACGCGTTTCGCGCGCGTGCCGGGTTTGACCGTGTCTTCGGCTTCCTCGTCATCGCTGACTTCCCCTTCTTCATCGACGTCGTCGTGCGCCTCATGCTCGTGCGCATGCGCTCGAGCGTAGTAGGCCTGAAGGTTTTCCTTGGGGTGCCGGGCCTGACCGGTTTTCCAATCGAACGCGTGGTGTGTGCCAATGCGTCCTCCCGCGCCGGTGATGATGCCCGGGTTCCCCTCGTGCCGATAAGACCCCGCGGCCGATAGGCCAAACGACGCCAGACCGGTTTGCGTCGCAAGAAATGAAAAGCTGGGGGGCAGGTGCGCTTCCAACTCGCTCTGATACCTCGCAACCGTGTCTGCCATCTCTTGATTACAACCGCCCCCATAACCACTTTTTCCGTGACTTCCGCATGACGTGCGGTTCTCGACGATGTCGGTTGTCACCGGCGGAAGCCCCAGCGCGGCAATAAGGTCGTCTTCGTCGTCGAGATTGTCGAGATCGATGTCTAGCAACTTCGCCACAGCGCTAAGGTCGCTGGCGTTCTTTTTGACGGCGCCTGTAAAGCCGCGACTATGCACGGCATTGGCTTCCGCATGCGCCGTCCTCCGGCCATCCGGTAGCGTCACGCCCTCAGGCGGCCGCCCCTGTTTAAATATGTGATTCTTGTGGAACTCGAACGGATCAGTGCCGGGCAGATCGTCGAGGGACGTACTGTTTCCGGTGGGACCGAAAACGTGGCGAATATCCCCCGGTCCACTCGTGAGAATGGCGGCATTCGTATCCTTGCCGGTGAACGCCGTGTCCTTCGTAATGCTCGGGGCAGAGGAAGAACTCGGCAGCAGCGCGCTCACCTGATTCCGGTGGACGTGGCCACCGGTGGTCAGCAACGGACCGAAGTGCGCACGGTGTTGATGAAGCGCGAGCGAGGTCGGATCAGTGATGGTCGGCGGCGCGCTCGTCGGCGGCACGAACTGGAAGTTCACCTCCGGGCGCTCCTCGAGTGCACGGGCCGCTTCGGCTTCCTTATCGTCCGCGACCTTCTTTCTCTCGGCGGCCAATGCCTGCTCTTTGGTGTCGAATGTCTGATCTGGCAGTTCAGAGCTGACCCACTTCCGGCCGGGCGTGCGTAATTGCTTGACCGTGCGTTGGATGGGCGCAGCGCCAGAGAACGACTGAAGTGCCGCGAATTGCTGCGTTCGCGGACTTTGGGTGATGAGCTGGTTCAGCTTGCGCTGCGCGACGCCGCGAGGACTGCGATCCTCGAATGTGGTCGCAGTGCCGCCGCACGCACAATGACCCGACGGGTCATGCTGATTGCGCGCTTGCGAATCTCGATCACCGCCATCAAGGTACGTTCCCATGAATCCCCGCCCAGTCGGTCATGTTGTGGACTACGCACGATGCGTGAATCTAACACACGGTGCTGGGTCGGCTGGGGCAGGGCAGGCGCGATAAATCAGCCGCGAAAAAAGAAATAGCCTTGCGCTTTCACGCAAGGCTATTCATGGCAGAACGAGAGTTTATGCGTTCGGCTTACTTCGCCGCCGCTTCCTTCACGCGCTTGCCAATGTGCTCCAGTGCTTCGTCCACCTGATCGATCAAAATCAGGCACAGGTCGCCCGGTTGCAGACGCGCCAGTGCCGTATCGATAGCGGCAAACTCGCCGCGAATTTCATCGATATGGCTGGCACGGCGGGCATCCACCAGACCTTCACGCAGCAGCCCCAGCACTTCACCGTCTTCACGGCCGCGCTGGCATTGGTCCTGATAGAGCAGCACGTCGTCGAAGGCGTCGCCCAGAATTTCCGTCTGACGGCGGATGTCTTCGTCGCGACGGTCGCCCGCGCCCGAAATCACCACCGAGCGGCGCTTGGCCGGCATCGTTTCGACAGCCTGCGTGAGCGCAGCAATCGCGTCCGGGTTGTGACCGTAATCGGCAATCACCGTCGCACCCTTGTAGTCGAACACGTTGAAGCGTCCCGGTGCCGTGCCTGCATCGTTCACAAACGTGGCCAACCCAGCGCGCACGATGGCCGGATCGATCGCCAGCGCCCATGCCGCACCAATCGCGGCCATGGCGTTCTCGACTTGGAAGCCAATCGCACCACCGCGCGTGAGCGGAATCGCCGACAACGCGTAGCGCGTTTCTTCGCTGCCTTGCGCCGTCACGATGTCGCCGCCTTCAACGAACACCACACGCTTGCCCTTGGCACGATGCGTGGCGAGCACCGGATGCGATGCGTCCATGGCGAAATACGTCACCTTGCCCGGGCAGGCGTCGGCCATGCGCGCGACCATCGGGTCGGCGGCGTTCAGCACAGCCATGCCGTTCGGCGCGACGTTGCGCACGATCACACTCTTGAGCACGGCCAGATCTTCGACCGTGTTGATGTACGACAGACCAAGGTGGTCGCCCATGCCGATGTTCGTCACCACAGCGACGTCGCAACGGTCATAGGCCAGCCCCTCACGCAGCAAGCCGCCGCGCGCGGTTTCAAATACGGCAGCGTCTACGTCCGGGTGCAGCAGCACGTTACGCGCGCTGCGCGGACCGCTGCAATCGCCCGTGTCGATACGCTGACCGCTCACATAAATACCATCGGTGCCGGTCATGCCGACACGCAGGCCACGCTGGGCGATCAAATGGGCAATCAAACGCACCGTCGTCGTCTTGCCGTTAGTGCCCGACACAGCCACGACCGGAATACGGCCGTCGTCGCCGTCTTCGAACATGGTCGAGACGATGGCTTCACCCACCGCACGGCCCTTGCCGTACGACGGTTGCAAGTGCATACGCAGACCCGGCGCAGCGTTGACTTCAACAATGCCACCGGCCTGATCTTCGAACGGACGGATAACCGTCTCGCACACCGCATCCACACCCGCGATATCCAGACCGACTTGCTGCGCAGCCGCCACAGCGCGCGCGGCGATTTCCGGATGGACGTCGTCGGTCACGTCGGTGGCAGTGCCGCCCGTCGACAGGTTGGCGTTGTTACGCAGCACGATGCGCGCGCCCGCTTCGGGCACGGAGTCGGCGTTCAGGCCTTGCTTGGCGAGCGTCGCGAGCGCGATGTCGTCAAAGCGAATCTTGGTCAGCGACGTCGCATGGCCTTCGCCACGGCGCGGGTCGGCGTTCACCGTTTCGACCAACTGACGCACGGTATGCACGCCGTCGCCGGTCACTTGCGGCGGATCGCGGCGCGCAGCGGCGACCAGCTTGTTGCCGATCACCAGCAGGCGGAAGTCGTGGCCCGGAATGTAGCGCTCGATGATGACGTCGCGGCTGATATCTTGCGCCGCTTCGAATGCCTTCTCGATCTCTTCGCGCGTGCGCAGACGCACGGCGACACCCTTGCCTTGGTTGCCGTCACGCGGCTTGACCACTACCGGGGCGTCGATTTCCTGCACCAGCTTCCACGCGTCTTCGATATCGCGCACGGTGCCGCCCAGCGGTACCGGCACACCGGCAGCGTGCAGCAGCGTCTTGGTCAGGTCTTTGTCTTGCGCAATCGATTCCGCGACGGCCGACGTGCGGTCGGTCTCGGCAGCTTGAATCCGGCGTTGCTTGCTGCCCCAGCCGAATTGCACCATCGAGCCTTCGGTCAGACGGCGATACGGAATGCCGCGCGCAACCGCCGCGTAGACGATCGAACCCGTCGACGGGCCGAGGCGCACATCTTCATCGAGATCGCGCAAGCGGTAGAGGGCATCGGCCAGATCGAACGGGCTGTCTTCGAGCGCGGCGTTGATCAGTTGCTGGGCCAGTTCGAACGCGAGACGCCCGACGGGCTCCTCGGTGTACTGCACCACCACTTGGAACGTACCCGGCTCAATGGTTTGCGTCGTTTGGCTGAACGTCACCGGGCAACCGGCCGCCGCCTGCAAGTGCAGGGCGGTGGTGGCAAGCGCGTCGGCGAGCGACACCGGACGCTCTTCTGCGTCGGGCGTGAGGGCCGTCAGTTCCGGGAAGCGTGCGCGCAGTCGGGCTTCAAAGCCCGCCAGATTGCCGATCGAGTATTCCAGATCGGTACACGTCACGATGGCCTCGATGGCCGTGTGACGGCTCCAGAGGTTCGGCCCGCGCAATGCGCGGATGCGGGAGACTTCCATAAATTGCAATCCCTGTCTGTCCACTTCGCGTCCCTGTATGGCTGGTGGTTTGCGAGAAAAACGACTGTGGCTTGGGTATTCGGTAGCTATCTATATAGAGCAGGCGGCGCTTAATTTCCCCGAGCACCGCCTGTCTTCATTTCATTGCCGTTGTCTGTGACTGGCGATCAGGCTGCCAGCGCGCGGATCGGCTGACCCATCCACAGATGCACAAGGTCGAGCATGGCCGCTGCACCGCCTTCATCGGCTTGCAGCACCAGCACGTCGCCCGGCACCAACTGGGCCAACGCTTCCTCGGCAGCGCTGCGGCGCTCGCCAGCGTCAACGACTTGCACCTTGCGCCCTGCGGCATCGATACCGGCGCGCAGTTGCGCACGCGACTCGGCCGCCTCACGCTTGCGCGCGACGCTCAGGTCGTCGCACAGCACCACGCGATCGAACGTCTGCGCGAGCAGCTTGCCTTCGGCTTGCAGGTCTTCGTCCATGCGGTCGAGGCCCGGGCCGTAGACAGCAATGCGGCGCTCGCCGGGCAACGTGGCCAGTGCAGCCGCCAGTGCGGTCAGCGCCGGGGCATTGTGAGCGTCGTCGACGATGACCGTCGCGCCTTGCTTTTCGAACAAGGTGAAGCGGCCCGGCGCGTCGACCTGACCCACGTCGAACGTGGTCACGCCAGTGCGCAGGATGTCGAGCTTCACGCCCATCGACCACGCGGCAGCCACAGCGGCCAGCACGTTCTCGATCTGGAAGGCGACGCGGCCAGCGTAAGTCAAGGGCATGTCGGCGGTGGCAGCCACGACGGATTCTTCCGCGCCGGTGGCAAGCACCACGCGGCCGTCGCGCACGAACACCACGCGCTTACCGGCGGCGCGATGCGCGACGATGGCGGGCAGTTGCTCGTCCAGACCGAAGAAGATCACGTCGCCGTCGCACAACTCCGCCATTTCGACCACGAGCGGGTCACGGGCGTTGAGCACTGCCACGCCTTCGGGCAGCACCACGTCGATCTGTGTGCGCAGCACGTTGTACATGCGGTCGACGTCTTCAACGAAGTACTGGCCCAGATGGTCCGGACGGTCGATGTTGGTGACGATGCCGACCTGGCAGCGGTCGTAAGCGAGGCCTTCGGAGAGGATGGCGCCGCTGTCGTTCTCGAACACGGCGGCGGTGACGCTGGCGTTCATCAGCACGCGGTGCGCGGCGTCCCAGTTGGCGCGATCGCCGCCTTGGACGAGGCGCTTGTCGAGGAACAAGCCGTCGCTGCATGCGAGGCCCGTGTGTTCGCCGGCCAGTTGCAGCAAGTGCGTGAGCAGGCGAGCGACAACGGTCTTGCCGTTCGTGCCGGTGATGCCGACGACCGGAATACGGCCTGCATCGCCTTGCGGGAACAGGTGATCGACGATGGCACGGCCTACCGGGCGGGCTTCGCCCGACGCAGGCTTCAAATGCATGAGCAGGCCGGGGCCAGCGTTGACTTCGACGATGGCACCGCGTTGGTCGGCCAGCGGGCGGGAAATGTCTTCCGCCACCAGATCGACACCGGCGATGTCCAGCCCGACGATGCGCGCGGCCAGCGACGCATGGGCGGCCACGCTCGGGTGCACACGGTCGGTCACGTCGAACGCGACGTTGCCGTTGCGCTGAATCAGGACGTTCTTGCCTTCGGGCGGCACGGAATCGGCGTCGAAACCCTGACGCTTGAGCTCCAGCCGGGCCGACGAGTCGATACGCACGCGGTTGAGCGGCTGGTCTTCAGCGCTGCCGCGACGCGGGTCACTATTAATTTGCAGCTCGATGAGTTCCGAGACGGTGTGCTTGCCGTCGCCGACCACCGACGCCATTTCGCCCATGGCGGCCGCGACCACACGGCCACCGACCACCAGCAGGCGATGCTCCAGCCCTTGCACGAAGCGCTCGACGATCACGCCGTTGCCTTCTTCGAGGGCGACGTCGAACGCCGTGGTGACTTCTTCTCGCGTGGTGAGATTGATAAACACGCCACGACCATGGTTGCCGTCGTACGGCTTGACCACCACCGGCAGGCCGATGTCTTCGGCGGCTTCCCACGCGTCGTCGGCGCTCTCGACCAGACGGCCTTCCGGCACGGGCACGCCGCACGATTCGAGCAGTTGCTTGGTCAGGTCTTTGTCGCGCGAGATGCTCTCGGCGATGGCGGGGGTGCGGTCCGTCTCGGCGGTCCAGATGCGGCGGGCGGCAGCGCCGTAACCCAGTTGCACCAGATTGCCGTCGGACAGGCGGATATGGGGGATGTCGCGATCGTCAGCGGCGTCGACGATGCAGGCGGTGCTCGGGCCCAAGCAGTGCTTGTCGACCAGACCGCGCAGCATTTCGACGGCAGCTTCCACGTCGTACGGGCGGTTTTCGATCGCGGCCATGACCAGATCGCGGGCAGCGAACAGCGCCGCGCGGGTCACGTCTTCGTGCCACGCACGCACGATGACCTTGTAGACGCCGCTGATCGGGGTTTCACGCGCCTTGCCGAAGCCGCCGGGCATACCGGCGAGGTTCTGCAATTCCAGCGTGACGTGTTCCAGAATGTGGCCGGGCCACGTGCCTTCGCGCAGGCGCTGCAAGAAGCCGCCGCGCTCGCCGATGCTGCAACGGTGCTCGATGAGCGTGGGTAGCCACTCGGACAGCCGCTCAGGAAACCCCGGGATCTTGTTGGACGGGAACTCTTCAAGTTCGCCGATATCGACCCATGCCTCCAGCACAGGCCGATATGTCCACATATTCGGTCCGCGCAGCGACAGGACATCGAAAATCTCAATGTCTTTCTTTTTCATCTAAGGCTAATTCACGCGTCAAGGCTGGATTCGGTGAAGCCGGCAAGGCCGATTTCGGGCGGCACAGCCGGTCGCGCTTGTACAGTTAACTGGTTACTTAACGTGAAATCGGACAATCGGTTGACCGGCGCAACAATATTTCAATGCTGCGGTGTGTCATCGGGGAACTCCCCGCCGCAAAAGGCGTCGCTGTGGTTATACTTGCGGCAAATTTGCGGGCTGACAGGGAAAGCTCGCGTCGATTTCTCTCCGTTTGCCTCGATGTCCGCCCCTTGAGGACACGCTCGCCGCAGCAATGACCGACACCGCCTCCGCCAGTCCCACCGCCGCCTCCGACAGTCGCCCGCCCGCTGCCGCTCCCGCCTCTTTTGCTGCCTCCGCCCGCAGTGCCGCCGCCGAGTCCTGGTACCCGGACGCCGCCGCGCAACTGGCCGACGGCGAGGTCGTGCTGGCGTGGCTGACGATCGATCTCGACGCGCATCTGCACTTCGCGCGGGGCGTGGTGGTGGCGACCGACCGGCGCATCTTGGCCCGCGAGGCCACGGCAGGCGGGGCGTCGGCGCAAGCCGGGGGCTGGCAGTCGTGGGCGTATCGGGCGGATTTGTCGCTCACCCATACCGATCACGCCGGGGTAGGGGCGCTGGAATTGTGCGACGCGCGCAGCAAACTTGCTAGCTGGCGCTACACACTGGGACATAACCCAGCGGCATTGCAGCTGATGGACACGGTGGTGCGCATGCGCGACGCCACCGTCGCAGGCCGCGTGGCGGCTGACGAGGTCGCGGAAGTCGGCACCTGCCCGATTTGTCTGGCCGAATTGCCGCCCAACGTCGACGACTGCCCGCAGTGCAATCCGGAAACGGAAGCCCCACCGTCGACGTGGGCTTTGCTGCGCCTGTGGCGCTTTGCTCGGCCGTACCGTTTTCAGTTGCTCACCGGGTTCCTGCTCACGCTGTGCGCGACCGGCGCCACGTTGATCCCGCCGTATCTGACGATGCCGCTGATGGACAACGTGCTCATTCCGTTCCAGAACGGCAAGCCCATCGATTATCAGCTGGTGGGAATGTATCTCTCGGGCCTGCTCGGCGCAGGCGTCGTGGCGTGGGTGCTGGGCTGGGCGCGCACGTATTTGCTTGCCAAGGTGTCGGAGCGTATTGGTGCCGACTTGCGCACGGAAACGTATTCGCACTTGCTGCGGCTGTCCCTGGAGTACTTCGGCGGTAAGCGGACCGGCGATCTGATGGCGCGCATCGGCTCGGAGAGCGACCGCATCTGTGTCTTCCTGTCGCTGCACTTGCTCGACTTCGCCACCGACGTGCTGATGATCGTGATGACCGCGGTCATTCTCATCTCGATCAACCCTTGGCTGGCTGTCGTCACGCTCGTGCCGCTGCCGTTCATTGCCTGGCTGATTCATCTCGTGCGTGACCGTCTGCGTCACGGCTTCGAGAAGGTCGACCGGATCTGGGCGGAAATTACCAACGTGCTGGCCGATACCATTCCGGGTATTCGTGTCGTGAAGGCTTTTGCGCAAGAAAATCGCGAAGTTGCGCGCTTTAAGGAAGCCAATCGTCACAACCTCGTGGTCAACGACCGCGTGAACCGCGTGTGGTCGCTGTTCTCGCCGACGGTGACGTTCCTGACCGAAGTCGGCCTGCTGGTGGTGTGGATCTTCGGCATCTGGCAAATCTCGAAACACGAGATCACGGTCGGTGTGCTCGCCGCATTCCTCACCTACATCAGCCGTTTCTATACGCGTCTCGATTCGATGAGCCGTATTGTGTCGGTCACGCAGAAGGCTGCCGCAGGCGCCAAGCGTATCTTCGACGTGCTCGATCACGTCTCGAACGTGCCGGAGCCGGTCAACCCGGTGCATCTGAAGGAAGTGAAGGGCGCGATCGACCTGCGCGATATCGGCTTCCGTTACGGCAACCGGTCGGTGATTCGCGGCATGGACTTGCGTATCGCCCCGGGCGAGATGATCGGGCTGGTAGGCCACAGCGGCTCGGGCAAGAGCACGCTGGTGAACCTGATCTGCCGCTTCTACGACGTGGCCGAAGGTTCGATTCAAATCGACGGCGTGGATATTCGCGCGCTGCCGGTCTCGGAATTCCGTCGCAACGTGGGGCTGGTGTTGCAGGAGCCGTTCCTGTTCTTCGGCACCATTGCCGATAACATCGCCTACGGCAAGCCGAACGCGACGCGCGCCGAAGTGGTCGCCGCCGCGCGTGCTGCGCACGCCCATGAATTCATTCTGCGGTTGCCGCACGGTTACGATTCGCTCGTCGGCGAACGCGGACAAGCCCTCTCGGGCGGCGAGCGTCAGCGCATCTCGATTGCGCGCGCACTGCTCATCGACCCGCGCATTCTGATTCTCGACGAGGCCACGTCGTCGGTCGATACGGCGACCGAGAAGGAAATTCAAAAGGCGCTCGACAACCTCGTGCAAGGCCGCACGACGATCGCCATTGCGCACCGCCTCTCGACGCTGCGTAAAGCCGACCGGCTGGTGGTGCTCGATCGCGGCAAGATCGTCGAAGTGGGCAACCACGATGAACTGATCGCGCGCGAAGGGGCTTATTACAAGCTGTATCAGGCTCAGCAGCGCAACGTCGATACGGACATCGACGAAACGCTCGACACTGCCGAGGCCGCCGCGACAATCGCCGCGGTGACTGCCGCCCCTGCACAGCCGCTCTCGGCCAACTGATCGACGCGAGGATATTCATGCAAATCGATTTCACGCTCTCGCGTAACGCCTTTGGCCGGTTGGTGCTGACCGATAGCGCCGGTATTGCCCACGAAGGTGTGGTGCCCGTGCGCGCCTTTCCGATTGCCGCCCCCGATGACGGGCTGGCGCTGGTGAGTACGGAAGGGCGCGAGCTCGCATGGCTCGACTCGCTCGACGTGCTGCCCGTGAGCATGCAGACGCTCGTGCGCGAGGAGCTTGCCGCGCGCGAGTTCATGCCGGAAGTACAACGCATTAAAGGCGTGTCGACGTTTGCCACGCCGAGCACTTGGACGGTGCAGACGAATCGTGGTGAGGCGTCGTTCGTGCTACGCGGCGAAGAAGATATTCGTCGTCTCGGCGGCCAGACGCTGCTCATTACCGACAGCCACGGCATTCACTTCCTCATTCGAGACTCGAGCAGTCTCGACAAACCGAGCCGCAAGATCCTCGACCGATTCCTTTGATTTGTAAAGTCGGTCGCGTCGCCCATCGGGTCACTGGTAAAATCGCTCCTTTTGCTTTTTGCGGTGATGCCGATGTGGTTCAAGAATCTTCAGTTGCACCGAATTCCTGCCGGTTGGTCCATGAGCGTCGCGCAAATGGAAGACGCGCTCGAGAAGCACGCGTTCCGCGAGGGCGGCAGCCTCGAAATGCAAGTGCAGGGCTGGGCCGCGCCGCGTGAAGGCGGCGAGCTCGTTCACAGCATCAACCGTCAATTTCTGCTGGCCTATCGCGCCGAGAAGAAGCTGCTGCCGTCGACCGTCGTCAATCAGGTGACGCGCGCCAAGGCGGCCGAGCTTGAAGAGCAGCAAGGCTTCAAGCCGGGCCGTAAGCAGATGAAGGAACTCAAGGAGCAGGTCACCGACGAACTGCTGCCGCGCGCTTTCGGCATTCGCCGCGACACGCGCGTGTGGATCGATCCGGTGAATCGCTGGCTGGTGATCGACGCTGCTTCGCCGACGAAGGCCGACGAAGTGCGCAGCCTGCTGCTCAAGACGCTCGACATCACGCTCGAGAACGTCGAACTCAACGAGGCACCGGTTGCTGTCATGACGTCGTGGCTGGCGGGCAACGAGGCGCCGGGTGGCTTCACGGTCGATCAGGACGTGGAACTGCGCTCGAACACCGACGAGAAGGCGGCCGTGCGTTACGTGCGTCACCCGCTCGACGGCGCGGATGTGCGTCAGCACATCGAAGCAGGCAAGCGCTGCACCAAGCTCGCGATGACGTGGAACGACCGCATCTCGTTCGTGCTCACCGACGCCTTTGCGATCAAGCGAGTGACGCCGCTCGACATCATCAAGGATGCCGCTGACCCGACGGCCGAAGGCGAAGCCGAGAAGTTCGACGCCGATGTGGCATTGATGACCGGCGAGCTGGCCAAGCTGCTCGACGATCTGATCGAAGCCGTGGGTGGCGAACGTCAGATGGATAAGGCGGCTTAAGCGGCTTTAGGCGAACGAAACGCCGCGATCCCGATGAGGGTATCGCGGCGTTTTTCATTGGGGCTTCGACACGCCAGCCTGACTGCCGACGCATCAATGCTGATTCGATTCCCGTGCAGGGTCGAGCAGGTAGACGCCTTGCGAGAGCGCTTGCTTCACCTCACGCGTACGCTCATCCACGCTCACTTCCTCTTCACCTGCTTCGATGGCCGCATACGCCTGACGCACGACGTCGGACGGCGCGAGTTTCTCCGCTTCGAAGCCGCGCGTGAGATCGGTATCGATGAAGCCCGCATGCAGCCCGACGACTTGCGTGTTCTGCTCACGCAGTGACAAGCGCAATCCATTCGTGAGCGACCACGCGGCCGCCTTCGAAATCGCATATTCGGGAATGACCGACGAGCTGATCCAGCTCACGATCGACAACACGTTAAGGATCGCACCGCCGCCATTGCGGCCCAACGTCTCGGCGAACGCCTGCGAAGTGGCGAGCACGCCGAAGACGTTCGTCTCCAATGTGTCGCGCAGCAGCGTGTCGGCACCGGGGCGCGTCAGGCCTTCGGTCACTCTCGCAATACCTGCATTGTTGATGAGCAGAGTCACGTCACCTGCCAATCGGGCAGCGGCGGCGACTTCCTCCGGTTCGGTCACATCGAGCCGCACGGGAATCACCCCCGGCAGGGTGACGTTGGCCGGATCGCGCGACCCCGCGTAGACCTTCTTCGCCCCAAGGGCGAGCGCCTGTTTGGCGAATTCCAGTCCAAGGCCCCGGTTGGCACCGGTCACGAATACGACAGCATCTTTGATCTTCATGGCTACGCTCCAGCGTATTGAGTAGGCCGCACCATGCGGCACGGCTTCAGCTATACTTCATGACAATTGTGATCGCCATCGTCATTGGGGTGCATTGTGCCGACGGGTTTTGATTCTTGTCAATGGTGATCGACATTGTCATTTTCGATCGCGATGATAGGGGCGCTGCGTTCGGCGGCGTGCCGAGGGAGCCAAATATGGGAATTTCGAGGGAAAAAGCCGCGGAAAACCGCGAAGCCATCGTGGCCGCCGCCGAGCGGCTGTTTCGCGAGCACGGGGTCGACGCGGTGGGACTGACGGCCCTGATGAAGGAGGCTGGGTTCACGCAAGGCGGCTTTTACAACCACTTCAAGTCGAAAGACGCACTGGTGGCTGCCGTGATGGCGCGTGCGGTGGCAGGGTCGAACGGGGTGCTTGCCGGAGGCGACGCGGCAATGCAAGCGGCGATGTCGCCGGAGGAACGGGCCGAGCGGTACCTGTCCGCCAAGCATCGCGACGATGTGGCGTGCGGCTGTCCGATGGCCGGATTTGCGGGCGATGCACCGCGCGTCGGTGCCGAAGCGCAGGCGTGCTACGCGCAAGGTCTCTCGGAGGTGATCGGCAAACTGACGGCGTCCGGGATCGCGCAAGGGTTAAGCGAGCACGACGCCGCGCAGGCTGCGATGGCGCGCTTTTCGCAAATGGTCGGCACGCTGGTGTTGTCGCGCGCCGTGGCGGCTTCCGATCCGGCACTCTCCGACGCGTTGCTCGCGGCGGGGCGTCAGGCACTCACGGGGTCGAGTCAGGCGTAAGCGCGATCTCACGAGTCATTGCTGCGGCCAGCGCCATGCTGCGCGAAGCCGGTCTCGCAGGAAGTCCACAAAGGCCCGCGTGCGCGGCGCGAGATGACGGCTGTGCGGATACACGGCGTGCAGTGGCGACGCCGGAATCGGTAGCGCGGGCAGCACGCGCACGAGACGTCCGGCGTTGATATCGTCGCCGACATCCCAAATCGATTTCTGCGCGATACCGGCGCCGTGCAGCGCCAGTTCGTGCGCGGTGTCGCCGTCATCGACCACATAGGTGTTCTGCACCTGCACCCGCAGCGTCTCCGATTGCCACACGAAACGCCAGTCGCCGTGCGCCGCATGGCCGAACAGGATGCAGTCGTGTTGCTGAAGATCTCCCACTTCATGCGGCGTACCGCGCCGGGCCAAGTACTCGGGAGACGCGACCAGCACGCGGTAATTCGGTGCCAACTCCTGCGCGACGAGACTGGAGTCGGGCAGGGTGCCCACGCGAATGGCGACGTCGATGCCGTGCGCCACCAGATCGACCCACAGATCGCTCAATTCCAACTGCACTTTGAGATCGGGATGGCGCTCGCGAAACGCCACCAATAGCGCCGCGAGATGCCGACGCCCGAAGGCGCGCGGCGCGCTGATGCGCAGCACGCCGCCGACGGTACCGGCCTGCGTTGTCATCAACCGCTCGGTCTCGGCAATTTCCGCAAGAATTCGCTGGCAACACGCGTGAAAGACTTGCCCTTCTTCAGTCAACGCCTGACGGCGCGTCGTGCGGTTCAGCAGCCGCACGCCAAGCCGCTGTTCTAGCAATCCCAGCCGTTTGCTCACGACAGCCAGCGACATGCCCAACTCGCGCGCGGCGGCCGACATGCTGCCCGTGGCGACGACCCGGTCGAACAGCGTGAGATCCAGCGTTTGATCGATCATCGCGTGCAGATTCTCAATAATTTGAAGAGAGTCATTCAGTTTTTCCGGGGATTATCTTCTTTCGGAATGAGGAAGACAATGCGTCCATGACGTCGAGTGACGGGGCATTACCCGGTACTGACGCCTGCTTCTTGTTCGGTTCTTATTCCTTTCCGGGAGATTCAGCATGTTCAATTTCGAAGGCCAGCGCGTGCTGGTGATTGGCGGCAGTTCAGGCATTGGCCGCGCAGCGGCGCAAGCGTTTGCGAAGGCTGGGGCGGCAGTGACGATTGCCTCGCGCAATCAGGGCAAGCTCGATGAGGCGCTCGCGACCATCGGCACTACCGCTCGTGCGGTCGTGCTCGACACGGGCGACGCGGCTACGGTGGAAAAATTCTTCGCCGATCACGCGCCGTGGCAACACGTGGTGATTTCGGCGGCGCAGACGCCGACCGGTGCCGTGCGTAAGCTCTCGCTCGACGACGCGCACGCTGCATTCGACAGCAAGTTTTGGGGCACGTATCACGTTGCCCGCTTTGCGCGCATCGAAGACGGCGGTTCGCTCACGCTGACGTCCGGTTATCTGAGTGTTCGGCCCAGTACAGCGTCGGTAGTGCAGGGCGCCATTAACGCGGCGATTGAAGCGTTGGGGCGCGGGCTGGCGCTCGAACTCTCGCCGGTGCGCGTGAATACCGTGTCGCCGGGGCTGACGGTGACGCCGCTGTGGAACAAACTGCCGGAAGCGGATCGCGAGGCGATGTACACCAATGCCGCGCAACGTCTGCCTGCACGCCGCGTCGTGGCCGCCGAAGATGTGGCAAATTCGATTTTGTATCTGGCAGGCACGCCCAGCGCGACCGGCTCGACGGTGCTCATTGACGCGGGCGGGGCGATTGCGTAATCGCTTGCTGAGGCTGAAGGATGGGTGCGCATCGCGACGCGCTTAACAGTTGTCCTAACGAAAGAATTTCAGGAGTTTCCGACATGCATATCGACCTGAAGGAAAAAGTGGCGTTGGTGACGGCGTCGACCGCGGGCATTGGTTTTGCGATTGCCCAAGGGCTTGCCGAGGCTGGCGCGACGACGATCGTCAACGGCCGTTCGAAAGCGGGCGTGGATGCCGCCGTTAAGCGACTGCGAGAGGCCGTGCCCGGCGCGCAGGTGCGCGGCGTCGCTGCCGATCTCGCGACGGCACAGGGATGCGACGCGTTGGTTTCCGAGGTACCGGACGTCGACATTCTCGTGAACAACGCGGGGATCTTCGGGCCGCAAGACTTCTTCGAGATTCCGGATGCGGATTGGACGCGCTTTTACGACGTCAACGTGATGTCCGGCGTGCGGCTCTCGCGGGCGTATCTGCCGGGCATGGCCGCGCGCGAGTGGGGGCGGGTGATCTTCATTTCGTCGGAGTCCGCACTGAATATTCCCGAGGACATGATTCACTACGGCATGACGAAAACGGCGCAATTGGCGGTCTCGCGCGGGCTGGCCAAGCGCATGCGCGGCACCGGCGTAACGGTCAACGCGGTGCTGCCGGGGCCGACGCTCTCCGACGGCATGGCCGAGATGCTGCATCAAGCGGGCGTGCCTGCTGACGCCGACATGGCGCAGGCCGCCGCGGCGTTCGTGCAGGAGCATCGCCCTAGTTCAATCATCGGCCGTGCCGCGAGCACGACGGAGGTCGCGAACATGGTGGTGTATGTTGCGTCGCCGCAGGCATCGGCCACGACCGGCGCTGCACTGCGTGTCGATGGCGGTGTGGTCGATTCCCTCTAACTGCACGTTGGACGGGCAATGTCAGTGGCCGGTCAGGCACGCGTCATGCGTGTGCTAACGACCGCGCTGCTGCGCTGCCGCAAGCGATTCGCCGCGATTGGCGAGGTTTTCCGGCGCATGGCGGACGCGGTATACCCGAATCACTTTTAAGTACCCATTGCGATAGAGATTGCCTAGAATCAAATCGTGCCATCCCGCCATTACGAAGTAAGGAGGCCACGATGCTGACAGGGAGCCTGATTGCAATGTTGGTGATAGTGCTGGTCGTCGGAGTTGCCGTCGCCTGGCTGGCGGACCGTAACTGGTGCCGCGAGCATCCGGCTGCGCGTCACACCTGGCGGCGTCATCGCAGGGATATCCGGCATGGTTAATTCACCCGTAAGAACCTCGCGGCGCGCGACACGCCGCTTAGGACTGGAAATATAAAAAGCCCGCCTTTCGGCGGGCTTTCTGTTACTAGACACCTTACTTGCTGGCTGGGCGCTCAGGCGACGGCCTGAAGGACATATTTGCCCTGGACAGTCAGGCGCGGGGACTTCACACCCGGCGCCAACTCTTCCCATTCAATGAGCTTGCTCTCGAGCAGCGAATTGAGGTCCGGGCGGTCGAGCTCCACTTGCTCCGGAGCGTCCTTGACCAGCATCAGGGTGGCAAATTCATGATGACTCAGCATCTTCGTCTCCCGGTTTTGCGGTTCAACAGGGGTCCCACATCAAGGGACTTTAAGGATAGGTCACGAATATGGCACTTGCGCGACAGAATTCGCACTTTCGATGCTGCTATGCAGCATTTCTTATATGGGACTTTCCCACCGCCAGCATAGGCTTTTAGAATGACACTCGTGTGTCATTCAATACGTTAATTGCGGATGCCAAATGCATTGATTTGCTGCGATGCAATAGTGGCCAAAATCACGCGAATCGCGGGGTTCGCCCGCTTATTTTGGGTTTGCTCGGGGCCGAGGGCCTGTAGAATGGCCCAATTTGCCAGCAACACGCTGCCAGCAACGCGCTCATCGACCTGACATGCCGCAAAAGAAAACGCCGTACTTCGAGTTACGCAGCGGTGCTGTAGATACCCTGCATTTCGTAGTTAAGACGCCTCAACTGGATACGCTGCGCACCGAATTGGCGCAACGTTTCGAGGCCACCCCGGAGTTCTTTGCGGGCGACACCGTCGCGATCGACGTGCGCCGCCTGACGGGGGCCGAGCGCGTGGCCGTCCCCGCGTTGGCCGAAATGTTGGCTGAATTCCGGATGAAGCCCATTGGCGTGGTCGCCAATGCCGAACAGACCGATTGGGCCGTCGTCGATGGCCTGCCGCGTCTGGACAGTCACGAGCGCCGTGCGCCGCGTAATGCTCGCGACGACGCGCGCGAAAGCGAAGGTGAAGCATCCGGCGACGCCGCGGCGATCGTCGCGGCTGCGGCGGCCGCAAGCGCAAATGCGAGCGCGCCGGAGCCTTCCGCCATCCCCTCGACCATCATCGATAAGCCCTTGCGTTCAGGCCAACAGGTCTACGCCAAGGGCGATTTGATTTTGCTCGATCTCGTCAGTTACGGGGCCGAGGTGATCGCCGAAGGTAATATTCACATTTACGCGCCGCTACGGGGGCGGGCACTGGCAGGCGTGAAGGGCAAGCTCGACGCGCGCATCTTCTGTACCTGTCTGGAGCCTGAGCTGATTTCCATCGCCGGTATTTACCGTACTGGCGAACATGCGCTGCCGCCCGATGTTCAGGGGCGTTCGGTGCAGGTGCGGCTGGTAGACGACAAACTGATTTTCGAGCCCCTCGGGCTCAAATGATTCGTAGCTAATTTCATCCTCAAGTTTGGGAAGGCATCGACAGATGGCAAAAGTGATTGTGGTGACCTCTGGCAAGGGTGGTGTCGGTAAGACGACAACCAGCGCCAGCTTTTCCGCCGGCCTCGCCTTGCAGGGGCACAAAACGGCAGTCATCGATTTCGACGTCGGTCTGCGCAATCTCGATCTGATCATGGGTTGCGAGCGCCGCGTGGTGTACGACCTGATCAACGTGATTCAGGGCGAAGCAAATCTCAATCAGGCGCTCATCAAGGACAAGTCGACCGAGAACCTGTTCATCCTGCCGGCGTCGCAAACGCGTGACAAAGATGCACTCACGCAAGAAGGCGTCGAGAAGGTCATCAAGGACCTCACCGATATGGGCTTCGAGTACATCGTGTGCGATTCGCCGGCCGGTATCGAGTCGGGCGCCTTGCTCGCCATGCACTTCGCCGATGAGGCGCTCGTGGTGACGAACCCGGAAGTGTCGTCGGTTCGCGATTCGGACCGCATTCTCGGCATCCTGTCGTCGAAGACGAAACGGGCCATCGAAGGCAGCGAGCCGATCAAGGAGCACCTGCTGATTACCCGCTACAACCCGAAACGCGTGAGCGACGGTCAAATGCTCTCGCTCGAAGATATTCAGGAAATTCTGCGTATCAAGCTGATCGGCGTGATTCCGGAGTCGGAATCGGTTCTGCATGCGTCGAACCAGGGTACGCCTGCCATCCATCTGGAAGGCACCGACGTGGCCGACGCGTATCGCGACGTGGTGAGCCGATTCAAGGGCGAAGACAAGCCCATGCGCTTTACCGACTATCAAAAGCCGGGGCTGTTGCAGCGCATTTTCGGCTCGAAGTAAGGAGCGCCCGCCCATGTCCTTCCTGTCTTTCCTCCTGGGGGAGAAGAAAAAGACCGCCTCCGTCGCTAAAGAGCGCCTTCAGATTATTCTGGCGCACGAACGCTCGGGCTCGTCGCCGCCTGCCGATTATTTGCCGGCATTGCAACGCGAGTTGGTCGCTGTCATCTCCAAGTACGTCAAGATCGCTCAAGACGACATCAAGGTCAGTGTCGAGCACCAGGACAACCTGGAAGTGCTCGAAGTGAAGATCGAACTGCCGCAGACCTGATTGCCAAGCGCAGTCGGTAATCGTCGGCCGTAGTCCTTAGAGCGAAAGCCCGCCACCCCATGACAGGGTGGCGGGCTTTCGTCGTTGCTCGCGCCTTTCTCTTCGAAACGTTCAGAACTTGTAATCCGGATTTTTCGGATCGAACGTGGCGTCGCTCCACTGTTCGCGGCGCACTTTCTCGAAGCGCATCTCCTCGGTCTTTTGCCCCGCAGCGTCCCACGCTTCGATGCCGCGCGGCCGCCCGGTCTTCAGGTCGATAAGTACGCGTGACTTGTTCGCATAATGTTGCGGCGGGCCGGAAGGGGCGTCCCATTCCAAGGCCAGCACTCGCACACCATTCACTTCGGAAACCGACATTCTTGCGGGCTTCTCCGACAGGCCAGCGGCACGGAAGCTGCGGCCATCGTGAGCGATTTGCTCGGCGATGAACGCGAAGCCGAGGTCGCGCACGGTGTGGTTCGACTGCGAGCGTGCCAACGTGCCGTCGATGCTGCTCCAGATGGATGTGAAGCCAAGGATGCCGCCAAGATGCCCGTACATCTCATTCGACTTCTTCGTCTCGTCGTAAATGATTTCCTGGCCCGAGTGCGCGCCGTCCGGCAGCCATTTCGCATAGATTTGCAGCGGCTTCTCACGAATTTTCACGAGCATGCGGTCAGGCGTGGTTTGCCATTGATTGTTAATGCGCTCGTGTCGCGTGAGCTCGTACTGGTACTCGGGCAGCGCGGCGGACTCCGCTTTCAGATAGCGCACCAGCGCTTCAGGGTTGAGCGCTTGCATGCGCGCGATGATGGCGTCGTCGCTCATCTTTGCGAGTTCGCCGCTCTTGATGGTTTGCGCGAGCCACTGCGTTTGCTGAGCGACAGGCATGGCGGCGAGTTTGGCTGTGTCGGCGTCGTTGCTCGTTGACGAAGGTGGCGACGTGCTCGCCGGTGCGGCAGTGCTCGTGGCGGACGGCGTGGCATTGCTTTGCGCTTTCGCATCGGGCGCGCCAAGCAGGCCGACGGCAATCGCTAGCGGGGCGAGCATGAAGCCCAGCGCAAGGCTTGCATGGGGCAGTGGCGCTGCCGCAGGCTTCGTTTCGGCTGGTGCCGGATCCCGCAGCTCGCGCCGTAGGATCTTGCCGACGGTTGTCTTGGGCAGTTCGCCCTGACGGAATTCGACGATGCGCGGGACCTTGTAGGCGGTCAGATGCTGGCGGCAGTGAGCGAGCATCGCTTCGGCGGTCAGTTGCGGGTCTTTCGCGACCACGACGAGCTTCACACGCTCACCCGCCACCGGATCGGGTACGCCGACGACCGCCGCTTCGCGCACGCCAGGGTGCAGCATCACGACGTCCTCGATCTCGTTCGGATACACGTTAAAGCCCGAGACGAGAATCATGTCTTTCTTCCGATCGATGAGTCGCACGAACCCGTTCGCATCCATCACGCCGATGTCGCCGGTCAGCAGCCACCCATCGGCATCGAACGTCTTCGCTGTATCTTCGGGGCGCTGCCAGTAACCGCGCATTACTTGCGGGCCGCGTACGCAGAGTTCACCCGGCTCGCCGATATCGGCCCACGTGCCGTCTTCGCGCTTGAAGCGCACCTCCGTCGAAGGCGCAGGCAGGCCGATGGAACCGGAGAATTCCATCTCGTCGATGTGCGCCAGATCGACCGGGTTCATCGTGACGATGGGCGAGCACTCGGTCAGGCCATAGCCCTCGATGATCGGCTTGCCGGTGACTTGCTTCCAGCGCTCGGCAATGGCGCGCTGCGTGGCCATGCCGCCCGCGAGCGAGAGCTTGAGCTTCGAGAAGTCGCGTGCGCGAAACCCTTCGTCTTCCAGCAAGCCGTTGAACAGCGTGTTGACGCCCGCCACGCCGGTAAAGGTCTCGTTGCGGATGATGTAGACGACCTTCTTCACGTCGCGCGGGTTGGCGATGAGGATGTTGCGCCCGCCCAGACTCATGAACATCAGACAGTTCACCGTGAGCGAGAAGATGTGATACATCGGCAGCAACGACAGGTTCGTCTCGATCTCGTCGGTGAGCTGATCGGCAATCCACGCTTCGGCTTGCAGCAGGTTGGCAAGTACGTTGCCGTGCGTGAGCATGGCGCCTTTCGCGAGCCCGGTCGTGCCGCCTGTGTATTGCAGAAACGCGAGATCGTCGCGGTTTAGCGGCACCGTCGTCAGCCCCTGTGCGCTGCGGGCCGTTGCGCCGTCGGCCAGCGCGCGCTTGAGCGGTATCGCTTGCGGCAAGTCGTAGGGCGGCACCTGTTTTGCCACCCGTCGCATGATGAAGTTCACCAGCCGACCTTTGGCGTTCAGCCCGCCGCCGAGCAAGTCGCCGATCTGCGTGATGACGACGTCGCGCACGTCGGTGCCGGGCAGCGAGGCTTGTAATGTCTTGGCGAAGTTCTCGAACACGACAATCGTGCGCGCGCCGCAGTCGCGCAACTGATGCGATAGCTCGCGCACGGTGTAGAGCGGGTTGACGTTGACGACGACCGCACCGGCGATCAGCGTGCCGAACAGGCAGATCGGGTACTGGAGGCAGTTGGGCATCATGAGGGCCACGCGGTCCCCCTTGCGCACGCCGCGCGATTGCAGCCACGCGGCAAACGCGCGCGCCTGCGTTTCCACTTGTGCGTAGGTGATGTCGCTGCCAAGGCTCACGAACGCGGCGCGCTCGCGATACTTGCCGATCCACTCGTCGAAGGCCTGCACGAGCGATTCATAACGCGTGACATCGATTTGCGCCGGTACGCCCGGCGGATACGCGCCCAACCAGACGCGGTCTTGCTGAACAGCTTGGTCCATCGTCTCCTCCCAGAGGTTGATTTCCGTCGCGCTGCCCATGCGGTTCACCGGCGGCCATTTTTGGCTCTATCGGCAACGAACGCGCTGCGTCGGCGTGACGAGTCTTTCGCGTTGAAGCGAGTGGGTAATTCGTATCGTGTGGTTCAGCGCTCCAATATGGCGACCACGCCTTGGCCGCCAGCAGCGCAAATCGAAATCAAACCGCGTCCGCCGCCGCGTTGCGCGAGCAGTTTGGCCAGCGTCGCCAGAATGCGCCCACCGGTGGCGGCAAACGGATGACCGCACGCGAGCGAGCTGCCGTTCACGTTGAGCCGCTGACGGTCGATGCTGCCCAGCGGCGCACTCAGGCCGAGTTTGTCGCGGCAGTACTCGGGGTCTTCCCATGCCCCCAGCGTGCACAGCACCTGCGCCGCGAAGGCTTCATGGATTTCGTAGAAGTCGAAGTCCTGCAACGTGAGTCCCGCCTGCGCCAGCATGCGCGGCACGGCGTAGGCCGGTGCCATCAGCAGGCCTTCACGCTGGCTTTCATCGGGGTTGAAGAAGTCGACGGCAGCTGTTTGCGAGTAGGTCAGATAAGCGAGTACCGGGATGTCGTGCGCGCGCGCCCAATCCTCGCTGGCCAGCAACACGCACGAAGCTCCATCGGTCAGCGGCGTGGAATTGCCTGCCGTTAGGGTGCCCGTAGCGCTGCGATCGAATACTGGCTTCAGGCTCTCTAGTTTTTCGAGCGTGAGATCGGGGCGCAGGTTGTTGTCGCGCTGCAAGTTGCGGAACGGCGTCATCAGGTCGAGGAAGAAGCCTCGGTCGTACGCGGCGGCGGCGTGTTGATGACTGGCTAGCGTGAGGACGTCTTGTGCTGCGCGCTCGATGTGCCAGCGCTTGGCCATCAACTCGCAATGCTCGCCCATCGACAGCCCCGTGCGCGGCTCGCCATTGCGCGGCAGCGAGGGGCTGAACAACATACCCGGCCGGACTTTGGCGAAGGCCCCGAGCTTGCCGCCGGTGCTGCGCTGACGATTCGCCTCGAGCAGGATCTTGCGCAGTCCCTCGTTCACGCCGATCGGCGCGTCCGACGCGGTGTCGACGCCGCCGGCAATCGCGACGTCGATCTGCCCGAGCGCAATTTTGTTGCCCGTGAGGATGGCGGTCTCTAGCCCGGTGCCGCAGGCTTGTTGCACGTCATAGGCCGGTGTTTGCGGCGCGAGTGTGGTCGACAGGACGGATTCGCGCGTCAGATTGAAGTCGCGTGCGTGCTTGAGGACGGCGCCTGCGGCGACTTCACCCAGCGTTTGACCATGCAGCGAGAAGCGGTCGATGAGGCCTTGGAGGGCGGCTGTCAGCATGTCCTGATTCGAAGCCGTGGCGTACGCCGTGTTCGCGCGTGCGAATGGAATGCGATTGCCGCCGAGAATGGCGACGCGGCGTAACGCCGGGGCGGGCGCGGTAGGTTTGAAAGCGCTCATGAACGGTCCAGGTCGAAGGGGGCTGTCGGAGGAAAGTCGGTGGCGGCCGGGGCGTCGAACGACTGCCAGCGGCCTCGCAGGTGCGGTACGGTGCCGGTCGCGTCGCGCAGCTCGAACACGTTTCCGGCGATGGGAAGCGATGGGGCGGGTTGGGCGTTCAGCACGCCCAGCGGCGGTGTGGGACGGGGCGTATTGCCGGTGGCGTTTGGCGCATCGACAGTGCTGACCCATTTCCCACGCTTGCTGTCGCTCGCGTCACGCTCGCGCCAGAGCGTGGCTTCGCCGGGCAGCCGCAGCGGTGTTTTGAATTCCACCAGCAGATCGAGTTGTTCGCCAGCCTGCGCAGGTAACACGGTTGCCAGCGAGCGCGCGAAGCTCCACATGCCATGAATGATCGGCCGCTCGAAGCCGAACAGCTTCGCGGTGAGCGGCCAGAGGTGGATTGGGTTGTAGTCGCCAGAGACGCTCGCATATTGGCGTCCCAGGTCGGCCGTCGCCAGAAATTTTTCGGACGTGACCAGTGTTGCGTCAGCGCGCAATTCACTTCGATACGGTGCACCCAGCGGGTTTTTGACCCCCGTGCGCAAGTAGAGGCTTTCCCCCGTCCAGACGATGTTGCCGTTGCGGCGTGCGGTCGTCAGTACGGTGAACACTTGCCCTTTGTCGTGTGCATACAGCGCGCCGCATTGTACGTGCAAATCGAGTCGATCACCGACCGACAGACGGGCGAACTGGCGATTGTGATTCGCCAGATGCACCATGCCGAGCATGGCGAACGGAAACGCGCGGTCCGTCATCAGCAGCATGTGCTGCGCGAACGCCAGCAAGTGCGGCCACGTGGGCGGCACGCCATGCTCAGGCGAGAAGCCACACAGGCGAGCGTAGCGGGCGATGTCGTCGGCATCGAGTGGGATATTGCGGCGCTCGAAGGCAATCGACGGCATAGGTTGTGCCCGGGCCGGTTTGCGTGAGGACATCAAGGCGCGCAGATAGAGCGCCAATGGCGACGGCGCGTGCTTGATTTGGCGGACGTCTTGCGCGGGCGCCGTGTTGGGCCAGATGGCGGACCACAACGTCTCGGGCGTGAGCTGCGCGGGCAAGCCATGGCCGGGCGATGTGCTGGCGCGTGGCTTGGCAGGCGGCTCGGCTGACGTGTCAGGTGACGAGGGCACGGACGCATCGTTATGCGACGCGGAACGTGAATCGGTATGTGAATCGGTATGTGAAGCGACAGCGACTGGCGACGACAGTTGATTGTCCGGCATGCTCACGCTCCCAGCAGACTTTGCCCACACACACGCACGACCTGTCCGGTCAGTGCCCCCGATGCCGGGTGTGCCAGCCACGCGATCGTCTCTGCGACGTCGACCGGCAGGCCGCCTTGTCCCAGCGAATTCATACGGCGTCCGGCTTCGCGAATGGCGAAGGGCACCGCCGCCGTCATTTGTGTTTCGATAAAGCCCGGCGCGACGGCATTGATGCTCATATGTCGTTCAGCGAGCAACGGCGCCCATGCCTCCACCATGCCGATGACCGCCGCTTTCGATGCGGCGTAGTTCGTCTGTCCTCGGTTGCCCGCAATGCCACTGATCGACGCCACGCCGACAATGCGCGCTTTCTCGCGCAATACACCCGCTTCGAGCAGTGCCGCGTTGAGGCGTTGCGGTGCGCCGACGTTGATGTCGAGCACGCTCTGCCACTGCGCTTCGCTCATGCGCGCCAGCGTCTTATCGCGCGTGATGCCAGCGTTGTGTACAAGGATGTCGAGACCTGCCGGGGCGATGACGGCCAGATGGGCCGTGAGGATGGCGGCAGCTTCCGGCGACGCGATATCGCAACTGAGCGGGCTGCCGCCGAGCCGTGTGGCGACGGCGCTTAGGGCGTCTTGCGTAGCGGGAATGTCGACGCAGACCACGTGCGCACCGTCACGAGCGAGCACGGTGGCAATGGCTTCGCCGATGCCGCGCGCGGCGCCCGTGACGACCGCCGTTTGTCCGGCAAGCGGACGTTGATCGCGTATGGGTGGCGTTTCGAAGACGGGGACTTGCAACGTCGCGACCTGGCCGCTGACGTATGCGGCGCGAGGTGAGAGAAAGAAGCGCAGCGTCGAGTGCAGCGACTCGCGGGCTTTCGGCGCGACGTAGAGGAGTTGTGCCGTGGCACCGCGTTTGAGTTCTTTTGCCAGCGAACGCACGAAGCCTTCGAGGGCTCGCTGGGCAACGCTGGCCTGCGGCGTCGCGCTCAGATGCGGCGGCAGGCCGAACACCAGAACACGCGCGCAAGGCGCGAGCGAGGCGAGGGTGTCGTGGAAGAAGGTGTAGAGCGAGATGAGCTCATCGGTGCTGGCAATGGCGCTCGCATCGAAGATCAATGCCTTCGGGCGCACGCCCTCCGCCGGATTGAAACGGCCACTCATCGTGCCCGCTTGATTGGCGCGCGAGATCCAGTCCAGACGGTCGGTGTGCGCGAGACTCGGCACACCCAGCCAGTGCAGTTCCCGTGCCAGCGTGGGTAACAGTGGCGCGTCGCCCGCACCGCCTACGACGGCGAGCAGCGGCGGTATGTCGTGGGCGGCAGCTTCGGCGCCCGGCTCGCCAAAGGCTGGCATGCGCTCGAGCGGCACGGGGCGCGGCAACCCCAGTGCATTGGCCAGGCGGCTGCCCACGGCGGAGTTGGCGAAAGCCAGATATCGGTCGGACGTCGTCACAGGCAAAGGTCCTTGAGGCGGTGGATGGGCGTCGCTTACGTCACTACCGTCGCTTATGTCGTTACCTCGGGCGTTGCCGCTTCGTCGGCATCATCGGTCTGGCTCGCATGGCGCATGTCGACGGCACGGCCAAAGTCCGCCGGGAAGTCGTCGACCGCGACCGCGCGCGCAGCATAGTCGGCGTACTGCGCGAGCGTGCGTTGCTCCTGCGCGGTGATGAGTTGAAGCTGCGCTGCACTTTCCACCCACGCCGAGAATTCCGGCAGGCTTTGCGGCATGGTCGGCAGGCGTCCCTCTTTCACCGCCGTGCGCAATCGTTGTTCGATGACGGTGACCTCGGGGGTCATCTTGAAGACGATCTCGCCGTACGCCAGGTCGTCGATCTCGGGGCGCGGCGAGTAGCTACCCGCGATGAGACGTTCGCGCGCATCGCCCGGCGTCTGCATCAGTTCGGCGACCTTCGCGGCGAGTGCATCGGACGGCTTGCCATACGGCAAACCGAGTGGCGTGAGCTTCCAGCGCATCCACCACGCGACGGGTCGCGACGGGTAGTTCGCCAGTACGCCTTCGAACGCTTCGCGTGCTTGCCACAGGGCGTCTTGCGCCGCCCAGTGAACGAGCGGCAAATCGGCCTCCGGGCGGCCCTCGTCTTCGAAGCGTTTAAGCGTTGCGGTGAGCAGGAAGAGTTGCGAGAGGATGTCGCCCAGACGCCCCGTGATGCTCTCGCGGCGCTTGAGCGAGCCGCCGAGTACGGCCATCGAGACATCCGACGCGATCGCCAGCAGCGTGGACATTTGGTTCGCGCCGCGATAGTAGGCGTGCAATTCTGGTGCGGCGGCTGAGGGCACCGACGAGAAGCGCGCAAACGTGATGCCTTGCAGCGCGCCGCGCACGATGTTGCTGGTCACGAAGGTGAGGTGACCGAAGAGGGCATCGTCGAACGCTTGCACTGCCGCGTCGTGATTCTCCGTCTGGGCGGCCGCCAGTTCCTTCAATACGTACGGGTGGCAGCGGATGGCGCCTTGTCCGAAGATCATCAGGCAGCGCGTCATGATGTTCGCGCCTTCGACGGTGATCGACACGGGAATCTGTTGATAAGCGCGTGCCAGGAAGTTGTTCGGGCCCATGCAAATGCCTTTGCCCGCGACGACATCCATGCCGTCGTTCACGACTTTGCGCGCACGCTCGGTGACGTGGTACTTGGCAATGGCCGAGATGACCGAAGGCTTTTCGCCAAGATCGACGGCAAGCGCAGCCATGCGGCGTGCGGCATCCATCGCGTACAAATTACCGGCCATACGGGCGAGGGCTTCTTGCACGCCTTCGAACTTGCCGATGGGCGTGCGGAACTGACGGCGTACCGCCGCGTAAGCGCCGGTGGCGCGCACGGCAATCTTCGAATAGCCGACGTTCGATGACGGCAGCGAGATGGCGCGCCCCGCGGCCAGACACTCCATGAGCATGCGCCAGCCCTTACCGACTTGCGCCTGACCGCCGATGACCCAGTCGAGCGGAATGAAAACGTCCTTGCCCGAGTTCGGGCCGTTCTGGAAGACGGCGTTAAGCGGCCAATGGCGGCGGCCGATGATCACGCCGGGGTGATTCGTCGGAATCAATGCGCAGGTGATGCCCGGTTCGGCGTCGCTGCCGAGCAGGTGGTCGGGGTCGAGCGCGCGGAAGGCGAGGCCGAGTACCGTGGCGATCGGGCCGAGCGTGATGTAGCGCTTGTTCCACGTCACGCGAAAGCCGAGCGTTTCGCGGCCTTCGAAGGTGCCACGGCAGACGATGCCGACGTCGGGGATCGCGGCCGCATCTGATCCAGCGTATGGGCTGGTCAGCGCGAAGCAGGGGATTTCCTCACCCTTCGCCAGGCGCGGCAGATAGTAGTTCTTTTGGTCTTCCGTGCCGTAGTGGAGCAGCAACTCGGCCGGGCCGAGCGAGTTCGGTACCATGACCGAGACCGCTGCCGCCGAGCAGCGCGACGCGAGCTTCATCACAACCTGGGAATGCGCGTAGGCGGAGAATTCGAGGCCGCCGTAACGCTTCGGAATGATCATGCCGAGAAAGCCCGCGTCTTTGGCGTATTGCCATGCCTTGGGCGGCAGGTCTTGCCAGACTTGCGTGCTCTCCCAGTCGTTGGACAAGTCGCACAAGTGCTCGACCTGGTTGTCCATGAACGCTTGTTCTTCCGGGGAAAGCTTGGGGGCAGGGAAAGCGGCGAATTTCTGCCAGTCGGGGCGGCCGGAGAACAAGTCGGCATCCCACCAGACGCTACCGGCTTCGATGGCATCTTTTTCGGTGTCCGACATTTCCGGCATGATCGTGCGGAACTTGGCCAACATGGGGGCGGTGATCCACGCACGGCGCAGTGGCCCGATGCTCAGCACCAGCGACGGCACGATGAACAGGACGGCCAGAATGACCGTGCCTGTCGGGCCGATCAGGTCGCCGGCGGCACCCGCGCCGACCCAAAGTACTGTGGCGATCAGCCATTGCCACGCGTGCGCACGGTAGAGGAGCAGGGCGCTCACTCCGACGATAAACGCGAGAATCCATAGGACCATCATGTCTTCCTCCCTTTCGGTTCAGCCTTCCTGCGGAAATGACCCCGCTTGCGCGGGCGCTTTCGCGCGTGGGCTTTCATCGTGATGCCGTCTGGCGACGCGGGGGCGTCGGCGACGACTTATTGTGTGAAGCCGGGCGTGAGCCCCGGTTTGAGCGCTGTCAGACGTTTGCGAACGATTTATCGCTGTCGCTCGGGGCGCCTGGGGTGGCGCGATTCTCATGTGTCGAGTCGGATGCCTCGGCGCTCGGCTCAATGTGGCCCGCCTCACGTGGCGGCGTGACGTTCGCGTCCTTCGTCAGCGCGAAGACGGCTGCGAAGCTCGCCAGTTGTTCTTCACCCGGCATCGGGGCTTTGAGCGCGGCAACCATTAGCGCAGTCAGGCGAGCCACGACTTGCAGGTCGCCCATCGGCTGACCTTGGGCAAAGGTGTCGATCAGGCGCGAAGTATCGCTACTGGCAAGGACGCCAGAGAGGGCCTGCAAGGCGAAATGCAGTCGCCAGCCCAATTCCTGGCGCGGCAGTTCGGGCAGCGCACGCGCAAAGGCTTCGAAGAAGCGTTCGAAGACAGGCGCGTAGTGCTGTTGCAGATAGTCGCGGATGAATGGCGACGGATCGGCATACACGCGCCCGAGCGGGCGCAGGAACGCTGGGCCACCGATATCGCGGTGGTGCGAGATCGCCAGCGCGGGGATGAACATCGCGCCCAGCACATGCTCGCAGGTGAGGTTCGGGGCGGGCCAGGCGGCTTCGGCACGCGTGAGCAAAGCAAGGCGCTCGTCGTTGAGCCGATCGAGCCGACGCGACAGCATGGCTTGCAGCAGCGTTTCCTTACTGCCGAAGTGGTAGTTCACGGCCGCCAGATTGACCTCGGCGCGTGAGGTGATCTGACGTAAGGACATGGCCTCGTAGCCATATTCGATGAAAAGATCTTCTGCGGCATCGAGGATGCGCAGTTTGGTGTCGCCGGCTTGTCGGCCGGCCGAGAGACGAGGGCTCACGACGAACCTCCATTGAGAGGCGGCCCGCTATCGTGCCGCCTCGGTGAACTTTCGTTTCATTCAAACGTTCGATTGAATCGTAGGTGGCGTATGCCATTCCCCCCAAGATCTTTTTCTGGGTGCGGCCCTCTAATGTTCAGTCCTTGGCCGTGGATAGGCGCGTTGCGGCAGGCTGAGTCCGGCAGTGGGAAGTGGCACGGGCCATTTGGCTCGATTTCTCCGAATTCGGGCCGAAAGTCTGGAGGCGCGGCAATAGTTTGCTAAAATGTCCCGCTTTATGTGCAAGACCGTTTGGCGCTACCCCGATTCGTCGGGGGCGGAGGGAAGCCGGCAATATCGCCGGTTCCGGCCCAAGGTTGATTAACTGACTGGGTCCGCTTGCGGCAATTCCCTCGCCGCAACACAGAACGACCCTCTGGATGGAAGAATTTCCTCATGACTATCGTTGTTGAAAACCTCGGCAAGCTCGAGCGTCGCTTTACCATCGCCCTGCCCAAGCAGGAAGTCGAGAAAGAAGTCGCAGCGCGTATTCAAAAGCTGTCGAAGACGGTGCGTATGCCGGGTTTCCGCCCGGGTAAGGTGCCCCTGAAGATGGTCACCCAGCAATACGGTGGTCAGGTCGAAGCCGAAGTCGTGAGCGACAAGGTCGGTCAGCAATTCTTCGAAGTCAGCAAGGCGCAAGACCTGCGCGTGGCTGGCCAGCCGCGCTTCGCGCCGAAGGCTGACGGTGCCGACACCGAATACGCATTCGACGCCACGTTCGAAATCTACCCGGAAGTGAAGATCGGTGACCTGGCCACGGCCGAAGTCAACCGCACCACGACGGACGTCTCGGAAGCCGAAATCGATCGCACGATCGACATTCTGCGCAAGCAACGCGTGCACTACCACGTGCGCGGCGAAGCCGGTGCACACGGCGACGGCGGCACGGTGGAAGCCAAGGACGGCGATCGCGTGACGGTCGACTTCGTTGGCAAGATCGACGGCGAAGTGTTCGCTGGCGGTTCGGCAGAAGACTTCGTGTTCGTGCTGGGCGAAGGCCGCATGCTGCCCGAGTTCGAGAAGGCTACGCTGGGTCTGAAGGTCGGCGAGTCGAAGGAATTCGAACTCAAGTTCCCGGACGAGTACCACGGTAAGGAAGTCGCCGGTAAGACGGCAACGTTCACCGTCACGCTCAAGAAGGTTGAGTGGGCGCACCTGCCGGAAGTCGACACCGAATTCGCCAAGTCGCTCGGCATCGCCGACGGCAGCATCGAAAAGATGCGCGCCGACATCAAGGAAAACCTGTCGCGCGAAGTGAAGCGTCGCACGCAAGCTCTCCTCAAAGATCAAGTGATGAATGCACTGATCTCGGTGTCGGAACTCGACGTGCCGAACGCACTGGTCGAACAAGACCAAGAGCGTCTGGTGGCGATGGCCCGTCAGGATCTGGCGCAACGTGGCGTGCCGAACGCCGGCAACGTGCCGATCCCGGCTGAAATGTTCAAGGAACAAGCCGAGCGTCGCGTCAAGCTGGGCCTGATTCTGGCTGAGCTGGTCAAGCAAAACGAACTGCAAGCGAAGCCGGATCAAATCAAGGCCGAAGTCGAAGAGTTCGCGAAGAGCTACGAAGACCCGCAAGAAGTCGTCCGCTGGTACTATGGCGATCAGCAGCGCATGGCGGAGATGGAAGGTTTCGTCGTCGAGAACAATGTCGTCGAGTTCGTCCTGGGCAAGGCCAAGGTCACGGACAAGCAAGTTAGCTTCGAAGAGCTGGCTGGCAACACGCAGAACTAATCGACAGCGTTACATCGTCTGACCCGCTGCGGCCGAAAGGCCGCAGCGGTGCTTCCAACCGGCCTTTTCGGGCCTCCTCGGGCCTCCTCCCTGCGGCGCGCAAAACCATCTCGATAGAAGGGTCGAACCGTTATGATTACCCGTTCCGAATTGCTCGCCCAACTCGCTTCCCCGACACACAACTCCGCTCTCGAATCGCAGGCCCTCGGCCTGGTGCCGATGGTCGTCGAGCAAAGTGGTCGTGGCGAACGCGCATACGATATCTACTCGCGACTCCTCAAGGAGCGCATTGTTTTCCTGGTAGGCGAGGTCAATGACCAGAGCGCCAACCTGATCGTCGCCCAGTTGCTGTTCCTCGAGAGTGAAAATCCGGACAAGGAAATCTCGATGTACATCAACTCGCCGGGTGGTTCGGTATCTGCCGGCCTGGCGATTTACGACACGATGCAGTTCGTCAAACCCGCTGTCTCGACGCTGTGCATGGGCATGGCCGCGAGCATGGGCGCGTTCCTGCTGGCAGCGGGCGAGAAGGGCAAGCGCTTTGCGCTGCCGAACGCTCGCATCATGATTCACCAGCCGCTGGGCGGCGCGCGTGGTCAGGCGTCGGACATCGAAATCCACGCCCGCGAAATCCTGCTGCTCAAGGAACGTTTGAACAAGCTGCTCGCCGAGAACACCGGCCAGTCGCTGGAAGTGATCGCGCGCGATACCGATCGCGACAACTTCAAATCGGCGGCAGATGCCGTCGAGTATGGGTTGATCGATCGCGTGCTCGAAAAGCGTCCCTAAGCCGGTTGCCGGTCAGAGACGCTGACGGCAAAACATTGGCGCGGCATCGGGTTTTTCGAAGCGAAAGTCCGGATGTTCGCGCCAAGTCTTTGTCGTAAAAGGGAAAATATCGCTGTCGCGGGTGGGCCACACGCCCGCGCGGCATGGCGTTACAATGGAATTCACTATGCCGCGTTTGCCGCCCCCATCGGGGGACGACCGGGGCGCAAATTGCTAGCAGGCTGACACAGATATGGTGGATAAAAAAAGCACTTCCAACGGCGAAAAGCTGCTCTACTGCTCCTTCTGCGGAAAGAGTCAGCATGAGGTCAAGAAGCTCATCGCGGGCCCGTCGGTGTTCATCTGCGACGAGTGTATCGATCTGTGCAACGAGATCATTCGCGACGAGGCCGCTGCGGCCGAAGACGAAAGCGGTAGTGGCGGCAAGTCCGACCTGCCGTCGCCGCAGGAAATTCGCGAGAGCCTCGATCAATACGTGATCGGTCAGGACCGCGCCAAGAAGATTCTGGCGGTGGCGGTCTACAACCATTACAAGCGACTCAAGCACCTTGGCGACAAGCGTGACGAGGTCGAACTCTCCAAGAGCAACATCTTGCTGATCGGGCCGACCGGCTCGGGTAAGACGCTGCTCGCGCAAACGCTTGCCCGTTTGCTCAACGTGCCTTTCGTGATTGCCGACGCGACCACGCTGACCGAAGCCGGTTATGTGGGTGAAGACGTCGAAAACATCATTCAAAAGCTCCTGCAAAACTGCAACTACGAGATTGAGCAGGCGCAGAAGGGCATTGTTTACATTGACGAAATCGACAAGATCAGCCGCAAGTCGGACAATCCGTCGATTACGCGCGACGTGTCCGGCGAAGGCGTTCAGCAAGCGTTGCTGAAGCTGGTCGAAGGCACGATGGCGTCGGTGCCGCCGCAAGGCGGGCGTAAGCATCCGAACCAGGACTTCATCCAGGTCGACACCACGAACATTCTGTTCATCTGCGGCGGCGCTTTTGACGGTCTCGAGAAGATCATCATGAATCGCACCGAGAAAACGGGCATCGGCTTTGGTGCGACTGTTAAAACGGGCGAAGAGCGCGACGCCGGCGAATTGCTGCGCGACGTCGAGCCGGAAGACTTGATCAAATTCGGTCTGATTCCGGAACTGATCGGCCGTCTGCCGGTGGTTGCCACGTTGGGTAAGCTTGACGAAGAAGCGCTGGTGACGATCCTGATCGAGCCGAAGAACGCACTGGTCAAGCAATACCAACGACTGTTCGCGATGGAAGGCGTCGAGCTGGAAATTCGCCCGGCCGCCTTGCACGCCGTGGCACGCAAGGCTATCAAGCGCAAGACTGGCGCGCGTGGTCTGCGCTCGATCATCGAGCAGGCACTGCTTGAAGTGATGTACGAATTGCCGTCACTCAAGGGTGTGACCAAGGTCATTCTGGACGATAACGCGATCAGTGGCGACGGTAAGCCGCTCTTGATCTACCAGGAGTCGCCCAAGGTTGCCGGCTCTAACTGAACGGTCAACTCAGTGATACCCAAAGCCGTTCATGGAAACATGGACGGCTTTTTTTCCTTCATACTAGTGCCACGGGCAATGAAACCCCGAGTGGTGCACCTTACCGGCAGAAGGGCGTTTTCACCCCCCCTTGTAATTCCTGCCGGCGGCCTCAATTAGCTGGAACACAACGGTATCGTTAATTATGGGGAACGAGATGTCAGGCACCCAAATCCTCCCGCCCGAAGCGATTCAACTGCCCCTGTTGCCTTTGCGCGACGTGGTCGTGTTTCCGCACATGGTGATTCCCCTTTTCGTGGGGCGTCCAAAGTCGATTAAAGCGCTTGAAACCGCCATGGAAGGCGGCAAGCACATCATGCTGGTCGCGCAAAAAGCGGCAGCTAAGGATGAGCCCACGTCGAAGGATCTCTATGAGATCGGCTGCGTGGCCAACATCCTTCAAATGCTCAAACTGCCCGATGGCACCGTCAAGGTGTTGGTCGAAGGCATTCAGCGTGCACGCACGATCAGCGTGGACGAAGAAGAGACGCAATTCACGTCGGAAGTCATGCCGCTCGAACCGGATGACGGCAACTCGCCGGAATCCGAGGCACTGCGTCGCGCCATCGTGGCGCAGTTCGATCAGTACGTGAAGCTCAACAAGAAGATTCCGCCGGAGATCCTGACCTCGCTGTCGGGGATCGACGAAGCGGGTCGTCTGGCTGACACCATTGCTGCGCACCTGCCGCTCAAGCTCGAGCAGAAGCAGAAGATTCTCGAGATGTTCCCGGTGATCGAACGCCTCGAACATCTGCTGGCACAACTCGAAAGCGAGATCGATATTCTCCAGGTGGAGAAGCGTATCCGTGGTCGTGTGAAGCGTCAGATGGAGAAGAGCCAGCGCGAGTACTACCTGAACGAACAGGTCAAGGCCATTCAGAAGGAACTGGGCGAAGGCGAAGAAGGTGCCGATCTCGAAGAACTCGAGAAGCGCATCAAGGGCGCTCATCTGCCTAAGGAAGCCAAGAAGAAGGCCGACGCCGAGCTCAAGAAGCTCAAGCTGATGTCGCCGATGTCGGCCGAAGCCACTGTCGTGCGTAACTACATCGACACGCTGGTCGGTCTGCCGTGGCGCAAGAAGAGCAAGGTGAACAACGACCTGACGAACGCCGAGAAGGTGCTCGACGAAGACCACTTCGGTCTTGAGAAGGTCAAGGAACGCATCCTTGAGTATCTTGCTGTGCAACAGCGCGTGGACAAAGTGAAGGCGCCGATTCTTTGCCTCGTGGGGCCCCCCGGTGTCGGTAAGACGTCGCTTGGTCAGTCGATCGCTCGTGCAACGAACCGCAAGTTCGTGCGCATGGCATTGGGCGGCGTGCGCGACGAGGCCGAGATTCGTGGTCACCGCCGCACGTACATCGGATCGATGCCGGGCAAGATTTTGCAGAGCCTGTCGAAGGTGGCTGTGCGCAATCCGCTGTTCTTGCTCGACGAAGTGGACAAGATGGGGATGGACTTCCGTGGCGACCCGAGTTCGGCGCTGCTCGAAGTGCTCGATCCGGAACAGAATCACACGTTCTCGGATCACTACGTCGAAGTCGACTTCGATCTGTCGGATGTGATGTTTGTCGCGACGTCGAACTCGCTGAACATCCCGGCACCGCTGCTCGACCGTATGGAAGTGATTCGCCTGTCGGGTTACACGGAAGACGAAAAGGTCAACATCGCCCAGCGTTATCTCCTGCCGAAGCAGAAGAAGAACAACGGGTTGAAGGAAGGCGAAATCGATCTGACCGAAGCCGCGATTCGCGACATCATTCGTTACTACACGCGTGAAGCCGGTGTGCGTTCGCTCGAGCGTGAAATTTCGAAGATCTGCCGCAAGGTCGTGAAGATGTTGTTGCTCAAGAAGGTTGACGGCACCTCGATCAAGGTCGACGCCGGTAACCTCGACAACTTCCTCGGAGTGCGTAAGTTCGACTTCGGTCTGGCGATGAAGGAAAACCAGATCGGCCAGGTCACGGGTCTTGCGTGGACGGAAGTGGGCGGCGATCTGCTGACCATCGAAGCTGCGCTGATGCCGGGTAAGGGCAACATCATCCGCACCGGTTCGCTGGGCGACGTGATGAAGGAGTCGGTCGAAGCCGCTCGTTCGGTGGTGCGCTCGCGTGCACGTCGTCTTGGCGTGACCGATGAGCAGTTCGAGAAGAAGGACATCCACATTCACGTGCCCGAAGGCGCGACGCCGAAGGACGGTCCGTCTGCTGGTATCGCGATGACGACGGCGCTCGTGTCGGTGCTCACCGGTATTCCGGTGCGTGCGGATGTGGCGATGACCGGTGAGATCACGCTGCGCGGCGAAGTGCTGCCGATCGGCGGTCTCAAGGAGAAGCTCCTGGCTGCGCATCGTGGCGGCATCAAGCTTGTGTTGATTCCGGAAGAGAACGTGAAGGATCTCGCCGAGATTCCCGATACGGTCAAGAACGCGCTGGAAATCATGCCGGTGCGCTGGATCGACAAGGTGCTGGAGTTGGCGCTGGAACATGCGCCGACACCGTTGCCCGATGAAGAGCCCAAGGCTGCACCGGTCACGCCGAATGCAGACGCGAGCGGCAAGCAGGATGTCATCAAGCACTGACGTCAGCGATTGACGGCGAACGGCGAGAGCGATCACCATCGCTACCTCGTTCGCCGAATCGAAAGTGACGTAAAAGCTCGGGGTTTTCCCCGGGCTTTTTTTATTCACGCATAGTGCTCGAAAATAGCGTCCGGAAGCGAAGAGTCAGGAGTGCTTCCGAAGCCGCCAATACAGCGCAAAACGGCTTGACATCAGGGTTTGCGGCTTGTCTAATGGCAAAGCCAGCGGACCTTCGCAGATCAATGTCAAGGCGCGTGAAGAGCGCCTCCGCGGCTCAATCGCCTACTATCCTTGCAAGGGGGTTACAGTGAATAAGACGGAACTGATCGATCATATCGCGGGTGAGGCAGACATTTCGAAAGCGGCTGCCGGTCGAGCACTTGATGCATTGGTGGGTGCGGTAAAGAAAGCGTTGAAGAAGGGTGACGATGTGACGTTGGTGGGCTTTGGCACGTTCCATGTGACCAAGCGCGCCGCGCGCACCGGTCGCAATCCGCGCACTGGCGCAGCGATCAAGATCAAGGCAGCGAAGGTTCCGAAATTTCGCCCTGGCAAAGATCTAAAAGATACGGTAAACTGACCGACTTTCCTGCTTCGGCGGGAAGCAGTAGTAAGAACAAAACTAGAATCGGGAACGGGTGCTTAGCTCAGTTGGTAGAGCGGCGCCCTTACAAGGCGTAGGTCGGGGGTTCGAGCCCCTCAGCACCCACCAGTTCCAGATCTTGGGGAGCGGTAGTTCAGTTGGTTAGAATACCGGCCTGTCACGCCGGGGGTCGCGGGTTCGAGCCCCGTCCGCTCCGCCAAATTGTGAAAAGGCGAACTTCGGTTCGCCTTTTTTGCCATATGGACGTCCAAAAGACGCATCCTGACGACTCTTCCGATTTCGTATGTTCGACTTCATTCGGCGCCACCAACGATTGGTTCTCATTTTCCTGACGGTGTTGATCGTGCCGTCGTTTGTGGTGTTTGGCGTTCACGGCTGGCAGGAATATGCCTCGGATGCGAGCACGATTGCCAAGGTCGGCGATCAAACCGTGACGCGCCAGGAGTACGACAGTGTGTTGCGTGCCCAGACCGAGCGCATGCAGCAGATGTTCGGCGGCGCCGTCGATGCCAGTCAGATCAACACGCCCGAAATGCGTAGCGCAGTGTTGGACAACCTGATCCAGCAAAAGCTGCTCACGCAAGAAACCCTCAAGAAGAATCTGTCGGTGCCCGACGCGCAAGTGCGCGATGCACTGCTCGCGATTCCCGCGATTGCGCAACTGCGCCGCGCCGATGGGTCGATCGATCAGGCCGCTTACGAGCAACTGCTTGCCGCACAGAACCTCACGCCGCAGCGTCTCGAAGCGCAAATTCGCTATGAGCTCGCGTCCAACCAACTGCCGGCGAGCGTGCAGGCGAGCGCGATGTTGCCCAAGGCCGTGCTCGATCGCTTCGCGCAACTGCGCGCGCAACAGCGCGATGTGTCGGTGCTGACGTTCCCCGTGACCGACTTCGCCAGCAAGATCACGCCGACGCAGGAGCAAGTGCAGGCCTACTATGATGCGCACAAGGCCTCGTTCCAAACGCCGGAGTCGGCTGAAATTCAATACGTAGTGCTCGATCCGAAGGCTATGCCGACGTCCGCCGTCGCGGCCCCCAGCGACGATGTGCTGCGCAAGATGTACAACGACAATCTGAAGCAATACACGACGCCGGAAGAGCGTCGTGCATCGCACATCCTGATTGCTTCGCCGGCAGACGCTTCGCCCGCCGATCACGCGAAGGCGAAGGCCAAGGCCGACGAACTGCTGGCACAACTGAAAAAGAACCCGAACGATTTTGCCAAGCTGGCGAGCCAGAACTCGGAAGATCCGGGCTCGAAGGCCAACGGCGGCGATCTGGGTTTCTTCACGCGTGACGCTATGGTCAAGCCGTTCGCCGATGCTACGTTTGCAATGAAGAGCGAAGGCGACGTGAGCGACGTGGTGAAGAGCGACTTCGGCTATCACATCATCAAGCTCACCGGTATCAAGCCGGCGACCACCAAGCCGTTCGACGACGTGAAGGCCCAGTTGGCCGACCAGTATCGTCAACAAGAATCGGCAAAGGCGTATGCCAAGCTGGCCGATCAGTTCACCAACTCGGTGTACGAACAGCCGGACAGCCTGCAACCGGTCGCTGACAAGCTGAACCTCAAGGTGCAAACGGCGCAAGTCACGCGCACGCCGAACCCGGCGCAAGCGCAAACGCCGCTGGGCAACGACAAACTGTTGAAGGCCGTGTTCGGTGACGAGTCGCTCAAGAACAAGCGCAATACCGAAGCCGTCGATGTGGGGCAGGGCGTGTTGGTCTCCGCGCATATCGTGAACTACCACCCGGCTGCAACGCCGCCGCTTACGCAGGTTGAAGCGCAGGTCAAGCAGCAGGTCGTGGCCGATTTGGCCGCACAGGAAGCGAAGAAGGCTGGCGAGGCCAAGCTCGACGCGCTCAAGAAGGGCGGCGATGCCGCGTTCGGTGCCACGCAGACGATTTCGCGTGACAACCCGGGCAAGCTGGCACCGGCCGCGCTGACGGCGATTTTTGGTGCCGATACGGCGAAGCTCCCGGCTTACGTCGGCGTCGACTTGGGTGAGGGGCAGGGTTACGCCGTGTACCGCATCAGCAAGGTCACGCAACCGGCCGAGCAGGATGCACAGCGTTTGGCCGCAGAAGCGCAGCAGCTCAACCAATTGGCCGCACAGGCCGAATGGAATGCGTGGCTGGGTGATTTGCGTGCTCGCTCGAAGGTCAAGGTGGTCAGCGACGTGACCAAGTCGGGCAGCTGATCCTCATGATCTAAGACCCGAGCGTCGGTGCAAATCGGCGTCATAAAAAAGCGCGGCTCAATGGCCGCGCTTTTTTTATGTTGATCGGATTCGCAGGTCAGGCTGACTTGCCGTGGTAGACGATCACACCCCCGGTTTCGCCGCTCTCCCGTCGGCCGCTCTTGCCGGTGATTTGCCAGACGGTTTGAGTAGTGGCACGACGCTCGGCCAGACATTCTGCAAAATCGTGGGATGGGCTTTGGCGAGTGGGTGGATCTGATCCTGCTGAAACCAATCGGCATGCTCGATCACACCGCCCAGCAGAAACGGCACGTAGCCGGTTTTCTCTTGCTTGGCGAGCGTAGCGAACATGTTGAAGAACTGCTCACCGTATTCGGTCCCGTAGTTCGGCGGAATGCGCATGCCGACCACGACCACCCGGCTGCCAGCCTTGCGTGCGGCCTCGATCATCTCGCGCAGATTCGAGCGTGTGAGATCTAAGGAAATGCCACGTAAGGCATCGTTGCCACCCAATTCAAGGATCGTGACGGCAGGGTGATAGCGATCGAGCAGCGGTGCGAGACGTGCACGGCCACCGCTCGTGGTATCGCCGCTAATACTGGCGTTGACGACGTTATAATCGAACCCGCTTTGCGTAACTTTTTGTTGCATGAGGTTCACCCAGCCGGCGCCGCGAGCGATGCCATACTCGGCGGACAGGCTGTCGCCCACGACCAGAATTGTCGGCGCACCAGAACTTGCAGCGTGTGCCGCGGTCCCTGTCAGCATGCAGCAGCCCACAAGGGCTGAGGCGGCCAATTTCAAGAACTGTCTTCTTGCCATGTCGTTTTCCGAAAACGTAATTGAAGTGCGGGGTCTGGGCAAACGGTTGCGCGACGCCACCGGTGAGCTCGTCATTTTGCAGGATATCGATTTTTCCGTCGCAAAAGGCCAGAGCGTCGCGATTGTCGGGGCCTCCGGGTCGGGCAAATCGACGCTGCTCGGTCTCATGGCCGGGCTCGATACGGCGACCGACGGTCGCGTCACGCTACTCGGCAAGTCGCTTGGCGATCTCGACGAAGAGGGTCGTGCCGCGCTCCGCCGCGGTGCCGTCGGGTTCGTCTTCCAGTCATTCCAGTTGATGCCACACCTGACGGCGCTCGAGAACGTAATGCTGCCACTCGAACTGCTGGGTGAGACACGTGAAGTGCGCAATCGTGCCGTCGAATTGCTGGAGCAGGTGGGATTGGGTTCGCGCCTGACGCACTATCCGAAGCAGTTGTCGGGCGGAGAGCAGCAGCGGGTGGCACTCGCCCGCGCGTTCGTCACCCAGCCCGTCGTGTTGTTTGCCGATGAACCGACCGGCAGCCTGGACACGGCGACGGGCGAGCGCGTCATCGACCTGATGTTCTCGCTCAACAAAGCGAGCGGCGCGACGCTCGTGCTCGTGACGCACGATTTGGCGATTGCCGAGCGATGCGATGCCACCGTGCAACTTGCGGGCGGCCGTTTGGTGGATGGCGAAGCGGCCTGATCCACGAATTCGAGTGTCGGCATCCACCGGCACTCGTGACCCTGCCAACGCGCCGCTCGATGTGTGAGTCAGCGCCGCGTTAGCCAGCCCCGTAGCAGCCCCTTAGCCAGCCCCTTAGCCAGCCCGTCAGTGCTTCCGATTGAGCGCCTCACCCGCGAGGCGAATCAGCGATGCTGTCGAGGCATCATGCGCATCGGGTGTCAACGTTGCCGGGTCGACCAATTCAGGCTCGATCGCGCGGCACAGCGTCTTGCCCAACTCCACGCCCCACTGATCGAACGGATTGATGTTCCAAATCGCGGCCTGCACGAACACCTTGTGTTCGTAGAGCGCGATCAGTGCGCCCAGCCGCTCCGGCGACAGCTTGTCGATGACGAGCGTGTTGCTCGGACGATTCCCTTCAAAACGGCGTTGTGCCCCAAGCGGGCCGCCTGCTTGTTCCGCCGTCGCCATCGATCCGCCTTGCAACAGGGCTTCGCTCTGCGCAAAGCAGTTGGCGAGCAGTTTGCGATGGTGATCGAGATAGGTCGGCTGTGTGTATTGCGGCAGCAGTACCGCGATGAAATCCACCGGTACGAGCGTGGTGCCCTGATGCAGCATTTGGAAGTAGGCGTGCTGGCCGTTGGTGCCGGGCTCGCCCCAAATGATCGGTGCCGTTTGCCACTGAACCGGGGTGCCATCGACTTGCACCGACTTGCCGTTGCTCTCCATATCGAGCTGCTGCAAATACGGCGGCAGCTTCTGGAGCGCATCCGTGTAGGGTGCGATCGACAGCGTTTGCGCGTCGAAAAAGTTGCGATACCAGATGCCCAGCAGCGCGAGCAGCACGGGCATATTGGCTTCGAGCGGGGCCGTGCGGAAGTGCTCGTCCATCGCATGCGCGCCGGCAAGCAATTCTTCGAAGTGCTGGGCGCCTAAGTACAGCATGATGATCAGTCCGACGGACGACCACAGCGAATACCGTCCGCCGACCCATTCGCCGAATTCAAAAACGTTGTCTCGGCTGATACCGAAGCGCGTCGCTTCTTCCACGTTCGTCGACACCGCGACGAAGTGCTTGCCGAGTTCCGCTTCCGGAATGCCGTGCTCGATGAACCACGCGCGAATCGTGCGCGCGTTGGTCATCGTCTCGAGCGTCGTAAACGTCTTGGAGCAAACGACAACGAGCGTCGTCTCCGGATCGAGTGCAGGCAGTGTGCGGGCGAGTTCGGTCGGATCGATGTTCGCGATGAAGTGTGCCGTCAGGTTCGCGCGGCCGTAGGCGGCGAGTGCGTCACACACCATGCGCGGGCCGAGATCGGAGCCGCCGATGCCGATATTGATCAGATGGCGAATGCGCTTGCCGGTGGCACCGAGCCAGCGGCCGTCGCGCACTTCGTCGCTGAACTTGCGCATGCGTGCGAGGGTGGCATGCACGCTAGTGCTGACGTCGCCGGTGGTATCGCTAAACGTGACGCCTTTCGGCGCGCGCAGCGCGATGTGCAGCGCGGCGCGGTCTTCGGTGACGTTGACGTGCTCACCTGCCCACATGGCGTCACGCTTACCGGGCACGTCGCATTCACGTGCAAGATGCGTGAGCAGCGTGCGCGTTTTTTCGGTGACGCGATTCTTCGAGTAGTCGAGATACAAACCCGCAGCGCGCAGCGAGAATTGTTCGACGCGCGAGTTCGCGCCGGCACCAGCGAACCAGTCGCGCATGTGCTGGCTGGCGATCTCGTCGCGATGCTCGAGCAAGGCGCGCCAGGCGGGAGTTTGATCCAAACGAAAGGACGGCTTCGACGACATGTGCAATATGTTCTTTTCGGTAGGACGAAGTATAACGGGAGTCTGACGCGAAATTACGCCCCAAACCCTCTCCTGCGCGGGTTTGCGCGCCGATTTGTCATGGCAACGGCGCTCGTTTGAGACACAGTCCCAGTTCGTTACGAATAGCTGGCAAAAGTTCAGACGCCGTCAATCCTGCGGGGCCAACGTCTTCGCTTACGCACCGTTCGGCGGCACGTCCGTGCAACCAGACACCCGCCAGCGCCGCGCTGGTTGCCGTCATGCCCTGAGCGAGCAACGCACCGATCGACCCGGTGAGCACGTCGCCGGTGCCCGCCGTCGCGAGCCCGGCATTCCCGGTGGTGTTGATCCAAGCGCGGGTGCCGTCGTCGATGACGGTGCCAGAACCCTTCAATACGACGGTTGCGCCGAAATGCCGGGCGAGCGCGCGAGCCGACGCGAGCCGGTCCGATTGAATGCGCGGCACGTCGCAACCCGCAAGCCGCGCAGCCTCTAGCGGGTGCGGTGTGAGCACGGTCGGGCCGGGACGGGCGCGCACGCGCTCGGCGAGCGAGGGTTCGGCGGCAAGTAAGTTGAGCGCGTCGGCGTCGAGCACGAGCGGCGTATGTTCGAAGGCCAGCACGCGCGACAGACATGCGGCCGACGCCGCCGATGTGCCGAGCCCGGGGCCGATGGCGACGGCTTGCATGGCGGCGAAGTCGATGCCCTCTGCCAGTCGAAGCATCAGTTCCGGGTGAACCGGGTCCCACGCCGGGGTGTCGTGTGCGACGAACCCAACGTAGACGCGTCCGGCACCGAGCATCAACGCCGTGCGCGCAGACAGCAGCGGGGCGCCGATCATGCCGTCGTAGCCGCCCAGCACGGCGAGCGAGCCGTAGGTGCCCTTGTGCGTCGCATGGTGGCGCTGCGGCAGGCTAGCTAGGAAGGCGGCGGGCGTGTTGGTCGACAAACCAGAGGCAGACGCCGCCGTCGACAACGCGCTATCCGCCCCTAACGTCGCAATGAGCACGCGGCCCGCGATGTCGCGTCCTTCGCCGGTCAATAGCCCGGGGCACGCGCCTAGCATCGCGATCGTGACGTCGGCACGAATCACGGGGCCGCGCACAACGCCGGTCGCCGCCCCTAATCCACTGGGAATATCGATGGCAAGCACTGGCGTGCCATGCGCGTGCGCGTACCCGATGTTCTCCACGAGACGACCCGCAGCGCCGTCCAGCGGGCGCGATAAACCGATGCCGAACAGGCCGTCGACAATCCACGCGTAGGTGAACGGCGCGGGCCAAGTGTCGGGGGCTGGGCGGATCGGTACGCCGACGCCGACAGCCTGCGCATGGGCCCATCGCGCGTCGTCGGTGCTCGGTGGCGAGAGTTGCCAGACGTCGACGAGTACGCCGCGACGATGCAGCTCCCTCGCGGCGACGTAGGCGTCGCCACCATTGTTGCCGGGGCCAGCGAGCAATAACACTGGCTGGCGTCCGGCCGTCGCGAGCGCGGGCAAATGCCCGTACAACCAATCGGCAACGGCGGCACCCGCGCGCGCCATGAGCGTATGCGGCGGCAATTGCGCGGCGCTCGCGCGTTCGACGTCGCGCAAATCGGTGGGCAGATACAGGGGGAGCGGGGTGTCGGCAAGCGGCCCGTCGATGATGCGAGACGGCCCAGTCGTGCGCACCGGCGGCGCGAGCGGACTCGGCGTCACGGGGGCGGCAGCGGCATCGACACGCGGGTGATCGGTCATGACAGTCGAAACTCACGGAAAGCGTGGGCACCGCTCGAGGCTTCGAACGGGCGCGGTGATTCGACGATTATGCCGCGATTGCTGCCGCGTGCCTGCCAGCGCATTCCCCGAGGTGCTGTCGGCGTTCACTGACGGCGGCAGCCGTCAGTGCCACGGTCTTCCGTGGGCGCGTGGTGGAATCAGTGGGAATACCGGGCGAGTGTCAGCCCGTTCAGGTCGATATCGGGCGTTTGGCCGGAGATGACGTCGGCCAGCACGCGGCCTGAACCGCAGGCCATCGCCCAGCCGGTCGAGCCGTGACCGAGGTTGAGGTAGATGCCGGGCAAATGGGTCGCGCCGAGCAACGGCGGGCCATCGGGCAGCATCGGACGGGCGCCGACCCAGGCGCGTGCCTCTCGGTACTTGCCGGCGCCGGGGAACCAGTCGGTCGCCACTTTGTAGAGCGTGGCGATGGCGCGCTCGCGCAGCACCAACTGCGTGTCACCCAGTTCAGCCGTACCAGCGATACGCAGCCGGTTGCCTTGCGGCGTGATGGCGGTTTTGTACGACTCGTCCATGACCGCGATGCGCGGGCTGAACAGCTCGTTTTTCACGGGGACGGTGAGCGAATAGCCCTTGATCGGCCACAGCGGCAGATCGATGCCGAGCGGCCCGAGCAGCGCCGTGCTGGCCACGCCCGCAGCGATGACGACAGCGTCGGCTTCCAAAATGGCGACTTGCAGCGGATCGGCAGTGCTGGCGGTCTCGACGGTGACCCCGGCGCGGCCCAGATTCGGTCGCACGGCAAGCACGGTGGTCTCGGTCGCGAGCGTCACGCCCATGTCGCGCGCGATTTGCGCGAGACGCTTGGTGAACAGGGGGCAGTTGCCGGTTTCGTCGCGCGGCAGGTGTAGGCCGCCAGCGAGCGGCGCATCGGTCGAAATCGACGGTTCGAGCTTGCGGCACTCGTCGGGCGTTAGCAGACGGTGCGGCACCTCGTTCTCGGCGAGCATGGCGCGCGCCGGTTCGTTCATCTTGATGTCGCGCTCGGTGCGGAACAGTTGCAGATAGCCCTGCGTGTGTTCGTATTCGAAGACGTGCTGTTCGCGCAGTTCGTGTAGGCAGCGTTGGCTATAGAACGCAAGACGTTGCATGCGCTCGCGATTGGCGCGATAGCGCTCGAGCTTGCACTCGCGCAGCCAGCGCGCCGCCCAGCGCCACGTACCGCGTGACAGGCCGGGACGGAAAATCAGCGGGCTGGCCGAGCTGAACATATAGCCGAGCAGTTTGCGCGGCATGCCGGGCGCGGCCCACGGCGTCACGTAGCCGGGCGCGATGACGCCGGCGTTGCCGAAGCTGCTTTCCTGCGCGACTGTGCTGTTGCGCTCGATGAGCGTAACCGTATGCCCCGCGGCGGCCAGATAGTAGGCGGTGCATGTGCCGATAACCCCGCCGCCGATAACGATGACCTTCATTCCCAACCGTCTGGTGTGTGGCAAACGCCCGTACGTTCGCTTGTTAGTGTCGTTCTATGTTGCCTGACTGAACTGTGCGCACGCCGGCAACCTTGGGCAGCGACAGCTCGTCACGGGGCGCATAGGTTACCAGAGAGCGGCCACGGCAGGGCGCCTCGCGCTGAGAAGGCCCGTGCGACAAGGGTTTGCGGGCGGAGAAAGTAGGCCGGAACCCAGCGCGGGGCGGTTTCGGGGCGTTGGCCGAGCCTATCTGCCATCGTGTCTCGGTGGCTGGGATTGCCTGCTGATTGGCGTTCCGGCTTGCAAAATCGGACATCGCGCACTCGGGTATAACCCCGGGTAAGCAGGGTATAATCGCGCTTTGTCGTTCCCCCGCGTTTTGAACGCCTCGCCTTCCGTCCTTCCATGACTCACATTGCCTGCTTCGCCGGCGCCTTGGCGCTCTCCGAATTCCGCCAGCAACGTCTTTTGCAGACCCTGCAAGCCATCGACAGCTCGATCGTGCGTATTGACGCGCGTTACGTGCATTTGGTGGCGAGCGCCGCACCGCTATCGAGCGACGATGTGGCCCGTGTGGCGGGCCTGCTGACCTACGGCGAGCCAGTGCGTGAAGAGCCGGTAGGCGATCAGTTGCTCGTGATCCCGCGTCTGGGCACGATCTCGCCGTGGGCCAGCAAGGCCACCGACATCGCCCATAACTGCGGCATCGCCGACGTGCGCCGTATCGAGCGCGCCGTCGAATACACCGTTGGCGTCAAGTCGGGCCTGCTGGGTGGCAAGAAGTCGCTGTCTGCCGACGTCCTCGCCCGTGTGGCGGACGTGTTGCACGACCGCATGACCGAGACGGTCGTCGCGACGCGCAAAGATGCCGAGGTGCTCTTCGTCGAGTTGCCCGCCAAGCCGTTGCAAACGGTCGACGTGATCGGCGTGGGCCGCAGCGCGCTTGAAGCCGCGAATCGCGAACTGGGTCTGGCGCTGGCCGAAGATGAAATCGACTATCTGGTCGAAGCCTTCGTCGGTTTGAAGCGTAATCCGACCGATGTCGAACTGATGATGTTCGCGCAGGCCAACAGCGAGCATTGCCGCCACAAGATTTTCAATGCGCAGTGGACCATCGACGGCGAGGCGCAAGACAAGTCGCTGTTCCAGATGATCAAGAACACGCACCAACTGCACCCGCAGGGCACGGTGGTGGCGTATTCGGACAACGCGTCGGTGATGGAAGGTGCAGAAGTCGAGCGCTGGTATCCGCGTGGGGCCGACAGCAAGTACGGCCGCAGCGTCGAGTTGACACACACGCTGATGAAGGTCGAGACGCACAACCACCCCACGGCCATCTCGCCGTTCCCGGGCGCCTCGACGGGCGCGGGTGGCGAAATTCGCGACGAAGGCGCGACGGGCCGCGGATCGACGCCGAAGTCGGGTTTGACCGGCTTCACCGTCTCGAATCTGGCCCTTCCGGACGCACGCGAGCCGTGGGAAAACGACCGCGACGTCGCGGTGCCGCTCACGCTGCGCAAGCCCGATGACACCGGCGCCGACTATGGCCGCCCGGATCGCATCGCATCGCCGCTGCAAATCATGATCGACGGCCCGCTCGGCGGCGCTGCGTTCAACAACGAATTCGGCCGTCCGAACCTCGGCGGCTATTTCCGTACCTACGAGCAGAATGTCGGTGGCCGCGTGCGCGGCTATCACAAGCCGATCATGATTGCCGGCGGTTTGGGCAACATCGCGGCACAACACACTCACAAACACGACTTGCCGGCTGGCACGCTGCTCATCCAGATCGGCGGTCCGGGCATGCGTATCGGCATGGGCGGCGGTGCTGCCAGCTCGATGGCGACCGGTACCAACACGGCTGAACTCGATTTCGACTCGGTGCAGCGCGGCAACCCGGAAATCGAGCGCCGTGCGCAGGAAGTCATCAACTGGTGCTGGCGTCAGGGCGAGGCCAACCCGATCCTGTCGATTCACGACGTGGGCGCGGGCGGTATTTCGAACGCTTTCCCCGAACTGGTGGACGGCGCAGGCAAGGGCGCGCTGTTCGATCTGCGTCAAGTGCAGTTGGAAGAGTCGGGCATGTCGCCCGCCGAGATCTGGAGTAACGAAGCGCAAGAGCGCTACGTGTTGGCCATTGCCCCGGACAGCTTCCCGGCGTTCCAGGCGGTCTGCCAGCGCGAGCGTTGCCCGGTCGCGGTGGTCGGCGTCTCGACCGAAGAACGTCAACTGAAGTTGGTCGACCCGATGCATCCGGAATCGCCGGATCCGGTCGATATGCCGATGGACGTACTGCTTGGCAAGCCGCCGCGTATGCATCGCGATGTCACCCGCGTGAAGGCGGAACTGCCGCCGGTCGATGTGACCGGTTTGTCGCTCGACGAAGTGGCGCGCGCGGTGCTGCGTCACCCGACGGTGGCGAGCAAGTCGTTCCTGATTACGATTGGCGACCGCACCGTGGGTGGTTTGACGGCCCGCGATCAGATGGTCGGCCCGTGGCAAGTGCCGGTGGCCGATTGCGCCATTTCGCTGATGGATTACGCGGGTTTCCGCGGCGAAGCGATGACGATGGGCGAGCGTACGCCGCTGGCCGTGATCGATGCACCGGCATCGGGCCGCATGGCGGTGGGTGAGGCGATCACGAATATCGCTGCCGCGCCGATTGCGTCGCTCGATCAAATCAAGCTGTCGGCCAACTGGATGGCAGCGTGCGGTACCGAAGGCGAAGACGCCGCGCTGTTCGACACGGTCAAGGCCGTTGGCATGGAACTGTGCCCGGCGCTGGGGCTGTCGATTCCGGTCGGCAAAGATTCGCTGTCGATGCGCACGAAGTGGGAAGACGCTGGCCGCAGCAAGGACGTGGTGGCACCGGTCTCGTTGATCGTGTCGGCGTTTGCGCCGGTCGAGGACGTGCGTGGTCATCTGACGCCGCAGTTGCGCTCGGCCGCCGAAGTGGGCGAGACGGTGCTGATTGCCATCGATCTGGGCCACAACAAGAACCGTTTGGGCGGCAGTATTCTCGCCCAAGTGACGCAGCAGATCGGCGACGTGGCACCGGATCTCGACGATCCTGCCGACCTCAAGCGCTTCTTCGATGCGATTCAATCGCTCAATAGCGACGGCAAGTTGCTGGCTTATCACGACCGCTCCGACGGTGGTCTGTTCGCCACCGTGGCCGAGATGGCATTCGCGGGGCACGTGGGCGTGTCGCTCAACGTCGACATGCTGACGCTGGACGAGGGCTTCGAGTCCGATTACGGCGACGCGAAAGACTGGGCGAAGCAGACCGTGGGCCGTCGTGAAGACAAGACGCTGCGCGCGCTGTTCTCCGAAGAACTGGGCGGTGTGATTCAGGTGCGTGCGAGCGATCGCGATGCGGTGCTCCAAGCGCTACGTGAAGCGGGCTTGTCGGCCTGCACGAACGTCATCGGCAAGCCGAATACGAACGACGTCATCGAGATTTATCGCGATGCCAAGAAGGTGTGGGGTGCGCCGCGCGCTGAACTGCAACGTCTGTGGTCGGAAGTGAGCTGGCGCATCGCGCGCCTGCGCGACAATCCGGCCGCTGCCGACGCCGAATACGAAGCGCTGAACGACACGAGCGATCCGGGCCTGTCGCCGAAGCTCACGTTCGATGCGAACGAAGACATCGCGGCACCGTTCATCGCGACCGGCGTTCGTCCGAAGGTGGCGGTGTTGCGCGAGCAGGGTGTGAACTCGCATCTGGAAATGGCCTATGTGCTCGATAAGGCCGGTTTCGAGGCTTACGACGTGCACATGAGCGATCTGCTCGCAGGCCGTCAAGCGCTGGCCGACTTCAAGGGCTTCATTGCCTGCGGCGGTTTCTCGTACGGCGACACGCTGGGTGCGGGCGAAGGCTGGGCGAAGACGATTCTGTTCAACCCGGCGCTGGCCGAGCAGTTCGCGGGCTTCTTCAACCGTGCCGACACGTTCGCGCTGGGTGTGTGCAACGGTTGCCAGATGATGAGCAACCTGTCGAACCTGATCCCGGGCGCCGCCGCATGGCCGAAGTTCACGTACAACCAGTCGAAGTACGAAGCGCGTCTGACGCAGGTTGAAGTGCTCGATTCGCCGTCGTTGTTCTTCAAGGACATGGCCGGTTCGCAACTGCCGATCGTGATCGCGCACGGCGAAGGCTTCGCGAACTTCGGGCAGCAGGGCAACATCGATCAGGCGATTGCCGCGATGCGCTTTGTCGACCACCGTGGCCAGCCGACCGAGCAGTATCCGTTCAACCCGAACGGTTCGCCGCGCGGTCTCACGTCGGTGACGACGGCCGACGGCCGATTCACGGTCATGATGCCGCACCCGGAGCGCGTGTTCCGTACCGTGCAAATGAGCTGGGCACCCGAGCAGTGGGGCGAAGACAGCCCGTGGATGCGCATGTTCCGCAACGCTCGTCGCTGGGTCGCGTAAGCCAGTGATGCAGCTTCCGACGACGCGCTAGGGTCGTTGACGAAAAAAGCCGCCGACCCTGTGATGGGGCAGGCGGCTTTTTTTATGAGGCGTGCCAGGGTAGGACCCAAAGAAAAACCCGCCGTGAGGCGGGTTTTTCATGTCTGACGAGACGGCGACAATCCTTACTGGATCTTGGCCTTCTTCTCGAGACCGTCGATGAAGCCCTGGAGCTTCTCTTCCTGCATCTGTTGCACGAGCTGCGGCTTGACGTCGGCCAGCGGCGGGATCTGCGCGTCGCGCATGTCGTCGAGTTCGATGACGTGATAGCCGAACGAGGTCTTCACCGGGGTTTGCGTGTACTGGCCCTTTTGCAGCTTTTGCAGAGCATCGGCGAACTCCGGCACGTACGCATTGGCCGGCGACCAGTCGAGGTCACCACCGTTTTGCGCTGAGCCCGGATCCTTCGAGTACTGCTTGGCCAGATCGGCGAAGCTCGCACCGCCCTTAAGCTTGGCGATGATGTCCGTGGCGGTCTTTTCGTCCGGCACGAGGATGTGGCGAGCGTGATATTCCTTGTCGCCGAATTGCTTCTTCAACTGGTCGTAGCGAGCCTGCAAATCGGCATCGGTGACCGGCGAAGTCTTCTGGAAGTTGGCGATCAGCGCGCGGATCAGCACGCCTTGCTTGGCCAGTTCGACCTGCGCCTTCACGTCGGCGTTGCCTGCGAGGCCCTGACGAACCGCTTCCTGCGCGAGGATTTCACGCTTGACCAGTTCTTCACGCACTTGTTGTTGCAATTGCGGCGAGTTCGGTTGGCCCTGACGAACCATTTCGCGCACCATCGCATCGGCACGCGAAACGGGCACCGGCGTGCCATTGACCACGGCAACATTCTGAGCAAGTGCGGGAAGGGAGACGGCGGTCAGCGACACGGTGGCGGCGAGCGCCAGAGCCGTGCGCGCGAGTTTCAATGCCATGCTGTTTTTCCTAACGAATGACGGAGGCAAGGTTAATCGGCGGGGGACGCGTCGCTCGTGCTTACGCTTCACCAGGGGCGAGCGCGACGATAGCGAGGGCGTGAATGCCGTTCTGCATCAAATCGGCAAGCGCATCATACACCAGCCGATGCCGCGCCACGCGGTTGCGGCCGGTGAAAGCGGCGGAGACGATACGAAGGTTGTAATGCCCGCCCGAGGCCGCACCGGCGTGGCCGGCATGGCGTGCGCTGTCGTTCTCCAGCGCGAACTCGGTCGGGGCGAGGGCCGCTGTGAGACGCGCCTCGATTTGCTGTTCCATGGTCATGACGGGATCTCCTGGGCGCAATTAGTCGTCTTGCTTGATGTACTTCGCGAGCCAGAGGCTCTGCACGACGATGAACACCACCATGAGGCCCATGCCACCGAACAGCTTGAAGTTCACCCAGACGTCGGTCGTGAACTGATAAGCGATCACCAGATTGAGCGCGCCCATCGCCAGGAAGAAGAGCGCCCAGCTGAAATTCACGGAGCGCCACAGATTTTCGGGCAGCGCCATTTGCTTTTCCATCATGGCGCGAATCAGGTTCTTATCGAACATGAGTTCCGCCACGAACAGCGTTACGGCGAACAGCCAGTAAAGCGCGGTGGGCTTCCACTTGATGAAGGTGTCGTTGTGAAACAGGATGGTCGCGCCGCCGAACACCACGATGATGCCGAGGCTCACCCACTGCATGGGCTCGACCTTGCGGTGACGCACCCACATCCAGATGACCTGCGCGATCGTGGCAGCAATCGCAATGCCTGTGGCGACGTAGATGCCAGCGAATTTGAAGGCGACGAAAAACAGGATGACCGGTAACAGGTCGAACAGAAATTTCATGAGGTCTCGACTTGGGGGCTACGGGCTTGTCGGCCCGACGAACCCACGCTGACGGCGCACTGAGCGCGCATCGGTGAATCCCGCCGGGCGGCAAACCCGCATTATATTTCAAAGCCCCCGCTATCAGGATGTGCGCTTAGCGAACGATTTCGAGTCGCTTCACGTCGATGTCGCTCGGACGATGGCGGTGGCGATCCACTTCGCCGGTGATGCGCACGCGGGTCTTGTCGTCGATCTTGACGCCTTGCGGCCAGTACTTGTCGTCGAGCTCGATTTCGATGGTGTGTCCCGCGTCGTCGCGGAACGTGTAGTGCTCGTGCTTGATGCGATTGACGATGAAGCCTTCGATGATGGCTTGCGAATCATCAGGCGCGGAGAGTGCCTGCTGAACGGTGACCACGCCAGGCATCACGGCCGGACCGATCGTACTGCCAGCGGCTGGGGCACCCGGGCCCGTGTATTGCGCGCTGGCCGGCGTGGCCGACAGCGCCGCGAGGGTGGCTGCCGAGGCGAGAAGCAGGGCGAAGCGAGTCTTTTGCACGGACATGAGAGGCGTTCCTTATTTTTGATAGAGGAAACCCAGCATAGCAGGAATACCAACCGCTAATCGGCGACTTCCCGGCATCGCTGCGGCGAGCCCATCAGCTCGATGGGGCTCGCCTAACCGGGTGCCTTAGTCGCCTTTTTCGGACTTGCTGGCGGCGGGTGCTGCGCCATCCGCTTTGTCGTCGAAGTTCAGCGATGCCGAGTTGATGCAGTAACGCAAACCGGTCGGCGCGGGGCCATCTTCGAACACGTGACCGAGGTGGGCGTCGCAGTTGTGGCAACGCACTTCGACACGCACCATGCCGTGACTGTAATCCATCACCTGATCGACACCCGCACCCTCGATCGGCTTGCTATAGCTAGGCCAGCCGCAACCGGCGTCGAATTTGTCCGTCGATTGGAAGAGCGGCTCGCCGCAGCAAACGCACCGGTACGTACCGTCTTGCCAGTGGTCCCAATAGCGCCCGGTGAAGGCGCGTTCGGTTGCGGCGTTTCGGGTGACCTGAAACTCGACGTCGTCGAGTTGGGCGCGCCACTCGGCTTCGCTCTTTTCTACTTTGCTCATGAAAATTCTCCTGAGTATTTCTAGACCGTCGTCCAGACCCGTCGATACCCGGATTTCTATGCTCCGAGTGTCATCTGACGAGTCACATATTGGGATAATTCCCGGATTCGCAATGCGCTGCCATGTGTTGCGATGTGCCGCCGTGTGTCGGTCAGGACGAGCAGCTCACTTCCAATTGACCGGCCCAGTCGGGCGGCAGTTCGGCGTAGCGCGCAAACTCCGGTTGCTCGTCGTACGGGTGCGAGAGCACACGCAGCAACGTGTCGACTTCCGAGAAATCTTTCTCTTGCGCCCGTCGAATGGCCACTTCGGCCAGATGGTTGCGCAGCACGTATTTCGGATTGACCAGACGCATGGCGATCGCGCGCTTCGCATCGGTGCTGGCTTCCTGACGCAGGCGAGCCCGATAGTCGACGGCCCACGCGTCGAACCCCGGCCGATCGATAAACATATCGCGCAGCGGTGCGTCGGCGGATGGGTTATCGAGTTGCAGCGTGGCAAGCGAGCGGAACAGGTGCGTGAAGTCGACACGTCCCTCATGCATCAACTTGAATAGACGATTGATGAGCGCCTCGTCGTCCACATGCGACTCGCGCAGGCCGAGCTTCGCGCGCATGCGCAGGTCGATTTCTTCGGCAAAGCGCGTCTTGAAGAACGGCAACACCGATTGCGCCTGTTCAATCGCCGCATCGCCTTCGCCGAACAGCGGTAGCAGCGCTTGCGCCAGGCAGAACAGGTTCCAGTACGCCACATTCGGCTGTGCCTGATAGGCATAGCGCCCCTGCGTATCCGAGTGATTGCAAATATGATGGGCGTTGAACGCATCGAGGAAGCCGAACGGGCCGTAGTCGATCGTCAAACCGAGAATCGACATATTGTCCGTATTCATCACGCCGTGGCAGAAGCCCACCGCTTGCCAGTGGGCAACGAGTTCGGCGGTCACCTCGCAGACGGCTTCGAGCAGTGCAAGATACGGATTGTCGGCCTCGCGGCAATGCGGGTAGTGGTGATCGATCGTGAAGTCAGCGAGTTGGCGCAGGGCCTCGTGCTGACCGGCTGCCCAGAAGTGTTCGAAGTGACCGAAACGAATGAAGGTCGGCGAGAGTCGCGTGACGACGGCGGCCGTCTCGATCGTTTCGCGGCGCACGGGGGCGTCCGAGCCGATCACGCATAGCGCGCGCGTGGTTGGCACGCCGAGATGGAACATGGCTTCCGAGCAGAGAAACTCGCGAATCGACGAGCGCAACACGGCGCGGCCGTCGCCCATGCGCGAGTACGGCGTGAGGCCACCGCCTTTGAGCTGAATTTCCCAGCGCCCGCCAGCCCCGTCGGCTTCCCCGAGAAGCAGCGCACGGCCATCCCCGAGTTGTCCGGCCCAAACACCGAACTGATGCCCCGAGTAGACACTCGCGAGCGGATCGCCGCCCGGCAACGGCTGATTGCCGGCGAATGTGGCGAGAAACTCCGGATCGCGCGCCGCGTCGGGCGACCAGCCGAGCAGCCGTGCGGCGTCGGCGGAAAAGCCGACGAGATACGGTTCGGGCAACGGTTGCGGTGAGAGGCGGGTGTAGAAGTCCGGACCGAGCGTCGCGAAACGGTTCGTCAAACTAAGGGCGCCGAAATGCTTGAGCGAATGTTTGGGCGACGAGGCTGACGAGGCTGACGAGGGGGACGCCGGGGAAGCGCTTGCGGGGCGGTCTGAAGCCGACATTGGGGACGTTCCTGATGGTGAACAAACATTCTACTTGAGGTGTCCCGTGCCTGCTGCCGCATGGCGAGGCCATTGCGTAGGGCTTTCCTTGGTGTTTCGTCGAAAACGCCAGCACGCGGGGCAGGCCGCCTTGCTGCGCCGCACAAGCGATCGGCGTTGACCGGCGGCTCGGGCGCGTCAAGAATCGGAGTGCGTGGCACCATGAATGCACGCATGAGACGTGCCAGCCTGCCACATGCCGTGTTTCATCCCAGCCGTAGCCCAGACGTATCCCGATATTCCGGTATTCCCGACTTTTCTGGAGATTCGACGCATGGCAACACCGCTCCTCGGCCAGATGATGGCCGCGCCGCTGCTGATTTCTTCGCTACTCACGCACGCTGCCCGCCATCATGGCGACACCGAAATCGTTTCGCGTCGCGTGGAAGGCGACATTCATCGCTACACATGGCGCGACGCCGAGCGGCGCAGTCGGCAACTGGCTCAGGCACTGCAACGGTTGGGGGTGGGCGCTGGCGAGCGAGTGGGCACGCTGGCATGGAACGGCTATCGCCACCTCGAGCTTTACTACGGCGTCTCGGGCATGGGCAGCGTCGTGCATACCGTCAACCCGCGCCTGTTCCCCGAGCAGATCGCGTTTATCGTGAACCACGCCGAAGACCGTTACGTGGCCTTCGATATCAATTTCATGCCGTTGATCGAAGCCATCGCGCCGCAATGCCCGGGTGTGCAGGGCTGGATCGCGATGACCGATCGCGCGCATTTGCCCGCGTCGACGTTGCCGCTGCTGTGCTACGAAGACTTGCTCTCGGCGGAGGACGCCGACGCCTACGTTTGGCCCGAAATGGATGAGAACACCGCCTCGGGGCTGTGCTACACGTCGGGCACGACCGGTAACCCCAAGGGCGTGCTTTACAGCCACCGCTCGACGGTGTTGCACGCGTTCGGCGCGTCGCTGCCCGATGCGATGGCGATGTCGGCGCGCGACGCCGTGCTGCCCGTTGTGCCGATGTTCCACGTTAATGCGTGGGGCATGCCGTATTCGAGTGCGCTCGTCGGCGCCAAGCTGGTGTTTCCCGGCAAGGATCTCGACGGCAAATCGCTTTATGAACTGTTCGAAGCCGAGGGCGTGACGTTCTCGGCAGGCGTGCCGACCGTCTGGCTCGGCTTGCTGACCTACGTGAAGTCGATCAATGCGCGCTTCTCCACGTTGGAGCGCACGGTGATTGGCGGCTCGGCATGCCCGCCCGCGATGCTGACGACGTTCGAGCGCGACTACGGTGTGCGCGTTATCCACGCATGGGGCATGAGCGAGATGTCGCCGCTCGGCACGCTTTGCCATCTGCGCAAACATCATCGCGACCTGCCTGAGGACGCTCAGCAGCACATTCTGGAGAAGCAGGGCACTGCGATTTATGGTGTCGATCTAAAGATTGTCGGGCCCGACCGCGAAGAACTGCCATGGGACGGCAAGGCATTTGGCGATCTCCACGCGCGTGGGCCGTGGGTCCTCGACCGGTACTTCCGTGGCGAATCGTCACCGTTGGTGGATGGCTGGTTTCCGACGGGCGACGTGGCGACCATCGACCCCGAGGGTTACGTGCAGATCACCGATCGCAGCAAGGATGTGATCAAGTCGGGCGGTGAGTGGATCAGTTCCATCGACGTCGAAAACATCGCAATGGCGCACCCCGAGATTCACGAGGCGGCGTGTATTGCGGTTCGCCATCCGAAGTGGGAAGAGCGGCCGCTGCTGGTGGTTGTGCGCAAGCCCGGCTCGTCGCTCACTCGAGAAGATGTGCTCGCCTTCTACGAGGGGCGCGTCGTGAAGTGGTGGATTCCCGACGACGTCGTGTTTGTCGACGAAATTCCCCACACCGCGACCGGCAAGATGCTCAAGCTCAAACTGCGCGAGCGATTCCGCGACTATCAGGCGGCGCAATAGCGGGCGTCGCCATCACCCATGTCGCAATCACTGGCGGCTTGCCGGAATTGTCCGAGGCGACGACCGGCTGCGCCTCAAAAGCCAGTCGCGACGCCACTTCACGGCGGATTCACGGCAGATTCGCCGTGAATTCGGCGGCCTGCGGCCCCTATAATGTCAGCCAGATTTTCGTTCGACGCGGCGCGGCGCCAGCTCACTGAACAGGGGCGAGTTGCCGCGTCGTTCGTTTGCGTCGACGCAAGACATTGACCAAGGAGTCGCAGTGCATTTTCTGAGCGCCACGGCTGGCCTCGTGCTCGTGAACGGCGTGAGCTACGGTTTGCTGCTGTTCATGCTATCGAGCGGGCTCACGTTGATCTTCAGCATGCTGGGTGTGCTGAATTTCGCGCACGCCAGCTTCTACATGCTCGGGGCGTACTTCGCCTATGCCTTGTCTTCGGTGATCGGTTTCTGGCCGGCGCTGGTCTTCGCTCCCCTGATCGTCGGCGTGTGCGGTGCCGTGTTCGAACGCGGCGTCTTACGACGTTTGCGCGCACGTGGGGCGTTGGCCGAGCTGCTCGCGACCTTTGGTCTGGCGTATCTCGTCGTGGAACTGGTGCAACTCGTATGGGGGCGCGGGCCGGTCGATTACGTGGTGCCGGCGGCGTTCGAGGGCGTGCTGATCAATGTCATGGGCGTTGCGGTGCCGGCATACCGGCTGTTTCTGATGGCGCTTGCCTGCGCGGTGGCGGTGCTGGTGTGGGTAGCGTTTCGCACTACGCGTGCCGGGCTAGTGCTACAGGCGGCATTGGCGCAACCGGCAATGACGCAGGCGCTCGGCTACAACGTCCCTGCGCTATACACGGGGGTATTTGCGTGCGGCGCAGCGTTGGCGGCGCTTGCAGGCGCGGCGGGCGGCAACGTACTGGTCACTGAGCCGGGCATGGCTGCGACGGTCGGCAGTGTGGTCTTCGTCGTTGTCGTGGTGGGCGGGCTCGGTTCGTTGAGCGGCGCCTTTGTCGCGTCGCTGTTGATCGGCATCTTGCAGACCTGGGCGGTCACGAGCGACGCGAGTCTCGCGCCGTGGTGGCCGCAGGCCACGCAGAGCGTGCTGCTCGATACGTTGTCGCCGCTGGCCCGATTGACGTTGGCGCAACTGGCACCTGCCGTGCCGTACCTGTTGATGGTGGTCGTGCTGTTGTGGCGCCCGCGCGGTTTGCTCGGCGTGCGGGAGGGGTGATGATCGACGTACGCGACAACGTCCCCCCTAACCGAACCGACGGAACCGGCTTGCGTACAACCGCGGCGATTTGGGCCGGGTTCGCGCTGCTACTTGTGGCGCTACCGCTGTGCTTCCCATCCGACGCCGCACTCACGCTGATGACGCAGATGGGGACGGCCGCCATTCTTGCGCTGTCGTTCAACTTGCTACTCGGCTCGACAGGCCTCCTGAGCTTCTGTCACGCGACGTATGCGGGCATAGGCGCGTATGCGGGCGTCTGGTGCATGAATCGCATCGGTGCTGGTGCGCTGCCGGTCTCGATGATCGTCGTGCCGTTAGCCGGAGCGATTGCGGGTGCGCTTGCGGGGGCGACCCTCGGCTTCGTCACCACACGTCGCGCGGGGATGACGTTCGCCATGATTACGCTGGGCGTGGCGGAACTGGTCTGGGTGATGGCCGCGATGTTGCCTGAGTGGTTCGGCGGCGAGCGCGGCATGGCTACCGATCGCACGCTGGGCGCGCCGTGGCTCGGCCTGACGTTCGGGTCGCAGCGCGAGGTCTACGGGCTGGTCGCCGTCTGGTTCTTCTTTTGCGCGGCATTGATGTACGGCGTGACGCGCACACCGCTTGGCTTTCTTGCGCGTGCCGTGCGAGACAACGCGGCGCGGGTCGCGTTTCTGGGGCAGTCGCCGGCTGCCGTGCGCTACCGGATGCAGATCATCGCCGCAGCGTTTGCGGGGGTGGCTGGCGCCCTTGGCGCACTCAATTTCGAACTCGTCAGCGCCGATACCTTCAGTCTCGAGCGCTCCGGCGTTGTGCTGGTGTTCACGGTGCTGGGCGGCACGGCCTACTTCGCTGGACCGATTGCCGGGGCGGTGATCGGCGTCTTTGCGACCGTGGTGCTGGCGACGCTCACGCGGGCTTGGCAGTTGTACTTGGGCCTGAGCTTTCTTGCCGTCGTGGTTTTTGCTCCTGGTGGGGTGGCCGGACTATTCGCTGCGCACGTGCGCGCGCTCCGCGCGATTGGCACGCAGCGTCACCGCGAATTCCGGCACCTGTGGGCACCCTATCTAACGGTGTGTGCGGGGTTGGCACTGTTGGCGGCCGGACTGATTGCGTTGGTGGAAATGGCGTACAACGCTCGCCTTGCCGTGACCGGTACGTCCGAACTCGGGTGGTCATGGCTGAGTTATATGAGCACAACGGTGAGCACAACGGTGAGCACAACGAACGGCTGGCGTGTTTGGGCGCCATGGGGTCTCGCGCTGGTCAGTCTGGTGCTCGGTGCGGCATGCCTTTGGCGGGCGTGGCCGCGATTGCGCCAAGTCTCGCGTGTTGTCCTGCGTGTGCCCGGAGGGCGGTCATGACGTCCACGAATCACGAGACGCGCATGACGTCGCAGCCGATCCTTAGCGTGCGCGGGCTTCGAAAGTCGTTCGGTCGTACGCAGGTACTCGACGCCGTCGATCTCACGCTCGCACCCGGAGAGCGGCTGGCCATCATCGGCCCCAATGGCGCAGGCAAGAGCACGCTCTTCGACGTGATCTCCGGGCGCACGCCGCCCGACCATGGCCGCGTCTTGCTAGGCGAGCGCGATGTCACCGGGCGTGCGCCTCACGTAATCAGTCGCCTGGGTTTGTCGCGAAGCTTCCAGACGTCGCAACTCTTCATGGACACGAGCGTCGTCGATCACCTGCGATGTGCGGCGCTGTGGCCCAGCGGACACCGCTATACGTTCTGGCGGCGCATGCGCGGGTTGCGCGACGTCACGGCGATCAGCGAGACGTGGCTGGCTCGCCTCGGTCTGGAGACTCGCCGCGATGATCCGGCCGGTGCACTGAGCTATGCCGAGCAGCGCGTGCTCGAAATCGGTTTATGTGCGGCCGCCGCCGGGCAGGTCATGTTGCTCGACGAGCCGACCGCCGGCATGAGTCAGTCCGAATCGGCTCGCGTGGTCGCGCTCATCGCCGAACTTAGCCGTGGGCGGTCGCTATTGATGATCGAGCACGATATGCGCGTCGTGTTCTCGCTCGCCGACCGCATCGCCGTGCTGGCGCGCGGCAAGATCATCGCGTGCGATATTCCGTCGAGAATTCGCGAACACCCGGATGTGCGCACCGCCTATCTTGGCGAGTTTGCGGATGCCCTTGGCACGGCGGCGGCCGCAGGAGGGCGCAATGCTTGATCTCGTCGACGTAACGGCCGGCTACGGCGGCGCTCGCGTGCTTAACGGTGTCACGTTACGGGTAGCACCGGGCGAGATCGTGGCCGTGCTGGGACGTAACGGCGCAGGACGATCCACACTCGCTCGCGCGATCATGGGGCAATTGCCACGGCAAGGCGACATTCGCTGGCAGGGCAAATCGCTCGTGTCGCTCGCGCCGCACGAGATCGCTCGGCTCGGCATCGGCTATGTACCGGAGACTCGGGACGTCTTCGGTCCGTTGACGGTGACGCAGAATTTGCTGCTGGGCCAGCGAGGCACGCGCACGGGCAGGCCATGGTGGTCGCGAGCGGCGCGGCGCGGCGAAGGACGGCCGGTGCGCGCATCGAGGCCCCGGGCGCTGACGCTCGAACAAGCGTTCGAGCGCTTCGAGGAACTCGCGCCGCGCCGCGACGCCCCGTCGGCGTCGCTCTCGGGGGGCGAGCAGCAATTGCTGTCGTTGTGCCGCGCATTGATGGCGGGCCCCGACCTGTTGATCGTCGACGAGCCGACCGAAGGGCTGGCGCCACGCGTGGTCGCGCGCATCGGGCGCATCCTGACTGAGCTGCGAGCGGCGGGCGTTGCGATCCTGCTTATTGAGCAAAAGCTGTCGCTTGCGCTGAGTTGCGCACAACGCGTGGCGGTGATGGGCCGCGGCGCACTGGTATTCGAAGGCACGCCGGGTGAACTGGCAGGCGCAGACGACATTCGTGCCGAATGGCTTGAGGTCTAGCTGCGCTAGAATCGAACGATCGTTCTGCCGCAGTCGACGCACTGACGGCACCCCCAACGGCACCAACAATAAGGAAAGAGACAACGATGAGCACGGCATATGAAGTCCGTGACGGCGTAGCCGTCATCACGCTGGAGAACCCCCCGGTCAACGGGCTGGGGCATGCGACGCGTAGCGGCATTGCCGAGGGCCTGGACAAGGCGCAGGCCGACGCGCAGGTGCGCGCCATCGTGCTGATCGGCAGTGGCAAGGCCTTCTCGGGCGGGGCGGATATTCGTGAATTCAATACGCCGAAGGCCACCCAAAGTCCGCTGCTCGTCGACGTGATCAACGCGCTGGATGCCTGCGCGAAACCGGTGGTGGCTGCCGTGCACGCGGTCGCCATGGGCGGCGGGTTGGAGCTCGCACTGGCGTGCCATTACCGTGTGGCGCTGCCGGGCGCGCAAATTGCGTTGCCAGAGGTCAAGCTGGGCCTATTGCCCGGTGCGGGTGGCACGCAGCGCCTGCCGCGCGCCATCGGCGTGACGCGGGCGCTCGATATGGTGGTGACCGGTAAGGTCGTGAAGTCGGAAGCGTTGGCAGGCTCGCTGTTTGCCAAGATGCTCGACGGTACGCACGACGATCTGCTGACGGGGGCGATTGCCTTTGCGAACGAGATCGCCGCCCGCGGCGAATCGCTGCCGCGTTTGCGCGACGTCGCGATCGACGATGCCGACGGTTCGGCGAAAACGGCCATCGAGGCAGCGCGCGAGAAAGTTCTGCGCGAGCAACCGCATTTCCCCGCGCCGCAAAAGTGCGTGGCGGCGGTTGAGGCGGCGCTGCTGCGTCCGTTCGACGACGGCGTGAAATTCGAGCGCGAATGCTTCGTGTCGCTTGTTACGTCGCCGGAATCGAAAGCGCTGCGGCATGCATTCCTTGGTGAACGTGCGGCGGCCAAAATTGCTGATGTGCCTGACGACACGCCGGTGCGCAACATCGAGCGCGTGGCCGTGATTGGCGCGGGCACGATGGGCAGCGGGATCGCCATGACGTTTGCCAATGCAGGCATTCCCGTGACGCTGGTCGACACCACGGACGCTGCCCTTGCACGCGGCTTCGACGCCATGCGGGGTAACTACGCACGTGCGGTGACGCGCGGCAAGATGGCCGCCGACGAAGCGCAGAAACGCCTCGCACGGATTCACGGCAGTTCCGACTTCAACAGCGTGGCAAACGCCGACCTGATTGTCGAAGCCGTCTTCGAAGACATGGCCATCAAGCAGGTCGTGTTCCGCGAGCTCGACAAGGTGGCGAAGTCGGGCGCGATTCTCGCGTCGAATACGTCGACGCTTGATCTTGATGCGCTCGCCGAAACCACGGGGCGCGCGCAAGACGTCATCGGCATGCATTTCTTCAGCCCGGCCAACGTCATGCGTCTGCTCGAAGTGGTGCGGGGTGCTCACACCGGCAAGGATGTGCTGGCCACGGTGATGAAGCTCGCCAAACGGATTGGCAAGCTCGCCGTGGTGGCCCGCGTGTGCGACGGCTTCATTGGCAACCGTATGCTCGAGCCGTATTTCAAGCAATCGCAGTGGATGGTCGAGCAGGGCGCATCGCCCGCGCAAATCGATGCCGCCATCGAGCGTTTCGGGTTTGCGATGGGGCCGTTCCGTACCAGCGATCTCGCAGGTAACGACGTGAGCTGGGCAATTCGCAAGCGCCGGCATGCCGAGCAGCCGGGGCTGGTGTATCCGAAAATTGCCGACGTGCTGTGTGAAGCCGGCCGCTATGGGCAGAAGACGCATGCCGGTTGGTACAACTATTCCGATGGCGATCGCACGCCGCACGAGTCGGCCGAGGTCGAGCGGATGATCGACGACTATCGCCGCGAACACGGCATCGTGCCGCACACGTTCACCGACGCAGAAATCGTCGACCGACTGGTTTATGCGCTGGTCAATGAGGGCGCGAAGGTATTGGCCGACGGCACGGCCGCCCGCGCGTCGGACATCGATATGGTGTATCTGAACGGCTACGGTTTCCCGCTGTGGCGAGGCGGACCGATGCTCTACGCCGATACGGTAGGTCTGGATAAGGTGTTGGCGAGCGTGCGCGAATTCGAAGCGGGTGCGCACGGCGAGGACTGGACGCCCGCAGCTCGCCTTGTCGAGTTGGCCGAGAGCGGTAAGCGCTTCAATGGCTGATGGACGCACGACGGCAGGAGTACGCAATGAAACCGATGGATGAAGTCTTGCTCGTGATCGACGTGCAATACGATTTCATGCCTGGCGGCGCGCTCGCGGTACCGCATGGCGACGAAGTCGTGCCGGTCATCAATGCGCTGGCGGGCGGTTTTTCGCATGTGGTGCTCACGCAGGACTGGCATCCGTCGGGGCATGTCTCGTTTGCAGAGAATCACCCCGGGCGGCAGCCGTTCGAGACGATCGCGCTGCCCTATGGCGAACAGGTGCTGTGGCCAGCGCATTGCGTGCAGGACACGCACGGTGCGGCTTTGCACGACGCGCTTCATATTCCGCAAGCACAGGCCATCTTCCGCAAGGGTTACCACACGAGTGTGGACAGCTATTCGGCGTTTTTGGAGGCCGATCGAAAGACGCCGACGGGACTCGCAGGCTATTTGCGCGACAAGGGCGTACGCAGAGTGCACTGCGTCGGGCTGGCAACCGACTTTTGCGTGGCTTGGAGTGCCCTCGACGCCAAAGCCGCGGGCTTCGACGTTTGTGTGATCGAGCAAGCCTGCCGTGCCATCGATCTCAACGGATCGCTGGCGAAGGCGTGGGCGTCGATGGCCGATGCTGGTGTCGCGCGCGAGTGAAGGCAAATCGATCGCCCCAGTGTCGTGCACGAACCGTGCTCGGCCGCGACAACGAATTTAACGAATCACCTAACCGGGGCGCAGCCGCTTTGCACGGCGTCTCAAGCTGACGAAATGATGGCCATGTTTTACCCGATGACTTACCGACACGACAGCCGCCATGGCGGCGCATACAGCGTTTCTTACCGGAGCCCGCGATGAGCCCCTTATCGATCCGCTCCGGCTTTATCGACCACCTCGGCATCGAGCTGCTACGTGCCGAGGATGGCGAATCCGAACTGCGCCTGAAGCTCGCACCCCAGCATTTGAACAGTTGGGAGGTGATGCATGGGGGCGTCACCATGGCGCTTCTCGACGTGGCGTTGAGTACTGCGAGCCGCAGTGCCGCCCCGGAGGGAAGCGGCGTGGTCACCATCGAAATGAAGACCAGCTTCATGCAACCTGGGTCGGGCGAGATGCGGGCTTTCGGCCGCGTGCTGCATCGCTCGACGACGATGGCATATTGCGAAGGCGAAGTGCGCGACGCCGACGGCAAGCTGGTGGCCAAGGCGATGGGCACTTTCAAATATCTGCGTCGATTGGCGGTGGGCCGCGAGGTTCGCCAACAACGACGTCCCGACGATCCGCAAGGCGACTAACCGGAGCGTATGTCATGACGATCAACCGCCAGATTTTGCTGGTCTCGCGTCCCAAGGGCGAGGCCACGCTGGACAACTTTCACCTTGCCGCGCCCGAACTGCCCGAACTGGGTGACGGGCAGGTGCTGGTGCGCAATTTCTACCTGTCACTGGATCCCTATATGCGCGGCCGCATGAACGACACCAAGTCGTATGCGCCGCCGCAGCCGCTCGACGCCGTGATGGTGGGCGCAACGGTCTGTGAGGTGATCGAGTCGCGTCATCCCGACTGGCAGCCCGGCGACGCCGTCACGGCGATGTTCGGCTGGCAGGAGTACGGCATTTCCGACGGCAGCGATCTGCGTCGCGTCGATGCGGCGCGCGTGCCGATGAGCGTGTATCTCGGCGCGGCCGGCATGCCGGGGGTAACGGCGTGGTACGGCTTGAACAAGATCATCGCGCCGAAGGCGGGCGAGACGGTGGCCGTGAGCGCAGCGTCGGGCGCGGTAGGCAGCGTCGTCGGTCAACTGGCCAAGCGCATGGGCTGCCGTGTCGTGGGCATCGCAGGCGGACCGCAAAAGTGCGCGTATGTCACCGAGACCCTAGGCTTCGATGCCTGTGTCGACTACAAAGCTGGCAATGTCTACGAGGCACTGCGCGCGGCGGCACCCGACGGTATCGACGGCTATTTCGAAAACGTGGGCGGTGCGGTGTTCGATGCCGTGCTGGGCAACATCAACGCCCATTCGCGCATCGCGTTGTGCGGAATGATCGCCGGGTATGACGGGCAGCCTGCGCCGCTGAAATACCCGGCCCTTTTGCTAACGAACCGTGTGCGGCTCGAGGGGTTCATCGTCACCGAGCATCTGGATATCTGGCCGCAGGCGCTCACGGAATTGACCGACGCCATCGCCGCGGGCGAATTGCACTATCGCGAAACGATGACGCAGGGGTTGGAGAGTGCGCCGGCGGCGTTCCTCGGATTGCTCAAGGGTGAGAACTTCGGCAAGCAGATCGTGCGATTGGTGTAACGGGCCGGTGCATCACGCAGATATCGCACGGGATTTTTCTCTAATTTATCCAGTACCCCTGAATTTCAGGGGGATTGCGCTTCGCGTCCTTTCCTTGGGGTGAGGCAGTTGGCACAATAGCGGGATTCCATCAGATAAGCCGCTCGAACGGCGCCCGCTATTGTGACCACCGCTGCCAACCCGTCTTCCGTCTCATCTGCCAAGGCCTTCGTTCCTGAAACCCGCTTTGGGAACTGGTTTCTCAAGACATACACCTGGCGTCATCACGTGTTGCGCGTCGCGATCGAGGACTTGTTGCAGTTGGCGCGTGGCACCGTGCCACACGCCCCGGTCGTGCTCGACGCCGGTTGCGGTCATGGGCAGTCGTTACCGCTCCTGCATCGCTATTTCGCACCGTCGCGTCTGATCGGAGTCGACTGCTTCGCGCCGGCACTCAACGATGCGCAGGCCCATGCGCGCCACGCTGGGGTGCCGGTCGAACTGCATTCGGGCGATTGTTCGGCGATCCCTTTGCCCGATGCCAGTTGCGACATCGTCTTTTGCCATCAAACCTTCCACCATCTCGTCTATCAGGAAGCCGCACTGGCCGAGTTCTATCGTGTGCTCAAACCAGGTGGTCTGCTGTGCTTTGCCGAGTCGACGGAAGCGTACATCCGGTCGTGGGTGATCCGGTTGCTGTTCCGTCATCCAATGCATGTTCAGCGTAGCGCAGCGGGCTACCTCGACATGATTCGCGCCGGTGGATTTACGTTCGAGCGCGAGAATGTTTCCTACCCGTACCTGTGGTGGAGCCGGGCGAAAGACTTTGGGCTGCTCGAACGCCTGAAGTTGCAGCGTCGCCGCGTGTTCGGCGAGCGCGAAGAGACGCTGGTGAACGTTGTCGCGAGAAAGCCGCTGGTTTAAACCGTCATCAGAGGCGCGCCAGGGTGAGCGCGCCGTACGTGCCGCCAAAGCCGAACGTATTGACTAAGGCGCTGCGGGTCGCAGCGTCACGACTCTCTCGCCAAATCGGATAAGCGGCGGCTTCCGGGGGCAGGCGCTCGATGTTGGCTGCACCGGGGACGAAGCCCTCGTGCATCGCCCAGATGGCGCAGGCAATCTGCATCGCACCCGCCGCGGCGACCGTGTGTCCGGTGATGCCTTTGATCGACGTGATGGCGGGTAACTCGGAGACACCGCCGAACGCGTCGGCCAATGCCGCTAACTCCGCCGTGTCGCCCTCGATCGAACCATTGGCGTGCGCACTGATAACACCGGGTGGCGATGCGAGACCCTGGCAGGCGGCTTTGACGACACTGCTCATGGTGGCGATGTCGACACCGAAGGCGCGCGACGCACACGTGGCGGCGCCAACCCCGGTGATTTCCGCCAGCGGCCGCGCGCCGCGCGCCTCGGCATGCGCGAGGGTTTCCAGCACGAGGATCGCCGCCCCGCCCCCGAGCACAAAGCCGTCGCGTTCGGCGTCGAACGGCCGCGACGCCCTGTCCGGCGTCGCATTGTGCGCACGGGAGAGTACCCCCATCGCATCGAAACACATCGCCGCGCCCCAGGGTGCCTCTTCGCTGCCGCCCGCGAGCATCACGTCCTGTCTTCCAAGTCGCAGCAAATCGACGGCGTGTCCGACACAGTGAATCGACGTCGAGCAGGCCGACGAAATGGCATATCCCACGCCGCGCAGATCGAACAGGGCGGACAGCGCGGCCTGCGCCGTGCTCGACATGGCGCGTGGCACAACGTAAGGCAATACCCGTGACGCGCCGCTCTCTCGCGCCACGTCCAACGCGTCTTCGAAGTCTTTCATCGCCCCGGTGCCCGAGCCGACAACAACACCGCATCGTCCATTGCTCAGCGTCGCGGCGTCCAGTCCAGCGTCTGCCACCGCGCGCAGGGCGGCATGGCTGGCATACAGCGCCGTGTCGCCCATGAAGCGCCGCAGCTTGCGCGGCAACGCCGTGTCGTCGAGCGACCCGGCGTGCGGTCGTCCTGTGATTGTGCTGCGCAAGTCGTGCGCGACATAATCGGGAGCCTCATGCACGCCGCTCTTCTGCCGACGCAACGCGTCGAGCACGGTTTCGCGCGAGTGACCGGCAGCCGAGACCATGCCGAGGCCAGTCACGACCACGCGGGCCAATCCGTCGGGGCGATGAAAGCGAGACATCAGAGGCGGCGCAGTTCTGCGTTGATGTCGCGGATCAGGGTGTCGACCCAACGGTTGTAGTTGGGGTGGATCATCGGCGTGTTGGCAGGCACCGCATTGTTATTGAAGTCGTCGCGGCGCGGCGAATTGTTCAAGCCATTCGAGAGCCCGTATTCGAGATTGGTGCTGTCGCGGTAGGACACCGAATACGTCGTTTCGCTGTACTTGATCGTCACCGACGCGTAGTGCTTGTTGCGCACGTTGATCGACGCGACGAGTTCTCCCGGGCCTTGCCGTGTGGCTACCCAGTCGTGACCTGCCGCGCCGCGCGTGATGGCATCACGGATCTCGTCGAGCGACAGCGTCTTGCCGCTGCCCGTGACGATCGGCATGTTGTCGTGCGCCACGATCGGCACGGCCGGGCGGGCGGCGTGAGCGGCAGGGGCGAGCATCGCGGTCAGGGTGACGGCGAGCGAGGCGGCGAGCAGGCGTCGACGAGTCTGCATAGTTTCTCCATTGGGTTGGTGAGCGACGTCGTGTGGCACTGCGCCGGAGAGTTCCCGCGAGCGCCACGCGTTGTCATTACGTTACTGACTTGCTATGAAATCCACCACGATCAATCGACAAATCGCTGAAAGATCAGCGACGTGTTGATGCCACCGAAGGCGAAGTTATTGCTCATGATTCGCTGGGTTTCCAGTGGGCGACCATCGGCCCCTGCGATGTGGTCGAGGGCGGCGCAGGCGGGGTCGGGCGAATCGAGATTGAGCGTGCCGGCGAACCAGTTGCGACGCATCATCTCGATGGCCCACCAAGCCTCGATCGCGCCGCATGCGCCAAGGGTATGGCCGAGGTAGCTCTTCATCGCACTGACTGGCACGCTGCTGCCAAAGAGGCTGGCCGTCGCTTCGCTCTCGGCGATATCTCCCCGGTCCGTTGCCGTGCCGTGCGCACTGATGTAGTCGATGGCCTGCGGCGTCAGGCCAGCGTCGTCGAGCGCCAGTTGCATGGCGCGCGCCATGGTGGCCGCGGTCGGTTGCGTGACGTGATTGCCGTCGGTATTGCATCCGAACCCGACAATTTCCGCGAGAATCGTGGCACCGCGCGCTTGTGCATGCTCGAGCGATTCGAGCACCAGCGTGGCCGCGCCTTCGCCCACCACGAGACCGTCGCGTGCGGCGTCGAATGGCCGGGGCGTGAGTTTCGGCTCGTCGTTGCGCGTGCTGGTTGCGTAGAGCGTGTCGAACACGGCGCTGCCCGGCCCGGACAACTCCTCGGCCCCTCCCGCGAGCATCACTTTGGTACGACCGAAGCGAATGGCCTCGTACGCGTAGCCGATGGCCTGACTCCCCGAGGTGCATGCGCTCGACGTGGGAATGATGCGGCCTTGCAGTCCGAAGTGCACGCCGATGTTGACGGCGGTGGTGTGCGGCATCATCTGAATGTAGCTCGTCGACGTGACGCCCGCCATCGAGCCAGTCTCCACCATCACGCCAAACGCCTGAATCGGCGCAATGCTGCCGGATGACGATCCGTAAGCCACCCCGATATCGCCAGGATCGCCCGCCGTCACGTCGAGCCCGGCATGCGCGAGCGCGTGTTCCGTTGCCCGCAGCGCGAGTTGGGCGACGCGGCCCATGGAGCGCAATTGCTTGCGCGGCCAATGGGGCGGCGGTGCGAAGTCTTCGACGGGGCAGGCAAGCCGTCCGTTGAGCATTTCGAAGTAGTCCCACTCGGGCATGCGGCGCACGGCGTTTCGGCCGCCGCGCAGCGCATTTTCGATGTCTTCCCAGCGGCTGCCCAACGCGGTGATACCGCCGTATCCGGTCACAACGACGCGCGTCATTAGATGATCCCTCCATTCACACCGATCACTTGACGGGTCACGTAGCTCGCGCCGTCCGACATCAGGAACGACACGACATGGGCCACTTCGTCGGGCGTGCCGACGCGGTTCATCGGCACCATGCGCAAGGCTTCATCGAGGGCGACGCCTTCGAGCATGCCGGTGTCTACCAAACCCGGTGCGACGCAGTTCACGGTGATCCGGCGCGAAGCGAGTTCGGCCGCGAGCGCTTTGGTGGCGCCGATCAGGCCCGCCTTGGCCGCGCTGTAATTCACCTGACCGCGATTGCCCATGACACCGGAGACGGACGCCACGGTGACAATACGTCCGCCGGCACGCAGGCGAACCATCGGCATGCTGAGCGGGTGAACGACGTTGAAGAAGCCATCGAGGCTCGTGTCGAGCACGCTGTCCCAATCGTCGTCGGACAGGGCAGGGAACGCGTTATCGCGCGTGATACCCGCGCCGCAAACGATGCCGTAATAGGCCCCGTGTTCGGCCACATCGGCTTCGAGCATGTCGCGGCACGTCTGCCGGTCGCGCACGTCGAATTGCACGAGATGCGCGGTGCCACCTGCTGCGCGAATGTCGGCCACGGTGGCTTCACCGGGGGCGACCTGTTCGCGGCAATGGACGGTGACGGCAAAGCCGTCCTGAGCGAGACGCAGGGCAATTGCCCGCCCGATGCCCCGGCTGCTGCCGGTGACGAGAACGCGTCGGGTCATGATAGGTGCTCCAACAAAAATGCAGAAAAATCGGTCGGCTGGTGAACTTTGATCGTGGCGTTGGCAACGGCCTGGCCGTCGATGTCCACGCGGCAGTCGTAGGCGCCGTTGCCAGTGTCGTCGCGCAGCACGCAGGCCGCGCGTACCAGAACGGTCACGCCGGCGCGCAGCGACGCGACACTCGCTTCGAGCCGACGCGTGCCGAGCAGCACGCCGGGTGCCGGTGGCAGGCCGCTGCTACGGCGCGTGAGCGCTTCGTGGGCGGCAATCGCCTGCGCCATGAGTTCGATCACGATGTGAACGGGCATATTGCCGTGCGCGTCGGCGTACCACGCGTGTGCATCGGGCGTCGCTTCAACGCAGATCGACTCCGCGTCGTATTCGCAGACGGCGTCGATCAGCAGCATGGGCGGCCGATGCGGCAGCAAGGTCTCGATGGGGGGCCATGGTGTCGGCGTCGTCATTGCAGCGCCTCCGCACGCGAGAGAATCACGCTGGCGTTATTGCCGCCGAATGCGTAGGCGTTCGTCATCACATGACAAGGCAGGCGGCCAAGCGTGGTGCCGACAGGGGCGAGCCGCAACGGGCTGAGCGCCGGATCGGTGGCACCGTCCCAGAGATGCGGCGGCAACCGGCCGTCGCCCTCCAACGTGAGCCAGCAAATACCGATACCTGTGGCGCCTGCGGCGCCGAGCAAGTGGCCTGTCATGGGTTTCGTGCCGCTGACCCATGGGGACGATTCGAAGCAGGTCGACGTCGCGAGGCTTTCCATAGCGTCGTTCTTCGGGGTGCCCGTCGCATGCAGATGCACATAGTCGATTTGCGAGGGGGCGAGACCGGCGTCGTGCAATGCGGCACGCATCGCGGCGATGGCGCCGCCGCCGTCAGGCGCGGGGGCCGATATGTGATGCGCATCGCTCGAGTCGCCCATGCCGGAAAAGACGATGTTCCCGGGCGTGCGCGACATCAGGCAGAGCATCGCGCCCTCGCCGATGTTGATGCCGTCGCGATGTTGGCTCATCGGGCGCGACAGACCTTGCGAGAGCGATTCGAGTGCACCGAACCCGCCGAGCGTGAGCGCGCACAGGGCGTCTGCGCCGCCCGTCACCACGGCATCGCACACGCCGCTATCGATGAGGCGGCGTGCCGCACCGAACGCCTTCGCGCTCGATGTGCAGGCCGTCGAAATGGCATAGGCAGGGCCGTGAATACCCAGCAATTCGGCGACGAAATGCGCCGGTGCGCCGAGTGCCTGCTGCGCGTAGTGATAGTGGTCGGGCAACGCGCTGTCGGCGGCGAGCGAGCGCAATGCCGCTTCGCCCTCTGCGATACCGGAGGTGCTCGTGCCGATCACGACGCCGATACGCGTCGCCCCGTGGCGTTGAATATGTTGTGCCAGCACGGCGCGCAAGGGTTCGGCGGCCGCCATCAGAAACCGGTTGTTGCGGCAGTCGTAGCGCTTCAACTTCGGGGGCAGCGAAGGGAGTTCATGATCGGCCAGGCGCACTGCACCGACGACGGGGGCAGCGATCGTCCCGGCGGCGTGCCAGCGGTCGTGCGCCTGCATGCCCGACGTGTCGCCGGCAAACAGACGCTCGGCGATACTGGGCAGGTCGTGGCCCAGCGCATTGATCATGCCGAGCGCGTGAAGATAGACAGGGGGTTTCATGAACGCAATTCCGGAAAGCGCAGGCTGTAGGGCGCGAGCAATAAGGCGAGCGCGATGCCGATGGTCAACGTCAGGCCGAAGGCTTGCAGGCTCGGCATGCCGCTGAACGCGAGCAGCCCGAACGACAGCAGCGTGGTGGCTGCGGACATCAGCGTGCCGGCCACGGCAATCGCCGCCATTTGTTCGTCGTCACCGGCGCGCAGTTCGCCTTCGCGCAAAAAGATCGCGTAGTTCACGCCGACACCCAGCACGAGCATCAAGCCCATTTGTGCGAATAACGTGAGCGGCAAGCCCAGGTAGCCGAATGTGGCGAAGACGGCGGCTGCCGCAAGCAGCGTGGGCATGATCGTGGCAATGGCGCCGGGCCACCCGTAACGACGGGCGAGCAGAACCGCCACGACCGCCAGGGCTGCCGCGAACCACAAGCCGCTCGCATGCCGATAGCGCGCGAACAGGCTGGAAATGGAGGCCGCTTTGTCGACATAGGTCACGCCGGGCAAATCGGCTGCCACCTGCGCGGCTGCCGCACTGTCACGCAGACCCTGTGGGCGCACGAGGCTGGCAAAGCCGGGGGCGTTTGCCGAACCACCTTGCGGCGCGACGGCGTTGTCGGTTTGCCCGATCCAAAGCATGCGGTACGGTGTCGAGCCGGGCCACGCGAGCCAGTCGCCGATGCGAAGCGGCGGCGTGTCGCTCTCCGTGGCAAAAGCGCTCGCGTATTGCTTTGCGAAGTCGGCTCGGAACCCGGCGCGGGTCATGGCTGCGGCCAGCCCATCGGGCGAGTCGAAACGGGCCGCACCGAACAACGCGCGATTATCGAGCTGCCGCTGCACGGAAGGGACGAACTGGGACACCCCCGTCCAGCCGGTGAACGGCGCATCCTTGCCTGTTGCCGCCTGATCGAGGCGTGCGCCAAGCTGCTCTTCGCGGCGCAACAAGGCTTCCTCGCTGTCGGCCTGCACCAGCCAGAACTGCGTCGCGCCGTCGATGCCGGTCACACGCGAGATCGCTTGCTCCTGCGCTACCAGCGCCGGCTCACGCGAAATCAGACGGCGGATGTCGTCGTCGACGCCGAGTCGCCACCAGCCGGGCAGGCACGCCAGCAAGATCAGGCATCCGATAACGGTGCCCTGACGGCCAGCAAGTGCCGCACCCCAGACCCGAAGCCAACGGTGTGCCAAACGAATCACCGGCGCGCGAAGGGGCGGCACCTCCCGTGGGAGGAAAGCGGGCAATGCCCAGACGACGAAGACATACGACGAGAGCAGCCCGGCGAGCGCGAAGACCGCGATCTGGCGCAATGCGGGGAACGGCACCGCACCGAGAATGGCGTAACCCAGCACGCTGGTCGCGAGCGCGATGTGCAAGGCCGGACGAATGACGGGAAGGGTTCGCTGCGCGTCGTCGCGTGTCTGCCCCCCTACGCCGACAAAATACTGAATGGCGTAGTCGACCGTCTCGCCGATCAGGGCCGCACCGAAGACGAGGGTGAGCAGATGCAACTCACCGAAGATCACCAGCGTGGCGACCGCCGCGCACAGCGTGCCGAAGGCGACGGTGGCAAGCCCCATGGCGAGCAGGCGGCCCGAACGGAAGGCCCAGAGCGTGAGTAACGCAATACCCAGCGTCGCCACGATACCGATCCGGTGCAATTCCCGCTCGGCTTGCGCTCTCGCGCTCGCGGCGTGAAAGACGGCGCCACTGCGCAGCATCTCCAGACCGGGGGTTGCGTCGACGATCTGCGATTGCGCCGACGCGAAGAAGCGAATGACACGTTGCTGCACGTTGCTGTCGAAGGCGGCGCCCCGCGTTTGCAGCAGCACGAGCACCCAGGTCTTATCGTCGTGACGGGCACTGAGCCAGCCAGCGTCGGGCAGCATGCGAAGCTGGCCGAAGGGCAGGCGCATGAGCCAGCGGTCGAGCCAGCCGAAGGGGTCGTCGGCGGCGTCGGTCAAGCCAAACGGCGAGTTGGCCAGCGATAGTGACGATAGCGAAGATGACGGCGAAAGCGCTGACGGCGCGGCGGCATTAGCGGGATCGCGTCGAAGTTCGGCTTCCAGCACGGCACGGTCTTCCTGCGTGAGCAATTGGAAGCGGTGAGGCAGGTAGAAATTCGAGAGGAACGCGGGATCGAACGGCGGGATTTGGCCCTGCACGCTGGCGAACGCGTCATTCGCTCGCGCCAGCGCATCGAAACGTGCCGCCGCCGCGCGCGCCGCGCTGGCGTCCTTGGCACCGATCAACACCACCACGCGATCGCTCACGCTACCGGCGAGATGGTCGACGGCTTGCTCGGCCACGGGGTTGCGCTCCGTCGCTGGCAACAGCGAAAGCACGTTGGTCTGGAGCGGCAGATGGCGCACCGCAATCAGCCAGATGCCTAGCAGCACGAGGCCTGCAGTGAACGCGAAGGTGAGCGCGCGGCGAAGGGCGCGGGTACGTGGCGTCATTCGACCGTGCTTAGCAAACGTTGCTCATTGGCGTCGAGTGCATCGCTTGTGCGCACTTTCTCGAATTGCCAGCGAACCGACTCGCCGCGCCGAGTCTCGAGTAAGACGCCGCGCACGACGGTATCGCCGCTCAGCGTAAGACGCCGCATCGCCTGAGCGATCTGCGGCTGCGATGGCGTCAGCACGATCTGCCAGCGATTCACGGTGCCCGTGACGGCCACCGAAAATTGCGAAGCCAGCCCGCTGGTATCGCCATGCATGAACGCGTTAGTCCACTCGTTGATCTGTTGCGTGATCGCCGACGGTTGCGTGTCGAGCGACGTCACTTTGCCATCGGCATCGAGACGCGCGCTGCGCTGCGGCCCGTAGACATAGCTCTGCGGCTGAGGCGAACGCACTTGCCAGACGACGCCACGCTCGCGCACGAACACCAGTGAGCCTTGGGTAAGCGCGGGGGCCGTGAGCAAGGCCGACGTTCGCGTCTGTACAAAGTCGGCGTGCACGACGGGATAGGCACCGATTTGCGCCAGGATGCGCTTGAGCAATGCCAGATCGGCCGCCGTGGGTACTTGTGGCAAGGACGGCGCAGACTCGGCCGCCATGGCCGCAGGCGCCGTCGAAATGCCGACGCACGTCAGCACAACGGGGAGCAGGGCGCTTGCCACGTAATGGGTCAGGCGCTGGCCCATGCGGCCTCCAGCTTCTCGACCACCACGGGCGGACTCACGAATTGCAACTCGCCGTTGCGTGCGTCGACGGCGACTTGCACGGTGTACCCCTTGGTGATGCGCTCGTGGGTAGCGATATCGTGAATTTCGTAGGCAATACGCAACCGGTTCTCGTACTCGGTCAGCGAGGCGCTCACGCGCACACGCTGTCCGTATCGCGCCGGGCGTACGTACTTGAGATGGCATTCGACGACCGGCCACACGTAGCCGGACGCTTGCATTTGCGGATAGTCGTAATCGAAACGGCGCAACAACGCGCAACGAGCGAGTTCGAAGTATTTGACGTAATGCCCATGCCAAGCGACTTGCATCACGTCGACGTCATGGAACGGAATCTCGACATCGGCCGTGGCAACGAGCCACGGCGCTTTTTCCGGTCGGCGGCTCACGATATCAGTCGTCATGGGGCAGGTCGCCTCCCTCGGCAATCCATGCACGCACGGTGCGCAGTTCGTGTTCGAGCGCACGGTCTTCGTCGACGAACGGCGACTGCGCGGCGACGGTATCGAGCCACTGACGCAGCGTGTCGGGCAGCGCAGCGTCGCCGGGCGAGAGGCGTTCGCGCAGCTTCACCGCTTGCGCTACGGCGAGCGTGTGCGCGGCGGCCACTTGCTCGGTGAGCATCAGCACGCGCAGGCAATCGCGCGCGGCAATCGTCCCCATGCTGACCTTGTCCTGGTTATGCGACTCGGTCGAGCGCGAGAAGACACTGGCCGGCATGGTGTGCTTGAGCGCCTCGGCGGTCCACGCGGACGCACCGATTTGCACCGCCTTGAAGCCGTGGTTGATCGGCGCACGCGGCCCGGTGGCGCCGCTGAGATTGCGGGGCAGACCGTTGTTGAACTTGTCGTCCACGAGCAATGCCAACTGGCGATCCATCAAATCGGCGATGTTGGCGACGGCCGTTTTCAAGCTGTCCATCGCGAACGCGATATGCCCGCCATAGAAGTTGCCGCCGTGATGCACTTCGCCCGTGTCAGGGTCGATGAGCGGATTGTCGTTCGCGCTGTTGATCTCGTTTTCCACATCGCGACGTACCCAACTAAGCGCGTCGACGAGCACCCCGACCACATGCGGTGCGCATCGAAGCGAGTAGCGATCTTGAATGCGCGCTTCCGGCGGCTCGGTGCGTCCGGCCAAATCTTCGCGAATCCAACGCGCGGCGTCGCGTTGCCCTTCGTGCGGTTTCGCGTCGAAAAGCGTTGGGTGAAAGTGCGCGGCGCGGCCGTCGAGTGCCACGGTCGTGAGCGCCGTCAGGCGAGACGCCAGTCGCGCGAGAGAGCGGCTTCGCGCGAAAGCGAGGCTGGCCAGTGCCGTCATGACAGCCGTGCCGTTCATGAGCGCGAGGCCTTCCTTGGGCGCCAGCCGGATCGGTGCGCCGCCCGTGGCAGCCAGCGCCTCGGTGGCGGCGCAAAGGCGGCCGCGATACATGACGTCGCGCTCGCCAATGAGCGTGGCGGCCACGTAGGACAGCGGGGTGAGGTCGCCGCTGGCACCCACCGACCCTTCCGCTGGAATACGCGGCAGCACGTCGTGTGCGAGCAGATGCACGAGCGCTTCGAGCAATTCGGGGCGGACCGCCGAGTATCCCTGTGCGAGCGACGCCAGACGGCAAGCGAGCACGGCGCGCACGGCGTCGTCGTCGAGCCATTCCCCCATGCCGCAGCCGTGGTAACGCGTGAGTTGGGCGGGCAGGGCTTCGATGAGCGACATCGGCACGTCGACGACGCAGGCGTCGCCATAGCCGGTGGTCACGCCATAGACGGGGCGTCCGGCCGCGAGGTGCGCGTGCAGGGCATCGACGCCGCGACGAATGCGATCTTGCCAAGCGGGGTCGGTCGATAGACGTGCGCGGCGAGTGCGATGCGCCAGCGACAGAATGTCTTCGATCGTCAAACGCCCATGGCCGAACACCACGGCCGACGCGCTGGATTGGCTCGCGGCGTCGCCGGGCGAGCGGTCGGACACGGCGTGGCGTGCGGGATTGCCGACGCCGTCAACAGGGCCGGAGAGTGAAATCGGGAGTTCCATCATGACTGTGGCGACTTGCCTTGCCAGAAATCGAAAAAGTTGAACCACTGCGTCGGGTATTGCCGGCAGTAGTGCTCGAGCCGGCGCGCGTACTGCTCGGCGTAGTCACGCAATGCGGCTTCGCGTCTGGCGCGCGGCAATGCGATGGCGTCGGCGAACCGTTCGAAATACAGCCGGTACGACGCTTTGTCGCGCAGACAGAAGAGCAGATACACCGGACATTCGAGCAACGCAGCAAGAATGAACGGGCCTTGTGCAAAGGGGGCCGGCTCGCCGAAGAAGGGCACTTGCACCACGCGCCCACCGTCAGCGGACGGCACCCGATCACCGACGATGACGAGCCAGTCGCCACGGTCGATACGTTCGCGCAGCATGATCGCCGTGGCGGGGCCGATGTCGTCGACTTCGATCAGGTTTTGCGCGAAGTCCTGGTTCGACCCGGCCAGCATCGAACGGAAGCGCTGGGCGTGGCGGGTGTAGACGACCGCATGGATACGATCGATGCCCCGCGAACGGGCGAGTGCACGCGTCATCTCAAGATTGCCGAGATGCGAGCCGATGACGAGTGCGCCGCGAGCATCGTTGGCGGCGGCATCGAGCGTGGCATCGTCTTCCACCCGCACATGGCGCTCACCGAGCAAGCCACGCCACGCGGCGAACTTGTCGAGTGCGGCGTTGGCGAACGCGAGAAGATGCTGGAACGTGCGCCAGCGTGTCGGGGCCGTCCAGCCGAGCTCGGGGGCTGCCTTGCCGAGCCGCTGTTGGTAGTCGCGCGAAGCGGCGCAGGCCTGCGTGTCCTTCAGTGCGAAATAAGCCACCACGGGGACCAGGCAGGCGCGTGCCGCGCGCAGGCCGAAGCAGCGGCAGGCGAGCGCCAGCAAGCGCATGCCCAGCAAACTGCCGCGTTCGGGGCGGCGCCACCAAGCGAGTTCACCCGAGGCGTCAAGTGCCGCGGGCGAGGCAGGCGAGGCAGAGGATCGCGTCGCGGGTGCCGGGCGCAGCTTTCGCCACAACAGCATGGGAATGCGGGGCAACATGGCGCAAACGAGCCGCGTATGCATCCACGAAATGCCGACGTTGTCGCGGAACATCTGGAAGTGCGAGACGCCGTTGTCCGGATAGACCACACGCGTGCGCCGGTTTTGCACCGGCACCCCTCGCCAGTACAGACGCACCAGAATGTCCGTGTCGAACGCCATGCGCGGCGGCGGCCGATGCTTTGCCAACAAGGCGGCGGTGGCGGCCAGCGGGTACACGCGGAACCCGCACATCGAATCGACGATATCGAACGACAGCGTCTCGACCCACACCCAAAAGTGCGTGATGTAGCGGCCGTACAAACGGCCCTTGGGCACCGACGCGTCGTAACGCGGCGTTCCACAGATCACGGCATCACGGCGCTGTCGAGCGTCGTCGAGAAAGACGGGAACGTCTGCGAGATCGTGCTGACCGTCGGCATCGACTTGCAACGCGTGCGTATAGCCGAGCGCATGCGCGCGGCGCAGCCCGTGGGAGACAGCACCGCCTTTGCCGAGATTTTGGGGCAGGCGTTCCAGCGTCACCGTGCCGGGATGCTTGGCATGAATCGCGTCGAGCACGGCGCGCGTTGGTGCATCGCTGCCGTCGTCGACCAGCAGCACCGGCAGATTTTGCGCAAGTAACGCGTCGACGATGCGAGCGATATGCGCCGGGTGGTTGTAGACCGGAATCAGGACGCAAGGCGAAAAGTCGTCGTGCAAAACCGGGGGATCGAGGCGTGCGTTCATGGCGACACGTCTCCGGCAACGACCAGCGGCGCGGTATAGGCGAGATAACCTGTGGCGGCCATGCCTTTCGCCCCTTCATACGCGTAGTGCACACGCAAGCGGGCGGCATCGAATGTCAGCGTGAGATCGAATCGCGTCCCCGGCAACACGGGGGCCGAGAACTTCACTTGTTGCAACGTGCTCGGCGCGCTCACCCACGGACTCAGCATCGGATCGCGCGAAGCCTGTTCCGCAGCGAATCGCGTGGCCCAGTCGATCAGTACGACGCCAGGCAACAGGGGAAGTCCGGGGAAATGTCCCTCGAAATGCGCCAGCTCAGGGGGCACACGCAGCGACAGTACAACCTCGCGAGTGTTGCTTGCCGGGGCGTCGGCGCTGTCTGGGTTGTCGACATCGTTCAACCGAATACCCATCACCGACGGCAACCACGGCGACGCCGGTGCAAAGAGCGCGGCCACGTCGGCCGCGGTGCGCTTGCCTCGTTCATTCAGAGGCAGGGCATCGAGAAAACGCCAGCGTCTCGGGAGTACGGTCGCATCGAAGGACTCGGCGAGCGTGCTGCGCATGGCGGCACGCACCGCGCCCAGGGACTGCTCGCGCCAAGCGCGTCGGCCGTCGCGGTTCAGAACGATCGCCGCGGCAAGACGCCCGGCAATCACGACCGTGGCCACGTCGTCGACCCACGCGTGGCGCAAGAGCGCCGCTTCCACCGCAGGTAACGAGACGCGCTTGCCTTCGATTTTCACCGTGCGATCGAGCCGGCCGGTCATGGTGAACGACCCGTCGGGGTTCACGATGGCACCGTCGTCGGTCGGCCACCAATCTCCGTCGTTGACGCGCGGCGAACGGAGTTCCAGCGCGCCATGATCGGAGACGCGCACCGTCGTGTCGTCGAACGGCGTCCAATGCGACGTGCGGTCCTGTTGCCGCCACGCGATGCCGCCGGTCTCAGTGCTGCCGAAGACCTCGATGGGGGCGAAGGCATCGCTTGCCGACGCGTGTGCACGGGCAACGCGCATGAGATCGGCGCATTGCAGCGCGGCGTCTGTCGGCAGCGGGCCACCGGAGGAGAACGTGACCAGAGGGGCGTCGGGCCAGACACCGTCGCCGATCAGTGCCGGCCAGCGTGTCAGTTGGGCCGGGCCGGCAATCCAGACCACGGCAGGCCACGTCCGCCATGGATGGGCTTGCGACGGTTCGGCAAACGTGTGGCGGGCGAACGGAATGCCAGCGGCCAACGGCCACAGCACGCGAAACCACAGCCCGTAAATGTGATGACACGGCACGCTGGCGACCACCAACGCCTGTTGTAGCTGCGCGCCCCAATGCCGGTGAAGCGCCTGCACTTCGCCGTCGAGCTGTGCCAGCGTTTTCGTGATGGCCTTCGGCTCGCCGCTGCTGCCCGACGTGTAGATGATCAACTGACACGACGCGGGGAGCGTGTCGTGACGCTTCGTCGTCTCGTGGTCCGTCGAGATCGTCGCGGCGTCGCCGTATAGCGAATCGCCCGCCAATGTCTCGGTATCGATGACGGCGTCGAACGCGAAAGCAAGGTCGCGCCGCGTCTGTGGCAGTGCGTTGGGCAGCACGATGGGCGTTTTGACCGCCGCCCAAGCGGCGAAGAGCGCACAGCTCATCTCGAGCGGATCGTCCAGACACAACGCCAGCCGTTGTGCAGGACGGGCTGAAAATGCCGCTCGCAACGATTGAACCCGGGCATGCCACGCGAGCGTGGTCACGGTGGCGTCGTCTTTGGCGGCCGAGCGGCCGTCGACGCAAACGACGAGCGATGGCGTGCGCGGCCGTGCCAATATTTCGGCCAGTGGCGTGCAGTCGAGGGCTTGCCCGGAGACGGGACTTTCCAACGACGTATGTGCGAGGCGCTCGCCGATGTGACGCATGCTGCTCATGCCGAGGCCTCGGGATGTTGCGCGTTTGCGGCACTCACGTGGGCCTGCCTCGCGAGCATGCGGCGGCGCCAGAGCCATTCGGCGGCGAACAGCAAGCCGATCAGCACATAAGCGATGCCGCCGTTATAGAGCGACCAGATCTCGCGCGATGCCAAAAGGGCTGTGGCGAGCGCGACGGTGCCGTTGAAGACGAAGAAGCCGATCCATACGCGTGTGACCTTGCGCAGGTACGGCGTGGCGTCTGCGGGCAGATCGGGCTGATGCAGCCGCGCAATACGCTCGACCATGGGCATGGGCGAGCGCAACGACATGGCGAACGTCAGCCCCATCCCGGCGTTGACGGCCACCGGGTAGCAGCGCAGCAAGAATTCGCTGTTGCTGAGCGCCGTGGCGCACGCGAGCGCTGCCAGTCCACCGGCAACGGCCCATTCGACGGGCATGAGCAGCCGGTGCGACTTCAGATTGCGGCGGTAGCGAAGGTAGATCCCGACGAGCAGCAACAGCGCGAGATAGCGCGGCGCGAGCAGCGAGATCCCGGCGAGAATCAGCACCGGATAGGCGAGCGCCGCGATCACGGACTGCCAGCGCACCCGCGCCTGCGCAGCGTTCGGCAGCGGTGCTGCGGCATCGGCATGAAGTCGGGACATGCGCGCGGATTAGTCGTTGAGCAAGGTACGTACGGCGGACACCACGTCCTCGACGGTTCGCACGCTCTTGAATTCTTCGGGCTTGATGCGCTTGCCCGTCATGCGTTGCAACTGAATGGCCAGATCCACGGCATCGATGCTGTCGAGATCCAGTTCCTCGAACAGATGGGCTTGCAACGTGATGCGCTCGGGGGCGATCTCGAACGTGTCGTGCAGGATGGTGCGCAGACGCGACAGGATGTCGTCGTCGGACAGGGGTAACGTCAAAGTGCTCATCGCTAGGGCTCCTTACTGGGCGCAACCGCGTTCGCGCAACAACTGCGCCAGGGTGGCAACGCTGCGGAACTGCGCGCGCGCTGCCTCATCGTTCGCTTCGATCTGCAAGCCGAACCGCTTGCGCAGGGCAATGCCGAGCTCGAGCGCGTCGATGGAGTCCAGGCCGAGGCCGTCGCCGAATAAGGGAACGTCGTCGACGATGTCGTCCACGCCGATGTCTTCCAGTTCAAGTGCCTGGACGATCAATTGCTTGATCTCAAGTTCTAGAGAAGCCATGTTGAGAAATCTGATCGATAAAGAAATGTTCGGCGAGCGTGGTCAAACGTCTCGCTGCCAAAGGCATCTGCGTGCCATTCGTGTCGCCACCGGCGCCGCGTTGTGCTGGGATGACCGGCGTGGCGGTGCGGCTGCCGGGTGGCAGCGCAACGGCGGGGCTCAGGTCGGCATCCAGGACGCGTATGCGCAGGGTCGGCTGTGCGGCCGGTACGGAGTACCAGCGGTGCTGTTTGGTATAGGCGGGCGGGTCGCAGTCGATCAGCACAGGCACGATCGGACAGCCGTGGGCCAGCGAGATATGCGCGAAGCCGCGCGAGAACTTGCCTAGGCGTCCGCGCGACGGGCTGCGGGTGCCTTCGGGAAACACGATGAGCGGCACATTGTCGGCGAGCGCCGCTTCGCTGGCGCCGACGAGCGAGGGGCCACCGTCGTTGCGCAAGTAACCGGCCGAGCGCACGATGCCCGCGAAGAACGGGTTGCGCCAGTGGCGGCTCGTGACGATGCAGCACGCGCGCGGCATCAACGCGAGCAGCACCGCAACGTCGAGATACGACGGGTGGTTGGCGATGACGATGACGCGGCCCAGATGACGCAATTTGTCGGCGTTTTCGATCTCGAAACGCATCACGCCCAAGGCGCGACACACCGCGACCAGCGACGCGAAACAGCGATGCACCATGGCCATCGCGTAACGGCGACGGCGGCGCTCGGACACCGGCAGCAAGAGCAACGACGGAAAGACAATCAGCGAAAAGACGAGCCCGCCGATGGCAAAGCAAGACCAAAGCAGCAGCGATGCTGCGCGACGGCGTACCGATTCCCAGCGGCGGAGGCAGTTAGGCACACGCATGCTGCGTCTCCTCCTGCCATTCCCACTGCCAGTCATGACGCTCGCCGCGCCAAATGTCGCTGCCACCGTCCATCAGCGTTGTGAGCAGACTGCTGCTTTGCGAGCGAGACTCGGCGCAAGTGTCGCGCCCGACCGGCATGTGCATCGTGCACGTCAGGCGTGCACTCGCGTCCGACGCGATCAGAAACGCGAGGGCATTCGCGCTGTCGTCGGGTTGTCCTGCTGTCGGGCCGTAACAGGCGGGCGGGGCGTCGAAAGCGAAAATCACCAGCAACGGCGTGTCCGGGGTTTCGCGGTGCTGCGTCCAGGCGTCGAGCAGGGCGTAGCCGAGCGTGTCGTCGGCTGCCGCCACCGCGTTGATGGCAGAGCGGTCGTCGCGCGCAATGCTGAGCACACCTGGGGTGGCATTGAGTACCGACAAGCTAAAAGCGGTGGGCGACGGCGGCTCGCGCCGCACGAGCGCTTCCAGCATTTGCGTGGTTCGTTGAATTTCGCCGTGTTGGGATGCGTACACCACGCGGCAAGCGGGCGGCAGCGGGCCGCATGCGACGGCGGCCGACAGCGCAAGACGGGCGAGGGGGCTCAGCCGGCGGCGCAGCATGGGGTCGATGACGCCGACGTCCGGCTTGCCGGGCGCGGCTGCATCCAATTGACGGTAGGCCCAGCGGCGCACCGGCAGATTCCAGCGCGCAACGGGGCCCGCCAATGCGGCAGCCTCCGCAGCTTGCGCGGATATCGCCTGTCCCGGCGTGGGTTCCGCAATGCTGACTTCCCCCGAAGCCCATTGCGGCGCGCGACGCATCATTGGCGCGTCGATATTATCTGGCATGGCTAATTAGTGGAAATGAAGCGATTGCCGCTTTGCTATGCCACGCGCTATTTCCGTCTTATGCGTATTCTCGGCCGTTGTTCGCGACGGCCGGATATGGCGAGAAGGCCGACGCTGTGTCGCGCCGTGCTTTCCATAGCACCCCCGAAGTTTCGGCGTGCAATTATAGCCAAATGTAAGACGGTGAAATGTTTGTATCGCGAAGAATGTGGCGTTTTTGCAGGAAGGCGGAAAATGCCTACTGGACATATCCGCCGAACGTTGCTTGCTTGCGCAACAATGCGCGAAAAGCAGGATGCCACAACCCGCCTCGGGGAGATTCCCAATTTAAATGACCAAATTGAGAAACGTCTGAATTAGATCGGAATCCACGGCAGTGCGCCGTTAAATGCGGTGGGTGGCGGGGTGGGTGTCGACGGTGAAAGTAAAGTCTCGGCGATCGGATAACTCGTCAGGTGACTGGCCGGGTGTCACCGTCGCCTCAATCATGTCGATGCGGCCGTTGCGGTGATAACGCAACAGCGTCGTACAGCGGGTGCCGTAGGCAGGCGACGCAATGAAAGCGGCCGAGAGTGTTTTTTCCCACGGATGGGGCACGCCCGTTTCCGGCAGCGCGTCGTCGGGGGCTTCGGTGTTGTCCCGCATCAAACGCAGCAGCGTGGTGTCGTCCGCATTCGCGGCGAGCGCTGCGGATAGGGCGTCGCGCCGACTCACGAGCTTCGGCCAAGGGGTGTCAAGCAATGCGTTCGACAGACCATGAATGCCGGGCTCGATGGCGTGCGCGCCATGCCAATCCCGCTGATCTCGATTCCCCAGCCAGAACAACTTCCCAGCCGGCAAGTCTCCGGCAAGCAGATCGAAGCCTGCGTAGTCATGCGCATGCGTTTCCACGCGCGCGAGGTCCGCGTCGAATGGCGTGGCATCGAGCATGGCCGACACCAGCAGGCCGCGCGAGGGGGCGTCTTTGGGCGCCATGGGCGCACGGCCGTCACGAAAATTCGTCAGTGCAGCGAAGCGCCCAGCCCGGGTGATGCCCATCCATGTGCCGCCGCCGCGTAAGTCTCGTCCAGCCAGAACATCAGGGCGATCTTGCCACCAGCCCATCGACTCAGCAGGGCGCTCGAAGAACTCATCGCGATTGGCGAGCAGGACCAGCGGGGTATCGGCGTCAGGCTGCCACGAGAAGACGATCAGGCACATGGCGATGGCATATCCACGAAACACTCCACGTGACGATCACCGTCGATGAGTGAGGTCAGGCCGCATTGTGTTGCCATCTCGGGCAACGCCGCCACGAACGCCGGGGTTGCACCGTCGTAGCGCTCCATCCATGTTGTGGTGGCGGAAGAAGGCGCGTCGGCCCGTTCGTCGGCGCGCCGTTGCAGGCGTGCCGACACGCCGAAGCGAGACGTTACCAATGCAAAAAGGCGCGCGACGGCTTGAGCCGCCGCGGCCTCTTGTTCGGATGCGACGCGGTAATAGACGTAACAGTCCATTCAGGACGCTGCTGCTGCCGATCCAGACGTAGCAGGCGTTTCCGTCGGATCGAAGATCTCGTACGGCAACTCGGAGAATTGCAGCGCGGGGCCGTCGGCGGTGCCAAGACGTACATCGTTGGCTTCGCGGGCCGCGAGTTTCACCTCGACGAGGAGGTCGTAGCCGCCGTTCGGTGCCACGGCCGCTTGCACGACCACGCCGCACGGTTGATCCGGATCGCTCACTTCGACCAGTTCCTGCGCGGGCACCGGGGCGATGCTGCCTTCGGCCACGTGGGCCAGATGCAGACGCCGCTTGATGGTGCCGCGATACTGGCTGCGCGCGACGACTTCCTGCCCCGGATAGCAGCCCTTGCGGAAGCTCACGCCGCCCACGACTTCCCAATTCACCATTTGCGGCACGAATTGTTCTTGGGTCGCGCTCACGATGCTGGCCACGCCACTATGCACGTCGAGCCAAGCCGCGAGGGCCGGGTCGACCACGACGAGACCGGGCGATGCTTGCAGCGCTGCCCACACTTGTGCGGCCTGAGCGACCGGCACGCTCCAGAGATAACGGGGCAGCGAGCGCGCCGAACCGGCGTCGGGCAGGCGGATGAGCGTCGTCGGCGCATCGCCGAGCGTGCCGTGCGCCGCCGCCAGCGAAGCGCCGGGCAGCGTTGCGAATGTTTGGGCGAGTACGGCTTCCGCCGCCGGGCCACCCACCTGAAGCAGCACGTGCGTGGCGGTGGCATCGGTCAGCTTGGCCTTGGCGCGCAGCACAAACATCGACAGGCGCTTTTGCACCGCCGCCTGAACGTCGGCGGCACCGGCCAGATAGATCGTGGCGTCGGCGGTGGCGTCGCGCCACATCAGGAACGTGGCGAGCAACCGGCCCTTGGCTGAACAATAGCCCGTCAGCCGGGCTTGTGCAGGCTTGAGGCGTTCGACATCGTTGGTGAGTTGTCCGTGTAGAAAGCTCTCGGCATCGGCGCCCGTCACGGCGATGAGGCCCGTGTCGAGTGCCAGCGCGGCGAAGCTGCCCGATTGGAGCGCGGCAAACTGCGTGGCTCGCGCTTGCGCGTCGGAAGAGGATGCGGCTGCCGCTTGCGGCAGAAGTTCACGCCATTGGGAATTCATATACGGGAGTGCCTGTCTATCTTTGAGGGTTCGGCAAGTCAAAGTATTATATTGGGTCTTCCACTTGGGCGTACGAGCCCGGTTTGGCGCGCAAAACGCGCAGCACGAACCGCCGCCCGTCATACAAGCCCGGGTAGACCGAGTCCCCCGAACCCGCTGCCGTCCACGCGCGACTTACTCTGCAATTCATGTCCTTCATCAAACGCCTGTTCGTGCTGTTGATCGTCGTAACGTTAGCGGCGGGTGGCGCTTTCTATTACTGGGCTCAGGCCCCGATGCAACTCGCCAAGCCCGCGCTCGACGTCACCATCAAGCCCTACAGTTCGGTGCGCAGCGTGGCGACCCAGCTTCGCACGGGCGGCGTGCCGGTGCATCCGCTGCTGTTCAATCTGCTCGCCCGCATCATGGACGTGGGCACCAAACTCAAATCCGGGAATTACGAGTTCGCGACTGGCGTCACGCCCGTCGATGTGATGGAGAAACTCGCGCGCGGCGACGTCAATCAGTACGTGGTCACGATCATTGAGGGCTGGACGTTCAAGAAGATGCGCGCCGAGCTCGATCTCAACCCGGCGTTGCGCCACGACACGGCAGGGCTGCCCGACGCCGACATCATGCAGCTCGTGGGCGCCGATCGTGCCGAAGCCGAAGGCATGTTTTTTCCGGATACCTATCTCTTCCCGAAGGGTACGAGCGACGTCGATATCTACAAGCGCGCCTATCGGCTGATGCAGAAACGTCTGGACGAAGCCTGGGCCGCGCGTGCGCCGGGCCTGCCGTACACCACCCCTTATGAAGCGCTCATCATGGCGTCGCTCGTCGAGAAAGAGACGGGGCAGGCCGTTGAGCGCGGGCAAGTGGCGGCCGTGTTCGTGAACCGCTTGAAGAAGCGCATGCTGCTCCAGACCGACCCGACAGTGATCTACGGCATGGGCGATCTGTACACGGGGCGTCTGCGCAAGCGCGATCTGCAAACCGATACGCCGTACAACACCTACACGCGTGCTGGGCTGCCGCCCACGCCGATCGCACTGCCCGGTGTGGCATCGCTGGCCGCCGCGCTCAATCCGGCGCCGACCGATGCCCTCTATTTCGTGGCACGCGGCGACGGCACGAGCCATTTCTCGACCAATCTCCAGGAGCACAATCGCGCCGTGGACAAATACCAGCGAGGTGATTAATGACGCAACCTAACGCTGCACCGGCGACGGTGCCGGGCAAGTTCGTGACCTTCGAAGGCATCGACGGCGCGGGCAAAAGCACGCACGTGAATGCCTTCGTCGATACGCTGCGTCAGGGGCTCGCCCGTGTGGGCCGCGACGTCGTGGCCACGCGCGAGCCGGGTGGCACGCCGCTGGGCGAGGCCTTGCGCAAGCTGGTGCTCGACGAGCCGATGGATATCGAAACCGAAGCGCTGCTGATGTTTGCCGGTCGTCGCGAGCATTTGGTCAAAGTGATCGAACCGGCGCTCGCCCGTGGCGACTGGGTGGTCTCCGACCGCTTCACCGACGCGACGTTTGCCTATCAAGGCGGCGGACGCGGCCTCTCGCTCGACAAATTGTCGGTGCTTGAGCAGTGGGTGCAAGGCACGCGTCAGCCCGATCTGACGATTCTGTTCGATCTCGATCCGTCGATTGCCGCCGCCCGTCTGGCCGGTGCCCGCGCACCGGATAAGTTCGAGCGCGAATCGGCAGCCTTCTTTACCCGGGTGCGCGAAGAGTACCTGCGCCGCGCGCAAGCCTCGGCAGGGCGCTTCGTCGTGATCGACGCCGCGCAGAGCATCGACGCCATTGCGGCGGAGTTGGCCGGCGTCTTTGCGCGATTGGGCCTGCCAGGGCATTAATCGGGCGGTTCACGCAAACGTCTGACGAATGGGGCGATAATCGCGCTATCCATGCGTTTCGGCGCACTTTCAGGCCAAGGAGTCCCCATGCTGTATCCGTGGCAGTCGCAGGACTGGACACGCCTTAACGACCTGCGCAGCCAGATGCCGCACGCGCTGCTGTTGCAGGCCGTGCCTGGCATCGGCGAGCTCGCACTCGCGCGCACGTTTGCGCAGGGCTTGCTCTGCGAATCGCCGCGCGACGATCTGTCGCCCTGCGGCACGTGCAGCGCCTGCCAGTGGTTCGTCAGCGGCAATCATCCAGATTTTCGTGCGATCTGCCCGGAAATCATGGCCGACACGCTGCCCGGCGGCGATACGCGTGCCGAAGCCGATACCGACAAGAAGACCAAGACGCCCAGCAAGGAAATCAAGATCGAGCAAGTGCGCGAGGTCATTGACTTCGCGAGTCTCGGCTCACATCGACAGGGGCGTCGCGTCGTGCTGTTGTATCCGGCGGAAGCGCTGAACGTGCATGCCGCCAACGCGCTGCTCAAAACCCTGGAAGAACCGCCGGAAGGCGTCGTCTTCCTGCTGGTGACCACGCAACCCGACCGCCTGTTGCCGACGATTCTGTCGCGTTGCCGTCGCGTGGTGCTTACGCGCCCCGACGACAAGCAATCGACGCAATGGCTGATGGGCGAAGCCGGTCTCGATGCCGCGACAGCCGCCGCGGTGCTGGCCGAAGCCGGGGGCGCGCCGCTGGCCGCCCGCACGCTGGCCGAACCGGAAGAGCGAAGCTGGCGCGACTGGCTACTCGGGCAGTTGGCGCAGGGTGGCGCGGTCGATGCCTTCGCTTGTGCCGAACAACTGCACAAGGGCAATCTGCCGGGCATTCTGGAAACGCTGCAACGCTGGTGCTTCGACGTGCTCGCCGAGCGCATGACCGGCAAAGCCCGCTTCTACCCAGCCCACGCCAAGGCGCTGCGCCAATGCGGCGATACCACCGACGACGTACGCCTGCTCGGCTTCCTTCGCGAACTGGCCCAGCAGCGTCAGGTGCAGAATCACCCGCTCAACACGCGCGTGCTGCTCGAAGCACTTTTTCTGCAATACAAACAGTTGTTCGGCGCACCGGCGTCGCTCTGAACCCGACACCGGACACCGATCGTTCATCATGTTTATCGATTCACACTGTCATATCAATTTCCCCGAGCTGGCCGAGCAAATGCCCGACCTGCTGGCCCGCATGCGCGAAAACAAGGTCAGTCATGCCTTGTGCGTTTCGGTCGATTTGCCCACGCTGCCGCAAGTGCTGGAAATCGCTGCGCAGCACGAGAACGTTTATGCGTCGGTGGGTGTGCATCCCGACTACGAGGACACGCCCGAGCCCAGCGTCGACGATCTCGTGCGCTTGGCGGCTACACCGAAGGTGGTGGCCATTGGCGAGACCGGGCTCGACTATTACCGGCTCGAAGGCCGTTCCATCGAAGACATGGAGTGGCAGCGCGAGCGCTTTCGCACGCACATTCGCGCCGCGCGCGTGACGGGCAAGCCGCTCATCATCCACACGCGCTCGGCCGCCGACGACACGCTGCGTCTGATGCGCGAAGAAAATGCGGGCGAACCGGCGGGCGTGATGCACTGCTTCACGGAAAGCTGGGACGTGGCGCAAGGCGCGCTCGACCAGAACTTCTATATCTCGTTCTCGGGTATCGTCACCTTCAAAAGTGCGCGCGACTTGCAAGACGTTGCGCGCCGCGTGCCGCTTGAGCGCATGCTGATCGAAACCGATTCGCCATACCTCGCCCCGGTGCCGTATCGCGGCAAGCTGAACCAACCCGGCTATGTGCGACATGTGGCGGAGTTCATCGCCGACTTGCGCGGCGAGCCGGTACAGAAGATCGCCGAGGCGACGACGGAGAACTTCTTCCGTCTGTTTGCGACGGCTGCCCACTGAGACCGACGGCGTTTGCCGCGCGGTCTCATTGTTTTCCCCCGTTTTCTAAATTTCAACGGTCTACCGACAGGAGCCCACCGATGCGCAAATTCCCGATGATCCGAACCTGGATGTTGCTCAGCGTGCTTTGGTTGACGGCATGCGCCACGGCGGCGACGTCGAATACGGCACTCGTGAAGGCCGTCGTATTTAACGATACGAAGGCGGTGGCCGAAGCGCTCAAGGCCGGCGTCGATCCGAACACGCGCGACGAAAAGGGCAATCCGCTGCTGGTGATCGCCATGCGCGAGAAGTCGGTCGATGTGGCGCGTTTGCTCATCAACAACGACAAGACGGATCTCGACGCGACCAATGCCGCCGGCGAGAACGCGCTGATGCTTGCGTCGCTGCAAGGTCTCACGCCGATGGTCAAGCTGATGATCGACAAGGAAGCGGAAGTCAACAAGAAGGGGTGGGCACCGCTGCACTACGCGGCGACCAGTGGGCATGACGACATCGTGCAGATGCTGCTCGATGCTTCGGCCTATGTCGATGCCGAATCGCCCAACGGCACCACGCCGCTGATGATGGCCGCGCGCGGCGGTCACATCACGACGTGCAAGGTGCTGCTCGATGGCGGCGCGGATGTGCGCCTGAAGAACCAGTTGGGGCTCACGGCCATCGACTTCGCCAATCAGTCGAACCAGACGGAAATTGCCGACGGCCTGCGCAAGCGTCTGGCGCAAGTGCAGCAAGCGCGCCCGGCGGGCAAGTGATAGTCAGCAACGCCTAGTCTCGCGGCGCCCCGTGGCGGCCCGCGCCGGAAAGGAAGGCGCGGGCACCCTCGAGGCCCTCCGAAAACACGACGTCGTGACCCGCTGCGCCTTCCTGGCGCAGCGCATCTTCCAGCGGTAAGTCCCACTGCGCATACGCAGCCCGGCGGTCGGCGCGCAATGCCCCCTGCGGCAGCTCGGCAAGCTGATGCGCGAGCGCGATCGCGCCCGGAAGTGCCATGCCTTCCGGCACCAACCGGTTCACCAGCCCAATCTCGAACGCCTCCTGTGCCCCGACGGCGCGCCCGGTCAAAATCATGTCGAGCGCGCGGCTCATGCCGATCAGACGTGGCAAGCGCACCGTCCCGCCGTCGATGAGCGGGACGCCGAAGCGCCGACAGAACACGCCGAAGGTTGCGGAAACGTCGGCGACCCGCAAGTCGCACCACAACGTCAGTTCGAGGCCGCCCGCCACGGCATGACCCGTGACGGCGGCGATCACCGGTTTATCGAGATGCCGACGCGTGAGGCCCATGGGGCCGTCGCCGCTGCCGTCGGGCGTGACAACATTACGCCGCTGCGGATCGTCGAACGCCGAGAGGTCGGCCCCTGCGCAGAACGTCGAGCCCTTACCGCACAGCACCGCCACACTGGCTTTCTCGTCGCGCTCGAACGCGAGCAGGGCGTCACGCAACGCCGCGGCCATGTCGCGGTCGACGGCGTTACGCCGTGCGGCGCGCTCAAGCGTGATGATCGTGACTGGCCCGTCGTATTCAACGCTCACACTCGGCGTTGCACGATTCTCCTGAGGTTGGCTCATGGCATGCCTCCTGACGAAGTTGCCGGCGCGGGCCGGGCGGCGCAAATGCTTTCGCTTTTGCTTTCGCTAGGCCGCCGCGGGTTGAACGCAGCGCACCAGTGCCGGCTTGGCGGGTGGGGCGGGTGGGGCAGTGGCGGCGGGCTCACGAAGGTCGTTCATGAACCGGTCGCGCCACGTCGACAAGTTGTGCTCGCGCAGGGTGGCCATCATGCCCTCGTAGCGCGACTGACGCTCCGAGAGCGACATATTCAGCGCCGAGCGCAACGCTTCGGCCATTTCGTCGATGTCGTACGGATTGACGATCAACGCACCGTCGAGCTCCTGCGCCGCGCCTGCAAAACAAGACAGCACGAGCACCCCCGGGTCGGCCGGGTCTTGCGATGCCACGTACTCCTTGGCGACGAGGTTCATCCCGTCGCGCAGCGGCGTGACGTAACCCACTTGCGAGGCTCGGAAAAACGACATTAGCACTTCGTGATCGTAGCGCTTGTTGATATAGCGCAACGGCGTCCAGGCTAGGTCAGAAAAGCGGCCGTTGATGTGTCCCGCCTCGGTTTCCAACTGACGCCGGATCTCGCCATAACCGGCTACATCCGAGCGGCTAGGCGGTGCCACCTGCACGAAACTCACGGTGCCTTGCTGGTTCGGCCAAAGCTCGAGCAGGCGTTCGAACGCGCGAAAGCGCTCAAGCATCCCCTTCGAGTAATCCAGCCGATCCACGCTCATGATGAGCTTGCGCTCCTGCAAGCCTTGCTTCAAATCGAGGATGTGCTTGACCGTCGCACGTGCCGTCGCCTGTTGCTGAATTTCATCGGGATACACGCCGATCGGATACACCCCCGTGCGGAACGTGCGGCCATATGCGCTGGCCACGCCGTCGTCATGCAAAGTGCCGCCCGCATAACGCACCAGATAGTCGGTGAAGGCCGTGCGGTCGTGCTCGGTTTGAAAGCCGACGAGGTCGTACTCGCACATTGCACGCACAAGCGCCTCGTGCGGCGGCACGGTCATCAGCACTTGCGGCGACGGAAACGGGATATGCAGAAAGAACCCGAGACGTTGCTTGATGCCGATATGTCGACAAGCCTGCGCAAAGGGCAGCAGGTGATAGTCGTGCACCCAAATCAAGTCGTCAGGCCGCAGCAGCGGCGCGAGCAACGCGGCAAAGCGCGCATTGACATGGCGATAGCCGTTGTAGTCGTCGCGCTGGAACCGCGTGAGGTCGTCGCGATAGTGGAATGTCGGCCAGAGGGTGGCATTGGAGAAGCCGCGATAGTAGGTGTTGTAATCGCGGCGCGTGAGCGGCACGGTGGCGAACGTGACGTTGTTGCGGTGCGCGATGCTCGGGGCCGAGGCCGGTTCCGCATCGATCTCGCCATTCCATCCGAACCACATACCGCCGGTGTTCTTGAGCGCGTCGAACACGCCGATGGCGAGCCCGCCAGCGGTGGGCTTGCCCTCGGTGATCGGGGCGACCCGGTTCGACACGATGACTAAGCGACTCATACGGCTTTCTCCTGTGAGGGCGGGCGCAGTGTCAACAGCCAGGCTGTGAGCGCCTCGGGGGACGGCAGGCGGTGACGGGCGCAGGTCTCGCCTTCGCCAATCTTGATGGTGATACCGCCATGCGCATTGACATCGGCAAACCCGGCTTCGTCGGTCAGGTCGTCGCCCGCGAATAGCGGCGTGCGACCGGCAAACGGCGGGGTCTGCATGAGAAGAGAAATGGCGCGGCCCTTGCTGACATTGCGAGGGCGCAGTTCGAAGACCAGCTTGCCGGGCTGCAAGGCAAAGGTGTCGGCATGGAGTTCGGCCAGTGCGCGCATGGTGTCGCGCGCGACGCCCGCCAACTCCGGTGCACCGCGATAGTGCAACGCCAGCGCGCTGCCCTTGTTCTCCAGCAGCAGGCCCGGATGCTGGTCGACCAGTGCGCGCAGCGGCGCGACCATGGCGGCGATACGGGCGGTGTCGTGGGCCACGCCGTCCGCGCGCTGAAGGTCGCCGTTGGCATAGCGGATTTCGGCACCGTGCAGGCCAGCGGCAGGTACGTGTAAGGGGGCGAGCAGGCCGTCGATATCGTCGATCCGGCGCCCGGAGACCACCGCCAATGCGCCCTGGGTGCGCTCTTTGAGGCGGGCGAGCACGCTGGCGGTGTCGCGCGGCAGCTTGACGGCGTCGGGCCGCGCAGCCAGCGGGGCCAACGTGCCATCCAGATCGAAGAAGAAGGCCGTGGTGTTCACGTCGACGACGCAAGTGTCGGCGGGCGTGGTGGCGGGCGGGGCTAACGTAGGTTGTTCCATGGCACTCCGTCGCTGTCGTGCCGAAAGGTCGAATCCAGATCCAGGCGCGGGGCCAAACTCAGGGCCAAACACACAGGCGTTGGCGCAGGGGAAGGGAGGGGTACGACGAGACGGCGGTTCGGTGGGGCGGGAGCGCGAACTTCCGCGCGGGATAAATTCATCCTAACCGTTCAAAAACCGACAGGGCGTCGTCCGTTCTATGAAATTCTTGTGGGATATCGCTGACAGGGCGCTGACAGGACCTGAAATACCGGCGCCCGAGGTAAAGATTGAAATTGAGAATCGTTTGCAATAACATTCGACATTGCCGCAAAGCGTCTTCACGGGAATTGCGGCATGGCACACCGGCACGGCGCGTGACGGGGTTGCGGCGCTCAGCCCCCGCAATGCCCGAGACTTCCGCGTGTGCCGCCCAAAGGCGCCCAGAGTTGCGCCGGACAACACAATGATGAAAAGACTGTGGTTTCAACTGCACTGGTTTTTCGGCATTACCGCCGGGCTGGTGCTGGCGGTGGTCGGCCTGACCGGCGCGCTTCTCTCTTACGATGACGAACTCACGCGAGCGTTCAGCTCGGGCGTGATGACCGTGCCTGTGCGCGATAGTGGCCGCCTGCCAGTGCCGGAATTGGTCGCGCGCGTGCACGACGCCGTGCCCGATCGCCGGATCTTGCTCATGACGGTGGTACGCACGCCGGAAGATGCGGTCGGTGTGCGCCTGTCCACGGGCGACGGCCCCCGCGGCGAGACCTATTTCGTCGATCCGTACACCGGCGAGATGCTGGGGCGCTCGAAAGCCGATGTCGTGTTCCGCTTCATCATGGATATCCACCGTTTCCTCACGGTGGAAGGTATCGGCAAGCAGATCACGGGGGCGGCCACGTTGCTGCTGTTCCTGTTGGCATTGAGTGGCTTGTATCTGCGCTGGCCGCGTCGCATTGGCAACTGGCGCGCCTGGTTCCATATCGACTTCAAGAAGAAGGGCCGGCCGTTCCTCTGGAATTTGCATGCAGTGATCGGCACGGTCGTGCTGGTGCCATATCTGCTCTCGGCCACCACCGGCCTCTACTGGTCGTACGACTGGTGGCGCGGCATGCTGTTTTCCATCGCTGGGGTGCAGCAGCCTGTACGCAACAAACCCGCGCAAGCGCCGAAGATGGCGAAGGGCGAGGGCGGGCAGAAGCGGGGCGGTGCCGAAGGCAGCGAACATAAGAAGCCTGCGTTGCCGAATCTGGGCGACACCGATGTGAATGTCGCGTGGGACGCCTTCAAGGCCGAAGTGCCGAACTACACCAAGGTGTATTTGCGCCCCGCACAAAAGCCGGGCGGCCCGCTTCAGATGACGTGGCTCGACGACACCGTGCCGCATGAGCGCGCGTTCAGCCGTCTGGACGTGGATGCCGCGACGGGTAAGGTCAGCAACGTCGAGCGCTACGGACAAAAGACGGTCGGCGGCCAGTTGATGACGAGCATTTATGCGCTGCACCGGGGGAGCTTCTTCGGGCCGGTGGGCATCGTCGTGATGATGCTCTCGAGCCTGATGATGCCGGTGTTCTTCGTTACGGGCTGGATGCTCTACCTCGATCGCCGCAAGAAGAAGCGGGCACTGGCCGCCACGCGGCCTGCGGTGGCCACGAGTGGTATGAGCGGCAAGCCGGGCAAGCCGGGCAAGTCGCCCGCCGCCGGACCGCTGGCCGATGAGGGCGTGCTGATCGGGTTCGCCAGCCAGAGCGGTGTGGCGGAAGGGCTCGCATGGCAGACCGCCGGGATGTTGCAGGGCGCGGGCGTGCCTGCGCAAATTCAGCCGCTCGCACGCATTGGCGAAGCCCAACTGGGCACGGCAAAGCGGGCGCTCTTCATCGTCAGTACCTTCGGCGACGGTGAGCCGCCCGACAGCGCGCGCCGTTTCGCGCAGCAATTGATGAATCAGGCGATGGCGTTGCCGACGCTGCGTTTCGCGGTGCTCTCGCTCGGAGACAGTCACTACGACACGTTCTGCGGCTTCGGGCGTAAGCTCGACGGCTGGCTGCGCGCGCAAGGCGGTGTGGCGGCGTTCGAGCCGATCGAAGTCGACCGGGGCGACCCGGGCGCATGGGCGCGTTGGCAGGAGCGTCTGGGCGAATGGCTGGGGCGGCCGCTGGCCACCGTCAAACCCGACGGTGCAGGCAATGCACCGGTCTTCCAGTCGTGGCAACTGGCCGAGCGCACGCTGCTCAATCCGGGCAGCACAGGCTTGCCCGCTTATCACGTCGCATTCACGCCGCCTGCGGGCGCCACGTGGGTCGCAGGCGATCTGGTCGAAGTGCTGCCGCGTCACACGCAGGCACATATCGACGCGTGGCTTGAAGGCAGTGTCTGGGCATCAGACGTTCGCGTTACCGTGGCTGGCCGCGAAGCGACGTTGGGCGAGGCGCTGCGCGAGCGCGTACTGCCCGAGGCTGCACCGCCTGCCGGTGTGGACTTGCAGGCGTGGCTCGAACCGCTGGCGACGTTGCCGGAGCGCGAGTATTCGATTGCTTCGACCCCCGCGGAGGGAAAGCTGGCTCTGCTGGTGCGACAAACACGTAACCCGGATGGCTCGCTCGGTCTCGGCTCCGGTTGGCTGACCGATGGCGTGGCGCTGGGCGAGGCGGTGACGATGCGCGTTCGACCGAATCCTGGCTTCCATGGTCCGCAGGACGACCGCGGCGTGATTCTCATTGGCAACGGCACCGGACTGGCGGGGTTGCGTGCGCACTTGTCGGAGCGCATTGCGCTGGGGCATCGACGCAACTGGCTGATTTTCGGTGAGCGGCAAGCGGCCCACGACGCCTTCCACGACGCCACGTTGCGTGAGTGGCAGGCGCAGGGCGGCATTGCCCGGCTCGACCGTGTGTACTCGCGCGATCAGGCCACACGCATTTATGTGCAAGATCGTGTGCGTGAGGCGGCGTCGGACATCGCCGAATGGGTGCAGCAGGGCGCGTCGCTCTACGTCTGCGGCAGCCTGGCCGGGATGGCCCCCGCTGTCGATGCCGCGCTCGCCGAGGCGGTCGGCGTGGATGTGCTGCTCGACCTGTCCGCGCAGGGACGCTATCGCCGCGACATCTATTAAGCGTTCACGCGCAGTGTGCTAATTTGTTGCAAGGGCCTGATTGCTATCAGGCCCTTTTTCCATGACAACCGGCCTTGCAGGACTTGCGGGAGGGGGAATGACGACAACGTGGCAAATCATCGTGCATGGGGTGGTGCAAGGCGTCGGTTACCGCGCCTCGTGCGTGGTCGCGGCGCGCAGGCTCGGCGTGAGCGGCTGGGTGCGTAACCGGCGCGACGGCACCGTCGAAGCCATTGCACAAGGCAGCGCCGATCAGTTGCTCGCGTTCTGCGAATGGATGCGGCAAGGCCCGCCGGGGGCGCAAGTCACATCTTGCGAAGTGGATAAGGCGTGGGTCGCCGAAATGCAGGACGCGCCGCTCAAAGGGTTCGAACAGCGCGCGAGCGTGTGAGGTAAAGCGAAAGGGGCGACCGAATGGCCGCCCCTTTTGACTGGCTAGCGACTGTGATTTGCCGCTCAAGCCGCCAGCGCCAACCCCCCGTGCGATGGCACTGCCGACACGGCGAGCGCCGTGCCTGCCGATGCGTGGCCCGAATCGTAGGACGACAACCGGAACAGCGCGACTGACTCGCGCAGGCGAGCGGCTTGCGATTCCAGCGCGGCGGCGGCGGCCGACGCTTCTTCCACGAGCGCCGCGTTCTGCTGCGTCATCTCGTCCATCTGGGTGACGGCGCCGTTGACTTGCTCGATACCGCTGGACTGCTCGACGCTGGCCGCGGAAATCTCGCCCATGATGTCGGTCACGCGTTTGACCGACTGCACGACCTCGATCATCGTGGCGCCTGCGCGCTCGACCAGACGCGTGCCTGCCTCGACGCGGCTGCCCGATGCGTCGATCAATCCCTTGATTTCCTTGGCTGCTGCCGCGCTGCGCTGCGCGAGCGTGCGCACTTCGCCTGCGACCACGGCAAAACCACGGCCTTGTTCCCCAGCGCGTGCGGCTTCGACGGCGGCGTTCAGGGCCAGGATGTTCGTTTGGAACGCGATGCCGTCGATGACGGTGAGGATGTCGTTGACCTTTTGCGAGGCTTCGGAGATGTCGCGCATCGTCGTCACGACTTCCTGCACGACCTCGCCGCCGCGCGAGGCGGTGTCGGAGGCCGTCACGGCCAATTGGCTCGCTGCGCGCGCGTTCTCGGCGTTTTGCTTCACCACGGCAGTGAGCTGCTCCATGCTGGCGGCGGTTTGTTCCAGCGACGAGGCTTGCGACTCGGTGCGTGCCGACAGATCGGCGTTGCCGTCCGCAATTTCGCGGGCGCTGCCGTGAATGGCTTCGGTGCTCTCGCGCACGGTGCCAACGGTGCCGGCGATGCCGTCGCGCATGCGACCGAGCGCGCCGAACAACTGGCCCATTTCGTTATTCGTGCGCTGCTCCACGCGTTGGCTCAGATCGCCTGCGGCCATGCGTTCGAAGTGCCCGATGGCTTCGCGAATCGGACGCAGCACGGCGCGGGCAAGCATGGCGCGGCCCCACAGCGCCACCAGCAGCGCGATGGCCAGCGTGACACCGAGGGCAATGCGCATGATGTTGTAGCGTTGCTGCGCGGCTTCGAAGCGGTCTTTCTGACGCGCGATCTGAATGTCTTGCAACTCGCGCATGGCGGTGTCGACAGCGTTGTATGCCGCCGGGGCGACACGCGCCTGAATCTGGTGGAAGCCTGCCACGTCGCCCTGTTTCAGCGCATTCATCGCGGGGGTGATGACATTTTCGAAGAAGGCGCGGCGCTTCACGTCGGCGGTTTTGGCCAGCTCCGCTTCTCGCGGATCGTCCTTGGGACGATTCAGATAATCCTTCCAAAGCGCATCGGACGCGGCGATGTATTGATTGCCGCGCTTGAGCACCTTTTCCGATTCGTCGGGGTCGGCACCGAGGCTGACATACGAGGCGAAGGTCGCCATCGAGAGCCGGGTACGAAGCATTTGTTCGCCCGTACCTTTGAGCTCGGCCAGGGCGGGGGTATCGTCCGTGGCCATCTTGCTCAGGGACTCGTTGCTGGAGCTCAGCGCTTGAAGCCCGAGCACGCTAACGAGGACGAGAACTGCACCAAGCAAACCAAGAACCAGTGTCAGGCTGGTCCGAATCGTCATGTTCTTATACATATTTATCGATGGAATGTGTGCCCGGGTCGCGGTGTGTGAGCACGCGGCCTCCCCCGCCGGATGCTTCGAACAAGGCGGGTCATAGGGATTATCGGCAGATGAGACGGGGAACTTGAGCGTTTTCGGCCGGGGGAATCCGAAAGCGCCCTTGGGCGCAAAAAAGATCGGAATTTGCGCAGCCGCAAAACCCTCGCCAGACGCCAGACTCGGGGCTGTTTCCGTTTATCAGTACGCCGAAGCGCTCACGAGCGCGATGAGGCGTCTTCATGCGATGACTCTCGAGAATCTCCCCGATGAAGCGTTCGACCGTGGTTGCGACGAAGGGGGCGGAATGGGCGGAATGGGTGAACTGGGCGAAGACGCCGTCGATACGTTTCGTTTGGCGTTGGTTCACGAATTGCGGGCGCCGTTACAGGTGCTGCAAGGGCAACTGGACGTCTTGGCGGGCGCGGTTCATCGTGCGCACGTCGACAACATGCGAGAGGCGCTGGGTGTGCTGACGCGGGTCGTGGACGACGTGCTGTATCTGGGGCAGCAGGAAGGGGCGCATATGCCCTTGGTCGAGGCACCGTTTGAGGTGCGCTCGAGCGTCGATGGGGAGCTCGCACTTTTTGCTGCGGCCGCTCGCACCAAGGGCTTAGTGCTGCACTGCGATATCGACGACGAGGTGCCTGTCATGTTGCACGGCGATGCCACACGGCTGCGCCAAATTTTGCGCACACTGCTCGCCAACGCGCTCAAGTACACGATGGCAGGCGAGATTCACGTGCGCGTTTCGTGGCGGGCATCGCAGGCGCGCTTGACCCTCCGGGTGACCGACACGGGGCCTGGCATTCCTGCGGGAGCGCGCGACGCTATTTTTCGCGCGTTTTTTCGCGCGAATCAGGATACGGCGGGCACGGGGCTGGGGTTGTGGATCGCGCGCCGTTGGGCAGATCGCATGGGGGGTGTGCTGGTGGCAGAGTCGCCAGTGAAAGGGGCGCATTTCCGTCTATCGCTGCCTCTTTCCCTCATGCCGCGCTTGCACTGCGGGCCTTCGCCGTCTTGCAGCCCGCTGGTTCATGCGGACGAAGCGTCGGCGCGGCCAGCGCAAGCAGCGTCGGTGGTGTCCGTCGCCGTGCGCCATGGGTTGAAGGTGTTGGTGGTGGACGATCATCCGATAAACCGACGCGTGCTGTGCGATCAGCTTGCGGCACTGGGTTGCGCACCGCACGGCGCAGCGGACGTAGCCGAGGCGCTCACCCGTTGGGCATCGTGCGACATCGAGGTGGTGCTGACCGACGTGCAGCTCGGACAGGCGAGCGGACTTGAGCTTGCGGAGGCATTACGGCAGTTGGCGGCGGCGCAGCATCGGCAGGTACCGGTCGTCATCGCCGTCACCGGCTCGGTGATCGACGCGCGCTTGGCGCGAGACGCTGGCATCGATGCCGTGCTGACGAAGCCAGTGTCGGGGGAGCGGCTTCGGCAAGTGCTCTCAGCGCGTTGGCCTCAGTTTGACGGCTCGCCGCTAAGTGACGACTCGCCGCGCAGCGATGCCGCTCCTGCATTGGAAGGGCGGCACAAAGTCAGTCAGCCGCTGCGCGACGACGCCCAAGCCCGGCGCATCATGCGCAGCGAAATGGCAAACGATCTGGCCAGCTTTCGGCGTCTGCTGAGGCGACGCCGCGATGGCGATCTCGACGCAGCGCAGTTGTTGCTGCACCGGATGCAGGGGGCGTGCCGCATGTTCGGCGATCCTGAATTGCTGAGGCGCTGTGCGGCGCTCGCTGCAAAACTGGCGGCTAGCCGCGCGAAGCCGTAAGGGCATCGGTTTTGAGCACAATGACATGCGTTGCGACGGTGAGGGTGCTGACGGTGCTGCCAGCAAGCCATCAGGTGCGCTACGCCCCGCGGCGTCGCAGCACCATGTGCGAGGCCTTTTCCGTCGGGACGAATTCAACGCACTCGTATCCCAGCGCCCGCACGTCGATCCCTTCGAATAGCGGCTCGCCACGACCGAGCAGGATCGGGGAAATGGCGATGTGCAGTTCGTCGATCAGTCCTTCGCGAAGAAACTGGCGGATCGTCGCGGCGCCGCCGCCAATTCTGACGTCTTTGCCGGCGGCGGCTTCGCGCGCACGGTCGAGTGCCTCATGGATGCCGCCGGTGACGAAGTGGAACGTCGTGCCACCGTTCATCGTGAGGTCGGGACGCGCGTAATGCGTCAAGACGAAGACGGGCACGTGATACGGCGGCGTGTCGCCCCACCAGCCTTTCCATTGGTCGTCGGGCCAGTCGCCGCGAATCGGGCCAAACATGTTCCTGCCGAGAATCCACGCCCCGACGTTCTCGAAGCTGCGGGCGGCGAAATCGTCGTCGACGCCCGTGGTGCCGGTGTCCTTGCCGAACAGCGACTTCTGGAAGGTGCGTGTCGGCACGAGCCATTGGTGCAAGTCCGTCCCGCCGATGCCGAGCGGGTGGTTGATGTCCTGATCCGGTCCTGCCCCGTAGCCGTCAAGCGAGAGGGTGTAGCCATTGACGCGAACGCGTGTCATCTGTTGCCTCCATTGGTGCGACTAACTACCGGCGCGGTGCGGTACCGATCACTATCGATCGCTACCGATCGCCGCTGCCGGCTTGCGTAGGCAGGCAGCGATCAAAGGTAGCGGCACACCGCGAGGTAGTGGCACGCCGTGCCGCCGATGGCGAACAGGTGCCAGACGAGATGCCCGAACTTGATGTGTCCGTCGAGCGAGTAGAAGATGGCGCCCACGGTGTAGGCAACGCCACCGGCGTAGAGCCAGCCCGCTCCCGGCCCCGGAATGGCCGCGAGGACCGGTCCGGCCACCAGCACGGCCACCCAGCCAAGACCGATGTAGAGCAGCGTCGAGACGAGTGGCCGGTCGAGCAGGCCGAGCGCTTTGGCGATCAGCCCGGCCAGCGCCATGATCCACACGCCGGTGAGCAGCGGCCAGCCCCACGGGTCGTGCAGAATTTTGACGGTGAACGGGGTGTAAGTCCCGGCAATGAAAAGAAAGATGGCGCAGTGGTCGACGCGCATGAACACGCGCTTGGCGCGTCCATCCGGCAGGCCGTGATACAGCGCAGACGAGAGGTAGACCACCACCATCGTGGCCGCGAACACGCCGATACCGATCTGCTGCGCCACACTGGGCAGGGAGGTCAGCGGCGGGCGGACGGCGCCGAAGAGAAAAGGAATGGCCGCCAACGCCGCCAGACACGCGAGTCCGTGGCTGATGCTGTTGGCGACCTCTTCACTACGAGTTTGTGCGCGTGCCTGTGCCTTCATGCCGGATGCGCCGCGCGCCACTTGCGCACAGCTTCAAGCGTATTGGCCACGTGTTTGTCCGGATCGAGACTCACGTAGCTGTAAATGATCTTGCCATCGGGGGCGATGACGTACGAGACGCGATTGGCTAGATCGGGCTTGAGCGCGAGCACGGCGTCGTAGGCGCGCATGATGTGCTGGTCCGTATCGGCCGCGACGGCGAACTTGCTGCGGCACTCCGACACCGAGAACTTGTTGAGCGTCTCGATGTTGTCGTGCGAGACACCGATCACGGTGGCACCCATCGACTTGAACGTATCGGTGGCTTCAGCGAAGTCGTGTGCTTCGATCGTGCAGCCCGTGGTGAAGGCGGCAGGATAGAAGTACAGGACGACCGGCCCCTTCTTGAGCGCATCGGCGAGCGAGAACGAGAACACCTGTCCGCCGAGCGACGCCTGTGCGGTGAAGTCCGGGGCGCTGGCGCCGTTCTTGAGGGCCGCGTGGGCGGGGATGAAACACCAGGCCGTCACGCCAAGAATGGCGGCTGCGGCTGTGATTCCGAACCAACGTTTCATGCAAGGCTCCCGGAACGCATGTGAAGATTTTCTAAGAATAGAGGCTTGCGCAGGCACTGTCCAACGGATGTGACGCGGGTGACAGTCTACTGTCGGGTTCGTGACACGAATACGGCATTTCGCGCTCACGCACCCTGCGAGCCGATCGGCAAAACGGTCGTCGACTTGATTTGCGAGAGCGCGATCATCGAGTTGACCTCCTGCACCATCGGCAACTGCGACAACCGTTCGAAGAAGAAGCGCTCGTAGGCATCGACGTCGCGCGTGACGATGCGCAACAGAAAGTCGACGTTGCCCATCAGCACGTGGCATTCGAGCACTTCGGGAAAGTCCTGAATGGCTTTCGAAAACTCGGGGAGCGCGTTTCGGTTGTGACCGGCCAGTTTTACGTGCGCGAACAGCATCACGTTCAGGCCGACCTTCTTGCGATCGACCAAAGCCACGCGCCGCTCGATCACTCCCTCAGCGTCCAGCCGGTCGATCCGTCGCCAGCATTGCGATTGCGACAAGCCGATCTGTTCGCCGATCTGCGCCGCCGATAGCGACGCATCCTGTTGCAGGATTGCGAGAATTTTCTCGTCGAATGCGTCTAATTGCATGATCGATTCCTTGAAATTGGTGTTTAAGAATGAATCATGTGAAATTGACGCAATTCTGTCAATGTTACGCGAAGCAATTACCCGTGCCTGCCTTTAAGCTTGAGGCTAGTTTGTTGCCTTGATTGCAACCGTTCGTCTGAAACTGCCGGAAAACCACCCGCCCATGAAACTCGATCTGTCTCTGCCCGCCGCCGAAACTGCCACCGGCGCTGTCGCCCAGCCCGTCGCCCCGTTGTCCGCCAAAGGCGCGGACCTGATTGCGCGCACGCTGGTAGAGATTGGCGTCGATACGGTGTTCTGCTACCCGGGCGGTGCCAATCTGGAAATGCTCGACGCGCTCTCGCGTGTCGCCATCACGCTGGTACGCACCGAGCACGAGCAAGGCTCGGTCTTCGGTGCACAGGGTTACGCCCGTGCCACCGGCAAGCTGGGTGTCTGTCTGGCCACGTCCGGCCCGGGCGCGACCAATCTTGTGACCGGCATCGCCGATGCGGCCAGCGATTCCGTGCCGATCCTCGCCATCACCGGCAACGTTGCGACCCACTGGTTAGGCAAGAACGCTTTTCAAGAAGTGGATATCGTCGCCATCACCAAGCCGGTGACGAAGCTGGCCCGCCAAGTGCGCGAAGCCCGCGACATCCCGGCGGCGCTGCGCGAAGCCGCGACCTGTGCGCTGGCTGGCCGCCCCGGCCCGGTGCTGGTGGACTTCCCCAAGGACATTCAACAGGCTCGCCCCGACCAACCGACTGACAAGCGCTTCACGGCGCCTGTCCCGGCTGGGATGAGCGACGAGACGGCGCAGCGCATCGCGGCCTTGCTCGCCAAGAGCGAGCGTCCGGTCCTTTACGCCGGTGGCGGGGTGATTGCCTCGGGCACCAGCGACCGTCTCAAGGCGCTGGCCGAAGCGCTCAACTGCCCGGTGGCGCTCACGATGATGGGGCTGGGTGCAATGCCCGACGACCATCCGCTGCTGCTCGGGCCGCTGGGCATGCATGGCGCGTATGCCGCGAACGTGGCCGTGAATGAAGCCGATCTGGTGCTGGCGCTGGGCGTGCGCTTCGACGACCGGGTGATTGGCGACCCGGCGTCGTTTGCCCGGCACGCGAAGGTCGTCCATATCGACGTGGACGCCGCCGAAATCGGCAAGAACAAGCCGGTCACGCTCGGTGTACACGCCGATTTGCGCGACGCCTTCAGCGGCTTGCTTGCTCACGCTACCCGCCGCGATGTGCCGGACTGGCATGCCTATCTGCAATCGCACCGGGCGGCGCATCCGCTGCGCGCGCCGGTCGCTGCGGTGTCGGCGGCAGAAAGCGAGGCAGGTGTGCTCACCGGCGTCGACGTGATCTCGGCGCTGGCGGCGCTGCTCCCGCCCGAGGCTGTCGTGACGACGGGCGTGGGCCAGCATCAGATGTGGGCGATGCAACACCTGCGCCTGCGCGAGCCGCGCACGTTCTTGTCGAGCGCCGGGTTCGGCACGATGGGCTTCGGGCTGCCCGCCGCCATCGGCGCGAAGGTGGCCTTGCCCGACGTCCCGGTGATCGATATCGACGGCGACGGTAGCCTGAACATGTCCGTCAACGAACTTTCCACCTGCCGCCGCTACGGGCTGGGCGTGAAGGTGCTGGTCATCAATAACCAGTGGCTGGGCATGGTGCGGCAGTGGCAGGACATGATCTATGCGCGAAACCGCGTCGCCTCGTCGCTCGCCGATCCGAATGTGCCGCAGGGGGCCGACGACGGTCGTCCGTATCCAGATTTCGTGACGATTGCGGCGGGTTACGGCGTGGCCGGTGCCCGCGTCACGCGTGCCGAGGAACTGCCCGCGGCGCTGGCCCGGATGCTGGCCGACCCGAGCGAGCCGTATCTGCTCGACGTGCTGGTGGCCCGCGAGGACGATGTCTACCCGATGATCCCGGCTGGGAAGTCGTACCGAGACGTGGTGTTCGGCCCGGGCCAGAGCGCCGGTCCGATCGCGGCCGGGGCCTTCTGAGTCACGACAGGCCGATATTCCCGTCGGCTGGGAATTGACGGCCGGTGGCTTGCCACGTCGCGAGATCGCAACGAGAAAACCCGCACCCGCGGGTTTTTTTCGTTTCAGCGGCGCCGAGGAGTATCATTGCGAACTTTTACGAATTCTCGCCAAGGAAATCAACATGTTGACGAAGCGCCTCGTGCTGGCCGCCGCCTGTTTTCTGACGACCTTCGCCGCGGTGCCGGCAGTGCAGGCCGCCGATCCCACGTACACCGTGGGTGCCGGCGGTACCTATCGTCCGTTCGAGTTCGAAACGCCGCAAAAAGAGCTGGTCGGCTTCGATATCGACGTCATCAAGGCGATCGGCAAGGCTGGCGGGTTCAATGTGAAGCTGGTCAGCACGCCGTGGGAAGGTATCTTCGCCACGCTCGACCAGGGCGATCGCGACATCATCATTTCCGGCATCACCATCACCGACAAGCGTCGTGAAATGGTCGACTTCTCGGCCCCGTACTTCCCGGCCGATCAAGTCATCATCACCTCGCCGGGTTCGAAGGTCGCCAATCTGGCCGACCTGAAGAAGCTGCAAGTGGGTGTGGTCAATTCGAGCACTGGCGACATCGCCGTCTCGGAAGAGCTGGGCCGTGCCAGCACCTCGATCCGCCGCTTCGACAACACGCCGCTCATGCTCGAAGAGCTGTATCGCGGTGGCGTCGACGCCGCCGTGGGCGACGTGGGCGTGATCAAGTTCTACATCAAGAGCCACCCGGAAAAGCCGTTCAAGCTCGTCTACGACGACAAGTTCAAGCGCCAGTACTTCGGTATTGCCGTGAAGAAGGGCAACAAGGTCGCGCTCGACAAGATCAACACGGGTCTGAAGAAGATCGTGGCCGACGGCACCTACGCCAAGATCTATAAGCAGTGGTTCGACGCGGACGTGCCGACGCTGCCGCAACAATAAGCAACGCGTGTAAGATTCGCGCCACGCGCGCCAGACATCTGGCCTCTCGCGGCCCGTGAGCTGATCGTCGAGCCCTCGACATCAACCCCCGGGCCGCGAGCGTTTTTCTGCCGGCTAGCCGGTTCGTTTCATTTTGTATAAAGGTGCTTCATGGGTGGGTTCCAGTGGAACATCATCAGCGAGTACATGCCTTTGTTCGTCGAAGGCACGCTGATGACGCTCAAGTGCACGGTGATCTGTGTGATCGCTGGCACGTTACTCGGGCTTGTGCTCGGCGTCGGCCGTTTGGCCGAGGCGCGTCATGGTTTCTATAAGTACTTCTTGCGCTATGCCGTGCAATTGCCGGTGCGCTTCTACGTCAGCTTCTTCCGCGGCACACCGTTGTTCGTGCAGATTCTGCTGATCCACTTCGCGCTCATGCCGATGTTGATCAACCCGTCGGGCGGTCTGCTCATCAGCGGCGATCTGGCACGTGAAATCCGCTCGCAGTACGGCGCGTTCATGTCCGCCGTGCTGGCGATCTCGCTCAACGCCGGTGCCTACGTCTCGGAAATTTTCCGCGCAGGTATCCAGTCGATCGATCGCGGTCAGGCCGAAGCGGCTCGCTCGCTGGGCATGACCTACATGCAAACGCTGCGCAAAGTGGTGCTGCCGCAAGCGTTTCGCCGCATGCTGCCCCCGCTGGGCAACAACGCCATTGCCATCGTGAAGGATTCGTCGCTCGCGTCGGCCATTGGCCTGGCAGAACTGGCGTACGCCGCGCGGACCGTATCGGGCGCCTATGCTCGTTACTGGGAGCCGTACCTGACGATTTCGCTGATCTATTGGGTGATTACGTTGGTGCTGTCGGCATTTGTTCAACATCTGGAAACGAGGTACGGGCAAGGTGATCGTCGTTAACAACCTGCAAAAGCAGTACGGCGAGACGCACGTGCTGCGCGGCATTACCTGCCGAATCGAAGAAAGCGAAGTAGTGTGCGTGATCGGGCCGTCGGGCTCGGGCAAGAGCACGTTCCTGCGCTGCTTGAATGGTCTGGAAGACGTGAGCGGCGGCGAAGTGCTCGTCAACGGCTTTCACGTCGAAGACCCGAAGACCAACATGAATGCCATGCGCGCCAGCGTGGGCATGGTGTTCCAGCGCTTCAATCTGTTCCCGCACATGTCGGTACTCGAGAACCTGATTCTCGCGCCGATGCAGGTCAACAACCTGAAGCGCGATCAGGCCGTGGTCGTGGCCGAGCAACTGCTGCGCAAGGTCGGGCTGATCGAGAAGATCGACGCGTTCCCGAATCAGCTCTCCGGCGGTCAGCAGCAGCGCGTGGCGATTGCCCGTGCGCTGGCGATGCAGCCCACCGTGATGCTGTTCGACGAACCGACCTCGGCGCTCGACCCGGAACTCGTGGGCGAAGTGCTGGAAGTGATGAAGTCGCTCGCCGAAGAAGGCATGACGATGGTGGTGGTCACGCACGAGATGGCGTTTGCGCGCGAGGTCTCCGATCGTGTGCTCTTCATCGATCAGGGCGTGATCATGGAAGAAGGTCATCCCGAGCAGATCTTCTCGGCCCCGAAGCATGAGCGCACGCGCGAATTCTTGCGCAAAGTCTTGTAATTCTCGTGATTGTGATGCGCGCGACGGTGTATCCGCGCGCCGCATCTGATTACAATGCGAGGGTACGCGCGTCGAGTGCCACCAGGCACCGGCGCGACGCCGGCGCCCTGAGCCCCCAGCCAGGTCTTTTCATAGGGCAGTGACCGTTGTCCGGGACTGCTCCGCAATCGCAGATTGCACCCAGATTTCACGAGGTAGTCATGAGCCAGCCAATCGCTGTGACCCGCCAGACGTTCGACGACGTAATGGTGCCCAATTACGCCCCTGCCCAGATGGTGCCCGTACGCGGCGAAGGCTCGCGCATGTGGGACCAGCAAGGTCGTGAATATGTCGATTTCACTGGCGGTATCGCAGTCAATGCACTGGGCCACGCCAACCCCGAGCTGGTGAAGGTCATCGAAGAGCAGGCGCGCAAGGTCTGGCACATCGGCAACGGCTACACCAACGAGCCGGTACTGCGTCTGGCCAAGGCACTCACCGACGCGACGTTCGCCGACAAGGCGTTCTTCTGCAATTCGGGCCTCGAAGCCAACGAAGCCGCCCTCAAGCTGGCGCGCCGTTATGCGTTCGACCACGCTGCCGAGCGCGGCGGCAAAGATAAGAGCGAGATCATCTCGTTCTTCAACTCGTTCCATGGCCGCTCGCTGTTCACGGTGAGCGTGGGCGGTCAGGCGAAGTACACCGAAGGTTTCGGACCGCTCCCCGCTGGCATCATGCACCTGCCGTACAACGATCTGAAGACGTTCGAGGCGACCATCTCCGACGCGACGGCAGCCGTCATCGTCGAGCCGGTGCAAGGTGAAGGCGGTGTGCTGCCGGCCGATCCGGCCTTCCTCAAGGGCCTGCGCGAACTGTGCGACAAGCACGGCGCGCTGCTGATTTTCGACGAAGTGCAGACCGGCGTCGGCCGCACGGGCACGCTCTACGCTTACGAGCAGTACGGCGTGACGCCGGACATCCTGACGACCGCCAAGGCGCTCGGCAACGGTTATCCGATCGGCGGCATTCTGACCACCAGCAAGATCGCGGCAAGCTTCTCGCCGGGCACGCACGGCTGCACGTATGGCGGTAACCCGCTCGCGACGGCCATCGCAGGCCGTGTGCTCGAACTGATCAACACGGCAGAAACGCTGAACGGCGTGAAGGCGCGCCACAATCATTTCATCAAGGGCATCGAAGCGATCAACGCGCGTCACGGCGTGTTCGAGCACGTGCGCGGTTTGGGCCTGCTGATCGGTGCGGTGCTCAAGCCTGCGTTCTCTGGCCGTGCCAAGGAAATCGTGGCAGAAGCCGAGAAGAACGGCCTGATGTTGCTGATCGCTGGTGGCGATGTGGTGCGTTTCGCCCCGTCGCTGAACATTCCGTTCGCCGACATCGATGCGGGCCTGGCCTCGCTGGAGAAGGCAGTGGCGGCACTGGCGGCAACGGCCAAGGCAGCGTAAGTACGCGTAGGAAGGTCGACCGTGGCCGCATATGCCCGCATATGTGCGCACTGTCGACCGGCATGACTTCGGGCTGGACCGACACACCGTGGGTAACCTCGGTAATGTCGCTCCGGCCCTTATTCCAGCTAACGCCATCCAACGGTCCTAAGTCGGCCCACGGGGTTCTCCATGAACGACATGTCTGAGGCTGCATCGTTGCGCGTAGTGCGTCTGGCGCGCCGTGAGGATCTTCCCGCGCTGCTCAAGCTTGCTGCGCTCGCCGGGCCCGGCATGACCTCGTTCAAGCCCGATCAGGCGGCGCTCGAAGCTCGCCTTGAGCGCATCACGGCGACGCTCGACGACCGTGCACCGACGGCCGAGCAGGGCTATCTCTTCGTGATGGAAGATGCCGTCACCGGCACGATTGCCGGTGTTTGCGGCATCGAAGCGGCCGTGGGGCTGGAGCAGCCGTTCTACACGTATCGCAAAGACACCATCGTGCATGCGAGCCGCGAGTTGAACGTCTGGTCGCGCATGCTCACGTTGTCGCTCTCGAACGATCTCACCGGCTATAGTGAGTTGTGTTCGCTGCTGCTCGACCCGGCGTGGCGTGGGCACGGCAACGGCGCCTTGCTCTCGAAGGCGCGCTTTCTGTTCATGGCGCAGTTCCCGGAGCGTTTCGGACCGCACGTGTGCGCCGAGTTGCGCGGGTTCTTCGACGACAACGGGCAGAGTCCGTTCTGGCAGTCGCTGGGCCAGCACTTCTTCAAGATCGATTTCGATCAGGCGGACTACCTGACGTCGATCGGCAAGAAGTCGTTCGTCGCCGAGTTGATGCCGAAGTATCCGATCTACGTCGACTTTCTCTCGCCGCAAGCGCAAGCGGCCATCGGGGTGACGCATCGCGACACCTTGCCCGCCCGGCGTTTGCTGGAGCAGGAAGGTTTGCGCTCGGGCGCGCACGTGGACATCTTCGACAGCGGTCCTGTGCTCGAAGCGCGCGTGGCCGATTTGCGTGCGGCACGTGACAGCCGGTACCTGAGCGTGAACATTGGCGCAGACGAAGGAAGTGCACCGCCCATCGCGAATGCCGAGCCGTATCTGGTGGCGTGCCTTGGGTTGTCGGGTTTTCGGGCGACACTCGTCACCGGGCGCCCGGAGCGGCGCGCGTTCACCCTTAGCCCCGTTGCCGCGAAGGCGCTAGGCGTCAAGCAGGGTGATCGCGTGCAAGTCTTGCCGCTCAAGCCGCCGCGCGCCGACGTTATTTGAGCGGCCAGTGCGCCGTGCCGCCACTCGCGCGAGTTGGCTGGATGGCGTCGCCCCCATCTTTCAGAACTGAATCGTCGCTGTGACCGTGTCGGTATAGACCCCGGGCGCGGGCGTCGCCTGCGTGGGCACTCGGGCGTAGATCGGCACGGCCTGCACGACCCCGGTGCCGATGCCGGTAAGTTGTGACGTGCCCGACGTGCCATCCCCCCAGATCGTGCTGTAGCCGCTATCCAGATACAGCTGATAACTCACTCGCGACGTGGTGAGCCCGGTCATGACGCGCGCGGTCACCGTGCCTAGCAATCCCCCCGACAAGCTGATGCGAAACGCATCGTTCTTCGTGCATTGCACGGTGAGCGTGCTATTGGCGGTTACTGCCTTGTTGAGTGTGGATTGCGTGGCGAACGTGATGTTCGCGGCGGCAATCGTGCAGTTGTTGATGACCGTGACATTGGCGTTGAACGGCGTGCCTGCTGCGGCTGTCATCGCGCTCCCGCAAACGGGGGCGGGGGAGAGCGCAGCATACGAGGCGTATTGCAACGTGGCGTCGGTCGCCGCGAACGCGTGCGTGTAGACGGTGTTGCCGTTCGACGAGCTGGGCACCGTGGTCTGTGCCGCCGCAATACGGGCGTAGATGTTGACGTTCTGGGTGACCGTGCCGCCGAGGATATTGCGCGCCATCGTCACCGCAATCACGTTGGCGGTGCTGTTGCCCCACGCCGTCGAGAAGGCCGGGTCGATGAACAGCCCGAAGTTAATCGCGTTGCCCGAATTCATGAGCGTGAGTGGCTGGCTCGCGTTGAGCGCGAGGCAGAGTTTGACGTTCGGATTGCCGCCAAGCAGCGGAAACGTGCACGACACGGGAATCGTGCCAGTGGCCGAGAGGGCCGCGCCCGAGATCGGGCTGAAGGCAGCAAACGCCAGCGTGGGGGTGCCGATTGAGCAGGTCTGTGCGGTGGTCATCGAACTCAGCGAGCCGAGTGCGCTCACGCATGCCAGCGTCCACGCGCGTCGTGAGATAGCGCGGCCCGCGATGGCCACGCGCGAGGCTGCGTGCGAGGTCACGACCCGCCGCCTTTGGCAGATGACGGTGCCCGCGTGTTTTGTTGCGTCGGTTTGCCATCGCGCGCCAGCGTGCCGAACGGAATACACACGAGCGGGCCGATGCGAGCGATTTCACCGTCGGGCGGCGCTTGCCAGTCGAACGTCGCGCGGCAACGGTGCACGCCGTCGTGCGACTCCAGCGTATTGCGCGGTGCGAGTGTGTCGATGAAGGCTTCGCCGTCGTAGCCCACCACGGTGATGAAGCCACTTTGCACGTGGCGCACCGACACCCCGGGCTTGAGTGACTGGCCGGACGCGCTCACCAGTGTGATCAACGCCGCGTGATAGCGCCTTACAGGGAAGCGCACGACTACCCCCGCGCCAGATTGCGGCACGATGCGCCGCTCGGTGGTCACCACTTCCAAATCGGCACGCAAGTGCATCGGATCGATACCGATGCGGGCGTTCTCGAATCCATTCAGGTCGGGCACGAGGAAGTACCCGCGCGCATCGGTACGCCCGATCGGCACCGACTCGCGCAGCACGGGCACATCGGCGTGACCGTCGGTGCTCACGAGCGCGAAGGCGTCGTAAGTGCGCCGAGTTGCGTGAAGACTCTTGTCCATGACGACGAATGCGCCCGTCATGCCGACGGCCGTGCCGCGCTGGTGTCCCACTTGCTGCGCGAGCGCCGACACTTCGCCATGACGTCCGAGGTAGCGCAGTTCACCCTGTGCCGTGCGCTGCGAGAAGGCGTGTCCGCCGAGCACCTGCCAGCCCCATCCGCCACCGTAATCGGGCGTGCGGCCCGCCGACGCCCACGCTTGTGTTTGCCCGTCCTGCTGCGTGACAGAGGCACTGCCCAGCACACCATTCCCCAACAGCAGGCTCAACATCGCAAACATACCGTGCGAACGGCGTCGCGCCAGATCGCGAAAGCCGCCGATAGAGAGCATGCCGCGTGAGCTGGCGGGTACGTTCAAGCTGGCAGAAAGTACGCGTGTGGCCCGCTGACGGGGGGCGCGTTGACCGAAATACGCGAGCGATGCGGTGCCGCCTTTCCCCCATGGCACCGAAACGCTGATGCGCTCGCTGGCCGTCGGCGCAGGCGCGCCGTCGAGCGACGCCAGATCGCGGTAACGGCCCGCCGTGCGGATGATCTGCGAATCGACGCTGATGTGCCGCGAAATGTACTGATAACCCACGCTCCACTGCGCGCCGGTGCGCCGCCCGCCTGACGCGGCCATCGCGGCACTGACGACACCGGCGCGGCGCAGTGCCATCAGCGCGCCAGCGCCCGCCATCGCGAGGCGCCGCCCGGCCTGCGCCTGCGCTTCGACGGTGAGCGTATCGGTCACGCCGTATCGCGCTGCCACCGATGCCACCGGATGATGCCGGTATGAAAACGAACGCACGCCGTAGTCGTCGCGCGGCAACCCTGCTTCCAGCGAAAAGCTCGACAGCCCTTTTGCCAGCAGTCGCGGGTCGATGTAGAGCGGGACGGTCGTGATCTGCTCGCGCCCGAGCGCGTCGCGCGTGACCAGACTCGCCTGCATGTCGCCGGTCAGGCCCGGGGCCTCCTGAATGACGAACGGCCCCGGTGGCACGCGGCTGCCGAAGCGCTTTACGCCATCGAGATACAAGTCGACCGAGGAGGGCGCCACGGCGCTGCCGCGCAACGCAGGCACCGGGAACGTGACCAGATCCGGCCGCAAGCTGAAGTTGCGCCGCCATTGCAGCCCGGCGATGCGCACGGAGCGGGTCCATGCGAGGGACCCGGTGATCAGATCGCCCGCCGTCCAACTGGTGAGCGTCGCGGGGTTGTTGTGCTGCCATGCGGTGTCGTAGCGAAGGTACCCACGCCGCCACGGAGAGTGTTCGGCCACGCCCGTCTGCGAGAGTGTGGCCCCGGACCAGAAGCCACGCACTTCGCTCCACACCGACGCGCTTGTTCGGCGATCGCGTTGCACGTAGCCGTCGTAGTTGAGGATCAAGCCGGGATCTGCCGTGGCTGCGACGGGGTCGGCAAACGTTCCGTCAATGCCGCCTACGCGATAGGGCGTGAGCCACGCGTCACTCACGCGTAAGTCGATGTGTTGCCGGGTCGCGTCGTAAGTCACGTCGATGCCGTCGAGCGTATCGAGATCGACCTCCCGGGCATCGTCGCCGGGCAGGGCGCCCGAGGCGATGCCTAGCGCACGTAGATCGCCAGCGCGGATTAACCAATGGCCGTCTCGCCGGATCAATGACGCGAGGCGCTCGGTAGTCTCGCCGTTGATCGACACATCGAGGACGTAATGACCATCGGCGCCAGCCGGGGACGATGCCAGCGACGCTGCGGCGTCGCGCGTCACCACAGGTAACGTTGTCGACGGCGCCGATGCGGACACCTCCAACGTCATCGCCGAAACCATGAGGCTCACCGAGGCAGCGTGCGCGAGGTGCACACGGCCACGGCTAGCGCTCGCCATCCGCTGCGGGGCTGGCAGCAAAGCGCATCGGGACGGTGTCGATGCGCGATTCCACGGTGAACGGCGCAATCGGCGGCGCCCCCGACGGCCAACTCACGACGAAGCGCCGCGTCTGTCCGGCCAGCACGTAGCCAAGCAGACCGCGCGTGAGCTCGACGCTGCGCCCCGTGGCATCGAGCACGCGCGTGGCACCTAACTGGGCATGCCGTTCGCCGTCGTTGTGCACGGTCAGCTCGCCTTGCGGCATTTGCATGTCGAAGCGCAGCGACGGCGCGTGCGCATCGTCCGCTTGCACGAACACGGGCAGCGAGTAGCGCAAACGAATGGTCACGCCCTCGGCGGGCGCCTCCGCCACCGCAGGCAGTTCGTCGACGAGCAACCGGTAGCTCTGCTCGCCTTGCGCGGGCTCGGGCGTCAGGCGCACGAGCCGCACGATCTGCTGCTCACCCGGCTCGATGCGCAGAATCGGCGGGCTGGCAATCAGCGCGTCGGTGGGGGTGAGCACGTTGTCGCCGTCTTGCTGCGTCCACGCGTACAAACGCAGTTGGCCGTGAATCGGCAAGTCGCCGGTGTTGCCCAGCGTAAGGGTCGTGGCCGGTTGCGTCGGCGCGAGATTGACGATCACCGGCGAGACCTGAAGGCTCGCGCCGTTCCCGTCCGTCACGCACAGCGTCAGCAAAGCGACAAACGCACCGCTGGCCGCCCGCACGGCGTGACGGCAAGCGTCGGGTCTCGAAGGGGTAGTCATCGCCGTTGCCCTCAGAAGTACACCGTGGCCGTCACGGTCGATGTGTAGACATCCGGCGTGGGCATCGTGGCCGAGAGCGTCGCCTGTCCATAGACGGTGTAGGTCTTGACCACGCCGCTACCGGAGTCGCCCAGCGTGTTGGTGCCTTGCGTGTTGCCCCATGGCGTGGCGTGCCCCGAGTCTTGATAGAGCCCGAACGGGATGGTCGTGGTGTTGCCGGTAAGCGTGCCCGCCAGCAGACGGTTCGTCTCGGTCGAGCTAGCCGTCGTGCCCGCGTTCAAACCGATGTTGTAGCCCGTCGACGAGGTGCAAATGACCGAGAGCGTGGACGTGCTCGGCACGGGGCCGGTGGCCGACCCCTGCACCGGGGTGAATGTCATCGGCGTGGCGGCAATCGTGCAGCCAGGCAGAATCGTCAGCGTCACCAGCATCGTTGCCGTGGCCGAGCCGTTGGAATAAGTGGCGCCTTGTGCGGGGCCGTTCAGCGCGAGCAAGCCGGTAGCCCCGGACAGGGCCAGACACAGCAGCGATTTCTTCATCGTCGTTCTCCTTCGGAGTCCTACTGGAAAGTGGGGCGATACGAAGCGCGGTTCGGCACTACGCAGTCAGCGTGAATGGCACTTGTTTAACGGACGCTGTTTACGTAGTTTATGAAGGCATTTGCTCGGAATGAGCGGTGTGTGACGGCTTTCGGAATGTTCCCAATTAAGCGGCGAAATGCCGCACTTGCCGTCTCTGCGGGATACGCGCAACGCGCATGCTTTGCGATGACGCAGTGCGCACGCGTGATGGGGCGGTGTGACGGGCGTGCAACGTTGTTGGCCGTCTGCGACGCGGTGTCGCAGGGCAGAATGACGGCGATCAAAGCCCGTGCGTGCGGCACAAGCATTCGCGCATATTTCACTTGCTCTCGTTACGTTGCCGTCTCTAGAATGACTTCTTGACGCGTATCGGGCGTCGTCGGCGCTACCCGCGCGACACAACGCCTGCGATCCGTGTTAGGGCCTGTTCACTCCAAAGGCCCGGATTGCCCGCGGATATTTCACGAGAGGGATGCCATGCTCAGACTTCTGTCGAAATACTGGTGGTTGCTCGTTTTACGCGGTGTGCTCGCCGTGGTCTTCGGCATCGCGGCCTTCGCGTTGCCCGGCGTGACGATTGCCGTGCTGGTGCTGTGCTTTGGCGCGTTTTCCTTTGTCGACGGGGTCTTCTCGCTCGCGGGTGCGTGGAGCGCACGCAAGGAACACGCCGAATGGTGGCTGCCGCTGTTGCAAGGCATTGTCGGCATCCTCATCGGTGTCCTGACTTATCTCAACCCGGCGTTGACCGCCGTTGCGTTGCTCATCTATATCGTTGCCTGGAGTTTCGTCACCGGTGTGCTGCAAATTGCGGCCGGTATCGCGCTGCGCCGCGAGGTCAAGGGCGAACTGTGGATCATTCTCTCCGGTGTGTTCAGCATTCTGTTTGCCGTGTTCATCATGTGGCAGCCGGGTGCCGGGGCGCTTGCGCTCATCTGGGCCATCGGTGCGTGGGCCATCGTCTGGGGCGTATTGCTCGTGATGGCCGGCTTCAAGTTGCGTGGCGTGGCGCATGACGGTTCGCCCGCCGCATCGGGACACTCGGGGCACGCACGGCCTTGATGCCAACGTGTCGCCAAAGCGTCGTCTCGTCTGCGTTTTAGCGTTTCGTTTCGTCCGCACAGGTGGCCTTGGCCGCCTGATGTCGGCGGATTCCTCCCCCCGGCAGCCGCTGCGCTGCCAGACGTCAGCAGGAGTGTGAAATGGCTCTGAACCATACGCGTAACACCCTCGGTGAAAAGATTCGGATCGAATCGGTCAATCAACTCAATCGGGGCCTCATCAACGGTATCGACGTGCAGCGTCAGGCGAAGCAGGCGCATTGGAACGTGCACGGCCCGGGCTTCATCGAGCTGCACTTGCTGTTCGACGAGGTGTACAACGCCGCGATCGAATGGGCTGATCTGTGCGCCGAGCGTCTCGTCGCGCTGGGCGGTGTGGCCGATGGCCGAGTGCAGACGGTAGCCAAGAAGACCGAACTGCCGGAGTACAAGAACGAGTTCAAGCGCGGGCTCGATCACGCTGCCGCGCTGGCGGAAGCGCTGGCCGCTTACGGTGAAATCATTCGCGGTCTGATCGACGCGTCGGCCGAGATCGGCGACGCCACCACGTCGGACGTGTTCACCGAAATCTCGCGCGGCGTGGACGACCACCTGTGGAAGGTGGAAGCCCACCTTCGCGGCGAGTAAAACCCATTCGGCCGCCATCGCTCGCTGTCAGCCACAGGCTGTCGCTCCCCGTTTCCGGCGGCTGATTTCTCGTTAATGCGCGCACCGGCGTTTGCTCGGTGCGCGCATTTGTCATCTCTGACGCATCAAGGCCAGTTCACCCTAGCTCGTTCCCCTCGGAGCCGTTATGACCACCCGCAATCTGAGCCAAATGTTCCAGCCGAAGTCGGTCGCCGTGATCGGGGCGTCCAACCGCGAGCGTCGTGTGGGCACGACCGTGCTGCAAAACGTGATCGATGGGGGCTTCGAAGGTGCGATCTACCCGGTCAATCCGAAGTATTCGACGCTCGCCGGGCTCAAGTGCTATCGCGATGTCGCGGACTTGCCACAGGCGCCCGATCTCGCCGTGATCTGCACTCCGCCAGCGACTGTGCCGGATCTGATTCGCGATCTCGGTGAGCGCGGCACGCGTGCCGTCGTGGTACTTACCTCGGGCCTGGCGCGCGAGCGCGATCGCAACGGCGTCACGTTGCAGGAGCGCATGCTCAAGAACGCCAAGCCTCACGTGCTGCGCATTCTCGGGCCGAACTGTATCGGGTTGCTGAGCCCCGGCATCGGACTCAATGCGAGCTTTGCGCACATGGGGGCGCGGGCGGGCAAGCTCGCATTCGTGTCGCAATCGGGGGCGCTCACCACCGCCGTGCTCGACTGGGCCGACGCGCGCGAAATCGGCTTCTCGCACTTTGTTTCGATGGGCGACAGCGCCGACGTGGACTTCGGCGACATGCTCGATTACCTCGCGAGCGACCCGGGCACCGACGCCATCCTGATGTACATGGAATCGATCCGCGACGCGCGCAAGTTCATGTCGGCAGCGCGCGCGGCGTCGCGTAACAAGCCTGTGGTCGTCATTAAGTCAGGACGCGTGCCGGAAGGTGCGCAGGCCGCTGCATCGCACACAGGTGCACTCGCGGGTTCGGACGATGTCTATGACGCCGCGATTCGCCGTGCAGGCATGTTGCGTGTGAATACGACCGACGAACTGTTTGCGGCGGTGGAGACGCTTGCGCGCTTGCGGCCGTTCTACGGCGACAAGCTCTCGATCATGACCAATGGCGGCGGCGCCGGTGTGATGGCGACCGATGCGTTGGTGCTCGACGGCGGCAAACTGGCACATCTGTCGGATAAGACGCGTGACGCGCTGGACGCCGCGCTGCCCAAAACGTTGGGCCGTGTGAACCCGGTGGATATCGGCGGCGACGCCGATCTCACGCGCTACACGGCGACGCTCGCCGCGCTGTGCGAAGACCCGGAAACGGCGGCGGTGTTGTTCATTCAGGCGCCCACGGCAGTGATGCCGAGCGTGGACGTGGCAGGGGCACTGGCGGCGTTACCTAAGCCGCCGAAGAACGTATTTACCTGCTGGCTCGGCGGTGAGACGGCCGAGCGCGCGCGTCGCATTTGTCGCGAGGCCGGGCTGCCGACTTACGACACGCCGGAGAATGCCGCCCGTGCGTTCCTCGAAGCGGTGAACTACCGCCGCAATCAGTCGTTGCTGATGGAAACGCCGCCGTCGATTCCGCCCGGCTTCGCACCCGACGTCGCACGTGTGCGTGCCATCGTGGGTGACGCGATGCGCGAAGGCCGCGAGTTGCTCTCGGAGCCGGAAGCCAAAGGCGTGCTGGCGGCTTATGGCATTCCCGTGGTCGAGACGGTGGTGGCCGACACGCCCGAGCATGCCGCCGAACTCGCGCAGGGGCTGGGCTTCCCGGTGGCCGTCAAATTGATTTCGCCGGACATCACGCATAAGTCCGACGTCGGCGGCGTGGTGCTCAATATCGAAACGGCCGAACAGGCGTTGGAAGCGGCACGCCAGATTCGCAAACGCGCGCTGGCGGCGAAACCCGACGCACGCGTGACGGGGTATTCCGTGCAGCGCATGGCGAACGGGGCCGAGGCGTTCGAGCTGATCGTCGGTGTCGCCACCGACAGTGTGTTCGGTCCGGTGCTGCTGTTCGGACAGGGCGGCACTGCGGTGGAGGTGATTGCCGATCGCACGATCGGTCTGCCGCCGCTGAACTTGAATCTCGCTCGCGACATGGTGGCGCGCGCTCGCGTATCGAAGCTGATTGCGGGCTATCGCAATCGCCCGGCCGCCGATCACGAAGCGATCTATCTCACGCTTGTGAAGCTCTCCCAACTCGTGTGCGACGTGCCGGAAATCGCGGAACTCGATATCAACCCGCTGTTCGCCGATTCGCACGGCGTGCTCGCGCTCGACGCCCGCATCGTCGCGCGCGCACCGGCGGCGCCCGGACATACGCGCTTGGCCATCCGACCGTATCCGCAAGAACTCGAGAGCACGGTGGACGCAGGGGGCAAACCGGTGCGCGTGCGCCCGATTCGCCCAGAGGACGAGCCCGCCTATAACCAGTTCTTCCACACTCTCACGCCGCAGGATGTGCAGTTCCGCTACTTCGGGCTGATCAAGGAGTTGTCGCACTCGCAAATGGCGCGTGTCACGCAGATCGACTACGACCGCTCGATGACGTTCGTCGCCACGGAGAAAGACGACGAAGGCAACACGCGGCTGCTCGGCGTGGTGCAGGCGTTGGCCGATCCGGACAATACGGTCGCCGAGTTTGCCGTGACGGTCAGTCCGGCCGCGCAGGGCAGGGGGTTGGGGCGTGCGTTGATGGAGCACATCATCGACTACAGCCGCAAGCGCGGTACCGGGGAACTCATCGGCTATGTACTCACGGCAAATACGCGTATGCTGACACTCGCCCGTCATCTCGGCTTCAAGGAAGCCAAAGAGATGGAAGCGGGCATTCTTCATATCCGGCTGCCGCTGCAAGAGACGGCGCAGGCGTAGGTGTCACGGTTCGCGCCGTCAGTCGAGGGCGGCGCGAGCGCAGTGCCTGGCGCCCGCGCGCGGGGCAGGGCAGCCGCCTCGACCAAGGATTCGAATGCTAGTGAACTGCGTGGCCTATGAGGATGGCCGCAAGATTGCCGACCTGCATCCCGACGAAATTTCGGACTATCTCGAACGTCCGCATTGCTTCGTCTGGGTAGCGCTCAAAGACCCCGGCCCTGGAGAGCTCGCGCAGATGCAGCACGAGTTCGGCCTGCACGATCTTGCCGTCGAAGACGCCCAGCACGGCCACCAGCGCCCGAAGATCGAACAGTACGGCGACTCGCTCTTCGCCGTGCTTCACGTGCTCAACAAAGACGCCGACGGCGACTTCTCGATCGGTGAAGTCGCGATCTTCGCGGGGCACAACTATGTGCTTTCCGTGCGTTCGAACGCGACGCAGGGTTTGGGCGCAGTGCGTGCCCGTGCGGAGAAAGAACCGCACTTGCTCAAGCAAGGGTCGATCTTCGTGCTCTATGCGCTCATGGACGCCGTAGTCGACAGCTATTTCCCCGTGTTCGACGATCTCGAAGCGCAACTCGAAGCCATCGAGGAACAGATCTTCGCGCGCAACGAACCGGCCAAAGGCCGCGAGATCATCGAAGACCTGTACCAACTCAAACGCCGGCTCATCACACTCCAGCACGCGTGCGTGCCGCTGATGGAAGCGGTGAGCAAACTCTTCGGCGCGATGGCACCGAAGTTGTGCGGCGGTATGCAGGAGTACTTCCGCGACGTGTTCGACCATTTGCAGCGCATTACGAAGAACATCGACATGTTGCGCGAAATGGTGACGACGGCGCTCTCGGTCAATCTCGGCATGATTTCGCTGGCGGAGAACGAGACGACCAAGCGGCTTGGCTCGTTCGCCGCGCTGTTCGCCGTGCCCACGATGATCGCGGGGATCTACGGCATGAACTTCGCCGATATTCCCGAGCTGAAGTTTCAATACGGGTATCCGGTTTGCGTCGGCGTCATGATCCTCATCGATCTGTTCCTGTTCCTGAAATTCCGCAAAGCAGGGTGGCTGTGATGCGTAGGGGTGCGTAGGGTTTGGGCAAGGACGTTCGGGGGCATGAGAGGGCACGAAAAGCGGCGTTTTTGTGCAGCCTTTCATGTCATCCGGATGTCGCCACAGCCTCGTGCGCGTAGCGCTGTTGCCCAGTGGCAACGGGGCGGTTGCCCCTCCTTTTTTCCGCAGTGACCGGCGTCGAGTAATTGCACTAGAATGCGTCAACGCCGCTTCAGACGGTTGCCAAGGTTGAGAACTACAACAAACACCAGGCAAATAGGGGTCAGATATTGAACGCACCACTTACGGGGATCCGCGTCATCGAGTTCTGTCGGGGCGCGGCGGGCGCTTATTGCGGCATGCTGTTGGCCGACATGGGCGCGGACGTCATCATGGTCGACGATCCGGTCGACGAACTTTCCAACGATAGTCACGGTAGCCACGGGCCACTCGGTGCCACTGCGCATGCCGGTTTGCGTCGCAATAAGCGCTCGGTCGCGCTCGATCTCGGCACCCTCGAAGGCCGCAGCCTTGCCCACACGTTGGTGCGCGGCGCGCAGGTCGTCATCGAGTGCTTGCCCGCGGGTACGCTCGTGCGTGCGGGGCTCGGCTATGACGCGTTGTCGGTGGTGCAGCCGCATCTCGTCTACGTGTCGATTTCCGCATTCGGTCAGGATGGACCACGCTCCGCAGGCCATCCAGGCGTGCCCGCTATCGATGCCTTGCGCGGCATGCTGGGGACGACCCCCGGCCGCCTTGAACCGCCACGCGATTTGCCTGTTGCCGATCTCGCAGCAGGGCTGTATGCGGCGTTTTCCGTGTCGGCCGCGTTAGTCGCTGCCCAGCAACACGGCCGCGGCGTTCATATCGATGTGCCGATGCTCGGTGCCACGCTTGCTATCGCCGCGCTGCGCGCGGGCGAGGAGAGCGCGAATGGGACGGGCAGCGCCATCGCCGGGGCAGGGACGCACGCCAGTGACGAGGCCCGCTTTGGCGGACCGACGGCACCTTGGCCGACGTTCCGTGCAAAAGACGGGTATTTCGGCATGGATCTCGACGGTCAGGCACATTGGCGGGCGATTTGCGCGCTGGTACACCGCGTCGACCTGCTCGACGACTCACGCTTTGCCAATGCCCGTGAGCGCGCGCGTCATCAGGCAGTTTTGCGCGACGTGCTGGAAGCCGTTTTCATGCACGACGACCGCGCGGTCTGGCTTGCCCGTTTGAGTGCAGTCGGCGTGCCGTGCACGGCCATCAGCACCTATTCGCGCGTGTTGGCCGATCCGCAGGTGGCGCATATGGGCTGGGTGAGGCCGATGGTCCTGCCCAGCGGCGAGACGACGCATACGATCGTTTCGCCGGTGCGTCTGAATGGTCACGGGCCGGTGACGCATCGCGAGCCGCCCGCACCGGGGGAGCACACGGGCGATATTCTGGCCGAGCTTGATGCGGTGTCTGCGGCAGTGTCTGCGGCGGTGGCTACGGCAACCAGTGCAGAACCGACGTCGCAGAACGACACCGTGCTTATCGAGCCGTCGCAGAAGCGCTAACTTGACACCACGGGCGCCTCTCCGGGGCGCTCATCATCCTTCCCCCCTCGGTTTCTCCTCCCATCTCTGCGGCCCATAGCGGCTGTTCTCCCTCCGGTCTACCCCCATCTCGCGCTTTCGTCGTCGACGCCACAGTCGTCCGTTTTGCTGCGTGAAATATTACAAATCATTTGCAACTGGTGTTAGAAATAGTAATAATTCGCATTTACGAAATACGATCCGAGGTCGGTATTGCACTGATTCGATGGCTGTAGCTAACGATGGGCAGTGGATGTGGCGGGGTGATGCAATGTCACGCGCCTTGAAACACCGGGCAAGTACAGAACAACGACAGCGTAAGACTGGAGACGGATCGCAGACAAACCAGCGATCTCCAGGGGGGAATCCAAGATGCAAGTGGGACCGATGACGCTGCGTCGCTCGCAGTTGAGCGCAGCATTGGTGGGTATTTTGAGTGCGCAAGGCGCGATGGCCGCAGACGCCGACGCTGACGCCAAGCGCGCGTCGACCGACGTGCAACTCCCGAGCGCCAATGTCACGGGCAATCGTGACAACTTCAAGGCCGATTACTCGTCGTCGCAAAAATTCACTGCCCCCATCGTCGACACGCCGCGCTCGGTCACGGTCATCCCCGAACCGCTGTTGCAAAGCACCGGTTCGAGCACCCTCACGGAAGCGCTGCGCACGGTGCCTGGCATCACGTTCGGCGCAGGCGAGGGCGGTAACCCGCTCGGCGATCGTCCGTTCCTGCGCGGTTACGACACGCAAGGCAGCTTGTTCGTCGACGGCATGCGCGACGTGGGCGCCACCACGCACGAAATGTTCAACACCGAAGCGGTGGAAGTCGTGAAGGGCGCAAGCGGCGCCTACGGCGGGCGTGGCGGTGCGGGTGGCAGCGTCAACATCGTCAGCAAGGAAGCCAAGCTCGGCACGTTTGCCGAGGGCACGGTGGGCCTGGGCAATGCCAAGTACAAGCGCCTGACGGCGGACGGCAACTGGCAGATCGGCGATCACGCCGCGTTCCGTATGAACCTGATGGGCCACGACGCGGGTGTGGCCGGGCGCGACGCGATTTACGACTCGCGCTGGGGTATCGCGCCGTCCGTGGCGTTCGGGTTGGGCACGCCGACGCGTGTGGTGGCGAGCTTCTATCACATGCAATCGGACGGCCTGCCGGACTCGGGCATTCCGTACAACTACGCACCGGGACGCCGCACGGGGCCGGCTTCGGTCGATCCGAGCAACTTCTACGGGCTCGACGATCGCGACTTCCGCCGCACGTCGTCGGACATCGGCACGATCAAGATCGAGCACGACATCACGCCGACGCTCACGCTGCGCAACATGACGCGCTACACGAAGTCGTCGCAAAGCTACATCTGGACGCAGCCGGACGACAGTCAGGGCAACGTGGCTAACGGCAAGGTTTGGCGTCGCGCGAATACGCGTGACAGCAACGTGTGGAGCATTGCCAACCAAACCGAGTTGTTCGGCGAAGGCCATACGGGGCAGTTCAAGCACAGCTTCAACGTGGGGGCCGAGTTCTCGCGTGAGTCGAGCCGTAAGGACGCTTATACGGTGGCCGCAGGCAGCGGCTCGGGCACGGGCAACTCGTGCCTGCGTGGCGTGGGCGCGGCGTCAGGCTACAACTGCACGAGCCTCTATAACCCGAACCCGTACGATCCGTGGACCGGCAGTATTCGTCTGAACGACGATCCGGCATTCCAGCGCACGCTGACGGCGGCGATTTACGGTTTTGACACGATCGATCTGTCCAAGGAATGGCAGATCAACCTCGGCGCGCGCGTGGACCGCTATTCGACGGACTTCACCGATACGCGCGCCAACGGCGGCAAGTCGGTCTCGCGTGACGACACGCTGTTTAACTGGCAGGCAGGCGTGGTGTACAAGCCGCTGCCGTACGGCAGCATCTATGCGTCGTATGCGACGTCGTCGACGCCTGCTGGCGCGTTGCTGGGCGAAGGCAGCGAGACGCAAGGCCTCACCCCGGGCCGTGGCGGTGTCGGCCCTAACGCGGCGGATCTCGCACCCGAGAAGAACCGTTCGTATGAAATCGGTACGAAGTGGAATGTGCTGGGCGAGCGCCTCTTGCTCACGGCCGCGCTGTTCTACATCGAAACGAGCAATGCGCGCGTGACGATGGCCGACAACACCTACGCCATGGTCGGCGGCAAGAACGTGAAGGGCCTGGAATTGGGCTTCGCGGGCAAGCTGACCGACAAGTGGCAGGTCTTCGGCGGCTACACGTACATGAAGAGCGAGTTGACGGACAACGGCACGGGCACGGCGGCGTCGAACAACGGCAACCAGTTCCCGAACACGCCGCGTAACAGCTTCAGCCTGTGGACGACCTACGACATCATCCCGTCCGTGACGGTGGGAGGTGGCGCGTTCTACACGTCGAGCGTGTTTGGCGATCCGGCGAATCTGCGCGAGATTCCGTCGTACTGGCGTTTCGATGCCATGGCGTCGTGGCGTGTGAATAAGCATCTGTCGGCACAGCTCAACGTGCAGAACCTGTTCAATCGCCGCTACTTCGATCAGGCCTATCCGGCGCACTATGCGTCGATGGCGCCGGGCCGCAGCGCGATTGTCTCGCTCACCGCACGTTATTGATGGTTGGCGATGCGAATTGATCCGGCGCAGATTGCGTCGCTCACGCCTGCGCAGGTTCGCGACATCCTGGCGGGGCCGCCGGAAACGGCGGCCGCGTGGCTGGCCGCGGCTTCGCAGGCGGGGCATGTCGAAGCGCAAGTGGTCTACGCGCAATGGCTGCTCGATGGGCGCGGCGTGGCACGCGATGCCGAGGCCGCGCTCGATCTGTTCAAGCGCGCGGCACACGCGGGCCACGGTATGGCGGCGAACATGGCCGGGCGTTGCTACGAGAACGGTTGGGGCGTGCCTGCGAGCGATGAAGTCGCGCTCTATTGGTATCGCCAGTCAGCGCGCCGCGATGAGCCGTGGGGCATGTATAACCTCGCCACGCTGCTCACACTTGGGCGTGGCGCGCCGCAAGACCGGCCTGCTGCGCTTGCGTGGCTGGTGAAGGCCGCCACGCTCGGGCACGCGAAATCGCAGAATCTGCTCGGCGGTTTTTACGAGGACGGATGGGAAGTGCAGCGCGATGTTGCATGCGCTTTCGATTGGTATCGCAAAGCGGCCGAAGGCGGCGATTTTCGCGGACAGTTCAACGTCGCTCGTTTGCTGATCGGGCAGGGCGCCTGCGATCAGGCGCTAACGTGGCTCGTGCGCGTGCCGAACGCGGCCACCCCCGCGTTTCTTGCCAAGGCAGCGGAATTTCTCGCCAATGCCCCTGATATGCGCATTCGTGCACTCGCCGCCCAGTGGGTTGCAATGTCGCAATCGGCTCACACCGCCCCCTCCGCCGCCCTCCAGGACTGACCGGGGACCCTTCCCGCGGCTCAGACAGTGTGCAACTCGTCTCGGTGAGGGCCCCGATAGGTCCTTCCACCGATATCGGTCCTTCCTGCGAGAACCCTTGACCGTTTCGCGTCGCCACACTTTGCGCACCGTCGTCACTTCTATATAATCATTGGTCATAAGCATATGACCAATAGTGATTTGGATTTCATCCAAGTCGCGTGACGCCGGAAAACCTACCCCAATGCTGCTCGCCACACTAAGTTCGTCGCCAACGGCTGCCGTTCTGGGCGCCGCCGTGGGACTCGTTCTCGGACTGACCGGCGCCGGTGGCGGCATTTTCGCGGTTCCGGCGCTGGTCTTCGGTCTCGGCTGGGGTGTACCGCAAGCCGGGCCCGTCGCGCTCCTCGCCGTTGGGGCCAGCGCCGCAGTCGGCAGCGCACAAGGGCTTCGTGCAGGTCTGGTCAGATACCGTGCGGCACTCCTCATGGCCGGTATCGGTATCTGCGTAGCGCCGCTGGGTACGTGGGTAGCTCACCGGCTTCCTGAACACTGGCTCGTCGGCCTGTTCGCGTTTGCCATGCTGATCGTCGCAACTCGGATGTACCGGGCGTCGCGAGGGCAAGGTGGCGTAGCGGGCAGCCTTGTCGTTCAGCCGCCGTGCCGCCTCGATCCGGCCACCGGACGCCTGCACTGGACGCGGCGCGTGGCCAGCACACTCGGTGCCATCGGGGCCGTCTCGGGCTTCGCCTCGGGTTTGCTCGGCGTCGGTGGCGGCTTCGTCATCGTGCCCGCATTGCGCCGTTTTTCCGATATCACGGTGCACGGGATCGTCGCCACATCGCTGTTCGTCATCGCCCTGATTTCCGCGGGGACCGTCGCGAACGCTTGGTGGCACGGCATGCATCCGGGTACGCAAGGATGGCTATTCGTCGCCGGCGCCGTCGCCGGCATGGTGATCGGCCGCATGCTCGCGCCGCGCCTCGCCGCCGCACGGTTGCAACAACTGTTCTCCGTGCTCATGGCGCTCGTCGCCGCCGGCATGTTCTTCAAGGCGTTCGGCGGTTGAATCGCTAGGCAGATGTCGCGGGCCAGCGGTCCGACATCCCATTGCTTATGGATCTCTCGAAAATCGCAACGCTTTTCGAGTGACTTTCCTGTGGCCGCAAAGCGACGCTTCATCAGCGTACGCCAATGGCGATTCTGTCTCGTCTAGTGCGGCAAAGTGAATCTTTGTGGCGCACGTGTGTCAATCACAGCGTCCGGTAAGCATTGGCGCAACGTGGGGTGCGTCATCGCCGCATCAGGTCTGACGTACTGTGCGGGCTTTATTTGGACGTCGCGGGGTTGTCCGCCTATTTGGCCTTGGGATGTTTCCTATAACTAATGCTAATACGTCCGAACAATGTGGACTTATCCTATATTTCTCCCGGTCGTCGGACGGTGCAAAAGGTGAGCAACCTGATGACGGCACGACGGGGGATTGAATCGATGACGACGACGCAACGCGGCGATCTGGTTTTTTCGACAGATCGTCGCGTTTTCAGTGGGCCGATTCGGCGCAGGCTGACGTGGGTGACCGGCACGCTTTTGGTGGCGGCGCTCACGGGCTGTAGCGAGTATCAATCGCCGGGTGTCACGCAGACCTATGCGGACACGGATGCGCTCGATGGGGCCACGCTATCTCGCGCTGAGACGGCACCGCGCGAGGTCACGGCCCGTATGCGGCCGGTCGCCGCGGCGGTCGGTATGAGCGGCACGCCGCAAGTCGGGCGCGTTGTCAGAGGGACTTACCGCTGGATGGCGGACTGGCCCGAGACCGAGAGTGTGCATCTGTGGGAAGCCGCGGCCGGGCCGACACGCATTCGCGTGGTCGGACGAGCGCGAGACATGATGCCTTCCGCCGGTTTGCGGGGCGTGCGCATCCGGTACTGCGTCAAGCCTGTCATCGGCGAGGGCGAGATGCGACTAACGGGTCACAAGACATGTTCGTCGTGGACGACCGTCGATGGCGCATCTCCGGCGTCGGCGCCCGCGGCAATCACGGCTGGATAGCGGCCGGATAACCGTCGGATAGGTGCCACGGCGTCTGACGGCACGCTTCACCCCCGTCAACAGTATCGCGGTGACGCTTCTGTGATCTGTTTGTGTGCCGCTTCGTCACACATTCCTCTTTTGGGAAGCCATGACGCGTTGACACGCGGCGTTCGATCGCGCGCGCCCACGGCTGACTTCTTTTAAAAGGATTGCGCTCATGATGGTTAAAATTTTGATTGCCGACGATCACCCGATCGTCTCTTCGACGCTGCGCGAGATGCTCGCCCCGGACCCCGGCTTTCACGTGCTCCCGCCAGTCGCCAATTCGACGCAACTGTTCGAGGCCCTCGAGACGAATTCCGTCGACGTGCTGATCACCGACTACTGCATGCCCGGTGGCGTGTTCGGCGATGGCCTAGGCATGATCAAGCGCGTTCGCCGCAAATATCCCGATATCAAGGTCATCGTCTTCACGTCGATCGAACAGCCGGCCATCATTCACGCACTGAACGATTGCGGCGTACTCGGGGTGATGACGAAGTCGGACGATCTTCGCGAGATCACCGTGTGTGTAGAACGCTGCCGCCGTGGCATGCGCTATCTCGGCGGGCGCGCGGAGCAGATTCTCGAAGAACAGTCGCGCCGCAAGCCGACCACGCGTCGACCGCTCTCTCCGAAGGAAATGGAAGTGCTGCGTATGTATCTGAGTGGCAATAACGTTTCCGAAATCGCCGAGGCCCTCAAGCGTTCGGCCAAGACGATTAACAACCAGAAGCGGATGGCCATGTGCAAGCTGGGATGTCGCAACGACATGGAATTGTTCCAGTTGCATGCATCGAGCCCGCTGCAACTCACGCGCGAAGGCGAAGCCGATACGCCAACTGCGGTCTAACGGCGTGCGACGTCGAGCGTTCGCGACCATGCCCGCCCAAACGATGACTCGCGACATTGCCGTTGCGGGGCGCCTGCTGCGCATCGGGGGCGTGCTCGCGTTGCTCTTCGGGTTATCGGTGTGGGCGGCGGCGATTTCCTATGCCATGTTCGGCGCGCTGTGGCAGGGCGGTCAGAAGACCGAGTCGTTCTTCGCAGCGGTCTCGCGCGAAATTCGCGATCTCGAAGTCTTCAACGAGCAGGCGCGCTCGATGTCGCGCACCGTGCAGGCCAGTGCTGCACCTCCCGGCGGTACCACGCGCTTGCTCGGCGAGCGCGTGTTGCATCCCTTGAACGCCTTGAAGCCGGGCACGGCTGTGCGCATCGGCGGCGTGGCGTGGGATGGCGACTTCGAAATCGTCAAACTGGCTGAAATTACGCCGGAGCGTGCGCAGGTGCTGACCCGCCTGACCGCGCGCCTGATGGTGCTGGACGCCGACTTCTGGAGTCCGTTCGACTCGCAAGACGAAACCTTCCTGATCTCGCCCGACGGGGCCTTCGCCGCCTATCGGCCCTCGCTCGGGCGTGAATCGTTCAGTGCCGCCGATCTGGAGCGCGACACCCGCACGATGCTCGCCGAAATGAACAAGGTGGAGCGGTATCAGGCGAGGGCGCTCGGGCAGGAGGATGGTCCGTTCTGGACCTATAACTACGAACACCCCGTGACCCACGTGAAGACGGTATCGAGCTTCGTGCCGATCCGCGATCTGGACGGGCACGTGATTCTGTACGTGGGCACCAGCATGTCGCCGGAACTGATTGTGCCGCCGCGCATGCGCCATCTCGATCAGACGCGCGAGACGCTTCAACTCGTCTCCGTCGAAGGCATCATCGTCGCGAGTGTCGGCACGCCGTTGCCGACGCCTCGTCACATGAAAACACTCGCGACGATGCCATTGTTCGGCGGCTCGCAAATGACGCTGCGCACTGACGGTCAGCGCATCGTTTTCGAACGCCATCTTCCTTTCAATCCGTGGTTTGTGCGCTATGCCGTGTCGCCCGCAGAGTTGCTGCTGGGCAACGCCACGCTGCTGGTTGTCGCAACGCTGCTACTGCTGCTCTACACAGGCGGTGTGTGCGCCGCCATGCGCTACATCCGCAAGCGCGTCATCGACCCGGCGCGCAAACGCACCACGGCGCTACTCGAGCGCGACGCATTCACACAAACACTGATTGAAACCGCCCCCGTTGGGATGGCGATCATCGACCCCTTCGAGCCGGCTGTCGTGATGAGCAACCCCGCTTACGCCGGCACCGTCGATCTGCTGAGGCAGCTCGGCGACGGGGAGCTGACGCGCATGTATCGGCAGTTGCACAGCGGCGTGGTGGCGCGTCCGGTGCGGCGGTTGCTAAGTGTGTCGGACGATGCGGGCGAGCGTCACTATGCCGTGAGTTTTGTCGACACGGTATTTCGTGAGCAATCGGTACTGATCGGCACACTCTCGGACGTGACCGAACAACGCCGTTTTGAGCTGGAGCAGCGCAAGGCGCGGCTCGCTGCGGAGAGTGCGAACAAGGCCAAGGACGTATTCCTCACGACGGTCAGCCACGAGATGCGCACGCCGTTGTACGGCACGCTCGCGTCGCTGGAATTGCTCAGCGCGCAGAAGCTTGGCGATGAGCATCGGTATTACGTCGATGTGATGGAGAGTTCCACGCGCAATCTACTCGATCTGATCAACGACTTGCTCGACTATTCGCGCATGCAGGTGGGCCGTTTCGAATTGAATTCGCGCGACGTCTCGCTGCTTAAGGAGTTGGAGGCGGTCGGTCTGTCCTTCACTGGCCGGGCACGCTTGCAGGGCCTCACGCTCGACTGGATGATCGATCCGCAATTGACGCGCGCTGTGCATACCGATGCCCTCCGGCTCGGGCAAGTGGTCACGAATCTGGTGGGTAACGCGATCAAGTTCACGACACAAGGTTTCGTCGCTTTCAGTGCACAAGTCGCGCGAGCCGACGCCCAAGGGTGCGACGTGGTGTTCTCGGTCAGCGATAGCGGCGCGGGCATTGCCGCAGGCGACCTGCCGGATCTCTTCCGTCCGTTCGGCAAGAGCACTAACGAACCCGGCATGCAGCATGGCACGGGGCTTGGGCTCGCCATCTCGCATCAGTTCGTTGCCATGCTGGGCGGAACGCTGCAAGTCGACAGTGTGCAAGGCCGTGGCACGACGATGCACTTCACGCTGCATTTGCCGTGGGCGCCGAATACCGAATCGCCCGTCGTGACGGCGACGGGTCACACCTTTGCCTATGTCAGTGCCCTTGGGCGTCGACATGCGTACCTCGAATCGCTGATTCGATTCGCCGGTTACACGCCGGCACACTACGACGACGCGGTGGCGTGGTCGACAGGCGATGGACGTGCGCGGGATGCCGGGTTGCTGATGTTCGCCGACGAGTGGCCTGTACGTGGCATGGCGGGCGCCGACGTGTACCTCTTGCGCCCGACGCCGCACGACAATCCAACGACAAAGGCAAGTGCGTGGCCGCGCGATATTGCGTTGCTGCATCAGGCCGCGCTCTGGGACGCGCTCGGCATCTCGCCAGCACCCGGTCTGGCATCGTCGGCCGATCTGCCAAGAAGTACCAGCGCGAAACCGGGGGCACGTCCGCTCGCCGGCTGGTACGTGCTGGTCACGGACGATCATCCGATCAGCGGCATGCTGCTTTCGCGCCAGTTGGAAGGGCTAGGGGCGATGGTCGATTGCTATCACGACCCACGCGAGGCGCTCGACGCGTTCGACAGTGAATCGCACATGCTGGTGATTACCGACGCGAACATGCCGCATATCTCCGGGCACGCGTTGGCCTCCGAGATCAAGGCGCGCGCACCCCAAGTGCCGGTCATTGTGGCGACGGCCGACGTGACACTTCGCATCGACCGCGAGCCGAAGTCGCCGTTCGATGCCGTCGTCTACAAGCCCGTCGATGCAGGTTCGCTGCTGCGTGTCATCGAGATCATCCGCGCCCGTTATCCGTCGCTATGCGGCGAGATCGAGCCGCTACCTGCGGTGGTTGATTCATCGGTGACGTCGGATGAATCGGTCGCCACCGGGTTTTCAAAAGATGCCGGCGTATCGCTCGGCGATATGATCGATACCTTCGTTCGCATCACGGATCAGGACATCGAGGACTGCCGTATGGCGCTGGCCAGCTTGTCGCGTGACGCATTGCGGCACTCGGCGCATCGACTGCGGGGTGGCTTCATGTCGTTTGGGCTCGCGTCGCTGGCGTCGCACGCGGCGCAACTCGAACACCTCGCGCCACAAGCTTCCGCCGGGCAGATCGGCGCATCGTTCGATGTGTTGGAAACCGCCTGGAATGACTGGCTGCGCGCCCAAGGCCATGCGATTGCCGACGATGCTTGAGCGTTGACTGTCGCGAGCCACGCACTATTCCACGAAATGCTCCGATACGAGTTGCCGCAGCCACTGATTGCCAGCGTCTTGATGGTAGCGGCGATGCCAGAACACGTTCGTCTGGAGCGCAGGCAAGCGCACGGGCGGTTTGACGAAGTGCAGTCCGAACGGGGCAGCGGCGCGCTCGGCAAATTTCTGGGGCACGGTGACGACGAGGTCGTTGACGCTCACGACGTACGGCACGGCAATGAAGTGCGGCACCCAGAAGTTGGCGTCGGCGCCGAACCCGGCTTGCGCCAGAAGCTGATTCACGCGCGCGTACGGATTGTCACCCGTGGTCACGAAGAGGTGGCGCGCTGCCTGGAAGTCCGCTAAACCCGCATCGGGACGGTCGAGCGCGTGGCCGATGCGGAACATACTCACATACTGCTGACGAAACAGCCGCCGCTGGTAAAAAGGGCCGGTCAGGTCGTCGAATGCACCGATCGCGAGATCGATGCGCCCGGCGGCCATCGCTTCCTTCAGATCGGGCAGGGCGGCGCGTACTGTGCTCAGGCGCACGCCAGGTGCCAACTGCGTACACAGATCGATCAGCGTCGGCATGAAATACACTTCGCCGACATCGGTCATGGCTAGCGTGAACTCGCGCTGGCTGGTTGCCGGATCGAAGGCTTCACGGTGATTGATGGCCCGCGAGATACCGGCGAGCGCTGCCGACACCGGTTCGGCAAGTGCCTCGGCAAACGGCGTGGGTTGCATGCCGTTGCCGGTGCGGGTGAACAGTTCGTCATCGAACGTTTGACGCAGGCGCGCCAGCCCGTTGCTCACGGCGGGTTGCGACAAGCCCAATTCACGGGCCGCCTGAGAAATGCTCCGATGCGTGAGTACCGCATGAAACACAACCAACAGGTTCAGATCGACATCGCGTAAGGAAATCATGGTGCGTGGCTAGTATTCGCGTTATGAATATAGTGGATTCGCCTATTTATATCGCAAAATATACCTGCATGTCGGAAAATGGCGGCATTCGATAACAGGAGACGAGGCAATCCATGGATTCCATCCATTCCCTCCCGAAAGCCAACCAGATTCAGGGGGAGTTGGGCTATCTGTCCGGCTTTCTCAATGAATTCGCGACCGAGGCGTTGCCCGGTGCGCTGCCCGTTGGACAGAATTCGCCCCAACGTGCCCCTTACGGCCTTTACGCAGAACAGCTCTCCGGTACCGCATTCACCGCCCCGCGTGGCCACAACCGCCGCTCGTGGGTGTATCGAATTCGCCCGGCGGCAATGCACAAGCCGTTCACGCAAATCGAGCAGTCGCGCTGGTTGAGCCGGTTCGACGAAGTGCCCGCACCGCCCAATCAGATGCGTTGGGACCCGCTGCCGATGCCGACGGCACCGACGGACTTCGTCGACGGTATGGTCACGATGGGCGGCAATGGCAGCCCCGACGGTCAACGCGGCTGCGGCATTCACCTGTACGCCGCCAACCAGTCGATGGACGGCCGCTTCTTCTATAACGCCGATGGCGAATTGCTGATCGTGCCGCAGGAAGGCCGTCTGCGTCTGGCGACGGAATTCGGTGTCATGGACGTCGAGCCGTATGAGATTGCTGTCGTGCCGCGCGGCGTACGTTTTCGCGTGACGCTGCTCGACGGTACAGCGCGCGGTTACGTGTGCGAAAACTACGGTGCGCTGCTGCGCTTGCCCGATCTCGGTCCGATCGGCTCGAACGGTCTGGCCAATCCGCGTGATTTCCTCACGCCCGTGGCGGCTTACGAGGATGTCGAAGGCGACTTCGAACTGGTGGCCAAGTTCGGTGGCGAACTCTGGCGTGCCGATATCGGCCACTCGCCGCTCGACGTGGTGGCATGGCACGGCAACTATGTCCCGTACAAATACGATCTGCGCCGCTTCAATACGATTGGCTCGATCAGCTACGACCACCCGGACCCGTCGATCTTCCTGGTGTTGCAATCGCAAAGCAACACGCCGGGCGTGGATGACATCGACTTCGTGATTTTCCCGCCGCGCTGGCTGGCGATGGAAAACTCGTTCCGCCCGCCTTGGTTCCACCGCAATATCGCGAGCGAATTCATGGGCCTGATCCACGGCGTATACGACGCGAAGGCGGAAGGCTTCGTGCCGGGCGGCGCGAGCCTGCACAACTGCATGTCGGGCCACGGTCCGGATGCCGACACGTTCGAGAAGGCGTCGGTGGCCGACACGAGCAAGCCGCACAAGGTCGATGCCACGATGGCATTCATGTTCGAGACCCCGGCCGTCATTCGCCCGACGCGCTTTGCATTGCAGACCAAGCAGTTGCAGGACAACTACTACACCTGCTGGCAAGGCCTGAAAAAGCATTTCAACCCGAACCAGAAGTAAGCGGACGCGCGTCGCGACTTCACGCAACCTCGAGACGGCCCACGCCGCGCACCGTTGTGCGGCTGTGGGCCGACGCATTACCCCGAACAAGGATTTCCTCATGTCTCAACTCCAGCAAAGCTGGGTCGCGTCTGCCAACACCGGCACGACGGACTTCCCGTTGCAAAACCTGCCGTATGGCGTGTTCAACACGCAGGCACAACCTGCCTTGCGCGTCGGTGTCGCCATTGGTGATCAGGTGCTCGATCTCGCTGCGCTCGAAGCCGCCGGTCTGTTGACGCCGGGCAATGGCACCGCTGTGTTCTCCCAGCCGTCGATCAACGCCTTCGTGGCGCTTGGCCGTCCGGTGTGGCAAGCCACGCGTGCGCGCCTCACGGCGCTTCTGTCGGCTGACGGCGACGCTGCCTTGCGCGATAACGCCGCGCTGCGTGCGCAGGCACTGGTGCCGCTCGCCGACGCGACGCTGCATCTGCCGGTGCAAGTGCCGGGCTACACCGACTTCTACTCGTCGAAAGAACATGCCACCAACGTGGGCAGCATGTTCCGCGATCCGGCCAACGCGCTGCTGCCGAACTGGCTCGAGATTCCGATCGGCTACAACGGCCGCGCAAGCTCGGTGGTCGTGAGCGGCACCGACCTTCATCGTCCTAACGGCCAGATCAAGTTGCCGGATCAACCGCGCCCGATCTTCGATGCATGCCGTAAGCTCGACTTCGAACTCGAAACCGGCTTCATCGTCGGCCGCGACACGGCGCTGGGCGACACGCTCGACGTCGAATCCGCCGAGGCCGCCATTTTCGGCATGGTGCTGCTCAACGACTGGTCGGCACGCGATCTGCAACAGTGGGAATACGTGCCGCTGGGCCCGTTCAACGCGAAGACGTTTGGCACGTCGATTTCGCCGTGGATCGTGACGATGGAAGCGCTCGAGCCGTTCCGTGTCGCTGGCCCCGCGCAAGACCCGCAACCGGTGTCGTACCTGCAACAGCAAGGCAAGCACGCCTTCGACATCGAACTCGAAGTGCTGCTGCAAGCCGAAGCCGATACGCAAGCGACAACCATCTGCCGCACCAACTTCCGTCATATGTACTGGAGCATGGCGCAGCAGTTCGCGCATCACACGGTGTCCGGTTGCAACGTGCGCGTGGGCGATCTGATGGGCTCCGGCACGATCAGCGGCCCGACGCCCGATTCGTTCGGCAGCCTGCTGGAGCTCACGTGGAACGGTAAGAACCCGCTCACGCTGGCCAGCGGCGCCAAGCGCACCTTCATCGAAGACGGCGATACCGTCGTGATGGCGGGCTGGTGCCAGGGCGACGGTTATCGCGTCGGGTTTGGCGAAGTCTCGGGCAAGATCTTGCCGGCAAAAGCGCGCTGAGCACGCGCGGCTGCGGCGAGCGCCTCGGCCGATGGCAGACGCTCCCACCACGGGTCGCGGCGCATCGGGATGGCGCTGGCCATCACGCGGCAGCGCGTCGGCGTGTACGCAAGTTCATTGCCGACACGCCGCAACAGCGGCATATCGCCCAGCCGTGCACGCTTTGGTACACGCAATGAGCGTTTTGCCGCTGGTTTAGCGGCTGGCTTAGCGCGTTGTTTCGAGGGTTGTGAAACAGGATTGACCGACGTGGCAGGCGTGGCGTGGGACATTTGGCGTTTCCCGAGAAAGGATGATGGGAGCCATTTAGCCACGTAGGCGCGCGTTGCGACAGGTGAAGCCGTCCGAAAAACCAGCCACTCGAGCACCATTACTCAAAGCGGACTAGCAGAATGGAAAAGGTGCCGTTCGACGCATGTCGACGGCACCTTTTGCGTTTCTCGTTGCTAGTTTCTCAAGCGCCCTTGTCGGTGTCTGCGGCAGGCACGCTGGCCGATTTGCCCGCAGGATTGGCGGCTGGCGAAGCGCTTGCCGGTGTTGTCAGCGGCGCACCGCTCGGGGCCGTGGCTGGTCGGTTCAGCCCTTCGTTGATCCACGCCATCAGCAGCGTATAGGTCACCGCGAGTATCACAGGGCCGACAAAGAGCCCGACGATACCGAAGCTGAGCATACCGCCCAGCACGCCTGCGAGAATCAACGTCATCGGCAGGTCGGCGCCTCGTTTGATGAGCATTGGGCGCATGACGTTATCGAGCATGCCGATAATCACCGAGAGCACGAGCAGCAACGTCGCGAGCGTCGGACTGTCTTGCCAGTAGAGCCACGCCACGCTCGACAGCAGCACGGGGAAGGGGCCAATTTGCGCGATACAGAGCACGAACATCAGCGCGGTCAGGAAGCCCGGCAGCGGCACGCCCGTCACCCAAAGACCGATGCCACCCAGCAACGATTGCGTCACCGCCGTGACCACAATACCCAGCGCGACGGCGCGAATCGACATCCCGGCGAGCCTCACGGCTTCTTCTCCACGATCGCCGCCGAGCCGACGGGCGATACGGATCAATGCGCGCCCCGCGCGCTCCCCCTGCATGAAGAGGATGGCCGAGATGATGAGCGTTAAGCCAAGGTGAACGAACAGCAGACCGACCGAACCAAGTTTCGAGAACGCCCACGTCGCCCCTTTCACGGCATAGGGCTGGATCTTCGCAACGAGCCCGCCGGGGCCGGCCGCGGCCAACGCTTGCCATTCCTCGCTGGCGCGCTCACCGATGACCGGGATATGGGACAGCCAGTCCGGTGGCATCGGCAGGCCGCGCTCGCCGATGGATTGCACTTGTTGGCTGATATCGGAGGCATGCCCGATGAGCGTGCCCACCGCGGCAGTCAGCGGGGCGACGACGATGATCAACATGCCGATGATCATCACCGTGGTCGCCAGCCAGCGGCGCCGCCAGAGTCGGCGTTGCAGCCCGATGAGCAGCGGCCAGGTGGATGCGACGATGGTCACCGCCCAGATAAAGGCGGGCAAGAAGGGAAGCAGTACCCACAACGTGCCGATCATCAGCAGGCTGAGTACCAGGATGATCAGCAGATTTCGGGCGAGTTCGCTCGGCGTCATGGATAGCATAAGCACTCCGGATGGGGGAAAGCGGGCCGTGCGGCGAATCGGGCACGGCGGTCAAACGCAGAACGTACGTCTGGGAAGCAAGATGCCACGCGCTCAACGGTACGGCAAGTGCGTTGCTTCGTTGTGAATCGACGCCAGTCTACCGTGCCTAGGACCGCCGCACCGTGATGCGTCCTATCCCGCTATCGGTAACGTTGTCTGGCGCTCGGCGACGACTCGACCACGAAGACTGACGAAAGACCGTCCTGCCGCGCCGCGTTTTGCAGTTCGGACTGGAAGCATTGATATCCAGAGTCTCCCGATTCGATGCGTGTGCGGTTGGATTTGCTCGAGTCTTGGGTGACGGAGACTTCGCCCTGCTCGACGCCGAACATTTGTCGAAGCCGATCGGTGCCGCGCCGCAGGTAGGCCGTCAGAATGTCGCGGACTCGCGAATCGCTCTGTGCGATCTGAAGTAGTCCGCCAATGGCCGCGTAGAGGCAGGAATAGTCCACAAGATTCAATAGTGTTCGTTGCCAGTCGACGGTACGGGCGTTGGCCACGACAGCATCGCGCCACTCGATCCCAGCAAAGGCACCAACAAGCAGGGTGCACAGAATGGCTGTCGGCATCGAACAAAAATTCTTTGAGAAGCGCTCGTAGAACGCGCTGAACCACGACCCGCCTTGCGCGTCGGCGGCAGCGCCTTCCGACAACAGATCCGCGAGATTGTCCTGCAACAGAATCTCTATGGCCGCGTGGCTTTCCGGCGTTCGCAGGTGGTCAAGGCAGTAGCGAAGCGGGGCGCCCACGAACGTCAGCGGGACTTCGAGGGACGCATGCACGATATCTTTCCATCGTCCGTCCAGGACGTGAGCGGGTAAGCGCTTCTCTATGAACAATCGAAGAGGATTGCGTACGGCACCATAGCAGCCCGCAAACGAGAGGCAGGACACTACAAATTCGCGCAGTGGGGAGTGAATCGATGCGTTCAGATGTTCCAGTCCGGGTGCCGGCATCGTTTGTGGCAACTTGTCGCGTAATGACGGAAATACCGTGTCGAAGAGGGCCGCACCAGCGGTGTTAGTGAACATGATGATGGCGCCGCTCGCGAGGTGCGTCGCTAATTTCGCGAGAAGCGGGGCGCATGGGCCTGCGCCTACGAACGTTGAGAGCAGCGACGCGGCGACCGAACCCACGGCGAAGGGAATGGCGTCGCGACCAATGCCTCGGGTCAGGCAGAGCCACCAACTGTCGGAACGTACGTCGGCCAGAAGTGCCTTGAAATTGCGTTCCACGTCCATTCGATCGACACCATGCTCTGCAAGGGCATACGCGGTTTGTTGCAGATGGCTGCGTAGAGCGTCCTCCCAGGGCGGTGGTGGCGACGCGGTGGCGGGCGCGGGCGTCGTGTCGCTCGAGAATTGCTCTACGTAGTGCCACAAGAATCGAAAAATCTGATCGGCCTTGCTGGATCTTGCCCGTTCGAGCGTGGGCGCCGACGCGCCGTACATGTTGATTACGGTGTGAGATTGCGCGAGGGAGACGTTCAGCGTTTCGTGCAGATCATGGGCGAACGGCGGGGCGGCGGGGTATTCGGCTGGGATGGTAATTCGACATTCGGTGGACGGCGTGTTCGTGGCGCGGAACGGTTGCGTCGGAAACGGCGGTATGTAGGGCATGAAATCGGCGGCCGACACGGCCAGCGCGACCTCCTTGGCCGAACCGGCCGTCAGGCCCTGTAAGAGACGAGAAGCGGGCGATGCTACAAGCAACCGCTTCTCGCGACGACAGCCGGACAGGTGTTTGAAACCGTTACTTCGCGTGTGTGCGTAGCGGCGGCATTGCGCCGCCCGACACTGTCACGCAGGTACCACCATCACGCCCGCGCGCAACCCATTCGCCACGTTCGGATTCGGGAAGACGATGCGCTCCACGGGATGCGACACCGTGTAGGTGTTCTCGCCGTCGCGCGCCAGCACGGTTCCCGCCGGGTAGGGCGTGAAATTTGGCGTATCGGCAGGCACGTCGAGAACGAAGGCGTTCGTGCGGCGAACGATCTCTGCGGCCACCCGAAAGCGTTGCGCGCGCTTGACTTGGCCATCGTCGCGCGCGCTCATCTCGTCACCCGAAAGCCAGCGGCGCAGTGCGGCATCGATCCCTGCGAAATCCGCCAACTGGTTTTTCCCAAACGGCTCGACCTTACCCAGTTCCAGCGTGCAACTCTCAGCGCCGAAACGTGCGCAAGTGAAATAGGAGAACGTCACCGACGGTTGATCGGTGAGCATCACGGCCTCAATATCGGCTGCGGCCAGCGTATCGATCCACGCATCCGACGGCGCTTTTTCCGCCGTGCCCGGCACTACCGCAAAGCGCTGGAACAGCGAGGGGCGAATCGCCGTATGCATGTCGACGTGCCGCCGCAAGCGACGCGCTGGATTACCTTCGATATCGACATCGAAATACTGCGCGACGATCACTTCCAACTCACGCGCACGTTGCACGGCGGGCGATTCCGCACGTTTGGCGTGTGCCCCTTGAAACAGCCGGTTCAGATCGTATTCGAGATAGCGCTTACCGGCGCGCACGGCGTCGGGGTTGCCGAGAATGACGAGAACACGCTCGCGCAGCGTGAGTTTGCCGTCGGCGATATCACGCAAAATGCCATCGACGATTTCGATGGGGGCCGTCTCATCGCCGTGAATCCCGCACGAGAGCACCGCATCGAAGCGCCCAGCGCTCGTGTCGGCGGGGATCAGCTCAAGCACCCCTTCGGCGTGACGTTTCCAGCGCACGCCGCAAGCATCGATACCGTCGCCAGCGTCGTTCGAAGGACCCTCGCTGTCGTTGGCGTTGCGAACATCGCTGAGCCAGTGACGCAGGGCGGAGCGGTTGGCATCGGTCATATTGAAAATCTCCTCAGAAACCACCGAAAGCGGCTGAAAAATGCGCGATCGGCGTCATTCAACTTCCATCGGCCATTCCAGGCCGACAACAGCTTCGTATTTTATGCGTGTCGCTTGCGTGTCCGCTGTGTGACATTGCAGAGTCCCACGGGGTGTGGCTTTACGCGGTGTCGCGCGCTGTGCGCATTGTTCCGGCTGATGAATCCGTGTCATCATGATCCGCATCGAACGCCGCACGATGGGGCGTCGCATCGGGGATTGTCGCTCATGACCGATTTGTATCTCGAGGGTGTCTGGCGTGCGGGTAACGGCGCTGAGTTTCGTTCACTCGATCCGATGTCGGGCGATGTCGTCTGGCATGGCAACGCGGCCGATGCCAACGACGTCGACGCCGCCTTGCAGGCCGCCCGCCGCGCGCAACGCGACTGGGCCAGACGCAGCGTCGAGGATCGCTTGACGGTGTTGCAACGATTCGCCGCCAACGTCACGGCCAATACGGAAACCCTAGCCGACGCCATTGGCCGCGAGACGGGCAAGCCGTTGTGGGAGGCGCGTACGGAAGTTGCCACGATGGCCGCGAAAGTGGGCCATTCGGCCAAGGCGTATCACGAGCGCACGGGCGAGCGGCGCAGTGCAGTGGCTGACGGCGAGAATTTGGTGCGTCATCGCGCACACGGTGTGATGGCCGTCTTCGGTCCGTACAACTTTCCCGGTCACTTACCCAACGGCCACATCGTGCCCGCGCTGCTAGCGGGCAACACGGTGGTATTCAAACCGAGCGAACTGGCCCCGGGCGTGGCCCAGCGCACGTTGCAATGCTGGATCGACGCGGGGCTGCCTGCGGGCGTCCTCAATCTGGTGCAGGGCGGGCGGGACACCGGCGCCGCACTGGCCGCCCACGACGGTATCGACGGCCTGTGCTTCACCGGTAGTTCAGCCACGGGGCGTGCTTTGCATCGGCAGTTTGCGGGGCGGCCGGAGAGAATGCTGGCACTGGAGATGGGCGGGAACAATCCGTTGATTGTCGAGGTACCCGCCGACGCGCAAAAGCAGGACGCCGCCATTCATATCGCAATTCAATCGGCCTTCCTCTCTGCCGGGCAACGGTGCACGTGCGCACGGCGTCTGCTCGTGCCACGCGGTGCGGCGGGCGACGCATTCATCGAGCGTCTCGCGTTTATCACACGACGTATCAGCGTCGGCCGTTACGACGCGGAACCGCAGCCGTTCATGGGGGCGGTGGTCTCGTTGCAAGCCGCGCGCCGGATGACCGCTGCGCAAGCTGAATTGATGGCTTTGGGCGCGACGGCGATCTTGCCGCTGGCGCAACCGGACAGCCGTACCGCGCGCTTGACCCCGGGCCTGATCGACGTGACGGCGCTTGCGTCCCGCGACGCGTTGCCCGACGAGGAATACTTCGGCCCGCTGTTGCAGGTGCTGCGATACGACACCTTCGACGAGGCCATCGCACTTGCCAATCGCACGCGTTACGGACTGGCTGCGGGGCTCGTTTCCGAAGATCCTGCGCATTACGCGCAGTTTCTTGCCGAAATACGGGCAGGCATCGTCAACTGGAATCGGCCGACCACAGGGGCGGCGGGGGCTGCGCCATTCGGTGGCATCGGCGCGTCGGGGAATCATCGGCCAAGCGCGTGGTACGCCGCTGACTATTGCGCGTATCCGATTGCCTCGATGGAGTCTCAAAGCGCTGCACTTCCCGAGCGTCTGAACCCCGGGCTGGACTTCGCGGCGGCATGACGGTGTTACGGCACCGCGGCAACGCACAAGCACAAACGACTCGCTATTTCCACTTCATTGTTTGCAATTTCAGGATTCGCTCATGACGCGTAATGCCATCGAAGCCAACTTCGACGGACTGGTCGGTCCCACGCACAACTATGCAGGTTTGTCGTTCGGTAACGTGGCGTCGGCCAACAACGCCAATCGGGTGTCGAACCCGCGCGAGGCGGCGTTGCAAGGGCTGGCCAAGATGAAAGCGCTGGCCGATCTCGGCTATGCGCAGGGGGTGTTGCCGCCGCAGGAGCGCCCGTCGGTGGCATTGCTGCGCACGTTGGGGTTTTCGGGCGACGATCATGCGGTGATCCGTGATGTGGCGGGCACGGCACCGGGTCTGTTAGGTGCTGCCTGCTCGGCAGCCAGTATGTGGACCGCCAACGCCGCGACAGTCAGCCCTTCGGCAGATACGGCCGATGGCCGCGTGCATTTCACGGCCGCCAATCTGTGCAGCAAGTTGCACCGTGCAATCGAGCATGAAACGACCTCGCGCGTCTTGCGTGCGGCGTTTCCCGATGCGAGCCGTTTTGCGCATCACGACGCGTTGCCCGGCTGGCCGTCGTTGGGTGACGAGGGCGCAGCGAACCACACGCGTTTGTGCGGGGCCTACGGCGAGCGTGGTGTCGAATTCTTCGTCTACGGCCGCGACGATCTCGCCAGTGCCCCCGCGCCGCAGCGCTTTCCGGCACGTCAAACGTTGCAGGCGAGTCAGGCCATTGCCCGGCGGCATGGGCTGGCGGCCGATGCGGTGGTGTTCGCACAACAAAATCCCGACGCCATCGATGCGGGTGTTTTTCACAACGACGTGATTGCCGTCGGCAACGGTAACGTGTTGTTCTGCCACGAACAGGCTTTTGTCGATCAGAAAGCGGTGCTGGCGACGTTGCGTGAGCGCCTGGCCGTGCAAGGTAGCGAGCTTCAGGTGGTGGAAGTGTCGAGCGCCGACGTGTCGATGGAAGACACGGTCGGCAGCTATCTTTTCAACAGCCAATTGCTCGCACGTGCGCCTGAGGCGGGCGGAGGCATGCTGCTGGTGGTGCCGATGGAGTGCCGGGAACGTCCGGCCGTCTGGCGATATCTCGAATCGCTGGTGGCGGGGGGCGGTCCGATTCGTGAGTTACATGTGTTCGATCTGCGCGAAAGCATGCGCAATGGCGGCGGCCCGGCATGTTTGCGCCTCAGAGTGGTGCTTACGCAAGCCGAGCGCGCCGCGACGCTGCCGGGGCTGTGGATTGACGATGCGCGCTATGGCGTGCTGACGGAGTGGGTCAAGCGTCACTACCGCGATCGGCTGGCGGTGGCTGATCTGGCCGACCCGGCCTTGCTTGACGAGTGCCGCACGGCGCTCGACGAACTCACCCGGCTGCTGGGGCTTGGCAGTCTGTATCCGTTCCAACGTAACGGCTGAGGTGTGGCTTCACTGCCGCGTCAGCCGTTGCTTTCGATTCGCCGTTCTCACCCCTCTCAAGGAGTCGTGCTCATGACCACCATCGTTGGCGTGTCCGGAAGCCTGCGCAAGGGTTCTTACAACACCGCGTTACTGCGCGCTGCGAAAGCGGCCGCCCCGGCAGGCGTAACACTCGAAGTTCACACACTGCACGGCATTCCGCTGTACGACGGAGATCTTGAGGCTAGCGACGGTATTCCCGCAGCCGTGACGACGCTCAAAGACGCGATCGCGCAAGCGGACGGCCTGCTGCTGGTGACGCCGGAGTACAACAACGGTATGCCCGGGGTGTTCAAGAATGCCGTCGATTGGCTATCGCGTCCGCCTGCCGATAGCGCGCGTGTGTTTCGCAACAAGCCGGTCGCACTCATGGGCGCGTCGCCCGGCGGGTTTGGCACGATCCTCAGTCAGAACGCGTGGCTGCCGGTACTGCGTACGCTGCAAACCACGCCATGGTGGCAAGGCCGGATGATGGTGTCGCACGCGAATCAGGCGATCGATGCCGATGGCAATTTGAAGGACGACGCCGTGCGCAAACAGCTCACGGAGTTCCTCGCAGGCTTTGTTGCCTTTCTGAACGAGACGAAACCCAGCAAGTAACTCGCGTTGGATAGTTACGTTAAATCAGAGAATTAAGTCGATGATTTAATGTAACTGCTGCAATTCGGCTGGGGGCTGAACCTTCCTAAATCGGAATTGACGAACCGATAAGCGAGACGTTTCGCGCATTGGCCAGCGATGCACTATGCTGGATGCAACGTGTCGGCCGACACGTCAATCGCGTCATTTCGCTAAGTAGGGGTGCCGCCATGCCAATCAATTTTCCGGAATACGGCCCCGTGTTCAATTGCGAAGATCTGACGATCGAGTTCGCCGTACGGGTGAACGGTCGACATATCGATTGCGCGGTGTCGGCTGAGGCGCTCGAAGACCACTTCGGCGCTTACTCGGCCCGGGCGGATGACTTGTTGCACGCGTTCGAACACGGGCGCAACGACATCGAAGCGCTCGCCCGGCGCTATCTCTCGATGGGCCTCGCCGGCCCGGTGCTGCTGCGCAGCGGCCATTTCCGCTGGGTGAGGGAAGCCAAGCGGCAAGAGGCTCGCCGCTAACGCTCGCCGCACCTACGTGCCGTCGGTGCCATCCATGGTCACCGGCGGCCACCTCGCTTGATCTCCGTCAAATTCGGATTTGTGTAGGCGTACGACTCAATAGGCTTGGCTTCGGCTTCGGCGTACACTGGTGTTGCCGCTTGATAAGTGACATTCGCGGCACCATCGCCGATAACTATAAGGAGTCGCCATGGGTTCCGAATTCCGTGTCGTCATCGCTTCTATCGCGGCCTTCATGACGCTTGGCGGGGCATTCGCCACCATTCACGGTCTGCTCTACGATCGCTCGCACGTCATGCATGGCGGCGTCATCACCGTGCTGTTCGGCATCCTCTTCATCGTCGTCATGCTCACGCCATGGCCCCGCGACGAGGAACGCGAGAAGCAAGGGTAGTGGTGGTTCTGGCCTCGCATCCGTCGGCGGTCCAGCCACCGAAACCGCCGGTAATCGGTGGTACCCGCGGCCATCGCTGCCCCCTAAAGTGCGGTTAACCTTTGGCGTCGCGCGTCCTACACTGAAACTGAGGGACGCCGACGAAGCCCGCTTATCCTGCTTACCCCGCTTCGCAACGGTCGTGGACTCGCTGTGAGGTGACGTATGTGCTCCGATACCCGCGTCGTCATTGCCGCTATCTCGGCTTTCGTCATGCTAGGCGGCATGTTCGCGACCATTCACGGACTGCTCTTCGATTTGCCCAATATCGCGCACTACGGGGTAGCCGCCGTGATCGTCGGCGCGACGCTCATGGCCACCATGCTCATCCCATGGGGCGCCAACGAAGAACAGCCCAAGTCACGCTGATCGAAGGGCTACTTGCTCAGGCGCGCACGCAGACACATAAACGCAGGCGCTTGCGAGAGCTCGTCGTAAAGGCGTTTGTCCACCGCGGCCATCTCAGGCAGCGGCAACGGTTCCACCATGCGCTCAAGCTGCCAGCCCGCATCCGCCGCCGCATTGAGAATGCCCGCCAGCGGACGCCGATACGATTCAACGAACGGCTTCGGCTCGCCAAAACCACTCCAATACATGCCGAATTTGGTGATGTCGAAGTACGGCCGGTTGCGTCGCGTCCGCTCGTCGATCCAATCGCGCATCGGGTGTCCCATCGACCACACCAGCGTCGCACCGGGTTTCGCCACCCGCGCGAACTCCCGGAAGGTCGGCCCCAAATCCTCGACATAGTCCAACGCCAGAGCGCTGACAATGGCATCGAACCGGTTCTCGCCAAGCGTGATAAACGGCGTGCCCAGATCCTGCACATCGAACGCTGCCGGCAAACCCGCGCACCGCTCGCGTGCCAGTTCGATCATCTCCGGGGTGACATCGATGCCATGCACCGAGGCCCCTTGGGCCACCAGCCATGCACTGTTGATGCCGGGCCCACACCCCGCATCGAGCACTTGCATGCCCGCTACCGGACCGAGCAACGCACGCGTGGCCGGGCGCTCATACAGCGCGTTATGCGGCTTGGAGACGGCAATTTCCGCATAACGGCGCGCAAAGCTCGCGTAAGCGGTACGTCCCACCGACGTTTGATCGTCAGACGACATTCGGGATGCTCCTGGGGAAGGTGGTTGAAAGACGTGATTATGGGACAATGCCGACCTTCGCCGCACTGCGCGTGCCACCCTCCCACTCGCTACCTGACCGATTCCGCATGACCGTACCCGCCGATCCGACGACCGCTTCTCCGACACCTTCCGCCGCAGGCCCGCACCCGACTGACGCCACGTCGGCGCCGGTCCACGCCGTGGACGTTGCTGTGATCGGTGCGGGTCCGGCCGGGTTGATGGCTGCCGAAGTGCTGTCCGCCGCAGGCTGGCGTGTCGACGTGTTCGATGCGATGCCCTCGGTCGGCCGCAAGTTTCTGATGGCAGGCAAGGGCGGCATGAATCTCACCCACGGCGAGCCTGCCCCGCAATTCGTCGAACGCTATGGCGCGCGGGCCGATACCGTCGGCCAATGGTTGCGTCGTTTCAGTGCAGACGACGTGCGCAGCTGGGCTCACAGGCTGGGCATCGATACTTTCGTCGGCACGTCGGGCCGTGTGTTCCCTGTCGATATGAAGGCCGCGCCGTTGTTGCGCGCTTGGCTGGCGCGCCTGCGAGCCTCCGGTGTTCGTTTGCACGTCCGTCATCGATGGCTGGGCTGGCAAAGCGGGGCGGAAGCGACCACCACGACCACCGCAGCCGCCGTGCAGCGCCTGCGTTTTGCCACGCCCGAGGGTGAGCGCCATATCGACGCTCGCACCGTAGTGCTGACGCTCGGCGGCGCCAGTTGGCCGCAATTGGGTTCCGATGCTGCATGGGTGCCCTGGCTGCGCGAGCGCGGTGTCGATGTGGCGCCGTTGCTGCCCGCGAATACTGGCTTCGAGGCTGACTGGACGCCACATATGCGCAGCAAATTCGCGGGCGAGCCAGTCAAGTCTGTGACGATGACGTTGCCGGACGGCAGGACGCGTCAAGGCGAATTCGTGATCTCGGAACACGGTGTGGAGGGCAGTCTGGTGTACGCATTGTCGGCCCCCATTCGAGACGCCATTCTGGCAACCGGCAACGACCACGGGACCCAGGTGTTTCTCGACCTGCTGCCCGATTGGTCAGCGCAGCGCGTGGCCGACGAAGTGGCACATCCGCGCGGCTCGCGCTCGATGGCGAGTCATCTCCAGAGTCGGCTGGGCATCGCGGGCGTCAAAGCGGGGTTGTTGCGGGAATGTCTGCCGCGCGAGACGTTCAACGACCCGGCGGCGCTCGCCGCTGGCATCAAGCGGTTGCCGCTGACGTTATTGCGCCCGCGGCCGATTGCCGAGGTGATCAGTAGCGCAGGCGGGGTCAGGCTTGAAGCGCTCGACGAGCACCTGATGGTTCACTCGCTACCGGGCGTGTTCTGTGCGGGGGAAATGCTGGACTGGGAAGCCCCTACAGGGGGCTATCTGTTGACGGCGTGCTTTGCCAGCGCCTGCGTGGCGGGCGATGGCGCAGCAGCCTTTCTGAAGTCGCTTCCTTCGTCCTGATCGCGGCACGCTAGCCGGATCAGAACGAATCGATCTCAATCGAGCTTAGGCGGGACGCGCACCAAGACGCCACAACGACGTCACTTCCACTCGGCGCGCCGCATGCAACGGGTCGTTAGCATCGGCAGCTTTCTGATGGTGCGGGCGAACGTCGTGACGCGCGAGCACCACCAGACCGGCGGCATGGATCCACGCGAGCAGTGTCTCGCGCGTGCGCAAGCCCAGATGTTCCGCCAGATCGGACAGCACCAGCCAGCCCTCGCCACCCGGGCTCAAGTGCGCGGCCAGCCCGTTCAGGAAGCCTTTGAGCATTTGGCTGTCCGGATCGTAAATGGCATGTTCGATCGGCGCATTGGCCTTGGCGGGCAGCCACGGCGGGTTGCAGACGACCAGCGGCGCGCGGCCTTCCGGGAACAGATCGGCGTCGACGATCTTCACCGAACGCTCCAGCCCCAGTCGCGCAATGTTCTCGCGGGCGCAACCCAGCGCACGCGGATCGCGGTCGGTGCCGATCACCTGCTGCACGCCGCGGCGGGCCAGCAATGCGGCGATCACGCCAGTTCCCGTGCCGACGTCGAAGGCCAGCGTGGTGTTGGGCAGCGGCGCTTGCTCGATCAACTGGAGATATTCGCCCCGCACCGGGGAGAACACGCCGTACCACGGGTGAATGGTCGAACCTAGCGCCGGAATCGACACGCCTTTCTTGCGCCACTCGTGCGCACCGATCAAACCGAGAACTTCACGCAGCGACGCGACGCTCGTCTGGTCGTCCGGTGCACCCCAGGCTTCGGCGCAGGCTTCGCGCACGTCCGGCGCGCGGCGCAGCGGAATGCCGTAGTCGGCGTCGAGCGGCACGAGCACCATGCCCAGAATGCGGGCGCGCTGGGCTTGCGCCATGCGGTGTTTATGGAAGGCATCGGCGGGGCTGGCGACCACAGGTGCGGCATCTTTCGACGGTTTGCGGCGCACGCGCTGCGGACGGTCCACGCGACGCGCCATGGCCAGCATCAACTGACGGGCGTTCTGGTAATCGCCGCGATACAGCAGGGCGGTACCGCCGCAGGCGAGGTGATAGGCGTCGTCGGCGGTAATCGTGTCATCGACGACTTCGACGCGGCGCGGCGGCATCACGCCGGCTTCGGAGCGCCAGCGGGCGGTGACGGGGCGACCGTCTTCGGTCCAGGCGAGCGTCGGGGTAGTGTTCATGCGTAGTCTTCTGAAAAGCGTGGCGGCGCGCGAAAGGTCGCGCTGGGGGTATCCGAGGGTGTCCAACTGAGCGGACAGGCGCGGTGGAACGGTGTTCGTGTGCGTCGGGTTTCTCACGCAGGTGCGCGCCGGAAGTGCGCATTATGCCTGCGTTGTCGACGCCCAGGGCAAAGCGGCGTGCGGGCGACCGTGGCTCAAGGGGTCGCGCGAGGCGAGGGATCAGACGCGTCGCGCGCGTCGCCAGCCACCCCGAACAGCAGCCCAATGGCCTCGCGCAGTGCCTCGTCGAGCATGCGGTCGATGCCGGGCACCGGCGGCGCCGGCAGGTCTGGCGCCGGGCCGCCGTGGCGAAGTGCCGCTGCCATATGAGTGAGCACCGCCGCTGCCGGATGTACCGCCGCGTCGTGATCGTCGCCATGCGGCACGGTATCGGTAATCGCGTTGGCCACGCGTTCGAGCGAAATCAGCGCGGGCCACCAGCGCGCGGCACGACGGCTGACCAGCGGCGGCTCGGACAACGCACGTTGCAGCGCGATGCGCGCATCGTCGAGCGCTTTATAGCTAGCGCGCCGCGCGGCAAACGCCGCATCGCCGTCATGCGTGTCGGCCAGCGCGGCATAACGGCCAAGGGCATCGAGCGCGATGGCGACACGCTCATCGAGTTGTCGTCGCTCCCACTTCGCCCACGGCAAATACCCCACGAGCAGCACGATGGCGCATGCTGCAACCGCGTCGATGAAACGCGCGAGCGCAATATCCTGACTGCCGGGCTGCAACGCCCCCATCACAAGCATGAGAATCGGCAACAGCAGCGCGCTGAACAAGCCATAGTTACGGCGCAACGCCCACGGCAAGCACGCCGCCAGCGGGATCAACGCAACGAAACTGACGAGACCATTGCGGTCGACGGCGACCACGGCCGCCGACAGTGCCACGCCGATAATGCTGCCCACGCCACTTTGCAAGGCTCGGGCGAACACGGAGCCGTAATTCGGCTTGAAGATGACCACAACGATCAGCGGCACCCAGTAAGAGCGTGGCAATGCCGTGATGGCAATGAAGATTTGCGCGACGAGCACGCACAGCCCGATGCGCACCAGATATCGCCACACGTCGGGCCACGGCCACTTCGGCATCCAGCGCGGATGTGCGGGGGCGCGCGCTTGATGGCGGGCGAGGGCGACCAGCGGCGGTTCAGCGGCATGCACCGTGCCCGTCAGCAAAGGTTCGGCACGATGCAACGCCGCCGCGAGCGCAGGCGCGTGGTTTTCCGTGGCGGCGTCGGCGGCGGCACTCACATTGACCGGTCGGTCGCCAGCGATGCTGCGGGCCATCGCGTAGAGGGCCCGGCCAAGCGGTGCGGGCAACGGTTGTCCCACTTGCGCCAGCCCGATGACGGCTGCTGTGACCGGTTCGGCTGCCAGTATCTGGGCCGCGCGCCGTTCCAGGACGTCCCAGCCGCTGGCCGTGCTGGCCCGTGCGGTGAGCAAGGTGTCGTACGCCGCCGCAATGGCATTCTCGAGCGAGCGGCGTGCGAGCCGGACCCGAGGCGTGCCGCTGGCATCCAGCACGTTCGCCAACTGCTGATAGATGGCCGCCACGGCGTCGCGCTCGGCAGCGCCGGGGTGCCGCAGCCAGTGAATCGCCATGAGCATCACGCTGAAAATGCCCCCGGCGGCCAACAGTAGCGGTGCGCGCCATTCCGGCGGCGGCAAGGCGAGGCCCCAACCGACGATGAGATAGACGGCGCCCTGAAGCGTCGCCGCAGACGCCACATTGCCGAACGTACCGATAAAGCTCAGCAGCAGGATCGCGAGTTGGAGCAAGACATGGGCGAGCCAATGGCTTTCTAAACCGACCGTGTGGATGAGCATGCCCGCATAGAAGCCTGCGACGCCTGTCGCCACGGTTAGCAGAATCGAGCGTGCACGCGCACGGTAGGGGCCGGTGCGGTCACCGGTGATGGCGGGCAGGGCGCCCAGCGCAAAGAGGGAGGCATTGGCCCCCTGACCGATCGCGACGCCGACAACGGTCGGAATCGCCACGGACAAAGCGGCATGTAAGGCATCCCAGCGGGAGAAGGCGACAGGTTCTAGTCGGGCGAGCCGTGAAATCCACGCGACGCGACGGCTGGGTTCAGGTGTCATCGGCATGGGCGGGCACGTCGTAACACTGGGAGACGTTCAGGACGCGCGCGGTGCGTCGTCGTCCATGAGCGGCATGAGCTTGCCTTGCCCGCGAATCCACGCGTGGTCGGCACGCTCGGCCATTTCCTTGTCCCCGCGGCTGTCGCCATAGGCAAAGAGCACACGAGGCGGCGTGTTGCCCCACCACGCTTCCAGGCGCCGTACCTTTTCCGGTCCCCAGCAGTTCGGCTTGGCGAACTCGCCTGCGAACCGGCCATTGGCATCGAACGCGAGTTCGGTACTCAACACGGCATCGAATCCGATCGACGCTGCCCACGGACGCAAATACAGGCCCGGCGAAGCGCTGACGAGCACGATGCGATGCCCCATGGCGCGATGCTGGCGTACACGGGCGAGCATTTCGGGCCGGACGAGCGTCGGCAGGTCATCGGCGACGAAGCGCTTGGCTTCGGCTTCGAGCTGCGTCTGGGGACGTGCGCCGAGCGTGGTGCGCAGAAAATGCGCCTTGGCCGTGCCGCGATCCAACAACTTCAATGCTGCACCGATCAGCCAGGGCGAGGCGAGCAGGGCACCGATCACGAAGCGCGGCGTTCCTACGGTTCGACGCACGAACACGCGCAGGCTATCGGTCGTGGAAATCGTGCCGTCGAAATCGAACGCGGCAACGACGGAGGCGTCTGGCATGTCGGATCAGCGCGCGCTGAGCGGTGAAGGTGTAGCGGTAGAGGAAAGCGGGGAAAGCGGGGAGAGCGGCGCAGACGACGATGCCGACGACGTTGGCGTCGACGTTTCCGCCAAAACGCGCGAATCGGCGAAGGCCACCAGATGCGGCCAGCGGGCACGTGCCTGCTGCGCCCCGACCACCGCTTGCTCGTCGCGATAGACCGGTAGCACGTCGAAACCGATGGTCTCGCGCAGTCGATCGATGTCGGACGGGTTGCGCCGCTCGATGAGGGCGTCGGCCGCGTCCGGCATTACGGTGGAGGGCGAAATATCGTTCTGGCTCATGCCGGGCATTCTATACGGTGCTCGCGCAGAACCGCAATTACCATGGCAACCGGTCTGCCGCGATGACCATCCGTTGTACCCGCAACACGACACCGGAAAGCTAACGCTCGCTTGATACCGGCTGCGAGGCAGGCTAGCATGACGCAACGTGCCATTTCCAGAAAGACGGGCTGCGCTGTCCCGCCAAGACCCCGGCAATCCGTAGTTGTGATGCGGAGAGTTCGAACGCGACGTATAGGGAGACGTCGGGTCGTCAGGGCGAGGCTCGTTGTGAAGTGGCGATCACAAGACAAGAAACAGATGAGGCATCTAACATGCAGCTTCGAAGGTCTTGGTCGCGTCGTTGGAAAGTCTCAGCCATCGGTTTGCTCGTCATGGCAGCCATGGACCCCGGTGGTCTCACGCTCGCGGGAGCGGCGCCCACCGCAGCAAAGGGCAAAAGCACCGCATCGCCCGCTACGGCAGCATCCCCGCCCGCCGCCGCATCCGGCGTCACGGCGGGTGACGGCACGGCGTCGCCGGTCGTCCTCACGCCGCCTGCGCCGGGCACCAGCGAGCGCACGGTCACGTTTGCCCAGCTTGGGCAAACGGCAGGTTTGCGCCTGCGTGGGACCGAAGGCTCGGGTGACGTAAACTTCGGAATCCGACTCGATCAGACGGTCGCGTCGGCACTGCTCCGGCTGCGTTACACCTATTCGCCCGCACTGCTTCCCGATCTCTCGCAACTCAAGGTTTATCTCAACGAGGAGTTGATCGCGACGCTACCGTTCAACAAAGAGGACGGTGGTAAGAACCTCGTGCGCGAGATCCCGCTAGACCCACGTCTGCTCTCCGGCTTCAATCGTGTTCGTTTGGTGCTCATCGGTCACTACACGATGGATTGCGAAGACCCGACGCACTCCAGCTTGTGGACCGACATCAGCCCGCAAAGCGAGATCGTCACGAGCACCCAGCCGCTCACGATTCGCAACGATCTCTCGACGCTGCCCACGCCGTTCTTCGACCGGCACGACAACCGCGATCTCTCGATTCCGTTCGTCTTCGGCGCGCCGCCCTCGCTCGCGGTCGTGCACGCCGCCGGTGTGGTCGCCACATGGGCAGGGGCGTTGGGCGACTATCGCCGCACGCGCTTCCCGGTCGATGTGAACGAGTTGCCGACCAAGCATGCGATTGTCTTCGCGACCAACGACACGCGCCCGGCGGCATTGAACCTGCCCGAGGTCGACGCGCCGACGTTGCGCATGATGTCGAACCCGAACAATCCGTCGCTCAAGTTGCTCGTGCTGCAAGGGCGCGATGCGAAGGATTTGGAGACGGCCGCATTGGCGCTGGTCTCCGGCCGCGCTGCACTCTCGGGGGAATCGGCGCGCATTACCGCGCTTGAACAATTGCCGCCGCGCAAGGCATACGACGCACCGCGCTGGGTGCGCACCGATCGTCCGGTCAAGCTGGGCGAACTGGTCGACAATCCGTCGGACTTGCAAGGCAGCGGCTACATGCCGTGGCCGATCCGCATTCAGCTCAACTTGCCCGCCGACCTGCTCACGTGGCAGAACACGGGCGTGCCGCTCGACCTGAAGTATCGCTATACGCCGCCGGTGAAACCCGACGACTCGTCGATGAGCGTGGCGATCAACGACCAGTTCGTGCGCGCGTATCGTCTGCGCTCGGCGGGCGCGAGTACCGACAAGAGCCACATGCTCGTCGAATTGCTCTCCGACGGCACGATGGCCGATCGCAAGGACGTGCGTATCCCGGCGTTCCAGGTGGCGTCGCGCAATTCGCTGTCGTTCCAGTTTGCGATGGAACCGCACAAGGAAGGCATCTGCGCGCAGACGATCACCAACGCGGCGCGCTCGGCCATCGACGCCGATTCGACCATCGACTTCAGCGGCCTGCCGCATTACGCCGAGATGCCGAATCTGAGCTTCTTCGTCGGCAGCGGCTTCCCGTTCACCAAATATGCCGACTTGGCGCAGACGGCCATCATCACGTCGAAGACGCCCGATGCCTCGGAACTCGAGACAGTTTTCTCGACGCTCGGCCAGTTCGGCCGATCGACGGGCGTTTATGCCGACCGGTTCGAAGTGCTCGACACCACGCAGACGGACCGTTTCAAGGATCGCGATCTGTTGATCGTGGGCGGCAAAGACGCGGGTGATCTGCTGGCGAAATGGGGCAAGAGCTTCCCGCTGCTTATCGATCAGTCGCGCCGCCTGATGACGAGTCAGACGCAAGGCTATCGCGGCGATGGCGCCACCGGCTCTGCGCTTGCCGCGAGCCGTGTCGGCCCGGCGCGTATGGACGCACAGTCGGATGGCCCGCTCGCGGCGCTGGTCGGTTTCGAGTCGCCCGTGAGCAGCGAGCGCTCGGTGGTCGCGATCAACGCCACCAGCAACAAGACGCTGCTCAACGTGGTCGATGCTGTGGACGACGACGTGCAACGCGCGGCAATTCATGGCGACCTCGCTGTGGTGAATGGCGCGCGCGTGGAGTCGTTCCGGCTGGGGCAGACGTATTTCGTTGGCGATGTGAGCTGGTGGACGCGTATTCGCTACCACCTCTCGAGTCATCCGATTCTCGTGGGTATCGTGGCGTTGCTGGCAGCGTTCGCGATTGCGCTCAAATGCTTCGGGTGGTTGCAGCGTCGCGCCGCGCGCCGGCTGGAGAAGTAAATGAAACGCCCCGAAGCTCACGGCCGGCGCCGACGCGCCGTGCTGCGCGCGCTCGCGGCCGGTGGGGTTGCGCCCATACTGCCGCTCGTCGCGGGCTTGCAGGGCGCGGCCAGTGCCGCGTCGCGCACATGCCCGCCGGTCGAGTGGCCCGAATGGACACGATTCAAAGCGTCGTTCATGTCCGACGACGGTCGCGTGATCGACCATAGCGAAGCCGATCTGCGCACCGTTTCGGAAGGGCAGGCGTATGCGATGACGTTTGCACTCATTGCCAACGACCGCGCTGCGTTCGACAAAATCGTCGACTGGACCATCAACAATCTGGCGCAGGGCGACCTCACGGCTCACTTGCCCGCGTGGTTATGGGGCAAGAAGGACGATGGCCAATGGGGCGTGCTCGATAGCAACCCCGCGAGCGATGCCGACATGTGGATTGCGTACGCATTGGGGGAAGCCGGGCGCTTGTGGAACGTGCGCCGCTACACGGCTCTCGGCGCGCTCGTGGCCCGACGTATTGCCGCCGAGGAAACCGACTTCGTCCCGGGCCTTGGGCGCACGTTGCTACCCGCGCCGGTGGGTTTTCATCCGGAAAAGGACTTGTGGCGGCTGAATCCGAGTTACGTGCCGATGCAGGTCGTGCGACGTTTGGCGGGGCTCTTCCCGGATAGCGGTTGGCCGCAACTGATCGCGTCGTCGCTCAAGCAGATCACGTTGACCGCGCCGCCGTTGGGTTTCGCACCGGAATGGGCGATGTATCGCGCGGGTCACGGCTTCCAGATCGATCCGGAAACGCAGGGCGAGGGCAGCTACAACGCGATTCGTGTCTACCTGTGGGCGGGCATGCTCGCGCCGGGCAGCGACGACTTCCACGCGTTGCAGCACACGTTCGGCGGCATGTTGAAGTATGTCGCCAGTCATGGGGCGCCGCCGGAGCGCGTCAACACGCGCGACGGCACCGCGAAGCAGGACGGCCCGAGCGGTTTCTCGGCGGCGCTAGTGCCGTTGCTTCAATCGCTTGGCGACACCGCGGGCGCACAAGCCCAGATCGCGCGCGTGCACACGCTCGATGCGCAGTCGCCCCCAGGCTATTACAGCTCGGTGCTGGCCCTGTTCGGCCTTGGCTGGCAGGCCGGGCACTATCGTTTTGCCGCTGACGGCACACTCCAATTGCCATGGGAGGCCGCTTGCGCGACACGCTGATTCGTTCCGCCTGTCTGGCATGTCTGCTCATGGCAGCGGATGCCAGTGTGCGCGCCGCGCCTGCCACCGCCCCGAACAATGCGGGCAAAGCCCCGCCCGTGGCGGCCAATCGCGACGTGAGCAATCAGCTCGCGAGCGCTACGCTCTGGCATTCGCGTCACCGTAACGATCTGGCGCGCGCCGCGCTCGAGAAAGCGCTGCTGGTGCAACCGGATCAGCCCGACGCGCTTTCGCTGCTCGGCCAGATCGAGATTGAAGAGAACCATCCGGCAGAGGCGAACAAAGCTTTGCAGCGCTTGCGGGCACGCTACCCGAATTCGCCAGCGACCAAAGCGCTGGCCGACGTCATCCGTATCAACACGACCGACAAGTCGCGCATTGCCCGCGCGCGGTTGCTGCAACGAAGCGGTCAGGCCGACGCGGCATTTGCGGAGTACAAAGCGCTGTTTCCCGACGGTCCACCCACAGGCGATCTCGGCGTGGAGTACTACCGCGCACAGGCCAACGCCACCAACGGCTGGCCAGCAGCGCAGCAGGGCCTCGCTGGGCTCGCCAAGACCTCGCCCAACGACACCCGTGCGGCGCAATCGCAGGCTGAACTGATGATCGACCGGCCGTCGAGCCGCTTGGTCGGCACGCGAATGGTGGCCGAACTGGCCGCGCGCCCCGACGCCGATCTCAACGCTTTACTGCCGCTCTGGAAGCAAGGGTTGTCGAAAGCCGATGGCAATCTCGCGTGGCTGCCGTTGTATCAACGCTACCTCGCACTTTTGCCGAACGACGCGGACATTCGCGCGGACTACGACAAACTGAATGCCCAGCAGGCGGCGCGTCAGCGCATGCTTAACGACCCGTCGTACAAGGCGCGTCAGGCAGGCATCAAAGCGCTCGATCAGGGGCGGTTGGCCGATGCGCAGAAGTCGCTTGATGCCGCACGTGTCAAGCGCCCAAACGACGGCGAGTTGCTAGGTTCGCTTGGGCTCGTGAAGATGCGGCAGGGCGACCACAAGGGCGCACAGGAACTGTTCACGCAAGCGCTGCGCAAAGATCCCGAGAACGCGGGCAAATGGCGCAGTTTGCTCAAGACGTCGCAATTCTGGGGCACGATGTCCGAGGCGCGCGATGCCCGCGACGCTGGGCGTCTTGACGAAGCCGACCGGCTCGTACGCAGTGCCCTCGCCGCCGATCCGGGCAATCCGGACGGTATCGCTTTGCTGGGCGATATTGCGCTCGATGCCAAGCGCGACGACGATGCCGAGCGCCTGTTCCAACAAGCGCTGAAGATCGAGCCGGACAACGATACCGCGCTGCGCGGGATGATCACGCTGTACTCGCATCAGCAACGCCGTACCGAGCTTGCGAATTTGCTGGGCGATTTGCGTCGACGGTTTCCGCAAGACAAGGCGCGCTTCGATAAGGCGGAAGCGGCGGCGCTGTCCGACGATGCCGATCGGCTCATTAGCGAAGGCAAAAATGGCCCCGCGCTGGCAGCGTTGGAGCGGGCGGTTGCCCTCGACCCAACCAACGCATGGACGCGTTATTCGCTTGCCAGCCTGTATCGCAAGCTGCGCTTACCGCAAATTGGCCGTGAGGTGATGGCCGAAGGCTTGCGGCAACAGCTCTCTGCCGACGACAGCGCACAGATGCACTATGCGCAGGCGATTTACCTGAACGTGATCGACGACGAAGCCGGTGCTCGCGCCGCGCTGGCGCAGATTCCCGCTGCCGACGCCTCGCCCTCGATTCGCCGGCTACAGACGACGCTCGCCATTCGCGACGCCGCCCGTCTCGCGCGTGAAGCGCACGCTGCTGGCAACGACGAGGAAAGCGAGCGCCAGTATCGCGAGGCCCTGGCCATGGCAGGCGACGATCCCGAACTGATCGGTGAAGTCGCCCGTGCACGGGTGTCGGCAGGCCAACCCGAGCAAGGGCTGGCGCTCATGCGCGAGTGGCTGGCCGCGCACGCCGACAAGCCGCAACCCGATGCGCAATTGCGCTATGCCGAGTTGCTCAACACTGCCGAGCGCGACACCGAACTCGGCACGTTCCTCGCCAGCATCGATCCCGCGACACTGGGGGCGGACCAGCGCGACGAGTGGCAGGATTTGCAGGATCGCCTCGCCTTGCGAACGGCGGATCGTGCGCGTGCACTGGGCGACTTCGACACGGCACAGACAACACTCAAGCCGCTGCTAGATCGCAACCCGCCCGACAAGCGCGCCTTGTCGACGCTGGGCGATATCTATTTCGACGAACGGCGCTTCGACGACGCGCGCAAGATCGCGGAAGACCAGATCCGGCAAGATCCGTCCAATCAAGATGCACGGCTCTCGCTGGTGCGCGTGCTTTACGAAATGCAGGATGACGACGCAGCGAATCGCGAGCTCGACCGTGCACTGGCGGAAGCCCCGCCCGACGACGTCTGGACACAACTTGCCGTCGTGCGCCGTCTGACGTCGATGGAGCGCTATGACGAAGCGATTGCGCTCAACGACAAACTGCGCGTGCAATTCCCCGATAACCCGTCGGTGACGGTGCAGCGTGGGCGTATCGCGCAGTCGCAGCGCCATTACAACGAGGCGAAGGGCTGGTACGACGAAGCGCGCAAGGAAGAGATCGTGCAGGGCGCGTTGCCCGGCTACGACGGCATGACCTCCGCAGAGTCGGGTATCGATTCGCTTGAATCGCGCCGCAACAGCTACGTGGCAGCGGGTTACGAAATCGACACGAAGAAGGGCGACGGCGGCATTTCGATGTTCAACGCGCGCGCTGTGCCGTTGTACGGTCAGTACGCGGTCGGTTACGACGGCCACGTCTTCGCGCAGACGGATTACGTCAGTGCCGATTCCGGCGACTTGCCGTTGAACAGCACCTCGGAGTTCGGCACGCTGCCGCTGCTTGGCAACACACCGTTCCGCACCGCCAACCCGGGGTTAGCGACCGATTACGGCAGCAAGCGGCAAAAGGCGCATGGGCAAGCCCTCATGGTGGGCTACGAGAACGACTGGATTCGTGCGGATATCGGCCATACGCCGATCGGCTTCCCAGTGTCTTATGTGACCGGTGGCGTGCGTTTGTTCGGCAATCTCGGCCGTTACAACTACTGGGTCGACGTGTCCCGCCGTCCGGTGACGGGCAGCATGGTGTCTTACGCCGGGTCGTACCTGCCGTTGCCGGAGATTTTCGGCGACGGCAAATGGGGCGGTGTGCGGCGCGACGCCATCACCTTCCACGCCTCGCGCGACTTCGCGAAGTGGGGCGTATTCGGTGAAGCGAGCGTGGCGCGTCTCACGGGCGAGAACGTGCTGAACAACTCGGAAGTGTCGGCACGCGCGGGTATCGATCTACCGCTGATCTACAAGCGCGACATGCGCATGAATACTGGCGTGACGTTGTTCTTCGACAGCTATGCGCAGAACGAGCGCTTCTACACGTATGGCATGGGCGGCTACTACAGCCCGCAAACTTACGTCTCGCTCACGCTGCCGCTCGAATGGTATGGCCGCACGCAGCGCTGGTCGTACTACCTGCGCGGCTCGGTCTCGTTCTCGCAGAGTCAGGAAAAGTCGATGCCGTACTTCCCGACCGACGGCGGGTTACAGGCTGCCAGCGGCAATCTCACTTACGGCTCGGGCGGCGGTTTCGGCGTTGGCTTTTCGATTCTCGGGCGCGCCGAATATTGGGTTAACCGCCATTGGGTGATTGGCGGACAGGTGCAGTTCGAGCGCTCGGATTACTACGCGCCAAACCGCTTCCTCGTCTACATGCGTTACCACTTCGATGCGCGGCGCGGCGATGTGCCGATGCCGCCGTCGCCGGTGCGCCCGATCTGGAGCTATTGAGCCATGGCCAATTTCACGACCGATGTTGCTTCGTACGCATTGGCTGACCTCACGGCGAAGGAGGCGGCATGCTGACACTCATCGCCCTTGTCTCCAGCGCAGGCGGCGCGGGCCGCAGCACGGTGACGGCACATCTCGCCACGCAGTTGGCGCGCGGGGATCACCCAGTGGCAGTGCTCGAACTCGATGCCCAGAACAGTGTCGGTGCATTGCTCGGGCTCACGGCCGCGAGCGGGACGGGCGTGCTCGCGCAAGGTGACGCAACGGATGCGCCGGGCGGCTGGCAGCCGCTCGTTTGCCATACCCCTGCCAATGTGCCGTTGCTGCCCGCAGGCGCTGCGAGCGCGGCAAAGGCGGCGGCGTTTGGCGCATGGTTGCAACGCGACCCTGCCGCGCTGCGCCGTCAGCTCGACACGCTCGGATTGCCTGACGGCACGCGCGTGCTCATCGATACCGCGCGCTTGCCCAACGTTACGACGCAAGCGGCGATGGCGGCGGCCGACTTGGTGTTGGGCATCGTGCCCGTCACGACAACGGGCTACGTCACTCAACCCGATTTGGTGGCCGCAGGCGGCACTCGGTGTCAGATGGTGGCGAATTTCGCGGCAGCGAACTCCGCGCTCGGCAACGATTTGATGCAGATGATTCAGGCACGTGGCGGCGATGCCATTGTGCCGGTGCGCATTCATCGTGACGATGCGGTGGGCGCCGCCGCCGCCAGCGGCACGGCGTTGCTCGAACATGCCGAAGGGTCGCAAGCCGCACTCGACATCGTGCATTTGGCCGCGTGGGTGCTTCGCGCGACGGCGCGCCCGGGCGAGATCATTGCGGAGGCGCCCGACGCCGTTGATGGGCAGGAGGGCAGACCATGATCGGCGAGTCGCTGCAAACCCTTTACCGGTTGGGACGCGAGACGCTCGCGGTTCGTCTGCGGCTGCCGCGCCGCGCTGATGGCCGTGCACCGGGCGCCTTGCAATGGTTGCTCGCCGCCACGCTCCGCTCACCGCGTCAACGGTTGTGGTTGTCGCAGATGGCCGATCATGTCGTCGCCCGGTGGGCGATGCGACTCGACGTTCGCCAGCTCGATCAATGGCGCGACTGGTGGCTGCGCATCCTCTTTCAACCGGCTCGCCAAGGGCGTGCCGACTATCTCGGCCAGGCCTTTTCTTGGGCCAACGAACGGTTCACCCAGCGGGTCGGTGTACCGGCAGATGCGGGCTTCTGGCAAATGGTTCGCGCGTCCCTGTGGCGGCGCGCCGACCAGCGCCCGGCGTTCCCACCCTATGTCGCATGGATAGCGTTCCGTAATAACAACGAGCGCGTGCGGTTGTGGCTCGTGCAGACACTCTTCGGCATTCCGCCAGACACGCCCGCCCAGTTGGCGCACAAGTTCGACGAGCGGCTCGAACGTGTGATGCAGTGGCGCGTGACGTCGGCCGTGGTGGCGCTGCTGGGTCTGTTCGGGGTGTTCTGGATCGTGACGACGCCGTTCGATCCCTTCGAGCAGCTGCTGTTCTCGATCTGCACGCTGACGCTGGCGCTTGTGTTTCGCAGGCTCGACAGTCAGTACTCGGTGCTCGTGCTGATCGGCTTGTCGTTGATCTCTACGGTGCGTTACGTGTGGTGGCGGCTCACCCAATCGTTAGCCTTCGATACGACGGAAGAAGCCGTGGTCGGCTACATCCTCGTCGCGGCAGAAATGTACACGTGGCTGATTCTGCTGTTCGGCTACCTTCAGACGGTCTGGCCGCTGCAACGGCGCATTACGCCGCTGCCAGCCGACGTTCGTCTGTGGCCTACGGTCGATGTGTATATCCCGACCTACAACGAAGGGCTCGACGTGGTGCGCCCGACGGTCTACGCCGCGTGTGGCATCGACTGGCCGCCCGAGAAGATCAACATCTATCTGCTCGACGACGGTCGCCGAGAGGAAATGCGCGAGTTCGCCGAACAGGCGGGCGTGCATTACGTCACACGCCCCGACAACTTTCACGCCAAAGCGGGCAACATCAATCACGCCTTGAAGAAGACGTCGGGCGACTTCATCGCGATCTTCGACTGCGATCACATCCCCGTGCGCTCGTTCTTGCAGACGACGATGGGCTCGTTTCTCAAGGACCCGCGTTGCTCGCTGGTGCAGACGCCTCACCATTTCTTCTCCGACGACCCGTTCGAGCGCAATCTCGCAACACGCGGTGCGGTGCCCAACGAAGGGCGCCTCTTTTACGGTGTGGTGCAGGACGGCAACGACTTCTGGAACGCGGCGTTCTTCTGCGGTTCGTGCGCGGTACTGCGGCGCACGGCGCTGGATGAAGTGGGCGGCGTGGCGGTCGAGACGGTGACCGAAGATGCCCACACGGCGCTCAAGATGCACCGTCGCGGCTGGAACACGGTGTACATCAAAGTCGTGCAGGCGGCGGGGCTGGCCACGGAATCGCTCTCGGGCCACGTAGGCCAGCGCATTCGCTGGGCGCGCGGCATGGCGCAGATCTTCCGTGTCGATAACCCGCTATTTGGACGCGGGCTGAAAATGGGCCAGCGCATTTGCTATGCAAGTGCGATGCTCCACTTCTTCTACGGCATACCGCGCATCATCTTCCTGCTCGCACCGATCTGCTATCTGTTCTTCGGTTTGCACATCGTGCAGGCGGCAGCATTGAGCATCTGTGCGTACGTGTTGCCGCACATTGCGCATGCCAACATCGCCAACTCGCGCATTCAGGGCAAGTATCGCCATTCGTTCTGGTCGGATGTTTATGAAGCCGTGCTCGCGTGGTACGTGGCGTTGCCGACGACGGTCGCGTTTATCAACCCGCGCTATGGCAAGTTCAACGTGACGGCCAAGGGCGGGCTGATCGAGCAGAGCTTCTTCGACTGGAGCATTTCGAAGCCGTATATGGTGCTGCTCGGGTTCAACGTGCTCGGCTTTCTCGCAGGCATGGTGCGTTGGTTCTACGGACCAGCGCATGAGACCGGTGCATTGGTCTTCAATCTCGCGTGGGTGTCGTTCAACCTGGCAGTGCTGGGGGCTGCGGTGGCGGTGGCGACCGAAGTTCGCCAAGTGCGTCGCACGCACCGCGTGACGATGAGCATTCCCGCGGTGCTGTATCTGCCGGACGGGCGAACGATTGCGTGCCACACCCGCGACTTCTCGGGTGGCGGGCTGGCGCTGCAACTGCCCGCCACGCTCGATTTGCCCGTGGGCACCGAGGCACAGGTGGCGCTCTCGCGCGGCGAGAACGAATACGGCTTCCCGGTGAGCGTGGTCAATTCGCGGGCGAACGATCTGTTCTTGTCGTTCCTGCCGCTCACGGCGGAGCAGGACAAGCATCTCGTGCAGTTCACGTTCGGTCGTGCCGACGCGTGGCGCGACTGGGACGCCGAGCGCACGCGCGACGAACCGATCAAGGCGCTGTTCGAAATGCTGGCGATGGGCCTGCGCGGTTATCAGGTGCTGGCGAACTATCTGTTGAGCAAGCTCGTGACTCGTTGGCAGAACCGGCTGCGCGGCGCGCGAACGCGTTCGCACCAGAGCACGCCGCAGGCGTAGCCGGATGAAGCAAGAACCAAGGGACGGAACCTGACAATGGGCATCTGGAATCTCTATTTCATTTTGAAACTGGTGCTGCTGTGGGCCGGGATCATCGGCTTTCACGTGCTGCCGAACTTCCTCTTCGCGGTGCTGCTGGCGATCCGCTTGCGCCCGCGCTGGGCGCGCATCCTGCGCCAGGTGATTGCTGTTCCGGTGGGGGCAGGGCTGCTCTACTACGACTCGAACCTGCCACCGTTCGCGCGCTTTATCGAGCAACTGCCGGCGCTATTGCAATTCCGCTTCTCGTACATCATCGAATTGCTCGGCCGCTTCGTCTCCGTGCGCGATTGGCTGTTGCTCGCGATTCTGGTGCTGGCGTATTGGATCGTGAACCGCTGGGTGCGCGTGACCACGTTCGTGTTGCTCGCGCTATTGGTCGTGCCGGTCGCGCTGCATGTGGGCACGCTGGTGCCGGTGGCACAGGTGGTGGCGGCGCAGGGTGATAGCACAGCGGCGGCAGCAGGCGGTGCCGCAAGCGGTGGCGCGCCGGCGGCAGCGGGTAGCGATGGCGTCGTGGGCGACGGGGACGTCCCGCCGGGCGCCAACCCGAATGCCGCGCTCAACTCGTTTTACGCGCGCGAACTGACGCGCTCGGTGTCGTTGCCCGCGCAGGCCGGGGCAGGGCCCGACTTCGACATCATCTTCCTGCACATCTGCTCGCTCGCGCAGGACGATCTCGACGTCGACAACCTGGACAACCAGCCGCTGCTCTCGCGCTTCGATTTCGTGTTCAAGAACTTCAACTCGGCGGCGAGCTATAGCGGCCCGGCGGCCATTCGCGTGCTGCGCGCAGGCTGCGGTCAGCCGACGCACAAGGCGCTGTACGACCCGGCTGGCCCGCAGTGCTACGTGATGAGCGATCTCAAGAGCCTTGGCTTCACGCCGACACTAGCGATGAATCACGACGGGCACTTCGATAACTTCATGCAGGAAGTCAAAGACAACTTCAACGTGCAGGGCATCACGCCGTACGACAACACCCGTACGCGCGTGTCGATGCGTGCCTTCGACGAAACGCCGATCCACTCGGACGGCGACGTGCTGCAAGGGTGGTGGAAGCAACGCACCGCGATGCCGGACAAGCGTGTGGCGCTGTACTACAACACCATCTCGTTGCACGACGGCAATCGTCTCGAAGGGTCAAAGCTCACCAGCGTGCAGAGCTATCCGATTCGCGCGAAGACGATGTTTGACGATTTCGGCCAGTTCATCGACACGATCGCGAAGTCGGGCCGCAAGGCGGTGGTGGTGTTCGTGCCTGAACACGGCGCAGCGCTGCGCGGCAGCAAGCTGCAAATTTCGGGCATGCGCGAAATTCCGCTGCCCGAGATCACGCACGTGCCGGTGGCAGTGAAGTTGGTGGGCTTCGGCGACAGCGCGACGGCAGCAGGCGCTGGCGGAGCGCACACGCCGGTGACGATTTCTACGCCGACGAGCTATCTCGCGCTGATGACGCTGGTCTCGAAACTGGTCGCGACCAACCCGTTTGCCGGGACGCCCGACCTCGCGCAATACGCGAACGATCTGCCGCAAACCGCCTTCGTTTCGGCCAACGAGCAGACGACCGTGATGAAGTACGACAGCAAGATGCTGATTCGCGGTGCGGATGGCGTGTGGCTCGATCTGAAGTCATTGGAATAGTCGACGGCGACCCGGACAAGTTTCGAAGGAATCGCGCATACTGTGCGACGTGCCCGCTTCAGGGGATTCGACCCCTGGCGGGCAGCGCAGTCTCGCGTCACCCATCGAACCGATGCTTCCGGGAGTTACCGTGCAATACACCAAATTTGGCCGCACCGGCCTGAACGTTTCCCGCCTTTGTCTGGGCACCATGACCTTCGGGTTGCAAACCGACGAGGCAGCCAGCCACGCGATTCTCGATCGCGCGACCGAGGCGGGCGTCAATTTCATCGACATCGCCGACGTCTATCCGCTGGGTAGCGACGAGTCGCTAGGCGGGCGCACCGAAGAGATCGTCGGGCGCTGGCTCAAGGGCCGTCGTAGCCGCTACATCGTCGCGACCAAGGCATGCGGCCAAATGGGCCCGTCGCCGTGGGACAAGGGCGCGTCGCGCAAACATTTGCTCGACGCCATCGACGCGTCGCTGCGCCGTCTGGGCACCGATTACGTCGACCTCTACCAACTGCACTCGGACGACACCGAGACCCCCATCGACGAAACGCTCGAAGCACTCGACACCATCGTGAAGTCGGGCAAGGCGCGCTACATCGGCGTCTCGAACTATCTGGCGTATCGTTTGGCGCGCGCCCTGGGCCGTGCCGACGTGCTGCGTGTGGCGCGTTTCGTCTCGGTGCAACCGCGCTACAACCTGCTGTTCCGCCAGATCGAGCGCGAGTTGCTGCCGCTCGCCGGCGAAGAAGGCTTGGCCGTGATCCCGTACAACCCGCTCGCAGGCGGGCTGCTCACCGGCAAGTACCAACACAGCGCGACGCCGAGCGAAGGGCGCTTCACCGCACAAGTGGGCAAAGCCGGTGCGATGTACCAGCAGCGCTATTGGCACGAGCGTGAGTTCGCGACTATCGAAGCGCTGAAGGGCATCGCCAAGGAATCGGGCGAATCGCTCACGCGTCTTTCGCTCGCTTGGGTGCTAGCCAATCCCGTCGTCACGTCGGCCATCATCGGTGCGAGTCGCGTGGACCAACTGACGGAAACCCTCGGCACCATCGACTACACGCTCGATGGCGACCTCAAGGCGAAGCTCGACGACGCCTCGCACGCCTACCGCTGGGGTGATGCGGCACGGTGACGCACCCGCCCGGGTGGTCTTTGGCACCTATCGGGCGGTATAGTGGAGGCAACGTTGTGCGGTTCGTCTATTGAAACAACGGCGGCCGCGCGGCGTTTCCCTCACTTCCCATGCGAGGCTGATCATGACGAAACGCATTCTGCTCGCCACCGATGGCAGCGAGTCGTCACGGCGTGCACTGCGCGAGGCGGCGGCCTTTGCCCGTAGCGGCGATGCCATCCGCGTGATTCACACCGTGGAAGATCCCGTCAATTTGCTGACGTCGGCCTTCGGCAAACTCATCGATCTGGAACAAGTGCGTCGCGACATGCAGCGCGAAGGCGAGGAGCATCTTGCCCGCGCGGTGCTTTATCTGCGCGAAGAAGGGTTCGACGCGCAGGCGCACTTGATTGACCTGCGCGCGACAGGCGAGACGGTGCCTGAAGCGATGTCGCGCGAAGCGCTCGAGTGGACTGCCGACATCATCATCGTCGGCACGCACGGGCGCAGCGGTGTGCGCCGCGCGATGCTCGGGAGTGTGGCGGAACAGATTCTGCGCAATGCGCTGGTGCCGGTGATGTTGGTGGCCGGAGAGGCGAGAGCGCATCAGCCGCTACGTGCAGGCGGACATTACGAGCGGGTGCTCGTGGCGCTCGACGACAGCGCAACGTCGCGCCGTGCCTTTGACTACGCATTGGCGCTGGCACGCACGCATGGCGCGTCGTTGCGCGTGGTGCACGTGCTGGATCTTCCCGGGCCGTTTTTAGCTGGCTTCGATCCCACGCCACTCATTGAGGCGGTGCGTGCCGTCGGCGAGCAGATGCGCGCTTGGGCCATGCAACGCATGCGCGAAGCGGAAGTGCCGGGGGAAGTGGAGATGCGGGAGATCGCGCCGGTGGGTGAGGGTGTGGCCGATCAAATCATCGCGGCGGGTAAAGACGCCGACGCCGACGTCATCGTGCTGGGCACGCATGGGCGTCGCGGATTCCGGCGCTTTACGTTGGGCAGCGTCGCAGAAGACACGGCCCGCCACGCGGGCAGGCCGGTTTTACTGTTGCCAGCGCAAGCGCCGCACGTCAGCTAGGCGCGGGCTTAACTGGCGGCGTGGCTTGTCGCAGGCTCGTTCATCGACTCGCTGTTACGCGTTACCCAATTCCGCCACCAGCGTCTTCAGCGGCGTGGCGGCATCGGCCAGGCGAGCCGGGTCGATCACCGCGCGGCGGCCGACCAACTCGCGTGCCGCGAGGAATTCCTGTGCACGGTTGATGCTCGCTGCCGCGACCACGGCGCCGTCGCGCAGGTAGAACAGCATGAACACGGCGGCACCTTGTGCATCGGGCAGGCGACGCTCGACAACGGCGTCGTGACCTTCCGTCATCCCGACCATCTGCAACTTCGCGTTGAACTGATCCGACCAGAACCACGGGGCGGTCGCGACTGCCTTCGGGGCGTCGCCATGCACGACGCTTGCGGCCACTTTGGCCATCTCGCTCGCGCTGGGCACCGATTCCAGACGAATACGACGGCCTAGCGCCGGATGCTCGTGATGCGCGCAATCACCGATGGCCAGAATGGCCGGGTCGCTCGTGCGGGCGAATTCGTCGACCACAATGCCGTTGTCCACGGCGAGACCGGCGGCTTGTGCCAGTTCGGCGTTCGGCAGCAGGCCGATGCCGACCACCACGACGTCGGCAGGCAAGCGCTGCTCACCGGCCACGACCGCCACGACCTGACCGTTCGCATCGAGTTCGAGCGCGCTGACACCGACACCGACTTGCACGTTCACACCATTCTCGCGATGGAGCGTGGCGAAGAAGTCGGCCAGATCGGCTTCGGCGACACGGGCGAGCAAGCGCGGGGCGGCTTCGAGCACCGTGACCGTCGTACCGGCCTTGACGGCGCTTGCCGCCACTTCCAGCCCGATGTAACCGCCGCCGACCACGACTACGCGCTTGCCCGGGGTGAGGGCTTCGCGCAGACGCTGGGCATCGGCAATATTGCGCAGATAGAAGACGTTCGGGGCGTCGCCACCCGGCATCGGCAGACGACGCACGCGCCCGCCCAGTGCCAGCACGAGGTGATCGTAGCCAAGCGACTGACCGTCGTCGAAGCTCACGGTGCGTGCGGCGCGGTCGATGGCGGTGGCGGTCACGCCGAGGCGCACGTCGATCTCGGCCTTCTCGTAGGCGTCGGCCGGGCGAATGAGCAGGCTGGCTTCGTCGGCCTGACCGGCCAGAAAGGCTTTCGAGAGCGGCGGGCGGCGGTAGGGCAGATGCGTCTCGCTGCCGGCGAGCACGATGCGGCCGGTGTAGCCAAGCGCACGCAGCGCGAGCGCGGTTTCGCCGCCGGCCTGACCGGCGCCGAGGATGACAGTGGTGGGAGTCATTGCTTCGGACATGTAGAAGTAGCGTTTGGAGTTCGGCCGCCAGTGTAATGCATTGCATCGCCGCCGGGCCGCGCGAAGCCGGTAAGATGGCGTTGCATCACTTTTCGGAACAGGCCTCAGGAGCCGCGATGACAAGTGACCGTGCCGGCCGCCCGCTGTTGTCGAAGCACCCCGAGCTCACTGCGCCGCAGGTGTACCTGTTCGCGTTTGCGCTGGGGTGTTCGACCGGTGTCGACTTCGTCGCCTCGTCGATGATGGGCATCGGCGGCACGCATATTCGCGGTGGCGTCCACGCGTCGCCGGAAGACTTTCTCTGGAGCCTGACCTCCTACGCGGCGGCGGCTACGGTCGCCAATCTGGTGCTCGGACGTATCTCGCGCGACCTGAGTTATCGCGGCTTTACGCTGCTCGGGCTGGTCATCGCCGCCATCGGCGCGGGCCTGTGCGCCGTCAGCAATACCCCCACTGAACTCGCGCTTGCCAAGGCCGTGCAGGGCCTCGGCGCTGGCGGCTTGTTTTCTGCGTCGCGCATCATCATCCAACTGGCGGCCGAACGCGAAGAACGCAAACCGCTCTTCATGGGGTTCAACACGGGCGGCATCGGGTTATCGGCGCTCGCGCCTTGGGTCACGTCGATGCTGATGCAGGACGTCAGCTGGCGCGTGATCTTCGTGGTGCAGGTGGTGCTGGCGCTCGCCACGCTGGTACTCGTGGCGCTCACCTATCCGAGACGTCTGGAAGCGTCGCTCGCGCCGTGGCAACTCGACGTGGGCGGCATGGACTGGGTGACGGTCGTCTTCCTCGGTGCGGGTGCGCTCGTGCTGTTGCACGGCCTTGGCGATCTGCGTTTCTACGAGATTCGCAGTTCGCCTTCGGTGGCACTCACGCCGATCATCGGCGTGGCGCTCATCGGGTGTGTGTTTTTGCACCAACATCGCCATCCCGATCCGTGGCTCGATCCCAAGCGGCTTATCGGGCAGCGCTATCTGGTCGGGCTGGGGTTCTACGCGCTCTACTACTTTTTGAACGGGCTATGGAGCTACGTGATGCCGACCACGTTGCAGACTGGCCTCGGATTCACCTTTCAGGCGACCGGCACTGCCACCACCGTGGCGGGGCTGATCGGCTTCGCCGCCATGACGGCGTTCACGTACGGCAATCAGCATCTGGTTGGGCAACGGCGGTGGATCGCGCTGGGCTATGTGATGTTCGCGCTGGCCGCATGGCTGGTGTCGCAGCGATTGATGCCGGGCGTATCGCTACCGCTCGTGCTCGAAGCGATGGTGTTGCAGCAGATGACCACGCCATTCATTCTGGCCCTCGTCGCCGGTCTGACGTATCGCGAATTCACCGTCGACGATTTCGCCCACGCCTATCAGTTCAAGAACATCGTGCGGCAGATCGTGACCGCTGGCGGCACCGGCGTGGCGAGTCTCTGGCTGCAATACGGCGAGGCGATGGCACGTACGCAACTCGTCGCTAACGTCACGCCGTTTTCCGTGCCGCCCGACACCGATGCGGCATCCCTCGCAAGACTCTCTCAAGTCATCGATCAGCAGGCACTTCTGCTTGCTGCGAGCAACTTGTTCGCGCTGCTTTCGTTTGTCTGTGCAGCGGTGGCGATCATCGCCGTCGTGCAGCGTGCGTTGCGATAAAAAGCGAGACGAATTGCTGCGCCGCACACTAAGTCGGTTCATCCAACGTTACAACAGATGAAACCCCCGTCAACGAAGGCGGAAATCAGCATTTATGCGGGTTTCGAAGCGATGCCGGGCCCCTTCCGCACGTCCGCAAATTGAGGAGTAGAGTGACCTCGTCGCACACATTGCCGCCGACGAAGGAGACACCATGGCCTGGACAAGTCAACAGAAGCATGTGGTAACGGCAAGCTACCTGGGGTGGACGCTCGACGCGTTCGATTTCTTTTTGATGGTGTTCGTGTTGAAGGACATCGCGAAGGAGTTCAACACCGAACTTGGCAGTGTGGCGTTCGCGCTGCTGCTGACATTGGCGATGCGCCCCGTTGGGGCGCTTATTTTTGGGCGGCTGGGTGACCGGTTTGGCCGACGCCCGGCGATGATGGCGAGCGTGTTGCTGTATGCCTTACTGGAGCTGGCATCGGGCTTCGCGCCGAGTCTCACGGTGCTGCTGATCCTGCGAGCGCTCTTCGGTATTGCGATGGGCGGTGAATGGGGCGTGGGCGCGGCGCTCACGATGGAGAGCGTGCCGACGCATTCGCGCGGTATTGTGTCGGGGCTGTTGCAGGCGGGGTACCCGAGCGGTTATCTGCTCGCGTCTGTCGTGTACGGCTTGTTCTACGAGAGCATCGGCTGGCGTGGGATGTTCTTTGTGGGCGTGCTGCCGGCGTTGCTGGTGTTCTACATCCGCCGTCATGTGCCCGAGTCGCCCGCGTGGCAGAAGGGCACCACACAAGCCGCGGCGCCGCGTGCCAACTTGCTTCAGGTGTTGGGGCGCGATTGGAAACTGGCGCTATACGCCATCGTGCTGATGACGGCGTTCAACTTCTTCTCGCACGGCACGCAGGATCTTTACCCGACCTTCTTGCAAGTGCAGCACAAGTTCGCGCCGCACACCGTGAGCTGGATTGCCATCACGTACAACATCGGGGCCATTATCGGCGGGCTGTTCTTCGGGGCGATTTCGGAGAAGATCGGTCGGCGGCGTGCCATTGTGATCGCGGCGCTCATCGCGTTGCCGGTGCTGCCGTTGTGGGCGTTCTCCAGCGGTGCGGTGATGCTCGCGATCGGCGCGTTCCTGATGCAGATTTCGGTGCAAGGCGCTTGGGGCGTAATTCCTGCGCACTTGAACGAACTCTCGCCGGACGAGATTCGCGCGACGTTCCCGGGGCTGGTCTATCAACTGGGTAACTTGTTCGCGTCGGTCAATGCCAACTTGCAGACAACGATAGCGAAGGCCCACGACGGCAATTTCGGTCTGGCGATGGCGATCGTCGCGGGCACCGTGGCGGTGGTCATCGCGGTGATGATTACCTTCGGTCGAGAGCGACGCGGCGAGGTGTTGACCACGACCGCGACACCACCGGCCGATACGTTGCCACCGGGGGCGGCGGTTCGGTAATACACGGAAATCCAAATTTCGCGCTAGGTGCATTCCCGATAGAACCTAGTGCTACATCAGATTTGGGGAGGGCGGGATGGCGGCGTGTTTTGCCGTCCCGTACTACATGCTTAGCGAGTTCGATCTCTCCCAACCCCAAATTTCGACGCCTTGTATTGCGTGAAGTACCGCACATGCTTGAATGGCTAACGAGACGAAGTTGGCGTAGTGGTGAGCGTCTTCGCGCTTGATTTTCGGGATTGAAAGATGGGCCAAGGTGTCTAGTGTGGCTCGATAGCGGCGCATCTCGCCATAGAGTCGGCCGGACTCAGACAGAGGGAAGTGCTCGGCGCAACCTTCCTCAATCAATTCGGTGAGACGCGTATTGTAATTTCTGAATGCACTCTGTTGAACATCGAGTTCTGCGTAGAACGGCGCCAAAGCATCCTGAATTCCGTTAATAAATTCACTGCGCCGTTCTATATCCATGTGAGATTCAAGCTGTCGAATAAGTCCGCAGAAGTAGCGATCACTCGTCAATTTTGATTCGAGCATGGAGTTTGGGTCTTTCCAGTACTGAACCTCAATGGTGCGCCGAAAATTGCTTCCGCCGGTCCAGTCCGAATCGGGAGAGAGTTTGTCTTGGATGTATGAGATGTAATGAAAACGCATCGAAATGTTCAACCCAGTTTGCCAGCCAAGTTGCCCCTTGAACGCGTAATACACCATTTCGGAAGATTCGTGCAGCAGGTGTCGGAGCGGACGCTCGCCGTGGTCTTTCAGGCAATATATATCTGCGCTTTTAGTAATCGCGTCTAGCGCCGCACCCGCAACATCGCTGAGTTTGGATAGCGAGTCTTTGTTTTCTTTCTTTACCTTCCTCAATTCGTCTTGAAATCGCGAGTGACGCTCGGCTAGCTTACTTCGATAATCATTCACATATGATGCTCTTGCGGACTCACTCTGCCTTTTCGCGTAGACCGCAGACGCTCCCGATGCCACTAATGCAGCAAGCGACAAGCATTCTGCGAACGATAGGTCGATCATTCCGTAGCTCCGTAGTTGGTTGATTTCGAATACATGACACGTGGGCTAGCTAACTAACGTCAAGATGCGCCGGGGCATGATCAGAGGCTGTTCTAATGCACCGTGTAACGTCAACGTCAAAATCATCTGTACGGTATTTTTTGCCGCGTCCAGGGGACGCTGGCACCGAGTGCGTACTTTTATTGCTTGGCGGGTGGCGCAAAAAACAGCATCTCCACCTGATTGATCAACGCCGGACCAAAAGCGTCGCCGCCGACTTGCGGCGCGATCAACTGCATCAGGACGGGCGAGCCGGGCGGCGGATGCAACGCGTGCACGAGCAGGCAGAAGTACATGGCCGGATGCTCGGCACGCACCACGCCCGCTTCCATCCCTTGCACGATCAGCGGTTCCATGCAGTCGTAGACGGGCATCACCAGGTGGCGGTGCAGCGTGGCACCCCGGTCGCCGGTTTCCGCCGCGTGCTGCGCAATGAACTGCTTGTGCTCGGGGTGATGGAGCGCGTGCGCGCCGATGATGGCAATCGCATCCTTCAGCCGGTCGGTCACCGGGCGCGACGTATCGAGCGAGAGGGCGCGCATGCGCTCGGCAGGTTCCGCGAGGGCGGCTTCGAGCGTATCCACGCACGCGCGCCATAACTGTTCTTTCGAACCGAAATGCACGCGCACGAGGCTGGCGTCGACCTTCGCGGCCCGCGCGATGCCGCGCAAGTTCGCGCCGTCGTAGCCAAGCTGCGAGAACGCCTCGATGGCGGCGGTAAGCAGCGCCGCGCGGCCATCGGGCAGGTGTTTGGGGCGTCGGCCCCGCGTAATGGGTGTGGCAGTCATCGTCTCGCAACGTCTTGCGACGTGCGTGCCGAACCCTTGGCTTCGTCCACCGTACCCGCCTTCGCCCCGTCCACCGTGGCCGGTGAGGCAGGGGCTTTGGCAGTGTCGGCCGTTGGCTCGGGGGGCACACCCATCGCATAAAACAGGAGCGCAGTATCCGACAAACGCGCGCCGGTTGCACGCACTGTCGTCATATAGGCGTTCCAGTACTGCTGCTCCCGTGCCCGTGCGGCGGACGTGGGCAACGCCCCCAGACGCACCCGGGCCGCCGTGTCGCGGTATACCTGCTCGGCCGCAGCGTTCGCATTGTCGGCATGCAGCAGCGACGTATTGTCCGCTTCGAGCGACGCAAGCGTATCGGCCACATTCTTGAACGCCGTGAGCACCGTCTGCTTGTACTGATCGACCGCCGCCTCGTACGTGGCTTGTGCCGCGCGCCGCTGGGCAAGCAGGGCGCCGCCGTGGAAGAGCGGCTGGGTGATCGACCCGGCGATACTCCACAGCGACCCGGCGTTGGACAGCACTGTCGGCCAATTGAAGCCGCCTTTGCCCATCGATGCCGTGAGCGACAGGCTCGGGAACATCTGTGCCGTGGCGACGCCCACTTCGGCCGACGCCGCTTTAAGCGCCATCTCGGCGGCCTGAATGTCGGGCCGCGTTTGCAGCAACGTCGACGGCACCGCCACCGGGAGCGTTTGCGGTACGCGCAACTCGCCTAACGGCAGATCGTCCGGTGCTTGATCGGGCGTGCGGCCAAGCAGCACCGCGAGCGCGTGACGTGTTGATTGCCACTGCGCCCGCAGACCCGGCAACGACGCCGCGAGCGACTCCGCATTTTGGGCGGAGGAGAGCGCGTCCGAACGCGATACGGCGCCAAGTGCTTCACGGCGTGCCATTTCATTGGCGTCCGCTTGGGCGAGATCGACCAGACGTTCGGTGGCCTTGACCTGTGCGCCGAGGACCGATGCACTGATGGCCCCCGCCACGATGTTGGCCGCCAACGCCTGCCGCGACGCTTCGAGCTGGAATGCTTGCTGATCGACTTGTGCCGCCAGCGACGCGTTAGCGAAGCGCGACGCACCGAAGAAGTCGAACGTGTAGCGCGCTTGAATCTGTCCCACGAACATGTTGTAGAGCGCCGTGGGCGGACCGAATGTCGGAATGCCGAGATTGCGCTCGCGCGCTGCTTGTCCGCCGATATCGATCGATGGGAAGAGCGACGAGCCGATCTGGGCCTTCAACTGCTCGCGGGCCGCTTGCAACGCATGATCGGCGGCCGACAGATTCGGGCTGTTGCGCAAACCTTCGTCCACCAGCGCGTCGAGCTTGTCCGAACGGTAGGCGTGCCACCAAGCTTTGACCGGCGCGGCACCCACGTCGAACTGTTGCGACGCGCCTTGCGCGACGACCGTGCGCTCCGGCAACGCGTTGGTGCCGTAATGCGCAGGCGAGGGCATCGCGGGCGGCTTGTCGCTCGGCGCGAATGAGCAGGCACCGAGCCACAGCGGCAGCAACGCGGCGAGGGGCGCATGGCGACGCAGTGCGCGGCGCAGCAATGAGCGCGCAGGTGGGCGCACAAGCGGGCGCGAGTGAATGCGCGGGGTCATGGGCGGTCTCCTTGCGGAATGCCGTTGTCGTGCTCACCGTCGGATGGCGCGGACGGGCCACTCGATCCATCGGTGCCCTTCGGCGCATGCGAGGCACGCTCGTCATGTCGCACGCGGAACGCCGTGGCATACAACGCCGGCAGGAAAAACACGGTCAGCACGGTGGCGCTGGTAATGCCGCCCATCAGGGCAGTCGCCATCGGGCCGAAGAAGTTGCTGCGCAGCAGCGGGATGAGGGCGAGCACGGCAGCCGCGGCGGTGAGCGTAATCGGCCGGAATCGTCGCACCGTCGCGCTGACGATCGCGTCGAAGCGCGGGTGACCGGAGGCCACGTCCTGCTCGATCTGATCGACCAGAATCACCGAGTTACGCATGATGATCCCGAACATCGCAATCACGCCCAGCATGGCCACAAACCCGAACGGTTTGCCGAAGAGCAGCAGCGTCGCCACCACGCCGATCATGCCAAGCGGGGCGGTGAGCACCACCAGCATCGTGCGTGCAAAGCTCTGAAGCTGAATCATCAGCAGCGTGAGCACGGCGATGATCATGATCGGCATCTGCGCCATGATCGACGACTGGCCTTTGCCCGACTCTTCCACCGAACCGCCGATCTCGATGCGGTAACCCACCGGCAGCGCTTTACGAATGTCGGCCAGCTTCTTGTAGACCGCTTCCGTCACGTCGATACCCTGCTTGCCAGCCCGCACATCCGAGCGCACGGTGATCGTCGGCTGACGGTCGCGCTCCCAGATCACGCCGTATTCCAGATCGTCGACTACATGGCCGAGGGTGGCGAGCGGCACCGGCCCGTTGGGTGTCGGCATCGCCATCGTCGCGAGCTTGGCCGGGTCGACGCGTTCGTGCTTCGGCGCGCGCAGCGTGATCGAAATCAACTTGTCGCGCTCGCGGTACTGGCTCATGTCATAGCCGGTGAGCGTCATCGCGATGAAGTTCGCGATGTCTGCCGAGCTCACGCCCAGTGCACGCGCCTTTTGCTGATCGACTTCGAAGCGAACCGAGCGTTGCGACGGCTCGTCCCAGTCGAACTGCACATCGACCGTGTCGCCGTTGGCACGCATCACATCGGCGACTTGCTCTGAGATCTTGCGCACCGTGCCGATATCGTCGCCACTCACGCGGAACTGCACAGGAAAGCCGACCGGCGGCCCGTTTTCCAGACGCGACAGGCGTGTGCGCACACCGGGCATGGCTTCACGCAGCTTCGGTTCGAGCCACTGCGCCAGTGCCTCGCGGTCTTCCACCGATTTCGCCGTCACGACCAGCTGCGCGAAGTTCGGCGTCGGCAATTGCTGATCGAGCGGCAGATAGAAGCGGGGCGCGCCCGTGCCGACAAAGCTCACCGTATGGTCGATCTCCTTGCGGCCTTCGAGAATCTTCTCGAGGCGCTCGGTTTCGCGCAGCGTGGCCTGATATGACGCGCCTTCCTGCAAGCGCAGATCGACCATCAGCTCAGGCCGGTCGGAACTCGGGAAGAATTGCTGCGGAATCAGCGAAAAGCCTGCCATCGCAATCAGGAACAGCACGACGGTGATGACAAGCACGACGATCTTGCGCTCGATACACCACGTCAGCCAGCCGCGCAGGCGGTTGTAGAACTTCGTGTCGTAGACCTCGTGCTCGTGATCGTCGCCGTGGTGGGCTTCACGCTTGCGCTCGGGCAGCATCTTGTAACCGAGCAGCGGAATGAGCACCACTGCCGCGAGCCACGACGCCAGCAGGGCGATGGCCGACACTTCGAAGATCGAGCGCGTGTATTCGCCGGTGCTCGATTTCGCCAGCGCAATCGGCAGGAAGCCGGAGACCGTGACGAGCGTGCCGGTCAGCATCGGGAAGGCTGTGCTGGTGTAGGCGAATGCCGCAGCGCGCTTGCGATTCCAGCCTTGCGCGAGTTTCACCGCCATCATTTCGACGGCGATGATGGCATCGTCCACCAGCAGACCTAACGCCAAAATCAGCGTACCGAGCGACACCTTGTGCAGGCCGATGTCGAAGATGTACATGAACAGCGACGTGACGGCGAGCACGACCGGAATCGAAATCACCACCACCATGCCGGTGCGGAATCCCAGCGACACCAGACTCACGATCAGCACGATGGCCACGGCTTCAGCGACGGCTTCGAGAAAGTCGTCGACCGAGTGCGATACCGACTGCGACATGCTCGCCACTTCGGTGAGCTTGAGGCCTGCGGGCAGTTGCGCGCGCAACTCGCCCATCGTGTTCGCCAGCGCTTTGCCAAGGTGGACGACGTCTTGCCCCTTCTGCATGGTGATGCCGATACCCAGCACGGGTTTGCCTGCGAAGCGCATTTCCGTGACGGGCGGGTCGACATAACCGCGTTTGATCGTGGCGATGTCGCCAAGCCGGAACGTGCGGTTGTTCACGCGAATGAGCGTGTCCGCCAGCTCGTTCACATTGCGGAACTGACCACTCGGGCGCACGACCACGCGGTCGTTGGGCGCTTCGATGGTGCCGGCAGGCGAGACCGCATTCTGGCCGTTGACGGCTTCAGCGATCTGATTCGGTGAAATGCCCAGCCGTGTGAGCTGTGTGTTGCTGATTTCGACGTAAATGCGCTGGTCTTGATCGCCGAAGTAATCGACTTTGGACACACCGGGCACGCGCAGCAGCACAGTGCGCAGCGCGTCGGCGTAGTCGCGCAATTGGGCAGGGCCGAAGCCGTCGCCTTCGAGCGTGAAGATGTGGGTGTAGACGTCGCCGAACTCGTCGTTGAAGAACGGCCCTTGCACGCCGGAAGGCAGCGTGTAGGCAATGTCGCCGACCTTCTTGCGCACCTGATACCACTCTTCAGGCACTTCGCTCGCGGGCGCGGAGTCCTTCATCGAGAAGAACAGCAGCGACTCACCGGGGCGCGAATAGCTGCGCTGGAAGTCGATGGACGGCATCTCCTGCAATTTGCGCGCGATGCGGTCGGTCACTTGCTCCTGCACCTGCTTGGCGGTCGCGCCGGGCCAGAAGGTGCGGATCACCATCACGCGGAACGTGAACGGCGGGTCTTCGGACTGGGCGAGGCGCGAGTAGGCAAGAATGCCGAAGATCGTCGCCATCGCGATGAGGAACACTACCAGCGCGCGGTGACGCAACGCCCACGCGGAGAGGTTGAAGCTGCCTTCCTCGTGGCGGTAATCCTGTGGCTCGGTGGGTGGTGCGGCGTCTGGCGTCTGGGGCACGGGCGGCTTCCCGTCCTGCGCGCTCATGACGCGAAGTCCTCAGGGTGAAGCGGGGCGATGACGCGGACTTTTTCACCGGCGGTCACCGTGTGCACGCCTTGGCAGACGATACGCTCGCCCGGTTGAATGCCACCGGCTACCGTCACCGTGCGCTCGCCATAACGGGCGATCTTCACGCGGCGCAGTACGAGGGTGTCGTCTTGCTTGACCACCCAGACGGCCGGTTGATTGCCATCGTGGAAGAGGGCGGTCGAGGGCAGGGTGATGGCGGGGCCAGCAGCGATCGCGGCGTTGGCGTTACCTGCGTCGTTCGCGGCGGATGCCCCGGCAGCGCTGGTCGAGGCTGGTGCGGCAGCAACCGGTACGGACGCGGCAGTAGGTGCCGCAGTAGGTGCCGCCGTGGGTGCCGCCGTGGGTGCCGCGACGCTGCCCGGCAGCGGCTGGGCAAACGCAACGTTAGCCGTCATGCCCAGCTTCACGTCGGGGCCGGGCGAGAGCAGCGAGAGTTTCGCGCGATAGGTGCGGCTTTGCGGATCGGCAGCCGGGGCGACTTCGCGCACCTTCGCCTGCCACGTCTTGCCGGGCACGGCGGGCAACGAGACGGTGGCGGTCTGGCCGATGCGGAACGCCCCGAGCGCTACTTCGGGCACATCGGCGATCACGTCGACGTCACCCGTCCACGCCAGTTGATACACCGGCTGGCCGGCGCTCACGTTCTGACCGGTATCGGCCTGCTCGGCGGTAATCACCCCATCGCGGTCGGCCTTCAGACTGCCGTAGCTCAACTGATCACCGGCCAACGCGGCTTGTTGCGTGGCCTGATTGCGCTGCGCGAGCGCGCTGGCGTAGGCGTTCTCCGACTGCTCCAACTGTGCCGGGGCGATGAGGTTTTCCTTTGCCTGCGCCCGGTCACGCGTGACGGTCTGCGTCGCGTAATCCAATTGATGCTGGGCGGCGTCGAGTTGGGCGCGCGCACTGGCGGCGTTCTTCGACAAATCGGCCGGATCGAGCCTTGCAACCACCTGACCGGCCTTCACCGCATCGCCCAGCCGTACCGAGCGGTCAATGATCTTGCCGGCCACGCGGAACGACAGCGGCGTGGCGTAGCGCGCTTCGATCTGGGCGGGGAGCGACGCGATTGGCGTCTGTTCGGCGGTTTTCGCCGCCATGGCAACCACCGGACGGGGCGGCGGCTCAGGCGGTGCCTTGCGCGAACACGCCGCCAGGGCAGCGACGGCGATGGCCGTGGTGGTGAGCGCCAGGGATAACCGGCGGCGACGTGAAGCGTTGGCAGGCAAGGAGGGCAACATGCGCGCGAGACTCACAAGATGGGGAATCCGGGAGGATCCGAATTAAATCTACGGGCGATGATATATGGATTGCGCATGCGCCGCAACGGGCGTCGATACCCCCTGTGACTATCGATAGGGAGTACCCATTGGGAATGTTGACCGGGGTCGTTGAATGCCTTACCGGCGAATTATTTTGGAGTACGATCACTAGGGCGCGGTCACTCATCGTATGCAAAAATTCGCACGATGGCGAGCCGCCGCCATGCCCCCAAGAGGGCCCTCGGTTGGGGACAAATTGTCACAATCGAGGAACGTTGTCACACACGATGAGTCGCACTCGAGCCAGTTGCAACGACTGGTGACGTCACGAGCAGCGACGGTCCGGCGAATTCGAAAGACCGGCACGCCAAGAGGCCGGCAACTTAGCTCGATCGCGGTAGTCCGCGAATTTGAGCGAGGTCAAGCACAGGGCACGCACAGGCGTCGAATGCGCCAGCGGGTCGGGCTTTCCGACTATGCTGAATGTATCCGAAGTTTAACGATCTACGACGTTAACGAGAGACGGATAGCTATGACAACACGAATTGCATTGGTCACAGGCGGCATGGGCGGATTGGGTGAAGCCATCAGCCTGCGTCTGGCAGATGCCGGATACCGCGTGGCAGTGACCTGTTCTCCCCAGAATCACGATTGCGAAGGCTGGGTTTCCCGCATGCGAGAGATCGGCCGCGAGTTCGAGGCCTATCGCGTCGACGTTGCCGATTACGCGTCGTGCGAGGCTTGTGTGAAAGCGGTGGAGTCCGATACCGGGCCGGTCGACATTCTTATCAATAACGCGGGGATCACGCGCGACAGCACGATGCGCAAGATGACACCCGAAGACTGGCAATCGGTATTACGCACCGATTTGGACAGCGTGTTCAACATGACGCGACCGCTCTTTAGCGGCATGGTCGCGCGCGGCTGGGGCCGCATCGTCAATATTTCATCGGTCAATGGCAGTCGCGGCGCGTTTGGTCAGGCGAACTACGCGGCGGCCAAAGCGGGCATGCATGGCTTTACGAAGTCGCTGGCGCTCGAAGTGGCGAAATCGGGCGTGACAGTCAACACGGTGTCGCCCGGCTATCTCGCAACGAAGATGGTCACGGCGGTACCGCAAGACGTGCTCGAAGCGCGCATCCTGCCGCAAATTCCGGTGGGCCGACTCGGGCGACCCGATGAAGTGGCGGCGCTGGTCGCCTTTCTCGTGTCCGACGACGCGGGCTTCATTACCGGCAGCAATCTGGCAATCAACGGCGGTATGCACATGGAGTGAGTGGCGAGCTCGCCATGGTCGCGCTCACAGGTGTTTTATTCAGGAGAGTGAAGATGTCCAAGGAAACGAATCCGGCATTGGCATTGGTCAAACTCAGCACGGCAAGTGCGCTGGGGGCTTACGGCATCATGCTCGAAGCCGCGCAGCGCATGCACCAATTGCAGGCACAGCGGGATACCGAGTTGCTCAAAGCGCATTCCGAAGCGGCCAAGTCGCTCGGCGGCGCGCAAGATTTCAATGCGCTGTTCACCGCGAACTTGCAATTGCTCAACGGCCAGCTCGCGCAGCAAAACACGTTCTGGCGCGAATGGCTCGCGGTGTGTGCGAATAACCAAATGCTGTGGGCCGAGCATTGCCGGACCACGGGCGAGGAGTTGCAGCACGGCATGGCGGGCGCGATGACGTTGCCCGACCTGATCGGTGCTGGCACCGCCGCTGGCGAGGCTGCAAAGGCCGCAGAAGCGCCGCTACAAAAGTGGTTCCAGGCGTTCAACGAAGCGACACAGGGCACCATGGATGCCTGGCGCCGCATGTCGACGGAAGCGCAACAGGCGACCGAGGCGGCCGTGTCGAGTCAGTCGCCGCTCAATGGCCGTGTGCCACCGAAGCGCGGCGGTCACGCTCACCGTTCGAGCACGTAAGTTCCGGGCGCATCACCCAGATCGCGTCCTGGCGGCCAGGGGGCGGCGACGCGTTCGCTGCTGCCCTGCGCGATCAGCGTGTTCAGCGTGCCGTCGCGGGCGCGACGGGCGTGGAATTGTTGCCGGGGGTGGACGACGGCGTGATCGATGGCGTGACCGGCGGCACGACGGGCTTGCGAGCCTGCCAACTCGCGCGGCGGAACGGATGTTCCCGACCCGATAGATTCAACGCGATGTGAGTGATCCAGCGCTGCGTCGGCACCCGCTCGCCATGCAGCCACATCACAAGGATGAAGAGGCTCGCGGCCATCGGCAGCGTCTTGAGGTTAGGCGCCTCGTCGTGACGCGTGAGCCAGGCGAATGCCGCACATACCGCGAAGCCCACCGCACAACCCGCCACGGCTTCGGACACCGAGTGCGCCGAGAGCGCCACGCGCGACACCCCGACGGCGACGCTCCCCACGCTGGCCAGCACCATGCCGAGTGCGCGCCATGGCCACGCGACCCGGCGCAGCAACAGCCACGCAATCATGGGATAGACGGTAGCGGCGAGCATCGTGTGGCCGCTCACGCCGGTGAAGTCCAGCTCGCGCACACCCAAGCCCCAGCCGAGAAACATGACCTTGGTGATGACAACGAGCAGGGCGGCAACGCCGAAGAGCGCTACCCAGATGAAAGCCGTACGCCACGCGCGCGCCGCGAGCAGCCAGACGGTGAGGGCGGCTGCCGCAGGCACGGTCACTGCGGCACTACCGAAATTGGTGATGGTGATCCAGAAGTTCGACATGACTACCAAAAAGCGGCCCGAGAGCAGGGGGCCTCGGGCGAAAACATTATCTTACGCGTGACGCTGCGCTCGGACCACAGTGCTGGCGGCAAAGACCGCATGCTTCGCGTCCGACCCGGGGCGCACAGAATCGTTCGGACTTTTCACCGCGGGATGTCGGGCTAAGCGGCGCCCGGCCACGCCACGTAAGTTGCCAAAGTTACGACGACCGTCGCGAAGGTCGTCGTAACCTCATGGATCTGATGGGTTTTAGCGCACACGTGGCCATAGTACGATGGCCGCGAATGTGGCCCCGACACATCGCATCCGGAGACTTCATGCTGTTCAACCAGACGGGCAAGCCGCCATTGCCTGCGCCCCCCGCACGCGCCGCGCCCGCAATCTCACCGACCCACCGCAACGACGGTATCGATCTACTGCGCGGCCTGTCCATTCTGTTCGTCGTCGTGCACCACCTTGCGCTCAGGTTCCGCCTGCCGCTAGGGCCGAGCCTGCTGGGCGACGTGCTGCCCAAGCGGATCATCGACGGGTTGAGCTTCAACGGATACGAAGCGGTCTTCGTGTTCTTCGTCATCTCAGGCTTCGTCATCACGCGCCGCTCGCTCGAGCGCTATGGTTCGCTCGACGCGTTTCGCTGGCGCAATTTCTATGCGCTGCGTGCGACGCGCATCTTCCCGCTGCTCCTGCTCCTGCTCGCGATACTTGCCGTGATGCATTGGCTCGCCGTGCCGGGTTTCATCATCAATAAACCGGGTCAGTCGCTGGGCGGTGCGCTGCTCTCGGCACTCACCATGACGCTGAATTGGTACGAAGGTCGCACCAACTGGCTACCCGGTGCTTGGGACGTGCTGTGGTCGCTATCGATCGAAGAGTGTTTCTATCTGGCGTTTCCACTGTTTTGCCTGATCGTACGGGGGCCGTGGCGCGTGATGGCATTGATCGTGCTGGCGCTGTCGCTGCCGTGGACACGAGCGGCATTGCAGGGCAACGAGATCTGGCAAGAGAAGGCGTATCTGCCGGGGATGGCGGCGATTGCATGGGGCGTGTTGACGGCGCTGTTCGTGCAGCGCGTGACGTTGCCGCGTCAGTGGGCGCGCGTTGTGGGCGGGCTGGCGGTGACTGGGCTGCTCGCCGTCGTATTCTTCGGCGACGTGCTGGGGCGGCTGCTGCACGACTTCATCATGTTGCTGCTCTGCCTGAGCGCCGCGTGCTGGCTTGCCGCTGCACACGGGTCCTACCGCACCGTGCCGCGTGGACTTCGTTGGCTAACCGCGATGGGCCGCTGGAGCTATGAGATTTATTTGAGCCACATGTTCGTGGTGCTGGCGGTGACGCCTGCGTACCTCGCGTTCACCGGCGGCGATATGCGCTGGACGTTCCTCGCCTACGTGCCGGTCGTGGCCGTTTGCACCGTGCTTGGTGCGGCATTGCATCGCTATGTGAGCGGCCCTGCCGCGCGGCGTCTCGTCGGGCGCTCACCGACGCCAGTGGCGACCGGGGTCTTGTAAGGCGTTCACCTGCTGATTTCAATTCGCAGGGATGCGGGGCAATGGTACATTTTCGGTTCCCGCATTTTGTTGAACAGGAAGCGTAGTGAGCCAACCCGTCGCCAATGTCATGCCCGAGAGTGCCACGCTGCTGGAGATCGTACGTGCGCAGACTGAGATCGCCAAGCTGGGCCTCGATTTAGGGGGCGTGATGTCGTTCGTTGCCGAGCGCGTACAAGACTTGACGCAGGCCAATGGCGCCGTCGTCGAGTTAGCGGAAGGCGACGACATGGTGTATCGCGCCGCATCGGGGGTGGCCGCCGATCTGCTCGGCATGCGGTTGTCTCGCGACGGCTCGCTCTCCGGGCAATGCGTCAAGACGGGCAGCATTCTGCGCTGTGACGATTCGGAGACGGACCCGCGTGTCGATCGCGAAGCGTGCCGCCGCGTCGGGCTGCGCTCGATGATCGTCACACCGCTGCGGCATCTCGACACCACCGTCGGCGTGTTGAAAGTTTTCGCGCCGACACCGAGCGCATTCCCCGACGCCGACGTGCGCACGCTTGAACTCATGAGCGAACTTATCGCCGCCGCCATGTTTCACGCGGCGCGCTACGAGACGAGTCAGCTCTATCTGCAAGCCACGCATGACGCGCTTACCGGTTTGCCCAACCGCGCGTTGTTCTACGACCGCTTGCGTCAGGCGATTCATCTGGCATTGCGTTCGTCGCAACGGCTCGGCATTTTCAATATCGATATGGATGGCCTCAAACCGATCAACGACCGGTACGGCCATCGCGCGGGCGATGCCGCGATTCGCACAGCGGCCGAGCGCATGTATGCCTCCGCGCGCCGGTCCGACACGGTAGCCCGCGTCGGGGGCGACGAATTCGGGATGATCTTGCCGGGGCTGCATTCGCGTGAAGATGCCGAGGCGCATCGGCAGCGCCTGATTCAGCAAGTCGGCGCGCCGTTCGAATTCGAGGGCAACGCGCTCGAACTCGGCGTGAGTGTAGGCATCGCCATACTGCCCGACGACGGCACGGAGATGACGCAATTGATGGACCGCGCCGACGAGGCGATGTACGCCGTCAAACGCACACGTCCGACGACACGAGGCTAAGCGTTCGAGTCACAGGGCTGCGACTCACCGGGCTGCGACGGCCCGGTCGATTGGGGGATCGATGCCTCTCGTCGAAACATCGGATCGACACCCCCGACACTCGCGATATGTCACCTATCGCGCGCGAATTGTCCCAAATACCCACAAAAGGCACGCAAGTTGCGTGCCGTTTGCGCTTTTTCCCATCTTTTTTAGTCGATAGCCCTCGTAGACTGCGCTGCTCTTGATCTGGTATCGCACGCTATGTATTTACGACCCTTTTGTCGTTTAGCCGCGGGCTTGGGGCTATGCGCATCGCTTCCGTTGCCGGGTGTTGCGATGGCAGCCGCCGGCGACATTCCCGCAATGCCGTGGCATCAACGGTTGACGGCGCTTGCCGCAACGGTGCCGCCGCACACTTCCACGAACGCCACGTCGCACCGGGCGATTCCCGTCTGTCACAAGTCGGTGTCCATGTTCTTCGCACCGCAAGCGGTGGCGGTGGGCCATCAACGGATCGGGGCGACATCCCAGTCGTCGTCGACCTCGTTGCGTAAGGCTCATGCGTCCTCGGGAGGCAAGCAGTTCACGATGCCGGTGTCGTATGTCCGCGTTTCGTCGGCGTTCGGTTACCGGCGTCATCCGGTTCGCGGCGTCTGGCACGGTCACTCTGGCGTCGATCTGGTCGCGCCGGCGGGCACCCCCGTAAAGGCGGCGGCGCAGGGCGTGGTGACGTTTGTCGGCTTCGAGCGTCGCGGTTACGGGCGCTACGTCGTCATCAAACATCGCTACGACAGTGAGACCATCTACGGTCATCTGTCGTCGACGATGAGCGACTTGCGCGTCGGTATGGCGGTCAATGCCGGTCAGCGGATCGGGGCGGTGGGCAGCACGGGCATGGCGACGGGGCCGCATCTGCATTTCGAACTTCGGCGCCATGGGCGCTCGGTCGATCCGATGCCGTTGCTGCGCGAGGCCGTGGCCGACGAGCAAGATCAAATGCCGCTGCGGCCGAACGAAGGGTGTCTGACGGTGGGGTTTGAACACACACCGGTGCCGCACAGACATGGTTTGCACGGCCCGCATCACGCGGGCGCGGCGGCGTTGCTTCCTGCTGCGCCGGTGGCACCGGAGCGCCCCGGGAGGCCGCATGGCGGCGCCCGATTCTTCGAGGAAGGATTTTCGGGAATAAATCGACGCGTCAACCCGTAATACAGATACCGGTGCTTGCGAACGTCCGTCGCCGTGACGGACGCGCCCCGGTCAGTATTGCGAGGGAGGTGCGTCATGGGCGGTCGAACGACGGACGAAGCAAAGCACGGGGGCGTCGATAGCGAGGCAATCGCTGCGCCATCGGATTCGGCGCAGGCCGAGGCGGCACACGGAGCATCCGGCAGTCCCGGCATGTCCCGCCGCCGCGCAATGACCTGCCTCGCGTGGGCGGGCGCGGGGATTCTTTGGACGCTCGACGGTGGTGTGCCGCGCGGCGTGTCCTTCGGCTCGCAGGCGCAGGCGGCGACAACGGCGCCATCCGGCAACGCACTGTCGTTCGTACAGATCAGCGACAGCCATATCGGTTTCAATAAAGCCCCCAATCCTGACCCGGCATCGACGCTGCAATCGGCGATCGATCGCATTCGCAACGCGCCGCAACGTCCCGCGTTCATGTTGCACACAGGGGACGTGAGCCATCTTTCCCGCCCCGCAGAATTCGACACAGCGCAGCAAATTGTGACCGGCGCTGGCCTCGAGACGCATTACGTGCCCGGCGAGCACGACGTCATCGGCGATGACGGCCGTGCCTTCTTTGCGCGCTTTTCCCCCGATACCAAGGGCCTCGGCTGGTACAGCTTCGATCAGAACGGCGTGCACTTCGTCGCGCTGGTGAACGTGCTCAACCTGAAGGCGGGCGGCATGGGCTATTTGGGCGACACACAGTTGGCGTGGCTCGCCAACGATCTCAAGGCCCGTTCATCTAGCACCCCCATCGTTGTCTTTACCCATATGCCGTTGTGGACGGTCTACCCCGCGTGGGGCTGGGGCACCGACGACGGCGACCGTGCGTTGGCGTTGCTGCGCCCGTTCGGTTCGGTGACCGTGCTTAACGGGCACATCCATCAGGTGTTGCAGAAGGTCGAAGGCAATGTGCGTTTGCAGACGGCTATGTCCACGGCATTTCCGCAGCCCGCACCGGGCGATGGTCCCGCCCCGGGACCGAAGCAGGTCGACCCGTCGCAGTTGCGCCAAACGCTGGGCATCCGGCGCGTGGACTTCACGGCACTCGACGGCACGCCGCTGCTTGCCGATACCACGTTGGCATCGTGAGATGACCCGCCAATCGATTCAGGAGAGACATCATGCATTTGCCATCTCATGCCGTGCGCCGCTTCTGCGCGGGCCTCGTCACCGTTTGTGCCGTCGTCGGCATGCCCGCGAGTCCCGCATTCTCGGCGGGCAACACGGCGGCGCCTGCCGAGCCCAACACCGTGCGCATCGATAACTTCACCTTTGCCCCGGCCACGCTGACCGTGGCTGTCGGCACCAAGGTGACGTGGGTCAACCACGATAACGAGCCGCATACCGTGACGAGCCAGGCGAACCCGCGTGAGTTCGCCTCCAGCGCGCTCGATACCGGCGACACCTTCGTGCGCACGTTCGACAAACCGGGCACGTACACGTACTACTGCGCGATTCATCCGCATATGACTGGGACCATCGTCGTGAAATGAGTCGCGAAGGCGGTAACCAGATCGAAAACGATGAACGAGCATGCGCGCGCAGATGTGTTTCAATGGACACCATTCACCCGAAGCAACCTCTGCCAATGCGGCTAACCCGGGCACGTCGAACATGGCGAACGTGCCCGCCCTCGGGAGACCCCGGTGAACGACGCTCCGCACTCCGATTCTGACCCGTCAGCCTCGACATACGTCCCAGACGCGACGCTCGCGGGGCGGTTCGAAGCCCTGGCGTTGCCGCATCTCGACGCCGCGTACAACCTTGCCCGTTGGCTTTCGGGCAGTGCGAGCGACGCCGACGATATCGTGCAGGAGGCGTACCTGCGGGCGTTACGGTTCTTCGACGGTTTTCGCGGCGAGAACGCCCGCGCGTGGTTGCTGGCGATCGTGCGCAACACGTGGCTTACGGAATGGCGCCGCCGTTCCGATGCGGCGGATGGCACGCCGTTCGACGAAACGTTGCACGGCTTGCATGGCGACACGCGGCTGCCGGGATGGGACGACGCGAGCGGTGCGGACCCGGAGTTGCTGGCGGTGCGGCGCGACGAGTGCGCGATGGTGCGCGACGCGCTGGCGGCGTTGCCGGTCGTGTTTCGCGAGGTACTCGTGTTGCGAGAGATGGAGGATATGAGCTACCGGGAGATCGAAACCATTGTCGGCGTGCCGGCCGGTACCGTGATGTCGCGGCTGGCCCGTGGCAGGCAGATGCTCGCGGCAGCTGTGCGAGCGAAGCAGGATGCAGGACGCACTTCGGTCCCCACGTCGACGGCACAGGTCACACGTCTGCCCCTGGGCGGCAACCCACGCGGAGGACGCGATGAACAAGCCTGACGATCCCAAGCATCCCAACGATCCGCAACAGCCGGATCATGATGCCGATTCGCCACGAGCCACGGCGCCTGCCAGTGGCACACCGACGGCATCTGCGTCGACCGGCTCGCCAGTTGCATCGGCTACGGCAGATACCACGCTCGGCAAGGTATTGCGCGATGGTTCATTGCGGCACGACGCTCCGGCGTCTTTGCGCGCGCGCATTCAGGCCGATCTAACGCATGCCGAACAACGCGCTGGTGGGCACACCCCGTCACCGTCTCCACAGTCCCCGCAGACTTCACAGCCACGCGCGAAGCCAGCGCGCGCGAAAGAGACGTCGTCCGACGCTGGGTGGGGTTCACGGCTTGCGCCATGGTTTTTCGGCGGCGCGGGCGGGGCCATTCTTGGCGGCATGGCGGTGGCGATGGCATTGCTCGTCGCGCGTCCGCCTGCACCGCCGGAGACGGCTAGCGTGCAGGCGACGACGGGGTTGCAACCGCAGGAGATTGTCGCGAGTCACGTGCGGGCGTTGCTGTCGCAACATCCGATCGATGTGATCTCGACCGATCAGCACACCGTCAAGCCGTGGTTCAACGGCCGCCTCGATTACGCGCCACCGGTGGTCGATCTCGCTGCGAAGGGTTTTCCGCTTGCAGGTGGTCGGCTCGATTACGTGGGCGGACGCACGGTTGGCGTGTTGGTTTATCACACTGACAAGCATCCCATCGATCTGTACGTTTTTCCTTCGCGAGACAAGGCGTCGACAGCGCCGAGCCTGACGGGCGTGGATGGCTACACCATCGCACGCTGGCGTCGCGACGGCATGACGTACTGGGCGATTACCGACGCCGAGGCCTCGCATTTGCGGGTGTTCGTGGAGGCAATGCAAGCCGCGACCTGATATCGTGACGACCTGTTCTCTGTGTTCCTGAGGGAGTGAGTCATGACGCAAGTGCCGTCGTCCAACGCGCCAGTGAATCCGGCGTGGCAAGCCTCGCAATATGTGAAGTTCGAAGACGAGCGTACGCGCCCCGTGCGCGACCTCGTCGCCGCGATTCCAAATACCGAAGCGGGCAAAGTGGTCGATATCGGCTGCGGCCCGGGCAATTCGACCGAAGTGCTGGCCGCGCGCTATCCCACGGCCGACGTGCTGGGCCTCGACAGTTCGCAAGACATGGTCGATGCCGCGCGCAAACGTCTGCCGCAATTTCGCTTCGATGTCGCGGATATCGCGGGCTGGACGGATGGTCCGTTCGACGTGATTTTGGCCAACGCCGTGTTGCAATGGCTACCCGATCACGAGACGTTGTATCCGCATCTGATCGAGCGCTTGGCACCGGGTGGCTCGTTGGCGGTGCAGACTCCTGACAATCTCGACGAGCCGGCGCACCGTCTGATGCGCGAAGTGGCTGCCGACGGCCCATGGGCGGCGACGTTGAAGGGCGTAGAGCGCACGGCACGTCATGGGGCGTCGTTCTACTACCCGTTGCTGAAGGCCACGTGTTCGCGCGTCGACGTCTGGCGCACCACCTATCATCACCCGCTTGCAGGCGGGGCACCGGCGGTGGTGGAGTGGTTCAAGGGCAGCGCTTTGCGTCCGTTTTTGGCCAAACTCGACGATGCGTCGCGCGAAGCGTTTCTCGCGCGCTACACCGACGAGATTGCGAAGGCTTATCCGGCGCTGGCCGACGGCACAGTGCTGCTGCCGTTCCCGCGGCTCTTCGTCGTGGCCACGCGTTGATCGATCCAGCGTGCCGTGCATGCGGCACCGGCGACGGCGAGCAGCATCGGTGCGAGGAAGTCCTGATTCACGTGGGTGAATTCGAGGGCGAGCACGACGGCCGTGATCGGCATGCGCATCGAGACGGCGAGAAATGCGGTGGCACCGACGAGTGCCGCCGCGCCCAGCGGCACGGTCATCACGTCGGGTAGGGCGCCGTTCCAGAGGCCGCACAACACCACAGCAAGCAGTGCGCCGTTGGCCAGACCCGGCGTGAGTAAGCCACCGGCAGCGCCTGCACGCAGGCTGCTCCACGTGAAGAGCACACGCAGGGCAAGCAGGGCGAACGCGAGGGCAATCGTGAGTTCGCCATTGAAGGCCAACCCGGCGGGTCCCTTTCCGTTACCCGGCAATTGCGGGTACCACGCAATCACCAACCCCAAGATCATGAAATTCGCCAGCGCGAACACCGGCAGACGCCAGTCGCGCGGTGCGTTGGCGCGTGCTTGTTCAGTGAAGCGAGCGTAGGCCCAGGCGGCGACGCCGACGAGCGGACCGCAAACGAGTGCCCAGCCGATGAGCGGTGCGCTGACGTCGAAGGTGGGCATGGTGTACTGCTGTTCGGCACCCATGCCGATCCATGCGACGGCGGCGGCGATAGCCGATGTGGCGAAGGCAGGCAACACGGCGCGCCATGCAAACGTGCCGAGCAACACTTCGAGGACGAAGATCGCGCCGCCGAGCGGGACGTTGTAGACGGCGGCCAAACCAGCACCTGCACCGCAAGCGACCATCAGGCGGCATTGTTCCGGCGTGAGGTTGGCGCGGCGTGCCAATTGGTCGCCAATGAGCGAGCCGAGCTCACGCGGGGCCACTTCGCGGCCGAGCGGCGAGCCGAGTGCGACGGTGACAATTTGCAGTAGGGCGTGCGCGAGCGTGCTGCCGACGGGCATGGCACGTCCACGCAAGACGGCTTCTTTGATCGAGACGAGTTTGGCGCCGAAGCGATACACGGCGAACCAGCCGAGACCGGCGACGACACCGCAGAGGGTCAGCACGGCAAAGCGCCGCTCGGGCGATGCTTCGGCCACACCACTGAGAAAGCTCTGCGCGCCGAACACGGTATCGGTGGCGTAACCGAACGCGAAGTGCTGAACGATATGGAGCAGGGCGGCGAGCAGGGTGCCGGCGACACCGGCACCGACGCCGGTCATCAGCGTGACGACGACAAGCGTAGCGAGCGACGGCGCAACGGCTTGGGGTGAGCGTTCTGCGGCCCGGTCAGCGGCCGGAGACGGCGTGTGGGCGGGGAGTTGAGGGACTTGCTTCGAATCCATGATGCTGCGGTTTCCACTCTGGGGTCAGGGAATACCCGGAGTGTATGGCGCGCCGCAGCATAAGAGAAATGAATGTTGTGTTGTAATTTATGATTATTTCGTATGAATGTCGGTTGTCGGCACATGCGGGGCAACGCCCGATCTGTCGAACGTCAAATACCAGCCTTGGAAGCGTTAAGGATTAACCGCAGACCGAGCGCTGCGATAGCGACGGCAGCAATCCGATCGATCCATTGCTTTGCGCGCAGATACACTTCGCGCGGCCCCTTGCTTGAAAAGCACAGCGCAACGATGGTGTACCAACCGCATTCGACCAAAAACACCATCGGGGGCAGGACGAAATAGCACCAAAGCGGGGGATGTTGAGGGAGCAATGCAGCAAAAATACTGCCGTACCAGATGGCCGTCTTGGGGTTGCTTAGTTGTGTGCTAAGGCCAATCCAGAACGATTTGCGAACGCTGCCAGACGGGGCAGCAAAGGCTCGATCGACGGTGATCGGGCTGCCAGCACCGCGCCATATTTTCAACGCCACAAAAATTAGATACGCACCGCCCGCGACTTTCAGGCCGATATAGAGCCATTCGACGGACTGCAAAAGCGTGTAGAGCCCGGCGAGCGCAACGCCGCCGAAGAAAATTCCTCCAACACCCATCCCGAGCGCCGTGGCTAGCCCCGCACGACGAGACACGCCGATGGCGTTACGTGCAACGAGCACGAAGCTAGGTCCCGGAATCATGGCGCCTAACCACAGCGCGACGAGAACGGCGAAAACAGCAGCTAATGCAGTCATTGGAGACTCCTTCGCACAGAGATACAGGCATGCGCCCACGGATTGTGGCACACGCCCGGACTGCATGTCTGGGGAGCATTTCGACCCGTGATACGATTTGCCCACATCAAAGAAAGTGGTGGGCCTGCAACGGGCGCCCCTATTCAAATCGCGGGTTCGGGGGAGTTCGCTGATCGTAGGCGGAGAGCTTATGCTCGCATTCGAGCGATTCTCGCAGGGTTGGGCGACGTCTATTAATGGGCGGATAGCGCCGAGCTTGGTACCACCACGACCCACTGAGGCGACAAATGGTTGATTGGTCTGCGGTTGTCACAGTCTTTACTGTCTATGCGGCTGCCGTCGTCATACCCGGGCCGAACTTCGTCGCCATCACTCATAAGGCAGTCACCAGCACGCGCGCCGATGCGCTTGCGCTCGTCGCCGGAATCGTGGCGGTGAATCTGTTCTGGGCGACTTGCGCCGTCCTTGGTATCGGCGTGGTGTTTGCTATGTTCCCGTGGCTCTCTGTCGGCGTCAGGCTTGCGGGCGCGGCCTATCTGATCTGGTTCGGACTGCGGCTCGTGGTGTCGGCACGGGCAACGTCGTTGGAAGCCGGTCACGTACCGAAGGCGCCTTGGTTTCGCGGTGCGTTCCTGCAAGGTGTCGCGACCAATATCGCGAACCCGAAGTCCATCGCCTTTTATGCGGCGGTGTTTTCCTCAGCGGTGCCCACCCACGTTTCCACGCAGACGTTCTTCGCGCTGCTGGCGACTGTCGCCGCTTCAGCGACTTGCTGGTACGGAGCCGTCGCGCTCGTTTTATCGCATGCAGCAATCGCGAAGGCATATCGCCGCGCGAAGGCGTGGATCGACCTCACCTGTGGCGGGCTAATGATCGCGCTGGGAATCCGGCAGGCATTGCGTTAACAACCCGCCCTGTGGATTTGTTTGAACGTCAGCTTCGCACCCATACCGCATAAACTCGCCGACCAACGTCCCCCAATTGAGGCATGGATCTTCCTGAATCTCGTGACTAGAATCCGTTCAGGCATTCCACCTTTGGGGCTCACGTCATATGAACGCATATCTGCTGCGGGTGTTAGCTGCGCTGGTTTTGTCTGCCGGGCTGGGTGTGTCCGGTCAAGCTTGGGCGGGTGCCACTTACGGCGTCGATGACGCGAGCATTCTTGCGCAGATGGATCAGGGCTGCACCAGTCCCAACTGCGAACGAAACACCATCCTGCCCATCACCAACAGTACGGGCGAAGCGGCCGTGTGCATCCAGCCCGGCACGGAAAGCGCGAGCTATCTGTACACGGGCTCGAACCAACTCATTTTCGCCTACGGGTATCACAACGCCTGCGCGTTCCTCACCTTCGTTTGGGTGAAGCACCAAGGGCAATGGCATTTGGCTGGTATGGCACAGCCGCGTCAGAATGTGGCCGTCGGAATTACACTCGATACGCCGCAAGGCAACCCGCCCAACGTCATCATGTTTTGCCGCAGCGGTGGAGCGCCACGCGACGATCTGCATTGCCAGTGAACATGCGTGATGCGTGAACGTTGGGAGCGAGCAATGAAGAAGTACCTGATTTCCTTTCCAGCAAGTGCCATGAACGTCCCTGCGGAGGACTTGCCAGCCGTGGGCGAGGCCGCCCATGAAGTCATTCGCGAAGCGAAGGCTGCGGGCGTGTACGTGTTCGGTGGGGGCGTCAACGGCGACGTGGCACCGTTCATGGTCGCCGTGAACGGCACGGTTACCAACGAAACGTATCCCCAGACGAAGGCGTTCGACGGCGGTTTTTGTGTTCTTCAACTCCCGTCGCGCGAAGCCGCGATTCTGTGGGCTGCAAAGATCGCCAACGCTTGCCGCTGCTCGCAAGAACTCCGCGAGTTTGGAGACGACCCCGAAAGCTGACGGACAGGGCGCGTATCGCTATGATCGACGACACACGCCATCAGCTAACTGCCCCCCATGAACCTAACGTTTCGCCCGACAACACAATCCGATGCCGAAACACTAGTAAGCATCCGTATCGCTGCCATGCGCGAGAGTCTTGAGCGTGTCGGGCGCTTCGATCCACAGCGCGCCCGGGCGCGTTTCTTAGATGGTTTCGACCCGGCGCTATGCCGATTCATTGAAGTCGATGGCGAAGTGACGGGCTTCGTTCTGATTCGCCCACAAGAAGACCACTGGCTGCTGGATCACTTCTATCTCCTGCCGGAACACCAAGGCCGGGGCGTCGGCGCGGCAGTCCTGCGGGCGGTATGCAACGATGCGGACGCCAACCGTATGCCCATTCGGCTAGGTGCGCTGCGTGGCAGCGACGCCAACCGCTTTTATCAACGCCACGGTTTCATGCAGACCCATGAAACCGAGTGGGACATCCATTACATTCGCGAACCCCGTCGAAATTGACCGTTACCTGAGCATTCGACTGGCGGGATAAGACAGGAGGCAATATGTCTGAACACGACACCAAGCTCCAAGGTACCTGGCGGCTGGTTGCTTTCGAAACCGAACTTCAGGATTCAAAGGAACGCAGTCAACCGTGGGGTACAGATCCGAACGGGCACATCATCTTCGGTGCCGATGGGCGAATGATGGTGTTGCTAACCGCAAAGGAACGTGCGCCCGGAAATACCGACGAGCAAATGGCCGCACTTTTCCGCACTGCCATGGCTTATACAGGGCGATACCGGGTAGAGGGCGATCGATTCGTCACAAAAGTCGATGCCTCTTGGCATGAGGCGTGGAACGGCACCGAGCAGGAGCGTTTCTACCAGATCGATGGCGACAAACTCGTCGTCCATACGGCTTGGATGCCGAATCCGTTGGTGCCCGGCAACCCCATCGGACGAGGCGTGCTTACGTTCCGTAGAGCGTAGCGGTTCAAGTAGCGGCTCAGTGCGTCACCGGCCCATTCACCGGCAAACTCAAGACCGCCCGCAGCCCGCCACCGGGCCGGTTCGAGAGCATGAGCGTGCCGTCGTGGGCCTGTGCGATGGTGCGGGCGATGGCGAGTCCGAGGCCGACGCCATCCACACCGTCCGGGTTGTCAGGCCCGAACGAAGCCGCCTGCGCGCCAGAACTCGCCCCGCGACGCCCCACACCAGCACGCACAAACGGTTCAATCGCCGCACCCAACTCCGCCTCCGGAATCCCCGGCCCGCGATCCTCGACCACAATTTCGAGATGCGTCCCTAGCGGGGACAAGTTGGCCGACAGACGGCAACCACCCGCATACCGCACTGCGTTATCAACCAGATTCTGCACACAGCGCCGCAACGTGCGCGGATACCCACGAACCAGCCCCGCGTCCCCAGTCACACTCTGCTCACGCACGCGCACATCGCTACCCGTTTCGCGAGCATCTTCCGCCACGGCTCGCAGTAGCGCATCGACATCGACCTCACGCAATGCTTCTCCACTCGGCACACCGCGCACGTGATCGAGCGACGCGGCGATCATGGCTTCCATCTCCATCAGATCGTGGCGAAAGCGCTCGCGCTGCGTCGGCTCGGCAAGCGTTTCAGCGCGTAATCGCAAACGCGTAAGCGGCGAACGCAAATCGTGCGACACCGCTGCAAGAAACGCCGTGCGTGCCTGCATCGCATCGATGAGGCTGCGCTGCATCGCGTTGAACGTATGCGCCGCACGTTGCACCTCGGCAGGACCCGTCTCGTCGAGCGGCGGGCTGTGAATGTCGCGTCCAAGCCGATCGGCCGCCGCCGATAACCGCGCAAGCGGACGCAACGCAATACGCACCGCTACCACCGCAATCAGCACCACCGCGAGAATGCGCATCAGGTAGATGCGCACGAAGTAATCGGCAAATGCCGCGCCCGGGCGCAGATCGAGTCCGGCTTGTCCTGCCACCACGGCGACCGATAACCACTGACCATCACGAAGCTGCACGTCGGCGGCCAGATGCGCCGTCGGGGCATGCGCCCGCAGCAGCGTCGAGAGCGTCAGCGGCTCGCTGGCATCGTCGTAAAGCACCACCGGGCGCGCGACAAAGGGATGATCGTCACCCAGTTGCGCACGCAGCACGCCATCGAACAGATCATCGGAAAAGTGCTCCATCGCACGGGCGGAGGCAGGCGTGTCGATCGGGTGCACATCGATACCGGCAGCGCGCAACCGTTGCATCAGCGCGGCCCGCTCTGTCACCGGCACCACGTCGAAGAGTTTGACGGCATCGGCAATGCGCGCGCCGCCCGTGCGCACCGGCACTTCGGCCACGCGTCCATAACGCGCATCGAACCAGACCGTGCCCGTCACCAATTGCGTGGCGAGCATACCGACGACGAGAATCAGCGCGAGTCGGCCCGAGAGCGTGCGCGGCCAGCCAAGCCATTTGAAATAGCGACCTGCGCGAGCAAGCGACGCCCGGTCGCGCTTAGCAGTCTCGTGTGGCACGTCAGACACCAGCACTCGTCACATCCGCCGCGAGCATATAGCCCTCGTTGCGCACCGTGCGAATGAGCGGCGACGGCCGCGCCCGCGTATCGAGGTGCGCGCGCAGGCGGCTGATACAGACGTCGATCGCACGGTCGTTGGCGGCGCCATGCCGACCGAAAGCGCAATCGAGAAGAAAGTCGCGCGAGAGCGGACGATGCGGATGCATCACCAGCGCCTGCAACGTGCGGTAGTCGGAGCCGCCCAGCGTAATCACGCGGCCCTCGGGGGAAATCAGTTGACGCGCTAGTGTGTCGAGCCGCCAGCCATCGAAATCGAAGAACGCGGGCTGAGCGCGCTGAGGTGCTGTGCTCGGTGCCGCGTTGAGTGGCGCTTGCCGAACGCTTGCACCGACGTTGCCGACGCCACCCACGCCACCCACGCCGCCACTTTCCACCGTCTGCGCCAACGCTGAACCACTAGCCACACCCCCGGCAGGCAACCGCGGCCCGCGCCGCAGAATCGCTTTCACGCGCGCCAGCAACTCGCGCGGATCGAACGGCTTGGGCAGGTAATCATCGGCGCCGACTTCCAACCCGACGATGCGGTCGAGCAGGGTGCCGCGCGAGGTCAGCATGATGACCGACACGTCGCCACGCGCATGCAACTGACGGCATAGCGACAGGCCGTCTTCCCCCGGCAACATCAAATCCAGCACCACCACGTCGACGCTGGCCTGTGCAAGCTGCGCCCACATCTGTTGACCGTCGGCAGCCGTGAGCACGTCCAGACCCGATTCACGCAGGTAATCGCTGAGCAGATCGCGAATTTGGGGATCGTCGTCGACGACGAGCAGACGGGCGGCAGGGCGCGGGATCGCGCTGGGCGGGAGAGCGGAGGACATCACGGCAACACGACAAAGAATGGCAGTCTACCGGCGCGCGCCATCTTTGCGCTCGCCGCCCACACACCGATACATCTCAATACAAACCAATACATAACGACATCCCGTCAACACGAAGCCAACACACCCCGGCGCTACATTTTAATGGAAATGAGAATTGTTATTAATTCAACGCCGGGTATCACCGATATGTGGAAGTTTTCTTTGGAATTGATGCGCTCGATGCGTGTGGCGTCGATCGCCCTCGTCACAGCGCTGGCCGCGACAGTGATCGCTGCGCCCGCGCAAGCCGGCGAGACCGTGACCGACATGGCGGGGCGGCAGGTCACATTGCCGGACCACGTCAACCGTATTCTGCTTGGCGAGGGGCGTTTGTTGTATGCGGTGGCGCTGCTCGAAGGCAAGCAGCCGCTGGCACGCATTGTCGGCTGGCAGGGGGAATTGCAGTCCCTCGACCCGCAAACGTGGCAGCAATACGAGAAGGTCTTCCCGCAGATCGACACGATTCCGAAGATCGGCCAATCGTCGGAGGCCACGGTGAGTGCCGAAAAGGCGTTGGCGCTCAAACCGGATCTTGCGATCTTCAGCATCGGCGGCCATGGTCCCGGGCGTCACAACGCACTGGTGAAGGAATTCGCCGCGGCAGGCGTGCCGGTGATCTTCGTCGATTTCCGTCAGCAGCCGCTCGAAGACACCGTCCCGAGTTTGCGACTGATGGGCAAGGCGATGCAGCGTGAGTCGCAGGCCGAGGCGTATATCTCCCTCTACCAATCCCATTTGAAAGCCGTGCGCGATGCTGTTGCGACCATTCCTGCCAATGCGCGGCCCAAGGTCTTCGTGCAGATGCTCGCAGGTGTCTGGCCGGGCTGCTGCCACACGGTCGGACGCGGCAATATCGGCGAATTCGTCGACGCCGCCGGTGGCGAGAACATCGCGCGCGATTTGCTGCCGGGTGTCATCGGCGACTTGAACCTCGAACACGTGCTGGCATCGCAACCGGACGTCTATATCGGCACGGGCACTCGCGGTAACGCGAATCAGTTGCGCATTCACGTCGGGGCCGAGACGACGCAAGCCGATGCGCGCGCTTCGCTCGACGCCTTCCTAAAAACGCCGGGCATCGCGTCGATCAAGGCGGTGCGTGAAGGGCGTACGCATGGCCTGTGGCACAACTTCTACGATTCCCCGTACAACATCGTGGCTGTCGAGGCCATGCTGAACTGGTTCTATCCGGGCCGGTTCCCGCAGATCGACGCCAACGCCACGTTCGCCGAGATCCATCAACGCTTTCTCGCCGTGCCTTATCACGGTACCTACTGGGTCGACGGAGACAAGCCGTGAGTCTCGCGGGCGACATGCATAACGTGACCGACGCGTCCCACGCACCCCACGCGGCAACCGCGCCCGCCTCGTCGGCCAAACTGGCCGCCGAAGATGCATTGCAAGCCGGTGTGGCAAGCGGGTATCGCCAGCTCAACCTGCGCCGTGCGTTATGGCTGTTGGCATTGGCCGGGTTGATCGTACTGGCACTGGCGATGGACTTCACGCACGGTCCGTCGGCGCTTGGCTGGCGCGATTTGTGGCGCACGCTGGTCACGCCCGTGCTGGCCAGCCCGGACGCGCAAGTCATCGTCTGGCAAATCCGCTTGCCGTATGCGCTGATGGCCGTGCTCGTCGGCGGCTCGCTTGGACTTGCGGGCGGCGAGATGCAGACCATTCTCGACAATCCGCTCGCCAGCCCGTACACACTGGGCGTGTCGGCAGCGGCCGCGTTCGGTGCAGCGCTCGCCATTGTGCTGAATCTGCATGTGCCGGGCGTGCCCGATAGCTGGGTCGTGCCGGTCAACGCGTTTCTCTTTGCGCTGGCCTCCGCGCTGATTCTCGACGGTGTCGCACGTTGGCGTGGGTTGCCCACCTCCGGCGTGGTGCTCATGGGCATTGCGCTTGTGTTCGTGTTCCACGCGCTGGTCTCGCTGATGCAATTCGTCGCCACGGAAGACGCGTTGCAGGGCCTCGTGTTCTGGACGCTCGGCAGCCTCACGCGCAGCGACTGGACGCAGGTGCGCGTGCTTGCTGCGGTGCTCGCGATCATGGCCGTCGTCGCGTGGCGGCAATCGTGGGCGATGACCGCGTTGCGTCTTGGCGAAGAACGTGCGGCCAGTTTCGGCATCCGCGTCGGACGACTGCGGCTGATGACGCTCCTGCGCGTGTCGCTGCTCTCGGCGCTGACAGTCTCGTTCGTCGGCACCATCGGCTTCGTCGGCTTGGTCGCACCGCATATCGCGCGCGGGCTGTTCGGCGAAGACCATCGCTTCTATCTGCCGGGTTGTTTGATCGTCGGCGCGCTCGTCATGTCGCTCGCCTCGATTGCGTCGAAGACCTTGCTGCCGGGCGTGATTATTCCCGTCGGGATCGTCACAGCGCTGGTGGGCATTCCGTTCTTCCTCGTGATCGTCGTTCGCGCCAGCGGGAGGTCGCTATGAGCGCACCCACGCAATCGCTCGCGCTGTCGGCACGCGATATCGACGTGTCGATCGGCCGCCGTCACATCCTGCACGGTGTGTCGTTGCCCGCGTTGCATGCGGGGTCCGTCACAGCACTGCTCGGTCCCAACGGCTCCGGAAAGTCGACGCTGCTGCGCACGTTGGCCGGACTCGTCGCCGGGCGCGGCGAAGTCACGTTCGGCAACGACGTATTGCATCGCTGCACGGGCCGCGCCCCGGCGCGCGACGTGGTCTATCTGCCGCAGGCGCTGCCCGCAGGCGTCCATCTGCGGGTACTGGAATCGGTCCTCGCGGCGGGGCACGGCGCGCGTCACGCGTCACGCGAATCGACGAGTGCGCTGGCCCCGACGCCCGCCGTCGTCATGACGCTGCTCACGCAACTCGGCGTAGAAGCGCTGGCGATGCGCTTTCTCGACGAACTCTCCGGCGGGCAGCGACAACTCGTGGGGCTGGCGCAAGCACTCATTCGTGCGCCGCGCATCCTGCTGCTCGACGAACCGCTCTCGGCGCTCGACTTGCATCATCAGTTTCAAGTCATGCGTCTGATTGCGCGCGAGACCGCGGCGCGTCAGATGGTCACTGTCGTGGTGATGCACGACTTGTCGATCGCCATGCGCCACGCGCATGCCGCCGTGTTGCTGCGCGAAGGGCGCGTGGTCGCGGCGGGCGGTGTCGACGATGTCGTCACGGCACCGGCCATTGCGCAAGTGTTCGATGTGCAAGCGCGCGTGGAGCGTTGCTCGCGCGGTTTGCCGCAACTGATCGTGGATGACGTCGTGACGTCCGTCTAGACGCTCCGTGACCCCGACGCGGCCCGCCGGTCTCTCGCACCGGCGTGCCCAGCCATAACGCCACGCCGGCCGCGTCGGTCTTTCCTGTCTGTCCAACGATGACCCTTGCGGTCAGAAACCCGCCTGAAGCGCTTGAAACCTCTCAAGCGCCTCTCGCGGGCGGGGACGCTTTTTGTCTTTTCATCTCATAACGCACAACACCAGATGAAGTACCTGAACCCGTCGAATTCCCGTCTGAACACGCGATTGACCTTTGCGGCGGCGCTTGCCGCAACATCGCTTCACGCTGCGGCACAGACCTCGCAAGTGCCGCCGTCTACGCTGCCAGCCACCGTCGGCGGCGTCATGCTTCCCGCCACGTCGGTGACTGCCACCGTCGACGCGCCGTACAAGGCCGAGACCGTTTCGTCGTCCAAGTACACTGCGCCGCTGCGCGATATTCCGCAGAGCATCACTGTGGTGCCGAAAGCGGTACTCGACGAGCAGAACGCGCAGTCGCTGCAAGACATCCTCAAGAACGTGCCGGGCATTACCTTCATGTCGGGCGAAGGCAATCTGGGCTGGGGCGATCTCTTCTCGATTCGCGGTTTCTCGGGCGAGCAGAGCATCACGATCGATGGCGTGCGCGATGCGGGTCTTTCCAGTCGCAACGACACGTTCGATATCGACCGCGTGGAAGTCTACAAGGGCACCGGTTCCGTGGAATCGGGCGTGGCCGCGTTGGGCGGCTCGGTCAATCTCGTCAGCAAAGAGGCGGAGCTGGGCAGCTTCTACCGCTCGTCGTTCGGGCTGGGCAGCGATAGCTACCGGCGCATGACGGCTGACTTGAATCAGCAGTTGGGCGATTCGAGCGCACTGCGCCTGAACCTGATGTCGCATCACAACGGCGTAGCGGGGCGCGACGAGGTCAAGAACGATCGCTACGGTATCGCCGCGTCGCTCGGCCTCGGGTTAGGGACGAGCACGCGCGTGTTCCTCGACGTGTTCCATCAGAAGGACAACAACGTGCCCGATACCGGCTTGCCGATTCAACGCGGTACGGGCGGGCAAGTCATGCCGGGTGTGAAGACCAGCAACTGGTACGGCGCGGCCGGTATCTACACACAACAGACGGAAAGCACGTCGCTGTCGGGCCGCGTCGAGCACGATTTCAACGACACCACGCGTGTGCGTAGCCAGTTGCGCTGGCAGCAGACCGACAACTTCTCGGTGCTTTCGCCCGCGCGATTCTTCGCGGCCAATGCCGACGGCAGCAAGACCTGCACGGGCACGCGCTGTGCGACGCTCGGCTATTCCGGCGTGGGGCCGTTGTCGAGCATCGGCGGTGTGAATGCCTATACCAACTACGGGCTGACGTCGCCGGGCTACGGCATCCTGCGCGGCAGTAACTTCGGCAACTCCACCCGGTATCAAATCCTCGACAACCAGACCGACCTGCGCTTCACGGCGCACACGGGGCCGTTTAAGCACGACGTGGTGACGGGCTTCGAGTTGTATCGCGAGACATATGGCGGCTTGCCGCGCTCGGCGTACGTTCCTGCGGGCGATATGTTCTTCAACATGGCGAATCCGTCCAATGCGTTCGCGGGCACGTGGACGATGGAGGGGACGAATCAGGCGCGCTCGGTGGTCAACGACGCCGCGCTGTTTGCGAGCGACACCATCACGCTGTCGAAACACTGGCAACTGCTGACCTCGCTGCGCTACGACCGTTGGCGTGCCGAGACCACGGCGGCGGGGGGCGGTGCGACGACCTCAAGCACCGACGGCGCGTGGAGCGGACGCGCCGGGTTGGTCTACAAGCCGGTGGAGCCGGGCAGCATCTACGTGTCGTACAGCCGCGCGACGCAGCCGACGGCCATTGGCGCCAGCACGAACAACCTGATCTACGGCACGGCTACCACCAATAACTACACGCCTGCCACCTCGCAGACTTACGAACTCGGTACCAAGTGGGATCTGGCTGGCGGCGCGCTTGGCGTGACCGCAGCGCTCTTCCGCACGGAGTTGAGCAATTCGTGGGAATACACGAGCGACGACACGTCGCCCGTGCGCGCATTGCCCGCCAAGCGTGTCGACGGTATCGAGCTGGGCATGCAGGGCAACATCACCGACAAATGGTCTGTGTTCGCCGGGGTAACGCGCATGTGGAGTCGCATCACCAAGGGCGCCAACGAAGGCGCGCAGGCGGCCAATGTGCCCGACTGGAGCGGGTCGCTGTGGACGTCGTACAAGGTCACGCCGGACCTGTCGCTGAGCTACGGCGTGCAGTACGTGGGCCGCCGCCGCTATACCGACAACGCCTACGTGGGTGGGCAGAACAACAACAGCAGCTACGCGCAGGGGCCGTCGGGTGTGTATGCCATCTACGTGAAGGATGGCGAGAAGGCGCCGAGCTACTGGGTGCATAACCTCGCGGCGCGTTATCGCGTGAACCGACACGTGCACGTGAACGTGAATCTCGACAACGTGTTCAACAAGTTCTATTTCTCGCGCATCGGGGCGTCGCTCGACGGCTTCCAGTTGTATGGCGTGCCGGGGGCAGGGCGCACGGTCACGGTAAGTGCCGATATCGCGTTTTAAGCACGAAGTGATAGCGAGGGCGTCACCGCAGCGCGTGACGCCTTCGCGCGAGACATAGCAGGAGAACCGCAACATGATGATCGAGATTCCCGGTGTGTTCAGCGGCGACGAAGCGCGCCAGTTGTGCCAGCAATTGCAGGCGCAGTCGTGGGTGGACGGCAAGGCGACCGCCGGTATGCAGTCGGCGCAGGCCAAGGAAAATCGCCAACTAGCCGAAGACGACCCGTGGGCACGCCGCATCGGCGAAGAGATACTTCGCCGCTTGAGTCAGGACGCCGTGTTCATGTCGGCCGCCTTGCCGCGCCGCATCTATCCGCCGTTGTTCAATCGCTACGAAGGCGGCGAAGCCTTCGGGTATCACGTCGATAACGCCGTGCGCGGCATCAAGGGCGTGCGTGAGCGGGTGCGCACCGATCTGTCGGCCACGTTGTTCCTGGCAGACCCGGACAGTTACGAAGGCGGCGAACTGGTTGTGCGCGACAGCTTCGGCGAGCGCGCCGTGAAGCTGCCTGCCGGGCACATGGTGCTGTATCCGGGCACCAGCGTGCACAAGGTCAACCCGGTGACGCGGGGTGTTCGGCTGGCGTCGTTCTTCTGGATCGAGAGCCTGATTCGGGACGACGCACAGCGCAGCGTGCTGTTCGATATGGACATCGCCATTCAGCGGCTCACGCAGCAGGGCGCTGACAACGATTCGCTGGTGCAACTGACCGGCAGTTATCACAACCTGTTACGGATGTGGGCCGATGTCTGACGAGGCGGGCGCCAAAACGGGGAGGCAAAAGGCGGCGGGCGCTCCGGTGTAAAGTAGCGGAATGGATTTCCGCTCCGTTCCCCCCTCCCGGCCGACTAAGCCGTTCCGTAACGCCCCGGTGTACTGGCGCTCGTCGCTCGTGCCCGATGGCGATATGGTGACGGCCGAGTACAACGACCATACCTTCGCGCCGCACTGGCACGATGCGTACACGTTCGCGTGCATCGTGGCGGGGGCGGAGCGTTACGACTATCTGGGCGGCGAGCACGTGGCCGACGCCGGGTCGGTCGCCATCATCCATCCGGGGGAATTGCACACCGGCGCACGTGAGACCGACTTCGGCTGGCGCTACCGGGTGTTCTATTTGCCGGTCGGCTTTGTGAAGGGCGTGCAGCAGCAACTGACAAGCCCGCTCGCCGGGTTGGCCTCGCCCGACGAAGCGCTGCCGTGGTTCGGCGAGAACGTCGTGCGCGACCCGCAGGCGATGCATCGGCTACTGGCCGCACACCGACTGCTCGAAGCGCAGGCCGACCCGCTGGCCGCCGAACACGCGCTGGTCGATGCTGTTTCGATGATGCTCGCGCGCCATGCGCAACTTCGTGTCCCCGACATGCCGGTGCATCGCGACGCCATGCGTGTCGAGACGATGAAAGCGCGGCTGTCTGCCGATTTGACGGAACCGCTGACCTTGACCACGTTGGCCGAAGCGGTGGAGCTTTCGCCGTTTCACGCGGCGCGCCTGTTTTCACGCGAGACCGGTCTGGCACCGCATGCGTGGCGGAATCAATTGCGCGTTGCGCGCGCGCTACCGGCGCTGCGTGGCGGGGCTTCGGCGACGGAAGTCGCGCTCGCACAGGGGTTCAACGACCTGTCTCACTTCACCCGCTATTTCCGGCGCACGTTCGGCGTGTCGCCCGGCAAGTGGCGCGAGGGCGACGGCACCTGATCCCGCTAGGCGTTTAGGCGGCCTGCGCGTGAACCCACGACAGGAAATCGTGCAATGGCCGCGACTTGTCGGCATCGCGCGGCACGAGCGTGACGTAGGTCGCCCCCGCGGCCTGAATCTCGGGGAACGGCATGACGAGCCGCCCAGCGGCCAACTCTCGATCCAGCGTCGGCGTGCAGCCAATGCCAATACCCAGTCCGTCGATCACCGCCTGCAAGCTCACGTGATAGTGATCGAACCGGTGAAAGCGCACCGGCCGCACGTCCGGGACTCCCGCCGCAGCCAACCATTCCTCCCACGCACCGACACGGGTCTGTGTGGCAATAAACGTGTGCTTCGCAAGATCCTTCAATCGGCGTAGCGGCGGCTTCTGCAAGAGCGATGGCGACGCCACGACCGTCGCACGCTCAGTGAATAGCGGCGTCTTCTCGTAGGGCTGCCATTCGGCGCCGGGCGGCGGATCACGACGGATGGCCACATCGAAGCCGCCCCGGAATGCAGGATCGGCGCTGCTCGATGTCGTCACGACGATCTGCACGTCGGGGTGCGCCGCATGAAACGCGGGCAGTCGTGCCATCAGCCAGTGCATGGCGAGCGTGGTCTGCGCATTGACGCGAACGGTGCGGGTTTGCGGCGCTTTGCCGAAGCGCAGGGCGGCGTCACCGATGCGATCGAAGGCGGCGCTGATTTCCGCTGCAAAAGCCCGCGCGTGATCGGTGGCGACATTACGTTGCCCCTGCCGCACGAACAACTGCTGACCCAACCAGTCTTCGAGCAGCGCGATCTGGCGGCTCACCGCGCCGTGAGTAATCGACAGTTCCTGCGCCGCGGCGCTCAGACTCGGCGCGCGTGCGGCGGTCTCGAAAACACGCAGGGCATTTAACGGCGGCAATGGGCGACGGGGCATGACGAACTCACAAGATGGGCAGCCATTCGGCAGAACTGTGACTTTTTATCACGGGAATGCTATCAATTTGTCGATGGTGTGACGTTTCATCATGCTTTATCGTTACCGAATCGCGCTGATGGCGCTCAACAAGACACGGGCATGTTCGACGGACTGGTGGCAGGGCACGCGTGGGGGATGGTGATGGTGGCGCTCGTCGGCACCGCGGCGGGCGCGGTCAGCGGCGTGGTGGGCACGGGTTCGTCGATGATGCTATTGCCGGTGCTGGTGTACACCTACGGCCCTAAGCAGGCCGTGCCGATCATGGCCGTAGCGGCCATCGTCGGTAACGTCTCGAAGGTGTTGGCGTGGTGGCGCGAGATCGATTGGCGGGGCGTGTTGGCCTACTCGATCCCCGGGGCGCCAGCGGCAGCACTCGGTGCGCGCACGCTTTGGAGCTTGCCTGCAACGGCCGTCGATATCGCGCTCGGCACCTTCTTCATCGCGATGGTGCCGGTCCGTCATTGGCTGCGACGTCGCCAGTTCAGGCTAGGCGCTTGGCAAATGGCGATTGTCGGCGCCGTCATCGGGTTTCTCACTGGCATCGTGTTGTCCACCGGGCCGCTGAGTGTGCCCGCGTTTGCCGCGTACGGATTGTCGGGTGGTGCGTTCCTCGGCTCGGAAGCCGCCAGTTCGATGCTGATCTACGTGGCGAAAGTGCTCATGTTCTCCGACCTCGGCGCGTTGCCGCCGCAGGCGTGGGCCAACGGCCTGATCGTCGGCATGGCGCTCATGCTCGGCACATTGCTGGGTAAGCGCTTCGTGTTGGGCCTGTCGCCGCAGGTGTTCCAGCGGCTGCTCGACACGATGCTCGTGGTGTCGGGCGGCGTGATGTTGAGCGCCGCATGGCAGTGAGCGTTATCCAGCAACGCCGACGCGCCGTGCAACGATCAAATTGACCACCAACGCCAGCGTCATCGCCGATCCGCCAACGACAAACAGCAACGCATAGTTGCCATGCGTCGCCGCAAACAGGAACGACATGCCGTAAGCGGCCCCGGCTTGCAACGTTGCAAAACTGGTCGTCGCGGTGCTCCATGCGCCCTTTTGCGCGGAAGGATGGTGCGCAAGCAGCTCGTTCACTCGGCCCAATACGAGTGGCACGATGCCCGGCGTGAACGCCCCCATCACCAGACTCGACACGATCAGTCCCGGCAACCCGAGCCCTAGCACTGGCAGCACCACAGCGACGATTTGCGAGACATAGGCGACGCGAAGCGCACGGCCAAACCCGATGCGATCCGCCAGATGACCCGCGAAGATTGGACCGAGAATGGCGCCGAGGCCGTACAGCACCCAGAAGTGCGCCCCGGCATCCACCCCCTTGCCCAGACCGCGTGCCACGTAATCCACCAGAAAAATCATGTGCGGCACAAGCACCACCGCGTTTAGCGCGTATTCGAGATAGAGCGCGCGCAACATGAGCGGGCTGGCCGTGGGGCGATGGGCGTGCGTCGATGAAGCGGCAACCGTGGGGGTACCCGACGGCCATCCACGCCATCCCACGACGGTGAGTGCGAGTGAGACGACGCCCAGCCCGATCCACGTCTGCGACAGCCCTTGGCGCAGCAACAGCGGCACGAGCGTACCCGACGCTGCAATCCCCAATCCGATCCCTGCGAAGATGGCGCCGCTCACAATCCCGCGACGTGACGGCGGCACATGCCCAAGCACCGACGGTGCCGCCAGCACCATCAGTACGCCACCGGCAAAGCCCGATGCGAACCGCCACGAGACGAACCACAGAAACGAGATCGGCCACGCGCACGCGAGAAACGCGATGGCGGCGAGCAGCATCATGGCGCGCAGAATCGTGACGGTCGGCGCGTAGCGTGCCAGCACTCGTGCGCCAAGTGCGCCCGCGAGGTAGCCACCAAGATTGGCGGCACCGAGATAGGCGGCGGTCGATGCCGCGAACCACTGGGCGCCGATGATGGCGGGCAATAACGCGGTATAGGCGAACCGTGCGAAACCGATGCCGATCAGGCTGGCACTGGCGGCGGAAAGCGTGGCACGCCACGCATTGAAAGGCGCGGCCTGTGTGCCGCCAAGTGTTGCGTTTTGCATGAGGACTCCGAGGCGCGCGCCCGATGCCGGAATGGCCCGACGCGCACAAAAGCGATGGAGTCAGTTTAGAAGTCACGCGCACGAGAGAGAACGGCCACGCCCCGGAAGTCATTCTTCCGCGCAGCGTACGAATCAACGCCGTGGCGGCGGTGCGCAGGGCGCTCAGCCTTTCTCCGCCACCTTGCTCACGCGCGCAAAGTGCTTGCGCAACCGTGGCACTGCAAAGTCGACGAATGCGCGCACTTTGGGCACGGCGAGGCGTCCCTGCGGCGTGATGACGTGCACTGGCATGGGTGGGTGTTCAAAGTCGCGCAGGACGATGCGCAGCGAGCCGCGCTCGATCTCGTCGACCATGTGATAGGTCAGCATGCGGGCCACACCGTGACCGGCGACCGCCGACGCGATGGCCGCGCGTATCGAATTGACGATCAGTCTCGGTGTGAACTGCACCACTTGCGGCACCGAGGCCCGCCCGCTCGGCGGAAAGCGCCACGAGTCGATGCCGAAGTAGGTCATCGACACGATCTGATGTTTGGAGAGATCGGCGGGCGTTGCGATGGGCGTGTGCGCCGCGAGATAGTCGGGAGACGCCGCAATCACCCTGCGCACTTCGCCGACTTGTGTGGCGACGAGCGACGAGTCGGGCAGGTGTGCGACCCGCAAAGCGACGTCGATGCCTTCGTCGATCATGTTGACGGGCACGTCGCTTAGCGCAAGCCGTACCGTGACCGTCGGATAGCGCTCGATAAACGCTTCAACGATTTCTCGCATCAACGTTTCCCCCGCGGCCAGCGACGTCGCGACGGTTAACAAACCACGCGGGGCTGACCGCTCACCGGCGGCAAGGACATCGGCTTCGTCCAGATCGAGCAGAATGCGTCGGCAAGCCGCGGCATAGCGCTCCCCGGCGGCGCTTAACCGAAGGGTGCGTGTGGTGCGGTGGAGCAGGGCGGTACCGGTGTGCGCTTCGAGATACGCGATGGCGCGGCTGACGGCGGCGGCCGAACGCCCTAGACGCCGGGCGGCACCAGCCAAACTGCCTTCGTCGAGGGTGGCGACGAACACCTTCATCGCATCGATTCTGTCCATGAGCGGGGCGGGGGTAACGTGTTGGGCAAGATTACCCCGAAACCCGCCAATCCGGCGACAATGGCGATCGGATCAACCGCCGGAGTCCGAACGTATGATCACCGTCCATCACCTGAACAACTCGCGCTCGCAGCGCGTGCTCTGGTTGCTCGAAGCGCTTGGCCTGCCATACGAACTACGTCACTACCAACGCGACCCCAACACCATGCTCGCGCCACCCGAACTGCGGCAGGTGCATCCGCTTGGCAAGTCGCCGGTGCTGACCGACGGTGACCTGACACTGGCCGAGTCGGGCGCGATCATCGAGTATCTGGTCGACAGGTATGGGGAGGGGCGGCTCGCCCCGCCGCGCGACACGCCGGAGCGCTTGCGATGGACGTACTGGCTGCATTACGCCGAAGGCTCCGCCATGCCGCCGTTGCTGCTCAAGCTAGTCGCGCTGCGTATCGCTAGCGCCCCCATGCCGTTCTTCGTTCGCCCGGTGGCACGCAAGATCAGTGCGACGCTGCAATCGAGCTTCGTCGACCCCCAGCTCGCGCTGCATTTCGGCTATGTGAACGATGCCCTTGCGAAGACTGGCTGGTTTGTCGGCGATAGCTTCAGTGCAGCCGATATTCAAATGAGTTTCCCGCTGGAGGCCGCCGCCGCGCGCGGAGACGCCAAGGGCCGTTGGCCTGCCATTGAAGACTTTCTCAAACGCATTCATGCTCGTGACGACTACCGGCGCGCACTCGAACGCGGCGGTCCTTATGAACTGCTGAGCTAATCATCATGAAAACCATTGTCGCTTCGTTGCTTGCTACTGCCGCCGTCGCCATGACGCCAATCATCCATGCCGCTGAAGGCATGCCGCCCGTACCCGGCGCGGCATTGTCGGCAGCCGGTGCCGAAGGGCTGAACCCATCGGCCACGCCCGTGCCCACCACATCTGCCGCGCAGATGGCCGCGAACAAACAGGCCGTGCTTGCGTTCTACGATGCGGGCCTCAATCGCAAGGACTTCGAGGCGGCGCGTCAGTATCTGGGTTCGCAATACATCCAACACAATCCGAACGCGGCCGATGGTGTGGAAGGCTTCGGCAAGTTTCTCGAGTTCCTTCGTAAGAATCAGCCGGATTCGCACAGCGATATCGTGCGTGCCTTCGCCGACGGCGATTACGTGATTCTGCACGTGCGCAAGGTGCCGCACCCAGGCGATGCGCCTATCGCCATCGTCGACATCTTCCGGCTCGACAAAGGCAAGATCGTCGAACACTGGGATGTGTCGCAACAAGTGCCCGCCAAGACGGTCAGCGGCAACTCGATGTTCTGAGGCGTCCTCAGCGTCTGAGGTGCATTGCAGTGCTGTCAGGCCTCGCCCGACAGCACGCGCTTGCAATGTTCGAGATACGCCGCTTCATGCTCGCTCATAAGTTGCACGACGCTGTTCCAGAGCCACACGGGGGCGTCGATCGACTTCGAACGATTGCGTTGCAACTCGGTCAGCCATGTGCGGCAGGTGGCATCGTCCATTTGCCGCGCGTGCGCTTGCCCCACGACGCGTGCAAGGTAGTGTGCGATCTCCGACGCGTCGTTGACCGTGAGCGTGTCGATACTGAGTTTGAGATCCTGCGGGAGGAGTTCGCGGATGATGATCGAGCGGTCCATCATGCGTGCGGCGCGCATACGATCGCCCAGGAACGGCGAGAGATGCTGCGCCCCTTTGACGACGCGCTCGGCGTTGTCGCGCGGCATGCGCACCCCTGGATAACGCGGGGCCGCGGCCTTTACACCTTCCTTCAAGTCCATCAAACAGAGGTCGTCGCCTTGCACGACACCCCCGTCCACGTCTAACAGCACCGCATATCGCAGGCGCCCCAACGAGCTGCAACCCTTGACCCAATACGCGGCGTCGAGCACTTCGACATGACCGTCGTCTGGGCGCCCGCGCAACTCGGTCGCGAGGCGCGCGATGGTGTCGCGTTGGAAGAGCGCGTCGATCTCGTTTTTCTCTTTCTTGCTTAGCGGCCAGAAGCGTCGGCCCAATGGGATGGTCGGACGGATGTCTTCGATGCGTTCGAGCGCGAGGTGCTTCCACGACCGCTTGGTGGCCTGCCGCATGATGAGATCGACGACCTTCGGGCGGGTGTATTCCTCTTCCTCGGGGGCACTCTTTTTGGTTTTGCCTGAAGACTTCCCGTGCTTCTTGCCATTACGCTTGCCGCCGTTCCCCGCCTCGTCTGCGGCTTTGTCTTCCCGCTCGAACGCAGACTCGTAGCCATGCGTGAGCGCTTCGAGCATATGGATGATGGTGAGGCCAGACAGCGACGAGCCGCGTGCGGCACTCGCCAGCGACAACGCCAGTCGCACGAGATCGTGCACCGGGTTGCCGATGACGGTTTGATCGAGATCGCGGATATGGATTTCGACATGACCACGCGCATTCGCCAGTGGCCCGAGATTGCCGGTATGGCAGTCGCCGCAGATCCAGATGGCCGGACCCTGTGGCAAGTTGACGTCGGCTTCGCTTAGCCATTCGTAGAACCGGATCGTGCTGCCGCGCACGTACGCGTGCGGCGAGCGCGCCATCTTGCGTGCGCGCTCGCTGCCCAGTCGCGCCAGCCGCGCTTCCGGCGTTGCCCACTTATGCTTTTTCCGGTGCTTGCCGTTTGCCATGTCGTCAGCTCCCTGAAGGCACACTGCGCGGGCATGGTATGCACCATCGTCCCGCGCAGCGTTGCAGTGCCCTCAGTGTCGGCGAAATGACGACTTAGTGGCAAGCCACGAGCGAACGCACGACATCGATCAGCGGCGTGGTGCCTTGACGTGGCGTGCCTTCAAAGCACATCCAGCCTGCATTGAAGCCATCGAGCATTTGCATGCGCGGCGTGGGGTTGTGCATGCCTTGCGCACGGAACCGCGCTTCCCACTCGGCGCGCGGCAGGGCGTGTGCTTCGACAGGGCGGCCGAGTACGAGACTCATTGTGCTGGCCAGTTGCTCGGGCGAGACGGGCGCGGGGCCGCACAACTCGACCACGCGCTTGCCTTCCCATGTCTCGCGCAGCAAGCCCGCCGCCGTGCTACCGACGTCGGCCGTGGCCACCATCGGAATGGCACGCGAGAGCGGTGTGAGATAGCTCTCCAGCACGCCGTCGGTACGGGCGCGAGCGATGTCCCACGCGGCGTTCTCCATGAACCATGCCGCGCGCAGGAACGTGACCGGCATCGGGAGTGCACCGAGGCTTTCCTCCAACATCGATAACTGCGACAGCAGGCTGGTTTGCGTGGCTTGCGCACCGACGGTCGACAGGCAGACCACGCGCGAAGGCCGGGCGGCGATCAGTGCTTCACAAATTGAGGCAATGAGCGCGCGCGACTCGGCAAAGCCGGGCGACGGGTCGAATGTAGGCGGCAGCAGCACGAACACGGCTTGCGCACCGGCAAAGGCGCGGGTGAGTGCGGCGGCGTCGGTCATATCGGCGAGCGCGACGTCGCAGCCGCGTGCCTGCCAACGCGCCCCCTTCGCAGCGTCGCGCACGACGGCGCGCACTGGTTCGCCTTGGGCGAGCAACGTTTCGGCGAGCGCACTGCCGACTTGTCCGGTAATTCCTGTAATGGCGTACATCTCAAATCCTTTGGAAACGGCGGTCCACACCGCACTGGACGCCATTGTGGGTATCTGCTCCACATTTCGCGATAACATGAGTGGCATTTGATTAATGCCAAAATGGCATGTAATAAGTGGAGGGCGAGATGAGCGGATTCGACGAACGCATGCTCAACGGCATGAGCGTCTTCGTGGCCATCGTTGAAGCGGGGAGTTTTGCGGCAGCGGGCGAGCGGCTCGATATGTCCCAGCCCGGGGTTAGTCGGGCGGTGGCGCGGCTTGAGGCGCGGCTGGGCATCCGCCTGTTCGACCGGACGACGCGCGTGGTCTCGTTGACGGATGAGGGGCGGCGTTTCTACGCACAAGTCACCCCGTTGCTGGCCGGGCTGGAAGATGCGGCGGCGACGGCCTCCGGCGGCGCGACAGCCGTGCGCGGTCGGTTGCGTGTGAACATCGACCCGTTCTTCTCGCGACTGATCCTCGGGCCGAGTCTCGAGGCGTTCCTCACGGAATATCCCGAACTGCGACTTGAACTGATTACCCGAGACAGTCTCGGCGATTTGATTGCCGACGGTTTCGATCTAGCAGTGCGTTTCGGCATACCTCCTGACTCGACGCTCGTGGCGCGCAAACTACTCGATACGCCGATTCGTACGGTCGCTGCCCCCAGTTATTTGAAGCGCTGTGGACGACCGCTCAAGCCGGAAGACCTGTCGGGCGATACGCACGCGTGTATCGAATTCCGCGACCCTCAGACGGGGCGGCCGTTTCCGTGGGAGTTTCATCGCAAGCGCAAACGGCTGGTGGTGCCCACGCACGGACGCCTCGTCGTCAACGATGCCGGTACCTTGCTCAGCGCCTGTCTCGCAGGCTACGGCATCGCGCAAGTCATGGCATTCGGCACCGATGTGTTGCTAGAGAGTGGGCAACTAGTCGACCTGTTTCCCGACTGGCCGGACGAGCGATTCCCGCTATACGTCTACCATCCCTCGCGACATCATCCGCCCGCCAAGACGCGCGCATTTCTCGATCTGGTGGCCTCACTCACGGCCACGATGTAACTGCGTTCAATCGCCGTTGCCGCAAACACGGGCAATGAGGTCGCGAAGCCAGCGATGCGCCGGGTCCACATCACGCCGGGTATGCCATACCGCCTGAAAGGCAAAGGGCGGGATTGGAAAGGGCGGTGCGAAGCGTCGCAACTGCCGGTCATGTCGCAAATGCGCGACGGCCCGCTCGGCGACAGTGAGCACGAGGTCGGTGCCCGCGATCAACTCGGTCGCGACGCTCCAATGCGGCATCGCCACGGCGATGCGACGCGTCTGCCCCTGATCGGCCAGCGCCAGATCGATTTCGTTGGCGGTGTCGGGGCGCATCGCCACGAGGACATGTGGCCTTGCTAGCCACGCCTCCAACGTCAGTGCGCCGCGCGCAGGCAGCGTCGTCCGATCGGCGACGCAAACAAACGACTCGTCGAACAACGTCTGCGCTTGTAACTCCTCCGGCAGATCGTGAAAGACCCCCAGCGCCAGATCGATTTCCCCGTCGAGCAATTGCGTGACCATCGCTTCGCGGCTGGTCTGCGAGATGGCGAGATCGACCCCCGGGGCTTGTTCGCGCAGACATCGCGTTAGGGCAGGCAGGGCGACGCGGGCGCCGTAGTCCGACAACGCCAGTCGAAAGGTCCGCTTGGCGCGCTTCGCGTCGAACGCAGGCGCGTGCAACAGCCCCTGTAACTGCGCGAGTGCGTCATCGAGCGGTCGTTGCAACTCTTGTGCACGGGCGGTCAGACAAAGCGCGCCGTCGCGCCGCACCAAGAGCGGGTCGTCGAAGATCGTGCGGAGCTGCCCGAGCGCATGGCTCACCGCAGGCTGACTGCGGTGCAACCGTACGGCGGCACGCGAGACATGACGCTCGGCGAGCAGCGCGTGCAGCGTCAACAGCAGGTTGAGGTCGATCCGGCGCAAATCATCCATGAGCTATCCATCTGGCGAATAGTTTGTGTGCGAATTTCGAATTTCCATTATTGGAATGGATGATGCACCCTCAAGGCAAGTCATGATTTACGCCAAAGGAGGTCACTTCATGAACGCATCGTTCACTCCCTCGTTCTCGCCAACGGTCTTTCTGCCGTTGGCCATTGCCATGCTGGCGGGTGCCGTCGTGCCGTTTCAGGCGGGCAGCAACGCGGCGCTCGGCCGCGCATTAGGTCATCCGCTGTGGGCGACGGTGGCGTCGTTGATGGTGAGTCTGATCGTCATTGCACCGGTGTTGATCGCCATGCGTGCCGGGGTGCCCGACATCAGCCGGGCGGCCAGCGGGCCGTGGTGGCTATGGATCGGCGGCATTGCTGGCGTGGCCTACATTACGGCGGCGTTGATCCTGACACCCCGCCTCGGTGCCGCGAACTTCATCGTCTGTGTGGTGGCGGGGCAGGTCGTCGCGTCGCTCGTCATCGATCACTTCGGATTGATGGGGCTCGCGCAGAAACCCGCCAACCTTGCGCGTATTGCCGGTGTCGGGTTGATCGTCGCCGGCATGCTCGTGGTGCAGTGGGGCACGAGCGCGCCGGTGAAGTCGGTCGCGGGGCAAGCCGTCGGTTCATGAGCTTGCCCGCGTGACATCACGCTACTGCGGTCATGCCGCACTGACGGAGATCGGCGCATTCGTGGCGTTCGCCCCGAATTGCGCATCGACGGCGGCGACGGCGTCCACCAATTGCTGTGCCAACGAAGACGACGCGCTGGTCATCGGCGCGCGCAGCACATCCGCCAGTAAGCCTTCGCGGGCGAGCCATGCCTTCACCGGCCCCGGGTTCGCCTCGGCGAACAGCAACCGAACCACTGGCATCAACGCGTGGAATAGCACACGCGCCACGTCTAACTGCTGCGACTGCACAGCACGGTACAGCGCGACGAAATGCGACGGACGGCAATGCGACGACGCGATGATTGCGCCATGTCCGCCCATCGACAGCGTCGAAAGCAGTTGGTGGTCTTCACCCGCCAGCACCGACAGGCGGCCATCGGCGATCAGCGCCTGCGTGGTGGTGGCGTTGCCGCCGCAATCCTTGATGCCGCGAATGTTGTCGTGCCCGGCCAGCGTCAGCAGTGTCTCGAGCGTCAGCGTCGCGCCGGTGCGATACGGAATGTCGTAGAGCACGAGCGGTGCACGCGATCGATCCGCCAGTGTTTGAAACCAACTCGTCAGACCGGCTTGCGACGGACGAATGTAGTACGGGGCAGGCGTCAGGACCCCGGCGAGCGGCAAGGCATTGAAGGCGTCCAGCCGCGAGAGCGTGTGATTCAGGTGATTGCCGGCTAGCCCGGCGATCACGGGCACGTCGCCCGCTTCGGTCAGCACCGTGTCGAACACCGCGAGTTGTTCGGCTTCGTCGAGCGCAGCCGCTTCGCCGGTCGTGCCACAGATCACCAACCCGGCAATGCCTGAGCGGCGATAGTGCGCCACGAGTCGGCGCAGCGCCGCATGATCGACCGGCGCGTCGGCGGTGTTCGTGCTACCGGGCAGAAACGGCGTGACGAGCGGCAGCCAGATCCCGCGAAACCCGCTCGCGTGGCCGCGCGATACGAGTCGAGTGGTGGTTTGTGTGGCGGTGTGCGATGTGTTCGATTGCGTGTCCTGCATGACTGTCTCCCTGTCAGAGCAAATTCGTTCGAAAGCATCGAAAGCATCGAAAGCGACGAACGTGTGATGACCTGTACGGCAAACCGTTCAGTGGGGCGACGCGAATTTTGTGACGCGTGGGAGTTACAGGGCAGGCGGGCGAGGTGCGCAAGCGCGCGGGCGGGACTGCCGGGTCCACGTGGCTATTCCGTCGCTCAACTGACGGAACAGCACGCTCCGGTCAGTTGAGCGACTGTTTTTTGGCTTTGACGAACGCGCCCGGTTGCTGCGTGGCAGCAACGTTCACAACTTGCGAGCGAAGGGCGTTGAAATTCATCATGCGGTGACTTTATACGCTGTGCGTGAGTGACGTCAAGCGCGTCGTTTTAAAAGTGTCATGCGCTGGCCCCCGCGTATCGAACCATCGGCATTGAAATTTCGTAGCGGATTGCGGCAGCGCATAGGAAAGTCCGATGACGTTGCGACGAACGGTGCCGCCGAGCGCGCAGTCGAACGACCATCTGGCGTCGTCAACCGTTGTCATCCACCTTGGGAGGTCGAAATGCAAACACGACACACCAAAATCTCCGGCGTGTGCCTCACCGCCGCAACCTTGTTGTTCAGCACGTGGACGTTTGCGCAAGAACTACCGAAAGGAGAGCCCGCACAAGGCGGCGGTGACGAAGTGGGTATCGCCGGTGGCGGCGTCGACGTGACACACGCCGCAGCCCAAGCGCCGCGCACTGCGCAACCGACGGCCGGACTCGACGCCGAGTTTGTCGACAAGGCACAGCAAGCCGGTCGCGCGGAAGTGCAGGCCAGTCAGGTCGCGGTGCAACGCTCCACCAATCCGGCGGTGAAGCGCTTTGCGCAGCAGATGGTCACCGATCACAGCAAGGCCAATGAAGCGCTGCGCCAACTCGCGGCGAAGAAGGGAGTGAGCGTGCCGAACGACGCCGCCGTGAACCCCGACATCGAGGCGCTCAAGCAGAAGAAGGGACGCGAGTTCGATGTGGCGTATATGGCACTGGCCGGGCCGGATGCGCACGAGCAGGCCGTGCAGCTTTTTTCCATGGAAGCGGACAAGGGACAGGACTCAGACTTGCGCGGATTCGCGCGTCAGACGTTGCCTACAATTCGCCATCATCTGAGCGAGGCTCGCGAAGTTTCGGCCAAAGTCGAAATGGGGAAATAAGGCAGCTTCGACACAATATCAGCGGATTTCGTCGCGAGTAGCGTCGAAATAACGACGAAATCCGCCCGCCGGACCGCCACCGTCGTCACGACGTTTCGGCAATACCGGCCACCGTTCAGAAACCTCCCGAAAGCTTCCCGCCATGTCCGGCCTGCAACTCGTGCGACGCGCTTCGAGTCACACAGGACATGAAGCCCGCCCAATCCACGACAGGTGTTGTCGAGCCGTTGTTACGTGAAGGCCGCAATTGCTGGCGCATCGAGCCCGCGGCGCGTATGCGCATGCTCGTCGACGGTGAAGCGTACTTTAGCGCGCTGCGCGAGGCATTGCAGCATGCCCGGCACACGGTATTCATTCTCGGCTGGGATATCGACAGCCGCATGCAACTCACGCCCGAAGGCCCGGACGACGGCTTGCCGCCCGGACTGCGCGATTTTCTCGATGCGCTGGTGCAGCGAAACAAGTCGCTGCGCATTTACGCGCTGAGCTGGGACTTCGCCATGCTTTACGCACTGGAGCGTGAGTGGCTGCCAGCGGTCAAGCTCGATTGGCAAACCCATCGCCGGTTGTCTTTCCGACTCGACGGACGGCATCCGACGGGTGCGTCGCATCACCAGAAGGTCGTGGTGATCGATCAGCGCCTCGCCTTCGTCGGCGGTCTCGATCTCACACGCTGTCGCTGGGATACGCCCGAACATGCCCCCGAGGCTCCCGGCCGTCGTGACCCGTCGGGTCACGTCTATCCACCGTTTCACGACGTGCATGCCATGGTCGATGGCGAGGCCGCCCGCGCGCTCGCGCAGCTTGCCGAGGCGCGGTGGTATCGCGCAACAGGCATGCACGTCGACTTACGTCATCGCGATACGCGCGACGCCCCGTACGAACCGCTCGACCCATGGCCCGCTTCGGTGGCACCTGACCTCACCGATATCGAGGTCGGGATCTCGCGCACGGCACCGGCGTTCGAAGGACGCGGTGCGGTGCAGGAGATTCAGACGCTGTATCTCGATGCCATCGCCGCCGCACGCGAGCGTCTCTACTTCGAGAACCAATATTTCACAGCGACCTCGATCGGCGACGCACTCGCTGCTCGCCTTGCCGCCGACGATTGCCCCGATATCGCCGTCGTGTCGCGCCGTGCCGAGAGCGGCTGGTTGCAGGAGCAGAGCATGGGGGTGTTGCGCGCGCGTTTGTACCGGCGCTTGCGAGAGGTCGATCCACAAGCGCGCTTTCGTCTGTATTGCCCGGAGGTGCCCGGCATTGCACCTGCGTGTGTGAACGTGCACAGCAAAGTGATGGTGATGGACGACGCGTTGCTCGTGATAGGCTCCGCCAACTTAAATAATCGGTCGATGGGTCTCGACACCGAGTGCAACTTGGCCGTCGCGGCGAATGGCGATGCGCGCGTCGCGGCGGGCATCGCCCGCGCGCGCAATCGGTTGTTGGCCGAGCATCTCGACGTCACTGAATCTGCCGTGGCAACCACGCTCGCGCGCGAGCCGGGCCTGCACGACGCGATCGATGCGTTGCACCGCGAGGGCGAGCGCACGCTCGAAGCCTTCGTCCCCGAATTGGACGAAGCGGACGATGCGGCGTCGCCGGGGGCCGTGGTGCTCGATCCGATGGAGCCCATCGACTTCGAAAACGTGATGGAAACATTTATTGCGCACGAAGCGCGCCCGCGGCTGATCGGGCGCATCACCGCGCTTGTCATGTTGCTGGTCGTGCTGGCGGGGCTTGGGCTCGCGTGGCGCTATACGCCGCTGCGGGAGTGGGCCGACATGCAACGGGTGCTGGGGTTTGTCGAAACGATCCAGCACATGCGATTCGCGCCGCTCGCCATGATGCTGGTGTATGTCGTGGGCGCATTGCTCATGGTGCCGGTCACCGTGCTGATCGTCGTGACCGTGGTCGTCTTCGGGCCAGTGATGGGCGCGCTCTATGCGCTGGCCGGGACGACGCTGGGGGCCATGGCCGGGTACAGCGTGGGACGCCTCGCGGGCCGCGATGCCGTGCAGCGCTTCGGTGGACGTCGCTTGAACGCGCTTAGCCGTCAGATTGGCGATCACGGCTTGCTGGCCATGATCGTGCTGCGCTTGATGCCGCTCGCGCCGTTCACGCTGGTGAACCTTGTCGTCGGTGCGTCGCGCATTCGGTTGCGTGACTGTCTGCTCGGCACGGTCATCGGGATTACGCCGGGCATCTTGATCGCAGCGGCGCTCGTCGACCGGGTGACCGCGTTGGCACAGCGCCCGAACGGCTGGACGGCCGTGCTGTTTGCCGTCGTGCTCGTCATCCCGGGGCTGGGCATCGTCGCGCTGAAGCGGCGCATGGGGGGTAAGCGCGCGCCGTCGGCGGCAAAGCCGCGCTTGGTCACACCGTCACCCAGTTCGCCAGACTGTGCGGACATCACCGGTAACGCGGCAGAAACCGTCAGCCGCGAGATGGTGGTCGCCAGCTACAACGTGCATGGCAGTGTGGGCATCGATGGGCGTCACGACCCCGAACGCATTGCGCGTGTGCTCGACGAAATCGATGCCGATATCGTGGCGTTGCAGGAGGTCGCATCGAATGCACCCGGCGTGGGGTTGCTGGCGTCGTTTGCCGAAGCGCGCGGGATGCACGTGATTCCGGGGCCGACGCTCAACCGTGACGGCGTGACATTCGGCAACGCTTTGATGACCCGTTTCGCGCCCGTGGCGGTGCGTCATATCGACTTAAGCGTGGCGGGCCGGGAGCCGCGTGGCGCCATCGATGCGACGCTCGCGTGGCACGACGGGCAGGGCCGCGAGATGCAATTGCGCGTGATCGCCACCCATCTCGGCCTTCGCCCGGGCGAGCGCCGCGAGCAGGTGCATCGTTTGCTGCAATGCTTGTCGAACCAGCCCCGCTCCGCCATGGTGCTGCTGGGGGACGTCAACGAGTGGTTCCTCTGGGGGCGGCCGCTGCGATGGCTGCATCGCTACTTCGAACGGGCGCCGCATGTCGCGACGTTTCCGTCACGCTGGCCGGTGTTTGCGCTCGATCGCATCTGGACTTCACCGCGCGCGCACCTCAACGCCGTGCGTCGTCATTCGACACCCCTCGCACGGATCGCCTCCGACCATCTGCCGTTGGTGGCGTCGTTGCGTACGACGCTGCCGGTGCACGCGCAGCCCTCAAACGTCGCGAGTGGCCGCGAGCAGTTGCTCGCACAAGCGCGTCGCCATGTCGCGGGTGACGATATTCGTGAAGCCGATGAGCAAACCGCTGCGCGCCGCAAGACCGGCACCTGACGCTCGTCGCATTTGCCATTGACTCACCGCCTGCACTGCCAGCCCGCGTTGTTGCGCGGCGGCGGCAAGTGCCTTGTCATCGCGCCCGCGCGGCAAACTCGCCAACGCATGGATGCCGCCCGCTTGCGGCGCAACCATGAGGTCGCCATCGAACACGTGCGTGAGCGCCTCCACCAGAAACCCCCGCCGCTGCGCATAAAGTGCGCGCATCTTGCGCAGGTGCCGAGCGAAGTGTCCCTGTGTCATGAAGTCGGCGACGGTCGCTTGCAACAGAATCGAACCGGGGCCGGGCAAGTGCCGTGCCGTTTCACGGAAGCGTTCGATTTGCGACGCTGGCACAACCAGATAGGCCAGTCGAAGCCCCGGGAACAGCACCTTGCTGAACGTGCCGGTGTAAAGCACGCGGTCGTCACGATCCAGACTCTTGAGCGCGGGGAGCGGGCGGCCGTGATAGCGGAATTCGCTGTCGTAGTCGTCCTCCACGATCCAGGCTTCACGTTGACTGGCCCACTCCAGCAGTTCGAGACGGCGCGGCAGCGAGAGCGTGACGCCCGTCGGACTCTGGTGCGTTGGCGTGACGACGGCGAAGCGGGCATCGGCGGCGCGCTTACGCCCGGCGGCCACTTCGAGACCTTCCTCATCTACCGGCACGGGGGCTAATCGCATCCCGGCGCGCTCAAGGAGATGGCGTCCAATCAGGTAACCCGGATCTTCGTACCAGCCTGTGTCGCCCGATTGCAGCAGGGCACGGCACACCAGTTCCAGCGTGCCAGGATGCCCCGCCGTGACGAAAACCTGCTCATGCGTGCAGGCAATGCCGCGTGAGATCCCGAGATAGGTCGCAATCGCGCGTCGCAACGGATCGTATCCGGCGATGTCCGGGTAGATCAGCGCGGCGGTGTCCATGGCGCGGGCATTCCGGCCAGCGAGCCGCGACCATGTCTTGCGCGGGAAGGCATCGAGCGCAGGCAAGCCAAGCTGGAAAGGGCGCGGCATCGCGATGGCGGATGCGCTTGGCGACGCGTGTTGTGCTGCCACGGCGGCCGCCGGGGCGGGCGTGTGTGTCGGCTCGCCAAGACTCTCCAACCTTGGCGAGACAAACGTGCCTGCGGCGCCGCGCGACGTGAAGTAGCCTTCGCTGGTCAGCATCTGATAGGCCAGTTCGACGGTGCCCCGGGCCAGATTCAGTTCGCTGGCGAGGCTGCGCACGGAAGGCACGCGCTCACCGGGGCGCAGCTTGGCCGTGGCGATGGCGTCACGATAGCGGCGGTACAGCTGCAAATAGATCGGGGCGTCTTGCTCCCGGCTTGGCGTGAGGTCGTGCAGTTCCATGCGCGATGTCCTATTCGATCAGTCAATTCTTGTATCTGTTCGATGGGACATGATTTTCCTAAAGTATGGGTTCCGCGACAAGCAATTCTCAACGGGAGTGAGTGATGAGTACCCTTCGTTTGCCGTATTACACGTTGTCCGCAGAGGCCTATCAGGGGTTCGCTGCGACCAAGAAGGCGCTGGCCAAGAGCACGCTCGGCAAGCCGCTGGTCGAATTGGTCTACCTGCGCGTCTCGCAAATCAACGGCTGTGCGTTCTGTCTGGAGATGCATTCGAAAGCGCTGCGCGCCGATGGCATGCCCGACGCCAAGATCGACAGTCTGGCCGGATGGCGCGTGAGCTCGCACTTCGACGCACGCGAGCGGGCCGCGCTGGCGTGGACGGAGTCGTTGGTGGATGTGGCGCATACCCATGCGCCCGATGAAGACTTCGCGCCGCTGAAGCAATACTTCAACGACGCGGAAATTGCCGACCTGAGCTTCGCCGTGGCGCTGATGAGCGCGTTCAACCGTCTGGCGATCGGTATGCGCCAGTGAGCGCGTGAGGCGTGACAGCCGCGGGGGCTTACCCCAGCGTCTGCGTCGGCCAGACCATCTCGATTTCGACGGCGATGGAACGTGCCAGCCCGTCGAGATCGGGGAACAGCGACGCGTTGGTGACGTTCATGCGGTATAGCCATTTCATGGCTTCCGCACGCAGCGCTACGGGCAGCACGATCTTGCGCAGCAGCGGCTCTTCGCTTTCATAGCCGTCGAGAATGCGATGCAGCGGGCGGTCTATCACGCCGGGTACGACGAACGTGCCCGATTGGGCGATCAGGCGCCCGTCCATTTCCTCGGGTTCGCCGAACCACACCACCTCGTTGTCGTTACTGAGGAAGTACTTCTCCATGTTTCCCTTCACGCGCGGGTCGATCGTATCGCGCGTGAGCCACGGCGCATGACGCGGGCGGGCGCTGTCGTCGTAAAGGGCGGGGGTGTTCAGGGCGAAGATGGCGGCGTCGCTGGTCGTGCGCTCCAGCGCGAAGAACGCGGCCACGAAGGGCGATTTGGTGAAGTCGAGCAGGCGCGTCGGTGCGCCGTGGTGCTGCATCAGGCCGAGGCAGCGCAGGTCGTCGCGCAGCACTTCCGGGCCGGTCACGTGATTGAGCGCTTTACGGCGGAAGATGCGAATCGCCCGCGCCTCGCGGCTGCGCCATTGCTCCTTGTCCGAGACATAAGCGTGCAGATAACGCGATAGCGAGCTTTGAAGATGCCAACGCGCGTCCTGCTGTCCGCGAAAGGCCCACCCTTCGAAGCGGGAAGACAACTCCATGAAATCCTTCCAGCTCGAAATGACGGTGGTTTCCATGGGGCAGCTGTTCCTTATAGTGGCTTTGACATCCGGGTGAGGCGCCATGCTTCGCTAAGCGAGACATGGCGTCGGCCACTATAGTACGGCGCGTGTGACAGCTCAAGCGCGTCGACCTAATGAGTGCGGCATATTCCCGCATGTCGTGCCGCCCGCGTTACGGTGATTGCATCGGGCAAACGTTCGCAAGACTTCCCGGCGCCTCTGGCGCGGCATGCAGTGCGGTTTGTGTGGCGGGCGTGCCGATGAGCGCCATCAACCCGCAGGCCAGCGATCCGCGCCAATGGAAGTAGTCGTGGCCGGTCGGCGTCGAGGCGTACATCACGCGATAGCCTTTCGCACGCAGCACGTCGCGCATGTGCCTGCCCGAAGTGCCGATGCCGGTCGGCCCGCGCCGGTCTTCGAACTGTCCCGACTCTAGGTAGAACGTTACCGGCAGGCGCGGGCCGTTCGCATATTGACGAATCAGCCAGCCAGTCTCGCGCGTCGCCGCATCGCCCTGCGACGGCGACCACCAATACGACCCCGACTGCGACAGCACGTTGCCGAACCACTGCGGTGCTTGCGACGCCGCCCATGCCGAAGCAAGTCCGCCATAGCTCGACCCAGCCACCACCGTGCGCGCTGCAGGGGCCGACACGCCCTGTGCCTTGGCCCATGGCATCAGCTCGTCGGCGAGAAAACGGGCGAAGGCGGGGTTAGGGGGAAGCTCCTTGCCCCGTGTGGTCCCATCGATGACGCCGACAATCAGCGCCGCGGTGCGTGGAATGCGGCCTTCAGCAATCAGGTTGTCAAGGATGACTGGCGTGGGCACGGTATTCACATACGCGTGCGCATCGAACACCACGAGCAGGCCCTGTGCATCGTCACCGGCTTGGTAGCTTGCGGGGCGATAGACGTAGACATCGCGCGTGTTGCCGAGCGCGGCGCTCGTGAAGCGCGTCGCTTGCACCGTCCCCGCAGGCACGTTCGCCCGCCGCTCGATCCATGGCTGCGGCGGTGCGCCGGGTAAGGTGACGGACGACTTCGCGTTGCGCTTACCGTCGAAGCCCTCGACGTCGAACGGATGATGGTTGAGTGGGTCGACCTGCAACGTTTTCAGAATGGCGCGGCGGCGCTCCATCGCAGTGCCTTCGATCTCGGGCACGTCAGGTGCGAGCTGATACGAGAGCCGGGTGCTGGCGGGCACGACATAGCTGCGGTACCAGACGTCGCTGTTGCCAAGTTGGCGCAAGTCGTCGTAATCACCCGACGGCGCGCCGAGAATACGCACGCTGCGCGGATGGCCGCGCCAGAGGAACGTGACCAGCGATGTGTTCTCCGTCTCGCGACCAAGCAACGACGCGGGTTCGTCGCCCGTCACCGAGCCGGGTGGCACGGACTCGATCGTCGGCGTGCCTTCCACGCTGACCGCCTGCCAGAAGGCGTCGGAATTGCCACCGGCACAGAGCGCTGCATTGAGTGCCAGCAGACGCGGACTCACCAGACCCAGTCGGTACTTGGGCGCGGTTGGGTCGCCAGCACATGCGCCCCGTGGCTCGGAAGGCTCGGAAGGCGCGGCCGGGGCGACCGTAGCCGCATGCACCGCGTGGGCCGCATTGAGGGCAAACGAAACGAACAGCGTAGCAACGGCAGCACGGGCCGCGAGCGCGGCACGAGGCATCGGATATGTCATGTCGAACCTCAGAAGTCGATGCTCGTCGAGAGCTTGAACGTGCGCGGCGCGTTTTGAATCACGTAACCGTCGTTGAACGTGCCCGACCAAGCGATGCGGTTGGTCACGTTTTCTACCGCGGCACGGAACACGACGACCTTGCCGTAGACGCGTGTGGCGTAGCGCGCACCGACGTCATACCGCGTCCAGCCGCCGATACGCTGCGTGTTCGACGAATTCACGTATTGGGCGCTCGTGGAGATCATGCGGCCCGAAAGCGTTACGCCCGGCACCCACGGCAAATCCCATTCGGTGCCGAGGTTGGCGGTCCACTTGGGTACGCCGTACGGGGTGTTGCCGTTGTACAGATTGCCTGCGGTCTTGGTCAGCTCGCCGCGCGTATAAGCCACGCCGCCCAGCACGCGCCAGTGGGGTGTGAACTCGCCGAAGAGATTCCACTCCACGCCACGATTGCGCTGCTCGCCATTCGGGTTGTAGGTGTTGGTCGCCACGTCTTTGATCATGCCCGGCTTGGTGATCTGGAAGAGCGACAGCGTGTTCGAGAAGCTGCCAGCGTCCCACTTCACGCCAACTTCGGCCTGCTTGCTACGGTACGGGGCGAAGACTTCGCCATAGTTGGCGGCGCTCACGTCCGTCACCATCCCGCCTTGCGTGAGCCCTTCGATGTAATTCGCGTAGAGCGAGACGTTAGGACCGAACGGCCTGAGCACCACGCCGAATGCCGGAGTAATCGCGTTCTCGTCGTAGCTCGACGTCTGTTTGCCGGTCGCCGCGGCGAATGCCTGTGCGCGCACGCGCTGGCTTCGCACGCCTGCGATGAAGGTCACACGGTCTTGCCAGAGCGAGATCGTATCGGCCAGACCGAAGCTCGAGAGCGTGGTGCCCGATGTTTTCGGCGCGCTGCCCGGGTCTTTGGCAAGGGCAGGGCTGACCGGCGAGTAGATGTTCGAGTTGTAGTTGGCGCTCGTCGTGAAGACGTTGCCGCTGGTGATGTCTAGCGACGTAGCTGAGAGCGTCAGCTCATGCTTGAGCGGGCCGGTGCGGAATTTGGTGCGCACGCCAGCATCGAGCGAGAACGTCTCGGTCCAGCCGCGTTGGAAGTACGTTGCGCCCGTGTAGCTGCCATCGGCCTTAATGGGGCCGGTCCGCGTGCCGGTGATGAAGCCGGAGTAGCGGTAGTTGAGTGCGCCGATGCCAGCGTAGGCCGTGATTGCATCGGTCACGTCGACTTCGCCGCGCAGTTGCACACCGTTGCTTTCCAAGTTGCCGAACTCGCCGCGCAACACGTTGGTGCCGGGCTTGGGCGGCGCGACGACTGTGCTCGCGAAGGTCGCCATCCAGGGGCTGCCGCCGGTGAACTTCTCGGTATCGGTATAGGCGTCGAGGCCGAAGCGCACGCGGTCGGTCTTCAGGTCGAGGGCCAGTGAGCCGAACTGGCGCTGTTTGTTCTGACCGTCGAGCGTGGTACGCCCGTCGCGCAGCGAGCCGTTAAAGCGGATGCCGAATTCCTCGTTGGGGCCGAAGCGTCGCCCGAGATCGGCCTGCACGCCGAATTGCGAGTCGGACATGTAATCGGCAGTGACACGTGCCAGCGGCGTGCTCTCGGCCTTCTTCGTCACCACGTTGATCGCGCCACCGACTGCGCCCGACGGCGACATGCCATTGAGCAGCGCATTCGGCCCTTTGAGCACTTCCACGCGTTCGATGAACTCGACCGGTACGTGGCCGTACGGCGACAGGCCATACATGCCGTTGAGCGAGACCTCGTCGGCGGTCAGCGGGAAGCCGCGAATGCTGAAGTTCTCGTACATGTGGCCGCTCGATGTCGTAAAGCGCACCGAAGGGTCGTTATCGAGCACGTCGGCCAGCGTGGTCGACTGCTGATCCTGAATCGTCTTCGCGGTGTACGACGTGATGCTGAACGGCACGTCCATATAGTCTTTGTTGCCGAGCAGACCGAGACGGCCGCCGCGTGCGACCTGTCCGCCGTCGTAGGCCTCGGGCAACCCCACGGCCTGTGCCACCACGTTCGTGGTCGGCAGCAGTACCCCGCCATCCGCGCCAGGTGTTGCGGCGGCATTGTCGGGTGCCGCCGCGCGCAACGTGTACACGCCGTTGCTGCCACGCATCGCTTGCAATTGATGCGGCGCGAGCAGTCGATGCAAGGCATCGTTCAGCGTGTATTCGCCGGTAATGCCGGGGCTTTGCCGCCCTTGCGTGAGAGAGGCGTCCACGGCCAATTCGATACCCGCAGCGCTCGCAAAGCGATTGAGCACGGCGTCGAGCGTGCCCGGTGCGACTTGCCATGCACGGCGGACTTCGGACGCGCTTTGTGTCGACGGCTCGGGGGCGGGGGCGGCGCTCGCGTGCGTGGCGGCACTGGCCGCGGCGAAGGCGATGAGCAGCGCAATTGCAGGGCGCAGCGCGGCGGTAGAGTCGGTGGGGCGCAAGGGAACGGCTTCGGAAATCAACACCATCGGAATGCCTGTTGGTTCGGATCAAGGGATACCGGTGAGCGCAGAGGTGACCCGTGCGCGCCGGTGCATGCTTGGTATTCCGAACGAGATCGGCAAACCCGCAATCGAAAATGCAAAAAAGTTGAAATATTTTTGAAGGCGGATTTCGATGTGGCACCGGCGTCCGCTCACATCCGTCTACTTCGCCTTGACGGTGACCCAGTAGCGCGTGCGATAGACCGTTTCGACGGGCAGGCCGACGGCCAGACTGGCCAGTGCACGGTCGGTGTCGGCGAGCGAGAAGACGCCGCTCACGCGCAGGTCGGCAACGGCGGCGTCGCATCGCAACACGCCGTGCCGGTAGCGGGCGAGCGTGTCAACGAGATCGCCAAGCCGCATACGCTCGACGATCAGTTGCGTGCGTGTCCAAGCGTCGGCATCGGTTTCGGCAGTCTCCAGTGGGCTGATCGCTGCGGATGAGAACCGCGCGCGTTGACCGGCGTCGAGCCGTTGTGTGCGGCCGGCATCGGCGGTGCGCACGAGCACGATGCCGTCGTAGACGGCGACCTGTGTGCGCTCGCCCTCGTCGCGTACCGAGAAGCGGGTGCCGATGTCGCGAATCTCGCCTTGGCGTGTCGCAACGACAAGCGGCGCCCGTGCATTGCCGGGTGCGGTTTCGACGCAGATCTGTCCGCGCCGCAAGGTAATGCGCCGTTCGCCGGATGTGATGCGGACGTCGACGGCCGACGCGGTGTCGAGCCACAGGCGAGTGCCGTCGGCAAGCAACAGGCTGCGCACCTCGCCGACGCCGGTGGTGTAATCGGCGGCGGCGTACTCCCAGACCGACGAACGTTGAAGTGCATAACTGGCGCCAGCGAGTGTGACGATGCCGCCGAATATCCCAAGCGCGCGGCGGCGTCCGGCCGACGTGACGCGCGGTGCGGCGCGGGCGGTGAGCGTGTCGAACGCGACGCGTGGAGGCACGGCGTGCAAGGCATCGAACTTCTGATCGATGGCACCGAGCCGTTGCCACGCGCGCTCATGATCGGGATGCGCGGCTCGCCAGCGATCGCATGCCGCGATATCGTCCGCGCTCGCCGAGCCGGACCATAGTCGAGCCAGCCACAGGCTCGCTCGCTCGACGATTTCGGGCGAGAGCGGGGCTTGTACTGTCGCGGTGGCGCTTGAAGATGAATGTCCTGCGCTCACGCGGCGCTCCCGTATTGCACGGCATAGCACTCGCGCAGTGCATGCGCGACGTACTTCTCCACGGACGACACAGAGACTTGTAGACGTTCGGCAATCTCGCGGTATTCCAACCCTTCGAGCTTGCACAACAAGAACGCGGTACGCGCCTTGGTTGGCAAGCGTGATAGCAGGGTGTCGATTTCGATCAGCGCTTCGAGCACGAGTGCGCGTGTCTCGGGCGACGGCGCAATAGGCTCAGGCATGGCCGCCAGCGTTTCGCGATATGCGGCCTCGATATCCCGGCGACGGAACAGGTCGATCACCAGACAGTTGGCGATACGGGCGAGATAGCGGCGGGAGTCTTCGGGCTGCGGCGCACGTCCACTCGAAAGCACGCGCAAATAGGTGTCGTGCGCCAGATCGGCGGCGTCGAACGTACTGCCGAGCTTCTTGCGCAACCACCCACGCAGCCAGCCGTGATGATCGCTGTAGAGCGCACTCACCTCGCGCTGAAAATGACTTTCCATGATTCCCCGTGTTCGCATGGCGCGAATTCCACGGGCTACGCCTTGGCGTGCACGAGGCAGACGCGTAACGCGTCCGGCCCACGAGGGATAGCGCTTCTCTGCGAATGATAATGATTCTTATTTATTCTAAGCGGGAATGACGGGGCGACGCAATAGGCGTGACAGGCGATCATCAAGGCGCGATCAAGCCGAGCCCGATGGCACGCGCCACGGCGGCGCGGCGATTGGTGGCGCCGAGCTTTTTGACGGCGTTGGTGAGGTGGAAGGTGGCTGTGCGCTCCGAGATGGCGAGAATGCGCGAGGTCTCCCACGCGGTCTTGCCCGCGGCGGCCCATTGCAGGCATTCGGTCTCGCGCGGCGTGAGATGAATGGCGGGTGGTGCACTCACCGCCGCGCCGATCATGTCTTGCAGTCGCACGAGCGTGAGCAGTGCGAGTTGAGCGAGGGCGACGACTGGGGCGTCGGCCGCGTCGGGGTGCTCACGCGAGAGCGTGGCGATGGCCTTGTCGATGGCGCTGTCGAGCAACCGATATTGGGGTTGTTGGCGAAGGGTCTTGCGAAGGCCGTCGGTCATGAAGTTTCACGTGTAGAAGGTGTCGATACCTTCTATTCGGAGCGACCGGGGAAAAGCGGGAGATTATTTGCGGCGTGGCGGCGTGGCGGCGTGGCGGTGTAGCGGTGAATCACGCCGCCCGTGCCGGTGCCAACTGTCGTGTGAGCGTCGCCAGGACATCGTCTTGCGTCATCTCCGACGTATCGACGGTGACGTCGGCCAACCGGTACAGCGCTTCACGGGCGTCGAGCATGCGGTGGATGTGGTCGAGCGCTTCCTTGCGTAGGGCTTCGGTGGCAATGCGGGCATCGTTTTGCTGCATCACACGTTGGAAGTGGACTTCCGGCCGTGCCCGCAACCAGACCGTGCGAAACGTGCGCAGGATTCGCTCGTAGGTGGCCGCTTCGGAGACGATGCCTCCGCCGGTGGCGAGCACCACGTGTTCATGCTCGGCGACGATCCGCTCGATGCACTGACGCTCGATGCGTCGCATGGCCGCCTGACCGTACAGCGTGATGACTTCGCCGATGGCGATGCCTGCTTCGCGCTCCACTTCCTTATCCAGTTCGATGAACGGCGCCCCGATAGCCTCCGCCAGCCGTGGCCCGAGCGTCGATTTGCCCGCACCGCGCAGACCGATGAGCGCAATACGATGGCCGCGCGTGGCGGCGCCTGCCGCGCCGGGTGTCACGATCTGCCGCCGCAAGCGTGAGAGCGTCTCCGGCGATTGTTGCCGCAGATATTCCACGAGGATCAGTAGATCGCCGTCGTACGCCGTGCGCTCGGCAACCAGCGTCTCGACGGCGACGTTCAGCGCGTCCGCCAGTTTATGGAGCACCGTGAGCGACACGTTGCCGGTACCGGCTTCCACGCGGGCGAGATATGGCAGCGACACCCCCGATTGCGCAGCGAGTTGCTTGCGGGTCATCCCACGCTGTGCGCGCAACATGCGCACGCGCTGGGCGAGTGCGTTCAGCCGTGTCGAGACATCGGCATCGTCGGCTTCGGCAGTCTCAGTCGCGTTGAGCGGCGGGCGATTGACCATGATGGATAGGGAGGAGCGGCGTCTTTGAACGATGCCGATAAATATACTATGAGATATCACCGGTGCGATGCGCAATCTGGTGGATGGTCACGACTATCGGCACTATAAATGCAATAAATTGCCTAATTAGCCAAGTTATCCCTGTTAACCCTGAATTGCATTGCACAAGTCACGCAACGTGAAAAATATCTTATAAGATACTTTCACGATTTGGAGCCAATGCAAAACATGACCTATCCCCACCTGCGAGTGCGCGTCGACGACGCCATCGCGTATGTCGAACTCGACCGCGCCGACAAGCGCAATGCCCTGAGTAACGCCGCCATCGATTCGATCGAAGCGGCATTCCGCGACTTCGACGACAGCGTGCGCGCGGTGGTGCTCACCGGGGCGGGGGAACACTTCTGCGCTGGCCTCGATCTGGCCGAGAACAGCACCCGCGATCCGCTCGACGTCCTGCGTGTTTCGCAGCGTTGGCACAAGGTGTTTCACGACATGCAGTTCGGCGGGCGTCCGATCGTGGCGGTGCTGCAAGGGGCGGTGATCGGCGGTGGTCTCGAACTCGCGTTGGCCGCGCATGTGCGTGTCATCGAACGCAACGCATTCTTCCAACTGCCCGAGGGCAAGCGCGGCATCTTCGTCGGCGGCGGGGCCTCGGTGCGTGTCGCGCGTATTCTTGGCCCTGACCGGATGACGGAAATGATGCTGACCGGCCGCCGCTACGACGCCGCAGACGGCGAACGGCTCGGCCTTGGCCATTATCTGGTCGATGCAGGGGCGGGCCTCGCGCTCGCCACGCAACTCGCTCGCGAGACGGCGGCCAACAGTCCGCTGTCGAACTGGGCGACGATTCACGCGCTCTCGCGCATTCACGATATGTCGATGGCCGACGGCTTGTTCACCGAGTCGGTCACCAGCGCATTGATGCTGGCTACCCCCGAAGCGCGCGAGCGCATGGAGCGGTTTCTGGGTGGGGCCCAGCGCTGAGACGTGTCGTATCGCGCAGGGTCCGGACCGAATGATATTCAGGAGATGAAAGTGAAATACGACAGCATTGAACAGGTTGCCGTCATCGGCACCGGCGTCATCGGTGCGAGTTGGGCCGCTTATTTTCTGGCGCGCGGGCTGCGTGTCTCCGCATGGGACCCGGCGCCCGGCGCGCGCGAGCGTTTGCGCGAAGCCGTCGATGCCCACTGGCCGACGCTGGTACGCATTGGCCTCGCTGCCGACGCGTCACGCGATGCGCTGACATTCCACGACACGCTCGAAGGCGCATTGCAGGGCGCCGACTTCGTACAAGAAAGCGGCCCCGAGCGTGAAGACCTGAAGCAGGATCTTTTCCGTCAGATGGACGCGGCATTGCCGCCGTCGGTCGTGATTGCCTCAAGCTCGTCCGGGCTGTTGATGAGCCGTGTGCAGTCGGTGTGCGAGCACCCGGGCCGCGTGGTGTTAGGCCATCCGTTCAACCCACCGCATCTGATTCCCCTCGTCGAAGTGATCGGCGGCGAGCAATCGTCACCCGAAGCCATCGCGACGGCGATGCAGTGCTATCTCGCTATCGGCAAGCGCCCGATCCACGTGCGCAAAGAGGTCAAGGGCCACATTGCCAACCGTTTGCAGGCGGCACTGTGGCGCGAGGCAATTCATCTGGTCGATACCGGCGTGGCATCGGTGGCCGACATCGACGACGCCATCGCCTACGGTCCGGGGTTGCGCTGGGCGGCGTTCGGTCCGTTCCTGAATCTGCATCTCTCGGGCGGCGCAGGCGGCATCGGGCATTTGCTCGACCACCTTGGCCCGCCCATCGAATCGTGGTGGGCCGACCTCGGCGAACCGACGCTCACAGACGATCTCAAGGCGCGCATCGTCGCCGGTGTCGAGGCCGAACTGGCCGGGCGCGGGAATGCCCGCATCGAAGCGCAGCGCGACGCCGTCATTCTCGGCATTCTCGCCAGCAAGCCGTAAGTCACAAGTCAAACGTCATTGGCGAGGGCGGTGTCGACAAGCCCTCGCGAACCGGCATCTTAGGAGACAGGCATGAGCAAACCGAAGGTCATCGTCACCATCGCGCCCACGGGCGGCATGGCATACAAGTCGCAGAACCCGCACCTGCCCACACAACCCGACGAAATCGCGCGCGACGTCTACGACTGTTACAACGCGGGCGCGAGCGTGGTGGCCATTCATGCGCGCCGCCCGGGCGACGACGGCGCCACGTGCGATCCGGCGATCTATCGCGACATCAACCGCCGCATTCGCGACAAGTGCGACATCGTCATCAATAACTCCACCGGTGGTGGCGTGCACGGCGACATGATCGGGCAGCGCGACAGCGGCTATTGGGAAATTCTCTGGGAAGAGCGACTGAAGGGCATGGATGCGGGGGCCGAGATGTGCACGCTCGACGCGACCACCATCATCGCGAGCTTCGGCGGCAAGGAACTGCTGATGCACACCTCGCCGGAGCGCTCGAAGCATCTGGCCATCGAGATGAAGAAGCGCGGCATCAAGCCGGAGTGGGAAGTTTTCAGTCCGACGCACATCGTGCAGGACCTGGCCACGCTCACCGCAGCCGGTTTCGACGACGAGCCGTTCTTCGTCAATCTGGTGCTGGGCGTGCATCGCGGCTTTCAAAACGCCATGCCGTACACGCCGCGCGTGTTGCAGTCGATGGTCGATCTCTTGCCCAAGGGCAGCATCTTCTGCGTGAGCGGCATCGGCCCGGCACAACTGCCGTCGGCGATGAATTCGCTGCTGCTCGGTGGTCACGTACGTGTGGGGCTGGAAGACAACCTGTATTACGAGCAAGGCGTGCTGGCGACGAACCAGCAGTTGACCGAGCGCATCGTGCGCCTCGTGCGTGAGATGGGTTACGAGCCGGCCACGCCTGCCGAAGCTCGGGAAATCATGGGCCTGCCGCGCAATCGTGAAGTACTGCCGGAGTTTGCCGTGCGTTGATTTCCGATCGCGCGTCGCAAGCTGTACGGCCCCAAAAATACAAGACAAGGAGACATGTCACATGGCGGCAAACAGGTTCACACGCAGGTTCTCGTTCCGTTCGTTAGGCGCATTGTCGGCGCTGTCGCTTTGTGCGGCGGTGCTCACAGTGCCGACACCGGCACGTGCGCAGCAGGGCACTGTCACCATCGGCGTGACGTTGTCGACGACGGGGCCGGGTGCGTCGCTCGGCATTCCGGAAAAGCAGGCGATCAGCATGCTGCCGCCGACGCTGGGCGGCTTGCCCGCGCGCTATGTGGTGCTCGACGATGCCACCGATCCGACGATGGCGACGAAGAACGCGCGCCGTCTGGCGACCGAAGATAAAGCCGACGCGATCATCGGCTCGTCCACGACACCGGCGTGTCTGGCCGTTGCAGCCGTGGCGCTCGACACCCGCACGCCGCAACTGGGGCTGTGCCCGTTCGTGCCGAGTGCGGCGCAAATGCGCTATGTGTTTTCGTTGCCGCAGTCGGTGGCGGTGATGGCCGACGCGGTGCTCGACGACATGAAGGCGCACAAGGTCAAGACGCTCGGCTTTATCGGCTTCTCCGATTCGTACGGCGAGGCGTGGCTCAAGGACATTCAGGCGCGGGCTGCGGCTCGGCAGATTCAAGTCGCACCGGTCGAGCGTTATGGCCGCAACGATCAATCGGTGACCGCGCAGGTGTTGAAGCTGCAAGCCGCCAACGTGGACGCGGTGATCGTCGCCGCAAGTGGCACGCCCGGCGCGCTGCCGATGAGCACGTTGCGCGAGCGCGGCTACAAAGGGCGCATCTACCAGACGCATGGCGTAGCCAATAACGACTTCCTGCGCGTGGCGGGCAAGAGTGCGGAAGGGGTGATCCTGCCGGTCGGCAACATCCTTGTGGCCGAGCAACTGCCGGGCAGCCATCCGGGCAAGGCGGTCGCGACCGACTTCGCCAAGCGCTACGAAGCGCAATACGGCGCCGGGTCGCGCAATCTGTTCGCGGGCTATGCCTACGACGCTTATCTGGTGCTCGATCACGCTGTCGCTGTTGCCGCAAAACAGGCACAACCGGGCACGCAGGCGTTTCGCGATGCACTGGTTGCCGCCATCGAGCAGACGAAGGGGCTGGCTGCCACGCACGGCATGATCAACATCAACGCACAAGACCACTCGGCGTATGGCGAAGACGGTCGCGTGCTCGTCACGGTGAAAGGTGGCAAGTGGACCATCGACTGAGTGGCGTGGGTGAGATGAATGCGCGACTGCGGCGTCTCGCTACGCCGGACATCGAACGGGAAACGCGCGCGGACGGGAGCTTTGTGATCCGCTCGCGCGCCACGCTCGGCGAGTTTTCGCGCAGCCCGGCCGACTGGCTTGTGCAATGGGCGGCGCGCACACCGGATGCCGTGTTCGTGGCCGAGCGCTGGCGCAGCAGCGATGCGGGCACCGGTTTGTGGCGGCGTGTTACGTACCGGGAAGCGCTCGCCGCCGCGCGCGGCATTGGTCAGGCGCTGTTGGACATGAACGTGCCCCGCGAGCAACCCGTCGTCATTCTCTCGGACAACAGCGTGAACCATGCGCTGCTGGTACTGGGCGCGATGATGGCGGGGCGTCAGACGGCGATTGTGTCGTCGGCGTATTCGCGTGTGGCTCGCGACATGGGCAAGCTGCACGGTATTCTCGCGCGGCTCGACCCGGCGTTGGTCTATGTCGAAGATGGCGAGACCTATGCCCGTGCGCTCGACGGCGCGCCGATTCGCTGCCCAGTGGTTGCCACGCACAACGTGCGCGATGGCTGGTTGCGTTTCGAGGCCCTCGCCGAAACTCCTGCGACGCCCGCACTCGACGCCGCCTTCGCGCAAGTGACGCCAGACGATACGGCTAAGTTGTTGTTGACGTCGGGGTCGACGGGCAAGCCGAAGATCGTCGTCAACACGCACCGCATGCTTGCCGCGAATCAGCAGATGATTGCGCAGTGCTGGCACTTCATCGACAACGCGGCCCCCGTAGTGGTCGACTGGCTGCCGTGGAGTCACACGTTCGGTGCGAATCACAACTTTCATATGGCGTTGCGCAATGGCGGGGCGTTCTATGTTGATGATGGCCGTCCGGTGCCCGAATTGATCGGTCGCTCGGTCGAGAACCTTCGCGACGTCTCGCCCACGCTGCACTTCAACGTGCCCAAAGGGTTCGAGGCGCTGGCACCGTATCTGGAGAGCGACGACGAATTTGCCGCGCGATTCTTCGATCGTCTGCAAGTGTTGTTCTATGCGGCAGCGAGTTTGCCGCCCGCGGTGTGGCAGCGTTTCGAACGGCTGGCGGCGCGGCATTGCCGGGCAGGTCATGCGTTGCCGTTCTTCACTTCTGCCTGGGGCGCAACGGAGACCGCACCGCTTATCACGAGCGTGCATTTCCCGATTCCGGGAGCGGGGAATATTGGTGTGCCCGCGCCGGGCAACGAGCTCAAGTTCGTGCCCAACGGAGACAAGCTGGAGATGCGCGTGCGCGGCCCGTCGGTGTTCAAACGTTATGCGGGCGATCCGCAGGCCACCGCTGATGCGTTCGACGACGAGGGCTTCTATCGCACGGGCGACGCCGGTCGGTTGTGCGATACGACCGATCCGAACGCGGGGGTGATTTTCGATGGCCGCGTGTCGGAAGACTTCAAGCTGACGAGCGGCACATGGGTCTCGGTGGGCGCGCTGCGCTTGCGTGCCGTGAGTGCGCTGGCGCCTTATGCATCGGATGTCGTCATTGCGGGGCACGACCGCGACGAGATCGGGCTGCTGATTTTCCCGTCACCGGCGTTGCGTCAGACGGCGGGCGATACGACAGCACAGCATTCGGGGCAGACGTTGGCATCGCACGAGGGCGTGCGGGCACTCGTGGCACAGGCGCTTGCGCAACTTGCCGAAGATGCGGGGTCTTCGCAGCGTGCCGCGCGTGCGGCAATTCTCTCGTCGCCGCCGTCGTTGGAGCAGGGCGAGATTACCGATAAGGGCTACGTCAATCAGCGCGCGGTGCTGAACTTGCGTGCCGAGGACGTCGCGCGGTTGTATTCCGATTGCACGTCGGTCATTCGTCTCGCGCTTTAGCGCAGGCACGAACGCAACGGGAAAGATTGTTGGGGGAAGTGGGGCAGAAGCGACAGCGCGCCGACGGCAAACAACGCCGTCGGCGCGCGAAGTCGCGTGCGGCGGACGATCAGGCCAAGGCTTCGCCGTGACTTTCCGGCAGGAAGAAGTAGACGATGATCGCGGCGAGCAGGAAGAACCCCGCCGTCGCACCAAGTGCAGCGCTCACGTTTTCACCGCGTGAGAGCAGGCCGACGGCTGCCGGTGCCAGTGCGCTAGCAGCGCGCCCCGTGTTGTAGATGAAACCCTGTGCCGTGGCCCGCACTTGCGTGGGGAACATCTCTGCGAACGTCGGTGCGAAGCCGCTGTAAAAGCCCGTGCCGAAGAACGCTACGACCGGGCCGAACGCGAGCAGCAGCATCGGTTCGCGAATCGCCACGTAAAGCGGCACTGTGACCGCCGAGACAAGGAAGAACAGCAGGAACGATTTGCGGCAACCGATGCGGTCGGCGATATAGCCGAAGCAGATGAAGCCCGCTGCGGCACCGATCTGCATGATCACGATCCATGTCGTCGAGCGCATCAGGTCGAAGCCCGGGCCACCCTGATCGATCGGCGTAGACAAATACGCCGGAATCCACGTGAACAAGCCCCAGTAGCCGCACATTGCCGCGGCTGTGAAGGCGAGCCCGACGATCGTGCTGCGCGCATACGGGCCGAATAGCATGGCGATGGTCTGGCCCAGCGTGAGACGCACACGCTGTTCGCGCCAGATGGCGGGTTCTTCTACATGACGTCGCACCCAGAAGGCGAGCACGGTCGGCAGCAGACCGAAGGCAAACACCCAGCGCCAGCCGAAGTGGGGCAGGATCACTGCTGCCACAATCGCAGCGACTGCGTAGCCGACGGCGAATGCGCTCTGCACCCACGCCATCACTTTCGCGCGGTGCTCAGCAGGCCACGTTTCCGTAATCAGTGCGGCACCGGCCGACCATTCGCCCCCAATCCCCAGCCCCAGCAGAAAGCGGAACACGAGCAGTTGCGTGACCGAATCGGCGAAGCCGCAAAGCGCCGTGCCGATGGAGTAGCACAAGATCGAGAGGATCATCGAGCGCGTGCGGCCGATGCGATCGGCGAGAAAGCCAAAGAACAACCCGCCGAACGCGGTCGCCAGCAGCGTGAGCGACGCAATCATTCCCGCGACGCCCTTATCGAAATGCAGATCGACGCTGATGTAGCGAATCACCATCGCAAACAGCATCAGATCCATGATGTCGAGCATCCAGCCGATATAGGCCGATCCGAATGCCCGCCATTGCGCCGGGCTCGCGCCGCGATACCACGCCCGGCCCGTTGCGCCCGCCGGTTTCAGGGCGGTCGTACCAGTGTCCATTCTTGTCTCCTTCATGGAACTCATCCTATTGTTATTCCTCGTGTATCGACTATCGATACCAATGGGAATAATTTCGTTTGAATGGTAGCAGGTCATTGCGACACAGTGTCTTCTGGTAAACCATAAATGGTGCTTTACGTATCGATGATCGATACTCTGTGCCAAGATTGTCTCGCGAAGTCGATCCGTCGCGATTCGAAAGTCTTTGGTGCTGTGCAGGCATGTCGCCCTGCGGGCAGGTTTTAGGAGATTGAGAAGTGAAGCCGTTTCAATTGCGTTTGTATGAAGATGTCATCGCCCCCAACCATGCGCCGGTCTATTTGCCGTCGGCGCGCCGGGCGATCTATGTCGTGCGTGGCGACGTCGCGATCGAATTCGACACGGGGGCGCAACATCACGTGGCCGAAACTGCGTGGCTGGGTGAGGACGATGTCGCGCTCGTCGCGGGTAGCGAAGGGGTGACGTTGTGGCGTTGGGAGTTGATGTCGGGCGATGCGCCGACGCCCGGCGAGATGGCATCCGCACCGGGCGCGTCGTCCACGCTCAAGCTCGCGGCGCCCATTGAATTGGACCCGCGCCAACACTGGCTCATGCGTTGTGACAAGGTACAATTCCCCCCCGGCGGCGTAGCGCATACGCACGTGCATCAGGGCCCCGGCGTGCGATGCACACTCGAAGGCGAAATCACGATCGAGACGCTCGGTGCGTCGCATACCCATGGGCCGGGCGACGCTTGGCTCGAACTGGGTCACGCGCCGGTGCTGGCCCCGACAACCGAGGCGCGGGATACGACGTTTATCCGTTGCTTCATCCTGCCGCGGGCGTGCCGCAATCGCAGTTCGATTCGTTACGTGAACGCCGAGGATGCGAACAAGAACAAGCCGCAGCGCTATCACGTGTTCGGCGAGCGTTTCATCTCGCTCGACGCCCAATAGCCGCTGCGCGACAGTGACAAAGGACATGCAGTGAAACGATCGAAGGACACTCCGGCAGACGTCACCTTGGCGCCGCAAAGCATGGCATCGGCAAGCGCGCTCGAGCAGAGCGGCGCGATGACGGCTGACAGCGGCGGCGATGAACCCAACACGTCGTCGACTTCGGTCATTTCGCTGCGCATTCTGGAGTTGCTGGCCGAGCGCAATGCCGAGTGTGGCGTTACGCATCTCGCCGCGGCGCTCGGCGTACCCAAAGCGCGTGTGCACCGGCACCTGACGGCGCTGCGTCAGGAGGGGTATGTGGTGCAGAACCCGAGCACGAGCCGTTATCGCATTGGTTGGCGCTTGTTCCTGCTGGGGCAGAAGCTGGTCAAGCAATTCGACGTGGTCGGACTTGCGCGGCCAGTGATGGAGGAACTGCGTGACGCCGTGGGTCAGACCATCGTCATCAGCTCGTTCACGGAAACCGATGTGGTCGTGCTCGATGTGATGCGCGGGCGTAGTCCGCTGGAAATCCTGTTGCACCCGGGCACGCAGTTCAAGTTGCATACGGTGGCGCAGGGCAAGATCGCGCTGGCATTCGGTGCACCGGCGCGGCGCGAGGCAGCGCTGGCTGCACCGCTCGAAGCTTGTACGCCGCACACGATTACCGATGCCATGCGCCTCTCGCACGAATTGGCTTTGGTGCGGGAGCGTGGCTGGGCGGATGCGCCGGAAGAAGTGTTTCTGGGCGTGAACGCGTTGGCTGCGCCCATCATGCAAGACGACGGTTCGTTGTTCGGCACACTGGCCATCGTCGGCTCGATTCACTACCTGCCCGCACACCCGAACCCGCAGACGGTCGCGGCACTGACCGAGGCCGCCAAACGTATTTCACGATTGTTGGGTGCCGAGCGAGGCGGTTGAACTTCAGCGATCGACACGCAACGTGTCGATGACGAGTGAAAGTGCCGGGGAGCGTTGGCGACGGTGCGCGTAGTAGAGGTGATAGCCGGGCAGGGTTGGCCACCATTTCTGAAGCACCGGCACGAGTCGACCTGCTTCGATATGCGGGGCGATGAGATCGAACGGTACGTACGCGAAACCCATGCCATCCAGTGCCGCTTGCACCATCAGAAAGGTGTTGTTGAAGACGGTTTGCCCGTCTACGCGAACGCTGAGCGATTCGCCGTCTTTCTCGAAATCCCACGCATAGAGACCACCGTGCGTGGGCAGTCTCAAATTGACGCAGCGATGGGCGGTCAGGTCGCGCGGGCTGAGAGGCTTCTTTTTTCCTGCCAAATAATCGGGCGAAGCGGCGACGGCCATCTGAAAGTCGGGCCCGATACGCACCGCAATCATGTCCTTATCGACTTGGTCGCCGACGCGCACGCCCGCATCGAAACGATGTGCGGCAATGTCGGTGAGCGCATAGTCGACACTCAATTCCACACGAATGTCCGGATAGTCGTGAAGCAACGATGTCAGTCGTGGCCAAAGCACGGTGGCGACAGCGTGGTCGTGCGCGGTGATGCGCACGCTACCGGCAGGTTTGTCTCGCAACGACATCAACGACGTCAGCTCCGCCTCGATCTCGTCGAGACGCGGGGCGAGCGTGTCCAGCAGTCTTGCACCGGCGTCCGTTGTCGAAACACTGCGCGTGGTCCGTGTGAGTAAACGCACGCCCAGCCGTGCTTCCAACGCCGACATTGCATGGCTCAATGCCGAGCGCGAAACGCCCAGATGCGCGGCGGCGCGCGTGAAGCTCCGTTCTCGCGCGACCAGCACGAACGCCTGTAAATCGTTCAGATTCTCGCTTTGCATTGGTGAGCCTGTTGCACCATCGTGTGCGGATTTTACTGTCTTATCAAACAATTGGTGCGCTTATACATTGGGGGGTATGTGCTGCATGACCCACCTGACTGTGGAAGCCATGCGCAAATCTCACATTACCGAGGAGTTAGTCATGGAACTGAAGCGCGCTGGATCTCAGGCTTCCGTCAAAGGTCCTGCCGAGTTTTTTACCGGCACTGTCCGTATCGACCCGTTGAACAATCCGCCGCCTCCTGCGCGAGTATCGTGCGCCAGCGTCACCTTCGAACCCGGCGCGCGCTCGGCATGGCATACGCATCCGCTCGGACAGACGCTTATCGTGACGGCGGGGTGCGGCTGGACCCAATGCGAAGGGGAGGCCATCGTCGAGATCCGAGCGGGGGATGTGATCTGGTGCCCGCCGGGTCACAAACATTGGCACGGCGCGACGCCGACGACCTCAATGACGCATATCGCCGTGCAGGAAGCCCTCGACGGCAAGAACGTCGTGTGGCTGGAGCATGTGACAGATGCACAGTATCTGGCGGGGCCGCCGGCAGAGTGAACCAGCTAGGGGATGCGTCGCCGCAACACGACGATCTCGCCGGTGAATTTGGCGTTGGCCGTACGCCGAATTTCTTCGAAACCTTCTCGTTCCCAGAAGGCGTGTGCGCGCGGGTTCGTCGCGACGACGGCGAGTTGGATGTTTCGGTAACCCCATTCGCTTGCCATCTCGGTCAGCGCTTCGAGTGCGACGGTGCCATAGCGTTGGCCTTGATAGGCTTCGGCGATTAGCAGCAACCCGATCCAGACATCGTCATCTGTCGGATACCCGCGAATCACGTCGGCACAGCCGATCATCGTTTCCCCGAGAAACAGCCCGAAGCCCGACTTGTCGGCCGCAGATTTGCTAACGGGTTTGCCGAAAAAAAAGTCGTCGACATCGTCTGCGCAGGGCGCACGCCCACTCACCAGTTCTGTGTAAGAACTCGCCTCGGAAAACACGCGCAAGACGTTTGCGCGGTCTTCAGACGATTCGTTGGAAAGCAGACGCAGTGTCAGCATCGGACGTCGATCGGGAATAAAGCCTCGATTCTAAGCCGACGTCTTCTGCGGCAAACACCCCAACCCTTTCAGCGTCGCATGCACCGCCTCATCGAGCGGTGTATGCGGTTCGCGTCCAAGCACATCGAGCAGTCGCGTGTTGTCCATGCGCACGGGGCGCGACCAGAGATAGCGCATCTCCAGCAGTTCGCGCAGCGTCGTGACGAACGGGGCTGCGGCCCACACGATCCACCACGGGAAGCGCCGCGCTTTGACGGTCACACCTTGGCGTTCCATCACGCGAGTAATGGCCCCCGCCATCTGACCACCGTCGTTGTCCCAATGCCCGGCCATATGGAAGTTGGAGAAGGGCGGCAACGTGTCTCGGCGCTCGATGAGCGCTACCATCGTGCGCGCCACATCAGGAAGATACGACCACTGATGCCCGACCCCCGGCGCATTCGGCACTTGCACCACGCGTGCCGTTTGTCCCGGCTTGACCAGCCCCTGACCGAACCAGCTGTTGCCCGCTTGCGGCCCGAAGAAGTCGCCGGCGCGCACGACGATCGTCGGTACGCCTTGTGCGCTAGCGGCGCGCAGACGTGACTCCATTTCCACACGAATCTTGCCTTTGCGCGTGACCGGGCGTTGCTCGGCCTCTTCGTGCAACACGGGGAACGCGTCCGGCCCGAAGTTGTACACCGTGCCGGGCAGCACAATCGTCGCGCCGTGTACGGTCGCCGCTGCAATGGTGTTATCGAGCATCGGCAGTACCACCTTTGCCCAGTTGCGATACCCCGGCGGATTGACGGCATGCACGATCACTTCGCAATCTCGCGCGGCGACGAGGACGTCGTCAGCGTTCATCGCATCACCATCGGTCCACTCGATGCCGATATCCGGCGCATCGGTCTTCGGTGCACCACCGCGCCGCATTGCCCGCACGTGCCACCCAGCCGCCAGCAATTGCAGGGCAACTTCGCTGCCAATGCCACCTGTGGCGCCCAACACCAGCGCACGTGATACGTTTTCGCGGTTCATCCTGAAGCTCCCAACACGATGTCGATGGAGGCATTCTCCGCGCGAACGACTTCAAATAAAATTGCCTAAATCTGTCCATCAGCTATACATTTTTGTATGACTTCAAATCTTAGCTGGGATCTCTGCCGGACCTTCCTCGCCGTGTTGACCGAAGGGTCGCTCTCCGGCGCCGCCCGGGCATTGGGGATTACACAGCCCACTGCGGGCCGTCATATCGCCGCACTGGAGGAAGCGCTGGGCCAGACGCTCTTCACGCGCTCGCAAACGGGGCTGATGCCAACCGATGCGGCCGAGTCGTTGCGCCCGCATGCGCAGGCGATGCAGCACACCGCGTCTGCGTTCGAGCGCGCGGCGGCCAGCCGCGATGACGGGGTGAACGGTGTTGTGCGTATTTCGGCGAGTGAAGTGGTCGGCGTGGAAGTGCTGCCGCCGATTCTGACGGCGCTGCGCCGCGCGCATCCGCTGCTCTCGGTCGAACTCGTGCCGACCAACCGGATACAGGATCTGCTGCACCGCGAGGTCGACATTGCCGTGCGCATGGCGCCGCCGCAGCAAGACGCCCTGATCGCGCGCCGCGTCGGCAGCATCGATATCGGCCTGCACGCGCGTGACGACTATCTGGCGCGTTACGGCGCCCCGGCGACGCTGGCCGATCTTGCCAACCACACCCTCATCGGCTTCGACAGCGTGACGCCGTTTATCCGGGCGGCGACGGCGGGGGTGCCCGAGTGGTCGCGCGACGCGTTCGCGTTTCGTGCGGACAACGATCTGGCGCAACTCGCCATGATCCGCGCAGGGTATGGCATCGGTGGCTGTCAGGTGCCGCTCGCCCGGCGCGACACACGGCTCGTGCGCGTGCTGACCAACGCCTTTCGCTTCAAGCTCGTCACGTGGGTGACCATGCACGAAGACCTGCGACAAAGCCCGCGCTGCAAAGTCACGTTCGACGCGCTAGTGGCCGGATTGTCTGCCTACATGGCCGTTTGAGCCCAAATATCGCGTGTCAGCCGTTATATTTAGTGATATACAATATATCAATAATTTTAACGATCACGAGACACTCACTGCGCCATGTTCGATCCCGCATTGTTCGGTCGGATGTCGCCCGGGGTATTCACGCCCGGGCGTTCTTTGTTACCCCTTGAATCCCAACGATCGCCGCTATCCGCAGGCCGTCACCCCATCGGGTTGAGCGACACGCGTGACGCGGTGCTTTACGTGCCACCGAATCTGCCGACGGATAAACGGGTACCGCTGTTCGTGATGTTCCACGGCGCGGGCGGATTTCCCGAGAAGGTTTTGCCGTTTATCGAGCCACATGCCGACAAGCATGGGTTTCTGGTGCTCGCGCCGCACTCGACGTTTCCGACGTGGGACATCGTGATCGGCGGCAACGGCCCCGATCTCGAGCGCTTGCAGCAGGCGCTGAGCATCGTCTCGTCGCGGTATGAGATCGACACGTCGCGCGTCGCGTTTGCCGGGTTTTCCGACGGGGCCAGCTACGCGCTGTCCATTGGTGTGACCAATGGCGATATTGCGAGTCATGTCATCGCGTTTTCCGGCGGCTTCATGTCGATCTTCGTGCAAGAAGGGCAGCCGCGCGTGTTCATCGCACACGGGCTGATCGACGAACAATTGCCGATTGCCACGAGCGGGCGCCATAACGCCAACAAGCTCAAGGCGGTGGGGTACGACGTCGAGTATGTGGAATTCGACGGCTTGCATATCATCGAGCCGGGTGTGGTGGCACGCGCCATCGACTTCTTCCTTGCCTGAACGCTCGCGGCCGCGAGGCCAAGCGCGCGCTGGCGTCACGCATTTCGGGGAGTGCCGTACATGGATTTCGAAATTCCTGAGTCGTTGATTCACCCGCTGCTGCAACTGATCGGCCCAGACTCGCCGCTCGGCAAACAAATGACGGCGTATGGGGTGTGCCGCGGCAACATGCTCGTGTCGAGCGAATGGTTCGACGCGAAGTCGCTCAACACGCTTTACGTGCTGTGCAAATCGCAGAACGAGCGCGCGCTGATGTTTCAGATGCTGGCGCTCGACAACGTCTACAACGCCCCGCAGGCGCGCGTGATCCCGAGTCTCGACAAGCTCGTGCCGGGCCTCGTCGCGTATCTCGCGCGAGATGTCATCGACGGCTGGCTATACCAGCGGCATCGGGATGGTGCACTGCTGCCGTGGCTCGTGCGGCGCTTGCGCTATGTGGAGCCGGAGCAGGGCTCGCCGTATGTCGTGATGGACATGCTGGCCAACACGATGCAGTCGGCCAACTTGAGCGCGTCGGAACACAGGCCACGCCGCTCGGGCATGACGACGTCGCTGGTGTTCACGCGCGACGACATTGCCAATCGCACCATTCCCGAATTACTCGCCGAGTTCGGCTTCTACAAGGAATGTGCGGAGTTCAAGCACGAGTACGAGCAACACGCCCAGCGCTTTCTCAAGGTGCAGCGTGCGTTCGGTGCGCAGTTTGTGATGCGGCGCGCGGCGTTCTCGGTCGACCCCAAGGGCGTGACCGAACTGATCCGTGTGGTCGACGGCACAACGGCCAAATGCGTGAACGACGAAGAGCGTCTGGAGCGCAATTTCGAGATGGCCTGCGATGCCGACTTCTGGCGCAATGCCGAGATCGGGGCGGCTTTCGAGACCATTCCGTTGCACTGCTACGTGCATGTGTTCCATCTGGATTGGCATCGCAATTTGTGGGTGCACGTGCAGAACATCAGCGAGTACGAATACCAGCCGGCGTTGCGCGACAAGCTGGTATTGCCTGCCCATCATCACGACCTGATCGACATTCTGACGTCGAACATGGATGCGATGATGCCCGACTTCGTACCGGGCAAATCGGGCGGTGCGACGATCCTCTGTCAAGGCGCGCCGGGGCTGGGTAAAACGCTCACCGCGGAGATCTATTCGGAAGTCGTCGGCAAGCCGCTGTATCGCGTGCATTCGGGACAACTCGGTACCACGGCAGCATCGGTCGGCGCGACGCTCATGAGCATCCTGCGTCGTGCCATGCGTTGGAACGCGATTCTGCTGCTCGACGAAGCGGACGTCTACATTCGTCGCCGCGATAACGATCTTGAACACAACGCCATCGTGGCGGAGTTTCTGCGCTCGCTGGAGTACTTCCACGGCTTGCTGTTCATGACGACCAACCGCATCGGTGACGTGGACGACGCGATTCTCTCGCGCTGTATTGCGACCATTCATTACGAGACGCCATCGCCTGCCGATGCACGCCGCTTGTGGCGCATGCAGGCCGAGCAAGTCGGCGCGTATCTCGACGACGGACTGATCGAAACGTTAGCCAGCCGTTACCCCGATGCCAGCGGGCGCGATATTAAGGAACTAATGAAGCTCGCCAGCCGCTACTGCAAGGTGAGGGGGCTGACGTATTCCGAGGATGTGTTCCGTCTGTGCGGGTTGTTCCGGGGGTATCCGGGGTAAGGCGGCAGCCATCGCGTACGGGTGAGCGCTTTCGCGAACGGCTCACCCGAATCCATCCAATTTCCAAATACCACCCAACCAAACATTTAATTTCCCAATTCGAAACGTCCTGCCCATACTCCAAATCGCCAACACGCATTCAGCAGGCGAGGCAGAAAGACTGCGCCGATAAGCGGTCCGCCGACCCCTGCTTCATTCAAGGAGACGATGCGGATGCAATTGGATGTTTCGAACGAGGTCCTGGGCGCGATGCCTTCGACCGGGCAGGCGCACACGCATGCGCACGCTCATGCCCAAAATCCCCACGGGCTGAGCCCGAAGTTGCATAACAACGATCTGGCGCCCACGAAGTCGGAAGGGCGGCGCTGGGGCCGGTACAGCATCTTCGCGCTCTGGACCAACGATGTGCACAACATCGCCAACTATTCCTTCGCTATCGGGCTGTTCGCGCTCGGCTTGTCGGGGTGGCAGATGCTGGCGTCGCTGGCCATCGGCGCGGCGCTCGTGTACTTCTTCATGAACCTCACCGGGTACATGGGGCACAAGACCGGCGTGCCGTTTCCGGTCATCAGCCGCATAAGCTTCGGGGTGTACGGCGCGCAGTTGCCCGCCATCATTCGCGCGGTCATTGCGATCGCGTGGTTCGGCATTCAGACCTATCTCGCGTCGGTTGTGTTGCGGGTACTGCTCGTCGCCGTTTGGCCTGCACTCGACGCCTTCGATCACAACGCCATCCTCGGGCTTTCGACGCTCGGCTGGGCGAGCTTCGTTACCATCTGGCTCGTGCAGATCGCGATTCTGGCGTACGGCATGGAGATGGTGCGCAAGTACGAGGCCTTTGCCGGGCCGATCATTCTCGTGACCGTCACGTCGCTGGCAGTGTGGATGTATCACCGTGCGGGCGGCCACATCGCCATGTCCATCGGCGAGCCGCTGACCGGCGTGAAGATGTGGACGAAGGTCTTCGCAGGCGGCGCGTTGTGGCTGGCGATCTACGGTACGCTGGTACTCAACTTCTGCGACTTCACGCGAGCATCGCCCAGCCGCAAGGTCATTCGCACGGGCAACTTCTGGGGCTTGCCGGTCAACATCCTGATCTTCGCCGTCATCAGCTTCGTGCTGGCCGGTGCGCAGTTCAGCCTGAACGGCCAGATCATCCACAGCCCGACGGAAATCATCGCGACCATTCCCGACAAGACGTTTCTCGTGCTCGGCTGTCTTGCCTTCCTCGTCGTGACGGTGGCTGTGAACATCATGGCGAACTTCGTCGCCCCGGCCTTCGTGCTCACGAGTCTGGCACCGCATCGGTTGACGTTCCGCCGCGCGGGCCTCATCAGCGCCACGATTGCCGTGCTGATCCTGCCGTGGAATCTCTATAACAGCCCGATCGTGATCGTGTATTTCCTCTCGGGACTGGGCGCGTTGCTCGGGCCGCTGTACGGCATCATCACCGTCGACTACTGGCTGCTGCGCAAGACCTGTGTGCACGTGCCGCATCTCTACACGGAAGCCCGCGACGCCACCTATCACTACGCCCGCGGCGTAAATCCGAAAGCGATCGTCGCGCTCGTGCCGTCGGCGATCACTGCGGTGACCGTGGCGCTTGTGCCCGCATTCAGCGCACTCACGCCGTTCTCGTGGCTGCTGGGTGCCGCGATTGCCGGTGGTGTCTATTACGCGATCTCCGACCGCCGCCAGCCGTTCGAAGACTGCTCGGGCGAACACTTCGCCGTCGACAGCGCCGCGCACTGAATTACCCCCAAGGAGTGCTTCATGAAAATTCTGGTCGTGAACGTCAATACGACGACCGCCATCACCGACGCCATTGCGAATCATGCACGCACGGCGGCGTCGCCCGGAACAGAAATCGTCGGCCTGACGCCACACTTCGGTGCGGAATCGGTCGAGGGCAATTTCGAGAGCTATCTTGCCGCGATTGCCGTGATGCAACGCGTGCTTAGCTACGATCAGCCGTACGACGCCGTGATTCAGGCGGGCTACGGCGAGCATGGCCGCGAAGGCTTGCAAGAGCTGCTGAACGTGCCCGTGGTCGATATCACTGAAGCTGCCGCGAGTGTCGCGATGCTGCTGGGGCACCGGTACTCGGTGGTGACCACGTTGGACCGGACCGTGCCGCTGATCGAAGACCGTCTGAAGCTCGCCGGACTCGACGCGCGATGCGCCTCCGTGCGGGCAAGCGGTATGCCCGTACTGGAACTGGAGCGCGACCCGGTGCGTGCGGTGGAAGCGGTGGTGCAGCAGGCAGAACGGGCGGTGCGCGACGATCGCGCCGAAGTCATCTGTCTGGGCTGCGGCGGCATGGCTGGGCTCGACGCCAAGATTCGTGAGCGCACGGGCGTGCCGGTCGTCGATGGCGTCTCTGCTGCGGTCGCGCTGGCGGAGTCGCTGGTGCGCCTCGGCTTGCGCACGTCGAAGGTGCGCACGTATGCGACGCCGCGCCGTAAGCAGATTGTGGGCTGGCCGGAAGCGTTGATGCGCTGCGCCTAACGAGGTCCCCGGCGCATGCCTCATCCCCATTTGCGGCTCATAACAAGAACTCATGAAACGCCGCAGCAACCCGATATGCGGGAAAACTAGAGGCGCGCGCCGCCGCCGGTCTGGATATATTGAAGCCAGACCGGGGCCGCCATGAGGGCGGTCCGGCGAGGAGACGCAGTGGAAACGCATGGCGAACTGCACCGGGCGATACTGAACAACATTCCCGATCAGGCGTGGCTCAAAGACACCGAGTCGCGCTACATCCTCGTGAACGACGCCTTCATGGCCGCGTGCGGGCGCACCGAGAAGGAAATCATCGGCAACACCCCCGACAAGGTCTGGTCGTCCGACTGGGGCCGCGTCTATCTGTCCACCGACCGTGCCGTGGTCGTCAGCGGCAAGCGTCGACGCTACGAAGAAAGCCGCCCTGGGGCCGACGGCGCACCGCGCTGGTTCGACACCGTCAAAATGCCCGTGCGCGACGCCAACGGCCGCATCGTCGGCACCGTCGGCATCTCACGCGACATCACCGATCGAAAGCGCTCCGAAATGGCGCTGCTCGACTCGCGCGCGCAACTGCGGCAGCTGTCCGCTTACCTGCAATCGGTGCGCGAAGCCGAGCGCACCCGCCTATCGCGTGAACTTCACGATGAACTTGGGCAATGGCTCGGCGGTTTGCGCCTTGGTTTGAGCTATCTCGAAGCCCAGCCGGGCACCGTGCCGCCCGATCAGCCCGCGCACGTGCAGATGCTCAAGGAGCTGGTCGACGCCACCATCGACGCGGTACATCGTATTGCTGCCGATCTGCGCCCCGCAGTGCTAGACGAACTCGGGTTACATGCTGCGCTGGAATGGCTCACAGAATCCTTCACACAACGGCACGGTTTGCCGTGTGAACTGCATATGGCTGAAGACGTGACCGTCGGCCTCGATAGCGAGTGCAGCACGGCCATCTTCCGTATCGTGCAAGAGTCCCTCACCAACGCGAGCCGGCATGGGCAGGCGTCGCAGGTGACGGTTTCCATCGATCTGCGCGACGGCCACTGCCACGTCACCATCGCCGACGACGGCCGCGGCATGGACACCACGCGCGCCGGACACGGCCAGCGGCTCGGTCTGATGGGCATGCGCGAGCGCGCCCTAATGCTCGGCGGCGCATTCGAAATCGACAGTCAGCCGGGGCAGGGCACGCGCGTGATCGCGCGTATCCCGCAGCATCCGGCGGGCGCAGACGGAGCGCCCCAATAATGCGCATCATGATTGCCGACGATCACGCGATCATTCGCGACGGCCTGAAAAAGATCATCTCGACCTCGCCCGACATGTGCGTGGTCTCCGAGGCGGTCGATGGCGCAGACGTGCTCAATCGCTTACGGTTGACCACGGTCGACGTGCTGCTGCTCGATATGTCGATGCCGGGTAAGAGCGGCATCGCGCTCATTCAACAGCTCAAGGCGACCTATCCGGCGTTGCCGATACTCGTGCTGAGCATGTACCGCGAATCGCAGTACGCGGTGCAAGCTATCCGAGCAGGGGCCGCAGGGTATCTGACGAAGAACGCCGAGTCCGAGCAGTTGATCGGTGCAATCCGGCGCGTCGCGCGCGGTGGCACGGTAGTGTCGCCACTGGTCGCCGATAAGCTCGTGCGGCAATTGCAGCAACCCGCCGAAGTGCTGCCGCACACGCGGCTCACCGCGCGCGAATTCCAGATCTTCCAGATGCTCGTCGAGGGCAGTGGCATCAACGACATTGCGCGTTGCCTGTCGCTCTCGAGCAAGACGGTCAGCACCCATAAGGCCAACATCCTGACCAAGATGGATATCGCGTCGACCGCCGGTCTCGTGCACTACGCCATCGAGCATGGGTTAATCGTCGCAGGCACCGACGCCTAAGCGCTTCCTTGCGCGCACTTGCCGCAGGTTTTCCAAACGCCTCCACTGCGTGCCGAACGCCATCGGCGGCGTCGCCGCGTCCGCGTTTTCCCGCAGCCATTGCCTCGCATCGGCAATTGCTGCACCGCGTCTAGGGAAATTCTTAGACGAAAACCAGCAAATCCCGATGCCCCAGTCGCAGGCACTCCCATAACCTGATTCTCAGCATGATTCAGCCCCCTCAGTCCGACTAAGGGGCAAATGCCGAATGCCACCCCGGCCGCCATCGCAACGAAGCGACAAGCAACACAACGCACTTCAACACAACAACATCGACACCATTCGAGACCCTAGGAGACGGCACCATGCATGTGGACTTGCTAATTAACAACGTGTGCGTGCGCGACGAAGCGCCGCTCGTGGATATCGCCATCAAAGGCGGGCGCATCGTGGCGCTGGAGCCGGGCATCGACGCCTCGGCCGATGAGATCATCGACGCGCAAGGACGCGCCGCGATCCCCGGTCTCATCGAGTCTCACCTGCATTTGGACAAAGCGTTGCTGCATCGCCGGTTGCCCGCGCGTTTCGGCACACTCGACGAGGCCATTCGCGTCACTGGCATTCTCAAGAGCAAGCAGGAGCGCGAGGACGTGCTCGACCGCTCGCGCCAAGTGCTCGACATGGCAGTCAAGCACGGCACGGTCGCGGTGCGCGCGCACCCCGACGTCGATCTGATTCAGGGCCTGATCGGCGTGGAAACGCTGCTCGCGCTCAAGGACGAGTACAACAGCCTGCTCGACTTGCAGATCGTGGCGTTTCCGCAAGAAGGCATTCTCAAGTCCAAGGGCACGTACGAGCTGATGATCGATGCGCTGCGCATGGGCGCGGACGTGGTCGGTGGCTGCCCGTACAACGAGTTGAACTGGGAAGACACCAAGCGTCACATCGACATCGTGTTCGAACTGGCGCAACGCTTCGACGCACCGGTCGACATGCATGCCGACTTTGCCGACGACACGAGCGACCAGCGCTTCGCCGCGATCTCCTACATCGCACAGAAGACCATCGAGACGGGCTATCAGGGCCGCGTGTCGCTGGGCCACGTCACAAGTCTCGGCGCGCTAGACGCCGACGCGCTCACGCCCCTGATTGAGCAGATCCGCCTTGCGGGTATCAGCATCGTGACGCTGCCCGCGACCGACCTCTATCTGGGCGGGCGCAAAGATCAACAGAACCAGCGCCGCGGCCTCACACCCGTCAAAGCCCTGCACAGCGCAGGCGTGAACGTGGCCTACTCGTCGAACAACGTGCGCAACGCGTTCACGCCGTTCGGTAAGGCGGACATGCTGCTCATCGGCAACCTGCTCGCGCACGTAGCGCAGTTCGGCGTGCCAGAACATCAGCAGGCCATTCTCGACATGGGCACGCACAACGCGGCGCGCGCCATCGGGCTGTCGCACGACTACGGCATTGCCGTGGGCAAGCAGGCCGACCTCGTCATTCTCGACACGTTCAAAGTTGCCGATGCGCTACTCGACATCCCGCCGCGCGCGTGGGTGATCAAGCGCGGGCGCATTACGGTGGTTACGCAGCATCACTGCGAGATCCATCGGCATTCATGTTGTTGTGCGCAATGAAGTTCCTATAAAACTCAAGGAGACAATCATGAAGAAGCTGCCTGCGGAAGTTGTTGCCTCGTTACTTGCTGTCACGACCATCCCGATTGCCATGCTGCCGCTGCACTTGCCGCCGTGGGCGATCTTCATCAGTTGGGCTGCCACGTTTGCGATGGGTGGGCCGACCTTCGTCAATCTCAAACGCATCTGGGCCACGCTGCCGGTCGGATCGTTCTTCGCGTTCCTGATCGTGCTGGGCTTCAAACAGGCCTCGACACAATTCACCGGCAACACGCTCGTGCTCGCCGAGATGGTCATTCTCTTCACCGGCAACGGCACGATGATGGCGCTCGCTCGCGTGTTCCCGGGCCTGAACTTTATTCCGGGCATGTTCTTCGGCTTCGCCACGTATTTCGCCACGCTCTTCGGCGGCTTCGGCCCGGTGCCGCAAGACCCGATGGCGGCGCTCGGTGCGGCCGTTGCGATGAATGCGCTCGGCCCGGTCTACGCATGGGTGAAGGAGCGCTACTCGGCACCGGAAGTCACGCATCACCGCAACTGGAAGGGCTGGAAAGCCGAAGTCTGAGTCACTTGAGCGGTGCATGACATCGCGGATAGCCGCGGGGCGCTTACCAGTGTCGGGCGCGCCTCGCGGCAAGAAAACACCACGCAGGGAGGCAGTATGACGTTCGCAGGGAAAGCGGCCACAGGGCCGTCGACGACACACTTGGGCACGACAAAAGACGGCGGCACCACGCGCCGCGATTTTCTGATGAGCACGGCGGCGCTGGCGAGCAGCGCAGTGTTACCTGTCGCGACAGCCGAAGCAGCGGGCGTTGCCGACGCGGTGGTGGCAGTGCCCGCCTCCCGTGGCGATCCGCGCTTGGCGCAATCGACGCGCGGCATGGTCACCAGTCCGCATGAATTGGCTAGCGAGGCCGGGCTGGAAGTGTTGCGAGCCGGTGGTAATGCCATCGAAGCCGCCATCGCCATCGGCGCGGTGCTTGCCGTGACATATCCGCATTTCACCGGGCTGGGCGGCGACGCGTTCATGGTCATCAGCGACCGTGACGGCAACGTGCGCACGCTCTCCGGCATCGGTCAGTCGGCGGCCAAGCTGCCTGCCTATCAGGGAGAAATTCCCGTGCGCGGCCCGAGCGCCGCGTTGACGACGGCTGCGACCGTCGCCATCTGGGAGAAAGCGTACGAGTTCGGCCGCACGCAGTGGGGCGGCAAGCAGTCGTGGTCGTCGTTGTTTTCACGCGCCACCGAATATGCAGCCAATGGGTTCCCCGTCACCCCGTCGCAGCACTTCTGGCAAACGCTTCGCGCGAACGAGTTGGCGAGTTGGGAAGGCTTCGCTTCGGTGTACATGCCGAACGGCCGCATTCCGCAAGCAGGCGAACCGTTTGTTCAGCCTGCGCTGGCGCGCAGCCTCGATAGCATTGCAACGCACGGCGGGCGCGAGTTCTACGAAGGCGATCTGGCAGCGCGTGTCGCTGCCGGGCTGAAGCGCGTTGGCTCGCCCCTGACGTTGGACGATCTCGCACGCACCCAAGCTCGCGAGGAAGTGCCGCTGCGTGTGGCGTATCGCGACGGCGAATTGCTGGGTCTGCGTCCGCCCACACAAGGGGTGACGACGCTGGAGATCATGGGCATTCTTAACCGCTTCGATCTGGCGTCGATGCCGGAGGGGAGCGCGGATTACTACCACGTGCTGGTCGAAGCGGTGAAACTCGCCTTCATCGATCGCAACCGCTACGTGGCCGACCCGGACTTTGTCGACGTGCCGCTCGATCGCATGCTATCGAGTGCGTCGCTCGACGCGCACGCACGTAGCATCCGCATGGATCGTGCGATGCCGTGGCCGCACGTCTACAAGACGGGCGACACCGTGTATATCGGCGCGACGGATAGCGCAGGGAACTGCGTGAGCATGCTGCAAACGGTGTATTTCGACTGGGGCAGCGGCGTGGTGCTCGGTGACACCGGGGTGCTGTGGCACAACCGTGGCGCATCGTTCAGCCTCGACGAGCGCAGTCCGAACGTGTTGCGACCGGGCAAGCGCCCGTTCCACACGCTCAATCCCGGCATCTACCTCAAGCAGGGGCGTCCGAGCCTGCTGTACGGCACGCAAGGTGCCGATGGTCAGCCGCAGACGCTGGCGGCAGTGTTGACGCGGTTGATCGACTACGGCATGGACCCGCTGACCGCCCTCGGCCGCCCGCGCTTCCTGCTGGGCAAAACATTCTCGGATAGCCGCGACAGTCTCAAGCTCGAACAGGATGCCGGAGCCGCGGTGTTCACGGCGCTGACCGCCCGCGGCCACGAAATGAGCCCCTTGCCGCCCCAAAGCCAGCTTGCCGGGCATCCCGGGGCGATTCGCATCAGCGCGCAAGGGCAAATGAGCGGGGCGCACGACCCGCGCAGCGACGGGCGGGCATTGGGTGTGTGAGCTGATGACATCAACAAACGTATGACGACGTGCCCGACAACGCCGGAAACCCCAGTTGTCGGGCACTCATAGTGCGTGATACAAGAACGACTGCCTATCGATAAATCAAATAGTGACTATGGCTGGCAGTGCGAAATCGAATCGACCGCTTTTCGATCTGGATCTGTTGCGCTCGATCATCATGGTGGCCGACTGCGGCAGTTTCACCACAGCGGCCGCGCGCCTTCACTCGACACAATCGACCGTGAGCCAAAAGGTGCGGCGGCTCGAAGATATGGTTGGACACAAGTTGCTCGACCGGGGCAATCGCGAAGTGCACGCCACCGATGCCGGTGAGATGCTGCTCGGCTATGCCCGTCAGATTCTGGCGCTTAACGATCAGATGTTCGAAGCGCTTTCCGGCGCAGTGGTGGCGGTAACGGTGCGTCTGGGTGTGCCTGAGGATTTCGCCACGGGCGCGACGACGCAGGTGCTCGCGGGCTTCAACCGGCAGTATCCGCAAGTCAAACTCGAAGTCACGAGTGGTTTGAGCCGCGACTTGCTCGGCAGCTACGATCATGGCGAACTGGACCTCGTGCTGGTCAAGCAGCGGCGCAACAGCCGTGAATCGGTAGCTTGCCGACCCGAAAAGCTCGCGTGGATCGACAGCGCAACACATCCCTCGTTTGCCCTCGACCCTGTGCCGCTCGTCACGTTTCCCACACGCGGCCTCTATCGCGACGACATGATCAATGCGCTCGAAGCGATGGGGCGCAACTGGCGCATCAGCTTCACAAGTTCAAGCCTGAGCGGTATTCAGGGGGCGGTGGCCGACGGCATGGGCATCAGTCTGGTGCCGCCGCGTGCGGTGTTGCCGGGCCATGTCGTGTTGGGGCGCGCACAGGGGTTGCCGGTGGTCGATACGTTCGAGCTGGCGATCTTTCATCGACCGACGGCCGACCCGATGGTCAAAGCCTTGGCGAAGGTGCTGGTCGGTATGCTGGAATCGAAGACGCGCTCAGCGAAGTGACGCTGCGTTTTGTCAGGTCATAAAAAAAGCCGGTGCGGCAGATTGCCGACCGGCTTTTTGCATCGAAGCTAACGCTCGGACACGTGATGCCGTGCGATGCTTAGCGCGGCTGTGCGCCCAGCGTCAGGTTCATGTGACGATTGACGTCTTTGTACAGCAGGTAACGGAACGGGCCGGGGCCGCCTGCGTAGCAAGCTTGCGGGCAGAACGCGCGCAGCCACATGAAGTCACCGGCTTCGACTTCCACCCAGTCTTGATTCAGACGGTAGACGGCCTTGCCTTCGAGCACATACAGGCCGTGTTCCATCACGTGCGTCTCGGCGAACGGAATCACGCCGCCAGGCTGGAACGTCACGATGTTCACGTGCATGTCGTGGCGCATGTCCTGAATGTCGACGAAGCGCGTGGTGACCCAACGGCCATCGGTGCCCGGCATCGGGATCGGTTCCACGTCCTGCTCGTTCTTCACGAACGGCTCCGGATACGGCAGGCCTTCCACGGCTTGATAGTGCTTGCGAACCCAGTGGAAACGCGCCGTGCTCTGGCTCTGGTTGCGCACTTGCCAGTCGGTGGCGGGCGGGATGAACGCGTAGCCGCCCGGCGTCAGCTTGTTGGCCTTGCCTTGAATCGTGACGGTGATTTCACCTTCGACGACGAACAGCACGCCTTCGGCCTTGTCGTCTTGCTCCGGCTTGTCGCTACCGCCGCCGGCGCCCACTTCCATGATGTATTGCGCGAACGTCTCGGCGAAACCCGAGAGCGGACGGGCCAGCACCCACAGACGCGTGTTGTCCCAGAACGGCAGGTGGCTCGTCACGATGTCGCGCATCACACCCTTCGGGATGACGGCGTACGCTTCGGTGAACATGGCGCGGTCGGTGAGCAGTTCCGTTTGTGCCGGATGCCCGCCGTGCGGCGCGTAATACGTTGTCTTCGACATTGCTAGTGACTCCTGATGACGCTAGTTTTTCTCCCCATCGTTCGCCTTTCATTGCCGGGGTTACACGCTGCGCTTGGGGGCGCGCACAGCGGGCTTCACCTCGGCGCGACGAACGCTAGCGACGCCGTGACCTCGCGCAGGCCCGGCATCGCGCATGACAGTCAGGTCGGGGTGGACCCTGCTGTGTCCTTCAACAGGGCGGGGTCGAGCGCAAGCTGCGCCGGGCCGCCCCAGTAACGTCCGTGACGAATCACCGCGCGCGCTGCCGGGGCAGCCGCCACCGCAGCGGCGCCGTTCGGCGCATCGAACACGACGAAGCTCGCTTCGTTGCCTTCGCGCAGGCCGTAATCGGTTTTGCCAATCACAGCGGCGGCGGCATGCGTTGCCATGTCGAGCGCGACTTGCAGGTGGTCGTCGGTATAGAAGCCCGAGCGATAGCCGATGAGCATCGCGCGTTGCAGCATGTCGCCGTTGCCATACGGCCACCAGCTGTCCTGAATATTGTCGTTGCCGGTGAACACACGCACGCCGGCTTCGCGCAGTCGCAGAATCGGCGGGAACGCGCGATCGCCGGGGGCGTTCGTCATGATCGAGACACCGGCATCGGCCAGCGCACGCGCGATGACGTCAAGTTCTGCGAGGCCGATATCGCCCAGCCCGTAAGCGTGGCTCACCGACACGCGGCCCTGCAAACCAGCGGCCTGCGTACGTGCCGCGATGCGGTGCAATTGCGCGAGCCCCGTTTCGCCGGGTTCGTGCAGATGAATATCGATCTTCGTGCCGTGCTTCTCGGCAATGCCGAACACCACGCTCAGTTGCCCTTGCGCGTCGCCGTCGAGCGTGGTCGGGTCGATGCCGCCGACCACTTGCACGCCTTCGCGCACGGCGGCTTCAAGCACGTCTGCCGTGCCGGGGCATGTCATGACGCCTGCCTGCGGAAATGCCACGAGCTCGATATCGAGCAGATCGCGCCATTGGTCGCGCATGGCCATCACGGCATGCAGGTGGGTGAGATTCGTGCTCGCATCGACATCCACGTGGCAACGCATGGCCACGGTGCCGAACGCGACGCATTGACGCATGAGGGCGTCGGCACGTTGCGTCATCGGCGCGGCAGCAGCGATTTCCTCTTTTTCCGCAGCCAATCGCTCGCGCAACGTCGCGGCGGGGCGATGCGGGCGCCAGCGGTCGCCGAGGAAGCTCTTATCGAGGTGAATATGGCCGTCGACAAAACCGGGCAAGACCAGCTTGCCTTGCAGATCGATGACTTGCGCGCCGTGGGTTTCCGGTGCCTGAGGGCCGACGTAGGTGAAGCGTCCGTCGCGCGTGGCGAGGTGGAGGGGTTGGCCGTCGGCACCAACGGCGCCAACGAAAACACGGTGAGTCATTGAGGGGCCTCTGTGCTGCCCGGGGCCTCGCTGGCGCTGCCTGCCTTCCAGTCGGATAGCGTTGGCTAGAATTGGCGCAATCGCGCCGCGGGGTCTCGTGGGGTAATGAACTGCGGGGAAAGACTTACAAGATAGCGAACGGACCGAACATCGACAAATTAAATATCAGAATGGACAGCATTCGATTTCTAAATAGCTGAGCGATGCTCGGACGTCTCGGCCGACCATCTCAGGCGACCACAAGACTCAACGGCCAATCGAACGTGCCGACGACTCCGGCGTCGCGGTCCGTCACGATCGCCTGAAGCGTCAATTCCACGCTACCTTCGGCGGCGACGTCGAGTTGCCAGAAGGCGTCGTGGGCAGGTTGTTCGTCAAGCGTGGCGGGGTCTTCCATCTGCGGCACGCGCACGGTGGCGTCCGGGTTGGTTTGCAGCGTTAGATTCGTCAGCACATCGTCGCTGGCCAACTGCAAGGTGAGCAGTACGGCCTGCTCGCCGCGCAGGGCGGTCGGCGACCACCTGACACGCACCTGTTCGCCGGGCAGGGCGTTCAGATGGAGTTGTCCGTCGTTGCGAGTCAGCAGTGAATCCATCCCCGTGCACAGGGCGTAACAACAAGTGGCCTCGGACTCCCCGGCGAGAAGCGCAGCGGTATCGATGACGAGCAATACCGAGACACCGGTGGCGCTTGGCTCACACGAATGAGGCGGCTGGTCTTTGGACATGGTGGCTTCCTTGCCGTGCGGTGTGGAGGCTCGCGATCCACCGGGCGGTGGATCGCCGCCTGATGGGACTCAGTCGTTACGGATGCTGATAAACGGATCCCATTGATAGCAGCCGCAGAGATTGCCGCTGCGATCGAGAATCTGGAACTGGAAGTGATACGTCACACGGCCCGTCTTGAGCGTTTCGCAAGACCAGAAGTAGTTCGAGACCTGTTGTTTCTTCGGATGGGACGGGTCGTCCGGGTTGGGCACGGGAATCTTGACTTCGGCCTCGCGCGGCGACGGGTCGGAGATCAACTTGACCTGGCTGCTGACGAATTTGTAGAAGATGCACGACTCTTCGAAGCCCAGCGAGAGGGAGTTCTCGCGCCAGCGAATCACGTCGCCGATGCGTGCGGCGACATCGAGTTCGCCACCCGCTTGGCCGCTCACCACGTTCTTCTGCGTGACGATCATGAACACGTGCTTGGCGTCGATCAACGGCGGGTTAGACATGCTGCTGTTCCTGCCATACCGATCGAGAACCGCCTTGGTGTCGATTGCGACGAGTACATCAGTAACTTCAGACATTTGAATCTCCACAAAAGGGCAGAGCGAGATGCCGTCAGTCCGAATGACGACGGGCACGACGCGCGGCAAAAGCGATGCCTCGCGTTTCATTTGTGGAAGCTAGAAGGCGTGAAGGGGCGCGACAACCTATCGGCGTTGCACTGCGCTGTAACTCATAGGCGACGTTTGCGAGTAGTACGTGGAGAACGTTGGCTTCGCGAGTCGTGGGAGGCAGTCCGTCAAAAACTACAAAACGGCGGATTGAAACGACGCCGCCCGGACCTGTACTACCTGTAGGGCCCGGGCGGGTATTGAGGAGGAATTACGGCTTGCGGCTGTGTTGCAGGCGGTCGAGCACATGAATGCTCAACCGTGCGGTGTGGCTGCGCATGGCGTTATAGGCGCCTTCAGCATCTGACGCGAGCACTGCTTCGACCACTTTATCGTGCTCGTCGAATGACACGGTGAAACGTTCTTCGACGTCGGATTGCGCGGCCCGGAACGGGGCCAGCCGTTCGCGATGACTGTCGATGAGGGCCATGAGCGTCTTGTTCTGCGTACCGGCGCTGAGCAACTGGTGAAACTCGCGGTTCAGCGCCAGATAACCGGCTTCGTCACCGGCATCCATGCATTGCTTGCTTTGGACGTGCAGCATTTCCAGCTGTTTCTTCTGCATGGCGCTCATGCGTTGGGCGCTCAGGCGGCAGCACAGCGCGTCGAGTTCGCACATCGCTTCGAGCATGTCGGACAGATCGTCGACGCTGATGCTTGCGACGACGCCGCCCTTGTGCGGCGTGAGTTCGATCAGGCCGCGGGCGTTGAGCTCGCGCAGCGCTTCGCGAATCGGCGTGCGCGAAGCCTTGAAGCGCTCGGCCAGCACAACTTCTTCCAGCTTGCGTCCTGGCGGCAGACGACCGTCGATGATCTCGTCGGTCAGCTCCCGGCAGATTCGTGCGGCAATGGTTTCGGCCATGGTTAGTTATCTCGCTCCGTGGACGTGCATTTTTTTCTTGAGTTGGCTCGGATTGTATACATGCGGATTATAAGGGTATTTTTTCCCGGATTTGTGGCCTGACGCCGCATTCCAAGGGAACGGCGGGGGTATTTGTTGGGGGTTGTGATGTTGTTGTATTCAAAAATGCATTTTGGGATGCAATTTGCTGAGATAGTATACATGTGAGTTTGCTGGCATTCGGCAAACCCCATTTCGTCACAGCTGTGACCTATCCATCAGAAGGAGACATTCCATCATGGCCAAACTGCGTCATATCGCGCTTTCCGTACCCGATCCGTGGAAGGCGGCCGAGTTCTATATGCAGGCGTTCGACTTTAAGAAGGTTGGCGAAACCGACTCGTCGCTCGCCCGTGGCGTGTACCTGTCCGACGGCGTCATTAACCTCGCGCTGCTCAACTACAAGAACGACGAAGCGGCGGGCGACCGTGGCCGCGAGTTCGTGGGTCTGCACCACATGGGCATTTGGGTGGAAGACGTCGAAGCCGCGCGCGCGAAGATCGAGGCCGCAGGCGGGCGTTACTACATGGGCGAAGTGCCGGTGAAGAGCAACATCTTCTACGAAGTGAAGTTCTTCGACCCGAACGGCGTGATCTTCGACGTCACCGCGCACGGCTGGGGCGGCGCCTCGAAAGACGGCACGGGCAAGGACGACGCGCCCAAGCTGCGCCACGAAGGTCTGCAAGCCGACCGCAAGGGGCTTTGATTCGCACCGCGCGCCGCCATTACCGGGGCGCAATCTCCCCGCCGGCCATCGCGTGCCGGCGGCGGCCATCGCATATCAGGGGTAACCCGCTATAAAAAAATAGCCCGTTTGTATAAGCAAATAGCGGTAGAAATTCAATTTCTTTGCTATGTATAATCATTCGAAAGATTGTATACATACAACGGGCGAGCGGCAGACACCCAGCAAGGGGCGCCGCAAATAAAACGAGAATTCTCAGGAGACGGCATGAAGAAGCGAGTGTTATGTGCATTGCTACTGGGCGCAATGCAGGGGGGCGCCTACGCGCAAGCATCCGGAGGCGTCACGCTCTCGGGTTTTGTGGACTTGAACATCGAGCAGTTGTGGCAATCGGGCGCGAATGGCGGCAAGGTCACGCGCATGTCGAGCGGCGGCTTGAACAACTCTCGCTTCAATTTGAGCGGCTTCGAAGAACTGGGCGGCGGCAATCGCGCCTTCTTCACCTACGAGCCGATGTTCTCGGCGAACAACGGTACGCAGTCGGCACAGGCGCGTCAGTCGTTTGTCGGCCTGAAAGGCCCGTGGGGTGAAATTTCGCTGGGCCGTCAATTCACGCCGTCGTACTGGATCGCAGGCTACGCCGACCCGAGCTGGGCGGCCGACTTCAGTATGGTCAACAACATGGAGTTCTTCTACGCGTCGTACCGCGTCGACAACTCCATTCAGTACAAATCGCCGACCTTTTACGGCCTGACGGCGCGCTTCATGGCCACCACGGGCGTGGGCGATACCACGCGTGCCGGGCGCTTCCTGTCGGCCGCGCTCGAATACCGCAACGGCGGTGTTTTCCTGGGTGCCGTGAGCGAGTTGCAATACACCCGCGACATCTACTCGGCGAGCCAGATCCATTCGTCGCGCGATAACTACTTTGCTGCGACGTACAAGTGGGGCAGCGTCGAGCCGACCTTGATCTATCACACGTACAACGGCTACTACGCCTACCCGCCGTATGTCGCATTCAACGTGCGCGGCTGGGACGTGCAAGCCGGTGTGCGTTACGCACTGACCGATCGCCATCGCTTCTACGCGAGCTTTGTCCACCGTCAGGACGACGACAACAAGGCGCTCTCGAACGCCAATGGCTTCGTGATCGGCTACATGTACGGCATGTCCAAGCGCACCACGCTTTACGCGACGTTTGCCCACATTCAGCACAGCAACGACACCACCGTGCATTACCCGGTCACGTTCCAGGTCACGCCGCTGGGCAACCAGAACCCGTCCGGTCTGCAACTGGGTATCCGGCACGCCTTCTGATCGCACTACCTGAATCCACGCCGCCGGCACGCGATGTGCTGGCGAGAAGACTTTGAAACGAAGGAGGAAGACATGTTTCGCAAGCCCACACTCGGCGTATCGCTCACCGCCACGGCGGTACTCGCTGCGCTGACGATGACGCTGGCCGCTCACGCTTCTGCACCGGAAGCCGCACCTGCTGCCGCATCCGCCGCACAACCCGAAGCGCAACCCACGGGCACGCCCGGCACGCCGAACGTCAAAGACCCGTATCTGGCGGGATGGTTGAGCCTCACGCCCGATCGTTCGCCCAAGCCGCTCAAGCCCGGCGTCGACTACGGCATGGACCCGGCCACTGGCAAGTTCATCTGGCCGAAGGCCACGCCGGAAGTGCACACGGGCCAGAAATTCCCGGGCGAACTGCCGTACTGGGATAAGAAGAGCTACACCAAGAACGTGAAGGTGCTCGCCTTCTATCCGGGCGTCGACTCGCCGTTCCACGCATGGAACAACATCGCCGACTTCAACGGCAAGCGCTATCTGTACATCCACGACCGCGACTACCTGCGCATCATGGACGTGACCGACCCGGCCAACGGCAAGGTCGTGTTTTCGAAGGGTGGCGTGTGGGGCCCGAAGGGATCGAGCGAGAAGTTCGACCCGAACAACGTGCACGACTATCTGGGCGGCGCGACCATCGTCTGGAGCAAGAAGCTCGGCAAGCCGATCCTCGTGGCGTCGTTCGAAATTGGCCGCTACGGCCTGATGACGGACAAGTCGAAGCAACCGGATAAGGTTGCCGCACAGCGTAACTACAACGATCTGAAGGGCTTCAAGGTGTTCGAGATGGACGGCCCGCTGCCGTCCGACTGGAAGCTGATTGCTACGCGCACCACCGATTACACGCGCCCTAACGCCCCCGTCGGCGAACAGCGTGGCTCGGGTTCGCTCGACTCGCCGGAGTTCTACGGCGGCAAGTACATGATCTTGTCGGCCGCGCCGGACGACAGCTACGCGCTCACCGAATACCCGAACTATCTGTACTCGCCGGGCTATCAGGTGTGGGACATGTCGGACCCTGCCAACCCGAAGTTCGTCTCGCAGATTTCGGTCCCGGGCCAGATTCTCGGCAACACGGAACATGAGCAGGCGTACCTCCAGAACGCACGCGCAGGCAACCGCACGTCGTGGATGGGTTCGCGTATGCCGATCTTCTTGCCCAAGCCGCTGGAGAAGGGCGGCAAGGTGGGCTTCGGCGCGATGGGCGGTTTGGGGCTGTGGTCGTTCGATCTTTCCGACCCGGCACACCCGAAGGTGATGGGCAATGTCAACACGCCGCCGAGCTTTGCCGGTACCGAGTACGACAACGCCGACGTGAGCCAATACGAGCGCACCGGCTACGTGCTCACGAGCGGCTACCCGATGAACCGCGACTGCTACGAGCCGTACAAGGACATCTTCGTGGTCGACGCGCGTAACCCGGCCAAGATGAAGGTCGCGGCCAAGCTGCCGGAGCCGGCAATTCCCGAAGGCGCGCCGTTCACCAGTTTCTGCCAGCGTGGCGGCAACTACGGTCCGAAGCGCTCGAACTCGATCGGGCAGCCGGGCACGTGGCGTCAGGGCATCGTGCCGTATTCGTTCTACAGCGCAGGCGTGCAGATTTTCGACGTGAAGGATCCGGCCAAGCCGACCATCGCCGGTTACTTCGTGCCGGGCCTGGCCGACGAGACCGAACTGCCGGTCTACACGCTGGGTAAGGGTGTGTTCGCGATGTACACCGAGTACGACCGCAACATCATGTGGGCCTTCACCGAGAACGGTGCCTACGCGCTGTCGAGCCCGCTGCTGGGCGAGCCGGTGATGGGTGCCCCCGCAAAGCCTTGGCCTGCACGATAAGTCTTACGTGCGATTTAGCGTGACGTGGGGCACGCACCGGCGAAGACCGGCAATGCGTGCCTCCACCGCTGACGACTTCACAGGGCCTCCAAAGTGAAGTGTTGAGGCGGGCAACCTCCGATGGTCTCCCGGTTGCCCGCTTCTTTTTTTATCCGAACGTTTTGTTGCTGTGAACGGGAACGATGGCGTTCACGGCAGCGGGTAACGGCGAGCCGGCGAGATGGGCGCGCACGTTGCCGAGCAGGACATCGATCTGGGCTTGTAACGCCGCAGGCGAGCGGCCGGACACGTGCGGCGTGAGCACCACGTTTTCGAGCATGCGCAGCGCGGACGGTACTTCGGGTTCGGTCTCGTACACATCGAGCGCGGCACCGGCAATCACGCCGTCGCACAGCGCTTCGATCAGCGCCACGGTATCGACCACGCTGCCGCGCGCCACGTTCACGAGAAAGCCCTTGCGGCCAAGTTGCGCGAGTACGTCGCGGTTCACCAGATGGTGCGTCGCCGGGCCTCCGGGGCAAGCCAGTACGAGGAAGTCGCTATCGCGCGCAAGCTCGCCGACGTTGCCGTAGTGCTGCCACGCACAGTCCGTGCGTGCCGAGCGCGTGTGATAGCCGATCGACATGCCGAAGCCCGCCGCGCGCAGCGCGATGGCCTGACCGATGTTGCCAAGGCCCACGATGCCGAGCCGCGCGCCATTGAGCGTCGGGCGCGGGGCTCGGTGTGATTCCCAGCCACCGGCCTTGACGGCGCGGTCGAGCGTCACCAGTCCGCGCGAAACAGCAAGCATCAGCGCCAGCGCGTGATCGGCCACGGTCTCGCCGTTCGTGTTGGGGGCGTGCCCGACAGCAATGCCGCGTTGTGTGGCAGCGGCCACGTCGATGTTCTCGAACCCGGCACCGAACGCGCAAACGAGTTCGAGCTTCGGCATGGCTTGCATCTGCGCGGCCGTGAGGCCGGTGGTGCCGTTAGTGAGCACCAGGCGGGCCGATGCGAGGGCCGCCAAATCGACCGGTTCGATCGACGGTCGGCGCACGTCGAGGTCGTGCAAGCGCACGCCAGCCGCGAGCAGTTGCGCACGTGCCTGCGGGGCCAGCGCGATGAGATTGAGCATCAGGGGAGCATCGGTCATGGGTGCCTTAATCGCTACGTAGTGAAGGATTGAAAAATAAAATACAAATCATTTGCCATGTATACATATGCTATGTATTGTATGTTCATAGAGCAACAAGAAAGACAACCGATGTGTGTTAAGGACATCGAATCTAAGTAAGAAGACAAGGAGATAGGCGTGACTTGGTTTGGTATCGCAACTTATGAATCGCTGGCCCCGGGTGCGGGCGCCGATCGCCGTACGGCGCTGGTGCAACATGGCCGTCTTTACGATCTGGAAGCTGTGCTGCGCCACACGGGCGCGGGCAACGACGACGGCCTGCTGGCTGCGCAGGATCTGACGGCGCTGCTCTCCGACTGGTATGTCCATGGCGAGACCGTGATGACGGCCGTACGTCAGGCGCTCGACGCCGGTGTCGTGAGCAAGGTCGGCGCGCTGGAGACAAACCAGTACCGCTTGTGCGTGCCGTATCAGCCGGGCCGCATCTTCGCGACGGCCTCGAACTATTACGAACATGCCGCGGAAATGGGCACGAAGCTCGCGCCGCGCAGCGAAAGCTCGCCGTACATGTTCATGAAAGCCGAGACGAGCGTGACCGCCACCAACACCGACGTGGTGCTGCCCCCGCATGCCGAGCGCGTCGACTGGGAGGTCGAACTGGCCGTGGTGATTGGCCGTCCGGGCCGCCACATCTCGGTGGAGCAAGCCCACGAGTGGATCGCCGGTTACACGGTGATTAACGACGTGAGCGCCCGAGATCTCAACCGCCGCACCGACTATCCGTTTACGCACGACTGGTTTCGCGGCAAGAGTTTCGATACCTTCGCACCTCTGGGGCCGTGGTTTGTGCCGCGCGACGTCATTCGCGATCCCCAGAACCTGCGCATGACACTGTCGGTCAACGGCGAGTCGATGCAGGACGACACGACGGCAGGGATGATCTTCAACATTGCGGAGCAGATCGCTTACCTGTCAGGCATCCTTACGCTCAAGCCCGGCGACCTGATCGCCACGGGCACGCCGACCGGCGTGGGCATGGGACGTGGCGTGTATCTCAAGGCGGGTGACGTGATGGTGGCGGGTATCGAGGGCATTGGCGCCATCGAGAACCGCGTCGTGGCACAGCGTCAATAAAAAAGGCCGCTCGAGCGGCGGCCAGGAGGAGGCAGCAATGCAGCAGTGGCAGTGGGCTAAGCGCTGGTGGACGGCGCTCGCATGTGTCGGAAGCATCGGAGCTGTGGGCGTGAGCGCCCTGTGGGCGACCCCCGTCGCCGCGCAGGAGAAAGTGAAGTTCAACCTCTCGTGGCTGCCGCAGGGCAGTACCGGCGGCGTGCTGGTCGCCATCAATAAGGGCTTTTACCGGGAAGCCGGGCTCGACGTCTCGGCTGTGGTCGGTCACGGCGGGCAACGCACCGTCAACGAAGTCGATCAGGGCTTGTTCGATTTCGGCTATGGCGACCCGATCAGCGTGATGCTCAATCGCGCGCAGGGCGGCAAGACGGTCATGGTCGGCTCGGTCAACGTGGCGTGGCCCGGCGCCATCTGCTACCTCGTCAAGCCGGGACGCACCATTACCAAACCGGCCGACCTCAAGGGTCTGACGATGGGCGGCGGCGGGGCATCGCCGTTGCAAAACATCGTTCCGGCATGGCTCAAGGCCAATGGCCTGCCGCCCACGTCGGTGAAGTTGCTGCGCCTCGATCCGTCGACCATCAACCCGTCGTTCCTGCAAGGCCGCGTCGATCTGACCGAATGCTGGGAAGGCGCGAACCTGCCGGTGCTGCGCTCGCTTGCGGCGAAGCAGGGCCGCGAGATCGGTATGTTGCGCTACCGTGATTTCGGGCTCGATATGGTCGGCAACGGTCTCGTGACCACCGAGACGATGATCAAGCAGAAGCCCGACGTCGTGCGCCGCTTCGTGCAGGCGACGTATCGCGGCTACGCCTGGCTGCGTGAGCATCCGGAAGAGTCGGCGGCCGTCATCGCCTCGCAATACCCGATGCTCGACAAGCAGGTGATGCTCGAACAGGTCAAGCAGATCAACGGTCTTGAGGGCGACGCGGAGACCAAGGGTCACAAACTCGGCTGGCTGCCCGTGCCGCGTATGGAGGCAACCGCGAAGTTCGTGCGCGAAGCCTTCAACTTGCCCGCGACGCTCAAGGCGACGGATATCTATACCAACCAGTTCGTCGAGTGAGGCACCCCGGTAATCCTCGCGAAGTTACGTAATACCCCTCGCAAGCCCCCGAATAGAAGCAAAGCAAGGAGTGGAGATGACAAGCCTCAAACCCAAGCGTCTCGGCCATCTGGTGCTGGTCGTGCGCGATATCCAGAAATCGGTGAAGTTCTACACCGAAGTGCTGGGCCTGACCGTATCCGACTGGATCGACGATCAGATGGTGTTCCTGCGTGCCGGCACCGATCACCACGATCTGGCGCTCTCGCAAATTCCGAAGAACTCGCCCGACATCGACGATCTGCCGCGTTACAGCCGTCCGGGCATGGAGCACTTCTCGTACCTCGTCGAGAGTGTGGACGAGATGGAGAAAGCGGTCGACGTGCTGCGTGCGCACAACGTCGAGATCGTGCGCGGCATTGGCCGCCACGGCCCGGGCGCGAATTACTTCCTCGTGTTCAAAGATCCGGATGGCAACAACGTCGAGTTGTATTGCGAGATGACGCAGATCGACGCCGAGCATCCGTACGAAGCGAAAGTGTGGGAGCGCAACATCGAGAGCTTCGACCGGTTCCGCTTCGAGCGTTTCGTGGTGCCGCCCCCGCCGGGGATGGTCAAGGATAAGTCGGGCGGCAAAGCATAACGCGCCGGCAATCTGGAGGAGACATCACATGAAACGCATCGCACAGACGATCGTATTTTGGGGCGTACTGCTCGCCCTGTGGGAACTGGCCGTGTCGTACTTCAAGGTGCAGTCGTACCTGATGCCGCCGCCGTCAGCGATCTTTCGCGCCGCTTGGGAAGTGCATCCGCAGATGCTGTCCGACACGTGGGTCACGACGGTTGAAGTGCTTACGGGCTTCGTGGCCGCAGTCGCCGGTGGCTTGCTAATTGGCGTGGTCATCAGCTACAGCGCCTTCGCGCGCCGCACGCTGTACCCGTTGGTCACGGCGCTGCAAAGCATGCCGAAGATCGCGCTCGCACCGCTCATGATCGTGTGGTTTGGCTATGGCTTCGCGTCCAAGCTCGCGTCCACGTTCCTGTTCGCCTTCTTCCCGGTGGTGGTGGCCACCATGGGGGGGCTGGCGTCGGTGGCACGCAACCTCGACGAGCACTTCCGTGCGCTGGGCGCCAGCCCGTGGGACACCTTCTGGCGGCTCTACCTGCCGGCGGCGCTGCCCGCGTTTGCCGACGGTCTGAAGATCGCCATGCCGCTCGCGGTGATCGGTGCCATCGTCGGCGAGTTCATCGGCTCGGAAGAAGGGCTTGGGCACTTGATCGTGTTCGCATCGGCGGCGGCTCGCACCGATGTGATGTTCGCAGCCATCCTGATGGTGACGCTGTTGGCCGTGGTGCTGTACTGGGGAATCGAGCGCCTCGCGCGCATGGTTTGGTGGCGAGGAATCAACGTATGAATACCGTGACGAAACTGCACACGGCGGCGCAGGCCGCCCACTCGGCAAGCACCGAGCGCGCACCGTCGGCCCAGACCGGCGATGCGATGATTGAGATTCGCCACATCGACAAAACCTTCGCGGGCAAGGCGCGCAAGTCGGCACCGGTGAAGATTCTCGACGACGTGTCGTTGTCGATTGCCGATCAGGAGTTCGTGTCGATTCTTGGCGCGAGCGGTTGCGGCAAGAGCACGTTGTTGCGCATTGTCGCCGGGCTGGTGCCGCACGACGGCGGCGAGATTCGCGTGGCGGGGCAGCGCGTGTCGCGTCCGGTGCCGGAGATCGGCGTGGTGTTCCAGACGAGCAATATGCTGCCGTGGCTGACCGTGCGTCAGAACCTGTTGCTCGGTACGAGCCTGCGCAAGATTCCCAAGGAAAAGAGCGAGCCGCGTGTGGCGGCGCTGCTCGACATGCTCGGTCTGTCGCAGTTCGCTGACCATCATCCGCACGAGTTGTCGGGCGGCATGCGTCAACGCGCGTCGATCGGTCAGATTCTCGCCTTGGAGCCGAAGGTCTTGCTGATGGACGAGCCGTTCGGTGCACTCGATGCCCTGACGCGCGACAACCTGAACGTCGAGTTGCTGCGCATCTGGCAAGAACATCGGCAGACGGTGTTGCTGGTCACGCACAGCATCGAAGAAGCCGTGTTCCTGTCGGATCGCGTGATCGTGATGTCGGCACGCCCGGGCAAGATCGTCGAAGAAGTGACGATCGACCTGCCGCGCCCGCGCGCACCGCAGACGATCAAGCAGCATCCGCGCTACGCCGGGTATATCGCCCAGCTTTCGCAGCTGATGGGAGTGTATTGATGCCGCCGGTAACGTCTGCTGCGACTGACTGGCAAGTGGTGCGTGAGTTGATGCGCGCGCTCGGGCCGGTGTGGGCGAACGACATTGGCGCCGGGCGGCGCGCTGTACTCGACGCGTACACGCCGCTGCTTGCGAAGTCGAACACCGACGGCTATGACGTGGTGCGTGATCTCGCTTACGGTGCGCACGCACGGCACCGGCTCGACGTGTACCGGCCCAATCCGCTACCCGATGCGCCGATGCCGATCGTCGTCTTCGTGCATGGTGGCGGATTCGTGCGCGGGGACATGAACGCCAACGCGCAGATTTATGGCAACGTGCCGCGCTACTTCGCGCGTCACGGTTGCATCGCCGTGAACGTGGAATACCGGCTGGCACCGGAAGCGGCATTCCCGGGCGGTGCGCAAGATGTGGCAGATGCGATGCGTTGGGTGCGTCAGCACATCGGCGAGTACGCGGGGCCGGGCGGTGCCGACTTGTCGCGCATTCTGCTCATCGGGCATTCGGCGGGCGGCTCGCATGTAGCCAGCTATTTGTGCGATCCGCGGCTGCGTCCTGCCACGCCGGAAGTGGCGGGTACTGTGCTGATCAGTGCGCGCCTGCGTGCAGACGTGTTGCCCGACAATCCGAATGCGCCCGGTGTGGTGGCCTATTACGGTGCGGATGCAGCGCGTTATGAGGCGGACGCGCCCATGGCGCATGCCGATGCGCTGCCAGTGCCTGCGCTGGTCGTCATCGCCGAATTCGAGAATCCCCATCTCGACACGTACGCGCTCGAGTTTTGTCATCGCGTGTCGCAACGCGACAAACGCGCGCCGCGTCTGGTGCAGGTGCGCGATCACAACCACACGTCGGTGGTTGCCCATATCGACACGGGGGACGACGCCCTCGGTCGCGAAATCCTGCAATTCCTGCACGAACTCAACCCATCGCCTTGATGCGGTCCGCGTCTGCCTGAGCTGAACGCTCAGGCAGCGCAACACCTCTCTCCCTACCTCCAAGGAACTGTCATGGTCGATCAAGCATTGACCGGGGCGTTTGCGCCCGTCGTCACGCCGTTTCACGCGGATTTGACGCCGGATGCCCCCCGTTTTCTCGCGCATTGCGAATGGCTGCTGTCTCACGGCGTCGGTCTGGCACCGTTCGGCACGAATAGCGAAGCGAACTCATTGGGCACGCAAGAGCGTATCGCCTTGCTCGATCATCTGATCGACGCGGGGTTGGACACGCGCCGCATGCTGCCGGGTACCGGTTGCTGCTCGTTGCCCGAGACGGTAGCGCTCACACGTCACGCCGTCGAGCGCGGCTGCGCAGGTGTGCTGATGCTGCCGCCGTTCTTCTACAAAGGCATTACCGACGACGGGCTGTATAGCTACTACGCGCGTGTGATCGACGCGGTGGCCGACGCTCGCCTGCGGCTGTACCTCTATCACATCCCCGCGTTGTCGGGCGTGCCGATCACGCTACCTGTGATCGAGCGATTGATTCGCGACTTCCCTGACACCGTCGTCGGTATTAAAGATAGTTCGGGCGATTGGCAGAACCTGAGCGCGATGCTCGATGCATTCCCGGGCTTCGGCATCTTCCCCGCTTCGGAGTCGCTCGTGTCGCGCGCCTCGGCGAAGGGGGCAAAGGGCTGTATTTCCGCAACGGTGAATATCAATCCCGCAGTGATCGGACAACTGTGTCGCGACTGGTCGGATGAAAACGGCCCCGCGTTGCAAGCACAGGCCGATGCGGTGCGCAGTGTCGTGCAGTCGTTCCCGATGATTCCGGCGCTCAAGGCGGTGCTGGCATCGCAACGCGACGATGCGGCATGGGAGCAACTACGTCCGCCGCTCTCGCCGCTGAGCGAGGCACAACACGCGGCACTGCACGCACAGCTCGCGGCGTGCGGTTTCGCGTTGCCGGGCTGATCGGTCATGCGCGGCGCGTTGCGGTATCAAAGTGGACATGGGCGTCGGCGCGCGGTGGCTCGGCGCGCTGGGGCACGCGTACTGGGTGTCGTGCTTGGCATGAGCGCGTACGAGATGTCGCACGCGCAAGTGCAAATTTACGGCTTGCTCACACCTATGACCGATTGGGTCAGCGTGAGCGGACGCCACGTGCCCGCCGGGACCCCGCGTCCGACGCAGGCCCCGGCTGGCCCGATCAACGTGGGTGAGGCGACCAGCACGCGCATGCTGTCGAGCATTTCGTACTTCGGCATGCGCGGTAAGGAAGACCTCGGCGATGGGTATTCTGCGATCTGGCAGATCGAGACGCCGGTGTCCATCGACGGCAAGCAGTCGGGCGTCGCCATTGCAGGCCGCAACACGAACGTGGGGTTGGCAGGGCCATTCGGCACGGTGTTTCTGGGCAACTGGGATACGCCGTACCAATGGTCCACGCTGTCGGTCGGTTCGCCCGTGCGTAATCCGTACACGGGGGACCTGAGCACGATTCTGAGCAACCCCGGGTTCAACGTGCCGAACACGACCTCGCTTTCCGGGCGCACCAACACGTCGGCCGACGCGACGTTCAACCGCCGCCAAGGCAACAGCATTCAGTACTGGACGCCAGATTGGGCGGGCTTGCATCTGCGGTTCTCGTACTCGCCATCGAATGGGAAAGTGGCAACACCAGCAGGGGACATCTCCCCGCAGGTATTCGGCGCAGGTCTCGAATACCTGAACGGACCGCTGCGTGTGCGCTATGCCTACGAGTTGCACAAGGACTACTTCGGCTTGGCATGGTTGGGCGCACCGGCATCGGGCAACCCATCCAATGCGGGTTCAAAGGCGACCGGGTCGAGCGACGACGCGCACAAGGTGCTCATCACGTTCACGTACGCGGGAACGAAATGGGTCGCGGGCTGGGACCGCCTGACGTATCGCACCGACGACGGCACTTTGGGCAACCTAAGTCGTTATCGGCGCGACGCCGTCTACGCGATGGTGCAGCACTGGTTCGGCGGCGGGCGCCATTCCGTGTGGATAGGCGGGGGCTACGCGATGAATGGCTCGTGTTCGCGCACGGGCGGTGTGGCGTGCAGTACCGACGCGCTGGGTGCGACGCAAATGAACCTTGGCTATCGCTATGACTTCTCGAAACGCACAGACGTCTATGTCGCGTATTACCAAGTAATTAACCGTGCGTGGGGCAGCTATGGATTCTCGCCGCGCCCGATCTCCGGCAACGGGGGAAATGCGCCACCGGGCGTGCATTACCGGGGCGTGGGCGTGGGCATCGAACACAGTTTTTGAGCGCGGGTTTTACGCGCAAAAACGGCTGACGTCAGCTATTCCCAAACCCCATACCCACCGACGATTTGTTGATTGTACAGAGCGAAAACGGCTGACTAGACTTGCCATCACGGTAGTGCGCGAATTTCATTCGCATTCCTTATCGATGATGCGATGGCCCGCCACGCAGCAACCTGACGCCGCACAGGCGTGAGTACTGAAAGACAGAAGAACAGGAGACGAAATTGAGTACAACCAAACCGGGCTTCGACAGCATTGTCGAGCGCGAGAAAGGCCTGCATCGCGGCCTGACGAGCGGCCAGTTGTCGATGATCGCCATTGGCGGGGCTATCGGCACGGGGCTGTTTCTGGGCAGCGCCTTTGCGATTGGCTTTGCAGGCCCGAGCGTGCTGCTGAGCTATGCCATCGGCGGCGCAATTGCGCTGTTGCTGATGGGGTGCCTGGCCGAGATGACCGTCAAGCACCCGACCTCGGGCTCGTTCGGCGCTTACGCAGAACACTACATCGGGCCGCTGGCAGGCTTTCTGGTGCGCTACGCGTACTGGTCGTCGATCGTGTTCGCGGTGGGCACGGAAGTCACAGCCATTGCCGTGTACATGAAGTACTGGTTCCCGGCGGTACCGGGCTGGTACTGGATCGTCGGTTTCTCGGCGGGTCTGATCGGTATCAATGCGGCCAGCGTGAAAGTGTTCGGCGCGGTCGAGTATGCGTTCTCGATGCTCAAGATCGTGGCCATCGTCGCGTTCCTGATGCTCGGCGCCTATGTGGTGTTCCGTGCGCCGGTCGAGAGCGGCATCGGCATTGCCAACTACACGTCGCACGGCGGCTTCTTCCCGAAGGGCGCCTGGGGCATGTGGGTGGCGGTGATTGTGTCGATTTTCAGCTACCTGAGTATCGAAATGATTGCCGTGGCGGCGGGTGAGGCACAAGACCCGCAACGCGCAATCACGCAGGCGTTTCGCGCGACCATGTTCCGTCTGGTGTTCTTCTATCTTCTGACGCTGGCGCTCACGCTTGCCATCGTGCCGTGGAATGCGGCGGGCGAAGATGGCAGCCCGTTCGTGAAGGTGATGGCCGCCACGCATATCCCGGGTGCTGCGGGGGTGATCAATCTGGTGATTCTGGTCGCGGCGCTGTCCGCCATGAACAGCCAGCTGTACATCACCACGCGCATGATGTTCAGTCTGTCGCGTGCCGGGTATGCCCCGCGCCGCTTCGGTGAAGTGAGCCGCAATGGCGTGCCGGTCGCAGCGCTCTTGCTGTCGACCATCGGCATCGCACTGGCGGTGGCGCTCAACGTCATGGCGCCGCAAGCGTCGTTCACGCTGATGATGTCGGTGTCGATGTTCGGCGCGATGTTCACGTGGTTGATGATCTTTGTGACGCATCTGTACTTCCGTCGCCGCCACGAGGCGAAATCGCTGTCGTTCCGCATGTGGGGGTATCCGTATGCGAGCGTGACGGGCGCATTGCTGATGCTCGCAACGCTTGTCACGACGTACTTCACCGACGAGTTCCGCATGACGCTGGTCTACGGCGTGCCATTCATCGTGGCGCTGTCAGTGGTGTATTTCATCTGGTATCGCAAGCGTGCCGTGGCTGCCACGGCGGCCGGTGAAATGCAGGGACAAGGGAACTGACGCGCGTCTTCGTTTCCCCTGTGATGTGAAAACCCGGCCAGTCTTACGAGAGCTTGGCCGGGTCGATTTCCAGCGCGGTGCGTGCCTGAACGGCCTGACGCGCTGCGTTGTCGGTGGTTCCCTTAGCGTTGCTGTTGGCCGACTTGCCGGTTTCCTGCTGCATGGCCGACTGCAAGAGCGTCATGAGATTGCTGACGTGCGAGGCCGAGGCGGGCGTGGTGACGTCGCTCACGAGCTTGTTCAACTCATAGCGTTTGACGTTCATCGACTGGTTGGCCGAGCGGGTCGACTGTGCGAGGGCGAGCAAGCCGTCGCGATAGCCGATGTTCGTGGTGCTCTGTGCCGAATCCTGGACCGTCACGTACTCGTAATTCTGCGTCTTCGGGTCGGTCGTGAGATTGAGCGGCACGCCGGGCCAGAGCGAGCGGTGATACGTCGCGCTCAAATCCGCCTGCGTCTGTTGCGAAATGGTGCGGTTGAGCCAGTCTTTGCCGCCGATGGCCGTCTGCTGCGAAATTTGATAGTTGAACCCATCGACTTCGCTCGGGCGCATCGGGTTCGGTGAGCTGTTCGCTTGCGAGATCGATGCCGAGAAGTCGGCTAAACCGCTAAGCGCCGTGCGGTCGGCACCGGACAGCGCAATGCGCGGCATCGACGGTGTTGGCGGGTAATGGCTGTTCAACGCGGAGAACGCCGACTTGAACATGGTCATGAGCGACGCGTCGCCGTTGCCGCGCGTTTGTGCGGCATCGAAGCGCGTCAGCCAAGCGTCGAGCGCATCAGCCTGTGCCTGCTTGCTGCCGACAACCTGAAGATTCGACAGATCGACTTTGACGTCGAACGTGCCTGCCTTGCCGCTTGCACTCAGCGAGCGTTGCGTGGCGTCGGCTTGAAACGAGAACGTTTGCGCGGCGGTGCTGTTGGCACCCAACGTGGCGTTGAAATCGACCGACGTCAGAACTGACGCATCGACGCCCGTCAATCCGCTGAAGTCGACCACTGGCGGTTGTTTCGCCAGCCCGGTGATGGCGCTTTGGAACGCATCGGCCAGTTGGCCGATGGCGTTGCGTTCCGCATCGGTCAGCGTGCCATTGGCGACCGAGAACGACGCCGCGAGGCCGTCGTCGCTACTTCCCAGATTGATGTTGACCTTCGCGCCGCTTGCCGTGGTGATTGTCATGGCAAACCGATTGTCGGCGTGGGTCTGCAACTCCACTTGTTGCACGGCGAGTTCTGCGTCGGTCGCCGCGCCGGTTAAGCCGGAGCGGAGCACGGTCTGGTTGTATGAGGTGCCGCCGTTCGCAATGGCCGTCAACAGACCTGAGCCCAAGTTATCGAGACGATTCCCCAGCGCAGCGGTCGAGACGTTGCCCGACATCAGCAACGAGAGCGGATCCGACGGCGCGTGCTGCCAGATCAGTGACGCGCCGTTGGCCGTGGGCTGGCGGTACGTGGGCCAGTTGGCGACGACGGGGGCGGGTGAGAGCGTGACGCGCGTCGATTCCGCAACGGCGGCGTTGGCATTCTGAACGGCCGACGGCACGGCGCTCGCGGCGGCGCGCGACGCGACCGTGCCAGTGTTCACGGTGCTGAGGACATTCAGAGCGTTCGGACTACTTAAGTTTGTCAGTGACGTCATTAGGGGGAATGGCGGCACGCGCGTGTTGGCGCGCTTCGCAGGGATGGTGCGATGTTTGTAAGCCCCGGTAAGGAAGTGGGGCACCCAAATGGCTTAACGACATATGCCAGTCGTTATTTAGGGGGCCGTCCATGAAATCGACTCACTCGCGAGTGAATTAGATGCGTGAGCTCGTGCGACGAGCCTGCTTGTCACAGGGCGTCGATGCGTGGCATTATGCAACATTGAAAGTTACGTAAACCCGATGCCGAGGGCAAAAATGGATCACAAAGCCAATCAGGAAGCGACGATTGCGATGTTCGACCAACACGCCGCGAACTACGACGACACGTGGCGCGCGATGTCGCCACTACGCGATGCACTGCAACTGGTGATCGGCAATGTGTTTGCCGGGCTGCCTGCGGATGCGCACGTGTTGAGCGTCGGCACGGGGACGGGCGCAGAGATTCTGTATTTTGCTCAGCGCCATCCGGGCTGGCGCTTTACGGCGGTCGAGCCGTCTGCCCCGATGCTCGAAGTGTTTCGCCGGAAGGCCGAGGCGGCGGGGATTGCCCACCGATGCGTGTTCCACTCGGGCTATCTGGACACGTTGCCGCCGGGTGATCCGTTCGATGCCGCGACGTCATTGCTGGTGTCGCAGTTCATCACGGACCCGGACAGCCGTCGCGGCTTCTTCCGCGGCATTGCGGATCGCCTGCGCCCGGGGGCTTATTTGGCGAGTGCCGATCTGGCTTGCGATATGACGTCAGACACGGGTAGGAGCCTGCTCGACGTGTGGTTCAACATGATGTCGGTCGCCCCGGAAGTGCGTGATCGTTCGCGGGAAATGTACGGGCGGCAGGTGGCCGTTGTGCCTCCAGAGTCAGTGAGCGAGATCATCGCGTCAGGCGGTTTCGACTTGCCAGTGCGCTGCTTCCAAAGCGGTTTGATCCACGGTTGGTACGCGCGTCAGGCGCTGGCGGCGTTAGCGGCGTGAGGGCACGATGAGAAGCGATAGCCGACTCTCGCGCATGCTGCACGTGCTGCTGCATATGGCGCGACACGATGCGCCGTTCACGTCCGAGCAATTAGCGCAGATGTTGCGAACTAACCCGGTCGTTGTCAGACGCACGATGGCGGGGCTGCGCGACGCCGGATACGTGCGCTCGGGCAAAGGGCATGGCGGCGGTTGGTCGATTGCTTGCGATCTGCAAGACATCACATTGCTGGACATTCACCGTGCCGTGGGCGGTCCCCATCTTTTCGCCATCGGCGTGGAGAGCGACAACCCCGAATGTGCCGTCGAGCGCACGGTGAACGCGGCGCTCGACGGGGCGTTGCGAGAGGCGGAGGCCATTCTGATTAAGCGTCTCGGTGCGATTACGCTGGCCGATCTGGCGCAGAATTTCGACGCGATCTGCCGAGACGCGGGCTGGCCTCACGCCTAAGCGCTGGCGTAGCGCGACCTACTGCGCTGCGCTCAGTTGCGCCTTGATGGCTGCCTCGGTCTTGTCGTAGTCGCCTTCGCCGAAGTGCGTGTAGACGATCTTGCCGGTCTTGTCGACGAGATAGAAGCCCGGCCAGTACATGTTGTCGTAGGCCTTCCACGTGGCATAACGATTGTCTTGCGCGACCGGGTAGGTCAGGCCGAAACGGCGAATGGCGTCGCGTACGTTGCCGGTGTCGCGCTCATAGGCAAATTCGGGGGTGTGCACGCCCACGACGACCAGCCCCTGATCTTTGTACTTCTGATACCACTGCTGCACGTACGGCAGCGTGTGAATGCAGTTAATGCACGAGTACGTCCAGAAATCGACGAGGACGACCTTGCCGCGCAGTTGCGACAGCGTGAGCGGCGGGCTGTTAAGCCACGTCTCGATGCCGGTGAATTCCGGCGCGACGGTGTTGCGCGCGGGGGCGGCTTGTGAGGGGGCGCTGGCGGCAAGGCCGGTGAGGGCGAGGGCGACAAAGGCACTTCTGAGCAGCGTAAGCATGGCGTGAGTCTCCGTGGGTGATGAGGTCGCTGCCGCGATGGCGGACAGTGAATCGATTCGGTTGAATCAGTGACGCCATTTCACCGCCCACGCGTATCCGGCATGTGTGCGCCACCCCCCATTCCTGCAATGTCATGTATCGGCGTACAAGCCAGATACACAGTGATACAAACCGGTTTTCTGTTTGGGCTATAAAGCAGACATCGAGTGCGCCACAGGTGCGCCCTACCCCATCAACATCAGGAGGCAAGCGATGTCGTCCCAACCGTTACAAGGGTCCTGCCACTGCGGCGCGGTCCGTTTTGAAGTGCAGACGCCGGTGGAACCTGCCGCGCGCTGCAATTGCAGCCTGTGCCGTCGCAAAGGTGCCTTGATGTCACCGGCGTTTCCGGCGGAAAACCTGCACATTCTCAACGGCGAGGATGACCTGACCTGCTATCAGTTCAATACGCGTGTCGCCCGTCATTACTTCTGCAAGCATTGCGGTATCTACACGTTCCACGCGTCGCGCACATCGCCCGGCATGTGGCGGGTGAATATCGGGTGCCTTGAGGGGATCGATCCGTATGCCATCGAGGCGTCGGTTGCCGACGGTCGATCGCTGTCGGTGGTGGAGGATGCATGAGACGCCTGCTGAGTTTGTTCGCGTTTTTGGCGGGCGGCGTGTGTGCGGAACTGACGCATCCGCTGCAATGCAACCTGGCACCCGCCAGCCGGGGAATGCAGCCGGTACCGGAGCGTGGGCGTCGCCGCACGCCGCTGGATCCGAACGGTAAACCTGTGAAAGACTCGTCGCTATAATCGCCCGCATGGACAAAATCGATCATGTGTTGATCGTCGATGACGATCGCGGCATTCGAGAGCTGCTCGCGGATTATCTCGAGAAGAACGGCATGCGCGTGAGCGTCGCCGCTAATGGTCGCGAGATGCGCGCGGTGTTGGCTGACGGTGCGCCCGACCTTATCGTGTTGGACCTGATGCTGCCCGGCGACGATGGTTTGGTGCTTTGCCGCGAGCTGCGCGCGGGCAAGTTCCGGGCGGTGCCGGTGCTGATGCTCACGGCGCGCAGTGAAGAAACGGATCGCATTGTCGGCTTGGAAATGGGGGCCGACGACTACCTTGCCAAGCCGTTTGCCGTGCGTGAGTTGCTCGCCCGCATCAAGTCGGTGCTGCGCCGCACGCGTATGTTGCCGCCGGGGATGCAGATCACCGAGACGGCAGAAGTGCTCGGCTTTGGTGAATGGCAGCTCGATACGACGGCGCGGCATTTGCTCGATACCGACGGCACGCAGGTGGCGCTCAGCGGTGCGGAGTATCGCTTGCTACGCGTGTTGCTCGATCATCCGCAACGGGTGCTGACGCGCGATCAATTGTTGAATCTCACGCAGGGGCGGCAGGCAGATGCGTTCGACCGGTCGATCGATTTGCTGATTAGCCGTTTGCGCCAACGATTGCGCGATGGTGCGCGTGAGCCTCGCTATATCAAGACGCTCCGCAACGAAGGCTATGTGTTTTGCGCGAACGTGACGGTTGTGGCGGCACCGGAATGACTGAAACGACCACAATTCGCCAGACGTTCTGGCATTGGCCGCGCTCGCTCTTTGCGCGTCTGGCGCTGATCCTTTTTATCGGGTTGGCGTTGTCTCAGGGGCTCTCGTTCTGGCTCACCATGACCGAGCGCAATCGCGTGACGTCCAGCATGATGAGCATCTATATCGAGAGCGAAGTGGCGAGCTCCGTGGCGCTACTCGATCATCTCCCTGCGGCCGAGCGCGCGCAGTGGCTGCCGCGGTTGGCGCGGCGCAGCTATCGGTTCGAGCTGGGGCAGGGTGTTCCGGGTGGTCATCCCGATTCGGCGCTCGCAATGCAGGTCGCGACGGTGATTAAGGATGCGATCGGCGTGACGTATCCGCTGACGGTCAATAGCGTGCCCGGGGACCCCGATCGACTGCAAGTGCATCTGCGGCTCACGGACGGATCGCCGCTGACCATCGACGTGTTGCCGATGCCGACGTTGCCGTTGTCCGGTTGGCTTCCGGCTGTGCTGGTGCTGCAACTATTGATGATTGCCGCGTGTTGCTGGCTGGCAGTGCGTTTGGCGACACGGCCATTGAATGCGCTGGCGAAGGCGGCGGACACGCTGGGGCCGGATCTGCGGGCCGAGCGGTTGAACGAGACAGGGCCGTCCGAGGTGGCGAGAGCCGCGCGCGCGTTCAATGCGATGCAGGATCGGATTGGCAGTTACATGACCGAACGCATGCAGATTCTGGCGTCGATTTCGCACGACTTGCAGACGCCGATTACCCGTATGCGCTTGCGTGTCGACACGATGGACGATCAGACGTCAGCGGTTCGTTTACAGCAAGACTTGCGCGAGATGGAAACGCTGGTCAAGGAGGGCGTGACGTACGCGCGCACATTGCATGGTGCGTCGGAAGCGCCTTGTAAGGTTGACCTCGATTCGCTGCTGGAAAGTCTGGTGTATGACTACGTGGATGCGGGGGAGCCGGTGACGCTCGCGGGGCAGGTCGGTCAGCCGATGGTGACGCGTCCGCAGGCGTTGCGCCGTATCGTCGGCAATTTGGTGGATAACGCGATTAAGTACGGCGGTGAGGCGGCGATGGAAGTTTCGACGCACGCACAGGGTGTCGATATCGTGATTCGCGACAAGGGCCCCGGTATTCCTGACGACATGCTTGACGCGGTGTTTGCGCCGTTTGTTCGCTTGGAAACGTCGCGCAATCGCAATACCGGTGGAACCGGATTGGGGCTGGCCATCGCCCGGCAGTTAGCACAGGCGATGGATGCAACGCTCACGTTGCGTAATCGTGAGGAGGGCGGTCTGGAGGCCCGACTTTCGCTGCACTAGCGGTGGCAACGATTAGCGTTTGCCGCGGCCGCCTGCGGGTTTGGTCGCGGTTTTGCCTGAACCCGCTGACTTGCTGGCGGGCTTGTTGCGCCGCTGTTGCGCTGCGTAGCCGAAGGGATTGCCGGGAGCGCTTGCGGTATTGGCGGGCGCACTTGGTGCGCTATGGAATACCTTCGGCTTCTTGGGCTTCTTCGGTTTCTTGATGATCTGGCCCGTCGCGCTGGTTTGCGGCACACGGTGTTCGGCTTCGAAACCCGGTTCTTCCTCGCGGGTCAGCGTCTGCCCGATCAATGCTTCAATCGCGGCCAACTGCGGCGCTTCGTCGGCGCACACGAGCGACACCGCAACGCCACTCGCGCCTGCACGGCCAGTGCGGCCAATTCGGTGCACATAGTCTTGCGCCACGATCGGCAGATCGACGTTAATCACCAGCGGCAGGTCATCGATATCTAGCCCGCGCGCAGCCACATCGGTGGCGACCAACATCCCGACTTCACCGGCTTTGAAACGCTCCAACGCGCGCAGACGCGCGGGCTGCGGCTTGTCGCCGTGAATGGTGTCGACTGAATACCCGGCTTCATCCAGAACGCCCGCCAGATAGTCCACGCCATTGCGCGTTTTCACGAACACCAGCGCGTGCGTCCATTTGTTCTCGGCCACGAGGTGCATGAAAAGGTCGGGCTTGTTCTTCTTGTCGACGGTCACAACCCACTGCTTGATCTTGCTAGCCGTGACGTTGGGCGGGCTGACGCTGATGTTGACCGGATCGCGCAGAATTCCTTCAGCCATCGCACGAATGTCGTCGGTGAACGTGGCGGAGAAGAGCAGCGTCTGGCGCTTCGCGGGCAGGGCGGCAAAGACGGCGTTGAGCTCTCGGGCGAAACCCAGATCAAGCATGCGATCGGCTTCATCGAGCACCAGGGTTTCGACTTGATCGAACTGGACGGCGTTCTGGCGATTGAGATCTAACAAGCGACCTGGCGTGGCAACGAGGACGTCTACACCTTTGCGCAGCTTCATCATCTGCGGATTGATGCTCACGCCACCGTACGCGGCGAGAAAGCGCAAGTTGAGACCTTTGCCATATTCAACGAAGCTTTGCAGCACTTGCTCGGCGAGTTCTCGCGTGGGCACAAGCACGAGAACGCGGGCGCGATTGCTGGAGACGGCTGGGCCTTGTTGCACGAGCCGTTGCAGCAGAGGCAGCGCAAAACCTGCTGTCTTGCCAGTCCCAGTCTGGGCCGCTGCCATCACATCCTTGCCGCTCAGCACAACAGGAACCGCCTTGGCCTGCACCGGCGTAGGTGTCTCGTACTTGATGTCCTGCAAATTGCGCAGCAACGGCTCGATCAGGCCAAGGGAAGCAAAAGACATGGGGAGTTCCGGCGAAAAACCGTCATTTTAACGGCGACTCGCGAAAACCGACGCCAACTTAGCGCGTCATGCCCGAAAGGGCAATCGTTTTTGCCCGAACTACCAATCGCCTCCGTCGGATTTTTCCAAGAGACTAACGTCGGGTTTTCACACCGCTTTGGCCGAGAAGGCCGAGCGGCAGTCAAATCGCCATACCGGAGCGCACCATGTTCACGACGAAGTGTCAGCGTAGCGGCCGAAGTCGGCTGGTCGGCATTGTTGCGTTGGCCCTTTCATGCGTGCCGGCGATGGGGCATGCGCAAAGCGACGAGGAGCTTGCCAAGCAATTGAGCAATCCTGTCGCGGCATTGATCAGCGTCCCGTTCCAGTTCAATTACGACGACAACATCGGTCCCGGCCGCGACGGTCACAAATTTCTGCTGAATTTTCAGCCGGTCGTTCCGATTCAGTTGAATGAGAACTGGAACATCATCTCCCGAACGATCGTCCCGATCACGTCGCAAACCGACATCTCGCCCGGTTCGGGCACGCAAACGGGGCTGGGCGACGTGGTCCAAAGCGTGTTCTTTTCGCCTCGAGCGCCTACGGCGAGCGGTCTGATCTGGGGTGTCGGCCCGGCGTTTCTCGTACCCACCGGCACGTCCGCGCTTTTGTCGAGCCGGAAATGGGGCGCAGGTCCCACAGGCGTTGTGTTGATGCAGTCGCACGGCTGGACGTACGGGCTACTCGCCAATCACATCTGGTCCTTCGCAGGCGAAGGCGACCGCGCATCGGTCTCCTCGACATTCTTGCAGCCGTTCCTCAACTACACGACGAAAGACGCGTGGACATTCGGCCTAGACACCGAATCGACCTATGACTGGCCGCGCCGGCAGTGGACGACCCCGATCAACGCCACCGTAACCAAGCTGATCAAGGTCGGTGGACAGCGGATGAGCATAGGCGGCGGGGTGCGCTACTACGCCGCCAGCCCGGATTCCGGGCCGCATGGCTGGGGTGCTCGGTTGATTGTGACGTTCCTTTTCCCGAAGTGATGTTTTCAGTGGCGCGAGCCAGTGACTTTGTATCGCCACGTATCTTCTGGCGCCTCCGGTACTTGTCATTACACCGGACGGCGTCCCAGACAAACCCCAGATACCTCCAGACGGTGTAATGGCTTCAACGGCGGATCGATGCAGACGCATCGCAAAGCAACCCAACATCCGCGCGTTGCTAGTCCTGAAACCTTTTGGAGAATCACCATGAAAGCACTGATGATCGCAGTTTCCCTGGCCGCCCTCGGTACAGCCGGTGCAGCTTATGCCGCTGGCACTGACGCAGTTTTGACGAGCGCAGGTAATGCCGTTCACGCTTCGCACTGGACGCCGGAAAGCGGCCCGGCGCTTAGCGCGTCGCAAGTGCGCAACCAACTCGTGACGGCCGAAACGTCGGGACAGATTGATCATCTGAACATGACGTTGTACAAGGGCGCGTGAGCGATCGCGATGGCAGCAGGTGGTTGCGAGTGCAGCAACCACCTGCTACCACCAAGAACGAAAAGGGCGGGGCGACATGAAAACCATGTCGCCCCGCCCTTTCTACTTGCGGCGGTGCAGTGCAAAAGCTATCCGGTGCCGTGAATCCTTCAGCGCACACCAGATAACCCTACATCGCCCCTACATCAAGCCAGCGTAATCGTCACGCCGATATTCCCGCGTGTGGCCTTCGAGTACGGGCAGGTGTTATGAGCAGCCTCGATCAACGCTTGCGCCGTGTCGCGCGGCACGCCCGGCAGATTCACCAGCAAGCGAGCTTGCAATGCATACCCGTCACCGATGCGCCCGAGATCCACTTCAGCGTTCACCGACAAATCCTCTGGCAACGTCACCTTAGTGGCCTGAGCTGCCAGTCCAATCGCGCCAATGAAGCAAGCCGACCAACCCGCTGCAAACAACTGCTCCGGATTTGTGCCAGCACCTTTCGAGCCGGGCGATGACAGCGCGATATCGAGCCGTCCGTCATCGCTGCGAGCGGTGCCGTCGCGGCCACCGGAAGTCGTGTGAGTGCGGCCGGTATAAAGAACTTTGTCGAGTTGGGTCATGTGTTGCCTCTGCTGAGTAATGCGCCGTGTGCCGACGCGGGAAACGATGTCGATGCCGGAGCGACCGGCCTGTGCAACATCCACTTCCCGCATTGAACAAAGCGGCTGTATCGGCGATGTGTCTGCCTAACGCTCGCTGGCAACGCTTTGTGTCCGCGCCAGCGTCAGATACATAGCGATACAAACCCGGCAAGGAATTGACCGCTGAAAGATAGGGGGACACGACGAGGGGGATTGATTCGTACGCCTGACGAGTGTCCCGAAAACCAGTATCACGGCGGACGAATGACCATCATAGACCGTCATTTGCTTGCCAAGATTTTTACTTTCCCCTACGCTCCCTCCGCCGTCATTGGTTTCATACGGCGCAACCGCGTTCGCGCGACCCGCTCCCGATTTGCCCATACCGGATCCCCTTAAAGGCTCCGTTGCGTCGCTTCGCGTCCGGCATTTCGCGCGACCATCGTTATATAAGTCGCTATATAGCGACGAACAACAAGACGAAGAAGGGGACATAGCAGTGCGTTTTACGATGAAGAAGTTGTCCAAGCGTAAGCTCCCGCTGGTTGTTGCGGCAGCGATGTCATCCACCCTGGGCTACGCCGCAGAAGAACCGGTGTTCGAGCTAGGTCGCGTCGACGTGACCGCCAAGAGCGACCGTATCCCGGTCGGCACCCAGACGCTCGATGCCGACCAAATCGAGCAAGCCAATCGCGTGACGGTCGGCGCTGCACTCGACATGCTCCCGGGCGTAAACATCTCCAAAGTCGGCCCGCGTAACGAAGAAATGGTCTACGTGCGCGGCTTCGACATGCGGCAAGTGCCGCTGCTCATCGACGGCATTCCCGTCTACGTGTCGTACGACGGCTACGTCGACCTCGCGCGTTTCACCACGTTCGATATCGGCACCATCGAAGTCCAGAAGGGCTACAGCTCCGTGCTGGCAGGCCCGAACACGCTGGGCGGTGTGATCAATCTGGTGAGTCGCCGCCCCCAGAGCAAGTTCGAAGGCAATATCGGCGGCGGCCTCGTGTTCGATCGCCAGTTCGCCAACAACGGCTATCAGGGCAACTTCAACATCGGCAGCAATCAAGGCCTGTGGTACTTCCAGATCAGCGGCTCGTATCTGGAACGCGATTTCTACACCTTGTCCGACGCTTTCAAGGGCACGTCCGCGCAAGCCCCGGGGCGGCGCAACAACTCGGACAATCGCGACAAGAAGATCAACGTCAAGATCGGCTTCACGCCGAACGCGACCGACGAATACTCGCTGAACTACATCAACCAGGTCGGCGAAAAAGGCAACCCGCCGTACGCGGGCACCGACCCGACGCAGAACATCCGCTACTGGCGCTGGCCCTACTGGGATAAGGAAAGTCTGTACTACATCTCGCGCACGCAACTGGGCAGCGATAGCTACCTGAAAGTGCGCGCCTATTACGACCGTTACAAGAACGGTCTGAGCATGTACGACGACGCCACGTACTCGACGCAACTCAAGAAGTCCTCGTCCAACTCGTCCTACGACGATCACACGTGGGGCGCGAGCGCGGAAGTGGGTACGAAACTCTTCACGGCCAACACGCTAAAGTTCGCGGCGCACATCAAGAACGACTACCACCACGAAATCAATCCGGGCAAACCGGATCAGCATTTCGAAGACGCCACGCTCTCGTTCGGTCTGGAAGACACGCACGAATTCACCGACAAGTTCTCGGTGCAGGGCGGCGTGAGCTACGACAAGCGCATCACGCGCCGTGCCGAAGACGTGAACGCCGCGAACCAGATCATCGGGTTCCCGAAGGACAACGTCGACGCATGGAATCCGCAACTCGGCATGGTGTACAAGACTTCGCCGACCGGCAAACTGCATCTGGGTGTGGCTGAGAAGAGCCGCTTCCCCACGATCAAAGATCGCTATTCCTACCGCATGGGTACGGCGATCCCCAACGCTGGCTTGCGCCCGGAACACGCCACGAACGTGGAGATCGGCTACAGCGAGCGTATTGCGCCGGGCACGATGGGCACGTTGAACCTGTTCTATAGCGATATTCGCAACCTGATTCAGGCCGCATCGATTCCGGCAAGCGCTTGCAGCAGCCCGCCTTGCACGCAGATGCAGAACGTCGGTCATGTGGTCGCGCAGGGCATCGAAGCCTCGGTCAATACTCAGATTGGCGACGACATCGAAATCGGCGGCAACTACACGTACATCAACCGCCAGAACCGCAGCGATCCGACGATTGTGCTCACCGACGTGCCGCGCCATAAGCTGTTCCTGTACGGCAAGTGGAACATCACGTCGAAGGTCGCCGTGAGCGGCGACACGGAATTCACGTCGTCGCGCTTCAGTTCCAGTGACGGGCGCCGCGTGGCAGCCGGGTTCGGTATCGCGAACGCGAAGCTCGCGTGGAAGGTGGTGCACAACGTGACGGCAGAATTCGGCGTGCGCAATATCTTCGATCGCAACTACGCCTATACCGAGGGGTACCCGGAACCGGGCCGTAACTACTACGTGAATCTGAACTACGCATTCTGAATCAGGTAATGAGAAGGAGCAGGGCATGCAGGCAGTAGCAGGCAAGACGATTCGGGCGCTCACCTCGGCGGTATGGGTGGCACTGGCAGTGCTATCGAGCGGGGTGGCGCCCGCCATCGCGGCAGACGCGCCGGCAACGGCCGCCGTCGCGAAACCGGCGAGTGCGACGCAACGCGAGACGTTGACGGTACTCACGAGCTATCCGGAAGAAGTGGTCGCGACTTTCGAGCGTGCGTTCGAGAAACAGCATCCAGAAATCGCCCTGCAAATTCTGTGGCGCCAGCATCGCGATGCCTACGACTACCTGCAAGGCCCGAAGCAGGGCGGGGTGGATGTCTATTGGTCCCCGGCCGTGCGCAACTTCGCCGATCTCGGGCAAGAAGGGTCGCTGCGCAAGCTCGACGTCGACTTGACGGGCTTGCCGTCGCACGTCGGCAAGTTCCGCATCTCGGATCCGGACGGTCGTTTCGTCGCATCGGAAATCGCAGGGTTCGGCTTCATGCTCGATCCGGCGGCGCTGGCGCGTCAGGGACTGCCCGCGCCTAAGACGTGGCAGGACCTCACGCAACCTCGATATCGCGGACACATCATGTTCCCGGTGCCGAGCCGCGTGGGGTTCTCGCCAACATTGCTCGACGTGGTGCTGCAAGCCGACGGCTGGGACAAAGGCTGGGCGTCACTCTCGGAAGCCGGTGCGAACTTTGTGTTCGCCGAGACCGGTGGTGCATTTGCCAGCTTGTCGCACGGCATGCGCGCACCGATCTCGATTGCCGTCACCATCGATTTCTTCGCGAGTTCTGCGATAGCAAACGGCGCGCCGCTGACGTTCGTGTACCCGCCCAACACCGGATATTCCCCCGCCCATATCGGCATCTTGCGTGATACACCCCATCTGGCAGCGGCCCGCACGTTCGTCACGTTTGTGCTGTCCGATGCTGGACAGAAGCTGCTGTTTGCGCCGGACGTGCGTAAGCTGCCGGTACGCCCGAGTGTGTATCGTGATGCGCCGAGGGGTACCTACGACCCGTTCGCAGCAAATGCTGCAACCGCTGGCGTGACGTATGAAGAGACGCTGGGACTCGCACGCTACTCGCTCGACAACGCGTTGTTCGACGTATTCATCACGCGCCGCAAAGCAGAGCTCACGGAACTATGGACGCGATGGCACCAACTGGCCGGAACGGAAGGCAACGGGACCCCACGCCCGACTGTGAATGCTGACGCCACCTGTCTTGAGAGGGCGAGAGTCCTGCTGACGCAAGCGCCAATCGACGCCAGCACCGCTGCCGATCCGACATTGCGTGCGACGTTCGACCGTCGACGCCAAGACCCGCAAGCGCAGGCGCAGGCAACGGCGCTTGAGGGCTCGTGGTCGCAGACATTGAATGCCCGCACGGCACAAGTGCGTGAATGGCTGGCCGATGGGGCGGTATGTTCGGGCAAGTGAAGCCGGCAAGCGCACCGCGATGGCGAGTGAGTCTGGCAGCGGCGGTGGGTGTAGCGGTCAGTTTGCTATCACCCGCGGCCATGTCGCAGACGATGACGCCGCCTGTAACGCGTGACGCCTTCGGCATGCCGATGACTTTCGTGGCCGACGACGATGCATCGCTCGCGCAGTTTGCTGAGGGGCGCTCGCTGTTTCGGCAGAGTTGGGTGGTGTATCCGTCTGCTGACCGGCGCATCGCTGGCCTCGGCCCGGTGTACAACCAGATTTCGTGCATCGCCTGTCACGTGAAGTTCGGCCGCGGCAACGCACCGCTCGGACCGGACGAAGCGCCACGCGGCCTGCTCGTGCGGCTAAGCGTGCCGGGCAACACGCCGACGGGTGCGCCACGAGAGCATCCGAACTACGGCGACCAACTCGGCGACAAGGCCATTCCTGGGGTGCCCGCAGAAGGGCAAGTTCGCGTGCATTACACCGAGCGTGTCGAGCGATTGGTGGGCGGCGAAACGGTTCACCTGCGCGTGCCGCAACTGGTGTTCAGCGATCTGGCATTTGGTCCGCTGAGCCACGGCACGATGACGTCGGCACGCGTCGGCTCCCCGGTTTATGGGCTCGGCTGGCTGGAGGCTATCGACGATGCCACGCTCCACGCGTTGGCCGCCCGTCGTTTGCCGGACGGTGTGCGTGGGCGTGTCAATCGAGTATGGGATGTGGCGACGAAACGGCAGGTTGTCGGGCGCTTCGGCTGGAAGGCCAACCAGCCGTCGATACGCCAGCAGATTGCAAGTGCCTTCGTCGGCGATCTCGGCATCACGTCGCCGTTGTTTCCGCAGAAGACTTGCCCGGCAGTGCAGACGGCATGCCGCAAGGCGCCAACCGACGGGCAACCGGATCTGACGAGCGCTCAACTCGACGCCATCGAGTTTTTCCAACGCACGCTGGAAGTGCCGCCGCGTCGGGATGTCGATGACGCACAAGTTAAACGGGGCGAGCGGTTGTTCTCACAAACCGGCTGCGCGGCCTGTCACACGCCGAGCCTGCGCACCGGGGCGTTCCCGCCGCTGGCAGCGATGGCCAATCGCGATATCGCACCGTACACCGACCTCTTGTTGCATGACATGGGGCAAGGGCTCGCGGATGGGCGCCCAGACTTTCTCGCCGGACCGCGCGATTGGCGCACGCCGCCGTTGTGGGGGCTGGGGTTGGCGGCACTGGTGAATCCCGACGCAACGTATCTTCACGATGGCCGCGCCCGCACGGTGCAGGAAGCGATACTTTGGCACGGCGGCGAAGGGTACGTCGCCCGTGAGCGTTATCGTGCAATGTCGTCGCAGGCCCGTGCAGACCTGCTGCGATTCCTGATGTCGCTGTAGCCGCTCGCCGACTGACGCGGCTTAAGCGCCAGCAGCGGGCACCCGGTTCGCCTGCGCCATTTCCATCGACACACTTTTCGCGACGTCGATGAATGCGCGCAGTGCGGCGGGCATGCGCACGCGACTGGGGTGATAGAGATAAAAGCCCGGGGTGAGCGGCGACCACGCTTCGAGCAGCGGCACCAGTCGTCCCGATTGCAAGTGCGGTTTCATCCAGTCTTCCGTCCAGACGGTCACACCCAGCCCGTCGAGCGCGGCTTGCAACGCCACAGCGCAGTCGTTCACGATCAGCGTGCCGGTGACGTTGATGTCGAACCACTGCCCATCCTTCGCAAATTCCCAGCTATACACGCCCGTCTGTCCCGCGCGACGCCAGTTGATGCACTTGTGGCGATGCAGGTCGTGCGGTGTCTCCGGTCGGCCGTACTTGCTCAGGTACTCGGGCGAGGCGACGGCGATCTGACGCAGGTCCGGGCCGACGCGCACGGCGACCATGTCCTGATCGACGTGTCTGCCCAGCCGAATCCCGGCATCAAACCCACGCGCGACGATATCCCCGAGACTTTCATCGCTCGTGAGATCCAGCACCACGTCGGGGTATTTCTCCTGAAATACGCCAAGCATCGGCCGGAGCAAATGGATGATCGCCATTTGCGGGGCACACACCTTCAGCGTGCCCGCTGGCCGGTCGCGATAGTGATTCACCTCGTCGAGCGCAGCACTGAACTCCACGAGCAACGGTTGCATGCGGGCGAAGAGCGCGTTGCCCGCTTCGGTCAGGCTGATGCTGCGGGTGGTGCGATTGAAGAGGCGCACACCCAGCCGTTCCTCCAATGACCGAATCGTCTGACTCAGTGCCGAGGGCGAGACGGCGAGTGCATTCGCCGCACGCGCGAACGCACCTTGCTCGGCAACCGTCACGAACGCCCGGATATCTGCAAATTCGCTGCCTCGCATTATGTATTCCCAGCTTCACAAAGTATGTGGAGTATAGGTGATTGTTGCCGCACACACCGGTCTTTACAGTGAACCCTGTCGCCAATGCGAGCACCGACCGAGAGTCGGGAATGCCCGCCCTTAAAGGCAAGACAGCGTTTCATGACCGGCAGTGCGCCGCCACACAACGATGGCGGCGGCGCCTGACGATGAAATCGCCTTCTCGCCGATTATTCGATCAGGAAGCACAATGCCAGCCAATTCATACCCTTCGACGTCATGGGACACCCTGCGTAACATCGTGGCGCCGCTAGCGCCGGTGGCGAGCCACCAACGCCTGCTTATCAAGGGCGCGGTCATCGTCAGCATGGACCCCGCCGTGGGCGATCTCGCGCGCGGCGATCTGTTGATCGAAGGCAGCCGTATTGCCGCCATTGCGCCCGAGCTCAGCGCTGACGTGGTGGCCGGTGCCGAAGTCATCGACGCGTCGAACATGATCGCGATGCCCGGTTTCGTCGATTCCCATCGCCACGCGTGGGAAGGCCAACTGCGCCGTCTCGATCCAAACTCCCCGACGCTGCTCGACTATCTACGCTCGACTCACTTTTCCGTGGCGACGCACTACCGCCCGGAAGACATGTACGTCGGCAACTTGCTGACAGCGCTGGGCGCGCTCGACGCGGGCATTACTACGCTGGTCGACAACTCGCACAACGCGCGCAGCCCGGCGCACTCCGATGCGTCCATCGACGCGCTTCAAGACGCAGGACTTCGTGCGGTCTATGCGCCCGGCAAACCGCTGGCGGGTGAATGGGCGCAGCACTGGCCGCAGGATCTGGCGCGGCTCAAGCAAGAGCGCTTCGAGGAAAACGACGATGCACTGGTGACGATGGCGATGATGTCGCAATGGGATCGCGAGACGTGGGCCGAAGCGCGCCGCCTGGGCTTGCGCATCGTCACGGAGTTTCTCGGTGCGGACATGGGCAAACTGTTGCCTGAACTGAAAGCCGACGGCCTGCTCGGGCCGGACAACATCTTCAATCACTGCACGGGCCTGACCGACGCGCAGTGGGAGATTCTGAGAGACACCGGCGTGAGCGTGAACGTTTGCCCGCGCTCCGATGCACAGTACGGCTTGGAGGAGGGGTTGACGGTCTTCCAGCGCGCCGTCGATCACGGCATCGCGCCTGCCATTAGCATCGATGTCGAGGCGTCTTACGGCGGCGACATGTTCGCTGAAATGCGCGCGGCGTACGTCATGCAACGCGGCTTCGCGCAGCATCGCCGGTACCACGGCGACGCGTCGGCCCCGGCGCCCGTGCCGGTGCGCAGCATTCTCGCGTCGGCCACGATTGACGGCGCACGCGTCGCCGGTCTGTCTAACGTCACCGGCTCGCTCACCCCCGGCAAGCAAGCCGATATCGTCTTAATTCGTGCTGACGACATCAATCTCTACCCGTCGAACAACGCCATCGGCACTATTGTTCACGCGGCAGAGCGCAGCAACGTCGACACGGTCATCGTCGGCGGGCGGATTCGGAAGTCTGGCGGGAAGTTGCTCGGTCTCGACACGCAGGCACTCAAACAGGCGACGGAAGCCTCGCGCATGCATTTGTTCGCACGCGTCGGCTATACGCCAGACATCTTTGCCGATGCGCCCCCGCAATTGGCGCAAGCGTGAGCATCAGCCGAACGAGTCCATGACCATGAACTTCATTCTGTTTGCGCTGGCGTTTGCCGCTGGTTCTGCGATTTCGGTGCAGGCTGCCGTCAACAGTCAGTTGGCGGGCGGGTTGGGTGGCAACGTGGTGGCGGCGGGACTTGTCTCGTTTGCCATCGGCACGGCCGCACTGGCCGCGATTGCTATCGGGAAGGGCGGCTTGGCGGCGGCCATCGCGAGTGTGCCGTCGCAACCGGTGTGGCGCTTTGCCGGTGGCTTGTTGGGTGCGGGCGCGATCTTCTGCACGGTATTGCTCGCACCGCGCATCGGGCTGGCGAACATGCTGGCGCTCGTGATTGCCGGGCAGCTGCTATCGTCGCTCGCTATCGATCACTTCGGGCTGGTGGGTGTGGTCACGCGTCAGGTATCGGCGGTGAAGCTGGCCGGGGCGTTCGTGATGCTAATCGGCGTCTCGATCACGCTCTTTGGAAACTCGCTGTCACTGATTTCTGAACAACTTCACCGCTGGCTATACGGTTGATGTCGTCAATCGACAGGTCAAATGTATCCATCAAGAACGTCACTCCGCTCCAGTGTTTCGCCGCCGCCGCCGTCAGATCACCAAAGTGTGCATAGTAGTTTTCGAGCCACCACACATGCTCGTCCGCCGCAGCGTGCGCGCCGCGGGTCAATACGTGGCCCCGGTACCCTTCCGCTGACGAGCTGTGATGAACAAAGCATTGCGCCGGAAGGCGCTCGCATAGCAACGCGTACTCTCGCGTTTGAAGGATGCATTCATGCCATACGTCGTCAATTGATTGACTGACGACGGCATAGGTGTCTTGGGATGTTTTTGATCGAACGGAGGCGAGAAATAGAAATTTCAGGCATTCGTCAATACGGATATCCCGTTCAATCTCGGGGAGATCCGCCAGCTTTCTACAGAGATGAGCGATAAGCGATTGCGGTGCGAAATCGCGAACATTGTTTTTGGAAATCATGAATATTCCACGACCTAGGAAAAGGCTGCCATGTTTGGCAGCCTTTGTTCGCTGTGTGATTAGGCCGACGGTTTGCACCAGGCTACAACTTGGTTTTCCAGAAGTTTAGCAAGCACTACTTTTTGAGTCAGGGTCGAGCGAAGGGTGTCCAGCGAGAAGATCATGTTCATAAGTCACATCATAAAGTAACCACAATGATCCGCCATTAACAACATGACGGAAGACGCTAGATCTCATCGGCCGTGGTGAGCTTTAAAGAGATCTAGTCATTGAAGACTACGGTGACCCATGGGGGTGGCGAAATCAAATATCGCCATTTCGATTGATTTTGGGAGCTTGCATTTTTCGTCAGGGTTGTCCTGTTCTGACAACCGCCGAACGCCTATGCCCGATTACCGTTCCAACCCCGCACGGTGCTTCTGATACTGAATCGCCGATACGATCGCCACGCGCCGGATCGGCTCGGGCGGCAGCCAGGAAGGGCGCTCGAAGCCCAGCGCGTCGGCAAGCTCCGGCGACTGATGTCCGCAGGCCATTTCGCCGAGCAACTTGCCGAACATACTGCCTTTGAGTACGCCCGCGCCATTGCAACCGAGCGACGTGTACAACCCCTTGCGCACCTCACCGAAGTACAACGCACCATTGCGGGTGAGCGCAGTGACGCCGCCCCACACGTGCTCGAACTTGTGCGAGGCCATCTGCGGATAGCGCCGACGATAGGCATCGGTGAGCATCGCCGTGACATCGGCCATCGGACGCTCTTTCTCATACGAATAGGCGCTGCGCACGACAAATCGGCCGCCGAGCGTCTTGCGTAACGTCGTACCTAAACGGTTCGCCGGAATTACACCCCATTCCTGCGCCGGGCCGAGTTTGGCGAGTTCTTCCGTAGCGAGGGCCGGTGTCATCGCCGCATACGTATAGATGGTGAAGACGCGGTCGCGCGCGAGGCCCAGTTTCCGGGCGAAGCCGTTATTCGCCACGATCACCTGTGCCGCGCTCAACTCGGCGGTGGCCGTCGTCACCTTGAACGGCCCATTGCCATCCAGCGATACAACGGCTTCGTTTTCCCAAAGACGCACATTCGGCGGCAGACTGTCCGCCAGCCCACGCACCAACGCGGCGGGTTGCACGAAGACGTTGTTATCCGAGTGATACCCGTAGCCGTAATAGTCCGTGCCGATCTCGCTTTGCAACGCATCGCGCGACAGTTCGCGAAACGACACGCCCCATTCGCGGTATTGCGCCAGCGTGTCGCGCAAGCGCTGTTCGCCATCGGGGGTGGCCGCCGCGTGGTACTTGCCCACAGGGTTCCAGCCGCAATCGATGCCGTGCGTGGTCACTAGCTCGTGCAACCACTTCAGCCCAATGTCGTAGAGGCGAATCTGCTTACGCGCCACTTCGACGGGGCTGCCGTGACCGCCCATGCCGGTGTTATGCGGCAGGTTGATGAGAAACCCCGAGTTGCGCCCGGAGGAACCGTTGCCCGCTGTGGTGGCATCGATCACCAGCACGCTGGCTTCGGGGCGCAATTCGGCCACGCGTCGTGCCGCCGCTAAACCGGTGAAACCGGCACCGATGACGATGACGTCGAAACTCCGTGCAATGGGTGGTTGGGTGCGCGGCACGCGGGCGGGGAGCAGGGCGTTCCATCCTGCTCCGGCCTGATAGGCGGGAAAACGGCTGCGAGCAGCGCGAGAGGCGTTAACTTGATTGGACATGACGATACGTGTGCTGACATGCATAGGAATTCTCGCGGCAGACCGGATAAGCCGGTGCGGAACGCGCGCGGCTTACGCGGCGCGGCTCTCCAGACTGCGCATGACCTCCGTTTGCACGGTGTTCCAGATTTGCGATTTGAGTTCGTTGTAACGGGGCGAGAGCTGTACTTGCGCGTTGCGTGGCATCGGCAGGTCGTTCGGCAGATCGCACGCCACGCGCCCGGGGCGCGCGCTCATGATGACCATGCGCGTCGAGAGCATTAGCGCCTCGTCGATCGAGTGCGTGATGAACACGATGGTCTTGCCGCTCTTCTGATAAATCTGCAAGAGCTCTTCCTGCAACACCTGCCGCGTCATCGCGTCGAGGGCCGCGAACGGCTCGTCGAGCAGAATCACGTCGGGGTCGTTGGCGAGCACGCGGGCAATCGACACGCGCTGACGCATCCCGCCAGAGAGCGCCTTGGGGTAGCGATCTTCGAAGCCCGTCAAGCCGACCATTTCGATATAACGGCGTGCCGTCGCGTAACGGGTGGCTTTATCGACGCCCTTCATCTTCAACCCGAACGCTACGTTATCGAGCACGCTGAGCCACGGGAACAGGGCGTATTGTTGGAAAACCATGCCGCAGTGGGGATCGATGCCCTTGACCTCGCGGCCGGCAACCACAATGCGCCCAGTCGTCGGTTCGTCGAAACCGGTGATCAGGTTCAACAGGGTCGACTTGCCGCAGCCCGACGCCCCCAGCAGCACCACGAACTCGCCGCGTGCGATGTTCATGTCGACACGCTCCAGCGCCTGAAAATCGCCATAGCGCTTCGAGATGCCCTCGATGGCGATCATCGTTTCACCGTTGCCGGAGGAAGGCGACGCGTGGGTTGCGGAAACTTGCGAATCAATGCGATCGTTCATGCCTGCCACCTCAACACTTTGCGCTCGATGGCGCGAAACACCACGTCCGTCACCAGCACGGTGACGCTGATCATCACCATGCCGAGCACGACGACTTCCGTCTGAAAGAACTCCTTGCCATTCATGATGAGAAAGCCCAGACCTTCGCGCGCGGCCACCAGCTCGGCGGAGATCACGCACGTCCACGACAGGCCGAGAATGATCTTCATGCCCGAGAGGATTTGCGGCAGGCTGGCGGGCAGAATCACTTCACGCATGACTTGCCAGTTGCTCGCGCCCAGATTCTTGGCAGCGCGAACGAGCAGCGGATCGACATTGCGCGTGGCTTCGATCACATAGACGAGCGCCGGGGCAAACGTGCCCATGAACACGATGCTGTACTTCTGCGTCTCCGAAATGCCGAACCACAGCAGCGAGAGCGGAATCCAGCTCATCGACGGCAGCGGGCGCAGGAACGACAGGATGGGGTCGAACGCAGCGCGGGCGTAGGTCGACGTGCCCAAGATGATGCCCAGCGGAATCGCGACCAGGGTGGCCGCAATGAAGCCAGTCATCACGCGGCGGGTGGAAGCCAGCACGTTCGAGACGAGCGTGCCGTCGCTGAGCATGGCCAGAATGCGTTCACCCACAGCAGACGGGGGCGGCAGGAACAGGGGGTCGATAGCCCCGGTGCGGCAGGCGACTTCCCACGCAAGCAGGAAGACGACGATGGACGCAAACCCCACGCCGAGCAACGTGGCGCGAGACGGTTGACGATGATTCACAATCAGACTCCTCGATCTTGCGCCGGTCCCATGCACAACCTTGTGCAACCACGGACACCGGCGCGACGGCAATGCCGCAGGGCTTACAGATACGACGTGTTGATCCACTGGCGCACGGCCGGGGCCTTATCTATCTGCTTGTACGTCACGAGCATTTCGGCCAGACGCTGAAGGCCGTCGACATAGCTGCCCGGCGATTTGAGCAACTGCGTTTGCTGCGCAAGGCTGTACCACTCCGCACCCTTGATCGTCTCGATCTGATCGAGCGCCGACATGCCCGTCAGCCCGATCAGCGAACGGGCGGCTTCGTCAGGCTTGTCGCGCAACGTCTGGCAAGCGTCGAAATAAACCTTGAGGTACTTGCGCACCACATCGCCGTTCTTTTCGGCCCATGCATTGCGCACGATCAGCACGTCAGGCCCCGGCGTGACGTTGTAACGCTTGTAGAGCGAGAACTGCGTGTCGTCGGCCAACAGCTTCATGCCCGACATGGCGCGAATGCGATTGAACTGCGGTGTCCATGCGGCAGCGGCGTCGATCTGACCCGACTGGATGGCGCCGGGAATCTCCGGGGCGGGGACGTTGAGCACCGTCACGTCGTTCGACAAACCGGCGCTGCCCAGCAAGTCGAGTACCAGCAGATGGGCGCTCGAGGCGAACGTCACCCCCAACTTCTTGCCCTTGAGGTCTTGCAGCGAATTCACCCCCTCACGCACGAACAGCCCTTCGACGCGTCCGAAGCTCTCCGGCACGGCAACGATCGAGAAGTGCTTCGAACCACGCGCCATCAACGCCAGTGCCGAGACGATGCCGGTGCAAGCAATGTCGATGCCGCCCGAGAGCACGGCGCTCATGCGCGCGGACGACGTGCCGAACGATTGCCATTGCTGGTCGATGCCCGCCGCGGCAAACGCGCCCGACTTCATCGCGAGATACGCCGGGTAGTGCCCCAGCCATGCCGAGCCGCCGTACTGCACGGTGGCTGCGTCGGCAGCACGGCCAATGCCGGGCACGGTCAGACCGGCGGTGGCAGCCACGGCCGACATGGCGGCGCTGGTGTGAAGGAATTTGCGTCGTGACGGGTTCATGCGTGTCTCCTGTTGGATATGTGTTTTGTTGTGGTCGGTGTCGGGTGCTGGGTAGCGAGAAGCGCGATTCAGCACAAAGCAAGTCGCTCTCCCAGCCACGGCATGAGGCGCTGCAACTCCGGGAAGGCCTCCTGTGCCAAGGCGAGACGCCCCGCGAGAAAGCATTGCGAAGCCATCTCCGAGACTTCGCCCTCGCGAGAGACCTGATAAATCGTGCGTGACAGCGCCGGGCCGGGTAGCGGCAGGGCAGCCACTTGCGACAGCGATGCGCGGCCTTGCAACAAGCAGAGCGGCGTGGCGATGGTGAAACCCAGATCGGCGGCAACCATCGACATGACGACGTCGGAGGTGTCGATTTCCAGATGCATGCGCGGCGAATGGCCCGTGCGGCGCAGATGTCGTTCGATGACGGCGCCGAAGTGCGAGCGCCCTGAAAATCGGATGAGCGGCATCGTGCGAATCAGGTCGGTCAGATCGGCATGCGCGAGTTCGGCTTCGCGGGCCTTGGGCACCACGACGATGAACGGCTCGGTGAAAATCGGGCGGCGTACCAGCCGTTCCATGTCGTGCATGGGGTCGCTGGTGACAATCAGATCCAATTGACGCGCGAGCAACGCTTGCGCGTGTCCATTGGCAAGCCCCGACCAAAGCAGCAGTTCGCTCGTGCTGCCCGACATCTGCCGAACGATCGACGGGCCGACGGTGGCGGCAAACGAGTCGATCATCCCGACGCGCACGGCGGCGCGGCTCGCAACATCGGCGTCTTGCACCTGTGCAATCAGACGGTCCATGTCGTCGACGATCTGCCGGGCGTGACGCGAGAGTGCCAACCCAGCGGGCGTGAGCTTGAGCGGACGGCGCGAACGGTCGAGTACCCGCGTGCCGACGGTTTGCTCGATTTGCGCGATCGCTTGCGAGATGGCCGACTGCGTGACACCCAGCGTGTTGGCGGCGCCCGAGAGGCTGCCCGCCGACGCGACGGCCTCAAAAATTCGCAGCGATCTGACGTCGAGGTCTGCACGCTTTTTCATCGGACTGTCTCCGGTCGGGCGGTGCGTGCCGGTGGCGCGAAAAGGCGTTTTCCGGTGCGCAGCGATGCATCGATATAAGAATTTGTGTGGATTGTAGGGATTGAGGTGCTTAAAACGAAAACAAATTAAGCAAAACTAATACTTTGTATTAGGGCGTGAGAAACGGCGTAGGGGAAACTGCGGATCAAGACGGGGGGGCGTAGACCGATGCGGGAGAGGGAGCAAGCATGCGAATTTCTCTCGATTGTCGAGAGATGTGTGGCGAAACACCGACAGCGCGGCAGTCCCGTGCAATGGGAGCGTCAAGCCAGTGCTGGCTTGGCGGAGCCGATGAATCTGACGACGGCTGGGGTTGAAGCAATCTATTTTTTTCCGATTCACGCTCGTAGGAATAATTCGACCGGACTCACGCCGACTTCCTCTCGCCTCGCGAACTTCATGAACGCACGGATCTACTTCGCATTGATCGTCAGTGCGCGTACCCATCACACCCTGCCACGCTGTGCCGAGGCGCTACTCGCGGGCGACTGGCCGCGTGCCTACACGCTGGCTTGCGGTCCCGCCGACCAAAACGAAAAGCATTGGCAAGACACGCACGGCGCCAACCTCTGCGCGTTGGCCGACGTTCAGCTATTGCGTGAACTGGAAGAGGAGGCCGAGCAGAGTTATTCGCGCGCGCAACGCAGTTGCCGCTCAGGCGGCGACGCGCTGCGGTTAATGTCCGCCCGCAATGCGGGTTGGCAGGCCTTATTGCGCGAGCGGCTGGCGGTGGCGCGCAACTGCTTCGTCAACATTGTTCGCGACCGCGCAAGCGATGCCGCACAGGCGATTGAGGCACGGGTGGGATTGGCCATCGTCGATCATCGGCTGGGGCGCCCGCACGCGGCCATGCAAGTGCTCTTACAGATCGACCGCTCAGCGGCAGACGTGTTGCCGGTCTGGCATAGCATCGTCGCGTTATTGCTGTCGGACATTGCTCTCCATACCCAAATTCGTCGCTCGTCGGCGTTGTCCGATCACGTGTTCTGGCAATCCGCGTGGTTGGGCGCGGAATCTGCGCAAGGCATGCCGGGGCCCTCGGAGGCGACCGACGGTCTCGATGTGTTCGCCAATCGCGCCTCACCGGCGGACGAGACCCCGGTGGCCGATGGGCTGTTAGTGCGCCGATATCGGGCGTATATGCGGCATCTGGTGGAATTGTCGAAGGGCGCACGCGCCAACGCGGGTGCGCTGACCGATTTGTTCGACGCGTTGCGATCCTGCGCCAGCCCGCAGGTGTTGATGCATTTGCGGCTTAACGCCGTCCTCGCCGCGTTTGCTGGCGGACAAGGCGACCTCGCGGCGCGGCTGTTCGATGACATTGCCGCACGCGACGTGCACCACGCCGCGCGGCATTCCGATCTCGAATGGCTGTATGTCAGCGCGAAGCTGGCATTTCAGCGCGGACAGATGCAGCAGGGCTTAACGCTGTACACGCGCTATTCCTTGCAGGCGTTGTTCTGCCTGCGCTCGCAAATCGTGCCCACACGAAGTCTCGATCCGCAGACGGACGCCGCACAAATGGCACGCAGCGACGATATCGCCACGCGCCTGCCTGCCAAGTACCGCAAAGCCTATCGCTACATCATCGAGCACCTTGCGCGCAGTGAACTGACCACGCGCGAGGTCGCCGCACAAGTCAACGTGACCGAACGCGCGTTGCAAATGGTGTTTAAGCGCTCGCTGGGCATGTCGCCGGGCGCGTTGATCCGCAAACTCCGGCTGGAAGGTATTCGAAACGAGTTGATGGACGACGCTCGCGTGAGCGGGTCGGTGCTCGGCACCGCCAATCGCTGGGGGGTGACCAGCCGCTCGGCCTTGGTGAAGAGCTATCGCAAAGCGTTCGATGAATCGCCGTCCGAGACGATTAACGCGTGAGGCGGGGTGTTGGCGCGACCAGGTTTTGCGGGGCGCGCCGATGGCGATCGACGGCAGCCCCAGCAAGATTTCTTCAAAGCAAACGGTAAGCGAGCCGGGCGGCCACTCGCGCGCCCAAACCCTGCACGTCGAAGTGCGGGTTGTATTCCGCAAGGTCGGCCACGCGCAGTTTGCCGGAGCGGCGCACGTGCGTGGCGATGGCCTCGATCACCGTAATGGGCACCCCGTAAGCCGCGGGTGCCGACACGCCCGGCATGACCGGCGCGGGTAGCACATCCAGATCGATGGTGAGATAAACGTGCGCCACGTCCGCGATCAAGGCATCGATCTCTGCGAGACGGGCGTCGAGATGCCTGTCCTGCATTTCAGTGTCTTCGACGTACGTCACACCCAATTCGCGGGCGCGCTCGAAAAGCGATGCCGTGTTGCTCAACCGGCTGACACCGAGGCACGCGTAATCGAAGGGCAACCCCGCTTGCTCGTTCGCTTGCGCGATCTGATCGAACGGTGTCCCCGATGTGCCGGGGCGAGCCGTCCTCAGATCGAAGTGGGCGTCCAGGTTGAGAATCAGCACACGCTCGCGGTCGCCTTTGGCGTCGAGATGCGCACGCAGGCCTTGCCACGTCCCCCATGCAATCTCGTGACCGCCGCCGAGTATCACGGGGCATGCGCCAGCATCCAACTGAAGTCGCACCGCCGTGGCGAGCGCCGTTTGCGCGGCTTCAAGCGCATCGCCTTCGCAGACGACGTCGCCAGCGTCGTAGAGCGGGGCGATATCGTGAGCGGGCAAGTTCGCGAGCGCACGGCGAATGGCCTGCGGCCCTTCGGCCGCGCCCACGCGTCCCTGATTTCGTTTGACACCGGCGTCGCATGCGAAGCCGAGCAACACCGGCGCGCCAGAAGCCGCCGGGTGCGCCGGACCGTCGAGTACCTGCACGACGTTAAAAAGCCTGCGTGTGTCGCCGCGCTCGTTCGCATCGGTACGGCCTTGCCAGACGGTCGGTATCGCCATCTGCGCGTGAAGGGCGGTCGCTGAATTGGGCATGGGGAGGGGATGAAGTAACGAGGTTATGCAGCGTCTGACGCGTCGCGCCATTGCCCATGGCGAATGGTGCGGCAAGGCAATTCGCCACCGAGCCAGTACGCCAGTTCAGCAGGCCGTTCGATTTCCCATGCGACGAAATCGGCGATCTTGCCTGCTTCGATCGTGCCGTGGGTATCGAGCATGCCGAGGGCCTTGGCGGCATTGCGCGTCACACCGGCCAGTGCTTCTTCGGGCGTCAGGCCGAACAAGGTGCATGCCATGTTCATCATCAACCGCAACGATAGCGCAGGCGACGTGCCAGGGTTCAAGTCGGACGCCACGGCAATGTCGACCCCATAGCGGCGCAGCAGATCCACCGGCGGGCGGCGCGACTCTTGCAGCATGTGGAACGCACCCGGCAACAACACGGCGACCGTGCCAGCCCGGCCCATCGCCGCCGCGTCTTCTGCCGTCATATATTCCAGATGGTCCGCCGACAGCGCGCCCAGCTCTGCGGCCAGGCTTGCGCCACCCAGCGGCGACAGTTGCTCGGCGTGCAGCTTCACCGGCAGCTTCAACTTCTGCGCACGCAGCAGCACCCGCATGACTTGCGCGGGCGAGAAGGCAATCGTCTCGCAGAACGCATCGACCGCATCGACCAGTCGCTCGTCGGCGAGCGTGGGCAGAATCTCCGAGCAGACGTAGTTCACATATTCGTCGGCCTTGCCCGCGAACTCCGAGGGCACAGCATGCGCGGCCAGACACGTCGTCTTGACCGTCACCGGCAGCGCTTCACCAAGCCGCCGCGCCACGCGCAGCATCTTGCGCTCGCTGTTCAGATCGAGTCCGTAGCCGGATTTGATCTCGACAGTGGTCACGCCGTCGCGCATCAACGTGAGAAGCCGCTTGCGGGCCGACTCGAAGAGGGCATCTTCGGTGGCATCGCGCGTGTGCCGTACGGTGTATTTGATGCCGCCACCTGCCGCCGAGATTTCGGCGTAGCTCACGCCTTGCAGACGTTGCTCGAACTCAAGACTGCGGTTGCCGCCGAAGACCAGATGCGTGTGACAGTCGATCAGTCCGGGCGTGACCCACGCGCCCTGCAAATCGACGCATTCGTCGACTGCGATGGCAGGCCGTTCGCTGCGCGGCCCGACCCATTCGATGTGCTTGCCGAGCGTGACGATTTCGGCGTCTTCGATCGCGTGGTAGCGGCCGTCGCGCAGGGTGGCGACATGGCAGTGCTTCCAGTGGATACGTTTCATGAGAGGCTCGTTTGGCTTGCGTCGTCGCGCATTTCGCGCAACGCCTTGGGTTTGACGCCGAAACAGTAGGCCGCCGACATCAGCGCGATCCAGCCTGCGCCGACATACAGGGCAACGCGCGTGTCTTCCATGTAACCCAGCACGCCGATCACGAACAGCATGAACGCGATGGCGAGCGCCGGGCCGACCGGCCACAACGGCACTTTGAACTTGAGCGCTGCGACTTCGTCAGCCGACAAGCGGCGGCGCATGGCGACCTGCGAGAGCAGAATCATCAGCCACACCCAGACCGTGGCGAAGGTGGCGATCGATGCAATGATCAGGAACACGCCTTCGGGAATCAGATAGTTGAGGACCACGCCGCCGAGCAGGGCGGCTGTCATCACCAGCACCGTCACCCAAGGCACGCCATGACGCGACGTCGCGGAGAAGGCTGCCGGTGCCTGTCCGTGTTCCGCCATGCCGAACATCATCCGGCCCGCGCCGAAGATGTTGCTGTTAATGGCCGAGATCGCTGCCGAAATCACGATGACGTTGAGGATCGCCGCGGCCGACTTGATGCCCAGACCCGAGAAAATCTGCACGAACGGGCTGCCTTGGCTGCCGATGCCGGTCCACGGGAAGATGGCCATCAGCACGCACATCGTCAGCACGTAGAACAACAAGATGCGCAGCGGCACGGCGTTGATCGCACGCGGAATCACTTTCTCCGGGTTCTTCGCTTCGCCGCCGGTAATGCCGATGATTTCGATGCCGCCGTAAGCGAACATCACCACCGCGAGCGATGCCATCAAGCCACCCCAGCCATTGGGCAGGAACCCGCCATGCGACCAGAGGTTGCTCACCGCCGGGGCATGTTCGCTATGCAACTGCACGCCCGTGAAGAGGATCACGCCGCCGCCGACAATCATTGCCACGATGGCGACGATCTTCACGAGTGCCAGCCAGAACTCCATCTCGCCGTACACCTTCACGTTGCACAGATTCAGACCGGCAATGAGCATCACGATGCCCAGCACCCAGATCCACTGCGGCACGTCGGGAAACCAGAACCCCATGTAGATACCGAAGGCGGTCACGTCGGCGAGACAGACGATGACCATCTCGAGGATGTACGTCCAGCCAGTCAGAAAACCGGCGAGCGGGCCGAGGTTGTCGCGGGCGTAACGGCCGAACGAGCCCGACACCGGCTGGCGCACTACCATTTCGCCGAGCGCGCGCATGACCATATAGACGGCGGCGCCACCGATGATGTAGGCGAGGATGACGGCCGGACCGGCCAGTTGAATGGCCGACGCCGAGCCGTAGAAGAGACCGGTGCCAATGGCCGAGCCGAGCGCCAGAAAGCGGATGTGCCGCGCGCTCAGATTGCGTTGCAGGTTTTTCAAGCTGTCTCCTGAATGCGGAATATGCGTAACTCGATGCATCACTCGATGCATGAGCCAACGCGCAAATTGCGTCATGAAACGGCCTGCCCGAGCGGGCAGGCAGTATCACGATCAGCCGGGTTGCCGGTGCGCGAATCAGCGTTCGTTTCGCACCGGCACGGCACGAATCAAACGCGAATCAAACGCTCGGCAGGGTGCCAGACGGCACGAGGGCGCTCAGTTGGCGCTGCGCGATCAAGGCGCTGGCCCCTTCGATGTCCGGCGCGAAATAGCGGTCCTTATCGTAGAACGGGACGGCGCTGCGCAACAGGGCACGGGCGCGTTCCAACACCGGGGTGCTCTTCACGCCTTCGCGGAAGTCCAGGCCCTGACAGGCGCTGAGCCATTCGATCGCGACGATGCCTTTGACGTTATCGGCCATCTCCCAAAGCCGCTTACCGGCGTTGGGGGCCATCGAGACGTGATCTTCCTGATTTGCCGAGGTCGGGAGACTATCAACGCTGGCCGGATGTGCCAAGGCCTTGTTGTCGGAGGCGAGGGCGGCTGCCGTGACCTGCGCGATCATGAAGCCGGAGTTCACGCCGCCGTTGGCGACGAGAAAAGCGGGCAATTGTGACATATGTTTGTCCATCATCAGCGAAATGCGGCGTTCGCTCAGCGCGCCAATCTCGGCCAATGCCAAGGCCAGATTGTCGGCTGCCATCGCCACCGGTTCGGCGTGGAAGTTGCCGCCGGAGATGACGTCGCCCTGTTCCCAGAACACGAGCGGGTTGTCCGACACCGCGTTGGCTTCGACGCCCAGCACCTCGGCGGCCTGACGAATCTGCGTCAGGCAAGCGCCCATGACTTGCGGTTGGCAGCGCAGCGAGTACGGGTCTTGCACCTTCTCGCAGTTGGCGTGCGATTGGCCGACTTCGCTGGTCTCGCCGAGCAGGTGACGGTACGTTGCGGCGGCATCGATCTGACCGCGCTGGCCACGAGCGGCGTGAATGCGTGGGTCGAACGGTGCGCGCGAGCCGAGCATGGCTTCGACGGTCAGTGCGCCGCACACGCTGGCGGCGGCGTACAGGTCTTCGGCTTCGAACAGGCCGCGCAGGGCGTAAGCCGTCGAGACTTGCGTGCCGTTGAGCAGTGCCAGCCCTTCCTTGGCGGCGAGCGTGAGCGGTTCGAGCCCGGCCACGGCAAGCGCTTCGCGAGCGTCGAGCCACTGACCGCGATAGCGGGCGTGACCTTCACCCAGCAGCAACAGCGACATGTGCGCGAGCGGTGCCAGATCGCCCGACGCGCCGACCGATCCCTTCAGCGGGATGCGCGGATAAACCTCCGCGTTGACCAGCGTCACCAGCGCGTCGATCACCTTGCGGCGAATGCCCGACAGGCCGCGCGCCAGGCTGTTGATCTTGAGCACCATGATCAGGCGCACCAGTGCGTCGTCGATCGGTTGGCCCACACCGGCAGCGTGCGAGAGCACCAGCGAGCGTTGCAGGTTTTCCAGATCGTCGTGAGCGATACGCGTTGAAGCCAGCAGTCCGAAACCGGTGTTGATGCCGTATGCCGTGCGGCCTTCGGCGACGATCGCTTCGACGCAGGCGACGCTTTGATTGATGTCGGCATAGGCCGTCTCGTCGAGCTTGATCTGCGTCGGTTGTTCATAGACCGCGCGCAACTGGGCCAGCGTGAGCGTGCCGGGGGTGACGAACAGGGAATTCATGGGGGCGTTGTGTTGATTCGTCATGGTGAGATTCACTTCGAGGTGTTCAGCATCGGCAGGTTCAGGCCGTGTTCACGGGCGCAGTCGATGGCGATGTCGTAGCCGGCGTCGGCGTGGCGCATCACGCCGGTTGCCGGATCGTTGTTCAGGACGCGGGCGATACGGGCAGCGGCAGCATCCGTGCCGTCGCAGACGATCACCACGCCCGAGTGTTGTGAGAAGCCCATGCCGACACCACCGCCGTGGTGCAGCGACACCCACGTCGCGCCGCTGGCGGTATTGAGCAGGGCGTTGAGCAGCGGCCAGTCGGAGACGGCGTCCGAGCCGTCGCGCATTGCTTCGGTTTCACGGTTGGGGCTGGCGACCGAGCCGGAGTCGAGGTGATCGCGGCCGATGACGACCGGCGCCGAGAGCTCGCCCGAGCGCACCATTTCGTTGAACGCCAGGCCGAGCTTGGCGCGCAGGCCGAGGCCCACCCAGCAGATACGGGCGGGCAGCCCCTGGAAGCTGATGCGTTCGCGGGCCATGTCGAGCCAGCGGTGCAGGTGCGCGTCGTCGGGGATCAGTTGCTTAACCTTCGCGTCGGTCTTGTAGATATCTTCCGGGTCGCCGGAGAGCGCTGCCCAGCGGAACGGGCCCACGCCACGGCAGAAGAGCGGGCGGATATAGGCGGGCACGAAGCCGGGGAAGTCGAACGCGTTCTCCACGCCTTCTTCCATGGCCATCTGGCGGATGTTGTTGCCGTAGTCAAACGTCGGCACGCCCATCGCCTTGAAGTCCAGCATGGCCTTGACGTGGACGGCCATCGATTGCTTGGCGGCCTTGACGACTTCGGCGGGCTTGCTGCGGGCGCGCTCGCGGTATTCATCCCAGGTCCAACCGATAGGCAGATAACCGTTGAGCGGATCGTGCGCGCTCGTTTGATCAGTGACCATGTCCGGGCGCACGCCGCGACGCACCAGTTCCGGCAGAATTTCGGCCGCGTTGCCGCACAGGGCGATGGACACGGCCTGACCCGCCGCCGTGTACTTCGCGATACGGGCCAACGCATCGTCGAGATCGGTCGCTTGCTCGTCGACATAGCGCGTACGCAGGCGGAAGTCGATGCTGGTTTGCTGACATTCGATGTTCAGCGAGCAGGCACCGGCGAGCGTGGCGGCCAGCGGCTGTGCGCCGCCCATGCCACCGAGCCCGGCGGTGAGTACCCAACGACCGGCGAGCTTGCCGCCGTAGTGCTGGCGGCCGGCTTCCACGAACGTTTCGTAGGTGCCTTGCACGATGCCTTGGCTGCCGATGTAGATCCACGAGCCAGCGGTCATCTGGCCGTACATGGCGAGACCCTTGGCGTCGAGTTCGTTGAAGTGTTCCCACGTGGCCCAGTGCGGCACGAGGTTGGAGTTGGCGATCAGCACGCGCGGCGCATCGGCGTGAGTCTTGAACACGCCGACGGGCTTGCCGGATTGCACCAGCAGCGTTTCGTCGTCGGCGAGGGTCTTGAGCGTTTCGACGATCTTGTCGAAGCATTCCCAGTTGCGCGCGGCGCGGCCGATGCCACCGTAGACTACGAGCGCGTTGGGGTTCTCGGCCACGTCCGGGTCGAGGTTGTTCATGAGCATGCGCAGCGGCGCTTCGGTCAACCAGCTGCGGGCATTGAGTTGGGTGCCGCGCGGCGCGCGGATCGTCACATCGCGGTATCGGGTGGGGTGGCTCACAGCATTCCTTTCTTTCAGACCAAGTAATGGGCTGTACAGTATTGTATAGACAGGTAAAGCTGTATTAGGGTTTGTACGAATCTGCGCGCATGGGCGGCGTGAGAGGGTCGGCGGGAAGGTCAAACGAAAAAAAGCACGCCATCGCACGAAACAACGTTGTGCGGGGGCGTGCCAAGGGTGACCGAGGGGGGACTACCGAACTGTTAGAACGTCTGGCGGATACCCATGCGCACGAGCGTCTGCGTCGAGGTGGCCGACGAGATACCGTTACCCACGTCGCCGACTGAGGCCGTCGCGGACACCACATTGCCGAAGGTGTCGAGCGTATTGCCCGATGCCTTTTGGTAACCCACGAGCGCGTACAGCGACGTGCGCTTCGACAGCGCGTAGTACGTGGCCAGGTTGATCTGGTGGTACTTCGGACCGCTGGCACCCTTCACGTCGCTGCCTTGCGTGAAGTTGTAAGCCGCCGCCAGACGCACCGCCGGTGTCCACTGATAGGCCGCGGTGGCGCCGATCGAGTTGAACGTCATGGCGCTGGCGAACGTCGAGAACGAGCCCGGCGTGTAGTGCACGTTGCCGTACGACAAGCCGACCTGCGTGTTGCCAAACGTGTACGTACCGGCGGCGGCGAGAATGCGCTGGCTAGCGGCCGAGGCGAAGCCCTCGTTGATCGACGACGCGAACGTGCCGTCATAGGCACCGTTCCATGCGCCGCCCGTGTTGCCGTAAGCGTTGGTGGCTTGCAAGTAAGCCACACCGAGCGCGAGCGGGCCGCTGGCGTACTGACCGCCAAGCCCCCAAGCGTTCTGGTTTTTCACGCTACCCGGCTGGCCGCCGAAGCCGTAAATCGCGCCGAACTGGAAGCCGCCATATACCGGGCTGGCCCACTTCACCGAGTTGTTCACACGGGCCTGGTTATCGATGTTGTCGATATCGCCCGGGTGTGCGCCCATGCCAGTGACGAACGTGCCCGCGCTGATCGCGCCGACGTAGTCGACGATCGGATCGTACTGACGTCCGAAGGTGATCTTGCCAAGCGTGGCGCTTTGCAGACCGAGCCACGACTGACGGCCGAACTGGCGGTTGCCTTGACCCGACTGGCCGTTGCCGATGTTGAACCCGTTCTCGAGCTGGAAGATGGCCGAGTTGCCGCCGCCCAGATCTTCCACGCCTTTCAGGCCCCAGCGATCGCCCGACCACGTGCCACTGGCGAAGCCCCAGTTCGAGGCGTTGCTGTAGACAATCGGGTTGCCCACGCTGCCTTTGGTCGTGGCGGTGCGCTGACCGCTGGTGTAACCCACGCCAGCGTCGACGATGCCGTACAGGGTCACGTTGCTTTGTGCGTGTGCCGCGATGGCGAAGCCGCCGAGCCCAAGCGCCGCGAGAAAAATACGCTTCATAATATTAGTAATCCTAAATATATGTGACAGGAACGTCACGAGAACTCGCCTGCGATCCCCGCCATTCCCTGTGTGGGACGGGAGCTTGTCGAGCAGCGGGGTGCCGCTGGCGTGGCTTACCGGGGGGCGTCACCTCCGGGAAGTCCGGTGACGCTCAGCCAGGTCGCGACAGCCACGACCAGCGCGTCGATATCGTCGAAGTTCTCGGCGCCCGGCACGGCCGGTGCATCGAGTACGGTGAACACGGGCTTGCGCCATTGCAAACCAAGCGCGATTTCCGAGAGCGTGCCCAGTCCGCCGCCGATGGCGACCAGACACACCGAAGCGCGTGCGATCAACGCGTTGCGCGTAATGCCCAGACCGGTGGGCAGCGCCACGCTCAGGTGAGGGTTGGCGTCGTTGGCGTGGTCCTCCGGCAGCAAGCCGATCACGATGCCGCCTGCTGCGGCGGCACCGGCGGACGCCGCTTCCATGACGCCGCCCTTGCCACCGCACACGAGCGCGACACCGGCGGCAGCGAGCGCTTCGCCGACGCAGTGCGCGGCTTCGAGCTGCGCTGGCGAGGCATCACGCGGGCCGATCAGCCCGACCGGCGTCACGTGCCGGTGGGTGCTTTCCTGACGCGCGGCCAGTTGGTCGAGGGCGTGGCGGGCCGCAGCCGACCACTCATTGAGGATGACGCCGTACAAGACACTCTCCAAGCGCGAGCACACCGCTGCATACCGCCATCAATACGAGCGACAGCGCGGCGGCTTGTGGGAAATCCGTTTGCCCGTCCGACATCTTGAGGAACATGAGCAACGGCAGGATGTTGATTTGGGTACCGGCCAGCGCAAGCGCCGTGCCGTAGGTCCCCATGGCAATGGCGGTGACGAGGCACCACGCGGCGGCGAAGGTCGGCCAGAGTTCGCGCAGCGCCACGTCGACGAGCGCGCGCAACGGGTGTGCCCCCAGCGTGAGCGCGGCTTCGAGCGGACGACGATCGAGGTTGGCGATGGATGGGTAGACCATCAGGGCGACGCGCGGAATCAAGTAGTACGCGTAGGCAGCGATGAGGCCCGGTGCCGTGTAAATCAGCGCACCGACGCGTGCCGGGTCAGCCCCCAGCGACGCCAGCCCGAGTGTGACGAACCCTGCACGGCCGAACGCGAGAATGAAGCCGTAAGCGATCACGAGTCCCGAGAACGCGAGCGGCACGCCCATCGCTGCCAGCCAGAAGCGACGCCGCCGAGGCGTCTGCCGTGCGAGGGTAACGGCAAGCAACGCGCCGACGATCAGCGAGACGGTGCCCGCCCCGATGGCGAGCGCCAGCGAATTCACCAAGGCGTCGCGCACCAGCGGATCGATAGCGATGGCGAGAAACGCTTCGCCATGTCCGTCGAACGCGGCGACGACCAGCGCGCCGAGCGGCAACCCGAAACCCAGTGCGAGCAACACGGCGGCCGGTAAGCCGCCGAAGCGGCGAACCCAGCCACGCGGCGCAAGCGACCCGCGCGGGGTTTGTCCAGAAGCCTCGATGGCGGGGACCGGGTTGGCGCGATTGGGCGTCATGTCGTGCGCTCTCACTTGGCGAGTGCGGCGGCAGCCCACAGCCGGTCGACTTCGGCCTTCTGCGCAGCGGCACGCGCGACATCGAGCGGATGCACTTGCGGCGCGTCCGGCATGCGGGCGCGCATTTCAGGCGAGAGCGGCACGCCGGGCACGGCCGGGCGCACGTAGCCCTGCGCGAAGAGCGCCTGACCGACCGGGCTCATGATGAGGTTCAGCCACAGCTTGGCGGCGTCCGGGTTCGGGCCGTTCTTCACGAGGCTGATGGCGTAGGGGGCCGAAACGGTGGCTTCCTTCGGAATGACCACTTGGGCAGCGTCGCCCATGCCGTCGGTGTACTTCGCCTTCAGGCCGTCGTTCTCGTAGCCGATCAGAATCGGAATCTCGCCCTTCACGAACTTGGCATAGGGCGTGGTGCCTTCCACGCGCATCACGTTGCCCGCTTCGCGCAACTTGCCGAAGAAATCGGCACCGGGCTTCGGGTTGTCGACGTTGCCGCCGTAGGCATACGCCGCAGCAAATACGGCGACCTGACCCTGACCCGTCGAGCGCGGGTCGAGATAGACCACGGCGTTCTTGTACTCCGGCTTGAGCAGGTCCGCCCACGACTGCGGCACGTTTTTCACGAGTTTCGTGTTCACGAGAAACGCGATGTTGAGCGAGTGGATCGTGAACCAGCGGCCATCGTTATCGCGAAACACCTTGGGCAGCGTGTCGAAGTTGATGGGCTTGAACGGCGCCACCACGTCTTTCTGCACCGCATCGAGCGCCGAGCCAGCGAAGTAGTAAGCAGTATCGGCTTGCGGACGGCGGCGCGACTTGTCGAGCGCAACGACAGTGGCCGCCGAGCCGATATCGTTGTACGTAATCTCGACCTTCGGATAGCGCTTACGGAATTCGGCGAACAGCGCCTTCCAGTTGGCCCACTCGGGGCCGGTATCGAACGACACCACGAGGCCTTCTTCCGCAGCCTTGGCGTACAGCTCGGCTTCACCGGGATAAAGCGGCGGACTCGCTTGCGTTTGCGCGTGTACCGCAGCACTGGTGCCAGCGAGCAGCGCGAACGAGACGGCGAGCGTAGAGAGCGCCGGCAAAACGGCACGAGACAGCAGCGAAGGGGTAAAGCGAGTCATCGACATAGCTCCATCGGGGGCATGGGGTAGGGGATCGGGAAATTCGGTTCGCTCATTTCGTAGACGGCGGCAGCACGCGCAGATGCGCGGGGTCCAGCGCCACGGCGTGCGTGGCCGGACGCCGGTGTTCACCCAGTAGCGGCGACGTGGCACCGTCGGGCAGGAAGTCGTAGCGGCACGTCGCACCGAAGAAACGCACGGCACCGGCGCGCCCGGGCAGGCGATTGATCGCATGCGGCGGCGGATCGGTGTCGACATGCTCGGGGCGTACGAGCAGGTTCACGGCGTCGCCGCTGCGCCATGCGCCCGTGTCGGCGAGCAACTCCGCGAAGCCGACATCGACCGCGCCGGGGCGCGTGACGCGGGCGGGCAACACCGTCGACAAGCCGGTGAAGCTGGCCACCGTGGCACAGGCAGGCGCGTCATACAGGCGTTGCGGCGTATCGATTTGCAGGAGGCGTCCGCTATCGATCACGGCCACACGATCGGCCAAGCTGAGCGCTTCGTCGCGATCGTGCGTCACGATGAGCGTGGTCGCGCCGCTGGCCTGTTGCAACGCGCGAATCTCATCGCGTAGTTGCTGACGAATACCGGCGTCGAGGGCGGCAAGCGGCTCATCGAGCAGCAGCACGCGGGGCGATACGGCGAGCGCACGCGCCAGCGCAACCCGCTGCTGCTGACCGCCAGAGAGCGATGCAGGACGCCGCCCCGCGCAATCGGCCAGTCCCACGCGGGCGAGCATGTCGAGTGCCGTTCGCTGACGCTCAGCGGCGCTGACGCGGCGCATGCGCAAGCCATAGGCCACGTTGTCGAGCACGCAGAGGTGCGGGAACAACGCGTATTGCTGAAACACCATGCCGACCTGTCGCCGCCAGACGGGCACACCGGCCACGTCTTCACCGCCGATAGCGATGCGTCCGCGATAGCCGTCGAGCAGACCGGCGACCAGCCGAAGCACGGTCGACTTACCGGAGCCGCTGCGGCCCATCACGGCGAGCAACTCGCCCTGACGCACTTGAAGACTGACGTCGTCGAGCCCTTGCGGTGCCCCGTGATAACGGAAGCTGACGTTTTCGAGCGTAAGACTCATGAACTGACCTTCTGACGAGACGCCGCAACGATCGACACGCCTGTCGCGACCAACGCGAGTACGAGCAGCACGACCGTCGCGGCGCACGCAAACCCGGTGGCGCCATAGAACGCTTGAAGCAACACGACCGGATAGTTGCGATAGCGGAAACCCGCGATGAGATTGGAAATCTGGAATTCGCCTATCGACAGCGCGGCCACCATCACCAGTCCTGCGACGAGGCTGTGCGTGAGGTTGGGCACGGCAACCGTCAGGAACTGCTTGAGCGGCGAAGCGCCGAGCGTCGCGGCACAGTCTTCAAGGCGTGCGATGTCGAGATGCCGCAGATCGGCGAGCAGCGTTTGCGTGAGATACGGCAGTGTGAGTACCGTGTGCGCCAGCACCAGCAGCCAGAGAGAACCGAGCCACGGCAGCGTATCGCCGCTAAAGACGGCGATGTAACCGAAGCCGAGTGTGAGCGCCGGTACGGCCACGGGCAGCAACGTGACGAGACGGGCAATCGCACCTCGCCCGGTGCGCGAACCGTGATGCAGCGCGTAGGCGAGCGGCAGGCCCACGAAAGCCGTCATCACGCAGCAGCTCAGTGCCACGATGAGGCTCGTGGAGAAGGCGCGCCGAAACGACGGATCGCCTGCCAGTTCCGCAAACCAATGCAAGGTGAAGCCCGTCGGCAACACGGTGTTCGTCCACGCTTGCCCGAATGCGCCCACGAGCAGCAGGAGTACCGGCAGGCACAGATAGATGAGAAAGAGGGCAGCGGCCGCGCGCACGATCCACAGCAGGACGCCGGTGCGTGCGCGTTGCGGCGCACCTCCCGCCTGACCTGCATCGGCAGGGGCGGGGCTGTGCCGAGATGGCACAGCTGGGGCGAAGCGCTCGGTGTGAACGTCGGACATCGGGTGAACCTGATCAGCAGACAATGACAAAGGGCGGATTGCGTGGCTGAAGCCTTGATTTCCCTGACAAGAAACGGCGGGCCGCAGGTTTTGCATTGGGCGCCAGTGTCACGTTGCGGCGTGTCATCGTCATGAAGAAAACACACAAATCGGGCATTGTGCTGTGCGAAAACAGAACAATCGAAAGCCAGCGGCCCCAGCCTGTCATTGCCCGCAAACCCCCGTCGCTCCTATGCCTGCGCTACGTCATTGCTACCCGAATACTGCCGAGCTGCTTGCCTTTATCAGCGCCGCAAGGCACTTGAATTTTTCTCGTGCTGCCCGTGAATTGGGTCTCACGCCGAGCGCTGTGAGCCGCCAGATTGCGGCGCTCGAGGCGTTGGTCGCCACACCGCTCTTCGTTCGCGAGGGCAGAAATCTGACACTGACCGATGCGGGGCGCCGCTATCATGAGCGCGTGGCCGAACCGCTGCGCGAAATCGGCAACGCCTCGCTGGAGTTGATGACTTCGCGGGGCGAGAGCGACCTGCTGACCATTGCGAGCGTGCCGACGTTTACGACGAAGTGGTTGATTCCGAGGCTGCCCGGTTTTTTGGCGCAAACGCCGGGGGTGACGCTTAGCTTTAGCCGCCACCTCTCGCATGGCGACGCGTTTCCTTTCTCGCTGGATGCGGCCATCCGCTACGGCGACGGCGAATGGGAGGGCGTGGTGAGCGAGTATCTCGATGGCCGCCGCTTCGTACCCGTGTGTGCACCGTCGTTGCTCGAGCGCCATACGCTGGTCGATGTAAGCGATATCGCGCGTGCGCCGCGTCTGGTGCACAGTCAGGCCGAGGATGTTTGGGGAACGTGGGCGAGGCGTTACGACGTGGCCGACCAGGCACAGCGTACCGGGCCGCGATTCGAGCAATATTCGGTGCTGTTACAGGCGGCGGAGGCGGGCATGGGCGTTGGCCTGGTGCCCGCGTTTCTCGCGTGCGACGCACTGACGGCAGGGCGACTGGTCGAGCCGGCGGACGCCAGCGTCGACGTGCCGCACCACGGTCACTATCTGTGTTATCCGCGAGAGCGGTTGCAACAACGCACCGCTTTGCAGCACTTCCGTGCGTGGATGCTGGCGCAGGCGGGACAATTGCCGGTGTGAAGGGCTGAGGGTCGGGCGTTAAGGATGGAAGGTTAAGGGTTAAGAGACGTATGTCACATCAACGCATCAGTCGACGAAGCCTGCGCATGACGGCGATCGCAGGCGCATTCACCATGACATTTCAACTCACGGCCGCCGCAGCGCCGCACGAGTGCCCCGCGCCGCCGCCGGGCAACCCCGACATTCGCGCGCTTGGGTACTACTCGGACTCGGCCAAATCGACCATCGACCCGCAATTGCAGGCGCAGAACGCAGCAGCGGTGAAGCCGCTGAACGATTTCACCGCACAAATTGCCAAGATGACCGACGCGTATGCTCACGCGGCAGGCAAAGAGGGTGAGGCCGAAGGACGTTGCGCACTTTCATGGCTGGAGGCGTGGGCCAATAGTGGCGCGATGCTTGGTCAGATGATTCACGTGAATAACGATCAGTCCGATTACATGCGCCAATGGACGCATGGGGCCGCCGCCATCGCCTATCTGCGAACACAGTCATTGGCTACGCCGCAGCAGCGACAGGCGATCGAGGCGTGGCTGCGGCAACTGTCGAGCGCGAATCTCGCCTATTGGGGCAACCCAAAGCACAAGCGGAATAACCACTACTACTGGACCGGCGTCGGGATGATGGCGACGGCGGTTGCCACGCATGACGACGCCTTACTGTCGACGGCGCACGGCATTTACCGCACCGGTATCGATGCGATTCAACCTGATGGCAGCTTGCCGATGGAGATGGCCCGCAAACGGCGCGCGCTGCATTATCACGACTACGCCACGGCGCCGCTGGTGCTGATGGCGGAACTCGCACGGCTGCACGGCGAAGACTGGTACGCGTATCGTCAAGGCGCCATCGAGCGGCTTACCGCACGGGTGGCCGACGGCTACCGGGATCCTGCGTGGTTCAATGCGCAGGCGGGTGTGACGCAAGAGACTGCGCAACCACGCGGGTCGAGTGGCTGGGTGGAGTTTTACCGGCTGCGGTCGCCACACCCCGAGCGGTACGACGGCATGCATGCCTTCGCGCCGTTCAAAGATCCGCGCATGGGCGGCAACCTGACATGGATGGCGCAACACGGCATCGTGCCGACTCACTGACCTGCGTTGATATCGATCCGCCTTCCGCCCCTTAACTGCGCGTCGTGCTGGCGACGATCAAATCGTAGAGCGCCTGCGCCGCGGGAGAGAGCTGCGCACCGCGGCGCGTTACCAGCACCAGCGTGCGCGCAATCACCGGCTCGATCAGATCGACGACGCGAATGTGCGGGTAAGCGCCTTTCTGAATCGCCAGGCGCGGCACAACGGCCGCCGCCACACCTTCCGCCACCATCCCCACCGCGGTGGAACTGCGCTGCACTTCGAAGTGCGGTTGCAGATTCACGTCTGCCAATGCGCCGTCTAGCAATGACCGATTGGCGCTGACCTGTCCGGCAAAAATCAACGGATACGGCGAGAGATTTCGCCACGGCACGCGGCGGCGGCGCGCCAGCGGATGTGTCTCGTGGCAGATCAGCACGAATTGATCTTGCGCCACAGGCAATCCCACCAGATCGCCATGACCCGGCCCGGCGATATGAATGCCGAACTCGGCTTCGCGTCGCAGCACTGCATCGGTGACAGCCACCGACGAGTGGTCGAGTACGCGTACTCGGTTGTGCGGGAAACGCTGCGCATAGGTTTGCAAAATGCTCGGCAAAAACTGCACGCCCGCCGTTGGCACACACGCGATGGAGACGTCGCCGCGTGCGGCCTGACCACTTTCTTTGATCTCGGTGAGCGCGTCGGACAGTTCATCGAGCAAGCGCCGCGCCTGCGGCAGAAAGTCTCGCCCAATTTGCGTGAGCGACACCGAGCGCGTCGTGCGCTCGAAGAGCACGACGCCCAAATAGTCTTCCAGTTTTCGCAGCCGCTGCGTGATCGCGGTCTGCGTGACCGACAGTGCATCGGCAGCACTCTGAAAGCCACCGCGATCGGCAATGGCAACAAACGCTTGCACACCAAGGATGTCGATTTTCATAAGAAAAATTGAGTAATCGGACAGATAAATTCATTTTACCGGAGAGAAAGACGGTTTCAGAATCCGTCCTGCGATCGCACCCATCCACCCCACAAATGCATTGAAAAGAGTTTAGAAAAGGAGTGATCGATGTCCCAATTCATCTCTGCGCAGGCGCTCACGCGTCTGTATGCGGCCATGGACGACAAGCTTGCCATCGTCCGTCAGCGGCTTGGCCATCCGCTCACGCTGGCCGAAAAAGTACTGCTCGGCCATCTCGCCGACCCTGAAAATCAAGCCTTGGTCCCGGGGCAAAGCTATCTCGCGCTCATGGTCGATCGCGTCGTGTTTCAAGATGTGCTCGGTCAAACCGGCATGCTCCAGTTCATGCAAACGGGCCGTGATCGTGTTGCCGTTCCCGCGAGCATCCACTGCGACCATCTGATTCAAGCCCGCGTCGAAGGCCGCGCCGATTTACGTGCATCCATCGACGAGAACCGCGAGGTCTATGCCTTCCTGCGCAGCGCAGCCGCCCGTTATGGGCTGGGGTTCTGGGAGCCGGGCGCAGGCATCATCCATCAGGTGGTGCTGGAGAACTACGCGTTTCCCGGCGCGCTCATCATTGGCACGGATTCGCACACGCCTAACGGTGGCGGGCTTGGCGCTTGTGCTGTCGGCGTGGGTGGTGCCGACGCCGTAGAGGCACTTGCTGGGTTGCCATGGGAAGTGCTGTACCCCAAGCGCATTGCGGTATACCTCACGGGGGCGTTGAGCGGCTGGACGGCACCGAAAGACGTGATTCTGCGTGTCGCAGGCGAGCTGACCGTTTCGGGCGGCACGAATGCCATCGTCGAATACATCGGCCCCGGGGCGCGCACGATCAGCGCGACGGGCAAGGCGACCATCACCAACATGGGCGCAGAACTCGGCGCCACCACGTCGATGTTCCCGGCCGACGAACGCATGCTCACGTACCTGCGTGCCAGCGGGCGAGCCGATCTCGTACCGGTGATCGAGGCCAATCTGTCGTTGCTGGCGCCCGACCCGCAAGTCGAAGCGAATCCGGAAAACTTCTACGACCGCGTCGTTCGTATCGATTTGTCGACGCTGGAGCCGCATGTCGTCGGCCCGCATTCGCCGGACCGCGCGCGCACCGTGTCGCAACTGGCGGCACAGATGAAGCACGCGCAGCCGGGCGAGGGGCTGGCCGCGCATGACGTGGAAGCCGACCACTTGTCGGCGGCGCTGATCGGCAGTTGCACCAACTCCTCGTATGAAGACATGAGCCGTGCTGCTGATGTGGCGAAGCAGGCGCACGCGCATGGCGTCAAGGCGGCCGTAGCGTTCATGGTGACGCCGGGGTCGGAGCAGGTCAGAGCCACGATTGCCCGCGACGGACAACTCGACGCCCTCGCGGCCATGGGCGGCACCGTGCTCGCGAATGCTTGCGGTCCGTGTATCGGGCAGTGGCGGCGCGAGTCGGCAGCCGTTGCGTCGCCGAACACGATCGTGACTTCATACAACCGCAATTTCCCGCGCCGTAACGACGGATCACCCAACACGGTCAACCTGATCGCGAGCCCGGAAATCGTGACGGCATGGGCGTTGGCAGGGCGCCTCTCGTTCGATCCGCAACACGACACGCTCACGGGCGCCGATGGCAAACCATTCCGCCTGACGCCACCCGCAGTCGCGCCGGAAGTCCCGCCGGAAGGTTTCACCCGAGGGGCAACGCATTACATCGCACCGCCCGAGGACGGAACGTCGGTCGAGGTAAGCGTCGATCCAAATAGCGAGCGCATTCAGGTGTTGAAGCCGTGGCCAGCATGGAACGGCAGCGATCCGAAGGGCATGCCCGTGCTGATCAAGACACGTGGCAAGACAACGACGGATCACATCTCCCCGGCAGGGCCGTGGCTAAAGCTGCGGGGTCACCTGGAACGTTTCAGCGACAACTTGCTCTCGGGGGGGACCAATGCTTACACCGGTGCGACAGGGCGTACCGTCGAGCTGTTGAGCGGTGCGCAGGACGTCACACCCGCGGAAGCTGCGCGGGCCTATCGGGCGGCCGGGGTGCCGTGGGTCATCGTGGGCGACTTCAATTACGGTGAAGGCAGCAGTCGCGAACACGCGGCACTCTCGCCGCGCCTGCTCGGCGGTATGGCAGTCATCGCTCGCAGCTTCGCGCGTATTCACGAGACGAATCTGAAGAAGCAAGGGTTGCTGGCGTTGACCTTCGCCGACCCAGACGACTACGAACGCGTGCGGGCCGACGATCGTATCGACTTGCTCGGGTTAGCCGACTTGGCGCCGGGGCGAGACGTCGAGTGCGTGTTGCATCACGCGGATGGCACCCATGAATCCGTGTCGTTGAAGCATAGCTACAGCGACGTGCAGCTTCAGTGGTTCAACGCGGGGTCGGCCCTGAACGTCGTGCCGAAGTCGGGCAAGTAATACGACAAATACGTCGACAACAATGCGGGGCATGCAGGCACCACTTGGGTATTGCATGCCCCGTAGGCGTTTGACGCACTAGGTGGATGTCATCCGTTTCAGCGTGCGGCCGTTTGACGGGAAGGTTGCCCCTGCGCTTGCAGCACCGGGGTGAACGACGTGTCGATCACCTTGCTGACATCGAACCGGTTCGGCAACGCGCCTGTTTGCGTCAGAAAGTCGCTGGTGCCCTGATAGTCGGCAACGGCTTGTTTGTCGATGGCTTCCACCGTCATGCCCGCTTGTCCGATCCAGTGACGGGCCACGTCGCGATCCAGTCCGGCTTTCTTCGCCCATTGATCGGCATAGGCCTCCTTGTGCGTCTCGACCCACGCCCGCGCTTTCTGCAAGCGCACGAGAAAGTCGGCAATCGCCGCACGCTTTTCAGTGACCGACGGCGCATACGCGGCCACGCTGCTCAAGCCGGGCATCAGGTTGCGCGCGGTGAGCACGGGCCGTGCGCCGTTATGCACCACCTGCTGCGAGATGTACGGCTCCCACACGGGGAAGGCGTCGATGGCGCCGTTGGGCAACGCGACGGCGGCATCCACCGGCATCAGCTTCACGAACTGCACGTAGTCCGTCGGCAAACCGGCCTTTTCGAGCGCACGCAGGGTCAGTTGCTGGCTCCACGCACCGGGCCAATAGGCAACCTTCTTGCCCTTGAGATCCTGAATCGTTTTGACCGGGGAATCCTTCGGCACGAGCAGTGCGATGGTGTCGGGGTTCTGCCGCGACACGGCGATCAGTTTGACCGGTGCGCCTTTGGCGGCAAGAAAGAGGAAACCGGAATCACCGAGAAACCCGAGGTCAAGGGCCCCGGCGTTGAGCCCTTCGGCAACGGGGGCGGCCGATTGGAAGTGTTTCCACTCCACCTGGTAGTTAGCGCCGTCCAGCGCACCAGACGCCTCGATGGAGGCGCGTACGTTGTAGTAGTTCTGGTCGCCGATACGCAATGTGACCGGTTGCGCCGTCTGTGCCACGGCGGCAGACGTGTGCACAGCGGCGAGCGCGACGAGCGAGAGCGCGGGCAGGGTAAAGCGGGCGCGGCGAATCCAACGCAACAGCATCATGACACCTTTGTAAAACGTGATTGAGAGAGGAGGTCAGGCCGCGCGACGTACGCCGCCGAGGCCCGCAATGTGACTGCGGATCGCTGGGATGAGCGTTTCGCCATAACGAATCGTGTCGCCTAACGGATCGAAGCCGCGAATGAGAAAGGTATCGACGCCGAGTGCGTAATAGCGTCCGAGCGCGTGCGCGACTTGCTCGGGGGTGCCGACCAGCGCCGTGGAATTCCAGCGTGCGCCGGTGGCTTTGGCGACGCCCATCCAGAGACGTTCGTCGAGCACATTGCCTTGTTGTGCTGCTGCGAGCAGGCGTTGCGAGCCGACATTTTCAGGCGCTTCGACGCTCAGTCCGAGACTGGCCCGCGTGGCTTTCACTTGCCGAAGCACATCGTCGGCGCGTGCCCAAGCCTGTGCCTCGGTATCGGCGACGATGGGGCGGAACGAGATCGAGAAGCGCGGCGTGCGGCCATGTTGGCGTGCGGCGGTGCGCACGCGCCCAATCAATTGCTCGACGGCATCGAGCGGTTCGCCCCACAGCATGTAAGTGTCGGCGTGGCGCGCGGCCACATCGATGGCCGCGTCCGAAGCACCGCTGAAGTAGATCGGGATATGCGGTTGTCGCCATGTCTTCACCGCGGGTGATGCTTGTTCGAAGCGGTAGTGTTTGCCTTCGAAATCGACGGGGGCATCGGCGGTCCAGATGCGCTTCAACGCGTCGAGATATTCGTCGGTGCGCGCGTAGCGTGCGTCATGTTCGAGGAAGTCGCCATCGCGGCGAAGGTCGGCGTCGTTGCCGCCCGACACCACGTTGAGCGCAACGCGACCGCGCGAGAACTGGTCGAGCGTGGCGAGTTGGCGCGCGGCGAGCGGTGCGGCGATCACGCCCGGCCGATAGGCCAGCAAGATGCCGAGTCGCTGGGTGGCGGCGGCGACATAGCTGCTCACAATCGCGCCTTCCGGGCCGTTGGAAAAGTAGCCGATGAGGGCGCGGTCGAAACCGGCGGTCTCGTGGGCTTGCGCCATGCGCGTGACGAAAGCGGGGTCGACGGCTGCGCCGGCGGGTTGGTCGACTTCGGAGCCCGGGGCTGCCGTGATCATGCCGATAATTTCTACGCTCATAGTTGCGCTCCAATGCAAGCGCTTAGCGTAGCGGGCGCACTACCGCGCCGTGAACGAAGCAAATCGGGATACGTTATGCCGTGTCATCGCATAAGCATCCCGATTCGCTTGGCATCACCACCCGTGCAGACGCGGCCAGGTGCCGCTATCGGCGTCGGGATCGATGGCGTGATAGCGCGGGAACTGCGCGCCAGTGGCACAAGCGTGGTTCGGCAGAATGCGCAGGAGCGTGCCAATGGGAAAGCGCGACACGATATCGGGATCGGCGTCGCCTTCGCGCGAAAGTACGCCATGTTCCTGATTGGCGCCGCTCAACACATACCCCGGCACCACGGTACCGTCGACACGACAGACCTGTCCGTAGCCGAAGTCATGCTTCTGCTTCGCTGTCCCCCGGTCGCGGCTCATGGCCATCCAGCCCGCATCGACAATGGCCCAGCCTTTGTCAGCTTGATGGCCGATCACCGTCGTGAGCACGCTGAGCGCTAGTTCATCTGTCGTGCAAACCCCGATGTTGTGCATGACGAGATCGAAGAAGACGTACACGCCCGCGCGCACTTCCGTCACGCCTTCGAGATGCGCTGCCGCGAGCGCGGTGGGTGTCGAGCCGACACTGACCACGGGGCAGGGCAAGCCTGCCTCCCGTAGCCGGTTTGCCGCCAGCACGCACCCGGCACGCTCTTGTTCCGCCATGGCCGCGAGGGCTTCAGGGGTGTCGAGTTCATAGCTGGAACCTGCATGCGTCATCACGCCGCCCAGTGCTGCGCCCCCCGCGTGCAGCACCCGCGCCACATCGAGCAGGGCGGCTTCGTCCGGGCGAATGCCGGAGCGGTGTCCGTCGGTATCGATCTCGATCCACACTTCGAAGGTTTCGCCGTACTCGGCACCGAACGCCACGATGGCCTGCGCCGAGGCCACGCTGTCGGTGATGATCTTCAGATCGCAACCGCGACGGCGCAGGGCCAGGGCCGCGGGCAACTTGCTCGCCACCATGCCGACGGCGTAGAGGATGTCGGTGACCCCATCGTCGAAGAAGTGTGCCGCTTCTTTTAGCGTCGAGACGGTGATGCCCGCCGCACCCGCTTCGATTTGCGCACGCGCCACTTCCGTACACTTGCTGGTCTTCACGTGCGGGCGAAAGTGCACGCCGAGCGCGTTCATCCGGTCTTGCATCCGGCGAATGTTGCGCTGCATGCGCGGGACATCGATGACAGCAGCGGGAGTTTCGAGTGTTTGCAACGTGAGCATCGTTTGGGGCGACGGATCTTGAATGGCGGTCATGACGGGTCTCCTTAGGCGGTAGCGCCGAACGTGCGTAGCCACGGCAACGCGGGGGCAAGCGTCGAGGCTTCGCGCTCAGGCGCGGGCGCCCCCTCGGGCAACGTCAGACCGATGCGGTTGTGCCAGAACGTGCGCATGCCGACTTTCGACGTGCCGAACAAGTCGTAGCCGGAGCCCGCAACGAAGGCGGCTTCGCTCGCCGAGACGTCCAATTGCGTCAGCGCCAGTTGGTAGGGGCGCGGATCGGGTTTGTAGAAGCCCGCTTGCTCGGAGGTCACGACCACATCCCAATCGATCCCGAGCAACGCGGCGGCCTGCTGACCGAGCTTTTCCGAGCAGTTGGTGACGACGGCCAGCTTGCAATGCGCACGCAGCGATTGCAGCAGTTCCCGCGCGCCGTCCCATGCCGGGAGCGTTGCCCACTGCGCTTCGAGTGCGTCCGGTGCTGACGCTGGCAGGCCGACATGCTCAGCGGCTTCGCGCACCAGTTGTTCGTAGCTCACATAGGCACCGCAACCGTAGGTACGGCGCAGATACTCGGCGCGCCAGGTGCGCCCGGCAGTCTCGCTACCGGCCGCGGTGTTCCACACGGTCCACGAATTGAGCAACGCGGTCAGCAGGTCAAACAAAACGGCGCGGGGCCACGCGTCGGGCGTGGCGTGAACAGCGGGGGCGGAAACGTCATGTGCGGGCATCTGAGGGCCTTTTGTCGGTACGGTTTCGAGAGCGGATCGTTGAGGGCGGTGCGGCTCACAGCATCCTCACAGGCCTTCAGTGTAGAAACGATATCGTTAGCCGTGGTTAAATCTCGGAACATCAATGCTTAAGCACAGGTTAATGATCCAGATCGAAGACCTACGGCTCGTCGAAGCGCTCGCACAGGCCCCGTCACTTAGCGCGGCCGCACGGTTGCTCAATGTCACGCCACCCGCTTTGTCGGCCCGGCTGCGTAAGCTCGAAGCGACGCTGGGTGTAGCGTTGGCTACCCGAACGTCGCGCCAATTGAGCCTGACGGCGGAAGGGGAGCGCCTCGCACGAGAGGGGGCCGCGCTGCTTGCGCAACTCGATGCACTGCCCGAATCGTTCCGCCGCGACGACAGCCGGTTGACAGGTTCCCTGCGCGTGGCAGCGCCGTTCGGTTATGGTCGTCATCACGTCGCTCCCGCGCTGGCGCGCTTCGCGCAACGGCATCCCGATCTGCATCTGCAACTGGACTTGCGCGAAACGCCGTGGCCCGACAAGCACGACGCCGATGCGGTCATCCACGTCGGCGCGGTGCGCGATTCGTCATGGATCGCCCGACCATTGGTGCCGAACGACCGCTGGCTATGCGCGAGCCCGGCGTACCTGCGCCGCTTCGGCACGCCTACCGAACCACACGATCTGTTGCGTCACCGGTGCATCTGCATTCGCGAGAACGACGAGGACGTGACGCTATGGCGCTTTCATCGTCCGCAGACGTCCAACACGGCGCGAGGTCATCGCACAAATGCCCGGGACAGCGTGCGAGTCGTGCCCGCTTACACGAGCAATGACGGCAGCGTCGCGCGCGAGTGGGCGGAGCAAGGCTTGGGGCTTGTGCTGCGCTCGGAGTGGGACACCCGCGACGCAGTGGCGGCGGGTCGGTTGGTCCGCGTGTTAGCGGACTGGACGTTCGATAGCGCACCGGTGACCTTGCTGGTACCGACACGCCGTGGCCGTACGGCGCGATTGCAAGCGCTAATGGCTTTTCTGGACGAGACGTTAGGGGCACCCGCGAGACGCTGATTGAGGCGGGATGCGTGGCGCACTGTGCGCCACGCATCCCGACCACACCGACTGTCAGAACGGCTTCGACATGGCGACATAGAACGTGCGGCGCGGCCCGAATTGCGGCGCGCCTACACCGATACCGGTGCCGTCGCGCAATTCGTACACGCGGTCGAACAGATTGATGACGGAGAACTTCGCGTCGAACCGCCCCAGACCCGGCAGGTTGATCTTCTGGCCCACGCCTAGATTGACCTGGAAGTACGCGGGCAGATGCTCACTGTTGGCAAAGCCGCTGCGCAAGCCAGAGCCAAACAGCACATCCGACGAGAGCAGTGTGGCGCCCCATTGGTACGACACACCCGCTGACGCCGTGAGCTGCTGGTCGTGATCCAGATGCACCCAGTGGCTGTTGATGTAGGCCAACTCGTCGGCATCGAAGTTGAATTGCCCCGTTTCGATGCCTTCGCCCATCGCACGCGACACCGACACGTTCAAGTACGCGCCGAGATTGCCCTGCCGATAGTTCACCGTGCCCTCCACGCCATAGATGCGGCCCTTGTCGTAGTTGAACGTGGAGTAGATCAGCGCGTTGCCGAACTGTCCCTCGTCCTGAAGGTGGCGCACATGTCGGTAATAGGCATCTAGCCCGACAGTGATCGACGAGGTCAACTGGTGCGAGATACCTACGTCGAAATAGTCCGAACGCTCCGACTTCACGGCGGTATTCGCATCGGAGGGCAGGGCATTCGTCGTGTTCAGGAATTTTGCGACCGATGTCGTATCGATCTTCTCGGTGGCGGGGGGTGTGAAGTACCGCGCGTAGCCGGCATGCACCCGTGTGCGGCTCGACAGGTCGTACGTCAGTCCCAAACGGGGGGAGAGCTGGCCCTCGTCCGTCACCGTGTTCACGTGGTCGTAACGCGCGCCGTAGTTGATCGTGAGGCGCTCGGTGGCCTTCCATTCGTCTTGCAAATACAGGCCGTAGGTGGTGCCCCGGTCGCTCGAATTGTCCACGATGGTGAAGGAAGTGCCGCTCGTCTGCTGACCATCGATCGCGGGAAACACACTGGAGGTGTTGTTCACGCTGAACTGTTCCTGCTGAACGAACAAGCCGAAGCGCAGCGTGTGCCGATCGTTGAGCTTGTAGCTGCTGTCCGCTTGCACGCCATAGGCCTCGTTGCGGCGGGTAATGTCGGCGGCCACGCCGTTGTAGACCAGATCGCCGATGGGATCGGGCGTGTAGTCGACGCGTGTCGTGCGATGGAACAGCGAGATCTGCGTGTCGAGTTGTGGCGACAGGTGACTTTGCCACGACAGCACCTGAAAGTCGTTCAGCTCCCGCTGATTGGCATTCAAGCTGGCCGAGTCGGGCACAACGCCGCTGTCCAGCGTGAACGCTGGCGTAACACCGGGCAGGTTTGGAATCTGGAAGCGGTTGTTGGACGTGCCGAACATGAACGACACGCGGTTATCGGCATTGAGCAGGTACGACATCATGCCGAACGCGTTGGTCTGGTTCGTGTGGTCGTGAATGGCGTTGCGATCGCCGGTCGGGTTTTCGATGCCCAGATCGTTGGCCGACACACGGGCGCTGAAGTAGTACGACAGCGCCCCCTTGGTGCCGTACAACTGGGTGTTGACCTCGCGGTCGGCGTGGCTGCCGAACACGACACCGACCTCGCCGCCGAAGGCCTTGGGCGGCTCGCCACTCTCATCCGCTTCGCCCGGTGAACCTTTCGTGTGAATGTCGACAACACCTGCGGTGCGATAGCCGAATTGGGCTGGCAAGGCGCCGGTAATCAAGTTGATCTGGGAGGCGATGCGCGCGTCGATGGCTTGTCCGAAACCGCTGATGGCCTCGGGAATGATCACGCCGTCGATCCGGTATTGCAGGTTCGCGTGATCGCCGCGCACGTGCAATTGTCCGTAAGAGTCCTGCACGACACCGGGCGCTTGCAACAACACCTGATTAAGCGGCGTATTGGCCCCGAGCGGCAGCGTCTCGATATCGGTGCGGTCGAAGTTATAGACCGAGCTGCCTGTGTCGGGCGAGAGGGCATTGCGCGCAGCGTCGAGTCGTTTGGCGGACACCGTGGTGCTCGACAGCGAGGTGCTGCCGTCGGATGCCGGCGCAGCAGTACTGGTCGACGTCGGGGCGCTTTGTGCGTGAACGTTGATAGCGAATGCCGAGGCTGCGGCCGCAGCGAAGGCATGACGGGTGAGCGCGGCGACCCGCGCGTTTTTGGCGATGGCAATCATGCCGATCCTCAATGGGCTTGACGTGTGGACGCCGTGCAATCGAGCGAGGGCGCGAGCGCATGCGCGTGCGGCATGCCTCACGTAGTCGACGACGGCGAATGTTCTGGTTCAGTCAAACAACACGCAGAGGGCGGGCGGATCGCGATTACGCGTGGGGCCGGGAGATACCGAGCGCGCATGTACCGGCGGAGTCGGCGGGTAATGCCAGTCGCGTATCGCCGCAATAGGGGGGACGACGGGCAGGCTTGTGAGTGCGACATCGACGGCGACAAACGCCAGACATTCTTCACAGACGCCGTCTTCGTGCAGCTTGTCATGCCGCTCGTTACCCGGACTGTCAGCGGCGCTGATGCCCAACGCCGCCGCAGTGTGCGTGACCACATGGCGTGCGAGTGCCGCTTGCGAGACAAGCAGACAAACGACAAGCCATAAAGGAAGCCAGCGGCGAAACATGGGCCGGAGCGCGCAATCGCGAACGAAGTCGGTGACAGGACAGTGCCATCCCGTAAGGGATACACAACAAAATGCAACTCAATTGCAATGCAACTGAGTTGCGAATTCTGTCACATTCGCGCGGGCTTTGCCAAGCGAAAAGCCGCTTTGGCGGGCGGGTTACCCGATGGTGTTGGGAAGTGTCGCATCGGCGACACGGATCGGGCCGTCCGATTATCCATACCGGTCTCGCGTCGGCAACGAAGCGATAGTGCTTTAGATATTCAGGGTTGCGGGGCGATGTAGGCGACGCACATCGGTACCGGCTCGCCGTTGCCGTGATAGCTGAACGGCACCGTCTCGTAGGCGTCGATTTGCAGATCGGGCCATTGCACCAGGGTCTTGCCGAAACCGGCGCGGCGACACGGCCGCCCCGGGTGCCCGAGGAGCATGACACCTTGCTTGCGCACGCTCGCGTCGTCGATGTCCTTCGTGTAGATGTTGGGGCGGAGCTCGGTGGACCAGCGCTTTAGCCAATGCGGGTGGCCGGGCGCATAGAACGTGAGCCATTTCGCGACGTTGTCGTGACCGACGTAACGCAACGGGGTGTGATACCGCGCTTGCCAGCGTTGTTCGAGCGAAACACTCGCGTCTTTTAGCCCCACGAATTTCTGACCGGCGTTACGGATGTTGGCGCTCAAAAAAACGGCGTAGCCCAGCAACACGAGTGCACCCGCGGCGGGCAGCCATCGTGCGGCTCGCCATATGCGGGCCTGAATATCAGGCTTGCTGGGACTTAGGCACGCGACAAGAAGCGCCGGGGCAGGGACGGCGAACGGTTGCAGCCATTCGGCAATGCGCCCGCCCTCGTGCCATGTGAAGTAGAGCAGGATTGGCAGCAGCGGTGGCACTAACACAACGGCGGCGATGGCGACCGGCGAACATGCTGGTGTGTTGGTGTTTGGCGAATCGGACGTCACGCGCCACGGCCATGCCAATCGGCAGCCGCTTAAGCGCACGATCAACGCGAGCACAATCAGCGGATAAAACGCACTGAGCGCACCGCGAAGTGCGCGCGCGTTCAGATGCGGTTTGATCTGGTCGTCGACCCATCGAAACGCCGCAAAGTCGTGTTGCGCGAGCCAGACGATGTTTGGCACGAGCATCGCCACGAAGATCGCCAGCCCTAAGAGAAACGCCCGATGCCGATAGTGGCGCCGCGTCTGCGGCGTCCAGACCGTGACGACGAACATCATGCCAAGCAGCGCGAACGTCGAGTACTTCGTCATGGCGGCGAGGCCCGCGACGACCGCAAACGCGGGCCAAAACCGGGGCGTGTCGAACATCGCACGGATAAACAGCCACAGCATCCATGGCCAGAGCATGACCAGCAAATAGTTGTCGTTGTACGGGAGGATGTCGATGTTGATCGCCCCGGACAGATGCAGGCTCAACATGGCGAGCCACGCGAGTCGGCGGCTGCCCGACAAACGGTGCGCAAGATGCCAGACACCGAGCATGCCAATGGCGACCCCCGCGAAGTGCGACAGATACCAGTAGGCGCTCAGTGCATTGCCTTGCAGCCCGAGCGCAGGCCACATGGAGAAACCGACAAGCCACGGATTTTTGGGGGTGCCCCATTCGGCATTGCGTGCCCAGTTGTACGCCTCGACCGCATCGAACGGCACGGTCGGATCAAGCATGGCGCTGACCAACGACCAGATCAGGGCGTAAAGCGCAACATAGGCGGCAGGAGATCGCCAAGTGGCGGCAAAGGGTCTGACGCTGGGCGAGGGCAGCGTTTCAGTTCGTGCACATGACGATAGATCGCCTATGCCGCTGGCGCTCAGGCCGGGTGCCAGCGAGGCAGAGGGGTGTACAGATTTCGGAGCGGAAGTATCAGTTTTTCGCATGGGCGCTTGGATGCAACGCGCGCGAAAGTGTTCGTGGAGTTATTTGGCAATCCGAACCAGATAAATTGGCTGAGAAAATGGGCGAAGCGCGTTGTTCTAATTGGATTTTTAGCGCTTTCTCTGGCCGTCGACTTGCGGGTTTCGCTCACGCAGATTCACAAACGAAAACACATCAAAACGAATGAAAACCGATAGACACAATTCTGCGCCGGACCGCGCGAATCGTCATGCAAAAATTCAATCGACGTCGCTGGCGGCGTCGACGATGAGTGCGGGGTTGAGCCGACGTACACGCTGATCGACGAAGTATCCACCGCCTTCCTGATAACGCAGGTATAGCCGCCCGCAATCACGGCAACGGCACACATTGCTCCGGTTGTACGGGAAGTATTGCGGCGCAATCGGCGCTTGCGCTGCCCAGTACGACGTGCCGTCGGGATGGTATTCGGCGAAGGTGGGCTCCAACGTGTCGCCCGGCGCCAGCAGCGTTGCCACGGGTTCCAACTGCGTATCCGGTAGCGAATTGGGCAGCGTTGCCCAGCCATCGAGGGGCGTGCGCGTACAGGTGCACGGCGCTGCGTCCGCGGCGAGGGCATCCGCGGAATGGGCGAGTGCGAGTAATGCCGTGTGATCGAGATACGGTAGATCGCTCATGACAGTCTGATATATGATATTCGTTATATAACAATCTATATAACGGAGTTCCGGCTGTGAAGATGAAGTGGATTTCTGCGCGCGTTACCGCGACGGTGAAGCATACCCTGTGTCTCGCGGCGGCGGCGCTGGTTGTCGCACACGCTAAGGCGGACGACACGTTCCGCGTGGCCTACGCGGGGTCGATGGGCGTGGTGATGGACAAGGCACTGGGGCCGACGTTTGCGCAGCGCGAGCATGTGACCTATCAGGGGCAAGGCGAGGGCGCCTACGGACTCGCCCGTTTGCTCGCGTCGGGGCGCTCCAGTGCCGACGTCTTCGTGTCGATTACGCCCGGGCCGATGGCGATCCTTAAAGACGCCGGGTTGATCGACGACGCCGTGCCGGTTGCCAGCACACGCATGGTGATCGCGTATAACCCGAAGGGCCGTTTCGGTGAGGCACTGCGTCTTGCAGGCAGCGATGCATTACATCCGGCGTGGTGGAAGGTGTTGCAGACGCCGGGCCTGCGCTTCGGGCGAACCGACCCGGCGACCGATCCGCAGGGGCAGAACATCGTGTTCACGATGCTGCTCGCGCAGAAGTATTACGACCAGCCGGGGCTCGCGCAATCGGTGCTCGGCGAGATTCGCAATCCGCAGCAAGTGTTCGGTGAGGGCGGACTGCTGACGCGGCTGGAAGCGGGGCAAGTCGATGCTGCGTCGGGGTACGAGAGTGCCACCCGCTCGGCCAAGTTGCCGTACGTCGCGTTGCCCGAGGAAATCAATCTGAGCAACCCAGCTTTCGCGAAGACTTGGTACGACACCGTAGACTTTTCGCTGCCTGGCGCGGATGGCAAGACGAAAACCGTGCGCCCGCAGCCGCTGGTGTTCTACGCGGCCAAGCTCAAAAACGCGGCCCACCCTGAAGCTGCCGAACGATTCATCACGTTCATGACTTCGGCCCAAGGCCAGCAGTTGTTCGATGCGAACGGTTACGGCAAGCCGAAGGGTGAGTCGTTGTATCACTAAGTCGGTCAGACGCGTGTTGACGTGGATGCGTGACGTGCCGCGCACCGGGATTGGTGCGTTGGCGCGGGCGGGCGAGGCCGTGACATGGGCGCTGCTCGCCATTCCGTTCGCGGCGCTGGTGGCCGAAACCCCATGGCGTCATTTCCGCCTTGCCTATGGCGATTGGGATGCGATCGCCGTATCGCTTGGATTGTCGTGTCTGTCGATGGCGATCGTGGTGGCATTGGGCACGCGCGTGGCCTTGTGGCTGGCAACGACTCGGTCTCGTGCCGCACGCATGGCCGAAGTGCTGGTGCTCGTGGCGCTTATGACCCCGCCGCTCGCCATGGGCATTTTGCTCGCCTCCGCCTATGGGCCAGTCGGCCCGTTCGGCACATGGCTCTCCCGTGCCGGGATCCTGCTGGGCAACAATGCCCCGGCCTTTGTGCTTTCGCAGGTGTATGGCGGGTTGCCTTATTTCATCCTCGCCGCTCGTGCCGCCTTCGAGGCAGTACCCCCTGTACTGCCGATGGCGGCCAGCACCTTGGGCGCGACGCCATGGCGTGTCTTCCGGCACGTGACGCTGCCGCTCGCGCGCGGCGGCCTCACGGCGGGGCTGGTCATCGCGTGGGTGCGGGTGATCGGCGAGTTCGGCATCGTGATGATCTTCGCGTACTTTCCGCAGGGCATCCCGGTCAAGCTTTACGTCAACTTGCAGAACGACGGACTGGGCGCGGTGTATGCGCTGCTCTGGTTGCTGCTTGTGGTGGCGCTACCGTTGCCGATTATCGTGCTGATGCGAGCGCGCCGCAGTCATCGGCGAACCGCGGGCGCGGATGACACGGTGTACTGAACATCGAATCGATACCCTGAAAATCATTTCAAATGTTAATCTTTCGGGCGCCCGGCATTCACTGCGGGGTGTTGTGGATAACGAGACAATGATTTTCCCCCAGGAGGGTATGTGTTCAAGATGTTTGGTCAAAGTGGCGCGACATTCGCGCGGCAGATTGCAACCGGTGTGATTGCAGCAGCAGCCCTCGGCAGTTCGTTTGCCAACGCAAGCGAAGTCCTTTCCAGCGAGGTGTACAGCAAGAATCTGGCGCGCCCGCTCACGTACAACGTTTATCTGCCGACCGGCTACGAGTCGTCGGGCAAGACCACCTATCCGGTGCTCTACCTGCTGCACGGCAACGACGGCGTGCGTAACGACTGGGTGGTGAAAGGGCACATGCAGTCGACGATGGATAAGCTGATCAGCCACGGCGACATTCCGCCGGCCATCGTGATCATGCCGGACGCCAATACCAACTGGTACGTCGATCTGAAAGAGTGTATGGAGACGGCGTTCTTCAGCGACCTGATTCCGCACGTCGAGAAAACCTATCGCACGATCACGACCCGCGATGGTCGCTTGATCGGTGGTCTGTCGATGGGCGGCTATGGCGCCCTGCGCTATGTGCTCAAGTACCCGGAGAAGTTCAAGGCGGCGGCGCTGCTCAGCCCGGCGATTTACAACCCGGAGCCGCCTAAGGATTCGTCGGCACGTTTCGTGAAGGTGTTCGCCGAGCCCAATACGGGCGGCGAGTACAGCGCGCGCGTCTGGCAGGCGAACAACTATCCGGTGTTCTTCGATGCCTTCCTGAAGAAGGGCATCAAGGTGCCGATGTACATCAACTCGGGCGATGACGACGACTTCAATATCGAGTCGGAAGCCACGCGCTTTTACGAGTTGCTGCGGGCGAACAAGCAGCCGGCCGAGCTTCGCATCGTCGACGGCAAACACGAATGGCCGGTCTGGTCGAGCACGCTGCCCGACGCGCTGAAGTACATCTTCCGCGACGTGCAACGCCCGCAGCGTCAAGACTAAGTCACTGCCAGATTGCTGTTAGGTCAAGCGCGCAGGGATCGCTCGATGGCCTGTTCCAGCAGGGACAGGCCGAGATCGATTTCTCCTTCGCTCACGGTGAGCGGCGGCGCGATACGGAATACGCCGCCCATACCGGGCAGTTGCACGATGTTCATGCTTAGGCCGAGGTTCATGCATTCGCGCGTGATACGCGTGCCGAGGCCGTCCGCAGGCTCCTTGGTGCGGCGGTCTTTGACGATCTCCATCCCCAGCAACAGGCCGCGTCCCCGCACGTCGCCGATGCACTCGAAGCGCTCCATCAAATTCAGCAAACCGTTTCTCAGCCGTTCGCCAATGACGTTGGCTCGGGCGACGAGGCCGTCGCGCGCCACGACGTCGAGCACGCGCAGGCCGACTGCTGCGGGCAATGGATCAGAGACGTGCGTCGTATAGAACAAGTAGCCGCGTTCGTGCGCGCGCTCCTCGATTTCCGCAGAGGTCACGACCGCGGCGAGCGGCAAGCCAGCGCCGAGCGTTTTGGATAGCGTGAGAATGTCCGGCGTCACGCCATCGCGCTCGAACGCGAACATGGTGCCCGTTCGACCCACACCGGTCTGGGCTTCGTCGAGAATCAGCAGCATGCCGCGTTCCTCGCATTTGCGTTTGAGCGCGGCGAGATACCCCGGCGGCAGTTCGATGATCCCGCCGGAGCTAAGAATCGGCTCCGCAATGAAGGCGGCAAGATTGCCGCTCGACTGCCGGTCGATCAGATCGAAGGCGTAGTCGAGTTCCGCCAGATAGTCGTATTGCCCGTCGCGCAGGAAGCGCGGGCGATAAGTGAACGGGGCAGGGATCGCGAACGAGCCGACTGCCGCTGGCCCGACGCCTTTACGGCCTGCACTGTAGGTTGCTGATGCCGCCGCGCCGGTCATCCCGTGCCAAGACTGCGCAAAGCCCACGATTTCATATTTACCCGTCACGAGCTTCGCCATGCGGATGGCGGCTTCGTTCGATTCGGCCCCGGTACTGAGCAACAGCGCCCGGTCGAGCCCGGGCGGTGTAATGTCGGCCAGCCGCGTGGCGAGATCGACCACCGGACGCGAGAGCATCCCGCTGAAAAGATGATCCAGCTTGCCAACGTATTCGGTGACCACGGACACGATGTCGGGATGGCTATGCCCGAGCACGGCGCTCATCTGTCCCGACGTGAAGTCGAGAATCGCGCGGCCGTCCGCGTCGTAGACAAAACTGCCCTGTGCGCGCTCGATGATGGCCGCCTCGAAGGTCCCGCCGTAGCGGATCAGATGCTGCTGGGCGTTGTGCCAGAAGGCGGCGTCTTGGTTCTTGGACACGTGAGGTCTCCGAGGCGAGCGGCAAAAGGAGTGAGAGAACAATCGCTTGCAGTCTAAGCAGCGCTCTGCTTTCATAGAAGCGAATAATGCTAATGAAAGATAGAAGCAGAGCTAATACCTTGAACCTCTCACTCGATATCGATCTCCTGCGCTCGTTTGTTGCGATCGCACAGGCCGGGTCGCTCAGCCGGGCAGCCCAGCGCATCGCCCGCACGCAGTCGGCGTTGAGCCAGCAAATGAAGCGGCTCGAAGAGGTCGTCGACCAGCCGCTTTTGCAGCGCACCGGGCGAGGCGTGATCCTCACGAGCGCCGGAGAGCGGCTGCTCGGTCATGCGCAGCGCCTGTTGCGGCTGCACGACGAAGCCATGGCCGATATGACGGGCAGGGGCCTGAGCGGGACGATCCGTTTCGGCTGCCCCGACGACTATGCTGCGGCGTTCCTGCCTGATTTGCTGCGCCAGTTCGCGAGTCAACACCCGCAAGCCCTTGTCGAAGTGATTTGCGAGCCGACGCCGCGACTGCTGGAACAACTGGCGCGGCACGCGCTCGATCTGGCGCTGATTTCTTTGCCGGATGCATCGCCTGTGGGCACGTCCTCCGACGGCATCATTCGCCGCGAGCCGCTGGTCTGGATCGGCACACCGGGGTTGGCCGCGACGCTGTTCGATCCGCTGAACTCGTCGGATACGGTGGATTTGCGTGCGCCTATCCCGTTGGCGTTGTCCGATCCCGATACGCTTGACCACATCGCTGCCTGCGAGGCGTTGCAATCGGCGGGGCGGCCGTACCGTATCGCCTATGCCAGTAGCAATCTGGCCGGGCTGACGGCGCTGGCGCGTTCCGGTCAGGCGCTGGCCGTCATGACACAGACGGCAGTGCCGCCAGACCTGCACGTGCTGAGCGGCACCCCCGGGCTGCCGCCGCTGCCGTCGGTCGGGATTACGGTAAAGTTCGACCGGGCTCGCCCGAATCACTTGTCGCTGGCCTTTGCCGAGCACATTCGGCATGTGCTGCCGATGTTGTAACCGAAGGTAAAAAAAGCCGATTCTGGCCCTCGCCTAGGGCAAATTCATCGCCCGGCGACTAGCATTTGATAGACAATTGCGGGTTGCTTCAGCGTGCGCGAGTGCGTCTGGGCGTTATGCAGAAATGCGGGTGTTCGTTTTCCCGAACCCTCGTTCCCCATCCGTTTCTTGTATCGAAGAGGTCGATATGCTGTCGCGTTGCCTGGCGTTTTTCTTGTTGGTCGGTTCGTTGCTCGCACTCGCGGGCTGCAATACGGTGGATGGCGTCGGCCAAGATATCTCGGGTGCTGCGCGCACGGTGAAGAAGGCACTCTAAGCCACCGCAAGTCACTGCAATATCTGCTAGTTGTACCTGGCGAAACGGTATCAATCAACGTGAATATGTTAATGAAAAGCCGTTGGTTCCGTTTCGCTGAACGCATGCCTATAGTCGCTGCCACGGTTGTGTAGACGGATGTGCGAGCCCGCCGGGTGCGGCTGGCTGGCGTCTTGCTGCCGGCATCGGGCCACCCGGCCCGGTGATCTCACCGACGGCAGGCAAGATGGCAAAACGCGTTCGTCTCAATCTGTTCATTCATGGTCGTGGCCACCACGAGGCCGGTTGGCGGCATGCTGGCGCGACGCGTCTGCCGCTCACGGACATCGACTACTTTGCCGGTCTGGCGCGCACAGCAGAAGCGGGGCGCTTCGACTCGGTGTTTCTCGCCGATGCGCTGGCGCTCGCCGAAGCTGCCGAGCACGTCGCCACTGCGCCACTCGAACCTATCACCACACTCGCTGCACTGGCCTTCGCCACGCAGCACATCGGCTTGATCGCTACGGCGTCGACGACTTATACCGAGCCGTTCAATCTCGCACGTCAGTTCGCGTCGCTCGACCACATCACCAAGGGCCGTATCGGCTGGAACATCGTCACCTCATGGGTCGGTGCCGCCGCGAAGAACTTTGGTCTGGATCAGCCGATCAGCCACGCCGAACGTTATGCACGCGCGAATGAATATCTCGAAGTTGTGACCGGTCTTTGGGATAGCTGGGCCGACGACGCCATCGTTGACGACGCCGCCGCAGGGCGATTCGTCGATCCGGGCAAAGTGCGCAGCATCGATCACCGAGGCGACTACTACCGCGTAGCCGGCCCGTTGAATCTGCCGCGTTCGCCGCAAGGGTGGCCGGTGCTGGTGCAGGCTGGGTCATCGCCGGACGGTAAGGCGTTTGCTGCGCGTTTCGGCGAAGCGATCTTCACCGCCCATCTGAACAAGGCGTCGGCGCGCGATTTTTATGGCGACTTGAAGGGCGCGGCCGTTGCACGTGGACGGCGTGCCGATCAAGTCGTCATCCTGCCGGGCTTGAGCGCAGCCATCGGTGCGACCGATGCCGAAGCCGTCGCACTGCTCGAAGAACTCAATGGCCTGACCGACATCAGCGTGGGGCTCACGCGGCTCTCCGATCGTTTCGGCGGGTATGACTTTTCGCGTCTGCCGCTCGATCAACCCTTGTCCGTGGACGACTTCCCGAATCCCGCAACGGTGCAAGCCGCGAAGAGCCGAGCGGAAGTCATTGTCGGTCTCGTCGCGCGTGAGCGCCCGACGTTGCGCCGTCTGCTCCATCAATTGGCCGGAGCGCGCGGGCATTTCACGTTGGCCGGTTCGCCCGAGCGCATTGCCGATGTTATTGAAGACTGGGTCGACGATGGCGCGGCGGACGGGTTCAATCTGATGCCGCCGGTGTTGCCTGCGCAACTCGATCTCTTTGTCGAGCATGTCGTGCCGATTCTGCAACGCAGAGGACGACTTCGTACCGAGTACGACACCCAGACATTGCGCGGCCACTACGGACTCGATCGTCCGGAGAACCGGCACTTCACGCGCTGACTTCATCCGTAGAAATCACGACTCGCCGCCGCATCGTCTGACGCGGCCGAACAGCATTCCAAGGTTTGACATGGCAATTTCTCGACGTACCGCACTGTCCCGGCTAGGCACGCTTGCCGCTGCGACGCTCGCCGTGGCCCACGCGCCGCGTTTGCTCGCCGACGCTGCATGGCCCGGCGCCATCCGTATCGGCATTCAGAAGGGCGACCCACTGGTAGCGCTGCGCGCGTCTGGCAAGCTCGAAGCAGCCCTTCGCCCGCATGGTGTAGCCGTGAAGTGGATCGAGTTCGTCTACGGCGCGCCGATGGTCGAGGCGATCAACGCAGGCGATGTCGACGTCGGCGTTGTCGGTTCGCCGCCGCCGATTCTCGCGCAAGCGGGCGCCGCGCCATCCGTCGTGTATTTGGCGGCGGGCAGCCGCTATCAAGACGGTTACGCCATCGTCGTGCCTGCCAACTCACCTGCGCGCAACATCGCAGACCTGCGCGGCAAGAAGATCGCCTTCGCGAAGGGGTCGCAAGGGCATTTGTTCGTGCTGCGCGCGCTGGCCGATGCGGGCATTGCGCCCTCGGACGTGCAGTTTGCCTATCTCTCGTATAGCGATGCCCGTGCGGCCATCGAGCGCGGCTTTGTCGACGCATGGTCGGTGCCTGACCCGCGTTATGCCGATGCCGAAATCGCCAGCCACGTACGCACGCTCGTGAAGATCGGCGACTTATCGGTGCCGCAATACGCCTTCTACATCGGCCCGCGCGCCTACGCCGAGAAATATCCGGCGACGCTGCGCACCCTGTTCGACACGTTGAGCACCGATATTGCCGCGCGCTTGGCCAAGCCGGACGAGACTGCCGAGCTGCTCGCGCAAAACACCGGCGTGCCGCTCGACGTGTGGAAGCGCGCTATCCCGCGTTTGGAGTGGGGTGTGCAGTACCCGATCGCTCCCGACGTCATCAAGGCACAGCAGGCGAATGCCGACCTGGCGTTCCAGACTCGCCTGATCCCGCGCGCAGTCGACGTGCGACAGGCAGTCGTCGATATCCGTAGGGGCTGAAGAAGTGGTGCTGTCTGTGTGAATTTGCTTAGCAGATATTCGAATTTGTCATCAGGCAGCCGAACTTTATACTGGGTTGCGACTGTGGGCGAGGCGGCGTTTGCCGCCTGCGCCGCGGTCAATGTGGTCCGGGAAGACGACTGAGCAGGCGCTGCCAACGAAGTTACCCGCGCCGGTCTTTGACTTCGTTTTCCCGAATACCTCGCATGCCTACGAATGCCCCGCGTCAAATGAATCTGGCCGCCTATGTCATGGCGGGTCCAGTGTCCGGTCATCACGGCGGCTGGCGTTATCCGTCCGCCCAGCACGACATTCTCAACGTCAAGTTCTATCGCGACATCGGGCGTCTGCTCGAAGCCGGCAAGTTCGACATGATCTTCCTGCCGGACATTCAGGCGCTGCCGCGCCGTCTGGGCGACAGTCTCGATTCGCAATTGCGTCACGGCGCGCTGGGCGCGTTGCGCCTCGATCCGCTGGTCGTGCTCTCCGCACTTGCTGCGAGCACAGAGAAGCTTGGATTGGCCGCCACCATTTCCACGTCCTACTTCACGCCGTTTCACGTCGCCCGTGCGCTGGCATCGCTCGACCACCTGAGCGCTGGCCGTGTCGCGTGGAATATCGTGACGTCGTTCCAAGACGCCGAAGCACGCAATTTCGGTCTGGCCGAACAACTCTCGCGCGAAGACCGCTACGACCGCGCGGACGAATTCGTTGAAGTCGCATGCAAGCTTTGGAATAGCTGGCACGACGACGCTCTGACGCTCGACCGTGCCGCGCCACAATTCGCCGACCCGTCGCGTGTGGCACCGATTGCTCACCACGGAAAGTGGTTCGATGTGGAGGGGCCGCTGAACGTGAGCCGTCCGCCGCAAGGCCGCCCGGTGTTTATCCAGGCAGGCGCATCAAGCCGCGGTAAAGACTTTGCCGCGAAGTGGGCCGATGTGATTTTCGTCACGCACTCGTCGCAGGAATCGGCCCAGAACTTCTATCAAGACATCAAAGCACGCGCGGTGCATCACGGTCGCAACCCCGACGACGTGAAGATTCTGTTGGGCATGGTGCCTGTCGTCGGCGAGACCGATGCCATCGCACGCGATAAGCAAGCATTGCTCGACGACTTGTGCGATCCGGAGGCCGGGCTCTCCACGCTGTCGTACCAATTGGACATCGACCTGTCGCCATTCCCGCAAGACGGCGTGCTGCCGGATCTGGAAGTCGGCGGCGTGCAGGGGCATTACAAGGAGGTGGCCGAACTCACGCGCAAGCAGGGCTTGTCGTTGCGCGAGATCGGCAAGCGCTACGGCATCGGCCCGTTGCGCGACTTCAACGGCTCGGGGGCGGCCGTGGCGAACACGATGCAGCAATGGTTCGACGCTCGCGCCTGCGATGGCTTCATGGTGCAGATGCCCTATCTGCCGGGTGGCGTCGAAGACTTCGTCCGGCTCGTCGTGCCAGAACTGCAAGCGCGCGGCAGCTTCCGCGCCGAGTACGGCGGCGAGACGTTGCGCGACCACCTCGGTCTTGCGCGTCCGGCGCATTAAACGTCCTGTTAACGCCTACATAACAACGACTTCTCGCACACTGCCATGCCTACCCATTCTTCTTCGCGTCATTCGTCGAGCCAAAGCCGACGCCGCTTTATCAAGCAAGGCGCGGCCGTTGCCGCCGCATTGTCCTTCCCGATGATTGCCCGTGCGGCGCCGCCTGTGATTCGCTACGCCAGCGCGGGCGTGGTCGGGCCGGGTGAGTTGGAGACGGTGATCTTCAGCGACTGGTTCAAAGCGAATGTGCTGAAGCGCCACGGCAAGGACTACGTCATCGAGACGACGACCGCGCGCGGCACGCCCGGCGTGGCTACGCTGCTGGCTGCCGAGCAGGCGGATCTCGGTACGCTCGCCTTTACGAGCCTGGCGACGACGATTGCGCAGGAAGCGGTGCCGGGCGGCGTGACGGCAATTGCCGAAATTCACCGCGACGCCGTGCAGGGGTATGCGTCGAACCCGTTCGTCGTACTGTCGGACAGCCCGATTCGCACGATTGCCGATCTCAAAGGCAAGACGGTGGCGGTCAATGCGTTCAATGGCAGCGTCGACATCATTCTGCGTATTGCGCTGCAAGCCCACGGTCTCGACCCGCGCAAGGACGTGCGCGTGGTGGAAATGCCGTTTGGCAACATCGGCCCGGCGTTGCGCCAGAAGCGCATCGACGTCGGCGTACTGGCCATGCCGTTTCAGGTGGACGAAGCCAAGAAGGGCGGTATTCGCACCGTGTTCGACGCGGTGGGAGTCGTGCCGCCATACCCGGTGCTGTTTCAAAGCGCCCGCACGAAGTTTCTCAAGTCGCAGCCTGCGGCGGTGCGCGCTTGGCTGGCCGACTATGTCGATGCACAACGTTGGATCTACGACCCGGCAAACCGTAAGCAGGTTGTGGCACTGACGGCCGATCTGGCGAAAACACCGGCGGCGTCGCTCGACGAGTATTTCCTGACCCCGAAGGACTTCTATCGCGATCCGAACGCGACGATTTCGGCCGCGAGCTTGCAGCCGCCGATCGACGCCATGGCCAAGCTGGGTTTGTTGCCCAAGCCGGTCACGATTGCGCCGTACGTCGACGCGTCTTATCTCCCGCGTCGCGCATGAGTCCCATCGCTTCCCACGACGACTCGCCGGCGATTCACGTCGCCGGATTGTCGAAGTCGTTCGACAAGAGCGGCGAGTCGGTGCTCGCGCTCGATCACATCGATCTCGACGTACCTGCGGGCAAGCTGGTGTCGCTGGTCGGGCCGTCAGGCTGCGGCAAGAGCACGCTGCTCTATATCCTTGGCGGGTTCGTGCAGGCGTCGCAGGGCACGTGCTCGACGTTTGGCGCGCCCATCGTTGGCCCGGGCGTCGACCGCGGCATCGTGTTTCAGGAATACGCATTGTTTCCTTGGCTCACGGTGTTCGACAACATTGCCTATGGCTTGCGCCGCAATGGTGCGGATGCCGACACCGTAGCCCGGACCGTTGAGCGCTACATCGCGCTGATTCATCTGAAGGGCTTCGAGCACAGGTTTCCTCGCGAGTTGTCGGGCGGCATGCGTCAGCGCGTGGCACTGGCTCGCACGTTTGCGAGCGATCCGAAAATTCTGCTGCTCGATGAGCCGTTCGGCGCGCTCGACGCGCAAACGCGCGAGTTCATGCAAGACGAGTTGCTGCGCCTCTGGTCCGCGTCCGGTAAGACGGCCGTCCTCGTGACGCACGATATCGACGAAGCCGTGTACCTGTCGGACACGATCTACGTCATGTCGCGCCGCCCGGGGCGCATCGTCAAACGCATTGACGTCGATCTGGATCGGGCGCTCGGCCGCGAGGCCACGATGCTTTCGCCGCGCTTCGCGCAGTTGCGCAACGACGTGTGGCTCACCGTGCGAGAGCAAGTGCGCGGGGCTGAGTACGAGGCGGTCGCATGAACGGTCGCGTGCTCTCCGGGTTGGCTGTCCGGCGCTTGCCCAGCGCGAAGACGGTGACCGGCGTCGTGTCGGTTGGCCTGTTGTTCGTCGTCTGGCACGCCACGACACGGTGGCACTGGCTGCCCGAAGGCTTTGTGCCGCCATTGGCCGATGTTTGGCGCGCGGCGGCGCATCTGGCGCGAACCGGCGAGCTCTGGGACAACCTTGCCGCCACGCTTCGTGCGAGCTTTTGGGGGTTGGCTTCAGGATTGCTAATCGGCGTGCCGACGGGCTTGCTCATGGCGACGTCGAACCGATTCGAGCGCATCGTGGCGCCCGTAGTTCGCTCCACGTACGCGTTGCCCAAGACGACGCTGATCCCGTTGCTTGTGCTGTGGTTCGGTGTGGGCGGCATGACCAACATCGTGGTCATCGCCGTGACGACCACGCTGCCGCTCATCGTCTATACCTTGCGCGGTGCGCAGGAGGTGCCGCGCGTTTTGCTATGGAGCGCACGCTCGCTCGGCACGTCGCGTGGCGGGTTGCTCTGGCGTGTGGTGTTGCCGGGTGCCATGCCGCAGATTCTCACTGGCGTACGCGTGGCGTTCGGCTTCACGCTGCTTGTTGCGATTTCGTGCGAGATGATCGTGGCGAATCAAGGTATCGGCAAATTGATTTCGCAGTACGGGGATCAGGGCAGCTATGACTACCTGTTCGCGGCGCTGCTCGCGACGACGGTCATCGCTTATTTGGCCGACCTTGCGCTTCGCAACGTCAGTCAGTTCTGGCTGCGTTGGCACGAGGCGACTCAACATCATGACTAAAGCCAACGTATTGAATGCTGCGACGGCGACACAGGCCGTCGACGCCCGGCCAACGAAGCGGGCAATGAAGCGGGCATCGGAAGGGCTTCGCTGGGCAGAGCGATGGATTGCGCTCGTCATCTTGCTTGCGCTCTGGCAAGCCGCCGCGCACTACGGATGGGTGCGGGCTGTTTTTCTACCATCGCCGACGGTTGTCCTGCACACGTTGTGGCAACTCATCGGGACGGGAGAGTTGTTCGTCACGCTGGGCACGAGTCTTTGGCGCGCGTTTGCCGGTGTCGCGCTGGCAGCGTTGGTGGGAATTCCGGCGGGGTTCCTGATGGCCGAGTCGCGGTTTGCGCGCTGGTGGCTCTCGCCTTACATTGCTTTTGGCTTTCCGTTGCCCAAAATCGCGCTGATCCCCGTGTTCACCGCATGGTTCGGGATGGATAGCTTGTCGAAAGTCGTGCTCGTGTTTGCCACGTGCGTGTTTCCGTTCATCGTGGCAGCACACGCAGGGGCCACATTGGTTTCGCAAAAGCTGCGCTGGGCCGCGCTTTCGCTCGGCACGAAGCGGGGCGAGTTGTTCCGGTTGATCCTGCTACCCGCCACGGTGCCAGCGATGCTTTCGGGGCTGCGCATCGCGCTGCCGATCGGGCTCATTACTGTGTTCACTGCCGAGATGGTGACAGGCGGCGGGCTTGGTGAAGCCATCGTCCAAGCACAGCGTTACTTCCAATCGCCGCAGGTATATGCCTACGTGATCGTCACCATGGTCGTCGGATATCTCGCCGACGCTGGCATCGCAGCATTGCAGCGGCGTTTTGCTGCGTGGGCCACCGAGTGAGCGTTTCGGCCCAGGGCCGTGTTCAGACTTTCGAATTCAAAAATGACAACTCATGCTGCTACGCCGGTGATCGAGCCCGGCTTTCTCGTGAACACCGCATGGTTGGCGGCGCATCTGCACCGCCCGGACCTACGCCTGTTCGATTGCAGCGCAACCATGGTGGTCGACCCTGTCATCAAGCAGCGCGTCCATCCGGAGCGCGAAGCGTTCGAAGCCGCACATATTCCCGGCGCGCAGTTCATCGATATCGATGCGCAGCTGTCGGATCGGCATCACCCGATTCATCTGATGTTGCCGCCGCCCGACGCGTTCAAGACGGCGGTAGAAGCACTAGGTATTCGTCGCGACAGCTTCGTCGTCATCTACAGCACCGGCACGCCTTGGTGGGCCACTCGCGTGTGGTGGATGCTGCGTGTCTATGGCTTTACGAATGCGCACTTGCTCGATGGCGGCTTGGCAAAGTGGCTGGCGGAAGGGCGTGAAGTCGAACAGGGTCCGGTGAATGCACCCGCGCCCGGCGCGTTCAGCGTGGCGCAGCCGTTGCCCTATGTCGCAACGCGCGACGACGTTGAGCGGGGACTGCACGCGTCGGACGTGCGTCTGGTCAACGCGCTGCGTCCGGCACAGTACAGCGGCGAGGAGCTGCCGCGCAAAGGGCGTCCGGGCCATATTCCCAGCAGCGTCAACGTCCCGGCGGCAAGTCTGCTCGATGATGCCTCCGGAGCGTTGCTCGACGATGCCGCGTTGCGCGAGCGCTTCTCCGCAGCGGGTATCGGGCCGGAGCGCGCCGTCATTGCTTACTGCGGTGGCGGTGTGTCCGCAAGTTTGGTGGTCTTTGCGCTCATGAAACTGGGTCACCCGGATGTGCGGCTTTACGACGCTTCGCTGGGTGAATGGGGGAGTGCGCCGGAGCTGCCGATGCAGGTTGATATTTAGCGTGAGGCGGGAGCAGGAGTGCGCCGTCGCGCTGTGCCCCGCATGTGATTGCCGTAGCTCACAGCATCACATCGCCGGTAGTTTCGCGATCACCTTGATCTCGAACTGGAAGCCGTACAGCCACGTCACACCCACGGCGGTCAGCGTCGGATGAGGCGCATTGCCCCAGTACTCGGGCACGATTTTCCACACGCGCTCGAAGATGGCCGCCGGGTCCACCATGAACACCGTCACATCGACCACGTCGTCGAACGTGCAGTCTGCCGCTTTCAATATGGCGTTGAGATTCTCGAACGCCCGTCGCACTTGCGCTTCCAGATCGGGCTCGGGCGAGCCGTCTTCGCGGCTGCCCACTTGCCCTGAAACGAACAGCAAGCCGCCGGCACGCACAGCAGGCGAGTAGCGGTTGCGGTCATACAGCGCCTGACGGCCCGGGGGAAATACCACGTCACGCTTCGTCATGCATCTTCTCCATCGGTGGGCCGGTGTCGGCCCGGGGTTCACGGTGAATGCACTTTAAGCGGGGGCGGGACCGCGATAAACGAGCAACTGCACCCATCACTGTTTGTAAAATGCAAACAATCGCAAGTCCCCCAATGCCGTGTTTTCGACTGTCAGGAGGTTCCCTTGGACCGATTCGATGCCATGCAGGCGTTCGTGCGCGTGGTGGAGGCGGGCAGCTTTACCAAGGCCGCCGAAACGCTGCACATGAGTAAGACGAGCGTGACGCAACTGGTGCAGCAACTGGAGGCGCGGTTGCGGGTGAAGCTGCTCCATCGGACGACACGCCGGGTCAACGTGACGCCCGACGGGGCGGCGTATTACGACCGCGCTGTCCGGCTGCTCGCCGATATGGACGACGCGGAAACTAGCCTTTCCGATGCATCGACGCTTCCGCGTGGGCGCTTGCGTGTCGATGTGCCGAGTCCGTTTGCCAGCATGATTCTCGTGCCCGCGTTGCCCGATTTTCACGCGCGCTATCCGGATATCCAACTCGACATGGGCGTGAGCGACCGCATGGTCGATCTGATTGGCGAGAACGTCGATTGTGTAGTTCGCGGCGGCGAACTGACCGATCAGTCGCTGATGGCGCGGCACGTTGGCGATTTGCGCTTGGGCGTGTACGCCGCGCCGGGGTATTTGGCACATGCGGGTGTGCCGTCGCATCCGCGTGATTTGGAAGACTCGCATCATCGGATCGTGGGTTTTCGCTGGTCGCGCATCGGCAAACCTCTGCCGTACGCCATGCACCGAGGCGATGAGCGAGTGACGGTGCATGGCAAGTACGCGCTGGCGGTCGATGACGGCAACGCCTACCTCGCGGCCGGGCTGGCGGGGATGGGCGTGCTGTGGTTGCCGGCGTACATGGCGACGGCAGCGGTGGCCCGTGGGGCGCTGGTACCGCTGTTTGAAGACTGGTCGTTGGACGTCATGCCGATGTACGTGGCGTTTGCGCCTAACCGGCACGTCAGCGCTAAGCTTCGTGTGTTCATCGATTGGATCGTTGAAGTGATGGCGACTAACGGGCTTGCCCCGGTGCCGCAAGCCCGCGGCTAGGGTTGGGCTGCTCGCAACCGGGGGGCACCCGACCGTAACCGGCTGTTTTCTCAAGTTTTTCACCTTTGCGCCGTTGGAGCCCTTAGGGGCCATTGCGGCCCTTGAACCTGCCATGCCAGCCGGGCGACGAGACTGTTGCGCGGCAAGCCCAGGCAACGATGACACGCGTGCGTTTGTCATGCATTTCGGGCAGCATGGCGGGCGGCGACCTCCGGGGCCGGAGGCTGCTCTCCCGAAAGAAAGGCGAAAGCGCAAATGTTGAAGAATTGGACGATTCGTTGGCGGTTACGGTTTGCGGTGGCAGGGCTTGCCACGCTGGTCGTAGTGGTGGGTGGCCTGACCCTTGCAGGCTTGCGCGAGACGGTGGGCAGTCTTCGAGAGGTCTACAACAAGGAACTGGCCAGCACACGGCTGCTCGGCGAGTCGGAGATTCAGATCGGGCGCGCCCGTGCGGTGGTGCTCAGAGCGCCGCAGGCGCCCACGGCGGAACTCAAGGCCGACGACATCAAGAAGGGAACGGTCTACTGGGGCGAATCGGAGAAGGCATGGCAAGCCTATCTGGCGTTGCCCGCCGACACCGACGAGCAACGTCTGGCGGCGCAGGTGACCAGCGCGCGGCAGGCGTTGAAAGATGCGCTCACGCTGGTGCAGAACGGCATCTCGTCCGGCCAGACCGACGCTTATTACGAGCAGGCGGCGGCCCTTGGCAAGCGCTATACGTCCTACGTGAATGCCAATGACGCCCTCAAGCAGCTTTACGATGGACGCGCCAAGACGAGCTTCGAATCGGCCGAGTCGGCCTACGACCGGCAACTGGTGTTGACGCTCTGTGCCATTGGGTTTGCCGTGATTGCGGCGTTCCTGACGGCGCGCGCGCTGAACCGGGCGATTACCCGTCCGCTGGAGGACGTGCTCGAACACTTCCAGGAAATTGCTGATGGCAACCTGCGCCGCGCCGTTCAGATCACGTCGACGGACGAGATGGGGCGGTTGCTGGAGGCGCTTGGTGCAATGAAAGCGCAGTTGGGCGACACGGTGGCCAAGGTGCGCAAGAGCGGTGAGGCCATTGCGGCGAGTGCGCGCGAGATTGCCGCGGGCAATCTGGATCTGTCGTCGCGTACGGAGCAGCAGGCAGCGTCGCTGGAAGAGACAGCGGCGAGCATGGAGCAATTGACCGGCACCGTGCGCCAGAACATGGAGCATGCACATCAGGCGAATCAGTTGGCGCGTCAGGCGAGCGAGCAGACGGGTGCGGGCGACAGCGCCATGGCACAGGTGACCGACACGATGCGTCAGATCGATGCGGGCTCGGCGAAGATTCGCGAGATTATTTCGTTGATCGACGGCATCGCGTTTCAGACGAACATCCTTGCGCTGAATGCCGCGGTGGAAGCGGCGCGTGCAGGTGAGCAGGGGCGTGGCTTTGCGGTGGTGGCTAACGAGGTGCGCACCTTGGCGCAGCGTTCGGCAAGTGCGGCGCGCGATATCAAGACGTTGATCGAGACATCGGCCGAGCGCTCGGCGGCGGGCAGCCGTATCGTCGGTGAAGCGGGCGCTGCCATGCAGGAGATCGCGGGCAGCGTGCGCCGGGTGACCGACATCATGGCCGAGATTTCGGCAGCATCGGAAGAGCAGACGGCCGGGATCGATCAGGTGGCGCGCGCAGTCACGCAGATGGATGAGGTGACGCAGCAAAATGCCGCACTGGTCGAGCAAGCTTCGGCAGCCGCGCAGTCACTGGCAGAGCAGGCGGAGTCGTTGAAGCAAGCGGTGGCGGTGTTTCAATTGGCGCAGTCCGACGAGCCGAGCATGCCGAGTTTTAGCGCGCTCGGTCACGCCTCGGCGGCAACCGCAGCAACGGCACGGGGGCGGTTGCATTCGGTGGTGTCTTGAGTGCGTGAAAACAAATACTTCGGGGGCCGCTAGCCGACGAGAAATTTGCTTCGGGGTCAAAAATCTTGAATGCCATCTTTCTGATGAGTACCTGAGTGAGCGCGAGAGGACTAACGAGAAGTATCTGTAAAGGAGAGTGTGGTGAAAAGTCGAAAAAGACTTATTCAAATACATATGCAGCAGGCTCAGTCGCGTGCTCTACGTCTTATCGCCTTTACGGGGGCAGTGTTCCCCGGCGAGTGGAGCGATAGTTGGGCGGAAGTTGTCGTTCCAGATATCCTCGAATTTGGATTTCATGCCAGAAAAGTGAGTGAGTTCTGTGGGCTAATGAACCACCCCTTTCCCTCAATAAACACAAAGATTCTGACCTTTTCTGAAGGTGATCCTGGTTGCTGGGAGGAGAGCTACCGAAATGCACTTAATGCGTTGATGCATATGAAATCGTTTGTGCTGGGACATGCGCACGCCGACCACCGAAGGATATTTCTTCAAGCTCAGTCAAACTTGATGACTACTTACATAAGAGTTGAAACCGACAAATTTTCAGAAGTCACGATAAGCATCTTCGGGATCGCAGAATGCTTTCTCAATCATGTTGTGCCGAAAGCGCGCGACTTCGTCAACGCGCTAAGCTCTAACGAGTCGTGACTATCCATCGATTTGCTGTAGACATCTCGTTAAGCGCGATTCAACTGCCGCCCACCCCAGTCGCCACGTCGCCCGACATCGAACGTCGCCCCAAATTCCAGTGCTGGCATTGGTTTCCCGAAGAGATAACCCTGGCCTTCGTCGCAACCTAACCGGCGTAAGTTGTCTCTCTGTTCTGCGGTCTCCACACCTTCCGCCGTCGTGCGCAAATCGAAGCTTCTCGTCATATCGACGAGCGCCCGCACGACGGACGCATCTCGCTCCGACTCCACCATCGCCTGCACAAACGATCGGTCGATCTTGATGCGGCTAAGTGGATAACGTCGCAGCAAGCTGATCGACGCATAGCCCGTGCCGAAATCATCAAATGCAATGCCGACACCGTAATCGCGCAGACGCTGCAATGCATCGAGCACGACGTCGTCGTCAAGAACGATGCTCTCTGTGACTTCCAGTTCGAGCGCTTGCGGCGGCAAACCGTGCCGATTGAGCACTGCAATCACTTCGTCGACGATGCTGCCAATGCGGAACTGCAAGCCGAACAAGTTGACGCCAATGCGAAACGACGGTGCCCCGTTACGTCGCCAGAATGCCGCTTGCGCGCAGGCTTCATCCAACACCCATGCACCCACTGCCGCCGCCAACGGTCCTCGCTCGAGCGCAGGCAGGAACGCCGCAGGGGACAGCAACCCACGCTGCGGGTGTCGCCATCGAATCAGCGCCTCAGCACCCGTCAACGACCCATCCGCAAAATCCACCTGCGGTTGATAGAACAGCACAAACTCGCCGTCGTTGACCGCGCGGTGCAACTCGATGTTGTACACACGGCGCTCCACTGCCTCCATACGCAACGCTTCAACGAACACGAACACCTGTCCCGGCCCATGCCGCTTGGCTCGCGAGAGCGCAAGGTCGGCGTTGCTAATGAGGCTGAGCGCTTCGTGCGCGTGCTGTGGCGCGACGGCGATGCCGCAACAGGCCGTCACACGTACGTCGAAGCCGCCGATGACCATCGGTTCGGCGATGGCTGCGGCTGCGGCATCCGCCATCAATCGCGCGTCCGCAGGGTTCGTCACCCCCGGCAGCAACAGCGCAAATTCATCCGCGCCAATCCGAGCAACGGTGTCGTCGGGCCGCGCGAGGCCGCTCAACCGGCGCGAGACTTCGCAAAGAATGCCGTCACCCACTGAATGCCCGAGCGTGTCGTTGACGTCCTTGAAGCTATCGAGATCGATGATCACGACCGCAGCGCCGGTCAGGCATGCCGACGTGACTTCCGTGTTGCGATAGAAGCTTGCGCGATTGGCGACGCCGGTCAGCACGTCGGTGCTAGCAAGCCGCTTAAGCGCATCTTTCTCGTCGCGCAACGTACTCAGGTCATGCACATGCGCGTTGAAGGTCAGTACGCCGCTCTCGCGCCAGCAGAACAACGATGCACTCAGCAGAAACTCTGCGCCGTCTTTCCGCAACCCATAAACCACAGACGGCATGGTCAACCCATCGACCGAACCCATGGTGACCACCTGCGAGATCCGATCACGCAGCGCAGGTCGCCCGTGTTCGGGCACTAAGGCTTCAATTGTCAGACCCGGCGCGTCTTTGATGTCATAGCCGTAGAGCGTAGAGGCCGCTAGATTCCAGTCGAGAATCTTGCCGCTCTCATCGAATCGGATCATCGCCGTGGGCGAGCGCCGTTCAGGCTCCGCGAACGTGCGCCGGTCGCGCTCGACAAAGAGTTCCACGCGCCGCAATTCGAGCCGATCCGAGGCCATTCGCGCAAGCTCGCGCAGACGCTCGCAATCGACGGCAGAAAAATCGTGTTTTGGTTTGTTGTCGATGACGCATAGCGCGCCAAGCGCATGCCCCCCCACCGACATAAGCGGCACGCCCGCGTAGAAGCGCACTTGCGAGTCGCCGGTGACAAGCGGGTTATCGTGGAATCGGTCGTCGCGGGTGGCGTCGGGCACCACTAGCACGGAGTCCTGAAGGATCGCGTGAGCGCAGAACGATGCGTCCCGGCTCATATCGACGTCGCCACCCGAAAACCCCGTCGCAGCAGCAAAAAATACATGATCGCTGCCGACCATATTGACCGCCGCCACAGGGACGTCGAACATGTGCGCCGCAATACGAACGACGACATCCAGACTCGGTAGCGGACGGTCGCTGCCCAGGCCGTATTCCGCCAACGCGGCAAGTCTCTCGGTATCCATCGGCAATACAGGGGGACACTTCATCAGTGGTCTCCTCGCCTGAAAGCGGCGCTATCGACAAACTTCGGGAAGCGTTTGCATGCGTGCAGACACGAAGCGTACGGCGGTCAACACAGACCGTGGTACGTTCGAACAAGAGAAGCCCCGTGAGTGACGCTTTGCGTTATTTCTGCCGGATTGGTACCCGGCTGAATTCGGATAATTCGTCCCGATTGAGCGGATTATAGTGCGAAGTTAAGCACTTATGTATTCATGCTAATTCGGGATGCCAATCGTATTGAAATGACACATTGGGAAACGCAGTTTCATACTTGCGTTTGAAGCCGCGGATATGTCAAGCGGCGAGTAATGCCAATGCGTCGACAAGGGTGAGTACGGTGGTTCGCGATTCGAACGCCGTCGAAAACAAATGATCGTGTACGACTTGATCCGGGTCGTAGCAGCAATCTTTGACAGTGAATAGCCGAAAGTCGGCATCGCTGGCATAAGCGATCGACGACAGCATCACGCCGGTCGACGCGATGCCCACCATGATCAACGTGTCGATCCCGCGGGCAGAAAGCCGCACTTGCAAGTCGGTGCCGTAGAACACGCTGGCCCGGTGCGCGACGACAACGGTTTCGTTCTCCCGGCGGCCTAATTCCGGTGAGACTCGGTCGTCAACGAATAACCCCAATTGCTTGACGCCTTGACCATTCTTGTTGAGCGGACTGACTTCCGGATAACCGGGGCTGAAATGGAATTTGGCGAAATAGACATCGACGCCTTTAACACGGGCGGCATCGCACAACTGGCGGGTATTGGAAAGCAGGGTAGGGGCAACCGAGGGAAACAAATCCAGAATATCGGTCTGGTAATGCATGACCAGCAGAGCAGTTTTCTCGGGATGAATGTCCGGAATCGGCATAGTCATTGTGCGCACGATGGGCGTGTTCTAAAGAACGATCAGCGACTCTATCACGCCCGTCTTGAAACGAAATAGCAAAACGGGCGCCGAAGCGCCCGAGGGTATTTTTCACTAAAGTGAGATCAAATCAGATGGACAAACGCCCCAGCCATTCGCGCACGTGATTGGCACGTTCTGCACGCGGCTTGACTTCAGCATCGGCTGGCGGCGTGCCGACGAACAGGAATCCAAGAATTTGCTCGTTCGGTTCAAAATCCAGCACTTGATGCAAATCCTTGTCATACGCGTCGGGGCCGGTGGCCCAGAAACCGCCGTAACCGAGGATATGCAACGCGTTAAGCATGTTCATCGTTGCTGCGCCGACGGCCAGCAATTGCTCGCCCGCCGGTACATTCGTCTGCGTCGACACAGACGCCGCGATCACGATGATGAGCGGTGCCGCAAACGCCTTGCGACGGCGCTGCTCGTGGGCCTCGGGACCTGCGTCGGGATTTCGCTTGGCGGCGATTTCCACTAACGCCTGCCCAAGATCCTCGCGCGCCTCGTCGCGCACGACGACAAAGCGCCACGGACGCAAGCGGCCGTGGTCCGGCGCGCGTAATGCCGCATCGAATACCAGATTGAGCTCGACGTCGCTTGGGGCCGGTTCGGACAACGGCCAATGCGATTGACGCGAAAGCAACGCATCGAGCGCCAACTGACGCGATGCATTGACCGGGCTAGCAAAATCGGTGGTCGTACCCATCACAAATTCTCCAGAAGCAGATCAGCCATCATCCGCGATTCTTCTGGAAAAATCAAAATGATTCTCATTTGCGATTATGTCTTGCATTTTATGCAAGATGGCGTGTCGCGCAAGTCATAGGCGAAAGCTTGTAATCTAGCGCTTCGCCCAACGTCCACCGCAAAGGCCTATCTCATGAGTCAGCAAGCCCCTGTCGAATACGCAAACGCCACGCCGGAAGTGAAGGCCGTCTTCGATGACATCAAGACGACACGTGGTGTCCCCGACGTCAACAATTTCTGGAAGTTTATTGCGCAGCACCCGCCGACGCTGACGCGCACGTGGGACAGCATCAAGGATGTGATGGCGCCGGGCGCGCTCGATCCGCTGATCAAGGAATTGATTTATGTCGCAGTGAGTGTGACCAACAATTGCGGCTACTGCGTGGCGAGCCATACGGCTGCCGCACGGCGTGCGGGCATGACCGACGAGATGTTCGGCGAGTTGCTCGCCGTGGTCGGCATGGCCAATGAAACCAATCGGCTGGCAGTCGGCTACCGGGTGCCGATCGACCCGGCGTTCGAGCTGCCAGCCAAATAAACTGCGACGGCGTTATTGGGCGGCGCCACGCGACATCCACCGCCGATAGCGCCGTGTTTGGCAGGCCGTCGAGATCTGTTGCAGGATCAATGCCTTGAGCGGCGATACGTCCGGCTGCGTCCTACGGCCTGCACTCAAACGATTGAGCTGGAACTTCACGACGGCCATGTTCGCCAGCGAGCCGAGCGCCTTGTTCTTCCATGTGATCGGGCGCAGGTTCGGTTCGCTGTGCTTGCCGTCTCGCCAGCGGGTGGGCAGGGCCGGGTCGATAGACAAGGCCGTGGCAATGCCGACCATCGCCACGCCGTCGTTGACGACCTGTTCTGCGACGGCTTGGCGGCGAATACCGCCCGTGACCATCAGCGGCATGCGAGCCACGCCCGTAATCTCGCGGGCAAATTCCAGAAAGTAAGCTTCCCGCGCCAGCGTGCGTCCGTCGCGCGCTTGCCCTTGCATCGCAGGCGCTTCGTAGCTGCCGCCCGAGAGTTCCACCAGATCGACACCCAACGGGTTGAGCAACTCGACCACGCGCTTAGCGTCTTCGGCACTGAAGCCGCCACGTTGGAAGTCCGCCGAATTGAGCTTCACCGCGACGGCAAACCCCGGTGAGACGGCTTTGCGCACGGACCGGACGACATCGAGCAGCAAGCGAGCACGGTTTTCCAGGCTGCCCCCCCATGCGTCCCGCCGCTTGTTCGTCAGCGGGGACAGGAACTGACTCAGCAAATAGCCGTGTGCCGCATGGATTTGCACACCGGTAAAGCCGCTGCGCTCGGCGAGTTCGGCACTCCGGACGAAGCGTGTTTGTACGTCGGCGATGTCGTCAGGTGTCATTTCTCTGGGGACGGCGAAGCGCTTAGATAACGCACCGAGATCCAGGGCCACGGCCGACGGGGCAACCGTAGGCTGGCCGAGCGCGGACTGCATTTGACGCCCGGGGTGGTTGAGCTGCATCCAAATTTGCGCGCCCTGCGAGCGTGCGGTGTCCGCCCAGCGCCGGAAGCGTTCGAGATGCGCGTCGTCTTGCAGCACGACGCCGTTAGGGCCGGTCATGGCCTGCGCGTCGATCATGACGTTGCCGGTCAGAATCAACCCCACACCGCCGCGCGCCCAAGCGTCGTAAAGGCGGAGCAGCGCGTCGGACGGCGCATGGTTGGCGTCGGCCATGTTTTCTTCCATGGCGGCCTTGGCCAGGCGGTTCGGAATTTGGGTGCCGTTTGGCAGGGTAAGGGGGGTGAAGAGCGTCATTGTGTCGCCTCCTCTGTTGACGATGAGGGCACGATAACCTTAAAGTTCACTTTAATGTCAAGCGCTGCGGAGGCGGACGATGAAAATTGGTGATCTGGCGAAAGTCAGCGGCCTGGCGGCGTCGAAAATTCGCTTCTACGAGGCGCAGGGGTTATTGCCCGACGCACAGCGGCAGGCTAACGGGTATCGGGAGTACGGCGACGACGCGCTCACACGGCTCGACATCATTCGCCGGGCGCAGAACGCAGGCTTCTCGCTCGACGAGATTCGCGCGATTTTGCCGCCCGATCTGACCGCGTGGCCCCACGACACACTACTTGAGGTGCTACGTCGAAAGGTCGCGGAGATCGAGCGGCTGGAGCAAAGTCTGGCGCAGAGCAAGCACAACATCTCGGCGCTGATCGATGCGATCGAGCAGCGTGGTGAGGGGGAGGGCTGTGGAGAGGCGGCCCAGCGGGTGCTGACATCGCTGCGCAACACCCCGGTGGACCCACCGCTCACGAATGGGCGCGCGCGCAAACGGGGCTGAGCACCGAGCAGCGACCCGTCAGCACGTCCTTATTCCATCGAGACCCAGCACTCGTTACGTCGGTTGTCGTACAGCACGTTGTGTCCCTTGTATTCGGTCGGGCACGCGGTGCCGCGAAAGCGCACGTCACCGGGTGATTGCGCGCGCATCCAACTTTCCTCTTTGCTGCCAGCGGCGATATCGGCGGCGCGGTCCGTCGGGTTGCAGCCCTTGCCCTCGCACCAATGCGCCTGAACGGTTTCGCCGCACGTATTGGCGATGCCGTACCAGTACATGTTCTTGACCGTATCGTCGAGCTTGACGTCCACGATCTTCAGGCAGTTCGGCGATTGCTTGAGGACGAGGCGCTTTTTGCTGTTGCCGGCGATTTCGTCATGGGCTGCCGTCGACTTTGCCGTAATTTCCACAAATTTGGTTTGATGGGTGCGGTCGATGGCGTCGGCGCTCCAGCCAAGTTCGTCCAGTCGCGCCGCGATAGCACCGGCAACGCACTGGTTGGCTTGTTTGCTGTCGAGCTGTGCGGGGTCGGCGAGGTCGCTGTTCAGCTTGTGGAGCCGCTCGCGTAACCGTGGTGCGTTGCCGAGGTTGATGTCTCGGTAATCGGTTTCCCAGAAGCTGCGCGCCAGGTCGGTCAGCCGGGCGCGTGTCATATCCGGGCGGGAGGCGACCAAGGAGTCGCGCAGGGAGTCTTCGCAGTTGTAACCGGCATTGGTCACCAGCGCTTGCTTTTGCTGCGCGGCGGGCTGGTACTGTTGGGCAGCAGGGCGTGGCGTGGGCGCCTGATACGACGGCGCGGGGTCGTCATTCTGCTGCGCAGGCGCACTCTGAGGTTTCGAGAGCGCGTTTAGCGTGTTCATGAGAATCTGCGTGTTGACGTTCGCGTTACCGTTCCCGCCCGATTTGTTTGCATTCGACGGTGTCGAGGGCGGCGGTGCCTGCGTGGCGGCAGTGGTGGCCAAACCCGCGGCGAACGTGACGCCGACGGGTGCATAGGTGAGCGTAGCGGCCAACGCTACAGCGGTGATGACGTTCGTGATGGACGTGTGCATTTTCCTTCCCCTCTGATAATGGCGTTCAACGCTGTTTCGCGAGAATCGTCGGGAATTACAGCACAAGCGAATCCCGTCTCCATCCTTCATTTGATGGATGAGCGGACGACTACGAGGAACTCATGCGACTGGAAATCGAACAGGCTAAGGAATTCGCCCGCAGTGCTGTCATGGCGGTTGGCGCTGACGAGCCGACTGCCACGTCACTCGCCAATGCCACTGTGGCCGCAGAACTGTCAGGCCATCCATCGGTGGGCTTTGCGCATCTGGTGGATTACCTGGACGGCTTCTCAACGGGGCGCATTGCGAGGTCGGTTCAGCCGGGCATCCTGTTCCCCACGCTGACGACCCTCAAGGTCGATGCCAAGCAAGGCATTGCGCAACTCGGCTTCGACATGGCGTTCGAGACGCTTGTCGAGAAAGCGAAGCAGTACGGCGTTGCGCTGTTCGCGCAGGCCAATAGCTACACCGCCGGGGAGTTGGGCTATTACACGCGGCGTCTGGCCGACACCGGTCTGGTTTGTCTTGCGACATCGAATGGCCCCGCGCTCGTGAGCACACCGCAAAGCCGCCAACGGGTATTCGGCACTAACCCGATGTCGTTTGCGGCCCCGATTGCGGGCGGTGCCCCGATGGTGATCGATCAGGCGTCGAGTGCGACGGCGTTCGTCAACATTCGCGAAGCGGCCGCGCGTGGTGATGCGATCCCCGAGGGATGGGCGCTGGATGCCGGAGGTCGCCCCACGACCGACGCCAACGACGCGCTCAAGGGAATGTTGCTTGCGTTTGGTGGCGCGCGGGGCGCCAACATTGCTTTGATGGTCGAGGTACTGTCCGTGGGCCTGACGGGCGCCAATTGGTCGCTGGACGCGCCTTCGTTCGAGCGTGGCGAAGGCTCGCCGGGCGTTGGATTATGCATCGTCGCGATCGACCCGGCAGCGCTCGCCCCGGACTTTCCCGACAGAATGGCGCTTCAGGTCGAGCGATTGTCCGCCAAAGGTATTTATGTGGCTGGGCGGGCCGATTGTCTCGACTTCGTAGATATCGCACCGTCAGTGCTATCCGAGATCAAACGCTATTGCGTGCACAACCTATGATGAATAAAGACCCAATCAATCAGCAGAAGAAGGGTGCTGACACATAGCCGCAGAAGTCTGGCGTAAGGACGGCCTGCCCAAACCGGGCGGGCGTCTATATCGCGGGTGGACCGAGACCGAGAGTGATGACGAGACGCCCGCAGGAGGCGTTTTTTCATGAACCCGATCACATCGTTTCTCGTATTGGTCCTTTTGCTGCTGGGTGCGGCAGCCGGTCTGTATATCAATCCTTACTTGGCACCCTGTTTCGTGGTGGCGGCAATGTTGCTCGCTTCCACGCTGAAGATGGCGAACGCGTGGCAGAAGTTCGTGATTTTGCGGGCGGGGAAGCTTCAAAGCGTGAAGGGGCCGGGGCTATTTATGATCTTGCCCGTCGTCGATAACGTGACCGCCATCATCGATACGCGTATTCAAACGACGGCCTTTAACGCCGAACAGGCGCTGACGAAGGACACCGTGCCGGTCAATGTCGACGCCATCATCTTTTGGCATGTCCACGACGCGGAACGGGCGGCGCTCGCCATCACGGACTACCGGCAAGCCATCGACCGTGTGGCGCAGACGTCGTTACGCGAAATGATTGGCGCGTCAATGCTCTCGACGTTGCTTTCCGACCGGAAGGCGTCCGATGAGCAGTTGCGCGCGGATATCGGTGCCAAGACAGCCGCATGGGGCATTGCGGTGATCTCGGTGGAGGTACGGGACGTGGCGATTCCGGTGGCGCTCCAAGATGCGATGTCCCGACAGGCGCAAGCCGAGCGGGAAAAGCAGGCCCGTATGATTCTCGGCTCGGCCGAAGCGGTGATCGCAGCGCGGTTCGTCGAAGCGGCCACGATCTATGAGGGTCATCCGCAGGCGTTGCAGTTGCGCGCGATGAACATCATCTACGAGACGACCAAAGAGCGAGGCGCCACCATCCTCATGCCGTCGTCGATGGTCGACAGCATGAACCCGGCGATGCTTCACCCCAACCGATAAACCTTCGACACCGTCTCGCGGAACAGGCTGGCACGTTCCGTTGCGCTCGCCTGTGCCGTCAGACGTTTGAAGGCATTCCATCCGTTATTGAACGAGTACGAACCTTTATCGACCGGGAAATTGCTCTCGAACATGCAGCGCTCTGCACCGAACGCTTCGATGCAGGTGTGCATCCACGGCTTCCACGCGTCGGCCAGCGCCTGCGACGTGGGCGGCTTCTCGCCTTTCTCGAAGTCGAAGCCGTTGATCCGCATGCCCAATCCGCCCACTTTCACGTAGACGTTCGGCAATTGCGCCAGCTCGCGCATCGAGCGCGACCAGCGCGTGAATACCTCGTCTCTTGCGTTCTCGTAGCTGGCAATGCGCACCACGCCACCGCAGTGATTGACGATGAACGGCGTCTGCGGATACGCCTTGGCCAGATCGAATAGCTCCGGCAACTGCGGGAAGAACAGCCACGCATCGTACGAAAGCCCGAGCGGCCCCAACTGCGCCACGCCCGCCCGATAGTCCTTATCGAGCAACAACCCGCGCGGTGCTGCCGACAACGGATTGACGAGCGTCTGGTCCGCGTCCCACGTCACCAGATGGCGCACGCCCTTGAACCGGCCTTGCCCCGCTGCGAGATGCGCCTCGAGCACATCGCGGACCGCCGCGCCGCGCCGCAGATCGGCATAACCCACCATGCCCTGCGCCACGCGTGGCGACGAATGTTGCAACGGCACAGTGATATCGGCCACGAACTGCGTCTCGCCAACCGGCCGCAATGCCTCCGGCCCGGACTGGCGATAACGCGTGAGCGCCTGCATGAACACCGACGCCGTAATGTTGTGCCCGCCACGGGCATCTTCCAGATACTCGTCGAGCAGGTAAATCCAGCCCGGGCGCTCGTAGAAGTGGTGATGCGCATCAATGATCGGCAGCGCCGGTTCAAGTGCGGCTTCGTTGCCCGACGCCAGCCATTCGGCGCGTACAGGCAGATAGTTACTGGTCGCCGTCATAGGGCGGGATTCCTCCTTGGCAAACGCGCGCGTGGCAGAGAGCGCAGCCGATGCTGCAACTGCCTGCAAGAGCTTGCGGCGCGACGGTGATGGAATACGGTGCATTATTTCTCCTCCTGCGGGAAGGCGAACAGGGCGAGGGTGAGCAGGGTGGTCACGCCGAGAACGACGGCCAGACCCAGCATGCCCGCCGTGAATGTGCCGAAGCTGTCTTTCAGATAGCCCACCAGATAGGGCCCGGCAAAGCCACCCAAAGCACCGATCGAATTGATGAGCGCGAGGCCGCCCGCTGCCGCTTGTCCCGACAGGAACCGCGCGGGCAACGTGAAGAAGATCGTGCGGCCAGCAATCGTGCCGATGAGGGCGAGCGTGATGCCGGTCATCGCAGGCACCAACTGGTCGAAGTACGTCGACACGCCCAGCGCGACGGCCCCGATCAGCAACCCCGCCGCCAGATTCGCGATGTGGCCGCCGCGACGGTCTACACGCTTAGCCCACCAGAGCAGCGCAATCGTGGCGAAGAAATACGGCACGGCCGACAGCCAGCCCGTCTGCGTCACGCTCATGCCATGCGCTTTGAGCATCTGCGGCAGCCAGATCCCAATACCGTACGACCCCATCGTGAAACCGAACGAGATCGAGGCGAGCAGATAGACGCGCACGTCCTTGAGGGCTGCACCGAAGTCCTTCTTTTTCTTGGTCGACGAACCTTCTCGCTCGAACGCTTGTTGCAGCGCTTGCCGCTCATCCGGCGTGAGCCACTTGGCGTCGGCTGGTTTATCGGCGAGCAACTTCAACACTAGATAACCCAGCAAACACGCAGGCAAGCCCTCGATGATGAACATCCACTTCCAACCCGCCAGGCCCAGCACGCCGTCCATTTGCAGCAGCCACGTCGACAGCGGGCCGCCGATGAGCGACGACAACGGCGTCGATACCGTGAACCACGCGAGTACTCGTGTGCGGTAGTTGGCAGGAAACCAGACCGCAAGGAAGAAGATCACGCCGGGGAAGAAGCCCGCCTCACCGATGCCGAGCAGAAGTCGAATCGCGTAGAAGCTCATCGGCCCGACTGCCAGTGCCGTCGCCGCCGCGAAAATGCCCCACGTGATCATGATGCGGGCCAGCCAGCGTCGCGCGCCAAAGCGGTACAACGCGAGGTTGCTCGGCACTTCGCACAGACAGTAACCGGCGAACATGATGCCCGCGCCCCAGCCGAACTGCGTGGCCGTCAGGCCAAGATCGCGGTTCATCGTGAGGGCTGCAAACCCCACGCTGGTGCGGTCGAGGTAATTGAAGAAGTAAGCGAGGGCAAGCAACGGGATGAAGCGCCACGCGGCCTTTTGCACCGCGCTATGCTCCAGCGTGTCGCTCGTCGGCATAGGCGCCGACGTGGTACGGGATAACGATGTCATGGTTGTCTCCTGCATATTGCCGGGTGGGCTTGCCGTGCAACGGTCTGCACAGCCCGGCGTTCTTGTGTGTGCCTTACGGATTCAGATCGTTCAGCGAATTCAGGCGCTGGCCAGCTCCACGGGCGACGGCTGTGCAGCGGCGGCATCAGCCGCTTGCGCTTGCGCGCAACGAACCACACCGGCATCGGCGAGCTGCGCGATGTCGGTGGGCGTGTAACCCAGTTCGGTGAGCAAAGCCTGCGTGTCCTGACCCAGCGAAGGCGGCGCTGCGCGTAGCGGCAGACGCTCGCCCGCGAGCGTGATCGGCAGCAGTGCGGTACGGGTGTTCACCGGTTCGCCCGCAGCACTCGCATCTGCGGGCAGCGTGACTTCCGCCAGACCACCGGTAGCGAGCAGGTGCGGGTCGTCGAACAACGCCTGCGGCTTCGTGATCGGTGCGTAGGGCAGTCCGGCTCGCTCGAAAATCTCGCCGATATGGGCGGCGCTGAACGCCTCCATGTGTTGGCGAAGCTTCGGCATCAGCCACTCACGTGCTTGCACGCGTTGGTTGTTCGTGGCGAGTCGCTCGTCTGCCTTGAACGCATGCAACCCGAACGCATCGCAGAAGAGTGCCCACTGCGTGTCGGACACCACGGCGAGGAAGATCTGCTCGCCATCTTTGACGGTGAAGACGTCGTAGACGGCCCAGGCAGAGATGCGGCTCGGCATCGGTGCGGCGGGGCGGCCGGTCACGGCGAACTGCATCATGTGCTGGGCCATCAGGAAGACGTTGTTCTCGAACAGCGCACTCTGTACTTCCTGCCCCTGACCGGTGCGTTCGCGCTGCGCCAAGGCGGCCATTGCGCCAATGGCGCCGAACATACCGCCCATCACATCATTGACGCTCGCGCCTGCGCGCAGCGGCTTGCCTTCCGGTCCGGTCATGTAAGCCAGACCGCCCATCATCTGCACAACCTCATCGAGCGCTGTGCGATGGTCGTAGGGGCCGGGCAAGAAGCCCTTATGTGATACGTAGACGAGTCGCGGGTTGAGCCGGGACAACGTCTCGTAACCCAGCCCGAGCTTTTCCATCGTGCCGCTCTTGAAGTTCTCGCTGAAGACATCGGCGTTGGCGAGCAACCGATGCACGATTTCGACGCCGCGCGGGTCTTTCAGGTCGACGGCCAAACTCTTTTTGTTGCGGTTGAACGTGCTGAAGAACCCCGCGCCCGAACCGCGCAGTTGCCGCGTGCTGTCGCCCGTCATCGGCTCGACTTTGATGACTTCTGCGCCAAGGTCGGCCAGCACCATCCCGCAGGTGGGGCCCATCACCATGTGGGTCATCTCGACGACGCGCACGCCGCTGTAAGGCAGGGACCGATCGCTTTGTGCGCTGTTTTTTACTTCGCTCATTGCGCTTCTCCCAGCAGACATCCTTCCGGTTGCGGGGCGCTCGGGGCGCGTCCATCCGCGTATTGGAAGCCTTTCGGAAGTCCTGCATTTTGTACGTGGCCGTACAACGCTTCGCCCGGCAACGCTTCTGCAAGCACGGTGCGCGCTGCGGCGAGTGCGTCGACATCGACACCGGTGTCGTAGCCCATGGCTTCGAGCAGGAACACGAGGTCTTCGGTGACGATGTTGCCTGTCGCACCGGGAGCATAGGGACATCCGCCCAGCCCGGCCTGACTCGCGTCGATGGTCGTCACGCCCGCATCGAGTGCTGCGACCACATTGACCAGACCCTGACCTCGCGTGTTATGAAAGTGCGCGCCGCCCGCTTTGCTGCCGACCTCGGCTTGCAAGCGACGGAACAGCCGGCGCACCTGCACCGGATTGGCATAGCCGCTGGTATCGGACAAACCGATTTCATCGACGCCGCACTCGGCCATCGCAAGGCACATACGCATCGCCTGGTCATCGGTGACGGTGCCCGCGATTGTGCAACCGAAGGCGACCGATACTCCCGCTTCGATCTCGACATCCGGGAATTGCGCGTCGCGAAGCGCCACGATGGCGCGGACTTCTTCGATCATCTGCGCCGTGGTTTTGCGGATATTTGCCATCGAGTGCTCGTCGGTCACCGACACGGGCAACGTCAGCTTGTGCACACCGGCCTCGAAGGCGGCCTGCGATCCGCGCAGATTCGGCGCAAGCACGGCGACGCGCAGCCCGGGAATCGCCAGCGCGTGCGCAACGACTTCGTGAATGTCTGCCATCTGAGGCAGCAACTTGGCCGGCACGAACGAACCGACTTCAATTTCTTTAAGACCGGCAGCGGCCAGTGCAGAAATCCAGCGCAGCTTGGCGGCGGTCGGCATCACACGCTTCAGACTTTGCAGCCCGTCGCGCGGTCCAACTTCGCTCACCAGCACTCGGGGAGCAGCGGATTGTGTCATTCGGAATCTCCTGAAGTTCTATCAGAAAGAACTAAGTTCTGTTTGGTAGAACTATACGAGCAAGATTGCTGGTGTTTAAGTTGGGTAAACCCGTATTTCACTCATTTTGTGGAACTTGTGTTCTGTCCGGTAGAACTGTAGAGTGGCCGAACATAACGAAACGCACGACAGGAGAGGCCGGTGGCCGAAGAAGCATTCAGCACGCAAGGGCAGGCAGCGGAGGGCGGTGGCAATGCCGATAGCGGCAGCGGGGTCGCAGTGTTGGACCGCGCGTTTTCGATTCTCAATGCGTTCGGTCCGACCGAAGATGGCCTGACGCTCACCGAAATTGCGCTGCGTACCGATCTCTACAAGAGCACGGTGCTTCGCTTGCTCGGTGCGCTCGAACACGGCGGCTTCATTCGCAAACTCGGCGACGGCCGGTACGCCATCGGTCCGCAACCGTTGCGGCTCGCGGCGCGTTATCAGCGGTCGTTTCAGGTGGGGCCGGTGATCGAGCCGGTACTACAGCAGTTGAGCCGGGAGCTGGGCGAAACTGCATCGTTGTATGTCCGTCAGGGCGATCAACGGCTGGTGCTGTACCGAGTGGAGCCTTCGCGGGCGGTGCGCGTGTCGATTCGGATCGGCGAAGAATTTCCGATTTCGAAGGGCGCGTCGGGCAAGGTCTTGCTCGCTTTCACAGAGTCCGACGACCCACGTTGGGCCGACGTGCGTGAGCGCCTTTGGGCCGTCTCGTTCGGCGAGCGCGATCCGGAGACAGCGTCAGTCTCAGTGCCGGTGTTCGGTGCCAGTGGGGAGTTCGTTGGTGCGCTCACGCTGTCTGGGCCGAAGGCGCGCTTCGACATGGCGTCGGCGGTGAAGCAGGCATTGACGGCGCTACTCGACGGCGCGCGCCGCGCGACCGTCGCACTGGGCGGCATGGGTGAGCGCTACGACGCGAGTCTTGCTGCCACACGTCAAACCGGATTCACGGTGCCGGGGCACGACGCCAGCGCGTAAATCGCGTGGCGTTCATCACCGTCATTCGCCCTTGCGAATCGCTTCTGCCACGACGCTCAGCACTTCTGTGGCCGTGTTCTCCGAGTGCGCCTTGAGCACATCGCCCAAGCGAGGACGCCCGTCCTCGCGTAGCGCACGCATGATCTGTTCATGCTCTTCGTGCGACTCCTGCCAACGTAAGTGATCGGCATTCGCCGCGCCACGCGCGCGGTGCACCTTGCTCATCAGTGCCGCGTAAATCGACGACAACACCGGGTTGGCCGCGCCATCGACGATCAGTTGATGAATCTCCTGATTGATGCGGAAGTAATCGGTGCGATGCCCCTTGCTGTGCGCATCGAGCATCTGAAGATGCTTCTTCTCAAGGGTGCGCAGCGCGATATCCGTCAGCCGCACTGCGGCCAATTCGCCCGCCAGACGCTCCAGCCCATGCAGCGTTTCGAACGTGGCACGCAACTCCTCCAGATCGAGCGGTGCAACACGGTAGCCGATGTACTGGCGATGTAACACCAGCCCCTCGGAAACCAGCGTTTTTAACGCCTCGCGTAGGGGTGTCTTCGAGACGTCGAAAAGTTCGCAAAGCGCTTTCTCGTCGATGCGCTCGCCCGGGGGTAATTCGCCTTCTTCGATCATGACGCGAAGGCGTGCAGCGATCTCGGCGGACATACCGAGCGTGCGGAGTCTGGGGGACTGTTGGAGGGGAAGGGCCACGGTGTCTCGTTATCGATTATCAGTGTCGAAAAGATCCTACCATATAGGGAAATCCCTACGTATCATATCAATAAAATCAATTATTTACCGACGTTGTAATTACAGATTACAGATTCTATACTCACTCCCAAGTTGCGCGACGACGGTACTCAAGTCATCTAATCGGGAGATTCACCATGCAGTCGACAAGCAGGGCCGCAACGCTGACCGGTGCGAAGAGCACGGTTCGCTGGAAGATCTTTTTTCTGATGCTGTTCCTCATCGCCGTGAACTACATCGACCGCGCGTCGTTGTCGGTGGCGATGCCGTTGATCTCGAAAGAGTTCGATCTGACGCCAGCGATGGAGGGCCTGATTCTTAGCGGCTTCTTCTGGACCTACGCCGTCATGCAGATTCCGGGCGGCATGCTGGCCGACAAGTACAAGCCACGCATCGTCATCGCACTGGCCACCGTTTTTTGGGGCCTGTTCCAGGCGGCGGCAGCGTTTTGCACGAGCGCTACGACACTGCTCCTGACCCGCTTCGGGCTGGGCGCGGCCGAGGCGCCGATCTATCCGGCGGGCGGCAAGCTCAATGCCATTTGGATGACGCAGAACGAACGTGGCCGCGGTGCCACGCTGCTTGACGGCGGCGCACCGTTGGGTGCCGCGCTGGGCGCCATCATCATCACGTGGCTGATCACCGTACTGGGCTCGTGGCGTCTGGCGTTCGTGGTGGCGGGCGTGGGCACGATGCTCGCGGGCTACGTCGCATGGCGTTACATCCGTAATGCACCGCGCGAACATCCGGACGTCAACGAAGACGAAGCCAATTACATCGAGATGGCGCAAGCGTCGGAGCATCGCGCCGAGCCGGAGAACCTGTCGGGCCGCTCGCTGGACTTCTTCAAATACCGCTCGGTCTGGTGCATGGCGCTCGGTTGGATGTGCTTCAACACCGTGTTTTATGGCCTGCTGACGTGGATGCCGAACTACCTGCACAAAGTGCACGGCTTCGATATCAAGCAAATGGGCGGTGCCAGCTTCATCATCTTCTTCTGCGGCTTCGTCGGTGAGTTGATCGGTGGCTGGATCGGCGACAAGTGGAAAGCGGCGGGTGGCGCGCCCAATAAGGTGATGCGCACGCTCTTCGGCATCGCTGCGGTCATCGCAACCGCGTCGATTTTCTCGGTGGCTTACGTCACGAGCGATGTGGTCACGGTCGTGCTGCTGTCGTCGACGCTCTTCTTCCTGCGTTGGTGTGGCCTGTACTGGTGCATTCCGTCGATCCTCGGCACGCGCAACAAGATCGGTTTTCTCGGCGGCGTGATGAATCTCGGCGGCAACATCGGCGGTATCAGCGTGCCGTTGATCGTCGGCCTGATCGTGCAAACCACCGGCTCGTACTTCCTCGCGCTGATGTTCTTTGCGGCAGCCGGTGTGGGGTTGTTCGTGTGCTCCACGCTGATCGATTACGAACGAAAACTCCCTGTCTGATTCACTGAATTACCTGACCGGCACGCGCTCGCAGCGGCCGGTCGCTGTCTTTTGCTTTTTGTATTGGAACGACAATGACAAAAAACTCCCGCACTTTGCTTGGCATGCTCACGCCGTCCTCCAACACCGCGCTCGAACCGATCACCAGCGCGATGGTCGCAGGACTGCCCAATGTCAGTGTCCATTTTTCCCGCTTTCGCGTGACCGAGATTTCGCTCGGGTCGACCGCGTTGGGCCAATTCGATCTGGAGAAGATTCTCGACGCCGCGAAGCTGCTCGCCGATGCCGAAGTCGACGTTATCGCCTGGAACGGGACGTCGGCCGGTTGGTTGGGTTTCGAAACCGACGAAGCACTTTGTCGGCAAATTACCGAGGCGACCGGTATCCCGGCGACGACCTCTGTGTTGGCGCTTAACGAAATTCTTGAACAGACTGGCGTCAAGGAATTGGGGCTGGTCACGCCGTATCTCGAAGATGTTCAGCAACGAATCATCGCGAACTACGCGCGGCGCGGCATTCAATGCACGGCAGAGCGCCATCTCGACTTGCGCAAGAACTTCGAATTCTCCGAGGTCGACGACGACACACTCAACCGACTGGTGAAGGAAGTGGCCGAGCAGCGCCCGCAAGCGATCACCACGTTCTGCACCAACCTGCATGCCGCGCCACTGGCGCGTGCGCTCGAAGCGCAAACCGGCATTCCCGTGTACGACACGATTTCGACGGTGATCTGGAAATCGATGAAGCTCGCCGGACTCGACACGCGCGCGTTGTCCGAGTGGGGACAACTGTTCGCGCGAGGGGGGTGACGCCATGACCCATGCATTTTCGGGCGTGCAGCCGTTTGATCTTGTCATCCGCAATGCCGATGTCGTCACCGCTTCCGATCGCTTTCAGACCGATATCGGCGTGAGCGATGGTGTCATCGTGGCGTTGGGCCGCCGCCTCGGGCCGGGGCGGCGGGAGGTGGATGCCACGGGCCTGTTGGCCATGCCGGGTGGCGTCGACGGTCATTGTCATCTCGATCAGCCGATGCCGGATGGCTTGCGCATGGCCGACGACTTCTTCACCGGCACGCGCGCGGCCGTATGCGGCGGCACGACGACGGTAATTCCGTTCGCGGCGCAAGAGAAAGGCGGTTCGTTACGTGCAGCCGTCGAGGACTACCACCGACGTGCGAATGGACGCGCCGTGGTCGACTACGGCTTTCACCTCATCGTGGCCGACCCCACCGAAAAGGTGCTGAAAGAAGAGTTGCCGCAGTTGATTCAGGAAGGCTACACGTCGTTCAAGATCTACATGACCTACGACGATCTGAAGCTCTCGGACCGAGAAATTCTTGAGGTGCTGTCGGTGGCACGCGAGCATCGGGCACTGGTGATGGTGCATGCCGAGAACTCGGATTGCATCGCGTGGCTGACCGACAAGCTGGTCGGGCAAGGGCGCATTGCACCGAAGTTCCACGGGCTCGCGCGCCCAGCTGCCGTCGAGCGCGAAGCGACGCATCGGGCCATCACATTTGCCGAGCTGGTCGATGTGCCGATCCTGATCGTGCATGTGTCCGGCAAGGACGCCATCGGCCAAATTCGCTGGGCACAGGGACGCGGCATGCCCATTCTTGCCGAGACGTGTCCGCAGTATCTCTATCTGACGGCCGACGACATGGGGCATCCTGGCGACGATGGGTATGCCGGTGCCAAATGCGTTTGCAGCCCGCCGCCGCGCGATACCGACAATCAGGAAGCTGTCTGGAAAGCGTTGAAGCAGGGGGTGTTCTCGGTGTTCTCCTCGGACCACGCGCCGTTCAACTACGACGATCCGCAAGGCAAGAAGCCCGGAGGAAATACGCCGTCGTTCGAACACATTCCGAATGGCATTCCCGGGATTGAAACGCGACTGCCGCTGTTGTTCGACGGTGTGCGTCAGGGGCGGCTGTCGCTGCATAAGTTCGTCGAACTGACGTCGTATCGCCCGGCGCGCTTGTATGGTCTGTACCCGCGCAAGGGCACGATCGCCATCGGTGCGGATGCCGACATCGTGCTGTGGGACCCGGACGCAAAGGTGCAGATCGCGAACGATGCCTTGCATCACGCGGTCGACTACACGCCGTACGAGGGCAGGGAAGTGACGGGATGGCCGGTGCACTGCTTCTCGCGTGGCGAGCAACTTGTCGCCAACCGGAAGTATCTCGAGCCGGCGCCGGGGCGCGGTCAATTCTTGCCGGCCGATGCGCCGTCGCTCGTGTGACGCGTAGAAAAGGAGATAAGGAGACGATGCAATGCGCTTGCTCGTGATCAACCCCAATATTTCGACCAGTGTGACCGCGCTGATCGAGGCGGAAGCCCGCCGCGCCGCCTCGCCGCAAACGTCGCTGTCGTTTGCCACCGCACAGTTCGGTGTGGCGTATATCGAAACGCGCTTCGAAGCGCTAACCGGCGGCTATGCGACGGCCTGCGCAGCGGCAGAGCGGGCCGGAACGTTCGATGGCCTTGTCGTGGCAGCCTTCGGCGACCCCGGATTAGGCGGTATCAAAGAGTTGTTCGACGTGCCTGTGGTCGGTATGACCGAGGCAGCACTGGCCAGTGCGTGCCTGCTCGGTAACCGTTTCTCGATCATCGCCATCTCCCACCGTATTCAGGCGTGGTATCGCGAATGCGTCGCGGCGAATGGTTTGTCGTCGCGTCTTGCCAGCATTCGCTGCCTTACGTCGCCGCTGCGCGACATCGCTACGGTGCAGGAAGATCACGCGGCAAGGCTCGTGGAACTGAGTCAGATGGCGGTGGAGCAAGACGGTGCCGATGTCATCATCGTGGCCGGTGCGCCGCTAGCCGGACTTGCGCGCCAGTTGCGCGGCCAGATTTCGGTGCCCGTGGTCGACGGCGTCTCCAGTGCCGTCAAGCACTGCGAGTCGCTGATGGCGTTGCAGCCAGGCGTGGCAACCGGTGGCAGCTTCCAGCGACCACCACGCAAAGACAACACCGGCTTGCCACCGGCATTGCAGGCGCTGCTCGACTGACAACGCCATTGCGCGAGCGTCGCGGTCACTCAAGTTACGGAAAGGTTCGGTAATGTTTGGTAAGGCCGGCACGGAAACGTCGCCGGCCTTCGTTTTTCTATCGCCGCGCCAATCGCTGTGCGCATGTGCTACAGTTCCGCTGCAAAAAATGAAAGCCAGATACAAAAAAACGCTCAGGAATGCAGAGCGATACGTTTCGGCCAACGAGACGGCGTAGGAATAATTACGACAAAGCAGTACCGGTAGTCGACAGTGTTGTACCGAATCAGATAAGCAATTGGATTGCGAACGGTATCGGGGAACCATGATTAACGCTGCTGTGGGCCACCTAGCGGGGCGGCTCAATGAGTACTTAAAACAAGCCTACACACTCACCGAAGACATCGTGACGATGTCCGGTCTGGTGGATATGCACGGCCATGCCGTTGCGGACACGAACAACCGTTTGGTTGTGTTCCTCACGCATATCGAACGAGACACGGGGCCGTATCGTCAGTCACTGCCTGGGGAAGCGGGCGCATCGCGCACGACGACAACCGTCGCACCGCTTTATCTGAATCTTTACGTGATGGTGGCCGCCAATTACACCGGCGGTAACTACGAAGATTCGCTCAAGCTCATCTCAGGCGCGATCACCTTCTTCCAGCGTTATCCGGTCTTCGACCACCAGTCTTCGCCGTCGCTCGACGCGCGTATCGACCGGCTGGTGCTCGAAATCGAGAATCTCAATATCCGCGAACTCAGCAATCTCTGGACGATGCTAGGCGGCAAGTATTTGCCGTCGGTGCTGTACAAGGTGCGCCTGATGGCCCCCGATACCGGCGATATCGTCGGTACCGTGCCCACGGTGCGAACGCCTGTACCGGCGCTCAATCACTGACCCGGCCCGGAGCGCGTCCGATGTCCGCCACGTCCAACGGGACCGCCGTGTCAGGCTACACGCGGCTATTCACCGTCGATCTCACCCATGCGTACTGGTCGCAACCGCACGCATGGGTGCGTCACGAGCTCACGCCCGAGACCCTCGATTGGGCGCGGCGGCGCGATCTGCTCGTGCGCGCGCACCGGCGTGGCGTCGCCGTGTTTTGCGATGCGGCGCGACGAGATGCGCTGCTAGGCGATATCAAACCGGGTGAGGCCGTCGCGACGATCAAGTGGTATGCACAAGACGCGCATTTTTCGCGCTATACCGCACCGGTGCTGAACGGCAGCAACGTGTATTTCCTGCAAAGCACAGCGAGTGTGCCGGTCGCCGAAACGAATGCACAAGCGCGCGAAACGGCACCTGACGTCAACGCGATCACGCGGCGCTTGCATGTCGGCGATGCCATCGACGCGACCCATGCGCTGCCCGTGACAGCACCTGCGCTCGCCGCCCATATTGCGCGAGCCGACCGGCTTTCTCCGCCGGTGCTGGTCGTGCAGATCGACCTCGCCGATCACGTCGCCACGGCTTCCGAAACGCAGACCTGTATCGACTACACGGTGCATTTCGACGTGCGCGCGACGCGCTGGCGCTACTACTACGTGAGCGACGCCGACAACGATGCGTTGGCGATTACCGATCTCGACGAGACGGTGACGTTCGTCGCGGCGGGCAGCGAGCCGCGCAGTGGTGGGCGTCGTGCGCTGGTCTTCGAGAGCGAACAAGACATTGCAATGCAGCAGCAATATCCGCAGCGATTTCAACTGCGGGAACGGGGCCGGTCGGGTGAACGTGTGTTGATCCGAAGACTGCCCAATGCCGAAGTTGGCAGCGTGATTCAGCAGGGGATGGAGACAAAGCAACGGCAGGAACGGCAGGAAGCGGCGCAGAGCCGGGCAGTTTGGGTGTCCGAGATCTACATCAATTGATCGTTGACCGAGGTGAACCATGGCGCAATACAAAACACCAGGCGTATACGTAGTCGAACAAAATGCATTTCCCAACTCCGTGGTGGAAGTCGCCACGGCCGTGCCGGCCTTTATCGGCTACACCCAGTTCGCCGATAACAAAGGCACGCCGCTGGCCAATACGCCGTGGCGTATCAGCTCGATGGCGGAGTTCTTGACGTACTTCGGCGGTGCACCCACGACGAGCTACTCGCTCGACGCGGTGCCTCAGACAGCTCCGGCAGCCCCGGCAGCCGATGCGGGGGCCGCACCGCAACGTCCCGTCGTGACCGATCTTTTCGTCGGCCCGACCGGCGCGCGCAAGCCGTTCAAGCTCACCGCGCAAGGCACGGAGTACTTGCTGTACTACAGCATGCTGCTGTTCTTCCAGAACGGCGGCGGCCCGTGCTATGTGGTCTCGGTCGGCACGTATGCCGAAAACGAAATCGATCCGGGCAAGCTGACCAAGGGCATCGACACGCTCGTCAAAGAGCAGGAGCCGACGATGGTCGTGGTGCCCGAAGCCGTGCGCCTGTCCGCACAGGACTGCACGACCGTGCAGCGCGCCATGCTCATGCACTGCGGCTACACGATGCGTAATCGCTTTGCGATTCTCGACGTGTTCGACGGCTACTGGGACCGCCAGGCCCCGGGCGGCGATGCCATCACGGCGTTCCGCGATTCGGTCGGCTCGGAATTCTTGGATTTCGGCGCCGGGTATTACCCGTGGGTGAACACGTCGATCGTGACCGAGAAGGATCTCGACTTCACGAAGATTTCGAACCCGGCACAACTGCAAACGCTGGTTACTGCGGAACTGGACCCGGTGCTCAACCCGGTGCCGTCGTCGCCCGCCGCACAGGCGAAGGCCGCGCAGGTCAAGGAAGTGCTGGCGAAGCTGACCGGTGGTGCCGCTGCGGCCGCACCCGCAGCACCGGCTGCCGCCGCGCCTGCGGGCGGCGACGCACCGGCAGCAGACGCACCCGCCGGTGGCGATGCTCCTGCCGCAGCACCGGCCGCCGCACCTGCGGCTGCGCCGAAGCCCGCCGCGATGTCCGCCAACGACATCGAAACGCTGCACAAGACGCTCGCCGCACTGAGCAACGTCTACGTGCAGGTGCTGCAATCGTTGCAGAAGAAGCTCAACCTGCTGCCGCCGTCTGCCGGGATGGCGGGGCTGTACACGCTCGTCGACAACACGCGTGGCGTGTGGAAGGCTCCGGCGAACGTCAGCCTGAACGGGGTGGTCTCGCCGAGCGTGAGCATTTCCAACGCCGATCAGGAAGACCTCAACGCGCCGACCAACGGCAAGTCGGTCAACGCGATTCGCAGCTTCATCGGCGAAGGCGTGATGGTGTGGGGCGCGCGTACGCTCGATGGCAACAGCCTCGACTGGCGCTACCTGAGCGTACGCCGCACGATGATCATGATCGAGGAATCGCTGCGCCTCGCGTGTAAGGCCTATGTGTTCGAGCCGAACACGGCCAACACGTGGGTGACGATCAAGAGCATGGTGCGCAACTTCCTCACCAGCGTGTGGAAGCGTGGCGGTCTGGCCGGGGCGAGCCCGGACGACGCGTTCCAGGTCTTTGTCGGGCTGGGCGAGACGATGACCGGCGACGACATTCTCGAAGGTCTGCTCAAAGTGTCGGTGCTGGTGGCGGTGAGCCGTCCGGCCGAATTCATCGAGCTCACGTTCGAACAACAAATGCAGAAGTCCTGAGGCCGTTGGCCTGGCGCAGCATTTTCCGCATGCAATCTTTAGACGAGGTGTGTGATGGCAGACGACGGCTCGAAACAATCCACCACAGTGTGGCCGCTTCCCAAGTTCTATTTCCAGGTGAAGTGGGACTCGCAGGTCATGTCGTTTCAGGAAGTGAGCGGTCTGGACGTGCAGTCCGAAGAAATCAAGTATCGCCACGGCGACAGCCCCGAATTCTCCGTGATCAAGATGCCGGGCATGAAGAAGTACGGCAATGTGACGATGAAGAAGGGCGTGTTCAAGTCCGATAACAAGTTCTGGGACTGGTTCAACCAGATCAAGATGAACACCATCAAGCGGGTGCCGGTGACGATCAGCCTGCTCGACGAGGCTGGCAAGCCGACGATGGTATGGACGCTCGCCAACGCGTGGCCGACCAAGATCACGGGCACCGATCTGAAGTCCGAAGGCAACGAAGTCGCCATCGAGACGATTGAGATCGTGCACGAAGGGTTGACCATCGCCAACAGCTAACCACCGGTCACCGGTCTCGGCGCGCTTGTAGTCGGGCGCATCGAGACCGGCCCGCGCACCTGTCCGACATGCCGTCATCGCCTTTCGATCCGTACCCGCCTGCAGCCTTCCACTTTCGCGTGATGTTCGCTACGACTGGCGGTGCCGTCGATGCGTCGTTTCAGGAAGTCTCCGGCATCAGCACTGAGCTCGACACCGAATCGGTCCCCGAGGGCGGGGAAAACCGCTTCGTGCACACGTTGCCGAAGGGCGTGAAGCACCCGCATCTCGAGCTCAAGCGCGGGGTCGCTTCACTGTCGTCGCCGCTGGTCATGTGGTGCCGTTCGGTATTCGAAGGCGAGTTCATCGTGCCGATACGGCCGCAGTCGTTGATGGTGCAACTGCTCGATGAGATGCATATCCCGATCCGCATCTGGACGTTTGCCAATGCCTATCCGGTGAAGTGGGAAATCGAAGGTTTTGGATCGACAAAGAATGAGGTGGCGATCGAGAAGATCGCGTTGAGCTATACCTACGCGAGCCGCATGGAGTAATCCAATGTCGATTGAAATCGGCCAGTTGAGTATCAAATCGAACGTCATACAGCAGGCGCCCGGAGAAAGCAGCGCCTTGCCTTCGGCCGACGATGCGCCGGAGACCGTATCGGGATTCGACGCACAGGCGCGCGCCGACTTGCTCGCCGAGTGTCGTGCGCTCGTGCTCGATTTGCTCGAACGTGCAAAGGAGCGCTGATCCGTGGCGGCCAGTCTGAATCGCAGAAAATTCAATATCGCCCCGTGCAAGGTTTCGGGCGGTCAGATTTCGGTCGACACCAGCCGCACGGCGTTCGAGGCGCTGATCAACCCGGTGGGTTACAAGCGCAAGCTGAGCATCGAGTACAACAAGAAGCAGACGCTCGGGCAGCCGAGCGCGACACCGCGTTTCAGTGCGATTCGCCCGGAAACCATCACTATCGAGAACCTCGTGCTCGACGGCACGGGCGTGGTCGACGGCACCGGCTCGCGCAGCGTCAAAGACATGATCGACGCGTTGCTCGCCGTGATTTACCAATACGACGGGAAGAAGCACGAGCCGAACTACATCCGTTTGTTGTGGGGTACGTTCATCTTTTTCGGCCGGGTGGAGTCGATTGCGCTCGACTACACCATGTTCAAGCCGACCGGCGAACCGCTGCGTGCACGCGTCACGCTGGGTATCGTCGGCTGGGTGAGTGCGACCGAGAGCGCGTTACGCGCCAATCTCAGTTCCCCCGACCTGAGCCATCTTGTCGAGGTGACGGCGGGCGATACGCTGCCGCTGCTGTGCAATCGTATCTATAACGACCCGTCTTACTACCGCGAGGTCGCGCGTATCAACAACCTGACCAGTTTCCGCAAGTTGGAGCCGGGCATGGTGCTGCGCTTTCCGCCGCTCGTCTGACGCCATGGCCGATTCTCCCGCCCTCAACGCCGATGGTGTCCTGACGCTCACGATCACGAGCGCAGGCAGCCCCATCCCCGATACCGCGGAGGTGATCTCCGTCGAGATCGATCGTGCGGTGGGGCGCGTAGGTAGCGCTCGCATTGTGCTGCGCGACGGCGACATGCCCAACGACGACTTCCCGGTGAGCGACCTGGATGCGTTTGTCCCGGGCAACGCCATCGTCATCAGTGCGGGTTACGGCGGTACGACGAAGCCCATCTTCGACGGCGTTGTCGTGCGGCACGGCATCAAGATTCTCGGCAACAACGACGCCAGGCTGATCGTGGAGTGCAAGCATCAGGCCGTCGCGATGACCATCGGCTGCAAGAACGCGAATTATGTGCAGCAGCAAGACAGCGGGATCATCAGTCAGCTCATTTCCAATGCCGGTCTCACGGCCGACGTGACCACGACGCAGACTCAGCATCAGGAGATCGTGCAGTTTTACAGCACCGACTGGGATTTCATGGCGCTGCGTGCGGAAGCCAATGGCGCGCTCGTTATCGCCGATGACAACGGCACGGTGAGCGTTAAGCCGCCGCAGACCAGCGCAGATGCCGTGCTCAAGGTGACCTATGGCATCGACATGATGTCGTTCTCCGCCGATATCGATGCGCGCACGCAGTTGCAGAGCGTGGTCGCCGCCGCGTGGGACCCGGGCACGCAGGCGATGGTGCAGCAAACGGCGCCCGCCAAATCACTGTATGAACAGGGCAACCTAGCGCCCGGGAAGCTGGCACAGGTGGCTAGCCCGTCCACCTTCCGGCTGCAATCGACGGTGCCGTTGATCAGCGACGAGTTGAAATCGTGGAGCGAGGCGCGGCAAATGCGCGCGGCGCTCGCGTGCATTCGCGGCCGTATGTCCTTCCAGGGCAACGCGTCGGCCAAGCCCGGCGTGATGATCGAACTGGTGGGTGTTGGCAAACGTTTTAGCGGCAGCGTGTACGTGAGCGCGGTGCAGCACCGCATTGCCGACGGCAATTGGATTTCCGAGGTGGAGTTTGGCTTGTCGCCAGAGACCCACAGCGAGCGGCACGGCGCGGGGGACGTCATGGCGTCGGGGCTCGTGCCGGGCGTGGGCGGGCTGCAAATCGGTGTTGTCACGAAGCTCGATGCCGACCCCGAGGGGCAGTACCGCATTCAGGTGGCGGTGCAGGTCTTGCAAGCGGAGACGGCGGGGGTGTGGGCGCGGCTGGCGAGTTTCTACGGCTCGTCGGGCGTCGGGGCATTCTTCATCCCCGAGATCGGCGACGAAGTGATACTGGGCTATCTCAACGGCGACCCGTCGCATCCGATTGTGCTGGGCAGTGTCTACAGCAGCCAGCGCAAGATGCCGTACGAATTGACGGCCGACAACTACACCAAGGCGTTGTGGACAAAAGGGCTGCTCAAGATCATTTTCGACGACGACAAGAAGGTGATTACCGTCATCACGCCACAGAAGAACACCATTGAGATGAGCGACGACGCCAAGTCGATCTGCCTGACCGATCAGAACAACAACAAGATTCAGATGACGCCTGATGGCATCACGCTCGACAGCCCGAAGGACATCGTCATCAACGCCAAAGGCAAAGTCAGCATCACCGCCGTGTCGAACATCGAGCAGACCGCGCAGGCGGATATCAAGAGCGAGGCGCTCAACATCAACAGCACGGCCAAGGTCGGCATCGTCGCCAAGGGATCGGCGACAGCGGAGCTTTCTGCCAGCGGCCAGACGACTGTCAAGGGCGCACTGGTGATGATTAACTGACGCGACATCGATAACCAGGAGACCCGACCATGCCGCTGGCCGCAAGACTCACCGACATGCATCTGTGTCCGATGCAGACACCCGCCGTCCCGGTGCCGATTCCGCATGTAGGGGGTCCCATCCTCGGCCCATGTGTGCCGACGGTGCTGATCGGCAAGCTGCCCGCAGCGGTGGTGACGGACAACTGTTTATGCGTCGGGCCGCCCGACTCGATCGTGATGGGATCGACGAGCGTGTTGATCGGCGGCAAGCCCGCCGCCCGAGTGGGCGACACCTGTGCGCATGGTGGTGCGATTTCAATGGGATGCCCGACGGTACTCATCGGCGGTTGAGTGCGGTAGCAAAACCGGTCGCGAAAGCGGCATAAAAAGAGACAGCGAACGTAACAAGGGGGCAGGACGCGTGAGCACCGATAAATCGTTTCTCGGGACAGGTTGGGCATTTCCGCCACGTTTCGGCGACCACGCGACGCAAGGGCGCACGCAGATGGTCGAGGCCGAAGCCGACATTCACGAGAGCTTGCGCATCATCCTCTCGACCGTGCCTGGCGAGCGGATCATGCAGCCCACGTTCGGCTGCGGCATCAAGACCTACGTGTTCGACGAAATCAGCGAAAGCGTACTCACCGAGATACGCGATGCCATCGAGCGGGCCATTCTGTTTTTCGAGACGCGGATCACCGTCGAGCAGATTGTGATCGATTCGTCGGCGGCCATGGAGGGACGTATCGACGTGTTGATCGATTACACGGTACGGGGGACGAACACGCGCAGCAACATGGTCTATCCCTTCTATTTCCTTGAAGGCACCAATCTGCCCGATAAGCAGATGCCGCGCTGATACGACTGAAGACGAGACGACAACCCGATGTACAACCTCATCATTCGCGATGGCACCAGTCAGGCGATGCGGGCACTGCCCGCGTTGCAGGACGGCTATTTCCATCTCGATGAGTTGTCGTTTCACGAGTTGCTCGCCATCGTGACGGAATTCGCGGCGCTGGTGCGATTTCATAACGCCGAGAACGTGCCCGAGGGCGACTGGACACCGTTCTTCCGGGCCGATGAAACCGTGGTGATGAGCCGCATTCTGGCCTTCGACCTGGCCCGCGAGACAGCGCGTTTCGCCGCGTGGTGGCGCAACACGCCAGAGCACGTCGGCGTCAGCGCCAACGGCGAGAGCGCCGGATGGACGCTGGAAGCGTCTCCCGTTGCCGAACTCGTGGCGACACTCAACGATTGGTATGTCGCGCTGGCGCAAGCGCAGAGCGACAACGGGCTGGGGCTGCGCACCGTTCTGCGGGCTGTCATCGTGCAGTTGAGCGTCGACCGGTCCGGCATTCTTGGTGCGTTGCGTACCGCAGGCGCGCAGCTCCCGCTCGACCCGATCTGGTCCGCCGAAGTGGCGACGCCGAATGCCGACGGTATCGCCCGCGCCGGTGCCCATTTGACCAAGACCGATGTGCGCACGGACTTCCATGCGTATATGAAGGCGATCGAAATGGTGCGCAAGGAGGCGCTCGCGCGCTTGCCCGCCTCGCTTCACAACGGCATTCACGACCCGGCTATCGGTTTGCTGATCGCCTTTGTACAGCAGTTCCAGAAGCTGCAAGGCAAGCTCAACGGCTACACCCGCCGCTTTATCGACTTTTACTACGACCGCATGCTCGGCAGTGTGCCGCGCGCGACGGTGCCAGATCACACGTGGCTGGTGATCAAGCGCACGCCGGATGCGCGTGACGTGATGGTGCCGGCGGGTACCGAGTTTCCCGCGGGTGTCGACGCGCAGAGTCGGGACATTCTGTATGTGGCCGACAACGAGCTTCGCGTCTCCGACGCCGTCGTAAGTCAGGTGCAGACGCTCTATCTCGATCACAACGGCTACAGCGCACCGGAAAACTTGCTGGCGGAAGACGACAGCGTGGCAGCCGGCGCGCCGGTCACCGGTCGTACGTGGCCCACAGCCGCGTGGTTTCAGGCGGTGCCGGTGGCGCCGCCGGGGGCGGTTCACACGCAGGCCTGGCCGGTGCTCGGTGCGCCAAAGGCGGGCATGGGCAACGGAGCGCATCGCGACGCGCGCATTGGCTTTGCGCTGGCGAGCAAGGTCCTTCTGCTCAAGGAAGGCGATCGACGCATCAGTGTGACGATCACCTTTGCAGACGACACGCTCATGCAACGGCTCGACAAGGTGGCCGACGCGATGCTCGGGACGGCGCCGACACCGCCAGAGGCCAGCAGGTCGGCGGACGTCGAAAGCGAGAGTGCGGAGGCTGCCGCCAAACGCGACGCGAAGGCCTTGGAACTGCGGCGCAACGACATTTTCCTGAAGATCTTCCGCAGCATTTTCGTGGTGGGGCTGACGGGAGAGTTCGGTTGGATCGACATTCCGGGCTACGTGCCGTTCTTCAAAGACAATGTGTTGCGGCTCAGCTTCGAGTTGCCGCCCCAATCGCCGAGCGTGGTGGCTTATTCCCCCGCGTTGCATGGCGAGCAGTTCGATATCGATACGCCATTGCTGCGCTGTGTGATCAACCCGGGGGCGTATCTGTTTCCGTACGGCATGCTGCGCGATCTGGCGGTCACGGGCGCTCGCATTGATATCGAGGCGCGCGGATGCCGCGATCTGGTGCTGCACAACAACATCGGTCAACTGAGTGCGGCGACACCCTTTGCACCGTTCGGCCCGCTCGCGCGCTTGGGCAGCTATCTCGTGGTCGGCAGCACCGAGATGGCATCCAAGCGCATCACCGATTTTCGGGTGGAGATCGAATGGGCGGATTTGCCACGCACCACGGGCGGATTCAGCACGTGGTACGACGGCTACGACGTGCGTGTGGCCAACGAGGATTACCTGGCCACCGTCGCGGTGTTAGCGAAGGGTGTGTGGTCGCCTGCCAGTGAGTTGTCGCGCCCCAGCGTGCCGCTGTTCCAGACACGCGTGCAACCGGGGCAGGGCGAGCGCATCGACAACCGGATCGTGTGGCGCGCCGGTCAACTGGCGCACTTGTTCGAACCCGATGCGGGCGTGAGCACCGCACAGCCGCTCACGTGGGGGCCGGGTGCGAAGAACGGATTCTTCAAGTTCACATTTGCCGCGCCAGCCTTCGCATTTGGGCACGAGACTTACGCGCAAGCGCTCTCGACGACCATGATGGCCAACGCGAGGCGCCGCCGCTGGCGTCGGCCCAGCGCCGTGCCGCGCGCGCCGTATACGCCGATCATCAATGCCATTTCCGTCGACTATTGCGCCACCGGGGCCATCAGCGTCGATCGGGTGCCGAACGGCGACGACGACGGGCGCTTCCTGCACCTGTTCCCGTCCGGCTGGGAGGCGCTGGGACTCACGAGCTATCCGGCACCGGCGTTGCTGCCGCGCATCAATGCGGCGGGCAATCTGTACGTGGGTATCGCCGCGAGCGATCTTGGCAAGACGCTGACGTTGCTCTTCGAGTTGCGCGAGGACTCACAACCCGTGCCACCGACCAACGAAGATACCGACGAAGGCCCCGCCAATAGCGCCGGGCTGCGTTGGAGCTATCTCGTGAACAACGTGTGGAAGCCGTTGTCGCGGCGCTTCATTGTGGCGGACGGCACGCATCACTTTATGACGTCCGGCATTGTGACACTGCGTGTACCGGCGGACATTGGGTGCAACAACACCGTGATGCCCGATGGCTTGTACTGGTTTCGCGTGAGCGCTGATCGCGACATGGAGAAGTATTGCAGCCTCTATGCCGTGCATGCACAGGCCGTGCAAGTGCACCGCGGCCCGGACGTGCCGCCGGAAGTCCCGATGGTGCTGCCTGCGGCGTCGATCACTCGCAGCCGTCGTCCATTGCCGGGGATTATCGGTTTGGTGCAGCCGCTGCCGTCGTGCGGCGGCCGCGCGGCGGAAACGCGCGACCAGATGCGCACGCGTGTTAGCGAGCGGTTGCGGCACAAGCAGCGCGCCATTTCGCCAGCCGACTTCGAATCGCTGATTCTCGAAGCATTCACCGATGTCTATAAGGTCAAATGCTTTGCGAATCTGACCACGTCGAACGGGCCCTTCGATTGTGTTCGGCCGGGCCACGCGCTTGTCGTGCCGCTGCCTTACTGGCCTGCGGTCCAAGCCGATGAGCAAATGCCGATGCTCGACGGCAATCTGATGCAGGAAATTGCGGCGTTTGTGAACACGCTGTCATCGCCGTGGGCACAGGTTTCGGTAGAGAACCCGGTCTACGAGCGCATTCAAGTGCGCTGCAAGGTGCGCTTTACCGATGTGTCAGGTAACGGCCGCTACATCGCGATGCTCAATGCGGCAATCTCGCGCTACCTCACGCCGTGGCAAGACGACGTGGGCTATCGAACGCACTTCGGGTGGCGTATCCGGCAACACGATCTGGAAGCCTTCATTGGCGCGCTGCCGTATGTGCAAAACGTCTCGGGCTTTTCGATGCTGCGCATCGCTGCGAAGCCGCCCGCAGCGCCTTCGGTGTCATCGGTACCGACGGCGATGGCCGCCCCGGCAGTGTGGTCATCGGCGGATGTGCAGACGTATTCGTTGTTCGACACGGCCAACCCGGCCGACTTGGGCAGTGCCTCGCCCGCAAAAGGGCAAGCCGACATCACGCCGCTTTACCCGTGGAGCATTGCCATTCCGGTCGCACGCCACGCGATCGAAGCGGTCGACGACGGCATCGACTACCCGGGCGTGCGCACCACGCTCAGCCGCCTCGAAATCGGCGCCACCTTCATCATCTCGGATGACTCCAATGACCAATAAGCCCATGGCCCGCCGCAATCGCGACACGCTCCGGCGCAAGTTCGGCAATGGCGAGATGCCGTCGGCGACGGCCTTCTCCGAACTGATCGACTCGATGCTCAATATCGTCGATGAGGGCTTCGACAAGACGCCCGTCGATGGCCTCAAGGTGTCGCAGCTCAATCAGGGCAAGCTCCTCAGCTTTTATCAGAACATCGATGTGAAGAGCCCCATTTGGTCGGTGCAACTCGACGGTCCGGGTGGTGGCTTGGCGTTCGGCAACGAGAACAACCCCACGGCGCTGACGTTGCGTCAGCTGCCGGGGCAGCAGAATACCCAAACGTCTGGAAAGTCCGGCGTTACCGCCGAATTCGAACTCGATATGGCGGGGCGCATCGTGGCCGATGGCCGGCGCGGACGGCCGGGCAGCCGCAGCGTGCCTGCCGACGGCAAATGGCACGACATTACCGACACGCTCACCGGTTGCAATGCGTTCGAGATCATGGCGGGGGTGGGCAAGCGAGGCAGTGGTAAGTACGCGTTGATGCATGCGTACGCCGTCATGGCGTTCAACGGTAAAGGCGACATCGACTATCGCCAGTCTCACTTCGGCAGCAAGTGCAACCGGCTGCAATTGCAGTGGGTCGACGCGCCGGACGGCGCGAAGCACAACTACATTCTGCAAATGCGCGTGGGTTGCCCGTACGACAGCTCGCGCGACAGCGCGGGTGCCGACCGCACGTGGGTGACCTACTACCTGACCAATCTCTGGTTCGACCCGGATATGCAGACGAGCGCCATCGATCCCGAGCCGAAGGTGCAAGCATGAGCGCGCCGCCGACCACCTTCGACATCGTGTTCGAGGCGCAAGCCGCCCAACAAGTGATGGCTGCGCTCGCAGAGCTGCCGTTCAAGCGGGTGTACGAGCTCATTGGCTTGCTCAATCGTCAGGCCGTCGATGCGCCAGAGGGCGGGGCCATTACGTGCGCGCTCGACACACAAGCGTTCGCATTGATCGTTGAAGCACTTGGCTATCTGCCTTATCGCCAAGTCCATGGACTGATCGATGCGATGAAGGCGCAACTGCACGGTGCTCGTATGGCGTTGGTCGAGGCCGCCGAGGACATGCCGCGCACGAGCGGCATTCGGGGCGTGGTCGGCCGATGAGCGCACCCGAGTCGATCGCCCGGCTGGCCCCTGACCCGTATGGGCTGGATTTCGATGCGCTGCGCCGCGCCGGTATCACCACGTTGCAAGCCTTGTGCGGCGAGCGTTGGACCGACTACAACCTGCACGATCCGGGCGTCACGATTCTCGAGCAGCTTTGTTACGCGATCACCGAACTTGCGTATCGCTCGGACTTTGCGCCCGAAGACTATCTGGTCGGCCCGGAAGGCACCATCGATTACCGTCGCCACGCACTGCATCCGGCGGACGAGATTCTGCCGAGTCAGGTGCTCACGGTCGACGACTACCGAAAGCTGTTCTACGACTCGATTCCCGAACTGGAAGACGTCTGGCTGAGTTGCGAGCCGGAAACCAGCGCGGCGGCGGGCGGGGTGCGTGGGCTGTATCGCGTGCTGGTCAAACTCAGCGAGACGTTATCGGGTGAGTTGTCAGGGGAAGCGCAGGCCGCGATGGAAGCCGGTGTGCGCAAGCGCATCTTCGAAGTCTTCAACGCGCATCGCAACCTCGGCGAGGATCTGGCTGACGTGCAAGTCGTACCTGCACAGGCGGTCTATTTGAGCGGTGACGTTCAGATTCACAGCGAGCGCGATCCTGCGTCGATCTTTGCCGATATCTACTTTCGATGTGCGCAGGCCGTGCTCTCGGGGTTTCAGGTCGAGCGTTACGTCAAAGCGTTTGCCGCCGGGGTGCCGCTCGATACCTTGTTCTCCGGGCCGCGCACGGTTCACGGGTTTATTGCCGGTACAGGCGCACAGGCACCCGGTTCGCCGATTGCGATCTCGAAGCTGGTCGGGCTGGTGCAGGACGTGGACGGTGTGGCACATGTGCACCGGCTGGCGCTTTGCGACGCCGATGGCAACCCCGTGGGGGCCGACATGGCTGCCGGTGCCGTACTGCGGTTGCGGTTCCCGGGGGATGCGCAGAGCGCTTTTCTCCGCCTTCACTTCGCGAGTAGTGCGGTCGGTGGTGTGGCGGCGCCGGTGGCTCACGCCGTCGAACAACGGCGCGAAGACAAGGCGCGTGTCGTGCTCGACGACGCCCGCGTAGCGCTCGCCAAGGCGCGTTTCGAATTCGATACGTTGCGCAATACGCCCCAGTCGGTTGTCGGTATCGTGCCAGCGCCGCAGGGCGAGACGCGCGCGTTGCGCGATTACTTCTCGATACAGCATCAGTTTCCAGCGATCTACGGCATCAATCATTTCGGTGTGCTGCCCTCGGCACCGCTGGCGCATCACGTCAGTGCCAAGCAGTTGAAGGGCTATTTGTATCTGGCCGAGCAACTGATGGCCAATTACCTCGAGAATCTGCAATCGGTCGGCCGCATGTTCTCTGTCGACGATTTGCATCAGACGTACTTCTCGCAATGGATCGGTGACGATGCGTTGCCCGATATCGAATCGCTCTACGTCGAAGCGCCGGACGACGTGCGCAGCGCGCTCACGCGTATCGTCTCGCGCAAGGACCGGGCGGAAGACCGGCGCAGCCGCCTGCTCGACGTGTTGCTCGCGATGTATGGCGAGACGTTCTCGCAGAAGTCGTTGCGGCGGTTCGACGACTACCAGGACAAGCACGCGACGCATTGGCTGGTGAACAACAAGCTTGAGTTCTTGCGTCATATCGCAGCACTGTCGCGCGACCGGGCTACGGCGTTCGATGTGGGCATGCCCGATTTGCGGGCTGACAAGCGGCCGAACGTTGCGGGGGTGCACGCCAAGATTGCGATCTTGCTGGGGCTTCCCGCACAGCCATCGACGCAGCCATTGAGCGAGGCGTTGTTGCGTTGGCGGCTTCGCCTGCGGGCGGATAACGTTGCGAAGGTCGAAGACTACGAGCGCGCCGCTGCCCGGTTGGTGGTGATGGCAGGGCGGGGTGCGGCGAGGGGAAGTGGGACGCAGGACGAAGCCGCTCGGGACGGCGGTCGTGACGACATGCTTCCAGTTGGGTTGCTGGTGCATGGCGTCAGGCTGGAGAACTACGTACTGGAGCAGCACGGCGATGAAGTGCATGTGCATTTCCAGACCCACGATGACCGGCTCGGCAATGTGCGTTTGGCGAAGTTCAGGCGTGCGGGCGCGGTGACGCATGCCGATCGCTATGTGCAGACGCTGCGAGATTTCCTCTGCGAGTTGAATGTGCAATCGGAGGGTTTCTATCTGGTCGAGCACGTGTTGCTGCGGCCACGGCAACCGGGCGCCGGCGCTGTGGATGATGCGTTTTTTGGCGCCCGCGTAAGCCTGGTGTTTCCGGCGTGGTCGGCACGGTTCAGTGACCCCGACTTCCGTAATCTTGCGCAGGAGACGGTGTGTCGCAATCTGCCCGCGCATCTGTTGCCGGAGTTTCATTGGTTGGACTTTGTGACGATGCGCGACTTCGAGCATCGTTACGACTTGTGGCGTACCCGTTTGCGCGACGACGTTACACGTGCCGATTCGCGTCGGCTCGATGCGACCAGCGCGAGCCTTGCGTCGTTGCTCATGCGCCAGCGGCGTGAGCGCAATTTGACGTTGTGGGTGTAGCGATGGATACGCGCCACCGGATCGATCACCTGGCATTCGACCTGACCTTCACGGCGGGCGGGCTGGACATGTCGCAAAGCGATGCGTTGCACGCACTGGTCGTCGGTCGGTTGTTAGCGGTGGTGTCTGCGGTGTTCGATAGCCGAGCGCCCGGCGAGGCGGTGATTCGTATCGATCGGCTCGATATCGATTTGGGCAGTGTCAAGGCAGCGGATTTGCCGGAAGCGCTCGCGGAAAGTTTGTCGGATGCGCTTGAACAGGCGCTAACCGGGCGCGACGTCCACGTGCCGGGACAGGCCGCGCCGGTAGTGACCCGCTACGAATCGGCAGCCGATGCCGACACGGCGTCGCTCATGGGATTCCTGACGTCGGGGCGGCTGCCGGATAGGTTGGCGACAGCGACGGAGACCGCATCCGCATCCGCATCCGCATCCGCGGCCGCAACGGATACTGAACGCGGCAGCCGTGGTGAAGCCCGCGGCGATGCGGTTCGTGAGCAGAGGCAACCGGTACACCAAAGGACTAAGCAGCAGACGTGGCCCGACGCGCAGTCGGCCACGCAATCCGGCGTATCGAGCGCACCACTGGAAACGTTGTTCGCTCGGGTGCTAGCGGGGGATGTCGAGCCGATGCGACGGTTGTTGTTGAACAGCAATTCACGCAACGTCCAGATCGCGCGGCTGGTGCGGCAGTTTCCCGGCGCCCAGATCGATGTGATGCTCCATGCGCTCAGGCCCGCGGAAGCGCAGCGCTGGTTGGCGGACTTGCTTTTGCTTGACGACACGCTTGCCGTCGCTGGGTGGAAGGTAAGCGAGCGCGAAACGGCACAACTTGCCGCGCGTGAGAAGGTGCTATTGGCCGGGCTGACGCCGCTGAGTGCCGGTGGGCTGCAAATGCCGTGGCATGCGGTGTGGCAGGCGGTCCTGGCCAGCGCGCAGGCCGGTGTTGCGGGTACCGACACGGTGCATACGGATCACAACATCGCAACACGGGCAGCGCATGTACTGACGCAGGGGAAGCGAGCGGGATTCACTGCTGCGCCGCTCATGCTGGCAGTGTTGCACCGGTATGCGGGGACGAGTGCACTTGCCCAAACACCGGGCACGAAACGTTCCGCATCACCAGGTATGTTGGGCGAGACGGATAGCGTGGCTCGTGGAGCCAACCGGTCGACGTCCTCCGACGTGCCTTCGGCGGATAGCACGGGACACAGGCTGGATGTCGTCTTCGAGCAAGACGAATCGGATGGCGCGACGGAAGCGCTTCGGGACGCAGCCTATTCAGACCGCGCACTTGCCCGAACTCGGACACTGTTGGCTAATGCATTCGCAAGTGGGCAAGCACAGGCGCTCTACGATATTTGGCCGCAGTTGATGCGCGAGGCACCGATGCTTGTCGGGGATGCCCTGCGTCACTACGCGGCATATCCGGATTTACGCGACCGCATGGCGATGTCGCTTCCAGAGTCGTTGTTGGAGGACATGTTGTCGTTGCTCTCGGCGCAAGTCGCGAGAGAAAGCGATAGCGACGGCAACGCGACATCGATCGCCCAAAGTGAGCACGCTGCACCGATTGGATGGAAACGACGGCGTGCATGGTCTGAAGCTGTCACGGTCGCGCTTGCCGGAGCGTCCGTGGAAGTCGAGGAGGAAGAGACCGTCGACGGTTACCCGCCATCGTCCGTGGTCAACGAAGCGCGGCGTCACGTGAGCGACGATGCCACAGGCGTTTCGGTTAAGCGCCAACTTTCGTCGACGGGGCTAGTGGCGTCAAACCCTTCATCGGGTGAGTTGCACTTGCACGATGGCGCGATGGACTCGTCCCCGTTCATTGACCCCGGGGTAACGGCAACGGCCTTCGCCGCGACGATCCAACGCGACGCATCTTCATCGCAGCCGCATGCCGTCGAGTCTGGCGATACGCAAGCGACCTCCGAGGCACCGTCGGAACACGGCGCTGGTTTCGATTCGGCATATCCCGAAGCTGCAACCGGGGCCTCAGGCGAGCCAGTCGGCGCGCGAAGTCGGTTGATCGACGCGCTACTCAGTGGGGCGTCTGCGCCGCTATACGACGATTGGGCGGAGTGGATATCGGCGAACGGTGAAATGCTGACCAGCGCGCTTCGCCAATACGGGCGTCACGACGATGTGTTGACGCGGATCGTCGTGGGGTTTCCCGAAACCATGCTGGCGGATTTGGCAACGCTGCTACACCCGGCCAGTGCTGTGCATTGGCAGGCGTTCCGGGCACTCGCCGGAGCGGATGTGTTGGCGGATCAGCGAGTTCTCGTGAGGGCCGAACTGAACGCCGACGATATCGACGCTTTTGGTCAGACCCTTAACGACATAACGCCGAGCGTGTTGCCTCCCGCGCCGCCACAACATGAAGCTACTGTGCCGACACACGCTTCAGTGGATGCGTGGAAGCGGGTGATCTGGAAGCGAGTGTTCGAGTGGTTGCTCCAGACGTCGCCTGTCCAGCCTTTGACCCTAGATGAGACGCGCGGCATGGCGCCTGACGAGCGACTTTCTGGTTGGCAGCTTCGGCTCATGCAGGTCTGGGAGTCCAGTGTGTTTGGGAATTCGGTCGAGCAGATCGATGAGAAAAAACCGCCAACCGTCGCTGTTGGGCGCAGCGGCTCGCAGCGTTCGGCAGTCGCGGGCGATGTTGCTGTTGACCCAACCCAACGCGGCGGTGAGTCTCTTTCTACATTCGTCGGAAGGGATGACGGACAAGCTAGCGACAGCCAAGACGTGAGCATTCGACAAACGACGTCCGTGGCCGGTGTGACCGAGGCTGGTCGCGAAGGGCGCGTCGGTGATGGCGAAACTCACCGCGAACGTTTGGCTTCTGGGACCGCCCGCCGCTTCGATTCATCAGGCGCTTTCCATGAGCAACGCGGCGACCACCGTCTCACGGAGGCTGTGCAAGATTCCGATTCCTCGTCAGCGATGGAAGCCGGAGAGCCGCTTATCGATAGCGGAGGTGTGAACGAAGCTGACCGCACGTCGGTCACACCGGCCACGGTCGGTGGTTCGGCGGTTCAAGGCAGATTAGACAGCGATATCGCCGCGGAACCATCGGACATTGCCGTCGGTACCAGCGGCGCGAGTGCGTCGGACGCGTTGCAACGGTTATTACACGCTCACCGAACGATGATCTCCGGCGGTACGTCGTTGGTCGGTGGGGCGGGGCGCTTATCGCACGAGGCGCGCGCCGCGTTACAGCGCGACCTCGGCCTGAGCCGCGCAATACTGACCTCCGGGGCCGGAACGCTCACGCAGCAGGCTTGGGCCGCAGTGGTGGATGTTGTCGTCGCCGTGAGCGCAGAGATTCCGTCTGCGCACCGCGAGTCGTTCTATGAGGCCATCGTTGCCCACACCCCTGACGTGTCGACCGAGGCGTCCCACGCCGTTGTGCGCTACTACGCCAGTGTTGTCACCGCATTGTTGCAAGGTTCGATGTTGGACCTCGAAGCGTTGAGCGAAACGGCGTTGACGGATAGCGCACTCGACGAAGAGCGAGCATCGACTGGGCTCGACGCCAGCCAAGGGCACCGCGATACGACGGCGGACGGGACCGTCGTTGAACGCTCGACACTTCATGACGGGCGTCCGTCGTCGCACGCGTCGACGCCTCGGGGGGATAAGGCAGCGCCAACCCGTGCTGCATCGAAGACGTCACCCAACCCCGATTCGCATGCCGTACCGCAAAACGCGTCACGCGACACACAGACTCACCCATCGCATCAAGTCACAAACCAAACATCGCGCCCCGTCACCGATCATGCGTCGCGCCCGACGTCTGTCTCGGCGTCGTCCGTGCGCCAACGACTGACCCAACATCACCCTCAAGAAAGTGGCCCCGATATGGCATCCACGCAGCCTACCGATTTTCTCGACTACCTCGCATCAGCGGACTTTCGCAATGGGCGCGGAGCGCATCCGCCGGGATTGTCGGTCTGGTTGCATCAGGCGATGCAGACGGGCGCGCTGGCGTTGCGTTCAGTGCTCACACCTGCCGCTACCGATGACGATCTCGCCGGGCGCTGGCTCGATCTGGTTCCGCCCGATCTCTGGCTAGGATTTGCCCGCGTGTCGTCGCGCGACACCGATGAGATCGACCGGATGCTTCGCCTCTCTGCGGACGTCACCGAGCTATTTGCACTGAGTCTCGACACGAGCACGCCCGCACAGTTGGCGCGCGTGCGCTGGCTAACGCTGTTCGCCTGGCTGTTCGCGCCACAACGCGCGTACGCGGGTGCAGCGTTGGCTTCTGCGCTTGTCGCCCGTCTGTCCAAAGCGACGTCCAGCGAGATTCCACCTGCACTGGCCAGCCGCATACGGGAGCAAACCGGCATCGACATCGCCGTTCGTGGCGCCGATTCGACCGACCTGTCGAACACGCCAACCCGAGTGGTGCATGCCGGTGCCGTGCTGCTGTGGCCGTTCCTGTCTCGTCTCTGGGAGGTGCTTGGACTCATGGAAGTGCATTGGGACGATGGGCGGCGAGACAGCCGTTTTGTCAACGAGGCCGCTGCCGAGCGGGCGGTCTTGCTGCTTCACTATGTGGTAAGCGGGCGCACGGAGGTGCCGGAGTACGACTTGGTGATGCATAAGCTGCTTTGCGGCGTGCCATCGAGCGTGCCGGTCGCGCGGCACATCGAGGTCGCCGGACAGGAAGAAACGACCATCGACGGATTGCTGCGCTCCACGATCCAGCATTGGTCGGCACTCGGTCATACATCCCCGGACGGACTGCGGGAGGCTTTCTTACAACGGCCGGGTACGTTGTCACTGGGCGAAAACGGCTGGCACCTCAAGGTGGAGCATCGTGCCTTCGACGTGCTGCTCACGCGCTTGCCGTGGGGCATTTCGACCGTGCAGCTTTCGTGTATGCCGCAACCGATATGGGTGCAATGGTCATGACCGACCCGATAACGCCACTGACGGCCAACGCCGAAAGCTTGTCGCGTGAAATCGCGTGGTTCAACGCGGTGCTGGAGACGCGCATGCACGCCTACTTCATGCACGAAGGCGGCCCGCACGACATTCACACGCACACGCCACCTGACTTGGCCGACGACCCGTCGCCATTTGCCAAGACGTTACTGGCGCTGGGGCTTGCCAAGCATTTCGACGCCCGAGTGGTGCTCATGCTCGCCATGCTGCCGCATGTCCGGCCGCAGGCACTCGATTTGCTCTTTACCCAAAACAAGAACACCGAACGACAGTTCACCGAGTTCGGGGGCTGGCGCGGTCAGCACCACAGCGGCTTGCTACCGACCTGCGAGACGGCGGCCTTCATCCTTGCAGGTGACGACCTCGCACGGCGGTTCGAGATTCTGCAACTGTTCGACGCAGAGCACACGTTTGCGCGCGAATCGATCTTGCGCTTAGAGCGCCGGGCCGAAGGCGAACCCGCGCTGGCCGCCGCACTTCACGTCGAGCGCGACTTTCTCGAACGTTGCACCTCGGGCAGCGAACACAAGCCCGACTACAGCGCGGGCTTCCCGGCCAAACGCATCACCACGCTACGCGATTGGAAAGACCTCGTGCTGGCGCCGGAGGTGATCGACGAGATCGACCAGATTCGGCAATGGCTCGACGGCGGCGAAGCCGTCATGCGCCGTTGGCAACTCGACCGGATGGTCAAACCGGGCTTCCGTGCCTTGTTCTACGGACCGCCAGGCACCGGCAAGACACTCACGGCGTCGTTGCTCGGTAAGGCGGCGCACGTGGATGTCTATCGGATCGACCTGTCGAAGATCGTCTCGAAGTACATTGGCGAGACCGAGAAAAATATGGCCAACGTGTTCGATCAGGCGCAGAACAAGCGCTGGATTCTGTTCTTCGACGAAGCCGATGCGCTCTTCGGTAAGCGTACGGAGGGCAGTAGCGCTAACGATCGTCACGCGAATCAGGAAGTCGCGTATCTGCTCCAACGGATCGAGGACTACCCCGGTGTCGTGCTGCTGGCGACGAACTTGAAGGGCAACATCGACGAAGCGTTCGCGCGCCGCTTTCAGAGCGCGATTCACTTCCCGTTGCCCGATAGCGAACAACGCTTGCGCCTGTGGAAGAGCCTGTTCCCACAGGGGAAAGGGCTAGGGGCGGATGTGGATCTTGTGGCGCTTGCCGAAAATCATGTGCTCTCGGGTGGTGCGCTACTTAACGTTGCCCAGCATGCAGCGATGCGCGCCGAGCGGGAGGGACGCGACACGGTGTGTCAGGCCGATTTGCTGCGCGGCGTGCGACGCGAACTGATCAAGGAAGGACGGACGATCTGATATGAGCCTTCTGTTCTCCACCCACAGATTGACGCGCGCTGGACTTGCGGCGATGAGCGTCGCGCTCATTGGCGTGATCTTGCCGGTGCTGAGCCATGCGACGGCTTCGACTGCCGCGGCGGCAATACCCGCAAGCGCAGCGTCTTCGCCGCAAGCAAACGCGCACGCGACTGCGCCCACGCCCGCCTCGGCAGCACCCGCCAGTGCGCCAGTCGCGCCAATTGCCGCACCGTCCATGGCGCCCGCGGCGTCGGCCCCTGTCGCCCCGCGTCAGGTCGCACCGGTGCCATCGCAACCGGCAGCGGCAGCCACAGTGCCCACCGAACCTGTCGCCGCTCCCGCCACCGTCCCGCCCGTCGTCCGCACGACGACCATGGCGCCACCCGTGGGCAGCGACGGCAAGCCAATGACGCCGCAAGACGCGCTTCGCATCGTGGGCACCGTGCAGGTCGCCCCGGAACCGACGAACGGCGTTGGCGCAGTCTTGATTTCGGCCGACGTGGTGCGTCATTTGGCTCCCGCCACGCGTCGAGCGATTCAGCAGGCGTTGCTGACGATCTATTCGGACGACCCGGCGTATTTGCAGGCGTACCGCGAAAGCACCCGGCCGTTATCCGACAATCTGGTCGGCCCGATTACGCTCTCGTGGCTCAACCGCTTCTGGCTCGATTTCAAGATGCAGCCAGTGGGTAATTTGACCAACGCGTCGGTGCAAGCCCTCCTGAAGTTCGCAAGTATTGTGCGGGCACATCCGCAGTGGAAGACCGATCTCGTGAGCGCCGATCTCGGGCGCTGGATCGACAGCTTCGAGCCGCGCGAACAAGCCCGCTACTACCAAATTCGGCTCGCTGGCACCGACGACGAAATTGCAGCGATGCTTTGGCTGTATCACCTCGATACCGATGGACGCCGCAACGCGGGCCCCGATCCGGACCGCGCGTTGCTGACGATCTATAACTACACGCTCGAAGCGAATGATTTCCGATTGCTCGCCTCGAAGTCGAAGGTGATCGACAAACTCTCGGCGCTTCAGGACAAGGTCTATCTGAACCAGCCGTTATTCGACGCGGCGGTGCTCGATGCGCTCAAGGATTTGGGCACCCAAGCCGAGGCATATCTGCCCGAGGCCCGCGCGGCCGCCGTCACGACGACCTACCAACTCACCGACGTTTCGGTGCAGCAACTCCGGCAAGCGGGTCGCGTGCCTGCACCGGTCATCGACGCCGTGGCGGGGCTGACTGACGAATACGCCAGTCAGGCGGATTTCAACGAGGCGATTCTCGACGCGACGTCCGACGTCAAGACGCCGGTCGACCCGTACGTGCCCGACATCATTCGCGCGGCGCAAACGCAAACCACCTATGTGCTCACGGCGCAGGCACTGGCAGAACTGTCGGCGAGCCGTAGAAACGAGGCGGTACCGCCAGTGGTGCTCGACATGCTTAAGGGTTTGCAGGGCCTGCAATACCCGCAGTTGTGGCTGTTCGATCACGCGGTCATGGCGCGCTTGCGTCAAGGCGTGGGCGCCTGTCCGACGGGTATTCCGGGCAGCGTGGCCGATGCCCGCAAGATTTCCGCCGAGCAGATGCAGCAACTCTCGGCGGTGCTGCGGGACCCGGCGCTATTCGCCCAACTCGATGCGCTGTGGAAGAAGGGCGAATGCAGCAATGTCGATGTGCTGACGTTGCCGCAGTTAATGCAAACGCTGTACGACCGGTTCCGGCCGTCGCTGGTGGCCACGGCGCGCAAGCGTCCCGCATTCGACCCGACGAAACAAGTACTTTGGAACGGCGCTGGCTGCGGCTGCGTGCTCGACGCGCTGCAAGGCGAGGTCTATGGCTTCTTCCCGTTCTGGATGGCTGGCCCCAAGCAGATCGTCGACTTCAGCACCATCTCGCGCGTCGGCTATTACGGCGCGACCTTTGACGACAGCGGCAAGCTGCAGCAAGCGAACGACGGACGCAGCTTTGTCGACCTTGCACAAGCGAGCGTCGGGTTATCGGACGATTTCGTGAGCGTTGCGCAACGCCATCAGAGCAACGTGCTGTGGGTGATTCAGCGCAACGACTGGCGGACGTGGGCGCGGCTAGAGAAAAACCGCAAAGCGCAAGTGCTGGAGCGCGTGAGCGACGACATTGTTCGACTGCTGGCCACGCGCCTGAAAAACTGGACAGCCGAGGTCTCGAACCATCTGCCGTTCGGCGCACGCTTCGCACCGACCAACGGCGGCGGGGTGGTGATCTTCTTCGACGGCTATCCGGACGATCCGGTGTCGGTGGGGATATTTAACCAATTCATCGACAAACTGCGCACCGATCTCAGGAAGGCGGGGGCGGGCGAGCGAATCGACATCATGATGCGTCACGACCGCGTGGGGCATGGCGTCTACGACTACGGCAATCTATTCCGGTTGATCATGGAGAACGACCAGAATCCGTCGACCGACATGCTGGCGAAGGTCACGCGCGAGCGCAACCGGCGCCCCCATTTTCTAGTGCTGCTCGATGAGCCGACCACCGACTCGAAGAAGGCGCTTCGTCTCTCGGTGGAGGAGGGGTTGCACGGCGAAGAGCGCCAGATTGTGCTGCGTCAGATCGTGCCGGTCATCACGTTCGATCACGACAACTGGCAGCAGCTTCAGGACGACATCGTGTACGCGCAGGACAACTTCGGCGGCATCGGGTTCTGGCCGATACCGTTGCGCGGCGATGGGGCGACGGCAAACGCAGGGGACAAGACTGGGGGTACGGGCGGGGCTAGCGGAGCAGACGCCATCATCGCCGCAGTCGACCCGACGCCGGGTGTGCAAGAGTGCACCGTGACGCGCAGCGTGAGCGAGTGTCTGGCGGATTACTTCCAAAAGCCTGCCGGTGCGCAATCGTCAGCCGTTTGCAAAACGGTATGTGAAAACCTGTACGCGTTCCGGCTGGCGACGAAGATCATGTTGCTGCTGCTGATTGGGTGCGGCGTGGCGTACTACGTGTCGTGCCGCTGGCGCGAACTGATGGCGCGGTACTACCACGCACCTGCACTCGTGGTGGCAGTCGTCTGGCTCCTGCTCGCGCTGGCATTGCTGTTCTGCGACCCGTTCCTGAGATGGCTCGCCCGCGGCTACATGATTCCGATCTTCCTCGTGCTGTTCATCATCGCGCTGATCGCCTGGTATCAGTACCAGTTGAAGGCGCGAGATGAACAGCCCTAGGCGGCGGGGAACCGCGCTGCGGCGCTTTAGTGCGTCGCAGCGTGCAGGCGGGCGGCCACCTGCGCCACGCGCGCTGCATAGCGCTTGACCGTTTCGAGGTCGCCGCTGGAGATTTCTTCCGTCGTGGCGTCCGCCGGCGACTGCACCAGTGCGCCGACCGAACCGCCCAGATTGTTCACATCTTCACGCGTCGCGGCTTTGGTGTTGGCGGGCAACAAGCCGAGGCTGACCCAGATGCCGCCGTGCTGCGAGGCGAGCGTCTGCAAGTAAATCAGCGTGACTTGTTTGTCGCCGTTCAGGCTCGCGCTGTTCGTGAAGCCGCCGAACACCTTGTCTTGCCAACCACGTCCGAACCACTGCTTGGACGAGGCGTCGGCAAATCTCTTGAACTGCCACGGCACCGAACCCATGTACGTGGGCGTGCCGAAGATGATGGCCTGAGCCTGCGCCAAGGTGTCCCAACCGGCATCGCTCACGTTGCCGTCTTCACTGATCTCGATCAGCTCGGCACCGCTGCCTTGTGCAGCCGCTTCGGCAGCACGCTTGGTATGTCCGTAACCCGAAAAATAAACGATGGCCGTTTTTGCCATGACAACTCCTTACACACCGAGAAATGCCGGATTGGCACTGGAGCGTCGATAGTATATTTTGTATAGCAGCCTAACAAGAAGTTACCTAGTGGTAACTGGTTACCGGAGGGATATCATGCCGCGCACTGCCGCGCTCACGAAGTCTTGCGACATCGAGAGTCGTTACAACGTCTATATGGAAGGCTGTCCGGCCCGTCTCGTATTCAGCCGACTGGCGGACAAATGGTCGCTGTTGATCGTGAAGATTCTTCGCGACGATGCACAACGATTCAATCAACTGCGCCGCGAAATCGGCGGCATCTCACCTAAGGCATTGAGCCAGACGCTACAAAAGCTCGAGCGGGACGGGCTGGTCCATCGCGAAGCATTCGCCACTGTGCCGGTGACGGTCGAATACTCACTGACCGACCTGGGCCATACCCTCTCGACGCTCGTCGACCCTCTGGTGGCATGGGCGGAAAACCATATCGAAGAGGTCTTGCGCTCTCAGAACCGTTTCGATGATCATTGACGTCGGGCTTACGAACGCACTGAAGGATCGAATTTCCGATGGCAACGAGCAGCACAGAAGTCGATGAACTGCGCACCACACTGATTGGCTCCGGCGTTGAACTGCATCCCCTTGAGGCCGACCATCGTTCGGCCCTTGTCGATGCGGCCACCGACGGCGAGCTGTGGAATTTGAAGGTCACCGTGGTGCCCGGCGAAAGCACCATCGACGCCTATATCGACAAAGCGGTGCAGGGACGGCAAGACGGCACCGTGATGCCGTTCGTCATCGTGCGACGCGACACCGGCCGGGTGGTCGGCAGCACGCGCTTCTGGAAGATCGACCGCGCCAACCGGAAGCTAGAGATCGGTCATACGTGGTTAAGCGAATCCGTACAACGATCCAGCATCAATACCGAAGCCAAGTATTTGCTGCTGACTCACGCGTTCGAAGTCATGCAATGCGTGCGCGTGCAGTTCACCACCGACGAAACGAACGCAAAATCGCGTGCCGCAATCTTGCGCATCGGGGCCACGCAAGAGGGCATCGTTCGGCACGAGCGCATCATGCCCGACGGCCGCAAACGCAATTCGGTGCGCTTTAGCATCATCGATACCGAATGGCCCGAAGTAAAGGCCATGCTCTTGCAGAAGCTCGCAGGCAGCCACACCCGTTAAACCGATACTTAACATATCAACGGTCGGTGAATTAATTAACCGACCGGTCGGTTTTTGTTGTGATAACGTCAATGGTCTCTATCCATAAGAACTACGGAGACATTGATGACTTTGCTCACTCGCTCGCCGCGCGCGTCGTCGGCTGCGTCTGCCCATTCCTTTGCCAACCTGGCGACCCGTGTTTCCCACCGGCTGCCGGTCGCGCTGGCGGTGTCGCTGCTCAGTCTCTCGCTGGCGGGGCCTGTGGCAGCCAAAGCGGTCGAAGGCGGGCAGCATGCTGTAGCCGTGGACGGCAAGGCGGTGCCCGGGCGTACCGACGTCACCATCAAGCGCGACGAGTTTGGTGTGCCGCACATCTATGCCGCGACGACCTACGCGCTGTTCTATGGCTATGGATACGCCGTCGCACAAGACCGTCTGTTCCAGATGGAGATGGCGCGACGCAGCACACAGGGCACCGTGGCGGAGGTGCTGGGCGAGAAGTTCGTCGACTTCGATAAATCGATCCGAGGGAATTACTGGCCGGCGTCGATCCGCCGCCAGCTCGCCGATCTGCCGCAACGTGAGCGCGATATTCTCGAAGGCTATGCCGCGGGCATGAACGCGTGGATTGCGCAGGTGCGCGCACAACCCAACACGCGCATGCCGAAGCAGTTCAACGACTTCGGTTTCCAGCCAGCCAACTGGGATGCCTTCGACGTTGCGATGGTCTTCGTTGGCACCATGGCCAACCGGTTCTCCGATGCGACCAGCGAAATCGACAATCTCGCGCTGGTGACTGCACTCAAGGACAAGTACGGCGCTGACAAGGGTATGGCGTTGTTCAACGAGTTGAAGTGGCTCGTGAACCCCGATGCGCCCACGACGATTCCAGCGTCTGAGGGCGTCTATCCGGTCAAGGTGGGGCCGTTGTTGAACGCGAACGCTAAGACGGCCGCCGCAGGACAGCCGATGGACATCACCTCGACGATGCAGCCGCTCGCGCGCTACGACGGCCCCGCACCGATGCTGGCGCGGCTCGCACGCGGTGGCGACGGTGCCTTGCTGCATCAGTCCACCGACGACAATGCCGCCACCATGCTCGCCCAGTTCGCGCAATACGGGCAACCCGGTCCTGCCGGTTTTCCCACTACGAGCAATATGTGGATCGTCGGGAAAAACAAAGTGCGCGATGCCAGCGCCATCATGCTCAATGGCCCGCAGTTCGGTTGGTTTGCTCCGGCGTACACCTATGGCATCGGCCTGCACGGCGCGGGCTTCGATCTCGTCGGCAATACGCCGTTCGGTTACCCCTGCATTCTGTTCGGCCACAACGGCAAGATTTCGTGGGGCTCCACGGCGGGGTTCGGCGACGACATCGACATGTATGCCGAGAAGCTCGATCCCGCGAATCCGAATCGCTACTTCCACAACGGCCAATGGCACGACATGGAAAAGCGCGTCGAGATCATCCGCGTGAAGGGCGGCGAGCCGGTCGTTCAGGAGGTGTATCGCACGGTGCACGGTGTCGTGATGCAGCGCGACAGCAAGCAGAACATCGCTTACGCCAAAGCGCGTGCATGGGATGGCCTCGAAGTGCAATCGCTGCTCGCATGGACGCATCAAGCACAGGCGCAAGACTGGAAGTCGTGGACCGCACAGGCCGCACGTCATGCGCTGACCATCAACTGGTATTACGCCGATACGGCGGGCAACATCGGCTACGTGCATACAGGCGCGTATCCCGATCGTCGCCCGGGGCATGATCCGCGTCTGCCGGTGCCGGGCACGGGCGAATGGGACTGGAAGGGATTGTTGCCGTTCTCGACCAACCCGAAGGTCTACAACCCAAAGCAAGGCTGGATCGCCAACTGGAATAATTCGCCGCAAAAGGGCTATCCGGCGAGCGACCTGTTTGCGTTCGTGTGGGGCGGTGCCGACCGCGTGGTGGAAATCGACGAGCGCATCAAGGCGCAGGACAAGCTCGGCGTCGACGACATGTGGCAGATCCTGAAGCAGACGAGTGCGGTGGACGTGAATCGTCGTCACTTCCTGCCGTTCATCGAACGCGCGACGGCCAACTTGCCCGCCACCGATGCGCGCCGCCAACTCGCCCTGCAACTGGCGAAGTGGGACGGCTTGAACCGCGACCCGCAACACACCGGCCATTACGACACGGCAGGTCCGGCCATTATGGACGCGTGGCTCACGGCAATGCTCAAGCGCACGTTGGGCGAGGTGGTGCCCGCACCGTACGACAAATGGTTCCTGGCTAGTGGATACGCCACGCCGCAAGACGGTCCGACGGGATCCGCCAATATCGGCAACGGCAGCAAGGTGCTTTACGAAGGCCTGCGCGGCGACAAAGCCGGTGTGCCGCAGACGTTCGACATCTTCAATGGCAAGCGCCCGGATGACGTGATTCTGGCGGCGCTGGACGATACGGTGACCGCGCTCAAGACGAAGTTCGGCCCGGATATGACGGCATGGCGTGCACCGACGGTGCCACTGACGTTCCGCGCTAACAACTTCTTCGGTGTGCCGCAGGCGAATGCCGCTGAAGCCGTGCGTACGCCGGTCTATATGAATCGAGGGACAGAGAACGACTTGATCGTCTTCGGGGCGTCGGGAGCACGCGGCAAGGTGACGGCCTACGACGTGGTCGCGCCGGGCCAAAGCGGTTTCGTTGCGCCGGACGGCACGCCTTCGCCGCATTACGCCGACCAAGTGGAGATGTACACCACGTTCGGTCGCAAGCCGCTTTGGCACGACAACGCCGACGTGAATCGCGCGTCAAAGTCGGTCGAACGTCTGAGCATCGAGCGTGAGGCCGTTTCCCAGTAAGTGTCTTGATCCTCCGCATGAAAACTAATATGATTAGGAAAATAGCATAATCAATTAGTTTTCATGCGAGGTAAGCCATGGTTAGAGCCGGACTGACACTTGACCGGTTGGTGGAGGGCGGTGCCGAACTGGCTGACGAGATTGGCTTCGAGCATTTGACCGGCGCTGCATTGGCTCGCAAGTTCGACGTAAAGCTCGCCAGCCTCTATTCCCACATTAAGAATCTCGACGAACTCAAATCGCAGATCGCGTTGCTGGCATTGCGCCAGTTGGCAGATGCCACGGCGCAAGCGATGGCGGGGCGCGCTGGCAAGGACGCATTGATTGCGCTGGCGAATGCCCATCGCGACTACGCCCTGCGCTGCCCGGGGCGTTTTACCGCTGCGCGTCACCCGTTGTCGCCCGAGTTGGCTGCGGCCAGTGCGGGGCCGCAACTCGCTCAGTTGATGCGAGCGGTGTTGCATGGGTATGCCGTACCCGAGGCCGAACAAGTGCACGCCATTCGCTTTCTCGGCGGCTTCTTCATGGGCTACATCACGTTGACGTCCTCGAGCGCTTTCGCCCACAGTGCACCGGACGCCGACATCTCGTGGCAGCGTTGTCTTGAGGCGCTCGATACCTCACTACGGCACTGGCCTGCCGCTTCTCTCCCTGCTTAATCGAATCCAGTCATGACTCAAGCCATCGACGGCGTGCGTGTTCCGGCGCGCGTCATTCCCTTTCCTCGCAGTATTAGCGCGCAGGCGCAGGCCGCGTTACGCCGTTTGGTGAACGCCGACGGCGAGCCGTTCAATGCGATGCACACAGCCCCGCCGCCGGATGACTTCGATGGCTGGATGCGCCTTAAGACCGACGCCGATGCCCAATACGGCGCAGCGATGGCGCAGATGGCAGGTCAATTGACTGCGGCAGTGGAGACACGCTTGATCGGGAGCGCGACTGTGCACGTCGCCACGCCGGTCGATGGCGTCGTCGAGGGTGTCGTCTATGTCGACCTGCACGGCGGTGGGCTGGTGTTTGGCGGCGGCGAGGTTTGCCGTATCGGCGCGCAGATGCAGGCCGCTCAGTTGGGTATGGCCTGCTGGGGTATCGACTACCGCATGCCACCGGTGCATCCGTATCCGGCAGGGTTGGATGACTGCCTGGTGACGTACCGTTGCCTGCTAGAGACTTATCCGGCAACTCACATCGTGATCGGCGGTCGGTCGGCGGGGGCCAATCTGGCGGCGGCAATGGTGCTTCGCGCACGGGACGAGGGACTGCCGCTGCCTGCCGCGCTAGTGTTGTTATCGCCTGAAGTCGACCTCACCGAATCGGGCGACAGCTTTGAGCTCAATCAGCGCGTGGATGTGTTGTTGCCAAAGTCGCTGATGCCGAACAACGTTTTATACGCGGGGGATGCCGACTTGGCGCATCCCTATCTTTCACCGTTGTTCGGCGACTTCTCTCGGGGCTTCGTGCCGACGTTCATTCAGAGCGGCACGCGTGACTTGTTTCTGTCGAATGCAGTACGGATGCATCGGGCACTGCGGCGGGCCGAAGTCCCTTGCGAATTGCATATTTTCGAAGGAATGCCGCATGGCGGGTTCATGGGGGCGCCGGAAGATCAGGAACTCCGTGCGGAAGTCGTGCGTTTCGTCCACGCACATTTGCCGGTCGCGAAATAAGCTGCCGGGTCAGCGACTACATACCGAATTCGCGCAATCCCTCAAGGTCGAGAATGGTCAGGACACCGTAATCGACCTTCACTAGCCCCGCCTGTTCCAGCACCTTGAGCGCCAGATTGACACGCTGGCGCGACACCCCGGCGAGATAGCTCAATTCTTCCTGTGAAATCTGGATGGTCGTGTCGTCGCTCGGATAGAGATCCGGGTTGAACATCGACGACAGCGAGCGGGCCACACGTGCATCGGTGTCGAGCAGGCGCTCGTGTTCGACGGCGGCAATGAACTGTCCGAGCCGTTCGTTGAGTTGCAGTGTCAGAAAACGATTGAAGGGGATGCTCGTGTCGAGCAGCCAATCGAACGTGGCGATCGGCATGTGCGCGACGACCGAATCTCGCAGTGCCAATACGTCGTACTTACGAATCTCGCGCTTGAGCAGCGAGCCTTCGCCGAACCACGCGCCCGCAGGCACCCCCGTAAATGTCACCGACTTGCCGCTAGCCGACGCGGTCGCAATCTTCACCAGCCCTTCGATGACCCCAAACCATGCGTGCGACGGGTCGCCTTTGCGGCACACATAACGACCATTTTCGACCGGCCGCACCTGAATCTCTGCCGTCACGCGTTCGCGCTGCGCTGGCGTGAGTCCTTGTGCCCATACGCTGCGCTGCAACAGGGTCTCTAGCGACATATAGGGACTTTCCCTTGATTGTCATCCGGGTGACAAATCCGTCGTGGGTCATGGGGTATCTTCGCCTTGCCATGCGCAGGGTGAGACAAGCATCCACGGTGTTGCTACACGACGCCGAAGCACAAGTATAGAAGCTGCCTGCCGCGCGGCAAAGCGATCGTCACTGCACTACAAGCCAACCAAGAAGCGTCACCAAAAGTTGACGCCAGCAGGATAGGGCGCGCATTGCATCTCATCACGCGCCCGCCGACCGAGCCACGCCACGTCCCCCTCGACGATTGTCGAAACGTGGCGAGACACAGGAGACAGGCATGCAGGAGCGGACCACCTTCCCGCGATTGTTGTTGGCACACGCCGCCACACGTGGCGCCACAACCGCGTACCGGGAAAAAGATCTCGGGATTTGGCAGCGCTGGAGCTGGCAGGAAGCTGCGCATGAAGTGCGCCTGCTCGCCTGCGCACTGGCCGCCGCCGGATTCTCGCGTGGCGACAATCTCGCCATCATCGGCAATAACCGAGTACGCCTCTATTGGGCGATGACGGCAGCACAAGCGCTCGGCGGGGTTGCCGTGCCGCTGTATCAAGATGCCGTCGCGGCAGAAATGATTCACGTGCTCGAAGACGCCGAGATCAACTTCGCTATCGTCGAAGACCAAGAGCAAGTCGACAAGCTGCTGGAGTTGCGCGACAGCGTGCCGCATCTGGCGCACATCATTTACGAAGACCCACGCGGCCTGCGCAACTACGACGCACCGGGCCTGCAATCGTATGCCTCGATGGTGGAGCAGGGACGCGCCTTCGACGCGCAGCATCCGCGCTATTACGACGATGCGGTGGCAGCGGGCGACCCCGAAGATACCGCCACGATTCTTTACACGTCGGGCACGACCGGAAAGCCGAAAGGCGTTTGCCACTCGCACGCGGGGCTAATCGGTGCTGCGCATCACGGCAGTCAATTCGACAAACTCGGCCCGGGCGATGAAGTGCTTTCGTATCTGCCGATGGCATGGGTCGGCGATCACCTCTTCTCGTACGCGCAGGCGCTGGTGGCCGGGTTCACGGTCAACTGCCCCGAGTCGCCCGAAACGGTAGCGACCGATATGCGCGAGATCGGCCCGACGTATTACTTCGCTCCGCCGCGCGTGTATGAAAACGTGCTGACGCAAGTGATGATCCGCATGGAAGACGCGAGCGCGATCAAGCGCAAGCTGTTCTCGCATTTCATGAACGTTGCGCAGCGCTGCGGTGCGGCAGTGCTCGATGACCAGCCGGTATCGATGGTCGATCGCCTGCAATACGCGCTGGGGAACCTCTGCATCTACGGGCCGTTGCGTAACACGCTCGGCATGAGCCGTATCCGCACGGCGTATACCGCTGGTGAAGCGATTGGTCCGGACTTGTTCAAGTTCTACCGTGCGATTGGCGTCAATCTGAAGCAGTTCTACGGACAAACGGAGACGTGCGCTTACGTTTGCCTGCAACCCGACCGTCAAGTGCGCTTCGATAGCGTCGGCCCGGTCGCGCCGGGGATGGAAATCAAAATCGGTGAGAGCGGTGAAGTGCTGGTGCGTGGCGTGGGGTTGCTCAAGGAGTATTACAAGCGCCCCGACGCGACGCGCGAAGCTTTCGACGAGGACGGCTATTTCCGCACCGGCGATGCCGGGATCATCGATGCCGACGGGCATCTGCGCATCGTCGATCGCGCCAAAGACGTGGGCAAGCTGACGTGCGGATCGTTGTTCGCACCGAAGTTCATCGAGAACAAGCTCAAGTTCTTCTCGTATATCAAGGAAGCCGTGGCGTTCGGCGATGGCCGCGACAAGGTGTGCGCGTTCATCAACATCGACATGGATGCTGTCGGCAACTGGGCGGAGCGCCACAACTTGCCGTACGCGGGCTACATCGACCTGGCGGGCAACGAACAAGTCGCCGAGTTGATTCTGGGCTGCATCGAGCAGGTGAATGCCGATCTGGCCAAAGAGTCGGCGTTTGCTGCGGCGCAGATTCATCGCTTCATGATCTTGCACAAAGAACTCGATCCCGATGACGACGAGCTGACGCGCACACGCAAGGTGCGGCGCGCCTTCATCGCGCAGAAGTACGACGTGCTGATCGACGCGTTCTATACGGGCAAGACGGCGCAGTTTATCGAGACGCGTGTGAAGTTCGAAGACGGGCGCGAGGGCAGTGTGAGCGCGACGTTGACGATTCATCCGGCACGGGTACTCGGCACGCGTGCGCCTGTCGATGACCCTGCGCCCGTGGGATTGCGCTGCGCCGCGTAGTTGAACGTAAGGCGGGCGCTCCAAAGCGAACACGTCACTCACAACGTCATCCGAATTCCGCAGGAGCAGGCATGAACGACAAACGCAAGGCCGGCGACGTGTTGATCGACTTGCAGCACATCAGCTTGTCGTTCGGCGGCGTCAAGGCGCTGACCGACATTTCGTTCGATGTGCGCGAGCATGAAATCCGGGCCATCATCGGACCGAACGGTGCGGGCAAGAGCTCGATGCTCAATGTCATCAACGGCGTCTATCACCCGCAACAAGGCACCATCGTCTTTCGCGGACAGGTAGGCCAACGCATGCACCCCACGTCCGCCGCGCGGCAAGGGGTGGCGCGCACCTTCCAGAACATCGCGTTGTTCAAGGGCATGACGGTCCTCGACAACATCATGACGGGCCGCAATACCCGCATGCGTTCGGGGCTGCTCGCCAATGCACTTTGGTGGGGCCCGGCGCGCCGTGAAGAGACCGAGCATCGCGAAAAGGTCGAAGAGATCATCGACTTTCTCGAAATCCAACATATCCGCAAGACCCCGGTCGGTCGCTTGCCGTATGGCTTGCAAAAGCGCGTCGAGCTGGCTCGCGCGCTCGCCGCCGAACCTGAATTGCTGCTGCTCGACGAGCCGATGGCGGGCATGAATCTCGAAGAAAAGCGCGACATGTGCCGCTTCATTCTCGAAGTCAACGAGGAGTTCGGCACGACGATTGTGCTCATCGAACACGACATGGGCGTGGTGATGGATATCTCGGATCGCGTCGTTGTACTCGATTACGGCAAGAAGATCGGCGATGGCCCGCCAGCGGAAGTCAAACAAGACCCCGAAGTGATCCGCGCGTATCTCGGATCGGCGCACGGTGTACCCGCTGCGGCTTGAGCCGCACAGGGTTCGGTCAGGCAATTGCGACTTGGAGACATCGATGCAGTTCTTTCTCGAAATTCTGATCGGCGGGCTGCTCTCGGGCGTGATGTATTCGCTCGTGGCGCTGGGCTTTGTGCTGATCTTCAAAGCGTCCGGGGTATTCAACTTTGCACAGGGCGCGATGGTGTACTTCGCGGCGCTCTCGGTGGTTGGCTTGATGGAGCGGGGCTTGCCGCTGTGGGCGGCAGCCATCGGCGCGTTCGGCGTCATGGTGCTGGTGGGTGCCGCGACCGAGCGCTTCGTGTTGCGCAAGCTGGTGAACCAGTCGCCGATCACGCTGTTCATGGCGACCATCGGTCTGTCGTTCTTCCTCGAAGGCTTGGCACCGCTGCTCTGGGGCAATGAGGTGCGTCCGCTGTCGCTCGGTATCGTCGACGAGCCGATCGCGTCGATCATGGACTCGACGGGGCTGCTGGTGAGCAGCTTCGATTTGGCCGCCGCCGGAATCGCCGCCGTACTCGTTGCACTGCTGGCGTTGTTCTTCAAAGCCACGAGCATCGGCCGGGCACTGCGCGCGGTCGCGGACGACCATCAGGCGGCGCTGTCGCTGGGTATCCCGTTGCAGCGCATTTGGGTGGTGGTGTGGAGCGTGTCGGGTTTCGTCGCGCTCGTGGCGGGCATGCTCTGGGGCTCGCGCAATGGCGTGCAATTCGCGCTGACGATGACCGCGCTCAAGGCGCTGCCTGTGTTAATCCTTGGCGGCTTCACGTCGATTCCCGGCGCGATTGTCGGCGGCCTGATTATCGGCGCCGCAGAGAAGCTTGCGGAGATTTATCTGCCGCAGCTACTGCAAAGCCAGTTCGGCGGCAACTTCGGCGGGATCGAGGGCTGGTTCCCGTATGTCTTTGCGTTGCTGTTCCTGCTCGTGCGCCCTGAGGGGTTGTTCGGCGAGCGCCATATCGACCGTGTCTGACATCTAACGCAGAGGCCACTCATGTTTTATCGCGAAGCGGGACAGTTCAAGACATCGTACGTCGCCGACAGCCAGATTTTCCCGATCCGTCAGGACCGCCTGACGGTGAGCGCGGTGCTGGTGATCGCCTTCGGCATCTTGCCGTGGATTGCCTCCGAATACTGGCTTACGGCCATTCTCGTGCCGTTCCTCGTGTTTTCACTCGCCGCGCTCGGCCTGAACATTCTCACGGGCTACGCAGGGCAGTTGTCGTTGGGGACGGCGGCATTTATGGCCGTCGGTGCCTATGCGTCATACAACTTCCAACTGCGCATCGAAGGCATGCCGATCCTTGCCTCGTTTGCGCTGGGTGGCGTGTGTGCCGCCCTCGTGGGCATCGCGTTCGGTCTGCCGTCGCTGCGCATCAAGGGCTTTTACCTCGCAGTGGCAACGCTCGCCGCGCAGTTCTTCGTGCTGTGGGTGCTGACGAAGTTTCCCTGGCTCTCGAACAACAGCTCGTCCGGCGTGATTACGGCACAGAAAATTTCGATTCTCGGCGTCGACGTCAACACGCCCGTGCGCAAGTACTTGTTTGTGCTGGGCATCGTCTGCGTGATGGCGTTGATCGCGAAGAACCTCGTGCGCTCGCACATCGGCCGGGCGTGGATGGCCGTGCGCGATATGGACGTCGCTGCCGAAGTCATCGGCATTCCGCTGATGCGAGTGAAGCTGCTGGCGTTCGCCGTGAGCTCGTTCTATTGCGGCGTGGCCGGTGCGCTTTATGCCTACTGCTACCTCGGCTCTGTAGAACCGGACGGCTTCTCGCTCGACCTGTCGTTCCGCATCCTGTTCATGATCATCATCGGTGGCGTGGGCAGCATTCTCGGTAGCTTCCTCGGCGCGGCGTTCATCCTGCTGCTGCCGATCTTGCTCGACTTCACCCTGCCGCCGCTCGCCACGTTCCTCCACCTGCCGTTCACCAACGCAACGGTCTCGCATATCCAGTTGATGCTGTTCGGTGGCCTCATCATCTTTTTCCTGATTGTCGAGCCGCACGGTCTGGCGCGACTCTGGCAAATCACCAAGGAGAAGCTGCGCATCTGGCCGTTCCCGCACTGATTTCGATGTATTGACGCACCGGCAAACGGGCGTCGGCTGACCATGTATCGCTATCGATAAGACCACAAGGAGACACAGCATGAACACGAAACAACTGGCGGTATCGCTAGGCATGAGTCTGGTGCTCGGCATGGGCTCGGCGGGGACGGCACTCGCCCAGACCAACGATCAGTTCATTGCGCTGGCCGACTATCGCGTGGGACCGTATGGGGCCAACGGACAGTCGTTCTACGGCGGTTTCATCGACTACCTGCAATACGTGAACATGAAGTACGGCGGCGTGAATGGCGTGAAGCTGTCGTGGGAAGAGTGCGAAACCGAGTACAACAACGCCAAGGGTGTCGAGTGCTACGAGCGCCTGAAGGGCCGTAACCCCGTGACCAAGGGCACGGCGTACCACACCATGGCCACCGGCATTTCGTACGCGCTAATCGACAAGACGGCGACCGATCAAGTGCCGCTCGTGATGATGGGTTACGGCCGTACCGATGCCGTCGACGGCACCGTGTTCCCCTGGGCCTTCCCGCTGGTGACGACGTATCAGATGCAGGCCTCGGCCATCATCAAGTTCCTCGCCGACAAGAACGGCGGCTCGCTCAATGGCAAGAAAATCGTATTCCTCTATCACGACTCGGCCTACGGTAAAGAGCCGATCGTCGCCATGCAGGCGGAGTCGAAGATCAACAAGTTCAACCTGATCGAAATTCCGGTGGCCCACCCGGGCAACGAGCAGGGCGCCCAGTGGCTGCGCATTCGTCAGGAAAACCCCGACTATGTCGTGTTCTGGGGCTGGGGTGTGATGAACCAGACGGCGCTCAAAGCCGCGCAGAAGGTCGGCTATCCGCGCGAGAAGATCATCGGCAGCTGGTGGGCAGGCTCGGAGGAAGACACGATTCCGGCGGGCCCGGCAGCCAAGGGCTACATGAGCGCGACGTGGAACGTGGCGGGCAAGCAAGTGCCGCTGATCGCCGATATCGACAAGGTGGTGTACGGCGCAGGCAAGGGCAATATGCAAGACCCGTCGAAGGTTGGGTCGGTGCTCTATAACCGTGGGGTTTCCGCCGCTGTGGCGACCGTCGAAGCGCTCACCACGGCGCAGAACAAGTTCGGCAAGGGCAAGGTCATGACGCCGGTGCAAGTGCGCTGGGCGTTCGAGAACCTGAACATCGACGGCGCGCGCCTCAAGACGCTGGGCGCGACCGGTCTGCTGCCCGATATCAAGACGAGCTGCCAGGACCACGAGGGCTCGGGCAAGGTTCGCATTCAACAGTGGGACGGCACCAAGTGGGTGATGGTGTCCGACTGGATCGAGGGCAATCGCCGCCTGATTCACCCGTTGTTCGAAGCCTCGGCCAAGCAGTACGCCAAGGAAAAGGGCATGACGCCTGCCTGTTATCAGCAGATGTGATCGGAACGCTCTGCCGCTCTGCGATCAGCGGCGCGGCAGAGCGTCGGCAACAACGACCCCGGAGTTACGCGGCATGGAAGCGAGTTTGCGCGTCAACAATATCGAAGTCATTTACGACCACGTCATCCTGGTGCTCAAAGGGGTGTCGCTGGTCGTGCCTGACGGCAAGATCGTGGCATTGCTCGGCGCGAATGGCGCGGGCAAAAGTACGACGCTCAAGGCCATCTCCAATCTGCTTCAGGCCGAGCGCGGCGAGGTGACCAAAGGCACCATCGACTATCGCGGCGAGCGTGTGGAGAAGCTCACGCCCAACGGGCTGGTCAAGCGCGGTGTCATTCAGGTGATGGAAGGTAGGCATTGCTTCGGGCACTTGACCATCGAAGAAAATCTGCTTACCGGTGCGTACGTCCGTCACGCGTCGCGCAGCGCGCAGCAACACGCGCTGGAGCGCATTTATGCGTATTTCCCGCGCTTGAAAACGCGCCGCAAGTCGCAAGCGGGGTACACGTCCGGCGGCGAGCAGCAGATGTGTGCCATCGGGCGCGCGATGATGGCGCAACCGTCGATGGTGCTGCTCGACGAGCCGTCGATGGGACTGGCGCCGCAAATCGTGGAAGAGATCTTCGCCATCGTGCGCGATCTGAACGAGCGGGAAAACGTGAGCTTTCTGCTCGCTGAACAGAACACCATGGCGGCCCTGCGCTACGCGGACTATGGCTACATTCTCGAAAACGGGCGTGTGGTGATGGATGGCGACGCCGCGTCATTGCGCGACAACGAGGACGTCAAAGAGTTTTATCTGGGTATCGCCAAAGACGGTGCGAGCAGCGAGGGAAGCTTTCGCAACGTTAAGAGCTATCGGCGACGCAAGCGCTGGATTGCGTGAGCTTGCCGCTGAGCATCAACCCGGCTGTCCCTTCGGCTATCAACCCATTCCGTCCCTTCGTCTCTATGAACGATTACTTCGACGCGCTTGAAACCCGTGCCCCGGAAGCTCGCGAGAAGGCGCTGCTGGCGGCGTTGCCGACACACGTCGCGCATGCTCGCACGAACGCCTCGTATTTCACAGAGGTGCTCGGCGCGTTCGATGCGCGCGGCATCGACTCGCGTGCGGCGCTGGCGGACTTGCCGGTGACGCGCAAATCCGATCTGTCGGCCTATCAACTGCGGGTGCCGCCGCTCGGCGGATTGAACGCTACGCCTGTGGGTGGGCTAGCCCATGTGTATCAATCTCCCGGCCCCATTTACGAACCCGATGGGCGTGGCAGCGACTGGTGGCGTTTTGCGCGAGCGTTGTACGCGGCGGGTTTGCGCTCCGGCGATCTCGTCTACAACACCTACTCGTATCACTTCACGCCGGCCGGGATGATGATCGAGACGGGCGCGGCGCGTCTGGGGTGCTGTGTGTTCCCCGCGGGTGTGGGACAGACGACGCAGCAGATCGAAGCGATTCAGCACTTGCAACCCGGGGCATACGCGGGCACTCCGTCGTTCCTGAAGATTCTGATTGAGAAGGCCGAGTCGATCGGCGCCGATATCAGCAGCATTCGACGCGCCTCGCTCTCGGGGGAGGCATTGCCGCCGTCGCTGCGTCAGTGGTTCAACTCGCGCGGGATCAGTGCGCGTCAGTTGTACGGCACGGCGGATCTTGGCTTGATTGCCTTCGAGAGCGATGCGCAGGCGGGGCTGATCGTCGACGAAAACGTCTTGGTGGAAATTGTGGAACCAGGCGGCACAAAACCGGTGGCTGAAGGAGAGACAGGTGAAGTCGTCGTCACGAACTTCAATTCCGACTATCCGTTGATTCGCTTCGCCACAGGAGATTTGTCGGCAGTCGCCGAAGGTATCAGCCCGTGCGGGCGTACCAATATGCGGCTGAAGGGCTGGCTGGGGCGCGCCGATCAGACGGTCAAGGTGCGCGGCATGTTCGTGCATCCGGGGCAAATCGGCGAGATCGGCAAACGGTATCCCGAGCTGGGGCGCATGCGTCTGCGTGTCGAGGGCCGGGTGGGCGACGACCGCATGACGCTGGTGTGCGAGACCACCGCGACGCCGCCTGAGGGGCTTGCAGCCCGCTTGCAAGAAACGCTGCGGGATGTGACGCGGTTGCGTGCCGAGATCGATTTCGTCACGGCCGGAACACTGCCCGACGACGGCAAGCTGGTCGAAGACGCCCGCGCTTACGATTGACGCGTCGGTAGCGGGGCGCATTCCGTGCGCCTCGCGCTCAGATCGGCAGATGCTCGATGATGTGGCGAACTTGCGCCAGTACCGGGCCAACGTCCTCCACGGGCATTGAACTCAGCCCGAGCCGTAAGGCATGCGGCGCATGCGGCGTCGTGGCGTAGGCTTCAGCCTTCGATGCCGCAATGCCATGCGCTGTCAGCGCAGCGGCGACCTGATCCATACGCAAGCCCTCGGGCAATGGTAGCCAGAGGAACTGTGACGATGGATGCGCCACCATTCCCATGCCATGCAGGACTTCGCGCGCGACAGATTGGCGTTGGCGCGCATCTTCACGCTGGAACTGTTCCTGTTGCGCGACAGTGCCGTTGGCCAACCATCGCGTCGCCATCGCGGTCACCAGACTCGGCAGACTCCAAACGCTGGCGCGGACCACGCTTTTAACGCGTGCCGCATGGCTTTGTGGCACTACGACGTAGCCGAATCTCAGCCCGGTAGCCACGCTCTTCGACAGGCTTGACACGTAGATCGTGCGCTCGGGCGCAAGCGTGACGATGGGGGGGGCTGCGTTGTCCACGAGGTAGGCGTAGGTGGCGTCTTCGATGATGAGGCAATCGTAGCGGCGCGCCATTTCGGCCAGTTGCTTGCGTTGCGTCGCACTCAGCACCCAGCCAAGCGGGTTATGCAGCGTGGGCATGACATAGATGGCGCGGATGAGATTGCGGCGGCAAAGATCGTCTAACGCGTTCAGATCGGGGCCGTCGTTGAGGGCGGTGACGGGCTTGAGGGCTAGTGACGACAACGCAGCCGCCATTTTGAAGCCAGGGTAGGTGAGGGCGTCGACTGCCACCGAATCATTGGGCTGAAGAAAGGCGCGCACCGTCACATCCAGCCCTTGTTGTGCGCCGCCCACGAGAAAGACCTGTTCGGCAGTCGTTCGTATCTTGCGTGTTCGCAGCAGATGATCCGCAACGATTTGCCGCTCGTGCAGGCGTCCACCCGGCGGCTGCTGGTGCATTAGTGCACTCAGATCGCCAGATGAGGCGAGGTCTCTGAGCGTCGCACGCAACAGGTCGCTCTGGCCTGCCCATGTCGGATGGTTGAACGAGAGGTCGACGGAATGGGAACTGAGCCGTGCCTCATCGTCTGCGTCCCACTCCCGCTGCATTGGGCGATCGCGCACGAACGTGCCGCGGCCGATTTCGCCGACAACAAGCCCCATGGCCTGCAACCGCGCATAGACCTTGCTCGCCGAAGCAATCGCAATGCCGTGTTGGGCGGCCAACTTCCGATGTGTCGGCAACGCGGTGCCGGGCGGCAGTGCACCACGCCGGATTTCGTTGGAGAGATGCTCAACCACTGCGGTCACAGGAGATTCGGCCATGATTGTACGTAGGACAATTTCTTGATTGTCCGATTCTAGGCAGACAGACTGCGCAGAGCAATCTCAGAATGAGGCCCCTGTTTGCCATGTCCGATATCGACAACGAATCGAACGACTTGCCCGTGTTGAATTTTCTGCGCCGCCAGTTAGCGGGAACGCTGCGCCTAGACGACAAGACGCATATGCGCTATCCGACAGCGATCTCCAACCTGCTTGGCTTTCGCATCGTTGCGATCGACGAAGCGATGGCGGTCATTGCGTTGGATGCGAATGCGGAAATTCATGGCAACCAGCAAGGTACGGTGCACGGCGGTTTGCTGTGCGAGTTGGCCGACGCCGCGATTGGCACCGCGCATTCGACGCTGATGCGCGAAGGGGAGACCTTCACCAGCATCGATCTGAAGGCGACGTTTCTGCGCCCGGTTTGGGTGTCTCGGCTTGAGGCGCACGCATGGGCGACGCATCAGGGACGGACGGTTTCGCACTACCTATGCGAAATCAAACGCGATGATGGGAAGGTGGTGGCGCGGGTGGACAGCGCGGTGATGACGCTGCGGGGAGACCACGCGAAGGGTAGATAGCGGCGCCGAATTTAAACGGTCGATTGAGGTCATCTCTCGCAACTAACGCGTTGCGTTCGGGGTATTTAGCGGGCCAAATCAGTTGGCGCGCGGCATGAGGTATTTCGTCATGCCGCGTCGTTCTCGATGTGCGTTGTTTAACCAGAAATCTAATAGACGCCATACGCCAATGACAACCATGGAATGGGTTTCCCGGCTCACCATACTCGCGCTTGCGCTCTTCGCATTGTGGGTGAGGAAGCGCCCGCAGGTCGTAGATATGCGCACGCCTAAGAAAGCGCCGCCGATGTCAGACCGGAATCAATACATTCTGGGTTCGGCGATTGGCTTGCTGATGTCGTGCGGATTCATTTATTACGCCTATAGTCACGGAATGTTCCGCCCGATCTGCGGCTCGCTTGGGCTATCCGTGTGTAGCTGAGACTGCGTCTTTTAGCACCGTTTTACCCGACGAATCCAACGCCTTCGCCAACGTATCGGCAATCGCTTGCGTGGCATGTCGGTCTACGGTCATCGCAATGTGTCCGGTGTTGGGCAATAACGAAATGGCAACCGGGCCTTTGGCTTCGGCGAAAACACTCGCGTAACGTCCGGGTATCACGAACTCGTCGTCTTCCCCAGCAACGACATGCAGCGGACGATGGACGGCGGCGATGTTCTGGCGATAGTCGGGCAACGCGCGAAAGTTGGTCATGAGATTGTACGAATACGTTTCAGTCAATCGGCCCCGTGCCGCGTCGCTGAGGGCAAAACGAATCACAGGCAAGCTGTTCAGCCAGTGAAGCCCGAAGCGATTCAGTATCGTCAGCACGATCATGCGTGGCATTCCCACACTGACCCAACCGCCGCTGCGAGGCCGCGACGTGGGGGCGTCATGACTGATGAACGGCGCTATGAGGAGGTAGCGATCGAACAGGGACTGCAATCGTCCGCCAGCGATACGTAACGCGAATCCACCGCCGGAGGAGAAGCCCACGAGTGTTTTTGGCAACGGCTCATGAATACCGGCAACGAAGTCCTCCAGATCGTCATCCAACTGGCCCACATAGGCGATGTTCCCCCTGAGGCCGGTCGCGCCGTGTCCGCGAATATCCAGTGCGTAGACCGTGAAACCCCGCGATGCGATGTCTTTCGCCAGCACATGCAGGCTCTTGCTGTCGGCGGATGAGCCGTGAACCAGAATGGCCGCGCCCACGGACGCAGTTCCGTCTTCTTTGCCGCCGTATCGACGATAGGCGAGCGGTGTGCCGTCTCGGGCAATCACACTTGCGACAGGGGGAAGGTCTGAATAGTCCACGCTTTTGAACTGGTCGGCGACACCGGTCATCGGCGTGAGTGCGCCAGGACCACCGAAAACGACAAGCCCGGCGACGATTAGCGCAGCAGCTACGAAATGAGACAGCACGACGATGATGTACGTTGGCACGAAAGGCTCCCGCTAGCGATGGACGGCGCGCAGACGGCGCGGCTTGTGGGAGACAGTAGGGGCGTGGGCCGCCACAGCCTACGGGCGTGCGACCAACGGGGAGCGAACGGCGTAAAGCGGTCAATCCGTGGCGCGAATGGTGTGAGAGCCGCATCAGCATTGAATTTGCGCTCCCTTAAGCACAAACCCTAATCCGCAGGAGCCTTGACAGCGCTAATTTGTCGACCGATGGTATACAGAATACTGAAACGGACATTCCAGCATGTCAGATTCCACGGTCGATACCCGCAATGCAGATACGCCCTCAGGATCGGAGGCGGTGCAAACGCAGTGGCAGTACGCGTCGATAGGTGCCGCTCAGGCAGCACTGGCGCGGCAAGAGGTGACTTCGACCGTGCTGGTCGCGGCTTGCGAAGCGGCCTGGCGCAGCGAGAACCCCCGCCTGAACGCGCTGGTGGTCAGCGATTTCGAGCGCGCCCACGCCGTAGCGAGAGCGCTAGACGCCGCGCGCCGCGCTGGCAACGTGCGAGGCCCGCTACACGGCGTGCCGTTCACGATCAAGGAATCGTTCGATGTCGAGGGTTGGCCGACGACCGTTGGCGACCCGGCGTTCAAAGGGAATATCGCCAAGCGCCACGCGACCGTGATGCAGCGGCTGGAAAACGCCGGTGCCATCTTGCTCGGCAAAACGAATGTGCCGATCTGGCTGCGCGATTGGCAAAGCTACAACGATGTGTATGGCACAACCCGCAACCCGCACGACGTCACGCGAACGCCGGGGGGCTCGTCGGGCGGCAGCGCCGCGGCGGTCTGTGCCGGAATGTCTTTCTTCGACGTCGGTTCGGACATCGGCTCTTCGATCCGTAACCCGGCTCACTATTGCGGCATCTTTTCTCACAAGAGCACGCACGGCCTGGTTCCCCTTGACGGGCATGGGTTGCCGGGCGGCGCTACTTTCCCCGATATCAATGTGGCAGGGCCGCTCGCGCGCAGTGCCGACGACCTGGAATCGGTACTCGCGGCTATCGCCGGTCCCACCGCCGACGCCGCCTGCGCCTTGCGCCTCGAACTGCCGCGTTGTCATGCCACCGATCTGCGCGAGATTCGCTTCGGCATTCTGCCCACGCATCCGGTCGCTGAAGTCGACGCCGAGGTGGAGCAGTGCATCGTGGCGCTCGGCAAGGACCTCGAACGGCGCGGTGCCCACGTGCAGTGGAACGCCCGTCCGGCGCTCGATGCGGCCGAGTTGCTCCGCGTCTACATGCTGTTGTTGCGTGCTGCCACTAGCGGGTACCTCGGCGAGGAGGCCTTCGCTGCATCGGTTTCGAGTGCGGCAGAAGTGGCCGCCGACGACTTGCGATACGCATCGCTGCAACACGTGGGTGCCGTCATGCGCCATCGCGACTGGTTGAAGCTGCAACCCTTACGGGAGCAATTTGCCGCTGCGTGGCGTGCGCTGTTCGAACAGGTCGACGTGCTGCTGTGCCCCGTGGCGGCGACCGCAGCCTTTCCCTTGAACGAGCAGGGCGCGCCTTGGCAGCGCACGCTCGATGTGAATGGGCGGGCGCAGCCGCTCACCACGCAGCTTTTCTGGGCCGGGCACTCCGGTCTGTGCGGTTTGCCCTCGACCGTCGCCCCCGCAGGGCGCACGGCACAGGGGCTGCCAGTGGGCGTTCAGATCGTGGCTCCGCTGTACCACGACCTGCGCTCGATCCACGTAGCCAGATTGCTCGAAGCCGCCGGCTACACCTTCGTACCACCCATCTGAAACGCCGACACCAACGCCCACTTTATCTACCCACAAAACCCACGACACCTAAGGAGGACACCGTTATGTCCTGGCTGAATTCACTGTCGAAGAACGAGAAGCGTGCCTTTGCGGGCACCTTCATCGGCCATACGGTCGACGTCTACGACTTCATGATCTATTCGTTTCTCATCCCGGTGCTGCTCACGACCTGGAGCATGAGCAAGGCAACGGCGGGCAGCATCGTGACTTACACGCTGATTGCTTCGCTGGTGGGCGCCGTTGGCGCAGGGCTGCTTGCCGACCGTTATGGCCGCGTGCGGATTCTGCGCTGGACGATCGCATTGTTCGCGCTTGCGTGCTTTGCCTGTGGCCTGACCAATTCGCCTACCCAACTCGCTGTGTTCCGCATCATTCAGGGGCTAGGCTTCGGCGGCGAGTCGTCGTTGTGCATGGTGTTGGTGATGGAAACCATCCGTAACCCGGCCCATCGCGGCAAGTTCTCGGGTTTTACCGCGAGCAGCTATTCGTTCGGCTGGGCATTGGCAGCGATTGCCTACAGCGTGATTTTCAACTGGTTGCCGCCTGAATGGGCGTGGCGTGTGTGTCTGTTCATCGGCGTAGCGCCTGCGCTGCTCGTGTTCTGGCTGCGTCGTAATCTCGAAGAGCCGGAAGCCTTCACGCGCACGCTCGCCGAACGCGGTGCAACGAGCCCGCTCAAGACGCTGCAAGGGGTATTCAGCGGGAAACTGCTGGCGCGTACGTTCCTGTGCAGCTTGCTCTCGGGCGGCATGCTCGGTGCTTACTACGCCATTGCGACGTGGATGCCGACGTGGCTCAAGACGGAACGGGGTTTGTCGGTTACCGGCACCGGTATGTGGCTCGCCATCACCATCGTTGGCTCGATCGTCGGATACGCCGTCGGCGCATGGTGTACGGACAAGCTCGGCCGTCGTCCGACGTACATCCTGTTTGCGCTCGGTGCGTTCGTGATGAGCATTGCCTACATGCTGATTCCGGCCCCCATGCCCGTCATGATGGTGCTCGGCTTTCTGATGGGCGTACTGATGCAGGGTACCTTTGCGGGCGTCGCCGCGACGATTTCGGAAACCTATCCGCATGAAATTCGGGCGACCGGCTACGGCGTGGCCTATAACGCCGGGCGTGTCATCGGCTCGTTCTTCCCGTTCATGGCTGGCTGGCTTGCCACGGGACACACGACGCTTACGCTCGCCATTCCTATCGTCGCTGCTGTGGGCTACGGCATGGTGATCGTGGCAGCATGGTTGTTGCCCGAGACGAATGGCATCGCGCTCGACGCCATTGAACCTGCTCATGCCGGTACCGCAGGCGCTGCATCGCCTTCCGCCACGGTCGACCACGCGATGGCACGCGCCGTTCCTGTCACCGTTCAAAAAGCCACCGACTAATCTCAACCGTTTTCGCGGGATCTCCCCGCACACCGTAATTCACTGCATTGGCATTTTTGCAAAAACTGTATACAGTGTACAAAAATGACGAAACGAAGCCCGGCATCCCCGATGCATAGGCTTATCCACTTGGAACCAAGGAGTCTGAAATGGCAGAGCTGATGGACCGCGAGACTTTCCGTGCGGCACTCGAAGAAGCAATCAAGGGCAAGAGCGCGAACAAGGCACCGTTCAGCGTGGCGTGGGCCAGCGGCAAGCTGACGCGCGCGCATCTCGCCCGTTGGGCCGAAAACCACTACCACTACGTGGGGCCGTTCGCCGATTACCTCGGCTACCTCTACGCCCGTACGCCCGATCACATGACGGAGGCGAAGGACTTTCTGCTCGCCAACATGTACGAGGAAGAAATTGGGGGCGACCGTCACACCGATCTGCTGATCCGCTTCGCCGAAGCGTGCGGCACGACGCGTGAGCGCGTGGTGGACCCGGACAACATGTCGCCGACCACGCGCGGCCTGCAAAGCTGGTGCTACGCCGTGGCGATGCGCGAAGACCCGGTAGTGGCGGTCGCCGGGCTCGTCGTCGGGCTGGAGTCGCAGGTGCCGTCGATCTATCGCAAGCAAACGCCGACGCTGCGCGACACCTACAAGTTCACCGATGAGGAGGTGGAGTTCTTCGACCTGCACATCGTCTCGGATGAGATTCACGGCGAGCGCGGCTACCAAATCGTGCTGGAGAACGCCAACACGCCGGAGCTGCAACAGCGCTGCCTGAAGATTTGCGAGATCGGTGCGCAAATGCGTCTGCTCTACACGACGGCGCTGTACTACGACTACGTCGAAAAGGAAATTCCGCTGCCTGAGCTCGGGCTCGCGGCCTAAGCGACACCGGTAACCCCGCGCCCGTGCGGCGCGGGTCTTCCAGCCCACTTGTAGGACAGTTGCATTCATGACAACCGTGCCCACGTTTCTGAATTACATCGACGGCGAATGGTGTGCGAGCCGATCGGGCGCCACTTTCGAGAACGTCAATCCCGCGGATACGCGTGATGTCGTCGGCCAGTTTCAAGCCTCGGGCGAAGCCGACGCACAGGCGGCCGTTCGTGCCGCCGCCTCGGCGTTCGCCAGTTGGAAGCGCCTCTCGCTGGGCGCGCGCGCCAAGATCTTGCTGGCCGCCAGTGCCTATCTGGAACAGCATTCCGAGCGTTTTGGCGAAGAACTCACGCGCGAAGAAGGGAAGCAGAAAAACCTCGCGTGCGACGAATTTCTGCGCGCCGCGCAGACGCTGCGCTACTACGCCGTCGAAGCGCAGTCGTATGGCGGTGACACGTTTCCCAACGATGACGCCGACATGGCGGTGTACACGGTGCGCGAGCCGTTAGGCGTCGTGACGGTGATTTCGCCGTGGAATTTCCCTGTCTCGATTCCCGCGCGCAAGATCGCCCCCGCGCTGATCTGCGGCAATACCGTGGTGTTCAAACCGGCGACGGATGCGCCGTTGAGCGGGTTGCGTCTGACGGAAGCGCTCGTGCAGGCGGGCATTCCCAAGGGCGTGCTGAACTTCGTCACCGGGAGCGCCTCTGCCGTCGGGCCGGTACTGGTGAGTGCCCGTGAAGTGAAGGCGATCTCATTCACGGGATCGACCTCTGCTGGCGAGCAAATCCACCGTGCCGCGTCGATGTCCACGCGTACGCAAATGGAACTCGGCGGCAAGAACCCGTTGATCGTACTTGACGAGAAAGACCTCGACCGTGCCGTCGATCTCACGATCAAGGGTGGCTTATCGCTGACGGGGCAGGCATGCACCGGCACGAGCCGCGTGCTGGTGGCGCGCAAGATTCGGGCAGCGTTCGTCGAGCGCCTCGCGGCCCGGACGGCTGCGCTCAAGATCGGCAACGGCTTGCAACCCGGCATCGACATTGGTCCGCTGGCGACGGCAGGGCAATTGCGCACTGTGCTTGAGTACATCGAGATCGGTAAAAGCGAAGCCACGTTGGTCTGCGGCGGACAGCAACTTACGCACGACGCTTATGCCCACGGGTATTTCGTCACACCGGCCATCTTTGCCGATGTGCCGAGGCATGCGCGCATCTCGCGCGAAGAAATCTTTGGGCCGGTCATTGCCGTCATCGATGTTGATGGCTACGAAGACGCCATCGCGGTTGCCAATGACAGCGACTACGGACTTGCGGCTTCGCTGGTCACGCAGGACGCGCGCCTGATGCATCGGTTCGCCAACGACATCGAGGCGGGCACCGTCAAGATCAACCGCACGACCACGGGCAATCTCATCAACGCCCCGTTCGGCGGCCTCAAGCAATCGAGTACGGCGACGTTCCGCGAGTCGGGCCGCGACGGGCTCGAGTTCTATCAGCAGATCAAGACGGTTTACCGCGGCGTCTGACGCCCACCTACTCACGAAATCTCTCACTCGCCATGAAGCCATTTTTCAAACTTGAACTTGCCGAAGCCCGGCACATGATTGCCGCCGCGGTTGCCCGTTCCCAGGAAATCGGCGTCCTCGAATCGATCTGCGTGGTCGATGAAGGCGGATTCCCGCTGGCACTGGAGCGCATGGATGGTGGCCGGATCACCGGGCCGCAGATCGCATGGAATAAAGCCTTTACCGCAGCCGGGCATAAGCGCTCGACGCACCTGTTCACCACGCCGCCCAACGGTCCGGCGTTGCCCGGCAACGAAGCCTTCGGCATTCAGTGGAGCTTCGAAGGAAAGTTCGCTGCGTTCGTCGGCGGCTTCCCGATTGTGGTCGATAAGCAAGTGGTGGGCGGCATCGGCCTGTCCGGCGGCAACGGCGAACAGGACACCCAAGCCGGACTCGCCGGTCTGGCCGCTTTGCAGGCATTGCTGCGCGAGAGCGGGCGCGAAGTGCTCGTGCAGGCCGATATCAAGCTTTGACCGGAGGTTGCCAGTGAGTTATCGAATCACCTGGCTGGAAGCGCAGCGAAGCTTCGATGCTGGCCCTGACGAAACGGTGCTCGAAGCCGCACGGCGCGCCGGTGTGGCGCTGCCGTCCGAGTGTGAGTTCGGCGGTTGCGGCACGTGCCGCGTCACGGTGCAGCAGGGACGTGTGCATTACGACGAGCTGCCGTCCGCGCTTTCGCAAGAAGAAGCGGACGCCGGGGACGCGCTGATGTGTCAGGCGCATGCGCGCACCGATTTGGTTATCAGCACCGAGCGCATGCTGCACGCTCCAGCACCGTCACGTCGCCGCAAGGCCCACGTGCTGCACACCGAAGCGATGAGCCCGGACGTGACGCGTCTTGTGCTGACATTCCCCGACGGCGAGCCATGGATCTATCGTCCGGGGCAATACCTCAACGTGCTGTTGGGGGATACCGGGCCGCGTAGTTTCTCCATCGCCTCCCGTCCTGACGACGCGAGCGCGGCGAATGCGATGAACGGGCCGGTCTCGCTAGAGCTCCATATCCGCCGTATTGAGGGCGGCTACTTCACGCAGACACGCCTGAGCGCGCTGCGCCCCGGCGATGCCCTCGATGTGGAAGCGCCCTTGGGCGGCTTCGGCTACCACGAGGACGACTATCGGCCGATCGTGATGGTCGCCACGGGGACAGGCATCGCGCCAATACGCAGCATGCTGGCCGAGATGCTGGCCAGTGGCGATACGCCGCCGGTGGATCTGTATTGGGGCGGGCGAACGCAAGCCGCGCTCTACTTGCACGAAGAACTGACGCAACTCGCGCAGCAGCATGACGACTTCCGCTACGTACCGGTCTTGTCGCGACCGGACGCCGCGTGGCAGGGCGCGCGCGGATACGTGCAGGACGCCGTGCTGGCAGATCATCCCGACTTGTCGGAACACGCGTTGTACCTCTGCGGCTCGCCGGTAATGATTCGCGACGCGCGCCACGCGTTTCTCGCCAACGGTGCCAGCGTGCGCTACCTCTATGTCGATAGCTTCACGTTTCAGCACTCGCCGGTCGAAGCCGCCGCGTAGGTCCTCGTCGGGTCAACGTTTCGTTGTACAGCGGCAAAAATAACGGTATACAGTATACGCAGTTGCAGCAGCGTCTGAGGAGGATGCATGCCAGTCGTCGTATTCCATCGAAACGGGCAAACGTACCGGGAAGAAGTGAAAGCCAATACCAATCTCGTCGTACGCGCAGGGATCAAGCAGTTTCCGTTTCCGCATCTACGTTACGAGTGCGGCATGGGGAAATGCGCGCGCTGTGCTTGCCGGGTACTAGCTGGTGAAGCGCATCTACCAGCGCCCAACTGGAAGGAGAAGAAGCAATTGGGTGAGCGTCTCGAAGCGGGATACCGGCTGGTCTGCCAACTGTGGATCGAGCACGACATCGAGCTGGAGCAGGCCGACGAAGCGCCGGCAGCGCTTTGACAGTGGCCGACAAGCACGCGTAACGAGGAAAACGAATGTACATCGTACTGACAAGTCGGCCGGGCGAGTATCGCAGCGAACCGACCCCGGGCATCACGCCGGTGGAAACACATGACTACTACTACGGCGCGCGTCACGTCGCAGCGTTCGTTGTAGCAAAGCTCGACGGCGCGGCGCGCGTGAAGATCATCGAGGACGCGCCGCCGCATGGCGAAAATCTGGTGCCGACCAAGTTCTTCGAAAAGTTCTCGAGTGTGACCGAAGCGGTGGCCTCGCTCGAAGCACTCGTCGGCAGCGAACATGCGCAAGCGCGTCTTAGCCGTCGCGAGCCGGTGGCACCCGCTGCGGCGACCGTGCAGATCACGTTTCTGAGCAATGGTTGCAAGCGTGTCGAGGCACCGCCGAACAGCAACTTGCTGCGTGTGTCGTTGCGCGAGAAGGGCGGTATCCCATTCAAGTGCGGCGGCGGGCTGTGCGGCACCTGCCGCTGCCGGGTCGAGACCGGTCTCGAACATACCGACGCCGTCAAGCCGAAGGAGCGTCGTCACTTGAGCCCGGAGGACCTGGAAAACGGCTATCGCATGGCCTGCCAGACCTTTATCAACGGCGATGTGAGCGTGTCATGGTGAGCGATATGCGCGACTTTTCGGCACCATTTGGTGCGCTCCCCGCCGAGCAGCGGCGTCAGATGCTCGATCTCGGACCCCGTTGGAACGACGACATCATTGCGCATCGCAAGGCGGTTATCGACTGCTATTCCCCGCTACTCGCCGCGGCGCCCAAGAGCCCGCATGTCGAGCGGGATCTGGCTTACGGCAACCATGCGCGGCAGGTGCTCGATGTTTTCGCGCCCGTGGGTGAGGCGGTTGCCGGGCAGTCCGACGCGCTGCGAGACGCGGTGATATTTGTCCACGGTGGCGCGTTCGTGCGCGGCAGCAAGAGCGTGAACGGCGAGGTCTACGACAACGTCTGCCACTGGTTTGCGCGGCAAGGCGTTGTCGCACTGAACGTGGAATACCGTCTGGCCGACGATGCGCCGTGGCCGGGCGGTGCGCAGGACGTTGCCATGGCGATCGACTGGGTGCGCGCGCACGCCGCCGATTGGCGGATCGACCCGTCGCGTATCTTCGTCATCGGGCATTCGGCGGGCGGCACGCATGCGGCGGGGTGTTTGTTCGATCCCGCATTGGCTTCCGACCCGGCGCAGCGTCGGGAGGACGTCGCCGGACTGGTGCTGATCAGTGCGCGCCTGTTCGCCGATGTCGACCCGCGCAATCCGAACGCCAAACCGGTGCAGGCCTATTTCGGTGCCGATGAAGCTCGCTATGTGGAGCGCTCGCCGCTGACGCACGCTGCAAATAGTCCGGTGCCGACCATGATCGCCATCGCCGAGTATGAGAACCGGTTTCTCGACGGCTACGGCGCTGCGTTCTTTCAGCGGCTACTGCACCACCGAGGCGTCGCACCACGGTTCGTGCAAGTGCGCGGGCACAACCACACGTCGATCGTGGCGCACTTCAACTCCGGGGAGGATTGGCTGGGAAAGGAAATTCTGGCGTTTATGGCTTCAGTGCCCCGCCGTGCCTGAAACCACGGGCATACCCTGCATCGTGTACAGTCTACAAAATGCCGTGCGCTGCTAGAATGCGGCGGTACATCGTCGTAACGACAGGTTTGTGGAGATTGGAATATGGTGCGGGGAGCCACAGGGGCAAACGGACGCGAGCCGATCATGCATCAGCAGTTGTCGGATCTGGTGATCAGCCGTTTGCGGGCGTCCATTACATCGGGCGAATACAAACCGGGCGACCGGCTTGTGGAAGGCCGCATTGCCGAAGAGCTCGACGTTTCGCGGGTGCCCGTTCGGGAGGCTCTTCGCGCGCTGGCGGTGGAAGGCTTGGTTGAGGTGCGGCCGCGTCACGGCGCCGTCGTCGCGTCGTTCGACCCCGCGTCGGCACGCGAGCTGGTGCAGATTCGCGCCACCCTCGAAGGACTGAACGCACGTCTGGCCGCAGAGCGTTGCACGCCTGAGTTGGTTCAACGCATCGAAAAAGTCTTGCAGGAAGGCAATGCCAAAGTTGCCGCAGGCGAGACCGCCGGTCTGCTCGAACTCAACGCGCGCTTTCACGATTTGCTTTACACCGCAGGCGCGAATTCGATGCTTGCCGATCTGATGCGTTCGATGCGCGACCGCTCGCGCATGCTTTTCGTCAACGCTAATGACGAAGAGGTGCGCATCACGTGGGAAGAGCACGCGGCCATTTTGCGGGCAGTGCAGTCGGGCGATGCCGCTTTCGCCGCCTTGCTGGCCGAGCGCCACGTCACCCGGGCCGCGCAATATTATCTCGATCACATGGCACGCTAAGGTGCCGGACGAGTATTAAAGAGAATTAAAAGGTATTTCCGATTATTAAAATAATCTAATCGCCATTCGGCGGCGGAAATCCTTGCTATCTAAAACTACAGACCCCTAGAATCGTCCATGCTTTCAAGGCATCGACGGAGATTTATTGATTAGAAGTATTAATTAAAGCTCTCGGTCGATCGCATCCTTTGGCGAGGCATCTAGGGGGGCTGCGTCATGCTCGTACGTGCGCGAGGTCTGTCAACCGTCCGGCCGCTTGAGCCGTCCGTCATTGCAATGGCGAGTCTGCTATGCGTTGTGCTGGCGTCGGGCCAAGCCGAAGCGCAGACGTTGCCCACGACCGCATTGAGTGTTGGTAACGGCAAATCGCTGACTTACACCGACGGCTCAATGAATGTCTCGACCGCTGTGCGCGTGTCGTCTACCGGTGGCAATTCCGCGTCATTGACCTTCGCCCCCGCGAGTGCGATGTCGGTCACCAGTCCGACGAACACGGCAATTCAAGTGGGCGCTTCAGGCGCTGGGTCGACCGCGAGTTTCACCATCAATTCATCGAGTGGATTCGGCGTTGCGATCGCCGGTATTGGCAATTTCTCATTCGGTGTTGTGGTCAGCGGCACGAATGGCGGGCAATCGACTGCCGACCTCGGCTCGGGCACAACGATCAACACCAGCGGCGGGTCGGGCGGTGCCGGTCTTTGGGCGACCACGGGCGGCACCATCACCGGTAATGCGGTCACGATCAACACAGCAGGGCCGTCGGCGCAGGGGGCTGGTGCTGTCGGGGGCGGTGCAATTTCGCTCACCAATTCGTCGATCACCACCGTGGGCGCAAGTTCGTACGGGTTGTTGAACCGCGCCAGCCACGGCGCCTACGAGGGTACGGCTGCGCTGTCGTATCGAAACGGCACCATCACGACTAGTGGCGCATCGGCCCACGGTGTGGACGCAGAAGGCAACGGTGGCACTGTGTTACACAACACGACGATCACCACGAGCGGCAACGGCGCTTACGGGATTCGGTTGGTGGATTCGGACTTCGGCAGTGTGTCGACGGGCAGCCCCGAAGTCACCATTTCATCCGATGCGGGCGGCACACCGTCAACAGTGACGACATCGGGCACTAACGCGCATGCGGTCATGCTGGTCAATCTCTTCGCTGGTGACATAGCAACGTTGACCGCCTCTGGGACCACTTTTCACGCACAAGGCAGCGGCGCGTACGGGATGTATCTCACCGGCGTGCCCGGATCAAACGAGGTCGTCACGCTCGCTGGCTCAACGGTTCACAGCGACCAGTCGGATGCCATCCATGTCACTGGCCCGAACGGCACCGTCACCATGACGTCGGGTTCGTCGCTTATCGCTGGTCCGGGTGCGTCGGCGCTCAACGTGAATGCCGACGGCACATCGGCGGGCAATGTGACACTGTCGTCCGACGCATCGACATTGACGGGCACGATTCTCACCGACGCCGTCAGTACGGCACAGGTGGCGTTGCGCAACGCCAGCGTGTGGAACGTTACCGGCAACTCGAATATGACCACGTTGGAGAACACCGCCAGCACGATCAACGTGAAACCCACGTCCGCGCAGGCGACCCTGCCGACCTCGGCGTCGTCCTATACGAGCATCAATACAACGGGCAATTACACGGGTAATAACGGCACGTTGGTACTCAACACATACCTCAATGCTGGCGGAGCGTTGTCGAACCAATTCACCGACCGCTTGTTGATCGGGGGCAACGCCACTGGCACGACGTTGGTGGATGTGCGTGCGGTCGATTCGAGCCCGGGGCCGGTGGCGACCTATCAGGCGCATCTGAACCGGGGTTTGCTTGGCGCACCCACGCCACATTTGTTCTCGGCGACCGACGGTATTTCACTCATTCAGGTGGCGGGGACGTCGAGCCAAAACGCATTCGTGTTGAAGAACGGCTATGTCACCGCCAATAACTTGCCGTTCCAATACCACCTGTACGCTTACGGCCCGGGGTCCGAGTTTGGGGCCGCGAGTCCGGGGCAGTCGTTGGTCGGGGCGACGGGCACGTTCTGGGATTTCCGGTTGCAAACCGCGTTCGTCGATCCGGGCGGCGAAGTGGAGCCCGATCCCATCGACCCGGGCGTCCCGGAGCCGATTCCGCCCAGTGCCCGTCCCGAAGTCGTACCGCAGGTAGCTGCGTACCTGAGCGCGCCGATGGCGCTCCTGTATGCCGGCTTGGTCGACATCGACACGTTGCACCGCCGGCTTGGCGAGATTCGGGACGACCGCGACCTCGGGCGCGACAACGGGGACAGCGAAGCGTTCGTGCGCGTCTACGGCGGCCATTTCAACTACCGCAGCAACCGCTCGTTCCAGCAGTACGGCTACAACGCGGATGGCGACTACAGCGCTGTGCAGTTCGGCGGGAATCTGTTCAAGCGACGCAACGAAGACGGGCTGTGGCGCTTCGGCGTGGCGGGCGCCATCGGGTGGCTACACTTCGAACCCGATGCGGTCGACGGGTACAGCAGCGGGGCGGGCAACACCTATCGGATATCGGGCTATGCGACCTACCAGAGCACGCAAGGGTGGTATGTCGACAATGTGTTGTCGTTCGGCTGGTTCGATGGCCGCGTGAGTACGAATGCGCATACGACAGCGTCTGACTTGAAAGGCCGCGACGTCGCGTTGTCCGTGGAAGCGGGATACCCGTTCGGCATTGGTGCGGGGTTGCAGCTCGAACCGCAGGTGCAACTCGTGGGTCAACATGTCGGCTTTAACAATCAAGTCGACGCTGACGATTTGGCGGTGAATATCGGCAGCCAGAATCAGTTGCTGGGGCGTGTCGGCATGCGCCTGACGCGCGCTTTCGAGGTGGGCAAAGGGCGAGTGACGCCGTATATCGGCGTGGATTACTTGCATGCGTTCACCGATGGCACGCACGTTAATGTGGGCGGTGTCGATTTCATCAGCGGCAAACTCGGCGATGCCTTGCGGTTCTCGGTCGGCGCTAACGCGACCATGAGCGAGCGAATGTCCCTCTACGGGCGCGCCTCGTGGTCGAAGGATATTGGCAACGCAGGTATCCGCGGCTGGCTGCTCAATGTCGGGGCGCGGTTCCTGTTCTGACAGCCGTTACCAACGCTCGCGAGCGCAAAAGTAGGGCGATCCCTTAAGATAGGCGCACGCCAATCAACCTACGACGCGAGGACGGAATGAATAGAGATAAGCAGTGGCGGCTCGTTGCCGATCGATTTGGCTTTCCGGTAGATGACGAGATCAAGATTGGTGGGAAATATACGCCGGTGCTGATCGATGGCGACATGGCTTACGTCGCCGGGCAGATCCCGAGAATTGGCGAGACCGTGCACTTCATCGGCAGCGCGGGCGACATGATCCCACTGGAAGATGCGCGTCAGGCGGCAGGCGTGTCGGCGTTGCGCGCTCTGACGTTGATTCACCGCGCGTGCGGCAGTCTCGATGCGATCGTGTCGGTCCCCCGCATCAGCGTGTTCGTGCGAAGCGCTCCGGGCTTCACGCTGCAAAGCGAAGTGGCCGACGGGGCTTCCGACGTCCTGTTCGAAGTGCTTGGCGAGGCGGGTATCCACACGCGAACGTCGGTTGGTGTGCTTCAGTTGCCCAAGGGCGCTGTTGTCGAAGTGGACTTCATCTTCAGAGTAAAAGGCACGGCATGACGCCGACGGCGTCGATATGCCAGAACGCATAACCAAATCCATATCGCTGCATAGCTAAGTGCGATTAGCACCGTAGGCTGCCGCGCTCACAATGCAAGCAGAACAATGCAGATGGGGGCGGTGATGGATTCGGTGTATCTGGTAGTGATTCTGGGCACGATCGTGGCGGGCTTCATTCAAGGCTTGTCGGGGTTTGCGTTTGGGCTCGCTGCGATGTCGTTCTGGGCTTGGGTGCTCGACCCACGACTCGCTGCCACGTTGGCCGTGTTCGGCGCCTTGTCGGGGCAGATTCTGGCCGCCATTACGGTGCGGCGCGGCGTCGATCTCAAGCGTTTGCTGCCGTTCGTATTGGGTGGCCTGCTTGGCATCCCGTTAGGCGTTGCGCTGCTACCGCGACTGGACATGGATTGGTTCAAGGCCATCCTCGGGACGCTGCTGGTGGTCTGGTGTCCGACGATGTTGTTCGCCCGGAACTTGCCGAAGATTTCTTCCGGTGGTCGCGCAGCGGATGCGCTTGTGGGCATGGCGGGAGGGGTACTCGGAGGTGTCGGCGGCTTCGCGGGGACGCTCCCGACGCTGTGGTGCACGCTGCGAGGTGTCGACAAGGACGTGCAGCGCGCCGTCATTCAGAACTTCAATTTGTCGATGTTGCTCGTCACGATGGGCACCTATCTGGCCACCGGCATCGTCACCCGCGAGATGCTGCCGTTCTTCGGCGTCGTTGCGTTGGCGATGCCTATCCCCACATTGCTTGGCGCCAAACTCTATATCGGCATCAGCGAGGCCCGCTTTCGCCAAGTCGTGCTGGGGCTGCTTACTGCCTCAGGCGTGACGCTGCTGGTGTCCTCGCTACCGCGGCTGCTGGAGCGCGCGCACTAAGCTCGCGCCTGCCTCGCTGTTTCTATCGCGAAAACGCGATTCCCCGCCTTAGAAATTCCAGTGCTAACACTAGCGCTCGAATGCGCATATGCATACCCGTTTTGCTTCGTAGTAAGCGGATGCGTGTGAGGTTTTAATAGCGATTCGGTGCACACGAAGTCACTCGACACCACGCTTATCCACACGTCATCTGTTTCCGGAGTTATCCATGAAGTTTTCCAGCCTGATTCTCGCCCCGCTGGCGGCACTCGTCATGTTCAACGCACACGCAGCCGATAAGCTGCGTATCGGTGTCATGGCAGGGGCCTACGGCGATTCGATTGCCGTAGCCGCTAAGGAAGCGAAACGTCAGGGCATCGACGTTGACGTGGTCGAGTTCACCGACTGGACGACGCCGAACATCGCGGTCGACGCAGGCGATCTGGATATCAACTACTTCCAGCACCAGCCGTTCCTCGACAACGCGATTCAGAAGAATGGTTTCAAGCTGGCCAGCGCCGGTACCGGCATTCTGGCTAACGTGGGCCTGTACTCGCTCAAGCACAAAACCGTCGCTGAGGTGCCGCAAGGCGGCAAGGTCGGCATCGCCAACGACCCCGTCAATCAGGGCCGTGGTCTGCTGCTGTTGCAAAAGGTTGGGCTGATCAAACTCAAGAGCGGCGTCGGCTTCCTCGGCACGCTCAACGACATCACCGAAAACCCCAAGAAGCTTCGCTTCGTCGAGGTGGAAGGGCCGCAACTCGTTCGCATTACCGGCGACGTCGATATCGCACAAGGCTACCCGCACTTCATCGTGTCGTCGAAGGCGTTCGATCCGTCGAGCGGCTTGGCGTACTCAGGGATTGAAGACTCGCGCTTCGCCATTCAATTCGTCGTCAAAGCCAACCGCACGCAAGACCCCGTCGTGCAGAAGTTTATTCGCATCTACCAGAACTCCGACGCGGTGAAGACGACAATTCTCCACTCGTTCAACGACGACAAGCGCCTGTACACGCTGGCTTGGGTCAAGCCGTAATTCTTCGCCGGATTAAGGAGCTTCCCCGTGGGAGTCACCGTTGCAGCAAGGCAGCCGCTGGCGAGTGCTGCCGCTCGGGAAGCCGAGGGCCGGGCGCCGCAGACCATTGCCTCACACGAGCCTGCGCCGCGTCACGACAAAGGCGCCGTGGCGTTTCGAGACGTCGCCAAAACCTACGTGTCGGCGGCTGGCCCAGTCACGGCGCTTGACGCCATCTCGCTCGACATCGCGCCGGGCAGCATCTTCGGCATCATCGGGCGAAGTGGCGCAGGTAAATCCAGTCTGCTGCGCACGATCAACCGGCTGGAGCGGCCCACCAGCGGTCAGGTGTTAGTCGACGGCATCGACATTGCCACGTTGGATGAAGCGCAACTGGTACAGCTTCGCCGCCGCATCGGCATGATTTTCCAGCACTTCAATTTGCTCTCCGCCAAGACGGTCTTCGACAACGTAGCGCTGCCGTTGCAAGTGGCGGGCGTGTCGAAGGCGCAGATCGAAGCGCGCGTGCGCGAACTGTTGACCCTCGTCGGGCTGCAAGAGAAAGCGAGTACGTATCCGGGCCGATTGTCGGGCGGCCAGAAGCAGCGCGTCGGTATTGCGCGGGCGCTGGCGACCGGGCCTGAGATTCTGTTGTGCGACGAAGCGACATCGGCACTGGACCCGGAAACCACGCAGTCCATCCTGCAATTGCTGCGCGATATCAATCGCAAGCTCGGCATCACGGTCATCCTCATCACGCACGAGATGAGCGTGATCCGCGAAATCGCCGACAAGGTGCTGGTGCTGGAGCAAGGGCGCATCGCCGAATTGGGTGACGTGTGGCAAGTGTTCGGCATGCCGGTGCACCCGGCGACGAAGGCGCTGCTTGCCCCCTTGCAGCATGGGCTGCCGGATGATCTCCAGCAGGCATTGCAGGCTGAGGCGCCGTCCGGGCACCACGCGCAGATTCTGCAATTCACCTATCGCGGCGCTGATGGACTGGAGCCGGACTTGCCCCGCATCGCCCGCGCGTTGCAGGGCGACGTACGGCTGTTGCACGGCGGCGTGGATCGCATTCAGGGACACGCACAAGGCCAATTGGTCATCGCATTGCGCGATGCCGCCGCCCGGCGCAGCACTGCCGACTGGAAAACCCTGACGCACGGGCCCGAGGCCATTGCGCATGACATCGAGGTATTGGGATATGTCGCTGACGCTGTCCATCCCCATTGAACGTTACGGCAACGCACTGATCGACACGCTCATGATGGTCGGCGTATCCGGCGGCATCGCGTTTTTGGCGGGCGTCCCGCTCGCCGTACTGCTCATCGTCACAGCACCAGGCGGTTTCCTCGCGTGGCCCCGGGTCAACCGCGTCGTAGGTAGCGTAATCAACGGCTTCCGCGCGACACCGTTCATCGTGTTGCTGGTCGCGTTGATTCCCTTCACGCGTCTTGTCACGGGCACCACCATCGGCGTGTGGGCCGCAATCGTGCCACTGGCGGTCAGTGCGACGCCGTTCTTTGCTCGCATCGTCGAGGTCTCACTGCGTGAAGTCGATCCCGGCTTGATCGAAGCGGCGCAGGCGATGGGCTGCAAGAAGTGGGACATCGTGCGCCACGTCTATCTCCCCGAAGCGCTGCCCGGCGTGATCGGCGGCTTCACCATCACGCTCGTGGCCTTGATCAGTGCGTCGGCCATGGCCGGTGCCGTCGGCGCAGGCGGATTGGGCGATTTGGCCATTCGCTATGGCTACCAACGTTTCGACACGCAGGTGATGTTGATCGTTATCGCTGCGTTGATCGTGCTCGTGAGCGTGGTGCAAGTCATCGGCGACAGATACGCCCATTGGTTGCGCAGCCGCTGAAGCAGGCCGCACCGGATTTCCCGACATTTGATTCAGTCATGACTCACGTAACGAAAACACTGGATGTTCACGAGCCGCCTAGGCCTCGTGTGATCGACCGCTTGCCGTTGCCACCGAGCGCACCGCACCGTATTACCAGCGAAGCCGAGGCGCTACAGATTGCCGCGACGTTAGCCGAAACATTTCGCATCAGTGCGGCCGAGCGTGACCGCGAGCGACAACTGCCCTGGGACGAAATCGAGCGCTATACCGCGAGCGGGCTGTGGGCGATCACCGTGCCCAAGGAGTACGGCGGTCTGGGCGTATCGTACGAAACGCTGGCACAACTGTTCGTGACGGTGTGTGCTGCCGATCCGGCGCTGGGGCAGATTCCACAGAACCACTTCGCGGTGCTGCAAAACCTTCGGGACATGGGTAGCGAAGCTCAGCGGCAGCGTTGGTTTGCCGATGTACTGGCGGGTCATCGGCTGGGCAATGCCGGTCCTGAGCGCAAAGCCAAGGCAGCGCATCTGTACGCGGCAACGGCACGTCTGCACCGCGATACGGATGGCGTACTGCGCGTGAGCGGCACGCGGTTCTATTCAACGGGTTCCGCTTTTGCGCACTGGGTGCCATTCCGGGCGCTGGATGAAGAAGGTCGTGCCGTACAAGTCTGGGCGCGCCGCGACGCGCCGGGCGTGACAATCTTCGACGACTGGGATGCCTTCGGACAGCGCACGACGGCGAGCGGCGGTGTGGTATTCGACCGTGTGGTGGTGACCGACGCCGATGTGGTTCCGGTATGGCAGTTCGAGAAAGTGGCGACGCTTTCCGGACCGGTGTCGCAACTGATTCAGGCGTCGATCGATGCAGGCATCGCCCAAGGGGCGCTGTGCGATGCATTGGATTTCGTGCGTGAAAAGAGCCGCCCATGGATCGACTCCGGCGCACCGAGCGCCAGTGCCGACCCGTACATCATCCACGAGATCGGCCAATTGCAGATCGAGGTGGACGCAGCGCATGCGGTATTGCTCGAGGCGGCGCGTGTTCTCGACGCACTGGCCCAGCATCCGCTCGACGAGCAACTCAGCGCCCGCGCCTCGGTGGCAGTGGCAGAAGCCAAGATTCTGACCACGGAAGCCGCGCTCCTCGCCAGCGAACAACTCTTCGCACTGGCCGGTTCCGCCGCGAGCCGTGCGACGCACAACCTAGACCGCCATTGGCGCAATGCCCGCGTGCATACGCTGCACGATCCGGTGCGCTGGAAATACCACTTGCTCGGCAACTACGTGCTCAATGGCGCACTGCCGGCGCGCCATCAGTGGAACTGAGTGGCCGACTTTCAGGAATTGGCATGACGCAAGCATTGACAACGATTTCCCCGCAAGGCACGGCGCAGCGCGAAGACGTGCATGTCGGTGGACTCGGCACGCAGCCCGAACCCGCTTCCTTGCCGCTTGAGCCCGCACAGGTCATCCGAGACGAAGCACAAGCGCTGCAAGTCGCGAGCGAGTTTGCGCGCAACATCGCCGAAGGCGCCCGCCAGCGCGACCGCGACCGCCGACTGCCATGGCGAGAGGTCGAACAATTCAGCCAAAGCGGGCTTTGGGGCATCACGGTGCCGAAGGAATACGGTGGGGCGGGCGTGTCGACCGGCGTCCTGACGCAGGCGGTCAACGTGATTGCAGCAGCAGACGGCAATTTCGGTCACATTCCGCAGAATCACTATTACTCGCTGGAAGTGCTGCGTGTGGGAGGCACGCACGAACAGAAAGCGTTCTTCTACGACCGAGTGCTGCGCGGGGAACGTCTGGGCAACGCGTTGGCAGAAACCGGGCAGCGCGACTTCAAGCGCCGAACGCAGCTATTGCGTGAGCCCGATGGCTGGTTCGTTCAAGGCGCCAAGTTTTATTGCACCGGTGCGATTTACGCGCACTGGATACCCACACTCGCCGTTGCTCACGAGGCGACCGGTGAGCGCGCCTATCTGGTGTTCGTACCCCGCAGTGCGCCGGGTCTGACGATTACCGACGATTGGGACGGTTTCGGCCAGCGTGTGACCGGCAGCGGGTCGGTGCAGTTCGAACGTGTGCGCGTCGAGCCGGAATGGGTGGTGCCGTTCACCGCTTCGTTCGAGCGGCCGACGACCATTGGCCCGTTCGCACAGATCATCCACGCGGCACTCGACGCGGGTATCGGACACGGCGCGTTGCAGGCGACGCTGCCGTTCATCCGCGAGCACTCGCGTCCGTGGATCGATGCGGGGGTTGCCACCGCCGCGCAAGATCCACTGCTGCTCTCGCAGATCGGCAATGTTCATTTGCGCCTGCGCGCCGCCGATGCGCTAATCGCGCGTGCCGCGCGCGTGGTGGACGCCGCGCAGCGTCAACCCGACGACGACAGCGTCGCCGCTGCCTCGATTGCCGTCGCACAGGCCAAAGCGCTTAGCACCAGCGCCAGTTTGCTCGCGAGCAACAAGCTGTTCGAGTTAGCGGGAACAGGCGCGACATTGGCTGGCCACGGACTGGACCGCTTCTGGCGCAACGCGCGCACGCATACGTTGCACGACCCGGTGCGCTGGAAGTATCACGCGGTTGGCAACTACGTGCTCAATGGCGTGCGTCCGCCGCGTCACGGCGCCCTTTGAGCGCAAGGAATCCACCATGACGCAAGCCAAGCGGCACATTCACGTCAACGCGTTCAATATGAACTGCGTCGGGCATATCCATCACGGGTTGTGGACCCATCCGCGCGATCGTTCGACGCAGTACAACACGCTGGAATACTGGACGCACATCGCGCAGGTGCTGGAGCGCGGCCTGTTCGACGGCATCTTCATCGCCGACGTGATCGGCTACTACGACGTCTACCAAGACAGCACAGACCTGACGCTGCGCGAAGGCATCCAACTGCCGGTGAACAATCCGTGGCTGATCGTATCGGCCATGGCGGCGGTGACAAAGCATATTGGTTTCGGTCTGACGGCATCGGTGAGCGCCCATCACCCCTACACGTTTGCGCGGGACGTCTCCACGCTCGACCAACTCACCAATGGCCGTCTGGGCTGGAACATCGTCACCGGTTATGTCGACAGTGGCGCGCGAGGTCTGGGGCAGGAAGGGCTTGCCGAGCACGACAGCCGGTACGACCGCGCAGAGGATTTTCTCGACCTCTCGTACAAGCTGTGGGAAGGCAGTTGGGACGATGGTGCGGTGGTCGCCGACAAGGCGCGACGCATCCACACGCTGCCCGAGAAGGTCCGGCCGGTCGTGCACGAAGGACCGTTCTACCGAGCCAACGCCATTCATATGAGCGCCCCGTCGCCGCAGCGCACACCAGTGTTGTTTCAGGCGGGGACATCGTCGCGCGGCCTTCGCTTCGCGGGCCAGCACGCCGAAGGTATCTTCATCGGCGCGAATACGCCGGAAGCGGCGCGGGCAGCGTCGCGCAAATTGCGCCAGGCGGCAGTCGATGCCGGACGCCGTCCGGACGATATCAAGATCTACGCGGGCATTGCCGTGGTGCCGGGCAAAACGCAAGCCGAAGCGCGTGAGAAGTATGCGGAGTATCTCGCGCACGCCAGCGCGGAGGGAGGGTTGGCGCACTTCGCGGCGAGTACTGGTGTGGACTTCGCCCGGTATGGGCTGGACGATCCCATCGACTTCGGTGCGGGCAACGCCATCCAGTCCGCGACGAAAACCGCACAACAACAGGGTTGGACCACGCGTCGCAAGCTGCTGGAGCAGTTCGCACTCGGCAGCCGTTATCACACGATTGTCGGCGATGCGTCGCAAGTGGCCGACGAGCTCGAACGTTGGGTGGACGTCGGCGAGATCGACGGCTTCAATCTGACGCGCATCGTTGTGCCCGAAACGTGGGAAGACTTCGCGAACCTCGTGGTGCCCGAACTGCAAAGTCGTGGCCGCTATCGCACCGAATACGAGACCGGCACACTGCGCCAGCAATTGTTCGGTCGCGGCGACCGTCTGCCTGCAAATCACGCTGGCGCGAGGCCGCGTCACACAGCAACGAGTGCCTGACACAGCCAAGACGCACGACCACACGCCGCCATTCACCATGAATCCTGAAATATTTTGGTTCTTGCCCACCTCGGGCGACACGCGCTATCTCGGTAAGTCGGACTTCGGTCGCCCGGCGACCAACGTCTACATGCGGCAAATCGCGGAAACGTCGGAGCGGCTGGGCTTCGACGGTCTACTCATTCCTACCGGCAGTTCCTGTCTTGATCCATGGGTGACGGCGGCGAGTCTCGTGCCGGTCACACAGCGCATCAAGCTGCTGGTCGCGCTGCGCACGTCGCTCGGCAATCCCACGGCATCGGCCCGGCAGGCTGCAACGTTGGATCAGGCGTTGGGGGCAGGGCGCTTGCTGCTCAACGTCGTGCCCGGGGGCGACGCCACAGAACTCGCCGCCGACGGCGTGTTCTATGCGCACGACGAGCGCTACACGGCAGGCGACGAATTCCTGACGATCTGGCGGCGCTTGCTGCAAGGCGAGAAGGTGGACTTCGAAGGGCAGCACCTGAAGGTGAGCGGCGCGCAGAATTTCTTCGAACCCGCGACGCAACCGCACCCGCCGCTCTATTTCGGTGGGTCGTCGCAGGCCGCGCACGAACTGGCCGCGAAACATGTCGATGCTTATCTCAGTTGGGGCGAGCCGCCGGAGGCGGTCGCGGCGAAGATTGCCGACGTGCGGGCGCGCGCCGAAAAGCATGGCCGCGCCTTACGCTTCGGCGTTCGGCTGCACGTGATCGTGCGTGAGACAAGCGAAGAAGCGTGGGCCGATGCCGACCGTCTCATCAGCCACCTGAGCGACGACGACATTGCGGCGGCACAGCGGAACTACGCTGGTATGGATTCGGTAGGACAGGCACGCATGGCCGCTTTACATGGCGGGCGTCGTGATCAACTGGTGGTGGGGCCGAACCTGTGGGCGGGCGTGGGGCTGGTGCGCGGCGGCGCGGGCACGGCATTAGTGGGCAATGCCGAAGAGGTGGCCGCACGGCTCAAGGAGTACACCGATATCGGCGTCGATACCTTTGTACTTTCCGGCTACCCGCATTTGGAAGAGGCCATACGTTTTGCCGAGCTGGTCTTTCCGTTGATCCCAGGGAAACAGCCGGTGACGTTGCGCGATCGCACGTTGACGGGTGGCGCCTTCGACGTGCGCGCCAGCCGCTAGCTCACGCAGACCGCAAAGCGGCGCACAGCGTCTGAAGGGTACGTCGGGCCTGTCCATCGGTAAGCCCGGTGTGCATCACAACATCGCGAACCGGCAGCGCGGGCAGGCCAAGTCGTTGACCCACGTCGACCGTGCCGGGCGGGGCCACCCGATGGGCGAGCGCGGCGACCGCCAGTCCGGCGGACACGGCGGCGCCAATGGTGCCGACGCCACCGCCAACGAACACTTCATGCCAGGCGATACCCGCTGCGTCCAGCGTGCTCACGGCCATCGCGCGCACAGCGCACGGCTGGGCTTGTGTGGCGAGCGGCAGGCCACCCGTCGCCCTTGGCGCGAAGTCGGTCGCTGCCATCCAGCCGAACGACTGCGCCATCACGCGCTCGCCATCGAGACGCCGTGTGTCGTGCCGCAAGACGATACACGCATCGATTTCCGTAGCGTCGTAACTTTCGAGCAGTTCACGCGAGGGCGCCACGCGCAGTTCGACAATGACGCCGGGGTCGGCGTCGTGCATCCGTCGTAACAACGTGGGCAGATTCGTCCCGACAAGATGATGACTGATGCCGATGACCAGCCTTCGCGTCTGCGCACTGAACGCTTGCAGCGCGTTCTCGTGTGCGGCAACGAGCGCCCGTGCCGGTGTGAGGAATGCAAGTCCGCTCGCTGAAAGCCGCACCTGTCGTGGTGTGCGATCGAGCAACCGATGCCCCAACATCGCTTCCAGCCGCTTGATCTTGACGCTCACGGCCGACTGAGTGGAATTCAGCACTTCGGCGGCGCGCGTAAAACTCTTGAGTTCAACCGTCAGCACGAAGGCGCGTACCGCATCGATATCCAGCGTATTCATGATTAATCATTCGATTTTGTCATCATTGAAATATGCTGCCATGCGCTGTTCGAATGGTCGAGTGCTAATTACGATGGCTCCATTCAAGGAGCGAATCGATGTCTCAGTGTCTGAAACCTGTGCAATCCAAGCTATCGGCAAGGGAGTTGGTGACGGCGCATATCGTCAGTCTTGCGGGCGTCGCGTTCGCCGTTGCGGCGCTCACGGCGCTGTTAGTGGCGGTGCTGCGGTAGGGGCCTAGGACAAAAATAGCCGTTTGCGAATGATGGCGTGCACGCCCCAATTGCCGTTCACGACCTGCGTGACGCCGAAATCGACGCCCACGGAAAGTATGGCGTTGGCTTCGTCTTCCGTCAGTCCGTGAACTTGCATCAAGAACCGGCGGGCCTTGTAGAAGGCGTCGCGCAAGGCGCTATCCAGTGTTGACTTCATATAGATCTGGCTCTGCGCTTTCTGCCCCAACTCGGCGAGATGGTTGGGGGAGCTGAAGCCGTGCACTATCCATTCGTCGGCGGTTTCCACCAACGGATAGGTCAGATCGGCAAACGGCGCGTTGGCGGCGATGGCGGCCTTCTTGTGCAAGATCAACTGGATGTTGCCCGTGAGCGAGCATTCGATGGCGGTGCCGCCGAGTTCTGCATCGCCTTGCGACGCGTGCGGGTCACCGATCGACAACAGTGCGTTGGGCACGGCGACCTTCAGAAACACGCTCGATCCCCGCGTGACACGCCAGTTGTCCAAATTGCCTGCGTAGCTCGACGGCGGGATCGAGTCGATCAACCCGTCTTGCGCCGGTGCCACCGCGAGCACACCGAAGTGCGGCCGCAACGGAATCTCGATGTCCTTTAGCGCCCGGTGGTTCTTAGTGATCTTCGTGTGATCGACAGGCACGCCGGGGTAATCGATCGTCGAATGCACCACGCCGAACGGGTCGCGTTGGGGTGTCCAGCGAAAGCTATAGATCGCGCGCGCGACACCGTCGTTGCGCGCGCAGTCGATCTCGAAAACCGTCACAACTTCACGCTCGCGCGGGGCTGTGAGCATGTCTTGATAGTGAAAGCCCCACCACGCCGACGCGTGTGCGCCGAACGCCTTGCCTGCATACGCCGGGTTGGCGCTGGGGCGTGGTTGCAAATCGAGGATTCGGACTTCGAGCACGTCGCCCGGCATGGCGTCTTCGATGGCGATAGGTCCTGTGCAGATGTGGACGCCGAAGCCTTCCCCGGCACCGCGACCGTACACCGATGCATCCATCGGGCCTGCGCCCCGCCGGTCGACGTTCTTCTGCGTGGGCGTCCAGTGGAACACGCTCTCGGCGCCCGGGTCGCCCTGTACCATGCGCTCCCAGTCATCGGTCGCGTGCTGGGTCAGGGTCTCGATGGTCACCGTATCGCCCGACTCAACGGTGAGCACTGGCGGCAGATCATGGCTCAGATAACCCCAATGCACCGATTCACGGGTTGCCCGCAGGTAATGGTGCTGGCCCGCCTCGTGAGCCCCGTTGTCGTGAGCGTCGCTTGCATTCGGCGCTTCGGCGAGCAGTCGATGCCCAGAGCGTCGTGTTCCGGTGGGCGAGGCGTCTGCGACAGAAGCGGCGCTGCGCTGCAACGCAGCGGACGGAAAGTCGGGATGACCTCGCGATATCCGTGCTCGGGCGGGCAAGCTGCGCGCTTGCACGCTTTGCTCGCGATAGGCTTTAGGCGACACGCCAAATCGTTCACGAAACGCCTGGCTGAAGTACGACGGATCGTTAAAGCCCCATCGATAACAGATGTCCGACACGGCTAGCTGGTCGTACGCCGGGTTGGCGAGATCGGCGTGGCAGCGCTCCAATCGGCTATTGCGCAGATACGTCGAAAAGCTGTGACCCGAGTCCTCGAACAGTTTGCGTAGATAGCGATCCGAGACGTGCTCGTCGTTGGCGATGGCGGTGAGGGACAGATCGGGTTCGGCAAGGCGCGCCTGTATGCGATGGCAGATACGTGCGAAGACGGTCGAGCGCGATGACGATAGCCCCGACGCGCTATGGGGTTTGGCGCTTGCCAGTGCCGACGCTAGCAATTCGAGCAGCACGCCTTCGACCGGTTCGAGCGCGTGCGCATCGGGCTCCGGCATGGCGTCAAGTTGATCGGCAAGGGTGCGGAGCAAGCCGCCGAAGAGTCCGCCGACCGAGGGCGGCAGCTTGCAGGTGCCGACGAGCGGCGCATTGGCCAGTCGCGGTGCAATCAGGGCATGCCGAATATGCAGCGTGACGATACGAAAGGGCGTTCGAGCGACGAAATCGACGTTTTCCATGCCGGGAATGCAAACGATCTCGCCGGCCGACAGCGGTTCGTCGATAACGCTCCCGCTGAGTTCTGCTTGCCCGTCGAGCAGCATGATGAGCAGATAACCGCGCTCGCCGCCCGCGCGCGCGGACACGACCTGCGGGGTCGCGGCGATCACGGATACTTCAATGCCCGCAGGCGTGCGATGCGAGATCAGCGTGCCGTGCAGCGGTTGCACCAACGCGGGCGAGCGAAAGTGCAAGCGCGCGTCGAGCAGCTTGGCTTGCCAAGCCGGGCCTCGCTGGTCATGCGCGTAGGACTCGGTAGAAAAATGCGCGCGATCCAAGGCCTGCCTCCTGCATAAGTGACTGAAGCCCGGGCCAGTGCTCTAGGTATGAACACTGGCCCGGAAGATGCCGCCAACCGCCCGTCCATGCGCTCGTGCGTCTAGCCGATGTGCAACTGGCCCCGCATCGCGGCGACGAGAACGAACCCGACGAAAGTGCCAAAGATAGCAAAGATTCCACCGAGCACATTGGGTGCGGGAATCGGTGCCCGTACGCTTGTGTAGACGATGCCGGTCACAAGGCCGACGGCGGCCGCCTGAAGCTCGGTGGCGCCGAGCGTGAGTTCTACCATGACGCGCTCCTCAGGAAGACCGGGCCGGCCGCGCGGGCGGCAGGTCATCGGTGGGCGGGCGACCGAACGTTACCGAACGCCGCCACGCCTGCACGATGAGATAACCGAGGTACGTGAACACGATGGCAAAGATGCCACCGGCCACATTCGGTGCAGGAATTGGCAGATTGAGCCACGAGTAAAGCGTGCCCGTGACCAGCCCGACGAGCAGGGCGACGATTTCGTTGCGCCCGACATAGACGTATTGCATGGCGTGGGCTCCTTATGGCTTCGTCAATTTCGAAGCGGCTTCCATGGCGTCGGTCTGTTCCGGCGGGAAGAGACTGCGCGGCATCGTGCAGTGAATTCCTTGCGTGCCGTCGACCACCTGCGTGACGCCGAAGTCCGCGGCGACGCTCATTAGCGAGTAAGCGTCATCGCGCGAGAGACCTTGTTGCTCCGTGAGTAGTTGCACCATGTCACGCGCGGCGTTCTTGCCCGCCTCGTCGAGATCGGGGTGGAAGCCGTGGACGATCCAGCAGTCCGGCGTCTCCAGCAGTGGTGACGGGAACTGGAAGTCCTTGCGAAGCACGATCTGGAACAACACATTGAGCGACGCTTCGATGGCGGTGCCGCTGATCTCGCCATCGCCCTGAGAAATATGCGGGTCACCAATCGAGAAGAGCGCACCGTCGACCTGCACCGGGTAATACATGGTGGCGCCTGCGCCGATCCGCCAGTTGTCGATATTGCCGCCGTGCAGCCCGGGTTCCACCGTGGTCACACGCCCTTTGGCATCGGGGGCAACCCCGGCGGTGCCCAGATGCGGACGCACCGGCACGCGCACACCCGCCAATGCCGGTTGCTTGCAGCATTCGCGATGGTCGACGACCTTGCCGGGCGTGGTGAGCTTGCCCGGGTAGTCGAAGGCAAATAGCGCGTGGGCGGTGTTCGAGCGGTTGTCGAGCTCGTAGATGGTCACGCGCTCTTTCTTGAAGTCCTCGTAGAGTTGCCCCCAATGCGCCGCCACGTTTGCGCCGTAGCGAAACCGCGGAATCATCTGGAGGTAGCGCACTTCAAGCATGTCGCCCGGTTTCGCGCCTTCCACGTAAATCGGGCCGGTCATGATGTGCACACCGGGGTTGCGGTCTTCGTGGGGAATGGTGTCGTAGATGGCGCGCACGGCGGCGTCCATCATCAGATCGGGGGCATCGCCTGCGTGGTGCGTGACGGCTTCGGCGCGAATGAGGTCGCCGCTTTTCACCGTCAGCGCGGGACGCTGGGTGGCGTCGAAGTAGCCCCAATGCACGGTTTCCGGCCGTGCGGGAAGGTCGTGAAGCATGCCATGTCTCCTGTGATTTCGTTTTTGGTGAAGTCATGGTAGTGCCCGACAAAACCCGACGATTAGGAGCCTTTGACACGTTCTCTGTTGCTGGGAGGAACTAACGTTAACCCCGGTGTGCAGGGGGGATGCCCGGCGCCATCGGTAGCGCGCCGGGCATGACATGGTGGGAAGTGCTCAGGTATTGGCCAGTGTCGCGGCGGCCTCATCGATGAGTGCGGCAACCTCCACAGGCTTGGACGCCAACGACGCGTGGCTTGCCGGGAGCGTAACGACTTTCTTCGCGTTCAGACGTGCCGCCATCTTCGCCTCGTTTTCCGGGGAAATCATTCGGTCCTCGCTGGAGATCTGGTACCACGAGGGTTTCGACTTCCAGGCGGGGGTGGAGATGGTGTTGCCGAAGGTCGAGGCGAGAGGGGCTTTCTGGGTGACGGCCATCACGAGGCCCTCGTCCGGCGTGAGGTCCTGACAGAAGCTCTCATGGAATTTATCGGGCTTGATCCACAAATAGCCATCGCTGTCGGGCGCCAGATTCGGGACGGCCACGGGCGGATGCTGCTCGGTAATGCCGCCCGGGCTTTCGCCAGCATCCGGCGCAAACGCCGCGACGTAGACAAGCCCAACGACGTTTGGCTGATTGCCCGCTTCGGTAATCACCGCGCCACCGTACGAATGCCCGACAAGCAGCACGGGGCCGCGCTGCTGCGCGATCATCTTGCGCGTACGCTCTGCGTCGTCGGCAAGCGACGTCAGCGGTAATTCGACCGCGTGAATCGACGTATATCCCTTGCGTGTCAGCTCGACGATGACTTTCGCCCAGTGCGCCGCGCCTCCCCAGAAACCATGAACCAGAATGACCGTTGGTTTGTCGCTCATGCTTTGCTCCTAGTCGATACCCTTCGCCAGCGCGTTTGCAGTGCATAGCCTGCCGGCGAGTCGAGGCTATCCGGCGTCCCGGAGTAACGACTATAGGTGACGATTTCGTCGCGCGTGAGATATGTCATGCCGCGTCGACGACGTGTCTCCCGCACTGTTACGAACGCATGACAAATAAGTAATGCGCGCTTCATCTTGCTGTTTGCCGCAGCTTCTTACGATGGTACCCAACAGTTCCACAGGGACTGACGCCTTCCCGAGTCATCTCAACCAAAAGGGGTATCACCATGATGAAACGCACTCTGCTTATTGCCACCCTCAGCGCCGGCGCCTTGGTGTCGATGTCGGTTCAGGCGACCGCTCGATACGACAACAACATGCCGCCGTTCGAGTCAGCGACCGGGTCCACGGTGGCTCGTGACGACGTGACCAAACAACTGGGCGAGGCGCATGCCAACGGCGTACCGGTTCCGACCACCCTCAAGGCATTGCAGGCGACCCAATCGCCGTCGAAGATGACGCGCGAGCAAGTGCGCAAGGAGCTCGAGGCGGCTGCGTCGCAGGGGCTGCTCAATCAGCCCGATTCGGTGTATCCGAAGCTGCCGCAAGTGGACTGACGACATGCGCCGGCGTCTCCTTGCTTTTGTGCCCGCCGTTGCTGCTGCATTCGCCGTCGTACTGACAACGGCGGGTGCGGTTAGCACTGCGCAGGGCGCCGAGTTCGTTCCGTGCCGTTGGCTCGGCAAGCCGTCGCAATGTGTGTCGGTGCCCCTGGAGAGCGCCGACGCCGATGCGCGAGCCAAAGCTTTCGCTTCGCCGCCATCCGATGTCGCCCGCGTCTATCTCGTGCGTCAACGCACCACCAACCCGCGTGGCGTCACGCCGGTCGACGTGGGCGCGACGCATGCGGGCGACCTCGCACCGATGACGTATCTGGTGCTCGACCTGCCGCCCGGTGAACACCAGCTCACGGCACAAGCCGATGGACCGTTCGGGCGCAGTTTGCGCTTTGAAGGGGGCCAAACGTATTTCGCCGAGCTGCGTCTGACGCAATGGCTAAACACCATGTACGGCGCCATCGAACCGATGCCGGAAGACGATGGGCGGCGAGCCGTCGCGGCTTCCCGTCTCACGCGGGCGTCGTCTGGGAGCCCGCATGAATGACAGCGCACCGCATCCGAAGATGACAAAAATGTAATCCCCGTTTCATGTTGCTGATCGCGGCCGGTCCTTAGGATGCCCGCTGACCAGTTCCTCAAGAACGGTTCCCCCTTTTCTCGTCCGGCCGCGCTGGCCGATCGGCCACGATCTCCCCCCAGCCAGCGCGCCGGCCCTCTTTGCGCCCATGAAGATCACCCTCTATGCAACAGGCGTTGCCATGCTGCTGCTTGGCACCGCCACGGCAAGTGCACAGTCTCCCGTCGGTCCGACGGATCGCGCAGTCGGCCCCGTGGCGGCGCTAACGCTGGCGCAAGCCATGCGCAGCGCGCTCGATAACAATATCGGCCTGAAGGTGGCGCGGCGAGAAATCGACGCGCAATCTGGGGCGCTGCTACAGGCACGTGCACGACCGAATCCCGAGCTTTCGGTGCTTCAAGAAGACTTCCGCAGTACCTCACGCACGACCACGGCGCAACTGACGCAGCCCATCGAATTGGGCGGTCAGCGCAAGTGGCGTGTCGAAGCCGGTTCGGCCGCGCAACGGGCTGCCGAGCTGGATGCGCAAGCCAGCGAAGCCGCCGTGCGTAGCGAGGTCGTAGCCCGCTACTTCGAGACGCTGGCAAGCGCTGAGCTCGTGGAACTCGCGACGCAGACGGCCAGCATTGCGCAAGACACGCACGTCGCCGTACAGCGCAGGGTGAAGGCGGGCAAAGTCTCGCCTGTAGACGAGGGCCGCGCGCAGATTGCCTCGAATAACGCCCAGATCGAGCTGGCGAGCGCCAATGCCGCACGCGATCGCGCGCGGGCGCGGCTCGCACAGGTGCTCAGCATTGGCGAAGCACAGTTGCCCGGCACGTTGTCCGGCAGCCTCGATACGTTGCCCGCGCTGCCCGAATGGTCGCGTCTTGCGGCGGCGCTCGACATCACGCCTGCGGTGCGCTCGGCGAGCGAGGAAATTCAGCGTCGCGACGCACTCGCCAAACTGGAAAGTGCGCAGCGGATTCCCGACCTGAGCGTCACGCTGGGTCTGAAGCGCGTGACCGATGGGGCACGCACCGATAACCAAGCGGTCGTTGGACTCTCGATACCGCTGCCCATCTTCGACACGCGCCGTGGCGCCACGCTGGAGGCAGCACAGCGCGCCGATATCGCGCGCGACGCGTACCTCGGGGTGCGCCAGCAACAGCAAGCCACGCTCACGAGCGCGTATGCCGAATTTACGGCAGCACGTGAGGCCACCCGCCGACTCAGGGACGACATCCTGCCGCAAGCGCAGAGTGCCTACGACGCCACGCGTCGCGGTTTCCTGCTCGGGAAGTTCGGCTTCCTCGATGTGCTCGATGCACAGCGCACGCTCGCGCAGGCGCGCTCCCAATACATCACCTCCGTCGCCAGCGCCTATAGCGCGTACGCCACCGTCGGCCTCGCCGTCGGAGGCAGTGTCGACGGGGTATCGCTGCTATCCCCCGAGCTTCTGACCCAATCGCAAATTCAGTGAGGAATCGTCGTGCAACGAACAAAAAAGTGGATGGTTCTGGGCGGCGTCGCCGTGCTTGGCCTGGGTGTCGGCGCGGGTTTCATGCTTTCCGAAGGGCGGCAAGCCAATGCCGCGACTGAAAAGCAGGTCGCGAAGGCAGCGGCTCCCGATGACCATGCCGATCATGACGACGACGAAGGTAAAGAGGCGGGAGAAGAACGCGTGAGCCTCACCGAGGCCCAGCAAGCCGCCGCAGGTATCGAAATCAAGTCGGCAGGGGCGGCACAAATCTCCGAGCAGATGGAATTACCCGGCGAGGTCCGATTCAATGAAGACCGAACCGCGCACGTGGTGCCGCGTGTGCCGGGCGTCGTCGAACGGGTCAACGTGAGTCTCGGGCAACAGGTGAAGCGCGGCGATGTGCTGGCGGTGTTATCCAGCACGCAGGTCTCCGAACAGCGGGCGGAACTGCTCACCGCGCAGGAACGCCGAACCGGTGCGCTCAAGACGTACGAGCGAGAAAAGATGCTGTGGGAAGAAAAGATTTCGGCGGAGCAGGACTTCATCGGTGCGCAGCAGGTGTTGCGCGAGGCCGATATCGCGCTGCGCAACGCGCGGCAGAAGCTCAGCGCCGTGGGCGCGGGTGCAGGTTCGAGCGATGGGTTGAACCGCATCGAGCTGCGTGCGCCGTTCGACGGCACCGTCGTCGAGAAGCACGCCGCGTTGGGCGAAGCCGTGACCGAGACGGCCAACTTGTTCACGCTCTCGGACATGGGCACGGTGTGGGCGGAGATTGCCGTACCGGCGCAGTCGCTTGGCGCGGTACGCGTCGGCACGCCGGTGACGGTGCGCTCTACTGCCTTCGATTCGCAAGCCAAGGGCACTGTCGCGTACGTCGGCTCGCTGCTCGGCGAGCAAACCCGCACCGCCAAAGCGCGCGTGTCGCTCGAGAACCCCGAGCGCATGTGGCGGCCCGGCGTATTCGTGAACGTCTTCATCGGCACGAGTCAGGTCAACGTTCCGGTTGCCGTCACCGACGCCGCGATTCAAACCGTCGAAGGCCGTACGGTCGTTTTCGTGAAAACGGCACAGGGGTTTGTTGCGACGCCCGTGCAGACTGGCCGCAAGGATGGCACGCACGTCGAGATCGTCAGCGGTCTGGCTGCCGATACCCCTTATGTCGCCGCCAACAGCTTCGTGCTCAAGGCCGAACTCGGCAAGAGCACCGCCGAACATAGCCACTGACCGCCGGAGCCTGACGCATGTTCGAACGCATCATCCAATTCTCGATTGCGCACCGCTGGCTGGTGCTGATCGTCACGCTCGCGGTCGCTATCGCGGGTGTCTTTGCCTATCAACGGCTGCCTATCGACGCGGTGCCTGACATTACCAATGTGCAGGTGCAGATCAACACGAACGTCCCCGGATACTCGCCGCTCGAGGCCGAGCAACGTGTCACGTATCCGATCGAGACCGCCATGTCCGGCTTGCCGGGGTTGGAGCAAACCCGCTCCATGTCGCGCTACGGCCTGTCGCAAGTCACGGTCATCTTCAAAGACGGCACGGACATCTACTTCGCCCGCCAACTCGTCGGGGAGCGCATTGCGCAGGCGCGCGAGAAGCTGCCCAGCGGGATCAATCCGGAGATGGGGCCGATTTCCACTGGACTGGGTGAAATCTATCTTTGGACGGTGGAAGCCACACCCGAGGCGCGCAAGCCGGATAACACGCCTTACACGACCACGGATCTGCGCGAAGTGCAAGACTGGATCATCAAGCCGCAACTGCGCAGTGTGCCGGGCGTGACCGAGATCAATACCATTGGGGGTTTCGCCAAGGAGTACCAGATCGCGCCGGACCCAGCGCGACTGATGGCGTACGGCCTGACGTTTGCCGACGTCGTACGGGCGTTGGATCGGAACAATGCCAACGTGGGGGCCGGGTACATCGAGCGGCGCGGCGAACAATATCTGGTACGCGTGCCTGCGCAGGTGGAGAACGCCGAGGATATCGGCAACGTCGTGCTCAACAACGTCACCGGTGTTCCGGTGCGTGTGAAAGACGTCGCAGAAGTTTCCATCGGCCGGGAGCTGCGTACCGGTGCCGCAACGGAAAATGGCCGTGAGGTGGTGCTCGGCACGGTCTTCATGCTGATCGGCGAGAACAGCCGGACGGTGTCGCGTGCGGTGTCGGAAAAGATGATCGCCATCAATAAGAGCCTGCCGCCCGGTGTATCTGCCATTCCGGTGTACGACCGCACGGTGCTGGTGGAAAAGGCCATTGCGACGGTCAAGAAGAACTTGCTCGAAGGCGCGGCGTTAGTGATCGCGATTCTTTTCCTGTTCTTGGGCAACCTGCGTGCGGCGTTGATTACCGCGCTGGTCATTCCGCTATCGATGCTCATGACGTTCTCCGGCATGGCGGCGAGCCGCGTCAGTGCGAATCTGATGAGTTTGGGCGCGCTCGACTTCGGCATCATCGTCGACGGCGCGGTCGTGATTGTCGAGAACTGTGTGTTGCGGCTCGCCCATGCGCAGCGTGCGCACGGCCGGGCGCTCACGTTGCAGGAGCGCTTGCATGAAGTGTTCGCCGCGGCACGCGAAGCCCGACGCCCATTGCTATTCGGACAGGCGATCATCATGGTGGTCTATCTGCCGATCTTTGCGCTCACTGGTGTGGAAGGAAAGATGTTCCATCCGATGGCGATGACCGTAGTCATGGCGCTGGGTGCTGCGATGGTGCTGTCCGTGACGTTTATTCCCGCGGCCGTGGCGGCTTTCATCGGCAACCGCGTCGACGAGAAGGAAAACCGGATCATGGGGGCGGCACGCCGCCTGTACGAGCCAGCGCTCGACTGGGCGTTCGGCAACGCGCGTGTCGTGCTTGCCGGTGCGGTGATCGCAGTCTTGGCGACGTTTGCATTGGCGTCGCGTCTGGGCAGCGAGTTCATGCCCAACCTCAACGAGGGCGACCTGTCGATTCAGGCGCTACGCATTCCCGGCACCAGCCTCACGCAGTCGGTGCAGATGCAGCAGCAATTGGAGAAGGCGCTGGTCTCGCAACTGCCGGAAGTGGAGCGCGTGTTCGCGCGCACAGGGACTGCCGAAGTTGCCTCGGACCCCATGCCGCCGAATATCTCCGACGGCTACATCATGCTTAAGCCGAAAAGCGCGTGGCCCGACCCTAACAAGTCGCGCGAACAGCTGATCGAGGAAGTCACGCGGATCGCCCAATCGATTCCGGGCAGCAGCTACGAGTTCTCGCAGCCGATTCAGCTTCGTTTCAACGAGTTGATCTCCGGCGTGCGCAGCGACGTCGCGGTGAAGATTTTCGGCGACGACATGAACGTGCTCAACGAAGTCGCGAACCGCATGAGTACCCGTTTGCAGGCGATTCCGGGCGCGACCGAAGTCAAGGTCGAGCAAACGTCCGGCTTGCCGATGCTGACGATCAATATCGACCGCGCAAAGATTGCCCGTTACGGCATCAACGTCGCCGACGTGCAGGATACGGTGGCTGCCGCCCTCGGCGGGCAAACGGCAGGCACGCTGTTTCAAGGTGATCGGCGCTTTAGCATCGTCGTGCGGCTGTCCGACGCGGTGCGCGAGAACATCGACGCTATCCGGCGGCTGCCTATCGCGCTGCCTGCTGCAACTTCGGGCGCAACCTCCAGCACCACCGGGGCGACGGGAGAGGCGTCGATGCTGCGCGCGGCGTTTATCCCGTTGTCTGAAGTGGCGACGTTGGACCTGAGTCCGGGGCCGAACCAGATCAGCCGCGAGAACGGCAAACGCCGAATCGTGGTGAGCGCCAATGTGCGGGGCCGCGATCTGGGATCGTTTGTCGAAGCGGCGCGCGGCGAGATCGATAAGGTGACGCTGCCTGCCGGTTACTGGACGGCGTGGGGCGGTCAATTCGAGCAGCTCCAGTCGGCGTCCGACCGTCTGAAGATCGTCGTGCCCGTAGCGTTGTTGCTGGTGTTTGCGCTGTTGTTCGCGATGTTCAACAACGTGCGCGATGGCTTGATTGTGTTCACCGGCATTCCGTTCGCACTGAGCGGCGGGCTGGTCGCGTTGTGGTTGCGGGGCATTCCGCTCTCGATCACTGCGGCCGTGGGCTTCATTGCGCTCTCAGGCGTGGCGGTGCTCAACGGGTTGGTGCTGATATCCTTCATTCGCAATCTGCGAGACGGCGGCAGCCCGCTGGACGTGGCCGTGCGCGATGGTGCGCTGACCCGTCTGCGGCCCGTGTTGATGACGGCACTTGTCGCGTCGCTCGGTTTCGTCCCGATGGCCATTGCCACGGGCACGGGCGCGGAGGTACAGCGGCCTTTGGCCACCGTCGTCATCGGCGGCATTCTGTCTTCTACAATGCTGACGTTGCTGGTGCTGCCGGTGCTTTACCGCGCCGTATGCCGACGCGAATCGCAAGGCGGCGGGGCCAATGGGTGGGGCGCCTGGATCGGAAGAAAATTCCGGCGGCAGGTGTAGTCGAACAACGTTGTATCGAGATCAGGAAAGGATCGGCATGCGCATACTTGTCGTCGAGGACGAGCATAAGACAGGGCAGTACCTGAAGAAGGGGCTGACGGAAGCAGGCTATGTCGTGGACCTCGCGGTCGATGGTGTGGACGGCCTTCACATGGCCACGACGCTCACGTACGACCTCGTTGTCCTCGACGTCATGCTGCCGGGCAAAGACGGCTGGCAGGTGCTCTCCGAACTGCGGGCGCAGCGCCATACCCCGGTCCTGTTCCTGACGGCGCGTGACGATCTCGACGACCGCATCAAGGGCTTGGATCTCGGCGCGGACGACTACATGACGAAGCCGTTCGCGTTTGCCGAGTTGCTGGCCCGCGTGCGGACCATCCTGCGACGCGGCCGTACCCGGGAGCCGGATGTGTTGCAGATCGGCGATCTCGAACTGAATCTGCTCGGTCACAAAGCGATTCGCCAAGGCGTCAGCATCGCGCTCACCGCCAAGGAGTTTCTGCTCTTGGCGCTGCTGATGCGCCGTCAGGGCGAGATTCTGCCCAGAAGCCTGATTGCCTCTCAGGTCTGGGATGTCAACTTCGATAGCGACACCAATATCGTCGACGTGACGATGCGCCGGTTGCGCGTCAAGATCGACGACCCGTTCGCCACCAAGTTGATTCATACCGTGCGAGGGATGGGCTACGTGCTGGAACTTCGTGAGCCGCGCGAGTCATGACGACGACCGCAGAACCCGCGCAGCGCGCGCGATCCATGCGCGCCAGGCTGACGCTATTCATCGCCGGGTGCATGTTCTCAGTGCTCGCGCTCATGGGGTTGTATCTGTACTTTGCGCTGGCCGAACAACTGCGTGCGCGCGCTTATCAAGATTTGCTCGGCACCGTCAGTTCGTTGCGTTCCGAATTGCGCGGCATTTCGGACAAGTCGGAGATCGGGGCGAACCCGCGCCGGTGGTACGACGCGACGCACGGGCATCAGAACCTCGATTTCGCCGTACTCGATGCCAGCGGGAAGACGTTGATTGCGAGCCGGGGCTATCGGCCACCGGCAACGACGCTGACGTACGTCGATAGCAAGAACATTCCCCATGAGCGTCATGTGCAGAAGATCGCCAACCCGGAACTCGGTGTTCGTCTGCGCTATGTGGCGGCCGACGATGTGATCGGGCAGGGCGGCGAACACGTGATGATCGTGGTGCAGCTCGATCCGAGAGATCAGGTCAACGTATTGGCGAGCTTCGCACTCACGGCCTTACTGGCATTGATCGTGGGCACGGTGCTGGTGGCGGGCATGGCTTACTGGCTGGTCACGCTTGGGCTTAAGCCACTGCGCACGCTGACGCAAGCCGCCGAGCAGGTGTCGAGCGAGCGTCTCGGTCAGCCCCTGACCGATGACGACACGCCTGCGGAACTGCGCGACTTGTCGCATGCATTCAATCGCATGCTTGGGCGGCTGAACGAGTCGTTCACGCGCCTGTCGCAGTTTTCTTCCGATCTGGCGCATGACCTGCGCACCCCGCTGTCGAACTTGATGGGCGAGTCGCAGGTGGCGCTCTCACGCGAGCGCACCCCCGCAGAGTACAAGGCGATTCTCGCGTCGAATATCGAAGAGTGCGAGCGGCTGTCGCACATGATTACTTCGATGCTATTCCTCGCGCGCGCCGATGCAGCGCACACGAAGCTGCAACGGGAACCGACGGCACTGCACGAACTGGCGGCGTCGATTGCGGAAGACTTCGCGCCAATGGCGGAGGAGGGAGGGCTGACGGTGGCGGTGAGCGGCAACGTCGTATGTGCCGTCGACCGGGGGCTGGTGCGTCGCGCGTTAGCGAATCTGCTGACCAACGCAATTCGACATTCGCGCCCGGGCACGACGTTGTCGATACGATGCTCGCCGACTCCGGACGGTGCGGAGATCGCCGTCCATAACGTGGGCGACGTGATTCCCGAAGTGCATTTGCCGAGAATCTTCGACCGGTTGTATCGCGTGGATCCGTCGCGTCATAACGCCGGGACGGGGCGGACGACAGGCACCGGGCTAGGGCTGGCTATCGTGAAGTCGATCATGGACCTGCATGGTGGCTCGGTCACCGCCAATAGCGATGCGATCCTAGGCACCGAATTTCGGTTGCACTTTCCGACGAAAGCCCTGGCTTAAGCCAGCGTCACGTTTGCCACGCGCGCCTGAAGGGCCTGTAGGGCGGGCTCGTCCGCTGCCTGACGGTTCGTAATCAGTTGGTCGATCTTGGCACTCGGGCAATAGCTGACGCGGCTGCAAATCCCGATCTTGCTGAAGTCCGCGAGGATAAACGTTTGTGCCGCGTTGTTGACCATCGCGCGGGCGACCTCGGCTTCCTGCCGGTCGAAGCTCGACGCGCCGTAGTTCGCATCTACGCCCACGGGCGAGAGCAACGCAATGTCAGCCCGGTAGCGATGCAGTTCTGCGATCGTCGTGTCGCCGAAGGTGGCGGGCAAACTCGCTCCCAACGCTCCGCCAAGCAGGTACACCTGATTACCTCGACCCTCATCGCTCGCGCGCTGAATGTTGAGCGCCACATCGAACGAATTCGTGATGATGGTCAGCCCCGAGAGCGCAGCCAGTTCCTCGGCAAGGATGGCCGTGGTGCTGCCAGCATCGAGAAAAAGCGTCTGCCCGCTGGTGACCAGCGAGACGACGCTTTTTGCAATGGCACGTTTGTGTTTGATTCGGGTGTTGGCCCGCTCGGCGATCGGTGCCTCATCTTGAATGAGTACCGCGCCGCCATGCACGCGCTTGAGCTCGCCCAACGCTTCGAGTTCGAGCAGATCGCGCCGCACGGTCTCTCGGGACACGTCCAGATCCGCCACGATACGGTCGGTCGAGACGCGCGTGTAAGCCGAGAGGAGCGCGCGAATGCGTGAAAAACGTTCTTCCTGCCACATGATGTCTATCCCTTCACACCCAGCCTCGGGCTCAGCTTTCCGAGCGCGACGCGCATGATCAGTAATGCGCTGGCTACCACGGCGATGATAATCGTCGAGAAGGCGGCAGCCTGCGACACGAAGCCGGATTCGTCAAGTCTCATGACCGACACCGATGCCACGTTCAACGTCGGCGTGACAAGGAAAATCACGGCCGAGAGCGTGACCATCGAGCGCATGAACAGAAAGAAAAAGACCGACAGTACCGTGGGCACCATGAACGGCAGCACCGCGTCGCGTAGCACCTGACCGATATGGCCGCCGAGACAACTCGTCACTTCTTCCAACGCCGGCGGCACGGCACGCATGCCGGTCACCATCGTGAGGAACCCCTGCGTGTGATAGTGATAGAAATTACACAGGGCGATGAGCACGGCGCTGCCATAAAACCAGTACAACGGCGTGCCCGGCACGTTGAACGCGAAAATGTACGACAGACCGATGACGAGACCCGGCACGCCCACAGGCAACACGGCGAGCAGATAAACGGCCTTCGACAACCCGCCCGGCAGCCGCTTGGTACCGAAGGCGAGCGAGAACAACAAGATCACGCCGATGAACGCCGACACGACCGACAGTTGCAGCGAAGTCCACAACGGGGTGTAGCCGTCGGCGAGCGTGATGTTGTAGTTCGCCAGCGTAAGCGTCATCCGGTACGGCCAGAGTTTGACGAAGCTGGCGAAGATCACCGTGCCGACCAGCCCCACGATCAGCAACGCCGTCAACCATGCGAACGCCCCGAACGCGCCGTCACGTAGTTTCGACGGCATGGGCTTGACGGGAATCAACCCCTCCGACGCGCTGCCGAACTGACGTTGCGACGCCACGCGTTCGATGTAGATCGACACCAGCGAGGGCAGCAGCAAGAGGATGCCGACGACCGAGCCCATACCGAAATCCATCTGTCCCGAGACTTGGCTGTAGATCTCTGTGGCGAGCACACGGTAATCGCCGCCGATGACTGCCGCGTTACCGAAGTCTGTCAGCGTCACGATGAAGACGACGAATGCCGCGCTGAGCACGCCGAATTTGCAGTTGGGCAACGTGATGTCAAAGAACTGTCGCCATCCTGAAGCGCCCATGACCTCGGCGGCATCGTAATAGCGGGCGTCGGCATTTCTCAACGACGCCTGCAAGATCATCACGGCTTGCGGCAGTGCGTAGAAGACGTCTGAGATCAGCAGCCCCCAGAAGCCGTAAATATTGATATCCCAGCCCGTCCACTTATGCACCAAGCCATTGCGCCCGAGCACGAACAGCAATCCGAGGCCCTGCACGAGCGACGGCGCCAGCAGCGGCAAGGTGAGTGCGCCACGAATCGCCCGGGTACCGCGCATGCGCGTGCGCTCCAGTGCGAACGCCACAAGAAAGCCACCGACCACGCAGACCGCTGTGGTCGCCACACTGACGGCGAGACTGTTGAGCGTGGCCGTGACAATGCCGGGGGTGCTGGAGAGCGCGGCGTAATTGCCGAACCCGAACGAGCCATCTTTGAGAATCAGGCTGTGCCATGCAATGGTTAGCAGCGGGTAGACGAAGAACAGCACGAGGCCGATGAGCGGCACCAAGATCGACACAGTGACGAGCAGTTGCTCGGCACTGCGGCGGCTAGGGCGCATCAGTTCGGGCGTGGGGCGGGGCAGACTCGCGGGCGTGGCGCTCATACGCTCACCCATGCACAGGCGTCGTGATCGGCCTCGATGCGCACGGCGTCGCCCGGACGCGCTCCCACGTAGCGATGGCATTCTGCGATCAGATGACGGCCGCGCCAATCGATGCGCAGGCGGCTCAGATTGCCGAGATAGGTGATATCGCGCACCCGTGCGTCGGCGGCGGCATCGGGGCGGATGACCAGGTGTTCAGGCCGGATGCAGGCTTCGAAGCGGGCGTCCTCACCGTTGGGACGGTTTTGCATGAGATGCGGCAAGGCTTCGCGCACCCAATCGGTCGGCAGCAAGTTGCTGATGCCGACAAAATCGGCGACGAAGCGCGTCGCCGGACGGGAGTAGAGCTCTTGTGGCGTACCGATCTGTTCAATGCGCCCATTGTTCATGCACACCACTTTGTCGGCCAATGTGAGCGCCTCTTCCTGATCGTGCGTGACCATGATGGTGGGAATGCCCAGACGGCGCTGAACCTCGTGAATCTCGGTGCGCATTTCCGTGCGCACGCGTGCGTCGAGGGCGGAGAGGGGCTCATCGAGCAGGATGAGCGCCGGATCGACGGCCAGCGCTCGGGCGAGCGCCACGCGCTGTTGTTGGCCGCCGGAGAGTTGCCACGGATAGCGGCTGGCCAGTTGCGGCAGCTTGATGAGCGTGAGTAGTTGTTCGACGCGTTTGTCGATGCGCTCGCGCTTTTCGCCGCGAATGCGCAAGCCGTAACCGATGTTTTCGGCCACCGTCATGTTGGGAAACAGCGAATACGACTGAAAGACGATGCCGAAGCCGCGCTTCTTCGCAGGCACCGCTCCGAGATCGCGCCCGCCTAGCGTGAGACGGCCGCTATCGAACGGCAGCAGCCCCGCAATGATGCGAAGCAGCGTGGTCTTGCCGCAGCCGCTCGGGCCGAGGAGACAGACGAATTCATGCTCGTCGACCGAGAGATTGATGCGCTCGAGCGCGACAAAGTCGTCAAAGCGTTTGCAGATGTCAGTGATTTCAAGCGACATGTCGGCGTCTCCTGGTCCACGGCAGTTCCACGGCTAATGGGCTTGGGGGCTTCCGGCGTAACGTTGATGCGTTAGCAGGAAGCCGCCCGGTCGGCGGTGTCGCGGCGCTTACCGCTTCATCGACGCCTGCCACGTCTTGATGGTGCTGTCGCGGTCTTGTGCCGCTTGCGGGAAGTTGACCGGATACAACACCTTGGTCACGTCCTTGGGCAAACCCGCGGCGACCGAGGCTTCGGACGGCGTGACGCCCGGTACCGTCACGATCTCCTTGTACTTCTTGTAAAGCGGCGTGACGCCGCTGGAAATCGTCCAGTCGAGAAAGCGCTTGGCGTCGGCCTTGTTCTTCGCCGTCTTCATGAGACCCGACGCTTCCAGCTCATAACCATCCCAATCGGTCGGGATGACCATCTTGACCGGATAGCCCGCTTCGATCGATTGCATCGCCGGGAACGCGAACGATGCCCCAATGGCGTACTCGCCGGTGCGCGCCATCTTGCAAGGCTTCGATCCCGAGTCCGTGTATTGCGCGATGTTGGTGTTCAGTTGCTTGAGGAATGCCCAGCCCTTGTCCTTGCCTTGTGCTTGCAAGATGGCCGCGATCTGGAGGTAACCGGTACCCGACGCCGCCGGGTTCGGCATGACGATCTCGCCCTTGTAGATGGGTTTGGCGAGGTCGGTCCACGACGTCGGCATCGGCAGGTTCTTGGCCTTGAGTCGCTCGGTGTTCACGCAGAACGCGGCCATGTAGCCGGTCGCGGCAAACCACTTTCCGCCGGCGTCCCGATACTGCGCCGGCAGCGTGTCGACGCCTTTGGGCGAGTAGGGCTCGAGCAGCCCTTCGATGCGCTTGTCGAGCATGTTGCTGACCGCAAATCCCCAGATCACGTCGTTACGCGGATTGGTCGATTCGGCGAGCAGCCGGGCACCGAGGTCGCCCGTCGACAGACGCAGTACGTGCACCGTGACATCCGGCATGGCCTGTTTCGCCGCGGCCAGGTATGTCGCGATCTCGTCGTCTTCGAGCGCGGTATAGACGGTGATCTCCCCGGCGTGTACCTGGGCACTGGCCAGTACACCGAGCGTCAGGGCAAAGGAGGCAGAAACGGCAAGTTGCTTGATACGTCGCATGGCGAACTCCGGTTGATGTTTTCGCAATCGTCGGGGCGGCGCAGGGTGCAAGATTGCCGTGTTCGCCGGGGGCCCGTGTCCCATTAGTCGACAACTTATTTTTGTTATTTTGTGCATATTTGCAAATTTGTGTATCTGTGTCTAGACTAAAAAAAACATTTTTCGCGTGTCATCAAAGCGACTCGAAACGACGCTAATGACACGCGCATCAACCGGTTCTGCCACACTGTCGACGCGTCTTTGCACGCGTCGAATCACATGGGAGTTTGCGAATGCCGAATACCCCGGGCGTCGTCTTCGAACCCTCTTTGCAAGCCCTGTCCGACTTTGCGGAGTTGTTGGCCGACGAAGTGCGGCCGTTGTCGCTGGGCTGGTTTCGGCGCCGTCTCGATATCGATGTGAAGGCCGATGAAAGCCCGGTCACGATTGCCGATCGAAATGTGGAGCAGGCCTTGCGCCGGCGCATTGCCGAGCAGTTTCCCGAGCACGGCATTCTGGGCGAGGAGTTCGGCGCAGCGCATGCCGACGCGGAATTCGTCTGGTCGATCGATCCCATCGATGGCACGCGCAGCTTTATTTCCGGCTTCCCACTTTGGGGAACGCTACTGGCCGTCACCCACCGAGGCACCCCCGTGGTCGGCGTCATCGACATGCCAGTGCAGGCCGAACGCTGGGTCGGTCGGCATCGACAAGGCGCGTGGCTCAACGGCAGCGCCTGTAAGACCAGCAACGTCACACGGCTGGCCGACGCCACTGTCTACGCCACCTCTCCCGATATTTTTCAAGGCGCTGAAGCCGATGCTTTCGCGCGGCTTTCGCACGCCGTAAAGACGCGGCGTTTTGGCGGCGATTGCTACTGCTATGCGTTGCTCGCGAGCGGGCATATCGATCTGGTCATGGAAGCGAGTCTGCAACCGTACGACTACTTGGCACTGGCGCCGGTCATCGAAGCCGCGGGTGGCGTGATTACCGATTGGGATGGACGTGCACTCACCCTCGAATCGCGCGGACGAGTGATCGCTGCGGCCAACGCGGAGTTGCATCGCGCCGCGCTGGAAGTGATCGGACACGTGGCGCCGTAGTGCTTCGCGCCAACGGCGAAACAGTTTTTGCAAGCGGGTGCGCGCCGGCGGCGCACGGGTTCATAACAACGTCTAGTGAGTAGAACGATGCAAGAACGCGCGGTGAAAACGGTGGCAGATGCGATAGCGCTGGTCGAGGCAAGTGCGCTCACGCATATCAAAGTGGGGTTGTCCGATATCGACGGCGTCATGCGCGGGAAATACCTGCGCCGCGACAAATTCCTGTCGGCACTCAAATCGGGCTTTGCCTTTTGCAACGTCGTACTGGGCTGGGATCTCGACGATCATCTGTACGACAACGTTCAATACACGGGCTGGCACACGGCGTATCCCGACGCACAAGTGCGCATCATTCCAGAGAGCTGTCGCCGCTTGCCGCTGGAACTGGGCCCCGAAGGCGAGCCGATGCTCGTCTTCCTCGCCGAATTCGATGGCCCCGCTGCCGAAGTCTGCCCACGCAGGTTGTTCCACCGGGTGCTCGCCCGGGCCGACAAGCTCGGTTTCGACGCCTACGCGGCGCTCGAATATGAGTTCTTCATGTTCTCCGAGACGCCGCAGTCAGTACGCGAGAAGGGCTACCGCAATCTCCAGAACTGGACGCCCGGCAACTTCGGCTATTCGGTACTTCGCAGCACCGTCGCCTCTGAGTTCTATCGCCAGTTGAACGAGATGTGCGAAGCCATGGACATGCCCATCGAAGGGCTGCACACGGAAACCGGGCCCGGCGTGCTAGAGGCAGCACTGGCGGTGGACCTCGCTGCCAACGCGGCTGACAAGGGCTTTCTCTTCAAGACCTTTACCAAGGCGCTGGCCCAGCGCAATGGTCTGATGGCGACGTTCATGGCGAAGTGGTCTCACGACCACCCGGGGCAAAGCGGTCACATTCATTTGTCGCTGCGTGACAAGGCTACCCAGCGCTCGGCGTTCTACGACGAGAGCCAGCCGTTCGGCATGAGCAAGACGCAGGCGAGCTTTATGGCGGGCGTGCAGCGTTATCTCCCCGAATTCATGGCGATGTACGCGCAGACGGTCAATAGTTACTCGCGGCTGGTGCCGGGCTACTGGGCACCGTTGGATGCCACCTGGGGCATGGAGAATCGCACGACAGCACTGCGGCTCATTCCCGGCAGCGAAAAGTCGCAGCGCGTCGAGGTGCGCATCGGATCGGCCGACGCCAATCCGTATATTGCACTGGCTGCCGCGCTTGGCTCAGGGTTGTACGGCATCGAAACGGGGCTGGAACCCGAGCCGATGGTGCAGGGCAACGCATACGCACAGCAATTCTCGCCGCATCTCAAGTTGCCGAACACGCTGTGGGACGCCGCGCAACGCCTGCGCAGCTCGACGGCCGCCACCACGCTTTTCGGTGCGCCGTTTGTCGAACACTTCGCTGCGACCCGTGAGTGGGAAGAGCGCGAATTCCGCCGCCACGTCACCGACTGGGAACTGTCACGGTACTTCGAAATCATCTGAGCTGCGACGGCCCAACAATTCCCGATTTTCCGAACTCCTCGATCTATTTCTCAGGCGCTCATGAAACAGGAACTCATTACCATCAGCCCGATTGACGGCCGCGAGGTCGTGCGTCGTCCCTACGTCGACGAAGCAACGCTCGCCGCCATGCTCGCCCGAGCACAGGCGGCGCAGCCCGCGTGGCGCGCACTCGCATTGAGCGAACGCAAGGCGCTCGTCAGTGCCGCGGTCGAGCGCTTTGTCGCCATGCGCGACGAGGTCGCCCAAGCCATCACGCTGCAAATGGGCAGGCCACTGCGTTACACACCTGGCGAAGTCGACGGCTTCGCAGCACGGGCGCGGCACATGATCGACATCGCGGAATCGGCACTAGCACCCGTAGCGGTCGCGCCACAAGCCGGTTTCACTCGCTATATCAAGCGCGAACCGATAGGTGTCGTACTCACCATCGCACCGTGGAACTACCCGCTACTGACTGCGGTGAACAGCATCGTGCCCGCGTTGGTCGCGGGCAACGCCGTCATCCTCAAGCACTCGGAGCAAACGCCGTTGTGCGCCGAGATGATGCATCGCGCGTTTGTCGAAGCGGGACTTCCCGCCGATGTGTTCCAGTTCGTTCACGCCAATCACGAGATGACGCAGCGTCTCATCGCCGCGCCGGAGATCGGTTATGTGTCCTTCACCGGATCGGTGAACGGCGGACGCATGGTGGAGCGCACGGCAGCAGGGCGTTTCATCGGTGTCGGGCTGGAGCTGGGCGGGAACGACCCTGCGTACGTGCGGGCCGACGCGAAGCTCGATCACGCTGTCGAGACGCTCGTCGACGGCGCGTTCTTCAACTCGGGACAGTCTTGTTGTGGCATTCAACGTATTTACGTGGCCGACGCGGTCTACGACGCGTTTGTCGAGCAGGCCGTCGCACTCACGCAGCAATATGTGCTCGGCGACCCGATGCAGCCGGAGACGACCCTTGGCCCGTTGGTACGCGTGTCGGCAGCGGAAGGCGTGCGCGGGATCCTCGCCGACGCGCTCGAGCGCGGAGCGCGCAATCTGATCGATGCAGCACGTTTCACCGCCGATCGTGACGGCACCGCGTACATGGCCCCGGCGTTGATGGTCGACGTCGATCACCGCATGACGCTCATGAACGACGAGTGCTTCGGTCCGGCGGTGGGCATTATGCGTGTGAAGGGCGACGACGAGGCGATCCGGTGGATGAACGACAGCCCTTACGGACTCACGGCCGCCGTATTCACACGCGACGAAGACGCTGCCGTGCGCATTGGCGAGCGCGTCGCCACCGGCACCTTCTTCATGAACCGATGCGATTACCTCGATCCCGCATTGGCGTGGACGGGCGTGAAGAACACCGGGCGTGGTGCGTCGTTGTCGGTCATCGGCTATGAACACCTGACGCAGCCCAAGTCGTTCCATCTGCGCGCCCTCTAACGTTCCAACACCTAAACACTGAACGATTGCCAAGGAAGAAACGATGAAGCCTGCTGCCGTGAATTGGAACTACCCGACCGCCGTCAAAGTGGGGGTTGGGCGGGTGCGAGAGCTGCCCGATTGGTGCAAGCGTCTGGGCATGACGCGCCCGTTGCTCGTCACCGACCCAGGGCTGGCCGCTATACCGATGCTCACACAGGCCCGTGCGGCATGCGAGTCTGCCGGTCTGCCGTGCGGGCTGTTTCACGATATCAAGGGCAACCCGACCGGCACCAACGTCGACGACGGCGTGCGTGCGTTCCGTGATGGCCAGCACGACGGCGTGATCGCATTCGGCGGCGGCTCGGCGCTCGACGCAGCCAAAGCGATTGCGCTGATGGCAGGACAAACCCGCCCGCTGTGGGATTTCGAGGACGTCGGCGACAACTACTTGCGTGTGGATGTGGCGGGCATGGCACCGGTGGTTGCCGTGCCGACGACGGCAGGCACGGGCTCGGAAGTGGGGCGGGCGTCGGTCATCACCGACGAAGCGGCGCATGTGAAGCGCATCATTTTTCACGCGCGCATGTTGCCGAGCGTCGTTATCCTCGATGCCGAACTGACCGCGGGCCTGCCTGCGAAGTTGACCGCGGCGACTGGCATGGATGCGCTGTCGCACAATTTGGAAGCCTATAGCTCCCCGTTCTACCACCCGATGGCGTCGGGCATCGCATTGGAAGGAATGCGCCTGATCAAGGACTATTTGCCACGTGCCGTGCGAGACGGGGCGGATCTCGAGGCACGTCAGCAAATGCTCGTTGCGTCGAGCATGGGTGCGACGGCATTCCAACGCGGGTTGGGCGCGATGCACGCGTTGGCACATCCGCTGGGGGCTTTGTACGATGCGCATCACGGCATGCTCAATGCGATTCTCATGCCCTATGTGCTGCGCGCCAACGAGTCGGCGATCAGTGATCGGATCGCTGCACTGGCGCGCTATCTCGATCTTCCGTCTGCGAGCTTCGAAGGGTTCCTTGATTGGGTGCTGGCGTTGCGCGACTCGATTGGCATTCCCCACACGCTCGCCGAGATCGGTATCGATGCGCACGAAGCACAGCGCATTGGCGACATGGCGGTGGCCGATGGGTCGGCAGGCACGAATCCCATTGCGTTCGACTCGCCGGCTTACGCGCGACTATTCACCGCGGCCGTGCGCGGCGACTTGTAAGGGATGACGATGGCGCGTATCGGCATTGGCGGTTTTCTGCACGAGACCAACACGTTTTCAACGCAGCGCACGCGCTTGGCAGACTTCATCGCCGCCGACGCGTGGCCGGGATTGCTGTCGGGCGACGAGATGTTCGAGGCGTGTGCGGGGGTGAATCTGGCGTTGTCGGGCTTCATCGACGCTAGTGCCGCCCACACGCGGGTGCCGCTCGTTTGGTGTTCGGCGAATCCGAACGGTCCGGTGACGGAGGATGCTTTCGAAGCCGTGGCGCTCATGCTATCGCTGGCGATTCGCGATGCGGGGCCGCTGGACGCGCTCTTTCTGGACCTGCACGGTGCGATGGTCTGCGAGCATCTCGTCGATGGCGAAGGCGAACTGTTGCGGCGACTGCGGGCACAACTCGGACCCGACGTGCCTATCGTGGCCGCGCTCGATTTTCACGCGAACATCAGCGACGCCATGGTGCGGCACGCCGACGCGTTGGTGCCGTACCGGACTTATCCGCACGTCGATATGGCGGATACCGGTCGACGGGCGGCGGACGTTCTGGATCGCGTGCTCGCCGGAGAACGGCCTGCAAAGGTCTGGCGACGCCTGCCGTTTCTCATCCCGATGCAATGGCAAAGCACGCTGACGGAGCCTGCGGCGTCGTTGATGGCGCGAACGATTGAGGCGGGTGGTACCCCGGGCGTATGGTTTGCTGCTTTCGCGCCGGGTTTTCCGTTAGCCGACGTTCCCGATTCGGCACCGAGCGTGCTGGTTTATGCGCAGACCGCCGAGACTGCGGAGCGCTTAGCCGACGACCTCGCCGCGGCTGTCGCGCAGTCCGCCGACGCGTTTAACGGCACCCTTTATTCATCTGCCGAGGCGGTGGAGATTGCCTGCCGTCATACGGGGCCGGGTGTCGTGATTCTGGCCGACACGCAAGATAATCCTGGTGGTGGGGCCAATGGAGACACCACCGATCTGCTTCACACGTTGGTCTCGGCTAATGCCCAGGCGGTACTGGCGGGCGTCGTTTGCGATCCGGTATTTGCCGCCGCTGCGCACGTGGCCGGTGTTGGCGGGAGGCTGCGTTCCGGGCTAGGCGGTGCAAGCGGTATCGGTGCTGGCCCGCTAGTCGCCGAGTTCGATGTGATCGCGTTAGGCGACGGGCAATTCACCGGCACGGGGCCGTTTTATCAGGGCTGTCGAATGGACTTGGGGCCGATGGCGCGGGTACGCGTGCGAGGTGTGGACATTGTCGTGTCGAGCCGCAAGCAGCAGGCCGCCGATCAGGCGATGTTCCGGCACGTGGGCGCCAACCCGTCCGATTACCGGGTACTCGCGCTGAAAAGTTCGGTGCACTTTCGTGCCGACTTCGCGTCGCTCGCGGATCAAATCCTGATGGTCGCGGCACCCGGCGTCAACGTGGCCGACCTGCGGCAACTCGACTATCGGCATCTTCGCGTCGAGATGCGCAAGTAGCGCGACGAAGCACCAGCGGCGCGCGTTACCTTTATGCCTTACCGACATGCCGTTCGAGCAAGTCGATATCGTCACGTAGCCGCTTGAGAATGCCCGCGGCATTCGGTGCGTGCAATTCGCGCCCGGCGTCCTGTCCGACGGACCGAAGCGCCATCTCTGCAATCTGTTCAGCGATTTCATCCACCTTGCGCGACCCGCTAGGCGTGAACCACCACGCCGTCCAGTTGCACATGCCGATGATCGAAAACGCGGCAATCTTGGCATCCATCACACGAAAATCGCCGCGCTCGATACCGAGTTCGATGGCGTGCCGAAACTGCTCCAGCACGGCACGGCGGGACTGTTCGGCGAGCTCGCGTTGCTCAGGCGGCAAATTGTCTTCATTGCGCTCGACCACGCGAAACGCCAACGGGTGCGTCAGGATCAAGTGCGCATGGCGCAACACCAGATGCCGCAGCATCGCAGCCGGTTGCTGCATGTCGCTTGGCAGCGCCTCCGAGGCCAATTGCCCGGCCGCTCGCGTGACCACTGTGGTCAACACTTCGAGAATCGCTTCCTTGCTCTTGAAGTAGTAGTACAGCGCCGGGCGGCTCACGCCTACCACGTCCGCAATGTCGTTGAAGCTGGTGCCGTCGAACCCGCGTTCAATGAACAACCGGGTGGCCACTTCCAGAATGTTCTCCCGCAACGCGTCGCTTTTCGTTTGTGCCTTCGTCATGGCCGCTCCTCTGGTCGTCTTTTGACGCAAGCGTCAGAAAGTCCCAACGATAACCAAATTTCATCGACACGCAAAGGCTATCGGGACTGCTGCCGGCGTGTTTTTACACATTCGTCAAATTTTCATCGAAATGTTTACTCATTCGTAAAAAAATGAACTAGCATGTTGAAAAAGGAGGTGACGACATGCGTCAACAGCATCAGCCAGAACCGGGTCATGCCGGGCGTCAGAGCCCGACGGCGGGGTTTCTGAATACCGACTGGAATCCGCGCGACCTGCCGCCGAACACGACCACACGCAATGTGGTGCTGCGCACCGCCGATGGTGCGGCGACGAGCGGATCGCTCTATGTGCCCGAAGGTTCGCCCGATACCGTGGTTTGCATCATGCATCCCCGTGAGTTCATGGCATGCCACTACCTGATTCCGGACATCGTTGGCGCGGGCTACGCGGCGTGGACGCAAGCGCCGCGCTCGGTCGGTAACGACATGCGTCTGGAGCACGAATTTGCGCTCTACGACGTGGCAGCAGCCATCCGGAACCTGCGCGACCTCGGGTTTAAACGCGTGGTGCTGGTCGGCAACTCCGGCGGCAGCGGGTTGTATGCGCTCTACGTACAGCAATCGAATCTCGCACCTGAATCGCGTATCGAGCGCACGCCCGCCGGGCGCCCGACGAAGCTCGCCTCGCTGGATATGCCGCCGGTCGATGGCATGGTATTCGTGGCACCGCATCCGGGGCAGGGCGCGTTATTGCAGACCTGTATCGACCCGTCGGTGACGAACGAGTACGACGCACTGTCGGTCGACCCGTCGTTGGATCCGTTCGACTCGGCCAACGGCTTCGCTCTGCCGCAGCGCAACGCGGCAGGCACGTCGCCTGCTGTGTCGACGCGCTATCAAGCCGATTTCGTCGCGCGTTATCGCGCCGCCCAAACCGCACGCGTGGCCCGCATCGACGCCATGGCGCGCGATCTGATTGCGGCGCGCCAAGGGGCTCGTGAACGATTGAAACGCGAAGGCGAGGCGAACGATGCTCGCCTGCGTCGCATGGCTGCCCATACGCCATTGATGACGATCTGGCGCACCGACGCGGACCTGCGTTGCTTCGACCTGACGCTCGATCCTTCGGACCGCAAGTACGGCTCGCTTTGGGGCAGCGATCCGTTCGCTTCGAACTACGGTGCGGTGGGGTTTGCACGTGTGTGCTCACCCGAAGCGTGGCTCTCGACGTGGTCGGGGTTGTCGTCGAACGCGCTGCTGTCCAAGACCGCCGCAGCCATCGAACAACCCACGCTGCTTATCGAATACACCGGCGATCAGGCGTGTTTCCCCAGCGTGATCGCCGACATTTATGCCGCCATTGGCGCAACGCAGAAGACGCATCGGCGCGTACGCGGCGACCACCATGGGCGAGCGTTGGCCGACGGCGAAGAGGCCGGTCGCTATATCGCTGGCCGCCTGCTACAGGACTGGCTGCGCGAGCACTTTGCCCAATGACGATGCCTTTTCCTCCGAACCCTTACGTCTCGGGAGACCCGACATGAAGTTGAACGATATCCCCGCACCGGATCTGGCCTTGCGCTTGCACGGCGTCGATCACACGGCGCGGCCCACGTGGCGCCTGCGAGAAACCGTCGAGTTCTATCGCGACATTCTCGGCTTGCCGCTCATCCACACGATTTCCGCCCGCGGCTGGGGGCCAGCGACGCACCCGGACTTCCTGCATTTCTTCTTCGATAGCGGAAACGGCAGCACGATTGCGTTCTTCTACTACCTTGGAAGCGAGGAGCCCGCCGCGCTCTCGACCCGTCCGGGCCGCGCGCCGTTGCCCGACGACCATGTGTTCGACGCCACCCACACCGCGTGGCTCGTCGATACCCAGGAGGATCTGCTGCGCTGGAAAGCCCGGTTGCAGGCACAGGGTGTGGAAGTTTCCGCCGAAACGGCCCATGAGGTCATCGAGTCGATCTACTTTCGCGACCCGAATGGGTATTTCATCGAAATCACGCGCAAGCTGCGCGCGTTAGACGCCACCGATGCCCGTGACGCCGCTGCGACGCTCGGCGCAGCCATGGCCATCGAGGATGCGGCGCGTGCGGGCGGTGAGCCGTTCGCTAGCATCGATCGCGTCTGGCGACGCAAAGCTGAGCAAGCCAACCCGACTGGGACGACACTGGCCGCACACGTCCCGGGGGCGAAATCGAAGGCGCTGCACATCTATGTGCTGAACGTGCCTGAATTCTCGTCGTTGATCGATGCGGCGCGCGAAATGCCTTCGTGCCAGTTGGCGGTGGTCGGCGACTACACCGTGATTTCCAGTGAGACACCGGTGACCTTCGAGCGCCGGGCGTTAGGACTGAAACCCGCGGTCTGGTACGGCTTGTTCACCGGCGGTCTCGATGGCCGGATCGAAAGCTTCGAGCGCGACGTCGTGAGAATTGCCCCGAACGCATAAGCGGCGCAGAGAAAAGCAGGAGACAACATGAGCGGTATTTTTCATCGAATCGACGGGGTGACGTACTGCCCGCCTGAACTGGCGCAGCGCTACCTCGCCTCGAACGCCTGGGTGGACACGACCTTGGGCGATGCGCTGCGTGCAACGGCCCGTCGGGTGCCTGATCGTCCCGCATATCTGAGCGACGAGGCGTCGCTGACCTTCGCCCAACTCGACGAGCGCAGCGAACGGTTGGGCGCGGCGTTGCTGGCACTGGGTCTGCGTCCCGGCGACCGGGCGATCTTTCAGATGGGCACGACGGTCGACACCGTCATCGCGTTGATGGGGGCTTACAAGGCGGGCATCGTGCCGGTGTGCGCCGTACCCCAATACCGGGAAGTCGAGATTGGCCAGTTGGCGGCGCAGTCCGAGGCGCGCGGCTATTTCGTGCAAGCCGATTTCTCCGCCTTCGATCTGGTGACCTTCGCGCGTCAGATGATGGCGCGCCACCCTTCGATCGAGCATCTGCTCGTGGCACGGGCGGGGCACGCCGGTGCTGCGCCGGGAAATCACAGCATCGATGCACTCATCGACGCGATGTCGCTGGAGCGCGCCCGTAACGTGTTGGGCGATATTCGCATCGGCAGCGAAGACGTATTGAGCTTTCAGCTCTCGGGCGGTACGACGGGCGTGCCGAAGATCATTCCACGTTTTCATGCCGAGTACATCGGCCACTCGCTGGCGTGGATGCAGCACATTGGCATGTCCGAGCACAGCCGCATGATCTGGTCGTTGCCGCTGCTGCATAACGCGGGACAACTCTACGTGCTGGCTTCGACGGTCGCGACCGGCATGACAACCGTCCTGATGCCGCGCGTCGACATTGCGCGGATGCTGACGCTTATCGAGATGCACGGCGTGACGCATGGCTTGTCGATCGGCCCAGTCGCGCCGCAGATGATCGCGTACAAGGACGTGGCGCGTCACGATCTATCGTCGCTGCAACTGTTCGGCACCATGAGCCGGGCCGATTCGCTGGAGGACCACCTCGGCGTGCCGTGCTTCAACCTCTACGGCACGACGGAAGGTTTGCTCATGGGGGCAGGGGCGCACTTGCCGGCGGCGGTGCGGCACCACACACAGGGCTTGTCCGGATGCGCGGACGACGAAATCGCCGTGCTGTTTCCGGGCACCGACATGCCGGTCGACGACGGGACACCCGGCGAGTTGTGCTTCCGCGGACCGTCCAGTTTGCGCGGCTATTACAAGGCGCCCGAGGCGACGGCGCAGACCCTCACCGCCGATGGCTTCGTGCGAACCGGCGACATGGTCACGCGCAAACGGATCGACGGCGTGGCCTGCTACGCCTTCGAAGGACGCCTGCGCGACAACATCAACCGTGGCGGCGAGAAGATCGGCTGCGAGGAAGTCGAAGCGTTTGTCAGCCACCACCCGGCCGTGGCCGACGCCAAACTCGTCGCCATGCCCGATCCGCTCTATGGCGAGAAGGGCTGTGTCTATCTCATCTTGCGGCCCGGCCATTCGGCACCCTCCATCGCGGAGCTTGGCGCATTCCTCGTGGGTCACGGGCTGGCCAAATTCAAATGCCCGGAGCGCGTCGAAGTGGTCGACGAGTTTCCCGTCACCCGTGTGGGCAAAGTCGACAAGGCATCGTTACGCGCGGCCATTGCGAGCCGGATCGCGGCTGAAGTGACCTCTGTCGCCCCCGACGAGCAGGCAAAGGAGGGCGCATGACCGGCACCGAATATGTGGTGAGCGAGTGTCCCTTTACCGTGCGCCGCATGGTGCGATGGGGGGAGTGCGACCCGGCCGGTGTGGTCTACACCGCGACGTTCTCGGACTACGTCATCTCGGTAGCAGAACTGTTCTACGGATCGCTGTTCGGCGGCACACCGCAGGCGGTCAAGACCCGCCACGACTTCGGCACACCGACGCGAGCGCTCGAATTCGACTTCCGCCGCTCGCTCTGGCCAGACGACATCTTCGACGTGCGCGTCGACGTTGCCGAGATCCGTACGCGGACCTTCACGCTGCTGATGACAGCGCGCTGCGCCGACGGTGAGACCGCATTCGTCGCCCGACTCACGCCGATCTGCATCCGGCGCGGTGAGCGTGCCTCTGTCGAGATGCCAGAAGTTTTACGGTCCGCCCTCGAACAATACCGAGCGCGTTGCGCAGAACACGAGCGTGCCGCGGCGCCCTCACTCGCAGGAGATATGAATTCATGAATGCAACATTCACGACAGCCGAAACACTATTTCGCATCGGCCAGATCGTCCCGAGCTCGAACACGACGATGGAGACGGAAATTCCCGCCATGTTCCGTGCGCGCGAGCAGGTGCTGCCCGAGCGATTCACGTTCCATTCCAGCCGCATGCGCATGCATCGCGTCGTCAAGGAAGAACTTGAAGCCATGAACCGGGAAGGGCTGCGCTGTGCGGCGGAACTCGCCGATGCCCGCGTGGATGTGATGAGCACGGCCTGCCTAGTGGCCATCATGGCGATGGGGCCGGGTTATCACCGTCAGGTCGAAGCGGACTTGCGGCGCGTGGCGCGCGAGAACCACTGCGAAGCCGCTGTCATGACGTCGGCGGGAGCGCTGGTCGCCGGGTTGAAGACGCTCGGTGCCCGCAAGATTGCCCTCATGGCGCCGTATATGAAGCCGCTGACGCAGGCAGTGGTCGAATACATCGAACACGAAGGCATCGAGGTGCTCGACGCGTTGTCGTTCGAGATACCGGACAACCTCGAAGTCGGCCGACGCAATCCCATGCAATTGCTCGACGACGTGAAACGGTTGAACACCGCCAATGCGGACGCCGTCGTGCTGTCCGCGTGTGTCCAGATGCCGTCGCTGCCAGCGATTCAACTCGCGCAGGACCGACTGGGCTTGCCCGTCACGTCGACTGCCGTGAGCACCGTGCGACAGATGCTCGATCAGCTCGGCCTCGCCCCGGTCGTGCCCGATGCCGGCGCACTGCTGGCGCTCGATGCTGCGCAACCGCAGGCCCGCCTGGCCTGAAATACCCGACACAGGAGTCGAACATGAAAATTGCCGTCATCGGTGGCGGGCCCGCTGGCCTGTACTTTTCGCTGTTGATGAAGCAGCGGCACCCGGAAGACCACATCGTCGTCCACGAGCGCAACGCCTTCGACGCCACGTATGGCTGGGGCGTGGTGTTCTCGGATATTGCGCTGGCGTTTCTGAAAGACGCGGATGAAGCCTTCTTTCGCAAGTTCACCGCGCATCACACGCGCTGCGACTATATGGAAGTCGTGCATCAGGGCGTGCCGGTTCGCCTGAGCAATAACCATTTTTCGCGCACCTCCCGCATCGACATGCTGCGCGTGTTGCAGCAGGCCTGTGCGGAGGCCGGTGTCGACGTGCGTTACAACAGCCACATCGTCGATCCGGCCCAGTTGCCCGACGCCGATGTGGTGATCGCCGCCGACGGCGTGAATAGCGAAGTGCGCACGCGCATGACTGAGCACTTCCAACCGACGTTCGACGAACGCCGCAACAAGTTCGCGTGGTACGGCACGTCGCAAGTGTTTCACCCGGTATCGCTGATCTTCCGGCAGACCCCGCAGGGCGTATTCATCGCGCACGCCTACCAATACAGCCCCGATCGGTCGACCTTCCTTGTCGAGGTCGACCCCGAGACGTGGCAACGCTGTGGGCTCGATACCGCGACGGAGGACGAGAGCCGCAGCTGGTGCGAGCAGGTATTTGCCGACGATCTGGCGGGGCACTCGTTGCTGACCAATCGTTCGAGCTGGTTTCAGGCGCGCGTGGTGAGTAACGCACGTTGGTCGCACGGCAACGTGGTGTTGCTTGGCGATGCCCTGCGCAGCGTGCATTTCTCGCTCGGCTCGGGTACGCGTATGGCGATGCAAGACGCCATCGCACTCTTCGAAGCCTTGTGCGCGCATCGCAACGACATTCCCGCGGCGTTCGACGCGTTCGAGCAGAGCCGCCGCACGGCGTCGGACCGCTTTCAGGATGCAGCGCGAAAGAGTCTCGACTGGTACGAATCGGTCGATACCCGCATGCATCTCGATCCCGTGAGCTTCGCTTACGACTACATGCGCCGTACCGGTCGGGTGAGTCACGAAGATCTTCGCCAGCGCGACCCGGCATTCATCGCGCAAGTGGAGCAAGCCGCAGCCCCGTCGCTGCGAGGCCACGCGGCGTAGTTCGCGTTGCCGTCACAACCTCAATAAAAACAAACATGCCCTATCAGGAGACAGCCATGGACCAGCAAGGCACCCGGGAAACGTCGGTCGACGTACGGGACTTCATCAACGCGGCCCCCGTGTCGCGCTTTCAGATCATGATCAGCGTGCTGTGCTTCCTGATCGTGGCATTGGACGGGTTCGACATCGCCATCATCGGCTTTATTGCGCCGCACATTCGCAGCGAGTGGCAATTGTCGATGGTGTCGTTGGGGCCGTTGTTCAGCGCGGGGCTGCTTGGGCTGATGGTCGGTGCGTTTTGCAGTGGTCCGATGGCTGATCGCATTGGTCGGCGTCACGTGTTGATTCTGTCGGTGGCATGGTTCGGTGCCGCTAGCGTCGGTGCGGCGTTTGCACCGAATGTCGAGTGGCTGATCGCGCTGCGATTTCTGACGGGGCTGGGGTTGGGCGGGGCCATGCCCAACGCCATCACGCTGACATCGGAATTCAGCCCGGAACGGCGTCGCGGCACGTTGCTTACGCTGATGTTCTGCGGCTTTTCACTCGGCTCGGCGTTGGGGGGCGTGGTGACGGCGTATCTCGTGGCGGGGTTCGGCTGGCGGGGCGTGTTGGCCATTGGCGGGTTGCTACCGTTGGCACTCGTGCCGGTGCTTTGGCTCGCGCTGCCGGAGTCGGTGCGTTTTCTGGCGATCCGAAACGGGACGCAGGCGCAGATCGCAGCCATTTTGCGACGTGTCGCGCCGAGCCGTATCGCGCCAGGGCAACGCTATTCGGTGGCTGACGAGCGTTCGCCCGCGTCGCCCGTCATGCAGTTGTTCCATCGCGACTATCGGCGTGGCACGGTGCTGCTGTGGCTGGCGTTCTTCATGAGTCTGCTGTTGCTCTATCTCCTCATCAACTGGCTGCCGATTTTGGCCGAGCGTAGCGGGCTCACGCTCAAGCAGGCGTCGATGTTTGCGGGCTTGTTGCAGGGCGGCGGTGTCCTTGGGGCGATTGTGCTGGGTATGCTGATCGACCGCTTTCATCCCTACAAAGTGGTGGCGGCGGCCTACCTGCTGGGTGCCGTTGCGGTGGCTTCGTTGGCGGTGGCCGACGGCGCGGTGTGGTTGGCGCTCGGCATTTTTGTGACGGGGTTTTGTGTGAGCGGGTCGCAGGTTTGCGCGAACGTGCTGGCGTCGGCGTATTACCCGACGTCCAATCGCGCCACCGGCGTGGCGTGGGCACTCGGCGTCGGCCGGGTGGGGGCGGTCGTCGGCTCGTTCGGCGGGGCGTTCCTGCTGGGTGCCGGATGGAGCAACGCGGGGTTATTCATGATTCTTGCCATTCCGGCCATGCTCGCCGCCATGGGGATCCTGCTTGTGGGCGTGCGGCCACGGCAAGCCCTCATGGCGACGGGTCCGTCGGCTTCCCGCGTATAAGCGCTTCAGGATGCAGCTGGAGGTATTCGGCAAGCGCGTTGAGCGACTTCAAGGTGCTGTTGAGTTCTTTGACTGCACCGCGGACGTCCTGCTGCATGGGGGCGTCCTCGGAAAGCGTCTTTTCCGCGGTGCCGAAGGTCTTTTTCGCCTCGCCGAGTGTGGATTTCGCTTCGGGCGCGATCTCGGCGTCAAGTTGTTTGAACAGCCCTTGCGCGCTCTCCATGGTCTGGTCGAGCTTGCGCAGGGAGCTGTCGAGATGCTGTCCGATGCGATCGAGCGGCATCTTATTGAGCTTTGCCGCGATGTCGGCCACCTGAATCTGCAACTGATCTAGCGTATTGGGTACGGTCGGTATCGTGGTCTCGCCATCGTTTTGCGGTGCTTGCGCCGGTGCCGCATGCGGGAAGAAATCTAAGGCGATATACAGTTGCCCGGTCAGCAGGTTGCCGGTTCTTAGCTGCGCCCGAAGGCCGTGGGCAACCAGTGCATTGAATACCTCACGTCGTTCATGTTGTTCCGCCGGCAGTTGTCCCGTTGGGTCACGCCTGCGCAGGCGTTCCGGATAAATCACGGCCGTCACCGGCATCACCAGACGTTTTTCCTTGGCATCGAACTGCACGCCGATCGACGTGACTTCCCCCAGCGTGATCCCCCGGAAATCGATGGGCGAACCTACCGAGAGTCCGCGTAACGACTGCTCGAACGTGAATACCACGCGTGCCGGATCCGCATCGGGGAATTTCATTGCACTCGCCTCATCTTCGGCGAGGAAGAACGCTTGCCCCGGCTTGGCCATCACGCCTGCGCCATTGTCTGCGGGCGCTTGAAAGGCAATGCCGCCGATGACGACCGAGGCCAGCGATTGCGTATTCACCTGAAAGCCGCCCGAATCCAGGCGCAAGTTGATACCGCTGGCATGCCAGAACCGCGTGTTGCTGCCGACGTATTGATCGAACGGGGCGCGCACGAAAACGCGCAGCGTAACGCCTTTGCCGTCGGGGTCTAGCCTGTAGGTCTCGACTTGACCGACCTGAATGCGGCGGTAGTAGATGGGGGAGCCGCTATCCAACGAACCGATTTCCGCGCTGTGCAAGACGAACGTCTTACCCGCTTGCCCGCTGGAGATGACTGGCGGGACTTCCAAGCCGACGAAGTGGGTTGCGCCGTCGCGCGATTTTCCGGCATCCGCGCCGATATACGCGCCGGAGAGTAGGGTAGACAGTCCCGAAACATTGCCGCCTGCGATGCGCGGGCGTACCACCCACCAAGTCGAGCCTTTCGCGGCGAATCGCTTGGCGTTCTTGGTCAAATCGACCGTGACGTGGACCGACGAGAGATCGGCGGATAGCTCGATATCCTTAACCACGCCGATATCGACTTCTTTGTACTTGACCTTGGTCTTGCCAGCTTCGAGGCCGTCGGCGCTCTTGAACTCGATGGTGATGGTCGGTCCGCGCTCGAGCAGCGTTCTTGCGACAAGTGTCAGCCCAATCAGCGCCGCGACGAGCGGCACCAGCCAGACTATCGAAACCGACCAGGGCTTGTTCACTTGACCGTGTATCCACGGCCCTCCATACACGCGCCGTACGCGTGCCAATACGTCGTCATCTCTGAACTCTGCGCGTTCTGTGCGGCCTGCGCCTGCGCAGCATGCTGGCGCCGAGAGCGCACACCGCCAGCGACGGCACCGGCCGTGGCCCCGACGGCCGCGCCGTGACCCGGGTCGTCGTGAGCGACGTCGCCGATGATGGCACCTGCTGCCGCGCCACGGGCGGCACCGCCGACGCGCGCACCGGTCGGGCCTTGCGGGGGCGGGGCTTGCTGCGCGACGACAGCCGGGTCGACGCCGGTGTTCTGTTTCGCCCACGCGTAGCAGGCACCGTCGTCGCTGCTCTGTTTGTCGGCGCTCTGGCCGTGGGCCGGATAGACCGCAGGTTTCTGCGCGAAGGCCAGTCCGGCACAGGCCAGACCGGCAACTAGGACGAGGGTTTTCATGCGACCTCCCATTGCTGGCAAAGGGATTGCGTTAAGGTTCAGAAGATGAGCGTCGCCGTTGCCATGAACGTCGCCGTGCTATTGAGGCGGTTGGTACTGGTGATCGTGGGCACCCAACGGGCGGAAAATGACAGTGGATGCTTGCCGTCGAGTTTGGTGTCGTAGGTGACGATCGGGCCGAGACCAATGTCATGCCCGCGAAAGCCGTTGAGCTGATCGGCGGTTGGGCCACTGTCGTTGCCAAGCTGTTGCACCGTGCCGACGATCAGGCCGACACCGAGCCCGTTGGAAAAGCGTTTGAGTCCCATGACGTCTAGCGTGAACAACGGGGCGTTCTGGTAATTCGTCGCGGTATTCCGGGTATAAAACTGCACGCCTGCGACCACATCGAACTCGAGATCGTACGCGGGCAGAATCTTCGTATAAGCGACTTGCGGAATAAACGTCCAGTTGTTCAGGCTGGGATTGGCGAGGGCGTTCGGATCGTAGCGGCCAGTAGGTGCCCAAATATTCACCGAGAAAGCAATATGCTCGGTTTTCGAAAAGTGATATCCGGCAGTCAACGGCGTAAAGCTGATATCGAACAGATTGGATGCGTTCTGCGACGTCGTCGCGCTTCGTCGATCAGTGCCTAGCGTTGCCGAGACTTTTGTCCAGATATACGGCAAGGTGAAACTGGACGCGAAATTCCAATTCCCCGTTCCGGTATCCCAAGTCTTCAGAATGGTCGCGAGGGTGAAGGCAATTTCGCCATCGAGACCCAGCGATGTCTTGCCGGCCACGGGCACCGACTTGCTGCCACCGATGCTGCCGTCGAAATAAATCTCCGCGAAATTGACGGCCACCATGGGAGACGGGGAAACGACACCTGCGTCGGGCTGCACGCCCGTCCCGCTAATTGGGCGTCCCAACCCACCTTCGGTGGCCAGTGACGGCGCACAACGCAGACCCAACATCGCAACGCACAACAGAGCCATCTTGAAGCGGCGTTTTGCCATAGCGATCATCTTCCATTGCATCGACAGATTTAGTGATTTTTCGAAATTCGGTGTGCCAATGCCGAATTTATGCCGAGCCCTCCATTGCTGTCGAAAAGTCTATATTGAACTGTTTGTCAACTCAATAGACATCCTGAATATATATTTGCCATAGTGTTTGACCGATTGCCAAAAACTAACTTATTGTCGCAAAAACTCGAAGAGAGAAATCGCATCTATGGGCATGACAATAATTTTAATTATTCATGAAAATATAAATATTACTTTTAAATCAGATTGAATTTCATCCCGGAATACGCCGCGTCCTTTCGGAGAGAGCGTGTGGTCGATTCTCAAGCACGGATAAGCAGTGGTCGGAAGGTTGTTTGGAACGGGGGCGTGGTGTTCTTGCTGGTCGCCATGACGTGGATGTCGACGGCGCTTGCACAGTCAAGCGCCGATACACCCGCCACCGAGCCATCAAACGCGGAGAAATCGAAGGAGAGCAAGCGCAGCGTCGTATGGCGCGATCCCGAAGACGGCAAATTCGACACGAGCGATTTCCTGCTCAACCACAAAGGGGCATTGCCTGTGCCGGTCGTCATCACGGAGCCTGCGATCGGCTACGGCGGCGGGGTGATGTTGATGTTCTTCTCGGAGTCGATGGCCGAGGCTGCCGAGTCAGCGAAAACCACTGGAGAGATGGCACCCCCGAATATCACAGGTATCGGTGGCGCCATGACCGAGAACGGCACATGGGGCGCGGGACTCGTCCACTTCCACACGTGGGGTGGCGACGCCATCCGCTATCTCGGCGGGCTCGGCAAGATCAACATGAAGACCGACTACTACGGTCTGAGTAATTCTCCGCGGTCGTACCAGCTAAATGGCTGGCTGACGATACAGCAGTTGTTGTTCCGTATCGGCCACTCCCATTGGTATATCGGGCCGCGCTATACCTACTTCGATTCGAACACGCATTTCACAGGACAAGTTGCGCAAGAACTCAACGTGCCCGACGTTGGGCGGCGTGTGGGCAAAGTTGGCCTTGTGATCGACTACGACACGCGCGACAACATGTTCTTCCCCAACCGGGGCAGTTATGCGGAGCTGGAGTTGCAAGCCGCAAGACCGTGGGCGGGAAGTTCGCAATCGTTCGAGACGTACAACGGCCGAGGCTACACGTGGCTGCCGATTTCCCATCAATGGGTGCTGGGCTTGCGTTTGGACGGCAGGTTCTCCAGTGGCGACGTCCCTTTCTACGAGCAGCCCTACGTCAAGCTGCGCGGTGTGCAGCAGGGGCGATATCAAGATCGCAACGCGGCGATGGTCGAGGCTGAGTTGCGCTGGAATGCTACGCCGCGGTGGTCGATTCTCGGCTTCACCGGCGCCGGGCGTGCCTGGGGGCGTTGGAAGGCGTTCTCCGAGGCGGATGCCGTCGTCAGTGTCGGGGCGGGGGTGCGTTACCTGATTGCGCGAAAGTTAGGGCTGGCCGTGGGCATCGACGTAGCACACAGCAAGGGCGAAAACGCGTTCTATATTCAGGTGGGCAGCGCATGGAATTGATGCGACGACTCGCAGCGGTGGCGCTTTCGTCGGCGTGTTCCTGTGCCTTCGCATGGACTGCGGGCGGGACCGGTGCGACGGTGGTGGCGCCGATGCCTGACACTGCCGCCGATGGCGCCGAAATTCCGTTGAACGAGCGGCATGGGTGGTATCGGGGCATCGTCGGCCCCACTGCGACACCCGCGGACGGGAAGCCGGTCGATCTACAGGTTCCCGACGCACAGACCGATGCCAAACCCGAGAAACACTGGGATCGTGCGCTGCCGTTTTTTGCCCAGCGAGTGATTGACCGAGGGTACCAACTGCCCAATCCGTATGACGTGGGCTACTCGTACTTCAACGGCACGCAACGCTACCAAATGTCGAACCTGATGGTCGGTGCCAACGGTAACGGGCTTCGTTCGGCCGACTTTGTGCAGTTCGATCAGTCGCGCATTCGCAGCCAGTCGAACCAGTTTCAGTTGGGCGCATGGCTGTTCCCGTTCATGAATGTCTACGGCATCGTCGGCAATGTGCACGGCGGCGGCGATATCGGCATCAGCTTCTCGTCGCTGACCGCCCTTGAACAGTTCTTCGGCATCAACATCGGGTGCGGTGGCAGGCGACCTGGGCCGGACTGCGCGAAACCGATCCGCCTGCCGACGCAGACAGCCAGCTACAGCGGCACCACCTACGGCGCGGGTTTCACGCTCGTGGGCACGTACGGCAACGTGTTTTTCTCGCTGCCGGTGACCTACACCGTGTCGAACATTTCGATGTCCGACAGCAGCATTCAGTCGTGGAATATTGCGCCGCGCATCGGGTGGAATATTCACCTGAGCGGGTTTGGCATTCTCACACCCTATATCGGGGCCACATGGTTTCGCACTCGCGCTACCGTGACCGGGCACTTCGATATCCCAATCGATGCCGCTGGCGGGCAAACACAGCGCCTCGATTACCGCATCGACGAGTCGGTGACCGGCGCGTGGAGCGGCATGGTCGGGGTGAGTTGGGCGGCGAGCAAGCGCTTCGGGTTACTCGCAGAAGTCGGCTATGGCTACAACCGTAGCGATGTCATTCTCACTGCCTTCCTGCGGTTCTGACGTCGCGATGCAGAATTCGACGCCAATTCGCCAACGTGAGCATGTCCGCATGACAGGGCCGGTACGCGCATGGATCAGGGCAGGGGCACTGACGTGGGCTTGCCTGTCCGGTGTTGTGTATGGCGCGCCGGCCTCCGATTCAGCGGAAGGGTCGACAGCACCGGCCGCCGCCCCCGCCGGATGGCTCGACCGTCTGCTGGCAAAGCTAGGCGCCGCCGACAAGGTAGACGTGAGTCATGGCATGGATTGGGGCGTCATGCCCGGACCGTTCTACAACCCCGAGATGGGTTTCGGTATCGGTGCCGCCGCCGTGGGGTTGTATCGCGCCAACGGCGCACTGGAAACCACGCAGCTCTCCACCCTGACGTTGCACGGCTTTTTCACGGTCACTGGCGCCACTGGCATCGGTGTGGAGAACACCACGTTTTTCGGCGATGACGGTCATCGTTTCGTTTTTACCGGTGCGCTCGTCAATATGCCGACACAGTATTGGGGCGTGGGCTATGCACGGGCTAGCGATGATGCGAACCGGGAGAAGTACACCAAACGCAGCGTGTTCATCCAGCCCAAATTCCTGTGGCGGCTAGTGCCGCAAACGTACGTCGGCATCGGACTCGACGCGCACTACGACTCGGCGGTCAATCGAGACAAGGGCGACGACAGCGCGTTTCTCACGGACCCGGGTGGTCCCTATGTGCGCAGCGTCGGCATCAGCGCCAATTTCTCGTACGACACCCGTGACTTCCTACCCAATCCGTACAAGGGGCAGGCGTTCATCATGACGGGGACGGTTTATCGGCGCGCCTTCGGCAGCAGCACGGCGTTCGAGTCGCTGGAAATGTCTTACGACCACTACACCCGCTTTCGCGAGCGCGACGTGCTGGCGCTCGATGTCTACGGCAAATTCAGTTGGGGCGACGTGCCGTGGAGCATGATGCCGACTTTCGGCGACGGCAAGCGCATGCGCGGCTATTTCCTTGGTCAGTACCGCGATCGCAACATGCTCACTGTGCAGTTGGAGTACCGCGCCCATCTGGTGGGTCGCCACGGCATGGTCGTGTGGGCGGGCACCGGCGCGATTGCGAACCAGCCCGGCGACCTGACGTCGGCGCACTGGTTACCCAACGCCGGTGTCGGCTACCGGTTCGAATTCAAGCCGCGCGTCAACGTCCGCCTCGACCTCGGTTTCGGCAAAGGCACGCGCGGGGCTTACTTCCAGATCAACGAGGCGTTTTGAGGGGGGGGGGAAGAAGGGAACACGCGTTCGTACTTGTCGGTGGCAAAAAGCGATATCCGCCGGCAAAAACATCCTCAACGCGTTCATCGAACCGCAGTACTCCGTGGCGCACATTGGGCAATGTGCCCAAGTGGCAGATCTTTGCTGGGTTGAACATGACGTTCGGCCATTGAGGGTCCCTTAGCGACTGCCTTACGCGCCACGAGAGCCGCGCCACAGTAGCGTTGCTGCATAATTCGAGATCTTGCGTTTGGCCGTATGACCGTCACGGGGATCAGATAAGAAATGGGGACAGCATCGCGTTCTCAGCAAGCCGACACCAGCGACTTGCTGCAATCGGCCGATCGGACGGCAGAGCCCGGACCGGGCGCGGTCGTGGTCGATGCTCGGCCCCAGGCCGCCCGTCAGAGGCAACTGCAAGCTATCGCAGACGGCAGCCAGCGAGTGCAGCAGTTGGAAGCTCAGCGTCAAGTGGTGCTCGGCAGCCCGGACGCGATGCAATTACAGCCCGCGTTACCCGTCAGAACCAACACCACAGGGCTACCCGATAACGTCAAAACGGGCATTGAGATGCTCTCTGGCCTGTCGATGGACGATGTGAGCGTGCATTATCACTCGCCGAAGCCAGCTCAACATCAAGCGCACGCTTATGCGCAGGGCACCGATGTTTATGTCGGACCAGGCCAGGAGCACCATTTGCCGCACGAGGCGTGGCACGTGGTGCAGCAGAAGCAAGGGCGCGTGCCGATTACTCGCCAAATGAAGCAAGGGGTAGCGCTCAACGACGATGCTGCGCTTGAGCGCGAAGCCGACGAGATGGGGCAGAAGGCGCTGCAATCGGGCGCCAGCGGATCGGTCGATAGACATGCGAACAACGGTCTGGATGACCCTTTGGTCAATCTCCGGTCTCTCTCCGCTTCGGGTGAGCCTGCCATCCAGCGCATTGCCACACAGGTCACCCTCGACGACACGAACGCGATCTCAGTGCGTATTGTGGGGCGCCCGCCGAACGTGTATTCGGGATCGGCCGGCGACCACTTGACCGCGTTTTCAGTGCGCCAGGCAACGCTCGTACGGGATCTTGCCCATCAGAACTTCTGGGATGCGCTGGCACAGCTCGACCTAACGGTGGGCGGCATCGTTGAATTGCCGGGAGTCGCGGTTATTGCCGCCATGGCCGACGAACCACGTAAGCGGCTGCTGGCGGCTTGGACACACATGCGCACGCTGCGACTGGCCTTGCCTGCACCCCATGAGCTACTGACTATCGACCGTGCACGCACCGTCAGCGCATTGGAGCTCACGAGGCTTCAGGATTTGATTTCCGCGTATCTCGATGTCGTCGAACTCATTCCCTTTTCGACCATCAACGTGGCGGCGAAGTCGAAGGCGCTGGCCGGCAAGGGGAAAGGCGAATCCGGCCCATTGCGAAGATTGCGCGCGGCGGAAGACCATCTGGCAGAAACGCAGGCAAGGGCTTCGACTTCGGCGTCGGATACCGGGGGCGCGCCGACTTCAAGCGACAGTGACGGCGACAGCGATGGGCTTTCGCTCTTCGAGGACTTCACTGGGGTCTTCGACCACAATGCAGCCGCGCTCGTGGCCGCGGAACTGGATTCGAGTTTGGTTCAGCGCATGGGGGGGGTGTTCGAGGACGGGGCGGATCCATTAGCACGGCTTGGGCGCATGGTCGATCACCATATTGCGACGATGGCCCACAGCTTTCCTCGCGTCATGCTACATCTCGGTGGTGAACACTTGTTGCGCGTTGAACTGACGAACCTCGTGCTGGCCGATATGCGTGAAGAGTGGGCGAGCACTGTCGAGCACTTGGCGTCCAGAGTCCAGGACTACGAGACGCAGATCCAGAACTGGACCGCTACTCGAGGTCTGCTCTCAAAACGGGCTACCCGGCAACTACGTGACCTCAACACGGACATCGAGAGGAATCGCGAGCGCATCGAAAGTGCGAAGAAGCAGATCGCTCAGTGTAGGCAGTATCTGGAGCAATACGCAGAGACCAAGAAAAAACCTCAGCCTAAGACGTCCGCCCCGAAACGCGTCAACGCGCAGACGAAGATGGCCGATATGTCGGACGAGAGCGCGAAGCACGATTCGAAGAAGCGAAAACACGACGAAGTCCATGACGTCGAAGACGAGGATCAGTCCGAGGATGAGCTAGATGACGCAGATGACGCTTCGATAAGCGAGCTGACTTCCAATGCATTGGCCGGTCAGCAAGCGACAACACGCGTCGCCGGGCCGGCCGTGCAAATTCGGATGCAACAAACCGGCATCATCTCCGAGATTGAGTTTGCCGGTCGTAGTCCATCGCCACTGATCGGTGGCGGCATGGGCGCACACACCACCGCATGGATTGTGCATCTGGACCGGCTGCGTCAAGCACTGATCGGCACCAAGATCGACGATGCGCCGACCATTCTGAAGCTGCTTTGGACAGAGGTGGAAGCCAACGGTAAGCGCTTGGCCGACGTGTTTGAAGACACCGATGCGGGGGAGCGCAATCGAGAGGAGGCAAGCGGTGAAATCGCCGATGTCGTCGCTCGCCTGGCCTCCACTAAGGGAGATGCTCAGCGAGTGTCTCTACTCCAGAACGGCCTTCGTGCGCTGCTCAATTTCACGAACAATGTTCCGGGCGCAACCCTGGAAGCGACCGACACGGGGGGGAAGAGCGAGGGGAAATCGAGGCGAATTCTGCTGGAGGCGGAGCATCATCTTTCGACGTCAATTCAGCGGGAAATTGAAAGTGCCATATTCGGGCTACTCGACACAAAAGTCCTCGAGGGGGAGCCCAACAGCAAAGAGAAGGAGGCGGTAGCCCGCGAGATTCACTTCGATCTGATCTCCAAGGCCTATCCGCGGGCGTGGGCCAATACGAAATTGGTCCGAAAGACAGCACTCGACAAAGCGTCAGGTGACACATCGAAAACCGGCACAACGCCGATGACAGATATTGCGCCGACCCTGTTGGAAAAACCCGACGTGTCGTCGTTCCTGCTAAGCGGTACATCCGTCTCGATGGATGTCGATGACGCGGGCGAGGCGGCTAGTAAGCAAGGCGACGTTGGCAGCGATGCGTCGCTAAGTGAAGAGACTCTCGACGTCAACCCGGCCTACCAGTATGAAGACGTCGACATGTATCGCATTTTGCACGCCGAGGTCGCACAACTCGGTCTTCCGAACGTGACCGTTGTTCCTCCGGCCGACGATATGCATGCTGGACAATTGCAGGCACGGCTGCAGGAGACGGGGATATCCCTTCGCGAAGATGACGAACCGGGACACACGATTCTCGTCCCGCTCAACATCGGCAACTACCATTGGGTCGGCGTCGTCATCGTGCTATCGCCGCAAGGCTTAGTCCCGCCTGCGGTTGTGCGATATGTCGACCCGCTAGGTAATTTGCGAGGAATGCATAGGGCGGTGCTTCAGGAAATTCAGGCTGTTTTTCCCGGCGCCCAAATCGAGGACACGACCGCATTGCTTCAAACCGACGGCACCAGTTGTGGTCCGTTGACCATCCAGAATCTACTGTTTCAAGCCCAAGGGCTGAGGCTGCGCCGGAACGTTCGTACCGATCGTGGGTATACGGATCGGCTGCGCGAGCGGCACGTGCGGCTATTGGCACATGTGCACCAAGGCAGTGATTTTCGAGAGCGCCAGCGCGTCGGTTCGACCATGACTTCAAGTTTCGACATGCAGGGATACATGAAGCGAAGCGTCGCATTCACTAAGCGAGGTACGGCACGGATCTATCGAATTGCCCAGTCCGTACGAAATTTGAGCGATGCAGCGCGTAAGCCGATTGTTGATGCGTTCACACAGATCTGTGCCCCGGCGCGCAATGCCGTACGCGACAGAGCTGAAGACTACCGCATGCTCAGAGCGGCGTTCACCGAGGCTCGCGCTCACTGTGGCGATCAAGCGTTTAAAGACGGCATGCCGTTCCCGTCACTGATGCGGGAGTTCTGGCGCGCGGGAGACGACTTGACGGTGAACTTCGACACTTTGAGCGTTCCGGACTTCGAGGAGATGCTGGCCATTGGTCGGTCGGTGATTGGCGATGTCGATCTCACCGCTCACCTGAAAGACATTGAGGCGAGCCTGACACGAGACGATGACGAGATGGCAAAACTGACGGCGGATGACGAGACGCCATCGTCGTCTATGCAGTCCGACGAATTAGTGGACGAATACACGTCGATCTCACAGACGGAGACCCACGACTAACCCTGTGTAGTCCGCTCGGACGATGACATCCGCTCAACCGGCAAGCACCTTAAGCGAATTCGATTCGAAGCTGCTGACGGGAGACAACCATGGAAGGACTGGCCGGTAACGTCGCGCTTGTGACTGGCGCAGGCGGTGGTATTGGGCGAGCGATCGCTCGGCGGCTGGCCAAAGAGGGGGCGAAGCTGGTTCTCACCGATATCGAGCTGCGGGCGAAAGACGATGTTCTGCGTGGATTCAGTGAGTCGGCAGTGTTTCTCCATCACGCTGTTGCCAGCGAGACCAGTTGGGCGGATGTGATCGCAGAATCGCTCAAGCATTTCGGCCAGATCGACATTCTGGTGAACAATGCCGCGCTCATCGCATCGGGAAACATCGAAGACACCTCGCTTACACAATGGCAGGCGATGCAGCGCGTGAACGCCGACGGGGTTTTCCTCGGCTGCCACCATGCCGTGCGGACGATGAAGGCCAATCCACGGGGTGGCGTCATCGTCAATTTGGCATCACTAGCTGCTGTAACGGGGTTGGGCCGCTATTGCGCTTACAGCGCATCCAAGGGGGCGGTGACGGCACTGACCCGCTCCGTCGCCGCACACTGCCGCGACGCCGGTTACCGCATTCGATGCAACGCGGTCATCCCTGGTGCGGTACTCACGCAAGCGATTGCCGCCACCACCGGCGATATGTCTCCCGACACCGCCGACTACTGGCACGACCCCCGCACCCGTTATGCGATGCCCGAGGACATTGCGTCGCTGGTGGCGTTTCTGGCCTCAGACGACGCGCGATTCATCACGGGATCGGAAGTGCGCATCGACAACGGCCAGTTGTTCGTTCAGTAAGCCCAGCGCCACAACCGCAAAGAGATATGGAACACACCGAATCGCAACGCCGCTGGGAAACGCTCGAGCGAACCGTCGCAGCGCTAGCCGACGAGTTGGCCATCTTCCGTCTGATTGCCTCATATGGGCCGCTAGTGGACAGCGCGACCGAACCGGCCCGTTGCCGGGAGGCCGCCGAGCTATGGACGCCCGATGGCATCTACGATCTTGGGCCGAGTGCCGTCGCGAAAGGCCATGCCGAAATCGCCGCGCTCTTCGAGCATCCGATCCATCAGACATTGATTCGGGAGGGCGGCGCGCACGTGATGGGGTTGCCTCAGATCAACCTCGATGGCGATCGCGCGACCGCAGTATCCTGCTCGCGCGTATATCGGGCAGATGAGACAGGGTTTCACGTGTGGCGGGTTGCCGCCAATCGTTGGGAGCTGGTGCGCATACCGGTTTCACGTGCTGCGGCGCCGCAATGGCGCATCGCACGTCGGGTCAATCGCCTACTACACGACAGTGCTGAGGCGCGTGAGTTATTGCGGCTTTGAACGCGGCGGCTGGAGACAAAACCACCCCGTCAAGCGCCGCTGCCCCGATTGCTCAACGGGCTGCCATGACGCACGGCGTCATCGAAACAAGTCTGATAACCGACTTTCCAGCCGTCCTGCGTCTCAGCGCTAGCGTCCTTCGGCAGGCGGCTCTCGACCATGGTTGGCTCGACAGCGCCACGCCCGGCGGTGCAGCCGAGCGTGTAGCCCGCGCGGAACGCCGCTGATGATCCGGCTGGCGGGCGGTCCGGCGACGTCAGCGGGCTGCTGCATGCGGTTAAGCCCAGTGCCGTTGCGACGACGGCAACGCACAGCGCGCTTCGCGTTGTGAACTCCATGTGTGTCTCCCTGCCAATGAGCCCTCGACGGGCGTTGCGCCAGTCTACGGGCGGGCGCACCCGGGGTAATCGTCCAGTTGGACGATTCCGCCCGATTTTCGTCCCGTTATGGTCGCCGGTGACCTACCGAATCTACCTTGACCGACGACAGGAGCAAGTTGATGGAGACGCCCCCGAACTACCTTCCGCCACTGGCGGACCAGATTGCCGTCGTGACCGGCGCAGCCAACGGCATCGGCCGTGCCACAGCGCTGCGTTTTGCGCGAGACGGTGCTCACGTGGCGCTACTCGACCGCGACGTCGCAGGGCTGGCGTCGCTGCGTGACGAGATCGAAGCGCTCGGCCGCCGGGCCCACGCGTTGGCGCTCGATTGCACCGACCAAGGCGATGTTCGCGAGGCATTCGCCGATATCGCTGCCACACTCGGTCCCGTGGACGTGCTGCTCAACAACGTGGGGCAGGGGCCCCGCGAGCGCATGTCGAGCTTCGTCGACGCCAACATCGAGACGCTCGACTTCCTGCTCGACGTCAACCTGAAAACCGTCATCGTGTGCTCGCATCAAGTGGTGGCTGGCATGTGCGAGCGGCGCCGGGGCAAGATCGTCAACATCACCACCGAGGCGGCGCTTAATGGTGCACTGCGGTGCTGGGACTATGCCGCTGCGAAAGCCGGGGTGATCGGCTTTACCCGAGCGTTGGCCCGGGAAGTCGCCCCGTATGGTGTGAACGTCAACGCCATCGGTCCGGGCGCCACACGCACGCGAGCGTTGGAGCAAACACCGAAAGACCAACTCGACAAAGTCATCGCAGGTATTCCGATGGCTCGCATCGGCGAACCTGACGATATCGCCAACGCCGTCGCGTTCTTCTCCAGTGTGCAAAGCAGCTACGTAACGGGCCAAACGCTGCTCGTCAACGGCGGCAACTGGATGGTCTGACACATCGGTGCGCTCGGCACATTGCGCTAGTCCGATTGAACGATGCCCTGTCGCCAGCGCGCTGCCAGTATGACTTGCGGGCGCCGGATGGCGCGCAGCAACCAAAAAAGCAAACGATAAACGGAGACACCATGAGCAGAATCACGAGGAGCGTAATTCGTCACGCGGCAACTGGCATGCTGGCGCTTGCCGCCGCCATCGCAGCGGGCGGCGTCTGGGCGCAAGGCAGCGAGCCGGTCCGGCTTGGCGCGATTTATTCGATTACCGGTGCTGGCGCTGCCACGGGCTACGCCAGCCTCACGGGCACGAAGATGGCCGTCAAGGAGATCAACGCGGCGGGTGGCATTCTGGGGCGTCAGGTCGAGCTGTTCGTTGGCGACGATGCCTTCGATCCCACGCAGGCCGTCGCCGAAGTGAAGCGGCTTGTGTCCAAAGAGAAAGTCCAATTGCTGATGGGCCCGACGATCAGTCAGGTCACGCTCGCGATTGCGCCGGTGCTGACACAGGCACGCGTGGCCAGCGTGGCGCTATCGGGTTCGACGTCGCTCACGCCGCAGGTCGCGCCTTACACGTTCAGCATGTGGACGTCGATCGAAGCGCAGGGCGAAGCGATGATCGACTTTGCCGTGAAGCAGCTCAAGGTGAAAACGGCTGCGATCATTGCCGATAACGGCGCACAGGGTAAAGCGGGCACGGCCATCTTCCAGCGCATGCTGGCCGCGCGTGGCGTGAAAGTCACCGGCGTTCAGGAACATGAATCGCGCACCTCCGACGTGACCGCTCAGGTGCTCGCGCTCAAGCGCGGCAACCCGGATATCGTTTTCCAGATCAGCACCACCGGTGAAGATTCGGGCGTGGTGTTCCGCACCATGCAGGATCTCGGCTGGAACACCAAGGTGATGAGCATGGTGGCGGGCGTGAGTGCACCGTTGGTCATTCGCGCCAGCACCCCCGACGTATTCAAGCAAGGCGATATCTACGCGACGATGCTCAAGGCGTACACGTATTGCCCGAAGGACCCGGTCGGTCAGACGGAATTCGGCAAGTTCGTCACGCGCCTCAAAGCGTTCGATCCGAAGAACGTCGACAAGCTCAACGCACAGGTTGTGAGCATGACCTACGACGGCGTCTATGTGCTCAAGGCCGCCGTCGAAGCCACGAAGTCGTTCGACGGTGCCACGCTGACGTCGTGGATCGAGAAAAACGCCTCGTCGATTCGCGGGCGCGTGAACGGCTCGCTTTCGGCGACCCAACTCAGCCACTTCCTTGTCGGTGCCGATGCCATCACGATGGTCAAGCGTCCCGATATCAAGCGTGAAGACGGTCTGGTCGAGCGCCTCGACTGCCATTGACCCGGCGCAGTCGTCAAAATCCTCCAATCAATCCCCATGGCCCGCGTGAGCGGGCCATGGCGCATCTGCACCAATCCCTTCTGCACAGGAGCTTCCGATGGAGATGGATCAACTGGCCCGGCGCGTTGACCGGCTGGAGTCGATCGAGGAAATCCGCATGCTCGCCGCCAAGTACTCGCTGGCGCTCGATATGCGTGATCTCGATGCATGGGTGAATCTGTTCGCGCACGACGTCGCCGTGGGCGAGGGCAAGACCGGCCGCGCTGCGCTCAAACGCTGGATCGATCGCACGCTGCGCGAGCAGTTCACTGTCACTTCGCATCACATCGGCGGGCACATCATCGAGTTTCAGGACGCGGATCACGCGTGCGGTGTCGTGTACTCGAAGAACGAGCATGAGACCGGCCCCGAGTGGGTCATCATGCAAATGCTCTACTGGGACGACTACGAGCGTATCGACGGGCGGTGGCATTTCCGGCGCCGTCTGCCGTGCTACCTGTACGCGAGCGATCTGAACAAGCCACCGATCGGCGATCACAAGATTCGCTGGCCGGGCCGTCCGTTGGAAGACGGTCACTGGCACGACCTTTGGCCATCGTGGCAGAGCTTCTGGGCCGAGAAGCCCGAAGGACTGCCGGCGGTCGCCGCGCCTGCGCCTCTGGAACAGTTTCTCGCGACGATGCGGCGTGGCAGTGCGGCGCCAAAGCTTCGCGTGAGCTTTGTCGAGGGCGCTGGCCGTGAATAACCCTGCAATCGCTGCTGAACCGAACGACCTGTTCTCGCCAACGTTTCTGGGTGATATCGCCCTTAGCAACCGCATCGTCATGGCACCGATGACGCGCAGCCGGGCCGACGAGAACGACGCACCGTCCGACCTGCATGTCGACTACTACAGCCAGCGTGCCGCGGCAGGGCTGATCGTCACGGAAGGCACCTATCCGTGCCTCGATGGCAAGGGCTATTGCCGCACACCGGGCATCGTGACACCGCAACAACTGGCGGGATGGCGGCGTGTGACCGACGCCGTGCACGCGCAGGGCGGCAGCATCGTGATGCAGCTGATGCATGTGGGGCGTGCCGCCTCGCACCACAACAAGACGGGGGCACGCACTGTCGCACCATCGGCGATTCGCGCGCATTCGCAAATTTATACGGACGCTGCCGGATTGGCCGACACAGACACGCCGGAAGCGCTGACGCTCGCCGAGATCGCCGCGACCATCGAGGCGTATCGTCAGGCGGCAATCAATGCTCGCGCGGCGGGCTTCGATGGCGTTGAGCTTCACGCCAGCAGCGGCTATCTGCCCATGCAATTCCTGCTCGAATGCAGCAATCGACGCAACGACGGTTACGGGGGCGGGCTGCAAGCTCGTGCACGCTTCACCGTCGAGGTGCTCGAACACATGAGTCAGGCCATCGGCGCAGGCCGTGTGGGGCTGCGGCTGTGCCCCGGTAACCCGTACAACGATATGCACGACCCGGCACCCGCGCAAACCTACGGCACATTGCTCTCGGCGATCCGGGGGCTGGGACTGGCGTATGTCCACGTTAGCCGGTCGCCGCAGCCGGAAGTCGATGCCTTTGCACTGGTGCGCCGTCATTTCGACGGCCCGCTCATCGTCAACGATGGCTTCGACGGCGACACGGCGCGCGCAGCGGTGGCCGATGGCACCGGACAGGCGGTGTCGTTCGCCCGTCACTTCATTGCGAACCCGGATCTGGTAGCCCGGTTGCAGCACGGCGCCGCACTCGCGCGCTTCGACCGCCACACCCTGTACACCACCGGGCCGCAAGGCTACACCGACTATCCGCCCGCTTGATCGAGGCGCTTCCATAGTCCTGATGGACGATGCGGCGCGCGAGCGTGAAATCGAGAATCGATTCTGAACTCACGGGCAAGCGCCGCAAGTCGCGCTAGCACCTCAATCGAGGAGACAAGGACACCATGGCAGACGCATACCTCATCGACGCGCTCCGTACGCCCACGGGCAAGCGCGCAGGCCGGCTGGCAGCCGTGCACCCGGCCGATCTCGGCGCGCACGTTTTGCGCACGCTGGTCGAGCGCAACGCAATTCCCGCAGACGATTACGACGACGTCATTTTTGGCGGTGTCGATGCCGTTGGCCCGAACGCCGGTGTCATCGGCCGCACGGCGTGGCTCGCCGCCGGACTGCCGATGCACGTGCCGGGTACTGTGATCGACCGCGCCTGCGGATCGTCACAGCAAGCCCTTCACTTCGCGGCACAAGCTGTGATGAGCGGTACACAAGACGTCGTCATCGCGGGCGGCGTGCAGAACATGAGCATGGTGCCGATCGCCTATGCCATGACGGCCGGTCAGCCGCTCGGGTTCTCCGATCCGTTCTCGGGCAGTACTGGCTGGCGCGAGCGCTTCGGTGACCAGCCGGTGAACCAGTTTTACGCCGCTCAACGCATTGCCGATCACTGGCAACTGTCGCGCGCAGATATGGAAACGTTCGCGCTGGAGAGTCATCGCCGGGCGCGTCATGCCATTGCACAGGGGTATTTCAACCGCGAAGTGGTGCCGCTGGCGGGCCTCGAAATGGATGAAACCACGCGCGAGACGACGCTGGCGAAGATGGCGGGGCTTGAACCCGTGACGCCGGAATATCCGTCCATCACAGCGGCTGTGTCGAGCCAGACCTGCGATGCCGCCGCCGCGCTGCTGATCGCCTCCGAGGCGGCAGTCAAGCGTTACGGCCTCAAGCCTCGTGCGCGCATTCATCACATGAGCGTGCTCGCCGACGACCCCATCTGGCACCTGCGCGCACCGATTCCGGCCACCGAGGCCGCATTGAAGAAGGCGGGCATGACGCTCGCCGACATCGATCTCGTGGAGATCAACGAGGCGTTTGCCTCCGTCGTGATGGCCTGGCTCAAGGAGACGGGGTATCCCCACGAGAAAACCAATGTCAACGGCGGCGCCATTGCGCTGGGGCATCCGCTCGGCGCTTCGGGTGCAAAGCTGATGACGACCCTGCTGCATGAACTGGAGCGCACCGGCGGCCGCTATGGTCTTCAGACGATGTGCGAGGGCGGCGGGCAAGCCAACGTCACGATCATCGAACGTCTGAATTGATCGCAGCACACCAGAACACACCGAATAACGTGCAGGAGCAGGAGAGCTATGGGAATTTGTGATCAACGCACCGTCATCATTACTGGTGCAGGCGGGGGACTGGGACGTGCCTACGCGTTGGCCTTCGCGCAGGCAGGGGCGAACGTGGTGGTCAACGACGTGCGTGCCGAGGCGGCCGCCGACGTCGTTAGCGCGATTGTCGAGCAGGGCGGACGCGCCATCGCCAGTGCGCACGACATTTCCCGTCTCGAGACGGCGCAAAGCATCGTCGACGCCGCCGTGAGCGCGTACGGCGAGGTGCATGCGCTCGTCAATAACGCCGGGAATCTGCGCGACCGCATGTTTGTCAGTCTGACGGAAGACGATTGGGATGAAGTGATGCGCGTGCATTTGCGCGGCCACTTCTGCTTGTCGAACCTTCTCGCCCGTCACTGGCGGGATCGTGCCAAGGCGGGCAATGCCGTTGATGCCCGCATTATCAACACCACGTCCGGTGCCGGGCTGCAAGGCTCGATCGGGCAGTCGAACTACGCCACGGCGAAAGCGGGCATTGCGGCGCTAACGCTGGTGCAGGCGGCCGAGTTGCAACGCTACGGCATCACCGTCAATGCACTGGCCCCTGCGGCGCGCACGCATATGACCGAATCGGCGATGGCCGAGCGCGTTCGCAAGCCGGAAGACGGCAGCTTCGATTACTGGGACCCGGCTAACGTCGCGTCGCTGGTGGTGTGGCTGGGCAGTGCCGAATCGCGCAACGTCACGGGCCGCATCTTCGAAGCGGCGGGCGGTCAGATTTCGATTGCCGATGGCTGGCGTACGGGCCCGATGCAAGACAAGGGCAGCCGTTGGGAACCCGGTGAAGTGGGCGACGTGGTGCGTGCCCTGATCGAGCGCGGCGTGCCCGCCCAACCGGTGTACGGCGCATGAACGCCTCGCCCGAACTCATCGACTTCTCGCTCAGCGAGGAGCAAGCCATGATTCGCGACGTGGCGCACGATTTCCTCGCCGAGCACAGCGACTCGGCGGCGGTGCGTGCCGCCATGGACAGCGAAATTGGCTTCGATTCGACCCTCTGGACACGCATCGGTCAGGAACTGGGCTGGTGCGGTATCGCCATCGCCGAGGCCGATGGTGGTCTGGGTTTGTCGCGCGTCGCACTGGCGTTGTTGCTCGAACAGATGGGCCGCCGCTTGCTGTGCTCGCCGTTCTTCGCCACCGTGTGCCTTGGCGCGACGCTGCTTCAAGAGTCAGCAGCCGTCGATTCAGGCGCTGCCGCGAAGGCGACGGCATCGAGTTTCCTGCCGCGCATTGCGAGCGGTGAGCTGACGGCCACGCTCGCCTTGGACGACGGCACCGGTGCAACGCTCGAAGCGAAGGCCGAACCTGCGGATGGCGGATTCCGGCTCTCGGGCGAATGGCGACACGTGCCTGATGGCGCGCACGCCGAACTGCTGTTGCTGCCTGCCCGACTGCCGGACGGCGCGCTTGGCTTGTTTGCGATTGAAGGCACCCCCGCCGGTCTTTCCCGGACTTCGTTGCGCAACCTTGATCTCACACGACGCGTCGCCGCCGTGAGCGCTACCGATGTGCACGTCGACGGGAGTGCATGTGTCGCTCAAGGCGATGCCGCCGTTCGCGCGCTCTCGCGCACCCGCGCCCTGGCAGGTCTGGCGTTGGCCGCAGAGCAAGTCGGCGGTGCCCAACAGTGTCTCGATCTCACCGTCGCCTATGTGGCGGAGCGCAAACAGTTCGGCCGAACCATCGCCAGCTTTCAGGCGGTCAAGCATCGCTGCGCGGAGATGATGGTGCGCGTTGAGGCTGCGCGCTCGGCGGTGTATGGCGCATTCCACGCCGCAGCGGGTGGCCTCGATGACGAAGCGCTCACGCTCGACGCCGCCTGCGCGCGAACGTTCGCCTCGGACGCTTTCGTCTTCTGTGCACGCGAAGCCATCCAGTTGCACGGTGGCGTGGGCTTTACGTGGGAATACGACCCGCACCTGTACTTCAAGCGGGCGCAGGCGGGCAGCCAATGGTTCGGCGACGCGTCGTTGCAGCGCGAGCATGTCGCGCACGCGTTACTGGGCTAGGAGAGCGACATGAAACGAGAGAGCAATTTGCAGGACGACGCGTTTCGCGCCGACGTGGCGCAATGGATGCAAGCGAACTTGCAGGGTGAGTTCGAGGTACTGCGTCATCGCGGCGGTCCGGGCGACGAAGACGCGTTTCCGGCGCTACGTAAAGCGTGGGAGCAACGGTTGGCCGATGGCGGCTGGACGTGTGTCGGTTGGCCGACGAGCTACGGCGGGCGCGATCTGTCGGTCGCGCAACAAATCATCTTCCATGAAGAGTACGCACGCGCAGGCGGGCCGGGGCGCATGGGCCATCTTGGCGAGACGCTACTCGGCCCGACGTTGATCGCATTCGGCACGCCCGCACAGCGCGAGCGCTTCCTGCCGGGCATCGTCGCGGGTACGGATTACTGGTGTCAGGGGTATTCGGAGCCGGGGGCGGGCTCCGATCTGGCCAACGTACAGACGCGCGCCCGGCGCGACGAGGCAACGGGCAATTGGATCGTCGATGGCCAGAAGGTCTGGACGTCGCTTGCCCACGAATCGCAATGGGTGTTCGCGCTTGCCCGCTGCGAACCGGGCTCGGTCGGGCATAAGGGACTGATCTTCCTGTTGATGCCGCTCGACCAGCCGGGTATCGAAGTGCGGCCGATCCGGCAGATGACGGGCACGAGCGAGTTCAACGAAGTGTTCTTCGACGGTGCCGTCGCGGCGGCCGATTGCGTGGTCGGCGCGCCGGGGGAAGGCTGGCAGGTCGCCATGGGACTGCTCGGCTTCGAGCGTGGGCTGTCATGGATCGGCCAGCAGATGCACTTCGAGCACCAGTTGCAGCTGATCTGCGATGCTGCGCGCGCGAACGGCGCAGACCGCCGCCCGGCGCTGCGCGAGCGCATTGCGCAGGCGTGGATGGGCTTGAAAGTGATGCACTACAACACGCTGCGCACGCTATCTGCTGGCGGCGACGGCAGTCTGGCGCGAGAGGGTTATATCGCCAAGTACTACTGGTCGAACTGGCACCGCGACCTGGGCAAGCTCGCCATGGACGTGCTCGGACTCGATGGCGACATCGTCGGCGACGACTTCTCGCGCACGCGTCTGCAACAGATTTTCCTGTTCAGCCCGTCTGACACGATCTTCGCAGGCACGAACGAAATTCAACTCAACATCATCGCCGAACGCGCGCTGGGCATGCCCCGCGAAGCGCGTGCGCGCGCATAACCGGGGAATCGCCTGCGATGTCCGCCATGATCAACACTATTCCGCAATACCCGGCCGGTCACGGCCTGCTCAAAGACAAGTCCGTTCTCGTCACCGCAGCGGCGGGCGGCGGTATCGGCTACGCCACCGCGCGACGCTGCGCCGAGGAAGGCTGCCGCGCCCTCATGATTTCGGATATTCATCCGCGCCGTTTGGAGGAGGCCGTTGCACGCCTGCGTGAAGAAACCGGGCTTGCCGCCGTGTATGGCGTCGTATGCGATGTCACGCAAGAGGATCAAGTCACGGCGTTGGTGGCCGAGGCCGAGGCGACGTTGGGTGGCACCGACGTGCTGTTCAACAACGCGGGGCTTGGCGGCCAGCGTGCGATCACCGATATGAGCGACGCCGAATGGCTGAAAGTCATCGACGTGTCGCTCACTGGCACGTTCCGCATGACGCGCGCGATGTTGCGCGTCATGCAGCCTCGCGGGCGCGGGGCCATCGTGAACAACGCGTCGGTGCTTGGCTGGCGTGCTCAAAAGGAACAGGCGCACTACGCCGCGGCAAAGGCCGGGGTGATGGCGCTCACACGTTGCAGCGCGCTTGAAGCCGCGGCGTACGGCGTTCGCATTAATGCGATTGCCCCCAGCATTGCCATGCACGACTTCCTCAAGAAGAGCGCAGACGAAGCCTTGCTCGATAAGTTGTCGTCGCAGGAGGCGTTTGGCCGCCCAGCGGAGGTGTGGGAGATGGCGAACATCGTCGTGTTCCTTGCGAGCGACTATGCGTCCTATCTGGTCGGCGAAGTGATCTCGGCGAGCAGCCAGCGCGCATGACGCGTCACGGGTTCGAATACGAGAGCACGAGAATTGCACGATTTAAGGAGATTTCGCGGGTATGGCAACCGTAATCAGCAGTGCAGCACAGATGCTGGCGTCCGTTGGCACGATGCTCGGTGTGAGCGAGTGGGTTGCGGTGGATCAGCGCCGGATCGATTTGTTCGCCGAGGCGACGGGCGATCACCAGTGGATTCACGTCGACCCGGTGCGGGCAGCGAGCGGGCCGTTTGGCACGACGGTCGCACACGGCTACCTGACGCTCTCGCTCACGAACTTCTTTCTGCCGCAGATTCTGCTGACCGAGAACCTGCGCATGGGAGTGAACTACGGCGCCGACCGGCTGCGCTTTCCGGCACCCGTACGCGTGGGCAGCCGGTTGCGGGCGCAATGCGAACTGGTCAAAGCCGAGGCGCTAGGCGAGGGCGTGCGCGCCACGCTTCGCATGACCGTCGAGATCGAGGGTGAGGCGCGTCCGGCGTGCGTCGTCGACAACGTCAACGTGTATTACTTCGACCCGGCACCAGGCGGGCAATAACGAATGGCACTACCCCGGCACGAGCCTGCGGTGCCGGGTGGTGAAAACCCTGAGCGCCAATACAGGCGAGGGTTAGCGGGCTGCAAGGTATGATCTGGTCTCGTTCCGACAACAGAAAAAACAAGAACGACGATGTTTTTGACGAAGGTGCGGTAGGAGACAAATGAATGCTGGCAGCAGTGCAGGAAACGATACCCGGGCAAGTGCCGGGACTATCGCCGAACGATATGAGCGAGTTGCTCCATTTGGTGTACCGGGGCGCGCTCGACGAAGTGCCGTGGCACGACGCCCTCCAGCGCGTGGGCCAATTGCTTACGGCGAATTGGGTCACCTTGATGGTTCGCCCGCCAGTGGTGGACCGTGCCGGTCTGATCTTAGTGGCAAAAACCGGCCGGCCGGTGCGCGCGGCGGTGGCCTACAGCCAATACGGCTATGCGCTCGACCCGTTCGTCAAACTCCCGCTCGATCAGGTCATGTCGCTTGATGAATTGATGGAAGAGGCCGAGTACAAACGCGGAGAATTCTACAAACAGTTCCTGGCCCCGGCCGACGTGGAATATATGCTGGGCACGGACTTTCGCACGCTCGATGGTGTGGATTGCCATTTCCGCCTGTGCCGTTCCCGCGAGGCGGGACCGTTCACGAAGGCCGATCGCGCATTCTGCGAGATGCTGCTGCCGCATCTGAAGCTCGCGGTGCATATGCACTCGCTGCTCGACGTGAAGGAGTCGGAGCGCAAGCTGTATGCCGGAGCGGTCGACCGCATGGCGGTGGGCACGGTGATTCTGGACGAAACAGGGGCGATCGTCAGCACGAACACCGTGGCCGACGAGATCTTCGCGGAACGCGATGGCATCCGCCTGACGCAAGGCACCATCAAGATCGAATACGCGCACGAAGAGCGGGAATTCCAGAAGCTGTTGCGCAAGACACTCGCGGTGCCGTCGGAAGCTGGGCCGGTCATGGCGGAAGCGATCTCGATCACCCGCCCGTCGGGCAAAGCGAAGCTGGGCATGGTGCTACGCACGGTGGCGCTCAGCGAGTGGTCGGAAGGCAAGCGCCGACCTGCGGTGGTGATCTTCCTTCGTGACCCCGAGCGCAAGACGCAGGCGTCGCAAGATATCCTGCAACAGCTTTTCGATCTCACGCCCGCCGAAGCCGCGCTGTCGATTCTGCTGGCAAACGGGCTGAATCTCGAAGAGGCCGCCGACGAGCTGGATGTGCGCAAAAACACCGCGCGTGCGCATCTTCGCTCTATCTTCTCTAAAACAGGTGTCACCCGGCAGACCACGCTGATTCGGCTGGTACTGAGCAGCGTCGCGCAACTGGGGTAATCCCATTCGAAACATTAAAAAAGCCCATCGAAGTTCGATGGGCTTTCTTCGTTGGCGTGTTGGGTTGCGCCGCAGCTCAATCCTTGTTGACGTTCGCGGCATCGAGAAACGCCGGGCGCTCGCCGCCGCCATGCACTAGCAGATCGGTGCCGCTGATATAGGACGCTTGAGGCGAACTCACGAAGACGCACGCATTGCCGATGTCCGCCGGCGTGGCCATTCGCTGCAAGGCAATCGTCTTGGCCACGGCTGCGATGCCTGCTTCGTCGCCGTAATGCTGAATCGACTGCTCGGTGTTGACGTATCCCGGGCTGACCGACACCACGCGCACGTGCGGTGCCCATTCGACGGCGAGTGACTGCGTGAGGCTGAGAATGCCTGCTTTGGCTGCCCCATAAGCGGCAGTACCCGGCTGCGGACGGCTGGCGCCGATGCTGCCGATAAAAACGATGACACCGCCATCTGGCTGCTTCTGCATGATCTCGTTGGCCTGCTGCGCCATCTGCAAGGGCGCCAGCAGATTCAGACGAATGATCGACTCGTGAAACTTCGGCGACGCCTGCGCGGCTTTCACAAACGGCGTGCCGCCCGCGTTGTTCACGAGCACATCGAGTCGTCCATGGTCTTGCACGATCTGCGCGAACAGGGCCAGCACGGCCTCTGCGTCACGCACATCGCACGCATGAAAGACGGCGCGGCGGCCACCGGCTTCGGGGAGCGGCGTCTCGGGGAGATTGCGGCCGCAAACCAGTACGGTGGCCCCGGCGGCGAGATAACACTCGGCAATGCCGCGACCGACGCCTTTGGCGCCCCCGGTCACAAGCACGACCTTGCCGGCAAATGACTGATTCGAACTCATGCTGTGTAGCTCCGAACAATAGTGAATGTTGATGGTTGCTGTTGCGGTACGAGCCGACGCTTACAGGCCGTACCCGCCGGCGACGGCGATCTGCTGCCCCGTCACGAATTCGGCTTTCGACGAGGCGAGAAAGACGACCGCGTGGGCGATCTCTTCCGGACGGCCCAGTCGCTTGAGTGCCTGATTCCGGTAGGTCGCCTCGATCCAAGCGTCGTCGAACACCCCCTGACGTCGCAATTCCAGAAACATGCCCGCCTCGATGACGCCAACCAGCACGCTGTTGGCGCGAATGCCGTAGCGGCCTTCTTCCCGCGCTACGCCGCGCACCATCGCCTCGATGGCCGCTTTAGGCACAATCGACAGCGCGTCGCGATTCGCCCAACGCACGTCGCCAGCCGACCCAAGATGCACGTAGCTGCCACCGCCCGCCGCCTTCATCAGCGGCAGCGAGGCCTGTACGACGTTATAAAAGCCCGTGACCTCTTCGTCCAGCGCACGCTGCCATTGCGCTCGGTCGATCTGCGACAGGTACACCTGCTCGGTGACGGCGGCAGCAGCGAAAACAAGGGTGTGAATGCGTCCGGCCTGCGCGGTGACGGTTTCGATGACCGATCGTACCTGCGCATCGTCGTGTGTCGACATGGCATGAATGCTCGCACTGCGCCCCATGTCTCGAATGTCTTGTGCCACAACAGCTGCGCGCGATTCATTGCGATGATAGGTCAATGCCACATCGCTGCCTGCGCGCGCGAGCTCGCGGCAAATCGTGCTTCCGATACCACCGCTGCCACCGATGACGAGGGCAGTCCCCGAGGGGAATAGCGTTCCTTGCGATTCGTTCATAGCATCTCATCCTTGTTTAAGGGTCTCGGCGTGATACATCGGGCCACCGACGTGAGCCGGAAACCCGAGGCCGTAGACCGCAGCGACATCGATATCGGAGGGGCGTGCGGCGATCCCTTCGTCGAGCAGGCGCGCACCCTCGTTGACGATGGCGAGCAGGTAACGTGACTGAGTCTCGTCGTTGCTAATCGTGTGATCGTTGCCGCGGGTGCGCGCTGAATGTTCGGCGCTCAGGGATGCCGCTCGCAGACGCGTGGCGATGGAACCATTGCCCGCAACACTGACGATGGGCGCTTTGCCCAGCCGCTTGGCAAATTGCATGAGGGTGGCGACGACGGCCTTGTCCGTGCGGGATGTGCGAACGACTTCCACGAGCCGTCCTTCTTGTGCGGTGGCGAAGAAGGGCAGGCCAGCGACGCTGTCCGGTCGAGTCACAGCATCCGCCAGGCGGTCGATATTCAGTGTTGACGTGGTGCTCACCAGCATGGCGCCGGGTTTGCATATCCCATCTAGGCGGCGAAACAGCGCCTGAGTACCGTCAAGCGTCTCGTCGATCGCCTCGATCACCAGATCGCAATCGTGCAGGGCAGCGACAGAGTCATCGCGCCCAAGCAGAACAATCGGCACACCGGCTTGGATAAGGGCGGCGGCGACGCTGGTGCCCGTCGTTCCCGCGCCCACGACACCAACGCGATCGATCCGGCGAACGGGCCACGTTGCCGGGTCGCTGGGCAGACCGTCGACTTTCATCGCCTGCCGCTCGGCAGCAAAGAGGTAGCGCAAGGCGCGCGACTGCGCCGAGTCCATCAGGGTCATACACAGCGCATACTCCTCGCGCAACCCATCGGCGAGTGGCATTTCGCAGGCAAAGCGTACGGCGCGAATACAGGCGAGTGGCGCTTCGACGCCGGGCTGTTCGCGTCGAACATCGGCCGCTGCCTTTTCAAAGACCTCGGGGTCGGTGCATGCCACAGGCGCATCTCCTTGCAGCCTCGGCGGCGTCCCTCGCGCGAGGACCTGCTCGGCGAATCGCACCGCCGCTTCAATCACATTCCCCTCAACGACCGCGTCCACGGCGCCAAGCTCGAACGCGCGGTTCGCGTCGATAGGTTCGCCAGTGACGATCATGCGAAGTGCCGCCGGCACGCCTATCAGCCGCGGCAAGCGTTGCGTGCCGCCCGAGCCGGGGAGAATGCCGAGCTTGACCTCGGGAAGGCCGACGCGCGTTGCCGACGCCGCCACGCGAAACTGGCACGCCATCGACAGTTCAAACCCGCCGCCGAGCGTGGTGCCGTGCAGTGCTGCCACCACGGGTTTCGTGCTCTTCGCGATGGCATCAATCACATCGCCCGCCAACGGCGGAAGCATCGGCTGGCCGAATTCGCGGATATCGGCCCCTGCAATGAAGGTCCGGCCGGCGCACGCAATCACCATCGCGTCGACGGAGTCGTCGGCAAGCGCCGATTGAAAAGCCGCCAACAACCCGGCGCGCACACCGTGTGAAAACGCGTTCACCGGCGGATGGTCGACCTGAAAGACGGCGATACGCCCGTGCTTGCGCGTGGTGACCGGTGTGTTGGCCGGTGTCTGCGCAGAGGCTTGTGTCAGTGCCTGTTCCGGATAGCGGTCGCTCATGTCCCTTCGTTTCGGTGAATGCCCGCCACGCGGCGCGAGGCGTTGTCATGTGGGTCGATGCCGGAGCCAAGGTAGCGCGGGCGTCCCGCGCCTGCATCCTACGTTTGGACTACCCGATCCGTGGGCGCACTGCCGTCGTGTACCGAGGCACTAGTCCCAATGGACGATGCTCCGGCAATTCGTCGCCACCAGAATGGCCCGACCGATCGACGAGCCCGGTTGCATGGCATTGGCCCCGGGTATCGCGACATTCTGTGGAGTGAGGACATGGACAAATTGATGACGGCGGCGCAGGCAGTGGCGCACATTCAGAGCGGCATGACGGTGGGCGTTGGCGGCTGGGGGCCGCGGCGCAAACCGATGGCGCTGGTGCGCGAGCTGCTGCGCTCGGACGTGCGCGACCTCACGGTCGTGACGTATGGCGGCCCGGAGGTCGGCATGTTGTGCGCCGCGGGCAAGGTCAAACGGCTGGTGTACGGCTTCGTGTCGCTCGACGCGATTCCGCTCGAGCCGTACTTCCGCAAAGCCCGCGAGGCCGGTGCCGTGGAAGTTTCCGAACTTGACGAGGGCATGTTGCAGTGGGGCCTGCGCGCCGCCGGTATGCGCCTGCCGTTCCTGCCGACGCGCGTCGGTCTGGGCACGGACATCGTGACCCATAACCCGCACATCAAGACGATTCGCTCGCCATACCCCGACAACGAGCTGTTGCTCGCCATGCCCGCCATTGCGCTCGACGTGGCATTGCTTCACGTGAACGTGGCCGACCGGCTCGGCAACACGCAGATTCACTCGCCCGATCCGTTCTTCGACGACTGCTTCGCGCGCGCCGCCGAACGTTGCTTCGTCAGCTGCGAGGAGATCGAGGCACGCATCGATCTGGCCGACCCGGCACGCACCGGCGATCCGCGCGCCAACGGCTTCGAGCGCTTCTGGGTGACGGGCGTAGTGCACGCCCCCGGTGGCGCGCATCCGACGTTCTGCGCGCCCCAGTACGGCTGGGACATGGCGCACTTGAAGGCGTACTGCGCCAGTGCGACCGAGACCGGTGGTTGGGAGGCCTACACCGCGAACTTCCTGCAAGGCAGCGAAGCGGATTACCAACAACGCGTCGGCGGGCTGGAGGCAATCCAAGCGTTGCCGCAGGCTGCGATTTGACGGCAGGAGCGTACAGAAAATGACCAACGATAACCAAACGACGACCCCGGCATTCACGCTGGCCGAATTGCTAATCGTGGCCGCTGCCGAAGCGTGGCGCGGCGATGGCGAGATTCTCGCGTCGGGCATTGGCACCATTCCGCGATTGGCGGCGGGCCTCGCGAAGCTCACGCACGCCCCGGATGTGCTGCTCACGGACGGTGAGGCGTGTCTGGTGGAAACACCGGTGCCGCTCGGACCGCGTGACGAAAACACCCCGCGCGCCTCGGGCTGGATGCCGTACTCGCGCGTGTTCGATTGCGTGTGGAGCGGTAAGCGTCACGCGATGGTCGGCCCCACGCAGATCGACCGTTGGGGGCAGGGCAATATTTCCTGCCTCGGCGACTTCGCACGTCCGAAGGTGCAGATGCTCGGGGCCCGTGGTTTCCCGGGCAACAGCCTGAATCACGCCAACTCGATGTTCGTGCCCGCGCACAGCAAGCGCGTATTTGTGCCCGGCGAAGTCGATATGGTGGCGAGCGTGGGCTTCAACCCGGCGCGGTGGCCCGATGGCGTGCGGCGTGACCTGATGTCGCTGCGACTCATCGTGACGGATCTGTGCGTCATGGATTTCAATGGCCCCGATCATGCGATTCGCGTGATTTCGTTGCACCCGGGCGTGTCGTTCGACATGGTGCAGGAGGCGACCGGGTTCCCGCTGGTACGCGCCGATCATCTTGGCGTGACAGCCGCACCGACGGCAGCGCAACTCGAGATCATTCGCCGCCTCGATCCGCATAACTTGCGCGCCAAGGTCCTCAAGGACAATCCGCCGGGCGTTCGGGTAAGCTGATCCGACATTAATAAAACGACAGGAGACACCCGGATCATGGTGAGAGTCTTTGAGATCGACGGCGTGGTGCCCGTGGTGGATCCTGCCGCCTTTGTCCATCCGCATGCCACGCTGATCGGTGGCGTGATTGTCGGCCCGCGTTGCTATGTCGGCCCCGGCGCCAGCCTGCGCGGCGACTTCGGCCGCATTCGGATCTGCGCAGGAGCGAACATTCAGGACGGTTGCATTCTGCACGGCTATCCGGGCAAAGAAACCGTCGTCGAGGAGGACGGTCACGTGGGCCACGGCGCCATCCTGCACGGTTGCCGCATCGGCCGAAACGCCATGATCGGTATGGGCGCCATCATCATGGACAACGCCGACATTGGCGAGTCGTCGGTGGTCGGTGCCGGGTCTTTCGTGAAGACCGGCATGGTGGTGGCACCGCGCACCCTCGTCATCGGCTCGCCCGCGCGCTTCGTTCGACGGCTCTCCGACGACGAGGTGAATTGGAAGTCGGATGGCACGCGCGTCTATCAGCAGTTAGCCGTGCGCAGCCTGCAAACCATGCGCGAAGTCGATGCATTGACCGACCCGTCCGCCCAAACGGGCCGTCTGCAAGTCGAAGACCGCGCGCCCGAAGACCGCAAACGTTAATCCCTATCACCCGATAACGACCATGCTGCCTGTTATTCCCACCATTCCCAGCGTTCTGGCGCAGACTGTCGCGCGTTGTCCCGAGAACATCGCCATCGTCGAAGACGGCATGTCGCTCACGTACGCCGAACTCGAACGCCGGGCGCTGCGTGTCACCCGTGCGCTCATGGCGCAGGGCATCGAGGCCGGCGATCGTGTGGCGCTCTGGGCGCCCAACAGCGCCGCGTGGATCATCGCCGCACTCGGTATTCATCTGGCCGGTGCAGCACTGGTGCCTGCCAACACGCGCATGAAAGGCGCAGAGATCGGCTACATGCTCGGCAAGAGCCGTGCGTCGCTGATCTTCGTGGCGGGCGATTTTCTTGGCACGTACTATCCCGACCTGCTCGATGGTCACGCCCCAGAATCGCTTCGGAAGATCGTGGTGCTCGACGGTTTTGCTGCGCGGGATGCCGCGTCGTCATGGGAGGCGTTCCTGACCAGCGGCGACGCCGTTCCTGAAGCTGCCGCGCGCCAACGCAGCGAAGCCGTCACGCCCACGATGCTCTCGGACATCATGTTCACGTCGGGCACGACAGGCAACCCGAAGGGCGTGATGACCACGCATGGTCAGAATCTGCGCTCGATTCACGACTGGGCAGTCGAGATGGGACTGCACGAGGGCGACCGCTACCTGATGGTCAACCCGTTCTTCCATGCATTCGGCTACAAGGTTGGCTGGCTGGTCTCGGTCTATATCGGCTTGACGATGTTCCCGCAGCAGATCTTCGAGGCCGACTGTGTGCTTGAACGCATCGAGCGCGAGCGCATCAGCGTGCTGCCCGGGCCGCCGACGGTGTTCTACAGCTTGCTGGCATCGCCGCGACTGGAGAAAACGGATCTGTCCAGCCTGCGGGCCACCATTACCGGCGCGTCGACCATCGCGCCGTCGCTGATCGCCCGTATGCGCGAGGCGCTGGGCTTCGACATCGTGCTAACGGGTTACGGTCTGACCGAGTGCTGCGGGACGGCGACGCTCAGCTCGCCAGGCGATGACGCGCAGACGGTGGCGACCACGTCCGGCCGAGCCGTGAAGGACGTCGAGATCCGGATCGTCGACGCGGCAGGGCAAATGCTGCCTGCCGGTGAGCCGGGCGAAGTGCTTATTCGTGGCTACAACGTCATGCAGGGCTATTACGACGATGACGCCGCGACGCGCGAAGCCATCGACGACGAGGGTTGGCTGCACACCGGCGACGTCGGCTTCCTGGATGCGCGCGGATATCTGAAGCTGACCGACCGGATCAAGGACCTCTTTATCGTCGGCGGCTTCAACTGCTATCCGGCCGAGATCGAGAAGTACATTTGCGAACACCCGGCGGTGGCGCAGGCGGCCGTGGTCGGCGTGCCCGATGAGCGCATGGGCGAAGTGGGGCGGGCCTACATCATCCTGCGCCACGGCGAATGCCTCGACGGCGAGACGTTGCAGGCGTGGTGCCGCGCCAATATGGCGAACTACAAGGTGCCGCGCTATATCGACTTCGTGACGAGCTATCCGACCAACGCGTCGGGCAAGGTACTCAAGCGCGACCTTCGAAAACTGGCGCTCGCCGCCGTCGATCCGGCCTGCGTCGCATTGCCGGACAACGCTACGGCGCGGCCGGTCGAGTCACGGCGCGTCGCGACTTAAACAGGCAACACCTTCCCGGGGCAACGGCTGTCTGCACCGCTGCCCCGGCACCCCTCGCGCTATCCCGGCATTACCGCCGCCGATCCCACCGATCCGGCCCATCTACGCCACCGGCTGTCGCGCAGCCCCCAGCGCGTAACAACTCCCCCACAAAAAGCGTGAATCACCGTCCACGTTTAGTCCCATTGGACGATGTGCGGGCTTGTGCCGGTCATGAAAATGGCATCACGGGTTGGACACGTCCAGCCGATCTTCTACGCAACCGGACACAAGAAACGACATGGAAACGCAAGACCAGGAGGTGGTGTTGTACGAGGCCGCGCATGGCGTGGCCACCGTGACGATGAACCGACCCGAGTACCACAACGCACAGAACTCGCAGATGACGTATGCGCTCGATGCCGCGTTTCGTCGTGCGGCGGACGACGATTCGGTGCAGGTCATCGTTTTGCGCGGGGCCGGTAAGCATTTCTCTGCCGGGCACGATATCGGCACGCCGGGGCGCGACGTCGACAAGAGCTTTGCGCGCACGTCGCTGTGGTACGACCACGTCAACAAGCCGGGCGGCGAGTTTCTGTATGCCCGCGAGCAAGAGGTCTATCTGGGCATGTGCCGCCGCTGGCGCGAAATCCCCAAGCCGACCATCGCGATGGTTCATGGCGCCTGTATCGCGGGCGGCCTGATGCTCGCGTGGGTGTGCGACCTGATCGTTGCCGCCGACGATGCGTTCTTCGCCGACCCGGTCGTGCGCATGGGCATTCCAGGTGTCGAATACTTCGCTCACGCGTACGAATTGAACCCTCGCATCGCGAAGGAGTTTCTGTTCCTCGGCGAGCGGATGAACGCGCAGCGGGCTTACGAGATGGGCATGCTCAACCGCGTGGTGCCTCGCGCCGATCTTGAAGACGCGACTTTTGAGATGGCCAAACGCATCGCCAAGATGCCGCGCATGGGTCTCGTGCTGACCAAGCAAGCCATCAACCACGTGGAAGACCTGCAAGGCAAACGCAGCGCTATGGATGCCGCCTTCGCCTGGCACCACTTTGCCCACGCGCACAACGAACTCATCACGGGCAACCGGCTTGGCGGTTTTGACGCCCGGTCGATGGCAGCGTCGCAACGCGGGGGCGAGGGCGCAGCCGATGCGTCGCAGGCACAGGCCACCGAAGCCGAGGGGCGCGCATGAGCCAGCCCAGCGCACTTCATACGCCGCTTTGCGACCTGCTGGGCTGCCGCTATCCGATTGTGCAAACGGCAATGGGCTGGGTCGCCGACGCGCGGCTGGTCGCGGCGACTTGCAACGCCGGTGGTTTTGCGTTTCTCGCGGGCGCGACCATCGAGCCGTCGCAGTTGGAGGACGAGATTCTTAAGGTGAAGTCGATGACGGCGCGCCCGTTCGGCATCAACTTCCATATGTTCCAGCCCAACGCGGCGCAAGTCATCGACCTCGCGATTGCCCACGGCTTGCGTGCGGTCAGCTACGGGCGTGGGCCGGACAAAGCGGTGATTCGACGCTTTAAGGACGCTGGCGTGCTCTGCATGCCGACGGTCGGTGCCGTCAAACACGCAGTGAAGGCCGTGGAGCTTGGCGCGGACATCGTCACGATTCAAGGCAGCGAAGGGGGCGGCCATACCGGCAGCGTCCCGACAAGTATCTTGTTGCCGCAAGTCCTCGATGCGGTGAACGTGCCGGTCGTAGCAGCTGGCGGTTTCTTCGATGGTCGCGGTTTGGCAATGGCGCTCGCAGCCGGGGCTGTCGGGATCGCGATGGGCACGCGGTTTCTCATGTCGAAGGAGTCGCCGGTGCCGCCGCAGACGCTCGAGCGCTATGTTGCTGTGCGCGATCCGTCGCATATCCGTGTGTCCAGCGTCATGGACGGATTGCCGCAGCGCATGATCGACAACGACTTTCTCTCGCGGCTGGAGCAAGCCAGCCCGTTGCGCCGGGTGTGGCTCTCGCTGCAAAGTGCACGCCGCTGGCAGCAGCACACCGGCATGAGCACCGGCCAAATGCTAAGCGTCGCCTCCCGGGCGTTGCGCGAGGACGGCGCAGCGGTTGCGCAGACACTCATGGCTGCCAACGCACCCATGCTCATTCAACGCTCGATGGTCGAGGGCCACCCCGACGAGGGCGTCTTGCCCAGCGGCCAAGCCGCCGCCGCCATCGCGCAGCTCGACAGCTGCGAAACCATCATCCAGCACATCGTCACGGCCGCCGTCGAGCGCCTGAACGGTGTACGCCAATTTACCGAGACGGGAGTCCCCGCATGAATCAGGCAAGCAACGCCGGACATCACCCGGCTTTCAATGTAGCGATCGAGCAAGGTATCGCCGAAGTCGTGATCCAACAGCCGCCGGTGAACGCGCTCGACAGCGACGCATGGCTCGCACTCGCCAGCACCATCGACACGCTCGGTACGCGCGACGACGTTCGCGTGATCGTGATTCGCTCGGAAGGACGTGGGTTCTGCGCAGGCGTGGACATCAAGGAGCTCGCGGCGCACCCCGAGCGCATCGTCAAGGTCAATGCGGGCAACTATGCGACGTTCCGCGCGATTCACCGTAACCCGGTGCCGGTGATTGCGGCCGTTCACGGCTTCGTGCTGGGAGGCGGTATTGGTATGGCCGGGGCGGCAGACATCGTGGTGGCCTCGACGTGTGCAACGTTCGGCGTGCCCGAAGTCGACCGTGGCGCGATGGGCGGCGGCGCGCATTTGCAGCGACTGTTTCCGGTGCAGAAGGTACGTCACATGTACTTCACCGGCCTTCCCATCGACGCGCAGGAAGCGTGGCGGCTGGGCGCAGTCGAGCGCGTGGTGCCGCGCGAGGCGCTGCGTGAGACGGCCATGGAAATGGCGCGCGTCATTGCCGAGAAGAGCCCCGCGATGATCCGGTTGGCCAAGGAATCGCTCAACGGTATCGAAGACGGCAACCTTGAAGACAAGTACCGCTGGGAGCAGGGGTTCACGCTCGAGGCCTACATGAGCCCCGACTCGTCGGAGACGCGTCAGGCGTTCGTCGAGAAGCGCAGCGCGGCGTTTTGAGCTTGCCCGCCACACACGACACGACTCATACGACATCACCATGAAGCTTGGATATACGGATAAACAACGGGCCTTTCGGGCCGAAATTCGTGAGTGGCTCGCCGCCCACGTACCGAAAACGCCGCTGGCCAGCTATGACACCCCCGAAGGTTTTGCCCAGCATCGCGCGTGGGAGCACACATTGTTCTCGGGGCGCTGGAGCATGGTCACGTGGCCCGTCGCACTGGGCGGGCGGGGCTGCGACCTGATCGAGTGGCTGATTTTCGAAGAGGAATACTGGCGCGCCGGTGCGCCGCTGCGCGTGAATCAGAACGGCGTGTTCCTGCTAGGGCCGACACTCATGGACTTCGGCACCGAGGAGCAAAAGCAGCGATTCCTGCCGCGTATTGCCTCGGGCGAAGCGGTCTGGGCGCAAGGCTGGTCCGAGCCGAATGCCGGGTCTGACATGGCCGCCATTCGCTGCAAGGCGACGCGCGTGGGCGACGAGTACGTCATCAATGGTCAGAAGATCTGGTCGACGCGCGCGGTCTGGGCCGATGGGCTGTTTGGGCTCTTTCGCAGCGACCCCGACTCGCAGCGTCACCACGGCCTCACGTTCCTGCTAGTGCCGTTGCAGACGCCGGGCGTCACGATCCGGCCGATTCGGCAACTTAACGGGCAGGCGGGTTTCGCGGAAGTGTTCTTCGACGACGTGCGCGTGCCGGTGGCGAATCGCATCAGCGAGGAGGGCGCGGGCTGGCATGTCGCGATGGCGACCGCAGGCTTCGAGCGTGGCCTCATGCTGCGCTCGCCGGGCCGTTTCCAAGCCACGGCCCACGCACTGGTGAACCTCTATCGCAAGCATCGTGAGAAGGCCGACCGCGACCCGGCAGTGCGCGACGCTGTCATGCGCGCCTGGATGGATGCCGAAGCCTACGCGCTTGCGACTTACGCGACGGCGAGCCGGATTCAACGCGGCGGGTCGATCGGGGCCGAAGCCAGTACGAACAAGATTTTCTGGTCCGAGCTCGATCAGCAGATGCACGAAACGGCGATGCACATTCTGGGCGCTGCCGCGGAGCTGTTGCCCGAAGCACCGGACGCGGGCGACGTCGGCCACTGGCTCGACGGCTTCCTGTTCGCGCAGGCCGGACCGATTTACGCGGGCACCAACGAGATTCAACGCAACATCATCGCCGAGCGCATGCTCGGCATGCCGCGGGGTTAAGCACGATGGATTTCAATTTCACGGAAGACCAAAGCCTGCTGCGCGACACGATGCGCAGCTTCTTCATGATCGAGGCGACGCCCGAACTGACGCGCGAGTTGTGGGAGACCGAGACCGGCCGTAGCGAAACGCTTTGGCAGAAATTCGCACAACAAGGGCTGACAGGACTCTCAGTGCCGGAAACCCATGGCGGCATGGGCTGCGGTGACCTCGAATGGGTACTCATGGCCCATGAGGCCGGTTACTACGCGCTGCAAGACTCGTTGCTCGATACCGCGTATCTCGCCGTTAGCGTGCTGCGCGAGCTTCCGCCCGAGCATGCGCTGGCGTTGGAATGGCTACCGCGCATTGCTCAAGGCGATGCGCGAGTGGCCATCGGGGCACCTGGCCAAACGCTGGTGCCCGACGCGCATATTGCCCAATTGCTGCTGCTCGATCACGAAGGTGAGTTGCATGCGGTGCCGAGCGCCCGGGTGGCCCTGAGCTACAACGCAAGTGTCGATCCGTCGCGCCGACTGTATCGCGTCGATTGGATGCCCGATACGTCGACACGCGTGCTCGATGCGAAGGCGGCTGCCGCTGTCTGGCGCAAGGTGGCGTTGCGTGGCGCGCTGGCGAGTGCAGCGCAGTTGCTGGGGCTGACGCAGCGCATGCTCGACTTGTCGATCGATTACACCGCGCAGCGCAAGCAATTTGGCAAGGCGATCGGCAGCTTTCAGGCGGTCAAGCATCACCTGGCGGATGTTGCCGTCAAGCAAGAGTTCGCCCGCCCGGTGATCTCGCGCGCGGCCTACGCCGTGGCGAACGACGATCCGTTGGCGTCGTTGCACGTCTCTCACGCGCGTTTGGCCGCTGGCGAAGCCGCATGGCTCGCAGCAAAGCGTGGCATTCAAGTGCACGGCGCGATGGGCTACACGTGGGAGATGGACCTGCAAATTTTCATGAAGCGCGCGTGGGTGCTCGACGCGGCATGGGGTGACCGTGCGCACCACAAGCAGTGTGTTGCACAGGCCATTCTTGCCGATGATGCCCGGCTTGGCCCCGGCGAAACCTTTACCGGTGCCAGCGCGCCGGTCTGAACATAGAACAGGAGACACCACACTATGGAAGAAGCCGTCATTGTTTCTACCGCGCGTACGGCGATTGGCCGCGCGTATCGAGGCGCGTTCAACGACACTGAAGCGCCGGTGCTCGGCGGGCATGTGATTCGTGCAGCCCTTGAGCGCGCCGACGTCGCACCGGGCGACGTGGACGACGTCATTCTCGGCATTGCCGCGCAGCAGGGCACGCAGGGGTATAACCTCGGCCGACTTTGCGGGTACACAGCGGGACTGCCGATCAGCGTGCCCGGCATGGTCATCGACCGCATGTGCGGTTCGGGGTTGATGGCCATCGCATCCGCAGCGAAAAGCATTTCGTGCGGCGAGTACGACGTCGCCGTGGCTGGCGGACTCGAGTCGATCTCGCTCACGCAGAACTCGCACAAGAATACCTACCGTGCGCAGTCGCAAGCGGTCATCGCGGCCATGCCCACGGCGTATATCCCGATGATCGAAACGGCGGAAATCGTCTCCGAGCGCTATGGCATCTCGCGTCGCGCACAGGATGAGTATTCGCTGCGCAGCCAGATGCGCACGGCGGACGCCCAACGCGACGGCCGCTTCGATGCCGAAATTGTCCCGATCACCGTGCAGAAGGCGTTGCTCGACAAGACCGGGCGCGTCACCGGACACGAGACCGTGACGCTCACGCGCGACGAGGGTAATCGCCCCGACACCAAGCTCGAAGGGCTGCAAGCGCTGGAGCCTGTCTGGCGTAGCGGGGAGTGGGTCAAGGAAGGGCGCTTCATTACGGCGGGCAATGCGTCGCAACTCTCCGATGGGGCAAGCGCGACGGTAATGATGAGCCGACGCGAAGCGCAGCGCCGTGGTCTCAAGCCGTTGGGCACCTATCGGGGGATGGCCGTCGCCGGTTGCCAGCCCGACGAGATGGGCATCGCCCCGGTGTATGCGATCCCCAAGCTGCTCGCGCGCCACGGTCTCTCGGTGTCGGACATTGGGCTGTGGGAGATCAACGAGGCGTTCGCATGTCAGGTGATTTATTGCCGCGACAAGCTGGGCATTCCCGATAACTTGCTCAATGTCGACGGCGGCGCGATTGCCATCGGCCATCCGTTCGGCATGTCAGGCGCTCGCATGGCGGGCCACGTGCTGCTCGAAGGGCGGGCGCGCGGCGTGAAGTACGCCGTTGTTTCGATGTGTATTGCAGGCGGCATGGGCGCTGCGGCGCTGTTTGAGCTGGCTTAACACTTGCCCTAAGCCGTCGTGTTGCACATCACCGCGCGGCCTCAAGCGTGGTGACTTCCCCACGGGTGACGGTCCGTCTGACGTCACCCGTTCTTCGTCTTTAAAGCCCTGATTCCGCGCCAATTTCACTGCCCGTGTTGTTGCTTAGTCTCATTGGACGATGTGGCGGGAATACCGGCTCCCTAGACTGCGACGCAATGGACGAGATTGTGTGCGCAGTGCCACTCGTCCGAGAGATCGGGCGAAAGACTCGATCCGTGTAGTCGTGACGTTTTGACAAAAAAGACGAGACGAGTCAGGAGACGAAAGGTATGAAGGCTCAGGCAAAAATGTTGGGCGTGGTGCTCGGAATGGCAGCAGTCGCTTCGCCGGCCGCGCACGCAGATCAGCTATCGGACTTGCAAGCGCAAGTGCAGGAGCTGATGAGAAAAATCGACACGCTCCAGAATAATCAGAAGCAAATCGAAGCCAAGCAAGCCGCTGTGGACGCTGCTGCGCAGACGGCACCGAAGGCCGCTGCTGCGGGGGCTGCCGTGCAGGGCGGCGCGGCCCCCACAGTGGTCGCGAGCACCAACCCGATGGCATCGCAGCCCGGCTGGTTCATGATTCCCAACACCGATACCGCCATCAAGTTCGGCGGCTATGCGCAGTTGCAGATCATGGACGACCTCAAGGGCAACCTCGGCAACAGCCAGACGGTGATCTTGCCGTTCAGCACGGCTTGGGGTGGCGTGCCGTACGACAACACGCCGCAAGCCAAACGCAACGGCCAAGTGCAGTTCGAAGCGCGCGAGTCGCGCCTGAACATTCAGACCAGCACGCCGACGATGTATGGCCCGCTCACGACGTTGATCGAAGGCGACTTCTACGGCGCCGGTGGCTCCAAGTTCACGACGAACTCCGTCTCGCTGCGCTTGCGTCATGCGATGGCCACTATCGGCCCGTGGATGTTCGGTCAGTACTGGTCGAACTTCGGTGACCTGGGCCAAGGCCCGGAAGTGTTCGACTTCGGCGGACCGGTCGGTTTGCCTGCGGTGAACCGTCAGCCGCAGATTCGCTATACCAAGCTGATTACCGACAATTTGCAGGCGTCGGTTTCGATCGAAGAACCGGTGCAGGACTTCACAGGGGCCGATTCCATCGCGTTCACTGCGGGTGCGAACAACATCAGCACCAACTCGATCGACCAGACGCCGGAGCTCACCGGGCGTGTGACGTACTTCGATACGTGGGGCCGTCAGTCGGTCGGCGTGGTCGGGCGCAAGCTCAAGGCCAACGACGGTATGGGGCTAAGCTCGGCGGCGTACGGCTATGCGGTGAACTATCAAGGCACGTTCAACCTGCCGGGCCGCGACAAGATTTACTACGACGTGGTTTGGGAGAACGGCGGCGGACGCTATCTGACGCAAACGCCGACGTCGGCCTTCCTCATCAACAACAACCTGTACAAGGTGTCGGGTCTGGGTCTGAATCTGACGTATCAGCACTGGTGGGCACAGAACTGGCGCTCGAACATCAGTATCGGTCGCGACAAGATTTACAACCCGGCTGGCGTCCCGGCCATGTCGCTCGCCGAGACGCAATCGATGCACGCCAACCTGATCTGGTCGCCGATCAAGAGCACCTTGTTCGGGCTGGAGTTCATCTATGCCCGCATCAAGAGCGAATCGGGCATCAAGGGCAGCGGCAGCCGCATCATGTTTGTCTCGCAGATGGGTTTCTGAACGAGACCGGCAGGCCTGGCATTGTGTGACGCGCCGGGCCTGCTTTTGTACCGCAGTAGATCAGCGAACGACCGAATTATTGAAGGAGACGACAAATGCTCAACGAGCTGGCGATCATCATCGTGCGCGGTGTAGGTCTTGGAGCGATCTTTTCGCTCATCGCGATGAGCATGAACATCGTGTACGGCGCGACCCATATCCTCAACTTTGCGCAGGGCAACATGTTCGTGCTCGGCGGCTTTTTGGCCGTGCTGCTCGCGAACTGGGTCACCGGTGTGCCGGTCTGGCTCGCGCTAATCGTGGTGGCTGCGATCATCATTGCTTTCCTGCTCGCGGCACAGGGGTGGATCACGCTCGCGCCGCTGCGCCATTCGGTCGAGCAGAACTCGTGGCTGATCACGACCATGGCGGCGTCGATCATCATCAGCTCGGTCATGCTGCTCTCGCAAGGGCCGTGGGCATCGTCGGCACGTAGTCCAATTCCGCCCGTAGCACTCTTCGGTGCTCGCACCCCAGCGCCTTATCTCGGGGCGATAGCGCTCGCTGTCTTTTGGTACTTCGCGTTGCGTTGGTTTCTGACACGCACGCTCACCGGACTGGCTATCAATGCGCTGTCGCAGGATATCGATGCAGCGCGCGCCGCAGGCTTGCGCGTGCGCCGTCTGCAACTCATCGCCTTCGGTATTAGCGGTCTGATGGTCGGCTCGGCGGGTTTTGTCGCCGCGCCGATTGTCTCGATCGCGGCCGACACCGGTGTGCGCTACGTGCTCAACGGCTTCATTGCCGCGATTCTCGGCGGGATGGGCAGCAACCTTGGCGCCCTCATCGGCGGGCCGCTCGTCGGCATTGTCGCGATGGTTGCCACCTATCAGGTCGGCGGCGAATTCCAGTCGCTCGTCTCGCTCGCACTACTTGTCGGCGTGCTGCTGATCCGCCCCGAAGGCATGTTCGGACGCGCGGCCGGGCGCCGCGTTTAAGGCGGCCGATTCGACGCAACACGTTGCGCACATACAGGACACAGGACCGCTAACTCTGTCATGACGATGCAAACTCTTTCTTCCGACGCCAGTCTCCGAGTGCGCCGTACGCGCTGGGCCCCAGACAATGTGCAGCTATTGCTCGGCTGTGTGCTGGTGAGCGTCACGGTGCTGGTACCCGATTGGCTCGGCAATGCCTACTGGACCCATAGTTTCCGCATGGTGAATCTGCTGATCGCCGTGGCGGTCTCGCAGAACCTGCTGCTGCACGACGCCGGACAGACGTCGTTCGGTCAGGGGGCCATTTTCGCTGTGGCGGCATACACGGCCGCCATTGCAACGGGCGTGCATGGGCAGCCTTACGCGCTGGCGGCCGTGCTTGGCGTCGCCGGGGCGCTGGTCGCAGGGCTGCTTTACGCGTTACCCGCGTTGCGCGTGCAGGGCTACTACCTCGGCTTCGTCACCATGAGCGCGGCGACGGTATTGCCCGAAATGCTGGTGGCGTTCGACAGTTATACGAACGGGGTCAACGGCATCACGATGGACTTCTCGTCGTGGCAGACGCGCACGTCGCTCGGTGTGTCGCCGCTGTCGATTGCGCTGGCGCTGCTGGCTTGCTTTGCGCTGTCGGCGCATGTGTTGATCCGCCGTACGGCGTTCGGTCGCCGCCTGCGCGTGGCTGCCGCAAGCCCGGAGGCCGCGCAGTCGCTTGGCACATCGCCCGGCTGGATACGGTGTGTGGTGTTCCTGATCGTCGCGTTGATTACCGGCGTCGCGGGTGTGCTGTATCCGCCCGTGGTCGGTTTCGTGAGCCCGGCTGCCTTTAGTCTGGATTTGTCGATTTTGTTCTTCTTCGCCGTCGTGGTCGGTGGCCGCGGGCAGATTCTCGGCCCGGTGGTTGGCGTGTGGTTGTTGTATCTGCTGCCGAATATCCTGCTCGCCGACCTCGTCCAGTACCGACTGCTGGCCTACGGTCTGGTCGCGCTGCTGGTGATGCTGGCGTTCCCTGACGGGGTGGTCGGTACGTTGTTGAAGTGGCGCAGGGCGCGTGCAGAGAACGGTGACCGGCTGGTGCTGCATTTCCGATCGATGCTTAGCGCCATCGAGCCATGTGCACGGGTCGCCAGCCGTACCGGCGATGAATCGCACGTGGCAATTAGCGTCGAAGGCGCGCGCAAATGCTTCGGCTCGGTGGTGGCGGTCGACGGTGCCGACCTGTTTGTGCGACGCGGCGAGATTCATGGTCTCGTCGGCGCTAACGGTTCGGGCAAGACTTCGCTGCTCAATGTGCTTTCGGGTTTCAGTCGTCTCGATGCGGGTAGCGTGCGGCTCAATGGCGTGGAGGTCTCGCGATTGCCTGCCACCCGTGTGGCGCGCCTAGGTTTGGGTCGAACCTTCCAAAAGCCGCGCATGTTCGAAACGCTGAGCCTCTGGGAGAACGTCTGCATCGGGCTCGATGCGAATCCGGACCTTGGCCCCGGTCACGCGCGCACGATGACGTCGTTACGCAACACGCTGGAAGGGCATGGCGTCTCGCTGGTACCGCATGGTCAACGCCGTCTCGTGGAAGTGATGCGTGTCGTGCTCAAGGGCGCAGACGTGTTGCTGCTCGACGAACCGGCGGCGGGTTTGTCGCCTGCCGAGCGCGAGGATCTGAAACTGTTGTTACAGCGCCTGCGAGACGACCTAGGCAAGACCATCGTCATCGTCGAGCACGATCTCGATCTGGTCTGGAGTGTTGCCGATCGGATTTCGATGCTCGAAGCGGGCAAGGTGATTGCCAGCGGCAGTCCTGCGGAATTGGCGGGCAACGCCATCGTGCAAAAACTCTTTATCGGATCGACCCATGCTTGAGATTCAAGGCTTGCACGCCGGCTATGGCAACGTGCCGGTATTGCGTGACATTCAGTTGTCGGTGGCGCCTGGCGAGATTCTCCTCGTGGCGGGAGAAAACGGCGCGGGGAAGTCGACATTGCTGCGCACCATCGGCGGTTTCATCAAACCGGAGCGCGGGAAAATTCGCCTGAACGGACGGGAGATTGGTGGATGCAGCCCGGAGGACAACGCCCGCGCAGGGCTGCGACTGGTCCTCGACGGGCATCGCGTATTCCCCGAAATCTCGGTGTGGGACAACTTGCGGCTCGGCGGCGTGATCCAGCGCGATAAGCGGGCGTTTTCGCAAGCCGTGGAAGAAGTGTTCTCGGTGTTTCCCGCACTGCACCAACGGCTCGATCAACCGGCGCGGAATTTGAGCGGCGGGCAGCAACAAATGCTGGCGCTGGGGCAGGCATTTGTCGCACAGCCCAAGGTGTTGCTCAGCGATGAACCGTCGCTGGGGCTCGCGCAGGCGCTATTGCCGCCGATTCTTGATTTTCTGAAGCGCTGGGCGGCACGTGGCACGGCGATCGTGATCGTGGAACAGCATATCGATATCGCGCTGCCGGTGGCGGACCGGGCACTCGTGCTGGAGCGAGGGCAGGTCAAGCTCACTTGCCCGGCGGCTGAGCTGAGGGCACGGCTACAGACGAGGCAGACTGTGAACGTGGAGTGAACGTCCTATAATGGCCTTCGCGAGGGTGCGCGGCCGGTGCCACCCGGCCCAGCCGTCCCGACCTCGCAGGAGGTCAAAAAATGTTTGGAAAATCACTTCCCCAGGTGCGTCGCCTGTCTCTGTGCGCGGCGCTCGTCACCGTATCGCTCACCGGTTGTGCCGGTATTCAGACGAGCAATACTGCGTCATCCGCTAACGCAAGCGTCACCTCCGAAGCACAGCAAGCCCCCTCCGCACGTACGCTTCAGGTGGCTGCCATTCTCGGGCAGCAACGCGATCTGGAACTCAAACGGTTGTCGCCCTGAGTACGATTAGACGGTATGGCCTGATGTTGCAGCCTGCGAGTTATCGGCAATAGCTGACGTCGCGTCTTCCGTCTTCCGAACGTATTGCACGACGCCTTGTGCGCTGCATCGACGCTCGACCCATCCCCGGTAGAAGAGATATTGGAGATGCGACGCGGCCTCGCCCAGCGCGAGGACCAGATCGTCGCCTTCGAGCTTGCGCGCGAAGAGTATCGGCATGGCATCGACGGCCGTGAGCGGGGCATCGCACGCGTTAAGTAGCCGAAGATTTCGCTCGTCGAGTTTCTCGCGCAGCACTTGACGCCGCTCCGGCAGCCCACGGAACGCTTCGCCATGTGCGGGCAGCACCAGCGTGTCGGCCGGTAGATCGGTGAGCCCATCCAACGCGTCGATGTAATCCTGAATAGGGTTGGCGTCCGGCGTGTGCATGGTGACGCTCAAATTCGGTGAAATCGCGGGCAACACCATGTCGCCCGAGATCAGCACGCCTAACGCGGCGCAATGCAGCATCGCGTGGTCGGGTGAGTGTCCACGGCCGACCAATACGTCCCATGTGTTTTCACCGATCTGCATTGTTTGCCCGTGACGCAGCTCACGCGTGCGTTCAGGTAGCGCGCAGCGATGCGCTCGGAACGAGGCGCACCGTTCGACTAAATGGGCATGCAACTGACCCGTGGCGCCATTGGTGCGGTAGAACGCCTGCGCGACGCGATCCGCGTCGGCTTCGCTCATCGCGTGGGGACGCTGTGCCTCCTCCAACTCGCCCTGTGTGATGTCGACCGGTACGTCGAAGGTCTGCGCGAGCCATGCTGCCTGCCCCAAATGGTCGGGATGGCAGTGGGTCACGATGATGCGGGTAATGGGGCGTTTCAACATGCCGTCCGTCATCAAGCGCTGCCAGACCTCGCGCGTCTCTGGTGTGGCCATACCCGTATCGACGAGCGTCCAGCCTTCACCGTCTTCGATCAACCACACGTTGATGTGATCGAGCGCAAACGGCAGCGGCATGCGCAACCAATAGATGCCAGGCACGACAGCAACCGGTTGCGAGAAAGGGGGCGCGGGCAGGCAGCGCAGTCTGGGATCGGGTAACGGCATTGAACGTGGCGGCCTTTCTCGGAGGGAATGGGACAGTCAGCTATGAACGTACCGTGCCGTGCACGATGGGGCATCGTCCGCTTGGACGATGCTGCTTACCACCGCGCCTCGCATTCTCGACGAACATTCATCGAGGAGGCGCGTGAAATGCAGGGAACTCATGACTTGCAGGGGAAGGCCATTGTCGTGACCGGGGCAGGTAGCGGCATCGGCGAGGCTTACGCGAAATACATCGCATTAGCGGGCGGGCGCGTCATCGTCAACGATATCGACGCTGCGATGGCCGACCGGGTGGCGTCGGCGATTCGATCGACGGGTGGTCAGGCGGAAGCGGTTGCCGCCGACATTTCCGATTGGCACGAAGCCGAGAGACTCATCGACACCTGCGAGCAGACGTTCGAGCGCATCGACGGACTGGTGAACAATGCGGGTGTCTTTCACATGGCGTTGCCGGAGGAGCAAGACGAAGCAGCGCTGCGACGCTTGGTCGAGGTCAACGTGTTGGGCACGGCGTTCTGTGGCACGCATGCGATCCGGCGCATGGTGGCGCGCGGCAGTGGCGCGATCGTCAATGTGACGTCGGGGGCACAGACCGGTATTACCCGGCTGTCGGCTTACGGGGCAAGCAAGGGGGCCGTAGCCTCGTTGACGTATGGCTGGGCCGTCGATCTTGCGGGAAAGGGCGTTCGGGTCAACGCCATCTCGCCGATGGGGAAATCAGGCATGTCGGCGCGCGTGCAAGCTTATTTCGCGACGCGGGAGGAAGCGGCTTGGCCTGAATTGGCCATTCCCGCCGAGAACAATGCGCCTGTCGTCGTGTATCTGCTCTCGGATGCCGCCGCGCAAGTGAACGGGCAAATCGTGCGTATCGACGGGACGCAGCTCTCGCTGATGTCGCATCCGGCCGTCATGGCACCGGTGCATGAGTGCGATGCGTGGACCGTCGAAGGGGTGAGGGCCGCGTTCGATAACAGCCTTGCACTGCAACAAGCCCCGCTAGGGGTTGTGGTGGTTTGATGGCACAAGGCGGGCGATAAGCCCGCCTTACGTGCCGCCGTTACAACTGACGCGCCAGCTCCGGCACTTCCGTGAACAGGTCACCGACCAATCCGTAATCGGCGACCGAAAAGATAGGCGCGTCGGGGTCTTTGTTGATCGCGACAATGACCTTGGCGTCTTTCATGCCCGCCAAGTGTTGAATCGCCCCTGAAATGCCCACCGCCACGTATACCTCCGGCGCCACGATCTTGCCGGTCTGGCCGACCTGATAGTCGTTGGGCACATAACCGGCATCGACCGCCGCTCGGGACGCGCCGAGTGCCGCGCCGAGTTTGTCGGCAAGTGGCGCCAGCACGTTCCGGTAGTTTTCTCCCGAGCCCAAACCCCGTCCGCCGGACACGATGATCTTGGCGGAGGTCAACTCCGGACGGTCCAGTTTCGTCACTTCGCGACCCACGAAACACGCGAGCGAAGAATCCGGAACCGCCGGAATTGATTCGATGGACGCACTGCCGCCGGTGGCGGAGGCGGCGTCGAACGCGGTGGCGCGCGTTGTCATGACCTTGATGCCATCGGTGCTACGCACCGTTGCGATGACGTTGCCTGCATAGATCGGCCGCTCGAACACATCACGGTCGGTCGCAGTTGTGTCGACTTTCGTGATTTCCGAGATCTGCGCGACGTCGAGCAACGCGGCTACGCGCGGGGCGACGTTCTTGCCGTACGCCGTGGCGGGCGCGAGGATGTGCGAGTAGTTGCCTGCGATCGACACCACCTCGTCGGCGATGTTCTCTGCCAGACCATCGGCGAAGTACGGTGCGTCAGCAAGCAGCACCTTCTTCACGCCAGCGATCTGCGCGGCGGCGTCGGCAGCGGCCTTGGCATTGCTGCCAGCGACCAGCACGTGCACGTCGTCACCGCATTGCAGGGCTGCCGTGACCGTGTTGAGGGTCGCGGCCTTGATCGATTGATTGTCGTGTTCAGCCACGACCAAAACTTTTCCCAGATTGCTCATATCTCGTCGTCTCCTTACAGGACCTTCGCTTCGGTCTTCAGTTTGTCGACGAGCGTTGCCACGTCCGCCACCTTCACCCCTGCGCTGCGCTTGGGCGGCTCGGCCACCTTCAGCGTCTTCAGACGCGGTGCCACATCCACGCCCAGATCGGCAGGCTTCACCGTCTCGAGCGGCTTCTTCTTCGCCTTCATGATGTTGGGCAGCGTCACGTAACGCGGCTCATTCAAGCGCAAGTCCGTCGTGATGACAGCCGGCAGCGACAGCGAGATCGTTTCCAGACCGCCGTCGACTTCGCGCGTGACTTGTGCGCGGTTATCGGCCACGGTCACTTTCGAAGCGAACGTCGCTTGCGGCAGCTTCGCGAGGGCGGCGAGCATCTGACCCGTTTGGTTCGAGTCGTCGTCGATGGCTTGCTTGCCCAGGATCACCAGTTGCGGTTGTTCCTTGTCGACGATGGCCTTGAGCAACTTGGCCACAGCCAGCGGTTGCAGTTCTTCGTCCGATTCGATCAGGATCGCGCGATCCGCACCGATGGCCAGCGCCGTGCGCAGCGTTTCTTGCGATTGCGCCACACCTGCCGAGACCGCAATCACTTCCGTCGCCACGCCCGCTTCCTTCAGACGCACCGCGGCTTCCACCGCGATTTCGTCGAACGGATTCATCGCCATCTTCACGTTCGCGATATCGACGCCACTGCCGTCGCTCTTCACACTCACTTTGATATTCGCGTCCACGACGCGTTTGACTGCTACAAGGATTGCGCTCATCTCCGCTCCTCAAATGATCGGGCTCGCCGTGGCCACCGGTATCGCGCGGCCACGGACGTTACAGCAATGAGGGAGATTTTAGGGAGCGCAAGCGCGAACGCATCCTGCATTCAGACTAGGCTTCGCGTTGCACGAAGCTGGAAACGATCACTGAAGGGCGATGCCGCTCTCGGTCTGCGCGCGAGCCGCCGCTGCGGCCAGTCGTTGGGCGTCGCCGCCATGAATGCGCAATAACGCATCGCCAGCGCTCACCGCCTGGCCGACGGTGCAACGCAGATCAACGCCAGCGCTCATATCGAACGGCGCGCCCGCATCGCGGGCAATGCCGGAGATTTCCCAGCCATCGATCGTACTCACCACGCCGTCGGATTTCGCCACGATATCGATAAAGGCGGAGGAGGGCGTCGCAAAACGTTTGCGGCCCTGTGCATCGACAATCCGCTCGAATGCGCGTCGTGCCTCGCCACTGGCGAGTATTTGTTCTGCAATGGTGCGCGCCTTCACGAGATCGCCGCCAAGCGCTGGGTCCCACGACAGGATTCTTGCGGCAAACGTCAGCGCCTTATTGCGCAAGTCGCTAGGCGCTGCCGCATCGTTGTCGAGCACCTGAAGCACATCGCGCAGTTCCAGTGCCGGGCCGATGCCGCGTCCGATCGGCGCGCGGCCGTCGGTGGCGAACGCCTGCACGGTCATACCTAACGCGGCACCCACACGTTCGAACAACGCCCCGAGCTTTCGCGCTTCGGGTTCATTGGCCATTTTGGCCTGCGGCCCCCACGGGAGATCCACCACGACGTGCGTCGCACCCGCGCAGAATTTCTTCGAAAGGATGGATGCTACCGACCAGCGGCGCGTATCGAGCCGCAGCGGGCGCACCATGGCGTTAGTCACATCGTCCACGCGCGAATGATTGAGCCGCCCATTCCAGACGATGCACCCCCCGGCCTGTTCGACAGCAGCTCGCACTTCTGTCGCATCGAGATCCACTCGTGCGGCAGCTTCCATCGCATCCGCGGTGCCTGCGGCCGACGTAATCGCACGCGACGATGTCTTCGGCATGCACAACCCGTAAGCGACCACGAGTGGCACGACGATAAGCGTAATTCGGCTACCGGGCACACCACCCATCGAATGTTTGTCGACCACCATCGACCGTCCCCAATCGATACGCGGCATCAGGCGCGCGCGTGCTCGGGTGAGGGCGACGATCTCGTCGTCGTCAATGTGTTCGATGAGCGATTGGAGCAACGCTTCGCCCTCGTCCGGCGCGAAGCGATCATGCATGAGGTCATCGAGCAGTTGCGCCCATGAGGCTTCATCGAGCGTCGCGCCGGAGCGCTTGGCCTCAATCAACTCGCCACTTTTGGGCGGCGCAGCGCACGCTTGCAGGCATGCGATGAAACGCGCAATGCCGACGTCGCTCGTGCTGTCGTTCGACACACGCACCAGCGGAATACCTGTGGGATAGGCCGTGACGGTGCGGGCAAGCCGCGCCGCGATTTGTTCGGGCGTTTCGCGCCCGCGTCCGGCAATGCGGGCGGCGAGGACTTCCGCCGGGGCACTGACCTCCACGATGACCAACCGTGGCACGCGCCCAATAAGCTTGGGCAGAATCGCCCGCGATCCGTTGGCGACGACATGGCGTCCTTGGGCGAGAACATCGCGCAGGCTGGCGTCGAGCCCGTAATGCAGCCCGTGCGCCTGCCATGTCACCAGAAACGCACCTGCGGCCTCACGTTCGGCGAACTCGGCCTCGGTCACGCCGATGTGCGCTTCCCCTGGGGCCCCATTGGGGCGTGTGATCGTGCGTGTTGCAAAAACGTAATGATCGCGATGATCGCTCTCGGCAAGATGCGCTCGCGCACCGTCGATCAGCGTGTCTTTGCCGGCCCCGCTGGGGCCGACCACGAAGAAGAAAATGCCGGAGCGCGTCATCGTCGAGGTACCGGAGATCAGGCGTCGTCCAAACCGATGTCGACGGCAGGCGCCGACTGCATGATTTTGCTCGTCGAGATGTAGTCGACGCCGGTTTCAGCAATCGGTCGAATCGTCTCGAGACGAATGCCGCCTGACGCTTCGACCTTGCACTTGCCGCCGATCATCGAAACCGCTTTCTTCATGTCGTCGACCGACATGTTGTCGAGCATGATGACATCGACATCGGTCTCGAGCGCCTCAGCCACCTGATCGAGGCGATCGCACTCGACTTCCACTTTGGTAAGCACAGGCACAAGCTTGCGTGCACGTGAGACGGCGGCTTTGATGCTACCGGCAACCGCGATGTGGTTGTCTTTGATCATCACGCCGTTGTCCAAGCCGAGACGGTGATTCAGCCCGCCACCGCAGCTCACCGCATGCTTTTCCAGCATGCGCAGGCCCGGCGTGGTCTTGCGGCTGTCGAGCAGACGTGCGCGAGTGCCTTCAATGGCTGCGACATAGCGCGCAGTCTCGTTGGCGATGCCGCTCATGCGCTGCACGATGTTCAGGGCGGTGCGCTCGGCCGTCAGAATGCTGCGGGCGTTGCCAGAGACGTGCAACAGGATGGCCCCCTTCGGTGCGTGGTCTCCGTCACGCACTTTCACGTCGACTTTGAGGGTCGGGTCGTAACGTTGGAAAATGCGCGCAGCCACCTCGATACCGGCAACGATCACCGGTTCGCGAGCATTCATCACAAAAGCGCCGGTGGCAGACTCGTCGATCATCGTCTGCGCCGTGAGGTCGCAGTAGCCGATGTCTTCGGTGAGCCAAAGGTCGATCAAGCGGTCAACAGCAAAGCGGTCGTACATGGCGGTTCCTCAGTCGTGACTCGGAAGGGTTGATTCGTAGCGTACACACTTAATATTTGCGCTTCAAGGAAAACAATTCCTTTGATCGATAGAGGAAAACCCTAGGACTATGGTTTCATGCTCCTTTCCCGCCTTGATGGCACTAGACGCCGCGAAATTGAGCGCGTTTTCCGGGCTGTTTTGTCACTTATTTTTCTAGCGCATACGCTTTTTATTCGTGCTATACATCCGTCAGTGCCGAGCGCACACGCCCGAATTTTCGCCGGGCGGACGATCGACCCAGACACTCATGCCACCGGGAATCGCCATGTCCTACATCTCTACGCCCGACCTGGCCACGCAAGCGGCCGCGTCGACCACCGAGACCGATGCGCTCTACCGCAAGGTTACGGTTCGCCTAATCACGTTTTTCTGTTTGTGTTATTTCGCGGCTTATCTCGACCGGATCAACGTCGGGTTGGCCAAGTTGCAGATGCTTAACGCACTGCAATTCAGCGACACCGTCTACGGGCTCGGCGCGGGCCTGTTTTTTGCCGGTTATATCCTCTTCGAAGTGCCTAGCAACCTGATCTTGCAGAAGGTCGGGGCTAAGCTTTGGATCGCGCGCATCATGATTACGTGGGGTTTGATTTCGGGCGCCACCGCGTTCGTGTCCACGCCCACGCAGTTCTACGTGTTGCGCTTTCTGCTTGGTGTGGCCGAAGCGGGTTTCCTGCCGGGTGTGTTGCTGTACCTGACGCGCTGGTATCCCGATGAGCGCCGTGCGCGCATCATCGCGTTGTTCATGGTGGGGTTGCCGCTCTCGAGCATGATCGGCAGTCCGTTGTCGGGCTGGATCATGCAAATGTTCGATGGTGCGCATGGCTTCGGCGGCTGGCAATGGCTGTTCGTGATCGAAGCGATTCCGTCGGTGGTGCTCGGCGTTGCAATCTTTATGTATTTGCCGAACGACATTGCATCGACGCGCTGGCTCACCGAGCGAGAGAAGGCGGTCCTGCTGGCAAATCTCGACAAGGATTCCGGCGTGAAAAAACGCCATAACCTGGGCGCCGCGTTCACCGACTTGAAGGTGTGGGTGTTGGGGCTGGTCGATCTGTGTGTACTGCTGGGCCTGTATGGCGTGAGCTTCTGGCTGCCGACGATCTTGAAAGACACCGGCGTGCGCGACCCGTACACGATTGGCTGGTTGATGGCCATTCCGAATGCGCTGGCCGTTGTTGGCGTGCTTGTCTGGGGTGCGCGCTCGGACCGGCTGCGCGAGCGTCGTTGGCACATCGTGCTGCCGTTTCTGCTCTCGGCCGTGGCCATGTTCGTCTTCGCGGGCGGCACGCATGGCACCGCGATGACGGTGGTGTTGTTCTCGCTGATCAATCTGGGCGCCGCCGCCGCGATGCCGGTTGTGTGGGCATTGCCGTCGACGTTCCTCAAGGGTTCAGCGGCTGCGGCGGGCATTGCATTCGCCTGCTCGCTGGCGAATCTCGGCGGCTTTTTCAGCACGTACTTCATCGGCTGGTTGCGCGACACGTTCCATTCGCAATCGGCGGGTATCTACGGCTTTGGCGTGTGCATGCTGATCGGTTGTGCACTCGCGCTTTCGTACCCGAAGCATGTGGTGAATCGCTGATGGAAGTGCGGGCGCCGGAAGGCGTCCGAGTTGAACGGGAGACGAGAAAGCCGGCGAGACGCCGGCTTTCTCTATGGTGTGGTGGGGGCGGGAGCGACCGGTCTAAGCAGGTTGAATTCGCGAACGTCAGAACTCAATATAACAACGTGATTTCTCAGGATATCCATGCCAATCTTGCCGAGCGTTGTTGATCCTCCCTCTTGGACTGCAGCTTGTTCCGCCGCGAGAACGTTTGGGTGGTCAATGCCGTTAAGCGTGAAGCTGACCCGCCTCATATAAGTCTTGTTGGTCAGTACGTTTCCCCAGACGTCTGCGGTACGTGTGATCGCGGGTATCCTCGGGAGCTCCGAAACTAACGTCCGGAGAAGGCTGCTTCGATCCGCTCCCGAATCCACCGCGACAGGAATCTTCGCGCCGAAAAAACCGAGCGTTGCCGCCATCACATGGTGAGGGTTGGGTATGGCACGTCCTTTAGCGAGCCGATAGTTTGGTATTACGTCAATTTCAAATGCCGGGCTGATAAAGAAGCAATCTCGGTCGAAATCAAGTACGGCAAATGATCGGTCACTACCTGAGATTTCAAAGGCAGTGAATTGTGGGCTAAAAATGCCTGACAGACCGTCGTCAGCGAGGATTGACTGAGGAATCCGTTGAAACACTGATTCGAAGGAGTCGCGACGGCTATCGCTGATGCGATGAACTTCCTGCGTGGCCTGTGCTTGTGCAACCTCGGTCTGAATGATCGTGTTCTGGCCGGAGATCGCACCTGCGCCGAGGGAGGCGTCCCAGAGCACGTTGAGGTTGGTGCCGGTATCCAGAAGGAATCGACGAGGCTGGCCGTCAATTTCCAGCGTAATGAACGGCGTGGCTTTGGTTGCCGCGTTCAGGTAGCCGATTTTGGATTCAAGCAACACCTTGACGGAAGGCCATGGTGAAGCACAAGACGCGGGGCTCGCTGCTGCTGCAAAAGCGGGGAGCAGGCAGGTTGTTGCCAGTAGACAGGTGCAATGCCATTTCGACAGCGGTGAGTGTCGATAATCAGATCGTTGTTCGCTCGCGAGAGGTTCGTTCAACGGAATTCCCCAGAAATACGCCGCATTTGCGCAGGCGATAAATGTTGGGGAATGAGCCTATCGAGAAACGAGTCATGCGTCGTTGGGCGACTTCCGAGTTTCAGGTTGAGCCAACAGAGGCTCAACCCGCCAGTGCCTTCCCAGCCTGCACGTCCATCAGCGACATCACGGGTAGCCGATGCCGGCGCGCCGTCAGCTCTGCCGCAATCGACACGGCAATTTCGGGTGGCGTGCGCCCGCCCAGATGCAGTCCGACCGGACCACGCAGACGCGCCAACGCAGCTTCGGTGACGCCAAACAGCCGCAGCCGCTCGCGGCGCTTGTCGTTGTTCACGCGCGAGCCAATCGCGCCGACGTAAAACGCCGGAGACATCAGTGCTTCCATCAACGCCAGATCGTCGAGCTTTGGGTCGTGGGTGAGCGCCACCACGGCCATTCGGGCGTCGGGGCGCATACCGATGACCGTATCGTCGGGCATCGTGCGTACCAGCGTCACGCCTGGCATCTGCCATCCCTCGCGGTACTCCTCGCGTGGATCGCACACGGTGACCGCGTAATCGAGTGTCAGCGCAATGTTCGCAACATACTGCGTGAGTTGCCCGGCGCCGATCAGCAGCAACCGCCACGTCGGCCCATGAGAGGTGACGAGACGCTCGCCATCGAACGTACAAGCATCACCGTCGAGATGCTCGGCCAGCGGGGCTAGCGCGACGGCACCCGTCGCCATGTCCAGCGTTCGCCGCATCGCGCGGCCATTGCACATGGCTTCGATCAGTCCCGGCAATGCACTCGCGCTCGACAACGTCTCACGTACCAGCCGCATCGTGCCGCCGCACGGCAGGCCGAAACGATGGGCCTCGTCGGCACTCACGCCGTATTCGACCAATTCAGGGCGTAGGCCGGGCGGGCCATCGCGCTGCATGCGATCGATCAGATCGTCTTCGATGCACCCACCGGAGACTGACCCGACCAGTCGTCCGTCGTCACGAATTGCGAGCATGGCGCCGGGCGGACGCGGCGATGATCCCCACGTCGTGACCACCGTATACAGCTGCACGCCACGCCCCTGCGAGAGCCAGCGTGAGGCAGTTTCAAGGACTTCGTGATCGACGCTGTGCATGGGCGGGGGCTCCCTGTGCAACCAGTAAGTAATCAGTGGGGATGAGCGACCCGGGCACGCGCAGCCGCGGTATCAAGGTCCCGCCATGCAGGCTGATCCGGCGCGTAACGCGCGCGGATGTACGAAGCGAGTTCCGCGATCTGACGATCGTCGAACGCGTCGCGAAATCCCGGCATGTAGCCCAGTGCTTCGGTGGCGGGCTGGTCGATGCCGTTCATCAGCACATGCATGAGGTTATCCGGCGTCGCCTGACTAACACTTGTGTTCAAGCCCATCAGCGGGCGAACACCGAAGTGTCCGACACCACCCGATTCGGTGTGACAGACCGCGCAGGCCGCCTCGAAGGTGCGTCGCCCATTTTCCAGCCCGAGCGTGGTGGCGATATCGACACCAGCGGCACGATGGCGTGCGAGGTCAGCGACTTGTGCGGTATCCGGCTGCGGGGAAAGCGATGCAATGTAATGCGCGATGGCGCGTACATCCGTTTCCGGCAGCGCGGCGAGGCCCGCTACGACGGGTGCCATGGGGCCAGCGGCAACACCATGCTCTGGCGAAAAGCCAGTGCGTAGATAGTCGAAAAGGGCACCTTCGGTCCAAGGCACCGGGGAATCGGGCGATGCCACCAGCGGCGGTGCACGCCAGCCTTCCGCTTCGCCCCCGCGCAAGTACAACTTGGTGCGCTCAGCACCGAGCATGTTTCGCGGCGTGTGGCACGCGCCGCAATGACCCGCGCCGTCAACCAGATAGCGCCCACGATTCCACAGTGTCGATTGCGCGGGATCGGGACGATATTCCGTCGTGTCGTGATACAGCCAGTTCCAACCTGCCACCAGACGCCGCTGATTGAGCGGGAAGGGCAGTTCGGTTTTCGGCGGCGTGTTGGCCACGGCCGGTTGCGTCATCAAATAGGCGTACAGCGCTAGCATGTCCGGCTCGCTCATCTTCGAGAACGATGTGTACGGAAATGCGGGGTACAGATGCGAGCCATCGCGCGAAATGCCCTCACGCATGGCACGCGCAAACGCCGCGTATGACCAGCGGCCGATACCCGTCTCGGCATCCGGTGTGAGATTGGTCGAGTAGACGGTGCCGAACGGGGTCTCCAGTGCAAGGCCACCCGCATTGGTCGCCCCGCCTGCGGCCGTGTGGCAAACGGCGCAGTCGCCAGCCAGTGCAATCTGACGGCCGCGTTCCAGCGTTGCGGTGGACCACAGGGAATTGTCCGGTGCCGTGATGGGCGCGATTTCCGCCGCGCCGGGCAGCATGGCACAAGCCAGTCCAATCAATCCACCCACCACACCGCCAATGCCACCGCCCGCCAACCAACGTCGCCACCGCGCAGGGCGCCGCTGCTCGGCGGGTGCCTCGGCTGCTGCTACACGCGGATCGCGCAGGGCGGCACGCAAACTTGCCGGATCAAAAGGCGGCCGACGCAGGCGCACGCCAGTCGCATCGAATAATGCATTCGCAATCGCGGCGGCAGCGGGTGCTGCGGACCGCGCCAAACGCTCGGCATCGGCGCGCGACAACTGATCGGGTGCGTCGGCACCATCGGGCGCTGCCGCCGCCTGCGTCAAAGCACGTCGCAATGTGAGTGCCATCGCCGCTTGGTCAGCGTCCGCGGCACCGGTTTCGTCGTGCGTCGCCTCGGCATTCCATGCCATGCCGAGCGCACGCTGCATCGCGTCGGTGATCTGCCATGCCGGCAGGCCAGCCACATGTGGCGCCCCGTCGGGTTCGCCGGTGGCCTGACCCGCAACAACGCGCCGAATGGCGATCTCGCCGGTCTGCGCATTAACGTCGAGATCGACGACCCACGCCGACCACGTGTCGGGCGAATCGCCTGCGGTAGCGTTCGACGCCTCGCCGTCGAAGGCGAAGCCTCGGCCGCGTTGCCAGCCGTCCGGTGCACTCACGGCATCGGGGCGCTCGGGCAGCCCCCAAGCGGCGCGCTGCGCCACCATGCGAATGACTTCGCGCGCGCCAGTGTCGCGCTCAGGGTCAAGGTGGTAGAGACGGTATCCGACGGGGTCTTGCGCAGCTTCAGCGGCGACTTCGTCCATGAACGATTCGCGCGCAAACGTATGCGCTTGCGACGGAATGCGATGCCCCGCGTCGCTCACCTGCACGGCGCTAACGTCGAATCGATATAGCGAAGGCGGCAGCGTTGCGGGATCTTGCGGGCGCGGAGCAACTAGCGCGGCGTCATCCCCGGTGGCGGCATCGCTGCGCACATCTGCGCGGTAGCGCCAGGTGCGCAATCTGCCGTCAGGATGCGTTTGCGCCGTGATTTCGAGGCGCGCATTCGCCTCGCCATCGCGCGTCGGCCAGCCATAGTCGGCATGCGAGCCGCCTTCTACGGCGGGGACGTCAACGAGCCGCGTCATGTTGCAGATATTGCGCCGCGCGATGCACGGCTTTGACGATTTCGTAGTGCGTGCCACAACGGCACAGGTTGAAGCGCAGCGCGTCGTATATCGCCGCGTCGTCGGGCGTGGGGTTGCGTTCGAGCAAGGCCTTGGTACTCATGATCATGCCGTTCAGACAGTAGCCGCATTGGGCTGCCTGCTCATCGATGAACGCGCGCTGAATAGGGTGAAGATCGTCGAGGCTGCCAAGCCCCTCCAGCGTGGTGACTTCGCGCTCGCGCGCCACACTCGCGGGCACCACACACGAGCGTGTCGGCTGCCCGTCGACCAGTACCGTGCAAGCGCCGCATTGGCCCAGCCCGCAGCCGTACTTGGGGCCATTGAGGGCGAGATCGTTGCGCAGCACATAGAGCAACGGCGTGTCGGGGGCGGCGTCGGGCACGGTGTGCCGCGCGCCGTTCACGCACAGCGTGAGGGGCCCCGCAACGGTATTCGATACAACCATGGGCAGGCTCGCAGAAGAAGAATCGGGGTGGCGCCACCCGTGCTGGATGCGCCACCCCGCAGGTTCATGCAAGTCCCATGCCCGCCACTCAGGCAGCAGCCGTCAACGGCGGCGCGACCTTGTGCGATGCGGCGGGCACGAGCGGAATCTCGAACACATCGTAGCCGAATACCCATGCCGGGTCCTCATTGGTGCGCAGCCACGTATTGTTGTGGGACACCCGCTGCACCTCGGAAGCGCGCTCGGCGCGGTTCGACTCGTACAGCGCGAAGGCATTGCCGTATTCGGTCACGCCAACTTCATTCAGGCAGCGCGTGAGCATGGCGGCATCTTCAATGGCCATCGCGGCACCCTGCGCCATATGCGGCTTCATCGGGTGGCACGCGTCGCCCAGCAGCACCAGACGGCCACGGCTCCACAGCGGCAGCGGGTCGCGTTCGAGCAGCGGCCACTTGGTGATCGTCGGCGAAACTTCGATCAGGTGCTGCACATCGCTGTGATAGCCCGCAAAGGCTTCGAGCATCTCTTCGCGGCTGCTCGGCAGCATCGAGACGCCTTCGGGCCATTCCTTCTGCGGCACACCGGTCACGTAGTAATACTCGTCCTTCTTCTCGGTCACGTAATAGACCATCATGTGCCGATCTTCCGACCACCACTTCACGCACATGTCGTAAGGCTTGTTGCCCAGTAGCGATGCCGGGAATACCGCGCGGTGTGCGACATAGCCGGTGTAGCGGGGCGGTTCTGCCCCCAGCAGATGCTCGCGAATCTTCGAATTGACGCCGTCAGCACCGATCACGATGTCGGCCGTCTCGACCGTGCCGTCGGTAAATGTCAGACGCACTTCGTTACCCACGTCTTCCACCGATTGCAGGCACTTGCCGAAACGAATGGTGCCCGGTGCCACGGCTTGCGTCATCAGCGCATGAAAGTCGCCACGGTGCACGGTCAGATACGTCGCGCCGTAGGTCTTGAGCGCAAAGTCGCCCAGCGGAATCTGCGACAGCGCTTCGGCCGTCTTCCAGTCACGGCTGTACCAGAAGTCGGGGTGCGAGCCCATCACATTGAGTGCGTCTTCGATGCCGAGGCGACGCATGATCTTCATCACGTTCGGCCCCAGGTGGATACCCGCACCCAGACGCGAGAACGCGGGGGCTTGCTCGTACAACGCGACGTCGTAGCCGCTGCGTTCCAACAGGCCGGCAGCGGCCGTGCCGCCCAGGCCTGCGCCAATGATGGCGATGCGTGGTTTGCTCATGGAGGCTCCTGATCGTACGCCCGGCGCCATCGTGGACAGGGGAGAGGTCCGGGCTGGTTGAGTTCGGTGATTCGTAGCGTACACACGATAAATTTCGTTCGCAAGCGGAAAAATACAGTCTCAGTGTTAACCCCAAAGTTATCGAATATTTTTCCGATGGCATGCGGGTTTATGCGGAATTTCCGGCGCTCTCTGTGTTTTTGTGTTGTGTTGCGAAAATTCAATGTGTGCGCTAGAGTTTCTCGCACCCTGACCGTTTGTGGTGTGTGCACGATATTTTTGACTCGCACACCCGCCGCGTCGTCCACCCCTTCCGGAGAATGTCGTCATGAGCAAGCGTTACCGCATCGGCCAGATCGTGCCGAGTTCCAACACCACCATGGAAACTGAGATTCCCGCGATGCTGCGGCTGCGTGAGGCCATTCGGCCCGAACGATTCACGTTCCATTCGAGCCGCATGCGCATGAAGAAGGTGGTGAAGGAAGAACTGGCCGCGATGGACGCAGAGTCGGATCGCTGTGCGTTGGAATTGAGCGACGCGCGTGTTGACGTGCTCGGCTATGCCTGCCTGGTCGCGATCATGGCGATGGGCCATGGTTATCACCGCGTCTCGCAGAAACGCCTGACCGAGCAGACCATCGCGAACGACGGCGCAGCGCCGGTGCTCACCAGTGCGGGCGCGTTGGTCGATGCGCTGCGCGTGATCGGCGCGAAACGCATCGTCGTGGTGGCGCCGTACATGGTGCCGCTGACGGAACTCGTGGTCGATTACATCCGCAACGAGGGCTATGACGTGATCGCGTATCGCGCGCTGGAGATCCCGGACAACCTCGATGTCGGTCGACACGACCCGAGCCGCCTGCCGGACATCGTCAAAACGCTGCCCTACCAAGACGCCGATGCCATCGTGCTGTCGGCCTGCGTGCAAATGCCGTCGCTGCCCGCCGTCGCGCAAGTCGAAGCGATGACGGGCAAGCCGGTGATTACTGCCGCCATCGCCACCACGTACGCCATGCTGCGCGAGCTCGATCTGGAGCCGATCGTGCCGGGAGCCGGTGCGCTGTTGTCGGGCGCATATTGATGTCCCGGCATTTCTCGATCGACACTCTGCGACTCGTGAGGCCCGCGCTATGACTTCGACATTCCAGTACGGCGCCAATGTGGCTGCCAACGGCATTCGCCAGCATTACCTGCGCTACGGTGGCACCGAGGGGGCGCGTGCCACCCGCCCGGCCATCGTGCTTATCCCAGGCATTACCAGTCCGGCTATCACGTGGGGCTTCGTCGGCGAAGTGCTTGGTCGCGAGTTCGATACCTATGTGCTCGACGTACGAGGCCGCGGCCTGTCTAGCGCTTCCCCCGATCTCGACTACAGCCTCGATGCACAAGCCGACGACGTTGCGGCATTGGTCGCGGCGCTCAAGCTCGAACGTGTGACGTTGGTGGGGCATTCGATGGGGGCGCGCATCGCAGCACGCGCAGCGATGCGCGAACCGCGCGGCCTCGTGTCGGTGGTGCTGGTCGACCCGCCTGTCTCCGGCCCGGGGCGTCGCGAATACCCCGGTAAGTTGCCGTGGTATGTCGAGTCGATGGCCCTCGCACGCGCGGGCACCGATGCCGAGGGCATGCGCGCCTTCTGCCCGACATGGACCGACGCCGAGCGGGCGCTGCGCGCCGAATGGCTGCATACCTGCGATGAGCGCGCCGTACTGGCGTCCTACGAAGGCTTTCATACCGACAATTTCTACGCCGATGCGGCGCGTCTTCAAGTGCCGTCGCTGCTGATGACGGCGCAAAACGGCGACGTGGTGCGCGATGAAGACGTCGCCGAGTTGCAGCAAGCCACGCCGTCGATGTGCCACGTGCGCGTACCGAATGCCGGTCACATGATTCCGTGGGACAACGCGGCAGGTTTTTATGCGGCGTTCGGCGACTTCCTGGGGGCGCCCGTGGGTTCCCCTGCGACGGTCTGACGCCACCTGACACAGGAGCCAACTCATGGCCATCAGCGATTACCAATTGATCGAGGCGTGGAAAGCGGTGCTGACGCTCTCGAAGCTCGAGCGCGGTCAGACGGTCACGATCCTCACCAGCGCATCGACGCATCCGCAAACGTTGCAATGCGCGACGATCGCAACCCAGTCGATGGGCGCGATCGTCAATCGGCTCGATTTGCCGCCGGTCAACGGTGAAAAAGCATTCAGCCGCGATTCGCTGTCCTATCTCGGCACCACGCCGCTCACCGGCAACCGTGCAGCCATTGCGGCCCTCAAGGAAAGCGATCTGGTGCTCGACCTGATGACGCTGCTGTTCTCGCCAGAGCAGCACGACATTCTCAAAAGCGGCACGAAGATTCTTTTGGCCGTCGAGCCGCCGGAAGTGCTGGCGCGCATGGTGCCGACGCAAGCGGACAAAACGCGTGTGCTGGCGGCAGCAGCGAAACTCGGTGCCGCCCGTGAAATGCGCGTGACGTCGCCCGCCGGTACGTCGCTGGTTTGTCCGATGGGGGAATTCGGCCCGACGGCCGAGTACGGCTTCGTCGACGAGCCGGGACGCTGGGACCACTGGCCGAGCGGCTTTGCGCTGTCGTATCCGAACGATCACACGGCGCACGGCACCATCGTGATCGACCGTGGAGACATCCTGTTGCCGCAGAAGCGCTATGTGACAGAGCCGATCGTCCTGACGGTCGAGAAGGGCTACGCAACGCGCATCGAAGGCGGCGTGGACGCCGCCCTGCTGCGCGATTACATGGAGACGTTCCGCGACCCCGAAGGCTATGCCATTTCGCACATTGGCTGGGGGCTTCAGCCGCGCGCCCGCTGGTCGACGCTCGGGCTGTACGACCGCGAGGCGACCATCGGCATGGATGCTCGCGCGTTCGAAGGCAACTTCCTGTTCTCGCTCGGCCCGAACAACGAAGGCGGCGGCAGCCGCACCACGACGTGCCACATCGATATTCCGCTGCGCAACTGCACGGTGATGCTCGACGACGCCGTCATGGTGAAGGACGGTCGCGTCGTCAACGAATGAAACTTGCCTAGAGACTACTGACATGAGTGATACCTCGCAACACGCTGAAGCCCACGTCTACCAGCGGCAAGGCTTCGGTACACCGCTACCGGTGCACGGCAACATCGGCTTGCTAATCATCGACCTGGTGGTCGGTTTTGCCGATCCCAAGACGTTTGGCGGCGGCAACATTCCGCAAGCGATTGCGCGCACGGTCGACGCGCTGGCACTCGCCCGTAAGCACGGCTGGCCGGTGGCGCATAGCCGCATCGTTTATGCGGACGACGGCAGCGACGACAACGTCTTTTCGCTCAAGGTGCCGGGCATGGCAACGTTGACCGAAGACCATCCGAATAGCGCCATCGTGCCGGAGCTCACGCCCGCCCCCGGTGAGCTTGTGGTGCGCAAGGTGGTGCCGTCGGCATTCTTCGGGACACAACTCGCGCCGTGGCTGTCGCAGCGGGCTGTGCAAACGCTGCTCGTGTGCGGCGCCGTCACCAGCGGTTGTGTGCGCGCAAGCGTGGTCGACGCCATGTCGCACGGATTCCGGCCGTTGGTGCTATCGGACTGCGTGGGCGATCGGGCCATTGCGCCGCACGAGGCCAACCTGTTCGATATGCAGCAAAAGTACGCGGCGGTGATGCCGCTGGCGGATGCCATCGACGCCATCGAGCGGCGCACTCGCTGACAGCGCGGCGGGCCAAGTGCCCGCCGAACCCGGAGGAGGGTGACGAGCGCGACGGTTGACGCGCCAATATTGGCCCTCTAGCGTGACGACTGACATGGCGCGATGGCGCCTGCCGAACCACAGGAATTTCCGCTCGTGAACCGCACTGAATTGCTGGCGCGCGAGGGCTGCCTAACGGTGATCCGTCAGCCCGCCACACCCGTCAAGCCCGCCCCCGGTCAACCCGGCAGCCATTCGACGTTCGTGGCCGCCGTGCCCGAAGTGTTCGTCGCCGTGCTCGACGACGGCCGCATTCTCGCTTTCAACGGTCACGTCGATCTGGGCACGGGCATCCGCACCTCGCTGGCTCAGATCGTGGCCGAGGAACTCGACGTGGCGGCTGCGCAGGTCGAGATGCAGCTCGGCCACACCGACGCGACGCCCAATCAAGGGCCAACCATCGCGAGCGCCACCATTCAGATTTCCGCGATTCCGCTGCGTTGTGCCGCTGCGCAGGCACGTCATGCGCTTATCGAGTTGGCCAGCCGTCGTTTCGGCATTCCCGCCGAGCGTCTGCACTGCGACGGTGCCCGCATTTCCGGCGAGACCGCAGCCGGCGCCGAGTGCAGCGCATCGTTCGCGGAACTCGTGCAAGGCGAGCGCCTCGCTCTCACACTTGATTTGCAGACGCCCGTTAAAGATCCGGCGACCTATCGCGTTGTCGGCAAATCGTCGCGGCGCGTCGACTTGCCTGCGAAGGCGAGCGGGCAACTCACTTTTGTGCACGACATGCGCGTGCCGGGCATGTTGCACGGCCGCGTGGTGCGCCCACCCTATAGCGGCATCGACACCGGCGCGTTCGTGGGGACTTCGCTGCTCGGTGTCGACGAAGCTTCCATCGCGCATCTGCCAGGCATCAGGGCAGTTGTCGTGATTGGCGACTTTGTCGGCGTTGTTGCGTTGCGCGAAGAACAGGCGATTCGCGCCGCGCGCGAGCTGCGCGTGACGTGGAAGGCGCTGCCGCCGCTGCCCGCGATGGATAACCCGGCGGCAGCGATTGCGTCGGCACCGGCAAAGCGGCGCCCGCTGCTGGATGAGGGGGATGTCGATGCGGTGTTCGCCCGCGACGACGTCGTGACCCTCGAGCGCACGTACGTCTGGCCGTACCAGATGCACGGTTCCATCGGACCGTCATGTGCGCTCGCGGAGTATCGCGCTGCTGGCGACGGGCGAATTACCGTTTGGTCGGGCACGCAGAACCCCGTGTCGTTGCGCTATGACCTGGCGCAGTTAATCGGCCGCGACGAGTCGGATATCGATGTCGTGCGCATGGAGGCCGCGGGTTGTTATGGCCGCAATTGCGCGGACGACGTGTGTGGCGACGCGCTCCTGCTCTCGCGCGCTGTCGGCGCGCCGGTGCGAGTGCAGCTGTCGCGCGCCGACGAACACCTTTGGGAGCCAAAGGGGACGGGGCAGGTGGTCAACGTGCGGGGTGCAGCAACGCGCGGCGGTGAGTTGCTCGCTTACGATTTCGCCGCCCGTTACCCTTCCAACGACGCGCCGATTCTGGCGTCCTTGCTCACGGGCGTTGTGCCACCGGTTGGCGGGGTCTTCGAAATGGGAGACCGCACGGCAGTATCGCCCTATGAAAGTGCGAATCGCCGCTTCGTTTGCGACGACATGGCGCCGCTGGTGCGCGCCTCGTGGTTCCGAGGCGTATCTGCACTCCCCAATTCGTTTGCCCATGATTCATTCGCCGACGAGATGGCGGCGGCCACAGGTGTCGACCCCTTGCAGTTCAAGTTGCAACACCTGAAGGGCGCGCGTGCGATTGAGCTGCTGAATGCCGTCGCAACGCGGGCGGGCTGGACGCCAAGGTCACAAGATTCGTCGCGCTGGGACGCGCCGCAACGCTACGTGCGCGGACGCGGCGTGTCCTATGCGCGCTATGTTCACAGTCGATTCCCGGGGTTTGGTGCGGCATGGTCGGCATGGATTGCCGACGTGCTGGTCGATCGCGTCACCGGTGAGGTGAAGGTCGAGCGCGTAACCGTCGGGCAGGACACCGGCACGATGATTAATCCCGACGGCGTACGCCATCAATTGCATGGCAATGTCGTGCAAGTGCTGAGCCGCTCGCTCAAGGAGCGCGTGCGTTTCGTCGATGGCCGGGTGGCGAGTCGCGAGTGGGGCGGCTATCCGATCCTGACGTTCGCCGAATTGCCAGCGCTGGATGTCGTGCTCATGCCCCGTCAGGGTGAGCCGCCGATGGGGGCTGGCGAATCGGCCTCGGTGCCTGGCCCAGCGGCACTGGCCAACGCGATTTACGACGCGACGGGCGTGCGCATTGTCGCGCCGCCGTTCACCCCGGAGACGGTGCGCGCGGCGTTGGCGCAAGCGGGGCGGCTATTGCAGCCTCAGTCGCCTGCAACCACACAAGCGTGAGCGCACGGCGCCGGGTGCGCCAATCTCACTCCGCGGCTTCGGCATCCATCATCTTGCGCAGCAGGAAAAGCAGCGCAACGCGCTCGCCCGGGTTCAGGGTGCCGTAAGTGCGCTCGGTCACTTCTTTGGCAAACGGCACGGTGCGATTGATGAGCGCGAGACCGTCCTCGGTCGCCTGCACGAGCAGCTTGCGGCCATCGTTGGGGTCGGCATTGACCTCGATCAGCTTGCGCGCCTTCAGGCGCTCCACAACACCCCGAATGGTTGCCTGATCGATCGCCGTCGTCTTGACGATGTCGTTGAGCGAGCACGACTGCTTTTCCTTGACCGTGCACAGCGCGACAAATTGCGCTGCTGTCAGATCCGAATCGGGAATGGCATCTTGAAAAATGGCGACGTGACGCTGATAGGCGCGTCGTAGCAAATGGCCGATCTGGTCGTGGAAGTCGTAAGAGTCTTTGCGCGACGTCATGAGGCGATGCCCTGATGGAAGTGGGTGAAGTGTACACCCGATAAACGTGAAGACCGGCACGCCAATACACGGCGATTGACGCGTATTTGCGCCACATCAAACGGGTGACGTCGCTGCAAATACGCGCCGCGCCATCGGGGTGCATGCCGAGCAACATGGCACCAAACCCGGGACGTCATGCACGGCCGTGTGGCGAAAGCGATATTTTATAACGTACACATTAATTTTCCGATCGAAAAATGCGCGATGATCGAGTCACGTTCTGTGCGCTGAAAATCCTCTGGCCTGCGTCTTTATGCCTTTATTTACATGGGTTTTATCATGGTGCGGCGCAGCTGAGTGCAAACCCCTAGGCGATGGCATGAACATTGCGTTGCAATGATAATTTGAGTGTCTACAATGTATTTTGCGTGAGCAAGATGCGCGCAAAGTCCGACGAACCTTTTGCAAGTTTGACCCGGAGCTGAAGATGACGAATCTGTTCAAGCGCGCTTGCCTGACGTTGGGCGCTGCGGCCATGTTGCTACCCGCGGCGCGCGCGGTTCACGCCGAAGAAATTTCGGTCACGCAGTGGGGAAATAGTCTGTACGGGCTACCTTACGCCGTCGCGATGGACAAGGGCCTGTTCAAAAAGGCCGGTGTCGATATCACCGGCATCCTCAGTTCGGGCGGCGGCGGCACCACGGTGCGCAACATTCTCGCCAGCAAAACCCCGTATGGCGAAGTCGCGGTATCGGCAGCGCTCGCGGCGGCACGGCAGGGGATGGACGTCGTGATCGTCAATGTCGGTACGCGCAGCGTGGCCGAAGCGTCGATGGTCACCATGCCCAACAGCAATGTGAAGTCGATCGACGATCTGGTGGGTAAAAAAGTGGCGATCACGTCGCCTAAGAGCGTGTCGGAAATGCTGTTTCTGATGGCACTGCGTGACAAAGGCATCGATCAATCCAAGGTCACGCGCGTGGCTTCAGGCGGCTACGTCAACGGCATGACGATGTTGGAACAAGGCGCCGTCGCCGGTGCTGTCGCAATCGAGCCGCTGTCGATCGTGCGCAAAGACAAATATCGCGTGGTCTATCGGGCGGGCGATTTGCTGCATCCGATGACGACGTCCGTGGGCATCACGACGCGCGAATTCGCGAAGTCGCATCCGGACGTTCTGCGCGCGATTATCGCGGGCCGCCGCGCCGGGGTCGAGGCGACTTACGCTGATCCGGCGGGTGCCGCAAAGATTCTCGAAACCAGTTTCAAGCTCACACCTGCCGTGGCGAAAGAAGCTGTCGACAACATGGTGCGCTCGCACATGTGGAGCACGGGCGAGTTCGATCGCGCCGAGCTCGATCGTATGGTCGACGGGCTCAAGCTCGTCGGCGAAATCAAGGACAACGTCGATTGGTCGAAGCTGGTCGACAAGGACTTCCTGCCCGCCGATCTGAAGACCAAGGGGACGCTATGAACCTGCCGTACGGGAATACCATGCTGCACATCGTCGAAGGATCGGCCGCACGCGCACCGGTCGCGATCGCAGCGGCACAGCCCGAGCCACATGCAGTGCTCACCGGCGTGACGCGCTACTTCAACAAGCCCGGCGAGCGGGAGTTGTTTCACGCGCTCGGCCCCATCGATCTGACGTTGTTAAAAGGCGAGTTCTTCTCCGTGGTCGGCCCGTCGGGCTGCGGCAAATCGACCTTGCTCGATGCGCTGGCCGGACTCGCCAAGCCCAGTAGCGGCACCGTGACGTTCGAGGGACGCGAGATCAAAGGTGTGCCGGATGGCGTGGGCGTCGTGTTTCAGGAAGACGCCTCGTTCCCGTGGCTGACGGTGCGCGACAACATCTCGTTCGGCTTGCGCATGGCCGGTGTCGATGGCGCGGAGGTCAAGCGTCGCGTCGACTATGCGATGGGCTTCATGGGTCTGCGCGATTTCGCGAATGCCTATCCGGCACAACTCTCGGGCGGCATGCGTCAGCGTGTGTGCATCGCGCGCACGTTGGTGATTCAGCCCCGTCTGATCCTGCTCGACGAACCGTTCGGCGCACTCGACCAGCAAACGCGCCTGTTGATGGGCGATGAGTTGCTGCGTCTGTGGCGGGAGACGTCGGCCACTGTGCTGTTGATTACCCACGCGCTCGACGAAGCCGCGATGTTGTCGGACCGCGTCGGCGTAATGTCGTCACGCCCGGGGTTGTTCATCGATATCGTCGAGACCGGCTGGGAACGCGATCGCGATAGTCAAGTCGTGTCGACGCCGCGCTTTGGTGAGATTACGTCGCGTTTGTGGGAAAAACTCCGCATCGAGTCGCTCAAGGTGATGGGCGCCGATGGCGCGGTGCATTGATCCATTGGCCGCAGGGAGTCGAGATGAACCTACGAATGATCAAGCGGGAAACTGCGTGGCGCAGCGGTGTGGTGATTGGCTTCGTGCTGCTCATCGAAGTGCTTTGCCGTGCGGGGGCAATCCCCGTGTCTGTGATGATCGCCCCCAGCGCGATGGCAGCGCATGCCATCGAGATACTGCGCGAAGGGCGCTTCATGCACGATATCGCGACGAGTTTCGTCAATATCGTGGCGGCGTCGATTGTGGCCGTTGTGCTCGGCTTTGTGCTCGGCCTAGCGATACATGTGGTGCCGAGCGTGCGCCGTGCGGTCGAACCGATCATGGCGAGCTATTACGCCGTGCCGACCTTCATCTTCTATCCGGTGTTTATCGTGTTGTTCGGGGTGGGCTCGCTACCGATCATCGCCATTGCGGTCATGCTGGCCGTGGTGACGATGATTACCGCGACGCTGACCGGCCTCGATCGCATTCCGCGCTCGCTGACCAAAACGGCAAGTGTGATGCGGCTCTCGCCATGGCAGTCGGCGTTGCGCGTCAAACTACCGGCGGCACTGCCTTACCTGTTCAGCGGCGTAAAGCTGTCGGTCGCGTACGCGTTCATCGGTGTGATTGCGTCCGAGTTCATCCTGTCAGGCTCGGGCATCGGGTACGCCATCGGCTATGCGTACAACAACTTCCAAAACGACGACATGTATGCGTTGATGCTAATGGTGCTCGTCGCCGTCACGCTCATCAACGTGGTGCTCAACCGCCTCGACACGCGCTTTCAGGCGCGGCGTCAACGCTAAGCGCAGAACGGAGAATTCGCATGAAGAAGCTGATCGGACCGTTAGGCGTCGTGCTTGTAGTGGTGCTGGCGTGGGAGGCGTTGCATCTGGCCGTGGGGAGCGCGTCGTTAAGCTCGCCGGCACAGACCGTCGCCGAGTTGTGGCAGATGTTGGGCACCGCCGAATTCTGGGACAACGTGGCCGAGACCGGCCGTGCATTGATCTACGCGCTGGTGATCGCAGTGGCGGGCGGCATCGTGCTGGGGGTGTTGCTGGGCATCTACCGGATGGCGGGCACCGTGGCCGAACCGTTGCTCGTCAATCTCTACTCGCTGCCCAAGGTCACGTTGTATCCGCTGGTGCTGCTGATCTTCGGGCTGGGGTTGTCGGCAAAGGTCGCGTTCGGCGTGATGCACGGCTTGATCCCCATCCTCGTGTTCACGATGAATGCGATTCGCCAGATGAAGCCCGTCTATCTGCGTGCGGCGCACACCATGCGCATGCCGTTTCGGCAAATTGTCTGGCGCATCGTGTTGCCTGCCATCTTCCCGGAGATTGTGGCAGGCATGCGGTTGGGTTTCTCGCTCACGCTGCTGGGCGTGTTGATCGGCGAGATGTTTGCGTCGCAGAAGGGGCTGGGCTACCTGCTGACGAATGCGATGAATCTCGGCGACATTGGCACGATCATGTCGGTCGCACTGTTCCTCACGTTATTCGCCCTGACGTGCAACGGCCTGCTCATGGCCGCCGACAGGCGTCTGAAGCACCGTTAAGGCTAGTTGCTGATTGCGGGCAGCACAGGGTAGGGCTGCTCCGCTATCGGCGCCGGTTGCGCACAAGCGCGGCGCTCGTGCATGTATTGCCCGGGCGGCGCGCCAAACGCCTTCTTGAACATCACGATGAACGCTGCGGTCGATTCGTAGCCGAGCGCGAGCGCCACCTGCTGGACACTCACCCCCGCCGACAAGTCGCGCAATGCGACCACCAGTTGAAGCTGCTGACGCCAACGGCCAAAGCTAAGCCCGGTTTCCTTCATGACCAGACGATCGAACGTGCGCTCGCTCATGGCGACGGCTTTCGCCCAATCGGAGCGCGAGCGTCGGTCGGACGGATTCTCGATCAACGCATTGCACACATGGCGCAGCTTCGGATGCGATGACAACGGCAATGTGTGGTGCTCTGCTGGCGCGCCGGACAACTGATCGAGCAGCACCTGACAAAACTGCGCGTAACGCGTCGCGTCGGGGAATGCATCGCCGTGATCGGCCAGATGAATCACCATCTCGCGCACCACCGGGCTGACCGATAGCAGGGACGGGTGGGAGGGCAGCACCAAGGCGTCGGGTTCGACAAATAGAAAAATAATCTGGGCGTCAACGCTGGCATGGTTGCTGTGCGGCAAGTTGCCTGGAATCCAGACACCGGCATGGGGAAGCACCATCAGCAGCGCATTCGATACGCGGCACGTCACGCTGCCGCGCAAGGCGAACACCAGTTGTCCCTTCCGGTGTTGGTGAACAGGTTGCTCGTCTTCAGCACCGACGACGTTGACGCGCAACGCAACGGTCTGACTGGCAACGTCGGGATCGAACTGCACGTACGACCCGCTTAACGACTTCGTGAATGACATGGGCGGATTCTCGGGGACATGCGTAGTGATTTATCTACAGTCAACGACCCGTGTCAACGAATCAAAATACGGTTAAACCCTAGGCATCAGGCGTCATCTATGCCGCAGAAACGGGCAAATTGGATCGAACTCACGGTTGGCGGTTTTTGATAATCGATTGGCGAACTTGAAGAACGACAAGCAAAAATTGGTTCGCAATACTGGCGCCACGCTGATCAGGAGACTCAGCGAAACACGCACCAGCATCCAAACGAGAACGACATCATGAACGCCCCAACCGAAATGAAAGTTGTCCCGATCACCGCCCTCGACGGCTGCCAGGACCCCGTGCTCTTGAACGAATGGCACGTCGTCGGTTACGCCGACGAATTCAAGGCGGGCACCATTTATCCGACGCGCCTGCTCGAGCGCGACCTGATCGTCTGGCGCAGTGAATCCGGCGAGGTTCACGTCTGGGAAGACCTTTGCATTCACCGCGGCGCCCGTTTATCCAAAGGGTGGATCGCCAACGACCACGTGGTGTGTCCGTACCACGGCTGGGAATACGACTGCACCGGCAAGTGCACCCGCATGCCTGCCGCACCGGACGAAACGCCGATGAAAAAAGCACGCGCCTTCCCGTACTCGGCACAGGAGAAGTTCGGCTTCGTGTGGGTGTGCCTCGGCGAACCGCAGTCGGACATTCCCGACTTCCCCGTGTGGCACAGCGACCAGTACATGAAGGTGCACTCTGGCCCGTATGTCTATAACGGCAACGGCTATCGCGCGATCGAAAACTTCATCGACGCGTCGCACTTTCCGTTTGTCCACGCAGGCTTCAACGGTGTGAAGGAGAACGCCGACCGGCTCGAACCCTACACGGTGGACGAAGTGGAAACCGGCTTGCGGTCATCGGAAGTGCGGGTTTTTCAGCCGATCGGCGACGCTACGGGGCATCCGCTCGTGGCCTATTACACGTACCACGCATTCAGCCCCCTGATCGCTTACTTCAGCAAGCGCACACAACGCTCGGACGACAAGGGCAACCCCATCACCGACCATTCGGACACGTTCGGCACGCTGTTCACCGTTCAGATGGTCGATGCGACACACTGCATCGTGCGTGTGTGTGCGGGACTCAACGTGTCGCCCGCACCGGACCCCGAAGCCGTGCGCGCGCGAGCCGACATCATCTTCAATCAGGACAAGGACATCGTCGAGACGCAGCGGCCCGAGCGCATCCCGACCGAGTTGCGCTACGAACTTCACCATCGCACGGACCTTATGGGGCAACGCTACCGCATGTGGCTGCGCAACAAGGGGATTTCGTATGGCGTCATCTAAAACCACCGCCGACATCGCGGTACGTCTCGATGGCGTGAGCTTCGGCGCGACTGGCATCAATCTGTACCGCTTTTGCTCGCTCGACGGCTCTGCGTTGCCTGCGTTTGAACCCGGGGCGCATATCGATGTGCAGATCTCGACGGCCCATCGGCGGCAGTACTCGTTGATCTGGCCCGCACCGTCGGCGGATAGCTACGTCGTCGCGGTACAAGTTGCCGAGGCAGGGCGGGGTGGCTCGAAGGCGCTGCACTACGAAAGCGTGGTGGGATCGACGCTGCATATCTCGGCGCCGCGGAATCACTTTCCGTTGCAACCGGGTGCCGAGCGTTACGCATTGTTCGCGGGCGGTATCGGCATCACGCCAATCGTTTCGATGTACCGGTATCTGAAGCAGGCAGGCAAACGTGTCGATCTGTATTACTGGTCGGCGAATCCGAACCGAACGCTGTTTCACAAGGCGCTCGCCAACGACCCGTGTGTGCACCTGATGTTTGAGACCAGCCCCGGTCAGCCGCAGACGATGATTTCTGACGTCATCCGCAGCCTGCCTGCCCAGGCGCATCTTTATTGCTGCGGCCCAGCAAGGATGCTCGACGAGTTCGACGCCATGTCGGTGTCGCGTACCGAAGGCTCGACACACCGGGAACGATTCAGTGCACCGGTGGAGACATTGCCGCGCGGCGTCTTCAAGGCTTATTTGAAGAAGTCGAACAAAGTGCTGACGGTGGGCGTGGACGAGACACTTTTGCAAGCCTGTCTGGCGAGCGGCGTAGATGCTGCCTACTCGTGCGAAGAAGGCGTATGTGGCGCCTGCGAGGTGGCAGTTCTCGAAGGAAAGGTGGATCACCGCGACAGCATTCTGACGCCGTCGGAACGAGAGGCGGGCCGAAAAATGATGATTTGTTGCTCGCGAGCCAAGGACGAATCGGTCGTATTGGACCTTTGACGCAACCGGACACACCGGCGCGCAGCAAACCATACAAAGAAACAGGTGGCTACGGGGTGAGCGGGATAGCTTCGCCTATAGGTAGTACACCGAATTAAGGAGCAACCATGAAAGTCGGAATTATTGGCGGTGGTATCGGTGGCGCGGCGCTTGCGCTTGCCCTGAAGCAACAGGGCATCGACGCCCATATCTTCGAGCGCGCACCCGCGTTCGGTGAAATCGGGGCTGGGGTGCAAATGACACCTAACGCCGTCAAAGTCCTCGAGGCACTTGGACTGGGCGAGGAGTTGCAGAAGGTTGGCTTCCTGCCCGAGGCCATGGTCGGGCGCAACTGGGAGGATGCGCGGCAGTTGTTCCGCACGCCGCTCAAAGCCGTCTGCCCGAAGCTATTTGACGCGAACTTCTATCACGTTCACCGTGCCGACCTGCTCAGCATCCTCTGTGAAGGTATCGACGCGAGCAAAGTCACTTTCAACGCCGCCTGTAACGGCGTCGAGCATCGCAACGGCAAAGCCGTGGCGTCGTTCGCCGACGGCTCAACCTTCGAAGCGGACCTGATTGTCGGGGCCGACGGTATTCACTCGGTCGTGCGCAACAGCCTTTGGGGCAAGACGCCGGCCAGCTTCACCGGACATATGTGCTGGCGCGCGCTCGTGCCGGTCGAGCAGCATCCGCTGCCATTTGTCAGCCCGGACGCCTCGTTCTGGATGGGCCCGAAATCCCACATCGTGACTTATTACGTCAAGGGCGGTGCGGCAGTCAACATCGTCGCCGTTGCCGAGAGCGACAAATGGGTTGCGGAATCTTGGACCGAGCCCAGCTCACGCGAGGAACTGCTTGCCGCGTTCACGGGGTGGCACAGCGACATCGTCGATCTGTTCCGAATGACCGACTCTGCGACCACGTTCAAGTGGGGCCTCTTCGACCGCGACCCCATGACGCAGTGGTCGAAGGGGGCGGTAACGCTGCTCGGCGACGCCGCGCACCCGATGTTGCCGTTCCTCTCGCAGGGCGCCGCGATGGCCATCGAAGACGGTTACGTGCTCGCACAGGCACTCGCCCATTTCGACGATTTGCAGGAAGCCTTGTCTGCCTACGAGGAGGAGCGACGTCCCCGTACGGCGCGCGTGCAGCTCGAAGCCCGTGAGCGGGGCCGCACCTATCACCTGGCGACACCGGAAGAACTCGAAAAGCGCGACCGCGAAATGCAGGAGCAGCAGAAGGCCAACCCGAACGCGGTCGGCATCAAGGCCGAGTGGGTCTACGAATACGACGCCCGTCGTTGCGTCGACCGTTTCCGTCAACCGGCCTGACTAGCGATAGCGCGCCAATTCAAAAGATCACAAGGGAGTCAGGGCATGACCAAGCATTATCGAATCGGGCAAATCGTCCCCAGCTCGAACACGACGATGGAGACGGAAATTCCGCAGATGCTGCTCGCGCGGCAGTCGATCCGTCCGGAGCGCTTCACGTTTCATTCCGCCCGCATGCGGATGAAGAAGGTCGTCAAGGAAGAGCTGGCGGCCATGGATGCGGAATCGGATCGCTGCGCGACCGAGTTGAGCGACGCACGTGTCGATGTCCTCGGCTATGCGTGTCTGGTGGCGATCATGGCGATGGGGCACGGCTATCACCGAGTGTCGCAAGAGCGCTTGCGTGCCCGAACGGTGGATAACGGGGGCGCAGCACCGGTCATCACCAGCGCCGGTGCGCTCGTCGATGCGCTGGGGGTCATCGGTGCCAAACGCATCGTCGTCGTCGCGCCGTATATGAAGCCGCTCACGGAACTCGTCGTCGATTACATCCGCAACGAGGGCTACGAGGTGATCGACTACCGCGCACTCGAAATTCCGGACAACCTCGATGTGGGTCGGCACGACCCGGAGAAGCTGCCGGAGATCGTCAAATCGCTGAACTACCGGGAGGCCGATGCGATTGTGCTATCGGCTTGCGTGCAAATGCCGTCGCTGCCTGCCATTGCGAAAGTGGAAGCCATGACCGGCAAGCCGGTGATTACGGCTGCGGTCGCGACGACCTACGCCATGCTCAAAAGGCTTGAGCTCGAGGCCGTCGTTCCCGGTGCCGGAGCGCTGCTCTCCGGCGCCTATTGATCGAACGGATTCGCGAGGGACTTATGCAATCCACTTATCGATACGGCGGTCACGTTCACGCGAATGGCATCCGTCAGCATTACTTGCGCTTTGGTGACCGAGAGCGGCTCGATAGCCAACTCGACCCGGTAATCATCGTGCCGGGCATCACCAGCCCTGCCGCGACTTGGGGCTTCGTCGGCGAACGCTTTGGCGCAACGTTCGACACCTATGTGCTCGACGTGCGCGGAAGAGGGCTGTCGTCGTCGGCCGACGATCTGGACTACAGCCTCGATGCGCAAGCGGCCGATCTGATCGCCTTCGCTGCGGCACTGAACCTTGAGCGCTACAGCGTTGTGGGCCACTCGATGGGCGCGCGTATCGGCATCCGCGCTGCATCCAAGCACCTCGCAGGACTGAAGCGTCTCGTGATGGTCGATCCGCCCGTGTCAGGCCCGGGCCGACGTGCTTATCCGGCACAACTGCCGTGGTATGTGGACTCGATCCGACAGTCGCAGCTCGGCATGACGGGTGACGAGATGCGAGCGTTCTGCCCATCGTGGACGCCGGCGCAGCTTCAACTGCGCGCGCAGTGGTTGCCGACGTGCAACGAAATTGCCATCCGCGCGAGCTTCGACGGCTTTCACACCGACGATGTGCACATCGACCTGCCGAGGCTGGACCTCCCGACATTGCTCATGACCGCCGAGCGCGGCGACGTCGTGCGTGATGACGACGTCACGGAGATGCGGCAGGCGATGCCACGCCTTGACCACGTGCGTGTCGCAGGCGCCGGTCACATGATTCCGTGGGACAACGAGACGGGCTTCTACGCGGCCTTCGGCGACTTCCTCGGTGCATCGCTCGACGCACCTACCGATCGGCATCTCAACTCGATGGCGTACGGAGGTTCTCATGCCCGTCAGTGACTATCAGATGGTGGACGCGTGGACGAAAGTCCTCAAGCTTTCAAAGTTGGAAGCCGGGCAGACCGTCACGATTCTGACCAGCGCTGCGACGCACCCGCAGACGCTTTCGACGGCATTGATTGCAACGCAGTCCATGGGCGCCATCGTCAACCGCCTCGATCTGCCGCCGGTCAATGCCGAGAAGTCGCTCAGTCGCGACCAACTGGCCTACCTCGGCACGACACCGCTGACCGGCAACAGCGCGGCCATTGCGGCGCTCAAGGAAAGCGATTTGGTGCTGGACTTGATGACGTTGCTGTTCTCGCCGGAGCAGCTCGACATTCTCAAGTCGGGCACGAAGATCCTGCTCGCGGTGGAGCCGCCCGAAGTGCTCACGCGGCTGGTGCCGAGCGAAAAGGACAGAACGCGGGTACTTGCGGCGCGCGCTCGCATCGCCGAAGCCAGGGAAATGCACATCGTCTCGGTGGCGGGCACCGACTTTCGCTGTCCGTTGGGTGAGTTCGAACCTATCGCCGAATACGGCTATGTCGACGAGCCCGGGCGCTGGGACCACTGGCCGAGCGGCTTCGCGCTGACGTTCCCCAACGACGGCCAAGCGTCCGGGCGCATCGTGATCGATCGGGGCGACATTCTCCTGCCTCAGAAATCGTATGTCACCGACCCGATTGAGCTAACGGTGGAAGGCGGCTATGCGATCGACATTTCCGGCGGTGTCGACGCCCAACTGCTCGCTAACTACATGGCCACGTTCGAAGACCCCGAGGCGTACGCGATCTCGCACATCGGCTGGGGCCTGCAACCCCGGGCGCGCTGGTCGACGCTGGGGCTGTACGACCGGGAAGCCACCATCGGCATGGACGCGCGGGCGTTCGAGGGCAATTTCCTGTTCTCGCTCGGCCCTAACAACGAAGCCGGGGGCAGCCGCACGACCGCCTGTCACATCGATATTCCGCTGCGAAATTGCGACGTCTATCTGGACGGCGTCGCCGTCGTCAAGCGTGGTGTCGTCACTGACTATTTGGGGGCTAAGCATGACCGATGACCTTGAGACGTACCGGCGCCAAAGCTTCGGCAATGCGCTCACACCTGTTGCGCCGTTCGGTCTGTTGATCGTGGACTTCGTGAACGGCTTCGCCGATCCGGCAGTCTTTGGCGGCGGCAACATCCCCGACGCCATCGAGCGCACCGTGCCTTTCCTCGCGCATGCCCGTGACATGAAATGGCCGGTGGCCCATACCCGCATCGTGTTTGCCGATAACGACGCAGATGCCAATGTCTTCACGCTGAAAGTGCCGGGCATGCTCAAGTTGAAAGAGCACGACCCGAGCAGCGCCATCGTCCCGGCGTTGACGCCGCAGGCCGGTGAGCTCGTCGTGCGCAAGACGGTGCCGTCGGCGTTCTTCGGCACCGGGCTTGCCGCCTGGCTGACACAGCATGGCGTGCGCACGCTGTTTGTTGCGGGGGCGGTCACCAGCGGATGCGTCCGCGCGAGTGTCGTCGACGCGATGCAGTACGGATTCCGGCCGGTCGTGTTGTCCGATTGTGTCGGCGACCGTGCCATCGGCCCTCATGACGCCAACCTGTTCGATATGGCACAGAAGTACGCCGCAGTGGTCACGCGCGATGAGGCTTTCTCTATGACCGAGAGGAGGCAAGCGCAAGCGTAGTCGTATCTCTAATTAGAAGTCGTTCGGCACCTACGAAACGACGCCCCGGGTTGACAAAGTTTTGGAGATTTTCATGAGTTCGACTTCCGCAACGACGGATGCCGTTGAGATCCGTGGAGCATCACTGCGCAGGAACGATGTAAAGACGCTTGCGCTAGCGTCCTTAGGCGGCGCGCTGGAGTACTACGACTTTATCGTCGCTGTTTTCTTTACCAAACTGCTTGCCACCGTTTTCTTTCCACCGCAGACGCCGGAATGGCTGGCGCAACTTGAGCTGTTCTGTATCTTCGCGGCGGGGTATCTGGTCCGGCCGATTGGCGGTATTTTCTTCGCGCACTTCGGCGATCGGATCGGGCGTAAGAAGATGTTTGCCCTGAGCCTGTTCCTGATGGCCGCCCCCACGCTGCTGATCGGTCTGCTGCCGAGCTACGCCACGGTGGGTATGGCCGCGCCGTTATTGTTCTTGTTGTGCCGCGTGCTACAAGGGCTTTCGGTCGGCGGGGAAGTGCCGGGCGCTTGGATTTTCTGCGCGGAACACGTCAAGCGGGATCGGGTCGGGCTTGCATGCGGGTTGCTGATGGGGGGCCTGTGTCTGGGCATTCTGCTCGGCGCACTGAGTGCGAAGTACTTGATGGGTAACTTCGCCGCCGAGGACCTGAAGAGCTGGGGCTGGCGCATGCCGTTCATTGCCGGTGGCGTGTTCGGTCTGGTGTCGGTCTACCTGCGTCGCTATCTGCACGAAACGCCGGTGTTCGAGGCACTGCGCGCGAAGCGTGTCGCCGATGCACGGTTGCCGCTCGCGGTCGTGCTGACGCAGCATCGCCGTGCGGTGGTGTATTCGATGCTCGCCACGTGGGTGTTCTCCGGCATCTTCGTCATCTACTTTCTCTACACGCCGACATTCCTTCAGACGCAATTCCATCTGGCACCCAACGTGGTGTTCGCCAATAACTCTTGGTCGATCTTCGGCCTCATTCTCGGCAGCATCGTAGCTGGGTGGGCGGCGGATCGCATTGGCGGCGGGCGGGCTTACACGATTGGCTGCGTGGCGATGTTTATCGTGTGCGGCGCGTTCTATCTGGGGTTGCAGCGTGACGGCACGCCCATCTGGTCGCTCTATATCGCAGGCGGCTTCCTGATCGGCACGATTACGCTGGGACCGTACATCATCATCAAGAGCTTCCCGCCGAGCGTTCGATTCACGGGCTTCGCCCTGTCGTACAACACGGCCTATGCGGTGTTTGGCGGAACGGCACCTGCGATCGCGTCGTTTCTGGTCGGCAAGCAAGGCATCACCATGGCACCGGCTTGGTATGTCGCCGGGTTGTGTGTATTGGGTGCTGTCATCGGCCTGGTGTGGCGCGCACCGCCCGAAGACGCGCTGGAGTAACTAGCACGCACAGTGTTGCCGTCCTCGGTGGCCAGCCACTACCGCCAACGAGGACGGTCAACGAGGTGATCGATCTCGCCGCAAAACGTCCAGTCTTTGCCGTCCCTTGCCATGTCCACACAAAACGTCGTAACCCTCGCGCCCGGGCGTGCCTTTGCGTTGTATTTCACGCTGGCGCTGGTGGCGGCCAGTTTTTCGGCGACAGGCCCGGTCGCGATCATTATTTCTGCCGCGCAGCAAGCCGGGTTGAACGGACATCAAACCTCGTCGTGGATTTTCTCGGCGCTCGGTGTCAATGGCCTCGCCAGTTTGTTGATTAGTTGGAGGACACGGCAGCCGCTCGTCTTTCTCTGGACGATTCCCGGGACGGTGCTAGCCGCCCCCGTCATTGCGCATTACGGTCTTGGGGCAGCCATCGGCGTCTATCTCGCATGTGCGGCGGTGCTCGTGCTACTGGCACTCACGAACGCAATTGCGTTGCTGGACAAGTGGGTGCCGATGCCGATCGTCATGGCGATGATTGCCGGACTCTTCATGCGCTATGCCATCGCTATCGTGACGCAGAGCGTTGCCGCACCGGCCGTCGGTGCCGCGATGGTGCTCGCGTTTTTCGGTCTGCTGTGGTTGAACCAGTTTCGCAACATGTGGGTGCCGCCGATCATCGGGGCCGCCGTGGCAGGTGCCATCGCGCTCGCGGTCACGGGCTTTCACTGGCCGTCGTCGAGTATCGACAGCTGGTTTGCCACGCCGCAGTTGAGCGCTCCCGTGTGGAATGGCAGCGCCATGTCGGAGCTGCTGGTGCCTATGCTCGTGACCATTCTGTTCGTGCAGAACGCCCAAGGCATTGCTGTGGGCCGCTCGGCGGGGTATCCGGTGTCTACGCGTCTCGTCACCTACAGCAGCGCCATCATGACGTGTCTCACCGCACCGTTTGGCGGCTGCCCGTCGGTGCTCGCCGGCCCGTGCAATGCGGTTTTGGTTTCCGACGGGCCAGCAGGGCGGCATTGGATCGGTGCCGTGACGGCAAGCGTCTTGTTTGTGGGGATCGGGTTGCTGTCGTCGGCTTATGCCAGCCTACTCACGAGTCTGCCGATGGCGTTCACCGCGATCCTCGCTGGGCTGTCGATGCTCGGCGTGATTCAGAAATCGCTCGTGACCGCCTTCACGTCCGATGTGTCGCTCAGCGCACTGGCAACGCTCGTCGTCACGCTAAGCGATGTCACCGTCTTTGGCATCGGCAGCGCCTTCTGGGGCATTGTGATCGGGTGCGTTCTCGCATTGCGGCTCAAGTAGCTCGGTGCATCAACCCGGCGCAGCGCTCCAGATGCGCTTGCGATTGAGCAACAGGGGAATGGCGCCGACGGCAATGCCGCCCATCCCGACGACGTTGGTGACCCAATCGAACGTCGGGATGCTGTACAGCGCAATGAAGAACAAGAAGACGCCGCTGGCGACCGGCCAGAGCACGTGCGTGAGCGCCACCCACGGCCCCTGCGTTAGCACCTTGCGGTAGTACCAGCCACACGCGAATCCGGTCAGCCCGAGGTAAAAGCAGATTTGGAAGCCAATCGCGGTGATCGAATCCTGAAGAATGACGTTGATGGTCGGCAGGTACGACGACATCAGCAACAACACCAGCCCGGTGATCCAGATGAAGAAGATTGCCACGTGTGGCGTGCGCCAAACCGGATGCAAGCGCGCATAGCGGTGGTGCAGGGCGCCGTCGCGGCTCTTGGCAAACAGCGTGCGCGTGAATTGCAGCATCTGCGTCTCGACCGTGCCGACAGTGCTCAGCAATACCGCAATGATCGCGACGTAACCCCACGTCGGACCGAATAGCTTCTCGGCGATCGCGAAGATGATATTCGTGTTGTAGTGCTGGATCTCGGCATCCGACAGCCCGAGCAGCGCAATCACGATGAACACCAGAAAGAACACCATCAGAAACACCATCGACCAGAACGCCGCACGGCCCGGGGTGCGATTGGCGTCCCGCGTCTCCTCGCTGAGGTTCATGGTCACATCCCAGCCGTAAAAGAAGAAGATCGCCACTAACGCACCGTTGGCAAACAGCTTCGGCGTGAATGAGAAAGGCCAGAACCACTCCCACGAGAACGCGTGCTGCGCCGCGTGCGGGAAGATGAAGAAGCTGGCCACGATGATGACCAGCAAGATCACGCCCTCGACGATCGTCATCAGCACCTGCACGTAGCTCGTGAGCTTGATCCCCTTGACCACCACCACGCTGACCACCGTGAGCCACGCAGCAGCGATGAGCGTCACGTAGTGCACGTTATTCATGAGCGGCCGGTCGAAAATGAGCAGCGTGGCATTCGCTGCCGGAATCATGGCGGACACCATGAAGACACAGCAAAGCACCAGCAGTGCCCAACCCGCAAAGAAGCCGAGCGCCCGCCCGAAGACCATGCTTACCCACGAATAAGACGTACCGGCGCTGGCCAGCGCGCGATTCATATTGATAAACGCGTACGCGATACCGAACATGATGAGCCCGCACACCAGAATGCTCGCGGGCGAGAGCGTCCCCGCGGTGCCGATGATGGTGGAGGTGGTGATTTCGATGCTATAGGCGGGCGCCGTCCCGGCGATGCCCATGATGATCGATTCGACGATGCCCAGCGAGTCGGCGTTGAGCTTGGCGGGTTGATCCATGGGCGTACACCTTGCGGTTGACGTCGGTGGATCGACTTTTACTCCGCGCCGGATCAACAGACAAGTCTCGTTGTCCCGTTGCTGTCGATTTCTCCAAATTTCAATCAGAAAGCAATTTCACCGAAAATAGGTCAATAATTTCATGTAGGTGAAATCTCTAATATCGATGTGGATTTCGGCTGCCCAGAATGCAGACTCAGATCATTGCAATGTCTCGCCCTGGAAGGTCGCATATGTCTACCACCGAAATTGGCTGTTACACCGCACGGCAACCCCGCAAGGGCAACCGGACCCGTGATGTCATCGCGGCGAACTTTGGCACCTTCTTCGAGTGGTTCGATTTGCTGGTGTACGCGATGTTCGCGATCACCATCTCCAAGCTGTTCTTCCCGCAGGGCGACCCGCAATCGGCGCTGCTGTTCAGCCTGATGACGTTCGCCAGCTCCTTCCTGATCCGGCCAGTCGGTGCCGTGGTGCTGGGCATCATGGCCGACAAGGTGGGCCGCCGCACCACGTTGAGTTTCGCGGCCATGCTGATGCTCGCCGGGACGGTGCTCATCGCCGTGTCGCCGACGTATGACGTGATTGGCGTCTGGGCACCGGTCATTCTGGTCACCGGCCGTTTGTTGCAAGGCTTCTCGGTCGGCGGCGAGTTCGGCACCGCCAACTCGTACCTGACGGAGCAGAGCGCCTCGCGCAAGGCGTTCTTCGCAAGTCTTCAGTTCTCGGCGTCAGGCCTGGCGGTGCTCGCGGCGTCGTTGTTCGCGTATTGCCTGAACCATTTCCTGACGCAAGACCAGATCAATTCCTGGGGCTGGCGCGTGCCGTTCCTGTTTGGCTGCCTGATCGGGCCGGTCGGTCTGTACATCCGCTCGAAGATCGAAGAGACCGCCGATTTCGAGCAGGTCAAACGCACGGGAGCTACGGTGCAGAACCCGCTGGCCGAGACGTTCAAGTCGCACAAGCGCTTCGTGATGATCGGTGCGGTGGTCGCGGCGGCCGGGGTGGTGGCGAGCTTCCTGAACCTCTACATGCCGACGTTTGCGATCAACAATCTCGGCCTGACCAAAGACGACGCCTTCATCGCCTCGATTTGCAGTGGCGTGGTCTGCACGATCGTCCCGATGATCGGGGGCATTACCGCCGACCGGCTGGGGACCGTCAAGGTCATGCGCACGGCACTCATCCTCGGGGTGATTCTGGTATTTCCGCTGTTCCAGATGCTCACCCGTTCGCCGTCGCTGCTCACGCTGGCCGTTTTCCAGTGCACGCTGTCGCTCGTGTTCTACAGCTTCTACTACGCGCCGATCGGCTCGTTGCTCTCGCAGTTGTTCCCCACGTCGTGTCGCACCACGGGCGTGTCGATCGCCTACGTGATCGCCCAAACGTTCTTCGGCGGTATCACGCCGCTGGTCGTCGGCTTCATGGTCAAGGCGACGGGCAGCGTAATGGCCCCGGCGTATTACATCGTGATCATCGCCGCGTTCGCGCTCGTCGGGCTGTACGCCAGCCGCAAGCATGTGACGTGACCATCTGACCACCGGACGCGAGGCTTGCTTCGCGCCTGTGCCGATCACCGTTCCCGCCCGACCGGCCCATCAGGGCCGTCGGGCTTTTTGACCTTGGCAGCACGCACCGCATCGATGGGGCGTGTCACGTCCACCGTATGCAGAAATTGCAATGACCCCGCTTATTGATGTCATTGTCTGCAAGCCAGTGCTGCGCCAAGATGAATTCACCGCCCGGGAGACATCCCGCGGCCGCGCCCTCTGGAGTTCACGATGAACATTCGACAACTGGAAGCCTTTCGCGCCACCGTTTTGGCCGGTACCGTCAACGGTGCTGCGGAAATGCTCGAGACGTCGCAATCGACCGTCAGCCGGTTGATCGGGCAACTGGAGCGCTCGCTCGCGCTACCGCTGTTCGACCGGGCGAACGGCCGTCTGGTCGCCACACCGGAGGGGCAGTTGATCTTCGAGCAGGCCGAGCATGCGTTTCGCTCCTACGAACGCATCCGCGAGTTGGCCACAGATGTGAAGCAAAACCGCGTCGGGCATATCGCCATCTCGTGCATGCCCGCGTTGGGGTTGAGCTTCCTGCCGGGGGTCATCAAGGCGTTTTGCGAGAAGCACCCCGGTGTACATATCTCGCTGGAAATTCAGTCGTCGACACGCGTAGAGGACTGGATTGCGGCGCAGCAGACGGACTTCGGCCTGGCCGAACTGCCGTTCTCGCGTACCGATCTGGCGGTCGACGAATTCTGCCGCGTGCCGTATTACGCCATCGTGCCGCCCGGGCATGCGCTGGCGGCCAAGCGCGAGTTGCAACCGAAAGATATCGACGGTCTGCCGTTCATCTCGATGACCAGCGTCTGTCAGGTGCGGCATCACGTCGACCAGTTCTTCGACGCGCACGGCGTGCGTCGCGTGACGTCGCTGGAGACCTCCTATCTGCAAGCGGTCAGCGAGTTCGTCCATCTGGGCATGGGCGTCGCGCTCGCCGATCCGTTCACGGTGCACGCCAACCTCGATCGCGTGGTGGCGCGTCCAATGCGGCCCAGTCTCGATTTCGGCGTGGGCTTGCTGTACCCGCGCCGCCGTCCGCTCTCGAAGGTGTGCCGCACCTTCCTCGCCTTCATGCGCGAATCCCGCGACCGGTGTTTCGCCGAAGTCGCGGCGCGCTGCGGTGTTTAGCCACCGCGCTGAACGCTGCCTCCGTCCCTCCGTCAGCCCTTGAAGAGACACCCCATGACGACTGATCGCAAAATGAAACTCGGCTTGTCGATGCGCTACCTCGGCTATCACGTGGCCGCGTGGCGTCACCCCGACGTGCCCGCCGCTGGCGCACTCGACTATCGCTACTTCCTCGCCAACGCGCAGAAGGCCGAGGCGGCCAAGTTCGACATGATCTTCTTCGCCGACGGGCTGGGCATCCGCGCGGAAGACAACCCGCGTGGCGCGCTGGCGCGCGACATGCGCAATGCCGAACTGGAGCCGCTCACGCTGCTGGCGGCCATTGCCGCGCACACGTCCCATATCGGCCTGATTGCCACGGCGTCGACGACTTACAACGAGCCATTCCATGTCGCGCGCAAGTACGCGTCGATCGATCACATCAGCGGCGGACGGGCAGGCTGGAACGTGGTGACGTCATGGTCGAACGAGGAAGCCCGCAACTTTGGCCGGGATGAACATCTGGGCTACGAAGAGCGCTATGAACGCGCCGACGAGTTTGTCGAAGTGGTCAAATCGCTTTGGCAAAGCTGGGAGGACGACGCATTCGTGCGCGACAAGGCGAGCGGCATGTTCTACGACGAAGCCAAACTGCACGTGCCGAATCACGCGGGCAAGCACTTTCAGGTGCGCGGCCCACTCAACTCGGCACGCACGCCGCAGGGGCGGCCGCTCATTGTGCAGGCGGGCGCATCGGAAGCCGGGCGCGCATTGGCGGCACGCGAAGCCGATCTCGTCTACAGCAACTCGCACAACCTTGAGCACGCGCAAGCGTACTACCGCGATCTGAAAGGGCGGCTCGCTGCGCATGGCCGCGCGCCTGACGATTTATTGATCATGCCCGGCATCACGCCATTCGTCGGGCGCACCCGGCAGGAAGCGCAGGACAAGTTTGACCAGTTGCAGGAACTAATCGACCCGATCAGTGGGCTGGCCAGCCTGTACAACGCCTTGGGCGATTTGTCGGGTTATCCCGTCGACGGCCCTGTGCCGCACGTGGAACCCAGCCGCAATATCCGCAGCATTGCCGAGAACCTGCTCGCGATGGCGCGCGAGGAAAACCTGACGATCCGCCAGCTATATCAGCGCGTGGCAGCCACGTACACGGTGCGCATGGTCATCGGTACGCCGACCGATATCGCCGATCAGATGGAGGAATGGTTCCGCAACGAGGGCGCCGACGGTTTCAATATTTGCCCGGCCACACTGCCGCACGGCATCGACGATATGGCAGAACTGGTCGTACCCGAACTGCGCCGCCGCGGACTCTTCCGTACCGAGTACGAAGGCACCACGCTTCGCGCGAACCTCGGGCTGAAGCCGCTGACCTACCGGCAGGGCTGAGACCGGAATGCCTTCCGTCGCCATTTCACGAGACCAGCAGGCCGACACCATGACTTCCACCGTACAGATCCCGGATTTTCAGCAGGCAATGGCGTCGTTCCCGGGCGGCATTACCGCCGTGACCACGCGCAGCGTCGACGGCCCCATCGGCATCATCGCCACGGCGGTGTGCAGCCTGTCTGCCGAGCCGCCGTCGATTCTCGTCTGCGTTCACAAGAGTGCATCCGTGCACGACGCCATCCTCGACGCCGGGCGCTTTGCCGTGAATCTGCTGTCGACCGCACATCGCGATTTGGTCGTTCGGTTCCAGCAGCAGCGCGGCGCAGCACGCTTCGAGCCTAGCCGCTGGACGCAGTTGGAGACGGGCGCGCCCATTCTTGCGGACGCTGCCGTGGCGCTCGATTGCACGTTGCTCGATACGCACGACGGCTATTCGCACACGATCATCGTGGGGGCCGTCGCTGCCACGCGGCTCGGCAATGCACCGGACGCCGGGTGCTTGCTCTGGCATGGTCGGACGTACGCGCGCAGCAGTCCGCTAGCGGCATAAAGCGTGACGTCTCGCATGCGACATGGGGGAAGGTACCGGATTGACGCTATATCGAAATCACTCTAAGCTTTTTGAAGTGTGATTGAAATTCGTGAGGCGTACGTTTCACACGCCTCGTTTGCGTCTCTTCGTGTCCCCGATGCCGCTTCGCCATGCCTTCAAAGCCGAAAACTGTCACCGCCTCGCATTCCTTAGCACCCGCCGTGTCCACCGAGCCCACCGCGTTCGCCGATTCCGAGCCTGATACGCGCCTGAATGGCGACCCGCCGGTCGACCCTGCCGTGCAAGCCAGCGACATGGAGCTGGGCATGCGCTTGCGAGCGATGCGCACCGAACGCAAGTTCACGCTCAAGGACCTTGCAGCGCGCACCAACATGTCGATCGGCATGCTCAGCCAGATCGAGCGTGGCGTGAGTTCGCCGTCGATGCGCTCGCTGCGGCAGTTGTGCCATGCGCTGGGGGTGGATGGTGCGGCGTTGTTCGCCTCGACACCGGCTGAGGCAGCGGACGCCCCGAACACCTCCGAGCCCAATGAGTTCGTCGTCTGGGCTAGCCAGCGCAAGCCGCTGCGGCTCGCGGGGTCTGGGGTGACGAAGGCACGCATTACGCCGTCGAACTGCGCGTCGCTCGAAGCTTTCATGATGGAGCTCGAACCGGGCGCGGCGTCCGATTCGAATCTGCTGGTGCAAAGCGGCGACAAAGTGGGCTACGTGCTCTCCGGCAAGTTGCGCGTGTTCATCGACGACACCACGCTGGTCCTCGGCCCCGGCGACACCTACGGCTTTACGGGCAACCGGCCGTACCGTTGGGAGAACGCGTGGGATGAACCCACGGTGTTCATGGTCGTGAACAGCAACCACTTCTACGTCTGAGCGCAGCTCGCGCGCCGACCTCCGTTTTTTCCTTCAATTGTCGATGGGTAATTTATGGCTAGCGTTCTCCCCAAGCAGGTCGATGTCGCGATCATCGGGGCAGGCATCATCGGAATGAGTACCGCGTGGGCGCTGGCCAAAGCAGGCTTGCGCGTCGCGGTGTTCGAAAAGGGTGTGATCGCGGGCGAGCAGTCGTCGCGCAACTGGGGCTGGATTCGCACGGTCGGCCGCGACCATAAAGAGCTGCCGCTGGCCATGCAGGCGATTGGCCTGTGGACGGAGATTCAGGCGCAGCACGACGTGGGCTACCGTCAGACAGGCGTGGCGTATCTGGCCGAATCACAAGCTGACATGGACGGCTACCGTAAGTGGCTCGATAAGGCGTTGCCACTCGGCGTGCCTGCGCAATTGCTGGCGCGCGATCAATTGCCCGAACTGTTCAAGACGCGCTCGGCGCGCGACTGGGTCGGGGCGTTGCATTGTCCTGTGGATGGTGTGGCAGAACCTGAGCGCGCGACACAGGCGATTGCGAAGCTGGCCATCGCAGCCGGTGCGCAGGTCTTCGAGCAAACCGCCGTGCGCTGCCTCGATCGTGCAGGCGGACGCGCGAGCGGCATCGTCACCGAGCAGGGGCGGGTGTCGGCCGACGCAGTCGTGCTGGCAGGCGGTGCGTGGTCGCGTCTGTTCTGCGGCAATACAGGGGTGAACTTTCCGCAATTGAAAGTGCATGCGTCGGTGCTGCGCACCACGCCGGTGGATGCGGGGCTGGATCTTGCGATCAATGGCAAAGACTTCACGTGCCGCAAGCGCGCCGACGGTGGCTATTCGGTTTCGCAGTTGGGGGCATCGGTCGCCGATCTCACGCCAGACAGCATTCGCCTGTGCCGCCAGTTCTTTCCGGCATGGCTCTCGGAGAAGAAGTATCTGAAGCTGCGCGTCGGCAAACGCTTTCTCGACGAACTGATGATGCCGACACGCTTCAGCGCCGACGACGCCACGCCTTTCGAAGCGCATCGCACGCTCGACCCCGCGCCGGGGATGAAGTCGATTGGTGTGGCGCTCGACAAGCTCAAGCAGGCATTTCCTGAATTCCAGCCAGCGCAGGTCGCCCACGCATGGGCGGGTTTCATCGACGTGACGCCCGATGCGATTCCGGTGATCTCCGGTGTCGACAGCGTGCCCGGCTTTTATCTGGCGTCCGGTTTCTCGGGGCACGGCTTTGGCATCGGCCCAGCCGCAGGCGCGCTGATGGCGGACCTTGTGCAAGGGAACACGCCGTTAGTCGATCCGCATGCCTTCCGTCTGACGAAGTACGACCGACATTGATTCCATCACGTAACGAGGTGAGTTGTGGCAGAAAGTCATTCGCAATTGGTGCGCTTTAGCGCGGGTCCGCTGGTCAATCCGGAGATCGGCAAGCCGCGCCGCCCGATGGAAGGCGACACGGTATTTCGTAGCATGACGGGCTTCGAGGGCAACGGCGGACGCGCGTCGTCGGGCATCTGGGAAAGCACGGCGGGCAAGTTTCGTGCAGATACCACCGGGTATATCGAATTCGGTTACATCCTCGAAGGCGAATGCCGTGTGGTCGACCCGGACGGCACCGTGCATGCATTGCGCGCTGGCGATCCGTTCGTGATGCCCGAGGGCTACAAGGGACACTGGGAAGTCGATGCATTCGTGAAGAAGGTTTGGTTCGTGTCGCTGACGAACTAATCCGGACCTACGTCTCAACCTGCAACCGTCGGCTGATCTTTACGCGAGCGATCCTCGGCTGTCGTGCCGGATCGCTCGCATCCCCCAATCCGGCTGCCTATTTGGCCGGGATTCGAAAGTCAGATGCGCCGCTTCCGATGCGGCGACGTTCTCGCGTGTTAACCCCAACGTCCAACCGTTTGACCATCCGTAATTTTGAAAACGATAATGCAAACGTTTGCATAAATCGATAGCTTAGGAGACGGAATGAGACGACGGACGATCGCGCACGCAGTCATGGCGGTGGGGGGCGTGGTAGCTGCCGGCATGGCTTGCGCCGATGAGGTGCAAATCTACGGCAGGCTTTACACGACGCTGGAGTACAACTGGCAAAGCTCGGGCAATAACGGCCAGTCCACGCCGAGTACGACGCGCATGACGAACGACCGCTCCGTATGGGGACTGCGAGGCAACGAGAACCTTGGCGGCGGCTATCGCGCCATCTGGCAAATCGAGAGCGACCTGACATTGCCGAACGGCGCGGGCGGTATGGCATCACGCGATAGTCGCGTCGGCCTCGACGGCCCCTTCGGCACGTTCTTCCTCGGTAACTGGACGACGCCGTTTACCGAATCGACCAAGGCGTTCGATCCGTTTTATCCCACAACGGCGGGCTATATGTCGCTCATGGGGAACGGTTCCGCACCGTCGGCAGATAACGTGAGCAACACCACGTCGTTCGACCGTAGACAGCAAAATTCGGTGAACTACGTCTCACCGACCTGGCGCGGGCTGTCCGCTGCCGCGCAATGGGGGGTGAATCAGGAGCGCGTCGCGCTCTCACGCAACCCGATGCTCTTGTCGTTTTCGGTGACCTACACGGCGGGGCCGCTTGTCCTGACTGCGGCGCAGGAAAACCACCGCGACTACCAAGGCAACCACACCGAAGACAACGGCACGAAGATCGGCGCGTCGTACCGGCTATTCGCAGGCACGGTCGTGTCTGCGGCTTACGAGCGCTTGCGCTATCAGACGCCAACCACTGCCGTGCGGCGCGACGCTGTCTACCTGTCGCTCGTGCAGCGGCTCGGCCCCGGCAACCTGATGGCCGGTGTGACATGGGCTGGCAACGGCGTGGGGAATACGAAAACGCCGATCGGCTTCATCTCCAGCGGCTCGGAGACGGGGGCCATGCAATACACCCTCGGCTATGACTACGCGCTTTCGCGTCGCACGTCGCTCGTCGCCTTCTACAGCCACATCACCAACGGTTCGCGCGCCTCTTACAACTGGGCGATCAACAGTGTTCCGAACGTTACCGGCGGCAGTCTCTCGCTCGTCGCCCTGGGCATGAAGCACGCCTTCTAAGGCGCCCCTTCCGGAGAAACAACATGATGACTCAACCCGATCACGCGCTCGAGGTGCCTGTCACGGCACCGGGACGCAAACCCTGGTATCGCATTCTCTACGTGCAAGTGCTGATCGCCGTGGCGCTTGGTGTCGCCCTTGGCGTTGCGTCGCCGGTGCTGGCCACCGAGATGAAGCCGTTTGGCGACGGCTTCATCAAACTCATCCGTATGGTGATCGGACTGGTCGTGTTCTTTACCGTCGCCACCGGCATTGCTGGCATGCGCGACATGAAGCGCGTCGGGCGTATCGGCGGCAAAGCATTGCTGTACTTCGAGGTCGTCTCGACGTTGGCGCTGCTCTGCGGCATCGTGGTCGCCCATTGGCTCAAGCCGGGCAGCGGCTTCAACGTCAATCCCGCAACGCTCGACGCGCGCGCAGTCATGAACTACGCGACGCAAGCCAAAGCGCAGAACGTCACTGATTTTCTGCTGCACATCATCCCGAACACCGTGATCGACGCGTTCGCCACTGGCGACATTCTTCAGATCATCGTGGTCGCCGTGTTGTTCGGCCTCGCACTGTCAATCGCGGGTGAGCGCTGCAAACCCGTGGTGGAGGTGCTCGACGGCGTGTCTCACGTCGTCTTCGGCATGGTGAATTTGCTGATGCGGGCCGCGCCGTTGGGTGCCTTCGGGGCAATGGCCTTTACCGTGGGCAAGTACGGCTTTGCCGCGCTGGCGCCGCTCGCGAAACTTGTCGGGGCGTTCTATCTGACGTCGGCCTTCTTCGTGTTCATCGTTCTCGGCCTCATTGCGTGGGGCGCCGGATTCAGCATTCTTGCGTTCCTGCGCTACATCCGCGAGGAAGTGTTGATTGTGCTGGGCACCAGTTCGTCCGACCCGGCACTGCCCACGCTGATGAAAAAGCTGGAGCGGCTGGGTTGCTCGCGACCGCTCGTCGGGCTCGTGGTGCCCACGGGCTACGTCTTCAATACGGACGGCAGCAGCATCTATATGACGATGGCGGCGTTGTTCGTAGCGCAAGCCACCAATACGGAACTCACGCTCACGCAAGAGTTAATGGTGCTCGGCGTGGCGATGCTGACGTCCAAGGGGGCGAGCGGCGTACAAGGTGCCTCGTTTGTCGCGCTGGTCGGCACGCTGGCCGTGGTGCCTGCGATTCCGGTATCCGGGATGGCGCTGATCTTGGGTATCGACCGCTTCATGAGCGAGGCGCGTGCCTTGGTCAACGTGATTGGCAACGGGGTGGCGACGCTCGTCATGGCGCGCTGGGAAGGGGAGATGAGCCGCGAGACGCTGCGCCGCAATCTGGCGACTGAACTGGCCGCGACGACAGCGCCCGCATCGCCGTAATCCGTGGCACACCGACGTTACCGATCGCGCTGCCAACATCGAAAAATGCAAACGTTCGGCGCCATTATTTTCACTTTGTCCGATTTGGATCTGTCGTATGCTCCCCCCATACCTCGATCAAACCGGCCAAATAGCGAATTTTGATGCAAACGATTGCATTTTCTCCCGAGCAAACCCTTGCCAGCGAAGGACGCTTCTTATTCGTTGCAGAGGGTGGCGTGTGGCTGCGCACGGGACGGCGGGCGTATTGCGTGATGAAAGGGTGGGGCGCCTGGGTACCGCCCGGGGTCCTCACCACGGTCTGCGCGCTCGGTGACCCGACGATCGTCGAGCTTCAGATCGCCGGTGAGGCGTGCCTCGACTTACCTGACAGCGTCACGCTTTTGCACGGATCCGAGCTACTGCGCAGCGTATTTTCGGCCTATGCCGCCGGCGAGACCAGCGACCATGCCAAGGAGGCATTGGGCATCCTGCTCGCCCCCGAGTTGCGTGCGGCACCGCTCAGCCCGTCGGCACTGACTGTCGACATGCCGTCGCAAAACAGCCGGCTTGGGCCGCTGTGCGATGCGGTACTGCGTGAACCGACCCGGACGCACACGCCGATGGAAGCCGCCACAGCGGCGGGCATGAGCACGAGGACGATGAGCCGACTGTTCAATCAGGAACTGGGGACGTCGATGGCAAATTGGCGTCGCGACGTGCAAATTGCCACCGCGCTTTGTGCGCTTGAGAATGGGCAATCGGTCACCGACATTGCCGATGCCCTCGGATTTCGCGGCTCGGCATTCTCCACATTCTTCAAGGCCAAACTAGGCTGTACCGCGCGTGCCAAACGCAATCAGGCACCCGCGCAGTCGACCGGTCGCGATCGGCGAAGCAGCCCAGCAGCGGTCGGGGGCGTCTAGCCCCGCGAGTTTGCCCCGTCAATTTTCGCTAAAGATCACTCTCACTTTGAACGTATGAAGCGCGCCCGCCAGATTGGGCGGCGGTGGCGGCATTGCCGCACGTTGCACGGCAGCAATGGCGGCTTGATCAAGCGTCGCGACGCGGCCCGGCCGTGTGACGTGCACGTTCGACACAGCCCCGTCCTGATAACCGAACTCGACGTCGATGTTCGCGGCCAGCCCCATCCCCTGAAGGGCTGTCGGATAAACCACCGCCGCTTGCACGGCCGCACGCAGCTTCGCGATAAATCGCTCGTCCGGTCCCGACGATGCGCTAACCGGGGGGATCGCGGGCTCGGGCACAGCCACGGCAGACGGCGCAGGCGGGGCGTCGGCACCGGCCACCGTTTTTATCGGCGGTGCCTCGGCGCTGACCGGCTCACGGGCGTGCGACGCCTGCGGCTTGGGTGCTGGCTCATGCTTCACCGGCGTCACCGGCTTTGGGTGCGCCTTGATCGGTTCTGGTGGTTTGACCGTTGGCACCGGCGCTGCGACCGGCTCAGGTTCCGCCATCGACAGCATCACCGGCGCATCGGCGCGAGCGGGCTTCGGTGTCGACGTACTGCGCGCGAGCCATCCTGCGGTTAACCCAAGCAGGATCGCCTCCAGTGCCAGCGCCGCTGCCATAGCGCGCCATGGCCAACGCGCAGGCGCCGCCGTATCGTGGAATTGCGACCTAGCGCTTACGCCGCGTGTGCCGGGCAAGGCCTCCGAATGCAAAATCGTCGTCATGGGGCCTCTTTCGCGGCAATGCCGATCTGCGTGACTCCCGCCGTACGGCAAGCGTCCATCAGTTGCGTCAACTGCTGCACATTGGCCGCTTTGTCGCTGGCAATGGTCACGACCGTGTGCGCGGGGTCATGGGCGCGCAGGGTGGCGCTCAGGGCGTCGAGCGTGATCGGATGCTGGTCGGTCTCGATGCTGCCGTCGGCGTGGAGCGCCACCAGCACTTTCGGGTGCGGCAAGTCCTGAGCGGTCGAGCTGCCGGGCAGCTTGGCCGACATGCCCATCGACGGCATCATCTTGAGTGTGATCATGATGAAGAACACCAACAGGAAGAACATGATGTCGATCATCGGCACGACTTCGATGCGCGCCTTCTTCGTTTCGAAATATCGCATCGCGGGCTCTCAGGCCGAAGCGCGTTCGTGACGCAGCACCACGCCAGTGGGCTCGGTCGCCTGCTGCGCGACGCTGTGGCGATTGAGCAGCAGACGCTTGAGCGTATCCATCTGATGGACGGTCTGACGCACAGTGTCTTGCATACCGTTGAAGAACCACATATGGGTCATGGCAATCGCCAGGCCGCAGGCCGTGGCAATCAGCGCTTCAGCCACACCCGAGGTGACTTGTGTGGGGTCGCCACCGGCCGCACCCAGCACGTCGAACGCGTGAAACATGCCGACGATCGTGCCGAACAGACCCAGCAGCGGCGCGACGGTAATCACCGTGTCGAGCACCCAGAGGCCACGATCGATACGCGGCACTTCCAGATAGATCGCTTCGTCGATGGCGGCTTCCATGTCGCCGTGATGCACGCGCTTGAGATTGTGCGCATAGGCGTCGAGCAGACGGCCGTGCGGCAAACCTGAAGCGGCCGCGCGCAGCTCGTCGGCATCGTGCGCGTCGATCACCGGCAGTGCGCCGACTGCCGTCACGATCCGGGCACCGCCACGGAATGCCCGGCGCAGCCGCAGCCCGCGATCCACGATGACAGTGATGCCGACGAATGCCAGCAGCACCATCAAATAGAGCGTGCCGCCCGACGACATCGCCAGTTGATTGAATTGACTCAGATCCATGCAAATTCTCCTTTCGAGGTAACGCGCACCGGCCGCAAGCGCAGGCGCAGGCGGCCGGTAAATGGGCTGCCAGTTAGATTTCGGCGCGCAGGTTGACGTAGAAGCTGCGGCCCGGCACGAAGTAGTAGAGGAACTGGTTCGGATCCGTCCCCTTGCTCGTATCGGTCGCGGCAGGGCCGAGGTTGTCGGTGATGCGGTGCGTGTCGAACAGGTTGTCGATGCCGAACGACACACGCACCTTCTTGACGACCGAGCTGAGGTTGTTGAAGTCGCGCGCGATCATCATGCTGGTGACGTTGTAGGGGCCCACCTTGTAGATCGAGCCGTCTGCCGCACCGTTGCTGCCCTGATACATCGAGCCGACAAATTTGGTGTTGATACCCGCGTGCCACGGCCCCTGATCGAAATTGAGGGCGATGGCGGCCGTGTACTGCGGCACGAACGAGATGCGCTGGCCGGACTTCCAAATCTGCGAGCCGGTGCCGTTCTGTGTGTAGGTGGCGTTGTTGAGCGAGCCGTTCGCGTAGAACGAGAAGCCGCTGCCCAGCAACACGTTGCCCTCGGCTTCAAGGCCGGTGTAGCGCACACCACCCGCATTGAAGTAGGTCGCGTTCGCGCCCGATCCGTTCTTGGTGATGTAGTTGCTGAATTCGATCAGGTAGGCATCGGCATTGAACGTAAATCGATCGGCCTTGAGCACCGTCCCGATCTGGTAGGCCATCGACGTTTGCGGCTGAACATTGTTGTTGCCCGACGGATTGGCCGAGTACATCGTGTTCAAGTTCGGGCCGAGCGCGCCGCGCGACACTTGCGCGTAGCCCGACCACAGCGACGTGAAGCGATAGTTCACGTCAAGACTCGGTAGCACGCTGTCCCACGACTTGGTGGCCGAGGTGCCGGGCAAGTTGTTCTGAAGCACGTTGGCCGTCAACGAACGTTCGAAGTGCTGATAGCGAATGCCCGGCGTGACAGTCAGGGCATTGGTCGCCTTCCATGCGTACTGCGTGAACGCCTGCGCCGTATTCACCTCGTCGACCATGTCGTAGTAGGTGTTGCCGTACGTGGCGTTCTGTTTGACCGACTGCCCGGTCGTGGCGTCGTAGGCGAAACGATTGCGCGGATTGCGCGTGTGCTCGAACCAGAACCCGCCCGTGAACGTGCCGTACGCGTCCGTATGCGTTGCCGCGAGCGTGTCGCCGTACGTGCGGTACTCGTTGAGCTTCACCGCGGCGGCGATATCGGTGCCCGACTGGCCCGCAGCGAAGGGCTTGGCGGCGCTCAATGCCGAGAGCGGGGACGAGGTGTTATCGCCGTTCAGCTCGTGGCTCAGGTTGTAGTAGTAATACGTGTACAGCTTGTTGCTCAGACCCCAGCCGTTGTCGAAGTCGTGTTTGACGTCGATGTACGCGAACTCGGTGTTCTTGTCCTGATAGTTGTAGCCGTAGTAGTTCGGGCTCTTCGGGTCGGCATTCAGGCCGTAGTTGTAGCCGTACTGCGCCACCTGATTGAGCGTGGCGCCGCCCGGATTGTTGAAGTGGATCTTGTCGTACGCGTAGACCCACGTCACCAGGGTGTTGCTGCCGATGGGGGTAACGCCCTTGAGGAAGATGTTGGTGTTACCCACGCCACTGTTGCTCAACGCGCCGTTCGAGTCGGTTCGCTGAATGTTCAGGAAGACGTTCGAGTCGAGCAGCCCGGGCATGATGCCGGTGGTGATGCCCAGGTTTTCCTGCCATGTGGCGTGTGAGCCGATGGTCTGCGAGTACTCGATCTTGCGCGTGGGGCTCAGCGTCGGCGAGAACAGGTTCACCGAGCCGCCAAACGTTGCATAGCCGAGCGTGGTGGCATTGCCCGGGCTGCGGTCGATGGTCACGCTGCCGATCGTCGCTGCGGGGAAGTACGAGGTGGTGTGGTGCGAGAAGTCGTTCGTGTCGCCGAACGGAATGCCGTCGTAGGTGACGTTGAACTGACCGTCCGGAAACCCGCGCAGCGTTTGGTTCTTGGCTTCCGACAAACCGAGGCCGTTGGGCGACGAGCTGCTGTAGCTCGGCGCAATACGCAAGATCGTGCCGTAGTCGGCTTGCGGGTTGATCTGGTTGGCGATGTAGTCGCTGCTGATCTGCGTCTGGGGCGACGTCGCTTCCAGCGGTGCTTGCGTGAGCGCCTTCGCCGCGGCGGCGGTCGGTGCCTTGCGCGACTTGGCAGCGCTCACGTTGACCGGTGCACCGACGTCGGACGCCGAGACGTCGCCGATGTCGGTGGCAGGCGTGGTCTGGGCATTCGCCGTGCTCGCCAGCACGGCAAGCGCGATGGCCGTGAGCGTCAGATGCGGCGTTACTTTGCGGTTGAGGCGCGGTGCATGCGTCGACTGAAGTTTCATGACTTGGGTTCGTTCTCTTTGGAAGTTGTGCCGGCCGGGTATGGCCGGCAACCCTGATTGGTCGTGCGGATGGGTGCTAAATCGTTACGGGCAGACAAGGGCCGTTCAATTCGCGCGTTTGCTGAAATTCAACCCCGGGAGTGATGTCGTGCCTTCGCTGCGAACTGCGTCGAGGGCGGTCGGCTTGAGCGCCAGCGCTTGGAGCAGCGTCGGCGCCACCTGACGCGTCGACACTGGCGTGTCTATTTCCTGCTGCGCTATGTCGGGACGGGAGATCAGCAACGCGACATGACGGTCGTCGTCATGAAAGCCCCCGTGTTCGGCGACCTTGCTGCCATGCGTGTAGATCACGCCGTATTTCGTCTCGATGGCGATGTCCGGCACGCGGCTGTCGCGGCCGACACGGCCCCAGCCCGGCGGCATGTCATTGCCCGCGTAGACGTGTTCGATACCCAGCGCATCGGCATTCGCACGCAGGGCGCCCGCAACCGCCTGCGTCGCGCGCGGCTGCTTGAGCCACAAGAGGCCCACGTCGTCGAGCGTGGCCTTGGCGAGGGCATCGGGTGCGCTTTGGGTCACCACATCGAGCACGCGCTTGCCGTCGATACGGCGAAGTTGCCCCGGCGCGATGGGCGATTGGCCATGTTTGGACGCAATCACCACGAGCGTCGATGCGTCGAGATGGCGTGCGCTCAGCGCATCGAGCAAGCGTTGCAGCGATCCGTCGATCTGGTCGAGTGCGGCGCCAATGGCGACGCCGGGCATCGCATGGGTGTCGAGATAGCCGTCGCCCGATTTCTGGGCCACGCTCAATTGCTGGAAGTTCATGCCGAACAGGCGCGGCACACCGGGTGTCGCATTGCCGCTGCTGTCACGGCCATCGATTTGCCGGAGCAGGGCGTCGACCTTCAGGTTGTCGTAGGCAGGGAAGGCGGCCAGTTTTTCACCGACGGCGGCAATCTCCGGCGTGTAAAGGTCGTCGACCCCACGCCCGCTCGGGCCGTGCACAAAGTCGTAGGCCAGATGTTTGTCAGCCCAAGCGGTGCGCCCACCGGCGGCCCGCACGACTTCGAACACCGTGTTCACACGCAGATAGTTGTGCGGGTAGACCGGGGCGCACTGGCGGGCAGGGTCGCGGGGTAACCGGGCCGGGTCGATGGCGCCGCCACCGTCGATGCGCTTCGGATCACGATCGATCGATTCGTCGTAGACCACTTCTGCACCGAGACGGTGCTTCTCGTGGGTGCAGTCTGCGCCCGCTGGCGACAGGTGGCGATCAAAGCTGTCGTCGTAGTACACGCCCGATGTCACGGGGTTGGCACCGCTAATCAACGCCACCATGCCCGGGAACGAATCGGACGGCACCGGCGTCAGTGCGTTGCGATACATCACACCGTGCTGTGCAAGGGTGGCGAGTGCCGACGTGGGATGCGCCGCGACGTAACGTGCGAGATCCTGCTCATGCATCCCGTCGATGCTGATCAGCAGGATGCGTTCAGCCGGTGCGATGGCCGGTGCACGCGCCAGTGGGTCGGCTTGCGCAGCCGTCGCGGCCAGCATGGCGCATGCCAATGCGGCATGGGTGACGACGCGGGCGGTCATCTGCGGGGAGATGCGGAAATTCTTGGGCTTCATGGAGATGATGCATCCTCGGCGCGGTGCGCTCGGTTGAGTGGACCGGCCTCGCTCGCCGGTGATCAGCGAGGCGAACTTTATGCGCCACCCGTGATGCACAGATGAAGCAAAACTTGCCAACATGAACAGATCGCACATCCGCCGATGTCGCGAATGTCGAAGCTGTCTGAATGGAAAGGTTTGCGCCTTGGGCGGGTCATAAGAGGCTCGTAGCCTCCATCCGCTTAATCACCCAAGAACCGTTCTTCTGAGGAACCGACCGATGCTTTCTGCTTCCCCTCGCGCCACGCGGCCATTCATCGCAGCGCTGCTGTTCCTGGGCGCGCTTCAAGTCGCGCATGCTGCCGATGCCGCCAACCCTGACTATCTGCGCGGGACAGCACCCGATTTGACCGTGTTGGTCGCACCGCCGCCGGTCGCTGGCAGCGTTGCGGCAGCAGACGACCTGCGTCAGGTGTTGGCACTTCAACAGACCCGTACGGCAGCGCAATTGGCGCTGGCCGATGGCGACACGCACAAGAGCGTATTCCGCTTCGCGGACGTCGTCGGTCCGGACTTTCGCGCCGAGCGTCTGCCGTTCACCGAAGCGTTTTTCAAGCGTCTGGCGAAAGAGGGCGCCGGGCCGCTCAAAGCGGCTAAGGACTACTGGAAGCGTCCGCGCCCGTATAACGTCAGCAACGAGGTGCACCCGGGCATCGTCACAGAAGGCGTGACGCCGGGGTATCCGAGCGGCCATGCCACCTTTGCTTACCTGAGTGCGGTGATTCTGGCGAAGATCGTGCCGGAAAAGCGCGCGGATATCTTTGCGCGTGCCGACGCCTATGCCCAAGGCCGCGCCATCGGTGGCGTGCACTACGTGAGCGATGTCGAGGCAGGGAAGGTCAGCGGCACGGTGATCGCTGCCGCCATGCTGGGCAATCCGGCCTTCCGCGAGGACCTTGTTCGCGCCACGCGTGAGACGCGCGACGCGCTCGGCTTGCCTGCGTTGCCATAACCCGTCAGACACTCGCGACGCTGACCGGCTGCGTACCGATGGGCGTCGCGTCTTGGGAATCGGGCGTTGTGGGCGTCTCGTGCGACGCCGGGGCTGCGGCGAAACGCAATGCCACACGGCAGCCGGGTTCGGCATCGTCGATGCGCATCACGGCGTTGTGAATACGTGCGGTGGCCGCGACGACGCTCAGCCCGAGCCCATGGCCGGGCGTCGGCATACCGCTCACGCCCGCACCGCGATAGAACGGTCGCAGCACGGCGTCACGCTCGACGCTCGCAATCCCCGGTCCGGTGTCGCACACTTCCACCACGGCGTGCTCCGGTGTCGCCATGACACGCAAGCGCACGGTACCCCCGGCGGGTGTGAACTTCAGCGCGTTATCGAGCAGGTTCTGAATCGCGCCGAAGATCAGATCGCCATCGCCCATCACCGGGGCGCTGCGTTGCGTTTGTACCGACAGCACGACCTTGCGCTCTTCGGCCAACGGCTCGTAGAGGTCCACGACGTCTTCGGCGATGCGGGCCAGATCCACCCGCCGGAAATGCTCGCGGCGAGCGTGGGCGTCGATCTCGGCGATTCGCAGCAGCGCAGAGAAGCGGTCGAGCACGTGATCGGTCTGCTCAAGCGCCCGCTCGACGGCCACGTCGTACGCCTGCGCCGAGGTCGCACCCCGGCGGGCGCGCTCCAGTCCGGCACGCAAGCTGGTCATCGGCGTGCGCAAATCGTGGGCGATCCAGGCGCAAACACCACGGAGTTCCGATACCAGACGCTCGATGTCGTCGAGCATCGTATTGACGAAGCCGACCAGCAGATCGATATCGTCACGCCGTCCACGTGTTGGCAATCGCCGCGTGAAGTGGCTGGAGATAATTTCCTGACACGACTCCCGCAACTGGCGAACGCGTTGGTTGGCAGCGCGATGCAGTGCGTAGCCGCACAAGGCACCGAGCAAGATCGTTGCCAGCAGGCCGCCTAGGGCGACGCGCACCAGCATGTGGTCGAAGCGGTCGATATCGTCGACGGACTGCCCGACGATCACACGGTTGCCGTCGGGCATGGTGGCGACCATGGCGCGATAGGGGCGCGCCCAGGAATCGCCGTCTTTGTCCGTAACGGTCTGGGTGTAACGGTAGGCATGCCAGTCCGGTTGATGCTTCGGCAAGACCTCGATGTTCCCGGCCAGCCGCTGCCCGCTCGCGGTGAACAGGCCGTAAGGGCGCATGTTGGCGGCTTCACGGCGGCTGCGTTCTGTAATGTTCGTGCGAGCGTCTTCAGGGCTTCGACGGATCAGTTGGGTGCTTTCGCGCTGAAGGCGGGCGTCGACGAGATCGGTCAGATAGCTCATCGTGAGCCAATACACGACGGCGAAGAGCGAGACGACCGACACGATGAAGATCGCGAAGATCGGCCCGGCACCCCACAGGCTGCGCAGAAAGCTGCGCTCAGTCATTGGCGTGGAGAACATAGCCGGTCCCGCGAACAGTGTCGATCATGGCCGAGTAGGTGCCGTCGAGCGAAATCTTCTTGCGCAGCCGCGCGATGTGCACGTCGATGACGTTGGTCTGTACGTCGTGCTGGTATTTCCACACCGATTCGAAGAGCAGGGCGCGTGTGACGATCTGATTGGCGTTGCGCATGAGGTATTCGAGCAGGCGCATCTCGCGGGGTTTGAGGGCGACGGGAACACCTGCGCGCGTGACCGTGCCGTTCTCCCGATCCAGATGCAGATCGCCGACGCGTAGGCTGGCGCTCGTGTCGGTGTCGCTATGGCGGCGCAGTAGCACGTCGATGCGCGCGGTCAGTTCGTCGAAGCTGAAGGGTTTGGTGAGGTAGTCGTCGGCCCCGTTGCGTAAGCCGCGCACGCGCTCGTCGGTCGCGCCGAGGGCGGAAAGAATCAACACCGGGGTCTTGATGCCGACGTTGCGGGCGGTGGTGAGAATCGACATGCCGTCGATCTCGGGCAGCAGGCGATCGAGCACCACACAGTCGTATTCGCCGTGCAGCATCCGTTGCAAGCCGTCGCCACCAGCACAGGCCAGGTCGACGGCAAAGCCGTGCTCACCGAGCGCCGAGACCAACTCGTGAGCGACCTTGGCGTCGTCCTCCACTACCAGAACGCGACTGGCGCTCGCGGGAAGGCTCGCGCCAGCGGGTTCAACGGGCGTCGTGCGCATGGGGTCGTCTCAGGTCGGGTAGATGGCCGGAGACTTTATGGCAATTGTGTGACGTTCCCGTGACGGAAGTTCTGCGGCTTGGTCATCTTGGCGAACTGAAGGGCGCGCTGTAATCGGTCTGCCCGGGACCTACGCGCCGAATGTTTGCACTCGGCGCGTAGCCCGGCTTGTCTGTCCAGAAGGCGCTCAGCGCGTCAGATATCCAGCTTGGTGATCTTCGTGCCCGAGAGCGACAGGTCGCCCATCAACCCGCTGTTGGTGAGTACGAAGACTTCGACCGGGTGCGTGGACGTTGTCGTATCGACCTGACCGTTCGCGCCGACCTTCACCAGCGCGACCGAGGCGTCGCCGCCGGCCGACCAGCCGTTCGAACTACGGAATTTGTCGAGCGCATCCTGCGTCATGAACAGATAGACCATGTCCTTCGACTGCATCCCCAGTTGCGCACCGAACGATGCCGACGAAACGCTGTAGTAGCCCGCCGGGCTGCCACCGACGCGTAGCACGCCGTCGCCGTGTTGCCCGCCGACGATCACACCCGCCTGAATGACGCCCGAGAACACCAGTACGCCGCGGGCTTTACCCACCAGTTCGCGCGATCCCGGCACAGTCGAGAACAGCCGGGAGAGCGTGCCGTCGGCCGCCGCATCGATCGACTGCTTGCGTGAGTTGTTCGCCTCCGGCGTGGCCGGGGTGTTCCCCGTCGTCGAACATCCCGATAGCGCTACAACAAAAGCCCCGGTAGCAACAGCAGCCCTGAAGAATTGACGACGTGTTTGCATGTTTGTCTCCGCGTGGTGGATGAACTGCCGATTGAGTGTCGGATTTGTGACGTCACATCGCCATAGGTAGTTGGGGCAACATCGTTTGCCCCGTGGTGCACTCGATATCTGCCGGGCTAAGCCCCTGCGACCGGATCAGGTTTGCCATTGGGCGCGGCCGGTTCCGGCGCCCAGCCTTCGCGCGGAATAACGAGTTGCGTTTCCGGCTGCTCTTCGAAATGCGGCGACATGATCTGCACGCCGTATTCGTTGAACACGTCGACGATGTTGCTATGCAGCTCGCTGAGCATGATCAGGCGCTGCGCAGGGTTGACGGGGGCCACATGCAGGTCGTACTCGATGTAGAAGTCAGAGAGCGCGCGCTGCAACACAAACGGTGCCGGGGTTTGCGCAACCTTGGACGTGCGGGCTGCGGCCAGACACAACATCGCTTGCACCTGACGCCACGGGGTGTCGTAGCCGATCGTCACGGACGTCACCACCAGCGCCGGTGCCTTCCCATCGCGGCTGGAGAAGTTGTGGACGATCGCACCGACCACCACGGCATTGGGAATGGTGACTTCCTCTTGCCGGACGTTCGTCAGCTTGACCGACAGTGTGTCGACACTGACGACCACGCCTGCGGTCTCGCCAATTTGCACCATGTCGCCCGCCTGGAAGGCTCGGCTGTATGTCACGACGATGCCGCTCATCAACTGATTCACGATCCCCGCAGAGCCTAACGACACCATCAACCCCAGCAGCACACTCAGCCCTTTGAACACATCGCTTTGCGCACCGGGGAAGTAGGGGTAAGCGAACGTAAGTGCGAGTGCCCAAACAACGATGGTCACGATGCGCCGAGAAGCGTCTGCCGTGTCCGGGTGCATGCCCGGCACGTTCAAATGACGCTGGCGTATCGCGGCGAAGACGTTGTTGATCAGGTTCTGGAGCGCGCGCGTGAGCAAGAAGATGACGATCACAGCAATCAGCCCCGGAATGGCATTGACCACACCGAGAGCAAACGTATTGATCAGCGCCCACAGAAAACCGCTGAGCCGGTCGCCCATCGGCTGAGAGACTGGAAAGCGCTCCAGCACGTAGATCAGATAGATATAGATCAGCGCCGCGACGAAGAAGAGAAACAGCAACTGCACGATCTGCCGTGCCAATTGGAAAGCGGACCCCGTCCAATCGAACGTCTTGGAAGTGCGCCGAAGGACATGGGCTTCGACGGCGTATTGAATGCGCGTCTGAAGCCGGGTTTGCAAACGTCCTACCAGCCAAACCAACGCGGCCAAGATGACGGTTGCCAGCAAGGAGAACAGCACCCCTCGGACGATGTTCGGCCAATGCAATTGCGCCTGGCGCGCGGCGAGCGCGGTATCGAGTTGTGCTTGTACCTCGTTCGCAACCACGTCGAAAGGACGGTTGTCCGCCGCGTCGACATCACCCTCGAGCAGCGCAAAGAGAATGCGGTCGCCGCGCCGGAACACGACGCCACGCGTCTCGCCCATCGACGCGTGCACCATGACCGTGGGCAGTACGAGAATGCTTTCGGGCAGTCCGTCGAGCACCGCGAAGGTGCGATCGGCACGCTGTTGTGGTGTCGCGCCGCTTAACGAGGCGCGGAAGGTCGTGATGGGGCGATCCATGAACCGCACGTCTGCCGCAGGCGGGCCGGACACCGCGACTGCGGGCGCGGGCGCCGATGCCGGGGCCGGTTGCGCCCATGCGCAGGTCATGGTCAGTAGCACGAGAAAAGTGCCGAGGATGACGGATAGATATTTTGGCAGTGCGATGCGCGTCAACATGGCGGCTCCTTGCGGCAATGCGCGACCAGCTTGCTGGCGATTTTCGCGCGAACCGGCGTGCCCCGAGGGGCAAAATCGTTGCCCGAAACCCCGATGGTGCGCGCGTCCATCCGGCGCAAAACTACGAGCCTGCGTCGATTCGACGTGCGCACCGGCAAGGAGACACTCATGGAAAAAGGCGGTCCGGTGCCGAGCACGAATCGCTCGGGCGACAGCGCAAAGGCGGACGACGATGTGTCGATCGTCCATGGCGACGTCGGCTTCCATCTTCAGCGGCGCATGCGACTGATCCCCGACGGCAATATGGGGACACTGCGACGCGCGTTAATCTTTGCAGGCGTTAGCTGGCTGCCGCTCGTCGTGTGGGCGCTGGTCACAGGACGGCCGTTACACGGCGGCGACGACACGCTTGCCGCTCACTTCGGCATCCACGTGCGTTGCCTGGTCGCGATCCCATTGATGGTGGTGGCCGAAGGGGTCGCGCAAAACCTGATTCCGCCACTGCTCAAGTACTTTGTCGATTGCGGCATCGTCACCGAGGAGACACTTCCCGAGTTCCGCCGACAGTTGGCGCGTTTTGTCGCCATACGGGACCGTGTCTTGCCTTGGGTGGTGATCTTTGGCGCGACGCTGGCGTGGTCGACCGTCGGGGCGCTCGTCGGACGCTCGGAGGACATGACGTGGATGAATCATGGCGACACGCTTGCCGACATCAGCTTCGGCGGCTGGTGGTTCATCCTTGTCATTCGCCCACTGTTCACGGTCATGCTGCTGGCGTGGCTCTGGCGTGCTTGCATGCTCTTCATGCTGCTTTTCAGGATTGGCAAGCTCCCGCTGGCGCTGGTGCCATCGCACCCCGACCGTGTGGGCGGACTGAGCTTTGTCGAGCGCATGGCCTTTATGTTCAGCCCGGTGGCGTTCGCCATTTCTGCCGTCGTCGCCTCGTCCTTCGCCCATGAAGTGGCGTATCACGGCGCGAGTGCCATGCAGATGAAGGGGCTCCTCATTGCGAGCGCGGTGTTGATCTCCGTGATCTTTTTGATTCCGCTACTGCCGCTCGCTTTGCCATTAGCCCAGCTAAAACGCCGTGCCGCGTTCGAATACGGCAGTCTTGTCGCACATCACGACCGGCTGGTGCACGAACGTTGGATCCTGCGCCGGGACATCGGTGAGCCCGCGATATTGGATGCGCCGGAGCTCGGCCCCGTGGCGGATGTGCATGCCATTTACGACGCTGTCGTCCATATGCGTTCGATTCCGATCAGCAAACTGTCGGTGGCGGCGATCGCCATACCCGCCGCGTTACCGATGCTCTACGTTGCCGCGATGCAGTTGCCGCTGTCCGCCATATTAGGCAAGGTCGCTAAGGCGCTGATTTGACGGCTAACGGGGCGCCGCTCAGAAACTCATCGCAAAGCCGAGCGACACCCCTTGCACGTTATGGCCGAACACGTAGCGGGCCATCAAACGGGTGCGCGTCACCACGACCGGATATTTGCTGCTGTCGAGTTCCAGACCGACGCCGAGCGACGTCAGGTTGTTGAAGCCAAGCACACCGGCACTGTCGCCAAAATACTGAGAGTAGGCCGCTTCCAGCACATACCGCACCGGACGGTCGAGCGCTCTCAAGCCGGTCGGGGCACGCCAGCGCGACCACAAACTCAGTTGCTGCGCATTAGCGCTGCCCTGAACACCCGCCGACGTGCCACCGAAGCTGTGCAGATGGATATCGGTCAAGCGCAGCTCCACGTCGATCTCGTACGACTCGCGATAGTGTTCGAAATCGAGCATCAGCGAGCCGCCCAGTCCGTAAGCGTTCAACGCGCCGTTCTCGAGGAATTGCAGATTGAGATCGGCCGCACGATTGACCAGCGTCTCGCCGATGCGCAAATCGCTCGCCACCCGGCCAATGCTGCCATTGAGAATCGGGCGCAGCACGAGTTCGTCGGCCAGGCGAATATCCCAGCCCACGCCGACGGTGGTGCTCAGCGTGTTCCAGCGCACCGGCAAGGTCCGATGCTCCGTGCCGTCAGACGCCACGAATGTCGGGTCGTAGCGGCTGTAAGCCAGCGTGCCTTCCAGATAGAGCGGAAACGAGCGGCTGAGCGTGAAACCGCCGCCCAACTGCGTTTGCCAGAAACCGGGGTTTCCCGTGGAGCCGTTATTGATCGACAGCGAACTGGTCGTGACGTCGGGCACCGTGGTGTAGCTCATGATCGCCAGCACGCTATTGGCATGGCTTTTCACGTCGCCGCCGATACGGAGCGGCGGTGCCTGGGCGAACACCGTAAGTGGCGCCACAGTGAGGCACGATAGCGTTGCCGACAGCGCCATCCTACGGACGTGCCGGGCTACGTTGCGACGGGATTGCGTTCTCGTGCGTCCGTTGACAGACATACCCAACTCACGTCGTTGATATCGCGATTGACCGGCTATCGAGCGACATTGTCGGGTCTGCGACCGGCGTGATCCATTAGTGTCGGGGGCAACGGGATTGCCCCACTGGGCAATGGACTTGCCCACTCTCCCGATAGCTGCGCGCACCGATAACGAAAAGAATGAGGACGCGTCAGCCAAGGGGCCCGCGGGACCATGAATTCGCCGAATACTTCACCACCGTCGTCACCCACATCGAGCGCATGGTTCGGCGCGCTCGGCTTGACGCTCGTGGCAGCCATTTTGGCGGCGATCATCATGATCGGGGTGCGCACGGCTTTGCTCTATGAAGGCCGTGTCGCCGTACGAGACGACGCCCGCGAAGCGAACCAGCGTGTGGCGCTGCTTGCCGCGCGCGTGGCCGGTGACGACCTTTCGGCGTGTACGCGCGCGCTTGATGCGCTGGCGGTCGCCGGACGGTCGGATCCAAGTCAGCAGCTCTCGAACTGCCTTGAGCGGTTTCGCGCATACGCGCAGGCAGCGCCGTCGTCCAGCGCAGACCCCCCGACCGACGCACAGGCCGTCATTGTCAATGAGATGGGCGAAGCAGTTTTCGAAGCATTGCCCTCGACGGCGTGTCTCGACCTGCCGCTCGTTCAACGGATCGTCGACGCCCACAAGCAAAGCCACGCTAGCGGCCTGTCGGTCTCCACGTCGACGGCACTTTGCCCAGCCGCCACCGGGGAGACCAACGGCCTGATGCTGGCGCAAAGCATTCACCGCGACGATGGCGCTTTTGCCGGGGTCGGCATCGTCACGATCGACGCCCGCTATTTCACCCGTCTCTTTGCGGATCTGACGCCCGGCGAGCATGGCGTGCTGTCACTCTTGCGCAACGACGGTGCAGTGCTTGTCACCTCAAACCCTGTGAGCGGGAGCGCGCCACGCGACGCCGCCCCATCGGCGATACCGGCACTTCCCGCGACGTCCTCGCAAGCCGGGGCGAGCGCGGGTGCCGACGGCGATTTCCTCTATGTTCGGCAATCCATCGAGGGGTTGCCGCTGACGGTCGACATTCGCGCCCCGAAGAGCGACATCTATGCCGAATGGCGTAAGCGGGCGTATTGGGTCGCCGCCATGACCGCGACGCTCGGGGTGTCGTGCCTGATCCTTGCTGTCCTGCTGCGCCGCCAGCGCCAGCGTCGACAGGTCGCCGAGACCGCATTGCAGCGCATGGCGAGTACGGATCCGCTCACGGGGCTAGCCAATCGGCGAACGTTGGACGAAGCCTACGACAGGGAATGGCGGCGTGCGTTGCGCGAGCGCACGGCGCTGTCATTACTGTTCATCGACGTCGACCACTTCAAGCAATTCAACGATCGCTACGGTCACCCGGCAGGCGACGATGCGCTGATTGCCGTCGCGGGCGCGATCACGCATTCGATCCGGCGCCCCGGCGACTTTGCCGGGCGTTACGGCGGTGAGGAGTTCATGGTGGTGCTGCCCAACACCGACGCCATGGGCGCCCGCGATGTCGCCGAGCGGGTACGCACGGCAGTGCATGCCGCGGCCATTGCGCATGAGGATAGCCAGCACAGGCATGTCACCGTGAGCATCGGCGTCGCGGGGACCGGCCCTGTTCCGACGGGGACGCCCGAGCGGTTGCTGCAAGCGGCCGATGAAGCGCTTTATGCAGCCAAGCACGAAGGGCGCGATCGCGTCCATATTCACGCAAATTCAGGAGGTGACCCATGCCCGGCGATATGACGCTAGACCAACGCAAAGCCGCAGGAAAACTGGCCCGCGAACGGGCGCCTCGTTCGAAGCAGTCCGACATGGGGAATGTCGATCGCGATCCGGTCGCGCTGTTACGTCAGAACAGTGCCGGGCGGGTCGAAAACCTCGTGCCGTTGCGGTATGGCCGAATGGGCGTATCGCCGTTCACGTTCTACCGGGGCAGCGCGGTGCTTCAGGCGCACGATCTCGCCAGAACCACGACGACGGGCTTCACCTTTCCCATCTGCGGCGACGCGCACCTGATGAACTTTGGCGGTTTCGCCACGCCCGAGCGCCAGTTGGTCTTCGATCTCAACGATTTCGACGAGGTGGCGCCGGGGCCTTGGGAATGGGACCTGAAGCGGCTCGTGGCGAGCTTTGCGATCGCCGGGGAACACATGAGCGTCGATCGCGGCACGATCCGCGATATCGTCGCCACGGCGGTGCTCGAGTACGGCAAACGCATGCAAGAGTACGCCGACTATAGCGCGCTCGATCTCTGGCACGAGATCGTCACGTTCGAGCGCATGACCGAGGCCGCCGTCACCGCAGAAGGGCGTCGCATGATTCGCAAGGCAGCCGAGAAAGCCGCCGGCCGCTCGCACGAAGCGATGCTCGACAAGATGGCAAAGCGAGAGAACGACAGATGGGTCATTCAGGATGCGCCGCCCGCACTGTTTCATCCCGCCGGACCGAACTCCTTATTGGGCAATGCGCATGCCTGGTCGAACACCGAAGCCTGGCAAGGCAAGCTGGCACAGGCATTCAACGAATATGTCGGTACGCTCCCAGTGGATCGGCGCGCGTTGATCGAGCAGTTCCAGCTTCAGGACATCGCATTCAAGGTCGTCGGCGTCGGCAGCGTCGGCACGTTCTGTCTCGTGATGCTGTTTGTCGATGTGCACGGTAAGCCGTTGTTTCTGCAAGTCAAAGAAGCACGCGAGTCGGTCATCTCCCGGTACTTCCCCACTGGCAAGGTGCATCAACAGGGATTGCGCGTCGTGGCGGGACAGCGGCTGTTGCAAGCGGCCAGCGACGCGTTCCTTGGTTGGACAACCGGGCCGAACGGGCGGCACTTCTATTTCCGGCAATTGCGCGACATGAAGATCTCGGCCGAAGTCGAGCGCATGAGCGACACCATCTTGCAGGGCTATGCCCGGTTATGCGGTTGGACGCTCGCACGCGCTCACGCGAAGTCGGGTGGGCTTGCCCTGGAGATTTCGTCCTACATCGGGGATGGGAAGCGCCTGGCGGACGCCATGACGGACTACGCACTGGCTTACGCGGTGCAGAACAATAAAGACTACGACGCCTTTATGCGCGCCTGCCGCTCCGGCAAGCTCGTGGCACGTAGCGATGAGGACATGGCCGCCGACTTTCGCGTTTAGCCGTGCCACGCACGCGGGCGGGTCAATGCGCGACCCGCGTCGCGCGTTCGATCGCGTCGAGCAGGTCGCGGCCTAGAAAGGGTTTGGTCAGCAACTCGCTGGCGCCCACGCGAAGCACGGCGGCTCGCGTTTTTTCGCTGTCGTGGGCCGTGACGAACACCACCGGCGGGCGGGGCTGCGCCAACGCCTCGTAGAACGCTGGCCCGGACGCCCCCGGTAACTCCACGTCGACCACCATGCAATAGGCGATCGTGACGGACTCGACCACGCCCATCTCATCGGTGCTGGCAAACGAACACGTGCGGTAGCCCGAGATATTGAGCAGCCGCTCGACCGCGCGACGCATCCCTGTGTCGTCCTCCAGAATCGCGATGAGATTCTTTGAAGTGGTCATGAAATGCCCGTGTCCATATGGCTGCATTCTTCTTTGGATTCCACGCGAACCGCCATCGGGAGTTGGGGCAACGCCGGTTCCCCATCGGGCAATTTGGGGCAATGGTCTTTGCTTCGCCAAGCAGGCCCGCTACATTGAATCCAAGGTGCCGGCAGCGCATTGCGCTTCTCATGTTGATGCCTCCCGGTACCTTCCCGCCATGGACATCCCCTTGAATCGAGGCACAACGATGAGACGACAGGCGTTAGCCGTTTTGATGCTGCTCACGACAGGCGCGGCGTCGACAGTGACGAGCGCGTGGGCGCAAGGTGCGCCAGCGAGCGCTCCTGCCGCGCAAGCCGCGCCAGCCGATAGCGTGGACCCCGAAGCGGTGCAGGCACTGCACACGATGGGGACTTATCTGCAAACGCTCAAGCGATTTCGTGTCACCACGGATCTCACGGGCGAGCGCGTACTCGCCGACGGACAGAAACTCCAGCACAGCGCGCGCGCTACGCTCGATGTCGACCGTCCCGACCATATCCGCGCTGTCATGAAAAGCGCGCGCAACGAGCGCGAGATCATCTACGACGGCAAGACCGCGACCTTGTATTCGCCTGCACAGAAGTACTACTCCAGCGTTCCCTATCACGGGACACTGGCGCAGTTGATCGGTGAATTGCGCTCGCGCTACGGGGTGGAGTTACCCCTGGCCGACATGTTCCTTTGGGGAAACGCAGAGGCCAAGACGCCGGAGTTCAACTCGGCGATGTACGCGGGGCAAGACTACGTGGGCAACGATCTGTGTGACCACTACGCCTACCGGCAAGCCGGTGTCGACTGGCAAATCTGGATCACCAGTGGCGATAAGCCGTTACCGCGCAAGGTTGTCATTACGCGTACCGATGACGATGCTCGCCCACAGTCGGTGTCTCTCGTGACGTGGCAGACGGGCGCTCCGATCAACCCTGCGACCTTCGAGTTCAAACCACCGGCAGGTGCGAAGAAGATCGAAGCGGTTCAGATTCCTGCCAACAAGGGGTGACAACATGACGAATCGATTCTCCCCTTGGCTGAGCGTTTGCGTGGCAGCAACGGTACTCGGTGCGTCTATCGCCGTCATGTCGCCCTCGATGGCCGTCGGCCGGGGCGGCGGTGGCGGCGGGCATGGCGGTGGCGGTGGTGGACACGCACGCGCGCAAAACGCGGGGCAGCACGCCGCACAGCGTCCTAACGCCGGTAACCGGCAGCCCGATTCCCGTACGCGTAACGTGCGTAACACCAGCTCGAACAACGTCAACGTCAACAAAAACGTGAACGTCAACGTCGATAATCACGGCGGCTATCACGGTGGCTGGGACGACGACTATCACCCGATCGCCACCGCAGCAGCAGTGACGGCTACGGTGGCTGTGACGTCGGCGGTGGTTGGCTCGATCGTGCGCTCGGTACCTGCCAACTGCGTGCCGGTGAACTATCGGGGCATGATCTACCAGCAGTGCGGCAGTACGTGGTATCAACCGCAGGGCAGCCAGTTCGTGGTGGTTACCGCCCCGTATTAAGGCGGCAACGAGAATGCGAGCGTCTGAGGGCAGGGCGGTGTTATCTCGCTTTGCCGCCGCATCAGGCGCTCGCTTCCTCACTCAGGCGGCGATGCACCGGCTCCGGCATCGCCGGTGCCAGCGGCAGCCAGAGAACGAATTCGGTGCCCTTGCCGGTTCTATTGCGTGCGGCCACGCTGCCGCGATGCGCCTCTGCAATGGAGCGCACAATCGACAGGCCGAGGCCCGTACCACGCTCTTTCGTCGTGTAGAAAGCCTCGAATAGCTGCTCGAAGTTCTCCTCAGCAATGCCAATGCCACGATCAGCGACCACCAGTTCCACGCCGTCGTCAGCAGCACGCGTGCTAATGGTGAGTTCGCGATCTTTCTGCTCGGCATTTTCCATCGCATCCATCGCATTGATCGCCAGGTTGAGCAGCACTTGCTGCAACTGCACCTGATCGGCCAACACCTCGGCGTCGTGCGTGCCGAAAGCCGTGCGCAAGACGATACCGCGACGGCGAGCTTCAGGTCGTACGAGCGCAGTCGCCCGTTCGAGCACGGCGTCGAAGACGACAGGGGTGAACGTAATGGCCTGCTTTTGCAGCAGCGTGCGCAAGCGCACGATGACGTCGTTGGCACGCAAGGCGTCGCGTCTGACGTCGCTCAATATCTCTTGAAGCTCCGGGTCGTTGTGTCCCGCACTTTGCATCATGAGGTCGGCGGCATCGACATTGCTGAGAATCGCACCGAGTGGCTGGCCGACCTCATGGGCAATGGAAGCGCTAAGTTCGCCGACCGTCGCGATACGTGAGGCGCGCGTGAGATCGGCCCGGCGTGTCGCGGCCTCCCGCTCGGCGGCACGCCGTTCGCGTCGCTGCCTGAGCATGGCAAAAATGGTGAATCCCTGCGCGCCGATCACGAACAGAATGACCGCAATTTCCTTCCAGTACTCCCGGTACGGGGGAAGCGGCGCATTGAGCCACTTACAGTCAGGGCCTAGCGAGCGTTCGGAGATGCCCAGACGTTTGAGGACGGCGATATTGGCCATACATCGCGCCGGTAGCATTGGCCCTGTCATGTCGGCGTGCCGAGACTTGTCGCCCGAGAGCATCCGTGCGGCAATCGCCCCGGTCATACGGCCGTTCTCTTCCATGTCGTACACCGCGCCAGCCGCGGCGCCGTGAATCAGATAGTTCGCATACCAGCCATAGATGGGCACTGGCGCGTCGTTCGCAATCTTGTTGACGACTTCGAAGGGAAAGTAACGGCGGCCGTCGCGATCCAGGTACTGGGTGCCGTAGAGCACGGCACTCTCGCGCTTATCGAGCTTGGCCAGCCGACTGCGCAGCTCCGGCACCGGCAACCCCTCCCATCGCTCGATGGCCCCCCACTTTCTGTCGCCCATTTGTGCCGCTTCGACAATTTCATCCGAGAAGTGCCGATCGAGCGCAGCACTCCCGCCGATGACGATTAAACGGGTCGCGTCCGGCTGAAGCCTTTGCGCAATGGCGAGCGTTTTCTCGATCTCGATGCGGTAGGGGATCACGACGAACGTCGACGGGAACGCCCCGTTCATCGCCAGCCACGCCTCCGGCACACTCGTCACAATGACGGGCGTGCCCGGCCAGATAGCGTCGTGGTGCGCACGCGCGAATTCCGCGGCGTAGTTGCCGATGGCGATCACGAGGTCGATGTGCTGACCTTCGTATTTCTTGCGCAGCAACGCAAAAAGCTCCGGCGTCAGAAGCTCGACGCTGAAGCGGTGGCCGTCCACACTATCGAGAAACGTCTCGGCACCAAGCGGCAACGCGTTGTTCAACACGTTGCGTATCGCCTGTGTTTGCATCAACACCGCCGCCTGCATGGGATCGCCGCCCGTGAGCAGTACGACTCTGGGCGGCTCGGCACTGCTGGCTTCGGGCGCGACGAGACCGTATACAGCGAATACCGCTAGCGCGACGGCGCCTCTGAGCTGGCGTGTGAATCTACCGCTCACGACATCTGTGCAACAGCGGATGGCGTTTGTTTATCGGCGTTGCGAATCAGTTCGGCCAGCGACGTGGCGCTGAACTTGCGCATGAGCTCGGCCCGGCACGTTTTAATCGTCCGTTCGCATAGGCCCAGTTCGGCGGCGATCTGCTTATTGCGCAGTCCCCTGGCAATGCCTTGCAACACCACCTGCTCTCTACCGCTGAGCGCCGACTCCGTCAAATCGGCCGCAGGGGCAGACGACGGTTTCTGCACGAGACTCAGTGCCGTTTCCACGGCACCGACCAGCGAGTCGCGCCCGAACGGCTTGATGAGAAAGTCCACGGCACCCGCCTTCATCGCCTCGACCGAACGCGCAACGTCGCCATAACCGCTCATAAAGACAACCGGCAAGGCGGGTGTCTGACGGCGCAAGGCGCGCTGCAAGTCGAGACCGCTAGGTCCGCCAAGTTCCAGATCCAATAGCACGCACCCCGGACGTTCATCTGGCTCGCTGACCAGAAACTCTCCCGCAGACGCATATTCCTTCGTGTCATAACCCGATGCGCTCAACAGGCGCGTGAGCGCTGTGCGCAGGGAGGCGTCGTCGTCAACGACGTGCACCACCGATTCACGACTTGCGTTCATGGCATGTCCGCGTAGTACGCGATTCGTTAAAAAACTCCCCCGGTGCGATCAATGTCCGGTCGACTTGTAGGAATAATTCCGACGCGGGTAATTTAAATTACTTTCTTAAATCAATTAAATAACTATTCCTCAACCAACCATCATGATTTCTCAGGGAAATCTAGATTTCTCCGCAATGACAAATTGATAGCACTTTCGAATTCCTTCGTAAAGCCAATTTTCTTTTCATTTGCCCGAAAGGGACGTGATGATTGCCCCAAGTCCCTATGTCATCAAACGCCCGCGGTGTTGAAAATGACTCCCGTACGTTTTTCAAATGTTGCATCACGCATACAGCGTTTTTGCGGAGGGTTCGATGAAACGCACGTCTGTGTTTGCCGTCTTTACCATAGTTGCCGCAACCCTTAGTGGGCCAGTGGTGCACGCCCAGTCGTCTCCGCCACAGCCTGCCGACGCGACGGCAGCGACGCGCGATGCTAATCAGAAACTGCTGAACTTCCTTCCTTTCGCAAACAAACAGGATTTCGAGGACATTCAGCGCGGATTTATCGCAGCATTGCCGAACCCGGTAGTGAAGGGCGCCGCAGGCAATACGGTCATCGACCTCTCGGCGTACGACTTTCTCAAGAAGGATATGGCAGGCACGGCGCCGCCAACGGTGAACCCCAGTCTGTGGCGGCAGTCGCAGTTGCTCTCGGCGCAAGGGCTGTTCAAGGTAGTGGACGGCATTTATCAGGTACGTAACGTCGACCTCGCGAACATCACCTTCGTGCGAGGGAAAACGGGCTGGATCGTCATCGATCCGCTGACATCGGTCGAAACGGCGAAGGCCTCACTCGATCTGGTCAATAGCAAGGTCGAGAACCTGCCGGTCACCGGCGTGATCTTCACGCATAGCCACGTCGACCACTTCGGCGGCGTACGCGGTGTGGTCGACGAAAAGGATGTCCGCTCCGGCAAGGTGCCGCTGGTTGCACCAGAAGGGTTCATGGAAGAGGCCGTCAGCGAAAACGTGTTCGCGGGCACGGTGATGAGCCGCCGCGCTTCGTACATGTACGGCAACCTGCTGCCGAAAGACCCGAAAGGCAATGTCGGCGGCGGCCTCGGTCTGACGACCGCAGCCGGCACGATCACGCTGTTCGAACCCAGCAAGCTCATCAAGAAGACGGGCGAGACGCTGACGATCGACGGCGTAGACATCGTCTTCCAGATGGCACCGGGCACCGAAGCGCCTGCGGAAATGCTGTTCTACTTCCCGCAGTTCAAAGCCATCGATTTGGCTGAGGATGCCACCCACACGCTCCACAACATTCTTACGTTGCGAGGCGCGAAGGTCCGCAGTGCGCAGAAGTGGTCGCACTATTTGGACGAAACGATCCGGCTCTGGGGCAATGACGCCGTTGTGTCATTCAGCAGCCATCATTGGCCGCAATGGGGTAACGACCGTGTCGTCGAGCATCTGGAAAAGCAGCGCGATCTGTATCGTTACATCAACGACCAGACGCTGCGCATGGCCAATCAGGGCATGACGATGCACGAGATTGCCGACAAATTCGTGCTACCGGACTCGCTGGCCAAGGAGTTCTACAGCCGCGGCTATTACGGCAACCTGAAGCACAACGTGCGCGCCACGTATCAGCTCTACCTTGGCTGGTGGGACGGCAATCCGGCGAATTTCGACCCGTATGCGCCGACGGACGAGGCCAAGCGCTATGTGGACCTGATCGGTGCGGACAAGATGCTCAAGGGTGCCAAAGCCGCCTTCGACAAGGGTGACTATCGCTGGGCAGCGGAACTGACGAACAAGGTCGTCTTTGCACAACCGACCAATCAGGCCGCCCGCAACCTCGAAGCGGCGTCGCTGGAGCAGTTGGGCTATCAGGCCGAATCCGGCCCGGCGCGCAACTTCTACCTGAGCGGTGCGCAGGAGCTGCGCGGTGGTGTGCACAAGGTCGCAACGCCCAATACCTCGTCGCCGGACATCATCCGTGGCATGACCACCGATATGTTCCTGGACTTCCTCGCCATCCACCTGAACGGGCCGAAGGCTGCTGGCAAAGCCTATGCCTTCAACGTCAACTTCCCGGACACGAAGGAAAAGTATGCGTTGACGGTCAAGAACGGCGTGATGAACTACAGCAAGGATGCGACGTTGCAGAAGGCTGACGCCAATATCACGCTGAATCGTTCGACGCTCGACGACATTGCACTGGGCAAGCTCAAGCTGGGCAACCTCGCCGACAGCGGGCAGGTGCAGTTCGACGGCGACCGGGCGAAGTTCAAGGAAATGCTCGGCCTGTATGACAAGTTCGACTTCTGGTTCACGATCGCTGAACCCTGATCGATGACGAGTTCTGATGCGTAGTGTGTCTCCGGTGCCCGTGTGCGACTCCGCATACGGGCTTTTTTATCTGTCCGAAGGCTTCGACAAACGTCATCCCCAAGGAAACTCGCCATGGTGACTCTCTCCCGTAGTGCACTCGCACGGCACAGCACCCTCGCGGCAACCGTGGCGGCGGGCTGGCTCGTCATCGCGCTCGCAGGTTGTGCAACGCAGAGCGCCGCCCCGCCACCCGACGTCGCGACGAGCACCGCGCCGCCGGAAGTGCGCTCGGTTGCCCCGGTGTCACCGGTCGAACCCGTGGCGGCATCGCTGCCGTCGTGGCGCGATGGTGCCTCGCGTGACGCCATCCTCAAGTTCGTGAGCGACGTCACCCGTGTGGGTGGGCCTGCCTTTCTGCCGGTCGAATCGCGCATTGCCGTGTTCGATAACGACGGCACGCTATGGAGTGAGCAGCCCATACCGTTTCAGTTGATCTTCATGATCGATCAGGTGAAGGCGGCCGCACCGGACCATCCCGAGTGGAAAAAGCGCCCGGCCTACAAAGCGTTGATGACCAACGACGCCGCAGCGCTCGCCGCCAACCAAAAGGACGCGTTCGCCCTGATCGCCGAGGCGAATAGCGGTATGTCGACCGAGGTGTACGACGCCGCCATCCGCGATTGGCTGGCGCGAGCGAAGCACCCCAAGTTCGGCCGCGCTTACACAGATTTGGTCTATCAGCCACAACGCGAATTGCTGGCGTTGCTGCGGGCGAATGGCTTCCAGATATGGATCGTCTCGGGCGGCACCGCCGAATTCATGCGTGTCTGGGCGAGCGACGCCTATGGCATCGCGCGCGAGCGAATCGTCGGCAGCGAAGAAAAACTCCAATACCAGGCCACGAACGGCAAACCGGTTCTGATTCGCAAGCCCGGCTTCGACGTCTACAACGACGGCCCGGTCAAACCGGTGAGCATCGTCCGGGCGATTGGGCGGCGGCCCGTGCTCGCGGTCGGCAATTCGGACGGCGACAGAGAAATGATCGAGTACACCACGAGCGGCGACGGCCCGTCGCTGGGCGTGCTGATTCATCACGACGACAGCGTGCGCGAGTTCGCTTACGACCGCGCGTCAAAGACCGCAAAACTCGACAAAGCATGGGATCAGGCCAAGCGGGCAGGGTGGGTCGTCGTGAGCATGCAACAGGACTGGAAGGTGGTTTTCCCGTTTGAAATGTCCACGGCCAAAGACAAGTAGCACTACGGATGACGCCGATGAATGCAGACACTGCCCGAAAGGGCAATGCGGTTGCCCCTCTCACCAATTGCGCCACGCGGGTGATGAAAACATGATGCTTTCACCGGGCTGATGAAGCCGTCCGCTTTCTATGAGGTGCGCAATGAAGCCCTATGTCGACGCCAATCGCAGTGGATCGGCCCCCAAAGCAAAATCCTCGCGATCGTCGCCATCGCCGAAGAAAGCTGGCACTCCGAAGGTCGACACCGCGCCGCGCATTCCCCGATACGGCAAGTTCATCGCTCTCGCAGCCGTCGTCATGGCCGTCGCGGCGGGCACCGTCTGGAAACTTCGCACTGCGGCACCCGCCGTGCCGACGGTGGTCGCTGGCGATGGCGTACGCGGTCCGATCGGTATGGTGCATGTCCCGGGCGGTCAGTTCCTGATGGGCAGCGACAGCCGTCTGGCACAAGCCAACGAGCGTCCCGCGCATCAAGTGCGCGTGCACGGCTTCTGGATGGACACGCACCACGTCACGAACGCCGAGTTCCGTAAGTTCGTCGAGGCCACCGGCTACGTCACCACGGCAGAACGCAAACCGGATTGGGAGACCTTGCGCGTGCAACTCCCGCCGGGCACGCCGCGTCCGCCTGATAGCGCAATGGTGGCGGGCGGCATGGTCTTCGTGGGCACGTCGGCGCCGGTGCCGTTGCAGGATTACTCGCGTTGGTGGCGCTACATGCCCGGGGCAGACTGGCAACACCCGGGCGGCCCGCGCACCTCGATCGCAGGCAAAGAGAATCACCCTGTCGTACAGGTTTCGTACGAGGATGCGCAGGCCTATGCCAAGTGGGTCGGCAAACGGCTGCCAACAGAAGCCGAGTGGGAGTTCGCCGCACGTGGCGGGTTGGAGCAAGCCACCTACGCATGGGGTGACCAGTTCACCCCCGACGGCAAGCAGATGGCGAACGTCTGGCAGGGTCAGCAGAACCGTCCGTTCCCGGTGGTCAGCCCGAAGGCCGGCGGTGCCGTAGATACGAGCCCGGTAGGCACGTTCCCCCCGAACGGCTACGGGCTCTCCGACATGACCGGCAACGCATGGCAGTGGGTCGCCGACTGGTACCGCGCCGATCAATTCCGGCGCGAGGCGGGCCAGAAGCAGGCCATCGTCGATCCGGCCGGTCCGACGGCGTCATGGGACCCCAGCGAACCCGGCGTGCCCGTGGACGCCCCGAGGCGCGTCACGCGTGGCGGCTCTTTCCTGTGCAACGTCGACTACTGCCTGAGCTACCGGCCCAGCGCCCGTCGCGGCACCGACCCCTATAACAGCATGTCGCATCTGGGCTTCCGTCTCGTGATGGACGACGCGCAGTGGGCCGCCGTGCGCCGCGGCACCGCGGTGGCAAGCCGTAACGGCGGCTCGGCCAACTAGCGCGCGTATCGCAGGCAAGGCAGACCGGTCAGACGATTGCGAACCAAAGAAATCGGGCAAGTCAGCACGATCCGGCGGCCAGCGGCCGCCACAACTCCTGTGGAGGCGGTAATGATTCCTATGCGAAGCTTCAGTGAGCGCACGCGTATCCCACGCGGCACTCTGGCCATACTGGCGCTGGCAGTCGCAGTGCTGGCAGGGTGCGGAAAGTCGGATGAACAGAAGACCCAAGCGCCTCAAACATCGGCGGCCCCAGCACCTGCTGCGGCACCTGACACCTCGGCGAACGCCAATGCGACACCGGCCCAACCGCCTGCCGAATCGAATCTGCCAGCGGCGTCCGGGCAGGCATCCGACGCGAGTGCCGCGACCACCACGGCCAGCAACAACGGCGCTAAGCCGAATATTCTCGTGATCTTCGGCGACGATATCGGCCAGACGAATATCAGCGCGTACAGCATGGGGCTGGTGGGCTACCGCACGCCGAACATCGACCGGATCGCCCGCGAAGGGATGATGTTCACCGACTACTACGCGGAAAACAGCTGTACGGCGGGACGTTCGTCGTTCATTACGGGCCAGTCGCCGCTGCGCACCGGCTTGTCGAAGGTGGGTGTGCCAGGCGCCCCCGTCGGGTTGCAGGACCGTGACGTCACCATGGCACAGGTGCTCAAGTCGATGGGCTATGCCACCGGGCAGTTCGGTAAGAACCACCTTGGCGACCGTGACGAATACCTGCCGACCAAACACGGCTTCGACGAGTTCTTCGGCAACCTGTATCACCTCAACGCCGAGGAGGAACCGCAGCGTCCGTACTGGCCGAAGGACAAGAACGACCCGATGGTCAAGGCCATGACGCCACGCGGTGTGCTGCACAGCACCGCGGACGGGAAGATCGAAGATACCGGCCCGCTGACTACCAAGCGCATGGAGACCATCGACGACGAGACGACGGCCGCCGCACAAAACTTCATTACGAAGCAGGTGCAGGCGAACAAGCCGTTCTTCGTCTGGATGAACACCACGCGTATGCACATGTACACCCACGTGCGCGATTCGATGAAAGGACAGAGCGGCATGCCCGGCAATGAATACGCCGACGGGATGCTCGAGCACGACGGCGACGTCGGCAAGCTGCTCAAGACGCTCGACGATCTGAAGATTGCGGATAACACCATCGTGGTGTACACGACCGACAACGGTCCGAACCAGTTCTCCTGGCCCGATGCGGCGACGACCCCGTTCCGCAGCGAAAAGGACTCGAACTGGGAAGGGGCGTTCCGCGTGCCTGCGATCGTGCGTTGGCCGGGCAAGATCAAGCCAGGTTCGGTCAGCAACGAAATGTTCTCTGGTCTGGACTGGTTCCCAACACTGGTGGCCGCTGCCGGCGACACGGGCATCAAGGACAAGCTGCTCAAGGGATCGTCGGTGGGCAGCACGTCGTTCAAGGTCCATTTGGACGGCTACAACCAGTTGCCGTATCTCACGGGCCAGACGAAGAAGGGCGCGCGTGACGAGTTCTACTATTTCAACGACGACGGCGTGCTCGTGGCGATGCGCTTTGGCGACTGGAAGCTGGTCTATTGCGAGATGAAGGCCCCGGGCGGGTTCGCTGTCTGGCAAGAGCCGTTCACGTGCCTGCGGGTGCCGAAGATCTTTAACCTGCGAATGGACCCGTACGAACGCGCTGACGTCGTGTCCAATCAATACGACGATTGGCTCACGAAGAACGACTATCTGGCGTTCCTCGGCACCGCCAAGGCCAGCGCGTTCCTGCAAACGTTCGTCGACTATCCGCCGAGCCAGCGTCCAGCTAGCTTCAGCATCGATCAGGTGCGCGAGCAGGTCGACAAGCAAATCGCCGCGGCGATGAGCAAGAAGACATCGAAGTAGTGCGGTAGACGTCAAGCAACGCATCACTTTGTCGTTCCCGGGCGGACGGCCGATTGCCTCGGTCGTCCGCCGCTCTACCAAGGCAGACCTATGCGAAGCACCCCGGCAAGCCCTTCGTTGTCTAGCTCGTCAAAAGCATCGAAAGCCGTGTCGAAGGCGGCGGTGCGCTCACGCGAACGAAGCCGCTTTAGCTGGCTTAACGCGACACTGGTCGCGGCGACGCTGCTGTTCATTTCCGGCGCGGCCGGACTGATCTATCAAATTGTCTGGATTCGGCAGCTCTCCCTCGTCGTCGGCGTGGACGTTCACGCAGTGGCGCTCGTGGTGGGGGCTTTCTTCGGCGGTTTAGCCCTCGGCGGGTGGTACTTCGGCAAGGTTGCCGACCGTTTGCCGAATCCGCTGCGGCTGTACGCGCAACTCGAATGCGCCGTGCTGCTGCTGGGTGTGGCCGCGACCTTCGCGCTCCCGTATGCCGCAGCACCCTTTGCATGGATGGACGCCCATCTTGGCGCACTTGCGTGGGGGCTGCCGCTCGCATTGGTCATCGTCCCGGCCATCGGCATGGGGGGCACGTTGCCGGTCATCATGCGGTTGGTCGCGGCACCGGCGCACGGGATCGGGCGCACTGGCGGACGCTGTTACGCAGCGAACACCGTCGGCGCCATCGTCGGCACGCTGCTCGTCGGCTTCGTCTTGATTCCTTCGCTCGGCATGACTGGCAGCGCGTTGGTGGCGGGCGGTTTGAACGGCCTCGCCGCTTTGCTGGCATGGCGACTTTCGCCTCGCTTCACCGGTGAACAAGAGCGCTCGACCGTGCCTAACGTCGCGATTGACCCGGTAACGACCGAAACCACCAACAGCCAAGCGCGCCTCGCGCTCGCCCTATATGCCGTTGCCGGTGGCATCGCGTTGGGTTACGAAGTCGTCTGGTCGCAAAGCATCGTGCAGTTCATGAGCACGCGCACCTTCGCGTTTTCGGTGGTGCTCGCGACTTACCTTGCGGGTTTGGCGTTAGGAAGCGCTGTTGCGGCCCGCTATGCCGACCGTGTGCGAGATCCGTGGAGCGTGTTTGGCGCGCTGGTAAGCGCCGCCGGACTTGTCGCGTTGTTGGAGATCGTTCTGCTCGGTGGATGGCTCATGCGCACGCAACTGGCACTTCAAGCGTGGGTGCTGGCAGCGACGTCGCAGACCTCATGGGCCATGTATGCGAGCTTCGCGCTCGCGGCTGCCTGCGTGGTGTTCGTCCCCACGCTGCTGCTCGGTGCGGCCTTTCCGTTTGTGCTTCGCATCGGTGTCGACCGCACCCGTGTCGGAACGGATGTCGGGCGCGTCGTGGCGTGGAACACCGTCGGCGGCATTGCCGGTTCAGCGGTGGCCGGGTTTGTGCTGGTGCCCTCGATCGGGCTGGTTCGTACGCTCGCCGTGTTGGCCGGTAGCGCGTGCGCCATCGGGTTGCTGGCCGTGTGGCGGGGCCCAGGCACGCGCACGCGTTCACGCTGGCTCGTGCCCGGACTCACGGCAGCCGTCGTCGTGGCATCGCTGGGCGCCTCGCCCGAACGCTTTGCTTCGCTACTCACCCAGTCGCGAGGCGGCGACGCCGTGTTTTACGAAGAGGGAAGAGGGGCCACGGTGGCCGTGCTCGAACAGCGCTCGTCGTCCAACACCTTCCGTCGCCTCTACATTCAAGGCGTTTCCAATTCGGGCGACGCAATGACGTCGCTGCGCTACATGCGGTTGCAGACGTTGCTCCCGTTGATCGTGCACAACGGGGAGCCGAAGTCCGCGCTGGTGATCGGTTTGGGCACCGGTATCACGGCGGGCGCCATGTTGGCCTACCCGGGGCTCCAGTACCGTGTCGTCGCTGAGCTGCTGCCTGCGGTGGCTCGCGCGGCGCCTAACTTCTCTGGCAACTTCGACGTAGCGTCCAGTAAGCGTGTCGATATTCGACTGCGTGACGGCCGCCGCGAGTTGCTGCAAAGCCAGCAGACCTACGACCTGATTACGCTGGAGCCGCCGCCGCCGTCCGCCGCCGGGGTTGCGAGTCTGTATTCGACAGACTTCTACCGTCTGGCCGCCAAACGTCTGCAACCCGGCGGGCTGGTCGCGCAGTGGCTGCCGCTGCCCACGCAGAACGACGAAGACACGCGCTCACTTGTACGTAGCTTCCTCGACGTGTTTCCCTATGCCTCGCTTTGGACCACCGAGTTGCACGAAACCATGCTGATCGGTTCTCTCACGCCTTTGGATCTCGACGTGCAGCGCATTCAGCGCCGATTTGCCGACCCGAAGACGCGAGACGCCCTTCAGGCGGTTGGCGTGCGCTCGGCCGAAGCATTGCTCGCCACTTGGGTGACCGATCGGGCCGGGCTGGAATGGTACGCCGCCGATGCACTGCCAGTGACCGACGACCGTCCGCGTATCGAATACGCCGGATGGGTGAAGCGCGACGCCTTTCCCCAGACGCTGACCAATCTCATGGCGCTGCAAAACGAGCCGCCGTTGCGCGGGGCGGATGACGCGATGTGGCGCAGCATCCGGGCGGAACGGGAAGTGCTCCACACGTTCTACCGCGCAGGGCTCGACGCCTATCGTGGTGATCGTCAGGCGTGGGCGGAACATATCGCGGCCGCCGTGGGGGCCGATCCTGAGAACCCGTATTACGCGTGGTTCATCGGCCGCTCGGTACAGCGCCCGGCTGAGCGTCAGACACCTTCCTCGAAGAGCACCGGCACATGAGCTATCACGACGACGTTCTCGCGCTCGAGCAAGCGATGGGGGAAGCCATCGTCGGGCAGAAGGCCATGATCGAACGGCTGCTGCTCGGCATGCTTGCCAACGGGCACCTGCTGGTTGAAGGGCTGCCCGGTCTGGCCAAGACGCGCGCGATCAAGGTGCTGGCACGGCATCTCGATGCACGCCTCTCGCGCATTCAGTTCACGCCGGACCTGCTGCCCTCGGACATCACCGGCTCGGAGGTCTATTTCTCGGAAGGCGGCAAAGGCGAGTTCCGGTTTCAGGCCGGTCCTATCTTCGCCAATCTCGTACTCGCCGACGAAGTTAACCGTTCACCAGCCAAAGTGCAGGCCGCGCTGCTCGAAGCGATGGAGGAGCGACAGGTCACCGTAGGTGGGGTGACGCACAAGCTCGATCCGTTATTTCTCGTGATGGCGACGCAGAACCCGATCGAACAAGAGGGCACCTATCCGTTGCCCGAAGCGCAGATGGACCGCTTTCTCATGCACGTCAGCGTGAGCTATCCGCAGCAGGACGCCGAGCAAGCGATCGTTCGGCTGGCGCGCTCGGAAGAGGGTGAAGTGTCGGGTTCGGCCAATACACTGCGGCTCGCCCCGGCGGTCATTTTGGGCGCGCGCAGCGAAATCCATGAGATCCATGTGAGTGACCCGGTCGAGCGTTACCTCGTTGCGCTGGTGCAGGCGACGCGCGTCGCCAGCACACTGGACGACGAACTTGGCCGATGGATTCAGGTCGGGGTCAGCCCGCGCGGTGCCATCGGACTGGACAAGGTGGCGCGCGCCTATGCGTGGCTGCGGGGCCGCGATTATGTGACACCCGAGGACGTGCAAGCCATCGTGCACGACGTGTTCCGTCATCGCCTGATCCTCTCGTACGAGGCGCACGCCGCAGGCATCAACGCCGACACCGCGATCGACCGGCTCGTCGAGCGGGTCGCGGTCGCCTGATACGGCATTCCCATATGGCCACGGATATTGGCTCGGACCCGACCTCGAATACCGCGCTGCCGGGCGTGACCATCGACGTTGCGGCCCTCAATGCGCTGGAGGGCGCCGCGCGCGACTTTCACTTCCAACCCGGCCAGCCGGTGCATAGCGTATTGGCGGGCCGACATGGCTCGCGCGTGCGAGGCCGGGGTCTGGCGTTCGAGGAACTGCGGCGGTATGTGGCGGGCGACGACATCCGCAGCATGGATTGGCGTGTCACGGCGCGCACCGGCAAGCCTTACGTGCGGGTGTACACCGAGGAAAAGGACCGGCCGGTAGTGCTCGTGGTCGATCAGCGCATCAATATGTTCTTCGGCAGCCGCCGCGCCATGAAGTCGGTCACGGCAGCCGAAGCGGCCGCCTTGGCCGCGTGGCGAGTGTTGGCCGACGGCGATCGCGTCGGGGGCGTCGTCTTCGGCGACACGACGATCGATACCTTCCCCCCGAAGCGCAGCCGCGCGGCCGTCGAACAATTGCTCGGCGGCATTGCCCGGCACAATGCCGCGTTGCGTGCCGACACGAAGGCGCGGCGCTCTGCCGGGCAACTGAATCTAGCGCTGGAACGGTGTGCACGCATGGTGACGCACGACAGCCTCGTCATCGTCATCAGCGATTTCGACGGGCACGACAAGACCACACGCGAACGGCTGCTCGGCATCGCCGCACGCAACGACGTGCTGACGGTGCTGGTGCACGATCCGTTTCTGAGTGCACTTCCCACGTCAGGCAATCTCGTCGTGAGTGACGGGGAGCTTCAAGTCGAACTCAGCTTCGGCAAAACATCGCTCCGGCGCAGCATCGCCGACTTCTTCACGGCCCACGGCAAGCATTTGGTGGATTGGCACGAGGCGATTGGTGTGCCGATGCTGCCGCTCTCGGCGGCAGAAGATACGACGGCGCAAGTGCGGCGTCTGCTGGGTGGGCCACCCACGTCCGGCAATGCCTTCAGGCGCGCCAAGGCGGGAGGCGGGCGATGACGGCCAGTGCTGCCACGGCCGCACCTGCCGCCGATATGCCGACGCTTAAGACGCTGGCCGATATCGTGACACCGCCCGCGCCCTCGTGGATGCCGCAGACGATCGGCTGGCCGATTGTCGCCGTATTGCTGAGCGTCGGACTGATTTGGTATGCGTGGCGGACATGGCGGCGTTATCGTGCCAACCGCTATCGCCGGGAAGCCTTGGCACAGTTGCGGCAGTGGGCTGTCACGCTCGGTGCATCCAATCCGAATGCCGCTGTGGGTGGCGATACCGCAAAACGCGCACAAGCACTGCGCGAGATTGCGGCGCTGCTCAAGCGCGTGGCCTTGAGCGCGTGGCCGCGTGAGGCGGTCGCCAGCCTCACCGGCAACGACTGGGCCTCGTTCTTGCGCGCGAGTCATGACAACCGAAGCGCCGGAACCGACACGATAGCGTCGCTCGTGACCGGTGCCGAATATCGGTCCGACGAATCGCTATGTCGCGAATGGGACGGCCCCCGCACTGACGCGCTGGTGCACGCCTGCCGCGACTGGATCGAGCGCCATCATGTTCCAGTTTGAATACCCATGGGCCTTTGCTCTGCTGCCACTGCCCGTGTTGCTGTGGTGGTTGATGCCGCCTTATCGGGAGGAGAGTCCGTCGGTGAGGCTGCCGTTCTTCGGTGAAGTGGCCGAAGCGGCGGGCCTGCGCCCAGCGGCAGGTGCGGTGGTACCCCGGCGCAACTGGGTACAGCATGTGCTCGCCCCGGTGGCATGGATATTGGTCATCACCGCGCTCGCACGGCCCCAACTGCTGGAAGCCCCCATAGAGAAGATGCAACCGTCGCGGGACATTCTGCTCGCGCTGGATCTCTCGCAGTCGATGGACACGCCGGATTTCCCGGATGCGTCAGGCAAACGTATCGCGCGCGTGCAAGCGGTCAAACAAGTGGTCGGCGACTTCGTGACGCAGCGCCCGGACGATCGCATCGGGCTGGTCATCTTCGGCGACGCCGCCTATCCGCTCGCACCGTTCACGCAAGATCACGATCTCATCCACACGCTGCTCGACGATATGTTGCCGGGCATGGCGGGCAACAGTACCGCGCTGGGGGATGCCATCGGACTAGGCGTGCGGATGTTCGAGCACAGCGAAGCGCCGCAGAAGGTCATGATCGTGCTCACGGACGGTAACGACACCGCGAGCCGCATGCCGCCCGATCGCGCGGCAGACGTCGCCCACGAACAATCGGTCATCGTACATACCGTAGGCATCGGTGACCCCGCCGCGCAAGGCGAGGCTCGTGTCGATCTCGGGCTGTTGCAGCGCATGGCCAAGGTTACCGGCGGGCGGTACTTCTTCGGCGCCGACCAGTCGGCGCTGGCCGAGATCTACGCCACGCTCGATCGCATCACACCGCACGATCACAAGACGCTCTCATGGCGGCCGCAACGAGAGCTCTTCATGTGGCCCTTGGGCGCGGCGCTCATCATCGTGTTGCTCTACGAGATCGCGCTCGCGATACATGCCGCCTACGTCACACGTGGACCGGCCGCCGCCGACACGGACGACGCACCGGACGACACACCCAAGGCAGGGGGCATCGGTGCCGAGGGGGCGTTATGACCGGCGTCTTCTCGAGCGTTGCCGATTTTCACTTCCTGCGACCGCTTTGGCTGTGTCTTGTGCTGGCCGCCGCATGGCTGCTCTGGGCGGTCGGTCGGAGAACCGATGCGCGCAGGCGTTGGCGCAAGACCATCGCACCGCACCTGCTCGACGCGCTGATGATCCATGAACGGCGCGGGCTTCGGCTACGTCCGGTGCATCTCATTGCGCTCGTACTCGTGCTGGGCGGTATCGGTATGGCAGGCCCCGCGTGGAAACGCGAGCTGCCGCCGTTTCTCGACGACAAAGCGCCGCTGGCCATCGCCATCGATCTCTCGCCGACCATGGACGCCGTCGACGTCACGCCCTCCCGGCTGGAGAGAGCCAAGCTCAAAGTGAAGGCACTGCTCGCGCGACGCGAGGGAGCACGTACCGCTATTTATGCCTATGCAGGCTCGGCCCATCGGGTGATTCCGCTGACCGATGACCGTGCCTTGCTGCAAACCTATGTGGACGCGTTGCAGACGAGCATCATGCCCGCGCCGGGTCGAGACATGGGGCAAGCCTTGAAGGTGATCGACAACGACCTGCGGCGTGAACCCGTCCCAGGCACCATTCTGTTTATCACCGACGCGGTCGATCTTGGCGCGGCACGCGCGTTTCACGAGCATGCCGGTGGTCAATCGGCCAGTCAGCCCATCGTGCTTGCCATTGGCACACCACAAGGCGGACCGTTGCGTAACCCCGACGGCAGCTATGTGGAACGCGATGGCGCACGCGTCTTCGCACGTCTCGATGAGACGGCGCTCAAGCGGTTTTCTCAAGACAGCGACGTGCCGGTCGCCACCTTCACGCCCGACAGCGACGCCGATATCGACTGGGTGCAACGCCATGTGCAATCGCACCTCGAGCAGTCGCAAGCGGGGACGACGGCACGCTGGCGTGACGAGGGATGGTGGCTCACGCTGCCACTCGTGGTACTCGGGGCGCTCTGGTTCCGCAAGGGGTGGTCGGTGCGGTGGGTGGTCGGTCTGCTGCTCGCCGTGTCGCTCCACGTGAGCGTCACACCGTCGTACGCACAGTCGCTTACCAGCGCCACCGCCACACCCGACACCCCAGACCCTGCGAGCACGCCGCGGCGATGGCGCTTTGCCGATCTCTGGCTAACGCATGACCAGCAAGGACGGCTGGCCTTCGAGCGCGGCGACTACGCAACCGCCGCCGAGCGCTTCGACGATCCCATGTGGCGCGGCGTGGCGCAGTATCGCGCGGGTCAGTATGCACAGGCGGCGCAGACTTTCGCACTGGTTGACTCCCCACAAGCGGACTTCAATCAAGGCAATGCGCTGGCGCGCATGGGGAAGTACGAGGCGGCGCAGGCTCGCTATACCCAAGCGCTCAAGCGTTCGCCCAACTGGGCAGCGGCGCGGGCCAATCTGACGTTGATGGGACAGCTCATCGCGGCATTGCCGAAGCCGCCGGAAAAGTCCGGGGACGACGAGATTCCGCCGGATGTCTCGCCCGACGAGATCAAGTACGACGCGAAACGCCCAACCGGTCCCGGCGAACGTTCGACGAAAGTGGGGCCGTCGCTCGAGACGCAAGCGTGGATGCGCACGATCCAGACGACGCCGACCGCGTTATTGCAGCGCGAGTTCGCCTTGCAACACGGGCAGGGCGCAGGCGGAGGGCACGCACAGTGATCCGGGCATCGTACGGGGGAGACGCGCTCCATGTCTCGCGTCGCTTCTCCAGTCGATTCGTCACCCTGTGGCGACGCGCGATGGCGACCGGCGTTTGCGCCATGTGGCTGCTGGCGCTCGGGAATGCCATGGCAGCGTCCGCGCCCATGGCCCGGGTCGATGTGGCAGCGCCCCAGCCGATACGCCCCGGGCAGCAGGTCAGTGTCGATGTGACGGTGCTCGCGCCTAACTTTTTCATGTCCGCGCCGGTATTTCCCACGTTGGACGTGCCTGGTGCCATCGTGACGCTCCCAGACGCGCGGGCACTGAATGGCACGCAGACCATCGACGGGGTGACCTTCGCGACGATCAGCAAGACCTATGCGTTCGTTGCCGGACAAGACGGCGACTACGCTTTGCCACAGGCGACGATTGCGCTCACCTACGCCGGGAATGACGGCGCACCGCAACAAGCCACGGTCACACTCCCGGCAACGCGAATCCGGGTCGGGGCAGGGGGCGTGCCCAAGGTCTCGTCGAGCGGCGCATCGAATGGCGGGGCGCTTCTCCCAGTGGCTGCGCTGAACGTCACGCAAACACTCTCGCCACCTGCCGAGCACGACGTGGTGCAACTTCGCGTCGGCGATACGCTGGTGCGAACCGTAGCGACATTCGCCACGGGCACGCAGGCCATGCTGATCCAGCCGCCAAAATCGGAGCCGCCCCGTGGCGTGCGCGTGTTCGCCGCCGATCCAAAGCTATCGGACGGCGTGTTACCGAGTTCAGCGAGTTCAGCGAGTTCCACGGCAGGCGGGCTGCGTATCGATACCTTCTCGTATGTGTTCGAGCGCAAGGGCACTTACACCTTGCCCGCGATCACGCTTGACTGGACGGATCCCGCGACAGGCCACGCATCCCACTCCGATGCGCCGCCAATACGCGTGGTTGTGGCGGCAGGGGCCTCCGCCGGTGATCTGGCGCCGGGCAAAGGGGTGATATCCGTACCTCAGGATGCCGAATCGATCGGGATCGTATTGGCTGGCGTGGCCGGACTAGGCGTACTCGGGCTCGTAATCTGGCGAACCCTCCCGCGATGGCGCACCCTGCGTCATCGATACCGTGAGCGTCGCTCAAGTGCACAAGTCAGCGCGAAAACCCTGCACGCCGAAGTGATGCAGGCATGCCGCTCGAACGACGCCGCGGCGGCGTATCGTTCGGCGCAGCATTGGAGCCGGGAGTTCAAAGGTAGCGGGATCGCCGAATGGGCGACTTCGACAGGGGATGTCGCCTTGATTGATGCCGTGTCTGCGCTGGAGTCCTGCCTTTTTGCTCGGCTCTCCCGTTCGGCCTCGGCTACCACTGCGGATGCGCCACATTGGAACGGCATGCCACTGGCGAATGCGTTCGAAAAATGCGCCGACGCGACACCCTCCGGCACGGCACGCGCATCCGCGACCTCAGCACTGGCGCCGTTGAATCCCTTTTAGCGACTGCGGCTTCCCAGCGTTCTGTCATCGGTCTGCGTTACAATCCGCCCTTCGCGTCACTCGGCATTTGGCATTGCATTTGACCCGCCGACCCTATGACGCCCGCTAGGCCAACACGCTGCGGGCGCATGTGAGGAGAACGCTTGTGAGAGGAGATCGGTTGTCCCCGGGGCCTGTTGGGTCCGGAGACGCAACACAGAATTTTTGAAGGTGACTGATTTACATGGCTCAAACCGACAACAAGCCGGCGCCTGCGGGCGGCCGCAAGCCCTTCTCTCGCCGCAAGTTCATTGCTGCCGCAGTAGGGGCAGCAGCGGTATACGGCGGATACTCCTACCTGTTCGGCAGCCAGTACCGCGCCGCGAAAGCGGATCGCAAGGTCGACGTGCTGCTCATCGGTGGCGGCATCATGAGCGCAACGCTAGGTGTCTACCTGTCCGAGTTGGAGCCGAACTGGACGTGCGAAGTGTTCGAGCGTCTGGACAAAGTCGCTGAAGAAAGCTCGAATGGCTGGAACAACGCAGGCACCGGGCACTCGGCGCTGTGCGAACTGAACTACACCCCGATGGACGACAAGGGTAACGTTCACATCACCCAAGCCATCAACATCAACGAGAATTTCCAAGTCTCACGCCAGTTCTGGTCGCATCAAGTGCGCAAGGGCGTGCTGGGCAATCCGCGCGAATTCATCAACTCCACGCCGCACATGAACCTTGTCTTCGGACAGGAGAACCGCGAGTTCATCACGAAGCGTGTCGAAGCCCTGAAGGCGTCGCCGCTGTTCGCTGGCATGGAAATGACGACGGACCCGGCAAAGATCGCCGAGTGGATTCCGATCATGATGGAAGGGCGCAAGCCCGACGAAGTCGTCACCGCCACGCGCTCGCCGCTCGGCACCGACGTGAATCTGGGCGAGATCACGCGCCAGTTCTACAAGCACCTCAGCGGCAACGCGGGTGTGAAGGTCACGACGGGCTACGAAGTGCGCTCGATCACGCGCAACGAAGATGGCACCTGGCGCGTGTCGGCATTCGATATGAACGACAGCTCCAAGATCCAGACCGTGGACGCACGTAATGTGTTCATCGGCGCGGGCGGGGCGGCGTTGCCGTTGCTGCAACTGTCGGGCATTCCGGAAGGCAAGCAATATGGCGGTTTCCCGGTCGGCGGCGAGTTCCTCGTTACGGACAAGCCGGAAATTGCGTCGCGCCATCTGGCCAAGGTCTACGGTCTTGCCGATACCGGCTCGCCCCCGATGTCGGTGCCGCACTTGGATACCCGCGTGCTCGACGGCAAGAAGGTGATCTTGTTCGGACCGTTCGCCACGTGGTCGAGCAAGTTCCTCAAGAACGGCTCCTATTTCGACTTGGCCAAGGCAACCACGCCGTCCAACGTCATTCCGCAGTTGCAAGTCGGTGCTCATGAATTTGCGCTGGTGAAGTACCTTGCGCAGCAATTGGCGCTGTCGACGTCGGAAAAGATGCAAGCACTGCGTCATTACATGCCCGAAGCCAAGGACGAAGACTGGCGCCTGTGGGAAGCCGGTCAGCGCGTGCAGATCATCAAGAACGATCCGCAAAAGGGCGGCATCTTGAAGCTCGGCACGGAAGTCGTGGTGTCGGAAGACCGTTCGGTGTCCGCACTGCTGGGCGCGTCGCCGGGCGGCTCGACCTCGCCGGCGATCATGCTGTCGCTGCTGGAGCGCGTCTTCCCCGAGCAGATGAAAACGCCCGCCTGGCAGCAGAAGATCCGCGAGATCGTGCCCAGCTACGGCAAGAAGCTCAACGAGAACCCGGATCTGCTGGCCAAGGAATGGGCTAGCACGGCGGAAACGTTGCAGTTGGCGATTGCGCCGCCGAGTCTCGATGGCGTGGTCCCGAACACCGCCCCCGTCGCAAACCCGGGTGTGGTGAAGAAGGTGCCGGATATGGCGCTGTAACTTCAGCGCAGCGTCAGAACACCGACGCGATCAGCAGAAAATCAAAGGGTTACGGATGATTTCGTAACCCTTTTCTCGTTTTGGCGACGCGGACTTAGGGGGTCGCACAGACGTCGTGCACGAGCGCACGGAGCCAGATATGGGCCGGATCGGCATCCATACGCGGGTGCCACAAGAGGGAAACCGTAAGCGTCGGCGTGGACACCGGTAACGCAAAGCTGTGCATATCGGCACGCAGGCTGTTCGTGTGACGCTCCGGCACGCTCGCGATCAAATCAGAGGCACGCGCTATCGCCAACGCGGCTGAGAAGCTGCCGACAACGGCCACCACGCGCCGCTGCAAGTGCATCGCATCCAATACATCGTCGATGGGACCCCGTTCCAGTCCACGGCGCGACACCAGCACGTGATCGCCCGCGGCATAGCGCTCTGGGGTGAGCGCCCCTCGGGTCAACGCATGCCCCGCGCGCACCACGCCGATAAAGCGGTCACGGAACAGCGCCTGCGTGCGGATTTCCGGCCCGGTGTCTGTACCAATCACTCCCGTCTCCAAATCCACGCTGCCTTCACGCAGCGAGGTGCTTTGCTTGTCCGGCTTGGGCACGAAACGAAGACGCACGCCCGGCGCGACGGCACCCACGCGGGCGATCAACTGGGGGCCGAAGGTTTCGACAAAGCTTTCGTTACAGCGAAGGGTGAAGCGACGCTCCAGTTGGGCCGGATCGACCTGACGTGCCGGGCGCAGCACCATGGTCGCGTCTTGCACCAACTGACTGACTTGATCGCGAAGGGCGAGAGCGCGCGGTGTCGGCACCAGTCCGCGTCCGGCGCGCACCAGCAACGGGTCGCCCGTGGTCTCACGCAAGCGGGCCAGTGCTCGGCTCATCGCCGAAGGGCTTAGCTGTAACCGGCGTGCGGCACGGGCCACATTGCCTTCGGCCAGCAAAACGTCGAGGGTATGCAGGAGGTTGAAGTCAGGTTTTTGCATGGTTGGGACCTGAAGCGTGCTGCCGGTGCGTTGATATATGGCGTCTGATGCATTGATAAAGTGCAAATGCTGCGTCTTCCGCCATATCTTAGGTGTCGATAAGCTTTGTTGCATCGTCAATGTGATCCAGACCTGACCATGCAACCCAATACCGCCAGTCCCGCCTCCTCGATTGTTCCTCCCGTCGCTGCCAGCACGCGCATGGCATTGGCGGCCTTATCGCTGTCGATGCTCATGTCGTCGCTCGATACCAGCATCGCCAACGTGAGCCTGCCGACGCTGGCGCAGGCGTTCGACGCTAGCTTTCAGGCGGTGCAGTGGGTGGTGCTGGCGTATTTGCTGGCCATCACGTCGCTGATCGTCAGTGCCGGGCGACTGGGGGATATGGTCGGACGGCGGCGCTTGCTGTTAGGCGGTATCGGCTTGTTCACACTCGCCTCGGTCGGCTGCGGACTCGCACCCAATCTGCCGCTGCTGATCGCGGCGCGTGCGCTCCAAGGCGTCGGTGGTGCGGTCATGATGGCGCTGACCATGGCACTGGTCGGGGCCACCGTTCCCAAGGAACGCACGGGAAGTGCCATGGGGCTGCTGGGCACGATGTCCGCCGCGGGGACGTCACTCGGGCCATCGCTGAGCGGTATCGTCATTGGCGCGCTCGGCTGGCGGGCGATCTTCCTGATTCAAATTCCGCTGGGACTGTTGGCCGGATGGCTCGCGTATCGCTATCTGGCGGCAGATGCACGCCGCACGACGCCGCGCCCGCGCTTCGACCATGCTGGTACGCTGGTCCTGGCGTTGATGCTGGCTGCCTACGCATTGGCCATGACGTTGGGACGCGGGCAGTTCGGTGCGCTCAATCTACTGCTGTTGCTGGTGGCGCTAGTCGGCGTGGCCGTGTTCGTGTGGGTACAACGTCGGGCTCGTGCGCCACTTGTGCAACTAGCGCTACTGCGTCAGCCGCAGTTCGTCGGCAGCCTGATCATGAGCGCGTTGGTCGCCTGCGTAATCATGACCACCTTTGTGGTTGGCCCGTTCTACCTGTCGCACGGGCTGGGGCTGGCCACGACGGTGGTGGGGCTGACCATGTCGGTGGGGCCACTGTCGGCGGCGCTCTCCGGAGTGCCGACGGGGCGTCTAGTCGACCGTTTCGGGGCAAAACGCATGACCGTTGTCGGGTTGTCCGGCATGTCGCTGGGCGCTGGCTTGCTGGCGGTGATGCCTTCGCGCTTCGGCGTGGCGGGGTATTTGGTGCCGCTAGTCGGGATGACGATCCACTACGCCTTGTTTCAAGGTGCCAACAATACGGCGGTGATGCGCCAGGTCGATACGGCACAACGCGGGGTCGTCGCCGGGATGTTGAGCCTTGCCCGCAACCTCGGTTTGGTGACCGGCGTCTGCGTCATGGGGGCTGTGTTTAGTGCCGCGAGCGGAAGCGTGTCGTTAGAGACAGCCTCCGCACAAGCCATTAGCGGCGGGATGCGCGTGACGTTTGCCGTGGCGGCAGCGCTACTGCTGGCAGGCGTGCTGACGGCATGGCGAGTGGGGCGCAAGGCGGGGAATCACGAGGCATAATGCTCGGCTATGCCAAATAAGGAATCACGAAGGATTCCCGCTTCAAATGCTGACACTTTACAAAGTCCTGCTCGGCCCGGTGCTTCTGATGCAGGCGCGCCGATTGCGTCAAACTGCCCTGCGGTTGCCTGAAGCCGCTGGCCCGCGCAGCGGGTTGGAAGTTGTCGGGGACACGGCGGCGCTGCCCGTATTGCGCATTCTCGTGGTCGGCGATTCGTCGGCGGCGGGGGTTGGCGTGGACGAGCAGGCGCAGGCACTGGCGCAGCCGGTGGCACGGTTGCTGGCGACCCAGACGGGGCGCCCCGTGTCGTGGCAGTTGGTCGCCAAGTCGGGCGTCAATACCAAGGAAGCGCGGGCATTGCTTTCTAACGCAGCGCTCGCGCCCGCAGACATTCTGGTGACGGCCCTCGGCACCAACGACGTGACATCCCAGCGCACCGCTCGCCAGTTTTTGGACGACTACGCCCATCTCGTGGATGATTTGCGCCGCCGCACGGGCGCGGTCGGTCTGGTGGTCACCGGTCTGCCGCCGTTGCGCATTCTTCCCGCGGCACCCCATCCGTTGCGCTGGTATCTCGGCCGATACGCGGCACATCTGGATCAAAAGCTCATCGCTTGGCTCAATGGGGATGCGGCAGCCCGTTACGTCTCACTGCAATGGGCGGCAAAGCCTGACGACATGGCACGCGACCGGTTTCACCCTGGACTTGGGCAATATCGCCACTGGGCCGCATTGGTGACCGAGCGCATCACCACGCTGTTGGGCGACACGCCGACAGATCGACTGCACACTGCCACGGGCGCATGACGTGACGCCGCAAGACTTTGAAATACAACGGCGCACTGCACAGCCGCACAATTAGGCAAGTTCTCACCGGGTGACCTGTTACACTGCCCGGGCTCGCGAGTCACCTCGATAACGGTCACTTGGTCACCCTCTGACCAACCCCAATATTGCGCAATCCGCGTTCAGCCGCTCCTGCGAAAGCCTTCCCACGAAGCAGCGACCCGCAATAGGTCGCCAGCCTGGCAATCGAATTCGCTTCGTAACTTCACCCGTTATAGGGAACCCGCCTTGAAACGCCTCAGCTTTTCGCTCGTCGTGGCGTTGCTACGCGTATTCGCCGTGCTGCCGTATCCACTGGTCGCAAGGCTCGGGATGGCTGTCGGCACGGTGCTGTTTGCACTGCCGAGCCGCCGCAAGCACATCGTCCTCGTGAACTTGCGCCTTTGCTTCCCCGAGAAAACTGCCCTCGAACACCAGCAGCTCGCCAGAACCCACTTTCGTCACGTGGTTCGCAGCTATCTGGAGCGGGGTATTCAGTGGTTTGGCAGTGCGCAGGCGATCCAGAATATCGTGCAACTCGACAGCAAGATCGATCTCGACGATCCCGACGCGCCGCCTACGATCTTCATGGGGTTTCACTTTGTCGGCATCGAGGTCGGCTGCATGCGTTATTCGACGCATCTGCCCGTGGCATCGCTGTACACCCGCATGTCGAGCACGTCGCTATGCGACTTGGCCAAGCGCCAACGCGGCCGATTCGGTGCGGAGATGATCGAGCGCGCCACCAGTGCCAAGAAGATCATTGCACTGTTGCGCTCCGGCAAACCGGTCATGATCGCAGCGGATATGGATCAGGGTGTCGACAATTCCGTGTTCGTGCCGTTCTTTGGCGTACCCGCTTGCACGCTGACGGCAGTATCGCGTCTGGCGAAACTCGGACGCGCCCGGGTCGTGCCTTTCGTGACCGAGGTGCTGCCTGACTATCAAGGGTACAAGTTGACGATTTTCGAGCCGCTCGCCGACTTCCCGTCATCGAGCGACGAAGTCGACGCGCGCCGCATGAATGCGTTCCTCGAAGAGCAGATCGCCAAAATTCCCGAGCAGTATTACTGGGTGCACCGACGCTTCAAGCACCGCCCGGCGGGCATGGCATCGGTGTATTGATCCGCTGACGAAGGACTCATTTCCCGTCGGCGGATGGTGCTATGACGACGTCAGGCGCACCGTCGTGGGAGATGAGAATGGCCAGCCACCGGCTGCTCTCGAACTGGGCGGCGACCACCATCACGAGCACAGTCAACGGGGTCGAGAGAATCGCCCCGGGCACGCCCCACACCAGTGTCCATATCCCCAGCGCGAAAATGCCCACCAAGGGATCGGTGTTGGTGCTTTTCGCCTGGAGTTTGGGTTGTACGAGATTGTGTGCAATCTGGAAGATGGCCAGCGTGATGACAAACACGGCGAGCGGGACGGAAATCGATTCGCTATGAATCGCCGCGAATAGGGCCGGGACGACGCTGGCAACGAACGGCCCTACGACGGGCATGAAGGCCAGAAGAAAGACCGTCACTGCCCAGAATGCCGTATCCGGCAATTCCGCAAGACGAAACACCAAAGCCGAGATCACGGCAATCGCCAGATTGATCGCCGTCTGCGAAATCAAATACGCCTGGACGCCGTGCACGATCTTATTGAGCACGAGACGCTGAGAATTCGCGCGAGCCTCGCTGGTCGTGATGCGCAGAATCTTGGGATCGGAGTTTCGCAACGACCCAAGCAGCATGAACACCAGAAACATCAGCGTCAGAAACGCCATCGATACGGCGTCGCCCAGCCAAGCGGCGATGGCGTGCTCGAAATGGGGCAGATCGATCAACGCCAGCACCGAGGCCAGATCGAACTTTCGCCCGAAGCCTACCGTGGCCGTCCGAATGAGGTGATCGAGCCGCGCGGGGAGATCAGGGGATTGCTTGATGAGATCGCTGATGCCCTGGAGCGTAATGATGAAGATGCTGTAGGCGCTGAAGCCCACAATCAACGCGGTTGCCAACAGAATCAACCATTTCGGCGCGCGCGGAAGTAGTCGAACGACCACCAGGACGATGCCCGAAATCAAAATGCGCAGCAGGACGGCGAGAAAAAACGGGATCAGTACCGGGCGAAGAAAGTACAAGAGTGCCAGACCTGCGGCGACGCCAGTGGTTGTCTGTGCAACAGACCCAGGGGTGGATGTCATCGATGGATTTTCTTAACGGTAATGGCAAAAGCGCGCTTGAGATGGCGCGCTTTTGCGTCCGCAAGAATATTACTCCATTGCTTCGATTTCGCCCGGCTTCCACGTCTTGTCGAACCAAGGTTCCAGCGGGCCGTAGAGCCGCAGAATCGTGAACCAGCCTTTGCCCGGCACCGTCTGCATCCAGTTGGCTTCCTTGCCGTTGGGTGCCACGGGTCCGAAGTACAGATCGACCGACCCATCGGCGTTGGTCAGCAGCTTGTCGCGCTTGTTGTTCTTACTCGGGAACGGTTGCGAGGTCTGTAGCTCGGAGCGGGTCTGAGGGTCGTAGATGACCACCGACCAGAAGTCCTTCGCCGGGACGTTCGCCGGAATGCGAAGTCGATAGGTCTTCGCGCCGTCGAACGGTTGGCCCGTCGCGTCGGCACTGGAGAGCGCGTATTGCGATCCTTTGCCGACCAACTTCGCTGCCATCGCGGGCGTGTTGACCGTGGCGACGTAAAAGAAGCTTGTGCGTGCATCGAGATCGCGCCCGGCAGCACCGTCGCCGCCAAGCCAACGATAGTCGTCGCCGATAAAGCCGACGCGCCATTGGCTATTGGGATAGAGCCACGCGCGCGGGTCGCGATTACGGAAGCTGATCGATCTGGCGGTGGCGTTGCCGACGGCAACGGCTTCGGTCAGCGTCTTCTTCATCCGCTCGTCAGGCGCGAAGGGTTTGCCTTTGCGAATACCGATCGAGGCGACAAGGCCGCGCAGTTCGGGGTCGATAAAGTCGACCGGCTCCTTCTGGATGACGTGGTCCAGCTCCGTGAAGAACGCGAAGTTATTGGCGTGCACCGTGTTGAACGCCTGCTTCGACGAGTTGATAAATTCCATCTTCGGCGGGTGCTTCGCTTGACTGAGCGAATAGACCTTGAAACCGTCACGGAACATCTTCGACGCCACGTCCGGCTTGCCATCCACCAGAAAACCGCGCAACACGACGATGTTTACGTACGACGGCGAACGGGCGATGTAGTACTCGCCGCCATCCTTCACGTCCTTCGGGAGCTTGCCCTTGTAGTCGGCGGGCACGATCAGATACTTGCCGCCCTTGCCGCGATCTGGCCCTGGCACGCCCATATCGACGACGTAGCGGAAGAACGCGTCGTTGACGGTTCCCGGGCCGCTGCCGGGCGGCACTTCGACCACCGTGGGGCCGTCGGTCTCGAGGTCGAGCACACCGAAGGCATAGACCGTGTCGGTGTTGGCGGTGAGCAGGAGCGGATTGGAGTCGGCGAGCTGATCGTAGATCGTAGCTTGATGACTCTTGGTCGCGCCGAGTGCGACGCTCGAGCGACGGATGGCTTCGATGCTCGCAGCGGGCATCAGGTTGAGGAAGACCTCCACACCGCGCAGGAAATCGAGGTTGTCGAAGGCCCGTTTGGCCGTGTCTTCCGTCGGCACGCCATCGACAAAATCAAGCTTGCCGATGCGCGTCTGCACCGTGGCGGGCGTCAGGACATCCGTGGGAATGTAGGTATTGAAGCCCTTTGTTGGGCTGGCGCCCTCGGGGGCCTTCTGCGCGTGGGCGGTTGGGGCAAAGAGCGCCCCGATGAGCGTGGCGGCGACGAGGCCGCCAGTGCGGTTGAAAAGCATTCACTTCTCCGTCTTAGGGCAAGGGCACCCGGAATGTACGCCGGGGCCGCTTGCGAAGGACGGGGAGGGTGACGACCTGAGGCAAAACGGTGAGAGAAATGAGACAAAACGGCGGAGACAAATCGACGCAGACGAAACCGCGCGCCGGGGCGCGGCGCCCCCGCCAAACTCACGCCGTGAAGAGCTGCCGGTCGCGACTGCGGGTACTGCCTTCGACGAAGTAGGGCCGTGCCCATTGGTCGGTGGTGCCGAGAAACCATTCGGCGGCCTTCGCGGCCGTACGATTGTCGGCGGCGCTTCGCAAGGTATGACTGTCGGTAGTTTTCGTGCTGAGCCGGTTGAGGAAGTTGTAATGGTCCACCAGCAGCAGTGTCTCAATGGCAAACGCGGTAGCGATGGCCGGATCGTGGATACCCAGTAAGTTGTCGCCGTTTTCCAGTTCCCCGCCTTCAGCCAGGTTCGACGAACCGCAGAACACCACCGCATCCGGCCGCCCAAAGCCGCACACCACGAATTTATGGTGAATCTCGTGGCCGCTGCCGATGCTCGGTACCTGCTCGAACGGTGGCGGCAACAGCGGCTGGCCCGGCTTACCGCTCACCAGCACACCGCCTCGGGTGTCGGCCCCGTACAGCCACACCTGCCCGGGACTGTCCGAAATGCCGTAGCTGAAAATCGTCTCGCTCTCATGCAGCGACTTCAGGCTGTCGTACACCATGTTCGGCTTAGCGGGCTGCCCCTTTGCCGTCGCGCCGTCCATCGTCATCACAGCAAACAGAACACTGCCGTTCTCGGCGATTTGGCTCTCTTGCTCTATACGGGCAACGATGCGGCCAAGCACCTTGTCTTTGTCTGCGGGCAAATGGGGCGAAAAATCGATGTCGACGGCCCCGGTGTTCGCTGGCGTAAAGCTGTGCGTGGTCGTCGCTAGCGCCGATTCGGCGAAGGCCGCACGTTGCACCTTCGTCGTCCAGGCCGCTTGGAAAGCGCTCGCGTAGACACCCGCGATAGCCGGATCGTCGAATACGAGCACATGGTTGGCGTTGACGTACAAGCCTGTGATCGAGAGGTTGGTGGAGCCGGTCAGCACGAGTTCCGGCTGCTGGCGAGCCTTGTCGGCGTACACCACGAAGACTTTGTCGTGAGCGTAACGGCCGAATTTGCCGCGCAGCATGGCGTCTTGACCGGCAACGGCGACGAAGCGCGCCTCAAACTCGTCTTCAGTCGATGGTTTCTCGGCGGTGGATTTGTGCAGCGAGGCGTTGTCCAGTATCACGCGCACGCGCTTTTCCTGACCGAGCGAGAGCAGGGCAGTGATGATGTCGGGCTCGTTCAGGTCGTAGGCGAAAACGTCCAACTGGCGATTGGGCCCGTCGTGTACGAGATTCAAGACGTCGACGATGCGCTCTCGAGTGCTTGCACCGGCCCAGCTATAAACATCGAGATAGGTGAAGTTGTTGCCTTGCGCGTTCTGCCCTGCGATTTGGTGCGTATCGAATACTAAGGGCGCTGAAGGCGGTTTCAGCACGAGATCATGACCAAAATGGTTCACATACGCTTGCGACTGCGCGTATCCCCGCGTGAACCCCAGTCGAACCGGGCCCTGCTGAAACGGCTTGAGTTCGATTTCCACCGTGGCTCCGCGCGCTGGGTCCAGCGGCATCAGCCGCCGTTGGTCGTCGAAGTACCGCGGCGTGGCCGTGTACGCATAGCGCCCGAAGGGAGGGGTCAATCCTTGATGATCGCTGCCCGGCACGTGTACCCAACGAAACCGGTGTAACGGCGCATTCACCGTGGAGTACGCTGGCTCCGCGGCATCTTGCGCATGCTGCGCCGGATGCGCGAACTGCAATTTGTTCCACAGGAAATACGCCGCGCGGCCGTCGGGCTTGACCTGAATCGTGAACCCCGCGAGGCGCTCACGATCCTGTGGCGCTGTGATATTGAAGGCCAAAAGGGTCTTGGCATCGCCTTGGTAAGCACAAGCGACCAGACTGCCGTTGACTTCTCGCACCTTGATCATCTGCACGCTCCCTCACACGCCCGTGTGAGGGAGAGGCTGCCTTGTCGATGTGTCTCGCTGATGACGCCTGAAGCCCCGCCCAAGGCGCGGGTTTCCGTCAGTTAAGCCAGCGGCATTGCCAGTAACACCGCCGCGGGACTTGCGGAGAGGTTCTTTAATGCTCGCGCCTCGCCGGGGGCCAGACGGCAGGAATCGTTGGCCCGCAAGATCGCACTGCCGGTCTCAGTCTCCACGGTCACTTCGCCCGACAGTACGACGTAGTGCTTCTCGAGCGCCGACGCCGAGAGTGTCGTGTACCCACCGGGTTCGATCGTCGAGACGCCGAGCCAAAGCGACTTCGATTCCCCGGCTTCATGCCCCTGCAATCTCACGCAGCGCATCGAGAAATGGTTCTCCGGGAAGTACTCGGGCGCCGATTCGAATCGCGTAATGTTCATGGCTTGAGCAGGACTCGGTTGGTGCTGCCGCGCAGTACCGCCTGATAGGCCGTTGCAGCATCGTCGATCGAAAAAATCGCTTCACTAAGGATCGGATACGGCTTTAAGGTGCCGTTCGCGAACAGCGGATAGAGCTGATCGAGGATCTGTGCACCGTCGGTGCTATCCAGCGCCAGCGAGTCGATGCCGAGATAGGTGTGTTGCCCGCGGAAGAACGTGAAGATGTCGAACGGGACAGCGCGCTCGAACGTGGAGATGAAGATCTGCGTGCCACGCTTCGCCATCGCGGCGTTGGCCTGCTCGAAGTACGGGCTGCCGACGGTGTTGTAGACGATGTCGGCACCGTGGCCGCCCGTCATTTCACGCACGACGTCGGCGATGCCTTGCGACGACGCGTCGATCATGATGACTTCGCCGTTGGCATGTCCGAGGTACCCCTGGGCGGTACGCTCGACGCCGAACACCTTCGCACCGGCGTGGGTCGCCAATTGCACGACCGCTTGACCGACCTTGCCGTTGGCGCCAAGGACCAGCACCACATCACTCGCCTTCACACCGCCCGCACGACGCAACCCCTCGAACGCCGTGACGAACGGCACACCGACCGCACCGGCTTCTTCCATGGTCAGGTTGGCCGGTTTTTTCCGTACACCACCGACCGGCAGGCTCAGGAAATGCCCGTGAGATCCGTTGCGGCGAATACCCAGCTCGCCGCCGCTGCCCCAGACTTCCTGGCCGACCAGATCGGCAGGACCATCCAACACGACACCGGCGAAGTCACGACCCGGCGTGCGCGGCCATACGGCATGCGGCATGGCACCGAGTACCGCCTTCACATCGCTCGGATTCACACCCGCGCTGTGCACCTGAACAAGACATTCCCCTTCGCCCACACTCGGCACCGTTTGCGAGGCGATGTTCAGGTCGAGGGCATCCAGACTGGCGCTCGGCGCCGTGACACGAACTGCTTTCATGCTTGTTGCTCCTAGAAGGTCAAAGTAACGAATTGGTTGCGCTTGTAGCGCTCGATCAGTGCGACGTAACGCGCGCTGGCGACACCCAGCCCGGCGCACTCGTCGTCGGACAGCATCCGCAGCAGGCGAGCCGGATTTCCGGCCCATAGCTCACCGGTACCGACCACCTTGTGAGGCGTCAGTACGGCTCCCGCCGCCAACATGCCGCCCGACTTGACGACGGCGCCGTCGAGCACCCGGGCACCGAAGCCGACGAAGGCACCGTCTTCCAGCGTGCACGCGTGAAGAATTGCGCCGTGTCCGACCGTGACGTCATCGCCCACGATCGTCGGCAGCCCGTTGGTGGTGCCGTGAACGATGGTTCCGTCTTGAAGGTTGGTGCGCTCGCCAATCACAATGGGCTGCACGTCGCCTCGTAACACGCAGTTGAACCAGATCGACGACTGGGTGCCGATGCGCACGTCACCAATTAGCTGCGTGCCTTGACCGACGAAGGCGCTCGGGGCGACCCACGGCGCAAGGGACGGGGAGGGCTGAGGCTTATTCACCGCGTCAGCCCCAGTTGCTCACGCGCTTCTTGCGCGCTCGCCAACTCGCCGCCAAGCGACTCCACGATGTCGCGGGCGCGCTTCACCAACGCCGCGTTGCTCTCGGCAAGGACGCCCTTCGAGATGTAGATGTTGTCTTCAAGGCCCACGCGGACGTGTCCACCGGCCAGCCACGCTTGCGCGACGATTGGAAACTCGAAACGCCCGATGCCGAAAGCCGCCCATTGCGCACCGGCAGGCAAAAGACTGCGGGCGTACATCAACGTTTCCGGCGAGGCGGAGAAGCCGTACTTCACGCCCATCACGAAGGTCCACAGGCCGGGGCCGTCGAGAACGCCGGACTTGATCAGATCCAATGCGAGATGCATGTCGCCCGAATCGAAGATTTCCAACTCGGGTTTGACACCGGCCTCGCGGATGACCGCCGCCATGCGCGTGACGTTCTTCGGCGTGTTGATGACGACGTCGCCACCGGAATTCATGGTGTTCAAATCGAGGCTGCAAATGTCCGGACGCAGCGCAAGAATGTGTTCCACACGATCTTCCGGGCGCATCAACGTAGTACCCGGGGCCGCAACTTTGGGATCGTCCTCGCTAGGAATGAAGCGCCCGCCGGGGCCGGTCGTCAGGTTGATGATGACGTCGGTGTTTTCTGCGCGGATGCGTTCGATGACATCGCGATACAGCCCAATGTCCATCGACGGGCGGCCCGTCTTGGGGTCGCGCACGTGAATGTGGACGACAGCGGCACCGGCGCGGGCAGCGTCGAGCGATGCGGTCGCGATTTGTTCCGGCGTGACCGGCAGGCCCGGATGCTGCTCGGGCTTGGTCAGATTGCCGGTCACCGCGCAGGTGAGGATGGTCTTGCGTGAGTGCATGTGAGGCTCCGGAACGGGGTGTCGTTAGCTCAGGCGGCGGCCGCCATCGACGACGAGCGTCACACCCGTCGTGAATGTCAGATGCGTGGCGCAGGCCTCGATGGCGGCGGCGATGTCGTCCGGCGTGCCGATCCGGCCTAGCGGCGTGGTTGCCGCGACCTTGTCGTTGAAGTCGGCACCGCGTCCCGGCACGAAGGTCGTGTCGACCACGCCGGGTGAGACATTGACGACGCGAATTTGCGGGGCCAACGCGCGGCCCAGCGACGCGGCCATGATGTCGATGCCAGCCTTCACGGCGCAGTACGCCACGTTGCTGCCGACGCCCGTCGTCGCCGAGATGGACGACACGTTGACGACCAGCCCATCGCCCGAGTCGGCGAGCAAGCCGCGAAACGCCCGGATCGCCGCGAACTGGCCACGCCAGTTCACTTTGAACATGTCGTCGATCAACTCGTCCGTCAGTGCGTCGAGGTCGCTGTGCTTGATCGGCTTAGTGAAGCCAGCGGCGTTGACCAGAATGTCGGCACGGCCATAGCGCTCGCGCACGGCAGCCGCGACCGCTGCGAGCGTCGCGCTGTCGGTAATCGAGGCCAGTTGGGCACTATGTCCCGCGCCGGGGAGTTGCTGGGCGAGCGCTTCAGCCTGAGCGATGTCGTCTTGCCCTACGACGACGACGCTCGCGCCAGCTTGCGCCAGGCGGTTTGCCGTGGCTTTGCCGATGCCACCCGTCCCGCCGATCACGACGGCAACCTTTTGATGCAATGCGTTTGTCATACGAAGCTCCTATTTGATGGGCGGTGTCGGGTGCGTGGGCACGCCTTCAGCGAGTACGAATCGGCAAAACAGCGTGTAATACGGCACCGTTTGCTCGGCGTGCGGACCGGTGCCAGCCTCGTGGCGCTCGAACTTGCCCACCAAATCGCGCGTGACGCCGAAGACGACGTCCGAGTCGAGATACTCGGCATCGTCGGCAAAGATCTGAGAAATAAGCGTCGCGCAACCTTCGGCAATCACCACGAAATGCAGATGGGCCGGACGATAGGGATGGCGATGCTGCGCGCGCAGCAGATCACCGACCGGCCCGTGCGTGGGCACCGGATAACCGGCGGGGCGCACGCTGCGAAAACGAAACTCGCCGCTGCCGTCGGTGAAGAAGTGGCCGCGCAAATTCATGTCCGGCTGGTCGGGGTCTTGGTTCTCATAAAGACCCACCGGAGACGCCTGCCAAACGTCGACTTTCGCGTTGGGAATGGGCTGCTGCCGAATATCGAGGACTTGCCCGCTCACGAAGATCGGTGCACCAGGCGCGTCGTCTTGCACGATCGACGCATCCAAGGCGTAGTGGGGCGATCCGCCACGGAAGAACGGACCGAGCAGGGCGCCGCCCGTATGTTCCTCATGCATGGAGTTGTTCAGTACCTTGACCAAGGTCGAGATGCCGAGCACATCGGCCAACAGCACCACCTCGTTGTGACTGTCGTTACACGTCAGCCCGACCCGACGCAAGAAATCCAACCCTTGCTCGAACTCCTCGTCGGTCAGCTTCACCTGCTTGAGGAAGGCATGGCCGTGTACGACGAGTGCGCCCAAGATCTCCTTGAGCCGCGGATCTTCGGTCTTGCTCATGGCAGCGAGCACGATGCCCGTTACCGACGCAACATCGCTGACGATGCTGCCGCTTTGTCCAGATTCCATTTTCATTCGCCTGTTCATGCAAACGTTTGCATAGTATTCGGTGATTTTTCGTTTGTCAAAGGCTGTTTATTCGGAAATATGACGGGAAACTCGGACGTGCCACGGCAACTTCTGCGGAAATTGCCGCAAACGTTTGCATTTCAATGCACAAAAAAGCGCGACAGGTGGTCGCGCCAGTCAAAGATTATCGTGCGATCGTCGATTCGCGCACGACGAGCTCGGGGCGCAGCACGACGTTGATTTGCGTCTTCGAACTGGCGTCGAGACTGTCGAGCATCAGTGCGGCGGCCCGAACACCCATTTCGTAGAGGGGGATGTGCACCGTCGTCATGGGTGGCCAAACGGAGTCCATCAGCGGCATATCGTTGTGGCCGACCACGGAGATGTCGTCCGGGCACTTGAGGCCACGTGCGCGAATCGCGTCGTAGCAGCCGAGCGCTAGCAAGTCGTTGGCGGCGACGATAGCCGTCGTCCCGGGATAGCGTTCCAGTACGGTATCGCATGCTGTGCGCCCCTCGGCGCGTGCGAAGGCGGTGGATTCGACTACGGGGCAATTTGTCTTTTTGAGACCTTGCTCCTTGAGTGCATCGAGAAAGCCGACCTTTCGCTCGTAACCCGTCGACAAGTCTTTGGGGCCTGCCACGTGCGCAATTGCTGAGTGACCTAGCGACACAAGGTGCTTGACCGCGAGGAGCATCGCCAATTGGTTGTCGCTTACGACGCACGAAGCGCGGCCGCTGTCTTCGCTGCGGTTGACCACGACCACCGGAATTCCCTCTTCGAGACAGTGCTCGAGGATGGGGTCCTTGCGGCCCGACGTCGCGAGAATCAGGCCGTCGATTTGCCGCCCGGCCATCTGGTCGATGACGAAACGCTGTCGCTCTTTTCCGCCTTCCGCGTTGGCAATCAACGGAATGAAGCCCTTCTTGGCTAGTTCATCTTCGATACCGCGCAAAATCGGCGGAAACACCGGATTGCCGATATCCGGCAGCACGACGCCAATGATTCCGGAACGCTTGGTGCGCAGGGCAGAGGCCACCCGGTTAGGTGAGAAATTGAGCTGACGCGCGGCTTTGAGCACCTTTTCGACGACGTCGTCGCTGATCAGGTGTCGCGTCTCGGGATTCATCACCCGCGAGATCGTGGACGAGTGAACGCCAATCGAGTCGGCCAGCGCTTTCAGAGTCGTCCGTTTCTTTTGCGTCATATTTTTGGATGGGGCGGTCTTACGCACCGCACGCTAACAGGGCAGATGCGTATTTTACTCATGAGGCACGCGGTGTCGGCGATTCGCGCTAAGCGTTGCGCGGTTCTCATCGATTCGTAGATCCCCGAATGTAGCGCATAGACGACGACCGGAGTAAGGTATCCGCCTGCACAATAACGCCGGCGCCGATCCCCCTTCGGACGCCTCGACGATCAGGAGACATGTGGTGCACAAGAAAAAAATTGCTGGGTTCGGGCTGTGCCTGATGACGATGGTTTCCGTTCCCGCCTTGGCGCAGAACGCGCCCAATGGCACCGCATCCGCCGCGACCACCCCTGCGACTGCGACGCCTCAGCGCGATGCATTCTTCTGGTTGGGTGAGATTAACAAGGCGTCGTTGGTCATCAATACCCGCCAGGGATTGCTGGATAAAACACTCGCGCCGCACATCGCATCCGGACTCGACGCCGTGCTGCGCGCAGGCGACCAGCCCGGCGGGGCGCGCCCGGACTTGGTCATCACGTTCGAGCCGCTGCTCATCAAGGCGGCGGGTGTCGAGGCGACGCTGTTGCATGCCGGGCGTTCCAGTCAGGACATGCTGGCGACAGTGCGTGCGGCGATGTATCGCGACCGACTGCTCGTCCTCGCTGCGCAGTTGCGCACCACAACGGCAACACTGCGTCAGCTTGCCCAGCAATATGAAGCGACCATCGTGCCAAACTACACCAATGGCGTAGCTGCGCAACCGAATAGCTACGGCCACTACCTGCTGGGGTATGTGGCAGGGCTTCAGCGCGATGCGCAGCGATTGCATGAGCTGTACGCGCGCGTCGACCTATCGCCGATGGGCACGACGGTGCTCAATGGCACGAGCTGGCCGCTCGATCGCGACAAGATGGCGCATGCGCTCGGCTTTGCCGACAAGGTCGACAACGCCTACGATGCGTCGCAGATCGCGGCAACGGACTTGCCGGTCGAGATCGGTGCGGTGGCGACGAGCATTGCGTTGCATACGTCGGCCTTCGTGCAAGACGTGATGGTGCAGTACGCGCAGCCGCGGCCATGGATTTTGCTGCGTGAAGGGGGAGGCAATACTTATGTCTCAAGCGCGATGCCGCAAAAGCGCAACCCCGGGTTGCTCAACGACACGCGCACCGCCGCGTCGATGGTCGTGACGCTCGGTGTGGGGCGTGCGATCGCCGCACACAACATCCCGCCCGGAATGAACGATGCGAAGCATATCGATGAAAACATGGCGGTGCTGGATCGGACGACGGCGCTGCTCAAGCGCTGGGACCGTGTGCTGAACGCGCTGGTGATCGATCCGCAACGCGCACTCGAAGAGCTTGACAGCGACTGGACCGCGTCGCAGGAGGTTGCCGACGTGCTAATGCGCGAGCATGGCCTGCCGTTCCGCGTGGGGCATCACTTTGCGTCGGAGATCGTCGACTACGCGAAGGCGCACGACCTCCGTCCGAGCAACTTCCCCTACGCCGAAGCGCAGCGCATCTACAAACAGACGCTTACGGAAATGCAGGTGAGCGGCGGCGATCTGCCGATGACCGAGGCGCAGTTCCGCGCGACGCTCGACCCGACGGCAATCGTCATGCATCGCGCAACGTCCGGCGGACCGCAACCGGCTGAAATGAAGCGTATGCTGGCGCGTACCGATAGCGAATTGGATGCCGACGGCAAATGGATCGATACGCACCGTCAGACCATCGACCGGTCGCTGGCGTCGCTCGATAGCGATTTCCGCCGATATCTGCCGGCGAACTAGGCCATTCTCGGCCGTGTAAGACGATAGGAGAGCCTCATGTCCCAGCCTTCATCGACACTCAGCCCCGCGTTCATTGAGCAGCAGCGAAAGCGACTCGAAGCCATGCGCCAGCAATTGCTTGGCGGCGAGGAAAACACGATCGCCGACGAGGCATCGTTGCAATCCGAGCACGGCGACGAAGCCCACGAATTCGAAGACGACGCGCAGGATCTGGCACAAGACGAAGTCAACCAGAACCTGCGCAACGTCAACGACAACCGTATCGCCGATATCGAACGGGCGTTGGCGAAGATCGCGGAGGGTACCTACGGACTCTCCGACGAGAGCGGCGACCCGATTCCGCAAGGGCGGCTTGAAGTGGCGCCGGAGGCGATTCTGACCGTCGAGGAGCAAAGCCGGCGGGATGCGGGGCGGTGATGTGTTCAACTTGCCACAAAAGCAATATTCACAGCGCTAGCGGGATTTCGATACTCCCGAAAACGTGAGACGCGCCGAACCAAGCACACCACGGTTAAGAATCCAGGGCCGCAAGGAACTATCTTGAGTCAACAACAATTACAGATACTTCAAAACCATTTGCAAACCCGGCTTGCAACCGCGCAGGCAAACCTGACCGGAACCGACGCGCAGGGGAACCTGTTATGTTCGGTCGAGCACAGCGCATTCTTCGAGCCGGTTCGTCTAAAAATTCGGCAGGATGCAATCGAGATAGTGTCTATCTTCGTTCGCCGAAAGGAGCGCAAGAAGGGGAACGCGAGAGCCCTGTGTAACGCAGTAGTGGACGCGGCGCGGGAGATGAATAAGCAGAAGGTTTGCGTGGAAAAGGTCGCGGACGAGGAAGACTCGACGAGACCCATCATCGCCTTTTGGACGGCAGTCGGCTTCGTCAGTCGCACACCGGACGGGCGTAGCGCAGATCTTCGTATCTAACTAGATCAAACAGACCGACTGCACCTGCTCCAATACCGTCTCATCCCCTTGGGTCGCACACATCCGCCGGATGTCAGTTTTGCGCAGCCGCTTCAGCTTCCGCCTCGGTCTGCTCGATGGCTTTGATGATGATGTGCAGCGTGGCGTCGAGGTGATCGATCGTGTGACGCCGAGCCGCTTTAACATCACGCGCACGGTATTCGTCGAGCATCTTCTGATGCTCCTGATTGCTGACATCGACGTGCACGGGGCGCATATACAACGACAGTGCGATGTACGGCCCCGACGCGTCACGCAACGTCTTAATCAGGTGGGCCAGACGCGAATCGTCTTGCGACGCCCAAAGCGCCGCATGAAAAGCCTGATTCAACTCGGTCCATTTGACGACGTCCGACGTCGCTGCCATCTCGAGGTGCAATGCTTCGGCATGCGCAATATCCTCTTCCCGAATCGTGGCCATCGCTTGCTCGGCCATCATCGGTTCGAGGGTTTTACGCAGGTGGTACAACTCGTTGACGTCGTCGATCGTAAGACCACGCACCACGGCACCACGGTGAACGTCGAAAAACACCAGCCCCTCGGAGACCAGCGTGCGCAACGCTTCACGCACCGGCGTCGTCGACATCTCGAGACGGCGCGCGAGATCGTCCTGCCGAAGGCGGTCTCCCGCCTTCAACTTGCCTTGCAGAATCTCGGTGCGGAGTGTCTCGATGGCATATTGATATGCCGTGAGTCGACGACGGCCAGACGAGCCGGACGCGCTGGCAGATGCGGTGGACATGCTTTTCAAAGGGGTGCCATGTGAAGATTATTGACGCGTGAGTTTACTCCAATTTGCCAGCGCTTCTCCGAGCGCTCCGGGCGCAACGCCCGACGCCAGCAACGCCACAACCAACAAACGCGCCTTGAGCGCAGACAGCCAGCCGGACAGATGCGCACCGCGCCGGGCGAGATCAATTTCGGCACCGACATAGCCATACGTCTGCGACGCCGTCGACCCGCTTGCCGCACGACTGGCAATCACCACCGGCACTTGCGCCGTCAGGCGGCTAATACGTTCGGCGAATCCGAACGAGACGTGGCCCGCACCCTGCGCGGCAATCACAACCGCCTCGTAGCCCCCGTTGACGGCCATCTCCGCCACTTCACCGTCGTCACCCAACACCGCCGTCACGAGTGCGACTTTGGGCCAATCACGCACCGGGCGCGCCAACGGTTGCGGGCGAGCAGGCTTGGCGTGGAAAAACGTCGGGCGTCCTTCGACGATTCGCGCCGCGAAGCCACCGTCGTGCGACACGAACGCCTGCACGGCCAGTGCATCGCCCTTGCTGACCCAACGCGCGTAGTGAGCGGTGTCGTTCATCAACACGAGCACGCCACGTCCCACGCTGTCGGGATGCGAAGCCGTGCGCACCGCTGCCAAAAGATTCGCGGGACCGTCTGCGCCGGCGGCTTGAGGCGCACGCATCGCGCCAGTCACGATCAGCGGTTGCGGCAACGTCCAGAACAGATCCAGCAGGAACGCCGTCTCCTCGAGCGTATCGGTGCCTTGCGTGAGCACCACACCGCTGGCGCCGTCAGCGATCTGCTGCTCGGCCCAGGTGAGGGCGGCCATCAGATCGCCGTAACCCAGCGATGCACTCGGCAGTTGACGAAGCGATGTTGCCTTGATGGTCGCCACAGCGGACAAGCCGGGGACGGAGTTCGTCAACTGCGCAGCGTCGAGGGTAGGGACGACACCACCGGCAGCGTCTGACGGCGTCATGCTGATCGTCCCGCCCAGCGAGGCGACGGCGACTACGGGAAGCGAGTTGGACATGGTTGGCAAGGAGAAGAGGTTTTTGATTTCAGTTGATATGCATTGTGCATTATATATAATCGACAATCGTTTGCGAAGGGCATCGGGCGCTTTGCAGAGAAATCAACACCTAGGAGACTTCATGGAACCAACAACAGCAGGGCACCCGAGCGCCGCAGCGACGCGATATCGGTTCGCGATATTTGCGCTGATCGTGGTGATCGCCCTCGTGAACTACATCGACCGCGGCGCGATTTCGTACTCGGCCGCACAAATCACGTCGGAATACGGATTCGATCGGGCAGGGTGGGGCGCAGTCCTTGGCTACTTCGGCTACGGCTATATGTTCGGTGCGCTGTTCGGCGGGGCACTGGCCGATCGCGTCGGCGCCAAGACCGTATGGGTGATTGCGGGCATCGCGTGGTCGGTGTTCGCCATTGCCATGATCTGGGCGGGCGACCTCGGGATTGCGGTATTCGGTGGCTCGGCACTGACTGGCTTCGCCACGATTCGCGTGCTGTTTGGCTTCGCCGAAGGACCGGCGTACTCGATCATCAACAAGACGATGGCCGCGTGGGCGTCGCCGTCGGAGCGCGGCTTCGCGGTGTCGATCGGGCTGTTGAGCACGCCGCTCGGCGCGCTGCTTACGGCCCCGGTTGCCGTCGGTCTGCTGCTGCTCACCGATAGCTGGCGAACGATGTATGTCGTGCTCGGCTTGGCCGGCTTCGTGCTGATCGCCTTGTTCGCACGCGTTTATACGAACCGTCCGGAAGACAATCCGCGTGTGAACGCGGCCGAAGCGGCGCTGATTCGGGCAGGGCGTCCGGCGCAGACGCTGTCGGCCGCCACGGCTGCCACTGACATGCCGTGGTGGAGCTTCTTCAAGAGCAAAACGCTCGTGTTCAATTCGATCGGCTATTTCGCGTTCGTCTACGTGAACTTCATGCTGCTCACCTGGACCCCAAAATACCTCTCCGACGAGTTTCACTTCACGCTGTCGTCGCTTTGGTACATCGGCATGATTCCGTGGACGGGCGCGTGCGTGACGGTGCTGCTCGGTGGGCGCATTTCCGACTGGTTGTATCGCAAGACGGGCAAGCTGGTCATCGCACGTAGCTGGTTCGCAGCAGCGGCGCTGACGTGCACGACGTTGTGCTTCCTGATGGTTTCGCAGGCGACGAGCGTGTGGGCCGTGATTGCACTGATGACGCTGGGTAACGCCCTCAACGCGCTGCCAAACTCGGTGTATTGGGCGGTGGTGATCGACACAGCGCCGACGCGCGTGGGGACGTTCAGCGGTTTGATGCACTTCATCGCGAACATCGCCGCCGTGCTTGCCCCGACGCTGGCCGGTATTTTGTCGGCGAAGTACGGCTATTCATCGATGTTCGTCGCCACCGCAGTGGCAACGGCGGTGGGCGTGTTCGCCATGCTGCAAGTGCGTCCGGGCGTGGGCCCGAACACCGGCCGGACCGACACGAAGACGGTATCGGCTTGATCGTGTGACCACGCCGGGTCTCGGCGTGGTCGCTGATTTACCACCGGTGTTGATACGTCGCGGTAAGCGTGATGCCCGGCGCTGGCAGATGGCTCGTATTGTTGCTGTTACGCAGAAGCTGGCTATACAGCGGGTAGTAGTACCGGTTGAACAGATTCTGAATGCCGATCGTCGCGGTGTCTCGCTTTGTGACTTCATAACGGCTGATCACGTCGACCGTCGTGTAGCTCGTGGCGTCCATTCGACCAAAGCTGTTCGCGCCGTTCAGGCGATAGTCGCGCCCGGAGAAGTAGGTGACTTGCAGCCGGTTGCTCCACTTCGGATCGGGTTTGAATTGGACATAACCGGTTAGCTTGAGCGGCGGAATGCGGTAGCCACTCATGTCTTGGCTATTCGCCCCCTGTGGGGTTTCACGGCCTTGCATCCAGGTGAACGTCCCACCCAAACCCCAGCGCTCGTCTTCCGACAAATAGTCGGCCGCGCCTTCGACACCGACGATCCGCTCGGCGGTACGCGTGAGTATCAAGCCGTTGTTGAAGCTCTGCACGTCGCCCAGGTCCGATGTCGTATAGAACACCGCCAGCGATGTCAGCGTGGTGCCGAAAACACCACGCCACCCCAGCTCGTAGTTGTTCGTCTTGACCGGACGCAGGTCGGACGAATGGATGTCGAACCCAGGACGCGCGTTGCGAACCTGCACACCGATATCCGGCAGGCTGAATCCCTGACTGAACGCCGCATAAAACTCGTGGCCCCTGATCGGCGAATAGGTCACGCCGACATTGCCGAGCACGGCGTTGTAGTTCACCGTGCCGCCTTGCACGCTCACAGGGTTCGCGACTTTGGACTGCGACAACGGCACGAAGTCGTTATAGCTCGCCGTCGCGTATTGATAGCGCAGGCCGCCCTCGGCAGACCAATGGTCGTTGAACTTGTGCTGAAGCTGCGCGAAGCCGCCCAAGCTGCGCGTGGTAAGCGGCGGCAGATAGGTCGCTTCGCCAATCTTGCGGAAGACGCGGCCACCGCTCGCGTCATACAGCTTTGGGTCGAAGATATCGAGCGGCATGTCGCTCTTTTCCTGCTCGAAGTCCATGCCCCACACCAATCGCGTCTTCTTCTCGGCGCCAAAGGGGGTCTTGATCGTCAGACGACTGCCGAAGACGATGGAGTCCTGCATCGTCTGATCGACGTTGCCACCCCGCGTGGCCACCGCACGCGCGTCGAAGGGCGTGAACCGCGTGAAGTAATCACGATAGTAGAACTGCGCCGACACCTGACTTCCTAGCAGGTCGCGGTGTTCGTACTCGAGATTCACCAGCGTATTGCGAATCTGGTTCTGGTCGTCGAGCACCAGCCCATCGATGCCGCGGGCAGGCACGCTGCCAGCCGGCAGTCGTGCCACTGACGGATCGGACGCATAGCTTGTGTCCTGCGACGAATTGATATGACTCACCGACAATTGCACCCGCTGGTCCGGCGCGAATCGCAGGCCGAGTTTTCCACCAACGTTGTAATTGTTCGACGAGAACAGGTCGCCCTGGCTCGGCTCCGGCGCAATGCGATTGCCACGGGCGTCATAGCTGTTGCCGATACGACGGCCGCCAACGTCGAACGCATAGTCGAGCATGTCGTAGCTGCCGGAGAAATGCTGCTGAATATCGGCGCTCAAGCCGTCCGCGCGCAACCGCGATAGCGGGGAGGTCAACGATACCGTGGTATCCGCTTTGGGCTCACCACCGGCGGGCCGCGTCGTGATGGAGACGATACCGCCCGTAGCGCCCCCGCCATAAATCGAGCTGCTACCGCGCAAAACTTCGATGCGCTCGACGAGCGCCGGATCGACGTTAGCGAGATTGCGAGCCGAGTCTCGGTTGGTGTTGAGCGGCACGCCGTCGAGCAGCACCAGCATTCCTCGGCCGCGAAGCGTTTGTCCGTAATCGGTCACGGTATGACTGGAATCGGCCATCCCCGGCACGACTTTGGCGAGCACGGTCGCAAGGTTGCCCGAAGCGGTCTTGAGCTCGTCGAGTTCTGCTCGCTCGATGACGGTCGCCTGACGCGTCGGGCGCACGAGATCGCTCGACGTACGCGACGCTGTCACCTCGACGGGTGCCAATGCCATCGGACTTTGGGGGGCGGAAACCGGCGCCTCGGCTTGCTTTTCCGAGGCCCGCACGAGCACGTAACCCTGATTACCGCTACGCCGAAAATCGATGCCGCTACCCTGAAGCAACGCCGACAAGGCAGCTTCTGCGGTCATGACGCCGCGCACGGCCGGTGCGCGCTTGCCGCTCACCAAGTCGGGAGAAAAGAAGAGTTGCAGGTTCGCTTGACGTCCGAATAGCACGAGCGCGTCGGACAGCGATTGTGCCGGTACGTTGACTTCGACGGCGGCCCCAGCCTTTGCTGCGGTCCCAGAGTTCGCGCTCTGCGCTGCGGCACGCTCGGGTTGGCTGCTCAACGTTGCCAGTGCGGCGAGGAAAATCAGCGACGCGGCCGTCTGCGGACGGCGCGATCGGGAACGGCGGGCGTGTGTAGAACCTGTCACGGCTATTGGTCTCGTTTCGAATTTTGATGGAGTCGCCACTCAGCAACGAAGGCGAACTCTCAGAAGACGAAACGCCGGACCAAAACCTGAATCACTTCGACGAAATTTTTACGCTGCCATCGGCAAGCGTCTGCACCTTGACCGGCAGGAACTGCGGTAATGCGGCTAGTAGCTCGTCGGTGTTGTCTGCGCTAAACACACTGGTGAGGCGAAGTTGGCCGACCGTGTTGCTGTCGACGATCACCGGAGATTGTCGGTACAACGACACTTCGCTCACGACGTCGGCGAGCGTGGCGTTGCGGAAGACCAATTTGCCGTCGCGCCAGGCAAGCGCCGTCGAGAGATCGACCGGACTGGCCGAGGCCACGGCGCCATCAGGACGAACCGTGGTGCCGAGGCCCTTCGTGAGCAACACATACGTCGACGCTGGCGTGGGCGCATTTTGTGATGGCACGCCTTGCACCTTGACCGCCCCCGACTCGACCGCGACGCTCACCTGGGTCGCGACGCGGCGTACGTCAAAGCGGGTCCCGGTGACCGTGATGCGCCCCGAGCCGGCGTCCACGACAAATGGACGCGAGGCGTCGTGCGTCACGGAGAACATCGCCTCACCGCTAAGCAACGTCACCTCGCGCAGCGCAGTGGTGTAGTTCACCTGAATGCGTGTACGCGTGTTGAGCTCCACGACTGTGCCGTCGTCGAGCGTCACGGAGCGCCTTTCGCCGGGTCGGGTCGACATCTCCTGGACGCGTGCCAGCGAGGTGTTCGGTGGTGCAACCTTGGCGACACTTCCCGGCAAGTCGCGCGTGGTAGTCAACAACAGGGTCCCGAGTGCGATGCCAACGATGCCAACGCATGCGGCGGCCACCCATCGGGTTGCGGTGCCGCGATTCGGCCGGGGCATGCCCGACGCGCCGAGCGCCGGTTCGGTCAACGCGCGCAGACGCTCAGCTGGCACGGTGGCAGCCGCACGCCAAACACGTTCTAGTGCTACATATTCCGCGCGGTGCAAAGGGTCGGCCGCTAACCAAGCGTCTCTCGACGCGCGGTCGGCGTCGGAGAATTCGCCGCTGCACGCTCTGGTGAACCACAGCGCGGCTTCCTCGCGGATACGGTCAGAGGCTGGCATCGAAAAGGGCAGGGGAATCAGCAGGGAAAACGCCGCGCATTTGAGAGAGCTGTTGGCTGGGCCGCCGGAAATAGGGGAGGTGGAACATGACCGAGCGCTTCATTGCGGCGCCAAGGGGCCGAGACGTTCGCGCAGATGTTTCATCGCCCGAATCATATACTTCTCGACCATATTTTTCGACAGATCGAGCCGCTCGGCGATTTCCTGCTGCGTACAACCGTCGATTCGCTGCCAAATGAAAACTTGTCGGCACTTCAGGGGAAGTTCGGACAACGCGGCTTCAATGGCATGCGCGAGCTGCGAGGCGTGAACTTCGTCCTCGGGGTTGCCAGTCGTGGCCTCGAATTCCGCGAGTGCGTCGAGCGTCGTTTGCTCACGGCCGCCGTCGCGACGGTAGGCATCGATGGCGATGTTGCGCGCTGTCTGATGCAGGTAAGCGCGTGGTTGATCCGGTGGCTTATCCAACTCCAGCACCCGCAGCAGCGAGTCTTGCGCCAGATCTTCAGCCTGATGCCGGTTACTGAGCTTTCCTGTCCACGTACGTAGTAACTCGTCGTAGTACGCGAAGATCCCCCGAGGGCGTGCGGAACTTGCCATCAAACGAGCAGCGCAAAGCGCTCGGATGAACCGGCCCGGAAGGCGACAAGACGACGAAAGTCAAAGAAAAGCACGGAGAGCCTGCGGCCGAACGGAATGGTTCGGGGTACCGAACATAGAAATTAAACGCGATTGATTATCATTTCATTTTTAGTTCAGGTCAATAGTGGGCGGGCACACGGCAGGGTGGCGAGCCGGGATGTCGGATAGGGCGCCTGTTAGGTTGCGATACCAAAGCGAAGTCGGGCATCATGCCCCAGATCGCGCAAAAGAATAACGTATGGGGTTCTGATGAGTACCTACGAACATAAGCCGCAAGCATCGATAGCTGAACAGACGACGGAAGGTGGCGCCCGTAGCGGTGACGGCGAGGCATTTCAGTTCGTCGATAATCGGCCGACATCGGGTGCGCAACGCGAGTTGAATGCAATGTCCGCCAGCGCACCGCATGCGCAACATACTGCGCAATTAAGAGCGCTGATGCACGCTCACGTCCCGCGCGGGTCTCAAGTCATTCAACAGCGAGCGAGGGGTGGCGAGCCGGTACTGCAATTAGCGGCGGACCGATACAACCCCGGCCTTGACGCGGATGGCCGGGCGAAGAAACAGAACCAGGGTCCGGCGGGGCATCAGATCGACCAGCGTCACATGGCGCATAAGTCGTACCACAAGATCAACCGGATTGCGGGCGTGCTGTTTCCCATCGACATCATGGCCCGCGTTAGGGCACCGCTCGAAGCAGCCATCGCAGAAATCAATGCCAGCCCCGTAGCGGCCGCATCGATTGGCGCCGGTGCGCAGAAGGGGGCGATTCGTGCCGCCTCCGAGACAGTGCTCGATGAAGTCATCGCGAATCCCGACAAAACGGCACAGCAAGCGGACCAATGCGCCATGCTCGGGCCGCTGGACTATTGGAGCAATCTGGAGACACCCACTCCGGCGATCACGACCAAGCTGAAAGACTTGCGATTCGCGATGATGCAACGAGCACGCATGTCGATCATTGCGCATCGTGCGATGGGAGCGACCAATCGTACGTTCGGGGGGTTAATCCCGGATGACGATCCGGAACGTGCACGTCCGACCGAAAACTCGCCGGCGGCGTTTCGTACGGCGCTAACGTATGCGGCGAGTGCGGACAACTTAGATGGCATCGACGGCGTGGAGTGCGATGTTTTCCTGTCGAAGGATGGCGTGGCGATGCTCAGTCACGACAGCAATATCCACGATCAAATGTCGGCCGCCAGACGCGCGGTGTTTGAGACCGAAGCGGTACCTGCCGATGCCCCCGGCGGCACGACGGCGCACAACGCAAAGATCGAGCACTACACGGCTGCCGAGTTAGGGGCCATGAAGCGGCGCGTGCACGTCGCCGGTGAGGCCGAGGACGCCTCGGCGTTCATGACGTTGAACGGTCTGCTCACGGCAGCCTTACCTGTGGCGACGGCTTATGCGGCCCACACCCGCAAGGCCTTCCGCGTCGAAATCGAGATGAAGGGCCATAACGTCGGCGCGCACGACGTCATCGACGTCACCGCCAAGACCGTCAGCAAGTTCAAAAAGGCGAATCCCACTTCCCACAATCTCGAGATCATTATGTTCAACGGCGACCCTGCTGCCGTCGAACTGCACGCCGCCAAGCGATCGACCAAATCGCAACTTGGCGGCCTGATCGTCGGATTGGGCAAGCCCCCTGGCGCTGTGGCCGACGACAGAATTGACGAATATCGCGGTTCGCTGGCGACTGCCGCGCAGGTACGTGACGACCAAGTTTCACGGCACGTTTCGACCTATGTCCTGGGGGCGGAGAATTCGTTGCTCAACGGGGCGGTGGTGACGCCGCTCCTGTGGCCGGATTTGCCGGCGGCAGTCAATGCCATTATTGGCTTGAATGTATCGAGCGCCGCTGATGAGGATGCTATTTACGCAGCGAATCGAGATGCGATCAATGCGGACCTCGTGGCACCGGATCTCGCGAGCAAGCGGCGCTCCCGCAAGACCAAGTTTCAGTACGCGATGCGAGTGGAGCTGGCTCGACAGAAGCGGGATACGCACCTGGCGGCACAACATGCGATACCGACGGCACCGGCCAACAGAACCCACGTCTTAACCGATTTCCCTGAGCGGGCAGCAGATACTCGCGCCCGTATCGCTGGCGGACCGGTACCGCCCATCGCGCCGCCGCTGGTCGCTCCGGTGGTTCCGGCCGCGGTGGCACCGGTGGGTGCAGTCCCAGGCGGTGCGGTGCCTGGCGCGGCCGCAGGGTTACCCGTGGGAGGCGTGGGGGCCGTGGTTGGCGTGCCGCCGCCTTAATAGTGAGTAGTGGGTGTTCAAAAACAGCACAAATACACGATTTAACATAATGTACATTATGCGAATAAAGGATTGCCAACGAATCAGTGCAATCAACCTTCGTGCGGACCATCAGACATACGTTCGGCTTCGTTGACCTGTGATCGCCACGTCTTAACCAAATCTCGTCTGCGGCCAGGATAACGATCCGCCAGCAATTCCAAATGTTCTATACGTTCGGTGCGAAAAATCCGGAAATCCTTCCGTAGCTCGCACCAGCCCGCCAGGTAACGAACGTTTTCGATGAATCCAAGCGTAATCGGCCAGATGGTGCGCTTCGTGGCTTTGCCGTTGAAGTCCCGATAGGAAATCATCGCCTTACGTTGTTCGCGCAAGGCCTGCCGTAGCACTGCTAAGTCCACGGACTCCGGTGGCGTCTCCCCACGATCGATGTAAAACGGGCTGTCATGGAGTTGCAGCCGCAATTCGGCCGGCAGTACCGCTTCTACTTTGGTGAGTGCGTTCTGCGCAGCCAGCGCGAAACTGTCGTCAGTTTGTCTACGAACCCATTCGCCACCAAGCATCAAAGCATGAAGCTCCTCCACGGTGAACATCAGCGGCGGAAGCAAAAAGCCCGGCTTCAACACATAGCCGACCCCGGCTTCCCCCTCGATATCGGCTCCCAAAGCCTGCAAACTCGCAATATCGCGGCGAATGGTTCGCAACGAAACGCCCGCTTCACGCGCAAGTTCATGTCCCGGCACCGGCAAATGGTGTCGTCGGAGCATTTGCATGAGATCAAACAGGCGATGGCTTTTGGACATCCAGTGGGCGTCTCTTACTCTGGGCGACTGAATACTTGGTTAGCGAACGCACGCAAGTCTTGTACGAATAGTTCGGGCACTTCCCAGGCACCAAAATGGCCGCCCGACGAAGCTTCGGTCCAGTGAACGATGTTATACCAGCGCTCGCCCCAAGCTCTTGGTGCCGGCAGAATGTCCTTCGGAAACACAATCACACCCACGGGTACCGCGCCGCGCTCGGGTGGCTGCTTGAGCTTTTTGTCACTGAATGACTCGGCATACAACCGAATCGACGATCCGAGCGTTTGGGTTACCCAATATAGGGTGAGGTTTGCGCATAGGCCATCGAGTCCGTAGACGTTTTCGAGATCGCCATCGCTCCAAGATTTAAATTTCTCGACGATCCAAGCCGCGAGCCCAACTGGGCTGTCATTGAGTCCGTAACTTAAGGTCTGTGGCTTGGTTCCATGAAGCATGGCGTAAGCGCCTTCAACGAACTGCCAGCCTTGCGCTCGACCAAAGAAAGCCTGCTCCTCAGGTGTCGGATCGCTTGGGCGTGGGTAGCCCCAGTAAACATTGCTGAAGTGCGCGCCAAGCAGGCGATCCGGTTGATACTGCCGTACCGCATTCACCACCTGGGCGCCCATATCGCTACCGTGCGCCAAAAATCGCTCGTACCCGAGCTCGCGCATCAGTGCGGTAAATAGCTCCGCAATCCGACTGCCATTCATTCCAAACGTCGTCGGGCGGTCAGAGAATCCATAGCCTGGCAGCGCAGGGATTACAACGTGAAAGCCAGCCTCAGTCAGGCGCGGGACAACCTCAAGATACTCAAAGATTGAACTTGGCCACCCGTTGACTAGAAGCAACGGCACGCCATCAGGACGCTGCGATCGGGCATGCACAAGATATAAGCCGACCCCGTCAATCGTCGCTCGGAATTGCGGCAAAGCGTTAAGCGCACGCTCGGCAGAACGCCAATCGAAGCGCCCCTTCCAGTGCTCGCAAAGGCGCTGAAGGAAACCTAGTTCCGTCCCCTGCCGCCAATCCTGCCCTTCGATCTGATCGGGCCAACGAATTTGCCCGAGGCGCGCGTGCAGATCATCGATAACTTCATCGGGGATCGCCACGTGTATCGGCTTAATGGCTGAATCGGCGGTTCCATGCTGGATCAGCGTTCGTACTATGTTGTCGCCGGTCATCGTCGTTAGGTCCGTTGGATGGAGCGCCTAAGTTACTTCATGACGAGGACAGGTTTTGTCACCATTCACCCGGTTTTGAAACGCACGTCATCGGCGGGTGCCACATCCGGGTAACGCCAAGTGCAAACAGGGCCCCCCGCCCTCCTCGCCCACCTCCGCGCGTCGCCCAACGAACATTGCACCCGCCACCGATTACATCGCGCCCGGCTGTGTGAACAACAACGACGTGCGATCGACCTGCTTGAACTCCTTGATCAGACCCGGCTTCGGGTTCAGTCCGAGCCCGGGCGCCTGCGAAACGTGCAGATAGCCGTTCTCCGGTTGCGGCACGCTCTCGAAGATCGCGTTGTAGGCCATCCACTTATGAAAGTGGTATTCGACCAGCCCGCCATTGGCCAGCCCTGCCTGCAATGCAATGTTGTGCGGCCCACTGCCGTTGCCATGACTGATGCCGCGACCGAACGCCTGCGCCAACATGCCGATGCGCAAGCCAGCCGTATAGCCGCCATCGTTGGTCACATTGGGCTGGAGCACGTCCACGGCATTGTTCACGAGCAAGTCGCGCGCCGAGTACTTGTGATTTTCGGCCGCCGCGACCGGAATGGACGTCTTCTCGCGCAGCTCGCGCAACTGTACCGGATCGTTATCGATGATCGGCTCCTCGATAAACGAGATTCCCAGCTCCTCAGTCATCTGGCACAGACGCGTCGCTTCGGAAACCGTCATACGCGCATTGCCGTCCATCGCCAGCTTGACGTTTGGCCCAACGGCTTCGCGCATGGCCTTCATACGGCGATAGTCGTCCGCCGGATCCGGTACCTGCTGGCGACCCACCGTGTTCTTCAGGTGCAGATTGCCCAACTCGGCCAGATGCTTAGCTTCAGCCGCCAGTTCCTCGATGTCGTAGACCGGTGCGCCACCATAGGCCGCACCGTGCGTGATGTAGACCTCGACCTTGTCGCGCGACCCACCCAGCAACTTGTGAACCGGCACGCCGAGCGCCTTGCCGCGCAAATCCCAGAGGGCGACGTCGACCAGCCCCAGTGCCGACAGATACGCACGCCCCATAAAACGCACAACGGAGTGACGATCGAACCGTGCCGTCACACGATTGATACAAGTCGCGTCCTGGCCCACCATCAAGGCCGCCGCGTGGTTGTTCAAGAAGTCGACGATGACCGGGTGCGTATAGCCACCCATCGCGTAGCCAATGTGACCATCCGATGTTTCGATTTCCAAAATCAACGCGTGCTCGACGTTCGGCAACTTGCGGAACGGCGGCGGTTGAATCGGAATATTGGCTAAGTGGTGAGCTTCAAAACGTACGATTTTCATGAAACGGGTCCTTTGGTGTTGTTCGTGCGCCAACCTGTCAGGCAACACGCAGGACCCTAGCGTGACGCAATTTCATTGATCTGATAATCGCAAAATATCTAGTGATTATTCTGTTTTTAAGATCATCCAAACGATCAAATCAATCGGCATCAATGCGCCCCACCCGCTCGCGCACCAGCGCCAGCAGTTGCTCAGCGGTTGGCGACAACGGCCGGCCGCGCACAGTGCTCACGCAAATGTCGCGGCTCATCGTCGGCTCGACCAGTCGTAGCAGTTGCGTCCCGGCTGGCGGTCCATCGACGATCACCGATGCGGGCAAGATCGCAGCCCCCAGTCCCGCAGCCGCCATCGACACGAGCGTTTGCATCTGCATGCATTGATACGCGCTCTCGATGATGAGACCTCGCGCGCTGGCCCCCTCCTCGATCATCTTCCGCATGGCGGTGCCATTCGCATGCATCACCAGCGGCATCGCCGACAACTCGGCCAGCGAAATGGTTTTACGGAAGTTGGGAAGCAACGTTCGCGGCACGAGCGCTACGATCTTGTCTTCATGAATCGGCTCGAAACGAATGTCGTCCCCCGCCGACGCCACGCGCGGCCCGATGCCGAAATCGGCATGCCCTTCGCGAACCGCCTTAAAGATCTCGTCCGAATGCAACTCCAGCAAAGCGATGCTGACCTGCGGATGCATCGCCTGAAACGCCGACAGAATGTGCGGCATCTGCGTGGCCGCGACCGACGGCGAGCAAGCCAGCGAGACCCGGCCGCGCCGAATGTCTGCCGATTCCCGGATCTTGCGCAACCGCTGGTTGACCTCGTGCATGGCAAGCCGCGTCCCGGCCAACAGTTCGATGCCCTCCTCCGTCAACTCGACGCTGCGCGTTGTCCGGTGCAGTAGTGCTATGCCCAACTGCGCTTCCAATTGCTTGATCTGCGTGCTCACCGCCGACTGAGAACGATGGGTCTGCTCCGCCGCCGCCCGGAAGCTCAGAGTGTTGCCCACCAACATGAATGTCTGGAGCAATCGCAAGTTGATTTCGGTGATAGCGCCCGGCAACGGCTTGGTCGTGGTGGTCATGGCGGTCATTCCATTAATCTGAAAATCAGAAGAATTGCGTCGATAAATGCGTTTTACGGATGCCGGAAGTGTCGCTAATGTTCGCTGTAAGCGCAAGACATGCGCATCAACACAGAGAGACGACACCGTATGGATTTGGGAATTCAGGGCAAGACAGCGTTGGTGTTGGGCGGTGGCGGCGGACTAGGTTCTGCCATCGCTCGCGCACTGGCCGGTGAAGGCGTTCGCGTCGCAGTGGCAGACCTCGATCCGGCGGCAGCCGATCGCACCGCGGCATCGATAGTGTCCGAGGGCGGCAGCGCCCTGCCTTTGACGTGGGACTTGGCGGACCCGACGATCGTAGCGCCGCATCTGGAGACGATCGCGGCGCGCTTAGGCTCAGTCGACATTTTGATCAACAACACCGGTGGGCCACCCCCGACGCCCGCCCACGGACAATCGCGCGAAGCGTGGCAGCAGTATTTCCAATCGATGGTGCTGTCGGTCATCGGCATCGCCGACGCCGTGTTGCCCGGCATGCGCTCGCGCCGATGGGGCCGCATCATCACCAGCACCTCATCCGGTGTCATTGCCCCGATCCCGAACCTTGGCATCTCGAACGCACTGCGCCTCTCGCTAGTGGGCTGGTCGAAGACGCTCGCACGGGAAGTCGGCATCGACGGCGTGACAGCCAATATCGTGCTGCCGGGGCGAGTGTCGACCGACCGCATCCAGTTCCTCGACGAACAAAAAGCCGCCCGAGAGCACCGAGCCATTGAAAGCGTACGCACGGAAAGCACAGGGTCGATTCCGGTGGGCCGCTACGGTCTGCCCGAGGAATACGCCGACGCCGTGCTGTTCCTCGCCAGCCAACGCGCCGCCTACATCACCGGTACGACGCTTCGTGTCGATGGCGGTCTGATCGCCAGCATCTGACCGGGGAGACGCACAAATCATGTTGATTCAATGGGATGAATTGCCACAGGCCAGCGCGCCGCGTCCCGGCATGTCGCGCAAGACCGTCTGCGGCGAGCAGATGTCTGCCATGTGGGTCGACGCCTCGCCGGACACGCCTTTCGATGGGCGCCTGCACCATCACCCGCACGAGCAGATGTTGCTGGTGGTCGAGGGCACGGTATCGGTCCAAATCGAAGACGACGTGGTCCATGCCGGACCGGGGCAGCTGGTCTACTTCCGGTCGCTGAGCCGTCACGCAGTCGTCGGTGTGGGTCCGCAAGGTGCCCGCTATTACGAGCTTTCCGCGCCCTCGCGCATTGACCAATTACCGGGCTGGGTCGCGGGTTCCGCCCTGCGTTACTGAGGAGACACCATGCTGTTGAGTGCCGACGCCAAGGGCGTCTTTCCCATCGTCCCGACGCCATTCTTCGAAGACGGTGCCATCGATTACGCGTCGCTCGATCGGTTGATGGATTTCTATCACGCGTCGGGCTGCACAGGCGTGACCGTGCTGGGTCAACTTGGCGAGGCCGCCAAGCTCGACGCCGCCGAAGCGCTGCAAGTCGCCTCGCGCGCGGTGGCGCGCAGTCATGGCATGCCGGTCGTGGTCGGCGTGTCTGCGCCGGGTTTCGCGGCCATGCGCACGCTGACCCACGAGGTCATGGCGCTCGGTGCGGCCGGCGTCATGATCGCGCCGCCGAATACGCTGCGCACCGATGACCAGATCGTCACTTACTACCGGCAAGCCGTCGAGGCCATCGGCGACGACGTGCCATTCATCTTGCAAGACTATCCGCTGACGTTTTCCGTGCAGATGTCGGTGGACGTCATTCGCCGCATCGTGACGGCCTTGCCGTCGTGCGTGATGCTCAAACACGAGGACTGGCCAGGCTTGGAGAAGATCAGCGCCCTGCGCCGCCTTGCCGCCACCGGCGAGATGCGCGATATTGCGATCCTTTGCGGAAACGGTGGCCTTTTCCTCAATCACGAACTCGAACGCGGTGCTGACGGTGCCAACACCGGCTATGCGTTTCCGGACATGTTGTGCGACACCGTCCGCCTGCACGCCGAAGGGCGCCACGACGAGATGCACGACTTGTTCGATGCGCATCTGCCATTGCTTCGTTACGAGCAACAACCGGGCGTCGGATTGGCGGTGCGCAAATACGTGCTCGCTCGCCGAGGTCTGCTCAGCCATGCCACGCAGCGGCGTCCTGCCAGCCAACTGACACCTGCCGCGATGGCCGAGGTCGAGCTGCTGCTGGCAAGGCTCGCGAAAAAAGACCCACGTGCGTTGCGCATCGAAGTTTAAGGCTGCCCGCGAGATGACGCCTTGACGTGTCGTCCGCGAAAACAACAAGTTGGAGGAGACAATGCAAGCGAACTCTCAAGTCGCCGCAATCGAGCGGACGACAATGCGTAAGGTGATTTGGCGTCTGGTGCCATTCCTGATGCTGTCCTATTTCATGGCGCTGCTCGACCGGGTCAACATCGGTTTCGCCGCCTTGCAAATGAATGCCGATCTGGGGCTGTCCCACGCCATGTTCGGCTTTGCCGCGAGTCTGTATTTCTTCGCGTACTTCATTGCCGAAGTGCCGAGCAATCTGGCACTCGAGCGTGTCGGCGCACGGCGCTGGATCGCCCGCATCATGATCACCTGGGGGATTATTTCCTCGCTAATGGCGTTCGTGACGGGTCCGTACTCCCTGTATTCGATGCGCTTCCTGCTGGGCCTGGCCGAAGCAGGTTTCTTCCCCGGCGCGATCCTCTATCTGACGTACTGGATGCCCAAGGTCTACCGCGCCCGCGTGCTCGGCATTCTGACGACAGCCAACGCCATGGCCAGTCTGATCAGCGGTCCGTTGTCGGTGGCGTTGCTGAAGATGCACGGCATCGGCGATCTGCGTGGGTGGCAGTGGCTGTTCCTGATCGAGGGCATTCCCGCCATTCTGCTCGGCATCGCGGCGTTGTACGTACTGGTCGACCGTCCGTCCAAAGCCCGCTTTCTGACGACCGAAGAGCGCGAGTGGCTGGAAACCACGCTGGCCCGCGAGCGATCGCAAACGGGGGCCGTGGGTCACATCGGGTTTTGGGCACTGCTGCGCAACCCGTACTTCATGATGATGGCGTTGCTGGCTTCGGTGGCTTCCGCCACGAGCAGCGTGCTCGCCGTCTGGCAACCGCAGTTTCTCAAGTCGTTCGGCCTGACAAATGTGGAAACGGGCTTCATCAACTCGGTGCCGTATGCCATCACGATCGTGGCGATGGTGTTCTGGTCACGTCACTCCGACAAGACCGGCGAGCGCCGGATGCACACCGCCATACCGCTGTTGCTGACGGCTTCGGGGTTTGCGGTGATCAGTGTCGGGCCGTCGTCGTTGCCCTTGGTCCTGGTTTGCCTGACGTGCTGTCTCGTAGGCGCCTATTCGTTCAAGGGACCGTTCTGGGCGATGTCCGCACAAATCTTGTCGCCGGGCACCATGGCGGCGGGGCTGGCCGGTATCAATGCCACGGCGAATCTGGTCGGCGGCGGGTTGATGGTCAACGCCGTCGCACAGATCAAACAGCACACCGGCAGCTACTCCACGGCCATGACGCCGCTGCTTTTTCTGGCTGTTGCCGCGGTCACGTGCATGCTTTACATGACACGTAAGGGCGCGCTAGTCACGTCGGTCACCCCCGCGAATCGCTAAAAGCGAGGCGCAATTTCACCGGCCCTTTATCGGGCAAACCCGTAGGACTCCTATAAAAACAGGACGGATCGGCACGCTCGTGCCGACCGCCCCGGCACTCCCATAACGACAACGACAACGACAATCATGAACAAAACCGTCATGCTGACGCTCGCGGCAACGCTCGCGGTCGCGTCGAACGCACGTGCGCAGTCCAATGTCACCCTTTACGGCATCCTCGACGAGGGGGTGAATTACAACAGCAATGCCGGGGGTGCCCGCTCGGTGGCCGTACAAAGCGGCGTGATGCAGGGCAGCCGCTGGGGCATGCGCGGCAGCGAAGACCTCGGCGGCGGTCTGAGCGCCGTGTTTATGCTGGAGAACGGCTTCGATCTCTCGTCGGGTAAGGCAAGTCAGGGCGGTTTGCTGTTCGGGCGACAGGCTTACGTGGGCTTGCAGAACGGCTTCGGCACGCTGACCATCGGCCGCCAAAACGACAGCGGCGCCGATTTCGTCGGCCCGCTCGAATCGGGCAATCAATGGTCAGGCAATATCGGCGCCCATCCGGGCGACCTGGACAACCTGAACAACACGGTGCGCACAAACAATGCCGTCAAATTCCGCAGTCGCTCGTTCAACGGAGCCTCATTCGGCGCGATGTACAGTTTCGGCGGCGTGGCGGGGAGCTTTGCCCGCAATCAGGTATGGTCGCTCGGCGCAGGGTACGACGGCGGCCCGCTGGCGTTGGCCGTCGGTTACCTGAACGTACGCAATCCCAACGTGGCGTTCTTCGGCAACGCCACCACCGGCACGCCGTCGGCGACGGTGTCGAACAGCAGTTATCCGATCTACAGCGGCTACCTGTCGGCGAATTCGTATCAGGTGTTCTCCGCTGGCGGACGCTATACCTTCGGGCCGCTCACCTTCGGCCTCGTCTACGCCAACGTCGGCTTCGACGGCTTGGGCAGTTCGGCAAACGGCCCGAACCCGTCCAAATATAGCGGGAGTGCCTATTTCAATCTCGTGGAGGCCAATCTTCGATACGTGCTGACACCAGCCCTGTCACTGGGCGTCGCCTATACGTATACATCGGGCAGTCGCGTTGCCAGCGCTGCGGGTGGTAACAACGGGGCGATCTATCGGCAAGTCCAGGCCGGGGCCGATTATCTGCTGTCGACCCGCACCGATGTGTATCTGATCGGCACTTATCAACAGGCCTCCGGCACGGACTCACGCAACTTGCCAGCGGTGGCCTCGATCAATAACCAGTCGTCACCGTCGACTACCGGAAGCCAGACGCTGGTTCGTCTGGGCATCCGGCATCGGTTCTGACGAGTTACTGCGAAATGCGCTTCACGTCATCCGGCTTCCACGTTTGATCGAAGAACGCCTGCTTCGGGCTATACAGTCGCAGGATGATGAAGTAGCCCTTGTCGGGCACGGTCGGCACCCAGTTCGCTTCTTTCCCGGCGGGTGCCTTGGGCCCGAAGAAAAGGTCGTACGAGCCGTCGGCATTCGGCGCCGGCTTATCCATCGAATTAAGGGACGGCAACGGATGCCCGTTATCCAGACCCGACGCCGTGATCGGGTCATAGACCGTCACCGACCAGAAGTTGGCGGCGGGCACGTTGGGCGGCAAGTGCAGTTGGTACGTCGCGCCGCCTTGCAAGTAGTTGCCGTCCGAGTCACGCCACGTCGACGGGTACTTGGCGCCCTTCTCCACCATGTCCACCACCATGCCTGGACTGGCCGCATAAGCCGTCGTGAAGTACGCATTGCGCTGAATCAGGTTCGTGAACGTGCCGCTCGCCTGGAAGTTCGGATTCTGCCCCGCGAACACGTTCTCCCATTGCCGGTCCGGATAGTAGCGCCCGCCCGGCTGGGTGCTCAGGCCATCCCAGATCTCCGTCTTACTCATCTTGAACGCCGTCCGCGCGGCCTTATCCAGCAGCTCACGTTGCCGTGCCGTCGGCTGGAACGGCTTTCCCTTCTGTATACCGATCGCCGCCATCATGCCGCGCCAATCCATATCCGCCGGGTCGACACGCTCCTGCTCGACAAAGCGCGCCAACATGTCGAAGTACGCACCATCGTGCGCAAACAGCATGTTGGCCGGATCGGTCGAGCCGTTCGGGAATTTCATCGGCGTGGCCGCATCCCGTTTGCCATACGGATAAATATGCGTGGCAGCAACCAAGTCGTTGGCAGGCTTCAAATCCTTCGGGTCGGAGAAGAACACCCGGAAGAAGACCAGCACGTTGTCGGTGCGCGTTCTGTAGACGTAGTACCCCTTCGGTGTCGGACCCTTGTAGTCCCAAGGCACGATGAGGTACTTGCCGCCCTTGCCAGCATCAGGGCCCACAAACCCAAAATCGCCGCTGTAGGCTTTGCCAGCGATGGTTGGGCCGGTCAGCGGGCGCTGGAAAAAGTCGTCGAGAATACCCTGCGTGTTGGGTGGAACCTCGACGACGATCGGACCGTCCTTGGCCACATTCACGTACCCCATGGCGTAAAGGCAGTCAGAGTTCGGCGTGGTCACCTTCGTCTTCGCATTGAGCCGCTGCTTCCACACCGGCAACACGTTGTACCCGGCACCGTAGGTCTTCTCCGAGCCCTCCTTCATCGCGTACAAGTTCACAGCGGGAAGCGACCACAGGTAGACCTGCACGGCTCGCTGGAAATACAACTCCTCGCTGAGTGCCTTCGCCGACTCGGCCGTGGGAAAGTCGCCCGCAAACGGCGCGGTCGCCAGCGCATCGCGACTCGATTCCAACGTCTGCGAGAGTTGACTCTGCGCCAAGGCGCTCCCACCGTAGCCCGCCGCACTCGCCACAAATACCGACATGACGCAGCACCAGAGACGCGACAGTCGCAGCTTATTCGGATTCATTCTTTCACCTCGTTGAAGTCGAGACGCATTAGGTCAGTTGAAAATCGTTGAGCTTGAACGCCTTCGTGTTCAGCGCCTCAGTCGGTCCATAAAGCCGCATCGCGGGCAGCGGACGCCTGCCCGACGTCGGAATCCAGTTCGACTCCAGCCCGGGGGGCGCCTTGGGACCGACGTACAGCGTCACGCCACCGTCGGCATTTTTCTTCATCGTGGGGAGGTCGTAGGACGATAGCGTCGTGCGGTTGGACTCGCTGTAGATAAACGCATTGGTCGCCCGGTCGTAGACGGTGAGCGCCCAGAACTGCTTAACAGGCATCTGCGCTGGAACGTCGAGCTTGTAGGTCTTCCCCGCCTCAAGAAGCTTGCCGCTGCTGTCCGCGAGCGCCATCAAATACTGCGTGGCCGGGTCGGCGCCCAGCACCTGCGGCATGTAGGTGCACCAGAAGTACTCGGCGGCGCGATTGATCAGATCGATGCGGTCGTCGTAGACGAAGGTGAACCGCTTGTTGTCATCGGCCTGTAGCAATGAGGCATAGTGCCGGTCGGGCCAGAACAGCTTCTCCTTCGGGAAGTGGTCGTACCAATATTGCAAGTAAAACCACGCGTCGATCGCCGCCTGGCGCATGGCCTTCTTCGCGACGTCGTCCGGCGTAAACGGCTTGCCTTTCTGAATGCCGAGCGACGTGAGCATGCCCATCATGATCTTGTCGTGCGGGTTGACGGGCTCGACGCTCATGATGGCGTGCATGTCGTCGAAATGGCGTTCGTCGAAGAACGGCAACGTCGGGTAGCGCTCGGCAATCGGGTCGATGAAACGCTGCTTCGGCGGGTTGGTGGCCTCCGATAAGTAGTACATGCGCAGCCGCTGCGCATAACGGTAGGCATCGGTCGCGCTCTTGCCGGGCGCACGCACCGAACGAAACGCTAGTGCAATTCTGAAATTGGGTGAGGCGACGTGAAGATAGCCTTTGGGCACGGTGCCTTTGTAGCCGGGCGCAGTGAAAAGGAATTTCGCCCCTTTGCCCTTGTCCAGCCCGGACGGCCCCACATCCGCGATCGTAAATTGCCAGGCGTCGACGACCTGACCGTAAACGCTTCCCTCGGCACTGGCGGCGGGCACCTCCAACACGACGGGGCCCTTTCTCAAGTCGGTAAATGCCGTGATGTACGGCGTGGTGCTATTCGCGGTGATCGCTTCCAGCTTCGGTGTGGCGGGCGCGGAATAAGAAATGATGTCGTTGTCTTTGACACCCAAGTTATCGAAGGCCGCTCGCCGGAAGCTATAGATGGCAATCGCAGGCATGTTCCACAGCACGGCTTCAAACGCCCGCTGATATTTGATCTGGTAATCGAAGTCTTTGATCGATGCGGATGCCCCCGCTGGTGGCTGTCCGCCAAGGGGCTGCATCGCACTGCCTGCCCCAATCGCGAGTGGCGTCGAAGCGCCTTCGGTGCCCTCGGCGGCCACCTCGGAAACGCTGCCGGCGGTCGCAATGCCTGCGACCATTGCCATGCTCGCCCGATGAAAGTCTCTGCGTGAAATGGTCATCGCTATGCCCTTGAAGCTCATTACCGTTCATTTGTCGGGAATGCCGCGCGAGATACACGCAGCCATGAAAGGTTCGGATACTTCAAGACGACTTTCTACTAGGGGTTGGGGCAACGGCGTTGCCCTGATGGGCAATACCGTGGGGGCCGATCGCTAATTTCGGTAAACTAGCGCTTTGCAGGACGCCCGGCGTCCCGCCGCTTATACCGCCCGCCCATGTCGAATACCCACGAAATCCGCCCCGGCCAGTCCATCGAGCTGCTCAAGGAACTCCATATCCTGACGCGCGACGGCAAGATGAATCAGGACAGCCGCCGCAAACTCAAGCAGGTCTATCACCTGTTCCAGTTCATCGAGCCGCTGCTCCAGGAAGTCAAAACCGAAAAGGGCCGCGTGACGCTGGCCGATCACGGTGCGGGCAAGTCGTACCTCGGCTTCATCCTCTACGATTTGTTCTTCAAAGCGCTGGCGGACGACTCGCACATTTACGGCATCGAAACCCGTGAGGAACTGGTCAAGACCTCGCAAGCGTTGGCCGCGCGGTTGGGCTTCTCCGGCATGTCGTTCCTCAACCTGTCCGTGGCGGACTCGATTACGTCACCGGCGCTGCCCTCGACCATCGACGTCGTGACCGCCCTGCACGCGTGCAACACCGCCACCGACGACGCCATCCGCTTCGCACTCGCCAAACAGGCACGCCACATCGTACTGGTGCCTTGCTGTCAGGCCGAAGTGGCGGGCGTGCTGCGCAAGCACAAAGGCAAGCAATTGGCAGGCAACGCGCTGACCGAAATCTGGCGTCACCCGCTGCACACCCGCGAGTTCGGCAGCCAGATCACCAACGTGCTGCGCTGCCTGCAACTGGAAGCGCATGGCTATCACGTCACCGTCACCGAGTTGGTGGGCTGGGAACACTCGATGAAGAACGAGCTGATCATCGCGCAATATAAGAATCTGCCGCGCCGCCGCCCCGCCGAACGTCTGGAAGAAGTGCTGGCGTCGCTCGGACTGGACGAACTACGCGAGCGCTTCTCCACCGAGCCGGTGGTGGTGAGCGCCTAACCTGCCGAGATGCTTTCGCACGCGCGGCACGGTCTGCAAGCACCTCGCGCACGCGCACTCGGGGGGATATCACTCACGAACACGGCGATATCGTCCAACACGCTCGTGAACTTCCTGAGCGGCAAGCCGAGCGCCCCCAGCAACAGCAGGTGCCCGAGGCCATATCGGCGCACCTGCACGTTGCCGCCCATGTCGCGTATCCGGTCTGCAAAGCGAAAGGTATTGCCAGGATCGACCAAAGTGTCACGCGTCCCAACGCCTAACCACATTGGCGGCTCGTGTCCGGACACAAATCGGATCGGTTGACTCTCGTCGCGCACGCCCTGCGGGAATATTCGTCGCAATACATCACTTTGCAGCGGCAGAAAATCGTACGGCCCGGCAAGCCCGATCACACCGGCAATTTCGCCCGGATCAACCGCGGCGGCACACAGATATCGGGTGTCTGTGGCCAGTAACGCCACGATCTGCGCGCCGGCTGAATGTCCCATCAGAATCAAACGGCTCGGATCGCCGCCAAACGCTTGGGCATGGTCACGCGCCCAATGCACAGCGAGCGCTGCATCGTCCATGAATGTGGGAAACACCACTTCGGGATACGTCCGGTAATCCGGCACCACAACGAGATATCCGCGTGAAGCAAGCGCCTCACCCACAAAGCGATATTCATCGCGCTCGCCGCTCTGCCAGCTTCCGCCGTAGAAAAACACCACCACAGGACGACTCGCATGGCCGATGGCTCGGTTTGTCGGGACGTAGACGTCGAGTTGTTGCCGGGCAACGTCTCCATACTTAAGGCCCGTCGTCACCTGATAGGTAAAACGCGGTGTCCACGCGTTCACGAGGTGCGCGGGACTGCATGCGCCAAGCGCCGCACCCAGCGTGCTCGCAAGAATCGCCTTGCTGAACAAAGCACCCGGCATATGGCCTCTCCCTTCGCCATTCGGATTGTGGGGGTGTGCCGAAGGCATCTCGTGCCCTGCACCGGTGAACGTACGGCTGACGATTGCGATTGGATGCAAGGCAACCGCGAAGCGCGATGGGCTATGACACGTCGCGTTTCCTGCGTGTCCCGCAGATGACGAATCAATAACGTTCAAATCCCGCCGCGCTGGTAACCCGGTTGCTCAAACGGGTGCGCCTGCGCAAACGCCGGAAGCTTGAAGCATTGCTTCCCTAGCGCGGCGACCTTCGGGAACGCGACGAGATCCATGTCGTACACATGGGCCAGTGCAATCTGACCGGCGACACCGATATCGGCAACGCTCGGCGTCTCTCCCAACGCAAACGGGGCAGCCGGGCGCAACGTCAGCAGTCGCTCGTACGTTGCCAGCCCTTCCCTCACCCAATGACGGCACCACGCCTCGATGGCAGCGCCGTCGGCGTCAAACACCCCCGCGAGCTGCTTGCGCACGCGCGGCACGGTCAGCGGGTGAGCATCGGCGATCGACACAAACGCCAATGCCCGCGCGTAAGCACGATCTTTCACATCCACCGGCAGTAAGCGCGGTTCGGGGTACGTCTCGTCGAGATACTCCATGATCGCCATCGACTGAAAAACACGGTGACCATTGTCGACCAGCGTCGGCACCACATGCTCCGCGTTGACCTGCGCGTAGTCAGCGTCAAACTGCCTCCCCGACAGAATGTCGACCTCAATTTCCTCGAACGGCAGTTGCTTGAGCGCAAGCGCGACACGAACGCGAAACGCCGCATTCGATCGCCAAAAACCATAGAGCTGAATTGTCATCGGATCGGTCCTTTTTTAACGATTGCAACTGCAATCGAGCGCATCATGCCACCGCACAATTGCAATTGCAATTGCAATTGCAACTCACTGGAATCGACGGACCCTCGCACGCGATTAACGATTCCTTGACATTGATTGACTTATCAAATACTGTTCAGGCAATTAAATCTTGTCGTTGAGTTTGATGTGACGCATTACGACCGCAACAACTTCCATTTGACGCAGAGTGTCGGGTTCTATCTCTCCAAGGCGCGCAACCTGTTGGCCGCCGAGTTGGATCAGGCGCTCAAGCCGCTCGACATCACTGGGCCGCAAATGGGCATCCTGCTAACACTGGGGCACAGGCAAATCTCTACCCCGCTCGAACTGAGCAAGATGCTCGCGATGGATTCCGGCTCGACCACGCGCATGCTGGACAAGCTTGAAACCAAAGGCCTCGTCTCCCGGCACCGCAGCACTGACGACCGCCGCGTGGTGAATCTGACACTGACCCCGGCCGGTAAAGCCGTCGTCGAGCAGATTCCCGACATTGCGCCGGGCGTCCTGAATCACCGTCTGGCGGGCTTCTCGGCCGAAGAGTTCAAGCAACTTCTCAACTTGCTCAAAAAATTCACGGGCGACTGACCCGCGAGTTTTTTTCTGGATTTATCTGACATGTCAGACATTGATGCGGCAATCACTCCACCGTCCAGGCCAACGCCAGCCCCACGTCAGAATGCGGAGCTGCCACCGCTCACCGGCGGCAAACTGGCATTGGCCAGCTTCGCCGTGGCGTTGGCAACGTTTATGAATGTGTTGGACTCGTCCATCGCGAACGTCGCCATTCCGACCATCTCGGGCAACTTGGGCGTCTCGGTCGACGAAGGCACGTGGGTCATCACGCTCTTCGCGGCGGCGAATGCGGTGTCCATTCCCTTGACGGGCTGGCTCACGCAACGCGTCGGGCAAGTGCGGCTCTTCGTGATATCGATTCTGCTGTTCGTCTTCTCGTCATGGCTGTGCGGTATCGCGCCGAACCTGCCGACGCTACTTGCCGCACGCGTGCTCCAAGGGGCGGTCGCCGGTCCGATGACGCCGCTCTCTCAAGCCATCCTGCTCGGCTCTTACCCCAAACAAAAAAGCTCGACAGCCCTCGCCCTGTGGGCGATGACGGCCACCGTCGGCCCCATTGCCGGGCCTGCGCTCGGCGGCTGGATCACCGACAACTACTCGTGGTCGTGGATCTTCTACATCAACATTCCGGTAGGGCTGTTTGCTGCGGCTGCGACGTGGATCGTCTACCGCGACCGCGAATCCGAGCGCCGTAAGCTGCCGATCGATGTGGTGGGCCTTTCGTTGCTGGTGACGTGGGTCGCAGCGTTGCAGATCATGCTCGACAAGGGCAAGGATCTCGACTGGTTTCATTCGCCCGTCGTCGTTGTGTTGGGGCTGGTCGCGGTGATCGGGTTCGCGTTCTTCCTGATCTGGGAATTCACCGACAAACATCCGATTGTCGATTTGCGACTGTTCAAGGGCCGCAACTTCCTCGCCGGCACGGTTGCCATCTCGGTGGCCTACGGCATCTTCTTCTCGAATCTCGTCGTGTTGCCGCAGTGGATGCAGCAGTACCTTGCCTACCCTGCCCTGCAAGCGGGTCTCGCCACCGCACCGCTCGGGGTGTTCGCCGTGCTGCTCACGCCGGTGCTTGGACGCATCATCCCGAAAAGCGATCTCAGAATTCTCGCGACGCTGGCGTTTCTGGGCTTTGCCGGGGTGTTTTTCATGCGAGCGCAGTTCACGACAGGCGTCGATATGCGCTCGCTCGTGTTGCCCACGTTATTGCAAGGCATTCCAACCGCGCTCTTCTTCGTGCCGCTGACGGCGATTCTGCTCTCCGGTCTGCCACCGGAGAAGATTCCTGCGGCGGCTGGCTTGTCGAACTTTGTCCGGACGTTCTGTGGCGCCGTCAGCACGTCGCTTACAGCGACTGCATGGAGCGACCGCACCATCCTTCATCACGCACGGCTGACCGAGCAGATTGTCGTGGGCAACCCCTCCGTGCAAGCCACCCTCGACACGTTGCAAACGACCAAGGGGTTCACGTCCGCGCAGGCGTTGGCGTTCCTCGAGAACAGCCTGAACTTGCAAGCCGTCATGCTGGGGCTGGACGACATCTTCTGGATTTCCGGCGTGATCTTTATCCTGATCATTCCGTTGATCTGGCTCACCAAGCCCGACCGGAACGCCGCGAGCGGACCTGTGGCCGCGCACTGAGACGCTGTCTCGGTTCATTCGATTCACCGCTGTTGTTTAATTTCCATGTTTCGACTATATTCGAAACATGGAAACGAATAACGCCCTTGAAGCGCTCTCCGCGCTCGCTCATCCGATCCGATTGTCGGTTTTTCGCCTGCTGGTGCAAGCGGGACCCGACGGCCTGCCAGCGGGCCGCATCGCCGAGTCGCTCGACATGCCGGCCTCTTCGCTGTCGTTCCATCTCAAGGAACTGCACCGCGCCGAACTGCTCGCCAGCCGCCAAGACGGCCGCTCCATCATCTACATGGCGCAATTCGAGACCATGAATAGCCTGCTCGGGTATCTGACGGAAAACTGCTGCGGCGGTGTCGTCTGCTCGCCGACGCTGGTTTGCACGCCCCCGACGAAGCCGAAATCATGAGCGCCGTACAACCTTCTGCACCGGCGGCTAAGCCTGCGGCGATCGGTTTCTTTGAGCGTTACCTGACCGTTTGGGTGGCGCTGTGTATCGTCGCGGGCATCGTCCTCGGTCAATGGCTGCCCGGCGTGTTTCGCGCGATCGGTGCCATGGAAGTGGCACAGGTCAATCTGCCGGTCGGCGTGCTGATCTGGGTGATGATCATTCCGATGCTCATCAAGATCGACTTCGGAGCGATGGGACAGGTCACTAGTCATTGGCGCGGCATGGGCGTCACGCTGTTCGTGAACTGGTTGGTGAAGCCGTTTTCGATGGCGCTGCTGGGCTGGATCTTCGTGCGGCACCTGTTCGCCCAGTGGTTGCCCGCCGATCAACTCGACAGCTACGTCGCTGGTCTTATCCTGCTCGCCGCCGCGCCCTGTACCGCAATGGTCTTCGTCTGGTCGCAGCTATGCAAAGGCGACCCGTACTTCACGTTGTCGCAGGTCGCGCTCAACGACGCCATCATGGTCGTGGCCTTCGCACCGGTCGTTGCGCTGCTTCTCGGGCTGTCGTCGATCACGGTGCCGTGGGACACGCTGGTGACCTCCGTCGGACTCTATATCGTCATCCCGGTAGTGCTGGCGCAGATCGTTCGCCGCGCGCTGCTTGCTCGTGGCGAAGCGAATTACCGACGTGTCGTCGGCGCGTTGGGGCCGTATTCGATCGTCGCGTTGCTCGCCACGCTTGTGTTGTTGTTTGGCTTCCAAGGCAACGCCATTGTCGAACAACCGCTAATTATCGTGCTGCTGGCGGTCCCCATTCTTATCCAAGTGCTGCTCAATTCCGGGCTGGCGTATTGGCTTAACCGTAAGCTGGGCGTGGCGCACTGTGTCGCCGGACCGTCTGCGCTGATCGGCGCCAGCAATTTCTTCGAATTGGCCGTGGCAACCGCCATCAGCCTCTTTGGTTTTCAGTCAGGCGCCGCGCTCGCCACGGTGGTGGGCGTGCTCATCGAGGTGCCCGTCATGCTCCTCGTGGTCGCCGTCGTCAATCGCTCGCAACGTTGGTACGAAACCCCATGACCGTCACGATCTATCACAACCCGACCTGCGGCACGTCGCGCAACACGCTGGCCATGATTCGCAACGCGGGCATCGAGCCCACGATCGTCGAATATCTCAACACGCCGCCTGATCGGGCCACCTTGCAGGCGATGATTCGCGACGCGGGGCTGACCGTGCGTGAGGCGATTCGAGAGAAAGGGACGCCTTACACCGAACTCGGCCTCGACGATACGTCGCTCGCTGACGATCAATTGCTCGACGCCATGCTCGCGCATCCCATCCTCATCAACCGCCCATTCGTCGTCACGCCGCTGGGTGTACGGCTCTGCCGCCCGTCCGAGTTGGTGCTCGATATCCTGCCGTCGCCGCAGCAAGGGGCGTTCACGAAAGAAGACGGTGAAGCGGTCGTCGACTCGAAAGGCCAAAGACTCCGATGAATTCCGAAATGCCCAATGTCAGCGGCTCGGCACTCGACGTGCCGGACCTTCGCAAGCTCGAACCCGTCACCGTCAGCACCCACGCGCCGCGCATCCTTCTGCTCTACGGCTCGCTGCGCGAGGCTTCGTATAGCCGGAAGTTGGTGCTAGAGGCGGAGCGCATTCTCCAGCACTTTGGCGCGCAAACGCGCGTTTTCGACCCGCATGGTCTGCCGATGGCGGACAGCGTGTCGGCAGATCACCCCAAGGTGGTCGAGTTGCGCAAGCTCTCCGAATGGTCGGAAGGACAAGTGTGGTGCAGCCCCGAGCGGCACGGCACATTGAGTGCCGTTTTCAAGAATCAGATCGATTGGCTGCCACTGGAAATGGGCGGTATTCGTCCGACACAGGGACGCACGCTGGCCGTGATGCAGGTTTGCGGCGGCTCGCAGTCGTTCAACTCGGTCAATGCATTGCGGGTACTCGGGCGCTGGATGCGCATGGTGACGATTCCCAACCAGTCTTCGGTGGCGAAGGCTTATCTGGAATTCGATGAAAACGGCCGCATGAAACCCTCGCCGTATTACGACCGAGTGGTCGACGTCATGGAAGAACTGTTCAAGTTCACGCTGCTGGTACGGGATCGCAGCGACTACCTGACCGACCGGTATAGCGAACGCAAGGACGCGGCGCCGGCCACGGCAGCTGCACGCGTGGCCGTCACACCTGAGTGAAAACCGTCACTTCCCGCAGACTTTCATGTCTGCGGGCTTGCCTTCGCTATAGCAGTTCCGGCTTTCGGTGCCGCCTTTGTAGCTGACCGACAGTCCGTCAGGCTTCCCGCTCGCATCCGCCTGATCGACGGAGATCAACGTCGAGCCGATATAGAAAGCTTTCTCAAGCCGCATACCGTGCGCGGTCTTCACGGGTTTTTTCAAGAAGATTTTGGCGCCGTCGCCGGTGACGAGAATCGTTGCGCTATTCATAAAGTCGCCGACTGGGGCTTCCGCGCTGCTGGTAATCGCCTTCGTCGGCACCGGTGCTGGCGCGCCGTCCGCCGGAATATCAACCGATTTACGCAGTTCCTGGCGATGCATCAGTTTGCCGTCGGCAATCTGTGCCACTACGCGCCCCGTCTGCTGGGAGCGGCCTCGATAGCCCGGACCCCACGCCTCGCGCACCGCCTCGTAGACCAGTTCGACTTGCCCGTCGAGCTTGCCCTGTTTGCACGCGCCCATTACCGGATGAATACTCACGTTGCTGTACCGATGGCCATAGCCCGCCGGTCCATCGCCCGCGGCGTAGTCGGTCGCGCCGGTCAACGACGTCAACATTGACGCCGGGACCGGACAAGGCCATTCGGTGGATTTCGCCGCATCGACGTAGAAGAACACGTCCTGCGCGTCGGCATAGCGCTGATATTGGCTGTCGGCCTCTCGCAGCAACTGCATTTGCGTGGCGTCCTTCACCGTGGGCAACTGCAACGGCTCGGCCTGCGCACCCGCGCTTGCGAATAGCAAACTCGCCGCAAACGCCCCCAACAGATTTCGTGCCACATCGCGTCGTTGTACTGGCATCTCACACTCCCTGTGGATTGACCTACAGACTTACGAATTTCGGCCCGACTACCGGCGTGTTGTCGTCCGCCGCTTTTTCATCACACTACGAAACCATGGGCCCGCGCGCAATGCTCGCTTTCCGGGGGATCAGCTTGACCTATCCACGTAACGCACTGCTATACTCCGCACGATGAAATTCCTGCGGATTTGCTGCCTCTTTCTGCTTTGTGCCGTGCTGCCCATTAGTGGGCTGGCGGCCAGCGGCTTGACCGGCGCTTGTCCGATGCAGATGACGCCGTCGGCCGACGACGGCGCAATGGCCATGGACATGGCCGGCTGCGACTCCATGAAAGCCCCTGACGGCGTCAAACTCAAGGCGCCGTTCTGCAAGGCGACCGTCCAGTGCCAACTGGGCAGTCTCTATCACCCCATCGAACTCCCCTCGGCCAATCGGCCCTTCGGTCCCATGACGGCCGTCACGTTCGCCTACGCCGATTCGCTTAGCGTGCGCGCGCCCGACGGCCCGTGGCGCCCACCCACTTCGCTCTGACCCCAGCTAGCAGTTAATCAAGGCTCGCCGCGTTTGCGGCGAGGTTGCTCCATACGGAGCGCGAATCCCTATGGGGTTCGTCGATTCGGGGTTTTACCATGCATCCGACACCCGGTGCGGCCACTCGTTGGCGCACCCGGACGCCTATGTGCGTCCTCCTCATTGCGCTCGCGCTGAGCGGCGCGATTTCACCTAGCGCATTCGCACAAGCGTCCCGCGCAACATCCGCCGCCCCATTCACGCTTGCGGCCGCGCTTCAGTCTGCCCTAGCCCGCTCTGCGAGCATGCAGGCCGCGCAAGCCTCTGTGCGCTCAAGCTCGGAAGCCGCCGTGAAGGCCGGGCAATTGCCCGATCCAACGCTCAAAGCTGGCATCGATAACCTGCCGGTCAATGGCGACCAGCGGTTCACCATCGGGCAAGACTTCATGACGATGCGCCGTATCGGCATCGAGCAGGAATGGGTCTCGTCCGAGAAACGCCAACTGCGCAGTGCCCTTGGCAATCGCATGGTCGATCGCGAGCGCGCGGCGTATCTGACGCAAGTCGCCAACGTCCGGCAACAGACCGCCAGCGCGTGGCTGAACGCCGCCTACGCCAAGCGGGCCGTCGCCTTGCAGCAAGCGCTAGTGATGCACATGACGCACGAACTCGACGCAACGAAGGCGTCGTATCGCGGCGCCAAAGCGTCCGCTGGCGACGTGGCACAAGCGCAAGTCATGCTCGCGCAGGCCGAAGATCAACGCCTGAAAGCGCAGCAAGCCCTCCAATCCACCCTCATCGCGTTGTCCCGATGGACGGCAGCCCCAGTCGCAGATGTGGTCGGCGACCCGCCCGCTGCGGACTCGGTCGTGTCGTCGCTGCCGCCCGAGCAGTTAGACCGCGTGCAACCCGCGCTGATTTCCGCCGAAGCGGATATTGCCGCTGCCGACGCCGACACCTCCGTGGCAAGGAGCGAACGCACCCCGAACTGGAGTTGGGAAGTCGCGTATCAGCAACGCGGCGGCCAGTACTCGAACATGGTGTCGGTCGGCGTGAGCATTCCGCTGCCCATCCATCGCGGCAGCCGACAAGACCGGGACGTGGCCGAAAAAGCCGAGTTAGGCACCCGCGCCCGACTCGTGTACGAGGACACCCAACGGCAAGTGCAAGCCGACATTCGCAACCTCGCCACCCTCATCGAGAACGGCCGCGAACGCCTCGTCAACCTGAACGGCACGCTCCTGCCCGCCGCCGACCAACGGGTGCAATTAGCCACCGCAGCCTACCGGTCGGGCACGGGCGCGCTGACCGACATCTTCGCTGCGAAGCGTGCGCAGTTGGACGCGCAGTTGCAGCAGTTGGACGTGCAACGTGACGTCTCGCTCGCGTGGGCGCAGCTCGAATATCAGGTGGTGCCGCCCAGCATGGCGGCGGACCAATGAGGGACTCGACGATGAAAAAACAACCATGGGTTATTGCCATTGGCAGCCTTTTTGCCGCAGCCGCACTACTCGGTGCAGGCTATTTCGCGGGCAAGCGCGACGCCGCGCCGATGCCGTCGAATTCGACCCCGTCAGCATCGATGGCCGACGGGAACGCCGCGCAGTCCACAACAAACACGGCGGACCGAAAAGTGCTGTATTGGCACGACCCGATGCAGCCGAATCAGCATTTCGACAAACCCGGCAAGTCGCCTTTCATGGACATGCAACTGGTACCGGTGTATGCCGACGAAGCGGGCACAACCGGCATCAAAATCAATGCCGAGCTACAGCAAAATCTCGGCATCCGGTACGCCACCGTCCAGCGCAAAGCGGTGAGCGAAACCTTCGAGGCGGTGGGCAGCACGCAGTTCGACGAGTCGCAGGCGGACGTCGTGCAGTCGCGCGTGACCGGCTATATCGACCGTCTGTATTCCAGCGCGCCGATGCAACGCGTCAAACAGGGGGCACCGATTGCCTCGTTGTACGTACCGGACTGGCTGGCACCGCAGGAGGAATATCTCGCCCTGCGGCGCAGCCGTATGGACGAGAACATGTTGTCGGCAGCCCGTGCGCGCATGCGCGCGTTGTCCGTACCAGACGCCGTGATTTCAGCCTTGGATCGAACTGGCAACGTGCAGACACATATCGTCTTGCCGTCGCCACGCTCGGGCGTGCTGACCGAGTTGAACGTGCGCAACGGCGCGATGGTCACGCCGGGGCAGACGCTGGCCAAGGTCGCGGGACTTTCGACGCTATGGGTCGTCGTGGAAATTCCCGAGGCGTTGTCCGCGCGCGTGCAGCCAGGCATGCGCGTCGACGCCACACTAGCCAGCGACGCGTCGCAGCATCTCACCGGCCGGATTCGCGAAATTCTGCCCGGCATCAACCCGAACAGCCGCACGTTATCCGCCCGTCTGGAAATCGATAACACCAACGGCAAGCTCACCCCCGGCATGTGGCTGCGGGTTCGGATCAGCAGCCAAGCCACCGCATCCCGTTTGCTTGTGCCATCGGAGGCGGTCATCGCCACGGGTAAGCGCACCGTCGTCATCGTGCAGAACAGCGACGGTCGCTTGCAGCCGGTCAATGTCACGATCGGCAACGACTTCGGCGACGACACGGAGATCGTCAGCGGACTCAGCGAGGGGCAACGCGTCGTCGCGTCAGGCCAGTTCCTCGTCGATTCCGAGGCCAGCTTGAAATCGGTGCTGCCTGCCGTGGATGCCCGTTCGCCCACACCCCCAGATAACTCTGCCAGCGCCGCTACGGCATCCACGCCCGCCACTGCGGCACAGATCTACGAGACCACGGGCAAGGTCGAATCCGTCACTGCTGACGGCATCACGTTTTCGCACCAGCCAGTGCCCGCACTCGGTTGGCCCGCCATGACGATGTCGTTCGGCAAAGCATCGCCCAACGCGTTCGCCGATGTAAAACCGGGTCAGACCGCGCACTTCGCCTTCAAGCAGACGGACGACGGCTTCCAGTTGACCAAGGTCGAGCCGATGAGCGGAGGCAAGCCATGATCGCCCGCATCATTCGCTGGTCGATTCACAACCGCTTGCTGGTCTTGCTCGCGACGGTGCTCGTCGCGGCATGGGGCGTGTATTCGCTCGCCCGCACGCCGCTCGACGCCCTGCCCGACTTGTCGGACACGCAGGTCATCATCAAGGCGTCGTATCCGGGCAAAGCCCCGCAAGTCATCGAAGATCAGGTCACCTATCCGCTGACGACCACGCTGCTCGGCGTGCCGGGGGCGAAGACGATCCGGGCGTATTCGTCGTTCGGCGATGCCTTCATCTATGTCTTGTTCGACGATAAAACCGACCAATACTGGGCGCGCTCGCGCGTGCTCGAGTATCTGAATCAGGTGCAGAGCCGTTTGCCACAGGGCGCGACGGTCGCACTGGGACCGGATGCGACCGGTGTCGGCTGGGTCTACGAGTACGCCCTCGTCGATCGCACCGGCAAACACGATCTCGGCCAGTTACGCGCCCTGAACGACTGGTTCATCAAGTTCGAGCTGAAGTCGGTGCCCGACGTCGCCGAGGTGGCGTCGCTCGGCGGCATGGTTCGTCAATACCAAGTCGTGCTCGATCCGGACAAGCTGCGCGCTTACGGCATTACGCATAGCGCCGTGATCGATGCGTTGTCCAAGGCCAATCAGGCGTCTGGCGGCTCGGTCGTTGAAATGGCGGAATCGGAGTACATGGTCCGCTCGACGGGTTATCTGCAAACACTCAACGACTTCCGCCACATTCCCTTGCGCAGCGACGATGCTGGCACGCCGGTCATGCTTGGCGACGTGGCACGCATCCAGATTGGCCCGGAAATGCGGCGCGGCATTGCTGAGCTCAACGGCGAAGGCGAAGTCGCGGGCGGCGTCATCGTCATGCGCTCGGGCAAGAACGCGCTAACCACCATCGAAGCCGTCAAAGCGAGGCTGGCAGACCTGAAGCAGTCGCTGCCGCCGGGCGTCGAAGTGGTCTCGACCTACGACCGGTCGCAGTTGATCGAACGCGCCGTGGACAACCTCAAAGACAAGCTGATCGAAGAGTTCATCATCGTCGGGCTGGTCTGCGCGGTGTTCCTGTTCCATCTGCGCAGCGCTTTCGTCGCCATTTTGTCGTTGCCGCTCGGCGTGCTGGCCGCGTTTATCGTCATGCGTTATCAGGGCGTGAACGCGAACCTGATGTCGTTGGGCGGTATCGCCATCGCCATTGGGGCGATGATCGATGCGGCCATCGTCATGATCGAGAACGCGCACAAGCATATTGAAGCGTTCGAGCACGAGCACCCGGGCGTACCGCTCACGGGGGCGAGGCGATGGCAGTTGATTGCCGAGTCGGCTGCCGAGGTCGGACCCGCCCTGTTCTTCTCGCTGCTCATCATCACGCTGTCGTTCATCCCGGTGTTCTCGCTCGAAGGTCAGGAGGGCAAACTCTTCTCGCCGCTCGCCTTTACCAAGACGTACACGATTGCGGCGGCGGCCGGGCTGTCGGTAACGCTGGTACCGGTGCTGATGGGTTACCTGATTCGCGGGCGCATTCCTCACGAGGCGTCGAACCCGATCAACCGCGTGTTGATACGGCTCTACCGCCCGTTGCTGGAGCACACGTTGCGGCGTCCGTGGGTCACCATCGGCATCGCCGTCGTGGCGCTGTTGCTGACCGCGGTCCCCATTTCGCGGCTGGGCGGTGAATTTTTGCCGCCGCTCGACGAAGGTGACCTGCTGTATATGCCTACGGCGCTACCGGGTATCTCGGCAGCCAAAGCGACGGAATTGCTTCAGCAAACCGACCGCCTGATCAAGACCGTTCCCGAAGTCGCCACGGTGTTCGGCAAATCCGGGCGCGCCGACACGGCCACCGACCCCGCGCCGTTGGAAATGTTCGAGACCACGATCCAGTTCAAGCCGCGCAGTGAGTGGCGGCCAGGCATGACGCCGGAGAAACTGGTCGACGAGCTCGACCGGACGGTGAAGGTACCGGGGCTGTCGAACGTCTGGGTGCCGCCGATCCGCAACCGGCTCGACATGCTCTCGACCGGCATCAAGACGCCCGTCGGCGTGAAGATCTCCGGACCGGACCTCACACAGATCGACAAGATCGCCACGCAGGTGGAAGCCGCCGTCAAGCCGGTACCGGGGGTGACTTCTGCACTGGCCGAGCGACTCAACGGCGGCCGATATATCGACGTGAACGTCAACCGGCAGGCCGCGGCGCGCTACAACTTGTCGGTGGCCGACGTGCAGTCGGTGGTGTCGTCGGCGATTGGTGGCGAGAACGTCGGGGAAGTGATCGCAGGCCGGGAGCGTTTTCCGATCAACGTGCGGTATCCGCGCGAGGTTCGCGATTCGCTCGAGTCGCTGCGGCAACTGCCAGTCGTCACCGACCGGGGCGCACAGATCCGGTTAGCCGATGTGGCCGATATCACGCTCGTCGACGGCCCGCCGATGATTCGCAGCGAGAACGCCCGCCTGTCCGGCTACGTGTACGTGGATATCCGTGACACCGACCTTCAGTCGGCGGTCACGGCCATGCAGCGCGCGGTCGCCCAAAAGGTCGTGTTACCGCCGGGGTATTCCATTGCGTGGTCGGGGCAGTTCGAGTATCTGGCGCGCGCCGCGGCGACCTTGCGCACGGTGATTCCCGTGACGCTTGCCGTCATCTTCATTTTGTTGTTCCTGACCTTCAATTCGGCGGCAGACGCCGCGTTGCTCATGCTGACGGTGCCGTTCGCACTGGTCGGCGGGTTCTGGCTCATCTGGATGCTGGGGCACGCCGTGTCGGTCGCGACGTCGGTCGGCTTCATCGCGCTCGCGGGCGTGGCGGCGGAATTCGGCGTCGTCATGCTGCTGTATTTGAAGGGCGCGCTCGAGCGGCGTGTCGCCCTCGGCGAGCCCATGAGCGAAGCCATGCTCAGAAACGCGATTCGCGAAGGCGCTGTCCTGCGCGTCCGGCCGAAAGCGATGACGGTGGCCGTCGTGCTGGCCGGTCTGGTGCCCATCATGATCGGTCACGGCACGGGGTCGGAGGTCATGCAACGCATCGCGGCACCGATGGTCGGCGGCATGATCACGGCCCCGCTCCTGTCGATGTTCGTCATCCCGGCGGCGTGGTTCCTGCTTCAACGCCGACGCTTCAAACACGCCGAGCATCCCCCCACTGAAACCCCAACCCCTGTGGTGACTTCCGGCACGCAAGTGCCTTCCATTCCTTCTGGAGAAATGCAATGAAGATGAAATCGATGACCTTACTGGCGATGGCCGCACTCGCCACCAATGCCACTGTGGCCCTTGCGGCTAGCGACATGGCTAACATGCCCGGCATGGCGATGTCGCCGCCGGCGCAGGACGCCAAAGCCGTTGCGAACGCGCAGCTCACGGATGCCGTTGTGAAGAAAGCTGACCCGGCCACCGGCATGGTGACGATCAAACACGGGCCGCTGGAAAATGTCGGCATGCCCGCGATGACGATGGCATTCAAGACCCGGGACGCGGCAATGGCCGCTCAGGTGCACGAGGGCGACAAGGTCAAGGTGCGCGTGGAAAACGTGAACGGCACTATGACCATCGTCAGACTGGAAAAGCAGAAGTGATGCGCTAGGTGACTGGCGGCGTCCCGCAATGGGGCGCCGCCGCTTGCTTCAGTATTGCGCTCAGAGCCGGTCGCACTCGTCTTTCGGCGTTGCCCCGGCTTCGCTGCGCGACTTGGCCTGTGTGATGTTGCTGTTGGGCGGCACGTCTTGCGTGAGCCAGACATTGCCGCCGATCACCGAGCCCTGACCGATGGTTACGCGACCGAGAATCGTCGCGCCCGCGTAGATGACCACGTTGTCTTCCACGATCGGATGCCGTGCAAGGCCCTTGCGCGGGTTGCCGTCGTCGTCTGCCGGGAAGCGTTTGGCGCCGAGCGTCACCGCCTGATACACGCGCACTCGCTGGCCCAGAATCGCCGTCTCGCCAATCACCACGCCCGTGCCGTGATCGATGAAGAAACCCGCACCGATCTGCGCACCGGGGTGAATATCGATCCCCGTTTCCGAGTGAGCTTGCTCGGCAATGATGCGCGCGAGCAGCGGCAATTCGAGCCGGTACAGCTCATGCGCGAGCCGGTGGTGAATCATCGCCAGAATGCCCGGATAGCACAGCAGCACTTCGTCGACGCTGCCCGCCGCCGGGTCGCCTTGATAGGCGGCCAGCACGTCGCAGTCAAGCAATTCACGAATCTGCGGCAAGCGCTCGGCAAATTGCTGAACCGCCGTATGGACGCGCTCTGCCACAAGCGCCGCATTCATGTCGGCGTCGTGCCGGTCTTTGTAGCGCCACTCCAGCCGGGCCTGCTCGGCCAAACCGTTCAGGGCGGTGGCAAGGGCATGGCCCACGTAATAGTTCTCGCCCTGCTGATGGAGTTCGAGCGGGCCAAGGCGCATGGGGAACAACACGCCCTTGAGCAACCCGACCACATCGGCGAGTCGTTCGCGCGAAGGGAGGTCGCGCCCACCAGGCTCGAGAAAACGCCGCTGCCGGTCACGCCAGCGAACGCGTGCGGCGTGCAATGAGGTCACGACGTCGTCAATGTCAAACGCTGCCACGAGTGAAGCTCCTGCTGATGGAATTGCCGTCCATAGTAATGAAAAAACGAATAACGCGTCGGCCGCGCCCCGGCCTCACGCCCCGCCCGTCGCGGCGACATGATCGATTCCTGGCAGACCGGCCCGGGCGGCATCCCTAAGCTTGGCCCCTACTCTCGCCCCCACGTCTATTCCCAATGCACGTCCCCCGCGCTGGCTCACCGAGCCTAGTCTCCTTACCGTCATCGCAATGCGATTCGCCCCGGACGTCTACGGCTTCCCTTGCGTCATCGACCGACGACCCCATCGGCGGACCCCATATCTCAGGTGAAGCGGCGACACGGCATGTCGCGCTGGCCCTGCTCGATGAGGCGGCAAGTCTGTCGACAGATGACCCGAACGACGCACAGATGACGCGCGACGGCGATGGCGACGTCATGCAGGAGATCAATCTGCAAGACCGCCTAAGGGCGCACGCGCTGCGTTGTGAACATTTGCCTTCGCAGGACATCAGCATTGCAATGCCGGGCATCCCCGCCGATGCCGAAGCAACCTCGCCCGGCCGATATGTGACTGTGCTCGCCAGTGCCAGTGGCGTCGTTGACGGCGTCGCCGCTACGCTATGCGGCGTGTCGTCACAGTTGCCCTCACCGGCTGCCGCCATCTTGTCCGCTGGGTCGAGCGCCGCGCTCTGGAGTACCGGCGCCCTCCTCGCCGAAGCCAGCAACTTCGCCTCGATCGGCTACGACAAGCTGGCGGGCATAGCCAATTGGCTCTCGTTCAGCGCGGGTGCGGCCGGTCTGGTGGCGACGCGCACGTCGGAAAACACCGCGTCGTATGCGGGCTATACCTCGTCGGCACTTTGGGGCATGGGGGCCGTCGTCAACACGGTACAAGCGGCGCTCGACACCTCCCGCAACCATTGGAGCCGAGGCTTTCAGATGGCGAGCGGTGCGCTCAACTTAAGTGCCTCTGTGTTGTCAGGCATGTCGGTGCATGCCGCCGACAACGACGAGTCCGACCGCGCCGCTTGGTACGCGCTGGCCTCCTCCGCCGCATGGGGCGCGGGGTCGGTCATGACGCTAGCGTCCGTCTCGATGTCGTCGGCACCCCCCGCGCAGGCATAACGGGTCCCAAGTCGGCGTCCAAAGTCATATCGGTGCTATGCGTAGCAGAAACTACGCATAGCACTGTCCCCTTGGTGACAGATCGTCACCGTCCCTGTCTTTCACAATGATTCCGTCACCCCTGCAAGTCGGCTGACGCGATGCCCTCGCTGATATCTCGCAGTGCCGCCAGATCGAGCAGCGTGATGCGTCCGTAGCGGATGTGCACGATCCGATGATCGAGAAACCACCGGAATTCCCGGTTGAGGTACTGACGCGAGGCCATGAGCAGCGCAGCAAGGTCTTCCTGCGACAACCGCAAGCTGAGCGTGATGCCCGCTGCCGAGCCATCGGCCTCGGTCGCTTCGGGTACGCCGTAACGCTTCGCAAGGGCAAGTAGTTGATACGCCAGGCGTGCGCGAAACGGCGTGAGGCTATGACGCCCCAGCCGATCGTGAAGACCGCGCGCACGACCGGCAATGAGCCGCAGCAGTGAAGCCGTGAGCGTTGGATGGCGCACGAGTTCCGCATTGAGCGCATGGGCAGGAATATGGAATAGCCGCGTGAGACCGCGTGCGCGCTGATTGTGCACGGAGGTCTCGCCGGTCAGCACCGCAATGAAATTGGCGACTTCGCCGGGCGGAATGAAGTCTTCGACGGCACGTCCGCCATCGGGACTCGACCACTCCCATTCGAGCACGCCGCAGAGGATGACGTGAATGTCCGGACACGCCTCGCCCGCGGCATAGATCAACGTGCCATCGGGATACGTGCGCAGATGGCCCGCCCCGACAAGGGCAGCGAGAACGTCGTCGGGCCAGTCGCGCAACCCGGCGTTGTTGCGAAACGCGGTCCACACGATGTCGCGCTGTTGCGCCGACAGGTCGCGGCCACTCGACTGCAACGGCAGAAGGCTTGCCGCCCGATGGGAAATTTGCTGGCCGGGGTTGGCGTAGTCGGCGGGAGTTTGCATAAACGTGAGAGGCGACTGAAGCAACTGGCGCGACGCAGACGTCGCGAGTGAATCGATCACCTTATCGCGTTTCGTAAGCCCGCTAAGTGACGAATCGGCATATGGAAATTCGCGGTGAACGGCACTTCGATAGTGCCGCCCCCGCCCAGTTCGGATAGCACCTATCAGGAGGCAGTGCGAATGAGTGAAGGCAACACACAAGTGAGACAACCCGCGAACGCGGTGACCGATGCGTTCGTGGGCAAGCGTCTCGACGCCGATGTGCTCATCATCGGCGGCGGCCCCGCAGGCACGTGGGCAGCCGTGAGTGCTGCGGCAAAAGGTGCCAAGGTTGTGCTGGCCGACAAGGGCTATTGCGGCACGTCAGGTGCCACGGCACCGTCGGGCACGGCCGTCTGGTATGTGCCACCGGCGGGCGATGCCCGCGAACGCGCCAAGGCCAGCCGGTTCGAAATGGGCGGTCAGTTGGCCGAACACGCATGGATGGACCGCGTGCTCGAGCAGACGTGGACCAACGTCCAGCAATTAGCGCAATGGGGGTACCCATTCCCGGTCGATGAGTTTGGCGATGAACAGCGCACGTCGGTGCAAGGGCCGGAGTACATGCGCCTGATGCGCAAGCGCGTCAAGGAAGCCGGAGCGCGCATTCTCGACCACAGCCCGGCGCTCGAACTGCTCGTGAACGAGGACGGCGCGGTCGCGGGCGCGTCCGGTGTGAACCGTCAAACGGGCGAGACGTGGCAAGTTCGTGCGGGTGCGGTGGTCATTGCCACCGGCGGCTGTGCGTTCCTGAGCCGCGCCCTCGGCTGCAATGTGCTCACCGGCGACGGCCAGTTGATGGCCGCCGAAGTCGGCGCCGAACTCTCGGGCATGGAGTTTTCAAACGCGTACGGGCTGGGGCCGGCCTTCGCCTCGGTCACCAAATCGATGTTCTACAAATGGGCCACGTTCTACGACGAAGCCGGCGTGCAAATCGAAGGCGCGGGTTCGGCGCGCGGGCGCGGTGTCATCGCCCGCGAGCTTCAGTCGCGCAAGGTATTTGGCTGTCTCGATCAAGCCGATGCGCAGATTCAGGCGTGGATGCGTACTGCGCAGCCCAACTTCTTCTTGCCGTTCGACCGGCTGGGCATCGATCCCTTCACGCAGCACTTCCCGGTGACGTTGCGTCTTGAAGGGACGGTACGCGGCACAGGGGGCCTGAACGTGACGGGCAACGACTGCGCCACGTCGGTGGCCGGACTCTACGCGGCAGGCGACGCCGCCACGCGGGAACTGATCTGCGGCGGCTTCACGGGGGGTGGCAGTCACAACGCCGCTTGGGCGATGTCGTCGGGCTTCTGGGCCGGGGCCGGTGCTGCGGGACACGCCCGGGCACAACGTGCCACGACGGCTGCGGCTAGCACGCTGTTTCGCGCAGGCACGGTGGCACTGGGTGAATCGCGCTCGCATGCGCCCATCGACAGCGAGCAGGTCATCAAAGCGGTGCAGGACGAAGTGTTCCCGTACGAGCGCAACTGGTGGCGTAGCGCCGATGGCTTGGCAGATTCGCTCGGCCGTCTCGATGCGCTCTGGGCACAACTGCGCGCCAGCGCGCCTGCGCAAACGGCGTCGAACGCCGTGCGTGCGCGCGAAGCGGCGGCCATGGTCGCGACGGCGCGCTGGATGTATCGCTCGGCGCAACAGCGCACCGAGACGCGCGGTATGCATCGCCGCATCGACTTTGCCACCACTGACGACACCCAGCATCACCGACTGATCAGCGGCGGTCTCGACGACGTGTGGGTGCGTCGGTACCCCGTGAAACGCAACACCCTCACCGCGGCAAAAGACGGAGTTTTCGCATGATCGAAATCGTGAACGAAGCGCGCTGCACGGGCTGCAACATCTGCGTGCGCGCCTGCCCGACCAACGTCTTCGACGCCGTGAAAGACGGCATTCCGCAGATCGCCCGCCCGGACGACTGCCAGACCTGCTTCATGTGCGAACTCTATTGCCCGGAAGACGCACTGTTTGTTGCCGCCAACGCGGACAGCCGCGCCACTGCCGACGAGGCGCACGTCTTGAAGGAATCGCTGTGGGGAAGTTATCGCGATGCCGTGGGCTGGGGGCCGGGGCGGCGCTCCACCGCAGCACTCGATGCCAGTTATGTTCTGTTGACGAAGGCCCATTGATGACACAAAACAAAGCACTTACGACCCGCCGCACGGTATTGAAAGGCGCTATCGCCGGTGGCCTGCTGCTCGCTGGCGGCGCGGCACGCGCGGCCACGAATAACGGCAAGACCTTGCGCTTCGGCGTGATCGGCCCGGCACGCGCCCCGGCGGCCCCCACGGGGTACGCCCTCTCGCGCGGTTACTTGCTGCGTGAATTGGCGCCGCTTGGCTTCACCGACGTTCGGTTCGACATGTTCCAGAACGGCCCCGATCTGAACGAAGCGTTCTTTTCCGGCACGCTCGATGTGGGCATCTACGGCGACACGCCGGCTGTGGTAGCGCGCTCGCAAGGGCTCAAGGGACGGTTGATCGGCTTCGAGGAAATCGGATTGGCGAGTTGGCTGCTCACACCACGCGGCGGCGTGCGCAGCATCAAGGAACTGGAAGGTAAGTCGGTGGGCGTGCCGCTGGGCTCGTACATTCACCGGTATCTGCTCGGCGTGCTCGATGGCGCGGGACTCACCGGACGAACACGTGTCGTTCACATGCTGGGCCGCGATGCACGCGCGGCATTGGAACACGGCTCGCTCGGCGCCTATGCGGCGCAGTCAGATCTCGGGCCGACGCTCGCCGCACAGGGATATCCGGTGATCGACCGGGCAACAGACCACCCCGAGTTGCTCGGGTCATCCGTGATCGTGGCGTCCACCGATGTACTCGCGCGAGCCCCACAATTGCCCGCTGCCTGGAACCGTGCCCGGCGCGCCGCGCTCGCCGATATCGATCGCGACCCGCAGGCGTATTTCAATTTCCACAAGCAGACGACCGGTATTGCCGAAGACGCGATTCGGATCTCGCATCCGATCTCGAATTACCCGGCCGACCCGCTGCCCGCGTCGGGCATTCAGATTCTCGACGGCGTGAAGCGCTTCCTGCTTAACGGCAAGCTCATCCGCAACGACTTCGCCATACCGCAGTGGCAAGCGTAAGGGTGTGAGCGGTCGGCGGGCAAGCATGGAATTCATGCGCTGCCCGCCCCCGCATTACGCCGGATGGATCGCGCCGGTGGCGACAACCGGTCCGGTCGGCTGACCGGTTGGCGACCCGCCCGGCGGTTCGATCGACACCGCGAACACGGCCTTCGCATCGATCTGCGCCAAGATGGCCGGTGCCAACGTCATCGACGCCGGTTGATCGGACGCGAAGACCCCCAGCGGGATCGGCTTCGCATTCGGCGGAATCAGCCAGAGCTCGGTGGCGCGGTCGGACGCAATGCTCGGCTTGTCGGCAGGCACCACCACCATGCGCGCGTTGCGCACGTCGACAGTTGCCGTCCAGTGGGCCACACCGTCGGCGCGTGCCAGTGTCGAGACCAGATAGGTGCTGGTCACTGTGGGCACTGGCGCCTGCGGGATGAATCGCGTGGAGAGATTGACGGCAAGTAACGCCAACGTGGCGACGCTCGCGCCCACGCCAATCCAGCGCCACAGTGCCAGGTTGTTCCACCACGTGTCGTAAGTCGGGCGATTAGCCGGCGCATCAGCCGCACGGTCGACTCGGAAGCCCAAGTCGCTCCGAATCCGCAGCCAGACGCGCGGCGGCACCTCCTGCGCAGGCAGGTCTTCGATCAGCGGGGCGAAGTATTCCTGCCAGCGTTCCAGCGCCGCTTGCAGTTGTGGGTCGGTGCTCGCGGCCTGTTCCAGCGCGCGGCGCTCTTCGAGGTCGAGTACGCCCAGCACATATTCTGCGCAGCGCACTTCCTCGTCGCGGTTGAGGGGCGTATTCATTGTTCGAGGCACACCTTCAACTGCATCAGACTGCGACGAATCCAGCTCTTCAGCGTGCCCAGGGGTACGCTCAGATGCGCTGCCAGTTCGCTATATGTCGCCCCGCTGAAAAAGGCCTCGCGCACGGCGGCGCGCTGTTTGACTTCGAGCTTTTCCATGCACGACTCCAGCCGCTGGCGGTCTTCGCTGGCTTCGGCGAGGGCTGCGGGCGTGGGGTTGTCGTCGGGGATATCGAGGGCCTGCTCGTCGTCGAGCGCCGTTTCGCGATGCTGGCGAAGGCGGTCGATCGTCCGGTTGCGTGCCAGCGCAATCAGCCACGTCATGGCGTTGCCGCGGGCGGCGTCGAAGGCATCGGCACGGCGCCAAACGCTGACGAACACGTCTTGCAGCATGTCTTCGGCTTCTGCCTGATCGCGCACCATGCGCAGGATGACGCCGAACAAGTGCGAAGACGTCAGCCGGTAAAGCTCGCCGAACGCTTCCTGACTTCCTTGTCCAACGCGCAATAGCGTCTGATTCAGATGCTCGCGCCGCGCCTCCGTTGGGTCAGACGCCCCGGGGCGGGGAGTCTCGACATCGCCTGGCCGTCCAGTGGAATCTGGTATGTCAGTCATGTCGCGAGGGCGATGCGAGTCGCCGTGACAGGTGGGTTTCCGGAAATATAGCACCTTCGCACCGGACTGCCGACGCCGGGGACGGCTCGCTAGCTGACTGGGGGGCAGGAGATCGGGCATGGTCGTCGGGCATCGTGGCAATGCTCCTATCTACGTGCCAGACGCCCATCCGGATGCAACCGCGACGCAATATCCACGCCTCGCCCTACCCAGCCAGGGCTTCTAGGCGCCGGTCCGGTCAAATCGTCAGGTTTTCCTGCAAATCCGCTCCATGTTCACAGGTGCCTCCTTGAGCATGCGGATATTGCGCGCGACGATCTCCAACATGACCACGTTGGGACGCTGTTGTGCGATAGCGTCGCCGTCGAGCTGGCGCCCGAGCGCCGACCAGGTCGTCGCAAAGTCCTCGCCCAGAAACGGCAGCAACTCCGCCGCAAACGAATCCCGGTACATCACCAGACGGCCCTTGCCTGCCGGGTTCGTCGACGAACCGGCGAGCTCGTCGCCCTGCCAAACGGCTTGGCGCTCCGGCTGCCGCTTGAAACGCGTGTTGTAGTCCTCGAAGTATCCGGGCAACGACAACAGATTGATGGCGATATCGCCTTGATCGAACTTGTCTTGCGTTACCGTCCAATTCGACAATTGGGTCCATCGGCTGAGCGGTGCCACACGATCGGTGGCCAAGCGCTGCATGATCGCCTGATAGCCGTAGAACGCGCCAAGGGAATTCCAATGCGTATCGGTGCGTTTGTACAGGTCGTACGGTGCCCTTGCCCGGGCGTTTTGCACGACGCCGCGCAGATCGATGATCTTGAGCGACGGCTCCGCTGCGCGCAGCGACTCGATGAGCTGGTCTGCGTTCGTCTTCGCGTCGGCGGGAATATGAATGCCGAGCTTTTCCGGGTAGACGCCTTGTTTATCGGGCGCGACCACGAAATAGAACGGAATACCGCAGGCGGCAAGCGCCCGGTGCGCCTGAATGAGGTTATCGCTGGCAAGCCGCAGTTGCGATGCAGAGAGCGGGTCTTTGCCCAGCGTGTCGGCAAAATGCGGCCGGCCCGGCACGTAGTACTGATCGTAGAAAAGCCACTTCGACGGGCCGATCACCACGTCCTGATTCGATGGCGTGCCCGTGCGCGCCATTTGCAAACGCGAGCCGTAATAGACCAGTACGTCGCGCATGCCGAATCGATCGCTAAACCAACGATCGACTTGTTGAAACAGATGAATGGAGAACGCCGGAGCCGGGGCCATTTGCCGGTTCTCGTGCAACGGCGCCGGGGCGAAGCTCGTGCGGCCGAACCACACGGCGGGTAAGGCGATCAGCACGAGAAAAACCGCGACGACCGCATAACGGTTCAGTCTGGCCGCGAGCGTCTTTGGTTCGCTGGTCGCAAAGGTCGAATTCTGGAGCATCCCCGAGACTCAGAAGCGGAAATAAATAAAAGGGTTGTACTGGCCCAGCGCAATCGACATCGCCGAGAGCGTCAGCGCAGGTGCCACGAAGGCGGCCGCGACGAAGCCATCCAGATTCCTGGCCTGCAATGCCGCCCACACGTTTCGCAACGCCGATTTCGCGAACGGGAAAGCCCCCAATGCCAGCATGACCGCAACCCCGAGCAGCCACGCCAGATGCGGCGTGAACAATGCCGAGAACGTAACGTCTGCGAAAGCCGTGCCCCCCACGCCGAACAAGGCCGCGTAGAAGTCACCGGCATGCGCCACCGTGTCGGCGCGAAACAGCACCCACGTCAGCATGACCGCCAGCAAGACGTAGGCATGCTTGAGTGCCACGACCGCTCGAGAACGCAAGCGCACGTTATCGAACAAGCGCTCGAACGTGAGCAGCGCCCCGTGTGCGGCGCCCCAGAGCACGAAGTTCCACGTCGCACCGTGCCAGAAGCCGGTCAGCAGAAACACAATCCACAGATTCATCAGCGTGCGGCCGGCCCCTTGCCGATTGCCGCCGAGCGGAATGTAGACGTAGTCGCGGAACCAAGTCGACAGCGAGATATGCCAACGGCGCCAGAAGTCCTGCATCGACTTGGCCGTATACGGATAGTTGAAGTTCTCCGGGAAGCGGAAGCCGAACATGCGTGCCAGCCCGATCGCCATGTCCGAATAGCCGGAGAAATCGAAATAGATCTGCAACGTATAGCAAAGCAACGCCAGCCACGCGACCGACGCCCCGAGGTGACCGGCCGGTACGCTGAAACCGGCGTCGGCAACGAGCCCGAGCTGATTGGCGATCAACACCTTCTTCGCCAACCCCATCGTGAAGCGCAAGACACCGGCGGTCACATCGTCGAGCGACGCGACACGGGCGCGCAACTGGGCCTGAATATCTTTGTAGCGAATGATCGGACCGGCAACTAGCTGCGGGAACAGTGTGATGTACAGCGTGTAGTCGACGATGTTGCGGTTCGGTTCGGCATTCTTACGATAGATGTCGACCAGATACGAGATGGCATGAAACGTGTAGAACGAGATGCCGATCGGCAGTGGCAGCGGCCGGATCACAAGCGGATCGATGCCTGCGGGTACGAGCAGCGCGTTGAGGTTGTCGACGACAAAGCCGCTGTACTTGAAGACCCCGAGCAAGAACAGGTTGATCGCGACACCGATGCCCACCACCTGGGCGCGGTTTGTCGCGCGCCCGATGGCGATGGCCATGCGGTAATTGATACCGATCGACACCAGCATCAGCAGCAGGAACCGAGGCTCGCCCCACGCGTAAAACACAATGCTGGCGAGCGCGAGCGTGAAGTTGCGCCACGCGCGCGGGCTCAGGAAATACGCCAGCAATGTGAGTGGGAGAAATAGCCCAAGAAAGGCAATGCTGCTAAATACCACCGTCGACCCTCTGCCTGAGAAAATTGCCGTTGCCGGACAAACGCGAAATGGTACCCCAAAGCCTGCGGATACCGCCGCCCAGATTCGGCAAAAAGTGCAACCTGTCAGGCCGAGGCGTCAGAGCGTCGCCACCTCCAGAATGGCATCGGCGAACGCCCTGGGCGCTTCCTGCGGAAGGTTGTGACCAACCCCGTTGCCGATATCGCGATGCCGATACTTGCCCGTGAACTTCTTGGCGTAGGCCGCCGGGGGCGGATGCGGTGCACCGTTCGCCTCGCCTTCGAGCGTAATGGTCGGCACGGTGATGACCGGGGCACCTGCCAGACGCTGTTCGAGCGCGTCGAAGCGGGCCTCGCCCTTCGCCTGCCCCAGCCGCCACCGGTAGTTGTGAATCACGATCGCTACGTGATCGGGATTGCGAAACGATGCCGCCGAGCGCGCGTACGTCGCATCGTCGAAGTGCCACTGCGGCGACGCCGTTTGCCAGATCAGCTTGTTGAACGCGTCGGTGTTCTCGGCATACCCCTTCGCGCCGCGCTCGGTGGCGAAGTAATACTGGTACCACCATTGCAGTTCGGCCTGCGGCGGCAACGGCTGGCGGTTCGCCTCCTGACTGCCGATCAGGTAGCCGCTGACCGACACCAGCGCCGTCACCCGCTCCGGCCACAGCGCAGCCACGATATTCGCCGTGCGCGCCCCCCAGTCGTAGCCACCGAGAATGGCCCGGTCGATCTTCAGCGCATCCATGAGCGCGATGACGTCCACTGCGACGACCGCCTGCTGCCCATTTCGCGGGGTCGCCGCCGACAGCAGCCGAGTGGATCCGTACCCCCGCAGATACGGCACGATCACACGGTAACCCGCTGCCGCCAGCAACGGGGCCACATCCACGTAGCTATAGATGTCGTACGGCCAGCCGTGCAAGAGGATGACCACTTTTCCGTCCTTCGGACCTGCTTCGGCGTAACCCACGTTCAGATCGCCTGCCTCGATCTGGCGAATGGCGTCGAACGACGTATGGCCGCCGACAGCGATGCCTGCGATCGACGACGTTGACGGGGTTTGAGCACGGGCGAGCTGGCTAAAACCGAGATCGGCCAGCGTGACGCCTGCGAGGGTGGTGCCGAGAATGCGACGGCGGCGAAGATTCACCGGATTCGACATGACTGATGTCCTCTCTGAGTGGGATGTGGGGGGCGCTCGACGTGCCGCTCACAAGTGCCATCGAAGGCTTTCGCGATACGGCGGGAACGCTTGGTGAGAGTTATATCCGGCGGCAGGCGGTGGTTTATGTCCGAATGTATCTGCCGCTGCCAGCGACACACACGAATTCAAAAAAGCCGGTCGTGGTAGCATGCCCGCTTTCGATGGCACCCACTTTGGGGCACCGTTCCATTGGTGACTGTCCCTTTGATGGCTTGCACGGCAATCCGACTTCCACGCCCCGACCACCCCCGATGATTCGCACTTCACGCAGACGCTTATACGCATGGATCGGCCTCGCCGCCATGTGGCTGGCTATCTGCATGCCGGCGATCAGTCAGGTGCTCGCGGCCCAGCGCGCCACCGTCGACCGGCCCATCGATGTGGCGTTCTGTACGGTTGACGGCAAGACGCAAACCGTCGTGCTCTCGTCGTCGAATGCGTCGTCGCACGGGCATGACGCTGCGGGCTCGTCGGCCCAGCACGATCAAGCCAGTCATGCGGCACACGCCGACCAAGGCGATGTTTGCGGCTATTGCTCGCTGCTCGCCAATCATCCGCCGCTCACGCTGCCCGCGCTCTCCGGCGCGGTGTCGTTCGCGTGGATCGCTCGGGCTGGCCCGGCAGTCGTTGCCGCGCCCCTCACCTCCCGCATTGCCCTCGCGCCGCCTGCGCGTGCGCCTCCCGTCCTTTCCTGATATCGCGTCACGAACGACCCGTCACCCGCTTCGGTGATGGCACGTCGTTCCATGGGTGCGCCTGGCCGCGCCGCGTTTGGCGGCGGCCCGGTGTGTCATCTCGGCAATGTCACGGAATCGTCGACTCATGCAAGTTCCCTATACCCCGGCTCGCGAAGCCCAATCCACCGGCACGGCCGGTCAATACCGCACGCTCTGGCGCTGGCACTTCTACGCAGGCCTGTTCGTCATGCCGTGGCTCATGGTGCTGGCCATCACCGGCACGCTGTACGTCTTCCAGCCACAAATCGAGTCGTGGCTGTATCACGACCGCCTGATCGTCACGGCGCAGAACACGCCGCGACTGGCCGAACAGACACTCATGGAGCGTGCGGCGGCAGCACTGCCATCGGGTGCACAAATCAGTTCGGTAGAAGTCAATCGCGACCCGTCGCGCAGCGCAGAATTCATCTTTCGTCTGCCGGGCGGCGAGCGTGAGAGCGTCTACGTCAACCCGTACACCGGCACGGTGCTCGGCACGCTAAGTGTGCAGAACCGGTTGATGGCACAGGTGCGTCAACTGCATCGCTCGCTGATGCTGGGCAAGCCCGGCGAGTTGCTCATGGAGCTGGCCGGCTGCTGGACGCTCGTGATGCTCGCGACCGGTATCGCACTCTGGTGGCCTCGTGCGGGCACCTCATGGGCCAACGCCTTGCGCCCGCGTTTGCGGTTACGCGGACGCCCGCTGCTGCGCAATCTCCACGGCGTGGCGGGGCTGTGGCTGGCCGCGGGCGGGCTGGCGTTCGTGCTCACGGGGCTGCCGTGGTCGGGTTCGTGGGGCAAGCAATTCAAGGCGTTGGCCACGCAGGCGGGCATGGGCTCGCCGCCCGGTGCCTGGGGCGAAGCGCCGGTGCGCTCGCAACTGCCCGCCAAGCCGATGAAGATGGACGACCTGCCGATCGCGCAAATTCCGTGGGCGGTGGGCAATACGAACGTACCGGTCTCGGGCCACGCGGGTCATGAGGGCCATGACAGTCATACGGGTCATGAAGGCCATGCGGGGCACGAGGGCATGGGGGCAATGGGCATGTCGCCGACGCAATTGCGCGCCGAAGGAGCGCTGCCGATCGACCGCGTTATCGATATCGCCGCTCGCAACGGGGTGACCAGCGGCTACAGCCTAGTGGTGCCGTCTCGCCCGGAGGGTGTGTTTACGGTCTCGTACTTCCCTGCCGACCCACGCGTCGAGCGCACGCTGCATATCGATCAATACAGTGGCAAGGTGTTGAACGACATCGACTACGACGCGTACGGTGGGATTGCGCAAGCCATCTCGTATGGCACGTCGCTGCATATGGGCCGCTTCTTCGGGGCGGCCAATCAATGGCTGTGTGCGTTGATCTCGATGGGGCTGTTTGCCATGGCCGTAACGGGCGCCGCGATGTGGTGGATTCGGCGCCCTGCCCGCGCGCTCGGCGCACCGACGCGCAGCCAGATGCGCCCGCCCATGCGCGGCTGGATCGTCGGCATGGTCGTGCTGGGTGTCGTATTCCCGTTGATGGGCGCGACAATGTTGCTGGTGTGGGCCGTCGACCGTGTCATCGTCAAGCGTCGGCGCGCCGCCACGCCTCACGCGTCCTGCGACGGTGGCACCCCCACGTAGGCCGCGCGCGGCCGAATCAGGCGGGTGCTCTCGCGTTGCTCGCGGGCATGCGCAATCCAACCGATGGTGCGGCCCAGTGCAAACAGGCCGAAAGCGGCGCCTAACGGCAGTTGCAAATGACGCCGTACCGCCACGAGTGCGAAATCGAGCGATGGGCGCTGGCCGATCAGCGTGTCGGCGGCGTCGATCATCGTTTGCCACGCAGGGTGCATCGGCAGCACGCGAGCGAGCATCGCACTCGCGCGCACATCGCCCGCCGGATACAGGTGGTGCCCGAAGCCGGGCAGCTTCTCGCCGCGCGCCAGCCGCTCGCTCATGCGCGCCGCGATATCGATCTCGCCGACCTCGTCCCACATCGCCTCATTACGGGCCGTGGTCCCGCCGTGGCGCGTGCCCGTGAGCGCCGCGAGTCCGGCAATCACCGAGGCGCGAAGGCTCGCGCCGGTGGAGGCCACACAGCGCGCCGTGAAGCTAGAGGCATTGAGCTCGTGGTCCGCGCACAGCACTAGCGTCATGCGAATCAGATCGGCACCGTCGGCATCGTCGATCCCCCACGCGCTGGCGCACTGCTCGTGGATGGGGGCGGTACTGGGTGGCGTGCCCAACAGGCATGCCGTCATCACGCGTAGCAACGCGCCACTGCCCTGCGCGACACGAACCGCATCTCGCTGCCAGATGGCCGTCGAGGCATCGTCGCTCGCGACAGTGAAACACGGCAGCAATGCTGCCTCGGCGCGCTGGCCCCGGTAGCGCTCCAACGACAGCACCGGCCACTCAGATGCCTTTGGCAACCCCGCGTCGCCGAAGGCTGCGCTTTCGTCGCACTGCCATAGCCACGCCGCCGTCGCCTCGATGGATTCGGTGCGCGCCATCGTCAAGGCGTCGCGCCCTCGGTAATAACAGCGGCCGTCGTCGATCAGCGTGATCGCCGATTCGAGCACAGGGGTTCCCCAGTCGAGCGCTGCCTTCACCACTTCCTTCGGTTTGCGGCCTCGCGTGCGTTGTGCCGCCAGTCGCTCGACCTCTGTCACGCGATAGCGCCGCTCACGATGTGTCTTGCCCGGCTCGGCATGCAGCAACCCTCGGCTCACATAGGCATACAAGGTCTGCAACGAGACACCCAATCGCTCAGCGGCCTGTTTCGCAGTGAAATAATTCTTCATTTTTCAATGAGTTACCGATACTTTCGAAAGCGTTGCCGGAGCATTAAACCGACAACAGATTGACTAAGTTAATCAATATTGACAATAAAATCCATCGGCATAAGCTTCAATGCGCCGGCAGTCTTGCATCGCGACTGATTGCGATGCTTCCACCGATTCATTGAGGATTTCCTCATGCGTGTTACTGAACCCCGTGAAGTCAACGCCGTCCCGCTCTGCGAGGACACCACGTTCGTCGCCGACTATTTGCGCGACATGCTTCAGGCTATCGACCACGGTGCCGATGCCCCTGCACTCGATACGGCATCGCTCACTCTCAGCGGGCAAGGTGCGTTGCCCTGCGCGTTTCCCTTTACCGATTTCGCGACCGCCTCCATTGCGACCGCGAGCCTCGCAATCGCCGGACTCGCCACCGGGGACGCGGGCGGATTCGGCCTTTCTGGCGACGCAAAACTGCCCCCCGTGAACGTCGACCGGCGACTGGCGTCGTTCTGGTTTCAGACGTCGTTTCGAGCGCAGGGTTGGACGTCGTCGCCGCTCTGGGACCCGATCGCCGGGGACTACCCAACGTCCGATGGCTGGATTCGCCTGCACACCAACGCCCCGCATCATCGCGCCGCGGCGCTAGCGGTCCTTGGCGTCGCAGGCGAGCGCGATGCGGTAACGCGTGCCGTGGCGATGTGGCAAGCAGATGCGCTGGAAGCGGCGGTCGTGGCAAAAGGTGGCTGCGCCGCCGCCATGCGAACGCTGGCGCAGTGGGACGACCATCCGCAAGGCCGGGCGGTGGCCGCCGAGCCGCTGCTGCACTGGCAAACGTTCGACGCGAGCCAAGGTGCGACGCGCGACACCACCGCGTGGCGTCCGGCACCCGGCCGACCGCTTTCGGGCATTCGTGTCCTCGATCTCACGCGCATTCTTGCTGGGCCGACAGCGACACGCTTTCTCGCGGGCTTCGGCGCGCAAGTCCTTCGTATCGACCCGTTCGGCTGGGACGAACCCGGCACTGTGCCGGAAGTGGTGTTGGGCAAACGCTGCGCGCGTCTGGATCTGAAGCGCCCGGCTGACCTCGCCACGCTCGAATCGCTGCTGCGCGAGGCCGACATCGTCGTTCACGGCTATCGGCCCGACGCGTTGGAACATCTTGGTTTTGGGGCCGCGCGCCGCCGGGAACTCAATCCCGCGCTGATCGACGTGTCGTTGGACGCTTACGGCTGGCAAGGGCCATGGCATGCCCGCCGCGGTTACGACAGTCTGTTGCAGATGAGCGCCGGGATTGCCGATGCGGGCATGCGCGCCGCCAATGCGGCCCGGCCAGTGCCATTGCCCGGACAAGGGATCGATTACGCAACGGGATATCTGATGGCAGCGGCGGCCGTGCGCGCGCTGGCATGGCGTCAGACGCGAGGGCTTGGCGCGACGATACGCGCGTCGCTCGCGCGCACCGCACGTCTGCTGGTCACGCACCGCACGCCGGTCCCGTCCCCGCCGTCATTGGCAGAAGAAACCTCCGGCGATCTGTCGCCGCGCATCGAAGACACGTCTTGGGGGCCAGTGCGGCGTGTGGCAACGCCGATGACGATTGTCGGGACCCCCGTCGATTGGGCCCTGCCCGCAATGGCACTCGGCACCGCGACACCCGTGTGGCCGTAATCGGCTAGTCGATGCTGTGATGCCCTGCTGCCGCGGCCTGTCGTGCCGCGCGCAGTTGGCGTTCCGCCTGACTGAGTAGCGCCGAGATGTCGGGCGCCGCCGACGATGCCTCGTCTGCGTCACGGGCCGGGTCGCTGTCGGCGGTGGTCGGTTCGGCCATGGCGATACCGAAACTTGCGGTGATCTTGAGTACCGCGCCGTCGCCCAACGGCATCGTGCTCGCTTCGATACGTCCGCGCAGCAGTTCGGCGAATTGCTGAGCACGCGACTCGTCGAGCACGCGGGCAAGCACGATGAATGCGTCCGCGCCCAGACGCCCGACGACGTCCCCCGGTTGGCAGGTGTTCAGACACACCGCACTGACGCGGCGCAAAAGATCGTCACCGACGTGATGCCCCCACGTTGCGTTGATCTGGGTGAAGTTGTCGATATCGAACTTGATCAGCGCCACGCGTCCCGGGGCGGGCATGGCGCACAGCGCCCGCGCATGACGCTCGAACGCGCGCCAATTCAATAGCCGTGTCAGGGGGTCGGTGTCCGAGAGCATCTCGAGTTCGCCGACCAGCCGCGCACGTTCGCGGCGTAGCTGCATCAGCTCGATGCCGCTCAATTGCAAAATACGCAGCGCTTTGAACATCGTGCGCACTTCGGGCCGATGCATCGACGGCGCCTCGCTGATCGGTGCCATCTGCGGGTCGCCTTTAGCCAGTGCGTCGATCACACCCGCAGCCGTTTCCAGCGGATACACCACGTTGCGCCGGAAGTTGCGCATGACCAGGTAAATCAGCAGCACCACCGTGACCTCGATCACCGCCGTCGCAATCAGCAGCCGCAGCGTATAGGTTCGTCGAGCCTCCACTTTCTCCTGCGCCAAGTTCAGCACCTCGTCGCGAAAGTCGGTGATCGAGCGCATCGTCGGCACGTATTGACGAGCAAACGTCGCGGTCGAAAACGGCGCGGGCTTCGGCTGGCTGGCCAGTGTGCGTACGGTCGCCACGTAGTGCAGACCCGCACCGAAATACTGAGTATTGAGCGCGGCGACAATGCCCGGGCGTAGCGCCGAGGGGTCGGACAACCGCGACGTGATCATCTCGCGCAATTGCTCGATGCGTCCGAGTATTCGTTCGATCGCGCGTTGATCCGCTTCGGTCAGCGTTTGGCCGGTGGTGAGCGATGCAGTGAATTGCGAGCCGAGTTGCCCTGCGTATTCACGCAGATCGGCGGCCAGACGGGCAAGAATGATGTAGTGCAGCGCGTCGGGCGCGCCGCGTGCGACGACGTCGATGCGGGTGGAGGCGACCGGCGAGAAGTCGGCAATGACGCGGATCATGCGACTCACGGCGTCTCGCACGGCAGCGTCGCTACGCATTTCGCGTGGGCGCTGCACCAGCAAATCGACGTTGGCACTGGCGGCGGCGAGATCCAGCCGGGCTTTTTCCACCGCGCGCAGACTGCCGCTGCAGTTCTCGCAATGGTCCGACGAGAGGACGTAAAGCAATCGGTCGAGCTGCGCGTTGGTGGCTTCTCTCGCCGCTCTTAGCGAACTGACGGCTTCCTGCGGCAGCGGCAGGTCGGCGCCAAGCACCGCGTTCGCCGGGCCGCGCTCGGCCGATGCCTTTTCCATGGCCAGCAGCGTCGCGCGCAAGGCATCGAACGCCTGATCGGCATCGCTGGCGCGTTGATACGACCGCCAGGCCAATGTCAGCAGGCCGGCACAAAGCACGATAACGACGAACACAATGGCCAAATTCTGCAAACGCAGACGGCCCGTAAGCGGCGAGGCAGACAGTAAATAGCGCTTCATTCAGGATCACACCGTCGGCCAAACGGCACGTATTCCCCTTGGAACTGTCACTGGCGGCAAGCCTGAAACAGCGGCAAACAACGGCTGACGGCGCCAACGCACGCCCGGCACTCGGCGCTCACGCGTTGACGCCGCGAACGCCCCGGAACGGGGCATTCAGCGAGACGGCGCATTGTCTCATAGTGCGTTTCGCCATCGAGGACACATCCCAAATTACAAGTCCACGGCGAGCTCGGTGCCTTGCTTGATGGCGCGCTTGGCGTCGAGCTCTGCCGCGACATCCGCCCCGCCAATGACATGCACGCGCGCGCCGGCTGCTTTCAGGCCCGCTTCGAGGGCACGCAACGGCTCTTGCCCGGTACACAGCACGACGTTGTCGACCGGCAGCACATGCGGCTGGCCGTCCAGCATCACATGCAGACCGTCGTCGTCGATGCGCTGGTACGTCACGCCCGGAATCATTTCCACGCCGCGATGCTTGAGCGACGTACGGTGAATCCAGCCGGTGGTCTTGCCCAGACCGTCGCCGACCTTGGACGTCTTGCGTTGCATGAGATAGACCTTGCGCGGCGACGCCTCAAGCTCAGGCGCGCGCAGGCCGCCCGCGTGGGCGTATGTCGGGTCGATGCCCCACTCGGCGTAGAACTTCTCCGGCACCAGTGTGGCGCTCTCGCCCGTTTGCGTGAGGAACTCCGCCACGTCGAAGCCTATGCCGCCCGCGCCGAGTACTGCCACCGTCTTGCCGACGGACGCGCCGCCACGCAGCACATCGATATAGCTGAGCACCTTCGGATGATCGACGCCGTCGATCTCGGGGGTACGCGGGACGACGCCAGTGGCGAGCACGATGTCGTCGAAACCGCCCGCGGCCAGCGAATCGACGCTCGCGCGGGTGTTCAGTTGCACCTTGACGCCGGTCGCTTCCAGCTCGTGGCGGAAGTAGCGCAGGGTCTCGTAGAACTCCTCTTTGCCGGGAATGCGTTTAGCCATATTGAATTGGCCGCCAATCTCGGTATCGGCTTCGATGAGCGTGACGTCGTGCCCCCGGCGGGCAGCCACGGTCGCGGCGGCAAGCCCCGCGGGGCCAGCACCGACCACGGCCACACGGCGCACGCGCCCGGCCGGTTCAATGCGCAGTTCCGTTTCGTGGCAGGCACGCGGGTTGACCAGACATGACGTGATCTTGCCGCTGAAGGTGTGATCGAGACACGCCTGATTACAGCCGATGCAAGTATTGATGGCATCGGCCTGCCCGGCGGCCGCCTTGTTGACGAATGCCGGGTCGGCGAGCAACGGGCGGGCCATCGACACCATGTCGGCCTCGCCTGCCGAGAGGATGCGCTCGGCCACGTCGGGCATGTTGATGCGATTTGTCGTGATCAGCGGAATGCCGACGTGGCCCTTGAGCTTGCCGGTCACCCAGGCGAAGGCGGCACGCGGCACGCTGGTAGCGATCGTCGGGATACGGGCTTCGTGCCAACCGATGCCGGTGTTGATGAGCGTCGCGCCTGCCGCTTCGACAGCCTTGGCCAGTCGCGCCACTTCGTCGAAGGTGGACCCGCCTTCGACCAGATCGAGCATCGAAAGACGGTAGATGATGATGAACTCGCGGCCCACGCGCTCGCGCACGCGACGCACGATCTCCACGGGGAAACGGATACGGTTCTCGTAGCTGCCGCCCCACTCGTCGGTGCGATGGTTGGTGCGTGCGGCGATGAACTCGTTGATCAGATACCCTTCCGAGCCCATGATCTCCACGCCGTCGTAGCCTGCGCGCTGCGCGAGTGCGGCGCAGTTGACGAAGTCGTCGATGGTGGCCTCGACGTCGGCGCTCGACAACTCGCGAGGTTTGGCGGGCGTAATCGGCGCTTGCAACGCGGTCGGCGCGACAAGGTCAGGGTGATAGGCGTAGCGGCCGAAATGCAGGATCTGCAAAGCGATCTTGCCGCCGGCGGCGTGCACGGCGTCGGTGACCACACGATGCTTATCCGATTCGTCTTCCGTGCTGAGTTTGGCACCTCCCGCATACGGACGGCCTGCATCGTTCGGCGCAATACCGCCGGTGACCATGAGCGCTACTCCGCCGCGTGCGCGTTCGGCGTAGAACTCTGCCATCCGGGCGAAACCGTTGCGCGCCTCTTCCAGCCCGACGTGCATGGAGCCCATCAGCACGCGGTTGCGCAAGGTGGTGAAGCCCAAATCCAGGGGTTGCATCAGGTGGGGATAGCCGCTCATCGCTGTCTCTCTCGCTTTTCGGCAGGTTTTGGGGGTGCATCCGGGAAGCATAGGACACGTCAGCGCGTGTCTTGGTTATGCAACCAGTTGCATAGTTTGATGGCGATTCTAAGGCGGCGGCGAGCACTATGCAACGGGTTGCATAGCTGGAATAGAGTGCCTACACTGCCGGGCATGCCGCTCGCCCACGCTTTGATGACCTCGTTACTGGAGAAATCTTCTTCGGGATACGACCTCGCCCGCCGGTTCGACAAGTCGATCGGTTTCTTCTGGCACGCCACGCATCAGCAGATTTACCGGGAACTCGCCCGTATGGAGGCGGCTGGGTGGATAGTGTCGAGTGCCGCACCCGATGGCGGGCGTACGCGCAAGCGGGTGTATCGGGTGGTAGATGGGGGGCGCGACGAATTGCTGGCGTGGGCGGCGACGCCGACCGAGCCGTCGGATTTGCGCGACGACCTGATGGTGCGCTTGCGCACCGATGCGGCCATGGGGCCGTTGGGCTTGCAGCCCGAGTTACGCCGCCGAGCGGCATTGCACGCACAGAAGCTCGCGGCTTATCGGGCCATCGAAGCCCGCGACTTCCCGGCGGGTGTCGAGCTTTCACGCGAGCGGGCATTACAGCGGCACATTCTCATGCTCGGGGTGAAGTACGAGCAAGGCTGGCTGGACTGGACGCGCGAGGCGTTGGCGTTGTTGGAGACGTGGGATGGTGTAGCTGTCTAACGACTTGTCCCGACAGACTTATCCCACCAGCTTGATGGCGGCGCGCATTTGCGAATTCTCGAAAGCCGGTGCGAAGGCGTTCAGATCCAGCGCCCCCATACCGACGCTAGGAAACGCAGCAATCTCACGCCAATTCCGCACCGCGCTCACGATCTCGGCCAAGATGCGAAGCGCCTCATCGGGCGACAGATGGAAAATGCTTGCCCGATCCATCGCCGCGTCAATCGCGTCAACCGGACCGTAGTCCTCGTCGAGCCAAAGCTTCAACTCCGGATCCTTGTCCGGAAACGGATTGATGTCGAACGCAGGAGACAAACGCCATTGGCCGTGGCCCGCGTGCAAAAAGCCGTGGTTCTGTACGTGATCGTCGACATTGGTAATCAGCAGACTAAAAACCATGCGGCGCCATAGCTCCGCCAGATCTTTCCGCGGTTCGACACCGTTCGCCAAAATGCACTCGGCGATTTGGCTGTAGGCGTAATCGCCGTCCCGCGATGCCTGAAGCATCGATCCCGCCGACAAATAAGGGATGCGACCGCCCGCCGCACGATCGAAACGCCGGATTAACGCAACCGGGATGTCTTCCGACATGACGATCCGGGCTTCAGCGACGGTTATCCCGGCAGCGCGGGCCAACTGCAACGCCAGCACCTCGCCGCGGGTCACGCTCCGGTCGTCCTCCACGCTAGGAAACTTGCCGATCGCCAAATGACCATCTTCATCAAGCACAGAACACTTCGGCCGCATGCCGCCTAACGACGTGCCTCTTCCCCGCAGATACCGCAAATCGGCTTCGGTCTCCTGATGCATTTCCACCGCGCGCGATGCCCCCATCAAATGCGCCAATTCGAGCAGCGGCGGCGTGGTGCGCTCGCCCTCCTGTGTAGCACGCAGGAAATTACCTTGAGCGTCGACGAGTCGCAGCGCGCCAATTCGGCTCGCATCATCGACACCCAGCAGGTAGTCAATTTCCGTGAGCTTCGCATTCGGCACATCACCGCCCGGATTTTCCGTTCGTAACGCACGCTGGCGACGCTTAGCATGGTCGCGGGCAATGACACGGCAACCCCAGCCATCTGGTTCGGTATCCGCGAAGGCGAAGTGAAAGACGGAGTCGTGCCGTGTGGGGGCTTTGCGGAATTGCGATTGCGCGACGAGAGGCAGGTCGGGCGACACCGCAAACCGGTCGCGCGTCGTCAACCAAACATCGTCGTAGGCGAAGTACGAGAATTCGCGGCGGCCATCGAGTTGATAGGTCAACTGCCCGAGGGGAATCGCCGACTGGCCCAGCGCGACACGCACGGAAGTTTGACTCACAGCGCCCCCGAGTCCGTTTTCACCCGTTTGACGCGCACGCGTTTCGGTACTTGTTCGTTCATGAGTCCCAATCCAATCTCGTCGTTGGCGGTGTCCAGCAGATGGCTCAGCTTGTCCACTTCACCCAGCACAAAAAAAGCCTGCGCGATAAGACCGATGGGAATTCGTGCGTCGCCGTGCTCCATGCGCCGCAATGTGGCCACCGACGTTTGAATGCGCTCCGCCATTGACGCTTGCGTCAGACGCCTACGGCGACGCGCCAGGGCAAGGTCGGCACCCAGTTTCGTCAGTGCCCGGTTGACGGGTGCAGGTGTGCTGCGAGACCTCTCGTCGCCACCAGCCTTACCGCTTACAGGAGAGCGATTATCGGCGTTTATGCGTTCCATATGAGCGGTTACGGTAAGTGAGGTTGTGCAGATTATGGGTTTGTCACTTGTCGCGCGTCAATCGCAAAATTCAATAACCGCTCACATATGACTTTTTATTTACAATAATCGCTTACATATGCACGGTTATTCAGTCGCATACTTGCACAGCACGTGCTCGGCCAGCGCTTTTTTGTGCCACAGCAACATCGGACGACACCCACCGCCGGGGATCTCCCTTTCGTCCCATTTTCTTGTCAACGGGTCGGCCTCATGGCGCGTTTACGTCTCAAGTCGGCGTCCCGCTTACCGGCGGAGCGTCACCGTTGTCGGCTTTGTATTCGCCTCACCCTACGGCATTCATGGTGTTTTCTTCCAAGCCCTCCAAGTTTTTCAGCGGCGTACGCGCCCTGGCGTCTATTTCGGCACTCGTTGTAGGTGGTTTCCACCTCTCGCCTGCTCTGGCCAGCACCGTCATCGTGCTCGACTCCGGCGCCGCCCAACTCTCATTGATCGATCAGGCCACCCATAAGGTCATCGGCACCATGCCCACGGGCAAAGAGCCGCACCACCTGATGATCACCCCCGATAAACGCTCGCTCATCGTCGCCAACTCGGTCTCGAACAGCCTCATGTTCCTCGACCCGTCGAGCGGCAAGCTCCAGCGTCAGGTCGCCGATATCGACGATCCGTACCAGCTCGGCTTCTCTCCCGACCGTAAATGGTTCGTGACCGCCGCCCTGCGGCTGGACCGGGTAGACCTCTATCACTACGACGGCGAGAACGTCACGGTCGCCAAGCGCATTCCGCTCGCCAAGACGCCCAGCCACATGACGTTCTCGTCCGACAGCAAGACGGTCTTCGTCACGCTGCAAGACTCGGGCGAACTCGTCGCCATCGATCTGCCTACGCAGACGGTCAAATGGCGCATGCCGGTCGGCAAGACGCCCGCCGGTCTGTGGATGACGCCGGGTGATAAATATCTGCTCGTCGGCATGACCGGTGAAGACGACGTGGCCGTGGTCGACTGGCGCACGCAAAAAGTCGTCAAGCGCATCCAGACCGGACGCGGCGCACACAACTTCCGCTCGCTCTCCGATGGCCGTCACATCGCCGTGAGTAATCGTGTCGAGAGCACCATCAGCATTCTCGATTACGAGTCGCTCACCAAAGTCGCCGACATCACCGGTCTGATGCCCGGCCCCGACGACATGGAACTTTCGGCAGACAAACGCTATCTTTGGGTTACGTTCCGCTTTGCCCGCCACGTCGGCGTGATCGATCTGACCACGCGCAAACTGGTCGACCGCATTGCCGTGAACCGTTCGCCGCACGGTATTTTCTTTGCCGATCGAGCCCCTGTTCTCTCGCCGAATCCGGACTGACGAGGCCACCCGATGATTCAGGAAGCCATCAATTTCGTCGACAGCGGCATCTCGGCCGTGCAGACGCTCATCTATGTCGATGTGATCCAGCCCCTGCTGTTTCACTTCAACTTGATGGGCTATGACGACGATATTTACGACGCGCTCTATTTCGTCCTCATCGGCGTGCTGCAAATCGGCGTGTCGTACGCGCTGCTGCGTCCGCTCGAAGCCCTACGCCCCGTGGAAAAGTGGCAAGACCGCCGTCAGGTGCGCGCCGACGTGATCTACACGTGGATCGCCAAGCTCGGCATTCTGAACCTGCTGTTCTTTGTGGTACTCCAGCCCGTCTTCAACGAGCTGCAAAGCCAGATGGTGATCCACGGCCTGCCGAGTATCGATCTCGACGGCCTGTACCCCGGCGTGACCGACCAGCCGCTCGCCTCGTTCCTGATCTACCTGATCGTGCTCGACTTCGCGGGTTACTGGTATCACCGCTGGCAGCACCGCTTCGGCGTCTGGTGGGAACTGCACGCCGTGCATCACAGCCAGCAACAGATGTCGCTGTGGTCGGACGACCGGAATCACTTCCTCGACGACGTGCTGCAAGCCGCATTCTTCGCGGGCATTGCACTCTTCATCGGCGTGCAACCGGCGCAGTACGTGGTACTGGTCGCGGTGAGCAACTTCCTGCAAAGCGTGCAGCACGTGAATGCTCGTCTGCCGTATGGCCGGGTGCTCGAGCGCCTGATCGTGAGCCCGACGTTCCACCGCCGCCATCACGCGATTGGCTACGGTCACGAAGGCACGCGTTACGGCTGCAACTTCGGCGTGCTGTTCCCGTGGTGGGACATGATGTTCCGCACCGCGTCGTGGGAGCGTGCCGTCGAACCGACCGGCATTCGCGACCAATTGCCTGCGCCGGAGGGCCGTTCGCGCCGCTACGGCATGGGCGTGATCGCTCAACAAGTGCGCGCCTTCGGCCGTATCGCCCGCCGCCTGGCACCGCGCCGCACGGCTGGCCGTACGACGGCATAACGCCGGATGACATTGAGCATTGCGCAGTAACACGATGTAACAGGGGGCCTGTCACTGGCCCCCTGCCCACCCGCCCCCTCTCCACCCCCTGATTTCCGTACGAATTCCCCTGTCATTACAGGCGTTTACGCGCGCCCGCGTCAGGCGTCAGAACGCCTACACAGGTAAGATGCCGTAACTTCCAGCGCCTGTTCGGCCCGCCAAAACGGGCACCCCCGTCGCTAGACTGCTAATCGTGGCAACCCGGGCTCTTTCCGGGTGCATGGGCGGCGCTCGGCGTCGCGCTGGAGGCAGATATGGAAGCAGCACCGGATACCGAATCGCAACCGCCCAAGAAGCGGCGTCGCACTGCACTATGGATTGCCCTCGTCATCCTCTTGCTCGTGGCATGGGTTGGCTGGCATCTCGCGCATCGCCCCAACACTAAACGTGCCGCGCAACCGCAAATCGTCTCTGTCGCACAGGCGGCCTATGGCGATATGCCCGTGACGCTCACGTCGCTTGGCACCGTCACCCCAGAAGCAACCGTCACGGTGCTGCCGCAGTTGAGCGGTTACCTCACGCAAGTGGGCTATCAGGAAGGTCAGGAAGTCACTAAGGGTCAGTTCCTCGCCCAGATCGACCCGCGTCAGTACGAGATCAGTAAGGAGCAGGCCCAAGCCCAACTTGCGAAGGACCGCGCCGCACTGGCCCAAGCGAAAGCCGACCTCGCGCGCTACACCCAGCTTCACCAGCAGAAGTCGATTGCCGAGCAAACGTTCGCCGATCAGCAGTTCCTCGTCGCGCAGGACGAAGCCGCCATCAAAGCCGACCTGGCCAGCATCGCCCAATACGAACTCGATCTGACCTACTGCCGCATCACTGCCCCGGTGGCAGGCCGCGTCGGTCTGCGCCTCGTCGACGCGGGCAACTACGTCACGGCCACCAGCACGACCGGCATCGCCGTCATCACCAGCATCAAGCCGACAACGGTCGAATTCACCGTCGCGCAAAATGCCTTGCCCGCCGTGATGAAGCAATTCCGCACCGGCAAGCCGCTCACCGTGACAGCCTTCTCCAGCGATAACAAAGAACAACTCGCCACCGGCCAGCTATACGCCGTGAGCAATCAGATGGCGACCTCCACGGGCACGGTCACGCTACGCGCACGGTTTGCCAACGACGACGAAGTGCTGTTTCCGCAGGAATTCGTCAACGTGACGCTGCTCGTCAACACGCTGGAGCATGTGGTGCTCGTACCGACGCCCGCGGTCCAGAGCGGCGCACCGGGTGAATTCGTCTACGTGGCCACGGCGAAGGACACGGCCTCGCTGCGCAAAGTCACGATCGGCCCGAGCGACGGCAAGCACACGGTCATTACCGCTGGCCTCAACGCCGGAGAAACGGTTGTGACCGACGGGATGGACCGCCTGAGTGACGGCGCGCATATCTCACTGCCGACCCCAGCCAGCGGTGCGGCAGCGGCTGGCGGCCCAGCACCGGCGTCGGGGGCTGGACAGCGTGGACAGCGCGGCGCCCACTCATGAATTTCTCCCGCATCTTCATCCTGCGCCCGGTCGCGACCTGGCTGCTGATGATCGCGCTCGTGCTCGTCGGCCTGGTGGCCGTGCGTGTGCTGCCCGTCTCATCGCTGCCCAGCGTCGATTACCCGACCATTCAGGTGCAGACGTTCTACCCGGGGGCCAGCCCCTCGGTGATGGCGACCACTGTCACCGCGCCGCTCGAAGTGCAGCTCGGCCAGATTCCCGGCTTGCAGCAGATGATCTCGTACAGCGCCGAGGGCTCGTCGGTCATCACCCTGCAATTCGATCTGGCGCTTAACCTCGACGTTGCCCAGCAAAACGTCCAGCAGGCCATCAACGCCGCGACCAGCCTGCTGCCTAGTGGCCTGCCCGCGCCGCCGACCTACGCCAAGGTGAACCCGGCTGACCAGCCGATCATGACGCTGGCCGTCACATCGAAGACGCTCTCGCTCACGCAGTTGCAAGATGCCGCCAACAACCGCCTCGCCGCGAAGATCTCGCAGGTAGCGGGTGTTGGCGTGGTGACGCTAGCCGGCGGCAACGTACCGGCCGTGCGCGTCGAAGCCGACCCGCAGAAGCTCGCCGCCTACGGCCTCAATCTCGACGACTTGCGCACGTTGCTCGCCAACGTCAACGTCAGCCAGCCGAAGGGCAACTTCGACGGCCCCGAGCTCGATTACACGCTCGATGCCAACGACCAGATTTCCGATCCGCAGGACTATCTCGACACCGTCATCGCGTACCAGAACGGGTCGCCCGTGTATCTGCGCGATGTCGCCCATGTCTCGAAAGCCGCCCAAGATGTCGAGCGCGGCGCGTGGTTCAACAAGACCCCGGCCATCGTGCTCAACGTGCAACGCCAGCCCGGCGCCAACGTGATCGCCACAGTCGACCAGATCAAGCGCGCGCTGCCGCAGCTCGAAGCCACGCTGCCCGCGGGTATGGAAGTGAGCGTCGTGTCCGACAGCACCGGCGTGATTCGCTCGTCGGTGAGCGACGCCGCCTTCGAACTCGTGCTCGCCGTGGTGCTCGTGGTCGCCGTGATTTTCGTGTTCCTGCGCAACGTCCCGGCAACGATCATCCCGAGTATTTCGGTGCCGGTCTCGCTGATCGCCACGCTCGCGGTGATGTACGAACTCGGCTACTCGATCGACAACCTCTCGCTCATGGCGTTGATTATCGCCACCGGGTTCGTGGTGGACGACTCCATCGTCATGATCGAGAACGTGGTGCGGTATCTCGAACAGGGCATGCCGCCACTGGAGGCGGCGCTAGCGGGTGCCGGACAGATCGGCTTCACGATCATGTCGCTGACCATTTCGCTCATCGCCGTGCTCATCCCGCTGCTCTTCATGGGCGGCGTCATCGGTCGGTTATTCGGCGAATTTGCCGTCACGCTGGCCGTCACGATCGTGATATCGGCCATCGTGTCGCTCACCGTCGTGCCCATGCTGTGCGCGCGTATTCTGCGCGCGCAGGAAGACCGCCACCCGAGCCGGTTCGAGCGGGTGAGCGAGCGGCTGTTCGACAAGACACTCGCCGCCTACGAGCGCGGCCTGCGCTGGGTGCTCGATCACCAGTTGCTCACGCTGATCGTGGCGCTCATTACCGTGGCCCTCACGGTGGTGTTGTACGTCGTGATTCCAAAGGGGCTTTTCCCGGTGCAGGACGTGGGCGTGCTGCAAGGCATTACGGTCGCCGACAACTCCGTGTCGTACTCGGCCATGGTCAAGCGTGAAACGGCGCTGGCCGAGGAAGTGCTGAAAGACCCGGACGTGACGTCGATCACGTCGTACGTGGGCATCGACGGCATCAACACCACGCTTAACAACGGGCGCTTCCTCATCAACCTGAAGCCGCGCGACGACCGCTCGGAGACCGCCGCCGAGATTGGCCGGCGTCTGCAACAGGCCACCGCCGGTGTGCCGGGTATCAAGCTCTACGTGCAACCGGCGCAGGACTTGACGCTCGACACCACGGTCTCGCCCAACCAGTACAAGTTCGTGCTGCGCGGCCCCGATCAGGCCACGCTCGCCAAGTACGTGCCGCCGCTCCTCGCGCGCATGAAGAAGATCACGTCGATCACCGACGTAGCGAGCGATCTGGACACCAGCGGCCTGTCGATTCAAGTGGAAGTGAACCGGCAATTGGCGGCGCGCTACGGCATCACGCCCGCGACCATCGACAACGCGCTGTACGACGCCCTCGGCCAGCGCATCGTCTCGACCATCTTCCAACAGTCGGCCCAATACCGCGTGATTCTGGTGGCGAAGCCCGACAGCCTGACGACCATCAATTCGCTGGGCACGATCTATCTGCCCAGCCAAACGAGCGCAAGCGGTCAGGTGCCGCTTTCGGCCATTGCCAACTTGAAGGTCATCAGCACGCCGCTCGCGATCAGTCACTTGCAGCAGTTCCCGGCGGTGACGGTGTCGTTCAATCTGGCGCGCGACGCCTCGTTGTCCAGTGCCGTGAAGGAGATTCGCGCCGCGCAACAGGCGGTGAATCTGCCGCCGTCGATTGCGTCGTCGTTCCAAGGCGCGGCGCAGGCCTTCGAAGACTCGCTCTCGAGCGAGGTCTATCTGCTGATCGCGGCACTCGTGGCGGTGTATATCGTGCTGGGCGTGCTTTACGAGAGCTTCATCCACCCGGTAACCATTCTCTCGACGTTGCCGTCGGCGGGCATTGGCGCGCTGCTGGCGTTGATGATGACCGGCAGCGATCTCGACGTGATCGGCATTATCGGGATCGTGTTGCTTATCGGTATCGTGAAGAAGAACGCCATCATGATGGTGGACTTCGCGCTCGACGCCGAGCGCAATCATCACAAGCCGCCGCGTGAGGCCATCTTCGAAGCCTCGCTGCTACGCTTCCGGCCGATTCTGATGACCACGCTCGCCGCCATGCTCGGCGCGTTGCCGATGTTGCTCGGCACGGGCACCGGCTCGGTGCTGCGCCGTCCGCTGGGTCTGGCGATCATCGGCGGGTTGATGCTCAGCCAGTTGCTCACGCTGTTCACCACGCCGGTCATCTATCTCTACTTCGACCGCATGGCCGAGCGCGTACGGGAACGCCGGGCCGCACGCCGTGCGAAACGCGGCGGCACACCGCCCCCGGAAACACCGAAGACGCCGGATGAACCCCCGGCCGGAGATGCGCCGTGAACATGTCGGCGCTCTTCATCAAGCGCCCGGTCGCCACCACGTTGCTGGCGATCGCGGTGCTGCTATCAGGCGTGCTGGCGTACCTGCGGCTGCCGGTGGCGCCGCTGCCGAACGTGTCGTTCCCCGTCATCGCCGTGCAGGCGAGCATGGCGGGTGCCAGCCCGGAAATCATGGCCTCGACCGTGGCCGAGCCACTGGAGCGGCGTCTGGGCACCATTGCCGACGTCACCGAACTCACGTCGACCAGTACCGTCGGCTCTGTCTCGATCCCGGTCGTCTTCGGCCTGAATCGCGACATCGAGGGCGCAGCGCGCGACGTCGAAGCCGCCATTCAGGCCGCCCGCGCCGACTTGCCGACCACCCTTCGCAGCAACCCGAGCTATCGCAAGTTCAACCCGGCCGACACGCCGGTCATGGTGATTGCGCTCACCTCGGCCACACTAACCACCGCGCAGCTCTACGATTCGGCCGACTCGATCATCCTGCAACAACTCTCGCAGGTCGATGGCGTCGGCCAGATCACCGTCGGCGGGGGCGCGCTGCCGTCGGTTCGCGTGGAACTGGAGCCGGGTAAGCTCAATAGCTACGGCATCGGGCTCGAAGACGTGCGCGCCGCCATTTCGGCGGCCAACGCCAACAGCGCCAAGGGACATCTGGACCAAGGCGACCAGCGCTTCGAAGTCACGTCGAACGACCAGATCAGCAAGGCGGCGGGCTATCGCGACCTGGTGGTGGCCTACCGCAACGGCGCGCCCGTCATGCTCCATGACGTGGCACTCGTGCGGGATAGCAACGAGAACATCCGTAACGCTGGGCTGTTCAACAACAAGCCGTCGGTACTCGTGATCGTCTATCCGTCGCCGGGGAGCAACGTGGTCAAGACGGTCGGACAAATTCGCAAGATTCTGCCGCTGGTCGAAGCCACCCTGCCCAGCGACATCAAGGTCAATGTGGCGCTCGACCGCTCGGTTTCGGTGGAGGCATCCCTCAAGGACACCGAGCGCACGCTGATGCTCGCGGTGCTGCTGGTGATCGGGGTGGTGTTCGTGTTCCTACGTTCGCCGCGCTCGACGCTGATTCCGGCTGTCGTCCTGCCGCTATCGATCATCGGCACGTTCGGCCCGATGTACCTGCTTGGCTACAGCCTCGACAACCTGTCGCTCATGGCGTTGACGATCGGCACCGGCTTCGTCGTGGACGACGCCGTCGTCGTGATGGAAAACATCGTGCGCCATCTGGAATTGGGCGTGCCACCGAAGGAAGCCGCGTTGCAAGGGTCGGCGGAAGTCGGCTTTACGGTGCTGTCGATGAGCTTGTCGCTGATCGCCGTGTTCCTGCCGATTTTGCTGATGCCGGGCATCGTCGGGCTGCTGTTCCACGAGTTCGCCGTCACGCTCTCGATCGCCATCCTGCTCTCGCTGGTGATCTCGCTTACGGTCACGCCGACGCTTTGCGCCTACGTGCTCACGCGAGAATCGGCGACTTCAGAGGCACGTTGGTCCGTGTGGGTCGGCCGCCAATTCGATCGCTTCCGCGACGCTTATTCGCGCTCGCTGACCGCCGTGCTCGATCATGCCGGGCTGGTCGGGCTGGTGATGATTGCGCTGCTGGTCGGCAACGTGTTCCTGTTCCGGCTGTTGCCCGCGACGTTCTTCCCCGAGCAGGACACGGGCATCTTGATTGGTCAAATCATGGCCGATCAGAGCATTTCGTTCCCGGCCATGCGCAAGAAGCTCGAACAGTTGCAGACCATCGTGCAGACCGACCCGGCCGTGGCCTCGGTGGCGGGCTTCACGGGCGGGCGCTCGCTCAATTCGGCGACCGTGTTCGTGCAACTCAAGCCGCTGGCGGAGCGCCACCTCTCGGCCGATGCCGTCGTGAACCGGCTGCGCCCGAAGCTCAACGCCGTCTCCGGTGCGCGGCTGTTCCTGCAAGCGCAACAGGATTTGCGGGTCGGTGGACGTCAGTCGGCAGCCGAATACCAATACACGCTGACGAGCGACGACGCCGATGCTCTCTATAAGTGGGTGCCGAAACTCGTAACCGAGCTGGGCAAGCATCGCGCAACGATGCTCGACGTCAATACCGACCTGCAACAGAACGGCTTGCAGATGTACGTCGAGATGCATCGCGCCACCGCAGCGCGCTTCAATCTGCAACCGAATCAGATCGACAACGTGCTCTACGACGCCTTCGGGCAGCGCACCGTTTCGACCATCTACAACCCGATCAATCAGTACTTCGTGGTGATGGAAGTCGCCCCGCAGTATTGGCAGTACCCGAATTCGCTCGACCAGATTTATCTGAGCACGGCTGCGGGCAATGCCAGCGGTACGGCGCAAACGCAGATGTCTGGCAAGACTGTGAGCGGTGTTTCGACAAAGACGACGGCATCGGGCACCAATCCGCTCAACGCCAATGCGGTAGCCAACCAGCAAAACAACGCCATTGCGAACAGCCGGGGCGGCAACTCCAGCGGCAGTGCAGACAGCACCGCCGCTGAGACCATGGTGCCGCTCTCGGCGCTCGCCAGCTTCTACCCCCGGCACACGGCCACGCAGGTGAACCACCAGGGCGGCATGGTCGCGGCGACGGTCTCGTTCAACCTGCCTGCGGGCGGGTCGCTGAGTCAGGCGCAAGTCGCCATCGACGACGCCGCGCGAGCCATCGGCATGCCCGCGTCGATTCACGGCGCGTTCGCAGGTGCCGCGCAGGCGTTCTCGCAATCGATGGGCACCGTGCCGTTGTTGATTCTCGCAGCGCTGGGCGTGGTGTACATCGTGCTGGGCGTGCTGTACGAAAACACCATCCATCCGCTGACCATCCTCTCGACGCTGCCGTCGGCCGGTATCGGCGCGACGCTCGCGTTGCTGATCTTCGGCACGCCGTTCTCGGTGATCGCCATGATCGGCATGATTCTGCTCATCGGTATCGTCAAGAAGAACGGGATCATGATGGTCGATGTGGCGATTCAATTGCAGCGTAATCAAGGCATGGACGCGAAGCGCGCCATCCACGAAGCGGCGGTTGTGCGGCTGCGCCCGATCATGATGACGACGGCTGCGGCCGTGTTGGGTGCAGTGCCGCTGGCCATCGCCTTGGGGCAAGGCGCGTCGTTGCGGCAACCGCTGGGGGTGACGGTCATGGGCGGGCTGTTGCTTAGCCAGATCTTCACGCTTTACACGACGCCCGTCATTTATCTGTATCTCGACCGGCTGCGCGAGCGTGTCGCGCGCTGGTCGAAACGCCTGCCCTGGAACCGTCGCCAGAGCACGGAGGCTTGACCATGAAACCGATGAAACTGCCCGCTAACGTGTCGCCATCCGTGCCGCCCATGCCCACGCCCTCGCCGCGTCGTTGGCCGCGCCTCACCTTCGCCTGCCTCGCCAGTCTTGTGCTGCTTAGCGCTTGCGCCGTCGGTCCCGACTATCAACGCCCGGCGGTCGCCATGCCGACGCAATTCACCGAATTGGAGGGCTGGACGCAAGCGAAGCCGGATGCCGAAGGCCCCAAGGGGGAATGGTGGAAAGGGTTTCACGATCCGCTGCTCGACGAGTTGATGCCGCAAGTGGAGGTGTCGAACCAGACCGTGCGGCAGAGCTACGCCAACTATCAGCAGGCGTTGGCTGAGGTGCGTGTCGCGCGCGCAGGACTGTTCCCGACCGTCGGCATCGACGGCTCCGCGACACGCTCACGCGGCAGTGGCAGCGGTGCCAGCACCAACGCGGCGCTGGCCTCGCGCGGCGCCACGATTGTGAATGCGGCCTCCGCCGAAGGCACGGTCAGTTGGGCGCCGGACATCTGGGGCCAAGTGCGCCGCACCATCGAACAAAGCAGCAGCACTGCGCAAGCCAGTGCAGCGACGCTCGCCAACGCGACACTCTCGGAGCAGATTGCCCTCGCGAATGCGGTGATCGACTTGCGCGTCACCGACGCCAATATCGCGCTACTCAAGCAGACCGTCGACGCCTACACCGAGTACCTGCGAGTGGTGGCCGATCAGGATCGCGCGGGCACGGTGCCGCCATCCGACCTCATCACGGCGCGCACGCAGTTGGAGAATGCCCGTTCGAGCCTGATTGCGTTGGGCGTGTCGCGCGCGCAGTACGCCCACGCCATTGCCGTGCTGGTCGGGCGAAATCCGGAATCGCTGACGATTACCCCGAGCAATTCGCTGCCGACGCTGCCCGACGTCCCCATCGGCTTACCCTCCACGCTGCTGCAACGCCGTCCGGACATCGCGGTCGCCGAGCGCCAGATGGCGGCGCAAAACGCGGCCATCGGCATTGCCGTGGCGGCGTACTACCCGAATATCACCTTGTCGCTTTCCGACGGATTCTCCGCCGCGCCGGTGGCCGGGCTATTCAAGATTGCGAACTATGTCTGGTCGTTGGGGGCGAGTGCGAGCGAGACGATCTTCGACGCAGGCCAACGCAGCGCCAAGGTGGATGCGGCTAAGGCGGGCTACGACGCCACCGTGGCCAACTATCGCGGCACTGTGCTGACGGCGTTGCAAGGGGTGGAGAACGATCTGGCGTCGCTGCGCATTCTCGAGCAACAGTCGCAAGTGCTCGACATGGCGGTGAAGGACGCCACGGACGGCGCGCGCATTGCGCTCAACGAATATCAGGCGGGCACCGTCGACTACACCACGGTGGTGACGGCAACGACAACGCAACTCAATACGCAACAAAGTGCGCTGAACGTGCACGAATCGCGCCTGTTGGCGGCGACGGCACTCATCGGTGATCTCGGCGGCGGCTGGTCGGACACCCAACTCTCGGAGAATGACCCAGTGAAGAAGTGAGCCTAGACCGCCTCGCGCGCCAACCGCTCGCGCAACCAGCGCAGAAAGTTGTCGAAGTCTGGCGGCGGTACACCGTCGCCGGGCAACGCCATCAAGCCAAAGGGCAGTCCCAGGAAACCCCATGGCGCGATCAATTGCCCTTCGCTGAGTTCTTTTCGCACCAGACGTTGCTCGACGAGTGCGACGCCCAACCCAGAGAGGGCCGCCTCGATGCACAGATGCGTGTGCGGGAAGGCGATTTCGCCGCCCGCACCAATCCTCTCCTTCGATTGCCCATCCCAATACGTCCAAGCACTCGACGTGAAGTCGTGGGTAATGCGTGTGCCCGAAGCGGCGCGGCGGGCATAGCCGGGCGCGCACACCGGGCCGAAAGCCACGGGCGCAAGACGGATCGCGCGCTGACGATCGGCCTCCGGGTACGACGTGAGATCCCATGCGATCACCAAATCGGCGCCTTCGCTGCGAATGCCGCGCGCGGAGGTCATCGACAATCGGATGCCGACATCGGGGTACTGACGATAGAAATCGGCCAGATTTGGCACCAGCCAGCGCATAGCGAACGTCGCACTGCATGCCACATGCAGTCCGGAGCGCTGCACCTGCGTGCGAATTCGGGTGTAGCCCTGCTCCAACTGGTCGAAGACCGACGTAACGAGGGCGTAGAGGCCATGCCCGTGAGCATTGAGCTTCAGGCCAGTTCCGTCCTTGTCGAACAAGGGTGCGCCGACGTGTTCCTGAAGCAGCTTCAATTGGCGGCTGATGGCACCGTGCGTTCGGAACAGTTCCTCCGCGGCCTTGGTGACCGACTGGTGTCTGGCCGTGGCTTCGAAGGCGCGTAGCAGCGATAACGGCGGCAGGTCCCGCATCAAGATTCCTTTCGTTAAATAAACTATCGAATCCGATGAAAAAACTCGATTTTCGGAGTGTACCGTACGCCCTATCCTTTCTCATCATGGAAGGCTCAACAACATCGGAAGGGGAGAGTTGAATGGATAAGCGATTTAACGATGGGAGCGCCGGCGATGCCAATTACGGCACGATCGGCATGGGTTACACGAACTATCGCCAACCCGATCCACATATCGAGGCGTTTATCCGGCGAGCCTTGGGAGACGCGCGGACCGTGCTTAATGTCGGCGCCGGGGCTGGCTCGTACGAGCCTGTCGACCGTGAAGTCGTCGCCATGGAGCCGTCCGAGTCGATGCGTGCGCAACGCCCGGCGCACTTGCCCGTCGCGATCGACGGCGTGGCACAGCATCTGCCCTTTGCCGACGCCACCTTCGACGCCAGCATGGCGACATTCACCGTGCACCAATGGCCCGATCTCGCGGCGGGCTTGCAGGAGATGCGACGCGTGACGCGCGGCCCGGTGTTGATTCTGACCTGCGCGCCGACCCGCCTTCATCTCTCATGGTTGGCCGACTACGCGCCGGACATGATTGCCGTCGAAGCTCGCCGGTATCCCACCATCGCCGCCATCGAGGAAGGATTGGGCGGCCGTGTGGAGGTGCAACCCGTGGAAATTCCGCTCATGTGTACCGACGGTTTCAGCGAAGCGTATTACGGACGCCCCGAGCGCCTGCTTGAACCGGGTGCGCGACGCGCCAACTCAGCGTGGAGCTTTGTTGAACCCGGCGTGGAAGCAAAGTTCGTCGAACGCCTTAGCCGCGATCTCGAGAATGACACGTGGGATAAGAAGTACGGCGCGCTGCGCACCCAGCCGTTTTTCGACGGATCGTTGCGCTTGATCGTCGGGCATCCGTAATTACCCTTTCCTAGTGGGTTTAATTTCGCTTATGCTGCCCGGGAGTCACCCTCGTCTCGCCGATCCCTGCGGTATGTCGTGACCCGGTCACGGCTACCGCCGTTCCGAGGTCTCCCGATGCAACGCGATGACAACGCCCCCCCGCAGCATCCCTGGCACACGTTTTCGGTCGAACAAACGCAACTCGAACTTCAGACCGGCCCCGACGGCCTCGCGGATACCGAAGCCCAATCACGTCTAGACCGCTACGGCCCGAACCGGCTGACCGAACCCGCCCGGCGCGGCCCGCTCATGCGGCTGCTTCACCAGTTCCATAACATCCTGCTCTACGCCATGATGGGCGCCGCCGTCATCACGGCGATACTCGGCCATTGGCTCGATACTGCCGTGCTGTTGGCCGCCGTGATCGTCAACGCCCTCATCGGTTTCGTGCAGGAAGGCAAAGCGGAATCGGCGCTCGCCGCCATTCGCGGCATGCTCGCGCCCCACGCCACGGTCATGCGCGGCGGCCAACGCAGCGAGATCGACGCCACCACGCTCGTGCCCGGCGACGTCGTCGTACTCGCCTCCGGTGACCGCGTGCCCGCCGACTTGCGCCTGATCGCCTCGCGTGAACTGCGCGTCGACGAAGCCGCACTCACCGGCGAATCCGAGCCGGTGCAGAAGGAGCTCGGCACCGTCGCAGAAGACGCCTCGCTCGGCGATCGCTGGTGTCTGGCCTATGCGGGCACGGTTGTGGTCTACGGCCAGGCGACCGGCATCGTGGTCGCCACCGGCGCGCACACCGAGCTTGGCCGTATCAATCACCTGCTCACCGATGTGGACAGCGGCACCACGCCGCTGCTGCGTCAGATCGACAAATTCGGTCACGGACTTGCCGCCGCCATCGCCGTCGTCGCGGTGCTCACCTTCCTGCTCGGCTGGCTATGGCGCGGCGAGCCTGCGGGCGAAATGTTCATGGTGGTGGTCGCGCTCGTGGCCTCCGCGATTCCCGAGGGGTTGCCCGCCATCATGACGGTCATCCTCGCGCGCGGCGTGCAGCGCATGGCCCACGAGAAGGCCATCGTGCGGCGATTGCCCGCCGTCGAAACGCTAGGCTCGGTCACCGTCATCTGCTCGGACAAGACGGGCACGCTCACTCGTAACGAGATGACCGTGCAGCGCGTGGTGACGGCAGGACTCGTCTACGACGTGAGCGGCGCGGGCTATGTTCCGGAAGGCCAATTCCGCCTGAACGGGAATGACGTCGATTTCGCGCAACATCCCGAACTGCTGTTGACCGCCCGCGCGGGTGAGCTTTGCAACGACGCTCGCGTGCTGCAAGACGAGGAAGGCCGCTGGCGCGTCGAAGGCGACCCGACAGAAGGTGCGCTGTTGGTGCTGGGCGCTAAGGCGGGACTCTCGCGCGAGTTGCTGCAAACCGAATGGCCGCGCCGCGACAGCATTCCGTTCGAGTCGCAGCATCGCTTCATGGCGACGTACCATGCCGACCGGGACGGCAACCCGTGGATCTTCGTGAAAGGGGCACCGGAGCGCATCTTCGAGATGTGCCGTGACCAGATCAGCGCACCGGGCGGTGACCCGGTGGCACCGGTCGATCTCGACTATTGGCGGCGCATGATCACCGACACGGCGGCGCAGGGCTTGCGCGTGCTGGGTCTCGCGTACAAACGTGCGGCGCCCGCCGGGGAGCGGATCGAGTTCAGCGATGTGGATAGCGGTTTCACCCTGCTGGCCTTGGTGGGCATCATCGACCCGCCGCGCCCGGAAGCGATTGCCGCCGTGGCCGAATGCCACCGTGCCGGTATCCGCGTGAAGATGATTACCGGCGATCACGCCGAAACGGCCAAGGCCATCGGCGCGCAACTCGATATTGGCGTGGGCAAGCCTGCCGTCACCGGCGCAGAAGTCGCGCTCATGGACGACGCGGAGCTGCGCCGCGTGGCGCTGGACATCGATGTCTTCGCCCGCGCCAGCCCCGAGCACAAACTCCGCCTCGTGCAAGCCTTACAGGACGACGGCCAGGTAGTCGCCATGACGGGCGACGGTGTGAACGACGCGCCAGCCCTGAAAAGAGCCGATGTCGGCGTCGCCATGGGCTTCAAAGGCACCGAAGCCGCCAAGGAAGCCGCCGACATCGTGCTCACCGACGATAACTTCGCGAGCATCGCCAAGGCCGTGCGGCAAGGGCGTGGCGTCTACGACAACCTTAAGAAGTTCATCCTGTTCATGCTGCCGACCAACGGCGGCGAGGCGCTCGTGGTCATTGCCGGGGTCATGCTCTCGCTCGGCGTGGTACCGCTGACCCCGGCGCAAGTGCTCTGGATCAATATGGTCACGTCCAGCACGCTCGGTATTGCGCTAGCCTTCGAGCGCGCCGAGCCGGGCATCATGGAGCGCTCGCCGCGCCCGCCCGGCACGTCGTTGCTGTCGTGGTTCTTCATCTGGCGCGTGACGCTCGTCTCAGTGCTCATGATGATCGGCACGTTCGGCCTGTTCTATATAGAGTGGCGTAACGGCGCGAGCATCGAATCAGCCCGCACCATGGCGGTCAATGCGCTGGTGGTCGCCGAGATGTTCTATTTGCTCAGTAGCCGCTCGATTTTCCGTAGCGCGCTTACGGTGACAGGACTTTTCGGCAATCGCGTTGCACTGATCACGATTGCGGCGTGCCTTGTTTTACAAATGATCTTCACTTACACGCCGTTCATGCAAAATACGTTCGGCTCCGCGCCGTTGAACGGGCGCGAATGGCTGGAAGTCATGGGTGCCGGACTGCTGGTATTCTTCGGGGCCGAAATTGAGAAATGGGTCGTACGCCGCGCCGGTTGGGCCGAGCGGCTAGCAAGACAGTAAGGTTTCCGATCAGCAAAACATGGTGCAACTGCAATCCCACGCCGGCGACGCGCTCGCCGGCCATCACATTGCGTGGTACGTCTACGTGCTGCGCACCCTCCTCGCCCTTATCGTGCTGGGCGCCTGCGCCTGGGGCGCCATGGCGCTGGCCTACCAATGCCCCGGCCCAGCGCTCGCGCGCTACGCCGTCATTGCCCTGTGGGTCGTGCTTGGCGCCGCGGCGATCATCGCGCTATTGCGCGTGCGCGCCGGTGCACCGCTACGTGGCTGGCCGCTCGCCTTCCTGATTGCCGCCATTGTGCTCATCGCCTGGTGGCAGACGCTACGGCCGTCGAACACGCGCGACTGGGCACCCGATGTCGCGCAATTGCTCGACCCGCATTGGAACGGCTCGCAGGTCACGCTTGGCAACGTGCGCAACTTCGAATGGCGCACCGAAACCGACTTCACGCCCCGCTGGGAAACGCGCCGCTACGATCTCGACAAACTCGTGAGCGCCGATCTCGTGCTGTCGTATTGGATGGGCCCGGCCATCGCGCATACCTTGGTGTCGTTCGGGTTCTCGGACGGCCAGCGCGTGGTGTTCTCCATCGAAATTCGCAAAAAGCGCGGGCAGTCGTTCTCGGCCGTCGGCGGTTTCTTCAAGGACTTCGAAGCCACGCTGGTCGCTGCCGATGAGCGCGATATCCTGCGCGTGCGCAGCAACGTGCGTGGCGAAGACGTACATCTCTATCGGCTGAACATCCCCGCTGCGGAACTGCGTAAGGTGTTCGTCGGCTATTTGGAGCGGGCCCGCGACCTACAACGCACCCCCGAGTGGTACAACACGCTCACCAGTAATTGCACGACCATCGTGTTCGAACTGGCGCGCATCATCGCGCCCGGCTTGCCGCTCGACTACCGCCTGCTGCTCTCGGGCTACTTCGCCGAATACGCCTACGACCAAGGCGGCCTCACGCCTGGCTTCACTTACGACCAGTTGCAGTCGCGCGGCGATTTCGTCAAACGTGCGCTGGCCGCTGGCGATTCCCCCGACTTCTCGACACTGATCCGCCAAGGCGTGCCCGGCGACGATCCTAAGGTGACACCGTGATCGTTGCATTGCATTCCTCGGCAATTCCCGCGGTACCGAACGCCAACGCCCGAACCCTTTGGCAACGCCTGCTGCCGATCGCCACGTTGGTGGCCAGCGCCGTGTGGCTCAGCGGCTGCGCCATGGTGGAAGTGCGTTCGCTCGGCCCGGAGCAGTACATCGCGATGAAACGCGGCGACATCTTGTCGACGGGCAAGCTCAGCGCATCGACGGACGAGACGATTCGCGTGGCCGGGCTGGACGAGACGATTTGTGCCAAGCCGTCGCTCGACTGCATCGATGCCCTCGGACGCGCCAAGGAAATCGATATCGACCGGCGTCTGGCCGCCATGGCTGAAATGTCGATGCAGTTAGCCGTTGCGCAAACCCCAGCCAGCGACACGCTCTGGAACGACTCGCAGTTCGACCTCTGGCTGCGCACCGCGCGCTACGCCTATGCGTATCTGTTTTATGGCGACCGCCCCTCCAGCGAGCGCGCCTTCGAGGACCGTCAGACGCAGGTGCGCGACTACTACAACTACGCGGTGCAAATGTTCTCGGTGGCGCTGTTCCGCCGGGTGCAACGCACCGGCAGCGACAAGATCGCGGGCTGGACGTTACCGGTGGATGCGAGCAGCGTGCGCTTTGCCGATAACCATACGCAGCCGCGCGAGGTATTGCCCGCGTCGACGCTGCGCTTCGCGGGCCTTCGCAGCCCGTACCGCCGCGACGGCTTCGGCGCGGAACTGGTGGCCGTGCTCGACGAAAAGTCCGCTGCGGACGCGGTGGTTGCCGGTCGCCGTACCCCGGCACCGCGTGGCGACGCCTCGACTGGCCCGGACAACGATGGCGTCTATTCGACCAACACGAGTAACGACCAAACGCCCGGCAGCCGCGCCCGCACGAACCGCGAGAGTCAGGCGTCGCGAGACTTTCATCGCGCGACCGATCCGAACACCGGCCCCGAGTTCAGCGAAATGTCGTCGCCGTCGCTCACGCTGCTGCTTCGCTTCGACGGCCTCACGCTCGACGAGATTCTGTCCACGCATGTCGCCACGCTTGTCGTGTACGACCCGTACCGGCAGGCGTCGGTCGAGTTGCATGGTCAGACCGTGCCGCTCGCGGGCAACTTCACTGCGGGATATGGCTTGTGGCTCGCGCGCTCGGGCTTTGCCGAGCAATCGCTACGCACGTTGTTCGGGCGAGATCGTGGCATCGACCGGCCGCACATCTATCTGATGCAGCCGTTCGACCCGAGCCGCCGCGTCATCCTGATGCTGCATGGTTTGGCGAGCAGTCCGGAAGCGTGGGTGAATCTGGCCAATGAGATTCAGGGCGACGCGACGCTGCGTGAGCGGTTCCAGATCTGGCAGGTGTATTACCCGACCAACGCGCCGCTGCTGGTGAACGCGATGGCGATTCGCAAAGCCTTCGACGCGACGCTCGAGCACTTCGACCCGGATGGCTTGTCGGCCGCCTCGCACGACGCCGTCGTCATCGGGCATAGCATGGGCGGCGTGATCGCCCGGTTGATGGTGTCGAGCGCGAACGACGAGCTATGGAACGCGTTTCAGGACGACTACCACCTCGATGGCGAGCAATTGGAACGCGCCCGCAACCGACTCGATCCGCTGTTCCACTTCGGGCCGGTGCCGCAGTTCGAGCGGGCGATCTTCATTGCCGCGCCGCATCGCGGCACACCGTTCGCCCGTAACCGTATCGGACGCTGGATCTCCAACCTCATCAAGCTGCCCGTCACGCTGCTCTCGGGCATCGACGACGTGCTGCACTACGCGACCGGCTCGGAAGACAACCCCTCCGAGGGCAAGACGCGCTACGTGCCCAACAGCATCGACCAGTTGCGCGACAACGATCCCTACGTGGTAGCCGCCGCCGGTCTGAAGATTTCACCGCAAGTGCAATACCACTCGATCATCGCGCGCCGCGACGCCAAAGGCCCGCTCAACGAATCGAGCGACGGCGTGGTGCCGTACACGAGTGCACATTTGGATGGGGCAGCTTCCGAGCGCGTGATTGTCTCGGGGCATAGCGTGCAAGAGACGCCGCAGGCCATTCTGGAAATTCGCCGCATCCTGCACGAGGATGTCGACGAACTGGATCCGGTGCAATCGCTCAAGGGGGTACGGGCGTTTCAGACGATCAATCCGCCGCCGCTCGCAGCACCGAGTGCCCCCGCCAAGGCCGTTGCGCCGGGCGGAGCCATCGCCCCGGCGCAATAACGCCACGTCACCCCAGCGCCGCTCAGGAAACCGCGTTCACCTGAATGTGATACACGCCCCACGGGCACAGTGTGAATTGTTCCTTGAGCGGCTTGCCAGCCAATGCCGGGATAGCTGCCGGGTCGTAGACCGCCCACAACGGACCGAGGCCGCCAAGCGCGAGCGGCTTATCGTCGAGGTGGGTCGCGAGCAGGAAGTCATAGTCGCGTAACTGGCCGAGCGTCGTGGCGACGACATAGCCGTCGAGTGCGCGCAGCAAGATTTGCGTGGCCGGGTTCGACGGCATGACGGTTTGCGTCAGCACGTCGGCCAGACGCGGGCCGCGCAGCGAGTGCGGCTTGGCGTCGTATTCCAATGTCGGCCGGATGGTTTGCGCAGGCATGCGAACAAGCGCGGCAAAATCGAACGTATATGCCGCCTCGAACTGCACCAGTTGCTTATGGAAAAGCTGATCGAGCGCCGGATCGACCGGCCCCCGGTTGTAGCGCGCGATGGCGCCACTGACGGTGATAATCGGCGTGGTGCCGGCTGGCGGGGGCGATACCTGCGGTTTTGCCAGCGCGGGCGCCGAGACACCGAGCGCAACGGCGCTGGTCAGAAATTCACGTTTCTTCATGCGAGGTCGTGACGAAAGGAGACGCATGAGGTTAGCACGCAAACCCGCGCGCCCCCGCCCGTCACGACATCGTTTGTCGCTTAGCGCGCAGGCGCCGTAACCGCCTTCTGGAACGTGAACTGCACCCGCCCATCCACAATCGGCAGAATGTCGGGTCGGTCTTCACCGACTTCGGCATCGAGCCGCTCATTCAAGCGCGCATTCATCGCCATCAGCAACTCGCCATTGCCGCGAGCATCGAGCGCGAGATTGCGTGACTCGGTCGGATCGGCATGCAGGTCGTACAGCTCCACGTCGTTGTTTGCGAACAGGGCTTCGAGCGATGTCGGCCGGTTGAACTGCGTCGGCGAGAAGTAGCGCGAGAACCGGTAGCGACCGTCGAACACACTGCGAATCATGCCGCGGTGCCGGAAGTCCGGCTGTCGCGCCATCACCCGCCGATGAATCTCCTCGATCGGCACGCCCTTCTCGCGCAACGTGGCGTACTCCTGCGCGAGCCATTCGCTGTCGTAGAACAGCAGCATCGCGTAGTTGAACAAGGCCGCCGGGCGCACGGCATCGACACCCTGCCGTTCCGGCGCACGCAGCAACGGCGTCAGGTTGTGCCCGTGCGCTGCCTCGCCCGCGATGCGGGCAATACCGGCAGCGTCCAGCCCGGTCAGCCCGAGCAGCGTGGGGGTGATATCGACGTGCGAGCTCAACGCTGCGCATTGCTTGCCGCCCGGATACGCCGGATGGCGAATCACCAACGGCACATTGTTTTGCTCGCGATACGTCGTCGGCCCCTTGCCGACCAGCTTGTGCGCACCGACGTGATCGCCATGATCGGCACTCATCACCACGATGGTGTTCTTGTCGATGCCCAGTTCACGCAGCGTATCGAGCAGCGTCACCACGTGCGTATCGCAATCGCGGATGCAGTTGAAGTAATAGTCCTGATAGACGCGCAGCCGCGCATCGTCGATCGGATAGTCCCCCACCAGCACGCCTTCCGCGGCGTTGTACACACCATGCGCGGCCGGGCGTCCCGGGGCGTCGTAGGCTTGTTTGCGTGTGGCGGCGAGTGGCACGTCCCAGTGCGCGTCGTACAGTGCATCGCGCGGCGGGCGGGCGTTACCGAGGGTCGGCGGCTTGGCGTTTTGCTGGTTCACGCCCACCGGATCGGTGTTCAGGAACATCGCGTCGTGCGGATTGACGAGATTCACCGCCATGAACCACGGCTTGTTCTCGCTACCCAGTTGCGCGCCCCGCCCACGCAGCCACGACACGGCCGACGAGGTGGTCAGGCCGTCGTACGTATAGCCGCCGCGCACCCGGCCAATCAGGTCGCCGACGCCGAAGTAGTCGTCGAAGCCATACGACTTGATCAGTTCGTTGTACTCCGCCGTCGGCGTGTCGTACGGCGTGTGGTTGTGGTGCAGCTTGCCGCTCAAGTGCCATTTGCCCAGATAGGCGGCGTAATAGCCCGCGTCTTTCATCATGTCGCCGATGGTGCGGATGTCGGGCGACATATCGGGCTGCCACGGAATGCCGCAGTTATCGAACACGCGGGTGTGTTGAATGTGCTGCCCGGTGTAGACCGTCGAGCGCGACGGCGAGCAAACACACGAAGCAATCTGGTGATTCACGAACGTCACGCCCTCACGGCGCAGACGCTCACGCCCCGGTACCGGGAACGGCCATTTGTCGAAATGCCGCTCCTGATCCGTGAGGATAAATAGGATGTTGTAGCCCTTCGGCGGTGCTGGCGGGGCCTCGGCAGGCATGACGTAGCCGTCGTCCGGTGACGCGGCACCACGCGACGCGGCGGCGGACGCTGCCACGGCGGATGAGGCCAGTCCGGCGGAGGCTACCGCGGCACCGGCTTGCTTCAGAAAGTTACGGCGAGACGGTTTTGCGGCGCTGTCGGAAGTCCCGGCATTCAATTCATCGTTGTTGTCGATTGTCATTTGATGTCACGCATCGGGCGGTAACGGAATCTCATTATTTGGCAAGATTCAGCACCTATCGATGAAAAGTGACGCTATATTCATTACCTGAGTGACATTAATAGCGCGTTGACGCACCTACCAGTTCAAGTCATGACGACAGCCCCCACCTCCCCAGCGCACACCGCGGGTCACAACGGACTCGTCGACGACCCCGTTCGACTGTCTCGCCAGATTCCCGCGGTACTTCGAAAGTTGCGCATCCGCGATCTGGAAACGTTGCGCTGGCTTGGCCGCACGCGCAGCTTCGCGCGCACCGCAGAAGCAGCGGCGATCACGCAACCGGCGTTGTCGAAATGGCTAAAGGAGATTGAGGAGGCGTTGGGGGTATCGCTGTTCGAGCGAACGACGCGCCGCGTGAGCCCAACGCCCTACGGTGAGGCACTGCTGGAGCGTGCCGAGCGCATGCTGACCGATCTGGCGGGCGTCGCCCCAGCGCTGCAAGCGTTACGCGATGGACTCGGGCAGCCCGTCAACGTCGGCATTCTGCCGGGGATGGCCAGCGTGCTGATGCCGCAAGCGCTTGCCATGCTGGAACAAACGGGGCCCGCGTTACGTATCAACTTGTTCGAAGAGACACTGGACCGCTTGCTGCCGCGCGCCCATTGGCATGAGATCGATCTGCTGGTTTGCCGTCTCGATGCTGCCGCGATGAATGCAGGTCTGGGTGTCGTGCCCTTGTACGACGATGACGTGCGGGTATTCGGTGCGCACAACCATCCGCTGACACGTATCGCGACGCCGACGTGGGCCGACGCCGCACGTTTTCCGTGGATCGTGCCGCCACCGGGGACACCCATGCGGCGAGCTATCGACACTGAGTTCGCCCATCAGGGGCTGCCCGCGCCGCGCATCGTGATGGAATCGACGTCTCTCATGACGAACGCGAGCACCGCGCAGGCGATGCCATGCCTCTTCCTTGCCTCGACGCTCGGCGTCGCCCGCTCACCACTAGGCAGCAGCCTGCATGACTTCGGCCTGCGCTTTAACCACGTCGCACCCACCGTCGGCGTGCTGTATGGACAAGCGCCAAACGCCGCGGCGCTGGCACTCATCGAGGTGCTGCGAGAGGTTTCGCGGTCGCTGGCACCGCCCTCTTACGCACGACCACATGAACAAAACTAATATCAACCTGAATTAAGACCATTTTTATTCATTGGTAGATGTCTCTAAGATCGTCGTCACGGTTCCACTCATCTGGCGGCGACGTCACTAGAGACTCATGGCAAAGACACACAATCTCGGATTCCCGCGCATTGGCGCGAAGCGCGAACTGAAGTTCGGTCTGGAAGCGTATTGGAAAGGCCAATCGTCGCGCGACGAGTTGAAGTCGCTGGGCGCGTCGCTGCGTCAGCGTCACTGGCAAGATCAGGCGGGCCTCGATCTGGCACCGGTCGGCGACTTCGCGTTCTACGATCAAGTGCTCGACATGAGCTTCACGCTGGGCAACCTGCCCGAGCGCGTGCAGGGCTTCCACGGTGATGCACTAGATAACTACTTCCGCGTTGCGCGTGGACGCTCCGCCCAGCGCGCCGAAGCCCACGCCGACTGCTGCGGCGGTGTCGCTGCCGGTGAAATGACGAAGTGGTTCGATACGAACTATCACTACATCGTCCCGGAATTCTCGGCCGCCACGACGTTCTCGCTCGACGCCTCCCGCCTGATCGAACAACTTGCCGAAGCTCGCGCCGCTGGCGTGAAGGCCAAGCCGGTCATCATTGGCCCGGTCACGTACCTGTGGCTCGGCAAAGCCAAGGACGATAGCGACAAGCTCGCGCTGTTGCCGCGTCTGCTGCCGGTGTACGTGAAACTGCTCGAAACCCTCGCCGCGCAAGGCGTGGAATGGGTGCAGATCGACGAACCGATTCTGGTGACCGAACTCGGTGCCGATTGGCAAAAGGCATTCGAGACGGCTTACGCCGCGCTCGCTGCTGCGCCAGTCAAACGTCTGCTCGCCACGTACTTCGGCGAGCTGATCGAGAACCTACCGCTGGCCTGCCGCCTGCCGGTCGATGGCTTGCATCTCGACGCCGTGAACGCCAAGACCGAAGTCGCCAAGGTTATCGCTGCGCTGCCCGCTGACAACGTCGTCTCGCTCGGTGTCGTCAATGGCCGCAACATTTGGAAGTCGGATCTGGCCGCGGTGCTGGAATGGCTCGAACCGATCGCAAAATCCCTCGGCGAGCGTCTGTGGATCGCACCGTCGTGCTCGCTGCTGCACGTACCGGTCGATCTGGATAGCGAACAGAAGCTCGACGGCGAAATCCGGTCGTGGCTCGCCTTCGCCAAGCAGAAGCTGACGGAAATCAACGTCATAGCGCGCGCCATCAACGAAGGTCGGGACGCGGTGGCCACCGAGTTGGCTGCCAATGCCGCCGCCATCGCCAGCCGCCGTGCGTCGCCGCGTGTGCACAACCCGGCGGTCAAGGCTGCGGTGGCGAAGATCGAAGCCTCGCTGGGCCGCCGTCAGCGCCCCTACGTCGAGCGCGCGCCGAAGCAAGCTGCCAAGTTGAACCTGCCGCTGTTCCCGACCACCACCATCGGTTCGTTCCCGCAGACTGCCGAAATACGCGCTGCCCGCAGTCAGTTCAAGGCGGGCCAATTGGATCAGGCGAGCTACGTGGCCGCCATGCGCGCCGAGATCGAGCGCAGTGTGCGCGAGCAGGAAGCATTGGGGCTGGACGTGTTGGTGCATGGCGAAGCCGAACGCAACGACATGGTCGAATACTTCGGCGAGCAGCTCGAAGGCTACGCGTTCAGCCAGTTCGGCTGGGTGCAATCGTACGGCTCGCGTTGCGTGAAGCCGCCCATCATGTTCGGCGACATCAGCCGTCCGAAGGCGATGACCGTCGAGTGGATCAAGTACGCGCAGTCGCTAACCACCAAGCCGATGAAGGGCATGCTGACCGGTCCGGTGACGATTCTGAACTGGTCGTTCGTGCGCGACGATCAACCACGCTCGGTCTCGTGCTGCCAACTAGCCCTGGCGATTCGCGAAGAAGTGCTGGATCTGGAGCAAGCCGGGGTGCGTGTGATCCAGATTGACGAAGCCGCGCTGCGCGAAGGGCTGCCGCTGCGCCGCGCGCAATGGCAAACGTATCTGGATTGGGCGGTGGCGTCGTTCCGCATTACGGCCAATGGCGTGCAGGACGACACGCAAATCCACACGCACATGTGTTATTCGGAGTTCAACGACATCATCGCGGCCATTGCCGACATGGATGCTGACGTGATCACCATCGAGACGTCGCGCTCGGATATGGAACTGCTCGACGCGTTCGACTCGTTCCAGTACCCGAACGAGATCGGCCCGGGCGTGTACGACATCCACTCGCCGAACATCCCGACGCAAGAGCACATCGTGATGCTGATGCAAAAGGCCGCCGAGCGAATTCCGGCACAACGTCTGTGGGTCAATCCAGACTGCGGCCTGAAGACCCGTCAATGGGCGGAAGTCATCCCAGCGCTGCAAAACATGGTGGCGGCGGCGCAGACGTTGCGCGCGTTGTAAGCGGCACCACGCCCTTCCCGTGGCAGAAAGCCGTCTTTCACCGCCGCAAGCCTTTGACGGTGAAAGACGGCGGCTCACGTCGGATCAAATCACGTGAGACTTGGGTAGCAGGTATTCAGCCAGAGCGTGCTGGGTGCCGTTGCGATATCGGTTGAGCCCGCGACCATCAGCGCTCGGTGCAAGGGTGCCGACGAGCCTTCAATTAGCGGTATCTCCGGTCCGTCGGAGGGCCGTGACGGATCGGGTCGCGGAGGGGCGAGCCGCGCAACCCGTTCATAGTCGATACCCCGACTAGGATCCACACCAGACCCCGCCCAGCGAAATTTCTGGAGCGCGGCACTGATCACAAAGCCGACGTCGAGGACAAATCTGTGGAGTACCTCCGTTACCGACTCGTCGCCTAACCAATCGAAGAAACCGGCTTCGGGTTCGGGCTCGGCAAAGGCCTCTTCCACCTCTGGACCGAACACGTCCTCCCCGAAACTCACCCACCCCGTTGGTTCAGGCGGAGGGGCCGTCTCGCTAGCCAGCAGTGCCGCCATTTTGCGTTCCCCAATTTCTGCAAGACCATCCGCCAACCACATCAAATCGGGATTCAATCTCGCTCGCACCTCGTCACGTCGGAGGCTCATCAACGTTCTGGCCGTCAGGCGCTCGCCAATCGGAAACCGGGCGTGGGGTAGTTCGAGGCTTAGGGAAGCCTCGACCACTTGCATCAAGCGCGCCCGTTGCGTGTCGTCCATATAGGCGGGCACGACCATTTCATTGCCAATCTCAGGATCAAGGGTGCCAACACGATGAATCGCCCCCACGATGTGAGAGCAGATATCGCTCACCGTTTGACTGTATCGAATCGGTAGTTGCGCAGCTAAGGCTTGCAGCCGAGCGTCCGGCGTCGGCGCGGACGCCCCGGCAGTCGAGCGCCCCTCCGGCGACTGCCCCATCGCTTGCCACTGCGCTACTGCTGCGCTTACGCCATGTGTGCCACTTATCATTTCACCCTCCGTCATCGTTGAATTGGCGGATCCATCTTCCCCGCGTGCCACATAGGTGACTTTCACGATTCGCCCGGTCAAATTCCCGAAGATCGGAGGTAACTTCAAATAAACCCTCTAAGTGTTTGTTTAATTGCACCATTTCATGGCATAGTCGCGCCGGCACGCGTCGACCTTCACTAAGTTTCTCCTAAGTTTCGCGCGCTATCGTGCGCCTCAGTGGTTCAATGGGGACCACCGTGATCTGGCGCGCGCCTTGCGTAGCGCCGCAGGAATTTCGGAAAACCATGCGGATATTGCTCGTAGAAGACGACGACATGATCGGTGAGGCCATGATGCAGGCGCTCAAAGACGCCTCCTATGCCGCCGATTGGTGTCGCGACGGCGAGGCAGCACTCTCGGCGCTGGCCGCCCACACCTACGACCTCATGCTGCTCGACCTCGGCCTGCCCGGGCGCGACGGCTGGGATGTGTTGCGTGCCCACCGCGGATCGGGCGGACACACGCCGATCATCGTCGTGACGGCGCGCGACGGCGCTGAAGACATCATTCAAGGTCTGGATCTCGGCGCCGACGACTTCGTCGTCAAGCCTTTCGAAGTGGGTGAACTGCTCGCCCGCATGCGTGCTGTCATCCGTCGGCAAGCCGGTGTGGCGGTACCCGTCCTCACGAACGGCGCCCTCTCGCTCGACCCCGCAACGCACGAAGCCACCTACGGCGACAACAAATGCGTGCTGTCGGCACGCGAGTACGCCTTGCTGCACGCGCTCATGCTGCGCCCGGGCACGATCCTCTCGCGCGACGCGTTGGAGCATCGCCTCTACGGTTGGGGCGAGGAAATCGAGAGCAACATGATCGACTTCCTGATTCATGCCATCCGCAAGAAGCTCGGTGCGAATGTCATCCGCAATATTCGTGGTGCTGGCTGGTTGGTGCCCAAGGCATGACGATGCGTTCGTTGCAGTCGCGTCTGGTGGTCACGCTCTCCGTTTGTGCGGTGGCGCTGGGCATCGTCGCGGGTCTGGTCTCTTACGCGGCCGCCTTTCGCGAGGCGTATCGCTTTCAAGACGATCAGCTACTGCAACTCGCGGCACTCGTCGACACCAGCAACCTGAACGGTGCCGACGAAGCCTTTCACGCCTTGCCGATTCAGGATCACGATTACCGACTGACGGTGCAGGCGCTGGGGCGCACCTTTCCCGTCTCGCTGACGGACGGCTTCCACACGGTAGACCCGACCACACGCGGCGCCCACACGTGGCGCGCCTACGTGCGCACCATTTCGCCGGATTTGCGCATCGTGGTGGCTCAACCGACGGAAGGACGCAATGAGATCGCCCGCAACAGCGGTCTGCGCACCGCGTTGCCGTTCGTCGTCTTCGTGCCGCTGCTCATCGGCGCCATTTTGCTGACCGTGCGACGCGCCTTCCGTCCGTTACAACAACTGGCCGAGGGCGTGGATGCGCGACGCGATACCGATCTGCGCGCCCTCGATGCGGCGGGCGCACCCAAGGAAATCGAACCGTTTATCGTCTCGATCAACCGGTTGCTGGCACGACTGGCCAAGGCGCTTGATGAACAACGCCGCTTCGTCGCCGACGCCGCGCACGAGATGCGCTCGCCGGTCACGGCACTGGTGATTCAGTCGGAAAACCTCGATCGCGCCCTTGCGCCAGTGGCACTCGACACCGAGACGCGTGCGCGCCTGACCAAACTCAAGAGCGGCTTGCAACGCACTCGCGGCCTGCTCGAACAGCTGCTCACGCTCGCCCGTGCCCAAAGCGCCCGCACTGCCGAAGCCGCCCCACTGGCGCTATTGCCTGCGGTGCACGAAGCGTTAGAAGACGTTTTCGTGCTCGCCGACCGCAAGAACATCGTGCTCGATCTGGTCGATGCGGCCCCGGGCCTGCGGGTCGCGGGGACCAAACGCGAGATTGTCACGCTGCTGAGTAATCTTGTTGGCAATGCCGTGCGTTATACCCCGGGGGGCGGCACGGTATCGGTGCGGCTGTCGGCCACGGGCGCCGAGGCCGCGATCGACGTGATCGACACGGGCCCGGGTATCGACGCCGACAAGCGCGAGCGCGTGTTCGACGCGTTCTACCGTGCCAACGAGATACGAGAGTCGCACGTGGGCAGTCTGGGCACAGAAGGCACAGGTCTGGGACTCGCTATCGTACGTGCCATCGTCGACCGCCTCGGCGGTCACGTGCATTTGAAGGACGCCAGTCAGGTCGCACCGCGCGGGTTGCATGTCCGCGTGACGCTGCCGAACCCCGATGTTTCGCAACCCCCGTTCCATTAATTCAACAAGACCGGAAAGTTTCGCATTCATGACCACACGCCCTCAACGTGACGCCGGATTAGAACCCTGGCCGATCTCTCCCGCCGCCCTCCTCTGGCTGCTGGCCGTCTTCGCGCTGGTCTGGTTCGGCCTGCTCAACTGGCGGCACCTGATCCCGAGCGACGAAGGCCGCTATGCGGAGATGGCCCGCGAAATGCTGGTCACCGGCGATTGGGTCACGCCGCGCTACAACGGCTATCTCTACTTCGAGAAGCCGCCGCTGCAAACGTGGATGAATGCGCTCACGTTCATGGTGTTCGGTCTGGGCGATTGGCAAGCGCGCCTGTGGACGGCACTGACTGGCTTCGGCGGCGTGCTGCTGGTGGGTTACACCGGACGCCGGGTGTTCGGCGCACGTGCGGGTCTTTTCGCCGCCATTGCACTGGCGAGCGCACCGCTGTGGGCCTTGCTGGGTCACTTCAACGTGCTGGACATGGGCCTGTCGTTCATGATGGCCATCGTGCTGTGCGCGCTGTTGTTGGCGCAACGCCCGGGGCTGACCGACACGCAAACGCGCAACTGGATGTGGCTGTGCTGGGCCGCCATGGGGCTGTCGATTCTGAGCAAGGGCCTGATCGGCGTGGTGTTGCCGGGCGCGGTGCTGGTGGTCTACACGCTGATCGCGCGTGACTGGGCGTTGTGGAAGCGTCTGTATATCGTGAGTGGCCTGATCGTGTTGCTGGCGGTCACGGTGCCTTGGTTCGCCGCCGTGATGGCGCGTAACCCGTCGTTCTTCGATTTCTTCTTCGTGAACGAGCACTTCAACCGCTTCCTGAAGCCGGATCACCATCGTAACGGCCCGCTGTATTACTTCGTGCCGGTGATTATCGTGGGCTTCCTGCCGTGGCTGTCGATGCTGCCGCGGACGATTTCGGCGTCGCGCGCTGCACCGCGTCAGGCGAACGGCTTCCGTCCGGTGACGATGCTGTGGGTCTGGGCGATCCTGATCTTCTGCTTCTTCTCGGTCTCGCACTCGAAGCTGATTTCGTATGTGCTGCCGATTGCACCGGCGCTCGCGATGCTCATCGGTCTCGGGTTGGCTAGCCTGACTCGCGAGTCGCTGCGCAAGCATCTGGTGTTTTCGGTGGTGCTGTTCGTCGCGACGATCGTGACGTGTCTGGTGTTCCTGTCGCACCACTCTGACAGCCGTAACCCGGTCGAGGCGTATCGCGAGTTCTCGTACTACTTGTATGCGGCGAGCTTTGCTGGGCTGATCGGGATTGGCATTACCTACTGGTTGGCGAAGCGCAGCACGAAGCAGGCGTTGATTGCGTTCGCGGGCACGTGGCTTGCCTTCACGATGATCGGCGGCTCGGGGCATGAGGCGTTCGGTCGCGGCAGCTCGGGGATCGATTTGGTACCGGCGGTGCGTGCTGAGATGCAGCGTCTGGGCCCGGATACGCCTTTCTATTCGGTGGGCACGCTCGACCACACGATGCCGTACTACCTGCAACAGCCGATGACCATGGTCGCGGTGCAGGACGAGTTGGAGTTCGGCATCTCGCAAGCCCCGGATAGCTGGATTCCGACGCTCAACAAGTTTGCCGATGTTTGGATGGCTGCGCCCAAGGCGCTCGCCCTTGTCGATCCGGAGAAGTTCACGGTGCTGGAAACACTCGGCTTGCCGATGAAGGTGATTGCGCGCGATAACCGTCGCGTGATGATCGAGAAGCCGATGGTCGGGGATGCGGTGCCTGCGGCACCTGCTGCACCGGCGGCGGAGAAGTAAGCTTTCGCGCAGTTGGTGGTTTGTTGACGATGGCCCTGTCTACACAGGGCCATTTTTGTTTTCACTGATAGATACGCCGAGGGTTGCGTTCACCTGTCAACGTTGACAGTTGTCGCACCTTCGCTCGCCGTGGGAGATTGAAAGCGACGTACCCACGCTGCCGTGCCATCGTTACGTACTCCACGTCACGACATGCCTTTCTCGTACTTTTTGGGAGTGAATCATGGACACGCCGGAGAAATTCACCGAGGACTTCACGTCGGATTACGTTCACCGCCTCCTCGACCGCTTCATCAAAGACCCTGTGTTTCTCGCATTTATGGACATCACGGTCCTTTCGGGCACGATCGGGTTCAGTCGTGCGTCCAGGTGGAGAATGGAGCTACCTACCCGGGGGAACATACTCGCGCTTTCGCCGAACTCGAAGGCCAAGTTCCAGTTTGATTTTTCGGTGCGTAGCGTGCGTTTCGGATGTGCTGCCGGTGACTCGTCGTGCGAGATCAACTACTTCGATTTCGATGGAAGACTGCTGCACACAGCTCGCCCGCCAAAAAACAACGAGCCAGATCGGTGGGTCGACTACGCGCGAGATACGGCAGACATTAGGTCTGTCGTGATCACCGACCGCGGCACATTGACGGAAGTGGACCACTTTATCGTGCAGACGTGACTGGTCGTCGCTAACGGCGAGCACGGGCAGTAAAACCGCCATCAACTTTTGGGAGCGCATCATGGACACGCCGGAGCAGTTCACCGAGGACTTCGAGTCGGATTACGTTTTCCGCCTCCTCAGTGTCCCCATCAAAGACCCTTTGTTTTTCTCATTTATGGACATCACGGTCTTGTCGGGCACGATCGTGTTCTTTAATACGTCCAGGTGGAAGGCGGATCAACCTACCCGGGGGAACATACTCACGCTTTCGCCGAACTCTAAGGCCAAGTTCGAGTTTGATTTTCCGGTGCGTAGCGTGCGTTTCGGATGCGCTGCCGGAGACTCTTCGTGCGAGTTCAACTACTACGATTCCGATGGAAAACTGCTGCAAACGGCTCGCCCGCCCAAATACAACGGCGAGCGCTATCGGTGGATCGACTACGCGCGAGATACGGCAGACATCAAGTCTGTCGAGATCACCGACCGCGGCACTGTGACAGAATTGGACAACTTTATCGTGCAGAAGTGACCGGTCGTCGCTAACGGCGAGCATGGGCGATAAGACTTCCGTCAACTACCACGCCATATCGGAAGTCACCGGGGCGACGTCCCGCGACTGAACTACGAGGTCGAGGCCGTAAAGCCCCATCAATGCCATCAACTGCTCGACCGAAATAATTCGAGGGTCCAGTTCTAGCGCCGACATACGACTCTGACTCAATGCCAGTCTCACCGCAGCTTCACGCTGAGTCAGTCCAGCCGCGCGACGCGCCGAGCGCAAGATTTCGCCGAGTTGCATCGGCACCGTGACGAGGTGATTCATGGCGACTTACCTTAAATGCCGGGATTTTCACTTCAGTTGATATTCGCGTAAATGAGGAATAGCTGAATATCGGGTAAAGGCGCTTTACCCGATATGCAGGTAGGCGTGTCACCGCGCCGTACTGGCCACCCTGTCAACGTTGACAGTTGTCGAGCCTTCACTCGCCGTGGGAGATTGAACGCGACATCCCATGCCGTGCCATCGTTCCGTCCTGACAGCCTTCGACACTTGAACGCTCAGGAATGGAAAGAGATCGCGATCTCGCTCCGACGTCACGACATTCCTCTCTCAGCCCTTTGCGGAGTGCACCATGAATGCTCGTGATTTAATGCCGCTCTCTCCACCGACTGATCAGCCGGATCCTACGTTCTCTGAACCGCCCAGTGTGCGCGAAGCCGTCAACAGTCAACTCGACTCGGCGCATACCGCCCCGAACGGCGCCACGGTCGTTGTGCCGATCTACCCCGGGCAAGGGGCCGGAGATTCCGTACGCATCGATTGGGTCGGCTTCGCCGTCGATGGCTCGCCGGTCGACTTCGACGACGAACGGCCCGTCTTTGGCGGTGACGTCGGCCGCGAAATGACCTTTACCGTGCCGCAAGCGACCGTCGAAGGCACCGCTGGCGGTCATTGCTATATCACCTACACCGTCACCGCTTTTGGGGAAGCGGCGCGCGCCACGCCACAACCCAAGCCGCAGACCTCGGTGCCGTTGACGCTAACCGTGTTGGGTGGATCGGACCAACCGCCAGCGCCAACTGTGGATCGCGTCGCCGACGGCATGCTCGATCCCGATGCCAACCCCGGCGGCACGGTCGCTCACGTTCCGGCGGGTGTGACGCAGGCCGGGGACGTGGTGCATATGCATTGGATTGGCGCGACAAGTTACACCGATTGGTTCCCGGTCAATGCCGGTACGGCAGGTAAAGCGCTCCCCTTCGACATCGCCCGCAATCTCATCGACGAAAGCCGCAACCGGCACGTCAGCGTGTATTACGAGATCGAACGCGGCGGGGCCACGATCAAATCCGGCACCTTGCGCTTTTCCGTGGGCGAAGTTCAGCTATTGCCTGCGCCCGACTTGCCCGATGCCGTCGACGATGAGCTCGATCCGGGAGGCATCACAGGAGACGTGCCTGTCGTCGCCCCCGCCGAGGCCGACTTGGAAGCCGGGGATGTCGTGACCGTGCACGTGGACGGCCCGAAAGGCTCCGATACCGCTTCTCGCGGGGTCCCCGGCAGCGGTACCGGGCAGTCCCTCACCGTGCTCATGCCTGTCAAAGTCTTTCGGGACAACCTCGGAGAGGATGTCGACGTCTACTACACCGTCACGCGCTTCGTTGACGGGCGAGAAGACGTTTCCGACATCAGAACCCTTCGGATTCGCACGGCTGCGCTTGTGTTGCCCTCGCCTCGTATCAAAGAGGCCAGTGGTAACGAACTCGACCCATTCGATGCCGCCGACTCACTCACGGCCACGGTGTTCTACAACGGCGCACAACCGACCGATGAGGTGCGGGTTACGTGGGCAGGCAACGGTGCTGATGGGAGCTATCAATCCGACTGGATCTTTGTGGGCAGCGTGCCAAGAGACATCGCGCTCGATCCGGCAGTCGTGCCATTTAACATCGATCGAACTGTGACGGTGACGTACGAAGTCCGGCGTGATGGCGCGTCGGCTGGTGTTTCCGATCCGCTGATGCTCAATGTCCTGGCGCTGGATACCTCGCCAGGAGGGCCGCTGCCTACGCCGCAACTCAAAGACATTGACGGCGATGAACTTGATCTGGAGTTGGTTGCGAATGGCGGTGTCGTCACCGTCACGCCGCCGTGGCCGTTCATTGCTGAAGGCCAGCGGTTCTGGCTGGATTTGGAAGGGACTGATGCTGATGGCAATCCGCATACCTATCGGCAGGCGAATGGGGTGTTGGTGAATGCGCAGCACGTTGAGGTCGGGCTTACAAATCGGCAGGTGCCTGCTAGCTACTTTGCGCCGCTCGCAGACGGCTCGACGCTGAGGATCGTGTTCAAAGTCACGTTCGACGGGTCAGCTAACGTGGCTGATGCGGTTACGTTCCCGCTGAGAACCTACACGGTTGACAAGATGCCGACGACGCTTACCGAGGACTTCGAATCGGCAAAATTCGAAAACATTCCTGTCAATGGCGTCGTACCTCTCGCATTCATGAATGTAAAAAATCTGCGTGGAAAGGTTGCTATTCGGTTGTATGACTATTCGTTACCGGATTCGTCTCCTATCCGGGGTAAAGTTCTAGAGCTTCTGCTTGCTGCGAAAGTCAACGTTGAGTTTGACTTCCCAATTCGTCGCATACGTCTCGGATGCGAGACTGGTACCGCCTTGTGCCAAGTGGATTTCTACGATGCCAACGGAAAGCATCTGCATTCGCGGACCACTCCGCCTCAAGGAAGTCAGAAACCCGCATGGTTTCAATACTCACGAAATCAGGCAGACATTAAATCTATTGTGTTCACAGACAATGGCCAGTTTACATACCTGGACAACTTCACCGTGGAGGCATAATCCCTGCGACATGCCCGCACCCAAATCACAGAAAACGGTTTGGAAATAGAAAAGGGCTGAGGACACCGCGCAATCGGCCCTCAGCCCTTCTCTTTACATTCAAGCGACTAAGCCGCCTTACTTCGCCTTAGCCGTCTTAGCCGCCACACCCGGCGCCACCGAAACACTCGCCTCAGCCGTCAGCATCAGGAACGTAAACGTCTCTTCCAGATACAGCCGCACCGTATCGGCGTTGTGATCCAAATACCCAATCGACAGGTCTTGTCCGATGTGCATCTCGTAGTCACCGCCGCGCGTCGACACGATGGCGCCGCCGTCGATAGCCGGTGCCCAGATGATCTCGCCGCTCACGATGTGGCCGATGTGTTCGAGAATCGGGTAGCCCTGATCGTTGGCTTCGGCAACCGCCGTGTAGGCATCCGCGCCCAGCAGCACGCTGTACGGACCGTCGACACCCTCCAACCGCAGTTGCTCCAATGCCTTGGCAATCACCGTCGGATAATCCGCGATGTCTTTCGGCAGCGGCAGTACCGGGTTCGACGTGCCTTCACGCACGCCGATGATCTGCGCAGCCTTATAACCGTCGAAAATCGCGCGGTCTTCGGCATAAGCCAGCTTGATCGCGGCATCCTTCGCCGGTTGCCAGTCGGAATCGTTCGCGCCGCGCTCGACGTCGTCGATTGCCTCACGCGACAACTCGAACGGCACGCGCAGCACTACCAGCGGCAGCACCTGACGTTGACGTGCGTCCACGCCCTTCAACGGCGAGGCAATCGACTTCTGATGACCGGTGCCCACGCCAGCCAGCGCGAGGCCGCCCGGCCCTTTCACGTCGACCACGCGGCGCGCAGCCACCGTGCGCTTGAACGTACGCGCGACTTCTTCTTCGATCTGCTCCCATGCGGCGTTCGAAATGGGGGCCAGTTCGCGATGCAGGTTATTCATGCCTGAGAAACTCCTTTGAGCGATCCGATATTCAACGAACCTGCCACCGGGGCAGCGCTCGCATTACTAGGGGAGGAAGCGGTAGCGTCGAGCACCGCCGTATTCATCGGCTGCGCATCGATCAACGTCTTGATCACCGGCGACTCCGTCGCAGCCGCAACCGGCTCGCGGTCCGCCAATTCTTCCAGCAACGACGCCGACGGCACGAAGAACAACCCGCCCGTCACCGCCGTACTGAAGTCGAGCAACCGGTCGTAATTACCCGGCGGCTTGCCGACAAACATGTTTTCCAGCATCTGCTCGATCGGCGCAGGCGAGCGCGCATAGCCGATGAAGAACGTGCCGAACTCGCCAGAACCGGGGCGGCCGAACGGCATGTTGTCGCGCAGAATCTTGATTTCCTTACCGTTTTCTTCGAGCGTCGTCAGCGAGCTATGCGAATTGCTCGGCTTCACGGCTTCGTCGAGCTCGACGTCCGAGAGCTTGGTGCGCCCGATAATGCGCTCCTGCACTTCCACCGGCAGCGCATTCCAACCGGTCATGTCGTGCAGATACTTCTGCACCAGCACGTAACTGCCACCGGCAAACTCGGGGTCTTCGTCGCCCATGACGGTGAAGTCGACAGCTTCCTGACCCACGGGGTTCTCGGTGCCGTCGACAAAGCCGACCATGCTGCGCATATCGAAATAGCGGAAACCGTGCACTTCATCGACCACGGTCACGGCATCGCCCAGCTTGTTCAGCATGAGCGTCGCCAGATCGAAGCAAAGATCCATCTGATCGGCGCGAATGTGCAGCAGCAAATCGCCGGGGGTTGCCGGGGCATGGCGCTTGCCCGCACCGAATTCACGGAACGGATGCAGTTCTGCCGGGGCCGGGTCGCCGAACAGGCGGTCCCACGCGTTGTCGCTGAAACCGACAACGCACGAGAGGTTGCCGGACGGCACGCGCTTGCCCACTGAGCGCACGTAAGCGGCGGCATCGGCGCACCAGCCACGTACCGTCGCATGCGCGGCGGCATCGTCGCGAACGGTCGCAACAATAAAGATGGCGCTGCGGGTGACGGTGCCAGACACCGGTTGAGGTTCGGGGGGAGGAGACGTCGGACGTTCAGTCATTGCTTTCCTGCGTGGGGCTGGGGTTCTCGACTGCGTCGCACGCCGTACGCTATCGGGCGGCGACTTTTGGTGTGCCTAATATATAACGCAACACACCGTAATATGCCACTCCCTTTGCAATCCCCCCACGCAAAGCCTTATCGGACGGGCCTCTGCGGGGCGTGCGCCGTTATATGGCAATTCCGCCATTTTGGCGTCATTTTGGCGTTGGCAGTGCGCCACTACTATGGCGGCGTTCCGGGGCCCATGCCGCGGGTGCGTTGTCGTGCGCACCGACACATCGGCTGACCCTAGCCCGGACCGACGCCACCCGCCCACTGGCCGTGGCCGTCGACCGGCCCTTGTCTGTACGTCTAGCTGCGACTGCGCCCGAGCGCGTCTGAACCATGTGGATTGTTAACGTTGCGCTCAAACGGCCTTACACGTTCATCGTGATGGCCATCATGATTCTGCTCGCCACGCCGCTCACGCTCATGCGCACGCCCGTGGACGTGCTGCCGGAAATCAACATCCCGGTCATCAGCGTGATCTGGACGTACACCGGCTTGTCTGCCCAAGACATCGCCGACCGGATGATCTCCGGCAACGAACGCGGCCTGACGACCACCGTCAACAACATCGAGCACATCGAGTCGCAGTCGCTGCCGGGCATCGGCATCATCAAGATCTTCCTGCAACCCACCGCCAACGTGCAGACGGCCATTGCGCAAGTGGTGGCCGTCGAGCAAGCGCAGGTCAAGCAGATGCCGCCCGGGGCCACACCGCCACTGGTCATCAGCTACTCGGCGTCGTCGATTCCCGTGATGCAGTTGGGTCTGTCGAGCCCGAGCCTGTCGGAACCGGCGCTCAACGACACGGCGCTCAACTTCCTACGCCCGCAACTGGTGACGATTCCCGGCGCTGCGGTGCCCTACCCGTACGGCGGTAAGACGCGCCTGATCTCGGTCGACATCGACTCGCGCGCCCTGCTCGCTAAGGGCCTGACTGCGCAAGACGTGGTGGCCGCCGTCAACGCCCAGAACCTGATTCTGCCAACCGGTACGGCCAAGATCGGTCCGCGCGAATACAACGTGGACATGAACGGCTCGCCACCGACCGTCGAAGGTCTGAACAATATTCCGGTGCGCACGGTCGGTGGTGCCACGACGTACCTGCGGGAAGTCGCGCACGTTCGCACGGGCTTTTCACCGCAAACGAATATCGTGCGTCAGAACGGCCAGCGCGGCGTGCTGATGTCGATCATGAAGACGGGCGACGCCTCGACGCTCTCGGTCGTCGACTCGCTCAAGGCCATCCTGCCGGAAGCCCGCGCCGCCCTGCCCGCCGACCTGAAAATCTCGGCGCTGTTCGATCAGTCGGTCTTCGTGAAGGCCGCCGTGCAAGGCGTGGTGCATGAAGCGCTGATCGCCGCAGCCCTCACGGCCGCGATGATTCTGCTGTTCCTCGGCAACTGGCGCAGCACCTGCATCATCGCCATCTCCATTCCGCTGTCGATCCTGTCGTCGCTGCTGGCACTGCATGCGCTCGGCCAGACGATCAACATCATGACGCTGGGTGGACTGGCGCTCGCCGTGGGTATTCTCGTGGACGATGCGACAGTGACCATCGAGAACATCGAACGGCACTTGCACATGGGCACACCGCTACACGAGGCGATTCTCGAAGGTGCGGGCGAAATCGCCGTGCCTGCGCTAGTCTCGACGCTGTGTATCTGTATCGTGTTCGTGCCGATGTTCTTCCTGACCGGCGTGGCGCGTTACCTGTTCGTGCCGCTGGCCGAAGCGGTGGTGTTCGCGATGCTGGCGTCGTACATCCTCTCGCGTACGCTCGTGCCCACGCTCGCCATGCTGCTCATGGGCCACGCACATCAGCCGGCCCCGAATGCGAAGCCGGGGATGTTCCGCCGTATTTACCTGCGGTTCGACGCTGGCTTCGAGCGCATGCGCGGCGCATACATCGTGGTGCTCTCCAACCTGCTGGTACGCCGCCGCATGTTTGCGCTGAGCTTCCTGGCGTTCTGTGTGCTGTCGATGGGGTTGGTGTTCGCGCTCGGTGCGGACTTCTTCCCGACGGTCGACGCAGGCGATATCCGCCTGCACATGCGCGCGCCCACCGGCACTCGGATCGAAGAAACCGCCCGTCTTGCCGACGAAGTGGAAAAGGTCGTGCGCGAAGTCGTCCCCGCCAACGAGCTGGAGACGATTCTCGACAACCTCGGGCTGCCGTATAGCGGTATCAACCTCTCATATAGCAACGCGGGCACCATCGGCACGCTCGATGGCGAGATTCAGATCGCGCTGAACGAAGGCCATCACCCGACCGCCGGTTATATCGACAAGCTGCGGGCGATCCTGCCGCAACGCTTCCCCGGCGTGGAGTTCTTCTTTCAGCCCGCCGATATCGTTACGCAGATTCTCAACTTCGGTCTGCCTGCCGCCATCGACATTCAGATCAGCGGCAATCAACAACTCGCCAACTTCGACATTGCAACGAAGCTGCTCAAGCAAGTGCGGCAAGTGCCGGGCACGGTGGACACCCATATTCAGCAACGCGTGAATGCCCCGACGCTGCATCTCGACATGGACCGCACGCGCCTTCAGCAACTGAACCTGAATGCCAACGCCGTCGCGCAGAACGTGCTGATTTCGCTCTCGGGCAGCTCGCAGACGTCGCCGGGTTTCTGGTTCAACAGTCAGAACGGCGTGGAATACAGCCTGTCGGTGCAGGCCCCGCAATACCGCGTGAGTTCGATTGATGACCTGCTGCGCACGCCGGTGGCGGGCACGGCCAACAACGGCCAGCCGCAGTTGCTCGCCAACTTCGTGAAAGTGGTGCCGAAGGAGCAATTCGCGGTGGTCAGCCACTACAACATCCGCCCGGTCATCGACTTGTACGTGAGCGTGGAAGGTCGCGACCTCGGCAGCGTGGCGGGTGACATCAACAAGCTGGTCGACCAAGCCCGTAAAAACCTGCCGCGCGGCAGCCAGATCGTGGTGCGCGGTCAGGTCAGCACGATGCAAAGCTCGTATCTGGGGCTCGGCGTCGGCGTGGCGATGGCGATCGTGCTGGTCTACCTGCTCATCGTGGTGAATTTCCAGTCGTGGGTCGACCCGCTCATCATCGTGAGCGCCCTGCCCGCCGCGCTCGCTGGCATCGTCTGGATGCTATTCCTGACAGGCACTCGGCTCTCGGTGCCTGCGCTTACCGGCGCCATCATGACCATGGGGGTGGCCACCGCGAACAGTATTCTCGTGGTCGCCTTCGCCCGCCAGCGCATGGAGTCGGGTATGGCGCCGCTCAAGGCCGCGCTGGAAGCCGGTGCTGGCCGTATCCGCCCGGTGTTGATGACGGCGCTCGCGATGATTATCGGGATGGTGCCGATGGCACTGGGGCTCGGCGAAGGCGCGGAACAAAACGCACCGCTGGGACGCGCCGTGATCGGCGGCCTGATGTTCGCCACGGTTTCGACACTCTTCTTCGTGCCGCTCGTGTTCGCCGGGGTGCATACCCGACTCGCGCGTCGCAAAAAAACTGCTTCTTGATGGGTTGACTGACATGACCGAGAAACATCACGCCGAACTGGCCCTCCCCGAGCACGACCCGGCCGACGGACGGCAACTGCCGCCGCGCAAAGGCGAATTCCGCCGCGCCAAGATCGCGCTGATCGTCGTGGCCGTGCTGCTCATCGCCGGTGCGGCCCGCACCACCGTGTCCAACGCCCTGCAACGGCGCGACGTCGCCAATGTGACCACCGAAAACGCCAAACAGTATGTGAGCTTCGTCACGCCGGAGACGACCTCGGCCAGCGAAACCCTGCTGCCCGCCACGCTGCGCGGTGCCGTCGAGTCGCCGATCTACGCCCGCGCCACCGGTTACCTGCTGCGCCGTTACGTCGATATCGGTGCGCGCGTGAAGCAAGGCCAGTTGCTTGCCGATCTCGACACGCCGGAAATCGATCAGGAACTCGCGCAGGCCATCGCCCAGCGCAATCAAATCAATGCGAGCCTCGGGCTGGCCAAGTCGTCGCTGGATCGTTGGCAGCAACTGCGTCAGCGCGACGCCGTCTCGCAGCAAGAACTCGACGAGCGTCAAAGCACTTACACGCAAGGCATCGCCAATCTGGCCGCCGCCGACGCTAACGTGAAGCGCCTGCAACAGCTCGAATCGTTCAAACGTATCGTCGCGCCATTCGATGGCGTGATTACACAGCGTAATGTCGACGTAGGCGACCTGATCGACGCCGGTAGCGGCACCAGTCGCGCCCTGTTCTCGCTCGCGCAGACCGATCCGCTGCGTGTCTACGTGCAGGTGCCGCAGGCTTATGCGCAAGGCGTGGCCGTCGGCCAGCCGGTCGTGGTGACGCAAGCTGAACTGCCCGGTGAACACTTCCAAGGGAAGATCACGCACGTGTCCGGCGCCATCGACGTGGCAACGCGCTCGCTGCAAATCGAAGCGTCGCTGCCCAACCCGGACGGCAAGCTGCGTCCCGGCGCCTATGTGCAATTGGCGCTGCCGAGCGCGGCGCGTGCGCATCTGAGCGTGCCGTCCAACGCGCTGCTGTTCCGTGCAGAAGGCCCGCGCGTGGCCGTGGTGGACGATCAGGGCGTGGTGCATCTGCATAAGATCGTGATTGCACAGGATCTGGGGCAATCGCTGGAACTGGCCGATGGCGTCTCGCCGACGGACCGCGTCATCATCAACCCGAGCGACTCGATCGACGACGGTGACCATGTGCAAGCCAAGGCGCTGGTGACCAAAGCGGCTCCGAGCGGTAAAGCGGGTGCAAAGCCCGATACTAAGCCCGATAGCAAGCCGGAAGACGACGCGAACAACGGTCGTGCGCAAGGAGCGCAATCGTGAGCGGGAGCGTACGCGCCGGTTCGACTGCTGGTGGGCCAGTTGGCGCCCTTCGCCGTGTATCGCACGCCGCAAGTGCCCGCCGCTTCCGGCTGGGTGCCGTGGTCGTGGGTGCCGCCGCGCTGCTGAGTGCCTGCGCGGTCGGGCCGGACTACCAACGCCCCGAAGTCTCGACACCGCCCGACTGGAAAACCGATAGCTACTGGCGGCTGGCCCAGCCGTCGCATGCGCCGTTGCAGCCCGATTGGTGGACGTCGTTCCATGAGCCCGCACTCGACGACCTCGAGAAGCAGGCACTGGCACAGAGCCAGACGCTGGCGGCCGCCGTCGCGCATTACGAACAGGCACAAGCCACGCTGGCCGGTACGTCGGCGCAGCGCATTCCCGAAGTCGATGCGTCGTTCGGACTGGCACGCCAGCGCATTTCGGCCAACCGCCCGCTCACGAGCTACTCGTCGTCGATGATGTCGACCGTGCAGAACAACGTGCAGCTCGGCCTCGGCGTGAACTACGACACCGACCTGTTCGGGCGCATCCGCCGTCAGGTCGAAGGCGCACAAGCCTCTGCCGAACAGGCGGGCGACGACCTCGCCAACGCACGACTGGTACTGACCACCCAGCTCGCTACGGCCTACTTCCAGTTGCGTGCGCTCGACGCCGAGATCAAGGTGCTCGACGAATCGGTCACATTGCAGCAAAAGGCGCTCGATTACGTGAGCGCCCAGCACGATCTCGGGGCTGTGTCCGGTCTGGATGTGCTGCAACAACAATCGGAACTCGATACCACGCGCGTGCAGGCCAAACTGCTGCATCAGCAGCGCGATCAGTACGAGCATGCGATTGCTGCGCTCGTCGGTGTGCCCGCCCCGGCCTTTTCGGTACCAGCAGGCACGCTGACCGATACGCTCCCCGCTATTCCGCTGGGCGTGCCGAGCGACGTGCTGCAACGACGCCCCGACATTGCTTCAGCCGAGCGGGCCATGGCCGCAGCCAACGCGCAGATCGGCGTGGCAAAAGCCGCGTTCTTCCCAAGCCTGATGCTCAACCCGTCGATTGGCTGGCAAGCCACCGACTTTGCCAACCTGCTCTCCGCGCCCAGCCTGCTGTGGACGCTGGGCACGGCGGCCTCGCAAGTCATCTTCGACGGCGGACGCCGCCGCGCCGGTGTGGATTACGCCAGCGCCGGTTATCGCGCGGTCGAAGCGAATTACCGACAGACAGTGCTCACCGCCTTCCAGCAAGTGCAGGACGGCGTGACCGGGCTGTCGGTACTCGACGGCGCAGCGCGCGAGTCTCATGCGGCGGTGGTCGATGCCCAGCGCCTGCTGAGTCTCGCCAACGACCGCTACTCGGGAGGCTTGACCGCTTACCTGAGCGTGATTACCGCACAGCAGGGTCTGCTCGCGAGTGAGCGTCAGGACGTACAAATTCGTGGTCAGCAACTGGTGTTATCGGTCGCGTTGGTCAAGGCATTGGGCGGCGGATGGCTGCCGTCGGATCTCGCCACTGACTCGTATAATGCGCAAAGGTGAGGTGACGACATGAAAGTACTGATCGTTGAAGACGAACATAAGGTAGTGGACTATCTGCGCTCCGGGCTAACCGAGCAAGGCTGGGTGGTCGACGTGGCGCTCGATGGCGAAGAAGGCACGCACCTGGCGCTGGAGTTCGACTACGACGTGATCGTGCTCGATGTCATGCTCCCCAAGCGCGACGGCTTTGCGGTGCTCGGCTCGCTGCGCGAGCGCAAGTCGACGCCGGTCATCATGCTGACCGCCCGCGATCATGTGAACGACCGCGTGCGTGGCCTGCGCGAAGGGGCCGACGACTATCTCACCAAGCCCTTCTCGTTTATCGAATTGGTCGAGCGCTTGCACGCACTCGCGCGCCGTACCCGTGTGCAGGAATCGACACTGATCTCGGTCGGCGACCTCTACGTGGACCTGATCGGCCGCCGCGCCACACGCGATGGTCAACGCCTCGATCTCACCGCCAAGGAATTTCAACTGCTCTCGGTGCTCGCACGCCGTCAGGGCGACATTCTGTCGAAGACCGCCATCACCGAACTGGTCTGGGACGTCAATTTCGACAGTCACACGAACGTCGTGGAGACGGCCATCAAACGTCTGCGCGCCAAACTCGACGGGCCGTTCCACACCAAGCTGCTGCACACCGTGCGCGGCATGGGCTACGTGCTGGAGGTGCGCGAGGCGTAAGCCGAGCGCAACAAGGCCGCGCCGCCATGATGAAACATTCGATCTCCCGCCGACTCGCCGCGATGTTCGCGGTGGTCGCGCTATCGGTGTTCGCGCTGGTGGGCACGGCGCTCTATATGATGCTGCGCGTGCAGTTGGAGCGGCACTTGCGCGAGTCGCTCGATGATCGCGCGCAGATCGCCCACATCATCGTCTATCACGGTGGCACGCCCGAGAAGTGGCAGATCGTGCGCGAGAAGCTCAGCGATATGACGCCGCGCGACGGCACGACGACCTATGCCGTGTCGAGCGACGACCCGCGTTTCACGTTCGGCACGCCGGTCGGCGGCATGTTCGTCAAACGCTTATCGAACGGCTACGTGCGCTTGCAACCCGATGGCGGCGGCGACGACATGCTGACCACGCGCGAAATTCTGCCGCCGTATGGCTCGCGCCCGGCGGTCACGCTTCAGGTGGCCGCCAGCTACTCCCCTAACGAGCGCACGCTGCGTGCCTTTGGGCTTGGCCTCGCCGCGCTGTCGGCGCTCGGCGCCCTTGGCGTGCTGTTGCTCAGTTATTCCGTGACGCGGCTCGGGCTGTCACCGCTCACGCGACTCACGCGTGAAGCGTCGCAAATCAGCCCGGACAATCGCTCCCAGCGGCTCGACACCACCTCGCTACCCGTCGAACTCGACGATCTCGCGCATTCGTTCAATGGCGCCCTCGCCCGGCTCGACGGCGCCTACGAGCGGCTGGAATCGTTTAACGCCGACGTCGCGCACGAACTGCGCACGCCGGTGACCATCCTGATCGGTCAGACCGAAGTGGCACTCACGCGTGACCGGCCGGTGGAGGATTTGCGTGCGCTGCTGCAATCGAATCTGGAAGAACTGGGCCGCATGCGCACGATCATCAACGACATGCTGTTCCTGTCGCGAGCCGATCAAGGCGAGCGCGCGACGGGCCTCATGGGCGTATCGATTGCGAGCGAAGCCGCACACACGCTGGAGTTTTTAGAAATTCCGCTGGAAGAAGCGCAAGTCACGGCGCGGCTGCATGGCAGCGCCTTTGCGCATGTGAACAAAGCACTTGTCGGGCGCGCCGTCGCCAATCTGGTGATGAACGCCATCGAGCATTGCACGCCCGGCGCCACCATCGACGTACGGATTTCGCAACCGGCACAGCCTGCCCACGATGCCGATCAGGTACGGATCGAAGTCGCCAATCCGGGGCAGCCAATTCCACCGGAAGTGCTTCGTCATTTGTTCGATCGCTTTTACCGCGCCGAACCGTCGCGCACTAACAGCCGCGAGAATCACGGGCTTGGGCTGGCGATCGTGAAAGCCATCGCCGAAATGCATGGCGGCACCGTGTGGGCACACAGTGCAGGCGGTCTCAATACGTTTGGATTTTCGGTGTCACGGGGGCCATCGGCACCTGCCGAGCCGTTGAGTACTGGCGGCCCGGCAGGTTCGGCGAACGCTGGCGCTCCAGATGCCTTACCGACCGTGGTTGCCCGCGTGCGGTAAATGCGCTGCGTGCGATACGTGTGACGCAAGCGACTGGGGCGTGAACCCAGTCAGCGTTTCTCCCAGCGCTTCGCGCGCATAGGCGGCTGCCACGGTCATCTGGGCGAGCCTCGCCCGCAATTCCAGATTTTCCCGCTCGAGATGTTGCACGCGCCGCATGGCGTCGGCCACTTCGACGCTAGCGTGCCCCGTCGGCATATGCCCGTCGGGTAACGCGTCGAGCAGCGTCATGGCTCGCGCCAGATTCTGCTCGAGCTGTTGCGCCCAGAGGGCATGCGCATTCGCCGGCTGGGACGCGTGCGACTGCGCCATCGGCATTTCATAGACCGCGCGAGCGCGAACGATCGCCTTCTGCACCGTACCTGCACTCGGGCGACGGGCGACACCGGCCAGCCCCATCAGCTTCAGATACGTTTGCGCACCATAGATGCGATGCGCGGCGCGCCAGGCGTCGTGCAGGAAGGCATCGAGAAACGCGGGGTTGTTATGCGGGTTTGCCGTATCCGCATCGCGGGCGGCAGCGAGCAATGCGGCGTATGTCGCATCGTCGAACTTCAGAGCGGACCGTGCCATGACGACCTCCAGTCGTGGACGCTTGCCGTTTGGGGGGCTCGATCACCGGTGCGTTAAGGGTGGTGCACCGGTGATCGAAGTTCAAACCGACTGTCCGCCGCTTGCCTTACGGCTTAGGTGCCGGCGGCGGGGGCGGCGGGGCCCACTTGCGTTTGGCGTCCGGGTCTTGTGTCACAGCAACGGCCACGGCTTCTGTGTAATCCACGTTGACTGAATCGCCGACCTTCACGCCGTTGAGCAACGACGGATCTTGCACGGCGATATCGACGACGCGCTTCGGTCCGCGCAGGGTGATGACGTTCGCGGCGCGGTCGATCTTCTGCACTGTTGCGACAACCTTGATATTGCGCGACGCATCGGCGGCCGGACGATTGCCCGGCGTAGCGCGGTTGGCGTCGTCGGTCACGACACTGCTACGAATGCCGTTGCCCGGTGCGACCGAAATGGCAATGGCGCGCTCGTAGGCCACCACAATCTTGTCGCCCTTGCGCATCTGCTCGAAGTTTCTGACTTCGGGGCCGACCACAAAGGTCACCGGCTTGCCGTGATCGTCCGCGACTTGAATGGTGCGGTTCTTGGCGTCGACGCCAAGCAGCGTGGTACGGAATTCGACGATGCCGCCGCGCACGATCGGTGCGGGTGGCGCAGCGCTTTGCGTTTGTGCATAGGCAGCCTGCCCCAGTGACAACAGGCCGGCCAGAATCATCGCTTGCGTGAGCTTCATGGTGTGTCCTTTTTGTTATCGTCGAATGAGAATCCAACACGTGAATTCTGCAAATAGTTAATTATCCGAAACAATTTTCAGGTGCCAGGTAGCGCGTACCTATTACTGAATGTTTCCCGGCGATAGTAACAAAATAATTCATTCCCGCAAGATATTTTTGTTTTGCATACCAAATGCCAAGGAACGTTCGATTATTAAAATTACGCTCGGCCGCGCAACCCGCATCCTGTCAAGATCCAGCAAGCCTTTAGGTAAGCAAATTCCACTGAATTCTTTTGATGCCGATCAATAGTTCATTCCTGCCGATTCAACAATTTCCACCCAACCATTCACCGTATCAGAAACAACTTGTTACAAATACACCCATCTACGTTATGCAATTCTTAATCCATTTGGATGATGCGTTTCGCCTTGACAGTTTGCATTCCGAATCACTAACCTAGTTCCTCCTCTCACGCTGACTCGCAGCGTTGTGCACGTTGTTGTCGTCCCGTTCAAACCATCGCTTGGAATGAGGTCACACAGTGCCATCTATGTCTCTCCGACGTTCGCCTACGCATTTCCTCATCCGTTCACTGACATGCGGCATCGCCGCTGTCGCGCTCGCATCGCCTGCCGTACTCGCGCAAGCGCCCGCTTCGGACAGCACACTTCCGGTGCAAGGCATGCCCGAGAAGCAACAAGGCGCTGTCGATGCATTGACGCAAATGAGCCGCTATCTAAGAACCTTGCAGCGATTTCGCGTTGAAGGGGACACGGTCACCGATGCCGTGTTAAGCACGGGCCAAAACGTGGGATTCCTACATCACACGGACATGTCCGTGCAGCGCCCTAATAAGGTGCGTGCCGTGGTAGTCGGACAAGCGCGCAATCGCGGCTTTGTTTACGACGGCAAAACCTTCACGCTCTACGACGAAACACAAGGCAAGCGTTTTTACAGTCAGGTCGCGGCACCGCCAACCATCGACGCGCTGGTGAAAGATATCGACCAGAAATACGGCATCGGGCTGCCGCTGGCCGATCTGTTTTATTGGGGCATGGATCCGGATGATGTTGCCGGGCTTCGGTCTGCTGTATTCATCGGGCTCGATCGCGTGAATGGCGAGTGGTGCAATCACTACGCGTATCAGCAACCCGACGTGGATTGGGAGTTATGGATTCGGACGGGGTCGCGGCCACTGCCTTGCCGCTTCGTCATTACCGATACGTCGCAGCCGTCGCGACCGACGCATGCGGTCAATTACCGCTGGGATCTCAACCCGAAATTCGCGGCGGGGACGTTCACCTATCAAGTGCCTGCCGGTGCGCAGCGTGTCGAGATGCGCCCGCCCGGGCCGCCGCAAGACGCGCTTCCCGGTCAACCCGCGGGAGGTCAGCAATGATGCGCGCGACTTCCCAACCCTCATCGGCAACGCGATGGGCGTGCCTCGCGGTCGCCGCCACGTTTGCGGTTGCCTCGACCCAAAGCTTCGGTTTTGGCTTCCGCGGTGGTGCACGCACCAGTCTGCATGGCGGCGGTTTTAGCGGAGGCGGCATGGCGCACGGCGCTGGCCCCAACGCTGGCGCAGGTGGCATGCAACGAGGCGGCGGCCCGGGAGGCAACACCCCGATGCACGCCGATGGCGGCCAATCCGGTGGACCGCCCCACGGCGGCGGTCAACCGCCCGGCCCGGGACCGAACCCCTCGCCGCAACCCGGGCCGGGGCCAGGTCCCCATCCGCCAGGTCCGGGTCCGGGGCCAGGTCCAGGTCCAGGTCCAGGGCCAGGTCCAGGTCCAGGGCCAGGTCCAGGGCCGGGGCCGCATCCGCCGCCACCTCCTCCGGGTCCCGGACCGGGGCCGGGGCCGCATCCGCCCCCGCCGCCGCCGCCTCCTCCGCCACCCCCACCACCCTATTGGGGCTGGGGCGGCGGCTGGTATGACCCGGTCGCGGCAGCGGTCACCATCGGCGTTTCTGCCGCCATCATCGGTTCAACGGTGGCAACGATTCCGCCCAGTTGTGTGAGCACTATCGTCGGCAACGTGGCCTATCAGCATTGCGGCTCGACTTGGTATCAGCCCGTGTATTCGGGCACGACCGTACAGTTCGTGGTGGTCGCGCCGCCGCATTAATCTCGCTTGCCCGTTCGCAAGCGCCCGTTTCCAGCGGCATGGCATCCCAACATGCCATGCCGCTGGAGCGGGGCTCGATCTCTCCAGCCTCGCCGCTAACACGACTGCCCGCTTGTGAGCCACATGACCGGGACGTTATGCTTACCGCATGAACCGTCGCACTCTCATTGCCCCCGAAGACGTCGAACTCACCGCCATGCGCGCTCAAGGCGCCGGTGGTCAGAACGTCAATAAAGTCTCCAGCGCCATCCATCTCCGCTTCGACGTCATGCGCTCGTCGCTCCCCGATGAGGTCAAAGCCCGTCTGCTATCCCGCCTCGATCACCGCATCACGCAAGACGGGGTGATCGTTATCAAGGCCCAACAACACCGCTCGCAGGAACTCAATCGTGCCGACGCGCTGGAACGCTTGCAGGCGCTCGTCGACGCTGCCGCCGTCCCGCCACGCCGCAGAATCCCCACCCGTCCCACACTGGGCAGCCAACTCCGGCGTCGAGATGCCAAACAAGTTCGCTCGCGCGTAAAAGCCTCACGCGGCAAATTTCACGACGAGTAACCCCCCAAAAAGCTAACATTGATTAGCTTTTTCACAAATAAGATTGCTTACATTATCTTTTTTGGCAAGATGCGGGATGTGCTGCTAAGATAAAGCATCATTTCTTAGAAAAAGCATATCAAGATGAGCTTTCTTGACACTCTCATCACGGCTCGCAAAGACGCTGGGCTCACCCAATCCGAGCTCGGTGAGCGCGCGGGCCTGTCTCGCATGACCGTCCAGAAGGCGGAGTCCGGGGCGCTGGATCCGCGGATGTCCACCGTATTGGAGATGGCACGCGCCCTCGGCCTCGAACCGATGCTCGTCCCCGCGAGCCTGCGTCAGGAAGTCGAAGCGTTTCTGCGCTCCGGCGGCAAGTATCTGGCACAGCCCAGTGGCGTAGCAGCGCCGCCGTCCATCGTCGAAACCCTCGCCTCCGCGACACCCCACACGCGCGTGCCGCCTTCCCGCTCATGAACATCAAGTACCTGCGTGCCTATCTGCACATGCCCGACGGCAGTCGCCGTCCGGTCGGCTATCTGTCGCAATACGGCGATATTTTGCGCATGTCGTTCGATGAGGAATACATCGCCGACGCGCGACGTCCCACCCTATCGCTCGCCTACCGCGGCGCCAATGAAAATGCCACCCGCGACATTCTCACGTCGCCCCAAGACGCCCGTCTGGTGCGCACCGATGGCCGCTGGCCTGTCTATTTCGAGAATTTGCTGCCGGAAGGACACAACCGCGAGCGACTAGCCGCCGAGCGGCGTTGCAGCCCGGACGATGAATTCGAATTGCTCGCCGCGGCCGGCCACGACCTGATGGGCGCCCTCGAAGTCGAACCGGTACCGCCACGCGAAGGCGTGCCAGACGTCGTGCATCGCTGGCACACGGCACTCGGCCTCGAAATGATCGAGCCCGGCTTTGTCGACACGCCGGTCGAAGATGCTGCCTCGCTGCCCGGTGTAGTGACCAAATTCTCGGCCGTGCGTGACGGACGGCGTTACGTCGTCAAGCGTCAAGGCCGGGCCGGGTCCGTCATCCTGAAGCTCCCGACGACTCGCCACCCCGATCTGGTCGAGAACGAATTCACGGGTTATCGCCTGTGCGAAGCGCTGGGCCTCGATTGCGCCAAGGCCGAGATCATCTCGCGCCGCGACGCCGACCTGCCGGAGCAAGTGCCGTTCGAACATATTCTCGCGGTGCCCCGTTTCGACCGGCTACCCGACGGACGGCGCGTGCATATGGAAGAGTTCGCGCAAGTGCTTCAATACCCGCCGCGCAGCAAATACGGGCGCGGGCTAGACATCGACTACAGCACGATGCTGCGCGTGCTCGATCAGCTCTCGGCGCAGCCGGTGCAAGACGTGCGGGAATTCATGCGCCGTCTAATCGCCTTCATCCTGCTAGGCAATACCGATGCGCACCTCAAGAACTGGGCGCTGACCTACCCCGATGCCCATACGCCGCAGTTGGCGCCGGTCTACGACCCGGTATGCGTCGCGGCGTTTTTCCACGACGTGCCCGCGTCGCATTACGGCGTGAACCGTGCCATCGACAAGACGCTGCGGGCATTCGACTGGCCTGCCCTCGAAGCGCTCCTCAAGGGCGCCGGACTCTTACGCGTCGGCCGCATGATGACGATTGCCCGCGAAACGGTTGCTGAGGCACAGGCCGCCTGGCCCAAGCTGCTCGACGATGCCCCCGGCGCCGTGCGTGCCACCGTCCTTGAACGGCTTTCGGGCGGCGTAGCCCTGACGGCCTGATCCACAGCACGCCAAAATTATTACCCGGGTAATATTGCAAAACCAATAACACCCGGGTAATATTCGCCGGTATTGACTCATACCGGAGACACCTCGTGCCCGCCACCCCCGCTTTTGCCCCCGCCTATACCGTCTTTCGCGGCATGCGCCGCATTGCCACTGGCTCGCTCGCCGACGCTGCCATTGCGTTCCAACAAGCCTCGCTCGTCGACGCGCACCTACCCGTCCTGATCTTCGACGACCTCACCGGTGACACGCGCGACGTGGATGTCCGAGGGACTGCCGCCGATATCCGTGAACGCTACCGGCCCGTCGCCGTACCGGTCGTGGCTGCCGATGCGCCAGTAGACGTTGTCGACGCCCCCGAAGCGCCGACCAAGAGCCGTGGTCGTCCGAAGCTCGGCGTCGTCGCGCGTGAAGTCACACTGCTCCCACGTCATTGGGACTGGTTGGCCGATCAACCCGGTGGCGCTTCCGTCGCGTTGCGCAAGCTGGTCGACGAAGCTCGCCGCAAGTTCGCCAATCGCGATCTCACGCGACGTGCCCAGGAGCGCGCGTATCGCTTCATGTCGACCATCGCTGGCGATCTTCCTCAGTTCGAAGAAGCATCGCGTGCGCTGTTCGCCAATGACTTCGACGCCCTCGACACGCGTATCGCCGAATGGCCGGAAGACGTGCGTGAGTATCTGAAGCGTCTGTCGTCCACCGACGATCTCGTCGCGCTCATGAACGAGTAACTCACCGGGCGCCGCTGCGGCATACGTCGCGCGGCCACGCCCCGACACCCTTTTCATTCCCGCTCACCGGTCGGACCGCCGCACCGGAGGGCCCCCCTTTGCCCGGAATTTCCCGGCAAGTTTGCCTTGAGACAACCATGACTAACGAAATCAAAGCACCCCCACCCACTCCGCCACGCCCGTTGTGGCGCACGTGGCTGCTGATCGCCGTCCCGATGATGCTGACCAACGCGTTGCAATCGATCGCGGGCACCGTCGACGGCATTTACCTCGGGCACTTGATCGGTACACAAGCCATTGCTGCCGTGTCTGCGTTCTTCCCCGTATTCTTCTTCCTGTTGGCGATCGTCATCGGCCTATCGGCGGGTGCCACAGTGATGATCGGGCAAGCGTGGGGCGCACGCGATCTCGTGCGCGTTCGAAATATCGCAGCGACGGCGCTCGTGATGATGCTCGTCGCTGGCGTCGTGACCAGCGTGCTAGGCGGCTGGCTTGCCGCACCGCTCATGCGCGCCCTCGGTACGCCACTGGCAGTGATCGACGACGCCACGCGTTATGCCCGATGGATGCTCATCGGCATGCCGATCGTGTATTTGCTTTGGCTGACGACGTCGATGAGTCGCGGCACGGGCGACGCCGTCTCGCCGCTGTTCACGCTGCTGATCGCAACCGTGCTGGCCGTGTGTCTCACACCGGCATTCATTTACGGATGGGGACCGTTGCCGAAGCTAGGCGTGGCCAGCGCCGCCGCGTCGACCCTGCTCGCGTTCTCCGTCGCCCTGATCTGGATGGTGATGTACTGGCGCCGCAAAGCGCATGCGCTGGCGCCCGGTGCGGGTCTGTGGCGTAACGTGCAATTTCGGCCTGACCTTGCGCGAGGGATCCTGCGCATCGGTGTGCCTGCCGCCATGCAAATGCTGACGATGGCCATCGCAGAAATCGCGTTGCTCGGTATGGTGAATCGCCACGGCGCGAACGCGACCGCTGCTTACGGCGCCGTCACGCAAGTGATGAGCTGGTTGCAATTGCCCATCATGACGTTCGGCATTACGGCGTCGATCTTGTGCGCCCATGCCATCGGCGCAGGCCGCAGCGAGCGCATCGATGCCATCGTGCGTACGGGCTTCCTATGTAATTTGGGGATGACAGGCATGTTGACGGGGTTGGTCTGCCTAGCGGCACCGCTCATCATGCGCGGCTTCCTGACCGACCCTGAAGTGCTGGCGCTCGCGACGCATCTGCTTTACGTCACGGCGTGGAGCGTGCCGGTGATGGGGTTGACCGCCATCGTGACTGGCGCGATGCGCGCGGGCGGCAAGGTGTGGGTGCCGATGTTGCTGGGGGTGATCGGGCTGCTCGGCATCGAAGTGCCGGCTGCCCTGATCTTCGAGCGGATCGCCGGATTGACCGGCATCTGGTGGGCTTATCCGCTCGCCTTCTTCGCGACGTTCGTGATGCAGGGGTTGTGTTATCGAGCCTTCCGGCGCGCGTCCTGGCGTGCCCAGAAGAACATGAGCATGCCTGCGCAAGACAGCAAGGCACCGACCCAGCCGGTCGAAGTCCAGCCGTAACCCGCGGAAATCGCCACGCCACCGAGCCATGCGCCGGCGGCGTTGGCCATATTGAAGGCGGAGTGATTGAGCGCCGCCGCCAGTGTTTGCGCCTCGCCCGCCACGTCCATCAACCGAATCTGCAACGCCGGGCCGATGATGATGATCGTGCCGATGGCCAGCACATTGACCCCGGCGAGCCACGGGCTGGCGGCGGTAAACGTGAACGCCCCGAGCAGCAATGCCGACCAGACGAGCGTGCCGCCGATGGCGCGCATCAGCGACGTCGCACCGACAAGGCGCGGCCCGATGATCGTGCCGCCGACCATCCCGATACCGAACAGCGCGAGGTAGAACGGCACCCAACCTTCGGGCACGCCAGCCACTTGCATCAGCGTCGGCTTGATATAGCTGAACACGGCGAACATGCCGCCAAAGCCGATGGCACCGATCCCCAGCGTGAGCCAGACCTGCGAGCTACGCAGCGCCGCCAACTCACGTAGCGGGCTGGCGCCCTTCGGAGCCGGGACATTAGGCACCCAGCGCCAAACCAGGATCGCCGTGAGCGTGCCGATCGCGCCCACGAGCACGAAGGCCGCACGCCATCCCAGCCATTGGCCAAGCCCGGCGGCAAGCGGCACACCAAAGAGTGTCGCCAGCGTAAGACCGAGCATTACTTGCCCAACGGCGTGCACACGGCGGTGCGGAGGCACCAGCGACGCGCCGACCAACGCGGCCACACCGAAGTAGGTGCCGTGCGGCAGGCCGCTCAAGAAGCGCAGGCCGATCAGCGAGAGATAGCCCGGCGCCATCGCGCTCGCGAAATTGCCGATCGCGAACATCGCCATCAGGGCAATGAGGAACGCACGGCGCGGCAAGCGCACGCCAAGCACGGCAAGCAGCGGCGCACCGATGACCACGCCCAGCGCATAAGTACTGATGGCATGACCGGCTTGCGGAATGGTGATGTTCAGACCACGGGCGACATCGGGCAGCAGGCCCATGATGACAAACTCGCCCGTCCCGATCGCAAAACCGCCCATCGCGAGTGCGACGAACGAAAGCCAGACGGGAATGGACGACGGGGGCAGCGCTTCGGCTGCATCGACGGAAAGGACTTGGGGGGAACTCATAGCGGCCGATTTTACGTCAATCCGCCCAACGTTGCTGGGCGTGCGCTGCAATGCAGCAACCCCAAAACTTCATCAAACAGGGCAATTTCCGCCATATTTCCCCGATTTGCCTTGCAATGCAAAATGACGCATCGAGGTCAGCACCGGCCGCACAAAAAAAGACCGGCCCATGGGGCCGGAAAAGTACGATGGCTCACTGGCTGCGGGGGCCGGAACCATCGTATTGGGGGACAGCGCTTCCTCTGTGTCAGATGTGTCCCATCAGCACGAGGATCAGCACAATCAGGACGACGAGACCGAGACCGCCCGACGGGTAGTACCCCCAGCCGCGGCTGTGCGGCCAGGCCGGCACGGAACCGATCAACATCAGAATCAAAACAATCAACAAGATGGTGCCAAGCATGACTTTTCTCCCTTGCCGGGCTGGCGTTACCTAACCAGGCCCACTGCACTGATGCTGGCGACGTATTTGCCGGGTGGGCGCAACGGCGGCTCCTCCACGGGCGGATCAAGCGGTCGGTCAGGCGGGGGCATCGGCGTCGGTTCGTCCTCTTTCGGGGGCGACTTGGGCGGCGGTGTCCCGGGCGGTTTGCTCGGGTCGAAAGGCTCGGGCAAATGCGCGTACAGGCGGGGGGCCTGCGTCAGCCGGCGGGTAATAGGTGTAATGCGGGGTGTAACGAATGTGCGCGGCATGAGCAGGTCGCCTCCCGGCTCAATGCCAATACGGGTCGACGGTGTAATACGTGTGGACTTGTTCGGCCCAATGCAGGTCGCCCATGCTGGGCCAGTGGTCCTTATCGAACCCCGGTGCTTTCTTAAGCACTTCCTTGTCGATGTTGAGAATGAATCGTTTGTTTTCCACGTCGAGTTGCAAGGCGTGCCAGGGAATGGCGAACAGCTTGTCGCCCATGCCGAGGAAGCCGCCGAACGACAGCACGGCGTAAGCCACGGTGCCGCGTTGCACGTCGAGCATGATGTGTTTGACTTTGCCGAGGCTCTCGCCTGCGGGGTTCACGACGTCTTCGGCGTCGAGGGTGTCGGCAGCCATCACCGACGGGCCCGGTCCATCGGGCAGCTTAGTGGTGGCGCCTACGATGCGCGCGCCTGATTGGGGCGCGGGGCCCCGGCCGGTTTGCATAGTCATAATGTCTCTCCTTGTCTTCCAGTGAGGCCGCAACGGACTCGAGAGTCTCGTTGCGACGCCTGTATCACGGATGTCACGGATCTACAGCGAATGCAGCGGCGATGACGGTGGAGTTACTGCGGGGTTACTGCGCCATCACCTTGATGTCGTCCTTCACGTCGACCACGCCATCGACACCCTTGACGGTATCCACGACGAGCGTCTTCTGGGCCGATTGCGGCACCGAACCCGTGAGGTGAACCACGCCGTGACGGGTGGTCACGTGCACCTTGGTCGAGGGCACGTCCTTCTTGGCGAGCAGTTCGGCCTTGACCTTGGCGGTCAGCGCCGAGTCATCGATCTTGCGGCCCGTATCGCTCATGGCACCGCTGGCGCCGGCGTTGTCGGCAATCTTGATAATCCCGCCCTGATCCAGCGCGTGGGCTGCGATACCGGTGGTGGCGAGTGCGCCTGCCATGATGAGCTTGAGCAGATTGGCTTGTTTCATTTGTGACCTCCCAAAAGAGTCTCTTGTGTATCCCCTCGCCCGGGGACTTGATCTCGTATCCGGTGCAGCGCTTTGCTTTCGTGTCTGTCACTGGACTTGTTGAAACCGATTGTAGATAGGCGGTTTCGCCGGGCGAATCGGCGGAATCTGAAAGACGTGTAGGCGAATGCTGGCAAGAACGGGACAAACGCGGAGGTAGCGCCAATGCCGGCCAAAAAGACAAGCCAATTCAATTGGTTACAAAACCAATCAAAAGTGGAGTGAGATGAGGAAAATTTTGAAGAAATGCGATGAGAGCGGACGAAATCACGCCCGCCACCCCGTCCGCTATCGGAGAAATCCTACGAAACCCGGCGAATCGACACCCTATTCAGCGTCATTCGGTGCGACGGTCACACGATTTCGGCCGGTGGACTTCGCCTGATAGAGCGCGTCGTCGGCAGCCTTCACCAGTACGTCGACGGTCTCGCGACCGTGCGGGCGGCGAGACGCCACGCCGACACTCACGCTCACGCGACCAAAGTCGCTCGTCGCATGTTCCAGATTGAGCCGCTCGACGCGCAAGCGAATCGCCTCGGCCACGCGCTGCGCGCCAACCTCATCGGTATCGGGCATGACGGCAATGAACTCCTCGCCGCCGTACCGGCCTGCGCTGTCGGACGGGCGTTGCAGCGCCGCCCCGATGGCACTGGCCACCGCAGCAAGCGCAGCGTCACCGGCCTGATGGCCATGCGTGTCGTTGTAGCGCTTGAACCAATCGATATCGACGAAGGCCACCGACATCGACTGCCCGCCGCGCCGCATGCGCCGCCATTCGTTGGCGAGAATCTTGTCGAGGGAGCGACGGTTGGACAACCCTGTGAGTCCGTCCGTGCGCGCGAGCAGCCGCAGTTCTCTCTCGGCCCGCAAGCGCCGCCGCAATTGCGCCGCCAGCAGAAACGACGTGCCGACAAACCCCGCAAGCAGCAAGACGAACAGGCCACCGAGCTCGATGGCACGCTTATGCCACGGCGCAAGCGCGTCGTCGCTCGACGTCACCACAATCAGCGTAAGCGGCGCGTTATCGAGGAATTGTCGCGACATCAGGCTCGGCCGCCCTTCGAAGCGAATGGGGTAAATGCGCTGATTGTCGCGGCCCGGTGGCATCGCCTCGTAGCGCCCCGTCTGCGCCATGGTCTTGCCGATCACCGACGCGTCGTACGGCTTGCGCATCAAGATCGCATCGTCTTTGCCGAGCAGCAGAATCACGCCCTGACGCCCGACTTCGATGTGATCGAACAGCTGCCGGAAGTACTCGATATCGACCGAGAGCGACACGATGCCGCCAAACGACCCGTCCGGCTTGGCGATGCGACGGCTGAGCACCATCGTCGGTGCGTTGTTGCGCAGCCGAGAGTGGATAAAACCGCTCACGTAAAGCCCAGCGTCGGGATGATCGCGATGCACGAGGAAGTAATCCCGGTCGCCGAGATTGGTCGTGCGCGGAATCTCGCTGGCCGCGTCGATCACCACGTTGCCCTGCGTATCGAGCACCACCAGCGACCCGATGTGCCGCGACGCGCCCGCCCGCTCGAAGATCAGCTCTCGGCGCAACGCAGGTGGCAAGGCGTCGATATCGGGCCGCGCGAGCAGCTTGACCACGGCATCGAGCGACGCCTCATAAAGCTGGAAGTTGAGTTCAAGGTCGCGCTGGAGCACCTGCGCGATATTGCGCTGGTTGTCGGCGGCACGCGCGAGCACCAGCACCCGTCCCTCGTAGAGCAGCGCTGCCGCCACCCCCATGAGCAATACGGAAATCGCGACACCGGACCAGACAATCAGCGTCGGTGTGCGCGACACCCACCGCACGGTCCGGCGAACGGCGAGTAAGGTACGCGCCCATAGGCGTTGCGTCGGTGATCTCAAGCGACACCCTCAAGCGGCAAAGTCGGCAGCCATATCGGCATCGGTACGGGCTTCGAGACGCCCGTCGCGGCAAGCCTTGCGGAACACCTCGTAGTCGCGCTCGACCTGGTCGGCGTAATCGGTGGCGTAATGAATCAGCGCCTCACCAAGCCGAATGCCCTTCCCCACATAGCCGACCTGCTCTGCGGCACACCCACCCGCTTTCGCATGCGCCCGGGCGAGCACCCAGCCGCACAAGGCGGCGTACTCGCGGAAACCGTCCGCCCGGAACAGTTCGAATTGCGCCGACACCTTCATGTCGCGCAGTTGCCGCCCGTAGATGCAACGCCCGAACGGGCCGCTACCCCAGCCGAGGAACGCGTCCGATGCGGCTTGCATCAGACGCTGACCTTCGACGACACGACGGCCGTCGTGTTTCGGCGTGACGTTCTTGAAGAAGCGCGACACCACCGACTTCGAGGCTTCCTTGAACTGGAGGAACAGCGGCTGCTCGTGCGCATCCATTAGCATCAACACCAGACACCGCGTCCCCACACTGCCCACGCCGACCACCTTGAACGCCAGATCTTGCTGGGTGTAGTTGGCGAGCATGCGTGCCCGATCCGGTGGCAACGAGCTGACGTAGCTCTTATAGACCGGGCTGAACAGCGTGTTCCAATCGCCGAGGCCCAGCCAGTCGTCCTCTGGCCCGAAAAGCGTGGTGGCGCCGTGCACGTGGAAGACCGTCGGCGGCGCGTCTCGAATCTGCCAGTGATCGCCGACCTGTTGCGCAAACTTGGGCAGTACGTTTTCGTGGGTGCGCCCGGTCGCGCGGGCAATACCGCGCTTGACCCCTTCGCGCACCCGGTCGGTCTCGGCCAGATTCAGCATGCGATCGAATGTGATCTGCTCATGCCAGAGGGCAATGGTCGACATGTGGGCGTATTCGTCCAGTCGCCGCGCGTAGCTATCCACCGCAGCGCGCACCATCTCCACGCCGAGCGTGTCACCGAATCCGAACTGCCGCGCGGCCAGCACCAGACTGACCACCAGCCGCTTGAGATCCCACTCCCACGGCCCCGGCGCGGTTTCGTCGAAGTCGTTCAGATCGAAGATCAGCGCGCGCTCGGGCGTGGCAAACCCGCCGAAGTTGGCCAGATGGCAGTCACCGCAGATTTGCATGGTCAGGCCCGAGTTCGGCGTACCGGCAAGGTCATGCGCCTGCACGATTGCGCTGCCCCGGTAGAACGCGAACGGCGAAGCGAGCATGCGGCCATAGCGCAGAGGTACCAGCGAGGCCACCCGGCCTTCACTGCTGATGCGCAGCAGCTCGATGATGTCGCGGTCGGTGTTGCCAAGGTGCGACTGGCTGCTGCGGGGCGTTTTTTCGCGTAGCTTGCGCCCAGCCGCCACACGTGTCTCGAACGGCACCACGGGCTCGACTGGCGCTACGGGCCCCGTCGAGGTCGGGGGAGTGTCAGGTAACAGCCCCATGCGATTGCGCATATCACGGCTCCTGCGGGCAAGTTGGCCATCAAGATTGATGCAGTGCGAGGAAAACCCGAAGAAATCAGGCAAAATCGAGGGCTGTCGAATTCTGCCCCCGATTTTGCAGCCCCGGCACGCCGCCGAGAGCGCATGCGTCCGGCATCGGGTCGATGACGGTCGATGGCACCTGCGTCGGCCGCATCCCCCGGCAAATGTCGGGTGGGGGCGGGTATGAACGGATTATTCACTATGGCATGGGGACTGTCGAGATCGGCGCAGGACGCCGGTTGCAGGCCAATCCCCCGGCGCGCGTCGCATTCGCGTGGACGGCAAACGCCGTGTCGGAAAATTTCTGACGCGCGCCCTCAACTATCGGCCGAAGTTGCCGATAACCAGATAAGCGGGACTTTTCGGTCGGTTTTCTTATGTCGAGTTCGTACAGTGTTTGGCTCGTTGCGTTATCGCTCGCGGTTGCCGTACTGGCGTCGTTCACAGCGCTCGATCTCTCAGGGCGCATCTATCTCCTGACTCACCGTGGCATGCGCCACGCGTGGCTGGCCGTCGGTGCGACCGCCATGGGCATCGGCATCTGGTCGATGCACTTCATCGGCATGCTGGCGCTCTCGCTGTCGCCGTCCTGGTCGCCCCTGACGTCGCACGCTGCCATCCCGTTGGGATACGACCCCGTCATTACCGCCGGGTCGCTCGGCATCGCGATTGTCATCTCGTGGGCCGCGCTGTGGCTCGTCGCCAACGAACGTTTTACCGCGTGGCGTCTGGCCGGTGCCGGCATCACGCTCGGCGTGGGCATCGCCGCCATGCACTACTCAGGCATGGCCGCCATGCGCATGGAGCCCGGGATCGAGTACGACCCACTGCTGTTCACAGCCTCGGTCCTGATCGCCATCGCAGCCGCCACGGCGGCGCTATGGATTGCCCAGACCCTGCGCGACGGCAGCCTGCGTTACGTGATGGCCAAGCGTATCGGTGCGGCCGTGGTCATGGGGCTGGCCATCACGGCCATGCATTACACCGGCATGGCGGCAGCCAACTTCGCGCCGGGCGCCATCTGCGGTGCCGCCAGCTCGGTCAGCTCGCCGTGGCTGGTCACGACGGTGAGCATGTTCACCTTCCTGATTCTGGTGACCACCCTGCTCGTCTCGCGGCTCGATGCGCGCACGAGCTTCCTCGCCAATTCGGTGCTGCAACTCAATACGCAGATCGCCCGTATGGCGACGTACGACGCGCTGACCGATTTGCCCAACCGCCGCGCGCTGCACGACGCCGCCGCGCGCACGCTGATCAACTCGCGCCGCGACCAACGCCGCTTTGCGGTGTTGTTCATGGATCTGGACGGTTTCAAGACGATTAACGACTCGCTCGGCCACAACGTGGGCGACGATGTGCTGCGCGCTTTTGCCAAGCGGCTGCGCAAGAACGTGAACGGCGACGACGTGGTGGCCCGCCTTGGCGGCGACGAATTCGTGGTGCTGCTCGGCTCGCTGTCGTCGCCGGAAGTCGCGGGCCGCGTGGCCCAGCGCCTGCTCGACGATATGCGCGACGGCCTGCGCGTGGGCAACCAATCGCTGCATGTGATGCCGAGCATCGGTGTGGCCGTCTATCCCGACGACGGCGAAAGCATCGACATCCTGCTCAAGCACGCCGATACCGCTATGTACGAAGCCAAGCGGGCGGGACGCGGCATTTTCCGCTACTTCGAGCCGCGCATGAATGCGGCGGCGCAACGCACGTGGGAGATTCAGCAAGCGCTGCACGACGCGGAACACGAGCAATACTTCTCGCTGCACTTCCAGCCGAAGTATCGCGGCGACACCGAGGCGCTGGCGGGCGCGGAAGCACTGCTGCGCCTGACCCATCCGCAGTTCGGCGAGTTGCAGCCGGCGGACTTCATCCCGGTGGCTGAGCGCACCGGACAAATCGTGCAAATCGGTTACTGGGTGGTGCGCGCGACGTGCGAACACATCCGGGCATGGGACGCCGCAGGTTTGCCGCGGGTGAAGGTCGCGATCAATTTGTCGCCCCGGCAACTGGCGCAATCGTCGCTAATCGAAAACATTGTGGCCATTGTGGAAGGGGCAGGTATCGACTGCGACCGGCTGATGTTCGAGATCACCGAGACGGTGGCCATGTTCGACGCGCAACACACGATCGACGTGATCCGTGCGTTTCAAGAACGTGGCTTCGAAGTCGCCATCGACGACTTCGGCACTGGCTACTCGAGCCTCGCGTATCTGCAACGCTTCCGGGTCAAGCAGTTGAAGATGGACCGGTTCTTTACGAACGGCCTCGATACGCATGGGCGCGAAGGCAGCGCCGTGGTGTCGGCCATCATCGCGCTCGCCCACTCGCTGGATATGGATGTGGTCGCCGAAGGGGTGGAGACCGACTCGCAGCGCGCCGCACTCAAGACGCTGGCTTGCGATGAAATGCAAGGCTTCCTGCTCGGCAAGCCGCTGACCAGCGAAGCGTTTGCCCGGTTGCTGGCGTCGCCGCCCGCCCCGGCAATGGCCTGATCGGGCCGGATTACCGGTGGGCGGTGTCGGCCACGTCGACCGGTTCGCCATCGACATCCGGCGCGTCTGCGGCCGCCAGGTCCGGCAGCGGCTGGCCAGTCGCAAACGCCGCCGCGCGGGCGAGTCGCGCGCGCATTCCCTCATTCGCCATCGGCCCGGCACTCGGCACATGCCGCTTCGGATCGAGTCGCACGCCGGTCACGGCGTCGACCACGACGGGCTCAACCACCTTGCCCGTCTCCTGATCGATCAGCTGCGCCGAAATACCTTCAGGCGCGAAATGCCGATTTCCCCACGCGAGCAACGCCCAGAGCACAGGCCGGAAATCGCGTCCCGCATCGGTGAGCACATATTCGAAGCGCGGCGGACGATCGCAATACTGACGGCGCTCTAGCAGCCCTTCTTCAACTAATGCATGAAGTCGGCGCGTGAGCATATTCGGCGCGATATCGAGTCGGCGCTGGAAGTCGTCGAAGCGCGTCGTCCCGTAGCCCGCCTCGCGCAAAATCAAAATGCTCCACCATTCGCCGACGCGCTCCAGGCTGCGGGCGATGGGACATTGCATGTCGCGGAAAGTCTTTCGTTGCATATCGGGTCCTCGCGAATTCTTCCTATCCGGCATCACCGGAATGACCGGCGCTGCCTATTACCATGCAAGTGAGCATAAGCGCGTCGACGCCAGCGGGCAAGCCAACTGGCGTTTTCGGCTTCAATGCGCATCGGCACTCGGCGCCTTGGGCGGTGCCACCCGGCGCATGAGCGGCACCATTAAGGTGACCGCGAAGAACATCAGGCTCATGCCGCCGTAGATGTCGCCGAACGTAATGGTTTGGGCCTCCCGTAACGTGAGCAGCCAGAGTTGACGCAGCGCCGCCGTTTGCGCGTCCACCGCGTCGAGCCCCGACGCACTCATGCGCGCCCCTACGCCCGCGAGCCATGCACTGACATTCGGACCGCCCTCGCCTAACTGCTCGGCGAGCCGGAAGAAGTGCAGATTCGTGCGGTCGTTGAGGACGGTGGTACACACCGCAATGCCGATCGCGCCGCCCAAATTGCGCATCAGGTTGAACAGCCCCGATGCGAGGCGTAGCCGCGCGGGCGGCAGACTCCCCAGCGTGAGCGTCACAATCGGCGCCACGGCAAACTGCTGTCCGGCCCCGCGCAACGCTTGCGGCAACATCAGTTGTGCCGCGCCCCAGTCGTGCGTAATCGGTGAGAACTGCCACATCGACAAGGCAAAGGCGCCCAGCCCGGCCATCATCAAGATGCGTAAATCCACACGGTTGGCGAGCATCGCGTAGAGCGGAATCGACATCAACTGGAAGATGCCGGTGGAAAACACCGCCACGCCGATCTCGAACGCCGAGAACCCACGGACCCGTCCAAGAAACACCGGTGTCAGGTAGATCGTCGCAAAAATGCCGATACCGGTCGCGAACGAGAAGAAGCAGCCGAGTGCGAAATTGCGCTCCTTGAGCGCGCGCAAGTCGACCACCGGCTGCGCGTACGTCAGACTGCGCCACAGAAACGCGATACCGCACAGCCCGGCCAGCCATGCCGTCGTGCGAATCGTCGCGTCGCCAAACCAATCCCAGCGCGGCCCTTCTTCCAGCGTGTATTCAAGACAGCCGAGAAACACCGCCATCAACGCCATGCCGAGATAATCGGCCCCGCGCAGCAGCGACCAGTTCGGGCGATCGATGCGCACCAGCAGCGGCACCATCACCGTTACGAAGATGCCCGGCACCAGATTGATAAAGAACAGCCAGTGCCATGAATAGTTGTCGGTGATCCATCCACCGATGGTCGGCCCGAGCGTCGGCGCCAGCGACGACAACCCACCGACCACCGCCGCCGCCAATACGCGCTGCGGCCCGCTGAAGAACGCGAACGCCGTCGTGAACACGAGCGGAATCATCGAGCCGCCGAGAAACCCTTGCAGCGCGCGAAACGCGATCATGCTCTGAATATTCCACGCCGCGCCGCACAGCAAACTCGCCACCGTGAAGCCCGCCGCCGATGCCGCGAAAATCCAGCGTGTCGACATGACGCGCGACAGCCAGCCCGAGAGCGGAATGACGATGATCTCGGCAATCAGGTAGCTGGTCTGCACCCACGCCGTTTCATCCGCCCCAGCCGATAGCCCGCCGCCGATGTCCCGCAGCGACGCCGACACGATCTGGATATCGAGCAGCGCGATAAACATGCCCACCACCATCGTCATGAAGGCGATGACCTTGGCCCTTGTCGACATGGAATCGGCGGAGAAACCACCACTCGCACCACCCGGGCCCAACGGCGAACTGGGGCGTGCGTCATTGACGGACTCGTTGGCCGACTCACTCGCGGGCTCGCCAGCGGGCGGGCCGGGCCTCAGCCGTGCGTCGGCAGTCTGCGCGTCGGGTGCTAACGGTAGTGGCAGCCCCGCCGGCTGTGCCCCACCCGTATGTGCGGCGCTCATCGTGCCGCCACCTTGGGCGCAGCCGGTGCGCTTGCGCCGTCATCGCCGCGCGCATCGACTTCCGCCGTGACCGACAGCCCCGGGCGCAGCGTACCGAGTCGGCCGTCCGCGTCGTCGAGTTGCACGCGCACCGGCACCCGCTGCACGATCTTCGTGAAATTCCCCGTCGCATTCTCCGGCGGCAACACGCTGAACTGCGCGCCCGTCGCCGGTGCCAGACTGGCCACGTGCCCGTGGAACACACGGCCCGGCAGCACGTCGGCTTCGATCTTCACCGGCATGCCGGGGCGCAACCGAGCAAGTTGGCCTTCTTTAAAGTTGGCGTCCACCCAAAGCCCATGCGCCGGGACGATCGCCAGCAGTTGTGTACCCGCCGACGCATACGCCCCCGCACGGGCACGCCGGTTGCCGACCGTGCCATCGACCGGTGCGCGCACGACCGTATCTTCGAGGTTGAGTTTCGCAATGTCGCGCTCGGCCACGGCCTGTGCCAACGCCGCTTGCGCTTGCTGCTTCTGCGTGGCGATCACATCGAGCTGCCGCTCGGCAGCCACTGCCCCGGCTTCCGCCCGGTCGCGGTTGGCGGCCAGCTGCTTGTAGTCGGCATCGGCCTTTTGCGCGCTTTGGACAGAGACAGCCGCCTTGGCGACGAGGTCTTGATAACGCACCTGATCGTCGCGAGCACGGCGCGCGTCGGCCGCCACCGCAACCACACTGGCACGCGCCTGTGCGATCACCGCCGTTTGCAAACGCGCCGTGGCGTCGAGATTCGCAAGCAGCGCCTGCTGTGCCGCAACGGCGCCTTCGGCCTTGGCTAGCGCGGCGCGGTAATCGCGGTCGTCGAGGCGCACCAGCACGTCACCGGCATGCACGGCCTGATTGTCGGTGACCAGCACCTGCGCGATGTAGCCCGGCACCTTCGGACCCAACACCGTGACGTCGCCACCCACATACGCGTCGTCCGTCGATTCGAAAAACCGGGCCGTCGTCCACCAATGAACGCCATAGCCAAGCGCAGCAATGGCCGCCACGACGACCGCACCGCGCAGTACGAGCCGCCCTCGCGTGCGTTTGGACGGCAGCGCCGCAGGTGATTGATTGGCCGGAGTGGCTTGCGGGGCCGCAGTGCTCGGGGAAGTCATGGGGGTCAATCCTTCTTCGTTTGGCGTGGGGTCATGGAATCGCGATGCCGAAATGCAGAAAACGACATCGACAAACAGGGGTTGCTTTCAGAATGAAAGTGAGTATAGAGTTGCAACTATCATCTTGCAAGTAACTCGTTATCTTTCGCCGATCGAACCTCTGCCGCCCATGACTAACCCTTCGCCGACATCCGCCAAAATGCCCCTCCCGACGCTGCGACACGCATGGCTGGCGATGTCTGTCACCGTGCTCGCAGGTTGTGCCATCGGCCCCGATTACGTTCAGCCCGCCGCCGATTTACCCGCACATTTCGTGACCAGTGAACGGTTGGCACAACGCGACGCCGCACACAAAACGGCAAACGGCAGCCCCGACGCCCCGGCGCTCGACGACTGGTGGACAGGCTTTCACGACCCGGTACTGACTGGCATCGTGCAGCAGGCATTGACACAGAACCTTGACTTGCAGGCCGCTATGGCGCGTGTCGAACAAGCGCGCGCTCAAGCCCGGCAGGCCGGGGCGCAGCGTTTGCCATCGTTGACGCTGGATGGGAGCGTCACGCGCGAACATCAGTCGCTCGAAAGCCCGCTCGGCACGGTGGCGCGCGCCCTTCCCGGCTACAACCGGAACATGACGATCTACGACATTGGCGCGGGCGCCAGTTGGGAGTTGGATCTGTTCGGTGGCTTGCAGCGCTCGGCACAAGCCGCTGGCGCACTGGCGCAAGCCGCCGAAGCGCAGCGTGACGGCGTGCGTGTGAGCATCGTGGCCGAAGCGGCCGACGCCTACTTCCGTGTGCGCGCGGCGCAGCGTCGACTGGCCATCGCCGAAGACCAGATTGCGACGGATGCGAAGCTCGTGGAAATCGTGCGCTTACGCCTGAAAGATGGTCTGGCAACGGCACGCGAAATAGCGCAATCGGAAGCGCTGCTCGCACAGGCGCGCACGACGTTGCCGCCACTGCGCATCGAGCGCGAGACGCAACTCAATCGGCTAGATGTGTTGATGGGTGCCGCCCCGGGGACCTATGCACGGAGTATGAGTGTCGCCACACAGGACGACGATTTGCACGCCCGTCCGTTGGCGATCCCCGCCATTGGCGACGCTAGTGCCCCCGCCGATTTGCTGCGCCGCCGGCCCGACGTCATTGCGGCGGAACGACAACTCGCGGCATCCAATGAGCGCATTGGGGCGTCGCTCGCCGAGTACTACCCGAAGCTGTCGCTCTCGGGGGTGCTTGGCTTCGATACGCTCGCGGGCGGGCGCGTGCCGAGTGCGGCGACCTTTCAGCCGCTAGCGGCCCTGGGGTTGCGTTGGCGGTTGTTCGATTTTGGGAGGATCGACGCGGAAGTGGCGCAGGCACGCGGTGCGAATGCGCAGGCGCTAGCGCAGTATCGGCTGGCGATGCTGCACGCGACGGAAGATGTCGAGAACGCCGTTGTCACGCTGGTCGAGTTAGAGCAACAACGCAAAGATCTCGCTAGCGCAGTTGAAGCGCAGACGCGAGCGCGCGACAGCGCACAAGATGCCTATACCGGGGGGACGGTCAGTCTTTATGAAGTGCTAGATGCCGACCGTCAGTTGTTGACCGTGCGCGACACCGATGCACGCGTGCAAGCGGACAACGCCCGCGCGGCGGTGGCGACGTTCCGGGCGTTGGGTGGCGGGTGGGAGGCCCCGGCGTCAGCCCTCGCACAGGCGAAGTAGTCGGCGAAGCGGCGCGCCAGTTACCCAGCCCTGCGCGAGCGGCGTAGCACCGATGTGGCCGGTGCCGCAGCGTAACTCGCGCGGCGTTTGCGCCCAACCAAAGCCCCCGTGGCACCCAGATTTCCGGCCGTTGCAGGCACCGCCGCCAACGACGCCTGATACATCGACACCAGCGCCTCCTGCGCGCTGACCTGCTCTCGCAAGCGCGCGATGAGCGAATCTTGTACCGCCTTCGAAGCTCGCAGTTCGTGCTGCGCCTCGGTCAGTGCCGCGAGTTCGGATTCTGTGTCCTGCAACTGGCGCTGGCTTTGCTTGCGCTCTTGCTGAAAGGCTTTGATCGACTCGCGCGCGGTATCCAGTTCCAGCAACAGACGCCGCTCGTTGGCCTCGGCGCGCTCGCTCAAACGCTGACGCTCACCATCCCATTCCGTGCGTTGTTGCGCATGTGCCTCAAGCGTGGCCTGCGCTGCCACGCGAGCGTCCGCCAGCGCCTGACGCGACGTCACCGCGTCGGCCTGTGCATCGATCAACAATGCCTCGGCCCGGCGGGCCTGAGCCTGCGCTTCGTCGCGGGCCTGGCGCGCATCCGCAGCAGCAACTTCCGCAGACGCCACGCGCTCGTGCAGCACCGCCCGCGCCTGCTCCAATGCTTCGCGCTCCGCGGCGAGTTCCGCCTCGCGAGCATCCAGCACGGCACGCCGCGCCGCCGCTTCCTCGGCCAAGGCGTCGCGACCTTCTTGCAACGCCCGCGCCCACAAGTCCATCGCAGCTCGGGCGACGCTCTCCGGCATCGCAACGCCTTCGGGCAGTCCCGCCATCCCGGGCATTCCGGGCATCACACCCTGCAAGCGCGCGCCCAGCCCCGCAAACCACGCGTCCAAATATGGGCTCACGGTGTTGGGTGAACCGCGCCCCAACTGCTGCCGAATGCGCTCGATCGTCGGTCGCTGCCCCGCCATCAACAACGTATCGGCCGCCGACCAGACGTCCTGCTCCGAAATACCGCGCCCGGCCGAGCGCGGTGACGGCACCGGCATGGCGGCGTTCTTCGGTGACATGGCATTCATAGGGCACTCCTTCATTCGTCTGACGGCTGAATCAACACGGAAACAACGTCATTGCCAAATAACCCACGATAAGTGAAGATTATCGTTATCTATTTACTACATACGTTATATTTTCTACATATTACATATGAAATAATATGTTTGATAGAAAAATTACGTCTCACACCCAATTCAGCAACATGCCGCCCCTGAAACCAAACCAGCGAAATGTGCCCGTCAACGCGGAGGCCTCTCACCTGCCCGCACCGCTCGATCCGGCCAAACTCGACGCCGCTGCCCGCGATGCGGCACGCGCCCTGGTGCGCGAAGGCGACTCGCCCAATACGCGGCAGAGCTATCAATCGGCTATGCGGTACTGGTTGAGCTGGTATCGACTACGTTTTGGCGCTGCGAACGTGCAATCGGCGGCATCGGCGGCATCAGTGAACACGGGCGATGGCGCGGCGGCACTGAGCCTGCCGCTTCCCCTCCCACCAGCCGTCATCGTGCAATTCGTTGTCGATCACGCGATGCACCAAGGCAAACACGGGCTGACGACCGAGATGCCGCCTGCCCTCGACGCCGCACTCGTCGCGGAAGGCGTCAAGGCACACCTCGGGCCGCCTGCGCTCGCCACGCTGCTTCATCGAGTCAGCGTCATGGCCAAGTTGCATACTTCGCGTGAGTTGCCCAATCCGTGCGCCGACCCCGCGGTGCGCGAACTGCTCGCCAAAACACGGCGCGCCTATGCAAAACGGGGTGTGCGCACGACGAAGAAAGACGCCCTGACGCGCGAGCCACTGCGCAAGCTCCTCGCCACCTGCGACGAGTCGCTGCGCGGCAAGCGCGACCGGGCGTTGCTGCTCTTCGCCTGGGCGAGTGGCGGGCGTCGCCGCTCGGAAGTCGTGCGGGCAACGTGCGAGAACGTGCGCCGCACCGGGCCGGAAAGTTACGTGTTCACGCTCACGTGGTCGAAAACCAATCAGCACGGCGCCGATCTCGCGGAAAACGATAAGCCCGTGACGGGCGCAGCGGCAGCGGCACTGACCGACTGGCTGGCGACGGCGGGCATTACCGAAGGGGCGATATTCAGGCGCGTGCGACGTGGCGGCCATGTCGGCGAGCCGCTCTCCGAAGCCGCCGTGCGCGACATCGTGCGCGAGCGCTGCCAACTCGCCGGGCTCGAAGGCGACTTCTCCGCGCACTCACTGCGCTCGGGCTTTGTGACCGAAGCCGCGCACCAACAAGTGCCGCTGGCCGAGACCATGGCAATGACCGGACACACCAGTGTGGCCACCGTCGTCGGCTACTTCCGCCGTGCCGACATGACACGGTCGCGGGCCGCCGATCTGATGGGCGAACCCGACACACCGCCATCCACCACCCCGTGAATTCAGACGGGGTGGTTGGCACAAAGATGCATTTCAGTGGTATCTTTTATCGCGTTGGGCATGTGCCATAGTGGACATTCGCCCTGCGTTGTCGGCTTCATCCCAGCAGCGTCCTCGCTGCCGCCCCCTACTGAACCCACCGACTCATGAAAGGTGCAGATCGCCATGCGTAGCTCCCCTGCCTCTCATCCGCTCACCGAGCGTCTCGGCTTGCTCACCCCGATCATTCAGGCGCCTATGGCCGGCACGTCCACGCCCGCGCTGGCCGCTGCCGTCTCGAACGCAGGCGGACTCGGTTCGCTGGGCGTAGCCTCGGTCAACGCCCTAGCCGCCCGCAAAGCCATTCAGGACACGCGCGCGCTGACGCGCAAGCCGTTCAACGTCAACTTCTTCTGTCACGCGCCCGCGAAGCTCGATACCGCGCGCGATGCGGCATGGCTCGCCTATCTCGCGCCGGAATTCGCGCGCTTCCATGCCGCTCCGCCCGCCACACTGAGCGAGATCTACAAGAGCTTCGTGGCCGACGACGACATGTTCGAGATGGTGCTCGCAGAGCGTCCCGCCGTCGTCAGCTTCCACTTCGGCCTGCCGTCGCAAGCCAAGATCGATGCGCTGCACGCTGCCGGGATCACGTTGTTCGCCACAGCCACCAATCTGGCGGAAGCCCGCGCGATCGAAGCCGCGGGCATCGACGCCGTCGTGGCGCAGGGTTATGAAGCGGGCGGACACCGTGGACGCTTCGAAGACCTCGGCGATCGCGTACCGACCGACGACGAACAACTCGGCACGCTTGCCCTGGTGCGCTTGCTTGTCACGCACACGTCGCTGCCCGTGATTGCGGCGGGCGGCATCATGGACGGCGCAGGTATCGCTGCTGTGCTCGCCCTCGGGGCGCAAGCCGCGCAACTCGGCACCGCGTTCGTCGCCTGTCCGGAATCGGCCGCCGACGCTGCGTATCGCGAACGGCTCACGAGTGGCGCGCCACCACGCACTGCGCTCATTCGCGCCATCTCCGGGCGCCCCGCACGTGGTTTCGCGAATCGTCTTTACGAACTTGAGGAAGCGGTCGAGCGTCCGCTGCTACCCGCGTATCCGGTGACTTACGATGCGGGCAAGGCGCTGAATGCGGCAGCCAAAGCCAAGGGCAACAGCGATTACGCCGCGCAATGGGCCGGTCAGGCGGCACCGCTCGCCCGAGCCATGCCTGCTGCCGAATTGGTCGGTGTATTGCGCGCCGAATTGCACGAGTCGTTCAACGCCCTGCGCGAACTCGCGGCCACGCTTTGATCGCAGGCTCCCCCATGACAACACGTCGCCTCACCGAACGCCTCGGCCTGACCACGCCCATTATTCAGGCGCCTATGGCCGTCGCCTCCACCCCGGCACTGGTTGCCGCTGTCTCCAACGCGGGCGGGCTCGGTTCACTCGCCGTCGGCAATATGGATGCCAAGGCCGCACGCGAGGTCATCCGCCAAACGCGCGCGCTGACTGACCGTCCGTTTAACGTCAACGTGTTCACGCACGTGCCGGCGAAAGCCGATGCCGCGCGCGAAGCCGCATGGCTCGCCTATCTCGCGCCCGAATTCGCGCAGTTCGATGCGCAGCCGCCGGCGTCGTTGCGCGAGATTTATCTGAGCTTCGTGGAAGACGCGGCGATGTACGAGATGTTTCTCGAAGAACGCCCGGCCGTCATCAGCTTTCACTTCGGCTTGCCGTCGCAAGACTGGATCGATGCCTTGCAAGCCGCGGGCATCGTGCTCTTTGCCAGTGCGACCAATGAGAAAGAGGCGGCCGCCATCGAAGCGGCAGGTATCGATGCCATCGTGGCGCAAGGCTGGGAAGCCGGTGGCCATCGCGGACGCTTCAACGACGAGGGAGACCGGCAACGCACCGAAGACGAGCAGTTGGGCACCTTCGCGCTCGTGCGCCGACTGGTCACACTCACCTCGCTGCCGGTGATCGCAGCGGGCGGCATCATGGACGGCGCAGGCATTGCCGCCGTGCTCGCCCTTGGCGCACAGGCCGCACAAATGGGCACGGCTTTTGTTCCCTGTCCGGAATCGGGCGCGGACGCCGCGTATCGCGAGACCCTTACGCGCGCAGAACCACCGCGTACGGCACTGATTCGCGCCATCTCCGGACGCCCAGCGCGCGGTCTCGCCAATCGGTTCTGGGAACTCGAACAAGTGCCGGGCCGCCCGGCCATTCCCGATTACCCGATCACGTACGACGCGGGCAAGTCGCTCAACGCCGCCGCCAAGGCCCACAAGCACAGCGGCTATGCGGCACAATGGGCCGGTCAAGCCGCGCCGCTCGCGCGCGTTTTACCGGCGGCGGAATTGGTTCGCGTGCTCACACGAGAAACCCGCGATGCCATTGCTGCGGCACTCCCGCGATAGCTTGTCACGGCGGCCCCGGCCGCCACATCGCTCGGCAATTTTTCATTGGCAGTAAGCGGTAGCGAAGTTCCCCCCTTCAGCTTCGGAGACCCCAAGGCATGTTCAACGCCATTTTGCTGACGCAGTCCGACGGTGCCACGCAGGCCGCCGTCACCGCATTGGAAGACGATACCCTCCCGGTCGACGGTGACGTACTCGTCGCCATCGACTACTCCACGATCAACTACAAAGACGGTCTGGCGATCACCGGGCGCGCCCCGGTTGTACGCGCATGGCCGATGGTGGCGGGTATCGACGGCGCGGGCACGGTGCTCGAATCGTCGCATCCGGCGTGGCAAAAGGGCGACCGCGTCGTGCTCAACGGCTATGGCGTCGGCGAAACGCATTGGGGATGTCTGGCGCAGAAAGCGCGTCTCAAAGGCGACTGGCTGGTGCGCCTGCCCGAACGCCTGACGACGCGCGACGCCATGATTATCGGCACCGCCGGTTACACCGCCATGCTCTCGGTGATGGCGCTCGAGCACAGCGGACTCACACCGCATCACGGCGACGTGCTGGTAACCGGGGCGTCAGGCGGTGTGGGGTCGGTCGCCATCGCGCTGCTTAGCTCGCTCGGCTATCGCGTCGTGGCGTCGACCGGCAAGCTTCACGAGGCCGATTATCTGAAAGCGCTGGGCGCTGCCGAAGTCGTCGACCGAAGTCTGCTCTCCGATCCCGGCAAACCGCTTCAGAAAGAACGCTGGGCTGCGGTTGTCGACTCCGTCGGGTCGCACACGCTGGTCAACGCGTGCGCGCAGTTGCGCTACGGCGGTATCGCCACTGCGTGTGGGCTTGCGCAGGGTATGGACTTCCCGGCGAACATGGCACCGTTCATCCTGCGCGGCGTCACGCTGCATGGCATCGATAGTGTGATGTGTCCGCGCGCGCGGCGCGAACAGGCGTGGCAGCGTCTGGCGCGCGATCTCGAGCCGCAAAAGCTCGGCGGCATTTCGCACGACGTGGGTTTGCACGACGCCATCGGCATCGGACGACGCATTGTGAAGGGAGAGATTCACGGCCGGGTGGTCGTGGATGTGAACCGCTAGAACGCCAACGCGGCAGTTCGCAGATTCGGCAAGACGAGACGGGCAGCCCGCAAGGACTGCCCGTTTTGACGTTTAGTGACCGCCGCCGAGATAGGCCGCACGCACGGCATCGTCGTTGCGCAGACGCTCGGCCGGGCCGTGCACCGAGATGCGCCCGTTCTCCAGCACGTAGCCATAGTCGGCCACCGCGAGTGCCGCCGCCGCGAATTGCTCGACGAGCAACATCGTCACCCCTTCGGACTTCAGGTTGCCGATGATGCGAAACACTTCGTCGACCAAAATCGGCGCGAGGCCCATCGACGGTTCGTCGAGCAGCACGATGTCCGGGCGCAGCATCACCGCGCGGGCCATCGCGAGCATCTGCTGCTCGCCACCGGAGAGCGTGCCCGCCAACTGATTGCGGCGCTCTTTCAGGCGTGGGAACAGATCCATCGCACGCTCGAGATCGGCGGCGACATCGCCGCGCGGGCGGCTGCCGGTCAAGCGCGGGAAAGCGCCGAGACGCAGGTTGTCGGTCACCGACATGGTGGCGAACACGCGTCGGCCTTCGGGTGAGTGCGCCAGACCGAGTTTGGCGATGCGATGCGAATCGAGGCCGTCGATGCGCTTCTCGCCGAGCGTAATTTCCCCGGACGTCGGCTTGATCATGCCTGACACGGCGCGCATGGTTGTCGTCTTGCCCGCACCGTTCGACCCGATGAGCGTGATGACCTGGCCGCCCGGCACATCGATATCGATGCCGTGCAACACCTGCACTTTGCCGTACCCGGCTTGCAGATTACGAATGGAAAGCATAGAAGTTCCGTGAGTTCGTGGCTGCCTGATACCTCGCGAATGCCGGACACCCCGGCACCCGCGAGATGGCGCGCGTCAGTGAGTCGTCGTTGCGCCGCCCAGATAGGCTTCGATCACCTTCGGATCGGCCTGAATCTGTGCCGGCAGCCCTTCCGCAATCTTCTGTCCGAAGTCGAGCACGGACACCGTCTGACACGTGCTCATGACCACGTCCATGTGGTGCTCGATCAGAATCACCGTGATGCCGTGATCGCGAATCTTGCGAATGATCGTGAGCAACTCGCGAATATCCGGTGCGGTCAGACCAGCGGCTGGCTCGTCGAGCAACAGCAAGCGCGGATCGAGCGCCAGCGCGCGGGCGATTTCGAGCAAGCGCTGCTTACCGTACGGCAAGTTGCGCGCCTCTTCGTCGGCCAATGCCGCCAGCCCCACGAATTCCAACAATCGCATCGCCCGGGCCCGCGCGCCGCCTTCTTCGCGCTTGTAACGCGGCAGTCGCAACGACACGTCGACCAGGGTCGAGTCGAACGTGTGATGCAGCCCGACGAGCACGTTTTCGAGCGCCGTCATCTCGCCGAACAGCTGCACGTTCTGGAACGTGCGCGCCACGCCCGAGAGCGCGATGTCCGCTGAGGTGCGACCGGCGAGCGACTGCCCGGCGAATTCGATGCTGCCCGCCGTGGGCACGTAAATGCCCGTGAGCACGTTCATCATCGTGCTTTTGCCGGAGCCGTTGGGGCCGATCAGGCCGTGAATCGTGCCGCGCTTGACGGTCAAATCCACCTGATTGAGCGCCTTGAGCCCGTCGAACTGCATGAGCAACTGGCGTACCTTGAGCAGTTCCTCCGGACCGTTGGCGGCAGCCGCCAGCACCGGATCGGTGGTACCGGCAACGCTTTCGTCGATCTGTGCTGCCGACACAGTGTGCGCGCGACGGCGGTTCATCACCTTGGCCCGCAGGAAACCGATGATGCCGTCGGGCAGGTAGTACACGACGAACAAAATCATCAGGCCGAAGATCGTCAGACGCCAATCGGTAATGTTGTCGCGCCACCAGGTCACGCTCGCCAAGGCGATCGTACCGACGATTGGCACAGCGGCTTTGGCGAGACTCGTACGGCCACGCGCAATCGCGGTAACAGCGACGCCCGTCGTCACCACCGCGATGGCAGTCGCCACGATGCGGAAGGTGCCGATGTCGTCGAGCAACTGCGGCAGCAGCACGATAATGGCCGCGCCCAGCAGCGAGCCGCTGCGCGTCTTGCGCCCGCCCATGATGACGGCGAGCAGGAACAGAATCGTCAGCTCGAAGTTGTACGTGTTCGGCGAGATGTACTGCTCGGAATAGGCGTAAAGACTGCCCGCGAGACCGGCAAAGCCAGCGCTGATCACAAACGCATACACCTTGTAGCGATACACCGACACGCCCATACAGTCGGATGCCACCGGAGAATCGCGCAGGGCTTCGAACGCCCGGCCAAGGTGCGACTTCAGGATGCGGTGCGCCACCAGCATGCTCAACAACAGCAGCACGGCCACCAGCCAGTAGTACTCGACTTCGTCGATCGGATGCCCGCCGATGAGCGGCTTGCTGAGCTTGATGCCCAACGGCCCCGAGGTGAGGAAGTCCATCTCGTTGATGAGAATCTGGATGATGGTGCCGAACGCGAGCGTCACCATGGCGAGATACGGTCCGATCACGCGCAGCGCAGGCAACGCGAGCACTGCACCGAAGGCGGCCGTGATCAGAATCGCAGCGGGCAGCGCCAGCCAGAGCGAGAGCCCCAGCTTGGCGAAGAACACGCCCGCCACATACGCGCCAATGCCGAACAGCCCGGCATGACCGAGCGACACTTGCCCCGTATAGCCCACGACGATATCCAGCCCGAAGAGCAGGATCGCGTAGATCATGATCGTCTCGATCATGTGGATGTAGTACGGATTGCCGACAGCGAGCGGGAAACCGAACAGCGCGAGAATGCCCACGATGGCAGCGAGCTTCGTGGTCATGCGCAGGCCGCCGAGATCGCCGGCCTCGCGGGAGGTGGAGGTCTGTGCGGTCATGATTACACCTTCTTGATTGCGGTCTTGCCGAACAGGCCTGCCGGCTTCACGGCCAGCACGAGCAACAGCAGCACCAGACCCGGCACGTCTTTGTAGCCGGTGGAGACATAAAACGCGGTGGTCGTCTCGGCAATCCCGAGAATCAAGCCGCCGACGAGCACACCCATACCGCTCGACAGCCCGCCGATAATCGCCACGGCGAACGCTTTGAGGCCGAGCACGGCACCCATCGTGGCACCCGTGAGCGTCAGCGGTGCGACCAGCACGCCCGCAAATGCAGCGGCCATCGACGACAGCGCATACGAGAACGTGATGACCAGACTGGTGTTGATCCCCATGAGCCCCGCGGCGTCGCGGTCGTTGGCGGTCGCCACCACAGCCTTGCCGTAGATCGAGCGGCGATTGAACAACTCGACGGCCGCCATCATCAGCAATGCGCCGACGACGACCAGCATTTCCATGGGCAGCACATTCGCGCCGAGCAACTGGACGGGGGCTTCGGGCAACGGCGACGGGAACTTCAGATCGTCGCGGCCCCAGACGTTTTCAGCCACGTTGCGGAAGATGATGCCCAATGCAATGGTGGACATGATCCAGCCGAATTCGGATTTGATACGTAACGCGGGTTTGACGCCGATGCGCTCGACGAAAGCGCCCTGCACGAGGCCGAACAGGCACACGATCGGGATCATCAGCCAGTAATTGAGACCGAGGGTGTCGACCAGGGTAAGGCCGACCAGTGCGCCAAGCATCAGCGCTTCGCCCTGGCCGAAGTTCAGGGTGCCGGACGTCGCAAACGTCAGTTGGTAACCGAAGGCGATCACGGCGTAGATCATCCCCAGCGCGATGCCGCTGTAGATGAGTTGAATCAGGATGGTCATGCGGTCCTCTCTCGCGAGTGCGAGCCTACGAGTGATGCACGGGAGGCATACGGATCACGCGCCCGGCGCCGGTCCCGAGTGCCGGCGGCAGGCCGCGGGTGTTGCAACGGCGCGCGTGCCGGACCTGCCGCCCTGTATTTCCCCGTGGGCTTGGGTCCTGCACATCGCGCGCCGTCGGTCACCCGTCAAGGCCGCTTCTGAGAGCGGCCTGTCGAGCACAAGCGGGCTTACTTGCCTGCCACCTTCTCGCGGACTTTGCTGCCCGCCTTCAGGTCGGTGTCGTAGGCGTACACGACGCGACCGCCCTTCACTTCGCCGAACACCGGAATGTTGGCGGTGATGGCGTCGTGGTCGTCATGCGAGAACGGACGGTCGTAGGTCGTGACCACACCTTCCACCGGCGCCTTCAGGTCTTCGAGTGCAGCACGCACCTTCGGGCCATCGGTACTGCCAGCTTGCTTGATGGCTGCGGCCAGCAGGTACACCGAGTCGTAACCCTGCGCAGCGGAGACTGCCGAGTCGATGCGGTTGTTCTTCGGCTTGAACATGGCCAGATAGGCGTCGATGAAGGCCTTGCGCTTGGGCGTGTTCGGCTCCTGAATGAACGTTTGCGGCATGCGGGCACCTTCGCCGTTGGCGCCCGAGTTGTCGATGTAGTTCGCCATGGCGAGCGTCCAGCTACCGATGATCGGCAGCTTCCAGCCCAACTTGGCCATGCCGTTGGCGATCTGCGCGAGTTCCGGGCCGATACCGTAGGTCAGAATCACGTCGGCGCCCGCCTGTTTGGCCTTGAGCAACTGCGCCGTCATGTCGACGTCTTTGATGTTGAACTTCTCTTCGGCGACCGGCTTGATGCCCTTGGCGGCGAGCGCTTTTTCCAGATCCTCGCGACCGAGCTGACCGTAGTTGGTCGAGTCGGCGAGAATCGCCGGCTTCTTGAAGCCGCGACGCGTGATCGCTTCTTCCACGATCATCGGGGCCTGAATGCTGTCCTTGGCGGCGTTACGGAAAACGTAGTTGTCGGGATATTGCGGCGCCTTGAACTGATCGGTAATCACCGTGCCCGTGGCCACGTTGTTGAATACCGGAATTTTGGCGTCCTGATAAAAACGCTGCGAGGCGAGTGCGACGCCGGTGTTGATGTAACCGACGGTGGCAACGACTTTTTCCTTGTTGATGAGTTCTTGCGCGATTTGCACACCGCGCTCGTTCTTAGCTTCGTCGTCGCGCTCGACCAGCACGATCTGGCGGCCCATCACGCCACCCGACTTGTTGATTTCGGCCGCGGCCAGACGCACGCCGTCACGCATGGACACGCCCATCGACGACGAGCCGCCGGTGAACGGGCCGGACACGCCGAGTTTGATCGGGTCGGCGGCGATAGCCAGCGATGCAGTGGTGGCGGAGATGGCGAACGCGACTGCGCCTGCCATGAGCTTGAATCGGAATTGCATAAGGGTCTCCTTCGGTGCGATGCGTGTCGATATGACGCTTTCTTTTGGCGCTTATCCATGTCGCAGGCCCTGCCGTGGGAGGCGCGATTCACGAGTTCGTTCTGACCCCGCCGCACCGCCCCGGTCTTGTAATTCGTGTCAGGGCGATACCGTAAAGCACGCTTCGAACGACCAACCTAGCGGGCCGATTATGTGACCCCTGAGTTTCGCCCGCAAAGGCGGGAATACCCCTACGGAGATGCGGGTTTGCGCGGAGCAAGGCCCATTTCATGCGGGTTTTGAAGGGGTTTTCGTTGCTACGCCATGTACGGCGCGTGTCCGCAGAATCAGCACGGAGTGCGAAAGAGTTCGACTCGAACGACGGGTCGTAAGGTAGCTGTAAGCGACGGCGATTAGCGAGGCGCTAACGCGAACTTTTGCACCGTATGAGGGCACGGTGGCGAGGGGGACGTTGCAACAGAGGTGCTGACTTGCCGCGCCTCTGTTGCAAGGGTTATTCGGCGCCGCCCGGGGCGAGGACTTCGCGCGTACCGTTGCGGCCCATCGGGGTGACAAGCCCGGCGGCTTCCATCTGCTCGATGAGACGTGCCGCGCGGTTGTATCCGATGCGCAGTTGTCGTTGCACGGCGGAGATCGACGCGCGGCGCGTGTTGAGCACAAAGGCGGCGGCTTCGTCGTAGAGCGGGTCGGCTTCGGCGTCTGCCGGGGCTTCGCCGAAGAGATCGGCCGACGCGGCATCGGCGGGGTCGCCCGCCAGAATCGCTTCGTCGTATTCCGGCTCGCCATACTGCTGCCAATGCTGCACCACGCGATGCACTTCATCGTCGGCGACGAACGCACCGTGCACCCGCTGCGGGTAGCCCGTACCTGGCGGCAGGAACAGCATATCGCCCTGCCCCAGCAGCGATTCCGCGCCCATCTGGTCGAGAATCGTGCGCGAATCGATCTTCGACGACACCTGAAACGCCACGCGCGTCGGAATGTTCGCTTTGATCAGGCCGGTGATGACGTCGACCGACGGACGTTGCGTCGCCAGAATCAAGTGGATACCTGCGGCGCGTGCTTTCTGGGCGAGACGTGCGATCAGCTCTTCGATTTTCTTGCCCGCGACCATCATCAGGTCGGCCAACTCGTCGATGACGACGACGATGAACGGCAGACGATCAAGCGGTTCCGGCGCGTCGGGTGTGAGCGAGAACGGGTTGCTTACCTTCTCGCCTGCGACCCGCGCGTTTTCGATCTTTTCGTTGTAACCGGCCAGATTGCGCACGCCCAGTGCCGACATCAGGCGGTAGCGTTTTTCCATCTCGCCGACACACCAATTGAGCGCGTGAGCGGCCTGTTTCATGTCGGTGACCACGGGTGCCAGCAGATGCGGAATGCCGCCGTACACCGACAATTCCAGCATCTTCGGGTCGATCATGATGAGCCGCACGTCATCCGGCGTCGCTTTGTACAGCAGCGAGAGAATCATGGCATTCACAGCCACCGATTTCCCCGAGCCCGTCGTGCCAGCCACCAGCAAGTGCGGTGCGCGCGCGAGGTCGGTCACGACAGGCTCGCCGGTGATGTCTTTGCCCATCGCCAACGCGAGGCGCGAGGGGTGCGCGTCGAAAATCGGCGCGGCCAAAATCTCGGACAAGCGAATCATTTGCCGCTTGGCATTGGGCAGTTCCAGCCCCATGCACGTCTTGCCGGGGATTGTCTCGACGACGCGAATCGACGTGACGCCCAACGCGCGCGCCAGATCCTTCATCAACCCGACGACTTGCGCGCCGCGCACACCGACGGCCGGTTCGACTTCGAATCGCGTAATCACCGGCCCCGCCGAGGCACCGACCACGGTGACCGGCACCTTGAACTCGGCCAGCCGTTGTTCGATGAGCTGACTCACCGCCGCAAGCGCTTCTTCCGATATCTCGTGGGCGCTGTCGGTCACGGCCACCGCTGGGGTCAATTCATCGAGCGACGGCAGATCGTAGTCGACAACCACTCGCGGTGGCGGCGCGACGTAGGGCGTGTCGTTGGCGAAATTGGCTTTGGGCGGCTCGGTGGACGGTCGTGCAGCAAAAGACGGGATCGCAGGTGCCGTAGCGAAACTCGGCACCACCACCGGCGGAATCGTCGGTGACGACGCCTGATATGGCGTATGCGTGACTTGAGGTAACGCCTGCCAGTCGCTGGTAGCGATGGCATTGCCGGTATCGCTGGCGTTGCCGACCTCGGTTGTATCGTCGAGATCGAACGGCGGTTCGTCGGCATCCGTGCGCGCCCAGGTGCCGTCGGCACGCAAGACGTAGTGTGGCTTGTGCGGCGGGTCCGCGGCATCGTCGCTTGCGATGGGGGCAGCGCTGCTATCGATCGCATCGGCTACGGAGGGATCTGTGCCCTCCCCCGCCATCGCGGGTTCGATCACGTCGACGTCGTCATCAGTCGCATCGCCGGTCTCGATGCTCGCCAATACGTCCGCGAAGACGAACGGACGGCTTGGCATGGTCAGCGAGGAGGTGACGGAGGCTGGCACGGCATCGGTGGACGTCGGCGCTATGGACTTCGGCACATCGGTGAACGCTGGTGCGATAACGTGCGGCACATCGGCGAACGCCTGTGGTTCGACGTGGTGCACCTCAGGCGCAACCGGCAAACTCTCTACATCCTTCACGACAACGCTGTCGTCGATATCGGGCTCGGGACTCGCTTCGGCAGTCTGTGCATTCACCTGCGGTGCCACCGTGCTATCGCTCGACGACCACGCGCGCAGATCGCGCAACAGTGCTTCCGCTTCTTCACGCAATGCGGCGAGCGCCTGTTGGCGAGCGACTTCCGCGGCGCGCGCAGCGGCCTCGCGAGCGATCATCTCCGGCGTAGGGCCAGCGGGGGCTTCAGGCGGTGCAGTGCACGTGTCGGGCGACGCGATGGCGTCCGGGCTGCCGGACAACGGCAGCGGAGAAAAGTCCGAGAAATCGGAGGAAATCGGTGTGGCCGCGTGTGACGCCGCCCATGCCGCAGCACCCTGCATCGCAGGAACAACGGCGGGTGCAGCGGGTGTGCTTGTTGGTGACGCGCTCGGCGCAGGTGTGGCAGGTGTCGCAGGCACCGGTTGCGCGCCACGCGGCGGCATGTCTTCCAGCCCCAACTGCGGCTTGCGGAAAGGACTGCGCACAATCGTGCCCTGCAAATGCGCAGGCGCAGTGCCGACCGGGCGGCGATAACCCGTCGACCCGGCAATGGAAGTGGAATTCAACGCCGTCTCGGCAGCGCCTGCGGATGCCGCTGACGCTGCGGCGGCCGTTGCCCCTGCGCCCAAGGCACGCGCCGCAGCAGCCGGTGCGGCGGGCAGTGACGGCATCCCCAGCGGCGACGCCGGACGGCCCTGCCCCTGCGGCCGCCCTTGCGCGCCGGGTTCCGCGCGCACGAATTCCGTCATGCGAAGCGTATCGCCACGGCTAGTACCGGACGCATAGGCGCCGCGCGGCAGTACCGCACGCGTGCCCGCTGCGGCGCTCGGTGCCGCCTCGCCTGCAATTCCACCCGCTGCCGCAACACGGGCAGCAATCGCCGCCTTGCCCGTCATGCGCGGTGCATTACCCGGGCGACTCGGTGAAGGTGCTGGCAATGAAGGTTGATTCGACGGCCGGAACGACGGCTCGGCACGGGTTGCCCCACGCGGCGTTGGCGGTGGCGGCTGCATGGCATCGAGCCGCGCGCGCTCTTCGTCGGAAAGCTTCCACGGTGGTTGTGCCGAGAGCCCTCGGCGACGTGGCACCAGCTCCTCGGTCAGACTGCCGAGGTTGTGATGTCCTTGCCCCAGCGTGGGCGTGAAACGCTCACCACGCTCCGAACGTTCATTACGATCCGGCACGTCGAACGACATCTGCGATAAACCACGGGTCGGTTCGCTACGCGCACCGAACCCGCTCTCGTGACGCGAACTCTGCGCGGCATCGCGGCGGAGAAAACTGAAAAGTTTGCTTTGCGGGGCGGGTTCATCGTCATCTTCCGATTCGCTATCGCCGCCCGGAAGCGCGCGTGCGAACAGCCCCCACCAAGTGGTGCCGAAAACAAGCGGAAGGGAGAACAGCAGAACGAGGCCAGCGACGCCCATGGCGAGCGTGCCGCCGAGTGTGACTTGCAGACCATGGGAGAGCGACTGACCGATGCTGCCGCCAGCGCTTTGACTATCGCCGCCGGTCAGTGCGGCCAGCGTCGCGCTCGACACCATCGCGAGCGGAACGCCAAGGAGCATGCGCAGGGTGCCGGGGCCAAAGAGTCGAATCTCACCGCCAAGCAGACCCCGTACGCCAGGCCAGCACAACGCCAGCAACCAAAACGTCGACAGTCCGAACCAGCCAAACCCCATAATCGCTCATGCTTCAGGAAAACCCGGAGTGCGATTGTAGCAGGTAGACCGTGGCGTGGCGGCCCTCTTGGCCCAATGCCGTGGCAATTTATGTCATCGCGATGACATAACGGCTGCACTGCGCGGAGAGACCCCCGCGCCGCGCATCATTTGTGACCGTGTGTCCCCGTCGGGCGGAACGTCGGCGTTGCCGGCACGCCCGCCACATCGGCCAGCGGAGCCGGTACGGCGTCGCCCGGCACCACCAGGCTGAGATTGCGCCGGCGCAGCGAGCGCCAGTCGACCTTTTCGAAAATGTCGTCACCCAGCGCACTCTCAGGCGACAAGTTCTCGACACGCACGCCACGCGCCCGCAGCACTTCCGACGCGCGTCGGAACGACGGCTCGATCAGGCTGGCAAATTCGGCATCGAGACGCGTCGGTGCACGCGACTGCATCGTCTCGTAGAAACGCGGCGTTTGCGCAGCGTCACGCAAATCGACCCCGTGCAGGTACAGCTCGGAGAACCCGAGCCACGTCGCCACTTGCAGTGCAAAGTAAGCCACCGTGCCGCCGTGGAAGAACCCGTTGTCGATGTCGAAGCTGTAGCCGAGGTGGCCGTCGCCCGCGAAAAACGCAGCACTGGCGGCCACGCGCGGGTTGGCGCGCAATTCCAGCGGCGAGCTCGCGGCTTCCATGCCGCGCTTGAAAATGTCGTCGACCAGGTAGAAGCGGCAGCCGAACGCCGACATCGGATACGTTTCCAGCAACCGGGCCAGCACGACCGGTGTGACGAACAGCACCAGATCGCGCGCCACAATACGGCGCGCCAGATCCGGACGCTGACGAACAAACCCCGCATCGAGCAGGCAGTAATAGTTGAACTTCACCGGCGCGCGGTCGACCAGCGCAATCGCGCCGTTCACGCCCATGACGTGATGCATCGGCAGCGCGTTGTAGTCGATCTCGGCGACCGACGGGCCGCTCGCGATGATATGGCAAGGCAGCCTGCGCAGTTGCTGGAGTTCGGCGCGGCGCGCGAGCGGCACGTTGCGGCCCCGCCACGTGAAGCGCTCGATCACGCCCGTCGCGTCGCGCACGATCTGCGCGTGCGGCCACAGGCGCTCGTTGTGCCGCCACTTCGCCGAATGGCTGTGACGGTACAGAAGTTTGAGCAGTGTCGAAATCATTGTCGTTTTTTTTGGTTAGGTCTTCTACTAGTCGCGCCGCGCACATCGCTTAGATGGACCCGGTCCTAACCCCGTTACGTATCGCGCGTCGGTCATGTCGCCGAACCCCGGTGCCGTGCCACGCCGCGCTTATCCCCGCCCGCAGAACCCGCCACCGGCGGACTGGTTTTATCTCCAGTCGCGTCGATAGCCAAATTCTGCCATCCGTTCTTTACGGTGGACAAGATTTATTCCAAGTGGAATTCTTACGTTGAGTTACGCCCTGATGACGATTTAATGGATGTCGCTTGACACCCAAAAGCCCTATATTTGCGGGTTTTCGCGACGATCGCCATCGTCCGGAGCGGGCCAAAATGAAATTTCGTGAGAAATAGAGCATTGCGCCAAATGCAGGCAATCGCAGGCGCGAGCGCGCTTCATACGCACGCTTTGAGGCTGCCATTCCCGCTTCGGGTCTCGCGGCTAGTGAAGCGCCGCGCTACCGCGCTCGCTCGGGTAATACGCCTGCCCAAGCTCCACGAGTAGCGCCGCCAACTGCGGGTCGCGCACGAAGCTCGCCGCCGACTCGGCCGCAAGTATCGCTTCGGGCGTTTGCGGACGTGCAATCAAAAAGCCCTGCACATAGTCGACGCCTAACTCGGAGAGCGCTTCGAGCGTCGCGGCGTCTTCCACCCACTCGGCCACGCTGCGAATACCGAGATTCTTTGCAAGCGCCACAATCGCCTCGACGATCGCCAGATTGGCTGGATGCGCCGCCATGCTCTTCACGAAAGCACCGTCGATCTTGATCGCGTCGACGGCAAGATCCTTGAGATAGGAAAAGGAGCTGAAGCCCGCGCCGAAGTCGTCCAGCGCGATGCGACCGCCCATCTGGTGGATACGATCGACAAAACGGCGTGTGTTGTCCAGATCGTGAAGCGCCACCGTCTCCGTGATTTCGATGCACAACAACTCGACAGCCCGCTCATGGGCTGCGAGCGTCGCAAAAATATCGCGGATGAAATGTTCGTCGTTGAGCGATGCCCCCGACAGGTTCACGCAAACAAACTGCGTCTTCGACAACCGCTCGCGATGCTGATCGATCCACGTGAGCGTGTTCGTGAGCACCCATTTGTCGATCATGCCGATGGTGCCGTTTTCCTCTGCCGCACTGATGATGCGCGAGGCCGGGACGATATTGCCGTCGCCATCGCGCATGCGCAGCAACACCTCGAAGTTGAGCGAGCCGCCGGGCGCCGCCATCTCCATGATCGGTTGCATCTCCAGGAACAGCGTGTTGGGCGTAAGACCCGCGTCGAGCGCGTCGATGAGCCGCAATTCGGCCAAGCGTTCACGAAACGCCGCCGCGCCGCGTTCGTAGACGACCAGCTCTCGGCGGCTCTTCTTCGCCTCGCGGCATGCACGGTCCGCTGACGAAATCGCATCGGGCACCCGCATGTCGGTCGTCAACTCGATCACCCCGGCTGACGCGCGCACCTGAAAGGCACGTTCGCCAATCTGATACGGCTCGCCCGCAATGGCATCCACCAGACGGCGCGCCACGGCGGCGGCTTCCTTGATCGTCGCGTCGCGGAACACCACGATGAACTCGTCGCCACCGGTACGGCCCACGCTCTGGTCGGCCGACAGACGCGCACGCATGCGATCGCACGCCTGACGCAACACCTCGTCGCCCGCCGCATGACCGAACAGATCGTTGACGAGCTTGAAGCGGTCCAGATCGAGATAGGCGAGCGCTGCGGGACGGGAATCGGACAGCGTACGAATGGCCTCGCCGAGCGCTTTCTCGATGCCGCGCCGGTTCGAAACCCCGGTCAGCGGATCGTTCTCGGCCAGATAGCGCAGTTGCTCCATCGTCCGGGCACGCTCGGTGATGTCTTGCAACGAGCCTTCGATCCGTCCGTCCGCGAAGATCGCCTTGACGAGATACCGGCTCGTGCGGCCGTCATCGCGCGGCAGCGACAGAATTTCCAGCTCCGATTCGTCGCTGTGCTGCGCCACGTCGAGCAACATGCGCCACGTGTTGTGGCCGAAAAATTGATCCCACCGGTATGCCCGGCCTTCCGTGCTGGGAATGCCCAGCATCGTGTGCAGGGCCGCGTTGCCGCGCACGAACACGCCTTCATCGTTGAGCGTGAACAGGCCGACAGGCGTCACGTCATACGCATTGCGCAATTCCGCCTGCGCTTCGAGCTTGCCCTGATGTTCGGCGCGCATCTGTTCGGCGATGGCGAGTGCTGCCATCAAACTCGAGAACAGCGCCGCCGTCACGCTATTCAGCGCAGTCGAGAGCGCTCGCGCGTTAAACGCGGCGGCAATCACTTCCGAGAACGTCGCAAACAGCACGATGGCGAGCGACGCGCTGTACCAAATGGCCACCCGCGAGCGTGTGGCCACAAGAATGCGCACCAGCAGGAACAACACGATCACGATGCCGAGCGCCGCCACCGCCCAGAGCACGGGAATGAAATGCGCGTACGGCAAGGCAATGGCCGCGCAACACAGCACGACCCCGGCCCACTGGAGAATCATCACGAGCCACTTCATGCCAATGCGGCGCAACTCTCGTTTGAAGAGTTGGGTGAAGAGCGAATACGTGAGGACGTAATAGATCGCGAACGTCGCCTTGCGCACCAGCGCATCCCATTCGGTCGGGATCGCGCGCTCCAACCATTGCGTGTCGGCGCCGAGCGAGTTTGCAGCGAGCCGCAGATTCCCGATCAGCCACGCGGCGAATAGCACGTAAAGCCATTCCTTATTGATGATGGCGGTCACCAGCACAAACGCCGAGAGCGTGAGCAACCCGCCTTCGAGCAACCCGTTGCTGCGATGGAATTCCTTTTCGGACACACGCAGTTCGTTGGCAGGCCAGGCGGTAAGCGCCAGGTGCGCCGGGCCGGAGAACGTGCCCTCGCAAAGCAACGTGACGGGGGCCGTCAGCTTGCCCAGATCGATGGCAAAACCCGCCTTCGACACACGGAACGCACCGCTCACCTCGCCTCGGTCGGCGCGGCCGATGGCTGGCGCGTCCGGATTGCGCCAGCAAGACAGCGTTTGCGCATGACGCGACGGAAACTCGATGACCGTGTGCTGCACGTCGTCGACGGGCGGCACGCTCACGCGAAACCAGACCGGCGCTTCGGATAGATGGGTGCTGTACTGACTCACGTCGGGCGCATGCTCGAGGGCGCTCTGCACCATCGGCGGCCCCAGCGTCGCGGGCAGATCGCCCAGCGCCTGGAAGGTCAGCGGCGTCGCGCCGCGCACGGCGTATTGGCTGTCCTGGAAGAGCAGCACGATGCCCGAGACGAGCATGATCGCCACCGGGACGGCATACAGAGAGACGGTCCGAAACAACTCGTCGAGACGCGCCGTCACACGCCAACGCCGCCGTGGGCTGCCAAAATTGGCTAGCTCGTCGGCAAGATCGTTCGCATGGTGGCCGTGATTGTCACGCTCGTTGCCGAGATCCCCCGCCATATGCCTTTTGTGCCCTTATTACGTTAGTCGCCCCCGCGTGGTACGCCGAACAAGGCGAGCCAAGAGGCTCGCCTTGTCGGCCGGGTCGGCCCCTGTCCCGTGCCGGCCTTTGGATATGGCCGGCACGGGCAGGCGTCTCGCACCCGTACTGCTCGCCACCGCCGGCTGCTTCGACATGACGTCGAGCGCAAACCGGGGCAACGTTAGTTGAAATAACGGCATTACACCGCCAGGCTGTAGCCTGTTGCTACGCATCCTACCGCGTCGGCACCAAAAGATAAATCCCGCAAATGCGCGCCAACACTGGCTTCGCCCGGTGCTGCCCTCATTTCCGATGCCCGTTCCTGCGTCTCGGGCATCCCCAGACGCAAGTCCGGATGATGGGTGAGGCACATATACCCGAACAGCGGGTGACCGGCCGCTTGCCAGCGCGTGCGTGCGTTGGCCACATCCAGCGCCAACACCCGGTGCCCGATACCGCCCACGTGCGCCATCGGAATCAATGCCTGCGAAGGAAAAACGTCGACGAACATCAGCGCTTCGTACTGACGATGCAGCGGCGGACGCGCCGTAATCACCATCCAGTCGATACGCGACAGCAGGCAGTACTGATAGAACGCCTTGAACAGCGCCGTCTTCACTGCCCGCCCGACCGGCCCCGCTACAACGCCCAACCGGGTCGCCTCGGCCAACGCCGCGTCGCCCAGCCATGCCGGCAACGGTGCCGAGTCTTCCAAATGCAATGCCTGATAGCGATTGGTCTGAATGCGCATGGTCCCGATGACGGCACCGTCAAGACGGGCGCGCGCCACGAGCACGATGGATCCCGGCTCGCGATCGCTCGTTTCCGGCTCGCTCAATGTGGCAGCGAGGTCCGGCAAATGACGGCCATACGCCGCCTGACGCATCGCCACCGCATCGCGCAAGGCCGTCTCGTCACTGGCGATGGTGACGATGAACGGCAGCGACTCTTCGTGCATACCGGTCAAGTGGGCGACACTCGACGGCATGGCACGGGTCTTTTGGGCTGCCACCGAACTGGCCGGCAGGCGGTTGAGGGGCGAGTCGCTGGCTTCGGTAATCGAGAGGACGTCGGAAGCTTGTGAAAGGTCAAACATGATTGACACTCCTTAGGGTCAAAAAAGGGCTAGGTGCCACGCTATGGCGGTCGCGCCTAACGCATCGCACCATTCCTTTCTTGTTCCGCCGAAGCAATGTGTCAAGTGCTTATTTTCCTTACACTTTTTACGCCTTCGTTGGTTGACCGTAATACCCCGCCAGAACCACCCCGGGAATGCCCGTCGCGCCGAGCGAAACGCGCCCGGCACACCCCGTTCGCCCCCGCCCTGCCGCCCGAATGTCACCTATTTGCCACAGTTGCCGCTCGATGAGAGACTCTGGCAAAATGCTAAACGTGTTTATCAATTTATCTGCCGGCGGCACGCTGCCGGTGTGAGTCTGCAATGCCGAAAATCGATTGGTCGTCCCGCTTCGGAACGCTCGTGCACGACGTCGCGCGGGTGCACTCGCGCCTGTTCGACCGGCGCGCCCGGGGCAATTTCGACCTCACACGCGCGCAGTGCCGGGTGCTGGTCATGCTGCACCGGTATGGCGTACAGACACAGGCCGAACTGGCCGAACGCATGGAGTTGACCCCGATGGCACTCGTCCGACTGCTCGACCGGCTCAGGGAAAAGGAGTTGGTCCGGCGTGAGCGCGACCCCAACGACAAGCGCGCTCACCTGCTGTATCTGACCGAGGCGTCGGAAGCCAAGATCGACACCATCGTCGCCTTCGCCACCATGGTCGAGCGCGATGCGATGGCCGATCTCACCCCGGCCGAGCGCACCGAACTCGCACGCCTGCTCGGCAAAGTGCTGACGAATCTGACGCGTGCGGAGGCGGCCTGCCCACCGTCCTCAGCGGCTTCCTCGTCCGCGGCGAGAGCGGCTGACGACGAAAACACGGAATAAGGATTTATTGAGGAGTTTGAACAAGGCCGTGAAGGAGACCGTCCGCCGATAGCCAGCCCTTGGCGGACAAACGCACCGCGCGCGGTGCCAAAACAACAAAAGCGACAACGCATTCCACCCGAGGTAATACCGTGTCTTCCCCGCAAAGCGCCAGCGACGCCAACAAGCATCGCGCGCTCGTCAGTATTTCCGTCATGCTCGCCACGGTGCTGCAAACGCTCGACAGCACCATCGCCAACGTTGCCCTGCCCCATATGCAAGGCAGCCTATCTGCCTCGCAAGACTCGATTACCTGGGTATTGACGTCCTACATCGTCGCCGCCGCGATTGCGACACCCCTGACCGGCACGCTCTGTGCGCGCTTCGGGCGGCGTCGCGTGTTTCTGTGGTCGGTGGCGGGCTTCACGATCGCGTCGGCGTTGTGCGGCATGGCACAGTCGCTTACCGAAATTGTGGCCGCGCGTCTGTTTCAGGGCATTTGCGGCGCGGCGCTCGTACCGCTCTCGCAGGCAACCATGCTCGACATCAACCCGCCGCACAAGCACGGCTCGGCGATGGCGGTGTTCGGTATGGGGGTGATGGTCGGGCCGATTCTCGGGCCGTCGCTCGGCGGCTGGCTCACCGACAGCTATAACTGGCGCTGGGTGTTCTACATCAACCTGCCGATCGGGCTGATCGCGTTTCTCGGCATCGCCGCGTATCTCAAAGAGCCGCCCGAGCAAAAAGCCGGGAAGTTCGATGCAATGGGCTTCGTCACGCTTGGGCTAGCCATCGGGTTATTGCAGTTGCTACTCGACCGCGGGGAACAACAAGACTGGCTGAACTCGACGGAAATCTGGCTCGAGATGCTCGGCGCCATCATTTGTTTCGCCTACTTCATCGTGCACACGTGGACAGCCGACGAGAATTCGTTCTTCAACCGAGCCTTGCTGCGCGACCGCAACTTCAACACCGGTGTGATTTACATTTTCGTCGTCGGGATCATTCTTTACGCGACGCGCGCGCTGCTCCCGCCCATGTTGCAAAGCCTGTTCGGCTATCCGGCCATTCTCACCGGGCTGGTCACCGCGCCATCGGGTGCGGGCACGATGGCCGCGATGCTGATCGTCGGCCGCCTCGTGGGGCGGGTGGATGTGAGGTATCTGCTGGGCTTCGGTTTCGCGTTGACGGCTTACTCGCTCTATATGATGGCCGGTTACACGACGACGCTGAGTCCGTCGGACATCGTCTGGCCGGGCGTTATTCAGGGCTTTGGGCTGGGGTTCGTGTTCGTGCCGCTGACGACGGTGACATTCGCCACGCTGCCGGGAGCGTTGCGTGCCGACGGTGCCGCGATTTACAGCCTGTCGCGCAACATCGGCAGCAGTATCGGTATTTCGGTCGTACAGACGCTGCTCACGCAAAACACGCAGGTCAATCACGCGGTGCTCTCGGAGCACATCACGCCCTTCACGCAAGGGCTCGAAGCGTACGCGCAAACCTATGGGTCGGCGGCCATCGCCGCGATCAACGCCGAAGTCACCCGGCAGGCGGCGATGATCGCCTATCTGGATGACTTCAAGCTGATGATGATCCTCACGCTGCTCGTCATGCCGTTGCTACTGTTCATCCGCATGAAGAAAAAGCAGCCCGGTGAAGTCGAGGAAATGGTGCACGTGGCCGCGGACTGATCAGGGCATCAGCACTTTGTCCACGACGTGAATCACCCCGTTGGATTGCATGACGTTGCCGATGGTGACATTGGCAACGCCGCCCTTGTCATCCGTCACCGTGAGATGGTTGCCCTTTTGCATCACGGTCAGCGAATCGCCTTCGACCGTCTTGAGCGTCGCGCGGCCACCGCCGTCGCTCACCGCTTTCATCAGATCTTGTGCGGTCAACCGCCCGGCAACGACGTGATACGTCAGCACCTTGTCGAGCGTGGGCTTGTTTTCCGGCTTGAGCAGCGTGTCGACGGTGCCTGCGGGCAGCGCCGCGAACGCTTCGTTGGTCGGCGCAAAGACTGTAAATGGGCCCGGTCCGGAGAGCGTGTCGACCAGTCCGCCTGCCTTGACCGCCGCGACCAGCGTCGTGTGATCTTTCGAGTTGACGGCATTCTCGATGATGTTCTTCGACGGGTACATCGCCGCGCCGCCTACCATGACGGTCTTGTCCCCGTCCATCGCCGCTGAGGCAGTCACGGCTTGACCGCCCATGACTACGGCGATCGCAAGTACAACACCGGTGAGTCCGGATACTTGATACGTCTTCATTCCTTCACCCGATTCGTGGCGCTTCGCACGTTGGAAGCACTAGGACATACGAGTGGACGCTGATGCCGGATGCGTGTTGCGAAACAAATAACTGCCGTCTACGTTTTCTTCTTTACCGACTTGCGTTTGCGCGGTTTCGGCTCAACGCCGATGCGAGCATCGCCTGCCAACACCAACGCCGTCAGAGTGTGCGCGACAGTTTCGAAATCCGGATCTGATTGCGGCACATATAACCACTTCCCCAGCACCGGATGCACACGCAGCGCGGGAATTTCTGCGATCAATGCGGCATGACGGTCTTGCGACGTGCAAACGAGTAAGCCACTCCATGGCGGCTCGCGATCGGCCGCGATCAAACAGAGCAACCCGCCGACATACGCCGCATCACTACCGAACATTCGCTTGTGAATAAAGGTCTCGTCGCGCTCGAAAGCATCGAGAATCCAGAGCAACGAATTACGCACGGACGATGGCATATACGTCGAACTCCTTATTATTTAATTAAATAATCATTTAAATTTACTGGTAACACGAACAGTTTTCATTCATACAATATTTAGAATTTCTTAACGTCACAATTCCTTACAATTCGTACTCATCAAACAACAAGAAATTTGTAATTACCTGATTTTCAATATATTTTCCAAACACTCGAAGGTTCCCATGAATTAAAAAAATTATTTCGGGAGTGCGGAAATGAAAACATCAATAAACGAATTCGAGAAACGCAATACTTCGCACTGCCCTGTTCCTCTCAAGCCGGTGATATTGGCAATATCGGTGCTCTGTTTGATCGGTAACGCCAAAGCCGCCTGCGACAACGTCAATCCCCCGAGCGGCACGACGGTCACGTGCACCGGGACCAACGGTGTTGTGAACGCGCAGACAGGCAGCACCAACGTGACGGTCAACGTCCAGCAAGGTGCCACGATTTCTTCGACGCGCTCCACGCCTAACGTTGCCACCATTACTGTCGACTCGTCGAGCACGATCACTAACTCGGGCACCGTGAGCATCACCGGCACGGCTGCCTCCGGGCGCGGCGCCGCGATGCTAGGCAATCATGATTACAACACGCTGGTGAACACCTCGACGGGCGTCATCACGGCGACTGGCGCGTCAGACGATGGCATGGCCATCAACGGCAACCACGGAACGCTTACCAACAACGGCACCATCACCGTGTCCGGCCCAAATTCGGACGGCATCACCGTTGCGTGGGGGCAAGCTTCGGGCCTCGGCTTGAACAGTACCGTCGTCAATACCGGCACGGTCACGGCCAACGGCAGCGGCAGCCGTGCGTTGAGTGTGGTGGGCGGGCAAAGCACGGTGACGAACTCAGGGACGTTACTCACGACCGGCGGCACCGCATCGAATCGCTCGTTCACAGTGTTCATGCAAGGCAACAACAATAACTTCACTAACAGCGGTTATATCGAAGCCCGAGGCGTCAACAGCGACGCCGTCGTCTCGAACACCGCGCTGGGATTTACCTCCTCGATCGTGAATCAGGCCGGCGGTCAGATCATCAGCCAGCAGGGCTACGGCATTCGCACGGTGAATGGCACGATCTCGATCACCAACGCTGGGCTGGTGCAGAGCAATGTCGGCACAGCCATCTACATGAACCCCGCCGCCAAATCGAACACGCTGACGCTGCAAACCGGGTCTCAGATCGTCGGCACCGCAGACGGCGGCGCGAGCGCGGTCAGCAAGCTGATTCTGCAAGGCACCGGCACCGCGAGCAACTCGTTCGTCAACTTCGGCACCTTGCTTGCCCAAGGCGATAACTGGACATGGAGCGGCAGCGGCAACTTCACCACCGCCCAACTGCAAAGCGGCACGTTCAACCTGACCAGCACGCTGGGCGGTGCGACCACCACGATTGCCTCGGGCGCGACGCTGACCGGCACCGGCACGCTCACCGGCAACGTGACCAATTCAGGCACGGTGCACCCCGGCGATGGTAGCGGCAACGGCACGCTCACGATCGTCGGCAATTACACGGGCAACGGCGGCACGCTCGCGATCGACACCGTGCTGGGCGACGACACGTCGAAAGTGGCCCCGCTCACGGTGAGCGGCGGTGCCATTGGCGGCAACACTTCGATTGCCGTGAACAACATGGGCGGACTCGGTGCACTCACGACCGGCAACGGTATTCCGATGGTGAGCGCAGTGGGCGGAGCGACCTCGTCGGCTTCGGCATTCGCGCTGGGGGCGCCGGTCTCGGCGGGGGCTTACACGTACATGCTCTACAAAGGCGGCACGACGGCGGATAGCACGAATAGCTGGTATCTGCGCTCGACCGTGCCGGTGACCACGACCGTCACGACAACCGATCCCGCTTCAGGGGCGACGGTCACGGAAGTGCTCGCGCCGGTGGCGGCAAGCCCCAGCGCGCCAGCAGCGCTCCCGGCCGGCGACCCGCCCGCGCCGATCTATCGCGTCGAGGTGCCGGTGTATTCGGTCATGCCGGATCTCGCGCGTACGGCAGGCTTCGCGCAACTCGCGACATTTCACGAACGGCAGGGACAGCAAGGGCTGCTCGACGAGCGCGGATGGCTGACCGATGGCTGGGTGCGCGTGTGGGGACAGACAGAACAGTTGCGCTCGAAAGGCGACGTGACACCGCAATTCGACGGCAACATCGGCGGCGTACAGATTGGCCACGATATCTTCGCGCGTCTCTCGGATAGCGGCCATGGCGACCACATCGGGATTCTCGGGGGATGGACGCGCGCCACCGGCGACGTGCAGGGGTTTGCGCTCGGCACGAACGATACGGCAGCGGGTTCGCTGTCGTTGGATATGTACAGCGCCGGGTTGTACTGGACGCATGTGATGCCGGGTGGCGCATATACGGACGCCGTCGTGCTGGCGTCGGCGCTGCAATACCAAACGCGACCGGTCAGCGGACTCAATCGCGACGTCAACGGCAAGGCCATCGCGGCATCGTTAGAAACGGGCTGGCCAATCCCACTGACTTCGACGCTCTCGCTCGAGCCACAGGCGCAGATCATCTGGCAGCATCAGTCGATCGACAATTTCAACGACAGCATTTCGAATGTCGCGTTCGACAACACAAATGCGTGGCTGGCGCGCATTGGCGCACGTCTTGAGGCCAACTACGACGGCGCACGCGGGCTGCTGCGCCCGTACCTGCTGTTCAACCTCTTGCATACGTTCGGCAGCGACGGGCGAGTCGTGTTCGGCGGTACCACACCCATCGTGACCAATGCCAACAGTACCTCGGCACAATTCGGCATCGGGGTCGCAGGCCGTTTCAACAAATCGGCGAGCGTATACGGCACACTGGCCTACCTCACACAACTCGACAACACGCGACAACAAAGCGTCTCCGCGACGCTGGGGCTGCGTTGGACCTGGTGACGCGTACGTGGATTAACGGTTCGATCGATGCATCCATGAGCACCCCCGAGACACTGGCTAACTACTTAAACACCCCCGCGCGGGCATCCTGCTCGAACTGTATTGTCCAGGAAGCCTCGCCGACTAAAGACCGGTAATGCCGAATACGGCGCATGCCGCTCACGTAGACATCGTGAATCGCCTGCGCAAGATCGCCCTCGCCTGAATGGCTAATTTCTACGGTCACGATCAAACGCTTCACATTAATGCCACTGGCGAGGCATGCCGCGAGAAAGCGCTCACGCTGTTCCTCAGGAAGCGCTTCGATCCCCTGATTCCTTCGATCCATTTCGATCTCCCGGCGCTGTTGGGCATGCGTTGCGCATTAAGCCGAGCGGCTAACACGCTTCAAACATTTTGACGCCAATTGCTGTCGCTTGTTAAGCAATGGGCCGTAAAGATTTCGAGCAATGCGGCGTCAGAGCGCGCATACTCGTTCAAACGGCGGCATCAGGAGAAAAACCATGCTTTCGCTCACTAAACAAGCCATTGCGGCCGCGCTTGCCCTGATCGCGAAAGGCGACGAAGCACCGTCCGACGCAGTCATCGACGCGCTACTCGCCCGGGAACTGGTTCGCCGGGTCGGCAAACGCCTTGAAGTGACGCCGTACGGCAAATCTTACTGCCGATCCATGTACACCCCAGCGTGGCACTGAGCCGCTGAAATGCGTTTAGCGGGCACGTATGCCCGCTAACGTCAGTGCGATGACCCGCTTAGGCGTTGCGCCCAGGGGCTCCGCCCGATATGGCGCGATATGGCCCGATATGCCCGGGAGCGCCGGGTCAGCCTGCGCCGATTAACGCCAGGCTGGCGCACGCTCCGAGCGGCAATAGGAACGCCCGAATTGGGTGAGTTCCAGACGCTCGCCAACGCGGCAAATCAGCTCCCGCGCCAGTAGCGCATTGATCACAGCTTCGGAAGGACGCGTCTGCCCGGTATCGGCAATGCGTTGAATGGCGGCCACGATGGCTTGCTTCGAAAGGGTCAGCATTCTTGAATCCTCAGCGGTCGGTCAATGACAATGATCGACGATCACGGATGGTTCGTTGTGCTCGTGCGATTTGGTACTGGCCGCAATCGATCTCGCAGGATCGTGCAGCCTTATTGGATATTCACGGCACTCAAAGCACGCGCCTTTGCCGGCACCGGCAGCCAGCGCGCCATGCGCGAGCGCTGCACGAGCTCACGCGCCGCACCACGGTAGGCACGGTAGCGCAGCCTCATGACAAACGTCATCGCGGCAACGGAAAACAAACGGGTACGGTCAGGGGGGAGATAGTCCGCATACAGAAACCAGCTCGGGCTCGGATGCATGTCGACCTCATAGGGCGGGCGTCCCGCTGTCAACGAAGTTATCGACCAGTGCCTGAGCGTAAGCATTGCCTGCACGCCGCGCTTCCCCGATGGAGTCGAACGGAAGGCTCTGGAGTCGGTACACCTGTGAATCGCCCGATGGGGCGAGATCTTCGAGCGTGGTGCGGGAAATCTTCACCGACACACCAAAAGTCCGGTCGTGTTTTCGCTCGGTCGAATCGGGGTCCTGCTCGCGAAACACCAATGTTTCCAGGCGGAAACCTTTGTAATACGGAGTGACGTAGGCCATATTGCCCCCGACGACCGCTGCACCGCCCCCTGGCGTCAGTTACGCGCCCAGGCAGGCACAACGAAAGGAAATGAGATCAGGAGGGTTTGGTACTGGAAGTCTGCAACCCCTTCGGACCGCGGGTGATGTCGAAGGACACCTGTTGATTCGGTGACGGACAACCAAGAAACTCAGAGATCGGAAGTGTCTCGTAAAGATCGGTAGGATCGACGCTCGATAAACGTCAGACTTGATGTTCGATTGATCACTTATACGCGGTAAACCTTGTCGCCGCAATGGTTTTCTACCCCGTGGCACGCAAGGGCGTGCGCACTTCGGTCATCGCGATTGCCGTCTCCGGTGTGTATCGCACACAGCGATTGCGGCCCGCCGCTTTGGCCTGATAAAGCGCTCGATCCGCACGCTGCACCAGCGACGACAACTCACCACGCGAGCGCTCGTCGCATGCCACACCGATACTCACCGTTGCCGCCACCGCTTCGCCCTGCACGGTGCGCCCTGCCCGCTCGAACGCCTCTCGCACACGCTCGGCGATCGTCAACGCCTCGGTCACGCCCACCCCCGGCAGGAACAGCGCGAATTCCTCGCCGCCATAGCGCCCGAAGATATCGTCCGAGCGCAGTTGCTGTGCCGCCGTGCGTGCGAAAAGCAACAGGACGGTATCCCCGAACGGATGCCCATACGTGTCGTTAATTCGCTTGAAGTGATCGAGATCGAGCAGCAGGAGGGCCACGGGTGTGCGCGCCGTGCCATGGCGGCGCATCTGCTCGCGCGCAAGCCGGGTGAATTCCGGCCGGTTGAACGCCTGGGTCAGCCCATCGCGCGTGGCCGCCCGATGCAGAGCGATTTCGGAGCGCTCCTTGCCGAGCGACACCATCAGGAAACTCGCCACGACGATCAGCACCAGCATCTCGGTCGTCGCCACCTGCGCGCCGAACCACGCGAGAAACCGTGCATCCGTGGGACCGAGCCAGACCAACGCCACCGCGCGCGCCGTGTAAAAGCTCCCGTGCAATACGGCCACTACGGCTAGCACGATGCTGCTGGGAAGGCGCATGCCCGAGGCCTGCCAAAACTCCTTGGCCGCCATCAGGCTGTACATCGCGAGCAACGAGAAGAACAACACGCCGCCGCTCCACGCGTCGAGTGGACGCGCGAACAGCCATGTCCCCCACAGCAACACCGCCGGGCCGCCGAACACGGCGACCCATTGGACACTGCGTCCGTAAAAGCGCCGTGCGCCGCTCCATACCATGGCGAACGCGAGCGTCGCCACGGCATTGCCCAGCGGATAAAGCACGGCCAGCCGCCCGCTGCGGGCTGCCAGCAAATAGAGAACGGGAGAAAAGGTGGCGAGCAGGAAGGCCAGACTCCACCAGCGGGGAGACTCGGCTTCGTCGCGACGCAGCGCATCGAGCATAAACAGAATGCCCGTCGCGATACTCAGCAAGAAAGTGACGAATTGCAGCGTCGGTAGGTCCAACGCCGGCAACGACAACCCCAGAGCCATAGCTCCATTCCCCCGGTGTGCGCTGCCGTGTCGGGCAAAAAGCGGGCGAAAAACGGACAACAGCCCAGACACGAATCAAACGCGCGGATTGAAGGCGCGGGGGTGGCGGCAAGTGTACTTTGCACCGCCTGTACGTTGGTATGGTAAGCACCGCAGCCGCTTGCGCGCCGCGTTGGGCGCACCGTCTGGCCGCCCCGGTTCGGCCATCGGTTTCTCTAATCTCGGAATCCTTGGAATTCAGCCCTGCTCCATACCCATGCGGCGGGATTCTAGCACGCCGATTTGAGACCTCAACCGGACGGCCGGGCGACTGGCCGAAGTCCATGCCCGGCGTATCTCAGCGTGCCTTACATCGCATCACATCGGCCGCCAAGGGTGACCAGACCCTAATCCTGACGCCGGCGTGCCGAGAGCGCACCGGCCGTTTGAATCACAAGATCGGCGAAGCGGCGCTCGTCGCGCCCGGCATTCCAGCGCACGCGCGGTACTGCGATGTTGATGGCCCCGATAGCCCGGCCATCGAGATTGACCACCGCTGCCGCCGTGGAAATATCGCCCATGAAGTATTCGTCTTCCGTGTGCGCGTAGCCCTGCTTGCGAATGCGTGCGAGACGCTCCTTGATCTTGCGCGGCTGCCAGACGGTGGCAGGCGTGAACTCCACGAGATTCGTGCGCGCAAGGATGTCGTCGATCTCGTCGTCGTCGAGCGTGGCGAGCATCGCCAGCCCCGGTGCCGTGCAATAGGCAGGCAGACGCGAGCCGACGATCACGTTGGCATTGAACACACTGCGGCTCACGATACGCAGCACGAACACGATATCGGTGTCGAGGCGCACCGTCAGGTTGGTTGCCTCTTCGGTCTCGGCGGCCAGTTGCTGAAGATAGGGCGCCGCGCGGCTCACCAACTCGTTCGAGACAAGATAGTGATACGTGAAGTCGAGCAGCTTGGGTGAGAGCTCGTACTTCTTGCTCTGCGGATCTTTGAGCAAGTAGCCGAGCGCCGACAGCGTGAAGGTGAAGCGTTGCGCCGCGCTGATATCGAAGCCGGTGGCTGCCGCAATTTCGGACAGCGAAAGATGACGCTTCGAGCCGTCGAACGCGGTCAGCACCTTCATCGCCTTCTCGACGGACTGCACATACAACGTCGATTCGCTCGCAGCCGCCGCCGGCAGGTCGTCGGTGGCGGTCGCCTTGGCGCGGGTACGGGGAGTTTTATTAGTGGCCACGATCGTGATGGAATAAGGCAATCAGGGGCGAATTATCTCATAAGAATAACAATCTATTTTATATCGATAACTCTAAAATCCCCTTACCCCCATCATTTCGCCGACGACTGATCCCATGCCGGTGACGTGTCGCGCGAGAGCAGATGCTTGCGAATGCGCTCCGACGGTGTGGTCTCGAAGCGTTCGGTTTCGCGATAGTAGCGCGGGCGCTGATAACTGGCGAGCTTGTCGCCCGCCCACGCCGCGAGCGTCGGCCAATCGACGGCTTGCCCATCGCGAAACTGCACATAGAGCAAGACGTCTTGCTCGCCGATTTCGCTTGCGACGCCAATCGCTGCGCATGCCGCCACCGCCGGATGCCGGGCGAACACGCGCTCGATTTCCCACGCCGACACGTTCTCGCCACGCACGCGCATGCTGTCTGTGCGACGGCCGACGAACACCAGACTGCCGTCCGGGCTGCAACGCGCGCTGTCGCCTGTGTAGAGCTTGCCGTCGCGCAACGCCTTGGCGCTGGCTTCCGGATTATCGAGATAGCCGGGCAGGAACACACCTTCCACGTCGCTCGACAACACGATCTCGCCGAGTTCCCCGTCGGGCACCGGGTGGCCTTCGTCGTCCAGCAATTCGAGCGTGAGCCAAGGAAGAGCGTGACCGATCGAGCCCGGCGTATCGGTGTCGTTGAGCGTGGCAAAGCTGGAGCACTCGGTCATGCCGTAGCACTCGCGCAGCGCGCATTGCAAACGCTCGCGCGTGGCCTGCCACGCACTGGCTGCCACCCCCGCGCCCCACGCGACGCGCAGACTGTTCGTTGCCGGTTGCGCCTCACGCGGCAACTGCATCAGGATGTCGAGAATGCCGCCCAGATAGTGCAGATGCGTGGCCTGCGCTGCCTCGCACTGCTGCCAGAAGCGGCTCGCCGAGAAGCGCTCCACCACATGCATTTCCACGTCAGCCAAAAACGGCAGCAATAGCATCTGCGCACCGCCGATATGGCACAGCGGCTCCCACAAGAACAGACGATCACCGTCGCCCGCGTCGGCGACCTGCATCGCCGCCTCGCTGGCAATACGCATCATGCGATGCGTGAACAGCACACCCTTCGGTGCCCCCGTCGTCCCCGACGTGTAGATGATGCATAGCACCGACGCGGGCGTGACCGGTGCGGCCTTCAGCGTCGCCCCCTTGAACGCGGCGGCTTGCTGCTGCACGTCGCTCAACCAATGACGGACCACGCTCGGCCCGTGGTGACCGGGCTGTTGTGCAGCGAGCACCAAGGCCGTATCGAGCACCTCACCAAACGCGGGCTCCGCGATCAGCAGCTTCGGTTTGGCGTGCCCCAGCAGGTATTCGAGGCCGTCGCCTTTGAGCCGGGTATTGACCGGCACCCAGACGAGCCCGGAGAGCATCAACGCATAGATCAGCGCGACCTGTGTCGCGCTATTGCCGAGCATGACAGCGACGCGGTCGCCGGGCACCAGCCCTTGTGCGGCAAACCACGCTTGCATGGCGGCCACGTGTTGGGCCATTTGCGCGCGGTCGATGGCTTCGCCTTCATAAACCACGACGGGGCGCGTGGCCGCCGTAGCCTCGTGCTCACCGGCAAGACCGGCCATCAGCAGCGGTACGACATCGAGCCGGTCGCCCTCCGCGCGTTGGGGGAAGTAGCGGGTGTACGGATGGGTGTTCGACTGGGACGGCGCATTCATCGGCACAACTCGGGCAGCATTAGACATGGACATACGGAAATCCGCGGGAATCAGTAGCTCTTACGTTTGAACATCGACGACAGCCAGACACAGAACGCCATCAGGAACACCAGCGAGGTGGCCACGGCGGCAAGCGTCGGCGTGACGGCCAGTTGAATGTCGTCCCACATTTGCTTGGGCAGCGTGGTGTTGATACCGCCGGAGACGAAGATGGCGATGGTCAGGTCGTCGAACGAGACGATGAACGCGAACAGGAACGCCGAGCCGAGACTTGCCGCCAGCAACGGCAGCAACACCGTGCGCGTGCGGGTGAACGCCGACGCGCCGAGCATCTTCGCAGCGTCATCGAGACGCCAGTCGAAGCGCTTGAAGCTCGCCGAAAGCGTGACCACCACATAAGGAATCGCCAGCACCGTGTGCCCGATGACGAGCCCGGCATTCGTGCCCGCCAGCTCCCAGCGCGCGAATAGATACAGCAAGCCAACGGCGACCACGATGCGCGGCACGATCAGCGGCGCAATGAACACGGCGAAGAGCGGCTTGCGCCAGCGGCTCGGCAAACGTACGAGTGCAAGACTCGCGCCGAAGCCCAACACCAACGCCAGTGCAGCCGTGGCAAAGCCGACGCCCAGCGAGCGCAGCAGCGCCGATTGCCACACGCTCGATTCCAAAAACGCCACGAACCACTTGATCGTGAACAACTCGGGCGGGAACGCCACGAACGATTGCTTGGTGAACGCGAGCGGCACCACGAACGCAATGGGCAAGACCAACGCGAGCACGATGACCCACGCATAGGCTTTCAGGCCAACGCCATGCCCCGCGCGCCCCGAGCTCGGCACGAACTTGCCCGCGATGCGCCCGACAGCGAGCAGCACCGGCAACAAGCGGCCACCCTGCCCGCCAGCACGTTGCGGGGCTTCCCCGGCGAGCGACGACAGGCCGACCACACGGTCATAGACGTAGAACACGACGATGGAACACAGCAGCAACACCGTCGACAACGCCCCAGCGAAGCGCAGATCGAACAGCTCCAGCACCGACGAGATGACCAGTTGCGCCACCATCGATTCACGGGGCGACCCCAGCAAGGCAGGCACGATGAAAAAGCCGAGGCTGGAGATGAACACCAGCAAACCGGCGGCCGCGGCACCCGGCCCCGACAACGGCAGGAACACCGTGAAGAAGCCCGTCGTGCGATCAGCGCCGAGCGTCTCGGCGGCCTGCACCAGTTGCATGTTGATGCCGCGCATGATCGGCAGCATCGTCATGACGGCGAGCGGCAGCATCGCGTGCACCATGCCGATCAGCACACCGGTCAGCGACGGCGCCAGCGTGCTCGCGTCGTCGATCAAGCCCAGATGCGTCGCCACGATGGTGAGCAAGCCAGTTTTGGAGAGCAGCAGCATCCATGCATAGGTCTTGACGAGATAGCTCGTCCAGAACGGCAGCACGATCCACAGCAGCCAGCGCTCGCGTGAGCGGTTCGACAACCGCGCAAGCAGATACGCCACCGGATAACCGAGCACCACCGAGAGCGCGGCGGTAAGAAACGCGATCCAGAACGTCGAGCCCAGCACCTTCACATAGACGGCCGAGTGCGTCATGCGGGCGAACTGCGCGATGGAGAGCACGCCATCGGCGTCGTACAGGCCGCCTTGCAGAATCTCGACGACCGGCACGATAAAGAACACGGCGAGGAAAAGCAGTGCGGGCAAAGCGGGCAACCAGCCTTGCAAGCGCTTCGGCCAGGCAAAGCGGGGCCCCGCCTGAGGCAGGCGTTGAACAAGCCACATGGCAACAAACTCCTTAGGCGGATGCCTTACGGGATATCGGATTGCGACTCGGCGCAGCAGCGGGCGCGCCGGGACCGTCAGCGCGTGAGCAGCGTGGCACGGCTGTCGTCCCACGACAGGCCGACGTGCTCGCCCACACGCGGCGACAATTCGCGCGGGCACCGCACCGTAAATTCGGCCGCGTCCGCGCCTGCGCCTTGGTGACCGAGCGTCACGATGGCGCGCGTGTCCGAGCCGAGGAACACCACTTCGCGAATGGTGCCCGCGAGCGCGCCGTCGCCCGGCGGCGTGAGACGTGCCGCTTCCGGGCGCACCAGCAAACTGGCTTCACCCGCGGCAGGCATATCCGGACTCGGGCCGATGGGCACGAGCGTGCTGCCCACGCGCAGCGCAACGCGGCCGTCGTGCAAGCGCTCGACCACGCCGTCGAGCAAATTCGAATGCCCGAGGAAGTCGGCCGCAAAGCGCGTCGCCGGGCGGTCGTACAACTGGGCCGGCGTGCCGATCTGTTCGATACGTGCCTGATTCATCAAGCAAATACGATCCGACAGCGTGAGCGCTTCGTCCTGATCGTGGGTCACGTAGATAAACGTGGCGCCCAACTCCTGATGCAAGCGGCGAATTTCCAACTGCATGTGCTCACGCAGCTTCTTGTCGAGTGCACCGAGCGGCTCATCGAGCAAAATGATCGACGGACGAAACGCGAAGCAGCGGGCCAGCGCGATGCGCTGTTGCTGCCCGCCCGAGAGCTCCGAGGGCAGCCGTTGCGCAAACGCCTGCATCTTGACCATCGCCAGCGCGGCGTCGACTGCCGGGGCCAGTTCCGCCTTCGGCAGCTTGCGCATGCGCAAGCCGTACGCCACGTTCTCCCAGACGCTCATATGAGGGAACAGTGCATAGCTCTGGAACACCATGCCGATACCGCGCTTGCCGGGCGCGTCGCGCGTGGCGTCGCGCCCGTCGATCAGCAACTGTCCCGACGTCGGCTCGACCAGCCCCGAAATCATCTGCAACAGCGTGGTCTTGCCGGAGCCCGAAGGACCTAGCAGCGTGAGGAATTCTCCTGCCGCGACCCGCAGGTCGGTCGGCAGCAGCGCGGGCGTCTCGCGATACGTCTTGGCAAGACCGACAGTTTCCAGTTTGGTACTCATGTTCGACTCATCCGGCAAGGTGCAGCAAACGACATACGGCGTACGACAGACTCCGGGCTAACAACGCACGACTTACGACAGCAGCCATGCGTTAAAGCGCTCGGTCGCCTTGGTGCGGTTTTCCGCCCACCACTGCGGGCTGGGCAGGCGCATGCCCTTGAGGTTGTCCGGCGCGGTCGGCAACAACGGCGCACGCTCTTTCGGAATCGCGTCGAAGGCCTTCAAGTTGGTCGGACCGTAAGCGAGGTCTTGCGTGATGAGCGCCTGACGGGCCGGGTCGCCGCAGAAGCGCACGAACTGACGCGCAAACTCGGCACGCGGCGTGCCCTTCGGAATGCCCCACCCTTCGATGGAATACAGCCCCTCGTTCCACACGATCTTCACCGGCGCCTTGTTGTCGATGGCGGCCTGCGCGCGGCCATTCCACGTGGACATCATGTCGACGTCGCCGCTCTGGATGGCCTGCATGGCCTGCGCGCCCGACGTCCACCACAGATTGATGTGCGGCTTGATCCGGTCGAGCGACTTGAACGCGCGATCGAGATCGAGCGGATACAGCTTGTCGATGGGCACACCGTCGGCCATCAGCGCTTGCTCGAGCGTATCGAGCGGGCTGCGGCGCAGCGAACGGCGGCCCGGGAAACGCTTCACGTCCCAGAAGTCGGCCCACGTTTTCGGCGTGTCTTTCGTGAACTTGTCCGTGCGATACGCCAGCACGGTCGAGTACACGTCCACACCCAGCCAGTCGGGCGTCACCGCCTCGGGCATGATGCCGGGGAAGTCGGCCGCCTTCATGCCGATAGGCTCGAGAAAGCCCTTCGACTCAAGGTACGGAATGTCGGCCGACAGCGTGAGTGTGGTCACGTCCCACACGAAGTTCTTCGTCTGCACCATCGCCGCGAACTGCGCGACTGGCTGCGAATCGCGCGCCACGCTCACCACTTTGATACCGGTCGCTTTCTCGAACGGGTCGTAGAACGCACGGCGATACGCCGTGGTGTACGGACCGCCCGGGTCGGAGACGATCAACTGACGGGCTTGCGCGTGCGCGCCGCGCGACGCGACGAGCGGCAAGGCGCTGGCCAGCGCCACGGTACCGGCCACTTGCATCAGGCGGCGGCGCGAGGGGTTTTGCGGGTCGTGCGAGAAAGACATAGGAAACTCCGCTAACGTGTGGGTGGGGCGCAGCGCGTCAGGCCTTGGCGGCTTGCGCCTTGGCTGCACGCTTTTCGAAGAACGCGGCCATCATGCGTGCAGGCTCGCCCGATTCGTACGACTCGCGCTGAATGCGCATACCGGCTTCGATGGCATCCTGGAACGTGCCTTCGGTCATTTCACGGAAACGCTGCTTGTCCAGACGCATCGCTACCGGCGGCTTTTCGGCCAGCTCGGCGGCGATTTCTAGTGCCTTCTCGAACACCTTGTCTTCCGGCACGAGGTGATGAATCAGACCCAGACGATGACACTCGTCGGCTTCCATCAGACGCCCCGTCAGCGTGAGCTCGATGGTGCGCGACAGGCCAAGCATGTGATTCATGATCCACGGGCCGGTAGTGCTGGCGATGCCTGCATTGATTTCCGGTTGCCCCATGCGCACGCCCGGGTGACCGACGCGAATATCGCCCAGCAGCGACACCTGGAACGCCGAACCCGCGGCCGTGCCGTTGAGCGCCATGACCAGCGGCTTCTTCAGGCTGCGAATCACGTCGTAGTAATGCTCCCAGCCCTTGATCCATTCGATGGCGGTGTCGCCGTCGAAGTGCTTGGCTTCGCCCAAATCTTGACCCGCCGAGAAGGCACGCCCTGCCCCCGTCATGATCACGGCCGCCACGTTGTCGTCGGCATTGAAGCGCTCGAGCGCGGCGATGATCAGCTCGCGCATGGCGATGGTCCAGGCGTTGAGCGCCTGCGGACGATTCAACGTAATCACGGCTACCTTGCCGACCTGCGTGAAGAGAACTTCCTGCTCCGGCTGCTTTGCTGTCTCGCTCATTTCAACTCCAAGGGCACTCACACGTGCATTGAGGTGGCGGTCGTGCGGACATCGCACTTCTCGCTAAACAGTTATCTCACTGCAATAACTGTTATCTGAGAGCAATATAGTTTTTTAAAAATATTGGCGCAACCGGAATCGCCTCGGGGTTTACCTCAAGCGGTTGCACCCAAAAGAAAACCGCCACGGGCAAATGCCCGTGGCGGTTCGTTGGGTTGACGTTTTGCCGCGGGGTGCGGCTTGTGACTACTTCGATTGCTTTTGCTTGCGCATGCGCTTGATGGCGTCCAGTTGCGCGACCGCTTCGGCCAACTCGGCGCGCGCCTTCGCGTAATCGATATCGCCGGTTTGCGTTTCGATCAGTGCGCGCGCCTCTTCGCGAGCGCGCTCGGCACGCGCTTCGTCGAGGCTCTCGGCACGCATCGCGGTGTCGGCCAGAATCGTCACCCGGCCGGGCTGGATTTCAACGAAGCCGCCTGCGATGTATAGGTAGGTGTCAGCGCCGTCCTCGGTTTCGATGCGCACTGTGCCAGGCCGCACCGCGGTGAGCAGCGGCGCGTGCCCCGGCAAGACACCTAGCTCGCCCATCTTGCCGGGCACCGCGACAAACTTCGCTTCGCCCGAGAAAATAGCACGCTCGGTACTGACGACATCCACCTTGAGTAATGCCATGCGTTTCACTTCTCCCTGCGATGCCGGACACATCGCCATATTTCGTTTGTTGCGACCGCCAGCGGCGGGCGGTCGTGCGCGGTCCGGTCGCGCGGCCGCAATTACAGCGTGCGCGGCGGTGCCACGTTCAACTCGCCCGCCATCTTCATCAACGACTCCCAGATGGGCGGCGTCAGGTCGATGTGATCGTGATGCTTCTTGCGGTTCTCGGCCTCGTATTCGCCGGGATACTGCACCCGATCGAAGCCGGGCTGCGGCGGGCACGACGTCAGATAGTCGATGAACGCTTCGACCTCATGCGAGCGCCATGTCGCCGCAAAGTCGACCTGCGGGTTGAGCACGATGGCGAACATATTGTTCGTGGCCACGCCCGCGCGCGGATGTTCCGGCTGAATCGTGCCGCCGCCCGAGAGCACCCCCGCGAGCAATTCCGTCACGATACCGAGCGCATAGCCCTTGTGTCCACCGAACGGCAGCAACGCGCCGAACGGCTCGGTGAAGAGCGCGTTCGGATCGGTACTGGGGTTGCCGTTGCCATCGATGAGCGATCCCGGCGGTGCCTGCTTGCCCTCGGCCGCCAGCACGCGTGCCTTGTTGATGGCGATGGCGCTGGTCGCCATATCCACCACGAGCGGCGGCCGGTTATTCGGCAGCGGCCCGGCGAAGCACAGCGGGTTTGTCGTCAGACGCGGCTCGGCACCGCCGAACGGGGCCACCATCGGCTGACGATTCGTCACGTTGGTGAACGCCATGAACACGAGACCCTGCAACGCGACCATCTCGCCGTACTGCCCCATGCGGCCCAAATGGTGACTGTTGCGCAGCGTCAGAATGCACACGCCCTTGTCGAAGGCGCGCGCAATCGCGTGCTCCACCACGAACTTGCCCACGTGCTGACCGAAGCCACGGTTGCCCTCGTACAGCAACAAGTTGCCGTGGTCGGTCATCACGCTCGGACGGCCTGTCGGGTTCACCTGACCGTCCTCGAGCACTTTGCGATAGGTCGGCAGAATCGAGAGGCCGTGGCTCGCATAGCCCACGCGGTCCGATTCGACCAGATGTTGCGCAACGTCGTACGCGATATCGTCCGGCACACCCTGCGCGAGCAGCAGTTGCTTGCCGAAGTCGATGGCGTCTTTGACTGGAATTCGCATGTTGACTCCTGATGACTTCTTGCAATAGTTCGTGTTACATCCAGCCCAGCCAGCGCCAGTAGGTCGCGGCAAAGAGCATGAGCAACGCGTAACCGACGATGGTGACGATGATCCCGACCTTGGCGAACTGTTTCGCGGTGAAGGTATCGGTGCCCAAACACACCATGTTTTGCGGCGCGTTGATCGGCAGGATGAAACCGAAGCTCACGGTAAAGCCGAGCAGCATCGTGAGGCCCAGCCGGTTGAAGTCGCCCGGCAACGTTTGCAGCACGGCGATCAGAATCGGCAGCATGGCCGAAGTCAACGCGGTCGCACTGGCGAAGCCGAGGTGAATCAAAATCAGGAACGCGGCAAGCACGGCGAAGATGCCCAGCGTCGAGAGCGAGTCGAGACCGGTCGCGGCCACCACATGGTTGCCGAGCCACTGACCGGCTTGCGTGGTCAGGAGCGCCGTCCCCAAGCTGATACCGACCCCGAACACGATCACGGTGCCCCAAGGAATGCGCGTCTGTACTTCCTTCCAAGTCATCACACCGAAACGCGGCAGCATCAGCACGACCAGCCCGACATAGGTCACCGACGTGGTGTCGAAGCGGTGCAGCTTACCTTCCGTCGCCCAGAACAGCAGCAGGCCGATCGACACCGCAAGCAGGCGCTTTTGCGGGCTCGTCATCGGCCCCATTTCACGCAGTTGCGCTTCCACGGCTTCCTTGCCGCCAGCGATGGCGTCGGCTTCGGGCGGCATCAGCTTGAGCACCAGCACCACGAGCACCACCGACATGATGATGGCCCACGGCGCACCGGCGACGAGCCATTCGGCCCACGTGATACGGTCACCGAGCATCTTGTCCATGAAGCCGACGGTGAGCAAGTTCTGCGCTGCCGCGGTTTGGATACCGACGTTCCAGATACTGGTGGCCTGCGCCACGATGATCATGATGCCGGCGGCGATGTTCGAGCGTTTGTCGACGCCGAACGCGGCGATCACGCCCATCATGATCGGCACCACACAGGCACTGCGCGCCGTGGCGCTCGGCACCACGAGCGAGAGCAGGATGGTCACGGCGATGGCGCCCACCATCACCCGGCGCGTACTCGTGCCGATCTTGGACAGCGTGACGAGGGCAATGCGGCGATCGAGCCCGGTGAGCGTCATGGCCGCTGCGATGAACAGCGCACCGGCGACAAGGGCCAGCGCCGAGTTGGAGAAGCCCGCGAGCGCCATGCTGATGGCGCGCGACGTGCCGTATTCGACGCTTGGATCCTGAATCGTGGGCGCGGTGCCCACGAGAAACGCCATCAACGAGGTAATGATGATGGCGCTGGCTTCATACGAGACGGCTTCGGTAATCCACACCACCACGGCAAACGCGAGAATCGCGAGCATGCGGTGGCCAGCGACCGGCAGGTCATCGGGCATGGGGATCAGGAGCACGGCGATCAGGACAACGACACCCGCAATCAATCCGATGGGTATCGCTTTCTTCTGCTGGGGAGGGCTTTGCACAGAAACTTCAGGCGTGCTCATAAGGGGGCTCCAGAACGGAATGGCATGCCGGCAGTCGGCATGTCTTGAGAAACTGCCACGCGTGAACTGCGGGTTAATCCTAACCGCATTGATCTTGGCGAGGCAAGCGCGAGACAAAGGGAGAAGCACGCACCGACGCGCCCGAAACACACGGTTGGCGCGGGCTTTGCCGCCACGGCCCGTTGCGGGCGTAGGTGCATCCAGGCGTGCCCATGGGACGCCCGGCGAATAAGCCGGTCAATGCTTCGGTGAGTGCGGTGCGTGCGAGAACCGGTGCGGGCAAGCGCACCGTGTCGATATGTCGATGAGATTAGAAGTGCAGTCCGAAGTACTCGGGCGACGCGACGAACATCTGGGTGCTCTGCACCGGCCCTGACAACGCGCGATGCCAGACGGTCTGATACAAGCCCGTGAGCCCGGCACGCGGTCCGGTAATGAGACTGTCGACGTGACGCGTTACCCCGGCATTGGCGAGCGTGCCACCCAGTGTCGAGCCGCCCACGATGATCGGCTCGGCAGCCCACTCCCCGGCTTCGCCGAACACGTCGTGCCACGGGGGCGGCACCACGCCGACCAGCGCGGCAGGCGGTGCGCCCGGCGGCAAGTGAGTGGGTGCGCGAGCCGAACTGCGGGCCACACGCTTCGAGCGTGTGGCCCGCGTCGGCCGGGTACCGGCAGTGGCGCTGGCTGTGCTGCTCGTCGATGCCACCGATGGATTCGGTGCACCTGGCGGAGTCGCGGCATGTGCCGATGCCGTCATCCACACGAACAACAACAACGCCAGCGCAACGGCGGCGCCCAAGGGGCGGGAGAGCGACTTCGTCATGACATCCTCGTGTGTCGGCGGTCAGCCCCGCCTGTCTTGTCAGACATAGAGCAACTTCCGGACCACGAAGAACAACTTGTTGATTCTTATGCACTTCTATTTTCACCAGTCGCGTGATGCCCGCGCGTTTCCTCAGAAGTGTTTCATTTCAGAAACGTCCGGCAGCCGCGATTGCTTCAACGTTGAAACATCGAGCGCCACCTTGTGGGCGCGCGCCCTGCTTCACCCTTGAAGCATTTATCGACTTTCGACACCCTCGATTCTGGGCTGGCGTTTCGTCTGGCGCATTGATGCAGATCAATGAAAGTGAACGACCGTGCGAAAACCCGAATTGACGGACGGCGCGACCTATGGCCCACGCGCGCGCCCGAAAAAGTGAAGCGGCGCGTCGGCTGACCGGTGCCTCAGATGTATCCGAAAGTGCGGCGCGCCTGCCGACGTGCTCGGCGGCTCTCTGGCACAATCGTTCATCGCCGAACGTGACTGACATTGCGCAGCGTCCCTCAGCGTCCCTCAGCGTCCCTCGGCGTCGCTGTTAGGGCCGCCTGCGTGTGCACCGGTCACGTCGCATGACAACAAGGAGTCAGCAATGCCCCAGTTCGATGTGGATTTGTTCGTGATCGGTGCCGGTTCCGGCGGTGTGCGCGCTGCGCGCGTCGCGGCGCAATATGGCGCTCGCGTGAAAGTGGCCGAAGAGTTTCGCGTGGGCGGCACGTGTGTCATTCGCGGTTGCGTGCCGAAGAAACTGCTGGTGTACGCGAGCCGCTTTGCGGACGAATTCGAAGACGCTGCCGGGTTTGGCTGGAGCGTGGGCTCCCCCACGTTCGACTGGAACACGCTCATCGCCCGCAAGGACAGCGAGATTGCGCGGCTCGAGAACATCTATCGCACGAATCTGGAACGCGCCGGTGCCGAACTGATCGAGGCACGCGCCGTGATCGAAGGGCCGAACACGGTCGTGCTGCCCGCCACTGGCGAACGCATCACGGCGCGTCACATCCTGATTGCGACGGGTGGACGGCCCGCCGAGCAGCCGCACTTTGTCGGGCGCGAGCATGCCATCTCGTCGAACGAAGTGTTTCATCTGGACAAGCTGCCCGAGCGCATCACCGTGATTGGCGGCGGCTACATTGCGGTGGAGTTTGCGGGCGTGTTCGCCGGACTCGGTTCGAAGGTCACCCTTGTGCATCGTGGCCCGCATCTGCTGCGCGGTTTCGATGAAGACGTGAGGACGTCGCTTGAAGCGGCCTATCGCGAGCGCGGTATCGACGTGGTGCTTGATCGTACGGTGGAGCGTGCTGAAAAAGGGCCGGACGGTTTGCGCGTCACGCTCTCCGATGGCAGCACGCACACGACTGACGTGCTGCTCAGCGCAGCCGGGCGCGTGCCTTACACCCAGGGTCTGGGGCTGGCGGCGAGCGGTGTCGCGCTCAACGACAAAGGTGCGGTGATCGTCGACGAGTTTTCACGCACCAATGTGCCGTCGATCTTCGCCGTGGGTGACGTGACCGACCGGGTCAATCTCACACCGATGGCGATTCGTGAAGGACAGGCATTTGCCGATACGGTGTTCGGCGAGCGCACGACACGTGTCGACCACAAGCTGATTCCGACGGCCGTGTTCAGCACCCCGGAGATCGGTGTCGTTGGCCTGATCGAGAGCGAGGCGCGCAAACAGTACCCACAACTCAAGGTGTACAAAGCTGTCTTCCGGCCGCTCAAGGCGACGCTTTCCGGCCGGCAAGAAAAGATACTGATGAAGCTGCTTGTGGATGGCGGCACCGACAGAATTGTCGGTGCGCATATGGTGGGCGATCACGCGGGCGAGCAGGTGCAGTTGCTCGGCGTGGCGCTGTCGATGGGCGCTACCAAGGCGGACTTCGACCGCACCCTCGCCGTGCACCCGACCGCCGCCGAGGAATGGGTCACGATGCGCACGCCGGTCGCTTGATTAAAAACTCTGATACCAGATACCGAGAATCGCCAGCGGCGTAAGCACAAGCAGCAGCAACCGCCACACTGGCAGGAACCATTGCGCACGCGTGCCTTCGAGCACCGTGCGCGCTTTCGGCCAGACGCGTGCGCCGACCAGGAAAGCCACACACAGACCGCCTGCGGGCATCAGCAGGTGGATCGTCACGAAGTCCATCAGATCGAAAATCGTGCGATCGAACAGTTTCACATCGGACCATATGCCGAATGAGAGTGCCGCAGGGGCGCCCAGTGCGAACGTTGCGAGCAAGACGGCGATGACCGCCGAGCCGCGACGCCACTGATACTCGTCGATCAGAAATGCCGTGACCGGCTCGAATAGCGAGACCGCTGACGTCAACGCGGCAAACAACAACAGCAGGAAGAAGGCAATCGCCACCAAATGGCCGAACGGCATCTGCGCGAAGATCGCAGGCATGGTGATGAACGTGAGCCCCGGACCCGCGTTGGGTGCAACGCCGAACGCAAACACGGCTGGCAGAATCATCAGCCCCGCGAGAAAACACGCCAGCGTCGCGAGCGTGGCAACCCAGACGGCAGAACCCGCTAGCTTGGCATCCTTTGGCAGATAAGAGCCATAGACCACAATCATCCCGGCGCCCAGCGACAGGGAGAAGAACGCCAACCCCAACGCTTCGAGCAGCGTCTTGCCGCTAATCATCGAGAAGTCGGATTTCAGGAACCAGACCACCCCTTCCATGGCGCCGGGTAACGTCAGCGCCCGAACAATCACTGCAAGCATCAGCAGGAAGAGCGCAGGCATGAGCCACTTGCCCGCGCGCTCGATGCCCTTCTGGACGCCCGCCGCCACGATCAGTGCCGCCAGCCCGAGAAAGGCCCCCATATTGGCTAGCGATGCCCAAGGATCGGCGATGAACGCGACGAATTCGGCTTCGAGCCGCAAGGTGTCGGGCGCGAGCACCGACCCTTTGAGCGCGCGTAACAGATACGCCACCGTCCAGCCGCCGACCACCACGTAGAACGACAAAATGGCAAACGCGTTGAAGGTGGCGATGCGGCCGACCCAAGCCCAACCGCGTCCGCCCAGCTCACGCATGGCCGTGGTCGCGGACTTCCCCGTCAGGCGGCCAATGGTCATCTCGGCAAGCAGCAACGCAACGCCCAGCGTCAGCACGCACCCCAGATACACCACCAGAAACGCCCCGCCGCCGTGTTGCCCCACCACATACGGAAACTTCCACACAGCGCCTAGCCCGACTGCGGAACCCGCCGCCGCCAGCACGAAACCCAGCCGCGAGCCCCAAGTAGCGCGGCCAGCATCAGTTGAAGAAGGGGACGTGCTGGAAACAGAAGCGTCGGGAGCGATCGCCGCAGACGGCGTTGCCGAGGGCGAGATAGGCAGATGGGACACGTGTCTCCTCCGGGTACGGCCGTGCACGTGCTGCGATACCCGCTTTGCTCGACAGCACGCCACGACACTTGTCATGGGATGGCGTCAGGCAGGGTACGGGCGCAGTGCCGCGTCAGACAGTCCCGCCAATCACGTCGCACGCCAAGCGCGAGCCGACGTGCGACGCCATTAGGATGGTCGAGGAGTCTACGCGGGAAGAGGCTCCGCCCGGTTTAGGAAAAGGCCCAAAAAGACGCACTTCCCCGCGCGTTTGCGCGAGAACGAGGCAGGTGTACCGAGATTAGTGCCCGAGCGCGACTTCGCCGGCGGATGCCGAGCGTGTTCCCGGCTTCGGTGGATTGCTCTCGCCGCGATAAGCAAACACCACCGAAAACTTCGTGGTATCGCCCTCGTTGCGCCCGGCGGCGTGGAACAAGCCACTGTGGAACAACACCACATCGCCTTGCGCCAGTTCGACCTGACGGCCACGCGAGACGAGCGGTTGATTGTCAGGCTCGTCGGGACGCAGGAAGTCCAGCGCATCGAGCTGATGCGCCCCGAGTTGCTCACGATGCGAGCCCGGGATGAATCGGAGCGCACCGTTCGCCAGCGTCTCGGGACCGAGCGCAAGCCAAACAGAGATCAGCGAATTTTGCGGGAACGACCAATAACGGATATCGCGATGCCAACCGGTGGCCGTGCCGAAATGCGGGTGCTTCGTCATCACGCAGTTGTGATGCGCGAGTGTGAGTACAACGTCCTCACCGAAGATTTGTGCCAGCGATTCGATCAGGTCCGGCCGTGTCGCCCAACCGCGCAGCGCGTCGCCACGGTCGTAGGCCTTGAGCAAACGGCGTACCGTCTGACCACCTTCCGCATCGCGCGATGTCGGCGCGCCCGCATAACCAACATCTGCCTCGAACTCCAGCGGCAGCGTCACGGCGGCCAATTGCGCTCGCGCGTCGGCCAGAATCGCCTCGCAATCGGCCTGCGACACATAACGCGGCAGGATCAGATAACCGTCTTCACGGAAAGTCTCGAGTTGCGATGCGGTGAGCGCCATGATGGTCAGCCGGACAGGCAAAAATCGGTGTTTTAGGGGAAAGTTCTGTGGCGTTACAGGGTCATTCGAAGCGACTGGGCGACGCGGGCCGTGAGGACACCCCGGCGCGTCGCGCACTCAGGCGGCGCGCTTGCGTCGTCGGGGCGGGAGTTCGGCGGCGGGCTTGCGTTCGAGTTTCGGCTCGGGTTGCGGCACGTCCGTGCCCGGCAGCGAGGGCTGCGGGTTACCGGTCGGGCGCGGTGTGTCGACCACGCTGCGCAGACGGTCGAGCTCACGCGTGAGCTTCGCCAATTGGTATTCGAGCTGGCAGTTCTTGCGATACAACGTGCGCATCTTTTGGCTGAGCGCCTGCGTCTGCGTCCAGTACTCCGGATACATGACGAAACGCCCATCCGGGCGTTCGACGACGCCCAACCCGCTCTGCCCCATCACGTCGATGGTTTCCAGTGCGTAGCGCCGAACCTTTTTTACCGTACCTGCCGCCATTTATTTCCTACAGTCCCAGCCTGAGAGAGTCAGGCGCGGCATTTTGCCATGAATTCGGCCCGGCCGGGCGGCAAACCCGTACCGGGCCGGAGATTTATTTTCGGCTGGCGGCCCCGCCAGGCGGGGCTGTGCACGCAACGCACCGCGATTGGCACGCAACACCAGCGCATTGTTACGGCTTTGGCGTCTTACCGGTGTCGATCGACACCGGATCGCTCGCCGGAAAGGTCTCGTCTAGCCCCTCGTCGAGACGCTTTCCCGTCGACGTCTTGTTCGCCGGTACATGCCGGGGTTCCGACACGTCGATGGAGACGGGGTCGCTCGCCGGGAACGTTTCCTCAAGGGCTTCGTCGAGATCGCGTTCCACTTCATCCTCTTTGTGAGGCTGCTGTGGCTTGGGCTTGCGCGTGGGGGTATCGCTCATCGAGTCCTCCGCTTCGGAGGCCGCGCCGGTGCGCGACCGTCAGCGTAACTATACCGCGAGCTGCGTAGGCTCGCGTTCATTCGGCCCGGTGGGATGACTCGGTCACGCGGCAGCGATGACGGTCTCGATCACGTACCGCTATCGAGCACCGCCCCGCCGGTGTAGATCACGCACTGCTCGCCGCGTACGAAACCCACGAGCGTGACGCCCGCCGCCTCGGCCGTGCGCACCGCGAGCGCCGTCGCCGCAGAGACCGCCGCCACCATGGGAATGCCGACCTGCGCCGCCTTCTGCACGATCTCGACGCTCGCACGGCTGGTCATCAGCACGAACCCCGCATCGAACGACTGCCCTTGCCGGGCCAATGCCCCGATGAGTTTGTCGAGCGCATTGTGGCGGCCCACGTCTTCGCGCAGACAGAGGATCTCGCCGGTCGGCGTACACCACGCCGCGCCATGCACCGCACCCGTCACCGCATTGAGCGATTGATGCTTGGCCAGCCCGGCATGCGCAGCCGCAAGTGCCGCATGCGACACGCGCAGCGAGGTGTCTGCGGAGGGCAGCGGGCGCAGCACCTGATCGAGACTCTCAGTGCCGCACAACCCACAGCCGGTACGGCCAGTCAGGTTGCGGCGCCGTTCTTTAAGGCCCGCGAACGCCCGCGACGAAATCTCGACATGCGCCGTCACGCCCAGCGTCGTGGCCGACACGTCGATGCCATAACACTCGCTGCGTTGGCGAAGCATGCCTTCCGACAAGGCGAAGCCGAGCGCGAAATCTTCGATATCCGCGGGCGTGGCGAGCATCACCACATGGGAGATACCGTTGAATTCGAGCGCGACGGGCACTTCTTCGGCCAGTTCGTCACTCGCTTGCTGCCAGCCGCCGTGCCGGAAGCGACGCACGCCGAAGCTGGCATGCGTGGCCACGCTCGCCGGGTCGAGGGCCACCGGCGCGACATCGCACACCGGCCCTTCGGCGTCAGCCACGTCGTCACCGGCCATCGCTTGCCCGGTGCGCAGGGTTTCAGACATCGTCAAACTTTTGCTCCGCTGGTCATTACTGCCGATTCACTCTCAAATCAATCGTCAACCCGTCGCGCGCCCTACTTCACCGGCGCCGGTTCGACAGGCTTTCGTGCCGCCTCCAGCAACTCAAGCTGCTCGCGGTTGAACGTCGAATACTTTGCCTGCCATGCCGAGGGTTGCACCACCGGCAACACTTGTACCGCCGTCACCTTGTACTCGGGGCAATTGGTCGCCCAATCCGAGTTGTCGGTCGTGATGACGTTCGCCCCCGACTCCGGGAAGTGGAAGGTCGTGTACACGACACCCGGCTGCATGCGCTCGCTGATCACCGCGCGCAGCACCGTTTCTCCTGCGCGACTGCGAATGCCGACCCAGTCGTTGTCCTTGATGCCGCGCTCCTGCGCGTCATGCGGATGAATCTCGAGCCGGTCTTCGTCGTGCCAATGCACATTGGGCGTGCGGCGCGTCTGCGCTCCGACATTGTATTGCGAGAGTATCCGCCCGGTAGTGAGCAGTAGCGGATAGCGCGGCGTCACCTTCTCGTCGGTCGGCACATAGCGCGTGATGATGAAACGGCCCTTGCCGCGCACGAAGCTGTCGACGTGCATGATCGGCGTGCCTTCAGGTGCCTCGTCGTTGCACGGCCATTGCAGGCTGCCAGCCTCGTCGAGCCGCGCGTAGCTCACGCCATGGAACGTCGGTGTGAGCCGCGCGATCTCGTCCATGATCTCGGACGGGTGCGCGTATGGCATCTCGTAGCCCAACCGCTTCGCGAGTGCGATCGTCACTTCCCAATCGGCCAATCCCGGCAGTGGCGCCATCACACGGCGCACGCGCGAAATCCGGCGTTCGGCGTTGGTGAACGTGCCGTCCTTCTCCAAAAACGTCGTGCCTGGCAGCAGCACATGCGCGTATTTGGCCGTCTCGTTCAGGAAGATGTCCTGCACGACGATGCACTCCATGGCAGTCATCGCAGCGGCCACGTGCTGCGTGTTCGGATCGGACTGCACGATGTCTTCGCCCTGACAGTACAGGCCCTTGAAGCTGCCATGGATCGCGGCGTCGAACATATTGGGGATACGCAGCCCCGGCTCTTCTTGCAGCGTCACGCCCCATGCCGCTTCAAATTCCGCGCGCACCGTCGTGTCCGACACATGCCGGTAGCCGGGCAACTCATGCGGGAACGAGCCCATGTCGCACGAACCCTGCACGTTGTTTTGCCCACGCAGCGGGTTCACGCCGACACCTTCGCGCCCCACATTGCCGGTGGCCATCGCCAGATTCGCGATGCCCATCACGGTGGTCGAGCCTTGCGAATGCTCGGTCACACCCAGCCCGTAATAAATCGCTGCGTTGCCACCCGTCGCATACAGGCGCGCAGCACCGCGAATGGCCTCGGCGGGCACGCCGGTCGCGACCGACACCGCTTCGGGCGAATTCTCCGGCAGTGCGACGAACTCGCGCCACTGCGCGAACGCACGGTCTTCGCAACGCTCAGCAATAAACGCCTCGTCGAGCAGCCCTTCCGTGACGATGACGTGCGCCAGCGCATTGACCATCGCCACGTTGGTGCCGGGGCGCAGCGGCAGATGGAATTCGGCCTTGATGTGCGGGCCGTTCACGATATCGATGCGGCGCGGATCGATCACGATCAACTTCGCGCCTTCGCGTACGCGGCGTTTGAGCCGTGAAGCGAACACGGGGTGCCCGTCGGTCGGGTTCGCCCCCATGACGAGAATCACATCGGCATGCTCGATGGACTTGAACGTTTGCGTACCGGCCGATTCGCCGAGCGTCTGCTTCAAGCCGTATCCGGTGGGCGAATGGCAAACCCGTGCGCAAGTGTCGACGTTGTTGTTACCGAACGCCGCGCGCACGAGTTTCTGGACGAGATAGGTCTCTTCGTTGGTGCAACGCGATGACGTAATGCCGCCGATGGCGTCCCGACCGTATTTCGCTTGAATGCGTCGGAACTCCGACGCGGCATAGTCAAGTGCCTCGTCCCACGACACTTCACGCCAGGGATCGGTGATCTTGCTGCGAATCATCGGCCGGGTGATGCGCTCCTTGTGCGTCGCATAGCCCCATGCGAAGCGCCCTTTCACGCACGCATGCCCCTCGTTGGCGAGGCCGTCCTTGTACGGCGTCATCCGCACGATTTCGCTGCCCTTCATTTCCGCCTTGAACGCACACCCCACGCCGCAGTAAGCGCACGTAGTCACCACCGCATGCTCGGGCTGGCCCATCTGAATGACGCTCTTCTCCTGCAACGTCGCCGTCGGACACGCGCTCACGCACGCCCCGCACGACACGCATTCCGAGTCCATAAACGCTTGATCCTGCCCCGGCGACACACGCGATTCGAAGCCGCGCCCCGAGATCGTCAGCGCGAAGGTGCCCTGCGTCTCTTCGCAGGCGCGCACGCACCGGTTGCAGACAATGCATTTCGAGGGGTCGTAGGTGAAGTACGGATTCGACTCGTCCTTGGTGCTGGTGAGGTGATTGTCACCCTCGAAGCCATAGCGCACTTCACGCAGGCCGGTGACGCCCGCCATGTCCTGAAGCTCGCAGTCGCCGTTCGCGGCACACGTCAGGCAATCGAGCGGGTGATCGGAGATGTACAACTCCATCACGTTGCGGCGCAGGTCCTGCAACTTCGGCGATTGCGTGCGCACCTTCATGCCCGCTTCGACGGGTGTCGTGCACGATGCGGGAAAGCCGCGCCGCCCCTCGATTTCCACCAAACACAGACGGCACGAGCCGAACGGCTCCAGCGAGTCGGTAGCGCACAATTTGGGGATGTTGACATCGCTGAGCGCGGCAGCCCGCATGATCGAGGTACCGGCCGGCACACTCACGCGCTGGCCGTCGATCTCCAGCGTGACGTCCTGATTGGCGATCCGTTGCGGGGTGCCGAAATCGGGGCCGTGGCCCGGTTCAACCTGACGAGGCATAGCGCGTCTCCTGTGAGGATCGGGCATCGCCTTATATGTTCGTCAATTCATATGAATCGACATGACTTCGACGACGTCCCGGCTTCGACAGTAGTCCATATTTCCCGCGCTGGCAAAATTCGGGAAAACATTACCGGCGAGATTGGTTCGCCAGAAATGTGGTGCCGCATATAGGCATCCGGCTGCATATAGCCGAATAAGTCTGTTTGCTCACATCCGCGGTCCTCGCTTAGCCAAGCGACGGGAACGCCTCTGCGAGCGCTGCCACACGCCCCGTGTGCGCATCTGCGTAACCGGGGATCGCGTGCACTGCCTGCTTGTAGGGTGCACTTTGCAGAATGTCGAGCAATGCCCGCACGTAGCGATGTTCCGCAGCGCCATCCGGAAAGATCAGGCAATAGCGTTCGGTCAGAATCGGCAGGAAATCCAACCCGAATTGGGTCGCCGCCGCTTCGATGGCCAACCCCGCGTCGGCACGCCCGCTCGCGATATAGGCGGCGACGGCCGCGTGGGTCAGTTCGATGTTTTCCGTACCGTGGATGGTTTCTGGATCGAGTCGCGCTTGTTGCAGCAGCAGATCAAAGATCATGCGCGTGCCGGAGCCACGTTCGCGATTGGCGAACCGCGCACCCACGCGAGGTAAATCGGCAATCGACTGAATATGCAGCGGATTGCCACGCGCCACGAGCAACCCCAATCGGCGCGATGCCACATCGGCGACGCGGTAGGCCTTGCCCTTGAGCAAAGGCGCGTACTGTGCTAGCACCTGCTCGGCTAACGCACCTTCGGGCACATGAAAGCTCGCCATTTCGCATTCCTGCTTCGCGAGCGCCGAGACCGCTTCAATGCTGCCGCGATAACTCACTTCCAGCGGCAACTCTGCTTTCGCGGCGAAGTCGACCAGCGCCGCCACGGCCAACCCGTGACTGGCGAAGATGCGCAACTGGTCGTTGCCGTCATCCGCCAGCAAATCGTCGAGCTCCGTCTGCAACTCGGAGGCCATCGTCTCGAGTAACGGCCCCAAGCGCGCTTGCAAGCGCTTTTGCCCCCAGAGCAAGCGCCGGGCGAGCGGGGTGAGTACCGCGCCTCGTCCGCGGGCCATCGTGAGCAACGGTGCACCGAGTGCCGTCTCGGCCTCTTTCACGTGCCCCCATGCCCCGCGATACGACAGGTTCAGCGCATGGCTCGCCGCTTGCAGATTGCCCAGCGTATCGACATGCGCCAGCAATGAAATGAGCTTGTCGAGCGGCACGTCGCTGCCGTCGTGACGAAAGCGCAGTTGAGGGGCGATTGAGATCCGCATGGGGCGATCCATATGTGAATTGGTTCATAAGTGCACCCGACCCAGATCGCGCCGAAGAGCGCGAAGCCCTTCTATATCAACGCTATCTCGCGACATGCATGGTGAATCGGAGCGTGCGAGGCGAAATAATTATGCACATTTTTACCTATTCCGCCCATCGGAAATCGCCTGCGCGACGCAAGGATCGACGATTTGGTGCGATCGCCTCGAAACCGGGACGTCGCAGCGAGCATCATATGCTATTCATTGCATAATATAGCTCATGCATTTTGCTGATAACATGCCGTCATTCGCCGAATCATCAGGAACAAACGGGATTCACGCCGAGTCCGACGCTTGAGATTCGAACTCGATTTATGCATTTATTTGCCTATGATGGCAAATCAAACCCCTCCGGATTCACGCGCCACGCGCACCGCAACATGACCACACCGAAGATCGCCAACTACACGCGCCCCGCCGGTGGTTGGGGCGCCCTCAAGAACGTCGCCATCCAACTCGTCTCGCAAGGTATCCCGCTCAAGGGCGCGCGCACGCTGCTTAGCGCGAACCAGCCTAGCGGCTTCGATTGCCCGGGCTGCGCGTGGCCGGATCGCGAGCACGCCTCGACGTTCGAGTTCTGCGAAAACGGCGCCAAGGCCGTCGCCGCCGAGGCCACCAGCCGGCGCGTGACACCCGCGTTCTTCGCTGAGCACACCGTCACCGATTTGCTGTCGCTCGACGACTACACCCTGGAAGGCTACGGGCGCCTTACGCACCCGATGCGATACGACGCAGCAACCGACCGGTATGCGCCTATCGATTGGGAGGCGGCTTACGCCCTCATCGGCGAGCACCTGCGCGCCCTGCCTGACTCCAACCAAGCCGCGTTCTACACGTCGGGCCGCACCAGCAACGAAGCCGCCTTCCTGTACCAACTGTTCGTGCGCCAATACGGGACGAACAACTTCCCCGATTGCTCGAACATGTGCCACGAGCCGACCAGCGTGGGCTTGCCGCCGGTCGTCGGCATCGGCAAGGGCACGGTCACGCTCGACGACTTCGAGCAAGCCGATACCCTGCTGCTCTTCGGTCAAAACCCCGGCACCAATCACCCGCGCATGCTCGGCGAATTGCGTGAAGCCGCCCGGCGCGGGGCGACCATCGTGTCGATCAACCTGTTGCACGAGCGCGGGCTGGAGCGCTTCGCTGACCCACAAAGCGCCGCCGAGATGCTCAGCATGGGCGGCACGGCCATCAGCGGCCATTACGTGACGCCCGCGAGCGGCGGCGACTTTGCGTTCGTCAAAGGCGTGATCAAGCACGTGCTGGAACGCGATGCCGAGGCCCGCACCAACGGCGACGCGCCGCTGCTCGACGACGCCTTCATCGCCGAACACACTCATGGCTTCGACGCATTCGCGGCAGACGTTCGCGCCGAGCGCTGGGACGATCTCGTGCGCGCCGCCGGGGTTTCGCAAGCCCAGATGTGCCAGATTGCCGACGTTTATCTGCGCGGCGAGCGAGTCATTGCGACTTGGGGCATGGGCATCACGCAACACAAGCAGGCGGTGGCGACCATTCAGATGATCACCAACCTGATGCTCCTGCGCGGCAACATCGGCCGTCCGGGTGCGGGTCTGTGCCCCGTGCGCGGCCACAGCAACGTGCAGGGCGATCGCACCGTGGGCATCAACGAGAAGCCGAGCGCCGCGTTTCTCGACCGGCTCGGTCAAGTGTTCGATTTCAACCCGCCACGCGAAGAAGGGCTAGGCGTGGTCGACACGATTTCCGCGATGCTCGAGGGCCGCATCAAGGTCTTCATCGGCATGGGCGGCAACTTTGCCATGGCCACCCCGGACACGCCGCGCACTTGGGAAGGCCTGCGTCAGTGCGACTTGACGGTCCACGTCGCGACGAAGCTCAATCGCAGCCATCTCGTGCACGGGCGCGACGCCCTCATCCTGCCTTGCCTCGGCCGCACGGAGATCGATATGCAGGCGGGCAGCGTACAAGGCGTGACCGTCGAAGACTCGATGAGCATGGTGCACCTGTCGTACGGCATCAACGCCCCCGCCTCGGAACACCTGCGCTCGGAACCCGCCATCGTGGCGGGCATCGCGCAAGCCACGATGGGCCGCGCGCTCGCCGGGCACGACGACTGGCATTGGTACATCGAAGACTACGACCGCATTCGCGACGCGATTGCCGCGACGTTCGACGACTTCGACGGCTTCAATCGCCGCGTGCGCCATCCGGGCGGCTTCCGTCTGGCCGTGCCGCCCGCAGAGCGCCGCTGGCTGACCGCCACGGGCCGGGCGAACTTCACCACGCACCCGCTGCCAGCGGAGCTGCCCATCGACACGGCACGCCGTCAGGCGGGTGAGCGCGGCGCAGAGGTGCTGCAACTCGCCACCATCCGTTCGCACGATCAATACAACACGACGATCTACGGTCTGAATGACCGCTATCGTGGCGTGTTCGGTCAGCGCCGTGTGGTGTTTGCGAATGTGGAAGATCTCGACGCCCTGGGCTTTCGCGCGGGCGAGCGTATCGATTTGGTCGGCGTCTGGAACGATGGCATCGCGCGCCGCGCCGACGACTTCCTGCTCGTGGCATACGACATTCCGCGCGGCAGCATCGCCGCCTATTACCCGGAAACCAACGGTCTCGTGCCGCTCGACGCAACCGCCGACGGCGCGGGTACCCCAACGTCCAAATCGATCCCCGTGCTGATGGAGCGCCGCCGTGCCTGACGGCGCCATCCACCCCGCAAGCCACGCGACCGAGCGCATTGACGCCGCGGCCGAATCGATCTCGTCGGCCGAGCAGGATTTGGCGCGGTTGCTCTTCACCCTAGCGGAGGGACGCGACGAGGGCCGCGACGCGCTCTCGCTCGCACGCCTGGCCAAGCGCAGCGGACTGCCGATGAGCGACCTGCTGCGCTATCTCAGCGTGCTGGGCGATGCGGGCTGGGTCGACATCGAAGACGGCGAGCGCGGGTTGCGGCTCGCGCGTCTCACCGACGCGGGGTTGGCGCAGTACGGCAGCCTGCTGTAAGGCTGTGCTGTAAGGCCGTGCTGTAAATCTGCGAGTTCATCCCGTGCTGTAAGGCCGTGGTATGACAATGCCACGCGACTGACATATTTCCATCCTGACGGGCGACATACACTCTTGTCGCCACGGGGCCGGGCCGATTGCGTAAGATGGCGCTCGAACGCTCTGGCACTCGAAATGGCACCCCACGTCACGGAGACCTTATGGAGCATGTCGTCGCCCCCTCGGCGCAGTTGGACACCGATGCATCGCTGTCTTCTCTAGCTTCGCCGGCGCTCTGGCGGCACGCCCGCCCGTCGCGCTGGAATCCGTGGCTGATTGCGCTGACCGGACTCGCCGGACTTTGGCAATGGTTCGGGCTGGGTTGGGCGATGCGACATTGGGGGGCGAGCGCCGCACTCACGCTACTGCCCGTGCTACTGCTCACGCCGATGCACTGGGGCCTGATTCACGAATCGATTCACGGTCAGTTGCGACTCAAACCGCGTGCGAATGAACGCACTGGTCGGATGCTGTCGATATTGCTCGGCCTGCCGTTCGAAATCATGCGCTTCGGTCATCTGCTGCATCATCGCTTCACGCGGCAGCCGTTCGACCGGCCCGATATTTCCACCCTTCCCGAAAACGCCTCACCGGTTTTGCGGTTACGCGCATGGCTCGGCTATCAGTCGCGGTTGTTGGGCGGCATGTGGTTGGCGGAAATCTTTGCGCCAATCATCGCCTGGGTGCCGTTGCGCCGCCTCCCCGCACTGGCCGCCAGCGCGCTGGGCACAGACGCCCAAGACGAAGACGTGCGCCGCCGCGTGGTCATGTTCGGCAGCGACCCCGTGCGCCGCCGCCGGATTCAGCGCGATTTCCTGCTGACGCTGGCAATGTTCGCGCTCGCCCTCTGGGCCTACGGGCCGTGGTGGCCGGTGTTCGTCGCGGCGTTCGTCGCGCGCGGCATCTGGCTTTCGATTGCCGACAACTTGCCGCACTACGGCGTTGCCATGGACGAGCCCGCGCGCGCCCGCAACTTCCACGCCCCTGCGCCGATCCGGGCGTTGCTGCTCAACGCAAATCTCCATCGCGTCCATCACCTCTACCCGACCGCGCCGTGGCATCTGCTGCCGGAGATCGATCGAGCGCAGCCCACGCCCGGTCCGCAAATCCCTTACCTACAGGCCGCGCTTCGGCAGTTCGGCGGGCAACTACCGGCCGACACCACTGGCAGGCGTCAGTTAACGGTGACGGGACGCTAATCAACGCTTCGGCACTCAGGACGACCCGCTGCACGGCAACCGCAAGACCGCGGCGCCGAGCACCATCTCGCATAAATTCAAGGCATTGACAACGGCCCGCTCGGCGCCGTTGTCACCAAACCACGACTGCGCGTCGCCGCGTTTCCCGATGTTTGCGAATGTTTCAGGAATTATCCGAAACATGTTATAAATGCGAATCGTTTTCGTTAACGTTCTCATCGGCACACATGCCGTGACGTCGCCTGAGGGCGGCGTTTTTGCTTGTGTGCCCTCGTTTCTCGTCGATTCCTAAGCATGTTGATTGCATTGGCTATTGCGCTGGCCTGGCTTGCAGGCGGCGTCTGCTATCTGACATCGGAGCATCAGCGCCTGCGTACGCAGCGCCTGAGCGCCCAGCCCGCACGCGCGCTCGCGCTTGTGGCTGCCATCGCCAGCGTGATTTGCTGGCTGACGGCGGCCGGGGCTTCAGCCGGTATCGCAGCGGCGTTCATGTCGTTGTGTTTTGGCCTCCTCTTTTGGCCGTACGCCGCTGGCGGCTGGCATTGGCTGCGCGGAGATGCCCATGTGGAGTAGAACGTTTGCGGGTCTCGTACTCGGCTTCTTCGCGGCCATGGCGCTGTGCGGGGCCATCGCGTACATGACGCCGGCGGGCTGGCACACCGCTGTCATCCCCGTCATCGCCCTCTTCCCGCTTGTGTGGCTCGGCCTGTTCGCCGTGGTCTATGCGAGCCGAACCGCCACGCGCGCATGGATCGGCATGGGTGCCACCACTGCCGTCGCCTGGGCCGCGCTATATCTGGCGCGCGCCGTCTGGTAAGGATTTTCCGATGCGTGCCCAAACGCTACGTCAATATCTGAGCGTCCATACGTGGGCCGGCATCGTGGCTGGCTTCGCGCTCTTCATCGCCATGCTCGGCGGTGCGCTCACCGTTTTTCAACACGAAATCGAACGCTGGGAGCAGCCCGCCACGCGTCATGCGCCGCTCACGCTCGCGCAGACCGAGACACTGGCTGAACTCGTGCGGGCAAAGTACCCGGCGGCGCGCGAGCAGATGGGCGTGGTACTGCCCAACCATTCGCCAACGCCATTCGCCTACTGGCAACAGCCCGACGGCGAGTGGATGCAGGCGCGCTTGCGCGAATCGAACGACGGCGCTCAACCTTCGCTCATCGTCGGCAATGCCCGCCCCGGGCTGTCGGCCACGATCAATGCGCTGCACTACTCGCTATCGATTCCGACCTACGGCCTGTATCTGATGGGCATCGTGTCGCTGTTCTATGGGATGGCGCTGATCTCGGGTGTCATCGTGCACTTGCCGCGCATCACGCGCGACATCTTTGCGCTGCGCCCCGGGCGCAATCTCAAGCGCTTTTGGCAAGACGCGCATAACGCGATCGGCGTGCTGAGCTTGCCGTTTCACATCGTCTTTGCACTCACCGGCGCGCTGCTGTGCCTGAGCTTGCCGTTGATGATGGCATTTAACGTCGTCACGTTCGAGAACAAGTTGATGGCGCAGATTCCGCAGGTAACCGGCTCGGTGCCCGCCAAAATTGCGCCGGTCGAAGGCAAGCCACTGGCGCTGGCCGACGTGCTCGCGCGTGCCGCGCATGCCGCCCCCGACGTGGAAGCGACCGCCGTCGCATGGACCGGTTACGGCAAGCCGGACGCCGTGGCAGAAGTGTATGGCGAAGCCGGTGACTCGCTGGGCGTGTTCGCCGCCGTGGCCGTGCGTCTGAACGACGGCGCCATCGTCGGTCAGCACAGCCCGGGCGCACGCGACGCCAATCACGCCGTCATGAGCATGATTTACGGCGCGCACTTCGGCAATTTCGCCGGTATCGGCATGCGCTGGGTCTACTTCGTCCTCGGCCTGATGGGCGCGGTGCTGGTGTACAACGGCAACTTGCTGTGGCTGGAGTCGCGCCGCAAGCGCAACTCGGCGATTCAACCGGCCAATCTGCGCTGGATGGCAAAGGCCACGGCCGGGGTGTTCCTCGGCACGTGCCTCGGGTTGGCGGTGGCGTTCTCGGGTGCACTGCTCTCGCAAGGCACGACGGCGCTGTCGATCTTCGTCGTCACGGTCGCACTGTCATTGATCTTTGCTGCGCTCACGGCACCCGCCGTGGCCGCCACCGGATTGCTCGCCGCGACGGCGATTGCCTGTCTGGCCATTCCCGTTCTCGACGCCATCGTCACCCCGGACAGCGTGTTGCACTCGATCGCTGCGGGCGACTGGGTACTCGCAGGGGTCGATCTCGTCGCCATTGTTTGCGCGATCGCGTTCTTCCTGTTCGCTCGCGCGACGTGGCGACGCGCACGTCATGGCGATCCGAACAGTGTGTGGGCACGCCCCGCACTGCCGACGGATAGCGCCACGCAGGCACAGCGAGAGGCGCACACCGCCAGTTAAGGATTCCCCCGGCGAAGCCCTCGCCCGGGACATAAGAGATTTGGCGCACCGACGCCATCGATCCAGCACAAGACAGTCAGTCACTTACTCAGGGAGATGTACCCCAATGTCGCAAATCCGCTCCGTCACGGCGCGCGCCCTCGCTCGCCCCGAAGTTTCGCGTCGTGCTTCGCCCATCGCTCGGGCCACGTTCGCGCTGATCGCAACCTACGCCGCATTGGCGGCATCGCAGGCGTACGCGCAAAGCGCTGCCACCAGCGCGTCGGCCGACCCGGCGGCGAACCATGGGGCACCCGCGGCGACGACCGCGCAGACGCCGACCGCCCAGTTGTCGACGACGACCGTCGTCGGCGATCGCAGCAACGACTACGATCCGCTCGCCGTGAAAAACGTGACCTCGGGGGCACTCGGCACACGTAAGGCCGTCGACACACCCTTCTCGACCACGACCGTGACGAACGAGCAAGCACAGGATTTGATGGCAACGTCGATCAACGACGTGTTCAAGTACGACCCGTCCGTCGCACAGGTCATCAGTAGCGCGACCGGCGAGAATGCCGTCTTCAGCGTGCGCGGTCTGGCGATCGACATGCTCAACGGCATCAAGGTCGACGGTCAGAGCTTCCCGGTGTGGGACGCCGATCTCGCGCTGGAACCGTTCGAGAAAGTGGAACTGCTCAAGGGTGCAGGCGGCTTCATGTACGGCTTCGCCACGCCGGGCGGCATGCTGAACTACGTGATGAAGCGCCCAACGGACGACCCGTACCAATCGGCGACCATCGGCTACACGTCGGCCAACATCTGGGCCGGGAAGCTCGACGTGGGCGGCCGGTTCGGCCCGGACAATCAGTTCGGCTATCGCATGAATGTGGTCAACGAGGAAGGCAACTCGTCGGAAGCGAATCAGCATATTCGCCGCAAGGGCGCATCGCTGGCGCTCGACTGGCGCATCACGCCGAACCTCACGTGGTCGGCCGACGTGATGTATCAGGATCGCAAATCGACAGGCACGATTTTCGGTCTCGGGTTCTACGGCGTGACGCAGATTCCGGCCGCCAAGAGCATCAAGGACTTGTCTCAACCGCAGAACTGGTATGAAACCGAGTTCCTGTCGGTAGGCAGCGGCCTCGATTACCGCATCTCGGACGACTGGCGCGCCAGCCTGAAATTCCGCTTCGCGAAGGAAAACCGCTACAACTTCGACAGCTTCATCGCGGTGAACGACAACGCGGGCAACTACACCAACACGCTGTACGCAGCGCTCACGCGTTACTACTACCAGAACTACGACGCCATGCTGCAAGGCAAGGTCGACACGTGGGGCGTGAAACACGACGTGGTCGTGGGCGCGAGCTACATGAACCAGTGGAAAGACTACGACGCGGGCGAAGGCTGGCAAAACGGCTACAACCTCGGCAACGGCAACCTGTTCTCGACGACGTTGCTGACCAACGCGCAAGCCGGTATTTCGGCCGACTTGTATCGCGCGGGCCGCATCACGCAAGCGGCGATCTACGCGAGCGACACGGTACACATCACGTCGCGTCTGTCGGTGCTGCTTGGCGCGCGTTACACGCAGTATCACGACTGGAGCTATTACACCAACGGCAACCAGTCGGCGAACTACTCGGCCAACCCGGTCTCGCCGACCATCGCGTTGATGTACAAGACCGACGCGAATTCGACCGCTTATGTGAGCTACGTCGAGTCGCTGGAAGAAGGCGCATCGGCCGACAACCGCTACGCCAACTCGGGCACGACGTACGGCCCGCTCAAGAGCAAGCAGTGGGAAGTCGGCTTCAAGACGGATAACCGGAATTGGGGCGCCAACATCGCGTTGTTCCAGCTTCGCCGCGGCTATTCGTACGCCGATTCGAACAACAACCTGGTGCAGAACGGCATCATGCGCTTCCAGGGGCTGGACGCGAGCGCGTGGGTCAAGCCGGTCAACGACTGGCGCCTGATGGGTGGTGTGCTACTGATGAACTCGAAGGCGGTGGACATCGACGATCCGACGGTCAACGGCAAGCGCGTGTATGGCGCAGCCAAGTTCATCGGCACGGGACGCATCGAGTACAACCCGTCTTACCTGCGCGAGTTGACGGTCGCGTTCGGCGGCAAGTACGTGGGCGGCATGGCGGTCGACGCGGCCAACACGCAGTTCATCCCGGGCTACACCACGTTCGATCTGAGCGCGAAGTATCAGACCCGTATCAGCGGCAAGGACGTCGTGTTCCGCGCGGGGATCAACAACCTGTTCGATCGCAAGTACTGGACCGAAGCGTGGGGCGGCTTCCTGTTCCTCGGCGCCACGCGCACGTTCGTGGCCAACGCGACGATTCAGTTCTAAACGACGACCGGTCGCCGCGCGAATGACGTGCGGCGGCCCCGGCAGTCTTTTGCCTGGGCCAGAACGACAAAAAACCCCACGACGTTTGCGTCGCGGGGTTTTTGTTTGATGCCGTACCGCTTGTCGAATTAACCGACGAACGCGCGCTCGACGAGGTAGTGCCCCGGTGCGTGGTTGTGGCCTTCGACGAAGCCGCGCTTTTCCAGCAGCTCGCGGGTGTCCTTGAGCATGGCCGGGCTGCCGCACAGCATGACACGGTCGTTTTCCGGCGTGAATTCCGGCAGGCCGATGTCCTGGAACATCTTGCCCGACTCGACCAGCTCCGTAATACGGCCCTGGTTCTCGAACTCTTCGCGCGTGACGGTCGGGTAGTAGATCAGCTTGTCGCGCACGTACTCGCCCAGATACTCGTGTTCCGGCAAATGCTGGGTGATCAGATCGCGGTAAGCCAGTTCGCTCGTGAAGCGGCAGCCGTGCACGAGAATGATGTGCTCGTAACGGTCATACACTTCCGGGTCGCGAATGATGCTCATGAACGGCGCGAGGCCCGTGCCCGTCGAGAGCAGATACAGGTTCTTGCCCGGCAGCAGGTTGTCGTTGATGAGCGTGCCCGTCGGCTTGCGGCCCACGATCACCTTGTCGCCCGGCTTCAAATGTTGCAGACGCGAGGTCAGCGGACCGTCCTGCACCTTGATGCTCAGGAATTCCAGCTCTTCCTCGTAATTGGCGCTCGCCATGCTGTAGGCGCGCAGCAGCGGTTTGCCTTCGACTTCCAGACCAATCATCGTGAACTGGCCATTGACATAACGGAACGAAGCGTCGCGCGTGGTCTTGAAGCTGAACAACGTATCAGTCCAGTGGTGGACTTCCAGCACGGTCTGTTGATTCTGTGTACTCATATTGGCGGTCGGTAATGCGGTAATGGCCCCGTAGCCCGGGACGGCGGCGCGCAAGGTGCACGCACTATCGGTCGAGGGCGGGAAAACCCGACTATTTTACCTTAATTGGGAATGGCTTTCATTTGTCCCCTGTCCCCTAACGGGGTTTTTCGGGACGATTATTGATATCCATCAGGATTCTGGCGCTGCCAGCGCCAGTGATCGGCACACATACGCGCCAGATCGTACTGCGCGCGCCAGCCCAGCAGCGCCTGTGCCTTGGCCGGATTGGCGTAACACGTGGCGATGTCGCCAGTCCGGCGGGCCACGATCTCGTACGGCACATCGCGCCCGCTCGCTGCCTCGAAGGCACGAACGACGTCGAGCACGCTATGTCCTTGCCCAGTGCCCAGATTCACGGTGAAACCCGCTCCATGCGTGCGCAAACCGGTCAGCGCCGACAAATGCCCGCGCGCCAAATCGACCACATGCAGATAGTCGCGCACACCGGTGCCGTCGGGCGTCGGCCAGTCGCCGCCGAATACCTTCAGCCGTGCTTGCTTGCCCACGGCCACTTGTGCGACGAACGGCATCAGGTTGTTTGGCACGCCGCCAGGGTCCTCGCCCAGCAAACCGCTCTCGTGGGCACCGACAGGATTGAAGTACCGCAGTGTGGCGCAGCGCCAGCGCGGGTCGGCCGCCACGGTGTCGGCGATCATCTGCTCAGCCATCAATTTGGTCTGGCCGTACGGATTCGTCGTCGACAGCGGGAACGTCTCGTCGACGGGCACCGAGCTCGGATTGCCGTACACCGTGGCCGACGAACTGAACACCAGATCGTGTACGTTGTGACGCGCCATGGTGGCAAGCAACGTGACGAGGCTGCCAAGGTTGTTGCTGTAGTAGCGCAACGGCTCGCGAACCGACTCGCCGACCGACTTGAGCGCCGCAAAGTGAATCACGCCATCGATGCGGTGGCGGGCAAAAACGTCCTCCATGAGCGCGGCGGAACACACGTCGCCCTGGATGAACACCGGCGCGCGCCCAGCAATGCGTTCGATACGGACAATGGCTTCGCGTTGACTGTTGCTGAGGTTATCGACAATGACGACGTCGTAACCGCCTGCCAGTAACTCGACACACGTATGCGAGCCGATATAACCGGCGCCGCCGGTAACGAGAATGGTGCCCTGATTGCTCATGAAAATGCCTTGGCGTCGCCTTCCCCGCGCGCCCGGGGTCGCGCACGTTGCGCGAGGTCCCGCATCTTACTCCACGGCTGCCGGCTTCGCCAATTGGCGCGGGCCGCCGGCAGCCTTACATCGGCTGACGCATATACGTCTCGTATTCGAGGGCGCCCAACCGCCTGCCTAACCAGACGACACCCACTATCAGCACGCACAACAACGCCAGGGCAAACCCATAGCCGTACCAGTCCGGCCCGAGCCGCAGACTCGCCCAAGTGAACACCGCGTTGAGCACCACCAGCGACGCGGTAATCACGAGCACCTCGCGGCGCCGGTCGAGATAGAACAACACATTGAGCACGCCCAGCAGCAACACCTGCATGCTGGCCGCAATGACATCCACACGCAGCAACGGCTGCCAGGCGGCAGGCATGCCGACCAGTCGCAGCATGTCGTCGCCGAACGCAAACACCAGCAGCGTCACCACCGTTTGCACCTTCAGAATTTCGTACAACCCGGTGCGTACGGCACGCGTCATCATGTCGCGCGCCGTCGCGATTTGCCGCAGCGTGCCACCATGCCGCACGGCATCGAAGAAGCTCGTATAGGCTTCGGCAAAGTCCGTCTCGATGCGCAGCAGAAACACCGCCATGCCGGGAATGACGCACATATACGAGAGGAAGACCGGCAAATCGTAGACAGGCGACGCCCGCAACGGTCCGATGATCGTCATGCCGGTGGCGGGCGATACCCAGAACATCAGCTTGTCGATCCATACGCCGAGTCCGAAACACACGCCCACGCCGACCAGCGACACGTACAACCCCTTCGGCGCAAAGACGTCCCACGACAGCCACGTATCGGTGCGGTACTGCCGCACGACGATCGCCACCAGCCCCAGCAGCAGGCACGCATGACCGATCACGAACCCGCCCAGCAACCCCACCAGACCGTAGCGCCCCAACAGCACGGCGCTCACCACGCTCAAGCTGTAGCCGACGCAAAACACACCGAGAATCGCGCGGTACTGCTTCACGCTGGTGAGAAACAACACCACGACCCACAGGTTGCCGAGCAACACGAAGCCGATCCACATCAACCACCGGTAAGCCAGTGGCAACGCGACGAAGAGCGTCTGCGACAACACCAGACCGAGGCTACCGAGCACCACGGTGGTGACCAGCGCCACCGCGCCGAGCGCAGGCATGACGGCCCGCGATTCGCCCGCGAACAACCGGTCGCTCAAATGCCGCGTGAAGGCCAATTGCACTAGCCCGGTGACGATCACGCTGGCGGCGATCAGGTACGTCACCGACACCTGAAACTGCGTGAGGATGGTGGCCGACTGCACGTTGGCAAGACTCATGAGGCCGACGAGCACGATGCCGACCATCGACAGCACCAACGGCCCCGCGCTGATGATCCCCGCGTAGCTGTACGCCACGAGCGTGCCCGATAGCGTGTCGCTGCGCAGCAATCGGCGCAATTCGAAACCGATACCCGCCATCAGCCGTGACTCCCCGCCAGCAGACGCCCGTAGAGCGCACGATAGGCATCGCACATGGCGTCGTGCGTGTAGTGACGTGCCACTCGGGCCATGCCGGCACGGCTTGCAGCGTGCCAGACATTCGGCTCCAGCACGTCGACGATGGCAGCCGCAAGGGCTTCCGGGTCGGCAATGGGTACGACGCGACCGGCACTTCCCAGCGCCCGGTCGCCGTCGAGGGCGTGATCCCCTTCGATCAGATGACGGCACGCGCCGACATCGGTGGTCACCACCGGCACACCGGCGGCCGCCGCCTCCAGCACGACGAGCGGCAACGCCTCGGAGACCGACGACAACGCCAACACGCCGATGTGCGGCAACACCGTCTCGACAGGCCGGTAGCCCATGAAGCGCACCTGATACTCCATGCCGAGACTCGCCGCCACGTCGCGGCACTCCTGCGCGTACGCCGGGTCCTCCGTCTCCGGGCCGATGATCCAGCCTTGCACATCGGGACGATGGCGATACGCGATGAAGATCGCCCGCAAGAACGTCTTGATGTCCTTGACCGGCACCACCCGCCCGATGAGGGCCACTACCGGTGGAATGTCCGTACGGTCTGCCTCATCCGGATTGTCAGGATTGCCCGGATCGTCGGCCGCGCCCGGGTCGCCACGCCGTGGCACCCGAAGCGCCGCAAAACGTGCAACGTCGATCCCGTTCGCGATATTGCGTGTCTTGTGCGCAGGCGCGCCGTCGGCGAGTTGCCGCTGCCGATTGCCTTCGAACAGGGCCACGATGTCGTCGGCCGCGTCGTAGCACACGCGCCCGATCGTCTCGAAGAAGCGCATCCATAGGTTTTGGAAATAGCCGACCTGCGAGATATCGCGCTCCAGCACCCCGCGGTTATCGCGCAACCATTCGCTTTGCAGCAGATCGAGCTTGCGCTCCTTGGTGTAACTGCCATGCTCGCTCACCAGCAGCGGACGTCCGGTCGAGAACCGCAACAACGCGCCCAGCAGGCCCGCATAGCCAGTCGATACCGTGTGATACATGCGCGCAGGCGGCATGGCGTCGGCAATGCGCGCGAGTTGCCACAGCGGTTTGTGCATCGTGCGCACGGTCCAGAAATAATCGGTGAACGACGGGTCGAGACAGTGACGCTCGTAGCGCTCGGTCATGAAGTCCCACGCCGCGCGACTGTGCAGAAACTGGGGCTGTGCCAGTTCACGGTCCTCGCGAAGCATCGGCAGGAGGCGCGCAAGCATCTGGCGCAGGCCATCGTTCCCCGCCCCGTCGGCGTGCCCGTGCCCCGCAGCGTCGCGGCGCCGCATCAAATCGTGCATCTCGCCGACCTGTGCAAACGCTCGCGCGTCGCCGTCGGTGTGGAGCACGCCCTGATGACTGGCCACTGCGTCGTCTTGCGACGAGGTTTCGTAGAGGTAATGCGCCTCAAAGTGGGTGACGTTCGGCGGCAATTCGTACACCGGTGCGCCGTAGTCTTCGCGGCGGCTGCCAATGAACACCACCGCGAACGTCCGCTCGGGAAACGCGCGGATCAGTTGGTCGACCCACGACGACACGCCCCCGCGCACGTAGGGAAACGTGCCTTCGAGCAGCAATGCCACATCGGCCACGGGCGCGGTTTGAGGCGCCGGCGTGGCCGAAGCCTCGCCGGCGTCGAGCGGCATCTCGCCGGGCGCGTCGGGCGGCGACATCATCTCGTCCAGAACCGCACAGCAGGCTGCACCGTCGGCGACACCGCCGCCAGTGCGGCGTGACCACCCAGTCCGCACAGCAGTTGCGTCACACGGTCGTAACGGCGTTTCTGGAACGCCGCTTCGGCCAGCCATGGCAGCAACCGCTCGCTGGGGAAACTGTGGAACTGCGCATGCCGCAGATACATTTCTGCGGCATCGGGCGCGTGGCGCAGCAACGAACACCGGCCAAGCAGATACCACATCGAAGCATCGTCTTCATGCTGCTCAAGCGTCGCGTGCGCGAAGAATTCGACCCGTTCCAGCGTGAAACGCAGCACCTCGCCGCGCACCAGGTTCTGATAAATGAGCTCCCAATACAACTGAGCCAGCCGACGACTCGTGTCGGCGCGTTCGTCCTCGTCCTGCGCCGCCTCGTGGCGGTCTCGCATCTGGAAGATCTGCTGCATGATGCGCTTCTCCAGCCCATCGAGAATGCCGTATGCCAGCAGACGCACCTCCTCCACCGGGTCGGCGAGCAGATCACGCGCAATTTCGCTGGTCACACGCGACGGCAGCGCCTGCACCGACACGAGTGCGGCCACGCGATCGTCACGCTCGCCGTTCACGTTGCGCAGGCGGGCACGCAATCGCATACCGGTGCCATGTCGCACGCGCGCCACCAGATGCGTGACGAACCCGGGCGACGCCACCTGTACGGCTTGTGGCATTTCACGCGGCATCGGAAACAGGTAACCGATCAGCATCACACCGAACAGCACGAAGATCCCGACCAGCGGCAGGAAGAAACAGATCAGTGCGGTGTGCCACCCGACGCCGCGCCGATGACGATAGCTCGCGGGCAAGGCGTGCGTCATGAACGCGCCAGCCAGACAAGCCGACACGGCTTGCCATGCCAGCACAAGCCATAGCGGGTCTGTCCACGCGAGCGCATGGAGCGCGGCGCCAGTGCCATCGACACCAGGCGTCACTTCGACAACTGGGGAAGGAAAGAGAACGATGCGGGCCGCCTGCCACTGCGCTGCCATCGCAAGGCCCGCCACGACGAGCAGCAGCATCCACCGCAGCGCCTTTGCCGCGCCGCCTTGACCGGGTCGCTGCCAGCTTCGCAAGGCGTCGTCGCGATGCGTCAAGTCAACCATGGCCGGTACACCGTTCGACGAGTTTGAGCAGCCCTTCGCCCGGCGCATCGGCATCGACGTGTGCGCTGTGAATCGCAATATGGCCGCTCTGAAAATCGACGTCGTATTGCTGACGGAGGAGGTTTTCCACGCGCAACAGGTAACCGTCGATGCCGTGCTCGTCGGTAATCGGCATCAGCGCGATGGCGATCTGCTGGCGCGGCGTGCCTAAGGTCCACAGCGCGTCGAGTGCGCGGCGCTGGCGCACGGTCTGCTCGAACAGGGAGTCGCCGCGGGCCCCGCGGGGGAACACCAGCGCGACGAGCGACGACTCGATGCCGCTGCCGCGCTTGAGCCGTGCGAGGCGTCCCAGCTCCAATGCGAAATCGTAGGGGGCTTGCGGTACCGACGCCCGCACTTCCGCCACGAGCGGCTGCTGGGCCACGCCATCGGCGTAATACGCGAGCAACACGAGCAACAGCTGAAGATTGTCGTGGTTGAGGGCCAGAAACGGCATGCGGCGCACGATCAGCACGCTCACCAGTTGCCCGTCGGCGTCGACCAGGGGCGCGCAGGCGAGATAAGGGCTCGACTCGCTGGCCGCGGCATCCGAGCGCACATGCGTCAGCGTGCCCTCGCGCAGGCAGTGCTGCACCAGCGGATCGTCGGAGATAGGTTCGAAACTCTCCCCTACGCGCGCGAGTGCCGTCGTGCCGAGGCGATCGCCGCGCACCGGGAAGAGCGACGCCACTTCGATTTGGCACGTGAGCGCGGCGAATTCGAGCATCGGCTGCGCGTTCGGCAGTGTCACCCCGCCAGTCAAGTGCACATCGCCGGCGCGGCGCACGGTCAGGTCGCGCAAGCGCGTGATGGCGTCGCGCAGGGTGACGGGCCGGGCGAGCAAGTCACGCTCCAAGCGCTCGTGCGAGACCCGCAGCAGGTAGTGGTTGTGCGTGATGGCGACCAGACGGTCGTTCAGATAGCCATTGATACTCTGCGCACGGCGCGTGCGGTAGGACCAGACATCGCAAAAATGTCCGGTGACAAGTACCGCCGTCATTCCACCCGCGAAATAGCCCATCGGGAAAACTTCGCCCGACCGGCCGCACAGAAGATACCAAGCCAGCGCGAGCAGCGCCCCGCTTCCCGCCGCCGCGAAAGCCCCATAGCGCAGCGCCGTCACCATAGCGACGAGCCACAACCAGGGAAACTGCGCGGTGCGCAGCAACGGGTCTTCCGGTCGAAACTCCCATGCCACGAAAATCGCGAGCGTCATCACGCCCACGATTTCAAGGACGGCGAGCGGGCGGACGACCGCCGGTGCGAGCCAACGCCCCCACACGCCCAGGTTGCCGAGCGGTTGCGAGCGACGCACGCGCGCCGATGCATGGGCATCGCGTGCCGGTTCGGCGTCGTTAGGCGTGGCGGTTGTCACGTGGCGCTCGTGAAAAAAAGAATCAGCCGGGTCGGGCGGCCTGCGGGCTCACGCGCCGACGCTTCGGTATGGCGTCCGTGCGGGCATAGACACCCCTCGTGACGGACAACGGCTTTCGCGCGGAACCGGCGCGAGACGGCAATTTGGATCCCCGGCGCAGCCCATGACTGCTGATCTGAAGTGACTTCTTATGGTTGATACGACCGCACTCTACACATCGTCAGTCCTACTATCGTCCCCATTTTTGACGTGGCTGCGCACCGCGTGAAAGCCGCGTGAAAGCCTTGCGACAACTACGTGACAAGCGACAATTCGGGACCGTCAACCCGTCAGGAGACCGACTCACCGTCGAACGTGTAAGGCCCTTCGAACGGCCCGACGTACGCCAAATGCGTGCGCACACCGGCCCCCGGCTGCCAGAGGTGAAGCGCGAACCCGGGCGGCTCCAACGTGATCGATCCAGGCGCATCTGGCGCGAGTCCAAGCGATATCTGATGGGCGGTCGAGACGCAGGTACTCGCCATCACACCGGGTGCCCCCGCCACCCCAGCCTGAATGCTGCGATGCAAATGCCCGCAGATCACTCGCTCGATGTGGGGGTGGCGAGACACCACTGCCGCGAAGCCCGCCCGGCCTTGGGCCGACAGACCGAGTTCGTCCATGAACGCGATACCGGTATCGAATGGCGGATGGTGCATGGCGATGATCGTTGGGCGTCCTTCGCAGGCCTGTAGCTTGGCGTCGAGCCAGTCGAGCCTCGCGTCGCACAAGTGACCGCTGGCCCCCGGCGGCGATTGCGTATCGAGCGCCAGCACGGTCACAGGGCCGATGTCGACGCGGTATTGCACGAAGTCGTCACCACCGGCCTTACCGGCCTCACTGCCCTCGCCCGGCTTGCCGCCGTGCAGATACGTGTGCTCGGGGAACGCCGCCCGCAGACCCGCGCGATGGTCGTGATTGCCCACGACGAGATAGAGCGGAATCTGCAATTCGGCGAGGCATTCCCGCAATACTTCGTACTCCGATGGATGTGGCGTATCGACGAGATCGCCGGTAGCGATCACGGCGTCAGGCCGCGGCGACCAGCGGTTGATCGTGGCGATCGCGCGGCGCAGCGCGCGCGCCGTGTCGACGCGCTCACAGGCAAGCGCACCGGGGCGGGTCACGTGAAGATCGGTGATCTGGCAAAGCAGCATAGCGACGAATCCTTGAGGCGCGCATTGGCGCGCCATCATGTGTTCTGAAGTGTAGGCAGTAGCAGGCGCCGCAACGCTAGGTGTCGTGAATGACACTGGGATGACAGCCAGTGAAACACGAGGCGACGCCAACCAAAAGTCAGGCGCCAGCGCAAGCCCTCCCGCGCTAGGGAAACCCCCAAAGCCCGCCCAGCAAGGGATTGCGAGGTGCTAAGCCCGCAGATGAGCGCAGTTACCGGGGTTTTACCACCAAGAACGAGAAAGTACGCGGCATTGCGCAACAAAATCGCCGCAAACCGTTGCCAGGACTGGCCCACAGGCCGCCGAAGGCTCTATAATGCGGCTGCCCGGCAAGTGCCGGCGCCCTCTCGTCACGTCACGAGACGCGATCTCCGGATCGTGTGCTTTCGATGTGCCGCGTAGGCGACATTCTGGCGCGCGCCGCGTGCCTTATGGCGCGGATACAACACCGACACTCGTCAAATGGCGAAAGTGTTAGAGTTGTCGCCGGTATTCACCACCTCTCAAGGGAAACACACATGAACAAACAGGAACTGATCGACGCCGTCGCTGGTGTTACGGGTGCAAGCAAGGCTCAAACCGGCGAAACCATCGACGCTCTGCTCGAGACCGTCAAGAAGGCAGTCGCAAAGGGTGACGCGGTTCAGTTGATCGGCTTCGGCTCGTTCGGTTCGGGCAAGCGCGCTGCGCGTACCGGCCGCAACCCGAAGACCGGCGAAGCGATCAAGATCCCGGCTGCCAAGACCGTGAAGTTCACGGCTGGTAAGGCGTTCAAGGACGCTGTGAACAAGAAGTAAAGCCAGTTGCGCGCAGGCCGGCCTTCGGGCCGGCCTATCTTTTTTGCCTGCGCCGCCGGCCTCCGGTTCGTAGCAAAGAGATATGTCTCACGTCACCCTCTCGCGAGGACCACGACTGATGTGAGCTGCGCGCCTCGCGGGTGTCCAGCGCCGAATCCTTTCGGGAACCGGGCGCCCGCGGTAGCACGACCCCTGCGTAATATCTTCCGACTCTCCTGGCCTAGCGACCTATGCTATGGTGCGTGACATGACACGCGAGACGTCTGCGGCCAGCGCCGCCACCCCCGAGAATTCCTCGCTTTCTGCGCGACCTGCTGCGGACATCGGCTCACCGCTCGATGCCGGACAGATGCGTCGGATGCCTGCGTCACGTCTGCTCGTCAGACTGGCTGCCGAAACGATTGCCCAGTGGCCGACGCTCTCGGCCGCGCACAACGGTGGCGACGTCATCGCCCCCGAAGCCATCCACCACCTGCGTATTGCCACGCGCCGTCTGCGTGCGCTCATCGACATCTTCTCGCCTTGGCTGAAGCCTCGGTGGCACCGCAAACTCAAACAAGAATTGCACTGGCTAAGCCACACCATGGGACCGGCACGCGATGCCGACGTGCTGGCCACCAGCACGTTGCCCGCGTTGCGTACCGAGCATCCCGATATCGACTGGCCATCCGTCGATGCCTATGTGGCTAAGCTGCGTAGCGACGCGCATAGTCAAGCGGACGAGGCCCTGCTAAGCGACCGACAGGTGGCCTTGCATCGTCTGCTTCGGCGCGCATTCGGCATCGACGAACAGGGCGATACGAACGTGCAGGCCGCCAAGGCATTGCGACGCCCGTCGCGTACGCCGGGCACGCGGCCACGCGCGATGGCAAAGCACGCACGTGACGTGATTCGCGTGCGCTACATTGCGTTATTTCCGGATTGTCGCCAATTGGCGATGCTCGATACCGATCAGTTGCACGCATTGCGCGTGCGGATCAAAAAGGCGCGTTACAGCGCCGAAGCGTTGACGCCGTGGTTGCGCAAAGCCATGCGCACGCCCTATCAGGACACTCTGCGCGCCGCGCAGAACTTGCTCGGCCAGCTCAACGACGCGGTGGTGGCGCAGCAGGCCTGCGAGGCGATGCCGCTCTCGCAAGCCCAGCGCGACGTACTGACCGGGCGACTCGACACCTTCATCGTGAATGCGACGAGTCGCGCAGCCCACGTGCTATGCCGACTGCCCGACGCGGAATCGCTCGAACGCGGCATTCGCAAACACCGTTAAGCGGCTCGTGTTCGCAGCAACCGCATACCGTTAGCAATCACCAGCAGACTCGCGCCCACGTCGGCGAAGACTGCCATCCAGAGCGACGCCGCCCCCACCACGGCCAGCGCGAAGAACACCGCCTTGATGCCCAGTGCGATCGCGATGTTCTGCTTGAGCACCGTCGCCGAGCGCCGTGAAAGGGCCAGAAAGGCTGGCAATTTGCGCAGATCGTCGTCCATCAGCGTGACGTCTGCGGTCTCCAACGCGCTGTCGGTCCCCGTCACGCCCATCGCGAAGCCCACGTCGGCAGCGGCCAATGCCGGGGCATCGTTGATGCCGTCGCCCACCATGCCGACGTGACCGAATTCCGCACGCAACGCCGTAATGGCTTGCCACTTGTCTTCCGGCAGCATTTCGGCTCGCACGTCGCTCACACCGGCTTGCTCGCCGATGACCTGCGCCGTCGCACGATTGTCGCCCGTCAACATCACTGTACGAATGCCCATTTGCGCCAGTTGCGACAGCGCTTCGCGGCTTTCTTCACGCAGCGTGTCGGCCACCGCCAGCACCGCCAGCGCCTGTGTTTCGCTCGCCAACACGATAGCCGTGCGTGCTTGCGCTTCGAGACGCGTCAATTCGGCTTCGACCGTCGCATTGCACACGCCAAGCGACTCGATGAGGCGATGGTTGCCAAGGTAGTACAACGTTTGCCCGATGCGACCTTTCACGCCCATGCCCGGCAACGCTTCGAAGTCAGTCACCGCAGGCAACGACCCCAATCCGGTGGCCTGGTACCCATCGACCACCGCACGGGCAATCGGGTGCGTCGTTTGGGCATCGAGTGCCGCCGCGAGGGTCAGCACCTCGTTGCGCGCCGCCTCGGTGGTCGCGTCAAGCGGCACCACATCGGTCAGATGCGGCTCGCCTCGGGTGAGCGTTCCCGTCTTGTCGAGCGCAACGGCACGAATCAGCCGCCCGCTCTCCAGAAATGCCCCGCCCTTGATCAGAATGCCCGCACGCGCCGCCGCTGTCAGACCGCTCACCACCGTGACAGGCGTCGAAATCACCAATGCACACGGGCACGCAATCACCAGCATGACGAGCGCCTTGTAGATCCATGGCGTCCACGCGAGGCCGAAAGCCAACGGCGGCACAATCGCGACGAGCAACGCGCAAAGCACCACGACGGGTGTGTAGATGCGCGAGAACTTGTCTACGAAGCGCTGAGTCGGCGAGCGTTGCTGCTGCGCCGTCTCCACGATGCGTACGATGCGCGCCAGCGTGGTATCTCCCGGGGCAACACTCGTGCGGTAAACAATCAGGCCGCTTTCGTTGATGCTGCCCGCGAAAACCTCGTCACCGACCGTCTTGTCGACGGGGACGCTCTCGCCGGTAATCGACGCTTGATTGAGCGCAGAACTGCCCTGCTCGATCACGCCGTCAATCGCAATACGCTCGCCCGGACGGGCGCGTACGCGCGTGCCGACGGTCAGTGCCGCAACGGGCTGGTCGGCCCAGCTACCGTCGGGTTGCTCGACCGAAGCCTCGTCCGGCGCGAGACGCATCAGCGCTTCAACAGCACGGCGAGCACGGGTGAGCGACGCCGCCTCGAGCTTCTCGGAAATGGCAAACAACACGATGACCATCGCTGCCTCGGGCCACTGGCCGATCGCCAGCGCGCCGATCACGGCGAGCGACATCAGGAAGTGGATGTTCAGCGTGAAATGGCGCAGCGCAATCCAGCCCTTCTTGAGCGTCGGCAATCCGCACAACGCGATGGCCGCCACGACGATCGCGCCGACCCACACGCTGTGCTCCGGCACGCCCGACCAGACGGCCACTTCGCTGGCGGCCGCCAGCACGCCCCCGGCGATCAGCCGTGCGACGTCGCCTTTGCGATTGGCAGGCGGTGGTGCAACGTTCGCCGCACCCGCAATGAGAGGCACGGGCGTCATGCCGAGCTTGCGCAAGGTGTCGGCCACCACGTCGCTCTGACGGCTGACCTCGGCTTCCGATGCCTTGGCGCCGAAAACGACCGTCAACTCGCGCTTGAGCAGGTTGAAGTACAGCGTATCGATGCCTGGCTGGCGCGCCAACTGATCTCGAATCAGGCGTTCTTCGGTCGGGCAATCCATCTGATCGATACGAAAGCGCGCCTGCGGGGCGTCGGCGGACGGGGCCACGGCCTCGGGCATCAGGCTGGCCGAATCGCCACAGCACGCCGGGGCATCGTGCGCATGGCCGTGATCGTGGGTGTGTGAATGCGCGCCCGACGTCGCGTCATGGCGGTGGTCGTGCGCATGGTCGTGGTCATCGCGACGGGCCTGTGCGCCATGATCGTGCGTCTGCTCATGCGCATGGGCATGCGCGTCGCGCTTGCCGTGCCCATGGTTGTCATGGGTGTGACGGGCGTGTTCGGGGCCGTGCGCGTGGTCACACACCGCCTCCGGGGCCGCCCGGCGGGCCGGATCCGAGGGATTGGGCATGTTCACTCCTGGTTACGTGATTCGTGTTACTCTCTATTCAAAACCCTGTAGTCACTACGGAGTCAAGCATGAAAATCGGTGAACTGGCGCGTGCGGCCGAGACCGACGTCGAAACCATCCGCTATTACGAGCGGGCGGGCCTGCTGGCCGCCCCGCCGCGTACCGACGGGGGGTATCGCACCTACGGCACGGAACATTTGGAAGCCCTGCGCTTCATCCGCCACTGCCGCTCGCTCGACATGCCGCTCGCCGACGCCAAGCGGCTAGGCGAGCTCGCGCACGACACAACAGTCACGTGCGAGGACGCCAATCAGTTGATCGAAGCGCACCTGACGCGCGTGCACGCCCGTATCCACGAATTGCAGGCGCTTGAGCAACAGTTGTTGCATTTGCAGGCCCAATGCCAGAGTCGTCACGACACGAGCGATTGCGGCATTCTGCGCGCGCTGATGCAAGGCGCCCACGGCGAAGCCTGCGCTTGTCACAACGACACCGATCCGATCGCGGTCGAGTGTGAACACGATCACCAACACGCCTGAAAGCGATCGCCGCGTTTGCGGCATCTCCCACCGTGGCGTAAGTTTCAGGCGGGCGCATTTGACTTGCGCCCCCGCCTGATTGCGCATCCCGCCTGCGCAACCGCCTCACCCCCGCCAATCCCCCTCCGACGCTGCCGCATCGACGCATGCCGGTGCGCGTATTGCGTTGAACGCCGCGATGATTGTGATGAATCGTGGGTTTGCAACCTGAAACAGGGGCAAACCTGCATGTTTTCTATACAATGTCCCGGCACGTTTCACGCAGCCAATCTTTCATAGTGTTTTAACGACGTTCGCTCACTGTTTTAAAAACGTGTCGATATGTCGTAATCCGTCCTAATTTTTCCCAATTGTCGGAGACCTTATGTCCAGCGACGTATCCGCTACGCCTACTCCTGTGACGGAGCACAGCGCCGACATCGTCATCATGGGCGCCGGTGCAGCAGGCATTTCCGTGGCAGCCAGCCTGCGCCGCCGCCGCCCGTCGCTCTCGATCACGATCGTCGATCCGGCCGACACGCATTACTATCAGCCCGCCTGGACGCTCGTCGGCGCCGGCGAGTTCGACGCGGCACGCACGGCACGCCCCATGGCGAGCGTCATTCCCGAAGGCGTCACGTGGCTGCAAGCCGCTGTCACTGCGTTCGCCCCCGATCACCAGCAAGTCTTGCTCTCCGATGGCCGCCGTCTGGCCTATCGCTATCTGATCGTCGCCCCGGGTCTGCAACTGAACTGGGAAGCCATCGACGGCCTGACCGAAACGCTCGGGCGCAATGGCGTCACGTCGAACTATCGCTTCGACCTCGCGCCCTACACGTGGTCGCTGGTGCGTGAGTTCTCCGGTGGCAACGCGCTGTTCACGCAGCCGCCCATGCCGATCAAGTGCGCCGGTGCGCCGCAAAAAGCGATGTATCTGTCGGCCGACACGTGGCGCTCGCGCGGCGTACTCGACAAATCGAAGATCGAGTTCCACCTCGTCGCGCCTGCGCTGTTCGGCGTAAAGGATTACATCCCGGCGCTCATGGAGTACGTGAAGCGCTACAACATCTCGCTCAATCACCTCTCGCACCTGCGCGCCGTCGACGGCGAGCGCCGTGTGGCGCGTTTCGAAATTTTCGACGCCGACGGCCAGTCGCAATTCGTCGACAAACCGTTCGATCTGCTGCACGTCGTGCCGCCGCAGAGCGCGCCCGACGTGCTGCGCGCGAGCCCACTGGCCGATGCCGCAGGCTGGTGCGAGGTCGATCACGCGACGCTGCGCCATGTCCGCTTCGCCAACGTCTTCGGGCTGGGCGACGCCATTTCGGCGCCCAACGCCAAGACTGCCGCCGCGGCGCGCAAGCAAGCCGTGGTCGTCGCAGAGAATCTGCTCGCCGCGATGGATGGCCGCCCGCTGCCGCTGCAATACGACGGGTATGGCGCCTGCCCGCTGACCGTCGAGCACGGCAAGATCGTGCTGGCCGAGTTCGGCTATGGCGGCAAATTGCTGCCGACGTTCCCGATCGACGGCACGCATCCCAACCGTTTTGCGTGGGTTTTAAAGAAGTACGTGCTGCCCAAGGTGTATTGGGATTACATGTTGCGTGGCCGCGAGTGGCTGGCGCAACCCAGCCGCCCGGGCCATAGGTGAAACCCGGACTTAATTTTTAAAGTCAGGTGCCGTTAAAGGTCAAAGGACCCGGTTTTCGCGACCGGGAACGAGCTTCTAGTCGGGCCACGCCTTGCGCGCGGTCTGCCGGAAACCGGGGGGTGCCTCGCATGGGGCTGCCAATGCATCGCCCGTCACCGGCCGACACATTTACGCGTCTTATGCAGAACATGATTCAAGGGTTTTCTGGCGTGCCGAGATGAACGATACCAACGCGCTACGCCGGCAAGTCGTTCTGGCCGATCTGTTGCTGGATCGCCAGCGGCTCCTGCGCGCCCTCAGTCTCGAGCTGCGCACACCCAGCCCGCCCGGCAGCCACAGCGCCCTCGTGGTGCTGCATGTCGGGCGCGGTCAGCGCACCGCGACCAACCAACACGCCATTTCCGACGCCGATCTGATGGCGACCGTCGCCTTTCGCATCGGCTCGCGCATTCGCCGTCGCGACCTGATCGGACATATCTCCGATCAACAGATTGCCGTGCTGTTGCGTGACCTCGGCAGCCGCGAAGCCGCCGTGCAAATCACCCGCCGTTTTATCCGCGCAGGCGAATCGCCAGTGCCGTGCGGCAATGGCTTGCTCTACCCCATTGTGTCGGCAGGGGTCACCCACCTGCCGCAAGTGCCGGTGTGGCCGGCGACGTTGCTCGAACATACGTCCGAGGTGGCCGATCTGGCCATTCGCGAGAGCGCCGCGCGCTTTCTCGTGACCGATGCCCCGAGCGCACCGACGGAAATCGTCATGCCGCCGGACGACGCCGGTAACGAGCACTATTGGCGCAATGCGATTGGCCGCGCGCTCTCGAGTTCGGAATTCCGTCTGCACTATCAGCCGCAAATCGACATGCGCACGCACCGGCTGACCGGTCTCGAAGCGCTGATTCGCTGGCAACGCGACGACGAACTGATCATGCCCGGCGAGTTCATCCCGGCCGCAGAGCGCTGCGACGTGATCGGCCCGATCGGCGAGTGGACGCTGCATGAAGCCTGCCGCCAGCTCGATCAATGGCAGACCGACGGGGAGGAATATCCACGCGTGGCGGTGAATCTGTCAGCCCAGCAGATGCGCGTGCAAACGCTCGAGACCGTGCGCTACGCGCTCAAGCACCACCGCGTGCCGCCCGACAAGCTGGAAATCGAGATCACGGAATCGTCGTTGATTTCGCATCTGGATGAAGCGGCCACGCTGATGAACGAACTTGTCGCGATGGGTGTACGCCTGTCGCTGGACGACTTCGGCACCGGCTATTCCAGCTTCGTGCGCCTGAAGCGCTGGCCGTTCGGCACCGTGAAGATCGACTATCAGTTCGTCGCCGGGGTGCTGCTCGGCGGCTACGACACTGAGTTGATTCGCGCCATCATTGCCATCGCCCGCAAACTGGAAATCGAGACGGTCGCCGAGGGCGTCGAGACGAGCGCCCAACGCGATGCGCTTGCGCAACTCGGCTGTCACGCATGGCAGGGGTATCATTGCACACGGCCCTTACCGCCCGGTCACATCGAGACGTTCATCCGAGACTGGCACGGACGTCTGTAATCGTTTCTGCCGTTGCCCAACGCCCTTTTTTCCCGCCGCCGCGCCGCGCCTGTGATTGTCCGCGGCATCGTCATCCTCCTGTGCCTCGTTGCCGCATGGGGGCTGGCGCGCTTCGCCGCCGATCAACTGGTGGCGAATCGTTCGGCGCGTCTGCTCGCCGAAGAACGCAGCGTTGCGACCCGGCTCGCACGCGGCACCGTTCACACGGTCAATCAGGACCTGATCCTCATTCGCGGCATTCCGCAGGTGCTGGCGCAAATCGCCCAGATTCAGAACGCCGCCGCCAGCATCGCCGACCATCCGCTGACCGAACTTCCGCACGAAAAGGCGCGCGAACGCCTGCTTGCCAATCCGACGCTCAAGCCGGTCAACGATCTGTTGCGCGCCGCCCAGTTGTATTTCGGTGCCGATCTCGTGTGGCTCGGCACGCCGGATGGCGTGACCATTGCGTCGAGCGATGCCCGCGACGCGAACCCGCTCGTCGGCGACAACTATGGCGACCGGTCGTATTTCCAAACGGCCATCCTCGGTACGGCCGGTCAGCAGTACGTGATCGGGCGCAAGACCCGCATGCCCGGCATTTACTTCACCGCGCCCGTCTATCAGGAAGGCAGGCTCGTCGGGGCCATGGTCGTCAAACTCGGGCTGCGTCGGCTGTCGCATTGGGTCGATACGGGCGCGTCGTTCATTACCGACGTCAACGGCGTGATCGTGCTCGCCAACGACCCGACGTTTACCGGCTTGGCGGTGCCCGGCGCCGCAGTGTTCAAGATGACGCCCGCCGAGCGACGTCACCTGTATCAGCAGGAAGATTTCACGATCGTCCCCATCGAAAGCTTCGATCCCGCGCCGGGCACGCCGTCCTTCCTGATGCCGAATCTGAGTGCCGATTCCGATGCCAGTCACGCACACGAGGCACACCACGCCCCTGAAGAGGCCGATCTGGTGCGCGTGCGCCCGGACAATCAGCCCTATCTGCTCGAATCGGCACCGTCGATGGATAGCGAGATGGTGATCTACACGATGAGCGAAGTGCCCACGCTGCGCAGTCTCTTCATCGAGCGTCAGCGTTACACGTGGCTCGTGTTCGGCCTGTTGCTGACCTCCGGCGGCGCCCTCTTCCTGCTGATTCGCCACCTGCGGCGCGGCAAACTTCAGTTGTCCGACACGCTGGCGAAGAACGCCGCGCTGGAACACGAAGTGAAATACGACGCGCTGACCGGCAGCCTGTCGCGCGGCCACTTCCTCAAGCGTCTGCGCAGCGAAGTGCATCAGGCCAGCACCACCGGCGTGGCGGCCTGCGTCATCCTGGTCGACCTCGATCACTTCAAGCAGATCAACGACACGTGGGGGCATGCACTCGGCGACACCGTGCTGGCCACGTTCGTGCGGCTTTGTCACGATTCGTTACGCGAAGATGACATCTGCGGTCGTTTGGGGGGCGAAGAATTCGCTATTATCCTGAGTGGCGCCACCGAAGCCCGTGCCTTCGATGCTGCCGAGCGCTTGCGCGAAGCCGTTCGCGCAGCGCGTATCAATGTCGACGGACGCGCGCTTCAGTTCACTATCAGTGCCGGTGTAGCGCAGTGGCACACCGGTGACGACGATAACGCATGGCTGCAACGCGCCGACGCCGCGCTTTATCTTGCCAAATCTCGCGGGCGCGATCGCTGCGCACGCGAGTCCGACCTCCGGGTGCTCACCCGAGGCGGCTCGTAACTGACTTCGGGCTTGCCGGCCCGGGGTCGCCAACCCAGACCGGACCGATGCTCAAGACGAATCTCGCCAAGTTCGCCAAGTCACCTCCCTTGCGCCTGCGTGCCATGCAGATCGGGGCCGCCCTCTGTCTCGCCGCGAGCCAAACCGCTCACGCCGATCTGTCCTTATTGCAACCGCCGCGCGCACTCACTGGCGGTGCGCCGTTGCAGCTCACGCTGCTCGTGACGCAGGACGCACCGGGCCGCAAGACCATCAAGTTGCCCGACGAAATCGTCGTGCGCATCTCCAACGACGATTTCAAGCCGACGCTGTTGCATCTCAAGCGCGCTGCCGTCGTGCCCGCGCAAGTGACGCTCTCGAACGGCCAGTTCCGTCGAATTGCCTATGCAGCGGAACTGCCCAAGGAGTTGCGTGGCACGGTGCGATTGGAAGCCGTGGATTGGGACGCTTCGACCACCACGATCGTGCTCAATCGCGCCGCGCCTGCCGAACCGATGGTTGCCGCAGCCCCGGCGACGGCGAGCAGTGCGGCAGCGGCGGCTGGCGCTGCGGGCACTGGCAGCACTGCCGTCGCCGCCGCAGCCGATGCCGCCAGCGCTGCCAACGCGACCGCTGCACCGGGCGCGCCGGGGACTTCATCGGCCCCAGCCAGCGCTGCCGCCGATGCCGCAGCCCCGACGGCCGACACCGAATTCGCGCGCATCTCGTCCAACGAGCCGATGTACATTGCGTTCGGCAAGAACGGCGATGCCAACGCGCGCTTTCAGTTGAGCTTCAAGTTCCACATCCTCAAGCCCGATAATCCGTCGTCCAAAACATTCCTCGACAACCTGTACTTCGGCTATACGCAGTTGTCGATCTGGGATCTGGAAGCGGAATCGGCACCGTTCCGCGACTCGAACTACCGGCCGAGCTTCTTCTATTACGTGCCGGATACCGGCGTGCGGGCCGGCTGGTTCTCGTCGCTGGGCGTGGCGGCCGGTATCGAGCACGAATCGAACGGCAAGGCGGGCCCGGACTCGCGCAGCATCAACAGCGTCTTCGTCAAACCGATCTTCACGTTCGGCAACCCGTCGGAATATCACTGGACGGTGGCCCCGAAGCTGTACGCGTACCTCGAGAAGGCCGACAACCCCGATATTCAGGACTACCGCGGCTATATGGACTTGCTGGTGCTGTGGGGTAAACCGAACGGCTGGCAGATTGGCGCGACGTTGCGCAAGGGCATGAAGCGCAACTACGGCAGTGTGGATTTGCAGATCACGTATCCGCTCGGCAAGTTGATTCCGGGCACGGGCGGCTACATCTGGATTGGCTATTTCACCGGATACGGCGAAGACTTGCTCGACTACAACCGCCACTCGCCGTCGCAAGTGCGCATCGGTTATAGCGTGTTCCGCTGGTGATGGGTATGGGTGGCCGCCGTTGGACGGCCACCGAACGGGCGCGGTGGGTCAGAGAACGAGCACCAGAGCGCCCGCAATAATCAACGCGCCGCCGAGCGCTTCCTTGAGCGAGAACGGCTCGCCAAGCACGACCCAGCCAATCAGCATTGCCATAGCCACGCTGAGCTTGTCGAGGGGCGCGACGCCCGACACCGGGCCGAGTTGGAGCGCTCGGAAGTAACACAGCCAAGACAAGCCCGTCGCCACCCCGGACAACACGAGAAACAGCCACGTGTGCGAGCTCAGGCTCGTGGGTCGCTGCCATTCGCCTCGCATGCCAACGATGGCGAGCGTCACGGCGAAGATGATCACCGTGCGGATCAACGTGGCCATGTTCGAATTGACTTGCGCCACCCCGAGCTTGCCGAACACCGCCGTCAATGCAGCGAAAAACGCCGAACCGAGTGCGAAAAGTTGCCAACTCCGCAGCATTTGAAAATCTCCTGTGGCTGCTCGGGCATGCGCCGGATGGCGGCCCGTAATCATTCCGTGATGGTCATCGCCACCGATGCGATAATGGCGCCTGTCCCACCAACGTGAATCCCCCCGACATGTCCGAACTGCACGACCGTCCCGACAGCCCCTGCATTGGCGTTTGCTCCACCCTGTTCGACGAGGTCTGCAAAGGGTGTGGCCGCACCGCGTCCGAAGTGTCGAACTGGGTGTTCTTCTCCGAAGACGAGAAGCGCGTCATCTGGGAGCGCATCACCCGCGAAGGCACGGCGATGCGCTTTTGCGACGATACCGTTACTTCTCAGCCTTCGCAGCCCTGAATTGCAGCGACTTGTATTCGAGGAATTCTTCGAAACCGTACACACCGTTTTCGCGACCGTTCCCCGATTGCTTGAAGCCCCCGAAAGGGGCTGCCACGTTGAACTCCCCGCCGTTGATACTCACCTGCCCCGTGCGGATCTGTCGCGCCACGCGCGCCGCACGCGCCTCGTCGCCTGACCACACACCGCCCGCCAGCCCGTAGATCGAATCGTTCGCAATGCGCACGGCGTCGGCTTCGTCTTGATAGGTAATGATCGAGAGCACCGGGCCGAAGATTTCTTCACGCGCCACGGTCGTCTCCGGTGCGACGCGACCCAGCACGGTCGGCTGCACGAAGTAGCCCGCTTCGAACCCTTCCGGCACAGCATCGCCGCCCGCGATCAGTTCGGCCCCTTCTGCCAATCCTTTGCGAATGTACGACTGCACGCGCTCGCGTTGCGCCTCCGAGGCCAGCGGCCCGAGACGTGTCGAGTCTTCGCGCGGATCGCCCAGCGTGAAGCGTGCGATCGACTCCTTCGCGAGCGCTTTCACTTCGTCGTAGCGGGTGGCAGGCACCAGCAAGCGCGTGTGTGCCGCACATGTCTGGCCGGAGTTGAGATAGCAGGCATTGAGCGTACCTTTGACTGCCGCGGCGAGATCCGCGTCGTCGAGCACGATGGACGCCGACTTGCCACCGAGTTCCAGTGCCACGCGCTTGACGGTTTGCGACGCCACTTCCGAGACACGCTTACCCGCACGCGTCGAGCCAGTGAACGACACCATGTCGACGTCGGGGTGCCGTGCAAGCACCTCGCCTGCAACGGGCCCCAGCCCGGTGACGAGATTGAACACGCCTGCTGGCAAACCGACCTGCGCAATGACTTCGGCAAGGATGAACGCGTCGAACGGCGCGACTTCCGAGGGCTTCAGCACCACCGTGCATCCCGCCGCCAGTGCGGGCGCGACCTTCACCGTGATTTGATTGAGCGGATAGTTCCACGGCGTAATGGCACCGACGACGCCGACCGGCTCGCGCACGACCAGCGAGTTGCCGACGCGCGCCTCGAACACAAACGTTTGCGCCAGCTCGGCGTAGTGACGCCAGTGTTGAATCGGGGCTGCCACCTGCACGGCGCGCGACACGCGAATCGGCATGCCGGTCTCGCCCGTGATGACTTGTGCCAATTCCTCCGCGCGCGCTTCAAGCCCGGCAGCGATCTTCAGCAGATAGTCGGCGCGCTTCGCCGGGGGCGTGGCTGCCCACGCATCGCGCGCTTTGACGGCCGCGGCAATCGCCGCTTCGGTGTCGTCGGCAGCGCCTTCCGGAATACGCCCCATGAGCTTGCCGTCGGCCGAGTGGAAGACGTCCAGCGTACCAGTGCCGTTCGGTGCGACCCACTCGCCACCGATATAAAACTTGTCGTAAGTGATCATGCGATGTCTCCTGCTGACATGAGGCAACAAACGTTAATTGTAGTCTCGCGACGTAAACGCAAATAGGGCGTTCGCATCAGCAAACGCCCTATTTATCGGGATACCGCTAACGACGCATGACGTCAGACTTCGACGCCCTGGCTAGCCAGATATTCGTCGTACGTCCCGGCGTAGTCGACCAGCGTACCGTCGCTCTTCACTTCGATCACGCGCGTGGCCAGGCCCGACACGAATTCACGATCGTGCGAGACGAACACCAGCGTGCCCGGATACTTGTCGAGCGCGATCTGGAGCGATTCAATCGACTCCATGTCCATGTGGTTGGTCGGCTCATCCATCATCAGCACGTTGTGGCGGCCGAGCATCAGCTTGCCCCAAATCATGCGGCCCTTTTCACCACCGGAGAGCACACGCACCGACTTGCGCACGTCGTCGCCGCCGAACAGCAGACGGCCCAGCGAGCCGCGAATCACCTGATCGTCGTCGCCTTCCTTGCCCCACTGCGTCATCCAGTCGGTGAGCGTCAGGTCTTGCGGGAACGCTTCCGAGGTGTCCTGCGGCATGTAACCGATGTTGGCGTTCTCGGCCCACTTCACGTTGCCCGCATCCACCGGCAGCGCGGCCATCAGGCTGCGCAACAGCGTCGTTTTACCGGCACCGTTCTCACCGATGATCGCCACGCGCTCGCCCGCACGCACTGCGCCGGTGTAGTTCTTGAAGATCGGACGGTCGTACGCCTTGCTGATGCCCTCGAATTCGAACGCGAGGTTATGCAGCTTCTTCTCGTATTCGAAGCGGATGAACGGGTTCTGACGCGACGACGGCTTGACGTCTTCCACCTTGATCTTGTCGATCTGCTTGAGACGGCTGGTGGCCTGACGGGCCTTCGACTTGTTCGCCGAGAAGCGGCGCACGAAGTCTTGCAGGTCGGAGATGCGTTCCTTGGCCTTGCTGTTGGCAGCCATCTGGCGCTCGCGGGCTTGTGCCGACGCGAGCATGTAGTCGTCGTAGTTGCCCGGGTAGACCGTCAGTGTGCCGTAGTCCATGTCGGCCATGTGCGTGCACACGGCGTTCAAGAAGTGGCGATCGTGGGAAATGATGATCATGGTGGAGTTGCGCTCGTTGAGCACGTCTTCCAGCCAGCGGATCGTGTTGATGTCCAGGTTGTTGGTCGGTTCGTCGAGCAGCAGCACGTCCGGGTTCGAGAACAGCGCCTGTGCCAGCAGCACGCGCAGCTTCCAGCCCGGCGCGACGTTGCTCATCGGCCCTTGATGCTGATCCGTCGGAATGCCCACGCCCAGCAGCAATTCACCGGCACGCGCTTCGGCCGTGTAGCCGTCGTACTCGGCGAACTTCGCTTCGAGTTCGGCCGCGTGCATGTAGTCGTCGTCGGTGGCTTCCGGGTTGGCGTAGATCGCGTCGCGCTCGCTCATGGCGGCCCACATTTCGGTGTGGCCCATCATCACGACGTCGAGCACGCGCATGTCTTCGTACGCGAACTGGTCCTGCTTGAGCTTACCGAGACGCACGTTCGGTTCGAGCATGACGTTGCCGCCGCTCGGCTCCAGGTCGTCGCCGAGAATCTTCATGAACGTGGACTTGCCGCAGCCGTTCGCGCCGATCAGGCCGTAACGGTTGCCCCCGCCAAACTTGACGGAGATGTTCTCGAAGAGCGGCTTGGCGCCGAATTGCATGGTGATATTGGCGGTAGACAGCACTGGCGGTATCCGGGAGATGAGGTGCGGCGGCACGAAATTGCGCCACGAAACCGGGCATTTTAACACCGATACGTGTCGCTCGCCTCCATGCGCACGCGCCGAACCACGTGCCTTAGTGATTCTCCCAAAGTCGCCCCACCGTGCTGGGCCTCATTTTGTGGCGCACTAAGCTTGCCAGCGCATCGTCGTCGCTAACACAGATGGCGTGCGCCCCCCAACTTCGAGAGATCGACAGCTCCATGACATCGCACGTTGCCCGCAAACCTCGCCTCGCCTTGTTCGTCACACGTCTCGCGGCTGCCGTTTTAGTCGTCCCGGCCCTGTTTTGGGCGCCAGCCGCCGCCAACGCCTCGCCTCACACCTCCGGCGTTCGCGTACAAACGCTCCTGAAAAGCACCACGGCATGGGACAACACCGGCTACACGGCCTACCCATCTGGCACGCCCGAACTGGCGGTCCTTCGTATCACGATTGCGCCCAACACGACGCTGGGCTGGCATACCCACCCGATCCCCAATGCCGCCTATGTCGAGGCAGGGGAATTGATCGTCGAGCGCGCCGATTCCGGGGCGACGAAGACGTACACCGCAGGGCAAGTGCTGCCCGAGCTGGTCGATATCGCCCACCGGGGTGTCACGGGCGACAAAGGGGCCGATCTCATCGTGTTCTATGCCAGCACGCCAGGTCAGCCGTTGGCCATTCCGGCACCGTCGCCGGTCAACGACGCGTCGAAATAAAAAACCGCCGGTCCGACATAGGGTCGGCCGGCGGCTTTTGTACGGCTTAGGCGGGCTTACTTGGCACTACACCGCCGCCTAAGCCACGTCCGATGAGGCGTTACTGCTTCGGCAGCGTGCCCTCGACGCCTTCGACAAACCAGTTGATCTGGTGCTTCTCGTCGTCGTTGAGCGTCTTGCCCGCCGGGACGATCTCCTTGCCGTCCTGACCCTTGAGCGGGCCGGTGAACGGATCGTACTTGCCGTCTCGAATGGCGTCGTGACGCTCGGTCACAGCCTTGCGCACGGCTTCCGGCACGGCCTTGTCGTTGATGGCAACCAGGTTGATTTCGTCTTCCTTGATGCCGCCCCAGACCGGGGTGTTCTTCCACGAACCCTGCATCACTTCGTCGACCGTGCGGATGTAGTACTTGCTCCAGTCGATTGCGGCCGACGCCAGGTGCGCGTTCGGGCCGAACTTGCTCATGTCCGAATCCCAGCCGAACGCGTGAATCTTCTTCTCTTCAGCCACTTGCATCACCACAGCCGAATCCACGTTCTGCATCAGCACGTCGGCGCCCTGCCCCACCAGCGACTCGGCGGCTTGACGTTCCTTGCCCGGATCGAACCAGCTGTTGATCCAGACGACCTTGACCTTCACCTTCGGGTTGGCTTCGCGCGCGGCGATCGTGAACGCATCGATATTGCGGATCACTTCGGGAATCGGCACCGACGCCACGTACCCGATCACGTTCGTCTTGGTCACGCGACCACCGACCACACCGGCCAGATGCGCGCCTTCATACGTGCGCACGTCGTACGTGCCGAGGTTCGGCGCGGTCTTGAAGCCCGTGGCGTGCTCGAACGTCACGTCGGGGAAGTCGGCGGCCGTCTTGACCATCGAATCCATATAACCGAACGACGTACCGAAGATCAGCTTGTTGCCCTTGCTCGCCAGATCGCGGAACACGCGCTCCGAGTCGGCACCTTCCGGCACGTTCTCGACGCGGGTCACCGTCACCTTGTCGCCATACTTGGCTTCCACGGCCTTCGCGCCTTGCTCGTGCGCGAACGTCCAGCCCGCGTCGCCCGGGTTGCCGATGTAGACAAACGCCACGCCGAGCGGGCCCTTGCCCGCCGGGGCAGCCGATGCTGCCGACGCGTCGGACGCTGCGGTCGGCGCGCTGGCCGTGTTGTTCTCCTGCTTGCCGCAGGCGGAAACCAGCATGGCGGCCGCCAGGCTCGCCATCGTGATCAGGACTTTACGTCGCATCGACTTTCTCCTCGGTATCGATTGAATTAAAACTGACTTAACTTAAGACCCAGCAAAAAACGGTTTGCCCAGCGAGGCCGGCGCATTCAGGCGAATCGTCTGGCGATTGCGCGAGATGATCACCAGCACGACGATGGTCGCTACATACGGCAGGCTCGCGAGCGCCTGCGACGGGATACGAATGCCCATCGCCTGCGCCTGAAATTGCAGCGCCATCACCACGCCGAAGAGCAGCGCGCCCAGCACCGTACGCCCCGGACGCCACGTCGCGAACACCACCAGCGCGAGCGCAATCCAACCACGCCCGGCGGTCAGGTTCTCTTGCCACAGACGCAGATACCCCACGGAGTAATACGCGCCCGCCAGCCCCGACATGGCCCCGCCGAAAAGCGTTGCCAGATAACGAATGCGCACCACCGGGTAGCCGATGGCATGCGCCACCGACGGCGCTTCACCGACCGAGCGCAGCACCAACCCGGCACGCGTGCGATACAGGAACCACGCAATGGCCACGAGCAGCACCGCTGCCAGATAGCCCAGCGGGTTGAGCGAGAAGATCGAGGGCCCCAGCACCGGGATCGACGACAGGCCGGGAATCGGCAGATCGCGCAGCATCGGGATGGTCGCATCCGTGTACGGACGGCCGACGTAAGCCGACAGTCCGACGCCGAAGATCGTCAACGCCAGTCCAGTGGCAACTTGATTGGCCATCAGCGTGAGCGTCAGCCACGCGAACACCGCCGACATCGCCACCCCGGCGGCAATCCCCGCGAGTACGCCGAGCCATAAACTGCCCGTGACCACCGTCACGGCGAACGCGCCGATGGCCCCCATGAGCATCATCCCTTCCACGCCGAGATTGAGGACGCCCGACTTTTCGGTCACGAGTTCGCCCAAGGCGGCGAGCATCAGCGGAATGGCCGCGATGACGGCACTCGCGGCGAGCGGCGTGAGCAAATTGATCCAGTCCATGCCGCGCTCCTCAGACGCTCTGCGCGTGCGCACGGGCGCGACGACGCAGTCGGTAGTTCACAAACACGTCGCAGCCCAGCAGGCTAAACAGCAGCAGCCCCTGAAACACGCCGCTGATCGCCTTGGGCAATTGCAGCGAGGTCTGCACGGCTTCACCGCCCAAATAGAGCAATGCCATGAGCAAGCTCGCGAGCACGATACCGACCGGGTGCAGCCGCCCGACGAACGCCACGATAATCGCCGTGAAGCCGTAGCCCGGCGCCCACGTGGCCTGCAACTGACCGACCGGCCCTGCCACCTCGCCCGTGCCTGCCAGCCCGGCAGCCGCCCCGCCGATGAGCAGCGCCAGCCAGACGGCGCGCGGCTCCGAATAGCCTGCGTAACGTGCGGCGAGCGGTGCGAGACCGCCCACTTCCATGCGATACCCCGCAAAGCTCTTGCGCATGAAGAACCAGGCAGCGGGTACGGCCACCAAGGCCATGAACACCGAGGCATTCAACCGCGTGCCGCGCCACGGTGCCCAGTGCCAATCACCGAAGAAGCGCGGGAACAGCGCATCGCGGCTGAAGTTGATCGATTGCGGGAAATTCATGCCGTGCGGGTCTTGCCAAGGCCCGCTCACCAGATAGATCAGCAACTGCGTTGCCACGTAGGTGAGCATCAGGCTCACGAGAATCTCGTTGGCGTTGAATTTCACGCGCAGGAGCGCCGGAATGGCCGCCCATAGCATGCCACCCACGGCGCCCGCGACCATCATCAGCGGCAGCAGCCACGGGCCGCTATGACCGTCGAAATGAATCGCCACGCCCGACGCGAAAATCCCGCCGAGCAGCAACTGCCCTTCCGCACCGATGTTCCACACGTTGGCCCGATAGCCGATCGCCAGCCCCAGCGCGATCAGGCACAGCGGCGACGCCTTGAGCAGCAACTCCGACCAGCCGTTCAGGCTGCTGATCGGCGCGAGGAAGAACGCGGCCATGGCTTGTGCCGGGTTCTTGCCGAGGAAACTGAAAATCAGCACGCCGCCCGCGAGCGTGATGAGCGTGGCCACCAGCGGCATGGCGAGCTGCATGGTGCGAGAGGGACTTGGCCGTGGCTCAAGCGTGAAATCGAGCATGATGTCTGGTCTTGATGAGAACGTTGTCGTGTCCGCGTGGGCGCGGACTACCCGCGAACTACCCGCGGGTTACCGTTAGTGCTGGGGGTTAAGCGGTCCGCTGGCCGGGACCGCCGGGGAACATCCCCGCCATCCACAAGCCGATTTCGCGCGCGTCGGTCTGCTCGGGCTTGCGCATCGGCGACAAGCGCCCTTGCGCGAGCACCGCGATCCGGTCGCAAATTTCGAACAATTCGTCGAGTTCTTCCGAGAGCACCAGCACCGCCACGCCGCGTGACGACAAGTCGAGCAACTGCTGACGAATGAAGCTCGCCGCGCCGACATCCACGCCCCACGTCGGCTGCGCCACCACAAGCACCTTGGGTTCTTGCAGGATCTCGCGCCCGACGATGAACTTCTGAAGATTGCCGCCCGACAGACTTTGCGCCGCAGCATCCGGGCCGCCCGCCTTCACGTTGAAGCGCTCGATGCACAGCGAAGCAAAACGGCGCAGCGCACCGCGCCGGACCCAGCCACCACGCAGCAAGCCCAGATGCGCCGTGCCCGACGCGCCCAGCAGTGCGTTATCGGTCAGCGACATGCTCGGCACGGCACCCCGCCCCAGACGCTCCTCCGGCACGAACGCCAGACCGAGGCGGCGGCGTGTCGCCGCGCCCATGCGACCGACGGCACGGTCGTTGAGCTTCACGTCGTCAGGGCGCTCAGCGCGCGCCTCGCCGGACAGCGCGGCCAGCAATTCCGCCTGACCGTTGCCGGAAACCCCGGCAATGCCGACGATTTCACCCGCATGCACGTCGAGGGTGACGTCATGCAGCGACGTCCCGAACGGGTCTTCACTCCCCAGCGACAGATTTTGGATCGACAGCAGCACGTCGCCGGGCTGATGCGCGCGACGCTCGATTTGCGGCAATGCACGCCCGATCATCATTTGCGCCAGCGTCTCGGCGGTCTCTTCACGCGGCACCGCGTGGCCGGACACCTTGCCCGCGCGCAGCACCGTGGCGCGATCGCAGAGATCGCGAATTTCGTCGAGCTTGTGACTGATGTAGACGATGCTGCACCCTTCGGCAGCCAATCGGCGCAGCGTCGTGAAGAGCTTCTGGACAGCCTGCGGCGTGAGCACCGACGTGGGCTCGTCCATGATGAGCAAGCGGGGGTTTTGCAGCAGACAGCGCACGATCTCCACGCGCTGGCGCTCGCCGACCGACAGACTGTGCACATGGCGCGCCGGGTCGACTTCCAGCCCGTACTGCGCCGATACCTCGCGAATGCGGGCGGCTAGCGCCTTCAGGTCGTGACCGGCGTCGTCGAGCGCGAGCGAAATGTTCTCGGCGACCGTCAGCGTCTCGAACAACGAGAAATGCTGAAACACCATGCCGATGCCCAGCTTGCGGGCTGCGGCCGGGCTTTCGATGCGCACCGGCTGGCCTTCCCAGAGAATTTCCCCGGCATCGGGGCGTACGGCACCGTAGATGATCTTCATCAACGTGCTCTTGCCTGCGCCGTTCTCGCCAAGCACGGCGTGGATCTCGCCGGGTAAAACGTGCAACGCGATATCGTCGTTGGCCACCACGCTCGGATAGCGTTTGGTAATGCCGGTCAGCGCCAGACGTGGCGTCGATTGCAAAGGGGATGTCACGGCGGGAAGTCTCGGTCCTGGGCTTGGGCGGTCCGAAAATACCCAATTCGCGGCGAAATGTCGAGCGCGTGTCAATAACATGGCAGTTTCCCGAAGCGAACCAGCTATTGTGGTGGTAGGGGCTTTCCGCTATAGAGTCGGCCGGCGCTTATGCCTCATAATGTTTTACTTATGCAATCCCGGGTCCGACATATTCGGATCGTTATATTAGTCATGAGCCAAAATCGCGAACCGATCGATACTTATTTGCTGCGCGTCCTGCACACCTTGCTGATCGAGCGCAGCGTCACGCGAGCGGCCGTCAAGCTGAACCAGTCGCAGCCCGCGATCAGCGCCGCCCTGCGCCGCCTGCGCGATATCACGGGCGACCCCCTGCTCGTGCGCGGCAAGTCGGGCATGGTGCCGACCGAATACGGTCAGTCGTTGCTGGAACCGACCCAAAACGCCCTGCGCGAAATCGAGCGCATCACCGTTCAGCAGTCGAACTTCGATCCTGCTACCACCGTTCGCACGTTCCGCATCGGCTCGCCCGACTATCTGAACACCCTCTTCGTGCCGACCGTCGTCGAGCGTTTCCGCCAGCAGGCACCGAACGCCCAGCTTGAACTTCACTCACTCGGCCCGGCGTTCGACTACGAACACGCGCTCGAAGACGGCAAAGTCGACATCGTCATCGGCAACTGGCCCGAGCCGCCCGAGCAGCTTCACCTCTCGAACCTGTTCGTCGATCAAATCGTCTGTCTGGTGCGCAACACGCACCCGTACGCCAAGCGCGGGCTCACGCTCGATCAGTACCTCGCCAGCCCGCATCTCGCGCCGACGCCCTACTCCGTTGCACAGCGCGGCGCCATCGACATGCATCTGGCGCGCGAGCGTCTCAAGCGCAATGTTGTTGTCACGATTCCGTACTTCAATCTCGCGCCGTATGTGCTGCTCAAGTCGGATCTGATCTTTACGACCACCCGCCTCTTTGCCGATCATTACGCCGAGTTCCTGCCGCTGACCGTGGTCGAAGCGCCCATCGACTTCCCGCCGATGCAGTACTACCAGTTGTGGCACGAGCGCACCCACTACTCGGATGAAGTGCGCTGGCTGCGCAGCGTCATCTCGGATGCCACGCGTACCCTGCTCGAGACGCGCAGCCTTCCGTAAGTCCTTCCATAAAGCTGCCGTTTTTACCGGCGGAGCGGCCCCCACCGCTCCGCCGAACCGCAAGGCGGCGTCCCCCATGCACGAGAACACCGCTTAAGACTTCCCAACGGTCATTACCACGTTCGGCGGCACACCATGAATATGCCGCCGCAGTGGCAACGTCTTATCGGGAAGCCTCGGCCAGTTGCCGCGCCAGCGCGTTATGACGCGTGACGAGCGACGGCAGGTCGAGCGTCGTCAGACGCCCTTCGCGCACCACCACTCGTCCGTTCACCACGCTGTACGCCGCTTGTCCGGGATTACAAAACACCAGCGCCGCCACCGGGTCGTGCAGGCCACCAGCCATGCCGATGCCACGGGTGTCGAAAGCCACGAAGTCGGCCGCCATGCCCGGGGCCAGCACACCGATGTCGTCGCGGCCCAGCACGCGTGCGCCGCCGATCGTCGCGATCTCCAGCGCTTCGCGCGCCGTCATCGCATTCGGTCCGAACCCCACGCGCTGCAACAGCAACGCCTGACGCACTTCGTTAATCATGTTGGCCGCGTCGTTCGAGGCCGAACCGTCCACGCCCAGTGAAACCGGCACGCCAGCGTCACGCATCCGGCGAATCGGCGCGATACCCGATGCCAGACGCATGTTCGAGCACGGGCAATGCGCCACACCGGTGCCCGTCTTGGCAAAGAGGGCGATACCGGCATCGTCGAGCTGCACGCAGTGGGCGTGCCAGACGTCGTGTCCGACCCAGCCCAGATCCTGCGCATACTCCGCGGGCGTCATACCGAACTTCTCGCGGCTGTAGGCGATGTCGTTGACGTTCTCGGCCAAGTGCGTGTGCAGCGACACGCCGTAATGACGCGCCATCGTCGCCGATTCGCGCATCAAATCGCGGCTCACCGAGAACGGCGAGCACGGTGCCACCACCACGCGCAGCATCGAATAACGCCCCGCATCGTTGTAGCTTTCGATCAGACGTTGCGTGTCTTTGAGAATGTCAGCCTCGCGCTCGACCACGCGATCGGGCGGCAAGCCACCCTGGCTCTGGCCGACGCTCATGCTGCCGCGGCTCGCGTGAAAGCGCATGCCGATCTCGCCCGCCGCTTCGATGCTGTCGTCGAGCTTGCAGCCGTTCGGATAGATATAGAGGTGATCGCTCGACGTGGTGCAGCCCGAAAGCAGCAACTCGGCCATAGCCGTTTGCGTCGAGACACGAATCATCTCCGGTGTGAGGTTGGCCCACACCGGGTACAAATTCGTCAGCCAGTTAAATAATTCGCCGTCCTGCGCCGCCGGAATGGCACGCGTGAGGCTCTGATACATATGGTGGTGCGTGTTGACCAGCCCGGGGATCACGACGTGCCCGGTCATGTCCAGCACTTCATCGGCCGTGGCGGGCAGCGTGTCGCTACTGCCCACAGCCACGATCCGGTTGTCTTCGATGTAAAGCCCGCCGCGGGCAATCTCGCGGCGGCCGCCATCCATCGTCACTAGCACTTCGGCATTTTTGACGAGCAGCGTTTTCATTAGTGAGCCTCCAGCCCCATGCTGTTACCGCTCTTCTCGCCGTGGCCGTTCGCCACCGGCGCCTTGAAGCCGTTGAAGTAGGCGTTCAGGATCACTGCCGAGAGCGTGGCCAGCAAGATACCGCTATGGAGCAACGGGGCGAGCTGTTCCGGCATCTTTGCGAAGAACTTGTTCGATGCGACCGGAATCATCGCCATGCCGATGCTGATGGCCACGATGTACAGGTTGTAGCGATTATTGTTGTAGTCGACCTTGGTCAGGATCTTGATGCCCGTCGCGAGCACCATGCCGAACATCACCACACCGGCACCGCCCAACACGAACTGCGGAATCGAAGCGACCACCACCGACATCTTCGGAATCAGGCCGAACACCAGCAGAATCACACCGGCCGCAGCGCACACCCAGCGGCTCTTCACGCCGGTCACGCCCACCAGACCGATGTTCTGCGAGAACGAGGTATGCGGGAACGTGTTGAACAAGCCGCCAATCACGGTTGCCACACCATCCACACGCAGACCAGCGACCAGCGCCTTCTCATCGACCGGCTTGCCGACGATTTCACCCAGCGCGAGGAACATGCCCGTCGATTCGATGAACGTAATCAGAATCACGATGGTCAGCGTGGCGATGGCCCACGGATCGAACACCGGCATACCGAAGTGGAACGGCAGCACCACGTCGAACCATTTCACCTGATCGAGACCGTCGAAGCTCACCTTGTGCAGCATCAGCGCGATGCCGAAGCCGAACAGGATGCCGAGCAGCACCGCGATATTCGAGAAGAAGCCCTTCACGAAACGCGTGATCAACAAGATGAAGATGAGCACCGCGAACGACACGCCCAGATACACCGGATCGCCGTAATCGGGGTTGCCCACACCGCCGGCGGCCCAGTTAATACCCACGCCGATGATCGTCAGGCCAATGGACGTAATCACAATGCCCGTGACGATCGGCGGGAAGAACCGCAACAGCTTGCCCACCAGTGGCGCAATGAGCGTGCCGATAATGCCTGAGGCGATCGTCGCGCCGAAGATGCCGGGCAAGCCCAGCGCCGGGTTGGTGCCGATGGCGAGCATCGGGCCCACGGCGGCGAACGTCACGGCCATGATCACCGGCATACGGATACCAAAGCGGCCAATACCCACGCTTTGAATCAGCGTGGCGATACCACAGCACATCAAGTCGGCAGAAATCAGGAAAGCCACCTGATCTTTGGGCAGGCCAAGGGCACCCCCAATGATCAGCGGCACAGCAACCGCACCCGCATACATCACCAACACGTGTTGCAGGCCCAGCATGAACAATTTTGCGATCGGCAGTCTCTCGTCGACTGGATCGACGGTTTTCGTTGTCACACTCATTGCGTCTCCATCCCAGGGGGGCTGTTTGATTGATTTTTTGGGGTGGCTCAATGTTGCAGGTCGACGCCTTTTGCGGCAAGACCACCGGGGGCTATAGTGTTTTTTTCATAGAACATATGCATGAATGCTTATCTTGAGTTTCGGGTTTTCCCCAAGAATGCACGCTGCCATTGGGCTTTCCGGGCGGATCACCTCCCGCTGCGTCCACGCATCATGCGGATACTGTTATGTCTCGGATAACCGAAACCCATAGTGGTCCAAAAATTCCTCGATCCGGTGCATGCTGAGCGTGCTTGCCATCTTCAGGCAGTCACTTGATGCGCGTCATCTTTTTGTCTGGCGTGACATGGTATGTGCGCGTTTTTATCTTTGGTATTGCGCGCGTTGCCGGGCCGCCATCTCCCTACAATGCAGCCATCCATCACAGGAGACACCATGGGACGACTGACTACCCACGTACTTGATACATCGCACGGCAAGCCTGGCGCGGGCATCCGTGTCGAGCTGTGGCGCGTGGACGGCGAACGCCGCTCGCTGCGCGACGTGCAGACCAATAACGACGGCCGCTGCGACAAGCCGCTGCTCGAAGGCGAAGACTTCGTCGCCGGCGAGTACGAGCTGGTTTTTCACGCAGGCGACTACTTCGCGGCACAAGGCGTCGACGTGCCTGCCCCGCGCTTCGTCGATCGCGTTGTCTTGCGCTTCGGCATTGCCGAACCTTCGCAGCACTACCACGTGCCCCTTCTGGTGTCGCCGTGGAGCTTTTCCACGTATCGCGGTAGCTAATAACCGCGGGCGTGAATGTCAGGCAGTTGAGGAGAACATAAGATGGAAGCGTTTATTACCGACTGGGTCAATCTGCTGTTGCGCTGGCTGCACGTGGTGGCCGCGATTGCTTGGATTGGCGAGTCGTTCTATTTCGTGATGTTGGACAACGGTCTGAAGCCGCCCAAGGCTGCCGAAGACAAGCAAAAAGGCGTGTTCGGCGAAATGTGGTCGGTACACGGCGGTGGTTTCTACCACGCCCAGAAGTACCTGAACTCGCCGCCGCAGATGCCGTCCGACCTGCACTGGTCGAAGTGGAAGTCGTACACGACGTGGCTCTCGGGCTTTGCCCTGTTCTGCGTGCTGTATCTGCTGCAACCGCAAACGTACCTGATCGACAAGAACGTGATGGATCTGCAACCGGGTCAGGCTGTCGGCATCGCCGTGGCGTTCCTGATCGGCGGCTGGTTCGTCTATGACTTCCTGTGCCGCGCGCTGGGTAAGAACGAGCGCGTGCTGGGTATTGCCGTGGCGCTGTTCGTGGTGGCCGCGACGTTTGCCACGACGCATATCTTCGCTGGCCGTGCCGCCTTCCTGATCGTGGGCGCGATGATGGCCACGTCGATGTCGGCAAACGTGTTCTTCTGGATCATTCCGGGCCAACGCAAGAGCGTGGATGCGCTCACGAAGGGCGAAGTGCCGAACCCGATCTGGGGCAAGCTGGGCAAGCAACGCTCGGTGCACAACACGTACTTCACGCTGCCGGTCGTGTTCATCATGATCAGCAACCACTACGCGTTCACGTACAGCAACCAGTACAACTGGGTGATCCTCACGATCATCATGGCTGCCGGTGCAATGATTCGTCAGTTCTTCGTGCTGCGTCACGCAGGCAAGAATCTGTACGCACTGCCGGTTGCCGGTGCTGCGCTGCTGGCTGGCGTTGCCGTGTTCGCCGCTCCGCGCCCCACCCCGGCCCCGGCCGCCGGTGCGCACGGTGAAGCTGCCGCACCCGCTGTGAAGCTCTCGGAAATTCAACCGATCCTCACGCAGCGTTGCGCCACGTGTCACTCGGCCAAGCCGACCATGATGGGCAGCGCACCCGCCGGCGTGATGCTCGATACGCCGGCCGAGATTTCGCAGAACGCCCAGCGTATTTATCAGCAAAGCGTGGCGCTCAAGTCGATGCCGCTGGGTAACGTGACCCAGATGACCGACGAAGAACGCCAGAAGATTGCCGCGTGGTTCAACGGCGGCGCACAACAATAACGGCTGACACCGTCTTTCTTGCTGGACCCATGTTGGGGCGCTTCGGCGCCCCTTTTTTATGGGCGCGCGTAACCGCACGACGCCTGAGTCATTTCCCGCGATGTTATAAAAATCAAACACTTGGGAACTTTGTCACGCGAGTGCAGGTCTGTTCTACGCGCCCGGCAGTCCGGGTGTGACGCTCAGAAGGTATCCAATACCGGGAACCTCCCCGTAACCTTCCAACGGCGTCAAAAGACCGGCGCGATGCCTTTCACGGCAGGCGCGTCACGCACAAACACCATGAATTTCCTTCTGTTTTCCGATTCACGGCAAGGCGTTGTCTGGGTGCATTTGCACCAGGCGATGTTCCCGCCGTCCTTCCTGCCGACCCGATAACGCCGCCACGCGTTACCTCGGGCGGAGCGGGTGCGCCATCGCTTGCGCGCTACCCGGTATCACTCCCCCATCTCGCAGTACCTGATGTGCAAGCCACGGTGAGCCGCGTCCCGACACGACGCGGCGGTATGTCATCGAGGGGATCATGTCCAACATGTCTCATTCCATTTCTCATTCGTCTACGCAAGGCGTGAGGACGCCTGCGTTCCAACAACTCTTCAAGCAGTTCGCTGCCCTCGCCGTCCCGACCATCTTGTCCGGCTGGGTCTACACGATCTACACGCTGATCGACGGCATTTTCATCGGCCGCTACGTCGGCCAACAGGCGCTTGCCGCGCTTAACCTTGTCGTGCCGCTGCTGTATGTGCCCTACGCGTTCAGCGTGATGGTCGGCGTCGGCGGCGCCACGCTGATCGCCCGTTTGCTTGGCGAAGGCCGTGAGGCGGATGCCCGCCGCGCGTTCTCGCAAGTGCTTTGGGCCATGCTTGCGTTCGGTATCGCGATGAGCGCCGTGGTGCTGATCTTCCGTCACGAAATTGCCGGGATGCTGGGGGCCGAAGGCGCGATCGCCACCGACGTGGTGGCATATCTGTCCGGCTGGGGTTGGTTCGTGCTGTTCGCCAACGGCCTTTATGCGATGGAATTGTTCCTGCGTGTGGAAGGCGCACCGGCGGCCCGCTTCGGCCTCTATGCAATGTTCCTCGGTGCGCTCGCCAACGTGGCGCTCGACTATTGGTTCATCGCCGTCAAGGGCATGGGCATGTACGGCGCGTCGCTGGCGACCGGCCTGTCGATGATGGTATCGAGCAGCGTGATGCTGGCGTATCACTTCGTACTGGCCAAAAAGGTCGTGCCTGCGCGCCGTGCCTTCGGCGATGGCGAATCGTATGTGGGCCGTGTGATGTACAACGGCGCGTCGGAATTCCTCGGCGCGATTGCCCCGGCGATTACGGTGTTTGCGTTTAACCGGGTGATTCTGTCGAACTTCGGCGAGTCGGGTCTGGCGGCGTACGCCATTCTCGAATACATGACGCTGGGTGCAACGGTCACGATGGTGGCGCTGGTGCAGAGCATGCAGCCGATGATCAGCTACTACCGCGGCGCGCGCGACATGGCCGCGCTGAAGGGATCGTTCAAGCTCGGCGTGATCGCTGTCATGGGCTTCTCGGTGCTGGTGGCCGTTGCCATGGCCACGCTCTCGCGTCCGCTCACGTTCCTGTTTCTGCCGGAAGGCGGCAGTGCGTGGTCGATTCTGGAGCACGCGGTGCTGTGGTACGCAGTGGCGTTTCTGCCTGCCGCAGGCAACTTGATCGTGGCGGGCTTTCTGACCGCTATCGAGGCCCCGGGTCCGTCGGCAGTGATCGCCGCATTGCGTAGTTGGGTGTTGCTGCTCGGCTTGCTGTGGCTGTTGAATGTCTCGTTCGGTGGCGCGGCGATCTGGTACACGCTGCTCATCACCGAATTGCTGACGCTGGCCGTAAGCGCATGGCTTTACTGGCGTACGGTCAACGGTGGTGAGTTGCTTGCCCCGCAGATGCAGACTTGATTTCGCAACGTGCCAATGAAAACGGCGTGACTTTTGGGTCACGCCGTTTTTTTATGCCGATGCGATTTCGCTATCCGCGCGCGCCGTCAGGACGGCATCTTGAGCTTGAAGGTTTGCGCGAGCGATTGCACGGCCCCCGGCTCGGTCGCGCCGGGCACGCCATCGGGCGGCGTGGCCAGCGGCGGCAACCCCGTCGGCGTCTCCGGCACGGTAGCCGCCCATTGCGGCTCGGGCAACTCGTCGAACACCTGACGCAGCCGCTCACCCCACGTGTCGTGAATCATCTTGTAATAGACGTTCTCGTCGTTGAGCGAAGCGAAGCGGGTCACGCGCAGCGTATCTTCTTCGTACACGAGCAAATCGAGCGGCAGCCCCACCGACACGTTCGAGCGCAGCGTCGAATCCATCGAGATCAGCGCGCACTTGGCACCGTCGTCGAGCGACGTGGCAGGCGTGACGAGCCGATCGATGATCGGCTTGCCGTACTTGGATTCGCCGATCTGGAAATACGGGTTCACCGACGACGCTTCGATGAAGTTGCCTGCCGAATACAGTTGGAACAAACGGCTCGGCGCCCCGGCAATCTGGCCGCCCAGCAGGAAGCTGCAATTGAAGTCGACGCCGAACGCTTCGAGCGCCTTGGCGTCACGTTCATACACATCGCGAATGGCCTGCCCCACGACGCGCGCCACATCGGTCATGGTCTTGGCGTTCCAGAGCGTATTGGCGTCGCGCGCTTCGACGAGATGCTGGCGCACCGCTTGCGTCACGGCGAGGTTGCCCGCCGAGAGCAGCACGAGCACGCGCTCGCCGGGACGCTCGAACACCAGCATTTTGCGGAAGGTGCTCACGTGATCGACACCCGCGTTGGTGCGGGTATCGGAGAGAAAGACCAGCCCGGCATCGAGCTTCATGGCCACGCAATACGTCATGTCGTTCCTGTCTTGCAATGCGGGGCACCGTCCAATTCGGTGCCCCGCGAGTGATTCTTGTGAGGTTACTGCTAACGGCTTTCGGCGTGCGGCCAACGCCCATCGGCTATTGGTCGAGCGGAGCCGCGTCGACCTGTACCGAAACGTGCAAGGCTTCGGTCGCCCCGCCGCTGCGCATGCCGCGCACCGGTGCGGCGGACTCGTAGTCCCGCCCCACCGCCAATCGGCAGTAATTACCGCTGGCGAAGCACGCGTGCGTGACGTCGATGCTAACCCATCCGGCGCCCTCGACCCACACATCGACCCATGCGTGGCTTGCCGCATGCGGCACGTCACCCGGGTCGATGTAGCCGCTGACGTAGCGGGCAGGCACGCCCCGCGCCCGGCAAATCGCCAGCATCAGGTGCGCGTGATCCTGACACACGCCCCGCCCCAGCGCCAATGCCTGTGCGGCGGTGCTGGTCACGGCGGTGATCCCCGACTCGTATTCGACGTTGTTGCAGATGATCGCCGCCAGTGCCAGCAGTTCATCCGGGGTGGTGAGTCCGGTGTCTGCGGCCATGGCGTCGATGGCATCGCTACGGGCGGTCAGCGGCGTCGGGCTGGCGAAGGATAACACCGGTACGGTGTGGGCCGTCTCGCCCAACCGACCGTCCACGAGCGGCGTGGTTTCGATTTCACCTTCGGCGAGCAGGTGAATTTCGCTATGCGGCTGGTGCAGCACCAGCGTGTGCATGTCGTTGCCGTAGGCATCGCGCGCGGCGGTGAGTTTGCCGGGCGCGTTCAGCCGCCAATTCACGACGCGCTGCACTTCCGAGGACGGCGGCGTAAGCCGCAGTTGCTGGATGGTGTAGCGCACCGGTGTGTCGTAGCGGTAGGTGGTCTCGTGACGGATAGTCAGGCGCATGGCATCAGGCCGCGAGCGGTATCAGGAACGTCTGGCTGATCTTGTTGCCGAGCACGGACACGCGCTCGAGAAACTCGGTCAGGACCGGGTGCAAGCCTTGCTGCTGAACTTGTTGGATATCGGTGTACTTGAGCTCGGCGTGCAGCTTACCGGCGTATCGCTCGACGTCGCCGGACTGCGCGTTGGACAAGGTCGCGAGGTTTTCGCACACACCCGTGAGCGAGGCGAGCAACGAGCGCGGCATATGGGCATTGAGCATGAGCAGTTCGACGACGCGCTCGGGCGTAATCACGTCACGATACACCTTCCGGTAAATCTCGAAACCGGACACGCTGCGCAGCACCGCCGACCAGTAGTAGAAGTCGGTTGGATGCGATGCATCGGGCCCCGCGCGATCCGTGCGCACGGCCTCGTGAAAGCGCACGTCGAGAATACGGGCGGTGTTGTCGGCACGTTCCAGAAACAGGCCCAGACGCGTGAAATAGAAGGCATCGTCCTGAAACAACGTGCCGAAGCTCACACCGCGCGAGAGGTGCGAGCGCACTTTCACCCACTCGAAGAGATGCGCCGGATCGTGTTCGAGCAGGTCGAGCATGCGCGGGAAGTCGAGCCAGGTGCTGTTGACGGTTTCCCACAATTCCGTGGTGAGCGTGCCGCGCACGGCGCGGGCGTTCTCGCGCGCTGCGGCCAGACAGCACGCGATGCTCGACGGGTTATCGCGATCGCGCACGACGAAGTCGAGCACGTTAGCGCGCGTGGCGCGGCTGTGTTTCCGATTGAAGGCCGGTTCGAGTTCGGAAATGCGCAACGTGGCGCGCCAGCCCGCTTCGTCGTTGAGCCCGGCGAGCGACACGGGGGCGTTGTCGTCTTCATCGTCGATGACGTCTTGCGGCAGCAGCAAGTTCTGCAAGTTGACGTCGAGCAGACGTGCAGTGTTTTCGGCCCGCTCCATGTAGCGGGCCATCCAGAACAGGTGGTCGGCGGTACGGCTGAGCATGATGGCTTCCCGTGGGTATTGGCGTAGTTCTGGTGAGGCGTTCGGCGATTGGTACGGTTACTTCTCGAGCACCCACGTGTCTTTGGTGCCCCCGCCCTGCGAGGAGTTGACGACGAGCGACCCCTCGGTGAGCGCGACACGCGTGAGGCCGCCCGGCACCATCGTGATGTTCTTGCCGGACGACAGCACGAACGGGCGCAGGTCGATGTGTCTCGGTGCGATTCCGGCTTCGACGAAGGTCGGGCACGCCGACAACGCCAGCGTGGGTTGCGCGATGTAACCGTCGGGTTTGGCGAGCAAGCGCTGTCGGAAAGCCTCGATCTCGGCCTTGGTGGACGCCGGGCCGACAAGCATGCCGTAGCCACCTGCCCCGTGCACTTCCTTGACGACCAGCTCGCTCAGGTGATCGAGGGTGTAAGCCAGATCGTCGGCGCGGCGGCACTGGTACGTTGGCACGTTGTTCAGAATCGGCTTTTCACCGAGATAGAACTCGATCATGTCGGGCACGAACGGGTAGATGGACTTGTCGTCCGCAACGCCCGTTCCAATGGCATTGGCCAGCGTGACTCGACCCGCACGATAGACGCTCAACAGGCCCGGCACACCCAACGTGGAATCGGCGCGGAAGGCCAGCGGATCGAGGAAGTCGTCGTCGATCCGGCGGTAGATGACGTCGACGCGCTTCGGCCCGTTAGTGGTGCGCATGTAGACGAGATTGTCTTCGACGAACAAATCCTGCCCTTCGACCAGCTCGATCCCCATTTGCTGGGCGAGAAACGCATGCTCGAAGTACGCGGAGTTGTAGATACCCGGGGTCATGACGACGACGGTCGGGTCGTCCACGCCCATCGGTGCGACGGCGCGTAAGTTGTCCAACAGCAGATCCGGGTAGTGCTCGACCGGGGCGATACGATTCCTCGCGAATAACTCGGGGAATAGCCGCATCATCATCTTCCGGTTCTCCAGCATGTACGACACGCCGGACGGCACGCGCAGATTGTCCTCAAGCACGTAGAACACGCCATCGTCGCCGGTGCCAGCCCGCACGACGTCGACCCCGGCAATGTGCGCGTAGATATTCCCCGGCACATCGACACCCTGCATTTCGGGGCGGTACTGCGCGTTCATCAACACCTGCTCGGCCGGAATGACCCCGGCGCGCAGGATGTCCTGATCGTGATAAACGTCGTGGATGAACCGGTTCAGCGCGTCGACCCGCTGGCGCAACCCGGTTTGCAGGGTCTGCCACTCGTGCGCTGGGATGATTCTTGGGATGAGGTCGAATGGGATCAACCGCTCGGTGCCCGCCTCGTTACCGTAGACGGCGAAGGTAATCCCCACCCGGCGAAACGCGAGATCCGCCTCGGTTCGCTTATGGTGCAAGACGTCGTCGGACTGACACTTGAGCCAATCGTCAAATCGACGGTAGTGCGAGCGAGTCGTACCCGTGATGCTCGCCATCTCGTTATAGCTCTCGACCATACGCTTCTCCGCAGATTGCTGTGTCGAGATCGAGCAATATCCATGCCCGAGCTTTTTTGATCGCTTTCGGCACGATTCCGGTGCGCTTTCCTCCACCACGCACCATGCCGGTGATTTTGAGTATAGGTCGGGGCGTTCATTGGCACAGGATTACGTCTGTTAAACCTCCCCCCAGGCCAGAGCGGGGCCCCTTTCCGCTGCTCAGACAGTGTTCAACTCGCCTCGGAAAGGGGCCCCACTCTGTCCTCATCCACCCGGCCGGTCCCTCCGGCGACACCGCCCCCTCCGCTCGTCGTTTCTTCTTCCCGCCAAACAAAAACGCCAGACATCGTCTGGCGTTCTTATTTGATTCCCTGCAAGGTTGCCTGTTATGCGGCCTTCGGCACGCCCTGCACTTTGTCCAACTCGGCCTGCGTCAGCAAGTACGTCGTCGGCAAATCCAACTCATCGCAGTTGTGCCCTTCACCGCCACGGTCCACGACGATGAAGTCGCTCACCTCGTGCAACGCCAGCAACGGGTGATGCCACACGCCACGCGCATAGTTCACACCCTGCCAGCCGTCCGAGACGAACGCGCGCATTTTGCTCACGTCCAACTCGCCCGCCGGTGCCACCACCACGAGATACGGCAGCGTCTTCAGCGGAATAAACGCCTGACTGCCCAACGGGTGACGCTCCAACATCTTCACCTCGTACGGCAACTCCCGCGGCTGGCCCCGGAACACGTTCACCAACGTGCGCCCGCCCTCCGGCCCCAGATCCACCGTCGCCAGATCGTGATACCGCTCGGTCGTCCCGCCATTGATCGCGAAATGCTTCGCCCCCGCCAACTCGATCACGTCGCCAAACGCCGCAAACGACTCACGCGTCAATCGCTCTATCTTCAATGCCGGGCCCGCCATATCACTCTCTCCCTCTCGTTTTTTTGACTAGCTCACCGCCCGCCTGCTGCCGGACGGTGAGTCGCTTTGCTTGTTGTCTGACTCGCTTACTTCTTCTCGCCCAACCGGCCCCACAGACGCAGGCGCGACACGCCGCCGTCCGGGATGATGTTGAAGCGAATGTGCGTAATCGCGCCCAGCTTCTGAATCTGCTCTTCGAAGAAGAACTGCTTGTCCATCGCCAGCTTCTGCTCGGGCAACAGCACCGGCCAGAACATCGACTGCGTAATCAGCGACTGCTCGGTACCGCCCGTCACATACGCGCCCTGAATCGAGCAGCGGTCCGGGAAGTTGCCCTTGAAGTGCGCGG
>NZ_JBNCRZ010000003.1:0-897712 GCF_049918595.1 Pandoraea pneumonica
CCCAGACGCGGATCGGCCAGATTGACGTAACGGCGCACGAATTCCGGTGCGTTCGGATCTTGCGGGACGAGGGCCATGCCAACTCCTAAATGCTTTGTAGTGTCTGAAACTGTCTTGCTAATGCTTGCGAATGCTCGCTGCCCGGTAGCTTAGTCGCTCACCAGATCCTGCAAGCGGAAACCGGCGATGCGGAAAATCTGACGCAGGCACTCTTCGATTTCGTCAGCACGGCTGTTTTGCAGACGCGTGCTGAAGTTCTCGATGATGCTCATGCGGGTATGGCCACGCACCGCGAGGATGTACGGGAAACCAAACTTGGCCTTGTAGTCGTCGTTCAGCTTCGTGAGCTGCGCAAACTCTTCGGCGCTGCATTGATCCAGACCGGCACCGGCCTGCTCGCGCGTCGACTCTGCCGTCAGCTCGCCACGCACGGCGGCTTTGCCAGCCAATTCCGGGTGGGCACGGATCAGGTCGAGCTGCGGGCCTTCGCCCGCATCGATGACGGCTTGGCACATGGCGTCGTGCAAGGCAGCGACGGTGGCAAACGGACGGTCTTCCCAAGCGGCTTCGGCCACCCACGGGGAATGTTCGAAAATGCCGTCGAGCGCCGCGATAAATTCGGCACGCGGCAAGTCCGACAACGCGGCAACGGTACGTTGGGTCATAGGCAACGGGGCGTTCATTAACTGCTCTCCTGGAGAACAAGGGTGGCGCCCCGCCGCGCTTGTCTTGCGCAGCCCGATGACGCCTATCGGTTCTAGATTAGATGTTTAACGATGTGTGTTTAAGCCGCGACGAACGGGTGGCGCTCCTGCCAGTGGCGCGCCACGTCGATACGACGGCACACCCACACCCGGTCATGCTTCTCGATGTGATCGAGGAATCGCTGCAACGCAGCAAAACGCCCGGGGCGGCCCAGCAAACGGCAGTGCATCCCGATCGACAGCATCTTCGGTGCCTCGTCGCCCTCGGCGTACAGCACGTCGAACGCGTCGCGCAGGTAATGGAAGAAGTGGTCGGCCGTGTTGAAACCCTGCGGCGCGGCAAAGCGCATGTCGTTGGTGTCGAGCGTGTACGGCACGACCAGATGCGGCTTCACTTCGCCGCTGCTCGTCTCGACCTTCGTCCAGAACGGCAAGTCGTCGCCGTAGTTGTCCGAGTCGTAGACGAAACCGCCCTGCTCGACCACCAGCCGGCGCGTGTTGGGGCTGTCGCGGCCGGTGTACCAGCCGAGCGGCGCGCTGCCGGTCATCTCTTTGAAGATCTCGATGGCGATGCGCATGTGTTCGCGCTCGGTCGCCTCGTCCATGTTCTGGTAGTGAATCCAGCGCCAGCCGTGGCACGCAATCTCGTGCCCCAGTTCCTGAAACGCCGCCGTCACTTCGGGGTGACGCTGCATGGCCATCGCGACGCCGAACACGGTGAGCGGCAGCCCACGGCGCTCGAACTCGCGCAGAATGCGCCACACACCGGCACGCGAGCCGTACTCGTAAATGGACTCCATGCTCATGTGACGGGCTTCGTACGCCGCCGCGCCAATGATCTCGGAGAGGAACTGCTCGGACGCACGGTCACCGTGCAACACGCAGTTCTCGCCACCTTCTTCGTAGTTCAGAACGAACTGCACGGCGATGCGCGCACGGCCCGGCCAATCGGCAAACGGCACGTGGCGGCCATAGCCGATCAGGTCGCGGGGATAATCCTTGGAACTTGCGGTAGTGCTGGCAGGGCTGCTGGCCATGATGTCTTGGCATCCTTGTGACGGCGAAACGATCGAAGCAGTGTAGCCAAATCCACTCCGGCAAAACATAGCCGTACACAGATATTCAAGCTGCGCCGTGACATATAGTCGCGGGCCGCCGCCCGCGCCCAGACCGCCGCCACACGCCCCCGCGAGCCCGGTAAGTGGCCTTCCACCCGCGAGCAATCTCCCGCCATCTGGTGGCGATCACCCTCGCAAATCGCAGAATTCGCCACCGATCTGCACGAAACGCAAAAAACAACGCCGGACCGAAAAATCGGCCCGGCGTGCTTTGTAAAGCGTTGGTGTCGCGGTGTTCCCGGCCCTCACACCGCCTTATAGGGATATCCCGTAAGCGTGAGCGTGACGTGCTCGCCCGCGGTCTGCAACCGCGCTTGACCACCCACGGGCAGGGTCAGCTTGTCGGGGCAATGACCGAACGGCAGCCCGGTGACGATAGGAATGCCGATGACCTTGCGCATGCTGGCGATCATGGTGTCCATGTCGTAACCGTTGTCGTAATCGCTCACGCGGTACTCGGAAAAATCGCCCAGCACGAGCGCGCGCTGACGCCCGAGAATGCCCGTCTGATGCAGTTGGTACAACATGCGCTCGACCCGGTACGGCGGTTCGTTCACATCTTCGACAAACAGCACGCCGCCGTCGATTTCCGGCAAATATGGGGTGCCAATCAAGCTGCATACCATCGCCAGATTGCCGCCCCACAAGGTGCCCGCCACGTCGATATCGCCTGCACCGCCATCGCCGGTCCATTCAGCAACGTGCTGCGGTGCGCTAAGAATCGACTGGAAATGACTTAGCGTGAAGTCGCTCAGGGTCTCGGCGCCGAAGTCGGCCGTGAGCATCGGGCCGGAGAACGTCGTCAGATGCGCGCACGCCAACAAGGCAAGTTGCAACGCCGTGAAATCGCTGTGGCCCACGATAGCCGCCGGCGTGCCGGACAAGCGCCGATGCAGACCCTCGTAGTCGAGTTGATCCAGCAAATGCACCGCGCCGTAGCCGCCGCGCACGGCCAGAATGACGTCCGGCACCGGATGGTCGCGACGTGCGAGCGTGTTGAGCTCGGCAATGCGCTCGGCATCGGTGCCCGCAAAACGCAGATACTGGCGCGCCAGCGCCTCGCGGTTGCCCACGGTATAGCCAAGGCGCTCGAGCGTTTCGACACCGCGTGCAGCCACGTCAAGACTGGCCGGATAACCGGAAGGGGCAATCAGTTCAAGCAGCTTCGTCTGGGTCAATTGGGTTGTCCCGGGATAGGCGTTGGGGGAATGTCTGATGGGATGTCGGCGGCGTCAGTCGCTGCCGCAGCAAGCCGCCGTGCCCGCGCTGCTGCACGCCGTTCGCTGAAGAAGCGCTGCAAAATGCCGACGCACTCGTCGCGCCGCACACCGCCGATGACTTCGGCATGGTGATTGAGCCGCGGTTCCGCAAACAGGTCGACCACGCTGCCGCACGCGCCCGTCTTCGGGTCGGCGGCACCGTACACGACACGTTTGATGCGCGCATGCATGATCGCCCCCGCGCACATTACGCAAGGCTCGAGCGTGACGTACAACTCGCATTCGGGGAGACGGTAGTTGCCCAGCGCTTGCGCAGCAGCGCGCAAGGCCTGCATTTCGGCATGGGCCGACGGATCATGGCCGCCCACCGGGCAGTTGTGCCCAACAGCCACGACTTGCCCGTCGCAAATGACGACCGCCCCCACGGGCACTTCGCCCTGCAACATAGCGGCGCGCGCCTGTTCGAGCGCCAGCCCCATATAGGTGGCATCGGCACTCGATTCAGGTGTGCTTTGGGTGGTCGGGGCGGGGGGCACGCCGGGACTGTCGTCCGAGGCGGGTAAATCTCGATTCATGTCACGCTGACGGAGAGCCGCTGCACACCGTCCAGCCCCTTCGGCCAGACGCCGCGCAGCGCAATGGGCCGCTTTGGCAATGCGATATTCTCGCACAGCGCCCCGTCAGGACGTCACGCCATTGCCGCGTTGGTCGCGCCGCGTTTGCGATACAGCACGAGGGTCGCGATCAGACCGCACACGGCCGCGAAGGTCATCCACCAGCCGGGCGCGGCCTTGTTGCCGGTCAGGCCGATCAATCCCGTGGCCACGGCAGGCGTGAAGCCGCCGAACAACGCCGTCGCCAGACTGTAGGCGAGCGAGAAGCCCGCCGTGCGCACGTCCACCGGCATGATCTCGGTCAGCGCCACCACCATGGCCCCGTTGTAGCTCGCATAGAGGAAGGACAGCCACAACTCGACGAGAAGCATCTTGTTGAACGTCGGCTGCACCACCAGCCACGCCATCGCCGGATACGCCGTGAGGATGGTCAGCACGGTGAACACGATCAGCAACGGCCGCCGCCCGATTCGGTCGGACAGCGCGCCCATGATCGGCAGCCAGATGAAGTTCGAGACGCCCACACAGAACGTGACGACCAGCGCATCGGTCGTCGAGAGCTTCAGAACAGACTTGCCGAAGGTCGGTGTGTAGACGGTGATGAGGTAGAACGACACGGTGGTCATCGCCACGAGCATCGTGCCCGCGACGACCAGCCCCCAGTTCTCCAGCATCGAGCGGAAGATCTCGCGCGTGCTCGGGCGATGCTTGCGCGCCAGAAACGCTTCGGTTTCCTGCAACGAACGGCGAATGTAGAACAGCACCGGCACGATCATGCAGCCGATGAAGAACGGAATACGCCAGCCCCAATCGGCCACTTGCCCCGGCGTCAGCCACTTGTTGAGCAAGTACCCGAGCAGCGCCGCCACGATAATCGCGACCTGCTGACTCGCCGACTGCCAGCTCACATAGAAACCCTTGTGTCCCGGCGTCGCCATCTCGGACAGGTAGACGGACACGCCGCCCAGTTCCACCCCAGCCGAGAACCCCTGCAACAACCGACCGATGAGCACAAGCAACGGGGCTGCGTAACCGATCGTCGCAAAACCGGGCACGAACGCGATCAGGATGGTCCCCATCGCCATCACCGACAAGGTGACGATCAGCCCGCGCCGCCGCCCGATGCGGTCGACATACGCCCCGAGAATGATGGCGCCCAACGGCCGCATCAGGAACCCTGCGCCGAACGTCATAAACGTCAGCATCAACGAGGCGAACTCGTCGCCCGATGGGAAGAACGTCGCGGAAATATGGGTGGCGTAGAAGCCGAACAGGAAGAAGTCGAACATCTCCATGAAATTGCCACTCGTGACGCGAATCACAGTGGCAAATTTCGACGGAGGCGGTTGCGACACAGCAGAATTTGCGGGATGGGCAGCCATGATGCGTACACCTCTGTCGGGGACGATGTCACTCAAGATAGCACTTGAAGCGACACTTGACATCATGGCTTTCACTTCGCCCGCCACGCGCTTGTTACACGGTGTTGCTTAGTCCCAAGCCGGGGCCAGCGAGGCCGGGTTGGCCTGACGGTCGTTGCGGTCGAGCGTGGCGATTTGCTGCATGTCGTCATCGCTCAGATGCAGTGCGCGCGCCTTCATGTTGCTGGCCAGATTCTCGCGCTTCGTCGACGACGGAATGACGGCATAGCCCTGCTGCATCGCCCACGCCAGCGCGACTTGCGCCGTCGTTGCGCCATGCGCCTCGGCAATCTTCACCAGCACCGGATCGTTCAGCACTTTGCCGTAAGCCAGCGTCATGTACGACGTCACCGGCACACCCTGCGAGCGGGCGAATTCAGCCAGCTTGCGGTTTTGCAGATACGGGCTCAACTCGATCTGGTTGGTCGCCAATTGGCCCGGACCGGCAATCGCGATCGCCTGTTGCAGCAACGCAATGGTGAAGTTGGACACGCCGATGGCCTTGGTCAGCCCCTGCTTGCGTGCTTCGATCAACGCGCCGAGATACTCGTCCATCGGCACGGCGTTGGCCGGCGACGGCCAGTGGATCAGCGTCAGATCGACACTGTCGGTTCCGAGCTTCGACAGGCTGTCTTTGAGACTCGGAATCAGCTTGTCTTGGGAAAAGTTGTCGACCCAGATTTTGGTCGTGAGATAGAGATCGTCGCGCTTGACGTTCGATGCCGCCAACGCACGGCCAATATCGGCCTCGTTCTCGTAAATCTGCGCGGTATCGATGGCGCGATAGCCCAGATCCAGTGCGTTGGTGACGGTATCGAAAACGGTTTGGCCCTTGAGACGGAAAGTCCCGAGACCGAAAGCGGGCAGCGTCATGAGTGGTAGCTCCTGTCAGAACGTCGCGCCGGAAAAATCAACGACGGTTGAATGGCGCGACGCGAAAACGACAGTGTGGCCCAATCCGTCAGCCACCAAAAGTCCTCGCCGCCGCACAAGATTCGTGACGCCGATTCACAAATCTGCGGGACTTAGGATGTTGCGTTCAGGAATGATGCGAGGCCGGGCTAGCGGCAACTAACGCTAACTAAGCGAGGAAACTCACGTCCTCGCGCGCCATCGCTTTGATTTCATTGCGCGTCGCGAGAATGTGCGCTTCGAGCAACGCCACGACGCCGTTGACATCGCGACGGCGGCAGGCCGCGAGGATTTCGTAGTGATCCTGCTGCGGCTTCTCTTTGCCGGTGGCCTGCGACATCGCGAGATGCGAGTGCCGCTCGGTGTTGAGGCAGTACTCTTCGATGAGCATGCGCAGACGGCGATTGTTGGCCGGTGCACACAGCGCGAGATGGAAACGCCGGTTGTACTCGGCCCATTCCGACACGACTTCCGACGCGGCGTAATCCGTGAGGATCTGCTCCATCACCTGAAAATCGCGCTCGGCCATGTTCGGTACCGCGAGCTTTGCCGCGTGGCATTCGAGCGCCACCCGGATGTCGAGCAACTCGCACAGCTGCTCGAGATTCATGCTCGCAACCGTCGCGCCACGGTTGAGATGGTGCGTGACCAGCCCTTCCGCCTCTAGCTGGCGCAACGCTTCGCGCACGGGCACCCGGCTCGCGTGGAATCGCTCGGCTAACGCTTCTTGCCGCAGTTGGTAGCCGCCCGGGAGCACGCCGCTCAAGATCTCGTCTCGGAGCGTGTCGCGGATAGCCTGATGAAGTGCTTGGGGACCGGGGGTTCGCATGGCGCGATTAAAGCATTTTCCGACGGAGTTTGCGATTCTGGACCCCATCACGCTTTATTGGATCCAATATACGAAACTATATTTTTATCGATATATATCGCATGCCCGGGCGATCAAATGCCCCGGAGCATGCGGGTCAAGCTCACTTCCCGGCGCGTGCTTCCGCGAGCGCGATGGTCAGATGCGCCACCTTCTTTTTCAGCGCATCGCGCTCGGCGGTCATCGCCTTGAGTTCCTTCGCCAGACGCGTCATCTCGTCCGGATACTGCGACGGGTCGAGGCTGGTGTCCCACGGCGGCGTGCCGTCGTCTTCCATCTCGGTCTCGTCTTCGTCCTTCTTCTTACGCGGCTTGACCGGGCGCGCCTCGCGCACCTGACGCGCCAGCTCGCGCAGCTCTTGCTTGCCTGCGACGACAGCTGCAACCTGCGCCGCCTGCGGCAGCGTGGAGACGGCGGCCGCGGCATTGATCGACACTTCACCGCGCTTGACCGCGTCGACCAGTTCCGGCGCTGCGGCGTTGTGAATCTGTTCGATCTGGCCCAGCGTGTTGCTCGACAGCTTCGCGGCACGCGCAAGCGCTGCACGCGTCAGCGCCATCGTGTGGGCGGGAATCAGCGAATTCGACGCTGCTGCGGCGTCCTGATCGCCGCCAGCCGCAGGTGCGCTCGCCGGGGCTTCATCGGCGGTGGCGATGGCAGCGGTGCGCGCTTCGAGAATGGTCTTCTTGCGCAGCGCCAGCACGCCGCGCTGGTAATCCGACACGCTGCGGCGGCCCAGATGGTTATCGATCATCCACAGGCGCACATCGTCCATCGACTGAAACGACGGGTTTTGCGTCGTGCGGAATTCGATGTTGTGCTTGCTGCAAATTTCGTAGCGGTTGTGGCCGTCGACGAGGACATCGCCCCACAGGACGAGCGCATCGCGGCACCCTTCGGCCAGCAGGCTCTGTTCGAGCGCTGCGTACTCGTCCGCGGTGAGCGGATCGATGTACGCCTTGAGTTCTTGGTTGATCTGGACTGTCATGGATTGTCGTTACGGTCGCGCCGCGCAGAGGTCGCCCTGGGGTCGTCACAAGGCGAAGCGGCACGTGAGAGGAAACTTGGCAGGCGGCATTATCGCCGATCTACCGGCGGGCAGACCGAAGAGAATGCCGTGAACGTGTCAGGACAACACGCCGTGATCGGTCAGAAACGCCTGAATACGGGCCAGACGCGCGATCGGATCGTCGATGCCGAGCAGTGTCTCTTTTTCGTGCGCGGGCAACGGCAGCAACTCTGCCCAGCGGTCCGCCACCCAGCCGCATTCGTCCAACCGGTACGGCGGTGCGAGCGGCAGCTTGGCGGCGCGGGCCGGATCGCGCTGCAACCCGGAAATCAGCTTACCGAGCGTGTCGGCACTGACTTGCAAGGTATCGGGAATGGCGATGGCGGCATCGTCGGGCAGCATCTCGGCCTCGCCCATCCACAAGCCATACTTGGCCAGTTCGACAGATGAGAGCCGGAATTTCGTGGTCCCCCGGCAGACCAGTTCGAGCAGCGCCGGCATCGGTGCGCGCCAGTCGTCGATGCGCGCCATGGTGCCGATCATCGCCGGTTCCTCGTCAGCGTCCGGCAGGCGCACTTCGCTGCCCTGTCGCAACACGACGACCCCGAACTCGGTGCCATCGGCGAGGCACCGTTTGATCATGTCGAGATAGCGCACCTCGAAGATGCGCAGATGCAGCACCCCAGCAGGAAACAGGGCGTTGCCGAGCGGAAAAAGGGGGATTTTTGCCATGGCATATGATGACATGAAGTCAGACTTGGCAGCGGTCGACATTCGGCCAGCGCGCCGTCTCTTGAGCGAACCGTTCCACCAGAAAATCGAGCAGTGCGCGCACGCGCGGCACCATGTAGCGCGTGCGATGCCGCACCGCGTAGACGCCCGGCTCCTTCGCAATGTAGTCGGCGAGCAGAATCTTCAGCCGCCCGGCGCGCACGTCGTCGGCGGCGTCCCATAGCGTCTTGCGCACGATGCCTTTCCCATCCAACGCCCAACGTCGGGCCAGCATGCCGTCGTTCGTCTCCCACGCCTGCGCCATCGGCACCGTGAACTGCCACGTCGCTTCGTGCTTGCGGAAGTGGAATTCGTTGAGCGGCCCGGACGATGTCACCAGCACGATGAACTGATGCTCGGCCAACGCTTCAGGCGTGTGCGGCTCACCGTACCGAGCCAGATATTCGGGCGACGCGCATAGCACGCGGCACATCGGCGCGAGACGCCGTGCCACCAATGCGCCATCGTCAGGTTCGCTAAAGCGGATTGCGAGATCGACGTCGTCCTGCACGAGATGGGATATCGAATCGGTCAGGGTCATCGACAGCCGAACGTCAGGATGGCGCGCCGTGAATTCGTCGAGCCACGGCGTGAGCGTATGCAGCCCGAAGTCCGTCGACGCCGACAACCGGATCTTGCCGCGAATGGCTGCACACCCCGCTTGCAGCGCCGCCTCGCCGTCGTCGATCGCCTGTAACGCCACGAGGCAATGCGAGAGATAGACGCGCCCCTCGTCCGTGAGACGCAACTGACGCGTGGTGCGCACGAACAACCGCGTCTGTAGCGACGCTTCGAGCTTCATCAGCCGCGCGCTCGCCGCCGCGGGCGAGAGCCCCAGCTTGCGACCCGCCGCTGACAGACTCCCAAGTGAGGCGGCTGTCGTGAATAGGCGCATATCGCCCAGCTTGTCGGTGGCCATCGGCCCTCATCGCTCCATTTATCGACTAAATTTGAAAGTCATTCAATTTTTCAACGAATTATCAAATATAGCGTGGGTTGGCAGACTTCGTCGTGTTGTCCCTACAGGGGACGTGACGATGTTCAACGAATGACGATGCCCTCCTCCACAGCTTCCGCTTCCGCCTCCGCAACTTGTCCATCTAATCCCAGCGTGTCGCCCGGCCAGTCGCCGCAAGCGTCAACCAGCGTCGCCGACGACGCGACGCCGTGGGCCTCGATGGTGGCGCTAATGCTCGCCACCTTCATCGCCGCTGCCAACGAGACGGTGCCCGCGGGCTTGCTGCCGCAGTTGGCAGAAGGCTTCCAAGTCTCCGAAGCGTGGGCCGGTCAGTGGGTGACGCTTTGCGCCCTCGGGGCGGGCCTCGGTGCCGTCCCGCTCACGATGCTGCTCCAGCGCTGGCCGCGCCGCCGCGTGCTGAATACGGCCTTGTTTGGCTTCTTCCTCTGCAATTTGGTGACGGCGCTCTCCAGCCATTTCCTGATCACGCTCGGCGCACGCTTCGTTGTCGGGCTAGCGATCGGTCTGGCGTGGAGCGAGATCGCCACCTATGCACGCCGCCTCGTGCCGCCTGCGCGTCAGGGACGAGCGTTGGCCATTGCCATGCTCGGCGTGCCGTTGGCGCTAGCCCTGGGTGTGCCGATGGCCACATGGCTCGGGCATCTGATCGGCTGGCGCTGGGTGTTCGGCGGCCTGTCGGCGGTCGCGTTGGTCTTGATGGGATGGGTGCAACTCATCGTGCCCGACGTTCTCGCGCAGGCGACTGGATCGCGTGCCAGCATCGGCCATGTGCTGCGATTGCCGGGAGTGCGGTCGGTGTTGGCCGTGGTGATGCTGTGGGTCATCGCGCACTACACGCTCTACACCTATATCGCGCCGTTTCTCGCGTCGGTCGGCATGGACGATCGGCTGGCGACCGTGTTATCGACGTTCGGCGTGTGCACGCTCGTCGGACTGTGGGGCGTGGGGATATGGGTGGATCGCTGGCTGCGCCAACTGGTGCTGGTAGCGCTGGGGACGTTTGCGCTGGTGATCGTCGCGTTCAGCGGCTGGGGCGCGTCGTGGCCGGTGCTCTGCGTCGGCGCCGTGTTCTGGGGTTTGAGCTTCAGCGGTGCCCCGACGTTGCTGCAAACGGCGCTCGGCGATGCGGCGGGCGAACACGAGCACGTGGCGCAGTCGATGCTGGTGACCGTGTTCAATCTCTCATTCGCGGTGAGCGGCATACTCGGCGGTGCCCTACTCGAAACGCTCGGGGCAACGGCCATGCCGTGGGTGTTGCTCGGTTTGGTGATAGCGGCTTGGCTAGTCGCCTTCACGGCCCGACGGCATGGCTTCGCGCAACGAGGCCGGCGCGTCAGTCCGTAGCGGCGACGGCACGCTCAAGCGCGGCGATATCGATCTTCTGCATGGTCATCATGGCTTCCATGGCCCGGCGTCCCGCGACGGGATCGCTGCCGCCGATGAGATCGAGCAGGCGCTTGGGCGTGATTTGCCACGAGAAACCCCAACGGTCTTTGCACCAGCCGCAGTCCATCGCCGCACCGCCGTTGCCGATGATGGCGTTCCAATAGCGATCGGTTTCCTCCTGATCGCCGGTCTCCACCATGAAGCTCACGGCCTCGTTCGGCTTAAAGTTCGGCCCGCCGTTCAGCCCGATGAATCGGCGGCCCACCACGGTAAAGTCGACGGTCAACTCCGGCCCGACGCCCACGCCCGGGATAGGCGAAACGTGCCGGGCATCGACGCGGCTGTCGGGAAACGTGGCGGCATAGAATTCAGCGGCCTCGCGGGCCTGCCCCTGATCGAACCAAAGCATTGTGACGAGCTGTGTCATGCCTATCTCCTATTCGAATGGTGCTGCGCGCACATCATAGTCCCCGTCGTTGTCGCCGGTCTTTGGCAATCCCAAACTTCCGATCAGCCTGCGCACCAACGCGATGGCCTCCTCGCGCGTGGCGACCGCCTCGTGCGGGATGCCGAACGCTTTCACGGCCGTCTCGCCCATCACCTTGACCATGGCGCGCTGCGCGTCGTCGGGTTCGATGCTCACGAGCGCCTTGCAGACCTCGGCCAGCGCCGCCTTATTGTGCTTGAGCCAGACCGCGCGTTGCTTGCGGTCTTCGTGCGATTCGTCCGTCCTTAGCTGATCGTAGACCACCACGAACGGCTCGCCGTGATTGACCAACGCCACCATTTCCGCCCCCCACTGACGGGCATACCCAGGGCCAGCGGCCCGTTGATTGAATACGACATAGGGCAACGCGCTAACGTCGTGAACCGTGAATATCTTGGGATCGAGCGTCATAAAAACTTCTCCTGTTTAACTGACTCACTGACTTAACCATTCGCCCACCCTGCGCCGAGCGATTTGTATAACGCGATGGCGCTGCGCACTTCCGCCCCCTGACTCAACGCGAGCGCGTCGCGTGCGTGGTTAGCCGTGCGTTGCGCAGTAAGCACGGGCAAATAGCCGCTCAAGCCGCGTCGATACAACCGCGTCGCCCGGTCGAGCGCGAGCTGACTGTCTTGCACGGCTGCCGTCAATGCAATCTGCCGCGCCCGTTCGCTGTTTAGTCCGGTCAGCGCATCTTCCACATCGCGCAAGGCTAGGCGCACATCGCGCTCGTAGGCCAACCGTGCTGCATCGGTCTGCGCTTGTGCCAGCGTCACACCCGCACGTGCACTACCGCCGTCGTAGAGCGTCTGACTCGCTTGCAGACCCACTGACCACGCGAGACTCGCGCCTGAGAACAGGTCACGAATCAGGCTGGCCGTGGTGCCCAGACTCAGCGGAATGTTGAAGCGAGGAAAGCGCGCCGCTTCCGCCACGCCGATGCGTGCCGTTGCCGCCGCGAGCCTGCGCTCGGCAGCACGTACATCGGGGCGCTGCCGCATCACCTCCGACGGCATCGACAACGGCAACGAAGGCGCGACGGGCAACGGCGACGACGGCTGCGCCAGCGATTCGCGCCAGTCGCCAGAGAACCCGCCGGTCAGTACACCGATGGCATGACCTAGCCGCGCCACTTCCGCTTCGAGCTGCGGCGGCAACGCTTGCGCCGTCTCTCGCTCTGCCCGCGCCTGCGCGACATCGGCGGATGTGCCCAGCCCTTGCGCGAGCGCCCGCTCCGCCAAACGCTCGCCCTCTAACAGATTGCGAATGTTCGCTTGTGCGATATCCCGCCGCGCCTGTGCGGTGCGCAACATCGCGTAATCGTCGGCCAATTCGGCAAGCAAACTGACCTGCACGGCGTGCGCGTCGTCAGCCACCGCCTCGATATGAGCGTCGGCCGCCTCAACCGCACGTTGTGTGCCGCCGAAGATGTCCAACTCCCAACTGGCGTCAAATCCTGCGCGCCACGTACGCGACTCGCCGATGCCGGGCGGCCAGTCGAGCCGTTCACTTGAACGCAGTGCTTGTCCCACGCCGCCAACCGAGACGCTTGGCCCCAGCCCGGCCGCGATCTGCACGCGCTCGGCCCTCGCTTGCGTCAAACGCGAGCGGGCAATGGCGAGGTCTTGATTACGTGCGAGCGCCGCGTCGACCAACCGATCGAGCACGGGATCGTTGAAGGACCGCCACCACGTGCGCAACGTCAGCTGCTGCGCGGTGTCGCTGGCGGCGTGCGCATTCGGCGCTTCGTGCCATTGCGACGGCACGTCGATAGGCGGCGTCCGATAGTCCGGACCGAGTGTCGTACAGCCGCTGACCAATAAGGCGAGCGATGCGGCGAGGACCGACTTCGAATGAAGGGCGGATGCCATGGCTTACATCCACCGCATCAGCAAACTGGCCAGCCGCCCTTTCGGCGCGTCGCCCTGCCCCGTCGGGCCAACGTCCACACTGCACGTCATGCCTGCGGCCAGCACGATCCCCGGCGGTACGTGGTCGATGGCGACGCGCACGGGAATGCGTTGCGCGAGACGTATCCAAGTGAAGGATGGCTCGACGCTTGGCAGCCCCTGCGCATCGGCATGTTCGTTGAGATCGGTGATACCGCGCCCGATGCTCGCCACATGGCCGTCGATCCGATCGTCGAATCCCATCAACTTGACGCGTGCCGGTGCGCCCTCGCGAATACCGTGAAGCTTCGTTTCTTCGAAGTAACCGGTAATCCAGAAGCTGTGCGAATCGAGCAAGGCGATGTTGGCGTGTCCGGCGAGTGCGTAGTCGCCCGGACGCAGCCGCAGGTGCGTGACATAGCCGTCGACGGGCGCACGCAACTCGGTGCGCGCAAGATCGAGACGCGCCACATCGAGCGCGACCTGTGCCCGGCGTTGCTCCGCCAAGGCGATGGCGACGGCCTGCCCGGCGCGCTGAATTTCCTCGCCCGGCACCAGATCGTCCATGCCGCGACGGCGCTGCGCATCCTGACGCTTTTGCTGCAACATCGCACTCGCCGCACTTAGCTGCGCTTCGGCTTGTGCGAGCGCCAGTTGAAAACGTTCGGGATCGACGCGGTACAACACGTCGCCGCGCCGCACGAACTGATTGTCGCTAACGGCCACGTCTTTCACCGTGCCGGAAATTTCAGGCGCAATGCGCACTACTTCGGCACTGACGCGGCCGTCGCGCGTCCACGGTGCGAGCACGTACGCGCGCCAAAGCGTCACGACAAGCACTACTGCAAGACCAAGAACCAAAAGTGTGCCCGCCGCTTTTGCGACCGGCCGGAACCACAGCGCACGATTAGACATAAAGCATCAAGACAGAAACCAGACAAAGAGAAAGGGCGAACTCGAAGAGCGCCGGATGCCACACACGCCGAAGCACTCCCGTGCGCGCGAGGACATAGCGCACGCCCAGAAACATCGGCACAGCGACGCAGGCATAGACGAAGAACGGGGGCAAATAGATGCCCGCGACGGCAACTTCAGAGCGCATGAGAACGAACCGGTGAAGCCGGTGATGAGGGGAAGAAATAATCGGCGTGCGCGTCGAGCAAGTCGGCGATGTCGGTCCGGGCGGCGATGACGCGCGGCGATTCACCTTCGTCATGCCGGGACCACGCGTGCAATCGCAACACGGCTCGGCCGAGGTGCAGGCTGGCGAGTGCGTGCGAAATTTCGCGCTCCATCGCCTCGGGCTGCAACTTAAGCAGCGCGCCCAGTTGCGCGATTCGGTGCTGCTGCCGCCATTGCCAAGCACGTGCGTTGATCGAGCGGCGACGCTTGCCCGGCTTGGCGCGCAACAAGCGCATGGCATCGTCGCGAATGCGCGCACGCAGGCGGGCAATTTCCTTCGACAATTGGCGCGGCAAGAACAACCGGAAGCCCGTCCACGCGAACAGTGTCCCAAGTACCCACGCCATCGACCAGTTCAGGAAGAGCGCGAGGTTGTAGTGCATTGGGTTGTCGGCCCCGGTCAGCGTATTGAAGCCGACCAGATACGCGAGTGCGGCGAGCCCATGCTGCGGCATCGTCGTCGCGACGATGCCCGGCAACCAGAACAGCGCAAGGACGATCAGCAACAACGGTAGACCGACGATGTGCGGCATCACGACGAATGCACAGACGAAGGCCATCGGCACGGCAATCACGGTGCCCTTGAAGAATTGGAACGCCCCGGCCGCCGGATTCGGGGCCGTCGCGAGCAGTGCGCAATACGGCGCGACGATCAACAGCATCATGTCGCCGTGCGGCCAGCCGGTCACGATCCAGAAAGCGCCCGTGCAGACGAGGGTGAGCATGGCCCGCAAGCCGTTTTGCCACGCTGCACGAATATCGCGATGGAAATGCACGGGCGGCACGGGTGTCGATGTCATGCCGGGACGCGGCCGATGTAGCGACGCCACGCCATCCAACGCCGCGAGATAGTCGTCGAGTTGTTCGATTAGACGGTCGATGGCGATGTGGGCCGCGGGAGACACCAATCGCATCTCGTTCGATTTTGCGTCGCGCAACGCAATCAGACCGTCGCGTGCGTTTTTCAGGATGACTACAGCACGCGGCACGCCGGAGGCACCTTCGGCGACCGCCTGCCCGGCCTCACGCCACGTGGTAGCGAGCTTCGGCATAAGCGCTTGCGCGCCTGACACCCCGCCCACCAACGTCGCGAAGAGCGACGCCATCGCATGGCGCACCGCACTTGCACGATGCGACAGGTCAGACGATTCGGCCTTACCCAGTGCGAGCAAATCGTCGACGCCGTAGATCTCGGCGATGAGTTGCCGCCGTGTGGCCAACGCTCGGACCGATGGCGTTGCTTCGCGCATGTCGGTTGCGATAGTGCCGTCAGCGCCGTGTTGATTGGCAACGGCATCGGCAACCTGCGCGGCCAGCCGCCCGAGCATGGCTTCAAGCTTGCTGCGCACGCTGCGACGACTAAACAGCGCCGACACCAACCCCAGACTGACAACGCCGATCATCACGGTCGAGCCGCGGCCAATGACATGCTCGAAGGTCAGTTGTGGGTGCCCAAGCGCGCCGAACGTTGCCAGCCCGACCGTATAACCCGCGACGACGACGCCCGATGCGCGGAAGTGTCGCAACAGCGTCATGCCCGCCACACACAGCCCGAGCCAGAGGCCGAAGCCCAACAGAAACAACCACGGCATCTGACCGAATGCACTCATCAGCAGCACCGAGACGACCATGCCGCCGAGGGTGCCAAGCACGCGCCATGTGCCCTTGCCGATCACCGCCCCCTGAATCGGATGGATGACGAGCAACACCGTCGATGCCGCCGAATATGGCATCTCCAGTTCCAACGCGTAAGCGACGATCAGCGCAAGCCATGCCGCAAGGATGCAACGCAGGACATAGGTGGCGCGAGGCGATGACGCGGATTGCACGATGACCCTTTACCGAAGTGATGTTGATCACCACTGTAGGGGCCGTCGCGATGCTGCGAAAAGTGACTTGATTGGAATTGAGGCGTGCGTCTGACGCAATGATCGATCAGTGACCCGCGGGCGCGGGCGCGCACAACTCGCGAATCGTGCGTCGCAGCCATTGATGCGCCGGGTCCGCCTGAAAACGCGGATGCCAAGCCTGCGTGAGCACCACCGTCTCAAGCGGCACGGGCAGATCGAACGTGCGAATGCGCATGCCTGCTGCGATGGCGCTTTGCGCCAGATCTGACGGCAGTGCGAGCAACAGGTCCGAGTCCTGCAAGGCAAATAGCGCAGTGAACGGCGTCGACACGACCAGCGCTACGTGACGGCGAAGCCCCAACCCATCGAGTGCGGTATCGATCGGCCCGGCGAACTTGCCGCGTCGCGACACGCCGATATGTCCCCATCGGGTGATGCGCTCGGGCGTGATGTCCTCGTTGAAGATCGGATGGTCGTCACGCGCGATGCCGACAAAGCGCGTCGTGAAGAGCGACTGCACGCGAATCTCCGGGCCGAGTTGGCGCGATGCGCTGATGAAAAGATCGATGCGGCCACTTCGAAGCGCTTCGTCGTCGATATCGTCTTCCTCCGGGGCGAAACGCAGCATCGCGCGTGGCATCTCGTTGGCCATGGCTTCGAGTAGCCGTCCGGAATGCAGACCGACGAAGATATCGTTGGCGCGCACGTTGAAGCGCCGCTCCAGCGTCTTCAGATCGACTTCGGCACTGGGCGACAGCACTTGCGTGGCCTGCTCGACCGCACTGCGCACCTGCTCGCGTAGCGCGAGTGCGCGAGGCGTCGGCACAAGCTTGCGACCCGCCTGCACAAATACCGGATCGCCGAGCGTCTCGCGAATACGGCTGAGCGTTCGACTCATCGCTGGCGGGCTTAAATGCATACGCCGAGCGGCGCCGACAACGCTCCCCTCCTCCAACAGAACGTCGAGAGCGTGAAGCAAATTCAGATCGGGATACGCCATGGCAAGTCGGAGTCGTTGATTGCGTCTGGCGAAATGCTAACCCGTCATGCGTGCTTGCTGCAAAAGCCAATCGCGCACGTTTGCGACTTGCCCGGCATGCCGCTGCCGACGTGGCGACACGATGTAGAAGCCAGCGCCGGTGCGCAGTTCGGTGTCAAAGAGGCGCACGAGACGGCCCGCGTCTACGTCGGATGCGATGAAGTCCGTGTGCGCCAGCGCGAGACCTTGCCCGGCGACGGCGGCGTCGATGGCAAGGGCCGTTTGGTTGAAGCGGATGTTTTTGGCGGCGGCTAACAGTAACGGCGTCGAAGTGCGTGATGACGGTGACGATGATGATGATGATGATGAGGGCGTATTCGGCATCGCTCGTTCGAGGAACTGCGGCCACGCGTTGTGGGCATCGTGCAGCAACGCATGCCCATGAAGCGTACCAGTCGCCGCAGGATGGCCTGTCGCAGCAATCAGTTGGGGGCTGGCGACGGCGACCTGCACTTCTTCGAACAACAACTCTGCGCTAACCCCGCCACCAAACGGCGGTCGGCCGTAGCGCACGGCGAGATCGACCGCATCGGCCTGAAAATGCGATAACCGGTCGGTCGCGAGAATGCGCAGATCGATATCGGGATGCGTTGCCAAAAACGCGGGAAGCCTCGGAATCAGCCATTTGGCTGCAAAGGTCGGCGTGACGCTGATCGTCAGACGAAGCGGCTCGGGACGTAACGCCTGCGTGGCTTCCGTGAGCAGTTCGAAGGCGCGGCGCACGCTGCCCGCATAACGCCTGCCGTTCTCGGTGAGCGAGAGCGTGCGCGGATGGCGCTCAAACAGCTTCATGCCGAGTTCAGCTTCAAGGCCCCGGATCTGCTGCGCGACCGCGCCCTGCGTCACCCCGAGTTCCTCGGCCGCCACCCGAAAGTTCAAATGACGACTCGCGGCCTCGAAAGCCCGCAGCGCATTGAGTGACGGGAGACGGCCAAAAGCTTCGGACATGGTGTAGTTTTTCTACTGGATCAAGCGTTGAAATCTGGTGCATCGACTAGGGCGGACGATGTTACGCTTTCACCCATGATTTTCGAGAGTCGGCGTGCCATTGTGGCAGTCGCTGGCGTATCAGGAGGATATCAGGATGACTGTAGAAAAAGTGGCGTTGGTGACAGCGGGTGGCAGCGGCATGGGCGCGGCGGCGGCACGGCGCTTGGCAGCAGACGGTTACAAGGTCGGCATTCTGTCGTCGTCGGGTAAGGGCGAAGCGCTGGCCGCCGAGTTGGGCGGCGTGGGCGTAACGGGATCGAATCAGTCGGTGGAGTCGCTCCAGCAACTGGTCGACGCGGTTGTGTCGCGCTGGGGCCGCATCGACGTGCTGGTCGATAGCGCCGGACATGGTCCGCGCGCGCCGATTCTCGAGATCAGCGACGAGGACTGGCATCGCGGCATGGATACGTACCTGATGAACGTGATTCGTCCGACGCGACTGGTGACACCGATCATGCAAAGCCAACGCTCGGGCACGATCATCAATATTTCGACGGCGTGGGCATTCGAGCCAAGCGACATGTTCCCGACCTCGGCCGTGTTTCGCGCGGGTCTCGCGTCGTTCACGAAGCTGTTTGCCGACAAGTACGCGAAGGACAACGTGCGGATGAACAATATCCTGCCCGGCTGGATCGACAGCTTGCCGCAGCAAGACACCCGTCGCGACAGCGTGCCGATGCAGCGTTACGGCAAAGCCGAGGAGATTGCCGCAACGGTGGCGTTCCTTGCATCGGAAGGCGGGGGCTACATCACGGGCCAAAACATTCGCGTCGACGGCGGTTTGACGCGCTCGGTTTAAGCGCGGTCGCCTAACACAGTCGCGCGGGTAAATTCCTCGATGTTGTCCAACAGCGCATCGAGTCCGTCGCCCGCGCGCTTCACTTCGCCAGCAGCAATCGCGTCAGCCACTTCGGCATGCAGCCGCGCCATCGTCGGCAAGTCGGCGGCTTCCTTGTAGTGGTAGTACCAGAAGCGCCGCGACAAGCCGTGCATCAAGCGCATTGCGCCTTCGGCAAACTCGTTACGCGCGGCCACCAGACACAACTCATTGAATTCACGGTCGGCACGGATGAACTCCACATCCTTGCCGGTGCGTGCCGCGCTCTTGAATTCCTTGGCGAGACGCGCGAAATGTTCACGCTGCTCAGCGGTGGACTTCTTCGCCGCGCTGCGGGCAATGAGCCGCTCCACTTCACGTCGCGTCTCCAGCAAGCGCAGTTGCTTAGCCACGTCCATCGTCGGTACGAGCAACCCGCGCTGCGGCAGCACGACGATCAAATGCTCGCGGGCTAATCGCTGAATCGCCTCACGAATGGGCGTACGGCCAAAGCCCGTCATCTCGCTTAACTGCAACTCCGACATCGTCGAGCCTGGAGCCAGGCGCAGCGTCACGATGGCTTCTTCAATCCACTCGTACGCCATATCGACCATGCGTCCGCGCGGGATGGCATCGACTCGGTCGTTTGCGGCCATCGCTTCCGATTTTTCCGCGCGTTGCGTCGCTTTCTTTGTGGCCATTGGGTCAAAGCCGAAAGGAAATATTAATTGTATATCACCTGCTTTCCGCGCCCTCGCCTCCGGGCTTTCCCGGGGGTTACATGACCGAGGCAGTTGATCTAATATGCCGTTACTAACCAACTAATATATTAGTTAACCCCAAGGATCTGCGATGGACATTAGGTGCATTGGCAAGCCCGACGGTTTTCCGGTGATTGCGCTGCACGGAATTCAAGGCACCAGCGACGCGTGGGTGCCGGTGGCGACCGCGCTTGGTGACGCGTATCGGTTCCTCATGCCCAACATGCCCGGTCGCGGCGACGCGCCCTATCCGGTCTCTGCGCAGGCATGCAGCGCGGCGGTGTTCGCGCACCTCGCCAGCGAGGTCATTGAGCAAGAAGTCGGTGACCGTCCCTATGCGCTGGCCGGTTGGAGCATGGGCGTGTCGGTGATTCTCGAATTGATGGCGCAGTTGGCGAACGGCACCGCGCGTCATACGCCGCCAGTGGCCGTGATGCTGATCTCCGGGACAGCCCAATTGAATGAGGTGGCGTGGTTCAAAGCGTCCGAGCCCACGGCGCTGCTCGAAGAAATCGCCCAACGCGAAGTTCGTTTGGGGCTCAAGCAAGCCGCGCATCCGCAGGTCGTTGCGTGGACTTGGGGCGCGTTGAAACCCGTCTCACACCTTACGAACTTGGTGCACGTCACGATGCCCGCCCTTATCGTCCACGGCAGCGACGACGAGGACTGTCCCGTCGCACATGCACGTCGCATGCGCGACGGTATCCGCAACGCGGCGCTGCATGTGATCCCTGGCGCGGGCCACTCCCTCCTGTCACAGAACACGCAAGACGTCGGCGCGACGATGCGAGCCTTTCTGACACAGCACTGCACGCCGTCGACACCGGCCGCCCCTGTTCATCACGAGATCCCCTTATGAGAATCGACGACTGCATCCACTTTTGCGTGCCATCCCGGCTCATCATCGAGTTGGGCTATCGCCACAAGCTTCCCCAGCTTTTGCAAAGTCTGGGTTATCGGCGCGGACTGCTCGTCACCGATAGCTTCTTCGCAGAGCAGACGCCATGGGTTCGTGACTACGTGGCCGAGTGCAAGCGCCTAGGCGTTCACGTCGACGTCTATGCGGGCGGTCGGCCCGACCCCACCACCGACCTCTGCGACCGCGCCACCACCGAGCTGCGCGGCACGTTGGGCGTTCTGCTGCCGGACCACATCGTCTCGCTAGGCGGCGGCAGCAACATCGATCTGGCCAAGGCGCTGTGCGTCACGCTCCCGCAAGGCCGTCCCGTTCGCGACTTCGCGGCCGGCGTGACGAGCGACGCGGCGGTCATCGACCACATCTCGGTGCCGACTACCGCTGGCACCGGTTCGGAGTTGACGCCGGGCACCATCTTGTTCGATCCGGCGAGCGGGATAAAAACCGCTGTGATGGACAACCGCTTGCGTCCGGTCATCGCCGTCGTCGACCCTGAACTCACCTTCACCTGTCCGCCGAAGGTGACGGCCGAGTCCGGCATCGACGCGCTGACGCACGCACTCGAATCGTTCGTCACCCTCGACTCCAGCCAATTCGACCGGGGCGGCAGCATCGACCCCGGCTACAGCGGCCGCAGCAGCCTGACCATGCTCTTCGCCCGTGAATCGATTCGACTCGCGGCGATGTATCTGCTGCGCTGCTATCGCAACGGCAGCGACGTCGAAGCGCGCGTCGGCATGTGCTACGCCAGCGTCTATGCGGCCATGTCGTATGGCAGTGCTGGGCTTAACGCCGTCCACGGCATTGCGTACGGCGTCGCCGCGCTGACGCACCAGTCGCACGGCGCCACCAATGCCGTTGTGTTGCCGTACGTCGTCGATGCCCTGCGCGAGTCGCGCCACACCGAGTTGCTCGAAGTCGCGCGTCTGTTCGGCATCGATGCCGACGACGACGCGCAGGCCGTTCGCGCGCTGCCGCATACGCTGCGCGAGCTCGTAGGCCAGTTGGGCATCCCCACCGATCTGCATGCGTTCGGCATCGCCCGGACGTCACTGAAAGATTTGCTCACCGACTCGCTTGGCGTGACCCGGTTGGCGAAAGCATTCCCCGTAGGGAATATCGAAGCGTGCTATGCGCAGATCATCGACAACGCATGGCAAGGAGCGCTTCGAGACGAGAAGGCAGAGAGACTGACGGCCGCCTGATCGCGTCGGATCACATCGATCCGACGCGATCGCCACCGCGCCCGCAAAGACACAACACCTTACCGGTCCGGAATCACCGGCCACTTTGCGTCTCGATGCCTAATATGTTAGATGCCTATTAGAAGTTTGCATTGGAGGAGACACCCCCATGGAAATGTCGACAGCCGCGTCGCGGCTAGGTGTTGACGTCGTCGCGCGTCTTGAGCGATTACCGATGACCCGTTATCAACGAACCCTGTTCTCGATCATCGCCACGGCTTGGTTTTTCGACTCGATGGATCTCGGGTTGATGACGTTCGTTCTCGGTTCGATTAAAGCGGAATTTGGTTTGTCTGCATCACAAGCCGGGCTGCTCGCCAGTTCGAGTTTTCTCGGCATGTTTGTCGGTGCCGCAACCGCGGGTTTGCTGGCCGACAAGTTCGGGCGAAAGCCGATCTTTCAGATCAGCATGATCTTCTGGGGCTTCGGCAGCCTGATGTGCGGCTTTGCGCACAACGTCGAGTCGCTGATGCTGTATCGCGTGGTGCTTGGCTTCGGCATGGGGATGGAGTTCCCCATCGGTCTGTCGATGGTCTCGGAAATTGTGCCGGCGAAGAGCCGGGGCAAGTACGTGGCCATTCTCGAGGGCTTCTGGCCGATTGGCTTTATTGCAGCGGGTGCGTTCTCGTACTTCATGCTGCCCGTGATCGGCTGGCGCGGCATTTTCATTGCGCTGGCGATTCCCGCCGTGTTCGTGTTCGTCATCCGGCGCATGGTGCCGGAGTCGCCGCGCTGGCTGGAGGACACCGGGCGAATGAAGGATGCGGCGGACGTCATGGACCATATCGAAGCCAAGGTGGAAAACGCCTACGGCCGCAAGTTGCCTGAGCCAGTCAAAACGACGGGCGCACCTCGTGTTTCGTCGGATCGTAAGGCGCTTTTCGCCGAGATTTGGCGCGGGGTCTATGCGAAACGGACGGTCATGCTCTGGACCACGTGGTTCTTTGCACTGCTGGGCTACTACGGCTTGACGACATGGCTGGGCGCGTTGCTGCAACAAGCGGGTTACGAGATCACCAAATCGGTGCTCTACACCGTCTATATCTCGCTGGCCGGAATTCCGGGGTTCCTCTTTTCAGCGTGGCTGCTCGAGAAGTGGGGGCGCAAGCCGACGTGCGCGCTGATGCTGCTCGGCAGTGCCGTCGCGGCGTATCTGTACGGTCAGGCGGCGGGGACCAAGGCCCCTATCGAACAGTTGATCGTGACGGGTCTGATGATGCAGTTCTTCCTGTTCGGCATGTGGTCGGTGTTGTACGCCTACACGCCGGAGCTCTACCCAACGCGCATGCGCGCCACGGGGTCCGGCTTCGCCTCGTCCATCGGACGCGTTGGCTCACTTGCTGGCCCCTTCGCCATCGGCGTGCTGCTGCCGACATGGGGTCAGACAGGCGTGTTCACGATGGGCGCCCTCTCCTTCGTCGTTGCCGCACTCGCCGTGTTGCTGCTCGGTGTGGAAACGAAGGGGCGTTCGCTGGAGGATGTGTCGCACTAAGCCATCGCATTGCAAGATGGCTGCCGGCGGGAGCCCTGCTCTCGTCGGCGAAACGCCCTTGGTGTGGTTGATTTTTTTCTTTCCCAAACTAATATATTAGTTGTGTATTTGTAAATTTCTCATCGATCAAATGCAGGAGATTTGCCATGATTACCGAGCGCCAATTGAAGTTCAGAGAGCAGTACAAATCCGATATCAGTCCGATGTACAACGGGCTGTTACATATCGTTGTGATGTATGTCGTGGCCGTTGGCGCGGTGTGTTACGCGGTGAGCCGGTTGCAGCATCCGACGTGGGAATGGTTGCTGATCGTGCCGGTGTTTCTGGCGGGCAATTTTGTCGAGTGGTTCATGCATCGTTTCGTGATGCATCGCCGGGTGGACGTCTGGGGGCTGCGCGAGATTTACAACCGGCATACGCGTCAGCATCACCAGTACTTCACCGATCAGTTGTCGACGATCGACACGACGCGTGAATTCCGGATCGTGTTCTTTCCGTGGCGTGTGCTGATGACGCTGGGTGTCGGGGGCGGCGTGTTTGGCTACATCACCTCGCTGGTGCTGAACACGAACGCGGGATGGATGGTGTTTCTGACGATGGTTGGGCAGTACGTGATTTATGAGACGTTCCATTACTGCTGCCACTGCCATGAGAACTGGTTCGTGCGCAATATGCCGTTTATCAATACGATTCGTCGCCATCATACGGCTCACCACAACATGGGCATCATGATGAAGTACAACATGAACCTGACGTTTCCGATTGCCGACTGGTATATGGGCAGCAGCGATTTGCGGCGCGGTTTGATCGGTCATTTGTTCAACGGGTATAGCGAGAAGCACATTAAAGCCGAGCTTAAGCCGATCATCGCGAAGTTCCGGGACGATCATTCTCGCGTGACGCTCGACGGTCCGATCCTCACGGACGAAGAGCGCCGCGCGATGACGGCGATCTGAGTGTCGCGGCTTTGATAGAATCTGCCGCACACTACGCGCGATGAGAGACCTTCATGATCGACCGACGCCAGTTTGTCCGCTATGGGTTAGGCGCCATGGCCGCAGCATCGATGTCCCCGTTCGCCAATGCACAAGACGCGGATAAGAAGGTCTTTCTCGATTACACGCAAAAGCAATTGGATGACGCCTACACGCAGACCGTGTGGGCGCCCAACGCCAAGCAGGTCATCGACGGGTACACGCGCACCAGCGAGGAAGTGCGTCAGAAGTTGCCGCCGACGACGTATGCCTATGGTGGCAAGGCGTCGGAGAATCTCGACGTGTTTGCACCGCAGGGCGCGCGCAATTTGCCGGTCATGGTGTTTATTCACGGTGGCGCGTGGCAAATGCTCTCCAAGGACGATAGCTCCGGCCCCGCGCCGACGTTTGTTGGTGCGGGCGCGATTTATGTCGCCATCAATTTCGACAACATGCCGGGCAACACGCTACCGGGTATGGTCGATCAGTGTCGTCGAGCGCTCGCTTGGGTCGGTGCCAATGCGAGGCGCTTTGGCGGCGACCCTGAGCGCATTTATGCCTCGGGGCATTCGTCGGGCGGGCATCTCACGGCGGTAATGCTGACGACTGACTGGAAGGCCCATGGTGCGCCGGCGCAGTTGCTCAAGGGCGGCGTGGTGCTGAGTGGGATGGGCGATCTCGCGCCAGTGGTGCAGTCGGTGCGCGGGTCGTATGTGAAGCTGAGTGCTGCGCAGGTGATTGAATTCAGTCCGATCAAGCAGTTGGACAAAACGAATTGTCCGGCGTTGGTGGCTTGGGGGACGTTGGAGAGCCCTGAATTTAAGCGCCAGAATCGGGAGTTGGCCGATGCGTTGGCCGGGCACGCGCGTCTCGCGGGGGTGTTTCAGGTGAGAGGCGCGAATCACTTTGAAGTGGTCAACGAGTTGAATCGGCCGGATTCCGAGTTGTCGCGAGCGACATTGGCGTTGATGAATATTTGACTCGGCGTTCGGCCGGGTGATTGGTAATTCCTGATTCCAGATTGAGAGACGGATGCAGACAGTTGCAGTGCTTGACTTCGAAACCACCGGCTTGTCGCCCACGCAAGGCGACCGGGCGACCGAAATTGCGGTGGTGTTGTGGCGTGATGGCCAAATCGTCGACCGCTATCAGAGCTTGATGAACGCGGGACGGCGAATTCCTTCGGATGTGGTGGCGCTCACGGGCATCACGAACGAGATGATTGCGTCGGCTCCGTCTGTTTCGAAGGTGATGCGTGAGGCGGCGGCGTTCGTGGGCAACTGCCCTGTCGTGGCGCACAACGCGGGCTTCGATAAGCGGTTTTGGCAGGCGGAGTTGGCGCTGCTCGGGGAATCGGCGAATCACGCGTTTGCCTGCACGATGCTCACAGCGCGCCGGATTTATCCGCACGCGCCGAATCACCGGCTTTCGAACTTGGCCGCGATGCTGCAATTGCCCCAAACCGGACGTGCCCACCGCGCGATGGTCGACGCGGAGATGACGACGCATCTTTGGCATCGGATGCAGAGCGATATCGCTCGCATGTATGGGCTGGCGCATGTGGATCATGCGTTGATTTCGCGCGTGCAAGTGACCAGTAAGGATAAGGTGGCCGTGATGTTGAGGGGGTTGGCGGCGGGGGGCTGACGATTAGCGCGAGCGTGGCGGTTTGCATGCCTCCCAGAAAGAAAAACGGCTTGGCAGATGCCAAGCCGTTTTTTTATTCACCGCGGGAGTGTTATTCCCACTCAATCGTCGCAGGCGGCTTACCGGAGATGTCATAGACAACCCGGTTCAAACCACGCACTTCATTGATGATGCGGTTCGACACCTTGCCGAGCAACTCATGCGGCAGATGTGCCCAATGAGCCGTCATGAAGTCTTGCGTCTGCACCGCGCGCAGTGCCACAACCCACTCGTACGTGCGGCCATCGCCCATCACGCCCACGCTCTTGACCGGCAGGAACACCGCGAACGCCTGGCTCGTCAGTTCATACCAAGTCTTGCCGCTGTTCGGCTCGACCGTGTTACGCAGTTCTTCAATGAAGATCGCATCCGCACGGCGCAGCAATTCGGCGTACTCGAACTTCACTTCGCCCAGAATACGAACGCCCAGACCCGGGCCCGGGAACGGATGGCGATACACCATATCGTGCGGCAGACCCAGCGCCACGCCCAACTCGCGCACTTCGTCCTTGAACAGGTCGCGCAGCGGCTCCAGCAGCTTCAGACCCAGCGTCTCCGGCAGACCACCCACGTTGTGGTGGCTCTTGATCGTCGTCGCCTTCTTCGTCTTCGCACCGCCCGACTCGATCACGTCCGGATAGATCGTGCCCTGCGCCAGCCACTTCGCATTCTTCAGCTTCTTCGCTTCCGCCTGGAACACTTCCACGAACTCGCGGCCGATGATCTTGCGCTTCTGCTCCGGATCGGTCACGCCCTTCAGGTGACCCATGAACTGCTCCGACGCGTCCACGTGCACCACCTTCGCGTGCAGACGGCCCTGGAACATCTCCATCACCATCTGGCCTTCGTTCAGACGCAGCAGACCGTGATCGACGAACACGCACGTCAACTGATCGCCAATCGCACGGTGAATCAGCGCCGCCGCGACGCTCGAATCGACGCCGCCCGACAACCCCAGAATCACTTCCTCATCGCCCACCTGCTCACGAATGGCCTTCACAGCCTCTTCGATGTGGTCGCGCATGATCCAGTCCGGCTTCGCACCCGCGATCTGAAGCACGAAGCGCTCCAGCAACTCGCGGCCCTTCACGGTGTGCGTGACTTCCGGGTGGAACTGCACGGCGTAGTAGTTGCGCGACACGTCGGCAATACCCGCGATCGGGCAGCTCGGCGTCGATGCCATCAACTCGAAGCCCGGCGGCAGCGCCGTGACCTTGTCGCCGTGGCTCATCCACACCTTGAGCATGCCGTGGCCTTCGGCCGTACGGAAATCCTCAATGCCTTCGAGCAGCGGCGTATGCGCATGCGCACGCACTTCGGCATAACCGAATTCGCGATGATCGCTCGCCTCGACCTGACCGCCCAACTGCACCGTCATCGCGAACATGCCGTAGCAAATGCCCAGCACCGGCACGCCCAGATCCCAAACGGCCTGCGGGGCACGCAGATCCTGATCTTCGTACGTGCTCGCGTGGCTGCCCGACAGAATGACCGCCTTCGGATTGAATTCACGAATGAATTCGTCCGTAACGTCGTTCGGGTGAATCTCGCAGTAGACGTGCGCTTCGCGAACGCGGCGTCCGATGAGCTGGGTGACTTGCGAGCCGAAGTCAAGAATGAGGATTTTGTCGTGCATCGTGAGGTACGGATGAAGTGGATTCGTTGGACGTCGGCGCCGTGGCGGAAGGCACGGGCGTGACAATGCCGGTGGCACCTACAGGCGCGACCGGCGTGGCGGGTGCGGAGCCGCCGCGAGGCGCCTCCATGCGCGGCTCAGCGCGCGTGCCTCGAGCCTCATCGGCCCGGGCATCGGGGTAGTCGTATTGAGCAGGGCCGCGGGCATCGCGCGAATCACGTCGCGCGCCGTCGGTCACGACGCCGCCACGCACCTGCTCTGTAGACTGCTGTGCCGCCTTCACACGCTCTTTCGTGCGTACGCTGGAGGCCAGCTTAACGAGAATTGCGCCAATCACCAGCAACACGCCCCCCAGCGCCGGCATCAACAACTTGCCGCCACCGGTGACGGGCAATTGCCCGGAAATCAGCCAGCCCAGCACGAACGCACCGATGACCCAGTTGATATGCCCCGTCACTTTCGCAACGGTGGCCGTCAACTGGCCATTCACGGTGGCGTGCCATTGCAGCCAGGCCACACCGATGAACGCCACGCCAAGCGCCTGCGCATAAAGCACAGGCGATGGCGCAGGCACCTCGATGGCTGCATACAGCGAGGACCAGAACGACGCGATCAATAGCACGCCAAGTGCCAGATTCAACGCCGCATCGAGGAACAGTACCGTACGCAACATGGCCTTCATGGGCAATTACTCCACGTGGTAGTTGGGGGCTTCCTTCATGATCTGAACATCGTGAACATGCGACTCGCGCATGCCGGCCGACGTGATTTCCACAAACTCAGCACGGTTGTGCAGGTCTTCGATCGACGGGCAACCCAGATACCCCATCGACGAGCGGATACCGCCGGTCAACTGGTGAATGATCGCCAGCACACTACCCTTATACGCCACACGGCCCTCGATGCCTTCCGGCACGAGCTTGTCGGCGTTGTTGGCCGGGTCCTGGAAGTAACGGTCAGCCGCGCCATCCTTCATCGCGCCCACCGAACCCATGCCGCGGTAGCTCTTGTACGAACGGCCCTGATACAGGAACACTTCTCCCGGCGCTTCTTCCGTGCCGGAGAACATGCTGCCCATCATCACGGTATGCGCACCCGCTGCCAATGCCTTGGCGATGTCACCCGAGTAACGGATACCGCCGTCCGCGATCAGCGGCACGCCGGTGTCCTTCAGGGCTTCAGCCACATTGGCAATTGCGGTGATCTGCGGCACGCCAACGCCTGCCACGATACGCGTCGTGCAAATCGAACCCGGGCCGATACCGACCTTGACGGCGTCTGCGCCGTGCTCAACCAGCGCCAGCGCGGCGCTCGCCGTGGCGATGTTGCCGCCGACGACTTCAATTTGCGGGAAATGCTTCTTGACCCATTGCACGCGGTCCAACACGCCCTGGCTGTGGCCGTGAGCCGTGTCCACCACGATGACGTCCACGCCAGCCGCGACGAGCAGCTCGACGCGCTCTTCGTTGTCTGCGCCAACGCCGACTGCCGCGCCAACGCGCAGCTTGCCGTGTTCATCTTTGTTCGCGAGCGGGTGTTCGGTTGCCTTGGTAATGTCCTTGACGGTCATCAGGCCGCGCAGCTCGAACGCATCGTTCACAACCAGCACGCGCTCAAGGCGGTGGCTGTGCATCAGATGTTCGGCATCGGCCGGCGATGCGCCTTCAGGCACCGTGATCAGCTTGTCCTTGGGCGTCATGATCGCGCGCACCGGCTCGTCCAGGCGCTTCTCAAAACGCAAGTCGCGGTTGGTGACGATACCGATGAGTTGTGCGCCTTCGACAACCGGGAAGCCGGAAATGCCATGCTGGGCCGACAGCGCCATCACGTCGCGCACCTTCATGTGCGGCGGAATCGTGATCGGGTCGCGCACCACGCCAGACTCGAAGCGCTTGACCTTGGCGACTTCGCGCGCCTGCTCGGCCGGCTTCAGATTCTTGTGAATAATACCGATACCACCCTGCTGCGCCATGGCAATGGCCAGACGCGCCTCGGTCACCGTATCCATGGCGGCCGACAGCAAAGGCATATTCAAGGTGATGTTGCGCGTGAGCTTGGTTTTCAGGCTGGTGTCGCGCGGGAGAACGGCGGAGTACGCCGGGACGAGGAGCACGTCATCGAAAGTGAGTGCTTTTTGGATCAGACGCATGGCAAATCCTATAGGCGCAAAACCGAATTATACAGAAATCGCGCGCGGGATGGCACGTCTACCCCATATGTCAAGGGGCTTTTTCCCCGATCAAATGCCGGCGCCCGCCGACTGCCGGATTCCACAATCGGCGCCCAATGGCCCCATGCTATTCTTGCGCCCTCTCAGATGGTGCGAATCACGCGAATTTCATGGGCCAAGGCATTTCTTTCGGACTGGCGGCAGGCGCCCTGTGGGGACTGGTCTTTCTCGCCCCCCGCCTGCTTCCCGGCTTCTCCCCGCTGGAATTGTCGGCCGCGCGCTATGTGCTCTACGGCCTCGTGTCGGCGCTGCTGCTCGCCCCGCTCTGGGCGCGCCTGCGACATTCGGTCACGGGCAACGACTGGCGGGCGCTCTTCCGCCTGAGTTTGGTCGGAAATCTGATTTATTACCTGTTTCTGGCCGGCGCCGTGCAAATGGCGGGGATCGCCCCGGCCTCGCTGATCGTCGGCGTGCTGCCCGTGACCGTGACGCTGGTCGGCAGCCGCGACCACGGCGCCCTGCCCCTGTCGCGGCTGGCCGGCCCGCTAGCGCTGGTGGCCGCCGGCATCGTTTGCATCAATGTGGATGTGTTTGCGCATGCCTCGGCCAGCGGTGGTGACTGGCGGCTCACGCTACTCGGCATTGTCTGCGCGGTTGGCGCGCTAGTGAGTTGGACGTGGTACGCCGTCGCGAACGCACGCTATCTGGCGCGTTTCGGGCATTTCACCAGTCAGGAATGGTCTCTGCTCACGGGGGTAGCCACCGGCGTGCTGGCGCTGGTGCTGGCCGTGCCTGCGGTACTGCTGCCGCACCCGGTGGCCGCCGACGTGCCGCGCGACTGGCAAATGTTCATCATCGTGAACATTGCCGTGGCGATCGGTGCATCGACCATCGGGAATGCCTTCTGGAATGCCGCCAGCCGGCGCCTGCCCTTAACGCTGTCAGGCCAGATGATCGTGTTTGAAACGCTGTTTGCGTTGGTCTACGGGTTCATCTATGAGCACCGGCTGCCGCGTCTGCTGGAATTGGCGGCCGTTATTTTGCTGCTGGCTGGGGTGAGTGCCTCGGTGCGGTTGCACGCTCGGGGCTCTGCACACTGAGGCGATGCGGCAGTAACTTAGCTGCCGCGCCGGCTGCCAAGCCACTTCTGGCCTTCCCGGCTGCCTTCGTTGCGGACTTTATCGACGCGCCGCTGACGAGCGAGCTTCGGATCGGCTTTGAGCGGACGGTAGATTTCCACGCGATCCCCAGCGTGCACCTCGGCATCGAGCGCGCGCACCTTGCCGAACACCCCCGCTTTCATGCGGGAGAGATCCAATTCGGGGAATTTTTGCAGCAGGCCACTGCGCTCGATGGCCTCGCCCACCGTCGCGCCCTGCGGCAACGTCAGCACGACAATCGTCTGCGCATTGGGCAGCGCATAGCAAACTTCGATGGAGAGCTCAGCGGACATACACCGCCTCCGCGCGTTTGACGAAAGCGTCGACGAAGGTGTTCGCGATATGGCTGAAGACGGGACCGATGACCTTTTCGAGCAGAAAATTCGCAAACTCGTAGTGCAAACCGAACTCGATCTTGCAGGCGTTCTCGCGCAACGGCGTGAACTTCCACGTCCCATGAAAACGCTTGAAAGGTCCCTCGACGAAGGTCATCTGAATGGAGTGCGGACGCTCTTGAATATTGCGCGTCGCAAAGGAATGCTTGAGTCCCTTGAAGTCGATGATCAGCGATGCCTCCATGCTGTGCTCGTCCTGATGCCGAATGTCGACACCGCCGCACCAAGGCAGAAATTTGGGGTAATCGGCGACATTGGTCACCAGATCGTACATTTGCTCGGCAGAGAAATGCACGAGAACGGTTTTGCTGACTTCGGCCATCGTCTGTCGGGCAAGGTGTGCGTTTGCGCGTAAGCGTATCGATCGGAATTGATACGTATGCGTCGTGGGCCGCCCCTCGCCGAGACTCTTTGTTAAAATCGCTATTTTACCCGAGCCCGACTCACCGAGTCCGACCAAGTTACCCGCCAAGGATCCATGAGCATCATTGACAACAAGAAAGCCTTCTTCGACTACTTCATCGAGGAGCGATACGAAGCCGGGATCGTGCTCGAAGGATGGGAAGTCAAGGCGATTCGCGCCGGGCGGGCGCAGATCAAGGAAGGCTACGTCGTCGTCAAACACGGCGAAATCTTTTTGATCGGGGCCAACATCAGCCCGTTACAGACGGCGTCCACGCACATCAAGCCCGACCCGGTTCGCACACGCAAACTGCTGCTCAAGGCCGATGAAATCAAGAAACTCATCGGTAAAGTCGAGCAGCGCGGCTACACGCTCGTGCCCCTGAACTTTCACTACAGCAAAGGTCTCGTGAAATGCGAGATCGGTCTGGGCAAGGGCAAGAAGCAGCACGACAAGCGCGAGACTGAAAAGCAGCGCGACTGGGATCGCGAGAAAGCCCGCCTGATGCGCACGCCCACGCCCACACGCGACTAAGCAAGACCCTGCACACCCTTCTGCGAAAACATCCGCACCAAAGAAAAACGGCCCCTAGGGGCCGTTTTCATTTTCACTCGCACGCCTGTGTTGACACATGGGAGCGCACTAGCATGCGCACGCGCAAATCAGCGGCGAACGCTCGAACCACCGCCAAAGCCGGTAACGCCGCCCGCACCGCCCGAACCGCTAGCGCCACCACTGCCGCCCGAGCCGCCGGTCGTACCACCTTCGGTGCCTCGCACGATCTTGAGCGCCGACGCGATCATGCCGCTCATATCGGTGAGGTTGCCCGGCACGATCAACGTGTTGTTGGTCTTGGCGAGCTTGCTGAAGGCATCGACATACTGTTCAGCCACCTTGAGGTTCACCGCCTCCATACCGCCCTGCGTTTGAATGGCCGTCGCAATCTTGTGGATCGCCTCGGCATTGGCTTCCGCCACCGCGAGAATCGCCGACGCTTCACCCTGCGCCTGATTGATTGCCGCCTGCCGCTCGCCTTCCGACTTCTGAATTGCGGCTTCCCGCGCACCCGAAGCGAGATTGATCTGCTCCTGCTTCTTACCTTCCGACGCCGCAATCAGCGCACGCTTTTCGCGCTCTGCGGTAATTTGCGCCTGCATCGCATGCAGAATTTCCTTAGGCGGAGTGAGATCTTTGATCTCGTAACGCAACACCTTCACACCCCAGTTCGACGCCGCCTCATCGAGCGCATTGACCACGCTGTGATTGATGTACTCGCGCTCTTCGAACGTCTTGTCGAGTTCGAGCTTGCCGACCACGCTACGCAACGTCGTCTGTGCCAGCTGCGTGATGGCGACGATAAAGTTGCTCGAACCGTACGAGGCCTTCATCGGATCCGTCACCTGAAAGTACAAAATGCCGTCGACCTGCAACTGCGTATTGTCCTTGGTGATACAAATCTGGCTCGGCACATCGAGCGGAATTTCCTTGAGCAAATGTTTGTAAGCCACGCGATCGACGAACGGCACGACGATCGACAAACCCGGCGTGAGAGTGGCGTGATACTTCCCGAGACGCTCGACCACCCATGCGTGCTGCTGCGGCACGATCTTGATCGAGCGCGCCGCGATGATGACCGCAATGATGAACAGAATGAACGCGACGTTGGATAGAGCGAACATGGTTTCCCCTGAAGCGCCGGCGGACACTGCCGGCTAGTTCCCCGTTACCCGTAAATACGGGGCGTGTATCGTACCGGTCAACGCGGCGTTTGCCGCCGCGCGCCAGCAAATCAACGATTTTTCCTACGCGACCTCGTGCACGACGAACAACCGGCTGCCACGCACCTCGCGAATCACGAACCAACCCGCGCTCGCCGCTTCGCCCGGCAACAATTCGACATCCCACTCCGCGCCACGGTATTTCGTACGCGCACTGCCGTCGGCCTGCCAGGCTTCGACATGCAGCCGCTGCCCGATATCCAAATTCGCATTCGGATCGGCCGTCACATCGACCTTGATACGGCGACGCCCAAACTTGCTACGCCGCAACAGCCAGACCGCCACCGCCGCGACCACTGCGGCCGCGACCAGTTGCCCCGGCCAACTCACCCCCAGTAGCGCCGCGATGCCGCCAGCGAACATGCCAAGCGCAACCATCAACAGATAGAACGTGCCGCTGGCAAGCTCCAGTACCACCGTCAATCCGGCAACGCCGAACCACAGCCAAGCCTGCTCCATTGTTATTCCCCAAAAAGCAAAAACCCCGGTGTATTACCGGGGTTTATAGCATGAAACCGTGGCAATCAGCGCACGCGTCCCATGGGGCTCGCAAGCTTTGGGAGCCGTCCGACGCGAGCGCCGGACGCTACCCAATGCATCCGAGATTACTTAGCCAGCTTGGCGAGTTGCTGCCACGTCTCGACAACCGTATCCGGGTTGAGCGACATCGACGCAATGCCTTCCTTCGCCAGCCATTCGGCCAGATCCGGATGGTCCGACGGGCCCTGACCGCAAATGCCGACGTACTTGCCCTTGGCCAGACAGGCCTTGATCGCACGGCTCAGCATGAAGCGCACGGCCGGATCGCGTTCGTCGAAATCCTTGGCCAGCAATTCCATACCCGAGTCGCGGTCCAGACCCAGCGTGAGCTGCGTCAAGTCGTTCGAACCGATCGAGAAGCCGTCGAAGAACTCGAGGAACTCGTCGGCCAGAATGGCGTTCGACGGCACTTCGCACATCATCACCAGCTTCAGACCGTTCTCACCACGCTTCAGACCGAAGTCGGCCAGCATGCCCACCACGCGCTCGGCCTGGGCCAGCGTACGCACGAACGGCACCATGATTTCGACGTTCGTCAGGCCCATTTCGTCGCGAACGCGCTTGAGTGCACGGCACTCCATCTCGAACGCTTCGGCGAAGTCTTCCGAGATGTAACGCGAGGCGCCACGGAAACCCAGCATCGGGTTTTCTTCATCCGGCTCGTAACGCGAACCGCCGATGAGCTTCTTGTACTCGTTGGACTTGAAGTCCGACAGACGCACGATCACGCTCTTCGGGTAGAACGCCGCCGCGATGGTAGCAATGCCTTCAGCCAGCTTGTCGACGTAGAACGCCTTCGGCGACGCGTGACCGCGAGCCACCGACTCGACTGCCTTCTTCAGGTCCGCGTCGATGTTCGGGTACTCGAGAATCGCGCGCGGGTGCACACCGATGTTGTTGTTGATGATGAATTCCAGACGGGCCAGACCCACGCCTTCGTTCGGCAGTTGCGCGAAGTCGAATGCGAGTTGCGGGTTGCCGACGTTCATCATGATCTTCACCGGGATCTTCGGCATTTCGCCGCGCTGGATCTCGGTCACTTCGGTCTCGAGCAGACCGTCGTAGATCTTGCCTTCGTCGCCCTCGGCACACGACACCGTCACCAGTGCGCCGTCCTTGAGCACGTCGGTCGCGTCGCCGCAGCCGACCACGGCCGGCACGCCCAGCTCACGCGCGATAATCGCGGCGTGGCACGTACGGCCACCACGGTTCGTCACGATCGCAGCAGCGCGCTTCATGACCGGCTCCCAGTTCGGGTCGGTCATGTCGGCCACGAGCACGTCGCCCGGCTGCACACGTTCCATCTCGCTCGGATCCATGATCACGCGCACAGGACCGGCGCCGATCTTCTGACCGATGGCGCGACCCGTGGTCAGCACCGGGGCGTCGCCCTTAAGCTTGAAGCGCTGTTCGACCTTGCCGGCCGCCTGGCTCTTCACGGTTTCCGGACGCGCTTGCAGGATGTAGATCTTGCCATCCTTGCCGTCCTTGCCCCACTCGATGTCCATCGGACGACCGTAGTGCTTCTCGATGATCAGCGCGTACTTGGCCAGCTCGGCGCAATCGTCGTCGGTGATCGAGTAGCGGTTACGCAGTTCCATCGGCACGTCGACGGTCTTCACACGGCCCGGTTCGCCCGGTTGCGTGAATTCCATCTTCAGGAGCTTCGAGCCCAGCGTGCGGCGGATGATCGGGTACTTACCAGCCTTAAGCGTCGGCTTGAAGACGTAGAACTCGTCCGGATTCACGGCGCCCTGCACCACCGTCTCGCCCAGGCCATAGCTCGACGTGATGAACACGACGTCCTGGAAGCCCGATTCGGTATCGATGGTGAACATCACGCCCGATGCGCCGCTGTCCGAGCGGACCATGCGCTGCACGCCAGCCGACAGTGCGACTTCAGCGTGGGTGAAGCCCTTGTGCACGCGGTACGAAATCGCGCGGTCGTTGTAGAGCGACGCGAACACGTGCTTCATGCGATCGAGCACTTGATCGATGCCAACCACGTTCAGGTAGCTTTCTTGCTGACCGGCGAACGAGGCGTCGGGCAAGTCTTCAGCGGTGGCCGACGAACGCACGGCGAACGACGCGTCCGGCTGATCGGCCGTGATGCGTGCGAATTGTTCGCGGATGTCTTTTTCGAGCTGCGGTTGCAGCGGCGCGTCGACGATCCATTGACGGATGTCGGCACCGGCTTCTGCGAGCGCCTTGACGTTATCGACGTCCAGACCCTCGAGACGCTTGGCGACGCGCTCGGTCAGATTGTTGTGTTGGAGGAACTCGCGGAAAGCGAAGGCGGTCGTGGCGAAACCACCCGGCACGCGCACGCCGGCGCTGGCCAGTTGGCTGATCATTTCACCAAGCGATGCATTCTTGCCGCCGACCGATTCGACATCGGTCATGCGCAGATGCTCAAACGGCACCACGTAGGCGCCGTCGTGTGCTGCGTTAGTCATAAAAGCCCCTAAGGTAAGAAAAAAAATTCTCGGCGAATCGGCTGGGACTAACATCGGCCGACTGACCTGTTGGATAAGAAATCGCGCCGTGGCGATGTCGAGGACCAGGGGCTAGCTCCCCAACAACTTGCCCAAGCCCCCCGAACTTCCCGGAGCGCCGCATCGGGCGGGCTTCTGACGGGAGTTCGCGCGATGGCCGCGCAATTGCTTATCCAACAAGTTGCCGCTATTCTACCGTGCAATGCACCAATTTGCGATTCTGCGCATGAGCGAAGCCTCTACTCCCCCGAATTCCCCCGCAAGCCCCGCCGTTGCTGCCGATACGACTGCCGCAGCGGCCAAACCCGTGAACGTGCGTCCGGTCTTTATCGTGTCGGATGGCACGGGCATTACGGCGGAAACCTTCGCGCATTCGATTCTTGCGCAGTTCGAGATGCGTTTTCGTCAGATTCGCGTCCCGTTCGTGGATTCCGTCGATAAAGCCTATGAAACGGCGCAACGGATCAATGAAATGTATCGGGTCGACAATGTTCGTCCGATTATTTTCAGCACGCTGGTCGATGCACGTGCCAATGAGATTCTGCGCAGCACGCAGGGCGTGATTCTCGACATGTTCCAGACGTTCATCGAGCCGCTCGAACACGAGCTCGGCCTGAAGTCGATGCATGCCATCGGCCGCGTGCACCAGAACGCGGACAGCGAGGCGTACAAGAACCGGATCGAAGCGGTGAATTTCTCGCTGGCGCACGACGACGGGCAGTCGAACAAGAACTTGAAGAGCGCCGACGTGATCCTCGTGGGCGTGTCGCGCAGCGGCAAGACGCCGACGACGCTGTATCTCGCCATGCAATACGGCGTGAAGGCGGCCAACTACCCGCTCATTCCCGAAGACTTCGAGCGCGAAAAACTGCCCTCCACGCTCGACCAGTTCAAGGACAAGATTTTCGGTCTGTCGATCGACCCGCAACGCCTGTCGGAGATTCGTAACGAGCGCCGTCCCGGCAGCAAGTACGCATCGCTGGAAAACTGCCGTTACGAGGTCAATGAAGCGGAAGCGATGATGCGTCGTGAAGGCATCAAATGGCTGTCGTCGACGCACAAGTCGATTGAAGAAATCGCGACCACGATCCTTCAGGAAATCAAGCTGGAACGCGACGTGTATTGATGGGTCGTCGCAGCCAAGCACGAAAAAGGGACGCTCAGTGAAATACTGGCGTCCCTTAGTTTTTGGCAGCGTGACTCTCGTCGACCTGCTCGCGGCGCGCACGCGCGCGCCACACGCCTCGGATTAATCCAACCGCTGACGCACCGCCTCGAAAAGGCAGATGGCAGCGCACGCGGCCACATTCAGCGACTCCATGCCGCCCGGCTGAGGAATACGCACCGGCGTCTGCACCCGCGAAAGCCAATGCGGCGACACGCCCGCCCCTTCATTGCCGAAAATCCACGCCACCGGCTGGCGTAAATCTTCCTGATAGAGCGACGTCTTCGCTTGCAGGCTCGTAGCCAGTAACGGCACGGCCAGCCGCGGTGCCAGCGAGTCGGGCGTGCAGTGTTCAACAATATTCAGCGAGAAATGCGCGCCCATCCCGGCACGCAGCACCTTGCTCGACCACGCCAGCGCCGTACCCGACATGCAATACACGTCGCGCACCCCTGCGGCGGCTGCGCTGCGCAGAATCGAGCCGACGTTTCCGGCGTCCTGCACGGCGTCGAGAATCACGCAGTCCGTCGTTTGCGACGCCGGTAGATGGCCGCTCGGCATCTCGACGACGAACAACAGCGGCACACCGTTGACGAGTGTCGAGAGCGGTTCGAACAACGCATGCGGCAGACACACGCGGCGATCGGGCTCGACACGCGCCCAAATCGCGGCAACTTCGTCGTTATCGAGCGCCTCTTCTGCCGCCACGCAAACGAGCGGCTGCCCCAGCGCGCCGAGATAGGCATCGGCCAGATGCACGCCTTCGAGCAGCGTCTGCCCAAGCTTGCGGCGTTGCTGGTTCGACTGCGCAAGCTGCTTGAGCCGCTTGTAGAACGGGTTGTCTTTGGAGCTGATTAGTTTCATGACGGACGGGCCGCGCGTGACACCGTGAGCGTGCCGAACAATTCGTACGCTTCACGTACCGGCGCGAACGATTGGCGGTGATGCGGGCTGGGCCCGTGCGTGCGCAAGGCTTCGAGGTGGCGCGGCGTGCCGTATCCTGCATGCACGTCGAAGCCGTACTGTGGAAACTCCTCATGCAACGCCACCAGTTGACGGTCGCGCGTGACCTTCGCAAGAATCGACGCCGCAGAAATGGCGGGCACTTTGTCGTCGCCCTTGACGATCGCTTCGGCTCGCATCGGCAAGACCGGACAACGATTGCCATCGATCAGCGCCAGCGTCGGCACGCGCGGCAAGCCATTCACCGCGCGCTGCATCGCGAGCATGGTCGCGTGCAGGATGTTCAACGAGTCGATCTCGGCGACGCTGGCTTCGGCGATGTAATACGCCAGCGCACACTCGACGATTTCTTCGTACAGCGCTTCACGACGCTTGGCGGTGAGCTTCTTCGAATCGGCCAGCCCCTTGATCGGACGCGACGGATCGAGAATCACAGCAGCAGTCACCACCGGCCCCGCGAGCGGACCGCGCCCCACTTCATCGACACCACAAGTCAGGTCTTCGGCCACATCGGCAAACAAGTCGAATGCCATTTGCGGCAACGCGGCCTTTGGCGCACGCGCACGCGGCTTGGCAGCCGGTGACGACCCTTCGACCGCCCCCTGTCCCTGCGTGGCGCCACGGCGGGTGCTGCGCACCTTGACGACGTCGTCGCTCATAGCCGCCCCTTCTCGCGCAACACGCGCTCGATCACTTCCGCCGCGCGCTCGGCCGTGTTCTGGCGCAATTGCTCGTGAATTTTGGTAAAACGCGCCTGCAACGACTCGCGCAACTCGGGATCGGTCAATTGCTTCCACACAGCATCAGCCAACGCCTCCGGCGTAGCGAAATGCTGCAACAACTCCGGCACGACGAACTCGCCGGACAGAATGTTGGGTAAGCCCACATACGGCAGATAGCCCTGACGCTTCATGATCTGCGCCGTAAGCCAAGGCACCTTGTACGAAATCACCATCGGCTTCTTGTACAGCGCCGCTTCGAGCGTTGCCGTCCCACTGGCGAGCAACACACTGTCCGACGCTTCGAGCGCCAGCGGCGCCTTGCCATCGACCACCGTGAGATTCAAATCGCTGTGCGCGTCCAAGATCGGCTGCATCATCGTGCGCAGGCGCGGTGTCGCCGCAGGTAGCACGAAGCGAATCGACGGATCACGCTGGGCCAGCAAGCGCATCGCCGCGAAGAACACCGGCGTGAGCCGCTGCACTTCGGAAGTCCGGCTGCCGGGCAGAATTGCGACGACCGGCGCATCGCCGCTCAGACCCAGCTTGGCGCGTGCGCCCGCCACGTCGGGCACCATCGGAATTTTGTCGGCCATCGGGTGGCCGACGAAGGTCGCATCGATGCCCGCGCGGTGGTAAATCTCCGGCTCGAACGGAAACAGGCAAAGCATGTGATCGACCGCACGCTTGATCTTCTTGATGCGGCCACCGCGCCAAGCCCAGATCGACGGGCTCACGAAGTGAATGGTCGGCACGCCCGCTTCGCGCAGCTTGATTTCGAGATCGAAGTTGAAATCCGGCGCGTCGAAACCGACGAACGCCATCGGCTTCTCTGCGAGCCAATGCTCGCGAAGCTGCTTACGGATCGAGAGAATTTCGCGCAGATGTTTGATGACTTCCACATAGCCCATGACCGACAGCTTGTCGATCGGCCAATAGGCGTTGAAGCCCTCTTCGGCCATATGCGGGCCACCGACACCCGCATATGCGATGTCGGCGGGAAGACTCTGCTTGAGACCGGCAAGCACGTTGCCGGCAATGAGATCGCCAGACAACTCCCCGGCCACCATCGCCAGGGTTCGCTGGCCGGTACCGGGAAGGGTCGGCGGCATAGGTCAGCGCACGATACCGCGCGTGCTCGTATTGAGGAAGTCCAGCAGTGCGAGCACCGAGCTGTGCACGTCAGCCGCTTCGGTGGCGGGCGCAGCCGCCGTGTTGGCGTTGTCGAATGCTTCGATCTGCGCCTTGGCTTCGTCGAGCGTCAGGCCGCTCTTGTAGAGCAGCTTGTACGCATCGCGCAACGCCTTGATCGCATCGGCGGAGAAACCGCGGCGACGCAACCCTTCGACGTTGATGCCGTAAGGCACCGCACGATCGCCGGAGGCAATCACGAACGGCGGCACGTCCTGCACGAGGACCGACGCGCCACCGACCATCGAATGCGCACCGATGCGCACGAACTGATGCACACCGGTCATGCCGCCAATGATGGCCCAATCGCCAACATGCACGTGCCCTGCCAATTGCGCATTGCTCGAGAACACCGTGTGATCGGCCACATGGCAATCGTGCGCGATATGCACGTAAGCCATGATCCAGTTGTCGTTACCGACGCTGGTCAGGCCGCCGTCCTGCACCGTACCGGTGTGGATGGTGGTGAACTCGCGGATCGTGTTGCGATCGCCGATGATGAGCTTGGTCGGCTCACCGGCGTACTTCATGTCCTGCGGGGTACCGCCGATCGACGCAAACGGGCCGATCTTGTTGCCCTCGCCCAGCGTCGTGTGACCGTCGACAACCGTGTGCGACAGGATCTGCGACCCTGCGCCGATCGTCACGTTCGGACCGACAATCGCATACGGACCGACGACGACGTCGTCAGCCAGTTGCGCCTTGGGATCGACAACCGCGGTGGAATGAATATTCGTCATGGACGTCTCGGTTCCGGTTATTCGCCGTTCTTCTTGACCATGCACGTAAACTCGGCTTCCGCTGCCACTGCACCGTCCACGAGCGCTTGGCCCTTGAACCAGTAGATGGAGCGTTTGTGCTTCACGAATTCGACGTCGAGGATGAGCTGGTCACCCGGTTCGACCGGACGCCGGAAGCGAACGTTCTCGATGCCCACGAAATAGTAGAGCGTGTTCTCGTCATGCACGGCTTCTTCCGAGAACGTGAGCAACGCGGCGGCCTGCGCCAGCGCTTCGACGATCAACACGCCCGGCATCACAGGACGCTGCGGATAGTGCCCCGTGAAGTACGGCTCGTTGATCGTGACGTTCTTGATGACCTTGATGTTCTTGTGCGGCTCGAGAGCGATCACGCGGTCCACCATCAGCATCGGATACCGATGGGGCAACAACTTCATGATCTTATGGATGTCGAGCTTGCTGACGTCGATATTGGTATTGGTCTCGCTCATTTGTCTTGCAGGTCCTTGACCTTCGCTTCAAGTTGACGCACGCGGTCGCGCATCTTGTCCAGATTGCGCATGATCGCCGCGTTTTTATTCCATTCGGCGTTCGGAATTGCCGGAAATGCGCTGGTATAAGTGCCCGGGCCCGGAATCGACTTCGACACGCCCGACTTGGCCGTAACGATGACTTTGTCGCCGATCGTCACGTGACCCGCGACGCCCACGGCCCCGCCCAGCATGCAGAATTTACCGATGGTACTGCTGCCGGCGATGCCCGTGCACGCGGCGATGACGGTATAGGCACCGACGCGCACGTTATGCGCGATCTGCACCTGATTGTCGATCTTGCAACCGCGCTCGATCACCGTATCGGCCATGGCCCCACGGTCGATCGAGGTCGATGCGCCGATTTCGACGTCGTCTTCGATCACTGCACGGCCCACTTGCGGAATCTTCACCCATTCACCACCCGCGGCGGAGAAGTCGGGGGCAAAACCAAAGCCGTCCGAACCGATCACCGCGCCTGCGTGAATGACGCAACGCGCGCCGATTACGCTCGTGTGATACAGCGTGGCGTTCGGGTAGACGAGCACGTCGTCACCCAGCGTCGTGCCACGGCCGACGAACACGTTCGCCACCAGGCGCACACGCTCGCCGAGACGCGCCCCGGCTTCGATCACCACGTTCGGCCCGATCACGCACGATGCGGGTACCACCGCCGACGGGTCGACCACGGCGCTCGGGTGAATACCCGTTGCCGGTGCCGGCGCCGCCGCATCCGCAAACATCTGCGCAACGCGCGCGAAGTAGGCGTAAGGGTTGGGCGCAATGATCCACGCACGGCCGTCGTGCGACGGCAGTTTGTCGAAATCGGCTTGGGAGAGAATGACAGCCGCCGCGCCCGAATCGGGCACTTCGGCGAGATATTTCGGATTGGACAGAAACGCGAGGTCGCGCGCGCCGGCACGATCGAGCGGCGCCAGACCTGCGACGGCCACCTCGCCGTCACCGACGAGATTGCCGCCGAAGCGGGCAACCAACTGAGCGAGCGTGACCGACATGGAGCGCGCGCCCGTCACTTGCCGCCGGTGCTGCTACCCGAACTTGCGTTCAGCGTCTTGAGCACCTTGTCAGTGATATCGATTCGCGGGCTCACGTAGACCGCTTCCTGCACGATCAGATCGTATTTTTCCGTCTCGGCAATCTGCTTGATCACACGATTTGCACGATCGAGCACCGCAGCGAGTTCTTCGTTACGGCGCTGGTTCAGATCTTCACGGAATTCGCGCTGCTTGCGCTGGAATTCCGTGTCGGCCGCAGCCAGATCGCGTTGACGCTTGGCACGCTCGGCGTCGGACAACGTGGCGTTGTCCTTGTCGAGCTTGTCCGACATCGCCTTGAGGCGTGCTGCCATGGCCTGAAGGTCCTGATCCCGCTTGGAGAACTCGGCTTCGAGCTTGGCTTGTGCGGCCTTGGCCGGTGCCGAATCGCGCAAAATGCGATCCGAATTGACAGCGGCGATGCGCGCATCCTGGGCCGACGCGGCAAATGCCGCTCCGGCCAGCAACGCCGCGGCCACGCCGCGCAGGCAATGCTTACGGATACCGTTCAATGTATTACCCCTTACAACGATGAAACCTTCGGAACCGGTCGATGTGCCGTCGTTAGAACGACGTACCGACCTGGAACTGGAATTTCTGATACTGGTCGCCCGTCTTCTTGACGAGCGGGAAGCCCATCGAGAGCTTGAGCGGGCCGATCGGCGAAATCCACGACAACCCGAAACCGTAAGAATAGCGCAGGTTATTGAGGGTAATCGCCTGGCCGTTATCGAACACGTTACCGCCGTCGAAGAACGTGAAGATCCGCAGCGTGCGGTCATAGCCGGTGCCCGGCAGCGGGAACGTCAGTTCGATGTTACCGATCAGCTTCGAGGCGCCGCCCAGCGGTTCGCCGTTCGTGTCCTTCGGACCCAGCGAGCTCGGCTCATAACCACGCACCGAGCCGATACCGCCCGCGAAGTAGTTCTTGAAAATCGGGAACGGCTGACCGCCCATCCCGTGGCCGTAGCCCACTTCGCCGTTCAGTGCCAGCGTGAAGCCGCGGCTGACCGGGTAGTAGTACTGGTGCTGATAGTACGCACGGAAGTACTTGGTCGTCCCGATCGGCGTACCGATTTCGATGTTGGCCTGTTGATAGTGACCGCGATTCGGAATCAACGCGCTGTCACGCGAATCGCGCGACCAACCCACCGTCAGCGGGTAGTTGTTGCTGACGTAACCGAACTGGTTCGCGTAATCGATGTAGCGCTGCGGCGTCGTGCCATCGCTCGTCAGATGCAGACGCGTCTGTTCGAAGCCGATACCGAAGAACACCGTGTCGACTTCCGAGAACGGCACGCCGAACTTCAAGTTACCGCCCAGCGTGTTGATACGGAAATCGGAATCGCTCGTCAGCAGCAGCGGCTGATACGTACGGTAGTACACGTCGGTAATACGGCTCACGCCGTCGACGGTGAAGTACGGATCGACCTGCGTCACAGCCAACGTACGGTACGTCTTACCCGTGTTCACGTTCACCGACAGCGAGGTACCCGAACCGAACACGTTGTCCTGGCTGATACCGGCTTGCAACACCACCTTATCGGTCGACGAGAAGCCCGCACCGATGTTGATCGTGCCCGTCGGCTTTTCTTCCACCTTCACTTGAAGGTCGACCTGGTCGTTCGATCCGGCCACCGGCTCGGTCGTCACGTTCACGTCGGTGAAGTAGCCCAGACGGTTGATACGGTCTTGCGAGAGCTTCAGACGGTCGGCGTCGTACCACGAGCTTTCCAACTGGCGCATTTCGCGACGAATCACTTCGTCACGCGTGCGCGAGTTGCCCACGATGTTGATCTTGCGCACGTACACACGGCGGCCCGGATCGATCGTCAGCGTCAGCGCCACGGTGTGATTGTTGCGGTCGATGGTCGGCTGGGCATTCACGTTGGCAAACGCGAAACCGTAGTTACCGAGCAGGTCCGAAATCGCCTTCGTGCTCGCTTGCAGCTTGGCAGCCGAGAACGTGTCGCCGGCCTTGAGCTGGATGAGCTTCTGGATGTCGTCTTGCTTACCGAGCATTTCGCCCGACAGCTTGACGTCCGACACCTTGTACGGCTCGCCTTCGTGCAGATTGATGGTCAGGAACATCTCGTCCTTATCCGGCGTAATCGAGACGTCGGTGGAGTCGATATTGAATTCCAGATAGCCACGGTTCAGGTAGAACGAACGGAGTTTTTCCAGATCGCCCGTGAGCTTGTCTTTCGAGTACAGATCGTTCTTGGAGTACCAGGACAGCCAGTTCGGCGTGCCCAGTTCCATCTCGGCGGTCAGGTCCGACGACGAGAATGCCTTGTTGCCCACGAAGTTGATCTGCTGGATCGTCGCCTTGGGGCCTTCGGTCACGGCAAACTGAATACCCACGCGGTTACGTTCGAGCGGCGTGATCGTCGTCTTCACGTCGGCGGCGTAGTAACCACGCGTGAGGTATTGACGCTTGAGTTCCTGCTCCGACTTGTCGAGCAAGTTGCGGTCGAAGGTGCGGCCTTCGGTCAGGCCGACCGAGCGCAATGCCTTCTTCAAACCGTCTTTGTCGAATTCCTTGATACCGAGGAAGTCGATGGTCGCGATCGCGGGGCGCTCGTTGACGTGCACCACCAGCACGCTGCCTTGCGCTTCAACGCTCACGTCCGAGAACAGGCCCGTGGCATAAAGGGCACGAATTGCTTCGGTGCCCTTATCATCGTTGAACTTGTCGCCCGGCTTGACCGGCAAGTAAGAGAACACGGTGCCGGGTTCAATACGCTGCAAGCCCTCCACTCGGATATCCTTGACCACGAACGGCTCGACGGCGCGTGCCAGGAAACTGTGTGCCGCCAGAACCGCAATCACCAGGGTCTTCGGAACAAGGTGGTATTTATTCGACAACTTGCTTCCCCAAGAAACAATTGAATCGTAAAAAACTCGGATTTGCCTGCGACCGGCAGGCACGTGACGCTGTCAGGGTCGAATCACCCTAATGCAACAACTTTGACAGGTCATTGAAAAGTGCTACGGCAGAGAGCGCAAGGATGCAAACGATGCCCACTCGTTGCAGCGCGCCCTGCCACCGCTCGGAGACTGCCCGACCGGTAATCGCTTCGACCGCATAATATAACAGATAGCCACCGTCCAAAACCGGAATCGGTAGCAGATTCAATACGCCCAGGCTAATGCTGACAAGGGCCAGAAAGGCGACGAAATAATCGAGGCCGAGTCGAGCCGAACGACCCGCATAGTCGGCAATCGTGACCGGACCGCTCAAATTCTTGAGCGAAGCCTGCCCCGTGATCATCTTGCCGAACATCCGCACGCTAAACGCCGTGACGTCCCAGGTACGCTGCGCACCCCGCCCGATCGCCTCGAACAAGCCATATCGCACCGTCACGGTGTCGACCTGGCTGGCCAGCGCCGCACCGATCTTGCCCACGCGTGCGGCCGTTGCACCACCGCCCGCCGATTCGGCATCGACCTCGGCACTCGGGGTCAGCGTGACGTCTTGCGCCGCGCCGTTACGGCGAATGGTCAACGTCAGCGGCTTGCCAGGATGCGCACGCACAGCGTCGACCAGCGCCTTCGCGGAGACCACCGGACGCCCATCCACTGCCGTTATCTCATCGCCCACACGCAAACCGGCCTTACCGGCGGCGCCATCGGGCAGCAACTGCCCCACCTTGACGCGCGCCGAAGGCACCAGCCCGAGACGCTGCATGAAATCTTGTTCGCTGTCGGCATCGAAATGCTGTCCGGCAGCATCCAGCGTGTATTCGGCCCGACCATCACGTGTGCGCGCTACCAGGGTGACGCGCTGACCGTCGATCATCGGATCGACCAGACGCCAGCGCAGGTCCTCCCACGAGCGCACGGGGCTTTCGTCGCCGACCGCTTCGTCCGGACTATTGCCGTTCTCGCGCACGCCGGTAATGAGTTCTCCACCCGCCAGACCGGCACGCGCCGCCAGCGTGCCCGCTGCCGGGGCGGCGATGCGCGCGACAGGCTCCGTCACGCCGGCGAGATTCAGCCCGGTGTAAAGCGCAATGGCAAGGAGGAAATTGGCGATCGGCCCCGCCGCCACAATGGCGAAGCGCTTGTAGACCGACTGACGATTGAAAGCGCGCGCCCGGTCTTCGGGGGCCACCACCTGCGTCTCGTCGCGCTCGTCGAGCATGCGCACATAACCGCCGAGGGGCAGCGCGCACAGGGTCCACTCGGTGCGGTCGCGCCCCATCGTCCATTTGACGAGCGGCGCACCGAAGCCCACCGAGAAGCGCAGTACCTTCACACCGCACCAACGCGCTACCGTGTAATGGCCCAACTCATGGAAAACCACCAGCACACCAATGGCGACGGCGAAGGCGAGCAACGTGGTGAGCAGAGTCATGGGCGAATTCGGGCCGCGGTGGCGTTACGACAACATAGAAGACAGCGTCACGACGACGCCGGGGCCGGCAGCTTGGCCACGTAGGCCGTGGCCAGTTCGCGCGCGCGGCGGTCGGCTTCGAGCACGACGTCGAGCGACGATGCTTCGCCCACGGCCTCGCTCTCGAGCACGTGCTCGACGACCTGCGAGATCGCAGTGAAGCGAATACGGCGCTCGAGGAACGCCGCCACGGCAATTTCGTTTGCCGCATTGAGCAACGCACCGGCAGTGCCACCACGATGCAGCGTTTCGAACGCGAGGCGCAAGCACGGGAAGCGGCGCAGATCAGGCGCTTCGAACGTAAGCTTGCCAATATCGGCGAGATTCAGGCCCGCCACACCCGACGTCACGCGATCCGGGAATGCCAGCGCGTGAGCGATCGGCGTGCGCATGTCGGGGTTGCCGAGTTGCGCAAGCGTCGAGCCGTCGGTGTAGGTGACCATCGAGTGAATCACGCTTTGCGGATGAATCAGCACTTCAATACGCTCAGGCGGCATATTGAACAACCAGTGCGCCTCGATCACTTCGAGGCCTTTATTCATCATGCTCGCCGAGTCCACCGAGATCTTCCGGCCCATGACCCAGTTCGGATGTGCACAAGCTTCATCAGGCGTCACATTTTCGAGCGACGCCAGCTCGCGCTCGCGGAACGGACCGCCCGATGCCGTCAGCACCAGCTTCTCGACACCGCGCGTCGAAATGCGGTTCTCGCCGGCGACTTGCGGCAGACATTGGAAGATGGCGTTGTGTTCGCTGTCGAGCGGCAGCAGCGTGGCCCCGGCGCGCTCGGCCGTGGCCATGAAAAGCGCGCCCGACAACACGAGCGATTCTTTATTCGCCAGCAGGATACGCTTACCGGCGCGGGCGGCAGCCAGCGTCGATTGCAGACCGGCGGCACCTACGATCGCAGCAACAACCATCGTCGCTTCGCCCGCTTCTGCAACATCGATCAGCGCTTGCGGACCATAGGTCACTTCGATCTTCAGCCCGGCGTCTGCCAGACGCGCCGCCAGTTGACGGGCACCATCGGCATCGGCCACCACTGCGACTTGCGGGCGGTGCGCGACGCACTGCTCGAACAGGCGCTCAAGGTTGCGGTGCGCGGTGAGCGCGTAGACAGAGAAACGATCGGGATGACGCCCCACGACATCGAGCGTACTGACGCCGATGGAACCGGTGGAGCCGAGAATGACGAGACGTTGCGACATGATCAGACGAAGAGCAGAGCCAGTGGCAGCACCGGCAGCAAGGCATCGATACGATCGAGCACGCCACCGTGGCCGGGCAGCAGCGCGCTGGAATCCTTCACGCCGGCTTGCCGTTTGAGTTGAGATTCGAACAGGTCACCGACGACCGAGAAGGCCACCAGCACTGTGAGCGTGATCACGCCAAGCGCAATGCCGAGCGTGTTAGCCAGATGCGAAACGATCGTCGGCGCCTGAAGGCCGCTCGCGAGCACTGCACCTGCCACAACGAGCACCAGCAACCAGCCGCCGATGGCCCCTTCCCACGATTTACCCGGACTGATCGACGGTGCCAGCTTGCGGCGACCGAACGCACGCCCGGCGAAGTACGCGCCAGTATCGGCAAGCCAAACAATGACGAGCACCGACAACAGGAACGCCACGCCCTGCTCCCGCGCCAGACACAGCGCCTGCCAGGCGGCAATCAGCAACACCGGGCCAGCCACCAGCAGCAAGCCGCGCCAGAAGCCCTTGGTCGCTGGCTTGCGCATCAGTGTGTAGGGACCGGCGAGCACCCAGAAAATGGCAGCCGGCTTGAGCCAGATATGTGTCAGTGTCCAACCGCCCGCCCACGTCATGCCCACACCGAGCAGTGCGAGCGCGCCGTAGAACACTGCGCCCGTGCCGTTCAGACCGACCAGACGGCCCCACTCCCAACCCGCCGCAGCGACGATCACGGCGGCGAGCAAAGCGAACTGCGCCGGCGTACCGACGAAGATCACAGGCAGAAGAATGGCGAGAAGTACGACAGCGGTAATAACGCGTGTCTTGAGCATCAGGCGGATTGTCCCGAGGGGTTCTGGACTTGCGCGCTGGTACGGCCAAATCGGCGCTCGCGTTGCTGAAACTCGGCAACCGCGCGCTTGAGCGTATCGGCGTTGAAGTCCGGCCAGAATTCTTCGGTGAAATACAGTTCAGTGTACGCCAGTTGCCAAAGCAGAAAATTACTGACGCGCTGATCGCCGCCGGTGCGGATAAACAGATCCGGTTCCGGCGCATAAGCCATGCTCAGATAAGGCGCGAGGTCGTCTTCGGAAAACGACGTCTCGAGCCCCGCGGCCCCACCTTGCGCCACACGTGCGGCGGCAAGCTTCTGCGCGGCTTGCAGAATGTCCCACCGGCCGCCGTAATTGGCAGCAATGGTGAGCGTGAGACCTTTATTGTCTTTCGTGCGTGCTTCGGCACGGCGCACCAGTTCCTGGATACGCGGCTCGAAAGCTTCGAGCGCCCCGATCACGCGAAGACGAATGCCGTTGCTGTGCAATTTGCCCACTTCACGCTCCAGCGCGAGGATGAACAACTGCATCAACGTCGTGACCTCGTCCTGCGGACGGCGCCAGTTCTCGGAACTGAACGCGAACAGCGTCAGGTACTCGACACCGAGTTCGGCGCAGGCCGTGACGGCCTCGCGCACGGCATCGACGCCGCGCTTGTGCCCTGCAACGCGCGGCAATTTACGACTGGTAGCCCAACGCCCGTTGCCATCCATGACGATGGCAACGTGGCGCGGAATACTTGCTGTTTCAGGAACAGTAAGCGAGGAGCTGAGAAAACCCATTGAGATACGGCGCGGGAGTCAGGGCGTGAAGTCGACGAGGAATCAAACGGCGAGTGCTTGCGCACTCATACCGTCATGATCTCGGCGTCCTTCTTTTGCACCAGCTCGTCGATCTCGACGACGGCTTTGTCGGTCAGCTTTTGAACGACATCGTTGCCACGGCGCTCGTCGTCTTCCGACGCGTCCTTTTCCTTGACCAGCTTCTTGAGTTGCTCGTTGGCGTCGCGGCGCAGGTTACGCACGGCAACCTTGGCGTTCTCGCCTTCCGACTTGACCAGCTTGGTCAGTTCACGACGACGCTCTTCAGTCAGCATGGGCATCGGCACGCGAATCAGTTCGCCTTGCGTGGCCGGGTTCAGGCCGAGATCCGCGTCGCGAATCGCCTTTTCCACCACGGCAACCATCTTCTTTTCCCACGGCTGCACGCCGATCGTCCGGCCGTCGACCAGCGTCACGTTGGCCACTTGCGAGATGGGCACCATCGAACCGTAGTAGTCGACCTGCACGTGGTCGAGCAGACCGGTATGCGCGCGTCCGGTACGAATCTTCGCGAGGTTACCCTTGAACGATTCGATCGAGCTCTGCATCTTCTGCTCGGCATTCTTCGTGATGTCAGCAACGGTCATGACAACCTCCAAACCTAGAATTGATACGCAAACAAACGTAAATGATACGGCGTCGGCGCGCCAATGCGCGCGGACGCCGCAATTTGAACTTAAACGTGGACGAGCGTTCCCTCGTCTTCGCCGAGGATGACGTGCTTGAGCGCGCCCGGCTTCACGATCGAGAAAACGCGCACCGGCATCTTCTGATCGCGGCACAGCGCGAAAGCCGTCGCGTCCATGACCTGCAAGTTCTTCGAGATAGCTTCATCGAAGCTGATGGTCGAGTACTTGACGGCGTCCGGATCCTTCTTCGGATCGGCCGAGTACACGCCATCGACCTTCGTGGCCTTGAGCACGACTTCGGCACCCACTTCCGAACCGCGCAGCGCAGCGGCCGTGTCGGTCGTGAAGAACGGGTTGCCCGTGCCGGCGGCGAAGATCACGACTTTACCTTCTTCCAACTGACGGATCGCGCGCGGGCGAATGTACGGCTCGACGACCTGGTCCATACGCAGCGCGGACTGCACACGCGCTTCGATACCGGCGTGACGCATCGCGTCTTGCAACGCCAGGGCGTTCATCATGGTCGCCAGCATGCCCATGTAATCGGCCGTTGCGCGGTCCATCCCGGCGGCACCGCCTGCCACGCCACGGAAAATGTTACCGCCGCCGATCACGACAGCCAGTTGTACGCCAAGGCGAACGACTTCGGCGATATCGGCGACCATGCGTTCGATGGTTGCACGATTGATGCCGAACGCATCGTCACCCATGAGGGCTTCACCAGAGAGCTTGAGAAGTACGCGTTTATAAGGAGTAGACATGGCGGTCCCTAAGAAGTCTGGTCTGGCACTGTGAGGGTATTCTGGATGAAACAACGGGGACGGCACCGCCGCCCCCGAATACTACGGTACTGCGCGAATTACGACTGCTTAGCGGCGGCCACTTGCGCTGCCACTTCGGCGGCGAAGTCGTCTTGCTTCTTCTCGATGCCTTCGCCGACCACGAACATGGTGAAGCCCTTGATCGTGGTGTTGTTGGCCTTGAGCATTTGCTCGACGGTCGACTTGTCGTCCTTCACGTAAGCCTGGTTCAGCAGCGTGACTTCCTTCAGGAACTTCTGAACGCTGCCTTCCACCATCTTCGCGACGATTTCAGCCGGCTTGCCCGATTCGGCAGCCTTTTGCGAAGCGACGCTGCGCTCCTTCTCGATCAGCTCAGCCGACACTTGATCTGCCGACACCGACACCGGCTTCATGGCGGCAATGTGCATTGCCACGTTCTTGCCCACTTCTGCGTCGGCGCCTTCGAACTCGACGACCACGCCGATACGCGTGCCGTGCAGGTACGCGGCCAGCTTGCCAGCCGTTTCGTAGCGTTGGAAGCGGCGGATCGTCATGTTCTCGCCGATCTTGCCGATCAGGTCCGTGCGCACTTGCTCAACGGTCTTGCCGTCGAGCGGCAGAGCGGCCAGCGCAGCCACGTCGGCCGGGTTGTTCTCAGCGACGAGCTTAGCCACATCGTTCGAGAACTTCAGGAAGTCGTCGTTCTTCGAAACGAAGTCGGTTTCGCAGTTGATTTCAACCACGGCACCCTTGCCGCCATCGATGTAGGTAGCGATGACGCCTTCGGCCGTGATACGGCTGGCGGCCTTGCTGGCCTTGCTACCCAGCTTGACGCGCAAGATTTCTTCAGCGCGTTCCATGTTGCCATCGGCTTCGGTCAGCGCCTTCTTGCATTCCATCATCGGCGCATCGGTCTTGGCGCGCAGTTCGCCCACCATCGCTGCAGTAATTGCCGGCATATCGTTACTCCTGTATATCGAATCAGTCGGGCGGATGGCACCCAGGCGGCCGCACTGCCCTGCCCAGGCGCCCCGCGCACCCGACGCGGGGAAATCGGACTAAAAAAAAGGGGCGCCACAAGCAGCCCCTTTTGTTACGCAGCGGTGGCCGCTTACGCCTCTTCGTTCACTTCGACGAACTCGTCGCCATCGCCGCGCACGGCTTCAACGACTTCCTTGACGGCGTTTGCACGGCCTTCGAGGATCGCGTCAGCAACGCCTTGCACGTACAGTTCGACAGCCTTGCTCGAGTCGTCGTTACCCGGGATGATGTAATCCACACCTTCCGGCGAGTGGTTCGTATCGACCACGGCGATGACCGGAATACCCAGCTTGTTGGCTTCGGTGATGGCAATCTTGTGGTAACCGACGTCGACCACGAAGATGGCGTCGGGCATACCGCCCATTTCCTTCACGCCGCCGATCGACTTTTGCAGCTTGGCCATTTCGCGATCGAACAGCAGCGCTTCCTTCTTGCTCATGCGCTCTTGTTCGCCGGCTTCCAGAGCCTGCTCCATGTCCTTCAGCTTCTTGATCGACGACTTCAGGGTCTTGAAGTTCGTCAGCATGCCACCCAGCCAACGGTTGTTGACGAACGGCTGGCCAGCGCGGCCTGCGGCTTCTGCCACGATTTCACGCGCTTGACGCTTGGTGCCCACGAAGAGGATCGTGCCGCGGTTTGCAGCCAGTTGGCGCACATACTTCAGCGCGTCCTGGTACATCGGCAACGTCTTTTCGAGGTTGATGATGTGGATCTTGTTGCGATGGCCGAAGATGTAGGGGGCCATCTTGGGGTTCCAGAAACGGGTTTGGTGACCAAAGTGGACGCCCGCTTCCAGCATCTGACGCATAGTGACAGACATGTGATTCTCCGTAAGGGTTGGGTCTTAGACCGGCTGCCGTACCCGTTTCGTCAGACTGCCATACAGCTTTGCATGACCCGTCTGCGAAGTTCGAGCACCCTGGGTGCGCCGGCCCGCGATTTCAAAGTTTTCTAAGCCGATGACAAATTTTGCCACCCGGCAGCCCATCGGAAGCAGCGCGAATCAAACGATTTGCACCACCACGGGGCAGAAAATACCCCAAAAACCCGACGGAAGCCATTGAATTCCAAGGGAAAACCCTTGGGTTTATTGACAATTCGTCCTCGACTTAGCCCGAGATTATAGCATCGCACTGGGCTGGTACTCAAGCGACGCGTGAACTTCCCGTGACATGCCGTAAATCCCCGGTTTGCGCGGCTTTCCGGAGCGTTCGGAACACTGACACACACCACCTGATACGCCACCCGGCAAGCTAACGCTCGCTTGAGGAAGAACCGGCCGGAAATCCACGCTGCACGGGGCGATCACCGGCAAAAGCGGGGGCGAAAACAATAGGTTGGTGCGATAATGCGCCATTGTTCCAGCGATTTGTCCGATTCCCTAATGGCCATCACCATCAAGAATGCCCACGACGTCGAAATGATGCGCGTTGCCTGCCGTCTGGCAAGCGAAGTGCTCGACTTCATTACGCCGCACGTGCGTGCCGGCGTCACCACCGGTGAGCTCGACCGCCTGTGCCATGAGTACATGGTCAAAGAGCAAGGCACCGTACCCGCGCCGCTCAATTATCAGCCGCCGGGCTACCCCCCCTACCCCAAAGCCACCTGCATCTCGGTCAACGACGTGATCTGTCACGGCATTCCGGGTGACAAGGCGCTCAAGAACGGCGACGCGCTCAACATCGACATCACCGTCATCAAGGACGGCTATTTTGGCGATACGAGCCGCATGTTCATCGTCGGCGACGGCACCATTCTCGCCAAGCGGCTGGCCCAAGTGACTTACGAATGCATGTGGCTCGGCATCAACCAGGTGCGCCCGGGCGCGCGCCTCGGCGATATCGGCCACGCCATTCAGACGCACGCCGAAGCCCAGGGTTACAGCGTCGTGCGCGAATATTGCGGCCATGGCATCGGCCAGGTGTTTCACGAAGATCCGCAGATCCTGCACTATGGCCGCCCTGGCACCGGGCTGGAGTTGCAGGCCGGGATGATTTTCACGATTGAGCCGATGATCAACGCGGGCAAGCGCGAAATTCGCACGATGCCCGATCAATGGACGGTGAAAACGCGCGATCGCAGCCTGTCGGCGCAATGGGAGCACACGTTGTTGGTCACGGAAACGGGTCATGAAGTGCTCACGCATTCGGCCCTGACGCCGCCCCCGCCACCGGGTTCGGCGTATCTGGCGTCGTTCGCCGCCGCCGCTTGAGTTTATGTCCGGCCGCCCTCCCCCCAAGGCGGCCGCCCAGCCTGACCCTGTCTTTCCACGCCTAGGAAGCCGCCATGCACGCGCGCGCGCACGCCCCTTCTCCGCTACGTCAGGCCCTCAAAGAACGTAAGGCCGAACTCGTCGAACGCTTTGCCACGCACGGCAAAATCGACGTGCTGCTGCACGGCCTCTGTCACGCCGTCGATCAGGCCATGCGCGAAGCGTGGGCCAGTTGCGCGATGCCGGACGATCTCGCGCTCGTCGCCGTGGGCGGCTATGGGCGCGGCGAGTTGTATCCGTATTCCGACGTCGACATCCTCGTGTTGCATCGCCACGCCGACTGCAATGGCGATGGCGAAGGCACGGCGCTGACTTCGCACGTCGAGCCGTTCATCGGTTTTTTGTGGGACATCGGGCTGGAAATCGGCTCGTCAGTGCGCACCGTCGACGAGTGCATCGCGGAAGCGCATGCGGATGTCACCGTGCAGACCAGCCTGCTCGAAGCGCGGCTGCTCACGGGCAACCCGGCACTCTTCGAGGAATTCGAGCAACGCTTCTCCGCCGATCTCGACCCGCGCGCGTTCTTCCGCAGCAAGCAGTTGGAAATTCGACAGCGTCACGCGAAGTATCAAGACACGCCGTACAGTCTGGAGCCGAATTGCAAGGAAAGCCCGGGCGGCCTGCGCGACTTGCAAGTGATCCTCTGGATGACCAAGGCCGCCGGACTCGGCAATAGCTGGTCGGAGCTTTTTGCCCGCGATCTGCTGACCGACCGTGAACTCAAGGAATTGCGCCGTAACGAGCAGTTCCTCAAGGGCTTGCGTGCGCGCCTGCATCTGCTCGCGCGCCGCCGTCAGGACGTGCTCGTCTTCGACATGCAAACGCCGCTCTCGCAAAGTCTCGGCTTCGAAGCCACCAGTACCAAGCGGGCGAGCGAGCAACTCATGCGCCGTTATTACTGGGCGGCCAAGGCGGTCTCGCAGCTCAATACGGTGCTGCTGCTCAATGTCGAAGCACGGCTATTCCCGCAGAGCAGCGGCATTACGCGCGTGATCAACGAGCGCTTCGTCGAGAAGCAAGGGATGATCGAGATCGTCGACGACGAGCTTTACACACGTCATCCGAACGCGATTCTCGAAACGTTCCTGCTCTATGAGCAAGTCATCGGCGTGAAAGGTTTATCAGCGCGCACGCTCCGGGCGCTTTACAATGCGCGCGAGTTGATGAATGCCCATTGGCGGGCCGATCCGGAAAATCGCCGCACGTTTCTCGCGATTCTCCAGCAGCCACAGGGCATTACGCATGCGCTGCGGCTGATGAATCAGACCAGCGTATTGGGACGCTATCTGATCAATTTCCGCCGCGTGGTCGGTCAGATGCAGCACGACCTGTACCACGTGTACACCGTCGATCAGCACATTCTGATGGTCGTGCGGAATATGCGCCGCTTTGCGGTCGCTGAACATGCGCACGAATACCCCTTCTGTAGCCAGTTGATTGCCAATTTCGACCGGCCGTGGGTGCTGACCATCGCCGCGCTCTTTCACGATATTGCGAAAGGCCGCGGCGGCGATCACTCCACGCTGGGCATGGTCGATGCGCGACGTTTTTGCACCCGTCACGGTATCGACAAGGAAGACACCGAACTGATCGTCTGGCTCGTAGGCGAGCACTTGACGATGAGCACGGTGGCGCAAAAGCAGGACACGACGGACCCCGAGGTGATTCGCCGCTTTGCGGAGAAAGTGGGCAACGAGCGGCGTCTCACGGCGTTGTATCTGCTCACCGTGGCCGATATTCGCGGCACCAGCCCGAAGGTGTGGAACGCCTGGAAGGGCAAGCTGCTCGAAGACTTGTACCGCCTGACGTTGCAAGTGCTGGGTGGCGCGAATCCCGACCCGCATGCGCAGTTGAAGACACGCAAGGAGGAAGCCCTCGGCCTTCTGCGGCTTTACACGGTACCCGAGCGCGCGCAAGAGGCGCTCTGGAATACGCTGGACGTGGCGTACTTCCTGCGCAACGACCCGGCTGACGTGGCTTGGCAGACGCGGCATTTGTGGCGCCATGTCGCGAGCGACGCATCGATCGTCAAGGCGCGCCCGTCGCCGATTGGCGAGGGCTTGCAGGTGATGGTGTATGTGCGAGATCAGGTCGATCTGTTCGCGCGCATTTGCGGCTACTTCGAGCGCAAGGGCTTGTCGATTCTGGACGCGAAGGTGCACACGACGAGTCACGGTTTCGCACTCGATAGTTTCTTGCTGACGGACCCGGGTCTGGACACGAGCTATCGCGACATCATCAGTCTGGTGGAAAGCGAGTTGGTGGCATTGCTCACGCGTGCCGAACCGCTCGCCGAGCCGAGCAAGGGCCGTTTGCCGCGCCGTTCGCGCAGCTTCCCGGTCACCCCGCGCGTCGATCTGCGACCGGACGATCGCGGTCAGTATTACCTGCTGTCGGTGTCGGCCAACGACCGCACCGGTTTGCTCTACGCGGTTGCCCGCGTGCTCGCGCGTCACGGCGTGAGTGTGCGCACCGCCCGCATTAATACCCTCGGCGAGCGTGTCGAAGACACGTTCCTGCTCGATGGCAGCCGTTTGCAGGACAATCGTCTGCAAATTGCCGTCGAGACCGAATTACTAGAAGCACTGGAACCATGAGCGATACCCCGCGCGCCAAACTCGGCGCCAAGCACCCCCGAACTCTCGACAAGACGCGCTCCCCCGTGCGCTCTTCAGGCGCACTGCGCCGCCCGACCAAAGCCGTCCCGGCGTCGCAGCTCGCCGGCAGCGGCGTGAAGAAGAAGCCGACTGGGCCGCGGCCTTCCCGCCCGCGTCCGGCAGGCGACGATTTCACGCAGGCCACTGGCGGCGCACGTCGTCCGGCGGGTCCGGCAGGTGCAGGTGCGGGTGCACCGCGCAAGCCAGCGGGGACCGGTGCGCCGTTTGAAAAGCGCCCTTACGGTGAGCGTCCTCCGGCACGCGGTCAGCGCGAACGCGTGGCTGGTGCCCGTCCGGCACGTTTTGACGATGAGCGCCCGCGCCGGTTCGATGAAGACCGTCCGCGCCGCGCTCCGGAAGGCGGTGGCCGTGGCGATCAAGGCCGTCCGTTCAATCGTGGTGCCGATGACCGCGCACCGCGACGTTTCGACGAGAACCGTGCACCGCGACGCTTCGATGAGAACCGTGCGCCGCGACGCTTCGACGAAGATCGTCCGCGCCGCGCTCCGGAAGGCGGTGGCCGTGGCGATCAGGCACGTCCGTTTAATCGTGGTGCCGACGACCGCGCACCGCGACGCTTCGACGAGAACCGTGCGCCGCGACGCTTCGACGAAGACCGTCCGCGCCGCGCCCCCGAAGGCGGTGGCCGTGGCGATCAGGCACGTCCGTTCAATCGTGGTGCCGATGACCGCGCACCGCGACGCTTCGATGAGAACCGTGCGCCGCGACGCTTCGACGAAGATCGTCCGCGCCGCGCCCCCGAAGGCGGTGGCCGTGGCGATCAGGCACGTCCGTTCAATCGCGGCGCCGAAGGTGCACCGCGTGGCCGTTTTGCCAATGACGACCGTGGCGCCCGCCCGGCGCGTGCCACACGTCCGACGCGCGTCGAGCGCGATGACGACGACGATATCAAGGTCCATCACGACGCCGCAGGCTCGCTGCGTCTGTCCAAGCGCATGTCGGAACTCGGCTTGTGCTCGCGCCGCGAAGCCGACGAGTGGATCGCCAAGGGCTGGGTCCGTGTCGACGGCAAGGTCATCACCGAACTGGGCACCCGCATTCTGCCCACGCAGGAAGTGACCGTCGTGCAAGCCGCCCGCAAGGAACAGGCCAATCGCGTGACCATCATCATCCACAAGCCGGTGGGCTATGTCTCGGGTCAGGCAGAAGACGGCTACGAGCCAGCGATCGTGCTGGTCAATCGCGAAAACCACTGGTCGGAAGACGACGCCGGTGTGCGCTTCTCGCCGTCGCATCTGCGCAGTCTCGCTCCGGCGGGCCGTCTGGATATCGATTCGACCGGCCTGCTCGTGCTCACGCAGGACGGCCGCGTCGCCAAGCAACTGATCGGCGAAGACTCGGACATCGAGAAGGAATACCTCGTGCGTGTGTCGTTCAACGAACACGAGCAAAACGTGCAGGCGCATTTCCCCGAGCATCGTCTGGCGCTGCTGCGCCACGGTCTCGAACTCGACGAGCAGCCGCTCAAGCCCGCGCAGGTCGAATGGCAGAACCCGGAGCAACTGCGTTTCGTGCTCAAGGAAGGCAAGAAGCGTCAGATTCGCCGCATGTGCGAATTGGTCGGTCTGCACGTGACCGGCCTCAAGCGCGTGCGCATGGGCCGCATCACGCTGGGCAATCTGCCCGCGGGTCAGTGGCGCTATCTGCGTCCCGGCGAAGAGTTCTGATATCGCACTCGCGAGATCGGTAACGTCCAATGAAAAAGCCCGCTTCTCGGAAGCGGGCTTTTTTTATCCTGCGACTTATGCCGATCGTCGCATCGTCACCGATCAGTCGTCGCTTTGCGGATCGAGACCGGGGAAGAGAATCTCGGTGAAACCGAACTTGCTGAAGTCGGTAATGCGCATCGGATAGAGCTTGCCGATCAGGTGATCGCACTCGTGTTGCACCACGCGGGCATGAAAGCCCTCAGCGATGCGGTCGATGCTCTTGCCGTACTGATCGAAGCCTTCGTAACGCAGCATCGAGTAGCGGCTGACCATGCCGCGCAGTCCGGGCACCGACAGGCACCCTTCCCAGCCTTCCTCCATATCCTGCGTGAGCGGCGTAATTACCGGATTGATCAACACCGTCTCGGGCACTTCCGGCGCATCGGGATAGCGTTCGTTGTGTTCGAAGCCGAAGATCACCACCTGCAAGTCCACGCCGATCTGCGGCGCGGCGAGTCCGGCGCCATTCGCGTGCCTCATGGTGTCGAACATATCGGCCACCAGTTCATGCAACTCCGGTGTATCGAAGTGCTCGACCGACTTGGCGATGCGCAGCAGCCGCGGGTCGCCCATTTTCAGAATGTCGCGAATCATCGATTGGGTCCTCACATCAAAGCGCGGCCAACATGGTCCGCATAGCGTCCTCATCGAGCACCGGGACGCCCAGCGCCTCGGCTTTCGCCAGCTTGCTGCCGGCTTCCGCCCCCGCGACCAGATAATCGGTCTTCGCCGAGACAGAACCCGCCACCTTCGCGCCCTTCTCTTCGAGCATCGCCTTCGCCTCGTCGCGCGAGAGCGTGGGCAACGTGCCCGTGAGCACGAACGTCTTGCCTGCCAGCGGCAACGGGGCCACTGCCGCCGGTTCGGACTCCGGCCAGGTCACGCCTGCCGCGCGCAATTGTTCGATCACCTCGACATTATGCGGCTCGGCAAAAAAATTGGCGATGGACTGGGCCACAATCGGTCCGACGTCCGGCACGGCCAGCAGTTCCTCGGCATTCGCCGCCATCACGTTATCGAGCTTGCCGAAGTGACGTGCCAGATCCTTGGCCGTGGCCTCGCCCACATGGCGAATCCCCAGCGCGAAGATGAAGCGGGCGAGCGTCGTATGGCGCGCCTTTTCCAGCGATGCCACCAGATTGGCGGCCGACTTGTCGGCCATCCGGTCGAGCGCCGCCAGCTTCGCCACACCGAGCTTGAACAGATCGGCCGGGGTGCGAATGATTTGCTGATCGACCAATTGCTCGACGAGCTTATCACCCAGCCCTTCGACGTCGAGCGCGCGGCGCTGTGCAAAGTGCAGCAGCGCCTGCTTGCGCTGTGCCGCGCAAATCAATCCACCCGTGCAGCGCGCGATGACTTCATCGGGCAGCTTTTCAATGGCAGACCCGCATACCGGACACTCGGTCGGCATGACGAACGCGCGAGCGTCTGCCGGACGACGCTCGAGCACCGAACCGACGACTTCGGGAATCACGTCGCCCGCGCGGCGCACGATGACCGTATCGCCGATCATCACGTCTTTGCGGCGAATTTCGTCTTCGTTGTGCAGCGTGGCATTGGTGACAGTCGCGCCACCGACGAACACCGGCGCGAGACGCGCCACCGGCGTAATCGCACCGGTGCGCCCCACTTGCACCTCGATATCGAGCAGCGTCGTGAGCGCCTCTTGTGCCGGGAATTTATGCGCGAGCGCAAAGCGCGGTGCGCGTGAGACGAAGCCCAGACGGTCTTGCTCGTCGCGACGATTTACCTTGTAGACCACGCCATCGATGTCGTACGGCAGCGACTCACGCGTCTCGCCCACGGCCTTGTAGAACGCCAGCAGCCCCGCCGCCCCGCGCACGACCTCGCGACGGTCGTTCACCGGGATACCCAGTGCGTCGTACCAGTCGAGCAGCGCCGAGTGCGTCTCGGGCATCGGCACACCCACGAGTTCGCCCACGCCATAGGCGAAAAACGACAACGGCCGTTTCGCCGTGATCTTGGAATCCAACTGGCGCAAGCTGCCTGCCGCGGCGTTGCGCGGATTAACGAAGACTTTCTCGCCTGCCGCTTCCTGTGCCCGATTGAGCTTGTCGAAGTCGGCGCGGAACATCAGTACCTCGCCCCGCACTTCCAGCACCTCGGGCGGGTTGTCGGTGGCCAAGCTGAGCGGAATCTTTTTGACCGTGCGGATATTGGCCGTAACGTCCTCACCGGTCGTGCCATCACCGCGCGTGGCAGCTTGCACGAGCACGCCGTGCTCGTAGCGCAGGGCAATCGCCAGACCGTCGAATTTCAGTTCGGCGGCATATTCCACCGGCTCAGCGCCGTCGCCGAACAAATCGCCAGTGGGCGCAGCCCCGGGGGCGCGCAAACCGTCGGCCACCCGGCGATCGAACGCCTCGATGTCCTCATCGCTGAAACCGTTGTTCAGCGAGAGCATTGGCACGCGGTGCGCCACCGGCGCGAAACCTTCGACGGCCTTGCCGCCCACGCGTTGTGTCGGCGAGTCGGAACGCTGCAAGTCGGGAAACGCCGTTTCCAACGCAACGAGTTCGCCAAAGAGGCGATCGTATTCGGCGTCGGGAACAATCGGGGCGTCGTCTTCGTAATAGGCGCGGTTGAGCCGCATCAACTCGGCGCGCAGCGTGGCGGCGCGCTCGGCCGCCTCGGTAGCATTGGCGACATTCACAGGGCTGGCGGCCGTAGCGGCGCTCGCGCCCTGGCCCGGAGCAGAAGTTTGGGACATGCGTGGGAACTCGGGATTCGAGAAGTCAGAACATTATGCCTTCGACGCACCCGGCATGGCGCGCTCGAAGGTTCGGTAAAACTGGGAAAGTCCGGGCCAAACGACAGGAAAGCCACGGGAAGAAAAAACGCCGTTCACCCGACGGTGAGCGGCGTGCATCGAATGCTGCGCTGCGCGAAGGCTCGCAAGTTCAGCCAATGAAAGCGTGGCAGCGCGGCTGCCCCGCCGGCTCGCCGCATCCGCGAGCCCGCCGGGCAACCCCGTCCCGCTTATTGGCTAAACAAGCGGCGCGTCACCGGCGAGCCTGCCGGCAGACCGCGCGCTTCCAGACGCTCGTAAAGCTTGAGCAGCTGTTTGTCGACGTTTTGCAGTGCGGCATCGGACAGCGGACGGCGTTGATCGTCCACCACTCGCCCGCCAATGCGCTGACCGACCGAGCGTGCGTAGTCGCACATCAGACGGAACGGCAGCAGGTCTTCGTCGGCCACCGGCACGTCGAGCAGCATGGTGATCAGATCGCCGCCCTTGTACGTGAGGTCATCGCGCAGGAAGTTGGTGTCGCCGAATTGCAGCATGAACACCGGATTCTGGCGCGTATCGAGCTTCACGAAGCGCATGCCGTCGCGCGAGAGCAGCAGGCCGTCTTGCGTGGCCACTGCTTGTACGTAGTTGGCCGACCAAGGTGCGCCGTCCGAGAGCACGTTCACCGACAGTTGCGCATCGCATTGCGCCGCAAAACTATCGAGCTCACGCCCGCGCGCCACCGTCTCCATCATGTCGGGTAGTTCCGGCAAGGCATCGACGGCGTCGGCCAGCGTCTGCACGAGATTCGAAAACTCGGAGAACTCGACTTCGTTGAGCGGGCCAGCGCGATTAGCCAATTGCACGGCCATGCGCAGTTGGTGATAGCGCCCGCCGGTGCGGATCGGCTCCCACGGCGACTGCTCGTCGGCGCGGCCTTCGATATTGACCGGCTTGCCGCCTGCACGGCGCATGCGCACGGTCAGCGGCATCAGGCGCTCAGCGGCAATGACGTTCGCCAGCGGCAACTCGACAACGCAATCGATGCGCTCGTCGATCACCGGCGGCGGGCCGCTCGGTGCAGCCGGACGTGTGGCAACCGCGGTCTCGGCAGACGCTTGCGGAGCGCTCGGCGCCGCGGCGGCAACCGGTGCCGCTTGCGATGCATGCACGACCGTGTCCTGCGCACCTGCCGCTGCGGCGACGGCGCCTGCGGCGGCTGCGTCTACGGTGTCGTCCGCGGCGAGCTCGGCGTCCACACGCGCCACCATGCTGGCGGTCGCGGCTTGTTGTGCGTCTTCGACTTGGGCCGCATGCACTGCCGCAGCTTGCGCAGAAGCTTCGGCCGAGGCTTCCACCGCCGTATCCGTATGCGCTTCAGCAGTGCCGAATGTCGGCTCTACCGGTGCACCGGCTTGCTGGGCAGCCTCCTGCGCAGCGCGCTTGCGTGCGGCAGGCGGCTCGTCCCAGGCGTCTTCGTTGATGGCAAAGGCATCTTGCACCGAGGTGCTGGCCGCCGTGGCGGGCCCAAGCGTGGGTTCACGGCGCTCACCGGATTGCGGCACGCGCGGCGGCGAGAGCGTCGGTTCGATGAACGGACGCTCGTCATCCGGATCGGGCACGCCAGCGGTAGCGTCGATACCCGCCCCGTCGACCGGCATGCGACGCGGAATGCGCCGGCGGGCTTTGCTGCCCTGCCACGCGTTATAAGCCACAACCCCCAGTAGTACCACTACCCCTGCGGCAATCAAGCTAAGCTGCAGTTCATTCATGCGCGGCGTTCCTCTCTCTTCTCCATCGTGGGCATGGGGTCAGGCTAATTCGGCCAGATTGATCGCGGATTCCATGTCCACCGCCACAATCCGCGACACCCCTTGTTCCTGCATGGTGACGCCGATGAGTTGATTGGCCATTTCCATCGCGATCTTGTTGTGTGAAATAAAGACGAATTGGGTACGGTCCGACATGCGCGCCACCATCTTGGCGTAACGCTCGGTGTTCGCGTCGTCCAGCGGCGCGTCCACCTCGTCGAGCAAGCAGAACGGTGCCGGGTTCAACTGGAACATGCCGAACACGAGCGCGATGGCGGTCAGTGCTTTCTCTCCACCAGACAGCAAGTGAATCGTAGAGTTCTTCTTGCCCGGCGGTTGTGCCATCACCTGCACACCGGCGTCGAGAATTTCGTCGCCGGTCATGATGAGCTTGGCCTGTCCGCCGCCGAACAGCATCGGGAACAGTTCGCCGAAATGCTTGTTCACTTCGTCGAACGTGCCTTGCAGCAGCACACGCGTTTCTTCGTCGATCTTGCGAATCGCGCCTTCAAGCGTTTCGATGGCGTCGTTCAAATCTGCCGATTGCGCATCGAGAAAGACCTTGCGCTCGCGCGCCGTTTCCAACTCTTCCAACGCGGCCATGTTCACCGGACCCAGCGCGTTGATCGCGTTGTTGATGCGGGTGACTTCGCCTTGCAGATACGACGCCTTCATGTCCGGCGTGAGCTTGGCTGAGAGCGCTTCCTCGTCGACTTCGGCGTTAGCGAGTTGCTCCACGAACTGCTCGCCGTTCAGGCGCGCAGCTTGTTCCTTCAACTGCAACTCGGTAATGCGATCGCGCAACGGCTGCAAGCCGCGTTCGGCGGCTAACCGCTCCTCGTCGCTCTGGCGCAACTTCTGCGTGAGGGCGTCGAGTTCGATGCGCGCGGCACCCAGAATCTCTTCCTTCTCGGCGCGCAATTCCAGCGCGTCTTGGAGGCCGTTCTCGGCGGTCTGCTCGGTGATCTGCGCAAGTTCGGCCTGCGCCTGCTCGATCGACACCACCAGACGGTCGGCCTGTTCGAGCGCCGTCTGAATGCTGCGGCGATGCTCGTCGATCTTATTGACGATGCCCTTCTGACCGAACGCCGCCTCTTGCGCCAGACGCTCCATCTCGCGGGCACGGTTGCGTGCGTCCGAGAGCTGGCTATCGAGCGATTCGAATTCGAGTTGGCCGTCTTCGAAGGTCGCCTGCAATTCGGCCAGACGTGCGTCGTTTTGTTCGAAATTGGCTTCCGACTCGACACGCAGCGCGCGCTGTTCTTCGATTTGCGCCGCAATTTCACGCAGCTCTTCGTCGATCTGCGTGCTACGGGCGTTGAAGCGCTCGTAGGCTTGCGTGAGCTTGAGCACGTCGAGTTGCAACGCGTGCACGCGCTGCGTCGCGCGTTCGGCACGGCCGCGCACATCGGTCAGTGCCTGTGCGGCCTGACTGTAGGCGGCTTCGGTGCGCACGGCAGCCGACTTGGCTTCGTCGGAGAGCAGTACCTGCGCACGCAGTTGCTTGCCGAGGTTTTCGATTTCTTGCTGACGGGCGAGCAGACCGGCTTGTTCCGAGTCTGCCGCGTACAACTGCACGCCAACGCGCGTGACCTGATGGCCCGCTTTGACGACGAGCGACGTGCCTTCCGGCAACTGCGCACGCAACGTCATTGCCTGCGTGAGATCGTCCGCGACGAAGACGTGACCCAGCCACTCCTGCAAAACGGCACGCAGGCCCGGATCGTCGATGCGCAGCAGCGAGAGCAATGGCCGTAGCGAGGCCGGCGCGTCGAGCGGACGCGCAGCCGGGGGCGGCGAGTAGAACGCCAGCTTGGCCGGGGGTGCATCGCTGGCAAATGCCTTCACCCAATCGAGATTACTGATCTCAAGGGCGGCCAGACGCTCGCGCAAGACCGATTCGAGCGCGTTTTCCCAGCCCGGCTCGATATGCAGCTTCTTCCACAGACGCGGCAGTTGCGCCAGCTCGTGCTTGTCGAGCCACGGCTGCACTTTGCCTTCGGTCTGCACGCTTTCTTGCAGTTGCTTGAGCGCGGTAAGGCGCGCTTCCAACTGCGCGATGGTCGCGGCTTCTGACTGCACGCGCGCCTGCGCTTCGCTACGCTCGGCTTCGAGACGCGGCAGACGCTCTTGTGCTTCGGCCAGCTCGGCCTGCGCGTCTTCGAGCATCGCCTGATGTTCGGCCAGATCGGCGCGTTGCATCTCGAGTTCGGCTTCGTCTGGCTTGTCGAGCCCGCGCGCTTCACCCTGCAAACGCTCCTGGCGCTGTTGCAATTGCTGCAACGCCTGATCGGCATTGCGCTGATGCGCCGCTTCGAGCTTCAGGCTCTGTTCGACTTGCGCGATTTCGCTGCGCTGTTCGTTGAGCAGATTCTGCGCATCACGCCAACCGCTCTCCAGTGCCGGAAGTGCGTCGTTCTGATCGGCTGCCTGATCCTGCGCCGTCGCGGCGCGCTCTTCGGCAATGATGAGTTCTTCTTCGGCCAGCGCCAGCGCTTCTTCCGATTGCGACGAGCGAGCCTGCCACTGTTCGCGCTGCGAGGTGAGCGCCGCCAGTTGCGCCTGCACGCGATTGCGCGACTCGACGACGTAGCGGATCTCGGCCTCGAGACGGCTCACTTCCGAGTTCGCCTCGTACATGGCGCTCTGGGCAGCCTGCACGGCGTCGGTCGCGGTGTAGTGCGCGGCGCGCAGCGTTTCGAGGTCGGATTCCGACCCACGCAGCCGCGCCATTTGCGCTTCGAGATCGACTTGCGCCGATTCGATCGCGCGCTGTTGGCGCTCTTGCTCGCTCTGCGCTTCGTTCTTGCGCAGCAGCCACAGCAGTTGCTGCTTTTCTTCGCCGTCGCGATGCAGGTCTTTGAATCTATTGGCGACGACCGCCTGCGATTCGAGCTTTTCGAGATTGGTGCCGAGTTCGCGCAGGATGTCTTCCACGCGCGTCAGGTTCTCGCGCGTATCTTGCAGGCGGTTCTCGGTCTCGCGGCGGCGTTCCTTGTACTTCGACACCCCGGCAGCTTCTTCGAGGAACACGCGCAGCTCTTCGGGCTTGGCCTCGATGATGCGCGAGATCATCCCCTGCCCGATGATGGCGTAAGCACGCGGCCCGAGGCCGGTACCGAGGAAGATGTCCTGAATGTCGCGGCGACGTGCCGGGAGATTGTTGATGTAGTAGCTAGAGGTGCCATCGCGCGTGAGCACGCGCTTGACGGCGATTTCGGCGTATTGGCTCCACTGCCCGGCTGCGCGCCCGGCGCTGTTGTCGAACACGAGTTCGACGCTGGCGCGGCTCGCCTGCTTGCGGGCGGTCGACCCATTGAAAATCACGTCCTGCATCGATTCGCCGCGCAGCTCGGAGGCGCGCGACTCGCCGAGCACCCAGCGCACGGCATCGATGATGTTGGATTTGCCGCACCCGTTCGGGCCGACGATCCCGACCAGTTGGCCGGGAACCGCGAAGTTCGTCGGATCGACGAAGGATTTGAAGCCAGCGAGTTTGATGGAAGTCAGACGCACGGCAGGTTCGCTTTATCGGTCATTGAATGATGGGAAAGACACAGACGCGTTTAGCTGGTCCTGTCGGGCCTCGCGCACGCTGGCGTGCACGGGCCGCTCACACCGGCAATGACTCGACAACGACGCCCGTCACACCGGTATGACATGGGTACGCATCATACCATCGCATCCTCGGCCGTCGTGGATTTACAACGCTTGGATTCGGGCAAAATTCCGGACAGGATACCGGCGGCCACGATGCACAATCCGCCTGCGATTTCACGGGTTCCAAGCCCTTCGCTGGCCAGCCACCATGACGAGATCGCCGCGACCACAATTTCGAACAGCATGATGAGCGCGGCTTGATTGGCAGGCACCCGCGCCAGCCCGAATTGCACGATGACGTTCGAGATAGCGATGGTGCAACCCAGTGCAATCGCCACCGCCGCCGTGGTCGGACTCGACGTCAGCGCCGAGAGCGCTGCCGCGCCCGACGTGATGCCCCCGTCGAACGGCAACACCAGCAGGCCGCCGATCAGGCACCCTAGATAGAGGGTCCAACTGCGCATTTCCGGCTTGACGTCGGGAAGTTCGAGGCTCACCCGCCGCAACAGCACGTTATTGAGCGCAAACGCCGCCCCCGCGATCATCCCGGCCCATTCGCCCGGGTTATTGGGCACCGGCCAGCCCAGTTCCGGCGACCAGAGCATGAGCCCCGCCCCGCCGAGCGCCAGCGCGATTAAGCCCGCACCGCGCAGCCCCACGCGCTCGCCGAGCAGCCAGTTCGCGAAAAGCGCCGTCCATACGGGGGTCAGATAGAAAAGCAGCAACACGCGCATGACATGGCCGTGCGTGGTGCCCCAGACAAAGGCGACGTTGGTGAGACCGCCTGCGAAGGCCACCCCCGCGAGCAGCCACGACCAACGCAGCGTGCCCAGCGAGCGGCGATAGACCAGCGAAAGCAGTAATAAAGCGATGGTGGCCGTGCAGGCTTGGGCTGGCACTGCCGCGACGCCCCACTGGGCGAGAACGCGGTAAGGGAACCAGGCGAGGCCCCAGACGGAAGATCCAATGAGGATAGCCAAAGCGGGGGCCGCCCGCGCGCGCAGCGTGGCGCCGGACAAAGCGTCCGGGCCTGGCGCGCCGTTGCCGGCTACGGTCATACTTGCTCCTGAAAAACCTGAGATACTCCGCAGACTTGCCCCACTGGCGCCTCGGAGTGTGCTGAATTAAGCAGCGGTTCGCGTTTTGTGCGCGCCGTGACGGTATAATTTTCGCTTTACCGATCTTGCCATTCTTGGGCGCGTCCGGGAACCCCTTCGTGTGATGTGGCCTATACACCGGCGCGCTACCCTTTGCCGGGCCGCGCGTGTCAACATCCGATGTTCCCCCGGCACGAATCCTGCACCGGATGCGCCGAAACCTCGCGAAAGCGCCTCGCGAGCCCTAGCCCTGAGTCTGTTTGAATTCTCGTGAACCCATTACTCGACAAGCTCCAGCCCTATCCCTTTGAACGCCTGAAAGCGCTCGTGGCCGATGTCACGCCCGCTGCCGCGTACAAGGCCATCAGCTTCGGTATCGGGGAGCCCAAGCACCCCACGCCGCAGTTCATCAAGGAAGCCCTGATCGAAGGGCTGGGCGGTCTCTCGAACTACCCGGCCACGGCCGGTGGCGAGCCGCTGCGCGCCTCCATCGCCGCATGGCTGGAGCGCCGCTACGCGCTGCCGAACGTGAACCCGGCCACCGAAGTGCTGCCGGTCACCGGTTCGCGCGAAGCGCTGTTCTCGTTCGCCCAAGCGGTGGTCGACGGCAGCAAGCCCGGTGCACGCGTGCTGTGCCCGAACCCGTTCTATCAAATCTATGAGGGTGCGACGCTGCTCGCCGGCGCCACGCCCTATTACGCCGACAGCGATCCGGCACGCAACTTCGCCCCCGACTACGACGCCGTCCCGGCGGACGTGTGGCGCGACGTGCAGCTCGTATACCTGTGCTCGCCGGGCAACCCGACGGGTGCTGTGCTCAATCTGGCCGACTGGAAGCGTTTGTTCGAACTCTCGGACCAGTACGGTTTCGTGATCGCCTCCGACGAGTGCTACTCCGAAATCTATTTCGACGAAGAGCGCGCGCCGCTGGGCGGCCTGGCCGCGGCACATCAACTGGGCCGCGGTTTCGAGCGCTTGGTGGTGTTCTCGAGCCTGTCGAAGCGCTCGAACGTGCCGGGCATGCGCTCGGGGTTCGTGGCGGGCGACGCCGCCATTCTCAAGAAATTCCTGCTGTACCGCACCTATCACGGCTGTGCCATGAGCCCGGCGGTGCAAGCCGCGAGCATTGCCGCGTGGAACGACGAAGCGCACGTGCGCCTGAACCGCAGCAAGTACCTGAAGAAATTCCAGACGGTCACGCCGATGCTCGCTGAAGTGCTCGACGTGCGCCTGCCCGACGCCGGTTTCTACTTGTGGGCCAAGGTCGACGAGAAAACCGGCCTGTCGGATACAGAATTCACGCGCCAGTTGCTGGCGCAATACAATGTCGCCGTACTGCCTGGATCGTACCTGGGTCGCGCGGCACACGGCGCCAATCCGGCCGAGAACTATATCCGTATCGCCCTCGTGGCCGATGTGGACGAATGCACTGAAGGCGCACAGCGCATCGTGCAGTTCTGCCAGTCGCTCAGCCAATCCCGTTAATCACTTTTAGCCTCACATTCTCGCCATGTCGCAACAACTGCAAACCATCATCGACCAAGCCTGGGAAAACCGTGCCGAGATCTCGGCCAAGTCGGCACCCGCCGACGTGCGTGAGGCGGTCGCTCACGTCATCGCCGAACTGGACAAGGGCGCCCTGCGCGTGGCCCAGAAGCAAGACGGCCAGTGGATCGTGAACCAGTGGATCAAGAAGGCCGTGCTGCTGTCGTTCCGTCTGGAAGACAACGCCGTGATGCCGGCGGGCGGTTTCAGCCAGTTCTACGACAAGGTGCCGAGCAAGTTCGCCAACTACACCGCTGAAGACTTCGCCCGTGGCGGCTTCCGCGTGGTGCCGCCGGCTGTCGCCCGCCGCGGTTCGTTCATCGGCAAGAACGTGGTGCTGATGCCGTCGTACACCAACATCGGCGCGTACGTCGACGAAGGCACGATGGTCGACACGTGGGCCACCGTCGGCTCGTGCGCCCAGATCGGCAAGAACGTTCACCTGTCGGGCGGCGTCGGCATCGGCGGCGTGCTCGAGCCGCTGCAAGCCAACCCGGTCATCATCGAAGACAACTGCTTCATCGGCGCGCGCTCGGAAGTGGTCGAAGGCGTGATCGTGGAAGAGAACTCGGTCATTTCGATGGGCGTGTATCTGGGTCAGTCGACCAAGATTTACGATCGCGAAACGGGTGAAGTGCATTACGGCCGCGTGCCGGCCGGTTCGGTCGTCGTGCCGGGCAACCTGCCGTCGAAGGATGGCAAGTACAGCCTGTACTGCGCCGTGATCGTGAAGAAGGTCGACGCGCAGACGCGTGCCAAGACCGCCATCAACGATCTGCTGCGCGGCGAGTAAGTCCCCTCACCTGCGAGGCGGGTCGGATCGAAACGATTCCCGATCGCCTTGCAGGAGATATCGATATCAGGAGTTTCAGGCGATGACGGCAGTGCTGTACGGCATTCCCAACTGCGATACCGTGAAGAAAGCGCGCACGTGGCTCGACGAGCATAACGTGGCGTACGACTTTCACGACTTCAAGAAGGCGGGCGTGTCCGACGCACTGCTCGGCACTTGGCTGGCCCAGGTGCCGCTCGCCACGTTGCTCAACCGCAAGGGCACGACGTGGCGCAAGCTCACGCCCGAGCAACAGGCCGCGGCCGCCGAAGCACCGGCGGCCCGCGCGCTGATGATCGAAAACCCGTCGCTCATCAAACGCCCCGTGCTGGTGGCCGACGGCAAGGTTTCAGTGGGCTTCACGCCCGACAGTTACGCTTCACGATTCTGATTTCATGACTTCCTTCCAAGGCGCCACGCTGGCGCTTACCGAGCAACTGATCGCCCGTCACTCGGTGACGCCCGAAGACCGCGATTGCCAGAGCATTCTGGCGCGCCGCCTTGAGGCGATCGGCTTCGCGTGCGAGACCATCGCGTCGAACGGCGTGACGAACCTGTGGGCCGTCAAGCGCGGCACGCGCGGCACCGACGGCAAGCTGCTCGTGTTCGCAGGCCACACCGACGTCGTGCCGACCGGCCCGGTCGAGCAATGGCATTCGGACCCGTTCGCCCCCACGCATCGCGATGGCATGCTCTACGGGCGCGGTGCGGCCGACATGAAGACCTCGCTCGCTGCGTTCGTGGTCGCTTCGGAAGAGTTTGTCGCCCAACATCCGGACCACACTGGCGCTATCGGCTTTCTGCTGACGAGCGACGAAGAAGGCCCGGCAACCGACGGCACCGTCAAGGTCGTCGAAGCCTTGCAAGCCCGTGGCGAACGCCTGGATTACTGCGTGGTCGGTGAGCCGACGTCGAGCCAGAAGCTCGGCGATATGGTCAAGAATGGCCGTCGCGGCTCGATGTCCGGCAAGTTGATCGTCAAGGGCGTGCAGGGTCACATTGCCTACCCGCACCTGGCCAAGAACCCGACGCATTTGTTTGCCCCGGCGCTGGCCGAGCTGACCGAGACCGTCTGGGACAACGGCAACGAGTACTTCCCGCCGACCACCTGGCAGATTTCGAACATCCACGCAGGCACCGGCGCTACGAACGTGATTCCGGGCGAGTTGATGGTGATGTTCAACTTCCGCTTCTCGACCGCCAGCACGTCCGATGGGCTGCAAAAGCGCGTGCACGAGTTGCTCGACCGTCACGGCCTGACGTACACCATCGATTGGTCGATTAGCGGTCAGCCGTTCCTCACGCCGCGTGGCGACCTCTCCGATGCGCTTGCGGGCGCCATCCGTGAAGAAACCGGGCTTGAGACCGAGCTCTCGACCACGGGCGGCACGTCCGATGGCCGATTCATCGCGCGCATTTGCCCGCAGGTCATCGAGTTCGGGCCGTGCAACGCCAGCATTCACAAGATTGACGAACACATTGCCGTGGCCGACATCGAACCGCTCAAGAACATCTATCGTGGTGTGCTGGCGCGTTTGATTGCCTGACGTTATCGGAGCCGCCATGAGCACTCAACAAGCCCCACACCCGTTCAAGACTCTGCGCGATCTGCTGCGCTACGCCGTGTCGCGTTTCACCGAAGCCGAGCTGGCTTTCGGTCACGGCACCGCCACCGCTTACGACGAAGCCGCGTATCTGTTGCTGCACACACTGCATCTGCCGATCGACACGCTCGATCCGTTCCTCGATGCGCGCTTGCTGCCCGAAGAAATCGAACGCGCGCTGTCGGTGATCAATCGCCGCGCAGGTGAGCGCGTGCCTGCGTCGTACATCACGAACGAAGCGTGGATGCATGGGCATCGTTTCTATGTCGATGAACGTGTCATCGTGCCGCGTTCGTTTGTCGGCGAACTGCTCGAAGACGCGTTGCATCCGTGGGTCGACCACGCCGAAGACGTGAACGATGTGCTGGAACTGTGCACCGGCTCCGGCTGCCTTGCGATTCTGGCTGCCGAGACGTTCCCCGCGGCACAGATCGATGCCGTCGATATTTCGCCGGACGCCATCGACGTCGCGAAGATCAACGTTGCCGATTACGCACTCGACGACCGCGTCTCGTTGCATCTGGGCGATCTTTACGCGCCGCTGCCGAAGGGCAAGCGCTATGAAGTCATCCTGACCAACCCGCCCTACGTCAACGAAGGGTCGATGCAGGTCTTGCCAGCGGAGTACCTCCACGAGCCGCGTCTTGCGCTGGCCGGGGGCGACGACGGTATGGACGTGGTTCGCCGCATCATCGCGGGTGCGCGCGAGCATCTGACTGACGATGGCGTGCTGATCGTGGAGATCGGCAACGAGCGCCACTTCGTTGAAGCGGCCTTCCCCGACCTGCCGATGACCTGGCTCGCCACGAGCGCGGGTGACGATATGGTGTTCCTCGTGCAGGCAGCCGACCTGCCTTAAATCGCCAAGATCGCGCGGCCCGGGTACACTCGGGTTCCCGAGTCCGCGCGACTCCCGGTTTGGAGGAAGGCAGTCGGTCATGACGTTCAATTGGCTCGATGTCGGCTTTGCCGTCGCCTGTCTGCATGCACTCGGCGTAGTGGCAGCCATTCACGCCGTTCTGACGGTACGCACCTCGCAGGGTGCCGTGGCATGGGCGGTCTCGCTCGTGACGATGCCGTACCTCACGCTGATCCCCTATTTGTTTCTCGGCCGCTCGAAGTTCATCGGCTATGTCGAAGCCCGCCGCGCGCGTAACGAAGTCCTGCAATCGCGCATGGGCGAGACAGAACGCACCGGCGAGCCACCGGTGGCCGTCGAAGCGCATCCGGAATATCGCGCGCTGACCTCCATCACGGGCATGTCGTTCGTCGCGGGCAATCGTGTGCGGTTGCTGGTGAATGGACGCGCCACCTTCGACGCCATCTTCGCCGCCATCGATCGCGCGCGCGATTACGTGATCGTGCAGTTCTTCATCGTGAAGGACGATGCCCTCGGACGCGCCCTCGCCGCCCGCCTGCTTGCCCGCGCCGCGACCGGCGTCAAAGTCTATTTCCTCTACGACCGTATCGGCAGTCATGATTTGCCGCGCAGCTATTGCGAGAAGCTGCGTAGCGGCGGCGTCGAAGTGCATGAGTTTGCCGCCGCCAAACGCGGCATCTTCGTGAACCGCTTCCAGTTGAACTTCCGTAATCACCGCAAGATCGTGGTGATCGACGGCAACGAAGCGTTCATCGGCGGGCACAACGTCGGCGTGGAGTATCTCGGCGAGAAGCCGCCGTTGGCACCGTGGCGCGATACGCATATTTCGGTGCGCGGACCAGCAGTGGTCGGCATTCAACGGGCGTTTGCCGAAGACTGGCACTGGAGCACCGGCAATGTGCCCGAACTCCACCGGCAACCCGCTGCGTCAGGCGAGGACATGCACTGCCAGGTGGTGCCGAGCGGGCCAGCCGACCGCTTGGAAACGTCGTCGCTGTTCTTCGTGACGTTAATCAACGCCGCACAGCATCGCGTTTGGCTCACGACGCCCTACTTCGTCCCCGACGAAGCGGTGTTCTCGGCGCTGCGGCTTGCGGTGCTGCGCGGCGTCGACGTGCGCATTCTGATTCCCGATCGCGCCGATCACCGCGTGGTGTTCGAGGCGACGACGTCATATGCGTTCGAAGCGGCGCGCAGCGGCATCAACGTCTATCGCTACCACGGCGGCTTTATTCATCAGAAGGTCGTGCTGATCGACGACAGCGCCGCCGCCGTAGGCAGCGCCAACCTCGATAACCGTTCGTTCCGGCTGAATTTCGAACTCATGCTGTTGACGGTAGATCGAGGCTTTGCCGACGACGTCGCTTACATGCTCACGCACGACTTCGAACAGTCGACGCTGCTCGACAAGGACGATTTCCGGAAGATTCCGAAATGGCGTCAGATTGTCATGCGCGTGGCGCGCCTTTTTGCCCCGATCCTTTGATCGGCCGATCATCGGGAGGGCAAGTCGGATGCAGCTTCCAATGGGCGTTTCCGCCGGGCATCCCCGCACAACGCCCTCATCAAATCCCCCAACAAACGCCGCACCCACCCCACACCCGGTAAAATGGCGGCTTCGTTGCGCCTGACTCGGCGTCGCTTGCTACGTTTTTCGCCCTTTTTCCTGATTTCGCCTCCCCTTTCGCTGTGATCCGATTCGAACACCTCACCCTCGCGCGCGGCACCAAGCAGCTTTTCGAAGACATTTCCGTCACGCTCAATCCGGGCGAGCGTGTCGGCCTCGTCGGGGCTAACGGCGCGGGTAAGTCGACCCTGTTCGCCCTGCTGCGCGGTCAATTGCATGCCGACGGCGGCGACGTCTTCATCCCGGGGGCGTGGCGTATCGCGCACGTGATGCAGGAGACGCCCGCCGTCGATCGCACCGCGCTCGACTACGTGCTCGACGGCGACACGCGTTTGCGCGACATCGAAGCCCGCATTGCACAGGCCGAAGCCGCCCACGACGGTCACGCACAGGCCGAAGCGCACACCGCGTTTGCCGACGCCGACGGCTATACCGCCCCGGCACGCGGCGAAGCGCTGCTACTCGGCTTAGGTTTCACACTCGCGCAGACGCAACTCCCCGTCGCCAGCTTCTCCGGCGGCTGGCGCATGCGCTTGAATTTGGCACAGGCGCTCATGTGCCCGTCCGACCTGCTGCTGCTCGACGAGCCGACGAACCACTTGGACCTCGACGCCATCGTCTGGCTCGAAGACTGGCTCAAGCGCTACCCGGGCACGCTCGTCGTGATCTCGCACGATCGCGAATTTCTCGACGAAGTCTGTAACGTCACGCTCCATATCGAGAATCAGCAGATCAAGCGCTACGGCGGCAACTACAGCCAATTCGAAATCACGCGCGGCCAGCAACTCGCGCTGCAACAGAACGCGTTCGATAAGCAGCAGAAGACGATTGCTCACCTCGAATCGTTCATTACGCGCTTCAAGGCCAAGGCAACCAAGGCGCGTCAGGCACAAAGCCGTATGAAGGCACTCGAAAAAATGGAACGCATCGCGCCCGCGCACGTGGCGTCGCCGTTCACATTCGAGTTCCGCTCGGCCGACAGCGCCCCGAACCCGATGCTCGTGCTCGAGTCCGTGCGCTGCGGCTATCACCTCGAAGACGGCAGCGAGACGGTGATCCTGCCGCGCGTGACGATGTCGGTGCAGAACGAGCAACGCATCGGCTTGCTCGGCGCGAACGGTCAAGGTAAGTCGACACTGATTAAGACGCTCGCGGGCACACTCGCAGCGCTCGCGGGTGACGTGAAGACCGGCAAAGGTTTGCAGATCGGCTACTTTGCACAGCATCAGGTCGAGACGTTGCGTCACGACGATTCACCGTTGCAGCACTTGCAGCGACTCGCGCCGGACACGCGCGAGCAAGAGCTGCGTGACTTTCTCGGTGGCTTTAACTTCCGTGGGGAGATGGCGACGTCGTCGATTGCGCCGTTCTCCGGCGGAGAGAAGGCGCGACTCGCGCTCGCCCTCATCATCTGGCAGAAGCCGAACCTGCTGCTGCTCGACGAACCGACGAACCACTTGGATCTCGAAACGCGTCACGCGCTCACGATGGCGTTGGCCCAGTTCGACGGCACGCTGATTCTCGTCTCGCACGACCGGCATCTGTTGCGCGCGACGACCGATCAGTTCCTGCTCGTGGCCGGTGGCGAGGTCAAGCCCTTCGACGGGGATCTGGACGATTACCGTGACTGGCTGCTGCAACACGCAGCGGATCAACGCACGGCCGCACGCGAGGGTGCGGACACCGACGACAACGGTGTGAACCGCAAGGACCAGAAGCGCGCCGAAGCGCAAGAACGCCAGCGTCTGTCGCAGTTGCGCAAGCCGCTGCAACGAAAGATCGAAAAGCTGGAGCAGTCCATGGCCAAGCTTTCGGACGAGAAGGCTCGACTCGACGCCATCCTCGCCGACAGCAGCACCTACGAAGACGCCAACAAGGCGCTGCTCACCGACAGCCTCAAGCAACAAGTCGACGTCACGGCAAAGCTCTCGGACATCGAAGCCGAATGGCTCGAGGCGCAGGAAGCGATGGAGCAGATCGTCTGATGACGAGAAACCAACTGCCGTTGAAGACGCAGTAACGAACGCAGTAACGAAAAAGGCCTGGTCAGTTTTCACTGATCGGGCCTTTTCCATATTGGGTCGACGAGGAACGTCCGCGCTGCATCAACGCCGCATTAGCGCGCGGCCGAAAACGCTTGAATCACAACCCCGCCACAACGGAAATCGCCTGCTCAAGTCGATCGACAGCATGCACTTCGAGTCCGTCGATCGGTTGCTTGGGCGCGTTGGCCTTCGGAATGATGGCGATCGAAAAACCAAGCTTGGCGGCTTCCTTCAAGCGATCTTGCCCGCGCGGACTCGGTCGAATCTCACCTGCCAGCCCCACCTCGCCAAACGCGACGATGCCACGCGGCAGCGGCTTGTTGCGCAGCGATGAATGAATCGCGAGCAACACGGCCAAATCGGCCGCCGGTTCGGTGATCTTCACACCGCCCACGGCGTTCAGGAACACGTCCTGATCGAAGCACGCAATGCCCGCGTGACGGTGCATCACCGCCAGCAGCATCGCCAACCGGTTCTGCTCCAGCCCCACCGCGAGACGCCGCGGATTCGGCACCTGCGCCGTATCGACCAACGCCTGCACTTCGACCAGCAACGGCCGGGTACCCTCTTGCGTCACTAACACGCACGAGCCCGGCACCGATTGTTCATGCTGCGACAGGAACAAGGCCGACGGATTCGCCACGCCGCGCAGCCCCTTCTCCGTCATCGCGAACACGCCGAGTTCGTTCACGGCACCGAAGCGGTTCTTAAACGCCCGCACCAGCCGATACGACGAATGAGTGTCGCCTTCGAAATACAGCACCGTGTCGACAATGTGCTCAAGCACGCGCGGCCCGGCAAGACTGCCTTCTTTCGTCACGTGACCCACCATGATGACGGTCACGCCACTCTGTTTGGCACAGCGCGTCAGTTGCGCCGCACACTCGCGCACCTGCGCGACAGACCCAGGTGCCGAGCTAAGCGCTTCGGAATACACCGTCTGGATCGAGTCGATGACGACCACGTCGGGCTTTTCCGACTCGATGGCACCCAGAATCTTTTCCAACTGAATCTCGGCGAGCAAATCCAGCTCGCCCCCGCCACCGCCCTCACCGGCCGCGCCCAATCCGAGTCGCTGCGCTCGCAACGCGATTTGCGCGCCCGACTCTTCACCACTCACGTAAAGCGCGCGGCGCTCGCGCGACAGATGCGCCAGCGATTGCAGCAACAGCGTCGACTTGCCGATGCCCGGGTCGCCACCAATCAGCACGACACCGCCGGCCACCAGCCCGCCGCCGAGCACTCGGTCGAATTCGCTCACGCCGCTCGAAAAGCGGGGAACGTCAGACGCCTCGATCTCCGCGAGTTTGCGAATCGGCGTGCTCTTGGCCAGCGATTGATAGCGGTGACCGCTGTTCGTCTCCGGCACGGACTCGACGAGCGTATTCCAGCCATTGCAATTCGGGCACTGGCCAGCCCACTTCGGGGTCTGGCCACCGCATTCGGTACAGATATAGACAGTCTTGGGTTTCGCCATGCGCTCGCTCAGTTCGCGTGCACAGGCACGCGGCGCGCCACGGCGCACATCAACTCGTAGCCAAGCGTGCCAGCGGACGCGGCGACCTCGTCGATGCAAAGGCCACGGCCCCACAACGTCACCGTTGTGCCGACGCGTGCCTGCGGCACAGGCGTCAGGTCGACCGCCAGCATGTCCATCGACACGCGTCCGACGACGCGCGTACGCACACCATCCACCAGCACCGGCGTGCCCGACGGCGCCACGCGCGGATACCCGTCGGCGTAACCGCAAGCCACCGTGCCGACGCGCATCGGCGTTTCCGCCGTAAAGAGACTGCCGTAACCCACCGTGCCGCCCGCGGGCACCTCTTGAATTCCGATCAGTTCCGATTCAAGCGTCATGGTCGGTTGCAGGCCGAGCTCCGACGCGGGGACTTCCAACCCCTTCGGCGACGAGCCGTACAACATGATGCCGGGGCGTACCCACGCGGCATGCGTCTGCGGATGAAAGAGCGTCGCGGCGGAATTGGCGAGACTGCGCTCACCGGGCACGTCGCGGGCACCGCGCTCGAACGCTTCCATTTGGTGCTCGATGCCGCGAGGACCATCGGCGTCCGAAAAGTGCGTCATCAGCACGATCTGGCTCACGCCGGGAATCGCGCGTGCACGCTCCCACGCCGCGCGATAGCGCTCGGGGGCGAAACCCAGGCGATTCATGCCCGAATTCATCTTCAGTTGCACGTTGAGCGGCTTGGTGAGACGCGTGGTCTCGAGCATGCGCAGCTGGTCGTCGCTGTGCACGGTGGTCGTCAGACCGTACTTATCGACGATGGCCAGGTCGGATGGGGTGAAAAACCCTTCGAGCAGCAAGATCGGACCGGCCCAGCCGAGTTCGCGCACGCGCACGGCTTCTTCAAGGTCGAGCAAGCCGAAGCCGTCGGCATCGCGCAACCCGGGATAGGCATTTTCAATGCCGTGCCCGTAAGCATTGGCCTTGACCACGGCCCAGACCTTGGCGTTGGGGGCGTGGCGACGGGCGACATCGAGATTGTGGGCAAGCGCTGCGGTATGAATCGAGACTTTAATCGGACGAGGCATGGCAGGATTGAGAACAGAAGAGAAGCGCCACCGGGACACAGTTTCAGAACCGACTCAGGCACGGGTTCAAACACCTTGCATTGACATGCCCGGCGCGAATTGGTGCGATTTTGCGCGACGAGATGTGAAGCATAGTGAACCACATGGTTTCAGGCATGCCTGAAGGTGCCGGTGGCATAACGCATCGGCATATTTTCGTGTTATAAAGCCGTGCGCACAACTTGTTTTGCCGAAATCTTTATCCCGACAACAATATCGGTCGAAGACCGAGGGCGACCGGGCGCCCGACACGGGGGCTTCAAGGCCGAATATACGGCCCATTAGCGACATATGCATGCTTGATGCGCGCAGATACCCCTGTGTTTAAGCCCGGTTTCATCCCGTTTGGGTGCCCGACGCGGGCACCGCGGATTCCGACAACCGAGACACGCAAGTTTTACGCCGCACGGGATCGACTCAAGTACCGATGAAGAAAGGCTTTTACACCATCATGGCCGCGCAGTTTTTTTCGTCGCTGGCCGACAATGCATTGCTTATCGCGGCAATCGCACTTCTGAAAGATCTGCATTCCCCGCAGTGGATGACTCCGCTGCTCAAACTCTTCTTCGTTCTCTCGTACGTCATTCTGGCAGCCTACGTCGGCGCTTTTGCGGATTCCATGCCCAAAGGCCGCGTCATGTTCATCAGCAATTCGATCAAAGTGGTCGGCTGCATGATGATGCTGTTCGGATCGCACCCGCTCATTGCCTACGGTGTCGTCGGCTTCGGTGCAGCGGCGTACTCCCCCGCGAAGTACGGCATTCTCACGGAGCTGTTACCGGCAGAACGATTGGTCGCAGCCAACGGCTGGATCGAAGGGCTCACCGTCAGCTCGATCATTCTCGGCACGGTGTTAGGCGGCGCGCTTATCAGCCCCCACGTATCCGACTGGATTCTGCATCGCACGCCTGAGGTCATCAGTTCGCCTGCCATGGCGGCGATGGTCATCATCATGGGCATCTACGTGATCGCCGCCTTGTTCAACCTGCGCATTCCCGATACCGGCGCCCGTTATGCGCGCCAGGAACGCAACCCGATCAAGCTCGTTTCCGATTTCGCCGACTGCTTCGTCACGCTGTGGCGCGACAAGCTGGGCCAAATCTCGCTGGCCGTGACCACGCTCTTCTGGGGCGCCGGTGCGACGCTGCAATTCATCGTGCTGCGCTGGGCGGAAAAAGCCCTTGGCATGACCCTATCGGAAGGTGCCATCCTGCAAGCCGTGTCCGCCGTGGGCGTGGCGATCGGCGCTATCGTCGCGGCCTCGCGCATCCCGCTCAAGCGCTCGCTGTCGGTTTTGCCGGTGGGTATCGCCATGGGGATCGCCGTGATGGCGATGGCCTTCTTCTCGAAAGATCTGCTGCCCTTCGGTCAACACTGGAAGGTGCCGCTGTATCTGATCATCGCGTACATCTTCCTGATCATCGTCGGCGCGCTCGCAGGCTTTTTCGTGGTGCCGATGAACGCACTGCTGCAACACCGGGGTCACGTGCTGCTCTCCGCCGGACACTCGATTGCCGTGCAGAACTTCAACGAGAATCTGTCGGTGCTGATCATGCTGTGCCTGTATGCGCTGCTGATCTGGTGCAACGTGCCGGTAGGCATTGTCATCGTTCTCTTCGGCTTGTTCGTCTCGGGCACCATGTGGCTCGTCATGAAGCGCCATCAGGCCAATCAGCGCGAGTTCGATTCGCTCTCGCTCATTGGCGAAGTCAAGCATTGATATGAATTCGCAATCGTCGTTCCAGGCCGCCGGCACGCCCGGCGCCGTCCCCATCGCGCTGACCATCGCCGGCTCGGATTCGAGCGGCGGTGCTGGCATTCAGGCCGACCTCAAGACGTTCTCGGCGCTCGGTGCATACGGGGCGAGTGTCATCACGGCACTCACCGCCCAGAACACGCGCGGCGTGACGGATATTCATACGCCGCCCGCGAGTTTTGTCACTGCACAAATGGATGCTGTGTTTCAGGATCTGGACGTGGATGCCGTCAAGCTCGGCATGCTGGCGAACGCCGATGTCGTGCGCGCAGTGGCTGCCGGGTTGCGTCAGTACCGCCCGCGCTTTGTCATTCTCGACACGGTGATGATTTCGAAGAGCGGCCACGCGCTGCTGCAACCGGATGCCGTCGCCGCACTGCGTGATGAACTGTTGCCGCTGGCCGATCTGATTACGCCGAACTTGCCGGAAGCTGCCGCATTACTGGGCGTCGCTGCGGCCACGAACGAAGACGAGATGGAACAGCAGGCGCAGGCGTTGCGCGCGCTGGGCGCTCGGAATGTGTTGGTCAAAGGCGGTCATCTCGTCGGGGATCAGAGCCCGGACTGGCTCGTGAGTGCGGAAGGTGTCGAACGCTTCAATGCGCCGCGCATCGCCGCCCACAATACGCACGGCACGGGCTGCACGTTGTCGGCGGCATTGGCCGCGTTACGGCCGCGCCGCAGCGATTGGTCGAGCACCGTGCGCGATGCGAAGGCTTATCTGAATGGCGCACTCGCCGCGAGCGACGAACTGCACATCGGTCACGGCATCGGGCCGGTGCACCACTTCCACGCCGTCTGGCCGAAGGCGTAAGCCTCGCAATCCCGGCATCGGAACAACCACGTCATTGCGCCGACCTCATGGTGTAAGGGCCGTGGCGTTAGGGCTGTGGCGTCGGCATCATCTCGCCGACGTCATAACGACGGCGCGCCATCATTGGCGCTTTCTGCCAATGCCCGACGTGCTGCCGCCTCGGCCCTACCCGCCAACTCCTCAATGCGATGCCGCGCACGTGGCGCCCAGTAGTCGGGCACGATGAAGCCGCGCTCGCGCTCGATCCAATCGCCCTGCGCCGATACCGGACGCGTGAGCGACACAATCAACAACGGCTCGGCCACCCCACGCTCACGCCAGTGCGTCTCGATGCGCTCGCGCATGGCCGAAAGCGAAAACACCGCATGCTCGCTAACGCGCGCCGGGGCCAACCAGCGCGCGCGCGGCAGAATCGCCCACGCCTCGTCACCCAGCCCATCGCTCGCCGATGGCTTCGCCTGCATCGACGGGCTAGCCTGCGCCTGCACCCACCACTCGTCGAGCGTCGCCCACCAGCCGCGCCCGTGCGTTTCCGCAGCCACCTGAGGCAACGCGGCGGGCTGCGTAAGCGGATGAAACAACCAGCCTTTGAGATACACCTGCGGCAACCACGGCCCAGCGGCGGGCAGTGCACTGCGCACCGCCTCGAACGTCGTCAGCCGTAGCTGATGGCCCAACAACCGCGCCACCTTGTCGGCGAGACTGTCGGCCAGATTCGGCCCGAGCCAGTGGAATTGGAGAGAACGGTCGTCCAGCGGCGGCACCTGAGCCACTGGGCCCGCAGGCGGAACGAAAAGGTAGAGTTTGACGGCCAGTTCCCAATGCAACAATTGGCGGTCGGCGCGCCGCTCCAGCAGGAAGTCGCACTCTCCGAGCGTCATGTTGCCGCGCCGAACGTCTCGCACCTGGAGACCGGCGGCAAGCAATTCGAGCGAGGGACTGTGCAGCAACGCGAAATGCAGCAGTTGTTCGGCATAGCGCCCCAGCCGATTGCTTTCACCTTGCTGCACGATGAATTCGCGCAACGGCGCCGCGTCGGCATCGCACGCGAGCAGCCAGTCGTGCAGAGCCGCGGTGGCATCCTGTCCGGCGTCGAGATGCGCCAGCGCTGCCGGGAAACGTGCAGCGCTGAGCAAATCGTCGGACAACAGCAACCACGCAAGGTCCCGTACCGGCGACTCGCGCAGCGTTGCGATCAGTTCGCGATAGGCTTGTTGGCCGGAGTCGATTCGCACACCGCCTCGTAGGTGGCCCGCGCCAGGCACCAATCCGTCCAGGCTTTGGCCTTGTCGGGCAGACTGCGTAACAGATAGGCCGGATGGTACGTCACGATCACCGGCACGCCTTCATACTCGTGCACCCGCCCACGCAGGCTCGCAATACTGGCCTGCGTACGCAAGATGCTCTGCGCCGCGAAGCGCCCCATCACCACAATCACGCGAGGCTTGAGTAGCGCGACCTGACGCTTGAGATACGGCTCGCAGCTCGCCACCTCATCGGCTTCAGGGTCACGGTTGCCAGGCGGACGGCACTTGAGCACATTGGCGATATACACGTTCTCGCCACGCTTGAGCGCCGACGCACGCAACATGTTGTCGAGCAGCTTGCCCGCCTGCCCCACGAACGGCTCGCCCTGCAAGTCTTCCTGCTGACCAGGCGCTTCGCCCACTAGCAGCCAGTCGGCCTCTCGATCGCCCACACCGAACACGGTTTGCGTGCGCTTTTCGCACAGTCCGCACAAACGGCAGTTGGCGACGCGCTCGGTCAGCGCGTCCCAATCGAGCGTCTCGACGGCGGGCAACGTGGGACGCTTCGGGGCATCCGCTGCTGAGTCATCACGCACGATCGACCACAACGCCGCATCGGCGGCAGCATCGCCGTCGCCGTAACCCTCGCTGTCGAGCCACATCGGAATATCATCGGGCGGCAGGTCGTTGGCCTTGCCTGCTGTGACCGGGCTCGGCGTCGCCGGACGTGGGTTCGCGGCACACGCCACGGGCGGCGATTCGCGATATTCGGACGCAACACGTGCAGACACCTCGGGCGCGGCAGTCCGCGCTGCCGGACGGGCTACCGCAGGGACCGTTTCCACGGAAGCGGGCACATCCCAAGGCGGCAGATCGTCAGCATTCGCAGCAACCGCTTGCGCAACCTCCAGCGTGGCAACGTCGCCCTGCTCCGCACTGACCGCCGCCGCAGCAGCCGCCGCACCGTGCGACATCCAAACCGGCCAGAGGCCAAACTCTTCCAGAATTGCTTTAGGCCACGGCACGATCGGTCTCCCACGACAGGCGCATCACAATGGCGTCTTCGCGACGCCCGCTAGCCGGATAGTATCCTTTACGTCGGCCGATCTGCTCGAAGCCAAAACGCTCGTAAATGCGCAGTGCCCGCGAATTAGACGGGCGCACTTCCAGCAAAACACCACCCATGCCCTGTTCGCGCGACGTGCGTACGATTTCTTCGAGTAACACCACACCCAAACCGTTGCCCTGCATTTCGGGCACCACACAAACATTGAGCAGGTGCGTCTCGTCGACCACCGGCATCAACAGGAAGTAGCCCAGCAGTGTGCCGTCGACGGCGCGCAAACACACGCCTTGATGGCCCGCATCGAGTGAATCGGCGAAGTTCTGCCGCGTCCACGGAAACGGATACGCCCGCACCTCGACCGCGATGACTTCATCGAGGTCGGCCAGCGTCATCGGCGAGAAATGATTCGGGCCAGTCTGGCGCATCAGGACGCCTCCTTGCCACCGGCCTGTGCCGCCGCCTGTTTGATGGCTTCACGCTCGGCCGTTGTCTGCGCCACTTTGTTGCGGATGTAGACCGGCATGGCCTGATCGGCCGGAATCGCTTCGCCACGGGCAAAGGCGCGTGCAGCCAGCGTCGCGACAAAGCGCGCGCGGGGCATCGCGTCGACCAGCACGGCTTGCGCTTGCTGCGCGGCGATCAGGCGCTCACCGAACGCCACCGCTGCGTTGCCGGCCACGACGAACGGCGTATCGGGCGCACGTACCAATTCGGCAGCATCAAGCGACGGTGCTTGCGATTCGCGCCAGTCACCGCTGGCGGCATCCCAAACGTAATCAGCCCAATAGGCCTCGTTCATCCGGGCATCGAGCGCAACGAGCACGCGCTGCGTGTCGACGCGCGCCGCGCGGGCCGCTTCGGCGCAGGCGAGCAGCGTGCCGACCGGCACCACCGGCAAACCGGCACCGAAGGCCAGCCCTTGGGCAACGCCGCAAGCGGTACGCAAGCCGGTGAACGAGCCGGGGCCGGCGCCAAAAGCGATGGCGTCGCAGTCAGCAAGGGCGAGACCGGCCTCGCGCAAAACGTCGCGCGCGGCGGGAAGAATATGGGTACTGGAGACAGGACCGGTGTCGAGGTGACGCTCGACGACGAGCGCCGGGGCGTTGCTGACGGGGTCATGGCGATACACGGCAACCGAACAGAACTCGGTCGAAGTATCGAGGGCAAGAAGCGTAATCGAAGGCATGGCGCTATTGTAATCGGGCGCACCGCGAGGCACCTAGCGGATCGACGCAAGAAGCCCGCGGCCCACCCGCCCCCGCCGCAAACCCATACCAGGCGGGGCTTTTTCACCCCGTGTAAATGCCAACGTGCATTTCCCAAAAATATCAGGTATAATTCGCGCTTCGCTTTTCGGGGCACCATGTTGTACCCCATCAAGTGACGAAAACCGCGTTTTGCCCCAATCCTGTGATAAGCCGTTGTAGTAGTTCTTGCCGGTACTGGCGTTCTTAACCGAACGACCCGCCACCGTCCCCTGGCTTACGATACGGATTTCGATCCGCTTTCTGCCCCATCCGCGATTTGCTTCCTGCTTGCGACGAATTGGGTTTGCCGATTGGCGCCAACGCCCCAACGTAACCCTATCAATCCGCAAGAGGATTCATGGAACAGACATCCAAGATGTCTGCGCTCGCGCAGACCTATTTCCCTTCGTCCGAAGAAAACGCAATCGACGCCGCACCGCAAGTTGCAGCCGTGGTTGCTGACGGCCCCACGTTCGCCGAACTCGGCCTGAACGAAGCCATTCTCTCGGCACTCAACACCGCCGGTTACACCAGCCCGACCCCCGTGCAGCAGCGTGCGATTCCCGCCGCGCTCGCCGGTCGCGACCTGCTGGTCTCGAGCCCGACCGGCTCGGGCAAGACCGCCGCTTTCATGTTGCCCGCCATTCACCGCTTTGCCGAAATGCAAGCCAGCGGCGATCTGGGCAACCGTGCCCCGGCAGCGCATCCGCGCAACACGCCGGCAGCCCCGGGCGAAAAGCCCCGTAAGGGCCAACGTATTCGTCGCGTCGCTGCGCAACCGCTGCTGCTCGTGCTCACGCCGACGCGTGAACTGGCTCAGCAGGTTTCGACTGCCGCCGACACGTACGGCAAGCAACTGCGCCGTCTGCGCACGGTGAGCATTCTGGGCGGTATGCCCTACCCGCGTCAGCTCGAAATGCTGGCCAAGCAGCCCGAAATCATCGTGGCAACGCCGGGCCGTCTGCTCGACCACATCTCCAGCGGCAAGATCGATCTGTCGCAGCTGATGATGCTCGTGCTCGACGAAGCTGACCGCATGCTCGACATGGGCTTCATCGACGACATTCAGACGATTGTCGACGCGACGCCGGAAACGCGTCAGACGCTGCTGTTCTCGGCAACGATCGACGGCCGCCTGAGCGAAATCACGCGTCGTCTGCTGCGCGATCCGGAAACCATCGAGATCACGCGTAGCAACGACCAGCGCACCAACGAAAACATCGAACAGATGCTGCACTACGTGGACGACCGCTCGCACAAGGATCGTCTGCTCACGCACCTGCTCGGCAACGACTCGCTCGACCAAGCCATCGTGTTCACGTCGACCAAGCGCGACGCCGACCTGCTGGCCGATCAACTCGAGCAAGCCGGTTTCGACAGCGCCGCCCTGCACGGTGACATGCCGCAAGGCGTGCGTAACCGTACGCTGCGCGCCCTGCGCGAGCGCAAGGTGCGCGTGCTGGTCGCGACCGACGTTGCCGCGCGCGGCATCGACGTGCCGGGTATCACGCACGTGTTCAACTACGATCTGCCGAAGTTCGCCGAAGACTACGTGCACCGCATTGGCCGTACGGGCCGTGCCGGTCGCCGTGGTGTTGCCGTGAGCCTCGCAGCACACGCCGAAGTCGGCGCCGTGCGTCGTATCGAGCGTTACACGCGTCAACCGCTGCCGGTCAATGTCGTGGTCGGCTTCGAGCCGCGCCGCGCAGCACCGAAGGCTGGTGCTGGCACCGGTGGCAAGCGCCCGGGTCAAGGCCGTGGCGGTCCGCGTCATGGTCAAGGCGGTGGCGGCGGCCGTTGGAGCAACAACGGTCCGCGTCAAGGCGGCAACGGTGGTGGCGGTTATCAAGGCGGCCAGCGCTTCGGCGCAGGCAAGCCGGCCGGCGGCACTTTCGAGCGCCGTGAGAATAGTGGCTACCAAGGCGGCGGTTACCAAGGCGGTTACCAAAGCGCCGGCGGTGAAGGCGGTAACGGTGGCAATGGCGGCTTCTCGAACGGCAGCGGCACCGACCGTTTCGAGCGTCGCGCACCGCGTCCGTTCGAAGGTAACCGTCAAGGTCAAGACCGTGGCGCCCGTTCGTTCGAAGGCAGCGGCGGCGGCTACCGTCAAGACCGTGGCACGCGCAGCTTCGACGCCCCGCGTCAAGATCGCGGCGGCTTCGGCGGCGGCAATCGTAACGGCGGCAACGGCGGCGGCTTCAAGCGTCGCGGCGACTAAAGCGAAGGCCCCGAGGCGTCAGTCAGATCGATTGACGCCGCGAGCCACGCAGTCGCGCTCGCCCGAGCGTTAAAGCATTGAGCAACACCCCGGTAAGGTGAGACTTCGGTCTCACCTCCGGGGTGTTGTCTTATGGGGCGGCGGAATGGCTCGATGATGGCGTATTAGTGCTCGCGCGAACCCCGATGTTTAGGCGGCATCCGTCGATAGCAACGCACGCATCATGTCGACGCCCCGCACGATATCGCCCTCACGCAGGCCGTCCTCGCGCGACGGGTGCAGGTTCTCTCGCTGCAAGCGGTTTGCGGTCTCTTCCGTAATCAGGTCATAAACCGCGTCCACGCCCACACCGCAGTCGGCTCGCCTGAGCAGACACCACCGGACACGCTTGCCCGTCTCAAACCGCTCGAACGACACGCAGTCGCGCGAGAACTTGAAGTAGACGGTCCCCATCGGCGTCTTCATGCCAGACGTTTTCATGGGAATGAGCTTGGCGGCAATCTCGGATTCGAACGCCCGCCACAGCACACCGTCTGCGCGAGGTTGCAATGACTTGGGCCCGAATGCCGCGCCCGCTTCGATATCGCTCGTGTGTCCTTGCGGCGAGTATCTGTCGACATACGCGCGGAACTCACTAACTTTGCGGCGAATTTCAGCAGCCCGCGAGACCCGGCCATCCTTCTCGCAATCCTCGGCATATTGCGCACACGTCGCAATAACGTCCGAACCGCCGCCTGTCGCCGCAAAAACGTCCCGTGACGCGGCCAGACACCGAAGCACTGCCGTCTGCCGGTCGGCATCGGCAAACCCTTCGATCGCACTCGTATAGCGATCCGCGGCGATATCAGAATGCCCCGCTGTGGCGTACGCATACGCATCCTTTTCGTGGCCACGCGCCAGCCCCTCCAGATCGACGCGCGAAAGCGAACGATAGGTCGACGTCACCCAATCGCGGATCGACGCGCCAGCCGTGTGCCTGCCGCGAAGCAACCCTTGATACTCATGCTGGGTGATGGCCGCCTCTGCGGCGCCGAGACACTCCGGCATCAACGGTAGGCGCAAGCCGGTTCCCGGGATACTTACGGTGATCAGTCCGCAGGGAAACACCCGTGGCAGCAGTTCGAGAGGCACATCTGTTGGTGGACTCAACATGGCGGACCGAACGTCCGCATTTAGTTTTCTCAGCAGGAAAAAACTGCTCGCGCCGACCTGAAGCGGATAGTCCCCCGATTCGCGCAAGTGCTGTCGGCCGAGCGGCGTTGAGGCAATGTGGCACCGGGCAAGCGCCTCCAAGATCGTGCGCTTCTGCGCGCCATTCGTGAAAAGATCGGCAGCACAATCTCGCAGGCCCATATGGGTGAGATCGCGTCGGAACCGGTCAATTGCCGCGCCGATGCGGAACGCGTTATCGGGATGCTCCCGCATGACCAAATCGAGCGCCTCGACATTCTTGCGCAACGCGTCGGCGCGCGATTCCGTTAGTGCGCCTCCCGGATACCCCTGCACCGGAAGGCCCCTCGAATGAATGGGCAGCATGGACGAACCTCGGGTCTGTCATCGCGATGCGGCAAGTGTCGCGCCGGGCCACCGCCCCAACATTTCAAGAAGCGCCGATTCGCGTCACGACAAATTCCCGATTCGACTATCAGATCGCGACGACGGCGTACTCGCCCCGAAATCGCCGAGCCGCATCTGTCCTCATGGCCGCAAGATTGCGTCGACCCACGCACAGTCCGCAGCCCCCTCACTCCCCCGTCGGGCCGACAGCAACTGGTGGATCGATTTGCCGTCGGCGTAAGGCGTGTGCATCAGCCATCCGTACTCGGACTCGCTCAACGCACCGTCGCCATCGCCAAAGCACTCTGGCATCAGCGGCAGACGCAGGTCGACCCCAGGCACCCACAACTGAATCGGCGGGCCCGACGAAGTTAGCGTCAACGGCGCCTCGGGCGAACCCGTAGGCATCGGCATCAACATGGCCGAACGCACGTGCGGCAGGAGTTTAGACAGCAGGTACAGGCTGCTTGCCCCCGTCTTTAGCGGATATTCCCCTGTCTCGGCCAAATACTTTCGCCCCGACTCGTACGAGGCGATATGGCATCGCGCAAGCGCCTTGAGAATCGCCCGCTTCCGACAGCCGTTGATGAAAATATCTTTGACGCGATCCCACAGCCCCATGTCGGTAACGCAACTTCGGAATCGCTCGAGTGCCTCCCGCGTCGCCACAACATTCTGCGGATGTTCGAATAGGGCTCGATCGAGCGCACAGGCACCTTCGCGAATCGCTTCGGCACGCGCGTGACTGAGTTGTTGCGACGGGTATCCGTGCAACGGAAGGGAAATCGACTGAATCGATGACATGACGAACGCCTCTGAAAATCGGCTACGGAGAAGCGGCGACGCGCGTCAACACGTCGCCGCTCTGCCGACTATCGCGCCCGAAGCCGCGCAGCTATTTCAGAAATCGCCAAGGTCGCAAGGGACGGCGCCCAACTACGCGAACCGATCCGTCGCTTCGATCAGCCAGTGCAGGATCGTCGGTTCGTTGAACGCATGGCCCGCATCGGGCGCCCAATAGAAATCGGCTTCGGGCCATGCCTTGTGCAACTCCCATGCGGTGCGCGCAGGCGTCGCCACATCGTAGCGGCCCTGCACGATCACACCGGGGATGTCGCGCAATCGCCAGGCTTCATCGATCAATTGATTCGGCTTGAGAAAACCGTCGTGCACGAAGTAGTGGTTTTCGATGCGGGCAAACGCGATGGCGTAGTGCGGATCGCCAAACGCCTCCGTGAGCGCGGCGTCGTGCAGCAGCGTAATCGTGCTGCCCTCCCAGATGCTCCATGCCCTCGCCGCTTCGATCTTCGCAACCTCGTCGCTGCCGGTCAGCCGTTTGCGATAGGCGCGCATCAGGTCACCGCGCTCTTCGAGCGGAATCGGTGCGAGAAAGGCATCCCACCGGTCGGGGAACAGCCACGACGCGCCCTCTTGGTAATACCAATGCAGCTCCTCGCGACGCACGGTAAAAATGCCGCGCACGATCAGCTCGCTCACGCGGGTGGGATGGGCCTGCGCATACGCCAGCGCCAGCGTGCTGCCCCATGAACCACCCAGCACCTGCCAACGGTCGTAGCCGAACGTCTCGCGCAACCGTTCGATGTCGCGCATGAGGTCCCAGGTGGTGTTGTGATCGAGACTCGCGTGCGGCAACGAGCGACCGCAACCACGCTGATCGAACAGGGTGACGCAATACTTGTTCGGATCGAACAAGCGCCGCTGGTCGGGCGTACACCCCCCGCCTGGGCCGCCGTGGAGGAACACGACAGGCTTGCCACGCGGGTTGCCGCACTGTTCCCAGTAAATCTGGTGGCCGTCACCCACATCGAGCATGCCGCTCGCGAACGGGGCAATCGGCGGATACATCTGGCGCAGGCGTTCGGGGCGTGCTTCCACCACATTGCCGACACGGCGCTCAGTGGGCGACGTCGCCGCCGTCACGGCATGCGGGTCGCGGCGTGCATCGAATGGGGCGTCATCGGGAAAATCGGCTGGCATCGGCGTCCTCGCTTCCATCGTTCATGGTCAGAATGGCGATGTTCAGTGTAGCGCGGCAACTTCATCAAGACAAAGCGCGACCCAAGGGAGGCAACTCTTGCTCGCAGCCCACGAGCAAATCGAGCGCGGCGGTACCGCGAACGATGTCGCCGATGTCCAACGGGTCGCGCCGCATCGGATGCATCCCGCGTCGTTCGAGTTGTCGAGCCGTGTCCTCGGTGATCAAGTCGTAGGTTCGTTTACCGTCGTGTGCCCCTCGTAATAGCAGACACCAGCGCTCGCCTTCTCCGGCATCGAATTCCATCGCGGAAATCGGGTCCGACATGTCGTCCATGAAGACGGTATTCGTCGTAGCCGCGAGCCCGGTCGATGCCAGCGCATCGCGATTGCGGCGGATGGCCGCGTCGAACGCGGCGGCGACAGCATCGGCGTTGTCGAAGTTGTCTTGGCGCAGCCCCACTCTGCCTAAACGATCGTCGGCACGCGCGCGAAACGCGTTGGCCATCGCGGATGCCCCCGCTTGTTCGTAAAGATCCGCAACGCAGACAGAAAGAATCCCCGCCATGGCGTACAGCCCCTTCAGGTCGCACGCGCTCGCGGTCCCGGCGATCTGCCTTGCGATCCCGTGACAATCCGACCCAGAAGGAAAACACTCGCACGCGCGGATCAAGCACCGCGTAGCGGCGACATATTGACGACCTCGCGCGTGATGCAACACTGCCTTGAAGTACTCCGTCGCCGCATCCTCGTTACGTCCGCCCATCACGTAGGCATCCGCCAAAATCTCGTCTTGCTTGGCGGTGTATGCGCACGCGCCCTCGTTCAAGGCCGCCTCCTTGCGCAAGATCGTTTCACGTAACGTCAGCCCGTCCCCTGCTTCGAGGTTCATGAGCTGATTCGCCTCGTGTTCGCTCAACGCGCCTTCGGCAGTGGAGAAACAACGGGGGAGTAGCGGCACGCGCAAGGGCGTCCCCGGAATGCCGACAACCACGGTGGACAGACCCGACACCGCCGGTGTGCTGTCGGGCGACCATGCCAGTAAGCTGGCACGCGCCGCAGGCGTGAGGCGTTGCAATAGATACAGACTTTGGTCGCTCACCTTGACGGGGAAATAGCCCTTGTTGTGCAAGTATCGGCGGCCGTATTTGTAAGTCGCCACGTGGCACCGTGCAACGGCTTTCAGCGTCTCGCGTTTCTGCGAGCCACTTTGAAATGCATCCATCAGACGATCCCAGAACCCCATGCGGGTGACGTCGTCGATAAATTTTTCGCAGTGATATTCGAAGTGCCCATCGACTTGCGCACTCTGCATCGCAGCGTCGAGCGCTTCGACATGTCTGGCAATGAGTTGCGCGCGTTGATCGCTGATTTGCAGGGCGGGCGGTACCACAGGCGAACGCGTTGCGGCGTCGATGAAATTACTCATAGGCAATCTGTCGAGTTGTGCTGAACCAGTGCGGGGAATTGGAGGCTGACGTGGCCAGCCCAAACTCCCAAATTCTCAGCGCCATGACAACTCGTTGAATTTCAGGATTCGCCCAAGCAAAACACGAAATCAGCCGTGCCAAATGCAAAGCGGGACGATATTGCCATCGCCCCGCTTGCTATACCGCATACCGCTTACTGCTTACCGCTCAGACTTCTTCGTAAAGCGGCAACGTCAGGAAGTCGACGAAGTCTTCGCTCGTGCTCATCTGCTCGAAGATCACGGCCGCACGGTCGTACGACGGCGCCACTTGCCCGACCAGTTCCTTCACGTTGGCGAGCTCTTGCGGGATCAGGTCGCGCACCAACTCGGCTGTGACCTTGCGGCCATCGTCGAGTTTGCCCTTCGGCGAGCGAATCCATTGCCACACTTGCGAACGCGAGATCTCGGCCGTGGCCGCATCTTCCATCAGGTTGTGAATCGGCACGCAACCGTTGCCGTCAAGCCATGCGCCCAGATAGTGGATGCCGACGTTGATGTTGTTGCGCAGGCCCGCTTCGGTGATCGGCGCTTCCGGCTTGAATTCGAGCAGATCGCGGCCCTTGACCTTCACATCGTCGCGTTGCTTGTCGATCTGGTTCGGACGATCGCCGAGCACCTTCACGAATTCTTCCATGGCCACCGGCACGAGACCCGGGTGGGCTACCCAGCCACCGTCGTAGCCATCGGTCGCATCGCGCGCCTTGTCGCTGCGAATGCCAGCCATCGCCTTCTCGTTGGCTTCCGGGTCGTGCTTGATCGGAATCAGCGCGCTCATGCCGCCGATCGCCGGCGCGTTGCGGCGATGGCACGTCTTGAGCAGCAACAGCGCGTAGGCGCGCATAAACGGCACCGTCATGTTGATGCGGCTGCGATCGGCCAGACAGAAGTCGGCGTCGACCTTGAACTTCTTGATGCACGAGAAGATGTAGTCCCAACGCCCTGCGTTCAGGCCCGAGCTATGTTCGCGCAGCTCGTACAGGATTTCGTCCATTTCGAAGGCGGCGAGAATTGTCTCGACGAGCACCGTCGCCTTGATCGTGCCTTGTGCCACGCCGAGTTCGTTTTGCGCCAGCACGAACACGTCGTTCCACAGACGCGCTTCGAGATGGCTCTCCAGCTTCGGCAGGTAGTAGTACGGGCCAAAGCCGCGCTCGAGCGATGCCTTCGCGTTATGGAAGAAATGTAGGCCGAAGTCGAACAAGCTGCCCGACATGCGCACCCCGTCGACCGTCACATGCTTCTCGTCGAGATGCCAGCCGCGCGGACGCACGATCAGCGTGGCGACCTTGTCGCCCAGCTTGTAGTGCTTGCCGTTCTGTTCGAGGCTGATCTCGCCGCGCACCGCATCGCGCACGTTGATGTGGCCTTGCAACTGGTTGTGCCAGTTCGGCGTGTTCGAGTCCTCGAAGTCGGTCATGTAGCTGTCCGCCCCCGAGTTCAGCGCGTTGATGATCATCTTGCGCTCGACCGGGCCGGTGATTTCCACACGGCGGCACTGGAGTGCAGCGGGCAGCGGCGCAATACGCCAGTCGGCGTCGCGAATGGCCTGCGTTTGCGGCAGGAAATCGGGCACTTCACCCGCGTCAAGACGTGCTGCGCGTTCGATGCGCGCAGCCAGCAGTTGTTGACGGCGCGGCTCAAACGCACGGTGCAGTTTGGCGATGAACGCGAGCGCCTCGGGGGTCAGGATCGCTTCGTATTCGGGACGAACATCGGTGTTAGCGTCGACATGCAATTGCATGCCGGGGGGCAACGTCAGGGACATCAGGGATCTCCAGCTAGCTCGATTTATATAAGGGCGTGCGCCGCAAGGAAAAACATCAGGGGCTTTGCACAGATGGCTTAACGCTATGCCGTTTTCTACGGCTATGCGCGTTAAGCGCGCCCGCCCGTCAGTGTCTCGACGAAACGCTGCAAGTCGCGCATATCGCGCCCCATCCCTTGCGGCGTCACGCCGAGTTGTTCGACCGGCAGCCCGGCACGGTTGACCCAAAACGTCGGGTAGCCGAACCAGGTGGCACCGGCCGCGTCCCAGCCATTGCTGGAGACGAAAACGATGGACTCGACCGGCATACCGAATGCGGTCGGGCCAAGTTGATAGGCCTCGGGGGCCGTTTTGTATTTGCGTACCGCGTCGACCGACAGCACGTGATCGAACAGGTCTTTGATGCCCGCGCTCTTCAGGCCAATGTCGAGCATCTGCGGGTTGCCGTTGGAGAGCACGCCCAGCTTGAGGCCCATCGCGCGCAAGGCGCGCAGCGCAGGCGGGTTCTCGGGGAACACGGACAAGCAGGTGTACTCGTCCATCAAACGCTTCTCCGCCGACGGCGTGAGCGTGAGGTTCAGACGGGCCGCGGCATAACGCAGCGCGTCGGCAGTGATGTCCCAGAACGGACGGTAACGTTCGCCCTGCGGGCCCGAGAGCGTACGCAATTGCGTGTACTCGATTTGCTTCGTACGCCACAGTTCGGCGAGTGCCGCCCCGCTACCAGGAAATTGCTGCTCGGCCGCCGCCGCGACGGAATAAACGTCGAACAACGTGCCGTAAGCGTCGAAGATCACTGCCTGAATACGGGAAGCCATAGGAATCACCTGTCTTTGCGGGGTCGATTGTATTATTCATACCGAACGTCATAAAAGAGCCAAAAAATCACTTTATCTTTGACTTTTTAGTACATAATCGCCGCGTGGACCGCTTCAAACAAATCGAAACCTTCGTCGCCGTGGCCGCCAAAGGCAGCCTGTCAGCGGCTGCCGCCATGGAAGGCGTGGCCCCGGCCGTCATCGGCCGGCGAATCGACGCGCTCGAAACCCGCTTAGGTGTGAAGCTGCTCGTGCGCACCACGCGGCGCGTGACACTCACCTTCGAAGGGTCGGCCTTTCTCGAAGACTGCCAGCGCATCCTGCATGAGATGCACAACGCGGAAAGCGCGGTCTCGGCCGGTGGCGTCAAAGCCAGCGGGCATTTGCGCCTGTCGGCACCCGCAGGCTTCGGCCGCCGTCACGTGGCGCCGTTGCTGCCAGTATTCATCGAATCGCATCCCGACGTGACGGTGACGCTCGATCTGTCCGACCGGCTCGTCGATCTGGTCAACGAGGGCTTCGACTGTGCGATTCGGCTAGGCGAGTTGCCCGATTCCAGTCTGGTGTCGCTACGCCTTGGCGAGAATCGCCGTGTCTGCGTCGCCGCGCCCGCCTATTTGGCCAACCGCGGCACCCCCGAATCGCTCGAATCGCTCGCCCGACATAACTGCCTCGCGTTCGGCTCGACGGCCAACCAGCAACGCGGCTGGACCTTTTCACAAGACGGCAAGGTCGTCACCATCCGCGTGAACGGCACGATGGAATGCACCGACGGCGCGGTGCTGCACGACTGGTGTCTCGACGGCTATGGCCTCGCTTGGCGCTCTTGGTGGGAGGTCGGCGACGACATTCGCGCGGGCCGACTAGTGACCGTGCTCGACGCGTTCGCCGCGCCTCCCATCGGCATTCACGCCGTGTTTCCGCAGCGCCGCCACTTGCCGCTACGCGTGCGGCTGTTCATCGATCACCTCAAGCATCACTACAGTAGTCCGACGTACTGGCAAGACGAGCGCGTCGATTCGACGCATGTGACAGACGGAACGTTCGTGACTTGAAGGGCGTCCGACGCATAGGGGGGTAGCATCGGGTTTGCCCCCGTTGTTGCGCCGCGCCAAAGCCATAGAATCGAAGCGAAGGGTCCATCGGGGATGTCGGTTTGGGCGAGTTGCCTCACCGGACGAGCCGACGGACTGGGTGCAAGACCGTAAGACCTGCGCGAGCCTGTGAACGCGTGTTCAGCAACGCCAACTGCGGGAGGTCATATGTTGTTTACCCACATCCTCATTCCGACCGACGGCTCGGAGCTATCCCAAAAAGCCGTCAACGGCGGACTCGAACTGGCACGCGCCCTCGGCGCGAGAGTGACCGGCTATTGTTGTCTCGCCGAATATCCCTACTCCCCTTTTAGCGAATACGTCCTCGAAGCGCCCGCGACGTTCAGCGAGCGCATTGCGGAAGAGGCGTGCTCGCATCTCGACAAGCTAGCCGAATCGGCCGCCGCTGCCGGTGTGCCGTTCCATCGCGACACTTCGACTTTCCCTGCCCCGTACCTCGGCATCATCGACGCCGCCGAGCGCCATGGCTGCGACGTCATCTTGATGGCATCGCACGGCAGGCGCGGGCTCTCGAGCCTGCTGCTCGGCAGCGAGACGCAACGCGTGCTCGTGCACTCGAAGATTCCCGTCATCATCTATCGCTGACGCCGCGCGCAGGCAATCACGCGGGCGATGGCATCGGGTGCCACATTGAATGCGTGGCATACCCAAAGAAAAACGGCTGCGACAATCGCAGCCGTTTTTACGTTGCGGGGCTTGGTCCCGATCCGCGCTTTCAGCGCACTCGACCGCGGGCGCGAAGTTGCTCGCCGATCCGCGCAATTTCCTGTTCACCGACGCGAAGCGCCGCGCGGCTGGTGTGCACGGAGTAATTGCCAAGCACCAACGGATGCGGATGCCGGACCGCGGTGCCGATCACGAATTCGGTCGGGCCTTGCGCGACCACGTCGATCGCGGCATCGCTCTCGTTGAGCACTGCAAGTTCGTTAGCGATACGCTCGCCACCAAGGTGTAGCGCGCCTTCGCTCACGTGCAGCCAACCCACCTCGTGCCCCGCTTCCGGCGTCAGCCGCCAGCTTTCGCCATCGCTCAGGCTCACGTGCAGGAACAGCAGGTTTTCAGGCGCGAGCACCTGACTTTGGACACCCGCGTAATTGCCGAGAATCAAACGTGCTGGTCCCGACTGCGGCACGGCGTCGGGTGGCAAATACTGACTTTGCGCGGGCGCATGCTCCAACGCTTCGGGCAAGGCCACCCACAACTGGTAGCCGCGAAAACGCCCGGCACCGTTCGGCGCGCCGTCGTGCCAGACGCCTAGCCCTGCGCGCATCCACTCGACGCTACCCGCCTCAAGCACGCCCGAGGCCCCGGTCGTGTCCTCGTAGCGCAGCGCACCGGAGAGCAGTACGGTCGTCGTGGCAATGCCCGAGTGCGGATGCATCGGAAACATGGAGCCGCCCGTAGCCTGAAAGTCGAAGTGATCCAGAAACACAAAAGGCTTGACCTGATGCCCGATGTCGCCGGGACTGAAGATGCGCGTCACCGGACCATGGCGGTGTCCGGCCGCACGTTGCACTACATAACGCTGAGCACCCTGGGGTGCGGTCACTGGACGCTTGGCATGCAGTGACGAAGTGAGGATGTCCATCGAGTTCGTTCCGTCAGAAGAGGTAAGTGCAACTCTAGGAACTGGACATCTAGCTGAGAAGCCTATATTTTTCGATGGAATCCATCTGTGGGAGCGATACATGCTCGACGGCATATCGTTGGACCAGCTTCGAACCTTCATCGCGGCGGCCGAAGAAGGCAGTTTTTCTGCTGCGGGCCGCAAGCTGCGCCGGGCCCAGTCCGTCGTCAGCCAGACCATGGCCAATCTCGAAGCCCAGTTGCGCGTGACGCTCTTCGATCGCAGCGCGCGCTACCCGGTGCTGACCGACGAAGGTAAGGCACTGTTGGGCGAAGCCAAGCACGTGGTGAACGGCATGGACGCCTTCAAGGCACGTGCTCGCACATTATCCGAAGGGCTGGAACCCGAGCTGTCGGTGGCCGTCGACGTGATGTACCCCATGGCGTCGCTGACCGATGCCGTCGGCGCTTTTCGCGAGGCTTTTCCGACGACACCGCTGCGCATGTATGTGGAGGCACTGGGTGCTGTGGTGCAGCCGGTAATGGACGGCGCGTGCCGTATCGGCGTGATCGGCTCCATGCCGGTGATACCCGATGGATTGAACGCCGAAAGACTGCCGGAAGTGCCGATGGTCACTGTGGTGGCCCCCTCGCATCCGCTGGCCGAAAACCAAGGCATCCTGCCGACCGCCGTGCTTGAGAAACATGTGCAGTTGGTACTGACCGATCGCACAACATTGACCGCAGGCAGCAATTTTGGCGTGTTCTCGCCGCTGATCTGGCGGCTCGCCGACCTCGGTGCGAAACATGCTTTTCTCAAGGCTGGCTTTGGCTGGGGGCACATGCCACTGGCGATGGTCGCGCCAGATCTGGAGGCCGGTCGATTGGTCCGCATCCGTCTGGAAATTCATCAACCGGCGATCCCCGTCATCGCCATGTACGCCGTCTACCGCAAGGACGAACCACCCGGACCCGCCGGACGGTGGTTTATCGACCGGCTGCAACAGTTCACATCGAACGCGACGAACTAGTATCGCTCCACTCGATGGATTCCATCGAAACAAACAGGCTACCGCGATAGATCAACGGCTCCTAATCTTCGGTTCAGGCAACACACCGCGTTGTCCACCCCAAGGAGCCTTAAATGACCAAAGTCCTCGTTCTCTACTACTCGTCCTACGGCCACATCGAGCAAATGGCCGAGGCCATCGCCGAAGGCGCCCGTAGCACCGGCGCTCAGGTCGACATCAAGCGTGTCCCCGAAACCGTGCCGGCAGAGGTCGCAAAGAACGCGCACTTCAAGCTCGACCAAACCGCGCCGGTCGCCACCGTGGCCGATCTCGAACACTACGACGCCATCGTCGTCGGCACCGGTACGCGCTTCGGCCGCATGTCGTCGCAGATGGCCGCCTTCCTCGATCAGGCCGGTGGGTTGTGGGCACGCGGCGCACTCAACGGCAAAGTCGGCGCGGCCTTCAGTTCATCGGCCACGCAGCACGGCGGCCAGGAGACCACGCTGTTCTCGATCATCACCAACCTGCTGCACTTCGGCATGACCATCGTCGGGCTGCCGTATAGCCACCAAGGTCAGATGAGCGTCGCCGAGATCGTCGGTGGCGCCCCCTACGGTGCGACCACTGTGGCTGGCGGCGACGGTTCGCGTCAGCCTTCCGAGATCGATCTGGCCGGCGCACGCCACCAAGGCGAACTGGTCGCCAAGACGGCCGCCAAGCTGTTCGGCTAAGGCTTCGTTCCGGCTGGGGTTCACCTCAGCCGCTTCCAACACTTCCCACGCATCACACGTTTTCATCCCGGGCTGCGGCCCGGGCGGGGCGCACTCGTCCCGTCTCTGGAGAACACCATGAGCCTCAAGGATTTCACTGACAAAGTCGTCCTGGTCACCGGTGCCGGTTCCGGCATTGGCCGCGAAGCCGCACGCACCTTTGCCGATCGTGGCGCATTGGTCTACCTGGCGGACCTCGATGCCCATGGCCTCGCAGAGACGAAGGACCTGATCGCCGAACTCGGCGGCAAGGCGCAGGCGGTACGTCTCGACGTGTCGGCCGAAAGCGAGATCGCCGCACTGATCGAGCGCATCGCCAAGGAAGCCGGACGCCTCGATGCCGCCTTCAACAACGCAGGCATCTCGGGTCAGGCCCACCGGATCGAAGACTATCCGACGGCCGATTTCGACCGCGTGATCGCGATCAATCTGCGCAGCGTGTTTCTGGGAATGAAGTACGAACTGCCGTTGCTCAAACGCGGCGCAGGCGGTGCCATCGTCAACACCGCGTCCGTCGCGGCCCTAACCGGGCCGGGCGGCATGAGCGCCTACGCGGCGTCCAAGCACGGAGTACACGGTCTGACCCGGGTCGCCGCGATGGAAAACGCTGCGCACGGCGTACGCGTCAATGCGCTCGCCCCCGGCTGGACCGAAACCCCCATGGTCGTGGCGGCCAGCGCCCAGAACCCGGGCTTCGCCCAACTGGCGACGACGGCCATCCCTGCCAAGCGCGGCGCTCACCCCGGCGAAATTGCCGCGGCAGCCGTCTGGCTCGCTTCCGATGCCGCTAGCTATGTCATGGGCCAGATGCTGGTCGTCGACGGCGGCATGACGATCGGCGGCTTCGAACTCTGAATGCCTTTACCTACGACTGCTTAAGGAGAATTCCATGTCTCAGATCCATGTCAGCGAAGCCGCCAAGGCCGTGATTCGCCGCAACACCAACGAGGTGCAAGGCGGTGGCAACTGGGCGCTGTTCGACGAGCTGTTCGCCGACGATTTCGTCGACCACACACCGCAGCCCAACAGCGGCGCCGATAAGGCAGGCGTGCTGGGCCTGTACCGCAAATTACGTGAAGCATTCCCCGACTTTCGCGCCGTTATCCACTGGCAGCGCGCCGACGGCGACGTGGTGACGACTTACAAGACTTACTACGGCACGCACCAAGGCGACTTTCTCGGCTTGGCCCCCACGGGCAAGGCCATTCACTTCGAAACCGTGGATGCCATGCGTGTGCAGAACGGCAAGATCACCGAGCACTGGGGCGTGGCCAATCTGTACTCGGCACTCCAGCAACTGAATGCACTGCCGCGCTAAGGAGCTCGTCATGAACACCAACATCCTGCAAGACAAGGTCGACGGCGGCCTGCTGTCGGTCATCTGAAGTCCCCCACTCTCTTTCAAGGTCACGCATCATGAACACCACCATCCGCTTCCATCAGTACGGCGCCCCCTCGGTGCTTCAGGTCGAGAACGACCCCATCGGCACGCCCAACGCGGGCGAAGTTCGCCTTCGTCACGAGGCCATCGGCGTGAATTTCATCGACACGGCGTTTCGCCAGGGCATCTTTCCGGTGCCGCTGCCGTCGGTGCCGGGCGTCGAAGGCGTCGGCATTGTCGAGGCACTGGGTGCAGGCGTCGCCGGCGTCGAAGTGGGTCAGCGCATGGCCTACTATCTCGCGCCGGGCAGCTATACACAGCAGCGTCTGATTGCGGCTGAACATCTGATACCGGTGCCGGACGACCTGTCCGCCGAGACAGTGGCCTCATTGCTGACGAAAGGTCTGACTGCCTGGGCTGGCTTGAACGGTTACCACACCTTGCAGGCCGGGCAGACGGTGCTGATTCAGGGCGCCTCCAGCAGCGTCGGCAATCTGCTGGCTCGCTGGGCGAAGGCGCGCGGCGCGATCGTGATCGGCACAGCGGGATCGCCGGAGAAGCTCGCGGCGCTCGCCCCGGTGATCGATCATGTGCTGCCGTCAGGGGCGTTCGATCTGGCGGCTCAAGTGAAGCGCCTTGCCCCGCAGGGCGTCGATGTCGTCTACGAGTTCGTCGGCAAAGCGACGTTCTCGGCCTCGCTGGCCGCGGTACGCGATGGCGGCACCATCGTCACGATCGGGGCCGCCTCGGGCGCGCCGGACGTCGATGAAGCCGAGGTTGCCCGCCGCCGGATCCGCATGGTCGGCGGCCCGATGGCCAACCACCTGGGCGGGCGCGTCAATGAAGCGGCAGCCGCCGTATTCGATGCCTACCGGCAAGGCGTGTTCGGTGTCGTCACGGCGACCCGCTATGCGCTCAAGGACGCGGCGCAGGTTCACACAGACATCGCCGCTCGCGCGAAGACGGGCTCACTGGTGCTGATACCGTAACGCGGTCGGTATCGGGGCAACGTCGCGGCAACGCGGGCCGAGGTCGCGTATTGCATGAAAAAAGGCCCGTGAGCGGGATAAGCTCACGGGCCTCTTCTCGTCTGGCGTGCACTGCAACCCTGACGACGACGGGACACGCCGTCAGGGCCGCCCCGGCCGGATAGACCGGGATGTGCGATTAAAGCGCGGTCGAAGCGCGGCAGCGTTCCACTCACGGTGATGTGCCCCCACGACGCATCACCGCAGGCGGGCGCCGCTGCGCCCTCCCTCAGCCCGATTAGGCTGCCTTGACCTGCGCCTTCTTTTCGTCGAAGAACTGTTCGTCCTCCGTCGAACCCTTCAGGGCCGTGGTCGATGCGTCGCGCTCGATGGTCTGCGTGACGGCGTCGAAGTAGCCCGTACCCACTTCACGCTGGTGCTTGACTGCCGTGAAGCCCTTGTCCGCAGCGGCGAATTCCGCTTCCTGCAACTCGACGAAAGCGCTCATCTGACGACGGGCGTAGCCGTGAGCCAGATTGAACATCGAGTAGTTCAGGCTGTGGAAGCCAGCCAGCGTGATGAACTGGAACTTGTAACCCATGGCACCGAGTTCCTTCTGGAACTTGGCGATGGTCGCGTCGTCGAGGTTCTTCTTCCAGTTGAACGACGGCGAGCAGTTGTACGAAAGCATCTTGCCCGGGAAGTGCTTGTGAATACCCTCGGCAAACTGCTTCGCGAACTCGAGATCCGGCTTGCCGGTTTCGCACCACACCAGATCGACATACGGGGCGTAGGCCAGACCGCGCGAGATAGCCTGATCGAGACCGTTACGCGTACGGTAGAAGCCTTCGACCGTGCGCTCGCCGGTGCAGAACGGCTGGTCGATCGGATCGACGTCAGCGGTAATCAGGTCAGCGGCTTCCGCGTCGGTACGGGCGATGAGCACCGTCGGCACGCCCAACACGTCGGCGGCGAGACGCGCTGCCACCAGCTTGGCGACGGCTTCGCGCGTCGGCACGAGCACCTTGCCGCCCATGTGACCGCACTTCTTCACCGAAGCGAGTTGGTCTTCGAAGTGAACGCCTGCGGCGCCGGCTTCGATCATCGACTTCATCAGTTCGAATGCGTTGAGCACGCCGCCGAAACCGGCTTCGGCATCGGCCACGATCGGGGCGAAGTAGTCGATATAGCCTTCATCGCCCGGGTTCTTGCCTTCTTGCCATTGAATCTGGTCGGCACGCGTGAAGGTGTTGTTGATGCGGCGCACGACTTGCGGCACCGAGTTGGCCGGGTACAGCGACTGATCGGGATACATTTCGCCAGCGAGGTTGGCGTCGCCTGCGACTTGCCAGCCCGACAGGTAAATGGCCTGAAGACCGGCCTTGACCTGTTGCATGGCTTGGTTGCCCGTCAGCGCGCCCAGGGCGTTCACGAACGGTGGCTCGTTGATCTGGGTCCACAGACGCTCGGCACCGCGACGGGCCAGCGTTTGCTCCGGCTGGATCGAACCACGCAGACGCACCACGTCTTCCGCCGTGTAGCCACGCTTGACGCCTGCCCAGCGCGGATTGTTCGCCCAGTCTTGCTCGAGTTGCTTCACTTGTTCTTGACGCGTCGTCATGGTGATCTCTCCTGGTTTCTCAATACAAATAAAAGAGGGGTATCTCTTTGCTGCCCTATTTCCGTTCGGTCGCCGCCACTGGCAGTTACCGCTTTTTGCGTCTCCGGATCGGCAGGTCTTGTATAAGAGTTTAGGGATTCTTCACGCATCGCAACAGAACGAATACGGCACTCATCGCATATTTTTAATTTATATAAATCAAATAGATAACTAAATATTTTTGCGATATGAAACGATGTTTTCCTTCCTGAAATCATCCCGTTGTGCCAAGCAGCGCAAATTTTTACGCACCGCAACCACATTCCACATCATGAAAAAAGGCCGGTAACGCGAGTTACCGGCCCAGATGATCCAGCGATGCGGGCGTCAGGACGTTGCGCGACTTGCTGCCGGGACGGCCTTGGGCGGCTTGCAAACGAGCCACACGGCCAACGCAATGAAGCAGCCGCCGACGAGGTGGGCATAGGTCACCGCTTCGTTCAAAAACAATGCGCCCCACAGCACGCCGAACGGCGGAATCAGGAATGTGACGGTGAGCGAGCGCAAGGGCCCGAGATCGGCAATCAGACGGAAGAACAGCATATAGGCGAGTGCACTACAGACGAAGCCCAGCGCTGCCATCGCAGCCCAGACACCCCCCGTCGCTGGCCCCGGCATACCGGTGGTGGCCGAGACATAGCCGAAGAACGGCAGCAGCACGATGGCAGCACCCAACTGGCTGCCGAACGCCACGAGCTTGGCGTCGAGGCCGCCACGGTCTGTGATCCAGCGCCGCGTGAGATATCCGGCGAGTCCGTAGCACGACGTGGCGACGAGGCACGCGAGTGCGCCCATCACGACCGGTCCGGACATCTCCACCGGCCCGGTGCGGGTGAGTACCGCCACACCGATCAGGCCGAGCAATACGCCAAGCCCTTTCGCGCCGGTAAGTCGCTCGCGGAAGAACACCACGCCAATGAGCACGCCCATCAGCGGCGTGGTGGCATTGAGGATCGAGGAGTAACCGGCGGGCAACACACGCGCTGCCAGACAGTACATGACGAACGGAATGCCGGAGTTGATGACGCCGAGCAGCATCGACGCCCCGAGCAGCCCCTTGAATTGCCAGCGCACGCGAAGCACCAGCAGGATGACGGCCAGCCCCAGCGCGCCGAGCGCAACGCGGAAGAACGCCGTCGGCAGCGGCCCGAGTGCGGGCACGATGATGCGCATGAAAAGGAAACTCGCGCCCCAGATGGCGGAGAGCGTCAGCAAACGGGCAATGTCGGACGAACGCATAGTGTGAGAAGCAGCTTCAGAGCCGCCGATGTCTATCAGAGTGCGTGCATGCTCCCACAACGCTCCGCGCTTGGCTGGTCATAATCGGACATGGCGGCACAGGCACGCTGGCCGACGTCATGAAACGATGAGGCGCGGTTTGTGCGACATCCCCGTCGTCAGGCCGCGCTAGTTGTCTTCGACTTCCGGTAGTCCACCCAATCGCCACCGGCAATGCGAGGCAGGCCCGCAACGGCTGCCTCGTTCACGGGATAGACGATGCAGTTGTACGTCTGCCCGTCGCAAGCCACCTCGTGCAGTTCCCGTACAAATAGACCCGCTTCCCCCGGATAGACTTCTTCGATCTCGTCGAGCACGGCGACTAGCGCCGCCGGAATGCGGTAGATATCGCCAATGGTTAGCTCGTCCGCGTTCGCCGACAAGACCATGCCCGGGTAACGCCCGAAGTCGTATAGCCGCCCACCCAGCACCGACGTGCCCACATACGCAGGCGCAGGCAACTGGTGACGCTCGGCAGCCCGCATCATGTCGTTGATCTCGCCCGCGCGCAGCGTGCCGTAGACGAAGGCATAGATCGCCGCGTCGTCGCCTGCACTGGCGGCTTGGTGCGTGGCTCGTGTCGTCATACCAGCGGCTCCGTGGAGACGAGAATGCCGTCGATATCGCTGTAGATCCACTCGCCAGGACGCACCAACTCGCCCGCGATATCGACGATGAGATCCGTCTGCCCCGCGCCGAGCTTCACGCTCTTACGCGGATTCGTCGCCAATGCCCGCACGCCGATGGCGCACGCTTCAAGCTCTTCGGTGTCGCGCACCGCGCCGTTCACCACGATGCCCGCCCAGCCGTGCTGCTCGCCCAACTGCGCGAGATTGCCGCCCACGAGCGCGCAGCGCAGCGAGCCACCGCCATCGACGACCAGCACCCGGCCGTTGCCCGGCGTCTCGAGCGCCGCACGTACCAGCGAGTTGTCTTCGAAGACTTTTAGCGTCGCCGCAGGCCCCGCAAAGCGGCGGGCTTTCCCGAGCAACAGGAAGCCGGGTTGCAGCACGCGCAGGCGGCCGTCGGCGAGCGCATCTTCATGGGCATCACACAAATCGCAAGTGGCGAAATTCATGGCAAATTTCCGATTCGAGAGGGCTTGAGGTAGCGAAAGGGGGCTTAGGAGGTCGATTGCGCGCGCCGCACGACAGTCCCGTCATCGGCGCAAACGCACACTGGCATCGATCATAGCGCCTCGGCCAATCGGAAAGCCAATGTGCCGATGCCGCATTCGTGGTTTACCTCGACGTGGCTTCTGCCGACACGGCCGGACGGCTGAATTACACTTACGGGACACGAATTGTCGCGCTTACGCCATGCCGAGTTCTCTGCGATTTCCGACCGATCTGCCTGACGCGACGCCCGTGGCGGCGTCCGCCATGCCCGGCTCCCCGGCGAAGCACGTCGTGCCGCCCGAGTTCGCCCCGACGCCCGAGCGTCCGGTGCGGCTGCGCGCGCGGCCCATTCCCGACAACATGTACGTGCCTGATCACCAGCATGCGTGGGCACAGGTGGCCTACACGCCGCGTGGCGTCATTCAGATTGCCGTCTCTGATGCCGCATGGATTGTGCCGCCCTCGCGCGCTATCTGGATTCCGCCCGATGTCGAGCACAGTTTGCAGGTCAACGAGCCGTCCTACCTGCGCACGCTCTACGTGCATCGCGACTTCATTCCGACCGGGCTCGATCATTGCCGCGTGGTGGAAGTCTCGGCACTGCTGCGCGAGTTGATCGCTGCAATCGACGTGCCCGAAGCGGAGCTCGACGCGCCGCGGGAGCAACTGCTCGGCGGCTTGATTCTCGATGAATTGCGACGCGCCTCGCCGCTCCCGCTAGAGGTGCCGCTGCCGCGCGACAAGCGCCTGCTGACGCTGTGCAACGCGATGCTGACCGACCCCGCGCGTGCATGGACGCTCGACCAATGGGCCCGTTACGCCGGTGCCAGTCCGCGCACAATCGGTCGTTTGTTCCGGCAGGAGCTGAATATGAGTTTCGTGCAGTGGCGCCAACAGGTGATTCTGGCGCAGGCCATTCCGCTCGCCTCGAAGGGCTACCCGCTCGCGCGCATCGCACGCGAGCTAGGGTATCGCAGCCAGAGCGCATTCTCGGCCATGTTCAAGCGCACCTTCGGGCGCACCCCGAGCGAGTTCTTCGCCACGACACCGGACGCTACATCTGCCGGAACAGGTGCGCGTACTGACGACTGACCGCGACGCGATCCTTGCGCCGCTTCAGCTTGAGCGTGAGGCGACCAAGCGGCGTGTGCTGCGCGCTCACCACTTCGGCAACGTTGACGACGGTACTACGGTGCACCTGCCAGAAACGCGACGGATCGAGTTGCGGTAGCAATTCGCGCAGACTCGTGCGGATCAGCAAATCGCCATCGGTTGTGGCCACGACTACGTACTTGTCAGCCGCTTCGAAGAAACACACCTCCTCCACCGGCACGATACGAATCTCGTCGCCTACCGACGCACGCACGAAGCGCAGGTATTCGCCGGTCGAAGACAACGGCGCCGGTGGCGCGTCAGTCGTCGTATCCGTTGCATCCGCTGTATTCGTCTCGGGCGTTCGATGGGTGCCGTTGGCCCCGTTGGTTAGCTGGGCACCGCGCGCCCCGGTCGCGCCTGCGCCCTGCCCGGCCTCCTCTTCCAGATGCGTGCGAAGCGTGGCGAGCAACTGCGAGAGCGTGTCGTTTTTCGGCGCGGCGAGCCGTTCGCGCAACCGGGCAACGGTACGCGCGAGACGATCGGGTTCCACCGGCTTGAGCAAATAGTCGATGGCCGCCGCGTCGAAAGCATCCAATGCGAAACGATCGAACGCGGTGACGAAAACGATTTGCGGCGCACGCGTGAGTCGAGCGCAGGCACGTGCCACGTCGAGCCCCGTCGCGCCGGGCATCGCGATATCGAGGAACACCACGTCCGGTTGTTCCTGTGCAATGGCGGCAATGGCCGACGTGCCGTCGGGCGCGACCGGCAACACGTGCAAGTCGGGCCACGCCTGCGCGAGCATGGCACGCAAGGCGTCGGCAAGTAACGGCTCGTCTTCGGCAATCAAGGCGACGGGGGATGTCATGCACTCCACTCTCGGGAAACCAAAAATCTATGCCGTTGCCGGCCCGGATCTCTCCACGGGCAAGCGTAACGTTGCGACCACACCTTGCGGCACGCCCTCGGCGAGCGTGAGACGCGCGGCGTCGCCATAGAGCACACGCAGGCGCTCTCGAATATTCGTCAAACCGATGCCGTGGCCCGAGGCCTCGGACGGGACAGGCGACGCAGGTGCGGCGGACGTGTGGCGAAATCCTGCGCCATCGTCGATCACCTGCAACACCACAAACTGTGTACCTGTCTCATCCACTTCACCATGCGCACTCACCCGCACGGTGCCCCCTTGGCTGCGCGGCTCTATGCCATGTTTGATCGCGTTTTCGACCAGCGGCTGTACCAGCATCGGCGGCATCTCCAGCGCGCGGCAATCGTCGGGCAGATCGAGCGAGTAACGCAGACGCTCGCCAAAACGCACTTGCTGGATAGCAAGCAACGCGTCGAGCAACGCGAACTCGTCGGCCAGCGAAATCGTCTCGGCACGCGTGGCGGCCAGCGAGGCGCGCAGAAATCGATTCAGATGCCCGAGCAATACCCGCGCACGCACCGGGTCGCTGGCAATCAACGAATCGAGATTGGCCAGCACGTTAAACAGAAAATGCGGTTCGAGTTGTGCCTGCAACGTCTGCAACTGGGCACGCACGAGTTGCTTCTCTGCCGCCGATTCGCGCAGTGCTTGCTGTGCCGCCGCGGCACGCAACTGAGCGAGCCGCGCACGCGACCAGCCGTGATACGTGCCGATGCCCGTCGACAGCAACGCGATGAGCAAAACAATCGGCGTAGTGTGTCCATTCAACGGGCGCCACAAGGTCATCGGCAGCCCCAGCAACAGCGTGCCCAACGTGATGCCACCCACCAGCCCGGCCGAACAACCGAACGCCACCAGCAGCAGGAACGGCACAATCGGTGGCTCACCACTGCGCCAGAGGGCACGGCGTCCGCCATCGATCAACACGGTGATGGCGATACCGATGCACTGACTGAAAACGAAGTTCTGCCACAACGTGCCGCCGAACCCGATTAGCTTGAGTATCAGGGCGATCGCCGTGTTGAAGAGCACGACGCCCACCAGTTCGCGAAGAAACGTCGCCCAAAGCCCGCGCGTCGCTTTGACGGGGGCCGGCGGTGCTGTCTCGACGGGCTGCGGTTGTCTCATCATCGTTGTCATTATCGTGTGCCCTCCCCGCCTGCCGTGCCCTGCCGCATCGCGACGGACACCTCGCCGTGCGCCCAATGAGCAAGTGTCTCATTGAGCACTCTGCCCGGCAGGGCCACCGCCGCAACGCCCGCGACGATCAGGCCGACATACAGTCCCACCATGCTGCGCCGGTGCGATGCCACGTTGCCGCGGCGAATCGCCACGATGGCGAGCACCAGACTCACCAGCACCCACACCGCCAACGCATGCAGCCACGACAGGTGCCCCGGGTTCAACTCGCGAATGCCGAAGCTCGACAGTGCCGTTACCGCCATCGTCACCGCCCACGTGCGGCCCATCCAGCGATGACGCGGCGTGCCCCGCCGTGCCATCAATATCGCAATCCCCAACATGACGGCTGCAATCGCCGCCGCGAGGTGAATTACCACTATCGTTGTCATCGCATCCTCTCGTCGTGTTCACTCATGACGCAACGATAGGAATGTGTTGCAGATGATGCACTTGCCTTGCGATGAACGATAGATCGTGTGTCGCGAACGGTAATTCAGCAGCGCGAACGTCACGCGCTTAGCCGGTCGCGCATTCTCGCCGAGGATTGTGACACGACGATGCCATGCGCGAGCACACTCGTCGCCGAGCCGCACCGGCTGGCCTTCCGACGGTATCGCACGACGAAAGGCGAAAAAAAAGCGCGGCCGAAGCCGCGCTTTGCTACCTGCCGGGGCCAACCCGCCGCCCCGCGAAACCTGCGACTTATTCCGCCGCGGCTTCCGTTTCCTTGCTCACCTGCGAGGACGTTGCCCCATCGAAGGTAAACCGCCCGTTGTGCCAATCGACCGGAATCGTGTCCTTCGGCCCGAACTTGCCCGCCAGCACCAGCTTGGCGACCGGGTTCTCGATCTCCTGCTGGATCGCCCGCTTGAGCGGCCGTGCCCCGAACACCGGGTCGAAGCCCTCGCGCGCCACGTGCATCAACGCGGCCTTGGTGACATCGAGCTGCATGTCGAGCTTGGCCAGACGCTGGCGCAGGATCTCGATCTGAATCGACGCGATCGACTCGATATGCTTCTGATCGAGCCCGTGGAACACCACGACTTCGTCGATCCGGTTCAGGAACTCCGGACGGAAGTGTTCCTTGATCTCGGTCCACACCGCATCCTTGATGCGATCCTGCGGCTCGCCGACCATCGACTGAATCATCGACGACCCAAGGTTCGACGTCATCACGATCACGGTGTTCTTGAAGTCCACCGTGCGGCCTTGACCATCGGTCATGCGGCCATCGTCGAGCACTTGCAGCAGCACGTTGAAGACATCCGGGTGTGCCTTCTCGACTTCGTCGAGCAGGATCACGCTGTACGGCTTGCGACGCACGGCCTCGGTCAGATAACCGCCTTCCTCATACCCCACGTAACCCGGCGGCGCGCCGATTAGACGGGCCACGCTGTGCTTCTCCATGAACTCGCTCATGTCGATACGGATCAAGTGATCTTCCGAATCGAACAGGAACATCGCGAGCGCCTTGCACAGCTCGGTCTTGCCCACGCCGGTCGGGCCGAGGAACAGGAACGAACCATACGGACGGTTCGGATCGGCCAGCCCCGCACGCGAGCGGCGGATGGCATCGGCCACAGCGGTAATCGCCTCGTCCTGCCCCACCACGCGCTCGTGCAGCTTGGCTTCCATGTTGAGCAGCTTTTCGCGCTCGCCCTGCATCATCTTCGAGACCGGAATGCCGGTAGCACGCGAAATCACTTCCGCGATTTCTTCCGTGCCCACTTGCGTTCGCAACAGGCGCGGGTGCGCTTGCTGTCCCGCCGCTTCGGCAGCCGCCGCATCTTTCAACTGCGCTTCGAGTTGCGGCAACTTGCCGTATTGCAACTCCGCCACCTTGTCGAGCTTGCCTTCGCGTTGCAGCTTGGCAATCTCGGCGCGCACACGGTCGATCTCTTCCTTGACCTGCGCGCTGCCCTGCACGGCGGCTTTCTCGGCCGTCCAGATTTCTTCCAGGTCGGCGTACTCGCGCTCCAGACGCGAGATCTCTTCTTCGATCAGCGCCAGACGCTTTTGCGATGCTTCGTCGGTCTCTTTCTTGATGGCTTCGCGTTCGATCTTCAACTGAATCAGTCGACGGTCGAGCTTGTCCATCACTTCCGGCTTCGAGTCGATTTCCATCTTGATCTTCGACGCGGCTTCATCGATCAGGTCGATGGCCTTGTCCGGCAGGAAGCGATCGGTGATGTAGCGCTGGCTCAGTTCAGCCGCCGCGACAATCGCCGGGTCGGTAATTTCCACACCGTGGTGCAGTTCGTACTTTTCCTGCAAACCGCGCAGGATAGCGATAGTCGCCTCGACGCTCGGCTCTTCAACCAGCACCTTCTGGAAACGGCGCTCCAGAGCGGCGTCTTTCTCGATGTACTTGCGATATTCGTCGAGCGTGGTCGCGCCGATGCAATGCAACTCGCCACGGGCGAGCGCCGGCTTGAGCATGTTGCCCGCGTCCATCGCGCCTTCGGCCTTGCCTGCACCGACCATCGTGTGAATTTCGTCGATGAACAGAATCGTGCGGCCTTCGTCCTTGGCGATATCGTTCAGTACGCCTTTCAGACGCTCTTCGAATTCGCCACGGAATTTCGCACCGGCGAGCAGCCCCGCCATGTCGAGTGCAAGCACGCGCTTGTTCTTGAGCGACTCGGGCACTTCGCCGTTGACGATACGTTGCGCGAGACCTTCCACAATGGCGGTCTTGCCCACGCCCGGCTCGCCGATGAGCACCGGGTTGTTCTTCGTGCGGCGTTGCAGAATCTGGATCGTGCGACGAATTTCGTCGTCGCGACCGATCACCGGATCGAGCTTGCCGAGCGCGGCGCGCTCCGTCAGATCGAGCGTGTATTTCTTGAGGGCTTCACGTTGGCTCTCGGCATCTTGGCTATTGACCGACTCGCCGCCACGTACGCCGACAATCGCGGCTTCCAGCGCTTTGCGCGTGAGGCCACGGGCGCGGGCGATCTTGCCCGTCTCGCCTTTATCGTCGGCCAGTGCCAGCAGGAACATTTCGCTGGCGATGTAGCTGTCGCCATGCTTTTGCGCTTCCTTGTCGGCCTGATTGAGCAGGCCCGCGAGTTCGCGGCTGACCTGCACGTTACCGTCGGTGCCTTGCACCTGCGGCAGCTTCGAGAGGGCCGTCTCGATGTCGTGGCCCAACGGCTGAACCTGCACGCCCGCGCGTTGCAGCAGCGAGCGTGCAGCGCCTTCGGGTTGTGCGATGAGCGCTGCCAGCAAGTGCAGCGGCTCGATATATTGCTGGTCGCGACCGACGGCCATGCTTTGGGCATCAGCCAGCGCTTCCAGGAACTGCGTGGTGAATTTGTCTTGTCGCATCGGGTGCTCCGGTAAGAAAACTTTCTGGATCGGATGTGCGGACAATCCCCTAAGGTTTCAAGGGCATTTGCGCTTAATGGTTGACATTTCGCGCGAGGCCGTGAGGCGGCCGGAGGTACGGGGGAAATGCGGCTGTCGAACGATGGTTGGCACGATGGATAGCAGACCCAGGACGCGCCCGACGTTGAGGGTCATAATAGCTATTTTTAGCACGCCGCACCATGAGTCAACGCCACCGCCAGACGCCCGGAATACCGAAAGGACATCGTGCCGATCACGCGGCATCGGGCGGCCCGTCTGCGCCCGGCATGGCCGCCGATATTGCACTGGAAAATCGTCTCGGCGCCATCACCGAATTGCCGGTCAAACGCTTCGCGCAAGTGGACGAAGCGGCCGTGCAACTGCTGGTTCACACGTTCTACGGACGCATTCGCGACGACGATCTGCTCGGCCCGGTATTTCGACAGGCGCTTGAAGGCCGCTGGGACCTGCACCTCGACAAGATGGTCGCGTTCTGGAGCAGCATCGTGCTCGGTGCCAAGCGTTATCGCGGCAATGTGACGCAGGCGCATCAGCCCTTCGGCCACCTCACCGGCGAACACTTCAGCCGCTGGCTGGTGCTCTTCTTCGATACGCTCGATACCCTCTTCGAACCGGAAGCAGCCTTCGCCTTCGCGGAACCCGCGATTCGGATCGCGGAGAGCCTGCAACTGAACTTGTTCGGATGGGAGTACGCGTTGCCACCGGCGCAGCGCGCGTTGCTGGAAAGCGTGAAGCGAGCACGGCCTGCACGGCCGCACGATTGAGACATCGGCAAAATTAGCTGGATTTCGCCGAAGTTTGATGAATATTTAGGCGGTTTTGCCGGATTTGACCGACGTATTCGGCGCATCAGCTTGATCGACAGCCCAACGCTCACGCGCCGCCGTATCGGTCTCGCGCGCATCGACCCAGCGCTCGCCTTGCGGGGTCGTTTCCTTCTTCCAGAACGGCGCTTCGGTCTTCAGGTAGTCCATGATGAATTCGCACGCCGCGAACGCATCGCCCCGATGCGCCGAAGTCACCGCCACCAGTACGATCTGATCGCCCGGCCCCAAGTCGCCATAGCGATGAATGACCAGCGCGTCGAATAGGCGCCACCGCTCGCTCGCCTGCGCCACGATGCTTTCCAGCGCCTTTTCCGTCATGCCTGGATAGTGCTCGAGCGTCATGCGCGAGACATCCTTGCCATCGTTCAGATCGCGCACGGTACCCACGAAGCTCGCGACCGCCCCCACGCGCAGGTCGCCCTCACGCAGCTGGCGAATTTCGGTCGACAGGTCGAAATCTTCGGTCTGAACGCGAATCGGCATACTCGGCTCTCGATAAGTCTGGCGGCGTTGGGTTGCGTCTGGTGCAGCGGCGGGCGATCAGCCGCCCGTCACTGGCGGGAAGAAGGCGACTTCGCAGCCATCGGTTAGGCGCGTGGACGCTGGCACCATCGTGTGATTCAGCGCCATGCGCAGCAGGCGCTGCTCACCCAGCGTCTCGGCCCAGAGCGGCCCGCGTGTGCACAGCCACTGGCGCACGTCTCCCACCGTGGTAACCCCGTTGGGCACTTCCACGTGTTCCTCGGCCACCTTGAGGGCCTCGCGAACGCTGGCGAAAAAGCGAAGATCGATCTGCATAGCGGGTAGTGCCTGCCGCGCGTTTGGCACAGCAAGCCTGTCTCTCAATATAGAAGGTCGGAAAACGGCAGGAACGCCACCGTCTGCCCCGCCTCGATGCGATGCCCGGGCGGGTTGTCGATCAGGCCATCGCCCCAGACCGTCGACGTCAGCACCGCCGAACTTTGGTTCGGGAACGCCTCCAGACCGCCGTTGGCATTCAGGCGCGCACGCACGAACTCGTTGCGACGGTCGGCCTTCGTCTGGGTGAAGTCGGCACGCATGGCGATACGGCGCGGCGTCACGTCCTGCACGCCTTGCAAGCGCAGGATGAACGGACGCACGAACAGCAGGAACGTGACGAAGCTCGACACCGGGTTGCCCGGCAGGCCGATGAAATGCGCAGCGTCTCCCGCGATGGCGCTGTTGGCGGCGCGATTGACCTCGCCATAAGCGAGCGGCTTGCCCGGCTTCAGGGCGATCTGCCAGAGGTTCAGACGGCCTTCCGCTTCCACGGCGGGTTTGACGTGATCTTCTTCGCCCACGGACACTCCGCCCGACGTGATGATCAGGTCGTTGCCGCGCGCGGCGTCGCGCAAAATGGCGCGCGTGGCGGCCAGATTGTCGGGCACGATGCCATAGTCAGTCATCTCGCAGCCAAGGTTTTCCAGCAAGCTGCGCAAGACGAAGCGGTTGGAGTTGTAGATGCTCCCGGCGCGCAACGTCTCGCCCGGCATCGTCAACTCGTCGCCCGTGAAGAACACGGCCACGCGCAGGCGGCGTGCCACCTGAAGCTTCGCGATACCGACCGATGCTGCCAGCCCCAGTGACTGCGCCCGCAGACGCGTGCCTGCGGCCAGCACGACGCTATCGCGGCGAATATCGGCACCTTGCCGGTTGATGAACTCGCTATCCGCGGGCGCGTGACGAATCACCACCGTGCCATCGTCGCGCGCTTCGCACTGCTCTTGCATCACGATGACATCGGCGCCCGCAGGCACCGGTGCGCCGGTAAAAATGCGGGCGGCGGTGCCAGCGGCCAGCGGTTCCGGTGCATGGCCTGCCGGAATGCGTTGCGAGACCGGCAACGTGGTCTCGGCCCCCGTCAGGTCGGCGCGGCGAACGGCATAACCGTCCATCGCGCTGGTGTCCATCGGCGGCACGTCGAGCGTGGCGATCACGTCAGCCGCCAGCACGCGGCCGTTGGCGGCGAGCGTGTCGACGGTTTCCGTTTGCCCGAGCGGACGGGCGGCCGCCAGAACGGCGTCAAGCGCTTCTTGTGTACTCAGCATGGCGGGTTACAGGCCGGTATGTTCCGCAATATAGGCCTTCACGCGGGCGACGTCGTTCTTCACCGTCTCCACACGCTGCGGCAGCGATTCGAGCTGCTCGAAACCTGCCGGACGCGGCGGTTCCCGATGCAGTGCTTCGCGAATCGTCTCGGCGAACTTGGCCGGTTGAGCCGTCTCGAGCACCACCATCGGCACGCCCGGTTCCAGTGCCTCGCGCGCCACCTTCACGCCGTCGGCCGTATGGGTGTCGATCACCACGTCGTAGCGCTTGGCCACGTCCTGGATGGTCGCCACGCGGTCGGCATGGGTGCTGCGGCCCGACACGAAGCCGAACTGCGCCACGCGTGCAAACGCGTCGGTGCCCGAGAGGTCGAAACCGCCCTGCTCCACCTTGGCGAGCAGCGCCGCCGTGGCCGGCGCATCGCGGCCGAGCAAATCGAACAGGAAGCGCTCGAAATTCGACGCCTTCGAGATGTCCATGCTCGGGCTGCTGGTGTGGAACGTCTCGGCCGACTTGCGCACACGGTAGTTGCCGGTGCGGAAGAATTCGTCGAGCACGTCGTTTTCGTTGGTCGCCACGACGAGCTTGCGAATCGGCAGGCCCATCATGCGCGCGATGTGACCCGCGCAGACGTTGCCGAAGTTGCCCGACGGCACGGTGAACGACACTTCGCCGTCCTGGCCCGACTTGCCGCCCGTGGCCGCGAAGTAGCCCTTGAAGTAGTAGACGACCTGCGCCACGACGCGGGCCCAGTTGATCGAATTGACCGTACCGATCTTGTAGCGCGCCTTGTACGCGTGATCGTTCGACACTGCCTTGACGATGTCCTGACAGTCGTCGAACACGCCTTCGACCGCGAGGTTGAAGATGTTCGGATCTTGCAGGCTGTACATCTGCGCCGTCTGGAACGCGCTCATCTTGCCCGCCGGAGAGAGCATGAAGACACGAATACCTTCCTTGCCGCGCATGGCGTATTCGGCGGCACTGCCGGTGTCGCCCGACGTTGCACCCAGAATGTTCAGCGCGTCGCCGTGCTGCGCCAGCGCGTACTCGAACAAGTTGCCAAGCAGTTGCATGGCCATGTCCTTGAACGCGAGCGTCGGACCGTTGGAGAGCGCCAGCAGCGAGAGTTGCGTGCCGTTCTCTTCACCCAGCGGCAGCAGCGGCGTGATCTCGGCCGCGTCTTCGCCCGGGCGCACGTTGCGGTACACCTCGGCGGTGTAGGTGCGGCGCGTCAGGTCGGTCAGCACTTCGACCGGGATGTCGCCGGCAAACTTGGCCAGCACTTTGGCGGCCAGGTCGGCGTACGACAGTTGGCGCCAGGCGCGCAGTTCGTCTGCCGTGACTTGCGGATATTCCGTGGGCAGATAGAGGCCGCCGTCCGGCGCCAGCCCGCCCAGCAGAATGCTGGAAAACGATTGCGGCTCGCCCGAAGTCAGGCCCGCGCCGCGCGTGGAGATGTATTTCATGTCAGTCGTTGTCCTGTGCGGTGTCCAGTGGTGTTGTGTCGCTTGCGAGCGACGCTCAGCTCAGCGACTCCATACGGATACGCGTGACCTTCGAGAGCACGGTGCCCATCGCTTCGATCTTCGCGATGGCAGCGTTGATGTGCTTCTCTTGCGTCACATGCGTCAGGATGATGATGTCGGTCTGGTGTTCGCCCTCGCGCGATTCCTTTTGCAGCAGCGCGTCGATCGAGATATCCAGATCCGCCAGAATGCGCGTGAGTTCGGCCATCACACCGGCACGATCGACCACGCGCAGGCGCAGGTAGTAGCTGGTGGTGACTTCGTCGATCGGCAACACCGGCGTGTTCGACAGCGCATCGTGCTGGAACGCCAGATGCGGCACGCGATGCTCCGGGTCGGCCGTTTGCAGACGCGTCACGTCGACGATATCGGCCACCACGGCCGAGGCGGTCGGCTCAGCGCCCGCACCCTTGCCGTAATACAGCGTGGCGCCCACGGCGTCGCCCTGCACCAGCACGGCGTTCATCGCACCTTCCACGTTGGCGATCAGGCGCTTGCCCGGAATCAGCGTCGGATGCACGCGCAGTTCGATACCGGCTTCCGTGCGGCGCGTAATGCCGAGCAGCTTGATGCGATAACCAAGTTCTTCTGCGTACTTGATGTCGATGGCAGCCAGCTTGGTGATGCCTTCGATGTAGGCGCGGTCGAACTGCACCGGCACGCCGAATGCGATGGCGCTCATCAGCGTGAGCTTGTGCGCGGCGTCCACACCTTCGATATCGAACGTCGGATCGGCTTCTGCATAGCCCAGACGCTGGGCGTCGGCCAATGCCACGTCGAAGTCGATGCCCTTGTCGCGCATCTCCGAGAGGATGAAGTTCGTGGTGCCGTTGATGATGCCGGCCACCCACTGGATGCGGTTGGCTGACAGGCCTTCGCGCAGTGCCTTGATGATCGGAATGCCACCGGCGACGGCGGCTTCGAACGCGACCATCACGTTGGCTTTGCGTGCGGCGGCGAAAATTTCGTTGCCGTAGACCGCAAGCAGCGCCTTGTTGGCCGTGACCACGTGCTTGCCGTTCTCGATCGCCTTGAGCACCAGTTCCTTGGTGAGGTCGTACCCGCCGATGGTCTCGACGACCACGTCGATGGCCGGATCGTTGACCACTTCGAACGGATCGCCCGTCACAACCGCTGCGTTACCCACGAGCCCCTTGGCACGTTCGACGTTGCGCACGGCGATCTTTGTGATCTCGATGCCCCGGCCCGCGCGCCGTTGAATTTCTTCCTGGTTACGAGCCAGTACCTGGAAGGCGCCGTAGCCTACCGTGCCAAGGCCGAGCAGGCCCAATTTGATCGGTTTCATGCAAATTTACTCAAAAGTCGAAATCGGTTGGCGCGCATCACTTGCCGTGGCGACGGCGATAACCGTCCAGGAAGCGGGCAATGCGACTGATGGCGTCTTCCAGGTCGCCCTCGTGAGGCAGGAACACTACGCGGAAATGGTCGGGATGCATCCAGTTGAAGCCACTGCCCTGCACCAGCAGGACCTTTTCTTCGAGCAGCAACTGGAGGATGAACTCCTGATCGTTGGCGATGGGGTACACCGCCGGATCGAGGCGCGGGAACAGATACAGCGCCGCCTTGGGCTTCACGCAGGTCACACCGGGAATGGCGGTGAGCATGCGGTGGGCGATTTCGCGCTGCTCGTACAGGCGGCCGCCCGGCACGATCAGGTCTTTGATGCTTTGATAGCCGCCTAGCGCCGTCTGAATGGCGTACTGGCCCGGCACGTTCGGGCACAGGCGCATCGACGCGAGGATGTTGAGCCCCTCGATGTAGTCGCGCGCCGGACGCTTGTCGCCGGACACGATCATCCAGCCCGCGCGGTAACCGCACGCGCGATAGCTCTTCGACAGGCCGTTGAACGTAATGGTGAGGACGTCTTCCGAGAGAGACGCCAGCGAGGTGTGTTCTGCGCCGTCGTAGATGATCTTGTCGTAGATCTCGTCGGCGTAGATGATCAGCTTGTGCTCGCGCGCCAGAGCGACGATTTCTTTGAGTACTTCGTCGGTATAGAGCGCGCCGGTCGGATTGTTCGGGTTGATGACGACGATCGCGCGCGTGTTCGGCGTGATCTTCTTGCGAATGTCGGCCAGATCCGGCTGCCAGTCGGCTTGCTCGTCGCAGACATAGTGCACGGGCGTGCCGCCGGACAGACTCACAGCAGCCGTCCACAGCGGATAGTCGGGCGCGGGCACCAGCACTTCGTCGCCGTCGTTGAGCAGCGCCTGCATGGCCATGACGATGAGCTCCGACGCCCCGTTGCCGAGGTAGATGTCGTCGAGCTGCACATCCTTGATGGCCTTTTGCTGGGCGTAATGCATGATCGCCTTGCGGGCCGCGAAGACGCCGCGCGAATCGGAGTAACCGGCCGAGTTCGGCAGGTTGCGGATCATGTCCTGCACGATCTCGTCGGGCGGCTCGAAACCGAACGGCGCCAGATTGCCGATGTTCAGCTTGATGATGCGATGACCTTCGTCTTCCATGCGCTTGGCATGTTCAAGCACGGGCCCACGAATGTCGTAGCAGACATTCTGCAATTTCTGCGATTTGAGGATCGGTTTCACGGCGGTCGTTATTCTTGACGAGCGGCTGGCAGGCCGGCATCGGGCGCAACGCTGGGACCGCAGGCGGGATTTGAGCGGACCGGCGATCCTCGGGCAAAATGCCCGATGTCTCCGGTTCCGGTGTCGCAAATGCCGCACTGCAACGGTTTGCCGTGCTGCGTACGGCAAAAAGCTATAATTTAGCCAATTATGACAGAGTTCGGCAATGCATCATTGACGGTTTCCGCTACGCGAGGCAAGATGCCCGACCGCGCCGCGCGCTCCCTATGCGCTCCATACATCGGGCGAGCCGCTGCCGCTCTGTTTTCATTGCACCGCTATCCCGTCTCCATCCGACTCGATCCGGTAGGGAATCTCCGAAAGTGAAACTGCACCAAGACCCCTCGCAAGCCTTGAACACGGTGACCGGCTACGGACCCGGCTACATCGAAATCAATAAGACGCGCTTCAACCACAGCGTGATCGTCGCGCCCGAGGGCGAGATTCAGGCCTGGCCTGTTTCGACGTTCGAGACGCTCGAGCCCTCGCATTTCGAAGCCTTGCGCGCCCTCGACCCGGAAGTGGTGATTTTCGGCAGCGGCGAGCGGCTGCGCTTCGCTCACCCGCGTCTCACCGCCTCGTTGACCAGCACGCGTATCGGCGTCGATTCGATGGACACGCAAGCGGCCTGCCGCACCTACAACATTCTGATGAGCGAAGGCCGACGCGTCGTGCTGGTCGTGCTCATCGAAAACGGAACGCCTGAGTGAACCGCCGCGCCGCCGCCAACACCGCCGCCAAGAACGGAAGCGCAGGCTTGCCTGCCGCCGACGCTTCAACATCTCCCCTTCCCGCGCCTTACCCGTTATCGCCTGCCGCCTTCTGGCTGCTGCTCGTGGGCTTCGCCCTCGTGTGGTTCGGCATGCTCGACTATCGCCATCTCATCGCCAGCGACGAAGGCCGATATGCGGAAATGGCGCGCGAAATGTGGACGACGGGCGACTGGATCACGCCGCGCTACAACGGCTACAAGTATTTCGAGAAGCCGCCGCTGCAAACCTGGATGAACGCGCTGACGTTTGCGGCATTCGGTCTCGGTGAATGGCAAGCGCGCCTGTGGACGGCGTTGACCGGCTTTGCCGGCGTGCTGATGGTGGGCTTTACCGGACGACGACTGTTCAACGCACGCGTGGGCCTGTTTGCCGCCGCCGCCCTTGCGAGCGCGCCGCTGTGGGCCCTGCTCGGGCACTTCAACGTGCTGGACATGGGGCTGTCGTTCTTCATGGGTCTGTCGCTGTGCGCGCTGCTGCTCGCCCAACGCCCCGGACTGGACCGCTCGGCCGTGCGCGGCTGGATGTGGCTGTGCTGGGCGGCAATGGCGCTCGCCGTGCTCAGCAAGGGACTCGTGGGTATCGTGCTGCCGGGCGCCGTGCTGGTGCTCTACACCTTGATCGCCCGCGACTGGGCGTTGTGGCGCCGCCTGTATCTCGGCAGCGGGCTGATCGTATTCCTGATCATCGCTGCGCCGTGGTTCGTGCTAGTTCAGATGCGCAACCCCGAGTTCTTCGACTTCTTCTTCATCAACGAACACTTCCGGCGTTTCGCCGAGGAAGGCCACAATCGCGACGGCGCACTCTGGTACTTCGTCCCGGTGTTTCTCGTGGGCTTCCTGCCGTGGCTGTCGGTACTACCCGGCACCGTGCGCGCCACGTGGCGCATGCCGCGTCAGCCCAACGGCTTCGCGCCCGCCGTGCTGCTGTGGACGTGGGCCATCTTCATCTTCGTGTTCTTCAGCGTCTCGCACTCGAAGCTGATTTCGTACCTGCTGCCCATCGCCCCGGCCATGGCGCTGCTGTTCGGCCTGTATCTCGCGCAGATGCGGCGCGATGCCCTGCGACTGCATCTGGCCGGGTATGCCGTGTTTCTGATTGCTGCACTCGTCATGGTGGCGATCTTCGTCGGCCGTGCCGGCAGCGTGCGCAACCCGAACGAGTTGTACAAAGCCTTCCAGATCTGGCTCTATTTCGCATTGGGCGCCGGACTGGTCGGCACGTTACTCGCCTGGCGCATGGCGCGCCACAGTGCCCGCCGGGCGCTGATCATGTTCGCCACCGCCATGTTGCTGCTGACCACCATCGGCGGCATGGGCCACGAGGTGTTCGGACGGCAAAGTTCGGGGGTACTGCTGGTGCCGGCGGTGAAGGCCGAAATGCAGCGACTCGGGCCGGGCGTGCCGTTTTACTCGGTGAACGTGCTCGACCACACCATGCCGTTTTATCTCGGCACGGACATGATCATGGTGCAACACCCGGACGAGCTGGAATTCGGCGTGAAACAGGAGCCGCAGAAGTGGCTGCCGACGCTGGCCGACTTTTATACGCGCTGGCGGGCCGATCCGAAGGCACTCGCACTGGTCGATCCGGACACGTTTGCCAAGCTCGAAGCCGAGCATTTGCCGATGCGTGTCATCGCCCGTGACGCCCGGCGCGTTGTAATTAGCAAACCACAGCCGCAAGACAACGTAAAATAGCGCCTTTATCGTGCGTTTCAAGCGCCGGTTCGAATGCCGGGCGCAGCGCTCGTCAGTGTGTCGTCTGCAAGCAGAAGCCGTTGGGACGGGGTTCGCGGGGAACCCGTCCTGCAATGCAGGTCTGACACGCGACCAGAACTATCGAATTCGACAGGGGTGTTACCAAAGCGGTGCCAGGCGTGTGCGCGTCAGCGCGGCCTAAGCACCAGCCAAGGAACGCCGTCCATAATTATTCACAAACGTTCACAAACGTTCCATGAATCTCGCTACGTTTTCCCTTATTCTCACGGGCGTGCTGCTCAACGCGTGCGCCCAGTTGTTGCTCAAAGCTGGCGCCAATTCGATCGGCGCACTGGAATTCACCCGCGCGAACATCGTGCCCATCGGCATCAAGCTCGCCACGCAGGTGCCGATCATGGGCGGCCTGGTGTGCTATGCCATCAGCGTCGTCGTGTGGATTCTGGCGCTCTCGCGCGTCGAAGTCTCGATTGCCTATCCGATGCTCTCGCTCGGCTACGTGGTGAACGCGTTTGCCGCGTGGTACTTGTTCGGCGAAACCCTGTCGATGCAGCGTATGGTCGCCATCGGCATCATTCTGGTCGGTGTTTATATTCTTGCGCGCAGCTAAGCTCTGCGCCGCTTACCTGAGGCCTTGTCAAAAATCATGAGCGAATCGGCGCCCCCCCAGTCCAACCTACCGTTCCTGCCGTTCACCCGGCCGACCATCGACGACGCGACCATCGCGGGCGTCGCCGATGTGCTTCGCTCGGGCTGGATCACCTCGGGCCCGCAAGTGCAGGCCTTCGAGAAGGCATTGTCCGAATATTTCGGTGGGCGCCCCGTGCGCACGTTCAATTCGGGGACTGCCACGCTGGAGATCGGCCTGCGCATCGCCGGCGTGCAAAGCGGCGATGAAGTCATCACCACGCCGCTGTCGTGGGTAGCCACGGCTAACGTCATCCTCGAAGTGGGTGCCACACCCGTGTTCGTCGATGTCGATCCGGCCACGCGCAATATCGATCTCGACCTGCTCGAGAAGGCGATCACGCCGAAGACGCGCGCGATCATCCCCGTCTACCTCGCCGGCTTGCCGGTCGATATGGACCGCCTGTACGACATCGCTCGCCGCCACAACCTGCGCGTGATCGAAGATGCCGCGCAAGCCATGGGCTCGACGTGGCATGGCAAACGCATCGGCGCCATCGGCGATCTGGTGTCGTTCAGCTTCCATCCGAACAAGAACCTGACGTCCATCGAAGGCGGCGCCCTCGTGTTCAACAACGAGGAAGAAGCGCGTCTGGCCGAGAAGTATCGTCTGCAAGGCGTGACGCGTATCGGCATGGACGGCATGGATGTCGACGTGCTTGGCGGCAAATTCAATCTGACGGACGTGGCAGCACGCGTCGGCCTGGGTCAAATGCCGCAGCTGGCCGGATTCAATCAGCGCCGCACCGAACTGGCCCGCTTGTATTTCGACGGCCTCGCCACCGGTGCCGCCGCAACGCTGGGCCTGGGTCTTCCGCCCAAGGACTTCGAAAACTCGAACTGGCACATGTTCCAGATCGAACTGCCGCTCGATCGTCTGACGATCTCGCGCGCCGAGTTCATGGAAAAGCTCAAAGCGGCGGGCATCGGCAGCGGCGTACACTATCCCGCAATTCACCTGTTTACAATGTATCGGGCACTGGGGCATCACGAAGGGCAATATCCGCAGACGGAACGTCTGGGCCGCTCGCTCCTCACGCTGCCGCTGTTCCCTGCCATGACGAACGACGACGTCGCGCGTGTTTGCGCGGCCGTCAACGCCATTAGCGCCAATCATCAAAAATGACTCATCCACAACTCTCCGTCGTCATCCCGGTTTATAACGAAGAGGCCGGTCTCGCCGCCCTCTTCACGCGGCTTTATCCGGCGCTCGACAAACTGGGACTGGCCTACGAAGTGGTGTTCGTCAACGACGGCAGCCGCGATCGCTCGGCCGCCATTCTTGCCGAACAGTACCGCGCACGCCCGGATGTGACGCGCGTCGTGCTGTTCAACGGCAACTATGGTCAGCACATGGCCATTCTGGCGGGCTTCGAACACACGCGCGGCGAATGGGTCATCACGCTCGACGCCGACCTCCAGAATCCGCCGGAAGAAATCGGCAAGCTGGTCGCGCAACTCGCCGCCGGTCACGATTACGTGGGCACGATTCGCATGAATCGTCAGGACACGTGGTTCCGCCGCAATGCCTCGCGACTGATGAACCGTTTGCGCGAACGTATTACGCGCATTCGCATGACCGATCAGGGTTGCATGCTGCGCGGCTATAGCCGCCACATTGTTGATACGGTCAATCAGTGCCGCGAGATCAATACGTTCATCCCGGCGCTCGCTTATACGTTTGCGCAGAATCCGATCGAAGTCGACGTCGCTCACGAGGAACGCTTCGCTGGTGAGTCGAAGTACTCGCTCTATAGCCTGATTCGTCTGAACTTCGATCTGGTCACCGGCTTCTCCGTCGTGCCGCTGCAATGGCTCTCGGGCGTGGGCATTTCGCTGTCCGCCGCGTCGGGCGTCTTGTTCATCGTGCTGATGGCGCGTCGCTTCCTGTTCGGCTCGGAAGTCCAGGGCGTGTTCACGCTGTTCGCTGTCACGTTCTGCCTGCTGGGCGTGATTCTGTTCGGCATGGGACTGCTCGGCGAGTACATTGGCCGCATTTATCAGCAAGTGCGCCAACGTCCGCGCTATCTGGTGCAGGCCGTACTGCAAGAGTCGGGCCGCAATACCGGGTCGGCAGCACTGACGAACAGTGCGGCGACTGGCGCAACGGAGCTGAGCCCCAATGCGGCATCCGCCGAGGGCAACGCTCCGGCGCAGGATGTCGAATCGGGTGGCACCGCGCCTCGCGCGGGCGCACGTTAAGGGCCCCGCACACCTCATGAGTTCCAAAGCTGTTGTATTCGCGTATCACAACGTCGGCGTGCGCTGCCTGCAAGTGCTGCTCGCACGGGGCGTCGACGTCGCCCTGGTGGTGACCCATCAGGACAACCCGAACGAGAACATCTGGTTCGGCAGCGTGGCCTCGGTGGCCGCCGAACATGGCATCCCGGTCATCACGCCCGACGATCCGGCAGATCCGGCGCTTGCCGCCAAGATCGCCGACGTCGCGCCGGATTTCATCTTCTCGTTCTATTACCGCCACATGATCCCGGTGCCGGTGCTGGAGATCGCCCGCCACGGCGCGTTCAATATGCACGGCTCACTGCTGCCCAAGTACCGCGGACGCGTGCCGGTGAATTGGGCGGTTTTGAAGGGCGAAACGGAAACGGGCGCCACGTTGCACGAAATGGCGCTCAAGCCGGACGCTGGCGCGATCATCGACCAGACGTCGGTGCCGATCCTGCCAGACGACACGGCCGGGGAAGTCTTCGAGAAAGTCACGGTCGCCGCCGAGCAGACGCTCTGGCGCTGCCTGCCTGGCCTGCTGGCGGGTACCGCGCCGCGTCACGCCAACAATTTGGCCGAAGGCAGCTACTTTGGCGGTCGCAAGCCGGAAGACGGTCGTATCGACTGGACGAAGCCTGCGATCGAGGTGTACAACCTGATTCGCGCGGTCGCGCCACCGTATCCGGGGGCATTCACCGACACGGCCGGGCGCCGTTGGGTGGTCACGCGGGCTCGCCCGGCACGGGGATCCACTCCCGCCGGTTTGCCCTGCGGACTACAAGTAGTGGATAATGCGCTCCTTGGCGTTTGCGGCGACGGAAATGCCCTCGTCATTCATGAACTAATGCTGGACGGCGCGGTTGTTACGCCGGCACAGTTTTCCCAGCTCAATCACTGACCGTAATATGAAAAAAGTCCTGATTCTCGGTGTCAACGGGTTCATCGGCCACCATCTGTCGAAACGCATCCTGGAGACGACCGACTGGGAAGTTTATGGCATGGACATGCTCACAGACCGCCTCGGCGATCTGATCAACCATGAGCGCATGCACTTCTTCGAAGGCGACATCACGATCAACAAGGAATGGGTCGAGTACCACATTCGCAAGTGCGACGTGATCCTCCCGCTGGTGGCCATCGCCACGCCGGCCACGTACGTGAAGGCCCCGCTGCGCGTGTTCGAGCTCGACTTCGAAGCGAACCTGCCGATCGTGCGCTCGGCCGTAAAGTACGGCAAGCATCTGGTGTTCCCGTCGACCTCCGAGGTCTACGGCATGTGCACCGACGGTGAATTCGATCCGGAAAACTCGCCGCTGATCTACGGCCCGATCAACAAGCCGCGTTGGATCTACGCCTGCTCGAAGCAGCTCATGGATCGTGTGATCTGGGGCTACGGCATGCAGGAGGGCCTGAACTTCTCGCTGTTCCGCCCGTTCAACTGGATCGGCGCTGGCCTGGACTCGATCTACACGCCGAAGGAAGGTTCGTCGCGCGTGGTCACGCAGTTCCTGGGTCACATCGCCCGTGGCGAGAACATCAGCCTGGTCGACGGCGGCAGCCAGAAGCGCGCGTTCACGGACATCGATGACGGTATCGACGCGCTCGTGCGCATCATCGACAACAAGAACAACGTTGCCAGCGGCAAGATCTACAACATCGGCAACCCGAAGAACAACTTCTCGGTGCGCGAACTGGCCAACATGATGCTCAAGCTGGCCAGCGAATTCCCCGAGTACGCCGAGACGGCCAAGAAGGTGCAAATCGTCGAAACGTCGTCGGACGCCTACTACGGCAACGGCTACCAAGACGTACAGAATCGTGTGCCGAAGATCGAAAACACGATGCAAGAACTGGGCTGGGCACCGACCACGACGATGGACGACGCCCTGCGCAAAATCTTCGAAGCGTATCGCGGCCACGTTGCCGAAGCTCGCCGTCTGGTCGAGTAAGCTTCAGACCCGCCACCCCACGGTCGCGGGTCTCGTTGCATGAATCGCACTGCACGCCCGGTGCGCCCCCTGGCGCATCGGGCGTTTTTGACTCGGCATCTCCCGCATCCGAGGCATCTGCAAATCAGGCACGTCGCGTGCCGCGATGCCTAACAAGAGGACGGCCATGGCCAAGATTGTCCTGAAAATCGACGTCGACACCCTGCGTGGCACCCGCGAAGGCGTGCCCAACCTGCTCGCCGCGCTCGCGGAACATCAGGCGCAGGCCACCTTCCTTTTCAGCCTGGGCCCCGACCATACCGGCTGGGCACTCAAACGCGTTTTCCGCCCCGGCTTTCTGAAGAAGGTCTCGCGCACATCGGTCGTCGAACACTACGGGTTCAAAACGCTGATGTACGGCACGTTGCTGCCCGGCCCGGATATCGGCCTGCGCGCTGCGGACGTGATGCGCACCGTGCAGGCGGCAGGTCACGAGACCGGCATCCACACGTGGGACCACACGTACTGGCAAGACAACGTGCGCGGGCGCGATGCCGAATGGACGCAGCGTCAGATGTCGCAGGCCCATGCCCGCTTTGCACAGATTTTCGGCGCACCGCCCGTGACGCACGGCGCGGCAGGCTGGCAGATGAATAATCACGCGTTTCGTCAGATCGATGCCTGGGGCATGAAGTACTCGTCCGACGGACGTGGTCAAGCACCGCACTACCCGATCGTCGACGGGGTTCGCCTGAACCACGTGCAACTGCCGACGACGTTGCCGACGGTCGACGAATTGCTCGGCGTGGACGACCGGGACGCGAACGCCGTGGCGGAGCATCTGCTTGCCCTGACTCGCGATCCAGCGCAAGATCACGTGTTCACGTTGCACGCAGAACTTGAAGGCCAGAAGCTCGCTCCACTGTTCCGCCAGGTGCTGTCCGGATGGCGTCGTCAGGGGCACGATCTGGTGACCATGGGCCAGTATTACGAGTCGCTCGATCTCGCCAGCCTGCCGGCACATCCGGTGGTGTGGGGCGAAATTCAGGGCCGCTCGGGCGATTTGATTCTCGAGGGACAGGCCGCCGCCTGAACCTGCCCTTCGCTTCCCTATTCCGGCTTTGAACGGCCACCCAAGGAGACCATAGTGACGGTAGCCATCGACACCCTCGTGCCCGACTTCACCGCACCGGCCACCGGCGGCGACTTTTCCCTTAAGGCCCATCGCGGCCAGAAAGTGGTGATCTATTTCTATCCGAAAGACAACACGCCCGGCTGCACCACCGAGGGCATGAACTTTCGCGATAGCTACGCCCAGTTTCAGGCGGCCGGTGCGCAGATTATCGGCGTGTCGCGCGACAGTCTTCGCTCGCATGAAAACTTCCAGCGCAAGCTCGAACTGCCCTTCCCGCTGATCTCCGATAGCGACGAAGCCGTGTGCAAGTTGTTCGGTGTCATCAAGCTGAAAAAACTGTATGGCAAAGAACACTTAGGCATCGAGCGCAGCACCTTCGTGATCGACGAAAAAGGTGTGCTTCGACTCGAATGGCGCGGAGTGCGCGTACCCGAACACGTGAGCGAAGTGCTCGCTGCCGTGCAAGCGCTTTGAGCCCATTTTGAGCCTCCACGGAACACCGGCCGGGCGCTGACAGACAGCGTTCGGGCGGTGGGAATGTTGGCGTCCGAGCGCTATTCGCACACGTGTTGCCAAAGCACCGATTGTGCCCGCCAGTGAGGTCATTCGGCGCTATACAAGCACGGTCAGAGACGTTATAGTCGGTCGTAATGATCAAGCGCATTGAACGAGACTATTGCAGGCGTCGCCACGGCGGCGCCTTCAGCCAAGCCGCCTCTCCGGTGCGTCCGGGCAGGCGGCTTTTTTGTTGCCGGGATGTGATGTATTGCGGTCTGTCCCGGCCGAGTAGTGTTGTGTTTTCTTGAACGGGAAATCTATGCCATTGCCATCGGCGCCGACCAAACCGGGCACGCTGCTTGCCCCGGAACAATTCCCCACTCGCCTCAAACCTTCGCGCACGGAGGCCAAGAAACCGATCCCCTCATCTGAACAACACGCACTGGGCGAAGCGTCTGGTGCGGCTGGCACGACCGAATTGAAGGTCGTCCCCAACCCCTCGTCCGTGGCGCAGACTGCACCTCAGTCGCCACCCGTTGCACGTTCGCCGCGCTCGGCCCCGGCTGCCGATCCGTCCGGCGCGACCACACCGCTCAAGGCGGTGAAGTCGCCTGCCCCGGCGGGTGGCACCAAACGCGCGCGTGGGAAAGATCAGGAACCGGCCAAGCTCTTCGTGCTCGACACGAATGTGCTCATGCACGACCCGAGCAGCCTGTTCCGCTTCGAAGAGCACGACGTCTATCTGCCGATGATGACGTTGGAAGAGCTCGACAATCACAAGAAGGGCATGTCGGAAGTGGCGCGCAATGCGCGTCAGGTGAGCCGCACGCTCGACGGGTTGGTCGCCGAGAGCGGCTCGAAGTCGATGTCCGAGGGCATTCCGCTCTCTCGCCTTGGCAACAAGGATGCGACGGGCCGCCTGTACTTCCAGACCGACCTGCCCGAGCCGCCGCCGCTCGAAGGCCTGCCGCAAGGCAAGGCCGACAACCAGATTCTGGGTGTCGTGCGCGCGTTGCAGGACAAGTTCCGCGATCGTCAGGTCGTGCTGGTATCCAAAGACATCAACATGCGCGTCAAGGCGCATGCGCTCGGCTTGCCGGCGGAGGATTACTTCAACGACAAGGTGCTCGAGGACAGCGATCTGCTCTACTCGGGCGTGATGGCCCTGCCGCCGGACTTCTGGACGAAGCACGGCAAGGGCATGGAAAGCTGGCAGGACAACCGCACGGGCACCACGTTCTATCGCATCACCGGACCGTCGTGCGCGAGCTTCCTCATCAACCAGTTCGTGTATCTGGAGACGAACAACGGCGAAGCGCCGTTCTACGCTCAGGTGCGCGAGATCAACGGCAAGACGGCGCTGTTGCAGACGTTGCGCGACTACGGCCACCACAAGAACAACGTGTGGGGCATTACGGCACGCAATCGCGAGCAGAATTTCGCGCTGAATCTGCTGATGAACCCCGAAGTGGATTTCATTACGCTGCTGGGTCAGGCCGGTACCGGCAAGACGCTGCTGGCACTCGCCGCCGGTCTGGCACAGACGCTCGACGAGAAGCGCTACAACGAGATCATCATCACGCGTGCTACGGTGCCCGTCGGTGAAGATATCGGCTTCCTGCCGGGCACCGAGGAAGAGAAGATGCAGCCGTGGATGGGCGCATTCGACGACAACCTCGAAGTGCTGCAAAAGACCGATGATTCGGCCGGCGAATGGGGCCGTGCCGCCACGCAAGAATTGATTCGCTCGCGACTCAAGGTCAAGAGCATGAACTTCATGCGCGGCCGTACGTTCGTGAACAAGTTCGTCATCATCGACGAGGCGCAGAATTTGACGCCGAAGCAGATGAAGACGCTGGTCACGCGTGCAGGTCCCGGCACCAAGCTGATTTGTCTGGGCAACATCGCGCAGATCGACACGCCCTACCTGACCGAAGGCAGCTCAGGGCTGACCTACGTCGTGGATCGCTTCAAGGGCTGGGGACACAGCGGTCACGTGACCCTCGCACGCGGCGAACGCTCGCGACTGGCCGATTACGCGGCGGAAATTCTCTGACGCAGACGGCCTTTCGTTCGCCATGAAAACGGCACCTCCGGGTGCCGTTTTTTTATCGGTACGGACAACGGAAAATCGTGTGTTCATGGCGCTTGCGCGACAGAATCGTCCAAGAATCGCCCAATTTGTGACCCCGAAGCCACAAAAAGTCCGGATTCCGGCACTTTTGCCATGCATTCGCCCGGTAAGCGTCGTAAACTCGGCGCATGCGAATCCAGCGCCCCTTCCGCACCCATCGCTCCATCGCCGCAGACTCGGCATCGCCGCGTCGGTCGTGGGTGTCGTGGCGTTGCGTCACAGCGCTGAGCGTCACGCTACTCGTCGCCGCCTGCTCCTCTGGCCCGAGCGTTCGCCCGAGCAGCAATGCCAACTTTGGCAATCGTACGATGGGCCCTGAGCGCAGCGCGGGGCAAGAGGAAATCACGATCGAGGCGATGAGTCTGGTCGGCATCCCCTACCGTTACGGTGGCAATACCCCCGATTCTGGCTTCGATTGCAGCGGCTTGGTCCGCTATGTGGTCGCGCGTGCCGCTGGGGTGAATCTGCCGCGCACGACGGCCGATATGAGCAGTATCGGCACGCCGCTCGAGCGCGATGATCTCGCGTCTGGCGACCTCATCTTCTTCAATACGACGGGACGCGCCCACTCGCATGTGGGCATCTACGTCGGTCAGGGAAAATTCGTGCACGCGCCGAATACGGGCGGCACGGTGCGTCTGGAGAGCTTGTATATCCCGTATTGGGCACGCCGCATCGATGGTGTGCGGCGCGTGGCAGCCAATAAGGCTCCGGCTGGCAATACGACCTACGTGAACCGTTCGGCACCGGACACCGTGGCATCGCAAGCGCCGGTTGCCGCACCGCTGCCGGTGGTGCCGATGAATACCGCACCGAACCGGCCGCTCACGACGGCAACACCCTCGCCGCTCGACCCACAAGGCGCGTCACCAGACCGCACCGCGAACCTCACGACGCCGCCCGCTCAGGACGACGATCCCATCGCCCGTTTCGCCAACAGCTCGATGTAATCGCCGCGCGGGGAATTAGTGCAAATGCGCAAGCAGTGCCGCAGCCCCGCCGACATTAATCGCGACACCCATCAAGGTTGTCATCGGGCGAATGCGCAGCGAACGTTGGATCATCGTGGTCATGGTGGTCTCCTCAGGCATTCGATAAAACACTATGAACAAATGATAATCAATCGCAATTAACTATTGAAATTGATTGTCCCGATGACTTCGATAGCGCATCGCAATCCCAGCACCCAACAAAAAAGCGGCCGAAGCCGCTTTTTTGTTTTGCAGAAATCGATGCCGACCGCTCAGCCCGCATCGATATCCATCATCACAGAATCTGCTTACCGACCCACCAGGCGATAGCTGCGATAAACGCCGATGCCGGAATGGTCAGCACCCACGCCCAGACGATGTTGCCTGCGACACCCCAGCGCACGGCCGAGAGCTTGCGCGTGGCACCCACGCCGACGATGGCGCCGGTAATCGTGTGCGTCGTCGAGACCGGCACGCCGAGCCACGAGGCGAAGAACAGCGTGAACGCCCCGCCCGTCTCGGCACAGAAACCGCCGACCGGCTTGAGCTTCGTGATCTTCTGACCCATCGTGCGCACAATGCGCCAGCCACCGAACATGGTGCCCAGACCGATGGCCAGATAGCAGCCGACGATCACCCACAGTGGCGGTTCAGCGGCTTCCTGCGGCCACATGCCCGCGGCGATCAGCAGCATCCAGATAATGCCGATAGTCTTCTGCGCATCGTTACCGCCGTGCCCGAGGCTATACATACCGGCCGAAACCAGTTGCAAGCGACGGAACCAGCGGTCCACACGTGCGGGCGGCGTTCGGAAAAACAGCCACGACACGAGCAGCATGAAGAACGAGCCGAGCACGAAGCCCAGCAGCGGCGACACGAAGATGAATGCGACCGTTTGCAGCAAACCGCTCGCAACCAGCGAACCGGTGCCCGCCTTAGCGACTGCCGCACCGACCAGACCACCGATCAGGGCGTGCGAGGAGCTCGACGGAATGCCGTAGTACCAGGTAATAACGTTCCAGGCGATCGCCCCGACCAGCGCACCGAAGATCACGTAGTGATCGACGATCTCCGGGTGGACGGTGCCCTTGCCCACCGTCGCCGCGACTTTCAGGTGAAAGACGAACAGCGCGATGATGTTGAACATGGCGGCGAATGCCACCGCTTGGTGCGGCTTGAGGACGCCCGTCGAGACCACAGTCGCGATCGAGTTGGCGGCGTCGTGAAAGCCGTTCATGAAGTCGAACAAAAGCGCCAGCGCGATCAATAGTCCGACCAGCCAAAGGCTGATGTGCAGCGTTGCCATCAATCGTCTCCGCTCAGGCGTTTTCCAACACAATGCCTTCGATGATGTTGGCAACGTCTTCGCACTTGTCGGTCACCGACTCGAGCAATTCCGACACAGCCTTCTGCTTGATCAGCTCTTTCACGTCGGCCTCTTCGCGGAACAGCTTCGAGAGCGAGCCGCGCAACAGGCGGTCGGCTTCCGATTCCAGGCCATCGATTTCTTCGCAGAACTTCAGGATGTCGCGTGCGCGATCCATGTCATTGAGCAGCGCCACGGCGCTTTGCACGCGCTCGCAGCACTTCACGCAGATCTCGCCGAGCTGACGCGCCTCCGTGGGCACGCTCTTGATGTCGTACATCCAGACAGCGGTCGCCACGTCTTCCATCAGATCCAGGATGTCATCCATGGTGCTGATCAGCTTATGGATCTCATCGCGATCAAAAGGCGTGATGAACGTCTTGTGCATCAGGTCGATGGTCTCGTGCGTGATGCGATCCGCTTTCTTCTCGCTGTTCTGCACGGCGACGGTGCGTGACTCTGCGTTTGGCAGGTCGTTGAGCATGGCGGCAAGTTCGCGACTGCCGGCAATCATGCACTCCGCGTGCTGGTTGAACAGGTCAAAGAACTTGCCCTCGGTGGGCATGAAGCGACCGAACATTATTGGAAAACTCCGGGTATTGAGAGGGGACTGGTCGACACAAAAACGTCACATTCTACCCTGTTGCGGGCGTGCGCCACCGCACGCCTTCTCAAACAGGCAGTAATTTCGCGTCAGTATTGGGGGCCGGCCAGATTGTCGAACTTGGTATACGCACCGATAAACGCCAGACGAACCGCACCGATAGGACCATTACGCTGCTTCGCGATAATGATTTCGGCGGTGCCCTTGTCAGGGGTATCGGGGTTGTACACCTCGTCGCGATAGATAAACAGAATGATGTCGGCATCCTGTTCGATTGCACCCGATTCACGCAGGTCGGACATGACTGGGCGCTTGTTCGGGCGTTGTTCGAGACTTCGGTTGAGCTGCGAAAGCGCAATGACGGGCACGTTGAGCTCTTTGGCGAGGCCCTTGAGCGAACGCGAAATTTCGGAAATTTCGGTCGCCCGGTTCTCACCGCCGCCCGAGCCGCTCATGAGCTGCAAGTAATCGATGATGATCAGGCCGAGCTTGCCGCACTGACGGGCCAAACGTCGCGCACGCGCACGCAATTCCATCGGGTTAAGTGCAGGCGTTTCGTCGACGAACAGTTGCGTCTCGTTCATCTTCTGCATCGCGTGCGTGAGCTTCGGCCAGTCTTCATCGACCAGCTTGCCGGTACGCAAACGATGCTGATCGAGACGCCCCACCGAACCCAGCATACGCATCGCCAACTGCGTACCCGGCATTTCCATCGAGAACACCGCGACGGGCAACCCTTCTTCCACCGCGATATGCTCGCCGATGTTCATCGAGAAGGTCGTTTTACCCATCGACGGACGGCCGGCCACGATGATCAGATCGCCGCCGTTGAAACCCGAGGTCATGCGATCGAGGTCGACGAAACCGGTCGGAATACCGGTAATGTCGCTGCCGCCTTCGCGGTGATACAGCTCGTCGATGCGCTCCACCACTTGCGTGAGCAGCGGTTGCAGTTCGAGAAAGCCGGTCGCGCTACGCGAGCCCTCTTCGGCGATGGCGAAGACTTTCGCCTCGGCCTCGTCGAGCATTTGCCGCACTTCCTTGCCTTGCGGATTGAAAGCGTCCGACGCGATCTCGTCGGCCACCGTCACCAGCTTGCGCAGCACCGCACGGTCGCGCACGATTTCCGCGTAACGACGAATGTTCGCCGCGCTCGGCGTGTTCTGCGCCAGGGCATTCAGGTACGCCAAACCACCCACGTCCTCGCCTTTGCCAGCGGTCGTGAGCGATTCGAAAACGGTAATGACGTCGGCAGGACGGTCACCGGCAATGAGCCGACCGATGTGCTGATAAATCAGCCGGTGGTCATAGCGGTAGAAATCCCATTCGGAGAGGAAGTCGCCGATGCGATCCCAGGCGCCGTTATCGAGCAGCAACCCGCCGAGAACGGATTGTTCCGCCTCGATGGAGTGCGGGGGCACCTTCAGGGAGTCGAGCTGGGGATCGGGCGCGTTCATGCCGGGCATTATACCGTGGTCACGCGATCCGCCACCGTCGCGATCCTGACCGGAAAAGTCTCGCTTGCGCGACGATTTTCCCGAACGTGATTTGTCCAGCAGTTTCCCGGGAGGCAGCATAAGTCGGCGCTATTGAACGTAACGAACGTGGAAGAGAATGCGCAACCGGAAGGCGGTCGGCGGTGGGGAGGAGGCAAAACAAGCAGACATAAAAAAACGGAAGCCGGCGGACCGGCTTCCGTCTTTTACACGCGTCGGGAAGCTGACGCGAATACGACTTAGGCGTGCTCGCCCAGGACCGAGATGGTCACATCGACGACGACGTCGGTGTGCAGCGCGACCTGAACCGGGAAGTCACCCACGGTCTTCAGCGGGCCATTCGGCAGACGCACTTGCATCTTCTCGACCTTGAAACCTTGGGTACCCAGGGCTTCAGCGATGTCGAAGTTGGTGACCGAACCGAACAGACGGCCGTCAACACCAGCCTTCTGCGAGATTTGCACGGCCAGACCGCTCAGCTTTTCGCCTTCGGCTTGTGCAGCAGCCAGCTTGTCGGCGGCAGCCTTTTCCAGTTCGGCGCGGCGAACTTCGAATTCGGCGATCGCGTCCTTCGTGGCACGGCGGGCCTTCTTGTTCGGGATCAGGAAGTTACGTGCGAAACCGTCCTTGACCTTCACGATGTCGCCCAGGTTACCCAGATTGACGACCTTTTCCAGCAGAATCACTTGCATTATCTATTCTCCTTCGTCGACTGGCGATTAAGCACCGTGCAGATCGGTGTACGGCAGCAGCGCCAGGAAACGCGCGCGCTTGATAGCCGTATCGAGCTGGCGCTGGTAGTGCGCCTTGGTGCCCGTCAGGCGAGCCGGGGTGATCTTGCCGTTGTCGCCGATGAAGTCCTTCAGCGTTTCGACATCCTTGTAATCGATCTGCTCGACACCGGCAACGGTGAAGCGGCAGAACTTCTTGCGCTTGAACAGCGGGTTTTGCTGTTGACGGCGACGATCAAACTTCTTGTTTTTACCGTTAGGACGCGGCATGTTCAACAATCCTTTTCAAACTCTTGCAATGCTGTGATGTGAAACACCAGGGTTCGGCTATTGCGATGCTTCTTGGCGAGAAACCCAGCCCACTGAGCCGGCTTCTCAAGTCCCAACGCCATTACTTTGGCACTGATGGGACCGATCGCAACTGCCGGAATCGAGAACTCGACCTGGCGGGCAACGCCCGCTTCTTCGGTGGTTCCCGCATGGGCCAAGGTGACGTCGATCACGGGAAGCCCGGCTGGGGTATAGCGCAGCGTGCCGGTTTCGACAATGCTGGCTTCTAGCCGTAAGCGATTCACGCGGTCGATCTCTCCAATGGCGCCCTGATGCGTTCCGGTGCGCTAATTACGAAGCGGCAGCTTCCGTGGCGGGCGTCGCGGCAGCCTTCTTGGCTTCTTCGCGGGCCACTTCCTTCATCATCGGCGACGGGGCGGTCTCGGCCTTCTTCATGCGAACCACGAGGTGGCGCAGAACGGCGTCGTTGAACTTGAACGCGTGTTCCAGTTCGTCCAGGGTGTCCTGGTCGCACTCGATGTTCAGGCAAACGTAGTGAGCCTTAGCCAGCTTCTCGATCATGTAAGCCAGTTGACGACGGCCCCAGTCTTCGACGCGATGGATCTGACCATTCTTGGCCGTCACCATGCCGCGATAGCGTTCGATCATCGCAGGCACTTGCTCGCTCTGATCGGGGTGAACAATAAATACGACTTCATAGTGACGCATATGTAGCTCCTTTTGGAAATAGCCGCCTGAGCGTCAGATCAGTGCAGCAAGGTTGCAGAACTCGCGATTATAGCCGCTTTTCCGGCCACGCTCAAGAATATCCCCCCGGGCGCCCTACTCGTGCTCCAACCAGTAGTTCGGCCGGGCAAACACCTGGCGCAGGTGGTCGATGAATAGCCGCACGCGCGCAGGCTGAAAACGTTGCTGCGGATAGACCGCGAGAATGTCGTAATCGGGCAGTGCATACTCGTCGAGCACCGTTTCCAGCTCGCCCGAGAGCAATTCACGCTGAATTTCCCACGTCGAGCGCCAGCCCAGCCCCAACCCTTCAAGCGCCCAGCGGTGCAGCAACTCGCCATCATTACAGTCGAGATTGCCGTTCACCCGAGTGGTGACCAGCTTGCCCTGCCGCTTGAAATACCAGCCGCGCTGCTGGCCGCCTTGCAGGTTGAAGGCAAGACAATTGTGCTTGGACAAATCTTCCAGTGTCTTAGGCCGCCCGTGCCGCGCAAAGTAAGCGGGGGTGCCGCAGACCACGCGTCGGTTCTGGGCCAGCTTCACCGCCACGAAATTCGGGTCGACCGAGCCCCCGATCCGGATGCCCATGTCGTAGCCCTCACGCACGATGTCCACCACGCGATCGGTCAAATTGAAGGAAATCTGCACTTCCGGGTGCTGGCGCAGGAACGCAGGCGCGTGCGGCGCCACATGTTTACGTCCGAACGCGGCAGGTGCCGAAACGATCAGGTGACCCGACACCGCATGCCGCCCGGCGCTGATCTCGTTCTCGGCCATGTCCCAGTCGCCCAGCAACTGCTTGCAGCGCTCCAGAAAAGCGCCGCCCTCCTCCGAGAGCGCCAGCCGCCGCGTGGACCGGTACATCAGCTTGATCCCCAAGCGCTTTTCCAGCGCATCGATGCGCCGCCCGAGAATCACGGGCGACACCCCCTCCTTGAGCGCGGCCGCCGCCAAACTGCCCGCTTCGGCGACCTGCACAAAGGTCTCGATCTGCTTGTAACGGTCCATCCCGCCTCCATTCGATACTTTTTGTTTTTAAAAAAACGATCTTTTGTGATCTTATCAAACAAATCGTACCGGCTTAAAGTGGCTTCCAACATCGTTACCGATTACACATTGGAGGAGTCACATGGCCAAGATGACCGCCGTAGAGGCCGCCGTTCGGGTTCTGGAGAAAGAAGGCATCACCACCGCGTTCGGCGTGCCCGGCGCTGCCATCAACCCGTTCTATTCGGCCCTGCGCAAGGCAGGCAGCGTCGAGCACGTGCTCGCGCGCCACGTCGAAGGCGCTTCGCACATGGCCGAAGGCTACACCCGTGCCGAAGCCGGCAATATCGGCGTGTGTATCGGCACGTCGGGCCCGGCAGGCACCGACATGATCACGGGCCTGTACTCGGCCCAAGCCGATTCGATCCCTATTCTGTGCATTACGGGTCAAGCCCCGCGCGCCCGTCTGTACAAGGAAGATTTCCAGGCCGTCGATATCGAATCGATCGCCAAGCCGGTGACCAAGTGGGCCGTGACCGTGCGTGAGCCGGCCCTCGTGCCGCGCGTGTTCCAGCAAGCTTTCCACCTGATGCGCTCGGGCCGCCCGGGTCCGGTGCTCATCGACCTGCCGTTCGACGTGCAAGTCGCCGAAATCGAATTCGATCCCGACACGTACGAGCCGCTGCCGGTCTACAAGCCCGCAGCCACGCGTGCCCAAGCCGAAAAGGCGATTCAGATGCTGCTCGCTTCCGAGCGTCCGCTGATCGTCTCGGGTGGCGGCGTGATCAACGCCGACGCCGCCGACCTGCTCGTCGAGTTCGCCGAAACGGTCAACGTGCCGGTCGTGCCGACGCTCATGGGCTGGGGCACCATCGCCGACGATCACCCGCTCATGGCCGGTATGGTCGGCCTGCAAACGTCGCACCGCTTCGGCAACGCGACGATGCTCGCCTCCGACTTCGTGATGGGTATCGGCAATCGCTGGGCCAACCGCCACACCGGTAGCGTCGATGTCTTCACCAAGGGCCGCAAGTTCGTGCACGTCGACATCGAGCCGACGCAAATCGGCCGCGTGTTCGGCCCGGACTACGGCATCGTCTCCGACGCCAAGGCTGCCCTCACGCTGTTCGTCGAAGTGGCCAAGGAACTGAAGGCTGCCGGCCGTCTGCCGGACCGCTCGCAGTGGGTTGCCGATTGCCAGAAGCGCAAGCGCACCATGCTGCGCCGTAGCGACTTCGATCAGGTGCCTATCAAGCCGCAACGCGTGTATCAGGAAATGAATGCGTTCTTTGGCCGCGACGTGCGTTACGTCTCGACCATCGGCCTGTCGCAAATTGCCGCTGCGCAGTTCCTGCACGTGAACAAGCCGCGTCACTGGGTCAACTGCGGTCAAGCCGGCCCGCTGGGCTGGACCGTGCCGGCAGCGATCGGTGTGAAGGTTGCATCGCCGTCGTCGGACGTGGTGGCCATCTCGGGTGACTACGACTTCCAGTTCATGATCGAAGAACTGGCCGTCGCCGCGCAGTTCAAGGTGCCGTACATCCACGTCGTGGTGAACAACTCGTATCTTGGTCTGATCCGTCAGGCGCAGCGCAACTTCGACATGGACTACTGCGTGCAGCTCGCGTTCGAAAACGTGAACTCGCCGGAAGTGAACGGCTACGGCGTCGATCACGTGAAGGTTGCCGAAGGTCTGGGCGTGAAGGCGATCCGCGTGCATCAGCCGAACGACATCCAGCCGGCGTTCGAACAAGCGCGCAAGCTGATGGCCGAATTCTCGGTGCCGGTGATCGTGGAAGTGATTCTCGAGCGCGTGACCAACATTGCGATGGGCACCGAAATCAACAACGTCAATGAGTTCGAAGAAATCATCGACGTCGTGGAAGAAGACAACAGCGCAGTGACGGCGTAAGCCGCCCTCCTGTGACCGTTTGCGGGGCGCGTGCGTCCCCTCCGATGAGACCTAGACCCCCTTGTCGGCCCAGCACGCGCTCCGCAACCTAGCAGTACCCGCTTCACCCTGATTTGCATCGTCGAAACCACCCCCTATAAGAAAGAGAGGAGTCAGCGCAATGACGAAATTTGCCGCCAATCTGACCATGCTGTTCAACGAGGTGCCGTTCCTCGACCGCTTCAAGGCGGCCGCCGCAGCGGGCTTTCGCGGCGTGGAGTTCCTGTTCCCGTACGCTTTCCATCGCGACCAGATCGCCGACAAGCTCAATCAGTATCAGCTCGATCTGGTGCTGCACAACCTGCCCGCCGGTAACTGGGAAGCAGGCGAGCGCGGCATCGCCATCTTCCCCGAGCGCGTGGCCGAGTTCCGCGACGGTGTGGGCGAAGCCATCACCTATGCCAAGGCGCTGGGTGTGAAGCAATTGAACTGCCTCGTGGGCAAGCAAGGCGCGGATCTGTCGACCGACGCCGCCCGCGAGACGCTCGTCGGCAACCTGCGTTTTGCCGCCGATGCGCTCAAGGCCGAAGGCATCCGCCTGCTGGTCGAGCCGATCAACACGTACGACATCCCGGGCTTCTTCGTGAACCGCACGAAGCAGGCGCTGGAGATCTTCGACGACGTGGGCTCGGACAACCTGTTCTTGCAGTACGACATCTATCACATGCAACGCATGGAGGGTGAGCTCGCCAAGACCATCGAGACGAATCTGGCGCGCATCGCTCACGTGCAGCTGGCCGACAACCCGGGCCGCAACGAGCCGGGCACGGGCGAAATCAACTACGCCTACCTGTTCGCCCTGCTCGATCGCATCGGCTACACCGGCTGGATCGGCTGCGAATACAAGCCCGCAACCACCACGACCGACGGTCTGGGCTGGTTCAAGGCGGCGGGTCTGCGCGAGGCGGCATAAGCGGCTGCATAAGCGGCGGCATTAGCCACGCAGGTTCACCTGAGCATGTAACAACGCGTCTGCCGTCTCCCCCGGCGGCAGGCACAGAACGACGGCGCACGCCGCGCACACGTCAACGCGACCTGTGGCGCGCGCCGGCTGACCGGGTTTCGACGAGGAAGGGCCCCGCCGGCCGCATGCAGGGGGCATGCGGCCGGAGCACGGGGGCACGATTGCCCGTCTCGCGCACCGGCAGCGACCACATTCAAACTTTGGCAACAAGGAGTCTCGAAATGGCACAACTCGGTTTCATTGGTCTGGGCATCATGGGCGCGCCGATGGCGAAGCATCTGCAAAACGCCGGTCACAAGCTGTTCTTGTACGAGCGCCGCACGCCCCCGCAAGACCTGATCGACGGTCAGGCCACGTGCTGCACGTCGGCCAAGGAAGTGGCCAAGCGCGCCGACATCATTTTCGTGATGGTGCCGGACACCCCGGACGTCGGTGCCGTGCTGTTCGGTGAAGACGGTCTGGCTGAAGGCCTCTCGGCTGGCAAGATCGTGGTCGACATGAGCTCGATCTCGCCGATCGAAACGAAGGAATACGCCAAGAAGATCAAGGCACTGGGCTGCGAATACCTCGACGCCCCGGTCTCGGGCGGCGAAGTCGGCGCCAAGGCCGCATCGCTGTCGATCATGGTCGGTGGCTCGCAAGCCGCGTTCGACGACGTGAAGCCGTTCTTCGAACTGATGGGCAAGAACATCACGCTCGTCGGCGAAAGCGGTGCTGGTCAGACTTGCAAGGTGGCTAACCAGATCGTCGTAGCGCTGACCATCGAAGCTGTGGGCGAAGCCCTGCTGTTCGCCTCGAAGGCCGGTGCCGACCCCGCCAAGGTGCGTGAAGCGCTGATGGGTGGCTTCGCATCGTCGCGCATTCTGGAAGTGCACGGCGAGCGCATGGTCAAGCGCAACTTCGAGCCGGGCTTCCGTATCTCGCTGCACCAGAAGGACTTGAACCTCGCGCTGCAAAGCGCCAAGGCGCTGGGCGTGTCGCTGCCGAACACGGCGACGTGCCAAGAGTTGTTCAACGCTTGTGCCGCCAACGGCGGTTCGAGCTGGGATCACTCGGGCATGGTGCGCGCGCTGGAACTGCTCTCCAACCACACAGTTGCCTGATCGTTTCAAAGGGTTTTCTCGCGCCCTGCCCCAAGTGGGGCGCGAGCTACCGCGTAGTTCGCGAGAAGATGAAGAAGCGGCAGACAATCAGCCGCCAGTATGACCAGTAGAGGGGAGGCGAATGCGTCACACCACGCGAGTGGCGCATCGCTAAAACGGTAACGGCGCGAGTCGAATGACTAGCGCCGTATTTTTTTGCCTGCGAGATGCGTCCGCGGGGCCGCCCCCGCTTCGATCAATACTCGTCGAACAAGCTCTGCATGCGATCGCGTTGCACGCCCGCTTGCAAGGCCAGCATCAGCAGCACACGGGCCTTGTACGGATGCAGATTGCCTGCGCTCACAAAACCGTATTGATCGTCGGGTGCTGCACCGTTATGCATCACGTGGCCACTGCCTACCCGCGCGGCACGCACCACCGCTACGCCACGTTGCACGGCCTCAGCCAGCGACTGTTGCAGCAGCGAATGCAGCGAGCCGTTGCCCGTGCCAGCCACCACGATGCCCTGCACGCCCGCTTCGACTAACGCGTCGACGGCAATGCGCGACACGCCCGCATAGCTCGACACCACTTCCACCGCGGGCAGTTCGCCCGACAACCCGACAAACTCGCTCTCGACCGTGTGGTATTGCAGCGGCGCACGTTGGAACGCGACGCGCTCATCCTGCACCCAGCCGAGCACACCGATTTCCGGCGACTGGAAGGCATCCACGGCGTACGTGCTGGTCTTGATGACGTCGCGCGCGCAGTGAATCTGATTGTTGATCGCCACCAGCACGCCACGGCCCGCCGAAATCGGATCGGTAGCCACACGCACGGCGTTGAGCAGATTGAGCGGCCCATCGGCGGACAGCGCCGTTGCCGGACGCATGGCGGCCGTAATGACGACCGGCTTGCGGCTGTTGACTGTCAGGTGAAGGTAATACGCCGTCTCTTCGAGCGTATCGGTGCCGTGCGTAATGACGGCGCCCGCCACGTCGGGCTGCGAGAGCAAGGCGTTCAGGCGTGCGGCAAGTTTCTGCCACAGCGAACAACTCATGTCCTTGCTATCGATCTGCGCGACTTGCTCGGCGTGAATATGCGCAATGCTGCCCAGCGCCGGTACGGCCGCGAGCAGGTCTTGTACACCGAGCGCTCCGGCCTGATAACCGGCCGTACGCGTCGCGTCGGCAGCACTTCCGGCAATCGTGCCGCCCGTCGCGAGCAGCACAATGCGCGGCAATTCGCCGGCAGACACGGTGTAGTGAGGGGTCGGATTGAAAGAAGTCAAAGTCATGCCAGCGATTGTATCCAATACTGCCCCGGTTCCCAATCGCTGAACATCGATCCGGCCGCGCGCCCCAGCGCACGGCGCGCGCGGGCCGGGGAATTTTGATCTCAGGCTGCAAATTCCAGCGCTTCGCGCAGTTGCGTCGAGATTTCCTGCTCCTTGAGCGCCGGTGCCAGCATCTCGATAAACCGATACGCATACGAGCGCAGGAACGCGCCGCGGCGCAGGCCGATACGCGTGGTGCTCGGCTCGAATGCATTATCGAGTTCGAGCACGGCCAGATCCTGATCCTTACGCGGATCGACGGCCATCGCGGCCACGATGCCGATGCCCAGCCCGATTTCGACGTAGGTCTTGATGACGTCGGTATCGAGCGCGGTCAGCACGATATCCGGCACCAGTCCCTGATCGGCGAACGCCTTGTCCACGTGCGAGCGCCCCGTGAAATCGCCGTCGTACGTGATGATCGGGTACTCGGCGATATCGGCTAACGTGACGCTCTCCCGGCCGACTAGTGGGTGGTCTTTCGGCACCACGGCCACGTGATGCCACGAGTAGCACGGGAACGTCACGATATCGGGGAACCGATCGAGCGCTTCGGTCGTAATGCCGATATCCGCTTCGCCATCGATGACCATCTGCGCGATCTGACGCGGGCTGCCCTGGCGCAGCGCCAGATGCACCTTCGGATACACGCTCGTGAACTGCTTGATGACCTGCGGCAGGGCGTAGCGGGCTTGCGTGTGGGTCGTCGCGACGACGAGGTGACCGCTGTCCTGATCGGCGAACTGACGTGCCACGCGGCGCAGGTTCTCCGCGTCGAGCAGCATGCGCTCGATCAGTTGCAACACGGCCTTGCCCGGCTCGGTCAGGCCCGTGAGACGCTTGCCGCGGCGCACGAAGACGTCGACGCCGAGTTCATCCTCAAGGTCCTTGATCTGCTTACTCACGCCCGACTGCGAGGTGTACAGCGCGCTCGCCGCTTCGGTCAAATTCAGGTTCTGCCGTACGGCTTCGCGCACGTAGCGCAATTGCTGGAAATTCATGGTGTGACTCCGCCCTATCGCTTGTTTGTTACGTCTGTCTAATTTGTCTTGTACGGCTTATCGATTTTTTGTCTGCTGTCCCAGGGTAACGCTCACGCCTGTGCCGAGAACACACGCAACTGACGCGGCACGGCGCGCAGCGGCTCACCCGCCGTCGCACCCAACGCTTGCCACCCCGAGCGCGTCAGTTCGGCTTCCCATACGGCATCGCCCGGTGCGGCCAATTCCACGCGCACGGTGCCGCCCAACGGGATAGCGCGGCGCACCGACACGTCGATGCCCGGGCCGCCGTCGTGCGCTGGCAGCAGCGTGAGATCGTGCGGACGAACATAGGCGATGGCGCGGCCGTCTTGCGGCAGCGCGGGCAGGTCGTCACGCGCCACCGTCACGCGATAGGCCCCGGCATCGGCGATGAAGTCGTGCGTCTGCAACTGGCCCGACAAGCGGTTGGCTGCGCCGAGGAATTCGTAGACGAAGGCGCTCTCGGGCGTGTCGTACACGTCTTGCGGCGCACCGATCTGCTCGACCTTGCCCCGGTTCATCAGCACGATGCGGTCGGCCACTTCCAGCGCCTCTTCCTGATCGTGCGTGACAAAAATCGTGGTGATATGCAGCTCGTCGTGCAGGCGGCGCAACCAGCTACGCAGTTCCTTGCGCACCTTGGCGTCGAGCGCACCGAATGGCTCGTCGAGCAACAGTACCTTCGGCTCGACCGCCAGCGCGCGCGCCAGCGCAATACGCTGACGCTGCCCACCCGACAGTTCAGCCGGATAGTGATCGGCCAGCCAGTCGAGTTGCACGAGACCGAGCAACTCGTGCACCTTGTTGCGAATCTGCGCATCCGAGAGGCGCTCGCGGCGCGACTTCACACGCAGGCCAAACGCCACGTTCTCGAACACCGTCATGTGACGGAACAGTGCGTAATGCTGGAAGACGAAGCCGACCTGACGCTCGCGGGTGCCCACGCTCGCGACATCCTCGCCGTTGAGCACGACGCGCCCGGCATCGGCGAACTCGAGACCGGCCACGATGCGCAGCAATGTGGTCTTGCCGCAACCGGACGGCCCGAGCAACGCCACCAGCTCGCCCGTGGGAAATTCGAGACTCACGTCGTCGAGCGCCGCGAAATCGCCGAATCGCTTCGAAACCTGTTGGACTTGAATGCTCATCTGTCTTGCTCCTCGATGTTAGGTTTCGGTCGCCTCGATACGGCGGGCCGCTTTGTCTTGTGCCAGCTTGCGCTCGGCCCACAGCTTCAGGCCCAGCGTAGCGAGCGCCAGCAACGCGAGAATCGATGCCGCCGCGAATGCGCCTACCGTGTGGTAATCGTTGTATTCGATCTCCACATGCAGCGGCAGCGTGTTCGTCTCGCCGCGAATGTGGCCCGAGACCACCGACACCGCGCCAAACTCGCCCATGGCCCGCGCATTACACAGAATCACGCCGTACAACAGGCCCCATTTGATCTTCGGCAGCGTCACACGCGTGAACACTTGCCAGCCGCTCGCCCCCAGCACCCGGGCGGCCTCTTCTTCTTCGCTGCCCTGCGCCTGCATCAGCGGAATCAACTCGCGAGCGACGAACGGGAACGTGACGAACACCGTCGCCAGCACCAGCCCCGGCAACGCAAACACGATGCGCAGATTGTTGGCATCGAGCCAGTCCCACAGCGGCCCCTGACGGCCAAAAATCAGCAGGAACGTCAGACCTGCGATCACCGGCGAGACCGAGAACGGCAAGTCGATGAGCGTGGTCAGCACGCTCTTGCCCTTGAAGTCGAAGCGCGCGATGGCCCACGAAGCCGCCACACCGAACACCACATTCAGCGGCACGGCAATCAAGGCAATCAACAACGTGAGACGGATGGCCGACAACGCGTCGTCGTTGCTCAATCCTTCCCAATAAGCACCGATGCCCTTGCCCAGCGCGGTGACGAACACCGACGCGAGCGGCAATACGAGAAACAACGCGAAAAACAGCAGCGCCAGGCCGATCAACACCACCTTGACGAGCCGGGGCTCGTCGGTCGGATCGGAACTACGCACTTTCGGCACCTGCACCGCAGCGGCCGGGAGAGTTAGCGAATCGGACATGATCGAATCTTTCTCTGGAATCACACGCCGCTGGCGCGTCGGCCCGAATGACGGCGTTGCAGCCACCATTGCAGGGTATTGATGAGGAGCAGCAGCACGAACGAGATCACCAGCATCACCACGGCCAGTGCCGCCGCGCCTGCGTAATCGAACTGTTCGAGCTTGGTGACGATCAGCAGCGAGGTGATTTCCGAGACCATCGGAATGTTGCCCGCGATAAAGATGACCGAACCGTACTCGCCGACCGCACGCGCAAACGCCAATGCGAAGCCGGTCAGCAGCGCCGGCAGCACCGCCGGCAGAATCACATGACGCACGGTCTGCCAGCGCGACGCGCCGAGGCAGGCCGCCGCCTCTTCCTGCTCGCGCTCGAATTCTTCAAGCACCGGTTGCAGCGTGCGCACGACGAACGGCAAGCCGATGAACGTCAGCGCGACAAAGATGCCGAGCGGTGTGAACGCAATCTTGATGCCCAGCGGCTCGAACCAGCGACCGACCCAACCATTCGGTGCGTAGATGGCGGCGAGCACAATGCCTGCGACCGACGTCGGCAACGCGAACGGCAAGTCGACGAGCGCATCGACAATGCGTTTGCCGGGGAACGTATAGCGCACCAGCACCCACGCCAGAATGAAACCGAACAACGCATTCAGGAGTGCCGCCGCCAGCGAGATGCCGAACGTGAGGCGGTACGACGCCAGTACGCGCGGCGAACTCACGGCGGTGACAAAACTCGCCCAATCGAGCGAACTTGCCTTGATGAAGACCATCAGCAACGGCACCAGCACGACCAGACTCAGGTACGCCACGGTGTAGCCCATCGTCAGGCCGAAGCCCGGCAATGCACTCGGCTTACGCCAGATTGGAAACAGTGCGGTACTCATGCGATGGTCCCCTTCCTTCCTTTTTTCTGGAATTACTTCTTGGTGTAGATCTGATCGAAGATGCCGCCGTCGGCGAAGTGCTTGGCTTGCGTCTTGGTCCAGCCACCGAGGTCGGCGTCAACCGTGTACAGCTTGAGCTTCGGATACTGCGACTCGTACTTCTTGGCGATTTCCGGCGAACGCGGACGGTAGAAGTGCTTCGCGGCAATCTCCTGCCCTTGCGGCGAGTACAGCCATTGCAGGTAGGCTTCGGCGACCTTGCGCGTGCCATGCTTGTCGACGTTCTTGTCGACCACGGCCACCGGCGGCTCGGTCAGAATCGACGACGACGGCACCACGATGTCGAACTTGTCCGGACCCAGGTCCTTCACCGAGAGCAGCGCTTCGTTTTCCCATGCGATCAGCACATCGCCGATACCGCGCTCGACGAACGTGGTGGTCGCACCGCGTGCGCCCGAGTCGAGCACGCCGACGTTCTTATAGATCGCCTTGACGAAGTCTTGCGCCTTCTGCTCGTTGCCGCCCGGTGCCTTGAGCGCGAAGAGCCATGCCGCGAGGTAGTTCCAGCGGGCACCGGCCGAGGTCTTCGGGTTCGGCGTCACGACGCTGATGCCCGGCTTGGCCAGATCGTCCCAGTCTTTGATGTGCTTCGGGTTGCCCTTGCGCACGAGCAGCACGATGGTCGACGTGTACGGCGTCGCGTTATCGGGCAGGCGCTTTTGCCAGTCTTTGTTCACGAGACCGGCTTGGGCCAGTTCATCGATGTCGGCGGAAATACCGAGCGTGACCACGTCGGCCGGGGCGCCGTCGAGCACCGTGCGGGCTTGCTTGCCCGAACCGCCGTGCGAGGCCTTGAGCGTGACCGTGTCACCCGTGGTTTGTTTGTAGTGGGCTTCGAACGCCTTGTTGTAATCGGCGTAAAGCTCTCGCGTCGGGTCGTACGACACGTTGAGCAGCGAAAAACTAGCCGCTTGGGCTTGCACCGTCATGCCGACGGTCAGTGCAATGGCGCCCAGTGCGGTCGCCAGCTTCTTAGCTTTCCATCCCCGTGCTGCAATGCTCATGACTTTCGCTCCTTTTTTGCTTGCGTGTGGTAGGAGGCCAGTCTAGGGCGGCGGCTTAATAATTAAAAATAATCTTTTTGCTTTTGTTTATACTGGAATAAGGATTAGAGATTTTGTGCTGAGGGGCGGAGAGGCCCGGCAGAGGTCGAGAATTCGGGCGTTTCGCGGCGAATCTCATGGAGTGCATGAAGTTTTCGCTTGCGTTTTTGGAAACACTGTACAAAAATACAGCCACCTGTGCTTCCATACAGTGATGCCATGATCAAACTTACCGCACGTCAACAGCAGGTCTACGAACTGGTTCGCCAGGCAATTGAACGCACCGGCTTTCCGCCGACCCGTGCCGAAATTGCTGCCGAGCTGGGCTTCTCTTCGGCGAATGCCGCCGAAGAACATCTGCGGGCGCTGGCGCGCAAGGGGGTGATCGAACTGGCCGCCGGGCAATCGCGCGGCATCCGCCTCAAGCGTCTCGATGAGGCAGGCGGCGCCCACCAGTTCACGCTGCCGCATATGGGGTTGATGCAACTGTCGCTGCCGCTCGTCGGGCGTGTGGCCGCAGGCAGCCCGATTCTGGCGCAGGAGCATATCGAGCGCAATTTCCAGTGCGATCCGAACATGTTCGCGCGCCAGCCTGACTATCTGCTGAAGGTGCGCGGTATGTCGATGCGCGACGCCGGCATTCTCGATGGCGACTTGCTCGCGGTGCAGAAAGCCGCCGATGCGCGCGAAGGACAAATTGTCGTGGCCCGTATCGGCGACGACGTGACGGTCAAGCGCTTCCACCGCGTGAAGGGTGGCGTCGAATTGATTGCCGAGAACCCCGACTTCGAGAACATCAATGTCAATGAAGGCAGTGGTGACTTTGCGCTGGAAGGGATTGCGGTCGGTCTGATCCGCAATAACGATCTCTAAGCGCAAGCTAACGCGCGCAATGCGGTAGTCACGCGCGCGATTTCCTGACGATCAAGTAATGCTGGTTTGCGCCGGGCTGGGTCCGGCGCCCGTGCCCTGCTGCGCCTGCGATTTGTGAAGCGATGCGACAGGACACCTCTCTCCGACCCATATTGGAAGAAGGAAACGCATCATGGCTCGACTCTTTGGTTTGCTGCGCACGTCCCTCGGTCAACCGCGCATTCGCACGGCTTCGACGCAAGCACGTCTTTCTGCGGTGTACGGCTTGTCGGCCCTGTCCGGACCGTTCGCGGCCGCACCGGCGATCGCTCGCTCGTACACCGTGCCTGAGCGCAACCGTAGCACCGCCCTGCCCCGCGCCATCGCTTCGGCCGTCACCTCGGCAGCCCGTCGCGCGTGCCCGTCGGCGAAAGCCGTCAAGGCATCGCGCAATGTCCGCGAATTGCAAACACGACGCGACGCGCATGACGACGTGCGTGTGTATCGCGACGTGTCGCACATCGTGATGGTCGGCAGCATCGCCGACATCTGCCGAAAACTCGACGAGGCCGTCGGCGAGCGATTCTGTCAGGCAGCGGTGTAAGCAGAGCAAACGGTCGGCAGCGACAAGCGGCGTGAATGCATGCCGCCCGTCGGGCGCCTCATCATTCAGGCGCGCGACGTGTCGATGGCTTCGACGTTCACTCACCCAACATTGCTAACGGATGATCGGCGGCGCGACGTTCGCCATCGAAGAACCGTGCGACATCGGCCGATTTGACCGCCTCGATGTTGGCGTGCTGCCAGCGCGGCGCGTGATCCTTATCGATGACGAGTGCACGAATGCCCTCGACACCTTCGGCGCCGGTACGTCCGTCGAGATTAAAGACGCAGCGCATCATCAGCCATTCTTCGCGCAGGTCGTCGGCGAGCGACAGTTTGCGCGCACGTCGCACTTGCTCAAGCGTGACACACACCATCAGCGGTGAACGCTTGTTACGCAGCAGATCTTCCGTTTCCTGCGCCCAACCGGCGTATTCGCAGCGCGCTTCGCGTGCCAACGAATGCAGGATTGCCGGAACATCGCCATGACCGAAGTGCGTATCGATGACATCGCGCAGCGCTGCGAGTTTGCCTGCGGCAAGGCCCGCAGGCGGCGAGCTTTCGCGCACGAAATTGCGGGCAGCAGCGAGTACCGCATCGCTGTCCTGCCAATCGCCGGTGGCCAGCAATTCGCGTAACGCGGGCAGCGACGCACGCGGAATCACGCCATCGGCCAAGCCGATCTCACAGGCGTCGACAGCACCAAACACGGTGCCCGTCATCCCGAGATACTCGCCCAGGTGACCCGCGAGATTCGCGAGGAAGAAACCGCCGCCGACATCGGGGAATAGGCCGATGGCCGTCTCCGGCATCGCCATGCGCGTGGCTTCCGTGACGATGCGCAGGGCAGCGCCTTGCGAAATGCCCATTCCGCCGCCCATCACCACACCATCCATCAGCGCAATGTAAGGCTTCGGATACGTGGCAATCGTGTAGTTCAGCGCGTATTCGTCGGTGAAGAAATCCACGATGGCTGCCTTACGCACACCACCTTCACTCACGGCCTCGTAGAAATAGCGAATATCGCCACCCGCGCACAAGCCCTTCTCGCCTTCCCCCTGTAAGACAACACCTAGCACTTGCGGATCGTCGCGCCACGTCTGCAATGCACTTGCGATCGCACGAATCATGTCGTGCGAGAGCGCATTGAGCGCCTTCGGGCGAGCGAGGGTGATAAAGCCGATACGGCCACGAACTTCGGTGCGAACAAATTCGGTCATGTCTGGCAGATGGGTATTGAGTCAGAAGGTATTGAGTCGAACGGGAAGCACAATAAAAAAGCCGGCGCTAGGCACCGGCTTTCTTTCCAACAAACTGGCATCGTCATCGCGACCGGGAAGCCCAATCGCCTGCCGAGCCTATCGCCGGGCTTACGACGCTTCGCGCGAAGCGCGCTTGCGCTCATGCTCGATCAGGTGACGCTTGCGCAGGCGAATCGTCTGCGGCGTGACTTCGACCAGTTCGTCGTCGTCGATGAATTCCACGGCGTATTCGAGGCTCATCGCGATCGGCGGCACCAGGCGCACGGCTTCGTCGGTACCCGACGCACGCACGTTCGTGAGCTGCTTGCCCTTGATCGGGTTGACCACGAGGTCGTTATCGCGGCTGTGGATACCGATGATCATGCCTTCATACAGGGCATCACCCGGCTTCACGAACATGCGACCACGATCCTGCAGCTTCCACAGTGCGTAGGCCACAGCATCGCCGTTGTCCTGCGAGATCAGCACGCCGTTACGACGCTCACCCAGCGAACCATCCTTGACCGGTGCGTAAGCATCGAAGATGTGGCTCATCAGGCCCGTACCACGGGTCATCGACAGGAAGTCGCCCTGGAAGCCGATCAGGCCGCGAGCCGGAATGCGGTATTCAAGGCGCGTACGGCCACGACCGTCCGACACCATGTCCAGCATTTCGCCCTTGCGACGACCGATTTCTTCCATGACACCGCCCTGGTGTTCGTCTTCCAGGTCGATGGTCAGCATTTCGTACGGCTCGTGCTTCACGCCGTCGATTTCCTTGATCACCACGCGCGGACGCGACACGGCCAGTTCATAGCCCTCGCGACGCATGTTCTCGATCAGAATCGTCAGGTGCAGTTCGCCACGGCCCGACACTTCGAAGATCGAGTCGCTGTCGGTGTCCTTCACACGCAGCGCCACGTTGTGATTCAGTTCCTTGTCCAGACGGTCGCGGATCTGACGGCTCGTCACGAACTTGCCTTCACGGCCGGCGAGCGGCGACGTGTTCACGCAGAAGTTCATCGTGAGCGTCGGCTCGTCGACGGTCAGCAGCGGCAGCGCTTCGGGCGTATCCGCGTCGCAGATGGTCACGCCGATGCCCACGTCTTCAATACCGTTGATCAGCACGATGTCGCCGGCTTCGGCGCCTTCGTCCGACATCACGCGCTCCAGACCCTTGAAGGTCAGCACCTGATTGATCTTGCGCTTGAGAATTTCGCCGTTCGGGCCCGAGCGCATCACCACTTGCTGGCCCGGCTTGACGCGGCCACGCGTGATACGGCCAATACCGATACGGCCGACGAACGTCGAGTAGTCGAGCGAGCTGATTTGCAGTTGCAGCGGGGCTTCCGGGTCAGCGTCACGAACCGGCACGTGTTCGAGAATGGCGTCGAACAGCGGCTTCATCGTGCCTTCGCGCACATCCGAATCCAGGCTGGCAAAGCCGTTCAGGGCCGACGCGTAGACGACCGGGAAGTCGAGCTGTTCGTTGGTGGCGCCGAGCTTGTCCATCAGGTCGAACGTCTGGTCGATGACCCAATCCGGACGGGCGCCCGGGCGGTCGATCTTGTTGACCACGACGATCGGCTTCAGACCGAGGCCCAGGGCCTTGCGGGTCACGAAACGGGTTTGCGGCATCGGGCCTTCGACGGCGTCGACGACCAGCAAAACGCTGTCGACCATCGAAAGCACACGCTCCACTTCACCGCCGAAGTCCGCGTGTCCCGGGGTATCGACGATGTTGATGTGCGTGCCTTCGTATTCGACGGCGCAGTTTTTGGCGAGGATCGTGATGCCGCGCTCTTTTTCGATGTCGTTCGAGTCCATCACGCGTTCAGCGATTTGCTGGTTTTCGCGGAAGGTGCCCGACTGGCGCAGCAGTTGGTCGACGAGCGTGGTTTTGCCGTGGTCGACGTGCGCGATGATGGCGATATTACGGAGAGCGCGGGTCATGAAAGGTGCTCGAAAAAAGCCTTTGGAGAATCCGCGATTCTACCACTTGCGCATGTCGCACGTCATGGCATTTCTGCGATGCAACAACGGCTTGCAGCATTGACACGCCTTCGTCACGAATTTTCACCACCCATCGACCTTCCGTCGCGCACCAATTAGAAGCATCAATCTAATGGCACGTGAAATATTTGCCTAGTCAACTATTGCATTGCCTTGATTTTTATTAAGTGGACGCTATAATCGTGACAAGTCAATTATTGCAGCATCACGAAAATGGCCGAACCGCCCGCCACTATCTCCGATACGCAGCCCGATACGCCGCCGCCCGCGAACAGCGACGCGGTGAGCGTCGTCGGCCCTGCCGACCCGCCCCGCAACGGCTACAACATCGACGACTCTCTCGGATACTTAGTAGCGCGCGTGCGTCAACTGATCATGGCCGAGCTGACGAAGGAAACCTCGCAGTACGGGCTGACCAGCACGCAGGCCACCATGCTGTACAAGGTGGCCACGGGCAAAAGTAAGACGGCGGCCGATCTCGCGCGCGACTACTGTATAGATGCGAGCGCCGTGACCCGGCTGCTCGACCGGCTCGAAGCGCATGGTTTGCTCGTGCGCGAGCGCAGCAAGTCCGACCGTCGCACGGTGGACTTGAGTGCCACCGAGGCGGGCAACGCGATGGCCGACCGCATGCCGGACATTTTTGTGCGTGCCGCCGATCACCTGATGCTTGGCTTCTCCGTCGAAGAAGTGGGCTTTCTGAAGAGCCTCCTGCGGCGCGTCATTGCCAATGGAGAGAGCGGATAACCGCCGGAACCCCTCAAAAAAACCTTGCCATGTCCACTATTGCACGGACTCGCAAGTGCCCGATTCCCCGATTATTGTCAGTAGAAGACTTCACTCGTAAAGGTTTTGCGATGAAAGCGGCCTCACCGTTCCTCCCGCGCCAGCGGGCCCGCTCAGCTATCTCCGCCCTGTGTTTGGCGGCAGTGACGCTGGGATTTGCCGGATGCGCGAATTTCGCCGGTATTCATAGCGACAAGCAGATCACCACCCCCGACCAGTACCAGACCCAGCGCAGTCTGCCCGCCGAGGGCGGACAGTGGCCGGGCACTGACTGGGCCGCGCGTTTTGGCGATCCGCAGCTCGTCTCGCTCATTAACGAAGCCCTCGCGACCAACCCCGATCTGGCCGCCGCGGCTGCCCGTCTGAAGGCCGCGCAGGCTCAGACCGAAGGCGCCGCCGCTGCGTTGCTGCCATCGGTTGGCTTCTCGGGCGACATTTATCGCGAGAAATTCACCGAAAACACCATTTATCCGCCGGGCTACGGCGGTACTTGGTTTACGCAGGGCGACCTGACGGCGTCGTTGTCGTGGGAACTCGATCTGTGGGGCAAGAACCGTTCGGCACGTGAACAGGCGACCAATGCCGAGCGCGCCGAGGAAGCCGAAGATCAAGAAGTGCGTCTCGCGCTCTCGACCGCGGTAGCCCGCTCGTACAACCAGCTCGCGCAGCAATACGCCCTGCACGACGTGCTCGAGCGCATCGGCAAGCAGCGCCAGAACCTTGGCAAGCTCACGAACGATCGCGTTCGTGCCGGTCTCGACACGCAAGTCGAGCAGAAGCAGGCCGAGAGCAACACCGCCGACATCCAGACGCAACTCGCGCAGCTCGACGGTCAGATTCTCATCACGCGCCACCAACTGGGTGTGCTGCTTGGCAAGGGCCCGGATCGCGGGCTGGAAATCGAACGTCCGAAGCTTGCGCAACTGCCGACGCCTGCCCTGCCCGACAACCTGCCGCTAGCTCTCCTCGGCCGCCGTCCCGATGTGGTGTCGGCACGCTGGGGCGTCGAGTCGCAGTTGAAGGGCGTGGACGTTGCCAAAGCGCGCTTCTATCCGGACGTGAACCTCAATGCCGCGTTTGGCTTCTCGACCTTCGGGCTGGGCAAGCTGATCGATCCGTCGAGCCAGAACATTCAGGCTGGTCCGGTGATTTCGCTGCCGATTTTCGACGGTGGCCGTCTGCGCGCCAATCTCAAGGGTCAATACGCCGCGTACGAAAGCGCCGTGGCGAACTACGACTCCACGCTGAACAAGGCACTTGGCGACATCGCCGATCGCATGTCGTCGATCCGTTCTGCCGACAAGCAGATGGTGTCGCAGCGCGTGGCACAGGACGCCGCACAGCGTGCTTACGATCTGGCCATCGACCGTTACAAAGCGGGCCTTACGCCGCAGCTGACGGTGTTGACGGCAGAGTCGTCGCTGCTGGCACAAGAACAGACCCGCGTGAGCATCGAAGGCACGCGCCGCGACCAGCAGATTGGCCTGATCAAGGCGCTGGGCGGCGGTTTCGATGCACAGGCGGCCGGTCTTGTCGTTGGGCAGGAACGCCCGGCCAAGGCCGAGGGCGATGCACCGACGCAGACCCACTGACGCCGGCAAGACTGCCCGAAACAAAGCACGCACAAGACACACAAGACATCACGTCAAAAAAGCACATTGAGAGATTAGTACGGAGCGAATGATGAGCGAGAACCAACAACAAGCGCCTGCTGCACCGGCTCAGAGCAACGGCAAGCGCCGCCGCATGATGCTGACGCTGACGGCCGTGATTGCCATTGCGGCCATCGGCTACGGCGCCTACTACGCGCTTTACGCGCGTTATTACGAAGACACGGACGATGCGTACGTGGCGGGTAACGTGGTGCAGATCACGCCGCAGGTGGCCGGTACGGTCACGGGCGTGAAGGTCGACGACACGCAAATGGTCAAGGCGGGTCAGCCCCTGGTCACGCTCGACCAGACCGATGCTCGCGTGGCTTTGCTGAAGTCCGAAGCGAATCTGGCGCAGACCGTGCGTCAGGTCCGCACGTATTTCGTGAACAACGACGCCTACGCGGCGACCGTCTCGATGCGCGAGTCGGATCTGGCCAAGGCACAGGCCGACGTGAAGCGTCGCGAGATGGCGATCGGTTCGGGCGCCGTGTCGCGCGAAGAACTGGCGCACGCCCAAGATGCCGTGAAGTCGGCCCAAGCCGCGCTTGAACAAGCCCGTGCGCAATTGGTGTCGAACAAGGCGCTGACCGACAAGACCTCGGTCACCACGCATCCGAACGTGCAGCAAGCCGCAGCGCAAGTGCGTGCGGCTTATCTCGACTACGCACGTACGTCGATCCCCGCGCCGGTGGATGGTTTTGTGGCCAAGCGTTCGGTGCAAGTTGGCCAGCGTGTGGCGACGGGTGCGCCGTTGATGGCACTGGTGCCGCTCAACGAAGTCTGGGTCGATGCCAACTTCAAGGAAGTGCAGATTGCGCATATGCGCGTGGGTCAGCCGGTGACGCTCACGGCCGACGTCTACGGCTCGGCAGTCGAGTACAAGGGCACGGTTGCGGGCTTCTCGGCGGGTACGGGCAGCGCCTTCTCGCTGTTGCCGGCGCAGAACGCCACGGGTAACTGGATCAAGGTGGTGCAACGTCTGCCGGTGCGTATTGCGCTGGACGCGAAGCAGTTGCAAGACCATCCGCTGCGTGTTGGCCTGTCGATGCAAGTGAAGGTCAACGTGCGCAACACCGATGGCAAGGAGTTGGGTGAAGCGCCGACGTTGCCGGTGTATTCGACCGACGTGTACGACAAGGTCGGTCACGACGCCGACGACATCGTGGCAAAGATCATTACCGAGAACGCTGGCGCGGCGGCGGGTTCGGGCGCGGCCGGTGCCAACGACACGCGCAATCAACCCGCTCGCGCGCGTCCCCTGTAAATCGGAGGGGGGTGCCCCCCACCCCCTTTGACATCTCATGGCAACTCAAAACGCTCCTGGCCCCCTGTCGGGGGGCCAGCTGGTACTCGGCACCATCGCGCTGTCGCTCGCCACGTTCATGAACGTGCTCGACACGTCGATTGCCAATGTGTCCATCCCTGCCATTTCCGGCGACCTCGGTGTGTCGTCGAGTCAGGGCACGTGGGTGATTACGTCGTTCGCAGTCGCCAACGCCATTTCGGTGCCGTTGACGGGCTGGCTCACCGAGCGCTTCGGCGCGGTGCGTCTGTTCATCACCTCGATTCTGTTGTTCGTGCTGGCGTCGTGGCTGTGCGGTATGGCGCCGACGCTTGAAATTCTGCTCGCGGCACGTGTGTTGCAGGGCGCAGTGGCTGGCCCGATGATTCCGTTGTCGCAGTCGCTGCTGCTCTCGAGCTATCCACCGGCGAAGAGTTCGATGGCCCTTGCGTTATGGGGGATGACGACGCTCGTCGCCCCCGTGATGGGGCCGATTCTCGGTGGCTGGATCTCGGATAACTACCACTGGCCGTGGATTTTCTACATCAACATTCCGGTGGGTATCGCCGCTGCGTATGTGACGTGGATGATCTACAAGAAACGTGAAACGCCGACGCAGCGCAAGCCGATCGACAAGATTGGGCTGTCGTTGCTGGTGATCTGGGTCGGTTCGTTGCAGGTGATGCTCGATAAGGGCAAGGAACTGGATTGGTTCAACTCGGGCACGATTGTCGCGCTAGCGCTGGTGGCCTTGGTGGCGTTCTGCTTCTTCGTCATCTGGGAGATCACCGAGAAGCATCCGGTGGTGGACTTGACGCTGTTCAAGCGGGTCAACTTCACAGGCGGCGTGGTGGCGATTTCGGTCGGCTACGGCTTGTTCTTCGGGAACTTGGTGATTTTGCCGCAGTGGTTGCAAATCTATCTCGGCTATACGGCGACGGAAGCTGGGCTGGTGATGGCGCCGGTGGGGTTATTCGCGATCATCTTGTCGCCGATTATTGGCAAGACGCTGCCCAAGCTCGATGCTCGCTGGGTGGTGACGGTGTCGTTCCTGCTGTTCGCGCTGGTGTTCGTCATGCGTTCGCACTTCAACACGTTGGTGGATACGCGCACGCTGATGATTCCGACGTTCTTGCAGGGCGTGCCGATGTCGATGTTCTTCATCCCGCTCACGGCCATCATCTTGTCGGGGCTGCCGGCGCACCGTATTCCGGCGGCGGCGGGGTTGTCGAACTTCGTGCGAATTACGTGCGGCGCGGTCGGGACATCGATTGCGACCACGGTGTGGGATAACCGCATCACGCTGCACCATGCGCAGTTGACGGAGCATCTGACGCCGTACGACACGACGTTCAACGATTCAGTGCAGACGTTGAATCAGCTTGGCATGTCGACGCCGCAGGCCCACGGCTACATCGATCGCATCGTGACGCAGCAGTCGGCGATGCTCGGCGCGAACGACATCTTCTGGATCTCGGCGCTGCTGTTCGTGCTGATGATTGCGATGGTGTGGATCACGCGCCCGATTCGTGGCGGCGGCGGTGGCGATGCTGCGGCAGGGGCGCACTAACGGTCCCAGCGGGAAACCTTCTTCCCCCCGAGTGTCCGGCCCTGCTCTGTACTACCGGACACTTCTTTGAACCCCGCTGACGTTAGCGGGGTTTTTTTCCGTCTGACGAAAACGTGGCAGGCTGGCGCGCGTTTTTTGCATTCGCAGTATCATCGCTTTCTCAGTCGGCGCGAACGTCCTGAAATGGGCGACACCCGACGGGTCATTTCCCCAGCAAAATCCGCACAATCATGAATACGCCGCAAAACCAGAGCGACCGCTCCGAGATCACTTTCCGTTTCCTGGCCGAACCGGCTGCCGTTAATTTTGGCGGCAAGGTGCACGGGGGCTCGCTGATGAAATGGATTGACGAAGTGGCCTACGCTTGCGCTGCTACGTGGTCCGGCCGCTATTGCGTGACGGTTAGCGTCGGCAATATTCACTTCCACCGCCCGATTCTCGTCGGCAACCTCGTGGAACTGCGCGCGCGTATCGTCGCTACCGGGCGTACCAGTATGCATATCCATGTTTCGGTGCACGCCGGCGATCCGAAATGGGGTGAATTGCGCCAAACCACCGACTGTTTGATGGTCTTCGTCGCTGTCGACGAGAGCAATCACCCGGTTAGCGTGCCTTCTTTCGAGCCGAAGACGGATGAGCAGAAGGCGCTCGCTAAGTACGCAATGGACGTTAAGGCTGCGTTGGGCGCTATCGATGCCATGAAGCCTGAGAACGTTACGAGCTAATTCCCGCATCGCTCATTCCGGCGCCTGACCCTGGCAAACGCCTGCGGTCGGCCGCCGCGCCGTCACCCCGTTTTCGTCGCTCCACGAAATTCGCTTTGGAAAACGGGGTAACGGCCCGTCGGCTCGTCCCCCCCATCCGTCCGTCGCAACCCTCGTCATACCCGCTTCACCACCCTCCCCAACTCCCCCGTCCACGTCGACACCCCCTCCTCCAACGCCACCGGGACTCGCTAACCATCCCCCACGTGCTTCGCATCTGCTGGGGGACGGTCATCGAGTCCCCTGTCACCCCCGTAGTCGCTCTCTACGCCCGGTTTAGCCACGCTTGGTGGCTGCGGCACGCGCCCGCCTGTCAACCTTGACAGTTTCGAGACGCGGGGCGTGGTGCTTCAATCGCAATTGGGGCAATTGTCATAGGAGTGAGAAATGGCACAAGGCAAAGTCAAATATTTTGATGGCGGCAAGGGGTATGGCTTCATCACGCCGGACGATGGAAGTCAGGGCGTCTTTTTCCACTTTTCCGCGATTGTCAGCGAAGGGGAAAAATCACTCGCCGATAACACGCCCGTGGAATATCAAGTGTCGCGGACGCCAAAGGGCTTACAGGCGCAAATGGTTCGAGCACTAGGCCCATCCTGACCCCGGGGGCGTGGGGGCTCAGAGAATTGCCACTGAGATAACGAGGGTCACGGCGCCCGTCCCCAGCAGATGCGAAGCACGTGGGGATGGGTGACGGGGCACTCAGCGTTGGAGTCGGCGGTGTCGACGAGATGGAAAGTGGTGCGGGGGCAGGAGCGGTGGAGGTGGGGGGGTGGTGTCGACGGAGTGCGGGAGGATGACGAGCCGTCGGGACGACTCCCCGTTTTCCAAAGCGAATTTCGTGGAGCGACGAAAACGGGGAGTTGTTCCGGCGGCCGACCGCAGGCGATGGCGAGGGTCAGGCGCCGGAAGCAATGAAGCGCGTTATTGAGTCTTCAGCAGACGTTGTGGAGTAAGCAGCGCCTCGCTATCCAAACGAGCCACGCCGAGCAATCGAGCAGCGACTTCGCCGGAAGCTTCCGCATAGACCTTCACTTCGATGCCGCCGTCATGGGCCGATGCGCACGTGCGCAGCGTTTGCGGGCAACGGGCTTCATCGAGCCGCAACCGCTGACCGTGGCCGAAGCGTGTGGCGAGCGTATCGTCGAGCCACACGGTCGGCAGCGTCTTGAGCAGCGCGTCGACCGGTGCGAGCTTTTCCACGCGTTGGGGTTGGTCGATCGCGCTGAGGTCTTCCAGCGTTACTGCGCCGTCGAGCGTGAGCGGGCCAACCGCCGTGCGCCGCAGCGCACGCAAATGGGCACCACAGCCGAGCGCTTCACCGATATCTTCCGCCAGCGTACGCACGTACGTGCCTTTGCTGCACGTCACGCGGAACGTGAATTCCGGCGCATCAGGCAGCGAGCAATCCAGCAGTTCCAGCGAATGAATCGTGATATCACGCGCTTCGCGTTCCACCGTCTGCCCAGCACGCGCGTACTCGTACAGCGGTTTCCCGTCGCGTTTGAGCGCCGAATACATCGGCGGCACCTGCGAAATCGGCCCGGTGAATTGCGGCAGCACCGCGCGAATGGCGGCTTCATCGACCGTCACGTCACGCGTTTGCAGCACCTCGCCTTCCGCGTCGCCCGTCGTCGTCGTCTCGCCAAGGCGCACACGCGCCTCGTACGTCTTATCGGCTTCGAGCAGATCCTGTGAAAACTTGGTCGCCTCACCGAAACACAGTGGCAGCAAACCCGTCGCCAACGGATCAAGCGTGCCGGTGTGGCCAGCCTTCAACGCTTGCAGCAAACGCTTTGCCTTGATGAGTGCATCGTTAGAAGACAGGCCCAACGGCTTGTCCAATAGCAACACGCCATCCAGCGCGAATCGGGGAAGTTTTTGGCGGGGTGCCTGCGAACGCGGGTCCGTCATGGTGCGGGAGTGCTTGAGAGTGTCGTGGAGAGTCGTCCGCCTCGCTGCGCTTCGAGTGTCAGCAGGCACAGCGGACTAGCGGACATTGCGAGCATGGCGAACATAGCGAACGTTGGGCACCGCCGGACCGATTTGCAACGGTCCGGCGTGCAGCGTCGTTCGACCGGCCGCTTACTTGCGGTCGTCGTGCTTGTCTTGTTCGGCGTCGTCGCCGGCGTCGCTTTCATCGCTGCCACCTTCGGCGTCAGCTTCTTCCTTCGCGCGCGTGGCGTTCGCGGTATCGATGAGGCGCGACATTTCGATCGCACGTTCGATCGATTGGTCGAAATGGAAATGCAGCGTCGGCACCGTGTGAATGTGCAGCCGCTTAAACAGCATATTGCGCAGGAAACCGGCCGCTTCGTTGAGCGCTTCGCCCGTTTGCTTGGGGTCGCCCGTGAGCGTGGTGTAGTACACCTTCGCGTGTGCGTAATCGGGCGTGACTTCCACGCTTTGCAGCGTCACCAGACCGATACGCGGGTCTTTCACTTCACGCTGAATCAGCTCCGACAAGTCGCGCTGAATCTGATCGTTGATGCGCAGATTGCGACCGCCCGGAATGTTACGTTTCTTTGCCATGACTCACTCGCTAGTAATGCAATGGCCCACCCCACCGGTTTCCCGGCTTGGTGGGCCATTCCACATCCGTTGTACGTTGCGTATTACAGCGAACGCGCAACTTCCGTGATTTCGAACGCTTCCAGTTGGTCGCCTTCCTGGATGTCGTTGAAGTTCTTCACCGACAGACCGCACTCGAAGCCCTGCTTGACTTCCTTGACGTCGTCCTTGAAGCGCTTGAGCGAATCCAGCTCGCCCGTGAAGATGACCACGTTCTCGCGCAGCACTCGCACATGCGACGAGCGCTTGACGAAACCGTCGAGCACCATACAACCGGCAACCGTACCCACCTTCGGCACGCGGAACGTCTGGCGCACTTCGACCATACCGGTGATTTCTTCCTTCTTCTCCGGGGCCAACATGCCCGACATTGCCGCCTTCACCTCATCCACTGCGTCATAGATGATGTTGTAGTAACGAATGTCGATACCGTTCGATTCGGCCAGCTTGCGAGCCAGTGCATCGGCACGCGTGTTGAAGCCGATGATGACCGCCTTCGAAGCCGTCGCCAAGTTGACGTCGCTTTCGCTGATGCCACCCACCGCTGCGTGCACGATCTGCACACGCACTTCCGGCGTCGAGAGCTTGTTGAGCGACTGGGCCAAGGCTTCCTGCGAACCCTGCACGTCTGCCTTGATGATGAGGGGCAGCGTCTTGACTTCGCCTTCGGCCATTTGCTCGAACATGTTCTCGAGCTTCGCGGCTTGTTGCTTGGCCAGCTTCACATCGCGGAACTTGCCCTGACGGAACAAGGCGATTTCACGTGCCTTGCGCTCGTCCTGCACCACCAGCACTTCTTCACCAGCACCCGGCACTTCCGACAGACCCTGAATTTCCACAGGGATCGACGGACCGGCTTCCTTCGCGTTCTTACCCGTTTCGTCGAGCATGGCGCGCACGCGGCCATAAGCCTGACCAGCCAGCACCATGTCGCCACGCTTGAGCGTGCCCGACTGCACCAGGATCGTCGCGACCGGACCCTTACCCTTATCGAGCTTGGCTTCGATCACGATACCCTTCGCCGGTGCATCTTCCGGTGCCTTCAGTTCCAGCACTTCAGCCTGCAACAGCACGTTCTCGAGCAGATCGTCGATACCCGTACCCGTCTTGGCCGACACCGGCACGAACGGCGAATCGCCACCGTACTCTTCCGGCACCACACCCTCGGCCACGAGTTCCTGCTTCACGCGGTCGGCGTTAGCTTCCGGCTTATCGATCTTGTTGATCGCCACCACGATCGGCACACCGGCCGACTTCGCGTGAGCGATAGCTTCCTTCGTCTGCGGCATCACGCCGTCGTCGGCCGCCACCACCAGAATCACGATGTCCGTTGCCTGCGCACCGCGAGCACGCATGGCCGTGAAGGCCTCGTGACCCGGGGTGTCGAGGAACGTCACCGTACCGCGCGGCGTTTCAACGTGATACGCACCAATGTGCTGCGTAATACCACCGGCTTCGCCCGACGCCACCTTGGCGCGACGGATGTAGTCCAGCAGCGACGTCTTACCGTGGTCGACGTGACCCATCACCGTCACCACCGGCGGACGCGGCAGGGCTTCGGCAACCGAAGCTTCATTGCCCAGGTCCAGCAGCGTTTCCGGATCGTCCAGCTTCGCAGCGATCGCGCGGTGGCCAAGTTCTTCCACCACGATCATCGCCGTTTCCTGATCGAGCACCTGATTGATGGTCACCATCTGGCCCATCTTCATCATCAACTTGATGACTTCAGCAGCCTTGACCGACATCTTGTGCGCCAGATCGGCAACGCTAATCGTTTCCGGCACGTGCACGTCGCGCACGATCGGCTCGCTCGGCGCCTGGAACTGATTGTCCTGCGCATGACGGTCGCCACGACGGCCGCCACGGCCACCGCCACGCCAACCATCCGAACCACCGCTCGTGTCGCCGCGCGTCTTCATACCACCGCGCTTGTTGCGGTTGTCGGCATCCTTCTGCCATGCGCCCGGCTTCTTGTCCTTCTTGTCCGCATTGGCGGTCGTCGAAGGCGCTGCCGTCGTTGCCGGCTTCTTGTCTGCCGGCTTGGCCGACGTCGAACCTTCCGGCCGCGCAGGCTTGTGCAGCGTGCCCTTGGCTTCCGGCTTGGCCGCCACCGGTGCAGGCGCAGCCGCCGGTGCCGGCTCCGGTGCCTTCAGCACGCGGCGCGGTGCATTCATCATTTCGCGAATGGCGCGAGCTTCCGCTTCCGCTGCCGCACGACGCTTGCGAATCGCTTCCTCTTCGGCACGCGCCTTGTCAGCCGCAGCACTCGCCTTTTCGGCCGCCGCACGCGCTTCTTCGCTGGCCTTGCGGGCCTGCTCGCGCTCGGCGTCCGCTTTGGCGGTCGCAGCCTTCTCGGCTTGCTGAGCAGCTTCTTGCTTCGCCTGCTCGGCCTTTTCGGTCTCGGCTTGCGCAGCCTTGTCGGCTTCGACATCGACCTTAGCCTCTGCCTTCGCTTCCAACTTGGCTTGCGCTTCCGCCGCAGCCTTCGCAGCCGCAGCAGCACGCTCCGCTTCTTCGCGGGCACGACGCTCAGCCGCTTCCTTCTCTTCACGCTCGCGGCGCTCGGCCTCTTCGCGTTCGAGTTGTTCCTGGCGCAGCTTCAGCTCCGCAGCCTCGGCGGCAAGACGCTCCGCCTCACGGCGTGCGTCTTCCTCGCGCTGGCGCAACGCTTCGTCTTCGGCCGAAGCCGCAGCGTTCTCACCGCCTTCTGCGACGTCGTCGCGCTTGACGAAAGTACGCTTCTTGCGGACTTCAACTTGAATCGTCCGCGCCTTACCGGTCGCGTCGGCTTGCTTGATTTCCGAGGTCTGGCGACGCGTCAGAGTGATCTTCTTTTTGTCGCCGTCGCCAGCGCCGTGCGATCGGCGCAGGTGCTCCAGCAAACGGGCCTTGTCGGCTTCCGTTACCGAATCGTCGGCGCTGAGTTTGTCCACACCGGCGGCTTTGAGTTGCTCCAGCAACACGCCGGCCGGCATTTTCAGTTCTTCAGCAAATTGGGCTACGTTGATGCTCGCCATTCAAACCTCTTCAAGCAAGGCCACGCGCCTTGCGGTTAACTTCAAAGTTCACTGTTCCATATGCATGCCGGGGCAGGTCATCATTGGAACCAGTGCTCTCGCGCTTTCATGATCAAAGCCTTCGCAGCTTCCTCGTCGACACCGGTCATTTCGGTCAGTTCGTCGACGGCCAGCTCGGCCAGATCATCGCGCGTCTGAATTTCATGCTCGGCCAGCTTGGCCAGCAACTCGGGCGTCATGCCGTCGAGGCTCTTCAGGTCGAGCGCAACGCCCTCAACCTTCTCCTCGGTGGCAATCGCCTGCGTCAGCAGTGCGTCACGCGCACGATTGCGCAACTCATGCACCGTGTCTTCATCGAAAGCTTCGATCTCGAGCATTTCGTTGAGCGGCACGTAGGCGATCTCTTCCAGACTCGAGAAACCTTCCTCGATCAGGATGTCCGCCACTTCCTCGTCCACATCGAGACGCTGCATGAACAACGTGCGCAACGTGCCGCGCTCTTCGTTCTGCTTCTCGGCCGATTCGTCCGGCGTCATGATGTTGATCTGCCAGCCGGTCAGTTCCGACGCCAGACGCACGTTCTGACCGCTGCGACCAATCGCCACCGCCAGTTCGTTCTCGTCGACGACCACGTCCATGCTGTGCTTCTCTTCGTCAACGACGATCGACTGCACTGCCGCCGGTGCCAGCGCACCGATCACGAATTGCGCCGGGTCTTCCGACCACAGCACGATATCGACGTTTTCACCACCCAGCTCGTTACGCACGGCCTGCACACGCGTTCCGCGGATACCCACGCACGTACCGATCGGGTCGATACGCTTGTCGTAGGCCACCACGGCGATCTTCGCGCGCACACCCGGGTCACGGGCGGCCGACTTGATCTCGAGCAGGCCCTGCTCGATCTCCGGCACTTCCATGCCGAACAACTCGATCAGGAATTCCGGTGCGGTGCGCGAGAGTTCAATCTGCGGGCCACGCGCCGTACGATCGACCTTCACGATGTACGCGCGAACGCGGTCACCGATACGGAGGTTTTCTTTCGGAATCAGTTGATCGCGACGCAGCAGCGCTTCCACACGGCCCGACTCGACGATCAGGTTGCCCTTGTCGAGACGCTTGACCGTGCCGGTCATGATCTTTTCGCCACGCTCGAGGAAGTCCGACAGAATCTGCTCGCGCTCGGCATCGCGAATGCGTTGCAGAATCACTTGCTTGGCCGCTTGCGCGCCGATACGGCCGAATTCGACCGATTCCACCGGCTCTTCGATGAACTCGCCGAGTTCGATCGAGGCGTTTTCTTCTTTGGCTTCGAACAGCAGAATCTGCTTGTCCGGCTCTTGCAGGCCGGCTTCGTCGGGCACTACCAGCCAACGACGGAAGCTCTCGTGCTCGCCCGACTCACGGTCGATGTGCACGCGAATGTCGACGTCTTCGGTGTAGCGCTTCTTGGTGGCCGAAGCCAATGCCGCTTCCAGCGCGCCGAACACGACATCCTTGTCGACGTTCTTTTCGCGCGCGAGCGCATCGACCAACAGCAATACTTCGCGACTCATCGTTTGCGACTCCTAAAATCAATCTGCGGCACAAGGCGCGCACGGTCAATATCCGCGAGGGTGAATTCGAGCAGCGCCGGGCCGCCCTTGCCTTCGAACTCGAGGCTCAGATTTTCGCCTTGCGGCGCCTGCAAGATGCCGCGGAACTGCTTACGGCCTTCAAGCGGCACACGCAACGTGAGACTCACTTCCGCACCGGCAAAACGCTCGAAGTCGCGCAGCTTTCGCAGCGGACGATCCAGCCCCGGCGACGACACTTCAAGTCGGTCGTAGTTGACGTTCTCGACCATCAACACGTGCGAGAGCTGACGGCTTACCGTCTCGCAGTCATCGATCGCGATGCCCTCCGGCTTGTCGATATAAACGCGCAGCAAACCGCCGCCGGCGCGCTCAAGATCGACCAGCTCGTAACCCAGGCCTTCGACCGTGGTCTCGATCAGTTCTGGCAATTGCAACTTTGCTCACCCTAGAAAAACTCGCGCGCATCAGCGCCCGACATGTCTGCGCGCCCCGCATGGGACGCCGCACGATACCTGCCTCGACCGTCAGGGCCGGCGTGCCTGTGTCGACACACCCACTCCCAAACGCGGCGGCATCGGCCGCGCAAAACGCTCGCGGCAAAAAAAAATGGGCGAAACGCCCATTTCTTACGTCCTCATTGCGCATGAGGTGCGCGCCGCAACAGAAAGTCCGACGCGCTAACCAGCTTATTCACTGATTTTATATGGTTTTCGGCCATTTTGCAACGCTTGGCGCGGCAAATGCCCGCTGGACGGGCATCTGCGCAACGCCGCTGCAACGCAATATATCAGCGCGAGCGGTTGCCACCACGGTTGCCCCGGTTGCCGCCCGAATTGCCCTGACCAGCACCGCCACCGCCACCCGATCGATTGCCGCCGCGACTGCGATTGCCGTTGGCGTTGCCACCATTGCCACCGCCACCGTTGCCGCCACGCGATTGGCCGCCAAAGCCGCCACCGCCCGCGGAATTCCCGCCGCGCGACTGACCACCAAAGCCACCACCGCCCGTCGAATTCCCGCCACCGAAGCGACGGCCTTCGCCACGCGGCGAGCCCGTCGGGCTCGGGAAACCGCCGCTCGGGCCGACAAATGCCGTCAGCGGATTGGCGCGCGGACGACGCGACTGGCCGTAACCTTGCTCCTTGCCGAACACACCCAATGCGGTTTGCATCGGATCCGGCTGGCGACGCGGCTCTTTCGGCGCACCGGCCTTACCGCCACGCGTACCCTTGCCACCCTTCTCCGCCTCGCTAGCGCCCGGCATCTTCATGCCGACTGCTGCGAAGAGCGAGCGCACTTGTGCGTCGTCCAACTCTTCGTAACGGCCGCGCTTGAGGCCGCGCGGCAGCGTGAGCGGGCCATAACGCGTACGGATCAGACGGCTCACCATCAGGCCCGCCGCGTCGAACATACGACGCACTTCGCGGTTACGCCCTTCGGTCAGCGCCACGTGATACCAGTGATTCGAGCCTTCGCCGCCGCCGTCCTGCAAGCGCAGGAAGTTGGCCTGACCGTCGTCGAGTTCGATACCGCGCAGCAATTGCTGACGCGAAGACTCGCTCAACTGACCGACCGTACGCACGGCATATTCACGCTCGATGCCATAACGCGGATGCATGAATCGGTTAGCCAGATCGCCCGACGTCGTCAGGATCAGCAACCCTTCCGTATTGAAGTCGAGACGGCCCACGGCCAGCCACTTTGCCGTCTTCATCGGCGGCAGACGGTCGAACACCGACGCACGACCTTCCGGATCGGCATGGCTGACGATTTCGCCAGACGGCTTGTGATACAGCAGCACGCGCGGGGGCTTGCTGGTGATCCGGCGCTTGACGAGCTTGCCGTTGATACGCACCTGATCGGTCGGCAGAATGCGCTGACCGATGTGCGCCGGTTCGGCATTCACCGACACGCGCCCAGCAAGAATCAGTTCTTCCATCTCGCGGCGCGAGCCCATGCCTGCCTCGGCGAGCACTTTATGCAGCTTGGGCGCTTCATCGTCCGGCGAGAGCACACGGCGATCGGCCGGCTTGCGCGCACCGCGCTTGGCCCCAGCCTTGTCACCTTCCGCATCTTCGTTGTCGAAACCGCCCGACGTCACGAACGAGAACAGATCGTCGTCGCCGCCCTTGGCACCACGCGGGCCGCCACCAGCGCCACCCGGCGCCTTGCGGCCGCGCCCCTTGCTGGCGCCTTGACCTTTGCCTGCGCTCGCGCCGTTGCCGGACGCTTTGGCACCCGCACCGTTGCCCGCGCCGTCGGCCGGGGCGCCCTGCGCACCTTGCCCCGCGCCTTCGCGCTTTGCAGCGCGCGGTTTGCGGGTGCCGGTGCGGCCACGGCCTTGTGCTGCGATTGGGCTCTCGGCTGTCGCCTCTTGACCTTGCGTCACGTCGGCATGCGGCGCGTCGGCCGGCGCAGCATCGCCCGGACCGCCTTCGTCACCTTCTCGCTTGGCTTGCTGGGCCGCACGACGGCGGGCGATCAGACTACGCGGACCACGGCGCAAACCACGGCGCGACGCCTTATCATCGCCGCCCTCGCCTTCCGGCGCGCGTGCATCGGCACCGGCATCGCGTGCGTGCAGGTCCTGGGATTCTTCGTTTTGTTTCAACACAACCTCATTGGAAAACGGGATCGTGGCGGGCAGGCAAGTGTCGCTGCCCTGATCCGTGTTCGCACCATGAATGCGCGGCAAACTGATGCCGCGGCTTCGTTTTTGTCGCTAACGGCCCTGTGCGAACCCGGCGCAATGCGCCGGAGCCTCAGGTACCGGTGACGAGATTCTTGTCGTCCCCGCCGTTCTCGTCGTCGTCCTCGTCCGAACCGGGCAAGGGCTGCCCGGCTTCGGCTTCGTTCGCCGCCGTGTCGGCAGCGTGCGGGGTCACTTCCTGCGATGCCGTCGCGGCGGGATCGTCCGCCTGCGTCGTCACGTGCTGCATATCTTGCGGCGGATCGTCGTCGACCGGGGCCACAGGTTCCGATTCTTCGGAATATTCCTCGTTCTGTTCGATGGCCGAGTCTGCAACATCGACCTGCTCACTGACGCGCGTCACGTCCGGGAGTTCCGTCGACGTCGACAATCCACTGTCTTCGCCTTCGGCGATCACCGCGTCGAGCAGTGCGTCGTCGGCGAATGCCAGTGCGGCATCGGACACCGGCCGCTGATCTTCCGGCACGCCCTGCGCGAGCGGAAGGTCGTCGGCACGTGCTTGCGCCAAACGTGCCAACGCGTCGGCGTCCGCGACCGGCACATCGTCCGATATCGCTTCGTCGTTGCTTTCTTCGCCCTCGGCGCGTTCGCCGAATTCGATGTTCTGCTGTGCGAGCAAGTCGATCTGCGCCTGCGCCGCCGGGTCTTCCAGCGGCGGCAGCGCGTCGAGCGCCCGCAAGCCGAGGTCGTCAAGGAAGTCTTTGGTCGTCGCGTACAAGCCGGGGCGTCCCGGCACATCGCGATGACCGATCACTTCAATCCAACCACGGTCTTCCAACTGCTTGATGATCTGCGTATTGACCGTCACGCCGCGAATCTCTTCGATATCGCCACGCGTGACCGGTTGACGGTATGCAATGATCGCCAGCGTCTCCATCACAGCGCGCGAGTACTTCGGCGGCTTTTCCGGATTGAGGCGATCGAGATATTCACGCATGCGCGGACGGCTCTGGAAACGCCAGCCGGTGGCCAGCGCCACCAATTCCACACCTCGGCCATCCCATTGCACGCGGATTTCCTCGAGCAGCGCGCGCACCGTATCGCCAGACACGGTGTCATTGAAAAGCTTGCGCAGATCGCCGACCTTAAGCGGCTCCTGCGCGCAAATCAACGCGGTCTCGAGGACGAGTTTCGCCTCTTGGGTATTCATGTGCGACTAAGCAGACCGGGGGCTTGGCGACCCGGTATCAGGAATAAATGGATGCTTGGAACACGAGAAACGGTCGTAGATCGAAAAAACAACCGCTTCGCATAAGCGCGCGCCCTTTTGTGTTCGGTCGTAGTGACGGCGGCGCGACCTGGATGCTTCGAAACGACCTGCCGGGAAAACGCCCAGGCCGATAGTGCGGCGAGACGGACGTCCGGTATGTGCGCAATTATTACTGAAACCCTGTCGCCCGTAAAGCGTCGTCGATATCTCACTGTCCCGCGCCCGCCTTTGTGGGGCGGGACAATCGCGCCTGCGCCCCGCCAACGCACTCGCCGCCCGCCTGCGGCGTCATGTCGCAGCCGAGCCACGTCTTACCCGATGCAGCCCCTCAAACAAGCGTTCTGCACCCCTCCCGAGTCCGACAGGCAGCCCCGGCGCCTGAAACGACGGGTGGACGCACCATGGTAAACTTCTGAAATAACTTCAAGGGCTTCCATGACCACCGAGATCGGACGCATTCCAGTCGCTCAGCCCCGTTGTTCCACGTGCTCGCTGGGGCAGTTTTGCCTGCCCGTCGGCATTCCGGCACCCGAACTGGAACGACTGGATGCACTCGTGAGCGAGCGCCGTCGCCTCAAAAAGGGCGAAGTGCTCTATCACGCCAACGATACGCTTAACGCCGTCTACGGCATTCGTTTCGGCTCCCTCAAGAGCTGCGTCACCGCGCCTGACGGGCGTGAACAGGTCGTCGGCTTCCACCTGCAAGGCGAACTCATCGGCCTCGACGCCATCGCCGACAACCATCACCCGAGCACCGCCGTCGCCCTCGAAGACAGCGAACTGTGCATCGCCCGCTTCGGCGAGTTGGAAACGCTCTCGCGTCAGGTGCCTTCACTGCAACGGCAAATGCACCGCCTGATGAGCCAGGAAATCCGTAACGAACACCAGCAACTGCTTGCGTTGGGCACCATGCGTGCCGAGGAGCGTTTGGCTGTGTTCCTGCTCAACCTCTCGGAGCGCCTGGCCGCACGCGGCTACGCTGCCAACGAGTTCGTGCTGCGTATGAGCCGCGAAGAGATCGGCAGCTTCCTTGGCCTCAAGCTCGAAACTGTAAGCCGGCTGTTCTCCCGCTTTGCCCAGAACGGCATGATCGAAATCCGCCAGCGCCACGTCAAAATCATCGACGCCACGGCTCTGCACACGCTGGCCGGCGCCCCCTGCTAACCGCTGCGTTTTTCGCCTACCCCGGCGCACAACCTGCGCATAACCCATAAGCTACCGGCCGCACGACTCGCTTGCCTTGCGCCAGATCAAGAGTCGCGCGGCACCGGTACACCGCTCGCGGCTGGCGAAACCATGGCCTGCCGCCGGTCGCGCAAGCGTTCGACAAGCTCGGGCAAACCCTCCATAATCTGCGCGTTCGCCGGGCTGCCACCTGTGGTCCGGCGCATCACACCGACGGAGGCCGCCGTTATGCCCGCAGCCATATATCTGAGTCCGGAAGATGCCGAGCACGCCTACTACGAGGCGCTTCGTGCCGGTGACATCGATATCGTGATGGACGTGTGGTCGGAGGACGAGGAGATCGTCTGCATTCATCCGGCCGGGCCACGCCATGTGGGCCCCGCGGCCGTGCGCGCTAGTTGGCGGCAGATTCTGGGCAAAGGCGGCCTGCAAGTGGCCGTCAGTCATCTTCAGGTCGCACACAATCCGTTGTGCGCCGTTCATAACGTGCTCGAACAGATTCTGGTGGAGACGCACCCGGAAGCGCGCTACGCGTTCGTGCTGGCCACCAACGTCTATCTCAAGGAAGCGGACGGCTGGCGGTTAGTGCTTCACCACGCGAGCCCCGCCATCGGCCACGAAGACACCCGCCCGCAATCGCAACATTCGCATCGCCTGCACTGAGCGTCACACGGCGGGCCTATCACCCTCGGCGGCATCCCAATACGGCTCCGGCCCGAAGCGGGCCTGCAAGAAGTCGATGAACGCATGCGTTTTCGGCGGCACGAACGCGCGGCTCGGATAGACCGCCCAGATCGCAATATCGTCGGCCAGCGGATACGCCGAGAGCACCTCCACCAACTCGCCACTGCGCAAGTACGCCCCGATATCCCACGTCGATTTGGGGGCAATGCCCAGCCCGGCGACGACGGCATCGCGCAGCACTTCACCGTTATCGGACGACAAGCGTCCGCTTACCCGCACGCTCAATGCGCCCCCAGACGTCATAAACCGCCAGTCGCGCTGATCGCCCAACGTCAGGCAATCGTGACCGGCCAGTTCGGCTGGATGCTTCGGCATGCCGTGGGCGTCGAGATAGGCCGGTGACGCACACAAGACGCGGCGATTCGGGGCAAGCTTGCGCGCCACCAACGTCGAGTCACGCAATGCGCCCACGCGAATCGCCAGATCTACGCCCTCTTCGATCAGATCGACGACACGGTCGGTCAACCGGAAATCCAAAGAGATGCCTGGGTACTGCGCGAGAAATGTGGGCAGCGCCGGCGATACGTGCTGTCGGCCGAATGACGACGAACACGACACCCGCAAGCGCCCTTGCGGTGCTGCCAGCCCCTGCCCGACCGACGCCAGCGCTTGTGCCTCGGCCATCAGCAACGCCTGCGCTTGCACGAGAAAAATGTCGCCTTCCTGCGTAAGCGCCACGCGGCGCGTCGTACGATGAAGCAGACGCGCACCGAGCACCGATTCAAGTTGAGCGAGACGTGTACTGGCCGCTGCGGGCGACATCCCCCGCTCGCGCCCGGCCGCCGACACATTCCCCAGCGCTGCCACGCGAACGAACAACGCCACCGTCTCGAGGTCCAACGACATTCATCGCCTTTTCAAAAAAATCTTTTCCGCATTATGCGGATTATCAAAGAAATCGGCCAGTCGTAATCTCTCGTCATCATGTCAGGCGCTGGATGGCAACCCGCATAGCGCCGAGCCCTTTCAAGGAGAAACCAGATGAAAGCTGTCGGATTAACCCGTTATTTGCCGATCGACGATCCCAAATCGCTCGAAGATGTCGACCTGCCCACGCCGACCCCGGAGGGACGCGACGTGTTGGTCAAAGTTGAGGCCATTTCCGTGAATCCGGTCGACACCAAGGTACGTGCACCGAAAGACCGGATCGAAGACTCACCCCGCGTGCTCGGCTGGGACGCCGCGGGCACGGTCGCCGCGGTCGGACCGGAAGTGACGCTCTTCAAGGTGGGCGACCCCGTCTACTACGCAGGCAGCATCACCCGCCCCGGCGCAAACAGTCAGTTCCATTTGGTGGACGAGCGCATCGTCGGCCACATGCCGGCGTCGCTCGACTTCGCGAACGCCGCCGCCCTGCCGCTGACGACGATCACCGCATGGGAAGCCTTATTCGACCGCCTGGGCATCGCACCGGACGGCAGCGACGAAGGCAAATCGATTCTGATCGTCGGCGGTGCGGGGGGTGTCGGGTCGATTGCGATTCAATTGGCGCGACGTCTCGCGCGGCTCAACATCGTGGCGACCGCATCACGCCCCGAGTCGGCGGACTGGTGCCGCCAGTTGGGTGCGCAGCACGTGATTAGCCACTACCAGGACATCCCGTCGCAACTCGAAGCGCTCGGCCTGCGGCATGTGGATTTCGTGCTGTGCCTGAACGACACTGACGCACACTTCCCGGCGATGGCGGAAGCCGTGGCACCGCAAGGCAAGATTTGCTCGATCGTGGAGAACGCGGGGCCGCTGGAGATTGGCTTGCTCAAGAGCAAGAGCGCCACGTTCGTGTGGGAGTTCATGTTCACGCGGGCGATGTTCGAGACGCCCGACATGATTGCGCAACACAAGCTGCTCACCGAAGTGGCGCGGCTGGTCGATGCAGGCACGCTGCGCACGACGGTCGGCGAGGTCATCGGCCCGATTAATGCCGTGAACCTGCGTCGCGCACATGCGCAACTCGAAGGTGGGCGCACCATCGGCAAGCTGGTGCTTGCCGGGTTCTAACAACATTCGCAGAACGGCGCGCCCTTCGTGGCGCGCCTTACTTCGTCTCAGGCACCGTCCCTTCAGGCAACGCCACCGCTTCGGCCGGATGAATGATCTCGCCGCCTAGCGCGTTCACTCCCGCCACCAGCCGCTCGAACGCCGCCCCGACCTGCGCCGGATCGCCTTTCACGCCCAGATCGATGTGACGACGTGCATAGACAGCCCCGCGCTCTGCATCGCCCACGCTCGGCAGGCTGAACACCTTGATACCGTCATATTCGGCTTCGATGGCTTCCATCAACGGCGTCAGCGTCGACTCCGCCAGCCCGAATACCAACACCGAGCGCTCGGCGTGCCGGGTGAGATGGTGCAAGTCGGCGTAATAGGTGTCGAGCACCCACGCCATCATCGGCCAAGCCATCACCGGGAAGCCCGGCATGAAGTGATGCTGCTCGACCGAGAAGCCGGGAATCTTGTTGTACGGATTCGGCAGAATGCGCGCGCCGACCGGAAACTCGCCCATCTTCAGGCGATGGCGGTTATCGGGGTTTGCCATATCCGCCTGCCCATTGGGACTCGTGTCCGCGATGCGCTCCATGATGAGCGCCTCGGCCTCGGGCGTAAGCGCCAGCGGCACATTGAGCGCCGCCGCCGCGCACTGACGCGTGTGGTCGTCAGGCGTCGCACCGATGCCGCCGGTCACGAACACGATGTCGTCGCTGGCCAACGTACGGCGCAGGGTGGCGGTAATGCGTTCGGGATCGTCGCCCACGTATTCGGCCCAGCCCAGTTGCATGCCGCGCTCGGTCAGCAACTCGATGATCTTGGGCAGGTGTTTGTCGTGGCGACGACCGGAGAGAATTTCGTCGCCGATGATGATGATGCCGACCGCCATGATGCGTCCTTTGTCTTGTCTTGCCGACGCGCCCGCGTTGCTCGTGTTGCCCGAGGCATCGCGCCGTCAGCGCTTGGGGGAAGGTCTTGAATTCGGTTCGCGGCCGCCCGGCACACCGGTTGGCCGCAGATCAACGATTGTGCCACTTTCGTGGTCATTCGCCACACTTTGAGGCCCGCGCGTTCACCGGCGAACCGAGACAGTTCAGTGGCTACCGGGCGGCGGCAACAACGGCGGCACGCCCGATTGCGCGGCACGGGTGGCGTCGCCGCTTTCCGGTGCCGGACTCGTCGCCGAAGGCAGCACGGTCGCGTCGAGCGTCGGCTCGTGGCGGCCCGCCTCTTCGATACGCAAGCGCGACAGGGCACGCAGGCAGTAATGCGCAAACCACAACGCCGAGAACACGAAAATCACCACGTACAACCAGATCGCCACCAAGGCGATGACCGGGAACAGCACGATCATGATGACCGACGAAACCCACAACAGCGTGGGCAGCGACCCCAGCAACCCGGTCGCCACGCCGATCACCAGTAGCGGCAGACGTCGTTCGCGCACGATGCGCTTACGCTCCTCGGCACTCGCGTGATACGCCAGCGCGTCGTAGGTCATCACCCGATACGTGAGCCAGCCCCACAACAGCGGCGGCACGATGGCAAAGAACGGCGGCACCAGCCACAGTGGCAATGTCACGAGCGCGGCGATCAGAAAAATCACCGTCGCCCCCAGCGACTGGCCGAGACTGCCCCAGAACGAGCCGCCCTTGCGTGCTTCCAGATGAATGAAGTGCCGACGCGACAAATGTCGCAGCACCGCAGGCATCGACCACCCGGCGATCAGCAGCAACGCGGTCACGACAATGAGTGGCACGAGCAGCGCCACGAGAATGAACGGCGCGAGCGCCATGCGCACACTATCGACACCGAAGTAGCCGAAGAACCGGTAAATCCAGTGTGTGAATTCCCACTGTTCGAGCCAGAGCCGCAGAAAGTCGGTAAACGGCTCCCAGCCGAACCAGATCACCGCGCCCCAAATCAGGCCGGAGACGAAGAAAGGCATGGCAGTGAGCCACAACATGCGCGGGTGCAACAGGCTCACGAGCGCGCGGCCAAGCGCGCGAAGAATATCGTTCATGCAGATTCAGTGCGGTCAGTACGAGAAGCCGGGGGACGGTCGTTGGGTCGCTTGGGTTGGTTAGGTCGATGCAATTTCAAACTCACCGCCAGGCGTTTGAGCCCCAGCCATTGCTGAGCCCAGAACCCCTCGCCATAGTCGGTCGAGCGGCCAGCGGGAGGCGGGAGTTGATCGCGAATACCGGTCGCCACGCTGGCAGTGGAAAAATCTGCGGTGCGAAACACCATATCCCACCACGGGAACAGCACACCGAAATTGCAGCCGCGATGGCGCCCTTCGTGCCCTGCCCCAATGGCGTGATGGCGTCGATGAAACGTCGGGCTCACCAGCAGCCGTTCGCCCAGCCAACCGAAGCGCAACCGCGTATTGGCGTGTTGCAGACTTTGCAGCCATTCCGACACCGCCACGAGCAGCACGAACTGCACCGGACTCACGCCAATCAGAATGGCGATCATCGCAAAAAACGCCGCCTTGATGAGATCGTCGAGCAGATGGTTTCGGTTGTCGGTCCACAGCGACATTTGCCGCTGACTGTGATGCACGGCGTGCAGTGCCCACCACCAGCGGAACGTGTGCCCCCAGCGGTGATACCAGTAACCGGCGAAATCGAGAATCACCAGATAGATCACGAAGCTCGCGAACGCGTTGTCCGTCACGCCCGGCCAAACATCTTCCAGATTCAGATTGACGAAGCCCATCAGGCGCAGCCACGACTGCAAGGCGTCGAACAACGGGCGGAACGCGAAGAAGAACACCAGATTGAACAAACCCAGCCGGTGCACGAGCGTGTAGATCACGTCGACGCGCACCGCTCGACGCTCACGCCACGCTTCGGCGGGCGCAATGGCTTCGAGCGGGCGCAGCAGCACCAGCATGAGTACGATCTGGAGTACGCCGATGAGGAAAAACTGCACGGCGTCGTAAGCGTCGTCGGCGAACGACATCAGCCCGGTGGCGAACAGCACGGGCTGCACGATGCGGGTGTAGATCTCGGTCTGCGCCGCCGAGAAGGCGGCGTAGAAACCGTCGACCAGCGATTCGAACATGGAGCGGGGCCGGGTGTCGTGGCGACACCCGGTCAGAGAAGCCTTAGCGGCAATGCCCCGATGTTACAGCACCGGCGCGCGGTCGTAGAAATAGATCCCGTGTGGCGAACGGCCGACCGGAATCGTGTTGATCAGCTTGCGCGACGCCAGATCGATAATGCCGACCTTGCGCGCCCAGCGGAACGTCACCCACAGCGTCTTGCGATCGGCCGAGAGTTCCATATCGTCAGGCCCCGGCAGCAGACCGGTGATGTTGCCCACATTGGTGAGCGCATCCTGATCGATGATGCTGATCGTGCTCGAGACACGGTTCGAAATCAGCACGTGTTTGCCGTCGGCGAGCGAGCGGAAGTTGTGCGCGCCCTTGCCCGTCGGAATCGTCTTCACGACCTTCTGGTTGCGCCAGTCGACCACGGCGGCGTAATCGGCGCCCGTCATCCCGACCAACAGATACTTATCGCCGGGCGTGAGCCACACACCGGCCGGGCTGTCGCCGACCTTCATCTTCCAGAGCACTTTCTGGGTGGCCAGATCGATCGCGGCCACTTCGTTCGACTCTTGCAGCGAGATAAACACGATCTTGCTGTCTTGCGTGAACACGAGGTGGCTCGGCATCTTCTTGAGCGGAATGCGCGAGGCCACGCTCAGATTCTTGCCGTCGAATTTGTAGACGTCGACGCGATCCAGACGCAGACCGTTAGCAACGAACCACTTCTTGTCCGGCGAAAAGCCGATTTGATACGGATCTTCGATGTTCTCGATCTTGCGTTGAATCTGGCCGGTTTTCGGATCGAGGAACACGAGGTTGTTGCCCACCGAATTCGCCACGATCAGCGACTGATTGTCGGGGGTGGCCATCAAGTGATGCGGCTCTTTACCGACCGGGAACGTCTGGATGACCGTCTGGCTGGCCTTGTCGATCAGGCTGACACTGGCGTCGCCGGAATTGAGCACCACCACGACGCCGCCGGGTGCAGCGGCGGGCGCCGCCGGGGCAGCCACGGCAGTCGGTGCGGCCAGCGCCGTCAAGCCGAAGGAAGCAGCCAAACTGGCGGCGATCAGGAATTTACGCATTGCGAAATCTCTCGGGGAAAAAGTCACAGCGGGTTACAGCGGGTCACAGCGAGGTCAGCGCAAGACTGCGGCGGTGTCGCGAAAAAGTTTCGCTATTGTAGGCTGGGAAATCGCCCACGGGCGCGCCTCGGCGGTGCTTTTTTGATCTGGCGAAACGCTATCGCGCCGGTTTCTGATGTAGCGCAAACCGGCGCGATGCGTGTTCGACCCACTTTATCGCTGCAACGCCTCCCAGACCTTATGCAGCCGCTTGACCGACACGGGCATGGGCGTGCGCAACTCCTGCGCGAAGAGCGACACACGCAGCTCTTCGAGCAGCCAGCGGAACTCGTCGAGTCGTGCGTCACCGTGGTCGCGGCGTTGCGACGTCGCCCGTTGCCAGTTTTGCAGCAGCGGCCCCAGTTCGCTCATCGCACGGGCATCGCGCGTCGGATCGGCTTTGAGCTTATCGATGCGCGCCGCCATCGCCTTCAAATAGCGGGGGAAGTGCGCCAGTTGCGCGTACGGCGTATCGATCAGGAACCGCTTGCCGACCAGCCGCTGCAACTGCGCCGTGAGGTCGGCGTACGGCTGCGCAAACGGTTTCGCCTGCGCGAGCTTCTTCTGCAAGGCCGCATATTCGGCAAGAATCTGCCCTGCCAGTCGCGCGATCTCCTGCGCGAGCAACGTGAGGCGGCCGCGCCCCTCGTCCTTACGCGCGACAAACGATGCGTTATCGCTCGGCCACGGCATTTGCAGACAGGCACGCTCCAATGCGAGGTCGACGATCTGGTCGCGCAACTCCTCCTGCGTGCCCAGATTCATGTACTGCATCGCCATCTGTTGCAGGCCCGGGATGTTCTTCTCGAGATACTTCACCTGCTCGCGCAACTGAATGGCGAACAGGCGCCGCAAGCCGGCACGGTGCTGACGCTGCGCCTCGTCGGGGTCGTCGAAGACTTCCAGATCGCAGTGATCGCCGCGATCGACCAATGCCGGGTAGCCGAACAGTGTCTGGCCGCCACGGCGGATTTCGAGCATCTCCGGCAATTCGCCGAAGCTCCACGTCGTGAGGTTGTCGTAACGGCCCGGCTCCACGGCAACGCCGCCTGCACTCGGTTGCACACCCGAGCGTTTCGCGTTGGCGGCGCCCTTCGCGCCAACCGCCGCGCCCGAAATGTCGCCCTTGCCAGCTTGCCCTGCCGACTGACGTCCGGCGCCCTGCCCGCCGTCGGCCACCACCCCCGTCGGCGTTGCGCCGCTCTTCGCCGCGAGCTCTTGGAACGTGCGTTGCGCCTGCTGTCCCAGTTCCGCGCGCAACTGGGCGAGGTTGCGGCCCATGCCGAGTTGCCGCCCGTGCTCGTCGATGATCTTGAAGTTCATCGTCAAGTGCGCGGGCAACATCTCCAGCTTGAAATCGCTGGGCTTGAGCATGACGCCAGTCTGCTCGCGCGCATCGGCCATCACGGCGTCGAGCAAAGCGCCCTGCCCGAACGTCGCGCGATCGACAAAACCGGCGGCATATTCCGGCAACGGCACGAAGTGACGCCGCAACTTCTGCGGCAGCGACTTCATCATCAGGTGGGTCTTTTCCTTGAGCATGCCCGGCACGAGCCATTCGCAACGGCGCGCATCGACCTGATTGAGCGCGTAGAGCGGCACGGCAAGCGTCACACCGTCACGCGGCGAACCCGGCTCGAAGTGGTACGTCAACGCCATCTCGATACCGGCAATGGTCGTTTTCTTCGGGAACAAGTCGGTGGTGACGCCCGCCGCTTCGTGACGCATCAGGTCGTCGCGCACCAGATACAGCAGCTTCGGCGTGCCTTTCACCGTCTCGCGATACCAATGCTCGAAGCTGATGCCGTCGTAGAGCCCTTCCGGCACGTGGGCGTCGTAGAACGCGTAAATCAGCTCGTCGTCGACCAGCACGTCTTGCCGACGTGACTTGTGTTCGAGTTGCTCGATGTCGGCGATCAGCTTGCGGTTGTGCGCGTAGAACGGCAGCTTGGTTTCCCATTCGCCTTCGACGAGCGCGCTGCGCAGGAAAATCTCACGGGCGCGACGCGGATCGCGTGGGCCGAAATTCATGCGGCGGCGTGCGTAAATCGTCAGGCCGTACAGCGTGCCGCGCTCGAACGCGGTGACCTGAGCGGCCTTCTTCTCCCAGTGCGCGTCGGACAGCGACGTCTTCACCAGATGCTTACCGACGCGCTCGATCCACTCCGGCTCGATGCGCGCAATGCAGCGCGCGTACAGGCGGCTGGTCTCGACGAGTTCACCGGCCATCACCCAGCGGCCCGCCTTCTTCACCAGCGACGACCCCGGCCAAATATGGAACTTGATACCGTGGGCGCCGAGGAAATGCGGATCGTCGTCGGCCTTGCAGCCGATGTTGCCGAGCAGCCCCGCGAGCAGCGCGAGGTGCACTTGCTCGTAAGTCGCTTCCGACTCGTTGATGCGCCAGCCTTGCTCACGCACCACGGTGAGCAACTGGCTGTGCACGTCGCGCCATTCGCGCAGTCGCAACTGCGAGAGGAAATTCTCGCGGCACGCTTGCGCGAGCAACTTGTTCGACTTCTTGTGCGCAATCGCTTCTTCGAACCAGCGCCAGATCTTGATCCACGAGAGGAATTCAGACTTCTCGTCGGCGAATTTTCGATGGGCGTTGTCGGCGGCGTCTTGTGCCTCGATCGGCCGGTCGCGCGGGTCTTGCACGGCCAGACCGGCCGCGATGATGAGCACTTCGCGCAGCGATTGTTGATCGCGGGCGGCAAGAATCATGCGGCCGACGCGCGGGTCGAGCGGCAGACGTGCCAGTTCACGCCCGAGCGGCGTGAGTTGATTGGTGTCGTCGACCGCGCCCAGTTCGTTGAGCAACTGGTAGCCGTCGGCAATGGCACGGCCCGGCGGCGGCTCGATGAACGGAAATTCTTCGACCTTGGCCAGACGCAGCGATTGCATGCGCAGAATCACCGCCGCCAGCGACGAGCGCAGAATTTCCGGATCGGTAAAGCGTGCACGCGATTGGAAGTCCGCTTCGTCGTACAAGCGGATGCATATGCCATCGGCCACACGGCCGCAACGTCCGGCGCGCTGATTGGCGGCCGCCTGCGAGATCGATTCGATCTGAAGCTGTTCGACTTTGTTGCGGTACGAGTAGCGTTTCACGCGCGCGGTACCGGCATCGACCACGTAGCGAATGCCCGGCACCGTGAGCGACGTTTCTGCCACGTTGGTGGCCAGCACGATCCGCCGGGCGTTCGACGCCTTGAACACGCGCTCCTGATCGGTCGCCGAGAGCCGTGCGAAGAGCGGCAGAATTTCGGTGTGCGGCGGGTGGTGCTTGCGCAGCGCCTCGGCCGCCTCGCGAATCTCGCGCTCGCCGGGCAGGAACACGAGCACGTCGCCCGAGCCTTCGCGGCAGAGTTCGTCGACGGCATCGACGATGCCATCCATCAAATCGCGATCCCGGTCGCGGGCACTGGCACGGCTACCCTCACGGCCTTCTGCATTGGCGATGCGCGCGTCGTCCTGAATCGGGCGGTAGCGCACTTCCACCGGATACAGACGGCCGCTCACTTCGATCACCGGCGCGGGGCGCACTTCGTCGCCGTCCGTCGTGCCAAAGTGACGGGCGAAGCGGTCGGCGTCGATCGTGGCCGACGTGATGATCACCTTCAGGTCGGGGCGGCGCGGCAGCAGTTGCTTGAGGTAGCCGAGCAGGAAGTCGATGTTCAGACTGCGCTCGTGTGCCTCGTCGATGATGATGGTGTCGTACGCACGCAACAACGGGTCGGTCTGCGTCTCGGCCAGCAGAATACCGTCGGTCATCAATTTGACCGACGCGCCGTTCGAGAGCGTGTCATTGAAGCGCACTTTGAAGCCGACGATTTCGCCCAGCGGCGTGTTCAGTTCGTCGGCGATTCGGCGTGCGGTGGCCGAGGCCGCGATACGGCGCGGCTGCGTGTGGCCAATCAGGCCGGTGCCGCCAGCGCCCAGCCCGCGACCGAGCGCGAGACAGATCTTGGGCAGTTGGGTGGTCTTGCCCGAGCCGGTTTCGCCACTGACGATGACGACCTGATGGCCCGCAATCGCGCGGGCGATCTCTTCGCGGCGCCCGGATACGGGCAGCGCCTCGGGGAATTGAATCTCGGGGACACGGTTGGCGGCGGCCTGCTTGGCGGCCAGCCGTTCGGCCTCACGTTTAGCATCACGCTCGGCCCGCTGGGCGGCCGTCATGCGGCGCTCGCCGGCATTCTCGCGTACGCGTTTAGGTCCCGCAGCCGTCACTGTCGGCTTCGGGGGCTCAGATTGTCGATTTCGTTCATCACTTGCCATGGGCGCGCATTATATAATCTGCGCATGTTTGCGCACGTACACCCATGCTGACCGAACCCGATCCCGCCCTACAAGACGAAGAGACCGCCCACCAAGCCCAGTTTGTGGACTGGCTGCGATCGGTCGCCCCCTATATTCACGCGTTTCGCGACAAGACCTTTGTGGTCGCCTTTGGTGGCGAACTGGTCGCGGCCGGCGGGCTCGACACCCTGATTCAGGACGTCGCGCTCTTGTGTGCCATGGGCATGCATATCGTGCTGGTGCACGGCTCGCGACCGCAGGTCGAAGAGCAGATGCGCCTGCGACATATCGAATCGCACTTTGCCCAGCAATTGCGCATTACCGACGCGGCCGCGCTCGAAGCGGTCAAGGAAGCGGCCGGTGAACTGCGTCTGGATATCGAAGCGTCGATCAGCCAAGGGCTGCCGAATACGCCGATGGGCAATGCGCGCATCAGCGTGGTGTCGGGTAATTTTGTGACGGCACGCCCGGTGGGTATCGTCGACGGGGTGGATTTCCAGCACACCGGCGTGGTGCGCAAGGTGGATGCCGAATCGATTCGCCTGTCGCTGGCCAACGGGAAGATTGTGCTGCTCTCGCCGCTCGGCTTCTCGCCGACGGGGCAGTCGTTCAATCTGACGATGGAAGATGTGGCGTCGTCGGCTGCGATCGCATTGCGGGCGGACAAGCTGATTTTCATCACCGAGACGCCGGGCATTCTCAACGAATACAACGAGTTGCAGCGCGAACTGACGCTCGAAGACGCGCAGCGCATGCAGTCGCAAGGCGCGATCGACCGCGACTCGGCCTTCTATCTGAAGTACGCGACGCGCGCCTGCCGCGCGGGCGTAGGCCGCGCGCACATCGTGCCGTTCGCACTCGACGGCAGCATGCTGCTCGAACTGTTCTCGCACGATGGCGTGGGCACCATGATCTCTTACGAGAATCTGGAAAGCCTGCGTGAAGCGACGGTTGACGACGTCGGCGGGATCTTGCAGCTCATCGAACCGCTCGAATCGGACGGCACGCTGGTGCGCCGCGGTCGCCACCAACTCGAACGCGATATCGATCACTTCTCGGTCATCGAGCACGATGGACGCCTGTTCGGCTGCGCCGCGCTCTACCCCTATCCGAGCGAGCGCATCGGCGAGATGGCCTGCCTCACGGTGGACCCCGAGGCACAAGGCTCCGGCGATGGCGAGCGACTGCTCAAGCATATCGAGCAACGCGCCCGTGCTCGCGGACTGGAACGCCTGTTCGTGCTCACGACGCGCACGGAACACTGGTTCCTCAAACGCGGCTTCGTCAAAGCAGGCGTCGACGATCTGCCCGCCGACCGCCGCCGACTCTATAACTGGCAGCGCCGCTCGCTGGTGCTGATCAAGAAACTGTAACGACACCGGGGATCGGGCGCGTGACTTGAGATCGATATGGCATCGACATCTTGAGTCTCACACGCCCTGCCCCCATATCCGGATATCGGCCACGACACGCTGCGTCTCGATTTCATTACGCTCTCGCGTGGCCGTTCTTTTCACGCCATACCCAAGACTACGAAGGAGTTCCCCATGGCTCGCATGATCCAATGCGTCAAACTCGGCAAGGAAGCCGAAGGTCTCGATTTCCCGCCGATGCCCGGCGAACTGGGCAAACGCCTCTGGGAAAGCGTCTCGAAAGAAGCCTGGGCCGGTTGGCTTAAGCAACAAACCATGCTCATCAACGAAAACCGCCTGAACATGGCCGACCCACGTGCGCGCCAATATCTCGTGAAGCAAACCGAGAAGTACTTCTTCGGTGAAGGCGCTGACGTGGCTCAAGGCTATGTGCCGCCGCCTTCGGAGTAATCTTCCGCCTCTCACTGAAACCTCCCCCCGGAACGGACCGGGGCCCCTTTTCGGGGCTCAGACATAGACCCAACTCGCACCAAAAAGGCGCCCCGGTCCGTCCCCGCATCTGCCCGTTGATCCCCACGGTTCACGCGCTCATGCGAAAAAGGCACACGATTTCTTTCATCGTGTGCCTTTTTCTTTTTTTGCTTCGCGTCTTTGCTTTACGCCGGGGCCGGGCCGCCTTCCGTCATCGCATTCTTCGCCGGCGTCCCACAGTGGTGACAGTAATGCGCGAATGCATTCTTTCTCGTCTTACACATGCCACAGTGATCGAAAAGGCAAATGCCACAGTGCATGCAGAAGTCGCGCTCCGGATCATCCAACTTCACCGGACGCTCACACCCCGGACACACCGCCTTCGATATCCGCGCCTGCGCCAAATCGTACGACAACGCCTTCCTGCGCTCCTGATCCGGTAACTGCTCCTCCGCCTTCTGACGCGCCAAATACCGTTGCAACGACACTATCGCGTAACGACCCACCAACACCGTCAGTACGATCCCCACCAAGTAACGCACATAACCACCATAATCCGGCAGATACGGCACCAACTCGACGAAGAACGCGAACAGCGCGAAGAAGATGAAGCCCCACACGAACGGCCACCACGTGCTCTTACGCTGACGCACGAACAACCATCCACCAATCGCCAGCAACGGCAACGTGATCGCTAAGCGAATGCCGAAGACCTTCAAGTCCTGCGATCGCTGCACCGCCGCCAACTGTTCACTCGCCGCGGCGTTGAGCGCGAAGCGCGCTGTGCGTGCCGACTCGACCGACCTCGATGCTTCGAGTTGCTTGTTTTCGAGCGTATCGACCTGCGTCTGTGCGTCGCGCTCGGCTGACTTCAGCGTGTCGAGCGCCCGCGTGCGCGTGACAAGCTCGGCATCCTGACTTGCCTGCGCCGTCGCCGTGCGCGTTGCCACCCAGTCGTTAAACGACTCGCGTGCGTTGCGATACGCCGTGCTGCGCGCCTTCAGTTGCAGACGCGCCGTCTCCAACTGACTCTGGATGTCCTCGGCCTGCGATTGCGCCTGCTTGATGGCGGCGTCCGCACGCGCGGCCTGCGCCGGGTCGATGAACGAATCGAGCGTTGGGGCCGGGGCCACGCCCGGCAACTTGTCGACGACAAGACCGCCAAGGCCAATCAGAAAAGCCGCGAACAACACGGCGATCAGCCACAACCCACGGCGGAACCAGGTTTCGGGAAGACGACGCGATTGAGCCATCCTGCCCTCCAGGGCGAGTGAGTTACTTGTAATCGATGGTTTCGACGCCCTCGGGCGTGCCCATCAGCGTAAGGTCTGCACCGCGCTGCGCAAACAAGCCCACCGTCACCACGCCCGGCAGTTGGTTGATCTGTGTTTCGAACGCCACCGGATCGAGGATTTGCAAACCGTGTACGTCGAGAATTGCGCAACCGTTGTCGGTGACATAAGGGCTTCCATCGGCACGCACACGCGCTTGCGGCTTGCCGCCCATCGCGGTGAGGGCACGTGCGACACTCGCTTGCGCCATTGGGATGACTTCGACCGGCAGCGGGAACACGCCAAGCACAGCGACGAGCTTCGAGGCATCGACGACGCAAACGAATTCCTTGGCGACCGAGGCGACGATCTTCTCGCGCGTCAGCGCACCGCCGCCACCCTTGATCATGTGACCCAAGGCGTTGATTTCGTCAGCACCGTCGACATACACGGGCAGGCTGTCGATCTGGTTCAGGTCGAACACTTCGATGCCATGCTTGCGCAGACGCTCCGTGCTGGCTTCGGAACTGGACACCGCGCCGCGATAGCGGCCCTTGTGGGCGGCGAGCGCATCGATAAAGCAATTGGCCGTGGACCCGGTGCCCACGCCGATCACGCTGCCCTCGGGCACGTGTTGGTTCACATAGTCGGCAGCTGCCTGGCCGACCAAGCGTTTGAGTTCGTCTTGGGTCATGGGGAATTCCGGCAAAGTTTGGTAAAGTCGGAAGTTTACCGGAGTCGGGCGTGCCGCGTCGTTTTTCGTCGCGCAGCACGCCAGCCGTCCCGCGCCGACCGCCTGCCACGCGGGGCGGCATCATGTCACGCAGTGCATTACTCGTAAGGCCCGCTACCATGAATCAGCTCGACCAGCTCAAGCGCAGCACCATCGTCGTTGCCGACACCGGCGACTTCCAGGCCATGGATGCCTACAAGCCGCAGGACGCGACCACCAATCCGTCACTGATTCTCGGCGCCGTCCAGAAAGACGCCTACAAACCGATTCTCACCCGCGTGGTCGGCGAGCATCGCGCCGAAACCACCGACGAAATCATCGACCGCCTGTTGATTGCCTTCGGCCGCGAAATTCTCGACATCGTGCCGGGACGTGTCTCCACCGAAGTCGATGCGCGTCTCTCGTTCGACACGGCGGGCACCGTCGCCCGCGCCCGCAAGATCATCGCGATGTACGAAGCCGAAGGCATCGAGCGCAATCGCGTACTCATCAAGATCGCGTCGACGTGGGAAGGTATTCGTGCGGCGGAAATTCTTCAGCGCGACAACATTCGCTGCAACATGACGCTGCTGTTCTCGCTCGTACAGGCCGCCGCCTGTGCTGAAGCTGGCGCGCAACTGATTTCGCCGTTCGTCGGACGGATTTACGACTGGTACAAGAAGAGCGCCGGGGCCAAGTGGGATGAAGCCGCGAATGCTGGCGATAACGATCCGGGCGTGCAATCCGTGGCCGCGATCTATCGCTACTACAAGCACTTCGGCTACGACACGGAAGTCATGGGTGCGAGCTTCCGCTCGACCGGCCAAATCCTGGCACTGGCGGGATGCGATCTGCTCACCATCAGCCCGGCCCTGCTCGAACAACTGCACACGACCGAAGGCGAAGCCCCGCGCAAGCTCGACGTCAAAGAGGCACGCGCCGCGACGGTGGAGCGCGTGAAGACGGACGAGCCGTCGTTCCGCTTCCAACTCAACGACGATGCCATGGCGACCGAGAAACTCGCGGAAGGCATCCGCGCGTTCGCAGCCGATGCCGTCAAGCTTGAAGCGCTGATCGAAGCGGCGCGATAAGCGACTGAGGCGACCAAAACCACCGAGTCGAACCAAGCCATCTAAGCGAACGTCGAATCGGATGAAAAGCAAAAAGCCGGCTGCGATGCCGGCTTTTTGCTTTGGCTGCCACGCGAAACGTGGCGGCGAGACTTACTTCGCTTTGACGGCAACCTTACGTTGGCGCACGGCTTCGTAGAGGCAAACGGCGCTGGCCACCGAGACGTTCAGGCTTTCGCAGCCGCCCGCCATCGGAATGCTCATCAGCATGTCGCAGTTTTCGCCCACGAGGCGACGCATACCCTCGCCTTCCGCGCCCATCACGATGGCCATCGGGCCGGTGAGCTTCGTGCCGTAGATATCGGCCGGTGCATCGTCGGACGTGCCGACCACCCAGATGCCGCGCTCCTTGAGCTCGCGCAGCGTGCGCGACAGGTTCGTCACCATGATGTACGGCACCGTCTCGGCGGCACCGCTGGCCACCTTGGCGACCGTCGCGTTCAAACCGACAGCGCGGTCCTTCGGCGCGATCACCGCGTGTGCACCGGCACCGTCGGCCACGCGCAAGCACGCGCCGAGGTTATGCGGGTCGGTGACGCCGTCGAGCACCAGCAGCAGCGGATCGCCGGAGATACCGTCGAGCAGTTCGTCGAGGTTCAGGGCGAGCGAGACTTCCTGTGCGCGGGCGACCACACCTTGGTGGCGGGACGAGCCGGCCATGCCGTCGAGGCGTTTGCCGTCGGCCTGCACGACTTTGATCTTCACGCCGGGCACGCCCTTGGCCGATTCGACGGCTTTCAGGAAGTCCGTCATACGGCGATCGCGGCGGGTCGGGTCGTAATAAATTTCTTCGATGCTGCTCGCATCGTGGCGCAGGCGGGCGGTCACGGCGTGGAAGCCGAACAGCATTTTCAATTGACTCATTTCACATCCTCAAAATAGCGTGTGCCGAGGCAAGCCCCGTACAAAGTACGACGGCGGCGGCACCCTCATCAGGTGTCCGCCGCCGCAGCCCTACGCGGTCTTCAGCGTTGCCTTGCGTAGACCGGCAGTCGGCACGAGGCGCACATCTTACTGCAAACCTTGCCTCGCCCCGGCTTTCCGGTGCGCATTGCACCAGAAAACCGTGTGCTTGAGCACACCTAACCGCGACTAGCGACGCTTAACCACACCTACCCACGCCCAATCACGATTTGCGACGATTAACGGCGCGGTTTCTTCGCCGGGCCGCCGGTGCGCTTGGACGAGGCCGTCTTGCCGCCGGAGCGCTTGACGGGTGGTGTCGCGCCGCGTTCCGCGCGTGCCGCCTTCACCTTTGCCGTCTTCGGCTTGGCGGGGTGTTTGCCTGCCGGTGCCGGTTGCACGCCGTTGAGCAGCGCACCGCCCTTGGGCAGTTGGCGAATCGACGGCCCTGCGCCCGCCCCTGCCGTGCCGGCAACGCCGGGGGCACCGGCTGCCGGTGCTGGCACGGGGGCGCCACCGCGTTCCGTACGGCCCGAGGTTTTCGCGAGGCTGCGGGCATTCGGTTCGCGCACCAAACGGAAGTCGATCTTGCGCGCATCGAGGTCGACACGGCTGACTTGCACACGCACGCGATCGGTCAGGCGATAGCGAATACCGGTGCGTTCGCCGCGCAACTCGTGGCGCACTTCATCGAACTGGAAGTAATCGCTGCCCAGTTCCGTCACGTGCACGAGGCCTTCGATGAAGAGGTCGTCGAGTTGCACGAAGATGCCGAACGACGTCACAGCGCTGACCGTGCCGCCGTATTCCTCGCCGAGCTTGTCGCGCATGAAGTAGCACTTGAGCCAGGCTTCCACGTCGCGCGAGGCTTCGTCGGCGCGGCGCTCGTTGGCCGAGCAATGCAAGCCGAGTTCTTCCCAGACGGCATCGCGCTTCTTGGCCGAGGGCGACTTCTTGTTCTTCGCGGCCTCGTCTTCCTTTTGCAGCTTGCGGGCGTGCGGCGAGACGCCGGTGGTCATGTCCACGCCAGACGGAATCTCGGGCTCGTACTTCCGACCGGCGAGCACTGCCTTGATCGCGCGGTGCGTGAGCAAGTCCGGGTAGCGGCGAATTGGGCTCGTGAAGTGGGTATAAGCCGGATACGCGAGGCCGAAGTGGCCGATGTTATCGGGGCTATAGACCGCTTGTTGCATCGAGCGCAGCAGCATCGTCTGGAGCATCGGGGCGTCGGGACGCGATTCGATTTGCGTCATCAGCTCCGAGTAATCCGACGTTGCGGGTTCATCGCCGCCGCCGAGCGTGAGGCCGAGCGTTTTGAGGAACGTGCGCAGCACCAGCAGCTTTTCGCCCTTCGGGCCTGCGTGGATGCGATAGAGGCCGGGTTGCTTATGGCGCTTGAGGAAGTCGGCGGCGCAGACGTTGGCTGTCAGCATGCATTCTTCGATCAGGCGGTGCGCGTCGTTGCGGGTACGCGGCAGGATCTGTTCGATCTTGCCTTGCGCGTTGCAGACGATGTAGGTCTCGGTCGAATCGAACTCGATGGCGCCGCGCGACTTGCGCGCTTTGGCGAGCACCTTGTACAGCTCGTAGAGATTTTGCAGGTGTGGCAGCAGTGCGGCGCGGCGTTGGGCTTCGGGGCCTTTCGTGTTGCCGAGGACGGCGGCGACTTCCGTGTACGTGAGTCGCGCGGCCGAGTGGATCACGGCTGGGTAGAACTGGTAGGCCTTCACGTCGCCTGACGGTGTGACGATCGCATCGCAGACGAGGACACAGCGGTCGACATCGGGGTTCAGCGAGCACAGGCCGTTCGAGAGTTTCTCGGGCAGCATCGGGATGACGCGGCGCGGGAAGTAGACCGAGGTACTGCGCGTGAGGGCGTCGGCGTCGAGCGGGCCACCGGAGGTGACGTAGTGCGAGACGTCGGCGATGGCGACGATGAGGCGGAAGCCATTGGCGCGGCCGATCTTGACGGGTTCGCAGTAGACCGCGTCGTCGAAATCGCGGGCGTCTTCGCCGTCGATCGTGACGAGAGGGACATCGCGCAGGTCGACGCGATGGCGCAGGTCGGGGGCGCGGACTTCGTCGGGAAGTGCACCGGCGGCGGCGAGGGCTTCGGGGGAAAACTGGTGGGGCACGCCGTACTTACGCACGGCGATTTCGATTTCCATGCCGGGGTCGTCGATATCGCCGAGGACTTCCGAGACGCGGCCGATGGGCTGGCTGTAGCGGCTGGGGTAGTCGGTGAGTTCGACCGAGACCACTTGACCGACTTTGGCTTTCCCTTGCGAGCGGGGTGGGATGAGGATGTCGTGCCCGATGCGTTTATCTTCGGGGGCGACGACCATCACACCGTTTTCGTTGAGGAGGCGGCCGATGACGTGGGTATTGGCACGGGAGACGACTTCGACGATATGGCCCTCGGGGCGACCGCGGCGGTCATAGCCGGCGACGCGCAGGAGGACGCGATCGTTGTGCATGACCTTCTTCATCTCCTCGTTCGGGAGATAGAGGTCATCGCCATCGTCGTCGCGCACGGCGAAGCCGTAGCCATCGCGGTGGCCGATGACACGGCCGGCGATGAAATTCGAGGGGTGTGTCAGTTGATAGTAGCCACGGCGATCGAGACGAATTTGGTCATCGCGTTCCATGGCGGCGAGGCGTTTGAAGAAGCCTTCGCGTTCTTGCTTTTTGATCGCCAGAGATTCGGCGATATCGTTGGCGGACAGCGCGGAATCGGCGGTGCGCAGTACACCGAGGATTTCTTCGCGGCTCGGAATCGGATAGGGATATTTGCTCAAAGGTCGGTAGCGTTACTGTGCCGGTTGAGTCCGGCCGAGCGGCGCACCATGCGCCCGACGGTCCGTGGTGTTGTGCGAGTGCCTGGAGGGGCGTCGACAACAAGGTCAATCATACGGCAAAGCTTGCGAAATCCGCCACCTGTGCGGATTTTGGGGTTGGCTTGGGGTGTGTGGGGGTGATTTGAAATTTTTTTGTGCGCAGGTGTTGACAGTGATGGAGTGGATACGCATAATCTCACTTCTTCGCAGCGAGCAAGTAATAACGAGTGAGCTGGCGATGCCCAGATGGCGGAATTGGTAGACGCACTAGTTTCAGGTACTAGCGGGTAACACCGTGGAGGTTCGAGTCCTCTTCTGGGCACCAAGACAAAGAAAAAGCCGGTGATCGAAAGATCACCGGCTTTTTGTTTTTCTCCGCCCAGAAAGCAATGTGCCAGTGCACATTGCGTGGGGACTCGAAAGGCATCGCTTGCAAGCGATGCCGGGGTCGCGCGGAGTGTGACCGAGTCCTCGCGGCGCCGGAGGTGCCGTATGGGCGGTGGGGGTGGTGGTGCGCGTGGGCGAGGATTAGCGGTTTGGTTTGGTTTGGTTTGGTTTGGTTTGGTTTGGTTTGGGTTTGAGTTGAGAAAAAAAATCAAACCCTCATCACCTTCTCGATCGTAATCGGCAGGTCTCTCACGCGTTTCCCGGTAGCGTGATAAACCGCATTAGCCACAGCGGCGGCCAGCCCGGTAATTCCAATTTCCCCGATCCCACGGACGCCAAACTCATTGAGAGCCAGATCGGGGTAGTCGAGGAGGATGACATCGATATCGGGTTGATCCGCGTGAACGGGCACGAGGTATTCGGCGAAGCTGTTGTTGGCGGGGAGACCTGAGTGGGGGTCGTAGTCGGTGGCTTCGAAGAGGGCCATGCCGATGCCCATGACGATGGCGCCTTCGACTTGGTTTCTGGCCGTAAGCGGGTTAACAATTTTCCCCACGTCGATCGCACTCACCACGCGCGAAACGCGCAAATGCGAGATAGCTGGATCAAATCGCACTTCGACAAAATGTGCGCCGAAGCTACGAAACGAAACCTTGCCTTCCGGGGCACCTCCGGTGGCGCCGTCTCCGATAGCGAGTCCGAGTTTTAGCTCCCGGAGCGCGTCACCGAACGGCACTTTCTTTCCTTGATAAACGAGTGCGCCGTCCGCAAACTTCACATCCTCAGCATTAGCGCCGTTCAAAGCCCCCTTCCCTGCCACTGCATACGAGACCAATTGTGAGATAGCGTTTCGCGTAGCCACCGCAATGGCTGGCATCACACTGGCCGTCGCCCAAGACCCACCTGACAACGGCGCCGCAGGCATAGCCGAGTCCGCCAACCGCACATCGATCTTTTCCACGCCGACGCCGGTCAAATCTGCCACGGTCTGCGCGACCACTGTATAAGTTCCGGTGCCGATATCCTGCACCGCGCACGTGACTTCAACGGTCCCATCGGCCCGCAGCATCACACGCGCACGCGCCGGAGTGCGCATGGCATCCCAGCTGCACGCAGCCATGCCCATACCGACAACCTCATCCCCATCGCGCATGCTTCCCACACGCGAATCGCGCCGCGCCCATCCAAACTTATCCGCGCCTTGCAGAATCGCTTCACGCAGGTGATTGCTCGACCAGGGCAAATTAGCGCTTTCATCGCGTGTCGAGATATTCCGCAGCCGAAATTCGAGCGGATCAACCCCAGCCGCCAGCGCCATCTCATCCACGGCGGACTCCAGCGCGAACAATCCGGGCGCAGCGCCGGGCGCGCGCATCGAGGTGGGCGCCCCTTGATGCACGCGTGTCGTTCTATGACTCACTAAAACATTCGCGCAACCGTAAAGACTCTTCGACATGCCACCGCAGTTCTCGGTGAAGTTATCGACAAACGCTTGTGTAGAAATCGATTCATGCCTAAGCGAAACCAGCTTGCCTTGCGCGTCCGTGGCGAGACGCAACCGCTGCTCGGTTTGTGGCCGATGCCCGGTCGTCGTAAACATCTGCGCTCGAGGCACCAACAGTTTCACGGGTCGCCCAACTTCGCGCGACACGGCCGCCGCCGCAATCGAATGCGGCCAAATAAACAACTTCGAACCGAAGCCGGAGCCAATAAACGGCGCTTCCACCACCACGTGTTCCGGATCCAACCCAAACACGCGCGCAATCGAATTCCGATGCACCGTCACCCCTTGCGTCGCTTCATAGAGATGCAAGCCCCCATCCCGCCATTGGGCGGTAGTGGCGTGCATTTCCATGGGGTTATGGGTTTCCACGGGCGTGCGATACACCGCGTCTACGCGATGCACGCCTTGCTCGAACGCCGCCGCTGCGTCACCGCGTTGGTGCCCTCGCCCGCCGTCTTGGGTGCCATTGCGAGCGACGCCTTGTTCGAGGCTGGTCAACGGCGCTTCCTTCGCGTAGTCCACATGCACGCGATATGCCGCTTCACGTGCGTGTTCAAACGAATCGGCCACGACTAGCGCCACGAACTGCCCGGCGTAATAGACCTTATCGTCTTCGAACGGCAGCCGATGCTCATCCGTAATCGATGCTTCGAGAATCGCGTTGAAGCCACCGCCGCGCTGCGGCACGCGAAATAGCGCCGGAAAGTGATCGTGATGAAAGATATCGATGACGCCGGGCACACGCTGTGCGTCGCGCGTATCCACGTTGCGGATCGTGCCGCGCGCGACGGTAGAAAACACGCCATACGCGTAGCAAAGTCCGGGTGGGTGCCAATCGGCGGCGTAGTGCGCCGCACCCGTCACTTTCTTGCGTCCGTCGATGCGGCGGATGGGCTGACCGATATTGGGTGTCGTCATACCGTGCCTCCTGCGGCGAGTCGCGAGAGATTTCTCACGATGGCCTGTTCGCAAAGCGCGATCTTGAAGCCGTTCTGCCCATAGTCGTGCGCACCGTCGAGCGCTGCTACGGCGGCACGCTGCCACACATCCAACGAGGCGGGTGACACCACAGCCCCGCGAAGCACCTGTTCTGCCTTCATCGCGCGCCATGGCTTCGTCGCCACGCCGCCGAGTGCTACACGTGCCTCGCGCACCGTACTGCCATCGAGCGACAAAATCACAGCGCACGACGCCAGCGCAAACTGATAAGAAGCGCGGTCACGGCGCTTGAGATACCCGCTGCGCGCATTTGCGAGCGGTGCATCCAGCGTGACGTGCGTGATGATCTCGTCGTCGGCGAGTGCATGTTCGCGCCAGGGCGTACTGCCGGGTAGCAGGTGAAAATCGGCAAACGCGATATCACGCGCTCCCTTGGCGCCTTGCACATGCACTGTCGCGCCGATGGCTGCCATGGCGACGCACATGTCCGACGGGTGCGCGGCGATGCACTGCGCGCTGCCACCGAGCACGGCGTGCAGGCTTCGATGATGTCCGCCGATGGCGGCGCATCCCGAGCCCGGCTCTCGTTTGTTGCACGGCGATACGCCATCACGGAAATAGCCGCATCGCACACGTTGCATCACGTTGCCCGCCGTCGTCGCCTTGTTACGCAATGCAGTGCTTGCGCCGCTGAGCAGCGCTTGCGAGAGCACGGGGTAATCGCGCACGACCGTCGGGTCGTACGCGAGTGTCGTGTTCGTGACTAGCGCGCCGATGCGCAGCCGACCGTCCGGCAGACGGTCGATGCGATCCATACCGAGTCGATGAATATCGATGACGCGGGCGGGCCTCATCACATCGAGCTTGACGAGATCGAGCAGCGTCGTGCCACCGGCGAGATACACGCCCTCACCCACCCGCATCGCTGCGTTTTGGTCGGTGGTATGGGCCGTCGCATGAACACTGATAGCTTGCTCGACGCTTTGTGGCCGGATGAATTCGAACTGGCGCATGGTGATTAGCCTCCCATGCGCGAGCGCGCATCCTGAATCGCAGCGAGGATGTTGCGGTAGGCACCGCAGCGGCAGATGTTGCCGCTCATCGCTTCGCGCACCGCGGCGTCGTCGCGGCCGATACGTTTGTCCGCGAGTACCGCGACTGCGCTCATGATCTGTCCTGACGTGCAGTAGCCGCATTGATAGGCGTCGTGCTCCCAGAACGCCGCTTGCACCGGATGCGGCGTGTCGCCGCGCGCGAGGCCCTCGATGGTGGTGAGCGCATCGCCCTCGTGCATCAAGGCGAGCGACAGGCACGAGTTAATCGAGACGCCGTTCACATGCACCGTACACGCGCCGCACTGACCGTGATCGCAGCCCTTCTTCGTGCCGGTGAGTTGCAACTGATCGCGTAGCACATCGAGCAGGATCGCATTTGAAGCCACGCGCAACGTGCGCCGCTGACCATTCACTGTGAGCGTCAAAGGTTCGCCCTGTGCGGTGGCGGTTTCGCCTGCACTCGCGGCAGCGCGTTCGTTCGCCGTTTGCGTCTGCGCTTGCGCACCGGGCAGCCATGCAGCGCTGGCACTGGCGAGGCTCGACGCGCCAAGCGATTTTAGAAAACGGCGTCGTCCGTTGGGGTCAGTGACTGCGGCGGCGGCGTGGGCGGCGGCAGTGGGCGGTGATGGCGGATGTGTCGAGGGCGGGGGTGGCGACAGTGCGGACTCACGATCGGCGTGAGCGCCGTTGGCGTGGCTGGCACATGACGAGTGGCAAGCATGTTCCTTCATCGAGAAGCCTCCTTTGAGGGCAACCGTTGAGGGCGGCGGTGGGGGGCGCCGCGAATCCATTCGAGCACTATAGAGAAAGGCTGTGTGACTTGCAGGCGTCAGGAAACGGTCAGTCTGGTGCCATCTAGCACAACCCCGAGCCTTGGGGCGCTCGAATGGGAGGTGTCCATGCGTGCGAGATGTCGCGTTTCTGTCACTCTCTTCGTAGAGCGTCCGCTCCAAACCCGGTAATTCTGTAGAATTTAGCTCATAAAAAATTGAATATTGTTCAACGAACGCTTAACTCGTTGCACATGCTCAACGTTTCTGGTTTTGGTTACTTGATCCTTGTTGGGAATGACATGCCTGCATTTACTCGTGGCGAGCTTGCCGATTTGAACGTTTTTGTGACTATCTGCCGTCGGCAGAGTTTCCGGGAGGCCGCCACGGAGTTGGGCGTGACCACATCGGCGTTGAGTCATGCCATGCGCAATCTTGAGGCGCGATTGGGTGTGAAGTTGCTCAATCGCACGAGCCGTTCCGTTTCGCCGACGGCGGCGGGTGCTGCGTTGGCGAAGGAATTGGAGCAGGGTCTTGAGCAGATTGCGTCGGCGATTGGTGCGTTGGATCGATATCGTGCGTCGCCGGCGGGGCGATTGCGATTGAACGTGCCGCGTGATGCGGCGCGTTTGTTGTTGGACCCGATCTTGCCGCGTTTTGTGTCGGCGTATCCCGATATCGAATTAGACATCACGGTGGATGACCGGATGCTCGACATTGTGGCGGAGGGATTCGATGCGGGCATGCGTTATGGCGACACGGTGCCGGGCGACATGATTGCGACGCCGTTGACGCCCTCGCTGAAGTGGATTGTGGTGGCCTCGCCTGCTTACCTTGCGCGTCATGGGCGCCCGAAAGTGCCGCAGGATTTGTTGACGCACAATTGCATTCGGATGCGTTTGGGTGACAACACGTTGTACAAGTGGGAGTTGGGGAATGGGTCGAATGCTCTTGAACTTGATGTGCCTGGGGCGTTGAGCATTAACGAGACCGATGGTGTGGTGGCGGCGGCGTTGGGTGGTTTGGGGTTGGGATATGTGTTGGAGCAGAACGTGAGGGCCGAGTTAGCGGCGGGCACGTTGGAGGCGGTGTTGAGTGATTGGGCGGTGGATGGTCCGCCGTTGTCGATGTACTACCCGAGTCGGCGTCAGACGTTGCCGGGGTTGCGGCATTTGATCGACATGATTCGGTCGGAGCATATGGGTCGGGCGGCTTGATGATTGATTTATGAGGGGAGTTAAAGAAGTGGGTGGTGATTGATGACTTTTTCATTAAAACCTGTTGACAGCATGTAACGCTCTCGGCATAATCTCACTTCTTCGCAGCGAGCAAGTAACAACGAGTGAGCTGACGATGCCCAGATGGCGGAATTGGTAGACGCACTAGTTTCAGGTACTAGCGGGTAACACCGTGGAGGTTCGAGTCCTCTTCTGGGCACCAAGACAAAGAAAAAGCCGGTGATCGAAAGATCACCGGCTTTTTGTTTTTCTCCGCCCAGAAAGCAATGTGCCAGTGCACATTGCGTGGGGACTCGAAAGGCATCGCTTGCAAGCGATGCCGGGGTCGCGCGGAGTGTGACCGAGTCCTCGCGGCGCCGGGGGCGCCGTATGGGCGGTGGGGGTGGCGATGCGCGTGGGCCAGAACGCTCGGTGTTGAATGAAGCGCGAGAAAAGCAAAGCCCCCCCACATCCGTCATAAGCATCCAACAAAAAAATAGTTGTCGGCGGTGATGTGAGTGGGGAGCATGGGGTTTTTGCCTGCGTTGAGAGTGGTACGTCATGCGAGCGTCGACGGTAGTGGAAGAGAGTGTGAATCCGGACCGGGTAGCGGATTGGTTGTTATCGGGGTTGGAGTTAAAGAGCACGTTATTCCATGTGGGTGAGTATTGTGGGGAGTACCAGGCGAGCACGGCGGGTCGGCAGCGGGCGAGTTTCCATGTGGTGTTGGGGGGCGGTTGTTATTTGCACGTGGGTGCCGATGGCGCAAACGCATCTCGATCGATCTGGTTGAACGAGGGTGATGCGGTTTTCTTGTTAACGGACATCGCGCATTGCTTATCGCCGCATGCACTGCCGCCATCAGACTTATCCGCCAAAAAAGGCGAGATGACGCCACTAGCATCACAGCAGCATCACGCCCCCAACACCCGCCCTACCCAATCCGTTGCCCTGGCTTGCGGCTTTTTCGAATTCCGCACGGATCTCGACGGTTTGGTGTTAGGCATGTTGCCGAACCCGATCATCGCGCGGCGTGACAGTGGTCGCCATGACGGCCTGACGCAGGTGTTCACGTTGCTCCAAGCCGAAGCACGCCGTCCGGGCGACACGCCATCCCCACTCCTTGCGCGCCTGACCGATTTACTTTTTTACTATGCGTTGCGCGAAGCCGTGCATGCCGAGGACTTTGCGCCGGGCGTGTGGCGGTTGATGCGGCGTGACGTGTTCGGCCGTTTGGCGGCGGCGATTATCGAGTCACCGGGTGAGCGTTGGACGACCGACACGATGGCTGACTTCGTACACATGTCGCGGGCACGATTCTGCAAACAGTTTGCGGAAATCGGTGGGCAGCCGCCGGCGCAATTCGTGACGTTGGTGCGCATGAAAACGGCTGCGGCATTGTTACGCGCGGGGGCGACTTTACCTGAAGTAGCCGAGCAAGTCGGCTATCAATCCGAGTCTGCGTTTGCGCAGGCGTTTAAGCGGGTGACGGGCATCCAACCGGGGGTTTGGCGTCGACAAGCGAATCCGGAGCGCCACGCAGCCGCGCCTTCACCGCTCGCCTCTCCCGCGTCCTCCGCCGAGGCAACCGTCACACATTACGCGTTACACTGACGCGCCCGCCTAAGACAAATCCGCAGTATTTCCAGACGTGCGCGCATTGAGTGCCTGAGCGAGCCTCTGCACAATGGGGGCTCGACTGTGAGGAGCCCGATATGAGCCGACTGCCATTGCATACCCTTGAGACCGCCCCGGAGGCGAGCCGCCCGTTTCTGGAGAAATCGCTTGCGGCGAACGGTTTTCTGCCGAACTTGGTGGCATCGTTGGCCAATGCGCCAACAGCGCTCGAGACTTATCTGACGGTGGGTGGAATCAACGGCCGTGCGAGCCTGACGTTGGCCGAGCGTGAAGTGGTGCAGATCACGGCGGCTGGCATTCACGGCTGCGGTTTCTGCGTGGCGGGCCACACAGCGGTGGCGCTTAAAAAGGCCCAACTTCCTGAAACACTCGTCAACGAGATTCGCGATCAAGAGACGCTGTCCGACGCGAAGCTCGACGCTGTCGCCGTCTTTACGCGCGCCGTCATCGCGACGCGCGGGGCGGTTTCCGACGCCGAGTTCGCCGCGTTCAAGGCGGCAGGATACGACGATGCAGCCGCTCTCGAAGTGGTGCTGGGCGTGTCGCTCGCGACGTTGTGCAACTTCGCGAACAATCTCTCGCAAAACGAATTGAATCCGCAACTGGCGGCGTATCGTTGGGCGCCGAAGGATCAGGCGGCATGAGCACGCTCGCCGCATGGCTCGACACCCACGCCGAAACGCTCGATACGGATGCCACGTTAAGCGCCGAGGTTGTGCCGCAACTGGCGCAGGCGGGCGTACTGCGTGTTGGCGTGCCCACGGACTTGGGTGGGGTTGGCGGCACGATTGTCGACGCCATCGACGCGGTTGCCGACGTCGCGGCGCATTCGTTCGCGGCAGCGTTCGTGTTGTGGGGTCAGCGCACATTCATCGAATATCTGCTGCAAAGTCCGAATCGCGGCTTGCGTGAGCGTTTGCTGCCTGCGTTGCTCACCGGCGAGCTTGCCGGAGCGACGGGGTTGTCGAACGCGATGAAGTATCTGTCAGCGATTGAACCGCTGCAAATTCGCGCGACTGAGCGTGCCGATGCTGGCACGACACCGGCGTGGCATGTCAGCGGCGGCTTGCCGTGGATCACGAACCTGCGCAAACAGGGCTTCGTTGCAGCCGCAGCCGTCGATCACAACGCGGGCGGTCCGCCGTCGATCTTCGCGATTGCCCACGATGCACCGGGCGTCACACGTAGCGATGACCTCGACCTGATCGGCTTGCGGGGCACGAACACTGCGGCGCTGCAAATGGCCGACACGCCGCTCGACGACAACGACCGCATTACCGACGATGCGCCTGCGTGGCTCGTGCGTGTGCGTCCCGCGTTCCTCGGCTTGCAATGCGGCATGTCGCTGGGTCTTGCTCGTCGCAGCCTCGCTGGCACCCACGACGGCGGCCCGGGTGCGCGTGCGGCGGTGGCAGACGAAGTCGGGGCACTCGCCGAACAACTCGACGCACTTGCCAAGCGGCTGAAAGCGGGCGTCGCGGAAGGTGAGTTCGTTGCGGCACCGGCAAAGCTTTTCGAACTGCGCATCGCACTCGCTGGCGTCGTTCACGATGCCGCGACGCTGGAAGTACAAACCGGTGGCGGGCGTGGTTATTTGCGCGGGCTGTCTGGCGTAGCACGTCGCCAGCGTGAAGCGGCTTTCGTGCCCATCGTCACGCCGAGTCTCGTGCAATTGAAAAACCAGTTGGCGGCACAGCGCGCTGCGTCCGCAACGCCACAACAGGCCCAACAGGCGCAACAGGCACATCAAGCAGCCGCAGCCCCCTCGAGGACCGGAACCGCGTCATGACCCAACCCACGGCGACGCAACGCGCGCATTCCGACACGTTCATCGCCCCGGCGCACGAGCATGACTCGCGCGCCGCATTGCCGTCCTCGACGGCAACAGCCGCGCCTTTCCTCACACTGCGCAATATCGGACTGGCTTACGGGCCGCGAGAGATCCTGCGGGGCGTGGATTTGCATGTGGCCCCGGGAGAGCTCGTGTCCGTGCTCGGCCCAAGTGGCTCGGGCAAGTCGACATTGCTACGTATCGCGGCTGGATTGCTGGCACCGAGCGCCGGCACGGTCGACGCCGACGGCACGCCGCTCGCTGGCCCCCGCCCCGACATTGCCCTCGCCTTTCAAGACCCTTGTCTGCTGCCGTGGCTATCGGTCGAACGCAATGTGGCGTTCGGCCTCACGTTTGCCCGGCAGCCCAAGCTCTCTCGCGATACCCGTCGTGCGCGCATCGATGCGGCACTCACCGAAGTCGGGCTGGCCCACGCGCATCATCTGCATCCGCGACAGCTTTCCGGCGGTATGGCACAGCGCGTTGCACTGGCCCGCTGTCTTGCACGTCAACCGCGCGCGCTGTTGCTCGACGAGCCGTTTGGCGCGCTCGATGAAGTCACTCGCGCCGACATGCAACGTCTGCTCGTGACCGTGGTGCGCGATACCGGCGCTGCGACGGTGTTGGTGACGCACGATATCGACGAGGCGCTGCTTGTCTCCGATCGCATCGTGCTGCTGGGCAATCAAGGCCGCACGCTGGCGCAATGGCACGTTGATATTCCCGCGCCGCGTGAGTCGCACGTCGAAGCGCTGGGTGCGCTACGCATCGAAATTCTGCAAGCCCTGCAACGCGCGATGTCGCGCGACATGAGCCACGCATCCGACACGAACAACACAACCAACACGACCGGCAAGATCGACACGGCGGGCCTATCAAACACCCGCTCGCCGTCACCGGCCAACCACACCGACCAGACCTACGGGGATCGCTAACCCATGTGCCAAATTTCCCGCCGCGAATGGCTCAAGCTCGCTTCGATGATGACCGTGGCAGGTGCTGCACCGCTGCTGGCTTCGGCCGCCGCGCGCGCCGCCGCCGAACCGGACGCACCGCTGCGCATCGGTTATCTGCCGATCACCGACGCCACGCCACTGCTCGTCGCGCACAACAACGGCTACTTCGAGCAGGCCGGTATCAAGGCGGAAAAACCAACGCTGCTGCGTAGCTGGGCGCAGTTGATCGAGGCCTTCTTGTCCGGACAGGTCAACGTCGTGCACTTGCTCTCGCCGATGACGGTCTGGGCACGTTACGGCAGTCAGGCACAGGCCAAGGTCGTGGCGTGGAACCACGTCAATGGCAGCGCGATCACGGTGACCAACGACATCAATAAGGTAAGCGATCTGGGCGGCAAGACGGTGGCTGTGCCGTTCTGGTATTCGATTCACAACGTGGTGCTGCAAGGCTTGCTCGCGGCGAACGGGTTGACGCCGGTGCTCAAGAAGTCGGGCGCGCCGGCGGCTAACGAAGTCAATCTGATCGTGATGGCCCCCTCGGATATGCCACCGGCGCTCGCCGCCAAGCAAATTGCCGGGTATATCGTCGCGGAGCCATTCAATGCCGCCGCCGAAAACCTCAAGGTCGGCAAGGTGCTGCGCTTCACCGGCGATGTGTGGAAGAACCATGCCTGCTGCGTGGTCACGATGCACGAACGCGATCTGAGCGCACGCCCCGAATGGACGCAAAAGGTCGTCGACGCCATCGTGAAGGCGCAAGCATGGACGCGTGCCCATCCGGAGGACGCGGCCCGTCTGCTCTCGAAGGAAGGCGAGAATCGGTACACGCCGCATCCGTTCCAAGTGTTGCAGCGCGTGCTGGCCCCCGCAGCCTCGGAGCAAGGCCGCTATCTGGCCGATAAGGCGATCATGCATGCCGACTGGCACGAGAAGCGCATCGACTTCCAGCCGTATCCGTATCCCAGCTACACCGAGGCGCTAGTGCGCCATATGCAGAAAACACAGGTGGAAGGCAATGCGCAATTCCTCGCCAAGCTCGATCCGGCGTTCGTAGCGCGCGATCTCGTCGACGATCGCTTCGTTAAGAAGAGCATTGCGGCCGCAGGCGGCATGAAGGCGTTTGGGCTGCCGGAAGGCTTTACGCGTCAGGAGGTGATCGTTGTCTGACCTGTTGTCCGCCAAGGCAGGCGCGGCACCCGCTGTGCCGGGCGCCCAGATTCCGCCGAATGCGCAAGGTCCGCATGGTGCGAATCCTGCGGCGAGCCCCAGTGGTGCAGTGGGTGCAAGCCCTGCTCCCGCCGGACGCCGCGTATGGCTCGGCCTCGCGGGTCTGGCAGGCATCGTCGTGCTCTGGTGGCTCGGCATTGCGCTGCTGACGACACCGGGTTCGCTGGCCGCGCAGTTCTCGCCTGCGGCCGCCCTGAACGCCCTGCCCGATCTGTTTCGCGACGAGCAACTGAGCCTGCATATTCTGGCGAGTCTGCGGCGTATCGGCGTCGGACTCGCATGGGCATTGGTGCTAGGTGTGCCGCTTGGCTTTCTGATCGGACGCATCCGGTGGCTCGACGCAACGCTCACCCCGTCGCTGCAATTCTTACGCATGGTGTCACCACTGTCGTGGATGCCGATCGCCGTGATGTCGCTCGGCGTGGGCGACCCGGCGGTGTACTTTCTGCTCGCGTTCGCCGCGCTGTGGCCGCTGGTGATGAGCACCGCCGCCGGTGTCGCGCAGATCGACCGGCGCTGGGTGCAACTTGGGGAAAGTCTCGCGGCGACACGCTGGGAAATGCTCTGGCACGTGTATGTCCCGGGCATTGCCGCCCATGTCCTGACGGGCGTGCGCCTGGCCATCGGCATTCTGTGGATTGTGCTGGTGCCCGCCGAAATGCTGGGCGTGAATGCCGGACTGGGTTATCTGATTCTCGACACGCGTGACCGGCTGGCGTATTCGGAACTGACGGCGGTCATTCTCGTCATTGGCGTACTGGGCTTCGCCCTCGACTGGGCGGCGCGCTTCATTTACCGGCGTTTTAGTGGCACGGTCGCCGACGAGTGACCAGACGCACGCCGGGTGCTTTTTCTTGAATGCAGACGGCAGACTCGGGTACCCTTGGGCGTCCCGAATCTCTGCCGCGCTGAACGCGTCTTCCCGCCTGTGTCCGACGCCACACCTGCCGCCCCCCGAACGACTGCCGACGATACGCTGAGTCCCAAGACTCAGCGCACGCGTGCGCGTTTGTTCGAAGCAACCGCGCAGATCATTAGCGCGGAAGGCTACGCGGCATGGAGCGAAGACCGGCTCTGCGCACAGTGCGAATGCAGTCGCGGCACGCTGCGCTACCAGTTTCCACAAGGCAAGTACGATCTGTTTCCCGCCTTCGTGTCGTTCGCACTCAATCAAGACGCGGGCGTCATGCAGGCCATGAAACGCCTTTCCGCTAAAGAGCGCCTGTACCTGGTGATCGCGAGCCTGCGCTATCGACCGCCCTCGCCCACCACCGTCGCCATGCTCGAAATTTGGATGGCATCTCGCGGCGACGCTCGCCTGCAATCGGCGATTCAACCGTTTTTCGATGGCGCCGATGGTCAGGTACTCGGTATGCCCGACGGGGAGCGCGATCCGGAAGTGCTGGCGCTCTTCAACCTGCTGGTCGGGGCTAGCCTGAGCAGCATCCGGCGCGACTTCGACGCCATAGCCCTCGGCGCCTCGCTCGACTGGCTACTCAGCCATCTGCCGGTTCCTCCGAGCGTGACCGCCATGCTCGACACCCTCCTCAACGCTCGCGCTAATCAGCGATTCGATAGCGGGCAGTAATTTCCGCCTCCCGCAACACCTCCCTCCCAGACGGACCGGGGCCCCTTTTCGGGGCTCAGACATAGACCCAACTCGCGTCAAAAAGGGGCCCCGATCCGTCCCCGCTAATGCCCTTCGTACTCCACACATAACCTCGCGCGCATTTTGCCGCGCTCGGTTCGCTTTGCGACGAAACATACAAGTTCGTACGTTTTCATAAAACATACATTTACGTATGTTTTTATTGCGCCCGCCTGCCCCTGCGTCTTTCGCCGTCTTTCTTCGGCTTCGATCTCCGGCAGGTCGTCAATTTTTTCATCGGGCACACCTAAAACATGCATAAGAATCTTCGCGCCATCGCGCTCGCCGCCTCGCTCTGCACCCTCGCCAGCGCCGCCGCATACGCCGATGCCTCGTATCCGATCACCACGCCACGACTCGCTTCGGTCGACAACTTCCGCGATGTCGCAGGACTCGCCGCCTCCCTCGGCGGTACCGGCACCAGCAATGCCGTCGCCAACAACGGTGTCATGCGCACCGGTGTCTTCTATCGCGCCAATGCACTCTCCAGTCTCTCGTCCTCGGATAGCGCCACGCTTAGCTCACTCGGCATCACCCAAATCGTCGACCTTCGCACGGCCAGTGAAATTGCCACTAGCCCCGACAAAGCCGTGGCAGGCGCAACCTATCGCAATATCGATATCCTCGGTAACGCCAACGTCACCGGCAGCGCCACCTCACTCACCTCGGTCGCCGCCGTCAACACCTACATGACCGGGATGTACCAAAGCTTCGTCACCGACGCCTCGGTACGCAGTCAGTTCAAGTCCCTCCTGCTCGATCTGGCCAGCGCCAACGGCGCCGTGCTCTTTCACTGCACCTCTGGCAAAGACCGCACCGGCTGGACTTCCGCCATTCTCGAAAGCATTGCCGGGGTGTCGTCCAACCAAATCATGACCGACTACCTCGCGACGAATACCTACTCAGCCGCGACCATCGCCGGCATGAAGCAAGCCATCCTCGCGCAATACACGCCCACGCTCGGCGCCGCAGGCGCACAACAAATGGCCAATACCTACGGCGCGCTCATGGGAGTGTCGTCCGGCTGGCTGCAAGCCTCGCTCGACTCGGTCGTCAGCCAATACGGCTCGATGCAGAACTATCTGATGCAAGGCCTCGGACTCACCCAAGCCGACATCTATGTGCTGCGCGCAAAAATGGTCTACTACAACGCACTGCCAGGCCAAGCCGCGCTCACCGGCAACGCCGCGCTCGGCGCCGCCCTGTTGGTCAACCTTCAAAACAGCCCGCTCTCGGGGCACTACACGGCCTTCAACAACTATCTGCAATCGGCGATCGACGCTGGCACCCTCGGCGGTGTCGCCAATCGCATCGGCGGACAAGTGCACGCCGACGCCGTGGCCTACCTGCTCACACAACCCCTTGCCGTGGAATCGGCCATGCGCGGCCATACGGCAACGCCATTCGGTGCGCCTGCGCCGGACCCGGTGTGGGTGTCGGTCTGGACGAACACCTCCCGTGCTAGTGGCTCGGCTGGCAGCGCGAGCAGCAAGAGTCGCGAGAACGGGGTGATGGTCGGCATTACGCAGCCGCTCACACCGCAGTTGAGTGTGTATGGTGCAATCGGGAACGAGAATCAACGGCCCGAAGCCGCTGACGCGACCGCTACGCTCAACAGCATGCAATTGGTCGCGGGGGCACGTTACGCTTTTGCACCGGAGAAAAACAGCCTGTTCGTCGACGGCATGCTCATGGGCAGCCGCGGCAACTACGACAGCACGCGCGGGCTCGGCAATGGATTGGGCACGGCCACCGGGTCGAGCAAGAGCTGGCTGTACAGCGCCATCGGTATGGTCGGGAAGTCGTTCGACGTGCCGGGCCTGACGCTCACGCCGCAAATCGGTCTGCGCTACACGCAGGCCAATCTGTCCGGCTTCGAGGAAACTGGCAGCGAACTCGCCCTCAATATGCAAGGCAACAGGCAGCATGCGCTCGCCGCGCGCGCCCGCGTCGATCTCAACTTTCAAGATCGCAGCCTCGGCGCATGGACGATTCGCCCAGTGCTGACGCTCGGCGTCGAACAGACGCTCAACTCGGCAGCCGTGAGCAGTTTCGGTACGCTTCAGGGGTATGGCATCAGTCAGACGGCGGCATACAACTCTCGTCTGTTCGGTTCGGCCGAACTCAGCCTGCAAGCCACGCGCGGTCCAGTGACCGCCGAGCTGCGCGGCGCCGTCGGTGGCGGCGAGCGCGGTGCGACTTCGCTCGCGGGCTTTGCCTCGTTGAAGTACACGTTCTGACATCCGTGGCCAAGGGCGAACAGCCGGGCCGGACCATCGTGCGTTCAGGCCGCTACAATAGCGGCCTGAATTCATGACGCCGACGGAGAACGCATCATCGAGCTAGAACGTATTTTGCAATCGCAGGGCTTCGGCAGTCGCAAGATGTGCCGCAAGCTCGTGGCCACCGGCGCCTTCGCCATCGACGGTGTGGTGCACGACAACCCGCGCGAGTCGATCGACCCGCTCGGCCTGCACTTCACGCTGGACGGCGAACCGTGGGAGTACCGCGAGCACGTCTATGTGCTGCTCAACAAACCCGCCGGTTTCGAATGCTCGACCAGCCCCACGCACCACGAAGGCGTGCATTCGCTGCTGCCCCTGCCGTTGGCGGTACGTGGCGTGCAACCCGCCGGACGCCTCGATCAGGACACCACGGGCATGCTGCTCCTCTCGGATGACGGCCCCTTCCTGCACGCGATGATGTCGCCACGCCGGCACGTGCCCAAGCGCTACATCGCGACGACGAAACACCCTGTCACGGACGAGATGCTGCAAGCGTTGCGCGATGGCGTGCTGCTGCGCGATGAGACGGAAACGTTGGCCGCGACCGACGTGATGAGTCCCTCATCGCACGAGATCGCGCTCACGATCACACAAGGCAAGTACCACCAAGTCAAACGCATGGTGGCTGCGGCAGGCAATCGTGTAGAAGGGCTGGTCAGAACCGCTATCGGCGGCCTGCCGATGGGTACGCTCGCCGAAGGAGAATGGCGCTACCTCTCGCCAGATGAATTGCTGTCGCTGCCGTACGACGTGCCAGCGAAAGATCAGCGGTAGGTCAGCGGAAGAAAAGGCGCCAGCGAGCGATGGATATCGCCGCGCAGTGTCCGCGCGGCGAATGTACGACGGAGTGGCGGGGTGACTTATGCGGCGATGTCACCACGCCGACATTACCGGCCGCCGCGTCGCGGTCCCGGCGTGCGGCCACCACCGGGACGCGTCGGCGTTGCTGACTCCGGGGTCGAGGTGCGTGCCATGGACGATGCCGACGGCCGCGATGCACCGCCACGCGGCTGGGTCACCCGGTGGCTGTCGTCTTCGAGCAAGAACTGCGCCCCCTTGTCCTGCCCCAACGCCTTCGTGAGATACGGCATCGTCGTCTTCAGCGTTTCGTACAGCTGATACGGCGGGTTCACGATAAACATGCCGCTGCCGTGCAATCCCAAGCCACCCGGCACCGGATTGCACACGGTCAACGCCACGTGCACCCAGCTCTTGATCGGCTGACCATTGATCGTCAAGCGCTTCATGCGCTCAGGCAGTTGCCCCGCCTCACGACGTTGCACCAGCGGATACCACACCGCATACATCCCGGTCGGGAAACGGTCGAGCCCTTCCTGCACCGTTTGCGTCGTGCGCGTGTAATCGCGCTTGTCTTCATACGACGGATCGATCAGCGTGAAACCGCGACGCGATGCCGGCGGCAAAATCGTCTTGAGCCCCGCAAACCCGTCCGCACCGAAAATCATCGTGCGACGTGCGACTTCACGCCCCTGTGCTTCAAAGTTCTCGCGCAATACTTCCTGCTCAGTCGGGTGCGCCTCGAACAGACGCAAACGATCGCGATCGCCCAACAGTTGCAGCGCGAAATACGGCGAGCCCGGGTAGTAGCGCAAATTGCCATCCGGATTGAACTCGCGCACCAGCGCTACATAGTCGGCCAGTGCCGGCGGCAGGTCGGTGCGGTCCCACAGACGGCTAATGCCCGTGTGATACTCACCCGTCTTGTCGGCCCACTTGCCGTCAAGCGCATAGCCACCCGCGCCAGCGTGCGTGTCGATATACCAGAACGCCGTGTCTTTCTGGCGCATGTAATCGATACATTCGACGGCGATGAAGTGTTTCAGTACGTCGGCGTGATTGCCGGCGTGGAAGGCATGGCGGTAGCTGAACATTAGGCAGTTCCTGATTCGTCAGGCGCGATTGTAGCCGACGCGGGGGCCTCAGGCGCGTTTGCGCGACTTTTGACCGTCCTTGGCAAGCGCTTTGACCACCTTGTGGCGCGGGCACGCGACGAGATGGTCGTTGATCAGGCCCGCCGCCTGCATGAACGAATAACAGATGGTCGAACCAACGAAAGTGAACCCCGCCTTCTTGAGCGCCTTACTCATCGCGTCGGACACCGCCGTGCTCGCAGGCACCTCGCCCAGCGACTTCCACTGGTTCTGTAACGGCTCGCCACCCACGAACTGCCAGACGAAATCGGCGAATCGCGTGCCCGCCGCTTCCATCGCCAGATAGGCCCGCGCGCCCTTGATGACGCCATTCACCTTCAAACGGTTGCGCACAATGCCCGCGTCGGCCATCAGCCGTTCCACATCCTGCTCATCGTAGGCCGCGATGCGCACGGGATCGAAACCGTCGAACGCCTTGCGATAGTTATCGCGCTTCTTGAGAATCGTCGACCACGACAACCCCGCCTGCGCGCCTTCGAGCATCAGCAATTCGAACAACGCACGCGAATCGCGCAACGGCACGCCCCACTCTTCGTCGTGATACTGCCGGTACTGCTCGAAGCCCTCGCTCCACGGACATCGTTCCATTTGCCCCTCGTGTCGTTGCAGCCCACGCACCATCGTGTCGCGGGCGAATTCATCGGAATGGGGCAAGTGTGCCAGCATTTGCCGAGGATGCGTACTGCGCGTGTCGTCACGCGCATCGCTTTCGGTGTGGCGATGATGGCGGCTCGGAAATGTCCGAGCCGCGGTGACCGATCAGAGCATCAATTGCCCGCCGTTGACCTCGATGATCTGGCCCGTCACATAGCTCGCCAGCGTTTCCGACGCCAGATAGAGGAACGCGCCCGAGCACTCGTCGGGGGCGCCCAAACGCCCCATCGGAATGCTCTGACGGAACGCTTCGATCTGCGCCTCGGTGCTGAACTGCTCGTGAAACGGCGTCATGATCACGCCCGGCGACACGGCATTCACGCGAATGCGATCGGGCATCAACTCCTTGGCCATCCCGCGCGTCAGCGTACTCACGAAACCCTTGGCCGCCGCATAGATCAGCGCCCCCGGACCGCCGCCATGGCGCGCCGCAATCGACGTCACGTTGACGATGGCCCCGCCACCCTGCTTGCGCATGGCAGGCACCACCGCGCGCGAAAATGCCACCACCGAGCGGGCGTTGACGTTGAGCACATCGTCGAAATAATCGTCGGTCACTTCGGTGAACGGCGTGCGCTTGACCAGACTGCCCGCGTTGTTGATCAGCACGTCGATGCGCCCGAAGCCGTCGAGCACATGCGCCACTGCCGCATCGATAGCACCGGTGTCAGCCACGTCGGCGGCCACGGTCATCGCTTTGACGCCATACGCGCGCACTGCCTCCGCAACCGCCTCAGCCTTCTCACGCGAACGGTTGTAATGCACGGCGACATGCGCACCCTGCGCGGCAAACGCCGTTGCGGCGGCCGCGCCAATGCCCGTGCTCGCCCCGGTAATCAGCACGAATTTGCCCTTCAGATCTTCCATCTCGAATCCCTCCAGTCCAGTGGGTTCAGTCGAGCCAGCGCGTGTCGTACGCATAGACATGCTGCTCCTGCTCGCCCAGCCCCTCGATACCCAGACGCATCACATCGCCCGCTTTCAGATACACCGGCGGCTTCTGCCCCATGCCCACGCCCGGGGGCGTGCCCGTCGTGATCAGATCGCCCGGCTTGAGCGTCGCGAACTGGCTCATGTAGTGCACGAGATACGCGACGTTGAAGATCATCGTCGACGTGTGACCGGTCTGGCGGCGCACGCCGTTCACGTCGAGCCACATGCCGAGTTGCTGCGGATCGCGAATCTCGTCGGTCGTCACCAGCCACGGACCGACCGGGCCGAAGGTGTCGAAGCCCTTGCCCTTGTCCCACGTGCCACCGCGCTCGATCTGATACTCGCGCTCGGAGACGTCGTTCACGATGCAATAGCCCGCCACGTAATCGAGCGCCTTGTCGAGCGGCACATAACGCGCTGTCGTCCCGATGACGAAGCCAAGTTCGACCTCCCAGTCGCCTTTGACCGAGTCCTTCGGCAGCACCACAGGGTCGTTAGGCCCATTCAGGCAGTTGTCCCACTTGGTGAAGAGCACCGGCTCGGCAGGGGCCGCTAGCCCGGCTTCGGCGGCGTGGTCGCTGTAATTCAGGCCGACGGCGAGAAACTTGCCGAGCCCGGCGAACGGCACACCCAGACGCCCCGGGGCCGCCACGATCGGCAGCGATTCGATGTCGAGCGCCCGCAGCGCCGCCAACCCTTCCGGACTCAGCGTTTCGGGGGTGATGTCGGTCAGCACGTTCGACAGATCGCGCACCTTGCCGGCAGCATCGAGCAGGCCGGGCTTTTCCTGGCCCTTCGGGCCGTAACGCAGCAGTTTCAAAGCAGTTCTCCCAAGAGAAGCAGAGTGGAGCCGTGGTGGCGTCCGGTCAGTTCGACCAGCCGCCGTCGATCACATGAATCGCGCCGGTGGTAAAGGCGGATTCGTCAGAACCCAGATAAACAGCGAGCAAAGCGATTTCGTTAGGCGAGCCCACACGCCCCATCGGCTGACGCGCGACGAACTGCGCACGCACCGCCGCTTCGCTCGTGCCCGCCGTGTCGGCTTGCGTTGCGATGCGCTGGCGCAGGGATGGCGACTCGACCGTGCCCGGACAAATAGCGTTGCAGCGAATGCCGCGCGCCACAAAGTCGGCAGCGACGGATTTCGTCAGTCCGATCACCGCCGCCTTGCTCGCGCCGTACACGCAGCGATTGGCCACCCCCTTCACGCTCGACGCCGCGGACGACATGTTGATGATCGCGCCACCTCCGGCCGCCAGCATCGCGGGCAGAAAAGCACGTGTGGTGCGGTACATGCTCTTGACGTTCAGATCGAACGAGAAGTCCCACGCCGCGTCGTCGCATTCCAGAATCGAGCCGTGATGTACGAAGCCAGCACAGTTGAACAACACGTCGATGCGCCCCAGTTCACCCGCTAACGCCGTGACGGCAGCCGCATCGGTGACATCGAGCGCACGGCGCTCGAGGCTCGGATGATCGTCGAGCGCACGCAGCGCATCGGCGTTCAGATCCGTCGCGATGACCCGCGCCCCTTCGCGCAAGTACGCCTCGACGCTTGCACGTCCAATGCCCTGCGCTGCGGCGGTAATCAGCGCGGTCTTACCCGCGAGTCGGCCTGCCATCGGTGTCTCCTTGTTGATCGCCATCGTCGCGGCTGTCGGTGGTCGCAATGCGGCCTGCGTAGGCGTCGCGCACACGGCACAGATGGCGGCGCATCGCCTCGGCTGCCCGAGCGGGGTCGCGGGCCTGCAAGGCCGCCATGATGTCGCGGTGATCCTGCAAGCTGCGCGCCAGCACGCCGTCGACTTGCGACGTGACGCGCCGACTCTTCTTGCCGAGCAAATAGAGGCTGTTGGCGATGCTTTGCAGGAACGGGTTATCGCATGCATCGATGATCGTCTCGTGAAACGCCATGTCGGCGGCCGAGAAGGTCTCGGGGTCGCCAAGCAGCGCTTGCTCGTCCTCGACCAGCGCATGCAAGCGGGCAAGTTCGGCGTCGCTGATCTGACTGGCCGCCAGCGCCGCTACCCCCGCCTCGATGACCAGCCGCGCGTCGAACAGCGCTTCCAGCGTGCCCGCGTTGAGTTCGATGACCATGCCCAACGGTTCGAGCAGTTCGCGTGTTTCGAGCGTGCCGACGAAGGTCCCTTCCCCCTGCCGAATGCGTAACAGACCCAGCAGCGCGAGACCGCGAATCGCCTCGCGCACCGCCGGTCGGCCAACGCCGAGCATCGCGGCGAGCTCGCGCTCGGGCGGCAACTGCTCGCCGGGCTTGAGACGCCCGGAGCGAATCATCGTGAGCAGCTGCTGCGCGACCTGCTCCGAGACGGAGACCTGCACGATGGGATCGAAGGACATGAAGAGATTCGTTCAGTGGTAAGACCAATGAACGTAAAAATACGGCTGACACGCATGGGATGTCAACTCGCTATCAAAAGTTGTTCATCCTATGGAATTTCTCGCTGGTTTCGTACTCCGAGTCAAAAGCATGGTTGGCCGCAAATCGTTTGGCCATGCGCGTTTCGCGTCGAACGTCCGTTCGGCCGGTGGAAGTTCTCGAACTCGCCCTTTCTGTTGTCTGGGTGTCGCTTTTCTGCGACCATGATTCGCCGCCCCGGGGTTCCTGCCGGGGCAACGTTCCCGCCATATCCCTCGAATCCCCCGAATTCTGGAGTCTCCGACGATGTCCTCCTCAAAGACCGCCAAGCTGGGCCACTGGACGATGTACATGCCGATTGTGGCCGTTCTCGTATGGGCTGTTGCCGGCCTCATGCCCTACGGTGTCTCGCTCACGGTATGCGCCATCGCGCTTGCTGGCGCCGTGTTCTCCGCCGTGCATCACGCCGAAACCGTGGCCCACAAGGTGGGCGAGCCGTTCGGCACGCTGGTGCTTGCCGTGGCCGTGACCATCATCGAAGTCGCACTGATCGTCTCGGTGATGCTCTCCAGCGGCCCGGATAAAGCGGGGCTGGCGCGCGATACGGTGTTCGCGGCCATCATGATCGTGTCGACCGGGATCGTGGGTCTGTGTCTGCTCTTTGGTGGCGTACGCCATCACACACAGGGCTTTCATGTGGAAGGGGCAAGCGCAGCCCTCGCCGTGTTGTGCGCGCTGTCGGTACTCACGCTGGTGCTGCCGAACTACACCAGCTCGGTGATCGGCCCGGGCCTCACGGCGTCGCAGTTGGCCTTCGAGGGCATGATCTCGCTGGTGCTTTATATGGTGTTCGTGTTCGTGCAAACGGTGAGCCATCGCGACTACTTCCTCGCGAAAGCGCCGAGTGAAGAAGTGCACGTGCCGCCGCCCTCGCGCCGCACCGCCGTGTTGAGCCTGGGGCTGTTGGTCGTCGGATTGCTCGCCGTCGTTGGTTTGGCGAAGAAGCTGTCGCCCGCCGTCGAGCAGGCGGTGGCCGAAGCCGGTGCGCCGAAAGCGGTGGTGGGGATTGTGATTGCCGCGCTGGTGCTGTTGCCCGAAGGGCTGGCGGCATTGCGGGCGGCTCGCGCCAACAAGCTTCAGACGAGCTTGAATCTGGCGCTTGGCTCCGCGCTCGCCAGTATCGGCCTGACGATTCCTACGGTGGCCGCTGTCTCGTTGTTCCTCGATCAGCAAATCGAGCTGGGCCTGGCGCCCAAGGAGACGGTGCTGCTGGCGGTCACGCTGCTGGTGAGTGTGATCTCGCTCGGCACGGGCCGCACAACAGTGCTGCAAGGTGCCGTGCACCTCGTGCTGTTCGCGGCCTTCCTGTTTTTGGCGATCGTGCCGTAATCGCGTGCCGTACGTAGCGTGCGGCGTATTCGTGTGAACCGAGGGCTTCTGCGCCCTCAGTCCTTGGGAATTTACGCTTTCTTCGACGCGCCCTTGGCGGGTGCTGCATTGCCAGCGTCCCCGCCAGCCTCACTCCCGTCCGCTTCCGTCTGTGTCGGCGCCTTGCCCAGCAACGAGCCGAGCAGCTTGCTGCCAGCGGCATTGCGCTTGCCTTGCGTGCCGACGCCATTGCCCGTGGGCGGGCCACGGCGCACGCCGGAGTTGATCTTGAGGCCTTGTTGCTTAGCGAGGTCGAATTTTTTCAGCGTCATGATGATGTCCTTGTGACCTTCTCTTCAAAGGCCTGTGCAGCTTTGCGCAGGGCGCTCAGCGATCTTCAGAGAACCTCAGAGATCCTCATAGATCAATACCGAGCGCGCCCTCGTCTGCGAGCGTCTTTGCCAATGCATGGGCGGCTTCGAGTGCGTCGCCGGCCCAGCGATACGTATCGGGCGTCGTGTGGGTTTGCGGCGGATCGAACGACTCGATCACGTCGTCCACGTCGCGCCAGCCGGTGAAATGCACCACGCCCTGGAACTGCCCGTCAGGCAAGGGCGCGGTTTCCGCCCAGTAGTAAAAATCGCCCGCCAGCAGGCAGCCTTCGAAACCCATGTCGATCCCGCAAAAAGGCGGCATCGTAGCACGATGCGCGGCATACCGTCGTCAGGCAGTAGAATACTGCGGCATAGCAACCCTCGACTCTCATACCGATATCACGATGTTCACTGGAATTGTTCAAGGCACGGCCACGTTGTCGTCCATCGAAGATCGCGACGGCATGCGCACCCTCGCGCTGGCGTTTCCCGACGGTTTCTGCGAAGACCTCACGCTGGGCGCCAGCGTCTCGGTCGACGGCGTGTGCCTCACCGTCACGCAACTGCTCTCCCCCGACGCCGCGTCGTTCGACATCATTTTGCAAAGCCTGAACGTCACCACACTCGGCAGCTTCGGTGTGGGTTCACAGGTCAACGTCGAGCGCGCCGCGAAAGACGGCGCTGAAATCGGCGGCCACCTGCTCTCGGGGCATGTCGACTTTTCGACAGAGATTCTGAGCGTGCGCACGTCCGACACGAATCGCGTGCTTCGCATTGCGATTCCGGAAGCGTTCCGCAAATACGTGTTCGCGAAGGGCTATATCGCGATCAACGGCGCGAGCCTCACGGTCTCGGAAGTCAATCGGCAGGAAGGCTGGTTCGAAGTCTGGTTGATCCCGGAAACGCGCCGTATGACGACGTTCGAAGCGAAGCTCGACGGCGCGCGCGTGAATATCGAAATCGAGCGCAGCACGCAGGTGGTGGTCGACACCGTGCGCGAAGCCGTGCAGGAAAGCCTCGGCCGCTTGCAGCCGGTACTCGAAGCCCTGCTCAAAGAGAAAGGACTGTCGCTCGACGATTTCGTGTCGGTGCCGAAATTGCCCGCCTCGGATACCAAGGCTTAAGGCTACGCACCGCCATCTGAAAGCCCCAGACACCCCCAAGGACATTCATGCAATTAGCCACCTGGAACGTCAACTCGCTCAAGGTCCGCGTGGGCCACGTGCAAGACTGGCTGCGCAGCAACCCGGTCGACGTGCTCTGCTTGCAAGAGCTCAAGCTCACCGACGAGAACTTTCCGATCGCGGAAATTGCCTCGCTGGGCTACACCTCGCACTTCACCGGACAGAAAACGTATAACGGCGTCGCGTTGCTGGTGAATCACGCCAAGGTCGGCGAAGCCACCGATATTGTGATGAACCTGCCGAACTTTGCCGACGAGCAACGCCGCCTCATCGCGGCGACCGTCGGTGGCGTGCGCGTGGTTTGCGGTTACTTCCCGAACGGTCAGGCCGTAGGCTCCGACAAGTTCGAGTACAAGCTCAACTGGCTCGATGCCCTCACCCATTGGCTGTCCGACGAGCTGGTGCGCCATCCGCAACTCGCCCTGCTCGGCGACTACAACATCGCCCCGGAAGACCGCGATGTGCACGACCCGGCGAAGTGGGTTGGACAGAACCTCGTATCGCCACAGGAGCGTCAGGCGTTTGCCCGCCTGCAAGGGCTCGGTTTGCGCGACACGTTCCGCATGTTCGATCAGCCGGAAAAGTCGTTTAGCTGGTGGGATTACCGCATGGGCGCGTTTCGCCGCAACGCGGGTCTGCGTATCGACCACATTCTCGTGACCGCGCCGCTAGCCGAACGCTGCACGGGCTGCGAAATCGATCGCGAGCCGCGCACGTGGGAACAACCGTCGGACCACACGCCCGTCGTCGCGACGTTCAAGGACTGAACGTTTCGCTCGCGATAAACGAAAACAGCACCGGAAACCGGTGCTGTTTTTTTATGGCCGTGACGTTGGGCTGAGCGCGCGTCATCGCCACGCCCAGCGCACTAATGCGTCGCGCGCGGGTCCGTCAAACGCGATTCATACACGAAGCAGCGAATGGCCGCCTTGTTGCGCGCATCCATCTGCATAAACTCCAGCCCGTAAGTCCACGTCCCGTCGGCACGCGGCCCTTCGGCACCTCGCACCGCCGCCATGCCGAGAATGGGCACGACATCAGCCCCGATCGGCACCCGGAACTGCAACGCGACGTGCGCACACCCCTCTGGCAGCGCCGTCTTGGCGACGATGCCCGCGCCGTCGGCGCTGATGTCGCGCACGAGCACTAGCCACTCGGGCGTGTCCTGCGGCTCGGCCAGCATGCGCGTGAACGATGCGCGCGATGTTTCGTCGAGCGGCGACAGGCGCGCCACCAAACGTGTGTCGACGCGCGGCGTGCGCCGCACTGGCGTCTCGCGTACCTGCGACGGCCGTGACAGCACCACGTAATCGAACGGGCCATGATGCACGCTATGCACTTCGCAGGTGAACTCGTACAAGTTGTCGCCGGGAAAGGTCCAGAGTGCGAGCTTGTCGCCCGCCGCGACCGGCAGCCGCGTTTCCCCCGCCGAGGGCGGCGTCATGATCAACATGCCGTTCGGTGCACGGCCGATCAACCGCGCGCGCACCCGCGTGGTCTCGGCGTCTGGCGCGACGCGCACCTGCAACCAGGCGCCGATCGGCAACGGCACGGGCAAGCCGTGCAGATACACCGTGGAAGCGCTGGACGTGGCCGTATCGAGCGGCGACGCAGAATTGGCCGCTTCGGTGCGTCCCGCCGCCTCACCCGTACTTGCCCCTTCGGGCAACGGGCGGTGCGGCGCAAACATGGTGAACAGCCAGTCGAGATCGGCCTCTGACGGCAAACGCTCGCCAGCCGCCAGTAATGGCGTGCCGTCGGCGTCGAACAAAGGCCAGGAGAGTGGAACATGTGCGTCAAGCTCGCGGCGATTGACCGCCACGAACCCCGGATAGCCTGACGCAATACAAGTCGAATGCATGATGCCTGGGAGGGTTTCTAACCCCTTGAGAGCCTGGGAACAAGGCGTTGGCCTTCCCCGCATGCCGGTGCGCGGGGTTGCGTCTTGGGCAGCCCTCTTCGTACCGTTATCCGTGGCCAACACCCCACAAATGTCGCCAACCTACACAAACGCCGCGCCTCCGGCCGGCCGGAAGCGCCGCCCTTGCGGACGGCGCCTTGCGCGTTCATCTTTGTACCACGAAAGCGGACGAATCCTTACGGTCCATTATCGGGCGAAGATGGCGTCATTTCGGTCGCGTCACCCATGTTCGCGGCAGGCATCAGCGCCGCAGTATCGGCGGAAGTCAGGGGAAGATTGGCAGCCCAGAACCACGGCAGCGTCTCGGCAAATAGGGCCACAAGCGCCGAATCGTCGTGAACAGTAGGACTGGCCATCCAACCTGCCAGCCCCCCTGCCAGTGTCGCGGCGTCACAAGCGGGGTCTGCAAGACATGACCGCAGGATTCGACTCTGCGGCAACGCTCGCCATACGGGCTCGCCGCTCAAAGCGTCGTTGAATGCGGCGAGTGCGTAATGTTTGAGCAAATCGGCCAACGGGCCAGGCACCGCCTGCGCAACTTGTGCCTCTGGCTGCACCGCCAGCCACGTCAGTCCCGCAGCAATCGCCAGCAGTCGCTGACGTTGCCGTGCCTGCATCGCTCGCCGGGATTCGGGATCCATCCGGTCTGCGGACAGCGTTGCCGCCGCCGTCTCCCGAAAAACTTCGTCGATATCCTGATGCGCTAACCGGCGCAATCGCTCGCTGTCCGAATGGGCCGCGAGCGCAACCAAAGCGTCGACGCGATCTCTGGTCGGCACACCGTCAGTGTGTGAGTGTTGGCGTTCGCAGGACGGGATGTCGCTATGCAGCATGGCATTGACCGCATCCCCGCCCGCGTCGCCCAACCAACGGCTAAGTAACCGCACGAATTCGTCCAGTCGACGCTCGGTCGGCCAGACCTCACGAAGGCACCCGAAGTCTCGAATCAGTGCGTGAAGTTGCGACATCTCGCCCGCGCGATACTGGTTGTCGATATCGCCGTCATTGACAACGACGCGAACACCCATCCATTGCCAACCGGCACCCGTGAAGTCTGCGATATGCCGAGCATCGTCGATCTCGTGAGTGGCGTCGTCGAGACAGATCTTCAACAGATGCCTCGGCAAGCGAGCGGCGACGCATCCATCAGCGCTAACCAAAACGAAGTGCTTCGGACCAAAGGCATCCGTGCCATCGTCGGACAATGCACTATGCAGATGCGCAGGCAATGTGTCATGCCATGCCTTGCGTAGCGCTTGCACCTGCGCATCGGTGACACCGCCCAAGCCCGATCCCGCCCAATAGAGCGTCTGACATACCGCACCGGCGAGCGGCCAGACAGCCTCGGGCGAATGCGCAAGGCAACGCGCCTCCAACGTTTGAACAAGCGACGGCACAATCCACGCTGCCTGCACGCGGGTCAACGGCACGCCCGTCAAATCGTCGATCGCCCTCGACAGCCACTGTTCTCGCAGCGCGCTGAAACCGTCGAGCATGCCCACGCCGCCGACACCGGGCTCCGCTGCCAGCAGACGGCCCAGCCATTCACTCTGTTGTACATCGATACGTAGGTTGGACAACGACGGTACCTGCGCCGACGTTGCATCACGCCGTAACGGCATCGACCCCGAACGCACTGCCAACGCGCGCAGCACCTGCCCAAAGACGTCGGCTCGCACCGCCGGCTGCTCAATCGGCAGCGTCATCCACGATTGCACGACATCAGCCAGCGCATCGGACGGCAACGACCGCAGCCACGCTGCGTCCAGTCGGATTCGCGCGCCTTGCCATTGCGTGCCGCCCAACTGACAAGCCGCGCCAAGGCGCAGCCGCTTCAAGCTTGCGCCACCGAAATGGGCCTCTCGCAAATCGCAAGCGACGAACGTCGCCCCGTCGAACTTGGCTTCGCGTGCATTCATGCGCGTGAGTTCGCAGTGCTGCATGACGACGCGCCGCATGTCGGCACCCGCAACACAAACAGCTTTCATCGTCACGCGCTCCCAATGCGAATTCGCGGCCTTCGCTCCGGTCAGGCGCATCGCATCGGCACGGCATTCGAAGAAGCTCGCGTGCCGCAAACGGCTACGCCGCATCGACGCATCATCGAGATGGTTGTGGGCAAACGCGACCGAATCGCAATCGGCATCACTGAAGTCCGCACCGGGCATGACAGCGAATCGGAAGTCGGCCCCTTGCGCCCGCACGTTCGCTAGCCTCGCGCCACTTAGATCGGCCCCATGAAACGAGGCACCGCGCAAATCGGCGCGCTCGAAATCGGCGCCAACGTTGCGTGTACGGTCGAGCTTCGCGCCGTTGAGGTCCGCACCGCCCCACCACACACCGTCGAAGCAGCCATGACTGAACCACGCCCCGGCGGCCTGCACGCCCCGCAAGTCCGCCATCGGCACCGACAGGTCGGGCAAGTCGGCATTGCGCAGATTCGTCATCGTCAACGCGACACTTAAGACAGCGGGTGGCCACTCGCGCACAGGCGTCCCCTCGCAGCTCGACGTGTCGAATCCACTGACCTCCGCCGCGGGCAGCCAGTGCCACTGCGCCAGCTTCGTTGTCGCAGTCACGTCCGGTGAACCCTCGCACCACTGAATCAGCGCCCGCAACACGCGCGAGACGTTGCCATCGGGCACCAGATGCGCGAAGCGTAACCGCCACGCGGTGGTCAGTGCCGCCTCATCCAACGGCAGCGCACCTTGCGATAGGCACCCGCCCGGCAGTTCCGCCGATCCCCGCGAGTTAAACGGTTGATCCGATGCTTCGGTATCGTGCGCAAGCACGTGCATCAACCACGCGACCTGCTGCCCGAGCACACGGCGTTCGTCAGCCCCGGCGCGCAGAATCAGCCACCGCAACGCCTCAGGCGGTGCCGCGCTCAATTGCTCAAGCTCGTGGTAGGAAAGTGCAGTGCCGGTCGGCACGCTCGGCGCACGGTTCGGCGCGGTGGTAAGCAGGACCATGTGTGGCTCCTCGTCGCATCCGCTGACGCGTGACGCGAATAAAAAGCGACCATGGTGCCCAAGGAAAACCCAGCAACGCGCTGGGTAAATTCTGAATTAGCAATCCATCACGCGGCGTGCGGCTTTGGCGTGACAGTGGCGAGAGCCATCAGCCGAGGCAGAGCGTCAGCGCATCTCGCCAATCCGGCGCGCGTACGCCGAACGTGCGCGCGAGCTTGTCATTGTCGAGTACCGAATACGCCGGACGCTTGGCCGGCAGCGGATACGCCGAAGTGGGAATCGGCACCACATTCGGACGCTTCTCCACCGCGCTCAGTTCGAGAATCGCCTCGGTGAAGCCATGCCACGTCGTCTGCCCTGCCGCCGTCAGGTGGTACACCCCGCTGCGCTCGCGCCAGAAGTCGGCATCAAAACCTGCTTCGCTCGTGCCCTGCGCCAGCGTCTGCGCCGTGAGCTCTGCAATCGTGCGGCACCACGTCGGCGCACCATGCTGATCGGCCACGATACGCAACTCGTCACGCTCGCGTGCCAGACGTTGCACGGTCAGCAGGAAATTGGCCCCGCGCGTGCCATAGACCCAGCTCGTACGCAGCACAAGGTGATTGGCACCGCTCGCGGCAATGGCCGTTTCACCGGCCAGCTTGGTGCGGCCGTAGGCATTCTGCGGATTGGTGGGCTCGTCTTCGCGATACGGCGCCGTACTCGTGCCGTCGAAAACGTAGTCGGTGGAATAGTGAACGACGAGTGCGCCGAGGCGCTTCGCCTGCTCGGCCATCACGCCGGGCACGACAGCATTGACTTGAAACGCTGCCGCCTCTTCGGTCTCCGCCCGATCGACGGCCGTATAGGCAGCCGGATTGACGATCAGATCGGGGGAAAAATCGCGGATCGTACGCACCACGCTATCGGTGTCGAGCAGGTCCATCTCGCTGCGCGACGGTGCGTAGACATCGCCCATGCCTTGCAGGCAACGCGCCAACTCCCAGCCCACCTGTCCCGTGGCGCCTGTCAGCAGGATCCGTCTTGTCATGATGCGACTCCCTTGTCTCATGTCTCAGTTCAGTCGGACCGTCCAGTCCGATTGAATCGGCGACATCGGTGAAACAGGGGAGCCTACCGTGATTACCTTCAGGTTTCCAGTCCCAGCTCCTGAATCTTACGGGTAATGGTGTTGCGCCCGATCCCCAGACGGCTCGCTGCTTCGACTTTCCGGCCACGCGTGAAGTCCAGGGCTTCGTTGATCAGCGCGGTCTCGAAGCGGCGTGTCAACTGGTCCATGACGTCGGGCGACGCCGAGCGCAACAGACGGGCCACTTCGCGCCGCAGGATGGGCTCCCAGCTTTCCGCGCCCATCGCATCGCCCGGGACTTGCGGGACGCTCGCGCCGTTTTGCGATACCCCCGCGCCACCGTTCGCGCCCGAGATGCCTGGCATTCCATTCGCCCCGGTGTAGCCCGCCGCACCACCGGCAGATGCACTCACCGAAGCGCCTGCGGGCGTTGCCGCCGCTGCGGCATAAGCGGGCACCGGCGCACCGGACCCGCCAACCGACGCGGGCGCCAGCGTCTGAAATTCCGGCGGCAAATCCTTGATCTCGACGGTCTGCGCCGGTGCCATCACGGTCAACCAGTTGCTCAGGTTCTCCAACTGACGCACGTTGCCCGGGAACGGGAAACGCGTCAGGTGATTGAGCGCCGCCTCGCTGATGCGCTTGGTCTCCACGCCCAGATCGCGCGCACTCTTTTGCAAGAAGTGACGCACCAGCAGCGGAATGTCTTCGTTGCGCTCACGCAGCGACGGCAAGCGCAGACGAATCACGTTGAGGCGGTGATACAAGTCTTCGCGGAACAGCCCCTGACGCACACGATCTTCCAAGTTCTGGTGCGTCGCGGCGATCACGCGCACGTTCGCCTTGATCGGGCTGTGTCCGCCCACACGGTAGTAATTGCCGTCCGAGAGCACACGCAACAAGCGCGTTTGCAGATCGAGCGGCATGTCGCCGATTTCATCCAGAAACAGCGTACCGTTCTCGGCTTGCTCGAAGCGCCCGCGGCGGGTCGCCTGCGCCCCGGTGAAGGCCCCTCGTTCGTGTCCGAACAGCTCGGACTCCAGAAGATCCTTCGGAATCGCGGCGGTATTGAGCGCGATGAACGGGCCCGATGCGCGCGGCGAATGCCGATGCAACGCACGGGCGACCAATTCCTTGCCCGAGCCCGATTCGCCGGTGATGAGTACCGTCGCGCTCGAGTGCGACAAGCGGCCGATGGCGCGGAACACGTCCTGCATGGCGCTGGCCTGGCCGAGAATCTCGGGCTCTTCGGTAATGCGCTCGTCGTCGGTTGCTTCGCGCAAGCTCTCTTCAACGGCGCGCAGAATCAGTTCAACCGCGCGATCCACGTCGAACGGCTTGGCGAGATATTCGAACGCCCCGCCTTGAAACGCGGCAACGGCGCTGTCGAGATCCGAGAACGCCGTCATGATGATGACCGGCAGGCCCGGGTGGCGTTGTTTCGCCATTTGCAAAAGCTCGAGCCCGGAACCGCCCGCCATGCGGATGTCCGAGACCAGCACTTGCGGCGAGTCGAGTTCGAGGGCAGCGCTGGCTTCGCGCGGGCCCGTAAAGCTGCGCACCGGCAAGTTGGCGCGCGAGAGCGCCTTCTCCAGCACCCATCGAATCGATTGGTCGTCGTCTACTATCCAGATCGGCTTCATTGTTCACCGTGTAACGTCTATGCCCGGCCGCAGGTGCTACGGCCGACGGCGTGAGGGCCGCATCAGCCCAGGGGCAGCAGGATTCGGAAATCCGTCCGTCCGGGCCGGCTTTCGCATTCGATCAGACCGTCGTGACGCTGTACGAACGACTGCGCCAGTGTGAGTCCCAGACCACTTCCCCCTTCGCGCCCGGAGACGAGCGGATAGAAGATGCGGTCACGAATGTCGGCGGGAATGCCAGGCCCGTTATCGATCACATGCAATTCCAATGCCAGCTTGTGCAAACGTTTGGCAATCGTGATCTTTCTTGCCACGCGCGTGCGTAAAACGATGCGTGCGTCACCGCGTGCAATCTGCTCGCGCAACGCTTCGGCGCCATTGCGCACGATGTTCAACAGCGCCTGAATGAGCTGCTCTTTGTCGCCGCGAAAATCCGGCAGGCTGACGTCGTAATCTCGCTCGATCGACAGCCCCTGCGGGAACTCGGCCAATACCACCGAGCGCACGCGCTCGCACACTTCGTGGATGTTCACGTCGGTGGCGATATACGGATGGCGGTGGGGCTCGAGCAGCCGGTCGACCAGCGTTTGCAACCGGTCGGACTCCTTGATGATGACTTGCGTGTACTCACGCAATTCGCGCTGTTCCAGCTCGAACTCCAGCAACTGCGCCGCACCGCGAATGCCGCCGAGCGGATTCTTGATTTCGTGGGCCAGATTGCGGATCAACTGCTTGTTCATCAACGCCTGGTCGATGATGCGTTCTTCGCGTTCGTTCTTGAGCTTCTGCTCGTTCTCGATCAATTCGACGATCACGAAATCGGGCGCAGCTTCCGGCGCTGCCACGATCGCATGCGTATGCAATGGCTCCTGCGCGGTGCGTTCAAGCACCAAATCGAGGCGCGTCGTCTGAAAGTGATTGGCGATCAGTTCGACCATCGTCGACGCGAGCACGTCGCCGTTGGTGAACACGTCGTTCCATGTCATCTGCGAAAGCGATCGGCGCGAGAGCGCCAGCAGCGCTTCGGCAGCCGGGTTGGCGAACACCACCCGCAGCGTGTGCTTCTCCAGCACCAGCAACACCGTCGGCAACGCTTCGAGGCCGGGCAGAATGCCGGTCGCCATCAGCTTCGCTTCCCACGGATCGACACTCGTCATCTGCGCGAGCAACGCATCGGCTGTCGCATCGGCGGGTACGGCTGTCGGTGGGGTCTCGCCCTTCGGCCGGGCTCCGGCACGCACAGTTTTCATCAAGGATCGAGGCGATAAGTTCATGGTGAAGTACCGGGTGACTGGCTGCGCCGGTCACGGCACGCAGGGATAAAAAAGGGGGACGGCCGCGGCCATCCCCCCTGGCTTGCAAGCATGACGGTCGGCCGCTGGCGTTCCGTCATGCCGGCGCATTCCCTGCGCAGCGCTTCGATTACAGCGAGTAGTACATTTCGAACTCGAGCGGATGCGTGGTCATCGCGATGCGACGCGCTTCATCCGACTTCAGTGCGATGTACGAATCGAGCATGCCGTCCGTGAACACGCCACCACGGGTCAGGAACTCGCGGTCTTCGTTCAGGTACTCCAGCGCTTGTTCGAGGCTCGAGCACACGGTCGGGATCTTTGCATCCTCTTCCGGCGGCAGGTCGTACAGGTTCTTGTCGGCAGCTTCGCCCGGGTGGATCTTGTTCTGCACGCCATCCAGACCGGCCATCAGCATGGCCGAGAAGGCCAGGTACGGGTTAGCCATCGGGTCCGGGAAGCGCGCTTCGATGCGGCGGCCCTTCGGGTTGGCAACGTACGGAATACGGATCGAGGCCGAACGGTTACGGGCCGAGTAGGCCAGCTTCACCGGGGCTTCGAAGTGCGGCACGAGGCGCTTGTACGAGTTCGTCGACGGGTTGACGATGGCGTTCAGGGCGCGGGCGTGCTTGATGATGCCGCCGATGTAGTACAGCGCGAATTCCGACAGACCGCCGTAGCCGTTACCGGCGAACAGGTTCTGACCATCCTTCCAGATCGACTGGTGGATGTGCATGCCCGAACCGTTGTCGCCAACGATCGGCTTCGGCATGAACGTGGCCGTCTTGCCGTAGCTGTGTGCCACGTTTTGCACGACGTACTTCAGGATCTGCGTCCAGTCGGCGCGTTGCACCAGCGTCGAGAACTTGGTACCGATTTCGTTCTGGCCTTGGCCAGCGACTTCGTGGTGATGCACTTCAACCGGCACGCCGAGTTGTTCGAGCAACAGGCACATTTCCGAGCGCATGTCTTGGAACGTGTCGACCGGTGCGACCGGGAAGTAGCCGCCCTTCGTGCCCGGACGGTGGCCGGTGTTGCCGCCTTCGAAGTCCTTCGACGACGACCACGGTGCTTCTTCCGAGTTGACGCGCACGAACGTGCCCGACATGTCGGTGCCCCACTGGACCGAGTCGAAAATGAAGAATTCCGGCTCCGGACCGAAGAAGGCGGTGTCGCCCAGGCCCGTGCTCTTCAGGTAGGCTTCAGCGCGCTTGGCGATCGAGCGCGGGTCGCGGTCGTAGCCCTTGCCGTCGGCCGGCTCAACCACGTCGCAGGTCAGCACCAGCGTGCTTTCTTCATAGAACGGGTCGATGTAAGCCGTGTTGGCGTCCGGCACCAGCAGCATGTCCGAGGCTTCGATACCCTTCCAGCCGGCAATCGACGAACCGTCGAAAGCGTGACCGCTCTCGAACTTATCGGCGTCGAAGTGCGACACCGGCACCGAGACGTGTTGTTCTTTGCCGCGCGTGTCGGTAAAGCGGAAGTCGACGAACTTGACATCTTCTTCCTTCACCAGGTTCAACACATCTGCCACTGATTTGCTCATGCTATCTCCCGAAAGATTCAATCTGGCGCTGCCGGCGCTAGTCACCAGCGTCGCCGCACCCTCTTAACGAACTCCGTGTTCGGATTCACCAGTGATTAGCACGAAGCGTGCCAGCCACCTATCCTGCTATCGCCGCTTACCCGTCCCATCCTTATCTCCCTCTGATTTCTAAGGAAATAATTCGCTGGATGCCCTCGCGAGAAGAATTCCCGTTCCCGGGCAGCGATTCTCCGCTTTGGTGCCGCTTTGGTGCATCACGCACCAAAACAACACCAAATTGGTGCATTGCCGGATTATGCACCTTTTAGGTGCCACTTGCCGGTTGGCGGCGATCCAGAATTGTGCATCGGATTGCACCGCCTGTGCGCCTGAAAGCTGCGCAGGGTTAGCGTTACCTCGGATCCTGCGAACGCGATCAAGCACGCCTCCCAGGCAAAGTGCACGCTAGAATGAGAGTCAACCTTCGACCAACGAGATCACAGCAATATGACAAGCGCGAACGCCATTCTCGAACAAGCCGCCCAACGCCGTGCCACCGGCCAACTCGCCTACTCGGGCGCCGTGACGCCGGAAGAGGCGCTGGCCTTGCTGCAAGCCGATCCGAATGTCCGCCTGATCGACGTGCGCACGCGCGCGGAACTCGACTGGGTCGGCCGCCCGCAAGTGCCGGATGGTCAGTACGTCAACGTGGAATGGGTGCGCTACCCGGGTGGCGTGCCAAACGAGCAGTTCCTCGAACAACTCGCTTCGCAGGCCGCCAGCAAGGACACGCCGCTGCTCTTCCTGTGCCGCAGCGCTGCGCGCTCGAAGGCCGCCGCTAAAGTTGCCTATGAAGCCGGCTATACGAAGTCGTTCGACATTCTCGAAGGCTTCGAAGGCGACAAGGACAGCGCCGGCCACCGCAAGCATGTGAGCGGCTGGTGCTTCCGCGGCTTGCCGTGGCTGGGCGCATAAGCACGCCCTAACACGCTATTCATCGAACTACGGTCTATCGTACCGAGGAGACGCCAGCATGGACTGGACGCATTTGCTGACCTTCGCACTCGCGTTGTTTGTGGGTGCAGGAACCCCGGGGCCGGGCATCGCCGCCATCGTGGCGCGCGTCCTCGGACGTGGCATGCAAGGCGCCATCGCCTTTTCGGCTGGCGTGGCAATTGGCGATGTGGTGTGGCTCACGCTGGCCGTGTTGGGTGTCGCGGCGCTGGCTCACACATTCTCTGGCGTGTTTCTGGCGATCAAATACGCGGGGGCGGCTTACTTGCTCTATCTCGCGTGGAAGATGTGGCACGCCCCGGCAGTCCCGCCTGCGGAGCCGATGGCGAATGCGCCGCGCGAGAAATCGTGGCGGCTCTTTCTTGGGGGCTTGTCGGTCACGCTGGGCAACCCGAAAGTGGTCGTGTTCTATTTCGCGCTACTGCCTAACTTGCTCGATCTGCAACGCATCACGGCGCTCGGGTATTTCGAAGTTGTGGGCGTTACGCTCTCAGTGCTGTCCATCGTGTTCGGCAGCTACATCCTGCTCGCGGCACGGGCGCGCCGCCTACTCAGTTCTGCACGTGCCGTGCGCCGTCTGAACCGGGCCACCGGCACGGTCATGGCGGGCGCCGCTGTGGCCATCGCCACGCGATAAGTTCTAAAAACGCGTCGCGCATTGTTGCGTCAGACGTAAGGGTGCATTTGCTCAATCGCCGTTTCTCTGGCGTGACAAGACGCCTAGACTCGTCTTCATTGGTAGCGATCGGCCCTCGTCGCGCTGCGGCTTCCCTCAGTTTTACTGCGGCAGCGCGACTCGACGCACGCAAGCCGGATGGCATCTCCGGTTTGCGCTGCGTCACCTCTTCTACGTCATTCCGATATCACCGCGATATCTCTGCCGTATGGTCCGTCGACAGGCGCGCGCCGATGCGTGAGCGGTCATCGTCAAGCCATTCTGGCCAGTCCACTTCCCCTCTGGCCGGGGCAGGCGCCGACGATGTCCTCGGGTGCGTCTCCTGTCGCCATGCGTTCCCCGCTATTGCATGGGAGGCATGGGACTTTCGCCCGTTCCCCGCCCAGGGAGCGGGCTTTTTTCGTTGAGGCACGTGCCCTGCGTGCTACCATGCAGCCGTTTCAATTTGCATAGACAGGATCATCCGGTGAGTCAGATCGAATTCGATATCGAGTGGACCGAGCGCGCAGCGAAAAAGGCCGAGCGGATCATCAAGAAGGACACGCCTATCGCGTTGCCGCCGATCGAATGCATGCCTGCCGAAGGCGACGTGTTGTTCCTCGGCCAGGGCGACAAGAAGCAGCCGTTCGTGGTGGTGGAGCGTCAGTACCATCACGAAGGCGAAGATGCATGGACGATCGTCCTGATTCTGGATCTGCCGGAGTAAGGATTTGCGACGGCCAGGCGACGCTTGATAACGCTAACGAGTGCTTCACTAGTGCTTATTAACGCTTAGTCGCGCAGCACCGAACGCATCGCACGCGGCGCGGCCACTGGGGAAATCCCGGTTGCCGCGCCGCTTTGCTTGGGGCGGACCATTTTCTATACTCGAATCGCGTCTTATGTGCGTGATATCGGCAGGGAGATGGACCATGATCATGCCCCACCTTTCCAATGCGCAGCTCGTGACCATGTTCGCCATTGCGGTGTTCGGTGCCATTGTCGTTGGCGCGATGCCGTGCAAGGGCGCCGTTCGAATGTGCTGGCGCTCGCTGCTGGTCGTGGTGGGTGCGGTACTCGCCGTGTTGGCGTTTGAACTCGTGCCACTGCTCGCCTGAGACCTTTTTTGCGGATTTTCATCATTAAGGGTTGACCCCATGCGGAAGAGCCGATAATATCTCGGTCTCGTTGGGGCGTTAGCTCAGTTGGTAGAGCAGCGGACTCTTAATCCGTAGGTCGAGTGTTCGAGTCACTCACGCCCCACCATCGCAAAGCCGAAAGGCACCGAGAAAGGCTGCCACTTGCAGCCTTTTTTGTTCCCGGTAACACCGGGGCGTTAGCTCAGTTGGTAGAGCAGCGGACTCTTAATCCGTAGGTCGAGTGTTCGAGTCACTCACGCCCCACCAGATACCCTTCAAGGGCCGCACGTTGTGCGGCCCTTGTCGTTTCTGCTGACGCAATCCCCCCTCCCTGTCGTCCAATTCCTACAGTCGATTCAGTTCCGACCGATAGTGCACGCACGATGCGCCCACTAAGCTGGATTCATACCGCCGCGCGCCACGTGATGCACCTGGTACTCGGCTGACACTCGCTACCGGAGAGACATCATGAAAACGGCGAAGTCGATACTCGTTCTAGCCACCGCGCTCGTCATGGGCGCGTCCATCGTCGGTTGCACACTCGGCGGGGCCGCAGCGGGCGGCGTGATCGGCCACGAAGCCACTGGCGGCAGCACCGCAGGCACGATCGGCGGCGCCGTGGTCGGCGGCGTGATCGGTCACGAACTGGGTAAGTAACTGGTTCAACGACCGGTGAAAATCGGTCGCAATGGCTCATATTTACATGACGTCGAGTCCGATAAAGTGAATCCCGTGAATAGTTCACGCACAAGCCGCGTCTGTGTCGCACGCACTACCAGGTCGATTCTCCGCCCACCGCAATCATCGCAAAGCCTCACCTGACAAGCCCTCGCGGGCCGAGGTCGCGTGCGCCATGCTCCGTTCGTGTGCGCTAGCTGGCTCGTCAGTGAATAGTTCGTGAATAGTTCAGACGGGCGTATGCGTGACCGCATGTCAGCTCGCAAACACCTCGCCGGGCGCTCTCGTGTTCCAGCGCCCTCCACTCCCCACAATGAACAACGCCCCGTTGTCGGCGCAGCCGTACATCACCAGGGCATCGCCCGCGAGTGTCGCCGTGACCGCGCGCGCCTCCTCCACGCTGTCGAAGCGTTTGGCCTGTGAGGTGCACGTCGCATAGTGCCGCCCGCCACCGGGCAAGCGTCCATCCTGCCGGCCAATGAACGCCGCCTGCCGCGCGATCCAGACAAAATGCCCCTCGCATTTCGCCACCGCCGGCGGGCGCTTGACCGTCGAATCCTCCGTCTGCGACGGCTGCCCCGCCCGGTGCAAACGCAATTGCCGACGCACCGCCGCATCCGACCAACGACCCATCCCAATATCCTTTGCTCTGCTCTTTGCCATGATTTTTACCCCCGTTTTTTGCCTGCGGCACTGCGCTCGCGGGCACTCCGATAATGGTGAACAATAATGCGGTGAATGGGGTTGGGGAGTGTCCGATATGCGATGCCGCGCCCCGGGGCCACGCTTCACGCGCACTGAAACTCACGGGTCGTTAACCAAAGGATGCGCAAAGGGGGCACCGGCACGACGGTCAACAGCGCTATTCCCCTGTATTTACAACGCAGCCTTCGCGCAACAGCACCGCAATACACACTTCGAATCGACGCTGCGTTGTCTACACTGAGACATGGCAACCGTCACGTTCGCCCCCGCCATCCAACGTCATGTTCCCGTCGACGACCAACGCGTCGACGGCGCGAGCGTGCAGACCGTACTCGCTGCGTGCATGGCACGTGCCCCCGAATTGCGCGGCTACCTCTTCAACGATCAGGGCCGACTGCGCGCACACGTCGCCGTCTTTGTCGACGGCCATCTCATCAAGGACCGCCATCACCTGAGCGACGCTCTCGGCGCGCAAAGCCGCGTGTACGTCGCGCAAGCCCTTTCCGGTGGATGAACGAAGGCAGGCGAACAGGCCGATGCGCCGATGAACGAACTGCGCACGGTCGAGGAGGAACATCGTGAACAACGACACCCGACCCGTGCTGCGGGTCGCCACCCGCAAGGGATTATTTACGTGGCACCGCGAGGCAACTGGCTGGCAGTTGGCATCGAATACGCCAGCGTTTCCCGGCGAGCCGGTGACCATGGTGCTGCACGACGCACGCGACGGCACCGACTACGCTGCGCTCAATCTCGGCCACTTCGGCGTCAAGCTCTGGCGCAAGGCGGCCGACGCCAGCGAGTGGTCGGAACTGGCACCGCCCGCCTTCCCGAAAGCGAACGGCGCAGACACCGTCCCCAACCATCAAGCCCCCAGCGTCGAACTCCTCTGGACGTTAGAAGCCGCTGGCCCCGACGCGCCCGGCGTGCTTTGGGCCGGAACGATTCCGGGCGGCCTCTTCCGGTCTCCCGATCGCGGCGAGCACTGGCACCTGGTGCAAAGCCTGTGGGATCGCCCCGAGCGCGCCGAATGGATGGGTGGCGGCTACGATCACCCCGGCCTGCACTCCATTTGCATCGATCCGCACGACAGCCGCCACGTTATCGTCGCGATCTCGACCGGCGGCGTCTGGCGCACCCGCGACGACGGCGCCACGTGGTCGCTGGCAGCCACCGGCATGGAAGCCGATTACATGCCGCCGGAACGCCGACTCGATCCGAACGCACAGGACGTACACCGTCTCGTACAGTGCCGCGCCGCCCCCAACGCCTTATGGGCGCAACATCACAACGGCATCTTTCGCAGCCTCGACTTCGGCACGCAATGGCGCCGCATTCATGCCCTGCCCTCGAGTTTCGGTTTCGCCGCCGCAGTCGATCCGCATGACCCTGACACCGCGTGGTTCGTGCCAGCGCAACGCGACGCCTGCCGCATCCCCGTCGACGCCTGCCTCGTCGTCACGCGCACGCGTGATGGCGGCGAGACCTTCACATCCCTTGCTCACGGTCTGCCCGAGACACCGTCTTACGACTTGATCTACCGACACGGCCTCGATGTCGATGCCTCCGGACGCACGCTCGCGATGGGCTCGACCACAGGGGCGCTTTGGATCAGCGAGGACGCCGGCGATCACTGGCGCGTATTAAGCACTCACCTACCTCCGATCTACGCCGTCCGATTTGGGTAAGTTTTTAGCCAAATTCATGTCGGCGTTTACCCCGTTCGTTTGTCAGACACCTTCAGAGAGTCGTATTTCACGTCGTATACGAAGGTAGACGGACTGGCTTCCCTTGAATCCCCCCGTCACGCGTCGCCGGACATGTCACACGTGTCGTTCCCGGCGCGTGAGCCAATGCCGCGTCGTGCCTTATCCCTTGTATCGACGCGTGCTGCGGCAGCCCGGCGACCACTCCTCGCAACGTCGGAAACGTCACGTCACCCGTGTCGTTCCGGCTCCACATCCCTAGAACGGAGTCACTCCCTATGCGAATCGCCGACCTGAAAATCCGGACCCGACTGGCTATCGGCTTCGGCACCCTACTGGTGCTGTTGCTCGCCATGCTGGTCATCGCGCTAGTGCGTTTCGTGGCCATTGAACGCGCCAACGAAATGCTGCTGACCAGCGCCTGGTCCAAGGCCGACGCCGCCCACACCATCGACGCCATGGTGCGCGGCAACGGACGCCGTATGCTCGAAGTCATCGCCACACCCGACGCTGCGCAACGCAAGACCTACAACGAGCGCATCGACGTGAACCTCGCGCGTACGGCAGACGCCTTGCAGGTACTCGACAAGTACGTCACGAGCGAAGACGGCAAGAAACTGCTTGTCAGCATTCGCCAGCACAACGAGGCATTTCAGAAGGCCCGCGCTTCGGTGATCGCCCAGTTGAGCGCCGACCAGCGAGAAGCCGCACTCGGCACCGTCGAACGCGAGGCATTGCCCGCGCTCGACGCGATGCAGGCCGAAGCGGTCGACCTCGTGAAACTCCAGCAGAAGATCGTCGACGAGACCGGCGCCGCGACTAGCGCCGATATCGTCTTCGCGAAGTGGCTACTTGCGGCGATCGGCGCCGTGGCCGCCGTCGTAGGGATCGGGGCCGCGTGGTCGGTCACCCGCAGCGTCACGCGTCCGATCGCGCGCGCCGTGCAAATTGCCGAGCGCGTGGCACAAGGCGACCTCACGAGCCGCATCGATGTCACGAGCCGCGACGAGACCGGCCAACTGATGGCCGCCCTCAAACACATGAATGAAAGTCTTGATCAGATCGTGCGGCGCGTGCGCACCGGCACGGCAGCGATTGCTTCGGCTTCCGGTGAATTGCTGGCGGGCAATACCGATCTGTCGGCGCGCACCGAAGAGCAAGCCGCCTCGCTCGAAGAAACCGCGTCGTCGATGGAGCAGTTGACCGCGACCGTCAAACAAAACGCGGACAACGCACGCCAAGCCAGCCAATTGGCAGCGAACGCATCGGAGATCGCTGGCGAAGGCGGCCGCGTGGTGGAGCGTGCCGTGTCGTCGATGCAGGAAATCGCGGCCAGCTCGTCGAAGATTAACGACATCATCGGTGTGATCGACGGCATCGCATTTCAGACGAACATCCTCGCGCTCAACGCTGCGGTGGAAGCGGCACGCGCCGGCGAACAAGGCCGCGGCTTCGCCGTCGTCGCCGGTGAAGTGCGCACCCTTGCCCAACGCAGCGCCGCCGCTGCCAAGGAAATCAAGGGGCTGATCGAGACGTCGGTCGGCAAGGTCGAAGACGGCTCGTCACAAGTGCGCGATGCGGGCCGCACCATGACCGACATCGTGCAGGCCGTGCAACGCGTGACCGACATCATGGGAGAAATTTCGGCGGCCTCGGCAGAGCAATCGGGTGGCATCGAGCAGGTGAATACTGCCGTGATGCAAATGGATCAGGTCACGCAGCAAAATGCCGCGCTCGTTGAACAAGCCACCGCAGCCGCAGGTTCGCTGGAAGATCAGGCACGTCACCTGCGCGAAGCCGTCGCCGTGTTTCAGTTGCCAGACGGACACACGATGAGCACGTTGCACGACGACGACGCACTGGCACCCGCCGCCAATGCGCCGCGCGGTGCCGTGCTCGCGTTCTCACGTGAGCGTCATATCGCCTGACCGAGTCCGCGCGACTGACTCGCCGCACCTGATATCGGGCGATCCGCTGCCCCCGTCGAACGGGTGACGTCGACGGCGGGCAGGCTGCCGCAAAGCCCCGTGGCTGCTCGTCTTCGGGGCAATGTCACTGCCTGCGCGGCAACGCAACATTGGAGTATGATGGCTGCTGCTATGCTTTTCCCACCGTCTGGCAAAAGAGGTGCATTGTGGCCCGAGAAACCCCCATCGAGCGCTATCGCAACATTGGCATTAGCGCTCACATCGACGCTGGCAAGACGACGACGACCGAGCGGATCCTGTTCTACACGGGCGTCAATCACAAGCTCGGCGAAGTTCACGAAGGCGCTGCCACGATGGACTGGATGGAGCAGGAACAGGAACGCGGCATCACGATCACGTCGGCCGCGACGACCTGCTTCTGGACCGGCATGGCCGGTAACTATCCGCGTCACCGCATCAATATCATCGACACCCCCGGACACGTCGACTTCACCATTGAAGTCGAGCGTTCCATGCGCGTGCTCGATGGCGCCTGCATGGTCTACGACTCCGTCGGCGGCGTGCAGCCGCAATCGGAAACGGTCTGGCGTCAGGCCAACAAGTACAAAGTGCCGCGCATCGCGTTCGTCAACAAAATGGACCGCATCGGCGCCGACTTCTTCCGCGTCTACAAACAGATTCACGAACGCCTGCGCGGCAACGCCGTGCCGATCCAGATTCCGATCGGTGCGGAAGACGGCTTTCAGGGTGTGGTCGATCTCGTGAAGATGAAAGGCATCGTCTGGGACGAAGCGTCCAAGGGCGTGAAGTTCGACTACATCGACATTCCGGCGAATTTGAAAGAGAGCGCGCAGGAATGGCACGACAAGATGGTCGAAGCCGCCGCCGAAGCCGACGAAGCGCTGCTTGAGAAATACCTCGGCGGCGACACGCTCACCGAAGACGAAATCAAAGCCGGCCTGCGCAAGCGCACGGTCGCGGGCGAAATCGTCCCGATGCTGTGCGGCACCGCCTTCAAGAACAAGGGCGTGCAAGCCATGCTCGACGCCGTGATCGACTACCTGCCCTCGCCGGTCGATGTGCCCGCTATTGCCGGTCACGACGAAGACGACAAGGTGATCGAGCGCCACCCGGCCGACGACGAAAAGTTCTCGGCACTCGCGTTCAAGATCATGACCGACCCGTTCGTGGGCCAATTGATCTTCTTCCGCGTGTATTCGGGCGTGATCGAGTCGGGCGCGACCGTCTACAACCCGACCAAGAGCAAGAAGGAACGCATGGGGCGCATTCTTCAAATGCACGCCAACCAGCGTATCGAGCTCAAGGAAGTGCGCGCGGGCGATATCGCCGCCGCCGTCGGCTTGAAGGAAGCGACCACCGGCGACACATTGTGCGACCCGGACGCCATCATCATCCTCGAGAAGATGGAATTCCCCGAGCCAGTGATTTCGCAGGCGGTCGAGCCGAAGACGAAGGTCGATCAGGAAAAGATGGGCCTCGCGCTCAATCGTCTCGCGCAGGAAGATCCGTCGTTCCGCGTGCAGACCGATGAAGAATCGGGGCAGACGATCATCTCGGGCATGGGCGAGCTGCACCTCGAAATTCTCGTCGACCGGATGCGCCGCGAGTTCGGCGTGGAAGCCACCGTCGGTAAGCCGCAGGTGGCGTATCGCGAAACGGTTCGCAACAAAGTCGAAGATGTGCAGGGCAAGTTCGTCAAGCAGTCGGGCGGTCGCGGCCAGTACGGCGACGTGGTCATCACGCTCGAACCGGACAAGGAAAAGCTGTACGAATTCGTCGACGCCATCAAGGGCGGTGTGGTGCCGCGCGAGTACATCCCGGCCGTGGACAAGGGCATTCGCGAGACGCTTACCAACGGGGTGATCGCCGGGTATCCGGTCGTCAACGTGAAGGTCACGCTCACGTTCGGCTCGTACCACGACGTGGACTCCAACGAAAACGCGTTCCGCATGGCCGGATCGATGGCCTTCAAGGAAGCGATGCGACGTGCCGGGCCAGTGCTGCTCGAACCGATGATGGCCGTGGAAGTCGAGACGCCCGAAGAGTTCATGGGCAACGTGATGGGCGATTTGTCGAGCCGTCGCGGCATGTTGCAAGGCATGGACGATATCGCCGGTGGCGGCGGCAAGCTGGTGCGTGCCGAAGTGCCGCTCTCGGAGATGTTCGGTTACTCGACGTCGCTGCGCTCGCTCACGCAAGGCCGTGCGACGTACACAATGGAGTTCAAGCAATACGCCGAAGCGCCGAGAAACGTGGCCGAAGCCATTATTTCGGCCAAGAAATAAGCGGCGCAAGCGAGCAGCTGCTAACGCCCGCCGCCGGATCGTGCAACGTCACGACATCCGGCGGCGGGCGTTTTTCATTTTGCCGAGCGTGCCAGTACTCCGATTGCCAGATCGGCGATAGCGTCGCGCCGATCGTTCGCCGAATCCACGGCCGCCAGCTGCTTGTCGAACGCAAAGTAATAGGCCATCAACGGTGCGTATTTGGGCCGCGCTTCGACCCCCATATCGATGCCATCCTCATGTGCCTTCATCAGATCGACCATCGTGCGAATACCCGGCACCCAGTCGTACAGCACATTGGTGACCAGGTGCGGACCGCATAGCTCGCTCAGCGCACGCGTAAGCCACACCTCCGGCGCCTGCGTCGGCGCCTCCAGCCACTCCCGATAACGCGGATGCGCATCGACGTCGGTCATGTGCTTCCACTTTCGCCACATGGTGTCGTTGATCTCCGCCATCACCGGATTGCCTGGCAGCGACGCCATGATGCCGACATGCAAGGGGCTGTACTGATGCTCCAGTGGCGGCACGATAAACCCACTCACCGCGACGTCGGCCAACGCAAGTGCGTCGGGCAGCGTGGGGGGACCGAATCTGAGTTTGTCGCGCGGATCAAAAAGAATGCCACCCAGCGAATGCAGTAGGCGATATCGGATCGCGTCATGCGGAGCGCTCCAGTACTTCGCCGCAGACAGATCGCGAAACATGGCGAACGACGGCGAGGCTGCGTAGGTGCGGAAAAATGGCTCGTCGGCAAGTACCTTAGCCGTGACGTTCGGCAGGTGGTCGAGTTGCTCATGTAGCGACGGGGCTTGCTTCCGCGTTTTCAGCACGTGAATCTGTACGGCGTAGGCGGGAGTTGCCTTCTCGAACCGACGCCCCCACCACGCAAGATTGCCAAAAATTCCCGTCGATAGCTTGCCGCCAAGCCACACGGCATGGGCCACGCGCGGCAACGACGTGCGTACGTTTGCGGGGGGCACAGGCGGGGCGTATGCCGCGAAACGATACCCCAGGTCTTTCAGTCGGCATTGCTGCTGGGCAGCGCTTAATACCGGGTCGGTGGCCGGTGTCGGGGGAGCGCGCTTGAACCAAACCTCTTTGTTCTCGTTGCTCCGGAAATACTGCCGGGTGCCATTTCGCAGCATGCCGTACCAGACGTTGTAAGTCAGGTCGAGGCGCACCGGCACTTCGTCGCCTTCGAAATCAATCGTGAAAACGAAGGCATCCGGCTCCGCCACCGCCTTGGTCGCCTCGCGTTCATCCGCGAGACGTTGCTCCATGGCCATGCGCGTGAGTGTCTCTGGGGATTGCGGGGTATCCGGCACATCGCTTGTCCATCCATCATTTGAGGTCGATGCGACGTTGACCATGTCGTCGAAATCTTCGGCCAACGAGCTAGCCACCGATGATGGCGTGAGAGGCATAGCCGACTGAGTCGCGGAGGAAGTGGCTGACGAGCGGACGTTCGAGGTAGAGGGCAGCATGACGGTGAATGCGCAAGCGTAATCGGGACGACAAGCCTAGTCCGTTGTCGCTCGCCGGCTTTTGCAGGCCGCCCACCGCCCTCAGCATTGCGCCCCGACGATGCGCGGTGCTACGCTGACTGCTTGTTACCTATTACGTCACGCGCTTTGCGTGACTTCAGGTCACGCCTACCCGCTTCGTCACCATGAAAAATATCCTCAGCATCCAGTCGCATGTCGTCTTCGGCCATGCAGGCAACAGCGCCGCCGAATTTCCGATGCGACGCCTCGGCGTGAATGTCTGGCCGATCAACACGGTGCAGTTTTCGAATCACACGCAGTACGGCAAGTGGACAGGGCAAGCGCTGCCGAGCGAGGAAATTCTGCGGCTGGTCGATGGAATTGCCGATATCGGCGAGTTGGCCAATTGCGATGCCGTGCTCTCGGGCTATCTCGGCGCGCCTGAGCAGGCAGGCTTCGTGCTGGAGGCGGTACGCCGTGTCAAACAAGCCAATCCGGCGGCGATCTATTTGTGCGACCCCGTCATGGGGCATCCGGAGAAAGGATGTCAGGTGAAGCCGGGCATCGAACAGTTTCTGGTCGAGCACATGCCGGAAGTCGCCGACATCATGGCGCCGAATCATCTCGAATTGGAGAAGCTCTCACAGCATCCAATCGATACCCTCGACGACGCCGTGGCCGCGTGCCGCGCGCTACTCGCACGCGGGCCGAAGATGGTGCTGGTCAAGCACCTGGAATACGTTGGCAAGCCTGCGGACCGGTTCGACATGCTGGTCGTCACGGCCGATGAAGCATGGCTCGGCTCGCGGCCGCTCTACCCGTTCTCTCGCTATCCCGTGGGCGTGGGTGATCTGACCTCGGGCATCTTCCTCGCACGTTTGCTCAAGGGCGATACGGTGCGTGCGGCGTTCGAACACACGCTCGCCGCAGTCGATGCGGTGCTCTCGGTCACGCATCTCGCTGGCCGCTACGAGCTGGAAATCGTGCGGGCGCAAGACGAGATCGTGAACCCGCCACGTCACTACGAAGCGCGAGCGGTGTAAGTTTCCGCGACGCGTGGTAGGCGTCGCGGCTCCGTGCATACGGCGTACTGACGTTGCGCTTGTCAGGCCGGCTCGACGCCCATCAATATGCGCGCAAATGCTCCGCGTGGTGCGTCAGGTGGTCCGCCATGAAAGTCTGGATGAAGTAGTAGCCGTGGTCGTATCCGTTGTGGCGGCGCAGGTTCAGCGGCTGCCCTGCCTCGCGGCAGGCGCGCTCGAAGATATCCGGATGCAGTTGCGCTTCGAGGAATTGGTCGTTCAACCCTTGATCGATCAGAATGCCGCCCGGGAACACCGCTTTGCCTGCCTTCGCCACCAATTCGCTGGCGTCGTACTGACGCCATGCTTCACGGTCGCTGCCCAGATACCCCGTGAACGCCTTCTCGCCCCACGGGCAATGCATCGGGGCGGCAATGGGCGCAAACGCCGACACCGAGTGGAATTTGTCGGGGTTACGCAACGCGATCGTCAACGCGCCGTGACCGCCCATCGAATGCCCGAAGATGCCCACGCGGCTGGCATCGATCGGTAGCGTCTGGGTCACCACGTCATACAACTCGTCGACGATATAGCTGTACATGCGGTAGTGCGTCGACCACGGCGCCTGCGTCGCATCGAGATAAAAACCGGCCCCGACACCGAAGTCCCACGCATCCGTCTCACTCGGCACGCCCGCGCCACGCGGACTCGTGTCAGGCGTAATCAGCGCCACGCCATGTTCGGCGGCAAGCCACTGCGCGCCGCCCTTGATCATGAACGTCTCTTCCGTACACGTGAGCCCCGCGAGATAAAACAGCGCCGGCACGGCACGGCCGTCGCGGGCTTGCGGCGGCAGAAATACCGAGAAGCGCATCGGCAGCCCGATGGCAGTGGAGGCATGGCGGTAAAAGCGCTGGGCGCCGCCGAAGCAACGGTGTTCGGCAATGAGTTCGAGCATGACGAGTTCCGGGAGTCGATGAAGCGTCGCCGCTTGGCGAGTGACGAGTATCTTACCGCGCGGCAGTGACACATGACGATGCACGTCGACACGCGACATGACCAAGGCACGCAAGACACGTGGCCCGCGCACCTATGCCGCGCTTGTATCGCGCGTGCGTCTCGCGTGCCGCCGCTTGATACGGCTTGTTGCGGCCTTTTGCCTTGTGACAGGCGATCGCGCGTCGCTACGGTGAGCCTCCCTTTCTCGTCACCAGGAGCGCCTCATGCCGATGTCATCGTTCGATCTCGACGAAGTCACCAATCTCGTGCAGCGTCATGGCGTTGCTGCCCGGCTGTCCGAGCAGGAAAAGCGCCTGCTCGTGCTCCTCGCCGCCCATGCAGGGACTGCGCTCGACAAACGTGTGCTGATGGAGGCGCTATGGGGACGCCGGGCGCAATGGATGGAAGACGCCGCCATCGTGCAACTGGTGTCGCGCTTGCGCCGCTCGCTCGCCCCGCTCGGCTTGCAACGCGCCATCGTCACCGTGGCGCGTATCGGGTATCGATTCGATCCGCCTGCACACGAAGCGTCAACTGCCCCCGCCGTAGATAGCCGGTTGTCGCGCGGAGATGCGGCGGCGGGTGTTCACTTAGCGGACGCCAGCGCGCCGTCGCCGCACGACGCTATGCCACTGCACAGCGTGGCGCGTGAAGGTCATGGGGAAGTGTGCCGCAACGGCATCGTCGTTCGCATTCCGCAGATCGAGTACCGGTTACTGCTCGCCCTGCTCTCGCCGCCGCATGTGGCCCATGACAAACGTACGTTGATCGCACGCCTTTGGCCCGAACGCCCCGATCAGGACGACACCAACCTCATGCAGGTGGTCTCGCGTCTGCGCCGCAAGCTCATCCCGCTCGATCTGCATCGCCACATCGTGACCGTGCCGCGCATGGGGTATCGCTTTGCGCCCGTCGACGCGGGGATGGCCCCATCGGTCGAACCATGCGAAGGCCCGGGTGAATCGTCTCGCACGGGGTGCTGCCATCGACACTGGCGACACCTGTGCGCTCGCGTCAAACACGCGCTGACATGGCTGACACGGCGTTTGCGCTGGTCTCGATATTGAGCGTGCCCGAGTCTGAATACGCCGAAGCCGACGCGGCGAGCGCCGCCCGGCGACGGCCATTTCCGTTCACTCTCAGGAGCCTCAGCATGACCGATACGAATCGCAAGACCGCAGCCGCGTTGACTAGCACCACGCCTGCCACCACGCCCGCGAACGCGCTCGCCGACACCGCCGCTTCCGTACTCGTCTATCCGAGCGACCCGTTCAACGGCGCCTCGGAAACCACGTACGCACAAAACGGCTTCGACCCGGGCACCAGCACAACCCAACTGTCGTACACGTCGGCGCGTGTCACACGGCCCGCCTACAACCGCTATGCCAAGAACGCGTTTCAAGTGTCTGGCTACTACACCGACTGGTCGCAATACGACGGACGGCTCGATGGCGACTTCAGCAACGACGCGGCCGGGCGTGGTGTCGATCTCATGCTGCTCGATCCCTTCGCCTACGACCGGTTGATCATCGGCTTTGCTGGCATCGTCGGCGATCAGGGGGAGAAGGCGCAGACGATTGCGCGCGCGGCCACCGACTTTCAACGCAACACCGATCAGGCCACGTTCGTCGACAGTTGGGGCGACGTGCTCTCGTATCGCAACTGCGGCTTTACCGGCTGGGTGAGCAATGACGTCATGCCGATGTTTCAGCAGTCGCGCGCCCAAGGTGTGTTGGGTGGCCTGCGGCTGCTGCACGCGAAAAATCCGGCGCTCAAACTCGCCATCGCCATCGGCGGCTGGACGATGAGTCAAGCGTTTCACGGTGTGGCGGGTAGCGCAGCACGTCGCAAGACGTTTTGCGCAAGCGTGGTCGACTTGCTCAAGCGCTTTCCGATGTTCGGCGAGATCAATCTCGATTGGGAATACCCGGGTGCGCCCGCCGACGACGGCAACACTTATGACGACACCGACGGCCCCAACTACGCCGCGCTCGTCAGCGACCTCAAGAAAGCGCTGTTGGCCGCGGGCCGTAAAGACGTGGAGATCTCGATCGCGGCCTCGGCGAACGTCGCCGACATGGCGAAAGCCAATCTGCCGGGGCTCGTCGCGGCCGGCGTCACGCGCATCAATTTGATGACTTACGACTTTTTCGGCACGCCGTGGGCCCCGGCGCTCGCCCATCACACCAATCTGCACGACACCGACCCGAGCGCGCCCGGTACGTTCTCCATCGACCGGGCGGTGAACTGGCTGCGCCAGGCAGGCGTGCCGCTGTCGATGGTGCACATCGGCTACGCCGGTTACAGCCGCAATGCCTGTCAGGCCCAGATCGCCAGCGTGGCGCCGCTCTCGGGCACCTACACGCCGGGCAGCGACATCACCACCGGTACGTTCGAGTCGGGCACGACGGAATACTTCGACATGCTGTTCAACTATCTCGATCTCGAAGGTGGAGCCGCCCGAAACGGCTTCGCGTTGTACACGGATACGGTGGCCGATGCCGACTTCCTCTATCACCCGGCCAGTCACCTGTTTCTCTCGCTCGATACGCCGCGCACCGTCAAGGCCAAAGGCGATTACGTGAAGCGCAACGGGCTGGGCGGCCTGTTCACGTGGACCATCGATCAGGACAACGGGGTGCTGGCCAACGCCGCGCACGAGGGGCTGGGGCAGAAGGCGATGGTCGCGAACGTGGATATGCAGCCGTTCTATGTCAGCGGCAAGACCACGCTCGACGATGCGTCCGAAGGGAGCTGACCATGGGATTTCTCATCGCAAGGCTGTTGGAACCGTCGACTTGGGCCGGGCTCACGGGGTTGGCGGTCTCGCTCGGCACGTCGCCGGACATGATGCATGAGATCGCTCAGGCGGGGGCGGCACTGGCGTCGCTGGCCGCCATGGCGCTGCCGGAGAGCGCGAAACGCCGCGCTTCATAAGAAGGCAAACCCCGGTGGCACCCGGCACTTTGGGTGTCGCCGGGGTGTGACAACAAAAAACTTGTCACGATTTCTAAACTTTTGGCGGCGCGCGTCGCTATACGCTACAGGGCCCCGGCATTGCGACACGTCGTGGCAATAACGCCGACGTGCAGGGATATCGCAAGAAACGTTTTCTGATCCGCCGGGAATGTTGTCATAATCGGCCGCTAAGATGCGCCTCGCATCGCGAAAACGCAGGACGTGCACCGAGCCCCGGCCAGAAACGCAGTCGATACCGTCAGTGGCAACAGAAGCAGTCTCGCTGTCAGCAGTGCCAGAACCAGAGGTCGCAAGAAGATCGCAGGCAGGATGCCCGTCACGGCCGCCCGCCACAGACGATCCGAGCGATCGATAACACCGACCAGATGCAATACAGGTTTCACCCGGGGGCCTTATGAAACTGATCCTGCTGGCGCTTGCCGCCTCGCTATTTACGCTCGTGATGATGGTGCAGGCACGCAGCGAGGCGAGCGATACACCGATCTCCGCCGTGCGCGCACAACCGGCCGGTATCAACGTCAACGACCACACCCCCACCCGCAAAGACATGGCGCTCTGGAACGCACGCCGCAAGATGCACGCGGTGCGCCAGGAAGACTGAGCGCGCGATTGGCGCCGTTTCGCGGCGCCTAGCACCACCGACCACTGCGCGTCACGCGCGCGCGGTCTCGCCGAAGCAACATGCTGCGGCGCACCAAACTTGGGCATCCTTGTCAGCCGTCCTATAGTGGAATGGCCTTCAGGCGAGGAGACAAGAACGATGCCCACATTCCACTTCAATCTTTACGACCTGACGCTGTTCCTGCCCATGGCGGTCGCCGGTGCCCTGCTCGTCGGCGGCATCCCCGTCACGACGCGGGCCACACGGTATGGCCTGCGCGCGGTCGGTGCCGTCGTCGGGGCGCTCGTCGGAATGCTTGTCGTACAGGCGCTGCCAGTACTCGTGTAGCCCGCGGCAGTTGAGCGCATAGTTCGGCAAGTCCGGTAGCGGTCGTCGCTACCGGGGGTGGTTTCGTCGCTAACGATTTTCGATAGCTCATCGGAAAGCGTGACCGTCGCGGTCATGGCTTTGTCATTCCCGGCGACTACGCTGTGTTTGGCAACTCCGGTTGCGCTGTCACCCCTCTCTGTTGCGCCGCCGACCCGCTCGGCGGCTTTTTTTTGCCATCGAAAACCCACACGCATCGCCTACAATCACCGGAAGCGTCACATACAGTGCGCGCTTTGAAAGAGGAGGCTTTCGCATGTCCGACGCGTTCTCCCACGCCTTTGCCGTCGTCGTCAATCAGTACCGCTCACCGCGTCAGTACACCGTTTCGGTCGAGCGCGCGAGCGAGATGATCGCCAAGAATATCGGCCTGTTTTCCGACGGGTTCGCGGGCGAAGCCCACCTGATCGTCGGCCTGTTCGAGCGCGAAGCCGATGCCTGGGCACTCGCCCGCCGCTTGCAACGCACCCGTACGACCATGCAGGCGCTGCTGCAAACGCCCGCTCACGTCACCCCCATCGCCCCGCCCGAATTGGACCCCAGCGAGTAACTGTCGCGCCCCGTCGTCGCCCATCAGCGCGATAAATCGTCACCCAGCGTTCGCCCAACGGCGTAGAATTCGGAATTCCAGATATCACGAGAGCGTCGACTTCCCCGTCGGCACCGGATTCCCTCATGTCGAACGCCCCATCCGCCGCGTCGCTCACCGACGCGCACGGCCCGCTCGCCCCGCTGGCCAGCAGCCCCGTGCTAATCGATCAGGTCTACTCGCGCCTGCGCGATGCGATTGCCGATCTCACGCTGCCGCCCGGTGAACGTATCCGGCAGGCGGAATTGGCGGACTCGCTGGGGGTGTCGCGTCAGCCGGTGAGTCACGCGCTGCAACTGCTCAAGCGCGACGGTCTGGTCTGTGACAGCGGACGACAAGGGTTGGAAGTGGCGCCTATCGACGCCACGCATCTGCGCCAGCTGTATCAGGTGCGAACGGCGCTCGACGGTCTGGCAGCACGATTGGCCGCCACTCGCATGGCCGACGGCACGCTCGGCGCGCACGAATTGCAACGGCTGCGCGACGCCGTCGACACCGGTTTGAGCCTCACGCACGGCGCGCCGGTCGCTCGGCAAGTGCGGGTCGAGGTCGCGTTTCATACGGCGCTGCACGACGCGTCGGGTAACCCGCTGATCGCGCAGACGGTCGCGCCGCAGTGGCCGCACATCATGCGCGCGATGGCGGCAACGCTCGGGGCGATGCCGATGCAGGAAGTCGTCTGGCATGAGCATGGAGAAATCGTCGCGCGCATTGCTGCGGGCGATGCTGCGGGTGCCGAAGCGGCAGCCCGCGAACACACGGAAGCCGACGGCGGCAACGCGCGGCGCGAGTGGTTGATCCGACTCGCGGAGCAACACTGATCATGCAAGCCGTTATCTCCGCAGCGCTGCCCGTTTTCGGGCTGATCTTCGTCGGTTATCTCTGCGCCCGCCGGGCATGGCTCGGGGCGTCGGCGCTCGACGCGCTGAATCGTTTTGTCGTCTATCTCGCGCTGCCTGCCGTACTGTTTCAGTCGATGGCGCAGATCACTTGGGCGGAACTGGTGAACCCGGGCTTTCTGGGCGCGTTTGGCGGTGGCATGGCCGCGACGTTTGCCCTGTCGTTCGTACTTGATCGGACGGTGCGCGGACGCCTGACCGACGCGAGTATCGAAGGCATGGGCGCGGCGTATCCCAACGCCGGATTCATGGGGTTGCCGTTGTGCCTGGTCGCGTTCGGTCCGGCGAGCGTGCCTGCCGTCGTGGTGGCCATGTTGTTGACGGCCACCGTGCTGTTCGCCATTTCGATTGCCATCATCGAAACCGACTTGCAGACCACGCCGTCCTGGCGTCGGACAGCGGGCTTCGTTGCCCGCGCGTTGATCCGCAATCCGCTGGTGGTGTCGCCCTTTGTCGGTATGGCGTTTGCTGCCGCAGGCATCGCGCTACCCGCCCCCGTCCTGCATTTCACGACGTTGCTCGGCGGCGCCGCAAGCCCATGCGCGCTGGTCGCCATCGGCATGTTTCTCGCGCAGAACTCAGGCGGCGCCCGTGAGCCGCGCGTGGCGCGTGCCGTGGGGCGTCTGGTCGGACTCAAGCTGGTGTTTCAACCGGCGATCACGGCGTTTCTGGCATTTCGCGTCTTCGACCTGCCAGCGATCTGGGCGCACAGTGCGTTGTTGCTCTCGGCGCTGCCGATTGGCACCGGCCCCTTCATGCTCGCGCAACTCTACGGGCGCGAAGCCGCCGTGGCTTCGCGCGCCATCCTGATCTCGACGGTGCTGTCTGTCGTCACCGTGTCGCTGTTGATCGGCTGGTTCAGCGTGCGCTGACCGACTCCCCTTATTCCACCCGCAACCCGTGACGCAAGCGCCCTGCGCGCTTGTAAGCCTTCACCACCGTGCTGACATCGCACGACAGCACGCCATCGAGCGCGCCGATGCGCTCGGTCGATACGGCCCACAGGTCTTGGATGTCGTGGCACAGCACGTGCCAAAACAGCTGCGTCTGACCACTGGTGCCGAACAAGCAGCGCGTGTGCTTGTCCTGCGCCAATGCCATCGCGATGCTGTCGGCTTGGCCGGGACGCGTCTGCACCGACAAAATTGCCTCGACGCCATACCCGACGAGCGACGGCTCGAGCTCGACGCGGAAGGTCAGCACGTGGCGCTCCACCAAACCGGTAATCAGTCGCTGCACCTTCGGCTCACTCACGCCGCAGGCTTCCGCCAGCACGCCCAAGCTGGCCCGGCCGTCGGAGGCCAGCACCGCAAGCAGTCGCGCCTCGTCGGCACCCAGCACATACCGGCCATCGCCCGGCGACACCGGCTCGGCAGGCACCGAGCCGTCAATGCGCCAACGGCTCGCGCGCCGGAACGAACGCAGCACGATGCGCGACTCCACCTGCCGTAGCCCCGGTACCTGCGGCAGCACCCGCACCACCAGATCCGACAACTGGTCCTGCGTCTGCGTATTGATCTCGGCGAACAAGCCCGACGCCCCGGTCGTCGCCAGTACCACCTGCGTCTGCGGCAAACCCGCCAAATGACTAGCGACCTGCTGCTCTTTGCCGTTTTCCACCTGCAACCAAGCATGCAACACCGGGCCACTGCCAGCCGCCACGGGGTCCAGTTCGCCGATCACCTTGGCATACCCCCCTTCCATCAACCGCTGCAACCGGCGTGACAGCGTGCGCTCCGGTACGTCGCACGCGGAACTCAGATCGCGCCACGTCCCGCGAGGGTTGACCTGCAATGCCGCCAGACAAGCCAGATCGACGGCATCGATCTCGACATTCCCTTCCTCTGCTAAAGACTCCACACAATTGTCCATATTCGATGTAGCATTCAACTCAAATGTCGATATTCAACGTATTTTGGCATTAACAAGACAAAATTCAACAACCAATCAGAGACAAGGGCTCCTTCCATGACCCAAGCAACCTCGATGGCTCCCCCGGCGCGGGCTGAGGCATCCAATGCACGCAAAATCGCCGCTGGCAGCATCGGCAACGCCGTGGAATGGTTCGACTGGACCATCTACGCGTCTTTCGCGGTGTTCTTTTCCGGGCAATTTTTCCCGAAGACCGACGAGACGGCCTCGCTGCTGGCAACCTTCGCCATTTTCGCCGTTGGCTTCTTCATGCGCCCCATCGGCGGCTGGGCGCTAGGCATTTTCTCGGACCGCTACGGTCGCAAGGCTGCGCTTGCCGCCACCATTCTAATGATGGCTGGCGGTTCGCTGATCATTGGCGTCACGCCCACCTACGAATCTATCGGTCTGGCCGCACCTGTCCTGTTGGTGATCGCGCGACTGATCCAAGGCCTGTCGCTGGGCGGCGAGTACGCCTCGGCGTCGACCTTCCTGGCCGAGATGGCGCCCAACCATCGCCGCGGCTTCTTCTCCAGTTTCGCGTTCTTCAGCTCGGCCGCCGGCATTCTCATCGCCTCGGCCATCGGCTGGGCACTCACCACCTATCTCTCAACCGAGCAGATGAAGGAGTTCGGCTGGCGCATCCCCTTCCTGCTGGGCGCGCTGGGTGGCGTGGCTGGTATGTGGCTGCGCACCTCGATTCCTGAGACCGAAGCCTCGGCAGAGCAGCTCAAGCAACAGCCCGTCAAGCAGCCGCTGCGCACGCTGCTGCGCGAGTACCCGCGCGAGACGCTGCGCATCGTCGGCTTCTCCGTGCTGACCACGTTCGCGTTCTATCTGTTTGTCGCCTATGTGCCGACCTATGCGATCCGCGCGTTGCACGCCGACTCCAAGATCGCCTTCGGTGCCAACACCATCGCGATGATCGTGTTCATGCTGCTGCATCCGCTGCTCGGCATGCTCTCCGACCGCATCGGCCGCAAACCGCAGCTCATCGTGTTTGCTGCGGGTTACCTGCTGTTCTTCTACCCCGTCATCACCAGCATGCAGCCGACGTTCGCGTCGATCCTGGCGGTGGAGTTGTTCGGCCTGGTGTTGTACGCACTTTATACGTCGATTGCGCCCGCCATCATGTCTGAGCAGTTCCCGACCCGCGTGCGCGCCGTCGGTATCGGCGCACCGTACAACTTCATGGTGGCCCTGCTCGGCGGTACGACGCCGTACCTGCTGACCTGGCTGCAAAGCATCGGCCAAGAGCGCTGGTTCTTCTACTACGTGCTGGCAGGCGCCGTCATCACGCTGCTCACCTTCATCCGTATGCCGGAAACCAATGGCCGCCCGTTGAAGTAACGTAACGCCAGCTTTTCGCCCGCCGCCCGCGTTGCCTGGGCGGCGGGCTCCGATTTCATGCCAATTGCTATGCGCGAATTCTCCGCTCCCCTTCATTTCCAAAGCGCGCTGTCGATCGCCAGTCAAATCGCCAGCGGACAGATCAGTTCGCGTCAAGTTACCCAGCACTTCCTCGATCGCATCGCCCGCGCTCACGCACTCAACGCCTTCACGGAAGTTTTCATCGAGCAAGCGCTGACGCAAGCCGACGCTGCCGATGCCGCGCTGCGCCCCGGTGGCGCAGGTCCGGCCAGCGCACTGCATGGCGTGCCGGTAGCGATCAAAGACAGTATCGAAGTGGCTAGCAGCACTGCCTCCGCCGGCTCACTCAGCCGATTGGCCATCACAAGCGACAGCACCGCCACCGCCGTGCAGCGCATGCGCGCCGCCGGTATGGTCGTTCTGGGCAAGACGCATATGACCGAGTTCGCCTTCGGTCTGGCCGGACAAAATCCCACGCGCGGCACCCCATGGAACCCGTGGGACGCCACACAGCATCGCGCGCCGGGCGGCTCATCGTCGGGTTGCGGCACCGCCGTCGCGGCCGGACTCGCACCGATTGCCATCGGCGGCGACACGGGCGGCTCGGTGCGCGCCCCCGCCGCGCTGAATCATCTGGTTGGCTTCAAGCCCTCCAGCGGCGTCATCAGCGGCGCGGGCGTCGTGCCGCTCGCACCGACGCTGGACGTGCTCGGACCGATCACGCGCAGCGTCGCCGATGCGCATGCGCTCACCGCCCTCCTGGCCGGTGCCGATGCCGCCGATACGTTGACACAGCAGATTCCCCCCACCATCAGCGCGGGCCTGCGCGACGCACTGCCTATCGTCACGCCGCACACGCAGCCGTTGCTGCATGTCCTTGATCCGCACGCCTTCCCCGCTACGCTATCGGCGGGTGCACAGCGCGTCTGGGACGATGCGCTCGCGCGCGTGGCCGCCGCCGGGTGGACACTGCGGCGCTGGACGCCATCTGCGGAACTGGATATCGGCGAGCTCTCCGAAGCGAACTCGGTGATCCTCGGCTACGAAGGTTTTCAGTTGCACGGCCATCTGGCAGCAGACGCCACGCAGCCGCTATGGGACGTGGTACGCCAACGTATCCTGGCTGGCGGCAAAATCTCTCGCGCCGAGTACGAACAGGCCGTTGCCCGACGTGCGGGAGTGGCCGCTGCGTTCACCGAGGCTATCGGTCTCGAAGGTGCGTTGCTGTTACCCGCGACCGGCCACGGTGCCCTGCCACTGGATCCGGCCGACAGTGCCCACGTCAGCATCGGCCGCTTCTGCCGCGCGGGTAACTTTCTGGGTACGCCCGCTATCGCGCTGCCCGCTGGCTTCGACGACAGCGGCATGCCCGTCGGCGTGCAACTGATGGCACCGCCGCTGGCGGATCGTCAGTTGTTGGCCATCGCCGCCGCGCTCGCGCCAGCACTACAGGCCCCAGGGCCGGTCACGCCGGATCTGAGGCACTGGGGTTTGTAACGAGCAAAGGGAAGATTTAACGAAGACTCGCGGGCGCCGCCACCATCACGCGATCACGGCCGGCACGTTTCGCGGCATAGAGCGCAGCGTCGGCCGCGCCCAGCAAACGCATCGGCAGCGCCTCCGGGTCGGCGCTATCGCGCGGGTCGATGCTGGCGAGTCCGATGGAAATCGTGAGCGGCACCAGCACCCCATCGTCGTCGGGCACCTCTAGGCGCGACACCGCGCGCCGCACGCGCTCCGCCACCGTCCCCGCCCAATTCTGCTCGGTCTGCACAAGCAACGCGGCGAACTCTTCTCCGCCATAGCGCGCGAGCGTGTCGGTCACGCGTAATTGCGCCCGCATGCATGCGCTCGCCGCGCGCAACGCGCGGTCGCCGGTGGCATGGCCATGACTGTCGTTCACACGCTTGAAGTGGTCGATGTCGATCAACAGACACGCGAGCGGTGCCCCGTAACGTACGCCGCGCACCACCTCTTCACGCAAGCGCTGATCGAAGTAGCGGCGATTCGACAAACCGGTCAACGGATCGGTCAGACCGATACGCTTGAGCCGTTCGCGATTCCACATATTCTCGAGACACACCGCGACGACCGCACCAAAGCGCTCAAGAAAATCGGTCGCCATGTCGGGGGCGAAGCGCTTCGCGTCGCGGCTGCCCAAGGCGATGACACCGATGTACCGGCCGTTACGCGAGAGCGGAATGACCACGGCACTGGCCGGTGCACGCGCACCGAAGAGCGCGGCATGACGCTCGCGCGGGGCACCGATCCAGAGGCGTCCGTCGCCGCAGATCGCGGCGAAGGTGCCGGCATCTGCCGCAATGCACAGTCCGGAGTCGAGGGCGCGCAAGCCTTCTGCCGTATCGATGAGATCGCGTAGGGTGTCGTCGATCTCCGCGAGCATCAGACGCACGCCCGAGAGGTCGAAATCGTGACGCAGCCGATTGAGCACCACCTCCAGAAACTGCCCGAAGTCGGGCGCTCCCATCAGCGCCAGCTCGATGTCCTGAAAACGTTTTAGCGAACGCTCATTGCGCTGCACAGTCGCTAGCAGCGCTTGCAGTGCATCGGGCGTTGGTGCCTGGTTGGTTGCCACTTGTGGTCTCGAAAGACGCGCGGCACTTCGCGGCCGCGTAGCGTGATTGCCCGGATTTGATCTCGGCATTGTGCCGGGCATTGAGGCCTTTAACGGCACTCACCTGTGAAATTTGAGGGCTTCAGGTATGAATTTTGCCGCCCGCAAATTAAGTCGTGGCGCGGTTTTCGCACACCCCTAGGGAAAGTACCTACACCGCAAGTCGCCCATGTGGCAGCGCACAATATTTCTGTTCAACACAGCGCACGCCACACTCGCGCCAACCTGGACGGCCGACCGACCATCTCGACAACGCATTTTAGCCGCCCTACAATCGCGCCCGCTCGAAACAATATCCACGGAGACACTGTTGTTCACGTCCTACCTGCGCGCCTCGCGCAAGGCGCTCGCCGCCGCCCTTTCGTTTGCCGCGCTTGCGGTATCTGTCATCGCTCCCCATACCGCACTTGCTGCCGACGCCGCGCCCCGGCATCACAACGGTAAGACCGCCAATTCAGCCAAAGCAGGCAAGCCTTTAAAGACCGCCAAAGCCGGAAAGACCACAAAGGCAACCAAAGCCAGCCATGCCAGTGCAGCAAAGGCGACACCGCATCGCAAAGGCCGCGCCAAAGCGCCCGCCAAGCAAGTGTCGACCAAGCCGCACGGCGCGAAACCCCACGCTTCGATGAAGACGGCCAGTGCACGCAACACCAAAGGACGCGCCTCGCACGGTGCCGTTGGAAAATCGCAGACGCGCGCGAGCGCCAACCGCGGCGGGAAGCGCACGAAAGTCGCGGCTGCGGGGAATGCCACGAAGCGCACCAAAGGGGCAAAGATCGTCAAGACGCACCATCCGTTGCCCGCCAAAACCACGCACCGGCAACGCGCCACATTTGCCAGTCACCGGCATGCGCAAACGCAAAGCTGACGCGCTATAGTGATCGGGCGGTGACGCCATGGGTAGACGCCACCCTCTCATTTTCGTGAGGCTGCACAGGGTGGTGACATGTCCATGACATTGCGGCGCATGCGCATACGCGTTGTGCCGGCGCGACAACTGAATTATTTCGCTTCGTTGTTTTGCCGCGAACGTCATTCTTGTTTTGCGGCACTCGACTCTCGCCGAGCGGGAAGTTTGGCATGAGCGACGCTCGGATTCTGTGCGCCACACCGTCGGACGTCGATGCCATTGCGGCATTGCATGCGCATAGCTGGCGTGCCACTTATGCCGACACGCTGCCCGCCGGTCCGCTACTCGCCCATTTCAAATGCGAGCACGCGTCGCTCTGGCGGACACGCCTTTCCCGTGCCGACGATCCCGCGCTGCGCATCTGGAAAGCCTGCCCCGGTATGGACGACGGCTCGCTCGCGGGCTTTATCTGCGCGCTGTCGGGCGCCGACGGCATTCTGGTCGACAACCTCCACGTCGCCGCGCCGTGGCAAGGTCGGGGCATCGGTCAGGCGTTGTTCATGCGGGTTCGAGACTGGGCGGGGGCGCTAGATCCGAATGCACCGCTCTATCTTTGGGTGCTCGCGCAGAACACGCGAGCACGCCGGTTTTATGAACGGCTGGGCGGCTTGCCCGGACCGGTTCACCCGATCGCCGTCTCCCCCGGTATTGAAGTCCCTGCGTTGCGGTATGTCTGGGCACCGTGGAAAGCATCCGAAAGATGAATAGATAAGCTGGATGCATAAAGCCGGCGCATGCATAGACAGGTTTGCGTGCACTAACCGGTCGTCCGGTTGTGCCTAAAACATGTCGCACTGCAACGAAAAGTGGCCCGAAAGTGGCATGGATCAACAATCTAAAAGTTTCCCTGCTTGACACCCCCACCTTTCCCGTAAAAAAACGGGTGCATGAACGTTGTATGGCGAGTCTTGTGTTCATCTAATGTCGCCCTCTGCGTCACCTCGGTTGTACCTGATCAGCTTTAATGTCATGCGCTCGCTGAGCTTCTCGCTCGCTCATTTGAAAACTTTAAGGATTTAAGAAATGGCAACTGGTACCGTCAAGTGGTTTAACGACGCCAAGGGTTTTGGTTTTATTACGCCGGACGAAGGTGGTGAAGATCTCTTCGCGCACTTCTCGGAAATCCAATCGAAGGGCTTCAAGTCCCTGCAAGAAAACCAAAAGGTCAGCTTCGAAGTGAAGATGGGACCGAAGGGCCGTCAAGCCAGCAACATCCAGCCGCTGTAAGCGACTGACCATGTGCTGAGCGATCGCTAACACGATCGACGCGCCTCGGGCAGCACTTCACCGTCTGCCCGAACTGAAAACCCCGCTCCGGCGGGGTTTTTTCGTTATACAGCTATGCTGTGGGCTTCCCCCTTTGCATTGGAGGTATCGAATGGGCTTACTCGTCGACGGCAAGTGGCACACCGACTGGTACGACACGCGCGCGACCGGCGGACGCTTCGAGCGCCGCCCCACCACCTTCCGGCATTGGGTCACCGCAGACGGCACGCCCGGTCCAAGCGCCGAGGGTCACAACGACAGCGAGCGCATCGGTTTTAAGGCCGAGCGCGGACGCTATGTGCTGTATGTGAGCTACGCGTGCCCGTGGGCGCATCGCACGTTGATCATGCGCGCGTTAAAAGGCTTGGAAAACATGATTCCCGTGGCCGTCGTGAACTGGCTGATGCTCGACGACGGCTGGACCTTTGCCGCGGGCCCTGGCGTGACGGACGACCCCGTGAATCACGCTGAATTTCTGCGCGATGTCTATCTCGCTGCCGACGCGCACTTCTCCGGCCGCGTGACCGTGCCCGTGCTGTGGGACACCGCGACCAACACCATCGTGAACAACGAGTCGTCGGAAATTCTGCGCATATTCAACAGCGCGTTCGACGCCCTTGGCGCGACACCGGGCGACTACTATCCCGCAGCGTTGCGCGACGAGATCGACGCCCTCAATACGCGCATCTACGACACCGTGAACAACGGCGTCTATAAGGCTGGGTTCGCCACCACGCAAGCCGCCTACGAAGAGGCCGTGGCGCCGCTCTTCGCGACGCTCGACATGTTGGAGGAACGGCTCGCCACCCGCCGGTTCCTGACCGGTGAGCGCATGACGGAAGCCGATATCCGGTTGTTCACCACGCTCATCCGCTTCGACGCGGTCTACGTGGGGCACTTCAAGTGCAACCTGCGCCGCATTGCGGACTATCCGAATCTATCGGGCTATACGCGCGACATCTACCAACAACCGGGTGTGGCGGCGACGGTCGACTTCGCGCACATCAAGCGGCATTACTACGAGAGCCATCGGACGATCAATCCAACTGGGATCGTACCGATGGGACCGTTACAGGATTTCAGCGCCCCGCACGACCGCGCGCAAATGATCACGTTGCAGGGGCTATGACGCTCAGACCGCGCGAGGTTTCACGCGGCTGGCAGCCTCCAGCGCATTGGCACGCGCCACGTCGAGATCGTCGTCGTAGGCCAGCGCGACACCCATACGGCGCTTGACGAAGCTCTCGGGTTTGCCGAACAGGCGAATGTCCGTCTGCGGCACTTGCAGCGCGTGATCCACACCGTCGAAGACGATACCGGTGGCGTCGACACCGCCATAAATCACTGCGCTTGCGCCCGGCGTCTTCAGTGTGGTGTTGACCGGCAAGCCGAGAATAGCACGGGCATGCAGTTCGAACTCGTTCTGCCACTGCGTGATCATCGTCACCATGCCCGTGTCATGCGGACGCGGACTCACTTCGCTGAACCACACCTCGTCGCCCTTCACGAACAACTCCACGCCGAAGATGCCCTGCCCGCCCAAATTCTGCGTGACTTCACGGGCGATCAGGCGCGCGCGCTCAAGCGCATTCACCGGCATGGGATGCGGCTGCCAGCTCTCGACGTAATCGCCGCTCACTTGCTTGTGCCCAATCGGTGCGCAGAAGTGCGTTTCGACCTGACCGTCCGCACCACGCGCGCGCACGGTGAGCAACGTGATTTCGTAATCGAAGTCGATGAAGCCTTCGACGATGATGCGGCCATGACTCACACGGCCACCGGCCATGGCGTAATCCCACGCGGCCTTCACGTCATCGGGGCCGTCGATCTTGCTCTGCCCCTTGCCCGAACTGCTCATCACCGGCTTGACCACGCACGGGTAGCCAATGCCACCGTCGATGGCTGCCTGCAACTGTTCGAGCGTGTCGCAGAACTGGTACGGGCTGGTCGGCAGGCCGAGCGTTTCGGCAGCCAAACGGCGAATCCCTTCGCGATCCATCGTCAGGCGTGCCGCGCGTGCCGTGGGCACGACGTGGACGACGCCATCGGCTTCGAGCGCTTCGAGCATCGGCGTGGCGATGGCCTCGATTTCCGGCACGACGAGATCCGGCTTTTCGGCCAGGATGAGCGCCTTGAGTTGTTCCGGATCGGTCATTGCAATGGTGCGGGCGTGATGCGCGACCTGCTGGCCGGGCGCGTTCTCGTAGCGATCGACGGCGATCGTTTCGACGCCAAGGCGCTGCAACGCGATCAACACTTCGCGTCCGAGTTCGCCAGCGCCCAACAACATGACTTTCGTCGCGCTCGGCGACAGCGGGGTTCCGATGGTGGTCATTTTCGACCCTTGGAGAGTGAGGAAAGAGGCGCGCGTTGCTGCACGCAAGTGCACGCAGGCACACATGCACCTGCGCAAAACGCGAAAGACGTATTGTAGCGAGCGCCGCCCTATCGGGGCCACTGCAATACTTCCCCCGTGGACACACGCCTTTGGCCGGGGAACAGGCGCCCGGCATTAGCGGGAACAGGCGCCTAGGCCAGCGCCCCACGCAACACGCGGCGGCAGCACGCGACCATGCGGGCTTCCGTGTCTTGATAGCCAGTGAGCACCCATGCCGTGCCAGCATTCGTCATGGCGCCCACTAGCGCCAGCCCGACAATTCGCGCGTCGGCCGCAGCGTCCTCGGTTGTCGGCGGCGGCGCGTCGGCCATGCCGACAATCAGTCGCGCAAATTCAAAAATGTATCGCTGATAAGTCGAGTCGGTCTCAGGGCTCACGCCCATCACCTCCAGCAACAACACGCGCGCTGCGTGCGGGTGACGCAAGAACGTGAAGAACGCGTGCAAGCCCGCATCGAGGCGCGCATCGAGCGTTGGCTCGGCCGTGGCGACAGCCGCTTGCAGTTGACCAAGCAGCGTCTGCGCATGATGGGCATACGTCGCGCGCAGCAGATGCTCCATGGTGTCGAAGGCGGCATAGAAATACCGGTCGTTGAGCTTCGCCAGACGGCACACCGAGCGCACGGTCGCGCGCCGGAATCCGACCGTACCGAAAACCTCGGTACCTGCGTCGATGAGCGCCGTTCGCCGGGCCGCTTCACGCTGCGCCTGCCCCACGCCGCCATAGCGACGGCCCCGCGACGCGGGTGCCACCGTGTCGTCACCTGTGGCCGACGGCGAGCCGTCAGCGAGCGCATCGGTCGCCTGAGCGTCCGTCGCTATCGATTCGAGTCCTTGTTCCATTTCGCTATTTGACATCACGAGAGCGGAAAACTAAAGTGGTGACACACAACACCAAATTATACGCAACGCGATATGAGTGACATAGGGCATCCACGGGTGACCTAAAGACGACACGAAGCTGGCGAAAATCAGCCCGCATGGCGCTCAGTCACGACATCGTTGGGAGACATCGCATGAAGACGTTCACCGATAAGGTGGCGGCCATCACCGGTGCAGGCTCCGGCATGGGTCGCTCGCTGGCGCTTGAACTCGCTCGTCGCGGGGCGCACCTCGCGTTATCCGATATCGACGACGCCAGCGTGGCGCACACCGCCGAGGCCTGTCGCGCCTTCGGCGTTCGTGTGAGCGCCCGGCGGCTTGACGTGTCCGACCGTGTCGCCGTCTTCGCGTGGGCCAGAGAAACGGCGCAGGTCCACGGCAAGGTCAACTTCATCTTCAACAACGCTGGCGTCTCCCTTTCCGTGCCGGTTGCCACCGCGCGACTCGAAGACGTCGAGTGGCTGATGAACATCAATTTCTGGGGTGTGGTGCACGGCACGCAGGCCTTCCTGCCCTATCTCACGGCCTCGGGCGATGGCCAGGTCGTCAACACGTCGAGCTTGTTCGGCATTGTCGCCATGCCGACTCAGTCGGCCTACAACGCCAGCAAGTTCGCCGTGCGCGGCTTCACCGAAGCGCTGCGCATGGAACTCGATCTGGCTGGCTCGCCGGTGAGCGCAACGTGTATTCACCCGGGCGGCGTTGCGACGAATATCGTGCACACGTCGCGCATCGACGACAGCATCTCCGCGCTCACCGGGATGGACGCCCAAACGCATCGTCGCCGCGCCAACAAGCTGATCGACGTGACGAGCGCCGATGCAGCCGCCAAACAAATTCTCGCGGGGGTGGCGCGCAACGCCCGGCGTGTACTCGTGGGGGCGGACGCGCGCCGCGTGGATAAGCTGGCGCGCTTGTTCGGCGCGAGCTATCAAGCGCTGGTCGTCTGGTTCTATCGACGCACGGCCGTCGCGCGCAAAACCAAGCCCTCACCTGCGACCTCACCGCACGCTGCAACAACGTCACCCGCTCACCCGTCGCAAGACACGCCGCCAGGGAACCTGCCATGACCGCCCCCCGTCATCCGACCGATATCGCCAGCGTGGCCACCGATCTCGATGTCATCGTCGTGGGTGCCGGCATCTCGGGCATCTCGGCGGCGCACTATCTGCGCGAGCGTTGCCCCGGTACGCGCTTCGCCATGCTCGAAGCCCGGCAATCGCTGGGCGGCACGTGGGACTTATTCCGTTACCCCGGCGTGCGCTCCGACTCCGACATGTTCACGCTCGGCTTCAGCTTTCGGCCATGGAACAGCAATCAGGCCATCGCCGACGGCAGCAAGATTCTCGACTACCTGAAGGACACCGCGCATGCGGAAGGGCTCGACGGGTTGATCCGCTACGGTCACAAACTGCGCGAAGCGCGATGGGATTCGTCGATCGCCCGCTGGACGCTCGACATCGAGCGCACGCATCCCGATGGCCGACAGGAAACGCAACAGCTCACCTGCCGCTTCCTCTTCATGTGCAGCGGCTACTACGCGTACGACGCCGGTCACTCACCGGCATGGCCCGGCATGGAAACCTTCGCGGGCAAGCTCGTGCATCCACAACACTGGCCAGCCAATCTCGACTATCGCGACAAACGCGTGGTGATCATCGGCAGTGGTGCCACCGCCGTGACATTGCTGCCGAACATGGCGCCGAGCGCCGCGCACGTCACCATGCTGCAACGCTCGCCAAGTTACATCCTCTCGATGCCCTCACGTGACGGCGTGGCCGAGCGGCTGCGCGCGCTGCTGCCCGCCGGGCTAGCGCATCGCATCGTGCGGATGAAGAACGTATTGGTGACGCTCGGTTTTTACAACGCCGCGCGACGCTGGCCCAACGCGATCCGCCGCGTGTTGATCGGTCGCGCCGCACGTCAGGCGCAGGGACATGTGGACGTCGCACGCGATCTCTCGCCACGATATAACCCGTGGGATCAGCGGCTATGTCTGGCCCCGGGCGGCGATATCTTCAAAGCGCTACGCAGCGGCCGTGCCTCGATCGTCACCGATGAAATCGCGGCGTTCACGCCGACCGGGCTAACGCTCAAGAGCGGCAAGACACTCGATGCCGACATCGTCGTGACGGCAACCGGCCTGCGTGTGCAACTCATGGGCGGCGCGCGATTGTTCGTCGACGGTCAGCCTGTCGCACTGGCGGACACTGTCGCCTACAAGGGCATGATGTACAGCGGCGTGCCGAATCTGGCGTCGATCTTCGGCTATACGAACGCATCGTGGACGCTCAAGGCTGAATTGATCGCACAGTACGTCTGTCGTCTCGTCAATCACATGAACGCCCATGGCTACGACACCTGTGTGCCGCAGCTTCGGCCGCATGAGCACGCAGAATTACCGGCCATCGGGCTCACTTCTGGCTACATTCAGCGCGCCGCCGGCGAGTTGCCTAAGCAAGGCGGGCGCAAGCCGTGGGTGTTTTATCAAAGCTACTTTCGCGATGTGCGACTCATGCGCTGGGGCCGTGTCGACGATGGCGCCATGCGCTTCGAGCGGCGCGCCACGCGCGAGGTCGAGGCGCAGCCGACGGCCCAAACGGTGGAAACGCTCAGTGCCGCCAAGGTGGCTGCTCGCTAACGGAACGCGGAACGCGGAACGACATCATGCTTATCGTTTATTTGCTCGCTTGTCTCGTCATCGCCTTTGCGGTCGTCGTGCTGGTGCTGGTGCGCTTCACACAGCGCGTTGCTCGGCGTGCGGAAGCCGCCGTGCCGCCCGACGGTCAGTTTCTGGAGATCGATGGCGAACGGTTGCATTACGTCGACTTCGGCCATGGTCCTGCCGTCGTATTCGTCCATGGCTTGTGCGGCCAGTTGCGCAACTTCGCGTACTTGCCGCTCACTGAGATGGCACACACCCATCGCGTGGTTCTGATCGACCGGCCGGGTTCCGGTTACTCGACACGCGCGCCCGAACGCGACGGCAGTATTGCGGCGCAGGCCGCCACTGTTGCCAAATTAATCGAGACGCTGGGGGTTGAGCACCCGCTCGTCGTCGGACACTCGCTCGGTGGTGCCGTCGCGTTGACGCTGGCACTGAACCACAGCGAGCGAGTCGGCGCGCTCGCATTGATCGCACCACTGACGCAACCGGTATCCGAGCCGCCCAAGGCGTTCCGCGCGCTAGCCGTGCGCAGTGCCTGGTGGCGTCGGTGGATCGGCCGCACACTCGCCGTGCCAGTCGGCATGATGACCGGCCGCACGACGCTCACCTACGTCTTCGGGCCTGAAGATGCGCCGAAAGACTTCCTGATCCGTGGGGGTGGCGTGCTGGGTTTTCGACCGGGCAACTTCTACGCGGCATCGGTCGATATGCTGGCCGCCGAGCGCGATATGCCCGGCATCGCCGCTCGCTATGGTGCGCTCAGCGTGCCGGTGGACGTGCTGTACGGACGCGGCGATCGGATTCTCAATTACCGCGTGCATGGCGAAGGACTGCCGCGCCAGTACGCTGGGGCAACACTGACGCTCGTCGACGGCGGGCACATGCTGCCGGTGACGCAACCCGAGACGACCATGCACTGGCTGCGAGCGGTTGCCGCCCGTGCACACGGTGAGATGCACGCCCCCGATGCGACGTCGATGACGGTGTCGACGCACGCGGCCAACGACGCGGCATGAGCGGCCACCCTGGCCGCAAAGCCCATTGAATCGACGCGAAACGAGACGCACCGGCGCAGGTGCGTCGACGCATCCGATGGCACACTAGGGGCTTCGCGATTCTGCCTGGCCTTCGCGCCGGCAACGCCATGTCCGACTTTGCCGATTCACGCTCGCCCTCGCCCGCCTTGCGCATGGCCGCCAGCCTCGTCGTGCTGCGCGCACGGCCAAGCGGCATGGAAGTCTTGCTGTTACGCCGTGCCGTACGGGCCAACGACTTTAGTTCCGACGCCTATGTTTTTCCCGGCGGCGTGGTCGACGCGGCCGACCGGCAAGCGCACGGCGCGTGCCATGGGCTGACGGATGCCGAAGCGAGCGAGCGGTTGCACTTGCCCGAAGGCGGTCTCGATTACTACATTGCTGCGATTCGGGAATGCTTCGAAGAAACCGGGGTCTTGTTCGCCGACAACGCGAAACCGCTCGTCGGCACACCGGTCGATAGCGACACGTTGACGGCAGTACGCACGCAACGTAAAGCGCTGCACGACGCCACCACCGACCTCACGTCGCTCTGCCAACGTTTCGCCATCCGTTTGGCCCCAGCACGGCTCCACTATCTGAGCCATTGGGTGACGCCGCTCGCGCTGCCCAAGCGCTTCGACACACGCTTTTTCCTTGCGGTGTTACCCGACGGTCAACAAGCCGAAGTCGATCAGGTGGAGACCGCTGCGCATCGCTGGATGCGCCCCGCTTATGCCCTCGCTCACGCTGAGCAGTTACGCCTGTTGCCGCCGACGCGCAAGATTTTGCAATGGCTCGAATCGGTGCAGGACGTAGACGCGGCTGTGACCGCCGCACAGGCACTCACGGACGTGCCGCGCATTCAGCCGCGACTGGCCAACGGCAAACGCGGCCGGTGGCCTGTCACGCCCGACGAACCCGCGTGGGCGGAGCTGTCGCTGACCGATCCGCTGGAACAGGGCACCGGCAGCTACGACATCGTGCCGGGACGCGTCGTGACGCTGATGCCGGGCGTACTGCGCGTGAGCGCGCCCAACCCCGGCATGATGACCGGCCCGGGCACGAATACGTATCTGATCGGCAGCGGTTCGGACAGCGGCTGGGCCGTGATCGATCCGGGGCCCGACGATCCGTCGCACATCGATGCGATTTTGCAAGCGGTGCCGGGAGACATCCGGCAGATTTTCGTCACGCACACACATCGCGATCACTCTCCGGCAGCACGCACGCTGGCGGCGCGTACCGGCGCGACGACCTATGGCATGCCGGCGCAACACGAACAAGGGCAAGACCTGACGTTCGTGCCGGATGTGGTGCTCTCGGATGGTGACGCGGTTGTGTTACCCGATGGCCGAACCCTGCGAGCGATTCATACGCCGGGACACGCGTCGAACCACGTCTGCTATGCACTCGACGGGACAGGCATCGTGTTCACGGGCGATCACGTCATGCAAGGATCGACGGTCGTCATCAACCCGCCCGACGGGCACATGGCGACGTATCTCGCGTCACTGGAAAAGTTGGCGCGATATGCCCCGGAGTGGTTGGCGCCCGGGCATGGCTTTGTGATGGATCAGCCGGCACAGCGCATTGCGCGACTCGTGGCCCATCGGCTTCGGCGCGAAGCCCGCGTGCTGGACGCCCTCCTGCGGCACGGCCCTGCCTCGCTCGAGACGCTCACGCCGATCGTATACGACGACGTATCCGTTGCACGTCATGCGGTTGCGCAACGTTCGCTGCGCGCGCATCTCGAGAAACTGGAAGAAGAGCGGCGGGTGTTGCGCCGGAGCGACGGCCTCTGGTCGGCAAGTCGAGTCTGAAAATTACCGAGTGAGACCGGATCGGTGGTGAGTCAGTCGCCGTCGCCGAGTAGTTCGTCGACAATGCGTTCCCCGGCTTTGCGGCCGGCCATTTCCGCGTCGACGCGATTGTCCCGGTGCCCGTCAGGCGAGCGGACTTCGGGCCCCTCCGGCTTACCATGCCGCGAGACTTGCACCAAATAATCCCACGGCCCGGCGTATTCGTTCTGAAATGCCCGAACGCGAATCGCATAGCCTGCGCGGTACTCGTACACCTGCTCATGGGAGGCATAGCTCATGACAGACTCCGGTTCGAAAGCCGTGATGAAAAGTGGCCGTGTTGGAAAGCGGCCCTAGTGAAAAGCGTGCCGGTCAGGCGATGGCACGCAACAGAACAGGCTCGGATGACGCACCGTCGGCAATGGCACTGGCGGCACGGGCGACGATGGCGTCTTCGTTTTCCATGAATTGATCGAAGAGCGCTTCACCGGTGGCATGAATGCCGGCGAGCTGGTTCAGCGCTTCGCCCTCGATCACACACGTCCAGACCCTGCCGTCAACGCTCACATAGAAACGTACGGACCGGTCCTCATCGAAAAGCCCGATGCCGCCGTGCAAAGTCGCTTCCATTGCTTTTCTCCGTCATTTGGAGGATGTCCGATCGCCAATTTCCGACAAAAATCCTATCACTTTCGGAGTGGGCTCGTATTTTTACCCCTGTCAAAACTGGCAGCATAAAAAAACCCGCCTGAGTCAGGCGGGCTGAGAAAACCGGAACGCATGGGGCACCATAACCATCCCGGGAAGACAGGGTCATGAAAACATGACGAGTCCATTATGCGGCGGGCTGCCACGAGCGGCGAAGCCTTTGAGGCAAGGAGTTAGATCTAGATCAAGTTCGATGTGTGTTCTCGATGGCGGCATCGACGTTTCGCGCGCTGCCACAAATGCCGCAGAGCCGTCATCGCGAACAGCGGCCAAATATGGACAATTTATGAAAGTGCAGTGCGTTTTTTCGTTTCGGTCTCCACATTTACTCGAGGTAGTTAATCTGTTAATGTGCCCACCGAGTAAGAAAAATTCGTACGAAGTCAAGAGATTCCAAAATGAATGCGAACTTTCACAACGGGGAAGCTGACGAGCCGTTGATCCCGAACTGGGCATACCGACTCGCAGCGAGATGGAAGCTGTTTGTTCTTTTGACCATTGCGCTCGCGGCACTCATCTATGTAGCGATCCATGGATTCGCATACAAATACGAGAGCAAAGGTTTCGTATTGCTTCGTCGCGACGTATCGCTTTACAACGCACAGCGCCAAGCGTTCTACGATGGCGCATTGTTGCGCCATTATCTGGCGAGCAAAAACAAGCTCGATACGCCGGAGGGAAAGTTTCTCTCACAATCCCTCGACAGCGGGTTCATTAACAAGCACCTTACGTTGTCGATGCCCTACGGTAAGGACGACGCACGTTACGTCGGCGACAAAGACCGTTCGGCACTGATCTCCACGGGCCTTGATCTGACGATGCAGAGCCGTACTTCTGGCGAACAAGCGGCAGCACGGATGCAATTGCTGGCCGGCTTCGTCGTCGATGCGATGCTCAAGCAAACGTTGACATCGGAACTGCGCAACAAGCTCATGGCAGCACGCAGCCAGAAACAGTCGCTCGACAATCAGTTGATCGACTCGGAACTGAATTTGCGCGACATGACCACTCGCCTGAACGAACTGCGCCAGATCGCAAGTCGATATCCTGAAGCCGCCAAGATGAACGAACGCCAGTTGCTGACGACGTCAGGCGACTCGGGGCGATTCCTGTCGCCGATGGCGCAGATGATCGGACTGGAATCGGACATTGCATCGCAAAAGACAGCGCTTGATCGACTCAAGCGTCAAGAAAAGCAGAACAACGTTCTGTTGCAATTCTACGAAGACCTGTTCGCCAAATTGCCTGCCGATCCGACGGGAGAACAGCTGCTCAATACCTATGTTGGCGCTATCAACAAGTACTTCGCCAACCTCAGCCCCACGGACGATGTTCGGCGCGAAGTTTACAACGGCCAATTGCTCGTGGTACTGGGCATGCGCTCCCAAGGGCTAGACGCCCCCCGATTTACCTCGGGGCCCACCCTGCCTTCCCGAATGCAAGGTCCGTCGACCATGATCTTGATGTTCGCGGCAGCAGCAATTGCCGCAGTCATTGCGGCGCTCATCGCCCTTGCTTACGATTTCATTGTCGTCGCCAAGGCGGCACGACGAGCTGAGCAAGTGCTGCCGGATGTCGTCCCGCCAACGGTCACCGAGATGCCCCACCGGGAACCACCTCGCGAAGCGCGACGCGCCTAAACGAAACAAATTGAAAAAGCCGCTCCATTGAGCGGCTTTTTTGTGCATCCTTCGTTTATGGAAGCTGCACCACGGTCATTTTGCTCTGATATCCTTGGCGGCTTTCGCATATCGACACCACACTATTGCGTCGGCATCAGGAATCAAAGATGGTGAAATTGGCTGGGCACGCGTACGCTCTCGAGGGATCTCTCGGGATGATTTTATATGAACGCATCAAGCGATATTGGGCATTCTGGTTGGCTTTCGCCGTTGTGATTCCTATCGCACTGTTCGTTTCCATGAGCTCGCTGCTCTATCATTTCGAAAGTCAGGGCTTATTACTGGTCAAACAAAATCTGACCCAGTACAAGGCAGAAAGTCCCGCTTTTTACGACGACGCGTTGCTTAGACAGTATCTAAGCGTCAATAAAGCTATCGATACGCCGGCGGGCAAATTCCTCACGAATGCGGTGAATGAGCGTTTTCTCAACAAACAGATATCGCTCGTCATGCCATACGGCAAAAACGACCTCGCATTTCTCAATTTGAAGGACAACGAGAATCTGACATCGGTTGGCCTTGATTTGACGATACCAAGCCGGACATCCGGCAGCGATGCCGCGACCCGACTGCGATTGCTTGCCGGCTTCCTGACGGATACGATGCTTCGCCAAACGCTTACGAACGACGTACGGCATGCCAATATGCTCGCACTCGAAGAGAAGCAAACGCTGGACAATTTACTCATCCAGAACGGCGTTAAACGTGCCGACCTAACCAATTTGCTGGCCCGCACGAAGGATATTGCCTCGCGCTATCCCGACTCAGCGAAGATGGAACAGCGTCAGTTGTTAAGTACGGACGGCGCGGCGTCGGCACGTTTTCTGGCCCCTATGTCGCAGATGATCGGCATCGAGTCCGACATCGCGTCGAACCGAGCAGACGCCGAGCGCCTAAACCGCCGCATTGCGCAAAATGCGATCGCTCTTCGCTTCTATGATGCGTTTAACGCGAAGGTAACGCCTACGCTGACGGGTAGCCAATTGCTTCAAGCCTATCTCGATTCGCTTAAAGGCTTCTTTGGCGAGGGTGAAATTGCGGACGACCTCACCCGAGAAGTGCGCAACAAGCTAATGCTGCCGGTACAACGCATTAATGCCCAGAACGTCGACGCGCCGCGTTTTTCCTCGGGTCCGACAACACCGACGAATCCCTCCGGCCCGTCACGCGTAGTGTTGCTAGCACTTGCGACCATTGCCGGCCTGTTGTTCGCTACCGCCCTGGTGTTGCTGATCGACCTCGCACGGCAACGTAAAATTCACGCGGCATAATTTTTCCGCCTGCGAACGAAGACGCCACGGACCTGCCGATTCACCGGCGCGTTCGTGGCGTTTTGCTTTTAGAGTCCATACCTACGCGCATCACGCGAAAGCACAATATCGAGGATGACGCGAAGCGACCAATGCACGAAACCACGTCGATGACGATCGAGCGCTCGATGACGTGTCGCAATTCAAAAAATGGGGAGGACTACAGAAGAACTAGGAACTACTGATGGCGGCAAAATTCCGCGAAGGGGATTTTGGGGTGACCGATGGGACTCGAACCCACGACGACTGGAATCACAATCCAGGACTCTACCAACTGAGCTACGGCCACCGCCGTGATCAACAACATGACTTGCTTGCTGAACAGAAACAAGATTATAGCGACGTTATTAGCGCGTTGCCAAGCACTTTTTTCACTTCTTTTAAATATTTCTCGGCCCACGCGCGCGATCGATGCGCGCCACCCGCTTCTCGCGCGGCGATGACCCGCCGCGCATCCCAGCCATCGATGAAGTTACGCCGACGCTAGCGACGACACTTCGCGCTGCTCATCCGCGTCGCTACGATCGCGATCCATCAATGCACCTGCGCGAAGTTGCGCACGCGCCTCTTCGAAGGCGCCGATACCAGCCTTGAGTCGCTTCGGATCCGAGAGCACCCGACGCCATCCGCGCGCGCCCGGTACGCCACGATACAACCCCAGAGCGTGACGCGTGATGGCGCCGAGATAGTGCCCTTTCGCGACTTGCGCCGCAGCGTATTCGATCAGTGCGTCTTCCACAGCTTCGCGCAACTTTACGGGTGCGCTATCGCCATAGAAACGCGCGTCGACTTCAGCCAGCACATAGGGGTTGTGATACGCCTCGCGGCCAAGCATCACGCCGTCGACATGCTGTAGATGGAGCGCGACTTCGTCGAGCGTCTTCACGCCGCCGTTGATCAAGATCTCAAGTTCCGGAAACGACTGCTTAAGCCGGTACGCGTAGTCGTATTTGAGCGGAGGAATCTCGCGATTCTCTTTCGGGCTCAGCCCTTTGAGAATGGCATTGCGCGCGTGAACGATGAACGTGCTGCACCCCGCCTGCGCGATCTTGCCGACGAAGTCTTCCACGAACGAGAATGACTCGACGTCGTCGATACCAATACGATGCTTGACCGTCACGGGTACCTGCACCACGTCGCGCATGGCCTTCACACAATCGGCCACCAGTTCCGGTTCCGCCATCAGACAGGCACCGAATGCGCCACGCTGCACCCGCTCCGACGGGCAACCGCAATTCAGGTTGATTTCGTCGTATCCCCACTGCTCGCCCAGCTTTGCCGCGCGAGCGAGATCCTGCGGCTCACTGCCGCCGAGCTGCAAGGCCACCGGATGTTCGATGGCATCGAAATCCAGATGTCGCGCGACATCGCCGTGCAGCAATGCACCGGTGGTCACCATCTCGGTATAGAGCCACGTGTGACGCGAGAGCTGGCGATGGAAGACCCGGCAATTCGAATCGGTCCAATCCATCATCGGCGCCACAGAAACGCGGCGGGCAGGCAAGTTCATGCAAATTCCTCGGTAATTCTTATGTGATCTTTCGAACAGCTAACGCCGTCGCACACTGGCGAGCGGCGTCCTTTGCAATACAAGACACGAAGTATACGTCATGCGATTCGGCCTCGCCGGCAGCGGTCCTGGGGTGCCCAGCGGGCTTGGCGATACTTTTCGCACGACAGCGTTGACGCTCGGGGAGTACACTTTCGCCTTCGCCGATGCCGTAAAAAACAAGCACAAGGAGATGCCGCCATGGCCCCGAAGGATCTGTTGCAGGCACTGATCGTCGTTCTTGCCTGGGGCGTGAACTTCGTGGTGATCAAAGTCGGCCTGCACGGCGTGCCGCCGATGCTGCTCGGCGCCCTGCGCTTTTTGCTGGCGGCCTTTCCGGCCATCTTTTTCGTCAAGCGGCCAAACGTGCCGTGGCGTTGGCTGATCGCTTACGGCGTGACGATTTCGTTCGGCCAATTCGCACTGTTGTTTACCGCGATGTACGTCGGCATGCCCGCGGGCCTCGCCTCGCTCGTGCTTCAGGCACAGGCCTTCTTCACGCTAGGGCTGGCCGTCATGTGCCTGGGCGAACGGTTTCGCGCGCAGAACGTCGTTGGTCTGCTCATCGCCGCCGCAGGACTGGCCATCATCGGCGCACAAGGTGGCGGCGCGATGACGCTCCTCGGCTTTGTCCTCACGCTATGCGCGTCGCTCAGTTGGGCCACCGGCAATATCGTGACCAAGAAAATCGGTCAGGTGGATCTCGTCGGACTCGTCGTGTGGGCAAGTCTGATCCCGCCGATTCCGTTTGCGCTGCTGTCTTACTGGTTTGAAGGCCCGGCGCAAATCAGCGCTTCACTGTCGCATATCTCGGGCGCCTCCCTCTTCGCGATCGCCTATCTCGCCTTTATCGCCACCCTGGTGGGCTACAGCCTGTGGGGCCGCCTGATGACGCGATACCCGGCCAGTCAGGTCGCACCGTTCTCCCTGCTCGTGCCAATCATCGGCCTCGCCTCGGCGGCACTGCTACTTGACGAGCAACTCACCACACCGCAAATCGCAGGGGCCGCACTGGTGATGGCCGGTCTTGCCGTCAACGTATTCGGCGCGAAAATCAAACAACGCCTGATGCCGTCTTCGCAGTAGCCAAACGCATATGTAATAGCGGGAACGGACGGCCCTGCCCGTCGAGTGCCGAGCGGCCGATCACTTCAAAGCCCTCACGCTGATAGAACGCCAGCGCCTGAGGGTTTTGTTCGTTGACGTCGACGCTCACGCAGTCGAGTTCGCGCACCGCATACGCCAGCAATGCCGCGCCGATACCTTGTCGGCGCGCCTCCGGGGCGACAAACAACATTTCCACATTACCCTGCGCAACGCCGAGAAAGCCGCGAATTGCACCGGCGTCGTCACGAAACACACGCAGCGTCACCGCCGCCAGATAGTCCTCGCGAATGCGCGGACGTAGCCACGCAATATCGGCGTCGCTCAGAAAATCGTGCGTCGCCCGCACGGACGCCTCCCACAACTCGGTGATGGCGTCGAATTCGGTTTCGTTGGTGGTGAAGATGCCTGACATGAGAGACCCAGATCGGATATCGCTTGCGTTGACGTTGAATGCGCGTGGCGCGCGATGGAGGCAAAACGCAAAAAGCCTGATTTCTTGTGGAAATCAGGCTTTTTAATTTGGTTGCGGGGACAGGATTTGAACCTGTGACCTTCGGGTTATGAGCCCGACGAGCTGCCAGACTGCTCCACCCCGCGTCTGAAGAAATAAATTATATGACAATCGCCATCGCAGTGCAACAAATGCTTCGGATTATTTTTTGGGGCGCGTCGTCATCGCTTCGACATGCCGCGCGCTTCCTATATAGAACGGGTTATCCCGCAACGCCGTATGCGTCACCGCACAGCGCGCGCCGCCGATGATACACTCGCAGCAACCATGAACCGACGCCCTCCCATCCAATTCTGTTCCGCCTGCGGCCATCCGGTCGAGTTGCGCATTCCGCCCGGTGACAACCGTGAGCGGCACGTGTGCGTGAACTGCGGCACGATCCATTATCAGAACCCCCGCAACGTGCTCGGCACGGTGCCGGTTTGGGGCGATCAAGTGTTGCTCTGCAAGCGCGCGATCGAACCTCGCCTGGGTTACTGGACACTGCCCGCCGGTTTCATGGAAATGGGTGAGACGACCTCACAAGCGGCTGCGCGCGAAACGCTCGAAGAAGCCGGTGCCGTCGTCGACGTCGGCGCGCTCTTCTCGCTGCTCAACGTCCCGCACGTCAATCAGATTCATATCTTCTACCTGGCCCAGATGCGCGAGCCGCAATTTGCCGCTGGCGAAGAGAGCCTGGAAGTCGCCCTGTTCTCCGAAGACGAGATCCCTTGGGACGACATCGCCTTCCCGACGGTGGCCAAGACGCTACGCTTCTTCTTTGAAGATCGTCGTGCAGGGGCGTTTGGCGTGCACATGGAGGCCACCACGGCCGAAGGTGTGCCCGGCGTCCCGGTCCCCGCGCTGCCCGTCAATACGGCGCACACCGAGGACATCCTCACACCGATGTTGCGCGGCTAAGCGCGTCACATCGCGCCCCGCCGCCCCGACATGGTTGTCTGGCTCGAAGCTACCGATCCGTTCCCCCCGGCCGACAATGCGCTCCCCGCATCCAGCGAAGCGCCCGGCCTGTTGGCCGCCGGCCTCGACCTCTCGCCGCAGCGGCTACTCGCCGCCTACCGCCAAGGCATCTTCCCGTGGTACTCACAAGGCCAGCCCGTGCTGTGGTGGAGCCCTGACCCACGGATGGTGCTTCGCCCCGAGCACTTCGTCGTCAGTCACAACTTCCGCAAATTGTTGCGCCGCGTGCTGCGCGAAGACGCCTGGGAAATCCGTCTCGATGCCGATTTTCCCGCCGTCATGCGCGCTTGCGCAGATGCGCCGCGTCGAGGTCAGGACGGTACATGGATCACACCGGCCATCGTCGCCGCTTATCGCGCCTTGCATGACGCCGGCCTGGCCCACAGCGTCGAGACTTGGTACGAAGGTGAGCGCGTCGGCGGCCTTTATGGCGTGGCGCTCGGGCGCATGTTTTACGGCGAATCGATGTTCGCCAAACGCACCGATGCCTCGAAAATCGCGCTGGCCGCGCTCGTCTCCTTTGCACGCACACACGCAATAGAGGTGATAGACTGCCAGCAAAGTACCGCCCACTTGGCGTCACTCGGCGGCGGCGAGATCTCCCGCCACGCGTTTCTGACCCACGTGCAAAAGGCGGTCGCGGCCCCCGCGCCGGTCTGGCATCTCGACAAGCAGATCCTCACCGGCCTGGCCTACGGTAACGCAGCAGATAAGGCTCACGAGGTTTCGCAGTGACCCATCCCAACGAACTGCCGCTCTCCCCGCTGTCTGCCCTCCAGTTCTACGCAACAGCCCCCTATCCCTGTAGCTATCTCGATAACCACACGGCGCGCTCGCAAGTTGCCACGCCGAGTCACCTGATCAATTCCGACGTCTACAGCGAACTCGTTCGCGCAGGCTTTCGTCGCAGCGGCGTGTTCACTTACCGCCCTTATTGCGATGGTTGCCGCGCCTGTGTTCCCGTGCGCGTACCGATTGACCGGTTCGGGCCGAACCGTACGCAGCGCCGCATCTGGCGACGTCACGCGGGCCTCGCGGTCAATGTGTCGGGCCTGCATTACACCGAAGAGCACTACCAACTCTACATGCGCTACCAGTCGCGGCGTCACGCCGGTGGCGGCATGGACCACGACAGCCGCGAACAGTACGAACAGTTCTTGCTGCAAAGCCGCGTGAATTCGCGGTTGGTCGAATTCCGCGAGCCACCGGGTCATCAAGGCGCAGGCACCCTGCGCATGATCAGCATGGTCGACATCCTGAGCGACGGCCTGTCGTCGGTCTACACGTTCTTCGACCCCGATGTCGAAGGCGCATCCTACGGCACGTACAACATCCTCTGGCAGATCGAACAGGCGCGCGCGCTCGGGCTGCCCCATGTCTATCTGGGGTACTGGATTCAGGCGAGCCGGAAGATGGTCTACAAGGCGAATTTCCGCCCGCTGCAAGGGCTGATCGACGGGCAATGGCAAGACATGCCCGACGCCCTGCTCGACGCCGCTGGCGAGCCCGTGCCCCCCCCAGTGCAACGCCACGAGCCCGACTAAGCCATGTGCGCTCGTTAGCACCCCGGACGTACGCAGAGCGTAGAAAAAGACGCGTTCTGCGTCCGGGATACCGGTAAAATGGCGGCTTTCCGATTCTGCCGAACCCGACATCGTGCTTGCGCCCCTCTATCCCCTGGCTCGTCGCGCCCTGTTCTGCCTCGATGCCGAACAAGCCCACCATCTGACGCTGGCAACCCTTCGCGGCGCCGCTTCGCTCGGCCTTGCCGGACTCGTCGGCCAGTCGCTGCCGGAAGATCCGCGCACGGTGATGGGCATCCGCTTCCCGAACCCTGTGGGTTTGGCCGCCGGTCTCGATAAGGACGGCAGTTGCATCGACGGTTTGGCTGCGCTCGGTTTCGGTTTCGTGGAAGTGGGCACGGTCACGCCGCGTCCGCAGGCCGGCAACCCGAAGCCCCGCATCTTCCGTCTGCCGCAAGCCGAAGCGATCATCAACCGCATGGGCTTCAACAACGGCGGCGTCGAACAGTTTCTGCAAAACGTGCAGTCGGCACGCTACAAAGGCCCGCTCGGGCTGAACATCGGCAAGAACGCCGATACGCCGATCGAGCGCGCCGTCGACGACTACCTGATCTGCCTCGAGAAGGTCTACCCGTACGCCACCTACGTCACGGTCAATATCTCGTCGCCCAACACGAAGAACCTGCGCCAACTGCAAGGCGGCGACGAGCTCGACGCGTTGCTCGGCAAGCTCAAGGAAAAGCAGAGCGCGTTGTCCGATCGGCATGGTAAGTACGTTCCGATCGCCCTCAAGATCGCGCCGGATCTCGACGACGAGCAGATCAAGGTCATTGCCGGTACGCTCACGCGCCACGGGTTCGACGGTGTTATTGCCACCAACACCACACTCTCGCGCGAAGCCGTCGCCGGTCAGCCGAATGCCAACGAAACCGGCGGGCTGTCGGGACGTCCGGTGTTCGACGCATCGAACCGTGTGATCCGCGCGCTGGCGAAGGAATTGGGCGGCGCACTGCCGATCATCGGCGTGGGCGGCATTCTCTCGGGCGCCGACGCACGTGCGAAGCTCGACGCCGGCGCGAGCCTGGTTCAGGTGTATAGCGGATTGATTTACCGCGGCCCCGAGCTAGTGCGAGAATGCGTGCAAGCGTTGCGACCGGCCTGATCTGTCATCAGCTTGTTCAGGCTGGACCGAGCGAGTCGATCTCGCTGGCAAGCGGCGCGCTTTCATTCGACGGAGAACTCATCACTATGAAAACCTGGCTCAAGACGTTGTGCCTCGTGCCGCTGGCCGCTGCCGCCCTTGTGGGCACGTCCGCCGCGCGCGCTGCCGATTTGCTCGACACCGTGAAGTCGGCCGGTGTGTTGAAGATCGGTATCGAGGGCACCTACCCGCCGTTCAACTATCGCGGCACGAACGGTGACTTGGAAGGTTTCGACGTCGACGTCGCCAAAGCCGTGGCCGCCAAGCTCGGCGTGAAGCCGGTGTTCGTGACGACCGAATGGAGCGGCATCATCGGCGGGCTCGTCTCGGGCAAGTTCGACGTCATCGTCAATCAGGTCGCGATTACCGACGAGCGCAAGAAGTCGGTCGACTTCAGCCAGCCGTATGTGTATTCCGCCGCGCAACTGATTCAGCGCAAAGACGACAAGCGCGAATTCAAATCGCTTGACGATCTCAAGGGCAAGAAACTCGGCGTAAGCCTGGGCAGCAACTACAACACGCTGGCCAAGTCGGTGCCGGGCATCGACGTGCGTACGTACCCGGGTGCACCTGAATATCTGCGTGATCTGGCTTCGCAGCGTATCGACGCCGCGCTCAACGACCGTCTGATGCTCGCGTATCTGATCAAGACATCGAATCTGCCGCTGCGCCCGGGCGCGGTCTTGCAGGGCGCCAACGAGTCGGTGGGCATTCCGTTCCGTAAGGGCAATCCGCAATTTGCGAAGGCCATCGACGACGCGCTCACGCAGATGAAACAGGACGGCTCGCTCGCCAAGCTCTCGCAACAGTGGTTCGGCGAAGACACCTCGAAGCCGGCGAAGTAATCGAGTCACGCTGAAAAACATAACAGCGCGCCTGCCGACAACACCGCAGAGCGCATAAACACGGCCGACGCCACGCAGACTTGCGGGCGTCGGCCTTTGCCGTTTAGCACGATCTAAAACGATCTATCCCCCCGCCATGGATCCATTCGAACTCGCCGCACAATCCCTGCCCGTGCTGTTGCAGGGCACCGTCCTCACGATCAAGTTCGCCGTGATGTCGATGGTGTTCGGTCTGGCGCTGGGCATCGTCGTCGCGATCATGGGGATCGGCAAGATCCGCGTGTTCCGCGCCCTGGCCCGCGGATACGTCAGCATCATGCGCGGCACGCCGCTGCTGGTGCAGATCTTCGTGATCTATTACGGCTTGCCCAGTGTCGGCATTTCGCTTGAGCCCACACCGGCCGGTGTGCTGACGCTCAGCCTTAACGTGGGCGCCTATCTGTCCGAGAGCATGCGCGGCGCGCTCGAAGGCATGCCGCGCGGTCAGTGGCTCGCGTCGTACAGTCTCGGGTTGTCGTACTGGCAGACGTTGCGCTACGTGATCGGCCCGCAAGCATTGCGCATGGCGGTGCCGAGCCTCGGCAACAGTCTCATCAGCCTGATCAAAGACACGTCGCTCGTCTCGGTGATTACCGTGACCGAGTTGCTACGCTCGGCGCAGGAAGTGATCGCGTCGACGTATCAGCCGCTGCCCCTCTATCTCGCGTGTGCGGCGATTTATTGGGTGCTGTCGACGGGGCTTTCCGCATTGCAGCGCCGCATCGAGAAGCGTTTGGCGCTACCTTCGCGGCATTGAGGCAAATTTAGCGCGGCGCGCGACGCTCGCGATACATCGCGCGGAATGTCTTTCCGCTCGGCGCAGGCATCTCGCGCGTGTTGGTCCAGCCACCGGCGAACGGCAGCTTCGAAATGCTGCCGCGATCACGCCCCATGCGACCCAGCACCCACGTACCCAGCCCCGACAGCGCCGAGTACAAACGCGGACGCCGCGCCGCGAAGCCCCACGCGGCAAGCGCCGCCCGTTCCTGCCACGGACGCAGGCCACGATCGACCTGACGTTCGCGCAGCTTGCGCAGCAAGTCCGAAATCGGAATGCCCACCGGGCACACGCGATTGCATTCGCCACACAATGTCGCTGCTTGCGGCAAGTCGAGCGTCTTTTCCAACCCGACATAACTCGGCGTCAGCACCGAACCCATCGGCCCCGGATAAACCCAGCCGTAGGCATGTCCGCCAATCTTCTGATACACCGGGCAGTGATTCATGCAAGCGCCGCAGCGGATACAGCGCAACATTTCCTGAAACGCGCCGCCGATCAAGCCAGTACGGCCGCCGTCGACGAGCACGAAATACATGTGATCGGGGCCATCGACTTCGCCCGCGGCACGCGTGCCGGTCAGCAGCGAGAAATAGTTCGACGTGCCCTGCCCCGTCGCCGAGCGCGGCAACAGGCGCATAGCAGTGGCCAAGTCTTCGAGCGTCGGCAACACCTTCTCAATGCCGGTCACCGCCACGTGCACGCGCGGCATGATCGTGCACATGCCCTCGTTGCCTTCGTTGGTCACCACGGCAACCGAGCCGGTCTCGGCGATGAGGAAGTTACCGCCGGTCACGCCCATATCCGCCGACAGAAACTGCGGGCGCAGCATCTCGCGCGCCTCGCGCGTCATCGCCGGAATCTCGGTCAGGCGCGGCTTCTGATGCACACGCGCGAACAGATCGGCGACCTCGTCTTTATCTTTGTGCACCACCGGCGCGATGATGTGCGACGGCGGCTCGTTATCGTTGATCTGGAGGATGTATTCGCCCAGATCGGTCTCCACCGACTGCACGCCCATGTCGGCGAGCACCTTGTTGAGCTGAAGCTCCTCGGTGACCATCGACTTCGACTTGATCACCTTCTTCACGTCATGCTTGCGCGCGATCTCGGCAATCAGGCGCGCCGCGTCTTGCGTCGACTCGGCGAAGAGGACCGTCGCACCCCGGCGCGTGGCTTCGCGCTCGAACATGGCCAGCCAGACATCGAGGTTCTCGAGGCCGCGGTTACGCCGCTCCTTGAGCGCCTCGCGCGTCGCATCGAAATCGATCTCTTCGATGGCGGTCGCGCGTGCCGTGACGAACTTGGTCGAGAGCTTTTTGAGATTGGCCTGGAGACGCTGATCGGCGAGCTTCTGCCCCGCACGCGCCTTGAATTGCATCGATTGAACTTGCATCGCGGCTCACGAGAAATGATGAGCGCACCCGCGCGCAACGGCGGCGCAGGTGGGCGGAAAAGTCGGAAAACGCACCGTGTGCTCAGGCATCGCCAGCGAGCACTTGTGCGATATGCAGCACGCGCGTCTTGGTGTCGCCGGTGCGGCGCAGGCGGCCTTCGATATTGAGCATGCAGCCCAGATCGCCAAGTACCACCGCAGGTGCACCAGAGGCCGCAATATTGGCGCACTTTTCATCGACGATGGCCGTGGAGATGTCGCCGTACTTGAGCGCGAAGGTGCCACCGAAGCCACAGCAGGCCTGGCAGTCTTTCATCTCGTTCACCTTGACGCCCGGCATCTTGGCGAGCAGCGCACGCGGTTGGGTTTTGACACCGAGCTCACGCAGGCCCGAGCACGAGTCGTGATAGGTCACGACACCATTGAAGTCACCAGGAACCGTCTCGACATGCAGCACGTTCACCAGAAAATCGGTGAGCTCATACACGCGCGGGCGCAGGCGCTCGTAGCGGCCCATGAGTTCGGGATCGTCGGCGAAGAGGTCGCCGTAGTGCGCTTTGACCATGCCGCCGCACGAGCCCGAAGGCACGACGACGTAGTCGAAGCTTTCGAATTCATCGAGGAATTTCTGAGCGAGATCGCGGGCGATGGCGCGCTCGCCGGAGTTGTAGCCCGGTTGACCGCAGCAGGTCTGGGAGTCGGGGATGATGACTTCGCAGCCGGCGGTCTCGAGCAGCTTGAGCGTCGAGAAACCGATCTCCGGACGCATCAGGTCGATCAGACACGTGACAAAGAGTCCGACGCGCATGGGGAATCCTCTTCTGGGAATAATGCGCCATTATAGGCCGCTGGGCCGCGACGGCCCAGCGTGGATTCCCGCATGCGGCGCATAGCCGTGGCGTCAGGCGAAGCGGCTGGCGTCGGGGGTGAAATAACCGAGGGATTGCGTCCGAAGCAGCGGTGCCGGAGGCGGCTTCGGCGGCGAGCCCGCCGGTGTCGACGCACCACTTGATGACCCACTCGACGATGCGCTTGATGCCGCGCTCGACGACGCCCCGTTAGACGTCGCAGGATAAACGCCCGTGGCTATCGCAACCCGCCGCAGTTCAGCGGTAAGGTCGTCGAGCTTGTCGTTCGCAACTTGCAGCCCGCCCTGCAGCCCTTCCTGCCCCTGTTTCAGTACTTCTTGCCCCTGTTTCAGCGCGTCCTGACCCTCCCTAATGCGCGCCGTCAATCGTAGATGCGCCAAACTAACGTCTGTCTTCATTGCGTCTCCTTCAAGTTTGATGAATTTCTCGGTTGCGTCCAGCAAGGTCTCTACGCATTTCCAGCTTCGCTCACGATCAAAACCGCGAATGCTTACCAGACTTACCGCCCGAAGCAACAACGTCATCGTGAATGCTAGAAACGCGATGCCACCCGTCGAAACGCCCAACGCGATTGCGCCAATGATGGCCGCGGCAAGGTAGAGGCCGCCCGAGATGAGTAAGCGTCTTCCGTAATGCTTCTTCTCAGGCCAGACCTGTGCGCGGGCCCGATCAATCGCTTGATTTGCCAAATGGCCGAATTGCTCGCTGGCTTCGACTAGCCGGCAAATCTGCTCGTCAGTTTCAGCGCGGTACGTCTCTTGTTCGTACGCGCCTGCCTTCTCCGGACCGTCGCCCGGCGGGCACAGCGACTTGAGCTGTTCGTTCGCGACCATCAATTGCCGGCCCTGCTCTAGTGCTTCTAAAAAGTGATCCAGAATTAGCGTGAATCGCTTGGCCGACGGCGTCAGTTTCTCAATATCCTTTTCGGTGAGTTGATAGCCGACCATATAGTGCGGCCACCACTTATCCTGCATCTTCAAATAGCGCCAGAACCCGTCCCACATACCGCCTTTCAGATATCCCGATGTCGACTTCTTGAACATCTTTTCGAACTTCGTCTCCAGGGCAACGATATATTCCTGGTCGACGTTCGGGGCACACCGTGTATTTTTCAGCGCTTCGAATTTCGCGGAAATCACTGCACGTTTCTCGGCAATCGACTTCGCCGTGCTTGCCGTTATCGGCCCCCTTCGATGAACGGTCATCGCCTGCTTATAGGTTGGCAGTGCGTCCTTCTGGTGTCCCTCCTTTTCGAAAACACTCCATGGCTCCAACGCCCGCATCGTGACGCCAGGGTGACTCGCCAGGTACGCCATGACAGCTCTCCTCCGTTGTGATGCATCGGCACCGGCAAGCGTCTGCACTTCGTCGCAGCCACTGAGCGCCGTGCGTGAAATGGGGAACTGAATCGTAGCGAGGGACGGTATCAATCTCTTTCGGATTGCGTCGGCAGGTTCCATGGAATCGACGCACTCCCCGCTACGGTGGCTCAACGCATCCAGAGCGGTATCGATTCGCCTAGAGGTCCACTCCCACGCGCGACTGCCACTCGGCGAACCGCGCATCTTCGCGAATACGCTCCATCGCGGCAGCACTTTGATCGCATATCGCCGCCAATTGCCTGTGTGCGTTTGCGATGCCCCGGAACGATGCCGAATGCCGCTCGCCCCCGTCCCGCTGCCCTGCGGCAAACGCAATCAGCATGGCCTGACGGGCCATGTTGACGCCGTCGATTGCCGCATGCTGAGCGATCCACTCGCCGCTGCGCGCAGGTATCAGGAAATCATTGGGTGCCCAACGCCAGTCGAGACCGCGGCATTGCAGGCCGTAACGCAAGCCGTGGGTCGATGTCTGCATGCAGACGAGTTCGTCGAACAGTGCTTTGGCCGTGCGCGTGAGGTGGCGCTTGCGGTCGAACTGATCACGCACGGTCGGCGTCTTAGCCCCGAGCAGCTTGTCGAGGAACCTCGAGGTGCAATCCTTGGTTTCGCCCAAACGGCAAACTTCGGCATCCACCGTATTGAGCAAAGCCGTGACCGAGCTGACTTGCGGTGCGTGATGCCCGTTCCATCGGCTGGATGGCGCCACTTGACGCATCACTTCTTGGAGATCGTCTTCGAGCAGACGCCGGGCATCCCGAATGGTCTTCGGCACACGTACCGGAAACGGCACCGGCACATCGCGCCGCCCCGCCTGAAGACACTTTCGAACGTCTCTGGCAAAGGCGGCGCCGCGCAGCCCCTGTCCCGCCACTGGCGCCCCGATCGCAGTGCACCACGTACCTGTGCGCGGCCGCTGGCGGCTCGCCTGAAGGGCGTTCATTGCTTCCATCCCATCTTCTCCTTCTGCGATTCGCAAGATTCCTCTACGGGAAGTCCTGCGAATTTTTCACCATATGATATAGAATCGACGCTATACGAAACTCGGCCCTACCCAATGAAAGACGACAGCACGCAAGGCGCGGAGTCGCGCACGTCCATTCAGGTAATCGAGCGCATGATGCGACTGCTCGATGCGCTGGCCGGACATGCCGACCCCGTCAGTCTCAAGGAGTTGGCGCAGTCCACCGAACTCCATCCTTCCACTGCACACCGCATCCTCAACGACATGGTGGCTTGCCGCTTCGTCGACCGCTGCGACCCGGGCACTTACCGGCTCGGCATGCGCTTGCTCGAACTCGGCAATCTCGTCAAAGCACGCCTCTCGGTACGCGATGCCGCCCTCTCGCCGATGCGCGGCTTGCACCGCATCACCGGGCAAACGGTCAACTTGTCGGTACGCCAAGGCGACGAAATCGTCTACATCGAACGCGCCTATAGCGAGCGCTCTGGCATGCAAGTCGTGCGCGCCATCGGCGGTCATGCGCCCTTGCATCTGACGTCGGTCGGCAAGCTGTTTCTGGCGGCCGACGAAGCGGCACGCGTGCGCGCTTATGCAACGCGCACCGGTTTGTCCGGGCACACGCGCAACAGCATCACCGACTTGCAAAAGCTCGAACGCGAACTGAGCCACGTGCGCAAATCGGGCTATGCCCGCGATAACGAAGAACTCGAACTCGGCGTGCGCTGTATTGCGGCGGGCATTTACGACGACAGCGGCAAGCTCGTGGCTGGACTGTCGCTCTCGGCGCCCGCGGATCGTCTTCAAGACGCGTGGCTCGCCAACCTGAACGAAACGGCACTGCTGATCTCGGCGTCGCTGGGCTTTCACGTGCCCACGCCGGACGCTGGCCATATGGCGTCGCACGGGGTCACGGCCGAGTAATTACAGCCGCGGCGTATTCGGCGGGGCGGATGGCTGGCAGTACGGCGGTGCTGCGCAAGCGGGAGCGTCGTCTGTCTGCATATCGTCCGGCGAATATGGCGGCGGCGCCTCGGACGGCGTCACCGTTGCCATCCCCGATGTCGACGCCGTCGTGCCACCAGGTATCCTCGCCACTTGTGATGTGATCATCGCCAGGTCATTTGCCAGCATTGCATAGGCTTGCGCGAAGATCTCGTTATCACGCTCGAAAATACGTGCTGCCGTCGACATCGCGACGTTTACCCGATGGGTCTTCGCCCGCGACAGAATTTCTCCGCTGCGGCCATCGATTTCAAGCAGACATTTGTGAAGTCTGTGCGCGGACGGGGTCAGGTTCGACGGGTTCGCCACATCCCACTGGCCTCGCACCGACCGCTTGAATCCATTACCGCGTATGCCACGCCCCAGGCTGAAGTCGCTGCGCCGTCTCGCCTGCCCGACGAACCGGTCGACACACGCCTGAAAGTCGTCGATTTCGCCCGCCATGTGCGAGAACGTCGCACCGCCTGCCGCGTCGATCGCGCACTGCCTCGCGTGCTTTAGATTCGCTTCGATGTGCGCATAGATTTGCCCCATGCTTCGCGACCGAGGTGCCGTCGGGTGAGCGTACTGCCTACCGATCTGGCGCTCATCGGCGAGCACCATCGCGTTGATTCTTCCAATATTCATATCGCCTCCGCATTCCCATTTCGTCGTCGTTGCTGAGCGTCGGCTCAACAGCGTTGTCGACGCCGTCCAACTGCCAGCCGGAAGGTTAGACGGCCATACGCCATACGCTTTGACAATCGGGCGTCGACTTACGTGAGATGAGGCTGCGCATCGGAAATCAGGTGTCCGAAGTGTTATCTGACGAACCCAAAAACAAAAGGCGCTCCCGGGGGAGCGCCTTTTTGGATCGCTGCGCGCGCGAGGCGCGTCGGCGAAATTTAACTTACTGCGATGCCTTGCGGTGACTTACAGCGCATGTGCGCCGTTCGTTGCCACTTGTGCGGTCGGGGTGTTGCCCGCCGTGCGTTGCGGCGTCGTGCCGCCACCTTCAAGCAACCACTTGCGAACGCGCGTGGCGTCGGCGAAGCGCGAATACTTGCCGGTGGAGTCCAGCAGAATCATGATGACCGGCCGACCATCGACGTTCGCCTGCATCACGAGGCACTGACCCGCTTCGTTGATGTAGCCCGTCTTTTGCAGGCCGATTTCCCAGCCCGGATGACCGATCAAATGGTTCGTGCTCGCGTAATGCAACTCACGACGGCCAGTGTTGACGTCGTAGTTGGTATCGGTCGAGAAGCGACGAATCATCGGGTACTGATAAGCGGCCTTGACCATCTTCACGAGGTCACGCGCGCTCGATACGTTCTGGCTCGACAACCCGGTCGGGTCATTGAAGTGCGTATCGTTCATGCCGAGTTCTTTGGCCTTGCGATTCATCGCGGCCAGGAACGCCGGACGTCCGCCCGGGAAGTAGCGCGAGAGCGCCGCTGCCGCACGGTTTTCCGACGACATCAGCGCGATGTGCAGCATGTCTTCACGCGACAGGCGCGAGCCCACCGACAGGCGCGACCCCGTACCCTTCTCGTAGTCGCGATCTTCGTCGGTCACTTCCATCGGCTCCGTCATCGGGATACCGGCGTCGAGCGACACCATGGCCGTCATCAGCTTCGAGATCGAAGCGATCGGCAGCACGGCTTGGGAATTCTTGTCGAACAGCGACTCGCCGGTACGCTCGTCGATCACATAAGCCACGGACGAACGCAGCGCGAGCGCGTCAGGCGTTTCATGCAGACCGAAAGCACGGCCGGTCGAGAGACGCTCCGGGGCTTGCGGGGCAAAGTTGACGGTGCGATACGACGTCACGACATGACGCTTGCCGTTCTTGAAAACGACACGTTTGACGGCAACGCGCTTCGCCGCAGGTCCGTCGTCGTCGACAGCTGCGAGCTTGCGTGCTTTACCGCCGGCTTTCGTCGCGCTTTTCGTATCGCGCGAGGCCGTGGTAGCGACGGCGCGTTTCGCGCTGACTTTGGTGGTGGATTTTGCGACGGGCTTAGCGTTCGCGCAGGCGCGCTTCTGAGCCGCAGTCTTGGCAGTCTTGGGCGAGCATTCGCTCGTCTTACCGGCTGCGTGGACAACGGCCGGCGCACCGGCAGCGAGCGAGATCGCCACGACGGCAGCACCCCAGAGGCGGGCGCGGCACAAACGTGCAAGGGTGGTGATCGCGTACATAGATTGGGGGTAGCGAAAGGTTGGCAGGCAACGAGTTTGGGAGAAGTTTAGTAACTTCCCAAAAAATAAGCAATATGAATGACTTAGCTGAAATACTTAAACCGGCATCTGGCAGTTTTGTGCACCGCAACCAGGCAAATGCAACACTCGCCACAAAATGCCAAAAAACTCCAAAATCTTGATATACGTTAATTCAAAAAGTGCGCCCAATCGTCGAGTGGCGCACGCTCGGTGACGAGCTGATTCTCGGCCGCGGCCGGATCGGCATAACCCAACGCCATGCCACAGACCACCATGCGAGATTCCGGCAAGCGCAACACCTCGGCAATCACGCGCGGGTACACGGCAAACGCCGCCTGCGCACACGTGTCGAGCCCGCGCGCCCGCGCTGCGACCATGATGCTTTGCAGGAACATGCCGTAGTCCAGCCAACTCCCCTGCTCCAGATGCCGGTCGATCGTGAAGATCAGCCCCACCGGTGCATCGAAGAAGCGGAAGTTGCGGCCATGCTGACCATGCATGCGCTCCTTGTCCTCACGCCCGATCCCGAGCAAACCATACAAGTCCCACCCCACCTTGCGACGCCGCGCCTGATACGGCTCGGTCCATTCGCGCGGGTAGTACGCATATTCTTCCTCGTGCATCACGCGCTGCGCTGGATCGTTGAACGTGTCGAGCAGGCGCGTGGTGAGCGCGGTCAGCGAATTTCCCGTCAGCACATAGGTTTGCCACGGCTGGATATTGCTGCCGGACGGCGCACGCGACGCCACCGAAAGCATGTCGGCCACCGTCTGCTGCGGCACCGGCGTGGGTAGGAACGCGCGAATCGACCGGCGACTACGAATCGCCTCGTCGACATGTTCCACGCGCAGACCCGTCAAGCCGTTGACAAGCGTTGGGGGCGTACTTTCCCCAAGGCCGTCTGTCACGCCCGCCCCATCGGGCATTCGGTCGTTCGTGTGCGATTTGGCTGCGGTATGCGCTTGCGCCGTTTGTCCGTTCTGCGGGCCCGCCCCGTGCGGATGGTCATGTTTCATAGCGTCTTCTACGTAACTTTTACGAATGGGTTTTGTCGGCGTGAGGTGTGGCTGACGATGTGCGTTTTGCCGATGTGGATGGAGACGCCGATCCCGAAGCCGAACGCCGGTCGCTGCGCTCGATCACCAGCGCGACACCCAGCGCGGCCACCACCATCCCCGCTGCGCTCAGCGGCGAGAGCGTCTCGCCAAACAGCAACCAGGCCATGACCGCCGTGGTCGGTGGCGTCAGATACATGAGGCTCGACACTTTGGTGGCGGCACCATGCCGGATCAACAAGAACAAGAGCGAGATGGCACCGATCGAGAGTGCCAAAATCGACCACGTCAGCGCGCCGAGCATTTCGGCGTTCCATCGCACTTGCATGGTTTCGAGCCACCAGGCGGCGGGCAACGTCACCGCGAAAGCGGCACCGAACTGTACGATCGTGCCGACGCGTAAATCGAAGTGTGCGCAGAAGCGCTTTTGATAAAGCGTGCCCGCGGTGATAGCCACCAGACTCAGCACGCACAATGCAATCGCCCCCATGCCGACGCCGCGCACGCCAACTTTGTTGGCGACGACCAGCCCGACACCGACAAACCCGCACAACAGACCCAGCCATTGACGCCGCGACACCGGCTCGCCGATGAGTCTCGCGAACAGTGCGGTGAGCAATGGCTGAATGCCGACGATCAAAGCCGCCAACCCGGCGGGCACCCCATGCTTGATCGCTGCCCAGACGCCACCTAGATAAACCGCCTGAATGAGAATGCCAGACACGGCGAGGTGACCGTAGAGCGCCCAATCCACCGGCCCCTTGCCCTCTCGCGAACCGATCCCATTGGCGCCGTTACCCCCGGCGCCCCCAGTGGCCCCACGGGCCGCATTGGTCGCATTGCCGCTATCGACGTTGCGGCGCGGCCACGGCGTGCCGGTCAGCAGCGCAATGGGCAGCATCACCACGAGCGTGCCGCCGTAACGAAGCGCGAGAAACGTCAACGGTTCGGCATTTGGCATGCCGTATTTGGCGACGATGAAGCCTGTGCTCCATATGAGAACGAACCACCACGGCATGGCGGCAGACCAGATCGACGCACGTCCGCTTGCAGGGGATACCGGTGTCGCCGGGTGAGTGGTTGGGCGCTTTGCTTGGCTCGTTGAATTGGCGGCGGTAGACACAGCCCCCTCAGTCCGATCGGTCATGCGAGGATGCTCTGCATCGTGACTTCCTGAAGTCGACGGCCGGTTCGTTGGAATTGGCTGGCCAGTCGAAGTGTCGCAAAGTGTGCAGCGACGGTTTGATCGATGTCGCGCCCGTAGCCACCCGCCATCGCAATGGCCACCGGCAGCCCGCGCTCCACGCAAGCCGTGAGCACTTTGCGATCGCGCGCCAGCAAGCCATCGTGCGTGAGCGATAGACGGCCAAGCCGATCGTTTTCCAAGGGGTCGGCGCCGGCGAGATAAATCACAAGCGACGGGGTGAACTGCGCGAATAGGTCTGTCAATGCGTGCCCGAGGGCGATCAGATAGTCGTCGTCGCCGCACTGGTCGGGCAGTGCGATATCGAGATCGCCGCGCGCCTTGTGAAACGGATAATTGTGTTCGCCATGCATCGATAGCGTGAAGACGCTGGCGTCATGTTCGAAGATCGCCGCCGTGCCATTGCCCTGATGCACATCGAGATCGATGATGGCCACGCGCGTCCCGGCGCCGAGCTCGGCCTGCATCGCGCGTGCCGCCACCGCCGCGTCGTTGAATACACAGAACCCTTCGCCGCGGTCGGCGTACGCGTGATGCGTGCCGCCAGCCAGGTTGGCGGCCACGCCATCGACCAGCGCCGCCCGGCATGCGGCCACGGTCGCGCCCGCAGAACGTCGCGAGCGCTCGACCATCTGTGTCGACCAGGGGAACCCGATGTCGCGCTGTTCCTTAGTGTCGAGTGCGCCCGCACTCACGCGAGCCACGTAATCGGCCGAATGGACTCGTCGCAGCATCGTGTCGTCGGCAGGCAACGCTTCCGCCAAGGTCACCTGCGGTAGCTCGGCCGCCACCCTTTCGCGCAACCGCGCGTACTTTTCCATGGGGAACCGGTGCCCGGGGGGGAGAGGCAGGACGAAATGGTCGCTGTAAAACGCTTGCATCGACACGATTGGCCGGCGGACGCGGCACGCAAAAGGCGTTGAACGACATCGGCACCGACGTGCGGTCCGCCGCCGCCGATTAGAAAAACCCTTCGGATTTACGCTGCGAGTCACCGCTCCGCCAGTGCCGGAACCCGACGATAGTACCACCGGCGCGTCAGGTTCGCCGCGCCCCCAATCGGTGCAAAGCCGCACCAATCAAGGCTTTCCGGGGAGGTGTGAGAATTCGCCGCAGCGCGGTGTCACGCATTGTTCACACACGCCTCAACCTTTTGATTTTGTAAGCTTTTGTTGAATTGCTGCGGCGCACAAAAAAGACTTGACAGCGACAAAAATATCTCTACACTTGCAATTGTGCGATGCAACAAAGAACATCGCACTCACCGAAAGGCCCCAACCGTGTTTTCACCGAAATAAGGTGAGAACCAACAAGCGAACACGGAGTGGGTCGATATGTTGTGTATGACACCATAGGAGAACGCCATGTCGTTTCTGACCCCCGAGCAACTCGCTGCCGCCCATAAGGCCAACCTTGAAACCCTGTTTGGCCTGACCAACAAAGCCTTTGAAGGCGTTGAAAAGCTCGTCGAACTGAACCTGCAAGCTGTGAAAGCATCGCTCGCAGAATCCGCATCGACCGCGCAAAAGGCTTTCGCTGTGAAGGACGCGCAGGAACTGCTCGCTCTGCAAGCTAACCTCGTCCAACCGGCTGCCGAAAAGGCACTCGCTTACGGCCGTCACCTGTATGAAATCGCTTCGTCGACGCAAGCCGAAGTGACCAAGGTGGCCGAAGCCCAACTGGCTGAGAGCTCGCAGAATGTGCAAGCGCTGTTCGACAACCTGGCCAAGAACGCACCGGCCGGTTCCGAGTCGGCCGTTGCACTCGCCAAGTCGGCCCTGTCCGCTGCCAACAGCGCATTCGACAGCGTGCAAAAGGCGACCAAGCAAGCCGTTGAAATCGCTGAAACGAACTTCGCTGCTGCGACCAACGTTGCGACCAAGGCTGCTGCTCAAGCCTCGCGCGCCGCAACCGCCAAGAAGTAATCGTCTGCGTCCTGTTTGCTTCACGAGGGGCGCTTGAGAATTGATCGCGGTAGTCCCGTTGGATGCCGCGACACCAGTTGTCTCCTCGGTACCGCAGGTACCTTTCGAACCCGGCCCCGCGCCGGGTTTTCTTTTTGGGGTGCTACCCGCCGCTGCCGCCCTGCCCCTCCCAAAAAACAAAACCGCCATCCCGTGAGGGAGTGGCGGTTTTGCGTTGAAGCTTCAACCCGGGCACCTGAACGTCGAATGCCGCTCGAATGCTTCTTCGGTTACCTCTTATGCCGTTGCGTTACTTCTTGCGCGCCGGCGGCACGTCGGTGCAAACACCTTCGTAGATCTCTGCGGCCATACCGACCGATTCCGACAGCGTCGGGTGCGGGTGAATCGTCTTGCCGATGTCCACCGCGTCAGCCCCCATCTCGACCGCCAGACAGATTTCGCCGATCAGGTCACCCGCGTGCGTGCCAACGATAGCACCGCCCACGATGCGGTGCGTCTCTTCGTCGAACAGCACCTTGGTGAAACCTTCATCGCGTCCGTTAGCGATAGCACGACCCGAAGCGGCCCACGGGAACACGGCCTTGCCGTATTTCACGCCTTCGGCCTTCAACTGGTCTTCGGTCTTACCGGCCCAAGCCACTTCCGGATCGGTGTAGGCCACCGACGGAATCTGAATCGCATCGAAGTAAGCCTTCTCGCCCGCGGCCGCTTCCGCGGCAACGTGCGCTTCGTGCACGGCCTTGTGCGCGAGCATCGGCTGACCGACGATATCGCCGATAGCGAAGATGTTCGGCACATTCGTGCGCATCTGCTTGTCGACCGAAATGAAACCGCGATCGCCCACTACCACGCCCGCCTTCTCGGCACCGATCTTCTTGCCGTTCGGGCTACGGCCCACGGCGACCAACACCAGATCGTAACGTTGCGGTTCAGCCGGTGCCGCTTCGCCTTCGAACTTGACGTAAATGCCGTCGTCCTTGGCTTCCGCACCCACCGTCTTGGTCTTGAGCATGACGCGGCCAAAACGCTTGGCATTCATCTTCTCCCAGACCTTGACCAGATCGCGATCGGCGCCTTGCATCAGTCCGTCGAGCATTTCGACGACATCGATTTCGGTGCCGAGCGCGCTATACACCGTCGCCATTTCCAGGCCGATGATGCCGCCGCCGATGACCAGCATCTTCTTCGGCAACTGGCGCAGTTCGAGTGCGCCCGTCGAGTCGACGATACGCGGATCTTCCGGCAGGAAAGGCAGCTTCACGGCCTGCGAGCCGGCGGCGATGATCGCCTGAGCGAACTTCACCACGCGCTTGCTGCCGTCTTCGGCGACCACTTCGATGTGGTTCGGATCGAGGAAGGTGCCCACACCGCGCACGACTTCGACCTTACGCATCTTGGCCATGCCGGCCAGACCGCCCGTCAGCTTGCCGACCACGCTGTCCTTGTACGCACGCAGCTTGTCGAGATCGACTTCCGGCTTGGCGAACGAGATGCCATGGTGACCCAGCGACTGCGCTTCTTCGAGCACGGCGGCCGTGTGCAGCAGTGCCTTCGACGGAATGCAACCCACGTTCAGACACACGCCACCCAGCGTTGCATAGCGTTCGACGAGCACGGTCTTGCGGCCCATGTCGGCCGAACGGAAGGCGGCCGAGTACCCACCCGGGCCAGCGCCCAGCACGAGCACTTCGCATTCGGTGTCGGCACCGCCGCTATGCGTGGCAGCCGCCGGCGCCGGCGCTGCCGGGGTGGCAGGTGCCGATGCCTGTGCAGGCTTGGCGGGTGCGGGGGCCGCAGCCGGCGCGGCGGGTGCAGCGGCTTTCGCGGCACCGGCGTCGTCGGCTTCGACGATGGCGATCAGCGTGCCTTGGCTCGCTTTGTCGCCCACTTTGATCTTCACTTCCTTGACCGTGCCCGAGACTTCCGAGGGCACTTCCATGGAGGCCTTGTCGGACTCCAGCGTAATGAGCGACGCATCCTTAGCGATCTTATCGCCGGGCTTGATCATCACTTCGATGACATCCACGCCCTCTGCGCCGATATCCGGCACCTTGACTTCAATGAGACTCATGCGGGGTCTCCCTGTCGCATTTATGACTTGATGGTGGTATCGATCGGAAACGTGTGCACCTGAAACGGACCCGCGGAGCTCTTGTCGAATTCCGCACCCGCTTTGACGCCGGCCTCGGCGATGGCGCTTGCGCTCAGATCCTGATCGTAGAGGGCATACATGGCACCGAGGGCAAAATTGCGCCCCGATCCGATGCCCCAGAACCGATCGAAAACAAACACTTCCCGGTAGGAATAAACGCCGTAAATGCCGGTCGGATTCGCAATCACACAGGTGATCTGCGACGACTCGTACGGATCGTCTTCTTCCTCCTTCGTATTGAGGAAATACTCTTCCTTGAGCTTCTGATGGACGCGGCAGAACGTACGGAACACTTCGTCGCGCGAGTGCAGACGGCACTCGTCGCTCATGCCCGACAGAATGGCTCGCATGACCGGAAAATGCGCCGTCGTACCGGCCAACCCGATATACGAATCGCCCACGAGAAACACCTTGCGGTTCTCCTCGTAGGACTGCGACAGTCGCGTGTCGCCGAACGTCACGAGCGAATCGGCGGCAATCGCGATCTCGCCCGCTTTCTTGACGACTACCACGGTGGTCATGGTGCCCCTCCTCGTCCGCAGCTACCGGCCGATGCTAGCGCGCGGCCGGTAGCGTGCGCCATTACAGCATTGCGCGACGGAAGTCCGCCAGCAGTTGGCCCAGGTAGGCGTTGAAGCGAGCCGCTTCGGCGCCGTCGATCACGCGGTGATCGTAGGACAGCGACAGCGGCAGCGTCAGTTGCGGCAGGAATTGTTGCTTGCGCTCATCCCACACCGGCTTCTGATACGAACGCGACAGACCCAAAATGGCCACTTCCGGCGCATTGATGATCGGCGTGAACGTGGTGCCGCCGATACCGCCGAGCGACGAGATCGAGAAGCAACCGCCTTGCATCTGATCCGGCTTGAGCTTGCCTTCGCGGGCAAGCTTGGCCAGGTCCGACGTCTCGCGTGCGATTTCGAACACACCCTTCTTGTCGGCATCGCGCACCACCGGCACGACCAGGCCGTTCGGCGTGTCAGCGGCGAAGCCCACATGGAAGTACTGCTTGAAGACGAGGTTGTCGCCGTCGAGGCTAGCGTTGAACGTCGGGAATTTCTTCAGGGCCATCACGACGGCCTTGATCACGAACGCGAGCATCGTCACTTTGACGCCGGCCTTTTCGTTTTCCTTGTTCAACTGCACGCGGAAGGCTTCGAGTTCAGTGATGTCCGCTTCGTCGTTGTTCGTGACGTGCGGGATCATGACCCAGTTGCGATGCAGGTTCGCACCCGAAATCTTCTTGATGCGCGAGAGTGCCTTCGGTTCGACCGGACCGAACTTCGAGAAGTCGATCTTCGGCCACGGCAGCAGATTCAGTTCGCCACCACCGGCGGGTGCAGCGCCACCAGTTGCCGGACGATTGCCACCGGCCAGCGCGCTCTTGATGAAGTTGCGCACGTCGTCGACGGTCACACGGCCCTTCGGCCCCGTTCCCTTGACTTGCGTGACTTCCACGCCCAGTTCGCGCGCAAACTTGCGCACCGACGGGCTAGCGTGGCTAATCGGTTGATTACCCGTCGGGGCTGCGGCGACCGGCGCAGGGGCCGGTGCGGCGGCAGGCGCCGGTGCCGGAGCAGCGGGCGCTGCGGCAGGCGCCGGGGCAGCGGCTTGCGGTGCAGGTGCAGGAGCCGTGGCGGCCTTGGCCGGTGCAGCAGCGGCACCTTCGAGCACCACGATCAACGAACCTTCGGAGACCTTGTCACCGACATTGACCTTGATTTCCTTGACGACGCCAGCGGCCGGGCTCGGCACATCCATCGAGGCCTTGTCCGATTCCAGCGTAACGAGCGACTGCTCGGCCGTCACGGTGTCGCCCACCTTGACCAGCACTTCGATCACGGGCACATCGTCGTAGCCGCCGATATCCGGCACCTTCACATCGATCTTGCTCGTGCCACCAGCGGCAGCAGGTGCGGCGGGCGCCGGTGCAGCAGCCGGAGCTGCTGGCGCTGTCGGTGCAGCGGCGGCTTGCGGCGCGGCAGCAGGGGCAGCGGCCGGGGCAGCCGCACCGTTGGCTTGTGCGCCCGAGCCATTCACGGTCTCGAGCGTCAGAATCAGCGAACCTTCCGACACTTCATCGCCGACCTTCAGGCTCAGTGCCTTGATAACGCCGGCAGCCGGGCTCGGCACGTCCATCGTGGCCTTGTCCGACTCCAGGGTGATCAGCGCCTGTTCGGCGTCGATCTTGTCACCCGCTTTGACCAGCACGTCGATGACGGGCAAGTCTTTGAAGTCACCGATGTCCGGGACTTTCACTTCGATCACTTGACTCATTTTCCACAGTCTCCTCGAGGCTGCGCTTGCCGTGCGGCGCGCATCCACCAACCGCTGGGGGGCGGTTGGCGGACGCGGCTGCCGCGCGAAGCGGCCTTTAGACGGTCATCGGGTTGGGTTTATTCGGATCCAGGTTGTACTTGGCAATCGCTTCGGCAACCTTGCTTGCCGGCAGCGTGCCTTCGTCGGCCAGCGCCTTGAGCGCAGCGACCGTCACCCAGTTACGATCCACCTCGAAGAAGTGACGCAGCTTCTCACGCGTATCCGAACGGCCATAGCCGTCGGTACCGAGCACCACGTAACGACCGCGCACGAACGGACGAATCTGATCAGCGTACGTACGGATGTAGTCGGTCGATGCAATGACCGGGCCACGCGTATCGTTCAGGCACTTCTCGACGTGCGACAGACGCGGCGTCTCGGTCGGGTGCAGAAGATTGTAGCGTGCGACGTCATTGCCTTCGCGCGACAGCTCCGTGAAGCTCGGGCAGCTCCACAGATCCGATTCGACGCCCCAGTCGTTCTTGAGCATCTCGGCCGCAGCGATCACTTCATTGAAGATCGTGCCCGAACCCAACAGCTGCACTCGCGGTGCCTTCTTGTTGTCTTCGCCGCGACGGAACGCGTACATCCCCTTCAGGATGTCTTGCTCAACGCCTTCCGGCATGGCCGGGTGCGCGTAGTTCTCGTTCATCACGGTCAGGTAGTAGTACACGTCTTCCTGATCCTGCACCATGCGGCGCAGACCGTCTTGAACGATCACAGCCAGTTCGAAGGCGAACGTCGGATCGTACGGCAGGCAGTTCGGAATCGACGATGCCCACAGCAGCGAGTGACCGTCTTCGTGTTGCAGACCTTCACCGTTGAGCGTGGTACGACCGGCGGTACCGCCAACCAGGAAGCCGCGGGCGCGCATGTCGCCAGCCGCCCAGGCCAGATCGCCAATGCGCTGGAAGCCGAACATCGAGTAGAAGATGTAGAACGGGATCATCGTTTCGCCGTGCGTCGAGTACGACGTGGCTGCGGCGATCCAATCGCACATACCGCCCGCTTCGTTGATGCCTTCTTGCAGAATCTGACCGTTCTCAGATTCCTTGTAGAACATCAATTGGTCCTGATCTTGCGGGATGTAACGCTGACCAACTTGGCTCCAGATACCGATCTGGCGGAACAGGCCTTCCATACCGAAGGTACGCGACTCGTCCGGCACGATCGGCACGATACGCTGACCCAGCGCCTTGTCCTTGAGCAGCACATTCAGAATGCGCACGAAGGCCATCGTCGTCGAGATTTCACGGCCTTCGGCAGTCGCCTTGAGCAGTGCATCGAAAGCGCTCAGAGCCGGCACCGGCAGCGAAGCGGCCTTGGTACGGCGCTGCGGCAGGTAGCCACCGAGTTCCATACGGCGAGCGCGCATGTACTCGAGTTCCTTCGAACCTTCTTCGAACTTGACGTACGGCACATCAGCAATTTCGTCGTCGGTCAGCGGCAGCTTGAACTGGTCGCGGAATTTCTTGAGCGACTCCACCGGCATCTTCTTTTGCTGGTGGGTGATGTTCATGGCCTGACCGGCTTCGCCCATGCCATAGCCCTTGATGGTCTTGGCCAGGATGACGGTCGGTTGACCCTTGTGCTGCGTTGCCGATTGGTACGCTGCGTAGATCTTGTGCGGATCGTGGCCGCCGCGATTGAGCGCCCAGATATCTTCGTCGGAGTAGTCGGCCACCATGGCCTTCAGCTCAGGCGTATTGAAGAAGTTCTCGCGCACATAGGCGCCGTCCTTCGACTTGTACGTCTGATACTCGCCGTCCACGCATTCCATCATGCGCTTCATCAACAGGCCCTTCTTGTCGCGCGCAAGGAGTGCATCCCAGCGGCTGCCCCAGATGACCTTGATGACGTTCCAACCGGCACCGCGGAATTCCGATTCGAGTTCCTGAATGATCTTGCCGTTACCGCGCACCGGGCCGTCCAGGCGCTGCAGGTTGCAGTTGATCACGAACACGAGGTTGTCGAGGTGTTCGCGTCCGGCCATACCGATGGCGCCCAGCGACTCCGGTTCATCCGTTTCGCCATCGCCCAGGAACGCCCAGACCTTACGGCCCTCGGTCTGCACGACGTTGCGCGACTCGAGGTACTTCATGAAGCGAGCTTGATAGATCGCCATGATCGGGCCCAGACCCATCGACACCGTCGGGAACTGCCAGAAATCCGGCATCAGCCACGGGTGCGGGTACGACGACAGACCGCCGCCATCGACTTCCTGACGGAAGTTCTCGAGCTGGCTCATTTCCAGACGGCCCAACAAGTACGCGCGGCTATAAACGCCCGGCGACGAGTGGCCCTGCACGAACACCAGGTCGCCGCCGTGCTTGTCGGACGGGGCGTGCCAGAAGTGGTTGAAACCGACGTCGTACAGCGTCGCGGCCGAGGCGAACGAGGCGATGTGGCCGCCGACGTTCGTGTCCTTGCCGGCACGCAGCACCATCGCGATCGCATTCCAGCGAGTGTACGAGCGAATCTTGTGCTCGATCTCCTGATCGCCCGGGATACGGGCCTGCTGGTCGACGGGGATGGTGTTGATGTAGGGGGTATTGGCCGAGAACGGGAGATGTTCGCCATTGATACGGGCGAATTCAATCAACTTCTCGAGCAGGTAGTGGGCGCGCTCCGGGCCTTCGGCAGCCAGCACGCCTTCGAGCGAGGCCAGCCATTCTTGCGTTTCTTGGGGATCGGCGTCCGCAGGGGACACGATCTTCAGGGCTTCTTCAGGTACGGCGGACATGGTGTCTCCTTGTCTGTCGTTAGCGGGTTGGCGTAACGGTTGATACCCGCTTCATGGACGGGCCCACCGGCATTTTTACCGGGGCATTGTACGAAGGATATTCCTGCCTTCGCAAGCGAAATTTCAGATTACGATAGTAAATTTCATAGTGCGAAATTCTGTTGCAGTGCACATAAAATCAAGGGCTTGGAGACGACATCTCAACACGGTTTGATCGCGTACCGATCGGTCTCAATTGCGTTTTAAGCGGGCGTCTTACCGAAAAGGTCGGACGCTTCCGAAAAGCAGAGCATGAAAGGCTAAAGCAGCGGGAAAGCGGCCGGCCTGCGCTACAATCTCGCCATGCTTTCGCCACGCCTCGCCAACTCCGCCCCACCGTCCCGGACCGCCGCCACGCCTGCCCGCTCTAACCGCTGGCTGCAAGGGTTCGCGGAGTCGCACTACTACTTGCTGGTGCCGCTGGTCTCCATTGTGATCTTCCTCGTCGTCATGAGCTTGATCCTGTGGAGCCTGAATCGCCGCGAGACGGAACAGCAGCAGGACACGCTGTATCGCAACGTCGCATGGGCACAGCAACAGATCCGCCTGAACATGCTGGCCATTCAGGATCAGATCAGTTCCCTCGCCCGCGATACTGCGGCCAAGCCTCAAGACATCGCACACTTCCAGAACACGGCCAGTGAGCTGATGCAAAATCATGCGGACATCGTCTTCATGAACTGGCTTGATGCCGCACAACGGCCGAAGTGGGCAGTGCCTGCCGATTCGCCGTTTGCGTCGCGCTTGCAGGGCTCCGCGCAACACCCCATGGAAGACGAGCTCCTCGTGGCGTTTCGTGCGGCACGCGACTCCCGACGATCGGCCTATTCCACGTTGATCTATGACGCCTCGGGAGCGAGCTATATCGTCGTCCAAGTCCCGGTGCTGCGCGAGCGCGAGTTTCTCGGCACCATCAGCGCGGTGTATTCCGTCGAAGGGTTGCTGATTCACGAGCTGCCACAAGAGCTCGGCGACAAATTCAAAGTGTCGTTCATCGACACACACAATAACGAATTGGCGACCACGTCGACACGCCCACCATTGCCGCGCGACGTCTCATACGAACTCCTGCTCGACCCGCCCGGCCACAGCCTGGCTGTGCGCATCTATTCGTATCCAGCCGTCGGCAACTTCGTCAATAACACGCTGGTCTGGTTGATTGCCGGGCTGTCATGCTTCGTGCTGTGGAGCCTTTGGAGTCTCTGGCGGCATACGCGCCAGCGTTTCGAAGCCCAGCAAGCGCTGTTCAATGAAACGTCGTTCCGCCGGGCGATGGAAAACTCCATCGTGATCGGGATGCGCGTGCTCGACCTGCAAGGCCACATTACCTATGTGAATCCGGCGTTTTGCCGTATGACGGGCTGGGACGAGCCCGATCTCATGAACCGCGCGCCGCCCTACCCCTACTGGCCGAAGGACGACATCCACGAGATGCAGCGCCGCATCGACATGACGCTGCGCGGCAAGGCCCCGTCGCACGGGTTCGAAATTCGCGTGCAGCGCAAGGACGGCACGATCTTCTATGCCCGGATGTTCGTCTCGCCGCTCGTCGATGCGCATGGCCGCCAAACCGGCTGGATGTCCTCGTTGACCGATATCAGCGAGCCGAAACGCGCACGCGAAGAACTCGCCGCGGCGCACGAGCGCTTCACCACCGTGCTGGAAAGTCTCGACGCCTCGGTGTCGGTGCTCGCGGTCGACAAGGCAGAGCTGCTGTTCGCCAACCGCTACTATCGCCAGTTGTTCGGCACACGCCCGGAAGGTCACCTCGAACTCTCCGGTGGCGGTGAGCTGTCGCCGACCTCGCTCGACCATATCGACATGGTCGACGCGTTCGCCGGGTTGCCGGCCGCATCGCTGACCGATACCGCAGCAGAAACGCAAGAAATCTATCTGCCCACGCATCAGAAGTGGTTCGAAGTTCGGCGCCAATACATCCAGTGGGTGGACGGTCACCTGGCGCAATTGCAGGTCGCCACCGATATTACGGCACGTCGGCACGCAGAAGAATTGGCACGGCAAGAGGAAGAGCGGTTACAGTTCACGGGCCGTCTGACGACGATGGGCGAAATGGCCTCGTCGCTCGCGCACGAATTGAACCAGCCCCTCGCCGCGATCAACAACTACTGTATGGGAACGGCCGCGCTGGTGCGCGCGGGGCGTACATCGCCTGAAACGTTGCTGCCCGCACTGGAAAAAACGTCGCAACAGGCCGTTCGCGCGGGCATGATCATCAAACGCATTCGCGCGTTCGTGAAACGTAGCGAGCCGAAGCGTCAGCCGTCATCTATTTATGAGATCGTGGCGGACGCTGTCGGACTGGCCGAAATCGAGGCACGTAAGCGCCGCGTGCGCATCGTGACCGAACTACCGGCAGGACTGCCACAGATTTACGTCGATCCGGTGCTGATCGAGCAGGTGCTGGTGAACCTGCTGAAGAACGCGGCCGAAGCGATGCACGGCTACACGCCGCCGCCCGGCCAACGACGCGACCTCACGGTGCGCTTGCATGTCGAGCGACGCGACAAGTCGATTGAATTTCAGGTGTCCGACCACGGCCCAGGCGTGGACGAAGCCACCATCGAACGGTTGTTTGAACCGTTCTTCAGTACAAAGTCGGACGGCATGGGCATGGGCCTGAACATCTGCCGCTCCATCATCGAATCGCATCACGGCCGTCTGTGGGTAGAAAACAATGAAGTCGACGGCGTGCGGAATGGTTGTACTTTTTGTATTCTGTTACCGTTAGAAAGCGATACGACATCCGGATCCGGGGGAGGACTATGACGACACCAAACACCAATATCGATCAAGAAACTGTCTTTGTTGTCGATGACGACGAGGCAGTGCGCGATTCGTTGCGCTGGCTACTTGAAGCCAATGGTTACCACGTTCGCGGCTTCGAGAGCGCCGAGCAATTTATTGCGCACTACGACAAACGTCAGGTGAGCTGCTTGATTCTCGACGTGCGCATGCCCGGCATGAGCGGTCTGGAGTTGCAGGAGCAGTTAATCGCTCAGAAGATCAATATCCCGACGATCTTCGTGACCGGCCATGGCGATGTGCCGATGGCCGTCAACACGATGAAGAAAGGCGCGATGGACTTCATCGAAAAGCCTTTCGACGAAGCGGAACTGCGGGCATTGGTGGAGCGCATGCTCTCGAAGGCCCGACAGGATGCCAGCAGCCAACGCGAGCAACAACAAGCCGAGGAACTGCTCGCACGTCTCACTGGCCGTGAGCAACAAGTGCTGGAAAGGATTATCGCCGGCCGCCTGAACAAGCAGATTGCCGACGATCTGGGCATCAGTATCAAGACGGTCGAGGCCCACCGGGCCAACATCATGGAGAAGCTTAACGTCAACACAGTCGCCGACCTGCTGCGTCTCGCCTTGTCCAAACGTTCGTAAGTCTCATCCGATGACAGCCTGCTGGAACCGGCAAATCTGCCGGAACTGGCAGGCCAGCACTGACAACCACCTTGCATTCCCCCAGAGTCGGCGCCTCGCCGGCTCACGCAAGGTGGCTTCTCCCACCACTTCCCGCCACGTCCCGCGCTTCCGGCACTTCCAGCGCGCCGCTATAATACGGTCTTTGCCGTCGACCACCCGCCTGGTTGACGCTGCCGTATCCGGCCTCTCGGGCCAGCCCCCTTCCTTCACACGATATCCACGCACCATGACCGCCACCCTCATCGACGGCAACGCCCTCGCCAAACGCATTCGCGCCGAAGTTGCTACGCGCGCTGCTGCCCTCACCGCCCGCGGCCATCAGCCCGGCCTTGCCGTGATTTTGGTCGGCGAAGATCAGGCCAGCCAGGTCTACGTGCGTAACAAGGTCAAGGCTTGCGAAGACAACGGCCTGTACTCGTCGCTCGACCGCTATCCGGCCGACCTGACCGAAATCGCCCTGCTCGCCCGCATCGACGAACTCAATCGCGATCCGAAAATCAACGGCATTCTGGTGCAATTGCCGTTGCCTAAGCATATCGACAGCCACAAGGTGCTCGAAGCCATCGCCCCGGAAAAGGATGTGGATGGTTTCCATGTCTCGAACGCTGGCGCGCTGATGACCGGTGCGCCGCTATTCCGTCCCTGCACGCCGTATGGGTGCATGAAGATGCTCGAATCGGTCGATTTCCCGTTGCGTGGCGCCGTTGCCGTCGTGATCGGGGCGTCGAACATCGTGGGCAAGCCGATGGCCATGATGCTGCTGCAAGCCGGCGCAACCGTCACCATTTGCAACAGCAAAACCAAAGATCTCGCCGCACACACCCGGAACGCCGACGTGATCGTTGCCGCCGTCGGCAAGCGCAATATCGTGACCGCCGATATGGTCAAGCCGGGTGCCGCTGTGATCGACGTGGGGATGAATCGCGATGACGCCGGCAAGCTGTGCGGCGACGTCGACTTCAATGGCGTCAAGGATGTCGCCGGGTACATCACGCCAGTGCCGGGCGGTGTCGGCCCGATGACCATCACCATGCTGCTGGTCAACACGATCGAAGCCGCCGAGCGCACACTGGGCGCCTGAGGCACCCCCGCCCTCGCAAGCTTGAGGGAAAACGCGGCAGGCGGGTCACCGCCTGCCGCGTTTCTTTTTGACGCCCGGTCCGCAATCACACCGAATCCCGCCCCCACTGCTTGCCGCCATGGCAATCCCCAATCGTTTCGGTTGAAAAAAACGACTGGAAAAATCGCAGGGATGCCCCCACACTCTTCGTAAGCCCCTTCAAGTGGACATCGATCGCATGAACAAGCCGCAAACCAATCCCCTGCTTGATACCGAAGGACTCCCCCGCTTCGCCGATATTCGCCCCGAGCACGTGACGCCTGCCGTCGACGTTCTGCTCGAGCAGGCGCGTGCTGCGGTGGACCGGGCGGCGGATCCGTCGACACCCGCCACCTGGGCCAACATTCTTGACGCCGTGGAAGACGGCACGGAAGGCCTTGGCCGCGCGTGGGAAATCGTCGGGCACCTGAATGCCGTGGCCGATACGCCCGAACTGCGGGCCGCTTACAGCGATAACCTGCCACGCGTTACCGAATTCTCCGCGAGTGTCGGTCAGAATCTCGCCTTGTTCGACAAGTACAAGGCCATCGCCACCGGCCCGGAATTTGCCGGTCTGACGACGGCGCGCAAGAAGATTCTCGACAACGAGATGCGCGGTTTCCGTCTCGGCGGCGCCGAACTGCCCGAGGATCAAAAGCCGCGTTTCGCCGAGATTCAAGAAGAACAAGCGCATCTCGGCAAAGCGTTTTCCGATCACGTCCTCGACGCGACCAACAAGTTCTCGCTGGTGATCACCGACGAGAAGGAAATCGCGGGCGTCCCCGAAGACGACAAAGCAGCGGCTCGTGCCGCTGCCGAGCGCGACGGCGTCGAAGGCTGGAAATTCACGCTGCATTTCCCCTCTTATTTCCCGGTGCTGCAATACGCAGACAACCGCGCGCTGCGCGAAAAGCTCTATCGCGCGAACGTGACACGTGCGTCGGAACTCGGCCCGCAATATGGCAATGGCGAAGCCGATTGGGATAACACCAAGATCGTCGTCGAGCAGTTGGCCCTGCGCCGCGAAGAAGCGCAGATGCTGGGCTTCAAGAACTATGCAGAAGTGTCGCTCGAGCCGAAGATGGCCGAATCACCGGCACAGGTGCTGGAATTCCTTGAAGACTTGGCCAAACGCGCTCGTCCGTACGCCGAAAAAGATTGGGCTGAATTGCAGGACTTCGCCGCCAAGTCGCTCGGCATCGACAAGCTCGAACCGTGGGACACGGCATACGCCTCAGAAAAGCTGCGCCAACAGCGCTACGCGTTCTCCGAGACGGAAGTCCGTCAGTATTTCCCGTTGCCGAAAGTGCTCGATGGTCTCTTCCGCGTGGCGGGAACGCTGTTTGGCGTGACGATTCGCCCGCAGGATGCCGAAACATGGCACCCGGATGTCCGCTTCTTCCGCATCGAGCGCGATGGTGAACTGGTCGCTCAGTTCTACATGGATCTGTTTGCTCGTGAAGGCAAACGCGGTGGCGCATGGATGGACAGCGCACGCACGCGCAAACGCCTGCACGACGGCAAGCTCCAAACGCCTGTGGCGTACCTCGTTTGCAACTTCCCGGCACCGGTTGGCGATAAGCCTGCACTGCTGCCGCATGACGACGTCATCACGCTGTTCCACGAGTTCGGGCACGGCCTGCACCACATGCTCACGCAAGTGGAAGATGCGGGCGTGGCAGGCATTAACGGCGTGGAATGGGATGCGGTCGAATTGCCGTCGCAGTTCATGGAGAACTTCTGCTGGGAATGGGACGTGCTCGAGCACATGACTGCGCACGTCGACACCGGCGCACCGCTGCCGCGTGCATTGTTCGACAAGATGGTCGCTGCGCGCAATTTCCAGAGCGGGCTGATGATGTTGCGTCAGTTGGTGTTCTCGGACTTCGACATGCACCTGCACTACGACTTCGACCCGCGCGGTTCCGAGTCGGTGCTCGAAGTCTCGCGTCGCATCAACGATCGCCTGCACGTGACCCCGCAAGCGGAGATTTCGCGCTGGCCGAACACGTTCAGCCACATCTTTGCTGGCGGTTACGCAGCGGGATACTACAGCTATAAGTGGGCGGAAGTTCTCTCAGCGGACGTCTACGCGGCATTCGAGGAAGCCGCGAAGGTCAGCGGCACCGTGCTCGACACCGCGACGGGGACACGCTACCGCGACGAGATTCTCGCCGTGGGTGGCAGCCGCGAAGCGATGGAATCGTTCATCGCCTTCCGTGGCCGTGCGCCGCAAGTCGATGCGCTGCTGCGACACAGCGGCATGTCGGCGAATTGATTGGATGTGCCTAGGACCGGGCTTGTACGTGCCGGACTAGCCAACCTCCGGGCAGCCATCACTGCGCAGTAGGCAGGGGACCATTGGCCTGTAGGAAGGCAACTTGCAAGCACCACGGGCCGGATATTCCGGCCCGTTTCATTTGCACGAGTGACGTCTGATAAACCGCTCAACTGTCGTCGTCACAGCCGTTCGGACGCCACACATAGCTGTTAGTCTCGCGATCCAGACATCGCGCCGCTTGAAAGCGCACCGTACAGCCATTCTCGTACGTCCGCACGCAATCGCCGTTGGTGCAGCGTGTCTGCATACGCACCACTTGCCCGGTAGGAATTCGACATTGCGGCTGGGGGGCCTGCGCCGCCTGCGGGGGCGGCGGCCGCTTTCCGGGCCGCTGGCCGCTGTCGTACCAGACTTGCGCGGTGTTGATTTCGCACTCGCCCCCGCGTTGGCAGACCACGAAGGCATCCTGCACAGCAGCCGCCTCTTCGTCGCCGAGCGCCACACCAATCTCACCGTTAGACGCATGCACGACCGACCAATAGGCGGGTCCATTGCCAGCCATGATGATTTCGCAATGCCCACCGCGGCGGCTGCCACCGAACTGACTGCGGCACTTACTCAACGCCGCCAGCTTGGCCTTCGCCATCGACGTCTGGTTACCCACGAACACATAACGAAACGTTCCGCCCGATCGGATGCCTGCCACGGCAGCCGCAGCAAAGCTCTGTGTGCTGGCAAATGCCATCACACAGCCCAGTATCGCGAGACTGATCAAGGAAAGGAAACGAAGCCGTATCGTCATGACGGTGCCGCTCGCACGGCGTCTGCGTGGACCGAATAGCGTCATGAGACCACATCGCTCTGTACGACGATGCGGCGAGTAGAAGGGAGTTTTGTCGCCGTTTTTCGCGTTTTCAAACGAAAACAGGCGGCGCACTCGTGAGTGCCACCGCCTGCTTTACGAGGGGCTAGCCTCGCCGGGTTCGCCGCACGGCGATCCCATTACACGTTCAAACGCTCAGGTGCCGCGCTTGATCCACGCCGACAAATTGTGCGGACGCAGCGTGTCGTACTCTTCGAACGGCTGGTGAATCCACGGGTTCGTTGCCAGAAAATCGACGGCGTAGTCCGGGGCCACCTTCGAACAGGCCTTGTGCCAAAGCACGGCCGAACGAACGTCGGTCACCTTCGGGAAGCGCTCCTTCAGGTGCTTGCCCACGCGCTCGAGCGTCACGCCCGAATCGACCAGATCGTCGACCAGCAGCACGCGGCCTTCCAGCTCGCCGCGGGTGATGGTGATGTACTGAGCAATGTCGAGATCGCCGCGAACGGTGCCTTCGGCCTCACGATACGAGCTCGTCGCCAGAATCGCGAGGGGCACGTCGTAGATGCGTGCGAGCTGATCGCCCACACGCAAGCCACCACGGGCCAGACACAGGATCTTGTCGAATTTCCAGTTGGACTCATAGACCTTGAGCGCCAGGCGCTCGATCAGTCGATGGTATTCGTCCCACGAAACCCAGAGGTTCTTATCGTCGTTTTGGGGCAGATTCATGGTGTGCCTTGCCAATCCTACGAGGTCTCAGTTCTTGAACGGGTGACGCAGGAGAATGGTCTCCTCGCGATCCGGACCGGTCGACACCATATCGATCGGAATACCGCTCACTTCTTCGATGCGCTTCAGATAGTTCTGCGCTTCTACCGGCAGTTGATCCCACGACTTCACGCCGAACGTGCTTTGCGTCCAGCCCGGGAAATCTTCGTAGATCGGCTCGCAACGGGCCACATCCACGGCACCGCGCGGCAGGATATCGACCGTCTTGCCGTCGATCTTGTAACCCACGCACAGGCGCACTGTGTCGAGATTGTCGAGCACGTCGAGCTTGGTCATGCACAGACCGGTCACACCGTTGATCTGGATCGAACGCTTAAGCGCAGCGGCATCCATCCAACCAGTACGGCGCGGACGGCCGGTCACCGAACCGAATTCCTTGCCAACCGTTGCCAGTTGCAGGCCGATGGCTTCCTGACGAGCGGGGTTATCCGCGTCGTACAGTTCGCTCGGGAACGGACCTGCGCCAACGCGCGTGCAATAAGCTTTGGTGATACCAAGCACGTAATGCAGTTGCTGCGGACCCACGCCAGCACCCGCCGAGGCAGCACCTGCCACGCAGTTGCTGCTGGTGACGAACGGGTACGTGCCATGATCGATGTCGAGCAGCGTGCCCTGCGCGCCTTCGAACAGCAGCTTCTGACCTTCGCGGTTCGCGGCGTAGAGCATTTGCGACACGTCGGCGATCATCGGACGCAGACGGTCGGCATAGCTCAGCATCGTATCCAGCGTTTCCTGGAAGTCGACGGCCTTCGCGCCCAGATATTGGGTCAGAACGAAGTTGTGATAATCGAGGTTTTCGCGCAGACGGGCGGCGAACGTTTCCGGATCGAACAGATCTTGCACGCGCAGAGCACGGCGGCCGACCTTGTCTTCGTACGCCGGGCCAATGCCGCGGCCGGTCGTGCCGATCTTGCCGGCGCCACGACGCGCTTCGCGCGCCTGGTCGATGGCCACGTGGTACGGGAGGATCAGGGTACAGGCTTCGGAAATGCGCAGACGGCCGCAGACATTCAGGCCAGCGCCTTCGAGCTCTTCGATTTCCTTGAACAGGGCTTCGGGCGAGAGCACCACACCGTTGCCGATGTAGCAGGTGACGCCTTCATGCATGATGCCCGACGGGATCAGGCGCAGAATCGTCTTCTTGCCGCCAATGATGAGCGTATGTCCGGCGTTATGGCCCCCTTGGAAACGCACCACGCCTTGCGCGTGATCGGTCAGCCAATCGACGACCTTACCCTTCCCTTCGTCGCCCCACTGGGTTCCGATAACGACGACATTGCGTCCCTGATTCAAAGCATTGCCGGACATAACAATAGTTGGTTTGGTTAAAAACGTATTCTACCCGTGTTGGGGTACGCTAGTGCCGCTTTTTTCAGCGGATTTCACCGAGGCGTCACAACCCACTGGCCATCTTTCTCGACGAGAACGCGGTCGCCCGTGAACTCCTCGAAGTCTTGATCGTGGCCCGGCAGCATGCGGATGACCACTTCACCGGCGTCGCGCAGGCTCTCGATCTTGGCGCGAAGCCCCGGCACATCGTCCGCGGGCGCCAAAATCGCGTTACTACGCGCTTCCACCGGCGAAATTGCCGCCAATTCACGCAAATCGAGCGAAAAACCGGTTGCCGGACGGTCGCGGCCGAACGCCTGACCAACTTTGTCATAACGGCCGCCGCGCGCAATCGCATTCGGGATACCGTCGACGTACGCCGCGAACATCACGCCGCTGTGGTACTGGTAACCGCGCAAATCGGCCAGATCGATCGACAACGCTGCCTCTCCATCCTTGCTCTGCGACGCCGCCAGATAGGCCAGATCGTCCAGGGCAGCCTTCACGCCCGGCAGGTCGGGCAGCGCCTTACGCGCCCGCGCCAACGTCTCATTGGGCTCGCCGTACAACGTAGTCAACGCCAACAAGGCCTCGCGCACGTGCGCGGGCAAGTCCTTCGTCAGCGCCTGAAGTTGCGGCACATCCTTAGTGGCCAGCGCCCCGAACAACTCGCTCTCCATCGCCTCGGCCACCGGCACGCCTTCGATCAGCGCTTCGAGCACGCCCGCATGGCAAAGATCGATACGAATCTGCTTAAGCCCCGCCAGACGCAGGCAGAACAGCAGGAGCTCCTGAATCTCGAGATCCGCTTCCAACCCACCATGACCGAAGATTTCCGCACCAATCTGGAACGGCTCACGGGTGGCAAGCAGGTTACGAGGACGCGTGAACAGCACACTGCCGGCGTAGCACAGGCGCGTCACGCCCTTGCGATTGAGCAAGTGCGCGTCGATACGGGCAATCTGCGGCGTGATGTCGGCACGCAGGCCCATCGTGCGGCCCGAGAGCTGATCGACCAGCTTGAACGTGCGCAGATCGAGGTCGTGACCGGTGCCGGTGAGCAGCGATTCGACGTACTCGAGCATCGGCGGCATCACGAGCTCATAGCCGTAGGTGCGGAAACGATCGAGCATGAGCCGGCGCAGATCTTCGATCTTGCGCGCCTCGGACGGCAACACGTCGGCGATATTTTCAGGGAGTAGCCAATTCGGCATGGGTATTTCGGTATTCAGACGGCGCGCAAAGCGCACCTTTTAGTGATCGGCCAGCAGCATCAGAATCAGCCCCAGCGACACGGCGGCCAGGCCGAAGAATCGGATCTGGCCGGACGGCATTTCCGTTATTTTACGAAAACTTTGTCGCCACCGGTCCGGGGCGACGAACGGAAACAAGCCCTCGACAATCAGCATGAGGGCCAAAGCGAGAATGAGGGTGCTGCTGGTCACAGGGGGACTCGGCCAAAATGCCACCGCCCGCGGTTGACGCGGGCGGTGACGGCTACTCGGGTGTCAAGGGGGCTATTTTCCCGCTTTTCCGGCTGACGCGCCAGCACCGCCCGAACTCCGCATGAAACGGAAGAAATCGCTGTTCGGATCGGCAATGATCACGTCCTTCTTGTCGCGGAAGGTCGCCTTGTAAGCCTCGAGGCTTTGGTAGAACTGGGCAAACTGCGGATCGCGGCCAAACGCCTGAGCATAGATGTTGGCGGCGGCGGCATCGCCCTCGCCCTTCACTTGCTGTGCCTTGGCGTAGGCTTCGGCCACCACGACATCGCGTTGACGATCGGCATCGGCGCGAATCTGCTCGGCTTCCGCAGCACCGGTCGAACGCAGTTCGTTCGCCACGCGCTTACGCTCGGCAGCCATCCGGCTATACACCGAATCGCTGATGCCGGCCGCCAGATCGACACGACGCATACGCACGTCGACGATCTCGATACCCACTTGCGCGGCGTCCTCACCAACCTTCTGCTTCACCCACTGCATGACCTGTTCACGCTGCGACGACACGACTTCGGTCACCGTGCGCTTCGTGAAGGCCTCTTGCAGCGCCGAGCGGATCTGCTGCGTCAAACGATCTTGCGCCAGACGGTTATCGCCCTTGAAGCTCACATAGAACTTGCGCGGATCGACAATGCGCCACTTCACGTACGAGTCGACGATCAGGTTCTTCTTCTCGGCCGTGATGAAGCGCTCCGGCTCCGGGTTGTCGATGGTCATGATGCGCTTGTCCAGATACAGCACAGTCTGGAGCGGCGGCGGCAACTTGAACTTCAGGCCCGGCTGGCCGTAGACATCTTTAATTTCGCCGAGCGAAAACACGACGGCATAACGACGCTGATCCACCACGAACATGGTCGAGGCGAGCACGATCAACAGGACGATCAGCGCGACAATAATGGTTCCAATACGGTTCATGCGCTTATCCCCTTAGCGTGAATCGCGGTCGCGGTTGCGCAGTGCCGCGCGCGATCGATCATGGTCGACATCCGTGGCATCGTCGGCAGCCGCCGAGCCCGTCGCAGCGTTCGTTCCTGCACCGGAAGCCGGCGCAGGCGTCGAGGCATCGCTGCGTGTGCGATCCATGATCTTGTCCAACGGCAAATACAGCAGGCTGTTGTTCTTCGAGTCCACCATGATCTTCGTGGTGCGCGAGTAGATCTGCTGCATCGTATCGAGATACATGCGCTCGCGAATCACGCCAGGTGCCTTTGCATAGGCTTCCTGCACCGACTTGAAGCGATCGGCATCACCTTGCGCCTGCGACACGACGCGCGCCTTGTAACCGGCCGCCTCTTCCGTCAGACGCGATGCCGTACCCTTGGCACGCGGAATCACGTCGTTGGCGTAGGCCTGTGCTTCGTTCTTGGAGCGCTCCAGATCCTGACCGGCCTTCACGGCGTCATCGAACGCGGCTTGCACCTGCTCAGGCGGCTGCACGCTTTGCATCGTCACGCTCGTGACGAGAATGCCCGTTTTGTAGCCATCCAGAATGCGCTGGATCGACGTGACCAATTCGTTGGCGATTTCTTCGCGGCCCGAATAGAGCACGAAGTCCATCTTGTTCTTGCCCACGATTTCGCGCACGGCGGTCTGTGCGGCAAGATTCACCGACGATTCGGCGTCCACGTTATTGAACAGGAACTCGGTCGCGTCCTTGATCCGGTACTGCACGGCGAAGCGCACGTCGATGATGTTTTCATCACCGGTGAGCATCGACGAGTCCTTCAGACCGGTATCGCGAACCGTGCTCGAACGGCCGATTTCGACCGAACGAATCTGCGACATGTTCACGATCTCGACCGCCTGAATCGGATACGGCAGGCGCCACTGAATACCCGACGTCGTCGTGTATTTGTACTTACCGAATTGCGTGACGACGCCGACCTGACCTTCCTGCACGATGAACACGCCCGTGGCGAGCCAGATCAGGAAAGCGATGGCGACCACGATACCCACACCAATGCCCGAGCCGCGCGAGCCGCCCGAGTAGTTGTTGGTACCACCGCCATTGCCGCCGCCACCGTTCTTACGACCGAAAATGCGGTTCAGACGGCGATTGAAGTCACGCCACAGTTCGTCAAGATCGGGCGGGCCGTCCTGCTGCGGACCTTGCGGTCCACGCTGCGGCTCTTTCTGATCTTGAGAATTCGGATTATTCGAACGGTCGGGCCGATTCGGCTCCTGATTGCCGGACGGCGTATCACCGCCGCCGTCCCGCCCCCAGCGCGGGTCGTTCAGGGAGAAAGTCAAGCCAACTCGTCGCATCAAAGCTCTTGGAAGCATAGGTAGAAGCGTGGTGACTGAAGCGGTCTTGGCGTTGCGACCGGCGCGCCGCGTTTCGGAGCGCGCATGTTGCCGGTTCGCGCGTGGTTCCCGAATCTGGTTTGCCGATCGGCGGCCTTGCCCGGCCTCCGTCTAGTCTCTTGCCAGTTCGTCGCTCGTTTCAAGCTGCGCTGCCAGTGTTCCCCGCGGCAGCCTCACCCTCACGGTGCGACGTCTCGTGTTATCTGTCTTCTGCGCGCGGCACATCTTCCCAACGGTCGATGAGCCGGACATCGGGCGCTTCGTGCTGCGATTGTAACCCAGCAGTGCCGGCCACAACCGCCTCGGTAATGGCCTCGCGCAGCAGATCGAGGCCTTGACCGGCACGCGCGCTCAAAAACACGCGCGTGATGCGTCCGGTCTCGTCCCGTTCGATTCTCGGTCCTTGGGCGGCCAGTTCCGGCACCGCGTCGATCTTGTTCCAGACCAGAATCTGCGGGATGTTCGCCGCATCGATCTCCGCCAGTACGGCGTTGACCTCGGCCATCTGCTCCTTGCGCACCTGACTCGAGGCATCCACCACATGCAGCAGCATGTCGGCGTGTACCGTCTCCTCAAGCGTCGCCCGGAATGCCGCCACCAACTGGTGAGGCAACTCGCGGATGAATCCGACAGTATCCGATAGCACGATGTTCCCGACGTCGCCCAGATAAACGCGACGCGACGTCGTGTCGAGGGTCGCGAAAAGCTGGTCAGCCGCGTAGGCATTGGCCTTGGTCATCGCGTTGAACAGCGTGGATTTTCCCGCGTTCGTGTATCCGACGAGTGAAATCGACATCGTGCCGCTGCGCTGACGCGCCCGGCGCTGCGTATCGTGCTGACGCTTGAGCCGCTCAAGACGGATGCCCAGTGACTTCACGCGCTCGCCGAGCAGACGGCGGTCGGTCTCGAGCTGCGTCTCGCCAGGCCCGCGCAGGCCGATACCGCCCTTTTGACGCTCCAGGTGGGTCCAGGCGCGCACGAGGCGCGTGGACAGGTACTGCAATTGCGCGAGCTCGACCTGCAACTTGCCTTCGTGACTCTTCGCGCGTTGGGCGAAGATGTCGAGAATCAGGCTAGTGCGATCGACGACGCGAGTTTGCAGCAGGTGTTCGAGGTTACGCTGCTGACCCGGGGTCAGGGCGTGATTGAAAATGACCAGATCGACGTCGTACTCGGCGATCGCGGCGCGCAGTTCTTCTGCTTTACCGCTGCCGATAAACAACTTGGCATCGGGGCTATGGCGACGACCGGTAATGCTCACGACAGGCTTAGCGCCTGCGGATTTCGTCAGAAGGTCAAGTTCTTGGAGGCTGGCTTCGAAATCGAGCTTGCCGAAATCGATGCCGACGAGGGCGGCGTTTGTGGTCAAACTACGCAGGGGATGGGTTTCGTGACTGTTGGACAAGAGGCGGGATGGCGGGAAGAGAAATTCGCCCGGCCGGAGAAACTCCCGGTCGGGCGAGCCTGAATCAGGACTGCTCGGCTTCCGGATGGAAATTCACCGGACGCGCAGGCACGACCGTCGAAATGGCGTGCTTATAAACCATTTGGGTGACCGTGTTACGCAGCAGGACGACATACTGGTCAAACGACTCGATGTTTCCCTGCAGCTTGATACCGTTGACCAGATAGATCGAGACGGGAACATGCTCCTTACGCAAGGCGTTCAGAAACGGGTCTTGTAGAAGTTGCCCTTTGTTGCTCATAAGTTACTCCATTGTATTTTTAGCAAATGACCGTACGCCAGGGCGTGTGCGCGCTTCCCACCCTGACTCCCACACTATAGCCGATTTTGCTAGCGTCGCCAGCAAAACCCCGCCCCAGGCGGGCTTTCACTCGCCCTTGGCGTAAGGGTTCGCGCTGTTCCGGAACTCTATGCGTAATGGAGTCCCCTTCAACTTAAAAGTTTCGCGGAAACGGTTCTCTAAGTAACGGCGATAGCTGTCGGTCACACCATCCAGATTGTTCCCGTGGATGACGATGATCGGCGGGTTCGAGCCCCCTTGGTGCGCGTAGCGCAGCTTGGGACGCGAGAAGCCTGAACGGCGCGGCTGCTGGTGCTCCACGGCCTCTTCGAGGGCACGCGTGAGCTTCGGCGTGGGCAGCTTGCTCATCGCCGCTGCGTATGCCTCGTCCACCGAGCGCATCAACGCACCGATGCCGGTCGCACGCACGGCGGAAATGAAGTGGAAGCTGGCGAAGCCGAGGAATTTGAGCTTACGCTCCAATTCCTGTTTGGTTTGGTCGCGCGTGTATTCGTCGAGACCATCCCATTTGTTCACACCCACCACGAGTGCACGGCCCGATTCGACGATGAAGCCTGCGATGTGCGCATCCTGATCCGAGATGTCCTGACGGGCATCGAGCATCAGAATCACCACATTCGCGTCGGCGATCGATTGCAGCGTTTTCACAACCGAGAACTTCTCGACGGCTTCGAACACCTTGCCGCGACGACGCAGACCCGCCGTGTCGATCAGCGTGTAGTTCTTACCTTGCCGTTCGAACTCGATGTGAATCGAATCGCGCGTGGTCCCCGGCATATCGAACGCGATCACGCGCTCTTCGCCGAGCAGCGTGTTCACGAGCGTCGATTTGCCGACGTTCGGACGGCCGACGATCGCGATCTTCACACGGCCATCGCCCTTCTCTTCGGTTTCGTTCTCGTCCTGATTGGCGTAGAACGGCGCAATCGCCTCGTCGATGACTTCTCTGACGCCATCGCCGTGGGCCGCCGAAATCGCCAGCGGATCGCCCAGACCGAGTTCGTAGAAATCGTTGGCGACCGTGGTGTACTTCATGCCCTCGGCCTTGTTGACCACGAGCATGATCTTGCGACCGGTCTTGCGCAGATACTCGGCAATGATCTGGTCTTGCGGCGTGAGACCCTGGCGGCCGTCGACGATGTAGATCACCACATCGGCTTCGACCACGGCCTGGCGCGTCTGCTTGGCCATCTCATGGAAGATGCCGTCTTTGGCGACCGGTTCGAAACCGCCGGTATCGATGACCAGATACGGATGCTCGCCAACACGCCCCTCGCCATAGTGACGGTCGCGCGTGAGCCCGGGCATGTCGGCGACGAGTGCGTCGCGCGAGCGGGTCAAACGGTTGAATAGCGTCGATTTGCCGACGTTGGGGCGCCCTACGAGCGCGATCACGGGTTTCATGAATAAGCCCTAAAAACGAATACGGCCGGCGCGCTGCCGGCCGTTCCCGGAAAATGCCCGGGTGCTGCCGAACCGGTTACTCCGGACGGAAGCCGTAGATGTTGCCGTCGCGCGTTTGCACCACCAGCGTTTGGCCGGCGAGTACCGGCTGTGCGCTGATTGCGCCGCTAAGCTTCACGCGGGCGAGAATATCGCCGTTGTCACGCGACAGGAAATGCAGATAACCCTGCTTGTCGCCTACCACCACCACACGGCCAAGGGCCAGCGGTGCCGACAGGTCACGATACTTGAGTTTGTCGTTCTGCCACAGTGTACTGCCATCGGCCGCATTGAACGCGTAGACGGCACCATCGGTATTGACCGCTGCCACCACACGCTCGTCCTGCGTCACGCCGTTCGGCGACGAGAAGTCGCGTGCCCACAGACCGTTGCCGGTCTGCACGTCCGCGCAGCCCACACGACCCTGGAACGTCGCGCCGCACACCTGACGGCCGAACACGACCGGCGCGCCCGTCACGTCGTTCACACGCTCGACTTCGGTCACACCCTTCGGATACGACAGCGGCGTCACCCACAGCGGGTTGCCGGTGTTGGCGTCGAGCGCCACCATCTTGCCGCCCGGGAAGCCGGTCACCACAGCACGATCGCCCAGGAACGTCATCCCCGTGCCGGTACGCAGCGTCAGCGTCGACGTCGGCTGCGAGTATGACCAACGCACCGAACCGGTGCCCGAGTCGAACGCCGTCACGCGATTGTTGATCGCACGCACGACCACCAGACCGCGGCCGACCAGCGGCGTGGTCAGCACTTCGCTGCCCGCGTTGGCCTTCCACGACTGCTTGCCATCGTGATCGAACGCGATGACGTCACCCTTCTGCGTGGCGACAACCGTCGTCTCGCCATCGCTACCCGGGCCCGCCGTGATGCTGGTATCGGCCTTCGCCGACCAGGTGGAAGCGCCGGTGTCGGCAGCCACACGCACGATGCTGCCATTGGCACCTGCCACAAACACGGCATTACCGACGGCCACCGGAGCGAAGCTGTACGCCCCCGCCTTGCCCACGCTCGCCGTCCAGATCTGTTTGACGGTCAACGCCTGCTTGATCTCCGTGAGCGGCGTCGGCTCATGCGCCGGCTTGCTGCCGAAGAGTCCGCAACCACCCAGCGTGCCGAGCACCGCGAGCGTCAGCACGGCGCTGCCCGCGCGCTGGAAAAGGCCACGGCGCGCCGCATCGGACTGCGACTCAGCCTGCGTGTTCGACATCGATCGACGGAAGTCGTTAAGGATCATCATGTACCCGGTTATGCGTTATGGGAGGGTAATACTGCCAATGAAAAACCGGCGCGCCTCAAGCCCCCAGCGCGTCGAGCTTGAACTGCACGAACTGGCGCATGCCCGAATCCTGCTTGTCGAGCTTGTCGAGTGCCAGCTTGTAAGCGGTGCGTGCGTCGGCCACCTTGCTTTGCGCTACGAGCACATCGCCACGACGATCGGCAAACAGCCCCTCATACGGTGCAGGCGGGCTGTCGAGCATTTTCAACGCTTCGTCGTAGGCCTTCTCGTCGAGCAACACACCGGCCAGACGCAGCTTGGCCAGTTGCTTGTACTCGTCGTCCTTCGCGTTCGACACGGCCCATTGCAGCTGTGCCTTCGCACCCGCCACGTCGCCCGCATCCGAGAGCGACTTGGCAGCCAGCAGCGCCGTCATTTGCGCGTACGGCGTGCCGCCGAACTTGCCTTCCATATCCGACGCGATGCGGGTGACTCTCGCCTTATCCTTCGCGTCGATGGCCGTGGCCAGTTCGCCGTACAGCACGCCCGCCTCGACCGTCTGCTTGCGCTCGTAATAGCGCCACAGATTCCAGCCGCCATAGGCCAGCATGATGACGACCAGCGTCCAGACAACGTAATTGCCATACTGCTTCCACCAGGCCTTTACGTTCTCGATCTGTTCCTGTTCCTCGTGATAGCTGCTCATTCGCCGGGGCTCTCCGTGTCTGGCGTCTTGGATTAGTGAATCGTTTCGTTGCCTGCGCCATCGCTGGCCAGACTTTCGTTCACGCTTTCGTCGGCACTCGCGACGATGGCGTCGATCAAGTGCTCGGCGAGACCATCGAACGGCACGCTCGTCTGATTGTTCGACGCATCGGCCGCACGCAGGTGTTTCACCACCACCGTGCCCGAGGCCACTTCGTTCTCACCGACGATGATCGCGAAGCTCGCGCCGCTCGCGTCCGCACGCTTCATCTGCGACTTGAAGCTGCTGCCCTTACCGTCCGGGCTGCAATGGAACACGACGTTCAGGCCAGCATCGCGCATGCGCTCCGCGGCGATCATGGCCGGTGCCACCGCGGCTTCGCCCTGGTGCACCACATACACGTCTGCACCTTCGGCTTGCGGCACGAGATCGTCTTCACGCAGCAGTTCGAGAATGCGCTCCACGCCCATCGCCCAACCGCATGCCGGTGTCGCGTCGCCGCCCAGTTGCTCGATGAGCGGATCGTAACGTCCGCCACCTGCCACCGTGCCTTGCGCGCCGAGCTTATCGGTCACCCACTCGAACACCGTCAGATTGTAGTAGTCGAGACCACGTACCAGACGGGGGTTGATAGTGAACGGAATGTTGTTCGCCTTGAGCAACGACTGCACGCCTTCGAAATGCTTGATCGAGTCTTCGCCGAGGTAGTCGATCAGCTTCGGTGCGGCTTCGACCATCGCTTGCATCGCCGGGTTCTTCGTATCGAGTACGCGCAGCGGGTTGGTGTAAAGACGGCGCTTGCCATCTTCATCGAGCAGATCGACGTGCTTCTCGAGGTAGGCGATCAGGTCGGCGCGGTGACGCGCACGCTCTTCGCCCTGCCCCAGCGAATTGAGTTGCAGATGAATGCCGGTCAGGCCGAGATCATCCCACAGGCGCTGGCACATCAGAATGATTTCGACGTCCGCATCCGGGCCAGCGAGACCGAGCGCTTCCACGCCCACCTGGTGGAACTGGCGATAGCGGCCGCGTTGCGGCTTTTCGTGACGGAACATCGGGCCGAAGTACCACAGGCGCTTCGGGCCGCTGTACAGCAAATTGTGTTCGAGCGTCGCGCGCACGGCAGCAGCCGTGCCTTCCGGGCGCATCGTCAGTTGCTCGCCGTTGAGCGAATCGGTGAAGCTGTACATCTCTTTCTCGACGATATCGGTCACTTCGCCGATGCCGCGTGTGAAGAGTTGCGTGTGCTCGATGATCGGCGTACGGATCTGCTGATAGCCGTACGCGCGCAACATCGCGCGCACCGATTCTTCAAAGAACTCCCACAGGGCTTCATCCTGCGGAAGAATGTCGTTCATGCCCTTCACGCCAGCCAGCTTGGCGAGGCGCTTCTTCTTTTCTTCAGTCATATTCTCTTTGTCCTGCCCGCTCGATCTCGTGTCGTTCGATGTCGCTTGATATCGCTCGACTTAGGCGGCAACGGTGCCTTCGGTCTGCGCGTAGCGGGTCTTCACATAGTCGTCGACGATCTGCTGGAATTCTTCCGCGATATGGTCGCCGCGCAGCGTACGAACCTTCTCGCCATCGACGAACACCGGAGCCGCCGGCGACTCACCCGAACCCGGCAAGCTGATGCCGATGTTCGCGTGCTTCGATTCGCCCGGGCCGTTCACGATGCAACCCATGACGGCGACGTTCATATTCTCGACGCCCGGATATTGAGCCTTCCACACCGGCATTTGTTCACGCAGATACGTCTGAATCTTCGAGGCCAACTCTTGGAACACCGTGCTCGTGGTACGGCCGCAACCCGGGCAAGCGATGACCATCGGCGCGAACGCGCGCAGGCCCATCGTTTGCAGGATTTCCTGCGCCACCACCACTTCGCCCGTACGCGCACCGCCCGGTTCCGGGGTGAGCGAAATACGGATCGTGTCGCCAATGCCTTCTTGCAGCAGCACCGACAATGCCGCCGTCGATGCCACGATACCCTTCGAGCCCATGCCCGCTTCGGTCAAGCCCAAATGCAACGCGTAGTCGCAACGCTTGGCCAGTTCGCGGTACACGGCGATCAGGTCCTGCACCGCGCTGACCTTGCACGACAACAGAATCTTGTCCGCCGACAGACCCACGCGTTGCGCCAGTTCAGCCGATTCGAGTGCCGACGTGATGAGCGCTTCGTACATCACGCTCTGCGCTTCCCACGGGGTCGCGCGTGCGGCGTTCTCGTCCATGATGCGGGCGAGCAGCGACTGGTCGAGACTGCCCCAGTTCACGCCGATACGCACCGGCTTGTCGTACTTGCAAGCCGCTTCGATCATCTGTGCGAATTGCGTGTCGCGCTTCGCGCCCTGACCGACGTTGCCCGGGTTGATACGGTACTTCGACAGCGCTTCGGCGCACGCCGGATAGTCGTTGAGCAGCTTGTGGCCGTTGTAGTGGAAATCGCCCACCAGCGGCACCATCACGCCCATGCGATCGAGCTGATCGCGAATCGCCGGCACGGCCGCGGCAGCTTCCGGCGTGTTGACGGTGATTCGCACCAATTCGGAACCCGCTTGCGCCAGTTCCTTCACTTGAATGGCCGTGCCGATCGCGTCTGCGGTGTCGGTGTTGGTCATCGATTGCACGCGGATCGGCGAGTCGCCGCCGACCGTCACGAGCTGGCCGCCCCAGCGAATCGCGACTTTACGCGACTGACGGCGCGGGGCCGGACCGCCAATGATCGGCATGCATTCTACAGAAGCCATGATTACCCTCTTTCGGTCTTACTGGAGCGTCAGACGCGCCACGTTGCCCGCATTACGGGACTTGATCTCGACCGGTTGACCGTTGAACTCCAGCGACTCGACGCCCGCGACGTTACCCACAACGATCTTGAGCGGCGCATCGCCCGTAATTTCCTGTTCCGCACCTGCACGCATCAACTGGGAGAACAGCACTTTGCCGTCCTTCGACTTCACTTCGATCCAGCTGTCTGCTTTCAGGCGCAACGCAATCTTGCCATTACCCGGCGTACCCGCGCTTGCCGCCGATGCCGCAGAAGCGACCGGCGCAGGCGTCATGGCGGCCTTGGCCGCCGAAGCACCGGCTGCGAGACCCGCCACCACATGGGTCGGATCGGCAGCGGCGATCAAGCCGGCACCGGCGGTCGCAGAGCTAGCCGTCGCAGTGTTGACGGTATTTTCGGTATTGCCGATATTGGCGGCGGTGTTCACGGTGTTGCCACCATCAGCGCCCGGCGGCGTGCCGTTCGCATCGGCCACGACGGGCTGGCTGGCCGGCTCAGCCGCTTCCGCACCTTGTGCTGTCGCAGCACTCGCCAGATCGGCGGGCTCGGTCGCACCGCGCGTCGGCTTGTGGGCATTGCCGAAGTACCACGCGGCACCGGCAATCACCACGAGCGCTGCCAGCGCCCAAGGCCACTTGGCTTGCGACGCGGCGACCGGCGAGCGAAAGCGCACCGGGCTCTTCGGAATACTGGGTTGGCCGGTCGGCGCCTGCGGAATGTCGATCGGTGCAGCGCGGCCAAAACGGCGCAGCGGCTCGATCATCGGCTCCGGGTCACCCCCGAGCATGCGCGCGTAGCTGCGCACGACCCCTTGAATAAACGGCATTTCCGGCAAGGCATCCCACTGGCCGGACTCCAGACGTTGCAGCTTCTGCACCGAGACTTTCAGGCGCGCCGACACATCTTCAATCGACATCCCGCGCTTCTCGCGCAAGGCAGCCAGTTGCGCACCCACCTGCGCGCCCAGTTCAGCCAATCCGACGGCCGATCCCGACGGCAATCCCTGGCCCTGAGCCCCGGTTTGCCCGCCTGCGTCCGCCTGATTCTGGTTATCCATCGATACGCCCCCGTTCGTAAGCAGCCGCGCGCCGCGGCTGAGGATATGCTGACGACAACCCCATCACGTCACCCACCTTGCGCGCGGCGTGAAGATCTGCGCGACGCTTCGGACGATTCGGTGTGGAACTGACGAAATCGCGCGAGGCATCGTCGATGCCCCGCGCGAGGAATGCTGTAGTGCGTGACTGATTCGCCGAGCGGCATGGCACGCGCCGGGCCGACGGCCCTGGCCACGGTCCGCGCCCGCCCATGCGCAACCTCATACGGTACGCACCTCGACCGCGATTTTCCCGAACTTGCCGCGCTGTGCGAGCCGCGTGCGATCCTGCACTTCGCCGGCGAGCTGACCACACGCCGCGTCGATGTCATCGCCGCGCGTCTTGCGCACGGTCGTGACGAGGCCTGCGTCGAGCAGGATTTGCGCAAACCGCTTGATTTGCGGGTCCTTCGAGCGCAGCAGGCCGGATTCGGGAAACGGATTGAACGGAATCAGATTGAACTTGCACGGCACGTCGCGCGTAAGGGCGACGAGCTCGCGCGCATGCGCTTCAGTGTCATTCACACCGTCGAGCATGCAGTACTCGAACGTGATGAAATCGCGCGGCGCCACTTCGAGGTAACGCTCGCACGCGCCCATCAGTTCGCGTAGCGGATATTTCTTGTTGAGCGGCACGAGCACATCGCGCAGCGCATCGTTCGGTGCGTGCAGCGAGACGGCCAGCGCCACGGGCAGTTCCTTGCCCAGGCGATCCATCATCGGCACCACGCCGGACGTCGACAACGTCACGCGGCGACGCGACAGCCCGTAGGCGTTGTCGTCGAGCATGAGGCGCATAGCGCCCACTACGTTTTCGAAATTGAGCAGCGGCTCGCCCATGCCCATCATCACCACGTTGGTGATGACACGCTCGTTCTTGCCTTCGCGCCCGAGATCGCGGCGCAACGCAAATTCGGCCATCCACAACTGGCCGATGATCTCGCCGAGCGAGAGATTGCGGGAGAAACCCTGCTTGCCGGTCGAACAGAACCGGCAGTTGACAGCGCAGCCCGCCTGCGATGAAACGCAAAGCGTGCCGCGCGTCTCCTCAGGGATGTAGACGGTCTCAACGGCATTGCCGTTGCCCACGTCCAGCAGCCATTTGCGCGTCCCATCGGTCGACACGTGGTCGGTGATGATCGCCGGTGCCGCGATCGTTGCACGGGTGTGCAACTTCTCGCGCAGCGACTTGGCCAGATCGGTCATACCGTCGAAATCGGCGGCCCCGTTCTGGTGGATCCAACGCTGGAGCTGGCGCGCACGGAACGGCTTTTCACCGAGCGTGCCGCAATAGGCGGCCAGACCGTCCGGATCGTAATCAAGCAGATTCGTAAGGTTGGTCATGGCCTTGGTCCCTCAACATCCCTTCGGTATCTTCCTGCGATTGAGCGGCTAAACGCGCATTAGCGCGCGTAGACGTTCAAACCGGCGAAGAAGAACGAAACTTCGACAGCGGCCGTTTCGGCAGCGTCCGAACCGTGAACAGCGTTCGCATCGATGCTGTCGGCGAAATCGGCGCGAATCGTGCCCTTCTCTGCCTTCTTCGGATCGGTGGCGCCCATCAGATCGCGGTTCTTAGCGATAGCGTTTTCGCCTTCGAGCACTTGGATCATGACCGGACCCGAGATCATGAAGTCGACCAGATCCTTGAAGAACGGACGTTCCTTGTGAACACCGTAGAACTGTTCGGCTTCAGCACGCGACAGTTGCACGAGCTTGGCAGCAACGATCTTCAGGCCCGCGCCTTCGAAACGGCTGTAAATCTGGCCGATAACGTTCTTGGCAACGGCATCGGGCTTGATAATCGAAAGAGTGCGTTCGACTGCCATGAAAAACTCCAAAAAATTAAGCAGTTATATAACCAACATGAACCCGTAATTGTAGCACGAAGGCTGTTATGATGGTGATGGAACCTACAGTGCGCGCACCGCTCAAACGCAGGACGGCCGGGACTGTCCGGCTTGTCGGCGAGATTTGCGCGGCATCAGGATTACCCCACCTTCCCGCCATGGAAAGGTTGACGGCATCCAGCCAGCTTGAATTTTCGGGCATTCGCCCAAACATTCGGAGCATCTTCTGAGCGCATTCCGGGACATCTTTCGATATCCTGTGACATCGACGACAAGCCAGACCAACGGCTGCGGGGGATACACCGGCACACGCCGGTCATCGTAAAAAGCGTCACAAGACGTCTGCCGGCCCCGCTGGCGGACACAATGACCACGGAGAACACCAACTATGAACCAGGATTTCCAACGTTTCGGCTACGGCGGACAAGGCGCGACGACCGTACAAGTGCGCAACAAAGTGCTGCGCAATACGTATTGGCTGCTCGCGCTGTCGATGCTGCCGACGATTGCGGGAGCCTGGCTGGGCGTGACCTACGGCTTCGCGCTGTTCGCGGGCAGCCCGATGGTCAGCGTCATTGCCTTCCTTGCGATCGCTTTCGGCTTCATGTTCGCCATCGAGCGCTTCAAGAATAGCGGCGTCGGCGTGGCCCTCTTGCTAGGCTTCACGTTCTTCATGGGGCTGATGCTCACGCGCCTGCTGAGCTTCGTTCTGGGCTTCTCGAACGGCGCATCGCTCATCATGCTGGCGTTCGGCGGCACCGCCGTCATCTTCGGCGTGATGGCCACCGTCGCCACGGTCAGCAAGCGCGACTTCAGCGGCCTGGGCAAGTGGCTGTTCATGGGCGTGCTGGTGATTATCGTCGCCTCGATCGCCAATATCTGGCTGCAACTGCCGGCGCTGATGCTGACGGTCTCGGTGCTCGCTATCGCGATCTTCTCGGCTTACATCCTGTTCGACGTGCAGCGCGTCGTGAACGGCGGCGAGACGAACTACGTCACGGCCACGCTCGCGATCTACCTCGACCTGTACAACATCTTCACCAACCTGCTCGCCATCCTCGGCGTGCTGGGCGGCAACCGCAACTAATCAGGCACGACGGGCGCTCGCCCGTCGCTGCCTCAGCGGCATAAAAAAGCCAGTCCCTCGGGACTGGCTTTTTCTTTGGCGTTGGCCCGGCGTTGATTGGGCCTGACTAAGACTTCGAGGGCATTACGCAATTACGCACCTTCGTGAATCACGCCCTCACCATCCGCAACGCCCGCGATAGCTTCCACGCCTTCGTCCGCCTCTGCGGCGGACGCCGCCGGATCTTCCTCCGACACGCGCACACGCGGCACCCACGGCTGACCGATGCTCTCGTGCTCGAAGACGGCCATCGACTCCACATGCGAAGTATGCGGAAACATGTTCACCACACCGGCCTGCGTCAGGCGATAACCCGCTTCGTGCACCAATAGTCCCGCGTCACGCGCCAGCGTTGCAGGGCTGCAAGACACGTAGACGATGCGCTTCGGCAAGCCCTCGTAACCCTGCTGCGCAAGTTCGGCCAACGCCTTCGATACCGCAAGCGCGCCTTCGCGTGGCGGGTCGATCAGATACCGGTCGAACGGCCCCAGCGCCCGAATATCGTCCGCCGTGATATCGAACAAGTTGCGGCATGCAAATTCCGTGTGTTCGGCGACCCCATTGCGCTGGGCATTGGCCAGCGCACGCTCGGTGAGCGCCGTGCTGCCTTCGATCCCCATGACCGTGCCGGCACGTCGCGCCAGCGGCAGCGTGAAGTTGCCCAGACCACAGAACAGATCGAGCACACGCTCCGTCGATTCCGGCGCCAGCAATCGCAGCGCACGATGCACGAGCACTCGATTGATTTGATGATTGACCTGCGTGAAGTCCGTCGGCTTGAACGGCATCCGGATCTGATATTCCGGCAGCGTGTAGTGCAGCTCGGGCTCCAGCGGATAGAACGGCACGGCGGTGTCGGGCCCCTTCGGCTGCACCCAGAATTGCACATGGTTCGCGTCGGCAAACGTGCGCAGAATCGCTTCGTCTTCCGGTGTGAGCGGCTCGAGAATTCGCAGCACCAATGCCGTCACGTCGGCACCGATGGCCAATTCGATCTGCGGCAAACGCTCACGGATCGACAACGACTCAACCAAGCGGCGCAGCGGCACGAGCATGTCGGAGATATGGCGCGGCAGCACTTCGCACGAATCCATATCGGCGACATAGCTGCTCTTACGCTCATGGAAACCGATCAGCACGCCGCCCTTCTTCGGCACGTAGCGCACCGTCAAACGTGCACGGAAGCGGTAGCCCCAGTCCGGCCCTTGAATCGGACGCAGCAACGTCTCGGCTTTGACCTTGCCCAGACGCGCGAGGTTATCTTCGAGCACGCGCTGCTTGATCGCGATCTGCGCGCGCGGCTCCAGATGCTGCATCGAGCAGCCGCCGCACTTGCCGAAATGCGGACACTGCGGCTTGGCCCGCATCGGGCTGGCGCGCAGGACTTCGATCGTTTCGGCTTGCTCGAACTTGGGCTTGCGGCGATAGCTCAGGTACTTGACGCGCTCTCCGGGCAACGCGCCCTCGACGAAGATCACCTTGCCGGGTTTGTATTCCGGCGTGTCCGGCTCGCCTTCGGGTGCTGTGCGGCCGACGCCGCGCGCCTCCATGTCGAGCGATTCGATATCGAGAATGCCGGGCTCGGCACTCGGCCGGCCACGCGAGGAGTTTCGGGAGGAGCGGGTCACGTCTTTGTTCTCATATGCGACAGCAAACCCGGCATTTTAATCGATTCGCGCCCGCCGTACGCAGGCGCACGCCTTCATTTGCCGCGCATCGATTGCCGCACCCGCGTTGGCTTACACCCAAGCGTCGAGATATTCCTTCCAGTGCGGCGCCGTCTCATCGCCCAGCGAGCGCTTCACGAACTCGATTTCCTGATCGTATTCCGCTTGGCGCAAGCCACCGCGCATCAATTGATAGCGGCAATAGACGAGATACGTGTTCACTACATCGGTCTCGCAATAATTGCGGATCTCTTCGAGCTTGCCGTCGCGGTACGCGTCCCACACCTTGCTGCCGTCCATGCCCAGCTTGCCGGGGAACCCGCACAACTTCGCCAGATCGTCGAGCGGCGCGTTGGCGCGCGCCTGATACATCGCCAGCAGATCCATCAGGTCGAGGTGACGCTGGTGGTAGCGGCTGATGTAGTTATTCCATTTGAATTCGCGGTCGTCTTCGCCCATGTCCCAATAGCGCGGCGCGGCCACGCCATGAATCATCGCGCGGTAGTGCAATACGGGCAGATCGAAGCCGCCGCCGTTCCACGACACCAGTTGCGGCGCGTACTTCTCGATGGTGCGATAAAAGCCCGAGACGAGCGCCGCCTCGCCATCTTCGAGCGAGCCGAGCGACTTCACACGGAAACCGTCACGGTCGCGGAACACGCACGAAATCGCGGCAATCCGGTGCAGGTGCAATGGTAAAAAGTCGTGACCGACCTTTTCGCGGCGTGCGGCGAATGCGGCTTCGGCCACGGCGTCGTCGGACAGCCCGGCGTACGCCGGCTCTAGGCGGCGCAAACCATCAACGTCGGGAATCGTTTCAATGTCGAAAACGAGTACGGGAGAGGCCATGATGAAAATCGGGAAAAGGAGAGAAAAAGCGGGCGGACGCTCGGATCACAGAGACCGTAGAAGTCACACAGGCCGCAGACGTCACACAGGCCGGAAAGCGCCGACGGGCCCTCTGCTTGCGCCATGCGCACAGACGACTCAGAGCACCGCGTCCTTGCGCACGCCGTTCGAGGCGAAGTAACGCTTGAGCTTGACGAGCGCCTCCTGCTGAATCTGGCGCACGCGCTCACGGGTGAGCCCCATTTCGTCGGCAAGCTCTTCGAGCGTGGCAGGCTCGACCCGATTGAGGCCGAAGCGGCGCTCGATCACATAGCGATGCTTGGTCGACAACCGCGAGAGCCACAGCCGCATGAGATCCTCGAGCTCACGATGCTGCACTTCCTGCTCGGGCGCTTGACTGTGATCGTCGGAGAGCAAATCTAGAAGGCTGCTGCCCGGGTCGATCTCGAGCGGCGCATCGAGCGAAGCCACATGCTCGTTGAGCGCCAGAATGTCGGTAATTTCGTCGGGCGTCTTGCCGGTCAAATCGGCGATGTCTTCGATACTCGCATCACGCTGCTCCCCGCCATCGACATACGCCGCGCTCTTCTCGAGATGGCGCTTCGCGCGCAACACCTGATTGAGTTCGCGGATCACGTGCACCGGCAGCCGCACCGTACGCGCCTGATTCATGATGGCGCGCTCGATGCTCTGGCGAATCCACCACGTGGCGTAGGTCGAGAAACGGAAGCCGCGGCCCGGATCGAACTTTTCGATCGCATGCATGAGTCCGAGGTTGCCCTCTTCGATGAGATCGAGCAACGGGACACCGCGATTGAGATAGCCCTTGGCGATGCTCACGACGAGGCGCAGATTGCGCTCGATCATCACCTGACGCGCAGCAAACTCACCGGCCTGCGCACGCGTCGAGTAATCGAGCTCCTCGGCGGGCGTGAGCAGCGGCTTGACGCTGATGCGATTGAGATAGTGCTGAACGGTATCGGCAGTGAGTTCGGCCTGAAGTACCGTGCCGAAGTCGTCGGCTTCGGCAGCTTTGCGCTTGCGTCCGCCCGACGAACCTTCACTGCCCGCCTCGCCGCCATCTTCATCGGATGACGAGGCGTCATCCTCCTCCGCCTCGCGCTCGTCGAAAGCGTCGTCCACGTCCTCGTCCTGCCGGGATTGCCGATCGTCGACTTCCTGATCGGGCTCCGGGGCAGCGAGGTCTTCCTCTTGCGAAGTACGACGCTTTCTCTTGAGCATTCGACCCTGCCTTGTTTATTGAGGCGGCAAATACTTCATCGGATCCACAGGTTTGCCATCACGGCGAACCTCGAAGTGCAACATGACACGATCGGCGTCGGAATTACCCATTTCGGCAATTTTCTGACCGCGCGTGACGCTGTCGCCTTCTTTGACCAACAGTGTGCGGTTGTGCGCATACGCCGTCAAGAAGGTCGAGTCGTGCTTGATGATCACGAGGTTGCCGTAACCGCGCAGACCGGCACCCGAGTACACCACCTTACCCGCACCGGCAGCGAACACCGGGTCACCGGCATTGCCTGCGATGTTCAGCCCCTTGTTCTTCGAGTCGTCGAAGCGGCCGACCACACTGCCCTTCGCCGGCCACGACAGCGCCAAGTCACCGCTCGACACCGCGCTCGGCGCAGCCGTTGCGGCAGAGGTGGTCGGCGGCGGCACCACCGCAGGCGGCACCGAGGCCGGGTTCGGGCTCGTAGTCGTCGGCATACCGCCATTCGACGCGATCGGTGCCGGCAGCGGCGTACCCGTGTCGCCCGCAGGCGGCTTCACACGCAAGACCTGACCGACTTCGATCTGGTCCGGGTTTTGAATGTTGTTCCAGCGCGCGATGTCGCGATAGTTCTGACCGTTCTCCAGTGCGATCCGATAGAGCCGATCGCCCGGTTTGACGCGATAAAAGCCCGGCGGCACCGGGGTGTTGTCGATGACGGGAGCCCCCGTCACGCTGCTATCGGTCGTCGTACCGCCTACGGTACGGTCGACGACCGGTGCGCCCACCTGTCGCGATGCGCATGCGGCCAGCATGCTCAGCAACAGAACACTGGCGACGCGTTGTTGAATACCCGCTCGCAAATTCACTCAATTCCTCCGCAGAATAGGCCCGACGGGCTTAGATGATGCCCGATTTTAAGGGGACGAATAACACCCTATCAAGTTGCGTCTCGCGCCACTGGCGCGCACCGACACGCTCGATGAGGGTCAAAATCTGTTGCTCGCCGCCCACCGGGGCGACAAGACGTGCACCGACGGCAAGCTGATCGAGCAGCGCATCCGGGATCTCGAGTCCGGCGGCGGCGATCACAATGCCATCGAAGGGCGCGACGGCTGGCAGACCGAGCCGTCCATCGCCGTAATGCAGCCGAATGTTCGGCACACGCAACGGCCTGAGGTTGGCCTTTGCCCGTTCATGTAACGGACGAACCCGCTCGATCGAATACACATCGCGCGCCACACAAGACAGCACGGCGGCCTGATAGCCACAGCCTGTACCGATCTCCAGCACTTTCTCCAGCGGACGACCGCTGGCGAGCAGTAGCTCGATCATGCGCCCGACCACCGATGGCTTCGAGATCGTCTGGCCATGGCCGATCGGCAGCGCGGCGTCTTCATAGGCCTGATTCGCCAAGCCCGCATCGACAAACCCGTGACGCGGCACCGTTGCGAGCGCCGCCAGCACACCCGCGTGTTTGACGCCCGATGCGGCAACGCGTTCAGCCATGCGCACGCGCACGCGCTCGGACGTGAGCCCGATACCATCGGGCGACGGCACCGGCGTCGGCTTGGCGTGACGACCGGTGTTGCCTGTCGAAGCTTTTGTGGACGCGCCGTGGAGCGCGCCCTTTGTGTTGGATGCGCTGGGTACGCTCGACACCGGCTTCGGCTTCGTATGGGGCGTCAGCCCCTGCCGCGCCGTGCCATGCAGACTCGTTGCCGGACCATGGCCAGGCCGCAGCGCCCCGACCGGACGTGCCGACGCGCCTGCCATCGGCGTGGCCGCCGGGCGTAGCCCGTTATGTTGATTCGTTGCGTGACCTGCCGACGACGTCTTCCCTGCCCCTTTCGTCCCACTTGCCCCATTCGCCCCGTGCGCACCAGAGGTTCCCTGTGTGGGCGTCGGGTTCGCACGCGTCATCGCGGCAGGCGGAGCACCGGCGGGGCTTGCCCGCGATGCCTTGTCGAGCACCGGCGCCTTGCGTTGGCGACGGGTCATGACTTCGGACAAAGGAAGAGGAAAACGTTTCGGCGGTGTTGTCATCGTTGGGCCACCCCTGCGCTGGCCAGCCAGTCATGCACGACACCGAGCCGTGCGTTATGCGTGAGATCCAGTTGCAAGGGGGTGACCGAGACGTAATCGTGCGCCACGGCGTGAAAATCGGTGCCTTCGCTGCTGTCGCGCGCGTCGCCGGCAGGCCCGATCCAGTAAATGGTTTCGCCGCGCGGGCTTTCCTGACGGATCACCGGCTGCGACTGATGCCGCTTGCCCAGACGCGTCGCTTGCGCGCCCTTGAGCTTGTCGTACGGCAAATTGGGAATATTGACGTTGAGCAGGAACGGCGCACCGAGCGGCCTTTCCATATAGCGCTCGATCACGTCGCGCGCCACCCGTGCGGCGCTATCGAGGTGATCCCAGCCCTTGTTGACCTGAGAGAAGGCGAACGACGGAATGCCGAAGAGGAACCCTTCGGTCGCCGCCGCGACAGTGCCGGAATACAGCGTGTCTTCGCCCATGTTCTGGCCGTTGTTGATGCCAGAGACCACAATGTCGGGACGCTCGTCGAGCAGGCCGGTCAGCGCCACGTGAACGCAGTCGGTCGGTGTGCCGTTGATGAACGTGAACCCGTTGCTGCCCTTGAACACGGACAGCGGGCGTTGGAGGGTCAGAGAATTGGACGCACCGCTACAGTTCTGTTCGGGCGCCACCACGGTAATGTCGCCAAGCGGGGCCAGCGCTTCGTAAAGCGCGGCCAGGCCTGGCGCCTGATACCCATCGTCGTTGCTGAGCAGGATTCGCATGTGGGCAATTGTAACCGAGGAAAGCCCCCCGGATATGACGCTCACGAGGTGTCAGACACAGGGGAGCCGCAGCCGCCAGCCCTGCCGTGTCGCGCCCCGTCGCCCATTACATCTTCTCGGTTTCCCCTGCCTGCGGCTGCCAGACGAGCAGTCGCTTCTCTACCACGCCGACCAGCCCGTCGAGCACGAGCGCAAAGGCCGTGAGGATCAACACACCGGCAATCACGGCATTGATGTCGAACGTACCTTCGGCTTGCAGAATCAGGTAACCGACGCCGCGTGCCGACCCCAGATACTCACCCACCACGGCACCGACGAACGCCAGCCCCACCGAATTGTGCAAGCTGGAAAACACCCAACTCGTCGCGCTCGGCAGATACACGCGACGCAGCAACTGCCGCTGATTCGCGCCGAGCATGCGCGCATTGGCGAGCACGACCGGGCTGACTTCCTTCACGCCCTGATAAACGTTGAAGAACACGATGAAGAACACCAGCGTGACGCCCAGCGCCACCTTCGACCAAATGCCGAGCCCGAACCACACCCCGAAGATCGGCGCGAGAATCACGCGCGGCATCGAGTTGGCGGCCTTGATGTACGGATCGAGCAACGCCCCGGCGCTCGGCGAGAGCGCGAGCCACAGCCCGACCGCGAGCCCCGCCACCGTACCGATGGCAAACGCCAGTACGGTCTCGAGCAAGGTCACCCCGAGGTGCAGATAAATTTCTCCGGTGGCGAACCACTGCCAGATTTGCCACAGCACCTTCTGCGGTTCCCCGAAGAAGAAGGCGGCCTTGTCGGGACTATCGAAATAAAACGCGGGCAGCAGCGTGGGGCTGGTCAGCACGTACCAGACCAGAAAACTCACTACCAGCAGCAGCCATTGCCACAACCGCAAATGACGCATGATCGAACGATTACGCATGACGAACGAATTCCGGGAATATCAGACGAGCCAATCAAACAAGCCAAAGCCGTCGGGCAAATCGAACCAATCCAGCCAGTCGAACCATGGCGCCCAGCCACAGGCGACGCTCACAAAGTTCAAGATTTGCCCCATGACGCTCAGACGGCCTTGAGCTGTTGGGCGTAACCCTTCAACACCTCTTCGCGCAACACATCCCATATCTGGGCGTGCAGCTCGGTAAAGCGCGGATGATTCCGAATCTCCGCCACATCGCGCGGACGCGGCAGGTCGATACGAAACTCCCCGATCGGATGGGTGCCCGGCCCAGCAGCCAACACCACCACGCGGTCGGACAAGGCAATCGCTTCGTCCAGATCGTGGGTAATGAAGAGCACTGCCTTACGCTTGGCCGCCCACAGTTCGAGCAGCTCGTTCTCCATCAACTGACGCGTCTGAATGTCGAGCGCCGAGAACGGCTCGTCCATCAGAATGATGTCGGGATCGAGAATCAGTGTCTGCGCCATGGCCACACGCTTGCGCATGCCGCCCGAGAGTTGGTGCGGGTAGCGATCGCCAAACCCGCCCAGCCCCACGCGCTTGAGCCATTCGTGACCGCGCGCTTTCGCTTCCTCGGGCGCGACGCCGCGAAACTCGAGGCCCGCCGTCACGTTGTCGATCGCGTTGCGCCAGGGCATCAGCGCTTCGGCCTGAAACATATAGCCCGCGCGCGAGTTGATTCCCTTCAACGGTTCGCCGAACACCTTCACCGTGCCCGACGACGGCATCAGCAACCCTGCCGCCACATTGAGCAGCGTCGACTTGCCGCAACCGGTCGGGCCGACGACCGACACGAACTCGCCCGGCGCAATGTCGAGCGAGGTGTCGGCCACGGCCGTGTAACGCTGACTCCGATCGTCGCGTGCGACGAACGTGCAGGTAATGCTGTCGAAACTCAGAGCCGGCGAAGTCATCATTTGTACTTGGCGTCGGCCTTCTTCGTGAACTCGTTCGTGAACGTCTTGGACAGATCGATCGTCTTGCCCTTGACCGTCTCGTCGAACGCCTGCAACGTGCGCAGCGCCGTGGCGGGACCGTCGGCCGGGATGATGCCGTCCGGCGAGATGGCTTCCTTCACACGGCCCCAGGCGTCGAGGTACAGCGCGCGATCGCCGAGCAGGTAGGCTTCGGGCACCGTCTTGATGAGATCCGACGGACCGGCCGTTTGCAACCAGCGCAGCGCGCGCACCATCGCGTTGGTGAGGGCTTGCGTGGTATTCGGATTTTTCTGGATGAACGACTCGTTCGTATAGAGGCAGCCTGCCGGCATATTGCCGCCGAACACCGACACCGTTTCCTTGAGCGTGCGCGTATCCGAGATCACGCGGATCTCCTTATCGCGCTCGAGCATCGTGATCACCGGGTCGAGGTTGACGATGGCGTCGATGTTGCCCGAGCGGATCGCGGCCAGCGCACCCGAGGACGCCCCGACACCGACGAACGACACTTCATTGGGTTTCACGCCCCCCTTCGCCAGCACGAAGTTCGCCATGATGTTGGTCGACGAACCCGGCGCGGTCACGCCGATTTTCTTGCCGCGCAGGTCCGCCAGCGACTTGTAGTTCGGCATCGTCTTGTTCGACACGCCGAACACGATCTGCGGCGCACGGCCTTGCAGCACGAACGCGCGGATGAACTGATTTTTGGCTTGCAACAGAATCGTGTGCTCGTAGGCACCCGAGACGACATCGGCACTGCCGCCGACGAGCGCTTGCAGCGCTTTCGAGCCACCGGCGAAGTCGGAGATTTCGACGTCGAGCCCTTCATCCTTGAAGTAGTTCAGACGCTCGGCAATGGTGAGCGGCAGGTAGTAGAACAGGTTCTTGCCGCCGACCGCGATGGCGATCTTGGTCTTCTCGAGTTTGGCTTGTGCGAAGCCCGGGCGAATGCCTGCGCTCAGCAGACCGGTGGCGGCCAGAGCCGACACGAACTGACGTCGTTGCATAGGGTTTTGTCTCCGTGGTTACAGCGTGCTTTCTTTATTTCGACATGCGTAGGGCTTGTTCCAACTCAGCCCTAAATAATCTTGTTCTCGCGCAGCCGTTTGATTTGCTCGGCATCATAACCCAGTTGCCCCAGCACCTCGTCCGTGTGGGCGCCGAGTTCCGGGCCGAGCCATTGCGTCTCGCCCGGGGTCTCGGAGAGCTTGGGCGTGATGTTCGGCAAATCGATCGGCGTGCCGTCAGGGAACTTGAAACGCTGGATCATCTGGCGGGCGGCAAATTGGGGATCCTCAAACATGTCCGCCACCGTGTAGATACGGCTCGCGGGCACATCGGCCCCTTGCAGCACGGTGAGCGCTTCGTCGATGGGACGCGCACGGGTCCAATTGCCAATCGCATCGTCGATTTCCTGCGTGCGTGGCACGCGTCCGTCGTTGTGCGCGAGGCCCGGGTCTTCCGCGAGATCGGCGCGTCCGATGGCCTGCATTAGCCGCTTGAAAATCGGATCGCTGTTGCCGCCCACGACGATCATGCCGTCGGCGCACGGATACGTGTTCGACGGCACGATGCCCGGCAGCGACGCCCCGGTACGCTCGCGCACCATACCGGCAACGCTGTACTCGGGCACCACACTCTCCATCAGGTTGAACACTGCTTCGTACAGCGCGACATCGACCACTTGCCCTCGCCCGCCATTCACGTTGCGATGATGCAGCGCCATCATCGCGCCGATGACGCCGTGCAACGCGGCGATCGAATCGCCGATCGAGATGCCGATACGCGGCGGCGGCAGATCGGGATAGCCCGTGATGTGCCGCAAGCCCCCCATCGATTCGGCGATCGCGCCAAACCCCGGGCGATCACGATAAGGGCCGGTCTGTCCGTAGCCCGAAAGACGCACCATCACCAGTCCCGGGTTGTCGGCGGAAAGCTGTTCGTAACCGAGCCCGAAGCGCTCGAGCAGCCCGGGGCGGAAATTCTCCACCACGATGTCGGCCTGCGCCGCGAGCTTGCGCACGATCTCCTGCCCTTCCGGCGACTTGAGATTGATCGTCACCGACTTCTTGTTGCGTGCCTGCACCGCCCACCAGAGCGACGTGCCGCCCGCATCGGGATGCAGCTTGCGCCACTTGCGCAACGGGTCGCCGTGCTCCGGGTCTTCGATCTTGATGACTTCGGCACCGAACTCGCCAAGCATGCGCGCCGCGAACGGCCCGGCGATGAGCGTGCCCAGTTCGAGCACCTTCACCCCGGCGAGCGCACCTTTGCCAGGCAAGCCTGTGGCAGCGGGAGTGGGTGCGGAAGGGGTTTGGGGGGAAGTCGTGGCGGCCTGAGCGGCCTGTGGCGACACGGAAGCTTCGAACGGCTTGGACAACGTGGACTCCTGTGCTTCGTCGACGGACATCACCGTCAATTCAAGGTTGCCGATGTTTGCAAACGAACGCCTATGGTAATGCGAGTGCACGCCCTCGGCCATTCGTACGAGTACTATTGCGCCGAAATGATGTTTTGCCGTGCGAAATAGCAAGCGTTACGACGCGCCGCTCACGTCTCGAAGAGATGCCGGGCGCCCCGCTGAGCGGCGATGTAGATAGCTTCCCCGCGATTGCGGGCGCCGAGACGCCGATAGAGCGCCGAGACGTGCGTCTTGGCGGTGCCCTCGGAGATCACCAGTTGCTGGCAAATCGTCTTGATCGAGAGGCCGCGCGAGAGCAACGCGAGAATTTCGTACTGCCGCTGCGAGATGCCGAGCAACGCCGACTCGGCCAGTTGGGTCGCTTTGTCGCCGCCCAACGGAAACACCGGCATGCGCGAGAGCGGCAGCGCTTCGCCCAGCGCCTCCTGGCGCCAAAGCACCAGCAACGCCGAAAGCGCTTCTTCAGGCACATAACGCCCGCCGGAAAACGCCACGTCGAAGACCGAGCGAATCCGGGCGAGCGAATTCGGCCACGGCAGGCAAGCCGTCACACCGGCCTGCAACCAGCGAATGATTTCATCGGGAAAACCCGCGTCGCCCACGACGATCACCGGCACCGGCGGCGTGCATTCGCTTGCCATGGCACACAAGGTGTCGACGACCGGCGTGCGTGCCACCAACTCATCGAGAACGAGTGCGCGCCGCGACGGCAGTTCGCGCAGCCAAAGCCAGTCCTGTCCCGTGACGTCGTCAACGTGACGCAGTACCGGTAGCGTCGCGTTCGCTTCGGTATGCAACGCGACTTGCAGGCCGCTCAGCCAGGTGGCAGCCTCACCCACGACCAGCACACGCATGGTTTCCCCTGTCGATACGGCCGCCCCCTGAGCCGCCGTTCCCCGTACTTGCTAATTTTGTGACGCCCGTCGTGTTGTCATGTTGTCGACGGACTGCGGCCACCCAATGCGCAGTGCCGTCAGCCCAAAAACCGAAGAAGTCTTCGGTCTTGCGCTATCCGGTTGTACGTTCGACGCGTCACCTCGTTGTCCGACCAGTTTATGCGCGAAGCCCGCGCAACGGCGAGCCCGCGGGCCTGTGACGCCCACCGTTGTTGCCTTTGCGCGACAAACCGCAATTTGCGTAAATTAATTACTCAAACGAACGAAATCAAGCTATTACTTTTTTCCCCTTTCCTTTCTCAAAACGCGCCATAAAATACAGCCAATGTCGCGAGAACAGCATGCGGAGGCCGGGGGGCACGCCATGTCACACAACTTCGTCAACACGACGCGTACTGCCATGTTCTGCGTGGCCGTCGCGTGCTTCGCTGCACCGGTCTACGCCGATTCATTCGACGTTAGCGTGGTACCGGTTGCGGTGAGCGATGCACTACTCAACAGCACTCGCGCGACCAACGCGCAGCGCACGCTCGTCGTCACCAACTTGCCGGGCGCCGCTCCTTCGGCGATCGCCCCGCTCACCACGACCACCGTCGCAAACAACGTGCGCCTGTGGGATGAAGTGATCCCGCCCGCACCGTCGCCCAAACCCACACAAGCGTCGACGTCGATGCCGCGTACCGTGGTCGCCAGTTCCCAAAGCAATTTGCAATCCACCAGTCTGAATGTCGGCGCCAGTTCGTCGCGCATGCCGCGCTAACCGAGCACGCGAACTGCGCAAGCGACGTCCTCAGACCATCCCTTTCAACAACAAGGCCCGGCCAATTCGGCCGGGCCTTTTGTTATGCGATCAGAACGTGTACGGGAACCGCACACCGATCACATAGTTCGGGGCATCCGGCGACATACCGGCGTTGACGTACCCGTTGATCGTCCAGTGCTTGTCGATCGCGTAGTTGATCCCGAAGTTAAGCGACGCGGCGTTGGTGTTGCTGCCCGCCACCGTCGTCCAGCTCGAGCCCGGCGACTGCGTCTTCGTCGCGCGCGAAATGGCGGTCGAGTACGAAATCGAGAGGGCCGTCTTGTCGTTGAGCGCGAGGGCCATCCCGGCACCCACCTGAATGATGTCGCCCAGCTTGACCTTCGCCGGTGACACCGTGCCTTCGATGGTCGAGATGTCGTCGAACGAACGGGCCACGTTGTAGGTGTACGCCACGTTCGCAAACAACACGATCGGATCGTAGGTGCGCAGGAACGACAACCCGGCCGTGAACGCCCAAATGCCGTTACCCGTCGGCAGACGCGACGGCGTCGTCAAGTTGTTGTTGGTCGGGTCGGGTGTACCGAGCTTGATACCGAACGGCGACGTGCCGGTCGGTGCCGTCACCCGCAACGACGCAACGATGTCAGGCCAGTTCTGCGACTCCTTGACGAGTTGGTAATACAGCGCGGCATTCACGTCGCCGATGTTTGCCGAGTTCTTGCTGATGTCGCTGATCGACGATGCCGCACCGCCCACCCCACCCGCGATGAAGTCGGAGTTGCGATACAGATACGGCACGTCGAACGCCACGCTCATCCGGTCGCTGATGCCGTAGCGCGTGTTGACGTCGAACGTCCACACGTTGGCCTTGGTTTCGCCGAGGTTCAACTGACCGAGAAAGATCGCATCGAGTGCAAGGAAGCCACTCAGCACCAGTTGCCGGCGATCGTAGTAGCTGTAGCTGATACCGGCGTCGATGGTGAGCTTGTGATCGAAGAGCGGCGCGTGCTGCGCTTGCACGACGGCCTCTTCGGCCGGTGTGCGTTGCGAGTCGCTCTCGCTCTTTTGCATCTGCTGCGTTTCGCCGATCGGCGTGGCGCTCGTGGGGCCTGCCGCCCCTGCCGAGCCGCCTGCCGGCGTGCCTGCCGAGCCGGCGGCGGAGCCGTCACCGGGTGAGACTTGCGCGATCTGCGCGGTATCCCAGGCCGTGAGCCCGCGTCCGCGTTGCGCCATCTCGATGTCGGTCAGGCGTTGCTTCAGAGAAGAAATTTCCCGCTGCTGCCGGTCGACCATATCCATCAACATCTGAATACGATTGTCCGGCGATGGGTCCGTATGCTCCTGAGCCTGGGCCGATAGCGTGAAAAGCAGTACACCCCAAGTAATGGCGGCAACGGGAAAAAAACGGTGGTTCTTCATGATCCCCCCCGGGTGAAAGTGCGGCGAGCGCCATGCGACGGCGTGCCGCGCGCAATCCAACAAACACGTGTTACCGAACGACGGTTGTCCTAGCTGCTCGACTGCGGAGCGACGCATGCAGGTTGTTTTGCCTTGGTTGCCAACCCTGCTGACGTCACCCTCTTGTTCGCCACGCACCTCTGTACCCGTTACATCCGTAACACCCGTTACGCCCACCGCAGACACCATCGCGAATGCGTATCGTTTGCCGGATTCAAGTACGACGCGGCGTTGCCCCTTTGGTTATCATTGCGCCCGCTAACCGACACCGGGCGCTGCTGGCTTCGCGTGGCTGCGGCCGTACTGCTGTGCCGCCCCAGCCACGCGAGCCGTGGGTTTCAGTGACGCACGACGACCATGTTCGCCATTGCGTTCTGAATGCCGAGCTGTCGAAGGGCGTTCGACGTCAGCGGATTCGATTGCAGATTCAATTGCAGCGTGTTCATCACTTGCTGCGCGTTCCCTGCGACTTGTACGACCTGCATGATCTGATTCATCGCCCCACCAGCACCGCCTGCCACGCTCTGGCCGAGGTTGCCGTTGGGCGTATTCAATGCAATTTGCATGCCTGCGGACGTGATCGCCACGCTCGCGCTCAAATTGCCTACGGTGGTCTGCGAGTTGGTCTGACCTTGTGCGCTGGTGGGCACCAGCGTGGTCAGCGACACGCCGGGTGCGTACTGAATCGTGGCGGTATTGAGCGCGTTATTCGCGTTACCCGCCACTTGCGAGACTTGCGCCACGCCGTTGACCAGCACGCTGGCGGCACCCGCCACAGCCTGCGTAATCGGGGTGGTGGCATTCACCAGACCGGGGATGATGCCGGTCGCGGCAGCGGTCTGGACTTGGTAGCCGTTGTTGTTGGCGTTCTGGTTCACACCGAGCACGCCGGTGGCCGCGAGACTGGCCCCGGTCGGCATTTGCCATTGCGACTGCATCACGAGCTGAAAGCCGGTGATCATGTTCTGCTGTGCGTATTTGCCGGTGGCTTGTGCGAGCACGTCGTCACCGACGGCCTGCCAGCTATCGGGCACCACGCCCGACGCGAATGCCGGCACGGCACTCACAACGAACGGGATGGCCAGCATCGGGACGTAACGGTTCATGATGTTCTGGTCTCAAAACAGGTTCGACCGGATGATGCCGAAGTCCACCATCGGGGTCGCTGTCGTCCCGGTCGCCAAGGCGTTGTCACGCAACTTGATCGCCAGAGACTCGTTTCCTTTGAGTAGCGGAGAATCCTCCAGAAACGGCTTGCCGATCACCGCCAATACCAAGCCATTCCACTGCTTGGCAAAATCGGCCTGCTCGATAATTCGGTTGCCCAATGCGGGGTCGGACACGAAGATGCGCCCTTCTCTTGCCGCCTTGATGAGCACGAAGTGCTGATAACCGTTGACATCGATGAGCGCGATGACCGGGATCTTCAGGTCATACAGCGCGTTGATGTCCACCTTGAAGCCACGCCCCTCGAGTCCGAGTGTCTCGACAAACTTTTTCATGTCGAGCATCGAGAACCCATTCTTGATGACGGTCTCCGGATTCGAGAAGGCCATCATTCGCTTGATCATTTCCGGCTCGGGGATATCGATCCCGTAGCCGTATCGCAGCAGTGTGGCGAGCGCTGCGGAGCCACAACTGAAGTCGTATTCCTGCTGGACCAGATTCACGTAGTGCATCGATTTGAACGAGCGCATCTTCTTGACCGCCGGTACACCAGTCGAAGAATCCAGGTTCACCGATGCATACTGCGCGTGCCCGGCCACGCTTGCGCACGCCAGAGCGCAAACAGTAGCGATCCGTACTACGGCACGACGCGCATCATTCATGACACACCTCATGAAAAAACCGGTCCGGGAAACCCCGGACCGGTTATGCACTTCACTTGATTGCCGAGATTGCGAGGCTGTTGCTCTGGACGTTGCCGATACCCGATGCCACGTTCACACCGATGTTGCCGGTGGCGCCAGCCAGGGCACCTGCGCCCAGCGATGCCGTCGCGATGAAGTTGCCCGAGGCCTTCATGCCGGCCGTTTGGTCGGTTTGCGCCGTCGAGTTAGCTGCACCACCCGTGTACCAGCCGTTTGCCCCTTGCGAGACAGCGGCGGCCAGGCCGTTTTGCTGCACGTTGCCGATACCCGATGCCACGTTCACACCGACGTTGCCGCTCGCACCGGCAAGGGCACCATCACCCACGCTGGCGTTCACATAGTATTGCGAGAGGCTGGCCGAACCCTTCGACGACTGGTTCGCAAACACCTGAGCCGAGGCATACACCGGCTGAGCGTTGAGCGAGGCGATCGCGACGTTGTTTGCCTGCGCGTTGTCGGCACCTGCGGCCACGTTCACGCCGATGTTGCCGTTCGCACCGGCCAACGCACCGTTACCCAGCGTGGCACCCATCGTCTGGTACACAGCCGTGTTGGTATGGAACGTGATCGCGCCCTTTTCCCAAGTGGTGGCCATCGTGTAGGTGTTCGAGAAACCCCACAGCGCCCCGGCGACAATCGATGCCGAGTTCGTCGACGCGCTGCCCTCATCGACATTCGCATGGAACGCCGCGTCGAAGCTCTTTTGGGTATTCAGGAAACCACCGGCGAGGAAGCCTGCGGCCGACTGCGACTGCTGACCGTAAGCGTAGCCGCCCCATGCCGAACCTTGACCGGCACCCGCATTACCAACGATGTAGCCGCCATACAGTGCGAGGCCACCCGGCAGCGGAATAATGCCGCCACCGATGATGCCGCCAGCGGCAGCAATGTTGGAATACTGATACCCGCCGCCAGCGATGAAGCCGCCCGAGCCAGAGCTCGACTGACCAGCGATATAACCAGCGCCGGCCTGGAACGAGCTGTTCGTGTTCAGGTGGCCGTTCGCACTTGCGTTGACCCACGAGTCGGTGTTGTTGAACGTCTTCGTGGTCACACCGCCGATAAGGTAGGCACCGCCAGTGTCAGACACCGTGGTGGTCTTCGAGTCGACGCCGTACGTCACATGACCCGTCGTGTAGTTACCAAGCAGCGGGCCTGTCAGGTTGACGTGGTGTGCATCTACAGTTTGGCTGCTTTGGACGACAGCGTTACCGGTGTTATCCACCGTGACGCAGCCGCGAATGCCGACCAGTCCGAAAATGCCGACCAGGTTAAGCACGTTGGTTTCGTTGCCGACGAACGAGAAGCTGTACTGCTCATGATGGGGTGACGCCATGGCGGTACCCGTTGCTACCAGCAGTGCAGCTGCTGCAATGGCTTTCGTTTTCATGACCATCTCCTTGACGAGAGAGTTACCCAGTTAAAAAGATGTGCCCGCCGGGGGACGGAGCACAAAAACATTTGCGGTTACATTGCCTATCCCAGCCGACTGGTTCACTTGCACCACCCCGCTCGCGCCCCGGAAAGCGTCACCTGAAATCGACGCCGTACGGAACTGATCGTTGAGGTTGTCGTGCCCAGCCGGGCCACCCTTGGAGATCGCAGCGGATAGTGCCGTATCCGATACGCTCGCCACTCCAGTCGCATCGCCCATCACAATGACTGTGGCGTTGCGTTGAAGATTGCCGGCACCGCTCGTCTGGTTCACCTGCACCAGTCCGGACGCGCCTGAAAATGCGTTGCCTTGAATTGCTGCACTCGCCGCACCTGTGGTGCTCGTGACGACCGCAGCCTGATTGGTACTCGTGCCGCCCACAGTGACCGAGCCACCGTTGACGATCGCCGCGCTGTTGGCCTGCGCGTTATTGAGGCCAGCCGCCTGATTCAACGTCAGTGCGCCCGTTGCCCCGACCGCCACACCGTTCTCGATGGTCGCGCTCGTGCCAGCGAGCTGGCCATTCACGATCCATACGTCCTCGGCGGATACTCCTGCGGCGAAACCGGTTGCCGACAACATGGCGACGGCCAGACAAGCGACGTGCAGACGGCGGAGATTGCGGTAGGCGCTCATTTCGCGGCTCCCGCAGCACCCAAGCTCATGAGCGGTGCCAAGGCCGAGTTGATGACCGACGGCACGAGCGTGCCGATGCTGCCCACCACCCCCGCCCCGCCGCCAACGGCACCGCCGACGCTTGACGCGTTGAGTGCGCTGCCGCCGCTGGCATTACCGACCAGAACACCCATGACGGGATTGATACCTGCTTGCACCGAACCGGAAATCAACCCGGCCGAACCACGGCCCGTCAATTCGTTGTCCGTGACCTGGTTGACGGCGCCCATCGCAGAACTGAACGGCCCCATCGGGAATGCGGGCACCGATACAGCAATCGGGTTTTCCACGCGCGGCAACCCGCGGCCGACGTATTCCGGCCCGATGTTGCGCTCGACCACGATGTCGCCAGGGGCCGCCGGTTCAGCGCGTGCCGTGGCAGGAAGCAGTGCCGGGGCGAGTGCCACGAGCACCGTGGCGAACCCGCTGGCAGCTTGCATCGCTGAAATGTTGATCATGTCGTTCACCGGGTGGTGTAGGTCACGCGAGTGACCTGAACGTTGTTCACACCGTTCGACAGTTGCTGCGGACGCGGCGTCGGCGTCACAGCGCCGGGCAGTTCGTCCCACAGCGTCACGCCATTGGCGAGCGTCATGCCGGGTGACTTGACCATCGTGCCGCCCTGCAAATTGCGGCCGCGTTGGTTGCCGAGTTGTTCGTCGTCGATGCGCGCGGCGGCAAGCGGTACCTTGCTCAGTACAGCATCGTTGCTGCTGTTCGTGCTGCTGCTCGTGCTGCTATTCGCACTGGTGTCGTCGCTGCTGGCGACGGCGGCCGCTTCCGTGCCCGATCCGGCGACCGATGCGTTGGCCACGTCATTGGTGCTGGCGTCGGCCGGCGCTTGCATGGCAATCGGTGCAGCAGGCAGTGCCACGTCAGCATCGCTGATCGGTGCTGCCGTCATCATGGGCGTCGAGAGCGTCATCGACTGCGGCACCATGGAGCCGGTGAGCATCGCAATCTGCATGAGCGAAGCGCGCAGTGCGGGTACCGCATCCTGCGCCTGCGCCGGTGCAGCGCACAGACCGAGTGTCACGACGATGGCAGCGCCCACGGCGCTGGCGCCTTGTCGTACTCGGTATTGCATTTCGGTGGTGAGAATTCGCATCGCTGTGCCCTCCTTGCCCGGGTCTATAAAGCGACTTCCGTGCCACAACATCCAAGTGCTTGAAAACATGAGGACTTTTATTTTGGGGGTGCACGCCCGGCGGGTGCGTTGTCCGAAAACGTTTCAGCATTGATACGTGCGGGGGTTCCAGCCACTTTTGTCACGCTTGTGGCGTCGTCGGCAGACGTTCCGAACCGCGAGGGATGTCGGCGTCGTCAACGACGTCTTTCGGAAATGCCCTATCCACAAGGGTCTCGCGTGACAGATTTGCGGCAGAATCTGCCCGCCCCACGTAAACGACATGCCATCGCCACAAGCGGCGCCTTGCAACAGGAAGCCCGCGCAAGCCCCGGATGTTTCATCTTTGATGAGTTCGCGGGACAACCCGTAGTACCCAAATGCGCGAAAACTTCGTACCCCTCTCGACATGACCGGTACGTGACGGTGTTGTGACGGCAACCACCGTCCGCGCACGAGCGCCGCAACGCTCGATGGTTTGCGTTTCGAGACAACGCAATGCGTACGGCGGCAGACGCGACAAAGCCCGCCCAATGGGCCTCTGGCGGCACAACGTGTTTGGCGATGGCAAGAGTCTCGAACGGCGAATACGCGTCGAGCGCAGGGGAAAATACGCGGGGAAAATGCGGCCGATAGTCAGACGATCGAGACATCTCGCCAGACAGTGGCGGCGAGAATTTTTGACCACGAGGGTCGAGCGCGTATGCCGTTAGCGCGGTCATATTCAGGAGCCCAAAAAGAAACGACCGCCCTGCTCATCACAGGACGGTCGCCCTCTCTTCGCCAGAAGATATCAGGCCGGCACGCCCGATTCGTCACCACGCAATCCATATCGGCACATCAGCCGATATAGGGTAATTCGTGAAATTCCCAGCTCCGCTGCCACATCGGTCAGACGATGGCAGTGGCGTAACAGCGCCTGCTCGATGGCAATTCGTTCGGCCTCCGTACGAATTTCTTCGAGCGTGCGAACCAGCGTCGGCACCCACGGCAACAGGTCGAGATCCTTCGCCGAAATCATCCGGCTGTCCGCCATCACGATGGCACGGCGAACGCGGTTGATGAGTTCCCGGACATTGCCGGGCCAGTGGTATTCGTACATCGCTTGCACCGCGCACTGTGTGAAGCCGCGAATCTTGCGATGGTTATCGCCTTTGAAGCGTTGCAGCACGTGGTGAGCCAGAATCTCGATGTCCTGTCCGCGCGCGCGCAGCGGCGGTTCGTCGACGCGCAGCACGCACAGGCGGTGATACAGGTCGACGCGGAAGCGGCCGTCTTTCACGGCCTCTTCGAGATCGACGTGCGTGGCCGAAATCACGCGCACGTTCACCGGAATGACATCGTGGCCGCCCAGACGCTCGATGGCGCCCTGTTGCAGAAAGCGCAGCAGGCTGGCCTGGCTCTCGATCGGCAGATCGCCAATTTCGTCGAGGAACAACGTGCCGCCGTTAGCGGCTTCCACCCGGCCGATCTTGCGAGCGTTGGCCCCTGTGAACGCGCCGCGCTCGTAGCCGAACAGTTCGGATTGCATCAGGTGCGGCGGAATGGCGCCGCAATTGATCGCGACGAACGGCCCCTTGGCACGCAAGGAGCGCTCGTGAATCGCCACCGCGCTCAGTTCCTTGCCGGTACCCGACTCGCCCGAGATGAACACCGGCGCGTCGGTATTGGCCACTTTGCGGATCGTGCGGAAGAGCAGTTGCATCGCCTCGCAGGTGCCGACCATCTCCTGATCGCCACCGACTTGCGGCGTGAAGATGACGGGGACCTCGGAGAGCGAAGCCATGCCCCACGCGTGACCGATCGAATGTGCGAGCTGATCGTTCGTGCATGGAACATTCACATAATCGAAGCAATAGTCGCGAATCAGCCGACGCACCGACGTGGCCGTCAACTGTTGCGGATTCGTCGCAGCAACCCAGCCGACGGTCGCCGGCTGCATGCAGGACTCGAACGCGCCCATCTCGCGGTCGCTATAACCGCTCGCCAGGTCGATGAGTGCTGCGCTGGTGACCCCGGGATTGAGAATGCGAGTGACGTCGCTGGCGCTCTTGGCCGGCACAACTTGCCAGCCCTGCTCCCCCAAAAACGACAGCAAGCCGTCGTTGTGCTTTCGGGAAGCGTAAATCAGGGTGCGCCCGGTATCGTTAGCCATACCTTAACTCCCTGCCTAAGCAGTGCCTGCGCGAGGTGACCGGGTTATCCGCCGGCTTGACGCAACAGGTATACGGCCCCACGCCGCTTGGGAGTTATGGTCTTCCCCGTGTTTGCTGGGTCCCCTAGTCGGCAGGTTCAGTCTAGAAGGTAGGTATAGGCCCAGAAATAGCGAGAAACAGCTAATCCGATTGGATGAGAGGAGCAGTACCTACGCGCAAACACCGCGGGCGTCACGCCCGCGTCATGCTCAGAGCGTATGTCTGTCGAGCACCGCTCGGGCGATGGTGCCGGCGTCTACGTACTCCAACTCGCCCCCGACGGGCACGCCGCGAGCGAGTCGGCTAACGCGCAGTCCACGGGCCTTGAGCATCTGCCCGAGGTAGTGCGCGGTGGCCTCGCCTTCGTTGGTGAAGTTGGTGGCCAGCACCACTTCTTTGACCACGCCGTCGGTGGCGCGGCGAATCAACTGCTCGAAGTGGATTTCGCCTGGGCCCACGCCGTCGAGCGGCGAGAGATGGCCCATGAGCACGAAGTACAGACCCTTGAAGGTCATCGTCTGCTCGAGCATGTTCTGGTCGGCGGGGGTTTCCACCACACAGAGCAGGCTCGTGTCGCGCTCGGGGTCGAGGCACGTCTCGCAGATTTCCACTTCGGTAAAGGTGTTGCAGCGCGCGCAATGGCGAATCTGCTCCGACGCTTGCACCAGCGCCTCACCCAGCCGCACGGCACCCTGACGGTCGCGTTGCAGCAGATGGTAAGCAATGCGTTGGGCGGACTTCGGCCCGACACCCGGCAACGCGCGCAGGGCGTCGACGAGTTCTTGCAGGCTCGATAGCTGGCGCATGTGTCGTCTTTCCTTCTTTATTTCCTAAAACCGTCGGACGATGGGGCTCAGAACGGCAGCTTGAAGCCCGGCGGCAGCGGCAGACCGGCGGTCATGCCGCCCATCTTTTCCTGCGCGGTGGCTTCGGCCTTGCGCACGGCATCGTTGAACGCCGCTGCAACGAGGTCTTCGAGCATGTCCTTGTCGTCCGCGAGCAGGCTCGGGTCGATGGTCACGCGACGCACGTCGTTCTTGCACGTCATCACCACCTTCACCAGACCGGCGCCCGACTGACCCTCGACTTCGATCTGGGCCAGTTGCTCCTGCATCTTCTTCATGTTTTCTTGCATTTGCTGAGCTTGTTTCATCAAGCCCGCGATATTTCCTTTCAGCATCTTGACTCCTGAGTCATGCGCACCGGGGCGCGTAGGGGCAAATAGAGAGATATTGGATGTACAGCGAATCGCGTCGACTGCGAGAGTACGTACCCAGTTATTGTACCGGGCGAATGCTATTCGGCACGATTTGCGCGCCGAAATCGTCGATGAGTTCTCGCACCAGCGGATCGTCGGCAATGGCCTGCTCGGCCGCACGTTGACGGGCGGCGGCGGCCTCTGCGGCGAGCGACGCGGCAGTGATCCCGACCTGCCCCAGTTCGACGTGTACCTGAACCTCCCCGCCGAAGTGCTCGTTCAGCACCTGCCGCAGTTTGTCGGCAGTTGCCGAGTCGGCCAGTTGACGCAGCGGCACGCGCAAATGCAAGGCACGGCCTGCGACTTCGGTCAGTTCGCTCTGATACGCCAGTTCTCGGGCCAAACCGCGGGCGGGCAATTCGGCCGCCAGTGCCGGCCACTCACCGGTGAAAACCGGGGCGTTGCCGTCAGCTTCACGATAGACACAAGCGCGAGGGGCTGGCGCGGGAGTGGCGGCGGTCGAGGTGGAAGCCGGGGCAGTCCCCGCAGGCTCGGGCTCCGGATCGGCACCCGCCGGGGCATCGTCTGCCGGACGCGAGGCATTGCGGCCTGCCGCCGAACCCGTGCCACTAGCACCGCCCGACGTCCGTCCGCCAGCGCCCTTACGACCGGCGTTGAGTGCGGCCAGTGCGGCGCGCGCGGGCGACATGGGTGCGCCTGCGCCATCGGTCGGCGCACTCGCGCGCGCCGCCGGGGCACGGCGGGCCTCCGGTTGCGCGGCAGGTGCTGCCGGGGCTGCCGAGCGCATCGGTTCGGAAGGCGCCGCAGCAGCGCGCGCCGGAGCGGCAGCCGAGGCCACTGCACGCGACGCGGTCTGCGGCGTAGGCGGCTCGGCGAGCGTGCCGCCAGCGAGCAGCGGCGTGAACGCCGCCATGCGCAGCAGCGCCATCGAGAAACCGGTGTATTCGTCGGGGGCAAGCCCCAGTTCGCCGCGTGCACGCGTCGCGATCTGGTAATAAAGCTGAACGGCTTCCGGTGAAATAGCTTCGGCAAGTCGGCGCACATCGGCGGCTTCGGGCCAGTCGTCCGAGACGGCTTCCGGCGCGAACTGCGCGAGTGCGATCTTATGCAACAGACTGCCCAGATCTTGCAAACCGGCGGCGAACGAAAAACTGCGTTCGGCCATCTCGTCGGCCACAGCGATCAGATCGGTGCGCGAGCCGTCTTTCAGGGCGTCGAGCAGGCGCACGAGCACGCTCTGATCGATCGCGCCGAGCATGCCGCGCACGGCGACTTCCGTGATCGGCCCGGCGGCATAAGCGATGGCCTGATCGGTCAGCGAGAGCGCGTCACGCATACTGCCGCTTGCGGCTTTGGCGAGCAACCGCAGTGCCTGCGGCTCGTTGTCGATGCCTTCTTCGCCAAGAATGTTCGTGAGATGCGACACGATGTGTCCGGCCGGCATCTGCTTCAAATTGAATTGCAGGCAGCGCGAGAGCACGGTGACCGGAATCTTCTGAGGATCGGTCGTCGCGAGAATGAATTTGACGTGGGCGGGCGGCTCTTCCAGCGTCTTGAGCATCGCATTGAACGCGTGGCCGGTGAGCATGTGCACTTCGTCGATCATGTAGACCTTGAAGCGTGCGTCCGCCGGTGCGTAGACCGCTTTTTCGAGCAGCGATGTCATTTCGTCGACACCGCGGTTCGAGGCCGCATCCATTTCCACGTAGTCGACGAAGCGCCCTTCGTCGATGGCACGGCAGGCCCGGCATACGCCGCAGGGCTCAGCCGTGATGCCCGTCTCGCAATTGAGCGCCTTGGCCAAAATGCGCGAGAGCGTTGTTTTGCCCACACCGCGCGTGCCGGTAAACAGATAGGCGTGATGCAGGCGCTGTTGCTCGAGCGCGTGCGTCAACGCACGCACGACATGCTCCTGGCCCACCAGGGTCGAGAAGCCTTTGGGGCGCCATTTGCGCGCGAGTACTTGATAGGTCATGCCAAATTGTAACAGTTCGGCGTTACGCATCCGCACCGTCGAGCGTCGTCCGATCAGGCGTCGATTCCGCCCGGAACATCGCTTCGCTGCGCGATGAAATGCGCAGGCTATCGGTGCGATAGAAAAAAATGTTGCGCGATTCTACCGCGCCACTCTTCCCCACGCGAGACGCGTGAAAAGACAATCGCATCGATAGCCGACATGCATGACCGCAAGCCTGTCAGCAAACGCAAACAACGACGCAATGCCGTAATGCCATTGAAATCTTAGGGAGAGAATGGTGCGCAGAACGCGCTGAGAACTTCGACAAAACAAGGAGGTAGGTGACGAGCCTGACCCTCGGCACTGGTAGAAAACGGCTGTGGCTGCTTCGTTCCCGACCTGACCAGATTGGCCGCGCCACCATGCGAGGAGGCCCGTCAGGAAAAGATTCTACCAGAGTCGACGCGCCAACAGAAGCGCTATTCTCGCGGGATTGCCTGCGCCGTGCCCCTGGCGGGGGTGTTTGCCTTATGGGGCGGTGCGCGCAAGCGTTGGCGATTTCCGTTAATATGACCGCAAACTGCAATGACGCGTCCTATTGAATCACGCTATTGCAGCCTCCATATGGAGAATGCACGCCCGGACACGAGGCCGAGCGACATCTCCGGCGCAGGCGAAAACGAAGTGGAAATGCATCGTTTTCGCCAAGCGTTTCCGAATAGCTAGACGAGGCGTAAAACACTCATGAGCGAAAACATCAAACACATTTCCGACAGCAGCTTCGAAGCGGATGTCATCAATTCCGACAAGCCGGTGCTGCTCGACTTCTGGGCAGAATGGTGCGGTCCTTGCAAGATGATCGCCCCGATCCTGGAAGAAGTGGCCAAGGAATACGGCGACAAGGTGCAGATCGCCAAGCTCGACGTGGATAACAACCAAGCGACGCCGGGCAAGTTCGGCATCCGCGGTATCCCGACGCTGATTCTGTTCAAGAACGGCGCTGTGGCTGGCCAGAAGGTCGGCGCGCTGTCGAAGTCGCAACTGACGGCGTTCCTCGACGGCCACCTGTAATCGCAGGCCGATGGCAGCAGGTGCCGGGGCCTTTGTCGCCACAGAGCGACACCCCGGCACCAGGCAGACGGCGCCACGCTTGCGCCGCGCGCTGCTTGCTATATAATCCGCCAGAAAGCATCCCAAAGTTCTTCGAGCGTTCGCTCACTTTTCCCTGATCCTTCACTTGTCGTCCAACGGACGGCACCTCCGTATGCATTTATCCGAACTAAAGTCCCAGCACGTCTCCGAGCTGCTAGAAATGGCGAACGGTCTCGAAATCGAGAACGCCAACCGCCTTCGCAAGCAGGAGCTGATGTTCGCCATTCTGAAGAAGCGCGCAAAGACCGGCGAAACCATCTATGGCGACGGTACGCTCGAAGTGCTGCCGGACGGCTTCGGTTTCCTTCGCTCGCCTGAAACGTCGTATCTGGCCAGCACGGACGATATCTATATCAGCCCGTCGCAGATCCGCCGCTTCAACCTGCATACCGGCGACACGATCGAAGGGGAAGTGCGCACGCCGAAGGACGGCGAACGCTATTTCGCGCTCGTGAAGGTGGACAAGGTCAACGACCACCCGCCCGAGGCCTCGAAACATAAGATCATGTTCGAGAACCTCACGCCGCTGCACCCGAACAAGCCGCTGCTGCTCGAGCGCGATATTCGCGGTGAAGAGAACGTGACGGGCCGCATCATCGACATGATTGCCCCGATCGGTAAGGGCCAGCGCGGTCTGCTCGTGGCCTCGCCGAAGTCGGGTAAGACCGTGATGCTGCAACACATTGCACACGCGATTGCCACCAACCACCCGGAAGCCAAGCTCTTCGTGCTGCTCATCGACGAGCGCCCGGAAGAAGTGACCGAAATGCAGCGCTCGGTGAAGGGCGAAGTGATCGCTTCGACGTTCGACGAACCTGCCACGCGTCACGTGCAGGTCGCTGAAATGGTGATCGAGAAGGCCAAGCGCCTGATCGAAATGAAGCAGGACGTGATCATTCTGCTCGACTCGATCACGCGTCTGGCACGCGCCTATAACACCGTGATCCCGGCATCGGGCAAGGTGCTGACCGGCGGTGTGGATGCCAACGCGCTGCAACGTCCGAAGCGTTTCTTCGGCGCAGCCCGTAACGTCGAAGAAGGTGGCTCGCTCACGATCATCGCCACGGCACTGATCGAAACCGGCAGCCGCATGGACGACGTGATCTACGAAGAATTCAAGGGCACGGGCAATATGGAAGTGCACCTCGAGCGTCGTCTCGCGGAAAAGCGCGTCTACCCGTCGATCAACCTGAACAAGTCCGGCACGCGTCGCGAAGAGCTGCTGATCAAGCCCGAGATCCTGCAAAAGATCTGGGTGCTGCGCAAGCTGATCTACGACATGGACGAGGCCGAAGCAATGGAATTCCTGCTTGGCAAGATCAAGCAGACGAAGAACAACGCCGAGTTCTTCGACCTGATGCGCCGCGGCGGTTAATCCTCCCCCGCGCATCACGTAAAAAAGCCGCGACACCGGTCGCGGCTTTTTTTTCGCTCTGCCATTCCGCGACCTCCCCGACACGCTTCGGGCTGTCACGGAGCCTGTTATAAGATGGGGCGCCATCCCCCTCGCCCCCACGGAGAATCTGCCATGTCTGACCAAGACGATCTGTCGAACGACCTGATAGCCGAAGCGGCTAACCACCTTGAGGCCGGGGACCCCGAGTCTGCACTGGAAATCGGCAAACGGCTCGAATCGATGAAGCAGCTCAGCGGCTACGAGATTCAGGCAGCCGCGTATGCCGAAATGGACGAGATGGAACAAGCGGTGACCGTGCTCGAAGCCGGCGTTGCCCAAGCCGAAGCCGGTACCCCGAACGTCTGGCGCCTGTGGCAACTGCTTGGCAATTACCGCGCCGACCTCGACCGATTCCCCGCCGCGTTCGAAGCCTACGACGCAGCTGGCAACACCGCCCCCGACGAAGACATCGTCATCATCGACTTCAACCACGCCAACGCCCTGTCGCGCAACGGCGACCGTGAGGCGGCGCATCAACGTCTCGACCGGGTCTTCGAGAGCCCGTATCTGGCGCATAACGGCCATGCCTTCGTCGAAGCTGCCATCGCATTGCGCATGCATCTGTTCAATGCGCAGGGTGATGCCAAGGCGGCGATCGATACCTTCAACGCCCTACACAACGCCGAAGGCGAGGAAGAAGGCAGCAACGAGTCGATGGCGGATGTCTACGCGGAACTGTCGCTCGCCTACAAGCAGTCGGGCGACGACGCCAAGGCGCTGGCCACCGCGTTGGACGCCGTGCAGCTCTACAAGTGGAGCGAGCTTGTTCTGTGGTCGTTGCGCGCCGCGCGTGGCGAGCAATCGGACACTGCCAAGACCATGCACCTGATCGTCGAAGGCCAATGGTACGAGCCGCTCGAAGATGAAGATCCCGACGGCCCGGCACCGGAGTTCGTCACCACGTACGACGTGGTTGCCGAAAACGAGGAAGACGCCTTGCGCCTGATCGCCGAGTGCGAGCCGCCGCAAGTGCGCGCTTCGCTGCGCATCGTCGAGACGCACCCGCTCGACCCTGACGACGAATCGCAGACGCCTTACAAGGGTGTCTACGCGACCGGTGACTATCACATGTACCAACCGGGCGACGACGACGAAGAAGTCGACTAAGCACTCGCATCGCGTCACACCGACACGCCATAAACAAAGGGCGCCGGATCATCCGGCGCCCTTTGTCCATGCCGACTTCGCGACGCGTCAACCACGCCGCGCCGTCGCTTTACTTATAGCCTGCGCGATCGAGAATGCGCTGGGCTTCCGGCAGGTTCTTCGCGATGGTGCCGATGGGCACCGCTTCGGCCTTGAAGTCGCCGAGTGACGCCAGCGCCGGGTTATCGACCTTCGTCGTCGGCACGGCCGGCCACTCATTGTTGCCGTTGGCGAAGTACTGCTGCGCTTCGTCGCTGGCGAGGTATTCCAGGAATTTCACGGCGTTATCGCGGTTCGGCGCGTGCTTCGCGACGCCTGCCCCGGCGACGTTCACGTGCGTGCCCTGCCCGGCCTGATCCGGCCACAGGAAACCGACCTTCGACATCAGCGCCTTGTCTTCCGGCTTATCCGAGCGCGCCATGCGCACGTAGTAATACGAGTTGGCCAGCGCGACGCCGCATTCCCCCGTGGCAACAGCCTTGATCTGATCGGTATCGCCGCCGCGCGGTGCACGGGCGAAGTTCGCGACCATGCCTTCCGCCCACTTCGTCGTCGCCGCCGCACCGTCACGCGCGATCAGCGCACCGACCAGCGACAACATGTACGGGTGCGAGCCCGAGCGCGTGCATACCTGCCCCTTGTGCTTCGGATCGGCGAGCGATTCATACGACGCCACCGTCTTCGGGTCGACCTTGTCCTTGTTGTAGACGATCACGCGAGCGCGCGTCGAGAAGCCATACCAATCGGTGCCCTTGTTCGTGCTGGCGGCATGCAGCTTGGCGGGAATGCGTGCGTCGAGCGTGGCGGACTTCACCGGCTGGAAGAGGCCTGCCTCGTCAGCCTTGGCAAGACGGGCAGCGTCGACCATCAGAATGACGTCGGCGGGGCTCTTCGCGCCCTCGCCCTTCAGGCGCTCCAGCAATGCCGCATCATCAGCCTCGATGCGATTGATCTTGATGCCGGTTTGCTTGGTGAACGTGCCGTAGAGCTGTTCATCGGTCTGGTAGTGACGTGCCGAGTACAGATTTAGCACCTTGTCGGTATCGGCCTGTGCGCCGAATGCCGCGGTCATCGCGGCGCCGAGCACCGTCAGTCGCGTCAGTTTGCCGATCGTCGTCGCCTTCATGGGCAGTTCCCCCGGAGAAATAGTGAGCGTGGAATGTGATTCGAATCGATCAAAACCGCCACAGACGGTTTTGCACAAAGGAACAGGATAATGAAATATTGATTTCAAAGCAAATGATTCTCATTCGCATTTGTTTCGATGTTCACCAACTCCGAAGTGAAATCGTGCGGACTGGGCAGCGCAGGGGAGGATGAAACAGGTGGGGAATGTGATGTGTTGCGCCAGATAAGACGGTCGCTGTGAGAGAAGGTTCCATAACGCCTTGATCGCACCACCGGAAAGTCAACGCACGTCGAGTTTCCCCACCAAAAGTGAACCGAACGGTACTCGCGAGGCTCCAATCGCCGTAAAATTGCGCGTCGGCGCACTCGCCGCCGTACGCGCCTGTCCTGCCCTGTTGGAGTTCTCCCCTTGTTGCCGTTGTTTCACACCCTGCGCCGTGTGCGCCCCACGCTTGCAGCATTGGCCGTGGCCGCCGTGTTGGCCGGTTGCGCCAGCGCCCCGTCCGTCGATGTCAGTGCCAACGGTGGCAATGCCCCGGCGACGCCCACCACACCGACGCCACCGCTCGCCCAGACCCCCACAACGCCCACCGCGCCGATCGCGCCGCCTAAGGTCGTGCGTCCGCTGAAGATCGGTCTCGCACTCGGTGGTGGCGCTGCACGCGGCTTCGCACATGTGGGCGTGATCAAGGCATTGGAAGCCCGCGGCATTCACGCCGACATCGTCGTCGGCACGAGCGCGGGCAGTGTCGTGGGCGCGATGTACGCCTCGGGCCTGAACGGCTTCCAGCTCAACCGCCTGGCGTCGACCATGGACGAAGCCTCGATCAGCGACTGGACGATGCCGTTCCGCTCGCGCGGCATGTTGCGTGGCGAGGCGCTCCAGTCGTACGTCAACAAGATTCTCAAGGACCGTCCGATCGAACAGATGCCGCGTCAGCTCGGCATCGTGGCGACCGACCTGCAAAGCGGTGCGCCGATCCTGTTCCGCCGTGGCAACACCGGCCAAGCCGTGCGCGCCTCCAGCAGCGTGCCGGGCGTGTTCGAACCCGTGCATATCGGCAACCGCGATTACGTCGATGGTGGCCTCGTCGCCCCGGTCCCGGCCGAGTACGCGCGCCAGATGGGTGCCGACTTCGTGATTGCCGTGGACATCTCGGCCAATCCGACCGTGCAAGCCACGCAAGGCCAGTTCGACATCCTGATGCAGACGTTCACGATCATGGGCCAGTCGATCAAGCAGTACGAGTTGGAGAAGAACGCCGACGTGGTCATTCGCCCGTCGCTGGCCAAGATGGGTGCATCGGACTTCCAGGGCCGCAACCGCGCCATTCTGGCGGGCGAGGAAGCCGTCTCGCAGATGTGGCCGCAGATCCAGCGCAAGATTGCCGAAGCGCAGGCGCAAGCCGCCAACGGCACCCAGCAAGCCGCACGCTGATCGCTGCGGCGCGGGCGGGCCTCAACCCGCCTGCGCCACCCACGCCAAGCGCGCCGGAAATAAAAAATGCCGCCTTCGAAGGGCGGCATTTCTTTTTGCTGCACCACCTGTCACGCAGACAGGCAGGCAGAACTTACATCGGGTGATCGTTCTTGAAGATCTGCTCGACGCGCGACAGATCCGCGCTGGCCTTGAGCGTCTCGACGCGACGCGCGCCGTTGTAGCGGGCCGACCAATACGATTCGCTCAACGTTTCCACCCGAATCTTGCCGCCGGTGGCCGGGGCATGCACGAACTTGTCGCCGCCAATATAGATACCGACGTGCGAGAAGCTGCGGCGCATGGTGTTGAAGAACACCAGATCACCCGGCTTCAAGTCGGTCTTGGCAATGCGCTCACCGACCTGGCTCATTTCTTCCGAGCGGCGCGGCAGCATGAAATTGAGGGTGTCCTGGAACACGTAGCGCACGAAGCCGCTGCAATCGAGACCGCTATCCGGCGTGTTGCCACCGTACTTATAACGAACGCCGATGTAGTTCAGCGCGCCGAGTACGACGTCCGATGCCTTGTCCGTCACATTCGAGAGCAGCTTCTGGGCGCGTTGCACACGCGACTCTTCCACGGCGGCCATCGGCACATCGCTGCCGGAAATGGCCGACATCGACGCAGCGGAGTTGCTCGTCGAAGCCGATTGGGAAGCTTGGGAATTTTGCGAAGCGGCCTGAATGGCAGCAGCGGCGGCACGGGCGGCGGCGGAAGGACCGTTGTTGTAGTCGTCAGCCTTTGCCGTCAACGAGGCGGTGACGAGCCCAGCGGCAGTGAACGCGAGAAGGAGTGTCTTGCGGGTGCGCTTAGGTTTCGTCTGCATTGGTCGCCGGGTTGAGGGTGTCGGAAGGCCGATGTGTCGCTCTTTCAAGTGCAACTTCGTTGGTGCTGAGTCGCATACCTCGGAGTCACCTTCGCTTCGGCTTGCCGCTTCCGCTTACGTTAACTCGTTGAATATTCAACTTAATTGGTACGCGATAGTAATGTGAACGTCACACGATGTCAAAAGGTAATAGAAAAAAACAATCAGTTCAATGAAAAAATTTTCATTAACAATCAAGCCCTTGTGATTTAGCCGACGTTTCGTGACGTTGGCCGATGTTTCGCCGCCGTGTCACGCCAGATCGCCTCACTACAACATGGCAGCCGCGACCAGTTCCCGGGTGTAATCGTTTTGCGGATCAAAAAATACTGATTCCGTATCGCCCTGCTCCACCAGATGCCCATCTTTGAACACCAACACCCGATGCGCCATGGCGCGCATGACCGCCAGATCGTGGCTGATAAAGAGGTAGCTCAGGTTGTACTTCACCTGAAGTTGAGCGAGCAGATGGAGCACCTGCTGCTGAATTGACACGTCGAGGGCACTGGTCGGCTCGTCGAGCACAAGAATCTGCGGATCGACGACCAACGCCCGCGCAATGGCAATGCGTTGCCGTTGGCCGCCCGAGAACTCATGCGGATAACGTGACATGGCACGCGAATCGATGCCCACCTCACGCAGCACATCGGCGACCCGCGCACGGCGATCCGCTTCCGATTGTTGCGGCCGATGCAGCGCCAACCCTTCGCCGACGATCTCTTCGATGGTCATGCGCGGCGACAGTGATCCGTACGGGTCCTGAAACACGATCTGCATATGCGAGCGCAACGTGCGCTGTGCTGTGCCGCGATAACTGGCCAGCGGCTCGCCGAGAAATTCGATCTGTCCCGCGCTTGCGCGCTGCAAGCCTAGCAGCGCCATCGCCAGCGTCGACTTGCCTGACCCCGACTCGCCCACCACGCCCAGCGTCTCGCCCTGCCGCAGCGATAGATCCACCGGATGCACGGCACGGAATGCCCCGCGCTTGAACCAGCCACGCATGCCCGGTTGCGCTATCGAATAATCGACCGTCACGCCCTTCGCTTCGAGCAACACCGGCGCAATCGGCAGCACCGGATGAATCTCGCGCTGCGGGCGGCTGTTAATCAGTTTCTGCGTGTACGGATGCTGCGGCTGCGAGAACAGCGTCTCCGTGTCGGCACACTCCACGAGCACGCCCTTTTCCATCACCGCCACACGCTCGGCAAATCGGCGCACCAGATTCAAATCGTGCGTGATGAGCAGCACCGCCATACCGCGCTTCTCGGCGGCGTCGCGCTGCAACTCCAGCAGCAGCTCCATGATCTGCGCGCGGATGGTGACATCGAGCGCCGTCGTCGGCTCGTCGGCGAGCAGCAGCTTCGGATGACACGCCAGCGCCATCGCGATCATCGCGCGCTGACGCTGACCGCCCGACAGCTCATGGGGAAAGTGCGACACGCGGCGTTCCGGCTCGGGAATGCCCGTGCGGCGCAGCAGCGCAATGGCGCGTGCCTTGGCATCCTTCGGCGACAAACCTTCGTGCAACTCCAGCGCCTCGGCAATCTGCTCGCCGATCGGATAGAGCGGATTGAGCGCGGTCATCGGCTCCTGAAAGATCATCGCGACGTCGTTACCGCGCAGCGCACGCATCTCGCGCTCGCGCAATGAGGCGAGATCCACGCCATCGAGCAGAATCTTTCCTTCCATCTGCGCATCCTGCAACAGCCGCAGAATCGCCAGCGCCGTCACGCTCTTGCCCGAACCCGACTCACCCACGAGGGCCACACGCTCGCCGCGCCCAATGGCAAGGCTCAGGTCCTTCACCACCTCGGTGTCGCCAAAGCGCACCGACAGGTTTTCGATACTCAGCAGGGGCGCGCTCACATTACCCCCCCGGCAGCGGCCTGTTTGTCGGCCACGCGCGTGTCGAGCGCGTTACGCAACGCATCGCCCATGAACGTGAGCAACAACAGCGTGAGCACAAGCACGACGAACGTTGCGAGCGAGATCCACCACGCATCGAGATTCGCCTTGCCCTGACTCAGCAGCTCACCGAGGCTCGGCGTCGGCGGCGGCACCCCAAGCCCGAGGAAATCCAGACTGGTCAGCGCGAGAATCGCCCCGCTCATGCGGAACGGCAAAAACGTGATGACTGGCGTCATGCTGTTCGGTAGCACGTGCCGCCGGATGATCTGCCAGTTCGACAGCCCCATCGCCCGCGCCGCGCGCACGTAATCGAGTTGTCGATTGCGTAGAAACTCGGCGCGCACGTAATCCGATAGCCCGATCCAACCGAACAGCGACAGCAGCACGAAGAGCAGCCACAACTGCGGCTCGAAGATCGACGCGAAGATGATGAGCAGATACAGCTCCGGCAGCGAGCCCCAGATTTCGATGAGTCGTTGCAGCGTCAGATCGATGCGTCCGCCATAAAAGCCCTGCACTGCCCCCGCCAAAATGCCGAGCAACGTGCCCGAGATGGTGAGCGCCAGCGCAAACACCACCGACAACCGGAAGCCATAGAGCAGCCGCGCGAACACGTCGCGCCCGCGATCGTCCGTGCCGAGCCAGTTCTCCGACGACGGCGGCGCCGGGTTAGGCACCTTCGCGAAGTAGTTGATGGTGTCGTAGCTGTAGCGCACCGGCGGATAGATCGCGAAATTGTCGCCCGAGCGAATGCGCTTTTCGATGAACGGATCGAGGTAGTCGGTCGGTGTGGGGAAGTCGCCGCCGAAGGTCAGTTCGGGATACGTCTTCACCAGCGGGAAATACCACTGCCCCTCGTAGCGCACGACCCACGGCTTGTCGTTGCAAAGCACTTCGGCAAACAGGCTGATGCCGAACAGCACGACGAACGCGACGAGGCTCCAGTAGCCCAGCCGTTCGCTGCGAAAGCGCCGCCAGACGCGCCAGCGTGGCGAGTAGGCACGACTTGATGGGTAAGCGGGGGCCGCAGCAGGCGGCAGCGACGGACGCGGCGATGGCGTGTCGGATCGGTTCACGTCAATGCTCCAGTCGGTCGAATTGAATGCGCGGATCGACCAGCACGTAGCACAGGTCGGAGATGAGTTTGGTCACGAGTCCGATCAGTGTGAACAGATAGAGCGAGCCGAGTACGACCGGATAATCGCGGCGCTGCACCGACTCGAACGACAGCCGCCCCAGCCCGTCGAGCGAAAACAGCGTCTCGATAAGCAGACTGCCTGCGAAGAACGCCCCGATAAACGCCGCAGGAAAGCCGGTAATCAGCGGAATGAGTGCATTGCGGAACACGTGCTTGAACAGCACCTTGCGCTCGGAGAGCCCTTTCGCACGCGCGGTCAGCACGTACTGTTTGCGGATTTCGTCGAGGAACGCGTTCTTGGTGAGCATGGTCACGACGGCAAAACTGCCCACGACCGACGCCGTCACCGGCAGCGTGATGTGCCACAGATAGTCGGTAATCTTCGCGGGCCACGACAGCTCGCTCCAGTTATCGGAGACCAGTTCACGCAGCGGAAACACTTGCCAGAACGTGCCGCCGCCGAACAACACGAGCAACAGCACACCCAGCACGAAGCCCGGGATCGCGTAGCCCACGAGCACAACCAGACTGGTCAGCGTGTCGAAGCGCGAGCCGTTGCCCACCGCCTTGGCGATGCCCAACGGCACCGATATCAGATACGTCAGAAAGAACGTCCATAGCCCGAGCGAGATCGACACCGGCAGCTTCGAGACGATCAGCGACCACACGCTTTGATGATGGAAGTAGCTCTGACCGAGATCGAACTGCGCGAAGCGCTTGAGCATGAGCCAGTAGCGCTCCATCGGCGTTTTGTCGAAGCCGTAGAGCGCCTTGATCTGCGCGAGCTGTTGCGCATCGACGCCATTGCGCCCGCGATAGTTGTTGCCACTGCCCCCGCCGCTCGCTTCACCGCCACCGCCGCGATGCTTGATTTCGAGCAGCACTTGTTCGACAGGACCACCGGGCACGAACTGGATCACGACGAACGTCAGCGTGATCACGCCGAGCAACGTCGGAATCATGATGAGCAGGCGCTTGAGGATGTAGGACCACATAGTGGGAGACAGCTCCTGTAAGTACCCGGCGTTCAGTCGCGGCCAGCCGGCGCGCGTGGATCGGTGGCCGCTTTCTGCGCGCCCACGCGCGAATCCCACCACATCGCGATGAGCCAGCCATCGGCGGTGTAGTACAGCGGCAGCGTGTCGGGAAAGCGCAGGTAGCTCTTGTACGCCATGCGATGCGTCGACGAGAACCAGTGCGGAATGATGTAGTAGCCGTGCGAGAGCACACGGTCGAGTGCGCGGGCGGCAGCTTCGAGGTCTTCGTAGGTGTGCGCACGTACGAGTGCTGCAACCAACGCGTCGACGGCCGGGTCTTTCAGCCCGATGACGTTGTCCGAGCCTTCGACGCTCGCGGACTGACTGCCGAAGCGATCGATCAACTCCGTGCCCGGAATTTGCGAGTCGGGAAAACGCAGCGAAATCATGTCGAAATCGAACGTCTCGATGCGCTTCTGATAGAGCGCGAAGTCGCTCGTGCGGAAATTCAGCGTGATGCCGAGCTTGGCCAGATTGCGCGCATACGCCGTCGCGACCGGCCCCATCGAACCGCCATCGTCGATGAACTCGAAAACGAAAGGCTCACCCTTGGCATTGCGCAATGCGCCGTCGCGATAGGTCCAACCGGCTTGGGCGAGCAATTCGCGCGCCTGACGCAAGTTCTCACGCAGGCTCGCGGGTGGCGTGGTGGTTGGCTGCACGACCATCGGGCCGAACACGGCCGGGTCGAGCTTGGCGCGCAGCGGTGCCAGCAGCTTCAACTCATCCGGCGTGGGCATGCCACGCGCCGCGAGATCGCTATTGGTGAAGTAGCTATAAATGCGCTGGTACTGGTCGTAAAACAGCTGACGATTGAGCCACTCGAAGTCGAGCGCCAGATCGAGGGCGCGACGCACGCGCACATCCTGAAACATCGGGCGGCGCGTGTTGAGAATGAAACCCTGCATGCCCGCGGCGTTGTGATGGCCGAACTCGCGCTTGACCAACTCGCCGCTCTTGAAGCGCTTGCCGACGTAGCTGCGCACCCAACTGCGCGCGCGATACTCGGTGATGGCATCGAACTCGCCCGCCTTGAAGCCTTCGAGACGCACGATGTCGTCGGTGTAGAGCTTGTAGACGATGCGATCGAAGTTGAAGGTGCCGCGCCGCACTGGCAGGTTATCGCCCCAGTAATGCGGATCGCGTTTGAACGTGATGCGGCGCCCGCCGTCGTACGACTCGATCAGATACGGGCCGCTGCCGATCGGCGTGTCGAAGGTCAGCGCATCGAACGGCTTACGCTTGCCGTCAGGGCCGACGCCCCACTTCGGCGAGAACACCGGCACGCCCGCCACCAGCAGCGGCAAGTCGGGGCTCATGCGGCGAAAGTCGAAGCGCACGCGGCTTTTGTCGAGCGCTGTCACGCCCTTCACGTCGGAGAGCATCACCTTGAAGCCGGGTGCTGCTTGCGGGCTGATGAGCGTATCGAACGAATACTTGACGTCCTGCGCCGTGACGGGATCACCGTTGCTGAAGCGCGCTGCCGGGTTCAGATGGAACGTGACCGACATGCCATCGGGGGCGACGGCAATGTCGTCCGCGAGCAGCCCGTAGACCGTCGCCGGCTCGTCGCCACTGCCGATGCCCAGCGTCTCGAACATGAGACTGGCAACACCCGCTGGGGCCGAACCGCGCAGCGTGAACGGATTGAATTTATCGAAGCTGGTGCGCCGGTCGGGGTTGGCCAGCGTGAGCGTGCCGCCGCGCGGGGCGTCGGGGTTGACATAATCGAAGTGCGTGAAGCCCTGCGGGTACTTCGGCTCGCCGTATTGCGCGATGGCGTATTTGGCGTGGGCGGCGGGGCTCAGGCCGAAACTCATTAACAACGCGATCACAACCGCAGCAAAAAACGCTTTGAGAGTCACGGGTCGCCGAGGCAATACATCGTCGGCCGTGCGTGGATGCTGAGTCGTTCGCGCGTTCATGCGTCTCCTGTCATCGTCGATGCGACATGGCGTGCACCCACTTATCCGGGGCGTGACACACCTGCCCCCTCCCCTTCGATCCATCGGCATCGTGAGGCGTGTGGCATGCACACAAGCGCCTTTGTGCCGTAACCTCCCGTAACGCGTCTGTCGCAGGGATTTCCCCGCGAGGCTTGGCGATAGGGCCGGACCGCGCGACAATTGTACCCAAAAGCCCGGTAAGTATGCCGCTATCCGAGACACATATGCGCCGGACAGGTTCCCCCGTTTCCGCCCTGGAGGCCGCCGTTGAGTGCCACACGATCGCCTGTGCAGAACCCCAACCGTACCCTGCCGCGCTGGCTTGCCAAGTTTTTTTTCCAGTGTGTTGAAGCCGCGCAACGCCGCATTGCCCGAGGCTCACTGGTCGGTGACCGGCCCATCTTCGACAACGCGCTGTTCCCGTGGGTGGGCGCACTCGAAGCGCAGGCGCCTGCAATCACCAAGGAACTCGAAGCGGTGCTCGCCACCCCGGGACGTCTGCCTGCCTTCCATGAGATCTCGCCGGACGTTGCCACCATCACGCAAGACCACCAGTGGCAGACCTTCGTGTTTCTCGGCTACGGCATGCGTGCCGAACGGAACCTTGCACGGTGCCCTGCCACGGCGGCGGCACTCGACGGCATCCCGGGCCTGCGCACCGCGTTCTTCTCGATCCTCTCGCCGGGCAAGCAAATCCCTTTGCACAGCGGCCCCTATAACGGCGTGCTGCGGCTTCACCTTGCCCTCAAGGTGCCGCGTGAGCGCGAGCAGTGTTGGATCGAAGTGAATGGGCAGCGCTACGTGTGGCAGGCGAATCGCGCAGTGATCTTCGACGACGCTTATCCGCATGAGGTGCACAACGACACCGACGAGACGCGCGTGGTGCTGTTCGTGGATTTCGAGCGCCCCTGCAAGGTGCCGGTGTCGTGGCTCAACCGCCTGCTGCTCGCCTTTGCACCGCTCACACCCGAGTTGCAGCAAGCCAAGACGAATCACGAGAAGTGGGAACGTGATTACTACGCGGACGGCGCGCCGGTGGGTGGCGGTAGCAGCCCTGCGGAAGCGGCGCCTGCTATGGCCCCAGCGCCCGCTGCGGCGAGCGCACTGGCACCCGGCGCGACACCTCCCCCTGCCAACAAACCGCGCACAGCGCCTGCGAATGACGCCGACGCGCAACATGCGGAACACGCCGAGGCTTCGAGTAACGAGCGGACGCACGGGTAGCCGTCTGGAATCGCGCGCCGAGCGCCGATAAAAAAACGCCAGCGAAATTGCTTTCGCTGGCGTTTTGTTTTTGCGACATCGATGCAGTAACGTCATCGCATGCCTGCCGTGCTTCCGATTACGTCTGACGTCCCGGTTGCGCGAGCACGTCTTGCGCGGGCGGCGGCACGAAGTTCGCGGCCAACACTGCCACTAGTGCAGCGGCCATCATCGCACCAATGCCGAGTGCCGCATCACCGAAGTGCAGATACGCCACCTTCATGGCTTCGATCACGATCACGGCGGCCACGATCGTAATCATGCTGAGCATGCCCGCGACCGTTGCGCGATTCGGGCTATCCACGGCAAACAGCGACTGCCGATAGACCACGCCGTAGCTCATGCCCATGCCGAACGCGTGCAACGACGTCCCGACGAGCAGCGCCGGATATCCGGGCGCGAGAATGGCGGTGCCCACGAGCGACACTGCGGCACCGATCAGCATCGCAGCAACGCCGGTGGCGAGAAGACGGCCATTCGACCAGCGCCCCACCTGACGCGCGAGCAACACGTTGCCAAGAATCAGCGCCGCGAACACCGGCACCTGCAACATCGCGTAGTGCATCTGCGATAACCCGGCGCGTTCGATCAGGAACACCGGCCCCAGCGCAATCCACGAGAGCAGCGGCGTGATCGCCACCCCCGTGAGCACCGCACCGCGCCAGAATCGCGCGCTCGAGAGCGGCAGCTTGTAACCGGCCCACAGCGTCTTGGCGTTGAGCGAGTTACGGTCGAAGCGCGAGAGCTCCGGCATCGTGCGATACAGCCCGATGAACGACGCCACCGCCACCAGCGCAATCAGCCAGAAGATGCTGCGCCACGGCCAGAACGACACGACGGCCGCGCCCGCGAGCGGACCGAACAACGGCGAGAGCAGCGACACGTTGGCCATCAGCGCCATCACACGCACGGCCGTCTTCTCTTCGAACGCTTCATGCACGGTCGGATAGCCTACGGTCAGCACAAAGCAGCAGCCCATGCCTTGCAGGAAACGCAGCGCGATGAACTGCGGCATGCTTTGCACGAAGTGCATCGCAAAACACGCGAGCACGAACATCGTGAGACCCGAGAGCAAAACGCGTCGGCGTCCGAAGCGATCGGAAAGTGGGCCGAGCAGCCATTGCAAGCTGGCGTTGCCGAGCATAGCGGCGGTCAGCGCCAAGGTGGTCATTTCCGCCGACGCACCGAATTCGCGCGTCACCAGCGGCATGCCGGGCATGATCATGTCGTTCGAGATATAGACCGCGAACTCGAAGAGCACCAGCGAGAAGGGAAACCAGAATCGTGAAACAGGAGTTGCTGAGTGAGACACCTCGTAAGGCTCCTTTGTGTGTCCAACGCTCATGACGATGGCACACGTAAAAGACAACACCCCCGGCGCCTGCGAGGCACCGGGGGTGTCTGTGACATCGACCGTATCGGTCAGATACGGCGTTCGATGGTTCAGACGTCCAACAGTTCAACCTCGAAGACCAGCGTCGCGTTCGGCGGAATCACACCGCCGGCGCCGCGTGCGCCGTAGCCCAGTTCGGCCGGAATAATGAGCTTGCGCTTGCCGCCGACCTTCATGCCGGCGACGCCTTCATCCCAACCGCGAATGACCATGCCGCCGCCCAGCACGAAGGCGAACGGGTCGTTACGGTCTTTGCTGGAATCGAACTTCTTGCCGTCGGTAAGCCAGCCGGTGTAGTGAACGGTCACGGTCTGGCCAGGGGTAGCTTCTGCACCGTCGCCCACTTGGAGGTCGTCGTATTGCAGGCCGGAATCGGTAGTGATGATCGACATCGTGGTTCTCGCTCGAAGAGGGGGGAAGAAATCGACGCGCGAGGTATCGCCAACGCGCGAACTCGGGAAAGAAAAAACCCCCGGCTCTCCGCGAAGAGCCGGGGGTGTTCCGCCAAGGCGACTTGGCGGAGACGGAGGGATTCGAACCCTCGATCCAGGTTTTGGCCCAGATGCTCCCTTAGCAGGGGAGTGCCTTCGACCTCTCGGCCACGTCTCCCAAACTTGTCGTCACATCAGGGAGGTGATGTAACGAAGGCGTGATATTACCTAGTGTTCCGCGTGCCGTCAAACATTATGCGCATCAAAATCCAACTTTTTTTGCGCACCTGTCATGCTTTCGCCACGTACGGGGAGTTTTCCCCGCATCACGACACCGCAATGTCGTTTCGCGCCGCATCCGGCTCACCAAAATCCGACGCGATTTTTTACTGCCGATTCAAACACTTCGCGATACGGCGAGTGCGTCGATGTCACTCGCCCTATCGAATAACGCACACGTCACGCGCCTAAGCGAGCGACGTGCTGACGACTTACGCCTGATCGAGTTCGAAAGCCTTGTGCAGCGCGCGCACGGCGAGCTCCATGTACTTTTCGTCGATCAGCACCGAGATCTTGATTTCCGAGGTGGAGATCATCTGGATGTTGATACCCTCTTCCGACAACGTGCGGAATGCCTTGCTGGCGATACCGACGTGCGAGCGCATACCCACGCCCACGATCGAGACCTTCGAGACCTTCGGGTCGCCCGACACCTCTGCGGCGCCGATGTGGCCTTGCACGTCGTTTTGCAGCAGCGACATGGCGCGCTGGAAGTCACCGCGCGGCACCGTGAACGTGAAGTCGGTCTTGCCGTCCACGCTCTGGTTCTGGATGATCATGTCGACATCGATGTTCGCGTCGGCGATCGGGCCGAGGATCTGGTAAGCGATGCCCGGGCGGTCCGGCACGCCACGCACGGTGATCTTGGCCTCGTCGCGCTGAAATGCGATACCCGAAATGATGGCCTTTTCCATTTGTTCGTCTTCCTCAAAAGTAATCAGCGTGCCCGAGCGCGCTTCTTCGTCGAGCGCAATCATCGGATCCGTCAAGCTCGAGAGCACGCGAGTCTTGACTTGGTACTTGCCGGCGAATTCCACCGAGCGGATCTGCAACACCTTCGAGCCGAGGCTGGCCATTTCCAGCATCTCTTCGAAGGTCACCTTGTCGAGGCGGCGCGCTTCGTCGACCACACGCGGGTCGGTCGTGTACACGCCGTCCACGTCGGTGTAGATCAGGCACTCGTCAGCCTTCAGGGCGGCTGCCACGGCCACGGCCGAGGTATCCGAGCCGCCACGGCCCAGCGTGGTCACATTGCCGTTCGGGTCGACGCCCTGGAAGCCGGTAATCACCACCACGCGGCCGGCGTTCAGATCGGCCATCACGCGAGCGTCGTCGATTTCCGAGATGCGGGCTTTGGTGTGTGCGCTGTCGGTCTTGATCGGTACTTGCCAGCCGGCGTAGCTCACGGCGTCGACGCCCTGCTCTTTGAGGGCAATCGCCAGCAGGCCAACGCTCACTTGCTCGCCTGTGGCGGCAATCGCGTCGAGTTCGCGCGGATCCGGTTCGGCCGAAATCTCTTTGGCCAGACCCAACAGACGATTGGTTTCGCCGGACATTGCCGACGGCACCACCACCATCTTGTGACCGGCCTTATGCCATTTGGCCACGCGCTTGGCGACATTCTTGATGCGCTCCACCGAGCCCATCGACGTGCCGCCGTATTTGTGTACGATCAGAGCCATAACATTGCTAACACATTGATTTAAAACCGTTTATGAATCCTGCGCGGATACCTTGGAAGAGGTATCGATGACGTTTCGATTCGCGGAACTTTTGATTATCGCACGAATGTATCGCGCATGAGCCGGTTTGGCGCAGATTGCACCGTCAAGCGCCTCATGTGCCGCATCCGGCAGCAGATTGTGCCGCCAATTACGGGCGTTGCGATGGGATATGCCGTACAGACGGATCAAGGGCGGAGATAACGGCACGTGTGGTAGGTGGGGCGAGGACGCACTCGACGTCAGCGAGTACGAGTTTGTGCGCCAGCACTACGGCGCGCAGACGTCGAAGCGACTCACGCCTCGTCGCGCCACGTCATTCGCCAGCGCGGACCATCGGCACACAAGGCCGCGCCATCGATGCCAAGACGTGGCACGAACACGATATGCGATCCCTGCCAGATGATCGGCACATGGCGTTGCCACGCGGGCACGCCTTTGTTCTGATACCAATGCTTGAGCGAACGCGAATGTCCATCACGACGTTCGCGCCAGCGCTCGCCGCCTGCCCGCTCGCGGGCGATTAGCGGTTGCTTGCGCAACACCGCTTCGGGGATGCCCACGATGCCCGCCATGCCGCCCGCATCGGCATCGATCACCGGCGCAAACACCACACTGCCCTGCCATTGCGGCAGCGACCAGATGCGCTCACCCGACCAATGCAGCGCGACGTCGTCGGCCGCATAGTCGTCATCGGCCGCGTCGTACACCGGCGTCCATTGCAGAACATCGCGATACAGACGCAACACCGCATCGCCGTGCGGCAACGTGAGCGACGCATCGGCGTGCGCATCGCGAATCTGCCGCACCCACTCGTCGAGCCGAGCCTCTGACGGCGCAGCAAGCCCTTCGCGGGTGGCCCAATAGCGCAGCAGATTTGCCAGACGCGCCACATCGAGCCCTTGCAATCGACTGCGCTGCAAACCCGCCCCCGCGACATGCGCCGCGTCGAAATCGATTTGCGCCAGTTGATCGAGCAGCGACTGCGCTTGTGCCGCGTGGCGGGCGAACCGCGCAAGCGTCTCGCGATACGCCGGGACATGCGCGGCAATGGCGGGCATGACGTCGTGACGCAGCGCATTGCGCAGGTACTGGCGGTCCTGATTCGAGGGATCTTCCACCCAAGACAACGACCGCGCCTTCGCGTAGGCCTGCATCGTCTCGCGCGACACATCGAGCAGCGGGCGAAGCAGCATAACGTGCGAAGCCACGGGTAGCGCACCCGCTGAAGCCATCGCGGCAACGCCAGGCAGTCCGGCGCCGCGCAGCATTTGCAGCAACACCGTTTCGGCCTGATCGTTCGCATGATGCGCGGTAAGCAGTGCGTCAATGCCGTGCGCCGCACAGCACTCGGCCAGCGCCGCGTAGCGCGCGGCGCGTGCCGCACCTTCTATCCCCTGACGGGCATCACGAGGCACTTCGACGTGACGCGCCTCGAACACAAAACCGCGCAGACGCGCTTCCCGCTCGCAGGTTGCGAGCCACTCGTCTGCGTGTTCGGAAAGTCCGTGATGGATGTGGATAGCGAGCGGCTGCGCCACCGGCTCACCGGCATCACGCCGCGCTTGCACCCAATGCGCGAGCGCGTCGAGCAGCACGATCGAATCGAGGCCGCCGCTCAGGGCTAACGCAAGCCGTGGCGCGGCGAGATCGGACAGCGCGAAAGCGTGCGCCAACGCGACGCGCAAAGCGACGTCTACATGAACAACTGCCGCGTCGCATCGGGCAGATGCGAACGCGGCAGCGGTGTGCGGCGAGGAGGACACGGGCGGTGTAGCGCCAGGCGTCATCGCCACCAGCGGTGACGATGCGCCGGGCGACGTCTTACTTGGCGCCGGCTTCCTTGAATTTGCCATAGCCCATCATGCGCTCGAAGCGGCGTTCGAGCAGTTCCTTGTGGCTCATGCCCTGGAACTGGCGCAACGAATCGGCCAGCGCACGCTTGAGCATGCCCGCCATGCCGAGCGGGTCGCGATGCGCGCCGCCGAGCGGTTCGTTGATGATCTTGTCGATCAGGCCGAGTGCCTTCAGGCGGTGAGCCGTCAGACCCAGCGCTTCGGCGGCTTCCGGCGCCTTGGCCGCGCTCTTCCACAGAATGGACGCGCAACCTTCCGGCGAAATTACCGAATACGTCGAGAATTGCAGCATCGAGACCGAGTCGGCCACGGCAATCGCCAGTGCACCGCCCGAGCCGCCTTCACCGATGATCGTGGTAATGATCGGCGTCTTGAGCTCGGCCATCACAAACAGGTTGTGACCGATGGCTTCCGACTGACCGCGCTCTTCGGCATCGATACCCGGGTAAGCGCCCGGCGTGTCGACAAACGTGAACAGCGGCAGACCGAACTTCTCGGCCATCTTCATCAAACGCATGGCCTTGCGATAACCCTCGGGGCGAGGCATACCGAAGTTGCGCATGGCGCGCTCCTTGGTGTCGCGGCCCTTCTGGTGACCGATGACCATACACGCCTGCCCGTTGAAGCGGGCCATGCCGCCGACAATGGCGTGGTCGTCCGAGAACGTCCGGTCGCCATGCAGCTCATGAAAGTCGGTGAAGATGTCGCGCACATAGTCGAGCGTGTAAGGACGCTGCGGGTGACGCGAGATTTGCGAAACCTGCCAAGGCGACAGGTTCGTGTAGATGTCCTTGGTGAGCTGCTGGCTCTTCTTAGAGAGGCGCTCGATCTCTTCGGAAATATCGACGGCAGAATCGTCTTGCACGAAGCGCAATTCTTCAATCTTCGCTTCGAGTTCGGCGATCGGCTGTTCAAAATCCAAAAAGGTGTTCTTCATCAGGTTTCCCCGGAAATGCGGCAGCGTATTGTACCGCCGGCGACGATTACCCGGCCAAGATAGACAACTTTCATCATTTCTTGGCCAACAATAGACACCGGCAATGACTAATGAGACGGAATTGGACGCGGATTATACGTCCTAAGCGGAACAATCAGTATTCGACGGGCACCGGTTCGAGACTTCGCCACATGTACCAAGTGGCCACCGAGCGCCAGGGCTCCCAATTGGCGGCCACTTCGCGGGCTTCGCTGCGGGTGACCGGCTCGCCGCTGAAGTAGTTGACGCTGATGGCGTTGATGAGCCCGACGTCGTCGAGCGGCAGCACATCGGGGCGCAACAGGTTGAACATCAGGAACATCTCGGCCGTCCAGCGGCCGATGCCGCGAATGCCGGTCAGCTCGGCGATCACGGCCTCGTCGTCCATGCTCGCCCACGCATCGACGTGCAATGCGCCCGACTTGAAGTGGGTGGCCAGATCGAGAATGTACTCGGCCTTGCGGCGCGACAGCCCGCAACCGGCGAGCGCGTCGTGCCCAGCCTTGATGAACTGCACCGGCGTGAGCTTCGGGCAGATGGCGACCACGCGGTCCCACACGGCTTGCGCCGCTTTCACCGAAATTTGCTGGCCGACGATCGAGCGCGCGAGCGTGACGAACGGCTCGCCGCGGCCGGTCAAATGCGCCGGGCCGAACTGAGGAATGAGTTTCTTGAGGATGCGATCGCGTCGCATCAGATCGGCGCAAGCCTGATCCCAGAAGTCGGGACGCGTCGCACCGGGGGCCACCGGCAGCGGCACCACACCGGTGACGGCCTGCTCCACCACATCGGTTTCGATACGGGCGATTTCCGGCGTGACGATACGCGTTTCGCCGTCGCGCTTGGCGATCACGCGGCGCGTGGTAGCGGCGCCAGCAGCACCATTGCCCTTCGCTGCCGAACCGACGGCACGCGTCGACTTAGCGGGCGATGCAGGTTTTGCAGGCTTGCTGGAGGTATCGGCGTTGGCCGTCTTGACCGGCACCTTGCGAGCGGTACCCGCAACGGCCTTCGTCGGTTTCTTGAGCTTCTCGGCAGTCGCCGCCGCACCATTACCACTGCTGGCGCGTTTAGTCGTGACCACGCCAGACTTACCCGCCGTGGTCTTCGCGCCCGCCTTGCCATCGACCTTGCGCGCCTTGCCGTCCGCCTTCGTCACCTTGGCGGGCGCAGCACCGGCGCGCTTGGCCGCGGGCCGGGTGGCCTTCGCGGCGCGCCCGGTCGTGGCGGTTTGGGTCGCAGCCTTCGTGGCTACGGATTTACGAGTCACCATGAGATTCGCCTCGATACGCCGCGCTCAGGCACGACGCCATTCGGTGGCGCCTCCGGGACGATCTTCCAGCACGATGCCTTCGGCCAGCAACTCGGCACGAATGCGATCGGCTTCTGCGAAATTTCGATCGCGCTTAGCCTGAGCCCGCGCTTCGATGCGCGCCTCGACCGATGCACGCAGTGCATCCGCATCACCCGCCTCGTCGGCACCCGCCGCCCCTTGCAGGAACGTCTGCGGATCGCGTTCGAGCAAACCGAGCGTACCGGCCAGCCCGAGCATTTGACGCACGAGCACCGGATCGCGCTGCTTGTTGATTTCGCCAGCGAGTTCGAACAGCACCGAAATAGCGATAGGCGTATTGAAATCGTCGTTCATCGCCGCGGCAAAGCGCTGCGCAAACGGTTCATTCCAATCGAGCGGCGCACCGTCGCCGCGCGCATCCTTGAGCGCGGTGTACAAGCGCGTCAAGCCGCTGCGGGCATCGTCCAGATGCGCATCGCTGTAATTGAGCGGGCTGCGATACTGCGCGCGCAGGATAAAGAAGCGCACGACTTCTGCATCGAACTTCGCCAGCACTTCACGAATGGTGAAGAAGTTGCCGAGCGACTTGGACATCTTCTCGTCGTCCACGCGCACGAAACCGTTGTGCAGCCAGTAGTTCACAAACGTCTCGCCGGTCGCCGCTTCGCTCTGAGCGATTTCGTTTTCGTGGTGCGGGAATTGCAAGTCCGCGCCACCGCCGTGAATGTCAAACCGACTGCCGAGCAGGTCGCAGCTCATGGCCGAGCATTCGATGTGCCAGCCCGGACGGCCGGCACCCCACGGCGAAGCCCACTTCGATTCGTCGGGCTCGGTGTCTTTCGCGCGCTTCCACAACACGAAGTCGAGCGGATCTTGCTTGGCGGTGTTCGCCGCAACGCGCTCGCCCGCACGCAGGTCTTCGATCGACTTGCCCGAAAGCTGACCGTAGTTCGCGAACTTGCGCACGGCATAGTTCACGTCGCCGTCCTCGGCCTGGTAGGCATAACCGTTGCTTTGCAGCATGCCGATCATGTTGACCATCTGCGGAATGTAGTCGGTCGCGCGCGGCTCGTGATCGGGGCGCTGCACACCGAGGGCGTCGGCATCTTCATGCATCGCCGCAATGAAACGCGTGGTCAGCTCGCGCATCGTTTCGCCGTTCTCGACGGCACGCTTGATGATCTTGTCGTCGACGTCGGTGATGTTGCGAACATAGGTCACGCGGTAGCCGAGCGTGCGCAGCCACCGTTGCACCATGTCGAACACCACCATCACGCGCGCATGGCCGATGTGACAGTAGTCGTACACGGTCATACCGCAAACATACATGCGGACTTCGCCGGGAACGAGGGGCACGAACGGCTGTTTGTCTCGCGCGAGCGAGTTGTAGACGCGGAGTGAATCCATAGATAAGTGCTTGACCGGGCGAGACAGCGCCGGGCGCTGCGACGATGCCTCCGGGCACGTTTCGACACGTGCGGGCGGGAGCGACATCGCGAGGCGGGCTGCGCGCCGTGCGGTAGAAAAAACGAACCTGCGAACCGTATCAGCCGCCATCGGAACAAATGGCGCAGGCCGGGCGCAGGTGTTTTGTTAGAATGCGGCCGAGTATAGCATCTCTTGCGCACCTCTCAGGTATCCCAAGCACCCACCATGACGCAACGAAGCCGGTCCCTTTCGCGCAATGCAACGCGCCTTCTTTCCCGCCTGCGCGCGAGCGCTCTCACCATGAATGCTGCCCGTCGTCATGCCCACGCCCTCACGCTCGCGGGCGTGACGCTCGGCGTCGCCAGCGCCCTGTTTGCGCTGCCTGCCGGCGCACAAGCCATCATCGATCCGCCGCCGCCCGCGCCGCTGCAAACGCCGCAACAGGCCAGCGAATCGGCCATCAACAAGCTCGTCGAAGCGCGTAAGTTCAACGACGCCCTCGCGAAGAGCGACGAGCACCTCAAGCAATATCCGCGCGACGCACAAGTGCGCTTCACGCGTGGACGCATCCTCATGGAAATGGGCCGCACGCCGGAGGCCATCGACGCCTTCACCGCGCTCACCCAAGACTTCCCGGAACTGCCGGAGCCGTACAACAATCTCGCTGCGCTGTATGCGCAAACGGGCGAGTACGACAAGGCACGTGCCGCGCTCGAAAGCGCGATCCGCAACAACCCGAGCTTCGCAGTAGCGTATTCGAACCTCGGCGACGTCTACGCCAAGCTCGCGCAGCAGGCTTATCAGAAGGCACTCAAGATTTCGCCGACGGCACGCGTCTCGGCCCGCGAGAAGGTACTCGCCGACATGCTGGCACCGCAACGTGCCGCGCCGGTCGCGCAAACGCCCTCGCCCGCGAAGCCTAGCGACGACGCCGCGCTGAAGAATGTCGGCAAGTCGGGCAACTGATTGCCGCTCGCGTAGTCACAGACACCCATAGACTCATAGCCCAGGAGACCCGCATGTCCCTTCCGAATCGTCTGCGCCGCGCACTGCTCGGCGGTGCCGTCGCCGCGGCCGCCCTCACCGGCACCATGGCCAGCTTGCCGGCGCTCGCGCAAAACGTGCAGCCGCAGGTGCAATTCAAGACGTCGGCCGGCAACTTCACGGTCGAGCTCAATCCGAAGGCAGCCCCGAAGACGGTCGACAACTTCCTGCAATACGTCAACAGCGGCTTCTACAACGGTACGGTCTTCCACCGTGTCATTCCCGGCTTCATGATCCAGGGCGGCGGGTTCGACAAGGATATGAACGAAAAGACCACGCGCGCGCCGATTCCTATCGAATCGCAAAACGGCCTGAAGAATCTGAAAGGCACCATCGCCATGGCCCGCACGTCGAATCCGAATTCGGCAACTGCGCAATTTTTCGTGAATGTGTCGGATAATTCGTCACTGGACTACCCCAGCCCGGACGGCTATGGTTACGCAGTGTTCGGCAAGGTGGTCGCCGGCATGGACACCGTGGAAAAGATCAAAGGTGTTCCCACGACCCGCAAAGGCATGTACGCGGACGTGCCCGTCACGCCCGTCGTGATCGAATCGGCCAGCGTCGTCAAGCGTTAAGCACGGCACTGAACTCCTCCGGCCCGCCGGGACCATTTCATCAGAAGGAAAGCATCATGGTTGAACTGCAAACGAATCACGGCGTCATTCGCATCGAACTCGACGAAGCCAAAGCACCGAAGACGGTCAAGAACTTCCTCGAATACGTCGAAAAAGGTTTCTACGACAACACGGTGTTCCACCGTGTCATCAACGGCTTCATGGTTCAAGGCGGCGGCTTCGAGCCGGGCATGAAGCAAAAGGCCACTGCCACCCCGATCGAGAACGAAGCCAACAACGGCCTGAAGAACGACAAGTACACGCTGGCCATGGCCCGCACGAACGATCCGCACTCGGCCACGGCTCAGTTCTTCATCAACGTGAACGACAACGACTTCCTGAACCACAGCGCACCGACCCCGTCGGGCTGGGGCTATGCCGTGTTCGGCAAGGTCGTCGAAGGTCAGGACATCGTTGACCAGATCAAGGGCGTGAAGACCGGTTCGCGCGGCATGCACCAAGACGTGCCGGTCGACGACGTCATCATCGAAAAGGCTGTGATCGTCGCGTAAGCGCCCATCTCGTCACCGACGACACTCGATGCCTGTATCGACTGCGCGGTGCCCGCAATGTCCCGTGACACCACGGGGCGACGGGCCCGCGCTTTTCATTTCCGATCTTCACCTCGCGCCGGCCCTGCCGCGCACGGTGCAAGTTTTCGAAGACTTCCTGCGCGGTCCTGCGCGTGAAGCGTCCGTCCTCTTTATCCTTGGCGACCTGTTCGAATACTGGGTCGGCGACGACATGCTCGATGTCGACAAGGATGCCCCCGCCCATCACACCGGCACCCCCGATACGGAACCCCTCGGCGCGTTCGCTCGCCGCATGACGGCTGCCATCGCGGAACTCTCGGCGAGCGGTGTGCCCGTGGCGATCATGCGTGGCAATCGCGACTTCCTGCTAGGCAAGCGCTTCGCGCGCGCGGCAGGCGCGATCATGCTCGACGATCCGTGTGTGTTTTCGTTTCTGGGGCAGGCACTCGTACTCAGCCACGGCGATCAGTTGTGCACCGACGACGTGGGCTATCAGCGCTTCCGCCGTGTCGCCCATTCGCCGCTGGGCAAGGCGTTCTTTCTCGCGTTGCCGCTGCGCCTACGCATGGCGATTGCCGATCGAATCCGACGCCGCAGTGCTGCCAAAGGTGCACATCGCATGGCGTACGCCGACGCGAATGCCCAGGCGATCGCCGCGCTCCTCGACGCCGCAGGCGAGCGCGCGCTCGTGCACGGCCACACGCATCGCCCTGCGCGACACGCCGATGGCCGACGCGTGCGCTGGGTGCTACCCGATTGGGAATTCGATATCGAACCGCCGCGCGGCGGTTATCTGCAATGGGATGCGCACGGGTTGCGTGCGATCGATCTCGTGACGTCGGCTTAAAGACCTACATATCCTGAATTTCGCGGCCGAGCTTGCGTAGTTCGGCGGTATCGATCTTGCTCGCGCCGAGCGCTTCGAGATGTGCACCGAGTTGATTCAGCGCCGCGACCATCACGTCGATTTTGTGCGCCTGATCGGTCGCATTCTCGATGAGTCCGTGAATGGCGAGCGATACCGGATCGTCCGCGTTGGGCGTGATGCCGTAGGCCGAGAATTCCTGCTTACGGCCATTGCCAGTCGGTTTGCCTTCGACGTTTTCACGCGGCGCGTCGGGACGAATGATGCGCGCCGGATTGCCCACCGCGGTGCCGCCTGCCGGTACCGGCTTGACCACCACGGCGTTCGAGCCGATCTTCGCCCCCTCGCCCACCGTGAAGCCGCCGAGCACCTTCGCGCCGGCCCCCACGATGACGCCTGCCTCGAGCGTCGGGTGACGCTTCGCGCCGCGCGAGAGCGAGGTGCCGCCGAGCGTCACGCCCTGATAAATCGTGCAGTCGTCGCCGATGATCGCGGTCTCGCCAATCACGACACCCATGCCGTGATCGATGAACACACGTCGGCCCAGTGTCGCGCCCGGGTGAATTTCAATGCCCGTGAGAAAGCGGGCGTAATGCGAAACGAAGCGCCCGAGCCACTTGAAGCCCGACGTCCAGCATTGATTGGCGACGCGATGGAGCATCACCGCGTGCAGGCCGGGATAGCAGGTGAAGACTTCCCAGTTGCTACGGGCAGCGGGGTCCTTTTGCCGAATAGCGGCAATATCTTCGCGAAGACGGGTCAACATGAGCCTGATTTCGATCCTATAGTGCGCGTCCTGCCGTCTTGGGGCAGGATCGTGCGAATTCACCGGGGAGCGTGCCGACGGGGGTCAGCAGACATTGCGAGGCGCGAGGGGCGCGAGAGCAACACATGAGATGTGCCGGTTCGCGCCACGCCGCTAAGCGAGGGCGTGCGTTAACAGTGCACGTGATAAGGCAGGGAAGCGGCGCAACGCTCGCGCAATCGGTTCATATTCGCGAAGGGCTAATAAGCTTGTGACTGAGAATTGTATGGGGTTTTCACAATGCGTGCAGACGCCCGGAAAATGACCGGACACGCGGTAAGGGCATCGCTTGCCCTCCGCTTCCCCCGCCTCAGCCTCCCTCTCAGCCCGCCTGCGATCAACGCCGGATCTTGCGCTCGAGAATATGCTTCGAGATGCCGCGCAGAATATTGACCTCTTCGCGCTCCAGATGACTCTTGGCGAACAGGCGACGCAGGCGCGTCATGAGCTTCTTAGGGTTCTCGGGATCGAGATAATCGAGATCGACGAGTGCGCGCTCCAAATGGGCGAGCATGCCTTCCACGTCGTCGCGCGTGGCAAGGTGATCGTGCGGCGCACTGCTCGCAGGCGCCGATGCCCCTGCCGCCAACGCCGCCACGGCCGCCACGGCCGAATCCGCCGCACCGCCGCGTTCCACACCCAGACACGCCATGCGCACTTCGTAGGCGATCAGTTGCACGGCTTGCGACAAATTGAGCGAGCTGTAAACCGGGTTCGCGGGAATATGCACGAGGGCATTGCAGCGCTCGACGTCCGTGTTCGATAACCCCGTGCGTTCGCTGCCGAACACAAATGCGACCGCCTCGCCCTGCCCCGCGTGCTGCACGGCGAGCGCAGCGCTCTCGCGCGGCTCGGCGTTGGGCGGGCCATATTCGCGCGTTCGCGCCGAGAGTGCGACCGCCCAGCTCACGCCTTGCAACGCGGCATCGAGATCCGGCACCACGCGTGCATTCGCCAACACATCATCCGCCCCGCTAGCCAGCGCCACCGCTTCCGGGTCACGCAGCACATCAGCGCCCGCACGTGGCGCGGCCAGCACCAACTGACCGAAGCCCATCGTCTTGATCGCGCGCGCGGCCGAGCCGACATTGCCCGGATGGCTCGTCTCGTTGAGCACAAAACGCACTTGATCGAACAGCGACGGTGAGGCGGGAGCAGCAGACTGGGACATGAGCGGATGGCAGGAGTTGGAGTGGTGTTCTTGGCGGAATACAACGCAGGCCGCTATTTTGCCCTGATTCGACGGGCTCGTGGCGCCGAATAAGGGTCAGAAGGAACGTGTAATGCAGCGCGAGCGGCCGATTTTTGCTAAAATGCGCGTTTTCGTCCCTGCAATCGAGCCGCTAAGTTAACTGCGGCACTTGCCGGGCATCGCTCTTGCCCAATTCGTTCGCTTTGTCTGCCATGCCTGCCAACCGGCCCAGAGGGGGTCGTGTTCGACGTGGGCCGTGGCCTTAACAGGAATCTGTCATGCAGCATTCGCAGCATCCCATGCTCAATATTGCGGTGAAGGCCGCCCGCGCCGCCGGTAAGATCATCAACCGCGCGTCTCTCGACCTCGACACCGTCAAGGTCAGCAAGAAGCAGCACAACGACTTCGTGACGGAAGTGGACAAAGCGGCAGAGCAAGCGATCATCGACGTCCTCCTGCAAGCCTATCCGGACCACGCCATCCTCGCCGAAGAATCGGGCGAAGAACACGGCAAATCGGGCTCCGAATTCCAATGGATCATCGATCCGCTCGACGGCACCACCAACTTCATCCACGGCATGCCGTACTACTGCACGTCGATCGCGCTCGCCCATAAGGGCATCGTGACGCAAGCAGTGATTTACGATCCGACGCGCAACGAACTGTTCACGGCCTCGCGTGGCCGTGGCGCGTACATCGACGGCAAGCGCATCCGCGTGTCGCGCCGCGACCGTCTGGCCGATGGCCTGATCGGCACGGGCTTCCCGTTCCGCGATCTGCAAGGCGTGGAAAACTACCTCAAGATGTTCGGCACGATGACCGAGCATTGCGCCGGTATCCGCCGTCCGGGCGCTGCTGCCCTCGATCTGGCCTACGTTGCCGCTGGCCGCATGGACGGCTTCTTCGAGCAAGGTCTGAACCCGTGGGATATGGCCGCAGGCAGCCTGCTGGTGAGCGAAGCCGGTGGTCTCGTGGGCAACTACACGGGCGAGTCGGACTTCCTGTTCGAAGGCGAAATTCTTGCAGGCAACCCGAAGATCTACGCGCAAATGGTCAAGCTGCTCGAAGGCTATTCGCGCACCAAGCGCGTCGCCGCGCCGGCCAAGGCTAGCGCCGCCGCTTCGGAAGCGAACCCGCAAGCGTAAGTTTCGCTGCGCCACCTGCCATCCCTCGCGATGGCAGGCACAAAAAACCCCGGCGATGCCAAAGCATCCCGGGGTTTTTTGTTGTCCTGCGAGCGCTATCGCGCGATGCGCTCGCCGGGCTCGTCAGGCACCCAAACGGGCCAGCACCGCATCGCGGCCCAGCAGTTCGAGCACCGCGTCGATTGCCGGGGTGTGCGTCGTGCCCACCACCAGCAAGCGCACCGGCATCGCCAGTTGCGGCATCTTCATGCCGTGCTGTGCGAGCGTGGCCTTGAACGCGGGCGAAATGGCTTCCTTCTTCCATTCCGGCAACGCAGCCAGTGCCGCCGCCAGATCCTTCACGGCCGCGCGTGCGGTATCCGTCAGATGTTGCGCAACGTCTTCGGCGCTCGGCTGCGGATGACGATAGAACATCTCGGCGCTCGCTGCGATGTCCTTGATCGTGTTTGCGCGGTCCTTGAACAGACCCACCACACCGGCCAGCGACGGGCCGCCTTCGACCGTCACGCCTGCCTTCTGGAGGAACGGCTCGGTCAACCCGGCCAGACGCTCGTTATCGGCTTGCTTGAGGTACTGATTGTTCAACCACAGCAGCTTTTCCGGATTGTGCTGTGCGGGCGACTTGCCCAGATGGTCCAGATCGAACCACGTCACGAACTGCTCGCGCGAGAACACTTCTGCGTCGCCGTGGGCCCAGCCCAGACGCGCCAGATAGTTCACCACCGCCTCGGGCAAGAAACCCTCTTCGCGGTACTGCACCACGCTCATCGCGCCATTACGCTTGCTCATCTTCTCGCCCTGGTCGTTGAGCACCGTGGGCAAGTGCGCGTAGATCGGTGGCTTTTTGCCGAGCGCTTCGAAGATGTTGATCTGACGTGGCGTGTTGTTCACGTGATCGTCGCCGCGAATGACGTGCGTGATGTCCATGTCGATATCGTCGACGACCACGCAGAAGTTATACGTCGGCGTGCCGTCGGGGCGCGCGATCACGAGATCGTCGAGCTCTTCATTCGAAATTTCGATGCGGCCCTTGACGGCGTCTTCCCAGACCACGCTGCCCGCAAGCGGGTTCTTGAAGCGCAGCACCGGCTGCACGCCAGCGGGCGGCTCGGGCAGCACCTTGCCCGGCTCAGGACGCCAGCGGCCGTCGTAACGCGGCTTTTCGCCGCGCTCACGCTGCTGTTCGCGCAGCGCATCGAGTTCTTCCATGCTCATGTAGCACGGGTAGACGTAACCGGCGTCCTTCATCTGTTGCAGCACTTCGCGATAGCGATCCATGCGCTCCATCTGATAGAACGGGCCCTCGTCGTAGTCGAGGCCGAGCCATTCCATGCCTTCGAGAATGACCTGCACGGCTTCCGGCGTGGAGCGTTCGAGATCGGTGTCTTCGATACGCAGCACGAAAGCACCGTGGTTGTGACGCGCAAAGGCCCACGGGTAGAGAGCGGAACGGATGTTGCCCAGATGGATGAATCCGGTCGGGCTAGGCGCAAATCGGGTGCGGACAGTGGTCATGGTTTGGCTTCGGTGCATCGCGTCGGCAACAAATAAAAACGCCCGCAGCGGTAGGTCTCGCGCAGGCGGATCGCCGACATTCGGAAGCCGTCATTATATCAGCCGAGTGCGTGCATTCGCGGCACAGTCCGAGCCGGGCATCGGAAATTCCCAGCCCCGGCGTCGGACCTCATCCGGCAAGCCATGCCGGACGGCGGCCTCAGAGCTTGGCGAGCGACACTTCGGTGGCTTTCACCAGCGCCACGACTTCAGAGCCGACGTCCAGACGCAACTCGTCGATGGAGCGCGTCGTGATGACCGACGTCACGATGCCGCTCGGCGTTTCGACGTCGACTTCGGAGAGCACGGGACCGCGCAGAATTTCGCGAATACGGCCTTTGAACTGGTTACGGACGTTGATGGCGGTGATACCCATGGTGAACTCCTGCGTTCAGTAAGTGGTGTAGCTCAGACTGCCCAACGCACCGTTGCGGCGGGCCAACTGGGTTCAGGGGCGGCCGCTGGCGGCGTGCCGTTCGATTCGGTTTGCAGCACGCGGTCGAGCACCTGCGCCTCAAGCTGCGCGAAGTCCACACTGCCGCGAGCGCGCGGGCGAGCCAGTGTGACCGGCTGATTCAAGCCCAAACGGCCCTGCTCGATCAGCACGACGCGATCGGCCAGCGCCACGGCTTCCTGCACATCGTGTGTGACCAGCAGCGCCGTGAAGCCATGAGCGCGCCACAGCCGTTCGATCAGCGCATGCATTTCGATACGCGTGAGGGCGTCGAGCGCGCCGAGCGGCTCATCGAGCAGCAACAGATCGGGTTGATGCACGAGCGCACGGGCGAGTGCCACACGCTGACGCTGACCACCGGAAAGCTGGCTCGGCCAGTCGTTGGCGCGCTCGGCGAGCCCCACTTCACGCAAGACTTCCAACGCCTGCGGATAGGCCGACTTGGGCAACCCGATGGCCACGTTCTGCAACACCGTGCGCCAAGGCAGCAGGCGCGCGTCTTGAAACATGATGCGTGTGGACACTTGACTCGACGTCGCACCGAGCGCATGCCCATCGAGCGCGATGGTGCCCGCATCAGGGGCTTCGAGCCCGGCGATCAGACGCAGCAGCGTCGACTTGCCGCAACCGCTGCGCCCCACAATCGCCGCAAAGCCACCGCGCGGAATGTTCAGCGAGAAATCGCTGAGCACCGAGCGCGCGCCGTAGTGCTTGTTCACACCGTCGATGCGCAAACCGGACGACACCACACTGTCGTTCGCCTGACGTACGACTTTCAGATTGGTCCCCGCGTTGGCAGACGTCACCGCGCGTTGTTCGGCGGTCCACTCCGCTTCGATGTCGGCGCCCGCGACGGGGGCCAGTTGTTGTGCGCTCATGCAGCGGTTCCTCGTTGAAAGGCCGGGTGCCAGCGCAACCAGCGAAACTCCAGTTCCTTGGCCAGCACATCGGCCAGTTTGCCCAGCAGCGCGTAGAGCAGAATGCCCACCAGCACGATGTCGGTCTGCAAGAACTCACGGGCGTTCATCGTCAGATAGCCGATGCCCGACTGCGCCGAAATGGTTTCTGCCACGATCAGCGTCACCCACATCAGGCCCAGCGAGAAGCGCACGCCGACCAGAATCGACGGCAATGCTCCCGGCAAAATCACATCGCGATACAGCGCCCAGCCGCGCAAACCGTAACTACGTGCCATCTCGACGAGTTGCCCGTCGACGGCGCGAATGCCTGCATAGGTGTTCAGATACATGGGGAAGAACACGCCGATCGAGACAAGGAACAGCTTGGCCTTCTCGTCAATGCCGAACCACAGAATCACCAGAGGAATGAGTGCCAGATGCGGGATATTGCGCAGCATCTGGAACGACGAATCCAGTGCAGTCTCCGCGACTCGCGACAGGCCCGTGAGCATGCCGAGCAGCAGACCCAGGCCACCGCCGATCACAAAGCCGAGCACCGCGCGGCCCGTCGACACCCCGATGTCGCGCCAGATTTGTCCGCTCACGGCGAGTTGCCACGCGGCGTCGACCACAGCGGAAGGCGCGGGCAAGACGCGGGTTGAGAGCCAGCCCGCTTCGGCGGCAATTTGCCAGACCGTGACGAGCACGATGGGTACCAGCCACGGCGCGAGGCGACGGGCGCTCACGCGCCAGAGGCGCTGCCACGCGCCGGACTCGGCCCCGGTTGCCCCAACCGCTGTCGAGGCGGGGGCCAATGTTGATTGCGTCATGTGAATTTCTCCCAGGGCGTGCGGGCCGATTCGGTCCAGCGCAGCCCGCTTAATCTCGCTTAATCCTGCTTAATCCCGATGGGCCGATTGACCTTTCGATGCCTGCGGCAAGATGCTGTTGGCCATCACTTCACCGACCGGGCCGCCGAGTTCCACGTTGCCCAACTTGTCGCGCAACTCGCGCGGCAGATGCGGGAAGACCAGTTCGGCAAAGCGGTACGCTTCTTCCAGATGCGGATAGCCCGACAAGATGAACGTATCGATGCCCAGCGCTGCGTACTCGCGCAGCCGTTCGGCAACGGTCGGCCCGTCGCCCACGAGCGCCGTACCCGCACCGCTGCGCACGAGCCCCACACCCGCCCAAAGATTCGGTGCGATCACGAGCTTGTCGCGGCGTCCACCATGCAGCGCCGCCATGCGCCGCTGCCCTTCCGAATCCATCTTGGCGAACTGCGTCTGCACACGCGCAATCGTGTCGTCGTCGAGCTTGCTGATCAGCGCATCTGCCGCGCGCCATGCTTCCTCTTCGGTCTCGCGCACGATCACGTGCAAGCGCAGCCCGAAGCGCAGCGTGCGACCGAGCTTGGCGGCGCGCGCACGCACGTCGGCAATCTTCTCGGCCACATCGGCCACCGGCTCGCCCCACGTGAGATAGACGTCGAGTTGCTCAGCGGCGATCTGACGCGCCGCCTCCGACGAGCCACCGAAGTACAGCGGCGGATACGGCTTTTGCACCGGCGGGTACAACAGCTTGGCGTCCTTCGCGCGCAGATGTTCGCCTTCGAAATCGACGGTCTCGCCGGTGTGCGACTTCTCGATGAGGTCGCGCCAGATTTTCAGAAACTCGTCGGTGACTTCGTAACGTTCAGCGTGATCGGCGAAGAAACCGTCGCCTTCGAGCTCACCGGCGTCGCCCCCTGTCACCACGTTGATCAACAGCCTGCCCCCCGACAAGCGGTCGAACGTGGAAGCCATACGCGCCGTCAGCGCGGGCGAGGCAATGCCCGGGCGAATGGCAACGAGAAACTTCAGCCGCTTGGTCGCGCCGATGAGGCTCGACGCGGTCACCCATGCGTCTTCGCACGAGCGGCCCGTGGGCAGCAGCACGCCCTCGTAACCCAACGAATCGACGGCGCTCGCAATCTGGCGCGCGTAGTCGAAATCAAAAACGCGGCCGCCATCGGACGTGCCGAGATAACGCGTGTCGCCGTGTGTCGGAATGAACCAAAAGACTTGCATCGCAACGGCTCCCGACTCAAGCGGCGAGCGTGACGCGCGCGGCACCGGCGCGTGCCTGGTGAGCGGGCCACTGACGAATGACTTCGCGCTCGTGCAGCCATTGCGAGAGCTGATCGACGGTCGCGCCGAGCCGTTCGGCAACGGCCGCGTCGAGCGTTGCGCCCTCTTCCTTCGGCACTTGCTGATCGACGGCAAACACGCCACGCAGAATGTGCTGTGCGCCGAGTGCCGAGAGCACCGGCTTCAACGCGTAGTCGAGCGCGAGCAAGTGAGCCGGGCTGCCGCCCGTGGCGAACGGGGCCACAAGTTTGCCTGCCAGACCATCTTGCGGCAGCACATCGAGAAACGCTTTGAGCAGGCCGCTGTACGCCGCCTTGTAGACGGGCGTCGCAACGATGACCGCTTGTGCACCGGCCACTTGCGCGAGCGCATGGCGCAGGTCGTCGTGCGTGGTATCGGCGGCGAGCAGTGCGGCGGGCGAGAGCGCCCGGATGTCGATGCGACGCACGGCGATGCCGGCGGCGGTCAGATCGGATTCGATAAAGCGCAGCAACCGTGCGCTGCGCGAGGCGGCCGACGGGCTGCCGGAGATCGTGACGGCGTATGTCATACTTCCCTGCCAAAGACGGGTGTCTGCGCAGATCGACGCGCCGCTCACCCTGAGGATTCGAAGCACACCGGCGCCTTCACGCCGATGCGGGCCGGAACGCCCCGACCACTGGAGAATCAGTGTAGCGACGCGGCCCGCGCGCCCGAACCAATGAATCCGGGATAGCTTTGCGCGTTTTTTCATAACCTGTAGTCATGCACTTTGCGCGCCTTATGCACAGCGCCATCCTAGAGCTCCGCGAATACCATCCGACCGACAGCACCCATACGCACGACTTTCATCAGGTCGTGATCGGGTATTCGGGGCGGATGGCGATTGCGCTCGACGGCGAGCAATCGCAGTACGGGCGCGTCGGGGCGCGCAATGGCGTGGTGATTCCCGCAGGCGTGCGGCATGACTATCGGGGCGACGGGCCGAACTGCCAGGTCGTACTCGATGTACCGGCGTCGCTGGCCGCCACGACGCGCAGCGAACGCGCGTTCGATCACGAAACGTTCTTCGCCCTCGACGCGCCGATGCTGGCGTTGGTCGGAGAAGTCTCCGCCTATGTATCGGCACAGGCGGCATCGCATCACGATCACGCCCCGGCACTCAGCGCCAACGATCCGGGGGTGCGTGAAATGCTCGCGGCACTTACGGCGAAGCTGGCACCGGCGCGGCCTGCGCTACGCACGCTGAAGCTCGATCTCGCTGCCGTCGATGCGCAGCTACGCGCCGATCTGGCCGCACCACTCGACACGGCGACGCTGGCGCGTGAAGCGGGCATGAGCGTGCGGCATTTCCACGATTGCTTTGTGGCGATGACGGGCGAGACGCCTCATCGACATTTGATGCGTCTGCGGCTCGCGCGCGCGGCCGCATTGCTATGCACCGGTGACGCCCCGCTCGCCGAGATCGCACTGGACGTCGGTTTCAACGATCAGAGCGCGCTCACGCATGCCTTCCGCCAGCACTACGGCCAGACGCCTGCCGCATGGCGGCGTGAGCGCATCGGCTGACACCGCGCCACGTTGCCGCGGTACCGCCACATCGCACCGCCTGCCTGCCGTTTTTCACAATCTCCGCAAGCCTTCGGCGCGTTACGCTCACGCTTGTCTAACAACACGGGGAGCAAAGCATGGCCGAGACCATCGAGTGGCAGGATTTCGAGAAGATCGAATTGCGCGTGGGCACGATCGTCGCCGCGCGCGTCAATGAAAAGGCGAAGAAGCCCGCTTACGTGTTGGAAGTCGATTTGGGCGAACTTGGCGTAAAGACGTCGAGCGCACAGATTACTGTGCACTACTCGCCTGCGTCGCTCGTCGGCCGACAGGTGCTGTGCGTGTGTAACTTCGCACCGAAGCGCATCGCGGGTATCGCCTCCGAAGTGCTGGTCACCGGGTTTGCCGATGAGCGTGGCGCGATCGTGCTCGCTGGCGTGGAGCGTGCCGTCCCCAACGGCGCACGTCTGCACTGACCCACTGCATCAACCCTCTGCTTCAACCCACTGCATCAACCAAGGCTGGGGAAAGTAGTCGACCTGCTGCGCGAATGCCGTTCGATTCGCTTCGAACTCACTGCGAGGCACGACGGCGTTCTCCCCCACTGCACGATCGAACGACAACTTGCCGTCGAGATGATCGATCTCATGCTGCAACAGTTCGGCTTCTGCCAGCGGAAGTTCTGCCTTCAGGTGCACGTGCCCCGACAGATCGACGCATCGCACGGAAATCGACGCGTAGCGCGCGACTCTCACCAGCGTGTCGGGAAAGCACATGCAGTCGTCCCAGAGCGTGACGCGCTCGGCGCTCGTCCACACGATTTCCGGATTGACGATGACGTCCGGCCAGCCCGGCACGGCGAGCGCAATCATGCGGCGGTCGATGCCGATTTGCGGTGCGGCAATCGCCCGACCGAAACCGTGCGCCGCGCGAAACGCCGCGAGCGCCTCCAGCAGATCGGCAGCATCGCGCCGCACCGACGGATCGCCCACGTCCAGCACCGGCTCTGCCACCTGACGCAGCGACGGCGCTCCCACACGTAAGATTTCGCGCTTCATTCCTGACCACCCCGGGTCCACAACTACCGATTAAACGAATCCAAAGATTGTAAGGATGTACCGCGAAATGCAATTTCGTTTGCGACGGCTTCACGTCAACGATCTTTCATCGTGCGGGTGCCGTCCGATCAAGACATGAGCAAACGCCCAAAACCACCAATAACGACTTTCATTCGCCTAAATAAGTCGCACTTTTCCGGGTCTCACCAGTCGAAACGTCCGCAAAAAACGTGCGGCGGAGACAACGATTGAGATCCTTATTGCATCGGCTTTACCTCGGACTGGGTGGTCTGGCGGCCTTCTGGGCACTCGGCATGCTGAGCGCGAGCGAATTCGGCAAGAGCGCCGCCCTCATGGCGACGGCCCTGCCCGGCCTTGCGGGCCTTTGCCTGCTGTTGCGTGCCCGGCCGGTGTGGTTAAGCGCCACGACGCTCAGCGTCATCGCGGTGTTCTTCCTCGACGCGGCGACCAAGGGCTTCCTGCGCGACTACTTCGGGCTGCGCCCCAACCACTTGCTGGTGCTTCAAGCGGTCTTCAATACCAATCCGTCGGAAACCGGTGAGTTCTTCCGTCATAACTGGCGCGACGTCTTCGAAGCCAGCGCCGCCTTCGCTGTGCTGTTGGGCGCCGTGGTGTTCGGCGAACGGCGTCTCGCACGTGCCGAGGCCGCGCAACCGCCCGCCCCGATGCGCCGCGCAGGCAAAACGGCCGTCGTGACACTGCTCACCGCCTTCCTCGCACTGCACTTCAACGCGACGATGGCCAAAGAAAATCCGCTGCTCTACTGGCCGATGCGCTATCTCGACTACAAAGGGCAAGCCGATCACGCCGCCCAACTCCAACGCGATCTCGAACGCAATATGGCGCAACGCGCCGACTGGCGCGTGGCGTATCGTGGCCCGGACAAGAACACTGTCGTTTGGGTGATCGGCGAGAGCCTGAACCGCAACAACATGTCGCTCTACGGCTACGCCCGCAACACCACCCCCATGCTCGACTCGCTGCGCAGCGATCTCACGGTGTTTCGTGACGTGGTGTCGTCCGAGCCTGCGACGATGTCGTCGCTCATGAAGATGCTCACGCCCGCCAGCCTGGACGACCCCGAGGCTTGGACACGCCAGCCCGACGTCGTGATGCTCGCGAAGGAGGCAGGCTACCGTACGTTCTGGATTTCGAATCAGGTGCCCAACGACGGCTGGCTGGGGTTGGTCGCCAATCGCGCCGACGAGCAAGTGTTCATCAACAAGGGATATGGGCGTGGCGAGAACAACATCGATGGCAATCTGCTCCCGGCGTTCGATGCCGCGCTCGCGAGCGATGCGCCGAAAAAGCTGATCGTTGTGCATTTGCTCGGTGCACATCCAACTTACGACATGCGCTATCCGGAAGACTTCGCGCGGTTCGACAATACCGACGATGCAGTGATGGCGTCGCTCGCCGCCCAAGGCCGGTCGCAGTGGGTGCGTCACCTGCGCAACGATTACGACAACGCCATCGCTTACAACGATTTCGTCGTCTCGAATTTGATCCGCAAAACCATGGCAAACAATGCGCAAACGGACGCAAGCCTGCTGTTCAGTTCCGATCATGCGCAAGAAGTCGGGCACACGCGTAATCACGCCGGACAGTCCGCTGCCGATGCGTCCGGCTACGAGATTCCGATGGTCGTGTGGTCACGCAACGGCGAGCGGCATACCGACACGCAGGCCTTAACCGCGCTCGAAGCCCGCCCCTACCAGACCGACCGGCTCGAACACACGCTGCTCGGCATGCTCGCCATCGACACACCGTACTACAACGCTTCCGACGATCTGCTTAGCCCGGCGTTCGCGCCGCGCGTGCGTCGTATCAACGGGCAGGCGTACACGTGGGATCAGCAAAACGGATAGGCACGCCGCCCGAATTCAATCGCAAGAAACGGATCGTTTGCGCACGACTCGCCATCTAGACTCCCCTCGTCAGTCCAACGTCTAGGGGATCGGTATGGCTGGGGAGTTTGCGCGGGGTCCGAAAGCACCACTCGTCACATCATCTGTTACACCTCCTGTTACACCACCTGCTACGCCACCTGTAGCATCGCTCGTGACATCGCTGTCACACGCGAATCTGGCGGCGCAGTTCAGCGAACAGATGACGCTGGCCGTCATTCCGATCGTTGCCGTCATCGCGCTCGGCGCGTCAGCCGAGCAAACCGCTTCGCTGCAAGCGGCCACCACACTCCCCTTCCTCCTGCTGTCGTTGCCCGCGGGCGTGTTGGCGGACCGCTACCGCCGCAAGCCCCTGATGATCGCTACCGAGTTGCTGCGTGCGCTCGCGCTGCTCGGCTTGTTTGCGCTATTTCGCGCCCATCTGCTGACGTTGCCTGCGTTAGGCATGCTGGGCTTTGCGATGGCGACCGGCACGGTGGTGTTCGGTGCCGCCGCCCCATCGTTAGTCGCTGCGCTCATCGATCCGGCAGACTTGCTCACGGCAAACCGACGGTTAGAGATTGCGCGCAGCATCGCTTTCACGGCAGGCCCTGCACTCGGTGGCATCTTGGCGGGCTGGGCCTCGGGCACGCTCGCGTTCGCGGCGGCATTCGCGCTCTCGCTTGCGAGCGTCTATTGCATGACGCGCTTGCCCGCCGAAGCGCCACGCGCGGTGTCGAAACGGCACTTCCTGAATGAACTGGCCGAAGGTGTGCGCTTCATTGCACGCAGCCCTTATCTACGACCCATCGTCGCGACCGCGTTTGTTTTCAACACGTCGTGGTATCTGCTGCTCGCGATCTTCGCGTACTACGCGATTCACTCGCTCGCGTTCACGGCACAAGCGGTCGGCATTGCGCTCGGGGTCTATGGATTCGGCATGGTTTGCGGGGCATTCGGTTACCGGCGCGTGGCGAAGCGACTGACTTTCGGCCGTCAAATCGTACTCGGCCCGGCCTGTGCCGCGCTCGCGTCGCTGCTGATGGTGGCGACGTGGCAACTGTCCGGCGGCTTCGCGACCTACGCGTTGGTGTTTACCGCGTTCTTTCTGTTCGGCTTCGGGCCGATTGTGTGGACGATCTCCACGACGTCGCTGCGTCAGGTCGTGACACCCGGTGGTTTGATTGCCCGTGTGTCGGCGGTGACGATGACGGCCACCGCAGGAGCGCGTCCGTTCGGGGCATTTCTTGGGGCATGGCTGGCGGCATCGCTCGGCACGCGCTATTGCCTTGCCGCGATGGCCATCGGCTTCGCCGTGCAACTCTGCATCATCCTGTTCTCTCCAGCGTCGCGGCTGTCGACCATCGATGCCGTGCCATCGCACGTCGGTGGTGCAGCCGAATCCGCCGCATCGACAACGTGATGCGCTTCACGTGGGTCGCGCAGCGGACTCGGCCGCATCGACGATGTGATCCGCTACACGTGATGCGAAATGAAGAAAGCCGACGCAGTTACCTGCGTCGGCTTTCGTTCTTGCTACCGTCTTTGCGACCGAGTGTCTCGAATCAGACGTCGAGACGCGTGACGAACTTCGGTTGCAGATACGCCTCGAGCGCTTCCGGGCCGCCTTCCGAACCGTAGCCGCTGTCCTTCACGCCGCCGAACGGTACTTCCGGCAGGGCGAGGCCTGAATGGTTGATCGTCAGCATGCCGCTTTCCACGCGCGTGGACAGGCGCTGTGCCGTGCCTGCGGACGTGGTGTAAGCGTAAGCCGCCAGACCATACGGCAGACGGTTGGCTTCGGCGATGGCTTCCTCTTCCGTGTCGAACGGATTGATGATCGCGACCGGGCCGAACGGCTCGTCGTGCATGATCTTCGCGGTGAGCGGCACGTTGCACAGCACCGTCGGCGCGTAGAAATGACCGCCTTCGGCAGCGCGCTTGCCACCGGTCTTCAGCACGGCGCCGTTGGCCACGGCATCGTCGACGATGGCGCTGATGGCTTCGAAACGCTTGCCGTTCACGAGCGGGCCCATCGTCGTTTCCGGGTCGAGACCGTTACCCACGCGAATCGATTCGGCAGCCTTCACGAAGGCGTCGACGAACTGGTCGTACACGCCACGTTGCACCAGGAAACGCGTCGGTGCGATACACACCTGACCGGCGTTGCGGAACTTGCCACCGGCGAGATTGCGCACGGCTGCGGCGATATCGGCATCGTTGAAGATCAGCGCCGGGGCATGGCCGCCGAGTTCCATCGTCACACGCTTCATGTGCAGACCGGCCATGGCGGCCAGTTGCTTGCCCACCGGGGTGGAGCCCGTGAACGACACCTTGCGGATTGTCGGATGGGGAATCAGGTACGAAGAAATCTCGGCCGGCACGCCGTACACGAGGTTCAGCACGCCGTCGGGCAGACCGGCGTCGGCGAATGCGCGAATCAGCGCAGCGGGCGACGCCGGGGTTTCTTCCGGTGCCTTGACGATCACCGAGCAACCGGCAGCCAGCGCAGCGGAGACCTTGCGCACGACTTGATTGACCGGGAAGTTCCACGGCGTGAAGGCGGCGATAGCGCCCACCGGCGACTGGATCACCAGTTGGGTGACGTTCGGCACACGTGCCGGGACGAGGCGGCCGTAGGCACGCTTACCTTCTTCGGCGAAGAATTCGATGATGTCGGCGGCGGAGAGCACTTCGCCCTTGGCTTCACCGATGGGCTTGCCCTGCTCCAGCGTCATTTGGCGGGCGATGTCACCCACGCGCTCGCGCAGCAGGCCGGCGGCCTTGCGCATGAGCTTGGCGCGCTCGAACGGGGCGATTTCGCGCCATTTGGCGAAACCGGCTTCGGCGGCGGCGAGCGCGGCGTCCAGATCCGGCTGCGTGGCGCGGGCCACGGTGCCGATGGTCTCACCGGTGGCCGGGTTTTCGATCGGCAGCGTCAGACCTTCGACGCCCGCTTTCCACTGCCCATTGATGAAAAGTTCTACGTTGTGCGACATGCGACGTCTCCGATGACTTCAGGGGGAATCCCGCAAGCATAGCGTAGTCTCGTGGAGTGCGTCGGCGCGCCGAAATGTCATCGCGTTCGTGTGGGCTCGTTGGGATGGTGCCTGTCAACGTTGACAGTTGTTGCGCCCCCACCGTGCGTGGAGACTCCCCTCATCAACACGGAGGTGATCATCATGAACCAGACTTTGCGCGCGGGTGATATCGACCCGTCTTTCGGTAGCGGCGGGTATGTCAATGTCACCGAACTACTTGGCGTGTCGGCACTACGCCCGGATCAAAAAATCGTGACCGTCGCAACCCTCTGGGAAGGGATCGGCGTTCAGGTCTATCGCAACTTACCGGACGGCACCCCGGACCCCCTGTTCGGTGCCGACGGAAAGCTGATTCCTTTCCCGCACACGGGGGTGTCGTTTTACAACGTGACGGGCTGCGCACTCCAGTCCGACGGCAAGATCATCGTGTTCGGCCATCTGCACGGCCCGGGCAATTCTCGCAAGATCCTGCTCGCGAGGCTGCACGAAGCCGGTGAGGTCGACACGTCGTTCGGCAACGCCGGCTACACGCTGGTCCGTTTGGAGGACACTTCCACCGATGAGGCGCAGAGTGTGGCTGTCCTGCCAGACGATCGCATCGTCATGAGTGTGTGGGGCGATATCCAGTCAGGCATCGGTTACGGTGCGCTCGTTCAGCTTGCCGCAGATGGCACATTCGACCCCTCGTTCGGCAAGGTCGGCATCTCTCTGGACGTTCCGCCGCAAGTGCATTTCCTCAGCATCTCGCCCCAGCGCGACGGCACGTTGCTGTTATGTGGCTATGCAGGGGGCGACTCCCGAACCATGCAACCTGTGGCGTCTCGCTACGACCGTGGAGGCAAACCGCTCCCTTCGTTTGGTGACAACGGACATCGCTTCTTCGATTATCTGGAAGCGTATCCGGGCACGTCGTTCTGGCAGGCCCTCTCACTGATGACGTTATCCGATGGAAAGTTGCTCATGGCCGGGCTAGTCGCGCCACCCGTGCGCAACGCGACGACCTGGCTAACGCGTCTTCAGGCGGACGGCGCGACCGACATGGCGTTCAACGACGGCAAACTCGTCATCACAACAACGGGCTACATGGAAGATAAACTCATCCTCCAGGCTGACGGCAAGATCGTCATGCAGGGCGAGGTCGTCGCCGGAACCCAGTCCGTCATTGAACGACGCATGCCCGACGGGTCTCGTGATCCGACGTTTGGCGATGGTGGCTTTGTTTTCATCGACTCGCCCGCGGACTCATTCATCAGTAGCGGTGCTAGCGCAATGCTGCAAACCGACGGCAAGCTGCTGCTGTGCTTGCGGGTCGGCAAAACTGACATCGGCGCGCCTGAGGGATTCGTCGGGATGCTACTGACTCGATATCTGCTGTAGGCCGCCGACCCAACTACGGCGGCGCCGAGCCAAAAACTTCGCGTTTTGACGCCGAACGACATACATCACAAAGGGCCGGTATCCCTGCGACACGTGCAACGCGTCGCCGAATACCGGCCCTTTCAACCTGCCAACAACGCTCAGTCCGCTCAGCCCGCCAGAATTTCCTTCAATGCGTCGGTAAACGTCTCGCACTCAGCGTCGGTGCCCACCGTAATACGTAAGAACTGCGCTACGCGCGCGCTCTTGAAGTGGCGAACGATGATCGAGCGCTCGCGCAACGACGACGCCAGTTGCGCTGCATCGTGCGACGGGTGCCGAGCGAAAACGAAGTTTGCCTTCGACGGCAGCACTTCGAAGCCCAATACCGTCATACGCGCGACCAACGCCTCGCGGCTCGAAATCACCGCCTGGCGCGTCTGCTCGAAGTACGCCTCGTCCTCGATCGCCGCCACACCAGCGGCTTGCGCCAACCGATCCAACGGATACGAGTTGAAGCTGTTCTTCACACGCTCCAACGCTTCGATCAGATCCGGATGCCCAATGGCAAAGCCAAGCCGCAGCCCTGCCAGCGAGCGCGATTTCGACAGCGTTTGCACCACCAGCAGATTCGGATACTTCGCAATCAGCCCCGCCGCCGTCTCGCCGCCGAAGTCGATATACGCCTCGTCGATCACGACGACCGAATCCGCATTCGCGGCCAGCACACGTTCGATCTCACCCAAGGCCAATGCGCGGCCCGTCGGCGCGTTTGGATTCGGGAAGATGATGCCGCCGTTCGGCTTGCAATAATCCTCAGCGCGAATCTCGAAGGTGTCCGACAGCGGCACGGTCTCGAAGGCCACGCCATACAGCCCGCAATACACCGGGTAAAAGCTGTACGTGATATCCGGATACAGAATCGGCTTGTCGTGCTTGAGCAACCCCTGAAACACGTTGGCGAGCACTTCGTCCGAGCCATTGCCCACGTGGACGTTGGCAACTTCCAGCCCGAAACGCGTCGCGATGGCCTGCTTGAAACGGCGCGCATCCGGGTCCGGATACAGCTTCAGCGCGTTGGCATCGCTGCCGAGCGCATCGCGAATGGCGGCGAGCACGCGCGGCGACGGGCCGTACGGGTTCTCGTTGGTATTGAGCTTGATGAGCCGCTGCATCTGCGGCTGCTCACCCGGCACATAGGGCGTCAGATCGGCAACGCCCGCGCTCCAGAATCGACTCATATCCACAGCGCTCCGCTTATTGCGCGTTCGGCGCGAAGCCGCGTGCCAAGTCGGCCTGAATATCGTCCGGCGATTCGAGACCCACGGCCAGGCGAATCAGCCCTTCCGTGATGCCCGCTGCGGCACGCGCTTCCGGCGTGATACGGCCGTGCGTCGTGCTGGCCGGATGCGTGATCGTCGTACGCGTATCGCCCAGATTGCCGGTGATCGACAGCACCTTCGTGTTGTCGATCACGCGCCACGCATTCTCGCGCTGCTCGGCAGGTGTCGCGCCCTTCAATTCGAAGGCGACGATGGCACCACCCGCTTTCTGCTGGCGCTTCGCCAGTTCGTATTGCGGATGCGACGGCAGGCCCGGGTAGAACACGCGCGCCACCTGCGGCTGCTGCTCCAGCCACTGCGCCACCGTGAGCGCGCTGGCCGACTGACGCTCCATACGCAGCGACAGCGTTTCCATGCCCTTCAGAATCACCCACGCATTAAAGGCGGAGAGCGTCGGGCCGGCGCTGCGCACGAACGGGAACACTTTGCCCATGATGAATTCTTTCGTGCCGACGATCGCACCGCCCAGTACGCGGCCCTGACCGTCGAGATACTTGGTCGCCGAGTGCACAACCACGTCCGCACCGAATTCGATCGGACGCTGCAAGGCCGGCGAACAGAAACAGTTGTCGACCACGAACAGCGCGCCCGCTTCCTTCGCGATCTTGCCGATGGCGGCGATGTCGGCAATATCGGTGAGCGGGTTCGATGGGGTTTCGAGGAAGAACATCTTCGTGTTCGGCTTGATCGCGGCGCGCCAGGCGTCGAGATCGGTCGGGTCGACGAAGGTCGTCTCCACGCCGAAACGGCTGAAGATCGACGAGAACACGTTCAGCGTGGAACCGAAGATGCTTTGCGAGCTGATGAGGTGATCGCCCGCCGAGAGGGCCGTCATCACGACCGAGACAATGGCCGCCATACCCGAAGCGGTGGCCATGCAGGCCTCGCCGCCTTCGAGTGCGGCCAGACGGTCCTGAAACATCGATACCGTCGGGTTGGTGAAGCGCGAGTACGTGAAGCCCTCTTCCGAGTGCGCGAAGCGCTCGGCGGCTTCGGCCGCACTCTTGAATACGAAGCTCGAGGTCAGGTACAGCGCCTCGGAATGCTCACCAAACTCGGAGCGCTGCGTGCCCGCGCGCACCGCCAGGGTATCGAAATCGAAGGAGTCCATCGTGTGTCTCGTTTCAAAAAAGAAAAAGCCCGTTTCGCTTGTCAGCAAAACGGGCTCGAAATCCATCTGTCTAGGCCTCGCTTTAGCTGTTTCGGGGATGTTCCCCCACGTCCGCAAGCTGAAATCAAATCGACGTGAGATGCAGTGTAGCACGTTGGGCGGCACCGAGGAAAATCCCCCGCGCCACCCTCGCCTTACAGGCCGAGTTGCGCGCCGCGCGGCTCGTTTTCGTCGCCTTCGCCACCATCACCGGCATCGCGTTCAACCGGTGCCTTCGGCGCCTTGCGCTGCTGCTCCAGACGGTTCAAGTACTCCGGCGTGATGTCGCCCGTGATGTAGTTGCCGTCGAAACACGACGCATCGAAATCGGTCAGCGCCGGGTTGATGTCCTTCACGGCGGACTTCATGTCCTCGACGTCCTGATAAATCAGCTCGTCGGCACCGATGATGCGCGCCACTTCTTCGTCGCTGCGATCGTGGGCGACCAGTTCGCTACGCGTGGGCATGTCGATGCCGTACACGTTCGGGAATTTCACAGGCGGTGCAGCCGACGCGAAGATCACCTTGCGGGCGCCGGCGTCGCGCGCCATCTGCACGATTTCCTGACTGGTCGTGCCGCGCACGATCGAGTCGTCGACGATCAGCACATTCTTGTCTTTGAATTCAACGCGCATGGCGTTGAGCTTCTGACGCACCGATTTCTTGCGCATCGCCTGACCGGGCATGATGAACGTGCGGCCGACGTAGCGGTTCTTGAAGAACCCTTCGCGATAGTTCAAACCCAGACGCTTGGCGACCTGCATGGCCGCCGGTCGGCTGGAGTCCGGAATCGGCATGACAACGTCGATGTCCTTGTAGTCGATCTCGCGGCGAATCTTTTCGGCCAGATAGTCGCCCATGCGCAGACGCGCATCGTAGACCGCCACGCCATCGAGCACCGAGTCCGGACGCGCCAGATACACGAGCTCGAAAATGCACGGATGCATCGAAGTCGCTTCGGCGCATTGCTGCGACGTCAGCTCGCCATCGTTGCTGATGAAGATCGCTTCGCCCGGCTTGACGTCGCGCTCGAACGCGAAGCCCATGCCTTCAAGTGCCACCGATTCCGATGCCACCATCCACTCCGTGCCGTTCGGGCCTTCGAAGCGGCCGATGCACAGCGGACGGATACCGTTCGGGTCACGGAACGCGAGCAAACCGAAGCCGGAGATGATCGAGACAATCGCGTACGAACCGCGCAAACGGCGATGCACGCCACGCACCGCTTCGAACAGCGACGGCACGCTCAAGCCTTCGAGCGAGCTTTGCTGCAACTCGTGCGCAAGCACGTTGAGCAGCACTTCAGAGTCGGAGGTGGTGTTGATGTGACGGCGGTCGATGCGGAACATCTCGTCCTTGAGCTGTTCCCAGTTCGTCAGGTTGCCGTTGTGCGCGAGCACGATGCCGTAGGGGGCATTGACGTAGAACGGTTGCGCTTGTGCGGCGCTCGACGAGCCGGCCGTCGGGTAGCGCACCTGGCCAATGCCCACGTGACCCGGCAAATCGCGCATGTTGCGCGTGCGGAACACGTCGCGCACCATGCCGTTGCCCTTGTGCATGTAGAACGACTGGCCGTCCGTCGTCGCGATACCGGCGGCGTCCTGGCCGCGATGCTGCAAGAGCAGCAAGCTATCGTAGATGAACTGGTTGACGGGGGACTTGGAGACTACACCGACGATGCCACACATGGCATAAATCCTTCAAAAAACATCGAAATCTGCGTCAAACGAACGGACCGTATTATCCGTCATTCGGTAACCTTGTGCAGGCCAGTGGATGGCGCGGCCGATCCGCCGCTGCGCATGCCCCACCCCTGCTGTATCCCATCGCTCACGCCCGTGCCCGCCGTGCCAGTGCCTGGCGCGCCGAGCATCTCCTGCATCCGGCGGCTGGGTTCCAATTGTGGCAAGGGGATCGGCGTCCCCAGCGAATTCACGCTCGGCACCGCCTCTTCGGGCTTATGAAGGTAGTGCTGCACCGGTTCGGGCAGGTACGGCATCAGGCGCTCGAGCCCCGCTTCGACCCACGGGCGCACCATCGATTGCTGCCACGCCGGTTGCTGCGGCAATGCCGTCAATCTGGCGGCGACTAGCAGCAACATCAAGAGCAACATGCCGCGAACAATACCGAACAACATGCCTAAACCGCGATCGGCCGGGCGCAGCCCGATCAAATCGGTCATCCGCCCCACCAGCGCGCTGACAATACCGGCACCGAACACAACGGCGACGAGCACCACCAGGAAACCGAGCGCGCCTTGCGTCATCTCGCCGCCCGGCAGGTCGGCGGGCAGCCAGTGCGCCACGGTCGGACCGAAGGCGCGCGCCACGAAGAACGCCACCACCCAGCCCACCAGATTGAACAACTCGCGCACCAGGCCGCGCAGCATGCCCAGCACCATCGAGCCGAGCAGAATGGCGATGGCTGCGTAATCCACTACGGTCAACAGACCGCCCTGCGTGAAATTACCCAACTCAACCCGCCTCGGCGACCATGGCCGTCAGACCGGCGTCACGAATCTTCTTGCTTGCCGCTTCGGCGCTGTTCTTGTCGTGGAACGGGCCTGCACGCAACAGGTACAGTTCGCGTCCGTCGACGTTGCCCTTCACCATGTAGCTCGGCACGTTCACGAGCTTGAGCTTGACGAGCCATGCCTGCGCGCGGTCTTGCGTCGAAAACGCACCGATGCGCACCAAATACTTGCCATTGCCCGCAGGTGCGGCCGCTTTGGTCTGGGTGTCGTGATTGGCTGCCGGTTTGGCAGCGTTGTTGTTCTGCGCGAACTGGGCGATCGGGTCGGCCGCGTTCGGGTCAGGCTTGTTGGCTGCCTTGGGCGCCTCATGCGATTCGCCAGGCTTGGCCGCAGGCTTCGCTTCGGCGTGCTGCTCAGGCTTCTTCACCTCGGGCTTCACTTCCGGCTTGGTCTCGGGCTTGGCTTGTGCGACAGGCGGCGTGACAGGTACCACCGAGGCCGCCGGGGCGGGTGACGACGGCGGCACGCCCGTCGGTGCCGGGGGCACCGCAGCCGCGGTCGACTGTGCCGAAGACGGCTTGTTCGTGCCAGTTGCGCTGTTCGAATTGCTCGAACCGCTATTCGCGAGCGAATTGCTGTCGACGGTTTCTTCGCCCTTGTCGAGCGACGCATCGGTCGACGTTGCCGCGGCTTGCGGCTTCACGCGCACGGGCGGCGAATTGGCATCTTTACCGGGAATCTGAATCGCGATGTCGTCGGCAGCCGGTTTGGGTTCGGGCGCCAGCACCATCGGCAGGATGATGACGGCCGCGAGCACCAACGCAAGCGCGCCCACCAGACGGCGGCGCGCGCGTTGCTTCTCGGGCAGCAGCGGGTCGAGTTGCTCGTGCTCGCTGTATTCGCCCCCTCCCGCCGTACGGCTGCCGGTGCGGCCGCTTTTGCGGCTACCGCGCTTCGGGGAAACGGCTTCGGCGTCTTTCTTGCGGAAGGAAAACAATCCCATAGGCCCTTGGCTCAGGTCGTAACTCGCGTCGTTGGACTGATCATCGCGCATCTGGTGCATCCTGCGCATGACATTTCTCGTAAGAAAATGTCACGGCGATGACACCGTCAGGCGTCAGTGGCGCTGCAATTTGCGGTGCGACATCACACCCGCCACCGTAAAGAACGATCCAAAAACCACAATTCTATCATTCTCCCCGCACTGCTCGAGCGCGGCGGCATAGGCTTTCTCAGGGGATTCGAAGGTTTCGACCGAATGATCGGCATCTTCGACAAACCCCACCGCCCGCAGCTTCTCTTCAAGCACCTGCGCACTCGCTGCACGCGGGGTCGGCAAGCCGCACAGACGCCAGTGATCGACCTTGTCGACCAGATGCCGCAGCACGCCTTCGATATCCTTGTCGGCCATCGCGCCGAACACGGCGTAGGTGTACGGAAAGAACCCCATGCCATCGAGGTTGTGCCCCAGTGCGGCTGCCGCATGCGGGTTGTGCGCAACATCGAGCACCACGGCCGGACGCCCCGGCAGCACCTGAAAACGTCCCGGCAATTCGACCGACGCGAGTCCCAGACGAATGTCTTGTGCCGACACCGGCAGCTCGGCACGCATCGATTCGAGCGCCGCCAATGCAGCCGATGCGTTGAGCAACTGATTGGCACCGCGCAGCGCCGGATACGCCAGCGCCGGGCGTCGCATATTGCGCCCTGCGTAGCTCCACTGCTGCTTGTCGCCCTGATAATTGAAGTCGCGCCCGAATTGCCACAGATCGGCACCGATGCGCTCCGCTTCCGCGGCCAGCGTGGCAGGCGGCATCGGATCGCCGCAAACGGCCGGTTTGCCTGCGCGGAAGATACCGGCCTTTTCGATCGCGATCGCTTCGCGGGTGTTGCCCAGATATTCGGCGTGATCGATATCGATGCTCGTGATGACGGCGCAATCGGCATCGATGATGTTCACGGCGTCGAGGCGACCACCCAGCCCCACTTCGAGAATCACCGCATCGAGTCCGGCCGTCGCGAACATTTGCATGATCGCGAGCGTGGTGAATTCGAAATACGTGAGCGAAACCGGTTCGTCGAAGCTATTGCGAGCGCGCTCCACCGCTTCGAAATGCGGCAGCAGCGTCGCGTCGTCGACGATCTCGCCGTTGATGCGCGCGCGCTCGTTGAAGGTGAGCAAGTGCGGCGACGTGTGGCACCCGACGCGGTAACCCGCCGAGAGCAGAATCGCTTCGAGAATGGCGCAGGTCGAGCCTTTACCGTTCGTGCCGCCCACGGTGAAGACAGGACAAGGAAATTTCAGACCGAGGGCCTCTTTCACGCGCCCGATGCGCGTGAGCCCCATGTCGATGCCCACAGGGTGAGCGGTTTCCAGATGGGCGAGCCAGGCGTCGAGAGTGGAGTATGTCGGCATGAATGTGCGGGCAGAAAAACAAAACGCGGACGAAACGTCCGCGCTTGCGATCCTGCGAAGTAATGCATGAGGCGCTAAGTGACACTTTGCGTGGCACCGCGTGGCGTGGCGCCATTTTACGCCGATGCGCGCGCCTTTGGGGCGGCTTACCGCTCATCGGCGCGTCATGGCGCAGCGCTGCATGCTTGGTCACAGGCAGCGCTGCCATCGGTGCGCCTCAGGCGACGGCGTCAGCCGGCTGGCACTGCATCAGTGCGATCAGGCGTGCGATTTCTTCGCGCATCTTGCGACGGTCGACGATCATGTCGATCGCGCCCTTTTGCAGCAGGAACTCCGAACGCTGGAAGCCTTCCGGCAGCTTCTCGCGCACGGTTTGCTCGATCACGCGCGGACCGGCGAAGCCGATCAGTGCCTTCGGCTCGGCGATGACCACGTCGCCGAGGAACGCGAAGCTTGCCGACACGCCACCCGTGGTCGGGTCGGTCAGCACCGAGATGTACGGCAGCTTGGCATTGGCCAGCTTCGTGAGCATCGCGGTCGTCTTGGCCATCTGCATGAGCGAGAGCAGGCTTTCCTGCATACGCGCACCGCCCGAAGCGGCAATGCTGATGAACGGCACACCTTGCTCCAGCGCGTTTTGCGCGCCGCGTGCGAAGCGCTCGCCGACCACCGAGCCCATCGTGCCCGCCATGAAGGCGAACTCGAAGCAAGCGACCACGACCGGCAGCGTGTGGATCGCACCGCCCATCACCACCATGGCGTCGGTTTCACCCGTGTCGTCCATGGCTTCCTTGATACGGTCCGGGTACTTGCGGCTGTCCTTGAACTTCAGCGGGTCGACCGGCACGATTTCCTGACCCAGCTCGTAGCGGCCTTCCGGATCGAGCAGCGCGTCAAGACGGGCGCGTGCGCCGATGCGCATGTGATGGTCGCACTTCGGGCAGACATGCAGATTGGCTTCCACGTCGTTGCGATACAGCACAGCCTCGCACGACGGGCACTTGATCCACAGCCCTTCCGGGATGCTCTTGTTGCGCTGCGTCGGATCGGTTTGCTTGATCTTCGGGGGCAGCAGCTTATCGAGCCAGCTCATAGTTTCTCCTTGGCAAACGCCCGCCCCAACAGGGACGGGCGTCTCAGCGGTCTGACGACCGTTTCAATTCAGCGTTTCACCGGCACACGCCAGCAGCGTATTTACGCTGCTTTCAGGCCCTCGTCGAGCGCCTGGCGGATTTCGCCGACGAATTCAGCCAGCGATTTTACCGCGTTCTGGCCCTCCAGATCACGCGGCGTGTTTTCCAGCCGTTGCACGATGGCACTGCCGATCACCACAGCATCGGCCACGCTGGCAATTGTGCGGGCCGTTTCAGCGTCGCGAATGCCGAAACCCACGCCCACCGGCAGCGGTGCCACCGCCTTGATTTCGGGGATTTTCGACGCCACGCTGCCCAGATCGATGCTCGCCGCACCCGTCACGCCCTTGAGCGAGACGTAGTACAGATAGCCGCTCGCCTGCTTGGCCACGGCGGCAATGCGCGCGTCGGTCGACGTCGGGGCGAGCAGGAAGATCGGATCGATCTTGCGCGCACGCATGGCACCGGCGTATTCCTCGGCTTCCTCGGGCGGGTAGTCGACGACGAGCACGCCATCCACGCCAGCGGCTGCCGCACGTTCGGCAAACGCTTCGAGGCCCATGGCTTCGATCGGATTGGCATAGCCCATCAGCACAACGGGGGTGTGGTCGTTGGTCTGGCGGAAGGCGGCCACGTAGCCGAGCACTTCGGCCAGGCTCACGCCACGCGCGAGCGCGCGCTCGGAGGCGCGTTGAATCACGGGGCCGTCGGCCATCGGGTCGGAGAACGGCACGCCGAGTTCGATGACGTCGGCGCCGTTATCGGCCAGTGCATGCATCAGTTTGACCGTCCAGCCCGGCTCGGGGTCGCCGGCGGTGATGAACGGAATGAGGCCCTTCTTACCCTGCGCTTGCAAGGCTTGGAACGTCGCTTGAATGCGGGACATGATCGGAAAGTCTCTGAAGTCGTTGGTTAGCGAGCGCGTGGTAGTGCGCGTTCAGCTCGTAGCCGACAAAACGCCGGCCGTGCAGCGCGCAGGCCACGGCAGTCGTGCCGCTGCCCATGAACGGGTCGAGCACGAGACCGCCGGGCGGGCAACTCGCCAGCACCATGCGCTCGATGATATGCAGCGGTTTCTGCGTCGGATGATCGACGCGTTCGGGGTCTTGCCGGTGCAATCGCGAGATGGACCACAGATCCTTCGGGTTGTAACCGAGTTCCAGCCACTTGCTGCCCTCGAAGATACGGCGCGAGCGCGCCTTCTTCGTGGCGGCGTCGTACGGCACGCGCACGGCATCGAGGTCGAAGTAATAGTCCTTCGAAATCGCGAAAAAGCCGATGTTGTCGTGCACCGACGAAAACCGCCGCGTGCTGCCGCCCATGCTCGGTACGCGGCGATCCCAGATGATCTCGTTGATCATCAGCATGCGCTGCTTGAGGAACACGAACAGCTCGGGCGCGTATTGCCACGTGCAGAACAGATACAGCGAGCCGCGCGGCGCGAGTTTCGGAATCGCCGCTTCGAGCCAGCCGTACGTCCAGCCGAGGAAGTCCTCGCCCGAACGCTTGTCGGAATCGTTGCCGTAATCCTTGCCGAGCCCATACGGCGGGTCGGCCAGAATCAGGTCGACGGACCCGTCGGCCAGTTCATGCACGTGTTGCAGGAAGTCGGCATGACGCAACGCAATGTCGCCCGGCGCCCAGCGTGCACGAAGCTCGCCGGCCGCCTCCATAGCTTCGAGACGCGCAGCCGCGGCTTCGGTGGCATCAACAGGACGAGCGGGACGCGCAGTCCCGAGGACGTCATTTTGTGCCTCGCCCTGAGCGATGGTCTCTTGCGGCGGCGCGTTGCGGTCGGTCATGCGGGTTCTGGTTACCTGTCGGATCGGTGGAGTCTCGCGGCGCCGCTTAGGCGTCGCTGGCCGGTTTGGCCAATGCCATCACGGTGTGCATATCCTTGTCGCCCCGGCCGGAGAGATTGACCAGAACGATCTGGTCTTTGCTCAGCGTGGGGGCCAGCTTGCATGCATATGCGAGGGCGTGGCTCGACTCCAATGCCGGGATGATGCCTTCGATCCGGCAGCAGTCATGGAACGCCTTGAGGGCTTCGTTATCGGTGATGCCCACGTATTCGGCGCGGTGGATATCGTGCAGCCAAGCGTGCTCGGGGCCGACGCCCGGGTAATCCAGACCGGCCGAGATCGAATGCGTCTCGGTGATCTGGCCGTTGGCGTCTTGCAGCAGATACGTGCGGTTGCCGTGCAGCACGCCGGGCGTGCCGCCGATGATCGATGCGGCATGACGGCCGGTCTCGATCCCGTCGCCCGCCGCTTCCACGCCCACGAGCTTCACATCGGGCAGGTCGATATACGGGTAGAAGATGCCCATGGCGTTCGAGCCGCCACCGACGCAAGCCAGCACGTAGTCCGGCTGACGGCCGGCGAGCTCGGGCATCTGCACCTTGCATTCGTCGCCGATCACGCGCTGGAAGTCGCGCACGAGCATCGGGTACGGGTGCGGGCCAGCCACGGTGCCGATGATGTAGAACGTGCTTTCGACGTTCGTCACCCAGTCGCGCATGGCTTCGTTCAAAGCATCTTTGAGTGTCTTCGAACCGGATTCCACCGGCACGACGGTCGCGCCCAGCAGTTGCATGCGATACACGTTGGCGGCCTGACGCTTGACGTCTTCCGCGCCCATGTACACCACGCATTCCATGCCGAAACGGGCGGCGATGGTGGCCGTAGCGACGCCGTGCTGACCGGCACCGGTCTCGGCGATCACGCGGCGCTTGCCCATGCGTCGGGCGAGCAACGCCTGACCGATCACGTTGTTCACCTTGTGCGCGCCGGTGTGGTTCAGGTCTTCACGCTTCAGATAGACCTGTGCACCGCCCAGCTCGCTGCTCCAGCGCTTGGCGTGATAAATCGGCGACGGACGGCCGACGTAGTGCTTCAGTTCGTAATTGAATTCTTCGAGGAAGGCGGGATCGTGCTGGTACTTGGCGTACGCCTCACGCAGCTCGTCGAGCGCGTGAATCAGCGTCTCGGCCACAAACACACCGCCGTATTGGCCGAAATGGCCACGGGCATCGGGTAAATCGTACATGGTCGTCACTCTTCGCAGAACCGGGTGCGCGCCCCTTGCGGGCGCTCCGGCAGGTTGCTATTCGGCGTCGGCAGCACGCACTGCGTGCACGAACGCCGTCATACGGGCGGGATCCTTCACGCCCCGCGACGCTTCTACACCGCTCGACACGTCGACGGCGTACGGCGTCACTAGGCGGATTGCCTCAGCAACGTTGTGTGCGTTCAAGCCACCACTCAAAACGGCCCGACGCGCGATGTCTTTTGGAATAAGTGACCAATCGAAAACCTTTCCCCCGCCCCCGTAGCCCTCCACGAGGGCGTCGAGCAAGATACCTTGCGCGGTGGCGTATGCGTTTGCGAATTGTAGCAAATCGCTACCGCTTTTCGTCTCCGGGCCGATACGCATAGCGCGCGTGTACGGACGATGCCCGGCGGCGGCCGACAACGCCTCGCAAACTTCCGGGCTCTCGTCGCCATGAAACTGCAACGTGGTGAGCGGCACCGCCTCGACGGTACGTGCCACTTCATCCGCCGTAGCGTTCACGAACAACCCCACCACGCTCACGTACGGCGGCACGCGCCGTGCTAATTCGGCAGCACGGGCAAGGTCCACATAGCGCGGGCTCGGCGGGTAAAACACAAGGCCGATCGCGTCGACGCCGAGCGCGACCGCGTGGTCGACGTCCGCCGGTTGCGAAAGGCCGCAAATCTTGATTCGGGTACGGGATGTCATGAAGGAGTTCCGTCTTGCGCCCAAGGCATCGGGAAAGGCCATGCGGCCCAATTGGGTTCGGGCACCGAGAAGCGCTCAGGATACCCCACGCGCGCGAGATACAAGCCATCCGGCATGAACGTCGGCGCGGCCTGACGGCGGTCGCGGCTCTCGAGCACCTCGGCCATCCAGTTCGCCGACTGACGGCCGCGGCCAATCGCCACCAGACATCCCATGATGTTGCGCACCATGTGATGCAGGAAAGCGCTCGCGCGGAACCGGAACACGAAGAAATTCCCCTGCTGCTCGATATCGATGGCGTACAGATGCTTCACCGGCGTTTTGGCCTGACATTCGGACGAGCGGAACGCCGAGAAGTCGTGCTCGCCCACCAGCGCCTGACCGGCCGTACGCATCGCGTCAAGGTCGAGCGGCGTGTGCAGCCAGCCGCAGCGACCTTCGAGCAGCGGTGCGCGCACCGGATGCGAGTAAAGCACGTAGAAGTACGTGCGCTCGAAGGCGGTAAAGCGGGCGTGGAAGTCGTCGGGCATCGCTTGCGCCCACTGCACGGCCACCGTTTTCGGCAAAAACGCGTTCACGCCGCGTACCCACGAGAACATGGCACGGTCGAGATCGGTGTCGAAGTGCACCACTTGCCCGATGCCGTGCACGCCCGTATCCGTGCGCCCAGCCACGGTCGTCGGTAGCGCCACCCCGCCGAACTCGCGCAAGGCGGCTTCGAGCGCCTGCTGCACGGTATTGCCGTGCGGCTGCGATTGCCAGCCGGAGAACGCCGTCCCGTCGTAATGGATGCCCAGTGCGATTCGCATATCTGATGCCTGATCTGCTGCCAGATCTGTTGCTGAAGCGTGCCGAAACGGCACGCCTGCCTGAAAAGAAAAACGGGCGCCCAACCAACGAGCGCCCCAAACTACGGTCAACCTGCGGTGTGTTCGCCGGCCAGTGCCGGCATCACGATGTCGTGCTCGCGGCGCGTCTCATCGGAGATAGCGCCGCCTTCATTACTTGCCCAACTCGGCCAAACGGGTGCGTGCCACCGACTGCTGCGCAGCGTCACCTCCGGCGATCACTTCTTCGAGCAACTCGCGCGCGCCTTCGTCGTCGCCAATCGTCTGGTAAGCCGCCGCCAATTCGAGTTTCGTATGGAACTCGTCGGGCACGTCCAGTTCGGCCAGTTGCGATGGGTTGGCGATGGGCACGGCGGCCGGTGCGGCCGTCGGTGCCGACGCCGATGTTGCCGCGGCAGCAGCGACGGCGGCTTCGAATTCGTCAGCCACCGGCGCTTCCATTTTCGTCTCCACCTGCTCGAGCGGCGGCGTTTGCGGCAGCGCTTGCGGCGCCGCGTGCGGCGCGTAGCCCGTCGATGGTGTCGGCTGTGCGAAGGCGTCGTGCTCGACCAGCGCTTCGTCGCCCGTGGCAGCGGGCAACGTCGGCGCGCTGACAAATGCCGGAGCGATGGTCGTCGCCGAAGCGTCGTCACCCTTCAAGTCGAGACTGAAATCCGACAGATCGAACGACAGCGGCTTGAGCGACGGCGCATCGTGCGCGGCATCGGTGTAGCCACGCGAAGCTTCGGGCGTGGCCGCCGCCTGAAGCGCCGCATCGAAATCGGCGTCACTCAGTTCACCATCGTCAGCATCGAAGTCGCCCTGATCGCCAGACGGCGCATGGATATTCGCCTCACCTTCCTGCGGTGCCATCGTGAACTGCACCGACCCGATACCGCGCGAGAGGGAAGGCAGCGCGTCGCTCGCAATCGTGCCGACGTGCGCGGGCTGGCCCGGCAACCCGAGATCCAGATCGCCCAGCATGCCTGCCACGCCATTTTGCGGCACGGCTTCGGCATCGGTTGCGCCTTCCGCCTCGATGGCCGGTTCAACAGGCGCATGCGCGCCAGCGTGTGCCGCTGCAGCAACGCCGCCTACGGCAGCCGCTGCGCCCAGCGTTTCGAGCGCCGACAGGCTGGCGTCAGCCTTCTCGTCGTTCGTGGTCGTTGCCGCAGGCACTTCACCCGCCTGCTCGGCAAACGCGTCGTCCCAGTTGATTTCCGGCTCGCTGGTGGCCTCAACCACGGGCGCCGTGGGTTCGGGTTCGCTGGCAGTTTCAACTGCCGTCGGCGCATCGACGGACGCTTCGTGCGCGGTATGCGCCAATTCGTCCGTCAGATGTTCTTGCTCGGCATCCCACTCGCCGGGCAGCGCGGCACCGGCGACGGTAGCGTCGGCATGCTCGGCTTCCAGCTCGGCAACGCCTTCCGCGGGCTCAGCCCACGTGTCGTCGGCTGTCGGGTGTAAATGTTCGTCGGCTTCGGCCTGATGCGCGGCATACATGGCTGCGGCGCCCGCAGCGCCAGCCGCTACGGCGGCGCCCGTGGCAACACCAACGGCCGTCGACCCGCCTTGCGACAACTGCGGCTCCGCGCCCGGCTGCCCTTGCGGACCATCGTGCGGCGTACCGCGTCCGTCATGACCATCGTCGTACGGACCGTCCTGACCGACCGGCGGCTCGGCTCGGCGGCGGCGCATCATCCACCACAGGCCCAGCAACACCACCAGAATGCCCGCGCCCGGTAACACATACGGGTTGTCGCGCACGGCACGCCAGTTCATCGCGGCGTTCGGCGTCGGCTTGGTTTCGGCAGCGGCTGCGCTGGCGGCTTGCGTCGCGGACGCTGCCGCTTCGCTGGCGACCACGGCTTGCGCGGCAGCGTCGGAGGCCGTCGCCGCTTGGGCTTGTGCGTCCGATGCACTGCCCGCAGCAGCGGCCGATGCCGCATCAGCGCCTGATGCCGTCGCAGCCGCCCCTGCGGCCTGATTCGCCGCATTAGCGGCCGGTTTCGCCCCCTTGGCGGTGGCGGTGTCGCGCCCCTTGGCGGTATTCGCTGGCTTGTCTTGTGCGCTCGCCCCGGAAGCGGCGGCGGCTTGCTCCTCCAGATTGGCGACCGCTTGATTCTTCATCGCCAACAACTTCTGGAGATCTGCTACGTTCTTCTGCAACTCATTCACCCTGCCCTGAGCCTCGGTCTGCGCCTTGCCCTGAGCGATTTGTTCTTCTTCGCCGTTGCCAGCCTTGCCGGCACCGCGCCCCTTACCGGGTCGCGACAGCTTCAATTCATCACGCGCGGCGGGGGCCGCAGCCTGTGGCGCTTTCCCCGCTTCAATCGCACCCTGCGCACTGCGGCTATTGGCCGGTGCGGTTTGCTGAGCCGTCGATTCGGCCAGCCGCGCGCGATACGCATCAAACTGTTCCCGCGCCGCCGACACGAACTTGCGTGCCTGCGCTGGCGGGACTTCCTGAACTTGTGCATCGGTCGGTCGCGCGAGCGTCGCGCCCTGACGCAACCGATTGGGATCGTTGCCGATAAACGCCGAGCGGTTCGACTCGAACAACGCCGTCATCATCTGCGCGAGCGTCGTGCCGCCCTCGCCGCCGGTGAATTCACGAGCGATCGACGACAGCGAATCGCCGCGCTCCACCGTCCGTGCGCCTTCACCTGAGGTGTTCGACGCGCCCGCCGGTTTGGCGTTAGCCGCATTGGCTGCGCGCGCAGGCGTGCCGCCCGCCGATTTCCCCGCCCCGGCCGAACCCGACGCACCGCTCTGCTCCGCTTGCGCGGGCGCAGCCGTGGGTGCAGGTGCACTCGACGGTGCCGCCGCGGGCACAACGGCCTGCGGCTGTGCAGCAGTGGCTTCGGGAATCGCCGAGAGGGTCACGGCATTGGACTGTCGGCCAGTGCGCCATTCGAGCACCAGCAACAAATCGAGGAACGAGGTATTGATCGGCTCGGCCGAATCGACATGTACGAGGTACGTGCCGCTATAACCCGGCTCGCGACCGCCCGTCGGAGAGACGGAGACGGAAAGCTTCTCGAGCGTCGGGTCGTAGCGCAGCCCGGCTTGTCGGAACGCATCGCGTCCGGCCAGCTTCACTGACAAACCATCTGCCTCAGCCTGCGAAACATTCCCCAGCACGATCACCGCTCGCAGCGGTTGCCCGGCGGCGGAGCGCACTTGTTGCGGACCGAACTCGGCCGCGCCGGCGTTGAGGAGCCCGAGGCTCCACAAGACGGCCGCCGCCGCAGTCAATCGAAACGATTTGCGGGACGTAGTGGACGAGTGGGACGAGGTTGCGCGCTTGCCGATGGAGTATTTCCGCACTGTGTCTTATCAAGCCTGTCAGCGTGTTTGTCACTGGCCGCCCCGCAAGCTGCAAGGGGCGCCTCCCAAAGCGCGGACGGCGGCCTCGCGGGCCGCCGTTCTTCACGCCTTACCGATGCTCTGTAACGCTCAAGCGTCCAGCAGGATCCGCAGCATACGACGCAGCGGTTCTGCCGCACCCCACAGGAGCTGATCGCCCACCGTGAAGGCCGACAAATACTCCGGACCCATCGACATCTTGCGCAGGCGGCCGACCGGAATCGACATCGTGCCGGTCACGGCCGCAGGCGTCAAATCCTTCATCGACGCTTCGCGGGTGTTCGGCACGACCTTCACCCAGTCGTTCGCCTGACCGATGATGTCGGTCAGTTCATCTAACGGCACATCCTTCGTAAGCTTGATGGTCAGTGCCTGGCTGTGGCAACGCATCGCACCGATACGCACGCACAGGCCGTCGACCGGAATTTCACGCGTGCCCGGGAAGCCGTCGCCAAGACCCAGAATCTTGTTGGTCTCGGCACCGCCCTTCCACTCTTCCTTCGACTGACCGTTGCCCAGATCTTTGTCGATCCAAGGAATCAGGTTGCCGCCCAGCGGCACGCCAAATTGCTTGGTTTCGTCGGCCGTCAGGGCGTGCTGCTTCGCCAGCACCTTACGGTCGATTTCGAGAATGGCCGCATGCGGATCGTCGAGCAGCGACTTGACTTCGGCGTTGATGCTGCCGAATTGCGTGAGCAGCTCGCGCATGTGTTGCGCACCGCCACCCGACGCTGCCTGATACGTCATCGACGTCAGCCAGTCGACCAGACCGTGCTGGAACAGGCCACCCAGGCCCATCAGCATGCAGCTCACCGTGCAGTTGCCGCCGATGAAGTTCTTGGTGCCCTTGGTGAGCGAATTCTTGATCACGTCGAGATTGACCGGATCGAGCACGATGATGGCATCGTCCTTCATGCGCAGCGTCGACGCCGCGTCGATCCAATAGCCGTTCCAACCCGCAGCGCGCAGCTTCGGGAAGATCTCTGTTGTGTAATCACCGCCCTGGCAGGTAATGATGATGTCGCATTTTTTCAGCTCGTCGACATCATTGGCGTCTTTCAGCGAAGTCTCGTTCTTCGCCATCGACGGGGCTTTGCCGCCCGCGTTGCTGGTGCTGAAAAACACCGGCTCGATCAAAGCAAAGTCGTTCTCCTGTTGCATGCGCTGCATCAGGACCGAACCGACCATGCCCCGCCAACCTACCAGACCTACGGTTTTCATTTATCCACTCTCTTATCGTTGCAATTGCGCCGAGGGGCGTCTCACGACGCCCCGTCAACGTTATAGCGCGGCAACTACCGCCGCGCCCATTTCGCGCGTACCGACCTTGGTCGCGCCCTCCTGCCAGATATCGGGCGTGCGCAACCCTTGCGCCAGCACCTTCTTCACTGCGGTCTCCACGCGGTCGGCCTGTTCAGCCTTACCCAACGTGTAGCGCAGCATCATGGCAGCCGACAGGATCGTGGCCAACGGATTGGCCACACCCTTGCCGGCGATGTCGGGAGCCGAACCGTGCGACGGCTCGTACAACCCCTTGTTATTGGCATCCAGCGATGCCGACGGCAGCATACCGATCGAACCGGTCAGCATCGCCGCTTCGTCCGACAGGATATCGCCGAACATGTTACCCGTCACCACCACGTCGAAGTTCTTCGGTGCCTTGACCAGTTGCATGGCGGCGTTGTCGACGTACATATGCGACAACTCGACTTCCGGGTACTGCTTCGCCACTTCGATCATCGTGTCGCGCCAGAGCTGCGACGTCTCGAGCACGTTGGCCTTGTCGACCGAGCACAAACGCTTGTCGCGCTTGGCCGCCGCCTGAAACGCGACGTGCGCGATGCGCTCCACTTCCGGCACGCTATAGCGCATGGTATCAAAACCTTCGCGCGCACCTTCGAAAGCGCCATCCGGCGATTGGCGGAAACCCTTCGGCTGACCGAAGTAGATATCGCCGTTCAGCTCGCGAATGATCAGGATATCGAGACCTGCCACGATTTCCGGCTTCAGGCTCGATGCGTCGGCCAGTTCCTTGTACAGAATGGCCGGACGGAAGTTGGCGAACAGCTGCAAATGCTTGCGCAGGCCCAGAATCGCTTGCTCGGGGCGCAGTGCACGCTCCAGCGAATCATACTTCCAGTCGCCCACGGCGCCAAACAGGATGGCGTCCGCTTCTTTGGCCAGCTTGAGCGTGGCTTCCGGCAGCGGGTGGCCCGACGCCTCGTAACCGGCACCGCCAACGGGCGCTTCTTCCAACTCGAACGTCTCGCCAAGTGCATTCAGCACGTTGACGGCTTCCTTCACGATTTCCGGACCAATGCCGTCACCCGGCAACACTGCGATTTTCATGCGATCTCCTAGGGGGTGCGGGGCTCAGCCCGGCAGGCGAGTCGAGAGCCACGGCTGCTTGGCAAGCCGCTCGGCTTCATACGCGCGAATCTTGTCGGCGTGACGCAGCGTCAGGCCGATGTCGTCGAAACCGTTCATCAGGCAGTACTTGCGGAACGGTGCGATATCGAATTCGTAACCACGGCCATCGGGCGTGATCACCGCCTGCTTGTCGAGGTCGATGGTCAACTGATAGCCGGTAAATGCGGCCGTCTCGTTGAACAGGTGATCGACCTGCAACTCGGACAGCGCGATCGGCAGCAGCCCATTCTTGTAGCAGTTGTTGAAGAAGATATCGGCGAAGCTCGACGCAATCACGGCGCGAAAGCCGTATTGCTGCAAGGCCCACGGGGCGTGCTCACGCGAGCTGCCGCAGCCGAAGTTCTTGCGTGCAAGCAGAATCGTCGAGCCTTGGTAGCGCGGCTGATTCAGCACGAAGTTCGTGTTAAGCGGACGCGTGCTGCAATCCTGCCCCGGCTCACCCACATCGAGATAACGCCATTCGTCGAACAGGTTCTGGCCAAAGCCCGTGCGCTTGATCGACTTCAAAAATTGCTTGGGGATGATCGCGTCGGTATCGACGTTCTCGCGATCGAGCGGTGCCACCAACCCCGTATGGACGGTAAATTTTTCCATCACAAACCACCTGATTCAATCAGTTCGGCGGTAGCGGCACCTGCGCAGTTGAGTGCAGGGTAATGGCCGCTAACGCCGGAATCTCAAAGGTGCCCGCCACGGGATCGAAACCCGCGCGACGCGCACCGTCGCATCACTTCTTCGCCGCGTTCTCGAGCGCCGAGCCAGCCGCCTGCGTATCTTTGCCCAGGCCGGCCATCGTGTTGCAACCCGCAACACCCAGCAGCAGCACCGCACCGATCAGCATCCACAGTTTCTTCATGGTTTTATCTCTTTAAAAGAAAGTGTCAAACGACGGATAAATCGATGCTCTGCCCTTAAACCAGGCGGCGCACGTCGACGAAATGACCTTCGATGGCAGCCGCTGCCGCCATGGCCGGGCTCACCAGGTGCGTACGACCACCTGCGCCCTGACGGCCTTCGAAGTTACGATTCGAGGTCGATGCGCAACGCTCGCCCGGCTCCAGACGGTCGGCGTTCATCGCCAGACACATCGAGCAACCCGGCTCGCGCCATTCGAAGCCGGCGGCCTTGAAGACCTGATCCAGCCCTTCCTGTTCGGCTTGATGCTTCACCAGACCGGAGCCCGGCACCACCATCGCCAGACGCACGTTCGATGCCACACGGCGGCCCAGCTTCTTCACCACGTAGGCCGCAGCGCGAATGTCTTCGATGCGCGAGTTGGTGCACGAACCGATGAACACCTTGTCGACGTTGATGCTCGACATCGGCGTATCCGGCGTGAGCGCCATGTACTCGAGCGCGCGCTCCATGGCGCTGCGCTTGACCGGGTCTTTTTCCTTCTCCGGGTCCGGCACGCGGTCGTCGATGCTGACCACCATTTCCGGCGACGTGCCCCAGCTCACTTGCGGGCGGAGGTCGGCGGCATTGATCTCGACAACGTGATCGAACTTCGCACCCGGGTCGGTGTGGAACGTGCGCCAGTAGGCTTCAGCCTGCTGGAATTCCACGCCGCTCGGCGAGAACGGACGGCCCTTCACGTAGTTGATCGTCGTGTCGTCCACGCCGACCAGACCGGCGCGGGCGCCGGCTTCGATCGCCATATTGCACACGGTCATACGGCCTTCCATCGTCAGCGAGCGAATGGCCGAACCCGCGAACTCGATCGTGTAGCCAGTGCCGCCTGCGGTACCGATCTTGCCGATCACGGCGAGCACGATGTCCTTGGCGGAACAGCCGCGCGGCAGCGTGCCTTCGACCTTCACGAGCATGTTCTTGCTCTTCTTCATGAGCAGCGTCTGCGTGGCGAGCGTGTGCTCGACTTCCGACGTGCCGATGCCGAAGGCCAGCGCCCCGAAGGCGCCATGCGTCGACGTGTGCGAGTCGCCGCACACCACCGTCATGCCGGGCAGCGTGGCGCCCTGCTCAGGGCCGATCACGTGCACGATGCCCTGACGGAGATCGTTCATCTTGAATTGGGTAATGCCGAAGCTGTCGCAATTGCTATCGAGCGTGTCGACTTGCAAACGCGAAATCGGGTCGGCGATGCCTTGCGTGCGGTCGGTGGTCGGCACGTTGTGGTCGGAGACCGCAAGGTTGGCCGAGAGACGCCAGACCGGACGCTGCGCGAGTTTTAGCCCCTCGAACGCCTGCGGACTGGTCACCTCATGCAGCAGGTGACGGTCGATGTAGAGCACCGTGGTGCCATCGTCCTCGGTATGCACGACGTGTGCATCCCACAACTTGTCATACAGCGTCTGGGCCATGATAAAAACGCGGGGCGAAATATCGTTCTGGGAACAAAAATCGTTCTGGGAACTTTTGATTATGCCATAGCGCTTTCGCGCCGGCGGAATACGAAATCCCCGGGAAACCGGGCGGTAAACGCACGATCAACCGGGGATTTGTGCGAATCACGGCAGCGTGTGCCGTGGATTCGAATATAGCGCAACGAGGGCTCGTTGCGGGCCGCACCGCCTTGCCGTTTCGGCAAGGTTGCGGTGCCGGCACGGCAAGCGGGGGCCGTGCCGGAGGCTTCGACGCGCTTAGCGCTTGTCGATGGCCACGACTTCGCGCGGCGTGTGGCCGATGAACAGCTGACGCGGACGGCCAATCTTCTGGTCCGGCTCGCCGATCATCTCGTTCCACTGCGCGATCCAGCCCACGGTACGGGCCAGCGCGAAGATGCAGGTGAACATCGACGTCGGGATACCCAGTGCGCGTTGAACGATACCCGAGTAGAAGTCGACGTTCGGGTACAGCTTGCGCGACACGAAGTATTCGTCTTCCAGGGCGATCTTTTCGAGCTGCATGGCCAGCTTGAACAGCGGATCGTCGTGCAGGCCCAGTTCGTTGAGCACTTCGTAGCACGTTTCGCGCATCAGCTTGGCACGCGGATCGTAGTTCTTGTACACGCGGTGACCGAAGCCCATCAGCTTGACGCCCGAGTTCTTGTCCTTCACTTGCTTGATGAACTCAGGAATCTTGTCCGGCGAACCGATCTGCTCGAGCATGTTGAGCGCGGCTTCGTTCGCACCACCGTGCGCCGGGCCCCACAGACAGGCGATACCGGCAGCGATACAGGCGAACGGGTTAGCGCCCGACGAACCGGCCAGACGCACGGTCGAGGTCGAAGCGTTTTGTTCGTGATCGGCGTGCAGGATCAGGATACGGTCGAGGGCGCGCACCAGCACGTCGTTGACCTTGTACTCTTCGCACGGGTTCGCGAACATCATGCGCATGAAGTTCGCGCTGTACGACAGGTCGTTGCGCGGGTACACGAACGGCTGACCGATGCTGTACTTGTACGCCATGGCGACGAGCGTCGGCAGCTTGGCGATCAAGCGAATCGCCGAGACTTCGCGGTGATTCGGGTTATTGATGTCCAGCGAGTCGTGGTAGAACGCCGACAGGGCGCCGACCGAACCGGTCAGCACAGCCATCGGGTGCGCGTCACGGCGGAAGCCACGGAAGAAGAAATTCATCTGCTCGTGAACCATCGTGTGACGGGTCACGGTCTCGACGAACTCGGCCTTCTGTTGCGCGCTCGGCAGTTCGCCCTTGAGCAACAGGTACGAGGTCTCGAGGAAGTCGCAGTTGGTGGCCAACTGTTCGATCGGGTAGCCGCGGTACAGCAGCTCGCCCTTGTCGCCATCGATGTAAGTGATGGCGGAATTGCACGACGCCGTCGACATAAAGCCCGGGTCATACGTGAATTTGCCGGTCTGGCCGTACAGCTTACGGATGTCGATCACATCCGGACCCATCGTACCCTTATAAATCGGCAGCTCTACGCTGGGCGATTCATCGGAGAAAGATAGGGTGGCTTTAACATCAGACGGAGTCATATCGCTTCCTCAAAAAAATACTTAAACCCCTACACGGCACGCAGAAGCGCCAGCAGGCGCTGCACGTCCGGCCCGTCCAGATCCGCCTCGGGCTCTTTACGCGCTAGCAGCAGATCCATCAAATCGTTGTCGCTCAAATCGAGCAGCCTGGTCAGGGCGCCGACGTCCTCATCGGTCATCGAGGCTTCGTACTTGGCGAAGAACCGTTCGAGGATGAGGTCGTTTTCCAGCAAGCCGCGACGTGCCCGCCAACGCAGGCGGGCACGCTTGACCGGATCAGACTGGTGAGTAGTGTCCGGCATGATCAATGATTAGACGGCGCGACGCACCATCAACTCCTTGATCTTACCGATGGCCTTCGTCGGGTTCAGACCCTTCGGGCACACGTCCACACAGTTCATGATGGTGTGGCAGCGGAACAGTCGGTACGGGTCTTCCAGGTTGTCCAGACGCTCGCTCGTCGCCGTATCGCGGCTATCCGCGATGAAGCGATACGCTTGCAGCAGGCCAGCCGGGCCGACGAACTTGTCCGGGTTCCACCAGAAGCTCGGGCACGACGTCGAGCACGATGCGCACAGAATACACTCGTACAAGCCATCGAGCTCATCACGCTGTTCGGGCGACTGAAGGCGCTCCTTCTCCGGTGCCGGCTCGGGGTTGATCAGGTACGGCTTGATCGAGTGGTACTGGTTGAAGAAGTGCGTCATGTCGACGATCAGGTCGCGAATGACGGGCAGGCCCGGCAGCGGCTTCAGAACGATCTTGTTCGGCAGATCCTTCATGTTGGTCAGGCAGGCCAGACCATTCTTGCCGTTGATGTTCATCGCGTCCGAACCGCACACGCCTTCACGGCACGAGCGGCGGAAGGCGATGCCTTCATCGATCTTCTTGAGCTTGACCAATGCGTCGAGCAGCATGCGCTCGTGACCGTCGAGTTCGACCTCGTAGGTCTGCATGTACGGTGCGGCGTCCTTGTCCGGATCGTAGCGGTAGACTTCGAAAATGCGTTTCATGATCTTGCGAATCCCTTAGAACGTCCGCGCCTTGGGCGGAACCGAGTCGACGGTCAGCGGCTTGAGTTGCACCGGCTTGTAATCCAGACGATTGCCTTCGCTGAAGAACAGCGAGTGGCGCATCCAGTTAGCGTCGTCGCGTTCCGGATAATCGCTGTGCGCGTGTGCGCCACGGCTTTCCTTACGGGCTTCGGCTGCGATCATGGTGGCCTTGGCCACTTCGATCAGGTTGTCGACTTCCAGCGCTTCCATACGCGCCGTGTTGAACACCTTCGACTTGTCCTTCAGGTGGACGTGCGAGACGCGCTCGGCCACTTGCAGAATCTCGCCCACACCTTCCTTGAGCAGGTCGGCGGTACGGAACACGCCAGCGTGCTTCTGCATGGTCGCGCGGATGTCGTTGGCGATGTCTTGTGCGTACTCGCCCGAGCTCGAGCCATCGAGACGGCCCAGACGTGCCAAGGCGTTCTCGCCGGCGTCGGCGGGCAGCGGCTTGTGGTCGCCGTGATTCTTCACGAAGTCGACGATGTGGTTACCGGCCGCACGGCCGAACACCACCAGGTCGAGCAGCGAGTTCGTGCCCAGACGGTTTGCACCGTGGACCGACACGCACGAGCATTCGCCCACAGCGTAGAAGCCGTTGACCGGCACCGAGCTGCCTTCCTTCTGCACCACGACCTGGCCGTGGTAGTTCGTCGGAATACCACCCATCTGATAGTGGATGGTCGGCACGACCGGGATCGGTTCCTTGATCGCGTCGACGTTGGCGAACTTCAGCGCGATTTCGCGGATCGACGGCAGACGCTTCATGATCGTCTCGGCACCGATGTGCGAGAGGTCGAGCAGCACGTAGTCGCCGTTCGGGCCGCAACCACGGCCTTCCTTGATTTCCTGGTCCATCGAACGCGACACGAAGTCACGCGGCGCCAGGTCCTTCAGCGTCGGGGCATAGCGTTCCATGAAACGCTCGCCGTTCGAGTTGCGCAGAATACCGCCTTCGCCGCGCACACCTTCGGTAATCAGCACGCCCGCGCCGGCCACGCCGGTCGGGTGGAATTGCCAGAATTCCATGTCTTCGAGCGGAATGCCCGCACGCGCTGCCATCCCCAGACCGTCGCCGGTGTTGATGAACGCGTTGGTCGAGGCGGCGTACACACGGCCGGCACCGCCGGTCGCGAACAACGTGCACTTGGCTTCGAGCAGGTAGACTTCGCCGGTTTCGAGTTCCAATGCCGACACGCCGAGGACATCGCCCTCTTCGTTACGGATCAGATCGAGCGCCATCCACTCTACGAAGAAGTGGGTCTTGGCGGCGACGTTTTGCTGATACAGCGTGTGCAGCAGCGCGTGACCAGTACGGTCGGCAGCTGCGCAAGCGCGCTGAACCGGCTTCTCGCCGTAGTTGGCCGTGTGGCCGCCGAACGGGCGCTGATAAATCGTGCCATCCGGGTTACGGTCGAACGGCATGCCGAAGTGTTCGAGCTCGTACACGGCGTTCGGTGCCTGACGGCACATGAACTCGATCGCATCTTGGTCGCCGAGCCAGTCGGAGCCCTTGATGGTGTCGTAGAAGTGGTAGTGCCAGTTGTCTTCGCTCATGTTGCCGAGCGAAGCGCCGATGCCGCCCTGGGCAGCAACGGTATGCGAACGGGTGGGGAACACCTTGGACAGCACGGCCACCGACAGACCGGCCTTGGCCAGTTGCAGCGACGCACGCATGCCCGAACCACCTGCGCCCACGATGACAACGTCAAAGCGGCGGCGCGGCAGCGAATTTTTAATTGCAGCCATTCTTTACACTCTCCACAGAATCTGCGCGGCGTAGCCGGCACAAGCCAGCAGCCAGACGATCGTCAGCGCGTACAGCGCCAGTCGCACACCGACCGGCTTGACGTAGTCCATCCACACGTCGCGCACACCGACCCACGCGTGATAGAACAGCGCGAGCAGCGTAACGAACGTGGCCAGCTTCATCCACTGATGCGAGAAGATGCCAGCCCAGCCTTCGTAGGAGAAATCCTTGGCGAGGAAGAACCACACCAGCAGGATCACGGTGTACACGGCCATGATGACCGCGGTCATGCGCTGCGCAATCCAGTCGCGCAGCCCGTAGTGGGCGCCGACGACCAGGCGCTTGGAACCGATATTGTTCTGTGCCATCTTAGAACGCTCCGAACAGCTTGAGGGCGACGGCCAGCGTCAGCACGAGCGACACGACCATCACGACCACGGCCGAGTTCTTGCCGCCTTCTTTGCTCACGGCGTCGTGGTTGAAGTCCATGCGCAGGTGGCGCACGCCAGCACAGAAGTGCTGCAAGAAGCCCCACGACAGCGCAAGGATGACGAGCTTGGCAAACCAGTTGGAGGCGATGCTTCGCAGAACGTCGAAGCTGAGTTCCGATGTCAGGCTCTGTTCGAACAAATACAGTGCGAACGGCAACAACAGGAACAAGATCACACCGCTAATACGGTGCAGGATAGACACGATACCAGCCAGCGGGAGACGGTACGTGACAATCTGTCCGATACCGATATTCCTGTAGACTGGCCGCTCTTTTTTTACCACTTCAGCCATGCTAGACCCCATGTAGTTACATCAGCCCCGGATTTTAGCGCCGTTTCTAGTGCGTTGCACCATCACGGTTCCCAATGACCCGGAAATTCCCTGCCAACGGCGCACGACACGCCGCCCCTCATGCCTCCGGCCATCGGGCATTCGCCGGCCACGACGCCAGCCAATCCCCTCGACCGCCCTACCCTCTCAACTTAATTCGTTCTGGTAATGATGTTCCGTGGTGACATACCAACCCCGGCGCACTTCCACCGGTTTGTCTCCGTAAGTGTAGGAGACGCGCTCCACACTCAACAGCGGGAATCCCTTCGGCACCTTGAGCAGATCCGCCGTCATGTCGTCTGCGGCCACGGCGCGGACTTTTTCCACGGCGCGAATCATGCGCGTACCGAATTCGTCTTCGAAGAGCCCGTACATCGGCCCCTTGTATTCATTGAGCTTCTCCGCCGTCAGGCCGCGAAACAGCGTGCCCGGCAACCAGATTTCGTCGAGCACCGTGGGACGGTCCGAGAAATCCATCATGCGGCGGATCAGAATCACCCCATCCCCGGCGCGCAGTTCCAATTGGCGCGCAATCTCCGCCGGTGCGCGCATACGGCGGCACTCGATCAGACGACTGGGAGGATGGTGTTGTTCGCCCGAATCGGGCGCGAGACGCAGAAACCGGAATTGCACCCGGTCTTCATGGTGAGTCGCGACAAACGTGCCGCGGCCCTGACGGCGCACGAGCAGGTTTTCGGCCGAAAGCTCATCGATGGCTTTACGTACCGTGCCCTGACTGACCTTGTAACGGCCAGCCAAGTCGACTTCACTGGGAATGATTTCGCCGGGCTTCCATTCGCCGGCTTGCAGGCTCTGTGTAATGAGCCCTTTGATCTGCTGGTACAGCGGACTGAACGTGGGCGACGCGCTTGCCGCAGCCACGCCCGACGGGCCCTGAGGTGCCGGTGCGCCGTCACGCGCGCTGTCCGGCCGCTGCGGGGCATCGACAGGCGGCGTGGTGTTGGATGTGTCGCGAACGTTCGCATTCATGGCGGGGATTTGACCACAAATCAAGACCTTCGTCCATCGAATAACAGCAATAATCCTATGTCTTATATAAGACATAAGATAGAGTTGACATTCAGTGTGGCGACTCCTACACTGGCGCGGGCTAATAGGGGCCTGCGCAGCCGCAGCCCGGCTATCTTATAAGAGAGTCCGGCGCTTCGCACAAATCGCTGGCAGCACACCCCGCAGCCCGCAAGCTTCCGTAGGTCAAGGAATTTTAGAAGCTTCATGTGACGCCGCGCTGTCAGCCTGGCAAAAAGCCACCCGGACGGCGAGCTTATCTTGAGCTTCGCAGGAATTTGTACACGTCTGGAGAGATTCTCATGGCAAAACCCGCAATGCGTGTCGCCGTCACCGGCGCCGCTGGCCAAATCGGCTACTCCCTGCTGTTCCGCATCGCCAATGGCGACATGCTCGGCAAGGATCAGCCCGTCATCCTGCAACTGCTCGACCTCCCGCAAGCTCAAGCCGCCGTTAAGGGCGTCGTGATGGAGCTCGAAGACTGCGCATTCCCGCTGCTCGCCGGCGTGGTGGTGACCGACGATCCGAAGGTCGCCTTCAAGGATGCCGACGTCGCGCTGCTGGTCGGTGCCCGTCCGCGCTCGAAGGGCATGGAACGCAAGGACCTGCTCGAAGCCAACGGCGCTATTTTCACGGTGCAAGGCAAGGCCCTGGACGAAGTCGCCAAGCGTGACGTCAAGGTGCTCGTGGTCGGCAACCCGGCCAACACGAATGCTTACATCGCCATGAAGTCGGCTCCGAATCTGCCGAAGGAAAACTTCACCGCGATGCTGCGTCTGGACCACAACCGTGCCCTGTCGCAAATCGCCGCCAAGACCGGCAAGCCGGTCGCCAGCATCGAAAAGCTGGCCGTGTGGGGCAACCACTCGCCGACGATGTACGCCGACTACCGTTTCGCCACGATCGACGGCCAGAACGTTAAGTCGCTGATCAACGACGACGTGTGGAACAACGACGTGTTCCTGCCGACCGTCGGCAAGCGCGGCGCCGCCATCATCGAAGCTCGTGGTCTGTCGTCGGCTGCTTCGGCTGCCAACGCTGCCATCGACCACATCCATGACTGGGTGCTGGGCACGAACGGCAAGTGGGTCACGATGGGTATCCCGTCGGACGGCTCGTACGGTATTCCGGAAGACGTCATCTACGGCGTGCCGGTCACCTGCGAAAACGGCAAGTACAAGCGTGTGGAAGGCCTCGAAATCGACGCCTACTCGCGCGAAAAGATGAACATCACGCTCAACGAGTTGGAAGAAGAGCGTGCTGGCGTAGCACATCTGCTGGGCTAATCCCCTCGGAGACCTCGGCCCCAAGCGCTGCCACAAGCATCGCGGGGGGCCGAAACAGCGCCGGCGGCACACCCCCATGTCGGCGCTACCCTTCCGATTGAAGGATTTTTCCCGAATCGGATAAGCATAAGAACACCCGCAGTCACGACGTTTCGCGTATCTTCACGCCCATCCCCTGGCGTACGAGATCAGCGACTCAGAGAGCGAATTTTTGGCCAAGCGAATGCAAATCCTCAAAGCCGCCGCAAGCCTGCCGCACCCGACCCCGGGCGCCGGTATGCCGATGGCAGCACTGGATTCCGGCAGTTCCCCCGCTTCCCCCGCTTCCTCCGCCTCCCAGCGTTCGTTTCGCCAAGCATCCCGCCCGCTTCACACCCCGCAGGCCCATTCCGCACCGCAACACCAACATCAGCGACGCCGGTCCACACCGCCGCCGCCCACAGCGTTTGCCCGCGCGGAAATGAAAAAATTTGTATGGTGACGCCGAACTACGCAGACTTCGTACGATAATCTGCGCTTTCGATTTCTTACCGACTGGAGACTCACCATGAAGAAGCTTTGCCTGACCGCGCTGGTCGCCCTGTGTTCCGCAGCCATGGTGCCGGCGGCGTTTGCTGCCGATGCGTCGACCACGACGACTAAGAAGGCCGCTCCGAAGAAGAAAGCCCCGGCCAAGAAGAAAGCCGCTGTCGCCGCGGCACCGGCGCAACCGGACGAAGGTTCGGAACTCTGGAGCTGCAAAGAGAACAACAAGCTGTACATCAAGGGCGACATGAAGCGCGACCAGATTCTGACGATGTTCTGGGAAGGCCGGAATTACAAGCTGCCGCGCCAAGCGACGACGACGGGCGCCGACCGCTTCTTCGACGCAGCGAGCGGCCTCGACCTGGTCGTGATTCCGACCAAGGCGATGCTGTTCACGCACCGCGATGGCGGCAGCCGTCTGGCTGACGAATGCATGACGCAAGCGATGTCGGATCAGAACAAGCTGGCCCCGACGCAGTCGGTCGAACTGCTGAAGTAAGACGTCTCGGCACAAGAGACGCATGCGGCACCAGCCCCTTTCCTGTTGCACCGCAATTGAGAAGTACCGGCGCGAGCGCGAATTCACAGCATTCACAGTCCTGAATTCGCACGACGCCGGCCCCCACTAAAAGCATCAACACCGCTTCGTTTTTCTGTATCACTCAAGGAAAGATCATGGCCCACAACCTCCACAAAACGCTTAAAGAGTTCAAGCTCAGCGGCGACAAGAAAGGCAAGTTCTACTCGCTGCCCCAACTGGGCAAAGCCCTGGGTGTGAACGTCGAACGCCTGCCGGTGTCGATCCGTATCGTGCTCGAGTCGGTGCTGCGCAACTGCGACGGCAAGAAAGTGACGGAAGAGCACGTCAAGCAGCTCGCCAACTGGAAGCCGAATGCCGATCGCGTCGACGAAATTCCGTTCGTCGTGGCGCGCGTCGTGCTGCAAGACTTCACCGGCGTGCCGCTGCTGGCCGACCTGGCCGCCATGCGTAACGTTGCCGAGCGTCAGGGCAAGAACCCGAAGCGTATCGAGCCGCTGGTGCCGGTCGATCTGGTGGTCGACCACTCGGTGCAAATCGATCATTTCCGCGAGAAGAAAGCGCTCGATCTGAACATGAAACTGGAATTCCAGCGCAACAACGAGCGCTACCAGTTCATGAAGTGGGGGATGCAGGCGTTCGACACGTTCGGCGTCGTGCAGCCGGGCTACGGCATCGTGCACCAGGTGAACCTGGAGTATCTGGCACGTGGCGTGCACAAGAAGGACAACGTGTTCTATCCGGATACCCTCGTCGGTACCGATAGCCACACGACCATGATCAACGGTATTGGCGTGGTGGGCTGGGGCGTGGGCGGTATCGAAGCCGAAGCTGGCATGCTCGGCCAGCCGGTGTATTTCCTGACCCCGGACGTCGTTGGCGTGGAGCTGACGGGCCGCCTGCGCGAAGGCGTGACGGCAACCGACCTGGTGCTCACGATCACCGAAATGCTGCGTCGCGAGAAGGTCGTCGGCAAGTTCGTCGAGTTCTTCGGCGAAGGCACGGCCAGCCTGGCGCTGCCGGACCGCGCCACCATCGCCAACATGGCTCCGGAATACGGCGCCACGATGGGCTTCTTCCCGGTCGACGAAAAGACGATCGACTACTTCCAGGGCACGGGCCGCACGAAGGCCGAGATCGACGCCTTCGCGTCGTACTTCAAGGCCCAGAAGCTGTTCGGCATTCCCAAGACCAACGAAATCGATTACACGAAGACGCTCACGCTGGATCTGGGCTCGGTAGCCCCGTCGCTGGCAGGTCCGAAGCGTCCGCAAGACCGTATCGAAATCGGTCACGTGAAGTCGACGTTCGCCGATCTGTTCACGAAGCCGACCGCAGAAAACGGCTTCAACAAGACCACCGAACAACTGGAAACGACGTACCAGACGGCCAGCGGCATCGACGTGAAGAACGGCGACGTGCTGATTGCCGCCATTACGTCGTGCACGAACACGTCGAACCCGAGCGTGCTGCTCGCCGCCGGCCTGCTGGCCAAGAAGGCCGTGGAAGCTGGCCTGAAGGTCGCACCGCACATCAAGACGTCGCTCGCCCCGGGAAGCCGCGTGGTGACCGAGTACCTCGAAGCGGCTGGCCTGCTGCCGTACCTCGAGAAGCTGGGCTTCGGCGTGACCGCTTACGGTTGCACGACCTGTATCGGTAACGCTGGCGATCTGACGGCCGAACTCAACGAGACGATCACGAAGAACGACATGGTCGCGTCGGCCGTGCTCTCGGGCAACCGTAACTTCGAAGCACGTATTCACCCGAACATTCGTGCCAACTTCCTGGCCTCGCCGCCGCTGGTCGTCGCTTACGCGATTGCCGGTAACGTGACGCGCGACCTGATGACCGAGCCGGTTGGCAAGGGCAAGGGTGGTCGCGAGATCTTCCTGGGCGACATCTGGCCGACCAGCGAAGAAATCCACAAGCTGATGAAGTTCGCGATGAACGCCAAGGTCTTCAAGGCCAACTACGACTCGGTGAAGGAACCGAGCCCGCTGTGGGCGAAGATCAAGGGCTCGAAGGGCGAGGTCTACAACTGGCCGGCTTCGACGTACATCGCCGAGCCGCCGTTCTTCGACGGTTTCGCCATGGAGCCGAACGCCGACATCAAGCCGGTGAACGGTGCGCGCGCCCTGGGCGTGTTTGGTGACTCGGTCACGACCGACCACATCAGCCCGGCCGGTTCGATCAAGGAAACGTCGCCGGCTGGCAAGTGGCTGCTGGAGAACGGCGTGCTGAAGGCCGACTTCAACAGCTACGGTTCACGTCGCGGCAATCACGAAGTGATGATGCGCGGCACGTTCGCCAACGTGCGTATCAAGAACCTGATGATTCCGGCCAAGGAAGACGGTTCGCGCGTCGAAGGCGGCCTGACGATTCACCAGCCGAGCGGCGAACAGCTGTCGATTTACGACGCCGCCATGAAGTACGTGGCCGAAGGCACCCCGACGGTCGTGTTCGGTGGCGAAGAGTACGGCACGGGCTCGTCGCGTGACTGGGCAGCCAAGGGCACGCAACTGCTGGGCGTGAAGGCTGTGATCGCGCGCTCGTTCGAACGTATCCACCGCTCGAACCTGGTCGGCATGGGCGTGCTGCCCCTGCAATTCAAGGGCTCGGACAGCGCACAATCGCTCGGCATCACTGGCGACGAAACGTTCGATATCGAAGGGCTGACCGCCGATATCAAGCCGCAACAAGACGTCACGCTGGTCATCCATCGCAAGAACGGCGAAACGCAGAAGGTGGAAGCCCTGCTGCGTATCGACACGCCGATCGAAGTGGATTACTACAAGCACGGCGGTATCCTGCCGTTCGTGCTGCGTCAGTTGCTCGCGGCAGCGTAAGTCGTTACAGCAACGCGCAAACGATGTGCTGACGGGTGACGCTTCGGTGTTACCTATCGGATGACAAGACCCGGCTTCGGCCGGGTTTTGTCGTTTTGGCTGTCATGTCCGAAAATGACTAGCGACGGGCGGGCCTCGCGCGTAAAGTGACAGCCATACTTTCGCTGCTCCCCCGACCATGACGCTCGATCCCGAAGTCTGTTACAAAGCCGTCTCGGCCCGCGATCGCCGTTTCGACGGGTGGTTTTTCGTCGGCGTGTCCTCGACCGGCATCTACTGCCGCCCGGTGTGCAATGTGCGCACACCGCGCTTCGAGAACTGCTCGTTCTATGGCAGCGCGGCCGCGGCCGAAAAAGCGGGGTACCGCCCCTGCCTGAAATGCCGCCCCGAACTTGCCCCGGGTGTCGCCCGCTTCGACGCCACGCGCGAACTCGCCGATGCGGCCGCCGCGATGATCGACGAAGGCTTTCTGAATAGCGCCGATCTCCCTGCCCTCGCCGCGCGCATCGGCATCACCGAGCGCCACCTGCGCCGCATCTTTGCCGATGAATTCGGCGTGTCGCCCGTCGAATACGCGCAAACGCAACGCCTGCTACTCGCCAAGCGCCTGCTGACGGATACCGCGCTGCCCGTCACTGAAGTGGCGCTTGCCGCCGGTTTTGGCAGCGTCAGACGCTTTAACGGTCTCTTCAAGACCCGCTACGGCTTCGCCCCGGGACGCCTGCGCCTGAACGCCCGCCACGCCGCCATCCCCGATGGCGACCTCGTTTTCCAACTCGCCTATCGCCCGCCCTTCGCCTGGGACGCCCTGCTCGACTTTCTCGGCAACCGCGCCATCGAGGGTGTGGAACTACGCGAAGGCGACACCTACATGCGCACGTTGCGCATCGAGCGCGAAGACGGTCAGACGCTTGTCGGCTGGTGCCAAATCAGGCCGTTGCCGGATCGGCATGCGCTTCAGGTAACGCTGCCCCCATCGCTGGCGGGCTGCGTCCCGCAAGTGCTTGGCAAGCTGCGCCACCTGTTCGATCTCGGCGCCCGCCCCGATGTGATCGACGCGCATCTCGGCACCCTCGCCACCGCGACGCCTGGCCTGCGCGTGCCCGGTGCGGTCGACGGCTTCGAAATTGCGGTGCGCGCCATCGTCGGCCAGCAAATCACGGTCAAAGGGGCGCGGCGCCTGCTGGGACGGCTGGCACAACGCTTCGGCACGCCATTGGCAACGCCAGTCCACGGTTTGACGCACACGTTCCCGAGCGCCGCGCAAATGCTTGCGGTCCCTGTCGACTCACTCGGGGAAGCCGGTATCATTCGCAGTCGTATCGCCGCTATTCACGGTGTGGCGCGCGCCATCGTCGAGGACGGCCTCCGTCTGGACCCGCTCGCACCACCCGAGGCCACGGTGGCGGCCTTGCTCGCCATCAAGGGCATCGGCCCATGGACCGCGCAGTACATCGCGATGCGCGCGCTCGGCTCACCGGACGCCATGCCTGTCGACGATCTCGTGCTGCGCCAAGCGTTGGGCGTGCCCGATGGACGCGCCGTCGAGGCGCGCGCCGCCCAATGGGCGCCGTGGCGGGCCTACGCGGCGCTGCACGTCTGGCGCGCCGCAGCGCAAGCACCGGCAGGGTTGCCGGTTGTCTCATTGCAGGAGGTTTGTGTATGACACGCGTGACTACGCTTTACGAAGCGCTCTACGACAGCCCGCTCGGCGAGATGCTGCTCGTCTCGAATGGGGACGCCCTTACCGGGGTCTATTTCTCGCGTCAAAAGTACTGCCCGGACGACGACGCCCAGCGCCGCGACGGAGAGGACATCGCCGTGCTCAACGATGCCAAGCAGCAACTCGACGAGTACTTTCACGACGGTCGCCGTGCGTTCGAACTCGCGCTCGCCCCCGAAGGCACGCCGTTTCAGCAAAGTGTCTGGGCCGAGTTGTGCCGCATTCCGTTCGGCGAGACGCGCAGCTACGGCGACCTTGCTCACGCCCTCGGCGACGCGAACAAATCGCGCGCCGTGGGGGCCGCCAACGGCCGCAACCCGATCACGATCATCGTGCCTTGCCACCGCGTCATCGGTGCGGACGGCACGCTCACCGGCTACGCCAGCGGCGTCGAGCGCAAACTCGCCCTGCTGTCCCTCGAAGGCGCAGCGCTCGCCGCGGTCGACACCAAACGCAGCGCCGCCACCGCCCGCACGCGGCTTTCCGCCCCGGCGAATCTCGCTTTCGACTTCTGAGGTGCAACTGTCCCCTCAATCGCGTTGCCGCATGCCGTACAATCGTGAGTTCATGTGTTTCTGCTTCGCTCGACTATGCGCTCACGCACCGCCAAAAGACTGACTCCCGACGCCGAAAAGCTGGTCGGCCACGCGCTCGCGCTCGCCGCCTCGGGCAGCCGTATCGAAGACCGCTTTTGGGAAGCCCAACTCGACACGCTGCTCACGCGCGTGCTGCGCACCGGCAACCAACCGGCCATCGATGCCGCGCTCGACCATCTGCAAGCCAATCACAGCGAAGCCTACGGTGCACTCGCCGATCTGATCGAATCGCAAAGCGAATCGGCCGAACCGGACGCCGAAGGCCAGACTTGGGACGGCCTGCTCGTCGCCATCCCGATTCTCGCGTGGACGCGTTATGCGATTCCCTCGGGCCCGGTGAAAGACGACGCGCTGATGCCCATTCGCGCGCATCTGCACGCCCACGTGCTAGCCGATTCGGCCCGCGTGGCGATCTCGCCGTATCTCTACAGCATCGACCAACTGCCGCGCACGCACTGCGAGTCGTGGAAGGTCACGCAGCAACTCGTGCGCGCCGCCGTCGACAATGCGGAAGTGAAGCACCCCGGCAACGACCTGCCGGAAACAGCCCCGATCCTCGCCGACCCGCGTTTCCTGCTCGCTGCCGTCGTCGTGCCGAAGGGCGCGCCGATGTTCCGCTGGCAAGAGGAAGACGCGCGTCATGCCGAACGTGGTCAATGCCAAGAAGCATGGACGGCGCAAGGCGGCCCGAATCTGAACGCCCTTCTACCCGGCTGCGAGATCGAATGCCTGCTGCCTGACGCGTATTACGCCAGTTGCCGCGAGGCTGACGAGCGCATTCGTCCGCACACGATTCGCACGGCGCTGCGCTATCTCGAAGACGTGCTCACCCTCACGCCGACCGAGCTGCGTGCCGTGGTCGCGGGCTTCGGCGAGCAAAACATCGACGAGTACCGCATCGGCTTCACGCAACGTGGCAGCAACGATGTGATCTATGGCGTGGTGTGGCCGCTGTACGGACGCGAAAACGGCGAAGTCGAAGGCGGCGCACTCGATGAAGTGACCGACCTGCTCAAGGCCTGCGGCGTGACGGAAATTCGCAAGCATCCGGGCCGCTTCGATCCCGAGTATTGCGACGACTGCGGCGTGCCGTTGTACCCGGACCCCGTCGGCGAGATCGTTCACGCCGAAATGCCGGAAGACGCCGAGCCGAGCCGACCGCACTTCCACTAAGCGAGTGTCGGGCGTCGATGACGCCCACCTCGGATGGCAAAACAAAGGCCATGCGCTTATCACGCATGGCCTTTGTCATTGCAGCGGCTCGTTGTGGTGCTCGCTGTCGCTAGTCCTGCTTCTCGTCGCGCTCGCCCGCACTTGGTAGCGTCACCACACAGCGATGCAACGAGTGCCCGGACGCGAGGTACTTACGCTCGAACGGCGTGACCGGCGTTTCAGGCATCCAAACCTCGACGGCGGGCTTCACGCCGCTGAGCCATTCGACGGCCAGCGCAAACTCCTCGACGTAGACGTTCCAGTTACTGCGGCACTCCAACACGCCGCCGAGCGCGACAATCGTCGGGAACACCGCATGCCCCTGCCAGCGGCGCGATAACTGTCCGATCTTCGGCCACGGGTTCGGATAAAAAATGTAGTGACGCGCCGGATGAATGTCCGCGTCGAGCAACTGACGCCAGAAATCGACGAGGTCGGCGCGCACCCACACAAAATTCTCGGGCCACGTATCGCCCCACCAATCTTTGCCGCGCACGATGCGGCTCTCCGACTGATCGATGCCGATGACGAAGTGATCGGGGAATTGCGTTGCGAGATGCAGCGTGCTCTCGCCTACACCGCACCCTGCATCGATGATGAGTGGCGGCGAACCTGCCGTGCGCCAGACAGCGATTGCCTTGTCGAACGCCGCCGCACTGTAGGCAGCGAGCGGCTTGCGAAAGGTCGCGTCGCGATGTCGTGCCACGAGCTCAGTGAGCTTGTCGTGCGGGCCGGGCTGTGCGCTGGCGACGATGCGAGAGTTAGCAAACATACGAAGAAAAGCGAGAAGTGAAAGCGCACGCAAGCCATGCGTTGCAATAAAACGGGCGCGCCAAGTGGTAACAAAACGTGTCCGTCACTACCGAACATCGATATCGCGGCACAGCACAAAACGCGAAATACACGCGGAAAAACCGCCGGTATTCGAGCGATCGCGCGGCGTGCATCGATGCCACAATCGCGGTCCTTTGCGAAAACACGCGGTCGAGATCATGGCAGCACGACGACGCATCGGCATCGCAAGCTGCACGGCAAATTTGGCGAAGACCAAGCGCGATATGGCCTGCATTGTAGCGCGGCGTAACTTTCTGGAATCGATGGCACACGCTGGCGCGCCCGTCTTTAGGGCGTCAGCGACATTTTTTCGGTTAAGATTGAACTCGCTTTCGCCGTTGTCTTTCAAATAGCGGCTTAGCCTCTTCGCGAGCGTTGCGCCTATAGAGCTCAGGTCATGAGTCATCGCGCGTACGCATTGCTCCGCAGCAACATGCCAGAGCATTGCCGCCGTACTTCTGTGTTCGCGTCAGTTTGCGCCCAAGCGCCCCCGAGAATACATCTAGCAATGTCGAATCGATTTTTTCAACGCGCCGCAGGCGTGGTTTTGCGAGCCGTGCGCCAAGTCGCCGGTCTGGCAGCCATTGCTGCGCCGCTGTGTCTGTCGGCCCTGCCGGCACCGGCACAAGCCTTCACGCTCGAACAGCACCGTGCGCTGGTCGAGCAATTCGTCAACACCCGTCACGCCGATCCGCTGGTGGCCGATTGTGCTGCGCACGCGAGCTTCGTCGTCGCGACGCTGCCCGGTTACGAGAGTGTGGAATATGGCGACACGGCGCTCGATCCCGAGCACGCAAAGGTCGAGCCCTGGACCGGCCCGTTCGACGATCGCAAGCAACGCGTGGACGTCACGCAGATGGTGCAGCTCGACGGCGTCGGCAAGCGCACCAACGGTCAGACGGACAACATCCACATTCGCTGTGGCTATGCCGATGGCCGCATGATGGGCTTCGACTACACGTCGCCGCTGCCGCAGGTCGAACAACCGGTCAAGCGTGCCACGCGCAACACGCGAGGCAAAGCGGCACACGCCACCGGTAAGTCGACCACGAAGAAGAGTGCTACGAGCAAGTCGTCGGCGAAGTCGAGCAGCACCAAGAAAAGCACGACGACCAAGAAAGCGACGAACTGACGGTAAGTGACGGTGCATGCACCGTCACTTACGCCGCTTCACTGCACCTGCGTTTTGTCTGCCCGCATCTGCCACTCGATAGCGGCAAGCATCGACGCGCCCAGCGAAGCGCTACGCGCACCGTTCCAGCCGACGTTCGCATCGGGGCGGTTCGCGTTGTCCTTGAACGGCATTTCCAGCGTCAGCGACAGGCAATCGAAGCGCCGCGCAATCCACTTCGACGCCAGCTTGAGCGACTCCGCCGCGTGCTTGCCCGGCGGATAGCCGAACTTGTCCTGAAAGTCGAGACTCGCCGCTTTGAAGCGGTCGATGAACGCACGCTCACGCGCCAACAGTGCGTCGCTCGCCCCTTCCACGCCCTCGTTGCCCGCCACGAACACGTACGGCAGCGCTTCGTCGCCGTGAATGTCGAAGAACATGTCGCAGCCTGCCGCCTCGATGGCCGCGCGCACATGAAACACTTCCGGGCTGCGCGCGAGATCCGGTTCGAGCCACTCGCGATTCAGGTTCGCGCCGGCGGCATTCGTGCGCAGATTGCCGCGCGCCGAACCGTCGGGGTTCATGTTCGGCACGATATGGAACACAGCGTCGTTAAGCAGCGCCGCCGCCAGCGGATCGCCCGCCCAATCTCCCGCGCCCAACAGGCGGCGCAGCAGCCCTTCCACAAACCACTCGGCCATCGTCTCGCCGGGATGCTGGCGCGCGATGACCCAGATATTGCGCTTGCCTGCGCCCGGCTCGCCCACGGTCAGCACCGTCATATCGCGGCCGTCGACCGTCGCGCCGATCGAGTGCGAACGCACGCGCGGCGAATTCTGCGCCGTACCCAGCAATGCCAGATGGCGCTCCTCGTTGTACGGCTCGAAATACGCCAGATACACGCTGTCGTGCGACGGCGTGAACGACACCGTCATCACACGGCCGTCGTACGTCGTCGGCACGCGGAACCAGTTCACGCGGTCGTACGACGCCACGGCGCGATAGTCCTGCCAGCCGCGCGGATACGACGTTTCGCTCGCGTTATCGAATACGATCCGGCAAGCCGTGTTCGCCACGCCTTGCACACGAAAGTGGAACCACTGCGAAAACTCGGCCGCATTGTCTTGCGGAATGCGCACGTGAATGTCGTCGGCGCGCTCGGCGCTCACCACGTGGATGGCACCACTGTCGAACGTGCTGCTGATGAATACGGTCATGACTCGCCTCACTGGCTGCAAATGAAAAACCCCGGGACAGGGCCCGGGGCTAAATGTTGGTGTGTGTCAGGCCACGCGACGGCGGAACACCCACAGCGCGTCGTTCGACACGCTGTCGTCGAACGCATAACCCTCGGTGTCGAACGCCTTCAACTGCTGCACGTCGGTGACGTTGCGCTCGATGGCATAACGCGCCATCAACCCGCGCGCCCGCTTGGCGTAGAAGCTGATGATCTTGTACTTGCCGCTCTTCCAGTCTTCGAAAACCGGCGTGATGACCGGTGCGGCCACGAGCCGGCGCTTGATCACCTTGAAATACTCTTCCGACGCCAGATTCACCAGCACACGGCGCGTTTCCGGATGCTCGGTGAGCGACGCGTTGATCGTCTGCGTCACGCGCTCGCCCCAGAAGGCATAAAGATCGCGCCCGCGCTTGTTGGCAAACCGCGTGCCCATCTCGAGACGATACGGTTGCAGCAGATCGAGCGGGCGCAATACGCCATAGAGCCCCGAGAGGATGCGCAGGTGCCGCTGGGCGAACTCGAGTTGAGGCGCACTGAGGGTGCGCGCCGACAAGCCTTCGTAGACATCGCCATTGAAGGCGAGCACGGCTTGCTTGGCATTGGAAGTATCGAAGCGAGGGGTCCAGTCGGCGTAGCGCGTGGCGTTGAGCGCGGCGAGCTGGTCCGAAATGCTCATGAGCGAGCCGACTTGTGCTGGGCTCAGTTCGCGCAGGCCCTCGATCAGTTCGGCGGCTTCGTCGACGAATTGCGGCACGGTGTGCGTGTTCACGTGCGGGGGTGTTTCGTAGTCGAGCGATTTGGCCGGCGAGAGAACAATTATCATATGGGGTGCAGCGTTCCTGCGAAAACGAAAACCGTCATTCTATCCAATGCTTCAAAACGCTGTTGCCACGCCCGCTGAGCGGGCCTTCGCCGAACACCTCGATACGCTGGCTACGCCGCCGCGCGTGGTCTTCGACACCAATGTCTGGATCGACTTGCTCGTGTTCGATGACCCGGTGGCGCGCCCCGTGCGCGACGCCCTGCTCGAAAAGCGTCTGACGGCCCTCATGGCGCAACGCTGCCGCGACGAGCTGGCCGTGGTGCTCACTTACCCGCAATTCGTCTCGCGCGCTGTCGATAACGACGCCGCGCTGGCATGGGTCGACGCCCACACGCAGCGCATCGTCGTGCCCGACGACGCCCCGCCGCCCGCGCAACTGCCGCTGTGCCGCGACCGCGACGATCAGAAGTTTCTCGAAGCCGCCCGTGACGGCCATGCGCACTGGCTGGTGAGCAAAGACAAGGCCGTGCTCAAGCTGCGCAGCCGGGTCGCCCGCCAGTTCGGCTTTCGCATCGTGACAGCGAGCGCTTTCGTCTCGCTGCTCGTGGAAGGTCGGTAGGCCGCTAGGACGCAAAACCCTGCGCCTCCGGCACACCGCACGCTGCGGCGGTAAAATGACCGCCATCGTCCAATCCGACTCTGCCTTAGCCTCGCCTCAATGAACGCGCCCCATATTGCTACTGCCGCCCCGGCCCCGTTGGCCGCGCCCGCGCTCGCTTCCCGCCTGCCGAACGTCGGCACCACCATCTTCACCGTGATGTCGGCCCTCGCCGCCGAGAAGCAGGCCGTCAACCTCGGCCAGGGCTTCCCCGATTTCGAGTGCGATCCGAAGATTGTCGACGCGGTCTCGCGGGCCATGCGCGACGGCCACAATCAGTACCCGCCGATGGCCGGTGTACCGGCACTGCGTCAGGCCATCGCGGCCAAGATCGGCCAGTTGTACGGCCAGCACTACGACTGGAACACCGAGATCACCGTGACGGCTGGCGCCACGCAGGCACTGCTCACGACCATTTTGGCGACCGTGCATCCGGGCGATGAAGTCATCGTGTTCGAGCCGACGTACGACAGCTATGTCCCGTCCATCGAACTCGCAGGCGGCAAACCGGTGTTCATCACACTTGAAGCGCCCGATTTCAGCATTCCGTTCGACAAGCTCGCAGCGGCCATTACGCCGCGCACGCGCCTGATTCTGTTCAACACGCCGCACAATCCCAGCGGCACGGTGTGGCACGAGAAGGATCTCGCGAAGCTTGCCGAGATCGTGGCTGGCACCGACATCCTGCTGCTCTCGGACGAGGTCTACGAGCACATGGTGTACGACGGCAAGCGTCATGAGAGCGTGGCGCGGCATCCGGAACTGGCGCGCCGCAGCTTCATCGTGTCGAGCTTCGGTAAGACGTATCACGTCACTGGCTGGAAGGTTGGGTTCGTCGCGGCTCCCGCGTCGCTCATGGCCGAGTTCCGCAAGGTGCACCAGTTCAACGTGTTCACGGTGAATACGCCGATGCAGGTCGGTCTTGCCGACTACATGCGCGATCCGGCGCCGTATCTCGAACTCGCGGGCTTCTACCAAAAGAAGCGCGACCTGTTCCGTGAAGGCTTGGCCAACACGCGCTTCAAGCTGCTGCCCTGCGAGGGCACGTATTTCCAGTGTGTGGATTACGGCGCGATCAGCGATATGAGCGAAGCCGACTTCGCGCTGTGGCTCACGGGCGAAATTGGCGTGGCGGCGATTCCGGTCTCGGCGTTCTATCACGCGCCGCATGAATCGGGTGTGGTGCGTTTCTGCTTCGCCAAGCAAGACGACACACTGCGCGAAGCACTGGCACGTCTGGCAAAGATCTAACGAATTGGGGCTGCCGTTGGGGCTGTTAAATGCAGCCCCAGCGACAGCCCCAATCGCCAATCACATTACGCTTCCGACTTTTTGGCCTGCTGCGCTTGCTGATAGGCCTTCATCTCGGCACGCGTGCGTTGGAACGACTCGCGCTCCGCCAGCAGCTTGCCGTACGCCTTCCAATCGACACCGGCGGCTTGCAGGAAGTCTTCACCGAAGACAGCTTGCGTCGCCATGCCGATGATCGGCAGGTGAATCCCAGCGGCCACATCGGCCATCGTGAACTTATCGCCCGCCACGTACGGGGCGAACTTCGCAATACGCTTGAACGCGACGATATTGCGACGAAGCAGCTTCTCGGTACGCGTGCGCGTGCCTTCCGAAGCGGTGCCGCCAAAGAACGCCTGTCCGTAGACCTCACGCGTGACCAGTTCCAGATGCAGCTCGAGCATCGTGATCAGCTCGCGCTCCTTGGCTTGCTGCCACGGGTCTTTCGAGAACAGCGCGGGCGTCGGGTGCGTGACTTCGATGTAATCGCAAATCACCTGCGACTCGGCGAGATATCCGCCTTCGGTTTGCAGATACGGCACCTTGCCCAGCGGCGAGCATTGCAGCAGCGGCTCGTCCTGACTCGGGATGGATTCAGATTCTTCGAAGGGCACGCCCTTCTCGTACAGCACGACCTTGACCTTGTTGTAGTAATTGCTGATCGGAAATCCGTACAACTTCAACATGATGTCTCCCATGGTGTGTTCTCCGAAGCGCAGTGTAAGGCCTCGCACCGCCGTTCGCGACGAATGTCGTTCGACGAACGTCTCGAAAATCGCGGCGATGGCCTCAAGCGTCCTGTGCCGGAAAGACCCGCTCGCGCATGAAATCGATGAACACGCGCAGCTTGGCCGGCACGTGACCGCCTGAAGGCCACATGATGTGAAACGGGATACCGGTCTGCGTGCATTGCGGCAACACCTGCACCAACTGGCCGGTGCGCAAATAGCCGCGAATCGAAAAGTCCGGCAGGTACGCGATGCCCACGCCTTGCAACGCGAACGCGATGCGCGCTTCGAGGTTGTTGCAAACCACCGCCGTCGATAGCGGAAAGCCTGCGGCATCGTCGTCCTCACCGCTTTCACCTAACGGCCATACCTGAAGCTTGCCCGTGTTCGGATAGCGAAACTGAATGCAGGCGTGCTGCCCAAGATCGCCGATCATGCGTGGTGTGCCGCATCGCGCGAAATAGTCGGGCGCACCGACCAGCAGCATCGATAGCTCACCGAAACGTCGTGCGCTCAGACGCGAGTCCGGCGCATCGCCCGTGCGAATCACCGCGTCGAAACCTTCTTCGATGATGTCGACACGGCGATCGGTGAATTCGAGTTCGAGATCGACCTCCGGGTAGGCGAGCTTGAATTGCCCCATCGCCGTGAGGAACGGCTCGCCCACGAGCGGCACGCTCAACCGCAGTCGTCCGCGGGGCGTGAGATTGACTTGCGACAGTTCCGCCTGCGCCGCCTCCAGCTCGGCCAGAATGCGCCGCCCGCGCGCCAGAAACAGCCCGCCTTCCGCCGTGAGCGTCAGGCTGCGCGTACTGCGATGAAACAGCCGCACGCCCAGTTGGTCCTCCAGCGCACTCACCCGCTTGCCCACCGCCGACGCCGAAATACCCAGCACCCGCCCAGCCGCCACGAAACTGCCCGTCTCGGCGACCTGCACGAAAACATTCACTGCTGCGCTTTCCATTCGCTGCCTCGCTCACTGCCTGCCACTCGCCCGCCCGATCGCTCGCTCACCCGCCGACTCGACCTCATTGCGGAACAATTTCTCCGCATAGACCGGAACTCTACCCCACTTACTCTTCAATCAGCCAATCCCTAGGATCGAGGCTCCTCTTTCTCACGAATGCCAGACATTCGCAGGTGCGCCATGATCCGTACGTTCCAACGCTGGGAAATGCCGTCGCTCGGCCTCGATAACCTCGCTTTGCAGGAGGTCGAACTCCCCACGCCCGGCCCGGGTGAAATCGTCATTGAAGTCGAAGCCGTCTCGCTCAACTACCGCGACGCCGAAGTTGCCGAGTCGGGCATGGGCAACGCCTTGAGCTTTCCGTTCACGCCGGCTTCCGACATGGCTGGCCGGGTCGTCGCGCTCGGCGACGGCGTCACGCGGTTCACCACCGGCGAGCGCGTGATCGCCACCTATATGCCCGGCTGGGTCGACGGCGCGCCGCGCACGTGGACCGACGCGCCCACCCGTGGCGGCCCCCTGCCCGGCGTGCTGGCCCAATACGTCGTCACACAGGCCGACGGCTGCGTGCTCGCCCCCGCGAGCTTGAGCGCCGCCGAGGCCAGCACGTTGCCCGTCGCCGCCCTCACGGCGTGGATGGCCCTGATCGAACTCGGCCACCTGCACGCCGGGCAGACCGTCGTGGTGCAAGGCACCGGCGGCGTATCGCTGTTCGCGGTGCAGTTGGCCGCCGCCCATGGCGCGCGCGTGATCGTCACGAGCGGCAGCGACGAGAAGATTGCCGGTGCGCTCACGCTTGGCGCGACGCACGGCATCCATCGCCACACCACCCCCGACTGGCAGAACGCCGTACTCGATCTGACGGACGGACGCGGCGCCGACCACATTCTCGAGATGACTGGCGGCGAGAACATCGAGCGCTCGCTTCAGGCAGTGAAGCAAGGCGGGCGCATTTCCGTGATCGGCCTGCTCGACGCGGATCGCATCAGCCTGCGAATTCTGTCGCTGCTGGCGAGCCGAGCATCGATTGTGGGCATCGCTGTCGGCCCTCGCCGCGCGTTGGAAGACCTCGTGCGCGCCGTCGATCTGCTGGGCATCAAGCCGGTGATCGACGCCGTGTACCCGTTCTCGCAAGTGCCGCAAGCGTTCGCGCATTTGCAGCGTGGCGCGTTCGGTAAGGTCGTCGTGGAGGTGAAGCCAGCATGACGACCCTCGTCAAATCGGCCGCCGCCATGCCCGCCATCATGCTCGGCCTGTTCGGCCTCTATACGCTGGAATTCGGCGTGGTCGGCATCCTGCCGATGATCGTCGAGCGCTTTGGCATCACCGTCTCGCAAGCGGGCTGGCTGATGGCGGTATTCGCGTTGGTCGTCGCCACGCTCGGTCCGGTGCTGGTGTTGATCGCCTCGCGTTACGACCGTAAAAAGGTGCTGGTCTTCGCCCTCTTCGGCTTTGCGGTGTGCAGCGCGCTGGCAGCTTACGCGCCGAATTTCCCGAGTCTGATGGCGCTACGCGTGATCCCCGCGATGCTGCATCCGGTCTTTTTGTCGGCGGCGTTCACGGCGGCGGCCTCGCTCTACCCAAAGGCGCAGCGCGCGCATGCGATCTCGCTCGCGTTCGTGGGCACGTCGATGGGCCTCGTCCTCGGTGTCCCAGCGACCACCTGGGTAGCCGATCACCTGTCGTACGAAGCCTCGTTCCTCTTCTGCACGGCGCTGACCGGCCTCTCTGGCGTGGGTTTGTGGGCGATGCTGCCGTCGCAAGGCAAACCCGTCGCCCTCGGCTTCGGCCATCAACTCAGCGTGCTGCGCAAACCGGTGTTGTGGCTGACGATCGCCGCGACCATCACGGTCTTCACGGCGATGTTCTCGGTCTACAGCTACGCCGCCGAATATCTCAAGCGCGAGACGGGCATGGACCCCACCACGATCAGCCTGATCCTCGTGATCTTCGGCGTCGGGGGCGTGGCAGGGAATCTCTACGCAGGGCGCTTGCTGGCGCGCAACCTGGTGCGAACCACGTTCCTGCACCCGATCGCACTGGGTATCGCGTACGGCGTGCTGTACTACGGCGGCAGCGCCAATGTCGCGAGCATGGCGGTCATCGCGGTGCTGTGGGGTGCCGCACACACGAGCGGGCTGCTGGTCACGCAAATGTGGCTCACCGCCACCACGGCAGAAGCGCCGGAGTTCGGCACCAGCCTCTTCGTGTCGGCGGCCAACGGCGGCGTGGTGCTCGGCTCGGCGCTCGGCGGCGTGTTCATCGACCATCTCGGCATTGCCGGGGTGATCGGCTGCGGCGTGCTGTTCTGCGTGCTGTCGGTGGTCGTGATCGGCGCCACGGCTTGGATGTACCGCGAAACGCCGCTGCGGATCGGTGCGGTGGGCGCGGCGCATTAAGCCCCCCTTTGCCGCCGACCGCTGCGCGGAACAACGGCTGGCAGTGACCGCGAGATAGGCGACAATAGCGGCAACGCGATTCGGGCATCGGTTTGCATCGTCCGGCATTCGGCAGGAAATTCATTTCCCGACCGACCGGTCGGACGATAGAATGTCGAGCGATGTCCGCGCAGCGGGCTTGCGTGACCTCACGGGGTCGCCGGGCCACGCGCCGCAGGCCGATAATTCCACCTATCTCGAGACACTCCGAATGACTGCATCCTCCTCCCTGGACACGGCGAACGCGGTGGCCAAGTCCATCGACACGCTGGGTATCGTTGGCGCGGGCGCCATGGGCCGTGGCATCGCCCAGATCGCCGCACAGGCCGGTCTGCGTGTGAAGCTCTACGACACCAACGCGAAGGCCGTACAGGCCGCGCTAGACACCTTGCGCGAGACCCTCGACAAGCTGGCGGCCAAAGGGAAGATCGACGCGGCAGCGGTCGACGCGACGATGGGCCGTTTGCACGCCTGTGCCGCGCTGGAGGATCTGGCCGATTGCGACCTCGTGATCGAAGCCATCATCGAGAAGCTGGAGATCAAGCGCGACCTGTTCCGTTCGCTCGAAGCCATCGTGTCGCCCGACGCGATCCTCGCGTCGAACACGTCGTCGCTGTCCATCACCGCCATTGCCGCCGCTTGCGAGCGCCCGGCGCGCGTGGCCGGTTATCACTTCTTCAACCCCGTGCCACTCATGAAGGTGGTGGAAGTCATCGACGGCCTGCGCACCGCGCCGGAAGTCGGCGACGCCCTGCTCGCCCTGGGCCAGCGCATGGGCCACACGGCCGTGCGTTGCAAGGACATGCCGGGTTTCATCGTCAACCACGCCGGCCGTGGCATGAACACCGAAGGCCTGCGCGTCGCCAGCGAAGGCATCGCGAGCTTTGCCGATATCGACCGCATCCTGCGCGAGCAAGCCGGTTTCCGTCTGGGCACGTTCGAACTGCTCGACCTCACTGCACTCGACGTCTCCCACCCGGTGATGGAATCGATCTATCACCAGTTCTACGAAGAAGCCCGCTTCCGTCCGTCGCCGATCACCGCCGTGCGTTTCGCGGGTGGCCTGCTCGGACGCAAGGTCGGTGAAGGCTTCTACCGTTATGTCGACGGCAAGCAGCAAGTCCCCGCGGAAACCCCGGCCCCGTCCACGCTGCCCGCGACCGTCTGGGTCAGCCGTGCCGACACGCGCGGCTTTGCTGCTGTCGTGGAATTGCTGGGTGCTACGGGCGTCACCATCGAAAACGGCGATAAGCCGTCGGATACGGCCCTGATCGTCGTCACGCCACTCGGCCTCGACGCCACCACCTGCGCGGTCGAGCAAGGGCTCGACGCCACTCGCACGGTCGCCGTCGATACATTGCTGCCGCTCGCCGGTGCCAAGCGCCACACGCTGATGACCACGCCGGTCACCACGCCCGAAGCGCGCGACGCCGCACACGCGTTGTTCGCCCAAGGCGGCACGCCGGTGACGGTGATTCGCGACTCGGCAGGCTTCGTGGCCCAACGCGTGATTGCGACCATCGTGAACATCGGTGCCGACATCGCGCAACAACGCATCGCCACGCCGGGCGACATCGACCGCGCCGTCACCCTCGGCCTCGGTTACGCGAAGGGCCCGCTCGCACTGGGCGACGCCGTCGGCGCACGCCAGTTGCTCACCGTGCTGCGCAATCTGCAATCGTTCTACGGCGACCAACGCTACCGTCCGTCGCCGTGGCTCACGCGTCGCGCGCAGCTCGGCGTGTCGCTGCTCACCGAAGAACAGTGATCCGGAGGCCCTGACCATGAGCGCCGAACTGCTTGCCGAACGCGTCGACCAGACGCTGGTTCTCACGTTGTCCAACCCGGGTGCACGCAACGCGCTGCACCCGGACATGTACGCCGCAGGCGTCGAAGCCCTCGCCACCGCCGAGCGCGATCCGTCGATTCGCGCGGTCGTGCTCACCGGTGCCGACAACTTCTTCTGCGCGGGCGGCAACCTGAACCGTCTGCTGGAGAACCGTCAGAATGATCCGTCCGTGCAAGCGGCCAGCATCGACGCATTGGCCGAATGGATCGAAGCGCTGCGCTCGTGCCCGAAGCCGATCATCGCCGCGGTCGAAGGCGCCGCGGCGGGTGCGGGCTTTTCGCTGGCATTGGCTTGCGATCTGCTCGTCGCTGCGGACAACGCCAAGTTCGTGATGGCTTACGTCAAAGTGGGCCTTACGCCCGACGGCGGCGGCTCGTGGTTCCTTTCGCAAGCGCTGCCCCGCCCGCTCGCCACCGAGATTTTGCTCGAAGGCAAACCGGTCGCCGCCAGCCGGCTGGCTGCCGCGGGCCTCGTCAATCGCGTGGTCGCGCCGGGACAGGCACGCGCCGAAGCGCTCAACTGGGCGACCGATCTTGCGCAGTTATCTCCCAATGCCGTGGGCCGCATCAAGTCGCTGATCGACAGCGGCGCGAGCGAGACGCTCACGTCGCAGTTGGGTGCCGAGCGCGATAACTTCGTCGCGTCGCTGCATCACGCCGATGGGTTGGAAGGCATCACCGCGTTTCTCGAGAAGCGGCCTGCAACTTACCGATAGACTGTCGGTCATTGCCCTGGGGCCTGTTCCACTGAGCGCCCCTAACGCACGCTTCGGAGACAGTACGCATGAGCACGATTGGACGCCTCGGGCCCGACACCGGCCCACTCGAATTCACCCCGCCGAACCGCCGCCGCATCTATCTGATGCGTCACGGCGACGTGACGTACTTCGACGACAGCGGCAAACCCATCGACGCCGACACGGTGCCACTCAACGAGAATGGCCGCGCGCAGGCAAGCGCCGCCGGACGCGCGTTTGCGGCGGAGAATATTCGCTTCGATCGCGTCATCGTCAGTGGCCTGCCGCGCACGCGCGAGACTGCGCAGCGTGTGTTGGCCGAGACCGGACAGCCAATCGATATCGAAACGTGGACTTGCTGGCAGGAGATTCGCTCAGGCAGTCTTGCGGACTTGCCGCCGAGCGAAATCGCACAAGCGTTCCTCGGCGCCTTCGACGGCCTGGTGGCTGAAGACACGCGCTTCATGAATGGTGAGTCGGTGCGCGAACTGCTCGACCGCGTGGTACCTCCGCTCGCCGAGCTGCGTGCCGACAAGTCGTGGGACACCGTGCTGCTCGTGCTGCACGGTGGCGTGAACCGCGCGATTCTCTCGCACGCGATGCATCCTCTGGGGCGTCTCTTCATCGGTCAGTTGGCGCAGACGCCCGCATGCATCAATGCACTCGATGTCGGCGACAAGCCCGAAGACTGGGTCGTGCGCCTGATGAATTTCGCGCCGCCGCAGCCGCTGCATCGCGATAACCGGTTGACCGTCATGGAGAAAATCTTCGCGTCGTTTATTCGTTCGCGTCAGCCGAAGTAAGCACAGTCGCCGTCCCACCGTCGCACCGGAAATGCAGGAGACAGCATGGCCGAGGAGCTTGCGCAGGACTTTTCCGCTTTCGCCGGCGAGCGTTCGCTCGGCGATTCCCCGCCGTTCGACGCCGATGCACTGGCGCAGTGGCTCACTGCCCACATCGACGGTTACGCCGGGCCGCTGCGCATCGCGCAATTCAACGGCGGCCAATCCAATCCCACTTATCGGCTAAGCACCCCCGGTGCGGAATACGTGCTTCGCACCAAACCCGCACCCGCCGAAAAATTGCTGCCGTCGGCCCACGCGATCGAGCGTGAGTACCGCGTCATGCATGCGCTGGCGCAGACCGACGTTCCCGTCGCGCGCATGCTTGGCTTGTGCGAAGACGAGCGCGTCATCGGTCTCGCGTTCTACGTGATGGCCTATGTGCCCGGGCGCGTGCTGTGGGACCCGGCACTACCCGGCATGTCAGCGTCAGAACGCGGTGCGATCTACGACGAAATGAATCGCGTGATATCCGCGCTGCATCGCGTCGACTACCGCGCCATCGGGCTGGACACCTACGGCAAGCCCGGCGACTACATCGCGCGGCAAATCGCACGCTGGAGCAAGCAATACAGGGCTTCCGAGACCGAGCCGATCGAAGCGATGGATCGTCTGATCGAATGGTTGCCCGCCCATGTGCCGACCGGCGACCCCGAGCGCACGACCGTCGTGCACGGCGACTTCCGGCTCGACAATCTGATCTTCCATCCGAGCGAGCCGCGCGTACTCGCCGTGCTCGATTGGGAGTTATCGACGCTGGGCGACCCGCTCGCCGACTTCAGCTACCACTGCATGGCATGGCACGTCAGCCCGGGTGTGTTTCGCGGCATCGCGGGGCTCGACTGGGCCGCGTTGGGCATCCCCGGCGAACGCGACTACGTGGCCCGTTACAGCGAGCGCACAGGCATCGCACGCCCGGCGCAATGGCACTTCTATCTCGCGTACAACATGTTCCGTATTGCGGCGATTCTGCAAGGCATCATGAAGCGCGTCGCCGACGGCACGGCCGCGAGCCAGCAAGCACTCGATGCAGGCAAGCGCGCTCGGCCAATGGCCGAACTCGCGTGGCAATACGCACAGAAAAGCGATTGACGAGACCACTGGAGCACAGCCCATCTCATGGATTTCAGCTATAGCCCGAAAGTCGAAGCGCTGCGCGCGCGCCTGAGCGCCTTTTTCGACGAACACATCTTCCCCAACGAACGCCGCTATCTCGAAGAGATCGAGATCGCTCGCCGCCAGGGCGATGCGTGGCAACCCTCGCAGGTCATCGAGCGCCTGAAACCGCTCGCGCAACAGGCTGACTTGTGGAACCTGTTCTTACCCGACTCGGGGCGCGGCGCAGGGCTCACCAACGTGGAATACGCGCCGCTGTGCGAAATCATGGGCCAAGTGCCGTGGGCGCCGGAAGTCTTCAATTGCAACGCGCCCGACACCGGCAACATGGAGACGCTGGAGCGTTACGCCACCGACGCGCAAAAGGCACAGTGGCTCGAACCGCTCTTGCGCGGCGAAATCCGCTCGGCGTTTCTGATGACCGAACCCGATGTGGCATCGTCGGATGCCACCAACGTGCAATGCAGTATCCGGCGCGACGGCGACGACTACGTCGTCAATGGCCATAAGTGGTGGTCGACGGGGGCGGGCGACCCGCGTTGCGCGCTTTACATCGTGATGGGCAAGACCGACCCCGAGGCGCCGAAGCATGCCCAGCAGTCGATGATTCTGATACCGGCGGATACGAAAGGCATCTCGCGCGTGCGCCCGCTCACGGTCTTCGGCTACGACGACGCCCCGCACGGCCACATGGACATCGTGCTCGACGACGTGCGTGTTCCTGCGAGCAGCATGCTGCTCGGCGAAGGACGTGGCTTCGAGATCGCGCAGGGCCGCCTCGGCCCGGGCCGCATTCACCACTGCATGCGGCTGATCGGGCTGGCCGAACGTGCGCTCGCGCAGATGTGCCAGCGCACCCTTTCGCGCGAGGCCTTCGGCAAGCCGATTGCCGCACAAGGTGTCACACGCGAGCGCATTGCCGAAGCCCGCTGCCTGATCGAGCAAGCACGCTTGCTCACGCTCAAGGCGGCGTACATGATGGACACGGTCGGCAACAAGGCCGCACGGGCGGAGATCGCGATGATCAAGGTGGTGGCGCCCAATATGGCGTGCCAGGTGATCGACTGGGCCATTCAGGCCCACGGTGCGGCAGGCTTGTCGGGGGATTTCCCGCTAGCGTATGCGTACGCGAGCGCCCGCACACTGCGCTTCGCCGATGGCCCCGACGAGGTGCACCGCGACGCCATCGCCAAGCTGGAACTGGCACGGCACACGGCACGAGGCTGAGCGCGCGTGGGCACGGGCGGGCCGGTCGGCGGCAGGCCCGCGCGTTCTGTGGTGTAATTTCCGGGTTTTGTCACCCCAATTACCCCTTTTCGTCACCGTGCCGAGCGCATGTGCTGTGTCGATGCGCTTCCGACGCCCTTTGATTTCGAGGAGCTGCAATTGATTCAGGTCTATTCGTGGGCCACGCCCAACGGTCATAAAGTCCACATCATGCTGGAGGAATGCGGGCTGCCCTACCACGCCCACGCGGTCGATATCGGCGCGGGCGACCAGTTCAAGGAATCCTTCCTCGCCATTTCGCCGAACAACAAGATCCCGGCCATCGTCGACGAGGAAGGCCCGGACGGCAAACCGATCTCGCTGTTCGAGTCGGGGGCAATTCTGCTGTATCTCGCGGGGAAAACCGGCCGCTTCCTGCCCGCGAACGTACGCGGCAAGTACGAAACGCTCGAATGGCTGATGTTCCAGATGGGCGGCGTGGGGCCGATGCTCGGTCAGGCGCACCATTTCCGTATTTACGCACCCGAGAAGATCGACTACGCCATCAAGCGTTACACCAACGAAGCGCGGCGTCTGTATGGCGTGCTCGATAAGCGTCTGGCCGATCACCCGTACGTGGCCGCCGACGAGTACACCATTGCCGACATCGCGATTTGGCCGTGGCTGCGCTCGTGGAAGAATCAGGGCGTGGAGCTCTCTGACTTCCCGAACGTGCAGCGCTGGTTCGAAGCCATCGAGGCGCGTCCGGCCGTGCAGCGCGGCATCAAGGTGCTGGCCGACGCCCGCAAGCCGTTGCAGGACGACAAGGCGCGCGAGATGCTGTTCGGCGCGACACAGTACGCGCGGCGCTGACCGTTGTCGATAAGTGCCACAGGCCCCGGCGCGGGGCCTGTGGCGCGACAAGTCGTTTACACTTCGAAACAAGGTTGACGAATCGTGAGGTATCGCCAAGGCGACGGCGGTGCTAATCTAGCGAAAATTTCCCGATGTTTGCTTGAAATGAGCGGCGCCGGGTGCTGTTCTTCTGTGGTGGTTTTCAGTTCGTAATTCGCATTGCCCGCCGTTGGCTTTTGGAAGATCCGGGAGATCCACATATGTCAGGCAAATTCGAACTCAAGCGCAGTCCCAACGGTGAATTTCACTTTCACCTGCTGGCCGACAGCGGCCATATCATCCTGTCTTCCGAAACCTATAAGGCGCGCGCCTCGGCGCAGAACGGCATCGAGTCCGTGCGCAAGAATTCCGGCGAAGACCATCGTTTCGAGCGCAAAACGTCCACCTCCGGGCGCCCCTACTTCGTACTGAAGGCGCGCAACGGCGAAATCATCGGGCAAAGCCAGATGTTCTCGTCCGCCGAGCAAATGGAAGACGGCATCACGCAGGTCAAGCGCGATGCCCCGGCGGCTTCGGTGAGCGATTTGTCGCATTGATGTCGAGCGCAATCGCGGAGGCCCCGGTCGTCACCGAGGCACTCCCCCGCACGCGTCGCATCACTTTTTCTGCGCTTTGGTGGTGAGTTCTATCGACCATTTGTCGGCACCGACAGGGTCGTCGGTACCACAGGTCGTCACAACAATGCCCCCCTCGACGTGGGTGACCGCCCAGACACACATACTCCAGCTACCCAATTGCCCGTTTCTGGCCAGGTAGCGCAAAGGTTCTCCTATGGCTTCCGGTCTGGGCAGCAGATCCACGAACCAAGGCGAGGTGTCCGACGAGAACGCATATCGCATGAACGGGATGAAATTCTTCTCACGAGGCACCCACGCGGCATACATGGTGCGTTCCGCGTCATTTTTCTCGAAGAACATCTGATAGGCGTTGCCATCGGCGCACGCCGCCAACCTCATGCGATTGCCCATTGCAGGATTGCCTGTCAGGCACATATCGGGATATGCCCGAGAGCGAATTCGGAAAGGCCCATCGGGCAGCAGCATCGACACTTTCACGCACGACACCTTGTCCACAAGCTGACCGCTCCGATATCCGTCGGCAATCAGCACATCGTTGCCCGCGCCATCGGTCAGTCGCGTGCCCACCGATTTGCCCATGCTCTGCTCGACACTCGTGCTGGCCACACTCCCGATCGGCCCGGCACCGTTCTTGAACGACACCACGTAATTGGCATGAGGCTCCGAGCCGTTGCACGACGGTGCATCGTGGAATTCGATCGCCATGCCTTCGTGGGCACCGGTGATCTCGAAGGTGTAGTACTTGTCGTTGTCGCAGTTACTCGTGTCCTTGAAATTGATCGTGCCGCCGTCGTACAGCGAGAAAGAACACTTTTGGTCGCCGTTTTTGTTGTGCATCGTAATCGTCGGCAGCGCGTAGTTCGTCGGCTGTGTACTGTTCGTCGACTGCACCACCGACTGACATGCGCCGAGCAATCCAACGCTGACAATCAGCAAACCCTTCAACGCGCGCCAAAGGCCGTATCGCATGGTACTGGTCATGATGCCTCTCCCTTGCCCGTGTCTTGCGCGGGATTGATGACTTCGAACGACAGCCACGATGCGTTCTGTCGACCGCCTTCGTGAAACCCGATCTCGTATTGGATAAACAACCGCGAGCCATGCTTGAGCGGCTTGAGCCATGAGGCAGGCACCGTCGTGAAGACCCCTTGCGCAGCCTCCGTCGAGGTGACGCGATGTGCGGTGCGCATGTGGTGCAGGTATTCCCCCGACTGCCCCGCGCGCTCCCCATCGCACCAAAACCAGAGCTGCTGCCCCTCAAAGGCCAGATGCCAGCGCGGCAGATCGACGCGCATGCCGTTGGGTAATTTGTCTGGCTCGATACGATCGCTACCGGCGAGGTCGGGCAATTGCGGCGTGGACATGTCGAGCAAATCGAAGGGTGTCACGACGAGCAACAACGCCTGCGAATCCGTAAAGTCGCCGCCACGATCCACCGTGTAAGCCACGTTGACTGTTGTCCCCACGTTCGCCGCCACCAAAAACGGCGCAATCTCGAACGACAGGAAATCGGGCACCGTAGTGGGCACCGTCTGCCACGCCGTGTCGATGCTGCCCGCACCGCTCGTGCCGTGCCAGTGCACCTGCACGCGTTGCCCCGCACGCATGCCGCCGTAACGCACGTGCACCGCCGTGCCACTCAATGCGTTGATCGGGTTAAGCCGTCCGTCCGGTGCGTCGGACACCAATGGCGGCACCAAGTCCAGCGGCGGCAATAGCACCACCTGAATCGTCTTGTCGATCGAGATGCCGATCACGGTACCGTCGACCTTCTCGCACCGGTAAGCGAAGTTATGCTCGCCTTCGGACAACGCACGCAATACGTCTCCCGGAAAGTGCACGGGGATGGGGATGTTGACCTTGTCGTCCTCCGTCAACACGCGCGCCATCGACGGCACATCGTGCCCGTCGATCATGAAAAACAGACCGTCGCCAGGTTCCGAGTTTTGTGGGAACACCCGAATCCGAGCGGGCACCTTATTGTCGTTGGCAGCGAGATACGCCTCGCTCACGCCATTGGCTTCGACCTCCTCGTCGAACAGCAATGGGAAAAATGTGGCTTGCGTCATAAGAACTCACCTCCCGAAGCGCATGGCAAGTACCCCGTCAGTACATAAACTCGACAGGGACCTCCGCATGGTCGCCGAACGTCCGAATCCCCGACGCCGCACCGGGTACGGTTTCCGCATTGGCCGGCGCCCCACCGGTGCGCACACCGGGCTCAACGCTGGACAGGCCGACGGGTAACGCGCTGGTGACACTGTCGACGAAACGCGGCCACGTTGAACTGATCTTTCGGGACCGTGCCATCGGTGTAGTCCGGTCCAACGTCCGGGGGCTGTGGCCACGCGTGGCATCCAGCGAATTCGCGCGGCCGCGTCCAATATCGGATGCCTTGCGCACCCGACGGAGTGCGAGCGGGGTCGCCCTGCCCTGCGCCGACATCGAACTGCCACGCCGGCTCGCGTTCTGGCTTGCTCTAGTTACGGCACCGGCATCCAACCTTGTTTTGGTCAGCGCTCGATACGTACGGAGCACCCCTTTCCAGCCTGCCGCCATCGACCCCAGCGTCAAGATGCCGCCCGCGAAGGCGAGCTTCGCCGCCGTTTCATGATCGCCCGTCGATCGGACCCCGACCGAGGTAGTCGCCGCGAGCGACCCCATCGCGCCTAACGTGACTTTGGCCGCTGCGTACACGGCGGTGGCGACGGTCGTCCCCTTGGCCACGGCCAGCGCAGTCGCACTTCCCGCAGCCACCAATCCCATCTGCCCCAGCGCCGCCTTCGCCGTCACGGCAAGCGCAATGCCCACGCCGGTGAGGCCGCCCGCCGTCATCACGCTGACGGTGATCGCCGCCACTGAGACGGCAACGCTCGCCACAATGCTCAACCAACTGGCAAGGTGACCGCTGGGGTCTGTCGCATTGACCGGATCGATGCGCGCATACGGATTGATGCCTCCCCCATCGAACGGCGAATAAGTGTCGGGCACGAGGAACCGCGCCAACACCGGCGAATACATCCGCGCATTGCCCAGCCATAGCCATTGCGTCGCCGGATCGAGCGTCTCGCCATCGAAGGCGGGCACGCCGTCGAGCGCAGCATTCGTCTCGCGAAACCCCGAGGGGGAATAGACCACCACGCGCGCTGCCTGCGCATCGTAGGTTTGCATCACGCTCGCTTTTTGATCGACGGCGTAGACCCGCAACGCGCCAGACTGATCGATGTCACCCGCGCCGCCGCCGAGATATACACGCGACAGCGCGCCGCGAATCTCCGTGACCAGCCGGTTCTCGCGAAACACGCGCTCACGGGGTGGCTGCCCCGTCGGTATCACGAGGCATTGCTCGTCGAGCCCGTTGTAACGGTAGGTGGCAAGCGCCGTGTCACCGCGCGATACCGAGAGCACCTGATCGAACGCGTTGTACTGCACGCGGTAGCCGCTCTCTGCCACGACCATCCGACCGGCGTCGTCGTACTCGAATGTCTGCACACCGTCTGCCGCGCCGTAGCCTTCGTACACGAGCGACGTGAGTTGGGTCAGGTCATCGGCGTTTTCGTAGTGATACTCGGCGACACCGGTAGGCGCGCTGGGGCCCTGATGCCACGTCATGACCCGCGTGACGTTGTCGAGCACATCGTAATCCCACTGCTGGAGTTCAATTCGCCGTGACGGGTCGTGGGGATCGTGAGGCGCTGTCTCTGCGCCGACTGCGGAGTACAAGATCAACCGTCCGCGCGCGTCGTATTCGAAGTGCTCGACCAGCATCGGCTGCGCACCGAGCTTGCGCTCACGCATGGAGATCAGGTCCAAACCGTCGTACTGGTGCCCGATGGAAAACGCCGGATGCCCGGGGGCCACATATTCGCGCAAGGTTTCACGGCCCGCGTCGTCGTACGTGAACGTCGTGGTCAACTTGCGTTGGCCCGCCTGCGTCACCCATTGCTCACCGACGCGGCCCAGCGCGTCGTAAATCATCTCGACGGTGACATCGCCACAATGCACGGTGTCAAGGCGGCCGGTGTCGGGCTCGTATTCATACTTATGCTCGCGCCCGGTCACGTCGGTGTAAGTCAGCGGCGCGCCCTGTACCGACCAGGTATGGGATGCGCTGCGCGAGGTATCGCCTTCGCGCCATGTCTCGCTGAGCAGGTTCCCCGCGGCGTACCGCATACAGGAATAGTCGCTTTCCGGCTGCCCGGTCGTCTGCCTGCGTGCGTGCAACAACAGCCCAGAGTGCTCGTCGTAACCGTAGTCGGTGAGCACCCCGCCGTTGGCACGGCTCTTCACGTTCGACGGCAGCGACGGGTTGACCTCATACGTCACGACCTCGCCACCGGGAATGTGCGCCTCGCGGGGTTGGGTGCGATCGGCATCGAATTCCCACGTCGTCGTGCGGCCCCCGATCGTCTGCGAATGCACGCGCATCAGACCGTCGAACTCTCGCTGTCCCAGATCGATACCGTTCACGCGAATCGAGGCGACCTCCTCGCTGTCGGCATGCGGCGCATAGCCGGTCTCGATCACATCGCGCGTCGACAACGTGGTCTGCACCACGCGATCGGCGAAATCGTAGGTGTACTCAGTGCGGCGCGCACGCGTATCGGTCTCGCTTGCCAACCTCCCGAGTCCGTCATAGGTGTAGGCCGTGCGGCTGATCAACTTCCCGTCCACCGTGTGGCGCTCTTCCCAATCCGCCGCTTCGAAACGATTCATCTGTCTCGTCACGCGAGCGCTGCGCGTCTCGCCCGCCGACGTCCAGCGCGTCTGGACCCGCGTAATCGGATCGAACTCGGTATGCTCGATCAACGCGCCCGGGCCTTCCACCGCCACCTGCTGTTCCCAGTTGTCGTAGTGGAAAAGCGTCTCTACGGCGACAAGCTGCGTGTCGTGCAGATCGCTCCGCACCTCGCGCTGCGCACGACCTAACGCGTCGTAGTCGATACGGCGCACTTCGACGTGCGCCCCCTGCGCCACATCGGGGGCCTTGCGCGTCTCGCGCACCAACTGGCCGGTGCCCTCGAAATGCTGCGTGACGACGACCCCCGACGCGGTCGTGGTCGTCTGACTCACGTCGCCACCGGTCTGTCCTGCGAGCGAAAACGTGTGCTTGAGCGTGGTGGTGTATGCGCTCTCGCCGGACTTCGGCGTGATGGTCTCCTCGACCACGCGGCCGAGCGCATCGCGCACGAACGTCACGATTTCGTCGCCGTTCTCGCGCTGCGTTTCCTGTCCGGAAATCACCGATTCGTGCCGGGTCGCGTGACTGACGGTGTCGTCGAAATCCGTATAGGTCGACTCGTCGGTGATCAGAGTGCCGTCGTTGACGTCGTAAGCGAATTCCGTCGTGATGCTTCGCCCACCCATGGTCTCGACCTGCTGCCATAAGCGGCCGTGCAGCAGCAGCGAAAGCACGTTGTCCTCGTACTCGTACGTGATCGTCTTCTGCACGCCATCAGGCGTTTCGAGCGTTTGCTGACTGCATTCGAGATAGCCCGGCGCAGACGGTGCCATCGAAGGCAACAAGGCATATCGGTAGCGGGTGGTAACGACCTCAGCCTTCGTGTTCGTCTTTCGCTCGATCACCGCCGACGGCACCATGACCGTCGTCTTCACGGTACGGGGTGTGGTCCATATCGGGTCGGGAGGGCAGCCGTCCTCGCCTGCCGGTGCGTAATAGGTGGTGCGCTCTGCAATACCGTCCGGCCCCATTTCCTCGGTCGTATTGCCCCACGCGTCATAGGTGTACGTGGTGACGTCGTCGCGCGACACACCACCGCGGCGATAACGCACGGTGCGCTGCTTGATCAGGCCGACGATGGCGGGCTGCTCGTACCAAGTCTTGCCCGGCTCGTCGTGGAAATCGGACAAGCGGCTCTGTTCGCAATCGCCTTCGGTGCGGCGCTCGATACGCGTGGCGTGGAAGCGATCGTATTCGCGGTAAATCGCAACTTGCGCGCGCCCGTCGGCATCGAGCTTCGATTCCGTACTCGAATAGCGATAGTCGTGCGTGACCTTGTACAGCGCGTCGAACGCGTCCTCCCAGTCGACACCGGCCTCGAACCCCAGAAAGTTGTGTGTCGAGTAGGTGTAGGTCGTCACGCGGTGCGGTTGCCCCGCCCCCGGATCCATCACATGGCGCACGACGTAAGGCAGCCGCTCCGGCTCCGTGTCGGGGAGTTCGCCAAGACGCAGTGGAAACGAGTGTCCCCTTTCTTCATAGACGATGGTCTCGACACTGCCTGTCGGCGAACTCACCTCGGTGAGCATCGCGAGATCGGCGCCGGTGAAGCGGCTATAGCGAAACCGCCATGCCACTTGTCCGGGTATCGGCAGTTCAATCGCCGTCACCAGATCGCCGGAGAGCAGCATCCGAAAGTCGATGGCGTTGTCGCCGGGTCCGGCCACCGTAATCGTGGCCGCCTGCAAAGTACGGCTGGCGCGCAGCAATTCTCGCTGCTCATGATCGGCAATCGACACCAGCATGGGATGCCCTTCGAAATGCTCCCATGCCAGATGGATCGAGCGGCCCTGCGGCGAGATGATTTCAATCGGGACATAAGGCGATAGCGGTTGGCTGTCGAACCGTTGCAACCGCTCGCGGCGGCCCGAGCGGTAGGTGATCGTGACGACGTCGCCCGATTTCTGGGCAACGAACGTCGGGAGCTTCATGTCAGGAAACTCGATCCGATTGTCGTAAATGATCGCCAGTTGCGTCTCTCCGTCGGCCAGCGACAGGCGCTTCGCATCGGGACTCAGTCGGCTCATCCCCCATGACCAGCCTCGCCCCAGGCCCACGTCGGCGTTTTGCAAGGCATCGAAGCTTAGCGACAACGCAAGGTCCGGCCCGGTCAGCGCATTCATCGCCAGTTTGGGCAACGAAACCCGCATGTGGTAGGTGCCGGTGCGAGGATCGACCCCCTTATCGAGATAACTCAGAAAGCTCTGCGCACCCGAGTAAAGTGCGCCGCCATCGGCCTGCGACCGTTCTTGCCGCGTGTCTGTCATCGCGCCCCCCTGTTGTTGTGGGTCAGAAGGCAGTCAGGCTTGACTGAGCGTCAGCGCATCGCACGCGGGGGTGATCGCGACGCGCACGCGATAAGGCGTACCGTACTGGTCGCGCAACAGGTAGGTGCAGCCTTGACCATTCGCACCGGCCTGGTACGGGCCAAGACTATTGTTCGACACGAACGCGATGGCACCGCATGCGTAACGCGGCCAGTCGTTCTTCGAGACCCGATAGTTGCCTGTGAATTGCTCTTGGGAATAGATGAATGGCGATGTCGGCTGAGGGTCGTCGGGCGGCACGGCGTAGCCGCAGAACGCACCGCTTTGCGAGTTAGGGCTAAGCCATTTGAACGTGCTGGCAAAGCTTGTGGGGGCGACCTCCATGGTTTTGATCCCCTGACGTGCCCCGCTCGGCAACACGATACCCAGGTAGTAGATCGTCACATCGACGTTTGCACCGATGCTGAACTTGTATGACTGCTCCCAGTCTTGATTCCACGCCGAAAAAGGCGGGTTGGCCGGCGCGACGGGAATAAGGTCAATCTTGCCGTCGGCGCTGTTGACTTCTGCCGAGAAGAACTCTCGGTTGTTTTCCAACTTAATGCGCCCACCGATGGTTTTGCGTGCATTGGCGGAGTCGGCCGTCTGCACGTAATAGTGTTGGAATTCGGTGTTCTTGGCGTGCCCATGCTCGATTTCCAACCCGGGAGCATAGAAGTCGTAATTGTTCCGCTCGACCGTACAGCCCCAAGTGCCTTGCGGCACGGGAACATTCTGCGCCCCCTCCTCGATGACAGGGATCAACTGCTTCGTGTTGGCATCGAGGACGGTGAGCGTATCGAGTTCGTCGCGCGACAGCTGCGCGTCGGAGACGATCTCGAAATCGAGCTTGATCTGGCAGAGTCCGTTGTTGTAGGTCCGCTCCGACCCGGAGGCAATCCTGACCTTGAACACGGTGATGTTCGTCGCACGCCCTTCCGACTTCGTATCCATGACGCACCTCGCCTGGTTGGCAACATGCGGCCCATGTTACGAGCGTCGGCAAACGGCACAACTGTCAACGTTGACAGGTCACCCGCGTCTGGCGGGTCTGGGGGGCTGCCTCGTCCGGCCGAATCAGTTCCCCCGCTTCAGATACATCCCCGTGCCGCGGAACCGGCACACTTCCTCGCCGTGCTGATTGGTTGCCGTCCACAGCTGACGCACGATGCCACGGTCGGGTTTGCTCTTGGATGCGCGCACTTCCAGCGTGCTGCTCGTCACGTTGATCGTGTCGCCCGGGCGCACCGGTGCGAGCCATTCAATTTGCTCCACGCCGGGTGAGCCCATGCTCGACGAGCGCACGAGCAGCTTATCCACGTTGAGCCGCATCATGATGCTGCATGTGTGCCAGCCGCTCGCCACCAATCCGCCGAAATGGGACGCACGCCCAGCCGCTTCGTCGACGTGAAACGGCTGCGGGTCGAACTGACGCGCGAAATGCACGATCTCGTCGGCAGAAAACGTGTACGTCCCGAGATCGAACGTATCGCCGACGGAAAAGTCCTCGAAATAGTATTCAAGTGTCGCCATGACAGTCTCCTTTTCGTGAGTGCAGATAAGCGAAATCGCGTGGCAGCGCAGTGCCGGAAAAGGCCACTTTACACCGTTACCGGGCGCCTACCCGATGGCGCGATGAGCGCTTTCCGATAGCGGGTATTGTTTCCTCGCCCGCACCATCGATCCACCACCTCGCCGCCCCGTCATTTCGCCTCTCACCGCTTCCGCCGCCAAGTTATGATTAGTAATACTAATTTAATTGCAACGCAATCGACGTCGTCTCCAGCACCTATCGCTCCGCCCGTCCCACAACTCGCACTACCCGCTACGGCGCCGGCCGATTACCCGACGTTCCAGACGTTGCTCGCCAAGCTGTCCCCCCAAGATGCGACCGCATGGGCCGCAAGCATGGAACAGGCTTGCGTTGCCCATCCGGAACTTCGCGTCAGTCTGCTTCTCACGCTCACCCGCACGCCGCTCGCCGAAGTTGCCGAATTCTTGAGCATGGAAAACGACCCCATCGTTCAGGCGCTCAACGACCGCGCCGATCTCGCAGACGGCATTCTCGACTCGTTGGCGCGCGCGCTGGCGGAACGCCGTCCGTACGAGACATTGGCGGAGATCTTCGCGCGTGTCGCCGCCCCGCAAAACTTGCGCAGCATTCGACGCTCGCAAGCGCGGTCTGAAGCGCTCATCGTCGGCAGTCTCGAAGACACGCCACGGGAGACAGGCAGCGATTGGAAGCAACGCGTGAAGCATGCCTTCATGTGGCTGTGGTTGTCAGGCTCCGGTCACGATCCTTGGCGTGAAGACCGTGATTACGAGGCGATCGCCCGTGCGCTGGCAGACGACGTAACGTCGGGTCCGAAACATCCGGCGTGGCGCAAACACGGTCTCGTCGGCACATTGACGGGCCTCCTCTACGCGCTTGGGGGTACGTCGCGTCGCGACGCGCCTGCGCAAGTTTCGCGAAGCGATGACATCGGCCGAGCCATCGGCGCTTGCCTCGATTCCGTTGTCGCAGGCGTTGCAGAGGCGATCAATGCGCCTTTGTGGGCCGATCCGTTGGCCTTCCCGGCGGCAGAGGGCTTGGTGGCGAAACCGGCAGTCACCTTGGCACAGGTATTGCCCCGCGAGCGCCGGGAAGTGAGCGCTGCCCCCCCAGCCCTGCGTTCGCCGTTGGCATCGTCGACCACGAGCCAACGGCTGACGGATCTCGCCATTGCACAGACGGACAGACACCGGACTCAGCAGGAAATCAGCACATTTGTCGCCCCGATCACGGACTGGCGCCAGCGCGTCAAGGCCGAACTCGTCAAAGCCGTTGCAGACCGCGGCGCTCCCTTCGATTCGGATCGGTGGTTTCTGAACCGGTTCAAGTACTTCACGCATCCGAGCACCCTGGCGCCCGGCCAATGGCGGCGCACTGGCTTCGTAGCATCGAAGACACTGACCGACGCCGGTGTCGAGCGTTTGGCCGCGGGAGGAACGCTGCCCGGCGCCGAAGCCGAGTACGGCATCTATCGGCTCAACGCGCCCGACCACTCTCCCTATCTGCCATCGGACGAATTGGCATCACTGAGCGTGACGCAATTCGTAGACGACATGCAGGTCAGCCGTGAGCGGCTGCTCGACACGCTCAAAGGGCTTGCCTCTCCTGATCGGCACACCGCGTCTGAAGTGACGCTGTATAGCCATTGGAGAAACATGCTCGACGAGGACTCGAAGCTGCTTTTCGCTGCCGGTCAGCTCTCGCGCACGGGATTGATCCTGGCACAACTCGTCATCTTTGCCCCGAGCGCCGCCCTGCGCGCGTCATCCGATACCGATATGGTCGACATTCAGGGCTACCGGTTCGATGTCGGCGTGCCCGGACAGCAAGGAACAATGCAGCCCGGTGGCATGTTCGCGGTATCGCAAACGTCCCGCAATACGACGGGTGCCAGTGGCCGGTTGATCGTGTACGTCGCAGGCAGTTCGGCACCGATCAAGGAATACATATCGCTGGAAAGTCTGACGAACGATCTGTTACGCGGCAACGAATCGATCCTCTATAACGAGCTGGTGCAGCGGTTGCCGTTGACTGTCTCGCAGCGTTGCGTGAACGGCGCGATGTGCACAATTAGCTTCACGGAGACCGGCGACGATCTGATTCAGATGTCGCTCAACGCCGCCTTCGGTATCATGCATCGCGAAGCGACGGAGGCGGGCGGCGAAGTGCTCAGCGACGATCGGGGTCAAACGTGGACGCACTGGCTGGCCGGTGCGTCCTCGGCAGCCTTCGAAAGCGAACTCGCGGCGTCCCCGGCCAAAGGATATTCGGACGCCCTCCCCACCGAGCAGCGGTTGCGCATTCGCTTTAGCACCGCACAACAGGTCCGGGATGTGGTGGATCTGCGCACCACCATTGCCGGGGCGCTGCCTGACGTCATGCACGGCGCGGCGCGATATGTCGCGCAGACGATCAAAGACGCCACCGGTGTGACGCTCGACCCGGCAACGGTATATATCCATGTCTACAAGATACGGGAGCATGCGGGGCCGCTCGGCAACCCGTCGTGGCAGCCCGTGCAAGCGTGCGGGACGATGACGCTGACTCAGCTCGTCATCGATATCGCCGAAGGTAAGCGGCCGATCGTATTTCCCCCAAACACGGACGGCATCTTCTCGCTCGATGACAACCCGGTCGGCGCGCGTTCGCTCACGCTGGGCAATCTGACACCGGCGCAGTTGCTCTTGCGCATCGACGCCGAGGCGTTCGTCGCCGAGCAAACCCGGGCACTCGATACGTTCTGGACTGCGCGTCAGCACGACGTACGGACGGTGCTGAAGGCATCGTTCATCATCGATGCCTTCACGCAGTTTCACGCCGTCATATTAGGCCGCGAGGGGGCAGACATCGCGCGCCAGATTGCGCGAATGCCGAACCTTGAAACGCTCGACCTGGACCACTTGTCGGAGAGCTTCACGCCCGACGGTGCCACGGTGGTTGCCGCATGGTTACGTGTCGGCTCGGCGGTATCCGACATTCAGGAATTTACCGACAAGCAGACGGGCTGGATCCTAATTTGGTCGCCGCGTTTGCTGAACACGAATCTCAAAGCGTTTGCGAATCGGCGGCAACTCAACGATTGGCTGAGGCAGCAAGCCCTCACGCCGGAAGGACGCGCGCGCCTGCTGAGTTGCTTCTCACGTGCGGATCGTCAGGGCGAAAACGGCACGACGCTCGTAAGCCTATTGACGCTCGCGGGTTCCAACTCGCCGCTGGCGCACCTTATCTCTCGTAGCGTGCCCATCGCTGGAGATCCCTTCACGGAATTTGTCCGCGTGTTTCGTCAGCGCACGAGTGAAGAGATCATCCACCCCGTGACCGCCGTCGAGGAAGCACCGATCACCCGGCTGTTGCACACGCTCGCAGGCATCAACTGGTTGACCGGGCTCGGGGCTGCGTTTCGCATGCCGGTGCCCGGTCTGATGCCGGTGAATTTGGCGTTGTCGGGCATCAACGTTGTGTTTGGGGGGGCCGCAGCCTTACTGGGTGACGAGTCCGCCAGCTCGGCGGGATGGGCGTCGCTGCTGACCGGCATCGCCGGTGGCATTCCCATCGGCTGCTATTACCGAGCGAGTACCGTTGTACAACAAGAGTTGTTGCCATTCGTCGACCGCACGCCGCTCGCGCGGCTCAAGCGCCTGATGCCGAACTTGTATCGCGGAGAAACAGGGTTGGTGGTCACCTCGGGAGATACGCGATTCGCTATCGAGTACTACCCCACCGAGAAGACTTGGCGACTGACCGACCCCACCGGCGTTGCCAAGCCGGGGCCGACGATCTCGCAAACCTTCGGCTACGAGTGGGTGTTCGAGTCGGACGTCATGGTCTCGGAGACCGAGCCAGCCATGATGACTTCGGTCTTTCACGAAAATGTCAGCCGCGAATTCGTCGATGTGCAATATCGCGCCAGATGCGCGGCGTTGGCCAACTCCGCCGACGCCGCCGAGCGCACGGCATACATGGCGGGCAAGCAGGAGGCCAGCGCCAGCGCGTTGAAATGGGACGCGACGTACCGTCCCGCCGATTTGCTCAAGCTCGATTTGATCAGCCTGGACCCGAGCGATGCGAAGCTGGCGGGCATTCTGGCCCGTAGAGTCGAAGACGCTCTGCGCTTCGAAGCCTCGCAGCGAGCCGCCGTCAATGCTCGCCTCGTCGCCGAGCAAGTCCGGTCTGCCGGGGGAAAATTCGAAACCTTCACGCAAACGGCCTATATCAACAGCAACGCCGACGGTCATACGGGCTTTTGCCTGCCCATGACGCGTGCCGTGACCGCCGCGCTGCACATGGGCAAGGAAGACGCGCTCATCGGCAACATTCTGGGCGCGATCGACGCGCCGAAATCCGAAGCCGCCAACAAACTTCGCGACAGCCTCGTTGCGCTGCATTCCAACGTCGCCGCGCGAAAGCTCGAAATTCCGCTTCGCGGGGTGCGACTGACCGACAACGCGATGACCCTCGACGAGCTGTATCGACTCTTTACCTCGGAGCACACCGGCATGCAGTCGTATCTGATCAAAACGCGCGCGCATGCTATGTCGGTCACGCTCGGGAGCAGTGCGTCGTGGTTCTACGACGCCAATTTCGGATTGGCGAAATTCGGAACGTCACAGGCGCTCGCCTCGGCGTTCGTTCAGCACTTGGAGAACGGGGGACTTGGCAGTCTTTATCAGGCTTACGGCAGCCGGAACAACATGCTCTTTCTGGTCGATAAGCTACAGACGCACCTGATGCGCCACATCGAACTGAAACCGGGTGTGTTCGTGAACGATATGCTCGAGCCGATGTTCAAGACCGGCGTGCCACCCGCCAGCGTATGAGTCGTCAAGAAACCGCTATTGCAGCGTTTCCTTCGCCCCTTCGGGCATCGGCAGTGCCATGACGTCGATGCCTTCCTCGGCCAGCGCCTCGGTTTCTTCGCGCGAGGCGATGCCCCGAATATTGCGTTCGGGGGCTTCCTGATAGTGAATCTTGCGGGCTTCTTCGGCGAAATTCTTGCCGACGTCTTCCGTGTTGGCGATGACGTGGCGCACTGCCTTCATCCACAGCGATTGGATCTGCCGTTGGGCTTCAGCGACTTCCGGCGGCAGTGGCGTGTCGCGCTTTGCCGCCGGTGCGGCGGCCGCCGTGTTCGATGCGGTATCGCGTCCCGTCGCACCGGACAGGTTCAGGCGCGGCGCCGACGGCACGCGCACGATGCCCGTGTCGCCGCAAACCGGACAGGCGACCAGCCCCCGGGCTTGCTGCGACAGGTAATCGTCCTCCGAGCCGAACCAGCCCTCGAAGGTGTGCTCGTGCGCACAACGCAAATCAAAAACCTTCATGACGCGATACCCCAACCGTTCAACGCAGCGGCGAACGCTCGTTCGGCTGCCAGACGCCGGATATTACCTTTTCCAGCCAGAACGCGCCGATAACCGATTTCACATCCGTGATACGGCCATCGCGCACCCATTGCAGCAACTCGGTCGCGGGCATCTTGAACACGTCGAGAAACTCCCCGTCGTCGAGCTTCTGCTCGCCCAGCGTCAGGTCACGTGCGAGCCAGATATCGATGAACTCGGTCGAATACGAAATCACCGGGTGGATGCGCGTCAGGTAATCCCAACGCTCGGCGTGATAACCGGTTTCCTCAAGCAACTCGCGCTTGCCGCAGGCCAACCCGCCTTCGGCTTCGTCGAGCTTGCCCGCGGGCAGTTCCGTCATCACGCGACGCAGCGGATAGCGGTACTGACGCTCCATGAGCACTTGCCCGTCTTCGAACAACGGAATCACCATCACCGCGCCCGGATGCGTGGTGTATTCGCGCACGGCCGTCTTGCCGTCGGGCAGACGCACGTTGTCGCGCATGATAGTCAGGAATGCGCCCTCGTAGACGGTGTCGCTCGTGATCTGCGTCTCTACAAGGTGCTGATCGTCAATTTGACGTTGAGTCATGAAACCCCCATGGCCACACAAAAATCTTACAAAACCATCCAAAACCATCCAAAACAAAACGCCGCCCAGCGGGCGGCGTCTCGGGAAGCCAACATCTCAGGCGGCAGCCGCCGGTCGATGTCGCCACAAATACCGGTAGACGAACCCCGGAAACGCGAACACGACGAACAAACTCGCCGTCACCGCATAAAACTCCCAGCCCTGCGCGAACACGTTGCCGATGCTCTTCTCGATCAGATAACCGAGCGCGCCGACCACGAAGTACGCGACCACCATCTCCAGCAACCGCAGCCATAGCGACTTCACCGGTGCCTTGCGGGCCAGAATGCCGAACAGGCGCTGGTTCACGAACGGCAGGTTCGCGCCCAGCACAGCCAGCAGAATGACAAGTGTACCGCCTGCTGTCATGCCCATTGTTCTCGTCTCCGTAATTCTGGCTTTATTCGTCAGAAGGGGCCGGTCATGCCATGCATGCCCTGCCCCATTCGTCTTACGTCTTGCTTTCCGACTTGCTGGCTAGCGTTAGCTTGCCAAAGTCAGCTTAATCGTGCGCAGGCACCAGTCCATCAGCGGGCCGGGCATCAAGCCCAGATACACCAGCACCAGACCGTTGAGCGACAGCACCAGACGCATCGTACCGCTGCCTTCCAACGCGTTGCTGTCTTCCGGCTTGTCGAAGTACATCAGCTTCACGACACGCAGGTAGTAGAACGCACCGATCAGCGACGCGATCACGGCAACCACAGCCAGCCAGACCATACCGGCGTTCACGACAGCTTGCAGCACGGCCAGCTTCGCATAGAAGCCTGCCAGCGGCGGAATACCAGCCAGCGAGAACATCAGCATCAGCATGACGAAGGCAAACCACGGGCTACGCTGGTTCAGACCCTTCAGATCCGACAGGTTTTCAGCTTCGAAACCCTTGCGCGAGAGCAGCAGCACGATACCGAACGTGCCCAGCGTCGTCAGCAGGTAGATCACGCTGTAGAACAGCGACGAACCGTACGCATCGGCGATACCGTCGATCTTGCCGCCCACCACGCCCGAGAGCATGCCCAGCAGCACGAAGCCCATGTGCGAGATCGTCGAGTACGCCAGCAGACGCTTGACGTTGGTCTGCACGATAGCCGTCAGGTTACCGATCACCAGCGAGAGCACCGCCAGAATGATCAGCATCTGTTGCCAGTCGATCGCCAGCGGCAGCATGCCTTCGACGAGCAAACGCAGCAGCAGTGCAAAGGCACCCAGCTTCGGTGCGCCGCCGATGAGCAGCGTGACCGGCGTCGGTGCGCCTTGATAGACGTCAGGCACCCACATGTGGAACGGCGCAGCGCCCAGCTTGAAGGCCAGACCGGCGACGATGAACACCACACCGAACACCAGCACGATCTTGTTGACCGCACCCGAGGCGATGACTTCGAAGACCTTGGCCAGTTCGAGCGAGCCGGTCGCGCCGTACATCATCGACATGCCGTACAGCAGGAAGCCCGAAGCGAGCGCACCCAGCACGTAGTACTTCATGGCCGACTCGGTCGCATTCGTCGAATCGCGCCACACGGCAGCAAGGGCGTACAGCGACAGCGACATCAGTTCCAGACCCAGATACAGCGTCAGGAAGTTGTTGCCGGAAATCATCACAGACAGGCCCAGCAGCGAGAACAGGCTGAGGATGTAGAAGTCGCCACGCGCAAGACCGCGCGCTTCGAGGTACTTCTGGCCGTAGACGAACGTCATGAACGTCGCCAAACCGCCGAAGGCCTTGAGCAGGTTCGACATCGGGTCGGCAACGAACACATTGCCGAACAGGTAGTGCGACGCCGGATCGCTAGCGTTGCACGCCCACAGCACGGACACGACCGCGGTCGTGATCAGTGCCAGCACGTAGTTCAGCTTGCGCGTTTGGCCGAGGAACGCGTCGCACATCATGATCACGAGGATCATGAGCAGCAGGATGGCCTCCGGCAACGCAGGCAGCAGATTAATGTTTTGCATGATCTAGATTTCCTCCCCGATTACGGCAGCTTGGTCTGCGCCACGTGGGCGAGGAGGTTAACCACGGAGGTGTGCATCAGGTCCGTGAAAGGCTTCGGATAGATACCCATGAACAGCGTGAGTGCAGCCAACACGGCCAGCATGAAGAACTCGCGCTTGTTGATATCGATCAGCTCGCGCACGTGGTCGTTGGCAATCGCACCGAAGATCACGCGCTTGTACATCCACAGCGAATAGGCCGCACCGGTAATCAGCGAAGTCGCTGCGAGCAGACCCACCCAGAAGTTCAGCTTCACGGCGCCCAGAATCACCAGGAATTCACCCACGAAGCCCGACGTCGCCGGCAGACCGCTGTTCGCCATCGCGAACAACATGAAGAACGCGGCAAACTTCGGCATCGTGTTCACCACACCGCCGTAGTCGGCGATGTTGCGCGAGTGCATGCGGTCGTACAGCACACCGATACACAGGAACATCGCGCCCGACACGAAGCCGTGCGAGATCATCTGCACCAGTGCGCCTTGCATGCCGATTTCGCTGAACATGAAGAAGCCGAGGATCGCGAAGCCCATGTGAGCAATCGACGAATAGGCCACCAGTTTCTTCATGTCGGTCTGCACCAGAGCCACGAGGCCGATGTAGACGACAGCGATCAGCGCCAGCGTGATCATGAAACCCGACAGATAGTGGCTAGCGTCCGGAGCGATCGGCAGCGAGAAGCGCAGGAAACCGTACGCACCCAGCTTCAGCATGATCGCGGCCAGCACGACCGAACCGCCGGTCGGGGCTTCCACGTGGGCGTCCGGCAGCCAGGTATGCACCGGCCACATCGGCACCTTCACCGCGAATGCCATGAAGAACGCCACGAACAACAGTATCTGCACGTTCATCGGAATCTTCGCCGCGTACCAGTCGGTCAGCGTGAACGAGCCCGTTGCGTTGTACAGGTAAATCAGCGCGACCAGCATCAACAGCGAGCCGAGCAGCGTGTACAGGAAGAACTTGAACGCTGCGTACACACGGTTCGGACCACCCCACACACCGATGATCAAATACATCGGGATCAGCGTGGCTTCGAAGAACACGTAGAACAGCAGGCCGTCTTGCGCCGAGAACACGCCGATCATCAGACCGGAGAGGATCAGGAACGCGGCCATGTACTGCGACACGCGCTCAGTGATCACTTCCCAGCCCGCGATCACCACGATCACCGTGATCAGCGCGGTCAGCACCACCAGCCACAACGAGATACCGTCGATGCCGAGGAAGTAGTTGATGTGAAAGCGTGCGATCCAGCTCGTCTTTTCGACGTATTGGAAGGCCGACGTGTTGGCGTCGAAATTCGAGATCAGCGGCAGCGTGACCAGGAAGCTCACCAGCGAACCGATGAGCGCCAGCACGCGTGCGCCCGTCGGGTTACGGTCATTCCCCACCGCGAGGACAACGATCCCCGACAAAATGGGCAGCCAAATGGCCAGACTCAGAAGCGGTAGCGATTGCATTGTTATTGGCTCCCCCTTTTACTTGCCGTTCAACGTCACAAACAGCGTCAGGAGCCCGAGCATGCCGATGATCATGGCGAACGCGTAGTGATAGATGTAACCCGATTGCATGAAGCGGATGACGCCGGCGAACCAGCCCACCAGACGCGCGCTGCCGTTGACGACGGCGCCGTCGATCAGGCCTTGGTCGCCCGCCTTCCACAGGCCGCGGCCAATCTTCAGCGCGCCCTTGGCGAAGACCACTTCATTGATCTTGTCCATGTAGTACTTGTTGTCGAGCAGGTTGTAGATGCCCGAGAAGCGGCTCTTCAACGCGGCCGGAATATCCGGGCGCTTGAGGTAGAAGAACGCGGCCAGCAAGATACCCAGTGCCGACAGTGCGATCGGCAGCGTGCCGAACGAGTGCAGCGCCATGGCGACCCAGCCGTGGAATTCCTGACCCAGTTCTTCCATCGCCGGGTGATTCTCGCCGATGAAGATGACGTCCTTGAATGCCACGCCTTGCTTGAAGAACGAGCCGAACAGCATCGGAGCGATCGCGATGGCACCGATGATCACCGACGGAATCGCCAGCAGGATCAGCGGAATCGTCACAACGGCCGGCGATTCGTGCGGCTTCTGGCCCGGGGCCAGACCGTGGTGCTCGCCATGATCGTCTTCTTCGTCCGCGTGGTGGGCGTCGTGATGGTCATGATGTGCCTGACCGAAACGCTCCTTGCCGTGGAAGACGAGGAAGTACATACGGAACGAGTAGAACGCGGTCACGAAGACGCTGGCAACCACGGCGAAGTACGCGAAGCCCGAACCCGGCAGATGCGAGGCGGCAACGGCTTCGATGATCGAGTCCTTCGAATAGAAACCGGCGAAGAACGGCGTACCGATGAGTGCGAGCGAACCGAGCAGCGACGTGATCCAGGTGATCGGCATGTACTTCCACAGGCCACCCATGTTGCGCATGTCCTGATCGTGGTGCATGCCCATGATGACCGAGCCGGCACCGAGGAACAGCAGTGCCTTGAAGAACGCGTGCGTCATCAGGTGGAAGATAGCGACCGGGTAGGCCGACACGCCGAGCGCGACCGTCATGTAACCGAGCTGCGAGAGCGTCGAGTAGGCCACGACTCGCTTGATGTCGTTCTGGATCATGCCCAGGAAGCCCATGAACAACGCCGTGATCGCACCGATGATCGTGATGAATGACAGTGCGGTGTCCGAGAGTTCGAACAGCGGCGACATGCGGCTCACCATGAAGATACCGGCGGTCACCATCGTGGCCGCGTGGATCAGTGCCGAAATCGGGGTCGGGCCTTCCATCGAGTCGGGCAGCCAGACGTGCAGCGGGAACTGTGCCGACTTACCCATGGCGCCGATGAACAGGCAGATACAGGCCACGGTAATCAGACGCCAGTCGGTGCCCGGGAACGACAGGGCCGCGACATCGTTCGCCTTGGCGAAAACTTCGCTGTAGTTCAGCGTGCCCGTGAAGGCCAGCAGCAGACCGATACCGAGCAGGAAACCGAAGTCACCCACGCGATTGACCAGGAACGCCTTCATGTTGGCGTAGATGGCCGTCGGACGCGTGTACCAGAAACCGATCAGCAGGTACGAGACCAGGCCCACCGCTTCCCAGCCGAAGAACAGTTGCAGGAAGTTGTTGCTCATGACGAGCATCAACATCGAGAACGTGAACAGCGAGATGTACGAGAAGAAACGTTGATAGCCGGGGTCTTCCGCCATGTAGCCGATGGTGTAGATGTGCACCATGAGCGAAACGGAGGTGACCACGCACATCATCGTGACGGTGAGCGTGTCGATCAGGAAGCCGATCTCGAGCTTGAGGTCGCCGATGCGTGCCCATTCGTAGACGGTAGCGTTGAAGCTCGCGCCGTTCATGACGTCGAGGAACGTCATGACCGAAAGGATAAACGCGACCAGCACGCCAAGGATCGTGACCGTGTGCGCGCCCGCGCGTCCGACTTGCTTGCCGAACAGACCGGCGATCACGGACCCGGCCAGCGGCGCCAGCGGGATCGCGAGCAACAGTGTGGGATTCAGTGTGGATGCCATAACAGCGTTCGCTTTTATTAACCCTTGAGGCGGTCGAGATCTTCGACGTTGACCGTTTCGAGCTTACGGAACAACGTGACCAGAATGGCCAGGCCAATCGCAGCTTCTGCGGCGGCCACCGTAAGGATGAAGAACACGAATACCTGACCGGCAATGTCGCCCAGGTAATGCGAGAACGCGACGAAGTTCAGATTGACCGCGAGCAACATCAGCTCGATGGCCATCAGCAGCACGATCACATTTCTGCGGTTGAGGAAAATACCGGTAATGCTGATCGCGAAGAGAATCGCGCCCAACACCAGGTAATGCGCTAGCGACAACGACATCATGCTGGCTCCTTATTCCGCCGCCGGCGTGTCGGCGCCGGTGGACTGCTGCCGGGCTTCGGCGGGCATCGACACCAGACGCACGCGGTCGTGTTTCTTCACGCGCACCTGCTTGCTCGGGTCGGTCTGTTTGTGGTCCTTACGGGTACGCATCGTGAGCGCAATCGCTGCGACCACGGCCACCAGCAGGATCAGACCTGCCACTTCGAAGGCAAAGATATAGTCGGTGTACAGCGCAATGCCCAAGGCCTTGGTGTTCGGCACGTCAGGTGCCGAGACTGCCTTGACCGGCGCACGCGTGGCACCGTAGCCGCGCATGAGCACCAGTGCCGCTTCGACGATCATGATCGCGCCGACGGTGCTCGCCAGCGGAATGAACTTGCCGAAACCGCGTCGCAGTTCGTCGAGATTGATGTCGATCATCATCACCACGAACAAGAACAGCACCATCACCGCGCCGACGTACACGAGCACCAGCATGATCGCGAGGAACTCAGCCTCGAGAAGCATCCAGATCGCAGCAGCGTTGAAGAATGCCAGCACCAGGAACAGTGCCGACTGCACGGGGTTGCGCGAGGTCACGACCTTCAGACCCGAGACCACGAGGATCAGCGCAAACACGTAGAAAAGTAAGGTTGTGAATTCCATAATCACCGGAGTGTCGCCAAATTAGCCAACGTCAATGCCGCACCGGGCGCGCCGCCGAGCGTCGCGCCCTGCCCCGCTTTAACGGTACGGCGCATCGGCCGCCTTGGCCGCCGCGATTTCGTTTTCGTAACGATCGCCCACCGCGAGCAACATCTCTTTGGTGAAGTACAGATCGCCACGCTTCTCGCCGTGATACTCGAGAATGTGCGTCTCGACGATCGAGTCCACCGGGCAGCTTTCTTCGCAGAAGCCGCAGAAGATGCACTTGGTCAGATCGATGTCATAGCGCGTGGTACGACGCGTATTGTCTTCACGCACGTCCGATTCGATCGTGATGGCCATTGCCGGGCACACCGCTTCGCACAACTTGCATGCGATGCAGCGTTCTTCGCCGTTCGGGTAGCGGCGCAGTGCATGCAGACCGCGAAAACGCGGCGACAGCGGCGTCTTCTCTTCCGGAAACTGCACCGTCACCTTACGTGCGAACGTGTAGCGCCCTGTGAGCGCCATGCCCTTGAGCAGTTCCAACAACAGGAAACTGCCGAAAAAGTCTTTGATTGCCCTTACCATGGGATTCCTCTACTCCGTTCGCCTCAGCCCCAGATGTTCCAGGGGGACATGATCCAGACACCCACCACGATCACCCAGACAATCGTCAGCGGCAGGAAAACCTTCCAGCCCAGACGCATGATCTGGTCGTAGCGGTAGCGCGGGAACGTCGCACGCACCCAAATGAACACCGACAGCAGCAGGAACACCTTAAACGCCAGCCAGAACACACCCGGGATGAACGACAGGAAGCCGAACGGCGCACTCCAGCCACCCAGGAACAGCACCGAGGCCAACGCCGAGATGATGATCATGTTGATGTACTCGGCCAGGAAGAAGAGCGCGAAGCCCATGCCCGAGTATTCGATCATGTGACCGGCCACAATTTCCGATTCGCCTTCCACCACGTCGAACGGGTGGCGGTTCGTTTCCGCGATACCCGAGACGAAGTACACGACGAACATCGGCAGCAGCGGCAGCCAGTTCCACGACAACAGGTTCACGCCCATGCTGGCGAACATGCCGTGCTCTTGCGAGCGCACGATGTCCGACAGATTCAGCGAGCCAGCCGTCATCAGCACGCACACCAGCGCAAAGCCCATCGCGATTTCATACGAAATCATCTGAGCCGACGCGCGCATGGCGCCGAGGAACGCGTATTTCGAGTTCGATGCCCAACCGGCCAGAATCACGCCGTACACACCGATCGACGAAATCGCCATCGCGTACAGCAAACCGGCGTTCACGTCGGCGAGCACTGCGCCCGGCTGGAACGGGATCACCGCCCAGATGGCGAAGGCCGGCAGCACGGCCATCACCGGAGCGATGGCGTAAATGCCCTTGCTGACCTGCGTCGGCGTGATCACTTCCTTGAGCAGAAGCTTCAACACGTCGGCGATCGGCTGCAACAGACCGGCCGGACCCACGCGGTTCGGACCGAGACGCACGTGCATCCAGCCGATGAGCTTGCGCTCCCACAGAATCAGGTACGCCACGCACAGCAGCAGGATGACGGCCACGACGAGGATGCGCACCAGCGCCCACACCGTCGGCCACGCCACGCCCAGCAATTGCGTGCCGTATTGATTGATGACTTCGTTCAGGCTCATTTACGCCTTCTCCACCGAAATTTCACCGAACATCGCGCCAAGCGCAGCGGACGCCGGCGTGGCAGCCGGGACGCGCACCACGTTGGCCGGCAACGTTTCCGAGCGAGCCGCAGGCAGCGTGACCACAGCATCGCCCTGGCGAACACGCACGGCGTCGCCAGCAGCGAGGCCCAGGCTGTCGAACAGTGCCGCCGGCAGCGTCGCACGCAGCGAAGCCTTGGCGTCGTTGGTCAGTTGCAGCGACGGCGCGCGGCGCACCAGCGCGTCGGCCGAGTAGATCGGCACATCGGCCAGACGTTGCAGACCCTGTGCCGCCGCCTTCGGCGCAGCCAGCGTTGCCGTGGCGCGGTTGTCGAGCGAGGCGGCCGAGAAACCGGCGAGCGCTTCGGCACGCACTTGTTCCACGGTGTCTTGTTCGAAACCTTGCAGCTTGAGCAGGTTGCCCAGCACGCGCAGCACCTTCCAGCCCGGACGCGTTTCGCCCAGCGCGCGCACCACACCATTGAAGTGTTGCGGCAGACCTTCGGCGTTGACGAACGTACCCGCCGTTTCCGTGAACGGAGCGATCGGCAGCAGCACGTCGGCGTATTCGAGACCGTGTTTGAACGGCGAGAGCGAAACGACCATCTTCGCGCCGCTCAGTGCCGTGAGTGCTTGCTTCGCGTCGGCCGAGTCGAACTCGGGTTCGGCGTTGAGCAGCACGTAAGCCTGACGCGGTTGCGCGAACAATGCCGCAGCGCCCTTCGCGTTGGTGGCCTTCACTGCGTAGCCGCCAACCGTGTTGGCGCCTTCGGTCAGGAAGCCCAGCGTGGCGCCCGTGATGTCAGCGATCACTTGCGCGATGGCGTGCAGTTGAGCGAATTCCGGATGCTGAACGACGGCGTTGCCCAGCAGAATCGCACGACGCTCGCCGTTGATCAGCGATGCGGCGATCGCCTTGGCAGCGTCGCTGGCGGTGACACCAGCCAGTGCTGCCGGTGCGGCAACGCCCTTGGCAGCGGCAGCCGCCGCGGCGATGCCGGCCAGTTCGTTCACCCATGCGCCCGGTGCAGCGATGATCTTGTTCGCGAGCTTCACGAGCAGATCGTCGTCCGAGCCATGCAGCAGGTTCAGTTGACCACCGGCCTTCACCGCCGTACGCAGACGCGAGGCAAACAGCGGATGATCCTTACGCAGGAACGATCCGACGACCAGCGTGCTTTGCAGCTTGTCGAGGTCCGTGATCGGCAGGCCGAGCCACGGGGCACCCTTCGTACCGCCCGACACGTCCGTCTGACGCAGGCGGAAGTCGACGTTGTCGCTGCCCAGTGCGCGCACGAACTTTTGCAGCAGGTGCAGCTCTTCGACGGTGGCGTGCGGCGAGGCCAGACCGGCAACGGCGTCCGCGCCGAAGTCGCGAATGATGTCCGTCAGGCCGTGGCCGACGTACTCAAGCGCCGTCTGCCAGTCGACTTCGTGCCACTCGCCGCCTTGCTTGAGCATCGGCTTGGTGAGGCGCTCGTCGCTGTTCAGACCTTCGTACGAGAAACGATCCTTGTCCGAGATCCAGCATTCGTTGACCGCTTCGTTTTCGAGCGGCACCACGCGCATGACCTTGTTGTTCTTCACTTGCACCACGAGGTTCGCGCCCACGCCATCGTGAGGGCTCACCGACTTGCGGCGCGACAGTTCCCACGTACGGGCGCTGTAACGGAACGGCTTCGACGTCAGCGCGCCCACCGGGCACAGGTCGATCATGTTGCCGGACAGTTCGGAGTCGACCGTCTTGCCGACGAACGACGTAATTTCCGAGTGCTCACCTCGGCCCAGCATGCCGAATTCCATCACCCCGGCCACTTCCTGACCGAAGCGCACGCAGCGCGTGCAGTGGATGCAACGCGACATTTCTTCCATCGAGATCAGCGGGCCCACATTCTTGTGGAACACCACACGCTTCTCTTCCTGGTAGCGCGATGCCGACTTGCCGTAACCGACCGCCAAGTCCTGAAGTTGGCACTCACCGCCCTGATCGCAGATCGGGCAGTCGAGCGGGTGATTGATCAGCAGGAACTCCATCACCGATTGCTGTGCCTTCACAGCCTTCTCGGAGTTGGTGCGCACGATCATGCCGTTGGCGACAGGCGTAGCGCAGGCCGGCACGGCCTTCGGGGCCTTTTCGACCTCGACCAGGCACATACGGCAGTTCGCTGCGATCGACAATTTCTTGTGATAGCAGAAGTGGGGAATATAGGTGCCGTTCTTCTTGGCAGCCTGGATCACCATGCTGCCTTCGGGCACCTCGACCTTTTGGCCGTCAATTTCGATTTCAACCATAGCGGTTCAATGCCAAGCGTCAAAAGGGATTAGTGAGCGCCGACCAAGCAATGCTTGTGCTCGACGTGGTAGGCGAACTCGTCCCAGAAGTGTTTGAGCATGCCGCGCACCGGCATCGCTGCGGCATCGCCCAGCGCGCAAATGGTACGGCCCATGATGTTCTCGGCCACCGAGTTGAGCAGGTCGAGGTCTTCCTTGCGGCCCTCGCCATGCTCGATACGATTGACCACGCGCCACAGCCAGCCAGTACCTTCACGGCACGGCGTGCACTGACCGCACGATTCTTCGTAGTAGAAGTACGACAGACGCAACAGCGAGCGCACCATGCAGCGCGTCTCGTCCATCACGATCACGGCACCCGAGCCCAGCATCGAGCCAGCCTTGGCGATGCTGTCGTAGTCCATGGTCGTTTCCATCATCAGACCAGCGGGCACCACCGGGGCGGACGAACCACCCGGAATGACTGCCTTCAGCTTCTTGCCGCCACGCATGCCACCGGCCAGTTCGAGCAATTCGCCGAACGGCGTACCCAGCGGCACTTCGTAGTTACCCGGCAGTTCGACGTCGCCCGATACCGAGAAAATCTTGGTGCCGCCGTTGTTCGGCTTGCCCATTTCCAGGTATTGCTGCGGACCGGTCGCCAGCAGGAACGGCACGGCGGCGAACGTTTCGGTGTTGTTAATCGTGGTCGGCTTGCCGTACAGACCGAAGCTCGCCGGGAACGGCGGCTTGAAGCGCGGCTGGCCCTTCTTGCCTTCGAGCGATTCGAGCAGCGCGGTTTCTTCGCCGCAGATGTACGCACCATAGCCATGGTGACCGTGCAGCTCGAACGAGAAGTCCGTGCCGAGAATGTTGTCGCCCAGGAACCCGGCGGCGCGCGCTTCTTCCAGCGCCTCTTCGAAGCGTTCGTACACTTCGTAGATTTCACCGTGGATGTAGTTGTAGCCGACCGTGATGCCCATGGCGAAACCGCCGATGGCCATGCCTTCGATCAAAGCGTGCGGGTTGTAGCGCAGGATGTCGCGATCCTTGAACGTACCCGGTTCGCCTTCGTCCGAATTGCAGACGAGATACTTTTGGCCCGGGAACGCGCGCGGCATGAAGCTCCACTTCAGACCGGTCGGGAAGCCTGCGCCTCCGCGGCCACGCAGGCCCGAAGCCTTCACGTCGGCGATCACCTGCTCGGGCGTGAGGCCTTCTTTCAGAATACGCGTGAGCTGCTGGTAACCACCGCGCTTGACGTAATCTTCCAGATGCCAGTTATCGCCGTTGAGGCCCGCGAGAATCAGCGGTTTGATGTGACGGTTGTGCAGCGACGTCATGCTTTCTCTCCGTCTGCGGCCTTGGCCTTGAGCTCATCGATGAGCGCGTCGACCTTCTCTTCGCTCATGAAGCCGCACATGCGGTGATTGTTCACCAGCATCACGGGGGCATCGCCGCAAGCGCCCATGCACTCACCTTCCTTGACCGTGAAGAGACCGTCAGGCGTGATGTCGTTGTATTCGACACCCAGCTTTTCCTTCAGGTACTTCGCCATCTCTTCGCCACGCGTGAGCTGGCAAGGCAGGTTCGTGCACACGGTCAACTTGAACTTGCCCACCGGGCTCGTGTTGAACATGGTGTAGAAGGTTGCGACCTCTTGCACCGCGACTGCGGGCATCTCGAGGTAGTCCGCCACGAATTGCATCACTTCGGGCGACAACCAGCCTTTCTCGACCTGCGCTACGGCAAGTGCGTGCATCACCGCCGACTGTTTCTGGTCGGCAGGGTATTTGGCAACGGCACGGTCGATTTTCTTCAGGGCTTCGGGAGAAAGCATTTCCGATCCGACTGTTCTCTAAAACGTTATCCCCGCTCGTGCCAGCACTGGCGAACCGATCATCTCGGTCGCCTGCGACTCACAGGCACGGCAACTAGGAACGGCAACGGTATCGACCTGCGAAACCCTGCCGAAATAAAACCGGCGGGCGCCCCCGGGGGCGCCCGCTGCGCGTTTAGCGATCGATCTCGCCGAACACGATGTCCTGGGTACCGATGATCGCCACAGCATCGGCAATCATGTGACCCTTGGCCATCTCGTCGAGCGCAGAAAGGTGGGCAAAGCCCGGCGCACGAATCTTCAAGCGGTACGGCTTGTTAGCGCCGTCCGACACCAGATAGATGCCGAACTCGCCCTTCGGGTGCTCGATCGCGGCATACGTCTCGCCGGCCGGCACGTGGAAGCCTTCGGTGAAGAGCTTGAAGTGGTGAATCAGCTCTTCCATGTTCGACTTCATTTCAACGCGCGACGGCGGTGCCACCTTGTGGTTATCCGTGATCACCGGACCCGGATTCTCACGCAGCCACTTCACGCATTGACGCACCAGACTCGCCGACTGGCGCATTTCTTCCACGCGCACCAGATAGCGGTCGTAGCAATCGCCTTCCTTGCCCACCGGGATATCGAACTCGAGGCGGTCGTACACTTCGTACGGCTGCTTCTTGCGCAAGTCCCAGGCAATGCCCGAACCACGCAACATCGCGCCCGAGAAGCCGAGCTGCAATGCACGCTCCGGCGACACCACACCGATACCGACCAGACGCTGTTTCCAGATCCGGTTGTCGGTGAGCAGCGTTTCGTACTCGTCGACGCACTTCGGGAAGCGAATCGCGAAATCTTCGATGAAGTCGAGCAGCGAACCTTCGCGCGCTTCGTTCATCTTCTTGATGGCACGTTCGTTGTGGAACTTCGATGCGCGGTACTGCGGCATCGTGTCCGGCAGATCGCGGTACACGCCGCCCGGACGGTAGTAAGCCGCGTGCATGCGTGCACCCGAGACGGCTTCGTACACGTCGAACAGGTCTTCGCGCTCACGGAAGGCGTACAGGAACACCGCCATCGCGCCCACGTCGAGTGCGTGGGAACCAATCCACATCAAGTGATTCAGAATCCGCGTGATTTCGTCGAACATCACGCGGATGTATTGTGCGCGAATCGGCACATCGACGCCGATCAGCTTTTCGATCGCCATCACGTACGCGTGCTCGTTGCACATCATCGAGACGTAGTCCAGACGATCCATGTACGGCACGGATTGCAGGAACGTCTTCGACTCGGCGAGCTTTTCGGTCGCGCGGTGCAGCAGGCCGATGTGCGGATCGGCGCGCTGGATCACTTCGCCGTCCAGCTCGAGCACCAGGCGCAGCACGCCGTGCGCTGCCGGGTGCTGCGGACCGAAGTTCAGTGTGTAGTTCTTGATGTCTGCCACAAGGCCACCTTAATGTTTCAGACCGGCGTAATGCTCTTCGCGGATGATGCGCGGCGTAATTTCGCGCGGCTCGATCGTCACCGGTTGATAGATCACGCGCTTCTGCTCGGGGTCGTAACGCATCTCGACGTAACCCGACGTCGGGAAGTCCTTGCGGAACGGGTGACCGATGAAACCGTAGTCCGTCAGAATGCGGCGCAGATCCGGATGGCCTTCGAACACGATGCCGACCAGATCGAAAGCTTCGCGCTCGAACCAGTTCGCCGAGCTCCACACGTCGATCAGCGAGGCCACGACCGGCAGGTCGTCGTCCGTCGCGAACACGCGCACGCGCAGACGCCAGTTGAACGAGATCGAGAGGAGATGCGAGACAGCAGCGTAACGCGGGCCGTCGTAGGCGCCGTCGCCGTAGGCCGAGTAATCCAGGCCGGCAACGTCCATCAGCTGTTCGAACTTGAGCTCGGGGTGATCGCGCAGCGTGCGCGCCACTTCGAGATAGTCGCTCGCCTTGACCGTCAACGTGAGTTCGTCAAGGGCTTCCACCAACTGCTCGGCACGGGTGCCAAGCACGTTTTGCAGGGTGGTCTTGAGTTTTTCTAGTGTAGACATGGGCGGTGGCGTTATTTGCGAGCGATCGTCGCAGTCCGCTTGATCTTTGACTGCAACTGGATGATGCCGTAGACCAGCGCCTCGGCCGTCGGCGGACAGCCCGGCACGTAGACGTCGACCGGCACGATGCGATCGCAACCGCGCACCACCGAATACGAATAGTGATAGTAGCCGCCGCCGTTGGCGCACGACCCCATCGAGATCACCCAGCGCGGCTCGGCCATTTGGTCGTAGACCTTACGCAGCGCAGGCGCCATCTTGTTACACAGCGTGCCGGCGACGATCATCACGTCCGACTGACGCGGGCTCGGGCGAAACACCACGCCAAACCGGTCAAGATCGTAACGCGCTGCGCCCGCGTGCATCATTTCGACGGCACAACAAGCGAGACCGAACGTCATCGGCCACAGCGAACCCGTGCGCGTCCAATTGATGAGTTTGTCAGCCGTGGTGGTGACGAACCCTTCGCGCAAAACCCCTTCGATGCTCATATGCTTACCCTGAATCCTTCTGCAATGCTGCTGTCAATCGTCGGCCTTATTCCCAGTCGAGCGCACCGCGCTTCCACAGGAACACGAAACCGATCAGCAGTTCAAGCAGGAAACCCATCATGGAGATAAAGCCCACCCAGCCGATATCGCGCAGAGCTACGCCCCACGGAAACAGGAATGCCGTTTCGAGATCGAACAGGATGAAAAGGATGGCGACGAGATAGTAGCGCACATCGAACTTCATGCGCGCGTCTTCGAATGCTTCGAAGCCACACTCGTACGGAGAGAGTTTTTCGCTGTCGGGTTTGTTGGGGCCGAGGAATTTACCGACGCCAATCAGTACCGCCCCAAGACCGCCACCTACCAGAAGAAACAGCAGGACGGGATAATAGGTTCCGAGGTTCAACTCTACCCTCTTTCGGTTAGTTCAAAGAACCGCTCTCGTCGATGGTGTGGGGACCGGAAAGCGGATGAACGGTGAGCACAAAATAAAATGCCAGCCAAAGCATAAACGCAAGGCTGGCATCGTAGAACTGTGGTGCCGACGGCGAGACTCGAACTCGCACAGCTTTCGCCACTACCCCCTCAAGATAGCGTGTCTACCAATTTCACCACGTCGGCATTCATAGTCTGCAATCCGCTGTCACTTACGAATCGCTTCAAGACCGCTATAGTAGCGCCCTTCGGCATTTTGTTCAATGCACAAATCGAATTTTTTTCGATTTTCTTTACAGCTTATTACTTGTCACAAACGACTTGCTAATTACTTGGGCACGTCTTGCGGATTCGCCACCGAAGCCGGTGCCGGAACGCTCGATGCACCTGCTGCCGAAGCCGCGACCGGCGCGGTCGCTGCGGGCAAATTACCAAGGACACCGATATTTGCCTTCGGCTTGTACGAACCCATGTACGTGAGGCCCAGCGTCGTCACGAAGAACACGGCAGCCAAAGCACCCGTCGTGCGCGACAGGAAGTTGGCGGAACCCGAAGCACCGAACAGGCTGCCCGACGAACCGCTGCCGAATGCCGCGCCCATGTCGGCACCCTTACCATGCTGCAACAACACCAGACCGATGATGCCCAGCGCGGAAAGCACCTGCACCACGACCAAAAACGTCTTAAACAACCCCATCTCATCACCCGTATAGAAGAATCTGTTTTGCGTCGCAATTGCTGCGACGCATCATGACTATTTCGTGCCATTACAAAATGGCACCGGCATTAGCGCGGCAAACCCGCCTCGCAAATCGCCAGAAAATCAGCAGCTTTCAACGCCGCGCCGCCGATCAGACCACCATCGACGTCGGGCATCGCAAACAGTTCGACCGCATTGTCCGGCTTCACACTGCCGCCGTACAACACCGCCACATCCGCTGCGGCCTCGCCCTTCGCGCGCAGCAGCGTGCGCAAATGCGCATGCACTTCCTGCGCCTCGGCCGATGTTGCCGTCTTGCCGGTGCCGATCGCCCAGACCGGCTCGTAAGCCACAACAATCTTCACCGCTTGTTCGAGCGTCAGTGCCGCCAGCACCGTTTCGAGTTGACGCGTCACCACAGCCGTCGTGTCGCCCGCCTCGCGCTCGGCGAGCGTCTCGCCAACGCAAACGATCGGCGTCATACCAGCGTCGAGCACGCGCAGCGTCTTGGCAGCCACACCCGCGTCCGTCTCGCCATGGTACTGGCGACGCTCCGAGTGCCCCACGATCACGAACTGCGCGCCGAACTCGGCAATCATCGGTGCGGCCACTTCACCCGTGAACGCACCGTTCACATGCGCGGATACCTCTTGCGCGCCATAACCCAGCGCCTGCCCCGAGAGGCGCGCCTGGCATTGCGCGAGATAGGGGAACGGCACGCACACCGCGGCGGTGACGCCCGGCGCACTCAGCACCGGCGAAGCCAGCAGACCACCCAACAGGGCCTCATTGCCGGCCAGACTGCCGTGCAGTTTCCAATTGCCCACGACGAGCTTGCCAGCCTTACGGCTGATAGTGCGAGCCGAAGCTGCGATAGCAGATGTCACGCCTTCTCCCCCATGCTTATAGACGAAAAACCTCTCATTCTAGTGCGTCTGGGCTATGGGGGTCAATTTCGCCGGATGACGAGCGAGAAAATCCGCATGAAATGGGGCTTTCACGCGAATTTCACCCGCCCCACCTGCTTGGCTTACCAGGTCAGTACGATCTTGCCGACGTGGGTGCTGGTTTCCATCAGGGCATGCGCCTTGTCCGCCTGCTCGGCCGGGAACGTCTGGTAAATGACCGGGCGAATCTTACCTGCGGCGAACAACGGCCAGACCTTTTCGTGCAGCTTTTGCGCAATCGCAGCCTTAAAGGCCACAGAGCGCGGACGCAGCGTCGAACCGGTGACCGTCAGGCGACGACGCAGCAGCGCGCCCATGTCGAGCGTGGCCTTGCTGCCGCCGAGCAGCGCGATGATCGCGATGCGGCCGTCGAACGCCAATGCCTGCACTTCGCGCGGCAAATAATCGCCGCCTACCATGTCGAGCACCACGTCGACGCCGCGGTCCTTGGTGAGTTCTTTCGTGACGGCGACAAAGTCTTCCGTCTTGTAATTGATACCGCGCTCGGCCCCGAGCGCCTCGCAGGCGCGCGCCTTGTCGTCGGAACCTGCGGTCGCAAACACGCGGTGGCCCAGCGCCACGCCCAGTTGAATCGCCGTCACGCCAATGCCGCTAGTGCCACCCTGCACGAGCAGGGTTTCTTTCTCGCCCGCCTCGGTGTCGCCCAAATGTGCGCGATCAAACACGTTGCTCCACACGGTGAAGAACGTTTCCGGCAGGGATGCGGCCTCCACATCGGACAACCCTTCCGGCACCGGCAGGCACTGTGCGAGCGGTGCGGCGCAGTACTCGGCGTACCCGCCGCCCTGAACCAAGGCGCAGACGCGCGAGCCAATCTTCAGGCCCCAGCGATTGTCGGCGCCATCGAGCGAGCCTTCGACGATCTCGCCAGCCACTTCGAGACCGGGAAGATCGGAGGCACCCGGCGGCACCGGGTACTGGCCAATACGTTGCAGCACGTCGGGACGGTTCACGCCCGACGCCTTCACCTTGATGAGCACCTCACCCGGCTTGAGTTCGGGTTTGGCGCGCTCGGTCAACTTGAGCACTTCAGGGGCGCCGTATTGCGTGATCTCGATGGCCTTCATGTGTCTGTCCTTGGTAAGTGCCGGTGCGCGCCGCTGTGAGCGGCCACGCACCATCAGTCAAATAGGTTCGAGCCGGTACCTTATCACCGACGGCAACTTCGCGTCGGACGACGCCATACGCTCAGCAGTATTCGAGACGAGGCGGATGCAGCGACGAACGAGTGTGCGCGCAAGTTCAGCGAGGAAGATGGGAGACGAGCAGCGTGGTTCGCCAGATGACGCGCGGCGGATACGCTTAGCTCAGGTGTGACTGGCGCGTCGCAGACGATCGCGAAGATCGTTTGCAACGCGCCGGGTTAGCTCCGAATGGCGCGCTCGCGTACCGTCACAACTTCGATACGCCGGCGCACTCCATATTGTCGACGGGTGCAGGTCGACGGGTGCCGACAACGGCTCAGGCAGCGCCCTCCGTCCCTTCATCGACCAGCCCGTGCCGCACGGCGTAGCCGATCAGTTCTGCGCAATCTCCGAGCGCGAGTTTGTGCAGAATTTGCATGACATGTGACGTGACTGTGCGCTCACTCAGGTGCAGCGCGTGAGCCACTTCATTGACGGCCAAGCCGTCGACCAACATGTGAAACACTTCGTTTTCGCGAACGGACAGGCTCTCGTGTCTTGTCTCGTTCCCGTTGGCATCCGCGTCTGGCCGCGTGCGCGGTCTGCGATGCGATGTCCGCGGCGGTTCACGGCGCGACCCCGCTTCGCGCCACCCTGCGTCAGAAGCCGCCCGCGTGACTACCCGGCTTCGTCCGCCCTCGAGTTTCATGCTTGCCTCCTGGTCGATCACTTCCCCACGCCCGGACCGTCTGTCGCAGTCCGCTACAAACGGATGGCGTCGCCCATTGTGCGTCAGACAATTTATGTTCGTAACTACAGCGAAGCTGATCGCAACTGCGGTATCGATTGGCCGCGACTAACGCCGTGCGCGACAAGACAAAGGGATGACAGAGACAACTCGCACGGCGACTCACCTCCCCGGTGAGCGCTGACTTACCGTGATCGGTGAGACATCGGAAGGCGCACTGCGCGCTCCCAACATCGGTGCAAATTCAATGCACGCGCCGTACGAATACCGTGTGAATTCCGAATGACTTTGCCGCCGACTCAGAGCGAGCGCACCGATGCACCATCACTGAACATGAAGCGCCCGCGACCGCCGTGCTTCGCTTCGTAGAGCGCGCGGTCGGCCTCCTGAAAGAGCATGTCCGGCGTCTTGTCCTCGCCGCAAGCCACCATCGCCACGCCGACGCAAGCACCCACTCCCACATCGCCCACCGAGAGTGCCATCGGACGCGAGGCCACTTCGAGCACCGCCTTCGCAGCGCGCTCGACGTCGCGTATGTCGTGGATGTCACGCATGATGAGTGCAAACTCGTCGCCGCCGAAGCGCGCAATGTCGTCGCTCTCGCGCACGCAAGCGACCAGCCGCTTGGCCAACCGCCGGAGCAGTTCGTCACCGAGTGCGTGCCCCCACGTGTCATTGACGAGCTTGAACCGGTCGAGATCGACGAACAACAGCGCCTGCGCCCCTGCCCCCTCGCGCGCTCGGCGCACCGTCGCCGCCAGCGCCTGATCGAAGCCCTTGCGATTGAGCAGCCCGGTCAGGTGATCGGTGTGCGACTCGCGCCGCCAGCGTCGTTCGTTCGAGCGCTCGATGGTGATATCGCGCACGAAAACGTGCACGCCCACGAGCACATCGTTGGCCGTCCACTCCGGCTGATAGCTCACCTCGAAGCAGCGGTACTCGTTGTTCTCGCCGAAATCCCAGACGAACGTGGCCGCCTCGCCCGCATAGGCGCGCGCAAGATACGGCGCGAACTCGCGGTAGAGCAATGCGCCGAGTAATTCTTGCGCTGTCGCCCCGAGAATTTGTTCACGCGAGCGGCGCAACCGAACTTCGCACGCCCGATTCACGAAGGCGAAGCGTTCCTCGCCATCGAGAAACGCCACCAAAAACGGGACTCGGTCGGCAATTTCCTGCATGCGGCGCACATTGGCGCGTGCCGCTTCGCGCGACGACTCCAGCGCGTCGGTGCGATCGCCCAGCCGCTCCATCATTTCGCGGAAGGCGTTCGCGAGCGCGCCGATCTCGTCGGCGCGTTGCACCGGCAACGACTGAATCGCCCGCAGGTCGCTCGCACTTCGCTCCACGAGTTCGCGCAAGGTATCGACCGGGCGCAGCATCCGGCGTGCCACCCACCACATGACAAGCGCCGCAATGGCAATGGCCCCAATGGCCAGCATCACTACGCGCCGGCGCACACGCGCGAGCGGATCGAAAGCTTCGGCGCCCGGCAGCACGGCGACGAGCGACCACCCGGTCGTCGCCATGGTCGTGCGCGCCACGAGTGGATGCATATGCACGAGTTCGTTAGCGCCCGCGTCACGCACGCCGCACAGCGTTTGCGTAGGGCCAACGGCACTGAGAATCTTGGTGACGTCAGCCTGAATCACGTAGCGGGCCGGTGTTTCGTTCGTAATCAGGCAATAGCGGCCAGTGTCACCCACCGCGTTACTCGCCAGATCGACGATGAAGTTTTGCCGCAACAAATTGACCGCGCCGCCCACCACGGCCGTGAGCCGCCCGTTGGCATCGCGCACGGGAACGGCAAGCACCACGCCCGGCGAGCGCGTGATTTTGCCCGCGATCAAACCAGAGATCGCCTGCGGGGCGCCACCGATCAGCGCCTTGAAGTAGTCGCGGTCCGCGATGTTGATCGGGGCGGCGGGAAACGTCGAGTCGTAGATCAAGCGGCCGTCGGGCGCGGCCACGAACAAGGTATTGAACGTTTCGGGCATCGACACCGAGGCATTGGCGAACGCGTCGAGCTGCGCGGGCGTCATCTCGTACGGATTGCCGAGGTGACGGGATATGCGATGCAACGCGAGATACTTCGCGCGCACTTTGTCGTCGAGCTGATCGGCCACGAGCTTGACCTGATTGTCGAGCTGGGCCTGCAATGAGCTTCGCAACTCTCCGTAGACGAAAAATTCAATGCCGACGGCAACGCCGACGATCAATATCATCGAGACGAGCGCCGTCGTGGCCGCAACCCGTCCCTTCAACGTCTTCACCATACCGACCCGTGCGAGAGTAGCTTGTCTTGCTTCTGGTAATTTTTTGCGAGAGCTTACCACCCGAAACGGCACGGTTTTGGGAAACTTGAGAGAAATTCGTTGCCTTCGTGTAACAGTCTCATCGACGCCCAAAGAAGACATTGAGAGTCTGATCGCCACGTGCGAGCGCGAACCCGTCGTAAAATTGCGCATCCAACGCGCCAGAATGGTGCGCCGTGTGGTGTGCCTAACGCTGGCGCATCGCCCCAGCCTGACCCCGAATTCAGTCGCATCGACCCGATTTTTCTTTCATGACGAGCACCCAAGTTCAAGCCACTCCTGCCCCCGCTGCCGCGCCCGCGCCAGCGATGACGCCGATGATGCAGCAGTACAGCCGCATCAAGGCCGAGCATCCGAACATGCTTGTCTTCTATCGCATGGGCGATTTCTACGAGCTGTTTCACGACGACGCGGCCAAAGCGGCGCGTCTGCTCGACCTGACGCTGACCGCGCGCGGCCAGTCGGGCGGGCAGCCGATTCGCATGGCGGGCGTGCCGCATCACGCCGTGGAGCAATATCTCGGCAAGCTGGTGAAGCTCGGCGAATCGGTCGCCATTTGCGAACAGATTGGCGACCCGGCGACGTCCAAGGGCCCTGTCGAGCGCAAGGTCGTGCGCATCGTCACGCCGGGCACGCTTACCGATGCTGCCCTGCTCAGCGACAAACTCGATCAATACCTGCTGGCCGTGCAGATGCCCGCCCCCGCCAATGCGCGGCGCGCGAGCGAGCGCGTGGCCGGGCTGGCGTGGTTGTCGCTCGCCAGCGGCGAGTTGCGCCTGATGGAAGTGGCCGCCGACAAACTCACCCGTGAACTCGAACGCATTCGCCCGGCCGAGACGCTCGTGCCCGACAGCGCCGCCGAGACTTTCGCAGGCCTGTCGCTCGGCACCACCACCCGCGTGCCGGACTGGCACTTCGATACCGCGGCCGGCACTCAGCGCCTGCGCGATCAGCTTGGCGTGGCGAGCCTCACGGCGTTCGGTTGCGATGGGCTGAATCCCGCGCTCGGTGCAGCAGGTGCGTTGCTGCAATACGCCGCAGCCACGCAAGGCCAATCGCTGCGCCATGTGCAAAATCTGAACGTAGAACGAGAAGCCGCCTATATTGGCCTCGACGCGGCCACCCGGCGCAACCTCGAACTGACCGAGACGCTGCGCGGCACCGAATCGCCCACCCTGCTCTCGCTGCTCGACACCTGCGGCACCACGATGGGCAGCCGCCTCATGCGCCACTGGCTGCATCATCCGATGCGCGATCAGCAAGTGCCGCAAGCGCGCCAGCAAGCCATCGCGACGCTGCTCGAAGGCCCCGGCGCGTGGCGCGCCCTCTCTGGCGAGTTGCGTCACGTGGCCGACGTCGAGCGCATTACGGCTCGTCTCGCACTACTCACGGCGCGCCCGCGTGACCTGTCGAGTCTGCGCGACGCGATGCGCCGCTTGCCTGAGTTGCATGTCACGCTGCGCGCGGTCGAAGAACGCTCGCCGTTGCTCGCCATGCTGCATGAAGACCTGGCCATTCCCGACGCGTCGCTCGCGCTGCTCACGAGCGCTATCGCGGAAGAACCGGCCGCCATGTTGCGCGATGGGGGCGTCATCGCGCGCGGTCACGATGCCGATCTCGACGAACTGCGCGACATCTCGGAGAACTGCGGCCAGTTTCTGGTGGATCTCGAAGCACGTGAGCGTGCGCGCACCGGCATCAACAACCTGCGCGTCGAGTTCAACAAAGTGCATGGCTTCTATATCGAAGTCACGCGCGGCCAGACCGACAAGGTGCCCGACGACTACCGCCGCCGTCAGACGCTCAAGAATGCCGAGCGCTACATCACGCCGGAACTGAAGACCTTCGAAGACAAGGCGCTGTCGGCGCAAGAGCGCTCACTCGCGCGCGAGAAATTCCTTTACGAAGCGCTGTTGCAGCAACTGCTGCCGCACATCGCCGAGTTCAAGCGAATTGCGCAGGCGCTGGCACAACTCGACGTGCTCGCCTCCCTCGCCGAGCGCGCCGAAACGCTGGGCTGGGTCAAACCCGAGCTGATTGCCGAACGTGTCGTCGACATCCGCGGCGGCCGCCATCCGGTAGTCGAACAGCAGGTCGAGCGCTTCATCGCGAACGACTGCTCGCTTGGAGACGCCCGCCGCCTGCTGCTCATCACGGGCCCGAACATGGGCGGTAAGTCGACGTTCATGCGTCAGACGGCACTCATTGCACTGCTCGCCTATGTGGGTTGTTATGTGCCCGCAGAAGCCGTGCGACTCGGGCCGCTCGACGCGATCTTCACGCGTATCGGCGCGTCGGACGATCTTGCTGGCGGACGTTCCACGTTCATGGTGGAGATGACCGAATCGGCCGCGATTCTGCACACGGCCACCGATCAGAGTCTCGTGCTGATGGACGAAATCGGGCGCGGCACGTCGACGTTCGACGGTCTCGCGCTCGCGTGGGCCATCGCGCGCCATCTGCTCGGTCACAACCGCTCGTACACGCTGTTCGCTACGCACTACTTCGAGTTGACGCAACTACCCGACGAATTCCCGCAATGCGCGAACGTGCATCTGTCGGCGGTCGAACACGGTGAAGGCATCGTGTTCCTGCACGCGGTTCAAGATGGCCCCGCCAGCCAGAGCTACGGCCTTCAAGTCGCGCAACTCGCGGGCGTGCCGATGCCGGTGATTCGCGCGGCGCGCAAGCATCTCGCATTGCTCGAACAGCAAGCACTCGATCCGGCGGCACCGCAACTTGATTTGTTCGCACCGCGCGCGGTCGTCGAGAACGACCTGGACAGCGAGCACGACGAGGGCGATGAAACCGATTCGCACGGACGTCAAAGCACGCAGCACGCTGCGGCTCCCGCGCTCGATCCGGCGGCTGAAGCCGCGCTGGCGCGCCTGGCCGACATCGACCCCGACGATCTGCGCCCGCGTGAAGCGCTCGATCTGTTGTACGAGCTGCGCGGCCTGCTTTCCGGTCGCACATCGAACTGATAGGCGACGAGACACGCGAACTCATACGCGACTGAAAAGCGACTGATAAGCGACCGTCAAGCGCCTGATAAGCCGCCCGATCAGCCCCCCAATACGCCAACCGAGACCGATAACGCGCCACCATGCCGAGCCGCCGCCACCTGAGCACGCATCACATCGCACGCTTCGCCAGCACTTGGCGAGTGTGCGTTGCGCTCGCGGCGCTCGCGCTTGTGACGGGGCCAGCGCCGACCACCGCGGCAACGTCCGCGAATGGGGCAACGCAGACGGCTGCGCAGAGCAACCGCGCTCGCGCGGCGGCGAAGCCTGCACAGAAAGCACCCGCCAAGCTCCCGTCGTTCGAGTTCGCCGTGTTGGGCAACACGCCATTCGGGAACACGGAAGTACCGGTCTTGCGCAACGTGCTGGCGACGATCGGCGATGGGTCGGCGGCATTCGTCGTGCATGCGGGCAACTTCAAGGGACCGACCGAGTCCTGCCGCGATGACCTCATCACCGAGCGAATCGGCCTGCTCAGTAGCTCTCCCAAGCCCCTCATTTATGTGCCGGGCGCGAACGACTGGGCGGACTGCCAGCGCGCCACGGACGGCAGCTACAACCCGGTCGAACGGCTCGACTTTCTGCGCGACCGCGCCTTCGGCAATGACGACGTCCTCGGGCCGGGCCCTATCGGACATGCGCAGTTCGATCTCACGCGTCAAAGCGACATGGCGCGTTTTCGGCAGTATCACGAGAACGTGCGGTGGTTCTATCGCGGCGTTGTCTTCGTCGGACTGAATTTACCGGGGAACAACAACAATTACCGCTCGGCAGGCGGGCGCAACGGTGAGTTCGAAGATCGCGTAATTGCGACGCGCGTTTGGTTGCAGCACGCGCTTGTCTACGCGCAGCAGAAGGACGCGATCGGCATGGTGATCGTCGCGCAAGCCGACCCGGAATTCGAACCGGCGCGCAGCGGTGGCTTACGAGGGATGTTCTCCGAGCGCGGCGAGCGACGCGGTGTGGACGGGTACAAGGACTTCCGCGTGCAGTTGCAAAAGCTGGCCAGTCGGTTCAAGGCGCCGATACTGCTGATCGATAGCGGCAAGACGATGCACCAATCACAGCCGCTGCGCGACGTACATGGCGCCGTGGTCAAGTCGTTCACACAGGTGAGTACCTATGGCGCACCGACGGTCAATCGATGGGTACGCGTGCGAGTAGAACCGGGTGCGACGCAGGTCTTCAACGTCGAAGGCGTGCTACTACCGGCCAATAGCACAGCAGGCAGTGCACAGAAGACGATTAGCCCGGCCGCGCCGCGCGGTCTCAACCCCACGCCCGAGAATGGCGTGGGTGGCGAAGGGATGGGCGCCTATGGTGCGCCCTACTCCACGCTTTACCCGGCATCCGGGGCCGCGATCAACAGCTCGGATCCGAATCAAGGCGTCATGCCGATCGGACCGTCGCTCATGCCCGGCGACAAGCCCGCTACGCCCGGCACCGGCACACGCACACCCGCACGCGACGATTGAATTTCAGAAAGCGCACAAACGAAACTTTCACGAATCGAAACGAAAAACGCCGGACACGGCGCACTGCGTTAGCAGTGCACCGGTCCGGCGAATTCGTTCTGGCGACTCGCGCTCGTCTTCGTCGCTGGCTCCCCGTTAGTGGGGGGCTTGCGACGCAGCAAGCTTAATGCAGCGTGGGGGCGTCGTCTTCGTCTTCGTCGACGATCTCGAGACCCGTTGCGCCGTGCGCATGCTGGTGCTCGATTTCTTCTTCCGTCGCGGCGCGCACGTCGGTCACCTTCAGATCGAAGCGCAATGCCATGCCGGCCAGCGGGTGATTGCCGTCGAGCACGACCTTGTCGTCGGCCACGTCGGTCACCGTGTAGATGAACGTGTCACCTTCTTCGTCGCCGTCTTCCGGCGTGCCTTCGAACTGCATGCCGACTTCGAGCGGTTCCGGGAAACGGCCGCGTTCTTCGACCTTGATCAGCTCGGGATCGTAGTCGCCGAAAGCATCGGCAGGTTCCAGTTGCAGTTGCGTGGCATAGCCGACGTCCTGACCATCGAGCGCTTCCTCGATCTTGGGGAACGTGCCATCATAGCCGCCGTGCAGATAAACCATCGGCTCGGCGCCGCTTTCTTCAATCAGGTTGCCCTGAGCGTCCGACAACGAGTACGTCACCGATACGACAGTATTCTTTTCGATCTTCATCAAACTCTCCGAAAAACAGCCCGCATTATACGCGGACCCGCGTGAGCGCGGCCTGACGGTGAATTGACAACCGATTGACAGGGGTTTGCGCCCCGCCGGCGTTGCCGCATTGCCGATTGACCCGCACTGCACGAACACCGCATATTGCGCCGACGGCATCTCGACCCGACGCACCAACGACATACGCATGACGACTTCCAAGCCCACATCGACACTGCTCGGCGGCCTCACCCCAGACGCTTTCATGAAGCGCTACTGGCACAAGCGCCCGCTGCTCATCCGGCAAGCCATCCCCGGCTTCACCGCACCGCTCTCGCGCGACGAACTGTTCGCACTCGCCGCGCAGGACGATGTCGAGTCGCGACTGGTGAGCGTCGCTCGCAAGCGCTGGCAACTCGATCACGGCCCGTTCGACGTGGAGGATCTGCCGCCGCTCACGCGCAAGCAATGGACGCTGCTGGTGCAAGGCGTCAATCTGCACGCGAGCGCCGTCGATTCGCTCATGCAACAGTTTCGCTTCATTCCCGACGCTCGTCTCGACGACGTGATGATCAGCTACGCGACCGACGGCGGCGGCGTGGGTCCGCACCTCGATTCGTACGACGTGTTCCTGCTGCAAGCGCATGGCAAGCGCCGCTGGCGCATCGGACCGCAGCGCGACACCACGTGGCAGGAAGGCGTGCCGCTGCGCATCCTCAAGCATTTCGAAGCCGAAGAAGAATGGGTGCTGGAACCCGGTGACATGCTGTACCTGCCACCCGGCTATGCGCACGACGGTGTCGCCGAGGGCGAATGCATGACCTATTCGATCGGTTTTCGCGCGCCGCTCGAACAGGAACTGCTTCAAAACTTCCTGTATCACCTCGCGGAAAATGCGCCGGAATTGCCGTTTTCCCGCCATTTCGCTGGCCGATACGCCGACCCGCATCAACTTGCGGTGAAGCACCCCGCTGCGTTGCCCGATGCGATGATCGACACCCTCGTCTCGCAGCTCGAGAAAGTGCGCTGGGGAAAAAAGGAAGTGGAAGATTTTCTCGGCCGCTGGCTCAGCGAACCGAAATCGCACGTGTTTTTCGATGCGCCCGATGCCCCGTTATCGCCAGCACGCTTCGCACGCGAGGCCGCTGCGCGGGGTGTTGCGCTCGCTTCGAAGACGCAATTGTTGTATCGACGCAACCGATACTACGTCAATGGTGAGCCGCTCGAAGCCCCCGTCAGTACGCGATCGACGTTGCGAAAACTGGCGGATCACCGCGCGTTGAACGCGAACGAATGTGCGAATTTCGACCAAAATGACCAAGAAATTGCCGAAATTCTGTACGATTGGTACGCCTCGGGCTGGTTACTTCTTGGGCCAGAAACGACTAACGTGCGAAAGTTGCGCACGGTAAGGAAAAAAGCGGGGTAAATGCGCGAGATAGACGTGACGCGTTGGGGAAAACCCAATATAATTTCTCGCCAAGCAGCTTGCATGACCAAGGGTAATCCTTAATTGCCATGTCTCGCAATCGGCTTTGCGCTGGCAAGAGCGTATTACCGTAACTAATTATTCATTCGCTTGTCTTCTACCATAAAAGGACGTGATCATGAAGAAGTCTCTCCTCGTCGCTTCGTTGTTGGCTGCTATGGCCCTGACCGCCTGCGGCAAGAAGGAAGAAGCCGCTGCTCCGGCTGCTGACGCCGCTGCTGCTTCGGCTGCTACGGCTGCTTCGGACGCCGCTTCGGCTGCTGGCGCTGCTGCTGACTCGGCTGCTTCGGCTGCTGGTGCTGCTGCTGACACGGCCGCTTCGGCTGCTGGTGCTGCTGCTGACGCCGTTGCTTCGGCTGCTGACGCTGCTGCTAGCAAGTAATCTCTCGCTGCCGCGAGGCAGTTGAGCGAAAAAAAGCCGGTCTCTCGACCGGCTTTTTTATTGCCTTGATGATTTATCCGATCGCCCTTCCCGACTCGACAGATGTGCGTGATTAACGCGCACGATTCACACGCGCCATTAGCACGTCAACCAGTCGAACCCACCCGCTTGCGTCGCCACCAGAATTTCGGTCGCAGCCGCACCGATGACCGCCGACATCGCTGCCATCGCCAATTCAGGCGTATTGTTCTGCTCGCTCAGGTGAGCGCAAATCACACGCTGCAATTTCACCCGGTCAATCGCCGCCAGAATCTCTGCCGCCGTATCGTTGGCCAAATGCCCGTACGTGCCGCCGATGCGTGCTTTCAATGACGCGGGATACTTGCTGTTCGCCAACATCTCGCGATCGTGATTGCACTCGAGCACGAGTGCGTCGCAACCGCCTAGCGTCGCAATCAGATGCGCCGTGGCACACCCGGCATCCGTGAGCACACCAAGACGGCGCGCGCCGTCGGAGAACACGAATTGCAGCGGCTCACGCGCGTCGTGAGGCACCGTGTAGGGCGCGAGCTCAATGCCGCCTACCGCCACACGCTCGTCGGACCGGCACCAGCGCACGAGCGCCAGCGCATCGTCACTGTCGCCTTTGCGCGCGGCATGGGCCTTGACGGCCTGCCCCGTGCCCCAGCTCATGATGAGCGGGATGCGATGCTTGCGAGAGAGGGAAAGTGCACTACCGATGTGATCGGCATGTTCATGCGTGATCACGATGGCATCGAGTGAAGCCACGTCGACCGAGCGTGCCAGCAGGCGCCGCTCGATCTCTCGCATCGAGAATCCGCAATCGAGGAGGATACGTGTGGTGGAGGCGCCTTCCGACGCCTCCACCAGCAGGGCATTACCTTCGCTGCCGCTGCCCAGACTGGCGAACCGCACGCCCCGCCTTAACGGAGCTGGTTGCCGATCACGCTGATGATCGTCTGCGCGATCTGCGAGTTGTCGACGTTACCCTTGTCGTCGAGCACTTGCACGCGGGTCTGGCTGTCGCCGCGGCCTTGCACGTTCACGCTGTACTTCTTGGCCTTCTTGCTGTCCTGCACTTCCTTCGCATGGAACAGGCTGTAGAAGAAGCCGTTCTCCTTCGCCAGCGATGCCGGATCGACATAGCTCACGAAATACAGGCCCTTGGCGCGATCGCGATCGTCCACGGTGAAGTTACCGCGGTCGAGTGCAACGCCCACACGACGCCATGCACGGTCGAACGGCTCGTTGATGTCGAGGTAGGCGGCGTCAGCCGTCTTCACGACCTGGCTGGCCGGCGCACCCGATTGAGCGTTGTCGACTTGCGCCTTCGCCTGTTCAGTTTGCGCGCCGAAACGCTGCATCATCTTCGTCAGGAAAATCGCCTCGAGACCCGGATCGTTCGGCGCCGGCTCCCACTTAGTCGTGTCCTTCTGCGAGTTCGTGAACACTTCCACCATGCGACGGTGCGTGATGTAGATGTCCGTGCCACCGTTCGGATCACGTTCCACACGGGTGCGGAAACGATCGCGCTCGCCCGTCGAATACAGGCCGTCGAGCACCTTGCCGAGCAGGTCGCGGATGATGTCCTGATTGAGCTTGGCGCGGTTCTCGGCCCAGTCCGTTTCCATCACGCCGGTATCCGGCGAATCGATGGTCAGCACAAAGCCGTTTTCTTGCCAGAATTCACGCAGCGTCGGCCACAGATCGGCCGGGGCCTTCTGAATCACCAACCAGCGCTGGTTGCCGTCGCGCACGACCTTCATGCCCGGCACGTCAGGCAGCACGGTGTCGTTGGCAGTCGGGTTGGCCGCTACGACCTTCTGCTGCGTTTCGTAGTTCGACAGCGTGGCGGTACCGGTCGGCGACACGTACTTGCGATCGTTAGCCTGAACATTCGTCAGATCCGGCGGAACGTCGAGCGAGGGGCCGACCTTGGAGCTCTTGTAATCCACCTTATCCGAAGACAGGGCGCTGGAGAGCGAACTGCAACCGGCAACGAGGGCCAACGAGGCGATAGCGGCCCATGCCAGCACGGGACGAGCTACGGAAATACTGACGATTCGTTTCATGAGTCGCAAAAAAAGGGGTGGGCAATCGATCCCGGGAGCCACAACGAAAAACTTAAACGACGGCGATGTTTGCCGCCTTCAGGGCACCCAGCACCGTTTCCTGATACGCCTGCGCGAGCGGCGTGAGCGGCAGGCGAATGCCCGACGCGATCATACCCATCTTTTGCAGTGCCCATTTCACGGGGATCGGATTGGCTTCGACGAACATTGCGCGGTGCAGTTCGAACAGTTCGAATTGCAGTTCCCGCGCCTTGGCCACGTTGCCGGCCAGCGCAGCCGCGCACAGCTCGTGCATTGCACGCGGTGCTACGTTGGCGGTGACCGAGATATTACCCTGACCGCCCATGAGCATAAGCGCCACGGCCGTCAGGTCGTCGCCGCTATACACGGCGAAGCTCTTCGGGGCGCGCCGGATCAGGTCGATACCGCGATCCAGGTTGCCCGTGGCGTCTTTCACGCCAACGATGCCAGGCACTTGCGCCAGACGCAGCAGCGTGTCGTTGCTGGCGTCTGCCACGGTACGGCCGGGCACATTATAGAGGATGACCGGCAGCTCAACGGCTTCGGCAATGGCCTTGAAATGCTGGTACTGGCCTTCTTGCGTCGGCTTGTTGTAGTACGGCACGACTTGCAGCGAAGCATCGGCACCGACCGACTTGGCATGCTTGGTCAGTTCGATGGCTTCAGCCGTCGAATTTCCGCCCGTCCCGGCGATCACCGGCACTTTACGGCCGCGCGACTGACCGGCTTCGGCCGTTTGCTGCACGGCGATTTCGATCAGTTCGCAATGCTCTTCGACAGTGACCGTCGGTGATTCGCCCGACGTGCCGACGATCACGATACCGTCGGTGCCTTCATCGACGTGCCAGTTAATCAGGTTGCGCAGCGCTTCGCGGTCAAGGCTGCCATCTTCGGCCATCGGCGTGACGATCGCGACGATACTGCCTTGAATCGGTGTTTGGGTAGTCATGGTTTATCGAACAATTCAGCGATAAGGGTGGATTGTAGCGGATTACGCCGTCGCCTCGTACAGCGCGGCACTCCCGGGGTTTTCCCCGGGGGCCGCACGCGTCGCGCACAAACGCTGCACGCAGGCCGCACGCGGTGCTGCTAGCGTGACATCCTCATAGGCCGCCACGCGCAGATTCGCCGTGCGGGCCACGTCGAGCAACTCGCCCGGCGCCAATAAAAACAAGGGATTGGACGGCTTCCCGAACCTTTCGTTTCCCTGCGCGAAGGTTTCGTAAAGCAGCACCCCGCCCGGCGCCACACACGCCGCAATGCGCGCCAGCAACGGACGGTACAGATAATTCGTGACGACTACGACGTCGAACTGCGCATCGTCCGGCAACGGCCACGCAGCCGCTTCGAGATCAGCCTGACACGTCGTGACCCCAGGCAAGGTGGCCAAGGTGGCAAGCGCCTCGGCATCGCGATCGACGGCGGTCACTTGTGCGCCCTGCTCGGCAAGCCAGCGCGTGTGACGGCCGTAACCGCAGGCAATATCCAGCGCGCGTGCGTCCGGGCGGACCAGATGCGCCCAACGCGCCACCCAAGGCGACGGTGCGCCCGTGCCATGCAGCGCCGTCATGAATATTGCAGCCCCATGGCCTCGCGCACATCGCGCATGATTTCTTGCGCAGACTTGCGGGCCTTCTCGCAGCCATCGGCGACGATAGCGCGCAGCAGCGACGGATCGTCCATGTATTTCTGCGCACGTTCGAGCATCGGCTGCTGTTCGCGCAAAATGCCCTCAATGACCGGCTGCTTGCACTCGAGACAGCCGATACCAGCGCTGCGGCAGCCCTTCTGCACCCAGTCGCGCGTATCGTCGTCGCTATACACCTGATGCAGCTGCCACACCGGGCACTTCTCCGGGTCGCCCGGATCGGTGCGACGCACGCGCGCCGGATCGGTCGGCATCGTGCGAACTTTCTTCGTAATCGACTCTGCATCTTCACGCAGTCCGATCGTGTTGTTGTACGACTTGGACATCTTCTGGCCATCGAGCCCCGGCATGCGCGACGCCGGGGTGAGCATCGCCTGCGGCTCGACGAGAATCAGCTTGCGGGCGCCTTCGAGATAGCCGAAGAGACGCTCACGATCGCCCATCGACAACGACTGCGATTCCGAGAGCATGGCGCGCGCCTGCTCCAGCGCTTCGTCGTCGCCCTGCTCCTGATACGCGGTACGCAGTTCGAGATAGAGCTTCGCGCGCTTGCTGCCCAACTTGCGTGAGGCGGAAAGGGCCTTCTCTTCGAAGCCCGTTTCGCGACCGTACAGATAGTTGAAACGCCGCGCGATTTCACGCGTCATTTCGACGTGCGGCACTTGGTCTTCGCCCACCGGCACATGCAGTGCGCGATAGAGCAGAATATCGGCCGCCATCAGTACCGGATAGCCGAGAAAGCCGTATGTCGACAAGTCCTTCTCGCGCAGCTTCTCGATCTGCTCTTTATACGTCGGCACACGTTCGAGCCAACCCAGCGGCGTGCTCATGCCGATCAGCAAGGCCAGCTCGGCGTGCTCGGGCACTTTGCTCTGGATGAACAGCGTTGCCTGATTCGGATCGATACCGGCCGCGAGCCAATCGATCAGCACGTCCCACACGTTCTGTTCGATGACCTCGGGCGTTTCGTAATGCGTGGTGAGCGCGTGCCAATCGACCACGCAGAAGTAGCACGGGTACTCCGACTGGAGTTGAATCCAGTTCTTGAGCACACCGTGATAGTGGCCGAGGTGCAAACGACCGGTCGGTCGCATGCCGGAGAAAACGCGTTCGGGGTACATAGGGTCTGGTTATGTTTTGTGGTTCTGTGTAGCTACGGTGCGGCGCTTAACTGCACGCTCAGGCACGCTCGGGGCGCTATCCGCGCCATCTCTACCGCGATCGAAGGTTACGACACCAGCGAGAGCAGCGGCGTGAGCATCCACACGATGACATCGCGGCCCCATTGAATCAGCGGCCAAAGCCATACACGGCCAAGGACGCCGCTCACCACGAGCGCCATCACGATGAAGAAGCCGTAAGGCTCCAGACGCGACAGCGTGTAAGCCGCGCGCGCCGGCAGCAACGAGACGAGCACGCGTCCACCGTCGAGCGGCGGAATCGGGAACAGATTGAACATGCACATCACCAGGTTCACCAGCAAACCGGCCTGCGCCATCATCATGAAGAACGGCTCGTGCACACCGGCAAGCTGCAAGCCCACGCCGAAAAGTGCCCACAAAATGGCCTGTGCGAAGTTGCACAGCGGGCCGGCCAGTGCTACCCAAATCGTATCGACGCGCGGATTACGCAAGCTGCTGAACGCCACCGGCACCGGTTTGGCGTAACCGAACAGAAACGCGCCGCTCGTCATGAAGTAGAGCGCGAGCGGCACGAGAATGGTGCCGATCGGGTCGATGTGTTTGATGGGATTGAGCGTGACGCGCCCCATCAGAAAGGCCGTGGGGTCGCCGAAATACTTCGCGACATAGCCGTGGGCCGCCTCGTGCAACGTAATCGCAAAGAGGACGGGGAGCGCGTAGACCGCAACGGTCTGGATCAGGTCTGCATTCATAGCCGGCTATTGTAGCAAGCCGACTCGCGCGCCAGTATTACCGAATATTGCACCGGGCTGGCGCGACGTCAGCGGAATTTCGGGTGCGTGATCGCGTCAGCCCCGATCACGACAAGCCAAACGGTGCCAACGGGCCGCGCCCGCGCCGCACGACTTCGGGCGGCGTGACGCTCAGGTCCACCACCGTCGATGGTTCTTTCGGACAAGCCCCGCCGTCGATCACGAGATCAAGCTGCTTTTCGAGCCGTTCGCGAATCTCTTCCGGGTCGTTCAACGGCTCGGTTTCACCCGGCAGAATCAGCGTCGTGGCGAGCAGCGGTTGGCCCAGTTCTTCAAGCAATGCGAGTGTAATGGCGTGATCGGGCACGCGCAGGCCGATCGTCTTACGCGACGGATGCGAGAGCCTGCGCGGCACCTCTTTCGTCGCTTCGAGAATAAATACGTACGGCCCGGGCGTCGTGGTCTTGATCAGCCGGTATTGACGGTTGTCGACGATCGCGAACTCCGCCAATTCGGACAAATCACGCACGAGCAGCGAAAGCATCTGCTTTTCGTCGAGTCCGCGAATGCGGCGCAAGCGATCGACCGCTTGCTTGTCGTCGATGTGACAGGCAATCGCATAGCTCGAATCGGTCGGCAGGGCCACGATGCCGCCCTTGTCGATGATCTGGACGGCTTGCTTGATCAGGCGGGGTTGCGGGTTTTCCGGATGGATCTGGAAGAATTGCGACATAGCGTCGTAAATTTACTGCCAGCGGCTCCAGACGGGCACAAGATCGTCGGGCAACGGTGGCAGTTTGCCGAGTAGCGCACGGCTCTCGGTCGGCCCATGGAAATCCGAGCCACGCGAGGCCAGAAAGCCGTACTGACGCGCGACATCGGCATACTCTCGATACTGATCCGGCGTATGGCTGCCGGTCACCACTTCAATCCCTTCACCGCCCAGTTCGCGAAACTGATCGAACAGTGCGCCGAATTCGACCGGCGTGAACTTGTAGCGCCCCGGGTGCGCGATCACGGCAATGCCCCCCGCCCCACGAATCCACTTCACCGAATCTTGCAACGTCGCCCAGCGATGCGGCACGTAACCCGGGCGGCCTTCGGAAAGGTAGCGCGTGAAGACGTCGGACACCGACGCACACTTGCCGATTTCCACCAGATAGCGCGCGAAGTGCGTGCGCGAAATCAAGTCAGGGTTGCCGACAAAGCGCAGTGCGCCTTCGTAAGCGTCGGGAATTCCGGCTTGCGCCAGTTGCTCGCTCATCAGTTGCGCACGCGCGGCACGACCGCCGCGCGTCGCCGCGAGCCCTTGGACCAGCGTGGCGTCGTCGGGGTCGATATTCAGCCCCACGATATGCACGGTGCGATTCGCCCACGTGATCGAAATTTCCACACCGCTGACGTAACGCATGCCCAATGCTTGCGCCGCTGCGCGGGCTTCGCGCTGGCCGCCGATTTCATCGTGATCGGTGAGCGCCCACAGGTCGACACCGGCGTCGGCCGCGACTTGCGCCACTTCAGACGGCGTAAGCGTGCCGTCCGACACTTTGGAATGACAATGAAGATCTGCGTTGAACATGATGTGCCGCCAGGCGATGACGCGTCACGCGCACCGGTTGGCGCGCGTGACGTCGTAAGACGCTTTCATTCTACCGCTCAAGTGGACGCGATGCGAGTTGCCCTGTGGTTTTGACGCGGCACCCGCGCGCGGCCTACGCGGCAGTGTCGCGGCAAAAGTCGTCGATCAGTTTCGCGACGACTTCGGGTTGGTCGTGATGGAGCATGTGGCCCGCATCGTCGACGAAGGCCTCCGTCAGATTCGGAAAGACCTCGAATCGCGCGCGGAAAACCTCCGTGCCCTGCGCCCCCACGAAGTGCCGCAGCACTTCTGAATCGGTGGCCTCGACATGCAGCACCGGTGCGCTTACGTTGCCCCACACCGCCATCGCTTCTTCCAGCCGATAGGGATACGGGTTCGTGATCTTGTGTGCGGCATCGGCCAGCAGGTGCCACTGTCCGTCGCGTTCCTGACGTGCCCAGCGCTGCGCCAGCCACTCGGCACGCGCCGGCGCCAGCCGCGGATTGGTCTTGCGAAGGCGTTCTGCCACGTCGGCCTGTGTGGCATACGGGCGCAACGTCGGCGGCGTTTGCAGATCGTCCAGCCAACGGCCTAGCTGACGAATCGCCGCCAACGGCGATGACGGCGGCAACCCGAAGCCTTCCAGATTCACCAGTCTGCGCACGCGCGCCGGACGCACCCCGGCATAAAGACACGCCACATTGCCGCCCATGCTGTGGCCGATCAGATTGATGGCTTCACCGGGTTCGGTGTAGACGTCGATCAGCGCTTCGAGGTCGGCGAGATAGTCGGGAAACCAGTAGCTGGCGCTGCGGCCGTCGGCGACTGGCCAATCCGTCAGGCCGAATCCGCGCCAATCCGGTGCCAGCAGATGCCAACGCTGCGCGAGCGACTCGGCGACGAACTGGAACGACGCGGACACATCCATCCAGCCGTGCAACAGAAACAGCTTCGGCGCGCCGGGCGTGCCCCACTGCCGAACGTGGTGGCGCAAGCCGCGCACGGTGAGAAACTCGGATCGCGAATCGGTCATGACAACGCCAGTTAGTGAAGATCGAAACGATTAGGAATGACCGAGTATATCGGTGTCAAAACTCGGGTGCTGCGTCACCCGCCCGCTTGCAATGCCGCCAACTCGTCATCGTCGAACCCCGCAGCGCGGCGTGCCTCGATGTTGAACGGCCCGCGCAAGCGCGGCGCGCCGTATTTGACTGCCAACCGGGCGTAAGTCTCGACGGGTTCGCACCCGGCACGCTCGCACCCCCAGCGGAACCAGCGGTTGCCAATGGCCACATGCCCGATTTCGTCGCGCAGGATGATATCGAGAATGGCGGCCCCGGCCTTGTCGCCTGCGCTGGCCAGCTTGGCGCGGATCGGCGGGCTCGCGTCCAGCCCGCGGGCCTCCAGCGTGCGCGGCACCAGCGCAAGGCGCGCCAGCCAGTCGCCCGAGGTTTTGCGCGCCATCACCCACAGGCCGTCATGCGCCGTGAAGCAGCCATAGTGATATTCGTCGCCCAGCGTGGTGAGGTGTTCGACCAGCAGCGAGAAGTGATAGGCCTCTTCGGCGGCCACCAGCAGCCAGTCGTCGTAGTACGCCTGCGGCAGCCCGTCGAAGCGCCATACGGCGTCGAGCGCCAGATTGATCGCGTTGAATTCGATGTGCGTGAGCGCGTGAAGCAGCGCGGCGCGGCCCGCGACGGACGTTACCGCGCGGTGCTCGACCTCCCGGGGCGAGACGAGTCGCGGCTCGGCCGGACGGCCCGGAATGCCCGGCTCGTCCGTGTCTTTGGACTCACCTGAAGCATCGAGCGCCCCTGCTGACGGCGTCGCTGCCGGTGTCGATGCAGGTGTTGCTACCGATGTTGCTACCGGTGTTGCTACCAACTGCCGCTCCGGATGCCACACGGCGGTCCCGCCGAGCACCGACTCACGCAAGGCGATCACGCCCGCCGCCTTCACGAACGGATCGCATTGCCGCAATAGCACTAGTGCGCGCTCCCGAGCACACGCGGCCTCGTCAGTGTCGAGAAAATCGGGGGAATTGTCGCGGCCAGGACGGCTGCCGCCGGACGCAGGAGTGAAATCGGGCATGACGTTACAATAGCAATTTCGTCGATTTTAACCGCGAACCAAAGCCGCCATGCCGATCTATAAACTTGGAGACAAGACCCCGCAGATCCACGAGAGTGCTTTCGTGGCAGACACCGCAACGATCATCGGCGAGGTGGTCCTTGCCGAGAACAGCAGCGTCTGGCCGGGGGTTGCCATTCGTGGCGACAACGAACCGATTCGCGTGGGTGTGGGCACCAACGTTCAGGAAGGCGCCGTGCTGCATGCCGATCCGGGCTTTCCGCTCACGCTGGCCGAAGGGGTCAGCGTCGGCCATCAGGCGATGTTGCACGGCTGCACGGTCGGCGAGAATTCGCTCATCGGCATTCAGGCCGTGCTGCTCAATGGCGCGGTCATCGGCCGCGACAGCCTGGTCGGCGCCGGTGCGCTGGTGACCGAACGCAAAACGTTTCCGGACCGCTCGCTGATCCTCGGCGTGCCCGCCAAGGTGGTGCGCGAGCTGACCGACGAAGAAGTGGCCAATCTCAAGCGCAACGCGCAGACGTACGCGTCGCGCCGGCAGGTGTTCAAGGAACAGCTGGTACGCATCGGCTAAGCCGGTAACCGGGAGCGTAGCCCGCGCCGACAGACCCCGGCGCTGGAAACGTGCCCAAGTGTTGAAAATGCGGCGCGTGCCCCCAAATAACGCAGCATCCACGTCAAACGCCGACCTAGTACGCGCCTCCGAGCGCGATTCGTCGGCGTTGCCGCATTTTTCAGGAATTCGACCGTGTCCGATCAGCTTCAAAAATTCATGTTCGACGCCGCCCCCGTGCGCGGCGAATACGTTAGCCTCGACGCCACCTGGCGTGCGGTGCTCGAACGTCACGACTACCCGACCCCGATTCGCCACCTGCTGGGCGAAATGATGGCCGCGGCCGCCCTGCTGACCGCGAACGTCAAGTTCGATGGCGCCCTCATTCTGCAATTGCACGGCGACGGTCCGCTCACCATGCTCGTGGTCGAATGCAACGCCGACCTGACAATGCGCGCGACCGCCAAATACAGCGGCGACATTCCGGACGACGCCTCGCTCAAGGCGCTCGCCAACGTGAATGGGCAAGCCCGCTTTGCGATCACGCTGGACCCGCGCGTGAAGCAACCGGGACAGCAGCCGTATCAAGGCGTCGTGCCGCTCTCGGACGAACATGGTCCGTTGCCCGACATCGCTTCGGTGCTCGAGCATTACATGCATCATTCCGAGCAGCTCGATACGCGCCTGTGGCTCGCGAGCGACGAAAACCACGCGGTGGGCATCCTGCTGCAAAAGCTGCCGGGACACGGCGGCACGGCAGGCACCGGCGCAGAACTTGCGCCTGAGGTCGATGAGGACATGTGGAATCGCGCGTGCCAGTTGGGCAACACGCTCAAACGCGACGAAATGCTCTCGACGGATCGTGAAACGATGTTGCAACGTCTCTTCTGGGAAGAGTCCGTGCGCGTGTTCGAGCCGATCGCCACGTCGTTTCGCTGCAGTTGCTCGCGCGAGCGCGTCGCCAACATGCTGCGCACGCTCGGCGAAGCGGAAGTGATGAGCGTGTTCGACGAACGTCCGAACGTGGAGGTCGCCTGCGAGTTCTGCCGCCAGACGTATCACTTCGACAAAGTGGACGCCGCGCAGTTGTTCTCGGAACAGCCGCACTCGGCCCCTTCGCAACATCATTGAACGTGATGACTGCGCGTTCGCCTGCGATTCGGTTCTCGCCAGCCAACTCGTCGACTGATTCCGCGGCTGACGTGTCATCGGCTCGCTTCGCATCGGCTCGGCGGATCGCCGTCGCAGCAGGCGCTTGCGTCTTACTGCTGACGGCGGGCTGCGCGCAATGGCAATTGCCGCCGCCCGATGCCCCGCCCGCCCGTTTGCCGGAATCGCAGACGCGTCCGCCCGAGCTCTCCGAGGCGCAGCAACAGGACCTGACACGCCTGAACAAGCGCATTTACGACGAGCAGGAACGTGAAATCGAGCGCGAACGGCTTCAGCGCGCGATCGACAATGCGATGCGCAGCTACGCGAGCAATGCGTATTTCTACAGCGGCTGGGGCGGTCCGGGATGGTACGGACCCGGCTGGTACGGGCCGGGCGGATATGGCCCAGGCTGGTATGGCCCGCGCACGACGGTGGGGTTCGGCTTCGGCTTTTGAGGCTCGGACGTTGAATTCGGCCCACTTACCGACGCCCCGGATCGGGGCTGCGACAGCACCAACAAAAAAGACGCTCCAAGGAGCGTCTTTTTTATCTGCGGCACGGCTTTCGTCTGGCCAATCCCGCCAAGACGGGCAACGATCAGTGATGCTGCGCCTTCTTCCCCTTCGCCTGCGAGGGGGGCGTAGCCGCTGGCGGCTTATCGCCCACGGTCTTGTGAGCGGGTTCGTTCGACGACACGAGGGGCGCATCGGCGCCCGAGGCGGCTTGCGGGCCGCCGCTGCCGTCGGGGGCAACGAATTGCACGAACACTTCGCCGTCCTTGACCATGCCCAGCTCGAAACGAGCGCGTTCCTCGATCGCCGACGTGCCTTCCTGCAAATCTTGCACTTCGCCGGCAAGCCGATCGTTACGTTCTTTCAACTGCTCGTTCTTCTGCTGTTCGGCGCTCAGTTGGTCGCGCAGTTCGTGCACATATAACCAACCACCGTGGCCGAACCAGAGCGGGTACTGAATGACTGCTAGCAGCAGCACCAGCACCAAGGTCACCATTCGCATGCTTTCGCCTGGCAGGAAATCCGGGAACCGAGCCCCGAGCGAACTCGAAGCTCACTTCCCGGGAATCGGGATTAGCGCAGATTGTAGAACGTTTCCTTGCCCGGGTACGTTGCGATATCGCCGAGATCTTCTTCGATACGAAGCAGCTGGTTGTACTTGGCAATACGGTCGCTACGCGAGAGCGAACCGGTCTTGATCTGACCAGCGTTCGTGCCCACGGCGATGTCGGCAATCGTCGAGTCTTCGGTTTCGCCCGAACGGTGCGACACCACGGCCGTGTAACCGGCGCGCTTGGCCATTTCGATGGCAGCAAACGTCTCGGTCAGCGTACCGATCTGGTTGATCTTGATCAGGATCGAGTTGGCCACGCCTTGCTCGATACCTTGCTTCAGAATCTTGGTGTTGGTCACGAACAGATCGTCGCCGACCAGTTGCACCTTCTTGCCAAGTTTGTCGGTCAGCACCTTCCAGCCGGCCCAGTCGTCTTCCGACATGCCGTCTTCGATCGACACGATCGGGAACTTGTCGCACAGCGCAGCCAGGTAGTCGGCGAACTCTTCCGAGGTCAGCGACAGGCCTTCGCCGGCCAGTTCGTACTTGCCGTTCTTGTAGAACTCGGTCGAGGCGCAGTCCAGTGCCAGCACCACGTCGTCGCCCAGGCGGTAACCGGCCTTCTCGACGGCTTGCTGAATGGTGTTCAGGCACTCTTCGTTCGACGCGAAGTTCGGTGCGAAGCCGCCTTCATCGCCCACGGCCGTGCTCATGCCCTTCTCGGCAATGATTTTCTTGAGTGCGTGGAAGATTTCCGCGCCGCAACGCAGGGCTTCACGGAAGCTGGTCTGGCTGACCGGCATCACCATGAATTCCTGAATATCCAGGCTGTTGTTGGCGTGTGCGCCACCGTTGACGATGTTCATCATCGGCACCGGCATTTGCATCGCGCCCGAACCGCCGAAGTAGCGATACAGCGGCAGACCGGCTTCTTCAGCAGCGGCCTTGGCGACGGCCATCGACACGGCCAGCATGGCGTTCGCGCCGAGGCGCGACTTGTTGTCCGTGCCGTCCAGCTCGATCAGGGTCTTGTCCAGGAAGGCCTGTTCGGCGGCATCCAGGCCCATGATCGCTTCCGAAATCTCGGTATTGATGTGCTCGACAGCCTTCTGCACACCCTTGCCAAGATAACGGCTGCTATCGCCGTCACGCAGTTCGATCGCTTCGCGCGAGCCGGTCGACGCGCCCGACGGCACCGCAGCGCGGCCCATCACACCCGACTCCAGCAGCACGTCGCACTCGACCGTCGGGTTGCCACGCGAGTCCAGCACTTCGCGCCCGATGATATCTACGATTGCACTCATGAATTCCTCAATATCTGAAAGACAAAAACGCTAAAAGGAACCTGCATTGCGCCGCAGCCCGTCATGCCAGCCCCACGCCGGGCGCGAATCGGCGCGCCGAATCCTGACGTGGGCACCGATGCGGCGCTTGCGCGCGCACCGGATGGGCAAACCATAAACGGGGGAACAACGGCGCCTCGAAATGAGGCACGGCGGCCTGTTGGGTGACATCGATGTCGGTGCGCTCGGCGTACGGCACGCGGGCATCTCCTTGGGGCTCGCCCCGCGGCGGGCACATTGTCCCGCTGCGCGACAAGCTTAACGACTCGACGCCAGGCTGCCAAGGCGTCGCACCGCTATACCCGTCCTGTGGGCGGACTGATAGTGCCCCCAGAACGGTGTGTCTCATTTCAATTGAAATTATTTTCCAGAAACTCGCCCTGCTTCACAGCCGCGTCAATCGTCTTGAGCGTCGTGAGCAGTTCGCGCATGCGCGCGAGCGGCACGGCGTTGGGGCCGTCCGAGAGCGCCGTTGCCGGATTCGGGTGCGTCTCCATGAACAGACCCGACACGCCCACGGCCACAGCCGCACGCGAGAGCACCGGCACGAATTCGCGTTGGCCGCCCGAGCTAGTGCCCTGCCCGCCCGGCAATTGCACCGAGTGGGTGGCGTCGAACACGACCGGCGCGCCGGTCTCGCGCATGATCGCCAGCGAGCGCATGTCCGAGACCAGATTGTTGTAGCCAAACGAGACCCCGCGCTCGCAAGCCATGAACACGTCGTCGGGCAGACCGGCTTCGCGCGCAGCGTCGCGGGCCTTGTCGATGACGTTGATCATGTCGTGCGGGGCGAGAAACTGCCCCTTCTTGATGTTCACCGGCTTGCCCGATTGGGCGCACGCACGGATGAAATCGGTCTGGCGGCACAGGAACGCCGGCGTTTGCAGCACGTCGACGATCGGGGCGGCAATCGCCACATCCTCTTCGGTGTGCACGTCGGTGAGCACCGGCACGCCAAGCTGGCGGCGCACTTCTTCGAGGATCTTCAGACCGGCTTCGCGGCCGGGGCCGCGATACGACTTGCCCGAACTACGATTCGCCTTGTCGAACGACGATTTGTAAATAAACGGGATGCCCAGCGCGCCCGTAATTTCCTTGAGCTGACCGGCGACGTCGATCGTCATTTGCTCCGATTCGACGACGCAGGTACCTGCAATCAGGAAAAACGGCTGGTTCAGGCCAACCTCGAAACCGCACAGCTTCATGGGAACTCCTTGTTTCTCGCCCGCAGCGTTCAGCCTTAGGCCGCCTTCTTGCGCGACTGCTGACCCGCCAGCGCCGCCTCGACATACGCCTTGAACAGCGGATGGCCGTCACGCGGCGTCGAGGTGAACTCCGGGTGGAACTGCACGCCCACGAACCACGGGTGCACCTGCTGCGGCAATTCCATCATTTCCGGCAGGTTTTCCGTCGGCGTACGTGCCGAGATCACCATACCAGCGGCTTCGAGCTGCGGCACATAGTGATTGTTGACTTCGTAACGGTGGCGGTGACGCTCGTTGACCGTCTCGCCGTAGATGCGCGACGCCAGCGTTTCGTGCTTGACCGGCACGCGTTGCGAACCGAGGCGCATCGTGCCGCCCAGATCCGAATCTTCCGAGCGCTGCTCGACCTTACCGTCGCGGTCTTGCCACTCGGTGATGAGGGCCACGACCGGGTGCGGCGAGGACGGATCGAATTCCGTGCTGTTGGCGCCGCCCAGCTTGGCGACGTCACGCGCAAATTCGATCACGGCGAGCTGCATGCCCAGGCAGATGCCCAGGTACGGCACGCGGTTTTCGCGAGCGAAGCGAATCGCCTTGATCTTGCCTTCGGTACCGCGACGGCCGAAACCGCCCGGCACGAGGATGGCGTCCAGATGCTTGAGGGCATCGGTGCCGTCCTTCTCGACTTGCTCGGAGTCGATGTACTCGATGTTCACGCGCGTTTCCGTGTGGATCGCGGCGTGACGCAGCGCTTCGATGAGCGACTTGTACGATTCGGTCAGATCGACGTACTTGCCGACCATGCCGATGGTGACTTCGTGCTTCGGATTCTCGACGGCCTGCACCAGACGGGTCCACATGGACAGGTCGGCCGGCTTCGCTTCGATCTTCAGTTCGTCGCAGATGATCTTGTCCATGCCCTGGTCATGGAGCATCTGCGGAATCTTGTAAATCGTGTCGACGTCCCACACCGAAATCACGGCGTCTTGCGGGATATTCGCGAACAGCGAAATCTTGGCGCACTCGTCGTCCGGAATCTGACGGTCGGCGCGGCACAGCAGCACGTTCGGCATAATGCCGATCTCGCGCAGCTTCTGCACGCTGTGTTGCGTCGGTTTGGTCTTGAGTTCGCCGGCCGTTGCGATGTACGGCACGAGCGTCAGGTGCACGAAGGCCACGCTGTTGCGGCCCAGGCGCAGGTTCATCTGACGTGCGGCTTCGAGGAACGGCAGCGACTCGATGTCGCCGACCGTGCCGCCGATTTCGACGATGGCGACGTCCGGATGGCCGTCCCATGCCGAGCGCGCACCGCGTTCGACGAACGCCTGAATCTCGTTGGTGATGTGCGGAATGACCTGAACGGTCTTGCCGAGGTATTCACCGCGGCGTTCTTTACGGATCACCGACTCATAGATCTGGCCGGTCGTAAAGTTGTTCGCCTTGCGCATCTTGGCGCTGATGAAGCGCTCGTAATGGCCAAGGTCGAGGTCGGTTTCTGCGCCGTCCTCGGTAACGAACACCTCACCATGTTGAAACGGGCTCATCGTGCCCGGATCGACGTTGATGTAGGGGTCAAGCTTGAGGAGGGTGACTTTTAGGCCACGCGATTCGAGAATCGCGGCCAGAGATGCGGCAGCAATTCCCTTACCAAGAGAGGAAACCACGCCGCCCGTGACAAAAACGAATTTGGTCATCGCAGTAATTGCTCGCGGGAAAGCCGGATTATACCCGAAAGCAGCCCTGCCCTCGACGTGCCCGACGGCAAATATTGGCCTTGACAGGTGTCGCGTGCGCGGTTCCCAGCAAGGCTGACGCGGTTTCCGGGCGAATCAGGCGGCGAGTGGCCTGCGATGTCCGCCGCGCAACTCCGTGAGCATGTCTCGCACTGCCGCCGCCGTCTCCAGCGGACGCTCCATCGGGAAGAGATGCGTGCCGTGGACATAGCGCAAATGCGTGCCCACGATCTGCCGCGTCGCGCTCATCCCGGCCTGCCGCAGCTCGCGCGATTCAGTGCCGGCGAGAAACCCTACGGGCACCGGCACACCGCGCATCGCTCGCACGGCCAGCAGCGGCGGCAGCGTCAGATAGATCCGGTATTCGATTTCACGCGCGAACGCCAGCCGCCGGGCCTCGCCTTCGCCGGTCGGCAGCGTGCCGCAGTCGATGTAGTCGCGCAGCACGTCCTGATCCCAACTGGCAAACACCGGCTTGTTGGCAAAGTGTTGCCATGCCGACTCCCAGTCGGGCCAGCGGTCGCGCCGCTTCTTGGTCACGCCCGCAGGCGACATGCGCTCGTATAGCCCGGTCAGCAGGCCAAGCCGCAGCATCTGGGTGCGCCAGCCCGGCGTGACGATCGGCGAGTCGATCATGACCACGCCGCGCACGCATTGCGGTGCTTTGAGCGCCGCCATCAGGCTAAGGAAACCACCGAGCGAATGGCCGACGAGCCACACTGGTTCGCCGTGATATTGGCGCGTGAGGGTATCGACGAGTTCATTGCGCAGGTAGCGCCACCCCGGTGTGACCGGGTAGCGGGGATCGTGACCGATGCGGTCGATGGCGCGCACGTCGTATTCGTCGGCCAGTGCGCCGAGCATCTTGCGATAGACGCCAGCCGGAAAGCCGTTGCCGTGCGAAAAATGGATGATGTCTCTTGTCATGGAATTCGTTGTCGTGGCGCACGCCGGCGCAATTCAGCGCGATTTCTAGTATTTCGAGTCTTTCGCGCCCAGTGGCCGCGCTCGCCGGACCATTCTAGCGAACCGCCCGCCCAGCACCCGTAGAGGTTTCCGTCGAATTGACCGGGCCGTTGCGCTTGTCGGTAATGGGGTCGGGGGCAAACCAATACCGCCGATGGGCGTCGCGGTAGGCCGAAGCCTCTATGCCCCGAGGCGAAAACGAGAACCGCACCGCACCGTGCCGGACGCTTTGCCAAATGCGTACGCCCGACGCCGCGCCCTCGCGATAACCTGCGACGACTGCCGGGCGCGGGTGCCCGAAGCGGTTGCGATATCCCGCTTGAAACACGACGTGGCGAGGCGCCACCGCACGCACGAACGCGGGCGAAGACGACGTCAAACTGCCGTGATGCGGCGCGAGCAGCACATCGGCACGCAACACGTCGGGTCGAAATCGCTTCAGCATGCGTTGCTCTTGCGGGGCTTCGGCATCGGCGGCGAGCAACGCGCTGTGACGGCCGTTGGCGATGCGCAGCACGCAACTGAGGCCATTCGGGCCAACGCGCCCCGCCCACCCGGCACGCAGCGTCGCCGGATCGGGATGCAGAAACTGAAACGTCACGCCGCCCCACGTCCACTGCTGCCCGGCGCGACAGGTGCGATGCGAGCGTGCGGCAAGCCGCACCGGGTGCGCGCTCGGTAGCGACGAAAGCAACTGCGCAGTGGGATACGCCTTGAGTACGCTGCGTGCCCCGCCGTAGTGATCGTCGTGCGCGTGACTGACGACGACCGCATCAAGCCGTGCAATACCTTGCGCGCGCAGATACGGCACCACGACGTACTGCCCCGCATCCGCACGCGCGCCCAGTGGCGGACCGGTATCAAAGAGCAGTGTGTGTGCCGCGGTTTCAACGAGAACGGCATTGCCCTGTCCGATATCGAGCATCGTCACGCGAAAATCGCCTTCAGCCGGGCGTTGCGGCGACGAGAGCAACGCGGGCCACAGTAGCGCGAATCCTGTGAGTCGCACCGTCACGAACCTTGCCACGGTACGGCACATCACACCGGATACGGGGCATAGGCTCGCCACGACACCCGTGACGGCCAACGCAATCGTCCAGCTCGGCGCAATCCCCGGACGCCACACCGCCCACGGCCACTGGGACAGCATGCGCAGACCCTCCGCCAGCCAGACCACGGTGGCGTGCGCCACGGCCAGCGCGGGTTGCGCCAGCCAAGTCGGCAACAGCAAGCTCAACAGTGCCAGTGGCGTCACGATCAACGTCATGACGGGTATTGCGACGGCGTTGGCGAGCGGCCCTAACAACGGCACGGTGCCGAACCATGCCAGCGTCAGCGGCACCATCCCCAGCGTGATCGCGTATTGCGCTCGGGCCGCTTGCCCTAGCCGCGTCAGAAGCCCTTGTCGCCAGCGACTGATCGCGTGCTGGTCGAAGCGATCGACGACGTCGGCCGACGCCACACCCTCTGGCCCAAGTTCCGGCGCCCGTTCGCGCGTCATGGGCTTGCGCGCCCGTCCTGCAAGCACCAGCACCGAAACTGCGCCAAAAGACAGCCACAGGCCGGGCGTCACGACCGACCAAGGGTCCAACGCCACGATGACCGCAAGCGCCCATGCCAGCGCGTACGACGGCGCCGCGAAACGCCCACTCGACAGCGCGAGCACCAGAATTGCCACCATGCCGACCGCGCGGCGAGCGGGCACGCCCCACCCCGCAATCGCACCGTAGACCACCGCCGCCAGCAATCCTGCGACAGCCGCCGCCTTAGGGGCAGGCCACCAAAGCGGCAGTCCGATGGACAAGCCGAATGAGTGGCACCAAAGCATCCCGGCCAGCGACGCCAGCGCCCCCGCGACCAGCGACACATGGAGCCCCGAGATTGCCAACAGATGACTCACCCCGGTGTCCGCAAATACCTGCCAGTCGTCCTGCGCAATATCGCCGCGCTCGCCAAGCGCCAACGCCATCAGCACGCCGCCGTAACGCGCATTGGGCGCCAGCGCCGCGCGGAAGTCGTCGCGCAATCGCTCTCGCCATGCCGCCAGCCGATAGCCAGTGACAGGACCGGCGTCGAGTCGACGAGCGACAGAGGTGCGAGTGTTCGCCCCACGACCTGCGTTCGTCCGAACGTATCCCGTTGCACGAATCCCCTGCGAGAACGCGGCAAACTCCGCGTCGAACCCATACCAATTCGCAAATCCGCGCGGCACACGCAGCCGGACAGGTAAACGCCAGCGCTCCCCCGCCCGAGGAACAAGCCGGCCGCCGTCTGCCGAGCGGCCCGGCCAAACCAATCGGATGTGGCGCGGCACGCTTGCCTTCATGTTGGCGTCCGGATGCGTATCCGGATGCCGGTCGGGGTCCGGGGCCGGGGAATTGCGTTTAACGCTTGCCGCGTCTACATCGAAAACAAACCGAAGACCATCACCGGTACTCACGGGTAATCCGGCAACCACGCCCGTCAGGATGACGTCACGCCCCTCCATCGCAAGCGGCAGCGCGTCGTCAAGTCGCTCGGCAGCACGATGCGCCGCCCATGTATAGCCGAGTACGCCCGCCAATACCGCGAATACGATGCGGATACATACCCGCCGCGCCAAGCATCGCCACCGCAGAAATGCCCACACGCCGACCACAATCAGCCCACCGCACGCGACGACGCTAGCCCCGATCAGCCACCGCGTTGCGGGCAACTCGGCCGATTGTTGCAGCCACCAGATGCCTGCAACCCAAGCGAGCAGCACGGTCCTCACGACGCCACCGCGTCATGGCAAAAGATCCGCACGACGACAGCGCGTCAGTGGAGAAGCGAATCCAATCCGACGCCTGTGCCCGGCAACATCGCCATCGCACCGGCCAGTCGAGGTAGCACACGCCAGGCATTGGCAGATGTGGCCTGCGACAACACTTCGGGCGACACACCACGCAGTTCGGCCAACACCTGCGCAATACGCGGCAACTCGACCGGGCTGTTGCGTTGTTTGTATCGCCATTCGGGTGCGATATCGGGCGCGTCGGTTTCCAGCACGAGTGCGTCGATCGACAAATCCACGGCCAGCCGCCGAATTTGCAGTGCCCGGTCGAACGTCATTTGCCCGCCGAAGCCAAGACAGAACCCACGCTCGATGAACATATCCGCCTGTTGACGGCTGCCGTTGAACGCATGCGCAATGCCGCCACGCGGCGTAAAGATGCGTAACTGTTTGAGTAGCGCGTCTTGCGAGCGGCGCACGTGCAAGATCACAGGCAAATCAAAGTCGCGCGCGATCTTCAGTTGTTCAACGTAGAAGAACTGCTGCCGCTCGGGGTCGAGCGTTTTGACGAAGAAATCGAGGCCGATCTCGCCGATGCCGACAAAGCGCGGATCGCCCATGGCGCGCTCGACGGCACGGCGCAGTGTCGCGATGTCCTCGTCCTTCGCACGCGGCGTGTATAGCGGATGGATGCCGAGCGCGTAAGCGCCGCCGGGCATCGCGCAGGCTGCGGCGCGCGCCGCGTCGAACGTCGCGCATTCGACGGCGGGCACGACAAGCCCGCGCACGCCAGCGGCTTGCGCGTCGGCAATAACGGAGTCACGGTCGGCGTCGAATTCACCGGCGTCGAGATGGCAATGGGTATCGATCCACATGGTCAGGTGTCCTTGAGCGCTAATTCTACGGGGCGATGACAAGGCTCGCACGCCCGGCATCGCATGACCATCGGACGGCATCGCCTCTACCCCTCGGAATCGGCTGAATATCGGCTGAATTCGCCGTGTTCGCGCCGCCAACAAAACAAAACGCCGGGGTCTCCCCCGGCGTTTTATCGACTGCTGACGCCATTCGGATGGCGAATCCCGCGAACCCCTCCGTGCAGGTGCGCAGATTCGCCCCCCCCTGACTCAAGCGGGCTCAAGCACCCCATCCCGCAACCGCAACGCGCGGTCGCAGCGGCGTGCCAGATCGATATCGTGCGTCACGATCACGAAGCTGGTCTTGAGCGTCTCGGAGAGTTCGAGCATCAGCGAGAACACGGTCTCGGCGGTGTGGCCGTCGAGGTTACCGGTCGGCTCATCGGCCAGCACGCATGCCGGTTGCGTCACCAGCGCGCGCGCCATGGCCACGCGCTGACGCTCGCCGCCCGACAATTCGCCCGGCCGATGCTTCACGCGCGAGCCCAGCCCCACACGCTCCAGCGTCGCTTGCGCGACCGCGCGCGCCTGCTCGGTCGGCATCCGGCGAATGCGCAGCGGCATCGCCACGTTATCGAGTGCCGAAAACTCCGCCAACAGATGGTGGAACTGATACACGAACCCGAGCGACTGATTGCGCTGGTTGGTCTTATCGCGCTCGTTCAACGAAGAAAACGGCTTACCGAGCAGCGACACCTCGCCACGCGACGGGTCGTCCAGTCCGCCCAGCACGTGCAGCAGCGTGCTCTTGCCCGAGCCCGACGCCCCCACGATCGCCACCTTCTCACCGGCAGCGATATCGAGGCTGGCACCGTTCAGCACCGTCACATTCAGTTCGCCCTGCTTGAACGTCTTATGCAGATCACGCGCGCGCAGCACCGGGCCGTCGTAGGTGAAATTCGGCGGGTTCACCGCCGTTGCCACAGTAGCTTTACTCATAGCGCAGGGCCTCCGCCGGTTTGACGCGCGAGGCACGCCAGCTCGGATAGATCGTCGCCAGTGCCGAGAGAATGAAGGAAATCACGCCGATGCGAATCACGTCGGACGATTGCAGATCCGAAGGCAGTTCGTTGATGAAATAGATCGATTGCGGCAGGAAGTGAATGCCCAGCATGCGTTCAATGAACGGCACGATGACGCCGATGTTCACCGAGATGAAGCAGCCCAGCCCAATCCCCAGCAACGCGCCGATAAATCCGATGGTCACGCCCTGCACGATGAAGATCTTCATGATCGAGCGCGGTTGCGCGCCCAACGTGCGCAGAATCGCGATGTCGGCGTACTTATCAGTCACCGTCATCACGAGCGACGACACCAGATTGAACGCCGCCACCGCAATGATCAGCGTCAAGATGATGAACATCATGCGCTTCTCGGTCTGCACGGCGATGAACCAGTTCTTGTTCTGCTGCGTCCAGTCTCGCACCCACATATTGCCGGTGAGCGATTTAGCGAGTTCACGCGCCACGATCGGCGCCTGCTCCATATCCTGAATCTTCAACCGCACGCCGGTCGGCCCGTCGAGGCGGAACAACGTCTCGGCGTCTTGCAGGTCGATCAGCGCCAGCGAACTGTCGTATTCGTAATGCCCTGCCGTGAAGATCGCGACCACGGTGAATTGCTTCACCCGCGGCAGCACCCCAGCCGGGGTAATCGTGCCCTGCGGGGCCACGAGCGTGATCTTGTCGCCGACGATCACCCCCAACCCGCGCGCCAGCTCGCTGCCCAGCACGATGCCGAAGCTGCCCGGCGTCAGGTTGGCGAGCGTGCCCCCGGTAATCTGCTTGCCGAGGTCGGACACCTTGGCTTCTTCACTCGGCACGATGCCGCGCAACACCACGCCGCGAACGTTGTCGTCGCGCGTGAGCATGGCCTGTTCGCCCACGTACGGGGCAGCGGCGATCACGTTCTTGTTCTGTAATGCCTCGGCGGCGGTGCGATGCCAGTCAGGCAAGTTGCCGTCGACGGCAAACACTTCGATGTGCGCCAGCACGGAGAGCATGCGGTCGCGCACTTCCTTCTGGAAACCGTTCATCACCGAGAGCACCACAATGAGCGCCGCCACGCCCAGCGCAATGCCGGCCATGGAAATGAACGAAATAAAGGAAATGAAACCGTTGCCTGAGGATCGCTTGCCGGTGCGCGTGTAGCGCCAGCCGATCTGCCATTCGTATGGGAATTTCAAACGGATTCCTGATTCTTGATTAGGATCGATCAGAGCGTGCCGCGCCGTGCGGCGCCGGTTCCCGTGCGCGTCGTCCCTTGCCGCACAAGGGGTGCCCGGCGCCTAACCGGCGGCACAGCGGGGTGGCACGTTCCGTACCTGACGTCAGGGTCACCCAACTGCCAGCGCGAAGTTTGCCATACAATTCGCCTCGACATGGATACACCTGCCCTGCACTTTCTTCTGCCGTTCGCGCTGCCCGCGTCGGCCCACTTGCCTGCCTTGCTGGCTGGATTGGAGTTGCCTGCGCTCGAAAAGTTGCTCGCGCGCGGCGTCCCGTCGGCACAGGACATCCCCGAAGACCCCTTCGTCCCGACGCTCCCGCACGAGCGCTGGCTGGCGGACGCTTTTGGCCTGCCCGGCGTACCCGCCCGGGCACCGCTCGCGCCCTTCATGCTGCTCGAAGACAGCGGCTCGCTCGACACCCGGATGTGGTACTGCGCCCAACCCGCGCATATCCACATCGCCACGGACCATCTGGTGCTGACCGACCCCGCCGAGCTGGAACTGAGCGCCGAGGAATCGGCCGCGCTGTTTGCCACCGCGCACGCGTTGTTGGCCGAGGAAGGCGGCGAGCTGATCGCGCCGCGCCCTGACCGCTGGTACCTGAGCGCCCCGGTGCTGGGCGACTTGCTGACCGCTTCGCCCGCGCGTGCTGCCGGTCGCAACGTCGATATCTGGTTGCCGCAGGGCAAAGCCGAACTGACATGGCGCAAGTGGCAAAACGAAGTGCAGATGGCCTGGTACGACCATCCGGCCAATCAAGCCCGCGAAGCGCGCCGTCTGCCGCCGGTCAATGCCATTTGGCTGTACGCCGGTGGTCAGCGCATTGCGGCGCCGCGTCTGAACCGGCCGTGCGTCACGGTGCTGGCCGACGCGCCTGCGACGCGCGGACTGGCCCGCCATCTTCAGATTTCACTTCACGACACCGCTGCGGGGCTTCAGGCCGCGAACGGCCGCACGCTTGTCCAGATCGACACCCTGACGTCCCATTTTCTGATGGAAGATTGGGCCCGCTGGCGCGACGCACTCGTCGAGATCGACCGCACGTGGCTTGCGCCCGCGCTCGAACGGCTGGCCAAGGGCAACGCCCGCGAAGTCAGCCTGACGCTTTGCGGCGACAGCCACAGCGTGACGATCCTCTCGCGCAGCGGCGACTTGCGTAAGTTCTGGCGCCGTCAGCCGCTCGCCACGCGTCTGGTGCCGTTCGCCCGTCTCGGCGAGGAAGTGGCATGACCGATATCGTCACCCGCGTCGTCGACGACGGCATTGCCGACACCCTTGCCCGCGACGGTGTACACCCGGTACTCGCTCGCTTGTTCGCCTCGCGCGGTGTGGCCGCCAGCGAGGAAACCGAAACGGCACTCGCCCGGCTCGTCCCGCCGACACAACTCAAAGGGGCGCAAGACGCCGCCGTGTTTCTCGCAGACGCCATCGCCGCGGGCAAACAAATGCTCGTCGTGGCGGATTACGACTGCGATGGCGCCACCGCTTGCGCCGTGGCCGTGCGCGGCCTGCGCATGTTCGGCGCCAAGGTCGAGTATCTGGTGCCGAACCGGTTCGAATACGGCTACGGCCTGACACCGGAAATCGTGGCGCTCGCAGCCCGTGGCAAGTTGGGGCCACCCGACGTGCTGATTACCGTCGACAACGGCATCGCCAGTCTCGACGGCGTGGCGGCGGCACAGGCGCTGGGCATCGAAGTCGTGGTCACCGATCACCACTTGCCCGGCAACGAGTTGCCTAACGCGCGTTGCATCGTCAATCCGAACCAACCGGGCTGCGAATTCCCGAGCAAGAATCTGGCGGGCGTCGGCGTGATGTTCTACGTGCTGCTAGCGTTGCGCGCCGAATTGCGCCAGCGCGGCGCGTTCGACAACAAAGAGCAGCCGCGGCTGGATACGTTGCTCGATCTCGTCGCGCTCGGCACCGTCGCCGACGTGGTCAAGCTCGACACCAACAACCGGATTCTGGTCGCGCAAGGCCTCTCGCGCATGCGCGCGGGCCGTATGCACCCGGGCATCAATGCGCTGTTTCGCGCGGCGGCCCGCAATGCCCGTCAGGCAGGCAGCTTCGATCTGGGCTTCGGCCTTGGCCCGCGCCTGAACGCGGCCGGACGCCTCGCCGATATGTCACTCGGCATCGAATGCTTGCTGACCGATGACGACGCGCGCGCGTGGACCCTCGCACAAGAGCTCGATGCGATGAACCGCGAGCGCCGGGAAATCGAAGCCGGGATGCAGCAGGAGGCGCTCGCCGATCTCGCACGCTTCGATCCGCGTGCCGCGACCACCCTGTGTGCGTTCAACGAAACGTGGCATCAGGGTGTGATCGGCATCGTTGCCGCGCGTCTTAAAGAGAAGTTCTACCGCCCAACGATCGTATTTGCGCCGGGCGACGATGGACAGATCAAGGGCTCCGGCCGCTCGATTCCGGGGTTCCATCTGCGCGATGCGCTCGACCTCGTGACCAAGCGTGAACCCGGTCTGATTGCCAAGTTCGGCGGCCACGCGATGGCAGCCGGGCTGACGATTGCAGCGGACGATCTGGCGCGCTTCCAAGCGGCGTTTGAAGCCGTCGGACAGGAATGGCTCGACGAGAAGACGCTCTCGCGCGTGATCGAAACCGATGGCGATATCGGCGACGAATGCTTCGTGCCGCCGTTCGTGGCCCTGCTCGATGCGCAGGTGTGGGGACAAGGCTTCCCGCCGCCGGTGTTTTCGGGCGAGTTCGAAGTGCTCTCGCAGGCGATTCTCAAAGACAAGCATCTGAAGCTGCAACTCGGCCGCGGACGCATGCGCTTTAACGCCATCTGGTTCAACCATGCCGACACGCTGCCGAGCCGCGCACGCTTCGCCTACCGGCTGGCTGCCGACACGTTCAACGGCGTATCGCGCGTACAGATGATCGTGGAGCACGCGCAGGCGTGAAGCCGATTGGCGTGTGCGTGAGCGACTCAAGCGCACGCCGATCCGCCGTCAGCACCATCACTCGAACGGCTGTGCCGAGCGTCGCGTGCGCCCTGTGGGTGTGACGAACGCCAGCACCGCCGGGACGAGCACTCGCACCCGGTGCCAGCAGCGCGAGGGCACCACGGCGAGCCGGGGCGCAGCAATCTCCAAGGTGCGCGTGACCCCCGCGAGATCGACGTAATCGATCGCCAACGTGCCACGCGCCACCATCAGCAGTTCATCGCCCGCTTCGTGACATTCCCACACATCGGCGTGCACCGCCGCATTGTCGGGCGCCTCGAACATCCCGATCATGCGGCGCGCGCCGCGGCGCGCGCCGCTGCGTGTCGCCATCATGGCTAGCATGTCGTCCTCATAGAGACCGAGCAGCGCGTCTCGCCCTGTGCCGCAGGCCCACGGCAATCGCGCCCCTAACACGCGCTCGCCTTCGTCGCCATCGCCCATGCTGTCGATGGCGTCATTGCCCATGACCCGCCTCCCCGGCGGCGGCAAACGACACCTTCGCCGACACATGACGCGGCCCCATCACGCGCTGCCCCGTCAGCACAATCGTGCGCATCGCTTCGGCCCAGCCTTGCATTGAGGCCAGCGCGACCTCCGCGTGCACGAGACTCGTACCGACCGAACTCGCACGCTTGGGCGCCTTGCCCGCAGGCCACGCACGACGCAGTTCGTCGTCGACCGGCGTGTCGTGAAAGCCGCCGCTCATCGTGATATCGAAAGCGAGCGTCGACAGCTTGCCGCGACCGACATCACCCGCGTCACCCATGCAATAGGCCATGCCAGATACGCCAAAGCGATGCTCGCCCTCGGACACGATGCCAGTCACTTGAAAGACTCGCGACGATGCGCCGTCGCGCGAGGCAAGCACAAGTTCGATCGGCAGCGGCCCCTCGCCTTCCAGTTGGTAGGTGCCACGCAACGTCGTGGTCATGACCGGCGGCGCGGCACAGATCGATACCGCTTGGGCAGCCGCGAGCATCGAGGTACCTGCCAGCGTCGCCGTCAGCAATACGCCTGCCGTGCGTCGAATGATGTGAAGGGATGTGCTCATAAATTTGCGTCCTTTTTTCAAAGTGCCGTGGGAGCGATCAATAGTCCGTGCGCAGCGTCAGCATCACACTGCGCGGATTGCCGTAGTGGTTGTTCCAGCTCGCGTTCGACAGGCTTTGGTAGTAGCGCCGGTCGAACACGTTGTTGAGATTGAGCGACGCGCTGACATGCTTGTTGTAGCGATACCCCGCGCGCAAATTGAGCGTCGCGTAGCCGCCCTGACGCAGCACGATGCCGTTGGACGTGGCCGACGTTTCGCTCTGCACATCCACGCCACCGCCCACGCTCCAGCGACGCCCGTCGAACGGCAGCTGGTAGTTAGTCCACACACGCAGCAGATGGCGTGGCGCGAAGTCGGCGAACGATTGCCCCTGCATCGTGGCGTCGGTGAGGTACCGGGTCGTGTTGAACGTGTAGCCCGCGAACACGTTCCACGCGTCGGTGATCTGCCCGCTTGCCTGCATTTCCACGCCTTGGCTCTGCACTTCGCCCGAGGCGATGTAGCGGCACGTCGTGCCCACGCACGGCACACTCGGATCGGTCTGCGCGCGGTTCTTCTGACGAATGCGGAACACGGCCAGCGACACATCCATCGCGCCGTCTAGCAACTGCCCCTTCACCCCCGCCTCATAGCTCGCACCAGTGATCGGTTTGAGCAAGTTGTTGCCCGCGTCGAGCACGGTCTGCGGCTGGAATATATCGGCGTAGCTCGCGTACAGCGACCACTGATCGTTCAGATCGAACACCAGCCCGCCGTAAGGCGTTGCCTTCGCTCCCGTGGGGTAGCTGCTCGCTGGCGCGTGCTGATCCCACCACGACACGCGGGCGCCGAGTATCAGCGTGAGCGGTTGCGCGAGACGGATGCGCCCCATCGCATAGGCGCCGTTCTGCACCGTACGCGTTGGCGTGACGCTCGAGAACGGGCCGGTCGCGGGCTCGGGAATCGCGTTCGGGTCCCAGCGATAGATATCGACGGGCTTGCCGTTCACCGACGGCATCAATGCAGCGCTACGCTGCTGCGTGGTCGCTTCGAGCCGCTGCAATCCGAACAGCAAATGGTGCTCGCGACCGAACACCTTCACCGGGCCGTCGACCTGCAAGTCCACGCCAGTTTGTGTGTTGTCGAAGCGATAAGCCGCGCCGGTCAATTGACTGCCCGCACCGGTCGCCGGATTGATGGCACCGAAGGCGACGCCGTACTTCAGATCGCCGCCTGCATCGAGATAGTTCGCTGAAAGCTTGGCTGCCCAACCGCTGCCGAGTTGCTGCTCCAACGTGCCGAAAACGCGCGTCTCGGTCCAGTCGAAGGTGTCCCACGACGAGCCGAGGAAAATCGAGCGCGGCAGGTTCAGATCACCGCCCTGTGTCGAGAACGGCACGCCTGCAAGGTTCGGCGTCGACGTAGTGCGTTGATGCTGCACACCGACGCGCAATAGCGTGGACGACGTGAGGTCGGCTTCTGCCACGCCATAGACCGTGGTGGCGTGCTGCTTGCCGAAGTCGTAATACATGCGCTGCCTGTCGTCGGAGACGGCGACACGCGCGCGCAGCGAGCCACTTTCATTGAGGGGACCGCCGATGTCCGCCGCTTCTCGATAGCGATCCCAACTGCCCAGCGTGACCGATGCCGACGCGGCAAACGTTTTGCCCGGCCGCTTGTGCACAAGGTTCACCAACCCACCCGGGTTGCCCGTGCCGTGAAAGAGGCCCGTCGAGCCGCGGATGATTTCTACGCGCTCGTAAGGCGTCATGTCCTGCGGCCCAGCAGCGGTGTTCGCCATCAGCACGGGCACGCCGTCTTGCTCGAAGGCATCGAGTTTGAAACCGCGCGAGTAGAACGCGGTGGTCAGCAGCACATACGGCTGCACGGTGATGCCGGGCACTTGTTGCAGCACGTCCTCGATGGCGTGCGCGCCCTGCTGCTCCATGAGCTTTTCGTCGACGACGGTCACCGTTTGCGGCAAGTCGCGCACCGACGGCGCGAGCTTGCCGAGTACGGAGCCTTGTGCTGCGGCATCGCGTGTCGCCGTCGCGTTGACCTGCGTCGTCGGCAGCGCGGTAGTGTCAGCCACCTCCTCCGCTATCGCCGGCATCGCGCTCGCGCCCATCACGACCGCCATGGCCGCCATGGCCGCCATCGCGACGGCACGCCACACCCCGGGCGCCACCGTCGGCATTTCTCTGAAACCACTTGGAATAATCGAAGACATCAGCAGCACACCAACGAGATGAAGAATCAATCCCGCTATCGTGCCGACGCGTCGACACCTGCACTCGCGCTTGCATCACCAACGCTGGCGATGGCGTCACGAATGCGTTTGAATCGTGTGCTGAAGCTGTGCCGATCCGTTACGCGCCTTCGCGTGTCAGCGTATTGGGCAACACACCGAAACGCGTACGAAAGGCCTTTGAGAAATGCGAGTCGGTGTAACCGCATTGCCACGCGGCCTCGCTCACGCTGATGCGATGCGCGCTGAGGAGTTCGAACGCTTTCGTCAGTCGGCGCTCGCGCACGTAGCCATGCACCGTCGTGCCGAATTGCTCGCGAAACCCATCGCACAATTTGTTCACGTTGATGCCGACGGTACGCGCGAGTTGCGGCAGCGGGGGCGGTATTTGCAACTGCTCGTCGAGGAGGTCGCGCGCGGCGAATAGCGCTTTACGAAGCGTGGCTTCACGCGCGGACGCACGGTTGCCCGAGACTGTGACCGTGTCCGGTGTGCACGCGGCACACCGAGCCAACGCTTCGAAGGTTTGCCCAACCAGTGCCAATCGCTGCCACGGCGCGTCGGCGTCGGGCGACACAGCGGCGCCCCCCATCGCACCGGTCTGAGGCGACGATGCCGTCGCGCTCGCCCAGCGCCACTCGTCGGCACTCATGGCGCGGGTCAGAATGGCGCTGTCAGCCGCCCATTCGCCCGTCGCACCAGTGTCGCGCCAACGATGCGTCAGGGCCGTGGCATCGAGCCCACAGGTAGCGCGCAGATACGCCTCGGACAAACGCACGCTGCAATACCGCAAGGCGGCCGAGTGACGGTATTCGTTGTCGATATCGAACGACGCGGCACCAAAGCAGACGCTGACGCTCGCCGCCCCTGCCGTGAGCAGCGGTTCGCCGCACGCCCCCCATTGCAACGTGCCATCGAGCAGAAACACGATCTTGATGTCTCCCGCCGTGAGCGATTCGCGCACCGACTCCCCCGCACATGCATGCTGGACGCCCTGCGCCATCGACAGGCCGTCGACATCGAACGTGCGACGCCACGGTTTCGATACTCCGTGGCCAGCGGTTAAGGCTCGCGACATTGCTATTCCGCTATCAAATGTTAATGAGACACATTATCATTTGATAGCGAAGCTTAGGCAATGGCTGCCAAACGCTTTCGCGTGCGATGAGACCTAGGTGCCCGCCAACTCGGCAACTGTCAGACCACCGGCGCCTCGGCCACATACTCCCGCATCACGCGCAGGAACGCTTCACGTGCCGGATGCACATCGACGCCGCGATGCCGCACGAAGAAGTTCGGCACAGCGGCCAGGTCATCGAGCGCGTGGCCCACGATGGCCGCTTCCTGCCGATAGCGCAGGTACACGCCGCGCGGCACGAGCGAGTAGCCGACGCCCGCCCCTACACACGCCACGATCGTCGCGTAGCTGCCGTAGCTCAGAATGCGCCCCGGCGTGACGGTGTTGGCCGCGAGCCATTGCTCCATCGTGGCGCGATACGGGCACCCCGGCGGCCACATCAACAGCGTGGCGCCCGCCAGATCCGACGCTTCGTGCACTGTGTCAGCGCGCGCGGGGGCGACCAGCACGATCGGCTCGCGATAGATTTCGTCGGCCACGACCAATGCCTGCGCCTGCGCTTCCAGACACGCCGTGCCCGCAATAAGCGCCGCATCCACCCGGCCATGCTGAATTTCGTCGAGCAAGTTGAGCGAGGTGTCCGTCACCAGATTGAGCCGCACCTTTGGGTAAGCGGCGTGAAAGCGTGCTAACACCGCCGGCAAGCGCGAGGTCGCCGACGATTCGATCGCGCCCAGCGAAAAATCGCCTGCCGGTTCGCTCAGGGGGTTCAGCGCGGCGCTCGCCTCGCGCGAGAGCGCCAGAATTCGGTCGGCATACCCCAGCAGGGTGCGCCCGCTCGGCGTGAGTTGCAGACGCCGCCCCTGCCGGTGGAACAGCTTTACGCCCACGGTGTGTTCAAGCGAACGGATGCGGGCCGTGACGTTCGACTGCACGCAATGCAGCGCTTCGGCCGCGCCCAGCACACTGCCCTCGTCGACAATGGCCTTGAAGGTCTGAAGTTGCAGAAAATCCATGGACGTCTCCCGGCCCCCCGGGGCGCGAAAACAGCAAAGCAAGAGCGTATCGATGAAGCGAATTGACGAAGCTTAAGCGAGTCGCAACGACACTTCAATAATAGTGAACAAAATCGCCTCAACATTTCACTTTTTTAGTGCACGGGAAACGCATACAGTTCGGGTTATCCCTAGTGCGACGTCTGCCAAGGCATCCCGCCCGCCGCCAGAACGCCGCCGCTCCCGAAGGAAGTCACATCATGTTCCGCCCTCTGTCCGCCGCTGCTAACGTCAACACCTTCGCTCCGGTGGTTGCTGCGCCGGTCACGCCGCTCGGTCTGTTTTTCCGTGCCATGGATCAATGGCGCGCGCATTACGAACAGTCGCTGCAAGCGGAAGCCCTCGCCGCGTTCGACGACACGTCGCTTGCCGATGCCGGTTATGCCCGCGACGCTTTCGGCCTGCGTCATCGCGCGCGCTAAGCTGCGTTAGGCCACATTAGGCCGCACAAGGCCGCGTTAGGCCGCGTTAGGTCGCGTTTAGCCGCGCTAAGCGGTTGCCAGCACGTTGTCGTGAAGGCAGTCGGATTCCACCGAAAGTCGCCAAAAGGCCCCGGATTGGGGCCTTCGCTGCGTTATAATCGCGGTTTTCACCGAATTCGCACCTGTCACCACACATGGAAGCCGAACGCCTTAACGCACTTGAATCCCTCCTCGCCGACCTGCGCACCCGCGTCGGCGAGCTCAGGGGGTATCTTTGACTTCGATGTCAAGCAAGCTCGCCTGACTGAAGTCAACAAAGAACTCGAAGACCCGAACATCTGGAACGATTCCAAGCGTGCGCAAGCACTGGGCAAGGAAAAGAAAGCGCTCGATAGCATCGTCACCAACCTGACCGAGCTCGACACTGGCCTTTCCGATACGCAGGAATTGTTCGACATGGCCCGCGAAGAGGGCGATGAAGATTCGCTGCTGGCGCTCGAGAGCGACACGCAAGGTCTCGCCGCCCGCGTGGGCGACATGGAGTTCCGCCGGATGTTCAACAACCCGGCCGACCCGAACAACTGCTTCATCGATATCCAAGCCGGTGCCGGCGGCACCGAGGCCAACGATTGGGCCGGCATGCTGCTGCGCCAATATCTGCGCTATTGCGAACGCAAGGGCTTCAAGGCCGAAGTGCTCGAAGTGTCGGACGGTGACGTCGCGGGCATCAAGAGCGCCTCGCTCAAGGTCACGGGCGACTACGCTTACGGCTATCTGCGCACGGAAACCGGTGTGCACCGCTTGGTGCGCAAGTCGCCGTTCGACTCGTCGGGCGGCCGCCATACGTCGTTCGCGAGCTTGTTCGTGTACCCGGAAGTCGATGATTCGATCGAGATCGATATCAACCCGGCCGACGTGCGTACCGACACGTATCGCGCGTCCGGCGCAGGCGGTCAGCACATCAACAAGACCGACTCCGCCGTGCGTCTGACGCACATCCCGACCGGCATCGTCGTGGCCTGCCAGAACGATCGTTCGCAGCACCGCAACCGCGCCGAAGCGTGGGACATGCTCCGCTCGCGTCTGTTCGAACACGAGATGCGCAAGCGTCGTGCCGAACAAGACAAGCTCGAGTCGAGCAAGACCGATGTGGGCTGGGGCCATCAGATTCGCTCGTACGTGCTCGACCAGTCGCGCGTCAAGGACCTGCGCACCAGCGTGGAAACCGGCAATACCGGCAAGGTGCTCGACGGCGATCTGGACGACTTCATCTCCGCGAGTCTCAAGCAGGGAGTGTAAGGAATGGCGTTTGTCCGCACGCTAGCCGTGTGGGTGGTGGGCGCGTTGTGTTTGCAACGCGCCGCCATGGCGGGCCCGGCGAGTACGCCGGGTGCGCCGGGTCCAAGCCCCGACACGGGGCCGTATCTGCACGAATTACTCAAACGCCCGGATTTTTCGGGCGCTTATACGCGCATCGTGGCGCCGCGCAACCTGCCGTCGTGGGTGCGCCAGGGCGGCACGTCGACGCCGTCGCAACGCGTGAGCGTGGCGGGCAAGCCGTGGCTGCTCGTGCAAAGCTGCAAGCCGCACGATTGCCCGAGCGAGTATGTCCATATTTTGTATGAACCGCGCTCGCAGTCGATCGCGGCGTTGTTTGTGCGAGACCCGAGTGCCGCGGCGAACGCCAGCGTGCATCAGGATCGCACTGAACTGATCTGGCTGGGCTCACCCGACGGCTCGCTCAAGAACGCCCTGCTCCACACACTGCGCTTTACTGAATAACCTCATCGTTCGCACCATGACCGATCAAAACACTCCGGCCCAAGACCAGGCCAACGACGCCGCGCAAGACGACAACAAGCTCATCGCGGAGCGTCGCGAGAAACTTCAGGCACTGCGTGCCGAGGGCGTCGCCTTCCCGAACGATTTCCGTCCCGAGCAGCACGCCGGCGACTTGCAGACGCGTTATGCCGACGTGCAGAACGAAGCGCTCGAAGCCGAACCGGTGCCTGTGTCGGTGGCCGGTCGCATGATGCTCAAGCGCGTGATGGGCAAGGCAGCGTTCGCCACCGTGCAAGACGGCAGCGGTCAGATTCAGTTCTTCATCAGCCGCGACGACGTGGGTGTCGATTCGATGACCGCCTTCAAGGGCTGGGACATCGGTGACATCATCGCCGCCACCGGCACCCTGTTCCGCACCCGCACCGGCGAACTGTCGGTCAAGGTCAAGGAACTGCGACTGCTCGCCAAGGCGCTGCGTCCGCTGCCCGATAAGTTCCACGGCCTGTCGGATCAGGAAACGAAGTACCGTCAGCGTTACGTCGACCTGATTACCTCGCCGGAAACGCGCAACACGTTCCGTGCACGTGCCAAGGCCATCGCGTCGATTCGCCAGTACATGACCGATGCCGAGTTCATGGAAGTCGAAACGCCGATGCTGCACCCGATTCCGGGCGGTGCCGCGGCCAAGCCGTTCATCACGCACCACAACGCGCTGGATATGCAGATGTATCTGCGTATCGCGCCGGAACTGTATTTGAAGCGCCTGATCGTCGGCGGCTTCGAGCGGGTGTTCGAGATCAACCGTAACTTCCGCAACGAAGGCGTGTCGCCGCGCCACAATCCGGAATTCACGATGATGGAGTTCTACGCAGCCTATACGGATTACCGTTGGCTGATGGACTTCACCGAGTCGCTGATTCGCCGCGCCGCCGTCGACGCGCTCGGCACCGCGACCATCCAGTATCAAGGCCGTGAGTTGGATCTGGCCAAGCCGTTCCATCGCCTGACGATCGTCCAAGCGATTCGCAAGTACGCGCCGGAGTACACCGACGCGCAACTGGCCGATATCGAATTTGTGCGTGGTGCACTGGTGAAGTTCGGCGTGAAGGTCGATGCACCGCAGTTCAAGCATGCCGGTCTGGGCGCACTGCAACTGGCGCTGTTCGAAGAAACGGCAGAAAGCCAGTTGTGGGAGCCGACGTTCATCATCGACTACCCGGTGGAAGTATCGCCGCTCGCACGCGCATCGGACACGGTGCCGGGCATCACCGAGCGCTTCGAGCTGTTCATGACGGGCCGCGAAATCGCCAACGGCTTCTCGGAGTTGAACGATCCGGAAGATCAAGCCGCGCGCTTCCGTGCGCAGGTGGATCAGAAGGACGCGGGCGATGAAGAAGCCATGTACTACGACGCCGATTACATCCGCGCGCTCGAGTACGGGATGCCCCCGACGGGCGGCTGCGGTATCGGCATCGATCGCCTGATCATGTTGCTCACCGACAGCCCGAACATCCGCGACGTGCTGCTGTTCCCGCACCTGCGCCGCGAAGACTAAGCGTCGCGAACGCTTGTCCGATCGGTACGTGAAAATGCCGCAGCGATAAAAGCTGCGGCATTTTTTTTATGGCTCGGCTCAGGACGGGAAATTGTTGATCGGCACCTCGGTGCCGTTCGAGGCGATGATCGTCGACGTGACAGATCCCGTCGTATTCCCCGCTGTGGGAGGCGTCGTGGATGTTGTGGTGCGCTCCCGGCACGCATTGCGATGCCATGTCAGCGCATCATGCCCGGGGCGGCGAGCATACGCCGAGCGCCACCAGTCGCCAGTGCAGCGACGATCGAAGTCCGACGTCTCGATGGTCGGCACCGGTGTCCCACCCTCGCCTGCTCGCGCCTCGGTTCGAGTCACGTTGGTTAGGCAGTTCGAGAATCCGGCGGCATGGCTATGTAACGATAGAATCCGCGCGACGCCGCTTGCAGTGATGATCTTGGACGGCTCCACAGGCAAGCGACTGATGATGTCCCGGCCTGCCGCACGGAATAACGCCGGATTCGGATCGTCGTGCCACGACCCTTCGTCGACGTCCGCCAGACGGCGCCATAGCGGCATCAATGCCCACCAGCCAAGGTCATACTCCAACGCCGCCATCGTCCCCGGCTGATAACCGTCGCGTCGCATGTAGATCGAAGGAATGGACAGCGACTCGGCTGTGTGAAACTCACTATCTACGCCGACGTCGAGCACCGATCCGGTCCCGCCGTCGTTCCCGCCCGACGTCTGCGAGCCGGCCGCCGCACCGATACCCAGACAGGCCATTCGCTGTTCCAGCGCGTCAACGAGTTGCTGGCCATCGATACCGTTGGGACACCCGTCCGCTGGCGCCAGCACGTCAAGCAGTTCGACCCAGAACGCCCCCGCCTTGTGATCGGAGAGAAAGCCGATGCGATCCGGCTCGGTATGCAAATGCTTGATCGTACGGCCCTCAGACTGCACGTCCGCCGGGGCTTGCATGGGCAACGAGGGCGCGCAGTCTTCACGGCGAAATCCACGCTCGTCAGGCGCGCCCGGTGCCACGAGCACATCGGTCAGATCGTCGGCAAAGACGACGCGTGGCGCTTCGGACATCGCCACCCACGCGCCAGTGATTGCCGTCGTCAATGGCACCGCAGACAGCGACGGTGCTGACATTCCGAAAGGGGTCAGAGCAGGCATGCGTTCTCTCCTGTAACGGCATCGAATTGTGCCGCCAAGGAGTCTAGATTTCTGCGCACTCCGCGTTATCGCGTAACTGACCGGCGCTACGCGAAACGAGAACGCCGCCGCTGCCGACGCTCAGAAAGCCGGTCGGCCGCGATACGCGGACGGCCATGCGCCGTCGAGCCGCAACCACGTGCGCGAAATCGGATGAATCGAGCCATTCGACGCTTCTTCGACCAACTGACGCAGCGCAAGCGACGAGAGCGTTTTTTCGTCGGTTGGAAACGCGACGAGGAACGTCCGGTTGACCGCCACGGCGGCGAATTCGCTCACGCCGAAGTGCGCCTTCATCGACTCATAGAGATTGCCCAGCACCAGCGCACCGGCCGGCGCCATCCAGTTGCCGCGCGAGCCGCCGAAATGCGTGCCGTCGTCGAGACACGCAATGCCGAAATCGAAGTGGCGCGCGTTCCACGCGCGCGACAGGTTGCTGGCTGCATGCGCAAACGCGTCTTCGAACGTCATGTTCGCCGCCGCCAAATCGTGCCCTTGCAAACGGCGAAGCCCCTGCGGGCTATCCATCACCAGCGTGAGAAAAACGTCGTCGGAAAACGGTTCGCTGACGTCGCCGTTCGGGTCGCAGGCATCCACCCACGCGCCCGGCACGACATACGGATAGAGGTGAAGGTGATTCGCGCTATCGAGCGGCGTTTCCAGCAGTGGCAAGGTGTCGAAGGTATCGGTCATGGGTCGCGTCGAGATCTGTTTCATTTGTTAGGACGTTCGGGCACACGACAAGTGCCGCAACTGGGACACATCCGAAAAATCCTTTTCATTTCATTCACTTACACCATCAACTACGCACCATGCAGGCGGCCCGGCACGCGAAACATCTTACATCGCGTTACAAAAAGAAACGGTTGCCGCGCTTGCCGTGACGGACACTTCTCGCATGCGAGATCACTCGATGCGCACCGTGAACGCTAACACGGTGTCATCCGGATGCAGCGGATTCCGATGCATCTGCCGACTGAGAAAGGTCTGGATAGAACGGTGACTCGCCAACCGCACGATGGAGAAAACAACATGGATAACGATCTGCAACCGCGTCGCATGCATCCGCTGATCGCTGCTGCCGCTGGCAGCATCGTGGTCGTCAGCTTGCTCGGTGTCGCCGCCATTACGGGTGTGCTGCCTTCGGCCAAGAGCACCAACGGCCCCGCGCCGACGAGCGACAACTCGCAATATGCGCTGACGCCGCCGCAAACGCAGCCCACCGCTGCCCAGCAAGCGCAGCAATCGCAGCAAGCCCAACAACAGCAACAACAGGCGCAGCAGGCCGAATACGCGCAGCAGCAAGCCGCACAGCGCGCCCCCGCCCCGTCGCCGTCGCAGCCGGCTTATGCGCAGCAATCGGCGCCCCCGGCACAGCAACAGGCCGCCACGTGCTCGACGTGCGGGACCGTGCAATCGGTCCAGCCGATCCGTACGCAAGGTCACGCAACGGGTCTTGGTGCCGTCGGCGGTGCCGTCGCAGGCGGCTTGATCGGTAACCAGTTCGGCGCCGGGAACGGCCGTACCGCCATGACGGTGGTGGGCGCGCTCGGCGGCGGTCTGGCAGGTAACGAAGTCGAGAAGAACGTGCGCTCGGATACGGTCTACCGTGTCTACGTTCGTATGGACACCGGCAAGACCCGTTACTGGACGTATCAGCAAGCCCCGGGCGTGCAGCCGGGCGACCGCGTGCGTCTGGAGAACAACGGACTGGTACGTGCCGGTTAATGCTGCTGGCTAAGCTTCAATGCCGTTGCGGCGCCCTTCAGGAAGGTACCGCCTCGGCATCCTCGCTAGCGTGACTACACTTCGCAGAAACACAAAAGCCGCTCATTCGAGCGGCTTTTGTTTTAACAGCGACGTCGGCAACGATCAGCGCGCTTCGTCGATCCACGCCATCTGAATCGCTTCGAGTACCTTCTCGCCAGCGCGGTCGGGCGAATCGTCGAAACCGTCGAGCGCCATCACCCACTGGTGCAGATCGGTGAAGCGCACGTATTGCGGGTCGACGTCGGGATGCGTGTCGGTGAGCGCAATCGCGATGTCCTGAATGTCAGTCCATTTCATGGGGGAAGCTCCTCGTTCTTGTGTCGAATCTCACGAAGGCGGCGCGTTGGAGCGCTCGCTTAGTGATTTTCCTTGGCGTGGTTGATCGTGTACTTCGGAATTTCGACCACCAGGTCGGTATCTTCCGGCATGCGCGTCTGGCACGACAAGCGCGACGTCGGCTCCAAGCCCCACGCCTTGTCCAGCAGATCCTCTTCCTCGTCTTCCGCCGATTCCAGCGACTCGAAGCCCTCGCGCACGATCACGTGGCAAGTGGTGCACGCACACGACTTTTCGCAGGCGTGTTCGATTTCGATGTCGTTGGCGAGCAGCGCGTCGCACACGGTGGTGCCCGGTGCAACCTCCAGCACGGCGCCCTCGGGGCACAGTTCTTCGTGAGGCAATACGACGATTTGTGGCATGGCTTGCAGTTTCCGTGTGTGTCTTACAGTTTGTCGATGTCCGCCACGCGCCGACCGGCCAGCGCTGCGCGGATGCTCTTGTCCATGCGACGCGCGGCAAAGGCGTCGGTCGCCTGCGACAGTGTCTCGGTCGCCGTCTTGATCGCGATCTGATCGTCGCCTGCCGCCGTCTGGCGCAGGTCGGCCAGCAGGCCATCGATTTGGGCGCGCTCGTCGGCATCGAGCAATTCGGGGTCGGCGGCCAGGGCGCTGTCGATCGCGACGAGCAAGCGCTCGGCTTCCACCTGCTGCTCGCGCAAGGCGCGGGCACGCATGTCGACTTCTGCCGAGCCGAAGCTGTCTTGCAGCATGCGCGCAATATCCTCGTCAGCCAGACCGTAGGACGGCTTCACTTCGATCGATGCCGCCACGCCCGAATGCATTTCCTGCGCGGCCACCGACAGCAAACCGTCGGCGTCGACTTGATACGTCACGCGAATGCGTGCGGCACCGGCCGTCATCGGCGGAATACCGCGCAGTTCGAAGCGGGCGAGCGAGCGGCAATCGGCCGCCAGCTCACGCTCGCCTTGCAGCACGTGAATCGCCATGGCCGTCTGGCCATCCTTGAACGTGGTGAATTCTTGCGCGCGTGCGACCGGAATCGTGGCGTTACGCGGGATGATCTTCTCGACCAGACCGCCCATCGTCTCGACGCCGAGTGAGAGCGGAATCACGTCGAGCAGCAGCCACTCGTCGCCTTCTGCCTGATTGCCAGCGAGCATGTTGGCTTGCACGGCGGCGCCGAGTGCCACGACTTGATCCGGGTCGAGATCGACCAGCGGTTCGCGATCGAAGAACGTTGCCACGGCAGCGCGCACTTGCGGCATGCGCGTTGCGCCGCCCACGAGCACCACGCCCTTGACGTCTTCCGGGCCCATGCCCGCATCGCGCAGCGCCTTGCGCATCGGACCGATCGTGCGCTGCACGAGCGATGCACCCAGTTCGGTGAATTGTTCCCGCGTGAGCTTCAGGGCGATCTGGCGCTCACCGGACAGCGTCAATGCGATATCGGCCACGTCTGCGTCGGTTAGCGCTTCTTTCGCCGTGCGAGCGTGATCGAGCAACGCGCGCACATCTTGCGGGGTCAGCGAACCGGCTTCGATGCCTGCGGCACCGACAGCCCAACGGTAGATCGCCTGATCGAAGTCGTCGCCGCCGAGGGCCGAATCGCCACCGGCTGCCAACACTTCGAACACGCCCTTCGTCAGACGCAGAATCGAGATATCGAACGTACCGCCGCCCAGATCGTAGACGGCGTAGAGGCCTTCGGCTGCGTTGTCCAGACCGTACGCAATCGCGGCGGCCGTCGGCTCGTTGAGCAGGCGCAATACGTTCAGACCGGCCAAACGTGCGGCGTCCTTAGTGGCCTGACGCTGTGCGTCGTCGAAATAGGCGGGCACGGTAATCACGGCGCCGACCAGGTCGTCGCCCAGCGTGTCTTCCGCACGTTGACGCAGCGTGGCGAGAATCTCGGCCGACACTTCGACCGGGCTCTTCACACCGCCCGCGGTGTTCATTTGCACCATGCCGGGTGCATCGACGAAGTCGTACGGTGCGTTGTCGGCGTGCGCCACATCGGCCAGGCCCCGGCCCATGAAGCGTTTGACGGAAACGATAGTGTTACGCGGATCGGTCGCTGCAGCCGCCTTGGCGTCGTAGCCGATTTGGGTGCGGGGGCCGCCGAGGTAACGCACGACGGACGGCAGCAAGACGCGGCCCTGATCGTCGGGCAGCACTTCAGCGACACCGCTGCGCACAGCGGCCACGAGGGAATGTGTGGTGCCGAGATCGATGCCCACGGCGAGTCGCCGCTGGTGCGGCGCGGGGGACATGCCGGGTTCGGAAATTTGCAGAAGGGCCATGGCTTTGCAATGCGGGCGGCGCGCGTGGCGCGCTCGCCCTGTTCTCAAGCGGTTCTCAGAATCATGTGACGGCGCCGCACCGGGCCGTCACGCGTTTTCCAGCATTTCGATGCGCTGCGCGATATCTTCCTCGGCGCGCGCAATAAACATCAGTTGCCGTACGGCTTCGGCCGCAGGCTGCCAGGCGGCACTGTCGAGCCAGTCGCCGAGCCTGGCCAATCGGGTACGCCGGTCGTCGCGCAGCGACTTTGCCAACGCGTCGAGCGCGCCGACATTGCGGGCGGCGACGGCGTCGTCAATGGCTTCGCGCCATTCCATTTGCTGCATCAGGAAATCGGGGGCCATCGCGGTGTTGTTCTCCGCGCCCACGTCGATGCCCTGTAAGGTCAACAAATAGGTGCCGCGCTGCAACGGATCGCGCAGCGTACGATAAGCGGCATTGGCCTGCGCAGCCCACTGCATGGCGACTCGGCGCTCGGCGTCGCTCGCGTTGGCGAAGCGATCGGGATGCACGCGCGACTGCACCGCCCGGTAGGCGGTCTCGAGTGCCTCGATGTCCAGCGCGAAGCGCTGCGGCAACTCGAACAGCGTGAAATAGTTGTCAGTCAATGCACTCATCGCACACTCAACGCCCGCCCCTTGCATCAGGGTCAGGCCGTAAAAAAAGCGGCTCGCGCCGCCTTGTTGCCTACGCTACTACCGCTCCGGCTCGCCGAAGCGCTCGCTCAAGTTGCCGACGGCGGACTGTCCAGTGTGTCGGGCGGTTCACCGCGTTGGCACTTGCGACACGTCAGCACGCTGCCGATCATCGCGTCGCGTCCTGCTGCGCTTTGCGTCCATGTCCGGATCTGCCACGGAGGCAAATGCCGGACATGTTGCCCGTGGCCACACGCCAGCCGGGCAACCCACTGGCCTTCGTCGTCTTGACGAAAGCCGGTGATCACGCGTGCCGGCGCGTCCTCAGACGCGGAACGACTCGCCGCAGCCGCACTCATCCTTGACGTTCGGGTTGTTGAAGCGGAACCCTTCGTTCAGACCTTCGCGCGCGAAATCCAATTCGGTGCCGTCGATATACGGCAGACTCTTCGGATCGATGATCACCTTCACGCCATGGCTCTCGAAGACGGTGTCTTCGGTTTCCACGTCGTCGGCATACTCCAGCTTGTAGGCCAGGCCCGAGCAACCGGTCGTCTTCACGCCCAGCCGCAGGCCCACGCCCTTGCCGCGCCGCGTCAGATAACGCGAAACGTGCTGCGCAGCCTTCTCGGTCAATGTGACAGCCATCTTTGCCTGTTCCTTATTAAGACTGAATGCGACGGTCTTAGGCTGCCTTGGCAGCTTCGGCCGTCTCGCCGTGCTTCTGCTTGTAGTCGGCCACGGCCGCCTTGATGGCGTCTTCGGCCAGAATCGAGCAGTGAATCTTCACCGGCGGCAGGGCCAGTTCTTGCGCGATTTGCGTGTTCTTGATGTCGAGCGCCTGATCCAGCGTCTTGCCCTTGACCCACTCGGTCACCAGCGACGACGAGGCGATCGCCGAACCGCAGCCGTAGGTCTTGAACTTGGCGTCTTCGATCACGCCCGCTTCGTTCACGCGAATTTGCAGCTTCATCACGTCGCCGCAAGCCGGTGCACCGACCATGCCGGTACCCACCGCGTCGTCACCCTTGTCGAACGAGCCGACATTACGCGGGTTTTCGTAGTGATCCAGAACTTCTTTGCTGTAAGACATGGCTAACTCCTTGAATGCTCAGTGTGCGGCCCACTGGATCGAGCTGATGTCGATCCCGTCCTTGTACATTTCCCACAGCGGCGACAGATCGCGCAGCTTGCCGATCTTGCCCTTGAGCAGTTCGATCACGTAATCGACTTCCTGCTCGGTCGTGAAACGACCCACCGTGAAGCGAATCGAGCTGTGCGCCAGTTCATCGTTACGACCCAGCGCGCGCAGCACGTACGAAGGCTCGAGCGAGGCCGACGTGCACGCCGAACCCGACGACACCGCCACATCCTTGATCGCCATGATGAGCGACTCGCCTTCGACAAAATTGAAGCTGATGTTCAGGTTGTGCGGCACACGTTGTTCCATGTCGCCGTTCACATAAACCTCTTCCATTTCCGTCAGACCGCGCAGCAGACGATCGCGCAGCATGCGCACGCGCTCGTTCTCCGTGGCCATTTCTTCACGCGCCAGGCGGAACGCCTCGCCCATGCCCACGATCTGGTGCGTCGCCAGCGTGCCCGAACGCATACCGCGTTCATGACCGCCGCCGTGAATCTGGGCTTCGATACGCACGCGCGGCTTGCGACGCACATACAGCGCGCCGATACCCTTCGGGCCGTACGTCTTGTGCGCCGAGAACGCCATCAGGTCGACTTTGAGCTTGCTCAGATCGATGGGCATCTTGCCCGTCGCTTGTGCGGCGTCGACGTGGAAAATGATGCCCTTTTCGCGGCAGATTTCACCGATCGTCTCGATGTCCTGAATCACGCCGATTTCGTTGTTCACGGCCATGACCGACACGAGAATCGTGTCCGGGCGCAGTGCCGCCTTGAACACGTCGAGGTCGAGCAGACCGTCGTCCTTGACGTCCAGATACGTGACTTCGAAGCCCTCGCGTTCCAGCTCACGCATGGTGTCGAGCACAGCCTTGTGCTCGGTCTTCAGCGTGATCAGGTGCTTGCCCTTGCCTTGATAGAAGTGCGCGGCACCCTTGATGGCGAGGTTGTCCGACTCGGTAGCGCCCGACGTCCAGATGATCTCGCGCGGGTCGGCACCCACGAGCTTCGCGACTTCCTCGCGTGCCTCTTCTACAGCCTGCTCGGCGGCCCAGCCGAACGAGTGGCTGCGCGAGGCCGGGTTGCCGAACTGCTCGCGCAGGTACGGCAGCATCTTGTCCACAACACGCGGGTCGATCGGCGTGGTGGCGCTGTAATCCATGTAAATGGGGAGGTTGAGGGTGTCGTTTTTCATGGGGTGCTCCAGGATCGTGCCGTGGCGCCTGTTATGAACGGGCCATATCGAAGACCGAATTGGGAATGCGCGTGGCGATGGTCTGGCTGGTGCCGGGCTCGCGCGTGTCGCGCAGCACGGCCTGTTGGGCCTGCTTGCTGCGCTGCTGCTCGACCAAGTCGCGCAGTGAAACGGAATCAAGATACTCGACCATCTTCTGGTTGAGCGTCGCCCACAACTCGTGCGTCATGCAATGACCGCGATGGCCGTCCTGGCCCTTCTCGCAATTGCCCTTGCTACCGCACTGCGTGGCGTCGAGCGGTTCGTCGACCGCAATGATGATGTCAGCGACCGTCACCTCTTCCGCGCGGCGCGCCAAGCTGTAACCGCCACCCGGACCGCGCACGCTTTCCACGATTTCGTGGCGGCGCAGCTTCCCGAACAACTGTTCCAGATAAGAGAGGGAAATTCGCTGACGCTGACTAATGCCCGCAAGCGTCACGGGACCCGCGTCCTGGCGCATGGCCAGGTCGATCATCGCCGTAACGGCGAAACGGCCTTTCGTGGTAAGTCTCATGATGATGCAGGGGATTAATCTCGACTATTTTCGTCAAGTATAAATACCCCACGAAATTAGTCAACTACTTCTGGCCCATTTTTTGCGGAAGTTCCCTCGTCCGTTTGTGAAAAATCTCATTTTTCGGGACGAGCTTCGGGACTCGCGGTGCGTAGCGGAAACAACAGCACCAGTGGATTGCGCAGCACGGCACGCCAGATGGCGCGGTGGATTTGCCGACGGTCGCCCAATCGCAGTGGACGCGATCGGAGCGCCATGTGGAATGCTAACGCAAAACTGACACCGACGTTGAGCAGGGCCATCGACCCAACCCCTGCCACGGCGAGCCAAAGGGCCGAGTCGTGCAGTACCGGCAGGCCCAATACCCCAATAGACGTCGCAATGGCCCCGGTCGAGAGCGTCACGTGGCGCACTTCGAACGGCAGCGCGAACGCCGTCAGAATCGCGGGCACCAACCCGAGCATGAAACCCAGCGTCAGATTGCCGAGCACCGGCGCAATATGACGACGGCCCCAGTCCGCCAGACGCGCCGCACCATTGCGGCCGAACACGAACCGCAGACGACGGTTATAGGCCAGCACATCGCCAATGCCGTGTAGCGCGAACCAGTTGTCCGCCCAGCCTGAAATCAGACTGGAACACCACAGCAGCACCCCTGTCATCGCGGCGAAGAGCGGGGTCACGCCAAGAATCGAGAACGAATCCAGCGTCGCATGCGCCTTCTCCGGCGGAATCGTATTCACGCCCAGCGCCGCCGACACGCCCCATTGCACGAGCAGACAGAACGGAAACACCATCGCCAGATTGCCGAAAATGGCCGCCGCCTGCGTTCGCACCAGCGCGATCACTTCGCCCACGAAGGCGTCCATGCCCGCCGGGGTGTCCACGTCGTCGAGCTTGCTGGCGATGGCGGGTGCCGTCATCGCGGGTTGCTTGGTCGCCAATGTGAAATGGCAGAAGTGCATGAACAGGAAGCACAACGCGTAGTTCGCACCCGCGAGAAAGCCTTCGACGATGGTCGGCAGGTGCGCGCTCGTGATCAGAAACTTCACGTAGACCGTCACCACAGTGACCAGCCCGCCGCCGCACGCCATCTTGAGCATCGACAGATACTCGCTGCGATTGCGCGCGATGTAATGCTCGCCCGTCTCGGCGCTGCGCTCGACCACCTTGCGTGCCAACAAACCGAACGATGTGCGCGCCAGTTCGCCCACGCTCTGGCTCGCGCGATTCGCGCGCACCAGATCCGCCACCAATCGCACACGCGCCGTCGCGTGATCGCTATCGACGAGCCACGCTTCGAGCAGGCGCTCAAGTCGGCGAATACGCGCCTTCGCCCGCTCCACCTGAAACACGATGTCGACGCTCACGCCGTTCTCGTCCAGATGGGTGTACACCTGACGCGCCGCGCGACCGCAATCGTCGAGCAACGCGCGAAACAGGTTGATCTCCTGCACGAAGCGCTGGCTCGGCGGTGCCCCCGGGACGAACTCGCGCCCGGCGTCCTCCAGCCCTTGCATGGCACGCCCAAGGCGGTAGAACGGCGACTCCGTCACACGCGGATACGTGAGACGCGAACGCACCGCCTGCGACAACCCGGTCGACGCAATCTGATCGACCAGATGGTGCATGGCCGCGAGCAGGTCTTCGGCGAACGGATTCCAGTCGGTGTCTTCGTCGTCGGCTTCACCGTAATGCAGCAGCGCGATGAGGTCGGTGAGCAATGCGGGTGGCATGTCGCCGATCCAGTCGGCCGCATCGCCATCGGGGAACATCAGCGAGCAAAGTGCCGACAGATCGCGGCGCGTAGGCGGCGGCGGAATCAGCGCTTTCTCGATGCGCTCGGCCAGCGCGCCCCAGAACCCGGGCCGCACCGGCATGCCGGTATCGCACAGCAAGGAGATTGCGTCGCTGTCGTTAATGACGCTACGCAGCGTGCGCGCGACAGGCAAACGCCAATCGGGGTTGCGATCGAGCATTTGCAGCAGATAGCGCAGGCGGGTGTGCGGCCGATAGCGGGCGGCCTCCCCTTCGCCACGCGATTCGTTGGCGAGCGCGCCGCGCTTTTGCACCCAATGCGCCAACTCGATGAGCCATTGATTGCGTACCGCCAACGGTGCCGTCGGATCGGCGTGGGCAAGCAGTTCGTCGAGTTGATGGCCCGCGTGGCGCGAGGCACGCCATTTGCGCCAGTAGGACGTGAGGGTGTTGAGCATCTTTCAGGGAAATTCATGCCGACGTGAGGCGGCGATGGCCCGAATGATAGCTGCTCGCGAAGCGCCACGCCTGCAAAAGCGTGACGCCGCGGGCCGAGTCAGCCCGCTTCGCGCAGGCGGGCGAGCAGTCCGTCGAGTCCGTCTTCGACGTAATCGAGCACGGTTTCGAAGCCCCGTTCGCCACCGTAGTACGGGTCAGGCACTTCGGTCGCGTCGTGACGGGTGGCGAAGTCCATGAGCCGCACGATCTTGTGACGATACTGGGCCGGACACTGCGCCGTGAGGTCAGCGACGTTGGCGTCGTCCATCGCGACGATCCACGTGAAGCGCTTGAAGTCGTCCGCTTCGACACGGCGTGCACGCAGCGCGCTCAGGTCGTAACCACGGCGAGCGGCAGCGGCCTGCGTCCGCGCGTCGGGCGCATGGCCGATGTGATAGCTGTGCGTGCCCGCGGAATCGACCGTCACCACGTCGCTCAATCCGGCCTCGGCGAGACGATGGCGAAAAATGCCATCCGCGCTCGGCGAGCGGCAAATGTTACCCATACATACGAAGAGCACTGACGTCGGTTTCATCGCTACCTGACTCCTTCCAAGACGGCCAAGCCGCTCAAAGCTTCGGCCCCAATTCCGCTTCGCTCGCGCCGTCCGTGCCGAACACCAGTGCCTTGACGTGCAGCAGTTGATCGCGCACCTTCGCCGCCTTCTCGAATTCGAGGTTGCGGGCGTGCTCCTGCATCTGCTTTTCGAGCTTCTTGATTTCGCGCGCGAGCTGCTTCTCGGACATGTCCTGGTAGTGCGCCTGCTCCTTCGCCTCGGCCAGTTCCGCCTTGGCATCTTGCGGGTCGTACACGCCGTCGATGATGTCCTTGATGCGCTTCTTCACGCCCACCGGCACGATGCCGTTCGCTTCGTTGTGCGCCATTTGTTTGGCACGACGACGTTCGGTCTCGCTAATCGCGCGCTTCATCGAATCGGTCATCTTGTCGCCATACAGAATGGCGGTGCCGTTCACGTTACGCGCCGCGCGCCCGATCGTCTGAATCAACGACCGCTCGGCCCGCAAGAAGCCTTCCTTATCCGCATCGAGAATCGCCACGAGCGAGACTTCGGGAATATCGAGCCCCTCGCGCAGCAAGTTGATCCCGACCAGCACGTCGAACGCGCCGAGTCGAAGATCGCGAATGATTTCCACGCGCTCGACGGTATCGATGTCGCTGTGCAGATAGCGCACCTTCACGCCGTTATCCGACAGATAGTCGGTCAACTGCTCGGCCATGCGCTTGGTCAGCGTGGTTACCAGCACCCGCTCGCCGACGGCCACCCGCTTGTTGATCTCAGAGAGCACATCGTCCACCTGCGTACGCGCCGGGCGCACATCGATGGTCGGATCGATCAGCCCCGTGGGGCGCACCACCTGCTCCACCACCTGCCCCGATCGCTTGCCTTCATAGTCGGCAGGTGTGGCGGAGACGAAAATCGCCTGCCGCATCTTGCGTTCGTATTCGGCGAATTTGAGCGGCCGGTTATCCAACGCCGACGGCAGCCGGAACCCGTAATTGACGAGGTTTTCCTTACGTGCCCGGTCACCGTTGTACATGCCGTTGAACTGGCCGATCAGCACGTGCGACTCGTCGAGGAACATGAGCGCGTCGGGCGGCAGGTAGTCGACCAGTGTCGGCGGCGGCTCGCCGGGCGCGGCCCCCGAGAGATGGCGCGAGTAGTTCTCAATGCCCTTGCAGAAGCCCAGCTCCTGCAACATCTCCAGATCGAAACGTGTGCGCTGCTCCAGCCGCTGCGCCTCGACGAGTTTCCCTTCCTTGTAGAAGAAGTCGAGCCGCTCGCGCAATTCAGCCTTAATCGTCTCGATCGCGCGCAGTACGGTGTCGCGCGGCGTCACATAGTGCGACGACGGATACACCGTGAAGCGCGGCACCTTCTGACGCACCCGGCCCGTGAGCGGGTCGAACAGTTGCAACGTATCGACCTCGTCGTCGAACAACTCCACACGCAGCGCTAATTCGGCGTGTTCTGCCGGGAAGATATCGATGGTGTCGCCGCGCACGCGGAACGTGCCGCGCCCGAAGTCGGTTTCGTTGCGCGTGTATTGCATCGCAATCAGACGCGCGATGACGTCGCGCTGCCCGATCTTGTCGCCCTGACGCACCGTCAGAATCATCTGATGGTATTCAGTCGGGTTACCGATACCGTAGATCGCCGAGACGGTGGCCACGATCACCACATCACGCCGCTCCAGCAGGCTCTTGGTCGCCGAGAGCCGCATCTGCTCGATGTGCTCGTTGACCGACGAATCCTTCTCGATGAAGAGATCGCGCTGCGGCACGTACGCTTCCGGCTGGTAGTAGTCGTAGTACGAGACGAAGTACTCCACGGCGTTGCGCGGGAAGAATTCGCGGAATTCCGAGTAAAGCTGTGCCGCGAGCGTCTTGTTCGGCGCGAAGACGATCGCCGGGCGCCCCATGCGCGCGATGACGTTGGCCATCGTGAACGTTTTGCCCGAGCCGGTCACACCGAGCAGGGTCTGAAACGCGAGTCCGTCGTCGATGCCTTCGGTGAGTTGGGTAATCGCCGCGGGCTGGTCGCCAGCCGCGGGGAATGGACAGTAAAGCTGGTAGGGAGAATCCGGGAACGTCAGGAACTTGCTTTCGTCGAGGACGTTGTCAGCCGCAGGGATCATGGCGGGGGTGCGAGCCTGAGAGACGGAATCTGCCATTCTAGCGCGTCAGGCAATTCCTAGAGTCCGATGGGTAACAAGGCAGGCATCCGGGTGCCGGGCGGATCCGGGAGTGTGGCGGACTGTGGCGGGGAATCGTCGCACGGCACGGCGGCGCGATGGAGGTCCGGCTGATTTCTCGCCAATTTCTGGCATAAATTGGCAGTTTTCGTGCCGAAATGCCATCTATTCCTGCTGCGCGGCCCGGAGTTAACCACAAGCGCGGGTATTCTTCGTTAAAATAGCCCGTTGCGCCTGACACTTTTGCGCCGCATTTTTCCACTACTGCCTCGAGCCGTCGAAATGACTCTCTTCTCCGCTGTCGAACTCGCCCCGCGCGACCCTATTCTTGGTCTGAACGAAGCCTTCAACGCCGATCACCGCACCGATAAGGTGAACCTGGGCGTGGGCGTGTATTTCAATGCGCAAGGCAAGTTGCCCCTGCTCAAGGCTGTGAAGGCAGCGGAAGAACAACGTGTGGCCGCCGGTCTGCCGCGCGGTTACCTGCCGATCGAAGGCATCGCCGCCTACGACAAGGCCGTGCAAGAAATGCTGTTCGGCAAAGAATCGCCCGTCCTGACCGAAGGCCGCGTGATCACGGCCCAAGCCCTGGGCGGCACCGGCGCACTGAAGATCGGCGCCGACTTCTTGAAGCAACTGAACCCGAACGCCACGGTCGCCATCAGCGACCCGAGCTGGGAAAACCACCGCGCCCTGTTCACGCAAGCCGGTTTTAACGTCGTTTCGTATCCGTACTACGAAGCCGAAACGCACGGCGTGAACCTCTCGGGCATGCTCGACATGCTGGGCAAAGAGCCGGAAGGCACGGTCGTCGTGCTGCACGCTTGCTGCCACAACCCGACCGGCGTCGATCTGACGATGGATCAGTGGGCGCAAGTCGTGGAAGTCGTGAAGGCCCGCAAGCTGGTGCCGTTCCTCGACATCGCTTACCAAGGCTTCGGTGACGGCATCGACGCCGACGCCGCCGTGGTGCGCCTGTTCGCCGCCTCGAACCTGAACTTCTTCGTGTCGAGCTCGTTCTCGAAGTCGTTCTCGCTGTACGGCGAACGCGTGGGTGCCCTGTCGATCGTGACCAGCAGCAAGGACGAATCGACCCGCGTGCTCTCGCAGCTCAAGCGCGTGATCCGCACCAACTACTCCAACCCGCCGACGCATGGCGGCTCGGTGGTCGCCGCTGTCCTGAGCAACCCGGAACTGCGCGCGCTGTGGGAAGAAGAACTGGCCGAGATGCGTGAACGCATCCGCGCCATGCGTCTGGCACTGGTCGAGAAGCTCCGCGCCCACGGCGTGGAACGCGATTTCTCGTTCGTGATCAAGCAACGCGGCATGTTCTCGTACTCGGGCCTCACCGCCGATCAGGTCGAGCGTCTGCGCGAAGAGTTCGGCATCTATGCCGTGAGCACGGGCCGCATTTGCGTGGCCGCGCTCAACGATCAGAACATCGATCACGTGGCATCGGCGATCGCCCAAGTGCTGCGCTAAGCACCCGCGTTATCGGCCAATGAGAAAGCCCGCCTCACCGGCGGGCTTTTTTTCGCCCGGCTTTTGTTGCGCCGCAGCAACGATAGTTAATAACAATGACTCGAATAAGCTAAAACTATCGGCCTGATGCGGAAATGCCATATATCAGGGTTATGCTGCGTTGCACAGCCGCGATAAACGGTTGCATAATTGCCCCCATCACTCGCCTCAGGGCACACAACATGCTGTATCAGATTCACGAGTACAACCGCGCGTGGTTGAACCCCCTCACCACGTGGGCCAAAGCGGCCGCTACCACTTTCGTCAACCCGGGTAGCCTGCTCGCCATGATGCCCGGCGCGCCCCGCATTGCCGCCGGCTACGAGCTGCTCTACCGGCTCGGCAAAGACTACGAAAAACCCGAATTCAATATCAAGGCCGTCGAAGTCGACGGGCACAACATCCCGGTCGTGGAAATGACTGCGATGGAAAAGCCCTTCTGCCGCCTGCTGCGCTTCAAGCGCTATGCGGACGATGCCAGCGCCGTCGGCCAGCTCAAGGACGACCCGGTCGTGCTCGTGGTCGCGCCGCTCTCGGGCCATCACGCCACGCTGCTGCGCGACACGGTGACGACGCTGCTCAAAGACCACAAGGTCTACATCACCGACTGGGTCGATGCGCGCATGGTCCCGCTCGAAGACGGTGCGTTCCATCTCGACGACTACGTGGCCTACATTCAGGAATTCATCCGCCATATCGGCGCTGAGAACCTGCATGTGATTTCGGTGTGCCAGCCGACCGTGCCGGTGCTCGGCGCGATCTCGCTCATGGCGTCGAACGGCGAGAAAACGCCCAAGACCATGACGATGATGGGTGGCCCGATCGACGCGCGTAAGAGCCCGACGTCGGTCAACTCGCTCGCCACGAACAAGTCGTACGAGTGGTTCGAGAATCACGTGATTCACGCGGTACCGGCCAATTACCCCGGCTCGGGCCGCCTCGTCTACCCGGGCTTCCTGCAACACGCCGGGTTTGTGGCGATGAATCCGGACCGTCATCTGAAGTCGCACTGGGACTTCTACCTCGACCTGATGCGCGGCGACAACGACGACGCCGACTCGCATCGCCGCTTCTACGACGAGTACAACGCCGTGCTCGACATGGCTGCCGAGTACTACCTCGACACCATCAAGACGGTGTTCCAGGACTTCAGTCTGGCAAGCGGCACGTGGGATGTGGCCGGTGAGCGCGTGCGTCCGCAGGACATCAAGACGACAGCCCTCTTCACCATCGAAGGCGAGTTGGACGACATTTCGGGCAGCGGCCAAACACAAGCTGCGCACGAGCTGTGCACGGGCATTCCGGCCAAGCGTCGCGCCCACTTCACGGCGCCGAACTGCGGCCACTACGGGATCTTCTCGGGCAGCCGCTGGCGTAACGTGATCTATCCGCAGATTCGCGACTTCATCGCCAAAAACAACTGATCGGATCACCCGTTCGGTCGTTGCTGACGAAACAAAAAACCGCCGCGTGAGCCTCAGCCCACGCGGCGGTTTTTCTTTGCTCGACGATGCGATGCGCGACAGCCTTATCGCGTGCGCAACGAATCCATCAGCACCTGCGTGTTGAATGCCGAATACGTCTTGCGCGTGTCATCGGCCATCACGTCGCGGCCCATCACGATGGACAGCGTGTGGCGGTTCGACATCACGTAGTAGCCCATCGCCGAGATCGTCACGTACAGATTCACCGGGTCGATGCCCGTGCGAATCTCACCGCTGACCTCGCCACGCTTGAGCGTCTGCGCGAGCAATTCCACAATTGGCGACACCTGCTGACGAATTTCGGTCGATTGACGCATCGACTTCGCTTCGTGCAAGTTTTCGTTGTTGATAAGTTGGATGAGCGCCGGATGATCGGCGTAGTAGTCCCACACGAAGTGAGCCAACGCCGCGACCGCGTCGAGCGGGGGTAGCGCGTCGAGCTTGAGCGCGTGTTCCGCGCGGTTGAATTCTCCGTAGACTTCTTCGAGCACGGCCAGATAGAGCTGGTCCTTATTGCCGAAGTAGTAATAGAGCATACGTTCATTGATGTCCGCTCGGCGCGCAATACTGTCCACCCGCGCGCCGCTCGAACCCCGTTCGGCAAACTCCTCGATCGCTGCCGCCAGAATTCGCTGGCGGGTACGCTCGGGGTCCCGTTTGATCTTGGTTTCAGGCGTCGTCATGATCGGCCGGTCGTTCTCAACGGGCGGAATTATGGCACAACGGTTTCAGTGTTTCCGCAAAATGCAGGATAATTCGTTTTTCGCCGAATCCCCCACAAAGACGTGTCCGAAGTCAGCGCGCTCGCGCAGCGCATCGATGCCCTATTGCCCCAGACGCAGTGCACCAAGTGCGGTTACGCCGGTTGCCGGCCATATGCCGACGCCATCGCCAGCGGGCAAGCCAGCTATAACCAGTGTCCGCCGGGCGGTGCCGAGGGCGTCGCACGTCTGGCGAAGCTGCTCGGCCGTCCGGTCATTCCCCTCAACCCCGAGAACGGCGTCGAACGCCCGCGCCCGCGTGCCGTCATCGACGAATCGCTGTGCATCGGCTGCACGCTGTGTTTGCAAGCCTGTCCGGTCGACGCCATCGTCGGCGCGGCCAAGCTGATGCATACCGTGATTGAAGACCGCTGCACGGGCTGCGATCTGTGCGTGCCGCCCTGCCCGGTCGATTGCATCGAGATGGTGCCGGTCACCGGCGAGCACACCGGCTGGGACGCCTGGTCGCAAACGCAAGCCGACGAGGCCCGGGTGCACTTCGAGGGGCATCAGGCCCGGATCGCCAAGGATAAGGCCGAACGCGAAGCACGACTGGCGGCACGCGCCGCGCGCGTCGCGCCAGTCGCACCGGCTGCGCCATCCGCTGCCGCTGCCACGGAGGCGGCGACAGAGGCCACCCCAGCAGCACCCCAGGGCGACACCGCGACCACCCCTGCGAGCGCTACACCACCGGCAGGCGATGAAGCTGCTGCCGCCGCAGCCCGCAAGCAGGCGATTATCCAAGCCGCACTAGAGCGCGCCCGCCAGAAGAAGGCCGCGCTTGCCGCGCAGGGTTTGGGCCCGAAGAACACCGAAAACGTCTCGGCCGAAGTGCAGGCGCAGATCGACGAGGCGGAAGCGCGTCGCAAGCGGCTGAATTTGTCCGGCTCGACGGACGAGAAAGGCCCCCCGCCGGGCAAACCGTAACCGCCGGGGCGACGAAGCCTTCGAAGCTCCCGAACCTCCCCGATAACACGCTAACCCGCCGTCCCCGCCGACGCCGCCAACATGAACGACGCCAAACGCCGAGCCCTGTTCGAGACGTTGCAGCAACTCAATCCGAACCCAACGACGGAGCTTGAGTACACGTCGCCCTTCGAGTTGCTCATTGCCGTGCTGCTCTCAGCGCAGGCGACCGACGTTTCCGTCAACAAGGCGACCCGCAAGCTGTACGCCGTGGCGAACACGCCCGCGAAAATGCTGGCGCTTGGCGAGGCGGGCGTGTCGGATTACATCAAGACGATCGGCCTATACCGCACTAAAGCGAAGAATGTGATCGCCACGTGCAAGCTGCTACTCGACGAGCACGGCGGCGAAGTCCCCCGCTCGCGCGAGGCGCTTGAAGCGCTGCCGGGCGTGGGCCGAAAGACGGCGAACGTGGTACTCAACACGGCCTTCGGCGAAGACACGATTGCAGTCGACACGCACATCTTCCGCGTCGCGAACCGCACCGGGCTAGCCCCGGGCAAAGATCCGCTGGCGGTCGAACTGGCGCTGGAGCGCGTGACGCCACGCGAATTCAAGCACGACGCGCACCACTGGCTGATTCTGCACGGCCGCTATGTCTGCAAGGCCCGCAAGCCCGAGTGCTGGCACTGCGCCATCGAGCCGCTGTGCGACTTCCGACCGAAGACGCCCGCACCGAAACACTGACGCGATCGGCATCCGCCATGAAAAACGGGCGCTCCCCTCGCAGGGAGCGCCCGTTTTGCTTTGACCTTCGTCACGCGTGCCAGCCAGGCCAGCACAACATGAGCGTCAGATGATGCGAGCCGCTTCGTCGAACGACAAACGCGGGTTGCGCGGGAACAGCTTGGCGTGATCGCCGTAGCCCAGATTACAGATGAAGTTCACGCGCCAGTCGGTGCCAGCGAAGAACGTGTCGTTGACCTTCTGGCCATCGAAACCGGCCATCGGGCCGCAGTCGAGGCCCAGTGCGCGCGCGGCGAGAATGAAGTAGCCGCCTTGCAGCGAGCTGTTCATGTGCGCGGCACCGGCGGCCTTGGCGGCGTCGCCCGAGAACATCGGCACCATCTTTTCAGCACCGTTCGGGAACAGCTTCGGCAGGTGTTCGTAGAACTTCAGATCGAACGCGATGATCGCCGTGACGGGCGCATTGCGCGTCTTTTCGACGTTACCCGGTGCCATGCATTCCAGCAGCTTGGCCTTCGCTTCGGCGCTCTTGACGAACACGATGCGTGCGGGCGTCGTGTTTGCCGACGTCGGACCCCATTTCACGAGGTCGTACAGCTCACGCAGCGTTTCGTCGCTGACCGGCTTTTGCAGCCACTCGTTGTGGGTGCGGGCGTCGGTGAACAGTTGGGCGATGGATTCTTTGGCAATGGTGCTCATGGCGAATGATCTCGGTGATGATACGGAAGCGATACGGATGCGCGTAATGAAGCCTGTAGCAAAGCGTGCAGCGAACGGCGATTGTACCGTCGCGCGGGGATAGTCGCTGGCGGGGCAAAAATCGCCGTCCCGGCCAGCGTCCTCAAGCGAAGTCAGGCACTTGCCGGTGTGCCGCGCGCCGACAGCCACAGCACGCCAGCCAGAATCAGCGCTCCGCCGCCCAACTGCGCGACGGTGAGCGTTTCGCCTAGCAGCATGGCCGCGAGCAACACGGTGACGACGGGTTCCAGCGTCGAGAGCATGGAGGCGCGTCCCGCACCGAGCCGTTGCAGACCGGCGAAGAACGTCAGGATGGCGATGACGGTGGAGCACACCGCAATCGCCACCAGCGCCGCCCAGCCGCCCGTATTCGCGGGCCAGTGCAGCGACAGCCCCTGCCCGGCGCGGATCAGCGCCATGGCACTGAACGAGACCGTGGCGGCCAGACACACGAGGGTCGCCGTCGCGCGGGCATCCACACCGCGCGTGAGCTTCGCGCCGACCACGATGTAGCACGAGTAGATCAACGCCGAGCCCACCGCCAACGCCATGCCAAGCGGCTGCCCGTGCCCGCCGCCCACGGTAAGCGCGGTGCCGAGCGAACACAGCAGCAACGCGCCGAGCTTCACGGGTGTCAGGCGTTCATGCAGGAAAATCGCTGCCAGCACCGTCACGAACACCGGATAGAGATAAAGCAGCAGCGCGACGAGCGAGGCCTGTGCATATTGCAGCGCGCCGAAGTAGCACAGCGACTGCCCCACGTAACCGATGCCGCCCATCAGCGCGATGCCCAGCGATTGCTTGCGCGAGGGGAACGCTACGCGCTGCACGCGGCACCAGCCGAGCAGCAGCAGCGACGCCAGCACGAACCGGAACAGCAGCATGGCGAAAATATCGGCACCGGACGCGCTAGCCGCACGCGCGAAGATCGCCATCGCACCGAATGCCGAGGCCGACACGGCGATCAACGTAATACCGCCCCAGGCCGATGGCGGACGGGCGTTCTGGGCGGCGGCAGGCATGGCGGAGGAATGGGGGCTGCGCGACATGATTAAGCGAATTGAGCGACAATACGGCCTGTTTGGCGTCACGAGAACCCCACGGAGTCCCCATGTTCAATCCCAGCCGCGATGAAGTGCGGCAATTCTTCTGCACCACTTGGCAAAAGCAACGCGGCGGCAGCATTCTCACACCGCTCGAAACCATTGCCGCCGACTGGATCAACGAACATCCGGAATACCACGACGCCCTCGCCGACACCGAAGAAGCGAGCGCGCGCGATTACTCGCCCGAAGCCGGTCAGACCAATCCGTTCCTGCATTTGTCGATGCACCTGGCCATCAGCGAGCAAGTCTCCATCGACCAGCCGCCCGGCATTCGCGCCGCTTACGAGCGGCTCACCAACCGGCTCGACTCACCGCACGAAGCGCAGCATCGCATCATGGACTGTCTCGGACAAACGCTGTGGGAAGCCCAGCGCAGCGGCCAGCCGCCCGATTCCGACGCCTATCTGCAACGCATCGAGCAGCAAGCGTCGCGTTAAGCGACGGCTCGGCCCTTAGCGCCCCGCATCAGCCACACCGCGCCGGTTGCGACAAGAACGAAGAAAACGACGGTTGCCATCACGCAACCGTCGTTTTTTGCTTTCTACCGCGGCTTGCCATCGCGCGCCGCCGATCACGGCCGCGCACTGAGGGTCTACCGCGTATTTCTGCCGCGTATTGCCGCCGCTTACTTCTTGGTCACCAGATCGCCCGGCAGTGATTCGATATACGCGGCCATGTCCTTCAGCTCTTGCGACGTGAACGGACGCGGCTTGCCGTCCTTGCCGATCGTCGCCGGGTTCGACATCACCTGCGTCTTCATGATGGCGTTGCTACGCCCGAAGACGAGGCTCTGTTCGTTCTGATACGCGCGCAGCGCGTTGTAGACATAGTCGGCGTACTGACCGGCCAGCTTCGGATATTCCGGGCTGATCGGTGCATTCAGGTTCGCGCCGTGACAGCTCACGCACATGCCCTTGTCGACGAGTGCTTTGCCGTTGGCGATATTGCCCGCAGCGTGAGCGGTGCCGGCAACGCCGGCGAGCGTGGCGCCAAGCGCCAGGGACGCCGCGAGAGCGGCCTTTGCCATCGATTGCTTCATCGTGTTCTCCTCAGCCACGCACGTTTTACTTCTGGGGATTGACCGGCGTCGACGCCGTTTGCGCCGCGTAGTACGCGGCAATGTCGACGATGTCCTGCTCGGTCAACGTGGCTGCGATGCCATGCATCGTCTGGAACTTGCGATCGCCCTTGGCGTACTCCTTCAGGGCGTTTTCGATGTACTTCGCATTCTGTCCGCCGATCCGGGGCACGTGATACACCTCCGGAAACGCGGTCCGATAATCGGGAATGCCGTGGCAGCCAATACACATGGCGACCTTGTCCTTTGCCGCCTCGGGATTGGGCTTGAGTTCGGCCGCATGGATCGCGGTGAGCGACGTGCTGCCGAGCGCCAGCGCCATCATCGTGAGGAACTTTTTCATGGTCTTCTTGGGAACGTTTTTGGTTGGAATACCGGCCCGCAACACGCAGGTCGTCGTCCTGACTCCAAGGCCGGCGACCCGTGAAAAAAGCAATCGATTGTAACCCACACCCCCTGATGCGCAAACTCGGGGCTGACCCGCACAGTTCTCCGAAGTTTTTTCGCAACCCCTTGATGCGGCGGAACAATTTCACACCGCGAGCGAGCCGTATGCGCATTGTCTTATACTGAAGTTTTTCCCCTGCCCGGCCGGTTGGCCGGCTGTTTGCGGACGGCTCAGACAATGCGCTTCGAAGGCTCTTCCCAATACGTCGCCACCGACGATCTCAAACTCGCGGTCAATGCGGCGGCCACGCTGCAACGTCCCCTGCTCATCAAAGGCGAACCCGGTACCGGCAAAACCATGCTGGCCGAGGAAGTCGCCGCGGCGCTCGACATGCCGCTGCTGCAATGGCATGTGAAGTCGACCACCAAGGCACAGCAAGGTCTCTACGAGTACGACGCCGTCTCGCGTCTGCGCGATTCGCAGCTGGGCGACGAGCGCGTGCGCGACATCGCCAATTACATCGTCAAGGGCGTACTCTGGCAGGCCTTCGAGGCCGAGCAGCAGACCGTGCTGCTCATCGATGAAATCGACAAGGCCGACATCGAATTCCCGAACGACTTGCTGCGCGAACTCGACCGGATGGAGTTCTACGTCTACGAGACGCGTCAACTCGTCAAGGCGCGTCATCGCCCACTGGTCATCATCACGTCGAACAACGAGAAGGAATTGCCCGACGCGTTCCTGCGCCGCTGCTTCTTCCACTACATCAAGTTCCCCGATCCGTCGACGATGCAGTCGATCATCGACGTGCACTTCCCGAACATCCGCCACGAACTGGTGAACGCCGCGATGGCGACCTTCTTCGAAGTGCGCGAGATTCCCGGCCTGAAGAAGAAACCGTCGACCTCGGAACTGATCGACTGGCTCAAGCTGCTGATGGCCGAAGAGATCGGCCCTGAGGCGTTGCGCAGTGCCGACAACAAGCTGGCCATTCCGCCGCTCGCGGGCGCGCTGCTCAAGAACGAACAGGACATGCATCTGTTCGAGCGCCTCGTCTTCATGAACCGCGCCAACCGGTAAGCGCGCCAACGTCATGCTGATCGACTTCTTTTACACCCTGCGAGCGGCCAAGCTGCCCGTCTCGGTCAAGGAATACCTGACGCTGCTCGAAGCGCTGCAACGTCAGGTCATCGCGCCCTCGCTCGACGAGTTCTACTATCTCGCGCGGCTCTCGCTCGTGAAGGACGAGAAGCATTACGACAAGTTCGATCAGGCGTTCGGCGCGTACTTCAAGGGCGTGCAGCAAATTGTCGACGCCTCCGGTGAAGTGCCGCTCGACTGGCTCAAGAAGCGCATGGAGCGCGAGTTGTCGCCCGAAGACAAGGCGCGCATTCAGGCGCTGGGTGGCCTCGATAAGCTCATGGAGCGCCTCAAGCAACTATTCGACGAGCAGAAAGGTCGTCATGAAGGCGGCAGCAAGTGGATCGGCACGGGCGGCACGTCGCCATTCGGCAATGGCGGCTTCAACCCGGAAGGCATCCGCATCGGCGGCGAGAGCAACGGCAATCGCACGGCGGTGAAGGTGTGGGATCAGCGCAGCTACCGCGACTACGACGACACGGTCGAGCTCGGCACCCGCAACATCAAAGTCGCGCTGCGCCGCTTGCGCAAGTTCGCACGCGAAGGGGCGGCCGAAGAGCTCGATCTCGACGACACGATTCGCGCGACCGCTGCCAACGCGGGCTGGCTCGACTTGAAGCTCGTGCCCGAGCGCCACAACAATGTGAAGGTGTTGATGCTGCTCGACGTGGGCGGCTCGATGGACGACCACATCGCGCGTACGGAAGAGCTGTTCTCTGCGGCAAAATCCGAATTCAAGCACCTTGAGTTCTATTACTTCCACAACTGCGTCTACGACTATTTGTGGCGGCAGAACCGTCGGCGTCACAACGAGCGCTTCGACACGTGGGACGTGCTGCGCAAGTACCCGCCCGACTACAAACTCATCTTCGTGGGCGACGCGACGATGAGTCCGTACGAAGTGCTGCAACCGGGCGGTTCGGTGGAATACAACAACAAGGAAGCGGGTGCGGTGTGGCTGCGCCGCTTCATCGATCGCTTCCCCAAGCATGCATGGCTCAACCCCGAGCCCGAAGCGCTATGGCAATATCGGCAATCGATTTCGGTGATTCGCCAGCTCTTCGCTAACCGGATGTACCCGATTACGCTGGCTGGCCTCGAGACCGCCATGCGCACGCTCAGCAAGTAAGACCGGCCGCGCTGCGCGCCCACAAGAATAGACAAAGACGAGACACCCTTCCCATGACGTCCAGCACCCCTGCGCTGCCCCCATTGCGGCCTCTGGCAGACACGTCGCCCTCAGCCATCGTGGCTGGCTTCGTGGCGATGATGACCGGCTACACGAGTTCGCTTGTGTTGATGTTTCAGGCGGGCCAGGCCGCGCATCTCTCTGCGGCGCAAATTTCGTCGTGGATCTGGGCGCTGTCGATCGGCATGGGCGTGACCACCATCGGCCTGTCGCTGCGCTACCGCACGCCGGTCGTCATTGCGTGGTCGACGCCGGGCGCGGCACTCCTCATTACCTCGCTGCCGGGCGTGCCCTATAGCGAAGCCATCGGGGCGTTCATCGTCTGCAACGCGCTCATTGCGATCTGCGGGCTGACGGGCGGCTTCGAGACGATCATGCGGCGCGTGCCGCCTGCCCTCGCCTCCGCGCTGCTCGCGGGCATTCTATTTCGCATCGGGCTGGAGATCTTCGTCGCAGCACAGCACCAGACGGCACTCGTGCTCGCCATGTTCTTCACGTATCTGATCGTCAAACGCATCGCATCGCGTTATGCGATTCTGCTGGCGCTCATCGTTGGGACAGCGGTCGCGGGCGGGCTGGGCTTGCTCGACTTCAGCCACTTCAACATTGCGCTCGCAAAACCGGTCTGGACGACGCCGTCGTTCTCGCTCGCCGCCACCATCAGCATTGCCATTCCGTTGTTCGTCGTGGCGATGGCGTCGCAGAATGTGCCGGGGCTGGCCGTGTTGCGCGCCGACGGCTACAAGGTACCCGCCTCGCCGCTGATCTCGACGACGGGCATCACGTCGGTGCTGCTCGCGCCGTTCGGTTCGCACGGCATTCATCTGGCGGCGATTACGGCGGCCATTTGCACCGGGCGCGAAGCGCACGAAGATCCGAACAAGCGCTACACGGCAGCGGTCTGGAGCGGTGTGTTTTATCTGATCGCGGGCACCTTCGGCGCAACGATTGCCGCGCTGTTTGCCGCCTTCCCGAAGGCACTGGTGGTGTCGATCGCCGCCCTCGCGCTGTTCGGCTCGATAATGAACGGGCTGGCCAATGCGATGAGCGACACGAAGCAGCGCGAAGCGGCATTGATCACGTTCATGGTGACGGCGTCAGGCCTTACGCTGCTCTCCATCGGCTCGGCCTTCTGGGGCTTGATCGCTGGCGTGGTCACGCTCGCGATTCTCCAATGGCGACGCGACTGAGTCCGTACGCGCCCCTATCCATGCGGGGCGAAATGAGGGCATCGAAGTGATACCCGAAGTGATACCATTTCGCCCGCCACGCATTTCAATTTCAGGAGTAGCAAGACAATGGCAGTGATCGAACCGACCCCGGTCTTCAAGGAAAACCTCGCGCTGATGACCGCGAACGGCATCACCATCGACGGCATTGCGCGCATCGAACTGCGCGACGCCAGCGGTGGCGTCGTGGCCACCATCGAGAACGCACCGGGCAAGCAAGGCTCGCTCGCGGTGTATCACTATCTGAAGCAAGCCTTCGGTACGCTCGACGCCAAAGCGGCGGAGCACGGCCTGGCCGTGTTCGCCGAGCACACCGCCGATGCGCGCAACCGTCCGGGTGCGCACCCGAACGTCGACCGACTGCTGGCCATCGTGGCCGGTGGCGACGCGCTGACCATCGACGAGATCGCTGCCTGACGCTGATTCGGTTGATGCCGTAGATGCGACTGACGCGGCTAACGCGCTCATTCGCCTCACGCGTTTCTCGCGGCACCATGAAAAAACGCCAGCCTTTCGGCTGGCGTTTTTGCATCTGGCAACGTGTGCGACGTGACGTTAGATCGTCAGCACCGGACCGCCATCGCCATTGGCCGAGCGCAGTTGCTTGACCCAGCGCTTTGCAGGCAAGCCCGTGGCGGCTTCCACCACCTTGGCGCGCGCTTCCACGTCCTTCCACTCCACCGACAGCAGCGGGCCGTTGAAGGCCAGCACGATGACGTTGCCGTCATGCACTTCCGGGAATTCGATCACGCGATTGTCGAATGCCTGACGCAGGCGGCGGATGTTCTTCGGATAGCTGTCGTGATCGCCGAACAGGTTCATCGTGAGCATGCCCGGCGCGGTGAGCGCAGCACGGCAAGCCTTGTAGAACGCAGGCGTGTCGTGCACGGGGCCACGTGCCGTCGCGTCGTACAGATCGACTTGCAGCACATCGACGGTGCCTTGATTCGCGGCGTCGGTGACGAAGTCCCATGCGTCGGCTTCGATCACTTTGAGACGGCGCGAGTCGCTCGGCAGGCTGAACATCGTGCGCGCGGCCACCACCACGGCGGGGTTCAGTTCCACGGCAGTGACTTGCGTGCGCGGGAAATGCTGCGCCGAGAACTTCGTGATCGAGCCCGTGCCCAGACCCAGTTGCACCACATGCTTCGGGGCGCGCATGAACAACAACCACGCCATCATCTGCTGCGCGTATTCCAGCTCGATACGATCGGGCTTGGACAGACGCATCGCACCTTGCACCCACTCCGTGCCGAAATGCAGGTAACGCACGCCACCCTGTTCAGAAAAAGTCACCGGCGCAAAACGCGGCGTGTAACGACGGGCGGGGCGATCTTCTGCGACGAACGCTTCGGCTTCGATGGATTTGCGTTTGATGAGGGTCATGAGTCCTTCGGGGAGATTCGGGAAATTCCGATGGGTTCGCATTGTACCGGGTTCGTGCGGCACAACTCGGCACGCGACTTAAGCGAGCGGTGTCGTCGAAACGAAATCGCGTAGCGCGAGCCACGCGTCGCGCTTGGTCGCATAGGGAATCGTGTACGCCGGACTGCTTGAAGGCAGCAGCACGACGGGTATCGTCAAGCCGCCCTGCGCCAGCGCACGCTGGCCGATACGTGCCGCCGTGCCACCGTTGAATGCAACCGCGCGCAGCGACGGCAACGTCGCCATCAATCCAACAAGATCGCTGCCCGCGTCCAAGCGAATATTGCTATCGAGACTGCCTTCACGATGCGCTTGCGCCACCACATCCCACAAGCCGATGCCATGCGCACGCACCGTCGCGAGTCGCGCAGCGTAGTCCAGCGTGGGCAGCGGCTCGCCGATCACTTCACCGACGAGATGCCAGAACCGGTTTTGCGGATGGGCGTAGTACTGCTGATGCGCCAGCGACACCTCACCGGGCAGGCTGCCGAGGATAAGCACGCGCGTGTTGGCATCCACCACCGGCGGGAAGTTGCGCTTGAGATCGGGGGACGTAGTGGACATGAATCGCTCAGACGGCGGCGTGCGTCGAAGACGCCGACGACGCGAGATGCGACGCTTGCAGCCGGCGCCAGAAGCGCGGCAGAAACGCCTCGGTGACAAGCAACGGCGCCCCATGACGCAGAAACACCGAGCGACGCGCCCACAAGCGCGCACGCGGTGTGAGACCAATCAGCGGGTCGCGCGCATCGTGTCGCGCCCGTGCATGCAGCAAGTGACTCGGCCCTAACGGACGCGAGACCAGCACGGAGCGCGTCACCGTCGGGTCGTGATACAGCAGATCGGCCAGCGGCCGCGTACGCAGACGTCGCATCGCTTGCCAAACCGAGCGGCTGTGCACCAGCGGCGTGACGCTGTGCGCGACCACGACGGGCTCGTCGTCGACCAGCAAAATGACATCGCGCGCCCACATCGGCGTGCGCAACGGTACGCCGATGGCGCGGCATTGATCGGCGTCGGCGGGCATCACGCGCTCGGCGACGACGCGCACGCTCACGCGGCCAAGCGTCGACAAGTGACGCGTGAGCGCACCACCCCGGGTCAACCAGTCCTTATGACGGCGAGAGAGCGCCGGCGACGGGACAGCCTGCCAGTGCCGCCCGCTTACATCGAATCGGAAAGTCATGGCTCGGAATTATAAAGGGGCGACACCCGACGCGCGCGCCAACCATGCACCACTTGTGCCCCACGTTCTCGCCCAGCGCCAAATGCAAAAAGCCCGGCACCTTTCGATACCGGGCTTTGCTTCGATCGCTATCGCGCATCTATCGCACGTCTATCGCGTATCGATCGCTTCCCTACCGCGATATCGCCGCCATCAGCGTGCCGCCAGCAACAACGCGTTAGTGCGCTTCACGAACGCTGCCGGGTCTTCCAGGCTGCCGCCTTCGGCGAGCATGGCTTGGTCGAACAGCAGTTGCGTCCAGTCGGACAGATCGGCGCTCTCGGCGCTCAGACGCTTAATCAGCGCATGTTCCGGGTTGATCTCCAGAATCGGGCGGAATTCCGGCATCTTCTGCCCGGCCGCCTTCATCAGACGCTGCAACGTGCCGCTCATGTCCTGCTCGTCCGAGACGAGGCACGACGGCGAATCGGTCAGGCGGAACGTCACACGCACGTCCTTCGCCTTCTCGCCCAGCACGTCCTTCATCTTCTCGAGGAGCGGCTTGAGTTCGTCGCTGGTCTTCTCTTGCGCGGCCTTTTCGCCAGCGTCTTCGAGCGCGCCCAGATCCAGATCGCCACGGGCCACGCTCACCAGCGCACGGCCATCGAAATCATGCAGATACGACAGCAGCCACTCGTCCACGCGGTCGGTCAGCAGCAGCACTTCCACGCCCTTCTTGCGGAAGACTTCCAGATGCGGGCTGTGGCTCGCGGCCACCCAGCTCTCTGCCGTGACGTAATAAATTTTGTCCTGACCTTCCTTCATACGGCCGATGTAATCGGCCAACGACACGTTCTGTTCCGCCGAATCGCTATGCGTGCTGGCAAAGCGCAGCAGCTTGGCGATGCGCTCGCGATTGGCGTGATCTTCGCCGACGCCTTCCTTGAGCACCTGACCGAACGCACCCCAGAACTGCGTGTACTTGTCCTGCTGGTTTTCCGCCAAATCTTCGAGCAGGCCGAGCACGCGCTTGGCGCAGCCTTCGCGAATCGCCTTCACGTCGCGGCTTTCCTGCAAGATTTCGCGCGACACGTTCAGCGGCAAGTCGGCCGAATCGACCACCCCGCGCACGAAGCGCAGATAGTTCGGCAACAGTTGCTCGGCGTCGTCCATGATGAACACGCGCTTCACGTAGAGCTTAAGACCGCCCTGCGAATTACGGTCCCAAAGGTCGTACGGCGCATGCCCCGGCACATACAGCAGTTGCGTATATTCGCTACGCCCTTCCACACGGTTGTGCGTCCAGGCGAGCGGCGCCTGCATGTCGTGCGCAATGTGTTGATAGAACTGCGTGTACTGCTCGTCGGTAATTTCGCTCTTGCTGCGGGTCCACAGCGCGCTGGCCTGATTGACCGTCTCGTCGGTCTCGGCGGGCACCATGGCCTGCTTCTCTTCGTCCCACGTCTCGCCGCGCATCACGATCGGCAGCGAGATGTGATCGGAATACTTGCGGATGATCGATTGCAGTTGCCACGACGACAGCAGCTCGTCTTCGCCTTCGCGCAGGTGCAGCGTAATGGCGGTACCGCGCGGGGCACGCTCGATCGTCTCGACCGAGAAGTCGCCTTCACCGGCCGACGACCAACGCACGCCTTCCGATGCGGGCAAGCCGGCACGGCGCGATTCGACCGTCATGCGGTCGGCGACGATGAAGCCCGAGTAGAAGCCCACGCCGAACTGGCCGATGAGCGCCGCATCCTTCTGCTGATCGCCCGACAGGCGCGAGAAGAATTCCTTGGTGCCCGACTTGGCGATCGTACCGAGATGGGCGATGGCCTCATCGCGGCTCATGCCGATACCGTTGTCTTCGATGGTGAGGGTGCGGGCGTCCTTGTCGAACGACACGCGAATCTTGAGTTCCGGGTCCTGCTCATACAGCGCGCCGTCGTTGATCGCTTCGAAGCGCAGCTTGTCGGCGGCATCGGAAGCGTTGGAGATCAATTCGCGCAGGAAGATTTCCTTGTTGCTGTACAGCGAATGAATCATCAGTTGCAGAAGTTGCTTAACTTCTGCCTGAAAGCTCATGGTTTCTTGCGCCATGGTCGGGAACCCTCGTGAAACGGTGAGATGAATGGAAATTCGACGCTGTCCGCGGTCCGGCGCACTTGCGCACGCGCTGCCACTCTCGCGGTACAGCTCGGAACATAGGGACGGCCGGCCTTCATTTCAAGGCCGGCGGGAGGGTTATTTTGTGGAGAATTGTGCGAAGTTGGCCGAATTTGCGGCGCAGTGGGCAAACGCCCATCAGGCCGCGAGTTCCAGTTGCCGCGATAGGAAGGCGAGCATCGACGGGTCGCTCGAGCATGCGACGTTCATCCGCATCCACGTACTCGGGGCCTGACGCGGCGAGAACAGCGCCCCCGGCGCAAACAGGAAGCCCGCCTCGTGGCCAGCGGCTGCCACCGCGCTAGTGTCGACGCCGGTATTCGCCCAGAAGAACATGCCCGACGTCGGATCGCCGAACATGCGCAGGCCGATGTGTTCCAGACGCCGCCGCGCGCCATCGCGCACCTCGTCGAGCCGCGAACGCAGGCGCTCAACGTGACGGCGATAGTGGCCTTCGGTCAGCGCCTTGTACACGATGCGTTCATTGATCTCCGGCGTCGTCGACCCGGCGAGCATCTTGTAATCAACAAAGGTCTTTGCCAGTTCAGGCGAGCCCGCCACGAATGCCACACGCAGATTCGCCGCGAGTGTCTTCGAGAAGCTGCCGAGATAGATCACACGCTTTAACTGATCGAGACTCGCCAGACGCGCGACCTGCTGATGCGGCGGGCACAGATCGCAGTAGATATCGTCCTCGAGCACCATGAAGTCGTACTGCTCTGCGAGCCGCAGAATCTGGAACGCACGCGCGGGCGTTAGCGACGTACCCGTGGGGTTCTGCAAGATGGAATTAATGATCAGCATCTTGGGGCGATGCTGCTGCACTAGCCGTTCGAGCGCCTGCACATCGATGCCCTCTGGCGTGTACGGCACGCCGATGGGTGTCACGCCCTGCGACGCGCTGCGCCCGAACATCACGAACCACGCGGGGTCGCCGACCAAGACGGTGTCGCCAGCCCGGACGTACAGTTTCAACAGAAAGTCGACGGCCTGCGTAATGCCTGAAGTCAACACGATCTGATCGGGGCGCGCACCGATTTCCAGCTCGGCGAGTTGCGTCTGCAATTGCACGCGTAGCGGCAAAAACCCATGCGGACTTCCGCTCTGCAAGAGATACATCGTCGATTGGCGGCTCATCGAGCGAATGGCCGACGTCATCATGTCGGCGTCGAGCCAACTCGGCGGCAAATAGCCCATGCCGGGGCCGCGTTCGGGTGCCACGGTGTGGAGCATGCTGCGCACGAGCCAGGGCACGTCAATCGGCCCCTTCGCGATCATCGGCGCGCTGGCGTTTTGCTGCGCCATCACAGGCCGCTCGCGCACATAGAAGCCCGAGCCTCGGCGGGCTTCAAGATACCCCTGCGCGACCAGCCGCTCGTAGGCTTCGACCACCGAGAAGCGCGACACGCGCTTGTCTTCCGCGAGCGATCGAATCGACGGCATGCGCATGCCCGGCAGGAACACACGCTCCTCGATACGAAGACTTGCCCAATGCACGAGCTGGTCGACGAGTGTCATGCGCGCCGTATCGAGCGCGGCGTTGTCCGCCAGTGCCAGCGGAGAAATGCGGTTCGTTGTCATCGTCTTTCCACCTTGTCGGGATGGCTGGCGTAGCCGGTTGTGCCGGCGCCAGCGCTTGCGAAGCGTCGGGTGTTTGTCCCTCGCACTGGCGGCTGACCACCGCCCGTACCGAAAGTGTCTGCTTCGCATCACTCATGGGACGCCACTCTACGCTAGCCAATTTCCCTGTCAATCCCGAACTGTACAGTCAATTACCTGAATATCTGTACCGGTACTGTACCGGAGTTAACCGATAAAGTGTCCACTCAACTGGAGACCGCTATGCGTGAAATCCGACTCTTCGAGCTGGACGGGGACCAAACCGTGTTCTGGCAGAACGAAACGCCGCAGACGCTGCAAGTGTTGCAGGGCCTGCTTTGGCTGACGGTGGAAAACGAGAGCGTTGACCACTGGCTGCGTGCGGGCGAGAGCTTCGAGATGCGAGCGGGTCAACGAATTTGGCTTGGCACCTGGAAGGACGGCGCCCGCCTGCGTGTGAGCCAGCCGACGATGTCGCTGGCCGCCCTGCCGGGGCACCGCGCCCCGCGTCGATTGGGCTGGCGCCTGCTGTGGCGCGACGTGTCGGCACGGGTGGCTGGACGTACGCTATCGCGCGGGTAAGCGGCCGTTCGTGCGATCGGCCGGGTGTCTGAAAGTGGGCACGCGGCCGATTTGGATAAGGACACGCTGCATGAGCATCCACGCGGAGTAAGCTTACGGTTTTGCCGCGCGACACACCGACCAATCCGAGTATCCGTGTGCGCCATTGCCCGAGCCGAATCAGAACATGAGTGTTTCCAACTTCCCGCACCACGCCTTGAAACTCGACCATCTCGTCGTCGCTGCCGACACGCTCGATGCCGGTGAAGCCCACGTCATCGAACAATTGGGCCTCACCGACATCGTGCCGCAGCGCGGCGGCAAGCATGCGCGCATGGGCACGCACAACAGCCTGCTGGGCCTGTGGGGCGGCACGTATCTGGAAATCATCGCGATCGATCCGGACGCCCCGGCACCGGGTCGCGCACGCTGGTTCGGTCTGGACGACGAGGCCGTGCGCACCCGCGTGGCACGGGGTCCGTATCTGGCACATTGGGTGGCGCGCGTCGAACGTCCGCGCTCGCTGCCCCGCTGGCAAGCGCAGTATCCGCAGCGACTGGCCCCCGTCATCGCCATGCAGCGCGGCGCGCTGACGTGGCAGATCGGCGTGCCCGACGACGGCAGCCTGCCCGCGTGGCAAGGCGCGGGGCAGGGGCTGTTGCCGACGCTGATCCAGTGGGATACGCCGCAGCACCCAGCCGATGCCTTGCCCGAGACCGGCTGCGCAGTGACGTCGTTGCGCGGCTTTCACCCGCAGGCGGCGGCGATTGCCGATCAATTGCAATGGCTTGGCGCCAGCGCACTGGTCAATGTAGAGGCGACGCTGGTCGAACCGACCCTCGTTGCTGAATTTGAAACCCCGAACGGTCCGCGCACGTTGCGTTAGACCCTCCCCCGCGAGCGCCCGGCACAACGCATGGCGGGCGGCGACACGATAAAGAAACACTAGAGGCGACACCATGAATTCCCGCGAATCACGAGGCATGCTGCTCGGACTGATCGGCGTCCTCATCTTCAGCCTGACGTTGCCGATGACGCGCATCGTCGTGGCCGAAGTCAACCCGCTGCTCAACGGCCTGGGACGCGCGTTGGTGGCGGCGATCTTCGCGGGGGCGCTGCTGTGGTGGCGTCGTGAGCCGTGGCCGACCATGCGTCAGCTCAAGAGCCTCGCGATCACCTCGCTTGGCGTCATCATTGCTTTCCCGGTGTTCTCTGCATGGGCCATGAAGACGATCCCCGCCTCGCACGGCGCCGTCGTCAACGGCCTGCAACCGTTCTTCGTCGCGATCTACGCCTATTGGCTGGGCGGTGAACGTCCGTCGCGCGGCTTCTGGGTGTGCGCGCTGGCTGGCAGCGTGCTGGTGATTGCCTTCGCACTGCGTGCAGGCGGCGGCACCCTGCACGCCGCCGACGGCTTGATGCTGCTCGCCGTGGTCATCGGTGCCCTCGGTTATGCCGAAGGCGGCAAGCTGGCGCGCGAAATGGGTGGCTGGCAGGTGATCTGCTGGGCGCTCGTCGTCAGCGCTCCCGTGCTGGCGCTGCCGGTCGGTTGGCTGGCCTGGCACCAGCCGTGGCCGGTGAGCGCACGGGCGTGGGGTGCCTTCGCCTACGTCACGCTGTTCTCGCAATTCATCGGCTTCTTCGCGTGGTACGCCGGTCTGGCCATGGGCGGAATCGCACGCGTCGGCCAAGTACAATTGCTACAAATTTTCTTTACGATTGCGCTGTCCGCCCTCTTTTTCGGCGAACAGGTCGACACGGTGACATGGCTCTTCGCCGCTGGCGTCGTCCTGACCATTGCACTCGGCAAGAACATGAAGATCGGCGCCTCGCGACTCACGGGCAAACCGGTCTGAAGGCACTGCCCGGCGCCTGCGATCCCTGCGCCGGACACTGCCTGCCCCCTCGGGCGCGCCCATGCTGCTAAGCGACCGGCATCTACGCGCCCTGACACTCGCGGCCTGCCCGACTCCCCGACATCCGGGTGGCCGCCTTATCGAAGCGAGACCATCATGCATGATTGGCAATATTCCGAACGTGCCCGCAACCTGACCAGCTCGGCGATCCGTGAAATTCTGAAAGTCACCGAGCGCCCCGAAGTCATTTCGTTCGCTGGCGGCCTGCCCTCGCCCGCCACGTTCCCGGTCGCCGAAATGCGCGCCGCCGCCGAGCGCGTACTGACCGAGTCGCCGCAAGCCGCCCTGCAATACAGCGCCACCGAAGGCTATGCGCCACTGCGCGAATGGATTGCCAAGCGTTATTCGCGCGACGGTCTCACGGTCAAGCCGGAGAACGTGCTGATTACCACCGGTTCGCAACAAGGCCTCGACCTGATCGGCAAAGTCTTCATCGACGAAGGCAGCCGCGTGATCGTCGAAGCGCCGAGCTATCTGGGTGCGTTGCAATCGTTCTCGCTGTTCGCGCCCCAGTACGTACCGGTGCCGACGGATGAACACGGCCTGCTGCCCGACGCGCTGACGCCCGAACTCGTGAGCGGCGCACGCTTCCTGTACGCGATGCCGAACTTCCAGAACCCGACCGGCCGCCGCCTGCCGCTCGCGCGCCGCCAGGCGCTCGCGGAAGTCGCCAAGCGCGAAGGCTTCGCCATCATCGAAGACGACCCGTACGGCGAACTCGACTACGAAGGCCAGCGTCTGCCGAGCCTCATGTCGCTCGCGCCCGATCACGTGCTGTACATGGGCTCGTTCTCGAAAGTGCTCGCACCGGGGTTGCGTCTGGGCTTCATCATCGGCCCGCAACCGGTCATCGCCAAGCTGGTGCAGGCCAAGCAGGCCGCCGACTTGCACACGCCGAGCCTGACGCAGCGCATCGCTTACGAAGTGGTCAAGGACGGGTTCCTTGAAACGCATATCCCGTCGATCCGCACGCTCTACGCGGCGCAGGCCAAGGCCATGCTGACCTCGCTTGAGAAGCACATGCCGAACGGTGCCAACTGGACGACGCCGGCGGGAGGCATGTTCATCTGGTTGACATTGCCCGCGGGCATCGACACCATGCAGTTGCTGGAAAAAGCGATCGCGCAGAATGTGGCGTTCGTGCCGGGCGCGCCGTTCTATGTCGGCACCCCGCAGTCGAATACGTTGCGCCTGTCGTTCGTGACCGTGCCGCCCGAGAAAATCGAAGTGGGTGTCGCACGGCTGGGCGCACTGATCGCCGAAGCGTTGACGCGCCGCGCGGCCTGAGCCGGTCGCCGCCCTTTCAACGACTCTTCTGTTTCAATGACTTTGCAAGGAAGCCGTACATGTCCGTCTACGACAAACTGAAGCAACTGGGTATCGAACTGCCGACCGCCGGTGCACCGGCGGCCGCTTATGTGATGAGCGCGCAAACGGGTAACACCGTGTTCCTCTCCGGCCACCTGCCGAAGAAAGACGGCAAGATCTGGACCGGCAAGCTCGGTCAAGACGTGAGCGTCGAAGACGGCAAGGCCGCTGCGCGCGCCGTCGCCATCGAACTGATCGCCACACTGCACGCCCACACCGGCGACCTGAACAAGGTTAAGCGTGTCGTGAAGCTGATGAGCCTCGTGAACTCGACGCAGGAATTCACCGATCAGCATCTGGTGACGAACGGCGCATCGGAACTGATTGCCGAAGTGTTCGGCGACGCGGGCAAGCATGCACGCTCGGCCTTCGGCGTGGCGCAAATTCCGCTGGGCGCTTGCGTCGAGATCGAACTGATTGCCGAAGTGGCCTGATCGGTTTCACAGGTATCGGCTGACGCGATGACGATGGCATCAATGGCGTCATCGGCGTCAGAAGCAAAACAGGCACCCTCGGGTGCCTGTTTTTTTATGGACGCTCGCGGTGCGAAGCGCTACCGCGAAGCTCGGGAGATCACACCGGCTTGGTATTGCCGTAGGTCCGGCGCATCGCAATCGCCACACCCAGCGAGATGATGACTGCCACACTGAGCAGCGCCACAACACCATGCCAGCCATGCGCGCGCAGCATCACGCCCGAGTAGCTGCCGAGCAGGCTCGAGCCGATGTAGTAGAAGAACAGATACAGCGCGGAAGCAATCGCACGCCCTTCGGTCGCACGCCGTCCGACCCAGCTACTCGCCACCGTGTGGGCACCGAAAAAGCCGAACGTGAAGATCGCCAAACCGATCACCACGCCCAGCACCTTCGGGGCCAGCATCACCAGCAAGCCGACGAAGGCGAGCGCCACCAGCGCCCACAGCAGGCGCGCACGGCCCAAACGATCGGACAACGGCCCGGCGATGAACGACCCCACTACGCCGATCAGATACATCGCGAAAATCGCGCCGATGGCGGCATGCGGCAGTTGGAACGGCGCGGCGGCCAGATGAAAACCGAGATAGTTGTACACGCTCACGAAGCTGCCCATCATCAGCCCCGCAAACAGATAGAGCCCGAGCAGTGCCGGATCGCCCAAATGGCGGCGTGCGTGACCCAGAGCCTCGCGCACCGTCATATGGCGCGGCGTGAAACGGCGCGAATGCGGCAGACTGCGCGCAAACTCCAGCCCCATCGCCAAACACACCAGACCGATCACCGCGACCGACACGCGCCACGAGAACATATCGGCGACAAACGCCGACAGCACGCGCCCCGCCATGCCACCGAGGATATTGCCGCCGATGTACAACCCCATCGACATCCCCAGTGAGCGTTGATCGATCTCTTCGCTGAGATACGCCATCGCAATGGCGGGCAACCCCGACAACGCCAGCCCCTTGAGCGCGGCGAGAATCACGATGGTTTCAAAGTTGGTTGAGAACGCGCTGGCAAGCGTCAGTACCGACGAACTGAGCAGCGCAATCGTCATCATGCGTTTGCGGCTCACACGATCGGCCGCCACGCACGTCACGAGCAAACCGAGCGCCATCATCATCGTGGCAGCCGATACCGACCAACTCGCCTGCGCCGGGGTGATACCAAACGTCGTGGTAAGCAGCGGCAGCAGCGACTGCATGCAATACAACTGCGCGAACGTCGAAAAACCACCAAAGAAGAGTGCGCGGCTGATCACCGCATATTCGGGCGTGCCACGCGCCACGCCCGCAGGCAACTTGGGGGCAGCCGCCTGCGCCGGCGCAGCGCCGTTGGACAAAGGAAGGGAGTTCGTAGAAGCCATGATGCTGGCTCACCCGGAGGGAGCCAATTTAGGAGGGGTATAGCGCGATGATAGGTTTGCGCTTACCCCATGTCCAATATATATTTAAGCGTCGTTTCTATATATAAAAAAGATCAATCATATGGAACTGCGTCATCTGCGCTACTTCGTGACCGTCGCCGAAGAACTCCATTTCAGCCGGGCCGCCGCCCGGCTCAACATCGGCCAGCCGCCGTTGTCGATGCAGATCCGAGCGTTGGAAGACGAGTTGGGTGTGACCCTGTTCGAGCGCTCTCAGCGCCGTGTTTTTCTAACGACGGCGGGCCGCACGTTTCTCGTACGGGCACGGCAAATTCTGGCGGATGCGGACGCCGCGCGACAGGAAGTTCAGCAGATCGCAGGGGTCGATGCGGGCGAGTTACGGATTGCGTTCACCACGTCCGCGCCAATGACCAATTTGATGAAGCGAGTGCTGACCAGTTATCGGCAGCAATATCCCCGCGTCACGCTCACGCTGAGCGAATCGCCATCCGAGCGCCAGCTCGATGCGCTGGGCGAGCGCACGTTGGATATCGGGCTATTACGCCGTGCCGACGACGCCACGGCGGTCGCGGGGCTCAGTTTCGAAACGCTCGTGGACGAAGCCTTGGTGGTGGTGATGCATCAGGGGCACGCGCTGGCGGGACGCGCGAGCATCTCGATGGCCGATCTCGCGGGAGAAGCGTTCATCATGCACCCACCCGATGTGGGGACGGCCGTGGATGGGAAGATTCGGAAGATGTGCGAGCGCGCGGGCTTTACCCCACGCGTGGTGCAAGAAGCCCGCGAGTCGACGACGATCGTCGCACTCGCGGCCAGTGGCCTCGGCGTCGCGGTGTTACCCGCGGCGGTGCGCTGTATTCAGATCGAAGGGGCGCGCTTCATGGCGTTGACGGAAGCCGACGCCCATACCCCGTTGCTGCTCGCCAAGCGTCGCGACGACGCCAGCCCGTTAGTGCAAGCGTTCGTCGCGATGTGCCATGACGTGGCGGGACTTCAGGCGAGCGGCGCCGCAGACGCTCCCGCCCTTCGCACAACCACGTAGCGCTCAAGCCACGACGGTTCTGGCGAAATCACCCCCACTTGGGACTCACCCGCGCAGCGACGCGGCCAGGCCGATCACCACAACCCCCAACACGAGATTGAGGATCACGAGACGGCGCACGCCATTCACGGCCGCTGCGCCATCGGGCCACGACTGCGCTTGCACCGCGCGTTGCAGCCGCGGGAACAGCGCGAAGCGGATGTGGCCATACACCAGCATCATCAGCACGCCAATGCCAGCCATCGCATGCACCGGCCAACGGGCATGCAATCCCCCCATGCCGAGCATCATGTGGCCGCCCGAGAGCAAAATCAGCACGATGGCCACACCGACCCAAGTGAGAAACTTCGAGAGCGCCGCCTCCCACAACGGCAGGCGCTGCTGCGGCGGCAAGTCCAGCGACGCCGGACGCAGACACGCCAGCGCGAAGAACATCCCGCCGACCCACACCGCAACGCTCACCAGATGCAGGAACAGACTAAAGGCATAAACGCTCATGCGTGACTCCCGTCAGGATGCCGAAGGCGCGGCCGGCAACACCGGATCCAGCGAACGCGCCGTAAAGGTCGAGAATTTCACCGCAGGCGCACGCCCCTTGCGGGCACGTTTGCCGATGTTCGGCGCCAGCGCAGCGCCCGAAAGCGTCTCGGACTGCTCCTTGCCACCCCGCACGATGCCGTGAACCACCACACCTGCCTCGCTAATCGCCACCGCCGACACCAGCGTTTGCTTAGCATCGAGACCGATGAGCGTCACACCACGGCCACCGCCCGAAAGCGACTTCATTTCATCCATGCCGAACACGAGCAGGCGGCCATCGCTCGACAGACACGCCACGGCACTCGCCCCCGCCAAGATCCGCTGTGGCGGCAACGGTTCGGCCCCATCGTCGATCGTCATGAACGATTTGCCCGCCTTCAGACGGCTCACCATATCGCCGAGCTTCGTCGAGAACCCGAAGCCGTTCGTCGTCGCCAGCAACAGTTGCTGATCTGCCGACGCAGCGAAGTAGTGCAACAGTCGCGAACCCGATTCGAGTTCGATCAACGAGGTGAGCGGCACACCGTCGCCACGCCCGCCCGGCAACTGTGTCACGGATACGGAATACACCCGGCCGTTGCTGCCCCACGCGATAAACGGATCGACCGTGCGGCATTCGAACGTGCCATAGAGCGAGTCGCCTTGCTTGAACGCAAAGCCTTGCGCGTCGAGCCCATGGCCCTTAAGCGCACGCACCCAGCCCTTCGCCGACACGACGACCGTCACCGGTTCGTCGACCACACGGGCCTCGGCCACGGCGCGCTTCTCTTCCTGAATTAGCGTGCGGCGCTCGTCGCCGAACTGCTTCGCGTCGGTTTCGATCTCCTTGATAATCAGGCGCTTCATCGCGCTATCGTTCGCCAGCAAGTCTTCCAGCTTCGACTTCTCGTCACGCAGCGACGCGAGTTCCTGCTCGATCTTGATCGATTCCATGCGCGCCAACTGGCGCAAACGGATTTCGAGAATGTCGTCGGCCTGACGCTCGCTCAGATTGAACGTGCTCATCAGCGCGGCCTTCGGCTCGTCCGACTCGCGGATGATCCGAATGACCTCGTCGATATTCAGGAAGACGGCCATGCGGCCTTCGAGAATATGAATGCGGTCGTCCACCTTACCCAGACGATGGCGCGAGCGGCGCGTGACCGTCTCGAACCGGAAGCCGATCCACTCGGTGATGATGTCGCGCAGCGACTTCTGGCCCGGACGGCCGTCGGCCCCGACCATCACCAGATTGACCGATGCGCTCGACTCCAGACTCGTGTGCGCGAGCAGCATCGTGATGAATTCTTGCTGATCGATACGGCTCGACTTCGGCTCGAAGACCAGACGCACGGGGGCGTCCTTGCCCGACTCGTCGCGCACGGCATCGAGCATTGCGAGCACCGATTGTTTGAGGTTCTGCTGCTCCGGCGTGAGCGACTTCTTGCCGAGCTTCACCTTCGGGTTGGTGATTTCCTCGATTTCTTCGAGCACCTTCTGACCCGACGTGTTGGGCGGCAGTTCGTACACCACCGCCTGCCACTGGCCGCGCGCCATCTCTTCGATCTTCCAGCGCGCACGCACTTTCAGACTGCCACGCCCACTCTCGTAGGCCGCGCGAATTTCCGCCGGACTGGAGATCAGTTGACCGCCGCCAGGGAAATCGGGCCCCTGCACGTGCGTCATCAACTCGGCGTCGTCGAGCTTGGGGTTGCGAATCAGCGCGACCGCAGCGGAGGCGACTTCACGCAGATTGTGTGAAGGAATTTCCGTCGCCAGACCCACGGCAATACCCGACGCGCCGTTGAGCAGCACGAACGGCAGGCGAGCGGGCAGCAGTCGCGGCTCTTCGGTCGAACCGTCGTAGTTCGGCACGAAGTCCACCGTACCCGCATCGATTTCGTCGAGCAGCAAACGGGCGATCGGCGTGAGGCGCGCTTCGGTGTATCGCATGGCGGCGGCACCGTCACCGTCGCGCGAACCGAAGTTGCCCTGACCATCGATGAGCGGATAGCGCATCGAGAAATTCTGTGCGAGGCGAACCAGCGCGTCGTACGCGGACTGGTCGCCGTGCGGGTGAAACTTACCCAGGACGTCGCCCACCACGCGGGCCGACTTCACGGGCTTCGCATCGGAGGCGAGGCCCATCTCGTTCATCGCGAACAGGATGCGGCGTTGCACCGGCTTCTGACCGTCGCATACATCGGGCAGCGCACGGCCTTTCACCACACTGATGGCGTAGTCGAGATAAGCACGTTCGGCGTAGGCGCCGAGCGTCAGCGTGTCGTCATCGGACGGGGTCGAAAAGAGATCTTCTACTTGTTCCATAAAACCTGTGGGTTTGCTGCGAACGTTTGGCGAGGGTTCGGTTACACGTTGACCGCAAGATCATACCAAGCTCACTGGCACATTTCGGCAAAAACGCCACCGAATGACAAAGCAAGCCTGCGAATTAGGTGCCACGGCCGTGGTAGTTGCCGATTGGCGGTCTGCGTTTCGGACGAATCCGACTAACACCGATCGCAAATCGCCAGGGAGATGTTCGGAAAAAACTGAGTCAACTTGAGATGTGGCCGCACCCGGCGGCCGAGCGATGCATCCGTCCAACCGGGTGACGTTAGTCCGTCGTCGGCACCGATGGAATGGTGGGTGCTGTGACCTGAGCGTTCGGCATAGTAGCAGGCACGACCGGCAACCCCTGCGGCGCGCCCAAAATCACGTGGATACGGCCATCGCGCGACCCGCTGATATTGGCGCGCCCGCCCGGGATGCCGGTCTTTAACGTGCCACCGGCGAGTGCAGGTGCCTCGGGATTGAAGCGCCGATACAGTTCGAGCACGGCTGCCACGTACCCCTGCGTCTCGGCGTAAGGCGGAATCTGATCGGCGTGGCGTGCGACCGCGCCCTCGCCCGCGTTGTACGACGCGAGCACCAGTTCCAGCCGATCGGGATAACGTGCCTGCAAATCGCGCAAGTAGCGAGCACCGGTGAGGACATTCGTGCGCGGGTCGGCGAGCTTGTCGGCAACCGATCGGGTTGCGTCGGCGCGCACGCCGTACCGCTCGCCCGTGGTGGGCATGACTTGCATGAGTCCGACAGCGCCCTTCGGCGACACGGCGCTGCTGTCGAAACCCGATTCCGCAGCGATCACCGCTTTGAGCAACGCAGCGTCGACGTGATACCGCTCGGCCGCCTGTGCGATGACCGGGGCAAGCTGTTTCAAGTTGGGATGACGTGCGAGTGCGTCGTAGAGACGCGAACGGTCGGCACCGCTCACGATGCCGCTCTGTGCGACGCCTTGTGCAATGCGCAGATCGGCGTTGGCCCCGGAACTGACGACCAGACGAAAGCGTGAATCGAGCTTACGGGCGGCCAGATGCGCCACACCATTCTCGTCGACGTAGCCGTACAAGTCGGCGTGGGCGAGCGGCGCGGCCGTCAGCAGAACAGCTGCCAGCACGCGCCCTGCGAGGGGCCGCAGAGAGAACCATCGGCGCACTGCGTTGACGTTCGCTGTCACGCCGTGCGCCATCGAGCGAAAACTATTGTTGACCTTTGACATGCACCTTGATCGTCTGGCTCATGGCCGGACCGTACGACTGATGCGCCCCGTTGGCGAATTGCATCGTCAACGTATGATCGCCGGGCGTCAGATTGACCGTCGTCTCGGTCTGGCCTTTGCCGAAATGCAGGTGCGCGTCGTCGGTAGGCACGACCTGACCTGCGGGAACCGGATCGCCGTCGATGATGAGGTGGTGATGGCCGGTGTTAGGCGACATATCGCCCGCCGGTTTGATCGCCATCCCTTCGACGCCGAACTTGACCACGACCGGGTTGGTCACCGTCGCGCCGTCTTTCGGCGTAACGAAAAAGACACGTGCTGCCGGTGCCGCTGGCGCCGGCTGCGCCGATTGCGCGTAGGCTGCGGCGCTGGCGCCCAGCAGTGGGCTCACAAGCAACATCGGCACGACCATGCGACGCATGCTGACAGGCATAGAACGCAACATAACGTGACTCCCGGTGGGGTGAAAGGTGGATTATCCCACTATGTGGGCACTCACGCTGATCGGGCCGTCTGGCCCATTCAGCATGCGCGGACTACCGTCAAAACCGACCGTCAGATGTCGGCTTCGACCTCATTGCCCTTGGCCTCGAGCCAGCTACGGCGTTGTGCCGCCTCGCCCTTGCCCATGAGCATGTTCATGCGCGACACCGTTGCGTCGAAGTCGAGCGTGCCCAACGCCACCGGGCTCAGACGCCGCGTGTCGGGGTTCATCGTGGTTTCCCACAACTGCTCGGCACTCATCTCGCCCAGCCCCTTGAAGCGGCTGATCGACCATGCGGTTTCCTTCACGCCGTCCTTGCGCAGCTTGTCGAGGATGGCTTCGAGTTCGCCTTCATCGAGTGCATAGAGCTTCTGCGCCGGCTTCTTGCCACGGGCCGGAGCGTCGACACGATACAGCGGCGGACGCGCCACGTACACGTGCCCCGTCGCAATCAGTTGCGGGAAGTGACGGAAGAACAACGTGAGCAGCAGCACCTGAATGTGCGAGCCGTCGACGTCGGCATCGGACAAGATACAAATCTTGCCGTAACGCAGATTCGACAGATCTGGCGTGTCGTTCGGGCCGTGCGGATCGACACCGATCGCTACCGCGATATCGTGCACTTCGTTGTTCGCGAAGAGACGATCGCGCTCGGTCTCCCACGTATTGAGCACCTTGCCGCGCAACGGCAAAATCGCTTGGAATTCCTTGTCGCGCCCCATCTTCGCCGAACCGCCGGCCGAGTCGCCCTCGACCAGAAACAGTTCATTGCGCGTGATGTCTTCGGTTTCGCAATCGGTCAGCTTGCCGGGCAACACGGCCACGCCGGAGCTCTTCTTCTTCTCGATCTTCTGACCAGCGCGCGTGCGTGCCTGCGCCTGACGAATCACCAACTCGGCGAGCTTCTTGCCGTGCTCGACGTGATGGTTGAGCCACAACTCCAGCGCAGGACGCGTGAACGACGACACGAGACGCACAGCGTCGCGGCTGTTCAAACGCTCCTTGATCTGGCCTTGGAACTGCGGATCGAGCACCTTGGCCGAGAGCACGAACGACACACGCGAGAAGACGTCTTCGGGCAGCAGCTTCACGCCCTTGGGCTGAAGGTTATGCAATTCGATGAAGCCGCGCACCGCTTGAAACAGGCCTTCGCGAAGACCCGATTCATGGGTACCGCCAGCGGGCGTCGGAATCAGGTTGACGTACGACTCGCGCACCGGCGCACCATCTTCGGTCCACGCCACGACCCACGCTGCGCCCTCGCCTTCCGCAAAGCTGTCTTCGCTGCCGTCGGCGAAACGTTCGCCTTCGAACAACGGAATCAGCGGCTCGGCACCGTTGAGCGATTCGACGAGATAGCCGCGCAAGCCCTGCTCGTAAAACCACGTCTGCTCGTCGCCGTTCTTCTCCTGACGCAGCGTGACGCGCACGCCGGGCAGCAGCACGGCCTTCGAGCGCAGCAGGCGTTGCAGTTCGCTGAGCGGCAACGTCGGGCTATCGAAGTACTTCGTATCCGGCCAAACGGTTACCCGCGTACCGCTCTTCTTTTCGCCGCGCTGCGACGGGCGCGAATGCAGTGCAACGCTGACGTTGCCGCCATCGGCAAATTCGAGATCGGAGACCTGACCGTCGCGCCACACAGTGACCGCGAGTCGCGTAGCCAGTGCGTTCGTCACCGAGACGCCCACACCGTGCAGGCCGCCCGAGAACGTATAAGCGCCACCGGCGGCCTTATCGAACTTGCCGCCCGCATGCAGACGCGTAAAGACAATCTCGACGACCGGCACACCCTCTTCCGGGTGAATACCGACGGGAATGCCACGGCCGTCGTCTTCGACGCTGACCGAACCATCCTTGTGCAGCGTCACGAGAATTTGTTTACCGAAGCCACCCAACGCCTCATCCGAAGCGTTGTCGATGACTTCCTGAATCACGTGCAGCGGATTCTCGGTACGGGTGTACATGCCCGGGCGCTGCTTGACCGGCTCAAGTCCTTTCAGAACCTTGATGGAAGCTTCGCTGTATTGGGCAGGCGTGTTTTTTTTCGACATAGCGTGACTGAATTGGGGTACGGCACCCGGCGCTTATCCACACAAGCTGTGGACAACCACGGGGAAAACCCATTAACACATGAGAAAAGTGACGCTGGATCAACGACTTGCATTGCCGCGCCCACTTATTAGGCAGCCAACCGGTGAGGCGCGCCTCAAAAGTACAGGGCCGCGTCCAATGGATCGCGGCCTATTGTACTGTCACTCGTAACGCGTCAGCGTGACGAGTGACTCGGCAGAGGATTCGAACGCTCAGGCGCCCTCGCCACGCTGTTTGGCTTCAAGCACTTCCCAGCGTTCGAGCGCTTCGAGCAACTCCAGTTCAATCGCTTCGCAACGTTCGGACAGCGCCGCCCCCGCAGCCGGATCTTTCACAAAGACCGAGCCCTCTTCGAGCTTGGCAGTGGCATCCTTCTGCTCGGCTTCGAGTGCGGCAATGCGCTCGGGCAGACCGTCGAGTTCACGCTGTTCCTTGTAGCTCAGCTTCACCTTGCGGTTGGTGCTGCGCTTGGCCGCAGCCGCTGCGTCTTTCGACGTGTCTTCCACCGGCGAGCGTTGTGCGGCCAGCGCCAGCGAGCGCTCACGCTGCACCTGCCAGTCGGTGAAGCCGCCGACGTATTCGCGCCAGTTGCCATCGCCTTCGGCCGCGATCACGGATGTCACGACGTTGTCGAGGAAGGTCCGGTCGTGGCTCACGAGGAACACGGTGCCGCTGTATTCCTCGAGCAATTCTTCGAGCAGTTCGAGCGTCGGAATATCGAGGTCGTTAGTCGGCTCGTCGAGCACCAGCACGTTGGCCGGACGCGCGAACAAGCGCGCGAGCAACAGACGATTGCGTTCGCCGCCGGAGAGCGATTTCACCGGCGAGCGGGCACGCTCAGGCGAAAACAAGAAGTCGCCCAAGTAGCTCATCACGTGCTTGCGGGCGCCGTTGATCTCAATCCACTCGCTGCCCGGGCTGATCGTGTCGAGCAGGCTCTTTTCCTGATCGAGTTGCGCGCGCATCTGATCGAAGTACGCAACCTGAAGGTTCGTACCGACGCGAATCTCGCCGCTGTCCGGCGTGATCTCGCCAAGAATCAGTTTGAGCATCGTCGTCTTGCCCGCGCCGTTCGGCCCGACCAGACCGACCTTATCGCCGCGCATGAGCGTCGCCGTGAAGTCGCGCACGATCGCGCGGCCGCCGTACGACTTGGACACGTTGGTCAGTTCCGCCACGATCTTGCCGGACTTGTCGGCCTGTCCGACTTCCATGCGCACGTTGCCTTGCGTCTCACGACGCCCGGCACGCTCCGAGCGCATCGCTTTGAGTCGCTCGATACGCGACACGCTACGCGTGCGACGGGCTTCGACGCCCTTGCGAATCCATACTTCCTCTTGCGCGAGCAGCTTGTCGAACTTGTCGTTCTCGACGCGCTCGACTTCGAGCTGTGCGGCCTTACGTTCTTGATATTGCGTGAAGTTGCCCGGATACGAGAGCAAGCGGCCACGATCGAGTTCAACGATGCGCGTGGCCACGCGATCCAGAAAGCTTCGATCGTGGGTGATGAACAGCAGCGCACCGCGAAAGCCGATCAGCAACTCTTCCAGCCAGCGAATCGCGTCGAAGTCCAAGTGGTTGGTCGGTTCGTCGAGCAGCAGCACGTCGGGCTTGGCGACCCACGCCTGCGCGAGCGACACGCGCTTTTGCATCCCGCCCGAGAGCGCACCGACGCGAGCATGTCCGTCGAGGCCGAGCTGCGCGATAGTCGTTTCCACACGCGTCTTGAGCTGCCACGCATCGGCCGCATCGAGCGACGATTGCAATGCCATCAAGTGCGCGAGCAGTGCGTCGTGCTCGTCCCCTTCAGGCACATCTGCCAGCGCTTCAGCGGTGCGTTCGTAGTCCGAGAGCAGGCTATGCATGTCGCCAAGACCGAGCGCCACAGCATCGAACACCGACTGCTGCGCGTCGAACTCGGGTTCCTGCGGTACGTAGACCGTGTGAAGCGTGCCTTGGCGGGCGACCAGACCGTCGTCGGGCGCGGTGAGCCCTGCCACGATCTTGAGCAACGACGACTTGCCGGCGCCGTTACGGCCAATCAGACCAACGCGCTCCCCCGCTTCGAGCGAGAAATCGGCATTGTCGAGCAATGCGACGTGACCGAACGCCAATTGGGCGCCGGTAATGGAATACAAAGCCATGTGTCGGGAAACGGGTGAACTGCGATGGAGGATATTGTAGTGCCGGGCGCGAACGCCCGGCCCCAGTGTGAGTTCGACGGCGACGGTGCCGCTTAGTGCGATGCGCGCGCCGGTGCGCGCAGCATCTCGATATGCATAATGCCGTCTTCGTCGTAAGGCTCGCTCGACTTCACGAAGCCGAACTCGCCGTAAAACTTTTCCAGATGCGCTTGCGCGCCAATGCGTAGCGGCGCCTCGGGCCATTGCACTTCGGCGATGGCGATAGCCCGGGCAAGCATGACGCGCCCAAGCCCCGTGCCACGATGCGACGCTGCCGTGATCACACGGCCGATCGACGCTTCGTCGTAAGCAAGTCCCGGCGGCAGCAAGCGCAAATAGGCAGCAATTTGCGGCTGTTCGTCGGCATCGCGCACTTGCGCAATCAAATGCAGGCTATGAATGTCGCGTCCGTCGATGTCCTGATACGGGCAGTTCTGCTCGACCACGAATACCGCGTTCCGTGCGGCCAACACGCGGTAAAGCAGTGTGCTGCCTAGCTCGTCGAACGACTTGCACATCCATTCCATTGCCGACTCTCCAGCCTTGCTTTGCGAAAGCCGGGACTATAGCACCGTCGCAGCGCGGCGATGCCGTCGGTCACACATGGGGTGGGAAGTTTTACTGATAGTAGACGATGCCCTGCTCGATGTCGGCGCGCGCATTGCGCTCTGCGTCGTCGAGGGCATTGCCTTGTGTGGCGAAGCCGTAAGCGGTCTGCACTTGATAGGCGCCGACTTTTTCCATGCCATGCCCGGTCGGGCGATGAATCTCGTAGAACGCGTCCCAGCGGGCGTTGTCACGCTCCACGGCACGGATGCTGTACTGGAATTCTTGGTATTGCGTTGTTTTCATTTTGGTTTCCTTCTTACTGCAAAAAATATGACTGATAACTAATCCCTCTCGAATCGGCTTACGGTGATGAGAGTGCAAACTCGCACAAATGTTTCCGTGAAGTGCACGCAGCCTAATGGTCGAATGTGACAAACACGCGACATTTCCGTGACTGACATGTCACGGTAGATGCAGATAGACCGGTTCCTGCGTCCTGCGGACGAAGCAACCTGTAACACTTCCTATTTCGGGGATCGAAGCCTGCTATCCCTCCAGGGACAGCGGCTGAAACGTCAAATCTGACACACCTGACGTTCAAGTTGGCATGTAACGGACTGGGAACACGCGACACATCTGTGTAGTGATTATCGTGTCGCGGACCTGCCGTTGCCGGGCGTCGCCCGGCATCTCATGCCACTGGAGACTGCATCGGCACGTCCGAAATTGACGGACGGATAAATGCAGATGGCGAATAATAGCAGGTTTTTTGTGGCAGCGCACAAATGTTAGTGCGCGCTACGGTGTGGCTTCCCGATCGTCGATTTTCGCCAGCACCCAATACATATAGCCCGCGAACGCCCCGAAGACCACGTGCCCCACCACCATCATCCAGGTGCGTGACTCGATGAACCACGGGAACAGCTGCGTCATCACGTAGAAATTGACGACATAGACCACCAGACCGAACACGCCCCCGGCGATGGCAACCGTGGGTACGTCGGAATCGAGCCGAAACGGCGCGATGATGGCGCCGAGCACCACCCCGAGCACTACCCCGATGGCCGCGTGCACCATCAGTGCCATGGCGACGATGGAGACGTCGAACGTGGGCGGCAGCGACAGGATGCCAGGGCCGAGCACGATGGCAGCCACCATACGCGGCGGCACCCATGGGCTCTGGCCGGTGACCAGTAAGACCATGAGCATTTCGACGGCGGAGAAGAAAGCGCAGGCCACGAAGCCGGCGACCGCCGCAGCGGCCCAGTCGGGCGACCGGTGGGTATAGCGGTGCGAATGGAGGTGCAGTTCCATGATGTCCTCCCAGAAGGACCGCCAGCGGGGCCGGCAGTGTTTTCAGGATAGGACAATCTCGGCGTAATGTCGGGGCCAGCCGCTATATACTTGGCCTCACACCCGCCTCCGGCGGGGACTCTCGGGGAGATATCGTATGTCCCTTATCGGCTTGCTTGTCGGACTCGTGCTGCTTGGCATTCCCATCTGGCGCATCCTGACCCGGCTCGGCTTCTCACCGTGGCTCACGGTGCTGGCCTTCATCCCGGTCGTCAACATCATTTCCCTCTGGTTGCTCTCTTACGCCAACTGGCCCGGCCAGCGCTCGTCCCCCTGACACACCTTCGCCGGGTTCGGCACGCTGAACCGGGCCCGATCGTGTCCGAACTGCCGCACAAGCGGCAGTTCTTTTTACGAATGGCTGCACTGCGCTGGCAAATAGCGCGCATCACGTGAGTCGACGCTCGCCCGTGGTGCAGTGCGGTACGGTAGAATATTCGGCAAATTCCGAACACTGGACTGGCATGAGCACAGAGCTGACCGCGGCATCCAATTTCATCCGCAACATCATTGACGAAGACAACCGCTCGGGCAAATGGGGCCAGCGCGTCGAGACGCGCTTCCCGCCGGAGCCCAACGGCTACCTTCACATCGGTCACGCCAAAGCGATTTGCGTGAACTTCGGCATGGCGCGCGACTACGATGGCGTGTGCCATCTGCGCTTTGACGACACCAACCCCGAGAAGGAAGAAACCGAATACGTCGACTCCATCATCGAGATGGTGAAGTGGCTCGGCTTCAGCTACGACACGCCGGGCAAAGAGCACCTCTACTTCGCCAGCGACTACTTTGAGAAGTTGTATCAGGGCGCAGAGATTCTGATCCAGCGCGGCAAGGCCTACGTCGACAGCCAGAGCTTCGAAGACATGCGCGCCAATCGCGGCTCGCTGACCGAGCCGGGCAAAGATTCGCCGTTCCGCAATCGCACCGTCGAAGAGAACCTCGATCTGTTCCGCCGCATGCGTGCGGGCGAGTTCGCCGACGGCACGCACGTGCTGCGCGCCAAGATCGATATGTCGTCGCCGAACATCAACCTGCGCGATCCGGCCATCTACCGTATTCGTCACGCGCATCACCATCGTACGGGCGACGCCTGGTGCATCTATCCGATGTACACCTACGCGCACCCGCTCGAAGATGCCATCGAGAACATCACGCACAGCCTGTGCACGCTGGAGTTCGAAGACCAGCGTCCGTTCTACGACTGGGTGCTTGCCGAGCTGGCCGACGCGGGCATGTTCACGCGTCCGATGCCGCAACAGATCGAATTCGCCCGTCTGCAACTGACCTACGCGATCACCAGCAAGCGCAAACTGCGTCAACTGGTCGACGAAAAGCACGTCGACGGCTGGGACGATCCGCGCATGCCGACACTGGTCGGCCTGCGCCGTCGTGGCTTCTCGCCGGAAAGCCTGCAATTGTTCTGCGATCGCATCGGCGTGGCCAAGTCGGCTTCGTGGATCGACATGAGCATTCTCGAAGGTGCCCTGCGGGACGACCTCGATCCGAAGGCCCCGCGCGCGACGGCGGTGCTCGACCCGCTCAAGCTCATCATCGACAACTATCCGGAAGGCCAGCAGGAAGACTGCCACGCCCCGGTGCATCCGCACTTCCCGGAACGCGGCATGCGCACGTTCCCGATCTCGCGCGAGCTGTGGATTGAACGCGAAGATTTCCAGGCCGAGCCGGTCAAGGGCTTCTTCCGCTTGTTCCCGGGCAATAAGGTGCGTCTGCGTTACGGCTATGTCGTGGAGTGCACGGGCTTCGATACCGACGCCGACGGCAACGTGACGGCCGTGCATTGCAATTACTTTGAAGACAGCCGTTCGGGCACGCCGGGCGCTGACAACTACAAGGTCAAGGGCAATATCCACTGGGTAAGCGCGCTGCATGCACTGGCTGCGGAAGTGCGCATCTACGACCGTCTGTTCCTCGATCCGCATCCGGATGCTGGCGAGAAGAACTTCCTCGACGCGTTGAACCCGAACGCCAAGCGCGTGACGCAAGCCTACGTTGAACCGGGCCTGCTCAACTTCGCTCCCGAAGACCGTGTGCAATTCGAGCGCCATGGCTACTTCGTGGCCGATCGTCACGACTCGGTCCCGGGCAAACCGGTGTTCAACCGTATCGTGTCGCTCAAGGACAACTGGGCAGCCAAGCCCGCCAAGGGCGGCGGCAAGTAAGTTCGCCCAAGGCCTGCTGGCCTCACGTATCAAGCAAAACCCGCGTCGCTGTACGCGGGTTTTGTGTTTTTGGCAGCTCGGGGCGGTAGCTTTGGCGTCGCCCTAATCCCCTCGGCGGTACGCCTGATACGGACTATAACGAGCGCACACGCCCATAAGCGTAGGTTCGGCGTAAGCTCGCGCCAATTGTCCATTGCCTGTGGCATCGAATACTGATCGGCAGCGGATATCGCCCAGACCGTCTGGCTCCTGATCGCTCGAACTGCCGCCCCATGCCTGCGCCCCATTCGTCGTCACTTCCACCACTTCCGCCCCCGATACCTACGCCGCCACTGTCGGCGGGGGCCGTGCCTGCCTTCGCGCCGTACCGCTGGTTGAAGGACGAGCTGCGCAGTGTGACGGCGCATTTCGCGCAGATCTATTTCATTCCCTCGGCCGGTATCGGCTTGCTGTTACTCGCCGTGCTATGGCTCGCCGATCGTCCTGCGGCCCTCATGGGGCTGGCCGCGAGCATCGGTGCATCGTTGATCGCGCTGGTGCTGCGCCTGCCGCGCGAGGCCAGGCGAAATGGCCTATTCGGCTACAACGGTGCATTGACGGGCATCGCCTTCGGGGCGCTGTGGCAACCCGATATCGCGCTCGCGGTTTGGCTCTCGGTGTGCGTTTGCCTGACCGTCATCGCGTCGGCTGAACTCGCCCGCCGCGCGTTGCCGGCCCTCACCGGTCCGTTCGTCGGCGTAATGGCGCTTTCGTGGGCGATGCAGCCGTGGCTTGGGCTGTTGCCACGCACCGGCGCGCTCGCATGCGATGCGGGCACGCCGGGTTTCGTGTTCTGTTCGGTGGGACAAGTCGTTTTCGTCGGCCCGCTCGTGCTCGGCTTGCTGACCTGGTACGTCCTGGCCTTGTGGAATGCCCGCGCAACCGTCTGGGCGCTGGCCGCAGGTATTGCGACATGGCTGGGTATCGCCTTGTTGGCGCAGCACTGGCCCGCGCTGGCGGTACAAGCGGGGGGGATCGGGGTAAATGGCTTTCTGGCGGCCCTCGGCCTTGGTGTTTTCCAACGTCGCCCTGCCGTGCGACTGGCAGGTGCAGTGCTCGCCGGGCTGATTTGCGTGGGGCTAGGCAGTCTGCTCGCACCGATTGGCTGGCCGTACTTCACGCTGCCGTTCAACCTCGCGGTCTGGGCGCTGCTCGTGCTTACGCGCAACGCCAATCCGCGATGAACAAAAAAAAGCCCGAAACCATCAGGTTTCGGGCACTCGCTTGTCGCTAACCCCGTGATTCGAAGCTGCCGTCTGAGCGGCAAAGGTGTTTAGCTTCCCCGTAGTGTGGTTTTGGCCTGCCCTCGCTCGTATGTCGAGCACTTCCATCGGTCTTGCTCTGCTTCCTCCCTGACACCGGCGGCGATGATCCACGCCCCCCGACGTGACCTCCGCTACCGCTGCCCAGACCTCTTTCGTGTCTTACCTCTATCAACGGATGAACGCGAAGAAAGTTGACCGGGGTATACACCGATATATATGCAGGTTAGCCTTTCACCACCGCATAACGGGCAAGCGTTTCCTTGCGCGCGACATCGTGCGCCACCCGTGGCTGCGGGTAATCGCGGCCAAGTTCGATGTCGGCTTGCGCCAGCACTTCTGCGCCAGCGCGCCAAGGCGCATGCAACGCTTTGTCAGGTAAATCGGCCAGCTCAGGCACGTATTTCCTGATAAATCGCCCCTGCGGATCGAACTTCTCCGACTGCGTGACCGGATTGAAAATGCGGAAATACGGCTGCGCGTCACAGCCCGTCGAAGCCGCCCATTGCCAGCCGCCATTGTTCGCGGCCAGATCGAAATCGTTGAGCGCCATCGCGAAATACGCCTCGCCGCGTCGCCAGTCGATACCCAGATCCTTCACCAAAAAACTGGCCGTCACCATGCGCAGGCGGTTATGCATGTAACCCGTCTGATTGATCTGACGCATCGCCGCATCTACCAACGGATATCCCGTACGACCCTCGCACCATGCCCTGAAGTCCGCATCGGCGGCCGCACCGCTCGCCCACTGAATCGCGTCGTAGGCGGGCTTGAACGCTTGGCCGACAACGTGCGGATGGTGATGCAGGATCATGAAATAGAACTCGCGCCAGATCAGTTCGCTCAGCCATGTCTGCGCACCAGCGCCTGCATCGCCGCCGCGCAGCATGACCGCGTGCGCTTCACGGGCGAGCGTGCGGATGGAGATCGTGCCGAAGCGCAAATGAACGGACAGGTAACTCGGCCCGCGCACTGCCGGATAGTCGCGGCGCTCGTGGTAATGCGCCATGCGCGGCAGGAAATCGTCGAGCAATTGCTTTGCCCCGGCTTCACCGGCCGGAATCGCCATGCGGCGCTCGGCGGGAACATCGAAGCCCAGCGCGGCCAGCGACGGTACGGCGATGGCGACGTTATCCGGCACCGCCAAGCGTTTCATGTCGCCACGACGCCCATGCGGCGCCAGATCGACAGGCCGCACCTGCTTGAGCCACGCGCGCTGGTACGGAGTGAAAACGCTGTACGGCTCGCTTTGCGCGGTCAGCACCTCGTTCATCTCGAAGATGACCTGATCTTTCACCGGTTCGAACGCGATGCCTGCCTCGTCGAGCGAGTGGCTCACCGCACGGTCGCGCGCCACGGCATCCGGCTCGTAATCGCGTCCCGCGAAGACGGTTTCCACGCCTAGCGACTGTGCCAACGCGGGGATCAGGTCGACCGGGTCGCCATGAAGCACGATCAGTGCTCCGCCCGCGGCCTTCAGGTCATGCGCCAGCGCTGTGACGCTCTCGTGAATAAACGCGACCCGGCGGTCATCGCGAGGCAGCACCGACAGAATCGTCGTATCGAACACGAACACGGTATAGACGTGTTCGCATGTCGCCAAGGCTTGCGCCAGCGTCGCATTGTCGGTGCAGCGCAAATCGCGGCGCAGCCACACCAGTCCCTTTTGAAATTCGCTCATGTCAGATCGGCGCGACACTCTCGTGCCGGTATCGGTTTGGTCCGTCAAATCCCGTACCATAGCGGCATCGCAGACTTTATGCCATCGGCGTCGATTACCTCATGACTCGGACGTTTCCGACTTTGGCCAGCGCACTCGCAGGCCGGTTCATTGCCTTGCCGCGCACGCTCTCTCGTTCCCTCAAGCTGACCCTCGCCGTTACCGCCGCCGCGCTCGTCGCCGGCTGCGCTGCCCCGTCAAAACCGCCGTCGGCCGCACCGAAAGCCACGCAAACGGCACCGGACGCCGCGACGTTGCGCGATCGGCATCTCGCCGCCGCCAACGCGGCCGCCGATCAGTACCGAACCTGCCTGTATGGGCACGTCGCGCGATACGTCAATCTCGTGCCCGATCCGGTACGGCTCGCCGACGAAGCCGCCACCGAATGCGCCCCCATCACCGAGCGATTCCGGCGCGAACGACAGGCCGCTATCGTGACTTACACGAGCGCGGCCGACGCGGCGCAGCAAGCCGACGCCGCCACGGCCACACTACAGGCCGACGGCCAGCGTGTTGCCCGCGCCCGCGCCACTGAGTTGCGCGCGCTTCAGTAAGCGTTCTCCCGAGCGTGCTTTCCCTAATCGGGCAAGCCCCGATTGGCGAAAGTTACTCGGTTGACCAAAATGAAATCGCCCTCTTACGTCCTTTTGGGGGTACTGCGACAACGTCATTTGCCCGCTTCGGCGGGCATTTTTCTTCGGTATCCGCAGGAATTTGCCCGCTATATCCGGGGCAAGGAGGGTGCGATGTGCCTCTTCAGCGTACCGCAAGTCGATGTCACTTGTCGTCGGGCCCACGCGGCGCCGACGCGTCCCCGGCAGTCGTTTCAGGCGACCGATCGTCGTGGCCCAGCCAGCGGTGTGCGAGGGCTTCGATACGCCCGCCGACCGCCAGCACGATAAGCAGCAGCACCATCGCAACGAGTGCGATGTGCCAGCGGCCCAACCCGCAAATGATGCCGATGCCCGTCGTACTCCAGAGCGCTGCCGCGGTGGTGAAGCCATGGACGTTGGCGCTGCGGCCCGAGCGCACGATGCAGCCTGCGCCAAGAAAGCCGATGCCCGCCACAATACCCTGCACCACGCGCCCCACCGACGACGCATCGGTGGCGACGTCCGAGCCGGGGAACGGCACGACGGCCAGCACGAACAGCGCTGAGCCGAATGAGACGATGGCGAGCGTGCGCAATCCGACCGATTTGTGATGCAAGTTGCGGTTGAGGCCGACCAGCCCGCCCAACAGCAATGCGGCGGTGAGCCGCAGCGTCACTTCGACGATCTCCGTCATCGCTTACCTCCCTGAGTCCCTGAGCGCGTTTGTGTGCGTGATGCCGCATTATGGCGCGCTTAAGCGAGATTGGTCTGATTCAAGCGCACGCAGAGCCCCCCGCAAAGCACTCGGACTCAGGCGTCCGCTGTCTGCCCGGCTGGGACGGCAGCGGGAAAGTCGTCCCAATCGTCGAACAGCCGCAACTGGCGCGCCGCCTGCGCCTCAAGCATCCGTACGCCAACGCCCATCAATCGCACCGGGCGGCGTCGACGACCGACGGCTTCGGCCAGCAACTCGCGGCATTGCGCCGCGTCCACGCCGAGCGCCCCGGCTTCGGCTGTCGTACGGGAGAAGTCTGCGAAACGTACTTTGACGAAGACTTTGGCAATGGCCACCGGCTCGCCTCGCCGCGCCCGCGCGATGCGTTCGTGCAATTGCTGAATCAGCGGTTCGAGCGCCGCCTCGCAATCGGCGAGCGTGCGCAGATCGCGCGTGTACGTCGTTTCCACGCTGATCGATTTGCGCTCGCGATCCGGGGTGACTTCGCGCGTGTCGATGCCTCGGCAACGCTCATACAGGCGCTGCCCGAACACGCCGAAACGTTCGGTCAGTTCAGTGAGCGTATGACTGCGCAAGTCGCCGCAGGCGTCCACACCGAGCGCACGCAGTTTCTCCGCCGTGACTTTGCCCACGCCGAACAAACGCTCGACCGGCAGGACGGCCACGAACGCGTCGACCTCTGCCGGACGCACCACGAACATGCCATCCGGCTTACGCCAGTCGCTGGCGATCTTCGCGATGAACTTGTTTGGCGCGACCCCGGCGGACACCGTCAGCCCGACGTCGGCAGCGATGCGTGCACGGATCTCACGGGCGATCAGCGTGGCTGACCCATCGCAGTGCTCGCTATGTGTGACATCCAGATAAGCCTCGTCGAGCGAAAGCGGCTCGACCAGATCGGTGTAGTCGCGATAGATCGCCATGATGCGTTGCGACGCTTCCCGATATCGCTCCATCTTGGGGGGAATAATGCGCAGATCGGGGCAAAGTTTGACGGCCTGTCCCGACGGCATGGCCGAACGCACGCCGAATGCGCGTGCTTCGTAGTTGCAGGTCGCAATCACACCACGCTGATCGGGTTGTCCGCCAACGGCCAATGGGATGCCACGCAACGACGGATCGTCACGCATCTCGACCGAGGCGTAAAAGCAATCGGCGTCGCAGTGGATAATCTTGCGCGTGAGAGGTGGCATAGGTAGTGGCGAAAACACTGTGCAAATATACAGCATTTGCCCATGAATCGCAGCCGCCTACTTCACTGGCAGGAACTGAAGAAACTGCGCACCGAGCAGGTTCTGGACATAGCCGATGCCTGCCCGGCGATACTTCTCGTCGAGCATCTCGGCGAGCAGATCGAGGCGGCCGACAATTTTTCCGAATTCACGCTCGAAGCTCACGTTGCGCACGTCGGCCATTTCGTTGGCCAGTAGCAGCGGCCGTCCGGCGACGTCTCGGCGGCTCGCGAGCAGCCATGCAGCGATCTCGACGTTGCGCGCGGCGTTATAGATGCGTTGCGCGTCGAGCCCATCACTCAGATAAAACACCGTCGTGCCGCCATGCGCGGTGATGATCGTGTCGGACAAACTGAAAATAAACGCCGCCACCCGGTCACCATCGAACGTGGGATCGAGCGAACGCGACAGCGCCCTGACGTCGCGCAAGTCTTTCAACTCTGGCAATGTTCGGCGCCCCTCAACGGCTGCACGCAGTTGTGCCACGGCTTGTGCCTGCGTCGTCGCCCCGCTTTTACGCCACTCGCGGGGATTGCGCTTGTAAAGCTTGTCCGCCAGCAGATAGAGACTTTCGAGATTCGCGCGCATGCCAAGCGTGGCCATGCGATTGATATCCGTCTGCGCCAAATCGGCCGTCGTCATCGACGTGGAACGCACTTTTCCATGATCGACCGGCGCGTCCTGATATGACGCACAGGCGCCGCACAGCAGGGTCATCGCGAGAATACCGGTCAGGCATGCGGACTTCGGTACAGGCTTCAGTGCGGATCGCGTCATAGGCGGGTGGATATCGGCAACCGACGACTCTACGTGATCAACGCGCATTGTTGCGAATCGACGAGACGGAATTTTGTGACATTCGGTAACGCCATTGCCCTTGTCAGACGCGGCACGCAGCGCATCGGTCTGTGCCTCACGCCCGCAACACCTCACACACATCAGCAAACAACGGATGCCCCATCGCCTCTTCTAGTCGAAGCACTGGCGTGACGCAGCAATCGGCATTGGCAAATCGCGCCGTCCAATCGGCTTGCGACGCGCTCGCGAACACCGCCGCCAACTCGGCCTGTAGCGCACGGGCATCGTCGCCGCACACAGGTCGTCCAAGCATCCAGTGCCGGTCCTTCCAGTCCGGGCGATCCAACACATCGCACAACGTTTGCCAGAACTTGAGTTCGAGCGCACCCACCGCCATGTACCGCCCATCCTGCGTGCGATACACCTGATAGCAGGGCACTCCGCCGTTGAGCAAGTCTTCTCCGGCCCTTGCGGCACGTCCTTGCCGATGCATCGCGACAGCCGGGACCAGATTCGCGCGAAAGACTTCATGCGTCATCGACACATCGAGCCAGCGCCCGCGTCCCGTGCGTTGCGCCGCAAACAGCCCAGCAAGCACCGCCTCGACGCACGCCTGCGCGCCGCCGAACAAATCGCCAATCTGGAAATTCGGCACAATCGGCGCGTCCGCCGCATCGCAGAGCTGGTCTAGCACGCCTGCGTAGCCGATGTAGTTGATGTCGTGACCGGCCGCTTGCGAGAGCGGCCCTTGCTGCCCGTAGCCGCTGATCGATGCCATCACAAGCGACGGTCGGTGCTGTACCAGCGTGTCGAAGCCGAACCCGAGCCGCGCCATCACGCCCGGACGAAAGCCTTCGAGCAACACATCAGCACGCGCCACGTAGGCGAGAAACGTCTCACGATCATCCGCCTGCTTGAGATCGAGCCGCTCCACTGATTTCCCACGATTGAGCAGACGCCAGAACGCACTCGGCGGCGCCTCCCCTTCGCGCAACATCATTTCGCGCGCATAGTCGCCCGCGCCGGTGTCTTCAATCTTGATGACGTGCGCCCCCATCTCTGCGAGACGCAGACCGGCCAGCGGGCCTGGGAGCAAACGGGTGAGATCCAGTACGGTGACGCCGGCAAGCGGCGCGTCTTGCGATGCAGTCATGGGGTAGCGACGGTAGGGTTATCGAAATGCGACTGCCTGCTACCGTATCGCGCCTTGCCCCATGCCCGCAACCAGACGAACCCTCATTCGCCTTCGGATCTGTCTGAATCGGTACGACTGCCGCCCACCGTCGACGGCACACCACCGACGCCGTTCGCGCCAGATCCCGTCGATGCCGGCGCTGCCTCGTCGCCTTCCGGCACACCGGACGGCCATGCGATCACCCCCTCGGCCAGCAAGCGCGCGATTTGCACATCGCGATAACCGATCTCGCGCAGAATCTCGCCGGTATGCTCACCCACCGTCGGCAGCGGCATACGCGCGGGCAGCCGCTGCCCGGCCATGGTGATGGGCAGCAACGGTACTTCGGTGTGTTCCCCTTCGTCCGTGACCAGATCGCCAAGTCCCCCGCTCGCCTGTAAGTGCGGGTCGTCGAACAACGACTGCGGCGTGACGATCGATGCGAACGGCAGGCCATGACGCTCGAACGCGGCCGACAGATAGTCGGCGTCATAGCCCTGCACCATCTCACGCAGCAACGGCATCAACCAGTCGCGCGCGAGTACGCGGTCGTTGTTGGTCGCAAGCCGGGCATCGTCGGCCAGATCCTGACGTCCGAACACGTCGCAAAAAATACGCCACTGGGTATCGCTCACCACCGCCAGAAATATCTGCACACCGTCACGTGCCGTGAACACGTCGTAAATACCCCACGCCGACACACGCGCGGGCATCGGTGCAGGGGCCACGCCCGTCACGGCGTACTGCTGCATATGCTGGGCCGCGAGCAACACGCAATTCTCAAACAGCGCGCCCTGCACCTCCTGCCCGCGCCCCGTGCTCTTGCGCTCGTACAGTGCCGCCATTGCGGCCAGTGCCCCGAACACTCCGCCCATGATGTCGTTGACCGACGTGCCAGCACGCAACGGCTGCCCCGGCGGGCCGGTCATATACGCCAGCCCGGCCATCATCTGCACGACTTCATCGAGTGCCGTGCGCGTGGCATACGGCCCCGGCAGAAACCCCTTGAGCGAGACATAGACGAGTGCCGGATTCAGCCGGGCGAGCGTCGCGTAGTCGAGGCCGATCTGACGCATGCGTCCCGGCTTGAAGTTCTCGGTCAGCACATCGGCCGTGCCGACGAGGCGCAGCATCAACTCCCGTCCTTCCGGGCGCGTGACATCCACAGCCAAACTGCGTTTATTGCGATTGAACGTGCGGAAGAACCCCGCACCGGTGCCGAGCAACCGCCGGGTGGCGTCGCCGCCTACCGGCTCGACTTTGATGACATCGGCCCCGAGATCGCCCAGCACCATGCCGCACGTCGGCCCCATCACCATATGAGAGAACTCCACCACGCGGATGCCCTGTAGCGGCATTGGCGTCGCGCGAACTGCGTCCTGCATGTGCTGCCTCCTCTGCTGCCCCGCACATCGCCGACGGTGTGCGACGCAATGTCTAGCGCGCGGGTAAGTGCCCGAGCGCCGGATGGTTCGACGCGAGACGTGACGGCGGTGCGCCGCGTGCGTCGCGCTGCAATTGATCGAAGCCGACGATGTAACCGGCCAGCGCACTCGCCGCCACCGTCGCGGGGCTACCGAGCCACATCTGTCCCGGGCCGGAACGCCCCGGGAAATTCCGGTTCTGCGCGCTGATCACCACGTCACTCGCGGAACTGGACGCCCCCGGCCCCGCGTTCACACACGCCCCACAGCCCGGCGCCAGCAACGTGACACCCGCCGCTTCGAACACCTCGGTATAGCCCTGCGACTCGCACCACGCACGCACGTCCTCGCTGCCGTACTGCAAGTAGAAGCGCACGCCGTCGGCCACATGCATGCCGCGCGCCAGCCCCCATGCCAGCACGTCGTGACACGCACGCAGATCGTCGCGTTTGCTGCCGGTGCACGAACCGCCATACGCGATATCGATACGCACCGGCGCTGCCAACGAGGCAAGTGCCACGCCATTGCCCGGGTCGCCGGGGCTGGCCACCATCGCGCCGACGCGGGCACAGTCGATCTCGATCACATGCGCATACGAGGCTTGCGCGTCGTTCGTCATCCACGGCTCGAGCGTCATTTGCACGCCGCGACGCTCGTGCAGATAGCGCACGGTCTCGGCATCGGGCACCACAATGCCGGTCAGCCCACCGATCTCGGCCACCATATTGGTTAGCGTGGCCCGCTCGTCGGTCGATAGATGCGCCACCGCTTCACCAGCGAATTCGATGATCTGGCCGATGGCGCGGCCGTCGCGGATGTAGGGCAAATGCAGCACGTGCAGCGCGAGGTCTTTCGCGCTCACGCCTGCTGGTAACTTCGCGCGGAGTTGCACAAGGCATGTGCCCGGCACCGCCAGACGCGCGTCGCCGGTCAGCCACGCGTTGGCCATCTCGGTCGCGCCGACGCCGAAAGCAAACGCCCCGATTGCGCCGCAGTGCGGCGTGTGCGAATCGGTGCCGACGACCACCTGTCCCGGCAACGCATAACGCTCCAGCATCACCGCATGGCAGATCCCTTCCGAGCCGCCGCCCGGAATGCGGCCATGCAAGCGCAATCCATGGCGCGCGCAGAACTCGCGCTGGACCACGCCGAGTTGATGCGCCGCTTCGATCAGGGCAGGCGATCGGCCGCTGCCGGTCGTGGCATCGAGATGCGTTAAGTGATCTTCGAAACAGAGAATCGATGAGGGGTCGTGCAGCGGCGGCATGGCGTCGGCCACGTCATCTGTTTCACCCGCGGCGTCACCCGCAGCGTCGAACGCGTGATGCAGAAAGCTCACCGCCATGGGCGTGACGTATTCGTGGGAAAAACGCCAATCGGCTGGCACGAACACCGCGTCGCCCGCCCGCACACGGGGCACGCCCAACGCACGCGCGATGATCTTCTCCCCGTAGGTCATCGGGCCGGCAGCGTGCTTGGGGCGCGGCGGCACCACTTCCGATGCCAAACGCCGACGTGTGTAGCCGAACAACCCGCCGCTGCGCACGATGGCTTCGCCAAGCGCATCGCAGTCTTCGAGAAAGGCCTCGACGGGGACGTCCTCGCCTGCGAGTAGGCGCTCGACGACGTATTGATCCGTCGACATCAGCAGCCCGAGGTTCTGGCAGTTCTGCGCGTAGATACGCTCGAAACTATCGGCCACGACAATGCGGATGCCCGCGCACCATTCGGCAAACGGACTCGCTTCACGCGACGACCCCTTGCCCCGCCGCATTCCCGACGCCGACAAGGCAAAGCCGCCCGAGCGCACCGCCTTCGGTGTGACGGGAAACACGCCCGCCGGATCGCCATCGACGGCACTGCATCGCAATCCGACATAAACGTAATCGCCTAACGTGTCGTCGAACGTGAGGCAGGCCCACGCTGGCGTCATCTCGTCAGTCGATATCTGGTCGCGCAGTGTGCCTGCGTCCGCGCGCGTGAGATTCTCGCCAGCCAGTTGCCGCGTCATGGCCTCGACGCTGTCGCTCAGCCAAAGCACGCGTCCACTCAGTCGCACAGTGGTTTGCATTTGATCGCTCCTGGAATGGTCCCGCATCGGGTCATCCGTTCGGATCGCAAGTTCCGTGCCCAAAAAGGCGCACGGAGACGTAGCGGCGGCTGAATTTCGAGGGCATGACGTCTAAACACGCGTTTGTGGGCGTACGGGTCGGCGTACTGGTTTAGGGGTACTGGCGATTGGCCTGCGTGGCGAAGGTATTCGTCCACGTGTCGCCGAGGCGAATCTGTGCAGGCTTCACCTCCGGCGTGAACGACGCGAGCGCGCGCAGCGCCGTCGCCGGACCGTCCGGCGGCATCATGCCGTCAGGGGAAAATGCTTCTCGGCAGTTGGCAAACGCCTTCAGGTACAGCGTCTTGTCACCCAGCAGATACGGTTCCGGCACCGTCTTGAGCAGCTCGGCCGCCGAGGCGTGTTGCAGCCACTTATCGGCGCGCACGATGGCGTTGGCGAGCGCCTGCACGGTGCGTGGGTTCTTCTGGATAAAGCTCTGCGGCGCGTACATCACGGCGGCGGGCATCGGGCCACCGAACATGGCGCGCGTACCCGCCTGCGTACGCGTATCGATGAGCACCTTGATATCACCCGACTCCTGAAGCAGCGTCATCATCGGGTCGACGTTGGACACCGCGTCGACCTGCCCGCCGCGCGCGGCAGCCACCACCGTAGCGTTGGTGCCGACACCGACAATGGACACGTCTGACGGTTTAAGACCGGCTTTCGCAAGGGCCACATTCACCAGCATGTGAGTGCTGGAGCCGGGGGCGCTCACACCGATGCGCATGCCCTTCAGGTCTTTGACGGACTTCACGTCGTTGCTGTGGCTTTTCACCACGCCGAGCACCAGTTGCGGCGCGGCGCCAAGCACAACGAACGATTGGTACGTCAGCCCTTTGGTTTGCATCAGCAGGGTGTGTTCGAAAGCGCCCGTGCCAATGTCGGCACTGCCACCGACCACGGCTTGCAGGGCTTTCGAGCCGCCTGCGAAGTCGTCGATCGTGACGTCGAGCCCTTCGTCCTTGAAGTAGCCGAGTTGTTCGGCGATGGTCAGCGGCAAGTAATACAGCCCGGGCTTGCCGCCGACGGCGATGGTGATCTTGGGTTTTTCCAGCGGTTGGGCGGGGGCGGCGCGGGCCGGGCCACTCAGGCTCAAGGCCACGAATCCGAGCGCCATGAGCGCAAGTACGAGGATCAGACGGCCCAATACATCGCGCACGCGGCGCGCTTCACTTTGTGTCATCGCGGGTCTCCTCCCGTTGGGTCGGGATGCAGGCGCGCTCCGGCTCGTCGGCCAGAATCGCTATCGGCTCCCAGAGCATCCGCCGCCGCCGGGGCGGCGACAAGTTGTGTTTCGGCATGCCAGACATCGCCGTTCACGATGCCTCGGTGTTCCCGCGCGCACACAAGTGGTCCACCAGCATGCGCGAGGCCACCGGCAACGCGTCGTAACGCCGTACGCACACGATGAGCCGCCGTTGCGCCCAACTGTCCGTGAGCGGCACAACACGCAGCGCCTCGCCATCGGTCACCTGCGAATAGATACCCACGGCTTCGCGCGGCGCCACGGCCAGGCCGAGGTTCGCGCGCACCATGCGGCACACGGCTTCGAACGTCGAGACGTGAATGCGGAATTTGACGGTCTTGCCCTGCTCGGCCGCGAGGCGGCGCAAGACGGTGTACATGGCGCTGTCGGGATGCACGCCGATGTGGTCGAAATCGAGTGTGTCGGTGAAGGCCAGCTCGGTGGCGCCGGCGAGCGAGTGTTCGCGGTGCAGCACGGCGACGATCTGGTCGTGACGATAGGGAAAGACTTCGACGTCGCGGGTGTCCACCGCGTCCCAGCAGATGCCGATATCGGTCGCGCCTTCGGCCACGCCGCGCACCACTTGGGCGCTCGTGTGCTCTTCGAGATCGACTTTCACGCCCTCGTGGCGTCGCAGGAAAGCGCCGAGCTCGTCGGGCAGCGTCTCGACGATCGACGACACGTTGGCAAAGATGCGGATGTGGCCGCGCACGCCGCTGGTGTATTCCGAGAGATCGCCCTGCATCTTCTCGAGACTGCGCAGGACGTTGCGGGCATGGTGGAGCAGCGCTTCGCCGGCCGGCGTTGCGCGCACGCCCCACTTATGACGTTGCAGCAGCGCGGAGCCCACCAGCGACTCGAGGTCGTTGATACGCTTGCTGACTGCCGATGGGGCAATGAATTCGCGCTCTGCGGCGCGCGCAATGCTGCTTTCCTCGCAAACGGCAACGAATAGACGCAGCGATACCAGATCGATCCGCCAAAGCGCCATGCCAGTCTCCCGAAGGCACTGCATTGACCGCGATTGTGCGACGTGAGGGGTAAAAATGCCACTTCGGCACCCGATCCCCCGGATCTACAGCACATGAAAACAACACGCTAACGAAACCACTGCGCCGTGCGCCGCTCGCCCATCGTGGGCGGATTGCGGACGGATTACGGGTCAGCTGGGGGGATGGAAGGTACGCCTACATGGCGCGAAACTGACATCGGCTGCAACAGGTTGCGACAGTCCGCCGGACGTCTTGCGTCCGTCTCGATAAGCCGGTGCCGGTCCCTCCCAGGTGCCGCTACCGCATCGCCCCTGCCACCAGTACGGCACTCCAGCCGCCGTCTGCGGTATTGAACGATGCCTCAGGCGGCGGTGCCGACGCCATGGCCATGAACAGCCAACATTTGCAAATGACGATCGCAATCATTTTGTTGACGCTCAATATCCCCGGTAACGTTGCCGGGTCTGATTCGACTATAGTGCGGCGCTATCGCAGGGGCAACCGATAAACGTTTCAGTATTTTTCAGGCGCGCCGGGCGATCGCGCGCGCAAGCACCAGCACGGGCAGCAAACCGACGGCGACAAGGGTCAGCGCGGGGACGGCCGCCTCGGCCAGCCGTTCGTCGGCGGCCAGGTGGCTGGTGACCACAGCGAGCGTATCCATATTGAAGGGACGTAGCGCAAGGGTGGCCGGCAGCTCCTTCATTACGTCGACGAAGACGAGCAACGCTGCCGTCATCACGCTGCCGCGCAACAGCGGCAGATGCACGCGCCGCAGCATGGCCCAGCCGCCCACGCCGAGACTGCGCGAACTGGCGTCTAGGTTGGGCGAAATTCTGGCGAAACCTGCCTCCACACTTTGCAGCGCCGCGGGCAGGAAGCGCACGAGATAGGCATAGATCAGTACGCCCGCCGTGCCTGCCAGCACGAGGCCGTCGGCGCCGAACAAATCACCGAGCCAGGTGTCGAGGCGCAGCACCGGCGTCAGGATGCCGAGCGCGATCACGGCCCCCGGAATCGCATAGCCCACGCCGACGAGGCGCACGGCGGCACGCGTGGCGCGGCCCGGGGCCTGCCGCTGTGCGTAGCCGAGCACGACGGCGAACACGCTAGCCACCAGCGCCGCGGCCCCGGCGAGCCGCACGGTGTTGTAGACCCATTCGCCGTAGCGCGACCACGGCACCTGATCGAGTTCGGAGACCGCCAGGCGCAGCATGATGAGTGCGGGGATCACGAAGCCGATCAGGAGCGGCAGCACGCACACGAGCGTCGCCAGCCAAGCGCGGGGGCCTTTTAGCGTCGTGCGTCGCGTGGTGGCCGGTGCCCGACCGGGCGCGCCGTAATAGCGCAAGCGAGCACGACCGCGCGCTTCGAGGGTCAGCAGCACCAGCACAGCCGCCAGCAGACACACCGAAAGCTGCGCGGCGGCGACCCGATCCCCCATCGACAGCCACGCCCGGTAGATGCCCGTCGTAAACGTCGGCACGCCGAAGTAGGCGACGGCACCGTAATCGGCGAGCGTCTCCATCAGCACGAGGGCGACGGCGGCGACCAGCGCAGGACGAGCTAACGGTAGCGCCACGCGCCAGAACGCCTGCCACGGCGTGCAGCCCAATGTGCGCGCCGCCTCGAAGAAGCGTTGGCTATGTTCGAGAAAAGCGGTACGGGCGAGCAGATAGACGTAGGGAAAGAACGCCCCGGTAAAGACCCAAGCCGCGCCGTACCAGGAGCGAATTTCCGGGAACGCGGTCAGCCGGTCGACACCCAGCACCCGCCGCAATGCGCTTTGCACCGGGCCAGAGAACTGGAGGAAATCGGTATAGGCGTAAGCGGTGACATAGGCAGGCATCGCGAGCGGCAGAATCAGCGCCCACGCCAGCACACGCCGCCCTGGGAACGCGTAATTCACAACGAGCCAGGCACTTGCGACGCCCATCACCAGCACGCCGAATGCCACGGCGAGTGAAATTCGCAGCGAGTTCAGCGCGTACTCGGGCAGGACAGTGTCGAGCATGTGCACGAGAATGGCACGCGTGTCGGCGTCCCCGGCGCCCAAGGCGGCCACAATGCCGAACATCGGCACCAGCACGATCAGCGCGGGCAGCCATGCGGCAAGTCGCCACAGCCATAGCCGATGGCGCTGGCGAAGGCGGGCGGCTGGCGTTACGGCGCGTCCCGTGCTCGTCGGAACAAGGTCGGAAGCGGCGCTCGGCGGGGGCGTCGAAGGCATCGAGGGAATCGAAATCGGTGGTCGGCAGACGGATCAATCGGCAGGCGGCGTGCGCCGGAAACATCCGGCAAACACCCCGCGAGGGAACCGGAAGACGTTCTCCGGTCTAAACGTGCTGTAAATTATACGCATTCGCAATCGCGTCTCTGACGCACGGGGTATCGGAAAGTGCCCGGCTCGCCGATTTTTCCTGCCGACTTTTCCAGCCACTTCGGCACCGAGTGCCCCTGACAGCCCCTGACAACCCTAACCTCCCCTGAGCTCCCCCTCACCGCCCCGTTACCTTACCGCCCCCCATGTCCCTGCCCTACCTGCTGCTCGACCACATCACCGTCACGTACGACACCGCTGGCCACGCTCACACGGCGGTGCGCGATCTGTCGCTGTCGCTCGCGCGCGGCGAAATCGGCTGTCTGCTAGGGCCTTCGGGTTGCGGCAAGACGACGGTACTGCGCGCGGTGTGCGGCTTCGAGCCGTTGGGTGGCGGGCGCATCGTGCTCGATGGCCACGAGGTCGCCAACGCCCAAAGCAGCGAGCCGCCTGAACGGCGTCACGTCGGCGTGGTGTTTCAGGATTACGCGCTGTTTCCGCATCTGAACGTGGCGCAGAACATCGGCTTCGGGCTAGGGCGCATGCCGCGCAGCGAACGGAATTCGCGTGTGGAAGACCTCGCCGAGCGTGTCGGCTTGGCGGGCGCGCTGCGCAAGTATCCACATGAACTCTCCGGCGGGCAGCAGCAGCGCGTGGCGCTGGCGCGGGCACTCGCGCCGTCCCCCGCGCTGTTGCTGCTAGACGAGCCGTTCTCGAATCTGGATCTCGACCTACGTGAGCGCCTCGCGGTGGAAGTGCGCGAGATTATTCAGGCCAGCGGTGCGACCGCCATTCTTGTGACGCACGATCAACACGAAGCCTTCGCCATGGCCGACCGCATTGGCGTGATGCATGCCGGAGCGATTGCCCAATGGTCGCCCGCCCGCGAGTTGTGGCAGACGCCGGCGAACCGCGTCGTCGCCGATTTCATCGGCCGGGGTGCGTTGGTGCCGGGGACGTTCCGGGTGAATGCTGCCGTGAGCGGTGGTGGCGGTGGTGACGATGAGCGCATTGGCGGTGGGGCGAATCACGGCGGCAACATCGCCCTCGAGCTCGGGGAAATCTCGGCGTCGCCCGCGCTGGCCGCCCAACTGCTGCGCGCGGCTTCGGGCGAAATGCCCTTTGGTGTCGACGTGTTGCTACGTGCCGACGACATCACGCACGATCCAGCCAGCCCGTTTGAAGCCACACTGGTGCGGCGGGCGTTTCGGGGCAGCGATCAGCTCTACACGCTGCGGCTTGCGTCAGGCCACGAGATCATTGCTCGCGTCGACGGCGAATTGACGCATGAAACGGGCGAGCGCGTGGGCCTGCGGCTGACGGTTCGGCATCCGGTCGCCTTTGCGGCGGGCACTTCTCGGACGCCGTCACCCGGAGGCTGGTAAAATCCGCCAAAACGGATGGACTTATGAAACAGTACCTCGACTTCATGCGCCATGTGCTCGACCATGGCACCGAAAAGACCGACCGCACCGGCACGGGCACGCGCTCGGTCTTCGGTTATCAGATGCGCTTCGACCTGCAAGCGGGTTTTCCGCTCGTCACGACCAAGAAGGTGCACACCAAGTCCATCGTGCACGAACTGCTGTGGTTCCTTCAGGGCAGCACGAACGTGCGCTACCTTCAGGAAAACGGCGTGTCGATCTGGAACGAATGGGCCGATGCGGACGGCGAACTCGGCCCGGTGTACGGTGCCCAATGGCGCTCGTGGCCCACGCCCGACGGCAGCCATATCGACCAGATTTCCCAGCTCGTCGACCAGATTCGCAAGAACCCCGACTCCCGCCGCCTGATCGTCTCGGCCTGGAACGTGAGCGAGATTCCGCGCATGGCGCTGCCGCCCTGCCACGCGTTCTTCCAGTTCTACGTGGCCGACGGCAAGCTCTCGTGCCAGTTGTATCAGCGCAGCGCCGATATCTTCCTCGGCGTGCCGTTCAACATCGCGAGCTACGCGTTGCTCACGCACATGATGGCGCAGCAAACCGGGCTGGAAGTCGGCGACTTCATCTGGACCGGCGGCGACTGCCATCTGTACAACAACCACCTCGAACAAGTGCAAACGCAGCTCGCGCGCGAGCCGTTCCCGCTGCCGAAGCTCGAAATCTCGCGCAAGCCGGACTCCATCTTCGATTACCGCTACGAGGATTTCCATATCGTCGGGTACGAAGCGCATCCGCATATCAAGGCTCCCGTCGCCGTATGACCCTGTTGACACTCGTGGTTGCCCGCGCCGAGAACGGCGTCATCGGGCGTGACAATCAATTGCCGTGGCGTTTGCCCGAAGACCTCGCGCATTTCAAACGCACCACGCTCGGCAAGCCGGTCGTGATGGGCCGCAAGACGTACGATTCGATCGGCCGTCCGCTGCCCGGGCGCCGAAACATCGTGGTCTCGCGCAATGCCGAGTTGAAAATCGAAGGCTGTGAAGTGGCGGGGTCGTTGATCGACGCCATGCGGTTGTGCGTCGGCGTCGAAGAGATTTGTCTGATTGGCGGTGCACAGTTGTATGCGGAAGCGTTGCCGAGCGCAGACAAGGTGATCGTCACGGAAATCGCGAAGGCTTTCGAAGGCGACGCTCACTTCCCGTCATTGCCTGCCGCGCAGTGGCGCGAAGCCGCTCGCGAAACGCACCACTCGCCTGCACCGAACGACTTCGATTACGCGTTCGTGACTTACGAGCGCATCTGATCCTGCCTAGTGTTTGGCATCAGTTTCGCTTCAGCCATCACGCGCTAAGATTGCCGCGCGGCGCGTCGATGGCTTCGCTCGGTTTCCCCGCATACCCATCGATCCGAACCGCGACATGAATGCGGTCACGCCCGAGGCGCTTGGCCGCGTAGAGCGCTTCATCGGCTAGCGCGATCAGCCGCTCTGGCGTGTCGCTGGCGTCCCCCGCCGCTGGCACGTGCGTCGCGCATCCGACACTCACCGTCACGTAGCCCATCGGGCCCGGCCCCGGCCGCGCCAGCGCCCGCACGCTTTCCGTGACGCGCGTCGCCACAAACTGCGCACCTTTCACTTCGGTGTCAGGCAACACGATCACGAATTCCTCACCACCGTAGCGCGCCACCAGATCGGTTGGCCGATGTGTGGCGCGCATCAATGCCACCGCCACGTTCTCCAGACACTCGTCGCCGATAGGATGACCGTACAGATCGTTGTATTTCTTGAAGTGATCGACGTCGACCATCAGCAACGACAATGGCCGCGCCGTGCGGCGAGCCAGTTCGAAATCGTGGGGAAAGCGCTCGTTGAAATAGCGCCGGTTGAAGATGCCCGTCAGCGCGTCGCGATTGCTGTACTCGATCAGCCGCAGGTGCGCACGCGTGAGCTCGCGATAGAGCCGTGTGACCTCCCAAACCAGCACACACACGAGCAGCCCCGGTGCCGACATGCTGAACAAACGCGCCAGATACCAGCCGAGCGAGAACCGCACTGTGCTCATCAGACTGAGCAGCGTGTCGGTGACACAAGCGAGCACGGCCAGTGCCACCCAGACATCGAGCGCGGTACGCAGCCGACCGAGTGACAGCACGCCACCGAGCGCGACGAGATTGAGCAGTAACAAGACAACCGCGGCACCGCTATCGGAGAAGTCACCCGGCGCGGTTGCCGGAGCCAGCGCGGGCGGCAATGGCACGGCGAGCGCCGTCAGGCAAAGCAGCGCGGCAACGATGAGCGGCAGGCCGACAAACATCCACGTCGCCCTGCCCGGCGGCGGCAACTGCGTGACCGACTGCGGTGTGAACAGGCGCCGCGCGATCATCGCGACGAGTACCAAAATCGGGAAACCCGCGTGCCAGAAGACCCAGATCCAGCCAGAGGTGCTCGGGCGTGCGCCGAACAAGCCTTCTGGCGAAAACAGCCCCGGAAAGGTCAGCAGTTGCATGGCAACCGTGAGCGCGGCAAAGGCATAGGCACCGGCCAGCAGGCCGTAGACCGGTAACCGGCTGACTTGAAACTGGCCGACCAGAAGAAACGCGACGATGGTCGCTGTGGTGAAGACGGTCAGGCCGCACATCGGCAGAAAAGGGGCGACCGGCGGCAAGGGCGACGTCGCCTGCGGTGCCGCCAGCACGAGTGCACAGAGTATGAGGAGCGCCAGGCAGCCAGCGAACGCTAGTTGCGTCCGCGACGCGCGCTCCATCAGGAAGCCGTCCATGAGAGTCCCTTCCGCCCTTGCATGCGTCGTTTGCGAATCGGCTGGGATTGGCCGCCGCAACACGTGTTCGAGAGATCCCGTCTCGCCGGGCAAGACCGAATCTACGCAGCATGCACCAATTCCGGTTGGCTGCCAATTGGTCAAGCTTACGGGCGGTTAGGCGGCGTGGTGTGGGAGCGGGACTGCATCTCGTGGCTCCCTGCGCATGACCACGGTAATGCGAGAAGTGAGCTCCCGCGGTTCACCGCACCCGTTACGGACGATGTGATGAACCAACAATACGTAGCAAATACGGTGCGCGAATCTCGCATAGGATGCGGCACAGGCAAGTGCTGTAGTTGAGGAAGCATCCGAAATGATGAGTCTCCGGCCCTCACGAAACGCCATTGGGCCGTCAAGTCTGTCGGTGGTTTAGGCGGGATTGAGTCGCGACCGCTAGCGAACCGCAGCGGTGCGACGGCGGGAAAAGCGGTTCAATCGAACACCGCTAGAACACCCGCCGCCATTTCGGAGGACGATGACATGCCAGTGGAAATACCCGCCGAACTTCGACAATTCTTCGACGACACCCCCGGCTGCTGGGGATGCAAAGACGAGAACTCTTCGTTCCTGTACGCCAACGCGGCGTATGGCAGGCTCATCGGCCTTGACTCGCATCTTGATGCCGTGGGGCGGACGGACTTCGACATGCCCGGTAAAACGGTCGAGTGCGCCGCGCAATTTCAAGCGCAAGATCGTGAGGTCGTTCGCACCCGCAGCGCACTACGTATCTTCGACTGGCATCCGTATCGAGACGGAAACTGGCAAGCCCACATCTTTACCAAGAGTCCATTGGTGAGCGCCGGAGGCGACGTCGTCGGCACGATATTTCACGGCGAGGATCTGTCTCAATTCCCCGACTGTCCCCGGCTGGGAGCCCTCTTATCTCGCAGACACGGCGATCGAAATCGTGGTCGTCTCGACCAACAAGCGAGCTATCTCGTCGACACGTGCAATGCCACTGCACCGACAATAAGCCCTCGGTTACGTGAAGTTTTGTTTTTTACCGTACGAGGATGGAGCGCAAAAATGATCGCCCAAGTGCTTGGGCTGTCGTCGAGAACCGTAGAAGCCCATATCGAAGCGCTGCGGCAGGCATTCAATGTCAAGCATCGATCGCAATTAATCGAAGCCGCCATCGCTGCCGGTCAGTTCAACGTGATTCCCGCTTCGCTATTTAATCGTCAGCTATCGCTCATCCTGAGCGCAGCTTAGGAAAAGTGTCACGCACCCACCGTGCCGCACAAAACAAAACGGCACTGACCGATGACCGGGTCAGTGCCGTTTCGCTGTTACCGGCTTAGCCTGAGGTTCTGGCCTCAACCGCCCAGATACGCCTCCAACACGCGCGGGTTGTTGAGCAGATTCCGGCCGGTGTCGTCGAGCACGACCTTGCCGGTCTCGAGCACGTAGCCGTGTTGCGCGATCTTCAGTGCCTGACGCACGTTCTGCTCCACGAGGAAGATCGTCAGCCCATCGGCATTGATCTCCTTGAGCGTGTTGAAAATGCCCTGCACGATGATCGGCGCCAAGCCCATCGACGGCTCGTCGAGCAACAGCAAACGCGGACGCGCCATCAACGCTCGGCCGATCGCCAACATCTGCTGCTCGCCGCCCGACAAGTTACCGGCCATCTGCTCAAGACGTTCGGACAGTCGCGGGAATCGCTCCAGCACGCGGTCGAGGTCCGCCTTGATGTTCTGGCGGTCGCGACGCGTGTACGCCCCGAGTTCGAGGTTCTCGCGCACCGACATCGTCGTGAGCGTGGCACGCCCTTCCGCCACCTGCACCAGCCCGCGTTGCACGATCTTGTTCGGCGCGAGACCGCCAATGTCCTCGCCTTCGAACAGAATCGTGCCCGACTGCTTCTTGATAAGCCCGGACAGCGCCAGCAAGGTCGTCGACTTGCCCGCCCCGTTGGCGCCCACGAGCGACGTAATCTCGTGCTCGCGCAACGCGAAATCGACACCCTTCACGGCCTCGATATGCCCATAGGCCACTTTCAGGCCCTTCACTTCGAGCAATGCGCTCATACCTTGTCCTCCCCGCTGGCCGCCAGCGCGGCGATATCCTCATCGTCATCGCGGCCCAGATAGGCCTCGATCACCTGCGGGTTGTTCTTGATTTCGTCCGGGTTGCCTTCGGCGATGATCCGGCCGAAGTTCAGCACAGCAATGCGCTCGCACAGGCCCATCACGAAGCGCATGTCGTGTTCGATCATGAAGATCGTGTAACCGCGCGCTTTGATGTTCTCGATCTCGCTCATGAGATCGACCTTCTCACCCGTGTTCATGCCTGCCACCGGCTCGTCGAGGAGCAACAACTTCGGCTCCGTCGCCAGTGCCCGCGCGAGTTCGAGCTTGCGCTGATCGCCGTACGATAAGTTGTCGGCAATGTCGTACGCCTTGTGATCGAGCTTCACCCACGAGAGCAACTCGTGCGCACGTTCACGCGAGCGCTTCTCCATGTCGCGAAAGCCCGGCAGCGAGAGCAACAACCCGGCCGGCCCGTACGTCAAATGGCGATGCATCCCCACCACCACGTTCTCGATCAGCGTCATCTCCTTGAAGATGCGAATGTTCTGGAACGTGCGGGCGATGCCGCGCTGCGTGATCTTGTGCGGCTTCTCGCCCACCAGACTCTTGCCGTCGAACGTGATACTGCCGCCCGTGGGCGCCAGCAGGCCGGTGATCAGGTTGAACACCGTCGTCTTACCGGCGCCGTTCGGGCCGATCAGCCCGAAGATGGTGCCCTGCGGCACCTCGATATTGACGTCCTGCAACACGTGCAGACCGCCGAATCGCTTGGAAATATTAGTCAGCTTGAGCATGTCGTGTCCCCTGTCCGGTTACGTGGAAGAGGCCGAACGCGTCTTGCCGGAGCGGAACCACCGGCGAAAACGTGCGGGGTCCCAGATGCCCTTGGGCAGGAACAACACGATGAGCACCAGAATCAGGCCGTTGACCACCAGACGGAAATCGTTGAACGCGCGCAGCATTTCCGGCAACAGCGTCAGAATCGTGCTGCCGAGCACCGGGCCCACCAGACCGTTGATGCCGCCAAGAATCGCCATCGTCAGGATCTCGACGCCGCGGTCGAAGCCGTACTCGTTCGGGCCGATGAAGAACGTCAGATGTGCATTAAGCGCGCCAGCCAGACCGGCCAGCACCGCGCCCAGCACGAACGCCAGCATCTTGTAACCGGTGACGTTGATACCCATGAGGCCCGCCGCCGTCTCGTCTTCCTTGATGGCTTCGAACGCACGGCCGATCTTGGAACGACGCAGGCGCCACAGCACGGCCAGCGTAATCACCACGGCGCCCGCCACATGCCACCACTGCGTGAGTTGCGGAATGCCGTTCAGGCCCAGTGCGCCACCGGTGAGGTCTTCGGTGTTCAGGATCAGCACACGCACGACTTCACCGAAGCCCAGCGTAGCCATTGCCAGATACACGCCCGACAGACGCAGCGTCGGCTTGCCGATGATGAACGCGACGAGCGCCGGTGCCGCCATGCCGCCGGCGAGCGACACCGCAAACGGCATCTCGTAGTTCATCGTCAGCAAAGCTGCCGTGTAAGCGCCAATGCCCATGAATGCGGCGTTGGCCATCGCGAGCATGCCGCACGAAAGCGTGAGGTAAATCGACAGCGCCAGCAGCGCATTGGTGCCCAACGTCAGCACCAAATTGCTGTACACCGCCCAGAAATTATTGAACCAGTCCATTGCGCCCCCGTAATTACGCTTTGCGTTCGAGCACTTTGCCGAACAACCCCTGCGGACGCACCAGCAGGATCAGGAACAACAAGCCGAACGCCACGGCGTCGCGCATGTTCGAGCCGATGTAGGCCACCGACATCACTTCAGCGAAGCCCAGGAACAGCCCGCCGATCATCGCGCCACGAATGTCGCCCATGCCGCCCAGAATGATGACCGCGATGCCCTTATGCAGCATCGGCTGGCCCATCAGCGGGAACACGGCGTTCGAGTACAAACCGATCAACACACCCGCCATCCCGCCGAGCCCGGCGGCAGCGAACGACGTGGCCAGAAACAAGCCTTCGACGTTGATGCCCAGCAGGTAAGCAGCCTTCGGCGACTCGGCGATCGCGCGCAATGCGCGGCCCAATTGCGTCTTCTTGATGGTGGCGATAAGCAGCGCCATCAGGGCGAACGACACGAAGATGATCACCAGCTCCAGCACGGTCATGTGCACGCCGGCCACCGTGAGGGTGTCCTGCGGGACCAACTCGTACGGGAAGCGCAGGTTCTCTGCCCCGAAAATGCCCTGAATACCGTTGTTGAGCAGAATGCCCACGCCGATCGTGGCGATCATCGGAATCAGGTGAGGCGCACCGCGTTTGCGCAACGGTTTGAGCACCAGCACGTCGATGAGCAGGCCGAGCAAACCGCTGACGATCACTGCCGTGATGATGGCCGCCCACAGCGGCAGATGCAGACGTGCGACAGCCTGAAGGGCGGCGTATGCGCCGACCATGAAGACCGCGCCGTGCGAGAGATTGATGACGCCGAGAATGCCGAACACGAGTGTGAACCCGAGCGCGAACAAGGCGTACACGCACCCGAGGGAGAGCGCGTTGACGAGTTGCTGTTCCAGCATGGTGTGTATTCCAGCCTGAGGGACGAAGACGCGTGCCGTGAGGGGGCGCGGCATGCGCCAGAAACGCCGATGGGCGTAGCGCCTTTCGGCCCTACGCCCATGCGGACTTCTTCAAGTACTGCCGGGCTGCTTACTTCTCGATGACGTACTTGCCACCCTTCGTCACGCTGACGATAGGCGCTTGCTTGGCGTCATAGCCGGCCGGCTTGCCGTTCTTGCCCATGGCCTGACGGAACGCGAAAGCGCCGGTCGCACCATCATGCGTCACGCTCGGCAGCGCATCGCGCAGTGCCTTACGGTCGGCGTCCAGATTGCCCGAGATCTTCACGTTCTTGAGCGCGCCAGCGGCGATGTACATCGCGTCGTAGGCTTGCGCAGCGAACTGATCCGGCGACACCGAGTACTTCGCCTTGTAAGCGGCGATGAACTTGGTGTTGGCCGGCGTGTTGTTCTCGATCGACCACGGGCTACCCACCCACAGGCCATCCGAGCTGCCCTTGGCCAGATCGAACACCTTGACCGAGTTCATGCCGTTGCCGCCGATGAACGGCACGTTAATACCCAGTTGACGGGCTTGCACCATGATCGGCGCGCCTTCGGCGATCAGTGCCGACAGCACGATAGCGTCCGGGTTGCTCGCCTTGATCTTCGTGAGCTGAGCCTTGAAGTCCACGTCGCCCTTGGCAAACGTTTCGGTCGTCGTGACCGGAATCTTCAGGTCTTCCAGCGCCTTCTTGAAGTTGTCGTAGCCGCTCTTGGTGAACACGTCGTCGTTGCCGTAAAGCACCGCGACCTTCTTGATGCCCGTGTGCTTGGCCGCGACCTTGATGGTCTCCGGCAGCACGTCGGCTTCGGTCACCGAGTTACGGAAGATGTAGTCACCGATCGACGTGATGCCGTCAGCCGTATTCGACGTGCCGAAAGCCACCGTCTTGCCAGCTTGTGCGATCGGATCGGCAGCTTGTGCCGAGTTCGACAGCGTGGGGCCGAACACCATCAGCACCTTGTCCTGGAAGATCAACTTCTTGAAAACGTTGATCGCTTCTTCCTTCTTGCCCTGCTCGTCTTCGACTTGCAGCACAAGCTTGTTGCCGTTCACGCCGCCAGCGGCATTGATCTCGTCAGCCGCGAGCTGGAAACCGTTCTTGATGGCTGCGCCATACTGCGCAGCGCCGCCCGACAGCGCCTCGGCCACGCCGATTTTCAGATCGGCTGCGTGGGCCGCAGCCACCATCCCCGTGGCGACGAGTGCGGCCAGCAACTTGGTCATGGTGCTTTTCATGAGTGCTCTTCCTCCAATACCTAGTCTCTAGTTATGAGAAGGCGCGCCTTGTGAGCGCGCCCATTACCCTAACTACCGTATCCGTTCTTAAACCGTGGTTTAAGAAAACCCCTAAGGATAACGCAAACTATCGCGAACGGGCATGGCAATTGGGCTTTTGCCCCGCTCTGGCGCATAAATGCAACGCGTTTGTGGCGCCAGAATGAGATTTCGCAGCATCAATGACCAGCAATGGTCATTTGTTCAATCAGGATTGACCCGACCTCTTTGGTGCCGCGCACGAGCGTGTCGGCACCGATGGCGACGATCTGGTGGAACATGTCGTTCAGGTTGCCGGCCAGCGTGATTTCCTCGACCGGATACTGAATTTCGCCATTTTCGACCCAGAACCCCGACGCGCCGCGCGAGTAATCGCCGGTCACGTAATTCACGCCCTGCCCCATCAACTCGGTGACGAGAAGACCTGTGCCGAGCTTACGGAGCATGACGCGGAAATCGTCGGTCGGCGCGGTGAGCTTGCTGTACATGCGCAGGTTATGCGAGCCGCCGGCGTTACCCGTCGTCTGCATGCCGAGCTTGCGGGCCGAGTACGTCGAGAGGAAGTAGCCCTGCACCACGCCATCGGTGACCACGTCGCGGGCACGGGTCTTCACGCCTTCTTCGTCGTAAGGTGCGCTGCCCATGGCACGCGGCACATGCGGATCTTCGTGAATGCCCACGTGGTCGGCAAATACGGGCTTGCCCAGCGTATCCACGAGGAACGTGGCCTTGCGATACAACGCACCGCCGCTCACGCCCTGCACAAACGCACCCAGCAAACCGGCGGCGAGCGGTGCTTCGAACAGCACCGCGCATTTGCGCGTCGAGAGCTTGCGAGCGTGCAGGCGGGCCAGAGCACGCTCTGCGGCATAGCGTCCCACGGCTTCCGGCGATGCCAGGTCTTCCGCGGCGCGCTTGGACGTGTACCAGTCGTCGCGCTGCATATGGCTGCCCGAGCCAGCGATCGGCGAAACCGACAGGTAGTGGCGCGAATACGGATAACCGGACAGGAAGCCGCGCGTCGTGCCGAGCATGAACTGCGAATGCTGGGCCGAAACGCTTGCACCTTCGGAGTTCTTGATCAGCGGGCTGACGTCGAGCGCGCTCTTTTCGGCTCGACGCGCGAGCTCGACCGCGTCGTCGGCCGTGATGCGCCACGGGTGGAACAGCGACAGGTCTTGCGGGTTCGTCTCAAGCAGTTCCGTCTCGGCGAGGCCGGCGCAGTCGTCCTCGGCAGTGAAGCGGGCGATGTTGAAAGCGGCGTCGACGGTATCGTGCAGGGCTTTGCGCGAGAAATCCGACGTGCTGGCGTTGCCACGGCGCTGACCGATGAACACCGAGACGCCGACAAGTTTGTCGCGGTTACGCTCGATGGTCTCGACCTTGCCGCGCCGCACCGAGACCGACAGGCCGTCGCCCTCGGAGATTTCGGCAGCCGCGTCGGTAGCGCCGAGCGAACGGGCGTATTGCAGTACGTCGCTGACGATTTCCTTGAGTTGGTCCTGGGTATGCGTGAAATGCTGGGTCGCTTGGGACATCGGCGCGATTGGGTCAGTGGCTAAATAGGAACCGCCATCTTAGCGCGACTTGCGCGCCGTCGTATGCGGTGGCTGCAACTATTTGGACGGCGTGCGCCGCGTTACAATAGCGCCCATGACGCAAATTCCCCGCAATAACCACACCGCCGAACCCGAGTCTCTCTACGATGGCCCGAGTAAATCCCAGCGCAAGCGCGAGTCGCACGCGTTGCAGGATCTAGGCGCTGAACTGGTCAACCTGTCCAAGGACGCGCTGGCGCGTGTCCCCATGTCCGAAAAACTCGATCAAGCCGTGCGCGACTGCCGCAAGATCACCGCGCACGAAGGCCGCCGCCGCCAAATGCAGTACGTCGGCAAGGTCATGCGCTCGCTCGACGAGTCGGAAGTCGAGGCGATTCAACGCGCCCTCGACGTGATCAAAGGGGTCTCGAAGGCCGAAACCGCCAAGCTGCACGCCCTGGAGCGCTGGCGCGACCGCCTGATCGCCAAGGACGAGGCCTTGACGGAACTGCTCGCGCAGCACCCCGAAGTCGACGGCCAGCATCTTCGCACCCTCATTCGTAATGCGCGCCGCGAGCAAGCCGCCCAGAAGCCGCCCAAGGCATTCCGTGAGCTGTTTCAGGCGCTCAAGGATCTGCTGGGCACCGGCTCGACAAACGACGAAAAGTCGGACGATGCCGAAGACGATCTGCCGGAATTCCCGGTGCGTGAGGACGATCGATGATCGCGCGTGCGCATCCGGACGAATTGCGCGTCGGGCTCGTCTCAATTAGCGACCGTGCCAGCCAGGGCACCTATGAAGATCAGGGCATCCCGGCGTTGCAGGCTTGGCTCGGCAGCGCTCTGACATCCCCGTGGGTCGCGGAAACTCGCCTGATTCCCGACGATGCGCAAGGCATCACCGCCACGTTGATCGAACTCGTCGACACGATGCAGTGCGATCTGGTGCTCACCACTGGGGGTACCGGCCCGGCACGGCGCGATGTGACGCCCGAAGCCACATTGCAGGCCGGCACGAAGGAAATGCCGGGGTTCGGCGAGCAGATGCGCCAGATCAGCCTGCGCTTTGTGCCGACCGCGATTCTGTCGCGTCAAGTTGCCGTGATTCGTGAAACGCCAGCCCACGCCGCGCTGATCATCAATCTGCCGGGGCAACCGAAGTCGATCAAAGAAACGCTAGAAGGACTGCGCGATGCCGACGGCAAGTCGGTCGTGCCAGGCATTTTTGCCGCAGTGCCCTACTGCATCGACCTGATCGGCGGGCCGTATATCGAAACCGACGACGCGGTATGCAAGGCGTTCCGCCCGAAATCGGCGATTCGTGCGCCGAAGCCCGCGTGAGATAAGACTCACGGGCCATACGGCAATGCGCGAGCGTTGTTCGCCGCTTCGTAACCTCCAATGAAAAACGCCAGCATTTTGCTGGCGTTTTCGTTTGGCTGACTGGCTTTGCCCTGTCAGATTCAGGCGGCGTCGCTGCCCGGCACCGTCGTTTTCAGGAAGTGCTCACGGTAGTACACGAGTTCGTCGATCGATTCGTGAATGTCGGCCAGCGCCGTATGCGCAGCGCGCTTGCTGAAGCCCTTGTAGACCGTCGGCTCCCAGCGGCGGCACAACTCCTTGAGCGTGCTGACGTCGAGATTGCGGTAATGGAAGAAGGCTTCCAGCTTGGGCATGTAACGCGCCATGAAGCGGCGGTCCTGACAAATCGAGTTGCCGCACATCGGCGACTTGTTGGGCGGGACGTACTGCGACAGGAACTCGATCAGTTGCGTCTCGGCCGACGCTTCGTCGACCGTCGATGCCTTCACGCGATCGATCAGCCCGGAGCGACCGTGGGTGCCCTTGTTCCAGTCGTCCATGCCGTCGAGCACGGCATCGGACTGATGGATCGCGAAAACCGGACCTTCGATGCGACGCGTCAGGGCCGAATCGGTCACGACAACGGCAACTTCGATGATTCGGTCGCTATCGGGCTGCAAACCGGTCATTTCCATATCGAGCCAGACCAGATTGAACTCGGCACGCGCGAGCGTCGTTTCGCCTTCGGCAGATGCGGAATTTTGGGATGGAATGGCAGACATGATCGGAAGACTCTGTAAAACGCGTCGGTAGGCGACCGGTAAGGCGCCTGGCCGGTCGAAAGAACTTATAATTCTCGCATACTTCAGATTCCTCTTAGGCGCATGTTCACTTATCTCTTCGTGATCTTCCTGCTGGCCATGGTCATGACCAAGCTGTGGCTGGCGGCCCGCCAGATCCGCCACGTGGTCGCCCATCGTGCGGCTGTCCCCGAGCGTTTCGCCGGCACGATCACGCTGACCGATCACCAGCGCGCGGCCGACTACACAGTGGCTCGCACCCGGCTCGGCATGGCCGAAATCTTCGCGCAGGCGGTACTGCTCGTCGCCCTCACCCTGCTGGGCGGCCTGAATCTCCTGCACATCGGCATCAGCGAATGGCTTGGCGAAGGCTATCTCGCCCAGATCGCGCTGATCGGCGCCGTGCTGCTCATCTCCGGGCTCGTCGATCTGCCGTTCACGTACGTGCGGCAGTTCGTGATCGAGCAACGGTTCGGGTTCAATCGCATGTCGATCGGGCTGTTCATCGTCGACTTGATTAAAGGCACCGCCGTGGGGATCGTGCTCGGCCTGCCGCTGCTGTTTGTCGTCCTGTGGCTCATGGAGCGCGCCGGGCCGTTGTGGTGGCTCTACACGTGGGTGGTGTGGGTGGCTTTCAATTTGTTCGTGCAATTCATCTTCCCGCACGTCATCGCACCGATGTTCAACAAGTTCGAGCCGCTCGCCGATGCCTCGCTGGCTCAGCGCATCGAAGGACTGATGCAGCGCTGCGGCTTCGCTGCACGCGGCCTGTTCGTCATGGATGGCTCGAAGCGCTCGGCCCACGGCAACGCCTATTTCAGCGGATTTGGGCGCGCGAAGCGCATCGTCTTCTTCGACACGCTGATCGAGCGCCTGTCGCCGGAAGAAATCGAAGCGGTCCTTGCCCATGAGCTGGGGCATTTCAAGCGCCGCCATATCACCAAGCGTCTCGCGGTCGCGTTCGCACTTTCGCTCGCGTTCCTGGCCCTGCTGGGCTGGCTTGCGGGCCGTACCTGGTTCTACACGGAGCTCGGCGTGCTCCCGTCGATGACGGGCAGCAACAATGCACTGGCGCTGGTGCTGTTCTTCCTGGTGCTGCCGGTCTTTGGTTTCTTCGCCAGCCCGCTGAGCAGCCTCACATCGCGCAAGCACGAGTTCGAAGCTGATGCCTTTGCCGCCAGCCAAACGCAGGCGAGCGACCTCGTGAATGCGCTGGTGAAGCTGTATCAGGACAATGCGTCGACGCTTACACCCGACCCTGTCTACACCGCGTTCTACTACTCGCACCCGCCCGCCTCGCAGCGCATCGACCGACTGCTGGGGCACGCATGAAGCGCGGTTCAAAAGTGAAGGCGGCACCGGTCGCCACGCCAGCAGAAGCACGTCGTCTCGGTCGAGTTGCCGCGGCGCATGGGCGGCACTACGTGGTGGAAGCCGACGACGGCGAAACCGTACTGTGCTTCCCACGAGGCAAGAAAAGCGAGATTGCCGTGGGCGACGAAGTTGCCTGGGCACGTACGGGCGATCAGGGCGTGATCGAGGAGATCCTGCCGCGCCGTAACCTGCTGTATCGGTCGGACCAGTTCAAGAGCAAGCTGTTCGCGTCGAACATCGATCAGTTGGTGATCATGCTCGGGACCGAACCGTACTTCAGTGAAGATTTGCTGGGCCGGGCGCTCGTCGCGGCCGAGGCGAATGACCTGCACCCAATCGTCGTGCTCAACAAGACGGACGTCGTCGCTGCCCTGCCGGCCGCGCGAGAACGTCTGGCGCCGTATCGGGCGTTGGGCTACGAAGTGTTGGAACTGTCGGTGCGCGCCGATCCGGAAGCGGCAAAGGCCATGCTGCTGCCGCGACTGGCCCATAAGGCGTCGCTTCTACTCGGGCAGTCGGGAATGGGGAAATCGAGTCTCGTGAACCTGCTCGTGCCCGATGCAGACGCCGCGACGCGTGAGATCTCCACCGTGTTGAACTCCGGCAAGCACACGACGACGTTCACTCGCATCTTCCATCTGCCCGAGGGTGGCTTGTTGATCGACTCACCGGGGTTCCAGGAATTCGGCCTGCACCACCTCAAGGAAGGCGTGCTGGAGCGTGCATTCCCCGAATTCCGTCCGCTACTCACCGGTTGCCGGTTCTACAACTGTCACCACCTGAAAGAGCCGGGTTGCGCCATTCTCGAGGCCGTGGCCGACGGACGAATCTCCGAGCAACGCCATGCGCTCTACGCGCAACTGGTGCACGAATCGGAGCAGGAAATTCCATACTGATCCGGGATCGAACATACCGATTCGAGAGGCCTGTAGCGCTTGAACCAATGAAAAACCCCGCTTCCGCGGGGTTTTTCGTATCGTTCGACCGGGCATCAACCGAGCCAGACGGCCAGTGTCAGCAACAAGAGCAGCAGCATCCAGAGCAACACCGCACGCCACACCAGGCCCACTGCTGCCTGAAGCGTGCGCGGCGTGCACTCACCGCCCACCGGCAGCACAGCATCGTCACCTTGATTGAGCGCATCGACGCTCGAGACTTCCGCCAACGGCCCGGTCAGTCGTGCGCCCAAAGCGCCGCTACCGGCGGCCAACAAGATGCCTTCGTTTTCATTCGGCCACTGTTTGGCGTAGTGGCGCCAAGCGTAGATCGCGTCTTCGAAATTGCCCACGATCGCGAAGCCGACGGCCGTCATGCGAGCAGGCAGCCAGTCGATGACATAGAACGCTTTGCGTGCAAACGAACCGAATGCCGGGCTGCGATCAGGCGCAGGCTCCGTCCATCGACGCGACAGATATTCCGCAAGACGATAAAGCACGGCACCCGCTGGACCGATGGGAATCAAGAACCAGAAGAAAACGCCGAATACGTGACGATGTGAAGCGATCACGGCGTGCAACAGCGTGTGTCGCACGATCTCGTCGACCGGCATGTCGACCGTGTCGATACCGATCCACTGACGGAGAATCTCACGCGCTTCGTTGACGTTGTCGTTGTTGAGCGCAACGTGAATGTCGGTGAAGTAATGGCTGAACTGCCGGAATCCCATCGTCAGATAGACGATCAACACGTTCCACGCAAAGCCCAGCAAGATATTTACCCGCATGAGGAGGTAATAGACCACCCCGACCGCCAATACGAACGGCACGACGACGACCAGCCATGCCAGCACGCCATGCCGCGGCTGCCCCGCATCGAACGACTGGGAAGTGTGGGTCGCGTGGGAGCGGATGAGGTTGTAGATCGGGTTTTGCGTGGAGAGCGCACGCACCTGCTCGAGGATCAGCGCGAGGAGTACCGAAAAGAATGTCATGCGTGCGATCGGGTCACCGGACGGAATGATGTAACGATAGCACAGCTTCTCGCGAATGCCCGTGCCATGCGCCTTCGCGACGCGTGCAATGCCGATTTCGCGCACACAAATTGCGCGACCTTGGGGCGAGCGCGTCAGGCCCGCAACAGTTGGTAGAAGTTGCGCAGCATGCCGGCCGTCGCCCCCCAGATGAAATACTCTCCACCGGCCGGTCTCGGATACGGCATTGCGTAAAAGCGGCGCTCGCCGACCTGATAGTTGAACACCCGAATCTGGTGATGCGCCGGGTTCATCAAAAAGTCGAGCGGGACTTCGAAGATCTCGTCGACTTCACCTGCATCGGCGACGAGTTCGACGGGCGGCCTAACCAGCCCCACCACCGGGGCGACTCGGAAACCCGTGCCGGTTACATAGTCCGGCAGGCGACCAATGACTTCGACCGCACCGGAGTCGAGCCCAATCTCTTCACGCGATTCGCGCAATGCGGTCGCGATCGGCGTCGGATCGTCGGGCTCGCGACTTCCACCGGGGAAACTCACCTGCCCTGCGTGCGTGCTGAGATGTTGTGTGCGCTGCGTGAGCAGCACCGTCGTGCCGTGCGGGCGCATCACCAGCGGGACGAGAACGGCAGCCGCGCGAGGGGTGAACAACGGGGGAGAGACTACTTCTATGGCCCCCGCGTCTGGCGTCCAAATCGGTGGGCGAGCGAGACGATCGCGGAGTGCCATGGGGGTCAGCCGTTCCGCCGGCACCGCGGGCTCACCCTCGCCCGTCGAGACGATGGGTAACGCTTCGGGATGCAGGATCAGAGGTGGCGCCACGTAGGCCTTTGCACGAAGGATAACTTTGCTATTTTACCGGGGAAGCGTCGACCTCGTATGCGGGAAGAAAAACCCACTTCACACGGCAATTCAAACGATGGTCGTTTGATACAACACCGGCCCATACGAAAAAAGCACCCCGAGGGGTGCTTTTTCCATGCGGCTTTTGCTATGCCCGGCCACGAGGTCGCCAGGCATGGCAGCGTCCGACTTACTCGGCAGCGACGGTCTTGCTCTTGTACGTGAGCTTTTCCTTGATACGTGCCGACTTGCCCGAACGCTCACGCAGGTAGTACAGCTTGGCGCGACGAACGTCACCACGACGCTTGACTTCGATGCTGGCGATCAGCGGCGAGTACGTCTGGAACGTACGCTCAACGCCTTCACCCGACGAAATCTTGCGCACGATGAACGCCGAGTTCAGGCCACGGTTACGCTTGGCGATCACGACGCCTTCGTAAGCCTGCACACGCTTGCGGGTACCTTCAACCACGTTCACGTTAACGATCACGGTGTCGCCCGGGGCGAATTCGGGGATCGTCTTGCTCGTGGTCAAACGCGCGATTTCTTCTTGCTCGATCTGTGCGATCAGATTCATTGACTACTCCTTGTGCCATCGTATCGGCGTTCTACCGGCATGCCGGCCCCGACAGAGGATGGGTTCAAACCGAATGCCGCCCCCATGGCGACACCCGTTGCCTACTTCGCCGACGAATCGGCGGCTAGGCTTGCCAACCATGCCTCATCGGCACGGCTGAGCAATCCGTTGGCACGCGCGCTCACGATCATGTCGGGGCGTTTGCGCCAGGTATTGGTCAACGCCTCGCGGCGCCGCCACTTTTCAATCTCGGCGTGGTGCCCGCCCAACAGCACGTCGGGCACGCGCACACCTTCGTATTCTTCCGGCCGCGTGTAATGCGGGCAGTCGAGCAAACCATTCACAAAGCTGTCTTGCTCGGCCGACTGCGAATCGTTCAGCACACCCGGCAGTAGCCGAATCAGCGAATCCATGAGTGCCATCGCGGGCAATTCGCCGCCTGACAACACAAAATCGCCAACGCTGACTTCCTCGTCCACGACACGATCGACCAGACGCTGATCGATAGCCTCGTAACGCCCACACAGCAGAATCAGGCCCTGCTCCTGCTCGCGCAATTCGGTCACCCGGCGATGGGTCAGCGGCTTGCCTTGCGGCGACATCAACAACACACGTCCACGCGCTACACCAGCTTGCGCTTGCGCAGCTTTCGCCGCAGCGATCGCATCTTCGAGCGGCTTGGCGAGCATGACCATGCCCGGCCCACCGCCATACGGGCGATCGTCGATCGTACGGTAGTTGTTGTGCGTGAAATCACGAGGATTCCAAAACCGCAGGTCGTAACGCGACTGCTTGAGTGCCCGGCTGGTTACGCCCCAGTCGGTCAGTGCCCGAAACATCTCGGGAAATAGCGTGACGACGTCAAACTGCATCAGGCCGGTTCCGTCCAGAGGTGCCCGGGCCATTTCTGCCGCGGGCGGTCATTCGGTCATCTCAGTAATCGAGACCCCAATCAGCCACAATGCGCCCCGCCTCGGTATCGACGGTCTGCACATACTGGCCAACGAAGGGAATCAGGCGCTCGGCGGTCTTCGCCGGTTTGCCATCAGCCGCCGGCACTTCGTAGGCCACTCGCAACACGGTATGCACCCCGTTGTCGAGCAAACCGACGACCTTGCCGAGCGATTCGTCCTGGAGATTCGTTACCTGAGCGCCGATGAGGTCGACCCAGTAAAACTCGTCTTCGTCAGCCGTTGGAAACGCACTACGCGGCACCCAAACTTGCAACCCTTTGAGCGCTTCGGCGGCCGTGCGACTGTCGCTACCACGCAATTGCGCGACGACGGTGCCGGAGTGTCCCCGGCTTTGCAGCACTTTCGCCTTGGTGAAAGTCGAGTCGCCGGGGCGCTGAAGATACCAGCTATCGGCAGACAGCAAACCACCACCGTCGCCCCCGTGCGGTTGCACCTTGATCCAGCCGCGAATGCCGTACGCGTCACCGATATAGCCGAGTTCGACGAGATCGTCGGGCACTTCGGTGACAGGCGCGAGCACCTGCGCCGCGCTCGTGCCAGCGGCACCTCGCGCGTCAGCACCGATTTTCAGCGGTACCCGCGCACGTGCGGGTCGAGCGTTACGAACCATGCCAATCCAACGTTGAGACGAACACACGGCGCTGCCTGCTCCAGATCACTCCGGAACAGGCAGCGCCGTTCAATTCTTATGCCATCGGAAACCCGACAGCAATGCGTACTGCTTGATCAGCAAAAGCTTAGGCAGCAGCCTTCGGAGCTTGCTTGATCAGGCGAGCCACGGTCGGCGACAGTTGTGCGCCAACGCCTTGCCAGTAGGTCAGACGGTCTTGAGCGATACGCAGACCTTCCGTGCCTTCAGCGGCGACCGGGTTGTAGAAGCCAATACGCTCGATAAAGCGGCCATCGCGGCGATTGCGCGAATCGGTAGCAACGATGTTGTAGAACGGGCGCTTCTTCGCGCCGCCGCGAGCCAGGCGGATAACGACCATAATAAATCCTTGAATCCAGAAGTGTTCGGACAGAAAACGCGTGATTATAGCGCAAAAACCTCGTCAAAACAAACACATCCCGTGAAGCCGTCGAGATCGCGCTGCGGCCCGCCCCCATTGCCCCGGGCGCACGACACCGCCGAAGCGCCCCGCCGCTGGTCTACAATGCTCGCATCCTGTGCGAGAAGCGAGTCCGGCATGCGACGATTTTCCGATGGATGGCAGCACGCGCTGTGGCGAACGCGGCCAGCAAGGCCCGCCCCGGCGCACTTCCGATTCAGCCCGCTCGCACGGCGCTTGCTCTACCTGCTGACCAGCCTCCTGGCACTCGCCCCCAGCTTCACCCAGGCGCGCGACGCGTTGCCTATCGAGCGACTCGTGCTCCCCCCGGGCTTCTACGTCGAAGTCCTCTCCGATCAAGTCCCCGGTGCGCGCGGCATGGTCCTCGGCCCCAAGGGCACGCTGTTTGTCGGCAGCCGCGGCGAAGGGAACGTCTACGCGATCACCCTTGATCCCTCGCGGGCCTACGCGGCAAAAGTGCGAACCGTGGCGTCGGGTCTGAATATGCCCGTCGGCGTCGCCATGCGCGACGGCGCCCTATATATATCAGCGGTGTCTCGCATTCTGCGGCTCGACAATATCGAAGACCGGCTCGACAACCCCGGCCAGCCGGCCGTCGTCTACGCCAAACTCCCGACGGAGACCCACCATGGCTGGCGCTACATTGCGTTCGGCCCGGATCAGCGCCTCTATGTCGGTGTCGGTGCGCCCTGCAACGTGTGCAAGCGCGACGAAAACCGGTACGCCATGATCGGCAGCATGAAGCCGGACGGCAGCGACTGGCGCACCGTCGCGCGCGGTGTACGCAACACCGTCGGCTTCGATTGGCAGCCGGGCACGAATACGTTGTGGTTTACCGACAACGGCCGCGACATGATGGGCGATGACGTGCCTGACGACAAACTCAACCGACTCACGCGCACGGGCGAACACTTCGGTTTCCCTTACTGTCATGCAGGCAACGTCCCCGACCCCGAGTTCGGCCGCGAAAAATCCTGCACCGCGTTCACACCACCGATGGCCAAGCTCGGCGCTCACGTGGCCGCACTCGGCATGCACTTCTATACAGGCAAGCAATTCCCGGAGGAATATCGCGGCAACATCTTCATTGCCGAGCACGGCTCTTGGAATCGATCGCGCAAAGTCGGATATCGCGTCGTCCGGGTCGTACTTGACGCTAAGAACAGCGTAGTCAAACAAGAAGTCTTCGCACAGGGCTGGCTCGGCGCCGACGAATCCGTCTGGGGCCGCCCCGTCGATCTGCTGACGCTACCCGACGGTTCGCTACTTATCAGTGACGACTATGCCGGCGCCATCTACCGCATTACGTATCGCAAACCGTAAGGACTCGCGATGACGACTCGAACACCCCCGTCCCGCACGCTCACAGCCCGCCAGTTGCCAGGGAAGGAACTGACTCGGCTTCCTATCGGTCAACATCCCACGGTATTCACGGCACCGCCCGGGCGTATTACTACCTGCCCCGCGTGACATTTCCGCCGTCCCTGCCCTCTCCCTCACTCCGCTGACACAAGATCATGACCCAACGCCTACCCTCCTCGTTTGCCTCGTATCTCGCGATGTTGCTCGTGCCCGCCGCGCTGCTCGCCGGTTGTGCGGCGCCGTCCGGCGGCGGCGCCAACCCTTCGGCGGCCACCGATAGCAACGCACCGGCTGCCGCGACCACACCGGCCGATATCCTCGGCACCTGGCAGTTGGTCCGCTGGGAAGGCGCCGGCGATATTCCGAGCCTGCCCGAAGGACGTGTGGTCAATCTGACGTTCAACGACAAGGGGGCCTTCTCCGGCACCGGTGGCTGCAACCGAATTTTCGGCCAGTACACGGTCGGTCCGGCGAACGGACAAGTTAGCCTGCAAGCCCCGGCGTCCACGCGCATGGCGTGCCCCGACTCGATGGCGTTCGAAGATCGTTATCTCAAGACGCTGCCGCGCGTGTCGCGCTTCGAGCGCCGTGACACGCAACTGATTCTGACCGCACCGGGCGGCGAGACGCTGACGTATGCCTCGCAGACTTTGCTCAATCGTCCAATTGCCGGCGGCAGCGGCACGACTGCAACGAGCAAAACGGAAGATCGTGTGCTCGATGTCGACTCGCAAATGGCCGATTGTGTGGGCGTCGGTCCTCGCAAGTGCCTGCGCGTGCGTAACGCTGACGATTCGGGCAAAGCCCCGTGGGAGCTCTGGTACGCGCACATCGATGGCTTCGACTGGAAGCCCGGCGTAGAATACCGCGTGAAAATTCACGGCGAGCCTGTCGACAACCCGCCCGCCGACGCTTCGAGCATGCGGTGGACGCTGGTCGAAGTTATTCGTCAAACGCCCACCCGATAATCGTCCCTGATGAGCGCTCTCACCCACAAATCCAAGACTCTGACCGCCGGCCTGGCGATGCTGTTCGGTACACTCGGCCTGCATCGCTTCTATCTTTACGGTTTGCGCGACCCGTTCGGGTGGGCACACATCGTGGGCTCGGCCTGCGGCGTCGCCGGTTGGGGGCTGTTGGTGACGAGCGAACTCAGTTCTACGTCGGGCTGGGTGCTGACGATTCTGGGCGCGATTTCGCTGTTCTCGGCGTTTCTCGCCGCCATCGTCTATGGCCTTCGCCCTGACGAGCGTTGGGACCAGCAGTTCAATCCGGGAGCCACGAATCGTTCGCGCTCGGGCTGGACTGCCGTGATTATCGTGAGCGTGTCGCTCTTCGTCGGCGCCATGCTCATGATGGTCGGCTTCGCCGTCGCGTTTCAGACTTACTTCGAAACGCACGACACGCCGAATCGCCTGTCGCAGTAACGACATCCTTCTCGGCGCGATTGCACTGTGAATTGCGCCGAGAACCCCGCTGTCAGTGCCACCCCGAGCCTCGCCGTGAACCCTCCTCTCCCAAACGATCGACGTCCGACGCTGGGCTTTATCGGCGCGGGGCGTGTCGCCACGGCGTTGTCGGTTGCGGCAACGCGCGCCGGATACCGCGTCACCGCCGTCGCTAGCCGTAAGCGCCAAACCGCCCAAACCCTCGCCGCTCAAGTCCCTCAGTGCAACGCCATTGCCGCGACGGAAGCCAGTGATGCGAACGCCGTTTTCGACCACGCCGACCTGGTCTTCCTGACCGTGCCCGACGATGCGCTTGCGGCATGTGCGGAACATCTTTCGCCTTCGGCGTCCCAAGCACTGGTGCATTGCAGCGGCGCATCGGAAGTCGAGCTGCTTCGACCGGCGACTAAACATGGCGCGCAAATCGGCGGCTTCCATCCGCTGTTCCTCTTTGCTGGCCTCACCGACGACGCCACTCGCATGGCCGGCAGCGCCATCACCATCGAAGCGGAGCCTACGCTGGCGCTGACGCTGCGCACGCTGACCAGCGCCATTGGCTGCCGCCCGCTGGAAATACCGGCTGGCGAGCGCATGCGATATCACGCCGGTGCCAATTACGCGGCGAGCTTTCTGCTTTGTGCGCTGGAAGAAGCGACTGAACTTTGGCGCGCTATCGGCATGCCCGAGAGCGATGCCAAAGAAGCCATGTGGCCGCTGGTCATGGGCACGCTCAATGCCGCACGCGAGCGCGGACTCGCGGGTGCGCTCGCGGGGCCGGTATCGCGTGGCGACGCCGGTATCGTCACCCGTCACACCGAAGCCCTCGCGAATATGGGCGGCAATCATGCCACCTTGTACGCGCTGCTGACGCTGCGAGCGATCCGCCTCGCCCGGCAACGCCCGAACGCCGACGATGCGGCGCTCGACGCTATCGCCCGCGCTATCGCCCCTTACGTGCCACCGGTAGCTCCCAACGACACGCCGTAACCGCTGCAAGAGATTCATCCAGTCACAGCACACCCGCATCCAAACACCCCAAGCCCCCAATAACGCTCCACCGCACCCACTGCCGGTCATCTTTGCGTCTCCGTCAAATACTGTATAAAAACACAGTATAATGACAAGCATTCCCCGTGGATGTCCCTCAACGGGTATCCGGACTGCAAGCAAGGAGACCAGCCATGGCTTCGTCATTCGCGCCGCCCCCGTCCCGTCGTGGCCGAGGCGCCGTTGCCAACCTGGAGTCACGCTTTTCCGAGTTTCGCCGCGAAGTCGACGAAACCCGTCACGAATCGGACATCGCCCACGAAACAGAGGTCAAGTTCGTTACGCAAGTGGCGTTGGAAACGGCGCGCACGATCATCTCGCGGAACACCTCGTCCGACATCCCGTTCGACCGCTCCATCAATCCGTATCGCGGCTGCGAGCACGGCTGCACTTACTGCTTCGCGCGCCCGACCCACGCCTATCTCGGGCTCTCGCCGGGGCTCGACTTCGAAACCCGTCTGTATGCCAAGACCAACGCCGCCGAACGGCTTGATGCCGAACTGCGCAAACGGGGTTACCAGCCCGCGCTGCTAGCCTTGGGTGCGAACACCGATCCCTATCAGCCGATCGAGCGTGAGTATGGAATTACGCGCAGCGTGCTTGAAGTGCTTGAACGGTTCGGGCACCCGGTAGGCATTACGACAAAATCGGCGCTGGTGACGCGCGATATCGACATCCTGTCGCGCATGGCACAGCGTGGGCTCGCGCGCGTATTCATTTCAGTGGGAACGCTCGACGCGGAAATCGCCCGCAAGATGGAGCCCCGCGCCAACACACCGCCCAAGCGCATCGAAGCCATTCACAAGCTTACGCAGGCGGGCATTCCTACGGGGGTGATCGTCGCGCCGATTGTGCCAGCGCTGACCGATTTCGATATCGAACGAGTATTGACGACGGCGGCACAGGCCGGTGCCACATATGCGTCTTATACGATGCTGCGCTTGCCGCGCGAAGTGCACGACGTCTTCGTCGAATGGCTGGAAATGCATTACCCGATGCGCGCCCGACACGTGATGAGCCTGATCGAGCAGGTTCGCGACGGCAAACACAACAGCGCCGAGTTCGGCACGAGAATGCGCGGGACCGGGCTGCATGCCGAACTTATCCGGCAGCGTTTTTTGCTGGCGGCCCGCAAACTGGGGCTCAATCAGGCCCGCCCGCCGCTTCGCAACGACCATTTCAGGGTGCCCGATCGCCCGGAAACGCCGCAGGGCTCCCCCGGTGGCTCGCACCAACAAAACCGAGCACGGCAGACCGGGGCGGGCGCAGTCGACAGCACAACTGGCAAAGTCGATCCACAGATGCCACTTTTTTAAGCAGATCGCGCCCTCAGTCTCACTCTTCGACGTAGACCGTCAGCGTCTCTTTGATTTCTTCCATCACGACGTAACTCTTGGACTGCACGGCGCCCGGCAGTTGCAACAGGATGTCGCCCAGCAGCTTCCGGTACTCGGACATCTCGCGGATACGCGCCTTGATGAGATAGTCGAAGTCGCCCGAGATGAGATGGCACTCCATCACCTCGGGAATTCGCAGCACCTCGCGGCGGAACTGATCGAACATGTTCCCCGACTTGTGGTCGAGCGTGATCTCCACGAACACGAGGAGTGCCGCGCCCAGCGCCGCCGGATTCACACGCGCGAAGTAGCCCATGATCACCCCGTCGCGCTCCATGCGTTTCACGCGTTCAATACACGGCGTGATCGACAGCCCGACCTGCTCCGACAGGTCTTTCATCGACATTCGGCCGTCTTGCTGAAGCAACGTGAGGATGCGCCGGTCGAGCCGATCCAGCGTCCGAATCGATTGCTGCTGCACTCTCATGATTTTTTCCTGAATTCGACTGATATTCATTAACTAAACCTAGCAATCCGAGAATAGCATGCCAATAAATACTGCATAACTACGGATTTACAGGAGTCCACGCAATGAAGGTCATCGTTCTCGGCAGCGGCGTCATCGGCGTTACCAGCGCCTACTACCTGGCAAAGGCCGGGCACGACGTCACGGTGCTCGACCGCCAGGCTGGTCCGGCACTCGAGACCAGCTTCGGCAACGCCGGCCAGATTTCGCCGGGCTACGCGTCGCCGTGGGCCGCGCCGGGTATTCCGACCAAGGCCATCAAGTGGCTGTTCCAGAAGCATGCGCCGTTGGCTATTCGTCCGGACGGCTCGCTCACGCAGCTCAAGTGGCTCTATCAAATGCTGCGCAACTGCACGCCGGAGCGTTACACCGTCAACAAGGAACGCATGGTGCGCATCGCGGAATACAGCCGCGACTGCTTCCGCGCCCTGCGCGCCGAGACGGGCATCGCCTATGAAGGCCGTCAGGCGGGCACTCTGCAACTGTTCCGTACCGAAGAGCAACTGGCCAACGCCGCTCGCGACATTGCCGTGCTTGAAGAAGCCGGCGTGCCGTTCGAACTGCTCGACCGCACCGCGCTGGCGAGCGCCGAACCGGCCCTGGCTGCCGTCGCACACAAGCTCACCGGCGGCCTGCGCCTGCCGAACGACGAGACGGGTGATTGCCAACTCTTCACCACGCGTCTCGCCGCAATGGCCGAAGCGCTGGGTGTGAAGTTCCGCTACGACATGCCGATCGACGGCCTGCAAGTGGTCGGCGACAAGATTGAAGGCGTCGTCTGCGCCGGCATGATGCAGCGCGCCGACGCCTACGTGGTGGCCCTCGGCTCCTTCTCGACGCCGTTCCTGCGTGGCATCGTCGACATTCCGGTCTACCCGCTCAAGGGTTACTCGATCACGGTGCCGATCGTCGACGCCGCACGCGCCCCGGTCTCGACCGTGCTCGACGAGACCTACAAGATCGCCGTTACGCGTTTCGACGATCGCATTCGCGTCGGTGGCATGGCCGAAGTCGTCGGCTACAACAAGGCCCTCAACCCGGCACGCCGCGCCACGCTCGAAATGGTTGTGAACGACCTGTACCCCGGTGCGGGCAATACGGCGGAAGCGTCGTTCTGGACCGGGCTGCGCCCGATGACGCCGGACGGCACGCCGATTGTCGGTGCCACGGCACTGCGCAACCTGTTCCTGAATACGGGTCACGGCACGCTGGGCTGGACAATGTCCTGCGGCTCCGGCCAGTTGCTGGCCGATCTGATGTCGGGCCGCCGACCGGCCATTCTGTCCGACGATCTGTCGGTGGCGCGCTACAGTGGCGCCCCGGATGCGCAGGCCCAACCGGCCTTCGCCTGATACATCGAACGGCACCTTCGGGTGCCGTTTTTGTTTGGGGACTCACATCGACGCGAGCGGTGTGAGCAACGAGATGAGACGCAGCACACGAATGCCGCGCCCGCCCCGCCTGATGACTGGTTCGATAGCGTTTTTTGCCGTCACATCACAACAGGAGACACATCATGAGAATCGGCGTACCGAAGGAGATCAAGAACCACGAATACCGCGTAGGCATGACGCCCGCAGCCGTACGCGAAGTGGTGGCACGCGGGCACGAGGTCTGGATCGAAGCGCAAGCCGGTGCTGGCATCGGCATGGACGACACGGTCTATACCGCCGCAGGCGCCCGCATCGCCGCCAATGCTGCCGAAGTCTTCGACCGCGCCGAGTTGATCGTCAAGGTCAAGGAACCCCAAGCGGTCGAACGCGCGCGTCTGCGCCCCCATCACACGTTATTCACTTATCTGCACCTCGCGCCCGACCCGGAACAGACCCGCGATCTCATCAAGAGCGGCGCCACCTGCATCGCCTATGAGACCGTGACATCGGCCACAGGCGGGCTGCCATTGCTAGCGCCGATGTCCGAAGTCGCTGGACGCATGTCGATTCAGGCGGGTGCGACGGCACTTGAAAAAGCCCATGGCGGTCTTGGCTTGCTGCTCTCGGGTGTGCCCGGCGTGGAAGCGGGCAAGGTCCTGATTCTCGGCGGCGGCGTGGTCGGCACCAACGCGGCGACAGTCGCTGTCGGCATCGGCGCGCAGGTGACGATCATCGACAAATCGGTCGATGCGCTGCGCCGCCTCAGCGCCCAGTTCGGCGGACGCGTGCAAACGGTCTACTCGACGCAGCACGCGATCGAGCAACATCTGCGCGAAGCCGATCTCGTCATCGGCGGCGTGTTGATTCCGGGGGCGGCGGCACCGAAGCTCATCACCCGCGAGATGCTCGGGATCATGCGTAAGGGCGCCGTCATCGTGGACGTGGCCATCGATCAGGGCGGCTGTTGCGAGACATCGCATCCGACGACGCATGCCGATCCGGTCTATGTCGTGGATGGCGTTGTGCACTACTGCGTCGCCAACATGCCGGGGGGCGTGCCGCGCACATCGACCTTCGCGCTCAACAACGTCACGTTGCCGTTTATCTTGCAGTTGGCGGAACACGGTCCGGTGGCGGCGATGCGCGCCGACGCGCATCTTCTCGCCGGGCTGAATGTCGCGCGCGGCATGGTGACGAATCGTGGCGTCGCCGAAGCGCTTGGCCTGCCGTATCACGATCCGCATGCCGTATTGGCCAATCTATCAGCCGCTGCCTAAAGCGCTAGCGGGACACCACTGAGCCGCCAGGAAGACATCAAGGAAGCATCTAGGGTCCGAATATCCCTATTCGGGCCCAACTTTCCCTCACGCAACCCAGCCCCATCAGGACGCACCGCCCTCGCCCTTCGCCTCCTTGCGACGTCGATACCACTGACTCGCCCTGTCGAGATAGAGATACACCACGGGCGTCGTGAAGAGCGTCAGCGCTTGCGAGAGCAGCAAGCCGCCGACCATCGCGTACCCCAGCGGACGCCGCAACTCCGACCCCGCCCCTGTGCCAAGCATCAACGGCAGGCCCGCGAGCAACGCACACATCGTCGTCATCATGATCGGACGAAAACGCAGAAGACACGCCTGATAGATCGACTCCTCGGGCGAGAGCCCGCGCTCACGTTCCGCCGTCAGCGCGAAGTCGACCATCATGATCCCGTTCTTCTTGACGATCCCGATCAGCAAAATGATGCCGATCAGCGCAATCACGCTCAAATCGTGTCCGCCGATCATCAGGATCAGCAACGCGCCCACACCTGCCGAAGGCAATGTGGACAGAATCGTGAGCGGATGGATATAACTCTCGTATAGCAATCCGAGCACGATATACACCGCGACCAGCGCCGCCAGAATCAGGTAGGGCTGCGTCGCGAGCGAATCGCGAAACGCCTGCGCCGTGCCCTGGAACGTGCCATTGAGCGAGAGCGGCAGATTCATCTCGGCCTGCGTGCGCCGAATCGCGTCGACGGCCTCGCCGAGCGACACCCCCGGTGCCAAGTTGAACGACAGCGTCACCGCCGGAAACTGGCTCTGGTGGCTGATCAACAGGTAATTGGTCTTGCTGCGATCCACGTGGACGAACGTCGAGAGCGGCACACGCTGGCCGGTGATCGGCGAGGTGAGATAGAGCTTGTCGAGTAACGCCGGGTCGGCCTGCAACGCGGGCGTGACTTCCATGATCACGTGATAGCTGTTGATCTGCGTGAAGTACTGCGCGATCTGACGCTGCCCGATGGCGTCGTACAGCGTGGCCTCGATGACCGCCGGTGAAATACCGAAACTCGACGCGCGATCCCGATCGATGGTCAGTGTCGCCGTGGGCGCGTTGCTTTGCTGGTCCGTCGCGAGGTCGGTGAGCTGCGGCAGCTTACGCAAACGCTCGAGCAACCGCGGCGCATAGATGTTCAGTTCGTTGATATCGGCATCGGTCAGCGTGTATTGATACTGCGTGCGCGCCAGTCGGCCACCGACGTTGATGTCCTGCCCCGCTTGCAGGAACAAATTGATCCCTTCGAGTTGCGCAAGCTTCGGTCGAAGACGCGCAATCACCTGATCGGCGGAAAGCGTGCGTCCGGCCGACTTCGGTTTGAGGTTGATGTAGAAATTCGCCGTATTGGCCGTGGTGTTGCCGGTGTTGGCGACGAAGCTCAACACGTCCGGGTCTTGGCGCACCACGTCGGCCACGCGCACTACGCGCTGACTCATCAACTGGAACGAGGTGTCCTGCGACGACTCGGCGAAGCCGAACACGAAACCGGTGTCCTGCTGCGGAAAGAAACCCTTCGGAATCACCACGTACAACAGCGCGGTCAATGCGACGGTCGCGATGAACACAAGCAGCGTGACGAATTGGTGCTCAAGCACGACGTGCAAGCCGCGACGATAGCTCTCCTGCATGTGCGAGAAACCCGTCTCGAACCATGCGTACAGACGGCCGTGCTGCTCTTTCGACGCGTCGCGCAAGAACCGCGAACAGAGCATCGGCGTAAGCGTGAGCGAGACGATCACCGAAATGGCGATGGTCAGCGTCACGGTAATCGCAAACTCCCGGAACAGCCGCCCGACGATGCCGCCCATCAGCAGTAGCGGGATGAACACCGCCACCAGCGACACCGAAATCGACACGATGGTGAAACCGATTTCGGCCGCGCCGCGATAGGCCGCTTCCATCGGCGCCATGCCCTCTTCGACGTGGCGATAAATGTTCTCGAGCATCACGATCGCATCGTCCACGACGAACCCGACCGAGATCGTGAGCGCCATGAGCGAGAGGTTATCGAGACTGAAGCCGATGCCGTACATCACTGCGGCGGTGCCCATCATCGCGAGCGGCACCGTCACGGCGGGAATCAGGGTCGCGGGCAAGTTCCTCAAGAACAGGAAGATCACCAGCACAACGAGCACCCCCGTGAGCACCAACGTGAACTCCACGTCCTCGACCGATGCCCGGATCGTCTGCGTGCGGTCGGTCAGCACATTGACCTCGACCGCTGGCGGAATCGACGCCTGCAAGCGCGGCAGTGCCGCCTTGATGCGCTCGACAGTGGCAATCACGTTGGCGCCCGGCTGCTTGGTCACGGCGAGAAATACCGAGCGTCCGCTCTTGAGCGGCTCGCTCTCCGGCATGGCCGCGCCACGGTAGGCCCAGCCGGCGAAGCGGGCATTTTCCGGCCCGGCTACGGCCTGTCCTAAATCGCGCACGCGCACCGGGGCACCGTTGCGATAGGCAACGATCACATCGTTCCAACGCACGGGATCGAGCAACTGGCCGTTGTCGTAGACCGTCACACTCTGACGCGGCCCGTCGAAGCTGCCTTTCGGTGTGTTGACCGTCGCGCTGGCCAGCGCGCCGCGTACGGTTTCGAGATCCAAGCCGAGTGCGGCGACCTTGTCGGGATCGAGCTGCACGCGAATGGCGGGTTTCTGCGTCCCGCCAATGTTCACCAACCCAACGCCGTCGATTTGCGAGATCTGCTGCGCAAGAATGTTGTCGGCGTAGTCGTTCACGACGGTGAGCGGCAAGGTATCCGACTTGACCGACATCAGCATGATGGGCGAGTCGGCGGGGTTGACCTTGCGATAGGTCGGCGGACTGGGCAGATTGCTCGGCAACTGGCCACCGGCGGCATTGATGGCCGCCTGCACGTCCACGGCTGCTGCGTCGATATTGCGATTCAGGTCGAATTGCAGCGTGATCGATGTGGCGCCGAGAGCGCTCGTCGACGTCATCTGCGTGAGCCCTGCGATCAGCGAGAACTGCCGCTCCAGCGGAGTCGCCACGTTCGACGCCATGGTCGATGGGTCGGCACCGGGCAATGTCACGGACACCTGAATGGTCGGGAAATCGACCTGCGGCAACGGCGCGACCGGCAATAGCGGCCAGGCGGCCACACCGACGAGAAACAGCGCCGCCGCCAGCAACGACGTGCCGATCGGGCGCTTGATAAAGGCAGCGGAAATGGACATGGGCTAGTGGGCCGCCGGTGCACCGCTGGCCGAATTGGCGGGTGTTGCAGCACTCCCGGACGCCCCGCCGGGCTGAGCGGCTGGCGCGGCTGCGCCCCCCGTCGCCCCACGGGCTTCCATCACCGCCACGCCGGGACGCAACTTGAGCTGCCCCTCCACGACCACGCGCGCCCCCGGTGCCAAACCGCTCTCGATAACGGTGCGATTTCCCTGCGTGATGCCCACCTTCACGGGTTGCACGACCGCGCGGCCGTCGCTGCCCACCACATATACATAGGTGCCGTTCGGCCCGCTTTGCACCACAGAAGTGTCGAGCGCGATCGCCTGCGTCATGACCCCCAGCGTGAGCCGGGCATTGACGTACTGCCCGGGCCACAGGCGATGATCGGCGTTAGCGAACGTTGCTTTCAACTGCACCGTGCCGCTCGTGTTGTCGATCTGGTTATTGATCAGCGTGAGCTTGCCCGATGCCAGCTTCTCGGTGCCGGTACGCGGAAAGACGTCGACCACCAGCCCCTGATTTCCGGCGGTTTGCATAGCGGCATTTACGCGTCCGACGGCCTCCTCCGGCAGCGTGAACAGCACGGTGATCGGATCGATCTGATTGACGATGACGATACCGTTGGCGTCTGCGGCGTGCACGATGTTGCCAACATCGACCAGCCGCACGCCGGTACGCCCCGTGACGGGTGAGCGAATCGTCGTGTAGTCGAGTTGCACGGCGGCGTAGTCGATCTGCGCCTGATCGGTCATGACGGCCGCTTCCAGTTGCTTGACGAGCGCGGCCTGCGTGTCGGCCTGTTGTTGTGGCGACGCGCCTTGTGCGGCCAAGGTTTGGTAACGCTTGAGGTCGACACGTGCGTTGACCAGTTGGGCCTGGTCGCGCGCCTTGGTGGCCCGTGCCTGTTCCAACTGGGCGCGATAAGGACGTGGATCGATTTGCACGAGCAAGTCGCCCGCTTTGACGTCCTGCCCTTCGTTGAACGCAATGCGCTCGATCTGCCCGTCGACCCGCACGCGCACGGTCACCGACGTGGTGGCCTGCACCGTGCCAATCCCCAAAACGTAGCGCGGCAGATCGCGCGCCGTCGCAATGGTCGTAATCACAGCAACGGGCGGAGGCGGTGGTGCGGCAGGTGGCTTGCGATTCGCTATCCACCGCCAGATCAGGAGTGCGGCGATCACCAGCAGCACCAGCGCGAGCCAGCGCCAACGGCGTGAGCGCCGGTGCGGCCCGGGGGGCGGAGCGGCAGCGGCGCTGTCTTGCGCCGTGGATTGCGTCATGGCGCCTCCCTGGGGAGTCCGATCCAAAACGGCCGGGCGTTTGCCCTGCTGCGGGTCCGGCGATCTGGCGACCTCGCCGCCCCAAAGGCAAACACGAATCGTTCACCGGGCACTCGGTGAGACGTGCTCCCGAGTGTGTCGTATCTGCCGGTAGCTCGCAGTCCGCATTTTCCCTGCCCGGACAGGCTTGCCAGACGGCGGCCACGTCCCGGTCAGATTGACGCCATGGTGCCGTCATCCGCGACGCACAGCGAGTGGCGAAGCATCAAAACGCCCGTTTAACATCGGTCCGACCGGAACGCCGGAAGTCGCAGACGGCCTGCTGCCCCCTCTCATACCCCCCATCCGCACATAGGGCTGCCGGGTGCGCCGCAAAGTCGCGCCACGCCTTGCGCTTTGGACATGGGCGCACTCACTTCGTTATACTTGCCCCATCTCGACGGCACCCGCCGGCCCCTGCCCGGTCGCTGGGTATGCGCCGCCGCCCGGCATCCTGCCTGCGCAAGCCGTCAACGTCTGTGACCTATCGATGAACGCCGACCCCCAAGAACTCAACAAATTCAGTGAACTGGCCCACCGCTGGTGGGATCCGCACAGCGAATTCAAGCCGTTGCACGAAATCAATCCGTTGCGCCTCGACTGGATCGAGCAGCACGTGCCGCTGCAAGGCAAGCGTGTGCTCGACGTCGGCTGCGGCGGCGGCATCCTGACCGAATCGATGGCGCGTCAGGGCGCACGCGTCAAGGGTATCGACCTGTCGACGAAAGCCCTCGGCGTGGCCGATCTTCATAGCCTCGAAGCCGGCCTGCCGATCGAATATGAAGAGATTGCCGCTGAAGCCCTTGCCGCGCGCGAAGCCGGCACGTACGACGTGGTGACCTGCATGGAAATGCTCGAACACGTGCCCTCGCCGGCCTCGATCGTCGCGGCCTGCGCCACGCTCGTCAAACCGGGTGGCCATGTGTTCTTCTCCACGCTGAACCGCAATCCGAAGGCGTGGTTGCTGGCCGTGGTCGGCGCGGAATACATATTGCGCATGCTGCCGCGCGGCACGCACGACTACGCCAAGTTCATTCGCCCGTCGGAGCTCGCCTCGTACACGCGAGCGAGCGGTTTGTCCGTGCGCGATATGCGCGGCCTGACGTACAACCCGCTCAACAAGCGCTACGCGATCAATCGCGATACCGACGTCAACTATATGATCGCTTGCACGCGCGATGCCTGATATGTTCGCCCCCCCTGAGCGCAACGCCCTCGCCGCCAACGCCGCCAACGCCGCCAACGCCGACAACATCGGTGACGTCGCCTCGCGCCTGCTCGGCGGCGATGTGCGTGCGGTGCTGTTCGATCTCGACGGTACGCTCGCCGACACGGCGCCGGACCTCGTCGCTGCCGTCAACAAGGTGCGCACCGATCGCGGCTTGCCGCCGGGACCGTACGAGTCGCTGCGCCTGCAAGCGTCGCATGGCGCGCGCGGCTTGATCGGCAGTGCGTTCGGTGTCACACCGGACGACGCCGCGTTCCCTGCCCTGCGCGACGCCTTCCTCGCCAACTACGAAGCCGCGTTGTGCGTGCAAAGCCGCCTGTTCGATGGCGTACCCGAATTGCTCGCGGCATTGACCAAGAATGGTATTCCCTGGGGTATCGTCACGAATAAAGCGGCCTGGCTGACCAACCCGCTCGTCAAGTTGCTGGGACTGACCGAGACGGCCGCCTGCGTCGTGTCGGGCGATACCACGCCGCATAGCAAGCCGCATCCGGCACCGTTGCTCTACGCCGCTGAATGCATCGGCATTGCACCGGCGCACATCGTGTACGTCGGCGACGACCTGCGCGATATTCAGGCAGGCAAGGCGGCCGGCATGGCGACGATTGCAGCGGCCTATGGTTATTGCGGCGACACCCTCGCACCTGCCGAATGGCAGGCCGATGCTGTCGTCGAACGCGCGGGCGCGATCGCCCCGCTGGTGATGTCTCTGGCCTGACAGGCCAAGCGCGTCATCTGCCGGACCGGGGGCGCTGCCGCAGCACGCCCGGTCCGGGTCTATTCCGCCGCGCACAACGGTGGCGCGGCGTGTGCTTCACTGGCTGCTTACGGGAGACCGCATGGCCGAGCAAGCGAACGATCGCAAACCTTCTCCAGATACCCCCCCGGGCAACAATCGCCTGCAACAGGGACTCGCGCGCGCGCAAGCGCTCGGCCGCGATCCCAACGTGCGACGACGCGCGCGCAAGACCGGGCTGTGGACCGTCGGCGTGCTGGCCGTTTTTGGCGTCGTGGGTTATTTCACCGTCCCCGCGGTACTCAAGCATTACGCCGTCGAGAAGCTGTCTACGTATCTCGAACGACCGGTGAGCGTCGGCGACGTCAGTTTCAATCCGTACACGCTGCGCCTCGATCTCCATCAGGTACACATCGGTGACAAGACACCGGGGCAACCGTTCGTGGATGTCGGACTGTTGCGCGTGAACGCGTCGTGGGGCTCGGTGTTCCGCCTCGCGCCCATCGTCGACGAACTGTATGTCGATACGCCGGTCGTCAACATCGTGCGTACCGCGCCGCAGCGCTTCAATTTCTCGGACATCATCGATAAGGCGACGTCCGGTCCGCCGTCGCCGGAGCCGTCCAAACCGGCGCGCTTTGCGCTGAACAACGTGCAGGTCAAGAACGGCACGATCCGGTTCGACGATACCGTGCAAAACGAGAAGCACGTTGTCGACAACTTGCAGGTCGGCGTGCCGTTCATCGCGAACCTGCCCGCCGACACCGACATCTTTGTTCAGCCGTTGTTACAGGCATCGATCGACGGCTCGCCGCTCAATATCTCCGGCCAGACGAAGCCTTTTGCCGATTCGCTCGAATCGACGGTCGATATCAAGCTCGATCGGCTCGATGTGCCCAAGTATCTCGGGTACTCGCCCATGACGGTGCCTGCGAAGATCAAGAGCGCCGCCGTGAGCACCGACCTGAAGCTGCGCTTTACCCGCGATAAGGATGGCAGCAACCACGTCGGGCTGACGGGCACGGCCACGCTGGCCGATGCGGTTGTGGTCGAGCCCGATGGCTCGCCCATCGTCGCTGTCAAACAGGTGGACGTGAAACTCGGCAAGGTCGAACCGCTAGACAACGTCTATCACATCGACAGCGTGCGAATCGACGGGCTCGATCAGCAAGTGACGATGCAAAAGGACGGCACGCTGAACGTGGAAAAGGCGTTGTCGCCGCAGCGCACGGCCATCAAGGCCGTTGGCCGGGCGGTTGGCGAAGCGGCGGCCTCTCCGCAGGCGAGCGAAGCTGCCAAGTCGGCACCGAAGGTAGCGGCCGAGCAAACCGCGCAAGCCGCCACACCGGCGTCGGCTGCCGAGGCCGCGCAGGCGAAGGCAGCCGCGGCGGCACAGCCGACACCGCTCGACTTGCAGGTGGGCGAAGTTGCCATCGTCAACAGTAAGGTGCGCTTCACCGACGCGCGTGGGGCAAAACCCGCGAGTGTCGCGTTGGAGAACATTCAAATTGGCGTGAAGCAGTTCTCGACGCTCGGCAAGGCGCCTGCGACGTATGACGCGTCCATCGGCGTGCAGAGCGGTGGCACGCTGAAGGCGCAAGGACAATTCAGTCTCCCCGCATATAACGCCAGCGGCGATCTGGATGCCGAATCGATCGCTCTCGCCCCGTTGCTCCCGTTCGCCCAAGGCGCACTGGCGGGCGATTTGAAGAGCGGTACCGTCGGACTACAGGCGAAATTCAGTGCCGCATTCGCACCGGACAAGCAGCCGAACGTTCAGATTGCGCCGGCCACGGCGACGCTCGACAAAATCGAGTGGCTCACCGGCATCAAAGGCGACGCTCCACTCAAACTCGCCCACGCGCAAGCCAAGCTCTCGCGCTTCGATCTCGGTGCACAGCAGGCGGTACTCGATGAATTGACGGTCACGGGGTTGGACGTTGCAGCGCGCCGCGACAAGGACGGCAAGATCAATCTGCTGGCGCTCACGGGCAACGGCCAACCGAAATCTGCCGCTGCGGCCAGCGGGGCCGGACGCGGCGTCAATGCACGCGTGGGGACGGAGCGCGGCCGTCACACGTCGGCGAAATCGGCACCGTCGAAAACGGCGCAAGCTGGCGGCTGGCAGTGGCAGGTTGGCAAGGTCTCGGTCGAGAATGCGAGCATTGCGTTGGAAGACCGTGCGGTCAAAGGCCGCCCGATCAGCGCGAAGTTCGCACCGCTCAACGTTCGGGTAGAGGGCGCGTCGCAGGACATGGGCAAGCCGTTGAAGCTTGAGGTCAACGGCACGCTGAACAAGAAGGGCTCGCTCAATGCGACCGGCAGCATCACGCCGCAGCCCATTTCTGGCGATCTTCAGATCAAGACGCAGCAACTCGATTTGGCGGCGTTCGACTCGTACATCAGCGACGAGTTGAATGCGAGCATCGCGAGCGCCCTGCTCTCGAGCAACGGCCGCGCCACGTTTGCAATGAAGGGCGAGACGCCGCAAGCCACCTACCGCGGCGATGCGACGTTGGGCAACGTCCGTCTGCTCGACAAGGTGACGGCGGACGATTTCATGCGTTGGAATGCGCTGTCGGTTCAGCAAATCAACATGGCCGTGGGCAGCGGCAAGCCCAACGTGCAATTGGGTAGCGTGGCGTTGTCGCGCTTCTATGCGCGTCTGATCATCAATGCCAACGGGCGGCTGAATCTGGCCGACGTGGTCGGCAACAAGGAAACCGCGCCGCGCTCGCTTACGCGGGCTAATACCGGCGTACCGCTCGACGGCAGCTCGGCGAGCGACGCGGCGGCCAAACCGCCGCTGGACGCTGCGGCATCGGCGGTCGAGGCGGGTCAATCGACCGAGGTCGAAAAGAAGGAGCAGAAGCCAGGTGAGACGACCGCCGAGCGCGGGCCGGGCTATGGCACGGGCAAGGCGTTGCCGGCAGACGTTCACATCGGGCGGATTACGTTGCAAGGTGGCAACATCAACTTCACCGATAACTTCGTCAAGCCGAACTACACGGCCAACTTGACGGATATCGGCGGGCGCATCGGTGCCTTCGGCACGGCGACGACCGAGCCTGCCGATGTGGCGTTGCAGGGCAAGGTCAACCGCAATTCACCGATCGACATCTCGGGCAAGATCAATCCGCTGGCGCCGATGGCGTTTGTCGATGTGAGCGCGAAGGCCGATGGTATCGAGTTGACCAATCTCACGCCGTACTCCACCAAGTACGCGGGGTATCCGATCGAGAAAGGCAAGCTCACGGTGGATGTGCACTACTCGCTCGATCAGGCCAAGCTGACCGCTAACAATCACATCTTCATCGACCAGTTGACGTTCGGCGACCGTGTGGAGAGTCCGACGGCCACGAACTTGCCGGTGCGGTTAGCCGTCTCGTTGTTGAAGAACTCGCGCGGCGAGATCGACGTGAACATTCCGATTTCCGGTTCCCTCGAAGATCCGCAATTCAGCCTGGGCGGGGTGATTTTCCGAGCGTTCGTGAACCTGATCGTCAAGGCGGCGACGGCGCCGTTCAGCCTGCTGGCTTCGGCGTTTGGCGGTGGGGATCAGGAACTGGGATATGTGGAATTTGCCCCGGGCAGCGCACGTCTGACGCCAGAAGACGAGAAGCGGCTCGACACATTGGTCAAGGCATTGAAGGATCGTCCGTCGCTCAAGCTCGATATTGTGGGCCGCGTCGATCCGGCGAAGGATACGGACGGGTTGCGTGAAGTGGCTGTCGATCGTGCTGTCAAGGCGCAGAAGGTCAAGTCGATGGTGGGTCGCGGCGAGAGCATCGATGTCGACAGCGTGAAGGTAAGTCCGGAGGAGCGCAGCAAGTACCTGACGGCAGCCTACAAGGCGGCGGACTTTGCGAAGCCGCGCAACATGATCGGTTTTTCGAAGTCGTTGCCTGACGACGAAATGGAGAAGCTCATGGAGACGAACGTCAAAGTGGGCGACGACGATCTGAGGGCGCTGGCCGAACGGCGTGCACAGCGGGTACGCACGTGGCTCGACGGCAAGATCGAGTCGGACCGGATGTTCGTGGTGGCGCCCAAGCTCAGTGCCGATGGCATTAAGGACAAGGGGGCGACGACGCGGGTCGACTTCGCACTCAAGTAGGGCATTTGTGTCATAATCCGCTTTACCACTGGGGCCGACATGGTTTCGACGTGGGTAGCGAAGCGATTCAGGGCATACCGAGGACCCGTCACCTCGTTAATCAATGGGAAAATTAGTAACTGCAAACGATAACTCGTACGCACTGGCTGCCTAAGGGCGCCTGCCTCGCACTAGCTCTCTGACGGGCTAGGGTAGCAATACCTCGCGAGGTCATTTACGTCAGATAATCTCCGGTGGTGCCATGGCGCTGGAGCCGAAAATTAAGTGGATCGCTGTTGCGTAGCGTGTTCGTCCGCGACAAAACAGTTAAATCAAATGACTGAACTAAGTATGTAGAACTGGTCGTAGAGTGCTTGCGGACGCGGGTTCGATCCCCGCCGGCTCCACCAACACATAGGACATCGACGGCAACGGATGATGTTCGGATCGATTGAAAAACGGACCCTCGGGTCCGTTTTTTTATGTCTTCGATATGTCGCGTTAGTCAGTTATCCACGCTGCTGAACGATGAAGAGCGTGACGGCCACCAACGCTGGGCAGACCGTCAGCAACGTGCCGATAATCCAGCGCGTTTGCGACATCATCATCTGGCTCATTGCCTGAAATCCGGTATGCATCTCGGAGCGCAACGCCTTGGACTCAGCGTGCATTTCCGAACGCACGGTTTTGAACTCGGCGTGGACGGCCTTGAACTCGGTGCGCATTTCAACGCGAACCGATTGCAGCCCCGCATGCATCTCGGCCCGAACGGCCTTAAACTCGCCATGCATCTCGGAGTGCACGGCCGCGAACCCACCATTCATCTCGCTACGCACGGCCGCGAACCCACCATTCATCTCGCTACGCACGGCCGCGAACTCACCATGCATCTCGGAGCGCAACGCCTTGGACTCAGCGTGCATCTCGACGCGCACCGCCTTGAACTCGCTATGCATGTCACTGCGAAGCGAGCCAACCTGGTCATGGATCTCGACACGCACCGAGCCGATCTCCCGCTCGAGATCAGATTTCGTACATAACGTCGGCAGCACTGCCTCGATGCGTGCCACTCGTTTGGCTAAGGTCATTGGTGCATTTCCTCTCGCCCCGCCGCCTCCGCACTCATTGTCGCGCAGCGACATTCGGAAAAGAGGAAGGGGGAGTTTACGGAGTGTTCCCATCATTATTTCGATTCCGGCCAGTACAGCCTTCGCTCGCCTCGATATCTGGATACCGTGAATATCAACCCGTCAGCCTTCTAGGAAAGGCGTTTGCAGCACATTCGCCTAACCACCGACTGGCGGCGTTTCAATACCGTATCGCAGAAAAACACAGCGTTGCAGATGCGTACCACGCCTTCCACACCCCAACCGCCCCTCCCTCACCCGCCCCTCAGTGCGTCTTCCCCGAATTCAGCCCAAGAAATGGAAACGGTGGCGACGCCTTGAAATCCCCAGACACCTCGCCGTTGAACGTGTTGCGTTGATCGCGGCCAAGGTCGAGCTTGCGAACCTGTGCCCCAACGGAGAAGTCGAGCTTCTTCAGGTCCACCCAGAACGTGTTCGGCGTCAGTGCCGATTCGAAGAAGTACAACATGCGCTTGTGATCGACCACCGTGCGCCAACGTGTCGATGAAATATTCGGCTCGCCCGGCGTCGTGATGCCATAGGGCACCGACGCATTGCGAATCACGCTGAATACACTCGCCAGCGCCTCCACGGGATCTTCGTTCTTGGGAATCGCGTTGATGTAGAACGACGCACGCGCAAACCGATCCGCCGAACGATTCGTCCCCGGCAAGAATGTGGTGCCCCCGATCTGCGTCCAGTATTGGTTGAGCGCCAATTGTTCGTCGAACGTCGGAGAGTTCGTCATGACCTGAAACCGACGGCCGTGGTGAATCACCTGCTGCCCGTTGATGTACTCGACGATGGCGCTGTCACCCGACGCGTCCGACATCGACAGATGCAATGTCGTGAGCCGCTGCTCCCCTGGCACGTTGTCCGTCACGATCGTGAAGGGCTCCTTCTCGAGCGCCGTCACTGCCTCGTCCACCGTCGCGAAATTGTCGAGCACATACTGCGCCCACGCCGCAATCGTCAGTCCCGGGCGCGAGTCCCTATCGAACCTCGGATATTGCGACTCCACCAACCAAAGTAACTGTGCCGACAACCCCTTCTCGTTGACACCATCGGTCGTCGACACGTCGTAGCCGGTGGCCACGACACTGCCGTATTTCGCCGTCCAGCGAATCGAGTTGGGGCCTGCCTCGCCGTTTCTCTCAATGCCGCGCGGCAAGACATAGAGATTGGTCGCGACGTCGAGCTTCCAGTCCATGGAGCGCGCCGTAATGACGTCGTCGTTGGCGCCCAAATAAACCACGCGAGTGCAGGCCAGAGACGAGAGCGGCGCCAGCGCGAGCATCGCGGCGGCAACAAAACAAGGCAGAGATTTGGCAAGCCTACGGGACATGACGGCACCTCACGTTCGCGCGAAGAGAACAGAAGCCGTCAGTATAACGACGCAGTTTTCACGAGACGCAAGCGCAAACCAAAGCCCCACCGCGCGTCGAATCAATCCACCAGAATCGGATACAGAGACGCCACCAGCAACGCCGCGGCCACACCGTTGAAAATTCTCACCGAGCGGGCATCGGTCAACACACGGCGCATGGCGACACCGAACCCGGCCCATAGGCCAATGCACGGCGCGCCCAAGATGCCGTAGATCACCGCGAGCATCACCACGTCCGGCAGATTCGAACTGTTGGGCAAATAGGTACTGATCGCGCCCACCGCCATGACCCAGGCTTTCGGGTTGACCCACTGAAAGGCCGCGGCCCCCAGAAAACCCATCGGCCGTGCGCGCTCGCGACGCTCGTCGTCCATCGGACCGGAGCGTGCCAGATGCCAAGCCAGCCACAGCAAATAGGCGGCGCCGACATACTTCAGCACCGAATGAATGACGGGAAACTTTACGAAGACCGAATGCAAACCCGTGCCCGTAAGGAACACCATGAACGCAAAGCCACACGCAATACCGGCCAGATGCGGCAGCGTGCGCAGAAAGCCGTAGTTCAGGCCCGAAGCCAGCACCATCATGTTGTTGGGGCCGGGCGTCACTAGCGTGATGACCGCGAAAGCACAGAAGGCCAGCAGTTGTTCAGTCGTCATAATCGAATACGGTTTGGTGCGGGACTGGCGCGCAATGGGCGTGGGACAAGCGCGCGTCGCCATCGATAGCGGAGAGACAGCATAGGCAGTGCGTCGCAGGGAATCCCGGTACAGTTCGCCAAAATCGGACAGGCCTGTACTGGCTGCCAACCATAACAATTCGATCCCGCGCCCCGCGTCGCACTCGCTGCCCCTGTTGCGCCCATGGGTTGATCACACAAACCGCGCGGCGTCATGCGAAAATCGTCGCCATCCGAAGCTCATCGAAGGTCCAGCCCAAGCGCGCCATATCCTTGCGCACACGGGCCGATGAAAGACGCCACCCATGCCGCCTCGCCTGCCCCCGCTCTCCGCCTTGCGTTTGTTCGAAGCCGCCGGACGCCATCAAAGCTTCAAGCGCGCCGCCGCCGAACTGCATCTCACGCCTAGCGCAGTGAGCCATGGCATCGTCGGGTTGGAGCAGACACTCGGCATCGCGCTCTTCACGCGCTCGCCGCAGGGGCTCTCGCTTACGCCAGAAGGTGTCGACTATCTGGCCTATGTCACCGAGGCGTTCTCCTTGCTCATGACCGGCACGCGACGCCTGCCGACGCGAGACACCGCACGTGCCATCGCCCTCACCTGCGCACCGACGCTTGCCTCACGCTGGTTGCTGCCGCGCCTGCATCGCTTCACCCAACGCATGCCCGATGTCGACGTCACACTCGACACGTCGCGACGACAAGTCGGCTTCCCCACCGACGGCTTCGATTTCGCCATTCGCTTGTCGCGCGCACCGGTCGCTGGCGATACTTGGCACCGGTTGTTCGGCGAGCAGTTTCTTCCGGTATGTAGCCCGGCCTATCGCGCCGAGCACGCGGATGCGCACGGCAAGATCGACCTACAAGCTGTCACCCGCATTCACGTGGGCAGCGCCAGCGAAGACTGGCAAGGATGGATCGAAGGCGCAGGCATCGACGATTTCGACGCGCGCGGGGGCTTGAGCTTCGACAGCATCCAGATGGCATTCGAGGCCGCCATCATGGGTCTTGGCGTCGTCATCGGCCGACGCCCGCTGGTCGACGAATACCTGACGAGCGGCGCGCTCGTGCCGGCCCACGACATCACCACAACCTCGCAAGGGGCCTACTGGCTGATTTGCGCCGACGATATCGAACCGCACCCAGCGTGCGTGGCATTTCGCGACTGGGTGATCGCAGAGGCAACGCACGCAGCGAAATCGTCCGAATCCTCCCTCAAGTGAATTAAATTCACTCGCAGCTTCGCATTACTCCTTTGCCAGACGGTGATCCGATTGCGAAACTATGGTGAGGAGGATTCACCACAATGACACAGTCAGCAACCTCATCGCCCTCACTGCAAGGCCGCGTCACCCTCATCATTCTGGCTGGAGCGCTCGTGCTGAGCGCCGCCATGGGGACTCGGCAGACGTTCGGCCTCTTCATCAATCCGTTCTCTTATGACCGTGGCGTGCCCGTCACGCTGGTCGCTTTCGCCATCGCACTCCATAACCTCGTGTGGGGCTTTGCGCAGCCGTTCGCGGGTGCGATGGCCGACCGTCACGGGCCCGCGCCGGTGGTGGCCTTCGGTGCCTTCGCCTTCGCTGGTGGACTTGCCATGGCGGCCCTGGCACCGTCGGGCGTGTGGCTGGTGATCGGACTCGGCGTGTTGGTCGGGCTGGGTATCAGTTGCACGACATTCGGCGTCGTCCTGCCTGCCGTAAGCCGTGCCGTAGCGCCCGAAAAACGCACCATGGCAATGGGGCTCGTCAGCGCAGGCGGCTCGCTCGGACAAGTGGCGCTAGTGCCCGTCGCACAAGGCCTGCGTCAGACATTCGGTGTATCGACATCGCTGTTCGTACTCGCGTTGATTCTCTGCTGCGCCGCACCGCTCGGCCTCTTCATGACGCTGAACCGGCGCAAGGCATCGACGGCGACGGCGTCGCCCGCCACCCCGACCGCCAGCCAGCACAACGACGGTGAACACGTCTCCCTGCGCGACGTCCTTCACCAGGCCCGCAGCCATCGTGGCTTTCAGTTGCTCACGCTCGGCTTCTTCACCTGCGGCTTCCAACTCGCCTTCATCGCCACCCACCTGCCCGGCTACCTGCTGATGTGCCACATGCCGATCGGGCTCGGCGCCACCGCACTCGCCCTGATCGGCCTGTTCAACATGCTAGGCAGTTGGGCTTGCGGCTGGCTTGGCGGACGCTATCGACAGCATCACGTGCTCGGCTGGTTGTACCTGATTCGAGGCGCTGCCATCGCCTTGTTCTTCCTGTTACCGAAGTCCGATACGAGCGTCGTGATTTTCGCTGCGGTGATGGGCCTGACATGGCTGGGCACCGTGCCGCTCACGAGTGGTCTGGTCGCGAAGGTGTTCGGCGCGCGCCACCTGGGCACGCTCTTCGGTGTGTGCTTCATGAGCCATCAGGTCGGCTCGTTCCTCGGCGCGTGGCTCGGTGGGTACGTGCTGGATGTCACCGGCTCGTACAACCTCATCTGGGCGGCCACGGCGATTCTCGGCGCCGTGGCCGCGGCGCTGCACTTCCCGATCGACGACGCGAGCGTCGTACCGCCCGTGCGCCAGCCGATACCAGCGGGCGCGTAACTTCCACGGGGCTGCGCACCGGGACGGCTCCCCCCGACGGCACACGCCCGCTTACGTGTGCCGGGGCCGTCCCGGCGGCAGGCGGGCATTACCTCCGAGGTAATCGACCGTGCGCATGCCGCCCGAGACAATGGCTTCACGTTCTGCCGGATTCCCCGGCCTTGTGGAGCCTCACCATGTTGACCCGCCTCTCGCTGACTTCGAACACGCCCACCGCATCGATCACGTCCACCGGCTACGTCGCTGGCAGCGACGGCACCGCCCTCTTCTGCCGCGACTGGGGGCATGGCAAGCCGGTCGTATTTCTCTCGGGATGGACACTTGCCAGCGACATCTGGGCCTATCAGATGACGGCACTGGCCAACGATGGCTTTCGCTGCGTCGCCTACGACCGGCGCGCACACGGACGCTCGGCCGACACAGGTCGCGGCTACGACTACGACACGCTTGCCGACGATCTCCACGCCGTATTGGAAACCCTCGATCTGACCGGCGTCACACTCGTCGGGCATTCGTTTGGCGGAGGCGAAATCGTGCGCTATCTCTCGCGTCACGGCACGAAGCGCGTCTCGCGCATCGTCTTCGTGTCTCCCGCTGCAACGCCGTATCTAGTCAAGACAGCCGACAACCCGACCGGCGTCGACCCGCAACTTTTCTACGATTCGCTCGACGAAATGCTGACCTCGTTTCCCGACTGGATCGAACGGCGCGCCGCCCCGTATTTCGCGCCGGGCACGTCGGAGGCCGTCATTCGATGGACGTCGGACCTGATGTTGCGCACGTCGCTCGATGCCGCGGCTGCACTCAATCGCGTGCAGACCTCGACCGATTTCCGGCCGGAGATGGCTGCGCTCGATATTCCGGCACTGGTGTTACATGGGGATTGCGACGCGAGTGCGCCGCTGGAAGTCACTGGCCGTCCGACCGCAGACGCCATTGCCGGGGCGGTCCTCAAGGTCTACGAAGGCGGCACGCATGGCATGTACTTCAACGAAGCCGCGCGCCTCACGCGCGACATTCGCGCCTTTGCGAACGGCCATACGGCATGACGGCACATCGCGGAGCACACCACGAAAACGGTGCGCTCCGAAGCTCAGACGATGGGACTACAGCCGATGAGAATTCGCCAGTCGAAAGATCTTCGTCCATCGTTGCGCGAGCGCACGAGTCGCCATGGGCACGACCCAGCGCGACTGCGCGTTATGGGCGAGTTCGAGCACTAACGTCCAGCGCCCGTTCTCCGTCACCGGATGCGCGGACGTCACATCGGAGAACACGAAGCGCGAGCTGTTCGCGCCAACGCGAATCGTGCCCATCTTGCGATCGGCGTCGAGCTTGAGCGCGCCCCACTCCCCCTCGATGCTCACGACACGCTCGCCACTGCGCCGCACACCATGCACTGCGCGATAGCGACGTACGGCATCGACGACGAGCCAGACGACGATCAACACGCACACCGCAATCGTGACCACTGCCGCCAGCGTACCGAAGCGCATGGCGACCTCGCCATACAAACGCACCGCCCCGTAGACGATGCCCGCCAACACCACGAGCCCTAAAAGAATGAACGGCACGACAACCTCCTGCACACCACAACATGGGTTCGCGCCCGTAGCAACAGCGCGATAAAAAAGCCCTGCCGACATCACTGCCCGGCAGGGCTACATTTCACCACAGGCGCATGGCACTCGCCCGCGAAGGCAAGCACCACAGCGCCGTTACCTCATCGCCACATCAACGCGTGGGCTGCGGTGCGGCCCCCACGTCCTTACGCACCTTGGCCACTTGCGCCGCCGTCACGGCCGGTGCCGTATTGCCCCAGCTCGTGCGCACGAACGTCAGCACATCGGCCACGTCCTGATCTGTCAGACGATCGTCGAAGCCCGGCATTGCGTAGTGCGTCGGTGCCGACTTCGTCGACGGCATTTCGGCACCGCGCAGCACGATATGAATGAGCGATGTCGGATCGGCCGAGTTCACGGTCGAACTGAGTGCCAGCGTCGGGAAGGTCTGCGAGTAGCCCTTACCCGTGCTGCGGTGACATGCCGCGCAGTTATCGATGAACGTCAGCGCCCCGTTGCTCTTGTCGGACCCTGCGCGCAATGCCTTGGCCGCCGTCTCGTCGTACGCGAGCGCCTTGGCGTTCGGATCGACGGGCTTGAGCGTCTTCAGGTATTTCGCGATGGCCGAGAGGTCGTCGTCGCTCATGTACTGCGCGCTGTGCTGCACCACGTCCGTCATGCCGCCGAAGGCTGCGGAATGATCGTTGCGCCCGCCCTTGAGGAACGCCGTGATATCGCCTTCGCTCCAGTTGCCCAGACCGTCGGTCACATCGCCGCGCAGGTTCTTCGCGAGGAAGTTATCGACCACCCCGCCCGAGAGGAACGCGGTGCTGTCGTCGGTCAGCGCCTTCTCCTGCAACGCTACGCCACGCGGTGTGTGACACGCACTGCAATGGCCCAACCCTTCGACGAGATAGCGCCCGCGCGAAATCGGGTCGTTATCGGTCGATGCAGCGTCGGCCACCACCGCGGGCGCAAACATCTTGCGCCAGATCGACAACGGCCAGCGCATCGACATCGGCCACGGAATGTCCGTCGCCTTGTTCGCCTGCGCAACCGGCTGCACACCCGCCATGAAGTACGCGTAGAGCGCCTTCACATCTGCCGGACGCACCTTCGCGTACGACGTGTACGGCATGGCGGGATACAGCGTCGAGCCGTTCTTCGCAATGCCGTGACGCACGGCTTGGTCGAAGTCTTCGAGGCTGTAGTTGCCGATGCCGGTGTCTTTGTCCGGCGTGATGTTGGTCGAGTAGATCGTGCCGATCGGCGACGCGATCGGTAACCCGCCCGCAAACGGCTTGCCCTTCGGCGCGGTGTGACACGCCGCGCAATCGCCCACGCGTGCCAGATACTCGCCTTGCTTGATGAGCTGGGCCTGCGGGTCGTTGGCGGCAGGTGCCGCAGCCGACGCCGTAGGTGCCGCCGGCGCGGGTGCGTTGGTGGAAGCCGGCGCCGACGCGGGCGCAGCAACTTCCTGTGCCCACGCGTCGAGAGCTACCAGTGCACCGAGGGTCAGCGAGCCGACGCCGAGTACCAAGGCAGAGCGCTTGAACATGGATTTTCGGATCATGGTCGCTCTCCTCAGGCCTGCACCAGCGGGCCGGCGTTCTTGAGGTACTGCTCGCGAATCGCCTTCGCAGACCAGTACGCCAGCGCCGCCACCACGCCCGTCGGGTTATAGCCCATGTTCTGCGGGAATGCAGAAGCCCCCATGACGAACACGTTCGACACGTCCCAGCTTTGCAGATACCGGTTCACCACGCTGTTCGACGGGTTCGTCCCCATGATCGCGCCGCCGGTCGTGTGCGTGCTCTGGTAGACACGCGTGTCGTAGCGGCTACCCTTCTTGCGGATCGCCCGGAACACCTTCTCTGGGTTCATCGCGCGGCCCACTTCCTCCATGCGGTCGCCCATGTAGCCGAGCATGTTGTACTCGTTGTCATGCCAGTCGAAGGTCATGCGCAACAGCGGAATGCCGTAGGCGTCCTTATATGTCGGGTCGAGATCGAGATAAGCATCTTGATACGACATGACCGAGCCCGAAATGCCGATGGTCATGTAGCGCTGATACGCGTCTGCAATACCGGCCTTCCACTTGCTGCCCCATGCCGGGGTGCCCGGCACGGTCGGCGTCATCTTGATCGGACGCCCGCCGTATCGGATGTGACGAATACTCGCGCCGCCGAGGAAGCCCAGCGGCCCGTGATCGAACTGGTCGCCGTTGAGGTCGTCCATCGACACCCCGCCCGCGCCCGTACCGACAAACGGGTTCAACTGCGTGCCCTTGGGCAGCAGCACGTTGACCGCGCCGTTCATCTGATACGCGTAGTTCTTGCCGACCACGCCTTCGCCCGTCTTCGGATCGTAAGGCTTGCCGATACCGGAGAGCAGCAGCAGGCGCACGTTGTGCATCTGATACGCGGCCATGATCACGATGTCGGCCGGTTGCTCGACTTCGCGGCCTTGCGCGTCGATATACGTCACGCCCGTGGCCTTCTTGCCGTCGCTATCGAGATTGACCTTGGTGACGTACGAGTGCGTACGCAATTCGAAATTCGGCTTCTTGAGCAGCACCGGCAGGATGGTGGTCTGCGGCGAGGCCTTCGAATACATGTAGCAGCCGTAGTTCTCGCAGAAGCCGCAGAAGTTGCACGGCCCGAGACGCACGCCGTACGGGTTGGTGTAAGGCTGCGACGTATTGGCCGCGGGCGCCGGGTACGGATTGAAACCGACATCACGCGCGGCCTTCTCGAACAGCGTCGCGCCGTAGGTGTTTTGCAGCGGCGGCGTCGGAAACTCGCTGGAGCGCGCGCCTTCGCGCGGGTTACCGCCGGGGACGATCTTGCCGTTCAGGTTACCGGCCTTGCCCGACGTGCCGAACACTTTCTCGGCAAAGTCGAAATGCGGCTCCAGTTCTTCATAGCTCACGCCGAAGTCCTGAATCGTCATGCCCTCGGGGATGAACTTCTTGCCGTAGCGCTCTTCGTAATGGCTGCGCAGCTTGAGCTCTTCGGGAAGGATGCGGTAATGCATGCCGTTCCAGTGAAAGCCCGCACCGCCTACGCCATTGCCCAGCAGGAACGAACCGTTCTGCCGATACGGCACGGCCAGATCGTCCGGTGCATGGCGAATCGTGACGGTCTCGCGGGCCAGTTCTTGAAACAGCTTGCCGCGCACCGAGTATTCGAGCTCGTCGATGACCTTCGGGTACTGCGCGTCGGTGGGTGTATCGCGCATTGCGCCGCGCTCGAGCGCGACGACATTCAGCCCGGCGTCGGTGAGTTCCTGACCGAGGATCGCCCCGGTCCAGCCGAAGCCCACGATGACGGCGTCGACCTTATCTTTCTTGATCGCCATGGCTTAACCCCGCTTTCCGGAAATCGACACAGGCCCGTACGGGTACTTGACGTTGGGTTGGTCGGCCCAGTCCATGAAGTCGGCACGCGCGCCGGGAAAGCCCACGAGCTTCCAGCCCACCATGTCTTTATTGCCGCCGTGAATCGGATCGGCCAGAAAGCCTTCCTTCGTGTTGGCCAGCAGATACGAGAAGAAGGTGCGCGCGGGCACGCTGTCGAACTCGACCTTGGCGTGTTCCATATCGCCGAGCACGGTTTCCTGGGTGGCGTGATCGAGGTCCGCGAACGCCTTGTTGTACTGCTTCTTGCAGTACGCGTCGCACGCGGCGATGCCGTGGCGATAGATATCGCGCGGGGCAAGACTCAGTTGATAGCCCAACTCGGGCGGCTGGTCCGTGTGGAACGGGCCCTGCATATACCAGAGCTTGCCGTGGCCGAACGGCGTTTCCATCTGACGATCGATGAACTGAGGCACATCGGCTTGCAATGCGCCGGGCCCGAGATCGTCGGCGGGAATCAGGCGATCGACCGCGGCGCTGACGAAGCGCCATTCGTCGGCGGTGAAGTACTTGGGCTCGTAGGGAGTGTTCGAAGCAGCGGGCGTAGCAGGCTTGTCGCTGCTACAGGCGGACTGAGTGAGCGTCGCACCGGTGGCGAGTGTCGTGGCAGGCACGATCGCCAGCACCTGGCGCAAGAAGCGCCGGCGCGGTTCCTTGTCCTGTGACATGGAGTTCTCCGTTTTTGTGGGGACGAATCACGCATGACAGTCAAGCGGTGGCTCGCCATGCGTGAAGAAAACCTGACAGGCTATTCACCTCGCGTAGCGCTTATGACGCGGGTCATTCTACCCACAAGCTACGTACATGGCAAAGCAAGAGACTATTGCGCAAAACGCGCAACATATTGATTAGAAAGGCTTGCAAATAATTAAAATATTTACTATTACGCGCGAGGGACGTGTTTCGAGACACAAAACATGCGGCATCCAAACACATGGCAGTGTCGCAAAAATGACGACGCGCACCGCAATGGGTGCGCGTTGTTCAATGTGTCCGACGGAAACGAAACGTCCAATCCTTCAGTGTCGAACGCGACTATGTGCGGTCCCAAGCCTGCATGACGTGGTCATGTTCGATGGCTCCCCGCTTTCCGAGCGCGCGAATGTGCTCTGTGACTTGGACCAGTTGCTCATTTAACGTTTGCAATCGCTCCGCGCAGAAGCAGCCCGCCTCGGCTGCTTGCGAACCGGATCCCCTCTCTTGCCTGGGCGCACCGTCGAAACCGAGCGCCTTCAAGTGCCCCAGCGTTACCGGTGCATCCGGCCTCATCCCAACAAGCACCGCCAGATGTTCCGCCTGCGCGCGAGCCGCTTTCTTCCCGAAGAACAGTGAGTGACTTGTCGCCGGTTTTAGGAAGTAATCCGAACCTTCCTTAACGATTCGTAGCGGCGTGTTCTCGCCATAGCCATGGGTGGGTTGCTGTACCGAAGCCCGAACCCCCTTGAGCGCAGCAATCTGAGCCGTAATTGCTGCGGCCGAATCGACCAACGCTTGCCGCGTGTGTGTGGCCATTTTGCTGGCAAGCCGCAAGGACGGCGCACGGTGGAAATGGGCGGCACTCGCTGCCGACGCCCCGGTGAATTCGGCGAGAAAGCGGTAAATTTCCCTCACCTGCCTTTCGAGTCCGTCGCCGACTACCGAACCATTGCGGCACGACAACATCGCTTGAGACTTGGTATCCGGAAGTGCCTCCCCTTCTTGCGTCGCCCGCCGCCTCTCGACGCTATCCGTCGCTTGTTGCTTCACCGCGTACGCCCAGGACACTGACCAAGGTGACGCACGCGCGGCATCTGACTTCCCCGTGAGAATACGGTCGGCAAGTCTCAGACAGCTGGCACTGGGCCTCACGCCACAAAAATCTGCCGCGAACGGCGAAATACTCTCGGGCCGCCGCCCCCCATCGTCGCGTGACACGTCCCGAGACCTCACGCCCAAACCCTGCATCGTTCCCCAGTTCCCACCCATATCGAACCTCTCCGTCCGGGCAAGCCGACGGGCTTGCCATCTCGCGCAAGGCTATGTCGATACTCGGGATTGAAGTTTGGAAAACGGGGCATCCGTTGCGAAGATGCCCCGCAAGGGGTCATTGCCTAAGGGCAGCGACACGTCGCCTCGTGAGGCGACGGCTGGCTCACAAGCGGGCGGAAGGCCACAGCTTCGCAAACTCCTCGTGGCTCAACTTCGCTTTGCACTCGTCGAACGCACTCCACAACATGCGCGCCGGGTCGATTTTTTCGGCAGCGCGCAACATGATTTGGTCTAACTCGACCATCGAAACGTCACGTTCGAGCGCACGTTCGGCGTCAAATTGCATATCGAGCCACATCATGTCCTGGCCACATTGGAATATACGATCGCTCGCGTCGCACTTGGCGAAGTGTTCGTTTGTCCACAAATCGAGCGCCGTCAGTCTGCTCAGCAACGCGTAGACGACTGCGTCGCTCGGTTGGTAGTGCGTCTGGATCGCAGTTGCGAACGCACCGCACGGCGCCTTATCTGTGGCCATCGCGTTGCACTCGACCGCGGTGTGCGCAACATCGCGCAACCGAGTTTTGGTGTCTCTTGCAACATCGCCGCCTGGGGGACAGTATCTGCGTGCCGTCTCGGTGGCCTTATCGCGGACCCCCTTAGTTTTCCAACTGGCCGATAAGCGCTCGCAAAGCCAGTTGATCGACGACGTGTCCAGTGCAAGCCTGTGCGACACATCGGGCACGACGGGTGGAGCCACATCGTCTTCGGTCGGTACCGGCGAGGTAGGCAACGGCGGCGCATCATCGGTCGGTACTGGCGAGGTAGGCAGCGGCGGCGCATCATCGGTCGGCAAGCGCGATAGGGACATTGCCGGCGGTGGTGGCGGCGGTGATTTGGGGCGTGTTACCGCTTTGGAAACCTCGGGACGCCGAGGCGCCGATTCAACGTCCGGCGCTCCCATGCGAGGCAGACCGAAGGCAATGGTCTGTCTGCGCGCCTCTCTCCTCACAGCCGGAGCACTCTCGACACTATCGTCCGGACGGTCCAAGTCATTTTCATCGACGTCGCGAACCGTAAGCCCGTGCCCGTAGGACTCACAATCACCGCGCGATGACGATGGGACCTCAATTTCGTCATCCTCCATCAACGCGTCATCTGGTATCAGATTGGGCCCGCACGGGACAGTCTTTCCCTTGTGCATGTCTTCGATGACTTCGAGGATCTGATATATCTCGTCGCGCCATCCCACCAACGCTCCCTCCCGGGCCTGCACCCATTGCGGGCCGTTGCCGTCACCGCCGCAGAAGCCTCGGTCACGCAGAACGTCGAGTGTGACGCTCGTCGATGCTGGCAAGCCAAGCAATAACGCCAGACTGGCGGTCTCCACGCGTGCGCGCTTTTTCTTGTCCGCGAACAACGAGTGAGTCTCAGCGGGTTTGAGCAAATATCTGTCGCCCCGCCGGGCCAATCGCAACGGCACTTGCGCGCCACAACTTAGCCGTTCCGGTTGCGCTTCGGCAGCCAACTCGTTGAGTAGTCGCACCTCCGACAGCTCTCGATTGAGCAGTGCTAACCGGCTGCGCGCCGCGATCTCTGTCAAATGCAGCGCCTCATCGCGCACATCGGTCAAATGATCTCGCATTTGCGCGAAATAGGAAGCGTCCACCCCACCTTGCTCGTCGCTCTCCAGTTCGCCCACCGCACCGACCGAACCCGACAATGCTCGAATCGCACTCAACTGGGTGATAAGCGCTTTCACGGGAAATTCGCGCGCATGACACGCCGATGGCGGCGATCCGGCACGAGCATCGATCAACGTCGCAAACCGTTTGCCCTCGAATGCCATCACCGAGGTCTCGTTACCGATAAACGCCTCACGCCACGCGCCTAGTTGGTCACGAATCATCGCCGGCACGTCGTCGGCGACTTTCATGTCCATGGCATGGACTTGTCGGCTGGCGTTCTGGTTGGCCCACTCACGAAAATGAAACACACACATCGCCGTCCGGCATTCGACAGGTTCGGGACGGATAAGTCGCCCACGCCTTGCGATGCTTCGATACGTGTTGAACGACGCTAGTCAGGTCGGTATCCAGCGAACGCGGGCTATCGTCGCGCATTGCGATGCTAGTGATAAGCGGTGACGATACGCGTCGAACGCCAGCACCCGTGATGTGATCCCCCATACCATTCATCTCCTCGTTTCAGGCCGAAGGGCCGTCATGGCACGGGAGACTAAATGTCTTCGTAAGTGCGGGATATCGTCTCAGGACACGGACTTTTGTATTACGAAAGCCCGGGAGGCAATGATTAGGAAAAGTACGGCGACGCGTAGATACGCCGCCGGGTGAGATCAATCAAAAACGCGCGAGCAACTGACTCAACAACGCCGCCCCTTCTTTGCCCTTGGCGGAATCGGCCCAAAGCCGATCGATCATTGCCCGGTACATCCCCACGCCGTCGGGCGACGTGGTAATCGTCGCGATACCGGTGCGCAAGTTCGGCAACTCACCCAGCCGGAACGGCGAAACCGCGACATACGCCTCGCCTTCCGCCTCAAAAATCTGAAACGACTCGTTGGGCATGTTGTCGCTCACGATGCCGATCTGCACGCCCGACGTATCCGCTTCGAGAAACTCGATGATGCGTGTGACCTCACGACGCGCCGCCATCTTGCGCTCAAGCTGTACGCCCGGGGGCAAACCCAACCGCCCGACCAGCCCGTGATGCAGAAACTGCTCGATCTGGCGCAACCCGATCAGGCTGGTGACCGCCAGACGATGCCGCGAGAAGCTCGCCTTGCGCTCTTGCAGAATGCCCAGCACCCGATCGATCGTCGTCGCCCAGTGCTTGTCGGCCAGTCGCGGAGGAATGCTCTCTTCGAGCATATGGCGCAGCCACACGTCGTAGTCGCTCGACGTCAGCAGAAACGAAATCGGGTCGAAGTGCGCGACGATGCGCTCCGAGCGGCCTTCCAACTGTCGCATGCGCTCGAAGTAGCTCACGGCCGAGTCGTGATACTCCACCTCGACACCCAGCAGGTTCGCCAGCGATACGCCCAACAACGCCGCGAGCCGCTCCAACGTGTCGATCTTGACGATCTCACCACGCTCAAGCTTGTAGATAGCCGCACGCGAAATATCGAGTCGCTCGGCCACGTCTTCACTGCGCAGTTCGGCGGCCAGCCGGTAGGCGCGCAGGCGCTCGCCAATCGCTCGAAAATTGAAGCGCGCGCCTCGTGGCGCCCGGGATGTCGTCGCGGTTCGGTTCAAATCTCCCCCTGTTGGAATTCGTCGCTGCCGCCGGCGCGCTCGCGCCTTGCGACATCGTGCCGGGATTATACCGACGGCACCGCAGCGACCTATCGCCACTTTATTTTTCCGATTGTCTATTTTTTTAGACATCGGCACGATGCCGTGCAGGTCTGCCCCACACCACGGGAATGGCCGGCACGAATCGAGGTTCAGGGCAATTTTGGGGATGACCGGGCGCGCCGGCAGTGATAGCCTGCGCGCCGTCCAGAAATTTGTACACATAACGAGGGAATGATGAAAACCTGGCACAAGGTGGCTGGCGCCGCCGCATTGGGCGCAGCAACGCTCGCGACGACGGCCCATGCGCAATCGAGCGTGAGCTTCTACGGTCTGGCCGACGCCTATGTCGGCTCGGTGAAGAACCCCGGCGGTCAAGCCGCGGTCGTGCAGCAAGGCGGCGGTATGACCACGTCGTACTGGGGCATGGCAGGCACGGAAGATCTCGGTGGCGGCAACAGCGCGCTGTTCGTGCTCGAGAGCTATTTCCAGCCGAACAACGGCACCTACGGCCGTTTCGCCGGAGACAGCTTCTTCTCGCGCAACGCCTACGTCGGCCTGTCGAACACCACGGCTGGCACGCTGCGAATCGGGCGCATCACCACGCCGCTGTATCTGGCGACCATTCAGTTCAACCCGTTCAACAACTCGTACACGTTCTCGCCGATGATCTTCCACACCTACAAGGGTCTGGGGACACAAGGCGTGGTGGGCGACTCGGCGTGGAACAACGCCATTGCCTACACGTCGCCGAGTTATGCCGGTCTGGCTGGCACGTTGATCTACGCGACGGGAAATAGCGCGACCGACCATAGCGCCAAGAAGTGGGGCGCCGCGCTCACCTACGGCAACGGCCCGTTCGGCGTGGCGGTGAACTATCAGTACGTGAATTTCAGCAACGCGCCGGGTGACTTCGGCACGCAATTGCCGGGCGTGACGGGACTGACGAACCAGAACACGGCGCAAATCGGCCTCTCTTACGACTTCGCCGTCGTGAAGCTGTTCGCGCAGTACATGCTCGTCGCCAGTCAGGCCACGAGCGGCAACTTCCACAGCAACACGGGACAGTTCGGTGCCTCCGTGCCGCTCGGTCGCGGCAGCGTGCTGGCGTCGGTGGCTTATACCGGCTCGAACGGCTCGGGCGACAATCAGCGCCGCACCACGTGGGCACTCGGCTACGACTACCCGCTCTCCAAGCGCACCGACATCTACGCCGCGTACAAGTACGACCACATGAGCGACTTGTCGACCGGCCAAACCTACGGCGCCGGTCTGCGCATGAAGTTCTAAGACTCACCGGGTGTGCCCCCGCACACCCGAAAACCGCGACGGCGGCCCCCATCTATCGCCGTCGCGTTGCCACTCGTATCAGGGTTTGACCCAATAATTTTCACCTTGCCGGACCTTTGGGGTTCGTTTAGTCTAAATATTTAGACAAATGGAGCGCACGATGGATCTGAAGCTTGCTTGTGCCTGGTTGCAGCGCGACACGGTCGGCCTGTCCGACATCGAAGACTTTGCCGCGCGTTGCCTGAATGCATCGCGTACCTCCACGCGGGAATCGGCCGCACTGCTGTTGCTTGCCCAAGCGGCGCAGGCCTTTGCAGAGCGGCAGTCCGGCATTGCTACCAACGGCGAGACTTTCCACGCGTTTCTCACGCGTAGCAAAACCTACGCGACGATGCTGCGCGATGCCGCCGAGTCGTCCGACGCGCAGTTTCTCGCCACGCTCAACGAGTTCGCCGCGCAGTTCACAAGCGACGTCTATGTGTGAGTTGACGCGTTTTTTTCTCTCGTCAGTCTAAATATTTAGACAATTTAACGATAAACGGCGATAGCGGTGGCGGCGCGGCCTCGTGCTCGCAGGCGCATTCGATCACTCGCCGCCCCCACAGGACACGACCATGGAAGTCAACCTGAACACCCCGAGCGCGCAGCGCACGGCTGCCGCGTCGTCCGACGCCGTGACGCCTTACGCGTGGAAAGCGCTCGCCGGTTCCGCCATTGGCTACGCCATGGACGGGTTCGACCTGCTGATTCTCGGCTTCATGCTGCCAGCGATCAGCGTCGGTCTGTCGCTCACACCGGGACAGGCAGGTGCGCTCGTCACGTGGACGCTGATCGGCGCGGTCGCGGGCGGCATTATTTTCGGCGCGCTCTCCGATCGCTATGGCCGGGTGCGCATGCTGACGTGGACGATCCTGTTGTTTGCCGTCTTCACCGGACTGTGCGCGTTCGCGCAGGGCTTCTGGGACTTGCTCGCGTATCGCACCATCGCAGGTATCGGCCTAGGTGGTGAATTCGGTATCGGTATGGCACTCGCCGCCGAAGCGTGGCCTGCCGCGAAGCGCGCGCGCGTGTCGTCGTATGTCGCGCTCGGCTGGCAAACGGGCGTGCTCGCCGCCGCCCTGCTCACCCCGATGTTGCTGACTCACATCGGCTGGCGCGGCATGTTCCTCGTCGGCGTGCTGCCCGCGCTCGTCGCCTGGGTGCTGCGCAACAAGCTTCACGAACCGGAAGTCTTCGTACGCCGTACCCACAACGCGGCGGGTGCCAATCGATCGAACGCCTTCCGTCTGCTGGTGAAAGATGCGCGCACCACGCGTGTGAGTCTGGGCATCGTGATCCTCTGCTCGGTCCAGAACTTCGGCTACTACGGGATCATGATCTGGCTGCCGACGTTCCTCTCGCAGAAGCTTGGCTTCTCGCTCACGAAGTCGGGGCTGTGGACCGCGGCCACTGTCGTCGGGATGATGTTCGGCGTGTGGGCTTTCGGCCAACTGGCCGATCGCATCGGACGCCGTCCGACGTTCCTGCTCTATCAGGCCGGTGCTGTCGTGATGGTGCTCGTCTACGCCCAGTTGACCGATCCGACCGTGATGCTGTTCGCCGGGGCGCTCATGGGCATGTTCGTCAATGGCATGGTCGGCGGCTACGGCACGTTGATGTCGGAGGCCTATCCGACCGCCGCGCGCGCCACCGCACAGAACGTGTTGTGGAACATCGGGCGTGCCATCGGCGGCCTCGGTCCCCTCGTCGTCGGCGCGCTCGCCGTGCGCTACTCCTTCCAGATCGCTATCGCCCTGCTCGCGAGCCTCTACGTGCTCGACATGCTCGCCACGCGCTTTCTGATTCCCGAACTCAAGGGCACCGAACTCGAATGATTCTCGACGCACCCTGCCACGCCCCCACCGTGGCCACGCATCACTGCCGCGTGCTCACGCATCGCGCGGTCAATGCCCGTTACCGCTATCTGCAACTGCAAGCCGATGCGCCGCTCGCACACACGACGCGCCCCGGTCAGTTCTATCAACTCAAGTGTCCGGTAACGGATCACGAAGCGCCGTTTCTGCTGCGCCCGATGAGCGTGTACGGCACCGGCCCCGAACCCGGTGTCATTGAATTTCTCTACAACGTCACCGGTGTCGGCACACGCGCCCTCGCCTCGCTGGCCGAAGGTGCAACGCTCGACATCGTCGGCCCGCTCGGCAACACGTTCACGCTCGACACGCGCTGGCAACGGGTGATGGTCGTCGCACGCGGCGTCGGACTGGCCACGATGGCACCGCTCGTGCAACGCGCGGCTGCCGCGGGCATCCGTCTCACCGTGGTGATGTCGGCACGCAGCGAAGCCGACCTCATGCGTGACGAATTCCTGCGCACCGACATGGCCCGTGAACTGGCCGACGTGCATTGTGTTTTCGATAGCGACGGGTCGTCTTCCGTTGAAGCCGTCGAAACCCGCGTGCGCGCCCTGCTTGCCGCAGCCCCGCACGACGCCGTCTACACGTGCGGCTCGCACCGACTCCTGATGCTCTTGCAACGCGTGGTCGCCGAGCATCCGCAGGTGGTCGCAGAAGTGGCGATGGAGCAACGCATGGCGTGCGGCATGGGCGTTTGCCTGTCGTGCGTTCGCTTGTTCGATTGCGACGGCGATAAACAATTTTTGCGCGTGTGCCGTGAAGGCCCCGTGTTTCCGATTCGCGATGTCATCGGGGAGGTGGACTTTGGCTGATCTTCACTTGCAGGCGCTTCGCTTGCGCGATGGTGGCGAGCGCACCCTCGACGTACCCGATCTGAGCGTTCGCATCGGCGCGCTGACGTTGCGCAATCCGGTCATGCCCGCGTCAGGCTGCTTCGCCATCGAATACCGTGAGGCGCTCGATCTCAACCGGCTCGGCGCATTGGTCATCAAGAGCGTATCGCCCGCCACGCGCGCTGGAAACCCGACGCCGCGCGTCGCAGAAACGCCCGGCGGCATGCTCAATTCCATTGGCATTCCCAGCAAGGGGCTCGACGCCTATCTGCGCGACGTGCTGCCGCCGTACACGCAATTCGACACACCGGTGGTCGTGTCTGTCTCGGCCGACACTGCCGAATCGTTCGCCGACGCCTGCGAGCGGTTGTCGTTGCCGGAGGTCGCTGCCATCGAAGCCAACATCTCGTGCCCGAATCTCGAAGCCGACGGCATGGCCTTCGCGATGCTGCCCGAGACGACCTATAAAGCCGTGAGCGCGATCCGCCGTCGCACGAAGCATCCGCTGTGGGTGAAGCTCACACCGAACGCCGGACAGATCGCGCCGATTGCGCGTGCTGCGGAAGATGCCGGTGCCGACGCCATCGTCATGGGCAACACCGTGCTGGGTATGGCCATCGACGTGCACACCCGCCGCCCCAAACTCGGCAACGTGATGGGGGGGTTGTCGGGCCCGGCGATCAAACCGCTCGCCGTGCGGCTCGTGCACCAATGTCACCGCGCAGTGCGCATTCCGATCATCGGTTGCGGCGGCATCGAGACGGCTGACGATGCCGTCGAATTCATGCTCGCCGGGGCCACCGCTGTGCAAGTGGGCACGGCCTCGTTCCGCGATCCTGCCGCAATGGGCCACATCGTCGACGGCCTCGCGGCCTATTGCACGCGCCACGAGATCGACAAGCTCGCGTCACTGACGGGCGCAGTGGCGCTCGACGCCCAGCTCACCGACCGGTGGTTGCGCTTCGCCCAGCAGTCCGGGTGATGGGGAGCCGTTGCGCTCGTCTTTGCCACACGTCGTGAAGACGAGCACGGTTCGCAGGCAGTGAATACCGCCTGCGAACCACCCTTCCCCTCGTTTATGTCTTTGCAGAAAACACGCTCATGAGTATTACCGCGCTGGCCTCGCTGGCCGATCAACTTTTCCACGACCTGCGCCGCCTCGGCGACGACGGTGTCGGCGTCTCCCGCGACAGCTATGGCGCAGGCGAGAACGCGGCCGCGTCGTATCTGACTGAATGGGCCGGTCATCAGGGACTCACCGTCACGCGCGACCGCGCGGCCAATTTGGTGTTTTCGCTACCCGATGCGCCGGGGCAGTCGGGGCTGTCGGGGCTGTCGGGTGGGCCCGATAACACACCAGCAACATGGATCGGTTCACACCTCGACTCCGTGCCACAGGGCGGCAACTACGACGGTATGGCTGGCATCGTCGCGGGCTTGCTGTGTCTTGTCGAACAGCAACGCAGCGGCCGTCACAGCGCGACACCGGTGCGTGTGCTCGCGCTGCGCGGTGAAGAGAGTGCATGGTTTGGCAAGGCGTACATGGGGTCAAGTGCGCTGTTCGGCAAACTGAACGACGCCGATCTCGCGATGCCGCATCGCACGCACGGCCGCGCACTTGGCGAGTGCATGGCCGAGGCGGGTGCCGATATCGACGCCATTCGTGAAGGGGCGATGCTCTTTGACGCATCGCGCGCCAAGGCGTGGTTGGAGCTGCACATCGAGCAAGGTCCGGTGATGATCGCCCGCGAGATGCCGGTGGCCATCGTGCCGGGCATTCGCGGCAACGTGCGTCACAACCGAGTGTCGTGCGTGGGCGAAGCCGGCCACTCCGGTGCCGTGCCGCGCTGGCTGCGCCACGATGCCATGTTTGCCGTGGCCGATCTCATCACGCGACTCGACGAACATTGGCGTGCGCTGCTCGAGCGCGGCATCGATCTCGTAGTCACCACAGGCATCGTAGGCACCGACCCCGCCGAGCATGCGATCTCGCGCATTCCGGGGCGCGTCGATTTCAGTCTCGAAGTACGCAGCCAGAGCGCCGATACGCTCGACGTTTTTTACGAGTTGATGCGCACCGAGTGCCGGGCCATCGAGCGCGATCGCGGTGTGCAGTTCGTGTTCGATCGGCGGCTAGCTTCGGCACCGGCGATCATGGATGCGCACGTGTCATCGTTGCTCGTTGACGCCTGCCGCTCGCTCGATCTACCGCAAGAGCGTGTGCCGAGCGGCGCCGGTCACGACGCCGCAATCTTCGCCAACGCGGGCATTCCAAGCGGGATGGTATTCGTGCGCAATGCCAACGGCTCGCACAATCCGCATGAGGCCATGGATATCGACGACTTCATGCGCGGCGTGCAGGTACTCGAAGCGGTGACGCACCGTCTGTAAAAACGAAAGGGCCGCGATCGTTTCGATGCGGCCCTCACGGTCATTCGAATTGCAGAGATATTACGGCGCCAGCGCGATCACCTCGGCAACGGCAGACGTCAGCTTCTTCGCATAGGGGACATGCAGGAATTCGTTCGGTCCGTGCGCATTCGACTTCGGACCGAGCACGCCGCACACCATGAACTGCGCGCTCGGGAACCCGGCTTGCAGCGTGTTCATCAGCGGAATCGTGCCGCCCTGCCCGATGAATGCCACGTCGGCACCATAGTGGCGTTGCGACGCCGTATTGAGCGCCGACGACAACCAAGGGGCCACTTCCGGGGCATCCCAGCCGGATGCCGAGGCGTCGGCCTTGAACGTCACCTTCGCGTTGTACGGCGGATCGAGTTCGAGCAGCGACTTGAGCTCGTCGACAGCCTGCGCAGCATCGATGAGCGGCGGCAAGCGCAGCGAGAGCTTGAAAGCCGTGCGCGGACGCAGCACGTTGCCCGCATCGGCCAGCGCTGGCAGACCGGCAGCGCCAGTGACTGACAGCGACGGGCGCCACGTCGAATTCAGGAGCGCTTCCTTCGGATCGGTCGTGGTCGGCAGCACCGACAGGCCGTCTTGACCGCAGGCCCACGGCATCTTCTTCCAGACGTCGTCGCCAAGAATCGCGGCGGTGGCTTCTGCTTCCTTCAAGCGTTGCAACGGAATCGGGCTATGAAAGCCTTTGGGTAACACGTTGCCGCTGCCCGCGTCTTCCAGACGCTCAAACAACTGGCGCATGATCCGGAAGCTCGACGGCGCAATGCCGCCGTAACCGCCGGAGTGAATGCCTTCGTCGAGCACCTGCACTTCCAGACTGCCCGAGATCATGCCGCGCAGCGACGTGGTCAGCCACAACTGGTCGTAGTTGCCAGCGCCCGAATCCAGGCAGACGACGAGGCTCACTTTGCCCAGGCGTTCACGCAGCGCGTCGACGTAAGGCAGCAAATCGTAACTGCCCGACTCTTCGCATGTTTCGACGAGGCCGACGCAACGCGGACGTTCCACGCCTTGGGCGTCGAGGGCGGCGAGTGCCGTCACGCTGGCATAGATCGCGTAGCCGTCGTCGGCGCCGCCGCGGCCGTAGAGCTTGCCGTCTTCGAACTTCGGCGTCCACGGGCCGAGGTCTTTACGCCAGCCGTCGAATTCCGGCTGCTTGTCCAGATGGCCGTACAGCACGATCGTTTCGTCGCTGCCCGAGCGCGTCGCGGGGGCTTCGAAGAAGATCACCGGCGTGCGGCCTTCGAGGCGAATCACTTCGAGCTTGAGTCCCTTGACCGGCTGACGCTCGGCCCACTGCGCGGCGTCGCGCACCACACGGTCGATATAACCATTGCGCGCCCAGTCGGCGTCGAAGCCCGGGCTTTTGGCAGGTACAGCGATGTAATCGGTCAGCGCGTGAAGAATTTCATCATTCCATTTGCGTTCGACGAATTCGCGCAAAGCGGCCGTGTCGAGCGACGGCGAGGTGACGGTATCGTTCATGGGGGTCCTCGGAGGGGGTCCTTGGCGGATCGAGTATTTCGGCGCTGATGCGCTGGCGCGTCAGCGTCGCTCGCAAGCGAGCGGCATGGCGTCATGATAGCCATTCCCGGCGGATGTGGCGACCGGTCGAACGGATGCCCCGCCCCCGCCGCAAAGCGGCGCAGCGGCAGTCGGCCGACAATCAGTTGCCGGTGCCCGGTGGCCCGAAGTGGAAGACGATCTCCCCGGCAGCACCGGTGGCTTTCACGCACGTCGCCACTTCGGTTGCCTGTCCGGCGACATCGATCGAATGCTCGGTGTCCGCACTATTGCAGCGCCAACTGTAGGTGATAGGCCGCTGGCAGCGGTTCTTCACTTCGTAGCGATAGTGGGAGACGTCGGCAGGCAGCGCACGAACATTGCCGCACGCTTGCCCGGAGGTATCGACGGGCTCGGCGACCAGACCCGGTGAAGCGGACTGAGCGGACTGTGCAGCCGGTGCCGGTGGCGACTGAGGTTGTTGCGCGTACACCGACGCGCCCGCCGTGGCGGCGAGCAGCGCCAGCATCCCCGTAGTCAGTGTGTGGTGAAAACGGCCGGCAGGCATCAGATCCAGCGCCACGCGATGGCGACAGCGCCCACCGCGACAGCGACCGAAATAGCGATACCGAACCATGCCAACTGCGCTCGCCGTGCCCGGCGGCGGCTCGATTCCGAAGTGTCGTAAAAACGACCCAATCCGCCCGAATACAACTTTTCCCAGCGAATTTCCATGGCGCACCTCACAAATCAAACAAACCGGCCCGCAATGCCTTATCTTTTCTTCTTTATCGAAAGTTTAGAGACGCAAGGCAATTCGGACAAATCCTCAGAACGAACTACCTTGAATTCCTACACGCCGACTTCGTCTCAAGATGGCACTATTCTTGCGGAATTGCAATAGCGTCGACTTACAGGATGCCGCGCCAAAACTGCGTCAGGCGACGTTTATCGCGATGCGTGAAAACGCGCTTCACGCCGCATTGCAATGGTTTTCAATGGATTTTTTGCCGATTTCCCGACATTTGGCGATGGCGGTAGCGCTCGAACGCTTCGACACTTTAAACATCTGTAACAAAACGTGTCGAACCGCACGAACGTTCGCTTATCTCAGCGCCGCCGATTGAGCCCAATCGGGACGCAATAACGCCGCCCGCACTAACGTGGGAATTCAAATCAGATGGGGAAAGCAACGATGCGCGGCAGGCCGTCGGAAGGCGGTGCCGCGCGCGAAAGGAAGATTGGGGACTTAGCGCCCTAGGAAGGCCGCGCCGATCGACAGAAGAACGAATCCACCCACACTACAGGCGATCGCTACCGCCAGAAGGCGTTGAAAGAGTTGCTCGCGCTCAGTGGCGCTGCGATTCGAACGGGGTTGAATGTGGTGAACAGAACCCCATCCACTCGAATACACTTTTTTCCAACGGATGTGCATAGATAACCTCGCGTTGTTTAGTGCTCGTGGCCTTTCCCGTCACCGACTCCCTGATATCGGAATCGACGGGACGCAGGGCTAGTATGCGCTTCGCAAGAAAGCCGTAAACCCCTTATCGGTGTTGCGTCGCCACAAGAGAATCAGCGACGCCAAGTGATTTTCGAGACGAATTAAGACCTCGCCAAAAAGCGAATGGGTGACGTGAATCGAGATTTTTGACGGGGAGTGTCAATGCGACACTTTGTCGCAGGTGCGACAAGTTGTCGCGCAACCCGCATGAATGGTGAAACGACGAGAAATGACAGGGGTGCGCGCGTTCGACCGGATACGCGGTTTGCCGCACGATGGAATGCGTCGCACGGCGAAGGTTGCGGCAGATGACCCAGCAAGGCGAATCATCTAGTGCGCCGCAACATCGAATGTTTGAATAAAGTGCCAACCCCGGGTAAATCCGGAGCGATCACTCCGCGAACGGGTTCTTCACCTGCCGTGGGGCGATGTCCTTCTCAGGCTCGGCCTGTTGCGGCAACGTGCCGGATGACAGCGCGTCGACGACGGCGTCGAGTACGGTCTTCAGGGCCAGCGCCTGCCGAAGCCCTTCGGCATCGCGGCGCAGCGTCAGGCTTCCAAAGATAGCAACGTGATCCGTGTGATTTTCCACGTTCAACTCACCCAGCGAAAGGGCGTCGGCGTCGTTGGCGAACGGGGCAAAGGTCGTGGCGGCCGGGGACGATGCGGTCATCGAAGACTCCTGTGTCGGGGGAAACATCGGTTAGCGAATGATCGTGCGCAAAAAGTCGAGCACCGTTTGCGCCTCGCGGTAGGTCGGCACCTCAGGGTCGCGCTTGCGCTTGCTGCCGCCCGCTGCCTTGGGCGCGGGCAGACGCATTGCCGTGGCTTTCACCGAGGCGGGCATGCCGGGAAAGAAGTCGATCCCGGCCAGCTTCTCGAGTTCTGCCACGCTCACCACCGAATAGTCGCCTGTTGCCTCGTTGGCGACAAGGTACGCGCCCGCTTGCTTGCGTTTCGGGTCGTACACCACCTTAAAGAGCTGCGTGGGCACCATCACCCGGTTGCCGATCTGTGTGATCGATTGCCCTTTGAAGAGGGGCCCGGTGATGACGAATAACTCTCCCCGATCGCGGGCCAGCGTGCGCACACTCGACTCGATGCCCGCCCAGAGATAGCGATTGTTCTCGCTGTTCTGCGGCACCATGTTCGAGAGCGAGAAGCTTTCCGATTGCGCCCGCGCATCGGGCATGTCCGCCGACGGCGCCATGTGCCCACGGTCGTATCCCGAGCGCACGTAATCGCGCAACTCCGCCCGCTCGCTGGCGGGCAAATTCGACTCGGCATGGAAGCTGTTGACGCGGGTCATCTCGCGCGCATCAGCGAGCCGGTCGCGTGTGAGATGTTCAGCCGACCAGAGCGGCGTGCGCGTCACGCCGGAGTGCATCACACCGAACGCGCTGAAGCACACCTCGCGCGCGGCACGTGTCATCGATGCGTTGGTGATATCGGGGGCGGTGCCTGCGAAGTAATGATCGCCACATGCGCTGGCCGCGGCGAATGCGTTGCCTGAGACGACCACGAGGCCAACGGCGGCAACGCGAGAAATCAGGTGGGAAATTTGGAGAGTGACAGCACAACGAGGGCTGACTGCGAGTGTTGCCAATTGCCGGGCCATCGCGCGCAAGCGAGTTGCGCGCACTGCGGTGGCCGTCCGTTCAGACTGCTTCATCGCACTGCTTACGGTAAGACTTGGGGGTGCGATTGTAGCGGATGAACCGCTATTCAGGGACCACGTTTCCCACGCCGTACGCGGCGCATTGCAAGGTCTGATCGGGGGCGAGGTTGCCGCACTCGTCGGCTTGCGCGCTCGGCACGTCCGCCTGTTCCAGTAGGAACAAGCAGAGCAACAGCGCAAGCATGGCGAGCAACGTTTTCATCGCGGCACCTGAGTCGGGATGCCGCATTGTATGCGGGGACGCCTACGGCAAACCTGTCTGAAACCCGCGAAATTGTTTCGTTTCGTTACGGTGAGGCGCCTCGTTGGGCGCCATCGTGATCAGGTTTTTGGCACGTCGCCGCGCTGTGCCACCAAGGTGGCCATCGGCTCGCTCAACGGCCCTTGAGCGCGAAGCCCTTCGACCACACCGATGCGGTCAGCCATGGCCCGGTTTTGCGTCGCTTTGAATTTGCCTTCGATGCGGCGAATCGGAATTTCCACGCCGACGATGGCGCGCACCATGCCGTCGATAAAGTCAGCCGGCGCGTCTTCGACGGCCCACGGCGCAAGTCTGCCCTGCTCTTGCGACGTCGTCAGATCGCCGACCAGACGACGCACCCACGCCGCGTCGTCGATCAGGCGCGGCTTGCCCCACACGTGCACCGCCGCGTAATTCCACGTCGGCACTACCTTGCCATGCTCGGCCTTGGCCGCGTACCACGAGGGCGTGATGTAAGCCTGCGCACCGGTGAACGCCACGAGGCAGTCGTCGACGTCCTTCAACGCCGGACCGTGCGGATTCGCGCGCGCCAAATGCGCGCGCAGCGTGCCGAACTCGCCTTCGTCGGGATACATCAGGAACGGGATCGGATCAGCCACCAGCCCGAGCGCGCCAGCGCTCACGAGCAGGCCAAGCGGATTGGCGCGAATGAAATCGTGCAGCACCTCGGGACGATCGTCGGCAAAGGCAGTAGGCAAATACATCGAAGACTCCGGACTCAGGCGGTGGGGATGGAATGACGCCTAGCGTACGCCTAGGCGTGGCCCCTCGCAAAGACCCAGTTTCAATGAATTTTTTGGTACCACTCAGCGCACGTGGTCAGAGGAAGGACTTGGCTTGATCGAGCACCTTGTCGCAGACCTGGCGCGTGAGTTGCTCCTTGAGTCCGCCGCCGTTCAGGTCGACCGTCTTACCGTCCGGTGACGAAAGCAGCCCCTTGGCGCCATCGAGATAGCCGGGACTAGCGGCCGCCGAGCCCGACTGCGTGCCGATCTTACCGAGCAGCTTGTCTTTGACGTCCGTGGCCGAGCTCAGATTCGCGCCATTGAGGTAGTTGTTCTTGATGCAGAACTGCAAGACGCCAGTGGCATTGCCGATGCTGCCGGAGGTTAGCGAGCTCGCCGAGCCCATTCCGCCCAGACTGCCGGCAAGGCCGCCAGCGTTGGACCCGCTGGACCCGCCGCCGATGGCGTTCTTCAGGGCGTCGAGTTGCGCATGCGCCAGCGTGGGGGCGCCGAGTGCCAGCACCAGTGAGAGTGCCGTGCCCAAATTGCTCACCGTGCGCTGGCCTGACAGGCGTTTCGTGCGTCGCGACATACGAACCTCCGTATTGAGTTTGGGGTTTGCCTTGGGAAAGACCGATCCACTATAGCAGGCAGGTCTTTCCCCAATGCTCTCCCATCCCAACGGTTCGTCGCCTGACATGCGCGCGCCGGAATGCCTACACAGACGCTGCGGTAGCCCCAGGCGCTCCGACTGCGCCAACCCCTTCTGGCGATACCGGGGCCGCCACACTGGCATCGACGCCCGCGTTTTCCTTGAGCTGGAACACCAGGTGCTGGCCGCCGAGCAATTCGATGCGCCGGTCGCGTGCGAACTCCACTACACCGTCCTCGAATTCGCCCGTGGTAATCAACATGCCACGCGCCGCACCGATCTGCTGCATTTCCGCGAGCATCGTGCGCGCCGCGCCCAAGCCCAAATGCGGCGTATTGCGATGGATGTGCACCACCACATCGCCACCGAAGATCGGGTGCGGATCCCAGGCGCGGCAGGTCAGCATGCCGTCTTCCGTGGGCAGCAGGGGCGGACCTTCGAAGCCATGCGAGCGCAGCAGGTGGAACATCACCTGCGTGAAGTCCTTGTCGGTGAGCGTCATGAGATTGAAGCGACGATCGACGGCGACATCCGCGTCGGTGATGACCTGCGTCATATCGACACCGGCCACCGGCGTGACGGCCTGCAACGCTTCGGGGCGTGGCGACACGCGCGCACCGATCGTCGCGAGATGCGTGACGGCATCGCCCTCGGCGAGCACCAGCGCCGCGAAGTCGGCGCGCGACACATGCACGCTTGCGAGACACAGGCGATCGTCGCCCCCATTGACATAGAGGTTCAAGACGATCGCATTCACGTGCCGCAACGGGTCGGCGGCGAAAAGCTCGTAGAGCGAGCGCAGCAGCATCTGGCGCAGCGCATTCGCGTACACCTGCGCGCGCATCGCATCGCCGGCGGGCATGCCTTGAATCGCTTTTTCGATGGTGTCGTAGCGATAGTCGAGCGCGATGGGGACTGCGGCGTCAAGCGTTGGCACATCGACGCCGATCGCGAGCAACTTGAGATTCTCGACGTAGTGAGCGGCGAGCGTTTGATGAAACGCGTCCGGATACGGGCTGCGGCTCAGCACGATGCGCGCGTAGCCGGTGACGGCTGCCGCCTCACCGCGCAACAACGCGCCTTCGAAATCCGCGACCGCCGCGTTCTGGCGCGAGGCTTCCGCACGAGCGGCCTCGGTGGCCTTTTGCTGCGCGATTTGCAGAATCATCGAGCCTTGCGTGCGACGGATCTTCGACGCTTCGTATTCGCGCTCGGCATGGACGAACTCGCTACGCGCCTTCGACACGGCTTGCTCGTAGCGCGCCGACGCACCCGGCATGGCGAGCGCCAATCGGCCCGGCTTCTCCGGGGCAAACGTCTCCCATTCGGGTTTGGCAAGAATCTTCGGCAGATGACGGGTGTCGAGCACCGGCGGCGTATTGCGCGCACGCAGGTCGGCGGGTGGGATGCGCAGGTCGCGCGCAAGCCCATCGGCCAGCAGGCGCTCCAGACGCGCGATCTCAAACTTGGCCCGCGCAGCCTGTGCGCTCGCTTCGGCTTGCTGCCAGGCCAGGTGCAGCCGCTCTCGCGCCGCGGCATCGGCAGCGGGTGCTTCGTCAAACGCGCGCTGCGCCTGCTCGGCGGCCCGCACTTCCGTCAGACCTCGCATTTGCGACTGAGCATGCTGCTGCTCACGCGTATGCGCGGCGCGCCAAAACTCGCGCGCCAGACGGTCGATGATGCTATTGAATCCCCGAATCACTGCTGCCCCCGCATGCGTTATTGATTTTGTTTTGACTGGCGAACTGCTCACACAAAAGCGATGGATCTGAATTTCCGGCGCCGCAGCGTCTTAGCGCTTCGTGGTCGACTTCATGGCCCCGCGCCATGCAGGGGACGATTGTAGGACGATGGACGTCAATCCCGCAAAAAATCTTTCCGTTCCTTGCCGCGAGAGCATGTCATGCGCGCAACGTCGGCGTACTGATCGTCATCAAATCGCCACGCCGCTGCCTCAGGCTTGCGCCCACGCTCGCCCTCACCCCACGCATTCACGACTACCATGTCGCCATCGCACGATGGTGTCGCTGCCCAGCTTTTCCGAACTTGCGTCATGACCGAACTCACCCCCACCCCATCTTCCCTGCCGCCATCTGGTGCCCCTGTCACGTCCGGCGCCCCGCGCGTTTGTCTTCGCGCGGCGTGGATCAGCGCGCTGGGCTGCCTGCTACTCGCACTTGCCGCCATTGCATGGTTCGACCGGCCGATTGCCGACTTCGCGCATCTGCACACGCAAGGTACGCCGTGGATACAGCACGTCGCGGAATTGCCTGCGCCGCTGTTCGTGGTGGGATGGCCGGTGTTCTTCGTGCTCGGCGCGGCGCTGCTGTGGCGACGCACATTGCCCGATTGGCTGATCACGCTCTGGCTCGCCGGAGGTGCCTTGGGCGTGGCGGTTTATGCCAAGGCCGGGTTGAAGCACATTTTCGGACGCACATGGCCCGACACGTGGACGCACAACAACCCGTCCTATCTGCGCGACGGCGTGTTCGAATTTCGCCTCTTCGCCGGGGACGGTGCGGCGTACGCCTCGTTTCCGTCCGGCCACCTGACGGTCATGCTCACCTTCGCGACGGTCGTCGCCTTGCGCCACCGCGCGATGCGCTGGCCGTGCGCGCTTGCCGTCGCAGCAACGGCGTTCGGCCAAATTGCGTCCGACTATCACTGGACGAGCGATGCGCTCGCCGGTGCCGCGCTTGGCATTAGCGTGGGCACCGCCGTCGTTGCCGTCTGGGAACGGCTGGCACCGCGCCTGCCAGGCAATCGCTAACACGCCACCTAGCGAGCCGTCGCGGCGCACACCAACGCCCGCACGCGCTCAGCCCGAGCGGATTTCGCGAATCGGCGAGATCGCCGCATAATGCCGCCTTTATCTGCCGTCCTGATCTGCCGCAAGGCCCGGCCAGTGCGGCGGCATTGCGTGCCCCCGATTCATGACCTTCGATCCCGTTCTTCCGCTGATTATCGGCGCGTGCGTGGCTGGCTTCGTGCAAGGCCTGTCCGGCTTTGCGTTCGGCTTGGTCGCACTGTCCTTCTGGGCGTGGTCGCTCCCGCCCACGCTCGCGGGCCCGCTCGTCGCCTTCTGCTCGCTCATCGGCCAAATTCTCGGACTGCGTGCCGTGCGCCGCAGCGTGCCGCTCGACCGGCTGGCACCGTTCGTGATTTGCGGCCTCGTCGGGGTGCCCGTCGGCGTATGGATTCTTCGCTATCTCGACCCTGTGTGGTTTCGTGCAGGTATCGGCGCGATTCTCGTTGTGTACTGCACGATCCTGCTGCTCTCGGCCCACCTGCCCCGCATCACGCACGGCGGCCGTGCGGCCGATGGCGTGGTGGGTTTTATCGGCGGACTGATGGGCGGTATTGGCGGGCTCGTCGGCGTGGTGCCCACGTTGTGGTGCACGCTGCGCGGGTGGGACAAAGACTTGCAGCGCGCCGTCATGCAGCTCTTCTTCATCGCGATGCACACGCTCACGATGATCATGTACACCGTGCACGGCGTGATTACCGCGAAGACACTGCATCTCTTCGCGATTGCCGTGCCATCAATGATCTTGCCGACACTGGCTGGCGCGTGGGCCTATAAATTCCTCTCGGATCACGCGTTTCGCCGCATGGTGCTCGCGTTGCTGGCCTGCTCGGGCGTGACGCTGCTCGTCGGCACCGTCCCCGAATTGCTCGCGCGCTAAACAAGCATCAGCATGCGGCGTTAGGATGACAGGATTCCCCTTCCTGCCGGGCTTGCCCCCGCCGCCGTCATGCCGTTCCTCGATCGCGCCGCCGCTGGCAATGCCCTCGCCGAAACCCTCGCCTCGCACGAGGTACTCGCGCAATGCGCACCGCCGCTCGTGCTGGCAATTCCGCGTGGCGGGGTGCCCGTTGCGCTCCCCATCGCCAGACACCTGAGCGGCACGCTCGACGTGCTGCTCGCCCACAAACTCGGCGCCCCGCATCAGAGCGAACTCGCGGTGGGTGCCGTCGATGAATTCGGCGGTATTTTTCTGGCGGACCACGCGTTGTCGCTGGGCGCGACCGGCACCTACCTCGCCCGCGAGACAGCACGCCAGCGCGCGCTGTTGCAGCAACGGCGGCAAGCCTATACACCGGGGCGCGGAGCGCCTCAGGTGGCGGGCTTGCCCGTGGTGGTTGTCGACGACGGCATTGCGACAGGCGCGACCATGATTGCCGCATTGCGCGCTCTGCGACGTCTGGGTGCCGGGCCACTCGTCGCTTGCGCTCCGGTCGGCGCGCGCGATGCCGTGGCACGTTTAGCGCCGCTCGCCGATGCGGTCGTCTGTCTGGAGATGCCGCAACCGTTCTATGCCGTCAGCATCGCGTACAGCGATTTCGCACAAACCGACGACGCTACCGTCATCGCGTTGTTGCGCATGGCCGAAGCCGGTCCATAGCTGCACGAAGGCACCGAGACAACGACGCGACCTCGCGCGCTGCTTAGGCGTAGCGGCGAGCCGGGCGATTGCACTACACTTGAGCCTTGCACGCCAACCGGTCGCAGTGAAGGTGCTTGCGCCACAGCGAGCGCCGCCGATGCTTCCTGCCTCTTCAGATTCGACGGAGCCTGACATGACGACGTCCCTGATTCTCAACGTGATCGGCCCGGACCGCCCGGGGCTGGTCAACGCCATCGCCGATCGTGCATCCGCCGCGGGTGCCAACTGGCTCGAAAGCCGCCTCGCCAATCTGGCTGGTCAATTCGCCGGCATCGTCCATCTTCAGGTACCGGACGAGCGCGTCGCTACCCTCACACAAGCCTTGCAGGGCCTCGAGACGCACGGGCTGCGCGTGTCGGTCACGCACGCCCAAAGCGCCGCCGCCGATCCCGCCGCGCGTTTGCTGCAACTCGATCTCGTCGGTCAGGATCACCCTGGCATCGTCAAAGAAATTTCGCACGTTCTCTTCGCACGCGGCATCAGCATCGATGAACTCGACACCGAGTGTGTCGAAGGCTCGATGTCCGGCGGCACGCTGTTTCGTGCCACGGCACGCCTGCGCGTACCGGCCAACGTCTCGACCGACGCGCTGCGTCAGGTGCTCGAAGGCCTGGCCAACGACCTCATGGTCGATGTCGAACTAGATTCGCCCGCCGGTGCCTGAGCGCGCGCCGATGAAGCGAGCCTTCCTGTTCGTCCTCGCCGCCGTCGCCATCATTGCCGTTCTCTCGCTCGCCCCGCTGCCGTTCGAGCGCGAGACCCATGTGGTGAACGTGATCACCCTGCGCCAGCCGCCGCAGGCCGTCTATAACTACGTGACCACCGCCGCCAACTGGCCGAAGTGGCATCCGGCGTCGCTAGCCGTGGAAGGCGCGACCGAGCATCCGCTCGGACTGGGTGACGAAGTCGCGGAAGAATTCCGTCTCGCGGGTCGTCACGGGATCATTCACTGGAAAGTGGTCGAGGCGCAGGCGCCGTCCACATGGCGCATCGAAGGCGAAGTCAATCGCCGCCCGTCCGGCGAAGTGCGATACAAGCTCACGCCGGAAGGCACCGGGACCCGCTTCGAACGCGATTTCATCTATCGCACACCGAACCTGTTGTTCCTGGTGCTCGACCCGATCTTCATCGGACCGCGCGTTCGGGCGGAATCGGCGCAAGGGGCGACGCAGTTGACACAGATCTTCGATGCGATGGCCTCGTCGGCACCGGTGGCAACGTCTGCCACACCAGCGCACACCCCGGAATCGGTCGACAGCGCATCCGCCGCAGGCGCGGCGAAGCCCTGATTACTCGTTGAACGTGGCGGCCATCGTCTCGGCGGCGGCCTGAAGTTCCGGCAGATAGGTCATCAGCTTGTCGAGTGTCGAATGTTCGGCGCTCGCCTGCACCGCAATGGCCGCGCACGCCCGATTGCGATCGAGCATGACGGGCACCGCCACGGCGATCATGCCCGGCACATGTTCTTCGTTGTTCGTGCCGACACGGCGTTTGCGCGTTTCCGCCAATTCCGCGCGCAAATCTTCGAGATCGGTAATCGTGTTCTCTGCGCGCGGGCGCAACGGAAGATGCGCGATCAGCTTCTCGCGCCGCGCGCGGGGCAGAAACGCCAACAGCAGCTTGCCGCTCGCCGTGCAGTGCAACGGCACCCGCGACCCGGGTGAGAGCTTGAGCTGGCGCGACCATTCGGTCTCCACACGATCGAGATACACCAGATCGTCCCCCGAGAGCATCGACAGGTTGCAGGTCTCGCCGAGCTTATCCACCAATTGCTGAAGAATGGCGTGCCGCGCAGCCGCCGGGCCAGCGTGCATCAGCGCATTGACCGCCAGGGCGCGCACACGCGACGACGGCTCGTAATGGCGGCTGCCCGCCTCGCGCGTGACGAGCCATGCGGCTTCCAACTGTTTGAGAATGCGATGGACGGTCTGCTTGGGCAGACCGATGGCGGCGACGATCTCCGCCAATGTCATGGGCGCGCCTGCGGCGCAGAGAATTTCGAGAATGCGGAATGCGCGGACGGCCGCGGCGTTCGACTGGTTACTCATGCCGGTTTTTTAGGATCTTTGTCAGTGTCGTTATGAATCGCGGCGGTCTCCTCCCGCACGACACTGGCTTGCACCTACCTACCGCGCTGGCCGTCGCCGTGCCGTCGCACCACGACGTCCCGTTTTCCGCATTCTAGTGCCAACCGCTACCGGCTGACGATAGGAGATAAACCCGGAGTTCAGGCTTTGCCCGAGAGCACGCGCAGCCGGTGGATCAGACTGGACGTGTCCCAGCGGCGGCCGCCCAAGGCTTGCACGTCGCCATAAAACTGATCCACGAGTGCGGTGACCGGCAGCGAAACACCTTGACGCTGGGCTTCCGCCAGACAAAGCCCGAGGTCCTTGCGCATCCAGTCCACGGCAAAACCGTAGTCGAACTTACCGTCGATCATCGTCTGGCCACGGTTATCCATCTGCCAGCTCGCCGCCGCGCCCTTGTTGATGACGTCGAGCACGAGCTTCATGTCGAGACCGGCTTGCTGGCCGAAGTTGATCGCCTCGGACAAGCCCTGCACGAGACCGGCGATGCAAATCTGATTGACCATCTTGGCGAGTTGCCCCGCGCCCGCCTCTCCGATGCGGGTGACGGCACGACCATAGGCGCGAAGCGTGTCGGCGACCTGATCGAACGCGTCGGCATCGCCACCGCACATGATGGTCAGCGCGCCGTTCTTGGCACCCGCTTCGCCGCCCGAGACCGGGGCGTCGACGAAGTGCAGGCCCTTCTCGCGCGCCACGGCGTAGAGTTCGCGGGCCACGTCGGCCGAAGCCGTCGTATGGTCGACGAACACCGCCCCCGCCTTCATCCCGGCAAAGGCGCCCTGCGCGCCGAGGACGACGCTGCGCAGATCGTCGTCGTTGCCCACGCAGGCGGCGACGATGTCGGCATCGCGGACCGCTTCAGCCGGGGTGGCGGCATGACCACCGCCATATTCCTTCGCCCACTGTTGCGCCTTAGCCGCCGTGCGGTTGTAGACGGTGACGGTGTGACCGGCACGTTGCAGATGACCAGCCATGGGGTAACCCATGACGCCCAGTCCGAGAAAAGCAATACGAACAGTTTTGGCGGCGGGAGCTTGCGTTTCGGGGGAAGTCACTTCGAAGGGCCTCGCAGGTAGTTTTATAGAACGAAAACCGGCGGCGTCACGATGCATGCGTGCGCGCGCCGGATTCTCTCGAATATCAGGGGGCTTGCGAGCCGTCATTATAGGGACGCCCCGAGCGCTCACGCCAGAGACACTCCCACCTCTGCCGCCCGGTACACGGGGCATTGCGCTGATTTCGCCCCACTTTGGTGCGTCCGTGCGGCGGCAAAAATCCATCGTTGAAGCACGGTTGTTGCGCGTAGTTGAAAAATTCTGTTTCCGTGACTGGCGTTGTTGCCGCGTTCCGATACAATGCGCGGCATGGCTGATTTTGATACCAGTTGGTCAATCCGCGTTTACTACGAGGACACCGACGCCGGTGGCGTCGTCTTCTACGCCAACTACCTTAAATTCTTTGAACGGGCCCGCACCGAGTGGCTCCGTTCGCTCGGCATCGAACAACTCCAACTGGCCCGCGACACCGGCATGATCTTCATCGTGCGCTCGACTGCGCTCGACTACCTGAGCCCCGCCCGGCTGGACGATCTCGTGATCGTCAAAAGCCGGATCGAGCATCTCGGCGGCGCGAGTGTCGACTTTCTTCAAGAAGCCTGGCGCGATGCGCCCGACGGCAGCAGCGAACTGTTGGCGCGCGGCAGCATCAAAATCGGCTGCGTGTCGGCCGATACGTTGCGCCCCGGCAGAATTCCGGCGAACGTGCGGCTCGCCATGCAATCGGCCATTGCCGCCAACAAGTCCGTCAGTGCAACTGCCCACGCCGGGAGCGGCGCGGCGGCCGCCTGATCCCAGGGACAAGAATTCCGGTCAGTCAATAACCAAACCATGCCCGATCAAGACCTTTCCATCATTTCGCTGGTCATGCACGCCAGCGTGCTCGCACAGGCCGTGATGGCCCTGCTGTTGCTGCTCTCGCTGATGTCGTGGACGCACATCTTCCGCAAAATCTTCGCGATTCGCCGGGCGCGCGCCCAGACCGAGCGCTTCGAGCGCGACTTCTGGTCGGGCGGCGATTTGCAGGCGCTCTATCAGAGCGCGCTCAACAACCGCCATCAGACCGGTGCGCTCGAGCGCATCTTCGAATCGGGCATGCGCGAATACATGAAGGCGAGCGAGAAAGGCCTGAACGATCCGCACGCCATTCTCGACGGTGCCCGTCGTGCGATGCGCGCTTCCTTTCAACGTGAAATGGACTCGCTCGAGAACAATTTGCCGTTTCTCGCGTCGGTCGGCTCGGTGAGCCCGTACATTGGTCTGTTCGGTACGGTGTGGGGTATCATGAACGCTTTCCGCGGCCTGTCGAACGTACAACAAGCGACGCTCGCCAATGTGGCGCCGGGTATCGCGGAAGCGCTGGTGGCAACGGCCATCGGCCTGTTCGCCGCTATCCCTGCCGTGGTTGCCTATAACCGCTTCGCCACCGACATCGACCGGCTGTCGATCCGCTTCGAAAGCTTCATCGAAGAGTTCTCCAACATCCTGCAACGGCAGATTCACTAAGCACTCCGGGAGCGCCGAGACATGGCAGGTTCTATGCGCAACGCTCGCCGCGGCCGTCGCGCCATGGCAGACATCAACGTCGTACCGTACATCGACGTGATGCTGGTGCTGCTCGTCATTTTCATGGTGGCAGCCCCATTGGTGGCACCGTCGATCGTCAATTTGCCCAGCGTGGCCAACGCGAGCCCGCAGCAACAAACGCCGCCGGTCGTCGTCAATATCGAAGCCGACAATCGCATGCTGGTTCGCTATAAGGATGGTGAAAATACGATCGAGCAGCGCATGAGCGCTGGCGATCTGACCGGGTTCCTGCAAGGCCGTCAGGCTGCCAACCCGGATCAGCCGGTTGTCATCGCCGCCGACAAGTCGGTGCGCTATGAAATCGTCATGAACGTGATGTCCGATCTGAAGGCCCAGGGTGTCAAGCGCGTGGGCCTGCTCGTCAAGCAGAAATGAGCCGCACCGTAGCCCGACCCGACCGCCCCATTGGACCGCGCAAAGATGAGCGCGGCACGGGGCGGGCATTCCTCCTCGCGCTGTTCATGCACGCGTTGCTGTTCGCGCTGCTCTTCTATGGCATGCGCTGGCAGAACAGCTCGCCTGCGGGTTCCGAAGCCGAATTGTGGACACCGACCGAAGTCGCTACGCCGACACCGCCGGTGGTAGCCCCGCCGCCGACGCCGGCACCGCCGGCAATCGCCACGCCCACGCCGCCGCAGGAAGACGCCGACATCGCCCTCCAGCAGAAAAAGCGCAAGCAAGAGCAAGAGGCCGCCGAACAGGCGCGTCTGCTCGAAGCGCAGCAGGAAAAGGCGCGTCAGGAAGCCCTCAAGCAAAAGCAGTTGGCTGACCAGCAAGCGGCCGCCGATCTCGCACGCAAGAAGGCCGCGGCCGATGAAGCCGCGCGTCAGCAAAAGCTTGCCGATCAAAAGAAAGCCGACGACCAGAAGCGCCAGAAGGAAGAGGACGCGAAGAAGGCCGAGCAATTGAAGCAGCAGCAACTCGCCGAAGAACAGAAGAAGGCCGACGCCGAGAAGAAGGCGGCGGAAGATAAGGCCGCCAAGGCCAAGGCCGCTCAACAAGCCGCCGCGCAAAAGGCCGCCGACGCGGCGCGCGAGCAGCGTCTCGCATCGCTGCGCGGGATGGCGACCGGTACGCCGGGCGCCAACGGCAATGGTCTGGGCACACAAGCAGGCGGCACGGGCGCCGGTGGCGGCGGTACGGGCGCGGCCGGCTATGCCGAACGCGTGCGCGCCAAGGTGATGCCGAATATTGCCTATGCGGGCGATACGACGGGCAATCCGCAGGCCATCGTCGCGGTGCGCATTGCACCGGACGGCAGCATTCTGTCGATGCAGTTGACGAAGTCGAGCGGCAATCCGGCGTGGGACGCCGCCGCGATGGCCGCCATCAAGAAATCAGACCCCTTGCCGCGCGGTGTCGACGGCAAAGCCCCGCCCCCGACGCTTGATATTCACCTCCGTCCAAAGGGCTGAGGAATGTTGTCAACCGGGAACGAAAACCGAGCGAAGCAAGTCCATTTTCATCAGGATGTGGTAGAAATGGCCCTTGCACCGCGTAACTGACTAATCGAACGCATGCGAATTTCCAGTCAATATGCATGGCGTGCGCTGGTAGCCACCTGGCTCACCGCGGCTTGCACGATCGCCCATGCGCAGACCCCGCTCACTGTCGAGATCAATGGTGTCGGTACCAACCGCTACCCGATCGCCGTGTCGAACTTCAAGGGCACCGCGCCCACGGACATCGTGTCCGTCGTCAAGGCCGACTTGAGCAACAGCGGTCGCTTCAATCAGATCGATACGGGCGGCGCCACGGTTGGCGTGGACGATTCGGTCGATCTCGGCACGTGGCGCGCCAAGGGGGCGAATGCCTTCGTCTCGGGCACCATCACCCCGGCAGGGGGTGGCAACTTCCAGGTCAGCTTCCGTCTGTACGACGCCGTGAACGGCCAGCCGCTCGGCGGGCTCGCCCTCACCTCGTCGGCCGCGAACCTGCGCCTGACCGCACACAAGATTGCCGACTATATTTATCAAAAGCTGCTCGGCGATCGCGGCGTGTTTGCGACGCGCCTGTCGTACGTGCTGCATACGGGCTCGAACTACCAGCTCCAGATTTCGGATTCCGACGGTCAGGACGCGCGCGTTGCCCTCAACAGCCGCGAACCGATCATCTCGCCGGCCTGGTCGCCGGACGGCACCAAGGTGGCCTACGTCTCCTTCGAGAAGCGTAAGCCGGTGGTGTACATCCACGACCTGCCGACGGGCCGCCGTGCTGTGCTGGCCAACGAGAAGGGCAACAACTCGGCACCGTCGTGGTCGCCGGACGGCAGCAAGCTCGCCGTGGCGCTCTCGCGCGATGGCAACACGCAGATCTATCAGGTCAACGCCAATGGCGGGGGCCTCAAGCGTCTGTCGCGCAGCGGCGCGATCGACACGGAACCGCAGTATTCGCCGGATGGCAAATGGATCTACTTCACGAGCGATCGTGGGGGTGGTCCGCAAATCTATAAGATGCCGGCCGGTGGCGAAGGTGAAGGCGCTGCACAGCGCGTGACCTTCAAGGGGAGTTACAACGTCAGCCCGCGAATCAGTCCCGACGGCAAGTTGCTCGCGTTTATCGCGCGTCAGGGTGGCGGATTCAAGCTGAGCGTGCAGGATATGAGTACTGGCGATGTTACGGCTCTGACCGACACCAGCCACGACGAGTCACCGAGCTTTGCCGCGAACGGCAAGTACATTCTTTATGCAACGCAGTCCGGGGGCCGAAAGGTTCTCGCGGCAGTCTCGGTGGACGGGCAAACCCGGCAGATTCTTCAGGTTCGGGGAGGGGAAGTTCGCGAACCCTCCTGGGGCCCTTTTATGCAATAACATCAACAGCAACATCCAACGGAGGCTCATATGAGTTCCCTGCTTCGTAATATCCTCGCCATCTCTTCGCTGGCCGCTCTGGCCGCTTGCTCGTCGGGTGTGAAGCTCGACGACCAAGCTAACGCCAACAAGGGTCAAACCACCACGGACGCCCGTGCTGTCGCCCCCGTCGACGCATCGGCTGACGAGCTGAACAACCCGAACGGCCCGCTCGCCAAGCGCAGCGTGTACTTCGGCTTCGACCAGTACAACGTCGACGCTCAGTACACCCCGCTGCTCCAGGCACACGCCAACTTCCTGAACAAGTACTCGCAACGTCACGTGCTGGTTCAGGGCAACACCGACCCGCGCGGCACGAGCGAGTACAACCTGGCCCTGGGTCAGAAGCGTGCTGAATCGGTCGTGAAGGCCATGTCGGCACTGGGCGCCAACACCAGCCAGATGGAAGCCGTTTCGCTGGGCAAGGAAAAGGCTACCGGTACTGACGAAGCTGGTTGGGCGCAAGACCGTCGCGCCGATCTGGCTTATTGATTGAATCGCCATGACGTCTCGTTTGCTTAAAAACCTGATCTGTGCGGCGACGCTTGGCACCACGCTGCTGAGTCCGCTCGCGCATGCCGGATTGTTCGACGACGACGAGGCGCGCAAAGCGATCCTCGATATCCGCAGCCGTCTGGATTCGGACAAGCAGCGGATCGAGGGGCTCACGCGCAACGTGCTGGATTTGAACAACCAGATCCAGCAGTTGCAGCGTGATCTGGCCGACCAGCGCGGCCAGAACGAAGATCTGAAAAACCAGCTTGCGAACCTGCAACAAAGTCAGAAGGACTTCTATAACGACCTCGATGGTCGTTTGAAGAAATTCGAACCGCAGCAGATGACCGTCGGCGGCGTGACAGGCACCGTCCAACCGGGCGAGAAAGATGTCTTTGACGCCGCGCTGACGAAATTCCGCAATGGTGACTACAAGGGTGCGCAAACGGCATTCCGGACCTTCTCAGCCAAGTATCCCGACAGCCCGTATCAGCCCGAAGCACAGTTCTGGCTTGGCAATGCGCAGTACGCCAATAAAGATCTGAAGGGCTCGACTGCGACGCTGCAAGGAGTCGTGGCGAAGTACCCGACGAGTCCGAAGGCGGCCGAATCGATGCTGGCAATTGCCAGTAATCAGGCCGAATCCGGGCAGACGGCAGCAGCTAAAAAAACGTTGCAAGATTTGGTGGCTAAGTACCCGGACAGCGAATCGGCAGCGGAGGCCAAAAAGCGTGCGGCCAAGCTGAAGTAAGACGCCCCGCGGGAAGTTGCGCGAACCTGCTTCCCGTGTCAGGTCACTCGTCAAAACGTATGACGCCGCCTTTGGGCGGCGTTGTCGTTTCTGGCGCGTGTATCTCCTCGTTTCACAGCACAGCACGCGCGCTCAAGTAGAATACGGACTTTCCAAGCGTAAGAGGCGCGGCGTCTCAGGGGATGCGCACAGGCAAACGGCCTGCGCGATATGACGACCGCACCCGCGACGGGCAAACACGTTTCGTGTGCTGCACGTCAGATAACAACAATGCCGGTTGCGCCCCGCAGCTCGCGACAATGCTTTGAACGGCCTGGCACGGCCGGTCTCGCCTCATGACAGACGTCGATCTCACCGCCCTCTCCCACACCGTTGTGTGGCTCACCTTCGGCCTGGCCTTCGTGTTCGGTGCCGTCCTGCAACGCACCCACTTCTGCACGATGGGCGCGCTCTCCGACATCGTGAACATCGGCGACTGGAACCGCATGCGCATGTGGTGGCTGGCCATCGGCGTGGCGACCATCGGCACCGGCGTACTGGCGTCTCTTGGCATCATCGATCCGATCAAGGCGATCTACACGACCCCGCGCTTCACCTGGCTTTCGTACATCGTCGGCGGCTGGTTGTTCGGCTTCGGCATGGTGCTGGCGTCCGGCTGCGGCAGCAAGACGCTTGTGCGCATCGGTGGTGGCAATCTCAAGTCGCTGCTCGTGTTCGTGATGATCGGTTTGTCCGCCTACATGACGCTCAAGGGACTGTTTGCCGTGTGGCGTGTTGCCGCGCTCGACAGCGTGCAAACGACGTTCGCCACCTCGCAAGATCTGCCCACGTTGCTGGGCGGTATGTTCGGCGGTGACTTGCATCGTGCGCAACTCGTGCTGGGCCTCGTGATCGGTGGCGCGTTCGTCGTTGCCGCCCTCGCCCGCCGCGAGTTCTGGACCGTCGACAATTTGTTGGGCGGCCTGGTGGTGGGCGCGATCATCGTGGCGCTGTGGTACGTCTCAGGCAAAGTCGGTTACGTTGCCGAGAATCCGAACACGTTGGAAGAGAGCTTCGTCGCCACCAACTCCGGCAAGATGGAAGCCCTGTCGTTTGTCTCGCCGCTCGCCTATACGCTGTACTGGCTCATGATGTGGAGCGACACGAGCAACGTGATCACGCTGGGCATTGCGAGTGTGTTGGGCGTGATCGTCGGGTCGTTCGCATATGCGCTGGTGTCGCGCACTTTCCGCTGGGAAGGTTTTCACGGCACCGAGGACACGGCGAATCACATGGTCGGCGGCGTGTTGATGGGTTTTGGCGGCGTGACGGCGCTGGGTTGCACGGTTGGCCAGGGGTTGTCGGGCGTGTCGACGTTGGCGCTCGGATCGTTCGTGGCGATCGTGGCGATTCTCGTGGGCGGCATCTGCGCGTTCAAATACCAAATGTGGCGTATTGAGCGCAGCGTTTGAGGGAATTCCGCACAGTATGCGAGTAATCGTGCACGAACTGACACATTCGCATCACACAAGTATTGACACTATAGCGATGTCGTCGCTATAATCTTTTTCTTCGTTGGGTCGTTAGCTCAGTTGGTAGAGCAGCGGACTTTTAATCCGTTGGTCGCAGGTTCGAGTCCCGCACGGCCTACCAAACGAATTCGAGGGGTTGCGAGAAATCGCAACCCCTTTTTGTTTTGTCTCACGGCCTGAAGTCTTTACGGCGTTCGACAAACGCATCAAAACAGAATCGTCGCCGTAATCGTGTCCTTATACGTATCCGGCGCAGGCGTAGACGGCTGCGGCAGGATACGACCGTAGATGGGAATGCTCGCCACGATCCCGGTCCCCGTCCCCTGATACACCGACGTCCCTCCCGTGCCATCTCCCCAAGCAGTGGCATACGTCGAATTCGTATAGAGCTGATACGGTATCGTCGCGCCCAGCGCCTGCCCCTTCAGCGTTCGCGCCCCCACCTGCCCGCTCACGCCACTGCTCAACAAAATTTGATACGCGTCATTGTTGGTGCACTGCACGTTCAGTGCACCTTGCGCGGTCAGTGTGCTACTCAGTGTCGAAGACGGCCCGAACGTGAGGCCCGTCGCATTGATCGTGCAGTTATTCGTCACAGTGACGTTGACGGTAAACGCGCTTGTTGTCCCATTCGTAAATCCCGCTGTGCCACACGCTGGCGCAGCCACCAAATAGAACTGATAAGACAGCGTGACGTTGTTCGCGGGATAAGTTGTCGAGTAGACCGTGTCACTACTTTGGACTGTCGGCACTGTCGTCTGATTGGCAGCAATTTTTGCGTAGATGTTGATATCGGTGCTGCCCGTGTAGCCAAGTATCGAATTGCTGAACGTCGTCGACAAGGCGCTGGCTGGCGTAATCCCCCACGGTATGGCGTTGCCGCTGTCGGTGTACAAGTCGTACGCAATCGTATTGCCGCTGTTGGACAACGAACGCGGCGACGACGCCGAGAAGTTCAGACAGATCTTCACATTCGGCACCAGATTGATTAACGCCCACGTGCACGTCACCTTCACCGTGCCAGTCGCCGTCAGTGCAGCACCTGTGATCGGACTGAACGTTGCGAACGCCACGCTCGGCGGCCCCAGCGAGCACGTCTGTGCTTGCGCCGCTCGCGTCACGAACAACGACGTCAAAACCAGAATCGAGAGCAGGACAAAGCGCTTCATCGGACTCGCCTCGGCAACATCGGGGGCGCCACTGTCTGAGGTGTGCACACGAGCGGTCCAATGCGCGCCATCGCCCCCTGCGCAACCGGATCGTAGGCGAACGTCAGTTCACACGCGCCTTTCTCCTGCGACACCACCAGCGTGTTCTCGGACTGCAACCCGTCGATGAAGGCCAGCCCATCGTAGCCAACGATGGTTTGCTCGCCTGTCTCGCGGTGCGTCACACTCGCCCCCGCCTGTAACGGCGAGCCGTCAGGGTTCACCAACGTGATGAGCGCTGCACGGTAGCGATGCACCGGGAACGTGACCAACACCCCGGCGCCCGCTTCCGGGACCACCGTGCGCGACGCGGGCGAGATCGACAGATCTGCGGGCATGTCGGTCGCGTCCACGGTAAGTCGATTGACTTGGTAACCGTTGAGATCCGGAATCACAAGATGGCCACTGCCGTCGGTGCGCCCGACCGGCAATTGCTCGCGCAGAACAGGCACGTTGGCATCGGCATCTGTCTTGACCAGTGCAAAGCTGTCGTAGATGCGTCTCGCCGGATGGACGCCACCGTCCATCGCAACGAGCGCCCCGGTCAGCCCGACACCCACGCGCGACTGCCGGTCATAGGTCTGCGCCAGCACCGACGCTTGACCATAGCGCCCCAGATATTGCGCTTGCGCCTGCCCGATGCGCACGCTGTCGTTGACACCGCCCAGCACGTTCCATCCCCAGCCGCCGCCGTAGTCGGCAGTACGCGTGGCGCTGGCGAGCGCCTGCGTCGTGTTCTGTTGCCGCGACCACGACACGGCCCCCACGGTATTCGGCCCCATGGTGAAGCTGAACATCGCGAACACGCCGTAGCTACGTCGGTTGGCCATATCCTGAAATGCCCCCACGTTGAGTGAGCCCGCCGAGCGCACCGGCCACGAGACGTTGGCGGACAGCACCCGCGACGTCGGGAAATCGGCGCCAGCCATGCCGATGTAGCTCAGCGACAGCGTTCGATTTCCCCAGAACGGCGTGGACACCGTGACGCGATCCATCGTGCTCGGCACGGCAGAGCCGCCCAGTGTGGCCAGATCGCGAAAGTCCCCGATCGTGCGCTGAAACAACGAATCGAACGAGAAGTTGCGCGACAGATACTGATAGCCGACACCGATCTGCGCGCCATCGCGTCTCCCCGTCGACCCCGACAACGATCCACTCACCACGCCGTAACCGGACAACGACACCAAGGCACCGACACCGGCATTCACGAGTCCCGACGAACCTTCGGCGTGATACTCAGTGGTCAATCGATCAGAAATACCGTAGCGGTACGCCGCCGACGCGGCAACACGATGCTCATAACCCCACGAACGAACGCCATAGTCGGCGCGTGGCACGCCCGCCTCGAACGAGTAGCTCGACAGGCCCGCTGCCAGCATGCGGGTGTCGATGTACAACGGCACGTTAATGACGCTCTCACGCCCGAGCGCATCGCGCGTGACGACCGCCGCCTGAAGATTGCCAATCAGCCCCGGCGTCTCGCGAATCACGAACGGCCCGGCGGGCACGTCACCGCCGAAACGCCGAATGCCGTCGAGATAAACGTCGACAGACGACGGTACCGCCGCCGACCCGCCGAGCGACGGCACGGGAAAGGTGACGAGGTCCGGCCGCAGCGCGAAGTTCTTGCGCCACTGCACACCGGCGATACGGATCGAGCGGGACCAAGCGAGCGAACCGGAAATCGTGTCGCCGAGTTGTAAGGTCGTCATCTCGGCGGGATTGTCGTGACGCCAGAAGGTGTCGTAACGCACATACGCCTGACTGCCCGGCCAGGAATCGAACACACCGGTCTGACTGAAGACGCCGCCCTGATGAAAGAATCGCAATTCCGTCCAACTCGACGCGCGCGTCATTCGATCACGCTCGATCAGCGCGTCGTAATTGAGCAGGAATCCATTCGACGTCATCGCATTCGCAGCGCGCGGTGTGACGCGGCCGATCTGGAACGGCACCCGTAATGTATCGGGCACAGCGATGTCGATGCTCTGCCGCGACGCGTCGTAGCGGTACTGAACGCCGCGGATCGTATCGAGTGGCACCTGCGTGTCGCCGGTAATCTTGAGTTGGCTGACATCGATACCCAGCGACTGTAAATCGTCGGCGGCCGCGCTGAAGCGTCCGTCACGCATGAGGAAGTGAGCAATGGCACCGGTGGCGGCCCCGTTGACCGACACGTCGAGGTAGTAGTCGCTCACCAAGCCCTCGGCCGCCGACGGATGCTCGACAGGTGCCAGCGCGCCGGCAAACAGGCTCGCCACCCAAAGCGCGCTCGCACCGTGACGGGCGCGCTCACGGCCCGGCATCGATATTGACGACGGCGCGCGTGGGAACCGTGTTGATCGTGGTGTCGATCGTCAGAGGCGAAGCCGGTGCTTTACCAACAGGCCAAGTGAGCTTGAACATACGCCGCTGCCCCGCAAGCGCGTAGCCAAGCAAGCCATTGGTCACGGGATGGGATTTGCCTGCGGCGTCGACAAGGCTGGTCGCACCGATTTGCGCACGGTTGCCGCCTAGATTCTGCGCATCCAGATACCAATCGTCGCCAAGGCGCTTCAACGTGAACTGTAGTTGCGGCTTCGGGAGTGTCGTTGCCGGAACGACGAACACGGGAATCGAGTAGCGCATGCGGATCGAGATACCGCTCGGCGTCGGCCTACCGGGCTCAGGTAGTTCATCGACGAGCAAACGGTAGGTCTGTTCGGCGGCGGGTGGCGCGTTGGACACGCGCACGAGACGGATGATCTGAGAACCGTTCCCCTCGATGCGCAGAATCGGCGGGCTGGCCGCGATGGCATCCGTAGGGGTGAGCTTGTCCTCCCCCGCTTCCTGCGTCCATGCGTAAATCCGGACCTGACCGAAGACGGGTGTGTCCCCCGGATTGCTCAACGTCAGTCCGATGGCGTTCTGCTTGGCCGAAAACTCCACATTGACCGGGGAAATCTGCAACGTGGCCGCCCCGGCGGACAGGCAGAGCAAGGCAGCGATACCGCCGCCAACGCACATGGCGCACCGCTCCGCCCACAGGCGGAATCGTCTCATCGGCCGCGCCCCGCTAGAAATAGACGGTCGCGGTGATTACCGACGTATAGGTGTCCGGCTGCGGGATCGCCCCCGCCGAGACAGGCAACTGACCGTAAACGGTGAATGCCTGCGCAACGCCGTTACCTGTCCCCGACTGTGTGTTGGTCCCTTGCGTCGTCCCCCAGACCGTGCCGTGCGCTGAATCCTGATAGAGCCCGTAGCTGATGGTCGCCGTATTGCCACTCGCGGTCCCCGACATGACGCGCGCGCTCACGGTCGATCCCGTGCCGGAGCCGGCGCTCAACCCGAGGTTATAAGGGGTGGTGTTCGTACAGGTCACGGAGACCTGAGATGTGGTCGTCTGCACCGTCGACAGATTGGACAGCGACCCAAAGCTCATGGGTGTGGCAGTCACCGTGCAGCCCGCCGTGATGACCAACGTGACGGTGAACGTAGCGGTACTCGTGCCGTTGCTGTAGACGGCCGCTTGTGCGGGGAGTGGCGGCACCAACAACAAGCTCGCCACGAGGAGGGTAATGCGCGCAGCTGGTTTATTCATCGTCGGTTTCTCGCAAAACGTCGGAAGGAACTAGCGGGCACCAGGCAATGCCGCTGCCGTTGCCGCACACCATTTGTCACACAAAGTACATCGCACTACGTAACACATAGTGTACATCGCAGTACTTAGCTTGTGTCACAGAGTCGTTTCGTCGATGTGGTAGTGGGAATTTCGCATTCGAGACGCCCGTTTGAAATTCATCCTCCAGGGGGTTCGTGACACTAAAGATTTCAAATTTTCTGCCGAAATACTGCTTTGGCTTCAAACGACGCACGGCGCATGCCGGCGTGTGTCGCACGGGGAAACGGGTACGGGGAGTCACCCCGACGAATCAATGCTGCGGAGAAAATGCATGTCGGTAAGAGTTGTACTGGGGGTTCTGATGGGCGCGGCTGCCATCCATTCGGCGAGTGCTGCCGATCAAGCGAACTGGATCACCGCCGCGGAGTCGCCCGGCTACGTTTGGCAGGCGAAAAAGGGTAGCGGCAGTCTCATGAACGTGGATGGCAAGAAGGGGACCGGTTACTCCTTCTTGTATCAGGTGAAGAACAAGTCGAATAACACCTACGAATACGGTCAGGCGTTCGTCATGCTGGAGTCGTGCAAGAAGGGCTTCGGCTACGTGTACTACAACGGCATGGAAGCCCAATTCCGCGGCAAAGATGCCTATGTGCGTTTCGGCCCCACTGTGGCCGACAATCTCGGCAGCCTGGCTTGCATGAGTTGGGACGAGGACACCGGCAAGGTGTCGCGACAAGACAAAGAGAACGTCTGGGAGCAGGCGGCGAAGGCAGCGCAAACGGGCAATCGCTACATGCTCAAGACCGACACCGTGCAGCGCCGCAATTTCAAGGGCAAGCCGTCGATCTCTGCGTTGTCCCGGTTCGATAACGTCGGCAAGAACACCTTCTCGTATAGCGAATACGTGATCGCGGTCGCCGACTGCCAGAAAGGGTACGGCACCATTTACGAGCTGAACTTCGATGGCGCAGTCATCGATAAATCAGACGTTGCGCTCGACGGTAATTCGGTGATCTCCACCTTCTCGGGCGCCCTCTGCAACAAGCTGTAAGCCCGCAGAAAGTCAAAAAAATGGGCGCCTCTGAGCGCCCATTTTTTCATTCGACAACCGCCACGCCTCAAGCGTCCGGCTGCACACCCTTCACCGTCACGGCAGCGTGCCCGGCGGTGTCGCCATGGCGACGCCCCGCGACTTCGCTGCTACCCGGATCGTTCGGGGCCAGGCGGTGCTGCTCGATGCCCTGCACGACCTGAATGGCCGTCGCATCGATGCCGTCCGTGAGCGGCTTCGGGTCGAGACCGATGGCGAGCACCATCACCGCCATGGCACCCAGCAGCGCAAACTCGCGACGGCTCACGTCCCCCAGCGATGCCACCGCCTTATTGCCGACACGCCCGAAAATCACACGCTTATACATCCACAGCGTGTAGGCCGCGCTAAGCACCAGCGTGAGCGACGCCAGCGCACCGATCCAGAAGTTGGCCTTGATCGCCGCCATCAACACCAGGAACTCGCCGACAAAACCCGACGTCCCCGGCATGCCGACATTGGCCATCGAGAACAACATCGCGAACGCAGCAAAGCGCGGCATCGTAGCGGCCACGCCACCATAAGCGTCGATCGACGAACTGCCAGTGCGGTCATACAGCATACCCGTACACAGCAGCATCGCGCCCGAGACGATGCCGTACGAAATCATCTGCATCACCGCACCGTCCGTGCCCATCTCCGAGAACAGAAACAAGCCGAGCGTCACCAGCCCCATGTGCGCCACTGCCGAATAAGCCAGCAGCTTGCGCAAGTCCGTCTGCACCAGGGCCACCAGACTCGCGTAGATCACCGCGACGAGCGAGAGCACCACCATCACCGACGCGACGAAATGACTGGCATCCGGCAACAGCGGCAAATTAAAGCGCAACAGCCCGTAGCCCCCCATCTTCAGCATACCGAGCATGACGGCAGCGCCAGTCGGGCCATCGAGGTGAACGTCCGGCAGCCACGTATGCACCGGCCACATCGGCACCTTCACCGAGAACGCACCGAGAAACCCGATAAACAACATGACTTGCACGGCCAGCGGCAGATGCAGCTCATGCCAACGCGCAAGGTCGAAGCTCTGCGTCTGCATGTACAGATACAGCATCGAGAGCAGCATCATCAGCGAGCCGGTCAGCGAGAAGAAGAAAAACTTCACGGCGGCGCGCGTGCGATTGGCGCGTCCGTACACGCCGATGAGCAGATACAGCGGCAACAGCGTCGCTTCGAAAAACACGAAGAACAACATGCCGTCTTGCGCCGTGAACACGCCCTGCATCAGGCCGGAGAGCACGAGGAAGCTGCCGAAGTACGAGCTCATGCGCGTGCTCACCGCGCGCCACGACGCCAGCACCACGATGATGGTTGTCACACCGGTCAGCGCGACGAGCCAGAGCGAGAGGCCATCGACGCCCACGTGCCAGGACGCATCGAACGAGGCGATCCAGCGAAAGCGCTCGACGAACTGCATATCGGCCACACGGGTGTGAAACCCACGCACCAGTGGAATGATCGGCAAGGCGGACACGACGGCGGCCGCGAGCGAGGTCCAGCGAACCGCGTTGGGATGACGGTCCTGTCCGAGCAGCATGATGAGCGCACCGGCCAGAATGGGGGTCCAGATAAGAAGCGACAGGATAGGAAACATTGGGGGGAGAGTCCTGATGTGCTGCAACAAAAACAGAGAGCCGAAGCTCTCCATCGACGCAGCCAGGCACGAACCTACCCCGCACGCTTCGCATGAAACGAAGCACGCAAATCAAGGCAATTCAATGCCCGCAGGAGGGGACGCCGGCCGCAGCGGCGTCAATGAAGGTCGCAAGCATACGCGGCTAGAAAACATTTTGCACCGCAGCAAATTTTACAAATGATTGCGAACGATATTTCCGACCGGTCGGTCGGCGAAAGGACGAATGCGCGAAGCCCCGCCCGGCAATGTCCACCGGTGGACACTTGCGAACGGATGACGATGTCAATCGCGTGGCGCGTCGATTTCGTCAATAACGCATTGCGGAAAATGCGGACACTGGGCGAGACGGGCGCGTGAGCGCCCACCTGCCATGACTGGAAACTGCGCTGGAAACTGCCCGAGAAACTGCGAAGGAGGTCTTACAGCTTAGGCCGGCGCAGATCGAACATCGGGCCAATTTCGGCGTAGTCGCCGAGATAGCCGGCACGCATGACCGGATGTGCCTTGAACGTATCGAAGGTGCCGTCCTCGCGCAGGAATTCACGGCGGATATGCACGCCGACTACCTGCCCGAGCGCCAGCCAGTTGTTCATCGGCTTGCCGTCGAGGTCTTGCAGGCGCACCACTTGCAACAGCTTGCATTCGAGCGACGCGGGCGACTCCGCCACATGGGGCACCGACACGTTGACGCCCGGCGCCTTGGTGAGTCCGGCCAGTTCGAACTCATCGACTTCGTGCGGCACCGGCGCCGACGTCTTGTTCATCTTCTCGACGAGCGACTTGCTCGTGAGATTCCAGACGAATTCGCGCGTCGCTTCGATATTGGCGATGGAATCTTTGAAGCCTTCGCTACAGAAACCGATGATCGGCGGGAACGTCGCAAACGCGCCGAAGAAGCTGTACGGCGCGAGATTGACGCTGCCTTGTGCGTCGCGGCTGGAAATCCAGCCGATCACGCGCGGCGCCACAATCGCCTTGAACGGATCGTGGGACAACCCGTGGCCTTTGGCCGGGTCGTAGAAATGAACGTCGTCAGACATGAGCGGGAAGAGTAGAGGCAATGACCCGACGATGCTAACGCATCCCGCCCGTTCCCGCTGATGCGTTTCAACGCTGCCCGATCACCTGCGTCACCCGGCGGCAGAAGGCTTGGGCATCGCCGTCGATCACCGCACCGCTGGGCAGCTTGCCCGTGCGCGCCTTGGCATGTCCGATCGCTTCGGCGAGCGCCTCATCGCCCTGCACGGCATAAGCAAATACGGCCAACCGAGTCTCGGCGGCGTCATCGAGCAAATACGGATTCGCGTCCATCGTGCGCGCGTCGACGTGCACGCCCGCAGGCAAGCCGAGCTGCGCGACGAGATGATCCATCCATGCACGATTGAGTACCGGCGCCTTCGCATGTTTCGCGACGAATTTCGTGAGCTTGTTCGAGCCTACGGCTTCGGCGTTACGCCCATCGAACACGATCAGCCCCATATACCCTTGCCGGTCTGCCGTGCGGGCGCAGCGCAGATTCTGCAACAGCCCGGACGTGAGAAACCAATTGCCGTGGGGCACGCCCTGTTTCATCTGCGCGACCAGCCCTTGAATCGGCGTGCAGTTGCTGACCACTTCCTTGATCTCGGCATTTAGCGTCTTGCCGGGGAAGGTGTTGGCAATGGCGAGCACGTCAGAGAGGAACGGCGGCGGCTCGTTGGTGGGGCGGCCGTTGAGCGTCATGCGCGCGCTGCGCCAGTCGGCCTGCGTGAGCTGCGAGACCGGGCGCGGCGCACCGGCGAGTACCGAGCGGCCCGTCTGCATGTCGTGATGCAGCACCCATGTGCCATCACTCAGTTGCTGCATGTCGGTCTCGACACCGTCCCACGCACCGGCATAACCCGTCTGCAAGGCACGGGCGGAATTCTCCGGCGCGGTGACCGAGCCGCGATGTGCATGAATTTGCATGCCCAGACACGCGGCCGACACCGGCCCAACCATGGCGAACGTGCCGAAGGTGACCGCAAGCGCCGCCGCAGCAATGCGCCGCACACGCGGCAAAACGAAGGGTTTCATCATCACGTGTGCGTCCTTACATCGACTTCTTTGCCGTGGCAGCCTGCGGGTCATAGCCGTATTTGAAGCCCATCAGCACGTCTTGCCGAATCGCTTCGTTGAGCGGATACCCGTATCCCTGCCCCACCACCACGACGTGAGCGATGTTGGTAAGCAAATGACCGCCCGTCGTGCCACCGCTCGACCACGCCATCATCTGGTGGAACAGATCGCTGCGCGTGATCGCGTTCGACGAGAACGAGAACGCGGCCCACACGCCAATCAACCCCGAGAACAACACCACGAGCGTCGCGCGCGATGCGCGCTTGCTCAGCTTCCCGTCGTCACCGGCACGCGAGAGCATCACGCCCTTCGCCGAGAGGAACAGCAATTTCGAGAAGTGCCCGATGGCGCCCAGCAGCGAGAAGAACAACGCCACCGCAGGCACGATTGCCGCGCGCGTGGCATCGAGGCCTTCCTTGGCCCACTTGCCGCCGTCGGCGTAGTCGCTGGCCGGCGCGTCGAGCTGCACCATCATCTTGCGGGTTTCTTCATCGACGGCCTGATCGAACAATTGCTCGAACGACGCCGCACTCGTGTAGCTCGCCTGCACGACGGCCGTCGCGGGCAAGTGCATTTCTTCGCGCAGCTTGTTCTGCACACCACGGCGCGCCACAAAAGCCTCATACGACAAGCCCGGCGGAATCGTCTCGCCGCCCACTTCCACCGACTGCACACGACGTGCCGCTTGCTGGCGGTACTTCACGCCTACCGCGCGATAGAAGTTGACCATGTCGTCCGGACGCCAGTTCGAAGGCAGCGCAGGCAGATCGCGCCGCACACTCGCCGACACCTTGCCGCGCGCGTAGAACGGCACCGTCTCCGGCTGCCAGCCGCGACGGCTCAAGCGCGAGCGATAGTCGTTCCACGCCTTTTGCTGCTCCTGCAACAGATCGGGGTCGCCATCCGAAATCACGGCCGCGTATTTGTTCCAGTCCTTGCGCAACCGCTTCATGCCGTCGGTGTACTTGTCGTAGTACGACTGCACCCCGCCCATCTCGCGGCGCACCTTGTCGCGCACAAGCGTGGTCTTGACGGCGCGCGTCTTCTCGTCGAGACGCTCGACGGAGACTGCCATTACCGGGAATAGCGCGAGAAACGCCTTGCCTTCCGGACGCGCGAATCCGCCGTCGCCCACACCGAGACCATCGAGTTGCAAGCGACCATCGACTAGCGAGCGCTGCATCAGCACGGTGTTCGCCGCCGTACGACGGAACTGCGCGTCGCGTGTGTTCACCAGCACGTCGACCAGCGTCTTGATCGCGAGGAAGACCACCACGATCGTCACGGCACACGCGATCACGACGGTGCGATACGACGGCTTGCCCTGCCCGCCTTTGGCACGGCGCGTGAGCATGAGCTGCAACACCACGAGCGCCGCCGCAATGCCCGAGAGCGTACGGCCGAAGTACTCGATGTGATGCACGTCGTCGGGCGTTGCCGCCCCGCCCACCACGTCGAGCAACCGCCCGTTGAAGCCCAGTTCGAAAATCAGATACACCACGGTGACGGCGATCAGAAACGCCGTCTGCTTGAGCAAAGTATTGCGCACGATCAGTTCCGAAGGTCGACGCGAACGGGTTTGACTTCTTCAGTGGCGAACGAAAGCGAGTTCGACGTGACGGGTCCGGCGGGCGGCGCCGGAATGGTGCGGCCTCCCGACGAACTGCTCGGCGGCGAATTGCTCGCTGTCGTTGGTGCGGCGGGTGCGGTCGGCGCTGGCGCCTGCGTCGGTGCGGGCGTCTTCTGACGGCGCTTCGGCGGGTTCGATGCGGCCGGACGCGTCGCATTGGTATTGGCGTTTTGCGGCGGCAGCGGCGCGAAGCGGTTAGCGTCGGCCGGATCGTCGATGGCCTTGAGCGATCCATCGGCGAACGGCTTGCGGCGAATATCGACACCCGGCGGCACCGGAATCGCCGACTGAAGCAGGCGGCTATCCATATACGTGTGGCGCACGAGGCGGCCATTGCCGGGGAAATCGAACACGAGTGCGCGGCCGTTGTCGACCAGGTCGGCACGCGGCCGATCCTGACAATTGCCGAAGGTCCAGCCGAGCACATCGCTGCCCTGAATGGCGTACAGCACGTATTTGAACGGGCAGTTGTTCTCTTGCGTTTCGAACACCACAACAGAGCGGTCGCCGATCGTCTCCGAGCGCACGAGCCTCGCAGTCATCGCGTTGCCTAACGGCAGCACGCGCATGTAGCGTTCGAGCTTGACGGTGTACTTGCCGTTGCTACGTCGCAACACCCCTTCGGAGCCATCGGCGAGTTTGAACGTGTCGACGGTCGTGCCAAAAACACTGGCCTCGTCGAACCCGTACGTCATGTTGCCGTTTTGATTGCGGGTGACGGCGCAGCCGCCCAACCCCAGAGAAATCGCCACGGCGCCAAGGGCCATGACGCGAGCACGCCGCATCGCGACGAGGGCGTGCCACCCGCCTGCAAGTCGATTCATTCTTGTTATCTGGTCGTCTTTTTCTGTGTGCCAGATCCCCACGCAGTGCGATGCCATTCGAGATCGAACCTTGCGAACGCCATGAACGTCTCGAAATGTCGCCACCTGTCGTGCGAATCCTCCCCGGCAGGATATCGATGACCGCGCCATGACGTCGTTCCGTCACGACGTCGCACGCTTCGGCATCCTGAGCGGCGCATTCTCGCATAAATGATCGCGCCGCAGCATGACGAAACCGACCAGCGCGCGCGAGCCCATGCCCGCGAGGGATCGTACCGGTGTCTGCGACATGCAACATCTGTCAGAAAGTACAGGTAGGCGTGCGCGCGATTTCGTGATTGCATACCGCGTTTGTATGGGTATCCTCATGCACTCGCTGCGGATGTCTCGCCTCACCAGGTTTCGTTGCTTCACCCATTAGCTACACACCATGACGCCTGCTTCACTGCTCCGTTGGTTGTTCGCCCTCCTCTGTGCGATGACGCTCGCAACGGCGTCGAGCGCCGCCCCGGCTTCCGCCCCTGCTCCCGCGCGCAAGGTGGCGCTCGTCGTCGGCAACAGCGGGTACGACGGCGGCGACAGGCTCGTCTCGCCCGCAGGCGACGCCAAACTCATCGGTGAAGCATTCCGCCAGCTCGGCTTCGAGACGAAGGTTGCACAAGACCTCACGCTGGAAGAATTCAACGCGTCGACCGACTGGCTCGCCCAGCGCGCACGTGGCGCACAGGTGGCCGTGCTCTATTACGCCGGTCACGGTTTCGAGTCGGGCGGGGACAACTTTCTCGTGCCCGTGCACGCGGGGGTGCCGGTGGCCGCCATGACTCGCAAGCTCTTGCTTGAGCGCGCCTCGCGTTTGGCCGCCGTGCGCATGAAGGTGATGGCGTCGTCGCCCGCGTCGTTTATCGCGTTGATCGATGCTTGCCGGGTGCCGTCGCGCGGCGCGACCGGCCCGGGGCTCAAACCCGAGAAAGTCGGTCAGGGCGAGCTGATCGCCTTCTCGACGGCCGATCAGGCCGCGGCTTACGACTCGATGCGCACGTTCGGCCAAGCCATCGACAACAGCCCGTTCGCCTACTACCTCGCCATGAACGTGAAGGCCCCGGGTGCCACGATCAAGCACGCCCTCGAACTCACGCAGCAACAAGTGACCGAGCTCACCGGCGGCCATCAACGCCCGTGGATTGCCAGCGGCCTGATTGGCGACGTACCGCTCGCGGCGCAATATCTCGTGGCTTCTAACCCGGTGACTGCACATAGCGTGCCGCAGGCGGCCACCGTGCGCGGTGCACCGAATAGCGTTGGTGGTCCGTCCAACGACGGCACGCAAGTCCAGCGCGCCAACGCATGGGACGACGCCGAGTACCGACTGACCACCGCGGCACAGCGCGCCGATCGCAACGACATCGTCACCCTGCGCGCCCGCAAGGCCGATCCGGCCGCCCTCACCACGCTGGGCATGATTTACGAGGAAGGCTATGGCGTCCCGGCGGACCGCAAGTCGGCCATGACGTTCTACCGCCGCGCGGCGGACATGGGCTATCCGATCGCCCAGACGCTATTGGGCGAAGCCTACTTTGAAGGCAAAGCCGTGCAGCGCGACTATGCGGAGGCGGAAAAGTGGTTTGCCCGGGCCGCGTCGCAGGACTACACGCGCGCACGGCTCGATCTTGCCCACGTGCGTGCGATACGCGGACAAGGGGCTGGCGGGGGGATGCAGAACTGGGGCGACGCGGCCAAGATCATGATCGAGTCGCTCAACCGCCAACAGCAGCGGATGGTGCCGCCCAAACCGTAAGCCGACGGGCGTCGCGCTGCGCGCCCTGTTTCGCACCGCGAACCCGCGTTACGGCGCGCGGCACGTCCCGGCGCGATCCGGCGATTTGTGCGACGATTGCGATGTTGCGTCGCGCCAAGGCGGCGCGTTTTTCATTGCACGCGCCGCCACGGCGCGCTCAGCCCATGCCAGCCACCCTCAATATCGACTTTGTCTCCGACGTCGCGTGCCCCTGGTGCGCCATCGGCCTTGCCTCCCTGAAGACCGCCCTCGGCCGTCTGGGCGACGAGGTCAACGTCGACCTCCACTTCAGCCCGTTCGAGCTCAACCCCGATATGCCGGTTGAAGGCGTAGCGCTGGCCGACTACATGTCGCGCAAGTACGGTCTGTCGCCCGAGCAACTCGCGCAGAACCAAGCCAACATCAGTGCACGGGCACAGGCAGAAGGCTTTCCGATGCGCATGGATTTGCGCACGCACGCCTACAACACGTTCGATGCGCACCGTTTGCTGCACTGGGCCCAAACCGTCGGTAACGACAAGCAGCTCGCGCTCAAGGAAGCCTTGTTCCGTGCGTACTTTGCCGACGGCAAACGCACGAGCGACCCGGAAGTGCTGATCGAAGCCGTGACGCTGGCCGGGCTCGACCCCGCCCGCGCGCGCGAGATTCTCTCGACGGACGAATACGCCGAGCAAGTGCGGGCGCTGGAGCGCCACTATCAGAACTTGGGCATCCGTTCGGTGCCTGCGATCATCTTCAACAATCGCCATCTCGTGAGCGGCGGTCAGCCGCCGGAAGTGTTCGAACAGGCCATCCGCCAAATTCTGGCCGAGGGCTGATCCGTCATGTCATCGCTGCCCCCTGCCGCCGACACTTCGGCGGCGAGCGCCCGCACAGCGCCTGCTGTCACCGGCGCTGCCCAGACGCACGAACCACCGACCACCGGCCGCGGCCTGGCCATGACGGCGATTTTGCTCGCCGTCTCGCTGGCCAGTCTCGACACCGCCATCTGCAACACGGCGTTGCCGCAGATGGCCATCGATCTGAACACCACGCCGTCGGCCTCCGTATGGATCGTCAACGCTTATCAGTTGGCGATGGTGGCGACGTTGCTGCCGTTCGCGTCGCTGGGCGAGCGCGTCGGCCACAAGCGTGTGTTCATGGCCGGCGTCGCGGTCTTTCTGATTTCGTCGGTGCTGTGCGCGCTGTCGCCGTCGCTCGGCTTTCTTGCTGGCGCGCGCGTCTTGCAAGGCATCGGTGCAGCGGCGGTGATGAGCGTGAACATCGCGCTCATCCGATTCCTGTATCCGCCGCATCAACTCGGGCGTGGTGTGGGGCTGAACGCGCTCATCGTGGGGATCTCGTTCGCCATCGGGCCGACCATCGCGTCGCTGGTGTTGTCGGTCGGCAACTGGCCGTGGCTGTTCCTGATCAACGTGCCGACGGGCCTGCTCGCGCTCGCGTTCGGGCGTCGCAATCTGCCGGACACGCCGCGTAGCGAACATAAGCCGGACATGGTTGCGGCACTGCTCAACGTCGTCACGTTCTCTCTGCTGATCTTCGCATTGGGACAAAGCGCGCAACAGGCTGACTGGCGTCTGACGCTGGCCTGTTTCGCGGGTGCCGTGCTCTGCGGCTGGGCGTTGATTCGTCGCGAGCGCGGCCATCGTGCGCCGATGCTGCCGGTCGATTTGCTGCGCTTGCCCGCGTTTGCACTGTCGACCGTGACGGCCATTTGCGCGTTCGCGACGCAGGGGCTAGGGCTGGTGTCGCTGCCGTTCTATTTCGAGAACGTCTTGCATCGCAGCCCGATCGAGACTGGCTTTCTGATGACGCCGTGGCCGTTCTTCGTCGCAGCCATTGCGCCGGTGGCGGGCCGACTGTCGGATCGGTATCCGGCCGGTGCGCTGGGGGCCATCGGTCTCGCGATGCTGAGCGCTGGCATGACGTTGCTCGCCTTGATGCCAGCACATGCCGAGGTCTGGGACATCAGCTGGCGCATGGCCTTGTGCGGTCTGGGTTTCGGGTTCTTCCAATCGCCTAACCTCAAGGCGTTCATGCACAGCGCACCGCCCGAGCGTAGCGGCGGCGCGAGCGGCATGGTCGGCACGTCGCGATTGCTCGGCCAAGCCACAGGTGCGGCACTCGTCGCGCTCGCCTTCGGACTCGTTGGTACGCACGGCTCCACGCTGGCCCTCGCGTGGGGTGCCGCGTTCTCTGCGGCGGGGTGCATCGCAAGCGGTTTGCGTCTGGTGCGCCGCACCGCCTGAGTTGTTGCTTGCCTAAAATGCACGCGGCGCTTAGGTAGCGCCCGTGCAGTCCTCCCTCAGCGCGAATGCCATTAGCCGATCAGGCCACCCGCGTCATTTCGGGTGTGTCCGTCAGATACGGCGTGATGTTTGCCATCGCGCGCGTAACGTATTCAGTTTTCTCGCCCACCGGCGCCACGTAATGGATGGCGCTGCGCGCCGCTTCGAAGCCCTCCAGACGGGCAATGCACCAAGCCGCCAGATACTGCGAGGCGAGACATCCACCGGAAGTTGCGACGTTGCCCTTCGCCGTGAATGGACGCTCCAGCACTTGGACGCCCGCCTCCTGCACCCATGGTTTCGTCGTGAGATCGGTGCACGCCGCCACGCCGTCCAACAGCCCCAGCTTGGCGAGCACGAGCGTCCCCGAACACTGCGCCCCGATCAACTGACGCGCCGGATCGAGCTTCAAACGCGACATCAGCGCCGCATCGGCGACCACATCGCGGGTGAGCATGCCGCTGCCCACCAGCACGGCGTCGGCCTCGCAGGCTTCCTCCAGCGACGCCTGCGCTTCGATCACTACCCCGTTCATCGAACGCACCTTCGGCGTCGGGCTCGCAATCGACACACGCCATCCCAGCCGTTTCACGCGGTTGAGAATGCCAAGGGCGATGAGCGAGTCGAGTTCGTTGAAACCTTCAAAAGTCAGAATGGCGACGTGGGTGGGACGCATGGGGGGCCTCGGTAGTGACGACGTTGTATTGCGGCATCGTAGAACCGATAATCATGACAATCAAATAATTGTCATGGATACACTTTCCCATGCCGCAATCGCGCTACAAGGCGTTGGTCGATCGACTGGCCGACGACATTCGCACCCAACGCCTGCGCCCGGGCACGCGTCTGCCCACGCACCGTGAGCTCGCGGCGCGCGAGGGATTGGCGCTCGTCACCGCGACGCGGGTCTATGCGGAATTACAAGCGATGGGCTTGGTGAGCGGCGAGGCCGGACGCGGCACTTTCGTGCGCGAGGCGTTACCAAGTGCGCAAGGCAGCTACCTGTATGGCTGGAGTACCGAACGTGTCGATCTGAGCTTCAATGCCCCGACGTTGCCGGAGCAAGCGGGCCTGTTGCGCACGGCGTTGCGCCAGTTGGCGGCTGGCGGCGACGTGGACGCGCTGTTGCGATATCAACCGCATAGCGGGCGCGAGCATGAACGGGAGATCGTGGCGCGTCATGTGGGTCAGCGTGGCATTAGCGCCTCGCCGGAATCCGTTTTGGTCGTGAGTGGCGGGCAACATGGTTTGGCGACCACGACACTGGCGCTGCTTGAACCCGGCGACGTTGTTGCGGTGGACGCCCTCACCTATCCCGGGTTCAAGCTGGTGGCGGAAGCTTGCCGATTGGAGCTAGCGCCCATTCCCGCCGCGGGCCATGGCCCGGATCTCGACGCCTTGGCAGCGTTGTGCAGACAACGTCGTGTGCGCGCGGTGTACACCATGCCGACGCTGCACAACCCATTGGGCTGGGTGACGAGCGCAGCGCGGCGCGAGGCCTTAGTCGCTATCGCTCGGCAACACGATTTGATGTTGATCGAAGATGCGGCGTATGCGTATCTCGCCGACGATGCGCCACCGCCGTTGGCCGCGCTCGCGCCGGAAAGAACGGTCTACGTCTCGAGCTTTTCCAAGAGTGTGGCGACGGGGCTTCGCGTTGGCTTTCTCATCGCGCCCGTGGCGTGGGTGCCGAAGCTCGAACGCACCATTCGCGCGACCACGTGGAATACCCCTGCGATGATGACCGCCATCGCGTGCGCGTGGGCCGAAGACGGCACGGTGACGCGATTGGAAGCTGAGAAGCGACGAGATGCCGCGATGCGCCAGTCACTCGCGGCTGATTTGCTGGGCGATCTAACGCGCGTGGGCCATCCGGCCTCGTACTTCGTCTGGCTACCGCTGCCGAACGAAGTGCGGGCCGACACCATCGCCACGGCGCTCATGCATGAGAACATCGCGGTCTCGACCGCGGAGCCGTTTGCGACGTCGCCGCAGATGCCCCACGCGATTCGCCTCGCGCTAGGCTCCGTCGCAATTCCGGCGTTATCGCAGGCGTTGCAAACGGTGGCTCGCGTGATTGCGGATCACACGTATTGATCTCTCACGCGCAGTCCCCAGTCCCGAGTCCCGAGTCGCAGCGGTGCAATCGCGCCGACATCAAGCTTGTCCGGGTTGCGTGCGCTCCGGGTTCCAGCCCAACGCGTTGTAGGCGTGATAGCGCGCGATGCCGATGTATTCATGCAGCGCAAGATCGGTGAGCGTGAAGTTGTAAGCCGTTGGCATGAGCGACGAGGTGGCTTGCAGATAATCACCGCGCACCAGCGTCGCCTTCACACCGAAGTGCGAGAAGTAGAGCGCCCCGCGTTCCAGGTGAAAACCGGACGAGACGATCACGACGCGATCCGCGCCAAACGCCTTCAGCAGATCGGCAGTGAACTGGGCGTTCTGCCAAGTGTTCATGCTCTTCGGTTCCTGCCGGATATCGGCCACGGGAATGCCCATTCGAATGAGGGCGTCTTGATACACGGCCGCTTCCGACTGGCCAGTCTTTCTCGCATCGCCGCCGCTCACGAGAATCACGCAATTCGGTTTGGCTTGCCGACACGCATGATATTGCTCGACGGCCGCCACGAAGCGGGGGTACGAAAACGACCCTGGCTCCACGCCATCGACCCCGGCAACCCGTTGCGTTCCCGCCCCTAACAGCACGATGACATTGTGCTCACCCCAAGCCATCGCTGGCTTAGCGGCATAACGCGATTGCAACGAGCCGAGCATCCACTTCGGCACCACGCCGCCCCCTATCGCAAGGAAGAGGATGGCGCACGCGGCAAATAGCGTTACGCTGGTACGCCGCCACTTGATCGCTCGCAAGAAATACGCGAGTGCTGCAATTACCATCAGTACGGCCAACGTCATACAGCTCCTCGGTGTGGGTAGCGCTTCGGCAAAGGGCTACGTTGTACCGCATCGAGATGAAATCGGCATGAATTCCCCTGCCGCTTTGGGTAGAGGAATTGGAAAAAGGACAACTATGGGCATTCGAGGCAAAGACCGACAAATCGACAACATCGAGTTCAACGTCGGCGACATTGAACGAAGCAAGCGTTTCTACGGCAGCGTATTCGATTGGACATTCACCGACTACGGACCGGCGTACACCGAGTTCACCGATGGCCGCCTCACCGGTGGCTTCACGACTGGCGAAGCGGTCCGCCCCGGTGGTCCGTTGGTTATTCTCTACGCCGACGACCTCGCGCAGACCCAGCAGCGCATTGAAGCCGCGGGTGCCGCGATCAGCCGCGCGGTATTCGAATTTCCGGGTGGACGGCGCTTCCATTTCCTCGACCCGGATGGTTACGAACTTGCGGTGTGGTCGGCGACGTAAGCCTAGTCGAGGCGTTGCCACACCGAAATCGGCACATCGCCATTCGGGCGGGGTGTGACGCGATAGCTCAACTCGCGGCCTTTGAGTGCGTAATTGCGCATCTGCTGCTCCCCCTCCCAGTTGGGAAACGAAGCGTTTTGAATATGAAAGGTCAGCGTTCCCGCAGCCGGGTCGATGCTGAGCGTGCCGAAGTGTGTACTGGAGCCCATGACGGCGGACTTGTACTCGTCGGGCGTCGCGGCACTCTTGTCGCCTGACGCAAATTTGGCCCGTTCCGACTTGAAGATTTGTAGCGAGTAGTGACCTTCGGCGTCGATGAACAGCACGCCCTTCGGAGCCGCCCCGTAGTCGCGGGTACGCGTACCGTCGGGGTGCTGAACATCGGCGGCGACTAGTGTCCAAGTCCCGGCGAGCGAGCGCCCCGCTGCTGCGGAGTCCGCCGGAACCGCGTGCGACGTCACCGCGCAGGCGGCGAGGAAGGTCCCCAAGATTCCCTGTTTAAAAATCGTCTGCCCATTCATACCGTGTTCGCCTCGCTAATGCGGTTCGTGGATTGAGAATTCGTGCGAATCGAGCTGAATCGCTGACATCGATACTAAAGATATGAATGTTCAGTGGATGCGATAATTCGCCATCGACACTTCAGAATTACTGAATCATGTCTGTACCCAATCTCGATATGGATGCGTTGCGCACGCTGTTTATTGCGCAACAACTTGGCAGTTTGAATCGCGCGGCTGAGCGGATTGGCCGGTCGCAATCGGCGGTGAGTCAGCAAATGCGCAAGCTCGAGGAACAAGTCGGCATGGCGTTGTTTCGCAGGCAGGGGCGCGGCGTGGTGCTGACGGAGTCGGGTGAACTGATTCTTTCCTACGCGCATCGCATTTTGGATCTCAACGACGAAGCGGTGCACGCGGTGCGCGGCGCGTCGATCGAAGGCATCGTGCGCTTCGGTTTGCCGGGAGATTTTGCGGAGAGTTGGCTGCCCAAGGCGTTGGGACAGTTCAAGAAAACCCATCCGGGCGTGCGCGTGGAAGTTGCGGTGGAGCGAAACGGCTTGCTGCTGGAGCGGCTAGATCGCGGAGAGCTCGACCTTGTGCTGGCGATGGGCTATGAAAATCGTGCCGACGCTGAACCGCTCGCGACGCTCCCGATGACATGGATCGGTCCAGCGGAGACAGACATTGTTCTGCACCCCGGCGCACCACTGGATTTAGCGCTCTATCACCCGCCGTGCTTCTTCCGCCGCGCAGGCATCGAAGCCCTCGACAACGCCAATATTTCGTGGCGATTGGCCTATACGACGGCCAGCCTTCAGAGTCTTTGGTCAGGGGTGGCGGCGGGTTTGGGTATCACGTTGAGAACGGCGGCTGGGCTTCCGTCGACGCTCAAACGACTGGGCAAGGAATCAGGCCTTCCTCCCCTGCCGTCAGTCGAACTCTGTCTGCACGCGGCAACGCCAGATATTCCACCAGCGTTGGCGCATCTGAAGCGCGCTGTCATCGAGAATGCGACAGGGAATCTTCTCTCACCGTCTTGTGACATCTTTCAATAGTTTTCCTTAACGCTATTAGTTTTCCTTAAGCAATTCATAAATCCCAAGGAAATCAAATCACTACATACCATCAGGCGCAAGACATGCACGCCTACGCCAAGAGAACACGTGCGTCGGCCGCGATAGCCTGATGAGCCCGCGAAGTTCTAATAGTTTTCCTTAAGCGTGCGCTCGCCGGGTTTGGCCAGGTTCAGTTTCGAAGGACGAGAGCCGAAGCTCGGGATGCGCCAGGTTCAAACAGGAACCTCAACCAGCGATATCGAGAATATGAAAGCGAGCATATAGCACCAAAAGGCACGGGCGGGCCGGCTCCGCAAACCGTGCCGCGACGACTATGAGTGACGTTGTACCGACGCGGTGAACAACTGGGATGCCAATATGCTGTCGTACTCGTCGTCGAAATCCGACTCGATGATTACGGTGCCGTCGTTTGCAAGGATGACACTTGACTGAGCGACCTCGAACGCATCGCGCGCCTCGTCCAGATTGGTGGTGTCGGCGTTAGTTGGAGCGAAGCGCCTAGCATCCTGACTTCTCTTAGCGTTCTTGCGAGCGTCGCGAACCGATTTTCCTGCGAGCACAGTTTCGGAGGTTTTGTTCGAGCGCTGATGGTGGTCATCCAACTTATCTTGCATCTTGTTGGTGACGGTGTTGACTCGGTGGCGATGCCTACCCGTCTTAACCTCATCCCTAATAGCCAGTGCGGCATCATCCCAGTTACGCAGTTCAAGCGCCTTCCAGGTTACATGTTCGACCATCAGTGCGTCTTGCGGAACAAGGCCAAGTTCACCACGGTTGCCATGATTGTCCCGCCACAAAAGCGTGTTGGCGTGAGTTCCAACTTGCTTGAATTCGATGAACATCTGTTCAGCCTTACTAGACCTGGAGCGTAGGAATTGTTCGTATTGATAATCGAGCTCATCGGACCTCCACCGCATGCGAAGCCACTGAAGCTTTCCGCCACGTACCCTGCCGGATTTCCAAGGGATAAATCTCTCCCAGGCCTCCTGCTCGGAAAGTTCCATCTTTTGGTCGCCGATGCTTCGCGTTTGGTGATAGGTCCATAGTGCAGTCGGATTGATGTCGTGGCAGCCGTTCTGACGCATGAATTCGCTGCGCAGAGTACGCCTCTTGGAAAATCGATTGACGTGTTGAATTGCCACCAGGAGCAACTCTTCCAGTTGTTCTACGGTGATTGGTTCTTCCGTCTCTGCGCGTTTTCGAAGGTCCTGCGAAAGTAGGTCCCGCTGCCGTGTGAAGCCCCCCCGCGCTTCGGCCATCAGCCGCACCATGATGCCATTCAGGCTCTCACCGGTTCCCTTCTTGTCTCCCCTAGCTGGCGGAGCGACGTACATAATTAGGTTCGACTCATTGCATGCGGCCTCCACAACTTTTTCGCTGGCACCGGCACCGTTGTCAACGAAAATGCCGTCGATAGCCCCGTGCAACAAGTCGCGCGTATCACGAAGGCCGAGCTCACGTGCCCGCCGTGTCTTGTCAACGTAAATGGATGCAATGCATCGCCTGAACGATTCATTATTTTCGCCATCCATTGCTATCTCATAGCCGACAACAGCACCAGTACGGCGTGAAACCGCGAATATGATAGTCACGAAGACGAGCTCAATCTTTCCGGCAATGAGAGCGCCCACGGGAATCTTAGCAACGAAGCCGTCAATGTCGGCGATTTCGAGATTCATGTCCAAGGTCAGATGGGTTGCCTGCTTGGACTTTGCTGACAAACACATATCCGACAGTCGGCGTCCCAATCGCCTGCTCCTAGCGTCGGTCTCCTTGATGATGTATTTGTTGACGTGGTAGTGAAACCGCGCAAAGGTTGGGATGAGGTGCGGTGGGTACTTACCGTACTGGTCGCACAACAACGCACTGTATGTGTTGATGAGCGTCTTCTGTTCTCCGACGTAGTATTTCTCAACAGCCTCGACGAATTTTTTGAAGTCCGCCGGACGGACATGAGTTTTTCGCTTCAACCGCGGCGCGCCCAAAAACTCGGTGTTGTCGTCGGCGATTTTCTCTGTCCGAGTTCTCGGACCTGGTCGCTGGATGTTCACCGCTATCCGCCGCACCCCGGGTCCGCCCTGCATTGGTGTTCGCCGAATCAATGCTCGAGCGCATCCGCCGTAGGCCCAATATCTGTGAAAGTACTCTAGGATTGTGGATTGATAGCCAGGTTTCTGGCCCATGCCCTCATAGACGTGGCGGAGCGCTTCAGACCTCGCATTTGGGCTACTCAAGATGAACGGATTGAACATGTCAGTCTCCGTTCCGTCATAGCTCACTGTGACCTCAGTGAAAGCTTTCACGATTGCCTTACGTCGGTCAATACCAACTAGACATGAGGCAGAAATTGGCGCGGACTCCCGTTGAATCTCGTCCGGCGTGAAAATGTCGGTGATGGAATAGATGTCAATCAGTGGGACGTCAGCACTGTCGATATTCCAACATTCCCAATGTCCACTCCCATAGAGCGTGCCACTTCCCAATACGAGTCGGAGGACGTAGAGGCCACGCGTATGCGCGTCCCAGTGTCCGGCTCGATAGACGAATTGCCGGTCGTCTCGCTTGCGCGCAAATAATTTGAATGGGACGAGCCCAAATGGCCAGGAGCGCCGTTGGTAGCTCTCAATAATGCGTCTAGCGAAAGCTTCATCTGTAATTACGCGAGGTGGTGGAACAATTGAAGTTCCCCGTGGTGGCCGTGGCGTGTTGTGCGAGCTCATGAGGTTTTTCCTGTAGCACGCCGGCTTAAGCAACGGCGTGTAGGAGTTTGTTTAGAATGCAAGCGGAATAGAACGCCGCGGGTGAACTCGTTTCGAATGGTCGAGGTGCACAAATCCAAACGACACGGCGGACACAAACAGATGCGTGGCAGTATTCTTGCTAATACCGAGACTCTTTGCCCGACGCTCGAGCACCGAATCCAGGCTGCCTCGAACGCTGTGGCTCATCAGGTTGTCGGCCATCCGCCGCGACTGCGAGTACAAATGGCGAACCTTCTCGCTCTTCGCCATTGACCACAGCGCCGCATAGTTCCCGAGCTCTCTTGATTCAATCGCATCAGAGCGCAGTTGTTCCCACGTAGATTCTCGGCTAGCGCCAATCGCACGCTCTCGGATTTCTCGGTCGTCATCCTTTTTTGCAGGAACGTGCCTGGCATGCTTGACGTTCACGATGTGATTACGCAACTTGCGCAAATTCGGGTTCCAATACGTGAGCATCAAATCGAGCGTCATAAGGTGATGCCTGCTCAGATTTTTGCCGGCGGCCCGGGCCCGTTGATACGCGTTTTCGTCGTAAACCGGATACTGTTCACGAACGTCGACCACGTATGGATGGAACATCAACGCGAGTTGTATTGCGAACTCACCCATGGATAGGGCGTGGAGTACGCGGTCATCTTTGAGGCTCGGAAAAACTACTCGGGTAGCAAACGAAGGTTGCCTCGCCTTCAATATCGATTCGTACGCGCGCCCCGTTTCCCATCCGTATTCATCAAAAGGCGATAGCTCCAGGCCGGGGGGCATCTCAAACGGACGTGGCAAATCGAAAATCTTGAAATCCGTCTGCTTTATTAGCTGAGCAGACTCGGGAGAGTGGCTTGCCTTCAATCGCTCGACCGCTACCGTCGGCACGACATTCGAGGACTCTCGAATGAATGGCTGACGTCGATAGCCTGATGCGCGAGGTTTACGGCGAGGTTCTTCGTATTCGTCGAAAGGCACGGCGCCCCAAGAATTCTGTTCCGCAATTACTCGCATGGCGGCCTCCTGCACTCAACGTTCGGAGGCCCATCTGACTCACCTGGCGAGTCGTCGAAAAACGCGAAGTTGAAGGGGGACGCCGCTCGAGAAACTCGTTGGTCACGCAATGTCGCGCTCCCGGATGACTGTTTTCGTCGAACGTTGCTTCTCGCCCGAATCTCGGTTGACGCTTTGGCACTCGATAGCCCCACTCGAACTCGCCATTCTTGAGCGCTCTCGACAGCTTCCGAGAGGGCCGCAACTGTCAGTGGGAAGCGATGCATTAGTCCTGTGTCTCGCGCAAGAACGGTATGCGCAAGAAGACGATTTCTGGTGATTATTCCGGGACAGGACTTCAGCCGCAATTTAATGGCTTCCTGCGTCACATGCTTCGAGATTTGCAGGTCAATTACATTGCTACGTTCCGCATCAACATCTGCAGTGGGCAATTCAACTCCGGCGGCCCTGAGCAATTCTTTGCCAGGCAAGAATCGCCTGGTGTGCCCCATTAATTTATGAAGACCGTGATGATTGAAGTGCGGAAGGCTAAGTCTCAAGGCGACGTATTCGCGCACGTTCGCTGATAAATCCGAGGTACGCTTTTTCTCGGTGTGTCGTTTCGCGATTATGCTCCGCGCCCCGGAATTTTTTTTCTTCGAAACCTTTCTATCGGCGACACGCCCAGCGCCTCCGTTTTGGATTTTGGCAACCTTCGCCTCGACGTCGCCCCAACTGTCAAAGAGAGACATCAGTAGGGCGATGCTTTGTAGCGGATTGAGGTAAACAACCGCGCCATCAAGGCGCTCCGTAGCAATTCCGGCGGTCGATACTATGCCAACCCTTTCGAGCAACCGTACCATCCGGTGCTGAGCAAAGAAATTGCGTGCGCCCCCCAAACCCTTCGCTCCGGAGTCAACAAGCCCCAATTCGCGACTGCGCTGCTGAGCGGCCTTGCCAATTGCATCGCGTGTTAAGCCACGCATGTATTCCGGGTTGAGCAGCAACTTTGCAACACGATGTAGCTCCATCTCGTGTTCTTGCTGAGATGTTGACATTCCGGAAACGTCGTCGAGCGGCGTGAGTCCGCAACCACAGTGCTGACCAGGCCAAACGAGCCTGTTGTGGTCTCCGTCAACGGCACACTCGTTGCACGCAACGGCAAGCGGTCGCTCATGCACCGAGCAAAACAATAGCCCAGGTACCATGTTGGCTCGGTTCCAAAAGGGGGTGCCGCATGACGCGATGTCAGACTGTGCGCAGTCCGGGCACATCGTGGGAAGCACTCGAAACCTGCCACCATTCGGACCATTCATCCCGAGCGGCGCCATGATTCCATGGGCATACTTGTACCGCGTGTGCCGAACAATCATGTCAGCTTGCTCGGGAGTGGTCATCCTTAACTGCAGGGGCAAGAACGTGTTGTATCCGCAGAGTTCCTCAAATGGTCCGATGATGTCTTTGAATGGCTCGATGTAACGGTCAAGTCCGCTTGGGGCGTACCATCCCCTCGTCAAAATATCGTGGTGGGCAATCGCACTGGTTCTCGAAAAATACTTCGGCAGCAACTCTTCCTTTTCAATCGGGAAATAGGCGCAGGGCAATTTGAAATTTTGCATATATTGCTGGGCACGCAGCCTGTTAGCACTTGGAATGAGCCTGAAGCGTTTCTGGGCGCAGATTTGCCAGCCGTGCAACGGTGCTTCGAGCCTGCACGAGCGTCTCCGAACCTAACGCACTTAGCGCATGCTCCGTCCTTTGCGTGACGAAAATTTGTTTCCAACCAGGGACTCGCGAATTCACCCCAGCCCCTCCGAGCTGTATACATGCTTGAACAAAGGCGTACTCACGCATTCCCAAAGCAAGTCGCATCTGGTACGCGGAAGGAAGTGGCGCTAGGCCGTTCTGCGAAGGCCGAATGTCTTCACTGATTGAATCGATTGAGCGTTCGAGAACTGGAGGTGGCGCCTTCACCTTTTTTCCTCCATGGCGTGAAATCGCTGGCACCTGGTTGCGCTTCACCCACTCCTTATCGTTTCGATACAGCCAGCTCCACTCAGCAGGCGAAAGACGACGAATTTCCGTCCGGGAAACACCCGAGCTCTTTTCACATTTCTCGAGCCACGCGAAGCGTCGCACCTCAACCTCAAGTCGATTTTTCATCGCAGAGGACGCAGGCGTCTGTGCCGAACTCACTCGCGACGGAAGCCCCTCAACTTCATTGCCGAACATCGCTAGCAGTACAACCATAGCTGGATGGACGGGTCGGTTTCGTGCTGCTTTTCTTAGAGCAGACTCAACATAGTCCCCATCTTTGGTCACATGCGTGAGGCGTGGGTCTTCGAACCCCGCCGAGAAAAAACGTTGAAAATCCCGTCGAAGACTAGCCATATTCCAGCGACCGGACTCACGTAGATAGTTACGCTCAGCGAGCACGTTCGTGATTTCCGACCAAGCGAATTTCCTATCTGTGCTGCCAGTCGAGAGCGCCGTGGCCAGACGAGCATATTCAACAGAGTTACGGCGTGCCGCATCGGAACCAGGACTTATGAGTAGCGCCTCAAGTCTGCTCCCGTCACTTGCGCACTCGAGCAACGTATCGTGATGAACACATCTCGTGACGTAATCGATGCAATGAACAATGCGGTTTGCGAATCGCCCCAGGCGACGAGAGTCGTTTTGCGCGCATTCTGGACACTGAAGTTCGGTGCGATTTCCACATTGGCAAAGCACATCGAACGTAGGACATGGCGTGCGAAATCGCCCATCGGTCAATGACTGCATGAGGGCCTCACGCGAATCTGCCGTCATGCCAATGGCGCTCCATTCGGCGAGACTGTGCGCCACCAGGACTTCCGACGGAAGGCCGTAGGAATTTTCAGTTATCGTGCAAAACTGAGTCGCTCTGCACGGTAACGAATTCGCGAGAGGACTCGCATGCCGATAGAACACCATGTAAGCTCTTTTCACGCCCCGCGAATGAGTCGTCTGAGCAACCATTTTTAGGATAGAGCAAGCGCTCTCACCCTCGGTCGCGGGAAAGAATGTGAATGTGCTCACGCCTTTGCCTCCTCGACTGCCTCGTCGGCGTGCTCGCTCGCCGGCTGAGTTTTACTGGTCTGGTCCACCTTCGGTCCCCGGACGACGCTGTGCGTATCTTTAACGAAACGCTTTTGTGAAACATCGCTGCCGTCATCGAGGCGAAGGACTGAATCCACAACAACAGAAAGCGGAAGCCAATCGCTGTACGACCTGAGACGCCCAAGAGAAAACGTGCCTCCAGCGCGTGCGCTCCGGACCGCGTCCAGCATCGGCTTTTGCAATCGAAGCGCCTCGTGCGCGTGTGCAATGAAAATGTCTCTTGATAGCTGAGGCGTAGCACCGACCGTCCAAAGCGAGGCAACGTATGCCCCGACCTTCATCGTCAGCTCAATCCGCCCTAGCGTCACAGCGTGCAGCGCGGCGGAGAACCAAGTCGGCGGTATTTTCCCGAAGCGCCAGAAGTATTTCAGCCAGACTAACTGCGCCGCGTTGTCCCAGCCGCGGGAATCGAGAGAAAACAGCTCAATGCTGGCGGAGCCTTGGGAGGTTAGCGCCGCTTCCGCATCACCCACCCCAAGAAGGCTCACTGCTGCGCCGGGTGTTCCGACGATGACGAACGGGATGCCAGTTGCTCGCGCAACTTGCCCCAGCGTCGACCACAGCTCTGCCGCCTTCGTGGCGTTGGACATCCGGTGCGATACGGGACCGACAACTACTAGGCCAACGTTCAGCGCGAGCAACACGGACTGCATTGCGGTTGCGACTCCACCGTCCCTCATGACGGGTAACACGTGTCGCAAGTCGAAGATGTGTGAGACATGGCGTACGAGCTCGCGGCCGAACGTCTCCGCGTTACCGTTTGGCGGAAATGGAACGACGATAGTGTCCATGCGCGCGAACCGAGCGCCACGCGCGTAGCCTTCAATCGGAACTTCGAACAACATGGCCTCGGTTCGAAAGACGCGCTGGCAGGCATTGATGAAAGCTCGCTGCCCAACACCATTTGGCACGACAGCAAAATGGACCTTTGTCGACACGTTCGGAAGGCACACCTCTGTGCTCAAGACGTTGTGCCCGTGCGAATCCCGTCGATAATTAATCAATCGAAACGCGTTGATGACCCTAGCCCGGTACTCGGGGGTAGACAAATCCCGCTCATTGGCACTCCCGGCCACAGACGTTGCAATGGCCCGAAACAGTTTGCGATGAGCGATTGTGGGTATCAGCAGCCGGTCGTCGACTGAAATGTCAGAACCAGGCGAAAAGTCTGGAAGGAATTGAATGGCCGCAGCTAGCTCGGTGTTCGTGTTAAACACCGGGACACGGCTAAGCGCAGGATTCTCACCAACCCCGGCGAAATATGTGATTGGAAGCGACGTCGCCTCAGGGTTTTCGTTATCGGCGGTAACTTCAGCGCTCATATCGCCCCTCCGTCGACTCCAAATTTGACAGAAGAAGGTACGCAGACGTGCGAACGTTCAGTCATGCGCGAACCTGCAACCGGGTCAGCAAAACCGGCGTGGTCAAGTTGACACGAAAGGCGACTCGGCCCGAAAAACTTGGCACCCGGGCCGGGTGCAATGAGGATGGAAAACTCAACAGACGCGAGATGAGCGCCAGCGAAGCGGTGGCTGCTGAAATGCGTGTTCATACGGTTCTCACACACAATCAAGGGACGAGTGTTCTCGCCCACGAGCCTGCAAAACGAGCAGACATGGGTTGACAACGCGAACCCAATGTGAGACCCTTCGCGCGCAAGAGATGCACGGATGGGCTCTATTGGGGACCACCGGGAAGCGGGGCAAAGGGACTGGTACTCTCTTTGCCCCGTTTTTTTATTTGTAAGCTTGGTTCACAACTACCACCTCCAGAATCTCAAATTTGGCGCACTCTAGTCTCTCGCCTAAGGGGCAACCAGGAACAGGCGCCCTTCGTGGCCACTTGACAAATGCGGCATTTAACGCTAAATTAGGCTGAACATTTTATCCTCAAACGTTTCGCACATCAACATTTGTGCGCGATTTTGTTCGTCCGTAACTTTCATCCACCACCTCCGCATCACCCACATCGTCTTTCGTGCGCATCGCCATCAGCGCGCCGGCGACTGTCACATAACTCATCCCCCGTCACCCCCAACACCCCTCGCCTCATCGCGAACCCAGAGCACAGTACAATCGCCAGACCCCCCTCTTTTCTCACGATGTACCAATTGAGATTTACAGCAGTGGGAAGATATTTTTCGGCGACTTTTACGTCAGTTTAGTTCGACATTTTCCGATTGCAAGGAGCCTTGTGAGCCAGGTCGAGACCGGTTGGGCGGATATGGCGGCGCGCGTCGTTCGCGTCATCCTCGCACGCAAGGGGATGGGGTATGCCGAATTGGCAGCAGCACTGCAATCCGTCGGCGTCATTGAGAACGAGCGCTCACTCGCGCTGCGCGTAACGCGAGGGCGAGTGAAGCTGCCGATGTTGCTCCAGATTCTGCATGTCACACACTCGACGATGCCCCGATTATGGCTCGATGCAATTGCCTACCGAGGTAGCTGGGAGTCCCGCGCCGCTTTGGCTCTGGCGGCTGAATTGTCCAGGCATCCCGCACTATCGGTCGACGACCTGACACTAAGAATGGTCGAGCTTGGCGCCAGCCTGAGTGAAAAAACCCTAGCTGCGCACATCAGCCAAGGAACCATTTCACTCCCCGAATTCCTTCAGTGCATCCTCGCGCTCGGCAGCCCAAGCCTTGACCGCTATATCGATTACGACGACCTGATTGCGACCGGCCGAGCCGCCGTCGCAGGCCGCTCGTAGCTCGAAATACGGGACCGCCGTCCACTTGCTATTCCCGCATTTTTTCCTAGAATAAAACGGACGTATTTACGTCCGATTATTTTTCACTCCAACGGCATATTCCATTGGAGATGAGATGTCTCGGGCAGCCCGTTTAGGTTAGGGCCGTGGAGGTGAGCATGCCACTATGGACGTTTGGGTCTGTCGAAGCGGAGCCTAGTGTGACGCTCGTGCAGTGGAGGATTGTTGAGGTCGACGCAGGAACACGCCACTTCGTTGGCGCTGACTCGCGAGACTTCACGGGAAGGGTCAGTTCGGCCATTGTCGAGTTCGATGTGGCATCGATGCGCGGCGTCACTCAGTCTGGTCGCGTTTATCACCTGCTTGGCAGCCCAGGAGATTCAGCGGACGCCCGTTACGTTTGGGGCCAGTGGCGTTCGATAAACGAAGTTCAAACCCACCACGATGTCACTCAAAGCGTGATTGACTCCGCCAGACGTGCGCTCACCGACGGCAAGTGAGCGCACGTCTGGATTAGACATCTGTACGCCATTCCGCACACCCGACTGAAAAGTCAACAGTCTGCAAGGACCTTCGTGAGCTTCCGACAGCGCTTACTCAACTCTCGCACTAGCGAGTGCTCGTCACAGATTGCGACATTGAATCGCCGCGTTGCTGCATCGCGATTTCGCCCATCGATGTAGTTGGCATAGCCAGACATCAAAGACTCGTGGACACTTTCCGCATACTGCTCGGCAACATCGCACTCGCAGTACACCGTCGACACACGATATTTTCCTTTTACGTCATCGCGTGCGTCAGCCACTTCGGCACTTTCACCTGCTTTAGTCTTACGACTCGGCTCGACAGAAGTGACATCAATTCGGCGAGCACGAACAACAATCGGCCACCAAGTCTTGCCGCTTCCATTGTCGTTGACGAACCTCTCCCACCGCTTGTTAAAGATGTCGATGAGGTTGTCGTTCGCATAGAACCGAAATTCCTCGCTTGGAAACTCCTTCGCCAGCTCAGCCTTCAAATACGAAAGACGACGCAGCCTCCCCACTTTTTTTATGAGCTCCGGATAGTGTTGTGCAAATAGCCACATCTGATTGTCAGGGTTCTCGCCTCCGTGCAGGAGTCGCCTTCCGTTCCCTAGCGCTTCCCGGCTCAGGTCAGCGAGACGGTCAAGTACTGGGCCATGCTGGTGGACAAGCTTCGACAGCATCTCGTCCAAATGCTTTTCCGCCGGTGACTCATATTCATCAAGTTGACCCTGACAATATGAAATCACGAGGCCCGCCGAGTGATTGCCACGCTGCATTTGCGTCTCGGCCCGCTGAGCACCACTCTCGAGCCAGCTATAGTCTAGATAGACCCAATGTTTCCACTCGTCACTTTCAACACCGATTGAGCGCCCCTTGTCGAGCGCAACAAAGGCAACAGACCATCCCTTGAACGCTCCGTTTTTGCACATCTGAAGGACGGCACTACGATACGCGGCTAATTGCGTGTCGTTGTGAATCGACTTGTATTTGTTTTCTACGACGACTAGCGTCTGGTTCTGAGGGTCGATAACCAGGATGTCAAGCCGCAGCGACTCAGTGATAGAAAACTCGCTCAATACCACCGCACCGTGAAAGCCGGACATGTTGATGCGCGCGGGCGTCCACTCAGAAAAAAACTTTCCACTTCGTGCGCTTCCGATGATGTTGGAGTTCTGCACAGACTTCCAAGTAGCGATGAGGAAGTCCTTAAGTATGGCGTCACCTTGGCCATGCCCCTCACGCGGGTTGAGTAGCCACTGCAACATCTGTGAATGCTGGAGCTCTGATGGTGTCAGGATGTCAAAAATATCATTCGCTTTTTTCAATGCCTCAATCGCACGCCCGGTGTTCGGGTCGCAGACGAAACGCTGAAAATCCTCGTACGAATACGACTCGGTCTTGCTAGCCACCATCTAATTTCCCCGTTTTTAAGTTGTGCTTTTTCCGCGACGTGCCGATGTTCCAACCGGGCGGCGCGGTCAACGCTTACCGCTCTATTTTTAGTTTGTAGCAACGGACAGGCGCCAGACGGCTGGCATTCCGAAGAACGCGTCTGATGAGTCTTCAGAAATTGCCGGTAAATGTCTCGCCTTCTGGCATGACGTCGAACTCAAACAGCATCCGAATGCGGGCGAAGATTGTAGGTAGTTCCGCCATTGTCGTGTGCCGGCAGGACACCCGCAGGATGGATATCCCGAAAAGAACACTTCCGCCAAAGGCTAATCCTTTAGTGCTAGAAGTGCTGCTCCGTTTAGCGATGGCTTACGCGCACGTCCCTTCGAGGCTCCCGCCACGCCTATAGCAAACTTAGCGTCGGCCGAGTGCTCGCTCGATTTTCTTGTCCGTCTTGTACTGACTAAGCGCATACACAGACCAAATGGCAGCAGGAATCCAACCAATGATGGTCAACTGCAGCAGGAGGCAGATGATTCCTGCAAAAGGTCGACCAATGGTGAAGAACTGAAGCCACGGCAATATTAGAGCAAGCAAAAGACGCATATAAGTCCTATATAAATTTCACAAAACCACTCATGCTATAAACATCGGAATCCACATTGCTCTATACGAGTCGGACAAGTCCATGTGGAATCCTGGCAGATTGTAAATTAGCCTTCGCTCTCTTTGAAGACCTCGGACATGCCTCGAAACCTGACTCCACCATCTGCATTTCTGCTAGCAATGAAATTGGCGCGAGCAGTTGTAGCGGACACTATGAAACAACAGCAGGCCGAGCAAGCCTTTCTTGAAGCCTATCCGCAATTGTCACCCCGCGCTGCTAGTGGCTACATCGGAAATTACGTTGCAATGCGCCGAGGCACAAAAGGAGTCGCCACCACAATCGCTGCCGGTGCGTGGAAGCTCTACCTACAGGACGTTTCACAAGAAGGTGCAGGACCGCTTTTCATCGCGCTGGATACATTCCTGGACCACATCCGCTATATCAAACAAAAAGCGAAGAGCACAGAGCCCTCGCTGCGCCTGGTGCACGACGAATTCGTTGAGGTACTGAAGGGGATGGCAGTCCACGAGGACGCTTCGGAGAATCTGGACGCCGCCATCCAGAAGTCCCTGACGTCCCCCTCACCTGAACGCATAATGCGCCTCTCCAAAGCAAACAAGCTTCCCGAACAAATCGTCGTGCTGACCCGCGCATATAGGCGGAATCCAGACGTCATCGCGGAAGTCTTGCTGCGAGCCAATGGGACATGCGAAGGCTGCGGGCAATCCGCACCGTTTCAACGCCCAAACGGGAAGCCATACCTCGAGGTTCACCATCGCAGACGCCTGGCCGACGGCGGCGAAGATACCGTCGAGAACGCGACGGCCTTGTGCCCGAACTGCCATCGCGAGCAGCACTACGGCATCAACTACGCCAGCGACACCACGAAGTGAGGGCGTGCGGCCCGCACGATGGAGGCCATTTGGCAGGCCCCCCCCCCCCAACAAGGCAAGGCTGAATAAGACACGACACCCTGAGGCAACCAATCCCTGGTCGCGTCGAACGCCGTCAGCAGCCCAACCAGCCTGGCCAGCACCAACCCCGCCTCGGACAATTCGTCATACCAACATCGCCCCCCCCCCCCACGGCCTGCCCCCCCTCTTTCCAAACCTATCTCCCGGGAGTACGGCGAGCACATTGAGGACGCCGAGCACGTTGAGTACGCTGAGCACCGCAAAATCCATCCAATCGATTGATTTTCAATACCAAATTTCAAAACAATGCGCGGAATTGTGCAAACTCATAGAGCTTAATTCAGTGAAACCAAAGAACTACAACACCTAAACTTGGGGATTCGACTATCTTAGAATTGGCAGTTTCGCGCGCAACGACTCGTTGCCCAGCCAGCACGAGTGAGCGAGACTTGGCATCATCAAATCCCAGCGGGCATTCGAAAATGGCAAACGCAAAACAAGCAACGACGCGGCGACTGAAGATGGCTGAGCGAGCTCAACAATTGCTCGAGCTACATTTCCCAGGCTTTCCGGCCGTATGGCTTTGGCAACGCAAGACGAACGACGGATTCACGACGATTCCCCGTACGCTCCCGCTGGTGATGCAAGCTATCGATGAGCAAGGCAAGGGACACCCAGCAGGACATACGCTCTTTTGTCTCTGGGTTCGCTCGCCGGACAATCCAATGCTAACCATTGAGAATCCCGCAACATTCGCTAGTGAGGCAGGGTTCTACGGTGAGCGAGCAGTCGACACGTGGCGTCGGCGCATGAAAAAGCTGCGTGAACTCAACTTCATCCGCAGCGTCAGAGGACCAACCGGAGAGTTTCATTATGTTTTGCTGCTGAATCCGAATGCCGCGGTCGAGCACATGAGGAACAACGGGCTGGTCCAGGACGGCCTGTATGGAAGATTTCGAGACCGGCTTGTAGAGGTGGGCGGATACGGAGAGCTGGAAGCACTGCGGGCATACTATGCAGCGCTGCAACCAGTCCAGCCCCCTGCGACGCAGGTCGTCAGCGTGGCCCCGCCACAGCCGCCGGTTGCCCCCAATACTGCAGGTGCTGCGCCCCAGCTGGCAGCGCAGGCGCCGGAGACTCCATTACCACTCAATCCCGCAACGGCAAACGACGCCTTGGTGGACCTTGGGTCAAACCTGGCAGAGCCTCGGGGGTAACCATGCGGGAGCAGCGCACAGAACAACGGCGGGAAAGCAGCCCATACTGCGCGTTCGAAAACGACCGCCAGCGTTTGTGGGCCCTCATATCCAGGGATATTCGGCTAGTTGTAATTGCGGTAGTCGTGTGTAGCGGCTCGCCAATAACGTGGCGCCTTTTGACGTCATTACTACGCTGACGGGCAACCTCACTTCGACAGTGAGGAAGCACGCGATACTTCGACTAAGCGGCGGTGACATCTCACCGTGGTGACAGTAGAGACCTTCATCTGCACACCCTCGAATCACATGCCCGGGAACGACTGCTGAGGCGATGCCGGTAACGCAGCGATATTCCAAAGCTTCGTAGCGAGCGGATGACGGGAAAGATGAATAAGTCGATACAGCGGCCCCTTGTTCATATTGACGAACAGCGGCTTCGATTGTGCGACTTGCATCTCGGTAAGGTCCGAGACAAGCGACTCCCAATACTCCAAATACGCACTGACCTGCTCATGCTTTGGGACCTCTTTCAGCCGCAACTTGCTTCGCCAGCCAGGCGCCGCTGCGTCCAATCGCGAACTACCCAGGTTGAAGTCGTTCCCGATGTTTCGCTGAACGTCCATCACGCTGAAGTGAATTAAAAGGTCGATATGCGGACGCTCGGCGAGTTTCCGAATAATCTCGAAGTCGAGGTGTTCGATGTTGAATGGGTCAAGGAAAGCGAAATGCAGCCCTCGAGGAAGCTTTTCGAGCACCAAATCGACAGTCTTAGACGCGCTCCCCAGGTACGCTTGCACGTGGGCGCCTGCGCCGCGCAAGCGTGCTGAGCACGCATCCACGGCTTTCGCGTCAGCATCCGCGATGAATATCTCGTTGAACGGTGTTCCGCCACGCTCTGACATTCGCCATGCAGACAGCACACCGCCATCAGATATGGCTCCCGATTCACGGTTCAAGACCCTTCCCGGACCAGAAAAAAGGTCAATAAACGAAGCATAGGGCCACTTTACCCGTGCCTGCCGAGCCGCGTCGACATAACGGGACAGCGCGACGTGCTTGGTTTCCGACCAAGGACCAACCTTCATGACCGGCAAGCCATCAGCGGGGTCGATGGCAATTTTGTCGTCGTTTTTCTTGGCCACGCTTTATCTCGTATTTTGAGGGCGCAATAGGGGACGTCAAACAGTATGCCGATATTTCGGAAGCGTTGCTAAAACCTGATAATCTTTATCGAGACCAAAGGCCCCATAAAACCAAGAATGGCTAAGACAGAAGACAAGTATTTCTGGCAGATTGGGCATCCTCCGCCATTTCTCGACCAGCACAGTGCCGTCAAGCATTCGATTGTCGAACAATATGTTCAGCACTACATCGAGACTTTGATGAGCTTGCCAACAATGCCCAAACTAACGTTGACGTTAGTAGACGGGTTTGCTGGCGGCGGGGAATATCTCAACGTCAGAGCCGAGTCCGTTAACGGCACACCATTGCTTATGATGCGCGGCGCGCATGCTGCCCGTGCCGGCGTGAACGCCGGACGGCGCACGCTGCGCGAGGTCAACGCTGAGTTTTTTTTCGTTGAGAAAAAACCGGAATCTGCGGCATACCTAGTTCAGCATCTGCAGAAGCGGCGAGCCGAAGGTGCTATCTCGCAAGAGGATTTCGCACGGGCCAAGGTGCTGAATGGGGGATTTCTCGACGAACTACCTGGAATAGTGCGGCGCATCAAAGAGCGCAAGGGCGGCAATCGGGCGATATTCTTGCTCGACCAGTACAGTTACAACGCCGTTCCGATGGATAAGCTTCGATGGCTAATGACAGAGCTGCCGAACGCGGAGGTCATCATGACCTTCAACGTGGATTCGCTCCTTACGTATATTAGTGACCGAGAGGCGAATCGAAAGGCCGTCCGGGGCATCGGCATAGAACAGTACATACCCTGGACTCAGTTGGGCCAAATCAAGGCGGAACACGGGCGAGCAGCACTCCAGCGCTATGTTGCTCACGGCATCAAGGCTGAAACAGGCGCGCCGTTCATGACGCTGTTCTTTGTCCGACCAGATTCCGCGAATCCTTGGAGTTACTGGCTCGTTCACCTGTCGCGTCAGTACAAGGCGCACGATGTAATGAAGTCCCTACACTGGGAGCATTCAAGCGAATTCGGACACGAGCTTGAGCCAGGACTTTTCATGCTTGGCTACGACCCGAAGCGGGATGAGCAATATACCGGCCAGTCCATTCTTTTCGATGCCGGGGGCGCAGAACTCTGCATCGAGACGTTGAAAGATGACCTCGGGCGGATACTGTCGGGCCGACAAGAACCGCTCACAGTTCGGCAATTGCTGACCGAACATATCTCGAACACCATCGCCGACGAAACGAGGCTGCAAATGGTCATCCGAGGTTTGCACGCCGAGGGGAATATCGTGGTGTCCAACAATCAAGACAGAAAGAGGCGGCCGTCGAAGCACTACAACGCATCTGACGTCATCGAGTACTCGCCCCAGCGGAGCTTCTTCACGTAAGCAGGATGCGGTCGGGCATGTCGTCCCAGGTCCGACCTTCAAGAAGCCGGCCATTCGCCCCCTTCGAGCGGCGAACGCCGTCGCACCCCCACGTACCCCATTGCTTGAAGAAGAACTTGACGCCCTGTTCCTCGCACTGAATCTTGACGTTCTGGACCCATTCTTCGCGCATCGGACGCGCTTTCGGTCCGGACTCCCCTCCGACGATGACCCAGTCAATATTCTCGAGATTCAAAGTTCCAATGTCCTCGAGAAGCGGCTCGACTGAAAGGAAGCGCACGCCGCCTTCTACTTCGCGCAATTCATCGATACGGGGAACACCATACTTCCGGTCTTCAACGGTCACGCCGAGCCAGGCGTTTGCAGGAATTTCTCGACGACTACAGTAGCTCGCCAAGCGTTCCGCACGCTTCGTGAGAATCTGGAAAGTATGTTGCGGACATGCTCGAATTGAGTCAAACACCTGCGTGATATAAGCATCCGGAACCGAACGGTGAAATAGGTCAGACATCGAATTGACGAAATACACCGTCGGACTCTTGCGCTTCAACGGCTCACCAAGGCGCTCCGGCAGGATATTTAACTTGAAGCCGTTCTCATAGCCCGGAGTACCCATGGCGTGCAAGCGCTTCGCCATGCCCTCGGCGTAGCAGTTCTTGCAGCCTTTGGAGATTTTCGTGCAACCCACCGTAGGGTTCCACGTGCGCTCGGTCCACTCAATCTTGCTTTGCCCACCGCTCATTGTTCGACCTCTCAATTTGATTGCGATTTTAACGGGCTTCATGCGGCCAGCACGAATAGCCATGCTTCTGTCATGTGCTGGCGGTTCCCGAATGCCGGAAAACAACGAAACACAATTGCCTTCAGTTCGGTCTTGGCAGCATAGAGTCACAACTGTACATTTATACAGTTAACAAGGAAGGAGATTATCGTGTCCTGGCTTGGACCGCGCAACAGCGACGCAAGGGCGAGCAGAACACCCCGAAGTCCGCAGTTCCGTGCGGCGCTGTGCGTTCGCACAGTGCCTATCATGCCAACGAGTTCCTACATGAAAAAAGCCAGGCAACCAGGAGAGAGTGCTCCGAAGACCAGTTCCGATGCACTTGGGCGAGGCGTCACCAGTTATTCATGTGCCCCTGACGATGACTGCAGGATGGCTCGCTCCCGATGCGCTCGCGCGTCATCTGGGTCTTTAACCCAAACCGTGTTGCGTATAAGTCGGACATGGTCTTCCGGATGGCCAGCTTCCTCGGCGCCCCTCAAGACAAACTCCCAATACCAGTCATAAGGTCGAACTCCCTTGCTTGTGTCTGTTGCCACATAGGTTAGGGCCTGGATATTGCGGTCCGACGTGATGACGTCCACATTCTGAACCTCATAACCGTTCCGAACTCCTTCCACTCGGTCAAGGTTCCTACGGTCTCCTACGTTCACAGCGAAAAGCACTCCAAATATACGGTCGTCGGGGTTTCCCGTTTCGAGGCAATCGCATTTTCCTGAGCCGTCCTTACTTACTTTATTGAACGTCAACCGCCGCCCTACGACGTAGCCAGCACACAACGCCCGCGCAGAGGGAGCGCGGGTGGGCGCAGTCAGCCGCGGCACATACATGTTCGAGCCGTAGGCGAAGTACAGAAACGTTTCGTCATCTAGTTCCAGGTGCATTGATATTCCTCATTTTTCTTGTGGCGGACGCGCCGTCCACGCCGTCTGGCCGGCGACGACGAATATATATCTAGGAATTCGGAGCACGTTAGATGAGCACTAAGGCCCGCCGTTTGCTTTGAACATGCAAGCAGCCGACGCCGGGCAAATGCTTGCGAATTGCGAGCTTCGCTGAAGCGATTCAGGCGCGGCGCTCCGGTCCACAACCACATATCCTTGGCGGGCAAAGAACTGGCTAGCAGTGGTCGTCAGCAGGTAAAGGGCATCGACGGCTTGCTCTCGAGCTCTTGCTTCCGCTGCTGCGACGAGTGCATGTCCAATCTTCATTCCCCTAGCCTCTTCCGCAACGGCAAGAGAGCGTAGCAGGCCGACTGTGCCGGAAAGCTCCAAGCCGACACTTCCTACGATGTTCCCATCGGTCGCTACGGCGACGAGAAATCCAATACCCGCTGACTCAGTAACGTCTTCCCACGGCAGCTCACACTTGGCCAGCAGCGTTCTAATCTGTGGGATTTCGTCTACGCGCGCCGGGCGAATCATGGTGCTACTGTCGTTCATCGCGAGTTACTCCGCTGAAACTGCTGACGGTGAGTGTGCGTGCTTTGGGGTATGCGCGCCACGAGCAAAATAAACGGCAAAAGCAAACGCTACTGCTGACATCAGCGAAACGGCCAGCACCACCCATTCGACTGGCAAGTAACGCTGCTGAACACTCCATATCGCCGCGGCCGAAATCGGCGCGATACCTTTCGCGATATTCGATGGCATCGACAGCAAGCCGCTAATGCCACCGTAGCCCTCAGTCCACATCAAATCTTGCACGATGGTCCCGCGCAGGATTGTCATCATGCCATTCGCACCACCGTAAAGCAGCGCGAACAGCGCGAGCGCATACGGTGACGAGCCGGCAAGCAGGAGGACAACAACGGACACCGGGAACACCGTCGTCACAATCAACCCGATGATGGACGGCTTCACGTTTCGCCCGGTGGCAAACCACGCCGCCCGGGCGATGACTTGTGCGGGGCCGATGATTGCCATTGTCGTCAGAATCACCGCATGAGAGACATGGCGCTCGACCATGAGGGGGACGAGGTGGAAGGTGAGCGCTGCGAAGGTGGCGTAGTAGGCCGTAAAGCAGGCTGCCAGCGCCCAGAACACAGGACTCTTCAGTGCGCGTTTGGTAGATGCTTTGTTCGCCTCGCGGACAAGCGCCCGTTGGTTGCTGGTTGACGCGCCGCTCGAGTGGGAGCGGATGGCAAAGAGGTGAATTGGCAACGCAATCACAAGGTTGAGCGACGCCAGCGCGACAAGCGCGCCACGCCAGCCGAACCAGTCCACAAACCCTTGGGTCAGCGGGATGAATACGGTACTGGCAAAGCCGGCAACCAGGGTGATGAGCGTAATCTTCGCGCGAAACGTTCTGGGGTAGTCGCGCGTCACGATGGCGAACACGGGGTCGTAGAGGGTTGCGGCCATTGATATGCCAAGGCCTCCCCACACCACGAAGAGCGTGACTAATGAGTGCGCTTGCGACCAGAGCAGCAGCATCGCACTCGATAGAACAGACCCCAACACCATGATGCGACGGCCGTGCCCGTGGTCAATCCACGTGCCAAGCGGAAACGCCGCGAGGCCGGATACGAGCAAGCCAAAGGAAAGTGCCGCATTCGTGTCCGTGCGAGTCCAGCCCATGGCTTGTTCCATCGGCACCACGAACAGCGAAAAACCGTAATACACAGAGCCCCACGACACCAACTGGGCCAGGGCGAGTGCCCAAGTCGCCGCTAAGCCGTTCTCCTCTTTTGTCGTGGAGGGGCTTGAGGCCGGCTGATTCAGCTGCGAACTTGATTCGTTGCGTTCCATACAGTGTTGCCCCAAGGCTTCCCATGTATTGCTTGGTCTAGAGCAGCGTCTTTCGGCGCCGGCGGAGTGCGTTTGACGATTCTACTTGCAATTCTTTGATATTTCCATAAACTTGGAAACATAGAATGTTCAACGGACCGATTCAATGACCACGCCTAACCTGAACGCAACAACTCTTCCGGCCGCAAAGACTGAATATCTCGACACGTCCATCGCGGCACGCCTTGGTATGCCGGGTGCCGAACCCGTGCGAATTCTTCTTTTGTACGGCTCACTGCGTCAGCGCTCTTACTCCCGGCTGCTCGTAGAAGAAGCCGCCCGTTTGCTCGAGCTGTTCGGTGCTGAGGCGCGCATTTTCGACCCGCGTGGCTTGCCGTATCCGGATGAGCCGGGTGTCGAAGACCATCCGAAGGTAAAGGAGTTGCGCGAGCTGTCCATCTGGTCCGAAGGCCAGGTTTGGTGCAGCCCGGAGCGTCACGGAACGGTATCTGGTGTCCTCAAGACGCAGATTGACCAGTTGCCGTTGTCGATGGGCGGGATTCGACCGACGCAAGGCCGCACGCTCGCGGTGATGCAGGTCAGTGGTGGCTCGCAGTCGTTCAACACCGTCAATCAGCTGCGACAGTTGGGGCGTTGGATGCGCATGTTCACCATCCCCAATCAGTCCTCGGTTGCGAAGGCCTACGACGAATTCGACGAGACCGGCCGTATGAAGCCGTCGCCGTACTACGACCGCGTTGTCGATGTGATGGAAGAACTCGTGAAATTCACACTGCTGCTGCGTGGACGCGCCGACTACCTTGTCGACCGATATAGCGAGCGCGCTGAAGAGGGACGTGTCCTCGACGTGAGCACGGACCTGGCATCGCTCGCAATGGGATTGAACGTGGCGCCGCAACATGAAGAGGTCGAGTAAGCCGTGGCCAATATCGACTCGAAGCGCGCCGTTACCGCACTCGCCGCACTTGCGCAGGATTCGCGGCTAGCGGCATTCCGATTGCTCGTGACCGCTGGGTCGCCTGGCATGAACGCCGGCGCGATTGCCGACGCGCTCAATATGCCGGCCCCGAGTCTGTCGTTTCACCTGAAAGAGCTGACCCATGCCGGGCTTATCGAGGGCCATTCACAGGGGAGGAATGTCATCTACCGTGCGAACTACGAAAACATGCAGGCTCTCATCGACTTTTTGCTCGAAAACTGTTGCGCCGCCGAAAAGTGTGGCAGCGCTTCCAACGTAGTGGAGACTTAAATGAAGCGATTTCACGTACATGTTGTCGTGCCTAGCCTCGACGAAAGCGTACGCTTTTACAGTGGCCTGTTCGGTGCGGAACCGACGGTGCTCAAAGGCGACTATGCCAAGTGGATGCTGGAAGACCCACGCGTCAATTTCGCGATTTCGGCCCGCGGCGGGGAGACTGGGGTGAATCACCTGGGCTTCCAAGTCGATACCGAAGACGAACTCGCCTCGCTGCGTGAGCAGGCGTTTGCCGCGAGTGTGGACATCGTCGACCAAGCCGGCGCTCAGTGCTGCTACGCCTCGTCGAACAAGTATTGGGCGAAGGACCCCGCTGGCGTGCCTTGGGAAACCTATCACACGCTGGGGACCATTCCTGTCTACGGCAGGAACAGTCAAACGGCCGAAAAGGGAGAGGCTTGCTGCATGCCGTTGACCAATAAGCCCATCGCGGATAGCGCGAAGTCCAGTTGCTGCTAAGTGTCGTGTAAACGCGAAATGGCCGCCAATTCAGGCGGCCATTTTGTTTGTGTCGTGCCTAAAGAAGCAGGCAGCGGAATCAGGCAGCGACCGTCTTCGGTTTGCACTTGACCGCTTTCTTGGGCGCGCACACCTCGGCACCCTGGCAGCAATTCTCCGTCAGGAAGTCGATGAGACTGTTCATGTGGTCGATTGCCGGTGCGTAATAGATGAATCGCCCCTCCTGGCGAGCCGTGACAAGGCCAGAGTGAGTCAACTCCTTCAAGTGGAAGGACAACGTAGCGCTCGCGAGACCGAGGGCTTCCTGAATCACACCAACGCTTAGGCCGTCCGGCGCGGCTGTGACGAGCAGGCGAAAAACCGCGAGGCGGGTAGGCTGCGCCAAGGCGGCAAGAGCTTTGACTGCGTCGTTTTCCTTCATGGTGCTTGGTCGCAATGGTTAAGCGACTATTCTAAGCCTATCGAGATGGCTTTGGCGCGCGAGCAGCAATTCCTTACTTGCGAGGGGTGTATCCCACGGTCCCACCTTGGGGGCCGGGTGTTCAGCCAGCCCCGTACCCTGCCGTCCGAAAGGCGCTTGTCGGGCATCGACATTTCGATTATATTGGAGATGTCGATTTAATTCGACCATGCCCAACAAGCGGAGAATTTTCGTGACCGAACAACGCAAATACAACGTCCTCTTCCTGTGCACGCACAACTCAGCGCGCTCGATTCTCGCAGAGGCCGCGTTGAACGCGCTGGCCGGTGACAGATTTGTCGCCTACAGTGCGGGGAGCCATCCTGGGACGGCGCCGAATCCGCACGGTATCGAGTTGCTGCGCTCGCAGGACATCTCCGTTGAAGGGCTTCGCAGCAAGAGCTGGGATGAGTTTGCCGTAGACGGCGCACCGCGCATCGATTTCATTTTCACGGTTTGCGATGACGCGGCTGGTGAAGTCTGCCCGATTTGGCCCGGTCATCCGGCCAAGGCCCACTGGGGTGTGCCAGACCCGTCGCAGGTCGAGGGTACCGAAGAGGAAAAGCGCCGGGCTTTCCTGAAGACCTTCGTGCAACTCAAAAAGCGCATCGAACTGTTCACCAACCTGTCGCTCGATAAGCTCGACCGTATGGCGGTTCAGAAGGAAATGCAGAACATCGGCACGTCGCTGCGCGAGAAAGGGGAGTAAAGATGTCGGACAGTCAAACCGTCGATACGCCGTCGGAGAAGCCTGCGGGGGGTATCGGGTTCTTTGAGCGATACCTATCCGTGTGGGTCGCCTTGTGCATCGTTGCAGGTATCGGGCTCGGCAAACTGATGCCAGGTGCCGTGCAGTCGATTTCCGCGCTTGAGGTCGCACACGTCAACCTGCCCGTGGGCATCCTCATCTGGGTGATGATTATCCCGATGCTCCTGCGAATTGACTTTGCTTCGCTGGGCAAGGTTCGCAGCCAGGTCAAGGGCATTGGCGTCACGCTCGTCATCAACTGGGCGGTGAAACCGTTCACGATGGCGTTCCTCGCCTGGGTGTTCGTGCGGCACGTGTTCGCGTCGATGTTGCCTGCTGACCAGTTGGACAGCTACGTTGCTGGCCTGATTCTTCTGGCTGCGGCACCGTGTACCGCCATGGTGTTCGTTTGGAGCCAACTGACGAAGGGTGACCCGTATTTCACACTCTCGCAGGTAGCACTTAATGACGTGATTATGGTTTTCGCGTTCGCCCCAGTCGTCGGCTTGCTGCTGGGCATCTCGAACATTACGGTTCCCTGGGACACGCTCCTGACGTCGGTGGTGCTTTACATCATCATCCCGGTCATCATTGCGCAGCTCCTTCGCAAAGTGCTGTTGGCAAATGGGGAAGCTAGTTTTCAGCGCGCACTCGCGAAGATTGGTCCGTTTTCTATCGCTGCGCTGTTGCTTACGCTGGTGCTGCTGTTTGCCTTCCAAGGTGAGCAAATCATCGAGCAGCCAGGCGTTATCGTGCTTCTCGCGGTGCCCATCCTGATTCAGGTCGTCATCAACGCGACGCTCGCATATCTTGCCAACCGCAAGCTTGGCGTATCTCATGACGTTGCCGCGCCGTCCTGTCTGATTGCAGCCTCGAACTTCTTCGAACTGGCCGTGGCGACCGCAATTAGCCTGTTTGGCCTTAAGTCAGGAGCGGCTTTGGCTACCGTCGTTGGTGTTCTGATTGAGGTGCCCCTCATGCTCGCCGTCGTGAAGGTGGTGAACTCTTCTCGGCGGTGGTACCAACGTCAGTCGTAACGTCACCCGACAGGCCGCGAATTCGCGGCCTGTTTCATTTTGATACGGCGTCGTGGGATTCGTGGCCGGCAATCTTGTAACGCCGCATCCGTTCCCACAGGCTCTTTCTCGAAATTCCAAGCGCAGACGCGGTTTCGCTGATTCGCCCACCGTGCGTGAGTAAAGCTCCCCGGATATAGAGCGTCTCGCACCGCTGAAGGTACTGCGACAACGGGGGCTCTTCGGCTTCATCAGGCGAGCCTTCATCACCTGACCCTGTCTCGGGAAAAATGTCGAGGGCCCGCAACACGGGTGAACTCGACAACAGGCAGGCACGTTCAAGCCGGTTGCGAAGCTCTCTGACGTTTCCAGGCCATTCGGCTGTCACTAACGCAGCCTCGGCGGCCGGATGCAATTCCTTGAGGGCTTCACCGTTTGCTGCCGCGTGGGCCGCAAGGAAACGACGCGCAATCCAAAGAATGTCCTCTGTCCGTTCGCGCAGCGGCGGCACCCTGAGCGTCACGACGTTGAGTCGATAGAAGATATCCTCACGGAACAGTTTCTTCTCCACGAGTTCGTGAATATCAATGTGCGTTGCGCACACCAGGCGGAAGTTGCACTCCACGATGTGCTCGCCACCTACGCGCCGGACATGTTTCTCCTGCAGCACGCGAAGCAACTTGACCTGCATGCTCAATGGCAAGTCGCCAATTTCATCGAGGAAGAGCGTTCCGCCATTTGCCTGCTCGAACAGGCCTCGCTTCTGGCGGTCGGCACCGGTGAACGCACCCTTTTCGTAGCCGAAGAACTCCGACTCCATCAATGTTTCTGGGATTGCGCCGCAATTCACCGCAACGAATGGCTCTGAATGTCCCTCGCTAGCCACGTCGTGAATGTATCGGGCAAGAACCTCCTTCCCCGCGCCGGACTCGCCATTGATGAGAATGGAGGATGCCCGTTTGGCTACCCGTGGCACGATTTCCGCAAGCTTCTGCATCGTTGCTGCGACGCCGAGTGGCCCACAATCAAGCTCCGCATGTTCGGGAATCGTCGTGGCAACTAGGTTCCGAATCTTCTCGACCAGGTTGCCGATGTCAAAGGGTTTGGTGATGTAGTCCGAGACTCCGGCTTTGAGCATCGCGACTGCACGGTCGACCGAGGCGTACGCCGTCACCAGCACGAACGGTGGAACGCTTTGCATTGACGTGACCAGACGCGAGTACAGGTCGTCGCCTGACACGTCAGGCAATCGGACGTCACTAATAACCACGGCGTAGTGCGCGTTAGGGATGGCCGCCAATGCCGCGGCGCCCATCGTGTGCCAGTCAACGGCGAACCCTTCTAGCTGGAAGCGCTCCACCATCGACTCACCCATAATCGGGTCGTCCTCAACGAGGCATATCTTCGGGGCGTTCATGACGGTTCTCCATTGCGCAACGGCAATATGACTTCGAATGTCGTGTCGGACGCATCACTCAATACCGCTATCGTTCCACCGAGCTGCGTGACTATCTGGTAGCTAACCCAAAGCCCAATACCGTACGAGCGCACGCCTCTCGGGCTTTGGCTTGGCCAGTACGGCTCAAACAGGCTCGTAACCATTTCCTCGGGAATCTGCTCGCCGGTGTTGGCTATCTCGATACGCAACGTCGACGCCTTCACGGCCGCGCGGCAGGAGACCCGTCCGTTCACAGGGACGGCCTTCATCGCATTCAAGAGCAGGTTCAGAACGAGCTGGCGAACCAGGTGGGACGGTACGTTGACGCTCTCCGTTGGGACGTGCCACTGAAGGGCTACGCGCTTGGTGAGGACCTGGGGCTGCACTAGAAGCCTTAGGTCGTCCCAATCCGACGGCGCGGTCGTCGGTGAGTCGAGACGAGCCTCGAACAGCAGGGCTCCGACCGTTGCGCGAATCTGAGCCAGGCCACGCTCCAGCAACGCCAGCGTTCGCTGCGTCAGTCCGTCTGGCTGCCCGTGCTTCCCGAGGGTGTCGACCGCGTTAATCAGTCCGCCGAGTGGATTATTGATTTCATGAGCGATACCCGCGGCAACGCGTCCCACGGCAGCCAATCGCTCGGAGACAACCATTTCGCGCTCAAGCTGGCGCTTCTCGGATAGCTCATCGAGCATGTCTCTAAAGCTGGCGGAGAGCCGACCAATCTCATCACGACCGTGTGCCACAACTTCGTCTTTGAGCACCTCGGGTTCGGTTGTGTGAACCCGGCCGAGGGCATCGGAGAGTCGATGGAGCGGCCGGGCGATACGTGCGCCCCAAAGCCAACTCAACGGAATCAGTAGCAGAAATCCGGCTGCGTTAAGCACCGCAATTCGAATAAACAGCGTGCCGAGACTGCCACGGAGCGTTCCGGTGTCGTAAGTCGCGACAACGAATCCAAGCGGCGTGTTGTCTTCTGCCAGCACAGCTCGGGCGCCGACAATAGCGTCGTGACTGAAGATGCCTGGGTATTGGAAGTAGAAGTCGAGCGGACTGGCGCGTAGTGCGGCTATGGCCGACGAGATGGCGTGCCCCATGTCGTCGGACTTCGTTAGCGTCACATATTGCCGCGGCTCACTCGCGGCATAGACCTTGCCGTTTGCATCGAAGACGACAACCGCCGTCAGCGGGTCGTCGGGTTGCTTCGCGGCGACCGGCGTGCGCACAAACTCGTAGACGCGGAAAAGGTCGTCTCTGACAAGTGATTCACGAACTGCGATGGCAGTGGCATTGGTGAGACTTCTGGCGCCATCCACAACATTGTGCCGAGCATCCGCCAGCGCCAATCCAAGCAGCACCGCCGTGACAGCACACTCGGTTAGGAAGATTGCCGCAGCGAGTGCGAGCGGAATCTTGTAGCGATAACTGACGTTCTCTAGCATCGCAGGCTCACGTCGGCATCGTGTCGGAAATCCGCACGAGGCTTCGAATGCCGTCAAACAACCGGTCGTCGCCAATGACGAAGCGGTCCAGGTTCAGGTGCTCAAGAAGCTCTCGCCCATCGGCGCTCTCCGGCATCGCGAGCAATGCCAACTGGATGCGAGCGAAGGTTTCCATCGACAGCCCCTTACGTGCCACCAGTGGAGGAAAGCCATAGGCCGGCGACTTCCATGCGACGCGAACCCCCGACACCGAATCTGGCAACTGTTTGGCCATTGTGTCGAAGACGTACCCATCGATTTCGCCAGCTGATGCGAGTCCCGTTGATACTGCTTCAGCGACTTTCCGATGTGCGAATGTGAAGAACGTGCGGCTAAAAAAGCTCCGTGGGTCGAGACTATTTCGAATCAACTCGGTGCGGGGCACCAGATATCCCGAGTTCGATTGCGGGTCGCTGTAAGCGAACACCTTCCCTCGCAACTCAGTGATGCTCGATATGTCTTGCTGGGATTTGGGAACGATGAGGTATGACTGGTAGAGCGGGCGACCCTTGTACTGCGGTATTGCGAGCAGCTTCATGCGGTCAGTGTGAGTGACATATGGGTATCCACATACCCACGCCACATCGAGCTGGTCGGCCAGAAGCATTTCGGTGATTTCACCGTAACTTCCTCGCTGAACAAACTGGACTTCTTGCTCGAGATGAGACTCCAGGTGCGCGCGCCACTTCGAGAGAAGCCGCACTTGATTGTCGAGGAAGACAGCCGTCGTTCCAAACAATACTTTTTGCTGCGGAGCAGCAAGCGCAGGGCGAATGGCTCCGCACGCGGCGAGGCCGACGCCGGCCCCAACAGCGTGAATCAACGTCCGTCGGGTGTTACTGAACGGTAACCCGGACATTGCTTTGTCCCCTCTGCGCGTTACCACCTCGAAACATATAACGATGTTTCTGGGGGCATCGAATTATTGGACCCCATGCCACGTCGGCTTCGGTCTCGTGTGGCATGGAGTTTGCCTTTCTCTTTTCGATAGTACTGGTTGCCCGAAGGGGTATCAAGGAGGAGGCATGTCCGATAAGAACTTAACGCGCCGCACATTTCTCAAGCTCAGCGGTGGGAGTGTCGCTGTAACCGCTGTAGGCATTGCACAGCCAGCATCAGCCGCCCCGGCCGCAGCGCCGGATACCAGTCATACGGTTCTTCCCTATCCGCGAAAACCCTTGGGCACTGCGGGGCAGATTGTTCAGGGCACACCGCTCCAATTCAGCTATCCCGACGCATCTTCGCCGTGTCTTGCTATCAAGCTCGGCGTCCCAGCACCTGGAGGCGTCGGGCCGAATCAGGACATCGTCGCGTACAGCATGATGTGCACACACATGGGCTGCCCCGTTGCTTACGACGCAGGGACAAACACCTTCAAGTGTGGGTGTCACTACAGCATGTTTGATGCGGAAAAAGGCGGACAAATGATTGCCGGTCAGGCGACAGAGAATCTGCCGCGCATTCATCTTTCCTACGACGAGAAGAGCGGCCGTATTACTGCCACGGGTGTTGAGGGCATGTTGTACGGCCGGCAGGCGAACGTCCTGTAACGGAGGAGTCATGGACAACAACGGTGACCGCATTACGCTGCCGCCCCCGAGCGCGCAACGTACCAACATGACTTGCCACTTCTGCATCGTGGGGTGTGGCTATCACGTCTACAAGTGGCCGGAAGGGACCGAGGGAGGTCGAGCGCCAGGAGAAAACGCGCTCGGAGTCGACTTCCGAAAACAGGTACCACCGCTATCGCTGACGCTTACGCCCGCGATGACCAACGTCGTGAGCGACGCAAACGGTGCTCGCTACAACGTCATGATTGTCCCGGACAAGGAGTGCGTGGTTAATAGCGGGCTCAGTTCTACGCGTGGCGGCAAGATGGCCATGTACATGTACAACCCGTACGGTTCCACGCGTGACCGGCTTCTCAACCCGCGCCTCTACGTCGGTGACCAGTGGGTAGACACGAATTGGGACCGGGCGATGAAGATTTATGCCGGCCTGCTCAAGCGCACTCTAGATAAAGATGGCCCAAGCGGCGTGGTGTTCTCGGCATTCGACCACGGTGGTGCCGGCGGTGGCTTTGAGAATACTTGGGCGACGGGAAAGCTGATGTTCACGGCAATTCAGACGCCGATGGTGCGCATCCACAATCGGCCGGCCTACAACTCTGAGTGCCACGCCACCCGCGAAATGGGCATTGGTGAGCTGAACAATTCCTACGAGGATGCAGAGCTCGCGGACGTCCTGATGTCGATTGGCAATAACGCATACGAGACCCAGACGAACTACTTCCTCAATCATTGGGTACTCAATCTCCAAGGTGGAACGCTCGACAAGAAGAAGCAGCATTTTGCTGGCGAAGCTACGCCTGCCACGAAGATTATTTTCGTCGACCCTCGTCGCTCGCCGACCATCGCTATCGCGGAGCAGGTCGCTGGCGCAGACAACGTGCTTCATCTGGACATCCAGCCGGGGACGGACGTTGCGCTCTTCAACGGGTTGTTCACTTACGTCGTTTCGCAGGGTTGGATTGACCGAGACTTCATCGCCCAGCACACGAACGGGTTCGATGACGCGGTGAAGACCAACCATATGTCGCTCGAGGAGGCCAGCAAGGTCACTGGTGTCTCCGTCGACAAATTGCGCAAGGCGGCAGAGTGGGCCTATAAGCCGAAGGCGTCCGGCCAATTGCCGCGCACGATGCACGCCTACGAAAAAGGAATCATCTGGGGCAACGACAACTACCTGATTCAGTCAGCGTTGGTCGACCTCGTGCTTGCGACACATAACGTCGGTCGCCGAGGCACAGGTGTGGTTCGCATGGGCGGCCACCAGGAGGGATACACGAGACCGCCTTACCCCGGAGACACGAAGATTTACATCGACCAGGAGCTCATTCACGGCAAGGGCCGCATGATGACTTGGTGGGCCTGCAACAACTTCCAAACCAGCAACAATGCCGAGGCGCTGCGCGAAGCCGTACTCAGACGCTCGCAAATTGTGAAAGAGGCAATGCAGAAGGCTCGGGGCGCGACCGATGAGCAACTTGTCGATGCCATTTTCGATGCCACCGGAAAAGGCGGCCTGTTCGTGGCTTCCGTCAACCTCTATCCGACCAAGCTTGCTGAAGCGGCCCACATCATGCTGCCAGGCGCGCACCCCGGTGAAACCAACCTCACGTCAATGAATGGCGAACGGCGCATGCGCTTGTCGCAGAAGTTCATGGACCCGCCGGGTAGCGCAATGCCCGACTCGCTTATCGCTGCTCGAATCGCCAATTCCCTGAAGAGCATGTACCAGGCCGACGGCAACTCGAAGATGGCCGCGCGCTTCGCTGGCTTCGACTGGAAGACTGAAGAGGATGCCTTCAACGACGGGTTCCGGCAGGCCGGGCAGCCAGGGGCGCCGAAGATTGATAGCCAAGGTGGTGGGACAGGTAATCTCGTGACGTATGACCGTCTGAAGGCCGCCGGAAACAATGGCGTCCAGCTGCCCGTCAAGTCGTACACCGACGGGAAGCTGGTCGGCACCGAGATGCTCTACACGGACTCCAAGTTCGACACGGCCGACGGCAAGGCGCAGTTCAAGCCGGCTCCCTGGAACGGTTTGCCGAAAACGGTGGCCCAGCAGAAGGAGAAATATCGGTTCTGGATTAACAACGGGCGGAACAACGAGGTCTGGCAAACCGCTTATCACGACCAGTACAACGAGTTTGTGCGCGGGCGATATCCGATGGCTTACCTGGAGATGAACCCTGACGATGCCAAGGGGCTGGGCGTCTCGGCCGGCGACATTGTCGAGGTCTTCAACGACTTCGGTTCCACGTACGCGATGGCGTACCCAGCTAAGGAAATCAAGCAGGACCAGACGTTCATGCTCTTTGGGTATGTCAACGGCATCCAGGGCGATGTGACGACCGATTGGACCGACCGGAACATCATTCCCTATTACAAGGGCACCTGGGCCAACGTGCGCCGCGTCGGTGCCATGGAGGATTACCAGAAAACTGTGAGTTTCAAGAGCCGACGATACGCTTGATTGCAGTCATATGCCGCCCGCCACCCCGGGCGGCATTTTTCTTTCCAACGACCATGGAGAAATTGATGAAGCGATTTCTGGGAATTCTTCTGGGCTTGACTGTTGCAGTGCCAGCTTTTGCTCAGGTCGATGCCGCCAAGGCTACGTCCATCGAGAGTAAGAACATGTGCTTCTCGTGTCACGCCGCTGACCACAAGATTGTGGGGCCTGCGTATCGCGAGGTTGCCGAGAAATAAAAAGGGGATTCTGGCGCGATGGCCAAGCTGATGAAGAAGGTCAAGCAAGGTGGCTCCGGCGTGTGGGGGCCCATGGCCATGCCGCCGAATCCTGGCATCAGTGATGTCGACCTGAAGGTTGTTCTGACGTGGATTCTTGCAGGCGCGCCACAGCAGTAACGCGCCCGGTATTTCTGATTACCCCTTGGTGACGCGGTTGCCTTCACTGTCGACGACGACTTCGCCGTCTTCCTTGGTGAAGGCACCTTTTTGCGGCGTCGGCAGGATGTCCAGAACAAGCTCAGACGGACGGCACAGTCGCACGCCGAGTTCCGTCACAACGATAGGCCGATTGATGAGGATGGGGTGCTCCATCATTGCATCCAAAAGCTGGTCGTCCGTCACGCCGTGTTCACCGAGTCCCAGTTCTGCGAAGGGCGTGCCTTTCTCGCGGACCACCTCGCGCACGGAAAGACCCGACCGCTCGATGAGGTCGACGAGCTGGTCGCGTGTCGGCGGATTCTTGAGGTACTCAATGACTTCCGGCTCGATGCCAGCGTTCTGAATCATGGCCAGCGTGTTGCGCGACGTCCCGCAATCCGGGTTGTGATAAATCGTGACCTTCATGAGCTACTCCGTTCTTGAATTGAAGCAAGGTATTCAGCAATCTGATTGGCCGTGTCCCGGGCACAACGCATCACGCCGATGAGCGTAGCTGAGGCGAAGCCTGTCCATTCGCCATAGCCGACGAGCCATAGCCTGGGTTCGCGAATAGCGTGAGTACCTTCAGTCGCTACCCGCCCGTCGCTTTCGAGCACGCCTAATCCGTCCAAATGGTCGAGCGCAGGTCGGAAGCCAGTGCACCAGATGACGGTATCCACAGGTGAGAGGGAGCCGTCCGCCCAGACCACGCCATCCGATACGAAGCGGGAGAACGGGCGAATGGAATGAAGGACGCCTCTGGACCTAGCCTCCTTCACGCTCTTCACCATCACTACGTCACCGAGGCCGCCGGTGGGTGCGGGCGCTGGCCTGCCTTCACTTTGAGCCTTCCACTTTTCGGTGGCGCGCTCGAACAGCACTCGTCCGTCGACCTCGTCTGGCAGGAAGAGAGGCTCGTCCACCGTAACCCAGGTCGCGTTACAAACTTGCGACACCTCAGCGAGTATTTGAGCCCCCGAATTGCCGCCACCGACGACAAGTACGTTCTTGCCATGTAGGTTGCCGGCATTACGGTAGTTGGCGGAGTGAAGTTGTTCACCTTCGAACAGCTCTTGCCCGGGATAGGTCGGGATGTAAGGCTTCTTCCATGTGCCGGTGGCGCTAATCACCGTTTGCGCCAACCAGTTACCGTCATTGGTCTCGACGAGCAAGCCCGTGTCGGCCTGTGCCACGGATGTCACGTGGACAGGACGTCGAATCGGAATTTGGTACCGGTGTTCGTAATCGGTCAGGTAGTGGATGACTTCGTCACGCGACGGATATTCACTCTCGCTACGCGGCATTGGCCAGCCGGGGAGCGAACTCCATTGCGCTGGCGAGAACAGTCGCAACGAATCCCATGCCTGCTGCCATGCGCCACCGGGAGACGGCTGCTCGTCCAACAGAACGTAGTTCAAACCGGCCCGGCGCAGGAAGTAGGCTGTTGCCAGTGCTGACTGGCCGCCTCCTATCACGCAAACGTCGGTTGAATGGGTTGGTTGCATCGTTAGTAAGGCCAAGTCCGAGATTCACTCAACAATTCCATAATACCGGAAATATGGTTTTATTGGTTTGGTGAAATACTCATGCAAGTCGGCAGACGAAGTTGCATTTTTCTCGGAGTAATGACTTGGCCAACCGCGGAAAAGGACAAGCGGATGGCCACGGCTCTTAGTTCTTGCCCAACCAACTTCGAAAAGGTGACCAGATGTTGAGTATGAAGATAGTGTCGGCTCATATGTTCAGTAACGCGGCCTGCCTTTCCAGCCAGATGCGGATGAGCTTTGTGTAACGCCCCCATTCGGGACTCAATGTCGCGAGCGCAATCAACGTCCTAACCGCATACACTCGGTCTTCGCCCGACGCGCGTACTACCTCGTCAATGTATCCGTGCCTTTCCGGTACGTTCACGACTTCATGAGCGAGCTGCAGCATTCTCACGTCGGCGGCAGGCACTTGAGCCGGCGTTATACCCGCGAGCATCCCGTGGAGCATTTGTTCCGGGGATGTTTTTGACGGGCTAAGGAGAGGCCGAATCACACGAAACAAATCTGCACGCTGTGCCTCTCGACGCGGCTCGGTACCTGTAAGGTGCTTTTTGATTTGCGTGCGCCGTTGGTGAGCTGTCGACGAGACGTCACCGTCCAACACGATTAGAACGTGGTCCAACGGTTCATTCGTCAGGACAAGGCCAGCCCCGAGTGGGAACGCGTTTGAGCATGGACCGTACCAACCGACGTGCACCAACGATTGAAGGCCCAACGACCGAGCCACCTCCCGAACGATGCCCTCGGCTACGTAGTCCTCCACGTATACGCGGATTGGCCGCTGGATATTCCCCGTCAGGAGTCGCAGCGCGTCGTATGAGTAACCTTTATATACCAGCGTTTGTGCGGGCGTTCGGTGTAGCGTTCGGACGGATATCGTCTCGTACATGTCCGCGATGGGAGGGAAGTGTGTCGTAAAAATCAGCTGCTTATGATTTCTTGTGCAATGTTCATTTAAAAGCTCCAAGAGCTTCTTAAGTGCATCTTGATGTAAGAACAAATCCATTTCATCTATCAAGATTAATGAATATTCATCCGCACCAAATACTGCATCGAGTATTCTAAAAACACGTTGTTCGCCGGCGCTCATTGAGAGTGCGGCATAGCTGAGTCCGCCGTTTGTTACTGCGATGGAGGGGCGGCCACCTCTTTGGTACTGTACGCTGTGATATCCAGCATAGTTTCGATTGAGAATTTGGCCCGCCGCCACACGGACGCTGTTATTCATCTCGCCGTCGCGCGCTTGCCGATGATAATGGACCATCCCATTTATGTTTAACGTTTCGACTTCGGGCACAGATTCTTGAATGGTCACGAGGCGGACTGGTCGAGCAGGTCGATTATCGTACCGAGGAGACCATCGGTCGATTTCCTTGCGATAGCGCTTGCTCAATCCGGCATGGTAGTTCCGTCCATCGCGCTCGTTGTAGTGGATGGTGAAATCACTCCCAGCCCACAGGCCATCAGTGTTTGGCTTGAAGAACAACGGGAAGCGATATCCGTCGGCCCCATTGGGTGGGGCGTAGGCGCAGGCTAATGCGTGCAGCACTGTAGATTTCCCGCTGCCGTTTGTCCCCATAATTGCGGTGAGGGCAGAATCGGTGAAGTCAATCTCGACATCCTTAAGATTTTTTAGCGTTGCAACTTCAATCTTATTTAATTTCTGTTGGCTGACGGGCATGTGTAGAGTGCTGGCAGCCAAAGGCGTGCCACGACGATAGTTTTTTGTTGAATTCAAACGTGTTTTCAACAGGAGAATACAGCAACTCGGACGACGGGCCGACAGCCAACTGTCAAATGACGCCAGCGATGAGCAACTGACTTTCACGGCGTAGTTGCCCGATTATCGAATCTTGATTTCGAAGTTTCGTGACCAACGATTAGCTACAACGAATCCAGCCGCAGTAAGAACAGAAAGAAAAACGCACCCCACTCGACTGCCACGTATTTGCGACCGGAACTCAAGATGCTCGCAGCGGCAATCGCGTCAACCACCTTCGCTATGACTAGGTGGTGATGCGAAAGGCGTTGCAGCAAAAAAACTGCGCCGACGCGAGACGATGAGCAACGTGAGCGGCAACTTGCCAGTCCGGTTGGTCATTCGGGCGAGCAGGAGTGGCGCGCGTGGTCACCGGGACGGAACCCAGAAAGCCAATACCCTCCTGGTTGCAAAATCGAAGAACAAGTCGCGCGACCAAATGTCGCCAGAGGTTCGTCGGGTGGCTAAGGGTGCTTGCGGCCCCGCCCCGTGCCGTCAATGCAACGAACAGTCTCGAACCTTCGTCCGCGAGGCGATTTCGGACTCGTAGCAACGGTGTTTTCCAATCGCAGGTTAGCCACAAGCGACTGAGCTCATCAGAATCTATGACGAGCACGGCAGCCGCCGAACCGTCCGCAGCCAGGAACCGTGTGAGCTTGAGCTTCGTGTCCGGAGCATCGGTCAGTGCAATCGCGGAGGTCGCGTATCCCGTCTCGGTCTGAAATGCGCGAGCTACATCCGACGCAAGAGGTGTGAAGCCGCGTTCGGTAACATTGTTCTCACGATGCGGCATTGCTGCCGAAGGCACCGGCAGACTATTGGCCTTAAGCAAAACCAGCCCCTGCGCAAAATTGCAGTGCCACCCTCCCCAAACGGGCTGTAGTCCACCAGCCAACACCTGGCCTTCTTCGGCATACATAGCGACCTCCACCATTCGATATTTCCATAATACTGGAAATATAGTGCAATTCAAGTTGCAAATCGTGAATGTGGCTCGATTTACGGGCTAAGTGGGGTGGGCGCTGGAAAGGCTGTTGACGTGTCTTGACGTCATTGCACCGGTGACCGCCCGACAGGAGATGGCAATGGCAAAGCTGAATACGAAATTGGCGGTAAGAGCGCTAGCCGCTCTCGCGCACGAGACTCGCCTCGAAATGTTCCGACATCTCGTGACGCGGGGCATGCCGGAATGAGTCCTGGCACCATCACTGACAAGTTGGGAATCGCTCCGCCAACGCTTTCCTTTCACCCGAAGGAGCTTGTGCATGCGGAGCTTACGGCTGATAGCGGCGCTCGGATTGTGTCGCGGACTGCTTGAGCCTCTGAATTGCCGACACCGGTGCGAGGGGGCAGCGATTTTCCCACGCCCGAGACACCTCCAGGGTGCTTCACGAAAAATTCTATTAGTTTCCCTTAAGCCCCGCCCCGCCTTGGTTTGCGGGCGGTCCGGAGGCCTTAAGGAAAACTTTTTCGGCGGGCTTTAAGCAAAACTAATAGATGTTGTCACTTGAGCAGTGCTCGCCCCCCCCTTCACTCCACCGTCACCGACTTAGCCAAATTCCTTGGCTTATCCACGTCGGTCCCTCGCGCGACGGCTGCGTGAAACGAGAGCAGTTGCATTGGGATCGTGTGGAGAATCGGCGAGAGCATGCCGTAGTGTTCGGTGAGTCGAATCACTGCGAGACCCGGTCCCGGGGTGATGCCGCAGTCCATGTCCGAGAACACGTACAGCTTGCCGTTACGCGCGGCCACCTCGTGCATGTTGGACTTGAGTTTCTCCAGCAACCGATCGTTCGGCGCCACCGCTACCACCGGCATCTGATCGCTCACCAGCGCCAGCGGCCCATGCTTCAACTCACCTGCCGCGTAGGCTTCCGCGTGGATGTACGAGATCTCCTTCATCTTCAGCGCCCCTTCCATCGCCACCGGGTAATGCATGCCGCGCCCGAGAAAGAGAATGTCCTGTCGGCGCGTGAGCTCTTCCGCCCACGCGATGATCTGCGGCTCCAGCGCCAGCACCTTGCTCATCGCCTCAGGCAAATGACGAAGCGCACGCAAATGCTGCTGCTCATCTTCCTCAGACAGACGTTGCCGCGTCTGCGCCAAAGTCAGCGCGAGTAAGAACAACGCCGCCAACTGCGTCGTGAACGCCTTTGTCGACGCCACACCAATTTCCACCCCCGCGCGAGTGAAGAACGTCAGCTCACACTCACGTGCCAACGCACTCGTCGCCACGTTGCAAATCGCCAGTGTATGCAGCATGCCCAAACGCTTCGCGACATGCACTGCCCCCAACACGTCCGCCGTCTCGCCGCTTTGCGACACGGCCACGACCAGCGTATTCGGATTGGGCACGCTTTCCCGATAGCGATACTCGCTGGCAATCTCCACGCTCACGGGAATCTGGGCCAGACTCTCGATCCAATACTTAGCCGTGAGCGCCGCATGGAAACTGCCGCCGCACGCGAGCAACAACACTGAATCCACCTTGTTGAACACCCGCCATGCGTTGTCGCCAAACAGTTCCGGCATGATCGCCGTGACGTCCTGCAACGTGTCAGCGACCGCACGCGGCTGCTCGAAAATCTCTTTCTGCATGTAATAGCGGTACGGGCCAAGATCGGCCGCACCGCTATGCGCCGCCACGGTGTTCACCGCGCGCTCGGCACGCTGCCCGGCCGCATCGACGATCCAGTAGCGATGCAATTGCACATCCACCACGTCGCCATCTTCCAGATATACGATCTGATCGGTCACGTTCGCCAACGCAATCGCATCCGATGCGAGGAAGTTCTCCCCTTCCCCCACGCCCACGATGAGCGGCATGCCGTCGCGTGCGCCGACGATTCGATGCGGCTCATCCCGACACATCACGGCGATGGCGTAGCTGCCTTGCAGGCGCGCTACGGCTTCCTTGACCGCGTCGAAGAGATCGCCGTTGTACAAGTGATCGATCAAATGAGCGATGACCTCGCTGTCGGTCTGGCTCGTGAACACGTAGCCGTGCGATTCGAGCATGGCGTGCAGCGCCTCGTGGTTCTCGATGATGCCGTTGTGCGAGAGCGCAATGCGGGCACCGTCGTCACGCGGCGAAAAATGCGGATGCGCGTTCTCGGTCACCGGCTTGCCATGCGTCGCCCAACGGGTGTGGGCAATGCCGGTGTACCCAGTCAACGCCTGGCGCGCCACCTCGGCCTGCAAGTTCGCCACACGCTCGACACTGCGCGCCCTGACCAACTGCGCATCGCTGTAGAGCGCCACGCCGCACGAGTCATAACCCCGATATTCCAGTCGCTTCAGGCCGTCGATCAGGGTCGGTACGATGTCCCGCTGCGCAACGGCACCGATAATTCCACACATGTCGCTTCTCCGAAAAATGTCGTTCAACCGCATCAGTGAAGCGATGGTAGGACCGACGATACGAAATTAATCGTCAAATTAAATACATCAATGAAATAAAATATCGCGTCATTGAAGTCATGAAATATAATTTCACATCGACTACTTCCCGGAGCCACGATGGCGGGCGTATTTCTGGATGACTTGGATCTTCGGATCTTGCGGGTGCTGCAAGAGGATTCCTCGGTGACCAACATCGCGCTGGCCGCCCAGGTGCATGCGTCGGCGCCCACCTGTTTGCGCCGTGTTCGTGCCCTGAAGGAAAGCGGCATCATCGCGCGCGAGATCGCAGTCTTGGATCGGGCCAAGCTTGGCCCGACGTTGACCGCCGTGGTCGAAGTCAGTCTGGACAGGCAGACGGCGGAAGACTTCGACGCCTTCGAAACCTTCATCTGCGCCGAACCTGCGGTGACACAGTGCTATCGCGTCTCTCCCGGCCCCGATTTCGTCGTCGTGGCGGAAGTCGCCGACATGCCCGAATACGACGAACTGGCGCGACGCCTCTTCAAAAGCTCGTCGAACATTCGCAACGTGCGCACTTTCTTCTCCACCCGTCGCGCCAAGTTCGAAGCCAACGCCCCGATACGGCTGCCGACAGAGCGCTAATGAACGGTCCTCATAGGCCAATAATGTTCATTTGAACATTGCGAGCCGTCATTTGAATGTCATGCATGGCTGTCAAGCTGGCGCCCATTCCAGAACGAATGCGCCAGCAACGCCAGCCCGATGGACCTTTCCGACCGCCAGACCCGCATCGTGTCGCTCTTTCGCCAGCATGGCGAAATGAGTGTCGATGCCCTCGCCGAACACTTCGGCGTCGCCACGCAAACGATTCGCCGCGACGTGAACACGTTGTGCGACGCCAATGTACTGCGCCGCTATCACGGCGGTGCGCGACTGCTCACACCGGGCCCGAATCAGCCGTACGAAGTGCGTCGCGTGCGCAATCTCGAAGGCAAGATCCGCATCGGACTCGCCGCCGCCGAACGCATTGCCGATGGCGCCACCGTCCTGTTGGGCATCGGCACCACGCCCGAACAAGTCGCCGTGGCGCTCGTGCATCGCAAGCGCTTGACCGTCATCACGAACAATCTGCGCGCTGCACTGGTCCTCGCGGCAAACCCTGAACATCGGGTGATCGTGCCCGGCGGCGAACTGCGCTCCCCCAATCCGGAAATTCTCGGCGACGAAGCCGATCGTTTGTTTCGCGCGTATCGCGCCGACGTCGGCGTGTACAGCGTGGGCGGCATCGACGACGACGGCGCCTTGCTAGATTACGACCGCCAAGAAGCCGCATCGCGCGAAGCCCTGCGCGAAGCGAGCCGCTATCGCATCCTCTTGGCCGACGCGTACAAGTTCACGCGCAAGCCCAACGTGCGCGGCGGACAACTCAACGAACAAGACCTCGTCATTACCGACGCCCCGTTGCCCGCCCCGCTCTGCGATCGCGTGCAAACATTCCCCGAGATTCAGGTCGTCTGACCCTTCGCCGCTCGCCAACATCGATCGCTTTCAAGAGACCGCAGTCATGCCCCTCGCCTCGTCCACCTCGCGCCTTGCGGCTGCCGCATGGATCGCCCTCGCCTGCACAGGCGGCACCCTGTTGCCCGCCACTGCCCAAGCTGCGCCACTGATCGTCGCGCACCGAGGCGGCACGGGCGACACGCCCGAAAACACCGTACAAGCCTTCACCAATGCGTTGCAGAACGGCGCGCAGGCGTTGTGGATGACCGTGCAGGTCACGCGCGACGGCGTGCCGGTGATGTACCGCCCGGCGGATCTGTCGGCGCTCACGGATGGCCGCGGCAAGCTTGCCGACATGGATTACGCCGACGTGCGCAAGCTCAACGCTGGCTACAGCTTCTCGCGCAAAGACACCAACGGACAGACGGTCTACCCGTACCGCGACCATCCGCTGCCGATTCCGACCTTGCGTGACGCACTCGCCGCAGCGCCCGCCAACGTCCCCGTACTACTCGACATGAAGCAGACGCCTGCCGCGTCGCTCGTCGAAGCCGTCATCAAGGTACTGGACGAAACGAATGCCTGGTCGCGCGTGCGCTTGTATTCGACCGAAGCCGAGGCGACCGATCGCATGCGTGCGCGTCGTCCGCAGGCGCAACTGTTCGAATCGCGCGATGCCACGCGTAACCGCCTTGTGGCCGCTGCGCTCGGCGGGCAATGCGTGACGCCGCCCGCACCGGGCACGTGGGCAGGCATCGAGTTCCACCGTCAGGTGGAAGTTATCGAACGCTTCACCCTCGGCGAAGGCGTCTCGAAGGTCGTCGCGAACTGGTGGACACCGGCGGCCGTGCAGTGCTTCAAGTCGCAAGGCAACGTGCATCTCGTCGCGTTTGGCGTGGAAACGCCGCAGGACTATGAAGCCGCTTCGCAGTTGGGCTTCGACGCGGTGATGACCGATTCGCCTGCACGCCTGCGCGCCGCACTGGCCCAACCGCAGTCCGCGAGCGCGGCGAAGTAACGCCACGCGGCCACTCGAAACAGAAACCGCCGCCGACACGGAGATATCCCACAACGGACATCTCCGCGTCATATCTTTAGGAATCCTAATTTCAAACACGACAAATCGACCCGGGAAGCGATACTCGGGCGGGGCGTCGTGACAGTACCACCACACTAGGACACACGCACACATGAAGGCTTACCCTCGCACTCCCCTCGCCCGCGCGGTTGCGCTGGCCATCGGCTGCGGCATCTCGTCGCTCGCCGCGTTTGCACCGCTCGCGCAGGCGCAATCGAACATCACGCTTTATGGCATTGTCGACGGCGGCATCGGCTACGCCAGCAATGTCGCCAGCGTTAGCCGGGCCGGTGCCGCGGGACGGCCTGCCGTCATCACTGGCGCGTCGAACACTGCATTTCAAAGCGGTACGTGGCAAGGCAGCCGCTGGGGCATGCAAGGTACGGAAGACCTTGGCGGCGGCTTGAAGGCGCTATTCCGCCTCGAGAACGGCTTCAACATCGGTAACGGCACGGCGAGCCAGAACGGTGCCGAGTTTGGCCGCCATGCTTATGTAGGCTTGCAGGACCAGAAGCTCGGTACGCTCACGATCGGCCGTCAGTACGACCCGTTGATCGATCTCGTCGGCTCGGTAGGTGGCACGGCACTCCTCTCTGGCGTAGCGGCGCATCCGGGCGACGTCGACAACCTCGATCACAGCTCGCGCGTGAACAACAGTGTGAAGTACCGCTCGCCGACGTGGTCGGGCTTCACGTTCGGTGCGATGTACGGTTTCGGCGGACAGCCGGGCACGATGGGACGTCAAAACACGTGGGGTCTGGCGGGGCAGTACGCCGGTGGCCCGCTCACGTGGGGCCTCGCGTATTCACACGCTAACAACGACAAGGCCAGCGCCACCGATACCACCATCGGCAGTTGGGCAGGTTCGTCGGAATCGGCGTTCGGCTCGTCCATCAATGCCGGGTATGCGAGCGCCAAGTCGCGCGACATCATCGCCACGGCCATGACGTATCAAATCGGCAACAACACCACGCTGGGCGCGAACTATAGCCATACGGAGTACTCGCCCGGCACGTATTCGCGCTTCACGCGAACCGCCAAGTTCGACACGGTGGGTGTGCTCGCGATGTACCGTTTCACGAACGCCTTCCGTCTGGGCGGCGGCTACAGCTTTACGAACGTGAATGCACCCGCAGCGAACACCTCGGGGGCGAAGTATCACCAGTTCAATCTGGCGGCGTTCTACAACTTGTCCAAGCGCACCGAGTTGTATGCGTTGGTCGGTTATCAGAAGGCGTCGGGCGCGACGCTTGACGCATTTGGCAACGTGATCGATGCCACGGCGTCAGTGGGCGATGCAGCCAACGGCATGTCGTCGGCCACCAACAACCAGACGATCGTGCGTCTGGGTGTGAGCCACGTGTTTTAAGTAGTGGGATGAAGCAAAGGCCATTCGCGAGCGCGAATGGCCTTTGTCTTTGGCGCTTAGGCCGCCTGCGCAGGCAGCGGCGGCACCAGTGTTACGCGCGGTGGCGGCAACATGGTCACCGCGTGCATTTGGGCGCGGAGCCAATCGCGCGGGCTGGCACCGGTCTTGCGGCGGAAAGCACGGGCCAGCGCCGAGGCGCTGTCGTACCCCACCTCGTCCGCAACACGGGCAATCGGTTGTCCATCGCGAAGGCGTTTCTGTGCGAGTCCGATGCGCCAATCGAGCAGATAGTCGGCGGGCGACTGCCCGATCACTTCCCGGAATTGCGCAGCGAAATTAGCCCGCGACATATTGGCGGTATTCGCGAGCGATTCCACCGTCCATGCATCGCCGGGTTGGTGATGAATCACGTGGAGTGCGCGCGCCAGCCGCGGATCGGCCAGCCCCGCGAGCATGCCGCGGTTGACGATGCGTTGCTCCAGCACGTGGCGAAGGAGTTGAATCACGAGCAACTCGAAGAGCCGGTCCATGACGGCGAGTCGTCCGCACTGCGAGCCGAACGCTTCGGCGAATAGCCAGTTGAGCGTGAGGTCGAGCGTGGAGAGCGACTGTGTTGGCAGCACGAGGTATTCGGGCAGCGCGGCCACCAGCGGGTTATTGTGCCCGCCGTCGAACGAGAGGGAGCCGCACACGAGCTCGGTGCGATCGCCTTCACCGGAGAGGAGTTGGTGGTGATTGCGACGGGGGAAGAAGATCAGCGAAGGCTCGACAATGTCTTGTCGAGTGCCGTCTTCCAGTACGAGCGCGACTTCGCCGGTTCGTAGCAGGTGCATGTGCCCGCCGTCGTGGGAGTCGATGCCGTAGCTGGCGATGCCGCAGAGGCCGCCGCTGTGAAACACGCCGGCGCGAACGCCGAAATTCGAGATGAGCGTAGAGAGCCGATCCATGGCGCACTCATGAAGAAGACCCAGTGCGCTGATTATGGAGGATTTGGCGAAGGCTTGCTCGGCACACGGTGACGTTACCGAGCAAGCCAGACATCTCACGCCCGGTTATCGCCCAGCGAACCGGCTTGGCCGATCTGCGAGCGGACCTGAGCACGCGAGAGACCAGCAGAGTTACGTTGTTGCAGCAGCGACGGGTAGGTTTGCAGCGATTGGTCGAGTTGGCCGGAGGCACGGGCTTGACGCAATTCATCGCGGACTTGAGCGCGCGTCAGGCCGTCGGGTGAAGCTTGTGCGACCGTGACGGAATCGCCGTTGTAGGCGGTTTGGGTGCCTTCGGCGAAGGCCGAAGCGGAAACGAGCGTTGCGGAAGCAACCAGAGCAGCAGCGAAGAGACGGGTGTTCATGGTGAGACTCCTATCGATTGGCCATTTGAGCCATGTTTTTTCCAGTCGTACCTAGGAGTTGTCTCCTGACGCGGTGTGACTGGGCACGACTCAAGATTAGGGAAATCGAGGAGGAATTTCGCGGCTGCTCGTCTGCAAGATGCGACCAATCGTCTAATTCGCGCGATAGCCATTGGCCGTCCCTATTGAGGCGATAGACGGCGTCGATGGGGCATCGCAAGACGTCGCAAATTAGTCGCGAATGCTGTGCAAAACACACGGCATTACGTCACAAAAAAGTGCAGGAGGGAGAAGCCGTCGAAACGCTCAGTCAGCGCGTTTGACCTTGATATCGCGAACCGGGATGGCGGCTGCGACAACCGCGTCACCCAGCAGACGGCGCAGGGCGGCAGGCTTGTTGACCATATCCGCCAGCGTGTAGCGGTCGAGCACCGCGAAGTAGGAACGCAACGCCTCGCCAAGCACGCCACGCAAGTTACACGCCGACGTAATCACACAGGCGTTATCGCCCTGATGAAAGCACTCCACCATGGCAAAGTCCGGCTCCATGGCGCGCACGACTTCGCCAAGTCCGATACGCTCGGGCGAGCGCCCCAGCCGAATACCGCCCGCTCGCCCACGCACCGTGTGCAAAAAGCCCAGTTGCCCGAGCTTCTGCACGATCTTGACGAGGTGATTCTTGGGAATGTCGAAGGCGTCCGCCACGGCCTGCACGTGCACCAACTCGTCGGGATGAACCGCGACGTAGATGAGCGTGCGCAAACTGTAATCGGTGTAGTCGGTCAGTCGCATGCGACGGTGGGGACACTGGGAAGCGATGTTGCGAGGCAGTTTAACATGGCCTCGCAATGCATCTTATGCCTCGATTGCCCCCACACCGGCCCGCCCTACCGCGTCCGCGTCAGTGCAGAAGCTTCATCAGAATCGTCGCCACGACGATCATCGCGGCACCGCCGATACGCGTGGAAATCTGCGCGAACGGCATCAGTCCCATGCGGTTCGACGACGACAGAATGGCCACGTCCCCCGTACCACCCAGCCCGCTGTGGCAAGCCGTAATGATGGCGGCTTCCACCGGATACATTTTGAGCCACAGGCCGACAAAAAAGCCCGAGGCGATCATCGCAAGCACCGTCACCGTCACGATCACGAAATAGGCGGGGGTGAATGCCGCGACCAGCTTGTCCCACGAGACGAACAGCGTGCCCAACCCGACCAGAATCGCGAACGTCAGGTTCGTCGACATGAATTTGTACATCTGATACGCGCCGCTTTCCATCGACGCGGGAATGGCCTTGCAAACCTTGAGCACCGCCGCTGCCACGATCATCAGCACCGGCCCCGGAATACCCGTCACAGGGGCCAGCAGCGAGCCGAGGATGTACAGCGTGCAGCCCAGCAGCAAGCCCGCGCCCATCAAACGCAAATCGAGCGGCGGATCTTCCTTTTGCAGCTTGAGCAGTTCCAGATCGTTGCCCGCACGCACCAGCATGCCGTCGCCGCTGTGTTTCGGGTAACGCTCGCCAAACCGGTTGAGCACACCGCTGGCAAGAATTGCCACCACGTTGCCGATCAGCGCCGCCGGAACCAGCGTGGCGACCAGATGCGCCTGCGACTCGCCGAGAATCTCCGAATACCCGATCGACAACGGCAGCACCCCCTCCCCGATACCCCCGCCGAGAATCGGCACGACGATATAGAAGAACGTGTGTTTAGGGTCATAACCGAAGCACAGCCCGACCAGCATGCCCGCGGCTACCGCCGTGATGGTGCCGATGAACAACGGCACGAACATCTTCAGAAAGCCCTGAATCAGCACCCGGCGATTCATGCCAAGAATGCTGCCCGCCACCAGACACGCGATGTAGAGGTACTGAAGATTGGCCGTCTTCATCGTCGTGGTGATCGCTTTGAGCGAGGCGTCGTCCATGAGCTTGTAGCCCAGCAACGCCGACGGCACGAACAAGCACAAGATCGCCGAGCCGCCGATCACGCGCAGCACCGGGATACGTCGACCTAGCTCGCCCAGTGCGGCACCAGCAAGCATCAACACGGCAAAGCCGCCGATCATGTCGTTGGGCAAACGGTTGGTCATGGCGGCGAGCACTACGACCACCGCAATGGCCGCGAACATCGGCAACGGCAGGCCACCAATCGAAAACTGCGCCAGCGCAGACAAACGGCTCGTGGGCTTGTCTTGTCCGCTCGGGTTCGCGCCAAGTTGCGCGGATGGCATCTCCATGGGGTGTCTCCTTTGAGAGGATGCGTCGAATCGATGTGTTCGACGTGTTATGCCGCCGCTCTGCCGGACTTTGCCGACTTCCGAGCGGACGGGGTTTTCGTACGTGCTACGTTTATTCCGACGCCGCCGCGCGCTGTTGCGCGGGCAAATCGATCGACATCCACGGATGCTGCGCCGCATGGCGCGCCTCGAAGGCGTCGATAGTGGCGCGCTCGGCGAGCGTCATGCCGATCATGTCCAGACCTTCGACGAACATGCGCTTTTGCCGCGCAGGCATCTCGAAGCCGAAGCGCTCGCCCGTGGCCGTGAGCACGCATTGCTGCTGCACGTCGATGGTGAGCAGGCTGTGACGCGGGTCGCTCACGATCTCGTTCAGACGCACCACGTCGGCGGGCGGCAACGTCACCAGCAACAGGCGATTGTTCTGCGCGTTGAAGTAGAAAATCTCGCCGAAGCTGGGCGCAATCACGGCGTCGATACCCGCTTGCATCAGCCCCCATACCGCGTGTTCGCGGCTCGATCCGCAGCCGAAGTTCGCTCCGGCCACCAGAATGCGAGCGCTGCGGTACGCCGGCTGATTCAACACGAATTCCGGACGCGGCTCGCCTTGCGGCGTCATGCGCAGGTCGTAGAGCACGCCACGCGCCAGCCCAGCCTTATCGATGCCGAGCAAGAACTGCTTCGGCATGATCTGGTCGGTGTCGAGGTTATCGATGGGCAGCGGCGCCCCAACGCCGCTCAACAGGTCATGACTGGCCATAGCCAAACTCCTTGCGTACGTCGACGATGCGACCGGCCAGCGCTGCGGCGGCCGCCATGGCGGGGCTCATCAGATGGGTGCGTGCACCGCGCCCCTGACGGCCTTCGAAGTTGCGATTGGTGGTCGAGGCGCAACGCTGCCCGGGGGCGAGCACGTCGTCGTTCATCGCCAGACACATCGAGCAGCCAGGCTGCCGCCACTCGAAGCCCGCATCGAGCAATACCTGCGCAATGCCTTCGGCCTCTGCCTGATCGCGCACGCGCCCGGAGCCCGGCACCACCATCGCCCGCACCGTCGGGGCCACCTTGCGACCGCGCACAACCGAGGCCACTTCGCGCAAGTCTTCGATCCGCGCATTGGTGCACGAGCCGATGAAGACGTGATCGATCGCCACCCCATCGATGGCTTGACCGGCGCTCAGGCCCATATACGCGAGCGCCTTGGTGGCACTGGCGTCGGCCTGCGCATCGGCGGACAACTCGGGAATACGCTCGCCGATCGCCACTGCCTGATCGGGACTGGTGCCCCATGTCACGAACGGCGCCACATGCGTGGCATCGAAAACGTGCTCGATATCGAACGTCGCGTCGTCGTCCGAGCGCAAAGCTCGCCACGCGCCGACAGCCGCAGCCAGCGCTTGCGCATCCATGTCACGAATGCGCGACGCGACGTAATCCAGGGTGATGTCGTCCGGCGCAATGAGGGCACCGCGTGCACCGGCTTCGACGGTCATGTTGCACAAGGTCATGCGGGCTTCGGCGCTCAGCGCGCCGATCGCCTCCCCGCTGTATTCCACCACGTAGCCGCGCGCCCCCTGCGCGCCGATGCGCGCAATGATGTGCAGCACGAGATCCTTCGCGGTCGTGCCGCCCGGCAGGGTGCCGTCAACGCGGATACGCATGTCTTGCGCGACGCGATAGACAAGCGTCTGCGTCGCGAGCACATGCTCGACTTCCGACGTGCCGATGCCGAACCCCAGCGCGCCGAGCGCACCGTAAGTGGTCGTGTGACTGTCGCCGCACAGCACGACCATGCCCGGGCGAATCAGCCCGATCTCAGGTGCGACCACGTGCTCGATACCCTGCTCGCGGTCTTGCACGTCGAACAGGTGAATGCCGTGCTTTTCGCAGTTGCGGGTGAAATTCGTGGCCTGATGCGACGCCGCTTCGATGGCAATCGTGCGGCGCGACGTCGCCACCGGGTGCGTGGGAATCACATGATCGACCACGCCCATCTGCTTCTCGGGGCAGCGTACCGGCAGTTGCTTCTCGGCCAACCCGGCAAAGGCTTGCGGGCTGGTGTACTCGTTCATGATGTGCAGGTCGGCATACAGCGCCACGTGCTGCGCATCGATCGGAAAGACCGTGTGAGCGTCCACGATCTTGCGATACATCGTTTGCCCCATGGGGCCCTCCTTGCGGGTGTCTCCTGTCACGGGCCACGCCCGTCGATTCAGTCCCGCCAGTTTAATTTCACGATGTTCGATGCATAATGCAGACTTATCTAAACCATTTGTAAATTCAACTTAACAATGAACGCCATCGCCGATCTGGAGTTCTTCGTGCGGCTGGTACGGCACGGCAGCCTGTCGTCGCTGGCCCGCGACCTCGGCGTGACACCGCCCGCCGTAAGCGCACGCCTGGCGTCGCTGGAAAAACGGCTCGGTGTGCGCTTGCTCAACCGCACCACGCGGCGCATCACGATGACCGAGGAAGGCGAGCGCTATCTGCGCGCTGGCGCGTCGCTGCTCGAGGAAGTGCAGGAACTGGAGCGCATGGTGTCGAGCAGCCGCGACGTGCCACAGGGCTTGCTCAAGGTGAACGCCACGTTTGGGTTCGGGCGGCGGCACATCGTGCCGGCACTCTCGGCGTTCCGGCAGCGTTATCCCGACGTCGAGGTGCAGTTGGAACTGACCGACCGGCCGATGAATCTCGCGGAGTCGGCGTTCGACGTGGGGATTCGACTGGGCGAATTGCCCGATTCGCGTCTCGTCGCCAAGCGGCTGGCGCATAACGAACGCTTCGTCTGCGCGTCACCGGGCTATCTCGCTGGTCGCCTGCTGCCGCGCACGCCGGAGGATTTGCGCCAGCATCTGTGCATCGTGCTGCGCGAAAACGATACGGCGTATGGCACGTGGCATTTCAACAAGGGCAAACGCCAGCAGCCCGTCAAGGTGCACGGCGCGATGAGCAGTAACGATGGGGAAGCCACGTTGAAGTGGGCGCTCGACGGGCACGGTGTGCTGATGCGCTCCGCGTGGGAGGTGCAGTCGTATATCGATGCGGGCGAACTCACTCGGCTATTGCCCGACTGGCACCTGCCCCCGGCCGACGTCTATGCGGTGTATCCGGAGCGGCTCAATCTGTCGGCCAAAGTGCGTGTGTTTGTCGATTTTCTCGAAGTCTATATGCGCGAAGTCAGCCACTGGGGAAGTCACCCGTAACCGGTGCGGTGGTCAGTAGACGTCGCGGCGATAGCGGCCTGCTTCAGTTAGCGTGTCGAGCGTAGCCGCACCCGCGGCGCCCAACGCCTCGATAAGCGCGGCGTGTACGGCAGGCGCCATGCCTTGCAAGCTCCCGCACACGTAGATCGCGGCACCGGCATCGATCCATTCGCGGATATCGGATGCGGCGTTACACACCGCGTGCTGCACGTAGCGGACATCGCCTGCATCGCGCGACCATGCGAAATCCACGCGCGTTAAGACGCCATCGCCTTGCCACTGCGCGATCTCATCGGAGAAGAATGCATCGTGGCGGGCATTGCGCTCACCAAATAGCAGCCAGTTCCGGTGCGCGCCACGCGCGGCGCGCGACTTCAGATGCGCACGCAACCCTGCCAACCCCGTGCCGTTGCCGATCAAGATGAGCGGCACGTCATCCGGTGGCGCATGGAACGCCCGATTCGCACGCACACGCAGGGCGATGGACGCACCAAGCGCCGCGTGCTGGGTGAGCCAGCCTGACGCCAAGCCGAGCCGAACGCCGTCAGGCTGTGCCGCGTCGGCGTAACGCGCCTGCCGCACGAGCAAATCGAGCTGCCCATCGGCGGGCAACGACGCAATTGAATATTCCCGATGTGGCAGCGGCACCAGCGCATCGACAAGCGCTTGCGGCGTGTGCGCGACCATCGCGCGCGCGCTCGCGGACGACGGCATGCGAGACGCTAGCGCCTGCGCGAGCATCATCGTCTCGCCATCGCATTGCACTGGCGCACTGGCCGGGAAACCGGTGTCGCGCAACCACGCGCAGACAAACGCTGACGAGTGACGTGGGCCGATTTCCACGATGTCGCCTGCTTGCCAGTCGAGCGCAGCAGCGTCGTTCTCCGGTACAAGCGACAGATGAAAAGCAGGTGCGCCAGCACTTTCCGGATTGAGCAGTCTGCGCGATTGCAAACGCCACGGTGTGTACTTCGGCGGTTCCCAATCCGCAATCTGTGCGCCGCCAGCGAGTGCCGAGAGCTGGTTCTGCCAGTGACGAATGGCACCGGCATCGCCGTTGTCGACTTCGATGGTGTCGAACAGCGCCTGTGCGCCGCTGGCATCTAGCCAGTGCGTCAGCCGATGCCCGAACGCGCAGAAATCCGCGTAGCTGCGGTCGCCCAACGCCAGCACGCCGTAGCGCAGATCAGACAATGCTTGCGGGCCGTTCATGATCTTGCGCGTGAAGCCGGAAGCGCTGTCGGGCACATCGCCCTCGCCCGTCGTGCTGACGATGAACAACGCCTGACGACAAGCCGACAACATGTCAGCACGCAACGCATCGATCGATATTGCACGCACCGCCACCCCGGCGTTGCGTAACGCCGTCACCGTATTCGCAGCCAGCAGTTCAGCGAAGCCCGTTTGACTGGCGTACACGATCAGCGTCGTGCGCTCGGGAGGTGTTTCCAAGACATTGGCGTCGAATGCCGACTGACGAGCGCGCCGTCGATGCGCGCCCATCACAGCGAGACTCCCCGCGAGATAGGCCAGCAAGACGCCCCCCGCCATCAACGGTCGAGCAGGACTCGCCCACGCCAGCGCCGCCCCAGCCACCGACGTGGCACTTAGGCCAAGCGTCGACCAATGGAACGTCGAGGACTTCGCCGCGCTCATGCGCACATCGCCTCATAGGCGGGTGTCGCCGTTTCGATGAAACCCTCGGGCACACGCATGACGAAACGCGCGGCAATGTCGCGTGATGTTGCGAGTTGCATGCCCGCCTGCGGCCCCAACACCGTGAGTGCTGTCGACCACGCGTCGGCCATCATGCACTCGCGATGCACCACGCTCACTGACGCCAGCGCATGACTCGCCGGATAACCGGTGCGCGGGTCAAGCGTGTGCGCGTAGCGCTTGAGCGGTTGCGCGGCGTCCACGAAGAAACGACGGTAATCGCCTGACGTGGCGACACTGAGCCCGTGCAGTGCGACGAGATCGTGCTCGATACCGGCGGCCTGCACATCAGGTGTTTCAAGTTCGACCCACCACGGCATGCCGTCAGGCTTCACGCCCTCGCCGCGCAACTCACCGCCGATCTCGACGAGATGGTGATGAATGCCCGCGTCAGTGAGTGCCAACGACACGGCGTCGACCGCAAACCCTTTGGCGATCGCGCACAGATCGAGCGACACGCCACCGGGTTGTTGCGCGCGCTGACCGTCCTCGTCGAGTGCGACGCGCGCCCAGCCGCATCGCTCGCGCGCGGCAATCACTTCGTCAGTGCTCGGTGCCACAGTGCGACGCGGTGCCGGGCCAAAGCCCCACAGGTCGACCAGCGGCCCCGCGCTCGGGTCGTAAGCCCCGCCGCTTTCGCGTGCGACGCGAAGCGCCGTTCGCAACACGTGAAACGCGTCATCGGGCATGGCGATCCACTGCCCTGCGCTCGCACGATTAAACGCGGTGATATCCGAGTCGTCGCGCCAATTGCTCATCTGCGCATCGACGCGTGCGAGGACGGCACGAACGCGTGCGTCGAGTTCGCTAACGTCACCGTCAGCGTCGACGTCCGCCGCCTGCACGAACGCCACCGACCATGTCGTGCCCATCGTCTGCCCGGCCAGATGGCGCAGCCGACCACCCGCGTGCGGCTGCACGCCAGTGGACGTCATCTGCAACGGCACAAGCACACGAGGTGCGTGTCGTGCATCGGCGCGGGTTTCGACGAAAGTCATCATGCCTTACTGCGGCAGCACTTCCAACGTGACGGCATAGGCTGCGCGGCGTGCTTTGGCGGGCTTGATCGTGACCTTCTCGTCACGCACGTCGGCTTCGAGCCAGTACATGCCGGGCGCAGGCCACTTCACGCTGAACTTGCCGTCGGCGTCGGTCGTCACTGCCATGTCGTTGAGCTTGTCGCGGTAGCGAATGCCACCCGGCACCACTTCCACTTTTACGTTCGCCGCAGGCTTACCGTCGTGCAACAGGCGGAAGCTAGCCGTGCTGCCTTCGACCAGATCGTTCGGGTGCGTGATCGGTGCGAGTTCGAGGCCATCGCCGGTCGTAGCCAACGCCGTCGTCGTGGGCTTGCCACGCGTGACGAACGATTCGACGCGCGACAGGCCCTCAGTCACTTGCAGGTCTTGCGCGTTAGCGGGTACTTCCTTCGCAAACGCTTCCGGCGAACCGCGCCAGCGCTTCGTCTCGTTGCCCACCTTGTAGCTAGCGCTCAGCCCGCGATTCACCACTGCGATCTTGTACGTCCCGTCTTGCGTCAGATGCACGTCGAAGACGCTGCGATAGCGCCCCGTCGACGCGTTTTCCGCCTTGGCTGGCTTGCCGTCGGGAGCGGTCACGACAAGGCCGTCCAAACGCATCGGGAAGTGCTCGAAGTAGAACAAATCGTTCGAGACGGCCGCGTCCACGCTCACCCACGGATCGTTGCCCGAGAGCACGGTAGCCGACGGCAGCAGCCATTGACGGTGCGCCTGTGCGGCGAGCGGTGCCAACGCAGCGACGGCCAGTGCGGTGACGAGAGACAGCTTCTTGAGCGAGACCTTCATGATCAACTCCTGTACAGCGATTCGGAAAAGGGAATTCGAGGGGTTCGAAACTCGGACCGTCGATGCGCTTTCGACTTCGCGACTTAACGACTTAACGACTTAGGGCTTCACGCTCAGCGACACCGCGCCGAGTTCGTGATCGCCCTTGGCTTGCGCGGTCTTCGCGTCGGCGGGCGGCCACGTGAAGGGCACGCGAATCAGTTCGCGACCACCCACTTCACGCGCGGCTTCGACCACGAGTTGGTACTCACCTGCGGCGAGCTTGCCCAGCGGGGCCTTGCCGTCGACGAAAGTCAGCGAGTGCTCACCGGGGGCCCGTGTGGCGCCCGAGACGCCGTCGGCGGGCATCGTCATGTCGCGCCCTGCTTTGCGCCACCACTGGCGCATATCCTTGAGCCACTTCGTGCCCTCGGCGTTCTTGAGCTTGCCGTCGTACCAGACCGACAGCGTGGTCACGGGCGACTGGTCCGCCTTTTCGATCCACATCGCGACGTACGGACGGTGATACTCCGCCACGTTCAGACGCGGAATTTCGACCTTGACGGTCATCTCGGCGGCCGCTGCGTTGCCCGCGAATGGTGCTGCCACCAGACCGGTCAACGTAACGGAGAGCATTCGACGCATGGCTATCCCCTATCTAACAAACTTCGGGTTGATTTCAGATTGAAGTACTAAGCGAACATGAACCGATCGCGCCATCTCAGGCCGCGATCCGGCGCTTTCAATGAATGAACAGAATGACGAGCAACAACGGCACGACCAGACCCAGCCCCACCAGCGGCCATGTCGCCATACGATTGCCCGCATGCAACTTGAGCAGGAACAATCCCGTCACGCTGAAGACGAGGCACGCAAACGCAAACACGTCGATAAACCAGCTCCACGCGTTGCCGGTATTGCGCCCCTTGTGCAGATCGTTCAGATACGACACCCACCCGCGCGTGGTCAGTTCGTACTGCGCCTCGCCGCTTTGCAGATCCACGCTCACCCACGCATCGCCGCCGGGACGCGGCAGCGCAACGTAGATCTCGTCGGCCGACCACTCGGCCTCACGCCCTTGTGCGTCGATGGCGAGCGACGTGTGCAGCCAATCGGCTAGCACCGCAGGTACCGGACTTTTGTCTTTGTGGGGCGTCTCGCCAAGCTGTGTCAGCAGTGCATCGGGCATCTGCGCTGTGCGCTTGACGACTTGCGGGTGCGCTTCGATCTGCCCCGCGTGATTGAGCGTGAAACCTGTGATCGCGAACAGCATCATGCCGAGCAGACAGATCGCCGAACTGATCCAGTGCCACTGGTGCAGGTGTTTGAGCCAGAACGCACGCCGCTGCCGGTCGGCACCGAGCCGGAGTCCGTTCATTGCGGAATTCGGAAAAACAAAGCGGGCACGGGCATCGAAGTCGTCGCAGTGTCTTGGCGCGCAATGAAGTTCGCGCCGCACTATCTCAGGGAAACTGAAAAACGCAATGATAATCGTTTGCATTTAACAAGACAATCGTCTTGATGGGAATACGACCATAGGAAAAGCCCGGGGATGACGGGTCGGTGAAGACCTGCCCTCCCCGGGCCGGTGATATGCCGCAGCGTTGGTGATGGCTGCGGTTAAGTCATGAGCTACCGATTTACCAGCGCACGGTCACCCCGGCCAGCCACGAGTAGTCATAGGTTTGCGGGTTAAGGCCGCGGCGATAGCCGACGTCCAGATCGAGCCACGGCTTCGGGCTATAGATGGCCCCGACGATCATGAACGCCGGGCTCGTCGGCTGCGCGAAATCCGGGTTTTGCGAGGTGCCGATGTCGAGCAGCAAACGGGTCGTCGGCAGCACGCGGTATAGCACGGCCCCCGACACCTTCCAGACCGCCTCGCGAGCGCCCTGCCGGTTCGGTTGATACACCGCGCCGCCGTTCACCAGAAGCGTCCAGTCGTCGATGTCGTACTGCGCGAGCAGCGTCGCCCCTGCATTCACCCGCCCCGTGCCAAGTCCACGCGAGTCGTTGCCAGTGGGCAACGTGATGTACGGCTTAAGACCGATGCTGAACGCCCCGTCGTCGTACAGACGCCACTTCGCCCCGAGTTCGAGATCGGCCACACCGGTCGCTGCGGTATCGGAGCGCTGCTGCACATGCGTGTACGGCACGTTGGCGTAGAGATCCAGCGCTTCGCCGAAGCCGCGTGTGAGCGTGCTGTTCCAGAGGAACTGGCGGCCCGTATCGGGTTGCTTCGCGGTGGCTTCGCCGTTGGTTTCGAATTGCCAGTTGCCGTCGCCTTGCGTGCCCGTGTCGTCGGTCACGAGCGGATGTGCGGCAAAGGCGCTGAGGGGACAAGCCAAAGCCAGCGAGATGAGTTGCTTCTTCATAAGTCGTTCGCTCTTAATCTGTAAAACTGGCTTTAGAACCAGCGGCCGAAGCGGCGGATGTAGATCGTCTTCACCGTCTGTGCGAGGGCGATGTAGCCCAGCATGGTCGCCGCGAGCCAGTAGAAGTACGAGCCCGGCAGGCTGACGAAGCCCAGCGTCTCAGCAAACGGCGAGTACGGCAGCCAGCAGGCGATCGCGATCGCTACAGTCGTCGAGAGCATGATCGGCAGCGCCGGCGTGCTTTGCAGGAACGGAATCTTCTGCGTGCGCAGCAGGTGCACGACGAGCGTTTGCGAGACGAGCCCTTCGATGAACCAACCCGAGTTCATGATCACTTGCCCGCCATTGCCACCATGCAGGTGATACAGCGCGCCCGCACCGAAGACGGTCCACATCAGGGCGTACGTCGTGATATCGAACACGGACGAAGTCGGTCCGATCCACAGCATGAAGCGGCGGATATTGCCCGCATCCCACTTACGCGGCTTCTTGAGGAACTCGGGGTCCATGCGGTCCCACGGCAGGAACATCTGCGAGATGTCGTACACGAGGTTCTGCACCAGCAGTTGCATCGCGAGCATCGGCTCCCACGGCAGGAACGCGCTTGCCACCAGCACCGAGAACACGTTGCCGAAGTTGGAGCTGGCCGTCATGTTCAGGTACTTGAGGATGTTGCCGAACGTCTCGCGGCCCTTGATCACACCCGCTTCAAGCACCATCAGGCTCTTTTCGAGCAGGATGATGTCGGCCGTCTCTTTCGCGATATCGGCACCCGTATCGACCGAAATCCCAACGTCGGCGTCACGCAAGGCCGGGGCGTCGTTGATACCGTCGCCGAGGAAACCCACCGTGTGACCGTTTGCCTGCAACGCCTTCACCACGCGCGCCTTGTGCAGTGGGGCCAGCTTGGCGAACACCGTCGTGTGCTCGACGACTTCGCGCAGCTTGTCGTCGTTCATCGACTCGATATCGGCCCCCAGCAACGGCGTGCCCGGCTCCAGCCTCACCTGACGGCAGACCTTCATCGTGACGATCGGGTTGTCACCCGTGAGCACCTTCACACCGACGCCATGCTCACGCAGCGCGGCAATGGCGGGCGCGGCAGAGTCTTTAGGCGGATCGAGGAACGTGAGGAAACCGCAGACCGTGAGGCCCGCTTCGTCGGACGTCTTGTATTGGGTTTTGGTCTCCCCTGCCGGGATATCGCGCGTGGCCACGACCAGCACGCGGAAGCCGTCTTCGTTATAGGCCTCGGCGCGGGCGAGCAACATGGCGCGAGCCGTGTCGTCGAGCACACGCACGCCCTGCGCAGTCTTCACATGCGTGGACACCGCCAGCATTTCTTCGACGGCGCCCTTCGTCACCATCAGATGCTCGCCACGCTCGTTGGCCACCACCACAGACAAGCGGCGGCGCACGAAGTCGAACGGCAGTTCATCGATCTTGGCAAAGGTGCGCGGCTGCACCGATTCCCCGATCTCGTTAGCGCGGCGGATGATCGCCACGTCGATCAGATTGCGCTGGCCGCTCTGGTGATAGCTGTTGAGCCACCCCAGACGCAACACGTCTTCCTGCTCGTCGCCCACCACGTCGAGATGCTGCTCGAGAATGATGCGGTCTTGCGTGAGCGTGCCGGTCTTGTCGGTACACAGCACGTCCATGGCACCGAAGTTCTGCACCGAGTTCAGACGTTTGACCACCACCTTGCGGCGTGCCATCGCCAGCGCACCGCGCGCGAGGTTGGCGCTCACGATCATCGGCAGCATTTCGGGCGTGAGACCGACCGCGACCGCCAGCGCAAACGTCAACGCGCTCATCCAGTCGCCCTTGGTCAGGCCGTTGATCATGAAGACGATGGGCACCATCACCAGCATGAAGCGGATGAGCAACCAGCTCACGCTATTTACACCGCGATCGAAGCTGGTCTCCACACGCTTGTGACTGACCACGTTCTTGGCGAGTGCGCCGAAGTACGTGTCGCCGCCCGTCGCCACGACCACGCCGATGGCCGTGCCGCTCACGACGTTAGTCCCCATGAAGCAGACGTTCGACAGATCCAGCAGGCTGGCGCCCGATTGCTGCGCGGGCTTGGCCGGTGCCGGTTCCACCGACTTTTGTGCCACGGCACCGAGCGTGTCGTACTTCTCTACCGGCAGGGCCTCACCGGTGAGCACGGCCTGACTGATAAACAGATCGCGCGATTCGATGAGTCGCAGATCGGCGGGAATCATGTCGCCCGCCTGCAACGTCACGATGTCGCCAACGACGAGTTCGCGCATGGCGACTTCGTGACGCTCCGGCTTGCCCGACGACACCACGCGGCGGCGAACGCTCGCCGTGGTGCGCACCATCGCCTTGAGCTTTTCAGCCGCACGCAGCGAACGAAACTCGGTGAAGAAGCGCAGCAAGCCGCTGATCGACACCATCGTGAGCAGGATGATGATGCTCTTGAAATCCCGGTCGTCCGGATCGGCGAAATACACGTCGGTGAAGAAGCTGATCGTGGCGAGCACGAGCAGCACCATCACGAACGGATTGTTGAAAGCCCGCAAGAGCTGCACCGTCCAATGCGGTGGCTTGTCGTGCGCGATCTCGTTGGGGCCGTAGCGCGTGTGGCGCTGACCAACTTCGGCGAGCGTCAGGCCGCGCAGGTCGGTGCCGAGGGTGTGAAGCACGTCGTGCAGCGGCTCGGTGGCGAGCTTGGCGACGGCGTCGGGGCCGGTGATGGCGCGCTCGGTGGTTGTCGGATGATCGACAAAGCCACGCTGTTTCTGGCGCGAGCGAAGGTTCTTGTTCATGACGATTTCCTGGGCGCGGCTTACGCTGGCATAGCGGCCGGCCAAGGTCGTCAGGCGCTACCGGAAGTCTCTCGACTCCCGAAAAAAGCGCGAGCGCACCCCGCCGCGCCGCGCTGCGCGCGGTCGGTGAATGATGGGTTCTGCTGAGGTAAGGCTGGGATCGCCCGCCGGAAACCCGCCCGCATCGCGCGCGGCCCCGACGGGCACTATTCGACTACTTCCGTCTTCCATATCGGACTCCTTATGATTCACGGTTCATCGGTATCGACGACACACGGCCGTCAGCGATGAACCTTATGCGATGGCAATAAACGCTTACGCGGCAGCTACGGCGCTCACCGCACCGGTTCCCGCCCGGCGGTCGGGGCGGTTGGCATCGTCAGACCAGAACACACGACGCACACTGTGTTCGCCCGACAGGCGCATGACCAATGCCGTGAGCGACGCACGCGAGGCTTGCGAGCAATCGAGCGTGACGGTGGCCGAGGCCACGTCGCGATCGCTCCAGCGCGTGATGCTCACGTGCGTGGCGCGCAGGCCAAGTGCTGTCAGATCGGTGAACATCTGCTTACGAAGCGTATTGAGGGCTTCGGCCAGGCAGACGATGGTCAGACGCGACACCGGCGTGGTGCGCGTGGGTTGGCTTTGAAAAGCCTGAAATGTTTGAAAAGCACGCATGGCTTCCTCGCATGACTGCGAACGCCAGTGCCGCAAGCGGCATGGCGAGTCGGCACGCGTGTGCGCGTCTACCGGCAATGCGAACGCAAGGCACGGCACGACAGCGCCCATCACGGGCACGACGGTGGAAATTTCTGCGGGAATGGCGCCGGAGTGATGATGCTCACGAGAACGTGGAAAGCATCGATGGCGCGTTAGACACCGCATCCTGCTTGAGGACGCGGCACAGGGAATGGCTGTGGATCCTCAGGCAATCAATCGATCAAAGATCGACTACAACTGGCATCAGAATTCACGGACAAACCCCTTGGATGAAAGACAGGGCGGATAGTAGCCGAGCCCCAAATGCACCGTCAAGCACTAATTTGTGCGTACCCCATCGCACTCCGAACTTCCCGCACAAGGCCGTGCGGCGGCCTTCCCCGCCATTTCGACAACCCTCGCTTTCCGCAAACACGCAGGGGTTATTCATTGACGAGAATTTTCCCATCTGTTATTAATAATGATTATCATTAACATTCCTTGAGCATTCGTTTCAGCTGCTGCATGACCTGCCAGTGTTCGCGCTGGTCCAGCGTGTCGTGAGTGGATCGAACATCAGGCTGGATCATGCAAACGCCGGGCACCCTCCTCCCATCCACTGTCGAGTTGCTATACAGCCACCATCACTCGTGGCTCAAGGGTTGGTTGCATCGGCGGTTAGGCAGTGCCGAACAAGCGGCCGATATTGCGCACGACACCTTCGTGCGGCTGCTCGGCAGCGAGCGCGTGCCGGCGTCGTTCGACGAACCCCGCGCGTATCTCACAACCGTTGCGCAGAACCTCGTCTCCAATCATTGGCGAAGAGAGAAACTCGAGCGCGCCTATCTCGAAGCGCTCGCACAAGCCCCGCGCGAAGTGGAATGGTCGCCCGAGACGCGGGCCATGCTGCTCGAAACCCTGATCGAACTGGATCGTCTGCTCGACGGCCTGCCCACCATCGTGCGGCAGGCTTTTTTGCGCTCGCAGCTCGACGGACAAACCCATGCGCAAGTGGCCGACGCGCTGGGCATTTCGATCCCCACGGTCAAGCGCTATCTCGCGAAGGCATTGCAGCGATGCTACTTCGCCGATCTCTCCTTTCTCGGATGATCGCCGCATGAGCGCGATGTCGTCCGCGTGGTACGAAGCCACTCGCAACGCTGCGACAGTACCCGCGCACGTTGCCGAGCGTGCCGTCGAATGGCTGATCGAATTGCAGAACGACGCGGTATCGCCGGAGGTGATCGCCGCGTGGCAGCAATGGCGTGATGCACACCCCGATCACGAACGCGCATGGAAGCGTATCGAATCGGTACGAGGCAAGCTGCAACCCCTCGCCTCGCCGGTCGAGGCGAGCATCGCGCAGGCCGCCTTGACGCCACCCGCCTCAACCGCGCGGCGACGCACCGTCAAGACACTCGCCGTCCTGCTCTTTGCGGGCGGCGGCACGTGGGGTGCCCTGCACGCCGTGCCGTGGCAGCGATGGACGGCAGACTACCGCACCAACATCGGCGAACGTCGCACGCTCGTGTTAGCCGACGGCACGCAACTGGTGATGAACACCGGCAGCGCGCTCGATATTGCATTTAACGACCATGAGCGGCGCGTCCGACTGATTGCCGGCGAAGTCCTCATCACCACCGCCGCCGATGTGCAGCAACCCGCCCGCCCGTTCCTTGTCGAGACCGCACAAGGGACGGCGCGCGCATTGGGCACCCGCTACACGGTTCGAGAATGGGATGGCGGCACGCACGTGAGCGTTTATCAAGGCGCGGTGGAAATCCGGCCAAACCGCGCGCCTTCGCGCTCACGGGTCCTGCGCGCAGGGCTGCATGCGAGCTACACCGCCGACACCATTTCGACGCCCATCGACGTACCAAGCGCCGAAGCCACATGGGCGGAAGGATTCATCGTCGCGCGCAGCATGCGTCTGGGCGACTTCGTGGCAGAACTGGCCCGTTATAGCGACAAGTCGCTCACCTGCGATCCGCGCGTGGCCGACCTGCGCGTCTCGGGCTCGTTTCCGCTCGACGACGTCGGCAAAGTGCTCGACACCCTCGGCACGACGCTGGCCGTGCGCACCGATTCGGTCACCCGCTTCTGGGGCGCCCGTGAAATCCGGCTCGTGCCCGCGTAACCCGATGACCTGCGATCACGCACATCGACGCCCGCTCGCAACATGCCGCAGCACGCTTGGGGCCAGCCGCAGCCGTCATTCGCAAAATATTTTGACCAAAGGTGATCCGTTTCGACGTTTCGCGGGTCATGGAGGACGAGCACCAACACTCTTCTTCCACACGAAAGGTCAGATCATGGGTCACGTTCGGGGACGGCAACACCAGCCGAGCCAACCACATTGGGTACTTCGACGCACACGGTTGGCGTGTGCATTAGGGCAAATCGCACTGGGGACGGCCATCGCTTCCCCCGCACTCGTCGCCTCGTTCGCAGCGCATGCGCAGTCCGCACCGGCACAAGCCGCCCGTGCCTACGACATTCCCGCTGGCACGCTCGAAGACGCCCTGAGCCGCTTCGGCCGCGACGCCGGCATCATGCTGTCGTTCAAACCTGAAGTCACCGCCGGGCGCCACAGCAGCGGCCTGAAGGGCACGTACACGCCGCGTAACGGCCTCGAAGCGTTGGTGGCAGGCACCGGGGTGGAAGTCGTCCCGCAATCGAATGGCAGCTTTCTGATCGCGCCCGCCACGCAGACCGGCGCGCTAGACGGCGCCGCCCTGCTGCCCACGACACATGTCACGGCGACCTACGACAACGGCTTGCAACCGGCCTATGCGGGCGGTCAGATCGCACGCGGCGGGAGTCTCGGCATCCTCGGTTCGTCCGATGCCATGGACGTGCCCTTCAGCACGATGAACTACACCGAGCAGATGGTGCGCGACCAGCAGGCGCGCACGCTCGCCGATGTGGTCATCAACGAATCGTCGGTGCGCATGCTCACGTCGAGCGGCGGCTTCGGCGAAGATTTCCAGATTCGCGGCTACACCGTCTCAAGCAGCGACGTGGGCCTGAACGGCCTGTACGGCATGGCGTCGGCGAGCCGTGTGCCTGCGGCCATCGTCGAGCGTGTCGAAGTGCTCAAGGGCCCGGGCACGCTGATGAACGGCATTGGCCCGAGCGGCAGCATCGGCGGCGCGATCAACGTTGTGACCAAGCGCGCGGGTACCGAACCGCTCACGCGTCTGACGACGACCTTCCAAAGCAAAGCGCAGTTGGGCGTCGAGGCCGATGTCGGCCGTCGCTTCGGCGAGCAGCAGGAATGGGGCATTCGCGTCAATGGCGTGTACCGCAATGGCAAGACGACGCTCGACGATGGGAAGCAGAACGTCGGTTTCGGCTCGGTCGGCCTCGATTACACCGGGCAGCGTCTGCGCTGGTCACTCGACGCCTACACGCAGCACGAAGGCACCGACAACTTCCGCCCGCAGACCGGCTTTCAGGCGTCGGTCACGAAGATTCCCGACGCGCCGTCCGGCTATCGCAACTTCTATCCGGGCAGCGAGTTGCATCTGCACGATTCGGCCGTCACCACGCGACTCGAATACGACGTGCTGCGCAATGTCACCGTGTGGGGCGCCGTCGGCTACCACTACGCCACCGCCTACCAGACGTTCCCGATCGGCGGTGCCGATTCGCAGGGCAACTTCAACGTGATGAACTCGTACTACGATTCATACACGCGCTCGCGCACGGCCGACGTGGGGGCGCGCGCCAACTTCAAGACGTTCGGCATCGGTCACACGGTGACCGTGCAGGCCAGCCGTCTCGAACAGGACTCGGGCAACGCGTACGTCCCGGGCACCACTTCGGTCCCGTCGAACATCTACAACCCCGTGCCGCTGCCGCCCGTCGGCGCCGCACGCACCGAGCCGAAAAAGGCGTCGGAGTCGGTGCTTACGAGTTTCGCGCTCACCGATACGTTGTCGTTCCTGAACGAACGCGTGCTGCTCACCGGTGGACTGCGTCATCAACGTGTGGCGCTCGACAACTTCAACACCACGAGCGGCGCGCTCTCGTCAAGCTACGACCAGAGCGCCATCTCGCCGCTGGCGGGCATCGTGGTCAAGCCGCTGCAAAACGTCTCCGTCTACGCGAACTTCACCTCGGGCCTCTCGCGCGGCGGCGTCGCACCGGTCGGCACGGTCAACGCCGGACAAGTGTTCCCGCCGTTCAAGTCGAAGCAGTACGAAGCGGGCGTGAAAGCCGATTGGGGCACCGTGACGACGATGATCTCGGTGTTTCAGGTTGAGCGTCCGAACGCGATCACCGATCCGACGACACGCCTCTACAGCTTCGACGGCGAACAGCGCAACCGCGGCATCGAACTGTCGGCATATGGCGAAGTTGTCAAAGGCCTGCGCCTGATGGCCAGCGCGACGTTCTACGACGCGAAGCTCACGAAGACCGCAGGCGGCACGAACGACGGCAACGACGCCAACGGCGTGCCCAAGCGCGCGTTCAATTTCGGCGTCGACTGGGACACGCCGTGGGTGCAAGGTCTCTCGCTCTCGGGCCGCATCATCAACACGTCGCGCATGTACTTCAACGCGGCCAACACGCTGGAACTGCCCGCCTGGACGCGCTACGACATCGGCGCGCGCTATCGCACCCGCATCGCTGGCAAGTCGGTCGTGTTCCGCGCCAACGTCGAGAACCTGTTCAATTCCAATTACTGGCTCATGAGCGGCACGTACGCCACCGTGGCTGCACCGCGCACAGTGCTGTTGTCTGCACAGATCGACTTCTGAGGCGCATGTCCGTCATGCATCACCTCGTTTTTATAGGGAAACCGTAATGAGAAAGACTGTTCCGCACGCTATTGCTTCGCTCGCCTTCGGTGCTCTCGCCGCGCTTTCCGGTGCCGCGCAAGCGCATCAAATCTGGATCGAACAGCCCGCCGGTCAGAACGCCGTGATCCGTTTCGGCGAGTTCGGCGAAAACCTGCGCGAAGCGTCGCCGGGTCTGCTCGATAAGTTCGTCGCACCGAGCGCGACGCTCACGTCGGCCAGCGGCACGAAAACCGTCGATGCCACGAAGTCGGCCAACGGCTTCACGCTGCCATTCAAGGCCACCGCAGGTGAAGCGCTAGTCGCCGAAGACGCGCAGTACCCGCTCTTCACTTTCAAGCGCGACGGACAGGAAGTCACCAACTGGTACCGCCCTTCGGCGCGCCTTGCGACCGACTTCGCCGCGCAGAAACCGCAGCTCGCGCTCGACCTGGTGCCCGCTGGCAAGCACGGCGAGTTCCAGTTGTTCTTCCAAGGCAAGCCGCTGGCAAAGGCCAAGGTGTCGCTGGTCACGCAATCGGGCTGGGCCAAGGAAGCCCATACCGACGCACAAGGACACGTGACGTTCGATATGCCGTGGAAAGGCGTGTATGTGGCCGAAGTCAGCCACACCGACAAGACGCCGGGTGAGCGCACGGGTGCCAAGGGTGCCGAACGCTATCAAGGCGTGAGCTACGTCACCACCACTACGTTCGTGCAAGCCGACGGTGTCGAGCCGATCCCGGCAGGCCCGGCAGCCACGCCCAACAAGTAAGCAACTCGCATCATGGCTCAGGTTCGCGGCAGTGCCGCACTCAATCGACGCGACCGATACCGTCGCGTCGGTGCACTCGTCTCACGCATCGTGGCCGCCATCTTCGGCGGCTACGCCGTAGCCGCGCTCGCCAGCGTGGCGGTCCTCGCGTTGCCGATGGATAAGCCGCAGGCAGTCATCACCGGCATGCTCGCCAGTTTCGCCATCTATGCGGGGGCGGTCGTGTGGGTGTTTGCGGTACGCAGTGCGTGGCGAGCCTGGGCCGGGCTGATTGTCGTTGCCGCACCGCTCGCGCTCGCCGCGTGGGCGGTGTCGGCGAGTCTGCATGGAGGTGCCGCGTGATGTCATCGAAAAAGACAGTAAATACCGGCCGAGGCATCCGGCAGACGATGTCCGATCTGCATACGTGGGCAGGCCTGCTGGTGGGCTGGCTGCTGTATGCGATGTTTCTCACGGGCACCGTGAGCTACTTCAAGGACGAAATTTCGCAGTGGATGCGCCCGGAAGTGCCGCATCAACAACATGCGCCCGATGTCGCTGCGGTGGCGCAGAACGTCACCGACCGGTTGTCGACGCTCGCCCCAGACAGTCCGCAATGGAGCGTGTATCTGCCGACGGCGCGCAACCCGGTCGCTAATGTGTTCTGGCGCAACGCGCCTGCGCCGAAGGCCGCGGGTGCGAACGCCGCACGCCGTTCGTTCGGCGAAGCCACCTTCGATCCCGCGACAGGGCAGACGCTCAAGGCGCGCGATACGCTCGGCGGGGAATTCTTCTACCGCTTCCACTTTCAATTCCATCCGCTGCCCGTGTTGTGGGGCCGCTGGCTCGCAGGTTTTTGCGCGATGTTCATGCTGGTGGCGATTATCAGCGGTGTGATCACGCACAAGAAGATCTTCATCGACTTCTTCACGTTCCGGTGGGGCAAGGGACAACGCTCGTGGCTCGATGCGCATAACGCGCTCTCGGTCTTCGGCCTGCCCTTCCACCTGATGATTACCTACACGGGACTCGTCACGCTCATGGCGATGTATATGCCGTGGGGCGCACAAACGGCGATCAAGACGCCGATGGAACGTGCGCAGATGAGCGCACAGCTGAGTGCGTTCCCTTCCCCGGCCAAGGCGACCGGCCAGACGGCCTCGCTGGCGCCTATCGACGCAATGGTGCGCGAGGCGCAGGCCCGCTGGGGTGCCAACGATGTCGGCCGCGTGACCGTCACACTCCCGGGCGACGCCGCAGCGCGCGTGGCCGTCACGCGAGGCGAGACGACGCGTGTGTCGATGAGTCCGCAGTACCTGCTCTTCGACGGCACGACGGGAAAGTTGCTCGAAACGCATGACTCGGTCGGCGCGGCCGCTGAGACGCGCGGCGTCATGTACGCGCTGCATCTGGGCCGCTTCAGCGATCTGCACCTGCGTTGGCTGTACTTCCTCGTGAGTCTTGGCGGAACGGCCATGGTGGGGACCGGGCTTGTGATGTGGACCGTCAAGCGCCGCACCAAGCTGCCCGACCCTACGCGCCCGCATTTCGGCTTTCATGTCGTCGAGCGCCTGAACATCGCGGCCATTGCCGGATTGTCGATTGCAATGACGGCCTTCCTGTGGGGCAACCGATTGCTACCCGTGGGCACCGCAGAGCGCAGTGCAAGCGAAGTCGATCTGTTCTATTGGGTGTGGGCGGCGACGCTGCTATACGCGCTCGTACGGCCTGCGAAACGCGCGTGGGTCGAACTGTTGTGGATCGCTGCTGCCTTGCTTGCGCTGCTGCCCATTGTGAACGCGCTGACGACGTCTCGCGGCTTATGGCACAGCCTCGGTGCGGGTGACTGGACGTTTGCCGGGGTCGATCTGATGTTGTGGGCGTTTGCCGCGATGCATGCGTGGCTTGCCGTGCGCACCGCTCGTCATCGGCCAAGGATTAAGCCCGCGCGAGCCAAGCCAGCGGCGACGTCTACTGGGAGTGGCCCGGAGGCATCGATCAACGCCAAATTGAACGAGGAGCGCGCGTAATGCATCTGCTCACGTTCTTCATTTGTCTGGCAGGATTCGCCGGGCTGGCGCTCGCCACCGAACGTCAGCAGCAAACGTGGTTCAACACCGCGCTCGCCGCGTCAAACACCCGGGCGCTACGCATCACCGGCTGGACCGCGTTGCTCGCAGCACTCGCCGTCATCGTGAGTCAACAGGGTTGGGGAATGGGACTGGTAGTCTACAGCGGCCAGACCAGCGCGGCGGCCGGTCTGGTGTATCTCGCCCTGATCGCGGCGGAGCGCCGCCGCCAGTCGCGCTGACGAGTGGCGTCAGGCATCAGGTATCACGCCCAGGCTTACTCGTTCTCTTCGAAGTAGTGCCCGAACTTGACTTGCTTGGTGCGGATATAGCGTTGGTTCTCTTCACGCACCGGCACGTCGAGCGCCACGCGTTCGCACACGGGGATGCCGTGCTTGGCTAGCGTATCGAACTTCTTCGGATTGTTGCTCATCAGGCGCACCGAATTCACACCCAGAATGCGCAGGATGGCTGCGGCCGAGTCGTACTCGCGGGCGTCGTCGGGCAGACCGAGATCGAGGTTTGCCTCGACCGTGTCGCGCCCCTGCTCTTGCAGCAGATACGCACGAATCTTGTTGCTCAGCCCGATGCCACGGCCTTCGTGGCCGCGCAGATACAGCATCACGCCGCGCCCTTCGGCCTCGATCTTGCGCATGGCGGCGTCGAGTTGTTCCCCGCAATCGCAACGGTAGGAACCGAAAACGTCGCCCGTCAGGCATTCGGAGTGCAGACGCACCAACGCGGGCGTATCGCCCGTCACATCGCCCATCACCAGCGCGAGGTGTTCGTTATCGCTGTCTTTCACACGAAACGCGTGCGACGTGAAGGTGCCGTAGCGGGTCGGCAGGGTCGCCGTCGCGACGAGCGTGACGCATTCGCCAGCGTCGTGCGCCGGGGCAGGAGTGGCAGTACCAGGGGACTTCATGATGTCGTTCAAACGGGCAGAATTCTGAGAAGCGCCGATAGGAAAAACGGGCGTGTCGCAGGAGTGTACCGCCATTTGAAAATTTCGGCCGACCGCAGCTTCGCGGCGCCGAAGCGCCGTGAGCCGGGTCATCCAGGCCTGCTCAATAGTCTGCCCGCAAGGTGAGCATGAAGTTGCGGCGCTGACCGTACTCGCCGTAGAACGTCGACGGCACCCGCGCGTAGTACTCGCGATCGAACAAATTGTTCACGTTGAACTGCGCTTCAAGGCGACGGTTAAAGCGGTAGGCCACCATGGCGTCCCACACCGCGTAGCCGCCCTGCACCGCGACAGGCGCCCGGTACGTCGCGCTTTGCACGCGCACGCCACCGCCCAGACGCAAGCCGTTGAGCATGCCGTCCGAGAACCGATATGTCGTGTACAGCTTGAACAAATGCTGCGGCTCTTCCCCGTCGAGGGTCTGACCGGCGAGTTGCGGATCGTTGTCGAAGCGCGAGTTCAGCAGCGTGTAACCGGCATAAACGTTCCAGTTACGCGTGATCTGGCCGTTCACTTCGGCTTCCCACCCTTGGCTTCGCGCCGAACCGGCGGCGACCGAGCCGGTCGGATGGAGCGGGTCGGCCACTGCGCGGTTGGTGTCCGTCATCCGGAACGCCGCCACGCTCGCATTCAGGCGGCCGTCGAGGAACGCGCCCTTCATCCCGATTTCATACTGCTGGCCTTCACGCGGCGCCAAACCCTGCCCATCGAACGTCGTGGCGGTTTGCGGCGCAAAAATCTTCGAGTAGTTGAAGTACGCGTTGATTTGCGGCGTGAGCGCCAGCACGATACCGCCGTACGGGATGAACTTGTGATTCGCACGCGACGTCGTGGTCCATGGCGTCTCGGACGGAATCAGGTTCTGGCTCTGCTGCTGATACCACGCTTCTCGCCCGCCCAGCACGACGGTCAGCGGGTCGAGCACACGAATGCGCGCCTGCCCGTACACACCGAACTGCTGCGTGCGCAGGTTGTTGCCGGAATCGAACGGAATGGTCGGCTCCACGCTCGGCGGCGCAAACACGCTGAAGTTGCCCAGACTTTCATAGCCCGACAAGCTGCGCTGCTGCGTCATCTGATAGTTCACCCCCACCAGCCATTCGTGCTTTCGCCCGAACGCCTCCACCGGCCCCGAGAGGTGTGAGTCCACACCGAACAGGTTGTTCTCCATGCGCTGCGACTGCCCGGCGTAATTAGCCGTCAACGTGACCGGGTTGATGCCCGGCCCAAGATAGGCGTACTTGCTGTTGCTCAACAAATGCCGGTAGTTGAGCGTCGTCGTCGACACGATGCCGCCGTCGAAGCGGTGCTCAAGTCGTGCGTTGGCTTCCTGCATCGCCGTCCAGCTGTAGTTCCAGTCCGGTGCGAAGTTGGAATTGACTGGCGCGTTCAGGAACTTGCCATTGAGGAGCAGCGATTGACCGTAGTCGAACGCGTCGAGGGGATTGACCTGATACGAACCCGAGAGCGAGAGCAGCGTGCGCGGGGTGAGATCGAACTCAAGCGCGCCGTAGGCGAGGAATTTTCGCTCGCTGGCCCGCGTAATCGACTTGTTGCCGGTGTCGCCCGTGAGCACCGCGCGACCGCGAACCGTGCCGCTCTCGTTGAGCGGACCGGTCACGTCGATCATCTGGCGGTAGTGCGCCCACGAACCCAGCGACGTCTCGCTGCGCACTGCGAACGTGTCGCCCGGGCGCTTGCGCACCAAATTGACGGTACCGCCCGGCTCGCCGGTACCGTCGAGCAAACCGGCCGGGCCACGGAAGACTTCTACCCGGTCGTACATCGACAAATCGAACTGCGGCTGGTATTGAATGCCGCTCAGAATCGACACACCGTCGAATTCAACGCCGACGTTGTAACCGCGCGCATTGAAGTAGTACGTGCCGTCGCCGTAGTTCACGGCGGTGATGCCGGTGGTGTATTGCAAGGCGTCCGCCACCGAGGTCATGGCCTGATCGTCCATGCGTGCGCGGGTCACGACCGACACCGAATTCGGAATGTCTTTGAGCGCCTGCGGCGTCTTGCCGATCGTCGTCTGCGACGTGCCGTACGAATTCGAACCTTCGGTTTGCGCATCGCGTTGCACGGTGACGGTCGTTGCAGGCAACGCCGCATCTCCGCCTGGCGCCGTCACAGCGGCGGTCTGCGCCTGTGCGGCGGCAGCCGTGAGCATCAGCATGGCGAACGCCACGGGCGTGTATCGAAATACGCGGTGCGACGCTCCTTCTGGTGCACCGTCAAACAAGCGGCCCCGAGCCGCACGGCGAGACTTGTAATTCTGATTCGTTTGCATCGTTGACAACACTTCCCCTTGTTACCGGCCTCGGCCGGCTGATCGATGATTCGTGACGCTGGGTGTTTTGTAGTGACGGTGGCGCCAGCCTTGACGTGAAAATCCCGCTACACTGGCGGAAATATCGCAAATGAGACTCATTACTAAATTTGCGTGTTATCCGGCGCAACACATTGATGGCTATGGAGAATATCGGGTTCGGAAAACGCAAGGACGACAATAAATGTCGATTTTTTGACATTCCACGTCTGATTGGCGACACCCGAAAACGGCAACCGGCATGAACGATTTTTTACGCAAGCGATTCCCCGATTCGGTGCGCCCGTTGCCTCGCGATGTCTACGCGCAGGTCATGAACGCTCGCCATGGCGAGCGGCTCGTCTGGCATCGCCATCGGCATGGTCAACTGGTGTTTCCGTTACGGGGTGTCGTTCGTGCCCTCACCCCACAGGCGATCTGGACGCTGCCGCCCACGCGCGCGTTGTGGCTGCCCTCGGATGTGGAACATGAGTTGCACGCCGTCGGCGAGACGCAAATGTGCAGCGTCTACGTCGAGCCGAAGCAGTTCCCATGGCCGTGGACACGTCCGCATGTGATCGTCGCCACGCCGCTCATCAGGGAGTTGGCTGCGACAGTGAGCCGCGACGGGGACAGCTATGGCCCCACGAGCCGCGCGGCGTTGTCGGTGCCGCCACTAATGGGCGTGCTGCGCGCAGCAACGGCGATGCCCGAGCGCGGCGTGCCGGTGCCGCGCGATGCACGCCTGCAAGCCATTTGCGAACATTTGATGAACGATCCCGGCAGCAAACTGACACTCGACTTTTGGGGCGAACAATTCGGGGTGAGCGCGCGCACGCTGGCGCGCCACTTTCAAGCGGAGACGGACATGACGTTCGTCACATGGCGCCAGCATCTGCGTGTCGCAGAAGCCATTTCGCAACTGTCGCAAGGCGCGTCGGTGGCCGCGACGGCAGACGCGTTCGGCTACGCCAGCGCGAGTGCCTTCATCGTCATGTTCAAACAAATTACGGGGCATACCCCGCAGCGCTATCTGGCCGATGCCTGAACGCGTCGGCCTGCCGTTACGACATTCAGCGCGCGTAGCTCACCGGCATCCCGCCATCCGGATTCGGTAGCACGCCCATCGGCACCCCGTAGATGGTTTGCAACGTCGCGGGCGACATGAGTTCCGCGGGCGTGCCTCGCGCAATCGGCTTGCCTTGTTTGAGCGCGAGCAGCGAATCGCAAAAACGCGCGGCCATGTTCACGTCGTGCAACACGATCACTACGCCCAGCCCATGCGCGTCGGCGAGTTCGCGCACCAGCTTGAGCACATCAAGTTGATGCGATACGTCGAGCGCCGACGTCGGCTCATCGAGCAACAAACACTGCGCTTGCTGTGCCACGAGCATGGCCAGCCACACGCGCTGACGTTCCCCGCCCGAGAGCGATTCCACGAGCCGGTCGGCAAACATCGCGACGTCGGTCTGCGCCATGGCGTTGTGCACGGCCTCGTGATCTTTGGCGTCGAACCGCCCGAGCGCGCCATGCCACGGGTAGCGACCCAGCGCGACGAGTTCGGTCACGGTCATTCCCGCTGCCGCAGGCGGTTGCTGCGGCAGGTACGCCACACGCCGGGCAAACTCGCGCGTGCCCCACGACGCCAGCGCGCGGCCTTCGAAGCGGATTTCTCCACCTGTCGGCGAGTGCTGCCGTGCCAGCAGTTTGATCAGGCTGGACTTGCCCGAGCCGTTATGGCCAATCAGCCCATGCACTTGCCCACCGGCAAGTTGCAGCGTGAGCGGCGCGAGCAGCGTGCGGCCTTCGACCGCGAAAGCGACCTCATGCAGGTCGAACATCGGTGTGTGCGTCATAAACATTCAGGAGGGAGTGCCTGCGGTGCCCGAGTCCGCGCCATCGGTCACAGAAGGTGACTGGGGCACACGCAGCCGACCGTAGTCGAGTTGGATGAGACGATCGGCGAGATCGAAGTACCGGTCGTCGTGCGTGATGACAAGCACCGTCTTGCCGCGCGCTTTGAGCGCGGGCAGCATCTGCCGGTAGAAAACGTCCTTGAAGAGCGGGTCCTGATCGGCCGCCCATTCGTCGAAGACATAGAACGGGCGGTCTTCCAGATACGCCACGAGCAGCGCCAGCCGCTTGCGCTGCCCTTGTGAGAGGTCGAGTGTCGAGAAGCGGCCGTCTTCGATCGTGACTTTATGATCGAGTTGCAGCGCCTTTAGCAGCGCGCTCGCTTGTTCGTCCAGCCCATCGGCAGGCAAGCCGAGCAGGTGTTCGAACAGGAAGAAGTCGCTGAACACCACCGAGAACCGTTGGCGATAGCGATCGCGCCCGGCTTCGTCCACGGGTTCGCCGTCCACCGTGATGTAGCCCTGTTCGGGCACATAGAGGCCGACGATCAGCTTGGCGAGCGTAGTCTTGCCGCTGCCATTGCCACCGACGAGATAGACCAACTCACCGGGGCGGAACGTCAGGCTGATAGGCCCCAGCGTGAACATCTCGTTCTCTTGCTCGCGGTAGTAGCGATGCGTCACGCCTTCGAGCGCAATCTCGTGGAACGTCGGCGTATCGGCCGCCGACACCGGCGGCAGCAATTCGCGCGGCAGTTCGCTCTCGACTTGAGCAATGCGCTCGAACGCCACGCGTGCCGTGCCCAGCGCAGGCAACGACGAGAGCACGCCTTCGATCGGCATGATCATGTACAGAAACACAAGCGCGTAGCCTGACACCACCGCGGGGGGCAAATCGACGTGGCGCAGCACCACAAACAGCGTCAGGCCGATAAACGCGAACAGAATGAAGCTGCCCCAACTCGCCGCAGCGGCATACAGCACGTACCCGCGCGTGCGCTGCACCCGCACCGCTTCTACGTTCTCGGCGAGCCGTTCTTCAATGAACGCCTCACGGCGGCCGCGATGCAGCTTCAGTTCCTTTGCACCGTCGAAGAGCGCGCGGAAGTCCTTCACCAGCGACTCTTCTCGCTTGCGCGACCCGCGCAAATGCAGCAACGCGCGGGTGTTGGCCATCCGAAAGCCTGCCGCACCGATCAGAATCGTTACGACTGCAAACACCAGAATCTGCCACGACAGATAGCCGAGGTACACGAGGCAGCCCGCAATCACCGCGCCCTGCATCGCCAGCACCGGTAGGCTCACGAACAACACCACGACGGCGTCGAGATCCTGTGTGAGCACAGCCAGTGCGCGCGCAATCCCGTGCCGCTCCAAGCTCGCATAAGGCGCGCCGCCAATACGGCGCAGCACCTGCATGCGTAGCGTCGCCTTGGCCCGTTGGCCCAGCGACATGAAGAGCGTTTGCGAAAGTGCACGCGTCACCAGCACGAGCAGGCCAAGGCCGAGAAATTGCAGGCCCAGCGTGCCCAATTGCTCACGCGACGCCGTCAGCGCCTGATTGATGAGCGCGACAAGGCCAGCGTTGCCGAAGCCGCTCACGAGACTGCCGATGAATGCGATGGACAGCGGCCATCGGCTGGTTCGCACAAGTTGCCAAAACAAGGACATAGGAGGAGGACCTCTCACTTTTCTTATGTAATTTGTGGGGACTTCATGCCACCTGACGACGCAGGTGCCATAGCAAATAGGGCGCGCCGATCAGCATGGCGAGCACGCCCGCAGGCAACTGCTGCGGGAACATCAGATTCCGGCCGAGCCAATCGGCCACCACCATGAGCAATGCACCGGCCACGCCCGCCGCCACGGCCTGCGAGCGCGCTTTGCCGAACCCCGCCAGCCGTGCCAAATGCGGTGCGAGCAGTCCGACGAACGACAGCGGGCCGATCACCAGTGTCGCCACCGCGCTAAGCGCCGCCGCGAGACACCAGAGCCACAAGCGCGTGCGGCGCACGTCCACGCCCACCGCGCGCGCCGTGGCGTCGCCCATCGGCAGCAGATCGAGCCAGCGCGCTGCGAGGCAAGTGAGCACCAAGCCGACCAGCGACGCGACGATGGCACCGATCGCAACGCCCTGCCCCACGAGGTAAGTCAGACCGAGCATCAGCGAGCGCAGCAGGAACGCATTGGCATTGCCGCTCGCCGTCGCAAGTGCCACGAGCGACTGCGCCATCCCGGAGATGGCGACGCCAGCCAGCAACATGCGTGTCGGCGAGAAGCCGCCACGTCTCGCGAGCGCGAGCATGACGAAGAGACTGATTGCCGCGCCCGCAAATGCCGAACCGAACAGCAGCGACGCGCTTGGGGCCAGCACCGTCCACGTCACGGCCAGAATGCCCAGCATCGCCCCGCCGCTCACGCCGAGCAGTTCGGGGCTGGCCATTGGGTTGGCGCTCACACGCTGCAACAGCGTGCCCGCCAATGCCAGCGCAAGACCGGCCGCCGCAGACGCCATCATGCGCGGCACGCGCCACGGCCAGACATCCGCCCACTGCGCAGCATTGGCCCATTGCCAGCCGTCGAGCGTGCGTCCGAAATGCACCGTCGCCCAGACGATGCAAGCGCCGCCGATCAGCGACGCGGCCAACCAGCGCCACGGATGATGGGCGCGCGCCGGCGGCGCAACGTCGGTTGCCGCGATCTCGCCAGCGCGCGTGCGGCGCAGCAGCCACAGCAGCAACGGCCCGCCGAAAAGCGCCGCCGCCGCGCCCGTCGGAATGACGGCGCCGTCGAGCAGTGGCAGACACTGCACCACCTGATCGGTGAACATCAACATCAACGCGCCGATCAAGGGTGCCCAGCGCAATTGATCGCTCAGGCGGCGCGCCCCGGCCAGCCGTACCAACTGCGGCCCGGCGAGTCCCACGAAGCCGATGACGCCCACGGTGCTCACGATGCATGCCGAGAGCACCACCGCCACGCCGAGTCCCGCCGAACGGATCCACGCCACGCGTGCACCGAGTTGCCCGGCGCTGCGATCGTCGAGCGCGAAGAGCGTGAGCGGGCGCAGCAATAGCCACGCCGCCACCGCACCGATCGCCACGCGTGGCACCAGCCACAATGTGTCGTGCCAGCCGTTCTGCACCATCGACCCGGCGCCCCATGCGAACACGCCGACGAGCGCGCGTTCGTGCGTCATCGACAGCATGATCGACAGCCCGCTGAAGTACAGGTTGACGACCATCCCCGCGAGAATGACCGGGATCGCCGCGAACCGGCTGCGCCAAGTGAGCGCCATCACGATCACGATGGCGAGCGCTGCACCACCAAAGGCCACCCCGGCGCGCCACGTCAGCGCGAGCCACGGCGCCCAGATAGCTGCGGCCGACAGCGTGAGTGAAGCGCCTGAAGCGACCCCAAGCGTGAGCGGCTCGGCCAGCGGATTGCGCAACACTTGCTGGAACATCACGCCAGCAAGCGCAAGCCCGCCACCCGCGACAGCCGCCATCGTCAAACGAGGCAGCCACGCGTAGCTCGCGAGCAAGCCCGACATAGCGGCCGACGACGACTGCCCGGCGGCCTCAACGGCCGCCGTGCCGTGCGCGAGCGCCTGCCAGACGACGGCAGCAAACGTCGCCCCGTCGGTCCCGGCCGGGCGCAGCGACGAGAACGTCCAGATCATTAGCGCCAATGTCGGCACGCCGATGACGGCGGCAAGCCGCCATAGATGACGCTCGGTGCCTGTCTGATCGCTCCCTTGTGCACCGGTGATCAGTCCGCGGGAAGTATTCGGCGCACTCATGCGGCACCTCCCGTCAAAGACTGCGTGAGCACTTGCGCAAGCCGTAACGCCGTGGGTGTGCCACCCGTCGGCAGCATCATCGGCAGACGGCTGACGCGTTGTCCTCGCACGAACGGCAACGCCTGCCATAACGGGCTGCCCTCCAGCAGCGTCTCCACCATGGGCGATGTGCCAATGAGCATGGCGCGCGCCGACGGCATGCCGCCGAGTTGGGTGTAATCCACCTGCGCCATACCTTCGCCATCGCTCGGGCGCTGCCAGGCGTTCGTGAGGCCGAGTGCGCCCAACGTGCCGCCGAAAACGCTTTCGCGGCCGAAGACGGCACTCAATCGCGTATCGAGCGGAGACATCAGATAAATGGGGCGCTGGGCCGCATCACGCTGCACGATGCGTTCGCGAAATTTCGCGAGCGACGCGTCGGTCTCGGCAATCAACTGCGCCGCCTGCCGCGCACGCCCAAGGGCCTCGCCCAGCGCCAGTGCTCGGCGGCACGCAAGCTTGTAGCCATCTTCGTGCGGCGTGGGCGGCGGCGCCATGAACAGCGGCGCGATACGTGCGAGGTTCTCGCGTAACGGTGCGTGTGCGGGCGTGATGACGATCAGATCCGGACGCAGCGCCTGCACCACTTCGAAACTGGGCTGGAACAGCAGTCCGACATCCACCACGCTCGACGGCATCTCAGGCGTGCCCGCCAGCGCGCGGTACCACGGCGGGCGCGACACCCCCACGGGCACCACACCGAGCGCGAGCACTTGTGCGGCCAATCCCCAATCCATCACCACCACGCGGGGCATTTTCTCTGCACCGGCTGCCGGTGCCGTCGCGGCATGCGCCATCGACGGCACGAGAAGTGGCGCAACCACCGGCATCAGCACACCAACGCCAAACGCCGCCAAGAGGCGGCGTCGAGCGGCAAACGACTTTCGTTGCATCACCATTGATAACGGGCAGTCCCTAAGACAGTTCTCGTCGCACCCCAGTAACAGAGGAACGAGTTCGTGCAATACGAGATGTATTCACGGTTAAACAAGTTGCTGACGTTCACGGCAAAGCGCCACTGCTGCCAGTCGTAATGCACGGCGGCATCGACGAGCGTGCGGCCAGGCACTTCGAACGAGTTCGCGGCATCGCCCGCCGACGAACTCATGTACCGGACACCGGCACCGAAGCCGAGATTGCGCAGCGGACCTTCGTGCATCGTGTAGTCGGCCCAAAGCGCCACGTTGTTACGCGGAGCGACTTGCGGACGCTTGCCCTGCGCGGTCGTGCTTTGCAGATTCACCTGATTCAAATACGTGTACGACGCGATCACCATGAGGTCGCGCGTGAGATTGGCGCGCGCTTCGGCTTCGATGCCGCGCGAGCGAATCTCGCCCGTCTGCGTCGGGAACTGCGGATGCGCCGGGTCGACCACGCTCACGTTTTCTTGACGCAAGTCGAATGCCGACAAGCGGAACGACGCGTTGTACTGCTTCGGCTGGTAACGCACGCCGATCTCATATTGCTTGCCTTGCGTGGGGTTCAGCGGCGCGCCGGAGAACGTCAAGCCAAGCACCGGCGCAAACGACTTCGCGTAGCTGACATACGGCGCGACGCCGTTGTCGAATGCGTACGCCAGCCCGGCGCGCCACGTGAACGCGTGGTTATCGGCCTCGCTCTTCGCGCCGTTCACAACCGAGCGCGTCGTCGCCCAGTCTTCGCGCATGCCCAGCGTGAGCACCCAGCGCTGATAGCGCAGTTCGTCCTGTGCGTAGAGCCCGGCCTGTGCGAGCGAGACGTCGAGACGCGTGTCAGCGGACACACCGGTGAGCGACGCGTAGTTCGGGTTGAACAGATCGAGTTGCCCCGCGAGCGCACCGCCGTAGTTGTCGCCTTCGAGCACGCGTCGATAATCGAAGCCGAACAGCATCGTGTGCTCGATCGGGCCGGTTGCAAACTTCGCCTGCGCGTTCGTATCGATCTGCCACTGGCTCACGTGCTCGTGATCGGTGTTGCCCCACATGTAGACCGTGCGCTGGTCCGCGTTGAAGCCGCTCGTGACCGACGTCTGGTAATAGTTCTGATCGATATGCAGATAGCGCGCGTTCTGCGAAATGCGCCACGTATCGTTCAGTTGTTTCGCGAACTGATAGCCGAACCAGTACTGCGTGCGCTGCATGCCGTCGCGGTTCGGATCGCCGAAGTATTGATCCGGGCCGAGACGCCCGTTCGGGTTCGCGAACAGCGTGCCGCTCGCGGGCACCGGGTTGAACAGGCCACCTGCCGGGTCGCGCTGATAACCGCCAAGTAGCGTGAACGACGTGTCGCGATCGGGTTTGAAGGTGATCGACGGGGCAATGGCCAGACGCTCGTCCTTAATGGCGCTGACCTGCGTTTTGGCATCGCGTGCCAGACCGACGACGCGATACAACACGGTGCCGTCGGCATTGACCGGGCCGCTCAGATCGAAGCCAGCCTGATAAGTGTTGTGATTGCCGATTTGCAGCGTGATCTCGTGCTGCGCCTGTTCCGTCGGCAGCTTGCTGGTGTAGTTGACGAGACCACCCGGGTTGCCCTGCCCATAGAGCACGGACGACGGCCCGAACATCACGTCGATGCGATCGAGCAGATACGGGTCGACGCGTGCCGTGGCAAAGCGCGGCGACTGGAAAAGCGCCAGCCCGTCGAGATACGCATCGATATCGAAACCGCGGGCGCGCAGTTGGTCGAAGCGCACGTCGGTGCCGTCTTGTGTGTACACGCCGGTGGTGTAGCGCAGCGCCTGATCGACGGTGATCGCACCCTGATCGTCCATCTGCTGGCGCGTGACCGTAGAGGTGGCTTGCGGCTGCGTGAGCGTATCGGCATCGGTCTTCGTTGCCGTGCGCATGCGCTTGGCGACATAGCCGCGCCCCGGGCCAGTAGCGCTCTCCGTGAGCGACGTGTCGGTGACTTGCGTCGCGGGCAATGCCGCGGCTGCCTGCGCCGATGCGCTGGCGCCGGTCACGTTACCTGCACTCGTCCCTGCGCTCGAATCGCCCGCGCCCGTTGCCGCTGACATCACATCAGCCGCCCAACTTGGCTGTCCGAACACTGCACTGCCAATCACCAGTGCCATGGTGGTCAAGCGTCGGGCATTGGCCCGCTTCCCCGTATTGTTCTGATTCACTTTGCCGATCTTCCCGCGTCAGAGCCATTCCGCTCGAATGAATTTAAATAAATGAGACGCATTACTATTATCACTCGTATCCGTCCCTAAACCGCCATGGCTATTGGTAGAATACCGGGGAACTTTTTGCTGTGAATCACAAAAAATGTTGAGAAAAGGACATTTTTTGTCCGTTTCTCTAAGCTTTGGCTGGCTGGCCCGTCTTGCGGCGGTACCCGGTCAGGTCGACGGCCTGTTGGGAAGACGCCATGAAGGAATTGCTACTCCGCCGCTATCCGCAAACGCGCCGGCATTTGTCGCGCGATGTCACGCTCAATGGCGTGGAGTGCGAGGACGGCGAGCGTCAGCCGTGGCATCAGCATCAGCACGGGCACGTGGTGATGGCATTGCGCGGTGTGGTTCGGGTGCTTACGCCTGCCCACACGTGGACACTGCCTGCGTCGCGCGCACTGTGGCTGCCGCCGAATACGCCGCATGAATTACACGCCGTGGGACGCATGCAGTTCTGCACGATCAGCATCGAGCCGGGTTCGGTGTCGTGGCTATGGCCTAACGCGCTGGTGCTGACTGTCGGGCCGCTGCTACGCGAACTGGCTGACGACATGCTCGCCGATGGCATGCACTACGCGCCGGACAGCCGCACGGCCCTCTCGGTGCCGCTGCTGCTTCGACTGCTGCGCGAAGCCGCTGCGCCCGGCGAGCACGGCTTGCCTCTGCCGAGTTCACCCAAGCTGCTCGCGATCTGCGAACACATGATGATGGCCCCGTCGACGGACTATTCGCTGGAGCGCTGGGGGGAAGAGATGGGGGCGAGCGGCAAGACACTCGCTCGCCGCTTCAAAGATGAGACCGGCATGACCTTTGGCCGGTGGTGTCAGCACATGCGCGCCTCGGAGGCGATTACCCGACTCGCGCTCGGCGCGTCGGTCGGCGATGTGGCGCTCGCGCTCGGCTATCAAAGCCCGAGCGCGTTTATCGTCATGTTCAAGCGTCTGTTCGGGCGCGCGCCGCAACAATATCTGGCGATGGCTGAACGGTGACGCGTAGCGCCAACGCCTAGTGCGCGCCGATCAGCGGCGCTGCCTTCGCTGCGAACGCATCGCGAATCGACGCGATGGCGGCAATGGTCTCGTCGATGTCGTCGTCTCCGATATGGCGATGCGTGACCAGCCGCAGCATCGACTGCCCGCTCGCACGCGCCAGAATGCCGTATTCGGCAAGCGCCGCCTCCCACGCACGCGGATCGTTCTCGCGTTGCTCGCCAACACGAAGCCGCACGATATTGCTACGCGAGGCCACCGAATCCACTAGCAGCGGATCGATCTCCGCAAGACCGGCCCACAGTCGCTGTGCACGCTGATTGTCGTCGGCCAGACGCGCAACCATCGTCTCCATCGCGACCTTGCCCGCTGCGGCCATAATGCCCGCCTGCCGCAGCCCGCCCCCGACCATGCGCCGGAACGTACGCGCCTGTTCGATCAACGCGTGCGAACCCACGAGCATCGCCCCCATCGGCGCAGACAATCCCTTCGACAGACAGAACGTCAGGCTCTCGCAATGCGTGGCAATCGCCGCCGCATCGACACCGAGCGCCGCCGCCGCGTTGAACACGCGTGCGCCGTCCAGATGCACGGGCACACCCGCACGCGACGCCAGCGAATGCACGTCGGCCAGATAGGCCAGCGACGGCACGTAGCCGCCAGAGTGGTTATGTGTCGACTCCACGCCGACCATCGCCGTGGGCTGCCCATAACGGGAAAAGCCGGGGCGCAGTGCCCCGGCGAGTGCATCGAGATCCATTTCACCGCGCACCGACGGCACGGTGACCGGGTACAGATGCGCTAAGCGCGACATGCCCCCGGCCTCCGATTTCGCCATGTGCGCTTGTGCGTCGATCACCGCTTCGCCGCCGCGTGTGGCGTGGCAGAGCGAGGCGATCAAGTTACCCATCGTGCCGGAGACGACGAACATCGCCTCCTCCTTGCCCGTGGCCACTGCTGCGAGATGTTCAAGGGCTCGGACGGTGGGGTCGCCTTCAAGCGTGTCGTCGCCGAGCGAGGCGGTTTGCATCGCCTCCCACATCAGCGCCGTCGGTCGTGTCACGGTGTCGCTGCGTAAATCGACGACGTGTTCGGTATTACGTTGGGTCATGCAGGAAACTCCTGACCGTGCGCATGGCTGCCCGCTTGGGGCGACTGGCCGGCGTTCGATTCGGCGAGCGCCGCTTGCACAGCCTCGGGCGACTCGTACGGAATACCGGCCAGCTTCATCACGAGCTTGATCGCTACGGTGTTGCTGAAAACGTTGATGGCGGTGCGGCCCATGTCGAGGAAGGCATCGACACCGGCGATGATCGCGAGCGCTTCGATCGGCACGCCAATCGTGGTGAGCACCATCGCGATGGCGACGAGACCACCCGACGGCACGTTGGCGCTGCCTTTGCTGGCCAGCGTGGTCACCAGCACGATCGACAGCAGCGTGGGCATGTCGAGCGGCACGTGATACGCATCGGCCAGAAAGCCCACAGCCAAAGCGAAGTACATGATCGAGCCGTCGCGATTGAACGCGTAGCCGAGCGGCAGCACCACGGAAGCGATGGCCTTGGGCACGCCCATGGCGATGAGCTTCTCCATGTGCAGCGGCAACGTGGCTTCGCTGGAGCGCGTGGCGAACGCGAGAATGACCGGCTCGCTGATCGCACGTGTCGTTGCCAGCGGCTTCTCGCCAATCGCCTTGAGCAGAATCCAGAACAGCACCAGCAACACGCCGAGCCCCAGATACATCGTGCCCACGAGCTTGACCAGCGCCAGAATCGTGCCGACACCTTGCGTCGCGAAGAGCCACGCGATGATCGCGAAAATGGCGATCGGCGAGAGCGAGATGATCCAGTCGGTGAGCTTGAACACCGCGCCCATCAGCGCGTCGAGCACGCCGACCAGCGGCTTGGCGCGCTCGCCGATCGCGGAGAGTGCCATGCCGAGCAGCACCGCGAATACCAGCACCGGCAGCAAATTACTGCCGCTCATGGCCGCGAAGATGTTCGACGGAATCATGTCGAGGAAGAACTTTGTCCAGTCGACCGACGCCGCAATCGGCTTGGCCGATGCGTGCGCGGCGGCAAGGTTCGCGCCGAGGCCTGGATGAAAGATGGCGTTGAGCCCCAGACCGATCACGATCGACACGAGCGTCGCGACGAAGAAGTAAATCATGCTGATGGCCGACACGCGCCCCAATGCACGCGCGTTGTGCCCCATCTGGTAAATGCCCAGCGTGATCGCAGTGAACACGAGCGGCACCACGATCATCTTCACGGCTTGCACGAACGCGGTGCCCACAGGCATCAGCTTCGTGGCAAGCGCGGGCGCGACCATGCCGCAGCCGACACCGAGGGCCAGACCGATCAGCATCTGGACGGGTAGAGGGATAAGACGTTTCTTGCTGGCAGAACGGGACGACATGACGGCTATCTCCGAGAAATGACGTGACGGCGTGGCAGGCGCGGTCGATACAAGCAGTGCGAATTCGGTCGGTCAGCGCCGTTCAGCGCGCTGCACCGGGCGACCCGGCGGGAACGAGTGCCTGCAAACGCGACTGCATGGCGTGGGTGAGGTGATCCCAGACACAACGCTGGGCCTCCTCGGGACGCCCCGCGGCGATGGCGTCGAAGATCGCGAGGTGTTCGCGAACCGCGGCGCGCGTGCGCTCGGCGTCGTAATGCGGAATACGTTGCAGCGCCAGACCGTTTTGGGTGCGCAACGCGTGATAGGTCTCGACCAGGCGCACGTTGTCGGCGGCAGCGAACATCGCTTCGTGGAACTGCCAGCCCACACGTTGCGTGATGTCGACGTCCAGCGGCACGGCTTCCTCCTGGGCATCGAGCGCGCGTAAGCGCTTGGCCACCTCTTCCAGCGCCGGGGTCACGCCCTTCTGCGCGGCGAGCCATGCCGCCATGCCTTCGAGCGCTAGGCGCACTTCGTGAATCTCGCTCAGGTCACGCACTGACAGTTGGCGCACGAAGGTGCCGCGCATCGGCACGATCTCAAGCAGGCCGTCGTTGGCGAGCGCCCGGATGGCTTCACGCACTGGCGTGCGGCTAATACCGAAGCGCTCGGACAGCGCCCGTTCGGAAAGCGCTTCACCGGCGCGAATCTCGCCGGAAACGATCAGGGCACGAATGGCGTTGTAGGCCGAATCGCTCAGGGCTGGGGTGCGTTGGGTCTGGTTCATAACTGGTATACCAGCAAAAAACAATTTGTCGGTCAACGCGAAAATCTGTCGGCGAGTGGGTTTTGCGGGTAAACGATGAGAGGCGTGGGACGTCGGGGACGACACCCCCATTCACACTCAATTCAGCAAACGATTAAATTACGAATGATTAATGGATGGCACAGCCAATTCCCTATGCAGCCGCAATTCTCTCAATACCGAATCACCCTCAGTTTTATTCACCAAAACCAGAAGAAATCACATCAGAAACAGGTGAAGTAATTGCTTGACGCATGCAATTGACGCGCGTACGATCCGCGACGAATCAATCATCAGGGGACACCCCAATTGGACAGTTGTAGTTGCCCGTTACCGCTTGAACGGTAGATCCCGGCCCGACGTCCGTCCCTTTTTGGTCGCCGTCTCGCCGGAGTGCGAGAGGTGCACCATCTCTGTGTTTAGCTGATCTATTCCGGAAACCTTTCCGGATTCGCGAACCAGATTCCCGCCTTTCCTGAATCGTCATGCGCATGAAGCCTAGCTTGCCTTCACAGGCGCAGCGGCATTCGCGCGTGACTGCCGTGAACGTTTGCATGCTGCTGCCCTGACGTGAGTCGCGGCAGCACACGGCGTACGTTCGTTCTCGCTCGCGAGCCTCTGCTGCTGTGCAACGGTTCCTTAGCCTAAGGAGAAATCGATGCCCGACCCTGACAGTTGCTTATGTCGGTCGCATGTCATTGACACATACGCACTTCAAATTACTTTTAAGCCGTTAATTCCAACGAATTACCGGCAGGTATTGCGTCGCGTGGCGAATAGCGTTTTACGTTGCCGGATTAAATTCCGACCGACGTGACCCGGCTCGTCTTTATACGTGAGCGCAATGCCATTGCCTCCCTCACGTGTAAAAAGAGATTCGGGAAATGAACAAAATCCATCTATCGGGCGCGAACAAGCGGATCGCCCTCGCGGGCTTCGGCGTGATCGCCACACTCGCCCTCTCGGTCGAAGCCGTACGCTGGATGTCGACCACCAGCCACGCTTCCGTCAAGCCAGACGCTGCCGAGCACGCCATCGTGCTGCGCGAAGGCGACAAATACATCGTGCCGCCCGACTCGGCGTTGCGCTCGCGTCTGGCCGTGGCCGCCGTCGGCCTGCGCGACGAGCCACGTCTGGTGCAACTGCCCGCCACCGTCGAAGCCGACCCCGCCCGCACGGCCAACATCCTGCCGCCGGTTGCCGGACGTATCGTCGAGCTCAAGGTGCATCTGGGCGATCACGTCGAAAAGGGTCAGCCGCTGCTGACCATCGACTCGGGCGACCTTGCACAAGCATGGTCCGACAACGACAAGGCACGCGACGCGCTCAATCATGCAGGCACCACGCTCAAGCGCGTGCAGGGCCTGCGCGAGGCCGGTGCCGGTGCGGCCAAAGACCTCGAACAAGCGCAAAGCGATTACACGCAGGCGCAAGCCGAGCTCACCCGCTCCGAGACGCGCCTGCGCGGCATCGGCGCCGACGCCCGCACTCGCGGCCGTCAGCTCACGCTGGTCGCGCCCTATTCCGGCACGATCACGGCGCTGTCGACGTCGCAAGGCGCCTACGCCAACGATCTGACCGCTTCGCTCATGACCGTCTCGAATCTCGATGCTGTCTGGGTGACGGCGAATGCCCCCGAGAGCAATGTGGCGCTGATCGCCAAGGACCAGCCGGTCGACGTGGTCTTTCAGGCGTATCCGGGCCAGACCTGGCACGGCAAGGTGAGCTTCGTGAGCGAAGTGCTCGACCCGGATACCCGCCGCGCCAAGGTCCGGATTGCCTTCCCGAATACCGACGGCCGTCTGAAGCCCAACATGTTTGCGACCGCCACGTTTGCCGTGCCGCAGCAGCGCTCGGTGTTCGTACCGAACTCGGCGCTGATCATGAACAACGACAGCACGGTGGTGTGGGTGGAAGTGGCCCCGTGGACCTTCGTCAAGCGCACGGTGCAGCCGGGTTACGGCGAGCCGGACGGCGCACGCGTCGGCGCCGGGCTGACGCTGGGCGATCGCATCGTCGTCAAGGGCGGAGTGCTTCTCAATGATTAACCGCCTCATTACCTTCTGCCTGCGCAAGCGGGTCGTCATCTGGGTGGTGGCGCTGCTCGTGGCCGCATTCGGCTGGTATAGCTGGACGCAGATGGCCGTCGAAGCCTACCCCGATATCGGCGATGTGACCGCACAGGTCACCACCCAAGCCCCCGGCCTCGCTGCCGAGGAAATCGAACAACAAATTACCGTGCCGCTCGAGCGCGCGCTGGGCGGCACGCCCGGTGTCGTGTCGATGCGCTCGTCGTCCACGTTCGGCCTGTCGCTCATCACGCTCGTGTTTAAAGACGGCGTCGAAGACTACTGGGCGCGCCAGCGTATTAACGACCGTATTGCGGGTGTCACGCTGCCCACTGGCATTACGCCGGGGCTCGACCCGGTGACCGGCCCGGCGGGCGAAATCTATCGCTACACGCTGGAGTCGGATACCAAGAACCTGATGGAGTTGTCCGAGCTTCAGCGCTGGGTTGTGATCCCCGCACTGCAACAGGTAGCGGGTGTGGTGAACGTCGATAACTTCGGCGGCTTCACCATGCAGTACCAGTTGGAACTCGACCCGGTGCAGTTGCAACGCTACGGCATTGGCCTTGGCGACGTCACCACCGCGATCAACAACAACAGCGCCAACGCGGGTGGCAGCCGTATCTCGCGCGGCGAGCAGGGCTATGTGATTCGCGGCATCGGCATGGTGCATTCGCTCGACGACCTCGGCAACATCGTGGTCACTCAGCGCAATGGCGTACCCGTGCTGGTGAAGGATCTGGGGCGCCTGACGTACAGCCATCAGGAGCGCGAAGGCATTCTCGGCAAGGATCACAACCCGGACACCATCGAAGGCATCGTCGAGATGCTCAAGTACCAGAACCCGTCGGAAACGCTCAAGGGCGTGCATGCCAAGGTGGAGGAACTGCGCAAGCAGCTTGAGCCGCAAGGCGTGCGCATCGTGCCGTACATCGACCGCGACGATCTGGTGCAGAACACCATTCACAAGGTGTCGCACACGGTTGCCGAAGGCGTCGGGCTGGTGTGTATCGTGCTGATTCTGTTCCTCGGCAGCCCGCGCAGTGCGCTGATTGCCGCCGTGACGATTCCGCTCGCGCTCGTCGCGGTGTTCATCATGATGCACTTCACGAACATGCCAGCGAACCTGTTCTCGCTGGGGGCCATCGACTTCGGCATCATCGTCGACGGGGCCATTGTCGTGACCGAAGCGATCTTGCGACGGCGCGAAGCGGCGCCCGAAGCCGCACTCACCGAAGGCGATGTGCTGAGCGCGACCACGCAGGTGGCTCGTCCGATTCTGTTCGCCACGTTGATCATCATCACGGCCTACCTGCCGCTGTTCGCCTTCGAGCGTGCGGAAGCGAAGCTGTTCTCGCCGATGGCTTACACGGTGGCTTACGCGCTGGCCGGTGCGCTGCTGTGCACGTTCATGCTGATTCCGGGGCTGGCGTACGTGGCTTTGCGCAAACCGCGCAAGGTCTTCCACAACGTGCCGCTTCAGCGCGCACAAGCGGGCTTCCAGCGCTGGCTCGACAAGCTGCTTAACGCGCCGCGTATGGCGATCTCGATTGGCGTGTTTGCCTTGGCAGCGGTCGTTGCACTCGGCGCCACGACGGCACGCGAGTTCTTGCCCGACCTGGACGAAGGGTCGCTGTGGCTGCAAGTGCAATTGCCGTCGGGTCTCTCGCTCGACAAGGCAAGCGAGATGGCGAGCGAGTTGCGCGGGGTGCTGCTGAGCTTCCCCGAAGTGTCGTATGCCGTCACGCAGTTGGGGCGCAGCGATAGTCAGGCAGACCCGTGGACGCCGTCGCACATCGAAGCGCCGGTTGGTCTCAAGCCGTATGACACGTGGCCTCGCGGCGAGACGAAGGCCGAATTCGTGCAGAAGCTCAACGATCGCCTCAAGCAGATTCCGGGCATGTCGGTAGGCATTAGCCAGCCGATCATCGACGGGATCAACGATGCCGTGGGCGGTGCCCACAGCCCGCTCGTCATCCGTATCGTCGGCGACGATTTCAAGGAATTGCGTCGTATCGGCACGGAGGTCGTGGGTGTGCTCAAGCAAGTGCCGGGTACGGCCGACGCGTCGATCTTCGAAGAGCCGCCGATCCCGCAAATCGTGGTGAACGTGAACCGGGCCGCCGCCGCACGCTATGGCATCAACGTGGCGGACGTCACGAACCTGATTCAGACCGCCATTGGCGGCGCGTCGGTGAGCCAGGTCTACGTGGGCGACCGGCAGTACAACGTGACGGTGCGTTTCCCGCCGAACACGCGCAATAGCCCGGAAACGTTGGGCAATCTGTTCGTGAACGCCCCGGGCGGCGCGCAAATTCCGTTGTCGGCGCTCGCCAACATTCGCTACCAGAGCGGCGAGGCGACGATCACGCACGACATGAGCAAGCGTGAGCTGATCGTGCGCATCGACTATGCGGGGCGTGGGTTGTCCGACTATCTCGCCGACGCCGAAAAGCGCATCGGCAGCAACGTGAAGTACGACCACAGCAAATATCAACTGGTGTGGGGCGGGCAGTTCGAGAACCAGCAGCGGGCGCAGGCGCGTCTCACGCTGATCATGGGGCTGGTGCTCGCGTTGATGCTGGTATTCCTGTTCGCGGAATTCGGCAAGCTGCGTCAGGCTGCGCTGATTCTGGGCGTGGTGCCGCTGGCGACGCTGGGTGGCCTGATTGCCCTGCGGTTGACGGGCGAAACGTTGAATGTGGCGAGTGCCGTGGGCTTCATTGCCCTGTTCGGTGTGGCGGTACAGAACGGCATCATCATGATCGCCAACATCAACCGGGTGCGCGCCGATGGGCTGGGCTTGCGTGAAGCGGTGATTGCAGGCGCTGTCGAGCGCTTCCGGCCGGTGCTGATGACCGCTACGGTCGCGACGGTGGGCATGCTGCCCGCAGCGATGGCCATCGGCGTAGGCACCGACGTTCAGCGCGCGCTGGCCACTGTCGTGGTGGGCGGGTTGATCGTCGCCACGCTGCTCACGCTGTTCATTCTGCCGACTTACTACTACGTACTCGAGCGCTATATCGAGCAACGCGCGGCCAAGCGCGCGCTCGACGCGGCCGAGCCGGCACGGGGGTAATGCGATGCATCGAGAATTTCATACCCCGGTACCCACTGCCTTGTGGCGACGCACGGCCAGCGCCGTGCGCTTCGCGGAGACTGTTGTCATGACTCATCGTTATGCCGGGGCGCGCTGCGCCGTGGCGCTGGCGGCTGCGCTGTCGATGGCCGGGTGCGCCGTCGGCCCCGATTTCAAAACGCCTGAAGCCCCCATAAATGCGGGCTACACCGTCGACGCTTTGCCTGCGGGCACGTCGACGGCGGCCACCACGGGTGGTGGGGCGCAACGCTTTGTCGCAGGGATGGATATTCCGGCGCAATGGTGGACGCTGTTCCATTCGCCCGAACTCGACGCGCTCGTGAAAGAGGCCATCGAACACAACCCCGATATGGACGCGGCACGCGCCGCGCTCAAAGCAGCGCATGAAGCGGTGCGGGTGCAGCAGGGAGACTTCTTCCCGCAGGTGAATGCCTCGTACTCGCCGACACGTCAGCAAATTGCTGCGCCGCTGGCGAGCCCTGCGGCGAGCGGTGATGATCTTTACAACCTGCACACGGCGCAAGTCTCCGTGTCGTACACGCTCGATTTGTTCGGCGCCAATCGGCGTCAAGTCGAGTCGCTCGTGGCCCAAGCCGACGCGCAACGCTTTGCTTTGGAGGCGACGTATCTGACGCTCACAAGCAACGTGGTGGCCGCTGCCATTCAGGAAGCGTCGCTGCGCGGGCAGTTGAACGCCACGCAGGAAATCGTGGCGCTGCAACAGCATTCGCTCGACTTGTTGCACAAGCAGTACGACCTTGGCCAAGTGGCGCAGGCAGACGTAGCGGCGCAGGAGGCATCGTTGGCGCAGGCGCAGGCCGCTGTGCCGCCGCTGGAGAAGCAGCTCGCGCAGCAACGCGATGCGCTGGCCCGGCTGCTCGGGCGCATGCCGAACGAGCGCATCGGCGCGCAGTTCGACTTGAGTGGCTTGCAACTGCCGGAGGCCTTGCCGGTGAGTTTGCCGTCGCAGTTGGTCGAGCAACGCCCGGACGTGCGTGCGGCGCAGGCGCAATGGCACGCTGCCGCCGCGGCGGTGGGTGTGGCCGTTGCGGCACGGTTGCCGAGCATCACGCTGAGTGCGAGTTATGGCGCGAGTGCGGAAATTGCGCGGGAGCTGTTCAGCCCGGGCACGGCGTTCTGGTCGCTGGCGGGCAGCCTGATGCAGCCAATCTTCGCGGGCGGTGCGTTGCTGCACAAGCAACGCGGGGCCGAAGCGGCGTACGAGCAAGCGGGTGCGCAGTATCGCGGGACGGTGCTCACGGCGTTCCAGAACGTGGCCGATACGCTGCACGCTTTGCGCACCGATGCGGATGCATTAGGGGCGTCACTTAACGCCGAACGTGCTGCGCAACGCAGCCTGTCGATTGCGCAGAAGCAGCTCGAATTGGGTGACATCAGCTATCTGACGTTGCTCAATGCCCAGCAGACGTATCAGCAAGCCCGTGTCGCGCTGGTACAGGCGCAAGCCAACCGCTATGCCGATACGGTGGCGCTGTTTCAAGCCGTGGGCGGCGGGTGGTGGCATCGGGACGACATGCAGGCGGGGCCCGTGGCTCCGGCAGGATGATGTGGGTTGAGGCAGGTTGAAGTGACGCACGGCGCCGGTGGGGCGTGCCGGTACCGTGCGGCTTCCGGTATCAGATTGCGTATGGGCGCATGAATAATGCCGGGTTACCGAGGGTGTTACGATGCCGGCGATTCGCGTCAAGCCCACGCAGTGCCTTAGCTTTCCCGGAAAACTACCGCAATGATCGACCTCGCCGTACTACCTTACTTCCTCGCCACTGTGGCGGTTCTCGTCGCCATTCCCGGCCCGAACACGATCTTCGTACTGACGGCCAGCGCGAGCCAGGGGTTCAGACACGGGCTGGCATCGTCCTTCGGCGTGATGCTCGCGACGATGGCGCATGTTTGCTTTGCAGCGGTCGGCCTCACAGCGCTGTTGATGGCATCGCCCACGTTGTTCACCGCGATCAAGACGTTGGGCGCAGGTTATCTGATCTATCTGGGCATTAAGGCCATTTGCAGCAAAACCACTTCTGAGAGCGGTACGTCCACGCGAGCGCCTGAGCAACCCCTCAGTGCATCGATCCGGAAAGGCTTTCTCGTCAATTTGCTGAACCCGAAGACCGGGCTGTTCGTGGCAGCGTTTCTGCCGCAGTTCGTGAATGCGGCGGCAGGTCACGTGCCGCTGCAAATCGTCACGCTGGGTGCCATTCTCGTGATGGTGGGCGGTGTGGGCGACGTGACTTGCGCCGCCCTCGCCCGCACGATCGTCAAAGCGATTGCCAAGCGAGGCTCGACGTCTGGCGTGGGCAAATACATCGCAGGCCTGCTTTACATCGGGCTCGGTGCGGCTGCGATGGTGACGTCTAACGGGACGGGGAAGTAACCGACACATCCCCTCCCCCCACGAACCGACGATCAGAACGTATGTCGCATACCGATGCGCACGGCGGTCGACGACGGCCCTTGCCCCGTGTAATTGCCGTTCACGAAAGTCGGCGCTGACCCGCCGCCAAGGAACACCGGCGCTGCGCCGCCGCCCGCATACAGCCACGTCGCTTCCGCATAGACGTCCGTGCGCTTTGACACCGCATAGTCGGCCAGCGCCGTCACGTTCTGCCACTTCTGCGAGCCCATCTTCGAATACCAGTAGCCGCCCATGAATGTCCACGCCGGTCCCCAGCGGTAGATCTGGTTAGCCTCATAGGTATTCATCAAAACGCTCTCGTTGCCGTTGCGAAAGCGCGTGCTGGTGAAGAGAAGACGCGTCGTATTCGGCCCATAGCGATAGCTTCCGCCCACACCCCAACTGGCGATGTTGTCCAACACCGCAGGCCCCGGCGGCAGATCGGGGAAGATGGTGGTCCCTGCCTGTGTGGGCGCGTTCACCCCCGAGTTGTGGGTATTGGTATAAGCCGCGCCGAGGCTCAGTCCGTCGTTTGCATACTTCGCGCCGAAAGCAATCACGCGGCCAGTCCCTGCCGACACGGTCGATGACGGCGTGGCGTACAACGCGCCAAGCGTCAGACCGGCCCAATTCGGCGACGTGTACTTGATCGCGTTATTGATGTGGAGCGTGCCCGCCAGATGGTCGAAGTCGCCCGGGTGCCACGAGTACTGCCCCGCCATCTGCCCCATCGTGAACTGGGTGAGGTTGTCCCAGAAGAAGTCGTATTGCTTGCCGAACGTTACCGTCCCCAGTGCGATGTCCTGAAGCCCCAACCACGCCTGACGGCTGAACAACACGCCGGACTGCACCATCGTCCCCGAGTACAGATTGAAGCCGTTCTCCAGCGCGAAGATGGCACGACGCCCGTCGCCAAGATCCTCGCTGCCACGCAGCCCCCAGCGGTTGGCCTGAATCGCGCCGTCGTTAGCAACGAAGGTGCCGTGACCGTTCAAATTGCTGAAGTAAGTAAGACCGGCGTCGATGATGCCGTACAGCTGCACCGAGCTTTGCGCTTGGGCATTGGAGGCCACGGCGAGTAAGGCGGGCGTGAGGAACGCCGCGAGCAGCGAGGCAAGCGGCTTACGGCGTGAAGCTAAGCGAGTCATGAGGTTTGTCTCCATATCGTATTTTTTTAGGCAAAACGAAGCCGTCACCCTCTGGCGGGGCGAGACGGGCACTACAGGTGAAGCGGAATCTTTAGAAGACGCAGGCGTCGGCTACGACAAGCAACGCCTGCGCGCACACGTCATCCGGAAAAGCGGTAGACGACAGAGTCGACGCGAAACCGCACGTCGGCATCGAGGCTGTTGGTCACCACGACGTAACGCTCGCCATCGACCTCGAAGGTCGACGCGTCGGTCCCGCCGAAGGTGTCGATCCACTCGACGGCGTCGAAGCCGTCGCCGCGCCATCGCCACAACACCGATTGCTGCACCGGCTCGGGGGCCTTCGGTGTGCCCGTGATGAAGCGCACTTGCAGCAGGTAGCGTGCCGCACCGGAACCACGCGCGGGTATCTCGCAAAGCTCCCGCCCGCCAGCGCCGTCGAGCGTCTGCGTTGCGATGAACTGCACGCCGTCGAAGCGGTAAAGCGTCGTGTGGCTGAGCAAGTTGGCATGCACGAGCCACAACGTCTCGCCATCCACAAAGAAGTGGAAAGCGCGCCCGCCCGGCTCGTCGAACGCTTGCAACGTCTCGAGCTGGCTGCCGCTCCAACGGAAGATGCGCGACCCGCTAACGTGGTCGGCATACGCCACGTAATGCTTGCCTGCATGCTCGATGTGCGCCCAGTTGTAACCCCAACGCCCGCCGGTGGCCTGAAACGCGACGAAGCGCTCGCCGTTCCAGACAAACACGCAAGACTGATCCGGGTGACGCGCCACAGGCCCCTCGACCGTGACGCCCTGCGCCAGCCCGAGGAAATGTTTGCCGTCGATTTCGAAGTGGCGCCACTGCTTACCCGCGAACACCTCGAATCGCTGATGCTCACGCCATTCACCGTCAAGGCGCTCGTAAAGCACAGCGTGGGTATTCAGGTCGTACGGTCCGCAGCCTGTGCGAATACCCACGCACGCGAGAAACTCCCGCGCGCCGATGGTGAAGTGCTCGACGTCTTCCCCACCGGGTAAGGCAATGCTTTCCTTCAGCGCGAAGGCCCCCGCTTTTGAGCCTGCCTGCCAGCGGTAGCACAGCGCATCGACTTCGCTGTCGCCGCCATTCATGTAGGGCACTTCGCCAGCGACATCTTTCGACATCTGGGCAATCGCAAGCCATTGCTCGCCGTTGCGTGCGAACGCGGCCACCGCTCTGGCAGCGCTCGTGGGCAATGTCTGCACGGGGGTGAGCAAGCGTTCAGCGCTCTGGCGATCTGCGTGCCGACTCGCAGCGTTGGCGGCAAGATCAACGGCCATGATTCACTTCTCCGTGCGGCAACTGCGTGCCATAGGTGTTGGGCGATTGCACCAGTGCCGCCGCGCCGTCATGCCCCTCGGCTTGCGCCGGGGTGCGCCAGCGGGCGATGCTCACACCCGCCGCGCCGATGAGCGCCATGCACGCCGCGATCACGAAGATTTGCGGCAACGGCATTTGACGCGCGATCAACCATCCGCCGACAGTCGGCCCGATGATGGAGCCGAGACGTCCGATAGCCATCGTTGCACCCACGCCAGCGGCGCGTACGTCGGTCGGAAACAGTCGGCTGGCAATGGCGGGAAAGGTCAATTGGCCGCCGACCAGACAAGCACCCACCGCGAAGAGCATCCCGAACGTGGCATGTCCCACACCGATCAAATTGCCCAACACCACGGTCAGTACCGCACCGCCGATGAATGAACATGCCACCGGCACGAACGGTCCGGCACGGCTCACGACCGTCGACAACACCAACGCGCCGACAATCGCACCGATGTTGAGGGTGACCGCCCCCATCGCGGCACGATCAGGCGCCACGCCGTTCAAGTGGAGCAGCGTCGGCATGAAACTCACGAGGAAGCCTGAGAGAATCATCGTCGCCAGTACGCCCACCCACAGTGCGGTGGCCGCAACGGCGCGTCCGTCGGCAAACACGCGCGGCAACATGCCGCGGCGTTGCAACACAGCCCCCGGACCCTCCCCCTTTTGCGCGCTACGCCCCGGTGCGGTGGCAGGCAGCACCCACAGCACCGGCACGATGACGAGCAGCGCAAAAGCGCCGCCCATCTGGAACACGAACGGCCAGCCGAAGCGCATCATCAGCACCGCTGAAATTGCGCCGCCCACCACTGCCCCCAGCGGGAAGCCGATAAACATCAGAATGACGAGTGCCGAGCGGCGGCGAACCGGGGCGCTTTCGGCCGTGATCGCCGTGACCGGCGGAATCGCACCGCCCATGCCCAAACCGCCGAGCAGACGCAGGATAGACAGCTCGGTGGCGGAGGTTGCCCACGCGCAAGCCAAGGTGAAGACGCCGGTCATGATGAGCGCGGCGACGAGGGTCGGGCGGCGTCCGAAGCGGTCGGCGAGCGGCCCGGCGATGAGCGAGCCAACAACCGTGCCGATGAACCCCGCGCCGAACACCCGCCCGAGCGATGCCGGATCGATATTCAATGACTTGGAAAGCAGCGGTGCGACGAAGCTGAGCATCAGCGTGTCGAAGCCGTCGATCATCGACACGGCGAAGCACACCAGCGTGATCGCGACGATGCGTCGCACCGGTAGCGCGGCGGAGGCATCGTACGGCCCCTCGTTTTGCATCAAGTTCATGGTTGTCTCCTGATGGGGCGATTGATTGTCTTTGTGAATCCGGTGGTGCCTTGGGTGGTCGACGGTGCGGCGCCCCTGCTGCCCGTCGCTGCTTCCCGATGTTGGGTTTAGCGCGTGTGCGGCGGGTAATTCACCTGCGTAAATCCGGGAATCACGGCGCGCGATGGATCGTTGTCGCATCGCGCGAGCTCATCGACGATGTAGTCCGCGACGCAATTCGAGAGCAACTGGGCCGGGTCTTCCATGATGCGGCGCAGCCGTGCGGCCATGAACTTGCGATCTTGTGCGTCGGCCAGCGGCGGCATCGCTTCGTCGGGCGATGGCGAGAACGAAAACCCCGGCGCGTGCGGGAACATCTTGCGGGCGACTTCGATGCTGGCCCGCGTGTTGTGCCACAGCTCGCGGTAGCCTGCTTCGAGCGTGCGCAGGTCGTCTGCGGTGCCGAGGTTCGCGACCGAGAAGCCCGGTGCGTGCGGGGCAACCAGTAAGCGCTCAGGCGGCAAATGCTCACCCGAGGCACGCCAGATGAGATGGCACATATTGTTCGACGACCACGTCGCCCCCGCCGTCGGACGGCCTGAGCGGCCCGAGACAATCACCATGGCGCGCGACCAGTCGAGCGATTGCGAGCGCAGCCAGTTTCCGATGCGATAGACGATGTCGAGATAGGCCAGCCCGAAGGTCGCGAACATCACGTCGTTCATCGGCACCGGCAAAGCGCTGCCGGGCTGGGCTTCGAAGTAATCGGAGACGAGGCGCTCGAACGTCAGGCGCGAAGGGTCTGCAAGTGCCCGCGTGAGCCAGTCGATGGACACGTCACACGTGTAGTCGATCAGATCGACCAGCTTGGCCTCGTTGCCGCGCAGACTCTGCACGGCAACGTCGTCGCGCCAATGCGCGAGCGTGTTGGCCGCACGCACATTTCCTGCGTGCTCGATCAGACGTTTCGCTTCAGCGCGCCAGGCGGCTGCTTCGCCGTCGCCCTGCCCGTCGTCATCCAATTCACGCAAGCGGGCAAGATAGGCGAGCGCGAGCGGCAAATGCGAGACCGCGGTCAACTCAATGAAGCCCCGCGTCGACTTGCGAAAGCTCTCGATCTGCGCGGGTGCGCCGTTGCCGGGGAACAGCGCGATATCCGAGCCAGTCGAGACCAGCAGCGGCAGCGTTGCGTCGCGCGCCGACATGGTTTTCGCCAGCCGGTTACCGAGGCTCTGCGGGTCGGAAGTGAACGCGTGAAACAGCCCGGCGAAGGCGGAATGCGGTTGATAGCTCATGAACGAACTCGGTCAAAAATCACGCGAAATCATAGAGGCGGGCCGGATTATCGACCAGAATCCGGCGGCGCGTTTCAGCATCCGTCGTCCAGTCGCCCAACAGGTTGAGCAACTCACCGGTGTCGCGCTCGCCCATCGGGATGTGTGGCCAGTCGGAACCCCAGATGACTTTATCGGGCGCCGTCTCGATGATCGCCTTGGCCATCGGCGCGACGGATGCCAGCGAACGTTGCTTGGCCACGCGATACGGTGCCGACAGTTTGAGCGTGCAGTTGCCGTCCTTGAGCAGTTGGAGCAGGCGCGTGAAGTCGTCGCTCGTCAGGCCGTCTTCCTGCGTCATGTAGCCCATGTGGTCGATCACGAACGGCGTGCGCACGTCGGCCAAAAACGGAATCAGGTTGCGCACGATCGGGCCCGGCGCGTAGAACTGAAGGTGCCAGCCGAGGCTCTCGCACAGCGACGCCATGCGGGTGATGTAGGCCTGAATCTCTTTCGTCGGTTGTTCCGCACGCGAGAACAGATCGAGACGGATGGCGCGCACCTTGGCACGATGCCAGTCGTCGAGCGTGGCGGCGGGCAGTCCTTCGTCGATCATGACCACGCCACGGGCCGCGTCGCCTGCCTTCGCCAATGCGTCGAGCAGGCAGCGGTTATCGGTGCCGTAGAAGCTCGGCTGCACGATGGCGAAGCGGCGGATCGAGAGCGCGTCCATGACGTCGCGGTACTTGTCGAGCGGACCGTCGGGCAAGGTGTACTGCGGGTTACCCACGCTCGGGTATTGGCTAAGCGACTCGAATACGTGCATATGCGCGTCGCACGCGTTCTCGGGCATCTCGAAGGTGGGACGGGTCAGCGTGCTGGCTGCACGCATCGGCGTCGATGTCAGTTGGCCTGCGTATTGGGTTGCCATGTGAATGAGTTCTGTTGGGGTCGCAAAAAATGGGGGATGTCGTGTGCGTGCGCGCTTAAGCGGGCATTAGGTGGGCATCAACGCTTCGCGGTCCGACGCTACGCGGCGGCGCATGGCATCGAGAAACAGGTCGCCGTCGATGCCGCTGAAGACGAACGGTGCGGCCCCTTCGGCGCGCAGTTGCGTTAGCGCTTCGCCTTCGGGCATGCCGCCGACGATGGCGATCTTGCCCTGCGCCCGCACGGCGGCTACGACGTGCCGACAAGCGGCTAGCACGTCGGGATGGGTCGGGTTGCCGGTGTGGCCGAGATCGGCAGACAGGTCATTACAGCCGAGCGCCACGATATCGACGCCGGGCACGGCAGCGATGGCGCCTGCGTTCTCTACGCCAGCGCGGCTCTCGATGAGCAGCTTCACGGCGGTGACCGCGTTCACACGCTGGTTCATCTCTGCGGCGGGCAGCTTTTCGTAGCCAACGTACGGCAGCGTCGCGAGTTGGGAGCGTTGACCGTGCGGCGCGAAACGGCTGCCTGTGACGATCTCGCGGGCCTGATCTGCCGACTCGATACGAGCGGCGATGATGCCGAGCGCGCCGCCATCGAGCACTCGGTTAATCATGCCGTAGTCGCGCTCGGGCACGCGTACCCACGGCATCAGGCCGTTATCGACGGCACAAAGACAAAGCTGCGAGACGGTGTCGACCGGCAGCGGGCTGTGCTCCATGTCGATCCAAACGGTGTCGTAGCCTGCGGCGCGTGCCCAGCGAACGACGTCGGTCGAGCGAGCCGCGCGCACGCCCAGTGCAAATACGGGTTGGCCAGCGCGCAGGCGCGCCATGAGTTCTGTGCTTTCCATGCTGTCTCCAAAGCCACTGTGGCTCGGTCTCGTTATTGATTTCGACACAGTATGGCCCCGCCAATAGATTTCATTTATTCTTTGAAATCACGTTAATGATTTGTAAAACAAATCAATGGATGAGCACCGGGCGATGATGAACATTCGGCATCTGGAGTACTTCGCTGTGTTGGCCGAGGAACTGCACTTCCGGCGCAGCGCCGAGCGGCTGGGCATTACGCAGGCGCCGTTGAGTCTGGCGATTCAGGCATTGGAAGAATCGTTGGGGGCGCGGCTGTTTCACCGCACGCGCCGGTCGGTGTCGCTCACCGAGGCGGGGATCGCACTGGCGGCGCAGGCACCGGCGATCCTCGCGCATATCGAACATGCGCGCGAATCGGTATGGCAAACGGTGAGTGGCGAGGTGGGACGGCTGCGGGTGGGGTTCACGAATGCGTCGTCGCTCTCGCCGGTGTTTCCACAATTGATTCACGCGTATCGCAAGCAGCGGCCGAAGGTGCAGGTTCAGTTGCACGAGTTGCCGTCGTCGCGGCAGTTGGACGCGCTGGAAGCCCGCGAGATCGACGTGGCGTTGTTGCGGCTCGATGCGCAGCAACCGGCGCCGTCGTCGTTGGTGCTCACACCGCTGGTCGTCGAGCCGTTGGTGTTGGCGATGCACGCGGGGCATCCGTTGGCGAAGGCGGCGAAGGTCAAGATTGCCGATTTGAGGGACGAAGCGTTTATCGCGTATCCGCGCTCGGCGGGCGTGGTGATGTTCGCGCAGATCAATGCGTTGTGTGCGAAACGCGGGTTCGAGCCGAAGATCGTGCAGGAGGCGCAGCAGGCATCGACGCTGATTGGCCTGACGGCGACGGGGCTGGGTGTGACCGTCGTGCCCAAGTCGCTGAACGCCATTGCCGTCCCCGGTGTGGTGTTTCGCGACTTTACGGACACCGACACCACGACGACGCTTTATATCGGGCACCGGTACGGCGATGCCAATTCCCGGGTGAAGCTGTTTGTTGAGTTGGCCGCGGCGTTGCGGGAGCCACGGGGTGAAGAGGGGACGGTGGAAAAAGTGTCTGCGCGCAGACGCAAGACGGACAGTTGACAGCGGTGACACGACGTCCACCAGAGCGCATACAATCTGGTCAGACTGACCAATGGACGTGTGGCCATGCGCATTCTCGTGATCGAAGACGAGCCGAAGACCGGCGCTTATCTCAAGAAGGGTTTCGAGGAGTCGGGCTACGTCGTTGACGTCGCCAGCGACGGCGCCGAGGGTCTGATCCTCGCCCGGGAAGCCACCTACGACGTGATCGTGCTGGATGTCATGCTGCCGGCCATGGACGGATGGGCGGTTCTCAAGACGCTTCGCATCACCCACACCACCCCGGTGCTATTCCTCACCGCTCGCGACGACATCAGCGACCGAGTCAAAGGTCTGGAGCTAGGCGGCGACGACTATCTGGTCAAGCCGTTCGCCTTCGTCGAACTGCTCGCGCGCGTGCGCACGCTGGCTCGTCGAGGGCCGCTGCGCGAGAGCGACGTACTCACGCTCGGTGATCTGGAAATCGACGTCACTCGCCGACGTGTGCGGCGCGGCACCACGCGCATCGACCTCACGCCGCGCGAATTCTCGCTCCTGCAATTGCTGGTCCGGCGTCAAGGCGAAGTCCTGACACGTACCCAGATCGCCTCCTATGTGTGGGACATGAACTTCGACAGCGATACCAACGTGGTCGAAGTCGCCGTGCGCCGTCTACGTGCCAAGGTGGACGACGAATTCCCCGTCAAAGTGATCCACACCGTACGCGGCGTGGGCTACGTTGCCGAAATCAAAGACGCCGACTGATGGCCGCGCGCTCGCTATCCACAACGCTGGCGCTCTGCTTCGCGGGCACCACGCTCGCCGTCTTTGCGCTGGTCGGTACCACGCTCTACTTCACCCTCGGGCGTGAAATTCGGGCACAGGACGATCTCGACATCGTCTTGATCGCCCGTCACACACGCCGCCTTGCCGAGGAACTGAGTTCCCCCCGCGACCTTCGCGATCACACGGTTCGCCTCACGAGCCAAGTGCTCGGCAATCCACTGCTCGCGATGGAAGTGCTCGGCGAGAACGGCACAAAACTCATCGATCACAACACGGAACGGGTGTCCGACGAGGTTTTCCCGTCACTGCCCCTCGCCTCACGCGTGGCAGCGTCACAACGCATCACCGAAGCCGACGTGCTCGAATGGCGCAACACGCGCGATGTGCCCGTTCGCGGGCTCGCCGCCGAGGCGAAACTCGCCGACGGCACGCTGGTCACTGTGGTCATCGCACGCGATATGACCGACCGGTGGCGCGTACTCGACCACTATCGCGAGCGTCTTTACGTCTACGGTTTTGCGGGCATGGTGCTCGCGTTTCTGATGAGCTGGCTGCTCGTGCGCGCCTCACTGCGTCCCTTGCGCGATCTGGATAACAGCGTGTCGACACTCAACGTCGATCAGCTCGACACATCCATTGCGGTCGACGGCGCCCCCGGCGAACTTGAAGTGCTGGTCAAATCGCTCAACGCGATGATCAAGCGCCTGCACGGCGGCTTCGAGCGTATGTCGCAGTACACCGCCGACCTCGCGCACGACATGCGCACGCCACTCGGGAATCTGCGCGGTGCGACCGAAGTGGCGCTCGCCCGGCCACGCAGCGTGCCCGAATACGAAACGCTGCTCGAATCGAACCTTGAAGAATGCGCCCGGCTGTCGCGCATGATCGAGAACGTGATCTTTCTCTCGCGTGCCGAACATCCACAGTTCATGACGACGCTCGCGGAATTCGACACCGTTGCGGCGCTTACGCAAATCGCCGATTATTTTGAAGGCCCCGCGGACGAGGTCGGTGTGCGCATCCGCGTCACGGGTGCCGGAGCGTTGCGCGCCGACAAAGAGTTGTTCCGCCGCGCCGTCAGCAACTTGCTCGCCAACGCGCTGCGATACACGCCCCGGGGCGGTGAAATCACGCTCGATGCCAATACGACGCCCGCCACCGTCGAGATTACCGTCGCCAATCCCGGCGAGCCTATTGACCCGGCCCTGCTGGAGCGCATTTTCGACCGTTTCTACCGGGCAGATGCGTCTCGCCAGAACGCCCCGCAGACCAGTGGTGCCGCCGGGCTTGGACTCGCGATCGTACGCACGATCATGACTCTGCACGGCGGCACCGTACGCGCAGAAAGCGATGCCGCCGGCACCCGCTTCATCCTTTCGTTCTCTCGTCGGTAGTCGTCGCAGCGTGGTTGCGCAACGACTCACCATCGCCGTGCAGCACGGCGCGGTCCCAGCCGCCGCCGAGCGCCTGAAGCAAATGCACGCTCGCGTCCAGCCTGCGCTGTGCAATTTGCGCCTGATTGCGTTCGTTCTGTAGCGCAATGGTCTGCGCAGTGACGACGTCGAGATAGTTCACGGCACCCGCCTGATAGCGATTCGTCGTGAGTTTGAGCGATAGCACGGCGGCACGCGTCGCGCGATCTTGGCTTTGCGCTTCCCCCGCCAAACTATTCAGCGCACTCAGGTTATCTTCCGTTTGCTGAAACGCCACGAGCACCGTCTGCCGGTAGGCAGCGACAGCGGCGTCGTATTGTGCGTTCGCACCTGCCAGCGTTGCATCGCGCCGGCCACCATCGAACAACGTGCCAGCCAGTTGCGCACCCAGCGACCAAAAAAGACTCGGTGCCGAGAGCCACGGCGCGAAGAACGTGCTTTCCAGGCCTGTCGACGCCGAGAGTGTGAGATCGGGATAAAACGCGGCATGCGCCTGCCCGATGTCGGCATTCGCCGCCGCGACACGGCGCTCAGCGGCGGCGATGTCGGGGCGACGTTCTAGCAATGCAGACGGCACACCTGTCGGAATCGTTGGTACTGCTGCGGGTGCCACATCGGGCGGCAATACGAACGACGACGCGGGTACGCCGATCAGCGTGGCGATGGCGTGCTCGAGCTGAGCACGCTGCATGCCGATGTCCTGATCCGCCGTGCGAGCGCTTTCGAGTTGCGTTTGTGCCTGCGCCACGGCCGACGCATCGATAGCGCCATCGGCCAGTTGCTGTTGAACGATGCGTAATGCCGCACCGTAGGCGGTCACCGAATCGTCGAGCAACTGCTTTTGGCGATCGAGCGAGCGCACGTCGAAATAGGCGGTGGCGAGATCGCCCGCGACCGACAGGCGCACCGCCTCGAGGTCGGCTTGGCTCGCCTGCGCGCTGTCGCGTGCCGCGACGGTGGCATCCTTGATCCGCCCGAACAAATCGGGCTCCCAACTCGCCGCAACGCCTATCGAATAATCCGGAATGGTCTTGCCTGCCAGCGCACGGTCCACCAGGCTTTGCGAGGTGCGGTAGCGTTGCGCGCCAGTGCCCGCCGTCACGCTTGGCGCATAAGCACCGCGCTGGTAGTCGACCATGGCCCGCGCCGCTTGCAGCCGTGCCACCGCCTCGCGCACCGTCTGGTTCGACACATCTACGCGGGCTTCGAGCTGATTCAAGGTCTCATCGTTGAAAACCGACCACCACGGCCCGCGAGGCTTGCCGTCTGCGGGGGCCGCGACCGACCACCCGTTGGAAGACTGTGGCGCGTTCGCGAACTGGGCAGGCACGGCCGCATCGGGCACGTGGTATGTGGGTAGGGTCGTGCAAGCGGCAAGCATCGTCGCGATGCAGGCCACGGCAATGCCGCGCATTGGGGACGTGAATCGATGGAACATGCTGGACCTCGTCTATGCCTTGCCAGCCGTCGCGGCCGATGCCGAAGCTATTTTCCCCGGCGGAGCCACCGGGACCGCCGTACGGGTAGCGCCGTCCGTGGCTGCGCCGGAGGGGTCGTTAGCGACGTGCACGCGCTGGCCATTCGTGATGGCATCGCCGGGATTTGCGATGACGCGCGTGTCGGGCGCCAAGCCCGTGGCAATCTCCACGTAAGTGCCGAAGTCCCGGCCGATGGTCACGTGCTGGAGCGCCACTTCGCCGTTCGCATCCACCAACGCAATCGTCACGCCATCGGGGCGGAACAATAGCGCGCTCACCGGCAGTTCAAGCGCGGGTGCGCTCGTGGGTAACGCGAGATGCACCTGCGCGTAGGCGCCGGGCATCAACGCCCCGTCACTGTTATCGACGTCCACCTCCACGCGCATCGTGCGGCTCACCGGGTCGATGGCATTGGCGTCACGCGCGATCGTCGCGGGGAAGCGTCGCCCTGGATATTGCTGCGTCGAGAGCCATACCGGCGTGCCCGGGGTAATGCGACTCGCATCGTCTTGCGGCACATCGACGTACACGCGCAGACGCTGGGTTTGGACGATATGGAAGAGTTCACCTGGCTTGGCGGAGAGCCCAGGTGCCCCTCCCGCCGTCACCAATGCCCCCACATCGACATTGCGTGCAGTAATGACACCGTCGAACGGTGCGCTCACATTCTGGTACGCGACCATCTCCGATAAGCGGGAGACATTGGCCTTCGCCGCCTGCAACATGGCGCGCTTCGCCGCGGCGTCGCTTGTCTTGGCATCGGCTTCTTGTTGGGCCACCGATTGCGATTGCAGCATGGTCTGCCATCGCTGCGCGGTGCTGCTGGCGAATTGGTAGTTCGCCTGTGCGGTCGATTCGTCGGCGCGCGCCTGACGCAGTTGCGCATCGAGTTCGGGGGCGTCGATTTGCGCGAGCGTCTGGCCAGCCTTCACGTGCGCCCCGATGTCGGCGTACCAATGCTGAACATAACCGCTGGTGCGCGCGTAGATGGCGGCATCCGCCCAAGGCATGACCGCCCCCGGCAGCAGCAACTCCTGCACGCTAGGCGCCCGCGAGGGCGAAACCGTCGAGACGGTGATTTCGCGCTGCGCCGTGACCTGCTCGGCTTGCGCCTGGCGGGCCGTGATGCGGGGCACGATACCCGCCCCCAAAAGCACGATGGCAACGCAGCCCAGACCGAGCCCCCAAGCGCGGTGTCTGCGGCGTTGGCGTGGCGGCAATGCCGGTACCGCGAGAGGCGGCGTTTGTGGCGATCGATCGTCTTCGCCTCGTGCCTGCACCGGGGCGAGATCTTCGGGCGGCATATCCAGTTTCATGGGAAATCCTTATTGGAGGTGAGCGGCCGAAGCGGCCGAATCAGCCGAATCAGCCGACGCATCGGTTTTGCGTGCGCCACGGCGCTTGGCCAGCACGCTGTGCACCATGCCGAAGACAACAGGCACGAACACGAGTGTCGAGAGGGTGCCGAACGCGAGTCCGCCGATCACGGCGCGACCGAGCGGTGCGTTCTGTTCGCCGCCGTCGCCCAGACCGAGTGCCATCGGCAACATGCCGATCAGCATCGCAAGCGCGGTCATCAGCACAGGACGAAAACGGTTGAAACCGGCATCGAGTGCGGCGACGAGTGGCGCCATACCGCTGGCAAGCGACTCGCGCGCCGAATTGATCACGAGAATGCTGTTGGCCGTGGCGATACCGATACACAGAATCGTGCCGGTCAGCGCAGGCACGGAGAGGGTGGTCTGTGTGACGAACAACATCCACGCGATGCCCGCCATCGACGCCGGGATACCGCTGATGATGATGAACGGGTCGACCCACGACTGGAAGTTCACGACCATCAGCAAGTACACGAGGGCCATGGCAAACACGATGCCGTAGGCCAGTCCGCTAAACGACGCATTCATCGATTGCACTTGCCCACGTATTGCGATCGACGAGCCAGCGGGCAAGTGCGCTTGGGCGGCATTGACGAGGCGGCTCACATCGGAAGCGACGCCACCCAGGTCGCGCCCCTGCGTGGAGGCGAAAATGTCGAGCACCGGCTGCACGTTGTAGTGCGAGACGACCGCCTGTTGCTCGCTGCGCGAGACCGTGCCCAGTGTGCCGAGCTGGTTCTGCGCATTACCCGACGCCGCCGGTGTCGTCACCGGCACGTTGGCGAGCGTCTGCAACGAATTGATGTTGTATTGCGGCACCATTGTCGTGAGCGGATAGCTCACGCCATTCTTGGGATCGAGCCAGAAATTGGGCGTCGTTTGCGAGCTGCCCGACAGCGCAATCAGCAAGTTCTGCGCAACATCGCGCTGCATGAGCCCCGCCTGCATGGCTTTGGTGCGATCGACGTTCACGTCCAGCGTCGGCTCATCGCCAGGTTGCTGGATGCGGGCATCGACGAGTCCGCGCACGCCTCGCATCTGCTCGAGCAACTGATTCGCCACGACTCGGTTCTGCGCGAGCTTGTTGCCAACGATCTGCACATCAATGGGCGCAGGCAAGCCGAAGTTGAGAATCTGACTGACGATATCGGCGGGCAAAAACGAGAAAGTCACCCCCGGGAACGACGCCGTAAGCACGTTGCGCAACTTCGCCACATACCCCGCCGTCGGCGCGTGATTCGGCTTGAGCGTAATGAGAACGTCTGCGTCCTCGGCACCAATCGGGTCCGACGAATCGTAGGTCAGGTTGATACCGCTCACCGGCAGACCGATGTTGTCGAGCACCAGTCCCTCCTCGGCGCTGGGAATCACCGTCTTGATCTTCGCTTCGACCTCATCGGTAATGCGCGCCGTCTCTTCGATGCGTGTGCCGGTAGGCGCGCGCAAATGCAGGCGAATCTCGCCGGAATCGATCGATGGAAAGAAGTCGCGCCCGGTGAACGGCATCAATACCAGCGAGCCAAGACAAATCGCGAGCCACACGATGACAAAGCGCCTGCGTCGCCCGATCGCCCATTGCAGCAGGTCGGCATAGCGATGACGCAGCGACTCGAACGCGGCTTCGAAGCGCGCCTGAAACCGTGCAATGCGTCCCGCAAAGCCACGACGTGCGGGGTCTTCCGGCGATTTCGCACGCAGCAGATACATCGCCAGCGTCGGAATCAACGTGCGCGAGAAGAAGTACGAGGCGCACATGGCGAAGACGACCGCCTCGGCCATCGGCACGAACAGATAGCGCGCCACGCCGGAGAGCAGGAACATCGGCACGAACACGATGCAGATGGACAGTGTCGAGACGAAGGTCGGCACCGCGATCTCGCCCGCGCCGTTGAGAATCGCGTCGTGCAATGCCGCGCCGCGCTCGAGATGATGGGTGATGTTCTCGATGGCGACGGTGGCGTCGTCGACAAGAATGCCGACCGCGAGCGCCAGACCGCCGAGCGTCATGATGTTGATCGTCTGGCCGAGCGCCGAGAGCGCAATCAATGACGTGAGTACCGAGAGCGGAATGGTGACCGCGATGATGAGCGTGGCCCGCCAACTGCCCAGAAACAGCAAGATCATGGCCGCCGTCAGACATGCGGCAATGAGGGCCTCACGCACCACGCCGGATATCGCTGATTTCACGAAGACCGACTGGTCGGACAGCGGCGTAATCTTCAATGCGCTTGGCAAGCCGGCGGCGATCTTCGGCAGCAAGTCTCTGACCTGCTGAATGATCGTGAGCGTCGAGGCGCTGCCGGTTTTCTCGACCGTGAGCAATGCGCCTCGCTGGCCATCCGCACGAACGATGTTGGTCTGCGGCGCGAAACCGTCGATGACATGGGCGACATCGCGCACGTACACCACCCCGCCCTTTTCCGTCTTGATCGGCAAGTCGTTGAGCGCCGCCACGCTCTCGGTACTTCCGTTCATCTTCACGTTGTATTCCCGGGCGCCGATCTTCGCGGTGCCGCCGGGCAGGATCAGGTTCTGCGCATTCACAGCGTTGACAACGTCGATGGGCGCAAGGCCCTTAGCCTGCAACGCCTTGGGATCGAGCTGAACCATGATCTGGCGGATTTTCCCGCCATACGGCAGCGGCACGGCAGCGCCTTGCACGGTGGCGAGCTGCGTACGGATGAAGCTGTTGCCGAGGTCGTACAGCGACTGTTCCGGCAGCGACTGACTCGACAAGCCTAGCTGGAGCACGGGCACCGTCGAGGCGCTGTACGTGATGATGTTCGGCGGCAGTGTGCCGGGCGGCATGATCCGCAGAATCGACGCCGAGTTGGAGGCCGCTTCCGCAATGGCGCGGTTGATGTCGGCGCCCGGATGGAAAAACACCTTCACGACGGACACGCCGTTCAGCGATTGCGACTCGATGTGGTCGATGTCGTCGACGTCGGTGGTCAGCGCGCGCTCGTAGTTCGAGGTGATGCGATGCGCCATGTCCTCCGCCGAGAAGCCGTTATACGTCCAAACAATGCTAACGACGGGAATATCGATGTTGGGAAAGATGTCCGTCGGCGTACGCATGATCGCGAGCGGGCCGAGGATGAAGAGCAGCACGGCGAGCACGATGAACGTGTAAGGGCGTCTGAGCGCCAGTTTGACGATCCACATGACGGAGTCCGGAGAGAAGCAGCGGCAAAGAAAACGGCATGGCCTGCTGCGCTCAATCGGTCCGACGCTCGGCGAAGGCAGGCGCACGAGATGGGAGTCAGTATGAAAACGAGGCGCTTACCTCGTGCTGACCCTTTCCTTACAGATTTGTTATCTACGCAGATAACAAACTCGTAATGCCGGAGTCACCTTCGGGTCAGGGGGGATTGACCAGAATGCAGACAACCTTCGCGGCTTTGTCGAAGGCAGGCTGAACGGCTCCACCTCCGGCGTCGGCAGCCACTTATGCAAAGGTGAATATCATGAAAGCACTCGTTTCCGCACTTCTCGTTTCCTGCGCGCTGGCTGCCCCGTTCTCCGCATTCGCCCAATCGACGGCGAACAATGCGCCGCTGACGCGCGCCGCCGTTCAGGCCGATTTGGTTCGCGTCGAGCAAGCCGGGTTCCAGCCGAGCGGCTCGCAAGCGAATTACCCGGATAACATCCAGAAGGCCGAGGCCATTGTGGCGCGGCAAAATCCGCAGCCGGACGTCGTGGGTCTGGGCAGTGCAGTCACGTCAAGCGGCGTGAGCACCGGCAATCAGGCCGTCAACAGCGCCGGTGGCCATTCGATTTATTTTGGGGATTGAGGCGATTGGATTTGCGCAGGAGTGGCGGAAAGCAGCCGGAGTCGAACCGACCTGGGAACGGCTGACGCCCCCAACCGGGTTTGAAGCCCGGCCGCATCACCGGATACGGATGCCTTCCTTCGCGCAACGAAATGACGGTGTAACGATATCGAGTCGCACTCGATAAAAACGCCACGCGGAACTTCGCGTGGCGTTTCTTTTGCTAGGCCGCGCCCCACACCACACCGGGACGCCGCACATGCGTATCGCCAACGCGGCGAGTATAGCCCGCGCGGTCGAAGAACTCCAGAATCTGAACCGCCCGCTTGCGTCCCAAACCCGTCGCATCCCGAAACGCGCCCGCTTCGATTCGCCCCTCACCCTGAGCAATCAATTCGGCCAGCGTCTGCACGCACGCGTCGTCGTAGAACAAATCTTTCACCACCTGATGCACCCGCCCCTGCCGCGCTAACTTGCGCAGCACCGCACGCACGCGCTCTTCCGGCGCATTCACGTCTCGCCCGAGATCGCGCACCCACGGCGGATCGAACCGGCCCTGTGCAATGCGCGGCAACAACGCCTCTGCTAACGCCGTCTCCTCTGCACTCATCTCCACGCGATGCGTCGGCAGATGCAACCACGCCCCCGTGCGTGTCAGCGAGCCATCCGCCACCAGCGCCTGCACGATCGCACGCCACCGGCTAGCGTCCAGCGCAGGCCACGTCATTCGGCCAAGGCGCGCAGCATCCAACCCCGGTTCGTCGGCGAGTCGCGCATGGTAATCACGCAGCGCGGCGAGCACCCTAGTGCGCAGCGCTTCCCATGCCTGCGGTGCGAACGCCAACGACTCACCTTCCACGCCGTTAAGCACCACAGCATCCGACGGCCACTGCCACTTCGCACTCGGCAAGCCCGTGAGCGCCGTCACCTGCGCGCTTGTCAGTCCGTGCGGTGACTGAGCTAGCAAACCTTCGAGTCCGTCGCCATCGAGCGTTCGTGCCATGGCATCGAGCCACGCCAAACGCGCCGCTGAACGGCGCTTTCGTTCCGGCCCGGCAGGGTCGAGCACACGACCGCCACCCACCGTTGCCGTCGCCTGCGGATTACGCACGATGAACCGATCGCCTGGCATCGTGCACACCGGCGTGTCGAACACCAACTGCACCCGCATCGTGCCGCCCGGCGCCAGTACGTCGCCATCGAGCAGTACCGTGCGCGCCTGGGTATGCGTCGTGCCGAGATGCACATGCAGTGGAAACCATTGCGTGAGCGGTGCGTTGCCGTCCAACCAGTGCAACTCGACGTCCACATGCGTCGACGGCGCAGACAACCCCGGCGCGACGATCCAGTCGCCACGGCTAATCTGATCGCGCTCGATGCCCGCCAGATTCAACGCGCAACGCTCCCCGGCTCGCCCCACCTCGACCGCACGGTTCTGCGCATGAATGCTGCGCACTCGCACCGGCAAACCCTGCGGCATCACCGTGAGCGTGTCGCCGACTTGCACAGTGCCTGCGAATGCCGTCCCCGTGACCACCGTGCCGTGACCCGCCAACGTGAACACACGATCCACAGCAAGGCGGAACAAAGCATCGTCACAACGGGCCGCATTGCCAGCCGCCTTGAGCGCCTGCGCAGCATGCGTGAGCTGCTCACGCAACACCGCGACACCCGCATCGCCCGGCGTCGTCGCCGACACCGGTACGATCTGCGCGCCCGCCAGCGGCGTGTTCGCGAGCCATTGCGTAATCTCACGCTTAACCCGGCCCAGACGCGGAATATCGACCCGATCCGCCTTCGACAAGGCCACCACGCCCTGACGCACGCCAAGCATCGTCAGGATCGCAAGATGCTCGCGCGTTTGCGGCATCACGCCATCGTCGGCGGCGATCACCAGCAACGCGAAGTCGATGCCGACCGCACCGGCCGCCATCGTGTGAATCAGTTTCTCGTGACCAGGGACGTCGATGAAGCCCAACACCTCGCCGTCAGGCAGCGGTGTGTAGGCGTAGCCCAATTCGATGGAGATGCCGCGCGCTTTTTCTTCTTTCAGACGATCGGTGTCCACGCCAGTCAACGCGCGCACCAGACTCGTCTTGCCGTGGTCGATATGACCTGCGGTGCCGACGATCATGCACGAAGCTCCGCGAATTGCAGCGTCAGACACACCTCGTCGCTCGCTTCCAGGCAGCGCAAATCAAGCCACAACGTCTGGTCGGAAATACGCCCGATCACCGGATAGGGTAGCCCGCGCAGCGCCGCTTCGAGCTTCGCCAACGCGCGCCCGCTGCCGCGCTTGCCGCCACCCGCCGGGGCAATCGCCAATCCATAACTGGGCAGTTGCTCGACAGGCAGCGCGCCGCTGCCGATCTGGCTCACCATCGGCGCCGCCGTCACCGTGTATGCATCGCCCAACGACTGCGCCAGCACCGGTGCCAATCGCTCCGCCTGCGCCGCCATCTCGGCGTGCGTACGCGTGAGCAAACGCAGCGTCGTCAGACGCTCGGGCAGATGTTCAGGATCACGATACAGACGTAGCACCGGCTCAAGCGCCGCCAGCGTGAGCTTGCCCACGCGCAACGCCCGCTTGAGCGGATGCTTCTTGATCTTGGCGATGAGGTCCTTGCGCCCGACGATCATGCCCGCCTGCGGGCCGCCAAGCAGCTTGTCGCCGGAGAACGTCACGAGATCGGCTCCGGCAGCAATCGTCTCCTGCACCGTGGTCTCGTGCGGCAGGCCCCAGCGCTCAAGCGGGGTGAGCGTGCCGCTGCCCAGATCCACCGCGACGGGAACACCGTGCGGTTTGGCGATGGCCACGACTTCCGCCACATCCACGCTCTTGGTGAAGCCCGTCACTTCGTAATTGCTGCAATGAACCTTCATCAACAGCGCCGTCTTCTCGCCAATCGCGTTGCGATAATCCGCCGCGTGCGTGCGATTGGTCGTGCCAATCTCTACGAGCTTTGCGCCCGCGTGCGTCATGATGTCCGGAATGCGAAACGCGCCGCCAATCTCAACCAGTTCACCGCGCGAGACAACGACTTCGCGCCGCTTGGCCAACGTCGCCAGCATGAGCAGCACCGCCGCCGCATTGTTGTTGACCACGGTAGCCGCTTCACCGCCGGTGAGTTCGCACAGCAACGGCGCGATGAGATCGTCGCGATCGCCGCGTCCGCCAGTGGCCAGATCGAATTCGAGATTGGCGGGCGACGTCAGCGCCTGCATGACCGCGTCGACGGCGGCCTCGGGTAGCAACGCGCGCCCAAGGTTGGTGTGCAGCACCGTGCCCGTCAGATTGAACACCGGGCGCAGCGTCGCCCGATTGCGCGATACCAACGTGCGCGTCACGCGTGCCGCAAACGCCTCCGGCGCCAACGCTTCACGCGACAACTTGCCAGCCAGCGCCTCGCTTCGGCAAGCGTCCAAATCGGCACGCAACGTCGCGGTAACTTGCGTGCGTCCATAGTCGGCGAGCGCCGCCTGAAAGTCGGGCATACCCAGCAAGCGGTCGAGCGACGGCAGGTCCGCCGCGCCCACGGGGGCCAGATCGTCCTCGGCCATGTCGTTACTCCTCAGCGCTTTGCCAGAGTAGCGGGTTGCCGTTGGCCCGCGCGTAGCCCGCTTCGCCCATCAACACGTCGAGCGCCAAGCTCGCCAAGTCGTCGGCAACCGGTTCCACGAACGGGTCTTTGTCCTGATAGAAAATTTTGCGATAGCTGTGGCAGTCGTCGCACGACTCCGCACGGCTCGGCGACGACGCCACACGCTTGGCCGCCTCGTCGAGTTTGGGGCGGCCACCCTCTGCTGCTTCCGGTGCCTTGGCGTCGAGGCCGTCGGCATCCTGCGCGGGATGTGTGGCCTGCGCGAAGAGATCCGCCTTGGCACTCGCCTCGCCTTCCTTGTCGACCACGTGATATGCCACGTGCTCGCTCGATTCGCAGTGGGTGCACTTCACGCGCACCATATGCCATTCGGTCGAACACAGACCGCACGCCAGATAACGGTAACCTTCGTGCGCGCCACCGATGCGCACGACGCTCGCCACCGGCAGCGTGCCGCAAACCGGGCAAATATTCGGCACGTCGAGCATCGGCACTTCACCGGCCTCGAACGTGCTCGCCACGCCCGTCCAAAGCACTTGCAGCGCCGCCATCAGAAACGGTGCGCTCGCCGCATCCACGCCCTTGCCGTGCCCTGCCAACAGCGACTGCGCAGCGGCATCGAGCGTGGCGGCATCGGCACTGCGAATTCGATCGAGTACGCCACGCACCGGCGCGGGCACGTCAGTTTGTGCGGCGACAGCGTCGAGCAGCGGCGTGAGCAACGTCTTCCATCGGCCGACTTCGTAACCGCCGTTGGCGGGCACCAGCGGCATGCAGTGCTGCTGCGCCTGTGCAATCAATTCAGCGGAGGGACGTTCGGCTTGGAAATTCTCGGCCTCGCGGCGTTGCGCGTCGACCAGTGCGGCCATCAGTCGCAGGTAATCACCGAGTGGATGCCCCTCAGCGAGCTGACGTAGACGCGCCGCACGCGCCGAGAACACCTCGGCGGGTTGCGGCATGCGAAGACGGGGAATGGCGGTGCGATCGAGAGATTCGATCTGTCCGGGTTGGAGGATGCGTTGCAAGGTGGCTGGCCTCGTAGGAGTGTCCAGCCACCGGGGCCGGACTTACTTGTTGAGCTGCTTGTACCAGGCGCGATGATGCTTCCACGCCCAGCCGCGCGTTACGGTGCCGCGTGTCATGGCACCCACGGACCCTTTGATCCAGATCGCCGCGTAGATGTGCGTAATGATGCCGCAAATCAACACGAATGCACACACCGCGTGCACGTCCGAAGCGAGTCGAATCACCCAGATCGGGAAGTAGAACGCGAAGTACGCGCGCCAGATCACGATGCCGGAGGCGAGCAGTCCGAGCATGCACAGCACCATCACGTAGAACAACAGCTTCTGCCCGGCGTTGTAGCGCCCGACTTCCGGCAGATTCTCTTCGCGATTGTTCAGCACATCGCCGATCTTCATCATCCACTCGCGGTCGCGCGACTCGAACTTGTTATAGCGGGCAAGCCGCAGTGCGAGCCACACAAAACCGACGAACATCACCAAACCGACGAATGGATGCAAGATGCGCGTCCACGGCCCGCCACCGAACAGATTGGTGAGCCAGAACATCGACGGATGAAACAACGCCAGCCCGGAGAGCGCGAGCAAGATGAACGTGCCCGCGACAATCCAGTGGTTGATGCGCTCTGCCGCGTTGTATCGCTGGATCAGATCGTCCTTATGTTCGCTATGTTCTTGCGACATCGTCAGACCTCCTCGTGCGTGGCAACACCCTTGCCGGGGCCATCGCCCTTGCGGGACGCATCGTACCGGCGCGCTTCCTCTTCATCCGCTTCGGTCGTTTCGTTCGGACCGGTCTTGATGTAGTGGAAGAAACCGGCAATCGCGGTGAACGCCATCGCGGCCACGCCCAGCGGTTTCGCAATGCCCTTCCAGAACGTGACCATCGGGCTGATGCGCGGGTTATCGGGCAGGCCGTGATACAGCGACGGCTTGTCGGCATGGTGCAGCACATACATCACGTGCGTGCCGCCCACACCGGCCGGATCGTACAGACCCGCGTTATCGAAGCCCCGCGACTTCAGGTCTTCGATACGCTCTTCGGCCTGATCCTTCATGGCGTCTTTGGTGCCGAACATGATCGCGCCAGTCGGACACGTCTTCACGCAGGCCGGTTCCAACCCCACGGACACGCGGTCGGAACACAGCGTGCACTTGTACGCCTTGTGATCCTTCTGCGAGATACGCGGGATATTGAACGGGCACCCGGTGATGCAGTAGCCGCAGCCGATGCAGTTCTCTTCGTGAAAATCGACGATGCCGTTGGCGTACTGCACGATCGCCCCGGGCGACGGGCAAGCCTTCAGGCAGCCCGGGTCCTCGCAGTGCATGCAGCCATCCTTGCGGATGAGCCATTCGAGGTCGCCCTTCGGGTTTTCGTACTCGGTGAAACGCATCAGCGTCCACGAGTCCGCCGACAAGTCGCGCGGGTTGTCGTACACGCCGACGTTTTCGCCGACTTCGTCGCGCAGATCGTTCCACTCCATGCACGCTGTCTGGCAAGCCTTACAGCCGATGCACTTCGAGACATCGATCAACTTCGCGACGTCGCCCGTGTGCGATTCACGCACCGAGGGCGACGGCAGCGTCGTTGCCGAGCGCCGTTTGATATCAAGTGATTGCAATGCCATGGCGCCTCCCCTATGCCTTCTCGACCTTCACCAGGAACGACTTCACTTCCGGTGTCTGCGAGTTACCGTCGCCGACGATCGGGGTGAGCGTGTTCGCAAGGAAGCCCGGTTTGGCGACCCCCTTGAAGCCCCAGTGAATCGGAATGCCCACGTGATGGACGGTTTTGCCGTCGATCTGGAGCGCCCTCAACCGCTTGGTCACTACGGCCTTGGCCTTGATGTAGCCCCGGTTGGACGACACCTTGACCGTGTCGCCCGACACCACCCCGACTTCCTTGGCCAGCCCTTCGCCAATTTCGACGAATTGCTCCGGCTGAATGATCGAGTTAAGCAGTGCGTGCTTGGTCCAGTAGTGGAAGTGCTCGGTCAGACGGTAAGTCGTCGCCACATACGGGAATTTATCGGCGGTGCCCATCGTCGCCAGGTCGTCCGGGAACACGCGTGCGCCCGGATTGCTGGTGGCCTTGGGTTGCTTCGGATGCAGCGGGTTGTAGCCCAGCGGCGTCTCGAATGGCTCGTAGTGTTCTGGGAACGGCCCTTCGGCCATGCCGCCCTTCGCGAAGAAGCGCGCCACGCCTTCAGGGTTCATGATGAACGGGCCCATGCCGCCGGCCGGATCTTCATCGACCTTGAAGTCGGGCACGTCGGCCCCCACCCACGCCTTGCCATTCCACGACACCAGCTTGTGCTTCGGGTTGAAGGGCTTGCCTGCCACGTCGGCGGAGGCGCGGTTGTAGAGAATGCGCCGGTTCGCCGGCCATGCCCACGCCCAGTTCAGCGTCTGGCCGATACCGGTCGGATCGCTGTTGTCGCGCCGCGCCATCTGGTTACCGGCCTGCGTCCACGAGCCCGCAAAGATCCAGCAGCCCGACGACGTGCTGCCGTCGTCCTTGAGCTCGGCGAAACCGGCCAGCTGTTCGCCCGCCTTGCGCGTGACCTTCGTCGGGTCTTTCGGATCGACGATGTCCTTGAGCGCTTTGCCGTTGTACTCCTTGGCAATTTCCTCGGGCGTCGGGCTTTCCGGCTGGGCATACGGCCACGACAAGTTGACGATCGGATCGGGATACTTGCCGCCCTGCGTCTTGTACAGATTGCGCAGACGCAGGAACAGGCCCGACATGATCTCGATGTCGCTACGCGCTTCGCCCGGCGGCTCGGCACCCTTCCAGTGCCACTGCAACCAGCGACCAGAGTTCACGAGCGCCCCGTCTTCTTCGGCGAAGCAAGTCGTCGGCAGACGGAACACCTCGGTCTGGATCTTGCTCGAATCGACGTTGTTGTGCTCGCCGAAGTTCTTCCAGAACTCGGACGTCTCGGTCGCGAGCGGGTCCATGATCACGAGGAACTTGAGCTGTGCGAGCGCCGAATCCCACTTGACCTTCGCCGGGGCCGCCGCAATCGGGTTGAAGCCCTGTGCGATGTAGCCGGTGATCTTGCCCTTGTTCATCAGCTCCAGCACTTGCAGCAAGTCGTACGGCTTGTCGAGCTTGGGCAGGTAGTCGTAAGCCCAGTTGTTCTCGGCGGTGGCCGCATCGCCCCACCACGCCTTCATCAAGCTGACGTGGAACTTCGGGTAGTTCTGCCAGTAGCTGAGCTGGTTCGGGCGCAGCGGTTTCTGCGTGCGTGCCGTCAGGTACGTCTCAATCGACTGCTCGGCCTGCTTGGGCAACGACATATAGCCCGGCAGCAAGTCGGTCATCAGACCGAGATCGGTCAACCCCTGAATATTGGAGTGACCGCGCAGCGCGTTCATGCCGCCGCCCACCGCACCGATATTGCCCAGCAGCAACTGCACCATGGCGCCGGTACGGATGATCTGCGAGCCGATGGAGTGTTGCGTCCACCCCAGCGCGTACAGAATCGTCATCGTGCGCGTGGGGGTCGAGCACTCGGCAATCTGCTTGAAGATGTACTCGACCTTGTCGGCTGGCGTGCCGCACACCCGCTCGACCATATCGATCGTGTAGCGCGAGTAGTGCTGCTTCATCAGTTGGAAGACCGTGCGCGGGTGTTGCAGCGTCGGGTCGGTCAGCACATAGCCGTCGGCGCCCTTCTGGTAATCCCAGGTGCTGCGGTCGTACGTGCGCTTCTCGGCGTTGTAGCCCGAGTAGATGCCGTCTTCGAACGTAAACTCGTCTTTCACCAGGAAGGTGAAGTCGGTGTAGTTCTTGACGTATTCGTGTTGAATCTTGTCGTTCGTGAGCAGGTAGTTGATCAACCCGCCGAGGAAGACGATGTCCGTGCCGGTACGAATCGGGGCGTAGTAATCCGCGACCGATGCCGAACGGTTAAAGCGTGGGTCAACGACGATCAGGCGCGCTTTGTTGTGCGCCTTCGCCTCGGTCACCCATTTGAAACCGCACGGGTGTGCCTCGGCTGCGTTGCCGCCCATGATGAGTACCAGATCCGCGTTCTTGATGTCGACCCAATGGTTCGTCATCGCTCCACGGCCAAACGTCGGGGCAAGACCTGCCACCGTCGGGCCATGTCAGACACGTGCCTGATTATCGAATCCCAGCATCCCGGTACTGCGGATGACTTTGTGTGTGAGATAGCCGACTTCGTTGCTCGACGCCGACGCGGCCAGCATGCCGGTGGTCGTCCAGCGGTTGACCGTCATGCCGTCGTCAGTTTTCTCGACGAAGTTGGCATCGCGGTCCGCCTTCATCAACTTGGCGATGCGATCGAGCGCGTCGTCCCAGGAGATGCGCTCCCACTTATCCGAGCCCGGCTTGCGGTACTCCGGATACTTGAGGCGGTTCGGGCTGTGGATGAAGTCGATCAGGCTGGCACCCTTCGGGCACAGGGTGCCGCGATTGACCGGGTGGTCGGGGTCGCCCTCGATGTGGAAAACGCTCTTCTTCGCGTTCTTGGCACCGTCGCCGTAGCTGTACATGAGAATGCCGCAAGCGACAGAACAGTACGGACAGGTGTTTCGGGTCTCGGTCGCACGCGCGAGCTTGAACTGGCGAACTTCCGCCAGCGCAGCGTCGGGCGCGAAGCCGAGCATTGCCAGACTGGACCCTGCCAGCGTTGCGCCACTCACTTTGAGGAACTGGCGCCTGGACATATTAAGCATGGGGGAATTCTCCTCAAATCTTTGGAATCTTTGCGGGAGTTTGTTGAGTATAGAGCAAAGTCTTGAACGTTTTCCGTGACTTAGCACAAACCATGCCGAAAACATTATTGCGCCGCACAACATGGGAACTTCCCCAGCAATTTGGTATTCTGAGCGTCACTTTGGTCACCGTCCCCCCGAAAGGTAATGGATACATTGCCCCCAGATGATGATGTGACGGACCTGATCGCGTGTCCCAACTGCGACACTCTGCACCGTCGCATGGATCTGCCGCCGCACGAGACCGCCCGCTGCGTGCGCTGTCACTCGGTGCTCTACCGCTCTCCCGACCTTCGCCTGTCGCGCGTACTCGCGCTCACGGTGACGTGTCTGATTGTCTTCGCCATTGCCAACGCCTTCCCCATCGTCGAGATCGAGGTGCAAGGCATCTACACCCAAACCACGCTCATCGGTGCCGCATGGGCGCTCTATCGCGAAGGCATGTGGCTCGTCGCCCTGCTCGTCTTCGCCACGACGGTCTTGTTTCCCCTGTCGCAACTGCTCGCGCTCGTGCATCTGATTTGGCCGCTCTCGATCGGCCGCCGCCCCTACGCAGTGTTCACGGTCATGCGCGCCATCGAGTTTTGCCGTCCGTGGGGGATGATCGAAGTCTTCATGCTGGGTGTGCTGGTCTCGCTAGTGAAACTCTCGGCCATGGCAAGCGTGTTGCCGGGCATTGCCCTCTGGGCCTTCTGCGCGCTCACGGTATTCCTCGCGATGGTGCTCTCTTACGATCTACGTAATCTCTGGCTGTTGATCGACCACACGCCCGACCCCGCCGTCGAGGCTGGTCGCGCCGCACGCGCCGAACGCGAGACAGCGGCCCGATGAGATACCTCACCGCAAAAGCCGCCGGGCTGGTGGCCTGCCACGTGTGCGGGCGGCTCGCACGCGAAGTGAAAACGGTGGAAAAGGAGCGCTGCCCGCGCTGCGGCGCGGTGCTGCATCAGCGCAAGGTCGACAGTCTGGTGCGGACGTGGGCCTTGTTGATTGCGGCGGCGATCCTGTACATTCCCGCCAACCTGCTGCCCATGATGCAGACGCGCTCGTTGCTCGGTAACTCCAGCGACACCATCATGAGCGGCGTGATCTATTTCTGGACCAGCGGCGAATACGATCTGGCCATCGTCGTCTTCACGGCCAGCATTCTGGTGCCCATGCTCAAGCTCATTGCGCTGTCGTTGCTGTGCTTCACCGCACAGCGCGGCGCGCGTTGGAAGCCGCATCAACGCACGAAGCTGTATCACATGGTCGAGTTCATCGGCCGGTGGTCGATGCTCGACGTTTTCGTCGTGGCGCTGATGGTCGCGCTCGTGAATATTCAATCGCTGGCCGTGATTCAGGCTGGCCCCGGCATTGTGGCTTTCGGCTCCGTCGTGGTGCTGACCATGGTGGCCTCCATGCAGTTCGACCCGCGCCTGATCTGGGACCAGATCCGCGACGACGACACCGAACAGGACGACCATGACTGACCCGAAAGACGAGAAAAACGAGAAGGACGCGAAGCCTACGCCAGCCGGGGCGGACGATCTGCCCACGCCCGCCATCGAGCGGCGCAAGCGCTGGGCACCGTCGCTCGTCTGGTTGATTCCGCTCGTGGCCGCCGTGATCGGGCTTTCGCTCGTGGCTAAAGTGCTCATCGAACGCGGCCCAACCGTCACCATCGACTTCAAGACGGCCGAAGGGCTCGAAGCCGGGAAGACCAAGGTCAAGTACAAGGAAGTCGACATCGGTACGGTCAAGAACATCGAACTGTCCGACGACCTCTCGCACGTGCGCGTGACCGTCGATCTCACCAAGAATGCCAAGCGTTTTGCCGTCAAGGATTCACGCTGGTGGGTCGTGCGTCCGCGCGTGGCGGGTGGCAGTGTCTCGGGGCTGTCGACGCTGCTCTCGGGTGCGTACATCGGCGCCGACGCTGGCAAAGCGAAAGACTCTGCCGACCACTTCGTCGGACTGGAAGTACCGCCCGTGGTGTCCAGCGGTCAGCCGGGCAAGCCGTTCATCTTGCACGCGGCCGATATCGGTTCGCTCGACATCGGCTCGCCGATCTACTTCCGCCGCATTCAAGTCGGACAAGTGGAAGCCTATTCGCTCGACCCGGACGGCAAGGGCGTGACGCTGCGCGTCTTCGTGCAAGCGCCTTACGACCAATACGTCGGCACCAACACACGCTTCTGGCATGCGAGTGGTATTGATCTGCGATTGGATTCGAGCGGCTTCCAGGTCAATACGCAGTCGCTTGCGTCTGTCGTGATCGGCGGCATCGCGTTCCAGGCACCGGCGGATGCCGGGGCTGGCGTGATGGCCAAGCCGGGTCAGGAATTCCGTCTCGCGCCCGACGAATCGACCGCCATGAAGGCCCCCGACACGCACCCGGTGCGCGTGGTGTTCCGCTTCCAGCAATCGCTGCGGGGTCTGGCCGTTGGCGCACCGATCGACTTCCGGGGCATCACGCTCGGCGAAGTCACATCTATCGGGGTGGAGTTCGATCAGGCGACCAAGCGCATCGCCATGCCGGTCACGGTGGAGTTGTATCCGGACCGCCTGCGCCGACGCGACCCGAAGAACAACTTGCCGCGCAACGAACTGGCGAGCCATCAGATTCTCAATGCATTGGTCGCGCGCGGCTTGCGCGGTCAGTTGCGCACGGGCAATCTGCTGACCGGTCAGTTGTACGTGGCGCTCGACTTCTTCCCGAACGTCTCGCCTGCTAAGGCCGAAGAGGTGGATGGCGTACTCGTGCTGCCCACCGTGCCCAACACGCTCGACCAGTTGCAGCTCCAGATTGCCGACATCGCAGGCAAGCTCGACAAGATTCCGTTCGACACCATCGGACAGAATCTCAACTCGTCGCTGGCCAAGCTCGACAAGACGCTCGACAGCGTGCAAGGGCTGTTCAAGCAACTCGATACCGAAATTGCGCCGGAAGCCAAGGCCACGCTGGGCGAAGCGAAGAAGAGCTTCGGCGCGGCCGAGCGCACGCTGTCGGAAGACGCGCCGTTGCAGCAAGACGTGCGACAGGCCATGCAAGAACTGACCAAGACGCTGCGCTCACTCAACACGCTTGCCGACTATCTGCAACAGCACCCTGAAGCGCTGGTGCGCGGCAAACCCAAGGATCCGCAACCATGACGAGACCGACCGATATGTTCCGTAGCGCCCGCAGCCGATTGGATCGCCACGCGGCGGTGCGCGCCGCCGCGCTGGCCTCGGCCAGTCTCGTGTTGGGGTTGGCGGGTTGCGCCTCGCCGCCGTCGAGCTTCTACACGCTTACCGATGCGGGGGCAGCCTCGGCGGCTGGGTCGGCGGCTGGTTCGACCAATACCAGCACTGCCGGCACGAACGCCCCAGCCACGCCTTATGCCATCGAGGTCTCCCCCGTGGCCGTGCCCGAACAGGTCGATCGCCCGCAGATCGTGGTGACCAAGGGCGGCGGGCAAGTCGATATTTTGGAAGCGTCGCGCTGGGCCGCGCCGCTCAAGAACGAGCTGACGTCGACGATCTCGCGCGGACTCACGCAGCGTCTGGGTGCGATGGATGTGTACGGATTGCCGCGCGCCGACGGCGTCACGGTGTATCGCCTATCCACCGCCGTGCAGCGTTTCGAAACGGCACCGGGACAACAGGCCGCACTCACGGCCGTCTGGACCGTGCGCCGCGTACCGGGCGATGTGGTGTTGACGTGCCGCTTCAGCGGCACGGAACCTGCGTCGGGCGGCATTCCCGAAGTCGTCGCCGCCCAGCGCAAACTCGTAGACCGGCTGACCGACGGTATCGGCCGCGCCATCGCCACCAGCGCGCAAGGGGCGACGCCCCGTTGCGACGCTTAATTCAACGCGATCAGGCGCGCTCGCGCGCCAGATACATCGCTTCTCGCCCCACGATGGGTTCACGCGTCGGCATGATGACCGTGCAGCCATCGAACGGGGCGACGATCTGCTTGTCGCCATCGGTCGCGACCAACTCATCTTTACCGAACACTTCGAAGCCGACGACGGGGCGCGAGAAACGAAACTCCGGCGTCTGCACCACGTGCGTCTCGACCAATTCGAAGCGGCGCCGTGCGCTCGGCTGAGCTTCGACGCCAGCCAATCTCTCCGCCTCCTGCGCATCGATCAGTCCGAAGTGCGCGAGGAATCGCGTCGCCGCAGCAATCGCCACTTTGGCGCTCGACGGCTTGAAGTGCTGACCGCATTCGATCACCACCGCCGCACCGGCCGTCGTTGCGGCGTCACCGAATCGGCGGAACTGGATCAACGGCGTCCCTGACCCGAGCCCCTTGGGCATGATCAGGTGCAAGCCGCAAACGTCGATCGCCTCGGCAAGCGCGGTGTTGCGTTGCGCGTCCGGGTACACCCAAAACGGCGGCACGTCGAGCGACGTCGAGTGAATGTCCAGGATGTGGTCGGCGGCGTCCATGAACGGCGCCAGTTCGCGCAGACGGCGAACCTCCGGACTATCCGACTCACCCTGCAAATACTCGTCGGACCAGATCCGGTTCAGGTTGTGAACCAGTTGCCGGCTGGCAAACGGCTGCGACTCGTCGAAGCTCTCGTACGCCTCGACGTTGGCAAACGTCAGCGTCAGCTTGCCGCGCGCCGGACGCACACCGTTATCGAGCAAATGGGTGACGGCATGCATGCCGCAGAACTCGTTGCCGTGGATGAGCGAGCTGATCAGCAAATGCGGCCCGGGCAGTCCCGAGTCGAAGTGATGAACGTAATCGGTCCCCGTGTTCCCCGCCTTGTAGGCGGAGATATCTCGATACATTGCCTTGCTGTTTTGTGTGTCCATGATGACCGGAATGCCCAACGAATCGACGGCATTATAGGGCGCGCCATGCGCTCACGGGGCGCTCGCCAGCCCGCCGAATCTTCTACGCAACGCTTAGAAAATTTACGGATTGCGCAATCGATTACGAGATGTTTAAGATATTCGAGACCGTGCCCGCAGAACGGCAGCACACCTGCGGCGCAATGGATCGACATAACTCGAATATCGGAGACAAGCCATGCCCACCCTTATCCGGCGCGCGATTGCGTGCGCCGCCTCTGCGCTCGCCTTGGGTGCTCTCGCCACCAGCTTCGCCCCGACGGCCCATGCTGCGGCCATTTCCGACGGTGTCGTCAAGATCGGTGTGCTCACCGACCTGTCGGGCGTCTCGAGCGACAACGCCGGTAAGGGCAGCGTGCTCGCCGCGACCATGGCCATCGACGACTTCGCCAAAGACCACAAGGTGCTGGGTGCGCCCATCGAACTCGTCTCGGCCGACTCGCAGGGTAAGACCGACACGGGCGCGACCATCGCGCGCGAGTGGTACGACCGCGACAAGGTCGACATGATCACCGACCTCACCTTCTCGAATGTCGCCCTCGCCGTCGACCGTATTGCCGACGAGAAGAAAAAGATCGCACTGGTCACCGGGGCCGGTTCGTCGGCCATCAGCAACGAACAGTGCACGGCACACAGCGTGCAGTGGATGTACGACACCTACGCGCTCGCCAACTCCACCTCGCAGGCGCTGCTGCGCCGCGGTCTGAAGTCGTGGTACTTCATCACCGCCGACTACGCCTTCGGTCAGGCGCTTGAGAAAGACGCGAGCGAGATTCTGGCGCGTCAGGGCGGCAAGGTCGTCGGGTCGGTCAAGCACCCGGTCAACTCACCCGATCTGTCGTCGTATCTGCTGCGCGCGCAAACCTCGGGCGCGCAGGTCATCGCGTTGGCGAACTCGGGCACCGACACGCTCAACACGGTCAAGCAGGCCTCGCAGTTCAACATGATTCAGGGCAGCAAGCAGGTCTTCACACCGCTGCTCTCGCTCATCACCGAAGTGCACGGCATGGGCCTGAAGAACGCCCAAGGCATGATTCTCACCAACGGCTTCTACTGGGATCAGGACGACCGCTCGCGCGGCTTTGCCCAGCGCTTCTATGCGCAGCACAAGAAGATGCCGACGATGATGCAAGCGGCCGTCTACTCGGCGGTGCTCAACTATCTGAAGGCGGTACAAGCCGCAGGCACCGACGACGCCGATGCCGTGATGGCGAAGCTCAAGACGATGAAGATCGACGACCCGGTGATTCGCAACGGGCAGATTCGTGCGGACGGCAAGCTCGTGCACGACATGCTGCTGGTGCAGGTCAAGACACCGGCAGAGTCGAAGTCGGACTGGGATCTGTATAAGATCCTCGAGACGATTCCGGCCGACAAGGCGTTCGCGCCGCTGGCCGAATCGAAGTGTGCGCTGGTGAAGAAGTAATTCGCTGTGCAGGCGCGGCGGCGGTTATTGCCCCGTCGCGCTGGCCACTACCGGGCGCTGCTCCTCCACGCGACGGAACACCAGTGCCGAGGCCAACGTAATCAGCCCCACGCAAACGAACGTCATCCGGAAGCCCGCAACAGTACCGCCAACGCCAAGCTCGCCCGCTTCACCGGCCAGATGACCGAACAACGCCAGTAGCTGACCGCCGATCGTCACGCCAAGCCCTAGTGCCAGCATCTGCGCCATGGAGAACAGGCCGTTACCGGCACTGGCGCGGCGCGTGCCGAGATCCTTGAGCGTCACGCTGTTCATCGCAGCGAACTGCATCGACCCCGCGCCACCGAACACGGCCAACTGCACGATGCCCAGCCACATCGGCCAGCCTGGCCCGAACAGCGCAAAGCTCGCAATCGAACCACCCACCACAGCCGTGTTGACCATCAGGAACCGTGTGTAGCCGTAGCGCTTCACGAGCGGCGTGACCATGCGTTTGACGACGATACCTGCCAGCGCCATGGGCAGCATGGTCAGCCCCGAGACCAGCGGGCTGTACCCCATCCCCACTTGCAATAACAGCGGCATGAGGAACGGCACCGCACTGCTGCCGATACGCGCGACCAGATTACCGAGCAGCCCCAGACTAAAGCTGCGCGTCTCGAAGAGTTCTAACGGAAACAGCGGTGCCGCGCGACGGCGCGCGTAAGGCCAGTAGCCCACCGTCGTCGCTACACATAGCAGCGCCAACACCACCGACGGTGCCCAACCGGCTTGCGGAAACGGATGATCCAGCGCCAGCGTGAACGACACCATCGCCACCGACAGCATCGCAAAGCCGATCCAGTCGAAGCCGGTCTGGATGACTTCTTCCTTGGCAGGCCGCGGCAGATAACGCCGCACCGCCAGACTGCCGATCACGCCGATGGGCACGTTGATCAGGAAGATCCAGTGCCACGACGACACCTCCACCAGCCAGCCGCCCAGCACCGGCCCCATCATCGGACCGACCTGCCCGGCAATCGACACGAAGGCCAGTGCGGCGAGATATTGCTCGGCGGGAAACGTGCGAAGGACAGCCAGACGCCCGATCGGCAGCAGCATCGAGCCGCCCGCCCCTTGCAACACGCGCGCGACGACCAACTGCGGCAGCGTGTGTGCCATCGCGCAGCAAATCGAGCCCAGTACGAAGAGAAGAATCGCCACGAAGTACACGCGGCGTGTGCCGAAGCGGTCGGCAAGCCAACCCGACGCGGGCGTGAGCATGGCCATCGTGAGCGAATAGGCGACGACCACGGGCTGCATGCGCAGCGGGTTCTCGCCGAGGCTCGCGGCCATGGCCGGCAGCGCCGTGTTGACGATGGTGCCGTCGAGCGCCTGCATGAAAAAGCCCGCCGCAACGATCCACAACAGGGCGGTGAGTGACTTGTCTTGCTTCATGCGGCGCGTGGGGAAGGCTGATACAGCACCCGCTAACGGGGTGCCACATCAAGAATTAAGCGAAAGCCGAATTCTATCGCGCCAAATCTTCCCGCGCACGGCGCGCGAGAGAGATGAGCAACCGGTCAGGCCGTCGTGTTCACCCGCGTGCCGGTGGTTTTGGTCGGATCCATCAGCGTCTGGATCTGCGCGCGAATCGTCATCGCTTGCGCCGAGAGGGTTTGCACCTCTGCCATCTTCTCTTCCGGCGGGATCGAATCGTTGTTGCGCACGGCTTCGAGCTGCGCCATCACCTTGGCCAGCATGTCTTTGAGCTTCTGGATGGTCTGCTCGACGATGCCGTTGGCCTGCGGGCCGCTACCGCCCGCGCTGCTCGCGGCATCGGCGCCGCCACCACCTGCCGCACCGCCCAGCGCTTTCGCAGCGTCGCTCGCTTCGCGCACCGACTTCACCATATCGGCGTCGATCTTGCGCGAACTGGTGCCGTTGTTGTTGGCATCGGGCGTGGTAGTCGTGGTCGACAGCGTTGCCGTCTGGCTGCCCTCAGCGGATTTGGCCGTCGTCTTGTCTGACGTCGTGGAAGTGGCGCCCTTCTGACCTGCGTTGCCCGCGCCCGCGGCAACCGCACCGGCCGCCTTCGCCTTGTCGGCCTGCTGTTGCTGAATGTGCGCCTGCCACACGTCGAGCAGGCTGGACGTCGAACTGTTCTTGACCGCGATGATGGTCATGGAGGGGGGGTGCTCCGCGAGAAAAGGGTTTGTAAGGTTTCGAAAGTTATTACGGCATCCTTCACGAATACCTTTAGCGATTCGCTATTTCCCTACAAGAATTGCTAGCTCGCCGCGCGCCATGCCCTGCATTCCCCATACATGATTCGGGCCCGTGCGAACACGGGCCCGTCAGGGTTATCAGCCGATGAATGGAATGGTGTCAGGCGCGAACCGCCCGATATCCCACATGCTCGTAATGGGCTTCGTCGGCGGCATCGGCGTCGTCATCGGCCCGGTCGTCTTCGGCGAGCGCTTCGAGCCGGATCGCCGCGTGCACCAGCGCGATATGCGAGAACGCCTGCGGGAAATTGCCGACCTGACGCTTGTGATGCGTGTCGTACTCCTCAGCAAGCAGCCCCACGTCGTTGCGCAGCGACAGCAGCCGTTCGAAGAGCTTGCGCGCATCGCGCTGGCGGCCGAGCATCACCAGACAATCGACCATCCAGAAGCTGCATGCGAGGAAGGCCCCCTCGCCCGCTGGCAGCCCGTCGTCGACGCGGCTGGTGCGATAGCGTTGCACCAGACCGTCGCGCATCAGTTCGCGCTCGACCGCTTCGACGGTGCCGATGACACGCGGATCGTCCGGCGCAAGGAAGCCGACCAGCGGAATCATCAAAGCGCTGGCATCCATCTCGTCGGAGCCATAGGCCTGCATGAAGGCGTTGTGCGACTTGTCGAAGCCGTGCTTGCAAACGTCGTCATGAATCTCACGACACAACTTGCGCCAGTGATCGACCGGCCCCGGCAGATGGAAACGTTCGGCCGACTTGATCGCGCGATCGAACGCCACCCACGCCATCACCTTCGAGTAAGTGAAGTGCTGACGCCCGCCGCGCACTTCCCAAATACCCTCATCTGGCTGACGCCAAACCGTTTCGAGATGCGCGACCAGTTTGGTCTGCACTTCCCACGTTGCGTCGTCCAGTTGCAGGCCGCCGAGCCGCGCCTGATGCAGCGCGTCCATGACTTCGCCGTACACGTCGAGCTGAAGCTGGCCGACTGCACCGTTACCCACTCGCACGGGCTTGGCGCCCTCATAACCGGGCAGCCAGTCGACTTCCCACTCGGGCAGCCGCCGCTCGCCCGATAGGCCATACATGATCTGCACCTGCGACGGCGCGCCCGCCACCGCACGCACGAGCCAATCGCTCCAGTCGTTCGCCTCGTTGTAATAGCCGCCCAGCATGAGCGCCTGCAAGGTGAGCGTGGCGTCCCTGAGCCAGCAATAGCGGTAGTCCCAGTTGCGCTCGCCGCCTAGCTGTTCAGGCAACGATGTCGTCGGGGCCGCCACCACGCCGCCCGTCGGGACGAACGTCAGTGCCTTGAGCGTGATGAGCGAGCGGCGGATGGCGTCGGTCCAGCGACCGTCGAGTTGGCAGCGGCCAGCCCATGTGCGCCAGTAACGCTCCGTGTCGGTGAGTGCCGCAAGCGGATCGATTTCGCGCGGGTCGGCGTGATGCGACGCCACTCGCGAGAGGACAAACGGTACCGTCTCGCCAGCCTTCACCTGGAAGTTCGCGCGCAGACTGCCAGGCACATCTTGAATGGGCACCGGCGTGCGCAAAACGACCTTGTCAGGTCCCGCGATCAAGCGCATGCCCGGACCGGTGGCGTCGTCGTCATCGAGGCGGCGCGCCCAGGGCACCGACGCCCCGTAGTCGAAGCGCAGAATCAGTTCCATCGACATGGTGATGTTGCCGTGGATGCCCTTGACCAGCCGCACTAGATCGGCCGCGCCGTCGCGCAATGGCATGAAGTCGATGATCGACACGCAGCCTTCGCACGTTTCGTAGCGCGTCTCGAGAATCAGGGTGTCGTCGTGATAGCGGCGTGTGACGGTGGCCTTGGGATCGTCGGGGGCGAGTTTCCAGTGACCGTGCTCGGGGCCGCCGAGCAGCGCCGCAAAACAGGCGGGGGAATCGAAATATGGCCAGCAGAGCCAGTCGATCGAACCGTCGCGCGCCACCAGCGCAGCGCTTCGGCAGTCGCCAATCATGGCGTAGTCTTCGATGCGTGCCGGCATGCTCACCTCGCGAACGTCGATGCGTGAAGCCCAATGGTACGCGCGTCATTCTCGCGCGACCACCCTCCTGTCATTTGGCATTGAAGTTGCGTGCCAAGTCGTATCGGCGTGCGGTGCGCACGGTCGTGAAACCGGCGGCGTGTCCTGCATAACGTCTTGGGGTGGTGCTTGCGTTCGGTCATCCCTTCCCTCCTTACGGCGTTGGCCGTGTGGTCAGGTTCGTCGGCAGCCCGTCTTGCGGCAATGCAGGCCCGCAGTGTCGGCCCGTTAAGGACCGACCGGCCCATCCGAGGGAAGTTCGGATTCATTTCCTATCCAACGCAAATTCGTTCGGCAATTCCACTTCATGAAAAAAGCGCCGGGCACCTGAGCGGTGCACGGCGCTTTCATCCTTTGCTGGAAATGCATTCCCATCACGTCAGGCTGCGGTCGCGCGCTCCGCTGCCAACGCATGAATCGCGCCTTGTGCCAGCAAATCGCGGATCTGCGCGTCGTCATACCCGTATTCCGACAGCACATCGAGCGTGTGTTCGCCCAACCTCGGTGCCGGGCCGCCGGTTTGCTTCGGCGTCTCGGAGAACCGGATCGGCAGCCCGATGCTGCGCGTGGGGCCGTCGAGCGGATGCACCGTTTCCACGACCATCTCGCGCGCCACGATTTGCGGATGCACGGCGGCTTCCGAAATCGGCAGCACCGGGCCGACGGGCAACCCTACGGCGTCGAGTCGCTCGACCCACGCTTGCGTCGTGTCACGCAGCAAATAGGCAGTGATCAGCGCCACCAGTTCTGCGCGGTGTGCCGTGCGGCCAGCGTTCGTCGCAAAACGCGGGTCGCCTGCGATCTCGGGCGCATCGAGCACTTGTAGCAGGCGCTCATAGTTAGCTTGATTCGCCGCGCCGATATTGATCCAGCCGTCCTGCGTGCGAAACGCCTGATACGGGGTGCTCGTCGGATTGGCCGAGCCCAGCTTCGGCGGATTCTCACCGCTCGCGAAGAAGTTGGCCGCCGCCCAATACATCTGCTGAAAACCGGCCTCAAGCAGCGACGTATCGACAATCTGCCCCTGCCCCGTGCGTAGCCGATGCGCATACGCCGCCGAAATACCGAGCGCCGCCAGAATGCCCGCGTTGATGTCGGCAATCGGCGAACCCGCCTTGATGGGGGCCTGCCCCGGCTCGCCGGTCACGCTCATCAGCCCCGAGAGCCCTTGCGCGATCAGGTCGAAACCGCCCTTATCGGCATACGGCCCGGTGCGCCCGTATCCGGAGATCGCGCAATAGATCAGCGCCGGATTCGCCTCGCGCAGCGTCTCGTAGCCAAGCCCGAGCTTCTCCATCGTGCCCTTACGATAGTTTTCTGTGACCACGTCGGCGGTCGCCAGCATCTTGCGCAGCACGGCTTTGCCGCCCTCGGTCTTGAGATTGAGCGCGATGCCGCGCTTGTGGCGATTGAGCATCATGAACGACGCCGATTCGCCATGCGGGAGAATCGGCGCGAAACGGCGCGCGTCGTCACCCTCCATCTTCTCGACCTTAATGACATCGGCGCCCATGTCGGCCAGCATCATGCCGCACACGGGGCCCGACATGATGTGCGACAACTCAATCACTTTCACGCCTTGCAGCGGACCGCCTTGCTTTTGAACGGTATCGGTCATCTCAGCGCCCCTCGAACACGGGGGCCGTCTTCGCGAGAAACGCGCGATAGCCCGCTTGAAAGTCTTCGGTGCCGAAGCACGCAAACCCTTCGTCGATCTGCGCGGGTGTGAGCGGTTTCCCGCCGACCAGATCTCGCACAAACCGCTTATGCCAGCGCGCCACGAGCGGGGCGCCCGCAGCGATGCGCTCAGCACTCGCGAGCGCCCCCTCGGTCACCTTTGCGTCGGCAACAACACGCGTGACGAGTCCGATGCGATGCGCTTCCTGTGCATCGAAAATCCGGCCTTCGAGCAGAATTTCGAGTGCGCGCGTCGGCCCCACCAAACGCACCAGACCCGACAACTCCGCATGCGCCATCACAAGCCCCAGCTTGTTGATCGGCGCGCCGAAGCGGCTTGACTCGCCGCAAATGCGCACGTCGCACGACGCGGCAATCTCCATGCCGCCGCCCACGCAAATGCCATGAATCATCGCCACGAGCGGCACCGGACAGTTAGCGAGCGCATCGAGCGTGCGATGCATCAGCGCGCCGTACGTGCGCGCCTGCTCGACATTGGCTCGGTCGGTTTCGAACTCGGCAATGTCGTTGCCCGGGGCGAACGACTTTTCGCCCGCACCGCGCAGCACGATGCAGCGAACGTCCGGCGTCTCGGACAGCGCGAGAATCGTGTCGCCTAGCGCCTGCCACATCGGCTTGGTCAGCGCGTTGAGCTTCTCGGGACGATTGAGCGTTACCAGCGCCACTGCGCCGCGTTGCTCGGTCAGAACGGTCGATGTCACATTGCCTCCTTCGTTCGATGGCTAGCACCCCATGTGCGTTAGCCTATTTTTTGGTATACCAATTTTCGTTAACGATAGAAGCGCCGCGACCAAATTGGCAAGTAATAACCGATCAATTCAGGGTTAACGTGCAATCATCCGTGAATGACGATTGACTGAAAGTGCCGACAGAATCAAAATTGGCATTCCATTTTGAGAACACAGGATTCATGGATACCTCAGCTTCGCTCAATGCCACCGCTTACGAGGCGCTCAAGGCGCGCATCGTTCGCGGCGACTTGCGCCCGGGCGCCCCGCTCGTCGAGCGCACGCTGTGCGACGCCTTGGCGGTATCGCGCACGCCGCTGCGCGAAGCGCTCAAGCGGCTGGCGAACGAAGGGTTGGTGGAGATATCTGAAACACGGCGCGCCCGCGTGGCACGCGTGAGTGTGGACGAGGTGGTGAACCTGCTCGCCGTGATGGCGGTGCTCGAAGGCTTGTCAGGCGAACAAGCCTGCGAGAAAGCGACCGACGCCGATTTCGACGAACTTGCCCGTCTGCAAGCGGAGATGGAAGCGGCTTACGAACGCACCGATCATGCTGCGTATTTCTCGCTCAATCAGCAAATTCACCTGAGCATCTTGCGCATCGCCGACAACGGGCCGCTTGCCGAGTACTTCCATAACCTGAACGCGCGGCTGCGCTATGTGCGCGAACGCCTGACACCGACGCCGGAGCGCTGGCGGCAGGCCGTAGACGAGCATGCGGAAATGCTGGCACTCATGCGCCGACGCGACAGCAAGCGGCTGCGCACGCTCATGGAGACGCACCTGCGCAGCAAGACCGACGCCTATGTCGCCGCGATGCTCAATGAAGGGTTGGTGAGTACTAGCCGGGCGGCTTAGACGATCGCTGCGCTGTCGCCAAATCGTCGCTCAAGCCGCCGCGCGAAGATGCGCCAGCACCACGTTGCACTTGGCCATCAGGTGTGCGCGCAGCAAGCGGCCAAGGGTCACGCCATCGCGCGCGTGCAACGCATTCAGCATGGCGTCGTGTTCTGCCATGGCACGTTCCCACTTGCCCGCGTGCAAATTCGAGCGGAACCGCAACGCCTGCAAGCGCCGGTTGACCGATTGATACATATGAACGAGTGACGGGTTGCGCGCAGCGGCATTGATGCGCTCATGAATGCGACGATTGCATTCGAAATAGCCGGGCAAATCGCCGTGCGCATGACACACGTGCATCGTTGCGTGCAGCGCCTGAATCTCGTCGATTTCCGCTTGCGTGATCCGCTCGCACGCCAACTCCCCCGCCAGCGCTTCGAGGCCGCTGAGCAGTTCGAACGCGTCGGAAATGTCGGCGGCCGAGAGCGTAACGACGCGCGCGCCTCGATTGGGCAGCAATTCGATCAAGCGCTCGACGGCGAGCGCCTTGAGCGCTTCGCGCAGCGGCGTGCGCGACACCCCGAGTTGTTCGCACAACGCGCGCTCGTTCAGATGCGCGCCCGGCGACAACACCCCTTCGGTAATCATCCTGCGCAGGCGATCGCCCACGGCGAGATGCAACGCCTGACGGCTGATCGGCGAATGCGCAGCCGCGTCCACAACGGGTGGCGGGCCATGCGGCGAGTGATCGGGGAAAATGTGCAACGCGTTCAACGGGACGGAGTGCATAGGCTCGGCAAGGTCGCTCGCTTCTGGAAGAGGGTTATCGACACCAGGGACACCGGGCACTGCTTTTTCGTAACGGGCGAAAGCGCGGGCGATAGACATCGCCGATGTGGATCGCACCACACGTGTCACGAAATATTACGAATCATTACACGACGATCGATTCTCGCAGATCGATGTCACTTTGACTACGTTGACTGTTGTTTTCACGCGGTAGACATCATGTTCGCTGCACTGCGCAATTCGCGTTGAATTATGTATACGATTCGTCTGTCTGAATCACTGCCGTTCGCGCGGCAACCGGGCATCGCCCGACCTATATCCAGGAGACTCGCTTCATGCCCGATACCCAAGCCAACGTCGAAGCCCTAGCCCAGTTGCTGGCCGACACCCGCCGCGGCGACACGCCCATCGACTCGCCCGCGGCGCAATTGCAGCCTGTCGATGCCAATGCGGCCTACGCCGTGCAACTGCGCACGCTCGATCTGCTGGGTGAAACGATTGCTGCGTGGAAAGTGGGCGCCAAGGCCCCGATGGATCTGCCGAACTGCGCACCGATTCCCGCGTCTGTCGTGAGTGAAGGCGGCGGCACGCTGGCGTTGAACGACTTCTTCCGTCCCGGTCTGGAATTGGAAGTGGCGTTTCGGCTCGCGCGCGATATCAAGCCGGGGCGCCACGACGAGCGCGACATTTTCTTGCACGTCAGCGAGACGCTCGTGACCATCGAAATCACCGACAGCCGCTACGCCGCGACCGGACTCGATTCACGCTTTGTGCTCGCCGATTTGCAGAACAACGGGGCGCTGATCCTCGGCAGTGGCCGCGACTACGCCAAGTCGCTCAATCTCGATTCGCCGAAAGTGACGTTCACGCTCGACGGCAAGAACATCGCCCCGGCGCGTACGCGCAACCCGGCAGGCGACCCGCGTGCGCTGCTCACCTGGCTTGTGAATTACAACGGCAAGCGCGGTATCACGATGCGTGCCGGTGCCGTCATCACGTGCGGCTCGTACGTGGGCATGATTCCCGCCAACAGCACCGGCGTGTTGCGCGGCACCATCGACGGGGTGGGTGAAGTCTCGGTAACGTTGGGCTAAGTCGTTTTGCGTGGCACGCGTCAATGCTGTGCGGTGCGCCCATCGGCGCCCGCCAGCATCTTGGGCGCGAGCAGCGCAATCGGCACGATGCACAGCAGCCCCGCCGCCAGCGCCACTGGCAAGCTGATGCCATGCGCAATCGCGCCGATCAACACCGGCCCCACCAGCAAACCGAGGTAAGCGAGTCGGGCCATCACGGCAATCGCTTCCGCACTCGCCATGCCAGCGCCGCGAGCGACTTCGCCCGAGGCGGCAAACATCACCGGCATCACGTTCGACAAGCCCAGCCCGGCGAGCGCAAAACCCAGCACGGCCGCGGCAGGCTCACGCCAGACCAGTGCGAGCAGCACCCCGCCGACACAAAGCAGACTACTCACGCGCAGCAGACGCGCGCCACCCATACGGGCACGGATCGGGTCGCCGCCGAAGCGTCCGCCTGCCATGCCGAGCGAAAACGCCGCATAGCCCGCACCGATCCATGCACCCTGCGCAGCGACGACTTCGCGCATGTAGACCGCCATCCAGTCGTACATCGCGCCCTCAACTACCAACCCGAGGAACGCGAGAATGCCGAAACCAGTGAGACGGCGATGCAACTTGCGGCGCGACGCGTCGTCGAGCGCGGGCGGTGGCGCAGCCTTGCGCGGTGAATCGTCCTGCGCCACCGGCGCTTCACCCGGCGCCATATCCGCCTGCATGAAGCGTGCACCGACAAGCATCACAACCGCACACGCCATCGCAGCCAAACCGATATGCCATTGCGGCGAGCCATGATGTGCGAGCCACACCCCGCCCACCAGCGCGCCCGACATCCCGCCCAGACTGAAGCAACCATGTAGCGACGCCATGATCGGCTTGCGGTAGCGCGCTTCCAGCGTGGCCGCCTGCGCGTTCACGGCAACGTCATAGGTGGCGTTCGCGGCGCCATACAAGGCGAGCCATCCGACGAGGCCCCAATAGCTCGGCATCGACAGAATGAATGCGCTCGTGATGGCGAGCGCCATGCCGGAGACGAGGCTCGCGCGCTGGCTGCCCGCGCGACCAATCCAGCGGGCCATGCGCGACATCGTGACGATGGCACCGCCCGCCACGGCGAACATCGCCACCGACAGGCTCGCGTCGTTCAGATCGAACATCGCCTTGACGGTGGGCACATGCACGCCCCACGTCGCATAGAGAAAACCGCTGCAAAACAGTAATGCCATCGTCGCCGCGCGTGCAGGCCAAAAGCCCGTGCGTGGCTTCGCAGAATCAGAAGTCATGGGAGTCTTGAAACTTGGGAGTGACGCAGCGGCAGAGCGTGCCGCGTCATAACGAGAAGAGAGATCAGCTAGCCGTCGGCACGTGGCGCGACTAGCGAATGAAGGCAATTCTAGCGCAATCGCGATGACATTGCCGTGAAGGGACCGCCATTACACCGGTGTCCGACCCATCAATGCTGCGCTGAAAAAAGCTGGCCACCGCGCCGCGCCGGTCAAGTACGCGGGCGGCAGCCAGGCAGGGGAAACGGTTTAGCGCGATGGCGACGCAAATTCAGCGCCTATTCGATGCCGGATCAACGCGGAAATTCCTTCCGCTCGCCGGGTTGTGTCGGCGCAGGCACGGCCATGGCAAGGTCGGCGAGCATTACTGGCTTGAGCGGTGCGCGAATGCGGTAGTAGCCCACATCTGCCACGTCGCGGCCATGTGCCTGCGCGAGCAGCTCCGCCACTGTCAGGCCGCACAGGCGTCCCTGACAAGGCCCCATCCCGCACCGTGAGAACGACTTCGTCTGGTTCGGCCCGACACAACCGAGCGCCGCCATTTGACGCACATCGCCCGCTGTCACCTCTTCGCATCGGCACACTACGGTGTCGTCATCGGCGGGGCGTCGCATCGCATCCGCGGGACGATAAATCGCATCGAGAAACGGCCGAATCGCCGTGTGACGCGCAAGGTCGCGGCGCAACGACAGCGCCGTTGAATCGCGACGCGAGGTATCGATACGGCCAAGCACATGCGCCGCTTGCAACGCTGCGAGCCGTCCCGACGGTTCGGCGGCACGTGCCCCCGCAATGCCACCACCATCGCCCGCGACGAAGATGCGCGGCACGCTCGTCTCACCCCACGCATCGGTGTGCGGTACCCAGCAAAGTTGCGCGTCGTTCCAAACGTGTTCGCACCCAATCGAGCGCGTGATCTGCGTGTTCGGCACCACCCCTTGATGCAGCAACACGAGCGGCGTTTCGATGCGCTTCGTTTGCCCGGCCACACGGTATTGGATAGCTTCCGCGTTATCGCCCGCTTCATTGCCCAGCACACGCAATGCTTCCACGTGCTTCACATGCGCAACGCCCGCAGCGCGAATCGCCCGCAGCAAACCAAGGCCTTTGGCGAGATACCCCGGCGCGCGCAACGCGCCGCCGAGATGACGCAAGGCGTCGCGTTTGGCTTGGCGTTGCGTCGTATCGAGAATCGCGCGAACCGGCACACCCGCACGCAGCATCTGCCATGCGAACAGATAAAGCAGCGGCCCGCAGCCCGCGAGCACAGCGCCTTCGCGCGGTGCCAGCGCTGCCGACTTGAGCAACGTTTGCGCCGCGCCCACGCTCATCACCCCCGGCAGCGTCCAGCCGGGAATCGGGAATGGACGCTCCATCGCGCCGCCCGCGAGCACAATCGCCTGCGCCTCGATCTGCCATGTCCTCGCGCCTTCGCGCGTTGCAAACACGCGGCGGTCCTGCGTGATCTGCCAGACCAGCGTGCGCGGCCAGTAGTCGATATCGGCGTCTTCGAATGCCTGCACCAGCGTACGGCCGTACAGATAGTCGCCGAGCAATGCGGGGTCCGCCAACGGCGACGCGCTCACATTGCGATAGATCTGGCCACCCGGCAGCGGGTTTTCATCGATCACCAGCGGCGTGAGGCCGCGACGCTTCGCTTCGAGGGCCGCCGCCAACCCCGCAGGGCCAGCACCAACGACCAGGAGATCAGTCTGTTTAATACGCGAATTAAGACTCATGCGACATCCCTCGCCCCGTGCATGCGCTGCACTTGCATGCCGTCTTGTACGAGCGTCATACAACCTTGTCGATTCGGCACGCCATCGATGTCGACGAGGCAGTCGAAACAAACGCCCATCAGACAATACGGCGCACGCGGCGCATGGCTCACCGGCGTCTCACGGCAGACCGTGACACCCGCAGCCAACATGGCCGCCGCCACGTTCACGCCCGCAGGCACATCAAACGGCGTGCCGTCGATGACGATGCGCACCGTCGCGCCATCACGGCGCGCGAGCGACTTAAACAGCGAATCGCTGGGCATGGAATGGCTCCAGAAGGGCAGGACGCTCGCCGCCCATGATCCACGGCACGACCGTGTCGCAGTGCGCAGCGGCCAGTGTCACGCCGCTATGACAAGTGGTGAGAAAAGCGCCCGGGCACTCACGCGACGCTTCGTAAATCGGCAGGCCGTCCGAGGTCATCACGCGCAACGCGCCCCACGCACGCACGACGCGCACATGGCGCAATCGCGGAAACGGCGAGATGGCACGACGTGCGATATCGGCAATAACGTCGGGCGTCACACCATCGTCGAAGCCGACGTCCTCGGCCGAGTCGCCCAGCATCACCGAGCCTTCGACGGTCTGCCGAACGTAGATCGTGGGATTCGACAAGAACGGGGCAACGCGCTCGGTCACGAGAATCTGCCCGCGCATCGGGCGCACCGGTGCCGACAGTCCGACCATCGGCGCAAGATCGCGATTCGCGAGCCCGGCGGCAAGCACGACACGGCCAGCATCGAGCGTGCGGCCGCCTTCGATATCCAGGTGAAATGACCCTGCACGCGGCGCGATATTCGTCACGCGGGCGTTCGGCACATACGTTCCGCCCGCCTGTGTGAACGCGGTGAACAGCGCGCGCAGCGTGTAAAGCGGGCTGACGTGACCGTCGTGCGGCGAGTAGATGGCGCCAGCCACGTGATCGCCAATCGCAGGGACGCGCTCGGCGAGGGCGTCGTGATCGAGCACGTCATAAGTTAGCGCTGGCTCGCTCGCTGCGAGTTGCTGCATGACGGCCACTTTGGCAGCCAGTTCTTCCGCAGTCTCGGCGATATTGAATCCGCCCGGGCGCTCGAAGCCGACCGAGACGCCAGTGCGCGCTTCGAGTTCGTCGGCGAACGCCTGCCAGCGGTTGGCGGAATGCAGCGACCAGCGGGCGTAGTTCGGGCAGCTCGCGCCCTTGCCTTGCACCCAGACGAGGCCGAAGTTGCCTCGCGCGGCGCGCAGTGCGTCGTCGGCACCATCGAGCACGACGACAGACTCGCCGCGCCGGGCCAGCCCGTACGCAATGGCCATGCCGACCAGCCCGCCGCCAATCACGGCAATCTCGCTTGTCTTTTGCATCGATGGAGAAGGCTCGGCGACGCAGGCAATACCGGATGTTATGGTTTGCCGCTCATGCGCTCGAGTCTTGATTCATGAGAGTCATGAAGCATCTCCCACGCGTACGCGATACGTCAAATCACATTTTGTGAGAGCGGTATTCATCGATATTATGGCGACGTCGCCGCCCGCGCCTACCTTGCCTCCCCGTCATGAAGATCCGCCAACTCGAAGCCTTTCGCGCCGTGATTCTCCGCCAGACGGTCACGCGTGCCGCGCAAATGCTGCACGTCTCGCAACCCGCCGTCACGCGCTTGCTCAACGATCTCGAAGTCGATGTCGGCTTCGCGCTCTTCGACCGGAGCAACGGACGCTTGCAGCCGACACCCGAAGCGCTCGTGCTGTTCGAAGAAGTCGAGCGTTCGTTCGCGGGGATGGAGCGCATTGCGCAGACGGCAGAGCAAATCAAGTCGCTGCGGCGCGGCTCGTTGCACATCGCAGGTGCGCCCGCCATCGCCCTCGACTTCCTGCCCATCGCCCTCACCCGCTTCTTGCGCGAGCACACGGGCATCAACACCACGCTGCTGGTGCATGCGTCGAACATCGTCGTCGATATGGTGTTGGGCCGCCGCTGCGACGTGGGTTTCATCGCGCATCCGCTCACGCATGCCGGTCTGCACGTTCAGCCGTTGTTACGCGTACCAATGCAATGCGTGCTGCCGAAGGGGCACCCGCTCGCGGCGCGCGAGGTCATCACGCCGGAAGATTTGCGCGGGGAAGCGTTCGTCTCCTTCCCCATGGAGTCGGATGGACGTCACGACATCGACCGCGTGTTTGCCGAGCACGGCGTGGATCGCGTCATGAGCGTCGAGTCGCAACTCTCCGCCGCCGTGTGCACGCTGGTCGAGCATGGCGCGGGCGTCTCGATCGTCGACGGCATCACAGCATCGTTCGCGAGGCAGCGCGTGGAAGTCAGACCGTTTGCGCCGCAAATTCTGTCGACGTTCTCCGTCGTGACGTCACTTCACCCCCCGCCATCGCAACTTGCGCAAGCCTTCGTCGAGCACGTTCGTACCACGCTCGACACGCAAGGCTTATCCACAGATTTTGTTCACAAGCCTGTGGACAACCCCACCCAAAGCCTTGGCAAATCGTTGATTTAATTAGGAATGCGGGTGGAATGCAGCGGCGCGTGCAGCCGTGGTCAGCGAAGTGTTCGCTAACTTTCGATGAATATGGCGCATGCCGGTGACAGATTCGGCACGCGCCACGCCATACAAGGCGATCAGGCCTTGCCGCTGGCGGCTTCAGCAGCGGCAGTGGCTGCGGTCACAAACGCCTGCGCGTCGCCACGCAGTTGTCCGTTGCGTTCACGCACGACGCGATGAATCAGCTCCCACATCGTTTGAGCGACGGGCGAGAGCGAACGGTTCTTGCGACGCGCCAGGACGATGGCGCGCTCGAACGCGGGCAAGAGCGGTCGCACGGCAAGCGTCGAATTCTCCGGCAACGGCAGCGCGAACGGCGGCAGGATACTGACGCCCAGCCCTTCCTGCACCATGCGGAAGATCGTGCTCACATGCCCCAGCTCCTGCGTGATGGTGCCCTGCACTTTCTGCGTGGTCAGTGCGCGATCGATCAGCGGACGGCTGCCCGAGCCCTGATTGAGCAATACCAAGTTCTCGCCCGACAACTCCGACCAGTGCACGGCCGCTTGCGTGGCGAGCGGGTGATCGTTGCGGCACACGAGGCAGAACGGCTCGCTCATGAGCAATTCGGTGTAGAGATCGTCGGCCCCTTGCGGCGCGACGACGATACCGAAGTCCACGTCGCCCGCACGCACGCTGTCGAGGACTGCGCGTTGCATCTGATCGACAAGGGCGAGCGCGATATCCGGATACGTCGCTTGCGACGCCAGCAGTACGCGCGGCATCAGCGTGGCCGAGATCGTGGGCGCTGCGCCGACGCGGACCCTGCCGGTCGTGCGCGCTTCGGCGCCATGCGTTTGCAGCAGCGCGATTTCCAGTTCGTCGAGCACGCGATCGAGGTTGCCCGCAAGCGTCACCCCGGCATCGGTGAGCGATACCTCACGCGTGGTACGGTCCACGAGCCGCAAGCCGAGTTGCGCTTCGAGTTCGTTGATGCAGCGGCTGATGGCCGGTTGAGTCAGGCCGATCTCGGCGCCCGCGCGGCTGAAGTTCTTGCTGCGCGCCACGACCATGAAGACCTTGAGTTGTCTCAGCGATACGTTCATGTGCTAGTGCCCTGCCAATAAGTAAGCCAACGAGCCACCACGGTGGCGCTGGCGCGCCGAAGAGACCGGCGCGCCCCGAGACACCTGCCGTCAGGCCGCTGCCTTGACCATCTCCTCCACGACCTTCTTCGCGTCGCCGAAGACCATCATCGTCTTATCGAGATAGAACAACTCGTTATCCAGCCCGGCGTAACCGGCGGCCATCGAGCGCTTGTTCACGATGATCGTCTTGGCCTTGTAGGCTTCAAGAATCGGCATGCCAGCGATCGGCGATTGCGGATCGTTCTTGGCCGATGGGTTCACCACGTCGTTCGCACCCAGCACCAGCACCACGTCGGTCTGACCGAATTCGCCATTGATCTCGTCCATTTCCAGCACTTGATCGTAGGGGACTTCGGCTTCGGCGAGCAGCACGTTCATGTGACCCGGCATACGGCCAGCCACCGGGTGAATGGCGTAACGCACGCTCACGCCCTTCTCCACCAGCTTGTCGGTCAGTTCCTTCAAAGCGTGTTGGGCACGGGCGACGGCCAAGCCATAACCCGGCACGATCACGATCGATTCGGCATTGCTCATGAGGAACGCTGCGTCGTCAGGCGAGCCCGACTTCACCGGGCGTTGCTGCTGTTCGCCACCTGCTGCGGCTGCACCAGCCTGCGCGCCGAAGCCGCCGAGAATCACGTTGAAGAACGAGCGATTCATGGCCTTGCACATGATGTACGACAGAATCGCGCCCGACGAACCCACCAGCGAACCCGCGATGATCAGCATCGGGTTATTCAGCGAGAAGCCGATCCCTGCGGCGGCCCAGCCCGAGTACGAGTTCAGCATCGACACCACCACCGGCATGTCGGCACCGCCAATCGGGATGATGATCAGCACGCCCAGCACGAAAGCGATGGCGGTCATGGCAACGAACGGCGTCCAGCTTTGCGTGACGAAGAACGCGCCGCCAAAGGCGAGCATTGCGATCGCCAGCGCCAGGTTCACCATGTGCTGGCCTTTGAAGACCACCGGTGCGCCTTGGAACAGGCGGAACTTGTACTTGCCCGAGAGCTTGCCGAAGGCGATGACCGATCCCGAGAACGTGATCGCGCCGACGAACGTGCCAATGAACAACTCGATGCGGTTGCCCGGCGGCAGCGGTTGGCCCGCGGCCACGATGCCGAACGCTGCCGGTTCTGCCACGGCTGCGACGGCGATACACACGGCAGCCAAACCGATCAGCGAGTGCATCGCTGCGACCAGTTCCGGCATCTTCGTCATCTCGACCTTGCGAGCGACGTAAGCACCGATACCGCCCCCAACCACGAGACCCGCGAGGATCAAGCCAAGGCCCGAGTAGTTGCCGCCCGAGAGCTTGCGCAGCTCGAAGATCAGCGCGAGCGTGGTCAGCGCGGCAATCGCCATACCGATCATGCCGAACGCGTTACCGCGTCGCGCCATGCGCGGATTCGACAGGCCCTTGAGCGCCTGAATGAAACAGATCGACGCGACCAGATACAACAGCGTCACAAGATTCATGCTCATGTCAGTGGGCTCCCTTAGCTGCCGAATCATTGGCAGCCTTAGCAGGCGCCTTGTCTTTCTTCTTGAACATCTCGAGCATGCGTTGCGTCACGAGGAAGCCCCCGAACACGTTCACAGCGGCCAACGCCACGGCAACAACGCCCATCGTCTTGCCCAGACCGCCTTCGGTCAGGCCAGCGGCGAGCATCGCGCCCACGATGACGATGGCCGAAATGGCGTTGGTCACCGCCATGAGCGGCGTGTGCAGCGCCGGTGTGACGTTCCACACCACGTGGTAGCCGACGTACACCGCCAGCACAAAGATGATCAGATTGATCACCGTGTGATTGATCATTTCCATTCTTTTGTCTCCCCCTCTTATGCGGCGCGCAGCACCTGACCGTCGCGGCACATCAGGCACGCGGCGACGATGTCGTCGTTGGTATCGATGACGAGCTTGTTTTCCTTGTCGATCACCAGCTTGAGGAAGTCGAGCACGTTGCGGGCATACAGCGCCGAGGCGTCCGCCGCGACCATGCCTGCCAAGTTCGTGTAACCCGCGATCGTCACGCCGTGCACTTTCACGATCTCGTCGGCCACCGACAGCGGGCAATTGCCGCCGCCGTTGGCACCACGCCCTGCGGCGAGGTCGATGATGACCGAGCCGGGCTTCATGGCCTTGACGGTGTCTTCGGCGATCAGCGTCGGCGCAGCGCGCCCCGGGATCAATGCAGTGGAGATGACGATGTCGGCTTGCGTGAGGCGCGTGTGCACGAGCTGCGACTGACGGGCGAGCCACGCGGCGGGCATCGGACGGGCATAGCCGCCCACGCCCTTGGCGATCTCGCGTTCTTCATCGGTTTCGAACGGCACGTCGATGAACTTCGCGCCGAGCGATTCGATCTGCTCGCGCACGGCCGGACGCACGTCCGACGCCTCGATCACCGCGCCCAGCCGCTTTGCCGTCGCGATGGCTTGCAAGCCTGCAACGCCAGCGCCCAGCACGACGAGGCGAGCCGCCTTCACCGTCCCGGCTGCCGTCATCAGCATCGGCATAAAGCGTTGATACAAATTCGCCGCAAGCATCACCGCTTTATAGCCAGCGATGTTGGCTTGCGAGGACAGTACGTCCATGCTTTGCGCCCGCGTGGTACGCGGCGCCGCTTCCAGTGCGAAGCCGATGATGCCAGCCCCCGCCATACGGGCGTTGTTCTCGGCATCGAACGGGTTGAGCATGCCGACCACCGCCGCGCCGCGCGCGATCTGTCCGACTTCGGCAATCGACGGTGCGCGTACCTTCAGGACAAGTTCCGCCCCGAACGCTTCCGCTGCGCTGCCCGTCGCGGCACCGGCTGCGACATACGCCGCATCGGGCACGCTTGCTGCATCGCCTGCGCCTCGCTCCACAGTGACGCGATGCCCTGCGCCCACCAGCTTCTTCACCGTTTCCGGTGTGGCCGCGACGCGGGTTTCGCCGCCGACCGTCTCCTTCGGAATGCCAATATGCATGGTTATTGTCTCGGGGTCTGGGCCCCTGTCGTGTTGTAAAACTCAGGCCAGCGCGGTACGCGGCGGTTGCATCGAACGTCCTTCATTGGCCGCTTCGAAGCAGCGCACCTTCGTGCAATGAATCAGATCGCACAGGAATTCCGGTTCGTAGGCACGCAGCAAGTGCGGCTGATGCCCATCGAGATACGCGCCGATCAGCAACAACTCGGCGTGACGCAGCGCTTGTGCCGACGTCCCTTCGAGATAGGCCAGCGGCAAATCGTCGTTGCCCGTCATGCGCAGCAACTTGTGGTACGTCGGATGATCCCAGTGCCAGTCGAGACCCAGCTCGACGAATGCGTTGTTGAACGCATGCAGATGGGCGTTGGCAACCGGGGCCAGGGCGGCGGGCTTGATATGCGTTTCGATGACAGACATGTTGGCGCTCTCCCAAATCAGTGATCGTCTCCAGAACACGCGGACCCGCCGGTGCCGTACGTGATGGAGGGGTTTCGTCATCCCTTCCGTCACTTGGCTGTCATGCGGGCTGCCATTGCAGATTACGCAGCCACACCTATAAAAGACAGTTAAAGTTAATTATGCAAACCATCTACGATTGCTTATACTTCATCGCATGAAAAACGCCACGCTCCGCCAGCTAAAGGTCTTCGAAGCCGTGGCGCGCCATTTGAGCTTTTCGCGCGCCGCCGAAGAACTTCATCTCACGCAACCGGCCGTCTCGACGCAGGTCAAGCAGCTCGAGACGCACGCCGGTTTGCCGTTGTTCGAACAACTCGGCAAAAAGATCTTTCTCACGCCGGCGGGCAGCGAAATGCTTCACTACAGCCGCGCCATCATTGCGCTATTCCGCGAGACCGAAGAGGCGATGGATCACCTCAAAGGCATCACCGGCGGCAAGCTCAACGTGGCCGTCATCAGCGCAGGCGACTACTTCTTTCCTCGCGTGCTCGCCGCGTTCACGGCGCAGCACCCGGGCATCACCCTGAACCTCACGGTGCATAACCGCGAAGAACTGCTGCATCAGCTCACCGAAAACCTGACCGATCTGGCGGTGATGGTGCGTCCGCCTCACGAAATCGATACGGTGAACGAGGTCTTCGCGCCCCACCCTTACGTCATCGTTGCGCCGCCCGACCATGCGCTCGCCGGGCTGCGGCAGATTCCGTTTGCACGCTTGGCTGCCGAACCGTTCATCTGTCGCGAGCGCGGCTCCGACACGTGGAACTCGATGCAGGATGCCTTCGGCCATCGCACGGCGCAGTTGCAAATCGCGATGGAGATTTCGAGCACCGAGACCATCAAGCAGGCCGTCATTGCTGGCATGGGGGTCTCGTTCCTGTCGGCGCATACCGTCGGCATGGAGCTCCAGACCGGGCATCTCGTGGTACTCGACGTGCAAGGCTTTCCGGCGTGGCAAAGCTGGTATGTCGTGCACCGTCGCAGCAAGCGGCTGCCCCCTGTCGCGCATGCGTTCCGTCAGTTCCTGCTGACCGAAGGCGCTGCACTCATCGACGGCATGATGGCTTACAAGAGCCCGCTGCCGCCGCCCGCCGTGTCGGAAATTCCGGCAGTTCGCGATGCCACTCGGTGATCTCTCGCTGATGCATGCGGCAGCCCGGCAGTTCGCAAATCAATCCTTGTGAACCACCGGACTGCCGAATGAAAAAGGGCGATCGACTCAGGCCATTGCCACCCCGGCCGACCACCGTGAAATCAGCGTATCAACCCATGCGATTGGCGAGCGTGCCCAGGCCGTCGATGCTCACTTCCACCAGTTGGCCTTCCTTCATCGAGCCCACGCCGACCGACGTCCCAACGGCGATCACATCGCCGGGCAACAACGTCATGTCCTGCGAGATGCGCGAGACTTGCTCCCACGGGTTGAAAATCATGTCTGCGAGCGGATAGCGCTGACGCTCTGCGCCATCGAGCTGCGTAATCAGTTCCGCTTCGCGCCAGTCGAAGTCCTGCGCGATCACCGGGCCGACGCAGCCGAACGTGTCGTAGCCCTTGGCGCGCGTCCACTGCGCGAAGTTCTCGTCTTCGCCGATGATTTCAGCGGCTGTAACGTCGTTGACCAGCGTGTAGCCGAGGATGTGATCGCGCGCCGCTTCCACGCTGACGTTGCTCGTGCGCTTGCCGATCACGATGCCCAACTCGCCCTCGAAGACGATCTTCCCCGCATACGCGGCGGGGCGGCGAATGACCGCGTTCGGGCCGACGAGCGTGGTCGCAGGCTTGATGAGAAAGAGCGGGTGCGAGGGCGCGGCTTTGCCGAGCTTCGCGCCGAGCGCGTGATAGTTGTTCCACAGCGCGACGATCTTGCTCGGCTCGCACGGACACAGCAGATCGACCGTGTCGCGCGCAATCGTGGCGCCCGTGGCGATCGGCTCGTCGTAGAGACTGCCGCGATGTTCGTGGATGAGGTCGCCCTTGAGCAGGCCAAAGCCGATGCGGCCGTGGGCAGTTTTGAAACGGGTCCAGAGCTTCATGCGTTTGCCATTCCGGTAACGGTCCGGCGACGCGGCACGACGGAGCGTGCGCGCGCCGGACGCGACTTCTTGAGGTCATTCACACTGCGCCGACTTCGCGCAGTGCCGCGATCTGCTGGGCGCTGTAGCCGAATTCCGAGAGCACGTCGTCGGTGTGTTCGCCAAGCAGCGGCGAGCGTTCCACGTGCGTCGGGCTGTCGGACAGCTTGATCGGGTTGCCCACCGTGAGGTACTTGCCGCGCTTCGGGTGATCCACTTCCACGATCGTGCCGGTCTCGCGCAGCGACATGTCTTCGGCGATTTCCTTCATCGAGAGAATCGGGCCACAAGGAATGTCGTACTCGTTGAGAATGTTCATGACCTCGAACTTCGTCTTGGTCATCGTCCATTGCTCGATCGTGTCGAAGATCTCGCGCAGGCGCGGCAGGCGCGCACGCGGTGTGGCGTAGTCCGGGTGTTCCACCCACTCCGGCTTGCCGATCACCTTGCAGATCGATCCCCACACCGGGGCTTGCGTGATGAAGTAGATATAGGCGTTCGGGTCCGTCTCCCAGCCCTTGCACTTGACGATCCAGCCCGGCTGCCCGCCGCCCGAGGCATTACCGGCGCGCGGCACCGCGTCACCGAACTGACCGTTCGGGTATTGCGGGTACTCCTCCATTACGTTCGTACGCTCGAGGCGTTGCTGATCGCGCAACTTCACGCGGCAGAGGTTCAACACGCCGTCTTGCATGGCCGCCAGCACGCGTTGGCCTTGGCCGGTCATCGTGCGCTGATACAGCGCCGTGACGATACCCAGCGCCAGGTGCAAGCCTGTGCCCGAGTCGCCGATTTGCGCGCCCGTCACCATCGGCGGGCCGTCGTCAAAACCGGTCGTCGAGGCGGCACCGCCCACGCACTGCGCCACGTTCTCGTAGACCTTGCAGTCTTGATACGGGCCGGGGCCGAAGCCTTTGACCGAGGCGACGATCATGCGTGGGTTCAGCGCGTGGATGTGTTCCCACGTGAAGCCCATGCGATCGAGCGCGCCGGGCGCGAAGTTTTCCACCAGCACGTCGCAATCGCGAATCATGCGCTCGAGCACCGCCTTACCTTCCGGGTGCTTCGTGTCGAGCGTGATCGAGCGCTTATTGCTGTTGAGCATCGTGAAATAGAGGCTGTCCGCGTCCGGGATGTCGCGCAATTGATCGCGCGTGACATCGCCGTGACCCGCGCGCTCGATCTTGATGACGTCGGCGCCAAACCAAGCGAGCAGCTGCGTGCAGGTCGGACCCGACTGCACGTGGGTGAAGTCGAGGATGCGCACGCCTTCGAGTGCTTTGCTCATGATCGACCTCTGTCGTTAGCGATTCATTGCCTGCGCGGCAATACCGTGCGCAGGAATGGGTCGATGGGGAGCCGCAGCGCGGCGCTGATGCATCTGGCTGCCGTCAGCGATGACGCTGGCGGTATGCGGACATGCGATGGCGATGAGTGCCATGGTTGTCTCCTCCTCGGGCTCGGCTGCAAGGGCCGTTATGTTGGTATTTGACTGTGATATACAGTATTTCATACACGATATTTTATCAACGGCTATTTTTTGCCAATGGCAGTTATTGCTTTGCGGAATAAATGGACGAATTCCCGCCAAATGCCCATGTTTAAAGGGATTTGCAGCGCAGCATTTAAAACACCTTGAGTGTTGGCTACGGGTTTACAGGCATGCCCCCTAGGCCGGGAGAGACAGATCGGGGCCCTTTCTCGAGGCGAGTTGAACACTGTCTGAGCAGCGAGAAAGGGCCCCGGTCTGTCTGGGGGGAGGTTTTAGAGGGCGAGGAAAAGCAGAACCTGCCGCGAGCGCGGCAGGCGTACATCAGGACATAACGGGCAGAATCAGGCGCGGGCGCCGGTGAGTTCACCGACTTTGGCTTCGAGCTCAGCGACGCGCTTGCGAAGTTGGCGGTCCTCTTGGAAGCGCGCAGTCTCGTCTCGGATGACGGCCACGATACCGCTCACCTGCCCTTGCGCGTCGCGCAGCAGCGCTACCGTGAACGCGATCGACATGGCGCGCCCATCCTTATGCGTCGCGGGCACTTTCAACAGATCGCTGCCGTACCTCGTCTGCCCGGTGGCCATGGTCTTCTCATAGCCTTCGTTGTGGCGATGACGAAGCCGCTCGGGAATGATGATGTCCAACGGTTGCCCGACGGCTTCACTGGCCGAGAAGCCGAACATCTTTTCCGCGCCGGCATTCCACAACGTGATGATGTTCTTCGGGTCGGCCACGACGATGGCGTCGCCTACGACCTGAACCAATTGTGCTGCGTCCACCGGTGCGCTCATGGTGTCTCCTGCTTTTTCTGTGGGGGATCAATAACTACGATTTAAACATGCAACAAAAATACATGAATCAAAAGACAATGCGGTCCCGAAAAACGACAACAGGTGCCGCACCTGATGAAGATGCGGCACCTGCGCGACTACATGCTCACTTCAAGCTCAGATGGCTTTGGCCGAATGCAGCTTGCCAATCTGGTCTTTGCTGTAGCCCAACTCTGCCAGGATCTCTTCCGTGTGCTCGCCCAGCAGCGGCGAACCGGTGATTTCCGGCTTCAGACCCGAGAACTTGATCGGGCTGCCGACCGTCAGGTACGAACCGCGTTCCTTGTGCGGCACTTCCACGATCGTGCCCGAGGCGCGCAGCGACGGATCGTCCGCGATTTCCTTCATCGACAACACCGGAGCGCACGGAATATCGAACTTGCGCAGGATATCCACCGCTTCGAACTTCGTCTTGTCGGCGAGCCACTCTTCGATCGTCTTGAAGATGTCGAAGATGTGCGGCTGGCGTGCCTGAGCCGTCGCGTAGTTCGGATCGCTGATCCACTCCGGCTTGCCCAGTGCGCGGCAGATCGGCTCCCAAGCGTGGCCTTGAATCGTGAAGTAGATGTAAGCGTTCGGGTCCGTTTCCCAGCCCTTGCACTTGAGCACCCAACCCGGCTGACCGCCACCGCCCGCGTTACCGCCACGCGGCACCACGTCGCTGAACTCGCCATGCGGGTACTGCGGATACTCTTCCAGATAGCCCACACGGTCCAGACGCTGTTGGTCGCGCAGCTTCACGCGGCACAGGTTGATCACCGAGTCTTGCATCGACACGGCCACCTTCTGACCACGGCCCGTCTGGCCGCGGCCGATCAGTGCCGTCAAGATGCCGATGGCCAGGTGCATACCCGTGTTGCTGTCGCCCAGTGCTGCGGCCGACACCGTGGGAGGACCGTCCCAGAAGCCCGTCGTCGACGCCGCACCGCCGGCGCACTGCGCCACGTTTTCGTAGACCTTCAGGTCTTCATAATGGTGGCCGTCCGAGAAGCCCTTGACCGAAGCGACGATCAGCTTCGGGTTCAATTCGTTCAGACGCTCCCACGTGAAGCCCATGCGGTCCAGCGCGCCCGGGGCGAAGTTCTCGACCAGCACGTCCGATTCGCGCACCAGCTTCTCGAGCACTTCCTTGCCTTCTTGCGTCTTCGTGTCCAGCGTCAGCGAGCGCTTGTTGCTGTTTAGCATGGTGAAGTACAGCGCGTCGGCATCCGGAATGTCGCGCAGTTGGTTGCGCGTGACGTCGCCCGAACCCGGGCGTTCCACCTTGATCACGTCCGCACCGAACCAAGCCAGCAACTGAGTGCAGGCCGGGCCGGCTTGCACGTGCGTGAAGTCGATGATCTTAATGCCTTCGAGGGGTTTGCTCATGTCATGTCTCCTTAATTGACTCGAGTTACTTTTTCATCGCCGCGCTTTGCGGATTCAGATTGGTCAGACGGCCGCTTTCCGTGCCCGCCGATTCGTCGATCACTGCATTGATGAGCGTCGGCTTGCCCGACTTAATGCCCTCTTGCAGCGCCTTGGTCAGTTCTTCCGGCGTGGTGACGTGGTAACCGATGCCACCGAAGGCTTCGATCATCTTGTCGTAGCGCGCGCCCTTGACGAACACCGTCGGTGCCACGTCCTTGCCGCCCGTCGGGTTGACGTCGGTGCCGCGATACACGCCGTTGTTGTTGAAGATGATGGTGGTCACCGGCAGGTCGTAACGGCAGATCGTCTCGAGTTCCATGCCGCTAAAACCGAACGCGCTATCGCCTTCGATCGCCACGACCGGCTTGCCGCTCGTCACCGCAGCGCCGATGGCGAAGCCCATGCCGATACCCATCACGCCCCACGTACCCGAGTCGAAGCGCTTGCGCGGCTGGTACTGGTCGATGATGCTGCGGGCGTAGTCGAGCGTGTTCGCGCCTTCGTTGACCAGATTGATATCCGGATACGCCTTGAGCACGTCGCGAATCGAGCGCAGTGCGCTGTGGAAATTCATCGGCGACGGGTTCTGGTCGAGCGTGGCCGCCATCTTGGCCAGATTCTTGTTCTTGCGTTCCGCAATCGCGCCGGTCCATTCAGCACTCGGCTTGCCGAAGTTCGCGTCGATACCGGCCACCAGTGCCGACACGCACGAACCGATGTCGCCGATCACCGGCGCGGCAATCGCCACGTTGCTGTCGATTTCCGTCGGCGAGATGTCGATCTGCACGAACTTCTTCGGAGCCGAACCCCACGTCTTACCCTTGCCGTGTGCGAGCAGCCAGTTCAGACGCGCGCCGATCAGCACCACGACGTCGGCTTCTTGCAGCACGAACGAACGTGCGGCAGCCGCCGATTGCTCGTGCGTGTCGGGCAGCAGGCCCTTAGCCATCGACATCGGCAGGTACGGAATGCCCGACTTCTCGACCAGTGCACGAATGTCGGCATCGGCCTGCGCGTAAGCGGCGCCCTTGCCCAGCAGAATCAGCGGACGCTTGGCGTTCTTGATCACGTCGAGGGCGCGCTTGACGGCGTCCGGTGCCGGGATCTGACGCGGCGCGGCGTCGATCACACGAATCAGCGAATCCTTCGCCTTCTGTGCGTCGAGCGTTTGCGCCAGCAGCTTGGCCGGCAGATCCAGATACACGCCGCCGGGACGGCCCGACACGGCGGCACGAATCGCACGCGCCACGCCCACGCCAATGTCTTCTGCATGCAGCACGCGGTAAGCGGCCTTGCAGTACGGCTTGGCAGCGTTGAGCTGATCCATCTCTTCGTAGTCACCCTGCTGCAAGTCGACGATTTCGCGCTCGCTCGAGCCGCTGATCAAAATCATCGGGAAGCAGTTGGTGGTGGCGTTCGCCAGTGCCGTCAGGCCGTTCAGGAAGCCCGGTGCGGACACCGTCAGGCAAATGCCGGGCTTCTGGGTCATGAAGCCAGCGATGGCCGCAGCATTGCCGGCGTGCTGTTCATGACGGAAACCGATAAAGCGCATGCCTTCGGCTTGTGCCAGGCGGGCCAGATCGGTAATGGGAATTCCCACCAGACCAAAGATAGTGTCGATGTCGTTCGCTTTCAGGGCATCGATGACCAGATGGAAACCATCCGTCGTTTCTGCCTCGGACACGATGTTCGCGTGTCGGCTGCTGTCTTTGAGCGTGTCGCCCGCGGTGTTGTTTTCCGCCTTGCCGACTGGCACGGTCATCGCAATGGACATAATTCTCTCCTCCAATTTTTCCGGTTTCAGTGTTGCGTCGTCTTTCGCTGACGATTACTTTAGGACTTCAATCTGTCTTGCATGCCGCGCGCGAAACCCCGTGTTTCTGGTCGCGTCGCGCGCGGCACTCCTGCCGGCGCCTGTTCCTCAGGTCGTACTGCGGGACAAGTCTGCTGGTTTGGTAATGACCGCCTCGGCGTCGCGGGCACTGCTGTCCGCATAGCGTTGGGCAAGTCGTGCGCGCATCGGCTTGAGCACGAAGAGCGCGAGTACGGCGGCGGTCGCATTCATGACGACTGCAATCATGAACACGGCATGCCAACTACCGGTTGTGGCGGTGATGACGCTGGTAAAAGGCACCAGCAACGCAGCCGTTCCCTTGGCGGTGTAAAGCATGCCGGCGTTGGTCGCGGCGTACTTCGAACCGAAGGTGTCGGCGCAAGTGGCCGGGAACAGGCTGTAGATTTCACCCCAGGCGAAGAACACGAGACCCGTGAGAATCACGAACGCGACCGGGTGCTGGCCCCAGACCGACAGTGCGTAGATACCCGCGGCTTCCATCGCGAAGGCGATGAACATCGTGTTTTCACGACCGATCTTGTCGGAGATCCAGCCGAAGATCGGACGGGTGACGCCGTTGAGCACACGGTCGATGGCCAGTGCGAAGGTCAGTGCCGGCAAGGTCAGCCCCATGAGCGAAACCGGGGTGCCGTCCAGGCCGTAGTCCTTGGCGATCGGGCCGAGCTGTGCCGTTGCCATCAGACCGCCTGCGGCCATCAGCACGAACATCAGATACATCAGCCAGAACACGGGACTGCGCATGACTTCGGTCGGCTTGGCGTCGTAGCGGCGTGCACCCGGGGCGAGCTTCTTGAGCGCCTCGAAGGCGGCCGGCGGCGAAGCCAGCGCGAGACCGAGGACCAACACGATGATGCCTTGGCCAAGACCGAACACCAGGAAGGTGTTTTCGTAGCCGCTGCTCTTGATCATGTTGGCAATCGGCACCACGGTCAGGGCAGAACCTGCACCGAAGCCTGCTGCCGTCAGCCCTGCTGCCAGCCCCCGATTCGCCGGGAACCACTTGAGCGCGTTGCCCACGCAGGTGCCATACACCGCACCAGCACCGACACCGCCCACGGCTGCCGCGAAGTACAGCATCGCGAGCGAATCGGCATAGGCGTTGAGCGCCCATGCAATACCGCAAAGCAAACCGCCACCCACCACCACGGGGCGCGGACCGAAGCGGTCGACCAGATAGCCTTCGATCGGCACGAGCCACGTTTCCGTGACCACGAAGATCGTGAATGCCACCTGAATGGCCGTGCGGCCCCAGTGATACTTCTCGTCGATCGGGTTGACGAACAGCGTCCACCCGTACTGCAAGTTGGCGATCATCGCCATACAAATCACGCCGAACACGAGCTGAACCCAAGGGCTCGCGAACACGGATGTCTTACCGTGTTGATTTGTCGTCTCCACTTGTACCTCCTCCATCGGTTTTCAGTTGTTTGACAGCTTCACAACAACAACACCTTCCGGATGGGGTCTATGCCCCCTGGGTATGCTTTTACGAGGTCTTCGCCTCGTCGACTTTGTCTCTGATGCTTGCGGATCCGCTCTCGCTCCACCGCAAATATACCGAACGAAATATACGATATATCAGATTTAAGTCAACACTAATTTATGACTTTTCTCGCTTCCCCCCTCGCGTGCCGCAGGCGTTTTCGGTCCATTGCTTCGAAAACGTCCACGGCACGCGAGGCACTGCGCTAGGTGGCGGCTAGATACAGTAAGGCAACTGTAGGCCGGAGCGCCGCAACAACGCAATGCGAAAATACTAAGGAGTTAACCTGATCCGAGAGGCACGTCAGATAAGGCGCTACAGCCTTTTATATCGGCGTCCTTGACGATTTTTAAAACGAGCACAAGGCGATATTTTTGATAGTTTTTCTCACAACGACACACCAACATGTAACGCCCCCTTCCGCTGTAACACACCGTAATAATTCACTCGGCAGTGTCTTTCGCATCGCATTCGACGTGGGTCAATGACGGTCGCGCTCACACATCGGAACGCCCCTTTTCAGGCCGACCCCGGGGAAACCATGACGCGCTCGGCTACCGGAAAGCTTGGTGCTTCCCGGCTTGTGATATACGATATACAACATTTGATATTAGAAAAATAAAGGCCAAGTTCCGATTGACCATTTGTGGAGGGAGACTTCATGAAGATTTGCATCTATGGCGCCGGTGCCATCGGCGGTTATCTCGGTGTGCAGCTTGCACACGCAGGAGCCGATGTCAGTCTGGTGGCGCGCGGCCCGCATCTCGCGGCCATGCGTGAGCACGGACTCAAGTTGTTGATCGACGGCGAAGAACGCGTCGCTCAATTGCGTTGCACGGACGATCCGCGTGAGCTCGGTCCGCAGGACTACGTCATCATCGCGCTCAAAGCGCACTCCGTGCCGTCGGTACTCGACGCCATGCAACCGCTCATCGGTCCCGACACGGCCGTGGTGACCGCCGTGAACGGCATTCCCTACTGGTACTTCTATAAGCACGGCGGTGCGCTCGAAGGCAGCACGCTCGAGAGTATCGATCCGGGCGGACGTCAGTGGCGCCAACTCGGCCCCGAGCGAGCCATCGGCTGCGTGGTCTATCCGGCCACCGAAGTCGTCGCGCCCGGCGTGATTCAGCACGTGTACGGCAACAAGTTTCCGCTCGGCGAAGCCAGCGGCGAGCGCACCGCTCGCGTGGAGGCGCTCTCGCAGATCATGACCAAGGGCGGGCTCGACGCACCGATTCGCGAAAACATTCGCGACGAGATCTGGCTCAAGCTCTGGGGCAACCTCTGCTTCAACCCGATTTCGGCGCTCACGCACGCCACGCTCGATATCATCGCCAGCGATCCGGGCACGCGCGCGATCGCTCGCGCGATGATGCTCGAAGCCAAAGCCATCGGCGACAAGCTCGGCGTGCACTTCCGCGTGGACGTCGAACGCCGTATCAATGGCGCCGGTGCGGTGGGTTCGCACAAGACGTCGATGCTTCAGGATCTGGAGCGCGGCCGGGCGATGGAAATCGATCCGCTCGTCGCCGTCGTGCAAGAGATGGGCCGCCTCGCGGCAGTGCCCACGCCAACGCTCGACGTGGTGCTCGCCCTCATTCAGCAACGTGAGTTCATGACCCAGCCCGATGCCGTCGCCGCCGCACAGGCACGACTGGCCAAGGCCGCCTGATCGCCGGATAGCGAAGGCAGTGGCAAGCTGACGCGTCGCGTCGCCGGCCACTGCCCTATCTATATAGAAGGGCAATCGCCGCCATACCCCGCCACCACGGATCGCAACCGCGCATCGTTCCCCCTGCGATGCGCCCCGATCGAGACCCGGCTTGCCGGTGAAGTCCGCAATAACGGCTGTGGTTTCGCGGCAACGCAATATCACCGTTTTCCCCCTCACCGAGGACACCTTCGAACGCGCGACTGACGATGCATCACCCGCGCGTCCCGAAATCTGTACTCTTGCACGCCAACCGGACCTTTGAGGAGACCAGCGCCGCGCATCAACCTGCTCGGCAGTATCGGAAAAAGAGACAAAATCAGGCAATCGATGGGCAGTGACACTTAGAGAACGTCCCGAAAAACGATAAATTTTGATATTCCGTATGTGGTATATCTTGAGACTTGTTGCGGCGCGACATACAATGCAAAGCAAGTTCTCCCCCACATATCGATCATCAAACGTCTTTCAGGAGTGTCATCATGTTCGTCGTTGCGCTGACTCTGCTTGCCCTCGCCGCCGCCCTTTCCGCCGGTGCCGCCATGGTTCATTTGTTTGCATCGCTGCCGGCATCGATGCTTGAGAAGGCCGAGAAGAATGGCCGCTTCGCCTACCTGGCGGAAACCACGCAGGCAAACGAATCGGGTAAACTCGTCACGAAACCGGCATCCGTCGTGGGGCAGCAAGCATTGCGCCTCTGAGGAGGCCGTAATACCTAGGAGACTATTGCATGTCCCTGATCACCCCAACTCCGGAGCGAGTGACACCACTCGCGCTGGGGCCGATCGACACCACCACGAGTTTTCGTAATCAGGCGTATGCGCGGCTCAAAAAAGCCATCGCAGACGCGGATATCTATAACCGGAAAGAAGAGATCCGCCTGGATGAGCGTCAGCTTATCCAGGAGCTCGGCGTTTCACGCACCCCGATTCGCGAAGCGATGACCCTCCTGGAACAGGAAGGTTTTCTGCGTACGGTGCCGCGCCGGGGCATTTTCATCATCCGCAAGACGAAGCGTGAAATCGTCGAGATGATTCAGATGTGGGCGGCCCTCGAAGGCATGTCCGCACGGCTGGCCACGCTGCACGCCTCGGATGAAGAGATCGCAAAGCTGCGCCATCTGTTCGATGAGTTCGTCAACGCCCCGCCGACGGATCACATCGAAGAGTATTCCGACGCGAACATCGACTTCCATCAGGCACTGATCAATCTTGGCGGCTCGCAAGCCATCGCGAACACCATCAAGAATCTGTTCATTCACGTACGTGCTATCCGTAAAGTGACGATCGCTCAGAACGACCGGGCCGCACGCTCGATTGTCGATCACCTGAAGATCATCACGGCACTCGAGAAACGCGATACGGAATTGGCTGAAAAGCTCGCGCGCGATCACACGCTCGGTCTGGCGGCATTCGTTGAAGAGCACTGCGACTTCCTCGACTAACGCGATACGTACGATACATACCGGCGGCGAATAGCCGCCAGGCGCGTCCGGCACGCCAATAAGAAAGCCAGCTGCACATCGGTGCCGCTGGCTTTTTTGTTTCCCCCATCTGTTGCCGCATACCACGGCATACTGTTCCTTCGCCTCGCCCTCCTCCCCCGCCCCTCATCCCCTTCGGGTAAACGAGCCTGCCAAACACGGTCTCAGGCTATTGCACGTATACCGTATATCATATATCGTGTTTCACATACTGATGCTTCGGCACGGATAGGACGGCCACCCCAAACCGTCTCTGATGTGACAGAGCACTGCCCGTGGAAGCGGGTATCAGGTGAAGCGCGAATTCGCGACGCCTGCGGTACCGGTTCATGATGTAAGCAACGGGCGAGAGGCCAGCTCGTGCGGCATATGGTGGGGGCTATGTGTCGCACACGCATCCGGCGTCACGCTAATCGCTAGACCCGAGCCGCGTCTTCGGATGCGTTTTTATCGGGCCTCTCGCCCCGGGGCACGCCAAGTCGGCGGGCCAAAGTTCGAAAGCGGAACGACAAAACATACCCATACCCGCAGGTGCGCCGCTCCCCACGGCGAGCCAAATAGGAGACAACTGCCATGCGCGAGGCTTATTCCGTCGCGACGGTGCAAGCGATTCTGGACGCTCATGCAGCGCAGGAAGGGCCGCTGTTGCCCATCCTCCACGACGTTCAGGAAGCCTTCGGCTACGTGCCCCCGGACGCCGTGCCCGTCATCGCCAACGCCCTCAATCTCTCGCGCGCCGAAGTGCACGGCGTGATCACGTTCTATCACCACTTCCGCACCAGTGCGCCGCCGCGCCACGTCGTGCAGATTTGTCGCGCAGAGGCGTGCCAGAGCATGGGTGCCGACGCCCTCGTGGCGCACGCCGAACGCGTGCTCGGTTGCGCGATGCACGCGCATAGCGACGACGTCGCGCTCGAGCCCGTGTATTGCCTTGGCCAGTGCGCCACGTCGCCGGCCATCACCATCGACGACAAGCTGCACGCGCGCGTCACCCCCGAGAAATTCGACCGCCTGCTCGCCCGCGCGAAGGATGCCGTATGAGCCAAGTCACCTCCCCCGCCCAAGCTAACCCGGCCGCCGTTCGGCTCTATCTGCCGCGCGACTCCGCTGCCCTCGCTCTCGGCGCCGATGAAGTGGCCGAAGCCATCGTCGCGCAAGCGGCCGCACGCGGCATCGCCATCGAGCTCGTCCGCAACGGCACGCGCGGCATGCTCTGGTTGGAGCCGCTGCTCGAAGTCGCCACGCCTGCGGGTCGCGTCGCGTATGGTCCGGTCGATGTCGACGACGTGCCGGGCTTGTTCGATGCCAATGTCATCGCAGGCGGCGATCATCCGCTGGCCCTCGGACTGACTGAAGAGATTCCGTATTTCAAGCAGCAGGAACGTCTGACCTTCGCTCGCGTGGGCATCACCGATCCCGTCTCCGTGGACGATTACATCGCACACGACGGCTATCGCGGCCTGCGCAATGCGCTCGCCATGGACGGCGCGGCCATCGTCACGCAAGTGACCGATTCCGGCCTGCGTGGACGCGGTGGTGCAGCGTTCCCGACCGGCATCAAATGGAAGACGGTGCTGAACACGCCCTCGGCACAGAAGTACATCGTCTGCAACGCCGACGAAGGCGACTCCGGCACCTTCGCCGACCGCATGCTGATGGAAGGCGACCCGCTCGTGCTCGTCGAAGGCATGACCATTGCGGGCATCGCCGTCGGCGCCACGCGCGGCTACATCTACGTGCGCAGCGAGTACCCGCACTCGATTGATGTGCTTAACGAAGCCATCGTCAACGCGAAGGCCGCCGGCTATCTCGGCGAGAACATTCTCGGCTCGGACAAGACCTTCCATCTCGAAGTGCGCAAAGCCGCAGGCGCTTACGTCTGCGGCGAAGAAACGGCGCTGCTCGAAAGCCTGGAAGGCAAACGCGGTGTCGTGCGCGCCAAGCCGCCGCTGCCCGCTATCGAAGGCCTGTTCGGTCAACCGACGGTCATCAACAACGTGATCTCGCTCGCCTCGGTGCCGATCATCATGGATCGCGGCGCCGACTTCTATAAGAACTTCGGCATGGGCCGTTCGCGCGGCACCTTGCCGATTCAGCTCGCGGGCAACATCAAGTACGGCGGCCTGATCGAGAAAGCGTTCGGCGTCACACTGCGTGAAATTCTGTACGACTTCGGTGGCGGTGCCATCACCGGCCGTCCGTTGCGCGCCGTGCAAGTCGGCGGCCCGCTCGGCTCCTACCTGCCCGAATCGCAGTGGGATACGCCGCTCGACTACGAAGCGTTTGCCGCGCTGTGGGCCGTGCTCGGCCACGGCGGCATCGTGGCTCACGACGACACGGTCGATCTCGCCAAGCTTGCACGCTACGCGATGGAGTTCTGCACCATCGAATCGTGCGGCAAGTGCACGCCGTGCCGCATCGGCTCGACGCGTGGCGTCGAAGTGATGGACCGCATCATCGACGGGCGCGATCGCCCCAAACAAATCAAGCTGCTGCGCGATCTGTGCGACACCATGCTCGCCGGCTCGCTGTGCGCGATGGGCGGCATGACGCCGTACCCCGTGCTCTCGGCACTGAACCATTTCCCCGAAGACTTCGGCGCGGCTGAAGCATCGAACCAGCCGACTAAGGCCGCCTAGGAGAGCCCTCACCATGATGGACCCGATGTTCGAAAAGGATTACGGCACGCCGCGTCGCGAGTCGGAAAAGGAAGTCACGCTGGAGATCGACGGCGAGCAGATCACTGTGCCTGCGGGCACGTCGATCATGCGTGCCGCGTCCGAAGGCGGCGTCAACGTGCCGAAGCTGTGCGCCACCGATTCGCTGGAACCGTTCGGCTCGTGCCGTCTGTGTCTGGTGGAAATCGAAGGGCGTCGCGGCTTCCCCGCGTCGTGCACCACGCCGGTCGAGCCAGGCATGAAAGTGCGCACGCAAACGCCGAAGTTGCAGGAACTGCGCAAGGGCGTGATGGAGTTGTACATCTCCGATCACCCACTCGATTGCCTGACCTGCGCCGCCAACGGCGACTGCGAATTGCAGGACATGGCGGGTGTGACGGGCCTGCGCGAAGTGCGCTACGGCTTCGACGGCGCCAATCACTTCGATACCGAGAAAGACGAAACCAACCCGTACTTCACCTACGACGCCTCGAAGTGCATCGTCTGCAACCGCTGTGTGCGCGCCTGTGAGGAAACGCAGGGCACGTTCGCGCTGACGATCTCGGGCCGCGGCTTCGAAGCGCGCGTCTCGCCGGGTCAAGACCAGCCGTTCATGGATTCGGAATGCGTGTCGTGCGGCGCCTGTGTGGCCGCCTGCCCGACCGCCACGCTGCAAGAAAAGTCCGTCATTCATCTCGGCCAAGCCGAGCACGCCAAGATCACCACCTGCGCCTATTGCGGCGTGGGCTGCTCGTTCAAGGCGGAGATGAAGGGCAACGAAGTCGTGCGCATGGTGCCGCACAAGGATGGTCAGGCCAACGAAGGCCACGCCTGCGTGAAGGGCCGCTTCGCTTGGGGCTACGCCACGCACAAGGACCGCATCCTTACGCCGAAGATCCGCAAGAAAATCACCGATCCGTGGCAGGAAGTGTCGTGGGACGAAGCCCTCGACTACGCCGCGTCGGAATTCAAGCGCATTCAGGCCAAGTACGGCCGCGACTCGATCGGCGGCCTCGTGTCGTCGCGCTGCACGAACGAAGAAGACTATCTCGTGCAGAAGCTGGTGCGCGCCGCGTTCGGCAACAACAACGTCGACACCTGCGCCCGTGTTTGCCACTCGCCGACCGGCTATGGCCTGAAAGCCACGCTGGGCGAATCGGCCGGTACGCAGACGTTCAAGTCGGTGGAACACTCCGACGTGATTCTAGTGATGGGCGCGAACCCGACCGATGGTCACCCGGTGTTCGGCTCGCGCATGAAGAAGCGTTTGCGCGAAGGTGCGAAGCTGATCGTGATCGACCCGCGCCGGATCGATCTCGTCAAGAGCCCGCACATCAACGCCGACTTCCACCTGCAACTGCGTCCGGGCACGAACGTCGCGATGGTCAACGCCCTCGCCCACGTGATCGTGACCGAAGGCCTGATGGATGAAAAATTCATCGCCGAGCGTTGCGAAGACCGTGCGTTCGCGCAGTGGCGCGACTTCATCTCGCGCGCCGAGAATTCGCCCGAAGCTACCGAAGTGCACACCGGCGTGCCGGCGCATCTGGTGCGCGGTGCGGCGCGTCTGTACGCCACGGGCGGCAACGCGGCCATCTATTACGGGCTGGGTGTCACCGAGCATGCCCAAGGTTCGACGACCGTGATCGGTATCGCCAACCTCTCGATGCTCACGGGCAACATTGGCCGTGAAGGCGTGGGCGTGAACCCGCTGCGCGGTCAGAACAACGTGCAAGGGTCGTGCGACATGGGCGCGTTCCCGCATGAACTGCCGGGCTATCGCCACGTGTCCGACGCGAGCGCTCGCGCCTTGTTCGAAGCCGAATGGGGTGTGGAGCTGCAAGCCGAACCTGGCCTGCGTATTCCGAACATGTTCGACGCCGCGCTCTCGGGCACCTTCATGGGCCTGTATTGCCAAGGCGAAGACATCGTTCAGTCCGACCCGAACACGCAGCACGTGACGCACGCACTGGAGCAAATGGAGTGCATCGTCGTGCAGGACATCTTCCTGAACGAGACGGCGAAGTACGCCCACGTGCTGCTGCCGGGTTCGTCGTTCCTGGAGAAGGACGGCACGTTCACCAACGCCGAGCGCCGTATCTCGCGCGTGCGTCAGGTCATGCCACCGCGCGGCGGCTACGCCGACTGGGAAGTGACGATTCAGCTCGCCAAACGTCTGGGCTACGAGATGAACTACTCGCACCCGTCGGAAATCATGGACGAAATTGCGCGCCTGACGCCGACGTTCACCGGCGTGAGCTACGCGAAGCTCGACGAATTGGGCAGCGTGCAGTGGCCGTGTAACGAGAACGCGCCGGAAGGCACCCCGGTCATGCACATCGACGAGTTCGTGCGCGGCAAGGGCAAGTTCCTGATTACGCAATATGTGCCGACCGACGAGAAGGTGACGCGCCGCTTCCCGCTCATCCTGACGACGGGCCGGATTCTGTCGCAGTACAACGTCGGCGCACAAACCCGTCGCACCGACAACAACCACTGGCACAGCGAAGACCGGTTGGAGCTGCATCCGCACGACGCAGAAGAGCGCGGTGTGAAGGATGGCGACTGGGTCGGTATTCAGAGCCGGGCGGGCGAGACGGTGCTGCGCGCGATCGTGAGCGATCGTATGCAGCCGGGCGTGGTGTACACGACGTTCCACTTCCCGGAGTCGGGGGCGAACGTCATCACCACCGACAACTCCGACTGGGCGACGAATTGCCCCGAGTACAAGGTGACGGCGGTGCAGGTCACGCCGGTGGCACAGCCGTCGGAATGGCAGCGCCAATACTCGGACTTCAACCGTCAGCAAGAGGCGTTCCTCGACCACTCACGTGGTGCGGCCGAGGCAAACGCAGGGTAAGGTTGGCGGAGTTGGCTAAGGTTGCGCAGGAAAAAGCGCCATCAGGACAATCCGCGTCCATCGCCGCTCGGTCGGCGGGCTTCATCGTCCAACGCCATGAGACGATGCGGCGGACGCAGGATTGTCCAGCTTCAGGCAGGCACCACGGGCACCACGGATAGATAGCGGCTTACGAGAGGGGACATAACAGATCATGGACACCGACAATCTGGTCAAGATGGCCAATCAGATCGGCGACTTCTTCGAAACGATGCCCGATCGCGATGAAGCGCTCGAGAGCATTGCCGGGCATTTGCGGCGCTTCTGGGCACCGCGCATGCGAATGACGATCCTCGAGCATCTCGAGTCGACCGACGGTCACGGCATGCGCGAGATCGTGGTAGCCGCCATTACCGCGCATCGTGCGGAGCTATGGCCGCGCGCTTAGGCGCCGCTCAAGCCCCGAGTTTGATCAATACCGCGCCGCCCACGACGAGGCTACATGCCACGAGGCGGCGCGCGTTGAGCTTCTCGCGCAAGAACAACCAGCCGAGCAGCACCGCAAAGATGGCGCTCGATTCGCGCAGCGCCGACACCACACCCATCGGCAGAAATTGCAGCGCGAAGACCACCATGCCGTAGGCGCATTGCGCGACCACACCGGCGCCGAGCGCTTCGACGACACGCCTGCGCGGCGCGAGAAACATACCGCGCCAGCCGCCACGCAATTTCCACACCCCTGCGACGAGCGGCACGCTGGCGAATAGATACGCCCACGCGATGTAGCCGAAACCATTGCCGTTGGACATCCGCACGCCGAAGCCATCCACGACGGTGTAAGCCGCGATAAATACGCCGGTGAGCAACGCGGCAGGCACGCTGTCGCCCGACAAGCGCCGCCCGCGCAACGCGAGCGTCAGAATGCCCCCGCAGATACACGCGATGCCGAGCGTCGCGCTGGTCGTCGGCCATTCACCGGCCAGCAAGAGCGCCGCGCCCGAAATCAATAATGGCGAGATACCGCGCGCAATGGGGTAGATCTGCCCGAACTCGCCCACGCGATACGCCCGAATCAGCGCGACGGTGTAGCCGACCTGTGCACACGCCGAGAGCAAGATAAGCGGCCACACCTGCATGGGCGGCAGTGGCAGCAGCACGATACCGACGACAGCCGCGAGGAGTTGCGGCACCGCCATCAGGCCGATTTGCCAGACACGGTCGGGACTTGCGTGGAGAAAGGCGTTCCAGGTGGCGTGCATCAGCGCTGAGAGCAGCACCAGGAGCACGATAGGCGTAGTGGTCATTAAGGTACTGGTTCGCGTGACGCGGGAAAAGTTGTCCACACCCTTTGTGGATAACCCACTGGATAACCTCACCCGCTCCGCTCAAATTGCCCGTGCCTAGGGGCTGTCAAGAGCCTTGCTTAAAAAACGATCAGCGAAGGAACAAATATTCGGCTTGACGGTCTGGCATCACCCTGCTCAAGCGCCGCCTCACTCGCTTGCGGCCTAATTCGCCGAATCGGACGATGCATCGGGGTCCTGCTGACCCGGCTTCTCCGGCACCGGGCTCTGCGGCACGGTGCGCAGCGCGGCCACGACACGTCCCTGCCCCATCACCGCTTCCGGCGCCTGTTGCAACGCCAGCCGATAGCGCTCGCCAAACTCTTCGTCGGCATCCCTAAATAATTTGGCCGCCATATCGGCGAGCGCGATGCCATTGGCGGCGAGCGGCGGCGTCTGTTCCTGCCACTCGTCGATCGCGACGATCAGACGCGAGAGCGGATCGAGCCATCGAAACCACGGGTCTTCCGTGAGCAACTGAACGAAGCGCCCGGTCGGCACCGCGCCGAAGACAGCCTCGTATTGTTGACGGTCGTTGGCGATCAGCACCTTGTGCTGCGCGAGCAGCGCGGTGCGCAGGTTCTGCATCGCAGTGAGCTGCGCGGCATCGGCAGGCGTGTCAGCGGGTGCGGCGGCAGGAAGAGATTGCGTCGGTTCGCTCATAGAAAAACTCGCGGCGTCAGAAAGTGTACGAAATGGAAATGGAAAGCGTCTGACATGCACTTTAGGACTTAGCCCATAGCCAACAATCCAGTAGATCACGATACTACACGCATCTCGCACACACCTCGCGAGATCAGGCTTTCACTTCCCCGTGGGAGGCCTGCTTCCTCACCCGCCCATCCGGCGGGTTTTTTTTGCCTGCGATTTGCGCGCACCTTTCTGCCCATCTTTCCGCGCACGTCTGCGCGTCTTCGCGACGCGAATTCGTTTATGATCGGCAGCGCTCAAGTCTACGCATCGTGCGCGCCTCCCCTATGACGGCTACCCCACTCCCTCAACGCTCCAAGACCATCGGCGTCATGGGTTCCGGCAAACAGCCGTGGACCGAACTCGCTGCCCCGCTGGGTCACGCCATTGCCCTGGCCGGTTATCACTTGCTCACTGGTGGCGGACAAGGTGTGATGTTTAGCGTCAGTGAAGCGTTCTGCGCAGTGCCGCAACGCGTGGGGCGCAGCATCGGTGTGGTACCGACGCAAGCCGTCGAGCGTCACGACGACGCCATCGATGGCATCGCGATCGCTCAAGCCGATGTAGGAAAAGCCTACCGTCCGCTGCCCGGCTATCCGAACCCGTTCGTCGAAATCACGATCGTGAGTCCGTTGCCGCGTCATCTTCCCGATGCGCCGCCCGGCACGCTCTCGCGCAATTCCATCAATGTGCTCTCGAGCGACGTCATCGTCGCGCTGCCCGGCAGTCATGGCACGCGCGACGAAGTCAGGCTTGCCGTGCAATACGGCAAGCCTGTGATTCTCTTCGGAGAAAGCGAGCACTTCGCGGACCTGCCTGCGACGCTCGCACGCACCACGTCGCTCGACGCGGTGATGGCGTTTATCAGAACGGCACAGTGAGCTTCGCGTCGATCGACTGGAAGCGATAAGACCAGCCCGGCGGGCCGCTCGACGACGGCATCCACGGTGCATTCAGCCGCTGCATGACCGACAGATCCAGCTTGGACGTGCCCAGATAGTGCGTGTGGCTCAGCCCCACTTCCGCGTAGCTGTCGTAGGTATGCAGCGCATTCGGGTCTTCCGTTCGGCTGCGGTTGTATCGCAGCTCGACCCCGGTCGTGCCGTTCGACGTCACATCGAACGCACGGCGCACGCGCCATTGCAGCGTCTGTGTCTGCGTGGTGCCGGTGGCAATTTGATCGGTCGCCGCGTTGGTGGTGCCCATCAGGCCCACCGTCCAGTCGGCATCGAGTGGCACCGAGTAATTGGCCGTGACGTCACGATTGGTCGCATCGCGGCGTGCGTTCTGCAAGTCCTGACTCACGGTCGTATTGAACTTGCCGTACATGCCGAGCGGATTGTTCATCAACAGATTGGCCGTGCCCTGCATCTTGCCGGTGGTCGTCATGCCGCTGTTGTTCATGCCCAGATTGAACTGATACGGCTGCTCATTGAGCACCTGCAAGCCCACGGCACCTTCACCCGGCGTCTTGCTGCGCGAGGCGATGAGCGGCAGATTCTCGTTTCGCACCACCAGCCCGCGACGCATCAGCATGCGGATATTGCGATCGGCGTAGCTCTCGCGGCGCGGCTGCCCACGCAAGCACGAAGCCTTCGCAAGGAAGGCGTTGGGCGGCTCGACATCGGGCGCAGGCGGCGGTGCAGGCGGCTCCGGTGCCACTTCGCCCGGGGCGAGCAACGCCTTCGCCAAAATGGCGGTGCCGTCGGCACTCAATTCCGGTGCGACAGCGAAATCGGCTGCGGGTAATGGGGGTGACGGGGGTGACGGGGGTGACGGGGGTGACGGGGGTGAAGGCGGCGGTGGCGGTGTTGCATCGGCCTGTGCCTGCCCATCAGGCGCCTCGGATGACGCGATGGCAGCACTGGCTGCGCCTTCCGTGCCTGCTGCCAGCGCAGCACTCGCGGCCCCTTCAGCGGCGGCAGCGACAGCCGCGCTGGCCGCCCCCGCAGGCCCTGCCGCTTCGGCGGCCTGCGCCGCGGCGGCCGCGCGCGCAGCGGCCTCACGATCGACGGTGGCAGCGACGGCATTCGGGTCGTCACCGGCAAACAAGGCGATGGGATCGGCAGAGACGCCCGGGTCTTGCACCTGTGGTTGTGGCGCGGGTTCGGGAGGCGGCACGAAATACTGAGGCGCGAGCCCGCGGTCCCACAACCCGTAGGACAACGCGTTCTGCTCAGTGAAACATGGTGGATTAGGATCCGAAAACAATGACTGTGCGTGAGCACCCGGCGATGTGACGGCGTTGAGACACGCGACCATCGTCAAGCCACTGCGCACGACCGACTTTACCGACATTCGACACCCGAAGACCCACCCCCACGCGCGCGTCGATTCGCGAGCCTCGTGCGCCGCAAACGACATCGGGGGGTGTTTAGCGACAAGCGGCCATTTTACGTCGATCGTATGACGCGCTGCCAGTCACATTCCTTGGGAACTCTTACACAGGTTTGACGCTCATATCGCGTGACTTCCCCTGTAGTGACTTCTGCCCGCCTCGTGCGGGCATTTTTATTGGCCCGGCCTATCGGGGCAACGACTCGCCAAATTAGGCAGAAATCCCACAAAGATTTCACATCATAAAAAAAGCCCGGGAAGGTGGTTCCCGGGCAATGGTCGATCGCCATGGAGGGACGATCGAGGGGGGGGGACTGCCGGTGCCGCCCCTGACGGGCGCGGCACCGTTAGCGTGGTTGGTGGTTGAGGACGCTGCGCGGCTTACTTCTTCTTGCCGCCCTTGCCTGCGCCCGAACCGCCTGCGAGATACCGTTCGTTGTACTCGTCCATGAGCTTGCGCACCGTCGCACCGATCTGGATGTAGTCCGGTTCGTTCAGGTTGGCGAGCGACACACGGCCCGACGGGTGCAACGTGCCGAAGCCACGGCCCGGCAGCAGCACGACGCCGCTTTCCTTGGCCAGACGGAACAGCACTTCCGACGGATCGATGTTCTTCATGAACCAGTCGACGAAGCCCTTGCCGTAGATCTTCGTGCCCGAGACTTCCAAGTCGAGAATGTTGTAGTAATCGACGGTGTTCGGGCCGGTCTCTTCGGTAATACCGGCAGCGCGGTACATCACAGCCTTACGGCGGCGGATGATGCGCTTGACGGCATGCTTATAGGCATCCGGTTCATCCATCAGGCAGAACAGCGAGAAGAGCGCCATCTGCACCTGCTGCGGCGTGGACAACCCGGCCGTGTGGTTCAGTGCCACGGCGCGGCTGTCGGCCACGAGGCGGTCGATGAACTTGAGCTTCTCCGGCTCCGTCGTGATCGACGAGTAGCGTGCGTTCAACCCTTCGCGCTGGGCCTTCGGCAGCTTGGCGATCTTGTCGTCGAACACGTTCTTCTCGTGCGTGGCGATCGCGCCCAGACGCCAGCCCGTGGCCCCGAAATACTTCGAGTACGAGTACACGAGAATCGTGTTGTACGGCGCGATGGCGAACAGCGAGCGGAAGTCGTCAGCGAACGTGCCGTACACGTCGTCGGTGAGGATGATCAGGTCCGGGCGCTTCTTGACGATGGCGGCCAGATGCTCGAGCGACGCATCGTCGAGCTTGACCGACGGCGGGTTGCTCGGGTTCACGAGGAAGAACGCCTTGATCTTCGGGTCAAGCAGCTTGTCGAGTTCCTTCTTCGAATACTGCCAGCCCAGTTCCGGGTCGGCGTTCAGGTTCACTTCGTGAAGCTGATAGTCGGCCAGTTCCGGAATTTCGATATAGGGCGTGAAGATCGGCATGCCGAGCGCGATGGTGTCGCCCGCTTGCAGCAGATGGTTGGTCTTGAGCGTGTTGAACAGATACGTCATCGCCGCCGTGCCGCCTTCGACCGCAAACAGGTCGAAGTTGCCGGTGAACGGGTGACGGCCGACCATCTCGCGACGCAGGTACTTGGCCGCAATCTTCTCGGTGTTCTTGAGCATGCGGTCCGGCACCGGGTAGTTACAGCCCAGAATGCCGTGCACCATTTCCGTGAGGAAGTCCTCGACGTTCAGGCCCATCTGATCGCGGATATACGAGATGGCCTTCTCGAGGAATTTCACCCCGTCGGTGTGCTGGTTTTCACGCGCAAAGTCTTGCCAGCGGGCTTCGACACCCTTACCTGGTGGAATACCGCCGACGCCTTCGGGCATGTACGTGAACTGGCGCGCGGCTTCGGACAGCGCGAACAGTCCCAACTGGAAGAAGCCGTGACGCGGTTCGAGCGCGAGAAAGTTCGGGTTGCCGCGCCCGGCATTGAGCATCGAGCGCTGAGCGCCATTCTCTTGCGCGAGTTCGATCAGCGTGTCCTTGAATTCGAACGGGCTGAGTTTGGCGAGTGCGTCGAGTTCCTTCGATTTCATAGCGTTATCTCCATGAACAACCAATTGCGATCAGACATTGACTGGCAATGACAAACGATCGGGCGAATCCATTCGCTGGCCGGGCCACATGGCCCGGTTCGGGTTTAAGCCAGCGACACCACAAGCGGTCCGAGCAGCGTGAGCAAAACGTTGGCGATGGCGTAGGTGATGGCGAACGGCACCGTCGGCACGTTGCTCTCGGCCTTGTCGAGAATCTCGCCGAAGGCCGGGTTGGCACTGCGCGAGCCCGACAACGCACCGGCCAGAATGGCCACGTTGTCGTAGCGCAGCACATAGCGCCCAAAGAGGTAGGTGAGCAACAGCGGCACGATGGTGACGATCACCCCCGCGATAAAGATCGAGACCCCGCTTTGTTGCAGCGTCTGCCATGCCTGCGCGCCAGCCGAGAGCCCCACGCAGGTGACGAATGTCGCCAGCCCCAGTTCCTTGAGCAGCGAGCTTGCCGCGAGCGGCATCGCGCCGAACGTCGGATGCTTGCCGCGCAGCCAGCCGAACACCAGCCCGGCGAGCAGTGCACCGCCGCCGCTGCCCAGCGTGAGCGGAATGCCGCCGACCTTCACCACGATGTAGCCGATCAGCAAGCCCACCACGATACCGATGCCCATGTACACGTAGTCGGTCTTGACCGAGTACGCCACCGGGTAGCCGGCTTCCTTCGCGGCGCGTTGCACGTCGCTGTCGGCACCGTACAGCGTGACCACGTCGCCGTGGTACGCGATGGTGTCGTCGAGCACCGGCACGGGTTGCCCCATCCGCGTGATCTTGGCGATGTACACACCGTGCTTGGTATCGCGCTCGACACCGGCCTTGAGCTCGCCCAGCGTCTTGCCGTTACCGCCTTTGCGTGCGAACACCACTTCCTGCAAGCGCAGCGGAATGTCGAGATCGCGTGACGGCGGCTGTTCGTCGCCGAGCAGACGCCAGGCTTCGGTCGCGGCTTCGCGACGGCCGATGAGCATCACATCGTCGCCCTTCTCGAACACCAGATCGTCGGTCGCGATGATGATCTTGCCGTTGCGGCGCAAACGCTCGATGGTCACGCCGTCGGAGAGCTCTTTCTCGACGTCGACCACGCGTTTGCCTGCGCCCGTCGTCACACGATAGACACGGCCCACCAGCGCGGGCAGCGAATCGACCTGATCGGCGTTGAGCACTTGCTGACCGCCGGTCATCGCGAGTTCGGCTTTCTTCGCATCTTCCTTGAGCGTGCGGCCCATGAGCTTGGGCACCAGCGACGCGCATACGATGATGGCGCCGAGGCTACCGAAGATGTAGGTCACCGCGTAGCCGATAGCCACTTCGGATTGCAGGCGCTTGACCTCGTCGGCCGCCAGCCCCATGCGCGAGATAGCGTCACCGGCCGTGCCGATGATGGCCGACTGCGTGAGACCGCCACCGGCCACGCCAGCCGCCAGGCCTTTGTCGAAGCCGAAGATCTTGGCGCAAATCAGCACCGTGACCAGCCCCGAGGCGGCGAGGAAGATGGCCATCGCAATTTCGCGCAGCGTTTTACGCGAGAGCGAGTTGAAGAACTGCGGGCCGCTTTCGTAACCCACGGCGTAAATGAACAGCGCGAACATGATGCTCTTGACGCCCGCGTCGACCGAGATACCGATCTGCGAGACGACCACGGCGACAAGCAGCGAGCCGCCCACACCGCCTAGCTGGAAGGAGCCGAACTTGATCGCCCCTAGCGCGTACCCGAGGGCGAGCGATAGGAAAATCGCCACCTCCGGCACATGGTTGAGAATGCTATGCACAAGATCCACGGCAAAACCTCCGTCAGGAAATGGGGGTAGGTCACGCGCGTACGGGGTGCGCGTGAACAAGTCCTAGTGCGAAAACTGATGAGCGACGAACACCACCGCCGGCCCCATCAGCGGCAACAACACGTTCGACAAGGCGTAGGTCACCGTGTACCCCACGACCGGCAACGCGCTGTCTGCCGTTTGAACCACTGCGCTGATCGCAGGCGTGCTGGCCTGTTGACCCGCGATGGCGCCGATCAGAACCGGGCCGTCGATGCGCAGCAACTTATGGCCGACCCAGAGTGAAACGAGGGCCGGGATGAGCGACACACAAATACCCACGACCGGCAGTGCAAGCCCGTGTTCGCGAAGCAGCACGGCCGCCTGCGGCCCTGCGGAAAGCCCCACGCACACGACAAACACTGCCAGCCCCAGATCCTTAAGCAACTCGTAAGCCGCCGGGGGGAACGTGCCCCACGTGGGCCGGCGCGAGAGCAGCCAACCGCTGGCAAGGCCCGTGAGCAACGCCCCGCCGCCGCTGCCGAGCGTCATCGGCACACCGCCGATACGCACCGACAAGTGACCGATGCAAAGGCCGAGAATCAGCGCCAGACCGACGAACACCAGACTCGTCTTGTTGCCGCGTGGCACTTCCTTGCCCAACACAGCACCGGCACGTTCGATGTCCTGCTCCAAGCCTTGCAGCGTGATCACGTCGCCGCGTTGCAGCGCGATCTTGCCGAGCGACGGCAACTGCATGCCCATACGCTTGACCGATTTGACGAACACGCCATGGCGCAATTCGACCGGCGCTTCGCGGCGCAGGTCGGTGACCGTGCGCCCTTCGGCTTCCTTGTTCGTCATGACGAAATCGCGCTCCACGAGCACGATCTCGTTCGTCTCGGTGCCCGCGACTTCGGGGCCGACGAGCGCATGCGCTTCGAGCATGGCGTCGCGTCGCCCGACGAGCAGCAGTTCGTCACCGACGTCGAAGGCCAGGGCCTGAGCGACCGGCACTGCGGCCGTCGCACGGCGCACGCGTTCGACGGCGACACGCCCTTCGAGAGCCGCTTCAAGGGCCGCAACGGTGAGTCCGGGGTGGGCCACGCGATAGCTGCGACCCACGATATCCGGCGCAGCAGGCGCTCCCGACTCCGCGCCGTTTTCTTCCTCCATCTCGCGTTCCAGACGCGCGCTGTCCTGCTTAAGATCGATGCCAAGCAGGCGCGGCGCGAGCAGGTTGGTGAACAGCACGATGGTGATGAGGCCGAACACGTAGGTCAGCGTGTAGGCGGTGACGACGTTAGCTTGCAGTGCCTTGAAGTCAGCGGGATCGAGGCCCAGCCGATTCAGTGCCTCGATAGCGGTACCGACCATGGCCGACTCAGTGGCTGCACCGGCCGCCAGACCGCCCGCCGTGCCCGGATCGAGCCCCAGCACCTTGACGGCGACCATCACGATGCCGAAGACGAACACCACTTCGATGATCGACAGCACGCCGAAGCGCAAGCCGCGCAGGTTCAGGTTTTCGACGAACTGCGGTCCGGCGGAGAAACCCATCGCGAAGATGAACAAGGCGAACGCAAAGTCTTTGAGCGAGCCCTCGACCATGCAGCCGGTCTGTCCGATGAGGAGTGCCACCAACAAAGCGCCGCAAACCCCACCGAGCTGAATCGGTCCGAGTTTGATGCGGCCAAGCAATTGGCCCAATACCACGCACACGAATACCGTGATCAACGGCACTGCATCAAACAACGGAACAGAACACTGCATAAATGCTCCAGCCACGTGTCACACAGTGGTGACGGGGCGTGCCGTGAAACATGGCACGAAAATGACATCAGTAGCAATTAAGGCGTTTTAAACACGCGTGTGGCAGCAACGGGCGGCCATAGACAACGGGCAACCCGATCAGATGATCGGTTTTACGTTATTCACCTGGGCGTACGTGCGCCCGGCGTGGATGTGGGGACAGGGAAAAGCAAAGTGACCAGAGCGGCACTCGGGCCGAAGCGTACGGTGTTCATAGCGGATCCCAAAACGTTGAGACAACCCGATAATCGATGACGCCCGCCTCCTCCCTCAGAAGCCCCAGGCGCTACACCATAAGCCGCATGAAACGCGCTTTAAACGCTCGCATACGATGTCTTCAGTAAGAAAAACTCGTACTGCGAGTTATTTAAATTACGCTAACTGCGACTGTTCCGCATTTCGTGGTGACGCGGTGTCGGCATAGTGTTGTTCAACGTTCCGGGCATGTCAATATGTTTTGCGTAGCGGCATGAGCTTATGCGCGTCAAGTCTGCATCGAATTAAATACATAGCATTCCTGACTAAATTTAAAAAAATCCCGGCAGCCCGTTGCCCGTATGACGTTGACGTGATTCGGAGGGAATGCGGTAAAGGCTCGCCCGCATCAATGTGACATTTGCAATCGCAAATATTCGAAGGAAAAGATGAAAAACTTTCAAGTGCTGCGGCACGATGCCGCAGTACTTTGGCCCGCCGATTTTGATAGCTGCTACTTTTAATCGCTGCGGAGAATTCGCTTACTTCGGGGCGCGAATTTCGTGAATCGTACCCGGGCCCCAGCTCGTGGGTGCCCATTTGCCGTCGCGCAGTGTCCATTCGTGCGAGGCTGTCTCTTCCCAATGCGGCGGCGTGTAACGCATGCCCGGCCGCTTGGTTTCCATATGTCCGTCGACCCAGTCATAACGACCGGCCGTCCACTGCCAATAGCCGGGCACCCAGAACTGCGCGCCGGTGGCAGCGGGCGGGTTCTCGTGGCGCGGCGGCGGCGGGCCGCGATCGACCGTCACATCGGCCAGCACGGGCAAGCTTGCCAAACTCAGCGCGGCGGCGAGTGCGCGCATCAGCATGAGGACGGAAGACGAGGGGGACAGTGACGAGAACGACATGCGTAGTCTTGGAAGTCTTGGAATGACGTGGAAAAGTGGGGTCATTGTACCGTCCGTGTCCAACGTATAATCAGCGCCATCCTAAATTCGCCGCCTCGTGCGGATTGCGACGGCACCGCCATGAACGGTAGCCGCACTCCTCCTACATGAACCCTGCCCCTGCGAGCGTCGGTCATCGGCAACTTCTCCGTCTGGCGGTGCCCATTGTGCTCGCCAACCTCACTCAGCCCCTGCTCTCAGCCGTGGACACGGCGGTCGCCGGCCATCTGCCGGGCCCCGCTTATTTGGGGGGTGTCGCGCTCGGCGCGCTGCTGCTCAATCTGATCTTCTGGGGCTTCTCGTTTCTTCGCATGGGCACCACCGGGCTGGCAGCGCAGGCCTTCGGATCACGCGACGACGTGGCCTTGCGCGACACCCTGTGCCGGGCGCTGGCGCTGGCCTTCTCGATCGGTATCGTGCTGCTGCTGTTTCGCGGGCCGCTGGTGTCGCTCGGCGTGTCGTGGCTGGGGGGCAGCGAACAAGTGCAAGCGCTCGGGCGCGAGTACGCGGGCATTCGCATCCTCGCCGCGCCGCTCGCGCTCGGCAATTACGTCGTGCTCGGCTATTTGCTCGCTTGTCAGCGCGTGCGCCAAGGGTTGATGGTGCAAGTGTTCATCAATCTGGTGAACATCGTCGCCGTGCTGGTGTTCGTGCGCGGACTGCATTGGGGCGTGGCGGGCATTGCCATCGCCACTGCGCTCGCCGACATGCTCGGCTTCGCGCTCGGCGCATGGTTGCTGTGGTTGGCGCGTACGCCGGGTCTGCCGCCGCTGCGCCTGGCCGCCCTCGTCGAGCGCAGCGCCCTTTGGCGACTGCTGCGGCTCAATCTCGACATCTTCCTGCGCACGTTGTTTTTGCAACTGGCGTTCGCGTGGTTTGCCCGTGTCGGTGCGCGCCTTGGTGATACGACACTGGCCGCGAATGCACTGCTGCTCAACTTTCAGACGTTCATGGCGTATGGCCTCGATGGCTTCGCGCACGCCGCGGAAGCGTTAGTCGGCGCGTACGTCGGCGCGCGCCAACGCGAAGCACTGCTGCACGCCATTCGCTTGTCGCTTGGCTGGGCGCTGGGGTGTGCGGTGGCGTTCGCACTCGTGTATGCCGTGGCCGGGGGCGCCATCATCGATACGCTGACGGATCAACCGGCCCTGCGGTTGACCGCACGCGAATTCCTGCCGTGGGCAGTGATCTCGCCGATTGTCGCGGTGTGGTGCTTTCAGCTCGACGGCGTGTTTATCGGCGCGACCCGCACGCGCGAATTGCTGAGTTCGTCGCTGATTGGACTCGTGGTGTTCGGTGCCGTGATGCCGCTCACGCTTGAGATGTGGGGCAATCACGGCCTTTGGTTCGCGCTGATGGCGTTTCTCGCCACACGCGGCATCGTGCTTGGTGCACTGCTGCCGCGCATCTGGCGCGGCATGCCGCGCGCCGGTCTTCAGCGCCCCTGAATGCAGGCGAGCGCTGCGGCGTGCAATTGCGCGTTGGCGGCGGCCAGTACCCGGCCTTGCGATGCCAGCGTCAACGGCTGACCGTCCCAGTCGGTGATGATGCCGCCAGCCGCCTCGATAACCGGGGCGACTGCCAGATAGTCGTACGTCTGCAAACCGGCTTCCATGACCAACTCGATATGGCCGCTCGCCAGCAGACCATAGGCGTAGCAGTCACCGCCAAAGCGACGACGACTCACGGCCGTGGTCAGCCGCTCGAATTGCGCGTACTCGGCCGCGTCGAAGATGTCGGGAGACGTGGCATACACGGTCGCCTCGGCCAACGACGTGACCGGGCTCGTGGCGCACGGATGGCCGTCAAAACGCGCCTCACGCAGACCGGCAGCGGTGTCGTTCACCCCGACCCAGCGCTCGCCAGTCGCAGGAATGTCGATCACCCCCACCACCGGGCGACCGTTGTGCAATAGCGCCAGCAACGTGCCCCAAAGCGGATGGCCGGTGATGAAGCTGCGCGTGCCGTCGATCGGATCGACCGACCAGACGTATTCCGCGTCGGGATTGAGCTTGCCGAACTCCTCGCCCCAGATGCCATGTGCCGGATAGCGCGCGGCGATCTGCTCGCGCAGGGCCGTTTCTACTTCGCGGTCGGCAATCGTCACCGGGCTTTCGTCGGCCTTGTCGTCCACCGCGAGGCGGCGGCGGAACCAGCCGAGCGAAAGCGGCCGCACGGCATCGGCCAGCGTGGCGGCGAATGCGGCGAATTCGGTGGCCGGGGTAACCGGGGTAGCGGGTGCGGACGACATGCACGGATCTCCTTGAAGGCGCAGCCCGCGAAGGCTGCAAAAAATGACAGGCCCCGGCCCCGTGCGGTCGGCACGAGCGGGCGCAACTGGCGCCTCGCGATCATACAAGCTGTCGATGACAACTCGCCGAATTCGTCGCTTATCCAGCGCAAATCGACACAAATTTGCTATGCTCGCGGCCTGACTTCCGGGGTTGCCCCGGCGCCCCCTCCCCCCGCTTCATCAGGATTCTCATGCTCTCCGGTCGCGGCGTGATGCTCTCGGTTTCAGCATCCGTCATGTTTGCCATGTTGCCTGCGCTTGTGTCGCAACTCACCCCGCTGTCCGGGCTGGACGTGTTCGCATGGCGCATCTTGCTCACACTGCCCGGCGCGCTGGTCATCGTGAGTGCGCTCAGGCGCTGGCCGGTGCTCAAGCACACAGTGGCCCACGTGCTGCATCGTCCTGCGGCCCTCGGCGCGCTGCTGGTGTGCGCGGTACTGCTGGGCGTGCAGCTCTGGCTGTTCGTCTGGGCACCGCTGCAACAGCGCATGCTCGACGCATCGCTCGGCTACTTCCTGCTGCCGCTCACGATGGTGCTCGCCGGTCGCACCGTCTACAAGGAACGCCTGACGCCCCTTCAAACGCTCGCGGTCGTTTTCGCTATCGTGGGTGTCGGTCACGAACTGTGGTCGACTCGCGCACTGTCGTGGGTCACAGCGGTCATCATGTTCGGCTATCCGCCGTACTTCATGCTGCGCCGTCAATTGCGGCTCGACGCGCTATGCGGCTTCGTGCTCGAGATGCTGATCATGGCCCCGGTTGCGGCCATGTTGCTCTGGCACGCCTGGCCGCAAAACGCGATGGTACTCGGCGAGCCCCGCTTCTGGCTCTGGCTGCCCGCACTCGGACTGCTGAGTGCCAGTGCGCTGGCGACAACCTTCGGTGCGGCACGGCTGCTGCCGATCGGGCTGTACGGCATCCTCGGTTACGTGGAGCCGGTGCTGCTCTTCGCCGTGTCGCTCTTTGTACTGGGTGAACCGTTCACTGCGCAGGGTTTGTGGACCTACGTGCCGATCTGGATCGGGGTCGCCCTCGTTGTCTTCGACAGTCTGCGCACGTTGCGACGCCAGCGTTTGAGCGCGCCTGATGGGACCCCGGTGTCCGGCGCGTGACACGGCACGCTATACTCGCGAGAGCCAGTCAGGTCAGACAAACACGATGAAAAATCTCGCCAAGATCGCCATGCTGTTGTCCTCGGGGATGCTCACACTCACGCTCTCCGCCTGCGGATCTTCCGCACCGCTGTTCACCCCGGACGGACGTCCGACCCAGCAGATTCAGTGCTCCGCCACCTCGAGCGGCGACTGCGAACAGCGCGCCCTCACCCAATGCGCGGGCAAGCCGTACGACGTGCTCACACGCGACACGAACGGCGGCGTCGCCAATCTCGTGATCGCCTGCCGGGCCAACTGAGTCGCCGCTCGACGCAGCGCCTAACGCCCGATCCCGCATTCATCCCCCTGCCGGCCTCGCACCTAGCTGTGCGCGCGCCGGCCGTTGGCATTACGATGCGTTATTGCGTGCGGTCAATTCCCCCGCATCCGGTTGGATGACTTTCCGTGCACGCGATGCGAGAATAAAGCCATCCGAATCACCAGCCCTTAAGAGGACGCCATCATGTATGACCGTATTCTGGTATCGATCGACGGTAGTACTCCCTCCAATCGCGCTATCGACGAAGCCGTCAAACTCGTCGCCCTGAGCCAAGGCAAGATTCGTCTGATATCTGTAGTTCCCTCCCTCGCCAACGCTTACGCCGCCGGTGCTTACAGCGGTTTCGTGCCGCTCGAGAGCCAGGAATCGTTCGAAAAGGAAACGAGCGAAATTCTCGCCACTGCACAAGCCGATCTGAAGAAGCGCGGTGTGGATGTCGAAACGAAGATGATTTCGCTCGACGCCGGCACCGACGAAATTGCCGACGCCGTGCTGCGTGAAGCACAAGAATGGAATGCCGACGTGATCGTGCTCGGCACCCATGGCCGCCGCGGCATCAACCGCCTGCTGCTGGGTAGCGTGGCCGAAACGCTGCTGCGCATCACCACCCTGCCGGTGCTGCTCGTCAAGGCCGCCGATAAGTAATTCGGTAGGTGCAAAGCGACGCGCAAGCCTGAGACGGCACGCCATTGCGGCGTGCCGTTTTGCTTTGTGGGCTCAGCGAATGCCCGCGCGCATGAACGACTGCACGAACTGCCGCTGAAATAGCAGAAAGGCAATAAACAGCGGCGCGGCGGTCATCAGGGTTGCCGCAGTAATTAGCGACCAGTCGATGCCCTGATCGGTCGACGAGAACACTTGCAGGCCCACGGTGAGCGGGCGCGTCTCGACCGAGTTCGTCACGATCAGCGGCCAGAGAAAATTGTTCCAGTGATGGCTGATCGATACCAGCGCATACGCCACGTACACCGGGCGCGCCAGCGGCACATACACGCGCCACAACACCTGCCACGCGTTCGCGCCTTCCACGCGCGCCGCGTCGTCGAGTTCTTTTGGCACGGTCTTGAACGCCTGACGCAGCAAGAAGATGCCGAACGCCGACGCGAAGTACGGCAGCGCGATGCCGAGAATCGAATCACGCAGTCCCATCCACGCGATCGTGCGGTAGTTCTCCACGATCAGCACATCGGGCATCACCATCAACTGCAACAGCACGATCATGAAAGCGACTTCGCTGCCACGGAACGTGAAGCGGGCGAACGCGTAGGCGGCGAGCGTGGCGAGCACCAATTGCGCCGCCAGAATCACCGTGACCAGCACGAACGTATTGATGAGGTATCGACCAAACGGCGCCGCCTGCCACGCATGCACGAAATTATCGAGCGTGAGCGGTGCCGACAGCGAGAATCGCGTGGCATAGGCCGACGGGTGAAACGCGCTCCATAGCGCATAAAGCAACGGCAACAACCAGAGCAGGCCGAGCAGCCACGCACCGGCGATATCGACAAAGCGCGTGTCGCCGGTCGCCGAAAACGCGGGCAATGCCGCACGCGGCTGTCGCCCGTTGGCGGCGGAATCGAGAGGACGCAGAGGCTGGGCAGGTGTCGTCATTGGTAGTGCGTGCGCGAATCGAGCAGACGGAATTTCACGAAGGCGACTATGGCCAGCAGGGTGAGCAACACCACGGTGAGCGCCGCCGCGTACGACGTGTCCCAGAAGCTGAACGCCACTTGATAGATGTAGTACAGCAGCAATTGCGTCGCGTTATCGGGCCCGCCGCGCGTCATCACCACGATGTGATCGACCAGCCGGAATGCATTGATCACCGCATTGATCACGACGAACACTGTCGTGGGCATGAGCAGCGGCCATTGCACACGACGGAAGAACTGCCAGCGCGACGCCCCTTCGAGCGCCGCCGCTTCGGCCAGCGTCGGCGAAATTTGTTGCAGCGCCGCCAGATAAAAGATCATGAAGAACCCAGCTTCCTTCCAGATCGTCACGATCATCAGCGCGGGGAGCGCCGTGCCGGGCTGGCCGAGCCAGTTGTAATCGCTGCCGCCGAACGCCTGCGAAATCTGCGCGATCAGCCCGTATTGCGGCGTGTAGAAGAAGAGCCAGATGTTCGCCACGGCGATCATCGGCAAGATCGCCGGGGTGAAGTACGCGAGTCGCAACAACGCGCGGCCCGGCACCTGCCGATGCACCCAAAGCGCCATCGCAATTGAGATCGCAATCGCGACCGGCACGGTCACCAGCGCGAACAGCACGTTGTTGCGCAACGCCTGCCAGAACACCGGGTCGTCGAGCAACAGTTGATAGTTCTCCGCCCCCACATACACCGACGGCGCCCCTGCACGTGCGGTCGAAAAAAAGCTATGCCACAAGGTGGCCACCGCGGGGTAGTGCGTGAAGGCGACGAGCAGCACCAGCGCCGGTAACAGCAGCAGCCAGGGCACCCACGAGGAGGAAGTACGGTTCATCGACGGTCCATCGATTCGGCACTCGGGACCGGACACCCCCGCACACCATGACTTCGATGTGCTGCCGGTGTGTCGCGGCCCCGCATTTTCAACAAGACAACTAGACGCTCAATGCATCAGCCATGCATTAGCGGGCACTCGCGAGCATTAACGCGAATACGCACGCAAGATGCGATCCGACTCGCGCTGCGCATCGTCAAGCGCCTGCTTCGGCGTCTTCGTGCCCGTGAGCGCGGCTTGCAGCGCGTCGTTGAGGGCTTTGGTCACGCGCTGATTGTCGTGCGTCGAGAACTCGGCCACGCTGCTGCCAAGCTGATCGCGCGCGACGGCCGCGGCGGGCACCTTCTGCACGTATTGCTTCATCGCCGGGGTCTCCCACGCGGCCGGCGTCACCGCCACGTAGCCCGTGTCGATACCGAACTGCGCCGCACGCTCCGGCGTGGTGGCCCACTTGATGAACGTCATCGCGGCCTGCTTCTCTTCCGGCGTGCTCTTCTTGAACACGTAGAAGTTGCCGCCGCCGGTCGGGCTGCCGCCACGCACCTTTGCGGGCATCTTGCCCACGCCGAACGGGAACGTGGCGTTGGTGCGGATATTGGTCAGGTTGCCGGTGGTCGTGTAGATGATCGCGGCCTTCTTCTCGAGGAAGTCCTTCGGCGTGGTGCCCCACTCGATCGACCCGGTCGGCATGGCCTTGTACTTGGTGGCGAGATCGACCCAGTACTGAAGCGATTCGACCGCTTGCGGCGCGTTCAGGAACGTCTTGTTGCCCGACGCGTTCATCAGCTCGATACCCGCCGGCGTAGTGAACGCCTGGAACAGCCAGTAGCCGAAGCCTGTCGACGGCACCTTGATCCCCCACTGCGTCACGTTGCCCGACGCGTCGCGCTTGGTCAGCTTCTGCGCGTAGGTGGCAAGTTCTTCCCAGTTGGCGGGCGCGCGGTCCGGATCGAGACCGGCTTCGCGGAACAGGTCCTTGTTCCAGTACATCACGATGGTCGAACGCTGGAACGGCACGCCCCACGTGTGGCCGTTGATGCGCGAGTTCATCATCAGCGCCGGGTAGAAGCCGTCGAGCCACTGCTTATCGGCCGGCGTGCTGGCGATGCTGTCGATCGGCACCACAGCGTCTTCGTCGATGAGCGTGAAGACGTCGGCGGCGGCGAGCACGGCCAGTTGCGGCGGCGTACCGGCCTTGGCAGCCGTCAGCGCCTTGACCACGGAATCTTGATAGGTCCCGGCGTAGACCGGCTTGACCTTGATGTTCGGATGATCTTTCTCGAAGTCGGCGACCAGATCGTTAATGATCTTCGTCACCGGGCCGCCGACGGCCACCGGGTAGTAGAACGTCAGTTCGACCGGCTTTTGTTGCGCCATGGCCGGGTTGGCCATGGTGCCTATCGTGCCGATCGCCAGCGCGGCACAACCTGCCGCAAACGTTTTCAGAATCGTGCGTCGCATGTCGCTTGGTTCCCCATGAAAGCGTGGTGGTGTGACTCGTTGTTTTGTGGTGCGCTCTGTCAGGCGTGTTGTATCGCCGTGGCGGTCACGGTGGCTTGCGGCATCGGCGGCACCGGTGACGTCGGGTTCGTGTCGTGCGGCGTGGCAGCGAGCGTTGCATGAACCACATCGGCGGCGTGGAGCCCCGTCACCGTGGGCAATTCCGCACGCAAGCCCGTCTCGGCATCGAACAGATGTTGTTCGGCGGCATCCCATTGCAAGCCGATCGCATCGCCCGGTGCGAATGGCCGGTGCCCCGGCACGCGGGTCGCAATCTCGCCTGCCGCGCCTAACGTGCAGGCCACCAGCGTGTCAGCCCCGAGATATTCGACAGCGCTCACCATAGCGAGCACCGCACCCACTGCCGTCGGCGGCACGGCACAAACATGTTCCGGACGCAGGCCCAGCAGTGCGCTGTCGCGCGTGCCCGCCGAGGCGAGTGCCGGGCCGGTTTGCCCTGCGGGGACCAACGCATCGCCATGACGCACCAGTTGCAGCAGTTGCATCGGCGGCGTGCCGATGAAGCTCGCGGCAAAGCGGGTAGCGGGGGCGGTGTAGAGGGTTTGCGGTGCACCCGCCTGTTCGATGCGGCCGTCGCGCAGCAGCACGACCTGGTCGGCCATGCTCATCGCTTCCGTCTGATCGTGCGTGACGTACACGAGCGTCATGCCGAGCTCTTGTTGCAGCGCGCGAATCTCGCGGCGCATTTCTTGACGTAATTGCGCGTCGAGGTTCGAAAGCGGCTCGTCCATCAGACACACCGACGTCTCGGCAATCACTGCGCGGCCCAGCGCCACACGTTGTTGCTGACCACCGGAGAGTTGCGAAGGCTTGCGATCGAGATAAGGCGCGAGGCCGAGCAGGTCGGCCACACGCGCGAGGCGTTGCGGATAGTCGCGTGCAGGCTCGCCACGTACGCGCAGGCCGAAGAGCAAGTTCTCGCGCACAGAAAGATGCGGGAACAGCGCGTACGACTGGAACACCATCGAGAGCTTGCGGCGTGCGGGCGGCAAGCCGGTGACATCAGTGCCGCCGAGCAGAATGCGCCCCGTGCTCGGCGTCTCAAGCCCGGCGATCATGCGCAGCAGCGTCGATTTACCGCAACCCGACGGGCCGAGCAGCACCACCAGCGAACCGGCCTCGGCCGAAAAACTCACATCGCGCAGGGCATGTGCATCGCCCCACTGCTTACTCACGGATTCGATGACGAGCGAAGACATGGCCAGATATGCCGCAGCCCTAACGGGCGCCGGGGAATCGTAAAACCCCGACCATAACCGGCCATCGATGGCAGTTTGATGACATGTCATAACCCTAGTATTGCCAAGGATTAGACGTGCCGAGATATCAGGGAACCGGTCAGGTGACCGGATACCCTGTCATAAACAATGGGAGAAAAGTGGCGATTTAAGCCGCAGCTTGACGGCGCTTGGCGCGCAGCAGCGCCTTGGAGATGATGCGCGTCTCGGACGAGGCGGCACCGGTGCGGCGTGCGACGGCTTCGCGGAAGAAACGGCGCGTCTCGTCGGCGACGGTCTCGCGCTCGTTGTCCATCGTGAGGATGTGATAGCTCTCGCCGAGCAGACACTTCTGCTTCACTTCCGACGACACGCCGTTGTAGACGATGCGTGCGTTGTGCGGGCTCGACGTATCGTCGTCGACTGCGTGAATGATCAGGCAATCCGCCGTCACACGATCAAGCCGTTCACGCACATGGGCCGCGAGACGGCGCGCGTGGTACAGGTGTGCGAGCGGCAGCGAGGCGGAACCAATTTCCGACGCGTCGTGCTGCGACATCGACTTGGCCACACGGGCGCGCAACGCTTCGTTCTTCAGCCCGTACGGTGCCTTCTCGTGATAGCGATAGCGGTTCCGGAACGGCGTATGGAACACCAGATCGATCAACGGGTAGTACCAAGGGATGGTCCAGCCGTCGTACACGAGCGTGACCGCAAGCAACGACAGTGCCGTGACATCCGGCTCCTCCTGCGCCACGGCAAGGCTCAGCGTGGCACCGATACACAACCCGCACAGCGACACGGTTTCGTGCGTCTCGCGCAGTTCGCGATATTTGGCCCGCGCGGCAGCTACCCACGAGCGCCAGTCGCTGCAAGGCGCGCCGAGTCCGTAGCCTTCGATGTGCGGCACCGAGACCGTATAGCCCTCGCGATGCAAAGCCCGTGCGACGGGACGCATTTCCAGCGGCGTGCTCGACAGCCCCGGCAGCAGAAGCACCGCGTGTTCGCCGCCTTTGTAAAAAATATTTTCTTGAAACATGATCAGGTTCCGCCCGAGACGACCGGCGTCTCGATGACTTCGCGTGCGTTGGCGGCAGGCGTGAACGTATGCAACGGAGTGACCGAACGCACGGCCGGCCCCGAATGCAGACGCAGGATGACGTAGGTGCCGAGGTGCGCCTGGAAGTATTGCAACTCGCAAGCAAACATCTCGTAGCCGCCATCGCGGCTCAGCATGCGCAGATTGTGTGCGCCGTGTTGCGGGCGCGGCGCGTCGGGATTGAACAACCCCGCCAGACGCTGCGCATCTTCGGGATGCAGCAATGCCCGCAGACCGTCGCGCTTCACAATCTCGGGCGTGACACCGGTCGCCTTGCGGAAATGCTCGTCGATGAATTCGTAATGCGTGGTCGGGTTCGCCAGATAAAAAATCGTATCGAGATGCTTCGTCAGATACGTCATCAGCGCGTTGCCCAACTGCACCGAGTCTGACAGCACCATGCGCTCGTTCTCGGCACGCAACAGCATCTCGTAGCGCGTTTGGGCGACTTCGGCGATCAGTTCCGCCCGGTACTGGGCGCGGCGCAGGCGTTCGATGAGCACCACCGCCAGCGGCGTGACCGTGAGGAAGCCGGTGACGATCATCACGTCGCGACGGTCGAGCATCGCGATATCGCGAAACGGCGGCACGAAGAAGAAATCGAAGATGGGGATGCTGATGACCATCGCCATGAGCGCCGGACCGAGCCCCCACACGAATTCGACGATGATGACAGCGCAAGCGAAGAAGATACCCGGCATCGAGTGATCGAGCACCGGATGCAACAGGCTGCGAAAGAGAAACGCAGCAAATACCACCATCAATGCCCCGACATAGCGCTTGGCGCCGGGCTCCGCCCAACGTCGGGCGTTTCTGATATCCATGATTCCCCGTCGGTCATGGCCGACGCTCAACAATCCACAGGTGTAACGCGGCGGGTTCACCTGTTACAAAATATTACGGATTATCGCACGTCACCCATCGGGCGTCGGCTGTCCCAAACCCTAACCCAGTGGCATGGCAACAACACCCCTTAGCGCAGCATCGACGACATCGCGGAGAGGCAGTTGAGCATGCGCACGGCAGCTTCCACCGTGGGGGCCGTGAATTGCAGTGTCACGCCGTCGACACGCTCCAGCGTGGGCCATTGGCAGAACAGATCGGCCAGCGCCGTGGTCTGGGCTTGGACACGCACCTCCACCGGCGCTTCGACCTGATAAGGATGCCATTTGCGCGGATCGGCCAACGCCTCTTTGGCCGCCTGACGAATCAGCTCGCACGACTCATGTGGGTTGAGTGTCATGCCGCTGCCCTGCCCCCAGGCCGCCTTCGTCTGCACGAAACGCACGTGGGGGAAGATCAGTTGCGTCTCGTCGCAGAACACGTCGTCGCCGCTGGCCATCACTACCGGCACACCGCGCTCGCCCGCCAGTGCCCCGTACAACCGGGCCTCGCTGGCTTCCTCACCCGCCAGCCAGACGCGCGCGAACGCAAAGCTGTTGATGGTGTGGGCAAGAATGCCCGCGCTCTGGGCTTTGCCGTGGTAACCGACCATGAAAATGGCGTCGCAGCCCGCTTCCACGCCCGCCACCATGCCCAAATAACGCGGCTTGCCCAGCACCAGACGGGCGCGCGGATCGAGTTCGTCGGGCAGCAGATTCCGAAAGCCGCCATGCGAGTCGTTGACCATCACTTCGGTCGCACCGCCTTCGAACGCGCCGATGACGGCGGCATTCGCCTCTTGCGTCATCCAACGGCGCGCACGCTCGTATTCGCCGTTCCCAGCGCGGGTTTGTTCGGGATGGAAGACGCCGGCGACGCCCTCGATATCGGTGGAGATGAGGATTCGCATGATGTCAGAAAGGTGAATTTCGAGAGCCGCGGCTCATTCGGGCAATACGAGGCCGTCGCACCTCAGAATGCCGCCCAGTCGGGCAGCACGTCGGCAAGCGCGCGGCGCACGTGTCCGTTGCGCCCAAGCACCGATTCGGCGGCAAAGAGCGCGTGCAGGATGGCCTGCTCGGTGGCGTCGGCGGTTGCCTGAAAAATGGGATCGAGCAAGTGATCGGGCACCAGTGCGGCGGGTGCGACGCGACCAAGGGCGTCATGCGCCACGGTGTAGCCGGTGGTAAAGGCCAGCGCGACGTCGCCGCTGCCGTGCCCATAAACGGACCCCGTTCGGGCCAGTCCGGCGCCCGTGCGCGTGGCGACGCGGCGCAATTGGCGCGCGTCGAGCGGTGCGTCGGTGGCGACCAGCATGATGATCGAGCCACGCTCGGGGGCCACGCTCTGCTCAGGCTGCGCCAGACGTTCGTCGAGCACCGCGCCAACGTGGTGACCGGCAATCGTCAGTTGCGATGGGCGGCCGAAGTTGGACAGCACCAGCACGCCGACGGTAAAGGTGGCACCCGCCGTCTCGATCACGCGCGACGCCGAGCCGATACCGCCCTTCAGACCGAAGCTCGACATGCCGCGCCCGGCACCGACGGCCCCTTGCGCGAACTCGGTTGAGGCATTGGCCAGCGCTTGCGCATAGTGGTCTTCGGTCACTGCGAACGCCTGCATATCGTTCAGATAGCCGTCGTTGCATTCAAACACCGCCGGGTTGAGTGACGGCGCGCCGCGCCCGATCGTCGGGTTCGCCTCGATGGCAGCACGCAACTGCCCGAGGACGACATGGCTCACGGAGAACGTATTGGTCAGGGCGATGGGCGCTTCGATCACGCCCAGCTCGTCGATCTGCATCAGACCGACGCTCTTGCCGAAGCCGTTGATGACGGCAGCCGCCGCCGGAATCTTGGCGTGGAAGGGGTCCCATGCAATGTCGGGGACCGGGCCAGGCGCCACGCCTGCGATGCCCTGCGCGGGTGTCGGGCAAACCACCGTCACCCCGGTCTGAATCGACGCCTCGGCGAGCGTGACATGCCCGACGAACACGCCGGGCACATCGGTAATGGCATCGCGCGGGCCAGCCGGCAGAAGCCCGACGTGCGGCGCGCCGAACGAAGTTTCGCGCGAGTCTGGCATCTGCGTCATGACAAGCCCTGTCGAATGCTCAGTGTCGGTCGAGTTTCGGGTCGAGCGCGTCGCGCAGGCCGTCGCCGAGCAGGTTGAACGCGAGCACGGTCAGGAAGATGGCCAGGCTCGGGAAGATTGCGATGTGCGGTGCGTTGACCATATCGGCACGCGCCTCGTTGAGCATGGCGCCCCACTCCGGCGTAGGCGGTTGCGCGCCCAGACCGAGGAACGACAGACTCGCGGCGGTGATGATCGACGTGCCGATACGCATCGAGAAGTACACCACAATCGACGACACCGTGCCCGGCAGGATGTGCCGCATGATGATCGTCCAGTCCGACGCGCCGATCGAGCGCGCGGCTTCGATGTAGGTCATGTGCTTGAGCACGAGCGTGTTGCCGCGCACCAGCCGCGCGAACGCCGGGATCGAGAAAATCGCCACGGCGACAATCACGTTGACCATGCCGTTACCCAGCACCGCCACCACGCCGATGGCCAGCAAGATGCCCGGAAATGCAAACAGCACGTCGGAGATACGCATCACGATGCGATCCCACCAGCCTTCGTAATACCCAGCCAGCAAACCGAGCACCGTGCCGATGATTGCGCCGATGGCCACCGAGCCGAAGCCCGCCGCCAACGAGATGCGCGTACCGACCAGCACGCGGCTAAAGATATCGCGCCCGAGCGAATCGACGCCGAACCAGTGTTTCGACGACGGACCGGCATTCAGTGCGTCGTAATCGAAGAAGTTCTCCGGATCGAACGGCACCAGATGCGGCGCGAGAATCGCGATGATGACGAGCAGCAGCACGAAACCACCGGCGACGAGCGCGATGTGCTGCTTCCTGAACTTGCGCCAGAACTCGCGCCACGGGGTGCGCACGCGATTGGCGTTGGCCGTAGCGGCCGGGGTTGCAGTCGTAGGTTGACCCGCGTTCATTTTGCGTGCCTCACTTGTAGCGAATGGTCGGGTTGATGACGGCGTACAGCACGTCGACCACGAGGTTGATCAGAATGAACTCGAGCGAGAACAACAGCACCAGCGCCTGAATCACGGGGTAGTCGCGCATCTCGACCGAATCGACCAGCAGGCGCCCGAGGCCCGGCCAGTTGAACACCACCTCGACGACGATCGAGCCGCCGAGCAGAAAACCGAATTGCAACCCCATCATCGTGACGACGGGAATCATGGCGTTGCGCAGCGCGTGCTTGAACACCACGCGCATCTCGTTCAGGCCCTTCGCGCGCGCCGTACGCACGAAGTCTTCATGCAGCACTTCGACGAAGGCCGAACGGGTAAAGCGAGCCATCACGGCGGCCACGGCCGCGCCCAGCGTGATCGAGGGCAGGATGTAGCTCTTCCACGAATCGGCGCCCATGGTGGGCAGCCAGCCAAGTTGCACCGAGAACACTTGCATGAGCAGCATGCCCATGGCGAACGCGGGGAACGAGATGCCCGAGACGGCGAGCGTCATACCCAACCGGTCGGGCCAGCGATTACGCCACACGGCCGATGCCACGCCGATACCCATGCCGATCACCACCGACCAGACCATGCTGATGAGCGTGAGCCACAGCGTGGGCAAGAAGCGACTACCGATCTCTTCCGACACCGGTTGCTTGCTGCGCATCGACAGGCCAAAGTCGCCGCGCACCGCGTGCGTAATGAAGTGGGTGAATTGATACAGCAGCGGCTTGTCGAGGCCGAGATCCTGACGCACCAGCGCCACGGTCGCCTCGTCTGCCTGCGGGCCGGCCGCCAGACGCGCCGGATCGCCCGGCAACATATGCACGAAGCCGAACACCAGCACCGCCACGATCAGTAGCGTGGGGATCAGGCCGAGCAGGCGTTTGAAAAAGTAATTGAGCATCGCAGTCTTGCCGAACGTCTTACCAAACCATGTCTGTCTCGCGGCGCCCGGTGGCACATGGCCCGCCGATTCGCCGGTTAGACCGCGCCGCCACTCAGCGAGCGGCGGCGCGGGTACTTCCGTCCTGCTGTACGGCTTACTTCATCGAAATATCGGTGAAGTTGAACGAGCCGTCGGGCATGGTGTACACGCCGCTCAGGTTCTTGTTACGTGCGTACAGCAGCTTTTCCGTCACGAGGAACGCCCACGGCGCATCGTTCCAGATCTTCTGTTGCGCATCGGTGTACAGCTTGGCCTTCTCGGCGCGGTCGGTCGTGAGCAGCGCCTTGTTGAAGTCGGCATCCACCGCATCGTTCTTGTAGTACGCCGTGTTGAACAGCTTCGGCGGGAACGATTCCGAGGACAGCAGCGGACGCAGCGCCCAGTCGGCTTCACCCGTCGACGACGACCAGCCCACGTAGTACATGCGCACCGGGGCCTTGTCGGGATCCGGGGCCGACTCGACCAGCTCGACACGCTGACCGGCTTCGAGCGCGCGCACTTGCGCCTTGATGCCGACCTGCGCCAATTGCTGCTGCACGAACTGGATCACCTTCTGCGCGGTGGTGAACGTGTACGCCGACCACAGGGTGGTCTCGAAACCGTTCGGGTAACCGGCTTCCTTGAGCAGTTCCTTCGCCTTGGCCGGGTTGTACGGCCACGGGCCGGTCTTCGTCGCGTAGTCCACGCCTTGCGGCACCACCCCTTCAGCCGGCGTGGCGTAGCCCGAGAAGGCCACCTTCACCAGCGCTTCCTTGTTGATGGCGTAGTTGATGGCCTGACGCACACGCACGTCGTCGAACGGCTTTTGCTTCGTGTTGAAGCTCACGTAGCGCTGAATGATCGACGGGCCGGCGATCACGTCGACCTTGCCGCTCGCCTTCAGACCGTCAGCCTGTTCGTACGGCACAGGGAAGGCAAAGCCGGCTTCGCCGGTCTGCATCACGGCAGCGCGCGTGTTGTTGTCGACCACCGGCTTGAAGGTGATCGTGTCGACCTTCGGATAGCCCTTCTTCCAGTAGCCGTCGAACTTCTTCACCTTCACGTAATCGGTGCGGTTCCATTCGACGAACTCGAACGGGCCCGTGCCGACCGGGTGCGAGGCAATGTCCTTGCCGTACTTCTTCAGGGCTTCAGGCGAGATGATCACGGCCGACGGGTGAGCCAGCGTGTTGATGAACGGCGAGAACGGCTCTTTGAGCGTGAACTTCACCGTGTGCGCATCGACCGCTTCCGTCTTGGCGATTTCCTTGTACAGGTTGTAGCGCTTGAGCTTGTTGTCCGGGTTCGTCACACGGTCGAAGTTCGCCTTCACAGCGGCGGCGTCGAAGGTCGTGCCGTCCTGGAACTTCACGCCCGACTTGAGCTTGATCGTGTAGACGAGGCCATCAGGCGAGACCGTGTAGCTATCGGCCAGCACGTTGATGAGCTTCATGTCCTTATCGAAGCCGAACATGCCTTCGTAGAACGACTTGGCGACGGCCTGCGACAGCGTGTCGTTGGCGTCGTAAGGATCCATCGTCGTGAAGGTCGATTGCACGGCCATCACGACATCCTTGGCGGCAAACGCCGGAGCTGCGCCGAGCACGGCGGACGCCACGGCGACGGACGCGAGCGCGGTTTTCCAACGAGCGCCCAGCAAAGCGGTTTTCGACATCTGGCTTTCTCCTTCTGGTTAATTAATACGCCCCCGCGACGCGATGACGCGCCACGTAATGCCCTGCGCCCACTTCCACGAGCGGCTGTACCTGCGGCTCATCGCCCACCGCACGAATCGGGCTCGGAATTTCTTCCGTGAGCAATTCGCGCTTGGCGTGACGCCGCGCCGGATCGGCAATCGGCACCGCCGACATGAGCTTCTTCGTGTACGGGTGTTGCGGATTCTCGAAGATCGCCCGGCGCGGGCCGATCTCCACGATTTGTCCGAGGAACATCACCGCCACCCGGTGGCTGATGCGCTCGACCACGGCCATATCGTGCGAGATGAACAGGAATGCGATGCCGAACTCCTTCTGCAAGTCGAGCATCAAGTTGATGATTTGCGCCTGCACAGAGACGTCGAGCGCCGAGACGGATTCGTCGGCGATCACGACCTTCGGCTTGAGTGCGAGCGCACGGGCGATGGCGATACGCTGACGCTGACCACCCGAGAACTCGTGCGGATAACGCTGCGCGTAATCGGCAGGCAGGCCCACGCGCTCGAGCAACTCGGCCACGCGCTTTTCGGCTTCGGCACCGCTAGCCACACCGTGCACGAGCAGCGGTTCCATGATCGAGAAACCGACGGTCAAGCGCGGGTCGAGGGAGGCGAACGGGTCTTGGAAAATGAACTGGATGTCGCGGCGCAGCGTCTGCAAGGCGCGCCCGGCGAGGTCTTGAATCGGCTTGCCGCCGAATTCGATGGAACCGCCCTGGCTCGCCACCAGACGCAGCAACGCACGGCCCGTCGTCGACTTGCCGCAGCCGGACTCGCCCACCAGACCCAGCGTTTCGCCGGGATACAGATCGAAGCTCACGCGCTCAACGGCATGCACACGCTGTTTCACACGGCCGAAGAAGCCCGACGGCACGTCGAAGCGCGCGACCAGATCTTTCACGCGCAGAATCGGGCCGTCTTCGGTCTTGACAGTCGGTTGCGGCGTTTCGGCAGCGGGTTTGGCTCCGGCAGGCGCGTCGTAACGCAACAGCGGGAAGCGCGCGGGCAGATCGGTGCCCTGCATCGAGCCCAGACGCGGCACGGCCGAGAGCAACGCTTGCGTGTAGCGCTCGCGCGGCGCGGTAAAGATTTCCTGCGACGGACCCGCTTCCACCTTGTCGCCACGATGCATCACGAGCACACGGTCGGCCACTTCGGCCACCACACCCATGTCGTGCGTGATGAACACCACGCCCATATGCATCTCGTCTTGCAATGCGCGAATCAGTTGCAGAATCTGCGCCTGAATCGTCACGTCGAGGGCAGTGGTCGGCTCGTCGGCAATCAGAATGCCCGGCTTGCACGACAACGCCATGGCGATCATCACGCGCTGACGCATGCCGCCCGAGAGTTGGTGCGGGAAGCGCGCCAGCACGCGGCGGGCTTCGGGAATACGCACGAGTTCGAGCATGCGCAGCGCTTCGGCACGCGCAGCGGCGTGGTCTTTGCGCTGGTGCAGACGAATCGACTCGGCGATTTGCTCGCCCACCGGAAACACCGGGTTGAGCGAGGTCATCGGCTCTTGGAAGATCATCGCCATGTCGGCACCGCGAATGGTGCGCATGGTGTGGCCGCTGGCTTTGGTCAGATCGACCAGCTTGCCGTTGCGGCGACGCATGATCATCGAGCCTTGGGTAATCTTGCCGCCGCCGTTTTCCACCAAGCGCATGGCCGCGAGCGAGGTCACGGACTTACCTGACCCGGACTCGCCGACGATGGCAAGGGTTTCGCCGCGATCGACATGGAAGGACAGGTCGCGCACCGCCGTCACCACACGCTCTGACGTGGCGAACTGCACGGTGAGGTTGTCCACGGCGAGCACGCGCTCGTCGGGCAACGAAATCGTAGGGGTTGTCTTACGCTCTGCCACGCCTGTCCTCGCTAATCTACGCTTGCTGATACGGTACTGATGGTGAATCGTTAGTGAATCGGGGATTACTCGTGGATCGCCGTCACGGGCGTCTCGCCCACGCGAGCCACGCCGCGATACATGCCTTCGGTGTTGAACGGCAGCGCGACGTTTCCTTGCGCGTCGACGGCGATCAAACCGCCTCGGCCTTGCACGCGCGGCAGACGCTCGTGAATGACGCGCTCGGCGGCGTCGGCAAGCGACAGCCCGGCATACGCCATCAACGCGCCCACTTCGTAACAAGCCACGGCGCGGATGAATGCCTCGCCCGTGCCGGTCGCCGACACGGCAGCCGTCGCATCGTTGGCGTAGCAGCCCGCGCCGATGAGCGGCGAGTCGCCGACACGGCCCACGGCCTTGTTCGTCATGCCGCCCGTCGACGTTGCCGCGGCGACGTGGCCGTGCATGTCGCAGGCGACAGCGCCCACCGTGCCGAACTTCGTGTCGGGATCGATGGGTTCATTTGAACCGCCCGAAGCATCGTTGCGCTTGAGCGGCATGTCGTGATCGAGCGCGACGGCGGCATCCGCCAGTGCACGTTGCCATTGGGCGTAACGCGCGTCGGTATGGAAGTACGCGGGGTCGACCAGCGCTGCGCCATGGGCAGCGACAAACGCTTCAGCGCCCTCGCCGACCAGCAGCACGTGCGGGCTGTGTTCCAGCACCGAGCGCGCCGCGAGAATCGGGTTGCGCACGCGGTGCACGCAGGCGATGGCACCGGCGTCGAGCGTCGTGCCGTCCATGATCGCGGCATCGAGTTCGTGCGTGCCTTCGTGCGTGAACACTGCGCCACGCCCAGCGTTAAAGCGCGGGCAATCTTCCAGTTTTCGCACCGCTTCGGTCACGGCGTCGAGCGCCGAGCCACCCGCGGCGAGTACCGCCTGTCCGGCGCGAAGCACGTCGGCCAGCGCCTCGTGATAGGCCTTGAGTTCTTCGGGCGACGTGTCGCGGCTGATGGTGCCTGCCCCGCCATGAATGGCGATGACGGCGCGTTGCGGGGTGTTCATAAGGCTTTGTCCTTTCTGTCCTGGGCGCTCGGCGAGGTCTTGGCCTGCTTGGCCTGCGCCGACGATGGCGTCGTCGATGGCGTCGAATGAGTGAGCGCAGCAGACGTTGCGGCGCTCGTCAGCGGCGATGCCGCTGCGGTAGTCGCGGGGATCGTCGCTTGCGTCGTCGCGGGATTTGTCGACGGATTTGCCGCATTCGCCGCCTGCGTCTTGCCTTGTGTCGTCACGACGCGGCCCACCAGCGGCGCGTTGGCGGGGGCGTTCGCCGGGGCATTGGCCGACGCCGCAGCCGATGCCACGGAGGCAGAGTCGAGCCACGGCAAGAGGAAATCGGTCAGTTCCGTCGCGCGGTCGACGGCATGTTTCGCACGCTGCGCGACCGCATCGCACAGGGCGTCGATCATGGCGAGCACACTCGCTTCGGAGTTGCTCGACAGGCGCGGTTTGCTGCGTACGAAGATCACGATGTCGCCCAGCGGCGCGAGCGGCGAAGTCGGGCTGTCGGTCAGCACGAGGATCGGCACACCGCGCCCGCGCAAACGGCGGCACAGCGTGATCGTGTCGGTCACGTAACGAGGGAAACCAAGCGCGATGACCAGGTCGCCTTCGCGCAGCTTGAAGAGTTGGCGCGCGGCGTGGGTGGAACCGCCGACACCGACCACGGCCTGCACGTTCTCGCAGTACGGGTCGAGACCGTGGTGCAGCAGACCGGCCAGATAACCGCTGGCGCCCAACCCCAGCACGTGGATGCGGCGCGCCTGCAAGATCGTCTCGACGGCGCGCTCGCAGGTGCTTGCGTCGAGCGTGCGGCGGGTCCAGTCAAGGTTCTCCATGGCTTGCGCGAGCGAGGCGGCCATCACATCGGCGCTGGCGCTCATTTGCGCTTTGCTCGTGCGCAGGCTTTCGATCGGTGCCAACGTTGCCTCGAAGCCGCGCACCATCGCCGCACGGCATTGCGGGTAACCGTCGAAGCCCAGCGCGCGGGCAAACCGGTTCACGGTGGCGAGCGACACGCCGACGGCGTCGGCGAATTCGTCGATGCGCATGGTCGCCGCTCGGAACGTGTTGTCCAGCACGAACGCCGCCATGCGCTGTTGCGCAGGCGTGAGTTCAGGCATGGCGCGCACGATGCGCTCGGTGAGCGGCAAATCGGCAGGCAACGAATCGGCGTCGATCATGACAAGCAGTGGTGAATCCGAGAAATCGATGTAAGCGATGTAACAAAAAGCACGTGAAAGTTAAGCGAGTCACATCACGTGCAACGAATCGATTCAGACACCGGTCTTACCGGTGACCATACGTTGACGGCGGACCTCATCCACGAAGTGGAGGAAAGTATATTTTCATCACGCCCCCGTCAAAAGAAAAAAAATTACTCAAATGGGGTGGTGTCGCTCGTGAAATTGAGGTCGATGGCCCGCAAACCCTGTCAAAACAAGGGGGAAGCTCGTCAAGCTACGCAAAAAGCGGGCATACTAGGGGAAACCCGAACGCACGAACTCGCCGGACGCTTTGCGATCCGACATCTCAATGTGTGGGCGTTGCGGCATGGCGGTCTTAGCACCGTGGCAATGTTGCGCAACATCCGGCACGAGACCACAGGCATCAGGGGGTAGGCATCGCTTATCGATGCCTATTGATTGAACTTGATTGAGTATCAGGCAGCAGAGTCACAGGACAGTCGCATGACCGCCTGGGGAGGCTAGGGTCTGTTCATCCTAAGTTGAGGCGAGTCGTAACGTCGTAACACGTAGTAACCATGACGTAGCCGTGGGCTTACATCTGCCCCGTACGCTGACGTGAAAAATCGCCTCAAGGAGTACGACCATGCTGAGCCCGCATGAAATCGCCACGTTGATCTTGGCGGCCGCATCCCTGGGACCTATCGACGCCGATGCGCTCGAACCGCCCGAACTCGCCGCGCTGGAGCAAGCGCGCCTCGTCCACGTTGCCGTCGATCAGGGACAAACCAAAGTGACTGTGACCGAAGATGGTCACCGTGTGTTGCGTCGCCTGGGGCTGGAGCCCTCGGTCGGCGAGCGTTCTGAAGCGCCGCGCATGGCAGCGCGGCGCGAGATGACGGATGGCAAGGACACTGTGGGTGAACCGCGTCCCGCTTGAAGACAGTCTGATGCCGGTCTGAAGCCGGCTTGATTCAGGTTCGATGCCGGATTGAAATCAGAGCGTTGCGAAGAGCAGGCTCAGGCGAGCGAGCACGATCAGCAGAATCTGCATCAGCAGGAACAGCGCCAGCGGCGACAGATCGAAGCCGCCGAGCTGCGGAATCACCCGACGCAGCGGGCGCAGGAGCGGATCAAGCAAGTGTTGCAGGATGGGCATGGCCATTGCGCGCGGATTCACCCACGACAGCACGGCCATCAACAACGTCATCCACATCACCAGGTTGGCGCCCCACTTGGCGACAAGCACCAGCGCCACCAGCAAGCCCCGCGGGAACACCGCGAGCGGCGACACCCCCACCACGGCAGTGATCAGCACGAGATAGACAATGGCGCTCAGCCATGCGCCGATCACGCATGCCCAATCGATGCCGCCCACGCCGGGCACGACACGCCGCAGCGGCAGCACGAGCCAATTCGTAAATTGAAAAATGCCCTGGGAGAGCGGATTGCCCGGGGGCAGTCGTGTGGCTTGCATCCACACGCGAAGCAACAACAAGGCGCCGAACAGCGAGAAAACGAGATCTAGCAGCAGACGGGCGATTTCGACGAGCATCTGGACTCCAACGGATTGAGCGGTGCCCCGCAAAACCGGCATTGTCGCACGCGTTTGCCCGAGTTCAATCGTCTTCGCCCAACGCCCGCAACGGATGTGCATCCACAAGCCACGGCGACGTGAAGAACGCATCGACCTGCGCCACCGGCACCTCGGCAATCGAGGCATAGCGCCAGCGTGGGTTTTTGTCCTTGTCGATCAGCAAGGCGCGCACCCCTTCCACGAAATCGCCCGATTCGAACGCGTGGTAACCGAGCACCAGTTCCATGCGGAAGGCATCTGCCAGATCCAGCCGACGGCCTTTCTGCAACTGCCGATCGGTCACGCACAGGCTCAGCGGCGAGCGTTGCTTCAGGAGCGCCAGTGTCCCGGCGGCCCATTGTTGACTCGCCGTGGCGGCACCGGCTTCGGCCTGCAATGACGCGAAGATGGCCGGGACATCGATGGCGCTGAAATGCCGGTCGAGCGTAGCGCGAACAGGAATCAGCGGCGCGGCATCGGTCCAAGTGCGGCCCAGCGGGAGAATCGCAGCACGCAACTGGCCCAGCGGGTCAGCCGTATCGCCTTTCGACCAGTCGAGTTGCCAAAGGGTCTCGCGCAGTCGCAACGGCGCGTCCCCTTCGAGCCAGACATCCGCCAGCCCGCAATAGAGCGCGTCGGCTGCCCCAATCGTCGATCCGACCAGTCCCAGATACCGGGCGAGCGTTGGGGCAAGATGCCCAAGGAACCAGCTAGCGCCGACATCGGGGAAGAGACCGATGCCGGTCTCCGGCATCGCGAGCCGCGTCTTGTCGGTCACGATCCGCAGCGCGGCGCCTTGCGCCACCCCCATGCCGCCGCCCATCACGATGCCGTCGAGCAACGCGAGATAGGGTTTCGGGTACCGGTGAATCAGATAGTCGAGCCGATATTCGTCGATGAAGAAGTCGCGGTGATGCGTCGCGTTGTTCAGGCGGCTGTCGTATAAGGCACGCACATCGCCGCCCGCGCAGAAGGCCTTCTCCCCCGCCCCTTCGATCAGCACGGCGCGCACGGCCGGGTCATCGGCCCAGGCGGTCAACTGCGTCCACATCGAACGCACCATGCCGTGCGTGATGGCATTCAGTGCGCGCGGACGATTCAGCGTCATCACGCCAAAACCGTTGATCACTTCGAACAACACTTCGTCTTGCGCCTCAACGGCGCCGTCATGCAAATTCACGTGCCCTCCTCGCAGTCTTGCGTCATGCGTCGCGCGCTTCACGCGGTTGCGTCTCCGTCTCCGTCTCCGTCGTTCGTGCGTGTGTGCGTGCTTTCAGTCCAGATTGCGGGCGATCACTTGGCGTTGGATTTCGCTCGTTCCTTCGTAAATCTGGGTGATGCGCGCGTCACGATAAAGTCGCTCGACCGGATAGTCCTGAAGGTAGCCATAACCGCCGTGAATCTGAATGGCGTGCGTGCACACCCATTCCGCCAGTTCCGAGGCAAAGAGCTTGGCCTGCGAAGCCTCCGACAGACACGGCAGCCCCTGTGTGCGAAGTGCGGCGGCGTGAAGAATCAGGAATCGCGCGGCGTTAATACGCGTGGTCATATCGGCAAGCATATTGGCAATGCTTTGATGTTCCCGGATCGGCTTGCCAAATTGCTGCCGCTCACCCGAGTAGCGCAGTGCCGCTTCGAATGCCGCGCGGGCGACACCCAGCGCCAGCGCCGCAATGCCGATGCGGCCACCTTCAAGATTCGACAGGGCGATCTTAAGCCCCTGCCCCGGTTCGCCGAGCATCGCATCGTCATCGACAGCGCAGTCGACCAGCGTGATCGGGCAAGTGTCCGATGCCCGGATGCCGAGTTTGTGTTCGGGCGGGCCGACTTCGAAGCCGGGGGTATTCGTCGGCACGATGAACGCCGAGATACCACGCTTGCCAGCGGCCGGATCTGTTACGGCAAAGACAATCGCCATTGCCGCGCGCTTGCCGTTCGTCACGAACTGTTTGTTGCCGTTGAGCACCCATTTGCCATCGCGGCGCTCAGCACGTGTGCGCAGGTTGTTGGCTTCGGAACCCGCCTGAGGTTCGGTCAGGCAGAAAGCGCCGATCTTGCGGCCTGCGGCCAGATCCGGCAGCCAGCGTTTGCGTTGCGCCTCGTTACCGAACTTCAGAATGGGTGCGCAACCCACCGAGTTGTGAACCGACATCATCGTCGCCGTCGATGCGCATCCCGCCGCAATCTCTTCCATCGCAAGCGCATACGCCGTGTAGTCGGTGTACGAGCCGCCGAACTCCTCGGGCACCATCATGCCCAGCAGGCCCAGCTCGCCCATCTGCGCCACCATGGCGTCGGGCAGCGCGCAGTCGCGATCCCACTGCGCGGCATTCGGCGCGAGTTGCTCACTCGAAAAACTACGCGCCATGTCGCGAATCATGCGTTGGTCTTCGGTATAGAAATCCATGCTCTGTCTCCCGCACCGTGTTTGGCAACTGGCGCTTTTTGCGATGTCGATGGGCTAAGTTTAGGGATGACGGTGCCCCGGCACCATAGCCAAAAACGGCAAATTGGCTGAGCGGAATTGCCATCGGACGCGTCCGGCACAACCCTCGGATAAACCCCTACGCCTTGCACAACGCCGTCGTTCGGGGGCCATGCGCCATCGGGCCGAACCGGCGCTTCAGTGGATAAATCCCTCACCGAATCTGACCCGTTTGGACATTGCCTGCCGCCAACGGCACGCATTACGATGAATTTCGCCATCGCCCCACGAGCACCGCACCCGATATCCAGACAGTGCCGAGGGAGGCCGATCTCACACACCGCCGCCCGCCAGCCCCGTTTTACGGGCACCGGCGCTCCCATCATAGGCGTGTTGTGACCGGCCAGCATCCGACTACAGGAGACAAGCCATGACTGCGGACTACGCCAATGCCTACGCGGCATTCGATCTCGATGCGACCGTAAAGGCCACGCTCGACGGCAATCTCGATGCCATGAACGCGTGCATCGAATGTTGCGACCGGCATGCCTTGCCCGGGCGCATCGCCTTGTTCTGGGAAGGCCGCGACGGCACGAGCCAGACGTGGACCTTCCGCCAGCTCCAGACACTCTCGGCACGCTTTGCCAATTTCCTGCGCGAGCAAGGCGTGCAACCCGGCGATCGCGTGAGCGGGTTGCTGCCGCGCACGCCCGAATTGCTCGTGACGATACTCGGCACCTGGCGCGCCGGGGCTGTCTATCAGCCACTTTTTACCGCGTTCGGACCGAAGGCCATCGAGCATCGCCTGCAAAGCGCACAAAGCAAGCTCGTGGTCACCGATGCCGCCAATCGGGCCAAGCTCGATGAAGTTGCCCAGTGTCCGCCGGTCGCCACGGTGAGCGGACCGCGCGGCCAAGGTGTGCGACGCGGTGATTTCAGCTTCTGGCACGAAGTCGAACAACACTCGGAGACGTTCGAGCCCGTCATGCGACGCGGCGACGATCCGTTCCTGATGATGTTCACGTCGGGCACGACGGGTGCCGCCAAACCGGTCATGGTGCCGCTGCGCGCCATCATGGCATTCGTCGGTTACATGCGCGACGCCGTCGACCTGCGCCCGACCGACACTTTCTGGAATATTGCCGACCCGGGCTGGGCTTACGGTCTCTACTACGCCGTGACCGGGCCGCTGGCCATGGGTATCCCGACGACGTTCTACGACGGTCCCTTCAACGTCGAGAGCACGTATCGCGTGATCCGCAAGCTTGGCATCACCAACCTTGCAGGCTCGCCCACGGCTTTCCGACTGTTGATCGCAGGTGGCGACAAAGCCGCCGCCCCCGTCAAAGGCCAGTTGCGCGCGGTGTCCAGCGCCGGGGAACCGTTGAATCCGGAAGTCATTCGCTGGTTTGGCGAACATCTCGGCGTGACGATCCACGATCACTACGGCCAGACGGAATTGGGCATGGTCGTTTGCAATCACCACGCGCTCGCGCATCCGGTGCAAGCCGGGGCGGCGGGCTTTGCGTCGCCGGGGCATCGCGTCGTGGTGCTCGACGACGACGGACACGAATGCCCCGTCGGTCAGCCTGGCGTGCTCGCCCTCGATCGCAAGCGCTCACCGCTCATGTGGTTCGGTGGCTACTGGGAGCGGGAAACGCCGTCGTTTGTCGGCGACTACTATCTCTCCGGCGACACCGTCGAGCGCAATGACGACGGCAGTATCAGCTTCGTCGGGCGCAACGACGACGTGATTACCTCAGCCGGTTATCGCATCGGTCCGTTCGACGTGGAGAGCGCACTCATCGAACACCCGGCCGTGGTCGAGACCGCCGTCGTGGGCAAACCGGATCCGGAACGTACTGAGCTGGTGAAGGCGTTCGTGGTGCTGCATCCGCAGTTCGCGCCGAGTGAAGCCCTCGCCTGCGAGTTGCAAGAGCACGTGCGACACCGGCTCTCCACGCACGCGTACCCGCGCGAAGTGGAATTCGTCAGCGAGTTGCCCAAGACGCCGAGCGGCAAGTTGCAACGCTTCATCTTGCGCAATCAGGAGGTCGCCAAGGCACAGCAGGCAGCGGCCGGTGCGGCTTGACGCTTATTCAATGTCTTGGGCCAGCGAACGACAACCTGAGCCCGACACCTATTTCTTCATAGGAATCGCAGTCAATGCAAATCAAGGATCACGTATTTCTCGTCACCGGTGCGTCGTCGGGTCTAGGGGCCGCCACCGCACGCATGTTCGTCGATGCTGGCGCCAAAGTCGTGCTGGGCGATATCAACGCCGAAGCCGGTGCTAAACAAGCCGAAGCGCTTGGCGACGCCGCGCGTTTCGTTGTCACCGACATCACGCGCGAAGACGACGTGCAGCGACTCGTCGACACGGCAACAACTGCCTTCGGTGGCTTGAACGGTGTCGTGAACTGCGCAGGGCTCGTCATCGGCGAGCGCATTCTCGGCAAACAAGGGCCGCATCGGCTCGACAGCTTCGCTCGCATCGTCAACGTCAATTTGATCGGCACGTTCAATGTGCTGCGTATCGCCGCCTCGGCGATGGCCGAAGGCAAAGCAGACGCCGAGGGTGAACGCGGTGTGATCGTCAACACCGCATCGGTCGCCGCGTTCGACGGCCAGATCGGCCAGGCAGCGTATGCCGCGTCCAAAGGCGGCGTTGCGGCCCTGACGCTGCCCGCCGCACGTGAACTGGCACGCGTCGGCGTGCGCGTGGTCACCGTTGCTCCGGGCATCTTCGAAACGCCGATGATGGCTGGCATGACGCCGGAGGTGCAAGCCGCGCTCGGCGCGTCGGTGCCGTTCCCGCCGCGTCTGGGACGCCCGTCGGAATACGCCGGACTGGTACGTCATATCGTCGAGAACACCATGCTCAACGGCGAAGTGATTCGCCTTGACGGTGCGCTGCGCATGGCACCGAAGTAAGTTCTGTTTGGCGAATTGGGCGAATTAGGACTACGCCGATCCGACTTTCGGACGGCTGTCGAAGCGACGGCGGGGGCCGCACTGCTAGAATCCCTGCGTCCCCCTGCTCCGACATCCCGGTTCGCCACGCATGGAAAAAGGCAGCATCTCGATTCACTTCGTCATTAACGCGCTGGCTCACGTCGAGCGTCTCGGCGGCAATTCTCACGCGTTGTTGCTCGCCGCCGATATCGCCCCCTCGTTGCTCGCTTACCCGCAGGCGCGTGTGCCCGCGGATCGCTACGCCCGGCTTTGGCGGCTCATCAGTATCGCGCTCGACGACGAGTTTTTCGGGCAAGATTCGCGCCGCATGAAGGTCGGCAGTTTCGCGATGCTGTGTCATAGCGTGATTGCCTGCCGCACGCTGGAGCAAGCGTTGTTGCGTGCCGCGCGCTTCATGGGACTCCTGCTCGATGACCTCGAAATGCATCTCGTGCGCGATGGCGCACTCGCCCGGCTGGAAGTCCACGAGCGCGACGACAAGAAAGCACCGCGCATCTTCGGTCATGAGACGCTGCTCATCCTGTTTTACGCGCTCACCTGCTGGTTGATTGCGCGCCGGGTATCACTGAGTACCGCGTACTTCGCGTTCGACGAGCCCGTTTATAGCGACGAGTATCGGACGATGTATTCCCCGCGACTCGTCTTCAATGCCGATCACACCGGCATCGAGTTCGATGCGGCATGTCTCGATCTGCCGGTCGTGCAGGATGAAGTCACCGTCAAAGACTTCCTGCGTGCCGCGCCGGGCAACATCATTCTCAAATACAAGAACACGAAGGGGATGGTCGCAAGGGTGCGGCGACGGCTCAAGACAATGCCGACCGATAGCTGGCCCGCATTCGAGACGCTCGCCGGTGAGTTTCACACCACGCCGTCGACGCTGCGCCGACGTCTGGAAGACGAGGGGCAGTCGTACCAATCGATCAAAGATCAGTTGCGGCGTGACCTTGCCATTCATGCGCTGTGCAATACGTCCAAGCCCATGCTCGACATTGCGCTGTCGCTGGGCTTTGCCGACCCGAGCGCATTCTTCCGCGCATTCCGCAAGTGGACTGGCGTGCGTCCGGGCGACTATCGGCGGCAGGCCGTCGAGGCATAAAAAAAGCGGTACGACCGGCAGCATTGCTGCTTTTCGTACCGCTTTGCGTTTGAGACGTCGCGCTGACGACGTCTCATCGCGACATCACTCAGGCCGCCTTCGCTTTCGCGTCAACGCGAGTCGCTGCCCCATCATCATCGTCATCCAACTCGATGCGCTTTACTTCGCCCAGCAACAGCAGGTAGCACAGCACACCAGCGATGGCGAACAAGCTAATCAGACCCAACGCCCAACCGAATGAGCCGGTCGCCTTCACGATAAAACCGATGGCGATCGGCGTGACAATGCCCGACAGGTTGCCAGCGAAGTTGACCGCGCCGCCGGTAATCCCGACCATGCCCTTCGGCGCAATGTCCGCCACCAGCGACCAAGATGCCGACGCCACGCCCTGCGCGAAAAACGCGAACGACATGATGGCGATGACCAGCCAGTTGGCATCGGTCAGCACGGTCAGGGACATCGTCGGCACGAGCAACAGCCCCGTCACGATCGGTGTTTTACGCGCCGTGCCGACTGGCACGCCACGACGCAGCAGCCAGTCCGAGAGCAAGCCCCCGCACACCACGCCAATCGATGCCGCCACGAACGGCACCGACGTCATGCCGCCCGCCTTGAGCACCGTCATCTTGCGCTCGGTGATCAGGTACGTCGGGAACCACGTCAGGAAGAAGTACAGCGACGAGAGCGACGCGAACTTGCCCACGCAAATCGCGATGATCTGACGGTTGCGGAACAACACCAGCAGCTTCTTCCACGGGAATTTCTGCGACGCCGGCCGATCGGCAGACTTCACCTCGACCAGTGCCCCGCCGCTACGAATGTGCTGCAACTCGGCCGCGTTGACCCACGAGCACTTGTCCGGATCGCGATAGCCCACAAACCAGACACCGGCCCAGACAATGCCGAGCAAACCGGTCGCGTAGAAAATCTCGCGCCAACCCCACGTGTGCGCAATCCAGAACAGCAACGGCGTCAGTGCCGCCATGCCGATGTATTGCCCCACAAGGTAGACGCTGGTGGCCACGCCCCGCTCACGCTGGGCAAACCAGATCGACACCACCCGGTTGTTGACCGGGAACGTCGGCGCTTCGGCAATGCCCACACCCAAACGCATGCCGAACAGCGTGACGAAACGCGTCGCGAAACCCTGCATAAACGTGAGTACCGACCAGCTCAAAATGGCGGCGCCGTAAATGGCCCGCGTGCCGAAACGGTCGATGACCCAGCCGCCCGGAATGTTGGCGATCACATACGTCCAGGCGTACGCCGAGAAGATGAAGCCCAACTCGACCGGACCCAGACCGAATTCCTGCTTGAGCATCGGCGCGGCGACCGACAGGTTGGCGCGATCGACATAGTTGATAACGGTGCCGACGAACACCAGAAAGAGCATCCAGTAGCGCACGCGTGACGGACGCTGCGCGGATGACGGGGACGGTGAAACTGACATGTGAATTCCCGGCAATCAGAAGCTGTGATACATGCCCAGGCGCACCAGCACCTGATCGTGGTTGCTCGACGCCCCGATCGGGTACGACGCGGCCTTATCGTTGCCATTGGCACCGATGTACGTCACCTGCGCTTGCAGTTGCGTGCGCTTCGAGAACGAGTACATATCGCCGGCTTCCACCTGGTTATAGTGCGTGTGGTTGAACGACGAGTACGAATAGCCAAGCGTGAGCGTGTTCGCATCGGTGACGCGGTACTCGGTGCCGACGTCGTAATTGAACATGTTGCCCGAGCCGCCCGCCGCGCGCACTTCGCTACGCGTATAGAGCGCATGCACGTTCCAGCGCGACGAAATACGGTACGAGGCACCGATACCGGTGTTGTTCACGGCATCCGACTTGAACACGTTCGTGGCCGAGAGGCCCGATTGCCCGAACAGCGACGTGATGCCCAGTCGCGACGAGAAGTCGAACGTGCGCTTATTGATGCTCACGTACGTAGCCGCGACCGACAACGGACCGTTGTCGTATTTCAGGTAGCCGCCCATCGTGCGGCCCAGCGCATTGCCCCCCGCAAAGCCGTACATCAGACCGCCGGTCACGCCGAGATAGCTCGCGCTATTCCACTTCACGGCATTATCGATCTGTGAAGAATTCGCCAGATTGTCGAGGTTGCCCGGGTGGTAGGCATACAGGTTGTGTTGCCAGAAACCGTTCGAATAACGGATCGACACGTCCTGCATGAAATCGGTTTGATGGCCGATCAAGACCGTGCCGTAGCGCTCGCTCGACAGGCCGACCCACGCTTGACGGTTCCACTCCACGCCGCTGTTGATCAGCGCGCCGGAGCTGGTGTTGAAGCCCTGCTCCAGTTGGAACACGGCGGCGAGTCCGCCGCCGAGATCCTCACGCCCCTTGATGCCGAAACGGTCGGGCTGGCCGATACCCGCATCCATCTTGAACAAACGACCGCCCCCCGAATTGCTCACATAGGTGAGGCCATCGTCGACGGTCCCGTAAATCTGCAACGAATTGCCGGCGGCATGGGCCGCTCCGACGCATGCCAACAGGCACGCTGCGCCGATACTGCGTCTCTTCACCTTCTACTCCTGTTCTGCTTCCTGATGCTGTCTAAGCTGTCGAGGCTGGCTGAATCTCAACCCCGTACCGATCTCGTCACCGTCAACAAGGACGTTGCAGGACGTCACGGCTGGCATCGTTATATTGTCTTACCTATGAAACAATGGTTAATAGGTGAGACAATTATGGCGAAGAGGATAAAGTGAGACAAGCAGAAAATAGGTAAGCGCTTATTGATGTTGCGCAAATGCTAATGACTAAGCCCTCGCGCGTCAGCGGGGAAAAAATTGCGCGGATGCCTGTCAGCACGTTGGCGGCCGGGCAAAACAAAGGGGCCCCGAAGGGCCCCCGATGTCATACCAAAACGCTCGCCGCTCGCACGCGGCGGCGCAGTTAGCGAACCGCCGCCAACGATTCGCCCCGGTAGTTGAGCTTGTGAGAGAGTTCGTCGGCGGCCGACACCACCTTCTCGACGATGCCGTTCTCCAGCAGATCGGCTTCCACGCGCGCCTGCGGAATCGTCACGCTGATGACCGCGGCAATCTGCCCGCGATGGTTGCGTACCGGTGCGGCAATCGTCGAAATGTTTTGCTCGAAGAACGCTTGACTCATGCTGTAGCCACGCGTGATGTCTTCCTGCACTACGCGGTACAGCGCATCGACGGTCGTCGGGGTGTGCGCCGTGTAAGCCTCGAGCTTGCGCTCGGGATACAACTGCTTGAGCGACGGCAGCGAATAGTCGCCGAGCAGAATATGCCCCACCGCTGTCGCGTGTGCCGGCAACCGCGTGCCCACGCGAACGGTGCCGAACACCAGTTCGCGGCTCGCCGCCTTCGCGACGAACACCGCATCGCGTTGATCGAGAATCAGAATGTGACTCGAGAAGCCCGTCGCGTCGCGCAACTTCTCGATCACGGGTGTGCCGAGATCGGTCAGTTCCAGCGAGTTGAGATATTCGAAGCCAAGCCGCAGTACGGCGACGCCAAGCCGGTAATGCCGGTCGTCGCCCGCTTTCTCGATGAAGCCTTCGGCCTCCAGCGTCTGGAGCAGGCGGAAGACGGTCGAGCGCGGAATGTCCAGACGTCGCGCCAGATCGGCCCCACCCAACACCGGCTCTCGCGCCGAGAAGGTCATGAGGATGCGCAGGCCACGCTCGAGGCCAGGGACGGAGTATTTGTTATCGCTGTCGTTGCTCATGCCGTTTGCGCACACTGGCGCCGACCGGCCTGCAAACTTCTCGCGCAGCCGATAGACGATATTCAGGGAAGGCGCACATTATAGGCCACGCTTCGCAGCACCGGCCATGACGGTGTGTCGAGCGAGCGCCGGGCCAGTTCTCACGACGCGAGACACCCGGTTGCGCCTGCGCTTCACGGGTTGCGCCCGTTCTCGCAGCAAGTTGCCCTTTGACGGCGCAGGCGGGCACCCTTCTTGGGCGATCCGCCTCGTCTCGGGTCCATGCACCGCAATGGGGGTAATTCCGAAGCGCGTCGACGCTCAGTTTTTGTCATCATTGCGCCTGCAAGCTTGACAAGCTGGCGCATGTGGAGCGAGACAATCTGGGCGGCACCGAGAACAACAAACGATCCGGGCCGGCCAAACGCACGTATCCCTTTTCTCCTGACGCTTTTGCGATTGCCTATCCCAATAGCCACCAGGAGCTGCGCCCACCTGCCAAGTGGGCGTTTTTTTGCTGGTCAAACGCTCCCTTCGCAGTGTGGTCCGACCCGCCCGCGGCGTTCTTCACGAGAGAACCCGATGATCTGGCATGCTTGTTGCTTGTATTTCCAGCATCGGGGATCGACGCCGCCTTGGCCGAGGTTTCGACGATAAGCACGCACCAGATTGCATCCGGTAGTGCCAGATCGCGAAGTCCGGACTCGCCCCCTGCGGCGCCTCCGTTTGTTTTGGGTCGAGGTGTTATGTTTACTGAACTGAGCGACGTTGAATGGCACGCCCTGCGTGATCTGATTTGCGACCGGCCGGTCCGTACGGAACGACGTGGTCGCCCTCAAGTCGAGCAGCGCACGCTGACCAATGCTGTCTTGTGGGTGCTGTTCACTGGCGAGAGCTGGTCCAAACTGCCGATGCAATACCCCTCCGTGCCGACTTGCCGCCGCAAGCTCAACGAATGGCGCGAATCGGGGATGCTCGATACGATTTTGAAACGCCTGCAACAATCGGGACGCGATATCAGCGCCTGTGCAGGCCAAATCAGCAAACCGGCTCGCAGCACGCCGTGCGGCGACACCGATCGTCTGCGTGGCGTGTTCTGGACGAACCCGGCCTCGTGGAAGCCCCCGGTGGCTGTGCGCTGATCACATCGATCACGCAGCCGCACGACGACTTCGATTCGACAGGAATGCCGCGCCACGCTCGCGGCACCGTCTAGCAGGAATCACGGGGTTAGCCCAAGCGCCTGTCCGGGCTAAGGGCCTTGCGCTGAAAGTGCGCGAGAAAAACGCGAGATCGCGCGAGATTGCGACCGTCTTGGCCGCGATCTCGCGTCAGAGCAGTGCGTGCACCGCGTCGGCAATGGCCAGCGATGCCGTCAATCCCGGCGACTCGATACCGAACAGGTTCACGAGGCCCGCCACGCCATGCACCGCCGGACCGTCGATACGGAAGTCCGCCGCCGGTTGCCCTGGCCCGCTAATCTTCGGTCGAATGCCCGCATAGCCCGGCTGTAATGCGCCGTCGGCCAGCGCTGGCCAATAGCGTCTAACCGCCGCGTAGAAGCCGTCGCCATCGGCCGGATTCACCGTGTAATCGATATCGTCGACCCACTGTACGTTCGGGCCGAAGCGCGCTTGTCCGCCCATATCGAGCGTCAGGTGAACGCCCAAACCGCCGGGCTCCGGCACCGGATAGATCAGGTGCGTGAACGGCGCCCGTTGCGCGCAACTGAAGTAACTGCCCTTTGCGTAATAACGTTGTGGAATATGCGCCGGGTCGAGTCCTTCGAACGTACGCGCGATATCCACCGCATACAGGCCTGCACTGTTGATCACCGAATTCGCAAGCAGTGTCGATGTCTCGCCGTCGGTCTCAACCGTGAGCTCGATGCCGTCTGCCCCGCCCACTCGCGCACCGACCACGCGCGCTTCGAAGGCGAGCATCGCCCCGGCGTTTTCCGCATCGCCCTGTAACGCCAGCATCAGGCCGTGACTATCGACGATGCCCGTTGACGGGGACAGCAATGCACCAAAGGTGTGCAATGCGGGTTCGCGCTGGGACACTTCGTCGGCCGTGAGCCATTGCAGATCGTCGACGCCGCTCGCGCGAGCGTTGGCCGCAATCGCTTCGAGTTCGCCTACCTGATGGTCGGTGGTCGCCACGATGAGCTTGCCGCAGCGGCGATGCTCGACACCGTGAGAGGCGCAGAAGTCGTAGAGCTTGTGCTTGCCCTCGACGCAGAGTTTGGCCTTGAGCGAACCGGGCGGGTAATAGATACCGCCATGGATGACTTCACTATTGCGCGAGCTCGTGCCAGTGCCGATCGCGCGCTCGGATTCGAGGATCACCACCTCGCGGCCAGCCAGGGCCATGGCGCGTGCGACGGCAAGTCCCACGACACCCGCGCCGATCACGACGCAATCGACTTTGTCCATTGATCTTCCTTGGTTGCCTTCCGATTCGCATGAGGACGCAGCGCACTGCCCGCCTCCTCATGCGAATCGGCTGCGAGGCCAGTCTTGCGACTCACCCCGCAGCACG
>NZ_JBNCRZ010000004.1:0-775698 GCF_049918595.1 Pandoraea pneumonica
GACTCCACGCCGATGATAGTGCGGATACCCGTGTGAAAGTAGGTAATCGTCAGGCTCCCCTAAAGACCCCTTGCTACTAAAGTAGCAAGGGGTTTTTGCTTTGTATCATCGCGAAAAGTGTTGCATTGACGTCGCGAAGTAGAACTTCGGATAGATCGACACCGGTTTCTCGCTTACGATTCGACCACGGGGTTAGCTGTGGTTCGGGGAGTGAAACTAGTGGTGGATCATGATCGACGTAAGCGCCATGCAACGTGGCGTAGTTGGACCTTGCTGAGTGGTGCGTTGGGCGTCGCGTTAATCATCACCGGTTGCGCGATACATCGGCCGTCGGATGAGGCAGTTGCCTCTACGTCGCTCACGGTGAATGACGAGATTGCACCGCTATCTGCGGCCGTCACACCTGAAGGCCTTCCGCCGCATTGGGAGACCTATCTCGTAACGCACAATAAACGTCGCACAAACTACGAGCAGACCTTAGATGCGCAAGGTGTGGCGGTCATTCGTGCGCAGGTCGACGAATCGGCATCGGGAATTGCGCAGAAACTCGATATTCCTATCTATCCAGGCGCCAAACTGCATTGGCGCTGGCGAGCCGATGCTATGCCTCCGTCCGCGGACCTTCGAACGAAGCGATACGACGACGCGCCGGTGCGTATCGCCCTCGCTTTCGATGGCGATTCATCGAAGCTGACGACACAGGATCACTTGCACCGCGAACTCGCACGTCTAGTGAGCGGGCGCGAATTGCCCTATGCGACCTTGATGTACACCTGGGGTGACGGACACTTCGCAGCCGATGAAGTCGTGCAAAACCCCTACACCGGCCGGATTCGAGCCATTGTGGTGGAAAGAGGCACCGATGGCCTCGGCACATGGCAAACCTATTCCCGTGATATCGCGAAGGATTACGAGAAGGCGTTCGGGGAGCCGCCGGGGCGTTTGATTGGAATCGCGATCATGAGTGATGGCGATAACACGCAATCGAAATTTACGGCCTGGTATGGCGACATTCGATTGGAGACTGACGGTATCCCGACGACCACCGCCGCGAAGTAAGTTTAATCAGCGCAAAAAAAGCCGGCTACTGCCGGCTTTTTTGTTGAAATATTGCTCGCGTGGTGAGCAACTTACTGGTCTCGACCGAAGTAGTTTTCGACGAGCTTCACCCAATAAGTGCCGCCCAGCGGCAGCAAATCATCGTTGAAGTCGTAGCTGGCATTATGCAGATTGCAGGGGCCCAGACCATGGCCGCTGTCGCGGTGGGTGCCATCGCCATTGCCAATGAAAACGTATGCGCCTGGTTTCTCAAGCAACATGAACGAGAAGTCTTCTGCACCCATCGTGGGCTCAACCTTATCGTTCACGTTCTCATCGCCAACCACTTGGCGCATGACGTCGGCGCACAGGGCGGCCATTGCGGGATCGTTAATCGTCGGCGGGTAATTGCGCTGGAACTCGACTTCGGCCGAACATCCCATCCCCTTGGCCACGAATTCCGAGATTTCGCGCAGACGCGATTCAATCAGGTCCAATACTTCGAGCGAGAAGGTACGGATCGTCCCGCCCAGCCACGCGGTGTCCGGCACGACGTTGGTGGTGTCGCCCGCATGAATCTGCGTAATCGACAGCACGGAGGCGTCGATCGGCCGTTTGTTGCGTGTGATGATACTTTGGAGCGCCTGCGCGACCTGCACCGCAGCAATGACCGGATCAATCCCTGCATTCGGAATGCCGGCGTGCGTACCTTTGCCGCGCAGTGTGATCTTGAATTCGTTGCTCGAGGCCATCATCGGGCCCGGCGTAACGGCAAAGGTACCCGTGGGGACCCCCGGCCAGTTGTGCATACCGAAAACAGCCTGCATCGGGAAGCGCTCGAACAAGCCGTCCTTGATCATCTCGCGTGCACCACCGCCGCCTTCTTCGGCAGGCTGGAAGATCAGATAAACCGTCCCGTCGAAATTACGATGCTTTTGAAGGTACTGTGCAGCGGCCAACAGCATGGCGGTGTGACCGTCGTGACCACAGGCGTGCATCTTGCCTTCATGTTTCGAGGCATGTTCGAACGTGTTCGCTTCTTTAATCGGCAGGGCGTCCATGTCGGCGCGAAGGCCGATCGCGCGATCGCTGCTGCCATTCTTGATGATGCCGACAAGGCCCGTCGTGCCCAGTCCGCGATGAATGGGGATGCCCCACTTGGTCAGCGTTTCGGCCACGACATCGGAGGTACGCTTCTCTTCGAAGCACAGCTCGGGATGCGCGTGAATGTCACGTCGAATGGTCTGAATTTCGCCGCGGGCGGCATCGATTTCGGGAATAAGCTTCATGACGGGGTTTCCTGCGTACGCAATGGCTCATCTTACCCCTAAAGGCAGGGTCTGGCACCTCGATAGGAAAACCCCGAACGTCAGTGCGGACCTATCCGGAAAATGCTGCAATGCCCCGTGGGGCGGGGCGAAGCGCCGATGAACGTAATACAATATCGCCAGCGTCACACCCCAGCCAGACGCGACATTTCGGTAGAGAGAGGAGTAGTTTCATGACGTCCAATACCCACGTCGTCCGGGCCGCTTGTCCGCATGACTGCCCCGATACGTGCGCACTTCACGTGACGGTGGAGAATGGCGTCGCGATTAAGGTTCAGGGCGATCCGGACCATCCGACGACCAAGGGCGTGCTGTGCACGAAAGTCTCTCGCTATACCGAGCGCACCTATCACCCGGACCGCCTGTTGCACCCGCTCAAGCGCGTGGGTCCCAAGGGGACCGGGCAATTTGTACAAGTGAGCTGGGATCAGGCGCTCGATGAGATCGCTACCCGTCTCAGGGAAATTGCAGCACGTGAGCCTGAGGCCATCCTGCCCTATAGCTATGCGGGCACGATGGGGTTTGTGCAAGGTGAGACGATGGCTGCACGCTTTTTCAACAAACTCGGGGCCTCCGAACTTGATCGCACCATTTGCGCGAGCGCTGGTGCCGCAGGGTTGCGCTACACCTATGGTGCCGGCGTCGGGATGCACGTCGAGCATTTCGTCGATAGCAAACTGATTCTTATCTGGGGCAGCAATCCGATTACGTCGAGCGTGCACTTCTGGGCGATTGCGCAGGAGGCCAAGCGGCGTGGTGCGAAATTGATCGCAATCGATCCATACCGCTCGCTCACCGCAGAGAAGTGCCATCAGCATATTGCGTTGCTGCCCGGCACCGACGCTGCGCTGGCGCTCGGCATGATGCACGTGCTGATCGCAGAGGACCTCGTCGATCATGAATACATTGCACGTCACACGATCGGGTACGCGCAATTGAAGGAGCGAGCGCAGCGCTATACGCCTGCGCGCGTGGCTGAGATCTGCGGTATCAGCGAAGAAGTTGTCGTGGCGTTGGCCCGTGAGTACGCCAGCGCCAAGCCCGCCGCGATTCGACTCAACTATGGCATGCAGCGCGCCAAGGGCGGTGGTCAGGCGACGCGCGCGGTGGCATGTTTGCCGGCGCTTATCGGCGCGTGGCGTCACCCGGCCGGCGGGTTGTTGATGTCGACGTCGGGCTATGCGCCGGTCGATGCGCTGGCGCAAGCCCGTCCGGACCTGCGTCCGATGCCGGAAAAGGTACCGCGGTTGGTGAACATGAGCGCCATTGGCGACGCACTCTGTCATCCAGGTGACGCGTCGTTTGGTCCGAAGATCGAGGCCCTCGTGGTCTACAACAGCAACCCAGTGGCCGTAGCCCCCGAGTCGAGTAAGGTAGCGTCCGGTTTCGGCCGAGAGGACCTGTTCACGGTGGTACTGGAGCACTTCCAGACCGATACCGCTGACTACGCCGATTTCATTCTTCCGGCGACCACGCAGCTTGAGCATCTCGATATTCACAAGGCGTACGGACACACCTACTTACTCGCGAATAATCCCGCGATTGCCCCACTGGGCGAGACAAAACCGAACTCGGAAATTTTCCGCCTGCTGGCCCAACGGATGGGGTGGCAGGACCTGTGCTTTACCGATTCGGACGATCAGCTTGCGGAGCAATCGATCCGTTGGTCGGATCCGCGTATGGCGGGCGCCGATTGGGAAACGCTCAAGCGTGACGGCTGGGTGCGCTACGACTTGCCCGAGGCGCCGTTTGCCAATGGCAGTTTCTATACGCCGTCTGGTAAATGCGAGTTTTACTCCGAGCGTATGCAGCAGGAGGGTTTTGACCCGCTGCCGGACTGGGTGCCGCCGTATGAATCGGTCGCAAGCAACCCGACGCTTGCAGCACGCTATCCCTTGGCAATGATTTCGCCGCCAGCGCGTAACTTCCTGAACTCAAGTTTCGTGAACGTCGATAGCCTGCGTGCTTCTGTAGGCGAGCCGACGCTGGATATTCACCCGGCCGATGCCGGGCCGCGAGGCATTGAGGATGGCGCGGGCGTGCGGATTTTCAACGATCGCGGCACATTGAACGCCAAGGCACGGGTGACGGAAAAGGCTCGCGAGGGCGTGGTGGTCGGCTTGTCAATCTGGTGGAAAAAGCTCGCACCGGACGGCAAAAATGCCAACGAGGTCACGAGCCAACAACTGACAGACCTCGGCCGTGCACCCACCTTCTACGACTGTCTGGTCGACGTCGCACCGGCCTGAGACGTCGGCGACGCATTCGCCTCGGCAGTAACCAACACTCGCCGACGTTTATCAACACGCGCCAATGCGCATGGAGCTTGCCATGTCGACCTTGCCGGCGAACGGGTTCGCGATTGGGTTTCGGTACCTCAAGGCATTGTCGGCATGGGCGTTGTTGTTGGCCGCCTGCGGTTGCAGTCAGGTGGGCTATTACGCGCAATCGATTAATGGCCACTTCACCATGCTGCACGAGGCGCATCCGGTGGATGAACTGCTCGCTGACCCTTCGCTCGATCCGCGTTTGCGTGCACGTTTGACAGAGGCGGAGCAGATTCGTAGCTACGCTGTGACTGCGCTCGGTGAACCCGACAACGGCAGCTATCGGAGCTACGCGGACATCAAACGTCCCTTCGTCGTCTACAACGTGTTCGCAGCGCCAGCACTCTCGCTAAAGCTCCATGAGTCGTGTCTGCTTGTCGTCGGGTGTGTCGAATACCGTGGGTATTACTCACGAGAGTCGGCGGAGGCGTATGCGGCCGAACTGCATCGGGACGGATGGGAAACCTTCGTCGCTGGCATTCCCGCGTACTCGACGCTGGGGTACTTCGATGATCCGTTGCTCAGCACCTTCATCTACTTACCACGTGCCGAAGTCGCGCGAATGATCTTCCACGAGTTGGCGCACCAAATCTTGTTCGTGCGAGGGGATACGACGTTCAATGAGTCGTTTGCGGTCACGGTCGAGACGGTCGGCGTGCAGCGCTGGTTGGCGGCGCATCCCGATGCGGCGATCGAGTACGAGCGGTACGACGCGCATCGACGGCAATTCCGCGATCTGGTCGAGGGGTATCGGAAGCAGTTGGAGACGCTGTACGACGGCACCGACACCGATGAGCAAAAGGCGGCGCAAAAGAACGCATTGTTCATCCGCATGCGCGCCGATTACGCGGCACTTAAGGCGTCGTGGGGTGGCTACAAAGGGTTCGATCTCTGGTTTGCCAGTGATTTGAACAACGCGAAGATCGGTTCATTCGCCACTTATAACCAATGGGTGCCGGCGTTCATGGCGTTGCTTGTGCAAGAGGGTAACGACTTGCCAAAGTTTTATAACGCAGTGAAAGCGCTGTCGAAGCGCAAGGCTTCCGAGCGTGATGCTGTGCTTGCCGAGCTCAATGAAACGCCTGCGGCGGTCGCGGCACGAGCGGCGCTGAATGCGCCCGCTCATGCGGCTAGATAACTAGGTAACTAGGTAATGGCACCCAAATCCGCAATATGTCCGGTGCGCTTGCACCGTCGCTGACCGGGGCGGCTGTCCCCGTTTCCTCGGTTAGGACCTGTGGGTCACGCAATCACCGACTTCAAATCACCCAAGAGCGCATACAGCTGACGTTGCCGATCCTCCGGCAGGCGGCCAAGGCGTTGTTCGATCCATTCCTCGTGGGCGCGCGCCATATTGGAGAACGCCTTCTTGCCACGCGGTGTCAGCTTGATCAAAAACGCACGCCGGTCGTTGGCGACGGTTTCGCGCGTCACCCATCCCTCTTTTTCCAACTGATCGGTAATGCCGGTAACGTTGCCGCCGGTCACCATCATGCGCTTGCTGAGCTCCCCCATTTTCAACCCTTCCGGATGACGGTCGAGTTGAGCGAGCAAATCGAAGCGCGGCAACGTGCAGTCGAAATCCTGGCGCAGGCGCGACCGGATGTCGGTTTCGATCATATTGGCGCAGGTGAGCAGTCGCAGCCAGAGACGCAGCGCGTCGTGCTCGCGGTCGTTGGCTCGCGTTTCGAGATCGAGAGAGTCGGAATCGGCGAGGCTCATGGGAGGCGATATGAAATTTACAGTATGGAAATTTTAGGTTTGAAATAAACGCCCGGTCAAGCCGGGTTTGCGCTGGCGGTTGGTTTGGAAACAACGCGCTACTTTGAGGGGGAGTAAGGCAGCGGAGGCGCGCAGCCAAACCTGCGAGGCGGGCGGTGGCGGTAGATGTGCAGGAAGTGCCCGGCAATAAGCCAGGCAATAAAAAAGGGCACCCGAAGGTGCCCTTTCGTCAAACAAAGACTAAGTGACAGAAACTGTCAGCTTAGAACTTGTGACGGATACCGGCCGTAACAGCGAACTGGTTCGTGCTGTTCGAGAAGCCCAGGCCGTTCAACGATGCGCCGCCAGGAGCGTCGTTGTTGGCGTGTTGCCACAGACCAACCAGGTACGTGTCCGTGCGCTTCGACAGGAAGTAGTCGACGCCCAGGTTGACTTGGTGGTACTTCGGCGACACGCTCGAACCGGTCAGGTTCAGCGTCGACCAGGTGTACGTGTACGATGCGCCCAGTTGCAGAGCCGGGGTCAGCATGTACTTGGCGTTCAGTTCGGCGTTGTCGAACTTCCAGCTGCCGCCACCAACGTATTGGTAGACCGAGTGACCGTAGACCAGACCCAGCGTGGCCGGACCGAAGGCGTACGAACCGCCTGCCGATGCGATCCATGCCTTGTCGCTGGCAACCAGACCGCCCAGCGTCATCGGGGTCGTAGCATCGCCACCGTTGTTGATCACGCCCGACGAGTTGCTAGCCGGCGAACCGAGGTACAAGTAGCCAGCGCCGAACGACACCGGGCCGTTTGCGTAGCCCAAGCCGAACGAGTAAGCACGGTTGTTAGCGAAGCCCGAACCGGTCGAACCATTGTTCGCCGAGTTCGAGAAGCCGTACATACCGCCAGCGCTGAAGCCGTTGTAGTTAACCGACGTGTACTTGACAGTGTTGTTCACGCGGAACGAGTTGTTCAAGTTGTCGTTATCGAACGGGTGAGCGCCCGCGAACGTCGACCATTGGCTGCCCGAAGCGTACGGACCAACGAAGTCAACCACGGAGTCGTACTGACGACCGATGGTCAACGTACCAGCCGTTGCGCTGCTCAGACCAACGTAGGCTTGACGACCGAACATACGGCTGTTCTGGCCCAGCGTGCCGCTGCCCAGGTTGAAACCGTTTTCCAGCACGAAGATTGCCTTCAGGCCACCACCGAGGTCTTCAGCACCCTTCAGGCCCCAACGCGAACCTTGCAGGTTACCGTTGGCGAACTGGAAGTTCTTCGAGGTGTTACCCGTGCCAGCCAGGTTGCCACCGGTCTTGCTGACGTATTGCAGGCCAGCGTCGATGATACCGTACAGGGTCACGCTGCTTTGAGCGTGAGCAGCGCCAGCGAATGCGCCGAGCACACCCAGAGCGAGAAGCGACTTTTTCATTGAGTGATCTCCAAAGGATTGTGAGATTTGTTTAACAAGGTCACTAGTGATAACGTCCTTGCTAATCAACTTCGCGAGAAGTTGGACGTAATGTAACAAATTCACTGTGGGCGGCAAAGGAAAAGGCCGGATTTGCGCGGGTTTGCGGCGACCTTTGTTTCGTTTACGCAACAGCCCGGAAACCGGCTTCTGGCGGGGGTTGCGCGCGTTTGCTCCCGCGCAAGGCACGTCTGGCAAAGGCGCGTATCATCCCCGGCAGACGCGGTGGAATCGTCCTAAATTCCACATTGTGAAAGATTGAAGTGAGTTGAAAGTAAGATGTTCTCAGACAGCCTCATCTCCGAACTTGACCGTGGCCTGCGCGCCATCGTGGGCGTCACCCAAGCTTCCCGGCCGATTCCTGCACCCGCAAAAGCTACCGCCGAGCTGACCGGAACCAGTGTGGCGAGCGAGCGGGGTGAAAACGTATCCGGCGATGCTGCCGACGACGCATTGAGTCCGCAGGAGCGTCGCCATGTCGCCGGTCTCATGCGCGTGAATCACGTCGGTGAGGTCTGCGCGCAGGCGCTCTATCAGGCGCAGAAGCTTGCGACCAAGCGGCCTGAGTTGCGGGCAGCGTTCGAACATGCGGGTAAAGAGGAAGAGGATCACCTCGCCTGGACAGCGCACCGGCTGTCCGAACTGGGCTCGCGTCCTAGCTTGCTCAATCCGCTTTGGTACGCCGGCGCGTTCGCGATCGGTTTCGTGGCGGGCAAGTGCGGCGACAACGTGAGTCTGGGCTTTATGTCCGAGACCGAGCGTCAGGTCGAGCGCCATCTCGATACGCATCTCGATGAATTGCCTGCCCATGACCTGCGCTCGCGGGCCATCGTCGATCAGATGCGTCTGGATGAAATCGAGCACGGTCAGGCGGCGCGCGACGCGGGCGGCATTGAACTGCCTGCGCCGGTGCAGCAGGTGATGCGTGCCGCTGCCAAGGTCATGACGACGACGGCCTACTATATATAGAGCACTGCGGTCGTCTCTGGCACTCTCCCTTTTCCCGTGTCGATCTCCCTCGCGTTGCGTGTGTCCGGTGGCATTTGGCGTGCTGCCGGAGGGCGCGCGTCTTGGCGTAAGCGCGCACTACCCCGTATCGATAGCACTGGCGGGCTTCGCGCGAGATTTGGTTACAAGTTTGAGGTTCCACTTTCACTATCGCAGTTATGTCATTAATTTTCCTGACAAAAATTGGTTCGGCTGCTTGAGGAAAGTGCGCTAAGTCATTGTTCTGTCTGACAAATCCCGTCCGAAAAACCGGCGAAACGCTTGACCGGCCAAACACTCTCCTCTAAAGTGGGAAATAGTGTGAGAAAGTGTATTTTTGTGTGCTGTAGGGCACGAAATCTTTCTCTCTCGGCATGACGGACAGGCGGTCGAAACCTCACGGGAGCGCACGTGTTTCAGGGAGCCTCGGCACTTTCACTGGATGCAAAGGGACGGATGTCGATTCCGGCCCGGCATCGTGACGTGCTCCAAGGCGAGGCCGAAGGCAAGGTCACGATCACGAAGCACCCCGATGGTTGTCTGCTGCTGTTTCCGCGTCCCGAATGGGAGATCTTCCGCGGCAAGATCGCCGCACTGCCGATGGATGCGCACTGGTGGCGCCGCATCTTCCTGGGCAACGCAGCCGACGTCGAGATGGATTCGGCGGGGCGTGTCCTGGTAGCGCCGGAATTGCGTGCAGCCGCGGGCATGGACAAGGAAGTCATGCTGCTGGGCATGGGCAGTCACTTTGAACTCTGGGATGCCGCGACTTACGCCGCCAAGGAACAGGCAGCGATGGCGCAGGGTATGCCGGAAGCACTGAAAAACTTCACTTTTTGATTGATTAGGTGGTCCGACGAGCATGGCGCACGCGGTGGAAACGGTAATGCAGCACCGCACGGTCCTGCTGGACGAGGCCGTGAATGCCCTGCTGTGGCGCGACGACGGCGTATACGTCGACGGAACGTTCGGCCGGGGCGGGCACAGTCGCAGGGTGCTAGAGCGGCTGGGCGCCCAGGGGAGACTGATCGCATTCGATAAGGATCCCCAAGCGATCGCGGAGGCGGCAAAGATTGCCGATCCGCGATTTTCGATTGAGCACGACAGCTTTGCGACGCTGCGCGATGGGCTTGCCCGTCGCGGCGCGAACAAGGTGTCGGGCGTATTGCTGGACCTGGGCGTGTCGTCGCCGCAGTTCGACGACCCCGCGCGCGGCTTCAGCTTTCGGTTCGACGGGCCGCTCGATATGCGCATGGACACCACGCGCGGCGAGTCGGCCGCCGAGTGGCTGGCCCGAGCAACGCTGGAAGAAATGACGGAGGTCATCAAGGACTATGGGGAAGAACGGTTTGCTTTTCAGATTGCAAAGGCGCTTGTTGCTCGCCGGGCAAACGCCGACCACCTCGGTCCACTCGTCAGCACTCGCGAGCTTGCCGAGATCGTGGCTGGCGCCGTCAAGACCCGTGAGAAGGGCAAGGACCCGGCAACACGCACCTTTCAGGCTATACGGATTCACGTCAATCAAGAGCTTGCGGATCTCGAGATAGCGCTTGAAGCGGCGGCCGATGTCCTCGAAACGGGAGGCAAACTCGTGGTGATCAGCTTTCATTCGCTGGAAGACCGCATCGTGAAGCGCTTCATGCAAGCGCGCACGAGCGCGCCGGTGGTGGATCGCCGCGTGCCTTTGCGCGCCCACGAAATTCCCGAACCTCCCTTCAAAGCCCACCGCAAGATCAAGCCTTCCGACGCTGAAGTGGCAGCCAACCCGCGTGCGCGCTCGGCGATCATGCGTGTGATGGAGCGGGTGTCAGCATGAGCCGGCTCAACATTCTCCTGCTCGCGCTGCTGATCGGCTGCGCACTGTCGCTCATCAATGCGCAATACCGGGCGCGCGGTACGTTCGTCGAACTGAACCGCGAGCAGGCGCTCGAGCATCAGTTGCTGCAAGACTGGGACCGCCTCCAGTACGAGCAAAGTGCGCAGAGCAAGAGCGCGCGCATCGAGAATGTGGCCCGTAGCGACCTGAAGATGCAGGCCGTCTCCCCCGGTCGCACGCAATATCTCTCGGCCCCGGCCGGTGGCACGGGCGCGATGGTCGATGTGCCGGTGCCGACCGCAAGCGCCGCGTCGGCCCCCGCCAGCGGAGGCAAGCGATGATCCGCCGCAAAGACGCCAAGGCCAAGACCAAGGATGTGCAGTTCTCTGCCAGCCCGGTGCTGTCCGTGCGTTTGCCGATGTGGCGCTCGAAGATGCTCGTCTTCGTGATCTTCGGCGCCTTCGCAGCACTGGCGGCACGTGCGTTCTGGATTCAGGGGCCGGGCAACGCCTTCTATCAACGTCAGGGCGAGAGCCGTTACGAACGCACACTGGAAATGTCCGCTACGCGCGGCAAAGTGTTCGACCGTAACGGGCAAGTGCTCGCCACCAGCTTGCCGGTCAAGGCGATCTGGGCGATTCCCGAAGACGTGCCCGATGACGTTTCCACCGAACAGGTGCGCAAGCTCGCGCGTCTGCTCGAAATGGGCGAGCCCGATCTGCGCCGAAAGCTCAATCAAGACAAGAGCTTCGTCTACGTGAAGCGTCAGGTGCTGCCCGACGTGGCCAAGCAAGTGGCCGATCTCGATATCCCGGGCATTTACCAGCGCAAGGAATACAAGCGCTTCTATCCGGAAGGCGAGATCGCCGCGCACATCGTCGGCTTCACGAACGTCGAGGATATTGGTCAGGAAGGCGTCGAGCTCTCGATGCAGAAAGACCTCGCCGCGACGCCGGGCAGCCGCCGGGTGATCAAGGATCGTCTGGGCCGCGTGGTCGAGGATCTCGATATCCTGGCGCAGCCGCGCGACGGCCACGACATCACGCTCTCGATCGACAGCAAGATTCAATTCCTCGCTTACAGCGAACTGAAGGATGCCATCGACCGCACCGGTGCCAAGGCGGGCAGCGCCGTCGTGCTCGACGTGCGCACGGGTGAAGTGCTCGCGCTGGTGAATCTGCCGACCTACAACCCGAACAACCGCACCAATCTCACGGGCGCCCAGTTGCGCAACCGCGTGATCACCGACACGTTCGAGCCCGGCTCGATCATGAAGCCGATCACCGTAGCGGCGGCGATCGAGCATGGCTACGTGAAACCGATGACGACGGTGATGACCACCGGCCGGGCCAACTTTTTCGGTGCGACGATCACGGACACGCGCGACTACGGTCTGCTCACCGTGCAAGGCGTGATTCAGCACTCCAGCAATATCGGCACCGCGAAGATTGCCCTGCAAATGAAGCCGCAGGAAATGTGGGACATGTTTACTAGTGTCGGCCTCGGTCAGGCACCGAAGATCGGCTTCCCCGGTGCCGTGGCCGGTCGGCTGCGCCCGGCCAAGAGCTGGCGTCCGATCGAGCAGGCGACGATGGGCTACGGATACGGTCTGTCCAGCTCGCTGATTCAGCTCGCACGTGCCTACACCGTGTTCGCCCATGACGGCGAACTGCTGCCGATCTCGATCTACAAGACCGATGGCAGCACGGTCAAGGGCACGCCGGTCATTTCGCCTGCGACGGCCCGCGAAGTTCGCAAAATGCTCGAAATGGTGACCTCGCCGGGCGGTACCGCCACGCGTGCACAAGTCATCGGTTATCGCGTGGGCGGCAAGACCGGCACAGCGTACAAACAATCGGGCAAGGGCTACGACAAGAGCAAATATCGTGCGTCGTTCGTCGGCATGGCGCCGATGTCCGAGCCGCGCATCATCGTGGCGGTCACGCTCGACGAGCCGGGCCGTGGCGCGCACTACGGCGGTGTGGCTGCCGGTCCGGCATTTGCCGCGATCGTGGGCGGCACGCTGCGTTCGCTGAACGTGGTGCCGGATTCGCCCGTAACCAAGCTCGTCGTGAGCGACAAGGTGGAGGAGAGCGAGCCATGGGCACCGTGAACTCCACCCCGGTCACGTTGACCATGATCACCAACGCCACCGAGCGTGCCACGTTGGCGCAGGCTTGGGATTGGCTGCGCCGCACGGTACCGGCCGGTGCTATCTTGCACGCCGACAGCCGCCGTGTCGGGCCGGGCGATGTGTTTGTGGCCTACGCCGTGAAGGGGGCCGATAGCCGTGGCTTTATTGCCGACGCGGTAGAGCGCGGCGCTGCGGCGGTGCTCTGGCAGAGCGACGATTTCACGTGGCCGTCAGGGATGGCGAATCTCGGTAACGTGCCGAATTTCGGTGTTGCGCGCCTCGACTGGCTCGCAGGCCCACTGGCTTCGCTGTGGTACAGCGAGCCGAGCGTCGGCATGACGATGCTTGGCGTGACGGGCACCAACGGCAAGACGTCATGCAGCCAATGGCTGGCGCAGTTGCTCACGAAGGCGGGCACACGAAGTGCCGTCATCGGTACGCTGGGCAGCGGCTTCCCCGGTCATCTGACCGTCACCGGTTTTACGACGCCCGACGCCGTGCAATTGCAGCGCAGCCTCGGCGATCTTCGTGCGCAAGGTGCCGCGGCGGTAGCGATGGAAGTCTCGTCGCACGGGCTGTATCAAGGACGCGTGAACGGCGTGGCATTCGACGTCGCCGTGTTCACCAATCTGACGCAGGACCATCTGGACTATCACGGCACGATGGCGGAATACGAAGCCGCCAAGACGCGTCTGTTCGACTGGCCGGGTCTGAAGGCTGCGGTCATCAATCGCGATGACGCGATGGGCCAACGACTGTTGGCACGTCTCAAAGGCAAAACGCCGGTCTTTGAGTACGGCCTGCATGGCGACGCGACGTCGACGCATGGCAATCGCGTGCTGCGTGCGGAAGACATCCGGGCCACGACGATCGGTACGCGCTTCACGCTGCATATCGATGGTCACAGCCAGCAGATCACCGTGCCGCTGATCGGTGAATTCAATATTAGTAACGCGCTGGCCGTGCTTGGCGCGGCGCTCGCGGCCGGTGTGCCGCAGGACGCTGCCATTGCCGGGCTTGCCACGCTCACGTCGGTCTCCGGTCGCATGGAGCAGATCGGGCAACCGGGGCAGCCGCTGGTGGTGATCGATTACGCCCACACGCCCGATGCCCTCGACAAGACGCTCGCCGCGTTGCGCCCGGTGGCCGACGCCCGTGGCGGCAAGCTCGTTTGCGTGTTCGGCTGCGGTGGTGATCGCGACGCGGGCAAGCGTCCGCAGATGGGCGCGGTGGCCGAGCGTCTGGCCGACGCGGTGGTGCTCACGAGCGACAACCCGCGCGGCGAAGTGCCCGCCGAGATCATGGCGCAGATTGCTGCCGGTCTCGCACAGCCCGACGCCGCGCGCCGCATCGAGGACCGCGCGAGCGCGATTCTGCAAGCCGTGCGCGGTGCACAGGCCGCCGACCTGGTGTTGATCGCCGGTAAAGGGCACGAAAGTACACAGGAAATCATGGGCAAGAAGAAGCCGTTCTCCGATCAGGAGCACGCACGCCTGGCACTCGCGGCGCGTGCAACGACCGTGCGCGGAGGTGGCGAATGAGTATGTGGCAACTGAGCGATGCACAAGCCGCCGTGGCCGATTCCCGCGTATTGGGCGAGGCGTCGACGGCGTTTTCGCGCATCGTGACCGACAGCCGCTCGGTGCAGCCGGGCGATTTGTTCGTGGCGATCAAGGGCGAGCGCTTCGATGCACACGACTTCCTCGCAGACGTAGTGCGCGCTGGCGCGGCTGCCGTCGTGGCGTCGCGCGTGCCGGAAGGCTTCGAAGCCCCGGCGCTGATCGTGCCCGACACGCGCATCGCGCTGGGTGAACTGGCCGCCGCATGGCGCCGTGGCTTTGCGATTCCGGTGGTCGCGGTCACGGGCAGCAATGGCAAGACGACGGTCAAGGAAATGATCTCGGCGATTTTTGCCGAAGCGGTCGGTGCCGACGCGCGACTGGCGACGGCCGGTAACTTCAACAACGACATCGGTCTGCCGCTCACGCTGTTCCGTCTGAAGGACGGCGACAAGCTCGCCGTGCTCGAACTGGGCATGAATCATCCGGGCGAGACGGCCTATCTGGCGCGCATTGCGCAGCCGACGGTCGCTGTCATCAATAACGCGCAACGCGAGCATCAGGAATTCATGGTGAGCGTGGCTGCGGTAGCCGAAGAACATTCGGCGGTGCTGGCGGCGCTGCCGGTTGACGGCGTCGCGGTGTTCCCGGCAGAGAGCGAATTCGCGCCGATGTGGCGGGAAATTGCCGAGGCGCGCGGCACGAAGCGTCGCGTGCTCGACTTCGCACTCGATGTCCGCGCAGCCGTGTCTGGCCGCTACGACGTGGCGACCCGCGTGCTGCGTGTCGACACGCCCGCGGGTGGCTTCACGGTGAAGTTGCCGCTGCTCGGTGAGCACAACGCCCGCAACGCACTGGCTGCGATTGCGTGTGCTGTCGGCGCGCATGTGGATATTGGTTCGATCGTGCGGGCACTTGAAGCGTTTTCTGCCGTCAAAGGCCGTCTTCAGGTGTCGACGCTCTCGAAGGGACCGCTCGCCGGCGTCACGCTGATCGACGACACCTATAATGCGAACCCCGATTCGGTTCGGGCCGCAATCGACGTACTCGCGCAGACCCCCGCACCTCGTGTGCTGGTGTTGGGTGACATGGGCGAAGTGGGCGACAACGGCCCTGAGTTTCATCGGGAAGTTGGCGAATACGCGGCACAACGCGGCATCGATTTGTTGATGGCGTTAGGCGAGCAAACGCAAGACACCGTGACCGCCTTCGGCGACGGCGGCGAGCATTTCGCCGATGTCGCTCCGCTGGCGGCGGCGTTGGGGACAAGGCTGAGCGCACCGGCGACGGTGCTGGTGAAAGGATCCCGCTTTATGCGGATGGAGCGCGTGTTGGAAGCACTGCGCGCTACGAGTGAAACCGGGGGCGGCAACGCCCCGGCTAAGTAAAAAAGGATTGATGGAATGTTGCTGACGTTGGCGCAATGGCTGCAAGCGGATGCGAGCTATTTGCGCGTGTTCAACTACCTGACGTTTCGGGCCGTGATGGCAAGCCTCACGGCGCTGGTGATCGGGCTCTCGTTCGGGCCGATGGTCATCCGCAAGCTCGCCGAAATGAAGGTGGGCCAGGCCGTGCGTACCGACGGCCCGCAGACTCACCTGGTGAAGTCGGGTACGCCCACGATGGGCGGTGTGCTGATTCTGATCGGCATTACCGTCGCTACGCTGCTCTGGGCAGATCTGAGCAACCGTTTCATCTGGATCGTGCTGACCGTCACGCTGGGTTTCGGCATCATCGGCTGGATCGACGATTACCGGAAGGTGGTCTACAAGGACCCGCGCGGTATGTCGTCGCGCGAGAAGTATTTCTGGCAATCGATCATCGGTTTGTTCGCCGCCATTTATCTGGCGTTCTCGGTGTCCGAGACGAGCAATCTGAAGGTGTTCGAGCTGTTCATCAGCTGGGTGCGTAACGGTTTCCCGCTCGATTTGCCGCCGAAAGCCGACTTCATCGTGCCGTTCTTCAAGACGATGAGCTACCCGCTGGGCGTGTTCGGATTTATTGCGCTCACGTACTTTGTCATCGTCGGCTCGTCCAACGCCGTTAACCTCACCGACGGTCTCGATGGCCTGGTGATCATGCCGGTGGTGCTCGTGGGCGCCGCGCTCGGCGTGTTCGCCTACGTGATGGGTAACGTCGTCTACTCGAAGTACCTGCTGTTCCCACATATCCCGGGCGCGGGCGAATTGCTCGTGTTCTGTTCGGCGATGTCGGGGGCGGGGCTCGCGTTCCTATGGTTCAACACTCACCCGGCGCAAGTCTTTATGGGCGATGTGGGCGCGCTCGCGCTCGGCGGCGCACTGGGCACCGTGGCCGTCATCGTGCGTCAAGAAGTCGTGCTCTTCGTGATGGGCGGTGTGTTCGTGGCCGAGACGCTGTCGGTGATGCTGCAAGTCACGTGGTTCAAGTACACGAAACGACGATTCGGCGAGGGGCGGCGCATCTTCAAGATGGCGCCGCTGCATCACCACTTCGAATTGTCGGGCTGGAAGGAAACGCAGGTCGTGGTGCGCTTTTGGATCATCACGCTGATGCTGGTGCTGATCGGCCTGTCGACGCTGAAGCTTCGCTAAGGCGTTAGTTAAGCAACAAGAAGTAACAAAGCGCTAAAGGTAGGACCGCTCGCGCCGATAGTGGGAGATCGGCGGCAAAGAAGCGATGCATTCGTAGGTTGTTTGAATCGATAAAAGGAAGAGCGACGTGTTTGGCGAGAAGTTTGGTGAATCCTGGCAACCGCGTGTCCTGATCCTGGGTCTGGGAGAGTCCGGCCTGGCGATGGCACGTTGGTGCGCGCGTTACGGCTGCCGCGTCCGTGCGGCAGACACGCGCGAGTTGCCGCCGAGCGCGCCGAACGTCGCTACCCTGCACGCCGAAGCCCCGCAGGCCGAGTTCATCGGTGGCGCGTTTGCCGATCGCATCGACCCGTTGCTCGACGAGATCGAGCTGATCGGCATCAGTCCCGGCCTCTCGCCGCTCGTGCCCGATGTGGCTGCGCTGTTGGCCGAAGCCGCCGAGCGCGGCATTCCGGTGTGGGGCGAAATCGAATTCTTCGCGCAGGCGCTGCGTCATATGCAGGCGACGAGCGGTTACGCACCCAAGCTGCTTGCGATCACCGGTACGAACGGCAAGACCACGACGACGAGTCTGGCCGGCTTGCTGTGCCGTCGCGCGGGCAAGCGTACTGCTGTGGCGGGCAATATCAGCCCAACGGCGCTCGACCGTCTGACCGAGTGCATTGCGGACGCAACACTGCCCGATGTCTGGGTGCTTGAGCTCTCCAGCTTTCAGCTCGAGACCACGTACTCGCTCGCGCCGGACGCCGCGACCATTCTCAACATCACGCAAGACCATCTGGACTGGCACGGCAGTATGGATTCGTACGCCGCCGCCAAGGCCCGCATTTTCGGGCCGCAGACGGTGCGTGTGCTCAACCGCGACGACTCGCGCGTGATCGCCATGGCCTCGCCCGAGGCGAACGTGGTGACGTTCGGCACGCAGGCCCCCGACGCCGTTGGCGATTTCGGTCTCGAGATGGAAGGCGGCATGTGGTGGCTGGTGGAAGGCATCACGCGTGACGACGCGCCACCTGCCCCGAAGCGCCGCAAGGCGGGTGCCGAACAAGCGCCGGTCGAAGTGTTCTCCAAGCGTTTGATGCCAGCGGATGCGTTGCGCATTCGCGGCCAGCACAACGCGTCGAATGCGTTGGCGGCGCTGGCGCTGGCGCGGGCCATCGATCTGCCGATGGCCAAGTTGCTGCACGGCCTGCGCGAATACCCGGGCGAGCCGCATCGCGTGCAACTCGTCGCGAGCATCAACGAAGTCGAGTTCTACGACGACAGCAAGGGCACCAATGTCGGTGCCACGGTCGCGGCGATCACCGGTCTGGAAAAGAAGCTGGTGCTGATTCTGGGCGGCGACGGCAAGGGGCAGGACTTCTCGCCGCTGGCCAATCCGGTCGCGCACCACGCGCGCGCCGTGTTCCTCATCGGCCGTGATGCCGGGTTGCTGCGCGAAGCGCTGACCGACACGGGTGTCGATCTGATCGATGCATCGACGCTCGAAGACGCCACGCGCGAAGCGGCCAAGCTGGCCCAGCCGGGCGACGCCGTGGTGCTCTCGCCCGCGTGCGCCAGCTTCGACATGTTCCGCAATTACGAACATCGCGCGCAGGTATTTCGCGACACCGTGATTGATCTGGCCGCCGACGCGGGGGTGATGCTATGAACCGTCTCAAGTCGTTCTTCAGCAAGAAGCGTCAGGCCGGTTTCGCCGGTGCCGGGGCCGACACGGCACCGGGCGCTGCGACCAGCGCCGCGAGCCGCACGCTGGGCAGCATCAAGCCCACGCGCTCGCGCATGCTCGAATACGATCACGCACTGATGTGGGTGGTGATCGCGCTGCTCTCGCTTGGCCTGGTGATGGTGTACTCGGCGTCGGTCGCGCTGCCCGATTCGCCCAAGTACAGCGGCTACTCGACGTATCACTTCCTCGGTCGCCACATCGTGTCGCTCACGATGGGCCTGACGGCGGCCGCGATTACGTTCCGCATTCCGGTCAAGACCCTCGACAAGCTCGCGCCCAAGCTCTTCCTGCTCGCGCTGCTGCTGCTCATCATCGTGCTGATTCCGCACGTGGGTAAGGGCGTGAACGGCTCGAAGCGCTGGATTCCGTTTGGCGTGCTCAACCTCCAGCCGTCGGAAATCATGAAGCTCGCGGTGACGCTGTACGCCGCGAACTACACCGTGCGTAAGCAGGAATTCATGCAGAGCTTCGGCAAGGGCTTCTTGCCGATGGGTATCGCCGTGGTGTTCGTCGGCTTGCTGTTGCTGCTTGAGCCGGACATGGGCGCGTTCATGGTGGTGGCCGCCATCGCGATGGGCATCTTGTTCCTCGGCGGCGTGAACGGACGTCTGTTCGGCGGGCTCGCGCTCACGGCGGTCGGCACGTTCGCCATGCTGATCTGGCTCTCGCCCTGGCGTCGCGAGCGGATCTTCGCGTACCTCGATCCGTGGCGCGAAGACTACGCGCTGGGCAAGGCTTATCAGTTGACGCACTCGCTCATCGCATTCGGTCGTGGCGAATGGACTGGCGTGGGGCTGGGCGGCAGCATCGAAAAATTGCACTACCTGCCCGAAGCGCACACCGACTTCATCCTCGCCGTGATCGGTGAGGAATTCGGTTTCGTCGGCGTGCTGGTGGTGATCTTGCTCTTCTACTGGCTGGTGCGCCGCGCGTTCGAAATCGGCCGTCAGGCACTGGCGCTGGAGCGCACATTCGCCGGGTTGCTGGCCAAGGGCGTGGGCGTGTGGCTCGGTGCGCAATGCTTTATCAACATGGGCGTGAATCTGGGCCTGCTGCCGACCAAGGGGCTGACGTTGCCGCTGGTCAGTTACGGCGGCTCGGGCATCTTGCTCAACTGTGTGGCCGTGGCGATTTTGCTGCGGGTGGATTACGAAAACCGCGTGCTGATGCGGGGAGGAAAAGTATGACCGAGCGCGCTACCGCGATGCCGGCACCGGAGACGAAGACACGCACGCTGCTGGTCATGGCCGGCGGCACGGGTGGTCACGTCTTTCCGGGCCTCGCGGTTGCCAATTTCTTGCGCGTGCAGGGCTGGCGCGTGGTGTGGCTCGGCAATCCGAACGGCATGGAAGCGACGCTCGTGCCGAAGTACGACATTCCGATGGAGTTCGTGAAGTTCGGCGGACTGCGCGGCAAGGGGCTGATGACCAAGCTGCTGCTGCCGCTGAACCTGCTGCGCGCGTTCGGCCAAAGCCTCGCGGCCGTGCGTCGCGCCAAGCCGAGCGTGGTGCTGGGCATGGGCGGTTACATCACGTTCCCGGCGGGCATGATGGCCTCGCTGCTCGGCCGCCCGCTGGTGCTGCACGAGCAGAACTCGGTGGCCGGACTGGCGAACAAGGTGCTCGCGCGCGTGGCCGATAAGGTGCTGCTGGCGTTCCCCGACACCATCGAGCGCGGCGAGTGGGTCGGCAACCCCATTCGCGCCGATTTCGACGACATGGCGCCGCCCGCCGAGCGTTACGGTGCGCGCACCGGTCCGCTGCGCATTCTGGTGGTGGGTGGCAGCTTGGGCGCGACAGTGCTCAACGAGATCGTGCCGAAAGCGCTGGCGAAGCTGCCGCGCGAGACGCGTCCGCAAGTCACGCATCAGGCGGGCGTCAAACATATTCAGACGTTGCAGGCGAACTACGCCGCAGCGGGGGTGACGGTCGAAGCGGTGCCGTTCATCGACAACATGGTCGAGGCCTATGCAGCGGCGGATCTGGTGATCTGCCGTGCAGGTGCGATGACGGTGGCCGAAGTGGCCGCAACTGGGGTGGCGGCGCTGTTCGTGCCGTTCCCGCATGCGGTCGACGACCACCAGACAACGAATGCGCGTTTCCTCGCCGATAAGGGCGCGGCAACGCTGATCGATCAGCGCGAGCTGTCGGTCGAGACCCTGGCCGAGTGGCTGCGCCGTCAGACGCGTGAATCGCTGCTCGCGATGGGAGAGAAAGCCAGGGCGCTCGCCAAGCCGGACGCCACCGAACAAGTGGCGCGCGTGTGCGCGGCTCTGGCCAAGGATTGAAATGAAACACATCGTCAAACACATTCACTTTGTCGGCATCGGCGGCTCGGGTATGAGCGGCATTGCCGAGGTGTTGCTCAACCTGGGGTATCAGGTGAGCGGCTCCGATCTCGGCGACAACGCCGTGACGCAGCGCCTTGCCGCGCTGGGCGCGCGCGTCGCCCGCGGCCATGCGGCCGAACACATCGAAGGCGCGGATGCCATCGTGGTGTCCACCGCGATTACCGCAGACAACCCTGAAGTCCTGGCAGGTCGCGCCCGTCAGATTCCGATTGTGCCGCGCGCGCTGATGCTCGCGGAACTCATGCGTCTGAAGCAGGGCATCGCCATTGCGGGCACGCACGGCAAGACCACCACGACGAGTCTGGTGGCGAGCGTGCTGGGGCAGGGCGGGCTCGATCCGACCTTCGTGATCGGCGGCCGTCTGAACAGCGCGGGTGCGAATGCCAAGCTCGGCACGGGCGACTTCATCGTGGTCGAGGCGGACGAATCGGACGCCTCGTTCCTGAATCTGAATCCGGTCATCGAAGTCATCACGAACATCGATGCCGATCACATGGATACCTACGGGCACGACTTCGCGCGGCTCAAGCAGTCGTTCGTGGCCTTTACGCAGCGCCTGCCGTTCTACGGCATTGCCGTGCTGTGCGTGGACGATCCGAACGTGCGCGAGATTCTGCCGTTCGTCTCGAAGCCGATCGTGCGCTACGGCCTGTCGGAAGACGCACAGGTGCGCGCGGTCAATGTGCGCGCTGACGCCGGGCGTATGTGCTTCACGGTGCAGCGCACGTTCGGCGACGGGGCACCGCCGCTCGACATCACGCTGAACCTGCCGGGCGAGCACAACGTGCGCAACGCGCTGGCCGCGATTGCGATTGCGACCGAACTGGAAGTGCCCGACGCGGCGATTCAGCAGGCGCTGGCCGAATTCAACGGCGTGGGCCGTCGCTTCCAGCGCTATGGCGAAATCGCGCTGCCCGAAGCGAACGGCGGCGGCACGTTCACGCTGATTGACGACTATGGTCATCACCCGGTCGAGATGGCCGCAACGCTGGCCGCGGCACGTGGCGCCTTCCCGGGTCGCCGCATCGTGCTGGCGTTCCAGCCGCATCGCTACACGCGCACGCGCGATTGCTTCGAAGACTTCGTGAAGGTGCTTTCCGAAGCGGATGCGGTGGTACTCGGCGAAGTGTATTCGGCTGGCGAAGCGCCCATCGTGGCGGCGGACGGCCGCGCGCTGGCGCGCGCGTTGCGTGTGGCGGGCAAGGTGGAACCGGTTTTCGTGGAAGACGTCGCGCAACTGCCCGACGCCATTTCGCAGGTCGCCCGTGCGGGCGACGTTGTCATCACCATGGGTGCCGGCTCGATCGGCGCGGTGCCCGCGAAGTTGCAAGTTCAGCAAGGAGTTTGACGTGAGTGCTTTCGATCCGAAACGTTTCGGCAAAGTTGGCGTCCTGATGGGCGGGCGCTCGGCCGAGCGTCAGATCTCGCTGATCTCGGGGAATGGCGTGCTCGAAGCACTGCGCTCGCGCGGTGTGGACGCCCATGCTTTCGATACCGGCATGAATGACCTCGCCGCGCTCGCGGCACAGAAGTTCGACCGTGTGTTCATCGCACTGCACGGCCGCTACGGCGAAGACGGCACGCTGCAAGGCGCGCTGGAGCATCTGGGCATTCCTTACACCGGCAGCGGCGTGTTGGCTTCCGCGCTGGCGATGGACAAGGAAATGACCAAGCGCGTGTGGATCAACGAAGGGCTGCCGACGCCGCGCTTCACGATGCTCAACGCCGATAGCGACTTCGATGCTGTGGCGCGCGATCTCGGGCTGCCGCTGATCGTCAAGCCGTCGCGCGAGGGCTCGACCATCGGTCTGACGAAGGTCACCGACGCGTCGCAAATGAAAGCCGCGTACGAGAAGGCTGCCGTACTCGACCCGGATGTGCTCGCCGAAGAGTTTATCGACGGCGACGAGTTGACCGTGCCGGTGCTGGGTGTGGGCACCAAGGGCGCTGCTGCGGCACGTGCGCTGCCGGTGATCCGCATCGTCGCGCCTGACGCGAACTACGACTACCAGAACAAGTATTTCAAGGACGACACCCGCTACGAGTGCCCGCCACCGCTGTCGGTCTCGTTGCAGGAAGAAGTGCAGCGCCTCGTGTTGCGCGCGTATCTCGTGTTGGGTTGCCGTGGCTGGGCGCGTGCGGATGTGATGCTGCGCAAGCGCGACAACAAGCCGTATCTGTTGGAGATCAATACGTCGCCGGGCATGACCGGCCACTCGCTGGTGCCGATTTCGGCGCGGGCGGCGGGCCTGTCGTATGAAGACCTGGTGGTTGAAATTCTGGCAACTGCGACGCTCGATTTGCACCCGAACGCGCAGTGGAAACCTGAGTGACATCTTGAACAACGCGTTGAAGAACGCCCTGATACGGAAAGCGAATCGCCATGTGGCAAAACGTACGCCTGCTCAACGCCATCGCGAGTGCGCTCGTCGCACTTGTCGTGCTGGCGGCGCTCGCGGCGGGCGGCCATTGGCTGATTCAGCGGCCGATCTTCACGCTCAAGGCGATTCAGATCGATGGGGACGTGTCTCACATCAATGGGCCGACCTTGCGTGCGAATGCGGTGTCGCGGTTGAAGGGCAACTTCTTCACGATCGATCTGGATGCCACGCGTGCGGCGTTCGAAGCGGTGCCGTGGGTGCGTCATGCGAGCGTGCGCCGCGTGTGGCCGAACCAGCTCGCGGTGACGATCGAGGAATACAAGCCGCTTGCGACGTGGAACGACGGCCGTCTGGTGAGCGTGGACGGCGAACTGTTTGCGGCGAATCTGGCCGAAGCGGAGGACGACGGCAAGTTGCCGGAGTTCGCGGGCCCGCCGGGCAGCGAGAAAGATGTGACGGCGCGCTACTACGACTTCGTGAAGTGGTTCGCGCCTTTGAATATGAAACCCGAAGCGGTCACGCTGTCGAACCGTTACGCCTGGGGCGTGCGGTTGGTCGGCGGATTGCAGTTGGCGCTGGGTCGCGAGCGTACGCCCGAGACGCTTGTCACACGCAGTCGCCGTTTTGTGCAGGCGTATCCGCAGGTAGCGGCACGCTGGGGCAATCAGATCGAGTATGCCGATCTGCGTTACCCAAACGGTTTTGCAGTACGGGCCGCAGGCATGCGTTTCTTGAGCGAAGAGCAGGCCAAGAAACTGGCCGCAGCACCGGTGCAAAAGCGGGATTCGCCGAAGCCGGCAGCGAAGAAACCCGCCGCCCCGGTCAAGCGAAGCCAGTGAGACTTCAGGACTTACACACGCTATGAGCAAAGATTACAAGGATCTGTTGGTCGCCCTCGATATCGGCACGTCGAAAGTCGTGGCGGTGGTGGCCGAGCTGCGCCCTGAAGGCCGTTATGAAGTGATCGGTCTCGGTCAGAGTGAATCGCGAGGTCTGAAAAAGGGCGTCGTGGTCAACATCGAGGCCACCGTGCAGTCGATTCAGCGTGCGCTCGAAGAAGCGGAGTTGATGGCCGATTGCAAGATCACCAACGTGTTCACGGGCATTGCCGGCAGCCACATCCGCAGCTTCAATTCGAGCGGCATGGTGGCGATCAAGGACAAGGAAGTGACGCAGGCCGATGTGGCGCGCGTGATCGAGACCGCCAAGGCGATCAACATCCCGACCGATCAGCAGGTGCTGCACATCCTGACCCAGGAATTCATCATCGACGGTCAGGAAGACGTGCGCGAGCCGATCGGCATGAGCGGCATTCGTCTTGAAGTGAAGGTGCATATCGTGACCGGCGCCGTGTCGGCCGCACAGAACATCGTGAAGTGCGTGCGCCGCTGCGGCCTCGAAGTGAACGACCTGATTCTGCAACCGCTCGCGTCGAGCATTTCGGTGCTCACGGAAGACGAGAAAGAACTGGGCGTGGTGCTCATCGATATCGGTGGCGGCACGACCGATATCGCGATCTTCAGCGAAGGCGCGATCCGTCACACGGCTGTGATTCCGATCGCTGGCGATCAGATCACCAGCGATATCGCGATGGCCGTGCGTACGCCGACGCCCGATGCGGAAGACATCAAGATTCAACACGGCATCGCCAAGCAGTCGCTGGCCGATCCGGACGAAATGATCGAAGTGCCGGGCCTTGGCGAGCGCGGTCCGCGCACGCTCTCGCGTCAGGCACTCGCGGCGGTGATTGAACCGCGCGTGGAAGAACTGTTCTCGTTGGTGCAGCAAGTGGTGCGCGAGTCGGGATACGAAGAATTGCTGTCCTCGGGCATCGTGCTCACGGGCGGCGCAGCGATGATGCCGGGCATGGTCGAACTGGGCGAGGACATCTTCCTCAAGCCCGTGCGTATCGGCGTGCCGGAGTACGCAGGCGGCTTGGCCGACGTCGTGCGCAGCCCGCGCTACGCGACGGCGATGGGCCTGCTGCTCGAGGGGCGCTCGCAACGCATGCGTGGCCGTAAGGTCGCCGTGCAATCGGGACAAGCGAACCAGGTGTGGACGCGCATGCGCGACTGGTTCTTCAGCAATTTTTAAGTCGTTTTATTAGGTTGTTTGAGGGGTGTGGATTCGGTGTTGAACCCATGGGCGGCTTACCCGAGCGGCTTGTGTTCAGGCAGTGCCGGATCTGTTTTTAATTCACTGGAGGCGCTATGAACTTCGAAATGTTGGAAACGGAAACCAACGGCACCATCATCAAGGTGGTGGGTGTTGGTGGCGCTGGCGGCAATGCCGTCCAGCACATGATCAACCGCGGTGTGCAAGGCGTGGAATTCATCGCCATGAACACGGACGCACAGGCACTGGGCCGCTCGCAGGCTGCCGTGAACATTCAGCTCGGCAAGACCGGTCTGGGTGCTGGCGCGAAGCCGGAGATGGGCCGTGCGGCAGCGGACGAAGCGCGTGAGCGCGTCGCCGATGCACTGCGTGGCGCGCACATGGTGTTCATCACCGCCGGTATGGGCGGCGGTACGGGCACGGGCGCGGCACCGGTGGTGGCACAGATCGCCAAGGAAATGGGCATCCTGACCGTTGGCGTGGTGTCGAAGCCGTTCGAGTTCGAAGGCGGCAAGCGTATGCGTGTGGCCGAGACGGGCGCGCAAGAGCTGGAAGACAACGTCGACTCGCTGATCGTCGTGCTCAATGACAAGCTGTTCGAAGTCATGGGCGACGATGCCGAGATGGACAAGTGCTTCCAGTGCGCCGACGACGTGCTGCACAACGCCGTGGCCGGTATCGCCGAAATCATCAACGTCGACGGTTTGGTGAACGTCGACTTTGAAGACGTGAAGACGGTGATGGGCGAGCAGGGCAAGGCGATGATGGGCACGGCAACGGTTGCCGGTGTCGATCGTGCGCGTCTGGCTGCCGAGCAAGCCGTGGCAAGCCCGTTGCTCGAAGGCGTGGACCTGTCGGGCGCACGTGGCGTGCTGGTCAACATCACGGCTTCGCGTTCGCTGCGTCTGTCGGAAACGCGTGAAGTGATGAACACCATCAAGAGCTACGCCGCCGAAGACGCGACCGTGATTTTCGGTACCGTCTACGACGACAAGATGGGCGATGCACTGCGCGTGACCGTGGTCGCAACGGGCCTGGGCCGTGCCGTGGCGAAGAAGGCCGCTGCACCGATGACGCTGCTCAAGACCGGTACCGACAATATGCCGATCGCGACGGGCCACGTGCCGAACGTCGGTCAGGCAGCCGGTACGGACTACGGCGCGCTGGATACGCCGGCCGTGTGGCGCAGCACGCGCGAGACCGCAGCCTCGCACGTCGCCGCGTTGCAGGAAAAGGGTGTCGACACGTACGACATCCCGGCCTTCCTGCGCAAGCAAGCCGACTGACAGGGTTGCGCGCGGGCCGGGTGCCAGTGCCTGGCGCCGCCGCACCTTGGGAATCGCGAGACCTACGCAGGTCGTCGTGAGGATTCGTCGCCGCCCTATGAACCATGCCTTTCGGTGTGGGGATGGCGCGCCGCAGTACGAGTCCGAACGGCGATACGGCAAGGTTGTTATGTGGGTTGATGTCTCGGTGTTGCGACAACCAGAGTCGCATGAGGTGTCAACGCGTAACAGGTGATGGACGTTACGGGTAAGCGTCTGTCGTCCCTGACCCGGTCTCGCGGGTCTGTCCCCCGACCGCCGCGGCATGCCTCCGTCGCGGTGGACGGGGTGCCCTGAAGCTGATCGCCAATTGTTCTACGATGGACGTTGGACGGATCGAAGGGCAGCGAAATACCTTGAGGCAAGGGTCGTCGCTAGAAAGCGAAATGGCCTATTTCCGATGACGGGATGTTTCAAAGGCATACCGGTGAGGCAGAATCCAAAATGTTTAGTAACGATTCGTTGTGTTTGTGGCACAACGATGAAGGCGCCGATCTGATATAATTCGATCTATGGTCATTAGCGTCCGATAGTTTTAATAAATAGCATGCTCAAGCAGCGCACTCTCAAATCCATCGCCAAGACAGTCGGCATCGGCTTGCACTCCGGTCGCAAGGTCGAGTTGTCGCTGCGTCCGGCGCCGCCGAATACCGGCATCGTCTTTTGCCGTACCGATCTGAATCCCCCTGTGGAGATTCCGGCGTCGGCGATGGCGATTGGCGACACGCGTCTCGCGTCGGTGTTGCAGAAGGATGGTGCGCGTGTTTCCACCGTGGAACACTTGATGTCGGCATGCGCAGGGCTGGGCATCGACAACCTGTATGTCGATGTGACCGCCGAAGAAATTCCTATCATGGACGGCAGCGCTGCAACGTTCGTCTTCCTGATCCAGTCGGCTGGCATCGAAGAGCAGCCCGCCGCCAAGAAATTCATCCGTGTGACCAAGCCGGTCGAGATTCGCGAAGGCGACAAGTTCGCCCGTCTGGATCCGTTCGAAGGCTTCAAGCTCAAGTTCACGATCGATTTCCGTCACCCGGCAGTGGACCGCACGGGGCAAGCGCTGGAAGTCGATTTCGCTGAAACGTCTTACGCGAAGGAAATCGCCCGTGCCCGCACGTTCGGTTTCGCGCATGAAGTCGAAATGCTGCGCGAGCTGGGTCTGGCCCGTGGCGGCAGCATGGACAACGCCATCGTGCTCGACGAGTACCGCATTCTGAATAATGACGGGCTGCGCTACGACGACGAATTTGTGAAGCACAAGATGCTCGATGCGATTGGCGATCTGTATGTGATCGGTCACCCGTTGCTGGCGTCGTACACGGCTTACAAGTCGGGCCACGGTTTGAACAACCAACTGCTGCGCGAGCTTCTCGCACAGGAAGCGTTCGAAGTGGTGACATTCGAGCGTGCCGAAGACGCCCCGCGCGGCTTCCAGTTCGAACCGCAAACGCAGTTCGCATAATTCACGCGAACGATGCGACGTGCCGGAAACGGTGCGGATGTAACAAAACGAAAGCGCCGGATATCCGGCGCTTTTTTATTTGACGCGCGATAAGTTTCGGCGGCCCGTGGCCGATGTCATTCTCAGGGCTTGCGCGTGCCGCCGTAAGAGTGTCGTGCGACCAGGCGGGCGAGCGCATCGCGAAGGGGGGAAGGCTCCAGCGTGTCGCGCAGATCGCGCAGGCTTACCAGACCTTGCCGTGAGAGACGGGCTTCCTTGGGGGGCTTGGGCGGCTCGGGGGCGGTAATGCTCACACGAATGCGAATCGTGCGAATCAGCCACCCACGCGCGGCGAGCCCGTCGATGAGCGACGGCGTTTGCTGACGCAGCCGTGCCGCCAGTGCGTTATTGGCGACGAGAAAAACGAGCGCTCCGTCGCGCGGCGGCGCGACACGCACGCTCACGGCCAGCGGCGCAGGCAGCAACGCGTGCACATCGCGCTCCAGGCGGCCGAGCTGCTCGGCGGCAGCCAGCAGTGACCCCGCGCCGTCAGAGGCGGATAACAGGGCGTCCAGCGATCGGGCCACGCGAGGTGCTTTGGGTCGTTTCATATGATGAGACAGAGGTTGCCGCATATTCTACCCCGCGATCGAGCGTCGCCCCGGCCGAGTGCGTGAAACCATGGCTGCGCGAGACGCCAAGCCGCCCGGGCGTATCACCGCAGCATGCTAGAATCCATTTTTTAGAACAGGTATCGAACCAGCGTGTGGCAAGTCTGCCAAATGCTGGTGACCCGCAGTGCGCAGGCGCGTCGGGCGGTCCGGATGTCACGGGGGAAATTTCGTGGCGCTCGGACCTTGTTCCTTTGACCGTCCGCAAGCTTGCGAACGACATTTGCCGCCCTAACCAGTGATCCGATGATTCCCGGTCTTCTCAAAAAAGTATTTGGCAGCCGCAACCAGCGGCTCATCAAGCAGTACCAGAAAACCGTCGCGGCGATCAACGCGCTCGAGCCGCAGATCGCCCAACTGAGCGACGAGCAGCTGCGCGGCAAGACTGAGGAATTCAAGCAACGTATCGCCCAAGGGGCGAGCGTCGATTCGCTGCTCGTCGAAGCCTTTGCCGTCTGCCGTGAAGCTGGCAAGCGCGTGCTGAAGATGCGTCACTTCGATGTGCAGCTGATCGGCGGCATGGTGCTGCACTTCGGCAAGATCGGCGAAATGCGCACGGGTGAGGGCAAGACGCTCGTCGCCACGTTGCCGGCCTATCTCAATGCCCTCTCGGGCAAGGGCGTGCACGTCGTTACCGTCAACGATTACCTGGCTCAGCGCGACGCCGAATGGATGGCGCGTCTGTACAACTTCCTGGGTCTGTCGGTGGGTATCAACCTGTCGCAGATGCCGCACGACCAGAAGCAAGCCGCTTACGCTGCCGACATCACGTACGGCACGAACAACGAATTCGGCTTCGACTACCTGCGCGACAACATGGTCTACGAGACCGAGCAGCGCGTGCAGCGAGCCCTGAACTACGCCATCGTCGACGAAGTGGACTCGATCCTGATCGACGAAGCCCGTACGCCGCTCATCATCTCGGGTCAGGCCGAAGATCACACCGAGCTGTACGTCAAAATGGATCGCCTGCCCGCGATGCTCGAGCGTCAGATCGGCGAAGAAAAGGCCGACGGCACGGGCGTTGAAGTGCCGGGCGACTACACGCTCGACGAGAAGGCGCGTCAGGTGTTCCTGACCGAGCGCGGCCACGAGAAGGCAGAACAACTGCTCGCCGAGTGGGGCATGATCGCCGAGGGCGACAGCCTCTACGCACCGCAGAACATCACGCTGATGCACCATGCGTACGCTGCCCTGCGCGCGCACACGCTGTTCCACAAGGACCAGCATTACGTGGTGCAGAACGACGAGATCGTCATCGTCGACGAATTCACGGGCCGTCTGATGGCGGGCCGTCGCTGGTCCGAGGGCCTGCATCAGGCCGTGGAAGCGAAGGAACACGTCACGATTCAGCACGAAAATCAGACGCTCGCTTCGATCACGTTCCAGAACTACTTCCGCATGTACGCCAAGCTCTCGGGCATGACGGGTACGGCGGATACCGAAGCCTTCGAATTCAACGAAATCTACCGTCTCGAGACGGTGGTGATTCCGACCAACCGTCCGCCTAAGCGGATCGACCGTCAGGATCAGATCTACAAGACCGCGAAAGAGAAGTACGACGCGGTCATCAAGGACATTCGCGATTGCGTCGAGCGTGGCCAGCCGGTGCTGGTGGGCACGACCTCGATCGAAACGTCGGAATATCTCTCGCAACTGCTCACGCGCGAAAAGCTGCCGCATCAGGTGCTCAACGCCAAGCAGCACGCTCGCGAAGCCGAGATCGTGGCGCAGGCAGGCCGTCCGGGGGTGATCACCATCGCCACCAACATGGCCGGTCGCGGTACCGACATCGTGCTGGGCGGCAACGTCGAGAAGCAATCGGCGTTCATCGAAGCCGACGAGAGCGTGTCGGACGCCGACAAGCAAAGCCGTATCAAGCAGTTGCAAGACGAGTGGCAAGGTCTGCACGAGCAAGTGAAGACCGCTGGCGGTCTGCACATCATCGGCACCGAGCGTCACGAATCGCGCCGTATCGACAACCAGCTGCGCGGCCGTTCGGGCCGTCAGGGCGACCCGGGTTCGTCGCGTTTCTATCTGTCACTGGAAGATCCGCTGCTGCGCATTTTTGCGGGCGACCGTGTGCGCGCGATCATGGATCGCCTGAAGATGCCGGAAGGCGAAGCCATCGAAGCGGGTATCGTTTCGCGCTCGATCGAGTCGGCACAACGCAAGGTCGAAGCGCGTAACTTCGACGTGCGTAAGCAACTGCTCGAGTACGACGACGTTTCCAACGATCAGCGCAAGGTGATCTATCAGCAGCGTAACGAACTGCTCGAGACGCAAGACGTTTCCGAGACCATCGCGGGCATGCGTCAGAGCGTGTTCGAAGATATCGTGCGCACGTATGTGCCGGCCGGTACCGTCGAAGAACAGTGGGATCTGAAGGGCCTTGAGACGACGCTGCGCGAAGAATGGCAGTTGGATCTGCCGCTGCAATCGCGTATCGAAGGCGCCGACGAGATCGACGACGAAGACATCCTGAAGGAAGTGCTCGACGCTGCCGAGGCTGCCTACGCCGCCAAGATCGAACTGGTGGGTCGCGAGTCGTTCTCGGGCTTCGAGCGCTCGGTCATGCTGCAAAGCGTCGATTCGAACTGGCGCGAGCATCTGGCCGCACTCGACCACCTGCGCCAAGGTATCCATCTGCGCGGCTATGCGCAGAAGAATCCGAAGCAGGAATACAAGCGCGAGGCGTTCGAACTGTTCGCCCAGTTGCTTGAGACCATCAAGCTGGAAGTCACGCGCGTCATCATGAACGTGCGGATTCAGTCGCAGGAAGAGTTGGAGCAAGCGACCGAATCGCTCGACGAAAACGCGGGTGGACTGGTCAACATCGAGTTCAAGCATGACGAACTCGAAACCGTGGGCGGTGAGGGCGAGGTCGACGAGGACGCCGGGCGTCCGGTGGTCGCTGCGATTGCCTCGGCAGCCGCAGCGGTGGCCGGCGGCGACGATCTGCTGCCGAAGGTTGGCCGCAACGATCCGTGCCCGTGCGGCAGCGGCAAGAAATTCAAGCACTGCCACGGCAAACTGTCTTAAGATGTGAACCGAGCGACGCGGCGCCGACCAAAAATCGGCGCCGAGTCGTTTGTGGCGCCGGGAATGTTGCTCGTCAGCGGGTGTCAGTCCCGGGCCGCACCGATCAACCGCCGCCCGGGCGGGCTGTCGTGCCGACATTGCCAGGGCGGGAGATGCAACCTTTACCTCTCGCGGGCGAACCCTCATGGCCGTCAATTTCCCCTCGATCGAAGCCTCCCAACTGCGCGCCGTCCCCGGCGTCGAACTGGGCTGGGCCGAAGCCAATATCCGTAAGCCGAACCGCAAGGACGTGCTGGTCATGCGACTAGCCGCCGGTAGCACTGTGTCGGGCGTGTTCACGACGAATCGCTTCTGCGCTGCACCGGTCACCGTGTGCAAGGAGCATCTGGCCGCGCACGCCGGTATTCGCGCGCTGGTGGTGAACACCGGCAATGCCAACGCAGGCACCGGCGAGCCGGGGATGGCTGCCACGCGCGCCACGTGCGACGCGCTGGCCAAGCTGTTGTCGGTCACACCGAACCAAATTCTGCCGTTCTCCACGGGCGTGATTCTCGAACCGCTGCCGGTCGATCGTCTGGTCGCTGGCCTGCCGCAGGCGATCGCCAATCTGGCACCCGCGCACTGGTACGAAGCTGCGCAATCGATCATGACGACCGATACGCTGCCGAAGGCCGCTTCGCGTGAAGTTGTGATCGACGGCAAGACCATCGTCATGACCGGTATCAGCAAGGGCGCTGGCATGATCAAGCCGAACATGGCGACCATGCTCGGCTTCGTCGGTACCAACGCCCGCGTGGCACAGCCGGTGCTCGACGCGCTGGTGAAGTACGTGGCCGACCGCTCGTTCAACGCCATCACCATCGACGGCGATACGTCCACGAACGACTCGTTCATCGTGGCGGCCACGGGGCAGACCGAATTGCCGGAAATTGCCAGCACCGACACCCCGGCATTTGCCGCGTTGCGCGATGCGTTGCTGTCGATTTCGCAGGAGCTGGCACAGCTGATCGTGCGCGACGGCGAAGGCGCGACCAAGTTCATCACCGTGACCGTCGAAGGCGGGCGCGATGTGGCGGAGTGCCGCCAAATTGCCTACGCGATTGGTCACTCGCCGCTCGTGAAGACGGCGTTCTTCGCCTCGGACCCGAACCTGGGCCGCATTCTGGCGGCGATTGGCTACGCCGGCGTGAACGACCTGGATGTCAGCAAGATCGACCTGTATCTGGACGACGTGCTGGTTGCCCGTGCCGGTGGCCGCAATGCCGACTATCGCGAGGAAGATGGCCAGCGCGTGATGAAGCAGAGCGAGATCACGGTGCGCGTGGTGCTCGGTCGCGGCGACGCTGCAGCCACGCTGTGGACTTGCGATCTGTCGCACGACTACGTGAGCATCAACGCGGACTACCGCTCCTAAGCCCTGACGCGGCAACACCGAACGACGAGACATCGACTGGCGTTCCTCGCCAGCGCAAGGATTCGAAGCATGGACAAGTTGGAGCAGTTCCTCACGCGCGCCGAAGGCGTGCTGGCCCGACTGGAGGCGATGTTGCCCCCGGCCGTCCCCGAGATCGATTGGCGCGCGGCAGTGGCGTTTCGCTGGCGTAAGAAGCAGGGCCGCGGTTACCTGCAACCGGTCGCGCACGTCTCGGAAATCACGCTGGGCGATTTGCAAAACATCGAGCGCCAGAAGGGCTTGATCGAGCAGAACACGCGTCAGTTCGTGCGTGGCGAGCCGGCCAACAACGTGCTGCTGACCGGTGCTCGCGGCACCGGCAAGTCGTCGCTGATCAAGGCCTGCTTGAACCAGTACGCGAGCGAAGGTCTGCGTCTGATCGAAGTGGACAAGGACGATCTGGTCGATCTGGGCGACATCGTCGACCTGATTTCGGCGCGTCCGGAGCGGTTTGTGGTGTTCTGCGACGACCTGTCGTTTGAAGATGGCGAATCGGGTTACAAAGCGCTGAAGGTCGCGCTCGACGGCTCGATTGCTGCGCAATCGGACAACGTGCTGATCTACGCCACGTCGAACCGCCGCCATCTGTTGCCCGAGTACATGAAGGACAACGAGAGCTATCGGCATACCGAAGACGGCGAGATCCACCCAGGCGAAGTCATCGAAGAGAAGATCTCGCTGTCGGAGCGTTTCGGCTTGTGGGTGAGCTTCTACCCGTTCAAGCAGGACGACTACCTGACGATCGTCGGTCACTGGCTGCAACACTTCGGCGTGCCGGCCGATCAGTTGGAAGGCGCGCGGCACGAAGCGTTGATCTGGGCGCTGGAGCGCGGTTCGCGCTCCGGGCGTGTGGCGTTCCAGTTTGCACGCGACTGGGCGGGCAAGCTCAGCAGTGCGGGTGGTGCGGCGAAGGCTTCTTGATCGCGTGTCGATCCGTTGAAAGGCATTGGGCGCGCGGTGACGGCGCGCCCGGTAAAACAAGCGCAGAAATATGACTGAATCGAAGCGATATGCACCCGATGGGCGTGCCATCACGGAAGTGGCGGTTGGTGTCATGGTGCGCCCCGACGGCACGGTGCTGCTGGGGCAACGCCCCGTCGGCAAGCCGTATGCCGGCTACTGGGAGTTTCCGGGCGGCAAGCTCGAAGCCGGCGAGTCGGTGGCGGCGGCGCTCGCGCGCGAGCTGCACGAAGAACTGGGCGTGACGGTGGTGCGCTGCGCCCCGTGGCGTGTGCTGGAGCACGACTACCCGCATGCTTACGTGCGTCTGCATTTCTGCAAGGTCACGGCATGGGACGGCGAGCCGCACGGCAAGGAAGGGCAGGCACTGGCGTGGGAGCGGCCGCCCGTGGGCGTGACACCGTTGCTGCCGGCTGCCGAGCCGCCGCTCAAGTGGCTGGCCGAGGAAATGGCGGGTAAAGCGTGAGATAAGGGGCAAGCCTTCGCTGCGTCCAACTGTCGTCGGACGTTGGCCGGCGTCTCGCACGACTTGCTACGCCCGAAAACACAAAGGCACCCGAGGGTGCCTTTGTTGTTTCAGTGCCGTGCGTCGATGGTGCGCGGTAAGTGCCGTCCTTAGCGCTGCGTCGGGTCCAGCGGCGAATCTTGCGACGGATCGTCGGCGGCTTCTGCGGGAATCGTGTACTTCTCCGCAGCCCACGCGCCGATATCGATCTGCTTGCATCGATCCGAGCAGAACGGACGAAACTTGGCTTCAGGCCCCCAAACGACTTTCTTGCCGCAGGTCGGACAATTGACGACGGTTGTCATGACTTTACAGATTGCAGAGGGTCAGCAGGAAAGGTACGTCGCTGTCGACCGGACGGGGCTTCAAATCGCCGTCCTGCGTGGTGAAACGCACCCAAAGCATGTACTTATTGGCGCTGGCTTCCGGGATCACGCGCAGATCGGCGGCAACGCGCACCTGCATGAGCTGGTAGACGCGACCCGTCAGCATCTGCTGATAGCTGCCTTGCTGCGCCATCGCCTTGCTGGCATGGCCCGATTCGCGCGCCAGACCGAGCACGATGCCAATGGCATCTCGCAGCGGCAAGAGCGGACCAATCCACTTGTCGATGTCCTGACGACGCTGCTCAGCGTCGTTGTGACGCCAGGCGTAGTACGACGGCAGGTCGAAGCGGCAGGTGCCCCCCGGAATCACGGAACGGCTGCGAATGCTCGAAAGCCACTCGTTGTCGTTCAAGTGCTGGCCGGGTTTGCCGGGAATCAGGTTGAGATTGGCGATCGCACGCTCGACTTCGTCGATGAACTGTTCGAGCGCGTCGGAGGCAATGTCGGGGTTGCCGCGATAGGTCTGAAGCGTCAGACGCTGGCGATCCAGTTCTTTGACCAGATCGTTCTTCAGATCGGAGCGGCCCGCGATGTCCGCAATTTCGAACATCGTGATCAGCGCCGCGTGATGATCGAGCGGCTGATCCTGTCCGACGAAAAAGGCAAAGCGCCCGAACAGCTCTTCTAGCCGAAGCAGCGTGCGAATGCGTTCGTTGAGCGGATATTCGTACAGGATCAAAGCGCGTTGGCCTAGAAGTTGGCGCTTTTCAGCGTAATGGCGACATTCTAATGCGGGAATCTGTCGAGGTGCAACGCGAGTCGGCGTTCGATGGGCCGCAATCGCTGAACGCGCTGCCTGCCGGGTCACATAACGGTGTCATGGCGCCGCGAAATTGGTCAGTGTCGCGCCGCCAGTTCGGCCAGCTTGAGATACTGCGCGTGCAGCCGGTCGACGCGTGAGGTAAGCGCGCTATGTTGCGTGTCGTTGTCGACGACATCGTCGGCCACGACCAACCGCTGCGCGCGCGTGGCTTGCCGCGCCATGATTGCCAGCACCTGCTCGCGAGAGAATTGATTACGCGCCATAACACGCGCGATCTGCGTCTCTTCCGGACAGTCGACGACGACGATGCGTTGGACGCGCTCGCGCCACGTGCCGGACTCGACCAGCAGCGGCACGACAAAAATCAGATAAGGACTGCTCGCTTCGGCGGCGGCGCGTTCGCACTCGGTACGGATCAACGGATGGGTAATCGCCTCCAAACGCGCTTTTGCATCGTTATCGGCAAAGACGAGTTCGCGCATGCGGGCTCTGTCGAGCGACCCGTCCGGGGCGACGAAGGCGTCGCCGAACGTCTGACGGATGGCGGGCATGGCAGCCCCGCCTGGCGCTGTGATGCCATGGGCGATGGCGTCGGTATCGATGATGGCGATGCCATGTGCTGCGAACAAATTGGCGACAGTGGTCTTGCCGCTGCCGATGCCGCCGGTCAGGCCGATGGCGTAAGTCATGGGGTCCCTCCAATCCACATCATCAATTCGTTACCGCCGAACAGCGTGGCGATCCCAGCAGCGGCGAGAAATGCCCCGAACGGAAACATCTGATCGCTGCGCAAGCGGCCCGCGAGCCAAGCGCTGCCTGCCACCACGATCGCTAGCAAACATGCGATCGTCATAATTTGCAGCAAGGCCGCCCACCCGAGCCAGGCACCGAGTGCCGCGTAGAGTTTGAAGTCGCCGAAGCCCATGCCCTCGCGCCGACGTATCAGCCAGTAGATCCAGTAGAGCACCCAGAGGCTCGCGTAGCCGGCGGCCGCGCCAATGACGGCGTCGGGGAGTGCCGCATACCAATGCCCAAGATTACACAGCAAGCCCGCCCACAGTAGTGGCAACGTGAGGATGTCGGGTAGCAGTTGCGTGTCGTAATCAATGTAGGCGAGCGTGATGAGGGTCCACACGAGACCGAGTGCGCCTATGCTTTGCCACGTCGGGCCGAAGCGCCACGCCACGCCAACGCTGAGTAAGGCGCTGAGCAGCGACAGTTGCCAGCGTCGCGTCGGCGCAGCGTCGGGCATTGGCACGGCTTGGAAACGCTCGGCAGACAGGGCGCTGATGGAGGCCTGAGGTGTGGTCGCCTCGCCGGGCCCGATGGCTTCCATTTCGGCTAGCCAGGCGCGTTCGACGGCAACCGGCACACGGCGTACGGCGAGGTCGAGAACGAGGCCAGCGACGATGCCCGCCGCCGCAAAGAGCGCGAAGCGCCAATGCGGCGCCAGTTGCGCGAGAAAGTCGATGAGAAGGGGCTCCGCGTAGCCGTTCATGCGACACCGTATCCGAGTTGGAACATCGGCAGATACATGGCAAGCACCATGCCACCGATCAGCAGGCCGAGAAACGTAATCATCATGGGTTCGAGCGTCGCGCAGGCGCTCACCAGCGTATGTGCGGCTTCTTCGTCGAGCAGACCGGCCGCCTGGTTGAGCATGCGCCCGAGTGTACCCGATTCCTCACCCACTACGGCGAGTTGAGCGATGACCAGCGGCCAGTGCGCGTCGGCCTCCAGCGCACTCGCGAGGCGCGCCCCGCGGGCGACTGAGACGTGCACCGCATGGGCGGCTTCACGGATGACGAGATTGCCGCAGGCGTTGGCCGCAGCGTCCATGGCGTCGGCCAGTGGAATGCCCGCGTCGAGCAGCGTGCCGAGCGTGCGCGCCCAGCGCGCTGCGCACGTCATGCGCACGATGGGACCGACGCCGGGCAGCCGCAGAAGCAAACGGTCGCGCAAGCGCCGGGCGCGCGTGCTGTGCCGAAGCGTCACGCTCAGGGCGATCGCTGCTGCACCGGTGGCGGCCAGCACCCATGGGCCGTCGACGAGTGTCGCACGCGAAAGATCGATTAACCCGCGTGTGAGCGGCGGTAGTGGGACACCGCCGCCTGCCGCACTGGCGAAAAGCCGCTCGAATTCGGGGATGACCCAGTGCAGGAGCGCGATCACGACCATAACGGCGATGCCCAACACAGTCAGCGGATAGGCGAGTGCACGCTGAAGCTTGTCGCGCAGCGCGCGGGTATGGTCGCGTTGTGCACTCAGGCGTGCGAGTGTGGCAGGGAGTTGCGCGCCAAGCTCGCCCGCCGCGACTAACTGGCAATCGACCGCACTGAAATGACGCGTCGCGCGTGACATGGCCTGCGCTAGCGCAAAACCTTGCCTGACGTCCCGCGCGATCTCACGCGCAAGACGCTTAAGCCCGCGAGTGTGCGCGCCACGCGCGAGGACATCGAGCGCAGCGGTCAACGGCACCCCGGCACCAAGCAAGGTGGCCAAGCGTCGCATGAGGTTGGCCGCGTCCGTGGCGTTGACGCGGATGGTTGGGCTATGACGGCGACCGGCGCTTAAATGCGTGACCGCCACTCGTTGTCGTCGCAGCAGAAGCCGTGCGGTTGCCTCGCCGTTTGCGATCAGTTCACCGTGCTTCTCGTGACCCTGATCATCACGGCCACGCCAGTGCCAGTGATTCAGCGCCGCGTCAGGCCGGTGTTGTCGCATCGATGTCCTCCTGGCAGACGGTGCCCGCAGCGGCATGCCACAGACCTGCGTCGCGCAACGTCATCACGCCTTCGCTCGCCGCCTGCGCAGCCAGATCGTGCGGGCTGCGAGATTGCGCAATATTGACGGCCTGAGTGGCGCTGACCGGCATCACCTGGAACACGCCGATTCGCCCGGCAAATCCGGTGTCGTGACAGCGCATGCACGTGTGGCGGCGCTGGTGCGGCTCATGGTTTTTTTCCGTGTTGCTGGGGCTTGTCTCGTGCGCGTCGGATGCGACTATCGTTGACGCATCCTTGCGAGCGCTCGCGATTTCGCACCCCGCCGGACAACGCCGCCTGACGAGACGCTGGGCGCTTATCAGCAGCAGTGAGGAAGAAAGATTGAACGGGGCGACGCCAAGGTCCAGCAATCGGGCGACGGTACTCGACGCGTCGTTCGCGTGCACGGTGGCGAAAACGAGGTGACCGGTTTGCGCCGCCTGCACTGCAATCGACGCGGTGTGCGCATCGCGGATTTCGCCCACGACCAGCACGTCGGGATCTTGTCGAAGAAAGGCCCGCAGCGCCGTCGCGAAGTCGAGTCCGGCTCGCTCGTTAAGATTCACCTGGGTGACGCCGGGGAGCCGGATTTCAACCGGGTCTTCGATCGTGACGATATTGCGCGTGGCATCGTTAAGCCGCCTCAGGCAACTGTAGAGCGAGACGGTTTTTCCGCTGCCCGTGGGGCCCGTGAGCAGAATCATGCCGTGCGGGCGCGCAATCGCTCGTACGAGTGCAAGGTATTGCTCAGGGGTATAGCCGAGGGATTCGAGCGAGAGTGGCACTTTCGCCGCATCGAGCAGACGCACGACGAGCTTCTCGCCATACAGCGTGGGGAGCGTGCTCACACGGCATTCGACGGGCTCGTTCGCTTCGCGCCACAGCATGCGGCCGTCTTGCGGCAGGCGCTTCTCGGAGATGTCCAGATGCGCGAGCACCTTTAGCCGCGCGACGAGCATATCGCGCCATGCCATCGGCACGTCGGCGTGTTCGTGCAGCAGGCCGTCGACGCGCAGGCGAATGCGGAAGCGTCGCGCCATCGGTTCGAGATGAATATCGGAGGCACCGGCGCGCACCGCTTCGCCGAACACTTGCTCGAGATACTGAAGGGGCGATGACATGACAGGGTTTGGCGAGAGCGTTGTGAAGCTTCAGTCTCGTCAAAACCCTATGGGATCTCAATCGGAATTGCCCGAAAAATAGGGCGATGTTACGCGCAGTGAGCGGGAGGAACTGAGCAGGAGAAATTCACACCGATCTCGTCGTTCGCTCTGCGTTACTGCGTTATGTGCCTGCCTTATGGCCTTCCGGCTTGAACAGCCGCACGGTCTTGATCGCCTGATTGTCGATCTGCACGATCTCCATGCGCACGCCGCTGACTTCCAGACTCACGGCGGCTTCCGGAATTTCTCGCAGCACTTCGAGGATCAGGCCGTTGAGTGTTTTGGGGCCGTCGGTGGGGAGATGCAGACCCAACCGCCGATTCAGATCGCGCAAGCCGACACCGCCGCCGACCAGGCATTCGTTCTCTGCGTTCCACCCCGAGCGGCTGCCTCCGGACCCGGGTGTGCTCGTCGTGAATTCACCGATCAGTTCTTCGATGATGTCTTCGGTCGTCACGAGTCCTTCGACCTCGCCGTACTCGTTGACGACGAGACCCACGCGTCGATGGTTCTCCTGGAAGTACTGCAACTGACGCAGCGCAGGCGTATCGCTGGGGATGAAATACGGCTCGACCAACAGCGCACGCAGCGTGTCGACAGTGAGATCGTCCGGGTGGCGCAGCGCGGCGAGCGTGCGGCGCACCGGCAAGATGCCGACCACGCGATCGATATCGCCGTCATAGACCGGCAGCTTGTTGTGATAGCAGGTCTCGAGCTGCGAGAGGATCGTGTCGAGCGGGGCCGAGATATCGAGCGCTTCGATGCGCGCACGCGGCACCATCACATCATCGACGGCGATGTTCTCCAGATCGAGCAGATTGAGTAGCACGCTGCGCGGTTTGGTCGGCATGTAGTTGCCGGCTTCGAGCACGATGGTGCGTAGTTCTTCGGTCGTGAGGCGAGCTTCATTGGCCGCGCGGCGTGTGTCGATACCGATCACGCGCAGAATGCCGCGCACGAAACCGTTGAGCACCCACACGAGCGGTGTGGCGAGCGTGACGATGGGTTTGAGCAGTGTGCTGGCGGGCAGTGCGATGCGCTCGGGATAGGTCGCGCCGACGATCTTCGGACCGATCTCCGCGAACACGATGATGAGCAAAGCGATGAGCGCGGTCGCCACCGTGAGCGTGACCGCGTCGTTGCCGAAGTAGCGCACCGCGATGGACGTGGTGAGTACCGGGACGACGGTATTGATGACGTTATTGCCGACGAGAATCGTCGAGAGCAAGTCTTCGGTGCGGGAGAGCAGACCCTGTGTGGCCTTGGCACCTCGCACGTCGACCCGTACAAGATGTTTCAGGCGATGGCGGTTGAGCGCCATCATGCTCGTCTCGGAGATCGAGAAGAAGCCCGAGCAGACGATCAGCAGGGCGACGGCGCAAATTTGCGCCCATAAGGGCAGGGAATCCAAGCGTATATGTGCGCAGATGGCGCGGGCGGTGGCAATGAGGTGCCACTATAGCAGAGGGGGAATTGCGTCGGCCCAAGGGCTGGCGAGACTTCTGCGGATGCCATGGAGTGCAAGGCATTGGTGCTGCCTGCGACGTCGAAATCCGAACGAAGACTGAAACAAAAACGACCGCAATCATTACGGCCGCAGAAATAAAAAAACCGCCGGACGAATCCGGCGGTTTTTTTGCTTTGCATGAGAGCAAAGTGAATCTTGGTCGGGGTGAGAGGATTCGAACCTCCGGCCTCTACGTCCCGAACGTAGCGCTCTACCAGGCTAAGCTACACCCCGCTTTCGATTTTGCTGCTCCGCGTGTTAAGTGCGTCGCGCTATCGAGTAAGAACACAATTCTAGCAGGCTATTTTTGTATTGTGAAGAGGGAAGCGCAGAAATTATTTGTGCGGCGGCATCGGCCTCTTCTTGTGCGCGTGCCAGCGTGTAGTCGAGTGCACCCGTGCGCGTGATCGCGGCAAGGATCGGCTCGAACTTGTCGGTGCCGCCATTCTCGATAGCTTCACGCACCAGCGCGCGCTCGTCCGGGGTGCCATGTTGAAGCACGTGAATGAGCGGCAGCGTCGGCTTGCCTTCGCGCAAATCGTCGCCGGCATTCTTGCCCATCGCATCGGTGTCGCCGGCGTAATCGAGCCAGTCGTCCATCAATTGGAACGCCGTGCCGAGACGGCCGCCGTATTCGAGGACGGCCGCTTCGGTCTGTGCATCCGCATTCGCCAATACCGCGGCGAGTTGCGTCGCCGCTTCGAAAAGCGTGGCCGTCTTGTATTTGATGACCTGGAGATAACGCGCTTCGTCGACGTCCGGGTCGTGCATGTTGAGCAACTGAAGCACTTCGCCTTCGGCGATGACGTTCGTCGCGCGCGCAAGAATCTGCATCACACGCATGTTGTCCACGCTCACCATCATCTCGAACGAGCGCGAGTACAAGAAGTCGCCGACCAGCACCGACGCCGCGTTGCCGAACAGGGCGTTAGCCGTCTGACGGCCGCGGCGCAGGTCGGATTCGTCGACCACGTCGTCGTGCAGCAGTGTCGAGGTGTGGATGAATTCGATGACGGCGGCCAATTCGAAACGGTGTGGCGAAGTGACGCCCAGCGCATTCGCGACGAGCAGCAACAAGGCCGGACGCAGGCGTTTGCCGCCCGAATTGATGATGTACTCCGAGATCTGATTGATCAGGACCACCTCGGAGGCCAGCCGGTGGCGGATAAGCTGGTCGACGGCACGCATGTCGTCGGCGATGGCGGCCAGTACGTTCTGGGGAGAAGTCGAAGCAGTCAAGACAAGGCTCGGGTGAGGAAAAATTCGCCCCAAATTATATAGTGGACGCGGCAACTTTCGGGCACCAGCCCCGCGGAATGACTGCGTTCACGGAAGTCTTTGACGCAAAAGGAGAAAGTCTGTATAATCCCCGGTTTTCGTGCGCGCATTCTTCGCAACAAGTCCGAAAATACCTAAGTATGACGGGCTGCGGGCAATGTTCGGCCGGTAAGAAGCGTCCTTTCGGGACCCTCGGCCTGCACGAAGAAATATCTCTTGTTTATGAGTGAGGTTCAACAATGTACGCGGTCATAAAAACCGGCGGCAAGCAATATAAGGTTGCTGCTGGCGAAAAACTCAAAGTAGAACAGATACCGGCTGACATTGGCGCTGAAATCACCATCGACCAGGTTCTCGCCGTCGGCGAGGGTGAATCGATTAAGTTCGGTGCACCGTTGGTCAGTGGGGCTTCCGTCAAGGCTACCGTTATCGCCCAGGGTCGTCACCCCAAGGTGAAGATTTTCAAGATGCGCCGTCGCAAGCACTACCAAAAGCGTCAAGGCCATCGCCAAAACTACACCGAGCTGCGCATCGACAGCATCAACGGCTAATCGATCGAGCTAGGTAAGGAGTTAAGTCATGGCACACAAAAAAGCAGGCGGATCGTCCCGTAACGGCCGCGATTCCGAGTCGAAGCGCCTCGGCGTGAAGGTGTACGGCGGTCAGGCAATCCTGGCTGGCGGCATCATCGTTCGCCAACGCGGTACTCGTATGCATGCCGGCGAAAACGTCGGTATCGGTAAGGACCACACGCTGTTTGCATTGGCCGATGGCCACGTGCAATTCGCCGTCAAGGGCGCAGCGAAGAAGCAAGTGGTTAGCGTGGTGCCGGCAGCGTAAGCTAAGCCTTTTGCCACCAAAAGGCTCCGCTCTCATGCGGAGCCTTTTTTGTTTGTCCCGGCGCAAAGGGCGCGAGATTTCGCGGATTGCACGGGGCGTTGTACAGAATTAGCATCGTCTACGGACGGTCGATAAGGCGGAACGGAACCATGAAATTCATTGACGCAGCGCGTATCGAGGTGATCGCCGGGGACGGCGGCAATGGCTCGGCATCGATGCGCCGTGAGAAGTTCGTGCCGTTCGGCGGACCGGACGGCGGCGACGGCGGTCGCGGCGGCAGCGTGTATGCCGTGGCAGATCGCAACATCAATACCCTGATCGACTACCGCTACTCCAAGAAGCACTTGGCGCGCAACGGTGAGTCGGGGCGGGGTGCGGATTGCTACGGCAAGGGCGGCGACGACGTCTTCCTGCGTATGCCGGTCGGCACCATCATCAGCGACATGGACACCGGCGAGACCATCGCCGACTTGACCGAACACGGTCAGGAAGTCGTGCTCGCACAAGGCGGTGCAGGCGGTCTGGGTAACCTCCACTTCAAGTCGAGCACGAACCGTGCGCCCCGTCAGAAGACCGACGGCAAGCCCGGCGAGCGCCGTATGCTCCAGCTCGAGCTCAAAGTGCTCGCGGACGTCGGCCTGCTCGGCATGCCCAATGCGGGCAAGTCGACCTTCATCGCGTCGGTGTCGAACGCCCGTCCGAAGATTGCCGACTATCCGTTCACCACGCTTCACCCGAACCTCGGTGTCGTGCGCACCGCGCCCGGCAAGAGCTTCGTGATCGCCGATATTCCCGGTTTGATCGAGGGTGCCGCGGAAGGCGCCGGGCTGGGTCACCAGTTCCTGCGTCACTTGCAGCGCACGGGCTTGCTGCTGCATATCGTGGACATCGCACCGTTCGACGAAGGTGTCGATCCGGTCGTGGATGCGAAGGCCATCGTGCTCGAATTGCAGAAGTACGATCAGCAGCTCTTCGAAAAGCCCCGCTGGCTGGTGCTCAACAAGGTTGACATGATCCCGGAAGACGAGCGTGCCGAGCGCGTGGCCGACTTCCTCAAGCGTTACGAGTGGGAGGGTCCGACGTTCCAGATCTCGGCGCTGACCGGCGAAGGCTGCGAACATCTGTGCCTGTCGGTTCAGGAGTATCTGTATCAACAACGCGGTGCCGTGGAAGAAGCGCTCGAAGATGCCGCGCTCGATCCGCGATTCCGCGCGGGCAGTGCATCGCCGGAAGCCGCGCCCGCGGCTGACCCAGCACCACAAACGCCCCCGGACGATACGCCAAAGGCGTAAACTCCACATCACTCAAGACACGGGCGGTGTCGTCGGCATGACGTCGCCGCCGGTGGTCCGGCCGCGCTGGCCGTGATCGGTGTGAAGGCGAGTGCCGTCGACTTAATAGACGCACACGCCGCAATTCCCCGACGGTGCCAGCGAACCAGCCTTCCCCAATATATCCGCAGGAGAAACCAGTCCCATGCGTTCGGTCATTGCCGATGCCAGGCGGCTCGTGGTGAAAGTGGGTTCCAGCCTTGTGACCAACGACGGTCGCGGGTTGGATGACGTTGCCATTGCGCGTTGGGCGCAGCAAATTGCCGCTTTGCGGCATGGTGGCGACGGACGTGCGCCAAAGCAAGTGGTGCTCGTGAGTTCCGGCGCCATTGCCGAAGGCATGCAGCGTTTGGGGTGGACGCGTCGACCGAAGGCCATCGACGAGCTTCAGGCCGCTGCCGCCGTGGGGCAGATGGGTCTCGCGCAGGTCTATGAAACGCGTTTCGCGGAACATGGCGTGCGCACGGCGCAGATTCTGCTCACGCATGCCGACCTGGCCGATCGCGAGCGCTATCTGAACGCGCGCACGACACTGCTGACGTTGCTGCGTCTCGGCGTCGTGCCGATCATTAACGAGAACGACACGGTCGTGACCGACGAAATCAAGTTCGGCGACAACGACACGCTGGGCGCGCTGGTGACCAACCTGATCGACGGCGACGCCCTCGTTATTCTCACCGACCAGTCGGGCCTCTATACGGCAGACCCGCGCAAGGACCCGAACGCCGAGTTCGTGCACGAAGCCGAGGCGGGCGACGAGCGTCTTGAAGCGATGGCTGGCGGTGCGGGCTCGAGCATCGGCCGCGGCGGCATGCTGACCAAGATTCTCGCGGCCAAGCGTGCGGCGACGAGCGGCGCGCATACCGTGATCGCATCGGGTCGCGAAGCCGATGTGCTCGTACGGCTCGCTGGCGGCGAAGCCATCGGCACGCAACTGGTGGCGCGTACGGCAGTGCTCACGGCGCGCAAGCAGTGGATGGCCGATCATTTGCAGGTGCGCGGGCGCGTCGTGATCGATGCGGGCGCGTGCAAGAAGCTGATCGAAGAGGGCAAGAGCCTGCTGCCGATCGGCGTGATCGACGTCGAAGGCACGTTCGCACGTGGCGAAGTCATCGCCTGTGTGGATGAAGCCGGTCACGAGGTGGCGCGCGGGCTGTCGAATTACAGCGCGTCGGAAGCACGACTCATTCGTCGTCACCCGAGCAGCGACATCGAACAGGTGCTGGGTTTTGCCAATGAACCCGAGCTGATCCATCGCGATAACCTGATTCTGCGCTGATCGAGCGGCGTTCCCGGCGCACCCGGGGCGCGGATCGCCACAATAAAAAACGCCGGCACGATAACCGTGGCCGGCGTTTTTTTTATGGCATCGACGTTGTCGTGCGGGCGCGAGTCGCCCGCTGCCGCTTACTTGTAGTCCGGGTTCGTCGCCGGGTAGCGAAGGTTCTGCACGATGTCCTTCGACTTGCCCAGCGGCGTCTTGTCGCGGCAGAGGTAGTCGCGGTACAGAATGCCCTGATAGGCCGTCGTGCCGTACGGACGAATCGGGCGCCACTCGCTATTGCGTGCCGGGGCCCAGGTGCCATCGGGACGGCCGGTGGCGTACAGGCGGGTTTCGAACGACGAGCAGTGCATGCCTTCGAACGAGACGTTACGCGCGCCTTCCTTACTCGTGATGACGGCCACATAGCGCACCACACCGTCGTCGGTCACTTGCACGGACTTGGTGTCGATCGCGTAAGTGAGCGAGGAATTCGGCAGCGTGGGGAAGGCGACCAGATCGGCGTCTTGCGGCGCCGTCGTCGGCATCGTGAACTCGGCTTCCTTCCATTTGCCCTTTTCAGCTTCCTGCTGGGCGAGGTATTCGTCGAAGTCCTGGACGGGCTGCGACGTGCTGCTGCAAGCGGCCAGCAATGCCAGCGCAGTCAGCGGGGCCAGGACAGCAAGACGCGGTGCGCGGCGGAGGAAAGAAAGTCGCATGAGATGACGGTCAGTAAGACGGCTGATGAGCGAAAGCGGGAAAGTCCGCGCGAAATGTTCCGGGTGATCGGTGGTGCTGCCGGGACTGCTGGTCGGCACGGTGAGATCGGTGCGGCGCGGGCATGACGCCCGCGCCCGATGATGGACAGGCCAGCAGCGGCCTCGTTCAGTGACCTCCGCCCGCCGAACCCTTACGGTGGCTACCGGGGTTAGCCGCGCCGCCGGGAGTGCTGGCGCCGTCGGTGCCATTGGCCTCGTTGATCCCGACGGAAGCGCTGACGGAAGCGTCTACGGCACCACCGGCGCAGTCTTCGGTGCAAGGGCCCGAATGGTCCGAATGGTCGTCCGGACCCTGCGGACCGTGGCCCAAGTCGTCACCGTACGCGCCGTCCGTGGCACCCGGCGGCAACTCGCCGATATGGGCACCCGCGCGCGGAAACCGCCGCCGTTCGTGCTGAGCACGCGCAGCCGTGCGGCGCAAATAGCGCGAGAGCTCGTTGAGCGCCAGTTGGTACACTTCGCGTTTGAACTCGATCACCGCGTCGAGCGGCACCCAGTATTCGTTCCAACGCCAGGCGTCGAACTCGGGATGATCGGTCGCACGCAGGCAGATATCGCAGTCGCGACCGACCATGCGCAGCAGGAACCAGATTTGCTTCTGGCCCCGGTAATGTCCGCGCACTTCGCGCTTGATGAACTTGTCCGGCACCTCATAACGCAGCCAGTCGCGCGTGCGACCGATGATTTTGACGTGTTCTGGCTTTAGCCCGGTTTCCTCGTGCAATTCTCGGAACATGGCCTGTTCGGGCGTTTCGCCGTACTTGATGCCGCCTTGCGGGAACTGCCAGGAGTGCTCGCCCAGCCGCTTGCCCCAGAACACTTCATTGCGTGCGTTTAAGAGGATGATGCCGACGTTCGGGCGAAAGCCTTCACGGTCAAGCATACAACCACCCTTGAATCCTTTAAAATTGCTTCGATTATAAACAGATAATCACCGGCGCGGCGGCTGGCGGGGCTCGGGCACCCGACCGAAGCAACCCGGCCGTTGACCCTTAATTTTTCCGGAAATCTGCATGAAAGCCTCTCGTTTCTTCATCGGCACCCTCAAGGAAGCTCCCGCGGACGCCGAGATCGTCAGCCACAAGCTGATGGTGCGTGCCGGCATGATCCGCCGCGTTGCCGGCGGTATCTACGATTACCTGCCGATCGGCCTGCGCTCGATTCGCAAGGTGGAAGCCATCGTGCGTGAAGAAATGAACCGCGCCGGCGCGCTGGAACTGCTCATGCCAGCCGTGCAACCGGCCGAACTCTGGCAGGAATCGGGCCGCTGGCAAAAGTACGGTCCGGAGCTGCTGCGCCTGAAGGACCGCAACGACCGCGATTTCGTCGTCGGCCCGACCCACGAAGAAGTGGTGACGGACATCGCACGTCGCGAGATCAAGAGCTATCGCCAACTGCCGGTCAACTTCTACCAGGTGCAGAACAAGTTCCGCGACGAGATCCGTCCGCGCTTCGGCGTGATGCGCGGGCGCGAATTCATGATGAAGGACGCTTACTCCTTCGATAAGGATCGCGCCGGCATGCAGGTTTCGTATCAGAAGATGTTCGACGCCTATGTGCGCATCTTCACGCGCCTGGGTCTGGACTTCCGTGCTGTCGTGGCCGACAACGGCTCGATCGGCGGCTCGGGTTCGCACGAATTCCACGTGATTGCCGACACCGGCGAAGACGCCATCGCCTACTGCCCGACGTCGGATTACGCCGCCAACGTCGAAATGGCCGAAGCCGCCGCCCCGCAAGGCGAGCGCGCTGCCGCTGCCGAGGCGCTGACCAAGACCGCCACGCCGGGCAAGGCCAAGTGCGAAGCCGTCGCTGAATTGCTGTCGATCCCGCTCCAGCGCACCGTCAAGTCGATTGTGCTGGCGACCGATAGCGAAGACGCCGGGACGACCGTCTGGCTGCTGCTCTTGCGCGGCGATCACGAACTCAACGAAATCAAGGCGAGCAAGGTGCCGGGGCTGACGGACTTCCGTTTCGCGTCCGAAGCCGAGATCGTCGAATGGTTCGGCACGCCGCCGGGCTATCTCGGCCCGATCGGGACCAAGAAGCCGGTCAAGCTGGTGGTCGACCGTACGGTCGCCAAGATGAGCGACTTCGTCGTCGGCGCCAACGAGGTGGACTTCCACATCACCGGCGTGAACTGGGGCCGTGACCTGCCGGAGCCGGAAGTTGTCGCCGACTTGCGCAATGTCGTGCCGGGCGACGCCTCGCCGGACGGCAAGGGCGAGATCGCACTGTGCCGCGGCATCGAAGTGGGCCACGTCTTCCAACTGGGCACCAAGTACTCGGACGCGATGAGCGCCACCTTCCTCGACGAGAACGGCAAGCCCGCCCCGATGGAAATGGGCTGCTACGGCATCGGTATCACGCGCGTGCTGGGTGCGGCGATCGAGCAGAACTTCGACGATCGCGGCATCATCTGGCCGGAATCGATCGCTCCGTTCGAAGTGGTGCTGTGCCCGATGGGCTACGACCGCAGCGACGCCGTGCGCGCCGCCGCCGACAAGCTCTACGAAGATCTGCTGGCGGCCGGTGTCGACGTGATTCTGGATGACCGTGGCGAGCGCCCGGGCGTGATGTTCGCCGACTGGGAGCTGATCGGCGTGCCGCACCGTGTGGTGATTGGCGATCGTGGCCTGAAGGAAGGCAAGATCGAGTATCAGGGCCGACGCGACACCGAAGCCCAGTTGCTCGACGCTGCGGCTGTCGCCGAAGTCGTCACTGGCAAGGTGCGCGCAGCGAAGGCCGTCTGAGCTAGCTAGTTATCCGTTCCAGCCGTACCTGACGGCAGTCGCTTCGGCGGCTGCCGTTGTCATATCCAGAGCACTCTCCGTATGGAATACACGTTCGCTTCGGCCACGATTCTCCTGCTGCTCATCACCGACCCGTTCGGTAACATCCCCATCTTTGTGAACGCCTTGCGCAATGTGCCCGCGTCGCGACGGCCACGGGTCATCGTGCGGGAAGTGCTGATCGCGTTCGCGATTCTGCTGCTGTTCATGCTCGTCGGCGATCGCTTCCTGCGGATGATGAGCCTGACGGATTTGTCGTTGCAGTTGGCGGGCGGCATCGTGTTGTTTCTGATTGCGTTGCGCATGATCTTCCCGCATCCCGATCAGGGGTCGCTGCCGACGGCGGGCGAGCCGCTGATCGTGCCGCTGGCGATTCCCGCGCTGGCTGGGCCATCGGCATTGGCGACGGTCATGCTGCTGGTGTCGCAACAGCCGGGGCGGATGCTCGAATGGATCATGGCGCTGAGTGTGACGATGGCCGTCTGCGCTGTTGTGCTGCTGCTGGCCGATCGCATCGAGCGCTTGCTGGGCTCACGTGTGGTGGCGGCGTTCGAGCGACTGATGGGCCTGATTCTCGTGGCGATCTCTGTCGAGATGATCCTCAAGGGCGTGAAGGTCTTCGTGCATCAGTTCTGAGCGGCACGTCAGCCGATACGTCGAGACACAAAAAGAAAAGGGCCCCGTGGGGCCCTTTCTTCATGGCGACGCTGGCAGGGATATGGCAGCGATCCGTCGGTGATTCGCCAGCGATCAGCGCGGCATGGTCAGCGCGCGGATCGTCGGCAAGTTGCGCCAGTAACCCTTGGCATCCATACCGCAGCCGAAGACATAGCGATCGGGCACCGTGAAGCCGCAGAAGTCGGGATGCGACGGCTTTTCCTTGGCGAGAATCTTTTCGCACAGCACCGCGCTGTAGAACTTCGACGCGCCCATCTCGAGAATGCGATCGCGAATCGCGGCCATCGTGGCGCCTTCGTCGAGAATGTCGTCGAGCACCAGCACCACTCGGTCGCGCACCGAGTCGCGCGGCGCCACGCGCCACTGCATCGCACCGCCGGTGGTGGTGTTGTTGTAGCGCGAGAGGTGGATGTAGTCGAACTCGAGCGGGAAGTCGAGGCGCGGCAGCAGCATACCGGTGAAGACGGCGGCGCCGCCCATGACCGACAGCACCATCGGGAATTCGTCGCCGATGGCGGCCTTGATGGCACCGGCCATCTGGTCGACCGAGGCGTTGACCTGGTCAGCCGAGACGATTTCTTCGGAATTACGGAATACTTCGAGGGCTTCTTCGCGGTTCATATGGGGCGACCCTGTATCACTTGTTGCGGGGGGATGTCGCTATTTGCGGCCCGGAGTATATACGGAAAGCCCGGGGTTAGCCGGAAATGTCCGATATCAGCCGAACCGCAACCCTGCGACCGGGATGTCATGCACAACACACACTAACGCACGCGCTTAGCGCATGCCCGGCATCATGCCCTTCATGCTGCGCATCATCTTCATCATGCCGCCGCCCTTCAGCTTCTTCATCATCGTGCGCATCTGATCGTACTGATTGAGCATGCGGTTGACTTCCTGCACCTGCACGCCCGCACCGGCAGCAATACGGCGCTTGCGGCTGGCCTTGATCAGCTCGGGCTTGGCGCGCTCGGCGGGCGTCATCGAGTTGATGATGCCTTCCATGCGGCGCACTTGCTTCTCGGCCTGATCCATATTGGTTTGGCTGGCCGCGGCTTGGAACTGTGCCGGCAACTTGTCCATGAGCGAGGAGAGGCCACCCATGTTCTTCATCTGACCGATCTGCGCCTTGAAGTCGTTCAGATCGAAGTCGCCGCCCTTCTTCACCTTCTCGGCGAGCTTCTGGGCGGCTTGCACGTCCACACCGCGCTGGGCTTCTTCGACGAGCGCGAGAATGTCGCCCATGCCGAGAATCCGGTTCGCCATGCGGTCCGGGTGGAAGACTTCGAGGCCATCGAGCTTTTCGGCCACACCGACGAACTTGATCGGCTTGCCGGTGATATGACGCACCGACAGCGCTGCACCGCCGCGCGAGTCGCCGTCGAGCTTGGTGAGCACCACGCCGGTGAGCGGCAGCGCGTCGTTGAACGCGCGGGCGGTGTTCACGGCGTCCTGGCCGAGCATGGCGTCGACGACGAACAGCGTTTCGATCGGTTTCAGCTCAGCGTGCAGCGCGCTGATTTCCTGCATCATCGCTTCGTCGATACCCAGACGGCCGGCCGTGTCGACGAGCAGCACATCGTGGTGATGGCGGCGCGCCCAGTCGACGGCCGCGCGGGCGATGTCGACCGGCTTCTGATCGGGTTGCGAGGGGAAGAAATCGGCGTCGACCTGTTCGGTCACCGTCTGCAACTGGGCGATAGCGGCGGGGCGGTAGACGTCGACGGAAACCGTCAGGACTTTCTTCTTCTGCGAGCGCAGCAGCTTGGCGAGCTTACCGACGGTGGTGGTCTTACCGGCACCTTGCAGACCGGCCATCAAGATAATGGCGGGCGGGGTGGTGGCGAGATTGAGCTCGGCGGCACGGCCTTCGTAGTCGCCGCCCATGAGCGCGGTCAGTTCGCGCTGAACGACACCCACGAGCGCCTGACCCGGCGAGAGGCTGCCGACGACTTCTTCGCCGAGCGCCTTGTCGCGCACCTTGGCGATGAAATCGCGAACCACCGGCAGGGCCACGTCGGCCTCGAGCAGGGCAAGGCGCACTTCGCGCAGCATTTCCTGCGTGTTGGCCTCGGTCAGACGGGCTTCGCCGCGCAGTGTCTTGACGACCTTGGCAAGGCGCGTAGTGAGATTGTCGAGCATGAAACGTATCCTGTAAGACCCGCAGTGGCCCGGTGGGCGGGCACGGCCGGGCGGGTGAACAGCCTGGCAGCGCGCCCGTCATGGGCTGGTGTAAACTTCAAACATGACTATTTTACTGTATGCGCTGACCGCCATCCTTTACGCCGGGTTGGCGGTTTGTTCGTGGCAAGGTTACCGGCGCGATGCCGCGCTCGCGATGGCGGGTGGACAGCTCGCGCCTATGCCTGTCACAGGCACGCCGTCGCGTTGGCCGATGCAGCTTTCGCTGTTCGTCGTGCTCGCGCTGCATGGGGTGTTGCTGCATCAGACAATCTTCCGCGCCGACAGCATGCACTTCGGTTTCGCGTACATGCTCTCGGCCATGCTCTGGCTCTCGGTCGGTATCTATTGGATCGAGAGTTTCTTTTTCCCGCTCGACAGCCTGCGGCTAATGGTCACACCGATCGCGGCCGTGGCCTGTCTGTTGCCGCTGATTTTCCCGGACGTGCGCATTCTTGGTTTTGCCGCCGATCCGATCTTCAAGGCGCACTTCATCATTGCGAATATGGCCTACGGCTTGTTCGCACTCGCGGCCTTGCATGCGCTGTTAATGATCTACGCGGAACGTCAGTTGCATCCGTCGCGCGGCAACGAGCCGACCGGCTGGCTCGCGCGTTGGTTAGAAACACTGCCGCCCTTGCTCACGATGGAGAAGCTGTTGTTCCGGCTGATCGGTGCGGGCTTCGTGTTGCTCACGTTGACGTTAATTTCCGGGGTGATGTTCTCCGAGGCGCTCTTCGGGCGTGCGGTGCGCATCGATCACAAGACCGTGTTCGCGGTGGTGTCGTGGCTGATGTTCGGCGCGGTGCTGCTGGGCCGGCACTTTTATGGGTGGCGCGGTAAGGTCGCGCTGCGTTGGGTTCTGGCGTCGTTCGTGGCGCTACTGCTGGCGTATGTCGGTTCTCGCTTCGTGCTAGAGGTGGTGCTGCATCGCATGACGGAGACTTGAAGCGCGATGCGCAATATCTTGCTGTTACTGGTGTTGTTGGTGCTGGGCACCTGGTGGATGCGTCATAACGAACGCAAGCGCGACGCCGATCGCATGCGTCCGCCGCCGTCGAATGGCGCGAAGACCACCGTGCAACAATCGCTGCCGCCGGCCGAGCGCATGGTGCGCTGCCAGGAGTGCGATACCTATCTGCCGGAGAGCGATGCGGTGCATGGCGCCGGTGGCACGCACTTTTGCAGCGGCGCGCATCGCGACGCCTATCTCGCGCGCGAACACCGCGCCTGAGTCTGCCAGCGCGGCACATCCGCGCATCTTCCGCGCGCATTTCCCTCTCTATTAGCAAGCCTGCCTCGGTGGGCGGCTTGCGCATGCCTGTCGCATGCACTAAAACACAGTAACCAACCCCGTACAGACTAAGACCAACGAAGGGGATTTGTCGGAAACGTCGACAGGAGGGCGCAACATGCTAATGCGCAGACGGATGTATTTCCTTCTTCCCGATCTTGCCAGTGCGCAACGCACCATGAGCGACCTGTTGCTCGCGCGGATCGAGGAGCGTCACATCCACTTTATGGCACGTGACGAAATGGACCTGGAGGGACTGCACGAGGCTAACCTCCTACAGACTTCCGATATCGTGCACGGCGCCGAAGCCGGGCTCGTGATCGGTGGCTTCTGTGGGCTGGCGGTCGGTGCAGTCGCGGCGTTTTTCCCCATCGTGGGCACGCGTCCCCAGTGGGAATTGATGATCATCACCGCGCCGCTGGGCTCACTGTTCGGTGCGTGGGTGTCGAGCATGATCGGCGTGTCGGTGCCGAATTCGCGGCTCAAGATGTTCCGTGAGCCGCTGGAGCAAGGCCAGATTCTGCTGATGGTCGATGTGCGCGAGAGCCGCGTCGACGAGGTCCGTGAGATGTTGAAAGCGCACCACCCCGAAGCGCATATGGAAGGGGTGGAGGCGGCGATACCGGCATTTCCGTGATCGATGGGTTCATCCGGCCGGAAGTCTCGGCCAACGGCGCCGCCCCTGTGAGCGGTGCGGGGTGGTACACGTGTTGCACGACACGAGTGCATTGCCACCCCCGGGCGTGGCAACGCCCATGGAAGCCTCTCGGCCTAGTGCGGCGGGAGGCTTCTTCTTTGGGGATTTTGCCGATTTGTTTTGCGCTATCGGTCGGGCACATTGCGTACAGCGGGTGCCGCTACCGCCGTTGGGATCACCGCCGACGGCGTCACGCCAAGTGGGCTACAATGGCGCCCCTCGCTCTACGGGAGATCGCTGTGCCCGTCATGCTCCAGTCATGGGTGTCCCCTATCGTTGTCCACCGGCCGGAATGCCGCGCTAGCGCTTGCGCTGCGGTTTTGCGCATGTCGTCGCGAGGCGCGGTATGAACGCACCCGACACTTCGGCGCGGCTGCCGGCGTTCACGCTCGACACCGAAGGCTGGGTGCGCGAAGCGCAGCGATTGCCGTCACCGAATTTCGATGCACGTCCAGCGGGCATGCCGACCGACCTGCTCGTGGTGCACAACATCTCGTTGCCACCGGGGCAGTTCGGTGGCGACGAAATCCCGGCGTTCTTTCAGAACCGGCTCGATCACGACGCGCATCCGTTCTTCGACGAGATTCGCGGCGTGCACGTGTCGTCGCACTTTCTCGTGCGCCGCGATGGTGCGTTGCAACAGTTCGTGTCGTGCGATGCGCGTGCGTGGCACGCCGGTGCATCGTCGTTCGAAGGCCGGGCGCGTTGCAACGACTACTCGATCGGGGTGGAGCTCGAAGGCACCGACGACACACCGTTCACCGCCGCGCAGTACGCGACGCTGGCGGCGCTCACCAAGACGTTGCGCGGGCGTTATCCCATTCAAGCTGTCGCCGGACATGCCGATATAGCACCGGGTCGCAAGACGGATCCGGGGCCGTATTTCGAATGGCCGCGGTTGCGCCAGATGGCCGACCTGAGCCCGGCGATGTTGCCGTTTCAACCGGCGGATTAACCCCCATGACGGGGTAGGTTTTGCTTGACACGGCGATGCCACGGGCCTTCCCGGAGAGAGAAATTTTTGAGTTTGCGGAGTGCGTCATCTCCACTATACTTAGTGCCAATTCGGGTGCTGACCACTATATGTAGTGGTTGATGACGTGGTCGGCACAGGAAGCAATATCCATCAATACCGTGCTTGTCCTGCGGCGTTTTGTGGGGCGGCACAGCAGCAAAGCCGTGCAGCGGACACCTCGAACCCTTGGCCGTCCGTCGGTCGTGCGGTGTTCAGCACTTCGCTCCATCGGCGCCCCCAGGGCGCATTTTTGCCGGCCGTAAAACTGGTAGAGACGCGCTAACAGCACCATCTCATTGGAACGGGAGTTTTTACATGCAGACTAACGAAAACCTCACCCGCCCGAACCCGACGCCCGCCGCGAATGCCGGCAATGGCACGGGTGCGTCGGCGCCCCAAACGACGGGCGCATTCGAACCGGCGACCAACGCCGACTTCAAAGTGATTCGACGCAACGGCGCGGTGGTGGGTTTCGAGCCGTCGAAGATCGCGATCGCTGTGACCAAGGCGTTCCTCGCCGTGAACGGCGGTCAAGGTGCGGCTTCGGCGCGTGTTCGCGAACTCGTGGAGCAACTGACGCAAGCCGTCGTGCGCGCGCTGGTGCGCAGCCGCCCGAACGGCGGTACGTTCCACATCGAAGACATTCAGGATCAGGTCGAACTCGCGCTCATGCGCGAGGGCGAGCACAACGTGGCGCGTGCCTACGTGCTGTATCGCGAGAAGCGTTCGCAAGAGCGTGCTCACGCCGTCGAAACGACGCAAGAGTCGGCCACGCCTGATGCCCCGGTGTTGCATGTCACCGACAACGGCGTGACGCGTGCCCTCGACATGGGCGTGCTGCGTGGCGTGGTGCAGGCCGCTTGCGAAAACCTCGGCAACGAAGTGAGCGCCGAGCCGATCCTGACCGAGACGATCAAGAACCTGTACGACGGCGTGCCGCTGTCGCAGGTGTACGACTCGGCGATTCTCGCCTCGCGTACCCTCATCGAAAAGGAACCGGCGTACAGCCTGGTGACCGCCCGCATTCTGATGCACACGATCCGCCGCGAAATTCTCGGCGAAGAAGTGCCGCAGGGCGAGATGGCCGAGCGTTACGTCGAATACTTCCCGCGCTTCATCAAGCAAGGCGTGGAAGCCGAACTGCTCGACGAGCAACTGCTGACGTACGACCTGGCCAAGCTGGGTGCTGCGCTGGACGCCTCGCGCGACCTCCAGTTCAACTACCTGGGTCTGCAAACGCTGTACGACCGCTACTTCCTGCATATCGATAGCCATCGCATCGAAATGCCGCAGGCGTTCTACATGCGCGTGGCCATGGGTCTGGCGCTGAACGAAGTCGAGCGCGAAGCGCGTGCGATCGAGTTCTACCAAATTCTGTCGAGCTTCGACTTCATGAGCTCGACCCCGACGCTGTTCAACTCGGGCACGCGCCGCTCGCAGTTGTCGTCGTGCTACCTGACGACCGTCTCGGACGATCTGGAAGGCATTTACGAAGCGCTCAAGGAAAACGCACTGCTCTCGAAGTTTGCCGGCGGTCTGGGCAACGACTGGACGCAAGTTCGCGCGCTCGGCTCGCACATCAAGGGCACGAACGGCAAGAGCCAGGGTGTGGTGCCGTTCCTGAAGGTGGTCAACGACACGGCCGTGGCCGTGAACCAGGGCGGCAAGCGCAAGGGCGCGGTGTGCGCGTACCTGGAAACGTGGCACCTGGACATCGAAGAATTCCTCGAACTGCGTAAGAACACCGGCGACGACCGCCGCCGCACGCACGACATGAACACGGCGAACTGGATTCCCGATCTGTTCATGAAGCGCGTGATGGAAGGCGCGGAGTGGACGCTGTTCTCGCCGTCGACCTGCCCGGACCTGCACGACAAGGTGGGCAAGGCTTTCGAACAGGCTTACACGGCTTACGAAGACAAGGCCGCACGCGGCGAGATCAAGCTGTTCAAGAAGGTGCCGGCACAAGCCCTGTGGCGCAAGATGCTGGGCATGCTGTTCGAAACCGGTCACCCGTGGATCACGTTCAAGGATCCGTGCAACATCCGCTCGCCGCAACAACACGTGGGCGTGGTGCACTCGTCGAACCTGTGCACGGAAATCACGCTCAACACGAGCGACACCGAAATCGCCGTGTGTAACCTCGGCTCGGTGAACCTGGTGGCGCACCTGAAGCAGACGGCCAACGGCTACGAGCTCGACCACGAGAAGTTGCAGCGCACCATTCGCGTGGCAATGCGCATGCTCGACAACGTGATCGACATCAATTACTACGCCGTGACCAAGGCGCGTAATTCGAACCTGCATCACCGTCCGGTGGGCATGGGCATCATGGGCTTCCAGGACTGCCTGCACCTGCTGCGCACGCCGTATGCCTCGAACGACGCCGTCGAGTTCGCCGACCGTTCGATGGAAGCCGTGTGCTACTACGCTTACTGGGCGTCGACCGAGCTGGCCAAGGAACGCGGTCAGTACTCGTCGTACAAGGGCTCGCTGTGGGATCGTGGCATCCTGCCGCAAGATTCGCTCAAGCTGCTGGCGGAAGAGCGCGGCGGTTACCTCGAAGTCGACCAGTCGGCGACGATGGATTGGGACAGCCTGCGCAAGCACATCGCTTCGCACGGTATGCGCAATTCGAACTGCGTGGCGATCGCACCGACCGCGACCATCTCGAACATCATCGGCGTGTCGGCCTGCATCGAGCCGACGTTCCAGAACTTGTATGTGAAGTCGAACCTGTCGGGCGAATTCACGGTGGTCAACGAGTATCTGGTGCGTGACCTGAAGGCGCGCGGCCTGTGGGACGAAGTGATGGTCGCCGACCTGAAGTACTTCGACGGCTCGCTCTCGCGTATCGACCGCGTGCCGGCCGACCTGCGCGAGATCTATGCCACGGCGTTCGAAGTCGAACCGAAGTGGCTGGTCGAAGCCGCGTCGCGTCGCCAGAAGTGGATCGATCAGGCGCAGTCGCTGAACATCTACATGGCTGGCGCATCGGGCAAGAAGCTCGACGAGACGTACAAGCTGGCGTGGACGCGCGGTCTGAAGACCACGTACTACCTCCGTACGATGGCAGCCACGCACGTCGAGAAGTCGACGGTGAGCCATGGCGCGCTGAACGCAGTGAGCTCGGGTGGCGTGTCGCCGAGCAGCAGCTTCTCGGCCGAGCCGACCTCGCCGTTGGCGCAACCGATGCCGGAAGCCGAAGGCGCGGTCTGCACGATGCGTCCGGGCGACCCTGGCTTCGACGAGTGCGAAGCTTGCCAGTAAGTTGAGTGAATGCCGGGGCCAGCGATGGTGCCGGCGGCTCAGAAAAAACCCCGTCGGTCCGCAAGGACGACGGGGTTTTTTCTTGGGTGCCTTCCGATGCCGCCGGAGTCAGGCCAGATCGATCCGCATCGACAGGTTGAGCGTCTCGCCATGGGGTACGGCGACATGATCGTGATCGAAGTCGCCCACGCGATGCGTCGACGGCTCGAGACACAGATAGGGGCGTCCGGCGGGCGAGTGCACGACGAGCCACGCCGCGTCGTCGCTGCGCACGGTGGCCGAGCGCAGACCGCCCGCGTAGTCGATGCGCGCGTCGAAGCGTCCGGTTTCGGGCACTTCCGCGAACCACGTCGACCGGCCTTTACTATCGAGTCCGCCGCCGACCGACACCACTTCGATGGCGCCAACGTGAATGCGCTGCTCGCTCGGCCAGCGAATGTCCTCCGAAGGCGAGCGCCAGATGGACTCTGCTTCGAACGTCAGGCGCGCACCGGCAGGCCAGCGGAAGTATGGGTGCAGACCGAGCCCGGCGGGCATGTTGCCTGCCGAGAGATTGGTGAGCGAGAGCTGCATGTCGATACCTTGCGCATCGAGCGATATCGACAGATACGCTTGATAGTGCCAAGGCCACTCGGGTTGTGCCGGGCTGTCGAGTTGCAGCACGCAGCAGTGGGCGCTCTCGTCGACCACTTCCCACGCGCGGCGCAGCCCCCAGCCGTGCAACGAACTCGATGCGGCGGGCGCTTCGCGCGCCACGATGTCGCGGCCTTGCCAGTGCAGCGTGTCGTCGCGCAACTGATTGGTATACGGCAGCATCGGAAACGCACCGGCTTTCGGCCATTCATCCGACGCGAACGGTTCGTTGCCGAGCGGTACGAGATAGTCGAACAGATCGCCGCGCGTGTCGCGCCGTGCCAGTCTCGCGAGCCGCCCGCCACAGCCCGGTTGTACGTCAGCGATCAGTGAGCCGGCGGACAGCCGGAGCGGTTTGCCCGGGGTGAGGGTGAGGGGCGTGGGGCCCGCGGGATGTGTCGATAGGGGGCGTGCTGGACTTGTGTTGTCGGCACCATGGGAAGTCATTGTCGGTATCTCCTTCTTCTCCTGCGCGTCGTGGCTGGCGCGCGCCCAAATCTGACGTTCGGGTTCGCTGCGCGGGTGACGCGTGACGCATAGCATACGCCCGATGCCGTCACGCCGACAGGCACTGCGCTTAGGGAGAACAGGCCCTACCTTTGACACGCGAATCGTGGCAACATGCCGGTCCCGCGGGGCTTGGCGGGCATCTCGCGCGAGATATGGCCGAACACTAGGTATAGTGGTCTGGACGGACTGCGACACTATATATAGTGTGAGAGTGCTGGAATGCGTGACGTAATTGTGCTAAATTGGAGTCATTCAATTCGACGTCGGGAGGTCGTGATGTTGCAAGTGAAGCAAGCCATCTCCCCCGCTCGCGAAGTATTTCAAGACAGTGCGAAAGCGCTTCTGACAAGCCCCCGAAACACCGTATTCACCCCTGCGGATTTTTCGCCGCTTACCGCTGATGCGGTACGCGAGTGATCGACTGATCCGCTAGATCTGCCACTTCGGCGATGCACGCGTTTGTGTGCACCGCATCAACCTGAACGGACTGAGACCCTATGCTGAACTGGGAAGAAGAGACCTCCACCGCCAAACCCGCCGCCCCGGCTGCCACGTTCTCGCCGGAGCCGAACATTCTCGGCACGCAATCCGACACGCCGAGCGTGATCGCCTCGCAGTCGACACGCCGCGTGAGCGCCTCCGACAAGCGCGTGATCAACGGCACGACGGACGTGAACCAACTGGTGCCGTTCAAGTACAAGTGGGCATGGGAAAAGTATCTGGCGGGTTGCGCGAACCACTGGATGCCGCAGGAAATCAACATGTCGCGCGACATCGCGTTGTGGAAAGACCCGAACGGTCTGACCGAAGACGAGCGCCGCATCATCAAGCGCAACCTCGGCTTCTTCGTGACGGCCGACTCGCTCGCCGCGAACAACATCGTGCTCGGCACGTATCGCCACATCACCGCGCCGGAGTGCCGTCAGTTCCTGTTGCGTCAGGCGTTTGAAGAAGCGATCCACACGCACGCCTATCAGTACATCGTCGAGAGCCTGGGGCTGGACGAAGGCGAGATCTTCAACGCGTATCACGAAGTGCCGTCGATTCGCGACAAGGACGAGTTCCTGCTGCCGTTCATCGAAGTCGTTGCCGACCCGTCGTTCCAGACCGGCACGCAAGAGAACGACCAGAAGCTGCTGCGCTCGCTGATCGTGTTCGCCTGCATCATGGAAGGTCTGTTCTTCTACGTCGGCTTCACGCAGATCCTCGCGCTGGGCCGCCAGAACAAGATGACGGGCGCTGCCGAGCAGTACCAGTACATCCTTCGCGACGAGTCGATGCACTGCAACTTCGGCATCGACTTGATCAATCAAGTGAAGCTGGAAAACCCTAACCTGTGGACGCCGGAGTTCCGCGAAGAGATTCGCGAGCTGTTCAAGAAGGCCGTCGAGTTGGAGTATCGCTACGCCGAAGACACGATGCCGCGTGGTGTGTTGGGTCTGAACGCCGCCATGTTCAAGAGCTATTTGCGCTTCATCGCGAACCGTCGCTGCGCACAAATCGGTCTCGAAGCGCTCTATCCGAACGAAGAGAATCCGTTCCCGTGGATGAGCGAGATGATCGACTTGAAGAAGGAGCGCAACTTCTTCGAGACGCGAGTGATCGAGTATCAAACCGGTGGCGCGTTGAGCTGGGACTAAGCGCGAAGTAAAAATGGGTGCTCGCTGCAAAGCAAGCATCCATGCGGGTTTCGAGAGGGTGGTGTGTGCGTGCGAAGCACGTGTGATGAGTGTGAAGAGAAGCAGAAGAGAAGGCGCTCGTCACGCACATCATCCTCGTCATCGCAGACTCGCGAGTGCGTCGACGACGTCGAAGCGCGAGTGCGATGTGCATCAAATACAACAGATTGACTTCTTCGCTGCGATTGATGTGCGCTTTTTTATGCACAAAGTATTAACATCGCATCACAAAAGAATTATTATTCGCTCAAATAAATTGCAGTCTCGATGAACACACGAAAGCACATTGCTTTCCTCCCGCGACAGAGAGCTGGTAGTTACGGAGCGTAAAAACCTTGGTGCATAGCAAGCAGTATCGCTTATCCGCTATCGCAATCTCCTCCATCCCGATGACGGGACAGGCAAGCTACCCCCCGAAGAATCTGGCGAATCTCCCATCTCAAGACAATCGAATTGCTGACGGCGATGTCGTCGGCAATTTTTTTGCGCGCGCGACCACTCATGGTAAGCGTCGTGCGCGCAGCGCCGAATTCATTAGCGTAAGCCGTCGATGTCCGATGCGTACGCCGATGAATAGCCCGCTCGCCGGCGGTTCGCCGTGCGGTGGTCGGGTTTCCTTCTCAGGTAGTTTCGTTTGAGTGATCTCTTACGTTAAGGAGCAATGTGATGGCTACGATTAAGAAGGCTGTTGCCAAGAAGCCGGCAGCGAAGAAAGCTGCTGCCAAGAAACCGGTTGCGAAGAAGGCAGTTGCTGCCAAGAAGCCGGTCGCGAAGAAGGCTGCTGCTGCTAAGAAGCCGGTCGCGAAGAAGGCTGTTGCCGCTAAGAAGCCGGCAGCAAAGAAGGTTGCCGCTAAGAAGCCGGTCGCCAAGAAAGTCGCAGTGAAGAAGGTTGCTGCGAAGAAGCCGGTTGCCAAGAAGGCAGCGGTGAAGAAGGTTGCAGCCAAGAAGCCGGTGGCTAAGAAAGCCGCAGTGAAGAAGGTTGCAGCGAAGAAGCCGGTGGCTAAGAAAGCCGCCGTCAAGAAAGTCGCTGCTAAGAAGCCGGCCGCGAAGAAAGCCGCAGTGAAGAAGGCTGCTGCTAAGAAGCCGGCTGCCAAGCCTGCTGCGAAGAAGGCTGCGGCGAAGAAGCCCGCTGCCAAAAAGCCTGCCGCTGCGAAGAAGCCTGCTGTTAAGAAGGCCGCAGTGAAGAAGGTTGCCAAGCCTGCTGCGGCTCCCGCAGCTGCGCCGGCAGCAGCACCGAAGACGGCTCTGAATCCGGCAGCGGCATGGCCGTTCCCGACCGGCAGCCGTCCGTAATTCGAGTGCTGACGCAGGACCCTAGACACTTAGGTGTCTTTTGATCGAGTAGTCCTACCCGATCAGAAACCCGCTGTGATGCGAGTCGTCACAGCGGGTTTTTTCATGGGCGAATGGTTTTCACTCGTGACGCGTCGAGACCGGTGACGCACTCGGCGCCATCGTGCTTTGCGGCAGCGCTCGTCTTTGCTGCCCATGCGTGGATATGAAAACGGGCGACCGATGGCCGCCCGCTGTGTGCTGTCCTGAGCGCCATCGCGGCGCTCGGATATCGTGCTTAGCGTGCTTAGTGCGTCACACGCGTCACGCCGCCGCTCGAGAGCAAGCGCACGCGCTGGCCCGGCTGGAACGCGTCGTCGGCATCTTGCGTGATCGCACGCAGTTCGCCGTTGTCGAGTCGCACGGTAATTTCCAGACCGGCCTTCTTGCTCATGCGATTCTCGACCGCTTGCCCGGCGACGGCGCCGAGCAGGCCGCCGATGATGCCCGTCGCGATCGAGCCACGACCGCCACCGATGGCGCTGCCGCCGATCGCGCCGAGTGCGCCGCCGCCGACGACGCCGAGCACGCCCGGGTCACCGTTGCTGCTATCGATCGTCACCGGACGCACCGATTCGACAGTGCCCATACGGACAACTTGTTCGCGTTGCGCCTGACGGCTGTCGTAGACGCTGGCGGAATTGCTCGGGCCGAACGCCGTGCAGGCGGACAGCAGGAGCGATGCCGTGACAGTGGTAAGAATGAGCGGTGTGGTCAGTCGTGCCATCGTTAATATCCTGGAATCATTCGAAGCGGTGGCCGAACGCTTCTTCATATTGCGCGTCGATGTCGGCGCGCGTCGGTGCATAGGTCTGCGGGCCCTGCTCGGCAATCTTGAGCGAACCCATGAGGCTGGCCAGTCGGCCAGTGGTCGGCCAGTCGAGACCCTTTTCGATGCCATAGAGCAACCCGCCACGGAAGGCATCGCCGCATCCGGTCGGATCGACGACTCGCTTGGCTTTCACGGCAGGAATGTCGTGTTGCTGACCGTCGGCGAAAATCAGGGCCCCGTGTTCTCCGCGCGTGACGATCAGTGCCTCGACACGCGACTGGAGATCTTCCAGCGACCAGCCGGTCTTGGTGGCGAGGAGCTTGGCTTCGTAGTCGTTGACCGCCAGATAAGTGGCGAGTTCCACGATGCGACGCAGTGTCTCAGGCGAGAGAATCGGCAGGCCCTGGCCCGGATCGAACACGAACGGCACACCCGCAGCGGCGAATCCTTCGGCGTGGGCGAGCATCGCATCGGGGCCGTCGGGGGCCACGATACCGAGCGTCGCGCCCTTCACATCGCTCACGCGGTTTTGTGCCGAGAACATCATCGCACCCGGGTGGAAAGCGGTGATTTGGTTGTTATCCAGATCGGTGGTGATCATCGCGTTGGCCGTCATCGAGTCGGGCACCGTGCGCACGAACTCGGTCGACATCCCAAGCGACGCAAAGCGCTCGAGGTACGCGCCGCCGTCTTCGCCCACCGTTGCCATCACCGTCGGCGAACCGCCGAGCAGATGCAGGCTGTAGCCGATGTTGCCGGCGCAGCCGCCGAAGTTACGGCGCATGGTCGGCACGAGGAAGCTCACGTTCAGGATGTGCACCTGGTCGGGCAGAATGTGCTCGCCGAAGCGGCCTTCGAACGTCATGATGTTGTCGTAGGCGAGCGAGCCGCAGATCACGGTAGTCACGAGATGATTCCTTACTAGTAGTCAGAGGGCACGGCGGCAGGTGGCCGGACGGCAATGTGCCGGCGCGGACGCCGGCACAGGTCATGCAGTCGGCCACACGCTAACGTGGCCGATGAACTTGCGAATTACGCCAAGGCAGCCAGCGCAGCGTCGTAGTTCGGTTCGTTCTTGATTTCAGGCACGAGCTCGGCGTGCACGACACGGTTGTCGGCGTCGAGCACGACCACGGCGCGGGCGGTCACGCCAGCGAGCGGGCCGGTGGCGATCGCTACGCCGTAGTCCTTCAGGAACTCGCGGCCACGCATCGTCGAGAGCGTAACAACGTTGTTCAGGCCTTCGGTCGCGCAGAAGCGGCTCATGGCGAACGGCAGGTCGGCCGAGATCACGAGCACGACGGTGTTCTCGAGCTTACCGGCGGCTTCGTTGAACTTGCGGGTCGAGGTGGCGCAGGTCGGCGTGTCGAGGCTCGGCACGATGTTCAGAACCTTGCGTTTGCCAGCGAAGTCATCGAGCGTGACGTCCTGCAATTTGGCATTGACCAGCTTGAGCGCCGGTGCGGTCTGCCCCTTCTGCGGGAACTGGCCGTCGACTTCGATGGGGTTGCCCCCGAGGGTGACTTGGGACATCGATATCTCCTAGTGTTGAGTGCGGCAGCGCTATCAGGGATAAAACGCGAGTACCCGATAGTTACTGGCAAGCGCTGCTTGCGCCGACAATCGTAACCGAATCGTGCGTTCGTTGTGCGGTGCAAGGCCAGCATCGCGCAACGGGGCATCGGCGACGTAATCGGCGGCGGCGAAAACGCGACGCACCACCGGCTTGCCGTCGATGTCCGAGAGCGTGAGTTCGAGCGACGGCCATGCCACCGCGTGCCCGGCATCGTTGCGCATGAAGACGGTCAGCGTCATCGGCACGCTGTCGGGCGGTACGGCGTCTGCCGAGGCACCGCTCGCCGGTGTGGCGGTCGTGGTCGTCGCGGCGCTGGTCGTGCCTGAGGCGTCTGCGGCAGTACTGCCGTCATCCGTCACCAGCGTGACGCTTGAGAGTTGCAGCACGTCGGGCTGACGCGGCGGCGCCACGGCGATGTGGAGCGGACGGCCGAGCGCAGCGAAAGCGGGGCGCAATGCCGGGAATCGATCGACGACCGCAGCGCGTTCGAGCCAAGCCCACTGCGCAAGCAGGCCGACGATCGCCAAGACCATCAACACGCGCCAGACGACACGCGCGGCACCTGGGCGTTTCTCGTTGGGTTCGGTAGCCGGTGCGCCTGCACGCGCTGCGCTTGCTGGCGCGGACGTCGGTGCAGGCAACACCGTGGCATCTTCGTCGTCGATATAGCGACCCGGGCCGTGCTGCATCTGCGCACGGCTCTCGTCAGGCGTGCCGAGCAGTGCCGCAATGGCCGTCGGCGTGAGCATCTCGGGCACCGGTGCACGCGGCGTTGCCGTGTCGGCATCCGAGGTATGAGCGGGAGGTTCGCTAAAAAGCGCCGGGACCGAAGGCGCAGCGGAAGACGATGCGGTGTGTGCCGCGTCGGTGTTCTCCGAACGATCGGTTGCCGCGATGTTGTCTGGCGCCGAGTTCGTATCGGAGGAAGCTTGTGCGTCGCCATCTTCCTTCGGCGGCTCGCAAAGATAGGCGCGCCCGTCGAACACTTCGCGGCAGTGCCCGCAACGCACTAGGCCGTCGCGCAGCTTGAGCTGATCCGCGACGACGCGAAAGACGGTATGACAGTGGGGGCAGCGGGTGGCCAGAACGCGCGGGGATGGGGTCATAGGACTCGGCGCGTTATGTGGATTTAACCGGCGGCCTGCCCGTGCAGGCAGACCCAGCCATCGTGTGCGCGCCAGACCGACATCTTCATATAGGGCGCGTAAGCCGCAATCACCTCGTCGGCCTGTCGTTCCAGCACACCTGAGAGCGCAAGCCGGCCGCCCGGCGCCACGCGCGACGTGAGCATCGACGCGAGCAACTTGAGCGGATTCGACAGAATGTTGGCGACCACGATATTGAATTGACCGTCGCGCAGATCGTCGGGCAGGCCGTATTCGACCGGCGCGTGATTGCGCTCGCTGTTATAGCGTGCCGATTCGACCGCCTGCGGATCGATGTCGATGCCGATGACCGGATCGGCGCCGCACTTGCGCGCGAGGATGGCCAGAATGCCCGAGCCACAACCGTAGTCGAGCAGCGATTGCCCCGGTTGCACGTGCTGTTCGAGCCACTCCATGCACAAGCGCGTGGTCGGGTGACTCCCCGTGCCGAACGCGAGGCCCGGATCGAGTTCGAGAATCAACGCGTCGGTATCGGGCGCGTCGTGCCACGACGGCACGACCCAGATGCGCTGACCGATCTGCATCGGTTCGAACTGCGATTGCGTCAGACGTACCCAATCCTGTTCTTCCACATCGCGCAGCGTGAACGTCGGCGACTCCGGCAGGTTCAGTTCGTTGACGGCCGCCGCGAGCAGCACGGCGGCGTCCTGATCTTCCCCCACCAGGGCCACCACGCGCGAGCGCTGCCACGCGGTGTCCGGCGGGGTGAGACCCGGCTCGCCAAACATCGGTTGCTCGTCGGGGGTGTCGGCATCCGCGTCTTCCACGGAGACCGACAGGACGCCCAGATCGATCAGGGTGTCCGACAGGGCCTCAGCTTGGGCGCGGGCAACTTCCACGACGAGTTCGCGATACATGGCGACGACTTCCTTACAGATAAAACGACTTAATTGCCGCCGACGGCAGTCTTCTGCGCCAGCTTGTGTTCCAGATAGTGAATGCTCGTGCCGCCTTCGACAAACTTGGCGTCGAGCATCATTTCGCGGTGAAGCGGAATGTTGGTCTGGATCCCTTCGATCACGATTTCCGACAGCGCCACACGCATACGACGGATGGCCTGGTCGCGCGTGGCGCCGTAGGCGATCAGCTTGCCGATCATCGAGTCGTAGTTCGACGGCACGAAGTAGCCGTTATAAGCGTGCGAGTCGACGCGGATGCCGGGGCCACCGGGCATGTGCCAGGCGGTGATGCGGCCCGGCGACGGCGTGAACTTGTACGGATCTTCGGCGTTGATACGGCATTCGATCGCGTGACCCTGGAACTGGATGTCACGCTGACGCAGAGCGAGCTTCTCGCCGGCGGCAATGCGAATCTGTTCTTGCACGATGTCGATGCCCGTGATCATTTCGGTCACCGGGTGTTCGACCTGCACGCGCGTGTTCATTTCGATGAAGTAGAACTCGCCGTTTTCGAACAGGAATTCGAACGTGCCGGCACCGACGTAACCCATCTTCTTGCAGGCGTCGGCGCAACGATCGCCGATACGCTCGATCAGACGGCGCGGAATCAGCGGTGCGGTCGCTTCTTCGATCACCTTCTGGTGACGGCGCTGCATGGAGCAGTCGCGCTCGCCCAGCCAGATGGCGTTCTTGTGCTTGTCGGCGAGCACCTGGATTTCGATATGGCGCGGGTTCTCGAGGAACTTCTCCATATAGACTTCCGGGTTGTTAAACGCCCGGCCGGCTTCTTCGCGCGTCATGTTGACCGCGTTCACGAGCGCCGCTTCGGTGTGCACCACGCGCATGCCGCGGCCACCGCCGCCGCCAGCGGCCTTGATGATCACCGGATACCCGATCTGGCGGGCAATGCGCACGATTTCCTTCGGATCGTCGGGCAACGCGCCTTCCGAACCCGGCACGCACGGCACGCCGGTCTTGATCATGGTCTGCTTGGCCGAGACCTTATCGCCCATCAGGCGAATGGTGTCGGGGCGCGGACCGATGAACGTGAAGCCCGATTGCTCGACGCGCTCGGCGAAGTCGGCGTTCTCGGAGAGGAAACCGTAGCCCGGGTGAATCGCTTGAGCATCGGTCACTTCTGCCGCGCTGATGAGCGCCGGCATGTTCAGGTAGCTGAGCTGCGACGGTGCCGGGCCGATACACACGGCTTCGTCGGCGAGCTTGACGTACTTCGCTTCCTTGTCGGCTTCGGAGTAGACGACAACCGTCTTGATGCCCATTTCCTTGCACGCACGCTGGATGCGCAGGGCAATTTCGCCGCGATTGGCGATGAGGATTTTTTCAAACATTATGTGCAGTCCTGCCCGTAGGGGTAAGGAGCGGGGCCGGGCACCCGGCGGTGCGGCACGGCAAAGCCGAGAGCCGCAGCAACGCGCGCGCGTCCGGCAACTGGCTTTAGCCGATCACGAACAGCGGCTGACCGTATTCCACGGCCTGACCGTTCTCGACGAGGATTTCCTTGATCACGCCGGCCTTGTCCGACTCGATCTCATTGAGCAGCTTCATCGCTTCGATGATGCACAGCGTCTGGCCTTCCTTGACCGAGTCGCCCACTTGCGCGAACGCGTCGGCGCCCGGCGACGGGGCACGGTAGAACGTGCCGACCATCGGCGAGGTCACGATGTGACCTTGCGGCACGGCCGGGGCCACCGGGGCCGGCGCTGCGGGGGCGGCAGCGGCGGGTTGCGCACTCATTTGCGGGGCTGCCGGCATGGCCATTTGCATCGGGGCGGCGATCACTTGCGGCGGTGCCTTGACGATGCGGACCTTGCCTTCGCCTTCGGTGACTTCGAGCTCGGAAATACCCGATTCGGCGACGAGGTCGATCAACGTCTTGAGTTTGCGCAAATCCATGAAGGAAGCTCCTTGATTCGGTATCGACGCGGGAACAGCGTCCCGCGATGGGAAATTGGGGATGAGAGGACTACCCGCCGGTGAGCCGGTGCAGGGCAAAATCGAGTGCGTAGGTATACCCGCGCCAGCCCAGGCCGCAGATCACACCTTGCGCAATATCGGAAAAATACGAGTGATGCCGGAAGGCTTCGCGGGCATGCACGTTCGAGAGGTGAACTTCGACGAACGGGATGCCAACACCCGCCAGCGCGTCGCGAATTGCCACGCTCGTATGGGTATAGGCCGCAGGGTTGATCACGATGAAATCGATCGATTCACCGCGCGCCGCCTGAATCCGGTCAACCAGTGCGCCTTCGTGATTGCTTTGAAACGTCGCCAGTTCGGCACCGGCTGCCTGGGCCTGAGCCAGCAGGGCATTGTCGATGTCGGCCAAGGTCGTGCGACCGTACACCTCCGGCTCGCGAGTACCGAGCAGGTTCAGGTTAGGGCCGTGTAGCACGAGAATGCGGTGAGGCATCGGCGAATCAAATTTCACGAAATTGGGCGCAATTAAACGCCAGTTGGTGGATTTTGTCCAGTAGGGCGAAAATCGGCACCGTAATACGCGGGTTTCCGGGGTGTCTGGCTATGTTAGGCGGGCGCCGCCCACCGAAACACCCCGTACAAGTGGGGTCAGATAAGCGGTTTGAGCGCCGCGTGCACCTCGTCGGACGTAATGCGGCCGAGCTTCTGATAGTGCATGCGTCCTTGGGCGTCGACCACCACGGTAAACGGCAGGGCGCCCGCCTTGTCGCCTAGCGCCCGGGCAAGGTCGGTGCCCGCGTAGCCCGCGACCAGCAGCGGGTAATCGACTTTTACCTTCTGTTCGAACGCAATCATGTTCTGCGCGGTATCGATGCCGATCCCGACGAATTGCACGTTCTTCGCTGCATATTCATGGGAGAGGGCCGCCAATTCCGGCATTTCTTCTACGCAGGGGCCGCACCACGGTGCCCAGAAATTGACCACGAGCGTCTTCCCGCGCCACTGCGACACGGCTTGTTCCGTGCCCTTGAGGTCGGGCAGCCGGGTCGCGAGCAGTTGGGCGACAGCGGCGTCGGAGGTATCGGCAGCCTCTTGGTTGCGGTGGCCCAGCCAGAAGCCGGCGGACAGCCCTACGAGCGCCAGAATCACCAGAATGACGATGCGTTTTGTCATGACGGGAAAAGGGAAATCAAGCTTGAGTGGGCACTGGCGTCGCGGCCATCAGGGCGCGCAAGCCGTTTGCGTCGGTACGGGCCGGACGGCCGTTGCCGTCGGTGGCCTTGAGCGCGCCGCGCATGTCGTCGAGCGAATAGAGCACGAGGTGGACACCGGCCGGATCGCCGCGCTGCCCGCGCTGTCGCCACAGGAAACTTAACGTCTCGACCATGCCGCGGCCGTTGAAATGGCGCGACTCGGAGACTTCGTAGTCGATACCCCGGTTCAGGAGATCGATGGCGACTTCCTTGGGGTTATCGCAAAATGCCTGCAAATAGATATCGGATAACGCCGTGGCAGTGCCGTTGTAGACCGCTCCGGTGATATATGGACGGTAGCGAGCCAACTCGTCCATGACATTGAGTGCCACACCGCGCAGGTGCGCCAGCTCGGCGGGCTGCGTGTCCGACATAAACGTCTGCACGTACTCGCGCACTTCCGCTTCGATCTGGTCGTTATCCGGCAGCAATTCGCCTGCAATACGTGTCTCGCCCGTCACCTGCTTGGCCGCCTTGCGCTTGGCGGTGGCGTAATCGGCCCCCTCCTCGGCGATAAGGCGAGCGGCCGCGAGCGCGATTTCTTCGCGCAGGCGTTGGGCATCGGTCCAGGATTTACGTGTCATGCGGCCGATGATACCCGAAAGGCGTGTCCGCCCGCCTGCGTGGCGCGACGGCTGTATTGGACAACGACGGAGCAACGCCAAGCCAACACCCGCACAAGGACGGGGACGTGCTCGGGCGGGCCACCCGCCTCGCGTGGCAGGTACAATGTAGCCCTCGGTTATCCGCACTCCCATTTCCCGCACGGGCATGGCCCGTCCTCATCTGCTCCCCATCCATGCATATTCATATTCTTGGCATCTGTGGCACGTTCATGGGCGGCCTGGCGGTTCTGGCGCGTCAGGCCGGTCACACCGTCACCGGTTGCGACGCCAACGTCTATCCGCCGATGAGCACCCAGCTCGAGGCGCAGGGCATCAAGTTGATCGAGGGCTTCGACGCGGATCAGGTCTCGCTCAAGCCCGATCTGTTCGTGATCGGTAACGTGGTCTCGCGCGGCAACCCGCTCATGGAAGAGATCCTGAACCGGAATCTTCCCTACACCTCGGGGCCGCAATGGCTGGGCGAGCATGTGCTGGCTAATAAGTGGGTGCTGGCGGTCGCCGGTACGCACGGCAAGACCACGACCACGTCGATGCTGGCGTGGATTCTGGAAGACGCGGGCTACAACCCGGGCTTTCTCGTCGGCGGCGTGCCGATGAACTTCGGCATTTCGGCCCGTCTGACGGAAAGCGACTTCTTCGTGATCGAGGCGGACGAGTACGACACGGCCTTCTTTGATAAGCGCTCGAAATTCGTCCACTACCGCCCGCGCACGGCCATTCTGAATAACCTCGAATTCGATCACGCTGACATCTTCCCGGATCTGACTGCCATCGAGACGCAATTCCATCATCTGGTGCGTACTGTGCCGGGGCAGGGCCGTCTGATCGTCAACGGCCGCGAACCGGCACTCGAGCGCGTGCTGGCGCGTGGCTGCTGGAGCGAAGTCGAGCGATTCGGTGTTGCCGACGGCTGGCACGTCGCTCAGGCGACCGAGACGTTGGCACCCGGACAGGAAGCGTTCTGGGTACATCACGGCCAGCCCGCCGCAGGCGAAGTGAAGTGGGCGCTTCAAGGCGAACACAACCGGATGAATGCGCTGGCTGCGATCGCGGCGGCGCGTCATGTCGGGGTGCCGCCCGAGCAAGGCGCGGCCTCGCTCGCCAAGTTCGAAAACGTGAAGCGCCGCATGGAAGTGCGCGGCGTGGCCAACGGCGTGACCGTCTACGACGACTTCGCCCATCACCCGACCGCGATTCAGACGACGCTTGCCGGACTGCGCCGCCGCGCTGGCGAAGCTCGCATTCTGGCCGTGCTCGAACCGCGTTCGAACACGATGAAGCTCGGCGTGATGAAAGCGCAGTTGCCCGCAAGTTTGGCCGATGCCGATCTGGTGTTCGGTTACGGCGCGCCGAGCGGTAAGGATTCGCTTGGCTGGAATCTGGCCGAGGCACTCGCGCCCCTGGGGGCGCGCGGCCAGGCGTTCAGCGAGATCGACGGGCTGGTGCGTGCCGTCGTCGCGGCGGCGCAACCGGGCGATCAGGTGGTGGTGATGAGTAATGGCGGCTTTGGCGGCATTCATCAGAAATTACTCGATGCGCTCGCGGCGCGCGCCTAATCTAGGATTCATGACGTCCTCGATCGCCGCCTGTATTACCGACACACAAGTTTTCCGGAGCCTTACATGATTCTCTATTTGCACGGCTTCCGTTCCTCGCCGCGTTCGTTCAAAGCGCAGTTGATGGCCGCCCGCATGCACAAGCTCGGGCTGGGTCACGTATGGGCGTGCCCGCAACTGCCGCCGTCGCCGTTGGCGGCGGTCGTCGACGCTCAGCGACTACTCACCGGCGTGAGCCCCGACGAACTGACCATTGTGGGAAGCTCGCTCGGCGGTTACTACGCGACGTATCTGGCCGAGAAGCTCGGCTGCCGCGCCGTGCTGCTCAATCCGGCCACGCGCCCGTACGACGACCTCGGGAAGTGGCTCGGCGAGCAGCCGATGTGGCACGGTGGCGGCACCATCGTCGTGGAGCCCCGTCATCTCGACGAGTTGCGCATGATCGACGTGGCGCAGATCACGCGTCCCGAGCGTTACTACCTGGTGGCAGCGACCGGCGATCAGACGCTCGACTACCGCGACATGGTCGCGAAATTCCCGGGGGCCAAACTGACGTTGATCGAAGGCAGCGACCACGGGATTTCTGATTTCGTCGACTACATGGACGACGTACTGCGTTTCGCCGGCATCGATGTGCCTACGCCCATCGGCACGTCGGCCGCTTTTGCCGGGGAATAATGATTCGCGTCGACGACGGGCGGTGGCAAGCGCTGCCGACGACCGTGACGACACGCGCGTTCCCCTTCTGCCCTAAACCGCCGCACGTCGGCGGGCTACAATGTCGCCTATTGCGATCGATGGCTGTTTCATGAACATTTTTTTTGAGGAATCCGGCGGCTTCAAAGCCGGCACGGTGTTGTCGCAGCAGGGCGAGTCGTATCAGGTGGAGCTGCCGGGCGGACGCCGCAGCAAGATCAAGGGACGCGACGTTCTCTTGCGCTTCGAGTCCCCCGCGCCGGCCGAGCTGATCGTGCAGGCACAGGCGGCGTCGCAAGATATCGACATGAGCTTCCTGTGGGAATGCGCGCCGGCCGAGGAATTCGCGTTCCCGGTGCTCGCGGCCGAGTACTTCGGCGAAGGCGCGAGCGTGGCGCAGCAAGCGGGCCTCGCGCTCGCGCTGCAAGCTTCGCCGATCTACTTCCGCCGTAAGGGCCGTGGTCAATACCAACGCGCACCGCAAGAGCAGATTCAGGCAGCGCTCGCCGGTCTCGCCCGCAAGCAACAGCAGGCCGAGTTGCAAGCGAGTTATGCCGAGCAGATGATCGCGGGCACGCTGCCCGACGCGCTCAAGGGCAAGGAACTGCAACTGCTGTTCCGCCCGGACAAGAACGCCATCGAATGGAAGGCCCTCGACGCGGCCGCCAGTGCGCTGGGCAAGACGCAGGCTGAAGTGATGCTGGCCTGCGGTGGCATTGCCTCGCCACGCGCCTATCACGAAGCGGCGTTCCTATATGAATACTTCCCGCGTGGCACGGGCTTCCCCGATGTGGGTGCGCCGCCGGTGCCGACCGAAGATTTGCCGCTCGCGGACGTGCAGGCGTTCTCCATCGACGATTCCACGACGACGGAAATCGACGATGCGCTGTCGGTGCAAGTGCTGCCCGACGGCTTGCTGCGCGTAGGCATTCACATTGCTGCACCGGCACTCGGCATCGCCCGTGGCGACGCCATCGACGAAATCGCGCGCGTGCGTCTCTCGACCGTCTACGCGCCGGGCGAGAAGATCACGATGCTGCCCGACTCTGTGGTCGAGGCTTATACGCTCGCCGAAGGCGGCGCGCGTCCGGCGCTCTCGCTGTATGTGGTGGTCAAGGCCGATACGTACGAGATCGTCACGACCGAGACGCGTGCCGAAATGGTGCCGATCTCCGCCAATCTGCGCCATAACGAACTCGATTCGATCATCACGGCCGAAACGCTGGCCGACGGCAGCGGCGAGTATCCGCATAAGGAAGAACTGCGCTTGCTGTGGCCGTTCGCCCAATCGCTGTACGACAAGCGTCAGGCGGCGCGCGTGGGCTACGGCCTGCGCCCGGAAGTGCAGAACAAGACCGACTTCAATTTCTACGTCGACGGCGAACACGTCACGATCAAGCAGCGCATGCGCGGCGCACCGCTCGATCTGATCGTGGCCGAAATGGCGATTCTGGCGAATAGCCGCTGGGGCCGGTTGCTGGCCGACTGCGGCGTGCCCGGCATCTATCGCGCGCAGCGCGCCTATGGCGTGAACCGTACTCGCATGCAGACGTCGCCGGCGCCGCACGAAGGGCTCGGCGTGGAGCAGTACGCGTGGAGCACCTCGCCGCTGCGTCGCTACGTCGATCTGGTGAATCAATGGCAGTTGCTCGCCTGTGTCCGTCACGGTGTCACGGCCAAGCTGGCGGCGCCGTTCAAACCGAAGGATGCTGACCTCTACGTCACGGTGTCGAGCTTCGAAGCCGCGTACGCCGCGTATGCCGAGCATCAGAGCCGAATGGAACGCTACTGGTGCCTGCGCTGGCTGCTTCAGGAGAACAAGTCGCAGGTGCAGGCGAGCGTACTCAAGGGTGACACCGTGCGTCTGAACGATGTGCCGCTCACGCTGGTCGTGCCGGGCCTCGCGCCGCACGCGCGCGGCACGCAAATCATGCTCGACGTGCTCTCGCTCGACGTTGTCACGCTCGGTATTTCGGTGCGCGTGTCGCAAGTGCTCGACGCAAGTCAGTCGCTGCTGGCCGACGACGAAGACGACGGCGACGGTGGTGAAGGCGGTCAGGACAGTGGTAACGGTGCCGACGGTGCCGCCGATGCCGAGGGTGGCATCGAAGGTAACGACGACGGTGGCAATGTCGATGACGCTGATGACACCGATGACGCCGAACGCGACGACGACACCGGCACCGACGATAGCGACGAACGCGCTGAGCGTGCCGCCGCTGCGACCGACGCCACCGCAGTCACGGAACCGTCCCCGTTCGGTGCGGCGCTGATGGCCGCGGGGGCTGCCAACGCTTCGGCGAACGCTGCGTGCTGAAACCGGCTGTCGCGTCCGGCGATCTGGCCGCGGCTCGCCGCCGCGGCTGGGCGCTCGTGCGCGAGCATCCGCTCGCCACGGGACTCGTGATCTCGGCCATCGTGCATTTGATTGCGCTGGCCGTGCACTTCGTCGCCCCCGACAGCTTCCGGTTGCATAGCGCCGACACCCCGCTCGAAGTCGTTCTCGTCAACGCAAAGTCGGCTAACGCGCCCGAGAAAGCCACCGCGCTCGCACAGGCGAATCTGGTGGGCGGCGGTGAGCACGATGGCGAACGCGCGACCTCGCCGCTGCCATCGCGCGCCGTCGAGCGCGACGGGGCGCCCGTCGCCCAGATTCAGCGCAATGTGAGCGAACTGGAAGCCGTGCAGGAGAAGCTGCTATCGCAACTGCGTAGCCAGTACGCCGCTGTGCCGGAGTCGCAGCGCAGCCGGAGCAACGCCGCACAAAACGGGCGCGGACAGGACGACCAGACGGTCGACCAGCAGATTGCCCGGTTGCAGGCCGAGATCGACAAGCAATTGCGGGCCTACCAGACGCGTCCAAAGCGCGGTCAGGTCACGGCCAATACGCGTGAAGTGGCCTATGCGCGCTACTTCGATACGCTGCGTCATCGCATCGAGCGATACGGCACCGACCACTTCCCGCAAGTGGGCAACGACCGCCTGTACGGCGAGTTGATCGTCACACTGAACGTCAATCAGCGCGGCGGGCTCGGCTATCACAAGGACGGCTGGGACGTGCAAGGGGTGGAAATCACCCGTAGCTCGGGCAACAAGGACCTCGACCGGCGCGCCGTCGCGATCGTGCAGGCGAGTGCACCGTTCGGCGATTTCTCGCCTGAAATGAAACAACGTTACGACATTCTGGAGATCGTCACGCGAATGACGTTCTCACGGCAGGGCGTACAAGCCGAGACCCTCGCGTTACCGGCGTCGGCGGCGGACACGACGGGCGGCAAAGCGGCACCCTGAGCGTCTGCACGGAAAAACTTTCCAAACCTTTTTATAATTCGGATGTTTTCCCGAATGACTGGAAAGTCCGCCATGAAATGGGTCCTCCTGGCGATCTTTGCTGCATGCGCGGTGTATGTACACCTGCGAGGTAAGGTCCGCCATAAATTCTTCCGCCAACTGTCCGATCACTCGACGTTTCTGTCACCGCTGAACGTGTTCATGTACACGTTTTCACGCGTACCGACGACACCGTATCTGAAGACGGACAATTTCCCAGAGCTCGAACCATTGCGCCAGAACTGGGAAGCCATTCGCACGGAAGCCCTTGCACTTCTCGAAGCTCGTCGCATCAGGGCTTCGGAAAAATACAACGACGTCGGTTTCAATTCGTTCTTCAAGAGCGGCTGGAAACGCTTCTATCTGAAGTGGTATGACGAGGCGCATCCGTCGGCGCACACGTTGTGTCCGGTGACGACGAGCCTCGTACAGCGCATCCCCACGATCAAGGCAGCGATGTTTGCCGAATTGCCGCACGGCAGTCGGCTCGTGCGGCATCGCGATCCGTTCGCCGGGTCGTTGCGGTATCACCTCGGGTTAGTGACGCCGAACGACGATCGTTGCTATATCGATGTCGATGGGCAGCGTTACAGCTGGCGCGACGGCGAAGGCGTGGTGTTCGACGAGACCTACATTCACTACGCCGAGAATCAGAGCGGGCAGAACCGGATCATTCTGTTCTGCGACGTGGAGCGGCCGATGAAGTACCGCTGGACGCAGCGAGTGAACCGCTGGCTCGGGCGTCATCTGGTGGGCGCGGCCGCTTCCCCGAACGAAGCGGGCGACAAAACCGGCGGGCTGAACAAGGTGTTCAAGTATATTTACTCGATCCGACTTGTCGGCAAACGCCTTAAAGCATTGAACCGCTATGTGTACTATGCGGTGAAGTGGGCGCTGTTCGGGGGTATCGCGCTTTGGATCTTTTTCTGAGCGACGGTCGCTGACGTGCCCGCGGTGTACGATGCGAAGCAATTTCCAAGCGGCGCCTGTGCGAAAGCCAGGCGCCGCGTCTTTGACCACCATGACAAACCACACGCCAGCCATGCCCGCCGAGGCTACCGGACAAACACCTGCCGATCGCTACGCCGTGATCGGCCACCCGGTCGAACACAGCCAGTCGCCCTACATTCACGCCGAATTCGCGCGGGAGACGGCCCAGCATCTGACGTATGAGCGTCTGCTGGCGCCGCTCGATGGATTTGCCGCAACCGTGCGTGCGTTCATCGACGGCGGTGCGCGAGGCGCCAACGTGACCGTGCCGTTCAAGTTGGAGGCACACGCGCTGGCCGATCATCTGACCGAGCGTGCGCAAGCCGCGGGCGCCGTGAACACCCTGGTGTTCGACGCACGCGGCATCACGGGCGATAACACCGACGGCGTGGGACTGGTGCGCGATATCGAAGGGGCGCTCGACGTGTCGCTCGCCGCGCGTCGCGTGCTGTTGCTCGGTGCGGGTGGCGCCTCGCGTGGGGCGTTGCTGCCGTTGATCGCGGCCAAGCCGTCGCTGGTGTTCGTCGCCAATCGCACGGTGGCGCGTGCCGAGGCGCTCGTGGCTCGCTTCTCCGATGCCGCGGGGCAGGCGGGCGTCACGCTCGCGGGCGGTGGCTGGGAAGCTGTGCCGACGAATTTCGATGTCGTTATCAACGCGACGGCTGGCAGTCTTCAGGGCGACGTGCCGCCGCTGCCCCGAGGCGTGTATGCGTCTGGGGCGCTGGCCTACGACATGATGTACGGCGCACACCCGACAGTTTTCATGACACACGCCAGCGCGCACGGTGCCGCGAAAGTGGCCGATGGCCTGGGCATGTTGGTGGAGCAAGCGGCCGAAGCCTTTGCGGTTTGGCGTGGCGTGCGCCCGTCGTCGCAAACGACGCAGGCTGTGCGGGCGGCGCTGCGTGCCCGGCTCGTGGCCAAGGGCTGATCGCATCACATGAGTGCCGTTCAACGTCGCCAACCGCGCGGTGCCCGCAAACGTCGGTGGGGGCCGTGGCAATGGACGGCCTACGTCGTCACACTGCTGATCGTGGGCATCCTCGCCACGCAGCTTTATTACTTCCTGCAAATCGGCTGGTGGGTGCGCTTCAATCCGCAATCGACGGCGTTCATGCGTGCGGCTGAACAGCGTTTACGTGAGTCGGATCCGAAAGCCGCGCTCAAACACGACTGGGTGCCGTACGACCAGATTTCACGCAATCTGAAGCGCGCGATTATCGCGAGCGAAGACGCCAACTTCGTCAATCACGACGGCTACGAGATCGATGCGATGCTCGGCGCGTGGGAGAAGAATCAGAAGAAGGGGCGCATCGTCGCCGGTGGTTCGACGATCTCGCAGCAACTCGCGAAGAATCTGTTTCTGTCGAGCGAGAAGAGTTATCTGCGCAAAGCGGAAGAATTCACGATCACATGGATGCTTGAGTTCTGGATGGACAAGCAGCGGATCTATGAGATCTATCTGAACTCGGTGGAGTGGGGCGAAGGGGTGTTCGGTGCCGAGGCGGCGTCTCGCTATTACTACGGCATACCCGCGTCGAAGCTATCGCCGTGGCAGGCCGCACGATTGGCGGTGATGCTGCCTAGGCCGCGCTATTTCGATACGCATCGCAACTCGCCGTATCTTGCGCAACGCGCCGGCGTGATCGCACGGCGCATGGGGGCGGCGGAGTTGCCGCAGTAGCGGCATGGGATTTCGCGGAACCAGCGCTGCCGTCACAGCATCGAGAGCGCTGGTCCCGAGGTCTCAACGCGGCATATCTGCCGGGATTTGTACGACGGTGCGCGTCGGATACGGCAGCGAACAACCCACGCCCTCGACCGTTTCCTTCACGCCACGCTGAAGGTCCCAATACAACCCCCAATAGTTGCTCAGCAGCGACCACACGCGCACGTTCACGATCACGGCGCTGTCGCTCACCTGCTTGACCATGATTTCCGGTGCGGGCTTGTCGATCACGCGCTCGTCTTGCTGCACACGCTCGCGAAGGGCATTCATGGCGGCATCGAGATCGTCGTCGAGTGCAATGCCCACGGTGATCTCCATACGACGCGTCGCGTTGCGGCTGTAGTTCGTCACCGGCTGGCCCCAGATTTGGCTGTTCGGCACGCATACGAAAATGCCGTCGGCATTGGTGAGCGTGGTGGTGAACAGCCCAATCTCTTCGACCGTGCCAGCGACGTTGCTGCCCGCAGTGATGTAGTCGCCGATCCGAAATGGCCGCAGGAGCAGCAGCATGGTGCCGGCCGCAATGTTCTGCAACGTGCCTTGCAGCGCCAGACCGATGGCGAGACCTGCGGCACCGAGCACTGCGATGATGCTGGCCGTTTGCACACCGAACTGTGCGAGCACGGCAATGACGGTGATGATTCGTACCGACCATTGCACGATCGACGCGACCAGCGGCTTGAGCGTCGCGTCGAAGCTCGGGGATCGACCGAGCGTCTTGCGTACGAAATTACCCAGACGCGCAGCGATCCAGAAGCCGATCAGCAGAATCAGCACGGCTTGAACGAACGACAAGCCGTAGCTCACCGCATTCGCAGTTAGAAACCCCATCACGGCATCGAAAGAGGCGAGTGGGGTGGTGACTTCTGTCATTTCGGAACTCCCTGTCAGCAGACGTCTCGAAACGTCGATATCAAAATTGACGCAAAGTGCGTTGATTGGTTCTCGAAGTGTGACGCGAGTGACTATGGGAAGCAGCAAACTCATCGATTTTGAGAATAATCCTACGCGTTGGTGCGGCATCCGCTGACACGCTTGGCCGCTCTTGGCGTGCCTGTCGCGTGCCTGTACACTTGGCGTCGCCGCGTAGCAGGGAGAACTTCGTTTGATCAATGCCTTCGTCATCCATAATGGTCGCCTGCAACAGGTGACTTGCGACCAACCGAGCGATTTGGCGAGTGTTTCGCCGGTTTGGGTCGACCTACACAGTGAATCGGAAGACGAACGCCGCTGGGTCGAAGAGGCCTACGGAGTGAAGTTGCCCACGCGTGATGAACTCACCGATATCGAAGCTTCGGCACGCTATTACGAAGACGATGGCGGCGTGTTGCACGTACGCACCGATTTTCTACTCGACGAAGAAGAGCAATCGCGCAACGTGCCGGTGGCGTTCGTGGTGCTCAAAGACTTGCTGATTTCCATTCACGACGAAGATCTGCCGGTGTTCCGGCTCGTGCGGATGCGTGCGCGCATTCGGCCCGGTTCGGTGCGCGATGCGATGGACGTGCTGCTCGACCTGTACTCGACCGATGCCGAGTATTCGGCCGATTCGCTCGAAGGGGTGTATGCGGCGCTCGAAGAGGTGAGCCGGCGCGTGTTAGGCAAGAATCTCACCGACGCGGACGCGGCGAAGGCGCTTGAGAGCATCGCGGCTGAGGAAGACTTGAACGGTCGCATCCGGCGCAACGTGATGGATACGCGACGTGCCGTGTCGTTTCTGATGCGCACTCGCATGCTCAAGGACGAGCAATATCAGGAAGGCAAGCAGATCCTGCGTGACATCGAGTCGCTCGACAATCACACGGCGTATCTGTTCGACAAGATCAACTTTCTGATGGACGCCACGATCGGCTTCATCAACATCAACCAGAACAAGATCATCAAGATTTTCTCGGTGGCTGCGGTCGCATTCCTGCCGCCGACGCTCATCGCGAGTATCTACGGCATGAACTTCCAGATGATGCCGGAGTTGCAATGGGAGGCGGGCTATCCGTTTGCGGTTGGCCTGATGATCTTGTCGGCGATCGCGCCATTCCTGTACTTCCGTCATCGCGGCTGGCTCGATTGAGCGGGCGTGCCTCGCACTGGAAAATCGGTTCCGGCGGGGCGTGCACGGCAAGCAGGTAAAATAGCGGCCTCGAATCGGAACACCGCTGGAAAACCGTCATGACATTCACGCAAGCCCTCAGCTCGGCCTGGACCCGCAACAACTCGCTGTTGTGCGTCGGCCTCGACCCCGAACCGTCGCGTATTCCGGCGCATCTGCAAGGTCGCCCGGACGCGATTTTCGAATTCTGCCGCGAGATTGTCGACGCCACGGCCCCGTATGCGTGCGCATTCAAGCCGCAAATTGCTTACTTCGCTGCGCATCGCGCCGAAGAACAGCTTGAGCGTCTGATTGCGCATATTCACGCCGATCATCCGGGACTCCCCGTGATTCTCGATGCCAAACGCGGCGACATCGGCAGCACCGCCGAGCAGTACGCGCGTGAAGCGTTCGAGCGCTATCGTGCAGATGCCGTGACGGTGAACCCGTACATGGGCTTCGATTCGCTGGAGCCGTATCTGGCGCACTCGGACAAGGGTGTGATCGTGTTGTGCCGCACGTCGAATCCGGGCGGTAGCGATCTTCAGTTTCTCGATGTCGACGGCAAGCCGTTGTACCAAACCGTGGCGCGCCTGGCCGCAGGCCCGTGGAACACGAGCGGGCAGATTGGTCTGGTGGTGGGCGCGACGTTCCCGGCGGAAATTGCCACGGTGCGTGGCATCGTCGGCGACATGCCGCTGCTGATCCCGGGTGTCGGTGCACAGGGTGGTGATGTGGAAGCGACGGTCAAAGCCGGTCGTACGGCAAATGGCACGGGCATGATGATCAACTCGTCGCGCGCCATCATTTACGCCGGACGCGATGAGCAATTCGCCGCTGCCGCTGCGGTTGCTGCGCAGAAAACGCGCGATAGTATCAACGCGTATCGGTAAATTAACGATCGTGCGTGTTGTGGCGGATGCGGTTGCTGCGTTTCGTTGCACAGCGGTTAAGCAATAGCGTCGACGCCATCGACAAAAAAAGCGCCTGCAAATTCGCAAGGCGCTTTTTTTGTGTCTGTCGGTTGCCGTGCCGCAGGCGGGCCAGACGAACGAGGTGAGTTAAGACTCGGCCGTATCGAGCAATTCGATGACGCCGCGCAGCGCGTGTTGTGCCGCCTGACTGCGCACTTGCGTGCGGTCGCCCTTGAAGTGTTTCGTCTCGACAACCGTTTTTACACGATTGCTCCAGCCGAAGCACACCATGCCCACCGGTTTTTCGGCACTGCCGCCGCCCGGACCGGCGACACCGGTAATCGACAGCGAAATCTGCGCGCGGCTGTTGAACAACGCGCCCTCGGCCATGGCGCGTGCCACGGGCTCGCTCACCGCACCGTGCTTCTCGATGAGCTCGGCGGGCACACCGATCATTTCGGTCTTGGCCTGATTCGAGTACGTCACAAAGCCACGTTCAAACCAGTTGCTGCTGCCCGAGATGTCTGTGATTGCCGCGGCCACGAGTCCTCCCGTGCACGACTCTGCCGTGGTCAGCATCAGACGCTCGTCACGCAGACGATTGCCGACTTTTACCGACAGTTGAGCGAGAAGAGATTGTTGGGAGACCACGGGACGGCGCCTTCAAAAAGGATGGGTAGATGCGTTTCGCTGCGTCGCTCGAAAACTCAGATCGAGCGCCACAGCGCAATGACGAGCAGCGTGCAGAACGCAGCGACGAGATCGTCGAGCATGATGCCCAGCCCGCCTTTGAAAGTCCGGTCGAAATAGCGAATCGGCGGCGGCTTCACGGCATCGAAGAACCGGAACAGGATGAACGCCACCAGTTGTCCGACGAAGCTCGTAGGCGTGATGAGCAACAGCACGATCCAGAAGGCGACGATTTCGTCCCAGACCACCGAACTGGGGTCTTGCGTGCCGAGCTTGCGCGCGGTGAAGCCGCAAATCCAGATGCCGCCGACGACCGAAAGCGCAATCAACGTCGCCCAGCCGGTGACCGTCAGATACAGATTGAGTACGAGATACGACGCCCAGCCGAAGAGCGTGCCCACAGTGCCGGGGGCGAGCGACGACATTCCGGTGCCGAAGCCGAGCGAAAACAGATGGGCCGGGTGCGAGAACAGGAAACGCGTGTTCGGCCGGCGCGGGCCACTGCCCGGATTGAGGGCGGCCGTTTGGTCAGTACTCATTGGAAATGGTCGAAACTTTTGAAGTCGGCAGCGACAGGCGCGCCCGTATCATCGTGTAATTGCAGCGGGGCCTGGCGTGCATCAGGAAGCGCTATTGTACCGATACGCGTCACGCGCAGGCCGAGTTCGTTGCCGATGGCGGAAATTCGGTCGCGTTGCGCACTGTCGGCGCAAAAACATAACTGGTAGTCGTCGCCACCGGCGAGCGTGCAAAGTCGCTGGATCGCCGGCGATTGTGCGGCAAGTATCGTCGAGCGGGGCACGGCATCGACGTTGATCCGCGCACCGACGCCCGAGCGCTTGAGAATGTGCCCGAGATCGCCGAGCAGGCCATCGGAAATGTCGAGTGCCGCGCGCGCCACGCCGCGCAGCGCCATGCCGAGCGCGATCTGCGGCTCAGGCCAATCCATCGCCCGGCGGACTTGTTCGAATCCACTCTCGGCAGCCGTATTGGCTGCCCCGGTGATCTGCCATTCTCCGCGCAAAACCCCCAACGCCAAACGCGCATCGCCGACGGTGCCGGACACCCAGATATCGTCACCGGGTTGCGCAGCGTCGCGCCGCAGCGCGTGCGCGCCCGGCACCGCGCCGAAGACCGTCACGCAGAGGTTGCGCGGCCCGCGCGTCGTGTCGCCTCCCACCAGCGGGCAATCGTAGCGATCGGCAAGCGCAGCCAATCCTTCGGCGAAGGGCGCGAGCCATGCCGGGTCGCTGTCGGGCAATGCGAGCGCAAGCGTGAAACCGAGCGGTTTGGCGCCCATAGCGGCCAAGTCTGACAAATTGACCGCCAACGTCTTGTGACCCAAGGCGCGAGGGTCGACGTCGGGAAAGAAATGGCGGCCCTCCACCAGCATGTCCGTCGATATGGCGAGTTGTTCGCCCGCCGGCGGGCGCAGCAATGCGCAATCGTCACCGATGCCGAGCGTCACCTGGTCGCCCTGCCGTGTCGCGCCGGTAAAGAAGCGATCGATCAGCGAGAACTCGGATAAGGATGTTGACGGTGCAGACATGGATGCGGAAGGCCTGGTCGTGGATAGCGCAGTGGCTGGGTTCGCGACAAACGCATACCCGGTAGCGCATTTTACGAGGCTCGCCGGGTTTTCCCAATGGTCTCGTGGTGAGTCCGGGCGATTTCGGAGGACGGCCTAGCCGCCTCTCGGACTGTGCCTTACCGATGTTTCATCCGTGGTCCGAAAAAAGCGCATATGGTGCGATGCAGCGTTGAATTTGCGCCGTTTTTTCGCGACGATCATCGGGAAAAAGGTGCAGCCCTTATCCGCTTTTTGCATAAATGGCGTGAATAAATGGGGTTACACTTCGCATAGAAAATTTGAGCCATTTTGTCCGTTAAGAGCTTTCCCTCATGCCCACGCCGATCGATCCGAAACTGCGCGAAGCTGCGCTCGAGTATCACGAATTCCCCACCCCCGGCAAAATCGCCATCGCGCCGACCAAGCAGTTGCTGAACCAACGCGATCTCGCGCTAGCGTACTCGCCGGGCGTTGCCGCCGCGTGTGAGGAAATCGTCATCGACCCGCTCAACGCTTCGCGTTACACGGCGCGGGGCAATCTCGTCGGCGTGATCTCGAACGGCACGGCCGTGCTCGGTCTTGGCGATATCGGCCCGCTCGCGTCCAAGCCGGTGATGGAAGGCAAGGGCGTGCTGTTCAAGAAGTTCGCCAATATCGACGTGTTCGATATCGAAATCGACGAGAAGGACCCCGAGAAGCTCGTCGACATCATCGCTGCACTCGAGCCGACGTTTGGCGCCATCAACCTCGAAGATATCAAGGCACCCGAGTGCTTTATCGTCGAGCGCAAGCTGCGCGAGCGCATGAAGATTCCCGTCTTCCACGACGATCAGCACGGCACGGCCATTGTGGTCGCGGCGGCGCTCATTAACGGATTGAAGGTGGTTGGCAAGGATCTGAAGTCGGTGAAGGTGGTGACGTCGGGCGCAGGCGCTGCCGCACTCGCGTGTCTCGACCTGATCGTCGACATGGGCCTGCCGATCGAGAACATCTGGGTGACGGACTTGGCCGGCGTGGTGTACGAGGGCCGCACCGAATTGATGGACCCGGAGAAGATTCGCTTCGCGCAGAAAACCGACGCGCGCGGCCTGGCTGACGTGATCGGCGGCGCCGACGTGTTCCTCGGGTTGTCGGCTGCGGGTGTGCTCAAGCCGGAAATGGTCAAGACGATGGCCGACAAGCCGCTGATTTTCGCGCTCGCTAACCCGAATCCGGAAATTACGCCGGAACTCGCGAAGGAAGTGCGTCCGGATTGCGTGATGGCCACGGGCCGCACCGACTATCCGAATCAGGTCAACAACGTGCTGTGCTTCCCGTTCATCTTCCGCGGCGCACTCGACGTGGGCGCGACGACGATTACGCGCTCGATGGAGATCGCCGCCGTGAATGCACTCGCGGAACTGGCGCGTCAGGAGCAGAGCGATATCGTCGCATCGGCCTACGGCATCAAGAACCTGTCGTTTGGTCCCGAGTACCTGATTCCGAAGCCTTTCGATCCGCGTCTGCTGGTGAAGGTTGCGACCGCCGTGGCCGAAGCCGCGATGGCCGCCGGCGTCGCGACACGTCCGCTCGCCGATGTCGATGCGTACTCGCAGTCGTTGCAGCAGTTCGTGTATCACAGCGGTGGCCTGATGAAGCCGCTCTTCTCGGTCGCACGCAGCGTGCCTGCCGACAAGAAGCGCATTGCGTTTGCCGAAGGGGAAGAAGAGCGAGTGCTGCGCGCGGTACAGATTCTCGTCGATGAGCGCGTTGCCACGCCAATTCTGGTCGGTCGCCCGGCCGTGATCGAACATCGTATTCAACAGTACGGCCTGCGTCTGACCGCCGGCGTCGACTTCACGGTTGTGAACCCCGAGCACGACGAGCGCTACCGCGACTACTGGGAGACCTATCACCAGTTGACCAACCGCAAGGGGGTGACGGCATCGTACGCCCGCGTGGAAATGCGCCGCCGTACCACGCTGATCGCGGCCATGCTGGTGCGCAAGGGTGAGGCCGATGGCTTGATCTGCGGCACGGTGTCGACGCCGGGCCGTCACCTGCACTTCATCGATCGTGTGATCGGCAAGCGCGAAGGTGGACATGTTTATGGCGCGATGAATGCGTTGATTCTGCCGAATCGTCAGATCTTCTTGGTCGATACGCACATCAACCAGGATCCGAGCGCGGAAGAGTTGGCGGAAATCACATTGATGGCCGCTGAAGAAATTCGCCGCTTCGGCATTCAACCGAAGGTGGCGTTGCTCTCGCACTCGAACTTCGGGACGAGCGATGCGAGTTGCGCACGCAAGATGCGCGAAACGCTGGCGATTCTGCAAGAGCGTGCGCCGGAACTTGAAGTTGACGGCGAAATGCACGGCGATTGCGCGCTCGACCCGGAATTGCGTGCACGCATCATGCCGGAATCGACGTTGACCGGTGCGGCCAACCTGTTGGTCATGCCGAATATCGATGCGGCCAACATTGCCTACAACCTGCTCAAGACGGCCGCCGGTAACAACGTGGCGATTGGTCCGATTTTGCTGGGTGCCGCCAAGCCGGTACATATCCTCACGGAATCGGCCACGGTGCGACGCATCATCAATATGGTCGCCCTTGTCGTCGCCGATGCGGCGGCGCAACAAGAAACGCGCTAACCCTGCGCTGATGGGTTGGGGCCGATTGGCGGTTCGCCGCCGTTCGGCTCACGTTAACGACAAAACGCCGCACCTGCCCGGGCGGCGTTTTGTCATTTTGACGACGCTTTTCCCGTATCGTATATTGAAATGTGTGCGCTTACTTTCGTGAAAAACTCTTTGTTTTCATGAATTTGTTGACTGAATTAGTTGCGAAATGTAAGCCGACATTGATTCTGGGGAGTAATAGCGATACCCTTACGGCTTCACCCACCAGAACGGGCCCGCAGCGCAAAACCGCGCAGGCCGACAACCTAGCTATGACAATGGCACGTTGGCTTCACCGGAGCATCGTGGCGCTGACGGCGGCTGGGAGTGTTTTTCTGGGGGGCAATACCGTGGCGCGCGAAACCGCGCCATATGTCACGGATCAAACGGCAGCGGTATCCGCTACCGAGTTGCCCCGCGAAGCGCAGCGCACGCTGTCGCTGATTGCCCAGGGCGGGCCGTTCCCTTATGCCAAAGATGGCATTGTGTTCGGGAACTACGAAAAGCGCCTGCCCAAAATGCCGCGCGGCTATTACCATGAATACACGGTGCCGACTCCCGGTGCCCGCAATAGAGGTGCCAGGCGCATCATCTGTGGCGGTGATCAACGTGCAGTCGATCCTTGTTACTACACCCAAGATCACTACAACAGCTTTAGACGCATAAGGGAATGACAGCAGTATGAGTGAGCCGGTTTTCGCACAGGAACGCGGGAAAGATCTTATGGCAGATCCATTCGGTGCGGGCGATGGCAACTTGTTCAAGCAGGTGCTGGGCCTGCATGCTGTTGCGCGGGCTGGCCGCCGCCATACCTTATCGGAAGAGGGAGATATGAGTCTTTTCAAGACCGTCAGGCCGAATATCGTGCAGTCGATCCGCGCCTTCCGTGTGCCGGAGCTGGCTGACGAGGCTGAGCGACTGGGGCAGCACTTCCTTTATGCCAACTGTGCACAGGCGCAGAGCAAGGCCGAAGTGCTCGAAACGATCGCTACATCATTCCTGTTCCCGAAGCATTTCGGCAAGAATTTCGACGCCTTGCACGACTGCCTGACCGATCTCGTCAGCCGCAGCGGGGCGCAACCGGGGTTTGTGGTGGTACTCGAAGGGCTGCCGGTGGCGACGAAGTTCGACAAAGATGCCCGCGAAACGCTGCTCGATGTATTCCGCGACGCCGCTGAATTCTGGGGTGAACGGCGCGTGAGCTTCCGCGTGTTCTACTCGTTCGCGTAAGCATCGTGCCGTGATTTGGCGTGAATTTCTCGGCGTTTGCCGCTAAGTCTCACGTCAGGTAGCAAAGAAAAAGGTCCGCAATCGCGGACCTTTTCTTGTTTTTGGGCCCGATGCCGGAACATCGGGCGCCGATTCGATGCGTCGTTCAGGACGTGTGCCCGGCCAGAAACTTCTGCGCGAGACCGGCCAGATCGAACTGCCCCTGCGGGACGTCGCCGTTCGGCGTGAGGTGATTGATGACTTCCGGCAGAATCGACGACAACTGCTGTGCCGCTTCATCCTGGCTCACGCCCGCCGTGTTGGCCAACTGCTGAAGCTGGCCGCCCGGGCCGAGGGCTTGCGCGACTTGATCGGGAGACACCGGTTGATTGCCACCGGTGCCGACCCACGAGCGCACCGCGTCGCCGAGTCCACCGCTCTCCAGCACTTGCGTCAGGCCGCCAAGACCACCGAGTGCGCCGATCAGGTCGGTCGGCGAGGTGGCCGGTGCACCGGCACCGCCGGGCTGGGGCGCTTGCCCACCGCCGAGCAGGCCACCGAGCAAACCGCCAAGTCCACCTGCCGCACCGCCGGCTGCGGCGCCGCCGCCCAGCATGCCACCCAGCGCGCCACCGAGTGAGCCCAGCAGACCGCCACCGCCTTCCTGTCCGTCCGATTTGCCCGTGCGACTGGCGATCATCGCCAGCAGGCCCATCAACAGCAGCATGCGCGTATTGCCACCGCCGCTATTGCCGCCTGCGGGGTTGCCGGCCGCACCGCCGAGAATGGAATCGAGAATACCCATGACGATTTCTCCTTAAGGCCTGCTAGGCCGTTGCCAATCACGATGCCTTACCAACCCCCCCAGCGTGCGGCAAGTGCCGCAAGGACTGCAATGCCCGCCGTTTCCGTGCGAAGGATCCGTTCTCCGAGGCGAATGGCCTCGAAACCGGCGTCGCGCGCGAGGGTGTCTTCCTGAGGTGTGAGCCCGCCTTCCGGGCCGAAGAGCAGCACGCCAGGCTGTGCCGGTGCTTGCGGCAATAACGAATCAAAGCCGCTGTCCCCTCTAGGTGACAATAGCACACGCCATGCGTAACTCGTAACCGTGTTCGGGTCACGTAACCACGCCGAAATGGGCCGGATCGGCAGGATTTGCGGCACGCGGTTTCGTCCGCACTGTTCGCACGCCGCTTGGGCCAGTGCTTGCCAGTGGGCAACCCGTTTGGCGGCCCGCTCGCCATCGAGTCGAATGACCGAGCGCTCGGTGGCGAGCGGCTGAATGTCGGTGACGCCCAACTCGATGGCCTTCTCGATCAGCCAGTCCATCTTGTCGCCGCCGGCAATGCCTTGCGCGAGCGTGACCCGATAGGGCGTTTCAGCCTCCCGGGTATCATGCGCGCCCAATTGCACAGTGGCGTGCCGCTTTTCCAGACTCGTCAACTCGGCCGGATATTCGCCACCAGTCCCGTTGAATAGCGTGAGCGGATCGCCCGCTTTAAGGCGCAATACCTGAACATGACGCACGACGGCGTCGGGAAGATCGAGCAGGGCGCCGCTGTGCAATGGCGCGTCAACGAAGAAGCGGGGCATACGAATCGGGATGGGGCAGGATCAGTTCTGTCGGCGAACGACACTTTGTCGACGCTTTCGGCGTGGGCTCGGCCAGATGAGCGGTTAGGGGCGCAAGCATACCGCATGGGGGAAGGGCGGGCGCGGGGAGGGCGTCATTCGCGATACGCTGGCGACCAGCGGACTGCATTGGCGTCATTCGACGGCCCTAACAATCGCATCGCTCGCCGGCGCCGCTTATCCTCGCGATGCGACTGGACGCGCAAACCCCCAGCGATAACCGTCGATGTCTTCGAGTTGGCAGAAGCGGTCGCCCCAGAACTGGTCTTCGGGCGGCATCAATCCCTTGGCGCCTGCGGCGGTCGCGCGTGCATACAGTGCGTCGACATCTTCCGTGAAGACGTAAAAGCTTTGCGGTGCTTCCACGCCCGATGTGCGCGGTGAGCGCGCGGTGCTGCCGAAACCGCCTTCCGGGGCGAACATCAAGATCAACTGACCCTGATAGAACATTTCTACGTGCATCACGGCACCATCGTCGTCCACCGTGTTGTGCACGGTAAAGCCGAACGCCTGCTCGTAGAACGCAGCGGCCGCCTTGGCGTCGCGCACGGTCAAATAGGGCGTCAACCATGGCACGTGGGACGGGCGGGGATCAGACATGACATGCCTCCGTGATTGCTGTCGGCAATCGGGCGCTTACGCCGCAGGGCCGACATTCGTGACGAGCATCCAATATACAAGGAACGTGTGTGATGTTCACCCGGGACGCGTCATCTCGTCTCAGGGGCGGTGTCGGAATTATTCAGGATTTCAATCAGATCCGGGGCAAGGTCGAATAGCGCTGCGTGGCGCGACACGGCGTAGTGTCGCAATCCGCGCAAGGCATCGGGCGACGCCGCGCGCGCGGCGGCCTGCAATGTGCTCGGATCCGCCGCACGCACATCGAGCGTGTCGCTCGCGATGGCCAGCGCCCAGAGCGAACCATAGAGCGGCACATAAGCCGTCATTGGCTGCACATGCGTGAAGACCGAGCGCAGCGCGTCGAGCATGCGCCGCACCTGCGCTGGCGCAAACCAAGGCGCGCCGAGTTGCACGGCGATGCCCCCGCGCGGCGTCAGAATGGCGCGAACCTGTGCAAAAAATGCAGCGTCATGCAGTGGGCCCGCAATGCCATCGGCTTCGGTGAGGTCGAAGACCACGGCGTCGAATTGTTCGCCATGGATCCGGGCGGCCTCGACGAAATCGCGTGCATCGCCGATGACGAGTGTCGTGCGCGGGTCGTCGAAGGCCCCGTCCGCAAGTAACGACATATGTTGCAGGACGGTCGTCGGCACTTGGGCGTCGAGTTCGGCGACAACGACCTCGGTTACGCCGGCGTGGCGTAACGCTTCACGTGCCGAGCCGCCATCGCCTCCCCCGATCACGAGCACCCGCTTGACGTCCCCGTGCGCGAGCAGCAGGGGGTGGACCATGCATTCGTGGCAGATATGCGCGTCTGCGAGACTGGCCATGAACCGGCCATCGAGCCGATAGGCGCGGCCAAGCGGGCCAAAGGCGGGCAGATCGACGATTTCAATGTGCTGATAGGGCGAAGTTACCTGTACCACCGAGCGTCCGGCGAAGGCGTAGGTCGCCGAAGGCCCGAGCGGGGCGGAGAAAGACGACTGTGCGGATTCGGAATCGTCTGGGGTGACGTCGCGTATGACAGGCATTGTTGTGACAACTTCCTCTAAATTGCGGCGATTGCGCCACTTTTTGGCATCATTCCACGTTCTCGCCATTTGGGGAAGTTCGCGGCAAGCGACCCGGGAAGGTGCCGTATCTGATAAAATCGCGATCTTTCTCCTGCATTTGATTTCGCGCGGCAGCTCGCGGCAACGGGGCACGCCCGCTATTCCGGCTGGTCACCATGACGAACTCCTCTACTGCAACGGCTGCCCTGATGGCCTCCGCCATTCGTGTCCTCTCCATGGACGCGGTTCAACAGGCCAACTCCGGTCACCCTGGCGCACCTATGGGCATGGCCGATATCGCGGTCGCGCTTTGGGGGCGTCACCTCAAGCACAACCCGGTCAATCCGCATTGGTTCGATCGCGACCGCTTCGTGCTGTCGAACGGCCACGGCTCGATGCTCATCTACTCGTTGCTGCATCTGACCGGCTACGATCTGCCGATCGAAGAACTCAAGCATTTCCGCCAACTGCACAGCAAGACGCCAGGTCACCCCGAAGTGGGTATCACCCCGGGTGTCGAGACGACGACCGGCCCGCTGGGTCAGGGCATCACGAACGCTGTCGGTTTCGCGTTGGCCGAAGCGCTGCTCGCCAAGGAATTCAACCGTCCGGGCGCCGATATCGTCGATCACTACACGTATGCGTTCCTCGGCGACGGTTGCCTGATGGAAGGCATCTCGCATGAAGCGTGTTCGCTGGCCGGTACGCTGCGTCTGAACAAGCTGATCGCGCTGTACGACGACAACGGCATCTCGATCGACGGCGACGTCGAATACTGGTTCGCCGACGATACGCCGAAGCGTTTCGAAGCCTATGGCTGGAATGTGATTCGCGACGTGGACGGTCACAACGTCGACGCTGTCGACGCCGCCATCGCGCAAGCTAAGACGTCGGATCGTCCGACGCTGATCTGCTGCAAGACGCTGATCGGCAAGGGCGCCCCGAACAAGCAGGGCGGCCACGATGTGCACGGCGCTCCGCTGGGCGCCGACGAAATCGCCGCGACGCGCGCTGCGCTGGGCTGGACCCTGCCGCCGTTCGAAGTGCCGGCCGAAGTCTATGCCGCGTGGGATGCCAAGGCCGCAGGTCAACAGGCCGAAGCTGCATGGAACGAGCGTTTTGCCGCTTATCGTGGCCAGTTCCCGGCCGAAGCCGCCGAGTTCGAGCGCCGCATGAAGGGCGAGTTGCCGGGCGACTTCAAGTCGGCCGCTGCCGCGCTGATCGCCAAGACCAATGAAAAGGCCGAGACAGTGGCAACGCGCAAAGCGTCGCAACTGGCGATCGAAGGGCTTGCTGCGGTGCTGCCGGAATTCCTGGGCGGCTCGGCCGACTTGACTGGCTCGAACCTGACTAATTGGAAGGCCAGCAAGCCGGTGCGTGCGAACGCCGACGGCGTGCAGTACGGCAACCACATCAACTACGGCGTGCGCGAGTTCGGCATGAGCGCCATCATGAACGGCCTGGCGCTGCATGGTGGTCACATTCCGTTCGGCGGCACGTTCCTGACGTTCTCCGACTACAGCCGTAATGCGCTGCGCATGGCCGCGCTCATGAAGCTGCGCTCGATCTTCGTGTTCACGCACGACTCGATCGGTCTGGGCGAAGACGGCCCGACGCACCAGTCGATCGAGCATGTCTCGAGCCTGCGTTTGATTCCGCAAATGGACGTGTGGCGTCCGTGCGATACGACCGAAACGGCAAGCGCTTGGGTGGCTGCCGTCGAGCGTCACGATGGCCCGTCGAGCCTGGTGCTCAGCCGTCAGAACTTGCCGTTCGTGTCGCGCGACGACGCGCAGATCGCCAATATCCGTCGCGGCGGCTACGTGTTGCGCGATGTGGCGAATCCGCAGATCGTGCTGATCGCGACCGGCTCGGAAATGGATCTGGCCCTCAAGGGCGCCGAAGCACTGGCAGCCGAGGGCATTGCGGTGCGCGTTGTGTCGATGCCGTCGACCAACGTGTTCGACCGTCAGGACAAGGCGTACCGCGAAAGCGTGCTGCCGCGCGGCGTGCCGCGTGTGGCCGTGGAAGCCGGTGTGACGGCGTTCTGGCACAAGTACGTCGGCCTGGAAGGCGGCGTGGTCGGCATTGACACCTTTGGCGAGTCGGCCCCGGCCGGCGTGCTGTTCAAACACTTCGGCTTCACCGTCGACCACGTGGTCGCGACGGTCAAGTCCGTGCTTGGCTGATTTCGTTAGACCTTACGGAGAAACCCCCATGACCATTCGCGTCGCTATTAACGGCTATGGCCGTATCGGCCGCAACGTACTGCGTGCCCATTACGAAGGTGGTAAGAAGCACGATATCGAAATCGTCGCTATCAACGATCTGGGCAATGCACAGACCAATGCTCACCTGACGCAGTACGACACGGCGCACGGCAAGTTCCCGGGCACGGTGACGGTCGATGGCGATTACATGATCGTCAACGGCGACAAGATTCGCGTGCTGGCCAACCGCAACCCGGCAGAACTGCCGTGGGGCGAGTTGAACGTGGACGTCGTGCTCGAGTGCACGGGCTTCTTCACCACGAAGGAAAAGGCCGGTGCGCACCTGAAGGGCGGCGCAAAGAAGGTCATCATCTCGGCCCCGGGCGGCAAGGATGTGGACGCTACCGTCGTGTTCGGCGTGAACGAAGGCGTGCTCAAGTCGACCGACACGGTCATCTCGAACGCTTCGTGCACGACCAACTGCCTGGCACCGCTGGTCAAGCCGTTGCATGAAAAGATCGGTCTGGAAACGGGCCTGATGACCACCGTGCACGCCTACACCAACGACCAGGTGTTGACCGACGTCTATCACGAAGACCTGCGTCGCGCCCGTTCGGCCACGATGAGCATGATCCCGACCAAGACCGGCGCCGCTTCGGCCGTTGGTCTGGTGCTGCCGGAACTGAATGGCAAGCTGGACGGTTTCGCGATTCGCGTCCCGACGATCAACGTGTCGATCGTCGACCTGTCGTTCATCGCCAAGCGCGACACGACCGTCGACGAAGTCAACGCGATCCTGAAGGAAGCCGCTGAAGGTCCGCTGAAGGCGATCGCCACGTACACGACGGCACCGCTGGTGTCGGTCGACTTCAACCACAACCCGGCATCGTCGAACTTCGACGGCTCGCTGACCAAGGTTTCGGGTCGCCTGGTGAAGGTGACGTCGTGGTACGACAACGAGTGGGGCTTCTCGAACCGCATGCTCGACACGACCGTCGCGCTGATGTCGGCTAAGTAAGCTGCTGCGTTGGTAGTGAAGTAAAAAAACCGCTGTCGAGAGGCAGCGGTTTTTTCGTTTATGGCGTAGACGAATCGGCCTAGAAGTCATCGGTCGCCGTGACCAGCGTCAGCCGGGTCGACGGCCCAAGGAGATCATGCGGATTAGTCCGATAAGGACGCCGAGGATGCCGCCGATTACGATGCCGGCGCCACCGAAATACGACTTGCGCGGGAATACCGGGTGATCGTCAACCTGTGTGGCGCTGACAACGCGGGTGTTATAGGACTGGTCGGGCGCCAACATCTGCGAAACCCGGTATCGACTGTCGTTTAACGCCGCTCGTTCTGTGCGGCTGCTCTGCAAGGCGCTGAGTGCCATCACAGAGTCCGTCGATTTGGAGTGCGCCAATGCTGAGCTGAGGTCGGCCTGGGCTTTGGTGTTTGCTTCGATGGCTGCGTCGATGACACTCAACTGCTGTTTCGGCAAATCGCGTGCCTTCTCCAGAATCGAGGCATGCTCACTCATAATTAGTTGTGCAGCATCGTCGAGCGCTTTCGCCGCCTGTTGCTCGGAGGTGCCCCGCGCGGTGATTTCAATGTACGAGGTGCCTTGAATTGCACGCGCCTTGATTGACTTCCAGACCACGGCGGCGTGGAGTGCTTCTTGATTTCCCTTGAGTTCAGGGAGCACATTGCCGGCGACATCGTCACGGAAGGTGTTTAGGCCAACTCGCCCCACCGTCTGCTGTACCGATTCGATGAGCGGGCCATCGGGGCCACTCGCTGGGGAGCCAGCGGCGCGGCCCACCTGCAGGGTTAGCTTGCCTTCCCATTGTTTTTGCAGGAGATACGTGCTGCCGACGCCAATGGCGCCGCCCAAGATGGCGAGGCCCGCGATCCAAGTAGCATTGGCTCGCAAGAAGTTCAGTACGTCTGAGAGTGAAATGTCGGCCGGCTCTTCAGATGTCGTTTCGTTGAGCGTTTTATCGTTATTCATCGGATGGAATCGAACGTCGAGACGTGGCCGGGATGGCCGCATGCCTTGCACGAGAAGGGTTCACCATTTGATGGGGTGAACGCTCTATATGTTCCAAATTACCGACTTTGAGGACATCTCCCGGACCTGGCCTCCGGGATGGCAACGAAATGGAAAGGAAGTGAAATTAATTCTTCTGCCGGTGCGGGCACGGATCCTTCGTGCAGCTCCCGTACATGGCGAGGGAATGTTCTTGAAGTGCGAAGCCGCGTTCTTTGGCGATCAATTTCTGGCGGCGTTCGATTTCTGCGTCGAAAAATTCCTCGACGCGACCACAATCCAGGCACACCAAGTGATCGTGGTGATGGCCTTCGTTGAGTTCGAATACGGCCTTGCCGGACTCGAAGTTACTGCGCGACAATAGTCCGGCTTGTTCGAATTGCGTCAACACGCGGTAGACCGTCGCCAGACCGATGTCGAGGTTTTCGCCGAGAAGATGACGATAGACGTCTTCGGCGGTCAAATGGCGCACCTCGCTGTTCTGGAAGATTTCCAGAATTTTGAGGCGCGGAAGCGTGGCTTTCAGTCCGATATTTTTCAGATCGGCGGGATTCGGCATCGCTCTACGTCCCTAGAGTACAATACAGCCCCAATAATAATGCCTTTTTGCCTTGCCCGGCGCAAACCGGCGCAAACGGGACGGTTTAGCCGTCAACGGGGGCGATGTGGCGGCGCGCCCGGCGTGCCGGAGTCAAGTTCGATTTTTTTGAAAGCGAGTCAGATTTGCGTCGTTATCTCTCCCTGTATGCTGCCGCAGCATTGCTGGCACTGGCCGGCTGTTCCACGTACGACAGCGTGACCGACAAGGTGATCGGCGTCGTGACGCCGTATCGAATCAATATCGTGCAAGGCAACTTCGTCTCGAAGGAAGCCTACGACCAGCTCAAGCCCGGCATGACGCGCGACCAAGTGCGCCAACTGCTCGGCACGCCGCTGCTCACCGATATCTTCCACGCCAATCGCTGGGACTACGTCTTCTATTTCAAACGCGGCAACGCGTCGGTGGTGCAAGAGCGCCATCTGAAGCTGTATTTCGAGAGCGATACGCTGGCCCGTTGGGAAGGTGGCGAGAACCTGCCGACCGAATATCAATTGGTGCAGGAAATCGACGGTCAGAAGGGCAAGACTGTGAAGACCGAGGCGCCGGCCCCGTCGACCGCGAGTGCGGCCGCGGCAGAAGCCGCAGCGCCGTCGCCTGATGCCGCCGCAGCAGCGCCGACGGCTGCTGCCGCACCGGCAGCGAACGACGTTGCCACGGTGTCTACCGACGCCGCGACGACCAGTGGCGCAACGACCACCACCTCCAGCGCCAGCGCCAGCGCCGGGCTCTCCACTGGCGGCACCAGCAGCCTGGGCGCCGGTACGGCCACCGGTACGGGCCTGGTGCCTTCGCCGCGTGTGACCTCCGGCGGTGGCTTGTTCACGGCACCCCAGTAAGCGCACAGAAACCCAAAGACTCACCATGATGAAGATTGCGATTGCCGGTGCGTCCGGCCGTATGGGCCGGATGCTGATTGAAACCGTGCTGGCTGCCGACGATGCGCAGCTCGTGGGCGCGCTCGATCGCGAAGGCAGCCCGGCACTCGGTCATGACGCCGGTGCTTTCCTCGGCCGCGAGACCGGTGTGAACATCACCGCCGATTTCGACGCTGCCCTGGCCAATGCCGACTTCCTGATCGATTTCACGCGTCCGGAAGCCACGCTGCTGCATTTGGCGGCTGCCCAGAAGCACGGCGTGAAGATGATCATCGGCACGACCGGGTTCTCGGAAGACGAGAAAGCGCGTTTGGCTGAAGGTGCCAAGCAGGTAGCTGTCGTTTTTGCGCCGAACATGAGCGTCGGCGTGAACGCAACATTCAAGCTGCTCGAAATCGCGGCGAAGATTCTGAATACCGGCTACGACATCGAAATCATCGAAGCGCACCACCGTCACAAGGTCGATGCCCCGTCGGGTACCGCCTTGCGTATGGGTGAAGTGGTGGCCGAGGCGCTTGGGCGCGATCTCAAGGAATGTGCCGTCTATGGTCGCGAAGGCGTGACCGGCGAGCGCGATCCGTCGACGATCGGTTTCGCGACCGTGCGTGGTGGCGATATCGTGGGCGATCACACGGTGCTGTTTGCCGGCATCGGCGAGCGTATCGAAATCACGCACAAGTCGTCGAGCCGTCTGTCGTACGCACAGGGCTCGTTGCGCGCCGCGCGTTTTCTCGTCGAGCGCCAGACGGGTCTGTTCGACATGCAGGACGTGCTAGGCCTACGCTAAGCGCCTGCCGGGGCGGGGAGTTCGACGTGCTTGTGATGGGCGTCGTGATCCCTGCCCTTTCGCTTTCCGGCGGTCTCGCCGGTACGCATTGACGCATTGCCAGCACCTGATGGGGCGAAGTTGTGAACCCCGCTGGCAGCCCTTCGATCTGAAGGTTGCGACGCCCGCCGCCATCGCGCCGAATCCGCACCCGGCGGCGTTATAATCATCGTTTTCCCCGGATCTGCCCCACGTTACCGTGTGCTGCGCCCTTGGCCGCACACCGGCAGGGCAAAGCCGAGCCGAATCCTATCCGCCGACCCATCATGCAAGAAAAATACGTTCCCGCCGACGTCGAAGCCGCCGCCCAGTCGCACTGGCAGGCCATCGATGCCTACAAGACCACCGAGCGCGCGGACAAGCAGAAATTCTATTGCGTCTCGATGCTGCCGTATCCGTCGGGCAAGCTGCATATGGGCCACGTGCGCAACTACACCATCAATGACGTGATGTACCGTCAGATGCGCATGCGCGGTTACAACGTGCTCATGCCGATGGGGTGGGATGCCTTCGGCATGCCGGCGGAAAACGCGGCAATGGCCAACAACGTGCCGCCCGCGAAGTGGACGTACGACAACATCGCGTACATGAAGAAGCAGATGCAGGCGATGGGGCTGGCGATCGACTGGTCGCGCGAAGTCGCCACCTGCTCGCCGGAGTACTACCGCTGGAATCAGTGGCTCTTCCTCAAGATGCTCGAGAAGGGCGTCGTGTACCTGAAGACGGGGACGGTGAACTGGGACCCGGTCGATCAGACCGTGCTCGCCAACGAGCAAGTGATCGACGGCCGCGGCTGGCGTTCGGGCGCGCTCGTCGAAAAGCGCGAAATTCCGATGTACTACATGCGCATCACCGACTACGCCGATGAGTTGCTCGGCGATCTGGACGACCTCGGCTGGCCCGAGCGCGTGAAGGTGATGCAGCAGAACTGGATCGGCAAGAGCTTTGGCGTGAACTTCGGGTTCCCGTACGAACTCGATGGCGAGCGCAAGCTGCTGCGCGTGTTCACCACGCGTGCCGACACGATCATGGGCGTGACCTTCTGCGCGATTGCCGCCGAGCATCCGCTCGCCACGCGCCTGGCTGCCGAGCGTCCCGACCTGCAAGCCTTCATTGCCGAGTGCAAGCAAGGCGGCGTGGCCGAGGCCGATATCGCCACGATGGAAAAGAAGGGCATGCCGACGGGCTTCTTCGTCACGCATCCGATTACCGGCGACAAGGTCGAAGTGTGGATCGGCAATTATGTGCTGATGGGCTATGGCGAAGGCGCCGTGATGGGCGTGCCCGCGCACGACGAGCGCGACTTCGCGTTCGCGCGCAAGTACGGTCTGCCGATCAAGCAAGTGGTCGCAGTCGCAGGTGAGACGTACTCGACCGACGCCTGGCAAGCCTGGTACGGCGAAAAGTCGGGCACGCTGATCAATAGCGGCAAGTACGACGGCCTGGACTTTGCTGCGGCCATCGACGCGATCGCCACCGACCTCAAGGCACAGGAAGTCGGTGACAAGCAGGTGACGTTCCGTCTGCGCGACTGGGGTATTTCGCGCCAGCGTTACTGGGGCACGCCGATCCCGATCATCCACTGCGACACGTGTGGCGCGGTGCCGGTGCCGGAGAAAGATCTGCCGGTGGTGTTGCCGGAAGACCTCGTGCCGGACGGCACGGGTAACCCGCTGGCCAAGTCCGAAGCGTTCCTCAAATGCGATTGCCCGAAGTGCGGCAAGCCGGCGCGTCGCGAGACCGACACGATGGACACGTTCGTCGACTCGTCGTGGTACTTCATGCGCTACGCCTGCCCGGACGCCGAGACCATGGTCGACGCCCGTACCGACTACTGGATGCCGATGGATCAGTACATCGGCGGCATCGAGCACGCGATTCTGCACTTGTTGTATTCGCGTTTCTGGACCAAGGTCATGCGCGATCTGGGGCTGGTGACCTTCAAGGAACCGGCGCAAAACCTGCTCACGCAAGGCATGGTGCTCAACGAGACGTTCTATCGCGAAGACGACGCCGGCAAGAAGACGTGGTTCAACCCGCTCGACGTGCAGGTGCAGTTCGACGACAAGGGCCGTCCGCTGGGTGCAACGTCGAAGGCCGACGGCGGTGATGTGATCCTCGGCGGCATCGAAAAGATGTCGAAGTCGAAGAATAACGGTGTCGACCCGCAATCGCTCATCGACCAGTACGGTGCCGACACGGCACGTCTGTTCGTGATGTTCGCGGCACACCCGGAACAACAGCTTGAGTGGTCGGGGGCCGGTGTCGAAGGTGCTAGCCGTTTCCTGCGTCGTCTGTGGGGCTTCGGCCAGTCGCAAGCCGCGATGCTGAGTCAGGCGGATGCTGCCATCGAGACCTCCAATGCCGCAGCGCAAGCATTGCGCCGCGAGGTGCATGGCGTGCTCAAGCAGGCCAACTACGACTACCAGCGTGTGCAGTACAACACGGTGGTGTCGGCGGCGATGAAGATGCTCAACGCCATCGAGAACGACAAGGGCGCTGCGGGCGCGGGCGCTGTGCGCGAGTGCTACGGCATCTTGCTGCGCGTGCTTTACCCGGTGGTGCCGCACGTGACGCACGGCCTGTGGGACGCCCTGGGTTATGCAGCGCAGTCGGGCGACCTGCTCGACGCCTCGTGGCCGGAAGTGGACGAAGCGGCGTTGGTGCAAGACGAGATCGAACTGGTGTTGCAGGTGGCGGGGAAAGTCCGCGGCGCGATTCTCGTGGCCAAGGACGCTTCGCGCGAAACCATCGAACAGGCAGCACTGGCGCATGAGATGACGATCAAGTTCGGCGAAGGCAAGCCGGTCAAGAAGGTCATCATCGTGCCGGGACGTCTCGTGAACGTGGTGGTCTGAGCCGGCATCGACTGCCGATCCATGATTTGGTGAGAAGAGGGCACATCACGTGCAAATGACATCCGGGCAACGCAGCGCGGGCATGACGCGCAGGATTTTCGGCTGGATCGCGCTGCTGAGCTGCGCGCTGACCTTGTCGGCGTGCGGTTTCCAACTTCGCGGTGCGAGCGAGTACGCCTTCAGGCGGCTGTACATCTCCGGCGGTGGCCAGATGGCCACCGATATCAAGCGTTATATCCGCTATGGCAGCAAGGACACCGTTGTCGTGGATGCGCCCAAAGATGCCGACGCACGTCTGGAGCTCTTGGGGCAAACGTCATCGCGAACGGCAGTGAGTCTGGATTCTTCGGGGCAGGCGCGTGAGTACGAGATGCGTAGCACGTTTGTATTCCAGCTTGTCACCCCGGACGGAACAGCGATCATCCCGCAGAGTACGATTCGCCTGTCGCGTAATTTGCCGTATAGCGACAGTGAAGCGTCTGCTCGCGATACTGAGGCGGCGCTGCTCAATCGCGACATGGAGAAAGACGCCGTCGACCAGATCATTCGCCGCATGGAAGCGGTGAAGGCCATGCCGACGCCGACGGCGGATCACTAAGCCAATTCAGCGCACCGAACCCATAGGCCATGCAACTGCGCCCCGACGCGCTTGACGCGAATCTTGCCAAGACCCTCTCGCCGATCTACGTGATCTACGGCGACGAGAGTCTGCTGGTGCAAGAAGCGGTGGATCGTGTGCGAACGGCAGCACGCGCCGGCGGCTTTACCGAGCGTGATGTGTTGTCGGTCGAGCGCAGTTTCGATTGGGGGGCGTTGGCCAACGCGGGGCAGTCGATGTCGCTGTTCGGCGATCGCAAACTGATCGAGTTGCGAATTCCCGGCGGCAAGCCTGGCAAAGAGGGCGGCGCAGCACTCAAGGTGCATGCCGAAGCCGCCAGCGGCGACGTGCTCACCATCATCACGCTGCCGCGTCTCGATGCTGCGGCCTCCAAATCCGACTGGTTCACCGCGCTCGATCGTGCGGGCGTGACCGTGAAGATCGATACCGTGGATCGTGCGCGCTTGCCCGACTGGATCGCACAGCGTCTGGCGGCACAAGGACAACGCGTGGCGGCAGGAGAGGCCGGGCGCCGGGTGCTGCAATTCATCGCTGACCGGGTCGAGGGCAACTTGCTCGCGGCGCATCAGGAAATTCAGAAACTCGGCTTGTTGTACCCCGCAGGCACGCTCGAATTCGAGCAGGTGCAGGACGCCGTGCTGAACGTCGCCCGTTACGACGTTTTCAAGCTGAGCGAGGCGGTGCTGGCGGGCGATGCACCGCGTCTCGTGCGCATGCTCGACGGCTTGCGCGGCGAGGGCGAAGCGGCCCCGCTCGTACTCTGGGCGCTCACGGAAGAAGTCCGCACGCTGGCCAAGATCACGCGTGGCATGGCTGCGGGCAAGCCGCTCGCGATGCTGTTGCGCGAATACCGTGTGTGGGGCCCTCGCGAGCGTTTGATGGAGCAGGCCGCCAATCGCGCCACGCCGACCATGCTCGCGCAAGCGCTCCAACTGGCCGCACGCCTGGACCGTCAGGTCAAAGGTTTGCGCGCCGACGGGTTGCCGGGCGACCCGTGGGACGGCATGTTGCAACTCGGCTTGTTGCTCGTGGGCGAGCGACCGCCCCGACCGCCCCGATCGAATCGACCGAACTGACCAAAGCAACGAAATGGATATCAAAGCCTACATGCAGTCGCTGGGCCAACGTGCCCGTGCGGCGTCCCGCGCCATGGCACGTGCCGACACCGCTGCGAAGAACCGCGCCTTGCTGGCCATTGCCGACGCCATCGAGCGCGACGGTACGAAATTGCAGGAAGTGAACCGGCGAGATCTTGAGCGCGCCCGTGCCAATGGGCAGGACGCCGCTTTCATCGACCGTCTGACGCTCTCCGATAAGGCGCTGCGCACGATGATCGAAGGCCTGCGTCAGATCGCCGGTCTGTCGGACCCGATTGGCGAGATCAGCAACGTACGCGTGCAACCGAGCGGCATTCAGGTGGGCCAGATGCGCGTGCCTTTGGGCGTGATCGGCATCATCTACGAGTCGCGTCCGAACGTGACCATCGATGCGGCCGCGCTGTGCCTGAAGTCGGGCAACGCGACGATTCTGCGTGGTGGCTCCGAAGCTATCGAAAGCAATACCGCGCTGGCGACACTCATTGCCGAAGCACTCGCCGCCACCGGTTTGCCGGGCGACGCGGTGCAGGTGGTGAGCACGCCCGACCGGGCAGCGGTGGGCGAGTTGATCACCATGACCGAGTATGTCGACGTGATCGTGCCGCGTGGCGGCAAGAGCCTCATCGCCCGATTGATGCAGGATGCGCGCGTGCCGATGATCAAGCATCTCGATGGCATTTGCCACGTGTATGTCGATCGTCTTGCCGATCCCGTCAAAGCGTTGGCCATCTGCGAGAACGCCAAGACGCATCGTTATGGCACCTGCAACACGATGGAGACGCTGCTCGTCGATCAAGCCGCCGTGGATCAACTGCCCGCCATCGCGCGCATGTTCCAGAACAAGCAGGTCGAGCTGCGCGGCTGCGAACGGACCGTGGCGGCGCTCACGCAAGCGGGCATCACCGGCGTTGTGGCAGCCACCGAGGAAGATTGGTCGACCGAGTATCTGGCGCCCGTGCTGGCGATCAAGATCGTCGACGGCATGGCGCCTGCCATCGAACACATCAACCGCTTCGGTTCGCATCACACCGACGCGATCGTGACCGAGGACTACAGCGCGGCAATGCAGTTTCTGCGCGAAGTGGATTCGGCCAGCGTGATGATTAACGCGAGCACGCGATTCGCCGATGGCTTCGAATTCGGACTGGGCGCGGAAATCGGCATCTCGAACGACAAGTTGCACGCCCGTGGTCCGGTGGGGCTGGAAGGACTGACGAGTCTCAAGTACGTCGTGTTCGGTCATGGCGAAGTGCGTCAGTAAGCGAGTGATCGACGAATGAAAGTGCAGGTACTCGGCCCGGCCGATTTTCTGAAAATGCCGTGGAAGAACGGCTTGGGCGTGACGACCGAACTGGCCGTGGCGCGCCGACCGGGCGAAGACGGTTTTGATTGGCGCATCAGCACCGCAACGGTGGCCGTGCCGGGGCCTTTCTCGGTGTTCGCGGGCATCGACCGTTCGCTGGCGATCGTGCGCGGCGGATCGCTCACATTGAACGTAGAGGGCCGCGACGACGTGACGCTCACGACGCAAACGCCAGCCTACGCGTTCGGTGGCGAGCTTGCCGTGAGCAGCACCCCGGCGCTCGACGTCGACGGCGTGCCCATCGACGACTTCAATGTCATGACGCGCCGCACCGAGTGGCAGCACACGTTGGTGCAGCACCGCCTGACGAGCGACGGCGTGACGTGGGCGCTGCCGACGCAAGCCAACAGCGTCGCGTTCCTCTACTGCGCCGAGGGCGCCGTTACCGCGACGCTCGCCACTGGCGAGGCGGTGAAAGTGCCGTCCGGCCACGCGCTGCGTCTCGACGATATCCGTGACACCGCAGACGCGGCCTGCCAACTCCGCGCCGATGGACCGTCGAGCGACGTCTTCCTCACCTGCCTGACGCCGCGTTAATCGCTTCCCTTGGGCTGGCGGTTTGCCAGCCCGTCCCCCGCCGTCCTCCCCCCGTACTTCCCCTAGGCCGATCCGGATACTTTTCCGGCGAGCGAAACGGCATACTTTGATTTGTCCGCCTATAAATCAAAGTTCCACCTATGAAACAATCATTCTCTCTGTCCTTGCGAGGTCCTGCGCCATGGATCCGTTGAGTGACGTCTTGAGCGATGTGCGGGCGGACGCCGTTGTCACGGGCCGCTTCACGTTTGGCGCGCCGTGGTCGTTGCGAAAGCCAGCGTTGGAGGGGGTGCCGTTCCGTACGGCACTGGGCGCACCGTTCTACCTGCTGGTGGCGGGCATGGCGCCAGTGCGGATCGAGCCGGGCGACTGCGTGCTGCTCCCCCACGGGCACGAGCACGTGATGTGTTCGTCGTTGGACGAGACGCCCGTCGTGTTCGAGCAAATGATGTCGGCGCAGGGGATCGAGCCGAGGCTCGACACGCCCTTGGCGTTTCGTGCCGGCGGCAACGGTGAGGTCAGCGAGTTGTACACCGGCGTGGTGATGTTCCGGGAGCGGGTGAGAAACCCGCTATTGGCATCGCTGCCGCCGCTGATTCACATCCGCGCGGGTGACCCCGCGGTGCCCGCGTTACTGACCACGACGCTGGCGGCTTTCATCGAAGAATCGATGCAGCGTGGGCCGGGGTGGCGGGTGGCGGTGGCACGATTGGCCGACGTGTTGTTTGTGCAGATATTGCGTGCCTATCTCGCATCGAGCGGGGGCATGAGTACGCACTGGATGCGAGGCATGACCGACCCGCAGATGGGCCGCGCCATCGCGTCGATGCACGAGGCACCGGCACGCGCGTGGACGGTGGCGGACTTGGCGAGCATCGCGGGCATGTCGCGCTCGAAGTTCTGTCTACGCTTCCGCGAGTTGGTGGGAGAGTCGCCGATGTCGTACCTGACGACGCATCGGATGTATCTGGCGGCGGAGCGTTTGGCGGGCGCTGGCGCAAGAATCTCGGACGTCGCCGACGCCGTCGGATACGCGTCGGAAAAGGCCTTCACGAGAGCCTTCCGCCGCTGTTACGGCCTCCCGCCACGCGAGTATCTGCGCAGTTGCGAGCTAGGCAACTAGCCGCGTCACACAGGCCGTCGCGCGCACTCGCACGCACATGCGCACGCACACGGCGTCCCACAGGGGTTTTCCCCGCTCTGGACGAACGGCGACCTTTTCGGGTCGGCTGGCCGTTGTTCGGCAATTTTCTCGTAGTGAGAATTCACTCGTCATCTGACAACGCGCGATAACGCGTTGCTGCGAGTGAGTCAGTCACAACGGGAGAGTCAATGGAATTCCAGCTCAACGGGCGACCGTTCGTTTTCGAGGGAGAAGACGACACGCCGCTACTGTGGGTTATCCGCGATGCCGCGGGGCTTACGGGCACCAAATACGGATGCGGTATCGGCGCCTGCGGCGCATGCACGGTGCATCTCGAGGGTGTCGCCACGCGCACCTGCGTGCTGCCGGTCTCTGCCGTCGCGGGCAAGCGCATCACGACCATCGAAGCGCTGTCGCCCACGCGCTCGCATCCCATCCAGCAGGCATGGATTGCCAACGACGTGCCGCAATGCGGCTACTGCCAGTCCGGCATGGTGATGGCCGCTGCCGCGTTGCTCGATAAGCACCCGCATCCGACGGACGCGCAGATCGACGAGGCCATGACCAATCTGTGCCGTTGCGCCACGTATCACCGCATTCGGGAGGCGATCCATGCCGCTGCAAAACGCTGAGGTTGAGCACGCCGCGTCGCGCGCTCGTGAGATGCACGAAACGCACGAAACGCAAGGCGGGATGGCGTCGCCGTCACGTCGTCATTGGCTCAAGGGCATGGCGATTGCTACCGGCAGTCTGGTGATTCCCCTCTCGGCCTCGTGGCTGACCAGCCCGCAGGCGCGCGCAGCGAGTGAAGGCGCTACGGGTCGTCTCATTGAAATCAACGACTGGATTCGTATCGACGCCGACGGCACCACCGTGTTGGGTTTGTCGCAATGCGAGGTCGGACAGGGCGTGTACACCGGTTTGCCGCAAGTGCTTGCCGACGAGCTGGACGCCGACTGGCGGCGGGTGCGCGTCGAGTTCGTGACCGCGCGCGATGCGTACCGTACGGCCGCGGCCAATGAGGCGTTACAGCAGTTCGTGGGTGCCTCGATGAGCGTGACGCTCTTCTACGAGCGCCTGCGCGTGGCGGGCGCGCAGGCGCGCGAAGCGCTTGTCAGCGTGGCGGCGCAGCGGCTCGGTGTGCGCACGACCAATTGCATCACCCGAGAAGGCCGCGTGATTCACCCGCAATCGGGCCGCTCGATCGGCTATGGCGAGTTGGCGGCGGACGCGGCGAAAGTGCCACTCAATCCGCACCCGCATCTGAAAAACGAAGCGGCGCACGCGTTGATCGGCAAACCGATGCCGCGCCTCGATACCCCGTCCAAAGTCGACGGGTCGGCTGTCTTCGGCATCGACGTCAACGTGCCGGGCATGCTGATCGGTGCCGTGCGTATGGCACCGACCACCGGCGGCACGCCCATCGCCGTCAAGAATCGCGAAGCGATCAAAACGCGTAAAGGCGTGCATGACGTCGTCATCGCCAAGGACGCCGTCATCGTCGTGGCCGACGATTATTGGCGTGCCAAAAAGGCGTGCGATGCCCTCGACGTTGAATGGAAGGCCGGGGCCGCTGCCGACAGCGCCACCATTCTTGCCGAACGTCGTGCTGCGCTGATCAGCGGCAAACCTGGCATCGCGACCGACATCGGCGACGCACCTGCGTTAATTGCCGCAGGCGGCAAGGTCGTCACCGGCGAATACCACACGCCCTACATCGTGCACGCGACCATGGAGCCGGTGAATGCCACCGTGCACGTGCGCAAGGATCGCGGCGAAATCGAGGTGTGGGGGCCGATTCAAGGGCAGGACAAAGTGCGTTGGGCGCTCGGTGGCATCTTCAAATTGCCACCCGACAAAGTCACGGTACACACCACCTTCCTCGGCGGTAGCTTCGGGCGGAAGTACGTACCTGACTTCGTGATTCACGCGGCGGTGGCATCCGCTGCGGTAGGCCGTCCCGTCAAAGTGATTCGCTCGCGAGAAGGCGACATGCAGCACGGTTTCTATCGGCCGTGCGCGTCGGGCCGCTTCCAAGCCGTGCTCGGCAGCGATGGGTTGCCGCGCGCCATGCATCTTCGCGTCGCGGGGCAGTCGCTCTACAACGTCATCAAGAAAGAGAACTACGAGAAAGCGGGCTACGACGAGACGATGCTCGACGGGCTGTACGACTTGGCCTACGCCGTGCCCAACCTGCGCGTCGAAGGTGTCGACGTGCCGCAGCCCAATATTCCCGTGAGCTTCATGCGCTCCGTGGGTTCGACGTCGAGCGTGTTCTTCCTCGAGAGCTTCATCGACGAAATGGCCGAGGCGGCTGGTAGCGACCCGATCGCGTATCGCAAGCGACTGCTCCGTCACGATGCACTCGCGAGCGCCGTGATCGACACCACCGTCAAAGCCGCGGGCTGGCAGACGAATGCCAAGCCCGGCGTTTATCGTGGCTTCGGCTATTGCACCTACACCGGGCGCGGTGCCGCGTTCTCCACCTATGTGGCGGTGGCCGTCGAGATGCGCATCGTTGGCGATCGCTTCAAGATCGAGCGCGTGGTGTGTGGCGTCGATTGCGGGCGTGCGATCAATCCGAATCTGATTCGCGCCAACATCGAGGGCGGCATCGGATTCGCACTCACCAACACGTTTAAGAGCGAAATTACGTTTGCGAACGGTGGCGTCGAACAGAGCAACTTCGGCGATTACCCGCTGCTGTATCTCGTCGAGATGCCGAAGATCGAAACCGTGATCGTGCCGAGCGATCGTCCGCCGCAGGGATGTGGCGAAGTGTCGTTGCCGCCGATGGCACCCGCCGTCGCGCAAGCGATCAAGCGAGCCACCGGCGTACGGCCCCGCTCGATGCCGCTGCCGCAAACCGTGGCACAAGCCCGTGCACTCGGCGGTGCCGCTGCCGCCCACAGCAAAGGCAGCGCGTAATGGATGTCCTCGATGCCGAGGTGCTGGATGCGGTTTCGCGCTGGCAGTCGCAGGGCGACGACGTGTTGCTCGCGACCGTGGCGCGCACGTGGGGTTCGGCTCCACGGCCCGTTGGCGCAATGATGGCGCTTACCGCACGATGCCGGGTGGCTGGCTCGGTATCGGGCGGTTGCATCGAGGACGATCTGCTTGCCAAAGTGGCGAATGGCTTTCGCCCGGGAGTACGCCCGCATGTGCAGACGTATGGCCTCACGGCCGACGAAGCGCATCGATTCGGCTTGCCATGTGGCGGCACGCTCGAACTGATCCTCGAATCCGTGACCCGGCACAGCGCGCTCGATGCGATGCGTGCTGCGATCGACGCGGGGCAACTCGGCACGCGTGAGTTAGATCTGCGCACCGGACAGGCGTGCGTTCAGCGCGCCGCGCAGCCAGCAGCTTTCTCGTACACGCCAGAGCGGCTTAGTGTTCCGTTCGGCCCGCGCTGGCGAATCATCGTCATCGGCGATGGGCAACTCACGCGGCATCTCACGGCAATGGCTGTGCCGTTGGGTTATCAGGTTGTGATCTGCGACCCACGCGACATTCACGACCTTACCGACGACACACCGGATGCCATGACGACGACACCGCACGTCACGCGAGTGAGCGAGATGCCCGACGATCTCATCGTGCGACTGCGCCCGGACGGCAACACGGCCATCGTGGCGCTTACTCATGACCCGAAGCTCGACGACATGGCATTGCTCGAAGCGCTCAAGTCGGAGGCCTTCTACGTCGGCGCGATCGGGTCGCACAGAAATCAGGCGTTGCGCCGCGAGCGTCTGGCCTTGTTCGATCTGACGCCCCCGCAGATCGATCGCTTACGCGGCCCGGTCGGTTTGCGCCTCGGTGCACGAACGCCACCGGAAATTTCGCTGGCCATTCTTGCCGAGATCACGGCGCTTCGTAATGGCACGTGCGTCGCGCTTGGCACGCTTCCCCCGAGCGTGTGAATTCAATCCCCCCGCAGCACTCGTTCGTAGCAAATGACGGATAGGTAGTTTGGAATCCAACATAAAAATAGGGAATGTCATGAAGCACAAAGTTTGGATGGCAATGGCACTCACCGTTGCGGCGGGTTGCGCCAAGGCGGATGGTTTGCAGATCTACGGCATTTTGGACAACAGCCTGGAATACCTCACCAACGCGGGCGTTAGCTCGAGCGGCAGCAAGTCGTCGTTGTTTCGCGTGAGCAATGGCTCGCAGGCGCCGAACCGATTCGGCTTCAAGGGCTCGGAAGATTTGGGTGGCGGACTCAAAGCCATCATGCAACTCGAAGCGGGCTTCAATCTCGACACGGGGCAATTGCAGCAGGGCGGACGCATGTTCGGTCGGCAGGCTTACGTGGGGCTTCAGAACGAGTGGGGCGCGGTGACGATCGGCCGCCAGAAGAACCTCATTTACGATGCCTTCCTCGAACTCGATCCGCTGTCGTACTACAGCTACTCATTGCCTGCGATGGATGCGCAATTCGCTGGCCGTGCCGATAACTCGATCAAGTACGCGGGCAACTTCAACGGCTTTAAGGTGGGTGGGCTTTTCTCGACCGGATATGACGCGACCATTGCCAACGGTGCGCAGGTGCCGGGCGAGTGGCGAGTGGGCAAGGAGTACAGCGTGTCGGTCGGCTATGGCAACGGCCCGCTCAACGTCTCGCTTGTGTACGACCAGCAGCAGGGTACGTCGGTCGCGACGCAAGGCGCCACAACGCAACGTGTGGCCGCGGGCGCGAGTTATGCCATCGGCAACTTCAAACCGTACGTCGGCTACCAGTGGTATCTGAGCAATGTGCCGGGGGTGGCCGGGCGCAACGAGTTGTACTTCGCCGGGCTGCAATATCGCCCCGTGACGGAGGTCATCCTCTCGGGCGCGATTTACTACAACAACATCACGTCGGCGAATCAGCACCCGTATTTGCTTGCGGCGAACGCGGCGTACTTGTTGTCCAAGCGCACGCAACTCTTCGCGGAAATCGGCTTCTCGCGCAATCAAAACAACTCGAACCTCGGCGTGACCGGATACGGGCTGAGCATCGTGCCAGGGAGCAATCAGGTCGGCGTGGCGGTTGGCCTCGCACACTACTTCTGAGGCGGCACCGTCACCGTCTCGTCGCGCGCCGTCAATCCGGGGGGATGGCGGCGCGGGAAGTGTCGGACGCGCCCGGTGTCAGGCACCGCACCGGGCGCGAAGCCGACTTGTATTAATCACAGTTTCGGCAAAAGAGCGTAACGGAGATACTTCTTTCACCGGCTCACGCAACACCGCGCTAAGCCAAACACAAGGAGAAACACCATGCCCGTCGCCCTCATGCTCGCCGCCGAATACGCCTTCCAAGGTCTGATTCTGCTCTCGTCCGCCGCACCGCTGTTTCAGTAAGATGACCCGATGCAATGACGGTCATACGCCATAAACAAAAGGCCGCTTCGAAACCGAAGCGGCCTTTTGCTTTGATACGTCAGCGAAGCGGGATGCGAGACCCCGCGTCGTGATTAATGACGGAAGTGACGCGTGCCCGTCATCAGCATGGCAACGTTACGTTCGTCGGCGGCGGCGATCACTTCGTCATCGCGCATCGAACCGCCCGGGTGAATCACGCAGGTCGCGCCTGCATCGACCACCACGTCCAGACCGTCACGGAACGGGAAGAACGCATCCGACGCCACGGCCGAGCCGTTCAGCGACAGACCGGCATTCTGTGCCTTGATGCTGGCGATACGTGCCGAATCCACACGGCTCATTTGACCCGCACCCACGCCCAGCGTCATACCGCCTGCGCAGAACACAATGGCGTTCGACTTGACGTACTTCGCCACGCGCCATGCGAACAGCAGGTCTTCCATTTCTTTCGGCGTCGGATGACGCTTGGTCACCACGCGCAGTTCATGCGGGGCAACGTTCTTCGCGTCCGGCGATTGCACCAGCAGACCGCCACCCACACGCTTGAAGTCGTATTGGTTGACGCCGTCGCCCAGCGGTACTTCCAGCAAACGGACGTTTTGCTTCGCAGCGAACACTTGCTTGGCGCCTTGCGTGAACGACGGGGCCAGCAGCACTTCGACGAATTGCTTGGCCACCGCTTGTGCGGCCGTTTCGTCGACTTCGCGGTTGAACGCGATGATGCCGCCGAAGGCCGACGTCGGGTCGGTCTGGAATGCCTTGGCATACGCTTCGGACGGCGTTGCCGCCACGGCCACACCGCACGGGTTGGCGTGCTTGATGATCACGCAGGCGGGCGCGTCGAACGTCTTCACGCATTCCCACGCGGCATCGGCGTCGGCGATGTTGTTGTACGACAGTTCCTTGCCTTGCAACTGGCGATAGTTCGCGAGCGAGCCGGCCGGCGTGGTGATGTCGCGATAGAACGCCGCGCTTTGGTGCGGGTTCTCGCCGTAACGCATGTCCTGAACCTTCGTGTACGCCAGATTGAGCGTCGCCGGGTAAGCCGTGCGCTCGCTGTGACGCAGCGATTCGCCCAGGCTCGTCAGGTAGTTGGTGATCGCGCCGTCGTATTGCGCCGTGTGCGCAAACACCTTCGTCGCCAGACGGAAGTTGGTGGTGTAGCCGATGGTGTTGTTGTTGGCCTTCATCTCGTCGAGCACCACGGCGTAGTCGGCCGGGTCGACCACGACGGTCACGTCGCGATGATTCTTCGCGGCGGAGCGCAGCATCGTCGGGCCGCCGATGTCGATGTTCTCGATGGCGTCTTCGAGCGAGCAGTCGTCCTTGGCGATCGTCTGCACGAACGGGTACAGATTCACCACGAGCAGATCGATCGTCGGGATGCCGTGCTGATCGAGCGCAGCCATGTGCTCGGGCAGGTCGCGACGGGCCAGAATGCCGCCGTGCACCTTCGGATGCAGGGTCTTCACGCGCCCATCGAGCATTTCCGGAAATCCGGTGTAGTCGGCCACTTCGGTCACCTTGACGCCGGCGTCAGCCAGCAGCTTGGCGGTGCCGCCAGTGGAGAGAATCGACACGCCCTGTGCAGCGAGCGACTTGGCGAAGTCGACGATGCCGGTCTTGTCGGAGACGGAGATGAGAGCTTGCTTGATCATGACGGACGGTAGTGAAGCGGCAAAAACGGACAAATAGGGCGGGCAGAAACGATGGGACGTATCTCAGCGAACCGAGCCTTCCACGCGCACGCCCCGGCGGGGCAGAACAGGCGCGCACATCGACGTGGCCGCCTGTCCTCGCGGGCGACTACAGCAGGCCGTGCTGCTGCAACTTCTTGCGCAGCGTGTTGCGGTTGATCCCCAGATATTCTGCGGCGAGCGACTGATTTCCATCGGCCTTGCCTAGTACGAATTCGAGCAGCGGCTTTTCAACGACGGTGACAACCATATCGTAGACATCGTGTGGTACGGCGCCGTCCAGATCGCGGAAGTACGAATCCAGACTGTCGCGTACGCATTGTTCTATGTTTGTTTTGCTCATGCGGCTAATAGCTCCCTCGGCGATTCTTGTTCATAGCAGAGACGGTCCGAGTGCGCCTTCTGCTGTTCGAAAAACTCGTTGACCGCGGCCAACTGGTCCTGCGTGCTGTCGAGCGTATTCATACGCTGGCGGAACGTGGCCGCCCCCGGCAGCCCGCGCGAATACCACGCAATATGCTTGCGCGCGGTTCGCACCCCGGTGAACTCCCCGTAGAACTCGTAGTGGTCTTCGAGGTGTTCGTTCATGATTTGCTGGATCTCGTCGACGCGCGGTGCCAAGGCAATCTCGCCCGTCGTGAGAAACAGCTCGATGTCGCGGAACAGCCACGGCCGGCCCTGTGCGGCGCGGCCGATCATGATGGCGTCCGCCCCCGTAACTTCGAGGACGTGTTTGGCTTTCTGCGCCGAATCGATGTCGCCATTGGCGACGATCGGAATGCGCGCGGCAGCCTTCACGGCGGCAATCGTCTCGTACTCGGCGTCGCCGTGATACAGGTCGGCGCGCGTGCGTCCGTGCACGGTCAGCATGCTGATGCCGCAGTCTTCGGCAATGCGCGCAACCGTCAGCGCGTTCTTGTGTTCGCGATCCCAGCCCGTGCGGATCTTGAGCGTGACCGGCACCACATCGCCCACTGCGCCGACCACGGCCGACACGATGCGCGCGACCAGCGGCTCGTTTTGCAGCAAGGCCGAACCTGCGGCCACGTTGCAGACCTTCTTGGCCGGGCAACCCATGTTGATGTCGATGATCTGCGCGCCGCGCTCGACGTTGTAGCGGGCGGCTTCGGCCATCATGGCCGGGTCTGCCCCGGCAATCTGCACGGAAATCGGCGCGACTTCGCCGGCGTGGTTCGCGCGGCGCATGGTCTTCTCGCTTTTCCAGAGCTGCGCGTTCGAGGCCACCATCTCCGAGACGGCATAACCCGCCCCCAGCCGTTTGCACAACTGGCGGAATGGGCGATCCGTCACCCCAGCCATGGGCGCGACGAAGAGGTTATTGCGGAGTTCGTGGGGACCAATACGCACGATGCAGGGAAATGCCGGGGGAAAAAACGAGCATTTTACTGCGAAAACCGGTCCCCGTCGCCTAAAAAATGTGCAGAGTTACCCGCGTTGCCCGAACATCATCTGGCGCGCGAACGCCGTTTTGAGCGGTGGCACCAGGTCGAGACTGGCGAGCGCCATGCCCCGCAGCACGGCCACGGGCGTGGCGTCGATGCCGAATACGCGAGGGAGCAGGTCGGTGATGCGGATCGTCATGCCCCGGTCGGCGCGGCGGCGGCGGGCAAAGGCGGCAAGCGCTGACGGGCCGGGAACACTGAAGACGCCGCTGGCAGCACCCGTCGCGCCGGAAACCTCGGTGAGCGCGGCAACTCCGGCATCGGCGCGCGTTGCATGCTGACTCGGGCTGCGCGCGTCGCGCACCAGCGTATCGGCGAGGTCGAACGCGTCGCGCAAGCCGAGATTGAGCCCTTGTCCGGCGACTGGGTGCAGCGTCTGCGCCGCATTGCCGATGGCGGCGACCCGCCCGTCGACCACATGGCCCAGCGCGTTCAGGCCCAGCGGGAAACCTGCACGGGCACTGATCGCGGTGAATCGGCCCATGCGGTCGCCGAAGGCCGCGTGCAGTTCGGCGAGAAAGCTCGCGTCGTCCATGTCGCGGCGGCGCTTGGCCTGTTCGTGCGAGCAGCACCACACCAGCGCGTAGCCGTGGTCCTGTGGCAACAACGCCAGCGGTCCCTCGGACGTAAAGCGCTCCCACGCCCATCCCGCACGCGGCCGTTCGCAGGTCACGAACCCGACGAGTGCCGTCTGTCCGTAATCGCGCGCACGAGGGCGCGACGTTTGGCTCTCGAACAGGCCGCCCTCGGCATTGACGGCCAAGGTGGCGTGCAGCGTTTCGGCGTGATCGTCGGCCGTGGTGCCGAGCGTGATCGTGACCTGCTGCGGATCCTGACGCAAGGCAATGGCTTGATAGGGGCGGAAGTGATGCAGACCCGGTGCGAGTGCACCCTGCGAGAGCGGTGCCTGCGGCGAGTGCTCGAAGCGCGTCGGCGCGTGCTGCATCGCGCCGTCCAGGGCACGCATCAGCGCGCCATAGCGCACTACGTAACCGAGGGCGGGGACACCGTGCTCGCGAAAATCGATCTCGGTGCTGCCGAAGCGGCGCGCCTGCGATACGTGGATGTGATGAATCGGGGTGGTGGCGAGGGTTGTGTCCGAGCGTGCCCCGGTCGCTGCCTGTGCCGTGTGTGGCCAGGCACCGGCACGCGCCAGAATTTCGCGACTGCCATGCGAGAGCGCTAGTGCACGCGGATCGTCGTAGCCGGCCTGCGGCCCGCGCGCATCGATGAGCGCGACGCGCAACTGCGGCGCGCGCTCGGTGAGCAACAGCGCCAGCGTCGTGCCGACGGGGCCGGCGCCGACGATGGCAACGTCGAAACGGCGCACGGGCGGCTCGGGTGTCATTTCCGTCTTCGTCATGTCTGCACGCAAACCCGTCGATCAGCCACGCATGAGCGCTTCGATCTCGTCGGCGTCGACGGGCACGTCGCGTGTGAGCAGCGTGCAGCCGGTTGCTGTGACGACGGCGTCGTCTTCGATCCGAATGCCGATATTCCAGTAACGCTCGTCGATGTCCGGTGCCGGACGCACGTAAATGCCGGGTTCGATGGTCGTGACCATGTTCGCGGCCAGCGTGCGCCACGGACGCTCGCCATTCGGCGCGTCTTCGCGATATTCGCCGCAGTCATGCACGTCCATGCCGATCCAGTGACCGGTGCGGTGCATGTAAAAACGGCTGAACGACTTGTCGGCGATCACATCGTCCACGCTGCCCGCGGTATCGCGTTTGAGCAGCCCGGTGTCGAGCATGCCTTGTGCCAGCACGCGCACAGCGGCATTGTGAGGCGCGTCGAACGCGACGCCGGCGCGCGTGGCGTCGATGGCGGCTTGCTGCGAGGCGAGCACGATGTCGTAAAGCTCGCGCTGGGCGGGCGTGAAGCGGCCGTTCACCGGGAACGTGCGCGTGATGTCCGAGGCATAGCCGTCGAGTTCGCAAGCGGCATCGATCAGGCACAGATCGCCGTCGCGCAACTCGGTGTCGCCTGCGCGGTAGTGCAGCACCGTGGCGTTGGCGCCGGTGGCAACGATCGAGCCGTAGGCCGGGAACTGCGAACCGTGGCGGCGGAATTCGTAAAGCAATTCGGCTTCAAGGTGATATTCGCGCAACCCTGGGCGCGACGTCTTCATCGCACGAACGTGGGCGTCGGCGGAAATCTTGCCCGCGCGCGCCATGATGTCGATTTCGTGCGCATCTTTGACCAGACGCATTTCGTCGAGAATCGCGCGGATGTCGCGGGCGGCGGCCGGTGCCGACACGCCGGTGCGGCTCTGCGCGCGCACGGTGTTCAGCCAGTGGCGTACCTGACGGTCCTGTTGTGCCGAGGCACCCAGTGCGTAGAACAGCGCCGGGGCGTCGGCCATCAATTGCGGCAGACGGGTGTCGATTTCGTCGATGGGGTACGCCGCGTCAAAGCCGAACGTTTGGCGCGCGGCTTCGGGGCCGTAGCGGAAACCGTCCCAGATCTCGCGCTCTTCGTTCTTCGCGCGGCAGAACAGGATCGATTGACCGTTGCGGCTATCGAGGACCACGACGGCCTCGGGTTCGGTGAAGCCCGACAGGTAATAGAAATAGCTGTCGTGACGATAGGGGTAGTCGCTGTCGCGGTTACGCGGCACTTCCGGCGCGGTCGGCAAGATGGCGAGACCGCCACCGGCCTGACGCATTTGCTCGATGACACGCTCACGGCGGGCACGGTAAGGGGTATCGGTCATCGCGGGCTCCATTGTTGTCGTATTCGGCGATTCTACTGCCGAGGGGGTGAGCGCTGCATCACGCATGCGCAATGCACGCCGAATTCGGCTCGATGCTGTTGGGACGGTCTGCGGGCTATCGGCCTTGCCGAGCGGACACCGCGTCGTTCAGTGCTGCCAATTGTGCAGGCGTGCCGACGTTTTCCCACTCGCCGTCAAAGCGCTCGCCTGTCGCGTGTCCCGCGGCAATCGTGCGTTGATACAGCGGCGTGAGCGCCATGCGCGTGCCGGGGGCGATGCCGTCGAACAAACGCAGGTCGTACAGCGCGATGCTGCCAAAGGTCAGCGGCGTCGTGCCCGCAGGGGCGCTCTCGCGCAGATGCAAACGGTTGGCGGCGTCGAGCGCGAAGTCGCCCTTGGGGTGAAACGGCGGGTTCGGCACCATCACGAGATGCATGCCAGGGGCTGCCTGCTTGGCCATACGTTCAGCCGGTGCCCGTAGGGTAGCGAAATCGAAGTCGGTGAAAAGATCGCCTGCAATGGCTAAAAACACGTTGCCCGCCCCTTCGAGCAGCGGGCGCGCCTGTGCGATACCTCCGGCCGTCTCGAGCGCTTCCTGTTCAGCGGAATATGCGAGATGCACGCCGAAGCGGCTGCCGTCGCCGAGCGCCGCTTCAATCTGGGCACCCAGCCAGGCATGGTTGATGACGATCTGCGCGTAGCCCGCGCGGGCGAGGGCTTCGATCTGCCAGACAATGAGCGGCTTGCCCGCTACGGGCAGCAGCGGCTTGGGCGTCGTGTCCGTGAGGGGGCGCATACGATCGCCGCGCCCGGCGGCGAAGATCATCGCCTTCATTGGGTGCATCAGAAGGTATAGCCGACGTCGGCCTGCTGGCCGGTCAGCGTGTCGAGCAGTCGGGCGAGCGGGCGCAGCGGCGCGTAGCGCTCGGCCACCTTGGTGGCGTATTGCAGAAAGCGCGGCGTGTCGGCCAGATATCGCGGCTTGCCGTCGCGATAGTTGATGCGGGCAAAGATGCCGAGCACTTTCAGATGGCGTTGCAGCCCCATCCACTCGGCCTGACGGTAGAACTCGCCGAAGTCGGCATCGACCGGCAGTCCGGCCTTGCGGGCGCGCTCCCAGTAATAGGCCAGCCAGTCGAGTTGACGTTCTTCGTCCCAGCTGAGGAACGCGTCGCGCATGAGCGAAATCACGTCGTAGGTCAGCGGACCGTAGACGGCATCCTGAAAATCCAGGATGCCCGGGCCAGTGGTGCCCGGCAGGCCTGGCATCAGATTGCGCGGCATATAGTCGCGGTGCACGAACACTTTGGGCTGCGCGAGCGCGCTCTCGATGAGCAACTGGTTGGTGCGATCGAGCGTAGCGCGCTGCTCAGCGGTCAGTTCCACTTTCAGATGCTTACCGATGTACCAGTCCGGGAACAGATCGAGCTCACGCTGGAGCAGTGCCGTGTCGTAGGCGGGCAGCACATCGGTGCGCGAATGCTTCTGCCACACGATCAGTGCGTCGAGCGCCGCGCGCATGAGAGGCCGGGCGTTATCGTCGTTCAGCACATCGAGATAGGTCTCGCGGCCGAGATCGGTGAGCAGCAGGAAGCCTTGTGCGAGATCTTCGGCGAGTACCTTCGGGGCTTGCAGACCCGCTTCGTCGAGCAATTGCGCGACGTGCACGAAAGGACGGCAATCTTCCTGCGGCGGCGGGGCGTCCATCACGATCAGGCTCGGATGCGCCGGATCATGGCTGCCGATGCGGAAATAGCGCCGGAAGCTCGCGTCCGCCGAGGCAGGCGCCCACTGCGCCATATCGAGCGAGAACGGTTCGGCCAGACTCGAGAGCCAGGTGGCGAGCGCTTTCAAGCGGGAATCTTGGGAATCTGCGAGGTGGCTGGCGGTCAGGCTGGAAGCCTCGGAAACACTCGCGGGGGCGCTAGATTGTGCGGTCATGATGGGGGCGGTAAACGTCTTGCCATATAATACCCGATCATGTTTTCCCGACGCCCTGATTCTCGACCTCGATCGACCGTCCCGAATGTCCCGGCAATGCCGTTTGGACGTGCGGGATTGGCTGCCCCGCAAGCGGCGCCACGATTGTCTCGCTGTTTGCGTACATGCCGGATAAACAAGTCCATACGAATGAAGTTTCGTCGCTGCGACGCCTGATGCGCACGCGACGCAAGCCACTGGCTCTGCTGCTCTCCTTGCCCGGAGTGTGGTGTTCGCTCGCCGGTGCGCAGGAAGCCCCCCCGCCCGATCTCGCCAAGAGCGACGGTCTCGTGCTGCGCACGGTGCCATCGCTGTCGGACTATTTTCTGGGCGCGGGCGAAGATGTGCCGATGTATGTGCGCGGTATGCACCTCACCGGCCGAACCAATGTCGACGCGACCGTCGACGGCGATGCCGAGGCGCGCAAGCTGCGCTCCTACCTGAAGGGCGATCGCTTGACCTACGATCAGGACACTGACGAGGTCGTAGCGCACGGTAACGCGCATTTGTCGCAGGGCGGCAATACGTTTGTCGGCCCCGAAGCGCATATGTATACCGGTGCGGGCGATGGCTATATGCTCACGCCGACCTATCAGCTCGTGACGGGCGGTGGCGGCAAAGGTGAACGTGCTGATGTCGACGCGGCAAATGTCGTCACCTTGCAGCGCGGCACCTATTCGGCGTGCGCCTGTACCGACGACGACAAGACGCCTGCGTGGTACATCAAGGCGTCGTCGTTCGAGTTCGATCAAGAACAGCAGGAAGGCACGGCCTACAACGGCATTTTGTTCTTCCAGGGCGTGCCGATTTTGGCGAGTCCGTACATGTCGTTTCCGACAACCACCGAGCGTCGCTCGGGCTTGCTCGCGCCGACATTTACGCAATCGAGCCAAACGGGTTTCGAATTCACGCAGCCGTATTACTTCAATATCGCGCCTAATCGCGACCTGACCATTACGCCGCGCTTCATGACCAAGCGCGGCACGATGCTTATCGGCGACTTCCGATATCTGGAACCCACGTATTCCGGGTTGTTCCACATCGAATATCTGCCGAAGGATCGGGTCACGGGCGACGCGCGGTACACATTTACATGGCAGCACAGTCAGAAGCTTGACTACGGTGTCAACGCATACGTTAATTTCACGAAGGTTTCGGACGATACTTATCCGGACGATTTTGGCGCAGGGACCAACTTCCAAACCGGCGTGCAACGCGTGTATAGCCGTGAAGCCGGGCTGACATGGGGCTACGGCAACTGGTCGTTCCTGGCACGCGTTTTAAAGTATCAGACGCTGGCGCCGAGTTCGCCGCAGTACGAGTCAGTCCCCGAATTATCGGCAACGTATAACAAGCTGGATTTCCACGGCTTCGACTTCACGATGCCGATTCGGTTTAATCGGTTCCACATCGCGGCCACTACCGGCCAGCCCGATGGCGATCGCTTGTACGCGCAACCGACACTGAGTTACCCGATTTTGACGCCGGGTTACTTCATCGTGCCGAAGGTGATGTTCAATGCGGCTTCGTACAACATCAACTATCCGAACGGATCGTTGATGCAGTCGTCGATCACGCGAACGGTGCCTACGGTTAGCCTCGATGCCGGTCTCACGTTCGAACGCCCGCTCACGTTGTTCGGCTCGAGCATGAAGCAAACGTTGGAGCCGCGGATCTTCTACGTCTACACGCCGTATCGTAATCAGAGCTCGATCCCGATTTTCGATAGTGCGGTCGCTGACTTCAATCTCGCGGAAATCTTCAGCGAGAACTCGTTCATCGGCGAAGACCGGATTCAGGATGCCAATCGTGTGACGATGGCCCTGACGTCGCGCTTGATCGATGCCGAGAGCGGTATCGAACGGGCACGTGTCTGGTACGCGCAGCGCTACAACATCCAGCAGTCGCTCGTCACGATGCCGGGCGGCACGCCCGAGAACGCCGGGGTCTCCGACTTCCTGGTCGGTGGCTCTGCGCTGCTGTACAGCAACATCACGTTCAGCACGGCCGTGCAGTACAGCCCGAGCACGTCACAGTTCAACCGGTCGGACGTCGGTATCACCTGGCGTCCGGGCGAGCGCCGCGTGTTCAATATCTATTACCGTTACCTGCGCAATCCGCCGCCGGTGGTGGGGCAGACGGCGTTGACGGTGACGCCGATCAACCAGATCGAACTTTCGGGGCAGTGGCCGATCACACCTCGGTTCGGGGTCGTGGGCCGGATCAACTACAGCATCACCGACAAGTCGTTCATCGATGCTCTGGCTGGTTTCGAGTATGATGCCGACTGCTGGGCTTTCCGGATCGGTGTGCAACGCTATGCGACCAATGCCACAACGACGACTTCGCGCGTTTTTGCGCAGTTGGAGTTGAAAGGGTTGACCAAATCCAGTGCTAGCGCGACTGAAGCCTTCAAGCAAGGCGTGCCTGGCTACCAGCCGCCGCCGACGAACCAGACTCCTTCTCGATTCAGCAACTATGAATGACATGTTTGTGAAGCGTGCCTCGCTGCTGGCGAGCCTGTGTCTCGCCGCCGGGGTGGCGATGGCTCAGCCGGCACCGGTCAGCAACCAAGCTGCTGGCGCGCCCGCATCGTCCGCGCGTGCGGTCGATTCCATCGTGGCCGTGGTCAATGACGCCGTGATCACCCGCAAGGAACTCAACACGCGTATCGAGGAAGCCAAGCACCAGCTGACCCTCGCCAAGCGTCCGATTCCTGAGGCCGACATGCTCCAGCGCCAGGTGCTCGAGCAGATGATCATTACGCAGGTGCAACTCCAGCGTGCGAAGGAAGACGGCATCGTGGTCAAGGACGCCGATGTCGAGCAGGCACTGCAACGCATCGCCGCCGACAACCGTTTGTCGGTCGATCAATACAAGGCTCGCCTGCTGCAAGCCGGCGTGCCCTGGGACGCGTTCCGCAAGGAAGTGCGCGAACAGATCATTCTGGCGCGCCTGCGCGACAAGGAAGTCGACAGTCAGGTGCAGGTCAGCGAGACGGAAATCAACACGTTCCTCGCCGCCCAGCGCGGTGCCTCGGCGACGCCTTCGGAAACCGAATACCGCATCAGCGAAATTCTCGTGAAGGTGCCCGACGGCGCTTCGGCCGACCAGGTCGACGCGGCGCAGAAGAAGGCCAACGAAGCCCTCGACAAGGCCAAGGCCGGTGGCGATTTTGCCGCCCTCGCCAAGCAATACTCGGATGCCTCGGATGCCACCAGCGGCGGCGACATGGGCTTCCGCATTCCCGAACGGATTCCCGATCTGTATCTGACGCAGGTGCAGAAACTGCAAGCGGGCACGCTGGTGCCGCAGGTGCTGCGCAGCAATAACGGTTTTCACGTCATCAAGCTGGTCGAAACCCGCAAGCAGGGTGGCGAGCAGGGCATGACCGTGCCGCAGATTCACGCTCGCCACATCCTGATTCGCGTGGGTGACGGCGTGTCGGAAGCACAGGCGCAGAAGAAGCTGCTCGACATCAAAGCGCAAATCGAAGCGGGCAAGGGCGACTTTGCGACGTTCGCGCGTCAGGTGTCGGTGGACGGTTCGGCCTCGCAGGGCGGCGACCTCGGCTGGATTTCGCCGGGCGAAACCGTGCCGGCGTTCGAGCGCGCCATGTCGGAGCTCAAGGACGGTCAGATCAGCGATCCGGTGCGCTCGGAGTATGGCTATCACCTGATTCAGGTGCTGGGCCATCGCGAGTCGCAAGTCTCGGGTGATCAAGAGCGCAACCTGGCGATGCAAGAACTGCGTGGCCGCAAGGCTGAGCAGCAGTATCGCGACTGGCTGCAACAACTGCGCGACAGCGCCTATGTCGATTACCGTCTGGGCACGGCAGCGCAATAAGCGCGGCCGGACACCGACGACCCGACACCGCCACACCACTTCGTATGACATCCGCCCGGCCTTTCGTCCTTGCCATCACCACCGGTGAACCGGCAGGCGTGGGGCCGGAGCTGACCGTGCAGGCACTGGTCCAGTGCCTGACACCGTCGGTCCCACCCGCTTCAGATCCCCAACTCGATCACTGCCAATTCGTCGTGCTTGGCGACGCTGTACTGCTCGCTGCGCGCGCACAGGCCGTCGGCCTTGGCGACGCGTGGCAGGCGTTGTTGGCGCAAGGGCGCGTACGTGTCGAACATCATTCGCTCGCGGTGCCGGCCGTGCCCGGGCAACTGGATGCCGCCAACGGTCCTTACGTGCTCGCCTTGCTCGATGCGGCAATCGATGGCGCAATGGCAGGCACCTTCGATGCGATCGTGACGGCGCCTCTTCAAAAGAGCACGATCAACGACAGCGGCGTCGCCTTCACGGGGCATACGGAATACCTCGCCGAGCGCACGCATACCCCACGCGTCGTGATGATGCTGGCGGGCGGCGGCTTGCGTGTGGCGCTCGCAACCACGCATCTGCCCCTCGCGCAGGTGCCCGGCGCCATTCGCCGCGACGATTTGCTGCAAACGCTGGTGATCCTGAATCAGGACCTGATGCGCCATTTCGGTCTGACGCGACCGCGCATTCTTGTGACGGGTCTCAACCCGCACGCGGGTGAGTCGGGTTACCTCGGCCGCGAAGAGATCGATGTCATCACGCCGGCGCTCGACGACGCGCGCGCGGTCGGCATCGACGCACGCGGTCCGTACCCGGCCGATACGCTTTTCCAGCCACGTCATCTCGACGGGGCCGATGCTGTGCTGGCCATGTATCACGATCAGGGCCTGCCAGTCCTCAAATACGCGAGCTTCGGTGCCGGTGTGAATATCACGCTGGGCCTGCCGATCATTCGCACCTCGGTCGATCACGGCACGGCGCTCGATCTCGCAGGCACCGGGCGTGCCGAGAGCGGTAGTCTGCTCGAAGCGCTGCGCACCGCCGCCGCCATGACCGCCAATGCGGCCACCCACGCACAACTGAGCGCAGGCACCGCAAGCGATGCGGCTGCCGCGCCAACGGCACCCACGGGCGCCGCTACCCCACCGCGTTCCTAAGGAATTTCACATGAGTAGCGCATCGAAGCGCACGGGCGTCCAACAGGGCCACGTGGCGCGCAAACGTTTTGGTCAGAACTTTCTCGTCGATACGGGCGTGATCGATGCGATCGTGAGCGCCATTTCGCCGCGCACCGACGACTTGATGGTCGAAATCGGCCCGGGCCTTGGCGCGTTGACGACACCGCTCACCGAGTGGCTTGCGCATCTCCATGTTGTGGAGCTCGACCGCGACCTCGTCGCGCGTCTGACGCGTAAGTTTGGCGATCGGGTGACCGTGCACGCCGGTGATGCGCTCGACTTCGACTTCGGTTCGCTGGTGCCGGAAGACCGTCGCGACGAGACGCCGTTGCGCATCGTCGGCAACTTGCCGTACAACATTTCGAGCCCGCTGCTCTTTCACCTGATGCGGTTTGCGGCGCAAGTGCGCGACCAGCACTTCATGTTGCAAAACGAAGTGGTGGAGCGCATGGTGGCACCGGCCGGGTCGAGCAACTACAGCCGACTCTCGGTGATGCTGCAATACCGCTACTGGATGGACAAGGTGCTCGACGTACCGCCCGAGGCGTTCAATCCGCCGCCGAAGGTCGATTCGGCGATCGTGCGAATGATTCCGCGCGCACTGGCCGATTTGCCCGAAGTGAATTTGGATGTGTTTGAAGCCGTCGTCGCGCAAGCGTTCTCGCAACGCCGCAAGATGTTGCGCAACACGCTGCACAGCTATCGCGACCGTGTCGACTTCGATGCGCTGGGTTTCGACCTGACGCGTCGCGCGGAAGATGTTTCGGTGGACGAGTACGTGTCGCTCGCACGCGCGATCAGCGGCGCCGGTTCACGAGGCTGATCCCGGCAAATACCAGGGCAACGGCGCCTGCGAAGCGCCAGCCCACCGATTCCCCGAGAATCAGCACGCCGAACGTCACGCCGAAGAGCGGGCTCAGGAACGAGAACGACGCGAGGCGGGCGGCGCTGTAACGCGTGAGCATCCAGAACCAGATGAGGTAGCTCGCAAAGGCCACGCCGATGGATTGGTAGACGAGACTGATCCACGTGGTCGTCGTGACCTCTCCGATGTGCACGTTGCCGGTCGCCAGCGCCAGCACGCACAACAGCACCGCCGAGACGGACAACTGATACAGCAGCGTCTTGGCGGGGGCCGCCGTCGCCAGCTTCGACGCGCGCACCACCACGGTCGTCATTCCCCAGAACACGCCCGCGAGGATGCCGAGCAGGTCGCCCGGCCACGTCGTGGCAAGGCTCGTACTGCCGCCGTCGGAGAACGCCACCACGATGCCGCAAAACGCTAGCGCCATGCCGAGCCATTGGCCGGTGCGCAGCCGCTCGCTGGGTACGGTCCAATGCAGGCCGATCGCGGTGAAGCACGGGGCAGAATACAGGAACACCGCCATGCGCGATGCCGTGGTGTGGGTGAGTCCGACGAAGATGCAGAGGAATTCAAGCGAGAACAGCACGCCCGCAAGCATGCCGGCAGGCAGTGTGCCCTCGCCAGTGACGAGGCGCTGACGCCGCCACAGCATCCAGCCGCCCACGAGCAGCGTGGCAATCACCGAGCGCAGGCCCGCTTGCAGCACGGCGGGCACCACGGGGACGGCGAGTTTGACGGCGACCTGCTGACCGCCCCATACGGCGCACAAACCCACCATGATGGCGAGCGCGGTGGCATCGATCGGACGGGGGGCTGTGTTCATTGGCTAACTCAGAGGGTGGCGCGGACGATGGCGCTCATTGTCCACGATCCGCACCGTGCAGGCATCATTTTGGTGCGCGCCGTAGGGTCATCATTGTTTCCTCATGCGGCACAATGTCTCCCCGTTCGACGGGTTTATCGGGGACAGTCGGGTCGCTAAAATACGTCCCTCGGGTGCTATCGACCCCCATTGCCGTCCATCGTCCATCAAGCGCTGCATCATTGCAGCGTCATCACTGCCTCATCACCGCTGCATTCCCCCATGTACACGAAAGGCTCCGCTGTCGAACTCCAGTTTTCCCCGTCACGACTCAACGATGGGGCAGGCGATCCGTTCTGGATCGATCTCACACGCGACGAAGCGCAGGCGCTGTTGGCCGCCCTGCAAACGCATCTCGCGCGCACTGAACACGAGGCGATGGGTACCGATCAGCCGCTGATGTTCACCTTGCTCGATCCCGCTGTGCCGGGGAAGGCCACGCGTGGGGCAAATGACACCACCGGCAACGAGACCGATGGCGTGCGCGATGACGAACCAACGCCCGCCACGGCAACGGAATTCCGCCAGTGGGTCTGTGTGATTTGCGGTTGGATTTACGACGAAGCGACAGGCTATCCCGAAGATGGCATTGCGCCGGGAACGCGCTGGGAGGATGTGCCGGAGGACTGGCGCTGCCCGTTGTGCGACGTGGGCAAGGAAGATTTCGCGATGGTGCAGTTCTGATGCATCGGCGGCGGCGCTGCCGTAGCAGGCCGCTGCCGAATTAACGCGTCAAGCAGGCCGACTTACAGGCCGCCCTTAGCCGAGTGCTTCTGAATCAGCTCGATCTTGTAGCCATCGGGATCTTCCACGAAGGCGATGACCGTGGTGCCGCCCTTGACCGGACCGGCTTCGCGCGAAATCTTGCCGCCGGCGGCGCGAATCGTATCGCAGGCCTTGTAGGCATCGTCGACTTCGACGGCCAGATGGCCGAACGCCGTGCCCATTTCGTACTTTTCCACGCCCCAGTTGTAGGTCAGTTCAAGCACGGTGTTCTCCGACTCGGGGCCGTAGCCGACGAAAGCCAGCGTGTACTTGTACTCGGCGTTTTCGCTCTGACGCAGCAGTTGCATCCCGAGCACACGGGTGTAGAAGTCGATCGAGCGCTGCAAGTCGCCGACGCGCAGCATGGTGTGGAGCATTCGCATGATGTTTTGACTGTGTGGGGACAAACGAAGCGTCAATTGTACCCGTGCCAGCCAAAATGAGCCGAGTTCATGCAGCGTTGAGCGATTTCAACAACTGAATCAGAACTCCGGCAGCCACTCCGGCGCATGCGATTTGAGCGTATCGCGCGCGGATTCGAATTCCGGAAAGATCGATGCCACGGCCTGCCAGAAGCGCGGCCCGTGGTTCATTTCCTTCAAATGCGCCAGTTCGTGCGCCACCACGTAGTCGATGACGCCCAGCGGGAAGTGGATCAGCCGCCAGTTCAGCCGAATGCGGCCGTCGGCACTGCAACTGCCCCAACGCGTGGTCGCCGAGGACAGGCCGAGCGCCGAGTAGCTTACCCCCAGCCGCTCGCCATAGACGTCGAGCCGCGAGGTGAAGAGCTTGCGGGCTTCCTGTTGCAACCAGCCTTGCACGCGGTCGCGCATCTGCTCAGGCGCGGCTTGCGGCGGCAGGTCGAGCCAGAGGGTGTGCGTATGGATGTCGTATTGCTGCGCGCCGGAGCGTCCGCCAAGACGCACGGTCAGCGTGTGCCCGAGATACGGCAGCGTTGCGCCATCGACCCAGTTCACACGGGGAATCACGCGGCGCGCCGAGCGCTCGCGAAATTCGGCGATCTTGTTGAAGATCCAGCGCTTCTTTTCGACGACGGCGGCTTCGACGTCGGCGATCGTGACCCAGCGCGGCGCAGTGACTGCGAGGCCCGATTCATCGATGATGAAACCGATCGTGCGGCGCGACGAGCGTTTGAAACGGTAGTAGAGCGCGTGGCCATCGAGCATGATCACCCGCTCGCCTGCGGCCGGTGCGCGACGCGGCGTGACAGGCGTATTCGGGGGATCGAGGGTAGCGGGGGCGGCTGGATTTGGCGTGGTGCCCGGGTTTTGCGGCGGGGCGTTCAACCCGGCAGCGGCCGGTGCGTCGGTCGCGACGCCATTGGCTTCGGCGGCCGGACTGCCGAATAGATCGAGTTCCATCTGGGGAACGAGCATCTCATGCCGGGCGTGGCGATCGCGGGCGTTACTGGCATTGCGGTTCGCGGGTCGGTCGTTCGGCATGAGACAGTCTCGAATTGCGCTCAGGTCCTTGGGGAGGCTTCCGGCGTGGTCTTTGGGGCTGACGTGTAGGCGGCCGGGTCGATACGAATCATCTCACGTTCGATCCATTCGGCCACATCAGCATTGACCGCCTCGGGCGTACGGCCTTCGGTCTGGATCACCGGGCCGATCGACACGATCACTTCGCCCGGATATTTCATGAACGAATTGCGCGGCCACACGCGCCCGGCATTGTGCGCAATGGGCACCACGGGCGCGCCCGTCGTTGCTGCCAGACGCGCACCGCCCGACTTGTACTTGTTGCGCGAGCCGGTTTTCGTGCGCGTGCCTTCCGGGAACATGATGATCCACGACCCTTCGGCCAGACGCTCACGCCCTTGCGCCACCACCGACTGGAACGCGTCGGTGCCCTTGCTGCGGTTGATGTGAATCATGCTGAGCAGACCGAGCGCCCAGCCGAAAAACGGCACATAGAGCAATTCGCGCTTGAACACGAAGCACAGCGGACGCGGCATGAGCGCAGGCAATGCCACGGTCTCCCACGCCGACTGATGCTTCGAGAGCACGATGGCGGGCGTGTCGGGCAGGTTCTCCCAGCCGATGATGCGGTAGCGAATGGCGCAGAGCTTGTCGGCCACCCAGATCACCGTGCGGCACCAGCCCACCGCGAACCAGTAACGTTTCACGCGCGAGAGAATCGGGAACGTCACGATGCACGCGAGCGCGTACGGAATCGTCCAGACAATCAGGAAGAGGAAGAAGAGAATCGAACGAAGTCGCTGCATCAGGTTGGGGCTTGAATGTGTGGGCCGGGGGCGGGGAGTGTCTTGGGCGTCTGAATGACTTCAGGCCGCTCAGGCATTCTTGGCGTCCTCTTCGGCGAGCATGTCGTGCACGAACGCCTGAAGGCTGTCGTGCACGCGGGTGCCTTCGGGCAGGTTGCCCGCGGCCAGTGTTTTCTTGCCCTTGCCGGTGAGCACCAGATGCGGGTGCGCACCGACGGCCGCCGCGGCCTGCAAGTCGCGCAGCGAATCGCCCACGGCCGGCACGCCGGTCAGGTCGACTTCGTAGCGTCGTGCGATTTCCTGAAACAGACCGGGCTTCGGCTTGCGGCAATCACAGCCTTCGGCCGATGTGTGCGGACAGAAAAACACCGCATCGATACGGCCACCGGCAGCTGCCGCGAGCTTCGACATCTTCGCGTGCATGGCACCCAGCGTCGCCATATCGAACAACCCGCGTCCGACACCCGACTGGTTGGTGGCCACGACCACGCGATAGCCGGCCTGATTCAACCGCCCGATGGCTTCGAGACTACCGGGCAGCGGCACCCACTCGTCGGTCGACTTGATGAACTGGTCCGAGTCGACGTTGATCACGCCGTCTCGGTCGAGAATCACCAGCTTGCGAGCGGCGGGTCCGGGGGTACGGTCTTTACGCGAATCCATGGCGGGCGGCGAGTAGCAACAAGTTAGGCGGCGAGCTTCGAGAGATCGGCCACACGGTTCATCTGCACGTGCAGGTGCGTGAGCAACGCGAGGCGGTTGTTACGCAGCGCCTCGTCGTCGGCCATCACCATCACGTCGTTGAAGAACGCATCGACCGCATCGCGCAATTGCGCCAGCGCGGTGAGCGCTTGTTCGTATTGGCGTGCCTCGAAGTTGGCCTGCACCACCGGCGCGACCTTTTCGAGCGCTGCGGCGAGCGCCTTCTCGGCCGGTTCCATCAGCAACGACGGTTGAATGACACCATCTGCGGGCGGCGCCGTCTTCTTCAGGATGTTGCCGATACGCTTGTTGGCGGCGGCCAGTGCTTCGGCCTGCGGCAACGCCGAGAACGCACGCACCGCTTCCAGACGCTCGATCAGGTCGCCCAGATACTTCGGCTGATCGGCCAGCACGGCCTCGATCTCGTTGGCGGCGAAGCCACGCTCGCGCAGATAGCCGCGCAGGCGATCGAGTACGAACAGGTAGACGTCGTTCAGGTAGGCGCTATCGGCCACGCCCGTCGTGAAGCCCTCGTACGCGGTACGCAGTAGGTCAGGCAGCATCACCGGCAAACGCTTCTCGATGAGCATGCGCACGATACCGAGCGCGTGACGGCGCAGCGCGAACGGGTCTTTCTCCCCCGTCGGTTGCAGGCCGATGCCCCAGATACCCACGAGCGTTTCGAGCTTGTCGGCCAGTGCTACGGCGGTACCGGTCGGCGTGACCGGCAGCGCATCGCCCGCGAAGCGCGGCTGATAGTGTTCCGAGCAGGCGAGAGCAACGTCTTGCGGCTCGCCGTCATGGCGTGCGTAGTACGTGCCCATCGTGCCTTGCAGTTCCGGGAACTCGCCGACCATGTCGGTCAGCAAGTCGGCCTTGGCGAGCAGCGCACCGCGCTCGGCCAGTGCCACGTCGGAACCCGTCATCTTGGCAATCGCACCGGCCAGTGCGGCCAGGCGCTGCGTGCGCTCCAATTGCGAGCCCAGCTTGTTGTGATACACGACGTTGGCGAGCAACGGCACGCGATCGGCCAGCGGCTTCTTCTTGTCTTGCTCGAAGAAGAACTTCGCATCGGCCAGACGCGGACGCACCACGCGCTCGTTGCCCGTGACGATCTGTTCCGGCTTGTCGGTGGCGATGTTCGAGACGATCAGGAAGCGATTCGTCAGTCGGCCGCCGTCGGCCAGCGGCTTGTCGGTGAGCGCGAAGTACTTCTGATTCGTCTGCATCGTCAGAATCAGGCACTCCTGCGGCACCGTCAGGAATTCCTTCTCGAAGTGGCAGGCGTACACGGCGGGCCATTCCACCAGTGCTGTGACTTCGTCGAGCAGCGCGTCGGGCATGACCACATGGTCGTTACCGGCGGCGGCGAGCAGTTGCTCGCGAATCGCATCGCGGCGGGCCGAGTAGCTCGCGTACACGCGGCCTTCGTCGAGCAGCGTGGCGGCGTATTCGTCGGCGTTCGCAATGACGACTTCACCCTTCGACAGGAAGCGGTGACCCAGCGTCTTGTTGCCCGAAGACAGGCCGATGGCCGTGGCGGGCACCAGCGTGTCGCCGTGCAGCGCGATCAGGCCATGCACCGGACGCACGAACTGCACCGTCTCGCCGTCGGGGCGTTGGTAGCTCATGACCTTCGGGATGGGCAGCTTGCCGAGCGTTTCGTCGAGCGAGGCTTGCAGCGCGTCGGCCAGTTGCGCACCGGCGGCGGTGTACGTGTGGAAGAAGGCTTCGGCCTTGCCGTCCATGGCACGTTCGAGGCTCGCGACCGGCAGGTCGGCGAAGCCCATCGCGGCGAGCTTCTTGGCGAGCGGCGGGGTCGGGTTGCCGTTGGCGTCGAGGGCGACGGACACCGGCAGCACTTTCGCGCGGATGGTCGCATCCGGCGCACGGTCGAGCACGTGGGTGATCGCCACTGCGAGACGGCGCGGCGTGGCGTAGGGTTTGACGACGCTCGCGTCGGTCGTGAGACCGCGCGTGCGCAGGCCGTTGGCGATGCCCTCGGCAAAGGCGTCGCCCAGACGTGCCAGCGCCTTCGGCGGCAGTTCTTCGGTCAGCAGTTCGACCAGCAGGGTACGTTGTGCGGTGCTCATCATGCGGCTTGCGTTCGGGTTTGGGCGGCGGGGGCGTTCAGCATCGGGAAGCCGAGCTTTTCGCGCGAAGCGTAGTAGGCCTGTGCGATCAGACGCGACAGCGCCCGGATACGGCCAATGTACGCCGCACGTTCGGTCACCGAGATCGCGCCACGGGCGTCGAGCAGGTTGAAGGTGTGCGCCGCCTTCAGAATCATTTCGTAGGCCGGCAGGGCCAGTTCGGCTTCGATCAGACGCTTGGCTTCGCTCTCGTAGTTATCGAAGAAGCTGAACAGCATCGGCTGATTCGAATGCTCGAAGTTGTACGTCGATTGCTCGACTTCGTTCTGATGGAACACGTCGCCGTACGTGAGGCGGCGCGTCACCGGACCGTCAGCCGTTTGTTCTTCCCATTCCGTCCACACGAGGTCGTACACGTTCTCGACTTGTTGCAGATACATGGCGAGGCGCTCGATACCGTACGTGATTTCGCCGAGCACCGGCTTGCAGTCGAGCCCACCCACTTGTTGGAAGTAGGTGAACTGCGTGACTTCCATGCCGTTGAGCCAGACTTCCCAGCCCAGACCCCAAGCGCCGAGCGTCGGGTTTTCCCAGTCGTCTTCGACAAAGCGCACGTCGTTTTCGGTCAGATCGAGACCGAGCGCGCGCAGTGAGCCGAGATACAGATCGAGAATGTTCTCCGGGGCTGGCTTGAGCACCACCTGGTACTGGTAGTAGTGCTGCATGCGGTTCGGGTTCTCGCCGTAACGGCCATCCTTCGGACGGCGCGACGGCTGCACGTAGGCAGCGCGCCACGGCTCCGGGCCGATCGCGCGCAGGAACGTGGCGGTGTGCGAGGTACCGGCGCCGACCTCCATGTCGTAAGGCTGGAGCAGTGCACAGCCTTGCTTGTCCCAGTAATCCTGCAACGTCAGGATGACTTGTTGAAAGGTAAGCATGATGAATTCGCGCGGACGAACAGGGAAATATGCGGATTTTGCGCAGTCCATCGGCCCGGCCGCGAGCGCGGCCGACGAACTGGGGCCTGTTCCTCCTGATCTCGGGCAGAGAATGCCCGTCGAAAACCAGGGTGAACAGGCCCCAAAACCTTGAATTTTAGCGGGAATCCGGCCCGAGCGGGGCGTTGGCCGACCAATCGGGTGAATCGGCGGTGGGCCGTGTCGCCCGACCCGTCGAATTCACCCGTGGTACTTAGCGAGCGCGCCGTCCGACGATCAGGCCGAGGCCGAGCGCGACGAGCGCGAGTACCAGTGCCGGCACGTTGCCGAAGCGCACGTAAGGCGTGAGGCCCGTGTAGGGCTGCACCGTGCCGGTGAGCGCACCCGTGGTCATCACGGGCAGGCGGCCCTGCACGTGGCCGTGGGCGTCGATGATAGCCGTCGTGCCGGTGTTGGTTGCACGCAGCATCGGACGACCCGTTTCCAGCGTGCGCATACGCGCAATTTGCAGATGCTGGTCGAGCGCGATGGTGTCGCCGAACCACGCCAGATTCGTCGCGTTGGCGAGTACCGTCGCGGGTTCCGGCATGCTGCGCAGAGCCTCGGCAATTTCTTCGCCGAACAAGTCTTCGTAGCAGATATCGAGTGCGACTCGCTGGCCGCGTACCGGGAAGCCGGTCGGCGTCGCCGTGCCGCGCAGGAAGTCGCCCAGCGGGATATGCATCATGTCGACAAACCAGCGGAAGCCCCACGGCACGAACTCGCCGAAAGGCACGAGATGGTGTTTGTCGTAGCGGTGCAGCGTCTGATCGCGTGGCGTCACGCCGAACAGGCTGTTGGTCAGATCGGTCGGGCCTTGCGGCGTCAACGTCGCGCCGACGGCACCGAGTACGACGTGCGAACCCGTGCGATCCGCGAACTCGCGAATGGGTTCGGCAACTTCCGGAGGAATCCCTTGCAGCAGCACCGGGAAGGCCGTTTCTGGCGTAAGGATCAGATCGGCCGGCGCCGCGGTGATCATGTCGCGATAGAGCGCCATCGCGTGATCGATCCCCGCGCGCTCGAACTTCATATCCTGCGCGATATTGCCTTGCAGCAGCCGAACGGTGATCGGCTGGCCCGAAGGTGTCGTCCACGCGTGACGGGCCAGACCGGCTCCCGCGCCGAGCAGCACGAGCACACTGGCCACGGCGGCGAGACGTCGCACCGGGCGCGTGGCCATATTCAGCGGCAATATGGCGCGGGCAAGCCACGCGGCAGCCAGTGCGGCCAAGCCACCGATGCCGTACACGCCGAGCAGCGGCGCGAAGCCGGCCAGCGGGCCATCGACGTGCGCGTAGCCGGGCGAGAGCCACGGGAAGCCGGTGAAGACGGTGCCGCGCAGCCATTCGGCGAGCGTCCAGGCGCCGGCGAACGCAAACGCGCGCCACGGACCGGTGCTCGGCACCCAGCGTGTGACGAAAGTCGCGAGCGCCGGGTAGATGGCCAGATAAAGCGAGAAGAGAACGACGGCGGCGCCCGCCATGATGCTGGGCATGCCGCCGTACGTGTGCATGCTGATGTACAGCCACCAGATGCCGCTGACGAACGACGCTACGCCGAAGGCGCCGCCTAGCCACAGCGCATCGCGACGCGACGCGCTGCGCTCGACGAGTGCAAACAGGCCGGCCATGGCCAGCAATTGCAACCACCAGACGTCGCGCGGGGCGAAGGCCAGGGTCTGCGCAATACCGGCCAGTCCGGCGAGCGCACGCGCGCGCCAGACCGGCCACGAGCGCCGCTCGGGCGCGTGGACGGTCATTTCCTGCATGGATCGTTGGATTTAGTCTGAGTCAACGGCGGGTGCCGGTTCGACACGCCGCAGTAGCAGCATGTGAATCTGGCGGCCGTCGGCGCGCAGTACTTCGAACACGAGATTGCCCACACGCAGACGCTCGCCGCGACGCGGCACACGACCGAACTGGTGCGTGATCATACCGCCGATCGTGTCGTTTTCGTCATCGTGAAACTGGGTGCCGAACGCCTCGTTGAACTGCTCGATTTCGGTGAGCGCGCGAATGCGATAGGTGCCGTCGGGCGCGGCGATGATGTTGTCTTCTTCTTCGTCGAAGTCGTACTCGTCTTCGATGTCGCCGACGATCTGTTCGAGCACGTCTTCGATGGTGATGAGCCCCGCCACGCCGCCGTATTCGTCCACGACGATGGCGATGTGATTACGGTTCACGCGGAAGTCGTGCAGCAACACGTTCAGGCGCTTCGACTCGGGGATGAACACCGCCGGGCGCAGCATGTCGCGCACATCGAAGTCGTGATTCGCGTAGTAACGAAGCAGATCCTTCGCGAGCAAAATGCCGATGATGTTGTCGCGATTGCCTTCGTAGACCGGATAGCGCGAGTGCGCCTGTTCCAGCACGAACGGCATGAATTCTTCGGGAGTCTGTTCGATGTTGATGGCGTCCATCTGAGCGCGCGGGACCATGATGTCGCGGGCACACAGATCTGCCACCTGGAACACGCCCTCGATCATCGCCAGAGAGTCGGCGTCCATCAGGTTGCGGGCGTGAGCGTCTTGCAGAATTTCGAGCAACTCTGCACGCGACTCCGGCTCTGGGGAAATCAGATCGGTGAGGCGTTCAAGCAGAGAGCGAGGTTTTTCGGGCTTTTTTTGACCGGGTCGACTGGGATAAGGGTCGTTCATGACGGCGCGTCCAAGTTGGGCGGACGCCGAGCTGTTACAGGAAGCTCAAGGATACACCAGATGCACGCCATCGCCGTGTCAGCGCGGGCTCGCCGGTGCACCGCAGCGGTGCAGCACGGCTTCGAGCGCCGGGTCTGGCATGCCTGCGTCGCGCAGCGCCTTGACCGTGCGGGCAACGTAATCGTGCGTGGTGCCGTAGCGTCCCTGCGCCTGATCGAACACCTTTCGGACGATGTCGTCGGGCAGGCGTCCGGCGTAGCTCTTCACGTCGCGGCGCATGACGAAGGCGAGCGCGGGCGTGGTCCGGCCGTCGGCGAGCGCGCAGTGCAGCCATGCCGGGCGGTATGAGCCCATTGCCATCTCGCGATGCCAGAGCGATTCGAGATGCGCGCGCGCCTGTGCGGCAGATAGCCGCAGGGCCACACCGGCGCACGAGCCGCCGCGATCGAGTGCGAGGACGAGGCCCGGATGCTCCGGCGTGCCGCGATTGACGCGCGACCACAGATACAAGCCGCGGTGATAGCCGAACACGCGAGCATGCAGGCTTTCTTCGACGGGCACACCCGGGTTCCAGATGAGCGAGCCGTACGCAAAGATCCAAAGGTCTTGTTTGCCGTTCCACCCGGCGAGTGCGGCGTCGAGCGAGCGCGAAAGCTCTTCGGGGCTCAAGTGGCGGGCGATGCCCAGATCGGGCGGGTACTGATTGCATCCGGGGCCACTCGACACGCTGGCCGGAGGGGAGTCGGGGGCGGTCGGGCGGTCTGGGATGCGGTCCATACGGTAGCGGGTCAGGCGCGGCGCGATTTGGCCGGCGCGGTGGTCTTGGTGGTTTTGGCGGTCTTGGCCGGGGCCGTCTGGCGTGGTGCGGCTTTGCGCGGTGCAGCCGTCTTCTCCGAAGCGTACGGATCGGCGTAGCCGAGGCCGGCGAGAATCTCCGTCTCCAGCGCTTCCATTTCCTCGGCTTCGTCGTCTTCTTCGTGATCGTAGCCTTGCGCATGCAGCACGCCGTGCACGATCAGATGCGCGTAATGCGCTTCGAGCGTGACGCCTTGCTCGGTTGCCTCGCGCTCGACCACCGGGCAGCACAGCACGATGTCGCCCATCACCGGGTCGCTCTCGTCCTGCGCGTAGGCGAAGGTCAGCACATTGGTCGCGTAGTCCTTGCCGCGATAGCTGCGGTTCAGCTCCTGACCTTCGTCGGCGTCGACAAAGCGCAGCGTCAGTTCGGCGTCGGCCAACTGCGCGGCCTGCACCCAGCGGCGCAGGTTGGCGCGCGAGAGCACCGCCTTGTGGTCGGCGAACGTCTTGCCGATCACGAACTGACACGTCAGCGTGAGGGCGTGACGGGGTTGCGCTGCGCTCATGCCTTGCCTCGCGGCGCACGCGCCTGACGGGGGTCTTGCTCTGCCGACGCGGGCAGATCGAGCCCGGCTTCCGCATGTTGCGCATGCGCGTCGTACGCGTCGACGATGCGCGCGACCAGCGGGTGACGCACCACGTCGACGCTGGTGAAGCGGGTCATCGCGATGCCGCGCACGTTCTTCAGAATCACTTGTGCTTCGTTCAGGCCGCTCTTGTGGCCGCGCGGCAAGTCGACCTGTGTCGTGTCGCCGGTGACCACGGCCTTGCTGCCGAAGCCGATACGCGTGAGGAACATCTTCATCTGCTCGGGCGTGGTGTTCTGCGCCTCGTCCAGAATGATGAACGCGTGATTGAGCGTGCGCCCGCGCATATACGCGAGCGGCGCAATCTCGATCATCTGCTTCTCGAAGTACTTCTGCGTCTTGTCGAAGCCGAGCAGATCGTAGAGCGCGTCGTAGAGCGGGCGCAGATACGGATCGACCTTCTGCGCGAGATCGCCCGGCAGAAAGCCCAGGCGCTCACCCGCTTCCACGGCCGGGCGCGTGAGGACGATGCGCTTGACGGCATCGCGCTCCAACGCGTCGACGGCGCAAGCGACGGCCAGATAGGTCTTGCCCGTGCCAGCCGGTCCGATACCGAACGTGACGTCGTGCGACAGAATCTGCTTGAGATAGTCGCGCTGCGCGGGGGTGCGGCCGTGCAGGTCGGCGCGTCGCGTGTGCAGCACCGGCGAGCCGTTCTCCGTTTCTTCACCGGTGGCGAACGGGTTGTCGTCGCCGTGGCGCACGATGGGCGCATGGCCCTGGCGCGTTTCCACCAGACCCAACTGAATGTCGTCGACCGACAGTGGTTCGGTGGCGCGGTTGTAGAAGCTCTCGAGCGCCTGCGTGGCGATGACGGCGCTCTTGCCGCGAATCGTGAAGCGATGGCCGCGGCGGGAGATCGCCACGTCGAGTGCCTGTTCAATCTGGCGCAAGTTCTCGTCGAGCGGGCCGCAAAGGTTGGCCAGACGGCGATTATCGTCGCGCGGTGCGGTGAATTCTTGGGCGAGTGCTTTCAAGATGATCCGGTTGATCCGGTAAGGTGCCTGTTCAATGCGTGACGATCAGCTCGCCGCGCAGCGAGTGCGGGTAGGCGAAAGTGATCACGACGTCGGTCATCTGGCCGATGAGCGCGCTGCGCTGTGCCTCGGAGGCCGGGAAGTTGACCACTCGGTTGTTCTCCGTGCGGCCTTGCAGCTCGTTCGGATCTTTACGCGAGATGCCTTCGACCAGAATGCGCTGGCGCGAACCGACCATGCGCTGGCTGATGCGCGCGGCGTTCTCTTCGACCACGGCCTGCAAGTGTTGCAGACGGCGCAGCTTCACTTCGCGCGGCGTGTCGTCGGGCAGGTTGGCTGCCGGGGTGCCGGGGCGCGGGCTGTAGATGAACGAGAAGCTGGTGTCGTAGCCGATTTCGTGAATCATCGACATGAGCTTGTCGAAGTCTTCTTCCGTCTCGCCGGGGAAGCCGACGATGAAGTCCGACGACATCGACATGTCCGGGCGCACCTGGCGCAGACGGCGAATGATCGACTTGTATTCGAGCACGGTGTAACCGCGCTTCATGGCCGAGAGCACGCGGTCGGCGCCGTGCTGCACCGGCAGGTGCAGGTGGCTCACGAGCTTGGGCACCTTGGCGTACATGTCGATCAGGCGCTGCGTGAATTCCTTCGGATGGCTGGTGGTGAAGCGAATGCGTTCGATGCCGGGCACTTCGGCGACGTATTCGACCAGCAGCGCGAAGTCGGCGATTTCGCCGTCGGCCATCAGACCGCGATAGGCATTCACGTTCTGACCCAGCAGCGTGATTTCGCGCACACCTTGTTCGGCCAGACCGGCAATTTCCGTGAGCACGTCTTCGAACGGACGCGAGACTTCGTCGCCGCGCGTGTAGGGCACCACGCAGTAGCTGCAATACTTCGAGCAGCCTTCCATGATCGAGACGAACGCCGTGGCGCCTTCCACCTTGGCGGGCGGCAGGTGATCGAACTTTTCGATTTCCGGGAACGAGATGTCGACTTGCGAGCGGCCGGTCGAGCGACGGGCTTCGAGCATCTGCGGCAGACGGTGCAGCGTTTGCGGGCCGAACACCACGTCCACATACGGGGCGCGCTGCACGATGGCCGCGCCTTCCTGGCTGGCGACGCAACCGCCGACGCCAATCACGAGATCCGGCTTGATTTCCTTGAGGGCGCGCATGCGGCCCAGATCCGAGAACACTTTCTCTTGTGCTTTTTCGCGCACGGAGCAGGTGTTGAACAGAATGACGTCAGCGTCTTCGGGGGTGTCGGTCTTCTCGAGACCTTCCGCTGCGCCGAGCACGTCCGCCATCTTGTCGGAGTCGTACTCGTTCATCTGACAGCCGAACGTCTTGATGTAAATCTTCTTTGCCATTGAGTGTGCGCCGTTCGCAGTGATTAACCTGGGGGCGTCCGTAATTGGGTTATCTCGGAGGCATGACCTCAGAGGTTTCCGGGGTTCTGTCGGGGGCCGACCAGAGAAAAAAGCGGCGGCCCAAACGCAAAAGCCGGCGTGGCCGGCCTGTCCGGACCTCCGTAGCGGGGCCGGTGAGTGGTGCGCGCATTATACCGCGTGAACGGCAGGGGTATTGCACCCCTGCAACGCTCAGCGGTTGTCTTTCATCGCGGCGGCGATGGCGCGAATGTTGTGCTGGAACAACTGGAGGTACGTGGCGGCTTCCGGGTTCTGCGAGAGCGCATCGGAGTACAGCTTGCCGTCGACCTTTACCTTGGCGTCGTGCGCAATGCGTTGAATCAGACGCGGGTTCGAGATGTTCTCCATGAACACGGCCTTGATGCCCGTGCGGCGGATGATGCGGATCAGGTTGGCCACGTCACGCGCGCTGGCTTCGCTTTCCGTCGACACGCCTTCCGGTGCGAGGAATTTGATGTCGAAACGCTCGCCCAGATAGCCGAAGGCGTCATGCGAGGTCAGCACCACGCGGCGGTTCGACGGGATCGGGGCCAGTTGCTTGCGCGCCCAGGTAATCAGGTCGTCCAGCGCGAGCTGGTAGTTCTTGGCACGGTCCGTGTAGTACGCGCGCCCGGCCGGATCGGCCTTCGAGAGCGCGGCAGCCACGTTGTCGACCATGGACTTCACCAGTACCGGGTCTTGGAACATGTGCGGGTCGGTGACCACGCGGCCGTCGTCGCGCATGGTGCGCGGCTTGAGGCCGTCGGTCACGGTCACGATCGTGCCCGGATAGTGGCTCGCCTTCATCAGGCGCGGCAGCCAGCCTTCGAAGCCCAGGCCGTTCACGAAGAACAGTTTCGTGCCGGAGAGCTTGGCGACGTCGGCCGGGGTCGGTTCATAGACGTGGGTGTCCTGATCGGGGCCGACCAGGGTGGTGACGTCGACGCGGTCGCCGCCGACCACCTTCACGATATCGGACAGGATGCTGAAGCTCACGCCGACCGGCAGGCGTGTGTCTTGCGCTTGCGCCGGCGTGGCCACTGCCAGCGCCAGCGTGAACAACGCGGCGAAAATGCCGGTGCCAAGCCACGATTTACCGCCCGATTTACCCAATCCGAACATGTTTTCCTCTCTCAGATCGCCGGCGCCTGTGTGCGGCTCGGCGTGGCAAGGAGCGCGCCGAGATAGGCGAGCCCTGCCGTCAAAACGATGGCCGGCCCCGATGGGCAGGCCAGATAGTACGAAATCAGCAGGCCGACGACGCTGGAGACGCTGGCGACCAGCCAGGCAACGAGCAGCATGCCCGGCAGCGTGGTGGCGACCAGTCGCGCAGTGGCGGCGGGCAACATCATCAAACCCACGGCCATGAGCGTGCCCATGGCCTGAAACCCTGCGACCAAGTTCATCACCGTCAGCACCGTAAAGCCGAGGTGATAGCGCAGCACGGCTTTGCCGTGGCCGTGGCCGAGGAACGCCGGATCGGCGCTGTCGAGCACGAGACCGCGATAATGCCACCCGAACCACAGCAGCGTCACGGTCGCGATGGCGGCCACGAGAATCAGCGACGGATCGTCCACCGCCAGCACCGACCCGAACAGCAGATGCATCAGGTCGACGCTGTTGCCCCATTTCGAGACGATCACCACACCGCCCGCGAGCGCCAGCAAATAGAACCCGGCGAACGACGCGCCTTCATCGAGCCGCGTACGGCGGCTCGACACCCCGGCCAGCAACGCAACGAGCAGGCCTGCGACCATGCCGCCGCCCGCCATCCACGGCAACGACAGTCCACCGACCAGATAGCCGACCGCCGCGCCAGGCAGCACCGCGTGCGAGAGCGAATCGCCCATCAGGCTCATGCGCCGCAGCAGCAGAAACACGCCGACCGGCGTGCAGCCGATCGACAGTGCCAGACTGCCGACAAGGGCGTGCCGCATGAAGTCGAACTCGGCGAACGGACCGATCAACAGGTCGATCACGTTGCCGGCGGCGCTAAGGAATTCAAGCGCCATGGCGGCCTCCCTGGATTTCCCGCGCACCAGAGGCAGTCGACGGACCTTCGCCTATCGTGCCGGTCATGCTGCTAGCTGTTGCAGCGTGGGTAGCGACGCCACCCACCGGCGCGGCAGTATGCGGCGCAAACGTCGTGTAGCCGCCCGCGTCGGACAGTCCGGCATGCGTGCCGCCACTGAGCGTGCCGCCCGCCGACGGGAACCCACTATGTAAACAGTCGGCCGGGCGACCGGCGGCGACCAGCTTGCCCGCCATCACGGCGACATAAGCGAAGCGTTCCAGCACGAGCGGCAGGTCATGCAGCACCGTCACGACCGTGCGACCCTCATTGCGCCATTGATCCAGTAGCGCCAGCAACAGTTCCGCAGAGGGCACATCGATGCCGGTGAGCGGTTCATCCAGCAAAACGATCGGTGCGTCTTCCACGATCAATCGGGCAAAGCGCGCGCGCTGCCATTGCCCGCCGGATAAGACTTCCAGCGGTTGAGCGCGCTTGTCGGCGAGGCCCACACGGGTGAGCGCTTCGTGGGCGCGGTCGAACTCGTCGCGGCCGAGCCTGCGTGCGTCGCCAGTGCGGCGCCACGTGCCGGTCAGCACATACTCTTCCACGCACATGGGAAAGCGGTGGTCGGTCTCGGGGCGTTGCGACAGGTAGGCGACGGGCTCGTCGCAGATGACATTGCCTGTCGATGCCTTCTGGAGGCCCGCGAGCACGCGCAGCAGCGTGGTTTTGCCGCCGCCGTTCGGGCCGACGACAGCCGACAGTACGCCGGGGGCGAAGGTCGCATCAACGCCTTCCAGTGCGACATTGGGGCCGAAGCGGACGGAGAGATTACGGCAGCCGATCACGAGGCGACTCCTTGGAGCGCCCACAAAACGAGCGCCCAAAGCGGCGCGAGCACCAGCAGGGTAAGTGCGGTGCGCTGCCAGCCAGCGAGGCGATAGAGCCAAACGGAAAAGCGAATCATGGCGCGGGTAGGGCGGACATCACACAGATTGCAACTGTGTAATAAATGCAACAAAGTTGCATTATTGCATGAATCGTTACGTACGTCGCGGACATGGCCGGACCTGTCGCGGAAGGTCGCCGTCAGTGCGACACAACGCGTTACATATCGCCGCAGCACATTTTTGCGAACCGGCGTAACATGAGTTCACGCTCGATCGACTGGCATGGTGTTCGCTTCATTCCAGAGTTCGGCAATTTGCAAGGCATCGATGAGACGGCGACATGATGCGGCGCAGCGACTCGCGCGCGACGCTTTCATGCCGACCCTGCCTGAGGAGGTTCGCCCGTTCAATCATCCGATCGTCGTCGGTTTTCCGGTCCGCGGGTTCATGCCACGCATGCGATTCGCACGACCTTCGCGACTTGCGCAGTCGCGTCGCTTCTCGCCGGAAAGCCTCTCGTCTCGCGCCCACGAATTCGCACGCTGCGACGTCGTCGGGCCACCCACTCTTTTTTCCAAAAATCACTGCACCCGGCGTGCCGATATTTTCGTTAAAGACTATTGGATAAATAGGATTACTTAATAATTCTCTGCACATTACGACGTGTTACGAATGCAGGCAAACCCGAGTGCGCAATGCGTGTGGTTGTGCAAGAGAATTCGCTCGAATTCTGATGTATTTTGATCGGCATGCGCAATGCGTAGATTTCGCGGAAACCCTTACGGGCTGCGGGTTATCGAGAATGCTTAGCGCTGCGGCAAATATCTAGCGACAGTTTTTTTGTTTGTGCATATGATGAGTTAACGGTTGCTTTTTCTAGTGACAAGTTTAAAGTCAACCTAAACCGATTTTGAGTCGTTCATGTGAGGGAGGGGACAGTGCGAAAGGTTTCGCGAACGTCGCTCCGGCATGCAGTGAGCCAGGTCGAAACCATTGCGCAGTCATCCGGGTCTTAGGCAACAGAGCGGGCATCGCATCGCGATGTTTTCCGATGAAGCGGGGGGTGAGGCATATGGATATTTTCAGCCACTACACGACACGTTTCGACGCACGCAAGGAAGAGGAGTACAGCATCCAGGAGTATCTGGAGATCTGTAAGAAAGACTCGACCGCATATGCGTCGGCGGCCGAAAGAATGCTGCGCGCCATCGGTGAGCCCGAGCTCATCGATACGCACCACGATCCGCGGCTCTCGCGGCTCTTCTCGAACAAGATCATCAAGATCTACCCGGCCTTCCGTGAGTTTTACGGCATGGAAGACACCATCGAGCAAATCGTCTCGTTCTTCAAACACGCCGCACAGGGGCTCGAAGAGCGCAAACAGATCCTGTATCTGCTCGGGCCTCCGGGGGGCGGCAAGTCGTCGCTGGCCGAGAAACTGAAGGCATTGATGGAAGAAGTGCCCATCTATTGCCTGAAGGGATCGCCAGTGCACGAGTCGCCTCTGGGTCTGTTCTCGCCCGAGGAAGACGGCAAGATTCTCGAAGAGGACTTCGGCATCCCGGTACGGTATCTGACAACGATCCCGTCGCCGTGGGCCACCAAGCGCTTGAACGAATTCAACGGCGACATCACCAAGTTCCGTGTGGTGAAGCTGCGTCCGTCGGTGCTGCAACAAATCGCCATCGCCAAGACCGAGCCGGGTGACGAGAACAATCAGGACATCTCGTCGCTCGTCGGCAAGGTCGATATCCGCAAACTCGAAGAATTCCCGCAGGACGATCCGGATGCCTACTCGTATTCCGGCGGCCTGTGCCTGGCCAATCGCGGCCTGCTGGAATTCGTGGAAATGTTCAAGGCGCCAATCAAGGTGCTGCACCCGTTGCTGACCGCGACGCAGGAAGGCAACTACAAGGGCACGGAAGGGTTCGGTGCGATTCCGTTCGACGGCATCGTGCTCGCCCACTCGAACGAGGCGGAGTGGCAGACTTTCAAGGGCAACCGTAACAACGAAGCTTTCCTCGACCGTATCTACATCGTGAAGGTGCCGTACTGCCTGCGCGTGACCGACGAGGTGAAGATTTACGAGAAGCTCGTGAAGAACAGCTCGCTCGCGAATGCGCCACGTGCACCGAACGTGCTCAAGATGCTCGCGCAGTTCGCCGTGCTCACGCGTCTGAAAGAGCCGGAAAATTCCAACGTCTTCTCCAAGGTGCGCGTCTACGACGGCGAGAACCTGAAGGACATCGACCCGAAGGCCAAGTCGTATCAGGAGTATCGCGACTACGCCGGGGTGGACGAAGGGATGACCGGCATGTCGACACGCTTCGCCTTCAAAGTGCTCTCGAAGGTATTCAATTTCGATAACACCGAAGTCGCGGCCAACCCGGTGCACATGCTGTATGTGCTCGAGCAGCAGATCGAGCGCGAGCAGTATGCGGGCGAAGTCGAGAAGCGCTATCTCGCCTACATCAAGGAGTATCTGACTGCGCCGTTCGTGGAGTTTATCGGCAAGGAAATTCAGACCGCGTATCTGGAGTCGTACTCCGAGTACGGTCAGAACATCTTCGACCGCTATGTGAACTTCGCGGATCTCTGGATTCAGGATCAGGAATATCGCGATCCGAATACCGGCGAGATTCTCGATCGCACGGCGCTCAACGATGAGCTGGAGAAGGTCGAGAAGCCGGCCGGTATCACGAACCCGAAGGACTTCCGCAACGAGATCGTCAACTTTGTCCTGCGCGCACGCGCCAACAACGCGGGCAAGAATCCGCTCTGGACGAGTTACGAAAAGCTGCGGGCCGTCATCGAGAAGCGCATGTTCTCGACCACCGAGGACTTGCTGCCGGTGATCTCCTTCAATGCGAAGTCGTCCAAGGAGGATCAGGAAAAGCACGCCAACTTCGTCAACCGGATGGTGGAAAAAGGCTATACCCCGAAGCAGGTCCGCCTGCTCGTGGAATGGTACCTGCGCGTGCGCAAATCCTCGTAACCACTCGGGGCCACTATGTCAGCGATCATCGACAGACGGCAAAACGGCAAGAACAAAAGCGCCATCAACCAGCAACGCTTTATCAAGCGCTACCGCGATCAAATTCGGCGAGCGGTGGCGAAGGCGGTGTCTGGGCGCAAGATTACCGATATCGATGGCAGCGGACAGGTCTCGATCCCGGTCAAGGACATCTCTGAGCCCTTGTTCCACCACGGGCCCGGCGGACGGCGGGAGATGGTGCATCCCGGCAACCGCGAGTTCGTGGTGGGCGATAACTTCGAGCGTCCACCGTCGGGCGCTGGCGGCGGCGGGAGCCGTGCCAGCGATTCGGGCGAGGGCGAAGACGATTTCGTCTTCAACCTCTCTCGCGAGGAATTCCTGAAGTTCTTCTTCGAAGACATGGCCTTACCCGACCTCGCGAAACGCCGGCTCGCGCAGATTCCGGAGTTTCGCAAGGTGCGGGCGGGCTACTCCATTGACGGCACGCCCTCGAACCTGAACGTGATTCGCACGATGCGCAGCTCACTGGGCCGCCGCATCGCGCTCACCGCCCCGTATCGCAAGCAGTTGCGCGAACTGGAGAGCGAGTACGCCGACGTGGTTTCGCGTGAGGGCGATACGTCGCCGCGCGCACTCGCTCTCGCACACGAGATCACGCACCTGCGCACGCGCGTCGAGGCGATTCCGTATATCGAGAAGCTCGACCTGCGCTATTCGAACCGCATCATGCAGCCGCGCCCGCAGGCGCAGGCCGTCATGTTCTGTTTGATGGACGTGTCGGGCTCGATGGATCAGAGCCGCAAAGACCTCGCCAAGCGCTTCTTCATGCTGCTCTATCTGTTCTTGCGGCATAACTACGAGCGCATCGACCTGGTGCTGATCCGTCACCACACGACTGCGAAGGAGGTCAATGAAGACGACTTCTTCTACGCACGGGAATCGGGCGGCACGGTGGTGTCGAGCGCGCTCAAGCTGATGGCGGAAGTCATTGCCGACCGCTACTCGCCGAGCGACTGGAATATCTACGGCGCACAAGTGTCGGACGGCGACAACTGGGATGGCGACTCGCCCATTTGCCGCGACATTCTGATGCAAACCATCATGCCCGCCGTGCAGTACTTCGCGTATGTCGAGGTGGCCAGCGCGGAGCCGCAGAATTTGTGGAACGAGTACTTGTCGGTCAAGCAGCAGCATTCGAACTTCGCGATGCAACGCATCATGGAGGCCGCGGAGATTTACCCGGTGCTGCACGATTTGTTCAAGAAAAAGGCGGCCTGACCATGGCCTACATATCGACCGGATCGGAATGGACCTTTGAGCTGATTCAGCGCTACGAGCATGAGATCGCGCGCATCGCCGCGAACTTCAAGCTCGATACGTATCCGAATCAGATCGAGATCATCACCGCCGAGCAGATGCTCGACGCTTATGCCACTGTGGGATTGCCTATCGGCTATCACCACTGGTCGTACGGCAAGCATTTCCTGTCGTCCGAGCGCGGCTACAAGCGCGGGCAGATGGGGCTGGCCTACGAGATCGTCATCAACTCGAGCCCTTGCATCGCGTATCTGATGGAAGAGAACAGCATGACCATGCAGGCGCTCACGATTGCGCATGCGAGCTACGGTCATAACTCGTTCTTCAAGGGCAACTACTTGTTCCGCACGTGGACCAACGCCGACGCGATCGTCGACTATCTGTTGTTCGCGCGCAATTACATCACCGAGTGCGAGCAACGCTATGGCGAGCAATCGGTGGAGCTATTGCTCGACTCGTGCCACGCGCTGATGAACTACGGCGTCGATCGGTACAAGCGACCCAAGCGCTTGTCGCTTGCACAGGAACAAGCGCGCCAGAAGGAGCGCGAGAACTACCTGCAATTGCAGATCAACGATCTGTGGCGCACGTTGCCCAATCACGTGCTGCACGATGACGACGAGGACGACGGGCTCGATCCGACCGACTCCGACGAGCCAGCCTTCCCGGGCGAGCCGCAGGAAAACCTGCTGTACTTCTTCGAGAAGAACGCGCCGAAGCTTGCACCGTGGCAGCGTGAAATCGTGCGAATCGTGCGCAAGCTCGCGCAGTATTTCTATCCGCAACGCCAGACCAAAGTGATGAACGAGGGCTGGGCGACGTTTTGGCACTACACGATTCTCCAGCAGCTCTACAAAGAGAAGCTGGTGAACGACGCGTTTATGATGGAGTTTCTGCACGCGCACACGAACGTGGTTTATCAACCGTCGTTCGATAGCCCGTACTACAGCGGCCTGAATCCGTATGCGCTCGGCTTCGCGATGTTCCAGGACATCCGCCGGATGTGCGAGGAGCCGACGGAAGAAGATCGCCAGTGGGCGCCTGACATTGCAGGCAGCGATTGGATCAAGACGCTCGACTTCGCGATGCGCAACTTCAAGGACGAGAGCTTCATTCAGCAGTTCCTCTCGCCGAAGGTCATCCGCGATCTGAAGCTGTTCTCTGTGCTCGACGACGATCGCGACAGCCGCTTGCGTGTGACGGCGATTCACAACGACATCGGCTACCGTGAGATTCGCGAGATGCTGGCGCAGCAATACAACCTCAGCACATTGGAGCCGAACATTCAGGTCTCGCACGTTGATCTGCACGGTGACCGCTCGCTCACGCTGCGGCACGTGCAAAGCGACCGCAAACCGCTTGACGATGGTTTCGAAGAAGTGCTGAAACACGTGGCGCGGTTGTGGGGGTTCACGGTGAGGCTGGAGACCGTGTTCGAAGATGGTCGCAGCGAAATGACGCACGAAACCAAGGTCGAGAAGCGGCGACGCTATGCGTTGAGCGCGGCATGAGTGGGGCGACGGACGTTCGATGAAGATCCCGTTCGTCGCGCTCGATCATGTAGTGCTGCGCACGGTCGACGTCGCGCGGCTTCAACACTTCTATGTCGATGTCTTGGGCTGCACGCTGGAAAAGGTGCAGGCCGACATCGGGCTCGTGCAATTGCGCGCGGGGGATTCCCTGATCGATTTAGTCGATGTGGCCGGAACGATTGGCCGACAGGGCGGCGATGCGCCGGGGGCAGAGGGCCACAATCTCGATCACTTCTGTTTGCGCGTCGAGCCGTTCGACGACGAAGCCATCCGACAAGGGTTGGCTTCGCATGGCGTGACGCTCGGGGAAGTCGTGCAGCGGTACGGGGCACAGGGCGAAGGGCCGTCGTGCTATCTCACCGATCCCGATGGCAATACGGTCGAGCTCAAAGGCCCGCCGACGCATCCAAGGCGTTGACCGCGACGCGCTATCTCAGCCGCTCAGCGGCTTGCTCGCTACCTTCACAAGAGCGAACGACCGCGCGCTCAACTACGCCGCCAACTGCCCCAGCACGCTCTGATCGCGTCCTTTGTGCTTGGCCTGATAAAGCGCCTTGTCGGCACGTTCGAGCATCGAGCTGATGACGAGCGGCTCGCCCGGATGCCACGACGCAATCCCCACGCTGATGGTAATGGCCTCACCTTCCTCGCGCGCCTTCACGGGCAGCAAGTCGGTGCTCGCGCGCTTGACCGATTCGCGAATGCGGTCGGCCACACGCAGCGCCGCATGCTGATCGATCTCCGGTAACACCACGGCAAATTCTTCCCCGCCCAGACGCACGACGAAATCGCTTGGCAGCCGGATGCAATGCTGAATCGTGTTGGCAATGCGTTGCAGCACGGCGTCGCCGAACGGATGGCCGTAGCGGTCATTGACCTGCTTGAAGAAATCGATATCGATGATCAGCACCGACAGCGGCGTGTTGTGCTGTTGCACACGGTCGGCCACGATCCGGATGCGATTGTCGAAGTAGCGCCGGTTGTAGATATGTGTGAGCGGATCGATGAACACCTTTTCGACCAGATCGGTATTCGTGAGCGCGAGCGACTGGTATTGACGTGTGATTTCCCACACCAGCGCGAGCGTGGCCACACCCGGCGAGGCGAGCGCGAGCAGACGCGCGGCATACCATTGATACGACGCCTCGCTTGGCGCGGTGAGCGCGAGCAGCAACTGGCACAGCGAGATGGTGACCACCACCCAGACCAACAGAAACAGCTTGTGCGACAGGCGCGTGACGGCCGCGATGCGCCACCAGAGCGCGACATAGGCCACGAACATGGCGCCTAATGCGATCGTCTCGATGTCGATGCCACCGGTGAACTTCGGCGTGACGAGGGTACGGGCAGCGCCGACGATCGAGAGCGAGACCGTCAACCAGATGATCAGTACCGTGGCGCCGTAGCGGGCGGCTTCCGAATAACCCGGGCGCGTGTGCGGATCGCTGCGCGTGCGCGAATAGCTGCGCACGCTGATCATCACGTAGGCAGCGAAACTCCCTTCGGCCACCAACCAGAGCCAAAACGGCGCGCGCGTGATGTGTGTGGAGATACCGGCGAGCTGATTCGCGAGCAGCACACCTTGCGTGAACATGAACAGGCCGCGCAGCAAAAACGCACAGCCGAACTGGGCGAAGTAGCGCTTGCCGTTGTACAGATATTGCACGCCGAGCAGACACGCTGTCGATAAATTGAGGATGCCCCCGGCGGAGACGAGAAAGAAAGTGAGCAGCGGATTTACCGCGCCTTCAAAGGCGCGCGTAAGAAACCCTGCGAGGGTGAGCGCGGCACAAGCGACGAGAATGGTCGTCGCCGCAACACGGTTGCCCTGTTCGGTACGGCTGATGGTACTTTTCATAGTTCTTATTTGCCGATCAACGCCCTCGTGCCTCGCGCACGATCGCTCTTTTACCGTTCAACCACCGCACCCGTGACTGGCCGCCAGGTCATAGCCTCGCGTTACCGTCGCGTTTCCCCGATTTTGCGCTAAATGGTTGAAAACTAAGATAAACCTCGGAGAATACACGAGTTTTTACGGGTTGGCATCCGTTTCCACGGCCCCCCTCTAAATTCGCCGAGACCCCCATAAACAGGCGGGTTTCGAGGTGTCGAAAACGCGTTTAGAGGGTTCTCTCCTAAGCGCGGAAAATAATTCGCTGCGACACGATGAACCGCTCTGCGAAACACTGATTTCTCAATAAATGGGACATCTCCCATTGACCGTCCGAGAACCTAGAGATGACGGGCGATTACAGCGCGTGCAATTAATTCGGTATCCGATGTATATGGGGAATATCGTGGCAGATAATGCGGAAATGCACTGAATTATTGGCAGAAGTTAATGTCATGGGTTGGCATCGACGCACTATCTGTACTAGAATAAAAAAGGCCAATCGCTCTGACTGGCCAATAGAAACATAAGCGTTGCCGGTGTTCCTCGTTGCGCCGGCGATCCGTACCATCACGCAATGAGCTTGTGCAGTAAAACATTCGCGCGCTTTCAATAAGCGTGTATCGAGAGGCCCAGGCGCCCACGGCGTCGAAAGCTCGTCTCTCAAGTCGCATCACGCGACGCCTGGTTCGTCACCGTTGTCTTTCTCAGACCTTCGGAGCGAACACCTCACAATTCGCAAGGCAGCTATCAGTTGTCATGCTTGTTTGACCGCGTTGTCACGCGGGGCGATTGCTATTGCCTCGCGCCAGCGCTGCCAACCCATTCAAAGGGAGCATGAACGTGGCGAAGCAGTATCGCATTCTCTATTTGGCCGGCTTCGGACTGCTCGGTGTTGCCGCCGCAGTCACCGGTCTGGTGTATTGGCTGGGCGTCGATTCGCTCGTCAAATACCGGGGAGACCTGGTGTACTACACCCAACAGCATTTGAAGCTCGTGGCCATATCGATGGCGATGGCGATTGCCGTCGGCGTCCCTGCGGGGGTGTTGATCTCGCGACCGATATTCGCGAAACACGCCGAGCGCGCCGTGCAGATCTTCAACATCGGCAACACGCTGCCGTCGCTCGCCGTGCTGGCGCTTTCGATGGCAGTGCTCGGTATCGGCGACCGCCCCGCCATTCTGGCGCTGTGGCTCGCGTCGCTGCTGCCGATCGTTCGCAATGCCTACGAAGGCTTGCGACAAGTCCCCGCTGCGTTGCGTGAGTCCGCACGCGGCATGGGCATGACGCCCGCGCAGGTGCTGTTTCGCGTGGATCTGCCCAACGCCATGCCGGTCATCATCGGCGGCATTCGTACCGCGCTCGCGATCAACGTCGGCACTGCGCCGCTTGCGTTCCTGATCGGCGCGGACAGCCTGGGGCAATTGATCTTCCCGGGCATCTATTTGAACGACCAGACGAAGTTGTTGCTCGGCGCTGCCGGCACCGCGCTGCTTGCGCTCGTGCTCGACGGCATTGTCGCCTTCGCGAGCGGCCTCTGGTTCGCACGTCACGGCGCCGCAACGCGCTAAGACAAAGGAGACCCACACGTGAAGCAAGTTTTCTCTCGAACACGATTCGGCAAGCTGGCGCGAAAGTTAGCTGTGACCGGGTTGGCCCTTGGTGCGATGGCGATCGGCGGGGTTGCCCACGCCGCGACGCTCACCATCGGCGGCAAGAACTTCACCGAGCAACTCATTCTCTCGGAGATGACCGCGCAGTATTTGAAGAGCAAAGGCTACGACATCGAACTGAAGAACGGTTTGGGTAGCGTCGTGATGCGCCAAGGCATGGAGAGCAAGCAGCTCGACATCGTCTGGGAATACACCGGCACGTCGCTCATCGTCTACAACAAGGTCACCGAGAAACTCGACCCGCAACAGACCTACGAGCGCGTGAAGGAGCTCGACGGCAAGATCGGTATCGTCTGGCTCAACCCGTCGTCGCTCAACAACACCTATGCGTTCGCCATGCCGGGCAAGATCGCGCGGGAAGAGGGCATTGAAACCGTCTCGCAGCTCATCGAACGTTTCAAGGCGAATCCGAAAATGCGGTTCGCCTTCGACATGGAATTCGTCGGCCGCTCGGATGGTCTCGAGCCGATGGAACAGCTCTACGGTTTCCATCTCGAGCGCGAGAACATCAAGCAGATGGACCCGGGGCTCGTCTACACGGCACTGAAGAACGAGCAGATCGATAGTGGTCTGGTCTACACGAGCGATGGCCGCAACAAGGGCTTCGACTTGAAGGTGCTCACTGACGACAAGGGGTTCTTCCCGGCCTATGCCGCAACGCCGGTCGTGCGTCAGGAAGTGCTCGACGCCAATCCGAAGCTGGCCGATGAGCTCAATGTGCTGGCCGCGAAGATCAACGACGAGAACATGCGCGATATGAACGCGAAAGTCGACATCGAGCACAAGGGGGCGGCCCGCGTGGCACGCGAATTCCTCGAACAGGAAGGGCTGATGCAGTAAGGCGCTTGCCTGCTGCGACTCACTCCCTGACGTCACTGACTGAGGAAATCCAATGATTGAATATTTGACTCACAACTGGCACCGCATTCTGATCCTCACGGGGCAGCATGCGTGGCTGGTGGCTGCATCGGTGGGTGCGGCCATCGTGGTCGGCGTGCCGCTGGGTGTGCTGATCACGCGTTTTCGCTGGCTGTCGGGCGCGGTGCTCGGGTTGGCGACGGTCGTGCTCACGATCCCTTCGATCGCGCTGTTCGGCCTGATGATTCCGGTGCTGTCGGTTTATGGCATCGGTATTGGACCTGCGCCCGCTGTGGCGGCGGTCTTTCTTTACTCGCTGTTGCCGATCATGCGCAACACGTGTCTGGCGCTGCAACAGATCGATCCGAGCATTCGCGAAGCAGGCATCGGCATCGGCATGACGTTCTGGCAGCGCTTGCGCCTGGTGGAGTTGCCGCTGGCAGTGCCGGTGGTGCTGGGCGGCGTACGCACGGCCGTTGTGATGAATATTGGCGTGATGGCCATCGGGGCCATCGTCGGTGCCGGCGGTCTCGGGGTGTTGATCACCCGCGGGATCAGCCAGAGCGATACCCGACAACTTGTCGTGGGTGCGGTCATGGTGAGTCTGCTCGCCATCGTTGCCGACACCTTGTTGCACCGCCTCCAGCGCGTGCTGACACCCAAAGGAATTCGAACCGCATGATTACACTCGACAATCTCACCAAAAGCTTCGTCCAGAAGGACGGCACGCGCGTGAACGCCGTGAACTCGGTCAGTCTCGAAGTGCCGCCGGGCGAAATCTGCGTCTTCCTCGGCCCGTCGGGCTGCGGCAAGACCACCACCCTCAAGATGATCAACCGTTTGATCAAGCCGACCTCGGGCCGCATTCTGCTCAACGGCGAAGACACCGGCAAGATCAACGAAATCGAACTGCGCCGCCACATCGGCTATGTGATTCAGCAGATTGGTCTGTTCCCGAACATGACCATCGAAGAGAACATCACGGTCGTGCCGCGTCTGCTGGGTTGGGACAAGAAGCGCTGCCGTGAGCGTGCGACCGAATTGATGGCGATGGTCGCGCTCGATCCGAAGCACTACCTGTCGCGTTACCCGCGTGAGTTGTCCGGCGGACAACAGCAGCGTATCGGCGTGATTCGTGCGCTGGCTGCCGACCCGCCCGTGTTGCTCATGGACGAGCCGTTCGGCGCCGTCGACCCGATCAACCGCGAGTCGATTCAGAACGAGTTTTTCCAGATGCAGCGTCAGTTGGGCAAGACCGTCATCATGGTCAGTCACGATATCGACGAGGCGATCAAGCTTGCCGACCGTATTGCGATCTTCCGCCAAGGGCGTCTGGTGCAATACGCGCAACCGGATGCGCTGCTGGCGCGCCCGGTCGACGAGTTCGTCGCGAGCTTTGTGGGGCACGATCGTATTCTGAAGCGCTTGCTGCTGGTGCGCGCGGAAGACGCGGCGACCCCGCAGCCGACCGTCAAACCGCAGACGACGCTCGCGGAAGCTTATGGCCTGATGGACGAGCTCGATACGCGCTCGCTGGTCGTGGTCGACGAGAACGCGAAGGCGCTGGGGTACGTGGCGCGTCGCGATACGCGACATGCGCAGGGCACGTGCGGCGAGCGTGTGCGCGACTTCAAGGCGTCGGCGGTGGCGAACGACAATCTGCGTGTGCTGCTCTCGCGCATGTACGAACACAACCTGGCGTCGCTGCCGGTGTTGGGCGACGACAATCAGTATCTGGGCGAAGTCACGCAGGACTCGATTGCCGACTATTTGAGTTCCGGCAAATCGCGCGGCAGCGGCGGTGGTACGATCGTTGCCCCGTCACTGCCTGGCGCGCCGAGCGTAGTGGCGAACGTGCCGTTCGGCGCGCAGATGTAACCACGGTACGCTCACGCAGACGTGCCTCATACGCGGGCACGTCATGATGTTCGGGAATGACGGTCCTGCGGGGCCGTCATTTTTGCATTGGCGCGTGGGGCATGTACATAGCGCAGATCGTGCAGGCCGTGCAGAACTGACGGGATGCCGGGCCGATCAATCGTAGTCAAGGAGTTGCAGGATGGCGTTGGATTCGATGTTGATATGGTTTGAAAATGCGCCGTGGGCGCGCATGGTCGGCGGGTTGGCGATCCTGATCGTGGCAGCGATGCTGGTTCAGGCCGTGGCGACGTTCGTCATCGTGCGTGTCGTGCGCCTCGTCGTGCAGCGCACGGCGAATCGTTGGGACGATGCGTTGCTCACGCACCGAGTATTCCAACGTGCGGCGCACATCCTGCCGTATCTGGTGATTCAGTTCGGTATTGCGTTGGTGCCTGATCTGCCGCCGAAGTTGGTGATTGTCATCAGCAATGTGGCGCTCGCAACGACGTTGCTCTACGCGACGCTCGCCATCGCAGGCGTGTTGAATGCGTCGCAGGCGATCTATGCGACGTCGGAGCATGCCCGCACGCGTTCGATCAAAGGCTATGTGCAGTTAGGCAAGATCGCGTTGTATGTGGTCGCGGCGATCGCCATCGTGGCCACCATCATCGATCGCTCGCCGTGGTTGCTGCTCTCTGGGTTGGGGGCGATGTCGGCGGTGCTCTTGCTGGTGTTCAAGGACACGATCATGTCGTTCGTGGCGAGCGTGCAGCTCACGTCCAACGACATGCTGCGCGTGGGCGACTGGATCGAGATGCCGCAAGTGGGCGCCGACGGTGATGTGGTGGACATCGCACTGCACACGGTGAAAGTGCAGAACTGGGACAAGACCATCACGACGATTCCGACGTGGCGACTGATTTCGGAGAGCTTTCGCAATTGGCGCGGCATGCAGCAGGCGGGTGGGCGCCGTATCAAGCGCACGGTGTGCCTCGATGCGGGCAGCGTGGGTTTTCTCGATGAAAGCGAGATCGAACGCTTGTCGAAACTGCATCTGCTCGGGCCGTATTTGTCGGAGAAGCAGCGCACGATTGCCGAAGCGAATGCGGCGCTCGGCACGGCGGCGGGTGTGTTGGCGAATACGCGTCGGCTGACGAACATCGGTACATTCCGCGCGTATGCGTTGGCGTATCTGAAGTCGCATCCGAACATTCACGAGGGCATGACGTGCATGGTGCGCTCGCTGGAACCGTCGGCCACGGGGATTCCGGTGGAGTTGTACTGCTTCACCAACACGATCGTGTGGGCGGAGTACGAGCGCGTGCAGGGCGACGTGTTCGACCATCTGCTGGCGATCCTGCCGGAGTTCGGCCTGCGCATGTACCAGAATCCCGCGGGTGCGGATCTGCTTCGCTGGCAGGCGCAGCGGGCGGATTGATGTTGTGCCGTTTCTGCGCGATGGCGTGATTCGTCCGAGCCGCGCATCAGGAATATTCCGGAACATCGCCACCCCTATTTACTTCGTGTTTTGCGCCTGCGACGATGCGTCTCAGCTCACACGAGATGAGACGGCAACGGGGTAAGGCAATGAGGGAAGTGCGATGGATGAACGGGATGGTTTTGATGCGGTAATGGACGTGCCGGATGCTGAGGCAGAGGGCACAAGTGACGGCAGCGTGCTGCTTCTTGGGGATTTCGGTAACGATTTCGACGAGGAGGAGTGGACGTGGTGAAGCGTGGCGACGTTTGGTTCGTAATGTTAGATCCAACGGTCGGAAGCGAGATCAGAAAGACGCGGCCATGTGTGGTGGTTTCGCCTGCGCGAATGCACCAGAGCGTGCGAACGGTGATCGTTGCCCCGCTGACGTCGTCGTCGCGCCTAACGGGCTACCGGGTGCCGACCTGTTTCGATGGACGGCGTGGATCGGTAGTTGTCGATCAGGTGAGGGCAATCGACAGGCGGCGTTTGGTGAGGCGAGTCGGCGTGCTCAATCCTTCCGCGCTGAGCGATACGATGGATTGTCTGCGTGACGCTTTTGCGGACGACGAGCGAACTGATTCCATGCATTGAATCAAGACAAGAAGGGCTCCCACAGGAGCCCTTCTTTCGTTGTTACCGGTACCGCCGCAACGTTACGCCACCGACTCGTCCAACGTCGGGTAGTCCACATAACCGCGGGCGTCGCCGCCGTAGAGCGTGTCGCGATCGAGCGGGTTGAACGGGCCGCCGCGCTTGAGGCGTTCCACCAGATCGGGGTTGGCGATGAACGGCTTGCCGAAGGCGATCAGGTCCGCCAGATTCTCCTTGCGAGCCTCGATCGCCAGCGCCAGGTCATAGCCGTTGTTGGCCATGTACGTGCCGTTGAAGATGCGGCGCAGCTTCTGCAAATCGAAGCCGTCGGCCACTTCACGCGGACCGCCCGTCGCTCCTTCCACCACGTGCAGATACACGAGGTTGAAGCGGTTCAGTTGTTCAACGGCGTACGTGAATACCGGTTCCGGATTGCTGTCGCCGCAATCGTTCGCCGGGCTGATCGGCGAGAGGCGGATACCCACGCGATCTCCACCCCAGACGTCGACCACCGCCTGCGTCACTTCCAACACCAGGCGCACGCGGTTCTCGATGCTGCCGCCGTACTGATCGGTGCGATGGTTCGTCTTGTCGCGCATGAACTGGTCGAGCAGGTAGCCGTTCGCCGCGTGAATTTCCACGCCGTCGAAACCGGCACGCTTGGCGCACTCCGCGGCATGACGATACTGCTCGACGATGCCCGGAATCTCGGACGTCTCAAGCGCCCGCGGCGTCGGGTGCGGCTCGAAGCCGTGTTCGGTGAATGCCTTGCCTGCCGGTTGAATCGCCGAAGGCGCGACCGGCAGTGCACCGCCGGGTTGCAGCGACGGGTGCGAGATGCGGCCCACGTGCCAGAGCTGGCAGAAGATCTTGCCGCCCTTGGCGTGCAGCGCATCGTTCACCTTCTTCCAGCCAGCGACTTGCTCGTCGGTGTAAATGCCGGGGGTGAACGCGTAGCCTTTGCCTTGCTGCGAAATATTGGTGGCCTCGCTGATGATGAGACCGGCCGACGCGCGCTGCGCGTAGTACTCGGCGACCAGCGGGCCCGGCACGTCGCCAGCACCGGCGCGGCTACGGGTCAACGGTGCCATCACGACGCGATTGCTCAGTTCGAGCGGACCGAGGGTGTACGGCGAAAACAGGTCCGTATCGAGGGGGGAGAGGGGGGTAGCTTGGGAATCCGTCATTGCTGAAGATCCTGTGAAAGTTGGGGGTTGCTGTGCTGCACAAAAACCTGCACAGGTTAAGACAATTTTTAAGCGCTTGCAGGGGCCGCACTCGTCGGGGCACGACGAGCGATGCGCAGCACCATGAATGCGCCAATGATGCAGACGCCGCCCGAGAGCATCGACGCCATCGTGTAGTTGCCCAGCGTGGCCCGCAACGAACCGGCGACCAGTGCCGCAGTGGCTGCACCGAGTTGGTGCCCGGCCACGATCCAACCGAATACGATCGGGGCCATGGTCTTGCCGAACACGTCGGTCGTCAGGCGCACCGTCGGGGGCACCGTGGCAATCCAGTCGAGGCCATAGAACAAGGCAAACAGCGGCAGACCGAAGAAGTCGAAGCCGAAGGCATACGGCAAGTAGATCAGCGACAGACCGCGCAGCCCGTAGTACCAGAACAGCAGCACGCGGCTGTTATAGCGGTCCGACAGCCAGCCCGAGAGTGTCGTGCCGACGAGATCGAGCATGCCCATGGCGGCGAGAATACCGGCGCCCTTCACCTCGGAGATGCCGTAGTCCCCACACATCGCGATGAAGTGCGTGCCGATATACCCGTTGGTGCTGGCACCGCAGATAAAGAAGCTGAAGAACAGCAGCCAGAAGTCGCGCTTACCGGCCGCCATGCGCAACACCGACAGCGCATGCGCCAGCGGGTTGCCCTGCGCGAGCGGCACGTCGGGCGAGTCTGCCGGTGCGCCGACTGGGCGCAGGCCGACCGAGCCCGGGCGCTCCGGCACCAGAAAAGCCACCAGCGGCAACACCAACGCGGCGACAATGGCGACGATCAGCACGACCGGACGCCAGCCGTAACGCTCGGTGATCGCGGCCATCATCGGCAGAAAAACCATCTGCCCGGTCGCCGAACTGGCTGTGAGAATGCCCATGGCGAGACCACGGTGGGTGTGGAACCAGCGGTTGGAGACCGTTGCGGCGAGCGTGACGGCCGCCACACCGGTGCCACCGCCGACCATCACACCCCAGATCAGAATCATCTGCCACGGGGCGGTCATCAGCGAGGAAAGCGCGGTGCCCGAGGCCAACAGCAGTAAGGCCACCATCACCGTCGGGCGGATACCGAAGCGCTGCATCGCCGCCGCGGCAAACGGGCCAGTCAGCCCGTACAGCGCAAGGTTCACGGAAATGGCCAGCGACACCGTGGCGCGACTCCAGCCGAAGTCGTGCTCCAGCGGCACCATCATCACGCTGGGCGTGGCACGAATACCCGCCGACGCCAGCAGGACGAGGAAAATTACGCCAACGACGATCCACGCGTAGTGGAAACGGCCGTCGATACGTCTTGCAATGGCTGCCTTCATGGCGGGAATCCTTGCGGCTCCGGGGGACCGCGTCACAATGTCGGGAACGTTGGCTGGCGCCGTGCTGTCTATGCCGAATAGTCGGTTGTGACTGCTCGGTAACATGAGGTTGCCATGTTATGAACCGATCGGTAACATGTCAAGCATTCCTTTGTGACAACAGGGGCTTTGCTCGACCCACGAGGGCGCAGCGTCCCACTTGTTGCAAATCATAGAATCAGGAGCGCCAGCCAATGGCCAAATCGACAGCCCGGGATCCTTCACTACCCGCCACGCCCGCCGATAAAGCGTCGTCGCCTGCCCGCGCTCGCGGCACGGCAACGGCCGGCGCAACGCGCGCGGCAAAGGGCGGCGGTCGGCATGTGACACCGGCACCGGTAGCACAGCAATATCTGCTCAACGCTGCAGTGGAACTGTTTCACACGGAAGGGGTGCGTGCCGTGGGGGTGGATGCCGTCGTCAAGCGCGCGGGCGTCAACAAGATGTGCCTGTATCGTCAGTTCGCGTCGAAGGATGAGTTGATCCTCGCGTATCTCGACGAGATGCAAACGTGCAGTCTCCAACGTATCGACGAAAGCATCGCGCGCCGCCCGGGCGAGCCGCGCGCGCAGTTGCTGCAAATTTTCGTGGATTTGTCCGAGCGGGCGAGCCACCCTGGCTATCGCGGGTGCCCGTTCGTCAATGTCGCGGCCGAGTTTCCGGACCCGGAGCACCCGGCGCGTAAGTCGGTCGTGAACTACAAGGCGGAAGTGGTGCGGCGGTTCACCGAGCTGGCCACGGCTGCGGGGTTGGACGAACCGGCGCCGTTGGTCGATGCGCTGTCGCTGGTGTTGGAAGGCGCCTACGCCGCAAGCCAGACGTTTGGCCCGGGTTCAGCCCCGTTGCGGGTGCTGCCCACTGTGGCGGGGCAGATTATCGACGCGGCACTGTCGAAGGTCGCAGCGCCGGCTTAAGACATACGGCAGGGCATACAACGAGGCATACCCAAGGCGTACCCAAGACGTACGAGAAGGTATGCCCCAAGGTGACGGCGCCGGCGCGCAGGCGCGTGACGCTGTCACGGTGGGTAGGTTACGCGGCCAGACGTTGCATGGCCACCGAAGCGGTACCGCTGCGGATCGGGCTCGATGCCGCACCGGCAAAGTCCCCGGTCGACATACGGAAGGCCGCGACCGCAGCATCGAGCTGGCGCGCCTGATCTTCCATCGATGCCGCCGCCGCCGCGGCCTGTTCCACCAACGCGGCGTTCTGCTGCGTCACTTCATCCATCTGCGTGACCGCCCGGCCGACTTGCTCGATGCCGTGGCTCTGCTCGTTCGATGCCGCCGAAATCTCACCCATGATGTCGGTCACACGCCGTACGGCTTGCACCACGTCGTGCATCGTCTGACCCGCTTGCGCGACGAGGATCGAGCCGTCCTGCACACGGCCGTTCGAGGCTTCGATCAGCTCCTTGATTTCCTTCGCGGCGGCGGCGCTGCGTTGGGCGAGCGTACGTACTTCACCGGCGACCACGGCGAAACCACGGCCCTGCTCACCGGCGCGCGCGGCTTCCACGGCAGCGTTCAACGCGAGAATGTTCGTCTGGAACGCAATGCCGTCGATCACGCTGATGATGTCGACCACCTTGTTCGAACTCTGCGAAATACCTTCCATCGTGGCGACGACCTGATCGACCACTTGCCCGCCGCGCACGGCGATGGACGAAGCGTTCTCGGCGAGCTGGCTCGCCTGACGGGCGTTATCGGCGTTCTGGCGAACGGTCGAGGTCAACTGCTCCATCGACGAGGCGGTCTCCTCGAGTGCAGCCGCCTGTTGTTCGGTGCGGGCCGACAAGTCGGTGTTGCCTTCGGCAATCTCGCGTGACGCCAAGGTGATTGCACTGGTGCCGCCGCGAATACGCCCGATCATCTGTTGCAGATTGCCCTGCATGCGTTGCATGGCGTAGAGCAGGCTCGTGCGGTCGCCCTGACGCAGCTTCACTTGCGTGAGCAGATCGCCATCGGCGATGCGCGACGCGATATCGGCCGCGTATTCCGGCTCGCCGCCGAGACTGTTGCGCACGTTGCGAATGATGAGCAGCATCACACTGGAGACTGCCAACCCGATGACCGCGAGTATGGCGCCCCAACGCAGCAGCGCGCCGACGAATGCGGCGTTGATATCGTCGACATAGACGCCCGTCGTCAGATACCAGTCCCACGGGGTGTAGGCACCGACGCGGCTGATTTTCTCGACGGGTTTATCCGAGCCAGGTTTGGGCCAGAGATACGTGACGAATGGGTCATCGGTGCGCGCGGCAGCCACGATGTCCGAGAACATGAGCTTGCCCGACGGATCGCGGAACTGACTCATGTCGCGGCCTTCGAGCTTCGGGTTGACCGAGTTGAGCACGATGACGCGCTGCGAGTTCAAGATACCGAAATAGTTGTCGCCGTCGTAACGGATCGCACCGATCTGTTCGCGGGCGACCTTCTGGGCATCAGCCACTGTCATTTCGCCGCGCTCGGCGCGCTCGGCGTAGTGCTTGACGAGACTCAGGCCCGAATCGACCACGTGGGTGAGACCCGCGCGTCGCTCGCTGAGCATCGTATTGCGTTGCGCCCAGGCGCCCCAAACGGCCATGACTAGCAAGCTGACCCACATCAATCCAACAGCCGACCACAACTTCGCATTCAAACTCAATCGCTGCATGACTTCGTCATCCCCACTCGTTCCGCTCAAGTCCCGCGCAATCGCGCGCTGGCGGCGGCCGCCCGTGGCGTATGGGTACGCCCGGGCGGTCCGGTTGTGTATTGGTTATCAGTGCCCCTGATGAAGACACCGACCGAAGGTGTGCTAACGGCAGTCCAGCGGCGGACTTGAGTGCGCGATTGTGGAGATTCTGCGCAGGACTAGCCGTGAATGACCACAAGCAGCCCGCGTGCCACCGACTTGCCTGCGTTACGAATCGCGTGTGCGCGGTCGGCGGGGTAGCGCGCTGTCTCGCCCGGTTTGGCACGACGCACGAAGTGTTCGACTTCGATGTCCACCTGTCCGTCGAACACGGTGAAGTGCTCGCGAGTGCCCGGATCGTGGGGTTCGGAGACGAGGGCGGCGCCCGGCTGGAGCGTGAGTTCGTACCACTCGTACTTACCGGCCAACTCCATGGGGCCGAGAATCTTCAACTGGTAGGCGTGTTCCGCACCGGCCAGCGTCGGGATTTCATGCTTGCCGATCACGCGCACCGGCTCCGGGTCACCGGCCGGGGCGCCGAGCAGTTGGTCGAGCCGAACGCCCAGGGCGTTGGACAGCCGCCAAGCGACGGCAATGGTCGGGTTGGCTTTGTCGCGCTCGATCTGGGAGAGCATCGATTTGGATACGCCCGAAGCGCGCGAGAGCGTCTCGAGCGTCATGCCGCGCTCTTTGCGCAGTTGCTGAATCATGTCGCCGACCGGCGGCGGTGCCGTCGGCGCGGCGGCGGGCGTTGCGGGGATGCTTGCCATATTCTTTCCGGGATATTAGAATTTTTCAATATATTGAAATTAGTTCAATATAAAGTATAGTTTCCGCTAAGGTGAATGCCTGCATGGTAGCAGAGCAAACGCACCGCCCGAGGAGAAGCACACGATGACCGCACACACCCCGGAAGCCCGCGAGGGTTTCTATCAGCAACTGACCGAACGACTCGACGACACGCGCCGCCAAGGCCTTTTCAAGCAGGAACGCGTGCTCATGTCGCGGCAGGGGCCGGAGGTCATGTGCGACGACGGGGTGACCCGCATCAACCTGTGCGCGAACAACTATCTGGGTTTGTCGGGTAGCGAATCGCTGGTCAAAGCCGGTCAGAAGGCGCTCGAAGACTTCGGCTTCGGCCTGTCGTCGGTGCGCTTCATCTGCGGTACCCAAGGCCCGCACAAGGAACTCGAAGCGCGTATCGCCGTGTATCTCGGGACCGAAGACGCCATCCTCTATGCCGCAGCGTTCGATGCCAACGGCGGTGTCTTCGAGCCGCTGTTCGACGAGCAGGACGCCATTATTTCCGACGCACTGAATCACGCCTCGATCATCGACGGCGTGCGCTTGTGTAAGGCGCAGCGTCTGCGCTACGCGCACAACGATATGGAAGACCTCGAGCGCCAGTTGCAAGCGGCCGCTGGGGCACGTCACCGCATCATCGTCACCGATGGCGTGTTCTCCATGGACGGCACGATTGCTCAGCTCGACCGCATCGTCGCGCTGGCTGAACAGTACGGCGCGCTCATCATGATCGACGAGTGTCACGCCACCGGTTTCATGGGCGCCACGGGCCGTGGCACGCACGAGCATCACGGCGTGATCGGCAAGATCGACATCATTACGGGCACGCTGGGCAAGGCGCTGGGCGGCGCGATGGGCGGCTTTACTGCCGGTCGCCGCGAAGTCGTCGAGACGCTGCGTCAGCGCTCGCGTCCGTATCTCTTCTCGAACAGTCTGGCGCCGGCCATCGTGGGCACGTCGCTGGCCGTGTTCGACGAACTGGAACATTCTTCGGCGCGTCGCGAACAACTGCATGAGAACACGGCCTTCTTCCGCCGCGAAGTGGCTGCACTCGGCTTCACGATCAAACCGGGCACGCACCCGATCGTGCCGGTCATGCTGTTCGATGCCACGCTGGCGCAAAGCTTCGCGCAACGTCTTTTCGAGCTCGGCGTGATCGCGACGGGCTTCTTCTATCCGGTGGTACCGCAGGGGCAGGCGCGTGTGCGCGTGCAACTCTCGGCGGCCCACACGCGTGAGCATCTCACACGCGCGCTGGCCGCCTTCGCGCAGGCCGGTAACGAACTCGGCATTCTCAAGCAAGGTTGAACATGGAACGCATCCTCATCATCGGCGCCAACGGGCAGATCGGCAGCGAACTCGTCGAAGCCCTCGCGGCGCAGTACGGCAACGAGAATGTCGTCGCGACCGATATCGCCCCGGGACCGTCGCGTCATCCGGTGCATTACGAAACCCTCGACGTGCTCGATGCGCCGCGTCTGGCCGCACTCGTCGAACGCTTCGGCATCACGCAGATCTTCCATCTGGCGGCGCTGCTCTCGGCCACAGGTGAAACCCGTCCGCTGCAAGCATGGACGCTCAATATGAACGGGCTGCTCAACGTGCTGGAACTCGCTCGCGAGCACCAATCGCGCAAGGGCTTGCGCGTGTTCTGGCCGTCGTCGATTGCCGCGTTCGGCCCGCACACGCCTGCCGTGGAAACGCCGCAACTGGCGATCATGGACCCGACCACGATGTACGGCATCAGCAAGCAGGCAGGGGAGCGGCTGTGCGAGTACTACCACACGAAGTTCGGTGTGGACGTGCGCAGCCTGCGTTATCCGGGCGTCATCAGCTACAAGACGCCGCCGGGCGGCGGCACGACCGACTACGCGATCGATATCTTCCAGTCGGCGCGTCGTGGCGAGGCCTACACGTGCTTCCTGAAGGAAGACGCCACACTGCCGATGATCTACATGCCCGATGCTGTGCGCGCCACGCTCGAACTGATGAACGCCGACGCCTCGCGTCTGCGTGTGCGCTCGTCGTATAACGTGGCGGGCGTGAGTTTCGATCCGGCGACGCTGGCCGCTGCGATCGCACGTCGTGTGCCGGGCTTCACGGTGAAGTACGCACCGGACTTCCGTCAGGCGATTGCCGAGACGTGGCCGCACACGCTCGACGACACGCATGCGCGTTACGACTGGGGCTGGCAACCGGCTTTCGGTCTGGATGCCATGGTCGACGACATGCTCGCCAACGTTCCCCTCGACTGGCATGCACCGGTCTTGGGAAACGCAGCCTGAAGCGTTCTCGTAGACGGAAGCGCCGCAGTTCCTAGGGGATAGCGGCGGGGCCGGACCTTACTTCGGGTGGTGAACCGCGTAGTAGACGAGCGCGGCGATGACCGCACAGGTGACGGCGAGGCCGCGACGGCGCCAGCGGTAGGCGGTGGTGAAGGTCAAGGCGCGTCCCCGGCCTTCTTCTTTCGAGTGGTAGTAGCTCATATTGCGTCTTCTCGGAACTGGTACACGGTCTTCGCCGCCCACGGACCTGCGCAAGTCTTTGTCGCTGCGCCCCCCGGCGCATGACAGGCAGGTCCTTGACTGATTATGCGACCGCACAAAAACGACCGCGAATCAGTATCTATACCGATAGGTGTGGCCTTTTTGACACGGTCACGTCGCCGCCTCATGCGTTTCGACGAGCCCCTCGAAACCGTCCGCCACCCTCGTTCCCCCGCGCGTAAGCGCACCCAATAAGGCCAGTCGCCCGCGCCTTGCCGCGTCCCCGGGCAGGTCTCTCGAACGGCGAGATATCTGGCGTCCAAAGACCACAAAAAATCCACGGTTGTCCGCTTGCGCACCGCCGCGCGCGCTGAAACAATGCCTGAAAACGGTGGCCGCGCCGACGGCCATTGCCGAATCGTCGTTGAGCTCACGCCTGGGGAGGGTCGTGTCATGACGCCGAAAACGCGCCGCACCATCGCTTGCGGCCACAGCGGAGTCGCCGCTTCGTTTCACGCGGTCACCGCCATTGTCTTGGTTGCCGCCGCCTTGATGGCGAGCAACGTCCATGCGCAGGAAGCCATGCTGCGCGCCAACAATCAAGTCTGGGTCGACGCCGGGGCGCAGCAGTTGCACTACTGGGAAGATGTCGGACCCGGCAAGAGCGATTCCGAGCGCGGTACCACCGCCGCCTTCAGTCTTGGCGCTTCCACACAGCACCAGTTATTCGGTATCTCAAACCTGTACTTCAGCGGCCAGGTGCGGGTGGCGCACGGCAACGTCGACTACGGCGGCTATTTGCAGAGTCCGACAGGCCAGGTCGTGCAGCCGAATTACCAGATGACGACGCACTCCACCACGACCGACGTCACGCTCAAGGCGGGTAAGGCGCTGCCGTTCATGCTCGGCACGTGGCATGCGCAACTGGTGCCTTATTTCAGCTACAGCTACCACGAATGGATTCGCGACAGCAGCCGCGATACGTACGGGTTCTACGAGCGCTATCGTCACCACGTGGTCGGCGGTGGGCTGATGGGCCAGCTCGAAGTGACGCCGAAGCTGGTGGCCACCGCCGATGTGCGCGCCGGTGCCATGCTTGGCTCGTCGATGACGCTGGCCGGTTCGCAGAACACCTTCAGTCTGGGCAACAAGCCCGTGATCGTGGCGGGCTTCGGGCTGGACTACGCGGTGACGCGCAATTTCCACGTGAACACGACTTACGAGTGGTCGCGCTTTCAATACGGGCGCTCCGACGTGACGCAAGTCTCGCCGGGCAACAACGCTTACGAACCCGACTCGAAGACGATCAACCAGACATGGATGATCGGCGTCGGATACGCGTTCTGAAAGTGAAAACGCCGCGCGGACTTGTGTCCTGCGCGGCGTAATTCGTTGGTCGTGCAGCGGGATGCTCCGCTTAGGTCGCGCCTTCCACGTCCTCGAGACTGAACGTCTCGGTGTGGTCGTTGTACGAGAAGATCTCGGCGTAGCGGCCCCAGTTGATGGCGGTATCGAGCGTCTCTTGCGCGAGATCGTCCGACATCGAATCTTCCAGCTCCTGCTCGAAACGCACCCGCGGTGCCCGCCCGCCGCGGCGCTCCTGCAACACCGCACGAATCTTCGCGGCCAGCGGCACGTGACGCAGCAGATGCTCGGCGAACAACACCTTGCGCTCCTGCGTGCTCACGTCGACGAAACGCTTGCCTGCGGTCGTGAGCAGCAAGTCGCCTTCCTTGAGTTCTGCGAAGCCGAGCTGGTCGAGAATTTCTGCCACGGGGAACAGGTCATCCACTTCCAGCAGCAGCGTCTGCGCAATTTCCGGCAAGTCGGCGCGGCCGTTGTACGGCGGTCCGGCCAGCGCTTCGAGCAGACCGGCCATCAAGTTGGTCGACACTTCGTGCAGCGGGCTCGACAGCTCCAGCGGAATCTTCTGCGTGGTGTGAGCGTTCCGGCGCGAGGTCATTAGCGCGTAAATGTCGTCGACCATCTTGCGGAAGGCCGGGTCGAGACGATTACGGCGGTGCGCAAACGGCACCTTGATCTCGGCCACCACGCGCCCCGGGTTCGACGACAGCACCAGAATGCGGTCGCACATGAACACGGCTTCTTCGATGTTGTGCGTGACGATCAGAATCGACTTGATCGGCAACTGACGCTGGCTCCACAGGTCGAGCAGGTCGGTGCGCAGCGTCTCGGCGGTCAGCACGTCGAGCGCGGAGAACGGCTCGTCCATGAGCAGCAGTGTGGGGTTGACCACGAGCGCACGGGCGAAGCCCACGCGTTGACGCATGCCGCCCGAGAGCTCGCGCGGATAGGCGTTCTCAAAACCGTCCAGACCGATCAAGTCGATGGCCGCGAGCGCACGCTTGCGACGCTCTTTCGGCTCGACGCCGAGGGCTTCCAGACCGGCTTCCACGTTTTGCAGCACGGTGAGCCACGGGAACAGCGCAAACGTCTGGAACACCATCGCCACGCCTTCCGGCGGGCCTTCGAGTGGCTCGCCGAGGTAGCGAATGTCGCCCGAGCTAGGCTGGATCAACCCGGCGATGATGCGCAGCAGCGTCGACTTGCCCGAGCCCGAGCGGCCGAGCATCCCGACGATTTCGCCTTCATGCAGTTGCAGGTTCACGCCATCGAGCACCTGACGCTCGTCGCTGCCCTTGCGGAAACCGCGACTGACATTGGCGAGCGAGAAGATCTCTTTTCCGACGGTCGGTTGGGTATCGTTCGGCATCACGGTCCCTTCAATTCAGGCGAAGCTTGTTTTCGGCGATGGCGTACATGGGACGCCACAGCAAGCGGTTGAACAGTACGACGAACAGCGCCATCACGGCGATGCCCAGCAAAATGCGCGGATAGTCGCCCGCGGCCGTGGTCTGCGCGATATAGGCGCCCAGTCCGTGCGCGGCGAGCTTGTCGTCGCCCCACTGCACGTATTCCGAGACGATCGACGCGTTCCACGCACCGCCCGAGGCGGTAATGGCCCCCGTCACGTAGTACGGGAAGATGCCCGGCAGCATCACTTGCCGCCACCATTGCCAGCCGCGAATGCGGAAGTTGGTGGCGGCTTCCTTGAAGTCGTTCGGGAAGGTAGTCGCCCCGGCAATCACGTTAAACAGGATGTACCACTGCGTGCCGAGCACGATCAGCGGCGAGAGCCAGATATCGGGGTTGGCGTGGAAATGCACGATCGCCACCACGAAGATCGGGAACAGCAGGTTCGCCGGGAAGGCCGCGAGGAACTGCGCGAGCGGTTGAATACGCTCGGCGAGCTTGGGCCGCAGGCCGATCAGTACGCCCAGCGGTACCCACACGACCGAGGCAATGGCGATGAGCACCATCACGCGCACCAGCGTGATCAGGCCCAGCCCGAAGACTCGCAGAATTTCGGAGAAGCCCACTTCGGCCAGTACGAACGCGCAGATCTTCCACGCCGCGAACACGCCGAGCGCAACGAGAATGGCCGCCCAGATCCAGTCGATCACGCGCGACAGGGGCGTATTCGACTCGGAATGGATGGCGGCTGGCAGCGAGATGGGCATGCGGGCGCGCGCAATGGTGCGCAGCAGCTTGCCGAACGGGCGCAGCAGGTACTGAATGGCGCGGGTGCGCTGAATCATGTTCAACACCCACGACTCGGGCGCGGCTTGCGAGACGGTGTCTTCCAGACGGAATTTGTCCGACCACGCCACCATCGGGCGGAACAGGAACTGGTCGTAAATCAAGATCACGACGGTCATGGCCAGAATCACCCAGCCCACCGCGTGCAGGTCGCGCTGAATAATAGCGGTAGCCAGATAGGCGCCGATCCCCGGCAGCGTAACCGTCTTGTCGCCCACGGTAATGGCTTCTGAGGCCACCACGAAGAACCAGCCACCGGACATGCTCATCATCATGTTCCAGATGAGGCCGGGCATCGAGTAGGGCACGTCGAGCTTCCAGAAGCGCTGCCAGGGCGAGAGCCGCAGGTTGACCGCGACTTCGGCGAGGTCGCGTGGCTGCGTTCGCATCGACTGGTAGAACGAGAACGTCATGTTCCACGCCTGACTCGTGAAGATCGCGAAGATGGCGGCACATTCGGCCCCCAGCACGCGCCCGGGGAAGAGGGCGAGGAAGAACGTGACCGTGAACGAGATATAGCCCAGCACCGGCACCGACTGAAGAATGTCGAGCATTGGCACGAGCAGCTTCTCGGCGCGGCGGCTCTTGGCGGCGAGCGTGCCGTAAATCAGGGTGAAGATCAGCGAGGCGACCATCGCGGCGAGCATGCGCAGCGTGGTGCGCAGCGCGTACTCGGGCAGATTGGACGGGTCGAGCGAGATGACTTCAGTTTGCAGATCGGCTAGCGGTGCCCACGTCTGGCGAATGCCCGAAGAACTGACCATCAGAAAACCGATGATGATCGGGAAGGCAATGAAATCCCAGCGATTAGGCAGCAGGCGTCGCGCGGTGGCGGGAATGAACGGTCGGGCTACGCGCGGCATCAGGACCTCGTGTTTATGAGGGGTCGGACGAACAACGGGACTCGGCGTCGGCATGCGGCGCAACGCGGCGACCGGCAAAGCGATAGGGCGAAATCAGCTGCCCGGTTTGCAGTCGTCGCACACGTATGCATGGACGGCAGCGGATGCTACCAGATTGACCCGCAAAATGATGTTAAAGCGAGCGCATCGGGCTGGCAAACAGCGATCGCCATTCCCCGACTGTGGTTTTTATGCTGCACTGCCGCAGGTATCGTTTCGACGGGTAATACAGGCTAACGGGACACTCGCCGGGTCAAGAAAAATTGTCACATTTAAGTGTCGTTAAGTTGTGAACTTTGCGTTGCCCGCGTGGCCGAATCCCCGCGGCTTGCTTCGTGCCGTGCGGTCGTGTAGTGTGCACCGCTTGTTCGGGCGCCGGTACCAGCATGCAAGGGACTTTCCGGCTGCCTTGCCCCCCAATTTAAGAACACTAAGGAAGCGCCGCATGACGACGCCAATGGATGCGCGTTGCGAGCGCGCACGACAACTGAGTGCCGCCGGTCGGCTAGCCGAAGCGATGGCCGAACTGCGCCAACTGCTCAAACAGGCGCCTGAGTTTCTCCCCGGCTTGGAAGGTCTGGCTTACGTCTCGCTGCGCATGCAGGCGTTCGATTCGGCCGCCGACGCGTTCGACCGGATGCTGGCCTTGGTGCCGCAGGCGGGCGCACAGGTGAGTTTCGATGCGGCGATGGCCAGCTTGCAGGCTGGCCGTCCCATGCGTGCCGACGCGTTGTTCGAGTCGGCCGTGCAGCAATCACCGGACGCGATCGGCTCGACCCACACGGTGGGCCTCACGTGGGCGCAGGCCGGCGACAACGCCCGTGCGCTGACGTGGTTCGAGCGCACCGCCGCCAAGGCCCCCGCGCTGTGGCAGGCGCACTTCAATCGTGGCCGTGCGCTGGGCGCGTTGGGCCGGTACGACGAGGAAATCGACGCCTACCGGCTGGCCAACACCATCGCCCCTCAACAGCCCGACCCGCTGGTCAATCTCGGCGTCGCGCTGCGTGAGCGGCATGCGTTTCAAGATGCATTGCAGTGCTTCACGCAAGCCGTGAGGCTGGCGCCGGAACACGCGGGTGCGCGTACCAACCGGGCGCAGACGAATCTGTTGCTCGGCGACTTCGCGCATGGGTGGGCCGATTACGAATGGCGTTGGGTCGACGAGGCGCAGCCGCGGCGCTTTCCCGATCGCTTGTGGGATGGCCGTGCGCCGCTCGCGGGCAAGAAGGTGGTGGTCTATAGCGAGCCGGGCTTGGGCGATACGCTCCAGTTCGTGCGATTCGTGCCGCGTCTGGTGGCGTTGGGCGCGCAGGTGATGCTCTACGTACAGGCGCCGCTCGTGACGCTGCTGGGCGGTTTCGCCCGTGGCGTGACGGTGTTGGGCGAGCACATGCCGGTGCCGTCCTTCGACTGGCAGATGCCGCTGCTCAGCCTGCCGCACCTGCTGGGTGTTGGCGGCGACGTGGCGGCGGCGCATATGCCTTATGTTCGATCGAGTGCGTCGCGCGAGATGATTTGGCGCTCGATGCTGGGCGCCAAGCCGGAAGGCCAGGTGCGCGTGGGCTTCGCCTGGCGCGCGCGGCCCTTCCCGCCGAATCGTGACATCGACCTCGATCACTGGAAGCCGCTGTTCGCGACGGGTGCGAAGTTTTATGCGTTGCAGGTGGATGCCACCGACGAGGAGCGCGCGCAATTGGCCGAGCACGCCAATGTGATGGATATCGGCGCGAAGCTCAGCGATTTTGCCGAGACGGCGGCGGTCATCGCGCAGATGGATGTGGTGATTACGGCTGACACCGCGGTCGCCCATTTGGCCGGGGCGTTGGGCAAACCTGTGTGGGTGCTGCTGGGCCACACGCCGGACTGGCGATGGCAGGTCACGCGCCGCGACAGCGACTGGTACCCGTCGGCGTCGCTGTATCGCCAGCCGCAGCGTGGCGATTGGGACACGGTGATGGCACAAGTGGGCGCCGATCTCGGGACTATCGTTACCTCGACTGCCAGCACCCGCGTGGCCTGAGCGGGCCGGAAGCGCCTGAGCGCCGCGCTCGGCAGCGCTCAGATGTCGTGAGTTGCGCGGCTAGCCGATCATTCGATCGCGCACTTGGCCGCGCATTTAGCCCAGATCGCTCTGATCGACCTCTTCGTCGCGCATGCGGGTGTACATATTCCAGCACGCGATGAAGAGGGCGGCGATGAGCGGCCCGATCACGAAGCCGGTCAGGCCGATGAGCGACATACCGCCGAGGGTGGAGATCAGCACCACCCAGTCGGGCAGCTTGGTGTCTTTGCCCACGAGAATCGGACGCAGCACGTTGTCGACCAGACTGACGATAGTGCCGCAGAAGGCGAACAGAATCACGCCGCGCCAAATGTCACCCGAGAGAAACAGCCAGACGCCGACCGGCACCCAGACGAAGGCCGCGCCCACGGCGGGCAGCAGCGATAGGAACGCCATCACGACGGCGGCCAGCACGTACCCCTGAATACCCAAAACCGCGAAGATGAAGCCGCCGAGCACACCCTGTGCCACGGCGACGGCGATATTGCCTTTGACCGTCGCGCGCACGACGGTGGTGAACTGCTTCAGCAACTGCGTCTTGTGGCGTTCGTCGAGGGGAATGGCGCGGCGGATGATCACACCGAGCACGATGCCATCGCGCAGCAGGAAGAACAGCAAATACAGCATCACGCCGAAGCTCACGAGCAATTGCGCGGTGTTTTGACCGATGCTGAGGAGATAGACAGCGACGAAGCGGCCGATTTGCGCGGCGCCGTCGCCGACTTTCTGTTGAATGGCAGTGATGTCCTGCACGCCGGCCAGATCCATGATCCGGTGCACGCTGCCGGGCAGCCGGTCGAGCAAGCCTTGAAACGACACGGTCAGTTGGGGCAGGTCGGTGCGAAAGCGCACGAGGGCCGTGCCAATCTCCTGCGTGAGCATGCCGACGATGAGCGTGAGCGGCAGAATCACGATGAGCAGGATGAGCGTCAGCGTGGCGAAGGCCGCCAGATTCTTGCGTCCGCGCATACGACGTTCGAAGCGTCGCTGTACCGGCTGGAACAGCACCGCAAGAATGGTCCCCCAGAACACCGCACCAAAGAGCGGGAACAGAATCCACACGAAGGCGATGGTGACGGCGAACAGCAGGAGATGGAAGAACTTGCGCTGATCGCTACGGCTTGACATGAGGTTTCCTCGTAGATGCGGCGGGCGCTGCCGATGAGGCAGATGCCGACGCCGATGATCCGGCAGACGCGCTACCCGCCGTTATATCAGACTCGGATGGCGTCGCCGCGAGCGCGCCCGCTTCCTGCATGATCTGGAGCACGAGCGGATGACCTTCGCCGCGCCGCGAGCGAATGGCGTGAATGTCTTCGTGCACGCCTTGCGGGCGTCCGAGCCAGCGCAGGCCGCGCAGCATTGAAACGTCGCCAGCCCCCGCTTCGCTCAATGGAAAGACGCCCAAGCCGCGTGTTGCAAAGACAGCCATCAGTGCGCTGTCTTCGAATTCCCCGACGATATTAGGACGAATGCCTTCGGCTTCGAACCAGTGATCGAGACGTGCCCGCAGTGCGGAATGCCCGGTAGGCATCAGCACCGGGAGTTCGGTCAGGCAATGCGGGAAGTGGTCGCGCGAGGTATTGCGCACGAGTGATGCGGGCCCGTACCAATCGACCGGCGACTCGAGCAGCCGCTCGCTCGCGAGCCGCAATGTGGGGTTGTAGGGGGCAGGCTGGCTGGCGAGGACCAGATCCAATTTATGTAGCGCGAGTTCGGCGAGCAGTTGTTCGTGCTCGCCTTCGTGGCAGACGAGGCGCAGCGACGGTGTGCCGAGCACCGGGGCCAGCAGGGCATGGGCGGCGAGCTTCGAGATACCGTCCGAGAGGCCGACCGCTAGCCGTGCGACGCGTCCGCTGGCGGCTTCACGGACTTCATCGGGAATGGACTGCCCGAGCCGGAAGATCTCTTCGGCGCGACGGAAGGCGGCTTGCCCGGGTTCGGTCATCGTGACGCCGCGGCCCATCGGCTTAAGTAGCTGATGTCCCAGCGACTTTTCCAGTTCGCGAACTTGTGCGCTAATCGTCTGGACGGCCATGTCGAGGCGCTCCGCCGCACGTGCGAAGCCTCCCTCCTTGACGACGACCCAGAAATAGTAAAGATGACGGTAGTTCAACATAATGAGGTAACTTCGAAAAAACCGAACTTTGGTGAAGTATATAGCTGGTTTTTGCGAAGCATGAGTTCGACGATGATGCTGTCCTGAACCCGCGGAATGCGTTGTTGGCGGGACAACAAACGGAATGGGCGCTGCGGATGGGCGCGATTTCGATAACTCTACGGAAACTCTGGCGCACCTATGGACTATCTGCTTTCTTTGGCGGCCGACCCGGCGGTATGGGCGGCGCTTGTCACGCTGGTGGTGATGGAAGTCGTGCTTGGCATCGACAACCTGATCTTCATTTCGATTCTGACCAACAAGTTGCCGTTGTCGATGCGTGCGCGTACGCAGCGCATGGGTATTGCGTTGGCGTTGATCATGCGTTTGGCGTTGCTGGGCACGGTGGCCTGGATCGCTAAATTGACCATGCCGTTGTTCGAGTTGTTCGGCCATGGGTACTCGTGGCGCGACCTGATCTTGATTTCCGGCGGTCTCTTCCTGGTGTGGAAGGCGACGAAGGAGATGCATCATCACGTGGCATCGGCGACCGACGACGAGCCGCACGCTGAAGAGGGTTCGACGGCGGGCACGGTGGCGACGATCACGGCGCGTGCGGCGGTCATGCAGATTCTGGTGTTGGATCTGGTGTTCTCGATCGACAGCATCGTGACGGCGGTGGGCATGACGGAGCACATCCCGATTATGTTCATTGCGGTGATTGCGGCGGTGACGGCGATGTTGTTCATGGCGGGTCCGCTCTCGCGCTTCATCGCGGCAAACCCGACGGTGGTCATGCTGGCGCTGGGCTTCTTACTGGTGATTGGTATGACGCTGATTGCCGAGGGGATGGGATCGCACGTGCCGAAGGGTTATATCTACGCGGCGATGGCATTCTCGGCATTCGTCGAAGGCCTGAACATGCTGACGCGTCGTGCCAAGGCGCGACGTAAGACGGAGAAGGCGCGCGTGGTGAATTAATCGGCGAGTGTTGCGTGAAGACGTAACGAAGCGGCGTAAAGAAGCGGTGCCAGTGAAAGCTGGCGCCGCTTTTTGTTTATGTGTCGCGATGACGGGGTTCGGTTTTTACGAAGTTGGGTGAATGGGAATGCAGGTTTTTCGAGTTGTCGCTGACCGATACATTGAGGACGTTGTCTTTTACGTGACGGAGCGAAACGATGAAATGTCCTGTGTGCAGTACCCGCGATTTGTTGATGACGGAGCGTCAGGGGGTGGAGATCGATTACTGCCCGGGCTGCCGCGGCGTGTGGCTGGATCGGGGCGAGTTGGACAAGCTGATCGAGCGCACGGACGGGAGCGCGACGATGCCGGCGCATCTGACACGTGGCGGCGATCGCAATGTTCGCGACGAGCGCGACCAGCACATCGAGCGGGAATATCGGAAGGAGAGCCAAGGACACGGCTTCGGCCACAATGGCGATCACCGCCGCGATGCCCACTACGGCCACGACGACCGCCGCCGCCATTACGATCAGCCACGCAAGAAGAAGTCGCTGTTCGAGATGTTCGACTTTGATTGATGGTGCGAAAACGCAGACGAAGAAAAAGCCGCTGATCCTTTCGGAGCAGCGGCTTTTTACATCTGGTGGCGAATCAGGGACTCGAACCCCGGACCTGCGGATTATGATTCCGTCGCTCTAACCAACTGAGCTAATTCGCCGTAGAAAAAGATTATATGAAGGCCATCATGCACTGTCAACAGGTTTTTACGAGAAGATGAAAATAGTCTGCTCGACCTGCGACACGTCCCATCGCACCGCCTCCAACGCGCCTTACCAGAACCCGTCGCACAAAAAGACAACGCCGGTACCCGAGGGCACCGGCGTTGTCGATCCATTTAACCAGTCTGGTCGGTCACACCCTTAGTCGTTGGCGTAGATATCGACGTCCTTGGTTTCCTTGATGAAGAGCATGCCAATCACGAAGGTGATCAACGCGATGACGATCGGATACCAGAGCCCCGAGTAGATGTCGCCCTTGGCCGCCACGATGGCGAACGCAGTGGCCGGCAGGAACCCGCCGAACCAGCCGTTACCAATGTGATACGGCAGCGACATCGACGTGTAGCGAATGCGCGTCGGGAACATTTCCACCAGCATCGCCGCAATCGGGCCGTACACCATCGTCACGAAGATCACCAGAATCGCCAGCAGAACCACCACCATCGGTTTGTTCATCTGCGCCGGATCGGCCTTCGGCGGATAGCCGTCCGCCTTGAGCGTGGCCGACATATCGGTCTCGAACGCCTTGGTCTTGTCCTTCGCGTCCGCTGCCTTGCCGTCCACCGACTGGATCACCTTGTCGCCAATCTTCACCGTCGCCATCGTGCCCGCCGGTGCCGCCTGGTTCTCATAGTTCAAACCCGCACGCGACAGATAGCTCTTCGCGATATCGCACGAACTCGTGAACTTCGACGTGCCCACCGGGTTGAACTGGAACGAGCACTCGTTCGGATCGGCAATCACCGTAATCGGTGAACGTGCCGTCGCCGCTTCCAGTGCCGGGTTGGCGTAGTGCGTGAGCGCCTTGAAGATCGGGAAGTACAGCAACGCAGCCAACAGGCAGCCGGCCATGATGATCGGCTTGCGGCCAATCTTGTCCGACAGCGCACCGAAGAACACGAAGAACGGGCTACCGATCAACAGGCCCAACGCCACCATGATGTTGGCCGTGTTGCCGTCGACCTTGAGCACCTGTGTCATGAAGAACAGCGAATAGAACTGGCCCGTGTACCACACGACAGCCTGACCAGCGGTCAAACCGACCAGCGCCAGAATCACGATCTTCAGGTTCTTCCACTCGCCGAACGATTCCTTGAGCGGTGCCTTCGAGCCCTTGCCCTCAGCCTTCATACGCTGGAACGCCGGCGATTCGCTCAGTTGCAGACGAATCCACAGCGAAACCAGCAGCAGCACGATCGAGAGCACGAACGGAATGCGCCAGCCCCATTCACCGAACGCCTCTTCGCCCATCACCATCCGCGTGCCGAGAATCACCAGCAGCGAGAGGAACAGACCCAGCGTGGCCGTCGTTTGAATCCACGACGTGTAGAAGCCGCGACGACCGTGCGGTGCGTGCTCGGCCACGTACGTGGCAGCACCACCGTATTCGCCGCCGAGTGCGAGACCTTGCAGCAAGCGCATGGCGATGAAGATCACCGGCGCAGCGATGCCCCACGAGGCATAGCCCGGCAACAGACCGACGACCAGCGTCGACAGACCCATCAACGTGATGGTGACGAGGAACGTGTACTTACGGCCGACCAAATCACCGATGCGGCCGAACACGATGGCGCCGAACGGACGCACCGCGAAGCCGGCAGCAAACGAGAGCAGCGTAAAGATGAAAGCAGCGGTCGGGTTGATGCCCGAGAAGAAGTGTCTGCTGATGAAGGCGGCCAACGAACCGGCCAGATAAAAGTCGTACCACTCGAACACCGTGCCCAGCGACGACGCGAAGATGACTTTGCGTTCTTCTTTGGTCATCGGCGCATGCGTAGTGGCTGTCGTTGCAGTAGCCATGCGGTTGTCTCCTGTAATGTAAGCACGCCCCTGGGACGTACCCGGGCCGTTGCAACTGATTATTGGAGGACAACCTTACCGCCGTCTGACGCCAAACTGACTCGAAGCTTACGCCGCTAGGGACTTACCCTCGTCTTTGCCCCGAAATTGACGGTTTTCGACGCCTTTTCGTCACGCATGCGGGTTTTCGATAGGGTCGCTCAGCGGCAGGGTGACGCGTATCAACGTGCCCGTTGCTTCGGGATGCTGCGCGTCGACATGGTCGAGCACACTCACGTCGCCACGATGGATTTGCACGATCTCGCGCACGATCGCCAACCCCAGTCCGCTACCGTCGCTGTCGCTGCCGAGAATGCGGTAAAAGCGCTCGAAGACGCGTGGGCGCTCCGCCGCCGGAATACCCGGCCCGGTGTCTTCGACTTCCAGATGCACGAAGCCGTCGGATGCTTCATGACGCAAACGCACCGTGACCTTGCCGCCAGCCGGTGTGTAGCGAATCGCGTTGTCGATCAGATTGTTGAGTAACTCGCGCAACATCACCGGCTGCCCCGAGAGATGCACCGGGAACGGCGGCTCCTCGAAGCCCAGATCGATACGCTTGGCGAATGCGGCTTGAAACCAGTCTTGCATCGCGTTGCGCGCGAGCACGCTGAGATTGACCGGGGTGAAGGCCGCGGCGTCGTTCGCGCTGTTCTCGGCCCGCGCCAACGCGAGCAACTGATTGACGAGACGCGCGGCCTGTTCCGAGCTGACGGCAATTTGCGAGAGCGAGCGACGAAGTTCGTCGGGCGACGTCTGCCGCAATGCGAGTTCGGCTTGCATCCGCAGGCCCGCGAGTGGCGTCTTCAATTGATGCGCCGCGTCCGCGATAAATCGCTGCTGGAGCTTCATGTTCTGCTCAAGTCGCCCCAACAGATCGTTTAGCGAATTCACGAGCGGAGCAATTTCCGGCGGCGCTTGACGCGCTTCGAGTGGTGAAAGGTCGTCAGGACGACGTGCACGAATGTGTTCTTGCAACGCATGCAACGGCGCGAGCCCGCGCGAGAGGCCAAACCAGACGAGCACGATGGCCAGCGGCAGAATCACGAATTGCGGCAGGATCACGCCCTTGATGATCTCGTTGGCCAACTGGCTGCGCTTGTCGAGCGTCTCGGCCACCTGCACGAGCGCCATGCCGCCTTTCGGTTCGAGGCGGGGAAGTTCGACGTAAGTGAAGGCCACCCGAATGTCGTTGCCGCCCAGCGTCTCGTCGCGAAATTGCACCACGCCCGGTTGCGGTCGATCGTCTTCGTGCGGCAGCGGCAACTCGGCCGTGCCCGCGACCAATTCGCCCTTCGCGCCGAGTACCTGAAAGTAGACGCTGTCCGTCGCATCGGCGCGAAGTAGATCGCGCGCGGGCATGGGTAACGTAAGCGTGACTTGTCCGCGATCGGCATGGACCTGCTGGGCGAGGACATACGTATTGGTTTCGAGCGCCCGATCGAATGGGCCGTTGGCAATCGATTTCGCGACGAGATACGTCACGGCGATACTCATTGGCCAGAGCAGCAGCAACGGCGCGAGCATCCAATCGAGAATTTCGCCGAACAGCGAGCGCGGCGGCGGCTCGGCCTCGCGCTCCAGCGGGGCGCCGAAGCCGGGGCGCGTGAAGGGATCGGCGTAGGGATCGAACGGGTCGGTGGTGTCGGAGGAATCCGCCGAATCCATGGCATCGCGCATCGGGTCTGCGTTCTCCAGCGCAGAGCGGGACGGGCGAGGGGAGCTCACCGCGTTAGCATCGCGATGATGACGAAGACTCAGGCGCATAAAACCTCACGCCGCGTTGGCAGGGGCAGTGGCGGGTTTTTCCAGACAGTAGCCCAGTCCGCGAATCGTCGCGATACGCACGCCACTCGGCTCGATCTTCTTGCGCAGTCGGTGCATATACACCTCGATGGCGTTGTTGCTCACCTCTTCACCCCAACCACACAGATGATCGACGAGTTGCTCCTTCGACACGAGCCGGCCCGTGCGCAGCAGCAGCACTTCCAGCAGCTCAAGTTCGCGCGCTGATAAATCGAGCATCTGCTCATGAATATAGGCGGTGCGCCCGACCTGATCGAAACTGAGCGGCCCGTGGCGGATGACCGTCGAGCCGCCGCCCGCACCGCGCCGTGTGAGCGCACGCACGCGCGCTTCGAGTTCCGCGAGGGCAAACGGCTTGGCCATATAGTCGTCGGCACCGAGATCGAGGCCCTTCACGCGTGCGTCGACACTGTCCGAAGCGGTCAGGATCAAAACGGGCAGATGGGAATTTCGGGCGCGCAGCCGGCGTAGCACTTCGTGGCCGGGCAGGCGAGGCAGACCAAGGTCGAGAATCAGCAGATCGAACGTCTGGGCAGACAGCGCGGAGTCGGCTTCGAGCCCGGTCTTGACGTGATCGACGGCGTAGCCTCCCTGGCGCAGCGAGCGAGTCAGGGCGTCAGCCAGAATGCTGTCATCCTCTGCGATGAGAATTCGCATGGGCGTGATAGGCTTGTTAGGCACCGGAGCCTGACGGCTGCGGCGTGTCTCCAGTGATGTTGCGGCGCGTGGTTCGCGGCTTTTTTTGTCGTTTCGGCGCTTTCGGACAACAGGCACTTGCCAAAAGCACTGTTTTTTTATACAGTGCTGGCATTCACGCCTCACTCGAGCCGTCTCGCTCATCATATCAAAGGACGATTCATGGAAGAAAGCAAGAAAGGGTCTGCCAATCTGTCGGCCGAGAAGGGCAAGGCGCTCGCCGCTGCCCTCGCGCAGATCGAAAAGCAATTCGGCAAGGGCTCGATCATGCGTCTTGGCGACGGCGAGGTCGAAGCTGACATCCAGGTCGTCTCGACGGGCTCGCTGGGTCTGGACATCGCGCTTGGCGTCGGTGGTCTGCCGCGCGGCCGTGTGATCGAAATCTACGGTCCGGAATCGTCGGGTAAGACGACGCTCACGCTGCAAGTCGTGGCGGAGATGCAAAAGATCGGCGGCACCTGCGCGTTCATCGATGCGGAACACGCCCTCGATGTCGGCTACGCCAACAAGCTGGGCGTCTCGGTGCCTGAACTGCTGATCTCGCAGCCGGACACCGGCGAACAAGCGCTCGAAATCGCCGACGCCCTGGTGCGCTCGGGCTCGATCGACCTGATCGTCATCGACTCGGTCGCGGCGCTGGTGCCGAAGGCTGAAATCGAAGGCGAGATGGGCGACTCGCTGCCGGGTCTGCAAGCGCGTCTGATGTCGCAAGCGCTGCGTAAGCTCACCGGCACGATCAAGCGCACGAACTGCACGGTCATCTTCATTAACCAGATTCGTATGAAGATCGGCGTCATGTTCGGCAACCCGGAAACGACGACGGGCGGTAACGCGCTGAAGTTCTACGCCTCGGTGCGTCTGGACATCCGCCGTATCGGTTCGATCAAGAAGGGCGACGAAGTCGTCGGCAACGAAACCCGCGTCAAGGTGGTGAAGAACAAAGTCTCGCCGCCGTTCCGCGAGGCCATCTTCGACATCTTGTACGGACAGGGCATCTCGCGCGAAGGCGAAATCATCGATCTGGGCGTCACCGCCAAGATCGTCGAGAAGTCGGGCGCCTGGTATAGCTACAACGGCGAGAAGATCGGCCAAGGTAAGGACAACGCACGCGAATTCCTGCGTGAGAATCCTGACATCGCGCACGAGATCGAAAACAAGGTGCGTGCATCGCTCGGCGTGACGGCGATCAACGAAACCGGCGAGATCGAAGCAGACGACGAGGTCTGATGACCCCCGAGTCAATGCGGCAACGCGACGCTGATAAGGCGTCGCGTTGCCGTTTTTGTTTTAGCGGCACCGCATCATCATGATGAATCGACGTCCTCCCCGCACGCCGCAAGATCCACCGCCTCCACCGGGTGACGAAGCCGTCGCGGTTAAACGCTCGCGCAAACCTGTGCTCAGCCTTAAAGGCCGGGCGCTGGCGTATCTGTCGCGTCGTGAATACAGCCGGGCGGAGTTGCGCCGCAAGCTCGTGCCATACGTCGATGCCGAGGAGCCCGAAACATTGGACCGCCTGCTCGATACCCTCGAAGCCGAGCGCTGGCTATCTAACGAACGCTTCGCCGAGAGTGTGGTGCATCGCCGCGCCTCGCGACTCGGTACCACGCGCATCGTCGGCGAACTTCGGCAACATCAGGTCGACCCGGAAACCGTGGCCGCCGTGGCCGAGCAATTGCGCGATACCGAACTTGCCCGCGCCCGCGCCGTCTGGCAAAAGAAGTTCGGCGAAGTGGCCACCACGCCCGAAGCGCGCGCCAAGCAAATGCGCTTTCTCGCATCGCGCGGCTTTTCGCGTACCGTTATCAGCAAAATCGTGCGGGGCGCCGACGAGTTCTCCGACGATAGCTAACGCCGCCACATCCACAGAAAAAATTTTTTCTCATCAATGCGTCGATATTTATCGGCGATGGGCGACGTTATCGCAGCGCCAACGAACGAGTCACGCATAGCTCGCGTGACGTATGACGCAGTACGGAAACTCGCGTGTCGCCTTGGTTGCGCGGTTATCGCGATGTGGCGTCGCACCATGTTTGCGACGACAGTGAAAATCGCATAACCCGACCGATGGGTCGGGTAATTGAGCCTTATGCAGCGGGCGTCTGCTGCACTGCGGCAGACGGTTTCGCTGCCTATGCTAGAATCAAGCTCTTTCTGCGTTCATGCATTGCACACTCCCGCATGCCGCTCTCTGAGCCCGCCTCTCGTACCCTGCGTCACCGCCGCACGATCGCTGTCGAAGCGTATTCGCGCGAGGATGGCCTATGGGACATCGAAGCCCGTCTAACCGATCATAAGGATCGGGATTTTGCATTGGCAACGGGCCTTCGCAAGGAGGGCACGCCGATTCACGAGCTATGGCTGCGCGTGACGATCGACGAAGATTTCGAAGTGCGCGACGCCGAAGCCGTCTCTGATTGGGTGCCGTATCCCGGCATTTGCGATCAGATCGGCACCGAATACCGTCAGTTGATCGGTCTTAACCTGCGCCGCGGCTTCCGTCACGGTGTGCGCGAGCGACTCGCCGGCGCATCAGGCTGTACGCATCTGACCGAACTATGTAGTGTCCTGCCTACGGCAGCGATTCAGGCCTTTGCCGGTGTTGTCATCCATACACCGGACACTGCGGCCAATGACGCCGAGAACACGGCGCCTCCTTTCCAACTCGGACATTGTCACGCCTTGCGGTTTGATGGCGAGGCAGTGCGCCGGTTTTACCCGCGCTGGTTCAACGGCCGCGCAAACGATCGAGCGAACGAGCCCACGACGCCCGCCACTACCGAAGCGGTGCGCGATGGTGACTCGACTCGCAAGCTCGAACCCAAACTTCCAACTCAGCAAGAAGGGAATCACGCATGAAGATTCATGAGTATCAAGGCAAGGAAATCCTCCGGAAATTCGGAGTCGCGGTGCCCCGCGGCATTCCGGCGTTTTCCGTGGACGAGGCCGTGAAGGCAGCCGAAGAACTCGGCGGTCCGGTTTGGGTGGTCAAGGCCCAGATTCACGCAGGCGGTCGCGGTAAGGGCGGCGGCGTGAAGGTGGCCAAGTCGCTCGAGCAAGTGCGCGAGTACGCCAACCAGATCCTCGGTATGCAACTGGTCACGCACCAGACCGGTCCGGAAGGCCAAAAGGTCAACCGCCTGTATATCGAAGAAGGCGCGGACATCAATAACGAACTCTACGTCAGCCTCGTGGTTGACCGCGTCACGCAGAAGATCGTGATGATGGGTTCGAGCGAAGGCGGCATGGACATCGAAGAAGTCGCCGAAAAGCATCCGGAACTGATCCACCACGTTGTCATCGAGCCGTCGGTCGGTCTGACCGATGCGCAAGCCGACGACTTCGCCAAGAAGATCAGCGTCCCCGAAGCTTCGGTGCCGCAAGCCCGCGCGATCCTGCAAGGTCTGTACAAGGCCTTCTGGGAAACCGACGCATCGCTGGCCGAAATCAACCCGCTGAACGTGTCGAAGAACGGCACGGTCACGGCGCTGGACGCCAAGTTCAACTTCGATTCGAACGCCCTGTTCCGTCACCCGGAAATCGTTGCGTACCGCGACCTGGACGAAGAAGATCCGGCTGAAGTCGAAGCCTCGAAGTTCGATCTGGCGTACATCTCGCTCGACGGCAATATCGGCTGTCTGGTGAACGGTGCCGGTCTGGCCATGGCCACGATGGACACCATCAAGCTGTTCGGCGGCGAGCCGGCCAACTTCCTGGACGTGGGCGGTGGCGCCACGACGGAGAAGGTGACCGAAGCGTTCAAGATCATGCTGAAGAACCCGAACCTGACCGCCATCCTGGTCAACATCTTCGGCGGCATCATGCGCTGCGACGTCATCGCCGAAGGCGTGATCGCGGCCTCGAAGGCCGTTTCGCTGAAGGTGCCGCTGGTCGTGCGCATGAAGGGCACGAACGAAGACCTGGGCAAGAAGATGCTCGCTGAGTCCGGCCTGCCGATCATCGCCGCAGACAGCATGGAAGAAGCTGCCCAGAAGGTTGTTGCAGCTGCCAAGGGCAACTAACAGAACTGTCTTAGCCGCAGCGGCGCGCCGCCTCAAAGGGGTGCGCGAACGCTGCCCGGCAACCGGATGAAGGAAATCAAGCAATGTCGATTCTGATCAACAAAGATACCAAGGTCATCACCCAGGGTATTACTGGCAAGACTGGCCAGTTCCATACCCGCATGTGCCGCGAATACGCGAACGGCAAGAACGCGTTCGTCGCTGGCGTGAACCCGAAGAAGGCCGGCGAGGACTTCGAGGGCATTCCGATTTACGGTTCGGTCAAGGACGCCAAGGAACAAACCGGCGCCACCGTGTCGGTGATCTACGTCCCGCCCGCAGGCGCTGCTGCTGCGATCTGGGAAGCCGTCGAAGCCGATCTGGACCTGGCGATCTGTATCACGGAAGGTATTCCGGTCCGTGACATGATCGAAGTGAAGGACCGTATGCGCCGCGAAGGTCGTAAGACCCTGCTGCTCGGCCCGAACTGCCCGGGCGTGATCACGCCGGACGAACTGAAGATCGGCATCATGCCGGGTCACATCCACAAGAAGGGCCGCATCGGCGTCGTGTCGCGTTCGGGCACCCTGACGTACGAAGCCGTGGGCCAGCTGACCGCACTGGGTCTGGGCCAATCGACCGCCGTCGGTATCGGTGGCGACCCGATCAACGGTCTGAAGCACATCGACGTCATGCGCATGTTCAACGACGATCCGGATACGGACGCCGTGATCATGATCGGTGAAATCGGTGGTCCGGACGAAGCCACGGCAGCTGAGTGGATCAAGGACAACATGAAGAAGCCGGTCGTCGGCTTCATCGCTGGCGTGACGGCGCCTCCGGGCAAGCGCATGGGCCACGCCGGCGCGCTGATCTCGGGCGGTGCCGATACGGCCGAAGCCAAGCTGGCCATCATGGATGCCTGCGGCATCAAGGTGACCAAGAACCCGTCGGAAATGGCCCGCCTGCTCAAGTCGGTGCTGTAATTACCGTCGGTCGACCCCGTTGCGGCTGCCGGAACCGGTAGCTGCGCGATCGGTCACTCGAAAGGGAGTCCGGACTATCGGGCTCCCTTTTTTGCTATGGATTTTCAACCAAGGATATTTTCACGATGCTGGCGTTCTTCGCTGAGCTGAACTGGGCCGCGGTGCTGCAAATCATCATGATCGACATCCTGCTGGGTGGCGACAATGCCGTGGTGATCGCGCTCGCCTGCCGCAATTTGCCGGCCAAGCAACGTTTGCAAGGCATCGTGTGGGGCACCATCGGCGCCATCGTCTTGCGTGTGATCCTGATCGCGTTCGCCGTGACGCTGCTGGCGGTGCCCTACCTGAAGGCGCTGGGCGGGTTGGCGCTGCTCTGGATCGGGATGAAGCTGCTCGTGCCCGACCACGACGCACACGACAGCGTAAAGCCTGCCGACAAGCTCTGGACCGCGGTCAAGACGATTATCGTGGCCGATCTGGTGATGAGCATCGACAATGTGATCGCCATCGCGGGTGCTGCCGAAGGCGCTGCCGATCATCATCAATTGCCGCTCGTGATTTTCGGCTTGCTCGTGAGCATTCCGCTGATCGTCTGGGGGTCGCAACTGGTGTTGAAGGCGCTCGATCGGTTCCCCATCATCGTGATGGCGGGCGCGGCGTTGCTCGGCTGGATTGCCGGCAACCTGATCGTGACAGACCCGGGCATCGGCCCGTGGCTGCACCTGCCGGGCGCTGCGGCCGAATACACACACTACATTGCGTCGGCCATCGGCGCGCTGTTGGTCGTTGGCGTCGGGTTTTGGCTCAGACGCCGCAGTGAGGCGCGTCATTTGCGTGCAACCTCTTCGGAATAATCGGGTCCATTGGGCGGGTGATTCTTAACACCCGCACAGCCCCGCCCGATTTTGATCTGCGGCAGGGCCCTCGGCGCGGGGGCTATGGCATACTCCGCCCACTTCCCCCCGACGAGCGCCGTTTCTAGCCTGAAATGGCGCGTCCGTTTCGTTTTCAATGCTATCGCTGGGAGTTACACAATGCGTCGTTTCGGCCACCGGACCACCGGTATCGCCAAGTCCCGGGGCTTCACCCTGATCGAGCTGATGATCGTGTTGGCGATCATCGGCGTGCTGGTCACGGCAGGCGTCCCGTATCTGCAAAATTATCTGGTGCGTGCGCGCGTCGTCGAGGGGCTCGGGTCGGCCGCGGCGGCCAAGGCACTCGTCTCCGAGAACGCCATGCATGGCGCGCCTTTCAACAGTGGTTGGCAAGCCCCGAGCGCGACGGATAACGTCAACGCGGTGAGCATCGAAGCGTCGACCGGCAATGTCACCATCGCCTACACGCAGCGCGCGGGCGACGGTTCGATCGTGTTGGTGCCGACGAGCACCGGCGCCGACGGCAAGTCGCAGACGCTGAGCGTCGGCAAGACGCCGGAAGGCCAGATCGTCTGGACCTGCTACGCGCAAGGGCGCGATGGGGCACCGGCCGGTGCCACGCTGGCAGCCAAGCTGGCACCGCCCGAATGCCGAGGTGCACAGGCGGAAGCAGCAAAGTCCTGAGTCTTCGTCGCTCGCATGAAATGGTCGCCCCTTCGGCGGCCATTTTTCGTTATGCTTGCGCATCTTTCAACCGGTGTACTGCACGGCGGCGACCTTGTTTCCACCTCTGCTTCTTTCGATGATCGGGCTCACGCTGGCCGCGATCTGGGCTCTGCCCTATAACTTCGTCAAACACACGTATCCGATTTCCACGTTCTATTCGGAATCGCTGACGTTCTCGTTGTTTGCCTTGCTCGGCGTGTTGTCGATGGTGGCCGTGTGGCGGCGGGATGCGCGCTTGCTGCAACTGCCGCGCGTTACATGGATGCCGCTGATGTTCATCGCGGTCATCCTCGTGCAGCGCGCGACCATGTCGACCGAGTTGCCGCAACTGATGATGACCGCGCTGCTCTATGGCGTGAGCATGATCGTGGCCGTGAGCTCGGGCTTCTGGCTGGGGCAGTTGGGCTGGCGCGGCACGCTCATGCGATGGAGTGCGGCTGCGATGACGCTCGGCGGTCTGTATGCCTTTGGCGCGCAGGTCGTGCAAGCCTTCCATCTCGAAGCGCATGTGCCGGGGCTGGTGGCGAAGTACACCGTGAGTGTCGCGCGACGCTTGTTCGGCAATATGTATCAGCCGAATCATCTGGCGACGTATCTGTCGCTCGCGAGCGCCGGGGCGTTTTATCTTTGGTATCAGCGCAAGTTGCCGGCGTGGTTATGGCTGCCCGTATGTGCGGCGTTCGACATCGGGATTTGCTTCACCGGTTCGCGCACGCCGTGGCTGCAACTGGCCCTGCTGTCGGCGTTCGGCCTATGGCTGGTCTGGAACGAGCGTGCGATGGCGCAACAACATGCGCCGCATAACCTGCGCGGACCGCTGCGCTGGTTCGTGCCCGTGGCGATTCTGCCGCTGCTCGGTCTGATGACGATGTTTGTCGGCTGGGCCAACGTGGCGTGGGGCTTGCAGCTCGACGGCAGCGCTGTGGCGCGTATGCAGCAGGCCGGGCAGGTGGTGGGGCGGCTGAATCTCTGGGAATACGGCTTCGCTATCTTCCGTGAGCACTGGTTATTCGGCGCGGGATGGTCGAATTACATCGACGCCCAATTCGCGTTGGTCGACAAGCTCGGCCCGGTCGAGATGGCCGACAACGCGCATAACGCGTTGCTCGATCTGCTCGCCAAGATCGGTCTCGTCGGCACGCTGCTGGTGCTCGTGCCTTTGCTGTTGTGGTTCGTGCGCGCGGTGCGGGCGATCAAGTCCGCGCCGGTTGCGTTCGCGTTCATCCTGCTCGGCATGCTCTCCGTCCACGCGATGCTCGAGTATCCGCAGCACTATGCATTCTTCCTGCTGCCCGCGCTGTTCCTGCTGGGTTTTTGCGATACCAAAGCGATCAATGGTGTGTCGCCGACGGCAACCGGGGCGATCAACGGCGTGATCGTACTCTTCGGCTGTGTGGCGATCCCCTGGCTGATTGGCGATTACCAACGCGTGGAAGTCGCGTACCGTGCGGGCAAGATCGAGACATACCGCACCGATCCCGCCCTGTTCTTCGCGCCGTATGGCGACTACGCGGTGACCGGCGCGCTGTATCTCAATCGCGATCAGCTCGACGAGAAGTTGGCGTCGCACCGCGAGGCATTGGCCCTCGGGGCCGGGCCGACGATGATCAAACGCTACATCGTCTTGCTTGCACTCGCGGGCCGGGACGACGAGGCGCTGGAGGACGTGCAGCGGTTGAAGCACTACAACATGCAGATCTTCGATGGCCAGTACGCGTCGCTGATTCGCATGCTGCGCGCTCAGGGCGACGATTTGAAGCCGTTCGTGGGGCGTGTCATCGAGAAGTGGGGGCGTCCGAAGGGCGATCCGGGTGATGACGATGCGATGACGACACCCGCATCGGCCACGCGCAAGCTCTCCTGAATGCCGCGTGTTATTTGGCACGTATCAAGCAAAACGCCCGCAATTGCGGGCGTTTTGCTTTGGTCGAGTGCCAACGTAACGGGTGGCGATGGCTGGGCAGCGCCTGCGCGCCACCTCGTGCCTGTCAGGTTTTGGCGTCGGCGTCCGGTGCGATCGTGATATCGGGCGAGTCCGCGGCCGGATCGTCCTCGTTTTCGTCTGCGCGCGCCCAGAAGAATCGATCGGGGAAATGGCGCCCCATACCGGGCCGGAACGCATTGGCGAGCACTTGTTGCAAGTACTCTTGCGCTTCGCGCACCGCCTCGGGTATGGCGAGGCCGTTGGCTAACATCGCCGCCACGGCTGCCGCGAGTGTGTCCATCGCGCCTGCCACATTGTGGGGCGGGCGATCCCATGCGTCTTCGCGCACCACACCATCGTCCGAATAAAGCGTGTGAGTGAATTGCGGCGCGTTGCTGTCGCTCACCAGAATGAATTCGCAGCCGTGCTCCAGGAGGATGCTCACCGCTTCGTCCAAGGCGACGTTTTCGTTCTCGCTCACGGACTGCGCCAATGCGATAACGCTCGCGGGGCTTGCGACCAGTACGCTGGCCTGCGGCACGAGCAGGCTCGCGGTGGCTTCACGAAGTTCGTCGGCCGAGAGGAGGTGTTCGCCAGCCAGTCCGAAGTCGGGGGCCACTACGAGCGGCGTCTCGTCGTAATCGGCCACGATTTCAGCAATCGCGGCCACATTCTCGGCATTGATCGCGCTGCCGACCTTGAACGCCGCGACGGGCATGTCTTCAAGCAGCATGCGGGCCTGATCGACGATCCAGTCGGGGTCGACGGGTTGCACGTCGACACAGGCACGCGAGTCTTGCGAGGAATAGCCCGTGAGCACCGATACGCCGTAGCCGCCCATGCTCGCGAACGTGAGCAGGTCGGCCTGGACGCCGGTTGCCGAAGTGGGGTCGGAAAGCCCGAAGGTCAGCAGAATGGGAGGGGATTCAGTGTGCATGGAGGCAGGATAGACGGCGATCTGGTCAGGGCTTGGGTTCGTTGGTACCATCACGCCTTAAATGCCCGCTTCGGAGCGCTTGCAAGCGCCGTGGGCTGCACCCGCCGGGCAAGCCATCGGCAGGTCCCCACATCACCGTACGACAAGTCTGTCGCCGGGGCCCGAAGCGGTTGACAAGCCATTGTAACGGAACGCTAGTCGCTTAAGAAAGAATGGAATACAAGAGCTGGATGTGCCTCATTTGCGGCTGGATTTATGACGAAGAGGCGGGTTTGCCCGACGAAGGCATTGCGCCCGGCACGCGCTGGGAAGACGTGCCTATCAACTGGACCTGTCCGGAGTGCGGCGCCCGCAAGGAAGACTTCGAGATGGTGCAGATCTAAGGCCGTTGGCCTGATCGACGGACCATGGTGACCCCGCAAACGCCCCCCGACCCCACCCAAAGCGCAACCCCTCGCGAGACGCGTGACGCCCCGTTGTGGCGGCTCCCCGACGTTGCCGAGGCGCTCACCGAAGCGTCCGACGCCTGGTCGAACGGCCCTGCGGCAGCGCTCGGGCCGTTAAGGCGTGCCAACCGTCTGCTTCAGACGAGCGGTCATACCGACTGGGCGCTCCATGGTGAGCGACTGGTGCAGGCCATTGCCGAGACGGCGTACGGCCAGCCGGGCAGTCAGGATGCCATGCGCAACGCGCTGCGCCAGTTCGAGCGCGAGATCTGGCAGGCGGGGGCCGCCCCATCGACGCTTGCTGCGTCGGCCCTTGTGGCCGCGCCCGATTGGCCGGGGGCACCGACACCCGGTGAGCTACGCATGACGGGCTGGGCGGTTGCCACGCCGCGCCTGCACGGACTGCCGGTAGGTACGGCACCATTGCGCGCCGATGTCGAGCGGGTGTTGCTTCGACTGCTGCGCCCGGACGCCGATGCCACCGACACCACGGCAGCGCTCGCGCAACTCGCCGATCTCGCTGCCGATTTGCACCGTGCCGGGGCGACGGCGCCGCTTGACTACTGGCGCCTTGCAGCCGCGTGGCTGCGGTTCGCCCGCGCACCGCTGAGTCTGGCCGATAAGCGCCAGATCGGGCGGATGAACATGGCGCTGCGGCGTCAATTGACGCGGCCGACCACGCCGGGCCAGACCGGTCAGGTCGGTCAGGCCAGCCAAACGCCGGCTGTGGCATCGACTTCGCCGACGTCTGCCGCTTCCCCTACCGTATCAGCGAATACCGGCCAGACCGTCGCCAAAACACAAGCCGAAGCCATTCCGGGTCACGATCTGATCGAAGCGCTGGCCACCTGGCAAGCGCAGGCACCGGACAGCTGGCTGAGCACGCTGCTGGCCGATTTCGGCGTGCTGCGCCGTTCGGGCACGCTGCCCGAGTCGCTGGCCGATGCGCTCGAAGCTGCTCAGAAGCAAGGTGCGGGCTCGAGTTCGCGCGACTGGCTGCGCATCGGTCCGTTGGCGGTGCGGCACGATGTTTGTCAGACCTTCCTGAGCTTGGCCGACGAAGCCTTACCGAATCTGAACGATCCCGCCGTGGCAGGGCGCGTTGCCGAATATGCGTCGGCCATTGGCTTGGCACCCGTTGCCCGGCTTGCGGCGGCGGTGTCGGCCACCGGCGAGCGTCTTGCCGCGTCGCCCCCCGCTGAACCGGGCGGTCCGGCGGCGCTGGCCATGACGGTCAAGGCGTTGCGCGGCATGTTGCATCAGTTCGCGGCGGATGCTTATCCGGAGCCGCGCCCCGACCTGATCGCCGAGATGGCCATGTGGCGTGAGCGTGCGCTGGATGCGAGCGTATTCGGACAGCGGCTCGTCACCGGGCGTGACGTTCCGTGATAAAGTCGGCGCAAAGGCTGCTGTAGGGACAGCCCCTAGGGGACCAGACCCTAAGTGGCCGATGGCCGTAGCACGATGCGGCAAGCCCGCAACCCGTCCGCTAATCAAATTTGGCCTTATGCCGAACGACCGTATCAATCTCACGAATCAGTTCCTCATCGCCATGCCCGGCATGGCCGATCCGACGTTTTCCGGAACGGTCGTGTATCTGTGCGAGCACAGCGAGCGCGGTGCGATCGGGCTGGTAATCAATCGTCCGACCGACATCGATCTGCAATCGCTCTTCGAGCGGCTCGACCTCAAGCTGGAAATCGACCCGTTGGCGCATCAGCCGGTGTTTTTCGGCGGTCCGGTGCAGACCGAGCGCGGCTTTGTGCTGCACGAATCGACGGGCACAGCGTACAGCTCCTCGCTATCGGTGCCGGGCGGTCTTGAGATGACCACGTCGAAGGACGTGCTCGAAGCGGTGGCTAACGGCGACGGCCCCAGCCGGTTCCTGCTCACGCTCGGTCATTCGGGCTGGAGCGCGGGGCAACTGGAAGATGAAATCAGCCGCAATGGCTGGCTGACGGTGGCCGCCGACCCTGGCATCGTGTTCGACGTGCCGCCGGCTGAACGTTTCGACGCTGCGCTCGCGTTGCTGGGAGTGTCGTCCTCGATGCTCTCCGCCGACGCAGGTCACGCATGACGGCTGGTAGCGCCACGGTGCTCGCCTTCGATTACGGCGAGCGGCGTATCGGCGTGGCGATCGGCAATTTGCTGATACGCGAAGCCCGCGCGCTCACCGTCCTCGCCAATCTCAATCGCGAAGTCCGTTTTGCCGAGACCGGCAAGCTCGTTGCCGAATGGCAGCCCGAGCTGATCGTCGTCGGCTTGCCCTGTCATCCCGATGGCACGCCGCATGAAATGACGGCGCAGGCCAAGCGCTTCGGCAATCAGGTCAACGGACGTTTCAATGTCCCCGTGGTGTGGGTCGACGAGCGTTATTCGTCGGTGGCAGCGGCTGCCGCGCTCGCCGAAGCCGGCGTCAAGGTCTCGCAAAAGACCTCGCTCGATGCCGAAGCCGCCCGCATCATTCTCCAGCAGTACTTCGACGAGCATGTGCCTGCCTGACAGCGCGTGCGCGGCGTCGCGCGTGTTATCTGCGCTACCTGCGCCATCGCTTGTGCCATCGCTTGTGCCATCGCCGTTGCGACGTATGGCACCGCAATCGTTGGCTGCCACCCCGGAGATGCCGTATGGCTAATGGAATGCTCGGCCGTCGCGGCCACCCGCAACTGACTCGCAACGGCGAGCTGAAGCACTTGCTGACGGTCGAAGGCCTGCCGCGCGCCGTGCTCACACACATTCTCGACACCGCCACACAGTTCGTCAGTCTGAACGACGGTGATGTGAAGAAAGCGCCGCTACTCAGTGGTAAGTCGGTCTTCAATCTGTTTTTCGAGAACTCCACGCGTACGCGCACGACGTTTGAAATTGCCGCGGCGCGTCTATCTGCCGATGTGTTGAATCTGAATATCAACGCATCGTCGACGAGCAAGGGCGAGACGTTGCTCGACACGATCGGCAACCTCTCGGCGATGCACGCCGATTTGTTTGTCGTGCGTCACGCGCAGTCGGGCGCGCCGTATCTGATCGCCGAGCATTGCGCGCCGCATGTGCACGTGATCAACGCGGGCGACGGACGCCATGCGCACCCGACGCAAGGCTTGCTCGACATGTACACGATTCGCCATCACAAGGGCGATTTCAATAATCTGACGGTCGCCATCGTCGGCGACATTCTGCATTCACGCGTGGCTCGCTCGGATATTCATGCGCTGACCACGCTGGGCGTGCCGGAAGTGCGTGCTATCGGCCCGCGCACGCTGTTACCCACCGGACTGGAGCAACTTGGCGTACGTGTGTTTCACGACATGGACGAGGGACTGCGCGATGTCGACGTCATCATCATGCTGCGTTTGCAGAACGAGCGGATGAATGGTGCGCTGCTGCCCTCGGCGGGCGAGTACTTCAAGTATTACGGCCTCACCCCGGCGCGGCTGGCGTTGGCCAAGCCGGATGCCATCGTCATGCATCCGGGGCCGATGAACCGTGGTGTGGAAATCGATTCGCAGGTGGCCGACGGACCGCAGTCGGTCATTCTCGAACAGGTGTCGTTCGGCATTGCCGTGCGTATGGCGGTGATGAGTATCGTCGCGGCTAACAACGGTTGAGGGCGCCCATGAAACTGCATTTGAAGGGTGGCCGCGTCATCGACCCCGCCACCCGCACCGACCGGGTGCAAGACGTCTTCATCGCGAACGGCCAGATCGCTGCCTTTGAGCACGCACCGGCCGACTTCACTGCCGATAGGACAATCGAAGTCAAGGGACTCGTCGTCGCCCCCGGCTTGGTAGACCTCGCCGCCCGCAAGGTGACCACGGCAAGCGAGGCGGCGGCCGCGCTCTCCGGTGGCGTGACACGCGTGGTGTGCCCGCCCGATACCGATCCTGTGCTCGACGAACCCGATCTGGTCGAAATGCTCCAGCTTCGCGCGCGGGCCATGCACCATGCGCAAGTGCACCCGCTCGGCGCACTTACCGTCGCGCTCGGTGGGCGAGAGCTGACCGAGATGGCCCAGTTGACGGCAGCCGGTTGCATCGGTTTGTCGCAGGCCAATGCACCTATCGCCGACAACCGCACGCTATTGCGAGCCCTGCAATACGCGGGCACCTTCGGGCTGACGGTTTGGCTGCGCGCACAAGATGCCGCACTCGCCGCTGGGGGCGTGGCCGCAAGCGGCGCGGTGGCGTCGCGTCTGGGGCTGACAGGTATTCCCGTGGCCGCCGAGACGATTGCGTTACACACCATTCTGGAACTCGTGCGCGTGACCGGCACGCGCGTACACCTTTGCCGGTTGTCGTCGGCGGCGGGCGTGGCGCTGGTGCGGGCGGCGAAGGCCGAGGGGTTGCCTGTCACGTGCGACGTGGCGGCGCATCACCTCCATCTCACCGACATGGACATCGGGTATTTTGATGCCCAGTACCGGCTCGATCCGCCGTTGCGCGGCCAGCGCGACCGCGAAGCGATTCGCGATGCGGCCCGCGACGGGACGATCGATGCCATTTGTTCCGACCACACGCCGCTTGCCGCCGACGCCCGGCTGGTACCCTTTGCCGAGGCGGAGCCGGGGGCGACGGGGCTTGAGTTGCTGTTGCCGCTGGTCTTGAAGTGGGCCGACGAGGCACGTGTGCCGTTGATCGATGCGCTTGCGCGCTTGACGCACGGCCCGGCGCAGCGGCTGGACAACCTCGATGGATCCGCACGATCGGGCATTGCGACGGCCGGGGCAGGTAGACTAGCCGTTGGTCTGCCTGCCGATCTGTGTGTGTTCGAGCCGTCTGCGTACTGGACGGTGTCGCCAGCGGCGCTGCGCAGTGCGGGACACAACACACCGTTCCTCGGCTATGAATTGCCGGGGCGCGTGCGTCTGACGTTGGTCGGTGGCCACGTGGCGCATGAAACTTCTGCCGTTTAGGACGCGATAGCCGTGCTGTTGATCAAAAAACTTCGTCTGGGCCTGCACCTTGCGCGTGGCCTGATGACTGCGCTGGTGCTGTTCCCCTTCCTGTCGGAGGCGGGCAAGCATCGCCGCATTCGTGCGTGGTCGCAAAAGCTGCTGCGCCTGTGCGGCATGCGACTCGAAGTCGAACAGGAAGCGCCGTTGCCCGAGGGCGGCGTGATGCTGTTGTGCAATCACGTCTCGTGGATCGATATCTTTGCGATCAATGCATGGCAACCGGTGCGTTTCGTAGCCAAAGCCGAAATTCGTCACTGGCCGCTCGTGGGGTGGCTGTGCGTGCAAACGCGCACGATCTTCCTGCAACGTGAGCGTCGCGCCGACGCGCGCCGCATCATGCATTACTTGTCCGATTGCCTGCGCGATGGTGACATCATCACGGTGTTTCCGGAGGGCACGACCACCGATGGCCGCAGCCTGCTGCCGTTCCACGCGAATCTGCTGCAAGCGCCCGTGACCACGGGCAAGCCGGTGCAGCCGCTGTGTCTGTTCTATACCGATGCGGCGAGCGGCCGGCACACAATGGCGCCTGCGTACATCGGCGAGATGACGTTGATCGAATCCATCGACATGATTCTACGGGCGCCTCCGATGACGGTACGCCTTGCCGTGGGCGAGCCGCAGTACCCGCAGGATGGGCAGCACCGACGCGAAGTGGCGCTCGGGGCGCAGAAGGCCGTCGGCGATCAGTTGCAGGGCTATCTGCCGGAAGCGGTGTTGCCGCAGAGTGGTTCGGTCGGTTCGCGCGATGCGGCGATGGGCGATGAAGAGGGCGATGCCGCCCAGGCCGTACAGGTTTAATTCGCCGCGCATTTGTCGCTTGCGTCGACCCCGTCGTAATGGGTAATAAAAAACGGCACCGTCAGATGACTGCGGTGCCGTTTTTTACATTGCGCGTGATGCTATGCGGTGCGGTGCGACTCAGGCTTCTTTGCGTTTGGCGGTCTTCTCGCCCTTCTCGCCCTTCTCGCCCTTATCCAATTTCTCTAGCTTGACGCGTTTCTCCGCGCTCTTGCCGAGCTTCTCAATCTTGCGCGCAGACTTTCCGAGCTTTTCTTCCTTGGCCGCCTTGAAGGCATCTTCGGCCTTATCGGACTTCTTGATCTTGCTGCGCTTCTTGCCGTCGCCTGACCCAAACGGGTCGCGCACTTGCGGGCAATCGATCTGAATCAGATCGCGTTGCGCGGGCGAGTCTGCGAGCTTAACGGCGCTGAGTTGTCCGCCCCACACGCACCCGGTGTCGAGCCCGAGCACACGATCGCGCATGACCAGACCGAGGGCCGACCAGTGACCGAACACGACGGTGATATCGGCGGTGCGCCGATTGGGGGCGTCGAACCACGGCTTGAGATCGTCCGTGGCCGCGTCGGCCCCTTCCTTGAGCTTGAAGTCGATGCGGCCATCCGCCGTGCAAAAACGCAGACGCGTGAGCGCGTTGATCGTCAGGCGTCGGCGGTCTTCGTCGGCTAGACCTTCGCGCCACTGGTCCGGCTGATTGCCGAACATGCGTGAGAGAAACGTCTGCCAGTCCGGGCCGCGCAATTGCGTCTCCACATCGCGCGCGAGCGTCATCACCTGTTCGGCGTCCCACTGCGGCAGCACCCCGGCGTGCACCATCAGGTGGCCACGGGCGAAATGGGCGAGCGGGCGATGGCGTACCCAATCGATGAGCGCGTCGCGATCCGGTGCGTTGAGAATATCGTCGAGCGTGTCGCTGCCGTGCGCTTGCCGCACGCCCGCCGCCACAGCGAGCAGATGCAAGTCGTGATTGCCGAGCACAACGCTTACGCGATCACCGAGGGCGATCACCTGACGCAGGGTATCGAGGGAACGGGGGCCGCGATTGATGAGGTCGCCCGCGAGCCATAGATCGGCGTCCTGCGGCAAACGGGCAAGGAGTTCTTCGAACGACGTTTGGCAACCCTGAAGGTCGCCGATGGCATAGATGTCACGCATCGCGGTGGCGCTGTCTTGTCTCGTTGTCCCGATCAGGGGGATTCCGTGTGCTGCGGCCGCGCACCTTTGTGGAGTACTCAGTGGTGTACTCAAGGCGTACTCAGGTGCGTCGCCCCCCGTGGTCATTCATTTTTTGTAGATCAGCCAGCGCGGTGCCTTGAATCGGACGATGCGCAGGTACAGCCAGACATACGTCACCATGAAAGCGACGCAGCACAGTGCGAGCACCAAACTGTGTCGCCAGAAGACTGTCGCCGGGATCACTGCCAGCAAGCATAACAGCCACAGGTACGGGGACGTCAAGGAATTGCGTTGCGTGAGCGCGCTCGCCGTGCGCACGCCGACAGCCCAGCGCATCAGCCGCTTGTACACGAGCATATGCAGGTGGACGCCATCGGGAATGCCGGGTGAAATGCCGCGCACGAAGCGCTTGCGATAGATCGAGAAGCAGACCTCGAAGGCCGGGTAGATCACCATGAGCGCGGGATACCACGGCGACACCTGTGGGTTGCGCATCACCAGCAAGATGGCAATTTCGGCGAGCATGAAGCCCACGAAATAGGCACCGCCGTCGCCGAGGAAAATCAGGCCGCCGGGGAAATTGAAGATAAAGAACCCCAGAATCGCGCCGACCATGATCATCGACGTGGTGAGCACGATAGGGTCTTGTACCTGAAAACCCACATACCCGAGCGAGGCGAACATGATCATGGCGACCATGGCGGCAAGCCCGTTGAAGCCGTCGATGATATTCACGGCATTGGCCATGCCGGCCACACACAGCACGGTGAGCGGCACCGACACGGCGGCTAGCACCAACGCGCGGTCGGCCAGCGCGACGTCGATACGCGTGATGTGAATGTCGAGCAGCAGCCACGCGAGCAGCGCGGCGAACATGGTGCAGACGAGCCGCACCGTGGGCGTCACCTTCTTGGTCACGTCTTCGACGAAGCCGGCGAGAAATGCGGGCAGGCCGCAGGCCACCAGCATCAGAATGTCGCGCGAGACCTTGGGGTAGGGGAAGCCGAGGGCCGTGGCTGCCACGATCAGGCCGGCCAGAATGCCGACACCACCGATACGCGGTACCGGCCGCACGTGAAATTTCTGTACGCCGGCGACATCGCTGTCACCGGAGAAACGGGCGTGGACGTGCGCGTAACGCACGATGAATAGCGTCGCGACAAACGACACCACGAGGGCGATGGCAAGACTCAGCATGGGGCAATCCGACGGCCTGAAGCGCGGCCATCAACGAGTGAAGCGAGATTCAGCGTTTCTTTTTGACGATCATCCAACGCGGGGAGCGGAACCGCACAATGCTCCGGTACAGCCAGACATAGGTCACGATGAACGCCAAACTGCACGCCGCGAGAATGCCAGTATGGCGCCAGAAAATGGTGGCCGGCACGACGGCCAGCAGACAAAGCACCCAGAGGTACGGCGACGTCATCGAGTTACGTCGCGTGAGCTGTGCTGCGACCCGCGAGCCGACGGCCCAACGCAGAATGCGCTTGTAAATGAGCATGTGCAGGTGCACGCCGTCCGGCATGCTGGGTGAGACCCCCCGCACAAAACGACGGCGATAGATCGAGAAGCACACTTCAAAGATCGGGTAGATCAGCATGAGCGCGGGATACCACGGCGACACCATCGGATTGCGCATCACGAGCAGGATGGCCAACTCGGCCAGCATGAATCCGACAAAATAGGCACCGCCGTCGCCCAAGAAAATCAGTCCGTTCGGGTAGTTGAAGATGAAGAAGCCAAGTACGGCGCCAATCATGATCATCGACGCGGAAAGTACGATGTAGTCGCCGACCTGAAACGCCACGTAGCCGAGCGAGGCGAACATGAAGATACTCACCATTGCGGCCAGGCCATTGAATCCGTCGATGATATTGACGGCATTCGTCATGGCAGCGGTGCAATTAACGGTCAACGCCACTGAGATCACGGGAATCGCCAGCAGATGATCCAGCGGGGCGATGCCGATGCGATTGATGTGAATGCCAAGCAAGAGATACGCGATGAACGCGGAGACCATGGCACACAGCAGACGCATGCGCGGCGAAACTCGCTTGGTGATGTCCTCGATGAAACCCCCGAGGAATACGGGGGCCGCACTAGCTGCAAGCAGCAGGATCTCCTCGAGCGGCCCCGGGTAGTGGAACGTGGCAAACGTTCCTGCCGCAAGCAGCCCAAGCATGATGCCCAGTCCGCCGATGCGCGGCACGGGATGCGCATGGACCTTTTGGACACCCTTGGTATCGCTATCGCTCGAAAAGTGTGCATGCACATGGGCATAACGCACAATCAAAAGTGTGGTGATAAACGAGACTACGAGGGCCAAGGTCAGGTTCAGCATGGTACGGACAAGTCGTTGAGCGCGTTGTTAGTTCTTATATGTGACTGGCGTCAGCTTACTGCGCTGAATCGGAGGCGAGCCTGGTGTGACTGTCGCTCCCATCGACCTCGCCGAGGACTCTGAAATACTCGGCGATCACCAGACCTTCGTCGAAATTTTGCGCTACTTTAGCACGCCCGGCGTGTCCGACCGCCGTCAACTCCCTCGTTGACATTCTGGAAGTGGCTGCCATTCGGGCCGCAAGAGCCTCTACATTTCGGACGGGCACGACCCACCCAGTGCGGCCATCGTCGACGACTTCACGGCACCCCTGCACATCGGTGGTAATCACCGGACGAGCCATCGCCCCGGCTTCGAGCAGTGTCCGGGACAACCCCTCTCGATACGACGGCAAGACAATGCAGTGGGCTTGCGCGATAGCCGGCCGCACTTCCTGCGTCACCCCCAAATACTCGACGAGCCCCTCGCGCTCCCAGGCAGCGATCTGATCGTGAGAAATGGACGTCGGGTTCTCGACGTCGGCCGGTCCTAGCAATTGGCATTTCACTTGTGGTGTCGTCAACTTCAATGAGCGTGCTGCCTCGATGAATTCGAGCACGCCCTTGTCGCGCAGCATGCGCGCGATCAGCAGGAATCGGCGCGACCCATCGTCGGCGGGCCATGGCGCGCTGGCGAAGTGATCGAGATTGACGCCTTCACCGGGGAGCAACCGGGCCTTACGCAGATCGACGAGTCCGCCGCCGACCATGGCGTCGAAATCCGACTCGTTCAGGAACCAGTTCTCCCGCGTGTGGCGAAATGCGTGGCGGTAGAGCAGTCGCACGATTCGGGTCAGGAAAGAGCGGTTGATGAAGACCGTACCCATTCCCGTAGTGATCGACACCGAGGGAATGCGGGCCCAATGCGCCGCCATCGCGCCATAGATATTCGGCTTGATCGTGTAGTGAAAGCACACAGCGGGGCGAACGCTACGGTAAAGGCGATACAGCCGCCGGGCGAGCGCAAGGTCGCTAAATGGATTTTTTCCCTTGGATGCCATGGGCATGACGTGCACGACGCATCCCATGTCGCGCAACAGCGGCGCGTAGTCGTCGTCCGGGGCGACGACATGAACCGCGTAACCGTCAGCGAGCAGCGCACGGATAGGGCCGCCACGGAAGTTATGAATCGACCAGAACGAATTGGAGCAGAACAGGACAGGCGGGCGCATGGGCGATCAGTAGGTTGAGGCAGTTCGCGCAGCAAGCTGCGCATAGCAATCGAGCCAGCGCGCTACGACGGCGTCGAGCGAGTAGTGGGAGACGATGCGCTCACGGTTGGCGGCGCTCACGGCATGGGTCGTATCGGGTGCCTGCTGGCACAGGTGCAGCATTTCGATCAGGGCATCGCCAAGCGCTTGGGCGTCGCCAACCGGGACGAGGACGTTCCCGCGCTGCGTGCCGAGCAATTCGCGCACACCGCCGCAGTCGGTCGAGACCACGGGCAGTCCGCTCGCCATCGCTTCGCCGATCACCAACGGCAGACCTTCCCATGCCGACGACATGACGTAGACATCGGCGGCGCGCATCCAATCGGCCACATCGTCGCGGCGGCCGAGCAGCGTGATGACCTGCGCGAGGCCCAGCGCGTCGATGCGCGCTTGCAACGCGGCACGCAATGGACCGTCTCCGGCGATGAACAACCGGGCGTCGGGTAGCTGGCGGTGCACCTGCGCGAAGGCTTCGAACAGCGTGGGGTAGTCCTTCGCGTCGACCAGACGCCCCGCGGCAAACACGATTGGCGAGGTGCCGTGCTCATCGACGGATAAGGGCGACAAGGCGAGCGACGCGAGCGACGCGCGTAACGACGCACGATTGGCGGCATCGGGCCGGTAACGCTGCGTGTCGATGCCATTGGGCATGCTGACGATGCGCGCCGCCGGGGCCGCACCTTGGGCGACGAAAGCAGCGACGGCGTCGTCGCTGACGTTCGTTGTCAGGTCGGTGCAGCGATCGGTGAGCCGGTACGCGAGCATGCGCGCCCGGCCGCCTTCATTGCGGCTGTGTGCGCTGGTGACAAGGACCGGCATCGGGGCGAACCAACGTGCCACGCGAGCGAGCAGGTTCGCATGCACCATGTGGGCGTGCACGACGTCGGGCCGCAAGTGCCGGATATGCGCAGCGAATTTGGCAACAGCAGCGGCAAGTGACCACGGCGTTTTGTTCGCGCGCAACTCGATCAGGGAGAAATGCGGCGATTCCGGCAAGCGCACGGCGCACTCGCCGGTCAGCGAGATCATGACGACCTCGTGCCCGCGTGCAAGAAAACCACGGGCGAGATCGGCGACTTGCGTCTCTGCGCCGCCCAGCTGTAAGCCGGTCACAAACAGGACGATCTTCATGCGACAGCCTCGGGTGTTGCCGCTGCGTGCGTCCACAACGCTTCCCAGCGGGCGGCGATGGTGTCGGGGCGGAAGGCTTGTGCATGCCGATAACCGGCCAAGCCCAACTGCTGGCGCAACGAAGCATCGTCGATCAGACGGCGCAGTGCGGTGCCCAATGCGTCGATGTCGCCATCGGCGGCGATCAGGCTATCGGTGCCGTCATGCAGCAGTGCCCGGGGGCCAGCGTCGGCAGCAAATGCCGCGATGGGCAGCGCGTAAGCCTGTGCTTCGAGCAACACCAAACCGAAGCTCTCGCGTCGCGACGGCAGACAGTAAATCGCGGCTTGGGCATAGTGCTGCGCGATATCTGCCGTGGCAGGGAGCAACTGCACGGTGTCGCCTACGCCAAGCGACTGCGCCTGTGCCCGAAGGGCCTCGCGCAACGGGCCGTCGCCGACGATGCGGACTTGCCAGCCAGCGGCGGGCACATCGGGATCGACGGGGGCGGCGCTGGTCGCGCTGGCGGCGATTTTCGCCCACGCGTCGATCAACCGATCAAACCCTTTTTCCGGCACCAACCGCCCGACCGCGAGGATGCAGCACGCGCCGTCGTGCGATGGCGGCTCAGCAGGCGCGGCAATGCCCAACGGATTCGGCAACGTGACGAACTGCGCGCGAGCGTGCGGATGGTGCGCTTGCCAGGCGTTGCGATCCGCGTCAGTGAGTACCGCTACGGCATCGTAACGGCGTGCGGCCAACGCCCGCGCCCAACGGCGCGCGCGGCGGCCAAGGTCGCTCGCATAAGTGCTGTGTTCCCACGCGATTCGCCTTATCGGTAAGCCAAACGTCGCCGGGAGCGTGTAGAGCGCGAGCATCGGGTCGACATCGATCATCACCTCGATGCCGTGCGCTTTCACATATCGCCTGACGTCGCGAACAATCGACAAATAGTGATGCTTGAACGCCACCCGTTCGGCGAACAAGGCGTGATGCCGAACTTCTGGCGCCAACGCAAACACGGGCGTGTGGCCCCACAGCGACAACACATGCACGCGGTGTCCGCGTGCGGTGAGTGCGTTGGCTAGCGTGGCAGTGGCCCGCTCGGCACCGGCGAAAGCGGCCAGTGTGCCGGTGAATAGGCAGATCGTTTTGGCGGACCGGGCGGGGGCAGTGGACTTGGCGGTTGTCATCGTGTCAGTCCCGGCGCAGCAGCCAGATGCCGAGCGCGAGGGCGGCGGCGTAACCCGCGCCATACCCCAGTGCACCCGCCATGGCCCCGATTTGCGGCGCCAAGGTGCGCACCACCACGAAGGCGATCACTGCGGCGCACAGCCATTTCGCGATGACCCAACGTCCCGCGCCGCGCCGGATCAACGTCAGGTTGAGCGCGGCGTCGGCAAACACCAGAATGCCCATGAGCGCCGACACGCGCAGAATCTGTGCCGACTCGGCAAACCCTGCGCCGTAGATCAAATGCACGATCCATGGGGCGAGCACGGCAATAGGCACGGCCAGACTTGCCCCGGCGGCGACCATGAGCCACACGGCGCGTATGGTGTTGCGGCGCGCTTGTGCGTTGTCGCTGGCCTGAAAAATCAGTTGCGGGGCCAGCGAATTCGCGATGATCGGTGCGACGAGGACGAAGTTTTCCGTGATCTGCATGGCCGCCGCGTAAGCGCCGAGTTCTGCGAGCGGAATGATGGGCTTGAGCACCAGTTGGTCGATGCGCTTGAAGAGCATCATCAGCATCAGGCCGCCCCAGAACGTCATACCGCTGGCGAGCAATTCACGCAGCAGCTCGCGTCGCCAGATGACCGAAGTCGCGGGTGAGTGCCGGAAGTAATAACGGGCCAGGAGTGCGGCGGCGACGATGGCTTCTACCGCATAGACGACAGCAAATGCCACGATCCCCGCATGCGTGACGAACAGCACCGCCACGAGGGCGAGTTTTGCGCCGAGGGCGCACAGATTGGCCGTGACGCTGGGCCGGTTGTACGTGCGCGCTTGCAGCCAGGCGATGACAATGCCGACCGGCTCGCGAAACCAGAGCGCAACACCGAGCCAGAGGGCGGCGGCCATCAGTTCGGAGTCCGCAAACGCGATGACGTAAATGGCCAGCGCGGCGTAGGCCACGGCGGCGGCGGCCAGACGCAGCATGAAGGCGTGGGCGATGACCGTGCGCTGCTCGGCCTCGGGCTTGCCCACGAGCCGGGGCACGACGACTTCGCTGCCGCACAGCAGCGTGAGCGAAGCGGCGAGAAAGACGAGCGATTGTGCGTATTGAAACAGGCCGAACTGCGCGGCACCGAGACTGCGGGCGAGGAGGCCGGAGACCACGATGCCACCGACGATTTGCGCGCCGCGCTCGGTCAGCATCCAGAGGATGTTGCGAATGATGGTCCGGTAAGGCATGTGGGCGGGCGCGCGGCTCACTCGTTGTCGAAATAAGCAAAACCGGCCTCGAGAGGCCGGTGCTGGGAGACTTCACTCGCTTGTCATCGTGAGCCGGTACGGTTCGCCGGGCGATTGTAGGCACTCGCTGACAAGGGTTTCGCGGCGTGCCGCAGCGCAGCGAAGTCCCGTATAATTTTAGCGTAATGTCGCCGTGCACGGCCTGCCTTCGTGGCGGGCCGTTCTTGATACGGCAGCATGGTGTGCGTGCTCCGACACGCCGCTCTCGAGTGCCCGCATCCGGTATTCGTATTCGCTACTCATTTCCCCTCGTTTTCGAGAGACCCTTTCCCATGACGCAAACCACGCAAGTTTCGCCTGCGATTTTCAAGGCATACGACATTCGCGGCATCGTCGGCAAGACACTCGATGCCAACGTCGCGCACCTGATCGGTCGCGCTTTCGGCACGGCGCTGCGTCGCGAAGGCGGTAACGCCGTCGTCGTCGGCCGTGACGGCCGTTTGTCCGGTCCGGAATTGGTCGGTGCACTGTCCGACGGCCTGCGCGCTGCTGGCGTCGATGTGGTCGACATCGGTGTCGTCGTCACCCCGATGGTTTATTTCGCCACGAACGTGACCCTGCACGGGCGCGTCGTCGACTCGGGCATCATGGTCACCGGCAGCCATAACCCGCCGGACTACAACGGTTTCAAGATGGTGCTGCGTGGCCGCGCCATTTACGGCGATGCCATTCAGGGCCTCGCAAAGCTCATCGAGCAGCAGGATTTCGAGACGGGTCAGGGCACCTACACGGCCGACGAGATCGGCGAGTCGTATCGCTCGCGCATTTCCAACGACGTGCATCTGGCGCGTCCGATGAAGATTGCGGTCGACTGCGGCAACGGTGTGGCCGGGGCGTATGCTCCGGCGCTGTTCCACGCGCTCGGTTGCGACGTGATCGAATTGTTCTGCGACGTCGACGGCACGTTCCCGAACCATCACCCGGACCCGGCACACCCTGAGAACCTTCAGGACCTGATTCGCACGCTTCAGACCACCGATGCGGAAATCGGCCTCGCGTTCGACGGCGACGGCGACCGTTTGGGCGTGGTCACGAAGGACGGCCAGATCATTTATCCGGATCGTCAATTGATGCTGTTTGCTGCCGAGGTGCTGAGCCGCAACCCGGGCGAGAAGATCATTTACGACGTGAAGTGCACGCGTAATCTCGCCAGTTGGGTGCGCGAGCATGGCGGCGAACCGGTCATGTGGAAGACGGGGCATTCGCTGGTCAAGGCCAAGCTCAAGGAAACGGGCGCGCCGCTCGCCGGCGAGATGAGCGGCCACGTGTTCTTCAAGGACCGCTGGTACGGGTTCGACGACGGCCTGTACACGGGCGCACGTCTGCTCGAGATCCTCTCGAAGGTGGCCGACCCGAGCGCCGTGCTCAATGCACTGCCGAACTCGATCTCCACGCCTGAGCTGCAAATCCCGCTGGCCGAGGGCGAGAACTTCGCGCTCATCGATAAGCTGCGTGAGACCGCCAAGTTCGACGGCGCGCAGGACATCGTCAAGATCGACGGTGTGCGCGTGGAATACCCGGATGGCTTCGGCCTGGCGCGGTCTTCCAACACCACGCCGGTGGTTGTGCTGCGTTTCGAAGCCGACAGCGACGCGGCCATCAAGCGCATTCAGGACGACTTCCGCGCGGCCATTCTGGCCGTCAAGCCGGACGCCAAGCTGCCGTTCTGACGAGGTTTCGCGGTATTTTCGGGCCCGACGCTCGCCGCCATGCGGTGCCGTCGGGCCCGAATGCATTCAGAACCCCATATCGAACCGTTACCGAAGCCATGATTGGCGGGCCGTGTCGGGGTAAAATCGCGGTTTTGCTCACGAGGCCCGGCCGAACCGCCGGAGCGTTCGGTTGCAGGTTCTGATCGTCAAAGTCTCGTCGCTCGGCGACGTCGTCCACAACATGCCCGTGGTGCAGGACATCCTGCGCCAGTTTCCCGACGCCCAGATCGACTGGGTGGTGGAAGAGGGCTTCGTCGACCTTGTCAAACTCGTGCGCGGTGTGCGCCGGGTCATTCCCTTTGCTTTGCGCCGCTGGCGCAAGAAGCCGTTCGCCGCGAAAACGTGGCAGGAGATCGGCGCGTTTCGCCGTGCGTTGCGCGAGACGCCCTACGACTATGTCATCGACACGCAAGGCTTGGTGAAGACCGGCTGGATCGCGCGTACGGCACGTGGCGCGGTGTGGGGGCTGGGCAATCGCACCGAGGGGGCCAGCTATGAATGGCCGGTGCGGCTGCTCTATCAGCACATGGTGCGCATCGAGCCTCACACCCACGTGGTGACGCGCTCGCGGCTGTTGGTGGCCGAGGCGCTGGGCTTCAAGGTGCCGGGCGATATCGACTTCGGCATCGCCACCGAGCGTGCCGATCACAGCCAATGCCCGGACCGTCCGTATGCCGTGTTCGTGCATGCGACCTCGCGTGACGACAAGACATGGCCAGAAGACGACTGGATTGCACTGGGTCGTGATCTTGCAGGGCAGGGGCTGCTGATCGTGTTGCCGTGGGGCAGCGCGGCCGAGCGTGACGTGTCCGAGCGGTTAGCGGCAGCGCTGGGCGAGCACGCCTGGGTGCCACCGAAGATGAATCTGTCGCAGGTGGTCGGACTGATCGATCGCGGGGCCATCACCGTTGGCGTGGATACCGGTTTGGTACATATTGCCGCAGCGCTGAACCGTCCCACCATCGAGCTATACAATTTCAGCACGGCGTGGCGTACCGGCGGATTCTGGTCGCCGCACATCGTCAATCTCGGCGACGCCGAGCACAAACCTACGCTCGCTCAGGTGCGCGACACAGTACGCGAGTTCGCACCGCTTTTGTCGGTGGCGCCATCGACTGGCGTTGCCGCAGCAGGGCAATCAGGGGAGGATCGAAACGCATGAGCCAAACGAATCCAACGAACGCTGCGAATGCCGGGCACGGCGCGGACCACAGCGCGAATTCCGCCGGTGCCGCAGGGGCAAGCAGCCAGATCGTCACCGTCGAGTCCGGCAACTGGCAGGGCGGCGAATTGTCGCTGCCGCGCGAGACGCTGGTGGCCGATGTCGAGGCGGGCAAAGTGCTGTATTTCCCGCATCTGGCCTTTGCGATCGGCGCCGACGAAAAGCGCCTGCTCGATCCGTCGATTGCCGATCCGAAGCGCAAGAACATTAGTCTCGATCCGAAGACCGATGTCCTCGTGGGCGTCGCGTCCGACGATGCGACGCAACGCGCCGTGCATGCGCTCGTCAAGCGTTACTACACACAGGCATGCAGCCTGATCGACGGTTTGCTGCCCGAGTATCGCGGCAAGCTGCGTGCTGCGCCGACGAGTCTGCGTCTGCATCAGGTCGAGACGCGTCAGACGTCGTGGCGCAAGGACGACAGCCGTTTGCACGTCGACGCGTTTCCATCGCGACCGAACTACGGCGAGCGGATCTTGCGGGTGTTCACGAACATCAACCCCGCAGGTCAGCCGCGCGTGTGGCGCGTGGGCGAGCCGTTCGAAGACGTGGCCAAGCGATTCCTGCCGAAGGTGCCCACGCAGTGGCCCGGTTCGGCGTGGCTGCAAAATGCTTTGGGTATTACCAAGCGTCCGCGCAGCGGTTACGACCACATCATGCTGAATTTGCACGACGGCATGAAGGCCGACATGACCTATCAGCGCGATGCCGATCAACAGACCATGCCGTTCCCGCCGGGCAGCGTGTGGGTTTGTTTCTCCGACCAGACGTCGCATGCCGTGATGTCGGGACAGTTCATGATGGAGCAGACCTTCTTCCTGCCCGCCGAGGCGATGGTGCACCCTGAGTGCTCGCCGCTGGCGGTCCTGCAACGACTCACCCACCGGGCGCTTATCTGATGCTGCTGCGTCTCGTCTATGGTGCCTTGTGGTGGATCGTGGCACCGCTCGCGGTGATTCGTTTGTGGTGGCGGGGTCGGTTCGAACCGGGCTATCGCCGTCACATTGGCGAGCGCTTCGGCTTCTACGATGCGCCGCCGTACACCGGTCGCCCGCTGATCTGGGTGCATGCGGTTTCCGTTGGTGAGACGCGTGCCGCGCAGCCGCTGATCGAAGCTTTGTTGGAGAAATACCCTTCACATGGCGTGTTGCTCACGCACATGACGCCCACGGGCCGTGCCACGGGCGAGGGCTTGTTCGGCGATCTCGTGTTGCGATGCTACCTGCCGTACGACATGGTCGGATCGATTCGCCGCTTCTTGAAGCAGTGGCGACCGAGTGTTGGCGTGGTGATGGAGACCGAAGTCTGGCCGAATCTGATCTTCACGTGCGCAGAGCAAGGTGTGCCGTTGGTGTTAGCCAATGCGCGCATGTCGGCGCGCTCGTTCAAGCGTGCGGCCAAATTTGGCGACGCGACGCGCCCGGTATTCGGCGGTTTCACGCGAGTGCTGGCCCAGAGCGATGCCGATGCGGAGCGACTTCGCATGTTGGGCGCACATGACGTCGATGTGCTGGGCAATTTGAAGTTCGACATGACGCCACCGCCTGCACTCATCATGCAGGGCAAGCAGTGGCGGGAGCGTTTCGGCAACCGGAAGGTGTGGCTCGCGGCGAGTACGCGCGACGGTGAAGAGGCGCAGGTATTGCAGGCGCGCGCCATGTTGGCCGCGGCATCGGACGAAGGTCGTCGGGCGTTGTTAGTGTTGGTGCCGAGGCATCCGCAGCGGTTCGACGAAGTCGCGGCGATGCTGGAAAAGTTCAAGTTGAACTATGTTCGTCGCAGCGCGTGGCCGGATGACGGCACGCCGTTGCCAGCCGACGTCGAGGTGGTGTTGGGCGATTCGATGGGCGAGATGGCGGCCTATTTCTCGTCGGCGGACATGGCCTTTATCGGGGGCAGTTTGTTGCCGCTGGGCGGGCAGAATTTGATTGAAGCGTGTGCCGCAGGGACGCCGGTGATTTTCGGTCCGCACATGTTCAACTTCACGCAAGCGAGCGAGAACGCGTTGGCGGCGGGGGCTGCGAGACGGGTGAGCGATGCGGGCGAGCTTGCGGCATCGCTGGCGGACTTGTTGGTCAACGATGATCGCCGGCTGGCGATGCGCACGGCGGCGACGTTATTTGCAAAACAGCATCAAGGTGCGACTGGCCGAACGGTGGGTGCGCTGGGCCGTTGGTTGGAAGCAGTCGCAGCCGCTTAACAGCCGCCTAACGGTCGCTCGCGCGAAACCCGGTCCGTCCCCGAGGAGGGACTAACCGGGTTTGGGGCTAGCGTCGCAACGGCGCAGAAGTCCCGGGCCGTACACCCCGTTCAGGCAGCCCAGCCCCAGCATTCGCGGGGGAAGCCTCCCGAGCACCGGCCATCGCCGCAGAAGCCTCCGGGTTTTCCGTCAGCAGCGCATTGAGCAATTGCAGGTCCGTATCGACCAGTGTCGCCGCGCTAGCTTTCAACTGAAGGCTGGAGAGCAGCGTGCTGTAGCGGGCTTTGGCGAGATCGCGGCGGGTCGTGAAGAGTTTGTCTTCCGCGTTGAGCACGTCGGCGTTGATACGAATGCCGACTTGATAGCCGAGCTTGTTCGATGCCACCGACGATTGTGCCGATTGCTCGGCGGCCTCAAGTGCCTTTACCTGCGCCAATCCACTCGATACCCCCAGATACGACGTCCGTGCGCTAAGCACCGCGAGGCGACGTGCGTCGTCGAGATCGCTTTGCGCTTTGTCTTCGAGCGCGAGCGTCTGGCGCATTTTGCTTTGCACCGAGCCACCCGAGAAGATCGGAATGCTGATCTGGATGCCAATCTGACCGGCGGAGCTGGGCCCCGTGCCTTGGCTCGATGGGCTCGACATCGCCGACGACAGCAGGCTATTGGCGTTACCGACGTTCGAGTGAGCGCCGCTGGCGACCAGATCCACCGACGGCATATAGCCCGACTTCGCCTTCGACGTTTCGCGTCGCGCCGTCTCCAGCGTGAGCGTTTGCAATTGCACGCCGTAGTTCGCTTGTTCCGCTTGCGTGACCCAGTCCGCCACGTTATTCGGTTGCGGCGACGGCAACGTAGCCCCGGCGCGCAACGTAGCGAGCGACCCTACCTGATGGCCGACAATGCGCGCAAACGCAGCACGGCGAACGTCGAGCGTGTTCTGCGCGGCGATTTCCTGCGCCGTCGCCTGATCGAAACTGGCCTGCGCTTCGTTCGCGTCGACGATCGTCGCATTCCCGACTTCGAAATTGCGTTTCGCTGCGGCAAGCTGTTCGGCAATCGCCTGCTTGTGCGTACCGGCGAGCGCGAGATCGTCCTGCGCGGCGAGCACGTCGAAATACGCCGTTGCCACGCGCAGAATCAAATCCTGCTCCGCTTGCGCGAACGAGGCCTCGGCCGCGGCGACGGTGAGCTTGCCTTGCTGATACGTCTGCCAGCTATCCCAATGAAAGATCGGCTGCGTGAGCGCGAGGCTGTAGCCGCTGCTGCCGAACGTGTTCGAGATATTGCTCGAGCCGTAGTGCGTGTTGACGGTGCTCCAGCGCGCAACCACTTGCGGCAGCAGCCCGGCGCGTGCCTGCGGCAGCGCTTCAACATTGGCGAGATAGGCCGAGCGGGCGCTGGCGATCAGCGCATCGCGGGTCTGGGCTTCTCCGTAGAGCTGGAGAAGATCGGTGGCGCTGGCGGGCGCGGCGGCGAAGCCCATCGTCGCGAAGACGAAAGGCATGGCAAACGCCGCGCGCAGGACAGGCGCACGCTTGGCCGCGCGCGGGTGCGCGGCGAGCCTCGAGGGGCGCATGGCCCTGGCTCAGTAAGTCGGCATCGACGGGTCGACCTGGCGAGCCCAGGCATCGATACCACCGTCGAGATTGAAAAGCTGGGTGAAACCTTGTTGTTCCAAAAACATCGCTGCGCGGGCGCTGCGCATGCCGTGATGGCAAATGCACACGATGGGGCCTTCGGCGTCGAGTTCGTTCAGACGGGACGGCACGTCGCCGAGCGGCACGTTCTTGCTCTGTGCGATGTGGCAGGTCTGCACTTCCCAATCCTCACGCACGTCGAGTAGCGTGGGTTGGCCGCGGTCCCCATCCGCGAGCCACTGGGCCAATTGCGCCGGTGTAATGTTTTGCATGATGAACGTATGTCGTATAGATGGCGGCCAGTCCTCATTGATCCCCCGCGGGGCTGGTCCGCACACGGCATTCCGGGGCGCGCCGCCGTCAACTGGCGGCGGCACACACCCGGGCGCCGGGCTCAGAACTTGAAGCTCGACGGTTGCGGCGCGACCAGATAGGCCACTTGCGTCTCGAACAGGTTTTCGGTGCGGTATTCGTTTTCCGACAGACGCGTGATCAGTTGCGCTTCCATGACCGGCGAACCGCCCACGAAGGCGGCCAGACGGCCACCGACCTTCAGTTGCGCGAGGAACGCTTGTGGCAGTTCCGCCAGCGCGCCCGAGATGGCGATCACGTCGTACGGGGCGGCAGCACTCCAGCCTTGCGCGCCGTCGGCGTTGACCACTTCCACATTCGTCACGCCGTTCGCACGCAGCGTCTGCTGGGCCGCTTGCGCCAGATTGGCGTCGAATTCCACCGTCGTCACGTGATGCGCGTTATAGGCCAGCAGTGCGGCCATGTAGCCCGAACCCGTGCCGATTTCCAGCACGTTTTCGTTCTTCTTCGGCGCGAGCGCTTGCAGAATACGCGCTTCGACACGCGGCTCCAGCATGAACTGGCTGTCGTTGCTGATCGCAGCGTCGCGCAGCGGGATCTTCACATCGGTGAATGCGAGGTTGCGGTAGGCGGCCGGCACGAAGTCTTCGCGCTTGACCACCGTCAACAGATTGAGCACCTGCTGATCGAGCACGTCCCAAGGACGGATCTGCTGCTCGATCATGTTAAAGCGGGCCTGTTCGTAATTCATTTCGATTACCGTGGGATTGTAGGCAAACACAACCGCGCATTTTACCAGTTCCGGGCGGCGGTCATGATGACGCGTGAACTTATGGCGTAACCGGGGCCCCGGGAAGCGCCACACGATGCAGATATGCCGCGCACATCGTGGCGATCTGATCGGCGATATGGGCGGCTAGCTTGTCGCAGGTGGTGTTCGGGGGCGTGCGGTTCTCGAGGATCGCCTTGATCGGCCCCGTCATCGAATTCAGAAACACGAAAGCGACCGTGCTCGTATCGTCGAAACGCCCGTCCTGCGCGGTATCCAGCATGGCGGCGACCGCGGCGTGCATCCGTTCGCTAGCGCAGGAAAACACCTCCCGCCCATCCAGATCTTCCGACAAACGGTACAGCGCCTGCGCTTCCTCGATGTCTGTCATCTTCGCGCCGACATAGGCGTCGGCCAGCGCGCGGGCCATGGCCTCGATCGGCTGGCCGTGCGAGTCCTGGCAGGTCTTCTCCACCGTGCAGACAATGCGATCGATATGCCGCTCGAGCACGGCATAGAGCAGCACCTGCTTGTTCTGAAAGTATTGATAGAGGGTGCCGACCGACACCCCCGCACGCTCGGCCACCCGGGTGGTGGTGAGCTGACGCCCGCCATCGAGCAGCAAAACCTGAAGGGCGGCCTCGAAAATCGCGTCGATCGTCACGCGCGAACGCGCCTGCTGCGGCGATTTACGGGGCCCGGAGACCCCTCGGATGTCAGGTTTCATATGCGAATAGAAAAACTGAAGGATTCTTCATAAACTCGATGCTAACAAATTTGCGTGCGGCTGGGCGCAGAACAACAGGTACGACGACGGGAGCAGTGATGAAACGGGACGCAATCGACAAAGCAGTGCGAGCGGACGCCGAACGCCATCTGGGACGGGTGGCACTGGTGACGGGCGCGACCAAGGGCATTGGACAGGAAGTGGCACGTGCGCTCGCTGAGGCGGGCATGACGGTAGTCGTGGGGGCACGCGACGAAGCCAAGGGTGAGGAAGTGGTGGCACCGCTGCGCAAGGCGGGGTTTCAGGCAGAGACGCTGGTGATCGACTTGCTCAAGCCGGAGACGCTGCATGCGGCGGCTTATCGCATCGGGCGCTATCACGGGCGGCTCGATGTGCTGGTGAACAATGCGGGCATTACCGATCCGCGCGACGACGTGCCCGAGCGGGCCTCCATCGAGGCCGTCGAGCGAGTCTTCGCGACCAACTTCTTCGGCACCTTGCGCGTGACGCAAGCCATGCTGCCATGGCTGTCGCGCTCGGACGCTGCGCGTATCGTCAACGTGTCGAGCGGCTTGGGCTCGCTCGCTTACAACGGCGATCCGGCGTGGGAGCATGCCGCGTTCAAGCTGATCGGGTACAACGCGTCGAAAGCGGCGCTCAACATGTTGACCGTGCAGCTCTCGCACACCTTGCGCGAGACGGCGATCACGGTGAACTCCGTTGATCCGGGTTATACGGCGACGGACCTGAACGGCAAGCGTGGCAAGCAGAGCGTGGAAGATGGGGCGCGCAGCGTGGTGATGCTGGCGCTGGGTGAGCGCGGGCCGGTCAATGGCGGTTTCTTCGACGTCGCGGGCGCGCTGCCGTGGTGACGACGCAATGGGGTGAGCGGCGCACGCGGTAGAATGCGCCGCATATTTGCATCAACCGCGCATCACCCACGCGTCACTGGCTCATCACCCACTTCCATCGCTTCACATCGTTTCATGAATTGCCGACCGCATTGCGCGGCTTGTTGTATCGCGCCCTCCATCTCGACGCCCATTCCCGGCATGCCGCACGGCAAGCCGGCGAACACACGCTGCGTGCAGCTCGACGACGATGATCGCTGCCAAATTTTCGGCAGCCCGCAACGCCCGGCTGTGTGCGGATCGTTGCAACCTTCTGCGGAAATGTGCGGCGATAGCCGCGAGCAGGCGATACGGTGGCTCTCGCAGCTCGAAGCGCTGACCGCGCCGGTGCAGTAACCGGCGACTCGCTGCAACATCGCAATCCCCGTCCGGGCACGCTGCATCGCCCATGCCATCCGCCCATAGGCACAGGTAGTTCGGCGTCATGGGCGAATGCTATAGTCGCGCGTGTCGGGCGCTGGGCGCCCTGTGGTGGAACGGGACATGGCGCGTCAATCGCATCCGAATCGGGAAAATTATCAGCAGTGCGAGGCATCTGACACGGTCGATTCCGCACGCCGTCGTTGGCTGGCGCTCGCCAGTGCCTCGGCACTCGCGGCCGGGCTTGCTGCCTGTGCCGGGCTGCCGTTCGGCAACGACTACACCTTCTCCGAAGGCCAATTGCAGCGCGCGCTGGAGCGTAAGTTTCCCTTTGATCGTCGCGTGCTGGCCGTGCTCGATGTGAACTTGTCGCACCCGCGGCTGACGCTGCTGCCTGACCGTAATCGTCTGGCCGTTGCTGTCGATGCGACGGTGACGCACCCTCTGGGCGGCGCTCCGCTGACCGGCACGCTGGCCATCGACAGCGCGCTGGCCTACGACCCGGCGACGATGTCGGTGGTGCTGCGCGACCCCGAAGTCGAAACGTTCACCATCGACGGTTTGCCCGAGCGCTGGTCGCGCCAGTTGAATGCCGCGGGGGCATTGCTCGCCACGCAGTTGCTGCAAGGCGCACCGATCTACACGTTCAAACCCGAGCAACTGACCATTGCCGGTGTGGCACGCCAACCGGGACAGATCACGGTGCTTTCCCATGGTGTGAACGTCAAATTCGATTCCCGTTGAACCGGTGCTGCCGAGCCTCGGATTCACGCGCCCTACGGCTCACCTAATAATTTCCGCGTATAACCCGCTTCCGATATCACGACTTCTCAGGAAACCATTGCATGGACTTGTTGCTGGCGCTTAAAGCGATCATTCTCGGTGTGGTCGAAGGTCTGACCGAATTCCTCCCGATCTCATCGACCGGTCACCTGATTCTGGCCGGCAGTCTGCTCAACTTTAATGACGATAAGGGCAAGGTCTTCGAGATCGTGATCCAGTTCGGCGCGATTCTCGCCGTCTGCTGGGAATTCCGCGCGAAGATTGCGCAAGTGGTCATGGGGCTCGGCAGCGACGCGAAATCGCAGCGCTTCGCCATCAATGTGATCGTCGCGTGCCTTCCGGCCATCGTGCTCGGGCTGCTGCTCGGCAAGCACATCAAGGCCGTGCTGTTCAACCCGACGGTGGTCGCCACGGCGTTCATCGTCGGCGGGGTCATCATTCTGCTGGTCGAGCGTCACAACCGCCGCAATGTGGAAGCTGGCAAATTGCCGCGCGTGAATTCCATCGACGAGCTCTCGCTGGCGGATGCCCTGAAGGTCGGCTTCGCGCAATGTCTCGCGCTTGTGCCCGGCACATCGCGCTCGGGCGCCACGATCATCGGTGGCATGATGTTCGGGCTGGAGCGCAAGGTGGCGACCGAGTTCTCGTTCTTCCTCGCGATCCCCATTCTGTTTGGCGCGACCATTTACGAGCTGTACAAAGCGCGCTCCACGCTGTCGGTGGATGACTTCAGCTTGTTCGGTATCGGCTTTGTGGCGGCGTTCATCAGCGCGTTTATCTGCGTGCGCTGGCTGCTGCGCTACATCGCATCGCACGACTTCACGGCGTTCGCGTGGTACCGCATCGTATTCGGTCTCGTCGTGCTGGCGACCGGCTACAGCGGGCTGGTGGTCTGGGCCGACTAAGCCTCACGGATTGACGCAATGAAAAGGGCACCTCGCGGTGCCCTTTTTCGTATGTCTCAGCCTATCAACCGCGCTTCTTGAAGACCAGATCCCACACGCCGTGACCGAGGCGCAGGCCGCGGTTCTCGAACTTCGTCACGGGACGATAGTCGGGACGCGGCGCGTAATCGGCAGCGGTGTTCTCGAGCGTCGGCTCGGCGCCCAGCACTTCGAGCATTTGCTCGGCGTATTCCTGCCAGTCGGTCGCGCAGTGCAGATAACCGCCCGGCTTCAGACGCGACGCGAGCAGTGCGACGAACGGCGGCTGGAGCAGGCGACGCTTGTGATGGCGCTTCTTGTGCCACGGGTCCGGGAAGAACACGTGCACGCCGTCGAGCGATGCTTCGGGCAGCATGTTCTCCACCACTTCCACGGCGTCGTGCTGGATGATGCGCACGTTCGAGAGCGGCGTCGTGCCGATGAGCTTGAGCAGTGCGCCCACGCCCGGTTCGTGCACTTCCACGCCGAGGAAATCGTCGTCGGGGCGCACTTTCGCGATATGCGCCGTGCCGTCGCCCATGCCGAAGCCGATCTCGAGGATACGCGGCGCATTCGGACGTGCGAATGCCGCGGGCCAGTCGAGGGTTTCAGGGGCGTAGGGCACCAGGAACTGCGGGCCGAGGGTGTCGAAGGCGCGCTTTTGCGCTTCCGAGCTACGGCCGGCGCGGCGCACGAAGCTGCGAATGCGGCGCGGATGGGCAACGCCGTCCGGGCCGATGTCGGTGTCGCCGTCTTGCGCGTCGGAAGTTTGCGGCGTGTCGATCTCGGCAGCGTCGTCGTGGGCCGGTTGCGCGTCGTCAGCCGGCGGGTGTCCGTGGTTCGTCATGGAAGCAGAAAGCCGTCGGTGGCGAGGGCTTATCGAGGAAGTGCTGCGGCGGGCGGTGCGCTCGGCAAATGATGCCGAGGTACGGGAGGCTTGCGCCCAACACGATGATTTTCAAAGGATTTTCCCGTGCGCTGGCAGCGGGAACGAGCGCGATTATCGCCCGGAACGGCCTTGACTGGCAAGTTGACGCCCGGTACCAGCCACGCCCGCTTAGCGGGCTTTCGCGCGCGAAGGCTTGGCGGACGCCGCGACACGCGCCGCGCTCTTGTTGCGCATGGCACCTGCGGTGTCCATGTCTTCGAGCCACGAGAGGGCGTCGGCATGGCGAAGAAAATGGCGCAGATAGTCGGGCGAGACGTCGTGCATGAGCGAGAGCGCGCGGTGCACGAGATGGCTGGAGTTTAACGGCCCGGCGTTCTCAGGCACCTGCGCGAGCGATTGCCGCAGATTGCCGTCGGTGCTGAGCTTCGACCACGTTTCACGGAAGTACTCCAGCACGTCCATATCTTCGAAACTGTCGCCCGTGGAGATGACGGTGGGTGTCGTGGGGGGAGGGATCGACGCGGCCGGGGCAGCGGCGCCAGCTTGCCGTGCTGTGGCGGTGGGTGACGGCTGTGCCGCGCGCTTGACCGCTGGCGTGGCTTGCGCGGGCCGCTCGCCGACGCGCCGGGTCATATCGGCGATCAGCAGCGAAAGCGGTGACGGCACTGCCGCATTCGGCACGCTGTGCGGAGTCGCGGGGTTTTCTTCAGCGGGTGGCGGCGCTTCGCGCTCTGCCAACGTCTTCGCGAACGCATCGGCAAGCACTTGCAGTCGCTCGTCCAACACGCGCCGCGTTTCGCCCGTGAAAGTGGCAGCACGACGCGCCAACGTCTCGATGAGGTGAAAGCGAACCGGATCGCGTCGGTCGGCTTGCTGCGCACGCCAGCCGTCGAGTTGTGTCTGCCAGACGGAGGCTTCCGGCGGCGTCAACGTCTCCGAGAGATCGCGCGGATCGTCAGCCATGCGACTTCCCGGCATTACCCGCGCTGCTGCGCGGCATCGGCGCAATTTCCACGCGTCGGTTCTTTGCCCGACCGGCCTCATCGGAATTCGACGTCACGGGTTGCTCGGCGCCGAACGCGGCCGAGAACACCGACGACGGCGGAATCCCCGCCGCGATCAACTCCCGCGTGACCGTGAGCGCCCGTTGCGCCGACAACTCCCAGTTATCGGCAAAGCGCCGGTTCGTTTCGCGCACTTGCTGATCGTCGGTGAAGCCGCTGACCATCAGAATCTCGTCGCTCACTTTCAGGTAAGCGGCGAGCGGGGCGGCCAGACTGCGCAGCACTTCGCGCCCTTGCGGTTGCAATTGATCCGAGTTCAGCGCGAACAGCACGTTGCCGCTGATACCGATGCGGCCGTTCACGATCGTGACGCGCCCGCCCGCAAGCGGTCCGGCGAGCGCTTTTTCCAGCGTCTCGCGGCGTTGCGTCTCGGCCTGGCGCTCTTTCACTTCGCGCTCCAGCTTGGCCGACAGTTCGAGCTGCACACCGATCACGCCGAGCATGATCAGCACGAACGCGCCGAGCATGACCGACATCAGGTCGCCGAAGACGGCCCACGCCGGCGCCGCAGCGCCCGCGTCGCCGTCGGCGAAGTCGGTGTCGAAATCGTGACTCATGCTGCCGCGCTACCCGGTTGCGCGCGGGCGTCGCCGAGCTGTTGCAGATTTTCGAGAATTTGCTTTTGCGACATCACACTCAACTCCACCACTTCGCGTGCCTGCGCAACGTAGTAGCCAAGCTGTTCGTCGCTGCGTGCCATCGACTTGTCGAGCGCGGCTTCAATGCGTTGCAGATGGTCGAGCAGTTGCGTGTTCGATTCGCCGAAGGCCTGCACCGCAGCACCGAACGTGTCGCCGAGGCTTGCGACTTCGATGGCGCTGCCGGTGACTTGTGCCGAGGCGGCAGCCAGCTTCTCGGTCTGCGCGGCGATCGTGTCACCCAGATTCGCGCCGGCGCGCTCCAGCAACTGCGCGGAGGTGGTGACGAGATCGTCGACCGCTGCGCGTTGTTCGTTGCCTGCATGGCGCACGGTGTCGAGCAGCGTGCCGAGCGTTTCCAGCAGACGTGAGCGTTCTTCCAGCATCGCGTTGTCGCGCACCATGCTGTCCGAGAGCTTCTGGCGCAACTCGGCGATGATGTCGGCCGCGGCTTTCGGGGCTTCGGCAGCGGTTTGCATCAGACGCGAAATTTCGGTGATGGTGTCGCTCGCGTTGCGGCGCGTTTGTTCCGACATGTCGAGCGCGGTTTGCGAAAGCGTCTCGCAAATCGATTGCTGCTGGCTCGCCGTCTGCGCACCCATCTGCTGCCATTGCTCGCGCAGCGTGGCGAGGGTGCCTTCGAGGGTGTCGGTCCATGCCGACAGACGCTGCGTTTCGCGCTCGGCCGTGGCGTCGTGGTGCGCGGCGTTGGCGGCGTTCAGGGCGTCGAGCAGCGATGCACTGTGTTCAGTGAATGCTGTGGTCGTTGCGGCAACGAGTTGTTGATTTCCACTGGCCAACTGCTCGCTTACGCGGGCGTGATCGGCGATGGCGTCACGCCATGCTTGGGCGACATTGGCCGAGGCGCTGTCCATTTGCGTCGACACGCCTTGCAGCAGTTGCGTCGAGCGCGTGTCGAAGGTTGCGCCGAAGCGCTCAAGGGCGGCTGCGAGGTGCTGCGTGAGCGCGTCGTTGGCTTGTTGCTGTGCACCGATGGCTTGCTTCCACTCGCCGGACACCACGGCAGCCGTCTCGGCAACGCTGTGCATTGCACCTTCCGTTCGCGTGCTCACGCCGTCGACCAGCAGTGCAGAACGTTGCTCGAACGTTTCGGTGAAGCGTTGCAAGGCGGCACCGAGGTCGGCGGCCAACGAGGCGTTGGCGGCCTTTTGCTGCGCGAGCGATTCGTTCCACGCTTGTGCGACGCGCTCGTGCGCACCGGAGACGTTCCCGCTGGTGGCGTCGAGCTTCGTCGCCACGTCGCTGAGCAGGGCATTCGAGCGTGTCTCGAACGTCTGTGCAAAGCGTTCGAGCGCGGCGCCGAGTGCCTGCGCCAACGTGTCGTGCGAGGCGCTTTGCTGCGTGAGTGCTTGATCCCACACTTGCGCCACCCGCTCATGGGCACCGGTGACGGTGCCGCTCGTCGCATCGAGCTTCGCGGCTACGTCGCCGAGCAATGCCGTCGAGCGCGCTTCGAACGTTTGGGCGAAGCGTTCCAACGCCACACCGAGATCCTGCGTGAGCGCGTTGTGAGCGCTTTGCTGCTGCGCCAGTGCCTGCTCCCACGCCTGCGCGACGGTCGTCTGCGCCGTGGCGATGCTGCCGGTGGCATTGTCGAGACGCGTGGTCACGTCGGCCAGCAGGCCAGCGGATCGGGTCTCGAAGGTTTGTGCAAACTGTGTGAGCGTTGCGCCGAGTTCTTTGGCAAGTGCATCGCTCGTGCGTTGCTGTGCGGCGAGCGAGGTTTCCCACGTTTGTGCGACGCCGGCGTGTGCGGTGCTCACTTGCGTGGTCGCGCCTTCCAAGCGCGTGGCAACGTCGTCGATGAGGCGGGCCGAACGCGATTCGAATGTTTGCGCAAACGCTCCGAGTGCACCGCGCAAGTCGACGGCGAGCGATTCGTTGGTGCGCAACTGCGCGTCGAGCGAATCTTTCCAGACATTGGCCACGCGTGCCGTCGTCGCTTCGAAGCGATCGGACAACCCGTCCATACGATCTTGCATCGCGCCCGAGACGGTCTGATGCCACGATGCGGTTTCGCGCGCCAGGCTGGCCATCGTCGCTTCGACTTCGGGGCGGATGGCCGCACCGGCGGCGCTGGCCGTCGTCGCAACGCTGTCTTTCAGATACTGCTGCATCGCGCTCGTGAGTTGCGCGTAAGAGGCATCCGTGCGGGCGTGCAACGCGTCTTGATTGGCCACGAGCCGCTCACCCAGGCCCTGACTCTGGCGTTCCATCGCGGCCATCATCTCTTGCAGACGATCGACCAGCGCGGGCATCGCGGCAGCTTGTTGCTGGAGCAGTTGGAGTGTGGTTTCACGCTGATGCTGCTGCGAGAAGCCGCGCAGCGTGGTGACGATGCGTGCGTCGAGCGCTTGCACGACTTGGGCGCGCTGTTTGCGGGCGAGTGCGGCGAGCAGGCCGAGCATGGCCGACGTGGCGACACCGGCGACCGACGTGCCGAAGGCGAAGCCTAGACCTTTGACGGGCGAGGCGAGCGACGCGCGAATGGCTTGCAGGTCAGTCGCGCCTTCGAGGGCAATGCCGGTGCCACGCAGCGTGGCAGCCATACCGAGGAACGTGCCGAGCATGCCGAGCAGCACGAGCAGGCCGACCAGATAGGGCGTGAGTGCCGGGCCGGGCAGGCCGACGCGCTCGCCTTCCACGCGCAGGCGCACGGCGGTACGCATACCTACCGGCAGCGTGTCGAGCCACGACGGCAGCGATGCGGGCGGCGCGCTTAGACCGCCGACGGCCTTGGCGAGCGCGTCCGACGACTGGTGGAAGCGCTTGAGTTCGAGGGCGCCGATGAGATAGACGGCCGCGATGAGCAGCGTGACGGCCAGCGCGAGGGTGTTGGTGCCGGCATAGCCGATGGCGATCCAGCCGACAACGGCCAGTCCGGCGACAAAGGCAACGAGATCAACGAGGTAACGGGTCATGTTGTCCGGGTTCACAAACGTTTTCGCCGGGTTCATTCGCGTGCAGGGCCGCGAGCAGCCCTTCAAGCGGTTGAAGGCGGATATCCAGTTCTGCGAGCAGGATGCTCTGCATGTCCCGGTGGAAAGTGTCGAGCCACGTGCCAGCCGGGGCGAGCGGCGGGGCACCGGGCACGCGCGGCGCGGCAAGGGCAGCCTGCTCGGTATCTCGCAGCTTCACGAAATGCCCTTCGAGCAAGTTCGGCACGCCAGCCAGCAAGGTGCGCTCACGGGCACCCAGCACGCGCTCCATGACGGCGTCGACGCTGGCGAGCTTTGCCGCATCGGGCGACGTCAGCGCCAGTTGCGCGCGCAGGCGGGTGCGCAAGGCACCGATGGCGGTGTCCATCGTCTGCTGCGACGTGGCGTAGCGCTGCCGATAGGCGGGAAACTCGGCAAACGAGGCGGCCCGCTGACGCTCGGCGGCGCTCATGGTGCGAATTTGCCCGCCGGGGGCGGCAGCCAGTCCGCAATCGCGGGCGATGGCGGCGGCGAGGTCCGTGCGCAGGCGTGCCAGGGCTTGGGTGCCGTGGTTCGCGACAGGCGCGGCCGGGCGCACACCGGGCGTTTCGGCCGGTGGGGAGGCTTTGAGAGCCGACGACAGGGCGATGGCGTCGGTCCAGCCCAGCCACTCACTCATGCGGTCCGAGAGCGACGGCGCGGCCTCGGGCGGCGTGAACGTGCTCAGACGGGCCAGCGAGCGTATGAGTGTCGGGGCGCTGATTACAGGACGCCGGGGCACTTGCACCATTCCACTGGGGGGTCAAAAACCCAGCAGTTTACACTGCGCGGCCCCCGGCCCCCCCGGGTTGACGTTCGCGGCCCGTCGCAACGGCCGGTATGACGTTGTTGTGACGTTCGACCTAGCGAGCCTGTCTGTCGCTATCGAGAAGAGAGTGGGTGCTGACTGGCGCTGTTAGAAACGCGATGACGGCGGATGAGAACTCGTCAGGAAACTCAACGTTCGACAGGTGGACTGCGGGAAACACGATGAGACGTGAACCCGGAATTGTCTCCACCATCGACTTGCTGAAGGCGGCGGCTGTCACCGTATCGTGTTCACCGGCGATGACGAGTGTGGAAACCGAGATGCTTGCAATATCGCGGCGCAGATCGGTCTGCTGCACGGCCGCCCACGACCCGGCGAGGCCATGACGGTTTGTCGCAAGCAACGTGTCGCGAAACGGTGTGACGAGGGTGTGGGCCGGGTCGTTGGCGTCGAGCATGTGGGCGGGGAACCAGTTACGCAAGAAGGTCTGCGCGGTCTCCCGCATATCCCTCGCTTGAAGGACGGCAGCCACGGACGCATCCCAGACTTCGGCCGGGCCGAGATAAGCGGCCGTATTGCTCAGAATCAGCCGATCGATGCGTGCGGCCGCATGTATGCCGAGCCATTGCGCGACGATGCCGCCGAGCGATAAGCCGAGAAAGTGCGCACGGTCGATGTGCAGATGATCCAGCAATTCGACGACATCTCCACCGAGACGCGCCAGTGAATACGGCGCGGGCGGCACACTCGATGCGCCGTGACCGCGTGCGTCGTAGCGCAGCACGCGGAAGTGCCGGGAGAGCGCCGGGATTTGGGCGTCCCACATATGCAAGTCCGTGCCGATCGAATTGGAGAGCACCAGCACGGGCTTGTGCGCGGAGTCCTCACCGCCATCGGCCTGGTCAATGCCATCGAAGCGGTAAGCGATGCGAGCGCCATCGGTAGTGTCGAAGAATGAATAGTTGTCCATCGTAGCCTCCGGAAGTCATTCACTTGGGTCAGTGCGTGAAGACCATTCTGGTCGAGGCGAGAAATGATTTAAATTACAAAGATTGGACGATCTTTGTCAAAAGAGATGACACGATGGAATTCACGCTGCATGACCTGCAATGCTTTGACGCTGTGATCCGCGAGGGGAGTTTTCAGGCGGCGGCGGAGGTGCTGCATCGCACGCATCCGGCGGTATTCGCGGCGGTGGCGAGGCTGGAGCGTCAGACGGCCCTCACGTTGCTCGATCGCAGCGGTTATCGCGTGAAATTAAGCGAAGCGGGGCAATCGTTCTACGCGCGTGCGCAGCCGCTGTTGCGCGAGGCGGCCGGGCTGCGCCATCACGCGGCGCAGTTGGCGATGGGCGAGGAAAGCGAGTTGAACGTGGTGATCGGTGACCTGTGTCCGCGCGAGTTGTTGCTCGGGTTGCTTGCGCGCTTCTTCGCGCAGTGCCTGCACACACGACTGCAATTGCACTTCGAGACGGTCGGTGGCCCGATGGAGCGACTCAAAGCGGGAGAGGCGGATCTCATCCTGCATCGCGTAGACAAACGCGACGCCGACATCGCATGGATCGATCTGTGCAAAGTGCGGCTCGTGCCGGTGGTGGCGCCACGAATGCTCACTTCGCCACTACCGCGTGCGGTACGCCCCGCAGATATGCGCGGCTACACGCAATGTGTGATGCGCGATTCGGCGCGAACGTCGAGCGGAGAAAGTTTCTTCGTGATCGAAGGCGCGCACCAGTGCACGGTGGCGGATCAGGCGATGAAGAAGGATGTCATCGTGCAGGGCTTGGGCTGGGGACACCTGCCTGAGCATTTGATCGAGGAAGAACTTCGCAGCGGCGCGTTGAAATCCATCGCAGGGCGATACCTGCCCGTGCACACCGAGCAAGTTGTCGCTGCCCGGCGTGCCGACGGCCCGCATGGGCCGGTGGCGAACCGTCTCTGGGCCTATCTCCGTGAAAGCATCGATGGAGAGATGGCAGCGGAGTAGCCCGGAGACGGTGTGACACGTTATCAGACAGGTCGACGCTGTGGATCAGCAGGTCGCGTCGGCGGTTTGCGCCAACCCACTGCGCAGATACGGCAGCAGGCTGGCCAGACCGACGGCCGCCATGGCGGCACCGATCCAGAGCGGCGCGCGCATGCCGTAGCCCGCATCGATAGCGGAGCCGCCTGCCCACGTACCGAATGCCAGGCCGGCGGTGATGACCGACGTGTGCATCGTGTTGACCAGCGGCCCGGGTGCAGCAGCGCGCATGACACGGGCCACCATGGCAGGGTTGAGCGACACGCCGGTCAGGCCGATGGCGGCAAACGCGGCGATACCGATAGGCGTGATCTGCGCCCACAGCGCGAAGCTCACCAGTGCGAGCGCCAGAACGCTCAGGCCCACGATCAGCACGGTCAGCGTATGACGGTCGGCGAAGCGTCCGGTCACGGCGTTGCCGATGATGTTGGCGATGCCGTACATGGCCAGCAGATTCGGAATCGTGGCCGCGGATACCCCTGCGACGTTCAGGAAGATCGGCGAGAAGTAGCTGAAGGCGGCGAACGTCGCGCCGATGATCAGGCCGCTCGTGATGAAGGCGGCCCACAGCGGGCGATTGAGCAGCGAACGGAATTCGGCGGCGAGACTCACCGTCTCGCGCTTTTCCGTCGCGGGGGCCCACAGTGCGACGGCCACGGTGCACAGGGCGGCAAGCACGGCCACCAGCCAGAAGCTGGCACGCCAGCCGTAGTGCTGTTCGATGAAGGCGGTGAGCGGTACACCGACGACCGGCGAGAACATCAAACCGCCCAGCACGAACGAGGCTGCGCGACCGCGCACCGACGGGGCGACGAGGTCAGCGCACAACGTGAGGGCGACGCCGAACGTGGCAGAGCTGGCGACCCCCATGATGATGCGAGCGAGTGCCATCACTTCATAGCGCGTGGCGACGGCGGCGAGCACACCACCGGCAACGTTGATGATGAGCAGCCACACGAGCGCTTGCTTGTGCGGCGTGCGCAAGGCGAGCAGGAGGGCGGTGAGCACGGGGCCGCCGATGGTCATACCAAGGGCGTACAACGAGATCAGATTGCCGATGTCGCCAATACCGACGTTCATGGCGTGGGCGAGCGCGGGCATCATGCCGGCCACCATGAACTCGGCCGTGGTCATCGCAAAGACGGTGAGTCCTAGTAAGTAGACGACGGGTGGCATCGTGGATTTTTGCGTCATATCTGTAACGATCATTCCATATCGGGGGGAAGAAAAAGCCCAAAGGGCTTTGAGCGAATGTCGGGTGTTGCGTGTTGGCTGAAGGCAGTGGGGGGACGCGGCGTCAGAGTTGGGCGAGCGTGCCTTCCATGATGTCTTCGAGGAACTTGCGGTCGCAGACGGTACGTCCCAGTGCGCGCAATCCGTAATAGCTGCTGAGCAAGGTGCGTGCGACGAGTAGAGCGGGCCGTTCGGCAGACAACTCACCGTTGTGCTGACCGATGGCGATCAGATGCACGAGTACTTGTTCGATGCGGGTGAGATAGGCCTGACTGATCTGGCGGACTTTGGGGTCTTTGCCGCCGCGCTCGAGGGCGGCGAACAGAGCCATGCAGCCGCGCTCTTTCTGGGGATCGAGGTCTTCGTCGATGCCCCATTGCATGAGGGCGCGCAGCCGGTCTTTGACGAGTCCGGGCGCGTTGAGAATATCGGCTTGTGTTTGAAGCCCGAGCGTCTGATAGCGCTCGAGGGCTTCGTGATACAGATTGAGCTTGTTGCCGAAGGCGTTATAGAGACTACCGCGGCCGAGCCCGGTGCATTCGACGAGCGTCTGAGCCGACGTGCCTTCGTAGCCGTGCGTCCAGAACGCGTCCATGGCGGCGTCAATGACGGCCGCATCGTCGAATTCTCGTGGTCTGCCACTCATGTTGTTGGCCTTCGGCGAATAGGGGATGGGGGAACGAACGCCGGGGGCACGATAGGTACGCCAGTCCGGTAGACGGAACTATAGGTTATTTTTTAACGAATGTTCCAATAACCGGACGTGACTTATGGGTTTGACGTCGACGCAATTCGTCGATCCCGGCGCGGCACACGGAAGTGTCAATATTCTTTCTTTTTCCGACGAAAAGTGAAGAAATATTAGCGTTTTGGCGCGAAAGCTACCGCGATTGAAGCGCATTCGGCGCTGGGGCGTCTGGTCGGTACCGACGAGATTGCGGCGGCCGTCAGCTTCCTGATGTGCGATCAGTCGAGTGCGATTACGGGGGTTAGCTTGCTTGTGGATGCGGGTTGGTTGGTGAGTTCGCACTGGATGAATTTCCGCGAACTGTCGCGCGCAAACGCTGCTTAAGCCGACCGCGCCGCGCGCTTATCGCGTGCGGTGCAATTCAACCACTTTCGTTTCGCCGATGGCGCGGGCGCGCAATTGTCCGCAACCGCCGTCGACGTCTTGCCCGGCGCTGTCTCTGACCTTCGTCAGTACGCCGCGGCTGTGCAGATAGCGGACGATCTCGCGAATGCGTTCCCGATCGGGGCGCTGGTAGTCGTCGCCTTCAAGGCTGTTGAAGGGGATGACGTTGAGCACGCCGTATTTCCCCTTGAGCAAGCGCACGACGGCGTCGAGTTCATCGTCGCCGTCGTTGATGCCTTTGAGCAGCGTCCACTGGTATTGGATGGGGTAGCCCGTGTCGCGAGCGTATTTTTCCCCGAGTTCGATCAGTTCGTCAGGCGCGATTTTCGGCGCGCGCGGCAGCAGGTGGGCGCGCAGGTCAGCTTTGGTGGTGTGCAAGGACAGCGCCAGCGCAGGCTTGATGCGTTGCCGGGGCAGGGCGTCGAACACGCGTTGGTCGCCCACGGTGGAGAACACGAGGTTCTTGTGGCCGATATTGCCTTCGGTGCCTAGCAGGTCGATGGCTTCGAGCACGTTGTCGAGGTTGTGCGCCGGTTCTCCCATGCCCATGAAGACGACTTTCTTCACTGCGCGCAGCCGCCGCGCCAGTACGACCTGGGCGAGGATTTCCATGCTCGAAATCTGACGGATCAGGCCGCTCTTGCCGGTCATGCAGAAGCGGCAACCGACGGCGCAGCCGACTTGGGTGGAGACGCAGAGGCCGTCGCGCGGCAGCAGCACGCTTTCCACCATCTGACCGTCGGCGAGTTCGACGAGCAGGCGCGAGCCGTCGTTGCCAGTGTGCTCCGAGCGCACGCGGGCGAGGCCGTCGAGTTCTGCGGTGAGTGCGGGAAGAGCGTTACGTAGCGCGAGCGGCAGGAAGTGCTCTGAGCTGCGACGGCGCGTGCCGGTGTCGAGTGCTTGACCGTTCAGCCAGACGCGAGCCACCCGGCCCCGATGGACAGGTTGGGCGCCGAGTGCGGCGAGGCGTTGGTCGAAGTCGGAGAAGCGCATGGGAAGCGGATTTTACTCCACCTGATCGGGCAAACCGGACGGCCATAAGCGCAAGGCGTCGACGTAACGTCAGTGGCGAAGCAATCTAGGGGGAGAAATAACAGAAGAGGGTGTTGGAGCGGGCGATGGGAATCGAACCCACGGCTCTAGCTTGGGAAGCTAGGGTATTACCATTATACGACGCCCGCGAAGACCGACATTCTAAGCGGGAAGCAGGCAATTTGGCAATCACGACCTAATTGGAGGATCGTGGTGATCGAGGTTCGAGACATCGGCCACCACGACCCGTCGGCGCGGTTAGCGCAGTTCCGGCATTTTCAGTAGGGCGTCCTGAAGTTTGATCATGGCGTCTGCGGTAGCTCGCCGCCCGGAGAGCGAAAAGTCGCTCTTGAATTCGCTAAAGTCTGCGTGACCGGTGCCGGTCACGGTCTGTGTGGCGAAAATTGTGCCATCCAGATTGCGAATCTCGCACTTGAGATTCACCGTGAAATCCGTTGCGGGCCAAGTGACCAAGCTCGCCGAGGACGAATCCGTCGTGATCGTCGGAACAACGACATAGGCAAGCGCGCCTTTCTTCGCTGAGGCACTGTCGTCGACAGACTTCAGGCGCGATACGTTCGTGAAGACGTTCGAAAACATCTTGTAGAACGCAGTCTCGGTGTCGGCATACGGCTTATACCTAATCTTGTCGCCACCGCCACCGGGCGTCGTAACAATCAGTTCACGCAACTGATCCGTAATCACAAAGCCCACGTGCTTATCGATGCGCGTGGCGCCTTCCGGTGCATTCACTGCCGCGATGTCCGGGGTGATGCTGACCTGATGCGCGCAGCCCGACGCCAGCGCCACGATGAACGCGGCGCAGAGTAGTTTGAAAAATCGCATTTATTTGTCTCCGCTTCGGATGGCGTTTATTGAAGTGCCTTCAGGAATGCCTCGTCATCGAGCAACGACGCCAAGAGCTTCTGAACAAGCTTCGGATACGCCTCGGTGGCGCGCGGAATGGCGATGGCCGCCACGAAGTTCGATGACCACTCCATCTCGGCGGATTTCACCTGGTCATAGCGCTTCGTGTCACCGTTGGTCACAACGATGCGTGCCTTGATGACGCCCTTGCCCGTCGCGACACCGGTGTCGACATCGTTCTCCAGCAACGTGCCGGTAATTTGAACGGGCGACGAGGGCGCGAGCTTGCCCGCCAGCGACAACTCCTGCTTGATCGCCTCGGCGAGATACTGGCTATAAGAGTTGCCATAGGGTGAAGTCATAGACGTCGTGCGCAGCGCGACACCTGACTCGGTCTTCAGGCTCGTTGCCGGTGCGAACTGGCCAACGGCGACTTTGTAATCGCCGTTCGCCTTCAGCTTGTCGACGTTATCCAACGAAGCGTTGTAGGTCGGTGCCGTCAGTGAGCACGCGCTGAGGAACGCGGCGCAGGACACCGCGAGTACAACCCCGATTCTCTTAAACATGGAAATCCCCGAATGACGTGTGAGTGCTTCGCTACTCTGACGTTGCGTCGTAGCTGGTCTAATACTTTTATTTGTAATGCCGGGAAAGGATATGAGGCTGGATTAGGCCGTGTCAACCGTATTCCTAATCAAAAAGAATCGATGTACGAACGATGCAACAACCTGGTTGCTAGCATTGCCCCATCGGCAGACGACCGCCACAAGACAGTCCCCTGCCTGCGCAAGCGCAACCCGTAACACACGAAACGACAGCGCCCACCCCTGATTCGACGACTCAGGGGTGGGCGCAAGATGGAGACGCACGTCAACCGCGCGTCGGCAGTACCGCGCAAGCGGATCAGAAGCGGGTTCGGATACCGGCTGTTGCCTCAACCTGATTATTCGCACCGTTGGTGCCGGCGACCGTATAACCACTGTGCAGCTTCATGTAATCAGCGGCGACGTACACCTCAGTGCGTTTCGAGAGGTGGTAGAACACCGACGCGTAAAGGGTTTCCTTGTAGCCGCTGCCCACGCCCGACGTCATGCTGAAGGCGCCGCTATTGGCGTTCGGCACGAAGCCATCGGCGGTATAGGCGGCGTTGCTGGTATGCATTTGCTGGTAGCCGAGTTCGTAGTCGAAGCGGCCTTTCGGCGCGAGCTTGAACGAGACGGTCCAAGCGTTATCGCGGCGTTGCCCCAGCGCCCCCTGATCACCCGTGTAATGGAAGTAGCCGGCATTCACGCGGAAGATGTCCCACGTATAGTTGCCGCCCACCGAGTACGACTGATTCGTGAAGCCGGCACGATTCGCATGGCTATAGAAGCCCGACACGTTGAACGGCCCGCCGTTATAGCCGAGCGCCACCTGATAATTCGAGCCGACCGCGAAATTCGTGGTGTTGCCGAACGCGTAGCCCGCACTCATGAACAGCCCGTTGTTGAACAGCTTCTTCCACGCGACGCCATTGTTGTATCGCGTGCCGGTCGCGCTGGCCGCATAGAAGATCAATTGCTTGAAGTTGTTGGCATTCGTCCAGCCGCCCTCTTCAGTGGTTAGCTTGGCGCTGCCATACGGATCGCCATAGATGGTGGACGCGTCGCGAGCGATGGTGTTCTGGAAGCCGATGGTCAGCTTGCCGAAGGTGTCGTTCTCGATCCCGACCCAAGCGTCGCGATCGAAAATCTGGCCCGGATCTTCCATCTCGCCGTTGGCGGCCACAAACTCGCTCTCCAACCGGAAGATGATGTGGTTGCCGCCACCAATGTCCTCGGCGCCTTTCAGGCCCCAGCGCGAGCCGCTGAACCAGGGTTCACCGCCAAACCCCATGCCGAACGATTTCGCGCCGTTGGGGCCTGCATTGCTTTGATAGGTCGGCACGCTCATGTCGATCAAGCCATAAAGCGTCACGTTCGACTGGGCTTGGGCGTGGCCCGCGCACAGGGAAACAGCCGCGGCAGCCAGTGCCAGGGTGGGGTTCTTCAAGCGCATCTCCTCGTACCTCTCTCAATGGATGGGTTTTATGTGTCGCCATGTCGACGGTTTGCCGACCGGTGCCTCTCGCGAAGTCACTCGAATCCAGGGCGAAACCATCGATGTCCATCGTAGTGAGGGCAATCCTTCACCATCCTTTCACGGCCGGTGAAGACAACTCAGGGGAAATGCGGATTCACGGCCGAGCAGGCCTGTTGCGGCCGATGCGCCGTAACGCGTCGGCCGATGGGTTCTCAGGGAGCGAGGATGGCGTCGGTCGTGACGTGCTCGCGCAGCACGTAGCCGAAGCCGCGCAGGGTCAGGATGCGTGCCGTTGAGGGCGCGAGATGCTTGCGCAGACGATGGACGTAAAGATCGATCGCGTCGACACTCGGTTCGTCGTCGTGCGAGAAGACACTTTCCATCAACAGGACTTTCGAGACGGCCTTGTCTTGCCGGAACATCAAGGCTTCAAGCAAGGCATGCTCACGGCGCCGAAGTGGGATCGGTGTGCCGTTATGGCGGAATTCACGCGCGCCGAACAGGTATTGCAGGTCGCCGCAGCGCATTTCACCCGACCGGTTACTCGATTGCCGTCGTATCAACGCCCGGATACGCGCCACCAATTCCCGGGCGTCAAAGGGTTTGACCACGTAGTCGTCAGCGCCGGCGTTGAAGCAACTGACCTTGTCGTCGGTCGATCCGTGCGCGGTCAGCATTAGTACGGGCACGTTGTCGCATCGCCGTCGCAGACGTGCCAATACCTCCTTGCCACTGATGCCGGGCAAGCGCATGTCGAGCAGTACCGCGTCGTAGAGCTGGGTGGTGAGCATCACTTCCGCCGCTTCACCGTGTTCGGCGCAATCGACGGCAAAGTGTTCGTCGCGTAGTAGCGAGAGCACCCAGTGGGCAAGCTCTGCGTTGTCTTCGACTAGCAGCAGTTTCATGCGACACCTCCCGGCCAAGCGCGTAGTCTGACTGTCACCAGTAACCCGATGCCTTGCGCACCCTGCCCAAGTTCTACAGTGCCGCCGTGGGACTGCGCAATTTCGCGCACGATCGCCATGCCAAGCCCGGTGCCTTCGGCTTGCGTGACGCCGCGATAGAAGCGCTGAAAAATGCGCGCACGGGCTTCGGCCGGAATGCCGGGGCCGCTGTCGGCGACTTGCACGACGACATCGTTGTGCTCGCGTCGGCAACTGGCCGTCACCCGTCCGCCGCCTTGTGTATAGCGGATCGCGTTGTCGACGAGATTCGCTACCAGCGCCGAGAGCAAACTCGCGTTGCCGGCCACATGCGTGTCGGGGGCCAAATCTACACCGAGGTCGATGTCGCGTTGTTCTGCGAGCAGCAGCATGTCACCGAGCGTATCGGAGACGACGCTGGCGACATCGACTTTGTCTTGCAGGCTTCCGGACGCCGTGGATTCGGCTTGAGCGAGCAACAGCAATTTGCTGGTGAGCGCGGCCATGCGGTGACTGCTGCGTTGCATGCAACCGAGCGTGTCGGCCAGTTTGGGGTCGGGACTCTCGCAGCGGCGGGCGAACTGAATTTGGGCATCGAGTACCGCCAGCGGCGTGCGTAGTTGGTGCGCGGCGTCGGCGATGAATTGCCGTTGTGTTGCGGCGTACAAATTCAACTGAGCGATGCATTGATTGATGGCATCGACGATTGGCCGGAGTTCGGCGTGCAGGCGATCCACGCGAATCGGGGCGAGATGCGTCGGCTCGCGGTTCGCCACTTCGTCCTTGAGTGTCATGAGCGGCCGCAATTCGAAGGTGAGCCCCAGATAAACGAACAGCGCGGCGAGCAGGAGCATGATGACCTGCCGGACCAACTGCGGCTGCCATAGGCGCCAGACCATCGCGTCTCGCGAGGCTCGCGTCTTGCCGACGATGACCGTCACGACAGCGGTGGCACCAGCGTCGTAGAGTTGTCGCTCATAGGCGACCGCGCGAATTCGCTGGCCGGCGAGCGTGGTGTCGTAGTAAAGCGGATGCGCTGGCCGCACCGGGGGCGGCGCGAGGTCCGGATTACCGGCCAGAAGCCGATCACGTTGATCCGTCACCTTGTAGAAGACGTGGTCTTGCTCGGGAGATTCGAAGATTTCGAGCGCTGCTGGCGGTACCGTCGCGTTCACGACACCGTCGTCCCAATCGATGTCCTCGCCGATGGTGCGCACCGAGGCGAGCAACGCCCCGTCTTCAACCAACGCGGCGGTCTGGCGGGCAGCATCGTATGACATGGCGCCCGAGATCACGGTAAACACGGCCAAGGGCAGTAGCAACCACCACAGCAGTCGATGTCGCAGGCTTAGGTCACGCGGGGGCACGGCGCGCAGGGGCCACCGCATCAAAGGAATGCCGGGTCGCATGATTGTCTCCGAGTGTGCCGCCGCGCTCCCCGACGGGGGGCAGCGTTATCTTTGCGGCGATTTTACGGAGCGCAACCCTTCGACCAGCTTTCATCCGGGTGGGAAAGGGACTAAGGGGTTTCCCTTCTTGTTGCGCATTTGCGTCTTACTACCGCCTTTGCCGGACGATGGGTCGTTTCAAGGCAATTTTCCGTTGATATGACGGTCAAGACCTCCTAGATTGAAATCTGTTTTCCACAGAAGGGGCGTGCCATGACAGCGTTCGATGCCTCAGCAGCACCGGAGCTCATCCGGCTGGGTGCCCTGGAGATCCGATATCTTCAGAAGGCGGGCAACGGTTGCGAGATGGGGGTTTTCGAAATGCGAGTGCCGTCGGGCTCCCTTGTGCCGCCCCCGCACAGTCACTCTGCCAATGAAGAGCTCGTCTACGTGCTTGACGGGACGCTGCGCTACACGGTCGGCGGCGAAACGCGTGATCTACAGCCTGGCGAATTCATGGCCACGCCACGCGGTGTTGTCCATGCGTTTAGTAATCCGCACGCCGTCGACGCGCGAGCGCTCGTCATCAACACGCCAGACATCGGACCGGAGTATTTCCGTGAAGTGGCGGCTATCGTGAACGCAGGCCCCCCGCTTGATCGGGCCAAGTTGATGGCCACCATGCAGCGCTTTGGGCTGGTGCCCGCGGCGCCGCCGGGGTGAGGCAAGCCTCACATGAACAGGCTCGCCACATCCGAGAAGAACTTTGCCACCGGTGCGGCCCGGCTAGCCCACGTACCCACCGTTACCATTCCGTCGAGAATTGCCATCCAGGGCATGTCACACCTCCAGTCTTGGGTTTCATCGGTTTCGCGGGTTGGTTGATTCCGCGAGTTGATTCAAAGATACCTGTCGCCCCGATTCCGCGAAACTGAGACAAATCACAGTTGGCCGTATTTCCGCTGCGCGAGCCATCGACTGTCACACAACGCCCCTACAGTAGGAGTCCCTTCAAAGCTGCCGGGTCTCCGAGATGACTGCTCTGGACAAAAACGACGTCAATCCCGATCTCGCACGCCGTCGGCTGTTGGCCGCAGCGGGCATCGGCGCCGTGGGAATGATGGCGCCGCTGGGTGCCGAGGCAGCAGGCCAGGGCGCCACCAAGCCGCTGACGTCGGCACATGCCGACACCCCGCTCGACCCCATCGCAACGCCCCCAGTCGCAGGCCTGCACCTCCAGTTTGGTGCCGATGCTTCGCGCGATATCGTGGTCTCGTGGCATGCGCTCCAACCCGTCAAGCACCCGCGTGCGCTCCTCGGCCGCCCGGACGGCAGGCTCGAGAAAACGGTTCCCGCCGACGAAGTCCGCTATGTCGACGGCAAGTCGAAGCAGACCGTCTACGCCTATCACGCCAAGATCACCGGACTCGCCTCCGACTCCGCGTATCTCTACGCCGCACTGCACGACGGTGCAGAACCGCAATTCGGCACGTTCCGCACCGCGCCGCGCGGGCGCCAGCCGTTACGCTTCACCAGCTTCGGCGACCAAGGCACGCCCACGCTTGGCAAGCTCTTCACGCCGCCCGAAGGCGTCACGCTCCCGCCCACCTACGTGAACGACAACCTCGGCTCGCCCGTGGCTGGCGATACCGTGCTCGGCGTCGAGCGCCTGCGTCCGCTGTTCCACCTGTTCAACGGCGACCTCTGCTACGCCAACCTCTCGCAAGATCGCGTGCGCACGTGGTGGGACTTCTGGAACAACAACACCCGTAGCGCGCGCAATCGTCCGTGGATGCCGTCACCCGGCAATCACGAGAACGAACTCGGCAACGGGCCGATCGGCTATCAGGCTTACCAAACGTATTTCTCACTGCCCCCCGCCGAAGGCCAGACCGACGTGACACGCGGTCTCTGGTACGCCTTCACGGCAGGCGCGGTCCGCGTGATCGCCATCGCCAACGACGACGTCTGCTATCAGGATGCGGGTGACACCTACGTGCGCGGCTATTCCAACGGCGCGCAAAAGGCATGGTTGGAAAAAGAACTGGCAGCCGCACGCGCCGACCGCTCGATCGACTGGCTGATCGTCTGCATGCATCAGGTCGCGATCTCGACGGCCGACAAATTCAACGGCGCCGATCTGGGGATCCGAGAGGAATGGCTGCCGCTCTTCGATAAATACGGCGTCGATCTCGTCGTCTGCGGCCACGAGCACCATTACGAGCGCTCGCACCCCATCCGCGGCCAGCAAGCCAACGGCACACTCACGCCGATTCCGGTTGCGACGGGCACCGAAGTCATCGACACCACGCAAGGCACCGTCCACATGGTGATCGGCGGCGGGGGCACGTCTGCGCCGTCCAACCAGTTGTTGTTCAACCCGCCGTGCTGCCGCGTCATCACGGGCGTGGGCGAGCGCGACGCCAAGACCGGCAAACGTCCGCCGATTTACGTGAAGGAAGACGCCCCGTGGTCAGCCGTGCGCAACGCCGCACGCGCCTATGGGTTCGCCTCGTTCGATGTCGACCCGGGCCGCCGCCCCGGCGACATGACCGAGATTCGCGTGACCTATTACGACGTGGTGGGGATCGACGGCCAGATTGCACCGTTCGAACACTTCACACTGCGCCGCCCCCGGCGAGACGGCACCGGTCGCGCCTAACGCGTCTTGCCCGGCTTTTCGGCGAACGCCAGAATCGTGTCGTAAAGATGCTGCGCGGCGCTCGATAGCACCAACCCCCGGCGGCGAATCAGCCCCATGGTGCGCGTCACCGGGGGATCGACCAGTGGCACGCTTCTGAGCGTGGGGTGGTCGCCGGGCGGCATCGCCAGACGCGGCACCGCCGCGATGCCCAGCCCCGCTTCCACCAGACTCACGACGCTCATGACATGCCGGACCTCGCAAAACGAGCGCGGCAGGTCAGGCGTCTCCGCGAGCGCCAGATCGAGCACAAACCGATTGCCGCTAGCCTTCGCTACCGCCAAATACTCGTGTTCCTTTAGCTCCGACCACTTCACGCGCTTGCGCGCCGCGAGCGGATGATCGTGTCGGCACGCCAGCACGAACGGTTCCTTGAGGATCGGCTGAAACTCGATGTTCTCCTCCTGCGCTCCCAGATAATTCAAACCGAAGTCCGCCTCAGCACGCGCCACGCTCGACAGCACGTCGCTCGCCCCGGTGTCGGTCACGCGAATCAGCACGCGCGGGTAAGTCTCGTGATATCGGCGCAGCACTTCCGGCAGGAAATGGCGCACCGCAGACGGCACGCAGGCCAGCGTGACTTCACCCCCCATGCGCGTCGCGCCATCGGTCAGGCCGCGCAAGCTGTCTTCGAACTCGTTCAGTAAGTCGCGCGCCTTGCGGGCGAAGTCGCGCCCGAACACCGTCAAGTCGACCCGACGTGTCGTGCGCTCAAGCAGGCGGACACCAAGCGCGCTCTCCATCTTGGCGATACGTCTCGAGAGCGCCGATTGCGACAAATGAATTTCCTCGGCCGCCGCACGGAAGCTTCCCCGCTCGGCAATCGCCACGAAGGCGCGCAGATCGCTCAATTCCAGATTCATGCGTACGGTGCACTAATGGTTGTGATTTTTGCGATTCTAATGCGTTGCGATATCGCGCATGATCGAAGACCGCCCCATCGCAGGGCGCGCCAACAAAACACACATGGAGGAAGGACACATGAATACGATCAATCGCCGCGCTGCCCTGAAGGCGGGTGCCGTGGTTTCCCTCGCTGCGGCCCAAGGGCTGGTTCAGCGCAGCATGGCAGCGCCGGCGCCGGCAGCAGCGTCGGCCGCTAGCAGCGATGCGGGCACCGCAGGGCAGGGCGTCACGCGTACGCTGGCGCGCTACATCGTCACCGCGCGCTATGAAGACCTGCCCGCGAAGGTGCGCAAGGAAGGTACGCGCACGCTGTTGAACTGGATCGGCGTTGCCGTCGGCGGCTCGCGTCACGAGACGGTGGACCGCGCGGTCGCCGCACTCAAGCCGTTCTCCGGGCCCGCGCAAGCGCATCTGCTTGGCCGGACCGAGCGCTTCGACATCATGAATGCCGCGTTCCTTAATGGCGTCGCCAGCCATATCTTCGATTACGACGACACCCATCTGAAGACCATCATTCACCCGGCTGGTCCGGTCACGTCGGCATTGCTCGCGTTGTCCGAATACCACCCGATCTCCGGGCGTGAGTTTCTGAACGCGCTGGTGCTTGGCGTGGAAACCGAGTGCCGGATCGGCAACGCTGTCTATCCGAATCACTACGACGTGGGCTGGCACATTACGGGCACGGCTGGCGTGTTTGGCGCCGCGGCCGCGGCGGGCAAGGTGCTGGGCCTGAGCGAGCAGCAGATGGTCTGGGCGCTGGGTTTGGCGGCGTCGCAGCCGGTGGGCTTGCGCGAGTCGTTCGGCTCGATGAACAAGAGCTTCAACCCGGGGCGCGCGGCGAGCAATGGGCTATTTGCGGCGTTGCTGGCGGCGAAGGACTTCACCAGCTCCGACGGCATGATCGAAGCGAAGCGCGGCTGGGCCAACGCGATCAGCACGAAGCAGGACTATCGCGAAATCACGGAAGGACTGGGGCAGCGTTACGAGGCGGCGCTCAACACGTACAAGCCGTTCGCGTGCGGCATCGTGATTCACCCGGCGATCGATGCGGCGATCCAGTTGCGCAACGAGTACAAGCTGACGGCGGATCAAATCGCGGGCATCGAGTTGAAGGTCAATCCGTTGGTGATCGAACTGACGGGCAAGAAGGCGCCGCGCATCGGGCTGGAGGGCAAGTTCAGCGTGTATCACTCGGTGGCGGTCGCGATCATCGAAGGCGCGGCGGGTGAGCGTCAGTACAGCGACCGTGCGGTGCAAGACCCGGCTGTGATCGCCTTGCGCGATCGCGTGACGGCGACCATCGTGCCGTCGATCAAGCCGGAACAGGTCGACATGACCATCACGCTCAAGGACGGCCGCAAGCTGCACAAGTTCATCGAGCACGCCATCGGCAGTCTGGAAGTGCCGATGACCGACAAGCAACTGGAGACCAAATTCCTCGATCTGGTGAACGGGATCCTGCCCGACGCACAGGCGCATCGTTTGATCGATGCGTGCTGGCAGGTCGAGAAGTTGGGTAACGCCGCTGAGATTGCGTCGCTAGGGGCGATTCAGGCGTGATGCAGGCGGCTAGCCCGGCATATCACCGGGCTAGCCGAAGTCGCTAAGGCGTGCTCTTGCCTTCGTGTTGAGCACGCAGGCGGTCCACAATGCTGGCGTCTGTGATGACGATGGCATCGAACGTGCGCTTGTCGTTGCTGGTGATGATTCCCGGCAGGCAGTTGGCGGTGGTGGCGCCGCAGAACACATCGACGTGATTGCCCTTGATGGCACCGCCCGTGTCCCCAGCAAAGAAGTAGCCGTCGTGCTGGAGCTTCTGGCCATCGATCTCGACCGTCGTACCTCGCGCCGCAGGTACATAGATCACCGACCCATACGGAATGACGCTGTTATCCACCGCGATGGTGCGAAGCGGCACCAATCGATAGTCGTTCACGCCGTCGCCAAACGGCCCCTTCGCGAGTTTGAAATAGCTCTTGCCCGTGCTGGTGATCCACGGCTTTTTCCGGGCGTTGGCCTTGAGGATTTTCTTGCAATCGACCTGTTGGGCGCCCATGCGGTCGTAATTCAGTGTTCGCTTCTTCGTCCCCAGATTCACCTGCACGGTCCCTTCAATGGCGGCCAGACACCAGTCCCTCGGGGAAATATTGTCAGACAAGGCATTGCCAGCGGCATCGCGAAAAGGAATACCCGTCGGTGCGCTTGCCGCGACGAGAACGTAGTAATGCGTTGCCCAAAGCTTCTTAGGCGACGCGACTGCCGCCGGTGCGGGCAAGTCGAAGTCGGATTGTTGTGCGGTGTCCGCCAACGTCAGCGCGGGCGATGTGAGTAGGGCGATAGCCGCCAGATAGCGAAGCATTATCGTTCGTCCTTATGCAATTCGATTGGCGCCGCTGTTTAGGTGCACTCGGAGAGAATGACCGGAATGATCTGCGTGCCTTGATCCGTGATCAGGCTTTTCAACGTGCCCATGTAAGCGAAATACGTGGCTGCCGCGCTTTCGTCGAGTTTCGATGGCATGGGTAATAGGGCAGCAGTCTTTGCGTTGCCGATGCCATGGACCGACAAACTAATGCTGCCGTCGAACTTGCTGGCATTGCCGGATGTGGAGAGGAAACCGAATAGGTTGGACAGCGAGATCGAACCGGACTTTGACACATACCGAATACGCATTTCGATCGACACGCCGTATTTCTGTCCTCCGGTCGAACGGTACTGTTTGAACGAGTAGATCGTCAGGAATTGGTTGCTGCTGCCGCTGGCCTGTCCGACCACGGCCTCAAGCTTTCCGTCCGCCGTGACCTGATATGTCGTAAGCGTGGTTTCGAGCTCGTTCAGTTGTTCTGCCTTGATCTGAAGTTCGCCGACGGTTGCCGTATCGGGCTTGGTCGGCGCGAACATCGGCTTCAGTTGGACGGTGTTCACCCCAGTGTTCAACAGCGATGCTTCGGAAGTGCAACTGTTGTTCGCCGCGAAGACTTGCGTGGGCAGCAAAGCGATGGCCACCGCACCGATGGCGGTGATGGCCGAATACCGGTTCATAACGTTTCCCCTGCGGCGCTGGGCGCCGGTACAGCATCGTCATTATTTTTGACCCATGCCCGCTACCGCTCGGCGGTGTCAGGCTGGGGCTTGATTTTCGAGAACGAACGGCTGCGTCAGAAAATAGGGGAAACGAAAACGGTTGGGAATCCTTCAAATGGACGATGGCGGTGGGGGAGCCTGGTGCGCGTGATGCCGGGATATCAATTCCCCGTTTTTCGGTACAACGCCAGTCCACCCGCCAACGAGAACATCACCACGGCGCACACGCGGTTCAGGCGTTTCAGGCCGCGTGCCGTCATCAGGCGCGCGGCTTGTACACCACCGGTCGCGTAAAGCGTCATCACGACGATATCGACCAGCGCAAAGACCACCGCGAGCGTGGCGTATTGCGGTACCAGCGGCTGCGACGTATTGACGAACTGCGGCAGAAACGCCGACAGAAACAGCAGAATCTTCGGGTTGGTGAGCGTCACGCCGAAGCTGCGCAGGAAGACCCGGCGCGCGCTGAGATCCGCTTTGATGCGCACCTGACTCAAGTCCTTCGGGTGACTGCGCCACAACTGCACGGCCAGCCACACGAGATAGAGCACCCCGACCCATTTGACCGTCGCGAACAGCGTCGCCGACGCCATCAACAACGCGCCAAGACCCGCGCCCACGGCCGCAACGATTGCAAGATCGGAAAGTGCTGCCCCGGCCATCCCCACCAGAACCACTCGCCAGTTACCGGAAACGCCGTTGGCCAAAGCTAGCAGCGTGGTCGGGCCGGGAATCAGGCCGCCGATCAGCGCGGCGGTGGCGTAAATCGCAAGCGTGGAGAGTTGCATGGCGAGGCACCGAAATTGGGATCGAGTGCCAGTCTTGCAGATAACCCCCGCCGCGGCAAGCGGCCGCCGGACCGCTCGCCAGTCCTGAGATTTCAGCCAATATGCGCGGCGAAACCGCGCTTGCCCGGGGCCACATCGTCCTTGAGTGTGAGTGCTGGAATCTCGTACTGCCCGTAGTTCTGGCGACGGAACGGAATCGGCGCGGTCGTTGCCAACGTATCCAGACGCTCGCCGAGTTCGTGGGTGATCTGGTCGTACCGGGCTTCGTCCATACGCCCGGTGCGATACATCACGTGCGGCGGCAACACGTCGAAGCCAGGGTAGAACAGCATGCCGTGTTGAATCGGGAAGAGGATGTCGTCGATCGGACCGTTGATGCCGCGTGGGCTGTAATGCGTATCCCAGCCACCGGTCGTCACTACGAGCATCGCCCGCTTGCCTGCCATCGAACCTTCACCGTAACGCAGGCCCCAGCGCGCATCCGAGTGCTCGCCCACGCCGTAGGCGAAGCCATAGGCATAAACGCGGTCGATCCAGCCCTTCATGATGGCGGGCATCGAAAACCACCACAGCGGGAATTGCAGAATCACCGTGTCGGCCCAACGCAGCTTCTCCTGTTCACGCGCAATGTCGGCGCTCTGCTGACCGCTCTCGAAGGCGTGCTTCGAGTCGAGCGACGGATTGAACGGCGTGTTCGCATCGTGCACGAGCGAGTCGTCTGCATCGACGGCGGCCTTCCATTGCATGGCGTACAAATCCGAAACCTGCACGTGGTGCCCAGCCGCTTCGAGTCGCTGCACGGCAAAGTCGCGCAGCGCGCCGTTCAGCGAGCGCGGTTCAGGGTGCGCATAGACGATCAGGACATTCATGACCAACCTCCGTTACCAATTCATCAATTCGTTCAGGGAATGAAGGCAGCTTAGGTGGGTAGCAGGTATATTGGAAATGAATTGCCAATATTGCAGGTATAACCATGGATAATTTGAGAAGCCTCGATCTGAATCTGCTCGTTACGCTCGATGTCCTGCTCGCGGAGCAAAACGTGACGCGCGCGGCGCAGCGGCTGCACTTCTCACAACCGGCGGTGAGCGTGCATCTGGCGAAGTTGCGCGACCTGCTGGGCGACCCGTTGCTGCTGCCCGGGCCGCGCGGGATGCGTCCGACAGCGCGCGCCGAAGCGCTGCGAGCGCCGCTTCGCGAGGCGTTGGCGGCGCTCTCGAAAGCCGTCGCGCCCGCTGAGCCGTTCGATCCCGCGAACGCCGATCAGACTTGGCGCATCGCTGCTACCGATTACACCGAGTCGACGGTGGTACTCCCGATGCTTGGCGACTTGCGCGCGGTGGCACCGAACACGCGATTGGCCTTGGTCGAAATGACGCCTGCGCTGATGGCGAAGCAAGCGGAGCAAGGCGATATCGATCTGGCGTTTCACACGACAGATGGCTCGCCGGAAGGGCTGCGCCGCCGAACGTTGTTCACCGAGCGATATGTGCTGGTGGGGCGTCGCGACCATCCGAAGCTGCGCCGCCGCCCGACGCTCAACCAGTTTTGCGAACTGGATCACGTGATGGTGTCGCAGAGTGGCGGGTTTCAAGCGGGTACCGACGAGGTACTGGCCGGACTGGGGCATAAACGCCGGGTCGTGCTGTCGGTGCCGCACTTCCTGATTGCGCGTGCAGTGGTGGCGACGTCCGATCTGGTGGCGATGGCGCCCGAGCGATTGGTGCGAGATGACCCGGCACTGCAAATCGTGACGGCACCCATCGACGTGCCGGGTTTCGAAATATCGATGCTTTGGCACGAGCGCGTGCATCGCGACCCAGCACATCAATGGCTGCGAGAGCGCATTGCGAACGCGGTGTAGCGCGCTCGGCGCGAGACTTCAGCGAGGGCGGGTCAGCGTGCGCTGCTCGTAATCGAGCGAGCCCATCTCGGCCAGGCGGCTGATTGTGCGCGAAAGATCGCGCCAGTCGCGCATGGCGTCGAGTGAAGGGATCAACGGGGCATCCGACGCGATAACAAGCGTGCGCTGCCGGTCGTAGCAAATATCCACCAGCCAGAGAAAGCGCTGCAATGTGTCGGGGCGTCGCAGTTGTTCGACGTGCAGCGCGTCGACGATCAACGATTGCCAATGCTCTGCCAGCGCCAAATAGTCGAGGTGTGAGCGATGCGCGACGCATAGGTCATCGAAATTCGCCCACAGCACTCGCTCGCCCGCGCTGTGCGCGGGCAACGGCCGTCCGGCGAGCGACACTTCGGTCGGCGCGCCCGCTGGTGCGCCTTCTAGCGTCGCAAAGCGTTGCGGCAAGATCGTTGCTGCCACTTCGAGCGGTGCAATCCAACGTGAGATCGTTGCCGCTTCGCCGCCCATCCGGTAGTCGGTCGCCCCATCGAAATGCACGATGGCAAAGCGCTCGACGATGAGCGAAATCGTCGGCTCGAAACGTGCGTGATATTCGGGGTCGGGCAATAGGTCCTGCGGCGCATAGTTCGACGTCAGCACCAACTTCACCCCACGGGCGAGCGCGATGTCGAGAAAGCGGCCGATCAAGAATGCGTCGGCAATGTCGTGCACATGGAATTCATCGAAACAGAGCAACTCGACGCCGTCGAGCCATCGATTGGCCACCGCAGCCAGCCGGTCGTCGCACTTCGGTTCGCGCACGAGTTGGCGATGAATGTCGCGCAGGAACTCATGGAAATGCACGCGGCGCTTCTCGCAGGCGGCCACACTAAACGCCATATCGACGACAAGACTCTTGCCGCGCCCGGGCAAACCGTAGCAATACACACCGTCGAAAGTATTGCCGGTATGACTGGCGATGGATGTGCCCAGCGCCGTGAGCGCGGCGATGGCTTCGCGTTGACGGACATCGGGAGAAACGTGGCGCTCGGCCAGCGCTTGCTTTACGCGCGCGGCGTCGATCATGAGAATGGGGCTCCGCAATACAGCAACCGGTCCATCAGGGGCGACGGGCGGCGGTGACAACGAGCGCCACTATACCGGCGCAGTGCGCAGTCGGCCAATATGGAATTCATGACGCAGCCATCGCATTTCGGCATCGCCCGGGGCCTTCCGACATGGCGGAGAATGCTGCTAGAATCGCCGGCAAGGCCGATGTTGCCTGCCGCTCGCACCCGCAACCCGGGCACGGTGAAAGCATCGTACTTCGCATGTCCGTCCCGTTCCTTTGGCGACACGCATCAGCAACGCGAGCACTGAACGCATCCGTCGCCGTAGAACGCTATCAAGGATGGCTAACATGCGAACCTATCTCGACGCCAAGATCATGGCGAAGTCCCTGCGCGAACGTCTTTCACGCGAGGGCATCGATATCTCCCACGCTCAGGCACTAGAGTCCGTCGCCGCCCAATTCGGCTTTGCGGACTGGAACGTGCTCGCCGCGAAACTGGCGTCGGCTTCGGGCGCTGACGGCATCGTCTTCGACACCGTTGCGCCGATTCATCGGATCTTCGACGAAGCGAAAGCGCGCGAGTTTTATCTCGACTTTCTCGGCTTCCGGCTCGACTGGGAACACCGTTTCGCCGACGGCATGCCGCTCTACTGTCAGGTCTCGCGCGCGGGCATGACGCTGCATCTGTCCGGGCACTTCGGCGACGCGAGTCCCGGGGCCACGACCTTCGTGTTCATGCACGGTGTCATGGCCTATCAGCAAGAACTCTCCGGCAAGCGGTACCCGAACATGAACCCCGGCATCGAAGAACTCGATTGGGGTAATCAGATGACGGTTACCGATCCGTTCAATAACCGTATACGGTTCTGCGAATCCAAATAAGCCAACGCGAATGACCGCGCCGGTTCTGCCGTAGCGGTCATTCTTCGTGCAAGGGACCATCCCAGCCGTCGAGATACTTCGGCAGGGCGTCGCGTATGTCGAGCACACGGTGGCGATAGAACAAATGCATCGTCGGGCGTAGGGCGGCAGGCAGTTCGCCGCCATGTGCGCGCGCGAGCAGCGCATTCGGCACAACACACATATCGAGCCGGTTGGTGCCGTGCATCGTCTCGCCGCATTGCGGGCAGAAGCGGCGGGAAAGGCTGCGCGACGGATGGGCGAAAACTTGCGTCAAGCCATCGACACGGACTTGCTCGGGCTGCCACGCCGTCGCGGCGAGTACTGGGGCGCCGTAAAAGTCGCGGCACGCATTGCAGTGGCAATTGGCGCGCGCGGCAGGGTCGCCATGCAGATGCATCGTGACGCCGCCGCATTGGCAGGTCACGGACAACGTGGGGGTAGCGGATGTCATCGAAAATTTCCCGACTCGACGATGCGTCGTAAGTTGCCAAGACGCCGTGTCTACGGTGAGCGCATGGGGTGCGCGAAGGCGTCAGGATACGGCAGTCGGCGCGTTGTGGAGCCTCCCTAAAATCGCAGGCCTCGCCGCTCATGCGTGGCATGAATGGCCCTCGCCGCATCGGGGCATTGCCCGCGCGCGTGGTTGATGCGGTAACGTACGGGCATCTCTCGTCACTGGAAGTGCTTGAAATGTCCGATGCTTTCGATCTGGCGCGCTACTTTCAGCGCATCGGCTATACCGGCCCGCGCGAAGCCACGCTGGATGTTTTCCGTCGCATACACGCCTTACATCCGCTCGCCATTCCCTTTGAAAACCTGAATCCGATTCGTGAGCTTGCGGTCCACGTGGATTTGCCGTCTGTTGTGGCCAAGCTGATCGACGGCGGGCGTGGCGGTTACTGTTTCGAACAGAACCTGATCTTCGCGACGGCACTCAAGCACATCGGTTTCGACGTCACGCCGATGATCGGCCGTGTGGTTTGGGGGCGTTCGTTCGACGCCGAGGCTGGACAGACACACATGCTGCTGCGCGTGGCATTGGACGGCGAGACGTGGCTCGCCGACGTGGGTTTCGGTTCGGTCACGCTCACGGCACCGCTGCGCCTGCATTCGACGCAACCGCAAGAGACACCGCTGGAAACCTACCGGCTCGCCACAGCTGCCGACGGTGAGTTTCACCTGAGCGTGCAATCGGCCGAGAAATGGCTGCCGGTGTACCGCTTCGTGTCGCGTCCGGCGGAATGGGTCGATTACAAGTTGGGCAACTGGTACACGTCCACTGCACCCGATTCGGTCTTCCGCAATAACCTGATCCTCACGCGTGCGTTGCCGCAAGGCCGCATTGCCATATTGAACACGCGGCTGACCGAGCGAAACGCGCATGGCGAAGCGGTTGGCGAATCCGACATCGTTTCGGCGGCGCAACTTGAACAGGTGTTGCGCGATCGCTTTGGCCTGAACATCTCGCAAATCGATATCGACGATCTGTACCAGCGCGTGCGGGCTTGTGCCGAGAAAGCTGCCGCCTGAACTTGCTGCATAAAACGACATGGCCGCCTCATGTGAGGCGGCCATTGTTTTATTGCCGTCGCCGCTTAACTGTCTAAGCAAACCGGCGCTCGTGGACCAACTCAATCGGCCACAGTTGTACCCGGCCACATACGCACTGCCAGCGCGCCAAGGGCGGCGAGCGTTGCCAGCGACGAGACACCGGTCCAGCCCCAATGCGCCAATGCTTGGGCGCCGAGCGCTGCACCGACCGACATACCGATGAACACGCCGACGAAGAGCACCGCATTGAGACGGCTGCGCGCGGGCGGCTCGATGCCGTATACGATGGTCTGATGCGAGACCAGCGCCACCTGCACACCCAAATCGAAGCCAACGGCGGCCAGCCCGATCAGCCACAACTGCGCATGGGCACTAAGCAGCGGCACAAACAGCATCGCCGCGAACGATACCGCCACCAGCGCCGCACCGAGACGCGTGACCACCTGCGGCCCCTTCTTGTCGGCAATACGCCCGGCCAGCGGCGCACCGAGTGCCCCTGCGGCACCGGCCAGACCGAACGCCCCCGCTGCCGCCGCACCCAGATGGAACGGCGCTTCGTGAAGCATGACGGCCAGCGTCGACCAGAACGCGCTGAATGCCACCGAGAGCAAGCCCTGTGCGAGCGCGGCACGGCGCAGTGCCGAATGCTTACGCCAAAGACCGATCACCGAGCCGAGCAGTTGGCGATAGGTCATCTGCGTGGTCGGATGGAACGTCGGCAGGCCGCGCCATGCCACCACACCGAACCCGGCCACGCTGATCGCCGCGACGACGTACATCGCACGCCAGCCGAAGTTCTGCGCGACAAACCCCGAAATCACCCGCGAGAGCAAGATGCCCATCAGCAGACCGGTCATCACGGTGCCGACCACGCGTCCGCGAATCGACTCGGGGGCGAGGGCGGCGGCAGCGGGCACGATGTCCTGCGCCATGGTGGCCGTCAGCCCGATGGCGAGGCTCGCGACCAGCAGCGTGCCGATGCCCGGTGCCACGGCGGTAACGAGCAGCGCCAACGCCAGAGCGGCACCCTTGATCAGCACGATACGGCGACGGTCGAAGCGGTCGCCCAGCGGCACCAGCAGCAAGATGCCGAGCGCGTAGCCCAGTTGTGTGAGCGTCGGCACCCAGCCTACGGTCGTGTTGGCCGCGTGGATGTCGTCGGTCATGATGCCGAGCATCGGCTGGGCGTAGTACAGCGAGGCCACCGTCAAACCGGCGCCGGCGGCAAGTAACAGGATCAACCTCGCCGACAGTTCCGGTTGAGGCCGGACGTCTGACGGGGTGGCATTCGAAAGTTGGGCGGAACTCATGTGTGTTGCTCCAGTGAGGACACAGTACGGGGCGTAGTGTCTCGCTTGGTGCGGTGCAACGGTAGACCTATAATCCGTAGAACCTTTATACGTGTGACGTATGACCAAAGCTACGGAATCGGCAAATTTGCCCAGCGTCCCTATGGATACCCCGGCCCCGAAGGGCAGCGGGGCCGACCGCGTCGAGCTCATGCAGACCTTCGTGCGCATTGTCGAAGCGGGCAGCCTGTCAGCGGCCGCGACCCTAATGGGGACCACACAGCCGACCGTCAGCCGCCGTCTGCAAATGCTCGAGCGATCGCTCGGGCTGCGACTGCTGCAACGCTCCACCCACCAGATGAAGCTCACCGAAGACGGGGAGCGGTGCTTCGCCCGTGCAAAGGAGCTTGTGGCGAGTTGGGAGGCGTTCGAAGCCGACTTGCGTGGCACGGGCGAAGAACCCGAAGGCACACTGCGCGTATTGGCACCCCATGCGTTTGGTCAGGAATTGCTCGTGGCGCCGCTTGTCAGCTTTCTCGAACGCTACGCGGGCATCAAGGTGCATTGGTTCTTGTCTGACCGCGAACCGGATTTCATCGCGGAAGGCATCGATTGCGCGATTCACGTGGGCGAGCTGCGCGATCCGTCGAACGTGGCGATCACCTTGACCGATGTCCCGCGCATCGTCGTCGCCTCGCCCGAATTGCTGCAAGACCGGCCCATGCCCGCGCATCCGCAAGATCTGGCGCAGATGCCGTGGCTGGCGCTCACCACGTTCTATCGCAACGACATCACGCTCACGCACAAGACGACCGGCGAGCGCACGAAGGTGACATTCGACGCGCGCATGAGTACCGACAGCTTGTACGTATTGCGCAGTGCCGCATTGCGCGGGCTGGGTGTGGGGGTGAGTTCGGCGTGGGTGATGGCGGAAGACGTGGCGCAAGGCCGCTTGATTCAACTGGTGCCGCAATGGCGCTCGACGGCGTTGCCGATGAATCTCATCTATCCCTACGCGAAGCACTATCCGGCGCGCTTACTGCGTTTCGTCGAAGCGATGCGCGCCGCCGTGCCAGTGGTGATCAACAACGAGCAGCGCAAGATTCGCGATTTATAAGGTCAAGCCTGCACGAGCTTCCCCGCAGTACCTTGCAATAGCGCTTCATTGCGCTGCGCCGCATCACGCAGGTAGTCCCACAACGTGGTGATGCGCTTGAGCGTGCGCAATTCCTCATGGCAATAGATCCAGAAGCTGCGCGTGACGACCACCTCGCCCGCGAGCAACGGCACGAGCCGCGTGTCCTGCGCGGCCATGAAGCAAGGCAGGATCGCGAGCGCCTCGCCCTGTAACGCCGCCTGATACTGTGCAATGACGCTGGTGCTGCGCATCACCACGTCGCAGCCCGGCACCACGTCTTCCAGATAGCGCAGTTCATTACTGAACGACAGTTCGTCGACATAGCTGATGAAGCGACGGCCGCGCAAATCCGCGAACGCTTCCACATCGCCGTATTGCGCGAGATAACTGGGCGTCGCGTACAACTGCAACCGGTAGTCGCACAGCTTGCTGCACACATACGGTCCGCGCTGCGGCCGCTCGATGGTGATGGCGATGTCGGCTTCGCGTTTGGACAAACTCACGAAGCGCGGCACGGGCAGCACGTCGAGTTGAATCGCCGGGTACTCGCGCTGAAAGTGCGCTAGCACGGGCGTGACGAAGTAGGTGCCGAAGGCTTCCGTCGAACCGATGCGCACGTGACCCGAGAGCGTTTGCCCCAGACCTGCCACCTGTTCGCATGCCGATTGCAGCGTGGTTTCCATCTGCTCGGCATGCACGAGCAATTGCTGGCCTTCCGGTGTGAGGGCAAAGCCCGCATTGCGCGATTTGTCGAACAACAAGGTGCCGAGCGATTGCTCCAGCGCCCGCACGCGGCGCGAGACCGTCGTGTGATCGACGCCCAGCCGCAGCGCCGCAGCACTCACGCGCTGGGTGCGCGCTACCTCAAGAAAATATCGAAGATCGTCCCAGTCGGGGCGCGGCTCCACGCCTGCGATGGACGCGGCGGTTGCGTGCTTGCGGGTCACCATGGGCGCCGTCTCCTATGTGCATTTATGCACAAAGTAGATGCAGCTATGTGCTATGTAAAGCAAATTCGCACAAATACAATTCATGAGCGCTGCGCATAGACGACAGCGACGCAAGATAAAAACCAGGAGACAAAGCAATGAAGATCAAGCCGTGGCTGCTCGCGCTGGGATTCGGTGCGGGCTTGGGGATGGCGTCGGTGGGCAGCATGGCGCAGTTGCCGGACCGTCCGGTGAAGGTGGGCGTGCTCACCGACATGTCGGGCACGTATTCGGCGATGGGCGGGGCAGGGTCGGTGGTGGCCGCGCAAATGGCCATCGACGACTGTCTGGCCGCCGAATGCAAGGGCATGAAGATCGATCTGGTCTCGGCCGACAATCAAAACAAGGCGGATGTTGCCGCCAACAAGGCGCGCGAATGGTTCGACCGCGATAACGTCGACGCCATTGCCGACCTGACCAACTCTGCGGCGGCGCTCGCCGTGCAGAAGATCGCCATGGACAAGCAGCGCATCGCGCTGTTCTCCGGTCCGGCCACCACCCGTCTGACGAACGAAGACTGCTCGCCGACCGGTTTCCACTGGATGTTCGACACGTATTCGCAATCGGCCGCAACGGCCCGCGCGATGGTCAAGAACGGCGGCAAGACGTGGTACTTCATCACCGTCGACTACGCCTTCGGTCACTCGCTCGAGAAAGACGCCGCCGACAACGTGAAGGCACTGGGCGGCACGGTGGTGGGCCAGTCGCGTCACCCGCTCAATGCCTCGGATTACGCATCGTTCCTGCTCTCGGCGCAAAGCTCGAAGGCGGAAGTGGTCGCGCTCGCCAATGGCGGGCAAGACACCGTCAATGTGCTCAAACAGGCCCGCGAATTCGGCATCGTGCAACGCGGGCAGAAGCTCGCCGCACTGCTGGTGTTCCTCTCGGATGTGCATGCGCTGGGACTGAATACCGCGCAAGGGCTGATGTTTACCGACGGCTTCTACTGGGACTTCGACGATGCGTCGCGCACATGGTCGGCGCGCTTCCAGAAGAAGTACAAGGATCTGAAGCCGACGATGGTGCAAGCGGGCGTGTATTCGAGCGTGCTGCATTACCTGCGCGCCGTGGCGGCGACCAAGAGCGTCGATGCCAAGGTGGTTGCGCAAAAGATGCGTGAACTGCCGATTCGCGATCCGATCATGCACAACGCATCGATCCGCCCGGACGGTCGCGTGATTCACGACATGTATCTGTTCCGCGTGAAGTCGCCCGCCGAGTCGAAAGGCCCGTGGGACTACTACACCACGGTCGCCACGGTGCCCGCCACCGAAGCGTTCCAACCGTTGTCGAAGTCGACCTGCCCGCTCGTGAAGACGACGGCGGCGGCACGATAAATGCGTGGCAACGGCCTCGCGCCGATTGCCTATCTTTGAGTTATCGGCGGCGCTGTGGGCGTTCTCGCTCGTAGCCCGTCCTTCCTGAACTTTGCATTCGTTTCGAACTGGAGAGCGTGTCATGTCCCTGCCTACTATTCCGCTGCTCATCGACGGCAAGCGCGTTGAATCGAAGTCGTCGCAGTGGCGCGACGTCGTGAACCCTGCCACGCAGGAAGTGATTGCACGCGTGCCGTTTGCCACGACCGAGGAACTCAACGCTGCCGTCGCATCGTCGAAGGCCGCTTACAAAACGTGGCGTGCCACGTCGCAGGCGTCGCGCATGCGCGTGATGCTGCGCTTTCAACAACTGCTGCGTGATCACACGGGCGAACTCGCCGAACTGATTACGCGTGAGCATGGCAAGACGCTGCCCGACGCCGAAGGCGAAGTGGGGCGTGGTCTGGAAGTCGTCGAGCACGCGTGTTCGATTGCCTCGCTGCAACTGGGCGAATACGCGCAAAACGCAGCGGGTGGCGTCGACGTCTACACGCTGATCGAGCCGCTGGGCGTGTGCGCCGGTATCACCGCGTTCAACTTCCCCGTGATGCTGCCGTGTTTCATGTTCCCGTTGGCAGTGGCCACCGGTAATACGTTCGTCCTCAAGCCGTCGGAACAAGACCCGAGCGCGTCGCTGCGTCTGGCCGAGTTGGCGCTCGAAGCCGGTCTGCCCCCGGGCGTGCTCAACGTCGTGCACGGTGGTCCGGATATCGCCAATGCGATTTGCGATCACCCGGACATCAAGGCGGTGTCGTTCATCGGTTCCACGCATGTCGGCACGCATATCTACCGTCGCGCATCGGAAGCCGGCAAGCGTTGTCAGGCGATGATGGGCGCGAAGAACCACTGCGTGATCCTGCCGGATGCCGATCGCGAACAAGCGATCAACCATCTGCTCGGCGCGGCCTTCGGCGCGGCAGGTCAACGCTGCATGGCCACGTCGGTGGCGGTGCTCGTGGGCGAGGCCCGCGAATGGGTGCCGGAACTGGTCGAACGCGCACGTGCGCTCAAGGTCGGTCCGGGCACCGATCGCCGTGCCGACCTCGGCCCGGTGGTCTCGAAGCAAGCCCGCGCGCGTATCGAGAAATTGATTGGCGCCGGTGTGGAAGAGGGCGCGAAATTGCTGCTCGACGGGCGCGGTCACACGGTGAAGGAAGCGCCGGAAGGCAACTTCGTCGGCCCGACCATCTTCGACGGCGTGAACGCCGATATGTCGATCTATCGCGACGAAATCTTCGGGCCGGTGCTGTGCATGACCGGTGTCGACACGCTCGATGAAGCCATCACCTTCGTCAATGCGAATCCGAACGGCAACGGCGTGGCGCTGTTCACGCAGGATGGCGGCGCGGCACGTCAGTTCCAGAACGAGATCGACGTCGGGCAAGTGGGTATCAATCTGCCGATTCCGGTGCCTGTGGCGTGGTTTAGCTTCACCGGTTCGCGCGGATCGAAGCTCGGCGATCTGGGGCCGAACGGCAAGCAGGCGGTGCTCTTCTGGACGCAAACGAAGACGGTCACCGCACGTTGGCAAGCCCGCGGTACCGGCCCCGCCGGTGTGAACACGACGATCACGCTGAAGTAAGGCGCGCACCCACTCTCGGGAGATATGACGATGGCTACGGAAACGACATCTCAGCCCACATGGCGCGTCGCGTTCATCGGTCTGGGCAATATGGGCGGCCCGATGGCGGCAAATCTGGTCAAAGCCGGACATACCGTGCGCGGCTTCGACCTCTCCGGTGCAGCCGTGGACCGGCTCGCCGCCGGAGGCGGTCAGGCGGCCAAGTCGATTGCCGATGCGGTGCGCGACGCACAGGTGGTCATCACCATGCTGCCCGCTGGCGAGCATGTGCTGGCGGCCTACGATGGCCCGGATGGTGTGCTGGCGAACGCAGCACCCGATGCGGTGCTGATCGACAGCAGCACCGTGCCGCCGGAGATTCCGCGCCAACTCGCGAAGCTCGCACGTCCCGGCACGGCGTTGCTCGACGCGCCGGTTTCGGGCGGAACGGCGGGCGCGGCGGCGGGCACGCTAACGTTTATGGTCGGCGGCGATGCGGCGTTGGTCGAGCGCATGCGGCCCTTGCTCTCCAACATGGGGCGCGCCATTCATCACGGCGGTGCACTCGGGGCAGGGCAGACGCTCAAGCTGTGCAACAACATGCTGCTCGGCATCTTGATGGCAGGGACTAGCGAAGCGTTGCGCTTAGGGATTGCCAACGGGCTCGATCCGAAGGTGCTCTCGGCGGTGATGCAGGCAAGTTCCGGGCGTAACTGGACGCTGGAAGTCTATAACCCGTGTCCGGGCGTAATGGAGAACGCGGCGTCGTCGCGCGGCTACACCGGCGGGTTTGCGACGGATCTGATGGCAAAAGACCTGCGCCTTGCGCACGGGGCGGCTGCTACCAGTGACGTGGCGACGCCGCTGGGCGATCTGGCACGGCGCATCTTCGAAGTGCATCGCGCCAATGGTCATGGAGCGCTCGATTTCTCGAGTATCTTCCAAGACCCGGTGACGTTGGCGCAGGCGCTGGATGTGAAGTAAGCGCGTTCGAACGGTGATACGAACAACAAAACGCCCGATGGCTTCACGGCCACCGGGCGTTTTTTTAGCGGCGTGCAGGCGTTGCCGCTCAGCCAGCGATCATGCGATGCAGTTGATCGAGTTCTTGATTGAGGGCGCGCTGCTCGTCTGCCGACAAGCCACCGCCATGCTGTGCGCCCATATCGCGCGCTTCTTGCGCAATGGCGTCAAGTCGGCGATGCAGCTCGTAGCCACGCGGCGGCGGGTAATAGCCTTGGTTCACGTGGTTGTCGATGTCGTGCGACTCGTTTGAGATGCGACGGTCGATCTGCTCGCGGCGCTGTACGGCGACGGTGTGCGGGTCTTGCTCAACCACCACGCGCGTAGCGGGCGCGGGGCGGGGCGGCTCGACAACGCAGCCCGACAGACTGCCTACCACGCCGGCAAGACCGGCGACCAGTGCGAGAGCGGCCAGGCCGCGAGACTTACCCTGAGTGCGATGTGGATTCATGATCGTTATTGAGCACTTGTACACGCCAAGACGGCGCAGTTGCATTCTCGCGAGCCGATTCTGCGGCGGGTAGCGTTGTTGCAAACGGTTGCAACCATTTCAGCCGTAGCAATGTGGGGCCGCGGTTTCCCGGGGGGCACAGAAATTGCCGGAAATCGTTGCCGGAGGCGGGGCAGCGGCGTATGATGCCCGCGAATCGGCTCCCCCACCGCCTGTTCTGAGCGCTTGCGAGCGTTAATTTCGCCATGATCGTCCGTCCCAATCTGCATTGGCTGCGCATGCTATTCGTCGTGCGCGGTTCGATCGTGCCCAAGATCGCCACGCAGCTCATCTTCACGACCATCATTTCGATCGTCGTCACGCTGGCGCATGGTCGCGTGTTCGAGTGGAAGATTCCGCTGACCTTCGTGCCGTTCTCGCTGATCGGTATCACGCTCGCCATTTTTCTCGGTTTTCGCAATACCACGAGCTATGCCCGTTATTGGGAAGCCCGCGTGCTTTGGGGCAGTGTGCTCAACGAGACGCGTGCGCTGGCTCGTCAATCGATGACGCTCGTCTCCGACACGTCGGATTCGCCGCGCTTCGTGGCCTACCTGATTGCGTTCGTGCACGGCATGCGCCATCAACTGCGCGGCACCGACCCGCGCGCCGACTTCGAACGGCTGCTCAGCCCGGAAGACGTGAAATGCCTGATGCGCAAGCAATTCAAGCCGATCACCATCCTGCTGATGGCCGGGGAGTGGCTGCGTGAGCGCCGACTCAAGGGGCAAATCGAGGCGCCACTCGCGCAGGTCATGGAAATGCACCTCGACCGGCTGGGTGAAGCCATCGGCGGCTGCGAGCGCATTGCCTCGACGCCGATTCCGTTCACCTACGGCGTGATCCTGCACCGCGTGACGTATCTCTACAGCGTGCTGCTGCCGTTCGGTCTGGTCGACTCCATCGGAGCGATGACGCCCGTCATCGTGGCGTTCATCTCGTACACCTTCTTCGCCCTCGAAGCGGTCAGTGCCGAGATCGAAGAGCCGTTCGGGCTGGAGCCTAACGATTTGGCGCTCGACGCCATGTCCGATACCACCGAGCAGTCGCTGCGCGAAATTCTGCACCGCCAGCACACCGCCAAGCTGCGTGAGCGCGGCGAGCATCACATCATCACCTGACCCGATCCACCCGATCCATCGTTAAGCAAGGACTTGATACTAAAGTTCTTGCTTAACTATTTTTCGCCACTATACTCAAGCACATGCTTGACCATGACAACACCCTCGATTTGACGTTTCAGGCGCTGGCCGACACTTCCCGGCGCGCGATGCTCGTACGCCTGGCGCAGGGGCCGGCGTCGGTGAGTGCGTTGGCGCAGCCGCTAGCGATGTCGCTACAGGCGGTCATGCAGCACCTTGCTGTGCTCGAGAGCGCAGGGCTGGTGCGAACGGAAAAGGCCGGTCGCGTGCGAACGTGCCGGATCGAACCTCAGGCGCTGAGTCTTGCGGAGCGATGGATCAATCAGCGCCGACATGAGTGGGAGGGCCATCTCGACCGGTTGGGCGAGTATCTGGCCAGCCTGCCGCCCGAAGGAGGCATTGATGAACACGGCAAGTGATGCAGCAGAACAACCACGCCCGCTGACAATTGGCCGCACTTATCCGGCCACCTGTGACGCGGTGTTTCGGGCCTGGACGACGACGGACGCGGTCAAGCGGTGGTTCTGTCCGACGGGGTACACGGTGCCCGAGGCGCGCGTCGATGCGCGAGTCGGCGGCGTTTTCGAACTGCGGATGCAGTCGCCGGAAGGCGAGTCGCATTGGATTCGCGGGCATTTCACCGAAGTCGACGCGCCGGTGCGGTTGGTGATCGAGATGGATGTGACCGATGCTGCCGGGCACGCGCTGTTTCGCGCGCACACGACGGCGGGTTTTGCCAACGTGAGCGACGGCACGCGACTGGAAGTCGAGCAGCGCTACACCGTGCTCGATCCGGCCTTCGCGTGGATGCCTGCGGGCGCCAGCCAAGGTTGGGCGCAAACCCTCGACAAGCTCGGCCGCGAAGTCACGCGCTTCGATGTCGACGCCGCCGCGCCGTCGAACCGCTCGGTGGTGCACGCCACGTTTCGCCTCGAACGCCAATACGCGGCCTCGCCCGCACGGGTGTTCCGTGCCCTGACGGTGCGCGAAGCCAAGGACAAATGGTTTGGCGGCGGCCCGGGCTTTACCCAAGTGGAGCGTTCGATGGATGTGCGCCCGGGCGGCCGCGAGCATTCGAAAGGGCGCTGGGGGAGTGGCATGGTCTCGACGTTCGATGCGCTCTACTACGACGTGATCCCCGACACGCGTCTGGTCTACGCCTATGAGATGCACCTCGATACCCGCAAGATTTCGGCGTCGCTCGCGACCATCGAGCTACGCGCCCATGACGGCGGCACGCAATTGGTGATGACCGAGCAAGGCGCGTTTCTCGACGGGTACGACGATGCCGGTTCGCGTGAGCGCGGTACGCAATTTTTGCTGGATGCCTTGGGGGCGTCGTTGGCCGACTGAGCGAGTCACCGTGCCCGGCGATCGTTGCTGGGTGCGGTTTCTCAGGGTTTGCACCAATATCGGGCATGCGATTCTCATCGAAACACGCAATAGTTCGTGGACAAATATCGCGTTTTTCATTGCATTTGCGAGTTCTAGACTTCCTTCCATCGACGGCGCTTTAACAAAACAAAGCCGTCGCAACTGACAGGAGTTTTCAAACATGAACCGCAAGAACATCGCAATCGCCCTTATCGCCGCTGCCGCTTCGTTCGGTGCCGCTTCCAGCTACGCTGTCGAAAACGGTAACAACTACCCGGATGTTGCTTCGCAAGGTGCCCCGCTGACGCGCGCTGCTGTGATCGCCGATCTGGCACAAGCCCGTGCTAACGGTCTGATCCCGCAAGGCGACGCCGACTATCCGGTGTATGTCGCTTCGGGTCCGGCCAAGAGCCGCGTCGAAGTGAAGAGCGAACTGGCGCAAGCCCGCGCTGAAGGTCTGATGGCACAAAACGACGTGGACTACCCGATCGTCGTGTCGCAAGGCCCGAGCGTTTCGCGCGCTGACGTCAAGCAAGAACTCGCCCGCGCTCGCGCTGCCGGCGAACTGAATGTGAGCGAAGGCAGCTGATCTGCCGGTAGGGCTCGCAGCAGGTAAGAAAAAGCCGTTCCCGAGGGAACGGCTTTTTTCGTTGTGACAACCGGGTTGGCGAAGCGCTGCGCTGAACTCATGCCTTCATAAATCGCAGCGCCAGCCGCGCAAGCTTCGGCACGAACGTCGGGCGCAGCAGGCGCTTGTCGTAGCCATCCATGCGGCGCGCGTCTTCCTCGAGACACAGCGCAATCAGATCGCGCGGCTTGAGCGACTCGCCGATCTCGGCGGTGCCTGTGGCAAGGAAGTTCGCATCGTGTGCCACGCCATCGGTGTCGATGCCGCGCGCCATGGCCACGCGCTCCCAAATCAACACGACCCATATGGCGGCGACGCGCGTGTAAAACCATGGGCGTTTCCAGAACGGTAGGTTGTGGCGATGCCAAGCCAGCCAGTTGGCAAAGAACAGGATATGACGCGCTTCTTCCTGAATGACAGGTTCGAACGTTTCGACCAGGGCGCTGGGGAAGTAGCCGGAGCGCTGCGCCGAACGGAATAGACCGAACGCGATAAAGCTGTCGATGCACTCGCTGAAGCCCGTTTTCATCCATGCCCATTCGGGATCGTTGGGCGGCGGGTAGGCAGGCTCGGGGGCAAGCGTGATGCCATGGGCTTTCACCAGCTTCGATAGCACGACTTTGTGGCGCGCTTCTTCGTCGCCGTCCATCGCGATCGCTTCGCGTAACAGCAGGTCTTGAACGGTCGCGGCGTAGGTCGCCACGCGAATGGAGGCACGCCCCTCGGTTTGCACAGCGATGTCCCAGATGGGCAGTGCGGTGAGCCGTTTGAGGGCGTCGGGCGGAAGCTGAGGCCAGTCGATGACGGCGGGTTTGTAGGGGTTGTGAGACTCAAGCAGCATGCGGCAGAACATCTGCTTGTGGGAGTCCGAACCAATTGCCATTGCGCCATCGACATCGTATTGCCAATGGCGCATGACATGGTCGGCAGCGGCTACGGCCGCCGCCTGCGTGTCGGACATCTGCTCGGGATATCGCATGAGGTATCGGTCATATCTGCGTTCGCAAAAATCATACCATCAAGCGATAGGCGCGCGCCGCCCAGAATGGTGGGTTCGCGGCGCGCGAATGCTGCGCTAAACCCCTTTAAAACAAGTACATTCCGGCGATGAAGATTACGCCGGAAAACAGCAGCGCCGTCACGCAATAACCCATGATGTCGCGCACGCCCAGGCCCGCAATGGCCAATGCGGGCAATGCCCAGAACGGCTGCGCCATGTTCGTCCAAGCCTCGCCGTACGCAATGGCCATAGCGGCCTTGCCCATGTCGGCACCGAGCGCTTGCGCGGCCGGCATGACGAACGGGCCTTGCACCACCCAGTGACCACCGCCCGACGGCACGGCGAAGTTGATGACCGCCGAGCTCAGGAAGGCGAGCAACGGGAACGTGTGCACGTTGGCGATTTCAATGAACCAATTCGTGATGACACCTGCCAACCCCGAGTGATCCATCGTGGCTTGAATGCCCGCGTAGAACGGAAACTGAATCATGATGCCCGACGCTCCACGCGCCGCATTGGCGACCGCGCGTGCATACGCCATCGGCGTCTTGTGCAGCAAGATACCGATGCCGAGGAACGCGATGTTCACGGTGTCGATGTCGAGCGTAAAGCCCTTCGTGACCGAGCGAACGATCAGATAAGCCGCGATCAACGCAAAGACGAGCAGCGAGAGCAGACGGCTTTCTTCCAGCTTCTCGGCCAACGTGGCATCAGGCCCGAGCACGCGCTCGTGCGTGGGTTCATCGATCAGCAGCTTCGGATCGACGGACACGACTTCGTTCGGGCGCGGCATCATCGCCCGCGCAAGCAGCGGCAGCATCACGATCAAACCGATCGTGATGAACGCGTTGTAGCCCGTGAAGAGGGTTTGCGAGACGGGAATCAGGCCAACCACTTTCTCCATCGGATTGCCATGCGTGGCGGCCACCAACGGTACCGAGCCGGACAACCCGCCGTGCCACGTCAGGAAGCCCATGTAGGCGCAAGCGACGAGCAAACGGTAGTCGGTGCCTTTCACGCGACGCGCAACTTCACGCGCAAACATCGCACCCAGCACTAGACCGAAACCCCAGTTGATCGCGCAGGCAATGCCCGCGAGCAGCGCCACCATCATGGTGGCTTGTGCGGGCGATCGCGCCGAACTGGCGAGGGCGGCCATCGCGCGCTTCATCGGGGCAGAGCTGGCGAGTGCGTGGCCAGTGACGAGAATCATCGCCATCTGCATCGAGAACGCGAGCAGATTCCAGAAACCGGACCCCCACAGCAGGACCAGATCGCCCGGCGTCTTGGGCGTGAAACCCAACGCGAGCGCGAAAGTGATGATGGTAAGAAAGATGGCGAAGATGAGCGGATCAGGCAAAAAACGATGCACGACCTGCGTAAAGAAACGGGAAATACGCTTAACCACAGTTGCCTCTTCCTTATAGTTAACATGTTAATCGGCGCATTGTCGCACGCGTCTCTGGGCGCAGACATAACGTAAAACTACGTAATTGCGAAGTGCCGAAGGAAGTTGCAGGTGTACTGGAATTAGGCGCGGGGGAGACGAAAGAGGGACTGAAGTGGGACAAAACCGAGCGGGAGGAGCGCTTGAAATATGCTGTAATTGTTTCGTTTGACGCAACGCGCGTTATCGCTCGACAGCGTTTATCCTGAGTCAAGGGCTCACTAGACTGGTGAGCCCGCTGTCGCTGTTTTTCAGCTTCTTTGCACTGGACTCATCATGACGTTGACCCTTGAGCAGCTCTTCCCGCAGCATCGTCCCGAAGGTGAAGCCGTCGCCACGGCACTCGATAGCCACGCCGTTGTGCAGGCGCTGTCGCTGGCGTGTGCTGAACATCCGCTCGTACTGCTGCGCATGATGTACCCGGCCACCGACGCCGTCACGCACCGCAGCCGCGATGAACTCGCCGACGTACTGCACCGCCACGGCTTGCATCAGGTCGCGGGCCTCATCGAAGAGGAGTCGCCGTATCTGATGTTCACGTCGGCCACGCACGCCTTCCTCACGCTGGTGGAAATTCGCCGCTATTCGGCGGCGATCGCTGTGCATCTCTACTATCGCGGGTTGGCTGGCAGCGACGCGGAAGAGCGTCTGCGCACCGACGCGAAGGTGCCGGCAGACGGGCATTTCAAGCCGTTCGACTAAGCGGTTCGACTGCACGAAGACGCACCGGGCGGTGCGCCATGAGGCGCTACTGCCCGGTTGTTTTTTCTTGCGTAGGTGTCTGCGTTTGCACCGGCGTAGGGGTGATGTCGGGCGCCTTATCGCCATCCCATCCGAACGTGACCTGACGCTGCGCTTTGCGCTGTTCGCGCTCGCGCGTCATCTGTTCTTCGAACTGGCGGCGACCTTCCTTGGACTTGGCAATCATCTTGTTGCGGTCCTGATAGAAGGGATACATCTCGTCGGTCAGCTTGATGTTGCCGCGCCGGAATGCCATCGTCGCCTCGCGGGCTTCCGCCGCCGGCCAGCCCAGTTCTTCCAGTACCGAACGTGCGCTGCGCAACGACGACTCGAACACTTCCCGCTCGATGTGCTTCACGCCACGATCGCGTAACTGGAACAGATGCCCCACGTTGCGCGCCCGCGCGACGATTGGCACGTCCGGGAAGTGCTCACGCAGCAGATCCACGATCTCGAGCGACTGATCGACATCGTCGACCGCGACCACGACCGCGCGCGCATTCGCGACGCCAGCGATGCGCAACAGATCGAGCCGTGTGGCGTCGCCGTAGAAGACCCGGAAGCCAATTTGCCGAAGGCTCTCGATGGTGTCCGGATCATGATCGAGCACGGTCACCGAGACCCCCTGCGGCACGAGCGCGCGGCCCACGATCTGACCGTAGCGGCCAAAGCCGCAAATCACCACGCTGGCCGTCTGCGGCTCGGCAATCTCTTCCATGCGCGGCGAGCCCTTGAGGCTATAGCGCGGCAACAGCCATTTATCGATCGCCACGAGCAGCAGCGGCGAGATCAGCATCGAGAGGGCGACCGCACCAATCAGGAACGACGACACGGCAGGCGGCAAGACTTGCGGCCCCGCCGACTGGAACACCACGAAGGCGAATTCGCCGCCTTGCGCGAGCAGCAGCGTGAAGATCGGCCGCTCCTGATACGGCAGCTTCATCAGGCGCGACAGCCCATAGATCGCAAAGCCCTTCACCGCCATGAAGCCGACCACGACGGCGAGCATGCGCAACGGTTGCGCGAACAGCACGCCGAAGTCGATGCTCATGCCCACGGCAATGAAGAACAGCCCGAGCAGCAAGCCCTTGAACGGTTCGATGTCGGTTTCGAGCTCGCGGCGATATTCGCTTTCTGCGAGCAGCACCCCGGCGAGGAACGCGCCCAATGCCATCGACAGTCCCACCCACTGCATCAGCGCGGCAATGGCGACGACGAGCAAAAGCGCGGCCGCGGTGAAGATCTCCGGCGTCTTGCTGTTGGCGATCCAGCGCAGCAACGGGCGCAACGCCAGTCGTCCACCAAGGATGATGGCGGCAATCACGCCGACGATCTTCAGCGCCTCAAGGGCGCGCTCGGTGCCGGTCAGTGCATGGCTATCGACCGAGTTGGCGAGCAGCGGCAGCAGCGCTAGAATCGGGATAGCTGCCACGTCCTGAAACAGCAAAATCGAGAACCCGGCTTGTCCGCTGGGGGTGCCTAGCAGGTTGCGCTCGGCCATCACCTGCAAGGCAATGGCGGTCGACGACAACGCAAGACCGAGGGCGGCAACGAGTGCAATGCGCCATGGCGCGCCGAGGGCGACACCCACGCCGAAGAGCAGTACCGCGCAGCCGATGACTTGCGCCGATCCCCAGCCGAAGATGGGGCGTCGCAGGTTCCACAGCCGCTTCGGCTCCAATTCGAGACCGACGAGAAACAGCATGAGCACGACGCCGAACTCGGCGAAGTGCAGCACATCTTCCACACGCGAGACGAGCCCCAGCCCCCACGGACCGATGGCAATGCCCGCAGCGAGGTAGCCGATGATCGCGCCCAGACCCAGTGCACGGGAAAGCGGCACGACGATAACGGCGGCGGAGAGATAGATGAGGCTGGCGAGCAGCCACGACGGGACGTGTTCCATCAGACGGCCCTCCCGGGGCGAGCGCTCGCGTCATTGGCGGGTGGTTCGGGATCGGTGGCCGATGCCGGGCCCGGTAAGGCGTCCGGCGGGCAACGCGGGCGGTCGCTGTCGGGAATGTCGCTGCACTCGGGGGCGGCGTCCATCGTGATGAGTTCGGGCCATTGCGGGTAGGTGGCCAGCCGGCCAGCGAATTCGCTCACGTGCGCGTCGAGCGCCGCGTCGTCGCTGCGCCGTGCGCCGAAGAACACGTGCGGCGGCAGGAAGCGCATGCCGCAAAGACGCGCCGTCTGCTCGTAGGCCGGTAGAAAGTCGGCAAATTCGTGCTGGTTATAACCCTCGACGCGGTAGCTCGCCTGCGGGCCGCCGGTGCTCGGTACGAGCCACAGGTCTTTTTGCGCGAGCGCGTGACCGTCGTGTCCATAGGCCCAGCCCCACGTAAGCACCTCGTCGAACCAGAGCTTTTGCAACGGCGGCATGCTGTACCAGTAGATCGGGTGCACCAGCACGATCATGTCGGCGCGGGCAACGCGCCGCTGCTCGGCGGCCACGTCGATGCTGAAGTCGGGGTAGGTCGAATAAAGGTCGTTGACGTCGACGCCCGCGATGCTGCGCGCGGCGTCGAGCAGCCGGCGGTTCACGCGGGAGTCGCGCCATCGTGGATGCGCCACGATGACATAGACGGCGCGCTCGGGCTGGCGCTCGGCGGTGCCAGACGGGGCGGGGGAGTCGTTGGGGGCGGGGGCGCGATCGGTCATGCGAGGGAGAATACCGCATTCATATGGCAGCGGACATGGCGCTTTGCGCAAGCCGATGACACGCGAAGCGAGCACGATCGATGAGGCCATCGACAGGGGCCGATGAAGCGGGTAATTCGGGCAGATGTTAAAGACTGCGGTAGCACTGGCCGTTAAGTCTCGTTATGCTTCGCTGAGCTTTCGAGGGCTCTGTTTTGCCCGGTGCCGCGTGCACGGCAGCACGGGATGACGTCACATAACTAGAACTTTTGCGCAGGGGCCGCTTGGCGGCCCCCACGCCACACCGACATGTCGCCGCAAGCCTTTCGCAATACCGTCAATCTGATCTACCACGGCCGCAACGTCGCGTTGACGTTGTTGCTTGTCGCGCTGCTCTATAACCAGACCTTCTGGGTGTTCGCGAGTGCAGTTGCGGCGGCGCTGTGTACCGGCGCGCTGCGCGAGGCGGACCGTATGCCCGAGGACGAGGATTTGCCGCCGCGCCCGCTCGCCATTCAGGTCCTGCGCATCTCGGTACCGTTGCTGCTCACGATGTTCGCCATTGGGTACGGCATCGTGTGGTTCAACCGCAACTTCGGCTGACTTTCGCCGCCAGGCTTCGGCGTCACAACACCATCGCGCGCATGTGTCGGCCCGTCGCTTCGTCGGCGGGGTAGAACGCTTCTAGGGCCAACTCGGCGAGCGTCACGTCTACGGGCGTGCCGAACACTGTCGTCGTGCTGAAGAACGACAGTAGGCCATCGTTCGTGCGCAATTGCATCGGCACGAAGATGCTCGCCGTTGGCGGCACCGCAGGTGCCGGTCCGCGCTCCTCCACAGGGTAGGCCTTCAATTCCTCATACAACTCGCCCAGCGTGGCGTCGCCGCTCGCGTGAATTTGCTGACGCAGGCGGTGCAGCAGGTGCGCGCGCCATTCGGGCAGATTGGCAATGCGGGGTGCGAGGCCGTCCGGGTGCAGCGACAAGCGCAGCACGTTGACGGCGCCGCTCAGTAGCGAGGGGTCGACACCGGCGAGCAGCGGCATGACCGCTCGATTTGCCGCGAGCAGCGTCCAATGCCGGTCGACCGCCAGCGCCGGATACGGCTCGTGAGCATCGAGTACCCGTTGTACCGCTTCGCGAGCGACGGCCATGTCGGGCGCGTCGAAGGCGCGCGCCTCGAAGCGGGGGGCGAAGCCCGCCGCTACGAGTAGGGCGTTGCGCTCGCGCAGGGGAATGTCGAGCGCTTGCGCAAGATGCAGGAGCATGTCGCGGCTGGGTTGTGCGCGGCCTGTCTCCACAAAGCTCAGATGGCGCGTCGATATCTCGGCTTCTAGCGCGAGATCGAGCTGGCTCATGCGCCGGCGCTGACGCCAGTCGCGCAGCAGGGTTCCGATAGCAGGTGTTGTCATGAAGCGGATGATAGCGGCTGGATGGTGGGTCGCCATTACCTCGCAGGTAATCGACGGCACGTCGGGCAATCACGAAGATGGCAGTCAGCGAGACCCGATGTCTCGTCATCCTGAACAACGCCGCCCAAGGCGCGTCGTCCGGATCGGTCCCACTTCGATGGAGGTCATCATGATGTCATCCCGTCAGTCTTCGCTCGAGGCTTCGCGCCACGACTCGGCACTTACTTCTTCTCGTTCCGCATTTCTTGCCCGTGTGATGCTTGCAGACGCGTTCGTCAGCGGTGCCGTCGGGCTGTTGCAAGTGCTCGCGGCAGCCCCGCTGGCGGCCCTGCTGGATCTGCCCGCCGACGGCCTGCGCTTGACCGGGCTTGTACTACTTGTCTACGGTGCTGCCCTTGTTTGGCTGGTGCGGCGTACCACGTTGCCCGCCGGGGCGGCGTGGACGGTTATCGCCATCAATGTGATTTGGGCGTTCGATTGCGGCGTGTTGCTGGCGTCGGACTGGATCGCGCCGAACGTGCTAGGCGTGGCGTTCATCGGGGTGCAGATCGTCACCGTGCTGGTGTTCGCCGAGCTGACGTTGATCGGGCTGCGCCGCCGCCAAGCGGCGCTAGCCTAGGGTCTAAATCACTTCACGAACTGAATGTCGTTCGGTGCCTGCGGCGGCAGCTTGATTGCGAGCACTTTGAACTCGCCGCTGGTGTTTTGCGACCCGGCGTGGACGGTACCGCGCGGAATGATGATGAGATCGCCCGGGTGCACTTCGCGCTGCTGGTCGCCCAGCCAGAACGTGCCGCTGCCGGCGATGACGTATTGAATCTCGTCGGCTTCCTGATGCGTGTGGCGCGGCACGTTGCCGCTTTGCACGGCGACGGTACCGTTGGTTGTGGCCACGAGTGTGCGCGAGCGCAGCGTGCCGACATTGGGTACGAGCTTGCCGATCTGTTCGTCGGTCATGGCACCGACGTCGATGATCTGCGCCGTCAGCGGGGCGGGGGCCGCGGCTTGTGCCGAGGCGTTCGGCATCAGGTGGGACGAGAGGAAACCGGCAGCGAAAGCGGCAGGCACGGCCGCGAGCAGGACGTAACGACGCATGTTCTTGATCCTTTTGTGGGTGCTTTGTAGTTAGCGGACAACGGAAAACACGAGCGAGCGACTTGCAGAACCGCCGTAAGGGCGGACGGCCCCGCTGCACGATGGTGTGTGCGGCAGGGCCTGTGCCGGACTATACGCGCTCCCGCGCAACGGCGGGAGACGGGGAAGTCGGTAGAGAGGGCGTTACAACAGGGCCGACAATTGCGGCTGTTATCGCAGTTACGGCTGGGCAGGCTTGTCGCCGTGCTTGTGCAGCAGGGCGTTGCGGCGCGCGTAGGTGAAGTAGATCACCATGCCGATGGCGAGCCACACGACGAAAGCAATCCACGTCGCCGCTTGCAGGTGCGCCATCAGGAACAGGCACAAGCCTGCCGAGATCAGCGGCACCACCGGCGCACCCGGCACACGGAACGCACGCGGCAGATCCGGATGCGTGCGGCGCAGCACGAGCACAGCCACCGAGACGAGCGCGAATGCCGACAGCGTGCCGATATTGATCAACTCGGCCAGCACGCCCAGCGGCACGAAACCGGCAATCACGGCAAACACCACACCGATGATCCAGGTGCCCGCGAACGGCGTCTTGTGGGTGGGGTGAATGCGCGAGAGCATCGGCGGCAGCAGGCCGTCGCGCGACATCGCGTAGGTGATGCGGGTCTGGCCGTAGGTCATCACCAGAATCACGGTCGTCATACCGAGAATCGCGCCCAGATCGACGAAGCCCGCAACCCAGTTCTGACCGGCGTATTGCAGTGCCAGCGACACCGGGTGATCGACGCCGGCGAACTGCGCGAACGGCACGATGCCGGTCATGATCGCGGCGACGGCCACATACAGCAGCGTGCACACGATCAGCGAGCCGATGATGCCGATCGGCAAGTCGCGGCCCGGGTTACGCACTTCTTCCGCAGCCGAAGTCACCGCGTCGAAACCGATGAAGGCGAAGAACACGAGCGCGGCGGCATTGAACATGCCGCTGGTGCCGAACGGCATGAACGGCGTCCAGTTGGCCGGCTTGACGTGCCACACGCCCACGGCGATGAAGAGCAGCACCACGCCGATCTTGATCGCAACCATCAGGTTGTTGATGCGTGCCGATTCGCGCACGCCGTACGACAGCACCCACGTAATGAGCAGCATGATCACGACGGCGGGCAGGTTGATGAACGTGGTCACGCCCGGCACGCTGCCTGGGGCGGCAGTGATGACGGCGGGCAGATGCAAGCCGAAGCCTGCGGCCAGCGACTGGAAGTAGCCCGACCAGCCGACCGACACAGCCGACGACGCCAGACCGTACTCCAGCATCAAGTCCCAGCCGATGATCCACGCGACGATTTCGCCGAGCGTGGCGTAACTGTACGTGTAGATCGAGCCGGAAACGGGAATCGTGGAGGCGAACTCGGCGTAGCAAAGCGCGGCAAAGCCGCAGGCCGTGGCCGCGATGACGAACGAGAGGGTGAGGGCGGGGCCGGCCGTGAGTGCGCCGGTGCCCGTGAGCACGAAGATGCCGGTGCCGATGATGGCACCGATGCCCATCAGGACGAGATCGACGGGGCCGAGCACCTTGCGGAGACTGCCGGTGCGGCTAGCCGCCAGCATGTTCTCGATGTTTTTGGTTCGAAAAAGACTCATGACCTGCAAAAGGTTCCTGCAACGTGTGTCTCTGGCGCACGCCTGACGCGCGCCATGGAGAATTCCCGCGGGCAACGTTGTCCCGCGACCTGGCTGCAAGGGCACCCTGGGCTTGTGGCCGCTCGTTCCCATGCCTGACGGACTGGCCGCAGGAGACGCGAGCAACGCCGATGCACGCCCGTGGGGGCGGGGGGAACACGATCGAGACTTACGGAGGATCTTGCCGGACTGACGTGAGCGTCGCGATACGAGGTCGCGACGGCACGTCTGAGAGAGATCTGCTAAGTGGTCTGCAATGTGACGGATGCCCGATGCGCTGGCTGCGCACTTCGACGCCGGGGCGTCGAACGGGCGAGGGCTCGCTGTCCTGCGGGTCGGCCATGGGCGCCTGATTGGCGCCTCCGCCTGGCCGACAATGCCCACATTTTAAGCGTTTTTCCCAAAACGCGTGCAGCGTCTGCTGAATTGGGGTCACGTACTCCGAGTGCCAGCGTGCCCCCTCGACAGGCATCGGGATTAGCGGTCGCCACCCGGGCGTCCACCGCCTCCGCCATGGCCACCACCGTTACCACCACCGTGCCCACCGCCGCCGCCGTGTCCACCACTGCCGCCACCCGGCGGGCGCGGACCGTGTCCGCCACCGCCACTCGGGGGACGCGGGCCGGGGCCTGCGCCATGTCCGGGCGGACGACCCGGCCCCGGACCCGCGCCGTGACCGGGAGGACGCGGACCTGGGCCTGCACCGTGACCCGGCGGGCGAGGGCCGGGGCCTGCGCCATGTCCTGGCGGACGGGGTCCCGGGCCCGGGTAATGACCGCCCGGCGGGCGCGGTCCCGGTCCGCCACCCCAATGCGGCGGACGTGGGCGCGGCGGCGGGCGGTTCCAGTAGCGCTGATCGTGGTACCACGGGCGACCACGGTAATAGTTGCCCCAGTACGCGCCGATGGAGAAGGTGATGATCGGCAGCCCGATCATCGTGCCGTAGTTGAGCACCGGCACCGGGCTGCCCTGATACGGATAGCTCAGCAGCGCCGCGTAAATCCAGCCGCGCGAGCCGGGCAAGCCGATGTCGCACCACGTGTAATCGGACAAACAGCCGTAGACGGTGACCGGCATGCCGGGCCCGGCCTGCGAGACGATCGGATAGTCGCTGGCGGGGCCTGCCCGCACATTGGCCGGTGAGTTGATGACGGCCTGACTCGCCTGCGCCGACGCCACTTCAGGCAGTGCGGCGAGGGTGACGAGCGTCACTGCCCCCGTCATGACGAGTGGCAAGAGGTTTTTCTTCATTTGCAGTCTCCCTGTCGTAACAGCGCGCCCGGGCGACATGCAAGAGGCACCAGCGGACGACACGCTTCGTATTCGGTTCGACTCGTCATGTTCCCACTTGGTTTGCTGTCACGCGTATCGAAACCGGGTCGCAATATTTGTGCGCATTACGGGGCTTACAAAATGGGAAGGTCGCGCCGACACGCAGTCTGGGCAAGGTATCGCGGCTGTGAGCCTCACAGCACCTGACTGAACGCCCAGTACAGGCCGCCTGCGAGCACGATGGCGGCGGGCAGGGTCAGCGCCCACGCCAGTAACAAATTCCGGATGGTGTCCCACTGCAAGCCCGAGCCGTTGATGGTCATCGTGCCGGCCACGCCCGACGACAGCACGTGGGTCGTCGATACCGGCAAGCCGTATAAGTCGGCCGCGCCGATCGTCGCCATCGCGACCAGTTCGGCCGAGGCACCCTGCGCATAGGTCAGGTGTTTCTTGCCGATACGCTCGCCCACGGTCACCACGATGCGCCGCCATCCGACCATCGTGCCGAGCCCCAGCGCAATCGCGACCGCCACCTTCACCCAGAACGGAATGTATTTGGTGGCTTCGTCGAGTTGCGACCGGAACGCCTTGAGCGCGCGGGCAGTGTCTGGTGCGACCGGGACCTCGTGGTGCCGCTCCAGTAGACGAATCGACTCCGCAGCGACGTACATGTCGTTGCGCACATTGGCGACCGACTCGGCGGGCATACGGGCAAACGAGCCGTGATTTGCGACTTCCCGAGCGATCTCACCGGTGAGTACCGACAGTGCGGGCACGACTTCGGGCGTCAGCGTTTCGGTGCGAACGAAGGCGGTCAGCACGGCGCGCGGGGCCGACGTTGCCACGGTGCCGGACTGTGCAGTTGTTGCCGCGTTCGCGCTCGACGGTAACAGTGGCGGTTGCGCCGCTAGCGCGCGCTGTGCCGTCTGTGCCGACGCGACGAACTGCGCAACTTGCGCATCCGGCATGGCGTGATTGAGCGCGTAGGCCATGGGCACGGTGCCGACCAGAATCAGCATGATGAGCCCCATGCCCTTCTGACCGTCGTTGGAGCCATGCGCGAACGACACCCCGGTGCACGTGAGGATCAATAAGCCGCGAATCCACCACGGCGGCGGTGTGCGCGGCTTGGGCGATTCGTAGAGTGCTGGATTGCGCACGAAGCATTTCAGCGCGATGAACAGTGCGGCTGCGCACCCGAAGCCGATGATCGGCGAGAGCAACAGCGAGTAGCCGACGGTGGCGACCTGACTCCAGTCGATACCGCCCGTGCTGCTCGTCACGTCGCGCCCTCGCATGAGCGCGTTGGCAATCCCTACGCCGACGATCGACCCGATGAGCGTGTGCGACGACGATGCGGGCAGCCCCAGCCACCACGTCGCCATGTTCCACACAATGGCGGCGATCAGCAGTGCGAACACCATCGCAAAGCCCGCCGACGATCCCACTTGCAGAATCAGTTCGACCGGCAACAACGACACGACGGCGAACGCCACGGCGCCGCTGGAGAGCAATACCCCAAGGAAATTGAACAGACCCGACCACATCACCGCCACACTGGGCGGCAGCGAGTTGGTGTAGATGACGGTGGCCACGGCATTGGCTGTGTCGTGAAAACCGTTGACGAACTCGAAGCCGAGCGCGATCACGAGCGCGATGACCAGCAGCGCAAACGGCAGCAACGCCATCGAGTGCTCGCCGGCACGGCCGACATCGCGCACGAGGCTGTAAGTGGTGAAGACGAGACCTGCGACGAGCAGCGTGAAGAAGATGGCGAGGCGAATGCGATGACGCCGCCGCCGTGCCCGGGCGAGCGGTCCGGTGGACACGCCCGCGTCGGGCGGCGCAAGCGGGTGGGCCGCCGCAAGCGCCGGATCGGGTGACTCGGCGCTTGCCTCGCCGGGGCGGGTCACGGTCGCGCGATTGCCGCTTCGATCAGTAAAGTACGACCGAACGAATCGACTCGCCGCGCTTCATCAGGTCGAAGCCTTCGTTGATCTGGTCGAGGCGCAGGGTGTGCGTGATGAGATCGTCGATGTTGATCTTCCCTTCCATGTACCAATCGACGATCTTCGGCACGTCGGTGCGTCCGCGGGCGCCGCCGAATGCCGAGCCTTTCCACTCGCGTCCGGTGACCAGTTGGAACGGACGCGTGCTGATTTCCTGACCGGCCGCAGCCACGCCGATGATGAACGATTGGCCCCAGCCCTTGTGGCAGCACTCCAGCGCCTGACGCATCGTCGTCACGTTGCCGATGCACTCGAACGAGTAGTCGGCGCCGCCGTCGGTCAGTTGCACGATGTGGTCGACGACGTTCTCGACTTCGTTCGGGTTGATGAAGTGCGTCATGCCGAACTTCTTCGCCAGTTCCACACGGCCCGGGTTGATGTCGACGCCGATGATCTTGTCGGCGCCGACCATCTTCGCGCCCTGGATCACGTTCAGGCCGATACCGCCCAAGCCGAACACGACGACGTTCGCACCGGCTTCAACCTTGGCCGAATACACCACGGCGCCCACGCCGGTGGTCACACCGCAGCCGATGTAGCAGACCTTGTCGAACGGCGCGTCGGAGCGCACTTTCGCCACGGCGATTTCCGGCACGACGATGTAGTTCGAGAAGGTGGACGTGCCCATGTAGTGGAAGATGGGCTTGCCGTCGAGCGAGAAGCGCGACGTGGCGTCGGGCATCAGGCCGCGACCTTGCGTGCTACGGATCGCCTGGCACAGATTGGTCTTGCGCGAGAGGCAGAACTTGCACTGGCGGCACTCGGGCGTGTACAGCGGAATGACGTGATCGTCTTTCTTGAGCGTGGTCACGCCGGGGCCGACATCGACCACGACGCCCGCGCCTTCATGGCCGAGAATCGCGGGGAAAATGCCTTCCGGGTCGGCACCCGAGAGCGTGTAGTAGTCCGTATGGCAGATGCCGGTGGCCTTGACCTCGATCAGCACCTCGCCAGCGCGCGGCCCTTCCAGATCGACTTCCTCGATGGTCAGGGGCTTGCCGGCTTCCCAGGCAATGGCGGCTTTGGTTTTCATTGAGAGATTCCTCGTTGCAACGACGTTTGGGGTGATTCCCTTCGCGACGTACCTTACCGCGTTCTAAACTTGCACGCGAGTCTTGACACGCGTGTGACGCGAAAAAAGCAGGGCCGGATGCGCAATTAGCAAGGCCCACGCCGTGCAACTTGCTGGCGCAGTTGACCCGGTGTCTTGCCGGTCATCCCTTTGAAGAACGCGATGAATGCGCTCTCGCTCGCGAAGCCGAGCGCATCGGCAACCCACGCAAGCGGTTTGCCGCTCGACAGTCCCTCCACTGCACGTATCAGGCGCCATTGCTGACGCCACTGCTGGTAACTCATGCCGGTTTCACGCTGAAAGATGCGGCCGATGGTTCTGGCGCTGGCGCCGACCGTGCGCTCCAAATCGCCGAGTGGTGGCGGCAATTGTTCGGGATGGTCGAACAATGGGGCGAGTCGGCGATCGCTGGGCAGCGGCAGCAGCAACGGTTGACGCTGTGCGGCGGCAGTCTCCGCCAGACACAACGCGAGCAAATGACTCGCGACCCCCGTCGACCAGTCGGTCTCCCACGCAGCGAAAGCGATACGTTCGAACACTTCGCGCAACAGCGCACCGACTTCGATTACCTCGATTTGTCCGGGCAGGCTGCCGAGCCACGGTTCCCCAAGAAAAATCGAGCGGTACTCCACCGGCGTACCGGCAACGGCGCGATGCGAAACACCCGGCGGAATCCATGCGGCGCGCGTGGGCGGCAACAAACACAACTGGTTCGCCAGCGTGATCCGAATGCAACCGTGCTGCGTGAACAGCCACTGCCCCATGCGGTGCCGATGCGCGCCGGAGTCGTGGTTGCCGAGGGTGGAGGCAATGCCGATCGCGCTGCGTTGCTGTGCATCGGGATCGAACGTTGCGTGAGCGTCAAGCCATGCCATGGCGGGCGTCTCGGAATGGAATGTCCGATTTGATCGATAAATAGACGGAATACCAATAATACGTCAGGGGGTGTTGCCGGAAGATGCGGCCTTCACTTTTCAGGAGTTTGCAATGCAAGTGCTTAACCGGCGTGAGATGGCACTACCCATCGCGCTACTGATGTTTCCGCAAATTGCCGAGACGATCTACAGCCCGGCGCTGGTCGATATCGGCGAGGTCTTCGGCGTGGGGCCGGCTGCTGCGGCCAGCACGCTATCCGTGTACTTCTTCGCTTTTGCCGTGGGTGTGGTGGTCTGGGGGCGCATGTGCGATGTGATCGGCCGCCGTCCGACCATGCTGTGCGGTCTGACGATCTATGCGCTCGCGTGCGTGGCGGCATTGTTCGTCGACACGTTCGGCGCGTTGCTCGTCGCGCGCGTGGTCTCGGCATTCGGGGCGGCTGTCGGATCGGTGGCGACGCAGACGATGCTGCGCGACCGGTACCAGGGCGCCGCACTCGGGCAGGTGTTCTCGATGGTGGGGATGGCGCTCGCCGTGAGTCCGGCGATCGGCATGTTTTCGGGTGCGTTGCTCGCGAGCTGGCACGGTTACGTCGGCGTCTTCGGCGGGCTGGCGGCGCTGGCTGTCGTGCTGCTCGGTTGGAGCGCGAAGCGCTTGCCCGAGACGCGTCCGCTTCATGTCACGAAAGTGCCGCTCTTCGCCACGCTGTGGGTGATGCTGCGCGACCTCGATATCTGGCGTTCGGCGGCACTCGTCGCGCTATTCAACACCTGCCTCTTTTCGTACTACAGTCTCGCGCCGTTCATGTTCGAGCGGCTAGGGATCAGCACGGCGATGTTCGGCTACTCGGGGCTCGCGCTAGCGCTCGGCTCGGGCGTCGGCGCGAGTCTCAACAAGCGGCTGCTCGCGCGCGACGTGTCGCCCCAACGCATCGTGATGAGCGCGAGCGTGTTGGCGACACTCAGCGGTGCCGCCGTTCTGCTTCTCTCGGAAACCGTCTGGTTTCTCGTGCCTGTCATGTTGCTGGTCGTAGCGTTCGGGCTGGCGATTCCCAACATTCTGAGCAACGCACTGGAGCGTTACCGCGACCGCTTGGGAACCGGCGGCGCGGTACTCGGGCTGTATTACTACTTGCTGATCGGCGCTGGGCTCACGCTCTCGGGCATCGCACAAACGTTGGGCGGCACGTACTTCCTGTGTGGTCTCGCTGCGGTCATGCTGTGCGCGACACGCATGCTCGACGCGCCGCGTCAGCGCAGCGCGAGCCGCTGATCTGTGTGGTGGGCCGCGCCAGTTCAAGAGGGCTGCGCGGCGGGCTCGTAGATCGTGAGCGGGCCGCAGTTCTCGTCGGTCACAAAGAACGCGAGCAAGCGGGCCGAGTGCGTCGGGTCCGGGTTTTCTGACAGGGTGTGCAGCGTACCCGGCGGCTCGAACCACGTTTGATTCGTCTTGTAGGTGATGAGTGGGCCGGCATCGAGCTGCGACCGGATCGTGCCTTCGATCACCACGGCGGTCACCGCACCCGGATGCCGATGCGGCGGCGAGAAGGCCAGCGGCGGAAATTCCACGATGGCCGTGGTTACCGATTTACCGGGCGCGTTGGCGAGCGGTTCGCACGACAGCGGTGTGAGCTTGGTGGACGGGCGTGCAGCGGCGCCACTGTTCGCGGATGCACCCGTCATCGCGGCGATGGCCTGTGATTGTGCCGCGCCCGACGGCACCGGTGACGCGTGGGCCGAGAGCGCATCGTTGGCCCGCGTGGCCAGCGTGCAAAACGCGTCGAGCCAGCCGGGAAGGGCGCGTTGCGCCGGAGGCGTTAAGGCGAGTCCGACGGCGGCGATACCCAATGCGGCAACGACGGCGGTAGTACGATGCGCGATCCACGGCGCACGCGAGAGCTTCAGTAAATCGACCATGGCGAATCCTCCGGAAAGGACTCAGATTAGGGAGCCGATGTCCTGTCAGGAAGTGCCAAAAAACGTCGAATGCACTATGCCATGCGAGTGCGACTTAGCGGCGAGCCCCGCTGCCTAACGGCGCCACGATGTGATACAGCCCGTGCATATCGATGGGCCGTGCAAACCAAAAGCCTTGGGCTTCGTCGCAGCCCAGCTCCTTGAGGCGCTGGGCTTGTGCCTGCGTCTCGACCCCCTCGGCCGTCACGCGCAACCCCAGCGAGTGCGCCATGGCGATCACCGCGTTCACGATGGACAGACTTGGCGGGTGCGCGAGCATATCGCGCACGAAGGTTTGATCGATCTTCAGCCGATTGACGGGAAACCGCGTGAGATACGCGAGACTCGCGTAACCCGTGCCGAAATCGTCGACCGCAATCTCCACCCCCATATCGTGCAGCGATCGCAACGTGCTCACGGCGGCGCTCGAGTCGCCCAGCAACACAGTCTCCGTAATTTCAATCTCCAAATGCCGCGGCTCTAGCGCGTGCGCGAGCAGCGCTCGCTCGACCATGCCCACGACATCTTGTCGCGCGAATTGCTGCGCGGAGACGTTCACGGAGATGCGCGGCAAATGGCCACAGCGTCGCAGCAGCCGGCTGGCTTCGCGGCAGGCGGTCTGCATGACCCATTCACCCAGCGTCAGCATTAGCCCCGAGGTCTCGGCGATGGGGATGAATTCAGCCGGTCCGATGTTGCCGCGTACTGGATGACGCCAGCGCAGTAGCGTCTCGGCGCTGCGGATTTCGCCATCCGCCAGACTGACCTGCGGCTGATAAACCAGATGCAACTGCGAATGCGCTTGCTCGTTCACCGCCACGCGCAGCAGGCCTTCCAGCTCGTTACGCCGGCGTGCCTGCGCGTCCATTTCGCTGCTGAAAAAACGCATGCCACCGCCGCTGGCACTCGCCTCGGCGAGCGCGACGTGGGCGCGCCTGAGGAGCGTCTCGGGCGTGTTGCCATGCTCGGGATAGCTCACGGCACCAATGCTCGCGTCGAGCGCGACCGGGTTCTGGTCGACGTCGGCCCATTGCGCCAGACGTGCCTGAAGTCGCGATGCGAGCAAGCGCGCGGCGTCGCCGGTGTCGTTCGTCACGATGACGAACTGGCTACTGCCGAGACACGCCAGTGCGTCTTCGGGCCCGCTCGCTTCGCGCAGCCGCTCGGCGGCGATGCGCAGCGCCAACTCGGCCGTGGGTGGCCCAAAGGTGCTGCGCAATTTGCGAAGGTGATCGAGTTCGACCAGCATCACGGTGAGCCCGACCTGCTGACGGGCGCAGCGATGGATGGCGAGTTCGAGCCGTTCGTTGAGCAGGGTTTGGTTCGGCAGTTGGGTGACCGGATCGTGATGGGTGACGTACCAGAGCCGGGACGCCACCTGAACCTGCTGCGACAGATCGAGTACGATGCCGACCCAGCGGCGCTCGCCGGGGGCGTGTTCCACGCAGGACAGCGCGAGGCGGATGGGCAGCCAACTGCGCACGTGGGTGAGCAGATGCCACTCGTCGTCGTAAGGCACCGCTTCGTTAGGGGAGAGACTCGCCAGTGCCGGTAGACGGCGGCGTGCCAGTTCCGACGGGTCGAGCAACGACAGCACGCTGCGCAGGCCGACGAGATGCTCGGGCAGATAGCCCGTGAGCCGGGTGAAGGCAGCGTTCATGCGCTCTAGCATGCCGTCGTCGTTGCAGACGAACATGGCATACGGGGCGCTGTCGAGCGCGGCACGGCTCAACTCGGCTTGAATATCGGGTACGGGACGCGGCACCAGGTCGTTCATGGTCGCGCGCGTCGAACGGCAGCACTGAGCAGCAACATGCAACACCTCCCTGGCGTCGCGGATCTCTTGATTTTCGAGCGATCTTCGTCGCTCGTTTTACCTTGATTTTCAAAAGGTTATGCGCTTTATTCTGCCACGGTAAAGGCGCGCGCGTGCAAGGGAAAATGCGGACGTGACAGGGCTTTCGAAAACCGGTTCGCGCGTGCATGCTGTGTGAAGTCGGCCGCTGCTGGTGGCCTATCGAAAATGGGAGGGGTTGGGGCCTGCGTGTCTGGTCGCCGAGCCGATTACCGGGCCACGTCTTCATATGGCCTCGTACACGGGGCTTCGGTATGATGCGGCCTGACCCAAATTGGGGCATGCGGTTTGCCGCCGTGTCGAAATTCGGTGACGACTGCAAATTATTAAGGACTACAGCGTTGTATTGCGTCTGGACGTTGACGGGCAGCACGGCATCGGGGGCCTGGCATCAGCGCCAGACACCTCGGTTGGCGCGCGTGCGCGTCGCCCTTATTTTTCTCTGTCTGTGGTGGCTCGCCATGGGCAACGCGACTGCGCAGGTGCCGGGCGCAGCCTCCGGCAGCGTGGCCCCTGCCGGCGCGCCGTCGTCCGCCGCAAGTGCGGGTGGTGCCGTGACGACAGGTACGCGCGAGGCCAACGTGCGGCAGGTCGTGCTGGGCATCATCAGTTTCACGCGCTGGCCCGCAACGCCGCCCAAGGTGCGGCTGTGTGTGAGCGGCAATACCGACTACGCGCGCGATTTGCTCACCGGCCCGTTGCCGAGCGCGGGTGTGCCGGTCGAAGCGCAGCGCATAGCGGTCGGCGACCCCTCCGTTGCCACATCGTGCGACGCGCTCTATCTCGGTGCCGTGAGCGATACCGAACGCCGGCAATTGCTCAGTCATATCGCCGGTCATCCGATGCTCACGATCAGCGAGCGTAACGACTCGTGCACGCTCGGTGCGATGTTCTGTCTGAACGTCGATGCCGATCGTGTGACCTTCGACATCAACCTCGATACCGTCGCGCGCAGCGGCGTTCGCGTTCACCCCAACGTGCTGAAGCTGGCACGCAAGCCGGGGACACCATGACGATCCCACGCCCCCCCATCCCCCCACCACCCGGCGCGCCGATGTCTGGGCACGCCCCCCTCGCCGGACTCGCGCCGGTCGAGATGCCCGGCGGCGCGTCCGCCGATTCCCAAGGCGCACAGACGGTTCACGCCAACGGCGCCATGCATGACATACCGTTGGCAGGCGTTGCCTTAGCGGGTGCCGCCAATGAGCCGGTCAGGCGCCGCCGCAGGCCCTCGCTACAAGGCGTGTTGCGGCGCACGCATTTGCGGCTCGCCGTCTCCGCTGTAGTGCTGGCGGCGGTTTCGCTGACGCTGGTGGCATGGATCGCCTTGCGTGTGTACGCGGAGAACAATCTGCTGTTGCTGGGCCGCTCGCTGGCCTACACCGTCGAGGCGGCCGTCGTGTTCGGCGATCGTGTGGCGGCGCAGGAAGCGATCGCCCTGATCGCGCATGAAGAAGATGTGGTGCAAGTGCGCGTGCTCGACGCGCACGGTGCCCAGTTTGCGTTGTGGCGGCGGCCCGACGGTGGCGCGCTGGCAACGCTCGAGCGTGCTGTGGCCGACGTGGCGTTGCCCGGGCCGGTCACGCTGCCGATTCGTCACGACGGCGATGTCGTCGGTCATATCGAAGTGCAGGGGCAGGGTCATCAATTCTTCGTATTCCTATTGAGTGGTGTGGGCGGTGTGCTGGCGTGCCTGCTCGTGACGTTCGCGGTGGCGAACGTGCTGGCCAAACGCATGCACCGCGATATCGTCAAGCCGCTGCGGGCGTTGGCTGAAGTGGCCCACGCCGTGCGCCGCGAGCGTGCGTTTCACCAGCGCGTGGCTGCCACGCCGCTGGCCGAACTCAAAGAACTGGGTGACGACTTCAACGCGTTGCTCGACGAATTCGAAGGCTGGCAGAACCACTTGCGGGCACAGAACGCGACGCTGGCCCATCAGGCGAATCACGATCCGCTGACTGGTTTGCCCAATCGCGCGTACTTCGAGACTCGCCTCGCGCAGGCGCTCGCCGACGCACACGAGTTGGGCACGCACGTCGCGCTGCTGTACCTCGACAGCGATCGCTTCAAAGACATCAACGACCATTTGGGGCATGACGCGGGCGATGCCGTGCTCGTCGCGATTGCCGAGCGCTTGCGCCAGCCGTTGCGCGAGGGCGATCTGGTGGCGCGTTTGGGGGGCGACGAATTTGCCGTGATGCTTCCGGGGGTGCGTCAGACGTCCAACGCCGTGCGGCTCGCGCAGAGCTTGCTCGTGTCCATGGAAAAGCCGATTGCGCTGCCGGGGGGCGGCGAAATCGTCACGTCCATGAGTATCGGCGTCGCGCTATATCCGACGCACGCCCCGGATGCCCCTGCGCTGCTGCGCATGGCCGACGCGGCGATGTATCAAGCCAAGCGTGCCGGTGTCGGCACCTGGCATGTTGCGGAAACCCCCAAGGGTTAGGGGATCACGCAGCACCTAACATGAGTAGAACTAGTCTCAACTAGTCGCGCCTAAGCAGCACACCAGCAGTACATAAGCAGCACCATAAAGATAAAGACGACCGGATTACACACCGCAATGGGGAATCACCTTGAACTTCGCAGTTGACACCACACAATCGCGCCCGGGCACTTCGCCGGTTCATGCCTTTATCCACCGGGCTACGAGCCTCGTGTTGAGCCATCTCTCGCGCCTGAGCACCCTCAGCCGCCGCTTGGCCATCCTGACTTGTCTGATGGGCGTGGGCGTCCTCGCCGGTTGCCAGACGGCGCCCGTGCATGGCCTCACCGCGGCACAGATCGCCGCGCTCAAATCCGAGGGCTTCGTGCAGACCGATGAAGGCTGGGAGTTCGGCTTGTCCGACACCGTGCTCTTCGACACCGACAAGTTCGTGGTCCGCGATGCCGCACGGCAGACCGTCGCTCGTATCGGTCAGACGCTCGTGAAGGTTGGGCTGTCGGAGGTGCGTGTGTACGGCTACACCGACTCGGTGGGTAGCGACACCTACAACGAGCAACTCTCGGCCCGTCGCGCCGACGCCGTCGCCGGTGTATTGGTCGATGCCGGCATGCAACGTAGCGGCATTCAGACCGTCGGCGCAGGCAAGCGCAATCCGGTGGCCGACAACAGCACGGCTGCCGGGCGCGCGCAGAACCGACGCGTCGCTATCGTCATTTCGACACGCTAAGCCGCTAGTCCGCTTAGCCGCTAAGCAACTTAGTCGCTAGGTTGCTAAGTCTCTCAGGCCGCGCTGGCTTGCTCCGGCGCGGCCGTAAGGTAATGTAAGTCCTTGCCAACGGCCACATTCAGGCACAATGGCGGCTGTTGCCGGGCCGCCTCGGCAAAGATTCGAGCGCCGTTGCTTCGCTGTACCCGATGCCCCCGATGTCCCCAACACCGCCGATGCTCCGTTTTTTATTCGCTGCCGGTCTGATCCTTCTTGGATCGTCTGCCCTGGCACAAAACGCCCAGAATGCCCGCGTGGGCACGTGGGCCACGGCCCCGCAGGCGGTGGCACAACATCCTGCCGCCCCGTCGTTCAATCGCGCCCCGGCGGTCGGCGGACGCACGGTGCGGCAAATCGTCTATCCCAGCCTGTCGGGCGGTGAAGTGCGTGTGCGCTTCACCAACGCTTATGGCACCCAGCCACTCGTGATCGAGCGTGCAAGTGTGGCGAGCGCCGTGCGAGGGGCCGCCATCGACGCCTCGACGCTGCGCCCGCTGACGTTCGGCGGCCAGCCGGTCGCGAAGATCGCCCCGGGGGCTTCGCTGGAAAGCGACCCGGTTGCCCTGTCCGCTCGTGCGGGCGTGCCGCTCGCCATCAGCCTGTTCACCCGTGAGGCACAAACGCCTACCACGTGGCACAAGATCGCCCAGCAAACCGCGTTCTTGAGCGGTGCGGGCGATTTTGTCGACAGCGAGCTCCCCACGCCGTTTCGCACGAAGTTCACCAACACGCTGTGGCTTGCCGGTGTGAGTGTGGTCCCGGCGGCACCCGCACATGCCATCGTCACGATCGGCGACTCGATTACCGACGGCATGCGCAGTTCGATCAACGCCAACCGTCGTTGGCCGGATCGGCTCGCAGAACGTCTGGAAGCGGCGGGGCGGCGCGATATTTCGGTGCTCAATCTGGGGATCAGCGGCAATCGCCTGCTGCACGATTCCGCGTGTTACGGCGAGCGGCTCGTGGCGCGTTTCCGGCGCGACGCGCTGGAGCAACCGGGCGTGCGCACGGTGGTCGTGCAGATCGGTATCAACGACATCAACTTCGGCTATGTGCCGCCGCATTCGGGACTCGATTGCGACGTACCGCACGTGATCGTGACCGCTCCCGAGATGATCGCGGGCTATCAGACGCTGATTGCCGCGGCACGTGCCAAAGGGGTTCGAATTATCGGCACCACGATCCCTCCGGGCAAACTGCCACCCGAGCGTGAAGCGGTGCGCGAAGCGGTGAACACATGGGTACGCACGGCCGGGGCTTTCGATGGCGTGATCGATTTCGACGCCGCGCTGCGCGACCCGGGCCAACCGACACGCATGTTGCCGCGGCTCGACAGCGGCGACGGCACGCACCCGAGCGACGCGGGCTACGCCGCTATGGCCGACGCCGTGCCGCTGCCGCTCGTGCTGGGCGCCAGCCGATAAGCTCCCCGCGCGGGCGGGCACCTGCGCTTAGCGTTCGCGCCGAACGCCGACGGTGATGTGTTGCAGACGCTCGACGTCCGGCGAGCGCAGCCATTCCGGATGCGCCAGGCAGTGCTTTAGCAGGGCGGTCGCATCGTCCCCCCAGTACAACTCTCCCTCGCAAGCGAACGTCGGCACGCCGAACACCCCAGCGGCAATGGCGGCCTCGGTGTTCTCGCGCAACCCGGCTTTCACTTCGGGGGCCTCGGTGCGTGCTGCCGCTTCCTCTGGCGACAGTCCCAAGCGCGCACTCAGATCGCGCCAGCCTGCCTCGTCGGTGACGTCGCGTCCTTCTGCCCAGATAAAACGAAAGATCGTGCGCACCACGTCGTGCGTGGCCCCGAGCGCGACGGCCAGACGCAGGACGCGAATCGGGTGAAACGGGTGCACCGGGGGCATGCGAAAGGCGATGCCGTCTTGCTCCGCGCGGAAGTGCGCCATGCGATACGTGAAGATGCGCTTGGCCGGAATCTCGGCCGGGCCCTGCGTCTGCAAATGCACGAGAATCGCCCCGAGCACGATCGGCTTGAGTTCGACGACGAGCGACGCAGGCAGCGAATCGAAGCGCTCGAACTGGAGATAAGCGAAGGGGGAGGCGAAGTCGAAATACCACTCGGCGCGGTGCGCCCGGGTGTCGGCAGCTTGCGACATGAGGAACGGTCTCCGGATTTTAGGGTTCTGGTTGTCACGTAAAGCAGGCTCGAAAGAGTGTATCTCAGGCCACTCGGTGTGACCTTCTCTCGCGTCGGCCCGCGTTCGCCGCCAGAAAGCGCAACGAATTCAGTGGTTTAGCGCGTCACCCCATAAATATCGGGAATATTTATATATCGTATTCGATATAACGATTTTTATTATTGAAGCGCTTTTCTTAGACTGGCAAGCATTCAACAGGAGTGCCTGCCATGACAACGAAAACCCACGACGCCCGCCCCGCCACGGCATCCCGCCCCGACACGCTGGTGCCGGATCAGCACAACCCGTGGGCTGGCCTGGTGCTTTCGACGGTCATTGCGCTTGTGGCGTTCTTGCTCGGGCGTCAGATGCCGCTCGTCGGCGGTCCGGTGTTCGGCATTCTGCTCGGCATTCTCGTTCGCAACATCTTTGCCCCCGGCGCTCGCTACGAAGCCGGGATCAAGTTCGCCTCGAAGTACGTGTTGCAGTGGTCGATCATCGCGCTGGGCTTCGGTCTGAGCCTGTCGCAAGTGGCACATACCGGCCTCGAGTCGCTCGCCGTGACGGCCGTGACCATTACCGCAGCCGGGCTGTCGGCGTGGGGCCTCGGCCGTATGCTGGGCGTCGGCGGCAAGCTCAAGTTGCTCATCGGCGTGGGCACGGCCATTTGCGGCGGGTCGGCCATTGCTGCCGTCACGCCGATCGTGAAGCCGGACGACCACGAAACCGCGTTCGCCATCTCGACCATCTTCCTGTTCAACATCGCCGCCGTGGTGCTCTTCCCGATGCTCGGCCACATGCTCCATCTCTCGGATCTGGGCTTCGGCATGTGGGCGGGCACGGCGATCAACGATACGTCGTCGGTGGTGGCCGCCGGTTACAGCTACAGCAAGGAAGCCGGTGACTACGCGACCATCGTCAAGCTGACCCGTGCCACGCTGATCATCCCGATTTGTCTGACGCTGGCCGCAATCGTGGCGTATCGCGCCAAAAAATCCGGTGCCGGTAACTTCAGCCTCGCCCGCATCTTCCCGTGGTTCATCCTGGGCTTCCTGATTGCATCGGGCATCCGCACGGCTGGTTTGGTGCCGACGACGCTGCAACCGTGGATTCACGAAGCGGCCGAATTCCTGATCATCGTGGCACTGACCGCCATTGGCTTGTCGTCGAACCTGCGCCGCATGGCATCGACGGGGGTGCGTCCGATTCTGCTGGGGCTCGGTGTGTGGGCGGCCGTGTCGGTGAGCAGTCTGGCCGTACAACTCGCGATGGGCCAGCTCTAATCCCTGAATCAGGGGGAACGGACCCTAGGGCAGACCCGGCGGGCAAGCCGGAACGCTTCGCCTAGAATGCAATCACGCACAGTCGCTGGCTGTGCGTGATGCATTTTCGGGAGACGAACATGGCAACCTCGTTCGGAGAGATCTGGTACACGATCGGCGCGTTGGTCATCATTGCGCTGCTCGCGGGCATGGTGTGGGAGCTTGGGGTGTGGTGGACGCGTCACCCCGATAGCCCCGCTGTGCGACGTATGGAGCATGCCTGGGCCCGTATCCGGCATCCACGGCACCATTGACGGCACCTGGCAGCACCGGCGCCGCGCCGCAACGGCCGCGCGCTTCAGGACCGGGCTGCCAGAAACGACAACGGCCGGCGTTTTGGGCCGGCCGCTTGGGCAAGTGTGTCTGGTCTGGCGGCGTCGGTGGCCGGTCAGACGGCAATTGGCTTCACGACTGACCGAACTTCAAATGGCGTGGGACGTTCTTGTCCCAGCGCGCCAAATCTTCGAGTGGGTAGGGCTTGCCGCCGTGCAACGCGCGTTTGATGCGGCTCTTGCCGCTGGGCTGCGGCACGTTGGGCAGCGCGTCGCCTGCGGGCGTACCGGCATGGTCGAGATAATCGCGCTTGAACTCTGCCTGCGTCATGCCCCACTTCATCAAAAACTCGCGGCTGCCGCGGTTCTTGATCACGCGCCCCGTCGAGCGGCAACCGAAGTGATAAACCACGCTCTTGCCGACGATACGGAACGTGCGGCAGCCAACGAGCCAGAGCTTCATCAGGAAGTCGTCGTCGCTGCTCATGCCCGGCCCGAATTCGATGCTGTAGCCCCCGACGAGATGCCAGAGACTGCGGCTGACCAGCGTCGGTTGTGTCGGCACGCCGTTGACGTCCGCACGGCCCAGCGACTTGGCGAAAGCCAGCAGAGCGGCTTCGTCGAACGTTTCGGTGGTGGTGCCGAAGTCTTGCGAGACCACTTGTTTGCTCACGCCCGCATTGGGCTCGATCATCACCGAAGACAGGTAATAGACCGGCGTGTCGAGCGCGCGAGCCGCGTCGATGAGGGCGGTGTCCCATCCGGGGGTAACGAACATGTCGTCGTTCAGGAACAACAACTGTTCGTGCGAGGCGAGCGGTGCCAGTTGGTTGAGCGCGAGACACACGCCAACATTGCCGGTGCTGTGGGTGTGGCGCAGCCCTTGCTCACGCACCCAGTCGAGCGTGCCGTCGCTGCCGTCGTTTACGTGAATCAGAATCTCGTGCGCTTCGCCCGAGTGCCGTCGCACGCTGTCGATACACAGCTTGAGAAACGGCAGGTTGTTCCACGTCGGGATCAGAATGCTTAGCATGTCAGGACTACGGCCTCGCTACGAGTTAGGAACGCTCGGCCGCAACGGCGGTGTCGGTCGGGTTGTCAGGATAGGCAAGCGCGGCCAAAAGCGCCAGAAGCGTCGCATAGAAAGCCACGGTGACCTTCAGATTGAACGTTTCGACGGTCAAACCGAATACCGCGAATGAGAGCGCCGTCATCAGGCCCATGAACGCGGCGCGTTGTTCTCGCCGGTTGGTTTGCGTTGCGGCGACGCGAACGAAGAAGTAGGCGGGGCCGACATAGACGCCAAGGATGGCAAGCAATCCGAGCAGGCCGTAATCGGCGAAATACGCGAGGACCTGATTATGAACTTCACCCTTGCCGTAATCGGCGGCGAGCGGTGTGAGATCGCCCGATGCCGCCATCGTCGGCATAGCATCCCGGTAACCATGCGCGCCTAGCCCCGTCAGCGGATTTTCCCGAATGAGCTTCACGGCCGCTTTCCACAATTCAAGACGAATGCCCACCGACGTGTCCGCCTGTCCGGCGTGCAGCAGCGTGAGGTCCGAGTAGATGGCGTCGAAGCGTTCTCTGACGGTGCTCGACAGGAAGGTGCTAGCGACGAGCACAACGGCGACGCCTGCGATTGCCGCTCGGCGTTTCATGTTCCCCGCGTAAGGTTTGCAAAGCAACCAAGCGGCAATCAGAACAGGTAAGGCAACCCAGCCACCACGGGATTGACTGGCCCACGATGCATAGCACCCGGCAGCGCCACCTAGCAGTTTGAACGCGACGATCCAGAACCGGTCGCGTTTGAGCCAGTGAATCGACATGATCGAGAGCACGCCGAGCAGAAGCGCGATATCGCCAAAGTGAATCGGGTTGAGAAACGTGCTTTCCGCCCGCGGAGAAAGCGTCTCGGAGGTCGAGTAGAGCGCCATGAATGCCGCCGAGATGGCACCCAACCCGAAGGTCAGGTCGATCCATTTGGGAATCGCGCTGGCGATATGACGCAGTCCGACGAATACCAACACGGCCAACAGAAACCGGACCGGTGAATCGAGCGTATTGGCAACCACGTTGCCGTGCAGCAATTCGACGACAAATACAGCGATCACTGGGAGTGCCAGCGAAGCGATAAACAGTTTGAAATACGGGGTATGTCCGACGCCGGTATGCGACTTGCCACACTTTCGCGATCGGAAGAGCGCAATCGCACCACAGGCCGTAATCAGGAACATTACGGTGTTTCCGCCGCGCGGAACGACGAGCGCAGCAGCAGGAAACAGCAGAATGAGGATGCCTACAATCGTGGCAAACAGATGCCGGCCGGGATTGCAGGTCGGCGCAAGGGTCTTGCTCATTGGATACCTGGCAGACTTCGTCAATTAAAACTGCACGAAGTATGCCAGAAATAGCGTTCGGAACCGCCCTTTACACGTCTGCGGTGTGTTGCGGCACAACAAGTGCGCGGCGCGAGAGCCCGCTGCGCCTTGACTCAGAGGTTCATCGCCCCCAGCACGGCGCACAGGTGCAACGCGACGTGTGTCCATGCGGCTTCGTCGTAAGCCTCGCCTTCGCGTGCTTGTCGTTGCGCTGCATGAAACACGCGCCACATGGCGGCGGCGCTCGACGGGGTGCCGCCGGCCAGTTGGTATTGGCGTTGTAGCGCTTCGGCCAGCCAAGGCTGCTCATGCGCGCAGGCCTCGGCGTACGCCTCGACGGCGATGCGCGCGAATGGGTCGACCGCCGGATCGAGTACGACTTCCTGGCGGGCTGCCATCTTCGGCATCGCCGACAGGGCATGGTTGCGGGCGGCGGTGTGGCGTGTGTGGTGGTGTTTCATGACGGTCTCGTCTCGTTGGCCGCGCCAGGCGTCCCGGCGCGGGAACACTTACGTGGACTCGATGGTTCAGTCGCTCAATCGTTTTCCATATCGCGAATGAACAACATGGCGGCGTGTTTGGCCTGATCGATACTCGCGAACGTGCGGCCGTCCATCGGCCAAACATCCACCAGCACCGCGTAATTGCCCGGCCGGTCGGCCTGCATGATGCGAATGTAGTGCTGACGGAACACGCAACGCGCGAGTTCTACTGTCGGATGCGGACGGCGAAAGTGGGCAGATGGCATGACAGTCTCCAGTGAATCGGCCCTCCGGCCTCGACGGGCCGTTACTTCTCCATCAGCAAATCTCATGCCATGCGTCTCGAAACCCTCAACTACTTGATTTGTAAGGCGTGACGCGCAGGTAAGTCTCCCCGACCGGTCCCAAACCCTGCCAAAACGTTACGGAAACGAAACATCCCCGGAACGCGGGACGTAACACGCTCCCGTTCGACTCGGACCACCCGGGCGTCGAAACCCGGTCGGCCCAAGCTCGCGTCTGGGGGCTTTTTTGTGATCCATTAGAATGGGCCAACGCCTCGCCGCTAATTGCGGTGACTTTTTGCCGATACGCCGATATCGGAACCTCTCAGTCCTCTCCACGCTGCATGAACCTCCGCTTTCTCGAAACCTTCGTCTGGCTCGCCAAGCTGCGCAATTTCCGGCTGACGGCCGAGCGGCTGCACACCACGCAGGCGGGCGTGTCGAGCCGGATCGCGTCGCTTGAGCAGAGTTTCGGCGTGCGACTGTTCGATCGCAGCGCGCGCGAAGTCACGCTCACCGCCGCAGGCCAGAAGGCCCTGGCGTATGCCGAGCGCATCGTCATGCTCGGGCAGGAGATGAAGCGCGAGCTATCCGACCCCGACATGCCGCCCGGCGTGCTCAAGATCGGTGTCGTCGAGTCGATCGTGCATAGCTGGTTTCCCGATCTGGCGGCCCGCATTCACCGCGAGTACCCGCAACTCGAAATCGAGGTCACCAGCGAGACGACCATCAACCTGTGCAAGCAGCTCGAAGCCGGATCGCTCGATCTGGTGTTGCAGACCGACATGCAGCACGGCACCGGCATCGATAACCTGGCGCTTGCCGAGTTTCCGATGCGCTGGGTGGCCAGCCCCAAGCTCAACCTGGAAGGCGAGACGCTCGACGTGGCTGACCTGGCGGCTTATTCGCTGGTGAGCTTTTCGCGCAACTCCGGGCCGCACAAGACGCTGGAGCGCATGTTCTCGGTCGCGGCCGAGCGGCCGGTGCGGGTGCACTGCATGACATCGGTCGCGGCCATCATCCGGCTTGTGGTCGACGGTTTCGGCGTCGCGATGCTGCCGCCCGCGATCATTCAACGCGAACTGGGCGAGCACAGCCTGCATTTGCTGCGCGTGAACGCCAATTTCCCCAATCTGCCGCTGGTCGGCTCGTTTCGCACGGGGGCGCTGCTCGCCGAGAACGTCGCCCGCCTGGCGCAGCGCACCGCGAGCGAGTTCGCGCTCAACATGGGGCCGGATATCGCTATTCCGCCCGCCGCTGCCATGACGGCCCCCGCGTGGGGCGACGCGGAATCCTGACGCACACCTGCTCGCCATTGGGCGCCGTCGGCTGCCATCGGGCGCAAACCGCCTGTGGTCGGGCCTGCGGCGGTCATAAGAATTTGCTGTTACGGCAAATTTGATTTCTTGTTGGACGCTTTTTCCCCGGTTTTGCACACTCGGAATGACGCTCGAGCCTCACGCATGCAGTGATTTCATGCGCCGGCCCGGCTCCCCCGATTGTCGCCACCGATGGAAATTGCCTCATGACTGCCACTGCCCCGCGCGCCCAACTCTGTATCTGGACGAATATCGACCCGGCTTTCGAAGCGGACTTCAACCGCTGGTACGACCGGGAGCACATGCAGGAGCGTGTGGCAATTCCGGGCTTCCGGTTCGCCCGCCGCTTCAAGGCGCTGCACGACACACCCCGTCCGTATCTCGCGCTGTACTGCACGCAGGACGCCGGTGTGTTCTCGAGCGAACCCTACGCACAAGCCTTCAATCACCAAACGGAATGGTCGCTGCGCAACTTCGCGCGCATGCAGGCCACGCAACGCCGTGTCGGCACGCTCGACGTGGAAGCCGGTGAAGGGCAGGGCGGCCAGCTCGCCGCATTCGTGCTCGACGAGGCGACGGTGGCGAAATCGCATGACCGCCTCGCCTCGCAACTGACCGAAATCGCACAAGGCGACGGCATCGTGCGCGCCACGCTGCAAGTGACGGTGCCTAAGCTGTCTGTCTCGCTGACCGCCAAAGACGCGCCGCTGCCGCCTGCCGATGCCGTCGTACTGATCGAAGGTACCGACGCCGATGCCGTGCGTGCCGCTGCCGAGACGCTCGCGGTGGCTTACGGCGTGCCGCCCGCCGGTGTCACGCGATTCGCGATGCTCTGGCGTCTCGGCGCCGGTGACGATTGATTCACGCTCGCGCCATCTGATCCACAGGCCCACAGCCCCCCGATCCGCCCCTCACGGAGACACACATGACAACCTACACGGACGCCCGCGATACCGTCGGCCACGACGGTGACGCCGCCGCAACGGCCCGCCAGCAACGGTCGAAAAAAGGCCGTCTGGCCACGGCCAGCATGGTCGGCACCACGCTCGAATGGTATGACTTCACGGTCTACAACACGCTCGCTGCGCTGGTCTTCAACCATCTGTTTTTCCCGTCGGTCGATCCGCTCGCGGGCACGATTCTGGCGTTGTCCACGTATGCGGTCGGTTACGTCTCGCGCCCCCTGGGCGGCATGGTGTTCGGCAACCTGGGCGACAAGATCGGCCGACGCGCCGTCCTCGTGCTCACGCTCGTGGTGATGGGGCTCACAACGGGCCTCATGGGGCTGCTGCCGACGTACGCTTCGATCGGTATCTGGAGCCCGGTGCTGCTCGTTGCGTTGCGTTTCGTGCAGGGCGTGGCACTCGGCGGCGAATGGGCCGGTGCGGTCTTGCTCTCGGTCGAGCATGGCGACCAGCGCAAGCGCGGATTGAACGCGTCGTGGACGCAAGTCGGGCCGTCGTTCGGCACGTTGCTCGCCACTGGCCTGATCGCCCTCATCACGCTGGCGATCTCGCCCGAAGACTTCCTGTCGTGGGGCTGGCGTGTGCCGTTCCTGTTGAGCCTGGTACTCGTGGCCTTCGGGCTGTGGGTGCGTCGCGGTGTGGAAGAAACGCCGATGTTCGAAGCCATGGCGCATTCGGACCGTCAGGCAGAAATGCCGATTGCCGACGTGTTCCGCTCGCACTGGCGCAATCTGCTCGTGGCCGGTGGCTCGCGTATCGGTTCGGACGTGCTGTATGCACTGATGGTTGTTTTCACGCTGACGTATGTGACCGGCACGCTGCATTTGTCGCGACCGCTGGCGCTCACGGCAGTGTTGGTGGGCACGGCGTTCAACGCGCTCACGGTGCCGCTGTTCGGTGCGCTCTCGGACAAGCTCGGTCGCCGTCCGGTGTATGGCTTCGGTGTGCTGTGCGCAGTGATCTGGGCGTACGGCTTCTTCGTGTTGCTCGATACGTCGAGCCCGGCGCTGATCGTGCTGTCGGTGGTGATCGGGCTGGTTATTCACGCGATCATGTACGGGCCGCAGGCGGCGTTCGTCACCGAGCAATTCCCGACACGTGTGCGCTATGCCGGATCGTCGCTCGCTTACACGCTCGCGGGTATTCTCGGTGGCGGCTTCGCACCGCTCATCATCGTGAGTCTCTACAAGGAATTCGGCACGACGGTGTCGGTGTCGCTCTACGTGACGGCGGCGCTGGCGATTACGGCCATCGCCTTGTTCGCGGCACGTGAAACCGCACACAAGCCGCTCAGGGACTAACGATTCCCGCCGGGCGACCCCGGTTGCACCGGTGGCATGAAAAAACGGCACGCTGCGAGGCGTGCCGTTTTCGTTTGGAGATTGCGATGTCTCAGGCTTCGCACAACTCGGCGAGACTGGCCAAATCGCCGCGCTGCGCCAGTTGATGCACGTGCCGCGCGAAGCCATCGAACTGAGGTGCTTGCTCGCTCAGTTCGCGCGCCCAGTCCATCAGGTCGGTGATCGCGCCCATCGCGATCAGTTGCCGGGCTTGTTGCAAATGGTCGCGCGGCGGCCGTATCACCGCGGTGTTGCTGTCCTCATGTGCCGGCGCGGGTACGTCGTCGCGCTGCAAATCGAGCAAGCGTGCGAGCGTATTGCGCAAGTCCGCCAGTTCGACAGGCTTGAGCAGGCACGCGGTATAGCCCCCGTCGGAAGCCACCACCTGCGGCGAGGCCGAAATCGCCAGCACCGGCATGCCGGGCCAGTATCGGCGTACGGCGCGCGCCACGCTCAACCCGTCGGCGTTGGGCATCATGTGATCCGTCAGCACCAGATCGGGCTCGGTTTCGTGCGGATTGCCCAGCGCAGCGATCAATGCCACACCGTCGTTAAAGGTGCTCACCGTGAACCCCAGACTGGCGAGTTCGTCATGCAGGAACTGCCTGATTTCGGGGGAATCTTCCGCCAGCCAGATGTGATGTCCCGTGCCGTCGAAGGAGGGCAGCGCATGCGTGGCACCCGCGAGCGACTGTGGCACGAGTTCGCCTTCGCGCGCGATACGCAGCGGCAAGGTGAACGCTACGCGCGTGCCGACATTCGGTGTGCTGTCGATGGCGATCGTGCCTTTCATGCGCTCGACCCATTGCCGCACGATGGCGAGTCCGAGCCCGACGCCGGGCAGGCGCCGTGCACGATCCAGCCGTGCGAACGGTTCGAACACGCGCACCAGATCTTCGCGGGCGATACCGCAGCCGGAGTCTTCCACGCCGAAGCACACGTGCACGATGTCGCTGTGTTTGGGGTCGGGCGACGCCGAGAGCGTGAGCGTGATGGTGCCGTCGGCGGTGTATTTCGCCGCGTTGTCGAGCAGATTGCCGAGTACCTGCCGCACGCGTTTGGCGTCGAGCGTGAGTAGCGGCGGCAACGGCGCACGAATGTCGAGCAGGAACGCATTGCCGTGCTTGCGCGCGAGACTCATGCCTTCTTGCGCGACACCGTCGATAAACGCGTGCGTGTAGACGGGCGCGACGTGCAACGCATCCGCGGCGCCACCGCCGGCATACTCGATCAGGTCGTTGATCATCGCAAGCATGTGATGCGCGCTACGGCGGATGATGCGCCCGCGGTCGGCGTCTTCACGCCCGCCCGCCTGAACGAGATCGGCAAAGCCGATGATCGACGTGAGCGGCGTGCGCAGGTCGTGGCTGATGCGCGCGAGGAAGTCGCTCTTGGCGCTGCTCGCTTCGTCGGCGGCGATCAGTGCGGCTTGCAGCTCGCGCGTGCGTGTGTCGACTGCGTTGGCCAGCCGTGCTTGTTCTTCGCGGCGCGTGTCGAGCACTTCTTGCTGCGCTTCGCGTTGCTTGCGATCGAGTTCGCGAGAGCGCCCGGCCACGATCACCGAGAGCATGATGAGCACCGAGAAATTGGTGCTCCACGCCATCGCCGTGTTGGCGAGCCAGTCTTCAGGCAATAGACCGTTGATGATCGCCAGACGCCAGAACAACACCAAGCAACCGGGCGAGAACGAGAGCAGGCATAGCCGGGCGTTGGCATACCCGCGCCGCCAGCCGTCGGCCATCGACACGACCCAGATGACGTTGAAGACGGTGAGCAGCTGAAGGTGCGTGAAGGCCGCCGCACGGTGGTCGCCGAAAGCCACCCAGAGCGTCATGCAAACCATGACTGCGATCATGGCGCGATACATCCACCGCCAGAACGTCACCCGGCTCAGCCCCGAGAAGATCAGGACCATCGCGCTGAACACAGCGGCCGTGATGGTGGAGAAGAAGCTCGGCGCCCGCACGATGAAATCGCCACCCTGCTGGAGCAGATAGCGATAGATGAAGCCCTGGAACGCCATGTCTTGCGCCACCTGCGTCAGCGTGGTGAGCGCGAGCAGCGTGAACACGATGTCGCGCCGGGCGACGCCGAGCACGAGCGTGTACAACGCAATGGTGAGCATCGAGCCCGCGAGCAGCATCGCCACCATGGCGTTGCGCGCTTCGGTCTGGCGGAAGTCATCGGGCAGCCAGAGCTGCGGCACGATGCTCACCGACGAGCGCGTCTGCACGCGAACGGCAAACGTGATGCGCTCGCCGGGGGCGAGCGAAATGGGGAAGACCGATGTCTCGGAGCGTATCGGGTGCTGGGCCAGCGGCACGGTGTGGCCGGCGCGCCATGCGACGCTCGGCTGTGTGCTGCCCGCAGGCATCGCGTAAAAGCGAATATCTTCGAGGCGCACGATGCCTACGCTGAGCCAGCGTGTGACCGGTTTATCACTTGCGTTATCGAGGGTGCCTTGCAGCCAGAATGCCGAGCGGCTGTAGCCGGGGTTGAGCATTTTGGGCGTCACGTCGCGCCAGTCGGGGGCTGCCAGCGCCTGCGCCAGATCGAACTGGCCTGAGGGGTCGACCAACATACGGAGTTGCCGGTCGAGTTTGAGTGGCGACGGGGCACTGGCGATGTCGAGCGCCGATGGCGAGGCGTGAGCGCTTCTTGTCGGGGAAAGCCAACTGACCAGCAAGAAAAGCAGCAAGGCGACGGCCCACGTTGCCCGTCGCCAACCACTCGCCTGACTTCCCGCAGGCGCTGTGGTCATTGTGAAGATCCCGGCGCGGGCGGGGGCGCTGCCATGTCGTCTTGATCGTCCTGCATACCTTGCGCGTCTGGCCGGTGGTATGGTCCGCGCCCGCGAAAACCGCTGGGCGGCATGCCGAAGCGTTCGCGAAACGCGGTCGCAAAGTTGGCGGCGCTGGCGAAGCCCACGGCAGCGGCGATGTCCTGCACGTCGAGCGAGGTCTCGGCGAGCAGCCTGCGTGCTTCCTTCATGCGTTCTTCACGCAGAAAATCGAACACGGTCACGCCGACGCAGCGGCGAAATGCCAGATTCAGGCGGCGCGTGTTCGTGCCGACCGCGCTGGCCAATCCGGCCAGTTCCGGTGTGACGTCAAGCTGCCCGAGCAGCAACGCTCGCGTGGCGCGATAGAGCACCGCGTCGAGCGTGTGCGCCTGAACGGGCAGTGGCGCTTCGGGGGCCGCGATGCTCGCCGCCGGCAGGCTCGCCGGAGCGGCGGCGGGCGCGGGCGCGCTGGCCTTGAGGTGAATCGACAGACGCAGACGCACTTCTTCGAAGTCGTACGGTTTGGTCACGTAGTCGACCGCGCCGGCCGTGAGCCCGGCCACGCGCTCGCCGGGCAACGCCGCAGCGGTGAGGAAGATCAGCGGGATGTGCCGGGTGCCAGGGTCGGCCTTGAGCAGACGGCAGGCGCCGAGGCCGTCGCAGACCGGCATGCGGATGTCCATCAGGATGAGGTCGGGCTGCACGGTGCGGGCCTTGGTGTAGCCGTCTCGACCGTCTTGCGCGATGTAGACACGGCAGCCTTGTTGGCTGAGGAAGTCCATCAGCAGCATGCGGTCTTCTTGGTTGTCGTCGACGACCAGCACGCGTGCGCCCGACAACTGGCGGGCATGCGGCGAGACGGGCCAAGGGGTACCGGCACGGCGTGCGGCAGCCGTGGGATGAACTGCGCCGGACGGCGGCAAGGGCAGGGGGCGATCGCTCATGATGGCCGTCATTCTTTCACATTCGGTCCGGGGTGCCGGGGGGATGTGGGGCGATTGCCGGGGCGCGGCAAATATTTTTCCGCCGAGCAAAAGCCGCCTGCCGTCGGGCAAAGGTGCGGTGCCGTCGGGCAATAGCGGCTCAGGTAAGGTCAGCCGTCGGGTTCGCTGTAGCGATGACCGGTGTGCAGGCGATCGGGGGGTCGTATGCCGCTGGCGCGCTCGATCTGCGAGCCCGGCCCCCCCGGGGGGGACACCTTACTCCGGGTCCGTCCAGACGACGTTAGCGCCCACCGAGCAAAGGTTTTCCACAAATCGCGGATGGGCGCGTTTGATCGGCAGCGCATTCTTGATGGTCGACTGGCCGTCGATACTCGCCGCCACCATCAGCAGCGCGATCGCCACCCGAATGATGTACGGGCTCTCGACGACCGCCGGCGAGAGCGGAATGCCGCCGAATGTGATCAGTCGGTGCGGGTCCGACTGAAACACGTGGGCGCCGAACTTCGAGAGCTCCGTCGACCAGCCCATCGCGCCGTCATAAACCTTATTCCAGAACATCGCGCTGCCTTCGGCCTTCACGCCCAGGGCGATGAAGATCGGCAGCAGGTCGACCGGGAAGTATGGCCACGGTGCCGCTTCGACCTTCGTCAGGATGTTCTTCGTGAACGGCGTCTGCACCTTGAGCGGACCCTGCGCGGTCGCGGTCGACCAGCCGTCGCGATGCTCCACCTTCACGCCGAACTTCGCAAACGTGCGGTCGATCAGTGGGAACTGGTCGGGGGCCGTGTTCTTGACGGTGATCTCGCCGCCGGTGATGGCACCGAGCGCGAGGAAGGTGGTGATCTCGTGGAAATCTTCCGAGAAGCGGAATTCGCCGCCGCCGAAACTCGTCACGCCTTCGATGGCCAACTGCGAGGTGCCCACGCCTTCGATGGGCACGCCCAGCATTTGCATGAAGCGGCAGAACTCCTGCACGTGCGGCTCGGATGCGGCGTTATTCAGCTGCGAGCGTCCGTTGGCCGAGGCAGCGCACAGCACGAAGTTTTCCGTGGTGGTCACCGACGCATAGTCGAGCCAGTGGTGAATGGCCGGGCGCGAGTCGTCGGCGTGAATCAGCAGCGAGCCTTCGGTGCGCTCGACGCGTCCGCCGAAATGGCGCAGCACTTCGATGTGCGGATCGATCTCGCGCACACCCAGCGTGCAGCCTTTGATGTTGTCTTCGATGCGTGCGACGCCAAAGCGCGCAAGCAGCGGCGGCACCAGCATGATCGACGAGCGCATTTCTTCCGGCAGATGGTCGGTGCGCGGGTCGAACTTCGTATTCAGGTGATGCACGTCGAGCGTGCCCGCCTCGAAATCGACGGCGACATCGCTGCCCAGTTGGCGAAAGATGTCGAGAATCTTACGGACGTCGGTGATTTCGGGTACGCCGATCAATCGCACCGGCTTGTCGGTGAGCAGCGTGGCGCACAGCACCGGCAGGACGGCATTCTTGTTGGCGGAGGGGGTGATGCGGCCGCGCAGGGGCTGGCCGCCGTGAACTACCAGATGGGACATGGGCTACCTTCGGGCTTCGTGCGTCGAGCGGGGGAACGGCGAATCGGGTTGAGGCGAAATATACCCCGATTGCGCCGCGTGTGCGACGCGACCCGACCGCCGTGGTGGGAATGTTGCGCCCGGCTTGACGGGCGTGAGCCGGAGCGGGCAGGCACAAGACCCCGGGGCAAGGGGATCAGCGCGCCCCGGCGTTCGCGAAAGCTTCGGCGAAGATCGCGTGGAAGTCGGGGGTCTCGGCGGCCGCTGCCCGCGTGAGCACGCGTGCCTCCAATTCGTCCAGATGCGCTGTGGCGAGCGCAATGGCCGCCGCGGTTTCCCCGGCACGCAGACGCGCCACCAGTTGCGCATGCTCGGTGGGCGCGCAATGGATGAACTCGGCCGGATCGAACAGCGCCTTGTAGAGCTCGGTTTTGGCGACGAGCTGACGCGCGAATGTCTCCAACTCGGCGCTATTCGCCGTGTCGATCAACTTCAGATGGAATTCGCCCGCGAGCCGGATCGAGCGCTCGTGCGTGCCCTGGGCATGCGATTCGGCCTCGAAGGCCACGTGCGCATCGAGTTGCGCGAGTTGTGTCTCGCTCAACTGGCCGCAGACGCTCGCGATTACGCCGGTTTCGAGCACGCGCCGGGCGCGGTAGGTCTGGCGGATGTCGTCGAGCGAAGGCTGCGGCACGAACGCGCCGCGGTTGGGTTCGAGTACCAGCTTGCCTTCGAAACCGAGCCGCGCGAGTACCTTGCGAACCGCCCCGCGCGTGCAGTCGAACGCCTGTGCGAGATTGCGCTCGCGTAGCGGCATGCCCGGGCGCAGCTTGCCTGAGAGCAACGCTTGCGAAATGGCGGCGTAGACCCGCGCTTCGATTTGCTGCCCGGCGCTGCCCGCGCCTTGGGCGTCGTCCGTCGGCGGCAGGGATGGCGCGGTATCGGAGTCTGACGCCTCGTGGTGCGGCGCCGGTGCAGTGCGGCTCAAACCTTCCCTCCATATCAATCTTTGGATGGCTGTCCACCGGCAAACGACCGGCAGACCTCTCTGTGGGGCGCATTGTACCCGGCGGCCTCAGCCCCTTGTTCCCATCCGGAAAACCCTCGGTTCGACCGCCATCGGCGACGCGATCTTGCATTTTGGCATCGCACTGCCGATAATGGTCAACAAAAATGGTTAACCATTTCGTGGTTCATTCTACGGTGAAAACCATCCGGCCGCACGACAGCGGCCATCCCCCTCGTATTGAATTGGGTCTGGAGACGTCATGAAACTCGTACATTGTTTGGCCGCGCTGCCTGTCGCGGCCTTTTACAGCGGCGGCTGGCTTGCTGAACACGTCGGCACCCGGCTTGCCGGTCTGCCGTTCCTGATGACATGGAACATCGTCTGGCTGCTGCTCACGTCGGTCGTCATGGTGGTGATGTTCCGCTTCGACGGTTCGCGCGAAGCCGCAGCGGCCGATCGCGCCGCTGCCGCCAACGAAGCCCACCAGCGCTCGGGAGCCGCATCATGAACGCCGCACTCACTGTGATTGCGGCGTTTCTCGTCTTCGCCTTGTTTGTCGGCCTGCGCGCGCGCGGTGGCCGCAAGATGAGTCTGGAGCAATGGGCCGTGGGCGGGCGCGGGTTCGGCACGCTGCTCGTCTTCCTGCTGATGGCGGGCGAGGCCTTCTCGACGTTTACGTTTCTGGGCGCGAGCGGTTGGGCTTACAGCAAGGGGCCGCCCGCGTTCTACATCCTCGCGTACGGTGCGCTCGCGTATTTGCTCGGCTATTGGATGCTGCCCGCCGCGTGGCGTCACGCGACGCGCCATGGCTGCGTGTCGTTCTCGGATTTCTTCGCAACGGCCTACCGTTCGCGAGCACTGGGTGTGGTGGTGTCGCTGGTTGCCGTGCTCGGCATGAGCGCGCTGTTGATCATTCAGTTGCGCGGCTTGGGTATCATCGTGTCCGAAGCGTCGTATGGCACGATCACGCCGACGGTGGCCATCTGGTGCGGGGCCATCGCGATGGTGCTCTACATCACGGTGTCCGGTATTCATGGCTCGGCGAGCATCGCGATTTACAAGGACATTCTGATTCTCGTGATCGCGATCTTCCTCGGTATCTACTTGCCGCTGCATTACTTCGGTGGCTTCGGCGAGATGTTCGATCGTATCGAAGCCGCGCGTCCGGGCTTTCTGCAAATGCCGACGAGCGGTCTTACGCTGTCCTGGTACAACTCGACCATTCTGCTGACCTCGCTCGGCTATTACTTGTATCCGTACGTGTTCACGTCGGTGTACGCGGCCAAGAGCGAGACGGCCGTGCGTAAGAACACGATTCTGATGCCGCTGTATCAGATGGTCATCGCATTCATGTTCTTCGTGGGCTTCGCCGCCATTCTGCAAGTGCCGGGCCTCACGGGCGCCGACTCGGATCTGGCGCTGTTGCGCATCGTCAAGCAGACGTTCTCGCCGTGGTTCGTCGGCGTGATCGGCGGCGTCGGGGTGTTGACCGCGCTGGTGCCGGGTTCGATGATTCTGCTCAACGCGTCGACCTTGCTCGCCAAGAACGTTTATCGCGATGGTTTCGCGCCGCACGCGAGCGATGCCTTCGTGGCCAAGCTGGCCAAGCGCGTGCTGCCGGTGTTCGGGCTCGTGGCCGTGTTCTTCGTGCTGCGCGGCGGTGCGACGTTCGTCGCGTTGGCGCTGTTCGCATCTAGCCTGCTCACGCAATTGTTCCCGTCGTTCGTGGCGAGCTTGCTGCCGCGTCCGTTCGGCAACAAGTACGGCGCGTTCGCGGGCATTGGCGCCGGTGCGGTCGTCTTGGCGTTTGCGGTCACGCTCGACGTCAATCTGCATACGTTGTTGCCGGCGGCACCGGACACGGTGGCGTCGATCAACATGGGGCTCGTGGCACTCGCTGTGAACGCGGTAACGTTCGTGGTCGTGAGTGTGCTGACACGCGCTCGCAATGTCGCGCCGGGACTGGCGCAAGGAACTTGATTCATGACAACGTTGGATATTCGTAATGCCCGTGCACTCGACGGCTCCCCCGTCGAAGTGCGCATCGAACGCGATGGCGCTGGGCGGGCGACGATTGCGGCAATCGGACAGTCGTTGCCCGCGGCAGCCGCTGCCGAGTCGATCGATGCGCGCGGCGCGTTGCTGATGCCGGGGCTTGTGGAAGCGCACACGCATCTGGATAAAACCGTGTGGGGCATGCCGTGGTACGTGAACGAATGTGGCACGCGCCTGATCGACCGCATCGACAACGAGCGCACGTGGCGCGCGAGTAGCGGACATGACGCGGGTGCGGCGTCGCTGGCGCTGGGCCGTGCGTTTCTGGCAGCGGGTACCACGCGTTTGCGCACGCACGTCGACATCGATACCGATGCCGGACTGCGTCATCTCGACGGCGTGCTTGCCACGCGCGAGACGCTGGCCGATACGCTCGATATGCAGATCGTGGCGTTTCCGCAATCGGGCGTACTCGATCGCGAGGGCACGGTTGCACTGCTCGACGAGGCGCTGGCAAATGGCGCCGACGTGCTGGGCTGGCTCGACCCATGTGCCATCGACCGCGATCCGGCGAAATCGCTCGACGCGATGTTTGCGCTGGCCGACAAGCATGGTTGCCCCGTCGACATTCACCTGCACGAACCCGGCGAGATGGGCGTGTTCTCGTTCGAGCTAATGCTTGAGCGGATCGCCGCCCTCGGCATGCAAGGCAAGGTGGTCGTCTCGCACGCATTCTGTTTGGGCGAACTCGATGCTGCGCGCGCACAGGCGCTGCTCGGCCGCTTGGCGGATGCGGGCGTGTCGCTCATCACCACCGCGCCGCCCTCGCGCGTGGTGCCGCCGCTCATGGCTTGCCGTAAAGCCGGGGTGCCGCTCGCAGGCGGCAACGACGGCATTCGCGATACGTGGACACCCTACGGTTCGCCCGACATGCTCGAGCGCGCCATGATGATCGGCCTGCGCTACAACCTGCGCCGCGATGACGAACTCGACATCGCGCTCGACTGCGTGACACATCAAGGCGCGCAAGTGTGTGGTTTCGAGAACTACGGTCTGACGGTGGGCGCACGCGCCGATCTGGTGCTCGTAGATGCCTTGAACGCCGCACAAGCGATCGTCACGCGTGCACCGCGTCGCTGGGTGGTTGCCAATGGTCACGTCGTCGTACGCGAGGGTGTCGCGGTATGACGCTTTGGCTTGCGATCATCGCGGTCGGTCTCACGCTGCGCCCGACACTCACCTCGATCAGCCCGTTGTTGCCGCAGATTCGCGAGGCGACGGGGATGAGCTATCCGGTGGCGGCGTTGCTCACATCGCTACCGGTGCTCGCGATGGGCGCGGGGGCGTTCGCGGCGAGCGGACTGACGCGCCGACTCGGTGAGCGACGCGGCGTGCTGCTCGGGCTGGCCGCGCTCGCATTGGCCTGCGGCGTGCGTTTCGTCGCCGACGATACGGTGCTGATGCTGGCGACGGCGCTCGCCTCGGGCATCGGCATCGCCATTATTCAGGCGCTGCTGCCCGGTGTGGTGAAGGGGAACTACAGCGCCGCGCGCATGACGGCAATGATGGGGATCTATTCGGCGGCGCTCATGGGCGGCGGTGGGCTCGGGGCGGCGGCAAGCCCGTGGGTGTCGTCGCTGGCCGACGACTGGCGCGTCGGGCTTGGGATGTGGCTCGTGGTGATCGCCGCAGCGGCGCTGGCATGGTGGCGTGCGCCGTTGGGTGGGCATGCGGCAATCAGCCCTGAGATGACGCAAGCCCTGGTCGCACGTCATGCGAAAGTGTTGTCGAATGCGGGCGGTTCGGGGCAGGGTGCCCGGAGCGCAGCCGCTGGTCACGACACGTTGCGCGAACCGTCGATGTTCGATCTGTTGCGCAAGCCTCGTGCATGGACGCTCGCGATTTACTTTGGTTTGATCAATTGCACTTACACGACGATGGTGGCGTGGCTGCCGCCGTTCTATCAGCAGACGGGCATGAGTGCGACACAAAGCGGCGCACTGCTCGCGGGACTGACGGCGTGTCAGGTGGTCGCGGCGCTGGCGCTGCCGTGGCTGGCACGGCGTAATGTCGACCGTCGCCGCTGGTTGACGCTGGCACTGGTGGCAACGCTGGCCGGTCTGGTTGGCCTTGTCGTGGCCCCCGAGGCGGCCCCTTGGGTTTGGATTGGCGCGATCGGTTTCGGGTTGGGCGGCACGTTCTCGTTGGGCCTTGTGCTCGCGCTCGATCATCACGCGCACCCACGGCACGCGGCGGCGCTCGCGGCGTTCATGCAAGGCGTCGGTTTCTGTATCGCCGCCCTCGCGCCGTTTGCCGCTGGCGCGGTGCGTGCCGTCACCGGCGGTTTCACGCCCGCGTGGATCGCCCTCGTTGGCGTGAACGTTGCGCTCGTGGCGCTGACCTGGCGCTTCGATCCGACCGGTTACGCATCGGCGCTGGGCATGAAGTCGCACTGCCCGCAAGCGCCTAGCCCCGCGCGCGTTGCGCACGCGAGACACGCGTTCGACACGCAAAAATCATGCGAGCCTCTACGCAATCCGCGCTAAGATTACCCATCGTGTGATATCGCTGCGGGACTTCGGCGCGAGACCGGGCGTCCTGACTTCGCACTTCCAGATTTCAGGGGAGAACGGATGCTCGGAATGGCGCGGTGGACGGTGGGACGCTCCCTCGGGACGATGTTCGTGACGTTCGCCGCCTGTGCTTTTGCCACGTCCCTGTTACCGCTCACCGCCAACGCTGCCGATACGCCCATTATCGGTAAGCCGATCCCCAAGCCCGCCGCTGCATCGTCTTCTGTCTCGGCTGGCGCAACGCCATCTCCCGCATCGGCCCCAACCGGGCCATCGCCAACGGGCATCGACCAGCGCGTGTTGCGCAGCGACGGTGCCAATGTGCTGCTCCACGTTTTTCGTCCCACGACCGCGTGCAACGGGCTGGCTGTACTGAGCCCCGGCGCGGGCGACGATCGCGACGCCCTCGCTTGGCTTGGCCGCGCGCTCTCGCAATACGGCTGGCTCACGCTCACGCTGGCGCACAAGGAAGACAACAGCCGCGATACGCTGCGCGACCGCGTGCGCAGCGGCGGCATGCGTGACGGCTCGCTGGCGCTTCCTACGGATCCCGAAGTGTACGACGACCGTCTCGAAGACGCGGGTGCCGCGCTGCACTGGGGGCGCACGCAATGCCGTGCAGGCCCCACCGTATTCATGGGCCATGCGGCCGGGGCGGCGACGGTCATGTTCGAGGCGGGCGCAAAGAACAAACTGGGGCTGGACAGCGACGACCGCTTCGACGGTTACGTGGTGCTCTCGCCGCAAGGCCCCGGGGCGATCTTCCCGGCCGGGGCATGGCACGACATTCGTAAGCCCATGCTGCTCGTCACCGGCACACGCGACGCGCCGCTCGACGGCAAGTGGCAGGAACGCACCACGCCCTATGCCGACTTGCCGCCGGGTTGCCATTGGCTCGCTGTGGTCGACGGCGCCACGCATTACAATTTCGCAGGCTTCGGCTACGGGCACCCGGATATCGAGGCGAAGGTGCTGCCGCTCATCGAGCGCTTTCTCGACAACCTTCGCGCGCACCGATGTGCGGTGCCCACACCCGCCGCGGGTGTGAAGCTCGATACCAAATAGCCCCCACCATGGCCGAAAAAGACCTCACCCGCGGGCCCATCGGCAAGACGCTCTTCTGGTTCTCGCTGCCGGTGCTCGGCAGCAATGTGCTCCAGTCGCTCAATGCGTCGATCAACGCGATGTGGATCGGCCACTACCTCGGCGAGTCGGCGCTCACGGCGGCCTCGAACGCCAATATCCTGCTGTTCTTTCTGCTGGGTGTCGTGTTCGGCATCAGCATGGCCAACACCATTCTGATCGGCCAGTCGATCGGTGCGAAGAACCCGGTGCTCACGCAACGCATCGTCGGCACCAGCGCCACGTTCTTCGTGCTGATGTCCACTGCCGTGGCCGTGTTCGGCTACATCTTCACGCCGGAGTTGCTCAATGCGCTCGGCACGCCGTCCGACGCGCGCGCGTTCGCCGTGGCTTATTTGCGCATCATCTTCGTCGCGCTGCCGGTGATGTACTTCTACAACTTCGTGATGATGGCGCTGCGCGGTGCGGGCGACGCGCGCACGCCGTTCCGTTTCATGCTGCTTTCGGTCGGGCTCGACGTGGTGTTCAACCCGTTGCTGATCTTTGGCTGGGGGCCGATACCGCCGTTCGGCATCGCGGGGTCGGCCGGTGCCACGCTCATCGCCCAGACGGTGAGCCTTGCGGCGTTGCTCTACACGCTCTATCGCCGTCGCGATCCGCTGTGGCTTACGCGCGAGAACTGGCGCTATCTGCGCATCGACCCGGGGTTGCTGCGGCTGATTGTCGTCAAAGGGCTGCCGATGGGCCTTCAGATGGTCGTGATCTCGTCGTCGGCCATGGTGATGATGGGCTTCGTCAACGGCTACGGCTCGCAGACGACGGCGGCCTACGGGGTGGCGTCGCAGCTCTGGACGTACGTGCAAATGCCTGCGCTCGCCATCGGTGCGGGGGTGTCGTCGATGACAGCGCAGAACGTCGGGGCGGGGTTGTGGGATCGCGTCTCGCGCATCGGCCGTGTGGGCGTCGGGTTGAATTTTGTGATGACGGGCACGTTAGTCGTGGCCATCTTGCTGTTCAACCGTCAGTTCCTGAACGCGTTTCTGCCGGGGGACGGTTATGCCATTTCGGTGGCGCAGCACATCAACGCGGTGGTGGCGTGGTCGTTCGTGCTGTTCGGCGTGACGATCGTGTTGTTCGGTGTGGTGCGCGCGACCGGGGCGGTGACGGCACCGCTGGTGATTCTTTTCGTCTCGCAATGGGTGATCCGGTTGCCGTTTGCGTGGCAGATGCAAAAGACGTGGGGCGCAGAGGCGATCTGGTGGAGTTTCCCGCTGGGGTTCGCCGTCTCGCTCGTGATGGCGCTCGCTTACTACAAGTGGGGGAACTGGCGGGGCGTTCGTATGTTGCCGCGCGCCGCGCCACCTGCGGTTGGGCCGCTGGAAGATGCGGCCGGTGCGGCAGCCGGACCGCCCGCGACCCCGGTGCCGCCAGTGAGTGGCTTGCCAAGACGCGAGGCTGACGGGGGCGACGCCCGGGAGTGAGGTTTCGGGTTGCGCGTGCGGAGCCGACGGTCGCGCACGAGGCTCGCGACGGCTGCGGACGCGGTGTTTTATCGCGCAGTCGCAGTCGCAGTCGCAGGTGCGTCGGTGCCGATCCATGGCGACGCCGACTCGACCATTGCGGTTCGCAGCCACGTCAACAATGTCTGCGCGGCGGGATTCGCCGAAAACGCGTCGCGTGAGAGGGCGACATACCCCGATCCGTCTCGGACAAAGCCGTGTGGCGCGACGAGGCGAGCGTCGCGTAGTTCGTCACCGACCATATAGACCGACCCGATAGCGGTTCCCAAGCCCGCGCTAGCGGCCTGCAAGCTCAAGTAGAAATGCTCGAAGGGTGGCGGCGCAGGGGTTCGCGCGGTGTATCTGCCGTGGGGCAATGCGTGCCCATCCGCTTTCATCGCGCGCTGCCAGTCTTGCCACGCCTGTGGCCGGGTGCGCGTTTGCAGCAACGTCGGGTGGGGGGCGTCGAACGCCGCCGGTAACCCCACCGGACCGATCCATTCGTCGGCCAGCGGCTCGGCAACCAGCGTGTGTCCCCAGAAAAAGTCGTTGCGCCGAATGGCCACATCGACCCCGGCGCTCGCCAGATCGATCGGCCCGCCCGCGGAATGCAGGTGCAGTGCGATGTCCGGATGGGCTTGCGCAAACGCGCCGAGACGCGGAATCAGCCAACGCATCGCCAACGTCGGCTCGCACGAGACCACCAGCGTGCGCGACGCCGCGACTGGGCGCAGGCTCGCCACCGTTTGCGTCAACTGTTCGAACATCTGCCGCGTCGTGGCGTGCAGACGCTCGCCCGCCGGGGTGAGAAACACCGCGCGGTTGCGGCGCTCGAACAGCGGCAGCCCAAGCGAGTCTTCGAGTGTGCGGATCTGACGGCTGACAGCGCCGTGCGTCACGAATAGCCGCTCGGCCGCCCGGGCAAAACTCAATTCGGTGGCGGCGACGTCAAAGACTTGCAGGGCGTTTAGCGGCAGGGTGCGATTCATAGGTGAGAAATTATCACGTGTTGCCGTGCGAAAGGATCGTTTTTCATATGAGGAAATTCTCGGGAAAATGACGCTCGCTCGGATCTCGATGACATAGCCACAGGGGCTGCGTTCGAGCCGAATCTGTGAGTTCTCATCATGCAAGAGTTGATTGCCGTCATGACCATCACCGTGTTGGCGGTGATCAGCCCGGGGGCCGACTTCGCCATGGTCACGCGTGCGAGTTGGCAGCACGGCCGCCGCGCCGGACTGTGGGCCGCACTGGGCATTGCCGCTGGCGTACAGGTGCACGTCTTCTACACGCTCGTCGGCGTCGGGCTGCTGATGACGCGTTTGCCCTGGCTGTTTTCTGCGGTGAAATGGGGCGGGGCGCTGTACCTGATCTATATCGGCTGGCGCACGCTGCGAGACCGCTCGCCGGTTGCCGACGCCACGCAGGAAGGTGTGAGCGGGGCGACCGCTGCAGGCGATGCGTCCCCGGGCGCGGGCAAGCGCTCGCAAACCTCGCAACGTTCGCAACGTTCGCAATGGCAGGCGTTCCGGACCGGTTTTTTCACCAACACGTTGAATCCGAAGACCACGTTGTTCGTCGTGAGCACCTTCACGCAGGTGGTGCACGCGGGCACGAGCTGGAAGGTCGGGCTGGCGTACGGCGCGTTCATGTCGCTGGCGCACTGGGGCTGGTTCAGTCTGGTCGCGCTTGGCTTTTCGGCCGGTTGGATGCGCGCGGCCATGGTTCGTCGGCAGCACGCGGTGCGCCGGACCATTGGCGGCACGTTGATGGCGTTAGGCGGATTGTTGGCGTTTGCCAATCGTTGAAAGGGGACGAAATCGAAAAAACTGCCTCTTTTTTCGTATCAGTCACAAATCGTCACAATTTTCCGATCCCGCTGGAGCGACTGCGGCGCGGACGATTGACGTGATGTGAGCACCTGCTTCGAAGGTTTTGCCGGTGCGCCTTTGGTCAATCGGCAAATGAACGGGTAAAATTGCGCGTTCAGCGCACGCTGGCTGCGGCCAGCACGCGCGTTACACGCTACCCCACTGCCGATGGAATTCCTGCCAAATACGGTTTCCCGCATGATTTCCCACCGTGCCCTGCGACTGGCGCTTGCCGGCGTACTCAGTGTCTGCGCGCTGGTCTCGGGCGCAGCGCATGCTTTCTCGTTCGACGACGTGGCCAAACAGGCCCGTACGCTCGCGAACAGCCGCTACAAGCCGACGGATCAGAATCTGCCGAAGGATCTTCAGAATCTGACGTACGACCGCTATCGCAGCATCCGCTTCAAGCCCGAGAAGGCGCTGTGGCGTGCGCAAAAGCTGCCGTTCGAGCTGATGTTCTTCCACGAAGGCTCGTATTACGACCGTCCGGTGAAGATCAACGAGCTGAGCGGTAACGTCGTGCGCGAAGTGCGCTACACCCCGGACCAGTTCGATTTCGGCGCGGTGAAGGTCGATCCGAAGCAATTGCGCGGGCTGGGCTATGCCGGTTTTCGCATTCACTACGCGGTCAACACGCCCAAGTACAAGGACGAGGTGATGGTGTTCCTCGGCGCGAGCTATTTCCGCGCGCTGGGTAAGAACCAGACCTATGGCTTGTCGGCGCGCGGGTTGGCGCTCGATACGGCGCTCAATTCCGGTGAGGAATTCCCGCGTTTCACCGAATTCTGGATTCAGCGTCCGGCCCCGGGGGCCAAGGATCTGACGATCTACGCGCTGCTCGACTCGCCCCGTGCGACGGGCGCGTATCGCTTCACGCTGCGCCCGGGTGTCGACACCACGGTGGACGTGAAGGCCGAGCTGTTCCTGCGCGAGAATGTGACCAAGCTGGGTCTCGCGCCGCTCACGAGTATGTATTTCTTCGGCGAGAACCAACAACCGCCAGCGCCCGACTATCGCCCGGAAGTGCATGACTCCGATGGCTTGTCGATTCAGTCGGGCACGGGCGAGTGGATTTGGCGTCCGCTGGTCAATCCGAAGCGTTTGCTGGTGTCGTCGTTCGCGCTCTCGAATCCGGCCGGTTTCGGCCTGTTGCAGCGCGACCGCGACTTCAGCAGCTATCAGGATCTGGAAGATCACTACGAATTGCGCCCGAGCGCCTGGGTCGAACCCAAGGGCAAGTGGGGGCAGGGCCGCGTGGAGCTGGTGCAGATTCCAACGCCCGATGAAACGAACGATAATGTCGTCGCCTATTGGGTGCCGGATGCACCGCCCAAGCCGAAGCAGCCTTATTCCTTCGAATACAAGCTGTCGTGGCAAAAGGATAATGACAAGCGCCCGCCGATGGCGTGGGTGACGCAAAGCCGGCGGGGGCATGGCTACCGGGGAAAACCAGACGACAGTCTGCTGTTCGCGCTCGATTTCGAGGGCCCGGCGTTCAAGAAACTGCCGGACGACGCCAAGGTCGAAGGCAATGTGACGACCGACGGCAACGGCAAGATCCTCGAAGTGCAGACGCAGCGCAATGACGTCACGGGAGGCTACCGCGTCATGCTCCGCATGCGCCGCCTCGATTCCGAGAAACCCGTCGAAATGCGCGCTTACCTGCGCAACGGCAGCAATACCCTATCCGAAACGTGGAGCTACCTGTTACCCCCCGAGTGAGCGACCGCTCCGATATTCCGGTCGACGAGTTATACGTCGACCGGCTGCCTTTGCCCGCCGAAAAGCGCCGCGCACTGCTCGCTCAGGCGCAGCGTGACGGCGGCGATTCGCTCGATGTGCTCACCCGTATCCAGCGTCTGCTCACCGCCCGCGTAGCGAACGGTGAGGGCGCCGATCGCCTGTCTGCCGACGATGTTTCGTCGTTTAGCGAGGGCGAACCGGCCATTCTGGACGATGCGCCGCGCGACGACGCTGGGCAAAGTGACGGTGCCAATGTGCCGGTGCAAGCGGCGACCGGCGCAGCGACCGTGCCCGCAGGGACGCGCTCGCCTGTCGCCACTGCGGCATGGCACGCCCCCGATATCGCCGAAATCGAATCCGACAGCGATGCAGTGCTGGCGTCGCAGCCTGCGCGGCTTGCCTTGACCGAAGGTGGTTCGTTGGCGGCGGCCGCCGGGTTGAACGAAGTGCGGGGCGTCGAGACGCTGCGCATTGCGCCGCCCGTGCGCCGCACGTCGCTCGTGCCGCGTCCGTGGTCGCTCAATCCGCTCAAGCGTTTGTGGCGCGCGATCACGGGCCGCAAAGACCCCGATCCGCTCGTACGCGATGCCCCCGATCCCAAAGGCCGATGGTCGCAGGCAGGGCGTCGCCGCCGCTGGACGCTGCTCGCGCTGATGATTGCGCAGACGGCGCTTGCGACCCATTTCATGGCGTCGGTGTTGCCGTATCACGGTGCCGATCCGCTAGAATTTTCGGTGCTCGCACTCTTCGTGCTGCTGTTCGGCTGGGTGTCTGCTGGCTTCTGGACGGCGATCTTCGGTTTCTTCGTTTTGCTGGTCGGTGGCGAGCGCCACATGATCTCGAAGATGGCGGCGGGCGATGCGCCGATTGATGCGCACGCGCGCACGGCGATCGTGATGCCGATTTGTAATGAAGACGTCGGTCGTGTGTTTGCGGGCTTGCGTGCCACGTATGAGTCGCTCGCAAAGACCGATTCGCTGGAGCGTTTCGACTTCTTCATCTTGTCGGATTCGAACGAAGCCGATAACTGCACGGCCGAGGTCGATGCCTGGCAGGCGCTGTGCCGTGAAGTCGGTGGGTTTGGGCGCATCTTCTATCGCCGGCGTCAGCGCCGCGTGAAGCGTAAGAGCGGCAATCTCGACGACTTCTGCCGCCGCTGGGGCAGCGACTACCGCTACATGATCGTGCTCGATGCCGATAGCGTGATGAGTGGCGAGTGTTTGACCAAGCTGGTGCGCATGATGGAATCGCACCCGAGTGCCGGGTTGATTCAGACCGCACCGCTGGCCGCCGGACGCGAGACCTTTTACGCTCGGTTGCAGCAGTTTGCCGGGCGCGTGTATGGGCCGCTCTTTACTGCCGGGCTGCACTACTGGCAATTGGGTGAGTCGCATTACTGGGGCCACAACGCGATTATTCGTCTCAAGCCGTTCATGGAGCACTGCGCACTCGCGCCGTTGCCGGGCAAGGGCGCGTTGTCGGGCGCGATTCTTTCGCACGACTTTGTGGAAGCGGCGCTCATGCGCCGGGCGGGCTGGGGCGTGTGGATTGCTTACGATCTGCCGGGCAGCTACGAAGAAATGCCGCCCAATTTGCTCGACGAGCTCAAGCGCGACCGCCGTTGGTGTCAGGGCAATTTGATGAACTTCCGCCTGTTCCTCGCGGAAGGGATGCATCCGGTGCATCGTGCCGTGTTCGTGACGGGCGCGATGGCGTATGTGTCGGCACCGCTGTGGTTTGCGTTCCTAATTCTCTCGACGTGTTTGCTTGCTAAACACACGTTGGTCGTGCCGGAATACTTCACGGCGCCGCGTCAGTTGTTCCCGGTCTGGCCGGAGTGGCATCCCGAGCGCGCGGTGGCGTTGTTCTCGGCGACGGCGACGTTGCTCTTCCTGCCGAAAATTTTGGCGGTGTTGCTGATCTGGGTGAAGGGGGCGAAGCGTTTCGGTGGCTGGTTTGCCGTCACGGTAAGCATGCTGATCGAGTTGGTGTTCTCGGCCGTGCTCGCACCGGTACGGATGTTGTTCCACACGCAGTTCGTGCTGGCGGCGCTCACCGGCATCGCGATTCAGTGGAAGTCGCCGCCGCGTGAAGATGCGGAAACGCATTGGGGCGAGGCGATTCGCCGCCATGGTTTGCAGACGATTATCGGGGTGGGTTGGGGCGCATTGGTGTACTGGCTCAATCCGGATTTCATCTGGTGGCTGATGCCGATTGTCGGCTCGATGATGATCTCGATTCCGGTGTCGGTGTTCTCTAGCCGTGTGTCGCTGGGGCGCGGGCTAAAGCGAGCACGTCTGTTCCTGATTCCGGAAGAGTCGTGGCCGCCGAAAGAGCTGCGCATGACGGAGAAGTACACCGACGAAGCGCGTTCGCATGTGAGTTTCGTGGATGCGGTGGTCGATCCGATGGCGAATGCGCTGGTCGCCGCGAGCGTGGCGCCGACGCACGACGATCCGAAGCACGACACGATTCGTGCGGCGCGCGTCGAGACGGCGCTGCTGAAGGGGCCGGGCAAGCTGACGAATACGCAGAAGTGGGAGTTGCTCAACGACCCGCGTGGGTTAGCGGCGCTGCACCTGTTGGTGTGGACCGATCCGCGCGCCCATCGCGACTGGCGCGATGCGCGGTCCAACGGGCTGTCGCAGGGGTTCTTGGCGTCGGCTTGAGTCGATGTAAATCGTATGAGAAAGGCACGAGCGAGCGCTCGTGCCTTTTGTCAAAAGAGCGCGGCGTAGTCGTTCAAATCACGCGCGACATATCCTTTTGCGGCGAAGTGCTCTCTATCGCTTTGCGTGAAGTGGGGAGAGAAGAGGAACATTTCTTTGGTCCACGCCTGAAGATATCGATGGTCTTTCGCCGCAAGAAAGTCGGCGACGTGATGGGCGAATCCCGCTAGCGACTCGTTCGTGTGGGCGTGTGCCGCGCGCTTGCACGAGCCAAACCGAACCCGCTTATTTGCCTCATCCAATGCGACCAAGTCGATTTCAATGCTTCGGCTCGCATCCTTGGGGCGATTCCAGTAGCCCATTTGCAGGCTGGACAGGTCGAAGTCTCCTTTGCCTTTTCGCGAGCACTCTTCATGAAGCTTGCGAATGAGCTTTTCCAATGCGAATCCTTCGACGCATTCCAACCTCGGGCGAGACAATGCAAGCGTGCGTTCCAGCGGCTTCATTCGTGCCGCTTCCCTGGCTGGCTTTGCGACGGCGAGCCAAGCCTGCAAAAAGTTGTCCGCTACGTAGTATCGAGCGTTCCGACTTTTACCATCCGAGAACACCGGATTCTGCTTGGCAATCATCTCGTAGTTTTGAATCAGCTTGGTCAGGTAAGCACTGATCTGCGTCTTCTCCGCCGGCGCTCCGACTCCCGCGAGCAGTTCTCCGTGTCCGCACCCGGGGTGTTCGGCCAGAAACGTGAGAATGGCAAGGGCACGTCCCCGTAGCTCGCGCAGGAACCACGTGTCCGCCTCCTCTGAAAGCGGGCTTGAGCTACGAATGAACATTCTCGTTAGCAACTCGTCCGAAAACCGTTCAGGCTCGACATCGTAAAGGTCTTGCTCGAATGCATCGTGGTAGAACTTGGGAACGCCTTCGAAAAAGGTCCACAAAGTCAGCCATTGCGAGGGCGCCAGAATCTCCTGACTTCGAAACACGGAAGTCAGGTCCTCGAAGTCCCAATGGTCTAGTCTGATGCGCTGCGTGAGGCGCCCGAATAGCGGTGCGCCCGCATCCTCGAGCAGCAAGTTCATATCGGCGTGCAGAGATCCCAGCACGAAAAGGCCACCGTGCGACGGACTGGAGTGGCGTAGCTTGTCGATTTCTGCCTGAAGGAACGAGGTGAAACTGCTGAGGGCCGCTCGCGTGAAATATTGGAATTCGTCGATCACGATGAGCAGGCCGGCGCGGCACAACGCGCCGATGGCGCTCGCCATTGTCGGGAAGTCAACGACCTTCTCGCTCAGTTGTCGCGCGAGGTCGTGGTCGCTGTCTTTGAGCGCGCGATGAAACGTGGCAGCCACGTCGCGCTCATCCGAGTCGGGGACTTGCATATACACAAGTCGATCCGATAACGATGAGTGGTTGCGCGCCAAATGCGAGATGAGTGTGGTTTTGCCAATTCGCCTGCGCCCTTCAATGCGGCAAAAGAACCATCGTCCTGCGTTCACGATCCGGCTTAATTCCGCTAACGGTTCGGTGCGCCCGTAAAAGTCCCAATCACTCATCTTGTTGCCCTGATTTTCATAGCATAATGGAAATTATGTTATTCAAAAAATCGTGGTAACTCAATGATTTTAATCGATTTTTATTTGTGATTTTTCGGAAAAAATGGGACGATCACCGCTTAGCCTCGTGTCGGCGCAGGGTGTCTAGCAGGGGGGGCAAAGCCGCGAACGGGCTCGAGGCTTTGCTTACGAGGATTAGCGTGACGGCAGGAAGTCGCGCGGGTTGAACGGCGTGCCTTTCTGGCGCACTTCGAAGTGCAGTTTGACGGTGCCGTGCGAGTCGGTATCGCCCATTTCGGCGATCTTCTGCCCCTTGGTGACGGCCGCTCCTTCCTTGACCAGGATGGCGCGGTTGTGGGCGTACGCGGTGAGATAGCCGTTGTCGTGCTGCACCATCACCAGATTGCCGTAGCCGCGCAACCCGCTTCCCGCATACACGACCTTACCTGCCGCCGCGGCATAGACCGGATCGCCCGCCTTGCCGCCGATGTCGACACCCTTGTTGCTGCTGCCGTTGAAGTTCGAGAGCACGGGGCCATCGGCCGGCCAGACCATCGGGATCTTGTTGGTTGCCGTACGTGGTGCGACGGGCGCTGGGGCCGCCTTAGGCGTCGCCTGCGCCTTTGGGCGCGGCTTCGCCGCACTGCCCGACGAGGCGCCACTCGATGCCGCCGGGGGCGGTGTACTCGCCGATCCCGCAGGCGGGACCACACGCAACACTTGGCCAACTTCGATCTTGTCCGGATCGGTCAAACCGTTCCAGCGCACCAGATCGGCCGTACTGGCGTTGTTGGCGCGGGCGATGCCGTATAGCGTATCGCCGGAGGCCACACGATAACTGCCGGCAGGCACCGGACCGTAGGTCGGCGAGCCAGCACAGGCCGCCAAGGTGGCGCACACGGCAAGACTCACGGCGTGCGCACGCCAGCGCGTGAGCCAATTCGAAAATAGGCGGGAAGTGCTGGGAGTGCTCGAAGCGCGGGACGGCGCGATGGCGCGCGTCGGCGCTTTAGATTGCGACCGGATCGATCGCGCGAGGAAAATAGGCTCCATCCGTTGGCAGGTTATGGGCCCAGAGGCGGTCGCGAGGCACAGCAGCAAAGGCTGAGCGGGGTGGCCGAATGTTGCCTGAAGATCATTTCTGGCAGCACGAAATACGGGTCCGAGTGCGCAGCGACGGCATGAGCACGGTGCAAAACGCCCATTGTACGGGCAGCGAGACCCTGTCAGATACTGGAACAGTGCGCAAATTCCCCGCTATTTGCGGGAAACTGTTACTTAATTTGCGGCATTTTCCTAGTTGACAAGCACGCAGTTGCCACGTATAAAACCAATTGCAGATTGTCAAGCCGCGAAGTTGTTGTCCGACGTAGTTTTCCTGCTTCTCGCTGGTTTCTAGTCCTTCATTTTCCCTTGATTGTCAGCGCTGGAGGGGTCATTTCGACCCCAGGCTATTGTTTTATTAGGAAAAAACATGGAAACCGGTATTGTTAAGTGGTTCAACGACGCAAAGGGCTTCGGCTTCATCACCCCGGACGCCGGCGGTGAAGACCTGTTCGCTCACTTCTCGGAAGTGAAGGTTGACGGCTTCAAGTCGCTGCAAGAGAACCAACGCGTGTCGTTCGAGGTCAAGACTGGCCCGAAGGGCAAGCAAGCCGCGAACATCAAGCCGATCTAATCGCGCTTAATTCGCCTTCGTAAGCACCCCCGGTAACGGGGCGTGCGACGAATGACAGGCCCGATGACGAAAGTCATCGGGCCTGTTTATTTTTCCGAATCGCTTTTTCGATCTCGTCATCGTCCGCTTCACGGCAAGCCCCGCGCGGATAGCCGCGGAAACTGACAGGACGTGCACGCGAACCATGCCACCGCAGCGGTTCGACGCTACAATGCCTGTTCGTCACATGTGAAGCATTTTTCCGAGGCAATCATGAGCCTGCAAACCTGGTGGCTGTACGTGGTCACCGTCTTCTTCGTGTCGGCAACACCAGGTCCGAACATGCTGCTCGTTATGACGCATGGCGCACGTCACGGACTGCGTCCTGCTGCCGGTACGATGGCCGGTTGCATGACTGCACTCATCGCCATGATGTCGGTCTCCGCGGCGGGGTTGGGGGCTGTCCTCAAGGCATGGCCGATGGTGTTCGACACCCTGCGCTACGTCGGCGCGGCTTACCTCATTTACCTCGGATACAAGAGCTGGCGCTCGCCGGTCGACACCAGCAACGCGGCCAATCTCGGTGCCCCGGCACTGGTGGAAGATTCCAGTTTCGCGAAGCTGTTCAAGTCCGGCTTTCTGGTGGCTGCCAGCAATCCGAAAGCGATTCTGTTCGCCGCGGCATTTCTGCCGCAATTCATTGATCCGGCGGCGGCCAAGCTGCCGCAATTCTCGATTTTGCTCGGCACGTTTGCCGTCATCGAGATGAGCTGGTATTTGATCTACGCTACGGGTGGCTTGCGCATCGCGCCGTATCTGCGTGAAGCCCGCGTACTCAAAGCGTTCAACCGGATCAGCGGCGGCGTGTTCATGGGGTTTGGTGCGTTGATGGCCGCCGTGCACCGCTAAGCCGATTCGGCGGGCGGGCACAGCAACAACGCAATGGATCGATTGAGCAAGTAGGGGTGCCAACGGGTACCAAAGTGCGGTGTGCGGGTACGGGGAGAAGGACGCCCGCAGGCCAATGCACTCAATATTTCCGGGTGACGGCCGTTAATCACGTGATGCCACGTGATGTGTCGTGGAGTGCGTCTGGTGGCCTTCGGGCCGAGACGCCCGGCCAGTCGCCAGAGGCTTAATTCGTACGGCTTGCGCGGTCGTATCGGGGACAAATAGAAGATCAGGTATGGAAACGACAGAACCGCAGGTGACGCCGGCGCCCACGGACGACGAGTCCCAACTGCACGACTCGTATCGCATCAGCAACCCGCTGGAAATCGGTGGCGTACTGCGCCATCTGGCCACGCGCGGCGATTTCATGACGGTGTATTTCGCCAACGGGCAGCGTCAGCTCGTTACGCGACTGCTCAAGGTCGAACCGCAAGCGCGCGGTTTCTATTTCGACTGGGGTGGCGTAGAGACGGAAAACCGCGCCTTGCTCGCCAACAAGCGTGCGTTGTTTGTCGGCGTGCCGGAAGGCATTCAGGTGCACTTCCCGATCGGTGACATCGAAGAGCGTGAGTTCGAGGGCTACCCCGCGTTCTATGCGTCGTACCCGGAATCGCTTGTGCGCTTGCAGCGCCGCGACTATTTCCGCGTGAAGACGCCGATCCTCGATCCGTACCAATGCACGGTCAAATTCCCGGAAGATTCGCCGCTGCGGCTCAATGTGTTCGACCTCTCGCTCGGTGGCTTGGGGTTGCGCACGCGGGCTGAAGCGGCCGCCGATATTCCGAAGGGCTCGATGCTCATGCATGCCGAAGTCGAATTGCGCGACTACGGCACGGTGCAGGTCGATCTCGAAGTGTGCAATCTGCGTACGGTGCCGCTGCCCAAGGATGTCGAGTACCACATCGGATGCCGCTACATCGCGCTCTCGCGCACGGCGGAGTCGCGTCTGCAAAAGCTGATCACCCAGCTCGAACTCAACCGCAAGGCATTTGCACGCGGCTGAGTCGTCAAGGCGAGGCCCGGTCTGTGGCCTCGCCAGCATCTCATTCCCCGTTTGCTTTGTGCCCGCCGCCGACTGGCTATGTCGGCGCGTGAATACGTAGCGCCGGAATCGCATGCAGCAAGCGCAATAAATCGCCCTGCCGTCGGCACCCGGTCTTGTCGAAGACGTGCCGCAACTGCGTACGTGCGGTGTTGATGGCAACGTTGGCGTCCTGCGCGTACTGCGTCAACTCAGTGCCTTCCGCTAGAGACAACGCCAGACGGGCTTCGGCCGGCGATAGCCCGAACAATACCTTGAGGGTGTAAGGACTTAGCGACACCCGGCGGTCAAGTTCACCGATGGTGAGCATGGCCATCGGACGCTGCCACGGTGCCGCACACGCGTGAGACTCGCGCAGCGGCAACGCCGTCACCACCCAGTGCCGCTGATTCTCCCCATGCAGCCGATGGCTGCCAGCCACCGGCATGCGCGCGGTAGCCTGTTCGATCAGCCGCCGCAGCGCGCGCTCGTCGCTCGGCAGCAACGCGCCGAACTTCCCGCTGCGTATCGCGACATTCCGTGTCTCCCCCAGCAATTGATGTGCGGCCGCGTTCAGATAGTGGGTATGCGCGGTGTCGTCGGTGATGATGATCGCCAACTCCAACTGGTCGAGCACGGCCATCCCCATCGCCGCCTGCGCCTGCAAATGACGCGTGCCTGCTCGCAGACGCGCCGCACGTGCCAGATGTTGGGTGAGGATTTCGAGTTCTGGGTCGGCGTCCGCCTCTTCGAAGGGGACATGGTCGGGCGAGCGCAAGATGGCCAGCAACTCGCTGGTGCCGTCGGCCCCTTCGAGATGCAGGCCGTATGTATAGCGCACGCCGTTGGGAATCAGGAATTCGTTGAACAGTTCGCTGCGCGCGACGTAGCGGTCGCTCAGGTGATGGTGGCAGCGCATTGCGTGCCCGACGGGCTGACGCAGCATGAGGCTCACGCGCGGGTCGGACGGCGCAAGCTTCTCCAGAAACTCCTGGATGACCGCGGGTGACGCGTCGAGCGAGTTCGACTCACGTGTAGCGCAGTGGCGGGCGCGGTCCCATGTCACCGAGTGGAACCCCATACCGCCTACCCACTGGTTGATGCCGCGCAGCGCCGCGTCCCAGCGTGCCTCATCGAGCACACCGTCATAGCAGGTGCCGATCAGCGCATCGAGCGCCAACTTCCCCGTATTCCCCGTGTTGTCCACTTTGGGACTCCCCTGAACGTCCGGCGACGTCCATCACGCGTGTTGCCCCCGCAACCTGTGCCTGCCTCGAACGGGATTTGGCACTTATAGAGCGTAGTGTGGCGAGGGACGTGACGGGCATCAATCAGGCGTCCCCCGCCCGTTGTTGCACCGCCACATATTGGGGAATGTACCGGGGTACGGCGCTTAGGTCGCTTATGCCGCTTATGCCGCTCAGGCCGCGTCGGGTGCCTCGCCCCGTGCTTCGCGTACCCCGTCGGGGTACACGCGCACCAGCACGATACGCGGGCCTTGCATCTTCTTGACCACGACCGAGAAGCCGTCGAAGTCGATCTTCTGGCCTTCGCGGGGCAGGTACGCGAGGGTGTCCATGATCAGGCCACCCACCGACTCCGCATGCTCGCTCGGAATGTTCAGGCCCAGCGCGCGTTCGAGCGTCAGGATCGGCAGACTGCCGCGGCCGATGAGTGTGCCGTCTTCCATGCGCGTCCAGTCGTCTTCGGTCTGACGGAATTCGTCGCGAATCTTGCCAACCAGCGCAGACAGCAGGTTGTCCAGCGTGAGGAAGCCGATCGGTTTCTGATCGGGCCAGCCCACGATGGCAAAGTGCGGCGCGCCGCGGCGAAAACGTTGGAACAGTTCGCGCGCGGGCATATCCGGTTTCACCCGCTCGACCGGACGCGTCATGCTGCCCAGGTCTTCGATCGACTGGCCGTGATGTTCCGCGAGGAACAGGTCTTTCAGGTGGATAACGCCCAGCACGGTCTCGCCGTCTTTATCGAAGAACGGATAGCGGCTGTAGCGATGGCGATACGCGGTGTCCATGTTCTCGGTGAACGTGGCGCTGCGGCGAAAGGCCGCCACTTCGCTCATCGGGCGCATCAGGTCGGACACGGTCAGGTCGCTGAAGTCGATGGCGTACGCCACCACGTTCCAGTCGTCGCGCGAGAGCTTTTCGCTCGCCGCGCCGCCGCGCACGATCAACTTGATTTCGTCGGCCGAGTAATGGGCTTCGGCGCCGTGCGACGGGTCGAGGCCCGTCCAGCGCAGCAGACGGTTGGCGCTGTGATTGAGCACCCAGATCGCCGGGTACATCAGCCAGTAAAAGCCGTAGAGCGGCGCGGCCGTCCACACCGAAACCGCTTCAGGCATGCGCAGTGCCATCGACTTCGGCGCGAGTTCGCCCACGACGATGTGCAGATACGAGATCGTGAAGAACGCGATGAAGAACGCCAGCGCGTGAATCAACTCGGGCGACGTGACGCCCACGGCGGCGAACAACGGCGTGAGTACGCGTGCGAACGCGGGCTCGCCGATCCAGCCCAGGCCGAGCGAGGCGAGGGTGATACCGAGCTGACATGCCGAGAGGTAAGTATCGAGTTGGCCGTGAACCTTGGCCAGGATACGGCCGCGCCAACCGCGTTGGCGGGCAATGATGTGAACGCGCGTCTGGCGCAGTTTGACGAGGCCAAATTCCGCCGCCACGAAGAAGCCGTTAAGAAACACCAGCAGGATCGCAGCGACGATCAGTAAAAAGTTTTCCAAAATATTTGAGATGGGACGACAGGCCCGACAGTATAAGTGACATTTGTCATGGACAATAAATCTGCGCGAAGTTCCGGTGTTTTGCCGGGGAATTCTGTGCGATTCACGGTGCTTTCACGGCGGATGTGAGCAAGTTGCGATCCGCCGCATCACATGGCCGGTGTGGCCTATGCGGCGCGGGCTCAGCGCGGGTCGGTACGGTCGATAGCCCGCCAGCCTGGCATCGCGAACGCTTCGACGAGGAAGTCGATCAGCGCGCGCACTTTGGCGCTCAGATATTTGCGCGTTGGATAGACCGCGTAGATGCCAGTCTCGCCTTGCGTGTACTCGGGCAGAAACTCGATAAGACGCCCGTCGCGCAACGCATCTTGCACAAGGAACGACGGTTGCAGAATCACACCGGCGTCGGCCTCTGCGGCCGCGAGGCAGGTGTCACCGTTGTCGGCGATCAGTCGTGCATGCGTGCGCACGGAGACCGGGCCGTCCGGGCCGTCGAAACGCCACTCGCGGCGATGCGAGAAGTAGCTGTAGCCCACGGTGTCGTGATGGGCCAGTTCGCTCGGATGCTGTGGCGTGCCGTGTTGCGCGAGATATCCGGGTGACGCGCAAAGCACCATGCGTGTGCCAGCCAGTCGACGATGCACGAGCGACGAATCGGGCAGGCGCGTAATACGGATCGCCAAGTCGTAGCCTTCTTCGACGATATCGATCAGCCGGTCGCTGAGCGTGATATCGAGCGAGACTTGTGGATGACGCGCGAGAAACGTCGGCCACAGCGGTGCGAGATGGAGCACGCCGAACGTGTGCGGTGCGTTGATGCGCAGCGGCCCGGCGGGTTGCCCGTCTTGCTCGCCCGCCATGGCGTCGGCTTCGTCGAGTTCGGAGAGGATCTGACGGCAGCGCTCGACATAGCGCTGGCCGGGCTCGGTGAGCGACAGGCGGCGCGTCGTGCGTTGCAGCAGTCGTGTGCCCAGCCGGGCTTCGAGGTCGGCCACATACCGCGAGATGGCGGTCTTCGAGATGCCGAGGGCCGCCGCCGCCTTCACGAAGCTGCCCGATTCGACGACGGCGATGAAACACTCGATCTCGCGCAGTTTATTCATGCCGCGGCGTGGCTCCTAAATGGCGGGTTTGCGCACTATTGTGCCAGTGCTGCGACCTCTTTGAGTGTCGGGGCGGCGCTGCCGAACGCGAACGCGTCCATGCGTAACGCGCCGTAGGTCGCGCCGGTGTCGAAGTGCGTTTGCTTGGCAGCATCGTCGGCGGCACCCAACGCGATATAGAGCGGCAGCAAGTGCTCGTCGGTCGGGTGGGCACGTTCGGCATGCGGCGCACGCGCACGATAGTCGAACAGCGCGTCCAGATCCATCGCCGCGAGATGCTCGGTGAACCACGCGACGAATTCCGCCAGATAGGGGGCTTCAGCACGGTCTTCGGATGGTGCACGAAAGACTTCGTGCAGGTTGTGCGTGAAGCTGCCGGACGCCACGACAAGCACGCCTTCTTGCGCGAGCGGTGCGAGTAACTGGCCGACGCGATAGTGATACTCAGGACGCATCTGACGTTGCAGCGACAGTTGCGTCACCGGCACGTCGGCATCGGGAAAGAGATAGCGCAGCGGCACCCACGCGCCGTGATCGAGACCCCATTGGTCGTCGGTCGCGGCGGGCAGGCCCGCATCGCGCAAGATCTGCACGGTGCGCTCGGCAAGCGCGGGCGCACCGGCGGCCGGATATTGCAGGCCGTAGAGTTCGCGCGGGAAGCCGCCGAAATCGTGAATGGTGCGCTGCTGCGCGAGATTCCCCACCCGCGGCGTCGGCGTGGACCAATGCGGGGAGACGACGAGAATTTCGCGCGGACGCGGTACCGCCCGGCCCAGCGCCGTCAGCAACGGGCCGGTGCGGCCCGGTTCGAGCGCGAGCAGTGGCGAACCGTGGGAGACGAACAACGAGGGCAGGGCAGACATAGCGATTTCTCCGGAAAGCGGATTGCGGATCGGGCCGATCAGTTCGATCAGGCCAATCAAGCGGCGCGGGTGCGACCGGCCGAACGGACCGACCAGGCGCCATCGCCCAACAACGCCACGACGAGCAGCGCCACCAGCCAGAACGCCGGGAATTCCCAGCCGCCGCCCTTGTTGGCGAACATCCAGCCGTTGTGACCGTGCACGCTGACGATGGTGCCGAGCATCAGCACGGCCAGCGGCAGCGCCGCCCAGCGGGCATAGAAGCCGGTAATCAGCATCAGGCCGCCGATCAGCTCGACTGCCATCGTGACATAGGCCAGAAATGGCGGCAGACCAAGCGAGCCGAAGAACCCCACGAAGCCGGGGATCGTGAAGACGAAGACTTTCAGCGACAAGTGGGCGAGGAACAGGATGCCCAACGAGACACGCAGCAATAGGGCGGCGTACGGGGCGGTTTTGGTATCGATCATGACGGGCTCCAGCGATGGAATCGGGGGGTAACAACGGTTGGCTCGTCAGCACAACGCAGTGCTGACCTAAGCCCCGATTCTAGGGAGCGTGATCGTCCAGATAAACGAGCGCGCCCGGGATTGATTGTCCCTTTGGTCGGGATAATCGCCGGGCGCGCGGAGAATTGCTACTGGCAGGTAAGGCGAAAGTTGGGGATGCCGGTCAGGCAGCAGGACGCATCAACCGGTCGATCAACTCGATCCAATGCTGCACCGGTGCATGGTCGCGCGAGTGTTCGCCCTTGGCGGTGGCCTGCAAATGGCAGATACAGCCCACGTTGCTCGACACCACCAATTCCGGATCGAGCGCATCGAGCGACTTCCACTTGGCGTCGCGCAACTGGTGCGACAACGTCGGTTGCGTCACCGAGTACGTGCCTGCCGAGCCACAGCAAATATGGCTGTCCTGCGGCAGCATCACATTCACGCCGACCTGCGCGAGCAACTTCTCTACCACCCCCTTGAGTTGCTGGCCATGCTGCAACGTGCACGGCGGGTGATAGGCGATCTTGCCGGTCTTGCGGTTCGGCATGCGACGCTGCAACGCTTCCACGTTGTCGAGCATGACTTCCGACAAGTCGCGTGCCAACTCGGAGACGCGTTGTGCCTTGCCGGCGTATTGCGGGTCGTGACGCAGCAGATGACCGTATTCCTTAATCGTGGCGCCGCAGCCCGACGCGTTGATCACAATGGCCTCGGCACCCGCTTCGATCTCGGGCCACCACGCATCGATGTTGCGGCGTGCGTCGTCGAGCCCATCCTCGTGATAGTTCAGGTGCAGGCGGATCGCGCCGCAGCAGCCCGCAGACGACGGCCTTACCATCTCGATGCCGAGCGCGTCGAGCACACGTGCGGTGGCTTTGTTGACGTTCGGGAGCATGGCCGGTTGCACGCACCCTTCAAGCATGAGCATGCGGCGCGCGTGCTTGCCTTGCGGCCAACTGCCCGAGCGCTGACGATGCGGGACTTTTTCGCGCAACGTTCGCGGCAACAGCGTGCGGAACTGCTGGCCCAGCCGCAGCGCCGGGGAGAACAACGCACGGTTGGGCAGCACGTGAGCGAGCGTCCAGCGCAGGGCGCGCTCACCGGCGGGGCGACCGACTTTGGCATCGACGTGGCGGCGGCCGATTTCAGCGAGACGCCCGTACTGCACGCCCGATGGGCAAGTCGATTCGCAACTGCGGCACGTGAGGCAGCGGTCCAGATGGCGCTGTGTTTCGCGCGTCACAGGCTGGCCTTCAACCATCTGCTTAATGAGATAGATGCGCCCGCGCGGGCCGTCGAGTTCGTCGCCCAACAACTGATAGGTCGGACACGTGGCGGTGCAAAAACCGCAATGCACGCATTTGCGAAGAATGGCTTCGGCTTCGTCGCCGTCCGGCGTGTGGCGGAGGAATTCTGCGAGGTTCGTTTGCATCGTCTTCTTTAGCGGTACAGCCGGTGGCGGTTGAAGATTCGGCTCGGATCGAAAGCTTGCTGCAAGCGCTCGCCGATGGCTTGTATTGGGGCCGGTTTTGCGGTGAACACGCCGGCCGACTTGTCGCCGTGGCGGAACAGCGTAGCATGCCCGCCTGTCGCTGCGGCAATGGCGCGCACTTCTGTTGCGCTACGCGGCGTAATCCACCACCGTTGCGCACCGCCCCATTCGATCAAATGTTCGTCGCCATGCGTGAGCGGCGGTGTCGTCGGTGGCACCGACAACCGCCATAACGCTTCGCCATCGCCATGCACCGGCGAGCGAGCGAAGAACGGGTGCGTTTGCTCGCGCAAGGCTTGCCAGAATCGTTGCGCTTCCATGGCATCGACGTGCGCGCCGCCCATGGTGTGGCGTGCCGCATCGATAGCTGCGGCGGCACCGCCCAGTCGCACGGTCAGCACACCCTCGAGCCATGCCGAGCCCATCAGCGGCAGCGGTTGGCCGCCCCACTGGTTTAGTTGTTCGATGGCTTGCGCCTGCGGCATCTCGTAGCGCAGCGTGGTTTCGGCGACCGGCTGCGGCAGTACTTTGATCGAGAGTTCGAGCAGCACGCCCAGCGTGCCGAGCGCCCCGGCGAGTACGCGCGAAACGTCATAACCGGCCACGTTCTTCATGACCTGTCCGCCGAAGTGCAGCACCTGACCTTGGCCGTTCATGACGACTGCGCCGAGCACGAAGTCGCGTGGCGCCCCCACATGCGGGCGGCGCGGACCGGCGAGCCCGGCAGCAATGCAGCCGCCGAGCGTTGCCCCGGGGCCGAAGTGCGGCGGCTCGAAGGGCAGAATCTGGCCCTTCTCGGCGAGCGCGGCTTCAATCTCTGCGAGCGGCGTACCGGCGCGCGCCGTGATGACGAGTTCCGCAGGATCGTACGACACGATGCCTGCGTAGGCCCGCATGTCGAGCGGCTCGCCCGAAGGCGTTTCGCCATACCAGCGCTTGGTGCTGCCGCCGTGGATATCGAGCGGTGTGCCGGCAGCGGTGGCTGCGATGACGCGCGCACGGATGGCGTCGAGCGTTTGTGCAGCACGCGCTACGGTAGTTGCGTCTTGTGCGTGTGGCGTGAGAGGGGAAAGCGTAGGGGCCTGTGACATCAGAACCTCGGCAAATCGGGATGCGGCAACAGGCCGTTACGCACGTGCATCTTGCCGTACTCGGCGCAACGTGCGCGGGTGGGGATGGCCTTGTCGGCGTTGAGCAGCCCTGCGGGATCGAAGGCGCGCTTGATCGCGAAGAACGCATCGCGCTCTTCGGGCGAGAACTGCACGCACATGGAGTTGATCTTCTCGATACCCACGCCATGCTCGCCCGTGACGGTGCCGCCGAGTTCGACGCAGGCTTCCAGAATGTCGCTGCCGAACGCTTCGGCGCGGTGCCATTCGTCGAGATCGTTACCGTTGAACAGAATCAACGGGTGCATGTTGCCGTCGCCCGCGTGAAAGACGTTGATGCAGCGCAGGCCGTATTGCGCTTCCATCGCCTCGATACGCTTGAGCAGCGTGCCGATCGTGCGGCGCGGAATCGTGCCGTCCATGCAGTAGTAGTCAGGGGAAATGCGTCCGGCTGCCGGAAACGCATTCTTGCGTCCCGACCAAAAGCGCAGGCGCTCCGCTTCGGAGGTCGACACCTGAATGCGGGTCGCACCCGAGGCGCGCAGCACGGCAGACACGCGTGCAATTTCTTCGGCCACTTCTTCGGCGGTGCCGTCGGATTCGCTCAGCAGAATGGCCGCGGCGTTCAAGTCGTAGCCCGCATGTACGAACTCTTCGACGGCCTGTGTCGCGGGCTTGTCCATCATCTCGAGGCCCGCAGGAATGATGCCCGCGGCAATGATGGCGGCCACGGCGTTACCGCCGCTTTCCACGTCGTCGAAGCTCGCCATGATGACCTGTGCCACTTGCGGCTTGGGCACGAGCTTCACCGTGATCTCGGTCACGACGCAGAACATCCCCTCGCTGCCGATGAACACGGAGAGCAGGTCGAGGCCTGGCGAGTCGAGGGCGTGCGAGCCGAATTCGACCACGTCGCCGTCCATCGTCACGGCGCGCACGCGCAGCACGTTGTGCACGGTCAGGCCGTACTTCAGGCAGTGCACGCCGCCCGAGTTTTCCGACACATTGCCGCCGATCGTGCAGGCAATTTGCGACGACGGGTCGGGGGCGTAGTACAGACCGTACGGCGCGGCGGCTTCAGACACGGCAAGGTTGCGCACGCCGGGCTGCACGGTGGCGGTGCGAGCATACGCGTCGACTTCGAGAATGCGTTTGAATTTGGCCAACGACAGCACGATGCCGTCGGTAATCGGCATGGCACCGCCCGATAAGCCGGTGCCCGCCCCACGGGGTACGACCGGCACGCGATGTTCACGACAGGCACGCAAGATGCGGCAGACCTGATCTTCGTCAGACGGCAGCACCACGGCGAGCGGCAGCCGGCGGTAGGCCGCGAGCCCGTCGCATTCGTATGGCGCGATCTGTTCGCGCTCGGTCAGCCACAACGCTTCGGGGACAGCCGCTTGCAGGGCGGCGAGACGGGCGGCCCGCTCCTGTGCGTCGACCTGCGGAAAAACCGGCTCGGTCTCAGGCGCGCGCTGGGCGGCGCTGTTCGCTGCCGCCGACAGGCCGGCCCCGGTCAGTGACGGGCGCAGCGTCATGCTGCTGGAGGCGTCGCCCGATGCTGGGCTGCGCGTGGGGTGCGGATTCGATGCCATGGGCGTCTCGCGCTCGAAGGGTCGTTGACGTATATTTTGGATTGTCTGGTCTACTGGTAGACTGGTCGACCAGTTGTCGGATGACGTCATCCTAAAGGGAATGCTCTCATTCCGACTACAGGGTTAACCCTTGTTTTGAGTGTGGTGCGCTATCGGACACGAACTGAGACGGTCTGAGGCGGCGCTGGCGCGCCCCGGCATGAACGCCATCCTGTATCGTTGCGTCTCTGAGTCTTTTTCGTCGAGAAACCCAGCCGACATGTCGTCTAACGAGCCGTCCCAGCCTATGTCCTCCGTCCCCACCAGCGAGATTTCGGGGGCCGTCGCGAGCTTTGCGCCGGTCACGCCTCCGCCGCGTTTGCGGCTGTCCGACATGGTCTACGAGCAACTGGAGACGATGGTGGTGGAGGGGCGCCTTGCGCCCGGTTCGGCCTTGCCGTCGGAGCGCGATCTGGCCCAGCAGATGGGCGTGTCGCGCCCGTCGCTGCGCGAGGCGCTGCTACGCCTGGAGTCGCGCGGTCTGATCGTGGGGCGCGCCGGTGGCGGGTATCTGGTGGCGAATGCCAGCCAACCGTTGCTCGCCGAGCCGCTCTCGCAATTAATGTCGCGTCATAGCAAGACGGTCGACGACGTGCTCGAGATGCGCGAGGTGCTCGAAGCCAAAGCCGTAGAACTGGCGGCCGAGCGCGCCACGCCCGAGGACATCGCGCGTCTTGCGCAGGCGCTCGAAGCGCTGGAAGCCGCATACGCGGCCGGGCGTGATGGCCTTGACGGGGAGACAGACGGCGGGGCCCGCGGCGCGTCATTGCTCACCCGTGTGCCCGAACTCGACGCGCATTTCCATCTGGCCTTGGCCGAAGCCACGCACAATCTGGTGCTCGTGCATCTGATGCATGCGATCTTCGAACTGTTGCGCGGCTCGGTCGTGGACAACTACCGTGCGATCGTCGGACACGGTGCCGATCTGGCAGAACTGATCGGTCAACATCGCCGCATTTTCAACGCGGTGGCCTCCCATGACGCCGCCAGCGCGCAACGCTCGTTGCGCGAACATCTCGCCTTCATCCGCGACAACTCGGGCGATGCCGGCAGCGTTTGAATCGCGGTTGACCCCCACCGGATCACGCACGAAGCACCCCTCAAAACGTCATCGTTTTCCCTGACCCTGCGCTTCCCGGCATCATGCCGGGGCAGGGTGGGTTCCTACCGCTGTGCCCACCTTGGCTCCCCCGCCAGCAAGGCTGCTGCTCATTCCGGGGTTACCAAGCGCTCACCTCGCACCGCTCCGCACTACGACGCCAAGGCTCTGGCCGACACTCCATTGCCGCCGTTCCCGGGTTGACAGTGGTTCGGGCATCGTCTACTTTTGGAACCATAAAAATACTTAATTCGATATATTGCATCTTGTATATCAGATGCGATTTGTCGGAGCGGCACCGAAAATTCCGTGAAATATCGGGCAAATCCGGAGCGATTCGGATCGGCCGAGCGAAGTGGAATTCACCGGGATACCCCGGGTCGTGCCGTGGCACAAGTCGGAGACTCAAGTTGGGCAAGCACACCTTTCCTTTTGGGCAGCCTGAATGCGATGTCGACATCGCGTTGGCTGTCCCGTCGTATCCGTCGCCATCGTCCGCACGTTTGCTGTGGGACACCCGGCGGTCCTCATCTCCCTGCCGCCCGTCGTGGGCAGGCGATTCGGCGATCACGCGTCCGCGAGGCGCGCCCGCCTGAGTGATGGGGCGCGGCCTGTGACGTGACGTCGGCAACCCGACAGCACCGCAGACCCGCGACCCGCACTCGAATTCGTCACCCTAGTCACCCTTCGGCAGCCGGCAACTTGCCGGCACGGGCTCAACGCCTGTGTCGCCGCGCCGAAGCGGGGGCCGGAAGTGTCCTTTGGCGCTTCCGCAAGTCAGTCAGCCGGGGCCCGAGCCCCGCGAGCGCGCCGCCAGGCGACGCTCCAGGATCAAGCGGCCGAGCATGAGCCGCAAGCAATGCCAGGAGGCGTGTCGTATGCGCTGTCACCGAAGTAGTGACGCGCGACGGCACGCGATGACGGTGGTGCTCCCTTCACTGCGCGCGGGTGCGTGCGATCGGGCAGGCCATCGGCAATCGTCTGACAGGAACAGGAGGCAAGTCATGCAAGCAGCTGCGCAACCGGAGGAGAAAACCTCTTTTCTGGGAGGGCGCTGGTCACAACTGGTGATCGGCATCATCTGTATGGGCCTGGTGGCCAATCTGCAATATTCGTGGACGTTGTTCGTCGAGCCGATGGAGGCCAAGAACCATTGGGGCATCGCGGCGATTCAGGTGGCGTTCTCTATCTTCATCGTCGTGGAAACCTGGCTCGTGCCGATCGAAGGCTGGCTCGTCGATCGCTTTGGGCCGCGTCCGGTGGTCGCTGGCGGCGCGATCTGCGTCGCACTCTCGTGGATCATGTATTCGTACGCCACGTCGCTGACCGTGCTTTACACGGCCGCCGTGATCGCCGGTATCGGCGCCGGTTGCGTGTACGGCACCTGCGTGGGTAATGCGTTGAAGTGGTTCCCGGACAAGCGCGGTCTGGCCGCTGGCCTGACGGCCGCCGGTTTCGGCGCAGGGGCGGCACTGACGGTGATTCCGATTGCGAACATGATTCGCGAGTCGGGTTACGAAGCAGCGTTCTTCAACTTCGGCATCGTGCAGGGCGTGGCGATCTTTATCCTCGCGTTGTTGCTGGTCAAGCCGCGTGCGCCGAAGGGTGTCACGGTGTCGCGCCGCAATTTGGCGACGAAGGTGGATTACACCTCGGGCCAGATGATTCGCACGCCGGTGTTCTGGGTGATCTACGTGTGCTTCGTGGCGGTGGCGGCGGGCGGCCTGATGGCGACCGCGCAGATCGGTCCGATTGCGAAGGACTACGGTATCGCGTCGATGCCCATGACGCTGTTCGGCGCCACGCTGCCGCTGCTCACGATGACGCTGTCGATCGACAATCTGTGCAACGGCTTCACGCGTCCGCTGTGCGGCTTCGTGTCGGACAAGATCGGTCGTGAAAACGCGATGTTCATCATCTTCCTCGGCGAAGGGGTGGCGATGCTCGGGTTGATGCACTTCGGTCAGAACCCGTACATGTTCGTGTTCTTCGCGGCGATGACGTTCCTGTGCTGGGGCGAGATCTTCTCGATCTTCCCGGCGCTGTGTGCCGACACGTTCGGTAGCAAGAACGCTGCGTCGAATGCTGGCACGCTGTACACCGCAAAGGGTACGGCTGCGCTGCTGGTGCCGCTCGCGTCGGTGCTGGCCGTGGGCGGGCACTGGGACCGTGTGTTCATTGCTGCGGCTGTTATCAGCATTGCGGCGGCCGTGGCGGCGAAGTTCCTGCTCGCACCGATGCGCCGTCGCTGGATCGAGAGCGTGAATAACAACGAAACGCTCAGCCCGCAAGTGCCGATTGGGGCGCCTGCCAGCGAGTAAGTTTGCGCGGGTGAGGATGAGGTGTAGCAGTGAGCGGGGCGCCGGAGACGGTGCCCCGTTTTCTTTTGGGCGCACGGAACGAATGCCGTGGCCGGACAGCGTTGGCGAACAGCGTCGCCGAAAACAAAAAAGCCTTGCCGATCGGCAAGGCTTTTTGCGTTTTGGCTCCTCGACCTGGGCTCGAACCAGGGACCTACGGATTAACAGTCCGGCGCTCTACCAACTGAGCTATCGAGGATCAAACTGGGTTGTCATGCGTCGCTGTTACGGCGCATCGACTAAAACAAAAGCCTCGCGTGCGCGAGGCCATCGCTTCGGTAATTCTTGGCTCCCCGACCTGGGCTCGAACCAGGGACCTACGGATTAACAGTCCGGCGCTCTACCAACTGAGCTATCGGGGATCAAAAGAGAAAGCGATTATAGTGGCGGCTTAAACCCACTGTCAACACTCGGAACGCATTTTTTGTGCGCCAAATGGGGTGGGTGCCGCTGAATCAGCGCTCGAGCAGCTTGAGCTTGTCGGCGACGTCCTTCCACTGGTCGGCATCGGCGAGCGGTGCCTTGGTCTTGGTGATGCTCGGCCACAGCGGCGAGAGTTCGGCGTTCAGCGCGATGAAGGCTTGTTGATCGCCCGGGACGTCTTCTTCGGCATAAATGGCGTTAGCGGGACACTCGGCCACACAGACCGCGCAATCGATGCACTCGTCCGGATCGATGGCCAGAAAATTCGGGCCTTCGCGGAAGCAATCGACGGGGCAAACGTCGACACAATCCGTGTATCGACACTTGATGCAGTTTTCGGTGACAACGTGGGTCATGCCAACTCCAGAACGTAGGGCGCAACGGCTTCGATCGGCCGTTAAAACGCGTATTGTAGCGCAGCCCGGGGCCATGGGTGAGCCTGCCCCGAGTCTTGTGGGCGTTGGCGCGGCCTCGCGCGAGAGCGCGTCCCGGGCCGTGTGCGCGAGCGCATGTGCGCCATCGCTTTGCGGTACCATCGTGCGTGCCCTTGCGCAGCGCCGGCCTGCTTGCCCGCCGCGCAAGGACGGACATTCACTCGCTGCTTCTGTGCCTGCTCCTGCCGGGGCCCGTCGCCATGATCATCACCTCGCTGCTCGATACCGATCTCTATAAATTCACGATGATGCAGGTGGTGCTGCATCACTTCCCTGCGGCGCAGGTGGAATACCGCTTCAAGTGCCGCACGGAAGGCGTCGATCTCACGCCTTACGTCGACGAAATTCGCGACGAGATTCGCTTGCTATGCGGCCTGCGCTTCACCGAGTCGGAGTTGCGCTATCTCGGCAACATGCGCTTTATCAAGAGCGATTTCGTCGACTTCCTCGATCTGTTCCATCTCAACGAGAAGTACGTCACCGTGCAGCCCTCGGCCAAGGGCAACGGCGAGATCGACATTACGATTCAGGGGCCGTGGCTGCATACGATCCTGTTCGAGATTCCGGTGCTCGCCATCGTCAACGAGGTGTACTTCCGCAACACGCAGCGTGTGCCCGCTTATGAAGAGGGACGCCAGCGACTGCGCGACAAGATTCGCATGCTCACCGAACCAGTGGCCTATCGCGACTGCAAGATTGCCGATTACGGCACGCGACGCCGCTTCTCGAAGGAGTGGCACGAGGAAGTGATTCTCACGTTGAGCGAGGAACTGGGCGAGCAGTTTGCGGGCACGAGCAACGTGTATTACGCATCCAAACTCGGCCTCACCCCGCTGGGCACGATGGCGCATGAGTACCTTCAGGCGTGTCAGGCACTGGGGCCGCGCCTGCGCGACTCGCAAATCTTCGGCTTCGAGACCTGGGCCAAGGAATATCGCGGCGACCTCGGCATTGCGCTCTCGGACGTGTATGGCATGTCGGCCTTCCTGCGCGACTTCGACATGTACTTCTGCAAGCTCTTCGATGGCGCGCGTCACGACTCGGGCGATCCGTTCGCGTGGGGCGAGCGGCTGTTGCAGCATTACGCCGAGAACCGGGTCGATAGCCACACTAAGACGATGATCTTCTCCGACGGTCTCGACATTCCGAAGGTGCTGCAACTCTTCGAGCGCTTTCGCGATCGTTGCAAGCTGGCGTTCGGTGTCGGTACCAATCTTACGAACGACCTCGGCTATCAGCCCTTGCAAATCGTGATCAAGATGGTGCGTTGCAACGGTCAGCCGGTAGCGAAGTTGTCGGACTCGCCGGGCAAGAACATGTGTGACGATGACGCTTATTTGGCCTATTTGCGTCAGGTGTTCGAGATCGCGCCGGAAGCGCCTGCTGCTTAATCTGAGCACGAGGGCAGAGCATTCCGATAGTGCGCGAATGCCGGACTTGCGGGCCTGACGTGCCGTTATAATTGCGCATCGCCCGCCGGACACGCTTCGGCGGCCAACCGACACGATCAACCCGATCGACACGCACGACACAGCGCCGGCCATGTACCGGTGTGCCGGCCTCACAGGACGCAGCCATGGATACCACCGACGCCCGCAATCGCATCTTCGCCCGCATCCGCAATGCTCAGCATCGTCCGGATGTCGCGCGCGAGAATGAGCAGGCGGCGGCGGAAGACTATCTGGCTCGCCATCCGCAAGGTCCGCGCCCGGCGATGCCCGACGATCTCATCGCCACATTCATCGGTAAGGCCGAAGCGCTCTCGACCACGATCGCACGCGTGCCCGCCATGAGCGATGTCCCTGCGGCCGCTGCGCAATATCTGCAAACGAACGGGCTGGTCTCGCAGGCGGTGGCATGGCCGACGTTGCGCGAATTGGATTGGGCGGGGGCGGGTTGCCATCTCGAATATCGCAAACCGCTGGGCGAGGATCTCGTGGGCATCACGGGTTGCTTCTGCGCCGTGGCCGAGACGGGGGCGTTGATGATGATGTCCGGTCCCGAGACGTTCGCGTCGGCGACGTTGCTGCCAGAGACTCACATTGCCGTCGTGCCCGCATCGCGCATCGTCTCGGGGCATGAAGACGCGTTCGCCCTGATGCGCACCGAACGCGGTCAACTGTCGCGCGCGACCAATTTCATCGCTGGGCCGTCGCGTACGGCCGACATCGAACAAACGCTGGTGCTGGGCGCGCATGGCCCGTACCGCGTCCACGTCATCATCGTCGACGGCGCCTGAGCGCCATTCGGCCGGAGCTCGACCGAAGGCACAGAAAGGGCCTGAGAGAGACGGGCTGTCGCGGGACAGGCTGTCGCATCGCGCTGCGCTGGTGTGGATATCGCATCCAAATAGGAAATATCCCAAGCTCTTGCCGCTTCGGGCACTCCGTCGAGACGGGCGACTCGTAATCGGTCGACCATCAACCAACAGGAACCAGAAACCATGCAGAAGGGCATTTGGGGAGCATTGGCCGCCGCGGGACTGACGTTGATCAGTCCGGCGGCGTTTGCCGCAGGGGGCGGCCCGGACGGCGCACAACTCGTCGCGTGGTGGGGGCTGCCGTTCGCTGGCATGCTGTTGTCGATTGCGCTCGGGCCGTTAGTCGCGCCGGCGTTCTGGCATCACCATTTCGGCAAGATTGCCGCGTTCTGGGGCGCGGCATTTTTGTTGCCCTATGCGTTCATGTTCGGGGCGGGCGCGGCATGGCACGGCGCCGTCCACGCGCTGGTCGCTGAATACATTCCCTTTGTCGTTCTGCTCACGGCGCTCTTCACGACGGCCGGTGGTATCTGTGTGCACGGCAACCTGCGCGGTGGTCCTTGGCTCAACACCGGGCTGCTGGGGTTGGGCACGGTGCTCGCGAGCATCATGGGCACGACCGGGGCGGCGATGCTGCTCATTCGTCCGCTGATCCGCGCAAACGACAATCGCAAGCACAACGTGCACGTCGTCGTGTTCTTCATCTTCCTGGTCGCTAACGCTGGTGGCTCGCTCACGCCGCTGGGCGATCCGCCGCTCTTCCTCGGCTTCCTGCAAGGCGTCGATTTCTTCTGGACGACGCAGCACATCTGGCCTGAAACCCTGATGGCCTGCGTTATCTTGCTGGTGCTTTTCTTCCTGATTGATACGTACTACTTCCGTCAGAAGTCGGAGCGTCAAATCGATGAACTCGATCCCACGCCGCACGCTGCACCGCTGCGCCTCGAAGGCAAGCGCAATTTCGTGCTGCTCGCCGCCGCCGTCGGGCTCGTGCTGATGAGCGGCATCTGGAAGCCGGGCGTCGTGTTCGACGTGTTCGGCACGCCGGTGACGCTGGAGAATCTTGCACGCGATGCCGGGCTCATTGTGCTTACGGTAATTTCGCTGATCATCACGCCGCGTACCGCGCGCCTTGGTAACGATTTCAATTGGGAGCCGATGAAAGAGGTCGGCAAACTCTTCGCGGGCATCTTTCTCACGATCATTCCGGTGGTGGCCATTCTGCGTGCCGGTGAGGCGGGCGCACTGGGCTGGGTGATCCGACTGGTGACCGGCCCGAACGGTGCGCCGGATAACGTCATGTACTTCTGGGCGACGGGTATCTTGTCGTCGTTCCTCGACAATGCACCGACGTATCTCGTGTTCTTCAACACGGCGGGTGGCGACGCGGCGACGCTGATGACGTCGGGGGCAGCCACGCTGGCGGCCATTTCGGCAGGCGCTGTGTTTATGGGCGCGAACACGTACATCGGCAATGCACCGAACTTCATGGTCAAAGCCATTGCGGAGCAACGCGGCATTCGCATGCCCAGCTTCTTTGGCTATATGCTGTGGTCGGGCGCGATCTTGCTGCCGCTGTTCGTGCTGATGACGTTAATTTTCTTCTAAGCCGCAAACCGATATCCGATATCTGCCAAGCGGCCAACTCCTGCGAGACGATAGGTGAAACCGAAGATTCTTGTGGCCCGTGCCATTTTCCCGGACGTGATCGAACGGCTGGCGCAGTACTTTGAGGTCGAGCGCAACGACGCCGACACCGTCTATTCGAGCGACGAGTTGCGTGCTCGATTGGCCGATAAGGTCGGTGCCATCACCACGGCCAGCGAACGTATCGATGCGTCGGTGCTCGCGGGTGCGCCGCATCTGCGTGTGGTTGCCAATATGGCCGTGGGCTACAACAACTTCGACATCGATGCGATGACGGCCGCCGGGGTGATGGCGACGAATACGCCGGACGTTTTGAATGAGACGACGGCGGATTTCGGCTGGGCACTGTTAATGGCCACCGCACGGCGGGTGACGGAATCGGAACGTTGGTTGCGCGAGGGCCACTGGAATAAGTGGGCCTACGACATGTTCCTCGGTGCCGACGTGCACGGCAGCACGCTCGGCATCATCGGGATGGGCCGTATCGGGCAGGCGATTGCCCGTCGCGCGATGGGCTTCAATATGCGCGTGGTGTATCACAATCGCTCGCGCCTCGATGCGGCGACGGAAGCCGCATGCAAAGCGTCGTACGTCGATAAGGACACCCTGCTGAAGACGGCGGACCACGTCATTCTCGTGCTGCCTTACTCAAAGGACACACATCACACGATCGGCGCAGCGGAGCTTGCGGCGATGAAGCCGACGGCGACGCTGGTGAATCTGGCGCGCGGCGGTATCGTCGACGATGCGGCGCTGGCGAAGGCGTTGGCGAGCAAGCAAATCGCAGCAGCTGGCCTTGACGTATTCGAGGGTGAGCCGAGCGTGCATCCCGACTTGCTCAAGGTAACGAACGTCGTGCTGACGCCGCATATCGCGAGTGCCTCGGCGGCCACGCGCCGTGGCATGGCGAGCTTGGCAGCAGATAACCTGATTGCGGCATTGGGCTTCGGGTCGGCACCGGGGAAGCCGCCGTGCCTGCTCAACCCTGCTGTGCGCAAGGCCTAAGGAGGCAAGTGTGGAGATGGTGTTAGTCGGGCTGGCGGCGCTGAATTTGCTGGTGATGATCGCGATTGCCATAAAGGTATGGCAACGCAACGGCGACGCTGACATGCGCGCGACGCTCGTCGATTCGCTCACGAATGCGCGCGACGATATCTTGCGAGCGGCAGAGCGCAGCGAGCGCGGATTACGGCAGGAGTTCGCTGAGACGGCGCGTGCCGGTCGAGGTGAACAAAGTGCGCAGATGGCGCAGTTTCAGCAGACGCTGGCTGCGCAGATGACGAGCGTGGCAACGGTACAGAACAACCAGATCGACGGCTTTGCGCAACAACTGGCCAAGTTGACCGAGTCGAACGCGGCGCAGCTCGATGCGGTGCGCCAGAGCTTGGTGCTTAACGGTCAGCAGATGCGCGAAGAACAGACGTCGGCATTGCGCCGCTTCGGTGACGCACAGCATCAGCAACTGACGCAGTTGGCCGAAGGCAACGAACGACGTCTCGCGGAAGTGCGTGCGACGCTCGAACAAAAGCTCAAGGACATCGAGGTCAACAACGCGACGAAGCTCGAAGAGATGCGCCGCACCGTGGACGAGAAGTTGCACGCCACGCTCGAACAGCGGCTGGGTGAGTCGTTCAAGCTCGTGTCGGATCGTCTGGAGCAAGTGCATCGCGGGCTTGGCGAGATGCAGACGCTTGCCGCTGGTGTGGGCGATCTCAAGCGGGTGCTGACCAACGTGAAGACGCGCGGCATCTGGGGCGAAGTCCAGTTGCAGGCGTTACTCGAACAGTTGCTCACGGCCGATCAGTTTGCGAAGAACGTGGCGACCAAACCGGGCAGCAGCGAGCGCGTGGAATTCGCCATCGCGTTGCCAGGCCAAAGCGGCGACAGCAGCACGCCGGTATGGCTGCCGATCGATGCCAAGTTTCCGCGTGAAGATTACGAGCGCCTGCTCGACGCGCAAGAACGGGCCGACCCTGCCGCCGTGGAAGAGGCATCGAAAGCGCTCGAAACTCGGATTCGTCTGGAGGCCAAAACCATTGCCGAGAAGTATCTGGCACCGCCTCACACGACGGACTTTGCTCTGCTGTTCCTGCCGACCGAGGGGCTCTATGCGGAAGTGTTGCGCCGCCCGGGGCTATCGGATCTGCTTCAGCGCGAATATCGCGTGACTGTGGCGGGGCCCACCACGCTGACCGCGCTGCTCAACAGCTTGCAGATGGGGTTCCGCACGCTTGCTATCGAGCGGCGTTCGAGCGAAGTCTGGCAGGTGTTGGGCGCGGTGAAGACTGAGTTCACCAAGTTCGGCGACGTACTCGCACGGACCAAGTCGCAATTGGAAACGGTGACGCGCTCGATCGATCAGGCCGAAGTGCGTACGCGCCAGATGGCACGCAAGCTCAAGACCGTTGAAGCGTTGCCGGGAGAGCAGGCCACGCAGTTGCTGGGTGTGGATTTGGGCGCAGACGAAGAGTGAGCGCGTGCGGTTCACGCCGGGCGCGTCGAAGGTGACACGATCACCTTGCGCGCCCGAACCGACTTAGGTGCCGTTTTCGGTAAAAAACGACTTGGGCGCCAAAAGACGGCTTAGGCGTCGCCTTCGGCAAACTTTGTCAGCGAGTCGCCGGTCATGCGAACCACGCGCCAGTCGGGCAGTACCGATGCGCCTTGCGCGGTATAGAAATCGATGGCGGGCTGATTCCAGTCGAGTACCGTCCACTCGAAGCGCGCGCAATCGCGCTGCACCGCGATGCGAGCGAGACGTCGCAAGAGCGCTTGCCCCACGCCCTTGCCTCGCATCGTCGGCTGCACGTAGACATCTTCCAGATACAGACCCCGGCGTCCGAGAAACGTCGAGAAGTTGTGGAAGAACAAGGCATAGCCGACCGGCTTGCCATCCCACTCCGCCATCAAACACTCGGCCGCAGGCGACGCCCCGAACAAGGCGTCGTGCACGCTGGCCGGCGTCGCTTCGAAAATATCGAGCAGCTTTTCGAAAACCGCCAGTTCACGCATCAGGCCGTGAATGGCATCGACATCGTTCGGCGTCGCGGGGCGCAGGTTCAGAGACATAGTGAAATTCTCGTAAGTCGGAATGATCTCGATGATCGGGCGTTATTCGTCTTCGTCGGGCACGTCGCTCAGTGCGACTTCAATGCCACCGAAACGCTCAGCCACCCAGTTATAGGCGTGGCAGGCAATCCACAAGAGCACGAAGCCGACGATGGCGTTGAGCACCAAGGCGGAGATGAACGCGAGACCGGGTAATTCGCCATAGCGGATGAACGCCGCCAGGAAGGCGAGCAGCACCAGCGGAATACTAAAGGTGAGGTAGACCAGTACCAGCGCTTTGGCCGTCTGACCGGGACTGATGTAAGTGATCTGTTTTCGAATTGTCATCGCGCGTGTGTGTTTGCAGGTTTGTTGTGTAGGCAAGCTGTCGACGCACAGCCTGCGGGTATTTCGTAAGGTTGGCTTGTGGAATTCGCGCGGAACTAGACCAGTCCGTCGAACACGATGACGTCGACCAATTCACCCGCCGCGACGTTACCGCGCGACGCTTCCAGTGAGACGAAACAATTGGCTTCGCTCATCGTGCGCAAGATACCGGCGCTTTGCGCATCGGCGACCGTGACTTGCCAGTGGCCTTGAGCATCGGCGGCCAGAATGCCGCGCAGGAATTCGGTCCGGCCAGGGCGTTTAGCGAGGGCGGTGGTCGTCGGTACCGGCAGGCGCGGCGTGGCTTGCGGCTCGGCCCCCATCAGCACGAACAAACCGTCGCGCACGAGATGGTAGAACGACGCCATCACGGCCGCCGGGTTGCCCGGCAGGCCGAAGAGCAGGGCACGATGGCCGTCGCTTTCCAGTTCGCCAAACGCAAACGGACGGCCCGGGCGCATCGCCATCTTCCAGAACACGACGTTGCCCAGACGCGTCATCATTTCGCGCGTGTAGTCGGCCTCACCGACCGAGACACCACCGGAGGTAATCACTGCGTCAGCTTCGCGGCAGGCGGTGCGCAGCGTGTCTTCGATGGCTTGCGGGTCGTCGCGCACGACGCCGAGGTCAAGAACTTCGACGCCGAGTCGCTGGAGCATGCCATACAGCGTGTAGCGATTGCTGTCGTACAGATTGCCCGGCACGAGCGGCTCGCCGACGGAGCGCAGTTCATCGCCGGTCGAGAAGAAGGCGACGCGAATCCGGCGGCGCACTGGGACTTCGGCAATACCGAGCGAAGCGAGCAGGCCGAGCGCGGCGGGGCGCAAGCGCTTGCCCGCGAGTAACGCAGGATGGCCTGCGGCGAGATCTTCCCCGATATGGCGGACATGACGGCCCGGGGTCACGGCGTCGGCGGCGAAGGTCACGATTTCCGTGTCGCCTTCGCGCTGCACTTGTTCTTGCGGAATCACGGTGTCGCAACCGGCGGGCAGCAACGCGCCCGTCATGATGCGAATGCACTCACCCTTGCCGGTGGCGCCGTCGAAGGGACGTCCGGCGAACGAGCGTCCGGCCACGCGCAAACGAACCTGGCCACCCGCACTCAGTGCGGCACCGGCGAAGGCGTAGCCGTCCATGGCGGCGTTTTCAAACGCGGGAACGTCGAGCGGGGAGATGACATCGCGGCCCAGTACGCGGCCCAGCGCGCTGCGAACGGCGACTTGTTCGATGGCGGCCACCGGCTGCGCAGTGCGGGCGATGATCGCGCGCGCCATCTCGACCGTCATGTCGTTAGGGTCGTACGCCGGCAAGCCGGCCAGGGCTTCGTCTAGTGTTGTCATCGGTGTGGCGTCGTCATCGGACATCGCGCGATGGCGGCGGATCGGGCCGCGTCAGTGCCCCAAAGTCATTGCCCGGAATTCCGGGGGGCGCGCGGCGTGTCGGTATGAAGGTCGTCAAGCGTGTTGACATTGTAAAACGGACGCTCGTCGCCGAAGTGAACTTGTACGGCCTTGTGGCGCGCCAGCCACGCTCTTACACGGTGTTCGCCTGCGGCCAACGTCGCGGCAAGATCGTCGGCCAGCGAGCGATGCAACAAGGCGAAGACCGGGTGCGGGCCTTCCGACGTGACCGCGTAAGCGGCGAGCGGGGCCGTGCACGGCGAGGCGGCTTTCGGTAAGGCAATCGGCGTCGACGGCGCGGTGGACGTTGCCGTCAGCGGTGCCATTCCCAGCCCGTGCGACGGCGTCACCGCGGCCGGTCGCGATGACGGCGTCGTTTCGAGAAGGCCGACCGTCAGGCGCACAGCCAGATCGTCCGGCAACAAGGGTGAGTCGCACGGCACCACCAGCACGTATTCCGTTTTCGCCGCACGAAGCCCTGAGAGCATCCCGGCCAACGGCCCGGCAAAATCCTGTGTTTCATCGGAGATCACGTCAGCGCCAAGCGCCGCATAGGTGGCGTGATTCCGGTTAGCGCTGATGAGGACGGTGCCGACCTGCGGCGCCAACCGCGCGAGCACATGCGCGGCCAACGGGCGGCCGTCGTAAAGTTGCAGGCCCTTGTCGCGCCCGCCCATGCGTTGTCCGCGCCCGCCCGCGAGAATCAGGCCGGTAATGGCGTCGCGACCAATGGGCGGACAGTGCGGCATGCGTTTTCCGTTATGAGCGGTTGAGGGCGATGACGCGCCCGGTGGCGTCGAACCAGACGGCGCCGTCGCCGAGCATCACGCCTTGGTCGCGCGCGAACATCAGGCGCGGCACAGCGGCACCGATGGTGCGCACATAACTGTCGGTAAATATCTCGTTGTAGCGTGCCAGCAGCGACTTCGGATTGCGCAGAATGAGCGTCTTGCCGCGCAGCGATACGTGGACCGGGTAACGAATCGATTGGGCCACGACGTCGCGACGATCGTCGAGCACGCCCTTGCGGAACATGCCCGCTGCACGATTGATGGTTTCGTCGTCATTGGCGCCGGCCGCGCCGTACAAGTGGTCGATCTTGCCGGTCTGGATATTCGACATCGCCAGCTCGAACGGCACCGTGCGGCCGTTGCGCAAGTCTTTCCACTGGCCGGAGATGACCTCGCAACTGCCCGAGGCCCCGCGCTGGCGATTGATATCGTCCCGTGCGGAGAACTCCCCTTCGAAGGTGGCGCGCGGCATGCCACCCGCATCGAACTCCGTCAGATGCACGCGAGACTTGTTCTCCAGCTTGCCGGTGAGCAGCGTGTCGCTTTGCGATGAGGCGTTGGCGTAACGGCCTTCGAGCTTGCCGCTCGACGACGTGCGCAATACGAGGCGCAGCGGGTTGCGCTCGCCGAGTTGACCGCTATAGGTGATGAGATGGTTCGCGATATCGCGCTCGGAAGGGTCGCAATCGGCATGCGCGAGCGAGGGCATTAGCGCACCGCACAGCATCGCCAGCGTGGCGAAGCCCATGGCGATCATGCGCAGACCTCGTGCGCGAGCCCGTGTCGTCGTGTGCAGTGCCGTTTGGCCTGCACGTTCAGACAGAGCGAAGGAGTCTCGGGCGCAACTAGCGTCCGGGGCAGCAGCAATCATGTGTTGTGAGATCAGGAATTCGGATTCGGCAGCGGTGCGTGGCGCTTGTCGCACTTCGCGCATTCGGTGCGTTCAGTGCACCGTTGCGCGTCACGTCGGCTGCGGGTAATCATCCGCCGATATAGGACATTTCCACTTTCGGCGGTGCATCTTCGGGCAAGCCCGTGGCGGCCGTGCGCAAGGCCGAGTAGCGGTCGGTGCGGCCGCGCCAAATATCGCCGATGACGGTCGAAATCTGCGCGTCGCTCGCGCCGTTGCGCAACAGCGTGCGCAAGTCGTAACCCGAGCTGGCAAACAGGCACAGGTACAGCTTGCCTTCTGTAGACAGTCGCGCCCGCGAACAAGTGCCGCAAAACGCGCGAGTGACCGACGAAATGACGCCCACTTCGCCACCGCCGTCGCGATATTGCCAGCGCTGCGCAGTCTCGCCCGGGTAGTTGGCTTCAAGCGGTTCGACCGGCAGGGCGTCGTTCAGGCGCGCGATGACGTCGGCAGACGGCAACACTTCATCCATGCGCCAGCCGTTCGAGGTGCCGACGTCCATGTATTCGATGAAGCGCAGCACGACACCGCTGCCATGGAAATGGCGCGCCATTGGCACGATGTCGGAGTCGTTGGTGCCGCGCTTGACGACCATGTTGACCTTCACCGGTCCCAAGCCGACGTGCTGCGCTTCGGCAATGCCTTCGAGCACGTTGGCGACGGGGAAGTCGACATCGTTCATCTGGCGGAAGATCGCGTCGTCGAGGCTATCCAGACTCACTGTCACGCGGGTGAGACCAGCATCCTTGAGCGACTGGGCACGGCGTTTGAGCAACGAACCGTTGGTGGTCAGCGTGATATCGAGCGGCTTGCCTGACGGCGTGCGCAGACGCGCGAGCATCTCGATGAGTCGCTCCAGATGCTTGCGCAGCAGCGGCTCACCGCCTGTCAGACGCAGCTTTTCCACGCCATGTTCGACGAACAGGCGCGCGGCACGCTCGATTTCTTCAAAGGAAAGCAGGGAGGATTGCGGCAGGAAGGTGTAGTCCTTGTCGAACACATCCTTCGGCATGCAATACACACAGCGGAAATTGCAACGATCCGTGACCGAAATCCGCAGATCGTGCAGCGGCCGGGCCAGCGCATCGTCGAGATGGCCGGTGGCTGCGCGCACTTGTGCGGGGATCTGCGGCGTATGTGTCGCATATCGCGCGTCGGTGCGCAGATCGGTAAGTCGGATAATCGTTTCGGTCATGGTGGGGCCTAAGCTTGCGTCTCCATTCTAGCGAATTGGCATGTTTGCCGCCGACACCGGCGATTCGGACGGTATGACCGTCGCGCCGGCAGGACAGACAGCAACCAGTTCGATGCGGGACATCAAGCCAGTGTCAGGCATCACGATACGGGCAGTGCGGCGCACGCACAAGTCGGGACAACACGAGGATGTCCCGATATTTGCATGCTGCACCGCGGCGTCAGGGCGTTTGTGCTCGCAGGCGCTCGCACAATGGAAAAGGGGGCCGAAGCCCCCTTTTTGGCGTCACGGCAATTGCCCTGGCGCGGGTCGATGCTGCGTCAAACGTGCGGCATCAACCTCGCCGGGGCAACGTCAAAGCCTCTCAGGCAATGTGATCCGACGAGCCATGCGTTTCCACTTGCTCCATCGGGCCATTGTTGACCGGTGCTGCCGCACGGCGCTGGCGCTGCACACGCGGTGCCGGTGCCACTTGCGCAGCCGCTTCCTTGGCAGCGCGATGCTTGTCCGCATCGGTGTGCACCCAGACCAGACCAACGCTTTGGAGCGTGCTTTCCAACGCGCCTTGCTCGACGACCGGCGTCACGCTGGCCGATGCAGGCTTCGGCGTCACGATTTCCGTGGCGGCGGCTGCCGCTTCCGGTTGCGCCGTCACGGCCGGGGCCACGTAGGCGGGCGATTGCGTCACGACTTCCACCGGCTTAGCGGTTTCGATCGGTGCTGCGGGCGCTGCCGGGGCGTTTTGCACCGGCGCCGGTTCGACCGGAGCGCTGGCGCTGGCTGCCGTAGCGGCGATTTCGGTCAAGGCTTCGGCCGGTACCGTCGGTTGTGCCGGGGCCGGCGTGGCTGCCGGCAGCGGCGAGCTAACCGGCGGCACGATCGGTGCGGCAACTTCGGCGGCAGGAAGCGGTGCAACGTTCACAGGGGCGATCGGCGCGACCGGCTCCGTGACCACTTGCACCGGCGCTTCCGGCGTTGCCACCGGGGCGGCTTCGCTCACCGTGGCGACAGGTGCCGCAACCGGGGCTGCGGTTTGCACTTGTTGCACTTGCACCGGGGCGGGCGCGGCGGCGACCGGCGTCGTTTCAACGGCTTGAGCGGCCGGTTGGAACGTCTGGACCGGTGCCGGAGCGGCTTCGGTGTGAGCCGGTGCGGCAACAGCTGCCGTCACGGCGGCCACAGCAGCAACCGCTTGCGGTGCTGCGTGCTCGGCACGTTCTTCCGTCAGTGCCGGGGTACGCACGCCTTCGACGCCACCGTCCGATGCCGTGGTGTGTTCCACGTTTTCCGCACCTTCGCCTTGCTCGCCTTCACCATGCGCTTGCTGCTCGCCGGCTTCGCGTTCACGACGGCCACCACGACGACCACGGCGGCGGCTGCGACGACGCTCCTCGTTCGCTTGCTCGTTGTCTTCACCAATCACGCCCTGAGCACCTTCGGCCTGTGCGGCTTGCGCGGCCAGACGGTCCTGTTGGTCGTATTCGGCTTCGTCGCCAGCGTTCAGCGGGGCAGCGCCTTGGGCAACACGTTGCGGTGCGGCTTGCTGGCCATCGGTGCCCTCGGTTTGACGACGCTCACGACGCTCGTTGCGATCGCGGCGATTGCCACGCTCACGGCCTTCGCGCGGCTCGCGGCCGTCTTCCGTGCGCACGACTTCCTGTGCCGGTTGACGTTGTGCATCGTCACGCTCGCGCTTATCGCGGCCTTCCTGACGCTCGTTGCGATCGCCGCGCTCGTTGCGTTCATTACGTTCGTTACGGTCATTGCGATCCGTACGATCGTTGCGCTCATTGCGTTCGTTACGATCACCACGCTCGGCGCGTTGCTCGTTACGGTCAGCACGCTCACCACGTTCCGGACGTGCAGCACGGCCTTCGCGGGCCGGTTGGCCGGCGTTGTCCTTGCCCGTTTTGTTCTCGTCACGGGCGTTGCCGCGGCGATTACGGTTTTGCTGATGCGGACGGTCATGGCGCTCGCGCGGCGGACGCGCGGTCGGCTTGGCCGGGGCTTCTTCCTTCACCGGTGCCGGTGCAGCAGACTCCAGACCCAGCAAGCGCTTCACGAAACCGATGAAACCGCCGCTGCGCACCGGGGCTGCCGGGGCAGGCGTTGCGGCGACCGGTTCCGGACGCGGTTGTGCTGCCGGGGCCGGTTGCTCAGGCGTGATGCCCTTGACGGCCGCTTCCTGACGCGGGCGCACGTCTTCCTTCTTCTTGCTGTAACCGGCCGGATCGTCTTCCGACGCACGGGCGGCTTCCTCGGCGAGCGCGTAGCTGGCCTTGGGCGCGTCGAGGCGCGGATCGTCGAAGCGCAGGCGCTCCAGCTTGTAATGCGGCGTCTCGAGGTGCTTGTTCGGGATCAGCAGCACGCCAACCTTGAAGCGGGCTTCGATCTTGTTGATTTCCTGGCGCTTTTCGTTGAGCAGGAAGGCGGCGACTTCGACCGGCACCTGGCAGTGGATCGCTGCCGTGTGCTCCTTCATCGCTTCTTCCTGGATGATGCGCAGGACTTGCAGTGCCGACGATTCGGCATCGCGAATGTGGCCGGTGCCGTTGCAACGCGGGCAGGTCACGTGCGTGCCTTCCGAGAGCGACGGGCGCAGGCGCTGACGCGAGAGTTCCATCAGGCCAAAGCGCGAGATCTTGCCCATCTGGACGCGAGCACGGTCGTGCTTGAGTGCATCCTTCACACGTTGTTCGACTTCACGCTGGCTCTTGGCCGACTCCATATCGATGAAGTCGATCACGATCAGGCCGCCGAGGTCGCGCAAACGCAACTGGCGCGCGACTTCGTCGGCAGCTTCCAGGTTGGTGCGCAGGGCGGTTTCTTCGATGTCGGCACCCTTGGTGGCGCGTGCCGAGTTCACGTCGATCGAGACCAAAGCTTCGGTGTGGTCGATCACGATGGCGCCGCCCGAGGGCAGCGGCACCTGACGCGAGTACGCCGTCTCGATCTGGTGTTCGATCTGGAAACGCGAGAACAGGGGCACGTCGTCGCGGTATTGCTTCACGCGATTGAGATGGTCGGGCATGACCACCTGCATGAAGTTGCGTGCCTGTTCGGAAATTTCTTCCGTATCGATGAGAATTTCACCGATATCCGGTTGGAAATAGTCGCGGATAGCGCGAATGACGAGGCTCGACTCGAGGTAGATCAGGGCCGAGTCGCGCGGCAGTTCGATGTTGTTGGCGGCGCCTTCGACGGCGTGCCAGAGTTGCAGCAGGTAGTTCAAGTCCCACTGGAGCTCTTCGGCCGAGCGGCCGATACCGGCGGTGCGCGCAATGATGCTCATGCCGTCGGGCAATTCGAGCTGCGCCATCGTTTCGCGCAGTTCCTGACGGTCTTCGCCCTCGATGCGGCGCGACACGCCACCGCCACGCGGATTGTTCGGCATCAGCACGAGGTAACGGCCGGCCAGCGAGATGAACGTGGTCAGGGCTGCGCCCTTGTTACCGCGCTCTTCCTTTTCCACTTGAACGATGAGTTCCTGGCCTTCGGACAGCGCGTCTTGAATGCGCGCATTGCGCACATCGGCGCCATCGCGGAAGTACGCACGGGCGACTTCCTTGAACGGCAGGAAGCCATGACGGCCTTCGCCGTAGTTGACGAAGCAAGCTTCGAGGGAGGGTTCGATACGGGTGATGACACCCTTGTAGATGTTGCCTTTACGCTGTTCGCGTCCGGCCGTCTCGATATCGATATCGATGAGTTTTTGCCCATCGACAATGGCCACGCGCAGTTCTTCCTGCTGCGTGGCGTTGAACAACATGCGTTTCATGAAAACGACTCCCACCCGCCGCCGATGCGAATGCGCAGGGCGTCGGGCACGTATCACTCGAGTTATCCAACACGCGAGGTTCGAGCCGGAGGTGGAAGAATTGCCGGGGAGGTCCGGGCGATGAGGCCCACGGACGCAAAGGCGCCTGCGAATACGCTAACGCGCTCGCCCGGAACCGCCGATGTGCCGTAAAACGCCGGCACAACGCGGATTACTTCGGGCTTGCAGTCCGTAACACGAGAAACTTCATCAGCTTTTTCTCGGGGCGCCTGCCGACACTTATTCTTATTGTGGCGGCGCCTCAATCTCGACTTTTGCGCGAACGATATTCACAAAGCGATCAGCCCGAATAATGGAATTCAGTCTGACCGCCAAAAAATTCTATAACCACCAACTCTATCCGCGTCACGCGCGCTGCGACCGAAGCGGCCTGTGGGCCAGACTTCCTGCCGACGCTGCGTGACGTGCGTGCGCTCGCTGCTCTAGGGTCACCGGACGAGCAGCCTGCCCGGGGTGCAAGTAAAATACCGTTTTGGGGTATGCACCGGCAAAGGCGTGGATTTGGCATGATTCCCGCTACCGCCACCTCTGTTGGGCAAATTATATTCATAATGAATGAGTTAGGCAAAAGTCGGCACAAAATGGTTGCGCCGGCACCCGCACCGCAGGTGCGGCTCGTCGAAGTCGATGACGGCTCGGCAGGTCAGCGAATCGACAATTTCCTATTGCGCGAGTGCAAAGGGGTACCGAAAAGCCACGTCTACCGGATTCTTCGCAGCGGCGAAGTCCGTGTAAACAAAGGGCGAGTAGACGCAGCCTATCGACTTGTCCTGGGCGATATCGTCCGAATTCCTCCGGTCCGCGTGGCCGCCGGTTCTAACGAACCGCAGACCCACGTTCCCGCCGCCACCTTCCCCGTCTTGTTCGAAGACGACTACCTGATGGCCATCAACAAACCTGCCGGCGTGGCCGTGCACGGTGGCAGCGGTGTGTCGTTCGGCGTGATCGAGCAATTGCGCCGGGCGATGCCGCAGCTGAAGTTTCTGGAGCTGGTGCACCGCCTGGACCGCGAAACGTCCGGCATTCTGCTGCTGGCCAAGAAGCGCGCCGCGCTGGTGGGCATGCACGAGCAAATTCGCCACAACCGGATGGACAAGCGTTATCTGGCCTGCGTGACGGGCGAATGGCGCGACAAGCTGCGCGCGGTCAAGGCGCCGCTATATAAATATGTCACGTCGGAGGGCGAGCGCCGTGTGCGCGTACAGAAAGACGGCCAGCAATCGCATACGATATTTCGCATGATGGAATCGCTGCCGCCGTATACGTTGCTGGAAGCGGAACTGAAAACGGGACGCACCCATCAGATACGCGTTCATCTGGCACACTGCGGCACCCCGATCGTGGGCGACGACAAGTACGGCGACTTCACGCTGAACAAGACGCTCGCCCGGCCCGGCAGCAAGCCCGGTATCAAACGCATGTTCCTGCATGCCTGGCGACTGAAGTTCACGCACCCTGTGCTCGATACGCCAATTGCGCTGGAAGCCGCGTTACCGCCAGAATGTGAGCAATTCCTGAATCAACTTCGAGGCGCTTCCGCCGATGCCAAGCCCTGAGTTCGACCTGGTCGTTTTCGACTGGGACGGGACGTTGATGGATTCGACGCCCACCATTACCCGCTGTATTCAGGCGGCCTGCCGCGACCTTGGGTTGCCTGTGCCGACCGACGAGCTTGCCAGCCATGTGATCGGCCTGGGGCTTCGTGATGCCTTGCAAATGGCCGTCCCGAGTCTCGATCCTGCGCACTATCCACGACTTTCTGAACGCTATCGCTTTCATTACTTAATAGGTGATAAGGCGACGGTGCTGTTTCCGGGGGTGCGCGAGTTGCTGGAAGAGCTGCGTTCGCGCGGCCGATTTTTGGCGGTGGCGACGGGCAAGTCGCGTGTTGGCTTGAATCGCGCGTTGGAGGCGGCAGGCCTGATGCGGACATTCGACGCGACGCGTTGCGCGGATGAGACATTTTCAAAGCCGCACCCGGCCATGCTTCAGGAACTGACGCGCGAGCTGGGTCAGGATTTGCGCCGCACGGTGATGATCGGCGACACCACGCACGATTTGCAGATGGCGCACAGCGCCGGAGCGGCGAGTGTGGCGGTCGCTTATGGCGGTGCCCATCCGCGTGATCAACTCGAAGCGCTGGCCCCGGCATTCTGCGCAGGCAGCGTGGCCGAGCTGCGCGAGTGGTTGCTGGAGCGCGTGTGAGCGAAGCCGCCGTTCCCCAGCCGATCTGTGCCGGAACTGCGCTGCAAGATGGCGGCCTCGGCGTGCGTTTCGACGTGCTGGTCGGCGGGCGACTCACGCCCGCCTTCGTGATCCGGTACGACGGGCGGGTGTATGGCTACCTGAATCAGTGCGCCCACGTGCCCATGGAGTTGGACTGGGCCGAGGGGCAGTTCTTCGAGACGTCCGGCTTATACTTGATGTGCGCTACGCATGGCGCAACGTACGAGCCCGATACTGGGCACTGCGTTGGCGGCCCGTGCCGTGGCGGCGCGTTGCAACCGGTGCGGGTCGAGGAGCAATCGGACGCCGCGTCCGGGACAACCGTCGTCTGGTGGCCCGATGCCTATATACAAGTACCAGGCACATCCGCTTCGACCGCGTAGTCTGGCGCGCGACCCGGCGCGCCACGATTGCGGCGATGCGCGGACTTAAAGGTCTAAGCGGTCTTAACGGTCTCAACGGTCTTTCTACCGACTTTCCCCAAAGCTTTTCTGGATAACGTATGGCCGACTCCCTGCCGCCCGATTCGCCCCGCACCGAACCCGGTTTTCCGCCGCCCGGCGGGCGTCCGCCTGCCAGTGGCGGCAGCGCAAGCCCTCGCGATCCGCGCGAAGTGAAGCCGTGGGAGCGCGAGATGCTCGAAAAGGTGCTGATGGCCGGCATCCGCGAGCAACGCGCTGCACGGCGCTGGAAAATCTTCTTCCGACTTCTTGTGCTGGCGATCGTCGCGTTGGTCGTCTGGTCGGTCTTCGACATCGATGGGGGCAGCAGCACGTCGTCCGTCGGCGGGTCAGGCAAGCACACCGCGCTGGTCACGTTGAGCGGGGAAATTTCTCCCGACAGTCAGGCCAGTGCTGAAAAAATCAATTCGGCGCTGGAATCGGCGTTCGAAGATTCGTCGGCCGCCGGGGTGATTCTGCGGATCAACAGCCCCGGGGGCAGCCCGGTGCAGGCGGGCATGATCTATGACGATATCGCGCGACTGCGTGCGAAGTACCCGAAGAAGCCGCTCTATGTGGTGGTCGAGGAAATCTGCGCCTCGGGTGGGTATTACGTCGCCGCTGCTGCCGACAAGATCTATGTCGATAAGGCGAGCATTGTGGGTTCCATCGGCGTGTTGATGGACGGCTTCGGCTTCACGGGACTCATGGATAAGCTCGGCGTCGAGCGCCGTCTGCTGACGGCGGGGCGCAACAAGGGCTTCCTCGATCCGTTCTCGCCGCAGACCGATCAGCAAAAGACCTATGCACTCGACATGCTTGAACAGGTGCATCAGCAGTTCATCGGCGCGGTCAAGAAAGGGCGTGGCAATCGTCTGAAGGATGATCCTGATTTGTTCAGCGGTTTGTTCTGGACGGGCCAGCGCGCTATCGAACTGGGTCTGGCGGACGGCACGGGCACGGTCGACTCCGTCGCGCGCGACGTGTTGAAAGCACCGGATCTGGTCGATTACACCGTCAAGGAAAACCTGCCGGAGCGCATGGCGCGCCGGTTCGGGGCTGCCGTCGGCACGGCCGCAATGAAGACGATGATGATGGGGTCTTCGTTGTCGTTGAAGTAACGGCGCGTTGCTTCGCTTCGGCTTCGCAGCTTCGGTTCCGAACGTCCCGTTTAATGAAAAACCCCACGAAGTTGGAAAGCTTCGTGGGGTTTTCTTTTGCCTGCTTGCACAGAGGGAGCCTACTGCGCCAGGAACAGGAAAATCGCCGGGCGCTTGTGCAATTCCACCGTGTTCTGCGGCCAGCCTTTCACACGATGCGTGACAATCTGCTCTGCTTCCTGCGTCACATCGACCGCGACGCAAAGCAGCGTCGAGGCGTCGCAGCTTTGCAGCAGCGCGTCGAGCATCGCCTTGTTGCGGTAGGGCGTTTCGATGAAGATTTGCGTCTGTTTTTCCTTGCGCGAGCGCTGTTCCAGCTCGCGCAGCCGCTTGCTGCGCTCACCGGCGTCGGTAGGTAGATAGCCGTGAAACGCAAAGCTCTGGCCGTTCAGGCCGCTCGCCATCAATGCCAGCAGAATCGAGCTCGGCCCGACGAACGGCACCACGCGAACGCCTTTTTCATGGGCGCGCCGCACCAGCAGTGCCCCCGGATCGGCGACCGCCGGGCAACCGGCTTCCGACACGAGGCCGCCATCGGCGCCTGCCAGAATCGGCGCCAGCAACGCATCGACGGCGGCCGGCGGTGTGTTGACGTTCAACTCGCGGATCTCGATTTCCTGAATGGGCGTGCTCACGCCGACCAGTTTCAAGAAGGCGCGGGTGCTCTTGGCCTGTTCGCCGACGAAGTAGGTGAGGCCTGCGGTGACCGTACGCACGTCTTCAGGCAGGACGGCGGGCAGCCCGCCGCGCGTGGCGGTGCCGAGTGTGTTCGGAATCAGATACAGCGTGCCGCTCATGCTGCCGCTCCCGGTGCGCCTTGCTGGGTCTCGAGGCTCGCCGCGATGGAGATGCCCGCTTGCATCAGCATGGTGGTGAGGGCAATCATCGGCAGGCCGATAAGCGCCGTCGGGTCGTCGTTCTCGATGGTTTCGAGCAGCATGATGCCCAGCCCCTCGGACTTGGCGCTACCGGCGCAGTCGTAGGGCGTTTCTGCATGGAGATAGGCGGCGAGCACGTTGTCGGGCAAATCGCGGAACTTCACCCGTGTCACCACGTCAGTGGACTGGCTGTGGTTGTTGCGCGCGTCGTACAGGCAGAGGGCGGAATGAAATTCCACGACTTTGCCGCGCATGTCGCGCAGTTGTGCCATGGCATTCTCGAAGTTGCCCGGTTTGCCGATTTGGCGGCCTTCAAAGGTGGCGACCTGATCGGAGCCGATGATGAGGGCGTCCGGGTGAAGTGCGGCGACGGCCTGGGCTTTTTCGCGCGACAGGCGCAGCGACGTGTCGTGCGGGGTTTCGCCGGGTGCCGGGGTTTCGTCGATGTTCGGGACGACGACCGTGAACGGCAGGCGCAAGCGCTCAAGCAGTTCACGGCGATAGCGCGATCCGGAGGCCAGGATCAGCGGTGGCAGGGGCTGTGCGGTCATCGGGTTTAAGTGTTTGACGAGAAACGAAAAACTATTTAGAATTCACGGCTTTTGCAATCTGGCGCTCGGTCCCGCCAGTCTGCGCGATCAAGGTTCGAACACCGGAAAACGGCGTCGGATCAAGGCGCTGCGAGGGCAAGGGACGTTGAAAATGCAGCCAGATGCGCCAAAGGCAAGGATGAGCGTGATGAACGAATATATCGTCGATCTGTTCGAATTCGCGCGTACCGGCCGGGTGGCGGAAGGTGACGTGCAACTTGCGGCTTTGCCGCGCATGGTAACCGAAGTGCCTGCCGAAGTCTCGGAGGCCGCCCGCACACAAGACGTGTTCCATTGGCGCGCCGAAGGCAGCGAAAAGCAGGTGTTGCGTGCCGATGGCAGCCCCACCGTGGCGCAGTTTCTGACGCTGTCGGTCGAAGGGCCGATGTGGCTGGAATGCCAGCGTTGCCTGACGCCGTACCAGGAGCCGCTGGACTCGGAAACGACGTTCGAGATCGTGCGTGACGATGCGGCTGCTGAAGCCCGCCCGCTCGACGAGGACGAACTCGAGGCGCTGGTCGGCTCGAAACATTTCGATCTGCGTGAGCTGGTCGAGGAAGAATTGCTGTTGGCCTTGCCGATTGTGCCCAAACACGAGGTTTGTCCGAGTGTGCACGACGCCCTGGCTACGGGCAGCGACGGGTTGGCTGAGCCGGCCCCGGAGCCCGAAGAGGAAGATAAGCCGTCTCCGTTCGCGGCGCTGGCAGCGCTCAAGCGCTCGCCGGACAAGGACGGAAAGTAAAGTGCGGCCGGATTTCCGGCTCACCAAAGTACATGTTTGCGTTAGTCGCACAGGTCGGGCCGACAGGCCGACACCGTAGGGCGGCGCTCGAACTGTGTTAAAATTTCGCGATATTTTGAGGAGTTATCATGGCCGTTCAACAGAACAAGAAGTCGCCGTCGAAGCGCGGCATGCACCGTTCGCACGATTTCCTGACCGCACCGTCGACCGCCGTCGAGCCGACGTCGGGTGAGACGCACCTGCGTCACCACATCTCGCCGAACGGTTTCTACCGTGGTCGTAAGGTCATCAAGACCAAGAACGACTAAGTCGGCCCCACCGACGACACGCGCCCATCATGGCGCTGTTTGATCGTCCGATGTGGCAAAAGCGGCACTCATCCTGCCGCTTTTTTTGTTACTTGTACCGCAAGCCAATCACGTCGACATGACAGTCACCCTGACGATCGATTGTATGGGCGGTGACCATGGCCCATCGGTGACGGTGCCGGCCGCGGTTCACTTCGTACAATCCACCGACGATGTCGAGCTCGTGCTGGTCGGGCAGCAGGATGCCATCAACGCGCAGCTCGCGAAGCTGCGCGTGACGGATCACCCGCGCCTGTCCGTGGTCAACGCTACCGAAGTCGTCGCCATGGACGACTCGGTCGAGACCGCCCTGCGCAAGAAGAAAGACTCCTCGATGCGCGTGGCGCTGAACCTGGTCAAGGAAGCGCGCGCGCAGGCTTGCGTGTCCGCCGGGAATACCGGTGCGCTGATGGCCGTCTCGCGCTACGTGCTCAAGACGCTGCCGGGTATCGAGCGTCCTGCCATTGCCACGGTGCTGCCCAACGAGAAAGGTGGTTACACCACCATGCTCGATCTGGGGGCCAATGTGGATTGCTCGCCGACCCACCTGTTGCAATTCGCCGAAATGGGCCATGCGCTCGTGGCGGCCGTCGATGGCAAGGAACGTCCGTCGATCGGTCTGCTCAACATCGGCGAAGAAGTGATCAAAGGTAACGACGTTATCAAGCAGGCAGGCGAGCTGTTGCGCGCCTCCACGCTGAACTTCTACGGCAACGTAGAGGGCAACGATATCTATCGCGCCACCACCGACATCGTGGTCTGCGACGGTTTCGTCGGTAACGTCGCGCTCAAGACTTCCGAAGGCCTGGCACAAATGCTCGGCGACATGATCCGTGAGGAATTCACCCGTACGTGGTGGACCAAAGTGATTGCTGTCATCGCGCTGCCGATTCTCACGCGCTTCAAGCATCGCGTCGATCACCGTCGTTACAACGGTGCGGCGTTGCTCGGGTTGCGCGCACTCGTCATCAAGAGCCACGGCTCGGCCGACGCCTACTCGTTTGAATGGGCTATCAAACGCGGCTATGATGCAGTTCGCAATGGTGTGCTCGACCGCTTGTCGAGCGCCATGCAAGAGAATCAAACCAAGCTCCAGGACAACAAGCCGGTGAGCGCCATTCCGGCGCTTTGATGCCGGCGGCCCCGCCCCGGCGCTCTAACCGATCATAAGATGACCCAGTCCGCGATTTATTCCCGTGTCATCGGTACCGGCAGCTACCTGCCGGCGCGACGCGTGACCAACCAGCAGCTGGCCGACGAGCTCGCCACGCGCGGCATCGAGACGAGCGACGAGTGGATCGTCGCGCGCACCGGTATCAAGGCACGGCATTTCGCGGCACCCGATCAGTCGAGCAGCGACATGGCCACCGAGGCCGCCAAGCGCGCCCTCGAAATGGCTGGCATCGATGCCAGCGACCTCGACCTGATCATCGTCGCCACTTCCACGCCTGACTTCGTGTTTCCGAGCACGGCCTGCCTCGTGCAGAACAAGCTCGGTATCACTAACGGCTGCGCCGCGTTCGACGTGCAGGCGGTTTGCTCGGGCTTCGCTTACGCGATGGCGACGGCAGACAACTTCATTCGCGCAGGTGCTCACCGCAACGTGCTGGTGATTGGCGCCGAAACGTTCTCGCGCATTCTCGATTTCAACGATCGCACCACCTGCGTGCTGTTCGGCGACGGTGCCGGCGCGGTCGTGCTGCAAGCCTCGGGCGAGCCGGGCATTCTGTCGAGTGCTTTGCACGCCGACGGCAGCCACTCGAACATTCTGTGCGTGCCGGGTAATGTGAACGGCGGCGCAGTGCAGGGCGAGGCGTTCCTCTATATGGATGGCCAGGCAGTGTTCAAGCTGGCCGTGAAGGTGCTGGAGAAAGTGGCCCACGAGGCCCTTGAGAAGGCCGGGCTGGAGCAGTCGGCGATCGACTGGCTGATTCCGCACCAGGCCAATCTGCGCATCATGACGAGCACGGCCCGCAAGTTGGGTCTGCCCGAAGAAAAAATGGTCGTCACCGTCGACCAGCATGGCAATACCTCGGCCGCCTCGATTCCGCTCGCGCTCGACGTGGCGGTTCGCGATGGCCGTATCAAGCCGGGCCAAAACGTCATGATCGAAGGCGTTGGCGGCGGCTTTACCTGGGGCGCGGTGCTGTTCCGTATGTAAGCTCCTCCGGCGCTGCGGCGTCGCGTGCGTGTTGGGTTCCTGCGGGAATGCCACTCGCGCAGCGGCACCGCATCGCGTGTCACGACGACGCGCGACTCAGCGCCGCAATGTTTCCTGAATCTGACTGCAAACCCAAGCGCCATGACATTCGCTTTCGTTTTCCCGGGACAAGGATCCCAATCGGTGGGCATGCTCGACGCCTTCGGCGATAACGCCGTTGTGCGCGAAACCCTCGCCGAAGCTTCGGATGCCCTCGGGCAAGATATGGCCAAGCTGATTGCCGCTGGCCCGGCCGAAGATCTGAACCTCACCACCAACACCCAGCCGGTCATGTTGACTGCCGCTTATGCGATGTACCGCGCATGGCTGGCGGACGGCGGTGCCGTGCCCGCTTTCGTGGCAGGCCACAGCCTGGGCGAATACACGGCGCTCGTCGCCGCAGGTGTGATCGCTTTCAAGGATGCCGTGCCGCTCGTGCGATTCCGCGCGCAGGCCATGCAAGAAGCCGTGCCGGTTGGGCAGGGTGGGATGGCGGCCATTCTCGGTCTGGACGATGACACCGTGCGCAACGTCTGCGCCGAGGCGTCGGCGGCTGGCGTGGTCGAAGCCGTGAACTTCAACGCCCCGGCGCAAGTGGTGATTGCCGGTGCCAAGGCAGGCGTCGAAAAGGCGTGCGAACTGGCGAAGGCTGCGGGTGCCAAGCGCGCCCTCGTGCTGCCGGTGTCGGCGCCGTTCCACTCGTCGCTGCTCAAGCCGGCGTCGGATCGTCTGCGCGAGTATCTGGCGGGCGTGACGTTCAACGCGCCGCAAATTCCGCTCGTCAATAACGTGGATGTGGCCGTCGAAACCGACGTGGCCCGCATCAAGGACGCGCTGGTTCGTCAGGCTGCTGCCCCGGTGCGCTGGGTCGAGTCGGTCCAGTGGCTCGCAGCGCAAGGCGTGACGCAAGTGGTCGAGTGCGGTCCGGGCAAGGTGCTCACCGGCCTGACCAAGCGTATCGAAGGCAGCCTCACCGGGCTCTCGATCAACGACCCGGCATCGCTCGCCGACGTGCGCGCGCAGCTCTCGTAAGCAACACGCAAAGGTATTTCTCTCATGAGCAAGCAACTCGACAATCACGTGGCGCTGGTGACCGGCGCATCGCGCGGCATCGGACGCGCCATCGCCCTCGAACTGGCCCGTCAGGGCGCGACCGTCGTGGGTACCGCCACGAGCGAAGCGGGTGCGCAGGGGATCGACGCGTATTTCGCCGAGGCTGGCGTTTCGGGAAAAGGCATCGTCCTGAATGTGACCGACGCTGAAGGCGTGGCCGCAGCGCTCGACGACATCCTCAAGCAGCACGGAAAACTCGACATCCTCGTCAACAATGCCGGCATCACGCGTGACAACCTCGCGATGCGCATGAAGGACGACGAGTGGGACGACGTCATCGACACGAATCTGAAGGCGATCTTCCGTCTGTCGCGTGCCGTGATCAAGCCGATGATGAAGGCGCGTAACGGTCGCATCATTAACGTGACTTCGGTGGTCGGCTCGGCTGGCAACCCGGGTCAGGCCAACTACGCTGCCGCGAAGGCAGGCGTCGCGGGCATGACGCGTTCGCTGGCCGCCGAGATCGGCAGCCGAAACATCACGGTCAATTGCGTGGCACCTGGTTTCATCGACACGGATATGACCAAGGCGTTGGGCGAAGCTCAGCACGAAGCGCTGAAGGCGCGGATTCCGCTGGGCCGTCTGGGTGCGCCGGAAGATATTGCAAATGCCGTCGCATTCCTCGCGTCGCCGCAGGCCGGTTACATCACCGGTACCACGCTGCACGTGAATGGCGGCATGTTTATGAGTTAAGGGCGGATCGCGTAAGAAATCGTATAATTATGCGATTTTGCGAGACGTTGAACATTATTTGGCGCAGGCTAACTTTGCACGGCAAACCTGTTAAAATGCGCGCACTTGTCTGAACTAACTACCCCGGAGGGTTTGCATGGATAACATTGAGCAACGCGTCAAGAAGATCGTCGCGGAACAACTTGGCGTTGCCGAGGCGGAGATCAAGAACGAATCGAGCTTCGTGAATGACCTGGGTGCCGACTCGCTCGATACGGTCGAGCTGGTGATGGCCCTGGAAGAAGAGTTCGGCATGGAAATTCCGGACGAAGAAGCCGAAAAGATCACGACGGTGCAGCAAGCGATCGACTACGCAAGCGCGCACGTCAAGGCCTAAACAGGGCTTATGGATCGCCTGGCCGGCCGGGGTGCCGACCGGTTCCCGGCGCCAGGGATGCCTGTCAGCCGCAGGGAGCACGGGGTCGAACCCTGTCGCCTCTGTGGCTTTTGTTTTGTATGACCCAGCAGAAGAAGGGGAGTATCGTGAGTCGTCGTCGCGTCGTCATTACTGGTCTGGGCCTGATCTCGCCGGTCGGCAACACCGTTGCCGAGGGTTGGGAAAATCTGGTCGCCGGCCGATCGGGCATCGCCAACATCACGAAGTTCGATTCGAGTGCCCACAAAGTGCACTTCGCCGGCGAAGTTAAGAACTTCGAGACCGAGAAGTACATTTCCGCGAAGGAAGCCCGCCGCATGGATACGTTTATCCATTACGGGCTCGCCGCAGGCATTCAAGCGTTCGAAGATAGTGGCCTCGCAGTGACCGAAGCCAACGCCGAGCGCATCGGCGTGCTGGTGGGTTCGGGCATCGGCGGTTTGCCGATGATCGAAGACACCCAGATTGCGGCCCTCAACGGTGGTCCGCGCAAGATCTCCCCGTTCTTCGTGCCGGGTTCGATCATCAACATGATCTCGGGTCACCTGTCGATCAAGTACGGCCTGAAGGGCCCGAACCTTGCCATCGTCACGGCCTGCACGACGGGTCTGCATTGTATTGGTCAGGCCGCGCGCATGATTCAGTACGGCGATGCAGATGCCGTGCTCGCTGGCGGTGCCGAATCGACGGTTTCGCCCCTGGGCATCGGTGGCTTTGCCGCGATGACCGCACTTTCCACGCGTAACGACGACCCGGCGACGGCGAGCCGTCCGTGGGATCGCGATCGCGATGGTTTCGTGCTGGGTGAAGGTGCCGGCGTGATGATGGTCGAAGAGTACGAGCACGCCAAGGCGCGCGGCGCGAAGATCTACGCCGAGCTGACTGGTTTCGGCATGAGCGCCGACGCGTACCACATGACCGCCCCGTGCGAAGACGGCGACGGTGCACTGCGCTCGATGAAGAACGCACTGCGCGACGCCGGTATCAACGGCGATGCGGTGAACTACGTCAATGCACACGGCACGTCGACGCCGTTGGGCGATATCGCCGAAACGGTCGCTGTGAAGCGTCTGATGGGCGATGCGGCCAAGAACGTCGTGGTGAATTCGACCAAATCGATGACCGGTCACCTGTTGGGTGGCGCAGGCGGTCTGGAATCGGTGTTCACCGTGCTGGCTGTTCATCATCAAAAATCGCCGCCGACGATCAATATCTTCAATCAGGACCCCGCTTGCGACCTGGATTACTGCGCAAACGTGGCACGCGACATGAAAATTGATGTCGCATTGAAGAACTCTTTCGGTTTTGGCGGGACTAACGGCACGCTGGTCTTCCAGCGAGTCTAAGTTCGCGGGACGCCGTGCTGGCGTCCCGTCCCGCTGACCCACGCGCCGGTGAGTGTGCCCGGGCGTGCGGCGTACAAAAGACATATCCAGCTGTGGCGGCAAATGCCGCCATGGTGCAATCAGGCCCGACCGGGACCTGGCAGCCAGAGAAAAAACGGATCCATATCAGGTGAGTGAACGAGAAATCGACCAGGCGCTTGTCGAGCGCGTGCAAAAAGGCGACAAAGCCGCCTTCGAGCTGCTGGTCGCGAAATATCACCGCAAGATCATCCGCCTCGTATCGCGGCTCGTGCGCGACCACGCCGAGGTCGAGGATGTGACGCAGGAGGCCTTTATCAAGGCCTACCGTGCCTTGCCGCAGTTTCGCGGCGAGTCGGCGTTCTATACCTGGCTGTATCGTATTGCTGTCAACACGGCGAAGAACCACCTGGCAACGCAGGGGCGCCGTGCACCGACTTCGACTGAAGCAAACGCTGAAGAAGCGGAAACTTTTGCCGAGGCCGATCAACTAAGGGATATCAACACGCCTGAGTCGATGCTGATGAGCAAGCAGATTGCTCAAACGGTCAACGCGGCGATGGAGGCTTTGCCCGATGAACTTCGAACGGCAATTACCCTGCGAGAAATCGAGGGTTTGAGCTACGAAGAGATCGCCGAAGCCATGGGGTGCCCGATCGGAACGGTCCGTTCGCGAATTTTCCGGGCGCGTGAAGCGATTGCCAGCCGGCTTAGGCCGCTGCTGGACACGCCTGACGGTAAGCGCTGGTGAGCGCGCCGCCGGGGAAGTTATTTTCGTTGGGGGATATCATGGGATCAGCGACGGTGCAAACGCAGCGGGGGCTGCAAGCCGAGCGGATTTCCGCGTTGGTGGACGGGGAATTCGATCCGGACGAGTTGGCAGCCCTGCTGGACGAGGCGGATACTTCGGGCCGGCCTCTGTGGGACGACTACCATCTGATCGGGGACGCACTGCGTTCCGATGAACTGACACTACCGCGCTCGGAATCGGCCTTCATGGCCTCGTTCGCCGCGCGTCTCGAAGCCGAGCCGCACTTGCTCGCGCCGGCCGCACTGGCCGATGCGCAGGCAAGCGCCGCACAAACGGCAGGCAATGCCGGCTCGCGCATCACTCGTATCAATCCTTTCCTGCGCGTGCGCCGCGTACTGCCGACGGCCGCTGCCGCTGCTGCGGTCGCTGCCCTGTCGTGGGTGGTGGTGCCGCGTTTGCAAGATCACCCGGCTGGCGGTGCACAACCGCAAGTGCTGGCACAGACGGCGACGCCGGCAACGGCCGCCGGTGGTTCGAACCTGACCCGTGTGACGCTCACGCAGCAGCCGCAAGCTGTCGCCGCAGCCGCCAACGGTGCCGGTCCGAACGATCTGATCGTGCTGCGCGATGCGCGTCTGGACCAGTATCTGGCAGCGCATCAGCAATACGCCCCGGCGCCGATCGGCCAGGGTGTGTCTCCTTATATGCGAGCCTCGGCGCAAGCGGATGAATAAATGCAGCGCCTGAGTATCGAATCCTTGCCGCGTGCGCCCTTGGGGCGCACTTTCTTCCTGTTTGCCTTCCTGCTGGTGTCCACACTGCAATCGCAGGCGTGGGCACAGGCCTCGGCGCCATCTGCCGACCCGTTGGTCGAGCGACGTGAAGTCAGCGCGTGGCTCAATAAGATCCATCGCGCGGCGCAGACCCAAAACTACATCGGCACCTTCGTGTATCAGCGTGGTTCGACCATGCGTTCGTCGAAGATCAGTCACTTTGCCGATAAGGGTAACGAGTACGAAGAACTCGAAACGCTCGACGGTCGTCAGCGCCGAATTCTTCGGCAAAATGAAGACGTCTACACGCTGATTCCGGAGCAGAAGACCGTCTTCCAGGAAAAACGCGAGAGCAAGGACTCGTTCCCCGCATTGCTCGCGACGCCTAACCGCGACGTCCTCGATTTCTACACGCCCAAGCTGCTGCCGAACGAGCGCATGGCCGGGTTCGATTGCATGGTGATCGAACTGACGCCGAAGGACGAATATCGTTTCGGCTACCGCCTGTGGGCTGATCGCAATACCGGCTTGCTGCTGCGCGCGCAGACCATCGACGCTGACGGTCACATGCTTGAGCAGGCGGCGTTCTCGCAAATCTCGATTGGTGTGCCGAGCGAGAAGGCGCGTATCGTGCATGCCATTCAGGCGACGCACGGCTGGCACGTCATCAAACCGCAGATTGCACCGACGCACTTGTCCGACGCAGGCTGGAGCATCGACGTCGATAAGAAGGTGCCGGGCTTCAAGGCCGTGCGCGAAGTGCGTCGTACGATGCGCTCGACCGCCGATGGCAAACCGCTGGAAGTTCAGCAGGTGGTATATTCCGACGGCATGGCTGGACTTTCGGTGTTTATCGAACCGGCCACGCGTGACCGCAAGGAAGGCCACGGCAGCGCTGGGGCGACCAACATCCTCATCAAGCGCCACGGCGACTACTGGCTGACCTTGCTCGGCGAAGTGCCGCAGGCGACTCTGCAACAGTTCGCTGCAAGTATCGAATTCAAGCAGCCGGCGAAGTAATCGGCTGTCGGGCGGGCCGCGACCGGTGACGGTGCGGCCCGGGCAGCGAAGGGCACATGGCAGCGATGGCCGTGCGCATGACGACGTTGCCCTCAGGGATTCCCAGACTATCGCGCACTACGATCTTCCAATGAAGAAGACTCTCCTGCTTCGTGTCATGCTCGGCGGCATTGTGACCGCCTCGTTGGCGGGAGTTCCCGCCGCTTTTGCCGCACCGGCATCGGCACCCGCCAGTGGATCAGCGCCAGCCGCACCGGCCGCGCCGCTGACCAACCTCCCCGATTTCACTCAGCTTGTCGATCGCGTCGGCCCGGCCGTCGTGAATATTCGTACGACCGAGCGCGTGAGCCGCAGTCAACGCGGCCTGCCGCCGGGCATGGACGACGACATGGCCGAGCTGTTCCGCCGCTTCTTCGGCGTGCCCATGCCGCAACCGGGGCCGAAGGGCGGAGCGCCCAAGCGCGGACAGCCACAGCCCGACGAAGAGCAGAACAGCGGCGTCGGTTCGGGCTTCATCGTGTCGGCCGACGGCTACATCATGACGAATGCTCACGTGGTCGACGGTGCCGACAGCATCTACGTCACGCTGACCGACAAGCGCGAGTTCAAGGCCAAGCTGGTCGGTGCCGACAAACGCACCGACGTGGCAGTGGTCAAGGTCGACGCCAAGGATCTTCCGACGGTGCCGATTGGCGATTCGAACAAGCTGCGCGTGGGTGAATGGGTCGTTGCGATCGGTTCGCCGTTCGGGCTCGAGAACACGGTGACCGCCGGTATCGTGTCGGCCAAGGGCCGCGACACCGGTGACTATCTGCCGTTCATTCAGACCGACGTGGCCGTGAACCCCGGTAATTCGGGCGGTCCGCTGATCAACATGCGCGGCGAGGTGGTGGGCATCAACTCGATGATCTACAGCCAGACCGGCGGCTTCATGGGCATTTCGTTCGCGATTCCGATCGACGAAGTGATGCGCGTCGCCGACCAGCTCAAGAAGACCGGTAAGGTCGTGCGTGGCCGTATCGGCGTGGCGATCAGCGAAGTCAGCAAGGATGTGGCGGATTCGCTGGGCCTGCCGCGTGCGCAAGGCGCGCTGGTGCGCAGCATCGAGCCGGGCAGCCCCGCCGAGAAGGCAGGCGTGCAGCCGGGCGACATCATCATGAAGTTCGATGGCCGTTCGGTCGATCACGCGACGGATTTGCCGCGCATGGTCGGCGACACCAAGCCGGGCGCGACGGCGACGCTGCAAGTGCTCCGTAAGGGCAAGAATCAGGACCTGCGGATCACGATCGCCGAAGCGGATGCCGATACACCGAAGGCGTCGAAGGCACAAAGCGGCGCAGCGGATACCCCGCATCCGAACGCCTTGGGTCTGGTGGTCTCCGATCTGACCGATGCGCAGAAGAAGGACATGAAGCTGCGCGGCGGTGTGCAGGTCGAGCTGTCGGAAGGCCCGGCAGGTCGCGCCGGCTTGCAGCAGGGAGACATCATCCTGCGCGTGGGCGATACCGATATCACGAGCGCGAAGCAATTCGAAGAAGTGGTCAAGGCGCTCGATCCGAAGCGTCTGGTGCCGATTCTGGTGCGCCGTGGCGATGCGACCCAGTTCGTGCCGCTGCGCCCGCGTGCGCCGGCGAGCAAGTAAGCGGACTTGCCGATGACCGCGCCGGCGCTGACCCTCTACGGCCGCAAGTGGTGTCATCTGTGCGATGACATGCTCGCGGCGCTGGAGGCGTTGCGCCCGGCGTGGGATTTCTCTGTGACAGTGGTGGACGTCGACAGCGATCCTGCGCTCGAAGCGAAATACGACGAGATCGTGCCCGTGCTGGCCTTGGGCGAGCGTGAGTTGTGCCGGTATCGTTTCGATGCCGGTGCCGTCCAAGCGGCGCTACGCGCCCCGTAGCACCTATATCTGCCAAGCCCCCCCGGATGGCGCGGGACGGCTTCCCCCACCCCACCGATGAAACGCCGCGATGCACGCGATTTCGGCCGGAATGACCGCGCTTTCGGCTAAAATGTCGTGTTCGCCGATTCTCTCGAAAGCCGCTGCCGAGCCGAATCTTCATGGCACCGACTTTTCTATAGCCCCGCCTCATGGACCATATTCGCAATTTTTCGATCATCGCCCACATCGACCATGGGAAATCGACCCTGGCCGATCGCATCATCCAGCTGAGCGGCGGTTTGTCCGATCGTGAAATGGAATCCCGAGTCCTCGACTCGATGGACCTCGAGCGCGAGCGTGGCATCACCATCAAGGCCCAGACCGCAGCGCTGCAATACAAGGCGCGCGACGGCAAGATTTACAACCTGAACCTCATCGATACACCCGGACACGTCGACTTCTCGTACGAAGTGAGCCGTTCGCTGTCCGCGTGCGAAGGCGCGCTGCTGGTGGTCGACGCCTCGCAAGGCGTGGAAGCGCAGACCGTCGCCAACTGCTACACGGCCATCGAGCTCGGCGTGGAAGTGGTGCCGGTGCTCAACAAGATCGACTTGCCGTCGGCCGAGCCCGAGAACGCGATTCAGGAAATCGAAGACGTGATCGGCATCGAGGCGGTCGACGCCGTGCGCTGCTCGGCAAAGACGGGCTTCGGCGTGGAAGAAGTGCTCGAAGCCCTCATCGCCAAAGTGCCGCCGCCCAAGGGCGACGCCAACGGCCCGCTGCAAGCGCTCATCATCGACTCGTGGTTCGACAACTACGTGGGCGTGGTGATGCTGGTGCGTGTGGTCAACGGCACACTCAAGCCGAAGGAAAAGATTCAACTGATGGCCACGGGCGCCACGTACCCGGTCGAGCAGGTCGGCGTGTTCACGCCGCGCTCGCAACAGCGCGAGTCGCTGTCGGCCGGTCAGGTGGGCTTCATCATCTCGGGTATCAAGGAACTGGACGCTGCCAAGGTCGGCGACACCGTCACGCACGCCGTGACCACCACGACCAAGCCGGCGCCGGCGCCGCTGCCGGGCTTCAAGGAAGTGAAGCCGCAGGTGTTCGCGGGCCTGTACCCAGTGGAAGCCAACCAGTACGACGCCCTGCGCGAATCGCTTGAAAAGCTCAAGCTCAACGACGCATCGCTGCAATACGAACCGGAAGTCTCGCAGGCACTGGGCTTCGGCTTCCGCTGCGGCTTCCTGGGCCTGCTGCACATGGAAATCGTGCAGGAGCGTCTGGAGCGCGAATTCGACATGGACCTCATTACCACGGCACCGACCGTGATCTATGAGGTGGTGCAGCGCGATGGCACGACCCTCACCGTTGAAAATCCGTCGAAGATGCCCGATCCGGGCCGCATCGAAGAGATTCTCGAGCCGATCGTCACGGTCAACCTCTACATGCCGCAGGAGTATGTGGGATCGGTCGTCACGTTGTGCCAGCAAAAACGCGGCATTCAGCTCGACATGCAATATCACGGTCGTCAGGTCAAATTGATTTACGAAATTCCGATGGCGGAAATCGTGCTCGACTTCTTCGATCGTCTGAAGTCGGTGTCGCGCGGTTATGCGTCGATGGATTACGAGTTCAAGGAATATCGTGCGTCGGACGTGGTCAAAGTCGACATGCTGATCAACGGCGACAAGGTCGATGCGCTGTCGATCATCGTGCACCGCTCGGAGAGCCGCCGCCGCGGTAACCAAGTGGCGGCGAAGATGCGGGAAATCATCCCGCGTCAGATGTACGATGTGGCCATTCAGGCGGCGATTGGCGCGAACATTATTGCGCGTGAGAACATCAAAGCCTTGCGCAAGAACGTGCTTGCCAAGTGTTACGGTGGCGACATCTCGCGTAAGAAGAAGCTGCTTGAGAAACAGAAGGCTGGTAAGAAGCGCATGAAGCAGGTGGGGAATGTGGAAATTCCGCAAGAAGCGTTCCTCGCCATTTTGCAAGTCGAAGACAAATAACGTAGCGACAGGTCCCGCATGAATTTCGCCCTGATTCTTTTGATCCTGGTGCTGGTTACCGGGGTGGCCTGGGTGGCCGACAAGTTGGTGTTTCAACCGGCGCGCCGCCGGGCAGCACAGCAGGCGGTGACGCAATTCGATCAGCAGCAGCTTGCGATGCAGGGCTCCGGTATTCAGGGCTCGGGCGTGCAAGAGGGCGGTGCCCTGGCAAGTGCGCGTGCCAAGGTGCGCGACGAGAAGCTGCGCCAGCCCTGGTGGCTGGAATATTCGGCGAGCTTCTTCCCGGTGATTTTGGCGGTGTTCGTGCTGCGCTCGTTCGTGGTCGAGCCGTTCAAGATCCCCTCGGGCTCGATGATTCCGACGCTGCTCGTCGGCGACTTCATCCTCGTGAACAAGTTCGACTACGGCATTCGTCTGCCGGTGATCAACAAAAAGGTCATCGATCTGGGCGAGCCGAAGCGTGGCGACGTGGTCGTGTTCCGCTACCCGAAAGATGAGTCGATGGACTACATCAAGCGAGTGATCGGTGTACCGGGCGACGTGGTGGCCTACGAGAACAAGAAGCTCACGGTGAACGGCGAGCCGGTGCCCGAGACGGCCATGCCGGACTTCTTCGACGACGAGCACATTGCGTACTTCAAGCAGTTCGAGGAGACGGTGGGCGGCGTGAAGCATCGCATCCTGAACGACCCGAACGTGCCGCCGTACATCATGGGCGCCGACGATTTCCCGAACAAGCAGAACTGCCAGTACAACAGTCAGGGCGTGATCTGCAAGGTGCCGCCGGGCAACTACTTCATGATGGGCGACAACCGCGATAACAGCGCGGATAGCCGCTACTGGGGCTTCGTGCCCGAGCAGAACATCGTGGGCCGTGCGTTCTTCATCTGGATGAACTTCTCGAACCTCAAGCGTCTGGGTGGTTTCCAATAATTGGAAGGTTTTCGGATGACTGCAACATTGGGTAATCCGGGAATGACGCGGCAGTAAAGCGTTATTAATGCGGAAATTGGCGATTAATCGTTAATTTCCGCATTATTGTTTCTGATTTTGCTTTTAATCATGCGGCTGGCTTGGTGGGCCGGAGGGATCTCTCTGCGATCACCCCGGAATTGCCTGAGCCACCGCCCTCACGCGAGTCTGAAAAGCCCGTCTGACGGCGGTTTCGCCCGTCGTTTCTTGGCGACGGGGCGCGCCGGGGCGGGAGCGTCGCGCTATACTTGCGCCATGCCTCAATCTCTGAATCAACTGGAAGAACGTCTCCAGTATCGCTTCCACGATGCGGAATTGCTTTGCCAAGCACTGACGCATCGTAGCCATAGTGCCGCCAATAACGAGCGGCTGGAGTTTCTCGGCGATTCCATTCTGAATTGTTCCGTCGCGGCGATTCTGTTCCGTCGTTATCCCAAGCTCGACGAGGGGGATCTGTCGCGTGTGCGCGCCAATCTCGTCAAGCAGCAGTCGTTGTACGAAATTGCACAGGCGCTGGGGGTTTCCGACTTCCTGCGATTGGGCGAAGGCGAACTCAAGAGCGGCGGCTTCCGTCGCCCGTCCATTCTGGCCGACACGCTCGAGGCACTGTTCGGTGCGATGTATCTCGACGGTGGCTTCGAAGCGGCGTACGCCGTGATCGAACGTCTTTACACGCCGGTGCTGGAACACGTCGATCCGAAGACGCTGGGCAAGGACGCGAAGACGCTGTTGCAGGAGTACCTGCAAGGTCACAAGATCGCGTTGCCGCAATACACGGTGACGGCCACGCACGGCGCGGCGCATAACCAGCAGTTCGAAGTCGAGTGCGCGGTACCCAAGCTCGATATCAAGGTGGGTGGTGCAGGCGCGAGCCGTCGCGCAGCGGAGCAAGCCGCGGCGAAGAAGGCGCTTGAAGAAGTGCAGAAGATGCCGGCGCTCGCGAAGCCCAAGGCGGAGAAGAGCGCGAAGGCTGCCAAGAAGCGCGCGGCGAAGGCGGCGGCTTCCGAGGCCAAGAAGGCCGATCAGGCGGCGAGCGCTCCGGTGCCCGCGATGACGGCTGTGCACGGTAAGGCGGCTGATAAGGCCGCAGCCGACAAAGCTTCGGAGAAAGCGCCTGAGAAGGCATCCGAGAAATCGGCTGACAAGGTCGACGCTGCCAAGCAACCGCCGGCAGCCGCCTGAGTACCATTCAAGGGGAGGGCGCATGGCGCCGGCCCCCTATCAAGAGAGTTTCCAAACATGAACGATAAGACGGATTTTCGCTGCGGGACCGTGGCGATCGTCGGGCGTCCGAACGTCGGCAAATCGACGCTGCTCAACGCCCTCGTCGGTCAAAAGATCAGCATTACCTCGCGCAAGGCGCAGACCACGCGCCATCGCATCACCGGCATCTGCACCACCGACGACGCGCAGTACATCTTCGTCGATACCCCGGGTTTTCAGACGCGCCACGCCAGTGCGCTCAATCGCTCGCTGAACCGTGCCGTGACGTCCACGCTGTCGAGCGTGGATGTGGTGCTTTTCGTCATCGAGGCCGGTAATTTTGGCCCGGACGACGAGAAGGTGATGAAGCTGCTGCCCGACAATGTGCCGGTGCTGCTGATCGTCAACAAGCTCGATCGCATCAACGATAAAGCCGAGATGTTGCCGTTCCTGAAGCGCGTCGGCGAAGCTCGGGATTTCCGCGAATTCGTGCCGCTTTCGGCCAAGCGTGCCGACGACGTCAAACGCCTGCTGGGCGTGCTGCGCCCGTACCTGCTGGAAGGCGAGCCGATCTACAGTGAAGACGATCTGACCGACCGCAGCGAGCGTTTCCTTGCGGCCGAAATTCTGCGCGAAAAAGTGTTCCGCTGGACTGGCGACGAACTGCCGTACACCAGCACGGTGATCATCGACAAGTTTGAGCAGGAAGGGAATCTGCGCCGCGTCTTCGCGACGATTCTGGTCGATCGCGACAGCCACAAGGCGATGATCATCGGCAACAAGGGGGCGAAGCTCAAGCAGATCTCCACCGATGCGCGCGTCGATATGGAGAAGCTCTTCGACGGCCGCGTGTATCTGGAAGTTTGGATTAAGGTCAAGGGCGGTTGGGCCGACAACGAGGCCGGCCTGCGGGCGTATGGCTACGAGTGAACTCGACACTGCAAGTGACGAGATTGCCACGTCGGCCGAACTAGCGCCGACGCCCGGCAAGACATCGCCTGCCCGCACGGCAAGCCCCGCGCGTCCCACTCGTCCGACGCGTTCGACGCGCACCTCACGGGCAACGAGCGCAGCGACGCGGGTGGTGGACGACGAAGCGGCGGAAGCCTTTCGCGAGACCGACGTCACGGGCAAGGCCGACGGTGCTTCTCCCGCGGCCAAGGGCGCTACGGGGGCCAAACGCCCGCGCCGCGCCCCTTCACCGGCCCGCGCCGCCGAACGCGAACAAAGCCGCGTCTCCGAGCAGCCGGGCTTCGTGCTGCACAGCTACCCCTATCGTGAAACCAGTCTGATCATCGACGTCCTGACGCGTGATCATGGCCGTATTGCGCTGGTCGCTAAAGGGGCCAAGCGCCCGCACTCGGCATTGCGCGGCGTGCTGCAAACGTTTCAGCCGCTCTCGCTGGCGTGGCTTGGCAAGGGCGAATTACGCACGCTGACCAAAGCCGAATGGGTGGGCGGACTGCGTCCGCTCGAAGGCGATGCGCTGCTCTCCGGCTTCTACCTGAACGAATTACTGGTGAAGTTCTGTGCGCGCGACGACCCGCACGACAAATTGTTTCAGCATTACCTGACGACGTTGCACCACCTCGCGCATGGCGAGCCGGCCGGCATCATCTTGCGCGCGTTTGAGCGCGTGTTGTTGCGCGAGACTGGCTACGCCGTGGCCTTCGACCGCTGCACGCAAACGCGCGGCAAGGTGGTGTGCGATCGCCAGTACGTATTCCATCCCGATTGGGGTGTACGGCCTGCGCGTGGCGACGAGTCGCCCGACTGGCCCGTGGTGAGTGGTCAGACGTTGCTCGACATGGAGCAGGACGACTACACGCGCGCGCAGACAGTGCAGCAAAGCAAGCTGCTGATGCGCTTTCTTCTCAACCATCATTTGGGCGGCGTGCCGCTCAATACCCGGCAGATCCTGCTCGACCTGCAAAAACTATGAGCCTCTTCTTCCACGGCAACCCCATCGACCTGGGGGTAAATATCGATCACGTCGCAACGGTGCGCAACGCGCGCGGCACGGCGTATCCCGACCCGATCAAAGCGGCGTTGCTGGCCGAAGAGGCGGGCGCAGACGTCATTACGCTGCACCTGCGTGAAGACCGCCGCCATATCCGCGACGACGATGTGACGAACCTGCGCGGTCTGCTCAAGACTCGCATGAACCTCGAATGCGCGGTGACCGAAGAGATGCTCGCCATCGCTTGTCAGGTCAAAGCGCACGACGTGTGTCTCGTACCCGAGCGCCGTCAGGAGCTGACCACCGAGGGCGGTCTCGATGTCGTGGGACTGTACGACGCCGTGGCCGCGGCGACGCAGCGGCTGAGCGACGTCGGTAGTCGCGTGTCGCTCTTCATCGACCCGGAGGAAGCGCCGATTCGCGCCGCTGCCCGCATGGGCGCACCGGTCGTCGAGTTGCACACCGGCCGATATGCCGAAGCGCATGACGAAGCCACGCGCGAAGCCGAATTCGCCCGCATTGAACGTGCCGTGGCACTGGGTCTGTCGCTGGGCCTGAGGGTCAACGCCGGTCACGGCTTGCACTACGAAAACGTGCAACCGATCGCCGCCATCGAAGGCATTAGCGAACTCAACATCGGTCATGCCATCGTGGCGCACGCGATCTTCGCAGGCTGGGAAAATGCCGTGCGCGAGATGAAGGCGATCATGGTCGCCAGCCGCATCGCTGCGCGTGGCTGAACCGCGACGCATGACCTTGACCTCATGAGTGTTCAAGATCCGCTCCCGCCCGAAGTGCCGACAACGCTATACGGCGTCGGCACCGATATCCTCCAGATCAGTCGCGTCGTGGGCGTGATGGAGCGCACGCAAGGCCGATTCGCCGAGCGCGTGCTGGGGCCCGAGGAACTCAAGGTTTATCACGCCCGTCAGAACCGGTCTGCGGTTCGCGGTCTCGCGTACTTGTGCACGCGATTTGCCGCGAAAGAAGCCGTGTCGAAGGCGATCGGCCTGGGCATGCGCTGGCCGATGACGTGGCGCGCCGTGCAGACGCTCAACGCGCCGTCGGGCAAGCCCGTGGTGGTGGCGTCCGGCGAGTTGGCCGAGTGGCTGGCTGCGCGGCAACTGTCGATCGAAATCTCGATCACGGACGAGAAGGAATACGCGGTCGCGTTCGCGATCGCTTCACGCAAAATTGCATCGGAGAATACGTAATGACGAAGCGCAGGCCGGGTCCGGTGATGCTGGATGTCGTCGGATTGACCCTTAGCGAAGACGACATTCGCCGCATCGACCATCCGCTGACCGGAGGTGTCATCCTGTTCGCGCGCAATTTCGACGATCGCGCGCAGTTGTGCTCGCTCACGAAGCAGATTCGCGATGTGCGCGACGATATCCTGATCGCGGTGGACCACGAAGGCGGGCGCGTGCAGCGTTTTCGTACCGACGGCTTCACGCATCTGCCCGCGATGGGCAAGCTCGGCAAGTTGTGGCATGAGGACGTGTTCAAGGCCACGCGCGTGACCACGGCCGTGGGTTATGTGCTCGCGGCCGAGTTGCGCGCGTGCGATATCGACCTGAGCTTCACGCCGGTGCTCGATCTCGACTACGGCACGTCGCAGGTGATCGGCGATCGTGCGTTCGACAGCGACCCGCGCGTGGTGGCGATGCTCGCCAAGAGCTTGAATCACGGCTTGTTGCTTGCCGGTATGGCGAACTGTGGCAAGCACTTCCCGGGGCACGGCTTCGTCGCGGCGGATTCACACCACGAGATTCCGGTTGACGAGCGCTCGCTCGACGAGATCCTTGCCGTCGATGCGCAGCCCTACGACTGGCTCGGCATGTCGCTGGCGGCGGTGATGCCGGCACACGTGATTTATCCGCAGGTCGACCCGAATCCGGCAGGTTTCTCCGCGAAGTGGCTCAAGGAAATTCTGCGTGGGAAATACGGCTTCGACGGCGTGATCTTCAGCGACGACCTGTCGATGCAGGGCGCGAGCGCCGCGGGTGACGTGGTGACTGCGGCTCACGCGGCGATGGACGCGGGCTGCGACATGGTGCTGATCTGCAATAGCCCGGAAAAGGCTGACCGTATGCTGCGCGAAATGAAGACGGAGATCGACACGGTGTCGCAACGCCGTATCAAGCATCTCAAGGGCCGCGGCAAAGTGCACGGTTGGGAGAAGATGCTCGCGCAGCCGGAATATCAAGCCGCGAAGCGACTGATTGCGCAGACGTTCGGCGGGTAATTGCGCTGGCAGTCGATGCGTCTCCATCGATGCTGAACCCAATGGTGTCGTCAGCCGTTCGGGTTCATCCAAGCCAACTGCCAAACAAAAAGCGCTCGACCCCGAAGGGACGAGCGCTTTTTTTATCACCACGGCGTTGCATTTGCACCGCGTCATCCGAAGACGGCGCGGGCAGCTGGCAAACGCTTAAGCGCGGCTCTTGTATTCGTCGGTACGCGTATCGATTTCGATCAAATCGTCGGTGCTGACGAACAGCGGCACTTGAATTTCGAGCAGATCGTTGATCTTGGCGTTCTTCATCACGCGGCCCGACGAGGTGTCGCCCTTGACTGCCGGCTCGGTGTATTCCACCTTGCGCACGAGCGTGGTCGGGAGTTCGACCGAGATGGCCTTTTCCTCGTACAGCACGATTTCGCACTTCATGTCGGCTTCCAGGTACTTGATCGCGTCGCCCATGTTTTCGGCTTCGACTTCGTACTGGTTGTAGTCGGCGTCCATGAACACGTACATCGGGTCGGCGAAGTACGAGTAGGAGACTTCCTTCTTGTCGAGCACGACGACGTCGAACTTGTCGTCGGCCTTGTACGCGAATTCGCCGCGACCTTCGGTCAGCAGCTTCTTGTACTTCATCTTCACGACGCTGGAGTTACGGCCCGACTTGACGTATTCGGTCTTCAGCACGACGTTGGGCTGACCGTCGATCATGACGACGTTACCGACGCGGAGTTCTTGAGCGGTTTTCATAAAAAACGAGATCCTGTGACGAAATAAGCGATTTGCCGCTTGTTGAGCGCTTCCATACGCCCATTCGCCGCTTGATTCCCGCGCCCGCCCGGAACGGTCCGGGGCAGCAGGTTCAGCAGCAAAGCGTTGAAAAACCAGCTATTTTACCTGATTTTCCGCGAAGCTTGCCAACTGTCGCGCAAGGTCGGGCAGGGCGCCCTGTCTGTCTGCCCAGCCGCGCGCATGGTCGGTGAGTGCGGGCAGAGCCGCCGCCAGCGCCGGCCAGTCGGGTGCCGTCTGAGCGTATCCATTCCAGAGATGCGTGAACGTGCGCAGTGCTTCGCGCGAGGCGTGCGTCAGGTCACCACCGCTTGTGGCCGTATCGGTCAATTCAGCCAAATATCGGCCAAGAAACGCGTCCAACTTCTCGTGATGCGCGTTGTCCTCTTGCGGGTAGATGTGCCAGACCAAGGGCTTTGCCGCCCATTGCGCCCGCACGAACGAATCTTCTCCACGCACGAAGTTCAGATCGCATGCCCATAGCAGCGCGTCGAAGTCGGCCTGCGGGACGAACGGCAGGCCGTAGGCCGTCAGCGATCCACGAGTTGCCGTCTCACGCGGCGCCAAAGCGCTGCGCCCGAACCACTCGCCAACGCCCGGGGCAATGCGCCCCTGCGGCACGAGACACACGACCGGCGTATCGCTCGCAGCCCACTGCGCGAGCAGCGCCGGGAGTGCCGCGTTCTCGTACGCGAACAGTGAGACGATCAAGGCATCCTGCGGCGCAGCGGCTAGCCCCAGCGTGCGTTGCCACCAGGCGTCGCGCAGTTCGACGCAAGCATAGAAGGCATCGCGCCGCGAGAACAACTCACGCTCCCGCGCCAGTCCGCCAGTGCGTTCGGTGAAGCCCGGGAAGAAGAACGTCTTGACCAGTCCAAGCTGCGGATGCACCGAGCGTTGCAAGTGGCAGTCGTCTACCCAATCTTCCGCACTCAGATATTCCAGATTGATCCACACGGGTGCGCTTCCGGCTTGCTTGCGCGCATGCATGGCCTGAACGTAGGCCTCCGGCACGTTGCACGCGAACGCTTCGATGACGATATCGCCCGGCGCGTTGTCGTCCGTCACGGGGCCGAAGTCGGCGCCCCAATGCCGTACGTCAACACCATCGCAGCGTTGCTTGGCCAGCCCGGGATCGATCTCGGGGCGCAGATGACGGAAGCTCGTCAGGTCATCGACCCACAACCGTACCGACCAGCCATGCTCGCGCACCAATTGACGGGCGAGCCGCCAGCACACGCCGATGTCGCCGAAATTGTCGATCACCGTGCAGAAGAGATCGCAGCGCGGCACGAGAGGCAGCGATGAGGGCGGCATGGCGGGGGGAGCGGCGGAGTGAGACGTAGGCAGGGACATTGAGAAGCGGTGACGCGGATTGGTCTAAACTTGCGATTCTAGTCCTTGTGGCACGTGACGCCGCCGCAGTGTCGCACGCAGGACGCATCCGATGCCTAGAGTTCATGACCGAAGACGCCCACGACGTCACACCTCCCCGCAAATCACGCAAAGCGAAAACCGCCGCCGGGTCGGAGACCGTCAACGCGTCGGTGCCCGCCTTCGACGCCCGTAAGGTGTTGGCCCAACTACCGAACCTGCCGGGCGTGTACCGCTATTACGACGCCGCGGGCAATGTGCTCTACGTGGGTAAGGCGCGCAATCTGAAGAAGCGCGTTTCGAGTTACTTCAATAAGACGCAACTCTCGCCACGTATCGCGTTGATGGTGGCACGCATCGCCAAACTTGAGACGACGGTGACGCGCTCGGAAACCGAAGCGTTGCTGCTGGAAAACAACCTCATCAAGGCGCTGCACCCGCGATACAACATCTTGTTTCGGGACGACAAGTCGTATCCGTTTCTCAAGCTGACGCAGCATCAGTACCCGCGCATGGCGTACTACCGGGGTTCGGTCGACCGCCGGGGGCAGTATTTCGGCCCGTTCCCGAGCGCGTGGGCCGTGCGCGAGAGCATTCAGATTCTGCAAAAGGTATTCCAACTGCGCACGTGCGAAGACTCGGTGTTTGCCAACCGTACACGCCCGTGCCTGCTGCACCAGATTGAGCGTTGTAGTGCACCGTGCGTCGGCGCAATTAGCGACGAGGACTACACACGCGACGTGAACAACGCTGCCGCGTTTCTCTCCGGCCGTCAGAGCGAAGTGCTCAGCGCCCTCGAGACGAAGATGATGTCGTACGCCGAGGCGCTCAAGTTCGAGCAGGCGGCGGTCGTGCGCAATCAGATGCAGGCGCTCTCCGGCGTGTTGCAACAGCAATCGGTGGAAACGGCGGGCGATGTCGATGCCGACATTCTTGCGGTCGCATACGCGGGCGGCCGCGCTTGCGTGAACCTCGCGATGGTGCGCGGTGGTCGTCATTTGGGCGACAAAGCGTACTTCCCGGCGCACGTTGAGCGCGGTGTCGAAGGCGGCATCGCCGATGAGTTCGACGAGGACGAGGTCATGCCGGTCGACGTCGCCGCGACGGACCCCGAGGCGATCGATGCCGAACCGGCCGTCTCCGCCGAGATCGCCGCTGACTTGCCGTCCGACACGCCCGCTGCGTCGCTCGAATCGCGCCTGCTCGAAGCGTTCGTGGCGCAGCACTATTTGGGTCAGTCGGTGCCGCCGGTGCTGGTCGTGAGCCACGCACTGCCCAGCGACGAGTTGCTGGCGGCGCTCTCCGAGCAGGCGGGCCGCCGTATTGCGATGGTGCGTCAACCCCAGGGTCAACGACGGGCCTGGCTCGACATGGCGCTGCAAGGCGCGCAACTGGCACTCACGCGGTTGTTGACGGAACAGGGCAGTCAGCAGGCGCGCACGCGCGAGTTGGTGCAGACCATCGGGCTCGATATCGACGATGCGGCATTGCTGCGCGTCGAGTGTTTCGACATTAGTCACACGCAGGGTGAGGCGACGCAGGCGTCGTGTGTGGTGTTTCATCATCACAAGATGCAGACGAGCGAGTATCGCCGCTACAACATCGCGGGCATCACGCCGGGCGATGATTATGCGGCGATGCGACAGGTACTCACGCGCCGTTATGGCCGCCTGATGGAAGCGGCGGCGTCGACGGTGAGCGATGCCGCAGATCCGTCGTCCGTCGCAGCGGATGTGGCGCGTGCCGAAGCCGAGACAGCGGTGATGCCGGACACGGCGTCGAGCGACGATTCACCGGAAACCACAGTCACGACGGACAGCGGGACCAAAGACGTCACCCAAGGATCCACCGAAGACGCTGTCACCAACACCCCGACAAGCACGGACGTCTCCGATGTCGAAGCCAACTTGCCGCAACTCGTGTTGATCGACGGTGGCAAGGGGCAGGTGGAAGTGGCGCGCCAGGTGTTCGTGGAGCTGGGCATCGACATTAGCCGCTTGGTGGGCGTTGCCAAGGGTGAAGGCCGTAAGGTGGGGTTGGAGACGTTGATCTTCGCCGATGGCCGCGCGCCGTTAGAACTTGGCCGGGAGAGTGCGGTGCTGATGCTGATCGCGCAGATCCGCGACGAGGCGCACCGCTTCGCGATCACCGGGATGCGTGCGAAGCGGGCGAAGGCACGTCAGACGTCGCGTCTGGAAGAGATCGAGGGCATCGGTGCCAAACGGCGTCAGCGCTTGCTGATGCGTTTTGGCGGCTTGCAAGGTGTGGCATCGGCAAGCGTCGATGAATTAGCGAGCGTGGAAGGTATTTCGACAACGCTCGCCGAGCAGATCTACCGGCAGCTTCACTGACGCGGGCGAAGACCGAGTTCGGTCTTCGCCGTTACCGCCGAATGCCGTTCACCGCTCGGTATCCCCATGAAACAGCAGTCGCATGACCGTATCGTTATCGACGGTCTCGCCGGAGAGCGTGCGCGCGAGTAACTCGCCGCCGACAACGGGGGGCGCGAAGATCATGTCCGGCTGCACCCGCTTGAGCTTGCTCAGGTGTTTGCTGTCGTTCACGGACGCGATGGTGCGCACGCCCGGCGCGATCTCCTTGGTCGCGAGAATGATGAAGGCGTTCTCCGAGTCGTCGCTACGCAGGGCCAACACGGCCTTCGCATGTTCGATGCCGGCATGCGTGAGCACAGTGTTATCGCTCGCGTCGCCGTGGATCACGTCGGCATCTTCCGGGTACGGATTATCCACGCCGCTCGCGATGATGACGGTGACGGGCCAGCCACGTTTGGTGAGTTCGTGGTGCACGTTGATGGCGAGCGGCGACGCGCCGGCCACGATGAAGTGTTGCTTGCGTATCACGTGAGTAAACCTCCCCGCGAGAATTTTCTTGAGATTGCCCCCGACGAGCGGACCGATGACCACGGTGAGCGACGTCGCGAACACACTAATCCCGAAGATGATGACCGACGCCGTAAAGAGCCGGGCGTCGGTCGAGTGCGGCACGATGTCGCCGTAGCCGACGGTCGTCATCGTGACGATGGCGAAGTAGAACGCGGTGGCCAGATCGGTGACGGGCGGTGCGAATTCGCTGCCGAGATACATCGTGCCGAACGTGGCATAGACGATCAGCGCGAACACGGCGACGAGTGTGTAGAGCGTGGCGGCGGCAAAGCTCGCGCGGTCGAATTCGCGCCAGTACCAGAGCAGCAGCGCAATGCTGACGATCGACAGGGCGAAGGTCAGATCGAAGCGGATATTGAGATGCACGTTGATGATCGCGGCGAGGGCGAGCATCACGAGCGAGAACGCCCATGCGGTGCGGGCGCGAATGACGAGTCCGCAACTGAGCGCAACGAGCGAGAGGCCGACGAGTGCGCGGGGCAGATGCGAGAAATCGATGCGTTCGATGGCGTTGATGCCGAAGAGCAGGCGGGGCAGGTGACGGGCTTCGATGCGCTCGAGTGCCGAGAGGTCGCCGCGCACGAAGAGGTCGATGAGCAGGCTGCCCGGTACACGCAGCAAGACGGAGGCGACGAGCAGCAGCCCGTTGAGGCCGACCAGCAGGCTGATGATCACGTGCGGCGGGAGCAGGCGGCGTCGCAGGGCGGGCAGAGACGACCAGAGCAGTTTCACGAGATCGGTGCTAATGGCGGGTGGTTGCGAGCAAGATAGGGGCACAGTGACGCATATGTCAACCGCGTAGCGGTGCCTCGGCCTTGTCGCTGCGGGGCATACACGGCACAATGCGGGTCTGGTACGGCTGCCGAGTGCGCCGTGTGTCGACTGCCGTTTGCCGAACTCATGCTGCCATGCCTTTCAATGTCCCCATCTTCCTGACCTGGCTTCGGATCGTACTGATCCCGCTGGTGGTCGGCGTTTATTACTTGCCGACCACGTGGTTGACGCCGGTCCAGATGAATTGGGTGGCGTGTGCGATCTTCGTGCTGGCGGCGCTGACCGACTGGTTCGACGGCTTTCTGGCGCGTCGTTGGAATCAAACGTCGGCGTTCGGGGCGTTTCTCGACCCGGTGGCGGACAAGTTGATGGTGGCGGCCGCTTTGCTGATGTTGTTGCAGATGGGCCGGATCAACGCGTTGGTGGCGTTGATCATCATTGGCCGCGAGATCACGATTTCTGCGTTACGTGAGTGGATGGCGCAGATTGGCGCGTCGCGCAGCGTGGCGGTGCATCAGTTGGGCAAGATCAAGACGGCGGCGCAGATGGTGGCGATTCCGCTGTTGCTGTTCAACGGCACGGTGGTGTGGAACGGCTTGCGATTCGATTCGCGGTTCTGGGGCACGTGGCTGATTTACGTGGCGGCGGTGCTGACGTTGTGGTCGATGCTGTACTATTTGCGCCGCGCGTGGCCGCAGATCCGGGAGCGCGGTGGCGCAGAGATGTGAGCGTAAGTGGCTGAAAGTGCGGGATTTGCGCGGGGGAGGCAAAAAATCTTCACAAATTTTCAGTGCAGGTGCTTGACACTGAATCGGCGTTTGGACATAATCTCCTTCTCGCTGCTACGGCGTTAGCCCGGCAGCGAAATTTTGAGAAGTGTTGGATTGGTAGTACGCATGAAAATGCGGGAGTAGCTCAGTTGGTAGAGCGCAACCTTGCCAAGGTTGAGGTCGCGAGTTCGAGACTCGTCTCCCGCTCCAGTTTTCACACTGGACATTGAGTGAATAAATCCTTGGTGTCGGGTGTCATGCGGGAGTAGCTCAGTTGGTAGAGCGCAACCTTGCCAAGGTTGAGGTCGCGAGTTCGAGACTCGTCTCCCGCTCCAAATCCAGAGGGAAGCCTGGCTTCCCTTTTTATTTGCCGAAAAGCCCACGGCGATCGATCCGAAGGGCGCCCTCGATGGCAACACCGAGTGGTTACAATGCGGCATATCCCGATGGCGGGATGGCAGAGTGGTCATGCAGCGGCCTGCAAAGCCGTGTACGCCGGTTCGATTCCGACTCCCGCCTCCAAAATTCAAAAGCCCTGACTTGTCAGGGCTTTTTCTTTTTCCGCCGCCGCCGCATTGACTTGCCGCGCCCGCCAATCCCTTGTGCACCGAATTTCAGCTAGTATGCGACCAAGTCATGGGTCGCAACAGGCATCCTGACCGTTGTCGCCGTTCGGGGGGCTGCCGCTAATTGGCAGAATGCGGATCTCGGGGGAGGCTTGCAGCATGTTAAGACGGCTGTCGCTCATTTCGGCGTCCATCGCCCTCGGTTGTGTCGGCACGGTCTTGCCCGTGCTGACCAGCGTCTACATCGCACGCGAAGACGCGCAAAAGCGCGAGCAAGAAGAGCTCCAGCAATTTGCCGCGAAGGCGGTTATGCGCGCCGAGCAGGTCACCTATCAGGCGTTCGCCGCCATCGCCGACTTGTCGGCGGGTACCGAGCCTCGCTGCTCTCCCGCCTACCTTGCCCGCGCGGCCCGCGTCATCTTCAATTACGGATACGTTCAGGACGCCGGCGCCTACGGCGACTCGCAATACCTTTGCTCCCCATTGCTCGGGGACGTGCGCGACAAACACTATCGACTCCCGGCACCGACTTGGCGCAGTAACGACGGGTACCTTGTCTGGCTCCGGCAACACAACCCCATCAGCGACGTTCGCGACGACATTCAATTCGGGCGCGACGGCAATTACGTGTCGATCAATCCGCAGTCGTATGTGGACATCATCGATCCGTCGCGCCGTCCGGTCGCCGCCATCAACATCGATACCGACAACATCCTTGCGATTTCGTATGGGGCCGACCGCGATGAAATGCTCAACGCATGGCGGCGCGGCGGGCAGGTCAAGAGCGACGCATGGCATTACGCCGTTGCCCGATCGTCGTCGCGGCCCATTGGCGTCATCGTGAAAGCGCCGCGCAGCGGGTTGATTGCAGGCTGGACTGGCCTACTAGCCGTATGGCTTGCGATTGGCGTAGCGGTGGGGGGATTGATCGGATGGCTCTCGTATAAGCGAATCTCTCGCCAAGTCTCGTTTCCCGCCACGCTCGAATGGGCCATCGAGCGACGCTACATCGAGGTGCAGTACCAACCGATCGTGCGGCTCGCAGATGGTGTGTGCGTCGGCGCCGAAGCGCTCGTTCGATGGAACTTGAACGGCAAGAATATTCCGCCGGATATCTTTGTCGCCGTCGCCGAAGAGAATGAACTGATTCAACCGCTCACCGATCTGGTTCTCGATAAGACGATACGAGAGCTACAAGAATTTCTGCGGGCGCAGCCGTCGTTTTATGTGTCGATTAACGTGGCAGGCGAAGATCTGCAAACCGACAGGTTTATCAAGAAACTAAATACGAGCTTGTCGGGCACGGGCATTCATCCTTCACAAATCAGAATCGAGGCGACCGAACGGGGCATGTTAAAAGCCGACTCGGCGCGAAAGATCATCGCGGCACTCAGACAAGCCGGTCATCCTGTGTATATCGATGACTTCGGCACCGGTTATTCCAGTCTGTCTTACCTGCAATCCTTCACTGTCGACGTATTGAAAATCGACAAGTCATTCGTCGACACGATCGGGCAGGGCGCTGCGTCGAGTGTCGTCGCCCCGCACATCATCGACATGGCCCACGAGCTTGGCCTCGGCATCGTGGCGGAGGGTGTCGAAACCGAGGCGCAGGTTGAATACCTGAAGAGCAAAGGCGTCGAATACGGGCAAGGCTGGCTTTTCTCGAAGGCGATGCCCGCTACGAAGTTGATTGCGTGGCTGAAGGGGCGTAGTGCGAATCCGGCGTGAACTCAAGCGCGGCGCACGTCGCCGAGACTCACCCCCTTGAACTGCGACTGCCCGGCTCCTGATGCCGAACCTCCGGCGAGTACGGTAGTTGTGTCACGCCGTGTTCATCGATGGTGAATCGCATCAAATCTTCACCGATGACGAAATGGCCGCTGTAGGCCGCCTGAACTCGCTCGCGCAACTCATCCACCGTGGCTCGTGCAATGCCGGGGCGACTGTACAGCGAGATATGGGCAAAGACCGCCAGCTTTGGTTGGGTTTCCGAGAGAATTCGACCGGCGTTTTCCGGGCTGGCGAGATAGCCATAGAAGTGATTCACGTAATCGGGCGCTGCACGCTCCAAAGCGCGACTGCCGATCGCCACACTCTGCACCATGAGGTCCGCTTGCTTCGAATGCGCGACTAAATTCTCCGAGTAGGTCGTGTCGTCAGTGATGATGACGGCATGGCCCTCGTATTCGATGCGATAGCCGAAATCCGGTTTGACGTGACCGTGTTCGATCAGAAACGCCGAGACCTTCACGCCGTCCTTTTCATACACTGTGCCGGGTTCGACGCGCTTTGCCGTGATATGAGTTGCAGGCTCGACGACTTCCCCTTCGAGCATGCGCATCCGGTTCTGATCCTTGAACATAAGCTCGATGCCACGCGCAACGTTGTCGATACCGTCCGGGCCAAACCACAGCATGGGCGTTTTTAACCGTCCGTCGTCCGTCGGGAGCGGTGCGGTGGCATACAGATCCGGCAATCCGGTGATATGGTCCGAATTCAAGAGGCTGATGAAGACGGCGGAGATATCGCGCAGGGGCACCTGCTGTTGATGCAGACGCATCGCAACACCTCGCCCAGCGTCGAATAGCAATTTTTGATCCCCAGCTTCGACAAGCACGCTAATACCGAACCGCTCGATGTTCAGAATCGGCGTGCCAGTGCCGAGCAACGTCACCTTCATTGCCGCTGCACTCACCGGCGCATAACTCGCAGCACAAAGCAGCGTTACGATCGCACCACACTTTCGAAGCAGCTTCTGCATACCCGTCTCCCGTCGTTTGAATTTATCGAGAAATCTCGCGTAGGTAGAATGGCACGGCGTTCCCGCCTGTCGGTAATGCTTTCTTTTCAGGCGCTGATAACTTCCCGGTATCGGGGTATTCCATGCCACCAGTCGTAGAAGGACACCTCCTCGCGCGCTTGAGAGCGCGACACTTGGCGCTGCTCGTCGCGCTCGCCGACACGCTGAGTATTCATCGCGCCGCCGCGCGTCTTCACATGACGCAACCGGCCGCGAGCAAATCGCTGCGCGAGTTGGAAACGCTCTTCGGCACCCAACTATTCGAACGTCATTCGCGCGGCTTGCGAGCGACGGCAGCCACGCAGATCGTGATCGATCGGGCACGCATCATGCTGGTCGAAATGCAGAAGCTCGGCAGCGATCTCGAACTCATTGCCAACGGTGCATTAGGAAAGGTGCGTGTCGGCATCATGCCGGTGGCAATGCCATCGCTGCTGAGCAAAGTCCTGCTGCAATTGGCCGACGATGCGCCGCGCGTGGTGGCGGAATTTCATGAAGGGTCGCTTGATTGGATGCTCGGTGCGCTCTCGCAAGGCAAGCTCGATTGCGTCATTTGCCGACTAGGTGACGGCACCGCGGCGACGCATTTCCGCAGAGAGCCACTGTTTGATGAGAGCGTCTGCATCGTGGCGCGAAGCGCGCACCCGATAGCGCGACGTAAGACCATCACGGCGGCCATGTTGGCATCGGCGGACTGGATATTCCCGGGCGGCGATGCGCCATTGCGAACCTCGATTCGGCAGTTCTTCACTGACGCCGCGATGCCGGTGCCTGTGCCCAAGGTGGAGTGCGTATCGGTGCTTGCGAACTTACAAATGCTGCAAGACACCGATTGGCTCGCCTTCCTCCCTCGGCCAATTGCACTTCAATATGAAAAGCTCGGCGTCATTGCCATTCTGAAAACGCCACACGAGTGGCCGATGCCCGCTGTCGGCATGGTGATGCGCGCGGAGACGCATCAAACACCGGCGCTGGATGCATTTTCGAATGCCGTTCGACGCGTGAGTGGGGTTATGCCCGTTATGCCACCCAATCACAATGAATCTGCAAACTCTCCGTAGCATTCCGGTGAATCGCAAACCCTTGATTCACTAACGCGGACTTAACCATTGCCAACGATGACGCACACCGCCGCATACGACGCCGCTGCCAGAACGGCGGCGTAAATACCCCCAGCGGCAACATCCGCACCCGTCGTCCATGCAACAGGAAGGACACGTCGACGTGTGTGCCGTCAGCCTCATGTCCGTTGCTGCCGAAAATATCGGTCAGTTCATTGTGCCGCGTGGGATAGACCAAGCGAAAGACAGCAATACCCAGCGCACGAAACTGCCGGCGGGCGAAGCCGAGGTTTGAAGCGCTAGGCTCGAAGCCTCGCGTCAGAATTAACTCGATCTCGGGCGGTAGCTCACGTTGTATCGACTGAAGCCGATGCAACACCCGTGCATCCACATGCACGTGACGCGCAGGCCAGCGTGGCCGAACGATCAGACCGTCGGATTTCCCCGATGACAACGTAAGCAAAGTCAAACGCACCTCTCCCGAGTCGACGAAATCAAAGTACCTGTCGCAACACCCCAGTCACCACGACGCTAATCACCACCGTCGGCAACAGCGAAAACCGCGTCGCTACCAGCAACGTCACCGCCAGCGCCAGCAAATCGGCAGGGTTACGTGCGACGAACGCCGGTGCGATCACCGAGATCAACACGCAACCCGGCACGCTCTCCATGATCGCGCGCATACGCGGGCTCAGTGTGCGATCGCGCAGCGCTACGAAGCCAACGATGCGCGTCGCGTACGTCGATGCAGCCATCAGCACAATCGTCAGAACGGTCATCCCATCAAGCATCTTTCTTCTCCAGCATGACCGCGGCAATCAGCCCTGCACACGTGCCCGCCGCAACATACCAAGCCCCGGGCACCAGCAGATAAGTGAGCGCCGAGACCACCAGACTCACGAACCACGGGCGGCTCGCCGTCATGCCCTTCCACATGCCTTTCAACAGCACGATGAACACCGCCGTGAACGCCATATCGAAGCCGTATTGCTCGATATCGCCCAGTATCGGACCGAGGACTGCCCCGAGCGCGGTGAACGCCACCCACGTCATCCACAGATTGATCGCCGCGCCGACGTAGTAACCGAAACTGATGCGCTCCTTGCCGCGCGCATTCGCATCCGCAAGTGCCATGGCCCAGCTTTCGTCGCACATCAGGAAGAGCGCTGCGAGCGCACGCGGCAGCGGCACGTGACGCATGCGAGGGGCGAGCGCCGCACCCATCAAGATGTGCCGCGCGTTCACCAGCAGCGACATGGCAATAATCAGCGCGATATGCGGTGGCGAGGTCCAGATACGAATGGCCGTGAATTCAGAGCCGCCCGCGAAGTTCAGGCCCGTCATCAACGGCACTTCGATCGCACTCAAGCCTTTCTGGGCCGCTTGCGCGCCAAGCACCAACGCGAAAGGAACGAAGCCCAACATCACCGGCAGCGCAGCGCGCATGCCTCGTGCCATCTCGGTGCGAAACGGCGACGCCTGCGCCGCGACCGATGGCGAATACATACCACTCATTACACGTCCTTCAAACAAAAGCACTTACGCCCAACGAAACGTCGAACACGCCGGGGCATCTGCGGCACCGGTCGTGTGGAAATGCGAGAGGGGAAGACTAACGCAGCCAGCAGAGGGCTGGCTTGTACGATCTTGCGGATGATGGCGTTACGAGCGACGGCGCTAACGGCCGGATGCGCCAATCAAAGCGAATTCGCCACCGGCAGCCATCGGCCGGTATCGGCGCACAGCGCGGCGGCGCTTCCATCCACAAGCACTTGCGAGTCTTGGGTCGGGGCCGACGACAAGACGTCAAAGCGAATGTCGAGCGCTTTCACCACGCGTGCGTCGTCCACGGGAAGCTCCCACGTGAGGAACATCTGCACGTCGTCGAGCGCGCCTACGGAATTCGCGAAATCGGCTTCGTCGAACCCGCTGCTGCCCCGGCGGATCACCGCATGTGGCTGGCAGGTATCGAACACGAGCATGGTGCCGCGCGCCAGCGGAATGCGGTAGCCGCCATTCCCAGCAGATGGAAAATGCACGTCCAGCCCGCAGTCGTCGCTCAGAAACAAATTGCAGAACACGAAGCCGCCGTATTGCTCGCCGTCGTGGTGATAACGCGCGCCGCGGCATGCCATCAACGCCACGTCGCTTGCCGACAGCAACCCCGGCAACCCGTGCGCTCCGGTCCAGTCGTAGGCTGCCTGCACGCATTGCGAATACTCAGGCCAGCGCATGCGTGCGCGAGCTAACGGCATCGGCTCGACGTCGCCGGGGGCCAATGGCATATGCGATGAAATGTCGCGTGACCAATCCGTCACCAATCGCGCAGGCGGCGCAGGAATGTCCACATGCCCCCACAGCACGGTGCGGCTCACGCGGCGGCTGCGCAGCATGTCGTCATGCCAGTAGAGAGAGGTGAGCGTGTCGGGCGAGTCGTGCACTTGATACTTTTGAGAGGGGGGGCGGGCTAAACAGCCCGAAAACGTCGTGCTAGGATACGCCGAACCTGCGGACACCGCTCCGCCATCTGACGTTCTGCCTCCCGTCGAAGCACCGCCTTCGCCGCCCCTTTTTGGAACCGCAAACGTCGCTTGTGGAGCGCCCATGGATACTCTCAATCGTGTCCCGCATGCCGTGCAATTCGGTCGAATTGCCCCAACCCTCTCCGTGACCGATCTCGACCGGTCGCTACGTTTCTACACCGATGTGCTCGGCTTCGAGAAAGTGTTCGAAGCTGGCTCGCCCGTCGGCTTCGTGATTCTCAAGAAGGACGGTGCGGAACTGCACTTGTCGCGCGACGCCCAGCATCGTGCGACCTCACAGAACGTCGCGCACTTGATGGTGGCAAACGCCGATGCGTTGCACAATCACCTCGAGCAACATCGCGTGCGCATCGTCAAAGGGTTGCGCACGATGGACATCGGCTTGCGCGCGTTCGTGTTTGCCGATCCGGACGGCAACCGCATCGACGTTGCCGAAATCCGGTAGCGCACTTCCACGAACTCAGACGCATGCAGGCGCGCATTCGCCGTGAGGCGGAGCGCGCCTGAGCCAGCCTCGTTCCGTTGCACAAAATCCTTCTTGCATCTCGCCATCACTCACGGTAATAATGCGATTAATTCTCATTTAACTTTTCCGTGCGCGGATGCGGCGGGCTGCCGGAAGACTGCCGTGGTTGCGCATTACTACACCGAGCTGGTCAACTTCTTCGCGAAGTCGCTGAACAATCGCGACAACGCGAAGGACTTGGTGCAAGAAGCCTACGCGAAGGTGCTCGCCTTGCAGACGCGCGGCACGGAGGTTCGTGACTGGCGCGCTTTGCTCTATCGCACCGGCAAACATTTGATCGTGAGCGACGCGCGCCGTCACGACGCCGAGGCGCGCATGCTCCAAACGCTCGCGCTCATTGGCGCCGACCATGCGCCGTCGGCCGAACACCATGCGGATATTCGTCAGCAGCTCGAACGGTTGCTCGCCCGCTTGGAACGTATGCCGCGCAAACGCCGCGATGCCTTCATCCTCGTGCGTATTCACGGCATGAGCTATGCCGAAGCCGCTGGCCACATGCGGGTCTCCGTCGAAGCCATCGACAAGCACGTGGTTCGCGGCGTCATGGATTGCATGAGCTACCGCCCATGAACGCCCGCGCTACCCACACTAGCCGCACACCCGACACTGCGCCAACATCGCGCGCACCGAAACCGTCTCGCGGCCAGATCGCGCACGCGCTCTCGCTCATCGGACGCACGCAGCATGGCGATGCCGATGACGCCGCGATCGCTGCGCGCGAGTTGGCAGACTGGCGTGCCGAATCGCCTGTGCACGATGCCGCTGCCGATATTGCGCAATCGTATTGGGCGCAAACCGACGGTACCGCCTTACGCGAGCGTGTGGCTGTACCGAAGCGCAGTGACGGCGTGGTCCGTCACTCGCGCCGTCAGATGCTGACGTGGCTGGGCGTCGGCGGACTCGCCATCGTGTTCGGCGGCGCTGCCCGACGCCAATGGTTGCAGCCGACGCTCACGCTGACGTTGCGCACCGGCAAGGGGGAGGTGACGCCGCATACGCTGCCAGACGGCAGCGTCGTGACGTTGGCACCTCACACAGACGTGCAGATCACCTACTACCGCAATCGCCGCGAGTTTCAACTCTGGCGTGGCGGACTCCATCTCGACGTGCAACCCGATACCTCGCGCCCGCTTAGCGTTGCCACGCAATTCGGCAACGTGCGCGTGCTGGGCACGGTATTCACCGTTGCACTGCGTGAAGACGGTATGGACGTGGCTGTCGCGCGTGGACGTGTGGCGGTCTGGGCGCGTTCGCCCGACGGTGAGGTTCACGTCGATCGCGACCCCGATGTCACGCTCGGTGCCGGACAGGCGGTGAGTACCACGCCGCGAGGGATTGGCTCGCCGCAAGGCGTTACGCCGCAAAGTGTGGGCGCGTGGCGCGAAGGGTGGCTGGTCTTTCAGGCCACGCCGCTGCCGCAAGCGATTGCGCAGTGGAACGACTTCCTCTCACAGCCCGCACAGCAGATCCGCATTGCCGAAACCGACGCGGCCGCATTGCGCGCGTTGCGGCTCACGGGCACGTTCCCCGTGTCCGACCCGGCGGGCTTCCTGCAAGGCCTGCCCGCGATGCTACCGGTGCGCGTGCGCCGGGAGAACGGGCAAGCCGTCATTACCGCCCAGCGCTAGCTAAAAACTTTTTGTCTGTCTTTCGCGTTCTCGTGCGTCTTCACCGGGTAAGCCAACAGAAGACTCACGGAAATGACCAGATATCTGCACGCTTTGCCCAACTCGATTCACTCGAAACACGCGGCCACGCTCATCAGCATCGCCGCCGCTTGCTTGTGTGCCGCCACGCTTCCCTTAGAGGTACGCGCGCAGACATCCGCAGCCGCCAACGCGAGCGTGGCCGCCTTGCCGCTCGATCTATCGCTGCCCGCGCAACCGCTCGCGCTGACCATCGACGCGCTGGCGCGTCAGTCGGGCGTGGGCATCGGCTACGACGCGAGCCTCGCCGTCGGCAAGGCAGCTCCGGCGCTGCAAGGCCGCATGACGTTGGGCGATGCGCTCACACGGGCGCTCGCTGGCTCGGGGCTTGCAGTGAGCATCTCCGGGCGCACGGTCTCGATTCATGCCGATACGGTGGCGTTGCCTGCGACGGTCGTCACGGCCGATGCGCAACGCGTGACCGAGGGCACCGGCTCGTACACGACGCGAGTGACCGATGGCGCCACGCGCATGGACTTGTCATTGCGTGAAACACCGCAATCGATGACGGTCATCACGCGCCAGCAGATCGAAGATCAGAACCTCATGTCGCTCACCGACGTGCTGCGGCAAACGCCCGGCATCGTGGTCGATACGCTCGACGAGCGCGCGAACTTTTCCTCGCGTGGCTTCGACCTCGCTACGATGATCGACGGCGTGCCGACGCTCGCGTACGACACCATCGCCGGCATGCGCAACTTGCTGAGCATGGTGATGTACGACCGCGTCGATGTGATTCGTGGGCCGGCCGGGTTGCTCAACGGTGTAGGCAACCCCGGCGGTGCGATCAATCTCGTGCGCAAGCGCCCAAGCAAAGACTTCACGGGCTATGTCACTGCCGGAGCCGGATCGTGGGGCCGCTACAACCTTGAAGCCGATGTAGGCGGCAAGCTCAACGAATCGGGCTCGCTGCGCGCACGTGTGGTCGGTTCGCACACCGCAGGCAACACCTTCACCGACGACAAGCGCACGCGTGAAGACGTGTTCTACGGCATCGTCGAAGCGGACATCACCGACAACACCACGATCTCGGCGGGCTACGAGTATCAGAAGAACAAGATCCACGGTGCCGATTTCGGCCAGAGCCCGCTGTTCTACAGCAATGGCGCGCCGACGAATCTGCCGCGCTCGTACAACTCGTCCGCACCGTGGAGCCTGTGGAACATGACGACCGATCGCGTCTTCGTCGATCTCGATCATCGATTCGACTCGGGATGGAAGATCAAGGCGGAAGGCTCGTGGTCGCGCAACCAGCGCGAGCGCTACAGCGGCGATGTCTGGCTGTATCCGGCCAACATCGACCCCAACACGCACATGGGCACGATGCAGCTCGCGAACAACCCGGCGTATGGCATTAACAAGGCGTTCGATGTTTATGCGACGGGGCCGTATCACTTGTTCGGGCGCACGCATCAGGCCACGTTCGGCGCGAGCATCAATCACAACGACTACAACTACGGCAACGACTCGGCAGTGCCCAATGCGTTCGATCGACGCCCGGTCGACATTCTCAATCCGGGCAGTATCGCCATGCCGTCGTTTGCTTATCCGCTCAATCGGCTTGGCGGCACGACACAACAAACGGCCATCTATGCGGCGACGCAGATCAAGCCGATCGATCGCGTCTCGGTGATTTTCGGTGGCCGCGTCACGTGGTATCGCGCCACGTCTTGGGCGCGCTACTGGAACAACGGCACGAATGGTGCGCTGGTGACCGGCGCGCCGGTCGAACAGAACGCCGTGTTCACGCCGTATGCGGGGCTGGTGGTCGATGTCAGCGAGGACTTCTCGCTCTATTCGAGCTACACGAGCATCTTCACGCCGAACACCGTGCAGGACACCTCGGGCAATACGCTGGCGCCCAAGCGCGGCAACAACATCGAGCTGGGCCTGAAGGGGGAGCATTTTGGTGGACGGTTGAACACTGCGGTGGCGATCTTCCGCACAACGGAAGACAACCTCGCCGTGGCCGATGGCACGCTCACGCCCGGTGGCACGGCTGCGTACAAAGCGGTGAGCGGTGCAAAGACGCAAGGCTTCGAGGCGACCGTCGCGGGGCAGGTGCTGCCGGGCTGGCAAGTGCAGGCAGGCTACACATACAGCGCCAAGCGCGATCGCACCGGCGCGCTGGTCAACCCGACGTATCCGCAGCGGCTGCTGCGTATCGCGACGACATACCGTTTGCCCGGCGTACTCAGCAAAGTGACGATCGGCGGTAGCTTGAGCTATCAGAGCGCGATCTCGTATGTCGAGACGTACAGCGGGCTGACGGCACGTCAAGGCGGCATCACCTTGATCGATCTGATGGCGCGCTACGACGTGACGCGTCAGCTAAGCGTGTCGCTCAATCTCGGCAACGTGACCGACAAGCGGTACTGGGCCGGGTTGGGCGGCTACAACGGCTACACCTACGGCGCACCGCGCAATGGCTGGGTGAAGCTCACGTATCGCTTCTGAGCGCGCATCGCGGCGTCAGTCAAAACCCGACTTGCTTGAGAAACTTGTCGAGCGGCACCGACCACATCTTGCCGCCGTAGGTGAGCAGCAAGTGTCCATCGTGACCGGGCAAGTCGTCGGTGTGGACGAACTGTGCAGGGCTGCCGCCCGCGGCGAACGCGTCGAACCAGCCCTTCGGCGCGTCCGGTCCCCAGTACTGGTCGTTCTTCGCATAGAGCCACAAGCCGGGAATCGTCGTCGTCTTGCCCATCTCGCCGTAGATCGATTTCATTTGCTCCGGGTCGCAACTGTGGCCCGGCGCTTTGTCGGGCGAGCCACCGGCACCGCCCGAGAAGTTGATGTACGCGACCACACCCGGCGGCCGCTCGGCCGCCGTCGCCACGGTCGTGAAGCCGCCGACCGAACGGCCTTCCAAGATGACGCGATCCTTGTCGGCCCACGGCTGTTCCCGTACCCAGTTAAGCGCCGCGAGGTTCGCCTCGGACGTCACTTTCCAAAGCTGCCGGAAATCGGGGCGGCGCTTGCATTCCCCTGCATTGCCGAACGAGGCACCGGAGTTCTCACGATCCGGCCCGCCCGTCGCGCCATAGCCGACGCGAATCGGGGCCACGACCGCGAAGCCCCGCTTGAGCCAGAAGCGCACATGCCCTTGTAGCACGGGGTGCGCCAGCTTGGCTCGGTCCAGCGGGTCGCCCGCGCGGCCATGCTCGAAGAGCAGCACCGGGAAGGGGCCGTTGCCGCTGGGCTTGTAGACCTCGGTACGCATGGCGATATCGCGGCCGAAGTTGCCCGCGCCGGGCACGACGATCGAGACGATCTCGGGCTGGATATCCTGCGATGGCGCAGCCGTGGCTGCCGGGGCTTCGTCTTGGGCGAAGGCAGGCGGGGCACCTGCGAACAAGGCGATCGGAAGTATGGTCAGCAACATCGCTGAGCGGCAGTGGGGTGCGAGGCGAGGAAGGCGAGGGCGCAGACGCGTGGCGACGGGCATCATATTTTTATTGACCTTCGAAGGAATGCGGCGGGAAAGCGCGAGAACCAGCGGTGATACTACCCCTGCCGCATGACGCCGGGAACGGGCTGCGAAGGTTGCAGCATAGGCAATGTGTTATGCCGTATTACGAAGCAAAGTAGCGCCCGGGCGTGGTGTGGAAGGTGCGCCGGAAAAGTGCGATGAAGGCGCTCGCGTTGTCGTAACCAAGATCGAGTGCCACGGTGCTGACCGGCTGGCCCGCCGCGAGCAATTCCACTGCGCGAAGCAACCTCGCACGCTGACGCCAAGCGGTGAAGGTCAGCCCCGTTTCTTCGACGAAACGACGGCTCACGGTGCGTGATGTGGTGTTGGCCCAGACGGCCCATTCGTCGAGCGTGCGCGCATCGGCTGGATTGTCGACTAGCGCGGTGGCAATGCGTCGCAGCCGAGCGTCGCCGGGCATCGGCAAGCGGAAGGTGTCGGCATCGCTGGCGGAAACCTCGTCGAGAATCACGTTCACGATGCTTTCCTGACGGCGGTCCGGCTGCTCCAATTCCCATTGCGCCGCGCGCAAGACGGCTTCGCGCATCAGTCCAGTCACCTCAATGGCGCGCGGCGTATCAGGCAGACCGTCGCACCGGTCGGGGCGCACATACACCGCCCAGCCGTAGAACGGCCCATGCGAGAACGCCGCGTGCGGATGATTCGGCGGAATCCAGACCGCGCGCGTGGTGGGCACGACCCACGTACCGGCACTCGTGCTCACAGTGAGCAGCCCGGCGAGCAACCCGAGCAGTTGCCCCGAATCGTGTTGGTGCGTTTGCGACCCGCGCGGCTCGTCGATGCGTCCCATCAAGGCGATGAGCGGTGGATCGGTCGCGTCCATGCAATGCACGCGTGCAATCTTCGGTGTCAGATGCTCGGGGAACGTCATGGCGATCGTGGTGCCGCGGTAGGTGAGCGCAATTGTGGCGTAAATGCGCTATTGAATGGCGCAGATAGTCTATCAGTGCCAGCGCGCGCGGCGATATGCTGCCTCGGCAAACCTGCCTTGGAGCCACGCTATGTCACAACCTGCCATCGATCTCGATCAACTCTACGACCCGCCCTCGGAGATGATCGTCAAAGGCGTCATGCCGAATCTGCTGCCATTTCACGTCGCGTATCTGAAGGTCGCGACGTTCTTTTGTCTCGCCTCGGGGAGCGCACAAGGACTCGACGCGTCACCGCGCGGCGGCGAACCCGGCTTCGTTCATGCGCTCGACGACAAGACAGTCGCCTTCGCCGATTGGCCAGGCAACAACCGTATCGCGTCGCTGCGCAATCTCAGCGAGGACAGCCGCATCGGCATGCTGTTTCTGTTTCCGGGGTTGGAGGTGTTTATGCGGATCAACGGACACGGGCAGATATCGACATCGCCCGACTTGCTGGCCCGTTTGAAGGAGAACGAACGCACGCCGAAGACCGCCATCGTCGTCACGATCGACGAGGTGTTGTTTCACTGCGGGAAGGCGATCAATCGCGCGAAACTCTGGCGGCCGGAGTCGCAACTCGCGCGCACGGCGGTGCCGTCGCTCGGCGAGATGAAGGCATCGCTGACCGGGATCGATAAAGCGAAAGCGCAGGAGATGGACGAGGGGTATTACCGCGCGGTGCGCGGCAATCTCTACTGAAAGACGGCGGGGTTTAGTTCTGAGCGCCTGCCGATTCCTGTGCACGGCGCAGGCGCTCGCGGCTATTCGTCAGGTGCGTGCGCATCGCGGCGCGCGCCGCTTCCGGATCGCGTCGTGCGATCGCGTTGTAGATATCTTCGTGCTCGCGGTTCACGCGATTCAAATATGTCACCTGATCGTCGTCGGCCAGCGCGGCCGAGTTCACGCGCGTGCGCGGAATGATCGTGTTGCCGAGCTGTTCGAGGATGTCGTGGAAGTAACGGTTGCCCGTCGCGCTCGCCACTTGCAAATGGAACGCGACGTCGGCGGTCACGGCATTGCCGGTGCGCTGACGCACGTGCATCTCGAAGTCGTCGAGCGCCTGACGCATGAGCTTGAGTTGGTTGTCGGTGCGGCGATTTGCCGCCAGTCCGGCCGCTTCGGTTTCCAGCGAAATGCGAAGTTCCAGAATGGCCAGCACGTCGAGCATCGTGAGGATGCTGTTGGTGTCGACTTGCAGGGCATTTTCGCGCGGGGCTTCCAGCACGAACGTGCCGATGCCGTGACGCGTCTCAACCAGTTGCGCCGCTTGCAGCCGCGAAATGGCTTCGCGAACCACGGTACGGCTCACACCGAGACTTTCCATGATGGCCGACTCGGTCGGCAGTTTGTCGCCGGGCCGGAACGTGCCGGCGCGAATCTGCTCGGACAAGGCGCTCACGACCTCTTCCGTGAGGCTGCGAGACTTGCGGCGAGGACGTGCGGGCAACGAGCTGTTCATGGACATGGCGTCGGATCAAGAGGTGATGACGAAAAAACGCCCCCAGTTTACCTTATCGACCGTCGCATACATACGACAACCGATAAGAATCGACCGTCGGTATCTCACCCTAGACGCGGCGTGGTACCGACGGCCCAAAGTGCGCCTTCTCGCGACCACTCGTAAAGCACAGGCCGACGTGCGCACGGCGTCGGCCCTCGGGACTCACAACATGCAGGCAGACGTCAGAAGTCGACGCGAATGCCCAGCATGCCGACGAACTGCGAGCTCGTCGACGACGGCGTGGCATTCTGCGAGTCGCCCACCACCGGACCGGCGTTGATGATGCTCGTCGCGTTCGCCGACAGCGACTTGCCGTTCGCGTGCTGCCAGGCTTCGAGCGCATACAGCGACGTGCGCTTCGAGAGCGAATACACCTGTGCCAGCGAGACCTGATGGTAGGTCGCGGCGTCATTGATGCCATTCGCCTTCGATGCTGCCGTGTAGCTATACGCGGCGGCCAGACGCCATTGCGGCGCGACGATCCACGACGCGTGCACGCCCGCCGTATTGAACACCGCCGTATCGTGGAACAACGACGTGGCGCCCGGCTTGTACTGCACGTTGCTGTAGCTCGCACCGAACGTCAGACCGCCGATGGTGTACACACCGGCGAAGGCGATGTGTTGCAGCACGTCCGCCGTGACATACCCCTGATTGACCGCCGACGTGCCGAACGACCCGGTCGACGCACTGTTCCAGCTCGTACCGCCACCCACGTTGTTCAAACGCAGATAACCGGCCGCCAACGACAGCGGACCGCCGTCGTAGCGCAACGCGCCGGAATACGTGTTGCCCTTGCTGAACGCGCCGGCCTGACCGCCGAAGCCGTATTGCAAGCTGGCGGTCACGCCCCACAGCACCGGCGACGTGTATGTCACCGAATTGTTGATGCGAATCGTCGTATCCAAACCGTCGATATCGCCCGGGTGTGCGCCGGTCGCGCCCGTGACGTAAGCCACCGGGCCGATCGTGCCGACCATCAGGTAGTACGGCGAGTATTGGCGGCCGATGGTGACGGTGCCGACGGTGTCGTTCTTCAGACCCACAAATGCCTGACGGTTGAACATCACACCCGACGAGCTGAACGCGCCGCTGTTGACGTCGAAGCCGTTTTCCAACTGGAACAGCGCCTTGGTGCCGCCGCCCAGATCTTCGGTGCCGCGCAGGCCCCAGCGGCTACCCGCCAGATTGCCGTTACGCAGGTACGTGTTGGAACTGCCGTTCTGGTTGCTGCTGTAAGTCAGCGCATCGTCGACGATCCCGTACAGCGTGACGTTCGTTTGCGCGAAGGCCGGCACAGCGCCGGCAGCGAGACCGGCTAGTGCGAGCCCGGCGAACAGTTTCGTTTGTCTCACGACATCTCCTCAGGTGGTGTGTTTTCTTGTGTTTCTGGAACTACGGTGCTTCGATGCTTCGGGACTTCGGATACCGCGTGTGCCTGTGTCAGAAGCGGGGTGCCTTGCCGCTCCAGCCGGGTTGGTATTTGCGCATCTGAACCGCATCGTTGCGAGTGCGCACCCCGCAACGCAGGTATTGCTCGTGGAGCTTGGCCAACTGGTCCTGATCGATTTCGAGGCCCAGCCCCGGGGCCTTCGTGACGGCCACCGCGCCGTTTCGGATCGCGATCTTGCCGCCGCGCACGACTTCTTCATCGGCTTCTTGCCACGGGTAATGCGTGTCGCACGCATACGACAGGCGCGGCACGCTCGCGGCCAGATGCGTCATGGCCATCAAGCTGATGCCGAGGTGAGAGTTGGAATGCATGGACAAGCCGAGATCGAACGTCTCGCACATGCGTGCCAGTAGCTGCGTGTCGCGCAGGCCGCCCCAGTAGTGGTGATCGGAAAGGATGATTTGCGCGCCGTTCACGCGCACGTTCTCGCGGAACTGGCGCAGGTCGGTCACCACCATGTTGGTGGCGAGCGGCATGCCGGTGGCGCGATGCAGTTCGGCCATGCCTTCGAGCGTGGGCGTCGGGTCCTCGTAGTACTCGAGATCGCCTTCGAGTTCGCGGCCCATCGCAATCGCCGTGGCGAGCGACCAGTTGCCGTTCGGATCGATGCGCAGCGGTTTGTCGGGGAAGGCGCGCTTGAGGGCCTTGAGACACTTCACTTCTTCGCTCGGATCGAGCGCCCCGGCTTTGAGCTTGATGCTGCCGAAGCCGTAGGTGTCGATCATCGTGCGCGCTTGTGCCACCAACTGCGTGGCGTCGAGCGTCTCGCCCCAGCTATCGGGGGCGTAGGGGTTCTCGATGTGCTGCGCGTACTTGAAGAACAGGTAAGCGCTGTACTGCACTTCGTTGCGCACCGCACCGCCAAGGAGCTCGACGAGCGGAATGCCCAGATGCCGCGCCTGCAAATCGAGGAAGGGCACTTCGAACGCGGAGTAGATCTTCTCGGCATCCTTGCGCGGATCGGTGCCCGGCGCGAGTTCGTATTCCACACGCTCGCCGCCGACACCACGCGCCACCACCGCCGCCACCCGGGCGCGCAGACCGTTCGTGTCGAACGGGTCCATGCCGATCAATTGCTCGCGGGTGTTTTGCAGCAGCGTGAGCACCGGCGCGTCGCCATACGTCTCGCCCAAACCGACATGCCCGTTACCGGTCTCGATTTCGATGATCGTGCGCAGGGCGTAGGGCTCATGAATACCCGCCGCATTGAGCAGCGGCGGGTCGCGAAAGGCAATGGGAGTGATGGTGATGCGCTGGATTTTCACGGTGTCTCGGCCTTTTCTGCGGCACCGCAAATTGCGGTGCGCTGATATCTTTTACGTCATCGTATGACTGGCCGTAATTTAGGTGACGCATCCGGCGTCTCTCTATCGGTGTTTCCCCTGATCGTTGGCCGTGTTTCCTGATGAAATAAGCCTGTAAACGCTGTAAAAACAAAGATGTCTCGCTATCCTAGGGAAATCTCTGACGTGTTTCGCGGCGTCTCCTAATTGCAAAATGACAACGTCAGTCATATGATGACTTACGAGAAATTTAACCTAGAAGAGGAGACAGCATGGCCTTCAGCCGCAGGGGATTCTGGCAACGCACGCTAAGCGCACTGGCATGTGCCGCCGTAGTGGGGAGCATCGCGAACACCGCCGCTGCCGCGCCGGTGACGCTCAATATCGTGGACGTGGCGGGTAACCTCGCGCTCACGCAGAAGGGCTTCGAAGCGTTCCGTGACAAGTACCCGGATCTCGTTTCGAAAATTACCTTCACCAACGCCCCGGCGCCGCAACTGCCGGGCAAGATCAAAGCGATGCAGGCCGCTGGCCGCGCCGACATCGATGTGGTGCTGACCGGCACCGATGCGCTCGCCGCCGGTATCCAGCAAAACCTCTGGCAACGCCTGCTGCCCGAGTACAGCGCCCAACTGCCGGGCGTGCTCGACAAATACGCGCCGAATGTGCGCGCGATGCAGGAGCTCTCGAAGGGCTACGGTCTGGCGGTGACGTTTATGCCCGCCGGCCCGCTCGTGGAATACAACCCGGCCAAGGTCAGCGCGCCGCCGAAAACCCCGGCTGAGCTGCTGGCATGGTGCAAGGCGAACCCCGGCAAGCTGATTTACGCGCGTCCGGCCAACTCCGGCCCGGGCCGTACGTTCCTGATGGGCCTGCCGTATCTGCTCGGCGACAAAGATCCGCACGATCCGATCAAGGGATGGGACAAGACGTGGGCTTTCCTGAAAGAACTCGATACGTGCATTCCGTACTACCCGGGCGGCACGTCGGCGGTGATGAAGGAACTCGGCGAAGGCAGCCGCGACATGACCGTGACCGTCACGGGCTGGGATATCAACCCGCGCGCACTCGGCATCGTCCCGGCGAGCTTCAAGGTGCAGTCGTTCGACAAGTTCACGTGGGTGAACGACGCGCACTACATGGTCGTGCCCAAGGGTGTGTCGAAGGAAAAGATGGAAGTCATCATCAAGCTGATCAACTTCATGCTTGAACCCGCGCAACAGGCGCTGACCTACGACGACGGCTACTTCTATCCGGGCCCCGCCGTGAAGGACGTGCCGCTCTCGGCCGCGCCCGCCAAGAGCCAGGAAGTGATCGCCAAGTACGGCCGTCCCGAGTACGCGAAGCTGATCGCCGACTTCCCGCATGCCGTGCCGCTCGACGCCACGGCCATGGTGGCGGCGTTCCAGAAGTGGGATGCCGAGATCGGCGCACAGAAGTCGAAGTAATTCGGCGGATTCACAAGGGTTTCGTCATGAAGCATAACTTTCAGCATCTGCGCCTCGACCACGTTGCGCGTAGTTTCACCAACGCCGAAGGCCAGTCCGTGGCGGCATTGAACGGGCTGGATCTGACGATCGAGCGCGGCGAGTTCATTGCCTTGCTCGGGCCGTCGGGTTGCGGCAAGTCGACCGCGCTCAACTGTATTGCCGGGCTCACGCCGCTCACGGGCGGCGCGATCTGGCTCGACGACGAGCGTATCGATGTGCTGCCCAGCGAGAAGCGCGGCTTCGGCATGGTGTTTCAGAACTACGCGCTGTTTCCGCATATGAGCGTGCTTGAGAACGTGGGTTTCGGCCTGCGCATGCGCGGTGTGCCGCGTGCGGAGATCGAGAAGCGGGCGCGCGATGCGCTGCAACTCGTGCAACTCGTGGGGCACGAACGCAAGCTGCCCGGTCAGCTCTCCGGCGGCCAGCAGCAGCGCGTGGCGATTGCGCGCGCCATCGTGATCGAGCCGCCGGTGGTGCTGATGGACGAGCCCTTGTCGAATCTCGACGCGAAGCTGCGCATCGAGATGCGCGCCGAGATTCGCCGCATTCACGGCAAGCTCGATCGCGCGACGATTTACGTCACGCACGATCAGGACGAAGCGCTGTCGATGGCCGATCGCATCGTCGTGATGAAAGAGGGTGTGGTGCAGCAAATCGGTGTGCCGCGCGACGTGTATTGCCGCCCGCGCAATCTGCACGTGGCGCGCTTCATGGGCTATCGCAACGTGCTCGATTTTTCGGTCACGTCGACGCAGGGCGAGCACGCCCGCGTGTCGGCGGGCGGTGCCTCGTTCGACGGCGTGCTGATGGAGTCGCCCAGCGGTGCCAATGTCAGCGTGGCAATTCGCCCCGATGACTTTGAACGCGCACAAGCCGCTAACGACAACGCCTTCGAAGCCGTGGTGGAAACGGTGGAATACGGCGGTCACGATTCGCTGCTGCGCGTGGCGTCGCCCTTCGGCCCCTTGTATGCGCGCTTGCCCGGCGACTTCGCCGTCGGTGAGCGCGTGCCGCTGCGTGTTCCGGCCGATCGTACGCTGGTTTATGCGGGAGAGCGGGCATGAGTGCCGCCACGTCTACGGCCCCGGCCGGGGCACGGTTCGACGCGCGCGGCTGGCTCGTCGTACCGGCGCTCGCGTGCTTGGTGGCGATGTTCGTGTACCCGTTCGCGTATGGCTTGTTCCTGTCGTTCCAGCCGATGGACGGCGGCGGCGTGTTCGCGAACTATCTCAAGTTCTTTACCGAATCCACGCTCTGGCCGACGGTCTGGATCACACTCAAGCTCGCGGTCCCGGCCACGTTAATCAACGTGGGCGCATCGATTCCGGCGGCGTTTGCCTTGCGTCGAAACACGCCTGCTGCGAAGTTCGTGACGATGCTGCTGGTGGTGCCGGTCACGCTCGGTACGGTGCTGATCGCCGACGGCATGCTGACGTACTACGGACCGAACGGTTGGTTCCCGCAGGCGCTGCACGCGTTGCATCTGTACAGCGATGAAGTGCGGCTGACCCACAACTACTGGGGCGTGTTGATCTCGCTGGTGATCTCGGGGTTCCCGTTCGCGTTTCTGCTGATTCTGTCGTACGTGACGGGGATCGATCCGACGCTGGCGCGCGCCGCAGGTACGCTCGGCGCAGGCCCGTGGGAACAGTTCCGGCTGATCTATCTGCCGTTGCTGGTGCCGGGGCTGACGATGGCCGCGTGTCTGTCGTTCGTGCAGGCGTTCTCCGTGTTCCCGTCGGCGGTGCTGCTCGGGGTACCGGCAGGTGCCACGCGCGTCGTGTCGATTGCGGCGTACGAAGCGGCATTCGAGAGCTACGACTACTCGCTCGCCTCGTGCGTGGCGATTGTGATGGGCTTTGTACAACTGCTGATCGTGGCGGGCATGCTCGGCGCGCGCCGGGCGTTCTATAGCGGTCCGACCACGGGAGGCAAAGGATGAACGCCACCGATAAACCCAAGGCGGGTGCCATGGCTGTGCAGAACGGAGACTTCATGACGACGCCTTCGCCCGTGGGCAACACTACCGCGTCGCGCGATGCGAAGGGCACGCGCCGCAATTTGCGCCGTGAAGGCCCCGGCGGACGGATCTGGCGTGTGCTGGTGTGGGGCGCGATGATCTTTTTCCTCGTGAACGTCGGCTTGATGATTGCCACGGTCACGATGAACTCGGTCGCCACGCGCTGGTTCGGCACGCCGTTGCCCGAGAGCTTCACGCTGCATTGGTATGCGCAGGCGTGGAACGACTTCCAGCTTGCCAATGTGCTGTGGGTGACGTTCGAAGTGGTGGGCGCCGTAGTGCTGCTGTCCATTGCGTTGGGCGTGCCCGCTGCCTATGCGCTGGCGCGCGCGCAGTTTCCCGGCAAGCGGATTGCGATGCTGGTGTTCCTGCTGCCGCTGATGGTGCCGCCGGTGACGTACGGCATTCCGATGGCGACGGTGCTCTACAAGATCGGGCTAGGCGGCACGCTCTCAGGCGTGATTCTTGCGAACCTCGTGCCGTCGCTGCCGTTTGTGATTCTGGTGATGACGCCGTTCATCGAACAGATCGATCCGAATCTCGAAGCCGCTGCGCGCATCTTCGGCGCGAACACGTTCAAGTACTTCCGCCACGTGCTCCTGCCGCTGCTAGTGCCGGGCATGCTCGCGGCGGGGCTGCTCGTGCTGGTGCGCACCATCGGCATGTTCGAACTGACGTTCTTCACGGCAGGGCCCGACACACAGACGCTCGTGGTGGCGCTGTACTACGCGGTGTTCTCCACCGGTGTACGAGCGCCACAGTCGATCGATGCGATGGCGATGATCTACATGGCGATCACGTTGCTGTGGGTGCTCATCGCGCTGCAATTCGTCAGCCCGACGCAGTTGGTGAGCCGCGTGAAAGAAGCGCCCAAAGGAGAGTGAGCGGGAGAATACGCGGGAGACTAAAGCGGGGCGTTAGTCAGCGAAGGAAGACTGCGTTTGTCAGGCAGACGCGCCGGATGTCCCCCCGGCGCGGCCTGCCCGGTGACGGCCATCCGAGGGGGCTCGGGTGGCCGTTGTCGTTTACCGGGCAGCGGCGGAAAATATCGATCGCTCGCGATGGAATAAAGCGTGGCGGGCGAACGTTCTCTCAATGTCGACACCGACAATTACCTGAGGAGCCAATCTGATGAACCAACGTCAATCGATGTCCGCCGTTCTGTCCGCTCTCGTCGTCGCCGCCGGCGCGTTTGCCGCCACCGTTGCCCATGCAGAAGTGCCGTTCAAGGCGGCCAACGGCATGCTGGTCGACGGCCAGAATCGCACGATCTATACGTTCGACAAAGATGAAGCCGGTAGCGGTAAGAGCGCATGTAACGGCCAGTGCGCCGAAGCGTGGCCGCCGGTGATGGCCATGTCGGGTGCCAAGCCCGAAGGCGACTATTCGATCATCAAGCGCGACGACGGCAAGATGCAGTGGGCGTACAAAGGCAAGCCGATGTACTTGTTCACGAAAGACGCCGCCCCGGGCGACATGAAGGGCGACGGCTTCAAGGACGTGTGGCACGCCATCAAGCCTTGAGCGAAGCGGGAGGACGCACGTGCGAACTCCCGTCGCGCGGGATGCCCGGCGGCTCAGTATAATTTCGCGGCGTACGCTGGCGGCCTCCGCCGGCGGCGCTTCGGACTGGCTTGCCGCCAGGTCTCCTCCGCCAGGAAATTCGCCGATGACCGGTCAGGATTTGCCCAGCATGCTCCCGGGCTTGCTGCCACGCCTCTGGGCATTCGCTCTGCGCATTGCGGGCGATCGTCACGATGCCGAAGACCTCGTGCAGCGCGCTTGCGTGCATGCGCTGGAGCGCGTGCATCAGTGGCAGCCCGGCACTTCGGCGCTGAGCTGGATGTACAGCATTGTGCATACCACGTGGATCAACGAGATTCGTGCGCGGCGGGTTCGCTCGCGCGGCAGCCTCGCGTGGGAAGACGCCGACGTGGAGACCGTGCCCGATTTGCAAGCCTCGACGCCGGAGGAGCTGGCCAGTTATCACCAGGTGTTCGGTGCCGTCGACCAGTTGCCCGAGGCGCAGCGTCTCGTGGTGCTGTTGGTGGCCGTCGAAGGCCTGAGCTATCAGGAAGCCGCGCTCGTGCTCGACGTACCTATCGGCACGGTCATGAGCCGTCTGTCACGTGCTCGCCGCACCATCGGCGACCGGTTCCGTAACCCCGAGGGACAACCCCGCCGGATCGACACAGCCCCCGGCGCACGTGAGGAGGACGCGTGATGAACGAAGACGATATCCGCCTGCTCGCGTACGTCGACGACGAACTCGCCCCGGCCGAGCGTGCCGAGGTAGAAGCGGCCGTGGCCGCCTCACCCGCGCTGGCCGATGTGGTGGCGTCGCTGCGCGCATCACGTCTGCCGTATCGCGAGACCTTCGCCGCGCAAGCGCTACCCCCTGTTCCTGAAAGCCTGAGCGCCAATCTCGACGCGCTGCTGCGCACGCACGCACAACGTCAGCAGACGACAGCGACGTCGGCGACTGAGATTCCGCACGCGAATGCGCCCGTCGCAAACGATGCGCCGGTGGCATCGTCCAACGCGGCGAATGTTCCGGCACAGGGGCGACGTGTGCGCCCGTGGTGGCTTGCGGCGGCCTTTGCGGCAGGCGTTGCCGCGACGGCGGTCACCATGCCGTTGTTGCCGGGTGTTTTGCAGAAGGCGGGGCTCGGTGCGCCGGTGCTGACCAGCGCCACGACGCCGCCGCCGAAGTCGCCCCAAGGCGTGACGTGGGTGCGTGCGGCTGCCGAATACCAGCAGCTTTATGCGCGCGACACGGTGGCGTCGGTGAACGTGGACGCGAGCGATACCGCGCGCACCGTGGCCGATATTCAGCGCGACGACCAACTCGCTATCGAAGTGCCCGATCTGAAGGCGCAGGGTCTGACGTTCAAGCGCGTGCAGCGCCTGCGTTGGCAGGATCGTGCGTTGGTTCAGATGGTGTATCTGCCGGAGAAGGGCGACCCGATTGCGCTATGCGTCGTGAAGGATCCACGCCCCGATCAGGGCGTGGCCGAGCAGCATATCGACCGGATGGGCGTGGTCACTTGGCGTAAGGGGCAGCTCGGTTATGCGCTGATCGGCGCGCCGGGTTCTGTCGACCTGAAGGCTGTTGCGAACGCCCTCGCGCAGCTTTAAAGCGCGAGGATATCGGGCAGCAGGGGCCGGCTAAGCCGCTGGCTCCACCACTTCAATGCCTCGCCCATGCGCTCGGTGCGCCATGCCAGCCAGAAGGTCTCGGGCGGGCGTGGCTCCTCGACCTGCAATTCCACCAGCGCACCGCGCTTCAATTCCGCACACACGCAGGCACGCGGCAAAAAGCCATGCCCCAGCCCTGCCAGCTGCGCCGAAATTTTTGCTTGCATGCCGGGCACCGTGATCCGGCGCTGGCCTAGCAACAGTCCCACCGAGCGATCTGCCAACGAGCGTGCCCCGTCGCCCACGACGATGGCGGTGTTCTCCAGCAGATCGTCCCGCGTGAGCGGGCGTCCCAGCTTGGTGAACGGATGGGTGGCGCTCACGCAGAACGCGAAATCCAGCGTGCCGATCGACACGGCCTTATAACCGCCGCTTGCCGGTCCTTCCCCTGCCGCCACGACCAGATCGGCTCGCCCTTCCCGCAACAACTCCCATGTGCCCGTGAGCGTCTCCGTGCCAATGCGCAGGCGCGTGCCGCAGTTCAGGTCTTCGAAGGCGCAGATATCGGGATTGAAGGCGCTCGTCGGGATCAGCGAGTCATGCGCCAGTCGTATTTCCGCCTCGAAACCGGTCGAGATCTGCCGCATGCGAGATTCGAGCTGATTCGCGGCGGCGAGCAGCCAGCGGCCTTCCTTGAGCATCTCTTGTCCGGCGTCGGTGAGCGTGACCCGTGGGCCGTTGCGCACGAACAGGGCAAGGCCGAGCTGATCTTCGAGCTTGGAGACGGCGTAGGAGATGGTCGACGGCACCTTATGCAGCCGTTCGGCCGCGGCGGCGAAGGAGCCGTACCGGGCGATGGCATCGACGATTTCGATGGCTTCCAGAGACAGCTTGAGCACGGATGAATCTCCAAAATTTCGATCATCGAAATTTTCGATGATAAGTCGTCAAAACCTTCAACCTCGCGTGCCTTGATTCCGACGAAACTTCTTCCAACGCGGCGGGAAACACAGACGAAAGCTTACACGAGCCGCCGAGTTTGATTTAGTGAATTTTATCGAACAGTAAAACGCAATATCTCGTTCGTTTTTCTCTTTTCTTTCATTCAACGCAATCTAGGAGACTTACCATGGCCCTCAACAAACCCGTCGCCGCCGCCAAGCCCGGTTCGCTGCTGCTCACGCCGCAAGACCATACGCTGATCATGATCGACTTCCAGTCGCAGATGGCTTTCGCTACGCACTCGATCGACGCCGTCACGCTGCGCAACAACGCTGCGCTGGTCGCCAACGCCGCTGCCGGTTTCGGCGTGTCGACCATCCTCACCACGGTCGCCGAAAAGAGCTTCAGCGGCCCGATGTTCGAAGAAGTCACCGCCCCGTTCCCGGGCCAGAAGATGCTCGATCGCACGTCGATGAATACGTGGGAAGACGAGGCAGTGATCCGCCGTGTGAACGAGATCGGCAAGTCGCGCATCGTGCTCGCAGGCCTGTGGACCGGCGTGTGTATCGTGGGCCCGGCCCTCTCGGCCATCGATCAAGGCTTCGAGGTGTACGTGATCACCGACGCCAGCGGCGACGTCTCGACCGAAGCCCACGAACGCGCTGTCGAGCGCATGATCCAGGCAGGCGCCCGCCCGATGACCTCGTTGCAGTATCTGCTGGAATTGCAACGTGACTGGGCGCGCACCGACACGTACGACATGACCACGGGTATCGCGAAGAAGTGGGGCGGGTCGTACGGCATCGGCATCAACTATGCCAAGACGATGTTTGGCGCCCACGAAGGCTAATCCGGAGGAAGACGATGAAGCCCTACCTGCTGTCACTAGCGCTCGGCGTACTGGTTGGCGTGATCTACGCGATGTTTCACGTGCGCTCTCCGGCACCGCCGGTCGTCGCTCTGGTGGGGCTTCTCGGAATCTTGCTCGGTGAGCAGATTCCGCCCCTCGTCAAAGGCTGGATCAAGCCCGACACGGTGCAAACTTCGTGGCTGAAAGAGCAGGTCAAGCCACACGTGTTCGGCGAATTGCCGCGATGTGCCAAGACCGACGTCGCAGCCGTCACGCCCGCCAAAGAAGAACGCACGTAATAGAAGAACGCAAGTAACACGTGCATCCGGTGTCACGCTCGCCAGTACGGCGAGCGCCTTGTTCCCAGTACTGAGACGTCCTACTCCGCCAAGCCAAGGAAGCCTGACATGACCGCCACCAACGCCTCGACCGCTGCCCCCGACGTCATCCTGCACAACGGGCGCTTCACCACGCTAGACCGCACGAATCCCACGGCGAGCGCCGTGGCCATCAAAGACGGCCGTTTCGTTCGCGTTGGCCGCACCGAAGAAGTCCTGCCGCTCGCCGGGCACAACACCCGCGTTGTCGACTTGAAGGGCAAGCCGGTGCTGCCGGGGCTGATCGACAACCACCTGCACATCATTCGCGGCGGGCTGAACTTCAATCTGGAATTGCGCTGGGATGGCGTGCGCAGCTTGGCCGACGCGATGGGCATGCTCAAGCGTCAGGTAGCGATCACGCCCGCACCGCAATGGGTGCGTGTGGTCGGTGGCTTCACCGAGCATCAGTTTGCCGAGAAGCGTCTGCCGACCATCGCCGAACTCAACGCGGTGGCACCCGACACCCCCGTTTTCATCCTGCACTTGTACGACCGCGCGCTGCTCAACGGCGCTGCGTTGCGCGCCGTGGGCTACACGCGAGATACCCCGGCGCCCCCGGGCGGCGAAATTGTGCGCGACAGCGCAGGCAACCCGACGGGCTTGTTGCTCGCCAAACCCAATGCCTCGATTCTCTACGCCACGCTGGCCAAAGGCCCGAAGCTGCCGCTGGACTATCAGGTCAACTCCACGCGCCACTTCATGCGTGAGCTCAACCGTCTGGGCGTGACCGGTGCTATCGACGCAGGCGGCGGCTTCCAGAACTACCCCGAGGACTATCAGGTGATTCAGCAGTTGGCCGACGCCGGTCAACTCACGATTCGCCTCGCCTACAACCTGTTCACGCAAAAGCCGAAGCAGGAGAAGGAAGACTTTCTGAACTGGACGGCGACGTCCAAGTACAAGCAGGGCGACGACTACTTCCGCCACAACGGCGCGGGCGAAATGCTGGTGTTTTCTGCGGCCGACTTCGAGGACTTCCGCCAGCCGCGCCCGGACATGGCGCCGGAGATGGAAGGCGAGCTCGAAGAAGTGGTGCGCGTGCTCGCACAGAACCGCTGGCCGTGGCGTCTGCACGCGACCTACGACGAAACCATCGAACGTGCGCTCGATGTGTTCGAGAAGGTGAATCAAGACACGCCGCTCGAAGGCCTGAACTGGTTCTTCGATCACTGCGAAACGATCTCCGAGAAATCGATCGACCGTATTGCCGCACTCGGTGGCGGTATTGCCGTGCAGCATCGCATGGCCTATCAGGGCGAGTATTTCGTCGAACGCTACGGCGCAGGTGCTGCCGAGGCAACGCCGCCGGTCAAGCGCATGTTGGAGAAGGGCGTGAACGTGTCGGCCGGGACCGATGCGACACGGGTGGCGAGCTACAACCCGTGGGTATCGCTGTCGTGGCTGGTCACCGGCAAGACGGTAGGCGGCATGCAGCTTTATCCGCAGGCTAACTGTGTGGATCGTGAGACGGCGCTGCGCATGTGGACCGAGAAGGTCACGTGGTTCTCCAACGAAGTCGGCAAGAAGGGCCGCATCGAAGCCGGTCAACTGGCCGATCTGATCGTGCCGGATCGCGACTTCTTCGGTTGTGCCGAATCGGACATCGCCGACACGACGGCGCTGCTCACCATGGTCGGCGGCAAGGTGGTCTACGGTGCCGGGCCGTTCGCATCGCTCGACGAAGGCACGCCGCCGGTGGCCATGCCCGATTGGTCGCCTGCGCGCACCTTCGGTGGTTACGCTGGTTGGGCCGATAAGGAGACTTCGGCAAACGGCACGCCGATGCAGAAGGCACTGCACAACGCCGCTGCGGCTTGTGCCTGTGCGAACAACTGCAACGTGCACGGTCACCGGCATGCGACGGCTTGGAGCAGCAAGTTGCCCGTGTCCGACCTGAAGGGCTTCTGGGGCGCGTTGGGTTGCGCGTGCTGGGCGGTGTAACGATGAACACGTCAACCCTTGCGCGTTGGCAACCCGCACCCGCGCTGCGGTGGATCGCGCTGCTGCTGTTGTGCGCCGCCTATATTCAGGGCGGTCTCGACAAGGCGATCGACTTCAACGCCGCGATCGCCGAGATGCAGCACTTCGGCGTATCGCCAGCAGCCCCGATGGCGGCCATTGTGATCGTGCTCGAACTGGGGGCGTCGGTGCTTATCCTCACCGGCTTCTACCGGTGGCTCGGGGCCCTGGCGCTGGCAGCGTTCACGCTCTTCGCGACGTTCGTGGCACTGCGCTTCTGGGAGATGCCGCAGCCCGCACGCTTCATGGCGGAGAACGCGTTCTTCGAGCATCTCGGTTTGGTAGGTGGCTTTTTGCTGGTGGCTTGGCACGACTGGAAAACGCGTGCGGATGCCTGAAACACAACAGTAAGTGATTCGTTCTCTCGACTTTGTTTCCCCTATCTCTTTGGAAGACATCATGACGACTTTGACACTGCGTGACGGCACCGAGCTTTACTACAAGGACTGGGGTTCGGGCCAGCCGATTCTCTTTAGCCACGGCTGGCCGCTGAGCGCCGACATGTGGGATGCCCAGATGCTGTTCTTCGCCGAGCGCGGCTTCCGCACGATTGCGTTCGATCGCCGCGGTTTCGGCCGTTCGAGCCAGCCGTGGACCGGCTACGACTACGACACGTTCGCTGACGACATCAGCGAATTGATCGAAGCCCTCGATCTGAAGAACGTGATCCTCGCGGGCTTCTCGATGGGTGGCGGCGACGTCACGCGTTACATCGCACGCAAAGGCAGCTCGCGTATCGCCAAGCTCGCACTCATCAGCGCGGTGACGCCGCTCTTCGTGAAGACGGCTGACCATCCGATGGGGCCTGATGCATCGGTTTTTGCAGGCATCCGTGCAGGTTTGGCCGCCGACCGGCCGCAGTTCATCGATGACTTCAGCACGGTCTTCTACGGTACCAATCGGCCGGGCGCGAAGGTGTCGCAAGGCGTCCTCAAGCAGACGTTGCAGATCGCGCTGCAAGCATCGATCAAAGCCACCATCGATTGCGTGACGGCGTTCTCCGAAACCGATTTCCGTCCTGACATGGCGAAGATCGACGTGCCCACGCTCGTGATTCACGGCGACGACGATCAGGTGGTGCCCTTCGAAGCCACGGGCAAACTCGCGGCGGAGATGATCAAGGGCGCGCAGTTGAAGGTCTATGCAGGCGCACCGCACGCGACCGCGACCACGCATGCCGATCAACTCAACGCCGATCTGCTGGCATTCATCAAGGGCTAAGGGGCAAATGCCCCGGGGGCGCGTCGCACCGCGCCCCTCATCGAGAATCTTTCATGACCACTTCGACCACGCCGATTCAGGTGCAAGACAACCCGGCAAAGCATCGCTTCGAATACACGGTGGAAGGTGAGCACGCCGTTGCGATCTATTCGCTCGAAGGCAACGTCATCACCTTCATTCATACGTTGGTACCTGACGCGTTGCGCGGGCAGGGCATCGCAACGAAGTTGGTGCTGGCGGGACTGGCCTCGGCGCGTGAGCGCGGCCTGCGTGTCATTCCGCAGTGCCCCGTGTTTGCGGCCTACATGCGCGCCCATCCCGAGACGCACGATTTGCTGGCCGACGAAGGTCGCGCCTTGCTCGGTCTGTAACGACACGGAGCCGTCATGACATCGCCCACCGCAGCCGATCAGATTGACGCCCCACGCCCCCGAGTCCGCCTGCTTGGGCTCGCCATTTCCGCACGCGCTTTCGAGATTCGCGACTTCTTGAGCCGAAGCGTTGTCACCTACGATTGGGTCGAGTTGGATGAAGCGGGCGCGCGTCGCATTCCCGGCATCAGAGGGCTGGACGATCCGGGGCTGCCGGTCTGTGAATTTCCCGACGGCACGCGGTTGTTCAATCCGACGGTTGCGGATGTTGCGCGGCGGCTCGGGTGGGTGGAGAAGCCTCGCCGGAAAGCGTACGACGTGTCGATCTACGGTGCGGGGCCAGCCGGACTGAGTGCGGCGGTGTATGCCGCGTCCGAGGGGCTGAACACTGTACTCGTCGAGCGCGATGCCGTCGGCGGGCAGGCAGGCAACTCATCGTTGATCGAGAACTATCTGGGGTTTCCGCAGGGCATCAGCGGCGGTGAACTGGCTGAACGCGCGCGTCAACAGGCGGTGCGGTTCGGCGCAGAAATTCTCCGGCTACGCGAAGGGGTGTATGCCGTTTTCGCCGAGCGTGGCATCCATGTCGATTTGGCCGACGGCACGCAGCTTAGCGCGAGCACTAACATCTGCGCGACCGGCATCGAGTGGCGTCGTCTTGGTCTTCCGGACGAAGCGCGATTGCAGGGGCTGGGGCTTTTCTATGGCGCAGGTGCCAGCGAAGCGCCCATGTGTACCGGCGAGACCGTGTATGTCGTTGGCGGTGGCAATTCGGCCGGGCAGGCGGCGATGCATCTGTCGGCCTATGCGCGCGAAGTCGTCATTCTGGTGAGAGGCGCGCGCCTGGCCGACACGCTGTCCGATTACCTGATTCAGAAGATTCAAAGCACCGCCAACATCCGTGTCGTCACGGGCTGTGAAGTGAGTGCGTTGCATGGCGATCGTTTTCTGGAGTCGATCACGGTGCGCGAGCGCGCGAGCGGTGCCGAGCAAATGCTGGCGACGCATCATCTGTTCGTTTGCATCGGCGGTTTGCCCAACACCGATTGGGCGCGCGATACGGCCATTACACGCGATGCTTCCGGGTATCTCGTCACTGGGCCGGATCTCACCCCGGCAATGTTAGCGGCAGCGGGCTGGCCGCTCTCACGTGCCCCGTTTCCGCTGGAAACGAGTGTGCCCGGTTCGTTCGCCGTGGGCGACGTGCGGCATGGCTCAATGAAACGCGTCGCGTCCGCAGTGGGCGAAGGCGCAATGGCAGTCGCGTTTATCCATCAGCATCTCGCAACCCTCTGAGGAGAGATCGCCATGTCCAAACGTTGCACGCATACCGACAGCATTCAACACGTCACGCCCAGCGCGCTCGGTTGTGAAGAGTGCTTGAAATCCGGCAGCCGCTGGGTGCACTTGCGACTGTGCCGAACATGCGGCCACGTGGGGTGCTGCGACGATTCGCCGAACCGCCACGCCAATGCGCATTTCCACGAAACCGGTCATCCGATCATCGAGGGCTACGACCCGCCGGAGGGCTGGGGCTGGTGCTACATCGATCGCGTCATGCTCGACCTGGGCGACGACACGACGCCGCAAAACGGGCCGATTCCGCGCTACGTCTAAATAACAATTCGAAGAGGATCTCATGCATCAAGCCGAAACCACCGCACCCGCCGCACCCGCCGATTCCATGGATCCGCGCGACCCGTCGCTGCGTAGCGCCTCGCTGGGCGATCTGTCGGCACGCAGTTTGCCGCGCCCCGAGAGCGTGACGGCTGTCATCGAGCATCACATCCGCCCGGAAGCCGTCGCCGGGTATGAGGAATGGCTCAAGCGGATTGTGCCGATTGCGGAGCGCTTCCCCGGGCACCGTGGTGTGCACGTCCTTCGTCCCGTGGCAGGCTCGACGGTGTACACCGTGACGCTGCGTTTCGACTCACTGGCGCACGCGGAGGATTGGTTTGAGTCGGATGCACGGCAGACGTTGTTGAGCGAAGTGATGCCGTTTCTGGCGAGCGACGAACGGCGTCAGACGGTGACCGGGCTTGAGTTTTGGTTTCACCCGGCACCGGGACAGAAGCCCGCCAAGCGCTACAAGCAGTTTCTGCTGACGCTGTCGGTGATCTTTCCGCTCACGGTGGTGGTGCCGCTTCCCGTGCATTGGCTGGCGCAACAACTGCCGTGGCTTGGCAACACCATCCTCACGAAACTCGTGGTTGCGGCCATCGTCGTGGGGCTGATGACCTACGTCATCATGCCGCGCGTGACGCGACTCGCATCGCGCTGGTTGTATGAGTGACGCGAGGGGCGCATCGGGAGACGTTTTGAATCACGACGTTTCGCGATGACGCCCCTCGCGGGTCAAACCTCATGCGGGCGTCACGCCTGCTTCAACGCCCCATCCACGAGACGCCACAAGCCGAGCGAATTGTCCTGACGCAGCGCTTCGGGCAGCAGTGCGTCGGGCAGGTCTTGATAGCAGACCGGGCGCAGGAAGCGATCGATGGCGGTGGCGCCCACGGACGTGAACATCGCGTTCGATGTGGCCGGGAACGGGCCACCGTGCACCATCGCGTGACACACCTCGACACCGGTCGGGAACCCGTTCGCGAGAATGCGGCCAGCGCGGCGCTCCAGACTCGGCAGCAGACGGCGCGCGGTTGCCACATCACCCGCATCGAGTTGCAACGTCGCCGTGAGCTGGCCTTCCAGACGCTCGGTAATCGCGATCATCTCGTCGATGTTCTCGCAGGCAATGACGACGGACGCCGGGCCGAACACTTCGTCGTGCAGCGCCGGTGTGGCAAGAAACGCCGCAGCCGTCGTGCGGAAGAGGGCGGCTTGCCCCTGACAACCGCTGCCTGCCTGACCGCGTGCGACCAACGCCACGTTGCTTTCATCCGCCAGACGCGCGACGCCCTTGTCGTAAGCCTGATGAATGCCCGGTGTGAGCATCGTGCCCGCTGCCTTCGCCGTGAGGGCTTCGCCCGCAGTTTGGCAGAAGCGTTCCAACGCCTCACCCGCGATGCCGAGCACCAGCCCCGGGTTCGTACAGAACTGGCCGACGCCCATCGTGAGCGAATCGGCAAAGCCCTTGGCGATGGCATCACCGCGTGCGCTGAGCGCTTCCGGCAGGATATACACCGGGTTGATGCTGCTCATTTCCGCATACACGGGAATCGGCACCGGGCGCGCTTGCGCGATGCGTTGCAGTGCGAGACCGCCGGTGCGCGAACCGGTGAAGCCCACCGCAGCGATGGCCGGATGCGCGACCAACGCTTCACCGACAGCGCGCTCACCCACGAGCAACGAGAAGACGCCCTCCGGCAAGCCGAGCTTTTGCACCGCTGAACGTACCGCGCGTGCGACCAGTTCAGAGGTGCCCAGATGCGCCGAGTGTGCCTTCACGACGACCGGACATCCCGCGGCAAACGCCGACGCGGTGTCGCCACCAGCCACCGAGAACGCCAGCGGGAAGTTGCTTGCACCGAACACCGCCACAGGGCCGAGGCCGATCTTCGTCAGACGAAGATCGCTGCGCGGCAGCGGCTGACGCGCAGGTTGCGCGGGATCGATGGTGGCGTCGAGAAAGTGCCCGTCGCGCACCACTTGCGCAAACATCCGCAACTGGCCGACCGTGCGGCCACGCTCGCCTTGCAAACGCGCGACAGGCAGGCCGCTTTCCGCATGCGCGCGCTCGATGAGTGCATCGCCCAGATCGAGAATCGCCTGCGCGACGGCGTCGAGAAACTCGGCGCGCTTAGCGAGCGGTAGCGCGCGGAACGGATCGAACGCCGCGCGCGCCAGTTCGCAGGCACGGTCGACGTCTTGCGGGGTGCCCGCGCCGAACGCGGGCGCAAGACGCTCGCCACGGGCCGGATCGAACGCGTCGAGCGTGCCCGCGCTGCCGCGCACATCGGCGCGACCAATCAACATCTCACCGGTGATCTGCATGCGGGGCTCCTTAGCCTTCGACCTTCTTGATCAGCGCGTCGAGCGCTTCGAGTTCCTGCGGCAGCAAGTCGGTGAGCGGTGCGCGCACCGGACCGGCATCGTGCCCGACGAGTTTCGCGCCAGCCTTCACAATGCTCACGGCGTAACCGGCGCGGCGATTGCGAATTTCGAGATACGGCAGGAAGAACGTGTCGAGCAGACGGCCCATCGTGGCTTGGTCGTCCTCGCACACGGCGCGGTAGAACTGCATCGCCGTCTTCGGAATAAAGTTGAACACTGCCGACGAATACACCGGCACACCCAGTGCGCGGTACGCTGCGGCATAGACCTCGGCCGTGGGCAAACCGCCCAGATACGAGAAGCGCTCGCCCAGACGGCGGCGAATCTGCACCATGCGTTCGATGTCGCCCACGCCGTCCTTGAAGCCGATCAGGTTCGGGCACTTGTCGGCGAGACGTTCGAGCTCGTCGGCGCTCAGCTTCGAGTTGGCACGGTTGTAGACGATCACGCCGATGTTCACGGCTTTGCAAACTTGTTCAACGTGCGCGGCAATGCCGTCGAGGCTGGCTTCGGTCAGGTAGTGGGGCATGAGCAGCACGCCCTTGGCGCCAAGGCGCTCGGCTTCCTGTGCGTACTGAATGGCCATGCGCGTCGGGCCACCGGCACCGGCCAGAATCGGCACCTTGCCTGCGCAGGTGTCGACCGCAGTCTTGATGACGGCGCTGTAGTCCTGCGGCGTGAGCGAGAAGAATTCGCCAGTGCCGCCTGCGGCGAACAAGGCCGTCGCACCGAACGGCGCCAACCATTCCAGACGCGCCGCATAAGCGCGCGCGTTGAAGTCGCCATTCGCGTCGAAATCGGTCACGGGGAAAGACAACAAGCCGTCGGAGACGATCTGTTTGAGTTCTTGGGGTGCGGTCATTTCGGCAGTTCCTGTCGGCCCGCAGGGCCGGAATCAATAAAAAAGGGATCGCTCAACTAGCGTCCGGCGCTTAGTTATATGTCATCGTATAACATGTCATTCGGACGGGCAAGAGGGAGGCCGTCCGATTGGCAGTTGGGATAAACCCGGAAAGGGCTTATCGCTATACGGGAGTGACCGCGAAAGCGTACGCGCAGAAAGCGTCTAGATGTATGATGACGCATAAGTGATGGCGGGTTGAGCCAACATCAACGACGCCGGATGGGATCAAGTCAGCAGGAGGAGAGGGACGCAAGATGTCTTCAACACAGGACACGCACCGTGCAGGCGATGCACATCAGGAGGCCACGACCGGTGTGTCGGATATTTCCAACAAGTCGGCGGCCTTGCCACGCTACATCCGTATGCAGCCCGCAGATAACGTTGCCATCGTGGTGAACGACGGGGGCCTGCCGGCGGGCAGCCGTTTTGCCGACGGCCTCGTACTGGTCGATGCAGTGCCGCAGGGGCATAAGGTCGCCCTGATCGATCTCGCGCAAGATGCGCCGGTGATTCGCTATGGCGTCGTTATTGGCTACGCAGCGCGCGCATTGCCTGCGGGCAGTTGGGTCAACGAGCGCAACCTGCATATGCCGGAAGCACCGTCGCTCGACCGGCTACCCATCGCCACGCGCGTGCCCGCCGAGCTGCCGCCGCTCGAGGGCTTCACGTTTCAGGGTTATCGGAATGCCGATGGCTCAGTCGGCACGCGCAACATTCTGGCGATCACCACGACCGTGCAATGCGTGGCAGGGGTGGTCGAGTTCGCGGTGAAGCGCATCAAAGCCACGTTGTTGCCGAAGTATCCAAATGTCGACGATGTGGTCGGTCTCGAGCACACCTATGGTTGCGGTGTCGCCATCGACGCGCCTGACGCGATCGTGCCCATCCGCACGCTGCGCAACATCGCAACGAATCCGAACTTCGGCGGTGAAGTGATGGTAGTGAGCCTGGGCTGCGAAAAGCTCCAGCCGGAGCGGTTGCTGCCTGCGGGCAGTATTCCGATCGGCAGCGCAGATGCCGACGGCAAGCCTGATACCGTCTGTCTGCAAGACGAGGCGCACGTCGGTTTCTTGTCGATGATCGATTCCATCCTCGCCACGGCGGAGGTGCACTTGCAGCGCCTGAATGCCCGCCAGCGCGAGACGGTGCCCGCGTCGGAACTCGTGGTCGGCGTGCAGTGCGGCGGCAGCGATGCATTTTCGGGCGTGACCGCGAATCCCGCCGTCGGCTTCGCCACGGACTTGCTGGTGCGCGCGGGGGCGACGGTGATGTTCTCGGAAGTGACGGAAGTGCGCGACGGCATCGATCAACTGACCTCACGCGCAGCCACCCCCGAAGTGGCGCAAGCCATGATCAAGGAGATGGCGTGGTACGACGCCTATCTGGAGCGCGGACGCGTGGATCGCAGCGCGAACACGACGCCCGGCAACAAGAAGGGCGGTTTGTCGAACATCGTGGAAAAGGCGATGGGCTCGATCGTGAAATCCGGCAGCGGACCGATTCACGGTGTGGTGTCGCCGGGCGATAAGCTCGACCGCTCACGCCAGCGCGGACTCATCTATGCGGCGACCCCGGCTAGCGACTTCATCTGCGGCACGCTGCAACTGGCTGCTGGCATCAACCTGCATGTATTCACCACTGGGCGCGGCACGCCGTACGGGCTGGCCGAAGTGCCGGTGATCAAAGTCGCCACGCGCAGTGATCTCGCCCGCCGTTGGCACGATCTGATGGATGTCGACGCGGGGCGGATCGCCACCGGTGAGGCCACCATCGAAGACGTGGGCTGGCAACTCTTTCACCTGATGCTCGCGGTGGCAAGCGGCGATAAGACGTGGGCCGAGCGTTGGGAGCTGCACAACGCACTGGTCCTGTTCAACCCCGCACCGGTGACCTGATACGCGGGGCACGCTCGTCTCAGAGCTCCGCTTGCGTTTGCGCCAGCCCGAACTCCAGCATGGCTGGCACGAAGCAGTGATTGAGCGTGTCGCGTCGCGAGAGCTTGGTCAGCACATAGCGGCGAAACGACGTGAGCGTGCCCCAGTCGCCCACATCGGGCGGCAGCAGGTCGGCCAGTTCGCATTGCTTGAGCAAGCCAGGCGGCAGGGCATTGACGTCCTGCCACGCGGTGGGCGCGGCGTCGATGCTGCGCTCGACCGGCTGGCCCAGATGCTGTTCGGCAATCTCATCCAGACGCGCCGCAAAATCCTCATCGCCCGGCACGCACGACGCCAGGGTCTCGCGTGCCTCATACGGCAGGCGCTGCCAATCGGCGAGCGACAAATGTTGTCCGTTGCGATCCAGATTGAAGCGAATCGCCATCGTGATGAACTTCAGGTCTTCGCAAGCCTCGATCTCGAAGACAAAGATCGGCAGACGCTGATAGAGATGCATGAGCGTTACTCCTCGTGTGGCGACATATCGTAGCCAGACGATTGTACCCGCGCGATAGCGGGCGACGCGACGGGGCGCAGGATTGTGAGGTGGCTCCGCGTTTTCCCCGCAGGTTCTTGGGTAGTTTCCGAAAGTGCTCGTCAGACGGCCGATATTCGCGACGCCTGCGCGTGACGCGTTCGGTGACCTGACGGCCGCAACGGGCGGTGCGATGGGCGCGCGGCGCACGGTTGGCAGCCGTAAGGGGCGGTGGTGTCAGCGGAAATGCCGGGTGGTCAGCGTCGCCGTGATGCGGTCCTTGCTGTGAATTTTCCTAGAGCATTGCCCCAATCACGAAACTCTCCGGTTTTCCTAAGGTTAGCGTTTGCTCGCAGGATTCGACAGGAGCCGACATGCCGACCAATGCCTCGCCGCTACCCTTTCCCTTCGTGCCCGTGATGCCCGCCTCACCTTCGGCATCGCAGGCCTTCCCCTCTGCAGCATCTCCCAAATCCCGCAATGCTCATCGCAGTGTCTCGGTCGGTCATCGCCAAACGCCGGTGACATCTCCCGACGGTGGCTTCGCCGACTTGCGCATCGACGTGGTTCGTGTCGTAGCAGGCGCCGATGTGCTGTTGCTCGGCGCGATTGTCCGATGAGCGCGGTGCCGGTCATGCCCAATTCGGCACCGATTCCGACCGACGTCTCTCGCCCGCCTGCCGACGTCAATGTCGATGCCGAGAAGCCGGGCGGGGCGGTGTGGATCATTGTCTCGCCGCACGCGGAATGGTCTTGTGCAGGGGACGTGGTCACGGTGGCGTCGCACGAGGTGTCGTGTACGTTGCACGGCGTCACCCCCGAGGTGCCGATCTGGCTGGAGCGCGTACGACACGGCGTGCTGTTGGCATCGGCGCCGATGCCTGGCGGCTGGCTCGCGACGCTCGTCGACGAGGGGCTTGTCAGTGTGTTGCCTGCCACGCGGCCCGATGTCGTACCGGCGTTTGGGGACATCTGCGACGGGTGGATGCGCGGCATCTTCGCATCGCCGTTTTGGGCACGCTTTCTCGCGGGTGAGTCGAGCGACATTCAGGTGCTCGCGTTTCTCGCACAGCTTTATCACCGGGCGGCGGGTGCCGACGTGCACAACCGAATCGCCGTCGAGCGTTGTACCGACCCCGTCCTGCGGCCTATCTTGTTGCGTCAATACCGCGAGCAGCGCGGGCAGGCGACGATGCTGGCTGCCGGATTGCTGCGCTGCGGCGCGGCGGCGCGTACGTTCCTCGATAGCGGTGCGTTCGACGCGACACACGCGCTTATCGACTTCATCATCGAAGCGGCGGGGGACATGCCGAGTTACGTCGGCTGTTCAGCGTTGTGTCAGGCGCCTGCCGCGGCGCGTGCGGTGAGCGAAATCGAAGCGCAATTCGATGCGCTGTCGCAACGTTACCCGTCGGCCGCCGAGGGCTTTGCGGCGGTCTGCGCGCATGCGCGTCACGACGCCAGTGTCTGCGGTGGCACGCCGTTGTTGTCGCTGTGGGTGCAGGAGGCCGGGCCACCGGATGCCGCAGCACGCCTGCGAATGCTGCGCGGCGCATCGGGCGTCGCGGCGGCTTACCGCGCGATGTTCGACGGGTTGTACCGGCTCGACGAAGACATCTGAGCTGGGGAAACATGATCGGGGGAATCGCAGGAGCGGGTGCAATAAGACGACGACAAGATGCACCCGGATGGGGCGTGGCGCTCGTATAATGGCGTCCCAACGGCGGGGGCGGTTGCGACTTCGCGCCGTCCGCCCCCTGACCATGACAACCCAACTCGCCTACCTCGCCGCGCTCGGTGCCGCCCTTTGCTGGGCTTGCAGCGGCATGATCGCCATCACGCCTGTTCGCCAGGCCGGTTCTTTCCCGTTCAACTACGCCCGCATGTTGCTCGTCTTCGCGATGCTGCTCTTCGCGCTGGCGGTGTTGCGCGGCTGGCCATCGCTCACTCTCGAGCAATGGCTACGGCTGTGCGCCTCGGGGCTCATCGGCATTTTGGTGGGCGACACCATTCTCTACACATCGCTTGGCAGGCTCGGGCCGCGCCGCAACTCCATCATCTTCGCGACCAATGCGCCGATGACGGCCATGCTCGGGTACTTCTGGCTGGGCGAGGCGCTCGGTTGGCGTGCCATCGTCGGCGTCGCACTGGTGACGGCTGGGGTGGCGTTGGCCATTGCGTTCGGTGGCCGTCGTGACGACGCCCATCACTGGGAGTCGGTGCGTGGCGATGTTCGCGTGGGCGTGGCGATCGGCCTGACGGCGGCGCTGTGCCACTCGATCGGCACGCTGATTGCCAAGCCGGTGATGGCGGCCGGTGTCGATCCGGTCGGGGCTTCGGCGGTGCGTGTGGGGGTGTCGGCCCTCGGACTCACGATCCTTGCTGCACGGCGCGGGCGGAGCATCTTCGCTGCGTTCACGCCGGGGACGCTGGCACTGACGGCGCTATCCGGCTTTGTGGGCGTGGCCGTCGGTATGACGCTGCTGCTCTATGGCATGGGGCATGGCAATACCGGGGTAATCGCCACGCTCTCGGCCACCACGCCGGTGATGGTGCTGCCGCTGCTGTGGATTCGTACGCGTCAGCGTCCGGCAGCCGGGGCGTGGATGGGGGCGTTGATTGCGAGCGCCGGTGTGGCGCTGATTTTCAATCGTTGAGGGGGGCGTTGGTCGATGCGCGAAGGCGTCGACACGTCCGCACGACAATGCACCAGCGCACCACCGCGATGCCGCATCAACGCGTGAGCGGCGACTGCAAGCTATCGGTGTTCTTCGGTGCCTGATCGTGTGACATGCCCGAGCTAGCGGCTGGGGGCGTGTCGCTCGTTGCCGGACGCGGTGCAGACGGCGTGAGCAGACGACGCAACCATGCCGCGAGTCGCTCGAACACGGTCGGGTCGTCGTTGAAAATCTCCGGGCGCAGCACACGAAGGTATTCCAAAATCTGATCGGCTTCCTGTTGCCCGACCGACCCGTAGATCACGGCGAGATCGAGCAGCGCGCGCAACTCTCCCAGCTTTTCTCTTGCCTGCAACGTACGCGCCGTCTCGACGCCGCGCTTGGCGTCGAACACACGCTCGCGCAACACCGACGCCGCGCGCCACGCGGGCGTCTGCAACGTTGCTTCAAGCGTGCGCAGGTCTTGCGCCGACGTGACAATCTGCCCGGCCAGCGACTCCACAATCCGTTCTTCGCCCTTGGCCTCGCGTACGATGCCTTCGGCCCATCGGCTGGCTTGGCGCGACATGTCTTCGCGCGTCCATTCCGGGCGCGACACGAAGTAGAAACCGTGCTGGCGTGCCTGATTCAGGATGATCGAGACGACGTCGGGAAACTGTTTGTCGAACGTGCGCTTGGCCCACGCGTAGTGCCCGCCCGCGAGCAATTGCGCGACGGCGGCTTCGGTGAGCGGCACGGTGCTGTCGAGCAGGCGCGCGCGTAGGAAGTCGTCGAAAAGCGGGGGCGTGAAATGACGATCGACGGCGGCGGAAATGCGCACGAACGCGTCGAAGTCTTTTTGCAGGTCCGCTAGTGCGGTGTCGGACAGGGTGAGTGAGATACGGCTCATCGTGACAGGCTCCCGGCCACTGCGACGGCGCGATGCCAGTCGTCACGCGAGCCCGTCATGGCCCGGCGAGCGTCTGCCTGAGTGCAACGGGACGGAGGCGGCGTCGCCGGAGCCCGTGCCACGTGCATCCCCATTGCGCGTGAAGTCATTGCAGCGATACGTCTAAACGGTGCGCGACGGTCATGGCCGTGCGCTATGAAGATGACCATCGATTCTCGTCGCAGTCTCGCGCCGAGCGTGGCCCCATATGGCGGCGATTCTAGCGTATTCGTTGCCAGCAAGTCACCGCGATTCATTAAAACGCTAACGAATTCACACTTTGCAGAGCAAGCGGCGTGGATCCCCTCGGCATAACGGCAAAAACGCAGCAGAACTTTAGGGCTGCTGCGGTTTTGCGTTGAAGTGTGGAGTACGTTGCGCGAATGACAGGTCAGACCACCACCGTCATTCGCGCGAAGCGTAGCGAGCCGTCAGCCGTTCGCCGCGGGCCCAAGCAGGTACACCGCGAAGCGCGAGCGTGCGTCGTGCCAGACGCGTTCCACGTCCCATCCGGCAGAGGCGGCGAGTGCGCGGAATTCCGCGGGGCCGTATTTGTAAGAGTTCTCGGTGTGAATCGATTCGCCCGCGGCAAACGTGAAGCGCTGACCGAGCACATCCGCGTGGCACGGACGCTGCGCGACCAGATGCATCTCGATGCGGCTCGCCCCCGCGTTGAACCGCGCTTCATGCCGGAAGGCGTCGAGCGGCAGGTTGCCGTCGAGTTCGCGGTTGATACGCGCCAGCACGTTCAGATCGAACTGCGCCGTCACGCCGCGCGCATCGTCGTAGGCGGGGATCAGCACGGCGGGGTCTTTGCACGCATCCACGCCGACCACCATGCGCCGGCGAGGTCCGAGCATCTTGCCGACATGCGCGAGAAAGGCGGCCGCCTGCCCCGGCGCGAAGTTGCCGATGGTCGAGCCGGGAAAGAAGCCCAGACGCGGGCCTTGCGTGTTCTGCAACTGCGGCGGCAGCCGGAAAGGCCGCGTGAAGTCGGCGCGCACCGGCAGCATTGGAATACCCGGGCAGCGGCGCGCGAGCGCGGCTACGGCGTCGTCGAGAAAGTCGTCGGCGATATCCACCGGTACATAGGCGCGCGGTGTGACGAGCGCGTCGAGTAGCAACGGCGTCTTGCGACTGGAGCCGCTGCCGAATTCAACGACCACGGCGTCCGGGCCGATCACATCGGCAATCGCCGCAGCGCATTCGCCGAGCAAGGCGGTTTCGGTACGTGTCTGGTAGTACTCGTCGAGACCGGTAATTTCCTCGAAGAGCTCGCAGCCGCGTCGGTCATAGAGCCAGACGCTCGGCAGCGACTTGGGGGTGTGGCCGAGACCGGCGAGTACGTCGGTGGCAAACGCGTTCTCGGGCAGTGACGGGCAAACGAATGCCGTGGCTTGGGTGGCATGCGACATCAGCGGTCCTCCGCGAGCCTCAGGCCGCAGAATTGCCAGCGCTGATGCGGGTAGAAGAAGTTGCGGTAAGTCGTGCGCGAATGTCCCGCCGGGGTTGCCAGCGAGCCGCCACGCAGCACGAATTGTCCGCACATGAACTTGCCGTTGTATTCGCCGACGGCCCCCGCTGCCGTCCGGAATCCGGGATATGCGACGTACGGGCTCGCGGTCCATTGCCAGACCGGGCCATAAAGTTGATCAAGCGGATGAAGCGGCCGTGACGGGGAGTGTTGTTGCGCGGCGTGCGTTTGTGCCGCGACCTCCCACTCATGTTCTGTCGGTAAGCGCTTGCCCGCCCAGCGCGCAAACGCGTCGGCTTCAAAATAACTCACGTGGCGCACAGGCGCGTTGTCGTCGACAGGTTGCATGCCTGCAAGCGTCATCGCGTGCCATTCGCCGTTGCGCAATTCCCAGTAAAGCGGATGCCCCCAACCGTCGCGTTGCACGGTCGCCCAGCCGTCGGAGAGCCAGAGCCCCGCCATGCGATAGCCGCCGTCTTCGATGAAGTCGCGCCACTCGCCGTTGGTCACCACGCGCGACGCGATGGCAAAAGGGCGCAACAACACATCGTGCGCGGGCGTTTCGCAGTCGAACGAGAACTGCTCGCCTTCATGGCCGATGCGATGGCGTCCACCGTCGTGCTCGATCCATTGCAAGGGGATAGTCGGATGCGGTGCCCGATCGGCCTCGCGAACGATTTCTCGGTGCGCTGGCCGCAGCGGATTCTGCGCGAACAGGTGCAGCAAGTCGGTGTGCATCAGCTCTTGATGCTGCTCCTCGTGGTGCAGGCCGAGCGTTATCAGATCGAAGACCTCACGAGGCAGATCGGCATGCAGCAGAAACTCGTGCATTGCTGCGTCGACGTGCGCGCGATAACGCAAAATCTCGTCGAGCGCGGGCCGCGTGAGCAAGCCGCGTTGCGGGCGTGGATGACGCGGCCCGGCGGCTTCGTAATACGAGTTGAAGAGAAATGCGAAGTGCGGATCGTACGGACGATACCGTTTGCCAGCGAGTGCGCCGTACTCACCGAGCAAAAACGTCTCGAAGAACCACGTGGTGTGTGCGAGATGCCACTTGATGGGGCTTGCGTCGGGCATCGACTGCACGGTGGCATCGGCGTCCGACAATCCGGTGGCGAACGCGACCGATGCGGCGCGCACGGCATCGAACCGTTCGGCGAGCGTGGCGTTGGCTGACGGCCCGTCACGCGCAGTGCGCAGGACGGTGGCTTCAGGGGAGGTGCCGGAGGGCGCCTCGGCTTGCGACGTACAACAAGGGACGGTCATGGGGACACACCGTGTTGTGAAACGTGCGCTCTATTGTAGACCTGTTGCAAGCGCTCCGTATGACACTGCGGGAAGGCTGCTTCACCCCCTACAGCGACGCACTACATCAACCATCCGGTCAGTCCGAGCAGGCTGCCGCCCGCGATGAGCCAGAGCGGATTCCAGCGCGTACGCAGGGTAATGAAAATCGCGATGAGCGTGATGAGCGCGCGTGCGAGATTGATGTCGATTTCGCGAGCCAAAATGGCGCTGCTGGCGGCCAGCAGGCCGACGGTGATCGGTGCGAGTCCGGCGCGCACGGCCCGCACCCATGGTGAGCGTTCGTGCCGGTCGACCCATCCGCCAACGAGATAGGCGAGCAGCGAACTCGGCGCACATTTCGCGAGCGTCGCCGTGAGCGCACCCGGCAGGCCTGCCGCTTGCAGGCCGATCAGTGTGACGGCCATGCCGTTGGGGCCGGGGGCGGCCTGTGCCAGTGAGAAAAAAGTGACGAATTGCGCGTCGGTGATCCAGTGGCGGGTCTCGACCGCGTAGCGATGGATATCGGCAAGGGTGACGTTGGTGCCGCCCACCGCGAGCAGCGACCAGAGCGAGCCGTGCAGAAAGAGATCGATGAGCGTGTGCATATCAGACGGCATCGGGCGGCGGTTGTCGGTCGCGTTGTCGTCGCAGGTGATACGCCATGAGGATGGCGCAGGGGCCGAGAACGCCGAGCACGATCAGCAAGGGTAAGCCGAAGACGAAGCTGCCGATGAATGTGGCTGCGGCGAACGTCAGCGTGCTCCAGTGCCGCTCCAGTCCGGCGAGCAGGCGCAGGGCGGTGGCGATGACCAGTCCGGTGGCGGCGGGCATCAGTCCTGATAACAGATGCTGCACGACTTGCGTTTGTCCCCACTGCGCATAAGCGAAGCCGATGAGGATGATGACGATGGTCGGGCAGAAGTAGAGTCCGGCGACCGCAGCGGCGGCGCCACGCGGACCTTGGAAGCGGCGGCCGAGCACGGTGGCGATGTTGGCGACGTTAGGGCCGGGCAGCAGTTGCGCGAGCGGCAGCAGTTCAGCGAATTCGCGGTCCGTCAGCCATTGTTTCTGGTCGACGACCATGCGGCGTGCCCACGGCAGTACGCCACCGAAGCCGGTGGCTCCGACGGTGCCGAAAGCGAGGGCGAGTTGCCAACAGGAGGGACGCGGCGGGGTGCTATCGGAATCGACGGCCATGACGACGAAAGGGATAGGAAGGTTGGGAGCGCACACAATCCGGGTGCGCCGCTCGACTTGCGGGAGGTCACCCGTGAGAGGCTAGCGCGCTTACTTCGGTATTAGGTCGGACCGTTCCCGGTTGGGCCATGAATTTCGTGTTCTAGCCGCACGACTTCCTGGGCGACGAGGGCGATGGCGTTACGAATTTCCATGAGCGCGGTGTAGAGCGCCTGCGCGTTCTGGGGGGAGTGCAGGGCGACGTCGCGGGCGGCGGTTTCGATGGCGTCGAGCGACATCGCGATGCGGTCGAGATTCTCCAGCATGGGATCGATCTCCGGTGGAGCGCGCACCGCGCGCATGCCGCCATGATACTCAACTGACGTAACGCGGTGGGGATGTTAGAATGCGCGACCCTGCCGGGGTGATGAAATTGGTAAACATAGCGGACTTAAAATCCGCCGCCTTCGGGCTTGCCGGTTCAAGTCCGGTCCCCGGTACCACACACCGTTTTTTGTGCGCACGCGCCCGAAGAACCGGTCACGCCTTCTTTTCGCATCAGTCTTTCGCGTTTCTTGCCGAAAGACTGATCGATGCCGTTGTCTTCATCAGCCGTTCCCCTTCTCAAGGTCATCAGTGACATCACTAACGGTTGGACCCTCCAAACGAAAGGCTTTCTTCCTGCTGCTGGCGTCGATCGCCTTCGTCATCGCGGGGGGCTTTATGGTCACGGAGGGCGGTTCGCGTCGCATGTCGGAAGAGATGACGAAGCTCGTCGGCTGGGCCAGCATCGTCTTTTTCGGTGCAGGCATTCCCATCGCCTTGCGGCGACTCTTCGACGGACAGCCTCGATTGCAGATCGATAGCAACGGTATTCTGGACGGCACCCTCGGCGTCGGGCTGATCCCTTGGTCCGACATCACGGGTGCTCACATCAAATCGATGTTCGGCAATGCCTTCGTCTGCCTTGAGGTTAAAGCGCCGGAAAAGTGGCTAGAGAAAATGTCGTCGCACAAGCGCAAGTTCGCCGCCGCGAACGTGAAGCTGGGCTACACGGCCCTCGTGCTGAACGTCAGCGACCTCAGTGAAGATCCCAAGCAGATCGAAGCACTCATTCTCAAGAATCTGGCGACGTGGCAAGACACGCGCAGTCAGTTCGTCGGTTGGACCGGCTGAAGCGCCTCGTCGACTTAGCGGCCCCCGTTCTCAGTCGTTCGCCTCAACGGCGTCATGAAAATTGGAAGGTTAACTTGCAAGTTTGCTTTCCAAGTTCTATGCTCCGCCCATGACTGTTCCCAACGAATCTGAAAGCGCCATCGCCGACTTGTTGCCGGTGATGGGCCAATTGCTGCGCCGGCTGCGGGCCGTCTCCAACACGCGCGAGCTGACGTGGTCGCAAGTGGCCATCATGGCCCGCCTTGAAGAAGGCGGGCCGACGACGACGGCCGATCTTGCCCGCGCGGAAGCGGTCAAGCCGCAATCGATGGGGGTCACGCTGGCGGTCATGGAGGCGGAGGGGCTTATCGAGCGGTATGCCCATCCCGACGATGGCCGGCAAATGCTCGTTGCGCTCACCGAGGACGGCCGTGAGACGCGGCGCAAAGTGCGCCTCGCCAAACACGACTGGCTGATGAGCGCCGTCGCCAACTTCACGCCCGCCGAGCGCAAGACGCTCGTCTCGGCGGTAGAACTGATTCGCCGACTCGGCAACTCCTGAGGCTCCCCCATGCCACTCTCCCAACTCGATTCCCACCCCGGCCTGCCCGCGCTTGTCGTCATCGACATGCAGAAGGGCATCGTTAGTCTGCCGACCGCGCACCCGGTCGCCGATATCGTGGCGAACAACGCTGCATTGCTACGTGCGTTTCGTGCGAAAGGTCTGCCAGTGGTGCTGGTCAATGTCGCTGGTCGCCCGGCGGGCCGTACCGACGCACCTGTGCACGGCACGCCGCCTGCCGATTGGGCCGAACTGATTCCCGAGCTTGACGTGCAGCCTGACGATCACAAAGTCACGAAGCTGCAATGGGGGGCGTTCTACGGTACGTCGCTCGACCAATTCCTGCGTCGGCGCGGCGTGACGCAGGTGGTGCTGGCGGGCATTTCCACCAGCATCGGCGTGGAATCGACCGCGCGTAATGCGCACGAGTACGGCTACAACGTGGCCCTCGTGGTCGATGCGATGACGGACTTGAACGCCGCCTCGCATCAGCACAGTGTCGAGAAAATCTTCCCGCGTCTGGGGGAGACAACGACCACGGCTGAGGTGCTTGCCGCCGTGACGCAGCGCGCCGACGGCTAAGCGCGGAGACGATCTACTTAAGCGTATTCAAATACGCCAGCAAGTCGGCAATCTTGCGGGGATTACTGATACCCCAGAAGCGCATCTTGGTCCCGGGCACTGCCTTGCCCGGGTTCTCGATGAAGGCGGCGAGCGACTTGTCGTCCCAGACGATGCCCGATTGCTTCATCGCGCTCGAATACTCGAAATCCTTCAAGCTCCCGGCCCGGCGACCCGAGATCGCGTTGAGTTGCGGCCCGAACCCCGAGCCCGCCATCGGCCCCACGGTGTGACACGATGAGCAGCGCGCCGTGAAGAGCGTTTTCCCTTCGGCAATATTCCCCTGCGCAAAGACCGGCGACGCGAATGCGAGCGCCATGAGCATCGCGCCGAGCGGCGCGATTTGCCGAGCGTTCAAGGGCGCGGCGGAGGCTACGATCTGGCGTGATGGCTCGTGGGCGAGCGGAGAAGATAAGGACGAACGGTTCATCGGCGGAAATGCTGCGCGAAGCGTTTTGTGAGCAAGGCGCTACGTTACCGTGTTCTAAATTCTCGGGCCAGTGTTTCTCCCGCGCGGCGGCACGTTGCGACATCGTGTCGCGGTGGCTCGACGGTGCGTGACGGTGCGCGATGACGTGCGCTGTTCGCGTATCGCATCGGCAACTCGCGCCATACCGCCAGCCGTTCGTCGCATCCTCGTCGAGTCATCTCACACAATCTCCGATGCTCCGGTCATCGCCGCACAGGAGCGGCCATTCTTCGGAGCGCTGTCATGTCCTTTCTGTCTCATGTCCCACTGTGGGTGGGGTTTCTGTTCGTCGGTTTGGTGGCGCTGGGCTTGTCGGCGACGCGTACGCAGCAAAAACCGCTCTGGGCCGCACTGGCGATGCCCGTGGCGATGACGGTGTTTTCCGCGTACGGCGTCGCGAACTCGTTTGGCGCCAGCACGCCGTCGCTGATCGCATGGACGAGTGCCGTGGTGATCGTCGTCGTGATGCGTGCGGCGCTCGGTATCTGGGGCGACGTGCGCTGGGTTCCGGCCACTCGCAAGGTCGTCGTCGCGGGCAGTTGGATGCCGCTCGTGTGGATGATTGCGATCTTCGCGTTGAAGTTTGCCGTCGCCGTGCAGTTGGCAATGCATCCTGCGCTGCGCGAACAAGGTGGCTTCGTCGCGTGGATCAGCTTGGCCTACGGTGGTTTTACCGGTGTGTTTCTTGGTAGAGGGCTGGCGGTACGTCGAGCAATTCGGCTGGCTGGGAATAAGGCGGTGCCGCTGGCGTCGTGAGGCGGGAACGGGTGAATGGGTGAATGGGTGAATGGGTGAGTGGTGAGTGGGGGGCGGGCGATTCGACACGCTGTTGTGCCATCGCCCACACCCGTGTGCTTCAGGCGATTACGAAGCCTTCGTCACGCTGTCCGGCAGATCGCGACCGTGATACTTCTTGTAGATCGCGTTGAGCTTGCCGTTCTTGAGGTTGGTCTTCACCCACTCGTTGATCCATTCCTTCAGGCGCGGCTGATTCTTGTTGAGCGCGATGCCCAGATCGAAGTCCTTCTGCGTGAACTTCAATTCAAGATTCTTCTCCGGCGCGCGCTTGGCCATTTCGCCAAGGTTCGACGGCGTGCTCGAGAAAATGTCCACCTGACCCGTGACCATCGACGTGATGAGCGTCGCGTCGTCTTCATAACGCACGATCTGGGCGCCCTTGGCGTTCTGCGTCGTGAGCGTGTCATTGACGGTCGCACGCGTGAGACCGACGCGCTTGCCGTTCAGATCGTCATAGCTCTTGATGTTCATGCTCTTGGGCGCGCCGACGATGATCGAGATCACGGCATACGGCACCGAGAAGTCGATGACCTGGGCGCGCTCAGGCGTGATCGACAGGTCGGCCACCACCACGTCGGCACGGTTAGCTTGCAGCGTCGGCACGCGCGCCGCATTCGTCACCGACACGATGTCGAGCTTCACGCCGAGGTCTTGCGCGAGCAGCTTCGCCGTATCGACATCCGAGCCCGCCGGTTGCAAGTTGGCATCGGCAAACGAGAACAGCGGCGTGCCCATGGCAATCGCGACGCGAATCTTGCCCGCCTTCTTGATGTCGTCGAGCTGATCGGCGAGCGCAGCGTGCGCCATCGCGCCGAGCACAACGGCCGCGCAGGCCTGGGTGAAGAGCGTCTTGAGTTTCATGCGGTGGTCTCCTTGAAGTGTTGTGTGTTGCTGCGACTAGCGAGCGTGCGCTTGCGGCCTGCCTTACAGGCCATTGGCGAGGAACGCACGCAATTCAGGCGTTTGCGGGTTGTCGAGCATCTCGCCCGGACCCACTTCCCACACCTTGCCTTGATGCATGTAAATGATTTGATCGGCCACCCGTTTCGCGAAGGCCATCTCGTGCGTGACGAGCACCATCGTCATGCCGTCGGCGGCGAGGTCTTCCATCACACGTAGCACTTCGCCGGTGAGCTGCGGATCGAGCGCCGAAGTCACTTCGTCGAACAACATCACCTTCGGCGACATGGCGAGCGAACGAGCGATGGCCACACGCTGCTGCTGACCGCCCGAGAGTTGCTCGGGATAGCTATCGGCTTTCTCCGCGAGCCCCACTTGGGCGAGCACGCGCTTGGCGACGGCTTCGGCCTCGCTGCGCGGCATGCGCTTCACGTGGCGCAGCGCGAGCATGATGTTCTCGCGCACGCTCAGGTGCGGAAACAGGTTGTAGCTTTGGAAGACGATGCCGACTTCGCGGCGCAGCTCGTGCAGATCGATCTTCGGATCTTCCACGCGGATGCCGCACACTTCGATGGAGCCTTCGTCAATCGTCTCCAGCCGGTCGATGCAACGCAGCGCCGTGCTCTTGCCCGAACCGCTCGCGCCGATGATCGCGACCATCTTGCCGCGCTCCACCTCGAACGACACCCCCTTGAGCACCGGGTTGTCGCCGAAGCGTTTGTGAATCTGGTTGACCTTAACGATTGCCGACATTCAGTCTGTCCTCCAATGCGGCGCTCCAGCGCGAGAGCGGGTAGCACAGCACGAAATAAAACACCCCCACCAGCGAGAACACGAGGAAGGGCTGGAAAATCGAGTTGTTGATGATTTGACCGGCGCGGGTGAGTTCGACGAAGCCGATGACCGAGGCGAGCGACGTCATCTTGATGATCTGCACCAGAAAGCCGATCGTCGGCGGCAGCGACAAGCGAATGGCCTGCGGAATGATCACGAGACGCAACGTCTGCCAACGCGTGAACGACAGGCACTCGGCCGCTTCCCATTGCGCACGCGGCATCGCTTCCACGCAGCCGCGCCAGATGTCGCCCAGATACGCGCTGGTGTAGACCATCAGCGCGAGAGCAGCAGCCACGATGGCGGGTAATTCGAAGCCGTAGACCGACAGGCCGAAATACACGATGAACAGCAGAATCAGCAGCGGCACACCCTGAATCGCTTCAATGAATACTTGTGCGGGCAAACGCAGCCAGCGGCGCGGCGAGATGCGCGCCAGCATCACGAGAAAGCCACCGACGCTGCCGAGCACGAACGCAATCAGCGAGAGCACCAGCGTCCAGCCGATCGACTGCACGAGGTAGCCGAGATAAGTCCACGAGAAACTACCGATCATGACGCGCTCCGTTGTGCGGCGTTGCTGCCGGCGGCGCTTGCCACGCCCGTATTGCCTGCGGCGGCACGCGCTGCCGTGGCACGCCGACGGGCGGCTTGTGCCGTCTGAGCGGCGGCGCGACGTACCGTGCGGCGGCGCTTGAAGAGATATTCCCCGACGCCCCACGCGACCAGCTTCACCAGCAGCGACAGCACGAGATACAGCGCTGCCACGACGATGTAGGTTTCGAGCGAGCGGAAGGTGTCCGATTGCACGGTGTTCGCCACGGCGGTGAGTTCTTCGGCGGAAATTTGCGAGGCCATCGCAGAGGCCTGCATCATCAAAATGAACTGCGTGGTCAGTGCGGGGTACACCTTCTCGATGGCCGGTTGCAGCATCACGTGCCACGCAATGCGCCACTTCGACAGGCCAAGACACTCGGCCGCTTCGATCTGCCCGCGCGGCACCGACTCGATGCCCGCGCGGATGATCTCCGCCGCATAGGCGCCAATGTTGATGACCATGGCGATGACCGACGCGGCGAACGTCGGCATATGAATGCCGAGGCTGGCGAGACCGAAATAGAGCAGGAAGATTTGAACGAGGAAGGGGGTGTTACGCACCGACTCGATGTAGATGCCGCACAGGCGCGACAGCCAGCGATGGCGGCTGCGTTTGGCGAACGCGACGAGCGTGCCGAGCGCTGTGCCAATGATCACGGATAGGACCGTCATCTTCAGCGTGAGCCATGCGCCTTCCAGAAAAACTGGCCAGTAAGGAACCAGCGGGGCGAAATTCAACGAGAAATGCATGGCTGACGCCTGTCTCCGGTGACGTTCGGGGCCGACGCGCCAGGCAATGGATAAGCGGCTATGACATCCGCAACTGCCGTGGTGGGTCTTTCTTGTACGTCGTCATATAAGTGATGTGATTTTGCGCATTGGACTTCCGCGTTGTCAATACCGGAGGCTTGCGGGGATACCCGAGGCTATGGCCTTGATAGGACTAGGGTTAAGTGCCGTGGGATGCGGTGTGGCAGGGGTGCCGCGAGCCAGTGAGGCCGCCTCAACGACCGGTTGATGGCGGCCACTTGCTCGCCATGTCATCGTATCTCTTGGTCTAGGCGGGCTGACGTATGTCGACGGGCTTCGCGACGGAGAAGTTGTGTGCCGACCGCTTAGCGTGACGACCTCATATAATCGCGCTTTATCGCTCACGCGCCCTGCTTAGGCGCCAGCCCTTGCCGAGTCCGTCATGACCCTGTCTGCTACGCCGCTCGACGAACTCGACCGGAACCTGCTCGCGCTGTTGCGCGTGAACGCCCGCGAGAGTGCGGCCAATCTGGCCCGCCGGCTCGGCGTGGCCCGCACGACGGTGCTCGCCCGCATCGGGCGGCTCGAGCGCGCGGGCGTGATCGCGGGCTACACCGTGCGCCTGGGGCAAGATGCCGTGGGCGGTGGTTTGCAGGCGTGCGTAGGTATCAGCGTGCAGCCGCGCTCGGGACGCGACGTCCAACGCCGGCTCGACAAAATGCCCGAGATCCATCTGCTGTGCACCGTGAGCGGGGAATTCGACTACGTGGCGTGGCTGCATGCCGCATCGCCCGATCAGCTCGACGCGTTGCTCGACACCATTGGCGAGATCGATGGCGTGACACGTACCACCACGTCGGTGGTGCTGGCCCGCAAGATCGACCGGGGCGGCGTGTTGCCCTGATGCGACGCTAATTCGGGCTAATTCGGCACTAAGAATGGGCCGCTATGGTGTCGGCCGGCGGCCTTTACGTGTTTCCGGCGGGCGTTCGCAAGCGGTTTGGTAATTTTCCGTAAACGGAAACCACGGGTTCCCTAAGTCTTGTGCAAAAAATGGGGCAGAATGCGGCCCCATCGCCTTCTCAATCCCCCCAACTCCCCATATAGCGTCGACTTCGGGTTTGTCGGGTGGTGGCGATAGTGCTAAACTTATTGAGAATAATTTGCATTAACTTCTTACCTTCTGGAGTTCGTATGCGCGTGAAATCCCTCGTGGCAGCGGTGCTGCTCGCCGGTGCGGCGACCCTGGCGCAAGCCGCCGAGTTTCCGATTGGCAAGCCGTTGGTCACGGCTGGCATGGAAATCAACACGGTTTATCTGCAACCGATCACGATGGAACCGGCTGGCATGATGAACGATGCCAAGAAGTCGGATATCCACCTCGAAGCCGATATTCACGCTGTTGCCAAGAACCCGAACGGTTACGCCGAAGGCGACTGGATTCCGGGTCTGGAAATCACGTACAAGTTGCAAAAGGCCGGTAGCACGAAGGTGATCGAAGGCTTGATGATGCCGATGGTGGCGAGCGATGGCCCGCACTACGGTGACAACGTCAAGCTCGACGGCGTGGGCAAGTACACGCTGACGATGGTGGTCAATGCGCCGGGCACGCTGGAACAATTCGGCTGCAAGATGAGCGGCGGTGCGATGGCCGCTTCGGGCGCGCACGCAGCGCACGGTGGCATGGGCCCGTGGTGCTTCGGCCGTCACGTCGACAAGGAAACCGGCGTGGGCCCGTGGTTCAAGCCGATCACCAAGACCGTCGAATTCACGTTCAGCGGTATTGGCAAGAAGGGCGGCTACTAAGCCCTGACTATCTTGATGCAGCGTTGGCCAGTTGGCGGGCCGACGCTGTTTTCATTTGGAGCAAGAAGGATGATTCAGCGCATCGCGCGCCTGCTGGCCACCATGACGGCCGTGCTGGCCACGTTGTTCGCACTCGGCGCCACGTCGCTTGCGCACGCGGACGACCTGCCCACGTTCAAGCTGGAAATGAACAACGGCAAGCTCAACCCCGCGCGCATCGAAGTGCCGGCCGGCAAGCGTATCAAGATCGAAGTGCATAACACGGGCACGAACGCGGTCGAGTTCGAAAGCCTGCAACTGCGCAAGGAAAAGGTGCTCGCACCGGGCGCGCAGTCGTTTGTCGTGATCGCCCCGTTGCAACCGGGCGAGTACAAGTTTTTCGACGACTTCCATCAGCAGGCGCAAGGCGTGATCGTCGCCAAGTAAGTCTGCGCGGAAGGCGTTTTGTGCGAAGCCGCGCTTGCGCGCGGCGTCAGTACCCGTAAGTACCAATTGGCAGTAACAAGCATCAACACGCATCACTAAAGGAATTGCACGATGGGTCAGGTCATGTTCATCGTCTGGCGCGAAAGCGTCGAGGCACTGCTGGTCGTAGGCATTCTGCATGCCTGGCTGGCCAACCCCGAGCACGGCGCGAAGCGCGGTCTGCCCTATTTGTGGGCCGGTGTGGCAATCGGTATTGCTGCCGCCGTGGCACTGGGCGCCGCGCTGGTCGGGTTCACCGAAGTCCTCTCGGGCGACGCGCAAGATTACTTCCAGACCGCCATGGTGCTGATCGCCTGCGTGCTGATCGTGCAAATGGTGTTCTGGATGAAGCGGCACGGCCGCACGCTCAAGCGAGACATGGAGTCGTCGCTAAAGAAGAATCACGATCAGGGCACTTGGTGGGGCGTGCTGGTGTTGGTCGCGCTGGCCATTGCCCGTGAAGGCAGTGAGACGGCGATCTTCTTGTACGGCATCGGCTTCGGTCAGCAAGGCAGTGTGCCGCTGAACATGTGGCTGGCCGTGGTGATCGGCTTCGCACTGGCGCTGCTGACGTTCTGGCTGCTGCAACTGGGCGGCAAGATTTTCTCGTGGCGTCTGTTCTTCCGCGTCACCGAAATCATGCTGTTGTTCCTTGCTGCAGGGTTGCTGGAGTCGGGTCTCGACCGGTTGATTTCGCTGGAGTTCGTGCCGACGCTGGTCGACCAACTGTGGGATACTTCCGCGATTCTGGACGACGCCAGCCCGTTCGGCAGTCTGGTCGCCACGCTGACCGGCTACCGCGCGCACCCGTCCGGCATGAATCTGTTGGTGTATGCGCTGTACTGGCTGTTCATCTGGGCGCTGTTGAAGCGCGCAGGTGCCCCGGCTAAGCAGGTTAAGGCCGCCTAAGCGCACGTAAGCGCACCTAAGCGACGCCACGGCGCCATCCGCCAGATGGGTCAAGTGACCTGTCTGGCTTGAACGGCCTGAACGGACCACGCCGTATAGAGAGTCCGTCGGGCCGGTGAAGTAATCCCCGAAGCACGAGTTGAGCATGAGCATCGCCATACCTGTCCCGAACCTGTTGGCCCGCGCGGGCCTTTGGATGCAACGCCACGGCAAACTGATCCGTGGCGTGCAGTGGGCCATTGTGCTGGTTTATGCGTTCCTCATCTGCGTGCCAGTCATGATGCCGCTGCCCGACGAGACGGCGCACATCCTCAATAACCTCACCGTCTTTGCCCAGTTCACGTTCTGGGGCATCTGGTGGCCGTTCGTGCTCATCAGCATGGTCTTGATGGGCCGGGTCTGGTGCGGGGTGCTCTGCCCCGAAGGCACACTCTCCGAATTCGCAAGCCGCCACGGCCGTGGCCGCGCCATTCCGCGCTGGATGCGCTGGGGCGGCTGGCCCTTCGTGGCCTTCGCCGGCACGACGCTCTACGGGCAGATGGTCAGCGTCTATCAGTATCCGAAGGCCGTGCTGTTGGTGCTGGGCGGCTCGACCATCGGCGCGATGGTGATCGGTTACTTCTACGGGCGCGACAAGCGCGTGTGGTGCAAGTATCTGTGCCCGGTCAACGGCGTGTTCTCGCTACTGGCGCGTCTCGCACCGTTCCATTTCAAGGTCAACGAAGACGCCTGGCGTAAGTCGTATCACACCAACGGTCACAAGATCATTCCGGTCAATTGCGCGCCGCTCGTGCCGCTGCGCAATATGAAGGGCGGTGCGCAATGCCATATGTGCGGCCGTTGCGCCGGACACCGCGACGCCATCGAGCTGGCCGGCCGCTCGCCGAGCGAAGAAATCGTGAAGTTCGGCGCCACCGAAAACAACAGCGTGTGGGACAGCGTGCTCCTGATGTACGGCCTGCTCGGCGTGGCCATCGGCGCGTTCCACTGGACCGTGAACCCGTGGTTCGTCACCGTGAAGACGGCGATTGCCTCGTGGCTCATCGACCGCAACATCATGTGGCCGTTCGAGACGAATGCGCCGTGGTTCGTCTTCACCAATTACCCCGATCAGAGCGACGTGTTCACGTGGCTCGACGGAAGTCTGGTGGTCGCCTACATTCTGGGCAACGGGTTGCTGCTGGGGCTGGCGTTCACCGTCATCTTCGCGCTCGCCAACCGGGCGATGGGGAAGTGGCAGACGTCGCGCTTTAACCACCTTGTGCAGGCGCTGATTCCGATTGCGGGCGCGGGCGTGTTTATCGGCCTGTCGGCCACCACGATCAGCCTGCTGCGTGCGGAACACCTGCCGGTGTACTGGGCGAACGACGTGCGTGCGACCATTCTGGCCGTCACCACGCTGTGGAGCCTGTGGCTGGGCTGGCGTGTGACAGGGCGTCATGCTGCCACGCTGGGACGTCGTCTGGCGGGCATGGCCGGTATTGTTGCCGCGCTGGCACTGGTCAACTGGCTCTGGCTGTTGATGTTCTGGATCTGGTAAGCCGCTGTCCCGCCATCCGCTAGGCTGAATTGGCGGGCATCCGGCGCGTGCCCTACAATGTCGCCACATGTCTTTCTGTGTGCCGCCCATGTTGCTCGCTCAACGCCTTCCGCTGTATTTCCGCCTCGTTCGTCTGGACAAGCCGATCGGCACCGTGCTGCTGCTGTGGCCGACGCTCGCCGCATTGTGGATCGCCTCGAACGGGCATCCCGACCCGCTGCTCCTGCTGATCTTCACGCTGGGCACGTTCCTGATGCGCTCGGCGGGCTGCGCGATCAACGATTACGCCGACCGCGACTTCGACAAGTTCGTGAAGCGCACCAAAGAGCGCCCGATCACCTCGGGCCGCATTCGTGCCTGGGAGGCCGTGGCCGTCGCGGCGACACTGGCGCTGGCGAGTTTTCTGCTGATTCTGCCGCTCAACGCGCTCACCAAATGGCTGTCGATTCCGGCGCTGTTCGTGGCGGGCACGTATCCGTTCACCAAGCGCTTTTTGGCGATTCCGCAGGCGTATCTGGGCGTGGCGTTCGGCTTCGGCATTCCGATGGCGTTTGCCGCCGTGCAGGATCAGGTGCCGATGCTTGCCTGGGTTCTGCTGCTCTCGAACGTGTTCTGGTCGGTGGCGTACGACACCGAGTACGCGATGGTCGATCGCGACGACGATCTGAAGATCGGCATCAAGACCTCGGCGATCACGTTCGGTCGCTTCGATGTGGCAGCCATCATGCTCTGCTACGCAGGCGCGCTGGGCATTCAGATGGGCGTGGGTGCTTATCTTGGTTTTGGCTGGCCGTTCTGGCTCGGCATGGCGGTCGCGGTGAGTTTCGCCATCTATCACTACTTCCTGATTCGCAAACGCGAGCGCATGCCGTGCTTTGCGGCATTCCGTCACAACAATTGGCTCGGCGCTGCGGTCTTCGCGGGCATTGCCGGGCACTACCTGCTGACGGCACACGGCTAATCGGGCGGCCGGGTCACACCGGCCCGCTTTGTGGCTGACGAGGCCGGTTGAAATACTTCTCCAACAGCGCATCGAGAATGGCGACGGTCTCGGCGTCAGGTACGCCGTCGTACCGCGCAGGACGAAAGTGCATCTGGAACGCGGACACGACATCGACGGTGCGCGCGTCCAGTTCACCGTTTTGTGGCGTGTCGTAGCCGTACGCCAGCAGTTTTGCCTGCAGATCGCCGATATCGCCGTCAAACGGTTGCGCGATACGGTGATACTCCACGACGTCTGCATCGGGCCACGCGCCGACTCCGTAAGTCTCATACAGCTTTCGCCACGGAAATAGCGGTCCCGGATCCAGCTTGCGCCCCGGGGCCACGTCGGCATGCGCCACCACCCGGTGGGGGGCGATGTCATGGCGCGACACGATGTCGCGTGCGAGTTCACCGACCACGGCAATTTGGTCGTCGCCGAAGGCTTCCCAGTCGCGGGTCATGAGCGGCACGCGATTGTCTTTCGCGGGAAAGCCGCCGTTGACGATCTCGATGCCGATCGATGTGCCATTCAGCATGCGCACTCCCTGCCAATAGCTCACCCCCGCGTGTCGCGCCAGCTGCGACTCCGGTACCAGCGCGAAAACGCCGAATTTTCCATCGTTGTCTGGTGCGTCCGGCACGACGTAGTGCGCGCTGACCGCGCGACGCGGATCGGTCAGTATCGCAATCGACGCACCGAGCGGGAGGGCCGTGTAATGCAGGACCAACGTACTGACACGAGAGCCTTGATTGGGCGACGCGATGAGCGTGTCGAGCTTGTACGATGCGCGCGGTTCGTTAGGCGCAAGCAAGGTCGCGCAACCGCTGATCGGTACCACGAGCGCGGCGACCGACCACGCCGAAGCGCTAGCAAGAAAGTGGCGGCGATGTGACTTCAGGGAGCTGTGTGGCAGCGCGGGTGTTGTGCCGGGCATGGTCGCTATCTGCGTAGAGTTGTCGTATGCAGAAGCTAACGTTCCGATGCAGGCGCGACCTTTCAAAAAACGATCGTGACCTCATGAAATGTCGTGACAGAGGTCTGCCGAAATGAAAAACGGCGCGGTGATTCGTGAATCACTCGCGCCGTTGCGCATGCGGTTTTGCCAATCGTGGCTAGTCGGTGATGTCGTCAGTTTCAGACGATGTCGACCGGCACCGTCACATCAGGCATCGCCGAGTTCGTCGCCCAATTCCTTGGCTCGCGTATTCGCGGCGTGCACACCGCGCACGATGGCGGCCTTGATGGCATCGCGATCGAACGAGCTGAGTGCGGCGAACGTGGTGCCGCCCTTGGATGTGACGCGCTCGCGCAGCACGCTGGCCGGCTCGCTCGACTGCGCGGCCAGTTGCGAAGCGCCGGTGAACGTGGCGATGGCCAATTGACGGCCCTGTTCCGGCGAGAAACCGAGTTCTTGCGCGGCTTGCTCAAGGGCTTCGATGAAATAGAACACGTAGGCCGGGCCGCTGCCCGAGATCGCCGTCACGGCGTCGAGCTGGCTTTCCTTTTCCACCCAGACGATCTGACCGGCGGCGCCCAGCACGGTCTCGGCGCGCTTGCGCTGGTCCGAGTCCACGCCAGACAGCGCGGCCAGCCCGGTAATTCCCATGCCGATGAGGGCAGGCGTGTTCGGCATGCAGCGCACGATCTGGTTGTGACCGCCGAGCCAGCGCGCCAGATCCGACGCGCGAATACCGGCGGCAATGCTGATGACCAGTTGCGAGTTCAGGTGCGGTTGCAGGGCTTGGGCGACGTCCTTGAGCACTTGCGGTTTGACCGCGAGCACGAGCGTGTCGTAGTCGCGCAGGCGGTCGTTGGGCGCGCTGGCCGTGTCGATACCGTATTGCTTGACGAGGCCCTCGCGGGTCGATTCGTTGACGTCGATCGCGAGAATGTCGCGCGGTGCCGTGCCGCGTCCCACCAATCCGCCGATCAGGGCGTTGGCCATATTGCCGCCGCCGATGAATGCAATTCTCATAACCATCCTTTGCGTTGCGTGAGTCGTTTGCGTCGTTACCGTGTCATGCCGTGGCGAGTTTGCGTCTCGTCCGTCATCCTAGGGCCTGTTCCCCCTAATTCCGGGGGCCGCCAATAGGCGCCTCAGGCGTGAGACCCGTAGTCGCGGGCCCCGAAAATCGCAGTGCCGATGCGCACCATTGTCGCACCCTCGGCGATGGCTGCCTCGAGATCGCCGGACATGCCCATCGAGAGCGTATCGAGCGCCATTCCCTTGGCACGCAAGGCATCGAACAGCTCGCGCATCGCGCGCAGCGGCGCGCGTTGGCGTACCGGGTCGTCTTCGGGCTCGGGAATCGCCATCAGGCCGCGCAACGTCAGGTTGGGCAGCGCCGCGATGGCGCGGGCGGTCTCGGGCACCTCGGCGGGGAGCACACCGCTCTTGGTGGCTTCGCCGCTGATGTTCACTTGCAGGCAAACCTGAAGCGGCGCCATGCCCGCAGGACGTTGTGCGCTCAGGCGCTCGGCGATCTTGAGCCGGTCGACCGAGTGGACCCAGGCGAAGTGTTCCGCGACCGGGCGTGTCTTGTTGCTTTGCAGCGGCCCGATGAAATGCCATTCGAGCGGCGCACCGTCGACTGTGTCACCCGCAAGCGCCGCAATCTTGTCGAGCGCTTCCTGCACGTAGTTCTCACCGAATGCGCGCTGACCGGCGGCAATGGCTTCACGCACGGCGTGCGGGCCGAAGGTCTTCGATACGGCGAGCAGTTGCACGCTGCCTGCCGGGCGTGCGGCGCTGGCGGTAGCTTGGGCGATCCGGGAGAGGACGGCGTCGAGGTGTGAAGCGATGGTCGACATGAGGCGGGTTCTGGCGTCGGGAAGCGTCGTGAAGCGTAGTGAAACGAAAGGGCTGGCGCATCGCTTGCGTCAGTGTCCCCCGCAGGTGGCGGGGTAGGCCAACGATTATAGCCGTGCGAAAAGGGAGGTGCTACCCCGGAAAAAACGAGGTGCTACCGGTGAATATGGCAGACTGCGCGTGCCGACAATTCAGAGGGAGCCAACGATGAGCGCGAGTTCACCACAGGCAAAGCAGGTCTACGATTTTTCCGTGCAAACGCTAGCGGGCGAGACGGTGAGCCTGTCGCAGTATCGCGGCAAGGTCTTGCTCATCGTGAACACGGCGAGCGAATGTGGCTTCACGCCGCAGTACGAGGGCTTGCAGACGTTGTATGCGCAACTGGCGCCGCGTAGCTTCGAGGTGCTGGCGTTTCCGTGCAACCAGTTCGGCAAGCAGGAGCCTGGCGATGCGCAGGCGATTCGCAGCTTTTGCGACTTGCGCTTTCACGTGACGTTTCCGATGTTCGCCAAAGTGGACGTCAAGGGCCCCGACGCCGCCCCGTTGTATCAGTATTTGACCGACGAGAAGCGCGGCGTGCTGGGGACGAAGGCCATTAAATGGAACTTCACGAAGTTTCTGGTCGACGCGAGCGGTCACGTCGTGGCGCGCTACGCGCCAACGGCCAAGCCTGAGGCGATCCGCGCGGATATCGAGCGATTGTTGCCCGCCTAAGTCTGGGCGCTGTCGATGCGCCGTGCAGACGCTAACTACGCCCCCAAGCGCTCCCTAAGCGCCTGCCACGCCAAGGCGTACCAGCGCGCGGGCGGCGCTTCGACGGCATGGCAGAACAGTTCTGCTCCGCTGTCCGTGCTCAACACAAGCCAGCCCGTGTCTTCCGCAACGTAGGCGTGCCCCGCAGGCAGGTGCACCGGCGTGGCCCAGACCGTTGCCGCGAGCCAGCGCGCGGCGGGCGTGAGCCAAACATTTCCCCGCTTCACATGGAATACCGTGCCGCGGTGCACGTAGGTGTGGAACGCTTGCGCCTTCGCCAGCGTCAGCTGCTCGGGCAATGCAGCGAGATCGTCCGTCGATGCGGGGCGAGCGAGTGCCCCGGCCTCGCGCGAATCCCGGACATCCGGCACGTGCCGCGCGCCTCGCGGGAGCGCGAGATCGGGGGAGAAGAGGGGGTGAGGGCGCTTTGCCATGGCTGACTCCGGTGCGTTGTACGAGTGAGTACAGCGTATCGGCCGGAGATCGTCGCCGGTAGGCACACAGACTGGCGGTTTCGCCGGTAACAGAAGGGCTTTCGCGCATCTGTTACGATGCCAAATCAGCAAATCTGTATCTGTTATGGTTGCCGCCGATGCCCGATGATCGCTCCATGGAAGCCGCCATTACTGCCCTTGACCCGAATGCGCCTGAGACAACGGTTAAGTCCGTCCAGCGCGCGGGTATGACGCCGTCGTCGCCGTCATCGTCATCGATTGCCACCACGCCTGCCCCCGCGCAAACGCTGCCGCTGTATCGGCAACTCGCCGATCACTATCGTCAAGCCATCGAGGCGGGCACACTGGCCCCCGGCGATCGTATGCCCAGCGTGCGCACGTTGATGGACCGACACCAAGTGAGTCTGTCGACGGCGTTGCAGACCTGCCGCCATCTCGAGGCGCAAGGCGTGCTCGAAGCGCGTCCACGTTCGGGGTATTTCGTGCGAACCCCGGCACGCGCGAGCATTGCACCGTTGGACGAACCGCGTCCGTGGGTGCCTGATCTCGCGCAATACGTCGGTATCAATCAACGCGTGTCGTCGATCCTCGCGCGTGGGCTTCAAGCGAACGTGCAAATCAACTTTGCCGTGGCACATGGGGCACCGACGCTCTATCCCGTCGCTGAATTGCGCCAGTCCACGCTGCGGGCGTTGCGCGATAACCCGCTGCTTTACGGCACACCGCCGCCGGGGGGCGGCGAAGCACGTTTTCGCGCGGCCATCGCACGGCGTGCCCTTGAGGCGCGCATGAACATCGCGCCGGAAGAGATCGTCGTCACGCACGGCTGCATCGAGGCGATCAACCTTGCCTTACGTGCCGTGGCCAGTGCGGGCGATGTCGTGGCCGTCGAGTCGCCGACGTACTACGCGTTGCTGCAAACGCTGGAGAGCATGGGCATTCGTGCCCTCGAAATTCCGACGAGTCCGCAAACCGGCATTTCGCTCGAAGCGTTGGAGCTTGCCTGCGAGACCTACGACAACATCAAGGCGGTGATTGTCGTGCCGCATTTCCAGAACCCGATGGGTTCCGTCATGCCCGATGAACACAAGGCACGTTTGGTGAAGTGGGGCGAGTCGCGTGGCATCGCCATCATCGAAGACGACACCTATTCGGCGCTGGGCGACGACGACGCGACCCCTGCGGCGATTCGCGGCTGGGATACCACCGGCAACGTGATTCACTGCGCGTCGCTGCACAAGACGCTCGCGCCGGGGATGCGTTTGGGTTGGATCGCGGGCGGCAAATGGCAGTGGCGTATCGAGATGCTGAAGTACGCGCAGACGCGCCCGAATGAGGCGCTGGCACAGATCGCGATGGGTGAATTCATGGACTCGCCGAAGTTCGACCGCCATCTGCGGCGCTTGCGCGCGCATTTGCGCGAACAGCGGGCGGCGATGGCCGAAGCGATTGCTACATATTTCCCAGCGGGCACCCGGCTTACGCTGCCGACGGGCGGGTTGAGCTTATGGGTGGAGATGCCGGGCGGCGTGAGTTCAGAGAAGCTGTTCGACGCGGCACTGGCGAAAGGCATTCGCGTCGCGCCGGGGAGCCTGTTCTCCAACTCGACGCGTTATGACCACTTCCTGCGCATGAACACCGGGCATCCGTTCACGCGAGACATCGATCGCGCCGTGCGCACGCTCGCCACGGAAGTGACCCGTCTGGTGGACGCGAACGGGTGACTTCGACGTGCTCAGAGCTCCGGGTACATCCGTCCCGGGTTGAAGATCCCGGCGGGGTCGAAGACCGATTTCAAATTTCGATGGATGCGCATCACCGGTGATGGCAGCGGCGTGAAGACACTCACGCCCGGTTCGCCATAGCGGAACAGCGTGGCGTGCCCGCCATCCTGACGCGCGGCGGACCGCACGATCTGCGCATCGGCATCGGTAATCCACCAGCGCTGCGCACCGCCCCATTCGATGAGTTGCTTGCCCGGCAGTCGATGCGGCTCGGCCGTCGACGGCACCGCGAGACGCCACAGTGCTTGACCGGGACCAGCGTCGGCAAAGAAGTTATCCGTCTGCTCACGAATCGCATGCCAGAACTTGGCGGCATGAATCGCATCGACCAACTCGCCGCCCATCTTCACACGCGCGGCTTTAATCGCCGCCGATGCACCCGCCAGACGAATCACGAGCAAGTCGTTGCGCCACGCACTGCCGGTGATAGGCAACGGCTGTCCGCCCCACTCATTGAGCTTGCGCACGGCATCGACGGCATTCATCTCGAATTGCAGCGTCAGTTCGGCGAACGGCTGCGGCAACACCTTGATCGAGACTTCGAGAATCAGGCCCAACGTACCGAGCGACCCCGCCAGCATGCGCGAGACGTCGAAGCCAGCCACGTTCTTCATGACCTGTCCGCCGAAGTTCAGCACGTGGCCGCGCCCGTCCATCAACTTGGCACCGAGGACGAAGTCGCGCACGGCACCGACCGCCGCGCGACGCGGCCCCGACAACCCGGCAGCGACCGCACCTCCGATGGTGGCACCCGGCCCGAAGTAGGGCGGCTCGAACGGGAGCAACTGATTGCGCTCGGCGAGCGCCGCTTCGATGTCCGCGAGCGGCGTGCCGCAGCGCGCAACGATCACCAGCTCGGCGGGGTCGTAAGCCACGATGCCGCTATAGGCGCGCGTGTCGAGCACTTCGCCTACGCGTTGTTGCCCGTACCAGGCTTTGGTGCCGCCGCCGCGCAGTTGCAGCGGCTGGCGCCGGGCGGTGGCGTGTTCGATGACGGCGCGGAATTGATCGAGAGTGTCGTTCGTGTCGGTCATCAGCTCGGTTCTGGCGGCGGTGGCGTGTCGGTTTGATAGGGATCGAGCTCGCTGCCGCAATGTTTGCAGAAGCTCGCATCGGCGTCGTGCCCTTCGGTCAGGCATTGCTTGCACGTGCGTGTGGTGATCGGGCGCTTGCGCATCGCCGAATGAATCTCGGCACCCATGATCCCGGTGGGGATGGCAATCACGCTGTAACCGAGCAACATCACGAAGCCGGTGATCGCTTTGCCCAGTCCGGTCACGGGCACCACGTCGCCGTAGCCCGTCGTCGTCAGTGTGACGATGGCCCAGTAGATGCCCACGGGAATGCTGGTGAAGCCGTGCTCCGGCCCTTCGATGATGTGCATGAGCGTGCCGAAGATCACCACGATGATCGACACGAAACCGAGAAACACGAAGATTTTGCGGCGCGCGTTATAGAGCGCGAGGCTCAAGACACCGGCCTCGTCCACATAGGCCGTGAGCTTGAGAATTCGGAACGCGCGCATCAGGCGTAGCAGTCGCACGTCGATCAGACCGTGCAGTTCGGGCACGAGAATGGCGAGATACGTCGGCAGGATCGAGAGCAGATCGATGATGCCGTAGAACGAGAGGGCATAGCGCAGCGGCCGGTGCGCGCATAACAACCGCGCGATGTACTCGGCCGTGAACAGCAGCGTGAAGAACCATTCGAGAATGGCCATCGGCAGCGGCAGGGTGTTTTGCACCACGGGCACGCTTGAGATGACGACCACGAAAACCGACGTGACGATCGCGATGAGCAACGCGATGTCGAACAGCCGGCCCTCGCGGGTATCGGCCTCGAAGATGATGATGTAGAGCCGCTGCCGCCAATCGTGCGGCAGCCATTCCGACAGCGCTCGCATGTCAGAACCTCGGCAGGTCGGGGTGAGGTAGCAGGCCGCCGCGCACGTGCAGCTTGCCGTATTCGGCACAGCGCGCACGCGTGGGAATGCCCTTGTCCGGATTGAGCAGCCCGACCGGGTCGAAGGCGCGCTTCACACCGAAGAAAGCGTCGCGCTCTTCTGCCGAGAACTGCACGCACATCGAGTTGATTTTCTCGATGCCGACGCCGTGCTCGCCCGTGATCGTGCCGCCAAGTTCGACGCACGCTTCGAGAATGTCGCAACCGAAGGCTTCGGCGCGATGCCACTCGTCGAGGTCGTTGCCGTTGAAAAGAATGAGCGGATGCATATTGCCGTCTCCCGCGTGAAAGACGTTAATACAGCGCAATCCGTATTGTTGTTCCAACCGCTCGATGCGTTTGAGTAAAGTCCCAATGGCGCGCCGGGGGATGGTGCCGTCCATGCAGTAATAGTCGGGCGAGATACGCCCGGCGGCGGGAAACGCGTTCTTGCGGCCCGACCAGAATCGCAGGCGCTCTTCCTCGCTGCGCGAAATCTGCAAGCGCGTGGCACCAGAGGTGCGTAGCACATGCGAGATGCGCATGATCTCTTCGGCCACTTCTTCCGGAGTGCCGTCCGACTCGCACAGCAAGATGGCGGCAGCGTCGAGATCGTAGCCCGCGTGCACGAACTCTTCGACGGCCTGCGTGGCGGGCTTGTCCATCATCTCCAACCCGGCCGGGATAATGCCGGCGGCGATGATCGCGGCCACGGCGTTACCGCCGGTTTCCACGTCGTCGAAGCTCGCCATAATGACCTGCGCCGTTTGCGCCTTCGGCACAAGCTTGACCGTAATTTCCGTCACCACGCCGAACATCCCCTCGCTGCCGATAAAGACCGAGAGCAGATCCAGACCGGGCGAATCGGGGCCGAGCGAGCCGAATTCGATGGCTTCGCCCGACATCGTGATGGCGCGCACGCGCAGCACGTTGTGCACGGTAAGGCCGTACTTCAGGCAGTGCACGCCACCGGAGTTTTCCGCGACGTTGCCGCCGATGGTGCAAGCGATTTGCGAGGACGGATCGGGCGCGTAGTAAAGCCCGTAAGTCGCCGCCGCGTCCGAGATGGCCAAGTTGCGCACGCCCGGTTGCACGGTGGCAGTGCGCGCGTACGGATCGATCTCGACAATCTTCTTGAACTTCGCCAGCGAGAGCACGAGTCCATCGGTGATGGGCATCGCGCCGCCTGAGAGGCTGGTGCCCGCGCCGCGCGGCACAACCGGCACGCCGAGTTGATGACAGGCCTGCAAAATGCGCTGGACCTGCGATTCCGACTCGGGCAGCGCCACGGCAAGCGGCACGCGGCGGTACGCGGCGAGGCCGTCGCACTCGTAGGGCGTGGTGTCCTCGCGGCGATGCAAGATGCAATGCGCGGGCAGAATCTGCCCGAGTGCTTCGAGCAACTGACGCTGACGTTCCTCGAGCGGCGTCTGCCGGTCGGGCAGGTCAGCGTCGTGCGGGCTTTGCGACATCGCGGGAGCGTTCATGCGGTGCTCAGCCCGCCGAGCGCAACCGGAAAATCTTGCCCGGATTGAGCAGGTTATGCGGATCGAGCGATGTCTTGATCGAGCGCATCACGTCGATAGCATCTTCGCCATGCTCGGTGACGAGGAACCCCATCTTGTGCAGGCCCACACCGTGTTCGCCGGTGCACGTGCCGCCCATGCGGATGGCGCGCTCGACAATGCGTTGATTCAGGCGCTCGGCCTCCTCGATCTCTTCGGGCTTGGCCGGGTCGATCAGAATCGCCACGTGGAAGTTGCCGTCGCCGACGTGTCCCACGATCGGGCAGGGCAGGCTGGAGGCGCGCAGGTCGACCTCGGTTTCGCCCACGCATTCGGCCAGACGCGAGATCGGCACGCACACGTCGGTCGTTACCGCGCGGCAACCCGGCTTGAGTTGCAGCATGGCGAAGTACGCGCTGTGACGCGCACCCCACAGACGGTTGCGATCTTCGGTGCGGGTGGCCCATTCGAAGCCCGTACCGCCGTTCTCGTCGGCCAGCGCCTGCACGGTCTCGGCTTGCTCCTTCACCCCGGCTTCGCTGCCGTGGAATTCGAAGAACAGCGTCTGCGTCTCGGGCAGTTCCAGTTTCGAATGCTTGTTGATTGCCCGCACGGCCAGCGCGTCGACGAACTCGACGCGTGCGACCGGCACGCCCAACTGAATCGTTTGGATCGTGCAGTTCACCGCGTCGGTCATGCTCGGGAACGAGCAGATGGCGGCCGAGACGGCTTCCGGTTGCGGATACAGGCGCACCGTGGCTTCGGTGATGATGCCCAGCGTGCCTTCGCTGCCGACGAACAGGCGCGTGAGGTCGTAGCCAGCGGAAGACTTGCGCGCGCGGGTACCGGTATGGATCACGCGGCCGTCGGCCAGTACCACGGTGAGCGCGAGGACGTTCTCGCGCATCGTGCCGTAGCGTACGGCGTTGGTGCCCGAGGCACGCGTCGCGCACATGCCGCCAATGCTGGCGTCGGCACCCGGATCGATCGGGAAGAACAGGCCCGTGTCGCGCAGCGCTTCGTTCAGTGCCTTGCGCGAGATACCCGGCTCGACGGTGACCGTCAGGTCTTCTGCGTTGATCGAGACGACTTTGTTCATCTCGGACAGATCGAGCGACAGGCCGCCTTCCACGGCCAGCAAGTGACCTTCGAGGGACGAGCCGGCGCCGTAGGGAATGAGCGGGACGTTGTACTTGCCGCAGAGCTTCACGATTTGCGCGACTTCGTCGGTGCTGTGCGCGAAGGCGACGGCGTCGGGCAGCATCGGGTCGAAAGGAGACTCGTCACGGCCGTGATGTTCGCGTAGCGCCTCCTTGGTGCTCACGCGCTCGCCCAGCAGGGCTTGCAATTCGGTGAGCAGGGCGTCGGGAAACGGACGCTTGGCGGCAAACGGCAGGTGGGGGTGATTCACGGCTTTCTCCTTCGGGTCTCCGGGCGGCCAACGCGGGACAGCGCTGGTGTGCTCCCGGGGGCTTGCTCCATATTGGGTGGGGTCTTGAGCCCGCCTCTCGAAGACGGCGAATGCCCTGACACCTCATGAGCGGGGATTTTACGCTGTGATGGCGTTTTTCCCCACCCTTTGCGTCATATCATACGAACTTGTCGCCGGCACGCGCCATCGGAATTGCCCGAAAAATAGGCAGCGTGTGGCGGATGGCGTTTTTCTATCACAAGAAGGTAAGTCGTATCGCCGCCGGAGCTTGACAGCCGGCGGGCATGGCATGCCGCAAGGAGCAGGTATCGCAAGATGGGGAATCGTTTGAGCAAGATCGTCACGCGAACGGGCGATGGCGGCAGAACCGGTCTGGGCAACGGGGCCCACGTCGACAAACACAGCCTGCGCATCGTCGCCATTGGCGAGGTCGACGAGACCAATTCGCATATCGGGGTGTTGCTGTGTGAAGACCTGCCCGCGGATGTGCGTGACGTGCTGGCCGCTATTCAGCACGATCTGTTCGATCTCGGCGGCGAACTCAGTACGCCGCGTCACACGTTGCTAGGCGATGCCCATGTGGTCCGGCTCGATGGCTGGCTGGTCCAGTACAACGAGGCCCTGCCGCCACTCAAAGAATTCATTCTGCCCGGAGGTACGCGTGCGGCGGCGCTCGCCCACGTGGTGCGTACCGTGGCGCGTCGCGCCGAGCGCGCGATGGTCGCCCTGGGTGCCGAGGAGACGGTCGGTCCGGCGCCGCGTCAGTACATCAACCGCCTGTCGGATCTGATGTTCGTGCTAGCCCGCGTGCTCAACCGTGCCGGTGGCGGCAGCGACGTGCTTTGGCAGCGCGAGCGTGAAGGCACAAGCGAAGCCTGAGGCCGCGCTTGAAGGGGTATTTGCCGGCGCGGAAGCACCCCGTGCACCGCCCGCGTAAAAGAAAACCCGGTCGTGCTTCGTCGCATCGACCGGGTTTTGCTTTGCTGTCACGCCCCCGATGCTTACCGAGGGCGATGCGCCAGCCATACTTCCTACTGGATCAGTTACCCGAACCACGCGCCAGACGGCGGGCACGCACGGCTTCGGCGAGCGTGTCTAGCACGCCGAGGCTGTCTTCCCAGTTGATGCAGGCGTCGGTGATGCTCTGGCCGTAGGTCAGCGGCTTGCCCGGCACGTGGTCCTGACGGCCGGCCACGAGATGCGATTCCACCATCACGCCGATGATGCGGTCGTCGCCGCCGGCGATTTGACGTGCGATGTCTTGGCACACCGGAATCTGGTTCTCGTGCTTCTTCTGGCTGTTGGCGTGCGAGGCGTCGATCATGACGCGTGCCGCCAGTCCCGACTTGGCGATATCGTCGCAGGCCGTCTGCACGCTTGCGGCGTCGTAGTTCGGCGCTTTGCCGCCGCGCAGAATCAGATGGCAGTCTTCATTGCCTGCGGTCGAGACGATCGCCGAGTGGCCGCCCTTGGTCACCGACAGGAAATGGTGCGGCTGCGACGCAGCCTTGATGGCGTCCACGGCGATCTTCACGTTGCCGTCGGTGCCGTTCTTGAAGCCGACCGGGCACGACAGGCCCGACGCCAGTTCGCGGTGCACTTGCGACTCGGTCGTGCGTGCACCGATGGCGCCCCACGACACCAGATCCGCAATGTACTGCGGGCTGATCATGTCGAGGTATTCGGTGCCGGCCGGCAGGCCCAGTTCGTTGATCTGGGCGAGCAGTTCGCGTGCGAGGCGCAGGCCGTCGTTGATCTTGAAGCTGTTGTCCATGTGCGGGTCGTTGATCAGACCCTTCCAGCCCACCGTCGTGCGCGGCTTTTCGAAGTACACGCGCATCACGATTTCGAGCTCGCCCTTGAGGCGTTCGCGCTGTTCGACCAGACGCGCGGCGTATTCCATGGCCGCTTTCGGATCGTGAATCGAGCACGGGCCGATGATCACGACGAGACGGTCTTCCATGCCGTGCAACACGCGGTGGATGGCGCCGCGCGAGCGGTGGATGAGGTCCGCGCTCTTCTCCGAGCAGGGGTATTCGCGAATCAGGTGCGCCGGGGGCGTCAGTTCCTTGAGCTCACGAATACGGACATCATCGGTGTTGTGGGGAGGCATGGTTTTTCTCCTGGGCAGTTCGGACTGCGGTTCGGTTCTCGGGAATGCGGGTCAAAAAAAAACCGCCAGACTCGCTGGCGGTTTTTCAGGATTCGTTTCGGTGCTTACTGCTGCAACTGCCCCTCTCCTTCCGCCAGCGGTGTGAGATTCGCAAAAAAGTAAAAGTAAAACTTATTGGCGGTCATGAAGGGTGTCTGTCGTTGCATTGCAGGCTTTTGCCGTGCACAGAAACAACTTTATACGCCGAATTAGATGACGCTGCAACCGTGGCTCTGCGCTAAAGCGCGCAAAAACGCGCGGAAATATTGCATTTCATTCGGTCGAAATGCGTCAGAAAATCTCGATATTTCAGAATCATGCAAAAACGCCCGGTTTGACCCGGGCGCTTTGCTAAGCTTCACGCATTTTTTGCAGTGCGCCATCTTCTGCGTGGCATCGAGCCAACAGCAGCCGGGGCGCACCGCGGCGCGGGCCTAATGACAAGTTAGGCCGTGCCGCCCACCGTCATGTTTTCCATGCGCAGCGTGGGCTGGCCCACGCCGACCGGCACGCTCTGACCTTCCTTGCCGCACACGCCCACGCCCGAGTCGAGCGCCATGTCGTTACCGATCATGGTCACGTCCTTGAGCGATTCCGGACCGTTGCCGATCAGCGTCGCGCCCTTGACCGGGTACGTGATCTTGCCGTCTTCGATCATGTACGCCTCGGACATCGAGAACACGAACTTGCCGTTGGTGATGTCGACCTGGCCGCCGCCGAAGTTCACCGCGTACAGGCCATGCTTGACCGAGGCGATGATTTCTTCGGGGTCTTTGTCGCCGCCGAGCATGTACGTGTTCGTCATGCGCGGCATCGGCAGCGCGGCGTACGACTCGCGACGGCCGTTGCCGGTCACCGGCATCTTCATCAGGCGGGCGTTCAGGCTGTCTTGCATATAGCCCTTCAGAATGCCGTCCTCGATGAGCGTGGTGCACTGCGTCGGGTTGCCTTCGTCGTCGATATTGAGCGAGCCGCGGCGGTTCGACAGCGTGCCGTCGTCGACCACGGTGACGCCCTTGGCGGCCACACGCTCACCCAGACGTCCCGAGAATGCCGACGAGCCCTTGCGGTTGAAGTCGCCTTCCAGCCCGTGACCGATGGCCTCGTGCAGCAGCACGCCGGGCCAGCCCGGTCCAAGCACCACGGTCATCGCACCGGCCGGGGCCGGGCGCGCGTCGAGCTTGATGATGGCGCCGTCAACGGCTTCCTTGACGTACTTTTCGAGCAAATCGTCGGTGAAGTAGCCGTAGTCGAGACGGGCACCGCCACCGCTGTTGCCAATTTCGCGCTTGCCGTTCGATTCGACGATCACCGTGACCGAGACGCGCACCAGCGGACGCACGTCGGCGGCGATCACGCCGTCGCTGCGGGCCACCAACACCACATCGTATTCACCGGCCAGACCGGCCATCACTTGCGAAACACGCGGATCGCGCGCACGGGCGAGTTTTTCGATGCGCTCGAGCAGCGCGACCTTGCCGTTCGCGTCGAGCGAGGCCAGCGGGTCCGACGGCAGATACAGTGCGCGGCCCGAAACGTTCGAGAGCTTGCTGCCCACTTTCACGCGGCCACGGCCAGCCGTGGCGATGCTGCGCGTGGCGGCGGCGGCTTCCTTGAGTGCGATCTCGGAGATGTCGTCCGAGTAAGCGAAGGCCGTGCGGTCGCCCACGATGGCGCGTACGCCCACGCCCTGATCGATCGAGAACGAGCCAGATTTGACGATGCCTTCCTCGAGGCTCCACGCTTCGCTGCGCGTGTACTGGAAGTACAGGTCGGCATAGTCCACGCGGTGCGTGAAGATGTCGCCGAGGGCGCGTTGCAGGTGGGTTTCGTCGAGGCCGTACGGGGTGAGCAACAACTCACGCGCGGTGGCCAGATTCTGAATGCCGGGTTCGATGATTTTCATGCGGTGTCAGGCCAAGGAAATATGTTCGGAATATGGGGGCGGCTGGCGCAATGTCAACCTTGCGCGGCCACAGGCGTGGCGGAATCGCAAGACGCTTGGGCGCCTAATACGCGATGCCGCAGGGCGGGCAGGCTTTGGCGCACGGCGGCGAGCCGTGCCGGGTCGATGTCGCCGACGACTACGCCAGCGCCGTCGTCTTCACGCTGGGCGACGATATCGCCCCACGGATCGATCAGCATCGAATGCCCCCAGGTGCGCCGCCCGTTGTCGTGGTGTCCGCCCTGCGCGGACGCCAGCACGTAGCATTGGTTTTCGATGGCGCGCGCTCGCAAGAGCAGTTCCCAGTGCGCGCGCCCCGTGGTGTAAGTGAAAGCGGCGGGTACGACCATGAGCGTACAGTCGCCCATCGCACGGTACAACTCGGGAAAACGCAGGTCGTAGCAGACCGACAGGCCCACGCGGCCAAACGGTGATTCAAACGCGCGTACGGTTTCGCCCGGGCGAATGGTGCGCGCTTCGTCGTAGGCTTCTTCGCCTTTGACGAAATTGAACAGGTGAATCTTGTCGTAACGGGCAGCCTGAGCGCCGTCCGGGCCATAAACCAGCGTCGTATTGAGCACGCGGTCGGCTTCGGGCGCGGCCAGCGGCAGCGTGCCGCCGATCAGCCAGACGCCGTTGCGACGTGCCGTTTCCGCCAGAAAGTCCTGAATCGGACCCTGACCGGGTTGTTCGCGCAGGGAGAGTTTGTCGGTGTCGCGCTGGCCCATGTAGCAGAAGTACTCGGGCAACAGCACCAGTTGCGCGCCAGCGTCGGCTGCTTCGGCAACCCAACGTCCGGCGTCTTGCAGATTCCGCGCGACGTCGGGGGCGCTGACCATCTGAACTGCGGCTACGCGCGCCGGGCCGGCGCTGGCGGCGCGGGTGGCTGAACTATCGGGGCTTGTCATGAAGTCGCTGAAAAAACGCTCTCAAAGCCGGCTCAGTTGCCGTGCAGCCCGTTGGGCGTGCCGGTGTTCTGGGCTTCGGGCCGGGTTTCCGGGGATGCGTCGATCTTACTCTGATTGCCGCTCGCCTGTCCGATGATGGGGTTATCCCACGAACCGGTCACGTGATACGTCGTCGAGAGCGTACGCGAGAGCTGTTCGCCCAGTGCCAACTGCGCAAAGAACGAGCCGATCCCCAGTGCCGGGTTGATGATCGCCCACGCCAGCGAGGCCGACGCCGCATTGATCTTCGGCAGCACCAGCACGTTCAGGTCCTGCGTTTCGTGCGCCAGATCGGTGTGACCGTCGATCTTGATCGTCGCGGCATTGGCATGAATCGTCAGGTCGTCGGTGCTGGCCACGCCGGCTTGCATCGTCGCGTTGCCATCGATGTTGTCGAACGGCAGGCCGCTGCCCACCACGCTGTTGAAGTCGAACGTGAGGATCTTGGCGAGCGTTTGCACCGACAGGATGCCCAGCAGTTTCGCGAGGCCCGGGTCGGCCTTCAGAATTTGGCCGCGCTTGAGCTCGATTTTCACCTTGCCGCCAAGCGTCGGGTAGTCGATGGCGTCCGGCCCGCCGCGCCAGCCGAAGCGGCCCGAAACCGTCCCCGAGCCATCCTTGAGCGTCTTGGGCAGACCCAGCCGGTCGAGCAGGGCGCCGCCGTTTTTCACGTCGAGATTGAAGTCGAGCACCGTGCGGCGCGGCACGTCCTCACCCGAACCGGCGGCCGCCGCGCGCCTGCGTGAAGTGCGCCAATTGCCCGTCACATCCAGCGTGGCGGCGCTGTTGCTTAGTTCCAGCTTGGTGAGTTGCCAGACCGGCACGCCGTCTTCGAGATCGTTGTGCGCATTCAGTTGCAGGCGGCCCAGCGGCTTGTCGCGCAACACGAAGTCGTTGGCGACCACATCGATCGCCGGGAATTCGTCGCTAGGCTCGTCGAGCACTTGCGTGAGCACGTCGTCGCCGTGTTCTTCCTTGGGGATCACCAACTTGGCGAGCCGAGCGCGGATCGCCCCCGACGGGTTTTTCGCGTCCGGTGCGTGCCATTCGGCGAAGCCCGAGACCAGATCGGACGCGAGGCTCACTTGCCAGTCGCGGTCGTTGCGCTGCGCGCCCAGCACCAGTTCCGGCCACACGCGCGACATCAGTCGCACTTGTTTCGCATGCAAGGCCAGTCGCGTGGGCAGATACGGCGTCAACGCGCCGAATTCCTCGCGGGCGGCCGCGGCGGTCTCGGCGGGGGCGGGGGGGGTGCCTTGCGTGCCGGGCTTGGTGGGCGCTGAGGCGTCCGTCGAGAGCGACGCGATCACGCTGCGCCACGCGTCCACGTCGAGCGTGTCGAATTGCGCCGTAGCCTGCACGCCTTCGCGCGGCGCGGGCACCGGCTGGTTGATACCGATACCGCCGCGCAGCACCTCCACGCGGTTGCCGTTGCGTTGCTGCACGTAGTTGCCTTGCACGCTGCCAATGGCGAAGTCGAGCGTGTCGATACGACGCCCGCCCGGGTTCGGCTGCGGACGTAGCGAGAATCGCGCGGGTAGCGACGTCTCGGCGCTTTTGCCCAGCGGGGCGGGCAGATTCACGGCGAGACCTGCGAGCGTCGATTGCACGGCCACGTCTGTCATGCCCTGACGCACGGTGACCACGGCGGTGTAAGGCGTGGCCCCTGTCATGCGTTTCGCGAGCTGGGCGAGCGAAGCGTTTTCGCGATTTTCGCGAAGCCCTTGTGCGCTCATCGTCCCGGCCACGTTCAACGCGATGGTGCCGTCCTCGCGGCTGCCGCCCGAGGCGCGCACATCGCCGCCGAGGAACGTGCCGCGCAGGTTGTCGAGCGAGATGCCGTGTTCCGTGAACGCGAGTTCGCCGTCGACGGCACCGAACGTCGGCAGCCCGTTAATGAGCGCGATGTCGTTGCGCAGGAACTTGGCACGGCCGCTGACTTTCGAGCGGTCGGTGTGTTCGAGCGGCATTGATAGTTGAAGCGACAGTTGGGCGTTGCCGTTGGCACGCGTCTCGTCGGTGAAGTCGCCGATCCAGTGACCGACCGGGCTCGAATTCAGATACTTCACGAAGTCCGCCGCCGGGCCACGAGCGTCGCCCTTGAGGGCGAGCGTCGAATCTTCCTGACCGATCTTGTCGATGTCGCCCACGACCTGATTGAGCGTCACACCATAGACCGAGCCGGAATCGATAGCGATATGCAGCTTGTCGGCGTCAAAGCGCAGATTGCCGCGCACCTTCTCGAAGGCGGGCCAGACTTCCGTATGTCCCGGGCGCAGCGGCGACGGGTTGAAAGTTACATCGACCAGCGGAATATCGATGCGGAACTTGCCGTGGCCCTTGTCATAGGGGAAGTCTTCCAGATCGCCTTGCACGGCAAACGGGGCGTTTTGCACCGTACCTGCGATGAGGGCCCGTTGCAGATAGTCGCGCACGCTCGCGCCGATATCGGTAGGCAGGTAGCGTGGCACGGCGTTGGCATTCGCGCGGGTGATCGTGCCTTTCAGATCGACGATGCCGTTGCCCTTGCCGCCGTTCTGCCATGTGCCGCTCACATCGCCGGTGAGTTCGGCGTTTTGCAGATGCAGCGAATCGACGCGCACGTGCACGTCGGCAGGCGCATCGCGCTTCGTGGCCGAGTGCGAGACGCGCCAACTCGTGCGCGCCGTGAGCGTGTCGAGGGCGATGCGAGGTTGATCGAAGCGTCCCGGGAAGTCGAGAACCGTGCCCTTGGCGTTCAACGTCAGGCTGCCGCGCGATTGGTCGGCCTCGATATGACCGCTCAAATGCGAGAACCCGGGGCGTCCGGCGTTGGGCCCTCCGGCGCGCGGCGGCGGGTTCGGGTTAGGCAGGCTATCGATGCCTGCGTCTTCGAAGTCGGCGACCACACGGTAGCGATCGCGCTCCGGCGGCAGTTGCCGGATACCGGGCAGATCGCGCCAGTTCCCCGTGCCGTGGGGCTTCGGCGCCTGATAGCTCATGTCGAAGTTTGCGAGCCGGCCGCGCGGTTGGAAGCTGGCGAGCGAGTCGCGCGTCTGTTTATCGATAGGCAGGGCAGGCACAAGGGCCATGGCGGCGCCGATATCGAAACGCTGGCCGGCGAGCGTCACGTGCAGCCCGCGATCACTGGTGGACGGGGCGTAGCTACCGTGCATGTCGGGCACGTCGAGCGTCGGGCGTCCGGCGGCCGCCAGTGTGAGCTCGCGCACGCGCCAGTTCCAGCCGCTATCGGCTTGCGGCCCGATGCGGGTGATATCGATCCGGCCTTGCGTTGCGTCGAACGACAGAGGCGGCAGATCGTCGGCGAGTTGTGCGGACGTGTTTGCCCCGGCGGCGCGCAGCGTGGCCCCGGTCACGGCGCCGTTGTCGAAACTCACCCATGCGCGTGCGGCGACGCGTCCGCGGGTGTCGCGTGCATCGTGTTCACCGGGCAGATCGACGTGTTGCGCGAGCGCGGCGAGATCGATCGTGCCGACGTCGGCGTAGATCTCCCCGCGCCAGCGTTTGAGTTCACCGGGTCGGGCAAAGAGAGGGTTCGTGAAGCGCACGCGAATATCGAGTGGCGCGACCATCCCGGCGGGCGGCGTGGCTTGCATGCCGAAACGGTGTTCCAGTCCCCGATTGCGCAACATGGCGTTCACGTTCGTGACGACGACTTCCGGCACATCGCGGGTGGCGTCGCGCCAGCGCACCGTCCCGCCGCGAATCATCACGCGGGCCTGACGCATGAGCCAGTCGGTGGCGCGGGTGTCCGAGTCGCTGCCGCTACCCGATACCGGCATGCCCGCGACGAGGATCGAGCCATCGGCGAGCCGCTCGACGCTGAGGTCCGGCTGATAGAGCGTGAGGCTTGAGAGGCGTACGTCGAGATGGACGAGACTGGTCCACGACAGCACGGCGTCGAGGCGATGCAGCGTGAGGCCGGGTTCGACGGGCGGCGGCGCGCCGGGTGGCGCGTAGCTCGTGGCAGCGGGCGCCGACGCGGCGTTAGCCGCCGAGGCCGCAGGCGGGACCGCCTTCAGATTGCTCGAAGTGTTGCGGGAAGCTTTGCGCGACGCGGGTTTCGCAGGCGCGACCGCGTGCTGGATGCGCACGTCTTCGAGCGTGAGGTAGGGGTGCCAGCCGCGCCAGACTGCGTCGATCTTGCCGATGGTGACGGGCAGGCCGAGCGCGCGCGAGGCTGCCGCCTCGATTTGGGGGCGGTAGTCCGAGACACGGGGGAGGATCACGTACCGGGTCGCGAGTACAACGGCGCCAAGTCCGAAATACACGACCACGATGAGCGCCAGCAGCCATTCCAGGCCCAAGCGTATGCCACGAGGCAGTGACGAGAACCAGGACCGGGTCGCAATGGGCGAGGCAGGCGGCTTACGGTCGGTCATGCTGCTCGTCTACGAGGGAATGTGGTAGTTTCTGTGGCAAAGACTGTAACACAAGCCCATGGCGGTTCGACGGGCGGAGCGTCGTACAAACAGACAGGTGTTCCGCCGTTTAATTTCTCGCGGGTAAGCCGGCGAAAGCTCGCGCAAGCTCGTGAAAGTTCGCGGCGGGGTGCCCACAAGGTGCGTGTTGCTGTCTCGCCGACAGACATAGTGTGTCTCCATTCTCATTGCTGACCGGAACCCCGCCAGTGAGTTCACCCGAAATTCAGATCGACATCCAGACTTACTCCCGTTACGCCGCGCGCATGCTCGCGAGCCGCCCTGCGCTGGCCGAGGCATTGCCTGCGCTGAGTGAGCATCCCGTTGACGCGCGTTGGCTTGCACGGCGTTTCGAAGCCATTGCGGGCGTGATGCTCACGCCGCCCGATCAGCCCTCGGGCGTGAGCGGCATCGACGAGGCCGGGCTCACGCGGGCATTGCGTGTGTTGCGCGTCGAAGCCTTGTGCGCCGTAATGCAGCGCGATCTGGATGGCCGTGCCGAGTTGGCGGAAGTGACCGGTGCCATGACCGCGCTGGCCGAATTTGCCGTGCAGGCGGGCATTGCGGTCCTCTCACGCGAACTGGAGGCGATTCACGGCGTGCCGCGCAATGCCGAGGGCGAGCGTCAGACGCTGAGGGTGGTCGGTATGGGCAAGCTCGGCGGACGCGAGCTCAATGTCTCATCCGACATCGATCTGATCTTCCTTTATGAAGACGACGGCGACACCACGGCACCCGACGGGGGCGATGCCACGGGGCTGCGTTTGCTCTCCAATCACGAGTTCTTCACCAAGCTGGGCCGCAAGCTGATCGGCTTGATTTCGGAATTGACGTCCGACGGCTACGTGTTTCGGGTGGATATGCGGTTGCGCCCGAATGGCGATTCGGGGCCGCTCGTGTGCAGCCTGCCGATGCTCGAAGAGTATTTCTATGTGCAGGGCCGGGAGTGGGAGCGCTACGCGTGGATCAAGGGCCGCTTGGTGTCCGAGGTCGCGAGCGAGCCGGGCAAGCGCATCGAACGCCTCTTGTCGTCGCTGGTGCAGCCGTTCGTCTTCCGCCGTTATCTCGATTACGGTGTGATCGGCGCCATTCGCGCGTTGCACGAGCAGATTCGCCACGAGGCCGAGCGCCGTGCGCGTGCCAAACCGGCGCGTATCAACGACATCAAGCTGGGCCGCGGCGGCATTCGCGAGGTCGAGTTTTCAGCGCAGGTCTTCCAACTGATTCGCGGCGGACAGGAGCCCGAGCTGCGCGTGCGCCCGACGCTGGCCGTGCTGGGCGTAGCGGCGCGGCGCGGATGGTTGGCGCAGAGCGTGGCAGATGCGCTGGCGAACGCGTATGTTTTCCTGCGCAAACTCGAGCATCGGATTCAGTACCTCGACGACGCGCAGACCCATATCTTGCCGATGCCCGGAGACGATCGTCTCGCGGTGGCGAAGGCGATGGGTTTTCCCGACGAGACGGCATTCATGACCGTGCTCGACGAGCATCGTGAGTTCGTGGCGGCGCAGTTCGACGAGATCTTTGCCGACAAGGCGAGCGGTAGCGGACAAAAGGGCGGTTCGGCGGGCGAGGGCGATTGCGAGTGTCCGCCGGAGTTGTGGAGCGAGTGTCTCGCAGATGAGGCGCAGACCGGCGACTTGGGCAATCAACTCACGCGCTTGGGCTTCACCGACGCCGAAGGCGCGCTGGACCGGTTGCGCGCGGTGTGGACGTCATCACGTTACAAGGCGCTCAACGAAACCAGCCGCCGGCGCTTCGATCAGCTGGTGCAGCGGGCGGTGGAGGGGGCATCGGGTACGAAGGAAGCCGATGCGGTGCTCGCACGCATGCTCGACTTGCTCTCGACCATCAGTCGCCGGAGTTCCTATCTGGCCTTGCTGACTGAATACCCGCGCGCGCTGGAGCGTGTGGTCAAGGTATTGGCCGGTTCGCGCTGGGCGGCGGGCTATCTGATTAGCCATCCGCAGTTGCTCGACGAGTTGCTGGACGACGAGGCCTTGGCCGCCCCGTTCGACTGGCCGTCGTTCAAGACGCAGTTGTTGCTGAGCCTAAATGCATCGGGTGCCATTGGTAACGTCGAAGTGCAGATGGATATCTTGCGGCGTGCGCACCATGCCGAAGTGTTCCGCATTCTGTTGCTCGATTTGCAGGGCACGTTGTCGGTCGAAGCGATTGGCGACCGGTTGTCCGAGTTGGCGGACGTGATCGTCGATGTGACGATTGCGACGGTGTGGCCGCACGTAGCGACGCGTCATCGCGAGGTGCCGCGCTTCTCCGTGATTGCGTACGGTAAGTTGGGCGGCAAGGAATTGGGCTACGCGTCCGACCTCGATTTGATCTTCCTTTATGACGATGACGACGACCGCGCACCGGATGCGTATGCGGCGTTGGCGCGCCGTTTCGTGACGTGGCTGACGACGCACACGGGCGCAGGCATGCTGTTCGATGTGGATTTACGGCTGCGCCCCAATGGGCTGTCGGGGTTGTTGGTGACGAACATCGAGAGCTTCCGCCAGTATCAGTTCCGCGAGGGGAATGCGAATACGGCGTGGGTGTGGGAGCATCAGGCGCTCACGCGTGCGCGATTCTGTGCGGGCGACGAAGCGATTGGCGCGACGTTCGAGGACATTCGCAAGCAGGTGTTGGCAACGCCGCGAGAAGCACTGCCGTTGGCGCAAGAGATCGTTGCGATGCGTCGCAAGGTATTGGAAGGGCATCCGAATCCGACGCAGTTGTTCGATTTGAAGCATGACCGGGGCGGCATGGTGGACATCGAGTTCACGGTGCAGTATTTGGTCTTGTTGCATTCAGGCGCGCATCCGGCGTTGTTGCGCAACGCGGGCAATATTGCGTTGTTGAGAGAGGCGGCGCAGCTGGGCTTGATCGACGCCAAGCTGGCGGATGATGCCGCGGCCGCTTATCGGACGTATCGCAAACGTCAGCACAAGTTGCGCTTGGATGGTGTGGAGGCGGCGAGGGTGCCGGTGGCGGATGTGGAGGCGGAGCGTGGCGCGGTGATGGCGCTGTGGGATTCCGTCTTCGCGAACGCGGGACCGGTGTAAGCGGCAGCGCGAGCAAATCGAAAGCGAGTGAGAAAGAGAGACGCCGGGTGATCCCCGGCGTTTTTTATGGGCGATTGCGGAGATGGATCGGGGCCCTTTCTCGAGGCGAGTTGAACACTGTCTGAGCAGCGAGAAAGGGCCCCGGTCCGGCTCGGAGGACGGCGTGTGCGGTGTGATGAGCGCTTTGATTAAAGCGCCAGCATTTCCCGAGCGTGTTTGCGAGTGGTGGCGGTGATTTCAACGCCGCCCAGCATGCGTGCGATTTCTTCAACGCGTTCGGTGCGATTGAGCGGTTCGATCTCGCTCATGGTGGTATCGCCGTCGCTGCGTTTTTTCACGCGCAGGTGTTGATGACCGAGCGCGGCGACTTGCGGGAGGTGGGTGACGCAGAGCACTTGGCGCCCTTGGCCGAGTTCACGCAGCAGGCGTCCGACGACTTCGGCGACGGCGCCGCCAATCCCCGAGTCCACTTCGTCGAAGATCAGCGTCGGCGTGAGGCTGGCACTGCTCGCGATCACTTGCAGCGCAAGGCTGATACGTGCGAGTTCGCCGCCCGAGGCGACTTTCGCGAGCGGTCGAGTGGGCACGCCGGGGTGACCGGCGACGAGAAACTCGATGGTCTCCAGCCCGAACGATTGGGGTTCGACGGCAGGGGGGACGGCGACTTCGAAGCGTCCGCCAGGCATCGAGAGATCCTGCATCGCACGGGTGACTTCGCGGGACAACGAGGCGGCGGCTTTCGCGCGTGCTTTCGATAGCGTCTTGGCGAGTTCGAGATAAGCCGCATGCGCTGCATCGGCAGCGGCCTGCATCGCGGCCGTGTCCTGCGATGCCGTCAATTCTTCGAGTTGCGCGCGACGTTCGGCGTGCTCGGCGGGCAGATTCTCGGGGGCGACGCGGAACTTGCGCGCGGCCGAGTGCAGCGCATCGAGACGTTGCTCGACCACCGCCAGCCGTTCCGGATCGAGATCGATACGTTGGGCGTAATGCGAGAGCGAATGCACCGCCTCGCGCAGTTGAATTTCCGCAGGCTCTAATGCGGCAAGCGCGTCGGCGAGTCCGGTATCGATTTCCGCCAGTTCGCGAATCTGATGCACCACGTGCCCAAGCGACGGCACGATGGCCCCGTCGGCTTCCGCAAGCGCATCGAGCGCGCCTTGCACCCCGTTAATCAGACTCGCGGCATGCGAGAGACGACGATGCTCGGCGTTCACCTCATCCCATTCGCCTTCCTGTGGCCCGAGCTTATCCAGTTCCGCCGTCTGCCATTCGAGACGTTCGCGCTCCAATTGCAGTTCGCGATCGCGTCCTTGCGCTTCTTCACAGCGCTTCACGAGACGCCGCCATTCCTTGTGCGCGGCGGCCGTATCGGCGGCCAGCGCGGTGGCACCAGCGTGCGAGTCGAGCAGGCGGCGCTGGGCATCGGGGCGCAGTAATTGCTGATGCGCGTGCTGCCCGTGAATATCTACCAGCATCTCGCCGAGTTCTCGCAATTGCGTAAGCGTGGCAGGCGTGCCGTTGATGAACGCCCGCGAGCGGCCGCTCGTATCGAGTACGCGGCGCAGTAGTACGCCGCCGTGTTCTTCCAGCGTGAGCGCTTGTGCTTGCAACCACGCTTCCAAATCCGGGCGTGCCTCGGCGTCCGCCGCAAATTCCGCTGTGATGTCCGCGCGCGTTTGCCCCGTGCGCACCATGCTTGCGTCGCCGCGCTCGCCCATGGCAAGCGCAAGCGCGTCGATCAGAATCGACTTGCCAGCGCCGGTCTCGCCGGAGAACACCGTAAAACCGGCGGAGAATTCCAGATCGAGACGATCGACGATCACGAAATCGCGAATCGAGAGACTGCGTAGCATGGGGTATCGGGTGCCTGACATTCGGACACCGGCCCGGCGGGCCAGCGGGAAGCGTCAATGATAAGGGGACTTTGCGACGAACGGGAGGCCGCGTACTTTCTCCGCATGCACGAGCGCCGTGCACAAAAACACACGCCACCGGATGCGGTGGCGTGGGTGCGGATCAGTTCTGCGGCGTGTCTTCGTCCGAAATATGTTCGTTCCAGTGCAGCTTACGGCGCAGCGTCGCGTAGTAGTTGTAGCCCACTGGGTGCAGGAACGTGACTTGATGCGCCGAGCGGCTCACCAGAATCTTGTCGCCCTGACGCAGTTCGGCAAACGACTGCATGTCGAAGTTGGCACCGACTTCACGCCCGCCCGTGATCGTAATCACGATGTCGCTGGAGTCCGGCAACACGATCGGCCGGTTCGACAGCGCATGCGGCGCGATCGGCACCAGCACCACACCGCCCAGACGCGGATGCAGAATCGGGCCGGACGCGGAGAGCGCGTAAGCCGTCGAGCCGGTCGGCGTGGCGACGATCAGGCCGTCCGAGCGCTGCTTGTACATGAAGCGCCCGTCGACATCCACGCGCAGTTCCACCATGCCCGAGATGCCCGAGCGGTTCACCACCACGTCGTTGAATGCGAGCGTCTCGAACAACGTCTGGCCGTCGCGGTCGATGCGTGCGGCGAGCAGCGTGCGCTGCTCCGCTTCGAAATGGCCTTCGAGCATCGCGGGCACCACCTGACGCATGTCGTCGAGCGGAATGTCCGTGATAAAACCCACGCGGCCATGGTTCACGCCGATGAGCGGCACGTTCGACGAGGCCAGTTGACGGCCGACGCCGAGCATCGTGCCGTCGCCACCTACGACGACGGCGACATCCGCCTGCGTACCGATTTCCTGAATATCGAGCGTGCCGTACGGATTGGCCGCGGCGCCGATGTTGTGCGCCGTATCGCGCTCGAAGACGACGTGATGGCCCCGCTGGGCAATGCATGCCGCCAGCGTGAGCAAAGGTTCGGCAACGCCGTCGGCGTGGTACTTCCCGACGAGCGCTACGGTCTTGAAAGGGCTCCCTGTTTTCATGCCGCCATTACACCATAAGTCGATGACAGCAACCATCGCGTTTCCCGCGCAATGCCGGGCTGTGCCATTGGCCCGACAGGCGCGCGCGCCAGACGCCGCGTGGTCTCTTTTCGCGTTACAATTTTTGCCATGCTAGATCAACGTGCGCAGACTCTCCTCAAAACCCTGATCGAACGGTACATCGCCGATGGCCAGCCGGTCGGTTCGCGCACGCTTTCCCGTTACTCGGGTCTCGATCTCTCCCCGGCGACCATCCGTAACGTGATGGCCGACCTTGAGGCGCTAGGCTTCGTCGCCAGCCCTCACACGTCCGCCGGACGCATTCCCACACCGCGCGCCTACCGGCTCTTCGTCGACACCATGCTCTCGGTGCGTCCGCTCGAAGACGCCGTGCATCGCCTCGCCTCGCAAGTGCAAAACCGCTTGCAACCGGCCGGGCCGCAGCAATTGGTGGCGTCTGCCGCGCAGGTGCTCTCGAACCTGTCGCAATTCGCGGGCGTGGTACTCACGCCGCGGCGCAGTCAGGTGTTCCGCCAGATTGAATTCCTGCGTCTGTCCGAAAAGCGCGTGCTGCTCATCATCGTCACGCCCGATGGCGATGTGCAGAACCGCATCATCCTGACCGAGAAAGACTACTCGCCAGCCCAACTGGTCGAGGCGGGCAACTATCTGAACGCCCACTTCGGCGGTCACAGCTTCGACGATGTGCGCGCTTACTTGCGTGGCGAACTCGACGCGTTGCGCTCTGACATGAGCGCCCTGATGCAAGCGGCCGTCGACGCCGGCAGCGACGCCATGGCCGACACCACGCGCGAAGAGAGCGTGCTGATCTCGGGCGAGCGCAACCTGCTCGGCGTCGAAGACCTGTCGTCCAATATGGAACGGCTGCGCAAGCTGTTCGATGTGTTCGAGTCGAAGACCGGTTTGCTGCAACTGCTCGACGTCTCGAGCCGTGCGCAGGGCGTGCAGATCTTCATCGGCGGCGAGTCGAGTCTGGTGCCGATCGAAGAAATGACGGTGGTGACCGCCCCCTACGAGGTGGACGGCGAAGTGGTCGGCACGCTGGGCGTGATCGGCCCGACGCGCATGGCGTACGAGCGCGTGATTCCTATCGTCGACATCACGGCCAAGCTGCTCTCGAACGCGCTCAGCCAGCATTGAACGCAGGGGACCGCCCCGCATTCGCGTTACAAACCCGTAGCATTCCTTTACACGCTGTCACACGCGGCGGGCTTACGCTCAAGGTGTCCCTTATGGCGGGATGGCTGGGCGGAAGTGGGTGGATGGACTCGCCAAAGGATTCGGACAGAACAACAAAGCGGCACGCAGCACGCTACGCTTGACTAGGCCCGCCGGATGGGCCGGGAGTCGGTATGAAACCCCTGAATTCATGGCGGACAATGGTTCGCTTTCTCGGTACCGGACTGATGTTCGGCGCCCTCGGCGCGCTGGTCGCACCAGCGCTGGCGCAAGCCCAGAGCGCCGATCCGCCCGGGCGCGTGGCCCGGCTTGGCGAGTTCGACGGCACCGTTACTTATGCGCCCGCTGGGACCAGCGACTGGCGTTACGCCGACCGTAACCGGCCGCTCACGACGGGCGATGCCGTCTGGGTCGACCGCAACAGCCGTGCCGAAATGCACGTGGGCGGCACGGCCGTGCGTATCGGTGCGTCCACCAGCGTCACCCTGTCTGCGGTGACCGATCAGAATGTGCAACTGAACGTAACGCAAGGCACCGTCGGCTTGCGTCTGCGTAGCTACGATCCGAACCAACCCTACGAAGTTGATACGCCGAATCTGGCATTCGTGCCGCAGCAGGCTGGCGAGTACCGCATCGATGTCGATCCGAACGGTGTGACGACAGTCAGCGTCTGGCAAGGCGCCGGCACGGTGTACGGGCAAGGGGCCTCGGTGCCGCTGGGCCGAGGGCAGCGAGTGGCGTTCACCGGACAGAATCTCTTGCAGCAGCCGACCGGAGCGCTCGCGGCCGACACGTTCGATCAGTGGGTGCGCGAGCGCGACGCCCGCGAAGACGCGTCGGTATCGGCGCGCTATGTGCCGCGCGACATGACTGGTTTTGAAAGCCTCGACGACTACGGCTCGTGGCAGGACACGCCGACCTACGGTGCCGTGTGGGTGCCGTCGAGTGTGCCCGCTGGCTGGGCACCGTATCGCACGGGGCACTGGGTGTGGGTCGACCCATGGGGCTGGACTTGGGTGGACGAAGCGCCGTGGGGCTTCGCGCCTTATCACTATGGCCGCTGGGCCTACGTCGATACGCGCTGGTGCTGGGTGCCGGGGCCGGTGGCCGTGCGTCCGGTGTACGCGCCCGCGCTCGTCGGCTGGGTCGGTGGCAGCAGCGGCGGGAATCAATGGGGCGTGGCGTTTGCAGCAGGCGGCGTCGGCTTGGCGTGGTTCGCGCTCGGACCGCACGATCCGTATCGCCCCGCCTATCACGCCAGTTCGTCGTACGTCACCAACATCAATCGCTCGACGGTGATCAGCACGACCAACATTAACAACATCAACAACATCCATAACGTCACGAATATCAACAACATTTACGTGAACCGCAACGTGCGCGGGGCCGTGTCGACGATGCCCGCGCAGGCCTTCGTGCAGGGCCGTCCGGTGGGCGCGCCGACGGCGTTGGCGGCACCGCGCGCTGGGCAGAATTGGCGCGTGGGTAATACCCCGGGCGTCGCGCCGGTGCAGCAGAGTTTGGTCGGGAATAGCCGTCCGGCCGCCGGTGTGCCGCCGATGGCCGCGTTCAATCGTCCGGTGCTGGCCACGCGCGCGCCGGTACAGCGTCAGGTGGCGTCGCGTGAATTGACCAGCAATCTGCATGCCGTCCCCAATGCGGGAGGTACGCCGCTGGCCTTCACGCCGAACAACCGTCCGGGGCCGGGGGCAGCGCCGCAAGCGCGGAGTCAGCCGCATGTGACGGTGGTCGGGACCCGTGGACCGGTCGGTGCACCGATCGGTGCGACCGGCGCGCAACCGGCGACCGGGGCGGTTCCGGCGATGCATGGCGTACCGGGAGAGCGGGGGCAATTTGGTGCGCCCGGGCAGCCGGGCATTCCGGGACAACCGGGCGTGCCCGGTCAACCCGGTGTGCCCGGTCAACCCGGTGTGCCAGGGCAGCCGGGGGTTCCGAATCGTGCGGGCGAACCCGGCGTGCCGGGGCATCCGGGCTACCCGGGGCAGCAAGGGCAACCCATCCAACCGGGGCACGACGCCGCACAACGCGACATGCAGATGCGTCGCCAGAACCCGACAGCCCCGGCCGTGCAGCCGCAGCGTCCGGAGCAGAATGAGGCGGAACCTGCTCGTCGTCCGCAGCAGTATCAGTCGAATCCGGCAATGCAGCGCCCGGAGCCGCAGCAGTTCCAACCGCAGGCGCAGCCACAAGAACGCGTACAACCGCGCCCTCAGCCGCAACCTCAGGAGCACCCGCAGGCCACGCCTCGCCCGCAGCCTCAGGAACGTCCGCAGCCGCAAGAGCGCCCGCAGGCGGCACCGCAACCGCATCCGCAGCAACAAGAGCGCCCGCAAGCGGCACCGCATCCGCAACCGCAGCCACAAGAGCGCCCGCAACCGGCACCGCGTCCGCAACCGCAAGAGCGCCCACCGCAGGCACCGCATCCGCAACCGGCTCCGAGGGAGAGCAAGCCCGAGGCGCATGCCCCTGCCCATGAAGCGCAGCATCCGTCGGCAGAACATCGTCCGGCGCGTGAGGATGAGCACCCGCACGGCTGACCTCAGCCACCGCTCGCCGCCGTCCCGCTTGCCTGCGGGTGGCGGCGGGTGTCTGCGGCGCCACCGGATTTCGTCCCGGTTTGCGGTAAAGTACGCTTCATGCGCTTCGATCCCGAACCTATTTCGCATGGCCAGTCCGGCAAGACCGCCGTTCTGCTGATCAACCTCGGCACCCCCGACGAGCCGCGTCCGGCGGCCGTGCGCCGATACCTGCGCGAGTTTCTGTCCGACCCGCGCGTCGTGGAAATTCCCCCGCTTATCTGGCAACCGTTGCTGCGGCTGGTGATTCTGCCGTTTCGCTCGCGCCAGTCGGCACAAAAGTACGCCACCGTCTGGACGCGCGAAGGCTCGCCGCTCAAGGTCAACACCGAGCATCAGACCACCGCACTGCGCAACCTGCTGCACGCGAACGATTACGACGTGATCGTCGATTACGCGATGCGCTACGGCAATCCGTCGATTCCGGACCGTATTCGTGCGCTGCGCCAAAGCGGCGTCGAGCGAATTCTGTTGCTGCCGCTCTATCCGCAGTATTCGAGCAGCACCACGGCAACCGCCACCGACGCCGTCTACCGCGTGTTGGCGCGTCTGCGCAACCAGCCCGACGTTCGCACGGTGCGCGACTATCACGACCATCCCGCTTATATCGAAGCTTTGCGTCAGCAAGTCGAAGGCTACTGGCTGCAACACGGCCGCCCCGACTTCGCCGCTGGCGAGCGACTGCTGCTGAGCTTCCACGGTGTACCGCGCCGCACGCTCGATTTGGGCGACCCGTATCACGATCAATGCGTGAAGACGGCGCGCTTGCTGGCGGCGGCGCTCGGTCTCGACGAGACCACCTGCCGTCTCACCTTCCAGTCGCGCTTCGGCAAGGCCGAATGGCTTCAGCCGTACACCGCGCCTGCGCTCGAAGAGCTGGGCCGTGGCGGTACCCCACGGGTGGATGTGTTCTGCCCGGGCTTCACCTCGGATTGCCTCGAAACGCTAGAGGAAATCAATATGGAAGGCCGCCACGCGTATCTGTCGGCGGGCGGCAAGGCGTTCCACTTCATTCCGTGCCTGAACGGCGCGAGTGCGTGGATCAACGCACTTGGTGAAATCGCGGCGCGCAACCTGCAAGGCTGGCCGGTGCTCTCGCCCGAAGGGCAGGCGGATGCGGCGGCCGCTGCGGCGGCGTCCACGCGGGCGCGTCAGGTGGCGGCGGTGGCCGCGTTCGACGAAGCGAATGCGGCGGCCAACCCGGGAGCGCGGGCATGACGGTGAAGGTCGACGATTCTCCGCACGCCGCCACGCGTATCGACAAATGGCTGTGGGCTGCCCGCTTTTTCAAGACGCGTTCACTGGCCACGCAAGCCGTGGATCGTGGTCGTGTGACGTGTAACGAGGCAAAAGTGAAACCAGCGCGCGATGTGCGCCCGGGCGACGTGCTGACTGTCGACAATGGCAGCACGCGCTGGGAAGTGCGGATTAAGGCAATCGCCGAGGTGCGCGGCTCGGCTCCCATCGCCCAGTCGCTCTATGAAGAAACGCAAGCCAGTATTCGCGCCCGTGCCGAGGAAAGCGAGCGGCGTCAGCTGTTCCAGGAGCCCGCTGCCCAGATCCATGGCCGCCCGACCAAGCGCGACCGCCGCCGGATGGGCGGCTTGAGCGAATAGTTAGCGAAAACGCAGCGAATCCTCCGATTCCCCTACCCGAACGAACGCCGCCGCCGGCAAAGTGCACGGCGGCGGACGTTTTGGGGGAGCGGAAATGAACCAGATTCAGCGTGTGGGCAACCCGTTGGACGACTGATGGGCCGGTACGCCCGGCATGTCGACGTAGTGATTCAGCACCGCGCGCACGCCACCGTACTCGGTGTCGCGCCGGGTCACTGCACCGGACAAGCAGATCGTAATCGTTACCATCGTCACCAACGCAAGGATGAAGACGACAGCCAGTGGCAGCTTCATGATGCGCTCCTAACGCTACAAAACACTCGAACGGACAACGGGGGGAGTCCGGCGAGCGACCGGGTCCAGGTTCGGCACAACTTCTGGCTGGACCGTAATTCATGTTAGGTCGCAGCAACGGCCGATACAATAGAGGACTCGTAACGCGTGTAACCGGATATTTTTCGGCACGCGGCGCGCACCGACACGGGGCACAGAATGCCCACCCACTCTTGAAATCGGTGTGAACGCCCCTACTATCCAAAGGGATTTGAACCGGCGGCGCATCGTCGTGGTGCGCTGCAAGAACCTTTTGACGACTCATTCTCATGACTGAACAGCAAAACACTCCCGATCAGCCGATTCCGTCCCAGGCCGACGCGGCCCCGACCGATGCTGCGGGCGCGGCCGACGCGCTGCCCTCGGTCGAAACGTTGCTGCTTGCGGCACAAGCCGAAGCCGCCGATCTGCGCGACCAGCTCCTGCGTGCCCGTGCCGAGACCGAGAACATCCGCCGCCGGTCGCAGGACGACGTGACCAAGGCCCACAAATTCGCCGTCGAGAGCTTCGCCGAGAACCTGCTGCCGGTGATCGACAGCCTCGAAGCCGCCGCCGCCGACAAGAGCGGCGACGTGACCAAGCTCCATGAAGGCGTCGAACTCACGCTGCGCCAGTTGCTGTCGGCGCTCGAGCGCGGCCGTGTCAGCGTGATCGACCCGGCTGGCGCCAAGTTCGACCCGCATCAGCATCAGGCCATCTCGATGGTGCCGGCCGAGCAAGAGCCGAACACCGTCGTGCAAGTGCTGCAAAAGGGTTACCTGATCGCCGATCGCGTGCTGCGCCCGGCGCTGGTGACCGTTGCCGCAGGCAAGTAAGTCGGTATCACGCCAGTCATTGATTGCCTAAAAAACGGGCAATCGCGGCGTGCGAAGTCACGAAGCTTGTCATGACACCATGGCAAGCTTTGGTTTTTTTACGAACGGCGACAAATTCGCTGGAAAACGACACCATGGCAAGCGATCTTCCGGGCATGAGCGGCGTGGACGGCACGGCATTCGAGGCTTTCTCGATGCGCGAGCTGACGTCCGCCACGTTCGACGAGGGCTTGCTGACGGCGGGCGACGGACTCGCCGTGGTGTTTTTCTGGGGTGTCGATTGCTTTAACTGCGAAGTCGCCAAGAAGACCATGGTGGCGCAGCGCGAGGCGATTGAGGCGCTGGATTTGTGCTGGTTTCACGCCAACGTCTACGCCGATATGGCGCTGGGCAAGCGGTTTGCGCTGCACGGGGTGCCGACGTTCTTCTTCTTTCATCACGGTAAGAAGCTGGGCCGGGCGACCGGCTGGCAGGGCCTGCCCCAGTTCCGGCTGGCGGTGGCCGCCGCCCGCGAGAAAATCGCGGCGGCCGGGGGCAAAACCGGACCGCAAGAAGGGTCTTGAAAAGCACCGCGCGGCACCCATATGTCGTGCAGATCAATGAATTAAACGGGCCACGGGCCTGACGGAAAGACGCAAAGGACGCTAGGAGAAATTTTATGGGCAAGATTATCGGTATCGACTTGGGCACCACGAACTCGTGCGTGGCCGTGATGGAAGGCAATCAGGTCAAGATCATTGAAAACGCGGAAGGTGCACGCACCACCCCGTCGATCATCGCTTACGTGGAAGACGGCGAGATCCTGGTCGGTGCCCCGGCGAAGCGCCAGGCGGTGACCAACCCGCGCAACACGCTGTACGCGGTCAAGCGCCTGATCGGCCGCCGCTTTGAAGAAAAAGAAGTGCAGAAGGACATCGGTCTGATGCCCTACAAGATCGTCAAGGCCGACAACGGCGACGCCTGGGTGGAAGCGCGCGACCAGAAACTGGCCCCGCCGCAAGTTTCCGCCGAAGTGCTGCGCAAGATGAAGAAGACCGCCGAAGACTATCTGGGCGAGCCGGTCACGGAAGCCGTGATCACGGTGCCGGCGTACTTCAACGACAGCCAGCGCCAAGCCACCAAGGACGCAGGCCGCATCGCCGGTCTGGAAGTCAAGCGCATCATCAACGAGCCGACCGCTGCCGCACTGGCATTCGGTCTGGACAAGAAAGAAGGCGGCGACCGCAAGATTGCCGTGTATGACCTGGGTGGCGGCACGTTCGACATCTCGATCATCGAAATTGCCGACGTGGACGGCGAGCACCAGTTCGAAGTGCTGTCGACCAACGGCGACACGTTCCTGGGCGGCGAAGACTTCGACCAGCGCATCATCGACTACATCATCGGCGAGTTCAAGAAGGAACAAGGCGTCGATCTGTCGAAGGACGTGCTGGCGCTGCAACGCCTGAAGGAAGCCGCTGAAAAGGCCAAGATCGAACTGTCGTCGAGCCAGCAGACCGAAATCAATCTGCCATACATCACGGCCGACGCCTCGGGTCCGAAGCACTTGAACCTGAAGATCACGCGCGCCAAGCTCGAAGCTCTGGTCGAAGACCTGATCGAGCGCACGATCGAACCTTGCCGCATGGCCATCAAGGATGCCGGCGTGAAGGTGAGCGATATCGACGACGTGATTCTGGTCGGCGGTATGACGCGTATGCCGAAGGTGCAGGAGAAGGTGAAGGAGTTCTTCGGCAAGGACCCGCGTAAGGACGTGAACCCGGACGAAGCCGTGGCCGCCGGTGCCTCGATTCAAGGGTCGGTGCTCTCGGGCGATCGCAAGGACGTGCTGCTGCTCGACGTGACCCCGCTGTCGCTGGGTATCGAGACGATGGGCGGTGTGATGACCAAGATGATCTCGAAGAACACCACGATCCCGACGAAGCACTCGCAAGTGTTCTCGACGGCCGACGACAACCAGCCGGCCGTGACGATCAAGGTGTTCCAGGGTGAGCGCCAGATGGCCGCCGGCAACAAGTCGCTGGGCGAGTTCAACCTCGAGGGCATTCCGCCGGCCGCCCGCGGCACGCCGCAGATCGAAGTGACCTTCGACATCGACGCCAACGGCATTTTGCACGTGGGCGCGAAGGACAAGGCTACCGGCAAGGAAAACAAGATCGTCATCAAGGCGAACTCGGGCCTGTCGGACGCTGAGATCGAGCAAATGGTGAAGGACGCCGAGATCAACGCCGAAGAAGACAACAAGGCGCGTGAGCTGGCTGACTCGCGTAACCAGGGCGACGCGCTGGTGCACAGCACCCGCAAGGCACTGACCGAGTACGGCGACAAGATCGAGGCTTCGGAAAAAGAAGCGATCGAATCGGCCATCACGGCACTCGAAGGCGCACTGCGCGGTTCGGACAAGGCAGATATCGATGCCAAGGTCGAAGCGTTGAGTACTGTGAGCCAGAAGCTCGGCGAAAAGATGTACGCCGACATGCAAGCTCAGGCAGGCGCCGCTGGTGCTGCCGGTGCCGAACAAGGCAAGCCGCATGACGACAACGTCGTTGACGCCGAAGTGAAGGAAGTGAACGACAAGAAGTAAAGCGTGCATGGCGCGCGGCGCGGGCAGGAGTCTGCCAGTGCCGTGCGTATGGGCCGGGTATCGAAGTTCTCCGTGCGGAGAATCTCGACCCGGCTTTTTGCCTGATGGCGACATGCGCCAACATTGGAAAGAGTTATGGCCAAACGTGATTACTACGAAGTCCTTGGCGTCGCCAAGAACGCTGACGGCGACGAGATCAAGAAGGCATATCGCAAGCTGGCGATGAAGTACCATCCGGACCGCAATCCGGACAGCAAGGACGCCGAAGAGAAGTTCAAGGAAGTCAAAGAGGCCTACGAGATGCTCTCCGAGCCGGAGAAGCGTGCTGCGTACGACCAGTACGGTCACGCAGGCGTCGACCCGAACATGGGCGGCTTCGGCGGTGCGGGCGGTCAGGGCTTCGGTGGCTTTGCCGATGCGTTCGGCGACATCTTCGGCGACATCTTCGGTCAGGGCGGCCCCGGTGGCGGCCGTGGCGGTGGCCGCGGCGGTCCGCAGGTGTATCGCGGTGCCGACCTGCGCTACAACATGGAAATTACGCTGGAGCAGGCCGCCAACGGTTTCGACACGCAGATTCGCGTGCCGAGCTGGGAAGAGTGCGAAGTCTGTCACGGCAATGGCGCCAAGCCGGGCACCAAGCCCGAGACCTGCCCGACCTGTAACGGTTCGGGTTCGGTGCGCATGTCGCAGGGTTTCTTCAGCATTCAGCAGACCTGCCCGAAGTGCCACGGCACGGGCTCGTACATTCCTGAGCCTTGCACCAACTGCCACGGCTCGGGCAAGTTGAAGAAGACCAAGACGCTGGAGATCAAGATTCCGGCGGGTATCGAAGACGGGATGCGCATCCGTTCGTCGGGCAACGGCGAACCGGGTGTGAACGGCGGCCCGGCGGGCGACTTGTACGTGGAAATTCACATCAAGGCGCACAACGTGTTCGAGCGCGACGGCGACGATCTGCACTGCCAGATGCCGATTTCGTTTGCGACGGCGGCACTGGGCGGCGATATCGACGCTCCGACGCTGCACGGCAAGGCGACGTTCGAAGTGCCTGAAGGCACGCAGACGGGCAAGACGTTCCGTTTGCGCGGCAAGGGCATCAAGGGGTTGCGCGCGAGCTATCCGGGCGATCTGTACGTGCATGTGCAGGTGGAAACGCCGGTCAAGCTCGACGACAAGCAAAAGCAGATGCTGCGCGACTTCGACACGTCGCTCAAGGCAGGCGGCGCGCGTCACAGCCCGCAGACCAAGGGCTGGTTCGACCGTGTGAAGCAGTTCTTCGAGTAATTTCATGCCTATTGAAGCGCCCTTGGCCGCGTTCGCGCTGTTAGACGACAGTGCGGACCCGGCCGGCGGGGCGCGTCTGTATACCGGGCTCGTACGCGAGGTGACTTGCGACGAGCCCGGTGTGCTTTCCGACGCGCTGCGCGAAGTGGAAGACGCCACGCGCCACGGCCTGCACGCCGTGCTGCTGGCAGATTACGAATTCGGTGTACGGCTGGCCGGGGTGCATACCGTGGCCACACGCCGCGCGCCCGGGCAGTTTCGGGCGTTGCTGTTTAGTGAATTGCGCAAACTCGACGCCGCGCAGACGCTGGCTTGGCTGGTGGCGCAGGAGGGGGCTGAGGCTTCGTCGGCGACTCCCGGCATCGCAGGCGTTGCCGCGTTACAGTGCGACGTAAGCGAACCCGCCTTCGACGACGCCATCGCACGCATTCACGACTGGCTCGCGCAAGGCGAGTGCTATCAGATCAATTACACGTATCGCTTGAACTTCGACGCCTTCGGCTCGCCGGTCGCGTTGTATCGCCGTCTACGTGCGCGTCAGCCGGTGCCGTATGGCGCGCTGGTGATGCTGCCCGGTGCGCGCGATGTGGCAGGCCGGGCCATTCTTTCGCTGTCGCCGGAGTTGTTCCTGCGCCACTCGCGCGGACAGCTCGAAGCCAAGCCGATGAAGGGCACCGCACCGGCATCGGGCGATGCTGCGGTCGATGCCGAGCGCAGCGCCGCTCTCGCAGCCGACGAAAAGAATCGTGCCGAGAATCTGATGATCGTGGATTTGCTGCGCAACGATCTCGGCCGTATCGCAGTGCCCGGCACGGTGAAAGTACCGAAGCTCTTCGAAGTCACGCGATTCGCCAGCGTGTTGCAGATGACCTCGACGGTCACGGCCACGCTGCCCGATCACACGCCGCTACACGCCGTATTGCGCGCGCTGTACCCCTGCGGCTCGATCACTGGTGCGCCGAAGCATCGCACGATGCAGCTGATCGGTGAGCTGGAGTCGTCGCCGCGCGGTTTGTACACCGGTGCCATTGGATGGCTCGATGCCCGCGACGATGCGTCGGACGAATTGGGCGATTTCTGCTTCTCGGTGGCGATTCGCACGCTCGAACTTGAAGCGCCGCGTGCGGACGGTGTGCGTCGCGGCCGTCTCGGTGTCGGCGCAGGCATCGTGCTCGACAGCAAGGCTGATGAGGAATGGGAGGAGTGCAAACTCAAGGCGCGTTTTCTGACCGCGCTGGACCCCGGCTTCGCCATCTTCGAGACGATGCAGGCCACGCAGGCCAAAGGTGTGGCGCATCTGGACCGTCACCTGGCGCGTCTGGAAAAGTCGGCACAGTACTTCGGGTTCCGCTTCGACGAGGCCGCCTTGCGCGCGCAGCTCAACGCGGTCGTGCAAACCTTGTCCGAAGACGATACGCATCGCGTGCGTCTGGCGATCTCGCACGACGGCACGCCTGCGATCACGCACGGTGTGCTGACGGCGCTGACGACGCCGGTCAAGCTGCTGCTCGCTGATGGTGCGAACGCCACGCGCGCCGACGATCTCTTCCTGCGTCACAAGACGACAGTGCGCGAGCGCTACGACGCCGCGTGGAAGCATGCCGAAGCGCAAGGCGCGTTCGACACGTTGTTCTTCAACGACCGGGGAGAATTAACCGAAGGCGGACGAAGCAGTGTGTTCGTCAAGTTGGGCGGACAGTGGGTGACACCGCCGCTCGCGTGCGGTGTGCTGCCCGGGGTGATGCGAAGCGTGCTGCTCGAAGACCGGGCGTGGCACGCCGTCGAGGCGGTCATCACACGCGATGACCTGCTGGGTGCGCAGGCCATCGTCGTGTGCAATGCATTGCGGGGTGCGGTGCCCGCGGTGCTTCAGCTGCCCTGACGCGTCGCCATCTGCGGCACGAACAGATCGCTCCACTTTGCCGGACGCGTCTTGATCGTGCCCGCACGGCCCATGAACTCGACGTACTGCATCAGGCCATTGGGCGTCGTGGTGAATTGCAGGCCCGGATCGTTGATCATCTGTTCGATCTCGGCTTGCGGCAGGTTCATCTTCGACACGCGCAGGAAGGTCTGCGCGGCGCCCACGTGATCCTTTGCGATATACGCAGCCGCCTCTTCCTGTGCATCAAGAATGGCTTGTACCAGCTTCGGATTCTGCACCGTGAACTGCTTCGGCGCGAACACTACGTCGATGGTGATATTGCCCAGCACGTCGGTCGAATTGAGCACGCGCTTGATACGCGGGTCCTTCAGTTCCTGATACGAGAACGGCGGCGAGGTGAAGTGTGCCGTGATCTCCGTCTTGCCTGAGAGCAGCGCACTCACGGCTTCCGGATGGCTCAGGCTGACCGTCTGCGGATCGAGCTTCGCGTAGTTCTCGATGCCGAACGTCTTTGCCACGGCCATTTGCAGCAGCACGGCGGAGAGCGAGGTCTTGATGCCCGGAATCGCGATCTTGTCCTTCGCAGTGAAGTCCTTGAGCGACTTGATGTTCGGGTTATTCGTGTTGAGCCAGAGCGGTCCGGTCGACAGCGCCGAGAGGCCGATCACTTCCGAGCGCGGAATGCCATGCGCCTTCGACCACAGCGTGACGAAGCCCGGTGCGCCCGTACCGGCCACATCGAGATTGCCCGCGAGCATCGCGTCGTTGATGACGTTGCCGCCGTCGAGAATCGTCCACGTGGTCTTCACATCGCCCAGCCCCAACGCTTTCGCGTGCTTCTCGACGAGATGCTGGTCGCGCATGACCATCAGCGGCAGATAGAGAATGCCGTAGCCGTGCGACAGGCGCACGGTGCTGGCTTCCGCGTGGGCCACGTTACCGAGCGTGGAAAGTGCCGTGGTGGCGGCCAGTGCGAGCGTGCTTGCCCAGCGGGTGAAATGACGTCGATTCATGGTGTTGTTGTCTCCGTATCGTTGGAATTATGAATTAGTGCTGCATACCCCAGCGGTGCAACGTGCGCTTTTCAATGCGTGCGAACAGCAGGTTTTCTACCGCCAGACCAATCAAGATCACGAAGAACAGACCGGCGAACACGTTGGCTGTCTCCAGCGAATTGCGGTTCTCGAAGATGTACCAGCCCAGACCGCCCGAGCCCGACGACACGCCGAACACGAGTTCCGCGGCAATCAGCGTGCGCCACGCGAAGGCCCAGCCCACTTTCAGGCCCGTGAGAATGCTGGGGAATGCGGCCGGAATCAACACGTGCTGCACCAGCGCAAAGCGCTTGAGCCCGTAGTTCTGACCGACCATGCGAAGCGTCTTCGATACGCCACGAAAGCCGCTGTGCGTGTTGAGCGCAACAGCCCACAGCACCGAGTGCACCAGCACGAAGATCACGCTGCCGTTGCCCAGTCCGAACCAGATGAGCGCGAGCGGCAGCAGCGCAATGGCGGGCAGCGGGTTGAACATCGCCGTCAGCGTCTCGAGCAGGTCGTTACCGATCTTCGAACTGATGGCGACGGTAGTCAGCACGGCCGCTAACGCGATACCGATGCCGTAACCGATCAGCAGCGTCTTGAGCGAGATGACGGCGCGCAGCAGCAGCACGCCGCTGGTGATGCCGCCAACGAAGGCTTCGAGCGTGTCGGTGAAGCTCGGGAACAGCAGGGCGTTATCGAGCCAGCGGCCATAGATTTCCCAGACCAGTGCGAGCACGAGCAGGATCACTGTCTTGCGCAGCCAGCTCAGGCGATAGAGGGTTTCGAACGTCGAGAGCGGGCGTTGGATCGACGACAGTTCGGCGGGCACCGGCTCCAGCACGATCTCCGGGCGGAACACGGGTTCGATCGGTGGGACGGTGGATGCCGAAGGCGTGGCTTGCGCGGCTTTCGCGGATTGCAGGGTGTTCATTGGGGGGAGTCTCCTCAGTGCGCCGCGAACAGCAGTTGATCGATGCGCGTCTCGAGCGCGCTCTGGTGGGCGGTGCCCAGTTGCTCGGGCGAGATGCTGTTGAGCTCCGCTTTCACTTGGCCCGGGTGCGGCGAGAGCAGCAGAATGCGCGTGCCGATGCGAATGGCTTCGTCGATGCCGTGCGTGACGAACAGCACGGTGAAGCGCGTGTCGTCCCACAGGCGCAGCAACTCGTCTTGCATCTTGCGGCGGGTGAGGGCGTCGAGCGCGGCGAACGGCTCGTCCATGAGCAAGACGTCCGGCTCCATGGCCATGCCGCGCGCGATGGAAACGCGCTGCTTCATGCCGCCCGAGAGCGTGTGCGGATAGCTGTCGATGAACTTGGCCAACCCGACTTTTTCGATGTAATGCGCGGCGCGATCGACGGCTTCGCGGCCTTTCAGGCGACCGCTGGCGATCAGCGCGAATTCGACGTTCTGGCGCACCGTTTTCCACGGCAACAACTGGTCGAACTCCTGAAAGACCATCATGCGGTCGGGGCCCGGTTCGGTGACGGTGCGGCCTTTGAGGCGAATTTCACCGTGGACGGGCGGCAGATAGCCGCCGATGGCTTTGAGCAGGGTCGATTTGCCGCAACCGGACGGCCCGAGCAACACGAACCGGTCGCCGGGGTACACATTGAAGCTGACCTGCTGGGCGGCGGTCACGAGGTAGTCGTCGGTCTTGTACTGAAGCGTGACCTGATCGATTTCCAGCAACGGCTGTGCGGCAGCCGGCACCGGCCCGGCGGCCGGATGGGGGTTGTTGGGCATTGCCTGTCTCCTGATTGATGCTCTTATAATCGGCTCCGATACTAAGCAGCAAAGCTGTAACGAAGCTGACAGGCGCGGTCAGGCGGGGGTGGGATAAACCCTGTGTTTGACGCACGCCGAGTCGGCAAAAGGAGACCTGTAATCATGCGCATCATGCTGGTGGAAGACACCGTCGATGTGGCCGAAGCCATTGCCACACAGTTGCGGCGGCTCGGCCACGCGCTCGATTGCGAGACGGATGGCGCATCGGCGGCAGCGCGCATCGGCGACGATTACGACCTGCTGATTCTCGACGTGATGCTGCCGCACATCGACGGTTTGGAACTGCTCAGGCGCGTGCGCGAACGCGGTTTGTCCACGCGTGTGCTGATGCTCACGGCCTGCGCCGAAATCGAAGAGCGCGTGCGTGCGCTCGATCTCGGTGCCGACGACTATCTGACCAAACCCTTCGATTTCCGCGAGTTGGAAGCCCGCGTGCGCGCGCTCATGCGTCGCACCGGACAGGATGCGACCAATCAGCTCGCTTGCGCGAATCTGACGCTTGATCGTAAGAGCCGTGGCGTGGAAATCGATGGCCTGCCGGTCGAACTCACGCGCCGCGAGGTGACGCTGCTCGAAATTCTCGCTGCGCGCCCGGGCCGCATCTTCGGTAAAGATGAGTTGATGGATCGCCTCTACGGCGACGAATCGCCGCCGAACGCAAACGCGCTCGAACAGTACGTCGCACGCCTTCGCAAGAAGCTTGCTGCTGCGCAATTCCAGATTCGCACGTTGCGCGGACTGGGCTATCAACTCGTGCTGTCATGATCGTTCCCGGCCGGTCGCTTTACCTACGGCTCGTCGTTCGCATGGGCGTGGTGCTGGCTATCGCCGTCGCGGCGGTGTTGCTGGGCATTTGGTTTTCCACGCGTGCCGCCGTCGATCGCGCGTACGACCGATGGTTACTCGGCAGCGCGCTTCAGGTCGCGGAAAACACGTGGTATCAGAACGGTGAAGTGAATGTCGACGTGCCGCTCGCAGCGTTTTCTGCACTTGCACCCGGCGACCAGATTTTCTACACCGTGCTCGATCCGAACGGACGCTCCGTCGCGGGCGACTCCGAGTTTCGCCCGCCCATTCCGTGGGACAAGCTTGCAGACGGCCCCATCGTGATCGACGGCACGTATCAGGAAATGCCGATCCGCATCGCTATCGTGGGGCGTCGCATGCCGGTTGCTGCTGCGCATCCGTGGGCGGTGGTGGCGATGGCGCACACGCAGAACGCGCGCGTGCGATTCACGCGAAATCTCGCGGATAACACGCTGCTCATCACGATTGCCACGGGCGTGCTGACGCTGCTTGCTGCGCTTTGGACGCTGCGGCAGGCGCTCGCGCCGCTCAAGCAGATCGAGACCGCGATACGTGCACGCGATTCGAACGATCTTGTGCCACTCGCAGTGACGGCGCCAGCAGAAACACTCGCATTGGTTGGGGCGATCAACGACTTCATGCAGCGCCTAGCGACGTCGCGTGCGCTCATGCGGCGCGTGATCGGCGATGCGGCGCATCAACTGCGCACGCCGGTGACAGCGCTCACTGCGCAAGCTGAAATGCTGACGCAGACAAACGATGAAACGGCGCGCCAATCGCACATCGCACGCATTCAAAAGCAGGCGAAAGGACTGGGCGGACTCATTCATCAGTTGATCAATCACGCGATGGTGCAGCACCGCGCCGACAGCGTGGCGCCGGTGCCGGTCGATCTCGGCGAGTTGTTGCAGGACGCGATGCGCGAGACGTTGTCGTATGCGGATCGCGACATCGATTTCTCGCTGCAATTGCCCGAGACGTCGAACGGTGAGAACGTGCCTGCGATGATTGTCGGTGATGCGCTCAGCTTGCGCGAGGCGATCAAGAACGTGCTGGTCAACGCACTCGCCTACGGTGCGCCGCATCGTTTGTATGTCGACGTGTCGAGCCACGACGAACAGTGGCGTTTGCGCTTCTTCGACGATGGTCCCGGCATTCCGGAGACGGAATGGCAGCGCGTGCGAACTCCGTTTTCATCGCGTGCGGATGGCCGGGAGGGTGCGAGTCTGGGGTTGGCGATGGTCGCTGAAGTGATGCGTGCCCACGGCGGGCAAATGGCGTTCGAGCGCATCGACGGGGAGGGGTTTGCGGTGGTGCTGATGTTGCCGAAGGCGGCGTGAGCGATCTCGATCGATGAAAGCAAACGGGCGACCCGTCAAGGTCGCCCGTTTGCTATCTGGCGCGTGCTGCTTATCAGAAGCAGTGTTCCGGCGCCGGGAATGAGCCGTGCTTCACGGCCTGCACATAAGCTTCCACGGCAGCGGCGATGCTCGGTTGGCCGTCCATGAAGTTCATCGAGAACTTCGGCGACTTGCCGGGGAACACGCCCAGCATGTCGTGCAGTACCAACACCTGACCGTCACAGTCGGGGCCCGCACCAATGCCGATAGTCGGCATCGTCGGCAACTCGGGCGTCACCTTCGTGGCCAGCGCAGCCGGAATCGCTTCGAGCACCACCAATTGCGCGCCCGCGGCCTGCAACGCACGCGCGTCGTCGATCAGTTGCTGCCCAGCGGCTTCATCGCGCGCCTGCACCTTGAAGCCACCGAAAGCATGCACCGATTGCGGCGTGAGCCCAAGGTGCGCACACACCGGAATGCTGCGCTCGACCAAAAAGCGCACGGTATCCACCAGCCACGCACCGCCCTCGATCTTGACCATCTGCGCACCGGCTTGCATGACGGCCACCGCGCTTTGATACGCCTGTTCCTTCGTGCCGTACGTGCCGAACGGCAAGTCGGCGACGACCAGCGCCTTGCTCGTGTTACGTGCCACCGTTTCGGTGTGATAGCAAATGTCGCGCAGCGTCACGGGCAGCGTCGTGCGCTGACCTTGAATCACGTTGCCGAGCGAATCGCCGATGAGCATCACATCGACGCCCACGCGGTCGAGCAGGGCGGCGAAGCTTGCGTCGTAGCAGGTCAGCATCGCGATCTTTTCACCGCGTGCACGCATGTCGGCAAGCCCGGGGACAGTCACGGCCTTGCGATTGGATTCCTGGAGATAACTCATGTCGGCCTCGGTTCAGGAGGAGTCACTGGCGCGCCGGGCGGGGACGGGTGATGTCGTACGCCCGCGACGACGCGTGGATCGGTGGGATAGGCTCAGGCGCCGCCGAGCCTCGTGGGCTCAGGGGCGCGCGCCCTTGACGAAGACTTCCTTGCGTCCGCGCATCTGATCGATTCGCTCGATCAATAGCGCGAAATCGCTGTCGTTGTGCGCCGGGTCGAATTGCTCCGTATCGACGGTCAATACCGGCGCTGCGGCGTAATGATAGAAGAATTCGCCGTAGATGTCGCATAGCGCGCGCAGATACGTGTCCGGGATCTGCTGCTCCATCGGAATCGCCCGCTTCTGAATGCGCGAGAAGAGCGTTTCGGGACTCGCCTGCAAATGAATCACGAGATCGGGCGCACGGTGCGGGCGCTCGATATGCGCCACCAGCCGGTGATACAACGCCAACTCGTCCTCGGCCAGCGTGAGCCGCGCAAACAGCCCATCTTTCTCCGGCAGAAAGTCGGTGAAGATCGGCTTGCCGTCGACTTCGCGCCGCGCAATCTCGGTCGCTTCGTCCACCCGTTGCAGACAAAACGTCAGTTGCGCGGGCAGCGCGTAACGGGCGCTGTCGCGATAGAAACGTTCGAGAAAGGGATTGTTGGCGGGCTGCTCGAGCATCAGGTCGGCACCGCACGCGTCGGCCAGACGCCGCGAGAGCGATGTCTTGCCCACGCCGATGGGACCTTCGACGGCCAGATAGCGAAAACGCCCGAGGACGGGCGATCTCATCGGGCGATCATGATGCGTAAGCGCGCTTGGTCGGGCAGCAGCACTGCGCGACGCGCTCGATGCGTTGATCGGCCACGCCCGGCAGCAGCGCGCTCACGCGGCCAACGCCGGGGATGTCGAGTTCGGGGGCCAGATCGGCGAGCGGGCGCAGTACGAAGGCGCGTGCGGCAATACGCGGATGCGGCACGATCAGATCGGGCTCCGCAATGCGGTCGTCGCCATAGAGCAATACGTCGAGATCGAGCGTGCGCGGGGCGTTCTTGTACGGCCGCTCACGCCCGAAGTGAAGCTCGATCTTCAGGCACAGCGTGAGCAACTGACGCGCAGTGAGCGACGTCTCTACCGCGACGACGCAATTGAGATAGTCGTCACCGCTCGACTCGATGGGAGCGGTGCGATAGAGATCGGATTTACCGATGATCGTGACGCCAATTTGCTGCGCAAGACAGACGATGGCGTCCTTCACCGATTGACGGGCGTCGCCAAGATTGGCACCCAGCCCGATGTAGGCAACAGTCATGAAGCACCTTCGGAACCATGCTGTCGCGATGATACCCGCTTGCCATTTTTCTCGCTGGTAGCGTTCTCACCACTATCGCCGCCCGAATTTGTGCCACCCGAGTTGCCGCCGCCTTCACCACCGTCACCGCCCTCGTTGCCACCTTCACCACCGCGCGAGCCCGACGGCTTGCGGCGACGACGGCGGCGCTTGGCGGCCGGTGTGCTGCCCGACGTTGCGCCCTGCGAGAGCAGTGCATCGCGTGCCGCAGAATCGCCTTCGAGGAAGTCGGTCCACCACTGGCCCACGTCGGCAGGGACTTCGCCCGATTCGCAACGCAGCAGCAGGAAGTCGTAACCCGCGCGCAGACGCGGGTGTTCGAGCAGACGCAGCGGCGTGCGGCCCACGCGCTTGTCCAGACGCACCTGCAAGCCCCAGATTTCCTTCATGTCGGCCACAAAACGGCGCTGGATCGCCAGCTTGCCGGTCTGGGCATCGAGCACGTCGTCCATGGCGAGGTGCAGCGCGGGAATCGGATATTCCCCGGCGCGTTGATACGCTTGCCACTTCTCGAGCACGAGATGCCAGAGCAGCGCGGCGAACAGGAAGCCCGGCGACACCGGCTTGCCCGCACGAATGCGTGCATCGGTGTTGGCGAGGGCCAGCGTGACGAACTTCTCGCCCAGCGGCTGTTCCAGTACCACGTCGAGCAGCGGCAGCAAGCCGTGATGCAGGCCCTGTTCGCGCAGTTGCTGCACGCAAGCCCAGGCATGGCCCGAGAGCAGGAGCTTGAGCATTTCGTCGAACAGACGCGCGGCAGGCACGTTGTCGATGAGCGGCGCGAGTTCCGGAATCGGCGCGGCAGTCGCGTCGTCGATCTTGAAGCCGAGCTTCGCTGCGAAACGCACCACACGCAGCATACGCACGGGGTCTTCGCGATAGCGCGTCGCCGGGTCGCCGATCATGCGCAGCACGCGCTTCTGAATATCTTCCCAGCCGTGGTGATAGTCGTGCACCGTTTGCGCGGCGGGGTCGTAATACATCGCGTTGACGGTGAAGTCGCGGCGGGCGGCGTCTTCATCTTGCTCGCCCCAGACGTTGTCGCGCAGCACACGGCCCGACTCGTCGGTCACGTGCGTCTTGCGGTCCAATTCGCCTTTCTTGGGACGGCGGGCGCCGATCTGTTCGCTGTCGATGGCATCGACCAGCGCGCGGAACGTGGAGGTCTCGATGATCTCCTGCCCGAACTGCACGTGCACGATCTGGAAACGGCGGCCGATGATGCGCGCGCGGCGGAACAGGCGTTGAACCTGCTCGGGCGTGGCGCTAGTGGCGACGTCGAAGTCCTTCGGCGCAATGCCGAGCAACAGATCGCGCACCGCACCGCCGACGATGAAGGCTTTGAAGCCCGCTTGTTGCAGCGTGTCGGTCACGCGCACAGCGTTCTTCGAGAGCAGCGTCGGATCGATGCCATGCACCGACACCGGAATGACGACCGGCGTGCCGGCAGGGGTGGCGCTGTCGGCGGCGCCGGAGGTGCCGCTTTCTTTGCCGAGCAGCTTCTTGATGAGTTTGCGGATCACTGGAACAACTCGAGAATGGGCCAGCGACGCGCCAGCGCAATTTCGCGCAGGGCTTCATCGGGATTGGTCGCCACCGGATGGTTCACTTTCTCCATCAGGGGGACGTCGTTGGCAGAATCGCTATAGAAGAAGGCGTGGTCAAAGTCGCTCCACGTCTTGCCCAGGCTCGCGAGCCAGGCTTCGGTACGGGTGATCTTGCCTTCGCGGAAGCTCGGCGTGCCGACATAGGCGCCGGTGTAGCGGGCCTGCGGATCGTCGCCGACCGTCTGCGGCTCGGTGCCGATCAGGTGGTCGATACCGAACGCCTTGGCGATCGGGCGCGTCACGAACGTATTGGTCGCGGTCACGATGGCGCACAAATCGCCAGCCTTGCGATGGATGTCCAGAAGTTCGAGGGCTTCGGGGCGCACGTGCGGCAGGATCGACTCTTCCATGTACTGCGCATGCCAGGCGTCGAGCTGATCGCGCGGATAGCGCGCGAGCGGTGCCAGGCAGAAACGCAGATAGGCCGGCATGTCGAGCCGGCCTGCACGGTAATCCTGATAGAAGGCCTCGTTGGCCTGCGCGTATGTGTCGCGGTCGACGGCGCCCTGGCGCACGAGGAAGCGGCCCCACTCCTTGTCGCTGTCCGTAGGCAGCAGGGTGTGGTCGAGATCGAAGAGAGCTAAATTAGTCATTGCGCGAATTTTACCTGAAGCTGGGGGCAAGCCCCCACGGTCAGTTTTTGCTGTCGGGGGTAACGGAATCGGTGTGAGTCAACATCTGGCGCAGCAGCGGCAGGGTCACGGCACGCTTTTGCTCCATGGAGAAACGGTCCAGCCGGTCGAGCAGGGCCATCAGGCTCGACATATCGCGCTGGAAGTGGGTCAGCAGGTAGGCCGGCACGTCGGCCGCCAGTTGCAAGCCGCGCTCGCGGGCAGCGTTTTGCAGTGCCTGCTTTTTGCCGTCGTCATCGAGCCCCACGAGATGAAAAACCAGACCCCATCCCAAGCGCGTACGCAAATCTTCGCGTAGCGGCATGTCGACCGGCGGTTGCGAGCCAGCGGCCACAAACGCGCAATGCGGCCGGGCGCGGGTCTCGTTGAACAGGTTGAAGGCGGCAATCTGCTGGTTCGGCGACAGGTTGTCGCAGTCGTCCACGCAGTAGACCGTGCTGGCGTCATCGAACATGAAGGCGGCCAGCGGACTGTTCGGGCGCAAATAGCGCGCGCTCGGGCCGACGGCGTGCACGAGCGCCTCCATCAAATGGGTGCGCCCGGACCCCGCGGTCCCCCAAAGGTAGATACCGCGGTCGCGTGCAAGGCCGGCGGAAAGCTCGGCAGGCAGACCGGCGAGCGTCTGCGCCACCTCGCGATTAGGCCCGACAATAAAATTGTCGAACGTCGCGGGCGGCGGAGTGCCGAGGTCGAGATACAGTTGCTGGATCACGAACGAAGAAAGCCGGCAAAGTGCCGGCGCCATACGGTTTGCAGGGCACGCCGGCACTGCGCCGGCGTCCGATATCCCGTTTGCGTGCCAGTCCGGCCCGCGCATCGGGTAAAATCGCATTTTACCGAACCTTGATGCATTCCCGTCATGTCACACCCTAACGAAACTTCCGGCCTTTCCTATCGCGACGCCGGCGTCGATATCGAAGCAGGCGATGCGCTGGTCGAAGCGATCAAGCCGTTTGCCAAGAAAACCCTGCGCGACGGCGTGCTGGGCGGCATTGGCGGCTTCGGCGCGCTGTTCGAAGTGCCCAAGCGCTATAAGGAGCCGGTCCTCGTTTCGGGCACCGACGGTGTGGGCACCAAGCTCAAACTCGCTTTCACCCTGAACAAGCACGACACGGTTGGCCAGGATCTGGTCGCCATGAGCGTGAACGACATTCTGGTGCAAGGCGCCGAGCCGCTGTTCTTCCTCGACTACTTCGCTTGCGGCAAGCTGGACGTGGCCACGGCCGCGACCGTCGTCAAAGGCATCGCCCAAGGCTGTGAGCTGGCCGGTTGCGCCCTGATCGGCGGCGAAACGGCAGAAATGCCGAGCATGTACCCGGACGGCGAGTACGATCTGGCCGGTTTCGCGGTCGGCGCAGTGGAAAAGAGCAAGATCATCAACGGCACGACCATCACCCCGGGCGACGTGGTGCTGGGTCTGGCCTCGTCGGGCGCGCATTCGAACGGCTACTCGCTCGTGCGCAAGATCATCGAAGTGGCCAAGCCGGATCTGGACGCCGACTTCCACGGTCAACCGCTGCGCGACGTGCTGATGGCGCCCACGCGTATCTACGTCAAGCCGCTGCTGGCATTGATGGAAACGCTGCCGGTCAAGGGCATGGCCCACATCACGGGCGGCGGTATCGTGGAAAACATCCCGCGCGTGTTGGCCGACAACCTGACCGCCGACCTGTCGAAGGACGCCTGGACGCTGCCGCCGCTGTTCCAGTGGCTGCAAGCGCACGGCAAGGTGGCCGATGCCGAAATGCACCGCGTGTTCAACTGCGGTATCGGCATGGCCGTGATCGTGTCGGCGGCTGACGCCGACGCCGCCGTCAAGCACCTCGAAGCGTCGGGCGAGACGGTCTACCGTCTGGGCACGATCCGCGAGCGCAAGGAAGGCGAAGCGCAGACGATCGTTTCCTAACGATCGGGTAAGACACCGGGGCGGGACACCCCCCGGCTAGGAATGCATGGACAGCCCGCCGGGGGAAACCTCGGCGGGCTTTCTTTTATGCGGGTTTTCTTTCTAGGCAGGCAAATACGATCGCGGCGCAAAGCAGGGTGACGATCGCCAGCCGGTCGAGCAGGGTCGCGAACGATTGTTCGTAGGCGCTGCGCAACGCGACTTCGCCCCACGCGGGCGCGCTGGCTACGGCACCCCGCATGTCGCCCGCCACGAGTCGGTTGATGGCTTCACGCGCGACTTCGGGCGCCACTGCGCCATGCAGATCGGGCAAGTGCGTGCCGATCAGCGCGATCAGCACGGCCCCTACGATTGCCAAGGCCACGCCTTCGCTGGCGACCCGCGTCGTATTGAAGATGCCCATCGCCATACCCGCTCGATCCGTGGGGACGACGCTGACCGAAAGCCCGTCCATCAGTCCCCACGGCACCGCGCTGCCCGCCCCGATCAGCAGCATCGGCCACAGTGCGGGATTGAATATGCCGCTGCTCATCGCGCTAGGGGCACCCGCGGTCCGTGCGAGCCAAATCAAACCCACAGCCGCTAGCACTAGTCCCCCACTGCACAGCACGCCAGCGGGAATGCGCCGCGCCAGTTGTGTCGCGATGAACGGGACGACCAGCATCGGCAACGACATCGCCATCATGCGAAAGCCCGCCACGATTTCGCTGTCGCCATGCACACCGATGAACCGTAGCGGCAGCAACACGAGCAGCACGATGTAGCAGCAGCATGTGGCGATGGGCAGCATCTGCACGCCGATGAAACGCACGTAGCGAAAGAGCGACAAGTCGAGCATGGGTTTCGCAACACGCCGCTCGATGGCGACGAATGCAATCGCCAAGACCAGCGCTAAAGTGAGCGTACCGATGACCTCGGGTGCGAATACCCCGCTGGCTGGCGCTTGAATCACGCCATACGTGAAGCAAGCGAGCGCACCGGTGAAGGAGAGCGTGCCGGGCCAGTCGAGCCCTGCGGCGGCCGGATCGCGCGATTCGCGCATGCAACGCGCTCCGATGCACAGCGCGAATGCAGCGATGACGGCGGTGGCGGCGAATACCCCGCGCCATCCAAACCGGGCGATGAGCACGCCCGCGAGTAGCGGACCAAACGCCAGTCCCACGCCAAACGTGGTGCCGAGCAGACCATAGGCGCGTGCACGAGCGTGTCCATCGAAGTCCTGTGCCAGCGATGCTCCACCGCCAGCGAGTGTCGCGGCCGCTGCGATGCCCTGCAATGCCCGCAGCCAGTCGACAGCGAATGCTGAGTACGACAAGGCGAGGGCCAACGAGGTCAGACACAAGCCGCCGACGCCCAACAAGAAGACGCGCTTGCGCCCGAAGGCATCGGCGCAGGCGCCCGCGGCCATCAGGCAACCGCCGAAGGCCAGCATGAACGCGCTGGTGATCCAGCGCATCTCCAACGCGCTGCCGTGCAACGCCGCGCCAATGGCGGGCGTGGCGACGGCGCCGCCCGAGAAACTCATCGGCAGCAGCAGGGCAGCGAGACAAACGGAGAACAAGCCCAGCAATCGCCGACGCAACGACGCGTCGGCTGGCGGCCGAGGCCGGGCAATAGAAGGGGCGGGCGTGATCGACATGACGAGAATCCTGAGGAGATGCGCTGGCGCGCATCGAAATACCGGGGGAATCGGAGAGAAACGTCGGCCGACGTCACGCCATACATGCTAAGAAATCGTGAATGCTGGATAAACAGGCGAAGGGTTCTCAGATTCAGGAATAAAATTCCGCAATAAATGACGATCATGCACCGTAGTCATCCACGATCGGCGCAGAGCAGACGGCAGACGGCAGACGGCAGACGGCAGACGGCAGACGGCGAACAGCGAGTCGCGAACAACAACCCCGGCAGGAGCGAGCAACGATGGACAATCTGGCGGAAATCACCGCATTCGTGAGGGCAGCGGAAACGTTGAGCTTCGTGGCGGCGGGGCAGGCGACGGGGGTGTCGGCGTCGGCGGTCGGCAAACAAATCGCGCGGCTCGAAGCGACGCTCGGTGTGCGGCTGTTTCAACGCAGCACGCGACGAGTGAACCTCACCGAAGCCGGGCAGATGTATTACGAACGTTGTCGTCGAGTGCTCGACGAGTTGGCTGACGCACGCGCGATGCTCTCGCAAGTGTCGCAAACGCCGCGCGGCAAGCTGCGCATCGGGTTACCGGTCACGGCTTACCGCTTCGTGATGCCGTGGCTGCCCGGCTTCGCCGAGCAGTATCCCGATATCGAACTCGATCTGGATTTCGACGACCGCATCGTCGATCTGATCAAAAGCGGATTGGATGTCGTGATTCGCAGCGGCGACCTGCCGGATTCCACGCTGATGTCGCGCCGTGCCGGGCCGTTTCGCTTCGTGCTGTGCGCATCGCCGGACTACCTCGCAAAGCACGGCACACCGCAAACGCCGCACGATCTGGAGGCGCACGCGTGCATCCGCTTTCGTTTTCCGACGTCTGGAAAATTGCAGCCGTGGGCGTTCGTCGCTGACGTGACGCGCGAGCCCAAGCTGCATACAAGCCTCACGTGCAACAACATGGAAGCGCTACTCAGCGCGACCACACACGGACTCGGCATTGCCTACATGCCCGACTTTCTCGCGCGCGATGCGCTGGCTGCTGGCGAGCTTCAGGTCTTCCTCGGCGACTACCTGGAAAACCCCGGCCAGTTCTGGATGCTCTGGCCGTCGAGCCGTCACCTCTCGCCGAAGCTGCGCGTCTTTGTCGATTACATGTGCGAGCGCATGCTGTAGCGCGCTTGGCCAATGCGCCTCATCGCTTCATACGATCTTCGACAGCACGCATGACATCGTCGAGCGTGGTTTCCATCACGCGCACCAGGTCGTCGATCTGCGCGCTCGGGGCGGCCGAGCGTGGCGTGACCCGCAGCGTATGAAACGGCATCGAGGGTTCGAAGCGACGCAGCACGAGATCGGAGTCGAGAAAGTCGTAAGCCGCCACCGGATGCAGCAGCCCGATGCCGACATTCTCTTTGACCATCGTGGCGATGTTCACGGAGTAGCGTGCTGTAGCCACCACTTGCTCGTGCAACCGTCCGTCGGTGAAGAGCTGATCCATGCCCCAGCGCACCATGTCCGTGGGCTCGTAGGAGAGGATCGGCTGTCCTTTGAGATCGGCGAGCCGCACCACTTTCTTACGTGCTAACGGATGACCCGCGGGCAACGCACAGATGGCGTCGAGCTTCGCGAACGAGACGGCATCGGTGGCCGCGACGTCCTTGGTATCGGTGAGGAGCCCGAGCGCAATCTGCCGCGTCACGACCTGATCGCGAATCAAATCGGACGCCCCGGTGATCAACGCGAGCTGCACGCTCGGGTGCACCACGCGGTAGCCTGCCATCACGCGCGCGAAGTACCCCAATCCGAACGACACCACAGACCCCACGCGAATCACCGCCCGGTCCGGATTGCGCAGATTCAGCGCGAACTCCCGGATGTTCTCCAGTCCCGCATAGCGGCGCTCGACTTCTTCGAACAGCGCATAGGCTTCGGCCGTCGGCTCCAGCCGCCCGCGTGCACGATCGAACAGCGTGAGCCGCGTCGAGCGTTCGAGATCGGCCACGAGCCGGCTCACTGCCGACTGCGACGTGCCCAGCACCTGCGCGGCCTTGGTGGTCGTGCGTGTGAGCATCAGCGCACGAAAGGCGTCGACGTGCCGAAAGTCCATCAGGTCTCCACGGAGAAGAAGGGGCGCGCGAGCGCGCCCCGGCGGGCTCGGCTACAGCGCAAAAGCGTGGATTTTACCGCCCTTCATCACCATCGGAATCCGTTCGCCCTGACCCAGCAGACAGTCGAGCGAGCGCAGCGGATCGCCGTCGACGATCAGCACGTCGGCATGCGCGCCCGGCACGATCTCGCCCAACTGGCCAGACTGGCCCAGCACTTCCGCGCCGACGACCGTCGCACTGCGCAGAATCTCGGCGGGCGTCAGCACTTCGGCGCGCAGCCGGAACTCGTCCGATTGCAGCCGCTGCGATTCGCCGAGCAAGTCCGATCCGTAGCCCATCTTCACGCCCGCGTCGCGGAAGATTTCGAGTGAGCGCATCCCGGCCGCGTGCACATCCGCGATTTTCGCCACGCTGTCGTCCGGCAGGCCGAGCGACTTGCCTTCGTTGGCGAGCGCATCGTAGGTGACGAGCGTGGGCACCACGTACGCGCCTTGTTCGGCCATGTAACGAGCCGTGGGGGCATCGATGAGATTGCCGTGTTCGATGGTGCGTACACCGCATCGCACGGCACGTTCGATGGCCGCTGCCGTGTAGGCGTGTGCCAGCACGTACGTGCCGCGTGCGCGCGCTTCGGCGACGATGGCGCGTATCTCGTCTTCCGAATAGCCCCATGCGCCCACGGGGTCGGTCGGCGAGGCGACACCACCCGACGCCATGATCTTGATCTGATCCGCGCCCATTTGCAGTTCTTCGCGCACGGCGCGGCGCACCTCATCCACGCCGTCAGCCACACGTGAGAGAGCACCCACGCGCACGCAGCACGGGCACGGCCCATCGGTGCCGATGTAGTCGGTGCGCGCTCGGCCGTCGCCATGCCCACCGGTCTGGCTGATCGCGCGGCCCGAGACGAACAGGCGCGGGCCTTCCGCGAGGCCGCTCTCTACCGCGTGCTTGATCGCGTGTCCGGCACCGCCTGCATCGCGCACGGTCGTGAAGCCGCGCCGCAACATCCCTTGCAGAATCGGCACCGACTTGAGCGTGACGAGCACGTTGGGCAAGTGCGCCTGCGCCGACAAGTTGAGCTGCGTGGCGTGTACGTGCACGTGCAGATCGATCAGGCCCGGCATGACGGTTTTGCCGCGCGCATCGATCTCTCGTGCGGCGGCGCTGCGAATCGGTTTATCCGAGACTTCCTTAATGCGACCGTTTTCGATCAGCACGGCGTGATCAGTGCGCAACTCGCCCTTGACCGGATCGAGCAACGCGCAGTTCGACAACAAAATCGACTCCATAACCTCTCCTCCCAGAAGGTGTGTCTCTATCTCGGCGCGCGCGATGCGAAGCGCGCATTGCCTGCATCGGGTGCGCTTAGTCGATGGTCGCGTGGGCCAGCGTGCGCGGCGTGCGGGTGAGCATTTCGGGGGTGTCGCCCGTGACGACAGAATCGTCAAGTCGGAAGCCACCCAAGCCATAGACATAGATGCCCGGCTCGGCGGAATACACCTCGTTGGCCAGCAGCGGACGGTGGTTGAACGCCATGTCGTCGGGATACTCGTGGCCGATGATGCCCATGCCATGCCCGGTGCGATGGCGGATGTACTCGCCGCAACCGGCTTTCTCGATGACGGCTTGCGCCGCAGCGTCGATGCCCGAAACCGGTCTGCCAGTGACGGCCGCATTCACGGCGGCTTCATTGGCAGCGCGTGCGACTTCGTAGAACTTCGCCTGATCGCTCGACGGCTTGCCGCAGAACCACGTGCGTTCGTTCTCGATGACAAGCCCGTTCAGGCGCGGAATCACAATGTTGACCAACCCGTCGCCTTCGCGAATGACGGCACCGCACGATGCGCCGTCGCCGTGCGGTGAGGCCGACGCGGGACCGGACAGCGTCCAACAGCGCATGACTTCGAGGTTCTCGCCGGGGAAGCGCTTCGCGCCTTCGGTGACCATCAACGCGGCCATTGAGTAATCGAGTTCCTGCACGAGCCGCCCCGGGCGAATGTTCTCGCGATAGCGGTCCTGCACCCAGTCGGCCAGTTCGGACGCGGCGCGCATGATCGCAATTTCTTCCGCATGCTTGACCCAGCGCAGCGAGCGCATCTCGGCGAGCATCGGTACGAGCTTCGCATCGGGTAGCAATGCGTTGGTGCGCGCGAGCGGCCCGCCCGCGGCATCGACGCCGATACGTGCACCCGCAAGCCCCGCCGCACGCAGACGCTCGGCGATCAGCGACGGCACTTCGGCGAGCAACGGCAGGCGTTGAGTCACGCGCGGATGCTCGGCGTACAGCGCGACGCGATCAAGGTCGAGCCACAGATGGCCGCGCTCGCGGGCCATCATCAAGTGGTGCGTGGATAGTTCGTTCATGACCGCGAACGGTTCACCGTCGCGCGGCACGCACACGGCAATCGGGCGCTCCCACGTCTGCACGTCGACGTGAAAGTTGGTCGCCCACTGGAAGAAGTCGGCGGCAGTAAACACCAGTGCATCGACGCGCGTGTGATCCATCAGATCGTTCATCAGATCGCGGCGGTACTGGCGGGTGGCATCGGAGAGTATCGGCATGGCGAAATCCTTTCGAGCGGAAATGTCCGGCGAGCGGGAGCGAGTGGGCGCGAGCCGGGCGGAATGGCCGGATGTGTGAGATCGGTCGGGTCAGTCAGGTCATCATGGTCTTCGCGTAGCGGCGCTGAATGACCCAGTGCGAGGCAATGGCGAGGGCAAACGTCACCACCATCGAAATCAGCGAGAGCACGGCACCGAACGGCCAGTTGTTCGCCTTCGCGATCTGGTCGTAGATGGTCGGGGTCATCATCGTGATGCCGGTGCCGCCGAGCAGCACAGGCGTGGCATAGGCGTTCATGCACAGAATGAACACGAGCATCGTGCCCGCCGCAATGCCGGGGGCTGCCATCGGCAGAATTACGCGGATGAGCGTCTGCCGGAACGTGGCGCCGAGATTGCGGGCCGCTTCCTCGACGGAGAAGTCCATGCCTTCCAACACGCTTTGCAGCGTGAGAATCATGTACGGCAGCACCACGGCAGTCGTGCCGATCACCACAGCGAATGGCGTGTAAAGCAAGCGAATCGGCTGCGGCACGATGCCCAGCGAGACGAGCAGCGAGTTCACGAAGCCCGCGTTGCCGAGCATCACCATCCAGCCCGCCGCGCGCACCACATTGCCCACGAGTAGCGGGAACACGAGAAGAATCACCAGCAAACTCTTGAAGCGGCTTTGCGTGCGCGCGAGCACATACGCCACCGGAAAACCGAGCACAAGCGCGAGTGCCGTGCACAGCGTGGCGACCTTGATCGTGGTCCATAGCACCGACAAGTAGTACGGATCGGTGAAGAACTTGAGGTAGTTCTCGCCGGTGATGGCGGCCTGCATCATGTCGACAGGGTCGAACCGGTTCAGGCTGTAACGCAGCAGTTGCAGCCCGGGCAGCACGATCACCACCAGCACGACGAGCGTAGCCGGAAACATGAGCGCACCGCCCGTGAAGGCACCGCGCACCGCGCGTGCGGTGGTGCCTCTGGGCGCGTTCGACAAACGGGTGGGCGAGGGCATGGTCGACTCGGAGGAATCTGGCGCGGTGGCGGCGTTCACAGGCCCACCTTGAATTCCTTGTTCCAGAAGTCGAGCAACGCGGGCTTGTCGGCAGTGAACTTCGCGTAGTCGAGCTTGACCATGCGATCGAGTTCCGCGTTGGTGAAGCCCACGCTTTGTTGCAGCGACGGCGGCAGGTTCGCGTTCTTCACCGTCGGCGCGTAGCCCATCGTTTCAGCAAAGCCGATTTGCGCGCGGGCATCGAGCATCGCGTTTAGATAATTGAAACCGCACGGCTTGGATTGCGAATTCTTCGGCACAGCTGCTTCGAACGTTACCGGCACGGCGCCTTCCTTGGGCACGACATAGTCGATGGGCACGCCTGCTTTTTTCCATTGCAATGCGCGCGCTTTCCACATGCAGGTGAACCAGATGTCGCCGCTCTTGAGCGCCGAGGCGACCGCTTCGTTCGACGGATAGACCTTTGGTTGCTGCGACTTGCGCAACTCGCGCAGGAACTGCATGCCGCCTGCCGTATCGCCGTCCTTGTGACCGGCGGCGAGCGAGCTGCTCACGACGTTGAAGTTGTAGAGAATGTCGGAGAAACCGACCTTGCCCTTGAGTTTCGGATCGAGCGCGGCCATGAACGAGTCGGGTTTCGTGCCGAGCTTTTCCGGGTTGTACACGATCACCATCGCGCTGAAGATGTGCGGGATCGAGTAAGGGCGGCGCAGCGTTTCGAGCGTGTTGGCGAGATTCGGCACGAGCTTGGCGTCCACCGCCTCGAGAATGCCCGAGCGATTGATGTCGTACATATCGAGATCGGCCAGACATGCCACGTCGAGCGAGCCGCGGCGCGACGCTTTCTCGGCGCGCAGCTTGGTCATGCGTGCGACCTGATCGGCCGAGTCGTAGGTGACTTTGCCGCCGGTGGCTTCGATGATCGGCTTGCCGATGTTTTGTTCGAGCAGGTTCAGGTAGTCGCCGCCCCACGTGCCGACCACGACATTCGGGCAGGCATCGGCCGCGTGTGCCGAGAGGGTTTCGAGGCCGAGCGCCGGGGCCAGCACGAGGCCGGAGGCGGTCTTGAGAAACGTGCGGCGGTTCAGGGCGTGCGTCATGTCGTCATCCTTCCAAACGTGAGGCCGAAGCGGTGGGCGGGGTGTGAGTGAGTCGGTGGTAACAGTTCAGGCGTTGAACAACAGGCAGTCGCTCGGCGAGAAACACGCCTTGAGCATTTGGCCCGGGGCGTAGCGGCCTGCGCTGTCGCTGGCGGTGTTAGGGACGTGCGCGACGAGCGTCTCGCCTTGCTGGCTCTTCAGGCGCAGTTCCAACGTGGAGCCGAGATAAATCGTCTGATCGACGGTCACCGGCACGGCGCTCTCGTGGGCGACGGGGGCGTCGGTCAGGCGCAAGCGCTCCGGGCGGATACCGAGTGTGGTGGCGTCGGGGGCGGCGTCGGCCAGCGCGAAACGTTCGCCTTTCGCGGTGACGAAATGGCCATCGTTCATGCGTCCGGCGAGGAAGTTCATCTTGCCGAGGAAGTTCGCGACGAACGGGTTGGCCGGGCGTTCGTACAGCGCGTCGGCGGTGCCGATCTGCTGTACACGGCCGTCGTGCATCACGGCGAGACGATCGGCAATGGCGAGCGCTTCTTCCTGATCGTGCGTGACGAAAATCGTCGTCAGGCCGAGACGCCGTTGCAGCGCGCGGATCTCTTCGCGCACTTCGGTGCGCAGCTTCGCGTCGAGATTCGAGAGCGGTTCGTCGAGCAGAAAGACGTCGGGCCGGATCGCGAGCGCACGCGCGATCGCCACGCGTTGCTGTTGTCCGCCGGAGAGTTGGCGCGGGTAGCGGTCTGCCAACTGCGTGAGGCGCACCATGTCGAGCGCTTCGCGAATGCGTGTGGTGCGCTCGGCACTCGACACATGCCGCATCTCCAGCCCGAACGCGACGTTCTCGGCCACGGTCATGTGCGGAAAGAGCGCGTAGCGCTGGAACACCATGCCCGTGTTGCGCCGGTGCGGCGGCAGACGCGAAACCTCTTTGCCGCCGATCCAGATTTCGCCATCGGTCGGCTCGACGAAGCCTGCGACCATGCGCAGCGTAGTGGTCTTGCCGCAACCGCTCGGACCAAGAAAGGCGACGAGTTCGCCTTCGGCAATTTCCAGCGAGAAGTCGGCTACCGCGGCTGCGTTGCCGTATTGCTTGCGCAGACCGCGCAGGGAGACGTTGGCCATGTCAGATCACCTGGCTGAGTTTGACGAAGCGGTCGGTGATCAGCATCACGATGCCGAGCAACACGATCTGCGCGGCAGAGACGGCCGCAATCGTCGGGTCGAGATTGAATTCGAGGTACTGCATGATCGCGATGGGCAGGGTGGTCTTGCCCGGGCCCACGAGCGGCAGCGTGAGTTCGAGGTTCTCGAACGACACGATGAAACTGAACAGCACAGCGGCGACGATGGCCGGACGCAACATCGGCAGCGTGACGCGCCACAGCGTGCGCCACGGGCCCGCGCCGAGATTGCGTGCGGCCTCTTCGATAGTGCCGTCGATTTGCGCGAGGCTCGCACCTACGAGGCGCATCGTCCACGGAATGGTCAGGCAGATGTGTGCGACAACCAGCCCGCCGAAGGTGCCGACGATATCGACATCGAACAGGTTTTCCGCGCGCAGATAGAAGAGATAGGTCGCGATGCCTGCGACGATGCCGGGCACCACCAGCGGCAGCAACAGCACATTGCCGAGCGTACGGCGCCCGGGAAAGCGATAGCGGGCGAGGGCGAGCGAGGCGGCCACGCCGAGAATCACGCCACCGATGGCCGCACACGCGGCGAGTTGCAGCGAGAGCAGGAAGCCGTTGGCGAACGCGGCATTGCGCCATGCGTTCAGATACCACGACACCGTGTAGCCGCTGGGCGGGAAGGTGATGATCGCGTCTTTGAAGAAGCTCAGCCAGATCACGAAAATCAACGGGCTCAGCATGAACAGGTAGATCAGCGTGATCCCTGCACGTACCAGCCATTTGCCGACCGGCACGCTGCGTGGCTTGCCTGCGGGCAAGCGTCGCGTGTCGCTTGGCGCTGCTTGCAGCGCACCCGGCACCCCACTCTGTTCCATCGAAGTCTGCGTCATTGGCACCCTTCCCGGTATCGTGGATTCGATGCAATTTTGAATTGATCGAAACGTTGATATGCAAATTAGCATATCAAAATCGACATGCAAACCGGAAAGCTGTCAGGGTTTCAACGGAGGGGAGACGAGGGCGTGGTGCGCGTTCCGCACAGAGGAATTGCGGAACGCGAACCGGTCGGCGGGAGCGTCAGTTTTGCCAGAGCTGGCGCACGGTGGCGAGCGCGCGCTGCGGCGCGTCGCTGGCCGTGCAGTCGACGATATGCCGCTCGGGCATCGAGCGCAGCCACGTGAGTTGACGCTTGCACAACTGACGCGTGGCGAAGATGCCCTTGTCGCGCATCGTGTCGTAGTCGGTCTCGCCGTCGAGGTATTCCCACACCTGACGGTAGCCGACGCAGCGCATCGAAGGCAGGTTGGGATCGAGATCGCCGCGTGCGCGCAAACGTTCTACTTCTTCGATGAAGCCTGCGGCGAGCATCAAGCGAAAACGCTCGGCAATTCGCGCGTGCAAAACCGAACGGTCGCTCGGCTCCAACGCGACAGGGATGAACGTATGCGGTGATTCTTCCGCGGGCGCTTGCGCTTGTTCAGCGAGCCACTGCGACATCGGCTTACCCGACAGTTCGAAGATTTCGAGCGCGCGTTGTACGCGTTGAGAATCGTTCGGCGCAAGGCGTGCTGCTGTCACCGGGTCGACGGCCGCGAGTCGTGCATGCATGGCAGGCCAGCCCTCGCGTGCAGCATCTTCGTCGAGTCGTGCACGCACGTCAGCATCGGCAGACGGCAGCGGCGATAGGCCCTGCGTGAGCGCTTTGTAGTAGAGCATGGTGCCGCCGACGAGCAAGGGCCGGTGTCCGCGTGCGGTGATCTCGTCGACAAGGCGCAGCGTGTCATTGCGAAACTGCGCGGCGGAATAGGCATCGCGCGGATCGATGATGTCGATCAGGTGATGCGGTACCGCAGCGAGTTCGGCGGCGCTGGGTTTGGCCGTGCCGATATCCATCTCGCGATAGACGAGTGCGGAATCGACACTGATGATTTCGATCGGCGTGTCTTGTGCGAGCGCGAGGGCGGCAGCGGTCTTACCGGATGCCGTCGGGCCCAGCAGGCAGACAATCGGGGGCGGGGGATTCATGAACTTCGGGATACCTTGTTACCTTGCGATGCTTCTGCTGCAACTCAACGGCCGCGCATGAACAATTTGTCGAGATCGCCCAGCGTCAGTTGATACCAGGTGGGGCGGCCGTGATTGCACTGGTCTGCACGCTCGGTCGCCTCCATCTGGCGCAGCAACGCGTTCATTTCCTCGTGCGTCAGACGCCGGTTGGCGCGCACGGCACTATGGCAAGCCAGCGTGCCGAGCAGTTCGTGCTGACGCTCGGTGAGCACACGCGAGCCACCGAATTGACGCAAATCGGCGAGCACCGCGCGGGCCAGTGCCTGCGCATCGGCACCGTCGAGCAGGGCGGGGATAGCGCGTACGGCCAGCGTCGTCGGCGACATGGCGGCGAGGTCGAAGCCGAGCGCCTTTAGCGTTTCCTGATGCTCTTCCGTCGTGCCGATTTCCACCGGATCGGCGAAGAACGTCACCGGAATCAGCAGCGGCTGCACCGGCACGCTTTGCTCGATTAGCGCGTGTTTGAACTGTTCGTAAAGAATGCGCTCGTGGGCAGCGTGCATGTCGACGAGCACCAGCCCATAGGCGTTCTGCGCGAGGATGTAGATGCCGTGCAACTGACCGAGCGCGAAGCCGAGCGGTTGCTCCAGTTGCATCGCGTCGGGCGTGGCACCCGGCGTCAGGCCGTCGGTCGTCGGCACGGCGGTGCCGTCGGCGGCGGTTCCGGGCGCGCCTAATGCACCGAGCGAGCCGTAAGCGTTGGCCGGGACATCGGTGACACCCGGTTGACCATACGGACGCGGCGCGGGAGGCGCAGCGCGGCCGAACAGGTTGTCGTAGACCGAGAGCGGTTGCGCAACCGGCAAGGTGCCTTGTTGCGCGCGGGGATTCCAACTGCTGCCACTCGGCGAGCCGAAACCTGCCGCAGGGCGTGCGCCCATCATGCCGAAGCCGTTGCCGCTCGGGTTGGCGCTGCCTGCGGCTAACCCACCACCTTCTGTGACGTGTGCCGCATGCGTCGCACCGCCACTGCCAGCGGCGCGCGCCAGCGCGCGCTGCACGGCGTGGAAGACGAATTGGTGCACGCTGCGCGCATCGCGAAAACGCACTTCGATTTTCGACGGATGCACGTTCACGTCGACCAACTGCGGCGGCAGTTCGAAGTACAGCACGTAGGCTGGGTAGCGATCACCGTGAAGCACGTCTTCATAGGCGGCGCGCACGGCGTGCGTGAGCAGCTTGTCGCGAACGAAGCGGCCGTTCACGAAGAAGAATTGCTGATCGGCACGGCCACGACTGGCCGTGGGCAGCCCGACGAAGCCGGACAGCCGCAACTCGGCCGCGCCCTCGTCGAGCGCGAGGTGGGCATCGGCAAAGTCGTTGCCCAGCACCCGCGAGACGCGCGTGGCGGCGTCGGACACGTTCCAGTGTTCCACCGCCCGGTTGTTATGCAGGATCGAGAAGCCGACGTCGGGGCGCGCGAGCGCGCTGCGGCGAATCACGTCCATGCAGTGACCGAATTCGGTCTGCTCGGTCTTGAGGAATTTACGGCGGGCAGGGGTGTTGAAGTACAGATCGCGCACATCGACTGTCGTGCCGACCGGCCCAGCCGCAGGTGTCAGCGCGCCGGTATTGCCGTCGATGGCGCTCGCGTGCGGGGCGTCGATCTGACGGCTCGACAGCGTGAGCTGGGCGACAGATGCAATGGAGGCCAGCGCTTCCCCTCGAAACCCGAGGGTGAGCACCGATTCGAGCTCGTCGAGCGTGCGAATCTTGCTGGTCGCGTGGCGCGTGAGTGCGAGCGGCAACTGCTCGGCGGACATGCCGCCGCCGTCGTCGGTGATGGCGATGCGGCGTACGCCGCCTTCTTCGAGCTTGATCTGGAGGGCACGGGCACCCGCGTCGAGCGCGTTCTCGAGCAATTCCTTGACCACGGAGGCCGGGCGCTCGACCACCTCGCCAGCGGCGATCTGGCTGATCAACTGATCGGGAAGCACACGGATGGCGCGCGCGGGCGCAAGGGCCGCCGGCATGGGGCCGGGCAGGCGGGCAGCCGTGGCGGCAAGGTCGACGGGGGCGCCAGCGAGTTCGTCGGGCGCGCCGGCAAGGCCGTCGGCAGCGGAAGCGGAGGTCGGGGTGGCAGACATGGGAACCATTATAAAGGTTGCCCTCAAAGACATAGATCGGTCAGCGTTTCAGCCTGCAATACCTAACGAACAGCTAACAAACACCCGCTATAGTCCTGTCATGGGAAGGTTTGGGGCAAGCTTTTGTGGCGGGAAGGTGTCCGACGGCCGGTGAATGGGCAATTTTTGGTTGTCATCGGCACTTAACGACGCCCGACGATTGCGCTGGTATGATGCGACTCGTCGCGCGCCCGTGGGGACGGGCCGGCGTCCTTTATCTTGAGGAATCGACTTGGATACTTTGGTGCAGTTGCTGGAGATGGTGCTCCACATCGATAAGCATTTGGGTGTGTTTATCGATCAATACGGAAACTGGGTCTATCTGTTCCTGTTCTTGATCGTGTTTGTCGAGACGGGGCTGGTGCTCTTCCCGTTCCTGCCAGGCGATTCCCTGTTGTTCATCGGCGGCGCGTTTGCGGCGACCGGGGCGATGGATCCGTGGCTGCTCGGCGTGCTGCTCTTTATTGCGGCAGTGACCGGCAATACGCTCAATTACTGGATCGGCTCCAAAATCGGCCCGCGCGTGTACGAGAAGAACTGGCGTTTTCTCGATCGCGATGCGCTTCGCAAGACGCACGACTTCTACGAACACCACGGCGGCAAGACCATCGTGATGGCGCGTTTCGTGCCGGTGGTGCGCACGTTTGCCCCGTTCGTGGCGGGCGTGTCGGCCATGTCGTGGGTGCGTTTCCAGCTCTATAACGTGTTGGGCGCTGCGATCTGGGTGGTACTGCTCGTGGGCGGTGGCTATCTGTTTGGCAACATGCCGATCGTCAAGCAATACCTGAACGTGATCGTGCTCGTGGGTATCAGCGCCGCTGTGGTGCCGATCGCGCTGGGTGCGGTGTGGAAGCTGTTCACGCGCGGCCGTCGCCGTGTGCCGCAAAGCCAAGGCGAGTAAGCGAGTTGTGACGACGCTGTGACCCTCAAGGGGTGCGGCTTCGCAGGGGTCAAAAAAATGGCGCGTCCCGATGGGGCGCGCCATTTTTGTTTGTGGCGTCCGATGCGTCCAGCCTTTCCAGTCTTACCAACCTTATGCCGTGCGGTTCTTCGCCAGCGGCGGGTTCTTGGCGAAATACGCCTTGATGCCGGTGAGCAGGGCGTTGGCGAGCTTCTCCTGATACGCCGGATCGTTGAGCCGTTGCTCTTCATCGGGATTGCTGATGAAGGCGGTCTCGACCAGCACCGACGGAATATCTGGCGCCTTGAGCACGGCGAACGACGCTTGTTCGACGCGCCCGCTGTGCAGCCGGTTCAGCCCGCCGATCTGCTTGAGCAGTGCATCGCCGAACACCTTGCTGTCGCGAATCTGCGCCGTGGTCGACATATCGAGCAGCGCATGCGCCACCGTGCGGTCGTTGGTCTTGATGTTCACGCCACCGATCAAGTCGGACGCGTTTTGCGTTTTTTCGAGCAAGCGTGCCGTCGCACTCGTGGCACCCCGCTCGGAGAGCGCAAACACCGACGAGCCGTTGGCCGCAGGCGAGGTGAACGCATCGGCGTGAATCGACATGAACAAGTCGGCATCCACGCGGCGAGCCTTCTGGACGCGTACGCCAAGCGGCACGAAGAAGTCGGCGTCGCGCGTCATCATCGCGCGCATATTGGGCTGCGCATCGATCTTGTCGCGCAGGCGCTTGGCGATTTGCAGCACCACCACCTTCTCGTACGAGCCTTTGCTGCCGATGGCGCCCGGGTCTTCGCCGCCGTGCCCCGGGTCGAGTGCGATGGTGAGCAGTCGTGCCGTTTTCGGGCCACGCGAGGGCGGCGGGGTGATGGTCAGACCGTCGTCGCTGTCGTTGTTCTGGGCCAGCGGCGGGGTTTTGTCGGGAGCCGGCGGCCGTGTGGGACGTGTCGAGGACGACGGCGTCGGCGGGCGTGCCGGTGCCGCGTTGCCCGCATCGCGTTGGGCGTATTGCTGGAAGAACGCTTCGCTCTCTTCGTTGCTGGGGGTGCCGGTCGCGCCTTGCTGCGCAAGGGCTTCGGCTTTGTGGCCCGACTTCGCGAGCAACTCCATGAGCGGATCGGGTTCGACCGCCGGATACAGGTCGAACACCGTGCGGTACTTGTAGCCCGCCACCGGGGGCAGCGTGAACGATTGCGGCTTCACCCCGGCTTTCAGATCGAACACCATGCGCACGACACCGGGCTTGAACTGGCCCACGCGCACCTGCATGATCTGCGGATCGTTCGGTTGAATCTTGGCGACGAGGTCGCGCAGCGCCGGGCTCAGATCCACTTCGTCGAGGTCGATCACGAAGCGGTTCGGACTCTCCATCAGCTGCTGCTGGAACTTGACCGGGTTGTCGGTCTCGAGCGTGACGCGTGTGTAGTCCTTCGCCGGCCACACGCGCACCGCGACGATGGCATTGGCGAAAGCGAGGCGGGTGCCGGTGACGGCAAGTATCAGCGTCGAGGCGCCCGCGCGCAGTGCTCGGCGGCGGCCGGCATTGGGCGAGGAAGCGTCGTCGGTTCGGGCAAAGCGTTTGATCAGCATGAGTTCAGGCAAGCAAGGCCGGCCGGCGTATAGGCGCTCGTCGTCAGACGGCGGCCATCGCCAACTGGTTCCAACCACAGGCGTAAATCGGGGGTGCCCAGCAGGCCGTCGGCTTTTTCAGGCCACTCGACCAGACACAACGCGTCGCCGGCAAAGTGCTCGCGAAAGCCCGTGTCGTGCCATTCGGCCGGATCGGCAAAGCGGTACAGGTCGAAATGATAGACCGGCAATACACCCTGTGGCGTGTCGATGTTGTACGGTTCACACAGCGCATACGTCGGGCTTTTAACGCGCCCGGTGTGGCCCAGCGCGCGCAGCAGCGCACGCACGAGGGTTGTCTTGCCTGCACCGAGATCGCCCGAGAGTTGGACGTGCAGGCCGGCATGCGCGGCGTCGGTATGGGCCATGCGCGAGACGATGGCGTGCGCGAGTGCCGCTGCGAAGGCTTCGGTGGCAGCTTCGTCGGGGAGCGCAAAAACGCGCTCGCCCAATGGCGCGGACGCTGTGTGTTCGGGCATTGCGTAAAATGGAGTCGATGAAAGCTTCCGTGATTTTCCCCGCTCCCGCCGCACAAGTCGAGCCATCGGCACCGCCAGATGGGCCCGAAGTGTCGCCCTCGCGCGACAATACGGCGATTGTTTCGCTCAGTGCAGCGCAACTGTCGGCGCTCGCCGGGCAAATTCGCACGTGGGCAAGCGAGCTGGGCTTCGGTGAAGTCGGCATCACGGACACCGATCTCTCGCATGCCGAACCGGGCTTGCAGCAGTGGCTCGACGACGGCTGCCACGGCGACATGGACTACATGGCCGCGCATGGCATGAAGCGGGCCCGTCCCGCCGAGTTGGTGCCCGGCACGCGGCGCGTGATCAGCGCGCGCATGAATTACCTTCCCCAAGATACCGATGTGAACGGCTGGCGTCAGCGCGAAGCCGCGCGCTTGCACAAGCCGGGCGAGGCCGTGGTCTCGCTCTATGCGCGCGGTCGTGACTATCACAAGGTAATGCGCAACCGGTTGCAGCAACTTGCCGACCGGATTGCGCAGGCGATCGGGCCGTTCGGGTATCGCGTGTTCACCGACTCGGCCCCGGTGCTCGAAGTCGAACTCGCGCAAAAGGCGGGACTCGGCTGGCGCGGCAAACACACACTGTTGCTCTCGCGCGACGCCGGGTCGCTGTTCTTCCTCGGCGAGATCTTCGTCGATGTGCCGTTGCCGGTCGATGAGGGCGCTGCGCGCGGCGAACACTGTGGCCAATGCCAGAAATGCCGCGACGTGTGCCCGACTGGAGCCATCACCGAAGCGTTTCGCGTAGATGCGCGGCTGTGTGTGTCGTACCTGACCATCGAGCACAAAGGGGCCATCCCCGAGCCGTTGCGCGCCAAGATGGGCAACCGCATCTACGGCTGCGACGATTGTCAGCTCTTTTGCCCGTGGAACAAATTTGCCCAGCCGTCGCCGCTGACCGATTTCGCTCCGCGCAACCGGCTCGACTGCGCATCGCTGGTGGAATTGTTCGCATGGACCGAAGCCGAGTTTCTCGATCGCCTGCAAGGCAGCCCGATTCGCCGTATCGGCCACGAGCGTTGGCTGCGCAATTTGGCGGTTGGCTTGGGCAATGCGCTGCGCGAAGCCGCCGATGAAGTCACACGCAAGCCGTTGCGCGACGCGCTGGCCGCACGCGGCGATCACCCAAGCGCCTTGGTGCGCGAGCATGTGCAATGGGCGCTGGCTCAGGAAGGAGCGATCGTTTGACCCCGCGCGCACCCAAGACCCCGAAGGCGGGCATCGACCCAGCCGTCGACTTCGATGACGACGAACCGTTCGAGCAAGCCGCGCTAGACGATATCGACGAGGTGGCCGCTAGCTCGTCCGTAGATTCGTCCGAAGACACACCGCTCGAATTCGATGCACAGGGCGCGGCGTATGTGCGCAGTGCCACGCTGATCGACCAGTTCTGCGACACGATCTGGCTCGAAGACGGCCTCTCGCGCAATACGCTCGACGCTTACCGGCGCGACATGCGCCTGTTCGCCGAATGGTTGGCCGCCAAACACGACATGGCGCTCGATGGCGTCGACGAGGCGGCGCTCTCGGCTTATCTGGCCTGGCGCCGCGAGAGTTTGGCCAGCAGCGTGAATCGTCGGTTGTCGGTGTTCAAGCGCTTTTATCACTGGGCGTTGCGAGAACACATCGTGCATGTGGACCCCTGCCTGCGCATCGCTTCCGCCAAGCGCGCGCAACGGTTGCCATCGACGTTATCGGAAGCGCAAGTCGAGGCGCTGCTCGCAGCCCCAGATCTCACGCAGCCGCTTGGGCTACGCGATCGCGCCATGCTGGAATTGATGTACGCGAGCGGATTGCGCGTCTCGGAGCTGGTGGCGCTCAAGACCATCGAAGTCGGGCTGAACGAAGGTGTGCTGCGCATCTTCGGCAAGGGCGCGAAGGAGCGGCTGGTGCCGTTCGGCGACGAGGCCAGCGGATGGCTGACGCGCTATCTGGCGCAGAGTCGCGGCGTGCTGCTGGCCGGGCGCGCGTGCGACGTGTTGTTCGTCACGCAACGCGGCGACGGCATGACACGGCAAGCGTTCTGGTATCTGATCAAGCGCTACGCGCAACTCGCAGACATTCACGCACCGCTCTCGCCGCATACGCTGCGGCATGCGTTCGCCACACACCTGATCAACCACGGCGCCGACTTGCGCGTGGTGCAGTTGCTGCTCGGCCACGCCGATATTTCCACCACGCAGATCTACACGCACGTCGCGCGCGAGCGCTTGAAGTCGTTGCACGCGCAGCACCATCCGCGCGGATAGGCGAGGCTCGCGCTTACAGCAACGCTTTGAGCTTGTGCTTGAGCACCTTGCCCGTGGACGCTGCCGGCAGCGCATCGAGCACGCGAATCTGCGCGGGGCGCTTGTAGGGGGCTAACCGGCTTGCCGCCCATGTCGCCAACGCGGCCACATCGACGCGGTGGCCCGGACGCGCTTCCACGAACGCGATCACTTCTTCATTGCCGTCGGCTTCACGGCCCAGCACGGCCGCTTGCAACACGTCGGGATGACTCGCGAGCGCTTGCTCCACTTCGATCGGATAGACGTTAAAGCCGGAGTGGATGATCAATTCCTTCGCGCGTCCCGCGAGGAAGAGCGCGCCGTCGGCTTCGCGCCGCGCGAGATCGCCCGTGCGTAACCAGCCATCGGGGGTGATCGCGGCGGCGGTGAGTTCCGGTGCGCGGTAATAGCCGAGCATGACGTTCGGACCGCGCACCCAGAGTTCGCCGACGTCGCCGTCGGGCAAGTCTTGCCCCTGCGGATCGACGATGCGCACGGCGACGCCGGGAATGGCCGGTCCCACAGCGCAGTCGTCACGCGGGGCGTCGAGCAACGTCTGAGATACGGTCGGACTGCTTTCGGTCAGCCCATAACCGTTGTGAATCGGCAGACCATAGAACGCTTGCACGCGGGCCTTGAGCGCGGCATCGAGCGGCGAGCCGCCCGAGTACACGAAGCGCAGACGGGGTGCCACGAGGGGCGTGCCCTGACTCGCGACGTACGCCATCAAGCGCGCGTGCATCGCGGGCACCCCCTGCAATATGGTTAGCCCATCGTGAGCGAGCGAATCGAGCACCGCTTCGGGCGTGAAGCGCGCCGCCAGCCGTAGCGTGCCACCGGCGTACAACGTGCCCAGACACACGGAGGTCAGCCCATAGACATGCGAGATCGGCAGCACGGCGTAGGCGACGTCGTCGGCCCCCACACGCCGCAGCGTGCTCGAGATGGCGGCGATGAACAGCAGATTGCGATGCGAGAGGCGCACGCCTTTCGGTGTGCCGGTCGTACCCGTGGTGTATATGAGTGCGGCGCATTGCTCGGCGTTGTCGGCCTGCACGGGTTCGACTTCGCTGTCGGGATCGGCGTCGGTGGCGGCAAGCGCACCTAGGGCCAATTCCGTCCAGACGATCGCCGCGCCTTGGCTGCGCGCATGTGCGGCAGCGTCGGGCGACGCATCGACAGTGAAAATCGCACAGCGCGGGCGGGCATGGTCGCGGATAACGCCGAGTTCCGTGGCCGACAACCGCGCGTTACATAGCAACGGCCACGCGTCGAGCGAGGCCACGGCCAACAGCAGCACCACGTAGGCGATGCCGTTCTCGCCGACGATCATCACGCGATCGCCGCCGCGAACGCCATGCGCGCGCAGATGTTCGGCGGTTGAGGCCACGGCGTGGGTCAGTTCACCGTAGGTCAGTCGGCGGAAATCGTCGATTAGCGCGATGCGCGTGGGCGCTTGCGCCGCAATGCGTGCGGGCAGGGTGTCGATGCGCGGTGGCAGGTTCGCCAGCCATTGTGCGGCAAGCGCGTCCTGAGGCGAGGTGTCGTAGTGGGCGGCCATGGCGGCATTGTAATGCGTCGCCAGCGGCATCGTCATGCAGGCAGGCATTCGCGGATTCATTACAATCGACGCGTTCACCTGCCCGTCATTTTTCAATAATTTTTGCAATATGAAATCCAAGGCAACCGCAGAAACGCCTGCCACCAAAGCCCTTGCCGGTGCTGGCGTGACGTTCGGCAATCACTTCTACGAGTACCAGGAGCACGGCGGCACGCGCGTCTCCTCGGAAGCGCTCGGTGTGCCCGAGCACAGCGTCATCAAGACCTTGGTGATGGAAGACGAGAACGCTAGTCCGTTGATCGTGCTCATGCACGGCGACTGCCAGGTCTCGACCAAGGCACTGGCCCGTCAAAGCGCGCGCAAGCGCATCGAGACGTGCAAGCCGGAAGTGGCGCAACGGCATTCGGGGTATCTCGTCGGTGGCACGAGCCCCTTCGGCACGCGCAAGCGCATGCCCGTTTATATGGAAGCCACGATTCTCGATCTGCCGGAGATTTACATCAACGGCGGACGCCGCGGGTATCTGGTGTCGATCGCCCCGTCTGAAATCGTGCGCTTGCTCTCGCCGACACTCGTGAACGCCGCACTGGCTGACTAACCTCCGCCCGCTGTCACACACCGCGTGCAATTCTGACTTGTCAGATGTTCACGCGGGCAACGTCTCTCTACGATGGTCATGCCACGTGATGCATGAACGAAAGCCGTTCACGCGTCACGGTCGGCTTAGCCATTCGCAGGGAGACATGAGATGTCGATTCGAAACCATCGTGTCATGGCGATGCTCGTCGCCGTCGGCACGATGTGGCCACACGTGCCCGCATGGGCCAATGTGACGGTGTCGCCCATCGCCAGCGTGATCGCAGGCACGGGGCAGCCGGTCAGCATTATTCGTGTGACGTCGCAGTCGGCGCTCACGCAATACGTCGAAGTCACGGTTCGGAAAGTCATCGATCCGGCGACGCCCGCCGAGCACGAGACGCCGGTCAGCGCGCTCGACGGCGGCCTTGTCGCCTCTCCCGGTAAATTCGTCCTCTCTGGCGGCGCAACGCGGCAGGTGCGCGTCGTGGCCCTTGGCCGCCCGGAGAGGGAGACCGTCTACCGCGTCTACATTCGCCCCGTCGGGGCCATCGAGGACGCGACACCTGCCGCCGCGCAGGACAACATCGTCACCGACGTTCAGGTCAGCTTCGTGTGGGGCGCGCTCGTGCGCGTTCAGCCTGCACGCGCCGTCGCTGCGCTGGCACGCACCGCCGATAACGCCGGGGTTGCGAACATCGGCAACGTTCGCGCCCACGTCCTCGCGATAGGGCTGTGCGCCGCAGAATCGAACGACACCTGCCAATGGCAATCCATCGGGCAAAGCGTCTATCCCGGACTGCGTCTCGCCATCCCTGAGTCGATGCGCGCCTACGCAACGCGCATCCAGTATCGGGTCGACAGTGAGCGAGAGGATCGGTTTGCCGATCTGGGTGTCTCGCCGTAGCGCCTCGCGGGGTCGTCTGCCTCGGCCTTTCCCAGCCGGTATGACCGGCACTTCCTTCCCTTACCTCACTTACCAAGGAAAGCTATCCATGAAGCGAATCAAGCACCTGAGCGTGGCATTGGCCATGACGCTCCCGATGATCTCGGTCTGCGCCGCAGAAGTCGTCATCGACCTGACGGCCAGCATCGATCCCACGCTGTCGGTGTTGCAAGCGAACGGCGCGCCGATGCCGCAAAGCCTGGTGATGACCTATAACGCCGCCACTCGGCAAGTCTCGGCGCCCGTCGTGCAAACACGCCTGCATACCAACGACGACACGCAAAACGTCGACGTGCGGCTGGGAAGTGCCGCGCAGTTGCTGCACACGACGAACGTTGCGGCGACACCGATTCCGCTCACCGTCCAACTCGGCGGGCGGCCGATTACGACCGCCAATACCAGCTTTACCGCGGCAACGCTCTGGCAGGGGGGGAGCACCGGCGAGTCTGTCACGTTGCCGCTCACGATTACGGGCGGGCTGACGGGCACGAACACCCCGCCCGCCGGTAACTACACCGGCCGCCTCGAAGTGTTGCTCGTCGCCGCCGCGGCCGGCTAACTCCCCCTCGATGTCCGCGGGCCAGCGTGCAAGCCGTCGATTGACGCATGGCGCTGGCTCGGCCTGCTTTGCATTCACCATGCGCTGTCTGCCGTACACGTCATTCGTCTGCTTTGCCGTGGCACTCGGTGCCGATGCGACGGCGTCGACCGTGAACGCGTCGCGGGTGCCCCCGGGTTTCGAAGACATCGTGCACGGTCAGGTCGAGCAGATCGAAATTCGGATGCTGGGCAAGACACTGGGCATCTTTCCGGTGTTGGTCCGCCCTGACACGGTGAGACTGGAAACGCCGGAGGCGGTGGCCGCGGCCATCGGTTTGCCGGCGGCAGCGCGCGACGATGCCGACGCGTCCGGCACGTCGCCCGTCGCTGCCAGCAGATTGGCGGCCCTTGCCAGACCCATGGCCAGAAATGGCCACTTGGCGTGCGACACCGGCTGCGGATATCTGGATACTGAGACCGCCGACGTCATCTTCGACGAACAGCGCGGCTCGCTCGATCTGTTTCTCGCCAAAGCGTGGCTGCCAGTGCCGGATACGACCGGACAACCGTACTACGCGAACGCCGCAGGCAGCGAGCGTGCTTTGATTCATTCACAAGTCATCAATGCGGCCGGGTCTGGTACGCAGCGCAATCTCACGGTGCTGGGTAACGGTGCCCTGGGCATCACGTCGCGCAGCTTTGCGGGCTTCGACTGGTCGCTGGTGCATACAGGGCAGCACGGCCAGCGTGGCACCAGCGAAGAGGAACGCGGCGCAGACCGGTTGCGCGCATCGTTGAACAGCCTCTACTACCGTCACGATTTGGGCCCCGCGCACTACACACAGTTCGGTCGGATGGACCAACGCGACTTATCCAGCACGCGCGGAGGAAGTTTCGGTTTTTCATTGCTGCCGGTGCATCGGTTCGACGGCGTGCGTGTCGGCACGTCGCAGGCTTATGTCAACGAGCGCCATGCCGCGCAAGGCTCGCCGCTGACGGTACTCCTCACCCGCGACGCACGTGTCGATGCCTATCGCGGCAATGAATTGCTCGGCAGCGCCTATTTGCCAGCCGGCGTGCAGTCCATCGACACCCGCTACTTTCCCGAAGGCACGTATCTCGTCTCGCTGCGCATTATCGAAGCCGATACGCTGGTGCGCACGGCGTCGGAACCCTTCACCAAAGTCGGCGGCGGGGCGTTCGAGCAGCGTTTGCAATGGTTCGGGCAAGCCGGACGTGTGGCCGATGAGCGCCACGGGCGCGGCGACACCGATGCGCTTGGCTTTACCGCACAAGCCGGGGTGCGCACGCCCGTTGGCGGCGGCGTGTTGCTCACGAGCGGTGTCGGCTGGGTACCGTCGGCCTTGTACAACGAGACGCAACTGAGTTGGCGTCACGCATTTGCGTTCGGCACGCTGACATTGGCGGGCAGCGCACTCGTCGGCACTGGCGGCGCGTACGGCAACACACAATCCATCGCGCTCTCCAACGGCCTTGGCTTGAGTGTGTATCGCTACCAGATGCGCGACACGTCGTGCGCGCAGAACACAGCGGCGCTCGGGGCGTCGGCACTCAACCTGGGGTGCTACGACTCGCTTAATGCCGCGCTCTCGGTGCCGCTGGGCGCATGGCAGGCGAGTGCTGGATACGGCTACAACAAGACGCATGGACGCGCGCTCTCGACGGCCAAATTTCCCGAAGTGCCGATGCTTGTGGGCGACGCTGACGTTCGTCACAACGATCGGGTTTCGCGCACGCTACAGGCGACGCTTAGTCGGACGTTCCGGTGGCGCCGCTTGTCGGTCGCGTCGCGTGTCGGCGTGTATGAGCGTCGTGGGACGACGCGGGGCAGTGGCGCAATGGGGACTGCGACCGCTAGCCGTGATACCGGGGCATTCGTGAGTCTGACGTTTGCGGCGCATTGCCCGAAGCCAGCGGCGCAGGGGGCCACGACCTACAGTACCGCGGGCGTGGAAGTGCGCACCGGCGAGGGGGCGCGTCGCAGCGGCGCGCAGACGGGGTATCAGGCATCGCATGCCTGGACATGGGACGACACGTCGCGTCGGGAGCTTGCTGTCGGCGTCTCTGGCGAGGTGCACGGCGATGTATCGGCGACGGTGCGGGGTGCCATCGATGGCCGCTATGGCGACGCCAACGCGATGCTCTCGGGCAGCGCCCGCCGTGATGGCATCGTCGGCGGCGACCGGGTGTCGTTCACGGGCGGCTACGCCTCGTCACTGGCGATTACGCGTGAGCGCGTGCTGCTTGGCCCGGCATTTCTCGCTGGTGAGGCACCTGCCGCCGTGGCCATCGTCGTGGCGCGCGATGACGCTCGGACACCGGGGGCGGCGGCCAGACTCGATGTCGGCGGGCGGCCGGTGACGGTGGACTTTGGCGGTGCCGCGATCGTGCCGGTGAGTGGCTATCGTTTGCAGTCCGGCGAGGTGTCGGAGGCAACCTCTGGCGTTCATGACCACACGGTGAGTCTGGTGCGCGGGGCTTCACGTCGCGACTATTTTCTGACGCCGGGGCGCGTCGTGACGCATGACGTTTCTGCCGGGCGCAGCTACACCTACGTGGGGCGCGCATTGGGCCCCGATGGGTTGTCGCTCGATCACGCGCAGGTACTCAGCGTCTCGGCACAGCCGCTCGACGATCAGGGGGTGTTCATGATCGAGTCGCCACGCCAGCTCAGCGCGCTCTATTTGCTCAGTCGAGGGCAACCGCTTCGCTGCGCGATCGATGTGACGCGGCGCGAGGATGTGGTCCACGTGACGGGCACCACGCAATGCGAGGCGCTCGCGCAGGAGACGTTGCCCGAAGGGATACGTGCCGACACACGCGTGCAACGCTTGCTGAGCCAGCGCGAACGGCCGGTGCAGGAGACGAGGCGAGAGGTCGATGATGCGGTTACGCGGTAACGGGGGAGTGCGGCGTCGGGGGCCGTCGTACCTGATGGCAGGTGCAGTGGCGCTGGGGAGTTTGTGCATCGTAGAGGACGTGTTTGCACAGGCGTTTCCGGTCGATCACCGGGAGAGCGTCGAGCAAACGGTCGACCTTTCGAGCATTGCCGCGAACTGGCGGTTCAGAGAACCGCTTCAGGTCCACTACACGCCGGGGGATATTCGCGGCTCGCGAACGGCTTATGGTTGCCGCTCCAATGCCGACAGCGCGGTGGGTGCCTGCGCGGTGCGCCCGACTTCAGACCCGTCCGGGGCGCGTACGAGGATTCGGCTACGCTTCGTCGAAAGCCGAACGCATCATGCCGTGGATCTCGTTGTGACAGGGGCCAAGATCGTGACGGTGAGCGGCACGACGTGCACCCACGTTCGCCGACAGCTTCATGACAATACGAACAACGGGACGTGTGGTGGCAGACGTTATGACGTGTCGCGTTACGACTTGAGCCTGAGCCGGGAAGAGATGGCCAAAGTACCGATGGCCGGTATCTGGCGGGCGCAACTGATGCTCGATGTCATCGAACTTGGACAGACCGCCCGCAGTGCTGCGCACGTGTACGACATCACGCTGAACGTCACGGACCGCAACAATGCGCAGATCTATTTTCCGGCGCTCGCCACGGTCAACCCACGCGTTGCCTTCGATCTTCGCAGCCGTCCGGGGGCTGGGTTCGTCCCGGTGATCTTCGGTGGACGCGCTTTGGATTTGTGCTTCTACGATGGCTTCGGATCGAACAGCGAAGGGGCGTTGCGCGTGCGCGCCACCGGTGCGCGCGGACAGTTTCCAGAACAGCCCACAGGGTATGCCTCGATCGCAGCACGCGGCACGCCCGGGCTGTTGCCCGGCGACCGAATCGATTATCGCGTCGGACTGACCTACGGCGGCGCGACGCAGTGGCTGCGTATCGGCGACGCGGCCGGTACGGCGCTCACACCAACCTCACAATCCCAGATCCGGTTGGTCAGACTCCCCGGCATTCCGGTGCCGGTGGCGTGCACCCCGGCGCGGCTGAACTTCGAGATCGCGCCGTTCGTGGTGACGACCAAACGGCATGGCGAATACGACGGGGCGCTACGGCTCGAGATGACCGTCGATGCCGGACGCATTTGAGAGCGCGGCCGTCGACAAACCCGCCCGGAAGGCGAAGCCGTAAAGATCGGCGTCGCACTCGATGCCGAGCTTTTTCATCGCGCTGACTTTCTGCGCACTGATGGTCTGCTTGGTCCGGTGCAATCGTGCGGCAATGCCTGTGACCGATACCCCGGAAACGTACAGACGCAAGACCTCGGATTCCCGCTTGCTCAGCGGTTTGCCTGCGGTGCTCGCCGCTGGCCGTGACCCCGATGCGGGGCTGCGGAATGCTTGGCCCAGATACACCGCGTGAATGGCTGCAATCAGGTGATGTAAGTCGAGCGTCTTGTTGAGCACCGCTCGAATGCCTAGCGCACCGATTTGCCGCAGGAGAGCCGGGTTCTCGATCGAGGTGAGGACGACGATGCGCAACTTGGGGAATGTGCGATGCAGAAAACCGAGCAACGTCATGCCATCGCCGTATCGGCCGCCGGGCATCGCGTAATCGGTGACGAGTACGTCGCAGGGGGCACGCAGTATCGATTCGACGATCTCCGTGGAATTGCGCGCGGTACCCACGATTTCCAGCGACGGCTGGTCCTCAAGTTCGTACCGTAACCCGGCAAGAATGGCGGGGTGATCGTCGGCTAGGGCAACGCTTATTTTTTTCATGCTCCGTGGTCTCCAGCAAAGGGCACGAGTGAGGCATACGCCGCATGCTGCGGGTTCCGCGAATTGCGTATAAACGCATGACTAACGTGTGCTACGCCCACAAACGGGTGTTTTCCCACTTTTGCCTGCGTTCCCTCTGACAAGTCAGAAACTGGCGGGCATTCGCCCGGCCCCTGCAATTTCCGGCCACATAATTCGCTCGACGCGGGCGTCGCGTCGACGGTGCGCGAGAGCGCTAAGCACGACATGGTCAAACACTCAGGGCAGGGCATGCTCACGCGCTTGCGCCGCTATCACCGCCGGTTGATCTTCGGTGGCGGCGCTGTCGTTACTGCGGTGCTGGTGAGCGCATTTGTCATCGGCATGGTGTCGACGGTGCATCACCAACTGATGCGCGAGTACCGCGAGTTGTCGCACGATCTGGGAAAAATCGACCCGGCGCGAGCGAGAGAGATCGTTCAGCAGGTGCAGACGGGGCGGGCGATGGAAGAAACGCAAGAGACGCAGGAGAGCGCGTTCGCGTTGTTCGATACGTGGTTCCCAGTGCCGCATTTTGACGGCACCTTCCTGCTGGTCGACGACGCACTCACGTTGATACGGGCCGGCTCACGATTGGGGGTGGACGAAGCGGTCGTGCACCGTGTGTTGGCATCAGGTGTGGTGGCGGCCGCACAGCTTGGCGCCAACGACGCATTTCGCGCGGGCATTTTCACGATGGCCGTGCCGCTTGCGGACACCGGCTGGGTCGTCGTCTATGCGCAATCGTGGCGGCAGGCACTGAGCAACGTGCGGGTCCCGTTCGTGACGGCCTTGGCAAGCACGCTCGGCATCATCGGACTGATGTGGCTGCTGTTGGTCCTGTTCAACCGGCACGTGTTTGCCCCCATGTTCGAACGCTCGGCGAGGCTGTTCGAGGGCGAGCATCTGAGCAGCACCCTGATCGACACGGCGCCCGTGGGATTAGGGTTGATATCGCCGAGCACGGGCAAGCCGCTGCGGTGCAGCCCGAGCCTGGCGATGTGGCTGCAACAGGCGGCCGATGGTCCGGCATGGTGGATTGCCGATCTCATCGGTCGATACACGCAGCGTTCGGTGCCGGGCGGCGCCGTGTGCGAATTCACCGTGACACTCGCCCTACGGGACGGCAACGCCGTCGATCTGTCGGTGCGCGTGGCACCGGCGCGCTATCGAGGCGAAGCCGTGCTGGTGATGGCGATGACCGACGTGACCGCACGCAAGCGTCTGGAGAAAGATCTGCTGGCAGCACGCCTTGCCGCCGATGCGGCAAACGCCTCGAAGTCGGCTTTCCTCGCCGCGATGAGCCACGAAATACGCACGCCGTTGCACGCGATACTCGGCAATCTCGAGCTGCTTTCGCATTCGGCGCTCGCTCCGTTGGTGCAGGCGCGCGTGGCGACCGTGAGCACCGCGTCGGAGCAGTTGATGCACATCATTACCGACGTGCTCGATTTTTCGAAGATCGAAGCGGGGGAAATGGCGATCGAGCGCGAATGCTTCGATGTCGTGCCGCTCGTCGAGACGTCGCTCGCGCTCTTCGCACCCATGGCACACGCAAAAGGGCTGACGTTGCTCGCGCGCTTCGAGATCGACGTATCGCAGCAGATTTGGGGCGACGCCGCCCGGCTATCGCAGGTGCTGAGCAATCTGCTCGCCAACGCGGTGAAGTTCACGCAAGAAGGTAGCGTCGCCGTGCACATCGAACTTGCTGAGCAGTGGCTTGCGCTGCATGTCGAAGACACCGGCATCGGGATTTCGGAGGAAGCGCAAACCCGTGTGTTTGGTCTGTTTTCGCAGGCGGACCCGTCGATTCACCGGCAGTACGGCGGCACCGTCCTGGGGCTCGCACTGTGCCGACGGCTCGTCGACGCGATGGGCGGGAGTCTCTCGATGCACAGCAAGCTCGGCAGCGGTACGCGTTGTACCGTGAAGCTGGCGTTGGCGGACTCGGCCGTGGCGCCTCAACGGCCCGTCACCGTACCTTTCGCGGGCGAGGCCGTCGCGCTTGTGGTGCCGCGAGGTGAGTCGGACGAAAGTTTGACGTCTGAGGCCGCATCTCAACTGTCATCGCATACCACGGCCCAGTTGGAAGCGTGGGGGCTGACGGTTCTGACGTGCCGCGATGCGGCGAGTTCGAACGCTGCGATCAGCGCGCGCGTGCGGGCGGTCGTCGTGATGGGCGTGCGCGGCGCGTCGCTCGCGCGTGACGCGATGACACCCATTGCCTCCGGCGCCTGGATCATCGATTGCCACGCCGAAGGGCCTTTACAACCTGTGCAAGATGGCAGGACGGTGCACGTGTCGAGTTACTCGCCGCGGGCGCTGCTCGCGGCGTTGAAGCTCGTCCTGCACGCCGAGCACGAGCAGTGGGACGTCGGTGGGGCCGCATCGCTGCCGAGTGCGACGCCGCCCGAGGTTGCGAGAAACGTCGCCCCGCTGCGCGTGCTGATCGCCGAAGACTGCCAGGCGAACGGTGTATTGCTCGCCGAGCAATTGGCGACGCTTGGCCACAGCAGTACCTTGGTCGGCGATGGCGGCGCGGCGCTCGATGCACTCTCGCGCGCCACCTTCGATTTGGTGATTACCGATATCGGCATGCCGCACATCGACGGCTATGTGCTCGCCCGTAGTATTCGTTCGCAATGGCCGGTAATTCCGGTGGTCGCGCTCACGGCGCATGCGACTCGGGAGGAACATCGGCGATGTGAAGCTGCCGGGATGCATAAGGTGCTGACCAAACCGCTCTCGCTCGCTGGTTTGCGCACCCTGATCGAGTCGATCAAGGGCTGTGCGCAAGCGGGGGCAACGAAGCCGGCGCACCCGGCGAACCCGGCGTCGTGGTGCGCCAGCGAACTGCCGCCCCACGTCCGCGACGTGTTCTTGGCAGGCACCCGGCAGACGGTCGACGACATCCAGGCCGCATTCAACGCGGGGGATATCCGGCGCCTGCGAGAGCAACTCCATGCGGTGAAGGGCGTCCTCGGGGCGTTTTCGCAGCCTGCCCTCGCTCATCGCGCCGCAGACATCGACCAGCGCGTCAGTGAGGGCGGGGTGCCCGCACTCACGTCAGTATCGGCATTGCTTCATGAATTCGTCGGCGAAGTGCGTCGGCTGCTCGACGCAACGTCGGGTGGGGCACGCGAGTCCGACGGTCATGGGGACCACCCGGTGTAGGCGCAACCCCGTGTTTGCCAGAATGGGGCGACCGGGCGGGTCAAGTAGAATGGCGGCCATTACAAATCTTCCTCACGCACGAAGTTCATGGCCACTCTGGTTTTTATCGTCCTTGCCTACCTGATCGGCTCGGTGCCGTTCGCGGTGATCGTCAGCCGCACAATGGGCCTCGCAGACCCGCGCAGCTACGGCTCGGGCAATCCGGGCGCGACCAACGTGCTGCGCTCGGGGAATAAGAAGGCCGCCGTGCTCACGTTGCTCGGCGACGCGCTCAAGGGCTGGCTCGCCGTGTTTCTCGCCGAGCGTTTTGCCGACGCCTGGGGCGTGGGCGACTTCGGCCTGTCCGCTGTGGCACTGGCCGTGTTCATCGGCCATCTTTACCCGGTGTTCCTGCGCTTTAAAGGCGGTAAGGGCGTCGCCACGGCCGCAGGGGTGCTGATCGCCATCGACCCGATTCTCGGACTGGCGGTGGCCGCGACGTGGCTCATCATCGCCGTCTTTTTCCGCTACTCGTCGTTGGCAGCACTCGTGGCGGCCGTGTTCGCACCGCTGTACTACGTGTTCATGTTCGGCTTCGGGCCGTATGCACCTGCCGTCATCGTCATGGCAATTCTGCTGATCTATCGCCACCGTGCGAATATCGGCAAGCTGATCGCAGGCAAGGAAAGCCGCATCGGGCAGAAGAAGTAACGGCGTCGCAGGCGTCACGCTCGTCAAATAAAAAACCCGCAGCGACAACTGCGGGTTTTTTATTGGCTGAAACAACAGCGCTTCGAACGGGGCTTGCGCCGGGGCTTAGTCGCGGAAGTTGTTGAAGTCGAGCGGCGTGTCGGTCACGTCCTTGCGCAGCAGCGCGATGGCGCTTTGCAGGTCGTCGCGCTTGGCGCCCGCGATACGCACGCTGTCGCCTTGAATGCTCGCCTGCACCTTCATCTTGCTGTCCTTGATCAGGCGCACGATCTTCTTGGCCAGATCGCCTTCCACGCCCTTCTTCACCTTCACGACTTGCTTGACCTTGTCGCCGCTGATCTTCTCGACCTTGCCGTAGTCGAGAAAACGCACGTCGACGTTGCGCTTGGCCATCTTGCTGATGAGGACTTGCGTGACCTGTTCCAGCTTGAAGTTGTCGTCGGCGAACAGGGTGATCTCCTGCTCCTTGTGCTCGACACGCGAGTCCGACCCCTTGAAGTCGAAACGCGTCGAGATTTCCTTGTTGGCCTGCTCGATGGCGTTCTTGACCTCTACCATGTTGGCTTCGCTAACCACGTCAAACGATGGCATCTGGCTCTCCTGAATTACAAAGGGTTCGTGAAATGGGCGGTTCGCCCCGAGGTGCGGTGCCGTTTGGCGTGTGTGCCGGTGCCGCGCGCACGATGGCGTCGGGCAAACCGAGCAGTCCGCGGCACGGCCGGTATAATGCGCAAAATTCTTTCGCCCGACATTGTAATTCAGCCGCCCGTCTCGCATCTATCCCGTATCGCTCTACGGGGCGGGGCCGGCGGGTGAACGACATCACCACTCTTCATGCTCCAGTTGCAACGCGACGTCAGCCTGCGCGAATTCAATACCTTCGGTCTGCCCGCCACAGCCCGTTATCTCGTCACGATCGATAGCGAAGCTGCGCTCGTGGCCGCCCTTGCCATGCCGGAACTGGCGGGCTTGCCGCGTCTGGTGCTCGGCGGCGGCAGCAACGTGGTGCTCACGCGCGACTTCGACGGCGTCGTGCTGAAGATGGCGATTCGCGCACGCGAACGGCTGGCCGACGACGCCCACGCGCGCTATGTGCGCGGCGGTGCCGGCGAGGTCTGGCATGACTTCGTGGGCTGGACCCTGGAACAAGGGTGCCCGGGACTCGAAAACCTGGCGCTGATTCCCGGCACGCTGGGCGCCGCGCCTATCCAGAACATCGGGGCCTACGGGCTGGAACTGGCAGAGCGCTTCGCCTCGCTGCGCGCGCTCGACACGACGACCGGCGAGTTCGTCACGCTGGGTCGCGATGACTGCGCGTTCGGCTATCGCGATTCGCTGTTCAAGCGCGAGCCGGGGCGGTTCATCATCGTGTCGGTGACGTTGCGTCTGCCGCGCCCGTGGCAGGCGGTGACCGGCTATGCCGATGTGTCTCGCACATTCGCCGACGCCGGTATCGAGTCGCCGAGCGCCGTGCAGATCTTCGACGCCGTGGCCGACATTCGCCGCCGCAAGCTTCCCGATCCGGCAGCGCTCGGGAATGCAGGCAGCTTCTTCAAGAATCCCGTGGTCGACGCGCACACCTTCGCCGCGCTGCGCGCGCGGTTCGACCAGATTGTGGGCTACGCGCAGCCGGACGGCAGTTGGAAGGTCGCTGCGGGCTGGTTGATCGATCAGTGCGGCTGGCGCGGCAAATCGCTGGGGCATGCCGCGGTGCACGAGCGTCAGGCGTTGGTGCTGATCAATCGCGGTGGCGCGAGCGGGGCCGATATCGTCGCGCTCGCCAAGGCCGTACAGGCCAGCGTGCACGAGCGCTTCGGCATCTCGCTCGAACCCGAACCCCTCATGCTTTGATCGACGTGGCGTCGGGCAGCCGCTGGAGATAGTCGCGGCGCAGGTCGACCGTCGAGCGCATCCCTACATCGTTGTAGTGTTCGTCGAGCCAGCGGGCGGCCGCCTCACGGCCCCGGTCGCGCAGGGTCGTCAGGAAGTGCCAGTCGGTCACGAACTTCGTCGACGACGAGAGATCGTAAAGCTCCTTGTCGGCGCGAATCGAGTGGATCAGCGGGTACTTCAGTCGCTTGCGGAATTCCGGCTTGAGCCAGCCTTCGTCGAGCAACTTGTGCACGAAGGAGATGGCACGGAATTCGCGCTGTAGCGACGCATTGAAGGTGATCTCGTTCACCCGGTTCATGATCTGTCCCGGCAGCACAGGCTTCTCTTTGCGCTCGATCGGGTTGATGTGCACGATCAGAATGTCGCTCGTGAGCGTCTCGTAATAGAACGGGTAGAGCGGCGGGTTGCCGAGATAGCCCCCATCCCAGTAAAAATCGTCATCGATCTTCACCGGCTTGAAGAGCCACGGCAGGCAGGCGGACGCCATCGCCACGTCGAGCGTGATTTCATGCGTGCGGAAGATACGGATATTGCCCGTGCGGATGTTCGTCGCCGAGACGAACAGACGGGTGGCCGTGCTCTCGCGCAGGCGATCGAAGTCCACCTGCGCTTCGAGCACCGTGCGCAGCGGGTTGATTTCGGCGGTGGGCTGCGAGAAGGGCATCATCCACTGCTGCATGCTCTGCATCCAGTCGTGCCACACCGGGTATTCGGTCGGCCGGCCGTTGAGCCAACTGAAGACGGTTTGCGCCCATGCCGTGGCGGAGGATCCCGCCTGCGAAACGCCAAGCCAGAAGCTGTGCAGCGATTCGCGCGCTTTCTCGCGTGGGTCCACACCGGGGCGGTCCAGCAGACCGTGCGCGAGTACCAACGCGTTCATCGTGCCTGCCGAGGCACCGCTGATGCCCTCGAACTCGAGACGCCCGTCTTCGAGCAATTTATCCAGTACGCCCCAAGTGTAGGCGCCATGCGCGCCGCCGCCTTGCAGGCCGAGGTCGATGCCTTTCTTTTTGGCACTGCCGCGACGGCTGCGCGTCGGGCGGGTGGTTTTGGCCTTGCTGCCCGTTGCCGCAGCAGATTCGTTGGCTGAGCCGGTGCCGCCCTTCGTGTGGACGCGATCGTCGGCCGTCGCCGGATCGGCCTTGCGGGTTCTCGCCCTGACGGGTTTCGCCGGTTTGCCAGATTTCGTCAGCCCGTCGGGCGGCAGCAACGGCACGTCGGTGGGTTCAAGATCGGATGCGTTGCCGTTCGCATGCGTGGCGGCGGCAGAGGTGGCGGGCGTGGTGTCGGGCGTGGGCCCGGTAGCACCCGTGGATGCGATTGGGAGGTTCGGGCCTGACGTGGCCGCAGAAGGGGTGTTGCCGGCAGCGTCGTCGGCAGATTCGGGGGGCAGACGCGACATAGTGAGTAGCGGCGCCGGGCCGCGCTGAACCGGCCGAGAGGGCAACCGCACGTATCAAGCCGTGCGGTTGCGATGCTGGCCGACGGTTAGCCGTAGTGGCAAACGTAATCGAGCGTCTCGACGACCTCGATATCGAACTTGCTGTTGCCCGGCACGGAGAACTGCTCACCGGCGGCGTATTCCTGCCACTCGGTTTGACCGGCCAGACGAATGCGGCAACGGCCGCCTGTCACTTCCATAATTTCCGGTGCATCGGTGCCGAAAGCCAGTGTGGCGGGGAAGATCACGCCGAGCGTCTTGCGGGTGCCGTCCGGGAACAGCACGGTGTGCGAGACGCACTTGCCGTCGAAATAGGTGTTAGCGCGCTTGATTACGGAAACGTTGTCGAACTGCGTTGCGTTTTGCGTCATGACCGGATGCGATTTGGATCGGAAAGTCGAATGTCCTGCTGCTCGGAAATTGTGGTTCCAGCGGGCAGGTGTGAATTCATGCTAGCACGTTTCATGCGTCGACCCGGGTGACATTTGTGCGATGCACAACGGAATTTGCACCTAGATGGTGCAAATTCCGAAATGTTCTGACGGGTGACGCGCTCTAGACCGTGTGGCTATGAAGGCTTGCTTACTACGATGTGCTACTGAGACGGGCGAGGGCCTTAGACCTTGCCGAGCATCAGGTACTCCATGAGTGCCTTTTGCACGTGCAGACGGTTCTCGGCCTCATCCCAGACCACGCTTTGCGGGCCGTCGATGACGTCCGCCGACACTTCCTCGCCACGGTGGGCGGGCAGGCAGTGCATGAAGAGCGCGTCGGTTTTGGCTTGTTTCATCAGGTCGGCATTCACGCACCATTGCGCAAATGCGGCCTTACGGGCTTCGTTCTCGGCCTCGTAACCCATGCTGGTCCACACGTCGGTCGAGACCAGGTCGGCGCCTTCGCAGGCTTCGCGCGGATCGTCGAATTCACGCACGAACGGGCGGCTCGATTCGGCCACCATCGCCTGATCGAGGCGGTAGCCCGGCGGGGTCGAAATATTCACTTGGAAGCCGAAGATCTCGGCGGCCTGAATCCACGTGTACGACATGTTGTTGGCGTCGCCGATCCACGTGACGGTCTTGCCCTTGATCGGGCCGCGATGCTCGTAGTACGTGAAGATGTCCGCAAGTACCTGACACGGGTGGTACTCGTTGGTCAGGCCGTTGATCACGGGTACGCGCGAATGCTGCGCGAAGCGCTCGATGATCTCCTGACCGAACGTGCGGATCATGATGATGTCGGTCATGCGCGAGATGACCTGGGCGGCGTCTTCGATCGGCTCGCCTCGGCCAAGTTGCGTGTCGCGCGTATTCAGGAACACGGCGTGGCCACCCAATTGGTGAATGCCGGCTTCGAACGACAGGCGGGTACGCGTCGAGCTCTTCTCGAAGATCATCGCCAGCGTGCGGTCGTGCAGCGGGTGATACGTCTCGTAGTTCTTGAATTTTTTCTTGAGGATACGGGTGCGCTCGAGGACGTAGTCGTACTCATCGAGTGTCAGATCCGAAAATTGAAGGTAATGCTTGATGGGTTTGGCGGTGGTCATTTGGATGTTCTGCAGGAGGCCGAGAATCGGGGGATCACAAGATCGGGAAACCCGGCGGGAACTCGCCCGCTGTCGGCGCGACGAACAAGCCTTAAGGCCCGCTCCCCCACTTGGAGGAGCAGACCCCTAGTCTACCAAATCGTTTTGTCGTCACACGAAAAGCGTATGATCGACACCGCTGCGGCACAGCCCGGAAGGGCTGGCAAGACCGAAAAAAACATTTGCGGCAACGGTGGGGAGACAGGTTTGAGTCTTATATAAGATATAATACTGGCTCTGTCAGCAACGCTACCCGCGTATGGCTGTCCAGGTGTTTTTTGAGGTGATTGAGCGATATGACCGACCAGGTTTCCGCGCGCGAGTATTTCATCCAGGGTCTGACCCGGGGTGGCAAGAAGTTCCGTCCGAGTGACTGGGCGGAACGTCTGTGCGGCGCCGTGTCGTTCTGTGGCCGGGGTACCGGTCCGAACGCATACATGCAGTACTCCCCCTATGTGCGCCCGATTATGGTGGGTGACGTCAAATGCGTCGTCGTCGACGAGCGGTTGCGCGAAATCGAACCCATGGCGTTCGATTTCGTCATGAACTTCGCCCGTGACAACGATCTGCAACTGACCGAAGCCTGCTTCGTTCCCGACGTAAAGTAACTCCCTTCCGACGTAACCCCCGCTAGTCCCCCTTGGCCGATGTCGTCGGCCAGACGTGAGTGCCGGGCCTTTGGCCCTACTCACCGTCGATCATCACCTTCCCGTTTTTATTGGTTCCCGAGCGATCTCATTCGTGTGCTGTGCTTTGGCGCTCCGTCGGCCTGACATGGCGTGTTCTACGTGGCGCGTGACGTACGCTGATGCCGATGCAGCGTTCTCGGGAGGAGGGCGGCTTGCTACGCGCTCGGCGCGCCGCCCAATAGAAAAAAGCCCGCATAAAGCGGGCTTTTTAGTGTCCCGACCGTAGTCGGAACCGGCAAGCAACTTGTAGTGCTTCGCTACCTTAGGCAGCAGCCGACATCGCCTTGATGGCGGCCGACAGGCGGCTCTTTTGGCGAGCAGCGGTGTTCTTGTGAACGATCTTCTTGTCAGCGATGATGTCGATCGTCTTTGCCGAAGTGCGCAGCACTTCCTTGGCAGCAGCCTGATCGCCAGCAGCGATGGCCTTACGGACAGCCTTAACAGCCGTACGCAGACGCGAACGCAGCGCCGAGTTGTGAGCGTTGATCTTAACGGTTTGACGCGCGCGCTTGCGTGCTTGTGCGGTATTTGCCATGTTCGGTGAATTCCTTGAATTGCTCCGCCTGATGCGGCTTTCTATGCAGTTTGGCTCGGCTCCCTGGGAGACACGGTGGCCAGGAAGCAATCCATTGACTTCGAAACCGTCGATTATAGCCGAAGGCCAACGGAAATTGCAACGTATTTGCTGCATTGCTGTGCGTATAATACGCGCAACATGAATTTGCTAAAAGCTCTCGCTACGGTCAGCGGCTTTACGATGCTCTCGCGCATCACCGGTCTGATCCGTGAAATTCTCATTGCGCGCATGTTCGGGGCCGGTCCAATGACCGACGCCTACAACGTGGCGTTCCGTATTCCCAACCTGCTACGGCGCCTGTCCGCAGAAGGCGCGTTTTCGCAAGCATTCGTGCCAATTCTGGCCGAATTCAAAACACAGCGAAGCGCCGAAGAGACCAAAACACTGGTCGATTCCGTCACGACAGTGCTCTTTTGGGTGTTGCTCGCGATCACGATTGCCGGGGTGCTCGGCGCGTCCGGTGTGGTCTACGCGGTCGCTACGGGTTTGTCGCACGACAACGGTACTTTCGACGCCGCCGTCTTCATGACACGCGTCATGTTCCCGTACATCACCCTGATCTCGATCACGACGCTCGCCGCCGGTGTGCTCAATACGTGGCGTCAGTTCTCGGTGCCCGCGTTCGCGCCCGCGCTGCTCAACATCAGCTCGATCGTCGCGTCGCTGTGGGTCGCCCCCCACCTTGAGACGCCCGTCTACGCCCTGGCTTATGCCGTGATCGCCGGGGGGATCCTGCAATTGCTGATTCAGCTTCCCGCGCTCGCACGCATCGGCATGCTCCCGCGCATCACCATCAATATCGTGGCCGCCTTGCGCAACCCTGGCGTGAAACGGGTCCTCGCGAAGATGGTGCCCGCCACATTGGCGGTGTCGGTCGCCCAGGTGAGCCTGATCATCAATACGAATATTGCGTCGCGGCTTGCCCAAGGCAGTGTGTCGTGGCTGGCCTACGCCGACCGGCTGATGGAGTTTCCGACGGCCTTGCTCGGCGTGGCGTTGGGCACGATTCTTCTGCCGAGCCTGTCTCGCGCGCACGCCGATGGCGACGGCACCGAATATTCGGCATTGCTCGACTGGGGGCTGCGCCTGACCTTCTTGTTGGCGATGCCCAGCGCCGTCGGGCTGTTCGTCTACGCGGAGCCACTTACCGCCACGCTGTATCAATATGGCCGGTTCGATGCGAACGACGTCGTGATGACCGCCCATGCCCTGACCGCCTACGGCGTCGGGCTGGTTGGCCTGATCCTAATCAAGATTCTGGCGCCAGGCTTCTATGCCAAGCAAGACATCAAAACGCCGGTGAAGATTGCCATCGTGGTATTGATTGCCACACAGTTGTCGAATCTGTTGTTTGTGCGCTGGTTTGCGCACGCGGGCTTGTCGCTTTCGATCGGCGTGGGCGCCTGTATGAATGCGGCGCTGCTCTTTGCAGGGCTTTATAAGCGGGGAATTTACCGTCCTGCTCCCGGCTGGAAGCTTTTCTTCGTTCAGTTGCTGGCCGCGTGCCTGATTCTCGCCGGGGTGCTGCTGTGGTTCACCCAGAGTTTCGACTGGGTGGCCTTGGGGGCGCGACCGCTGGCACGTATCGCGCTGCTGGGGGCGAGTCTGGTGCTATGCGCCGTGGTGTATTTCGGCGCATTATTCCTCATGGGTTTCAATTTCTCGTTCTTCCGCCGTCGCACGAACTGACGCGGCAGAACCCACGGGTGCCGCATGGCGAATCGCTTTCTCGAGTACTTTGCAGCACTGGTGGCGTCCGATGACGGTCTGCCGCTCACCGAGGCGGCGATCGCCATCGCGCAGGACGTCTACCCCGATCTCGACGTGCAGGACACGCTCACGCAAATCGACGCGTTCGCAGCGCGCCTGTCCAAACGCTTGCCGCAGGACGCCGGGCCATTGCAAAAGCTGCAATTGCTCGATCACTTCTTCTTCCGCGAACTCGGCTTCTCCGCCAATCAGAACGACTACTACGATCCCGACAACAGCCATCTGCATATCGTGCTGGATCGGCGTCGCGGCATCCCGATTTCGCTGGCCGTACTGTGCATGGAGATCGGTCATCAGATCGGGCTGCCGTTGCGAGGGCTGTCCTTCCCCGGACACTTTCTGTTGCGGCTGGCCGTACCAGCGGGCGACGTCGTGATCGATCCGCTTTCCGGCAATTCGCTCTCGCCGCAACGGCTGCTTGAAATGGTTGAGCCCTATCTCAAGCACTATCGCGACGAGAGTGCCGAGCCGATTCAGGAACTGGCCTTATGGGCGCTGTTGCATCCATTTTTAGAGCCGGCGACACCACGTGAAATCCTTGCCCGAATGCTCCGCAACTTGCGCGCGATTTATACGCAAAACGAGCGCTGGGAGCGGTTGCTTGCGGTGCAAGAGCGGATGGTGCTGGTGCTGCCGGATCAGCCGATCGAGCAGCGTGATCGCGGATTGGCCTATGCGAGGCTCAATCTCGTGCGCCCTGCGCAAGACGACCTTGAGTTTTATCTGAGCAAACGCCCTGATGCCGAAGACGCCGACGCCATCCGGCAAGTGCTCGACGATCTGAGTCGTCGGCCCGGAAGTCACGGATAAGCGTGGGGCTTGGTGCGCATGCCGCCGGCGTACTGACCGCGTGGTCCACACAACAAAACGCCAGCCGATGAGGCTGGCGTTTGTCTTTCCCGAGCATGCGATTACGCCGATTGCGCGGCCAATTCTTCCACCCTGCGTCGCAGCCCTGGCTTGTAGCCGAAGTAGAAAAACACTTCTGCCATCAGGAACATCGGGGCGATAAAGATTTGGAAGAGGTTGTCGAGTAATGCGGGCTTGCGCCCCTCGAAGTGATGTCCGATCAACTGAATGATCCAGCCCCCAATGAAGAGCACACCGAATGCGGCCAGCGCCCACGGCCATGGCAGCCGTGCCAGATGTTGGGTCACCGCGAGCATGACGGCGAAAAACGCAGTCATGGCAAGGGCTAGGGGCACGTCGAGCAGGAAGTAGTACATCAGCAGCACCAGCACGATCACATGCGTCGCGTTCAGTCCGCTCGGTCCAAGCGGTATCCACGAGAACGCCTGCATCACCGCGAGGATGATCATGGGAACGCCGAAGAAATGGGTGAGACGATTCTTGGGACTGCGGTGATAGCGCTGATAAAACGACATCTGTTGCGCCAGTGATTTCATGCCAGCCTCCTGCCTCGGGGGACGGGGGGAACACGCGGGGCCGGCGACTCACCGGCATCGGAGCAGGCCGCAAACTGCGGCCCGGCTTTCATTGTAGTCATACTCGGCACGGCAAATTGCTGCGATGCGGCAAAGTGTCTCGACGCAATTCGCCAACAGCCTATTGATCCGATTCAGCCTATTTGGGCTGCATGCGAATCGCGCCATCTAGCCTGATGACTTCGCCGTTGAGCATGGGGTTGCGCACGATTTGCTCGACGAGCATCGCGTATTCCGACGGCTTACCCAAACGCGGCGGAAACGGCACCATTTGCCCGAGCGACGCCTGCACTTCGGCCGGCATGGCCAGCATCATCGGTGTTTCAAAGATGCCCGGTGCGATGGTCATCACGCGGATGCCGCTACGCGACAAATCGCGCGCGACCGGTAGCGTCAGACTTGCCACGCCGCCTTTGGACGCTGCATAAGCCGCTTGTCCCATCTGACCGTCGTACGCGGCGACGGATGCCGTGTTGACGATCACCCCGCGCTCGCCTTCGCCGTTGGGTTCGCTTTGACTCATGGCCGTGGCGGCCAGACGGATCATATTGAAGGTGCCGATCAGATTGATCTGGATAACACGCGAGAAGGCGTCGAGCGGATGCGGACCGTCGCGGCCGACGGTTTTACTGCCGATGGCGATGCCTGCGCAATTGACGAGGCCACGCAAGGTGCCGAGGGTCTGCGCGGCGGCCACGGCCGACTTGCCATCGTCTTCACGGGTGACATCGCATTTCACGAATTTACCGCCGAGCTTTTCGGCGAGCGCCTCGCCTTCGTCGACATTGACGTCAGCCAGCGTGACCTTCGCGCCCAAGCCGGCTAGCCAGCGTGCTGCGGCGGCACCGAGCCCCGAGGCGCCACCGGTGATCAGAAACACATTGCCCTGAATTTCCATGCGTCATCCTCCTGAGGCAAAAAAGGCGGCCCAGTTTTCACTGGCCGCCTTTTTCTATTGCGTCATTTGCGCCGAACGTCAACCGGGAAGGGTGATGAGCGGCACATGATCGCGCTTACTTCAGTGCGTCGAACACGCGTGCGCGGATTTCGTCCACGCTGCCCTGGCCCGAGATCTTGCGATACTGCGGAGCCTCGACAATCGCGCCCGGGCTGCCGTGCTTGGCCCAGTCCGAGTAATAGGCCACCAGCGGCTTCGTCTGCGATTCGTACACGGCCAGACGCTTCTTGACCGTTTCTTCCTTGTCGTCGTCGCGCTGTACCAGCGGTTCGCCGGTCACGTCGTCATGACCTTCGACCTTGGGCGGATTGAACTTGACGTGGTACGTGCGGCCCGATGCCGGGTGCGTACGACGACCGCTCATGCGCGTGATGATTTCGTCGAACGGCACGTCGATCTCGAGCACGAAGTCGATAGCGACGCCGGCTTCCTTCATCGCTTCGGCTTGCGCGATGGTGCGCGGGAAGCCGTCGAAGAGGTAGCCGTTCTTGCAATCGTCGGCGGTCAGGCGTTCGCGGACCATGCCGATGATCACGCCGTCCGGCACGAGATCGCCTGCGTCCATGTAGCGCTTGGCTTCAAGACCGAGTTGGGTGCCTTCCTTGATCGCGGCGCGCAGCATGTCGCCGGTCGAGATTTGCGGGATGCCGAATTTTTCTTTGATGAACGTTGCTTGGGTGCCCTTACCGGCCCCGGGTGCCCCCAACAAAATCAGACGCATCGATGACTCCTGAAAGTTTGTGATTTGTGAATGCTGTGCGTGCGGCAGGCAGTATCGACTCCGGTTTTTGCGTGGGCGTGCGGGGCGTTGACCGGCACGCGACACGGCGCGCAGGCGTCGCGCTCGGCTGGGGCGCGGCGCGCGCGACCGGAGGTCTGCTCGCGAGAATCAGAGCGATTATGCCACGACGTGCCCGCCCGTCGGCGTTTTGCGGGAGTGTGCGGCGCATGTCAGTGCAAAATCCGAGACATTCGCCACAACACTCACCGACACGAGCGCCGGCACCAAAACTGGGATCGGCGTTTGGCCGACCGCCGCACCGAAGTGGATCTCAGTCGCGTAGCAACGCGCGTACGCGTTCAAGATCTTCGGCCGTGTCGACGCCCGGCAACGGCGCGTCTTCCGTCACGAGCACGGCGATACGTTCGCCATGCCACAACGCGCGCAATTGCTCGAGCGATTCGGCGGTTTCGAGAGGTGCCTGCGGCAAGCTTGGATAGCTGCGCAGGAATTTGGCGCGATAGGCGTATAGCCCAATGTGCCGGTAGATCGGCGTCGTCGTGGCAGGCAGCGCCGCGACGTTGGCAAGGCCAGCGGACCAGGCATCGCGCGACCAGGGAATCGGTGCGCGTGAGAAATAGAGCGCACGGCTATGCGCGTCGAGCACGACCTTGACGACGTTCGGCGAAAAAATCTCGGCGTTGTCGGTGATGGGATGTGCCGCCGTCGACAACGCACATTCCGGGTGGTCGGCGAGGTGGCCCGCGACGGCGTGCACCAGACGCGGGTCGATCAGCGGCTCGTCGCCTTGCACATTGACGACAATCGTGTCGTCAGCCCAGCCTTGCTGCACGGCGACTTCGGCGAGTCGGTCGGTGCCGGTTGGATGATCCGCGCGCGTAAGCACGACGTCGAATCCGTGAGCGGAAACTGCGTCGACGACGCTTTGCGAGTCGGTGGCGACAACGACTTGTCGCGCACCCGATTCACGGGCTCGCTCGGCGACGCGTACCACCATGGGCTTGCCGCCGATGTCGGCGAGCGGCTTGTTGGGCAGGCGCGTCGATGCCAGACGCGCCGGCACGACGGCAACAAAATCAGTCACTTGGCTCACGATCCGGATTTGTCGTCGGACAGCGGCACCGGGGTGCCTTCGACGGACTGACGCGCTTCGTCGGCCAGCATGACGGGGATACCGTCACGGATGGGGTACGCAAGCTTGTCGGCGTGGCAAATCAGTTCCTGGGCTTTCTTGTCGTACTCCAGGGGGCCCTTGCACAACGGGCAGACGAGAATCTCAAACAGTCGGGTGTCCACGCAATTTCTCCACTACCAGGGATACCAGGCGCGCATCGAGCGCTGCCTCGGCGGGTACGGCCCACACACGCGGGTCGGACCAGGTGAGGCATTTTACTGCATCCTTTTCGGTAATCAGGATGGCATCGGCCGCGACGCCGTCGAACGGGTTGGTCGCGAAATCGTAATGATCGGGCAACGGCAGCGTCTCGATCGTCAGACCGGCCGCACGCAGTGCTGCGAAGAAGCGCTCGGGGGCACCGATGCCCGCAGCGGCAAGCACGCGGCGCGGGGCAGTGGGGGCCGATGGCGCACCGTCGCCAGAGGCGATAGCGGTCGAAGTGGTCAGCGGCGCCGACGCAGGGCCACGCGATGCGAAATGCGCCAGTGGACGCGAGAGCGACGGCTGACTGACGCACCAGGCATCGCCCAATGCAAGCGTAAGGCGCCACGTGTTGGGCCAGTCGGGAAGCGTCTTGCCGTACGGATCGTTGATAAGGTTCGCATCGCGTCGGCGCGACAACGGCTCGCGCAACGGTCCGGCAGGAAGCAGAAAGCCGTTACCGCCCAATCGATGGTCGAACACCGCGATCTCAACGTCGCGCGCGAGCGCGTAATGCTGCAGGCCGTCGTCGCAAACGATCACGTCGCATTCAGGATGCGCCGCCAGCAACGCTTGGCCACCTTCAACGCGTGACGGCCACACCCAGACGGGCGCGCCAGTACGTTTGGCGATAAGCAGAGGTTCGTCGCCGACGTCTTCCGGTCTTGATGCATCGCGCACTTCCGACGGATGCGACAACCGTGCGCCATAGCCCCGCGAAAGCACGCCTGGGGTGTAGCCCAGTTTGCGCAGCGCGGTCACCAGCGCGATCACAGTGGGTGTTTTGCCGGTCCCGCCAACGGTGAGGTTGCCGACCACGACGACCGGCACCGGCAGACGCGTCGAGGTTTTCCAGCCACGGCGGAAGCTCATACGCCGCCATGCGGCCATCGCCGCGAAGATCCACGACATCGGCCACAACAGCCAGGCCATGACCCCGCGCCGTTGCCATTGCGCGCTCACCCAGTGAACGAGCGATCCTGACAGGCGAGGGACCAGCGCGCGGGCGCGCGTGCCGCTGGGATCGGGAGGGGCGGAGGAGGCGGGTGCCGTCATCGGGCGGGTTTGCCGTTCGCGTTATTCGAGCGGGCGGCGAACGTCAGTCGCGACAGACCGGCTTCACGCGCCGCTTCCATCACGTTGATAACGGATTGATGCGTACTCTTAGCGTCCGCATTGATGATGATGACCGGCGGCTCGGCGCCCGCGTTCTGCGAGCCGGCGGCTTGACGCAGTGCCCCCGTCAGGCTGGCGACATCACGTTGGCCGAGTGCCTGCCGGTCGATGGCATAGCTGCCGTCCGCACCGACGGATACCACGATCTGGCGCGGCGGCACGACAGCCTTTTCTGCGTCGGCCGTCGGCAGATTGACCTTGAGCGCGGTGTAGCGCGTGTAGGTCGTGGTGATCATCAGGAAGATGAGAATGACGAGCAGCACGTCGATGAGCGGGATCAGATTGATCTCCGGCTCGTCGCGCGTCGTCAGGCCTCGACGGAAGTTCATCGTGCGCCTCGCCGGTCAGTGCCGCGGCAGCGTGGCATCGAGGAAATGGACCGCCTGCGTTTCCAGTTCGACGAGAAACGCATCGACGCGCGTGCGGTAGTACCGGTAGAAGATCATCGCGGGAATGGCGATCATCAGTCCGAAGCCCGTGTTGTACAGCGCGACCGAAATACCGTGCGCCAGTTGGGCCGGGTCGGTCCCGGTCGCATCTTGCGAGCCGAAGATCTCGATCATGCCCACGACGGTGCCGAACAACCCCATGAGGGGTGCCACTGAGGCGATGGTGCCGAGCGCCGGCAAAAAGCGCTCGAGCTCATGGGCGACGGCGCGGCCGGTTTCTTCGAGGGCTTCCTTGGCGCCGTCGCGCGGTCCCTGCGGATTATGGGCGACGTAACGCACACCGGTCGCGAGCACTCGGCCGAGCAACGAGCCGCGTGCGAGCGCTTCGGTGGCCTCGTGTTTCGCCGGCGCACGGCGCGCGAGCGTGATGGCGTTTTCGAGCACGCCACTCGGCAGCACGCGTGCGCGGCGCAACGACAGGGCACGCTCGACGATCAGAGCGAGAGCGATGACGGATGCGATGAGAAGTGGCCAGATGGGCCAGCCGGCGGCCTGGATGACGGCGAACAAAGACGACCTCTTGCTTATTGCGGGGATGGGCAAACGAGTCCGCACTGTAGCGTGCAGGGTGGGGATGGGCAAGCACCGTTTTCCACATCTGACGAGCACAAGGATGTGGACAACCTTGGGATACTTTTTGCAAGTCGTTGAGCGCAAGGCGGTTTTTGGTTCGTGATGAAAAAATGAGCAATAAAAGGTTTCAGATATGAACACCGCCGCAAGCTCACAAATCCCAACTTCGAATGCACAGCCTGTGGATAACTTTGTGCACATGTCTCGAAGCGCCCATATATCCTGCGCTTTGTCACGAAAACGCCATATGACGTCAATGCGACACCTGCCGGACAGCCCCGCCAATCAAGGCTTTCCGTGGCCGATGCAGGAAAAGTAAGGCGGCGGGGGTCGAAAACCCTTAAATTAACGGGCCTGTGGACAGTTTTTGACCTGCCGAATCGCATGAACCTTTCTTTTGACGACGCCCGGCCCAATCGTGGTGCGGATCGCGTGCTCAGTGTTTCGGATTTGAACAAGGCCGTTGCTGGGGTTCTCGAGCGGAGTTTCCCGCTCGCCTGGGTGAGCGGCGAGATCTCGAACTTCACGCGCGCGGCCAGCGGGCACTGGTATTTCTCGATTAAAGACGCGCAAGCGCAGATGCGCTGCGTGATGTTCCGTGGCCGCGCACAACACGCCGACTTCTCGCCAAAAGAGGGCGATCGGGTCGAAGTGCGGGCGCTGCTCTCGATGTATGTGCCTCGTGGCGAGGTGCAACTGAACGTCGAAGCGATTCGTCGCGCGGGCCAGGGCAACCTTTACGAGGCCTTTCTGCGGCTCAAGGAGAAGCTGGCCGCTGCGGGGCTGTTCGACGCCGAGCGCAAACGGCCACTGCCGCGCTATGCCCGCCGCGTGGGCGTGGTGACGTCGCTGCAAGCGGCAGCGCTGCGCGACGTGCTGACGACACTCGCTCGTCGCGCGCCACACGTCTCGGTGGTGGTCTACCCGGCGCCGGTGCAAGGGGCAGACGCGGCGACGCGTCTGGCGGCGGCGCTCGACACGGCCAATGCACGCCGTGAAGTCGACACCATTCTGTTGTGTCGCGGCGGCGGTTCGATCGAAGATCTTTGGGCGTTCAATGAAGAGGTGCTCGCCCACGCGATTGCCCGCAGCGAGTTGCCCGTCGTCTCGGGTGTCGGCCACGAGACCGATTTCACGATCGCCGACTTTGTCGCCGATGTGCGGGCCCCCACACCCACGGCGGCTGCCGAGCTCATCAGCGCTGCGCGCGATGAGTGTTTGCGCGAGGTCGATCGTGAGCGTCAACGCCTGACGCGCGCCATGTGGCGCACGCTGGAGCAACGCGCTCAGCAGCTCGACAACTTGTCGCGTGGACTGGTCTCGCCGCGGGAACGTCTGGCGCGGCAGCAAGGGGCGCTGGCCCATCTGTCGGACCGGATGCGCCATGCGCTGGAGCGCCCGCTCGCCCAGCGCCGCAGCCGTTTCGACATGCTGCGTCTGCGATTTGTGCGCGCGATCCCCGATGTCGCGTCGCAGCATGAGCGCCTTGCGCTGCTCTCGCAACGTTTGCACACGGCCATGTCGCGCCGCGCCGAGCGCTCGTCGCAGCGGCTCGTCGACGCGACCGCCCAGCTCGAACTCCTCAATCCGCGCCGCACGTTGCAACGCGGTTATGCCGCAGTGCTCGACAGTCGCGGTCAGCCGATTCGTGACCCTCGCAAGCTTCAGCGCGGGCAGCAGGTCACCATGCATCTGGCCGATGGGGCGGCGGATGTGGGCATTGGTGATGTTCAGGTCAGGCTAGACGATACTTTTTAGCCGTACCGGCCCGGCAGTGTTAGCGAAGTGCAGACAATGTGCGTCCATTCGCCGGGATTGGCACACAATCGTCACACGTGCGGCGCAAAGTGCGGTGAAACAAGTAACCGTCAGGTTTGCGGGGTTATTGCATCTGCCCTAGAATCGGTGGTTCCGGATAATGCAAAAATCGGGTTCCCCTCAGAGCACAAAGGACAATCGCCATGGAACACAAGCTCCCTGAACTGCCGTACGCCATCGATGCACTGGCGCCGACCATCTCCAAGGAAACGATGGAGTATCACTACGGCAAGCATCACCAAGCCTATGTGACGAACTTGAACAACCTGATCAAGGGCACCGAATTCGAAAACGCCAGCCTCGAAGACATCATCAAGAAGTCGTCGGGCGGCGTGTTCAACAACGCAGCGCAAGTGTGGAACCACACGTTCTTCTGGAACACGCTGTCGCCGAAGGGCGGTGGTGCGCCGGCTGGCGATCTGGCCAAGGCTATCGACGCCAAGTTCGGCTCGTTCGACGCCTTCAAGGAAACGTTCTCGAAGTCGGCCGTGGGTAACTTCGGTTCGGGCTGGACGTGGCTCGTGAAGAAGGCCGACGGCTCGGTCGACATCGTGAACACCAGCAACGCTGCCACGCCGCTCACCGGCACGGACAAGCCGCTGATCACCATCGACGTGTGGGAACACGCGTACTACATCGACTACCGCAATGCCCGTCCGAAGTTTGTCGAGGCATTCTGGAATCTGGTCAACTGGGATTTCGCTGCGAAGAACTTCGCGTAATCGAACACCCGGACTTCACCGGCACCCGAGGTCAACCCGGGCGTCACGCGCCTGACCCGAGCGCGACGCCTCGCTGGTGAAACAAAAGCCCATCGCATGCGATGGGCTTTTTGTTTTCAGCGCCTGCCGGGTCGCGCCTTTGCGCAGCGCGTTTGATCGGTATCAACGTTCGCGCGATCAAGCGTCGTTAGAGTACTCACTTCAAGCGAAACGCCGTGCTGGACTGTATTGCACGATGCTTCGCATCAGACCTCTTTCCATGCGCTTTGGACGACGTATGCCAGAACCTGCGCCAACGCGCGAATTTATTGCCCGGCCACACGCTTGCGCGCGCAGCACGGTGCAAGACGCACCGCAACATCCCTCGTACCAACGCTATTGGCTGGCCGATACACACCTGATGCATAGCCTGCCGCCCGCAGCCTGGACACTTTTTCGTCTGGCCGAATGCAAGCGCGGGGGCACCGCGGCGCATATGTGGCGGGTTGGGCGACTGGCCTGGTGTTTCGCGCAGACGTTGGAAATGCCCGCCATCGAAGCACAAGCGTTGGGGCTCGCCGCCGCATTGCACGATACCGGCAAGCTTTGTATTCCGAATTCGATTCTCGAGAAACCGGGCAGGCTGACGGCGGAGGAAATTCGCGCGATGCGGATGCATCCGCAATTAGGCGCCGATATATTGAGCGCTCTCGGCGGGGCCGCCTGTGATTTGGCAGCGAGCGTCGCGCGCGCGCACCATGAACGGTACGACGGCGGTGGTTATCCGTTTGGCTTATCGGGTAATCGCATTCCGCTGGCGGGGCGCATTGTCGCGCTGGTCGACGTGTTCGATGCGCTGGCCAGTCACCGGCCCTATCGGGCGGCGCTCACGCCTACGCAAATCGTGAAGGCGATGCTCGCCGAGCGGGGACGCCATTTCGATCCGTGGCTGCTCGACCGTTTTCTCGAACGGGCACTCGTGCCTGCGCTCGCCATTTCGAGCGGTGCACGCTAGGGCGTGCACCTTCGTGCGGGAAGCGTGCGGCGAACTAATGCGGCGAACTAATGCGGAGAATTAACGTGGCAGACCGGAAATCTTGGTGCCCGCTGTCAGGTTCTTCGTCTTGAACCAGCCCTGATTCATTTCCAGCGCGTAGCGGATGGGCTCTTTCGGGCAGTGATTGTCATCCGTTTGCGGGGCCATATCTTCGATGTTCACGATCGTGCCGTCGTCCCGCAAAAACGCGATCGACAGCGGCAGATTCGTATTACGCATCCAGAAGCAGTTCATGGCGCGCTGTTCGAACACGAAAAGCATGCCGGCATTGGGCGCCATCTTCGTGCGATACATCAGGCCTTGCTCGCGGTCCGCTTCATTGGCCGCGACTTCCGCCTTGATGAGGAACATGCCAGCGGAGAGCTGAACGGTCGGGAAATCACCCGGTTGCTTGATCTGTTGTGCGGCAGCAGTTGCCGGGGCGAGTGCCATGAAGGCGGCGGTAGTGGCGAACGTGGCGCTTGCGGCGAGCGCAGCCAGTTGACGCGAAATCCGGATCACGAACGACTCCTGGGAAGGTCTGAAAACGCCAGACGAATGGCGGACCATTGTAGCCGCCGGACGAAAAAAAAGCAGGTTGCATGAGCAACCTGCTTATTACCGTCAGTTGCGTAGAGAAGCTGCGCGACGCGGTACTTACTTGCTGGCGGCGGCCGGCGCTTCAGCAGCCGAAGCCTTCTTCGCCGACTTCTTGTGAGTCGACTTCTTGTGCGTCGACTTCTTCTTAGCAGCCGGCTTAGCGGCGGCAGCCGGAGCAGCGTCAGCAGCCGGAGCGGCCGGAGCAGCAGCTTGAGCAAACACGCCAGTTGCGAACAGGCCAGCGACCAGGGCAGCGATCAGTTTTTTCATGAGATTCCTCGTTGAAGCTCGATGTTTGGGTGGTGAACTCGTTGACCCGCGAAGTGAGTCACCTCTAATAACGTCCGGTCAGGACATCGGTTGACAACTCACTCGCGGATTTTTACTAAGTGAAGTATTACGGCTTGTTACCAGTCGGCGGCTGCGTGGCCGGGCCCTTCTTGGCCGACTTCTTGTGGTGATGCTTCTTGTGCGTGGACTTCTTGGCAGGCGCGGCCTTGTCGGCAGCTGCCGCCGCCGGAGCGGGTGCTGCTGCTGCGGGCGCCGCCGGCGCGACAGGCGCCGTGGCCGGCGCCGATTGTTGGGCCATCGCGGCGCCGGACACGATCATGCCGGCGGTCAGTGCGAGCAGCAGTTTGTTCATGACTTGGTTTCCTCGTTTCAGTTAGTGGTGCGTATGTTGCGCACCTGTTCCCTCAACGAGCCGGGCGACTGCTCCGTTGACTGGAAAGTGTAAGTATTTGTTGCGGCAGTTCGCACCACTGACCGGGCGCGAGGTTCAACGCAAAGATGTCGACCGGGCCGATGGCTACGCGCACGAGTCGCAAGGTCGGCTTTCCCACGGCGGCGGTCATGCGCCTGACCTGACGGTTCTTGCCTTCGACGAGCCGGATCTCGAGCCAATGGGTGGGGATGCTTGCGCGATAGCGAATCGGCGGATCGCGAAGCCACAGCGATTCGGGCTCAGGAATTTCGCGGGCTTCGCACGGTAACGTGACGAAGTCGCCCAGATCGAGCCCGGCGCGCAATCGTGCAACGGCAGATTCGTCGTAACCCCCTTCGACCTGCGCCCAATACGTCTTGGGCAACTTGCGCTCGGGTTCCGCGATGCGCGCTTGCAGCCGGCCGTCGTCGGTGAGTAGCAGCAGACCTTCGCTATCGGCGTCGAGGCGTCCGGCCGGATAGACGTTCGGACGCTGCACGCATTCGGCGAGCGTCGGGCGCGTCGGGTGCGGCGAGAACTGGCAGATCGTGCCGAATGGCTTGTTGAGCGCGAGAAGTGTCATACCGGGGGAAGAAAATCGGAACAGCTGTTCAGGTCCGACATGTTAATGCATAATCCGAAAAATCAGTCTTATGTCTTATATAAGACTTGAGACTTTCTGTACGTAGCGACAAACGCTGCCACTACCGCTGTGGCTACAATAGGGCGGTCAACCCGATGGCGATACCGCCGCCCGCGTGCGTTATCCGATCTATCCAATTGGAGTCCCACCATGTCGTATCAGCACATCAAGGTCCCGGCCGGCGAGAAGATCACCGTGAACAAGGACTTCTCTCTGAACGTTCCGGACACGCCGATCATTCCGTACATCGAGGGCGATGGCACGGGCGTGGACATCACGCCGGTGATGCTCAAGGTGGTCGATGCCGCCGTGGAGAAAGCGTACGGCGGCAAGCGCAAGATCAGTTGGATGGAGATTTACGCGGGCGAAAAGTCGACGCGCGTCTACGGCCCCGACGTTTGGCTGCCCGACGAGACGCTCGATGCGGTGAAGGATTACGTCGTCTCGATCAAGGGGCCGCTGACGACGCCGGTGGGCGGTGGCATCCGTTCGCTGAACGTGGCACTGCGCCAGCAGCTCGACCTTTATGTTTGCCTGCGCCCAGTGCAGTACTTCAAGGGGGTGCCGTCGCCGGTGCGTCAGCCGGAGAAAATCGACATGGTGATCTTCCGCGAGAACTCGGAAGACATCTATGCGGGCATCGAATGGGAGGCCGAGTCCGCGGGGGCGAAGAAGCTGATTGCGTTCCTGCAAAACGAGATGGGCGTGAGTAAGATTCGCTTCCCGCAGACGTCGGGTATCGGTGTGAAGCCGGTGTCGCGCGAAGGCACGGAGCGTCTTGTGCGCAAGGCGATTCAGTACGCCATCGACAACAACCGAGACTCGGTGACGCTCGTGCACAAGGGCAACATCATGAAGTTCACCGAAGGGGCGTTCCGCGATTGGGGTTACGGACTCGCGAAGAAAGAGTTCGGTGCCACGGAGATCGACGGTGGTCCGTGGTGCAAGGTGAAGAACCCGAAGACGGGTAAAGACATCGTGATCAAGGACTCGATCGCGGACGCGTTCCTGCAACAGATTCTGTTGCGTCCTGCCGAGTACGACGTCATCGCCACGCTCAATCTGAACGGCGACTACGTCTCGGATGCGCTCGCCGCGCAAGTGGGCGGCATTGGTATTGCCCCGGGCGCGAACCTGTCGGATTCGGTGGCGATGTTCGAAGCCACCCACGGCACGGCGCCGAAGTATGCGGGCAAGGATTATGTGAACCCGGGCTCCGAGATTCTGTCGGCAGAAATGATGCTGCGTCATTTGGGCTGGACCGAAGCCGCAGATTTGATCATCGCGTCGATGGAAAAATCGATTCTCTCGAAGAAGGTGACGTACGACTTCGCGCGCTTGATGGAAGGCGCAACGCAAGTGTCTTGCTCAGGCTTTGGCGATGTCATGATCGAGAACATGTAAGGCGTGAGACGGCGGCGAAGGCCGCCGTCGCTGCGTTTCGTCGCGCTAACGGGCACGCGAGCGCCCGTCCTGGCGTTCTTGCCACATGGCGGCAAGTGCATAGCTCCCCGCAACGCTAAGACTCAACTGGCTGGACTGGGCGAGGCCTTGGACGATCGTCGACGACATGACGGATAACAGCATCAAGTATTGGGGAAAGAGTCCGACGCCAAACGCAAACTCTTCGGCGCGAATAGGGGCTGCGACACTCGGCATGCGACGCGTTTGCCAAATTCGCCATGTCACATAGATCGCGCCGTGGAGGAAGGCGCCGTACTCGACCCAGTTCCCGTCAAGAATGAAATTCGGCAACATCAAAGATCACCTTCGACAAAAGAGCCAGATCGCTGACACGGATGCGCCCACCGCGGCACCGATGTAGCGCGGGTCAAAAGGGAGATCCATATGGCCGATGGTGACACCCGTCACCGAGATACCGATGACGGTATAACTTGCCACGCCACGAAGCTTCGCGCGTGTTTGAGGAGAGAGACTGATCATTGGAAACCTGCGCTCGACATGCGAAAGCGACGAAAGAGAAATGGGGGACGTGACAAATTCTATTTCGCCGCCATACGTCGAGCGCAAGCGTTTACCGGCCGTTTGGCCCGCAATTCCGATTCATCCTAAAGAGTGAAAACAAGCGAAAGCCGCTATTGAATGACGACGGTTGTCGTGACCCGATGATCGCCAGTGGCGGGCACCCGGCTCGTGAGTTCGCGCGGAAAACCCACGGTCCATGTCACGACGTCGGTGCCCGAGACTTTGCCCGCCTGGTACCAGACGATCATGCCGGGAAATCGCATCGTTTCGCAGCGTTGTCCGGCGGGGACTGTGTAGTCGATCCACTCCGCAGAAACTTCACCGAGTGTGGGCGCGGAGTCGAGTTCAAACGTGGGCTGCCCGAGCGAGCGGCATAGGACGCTGTAGTTGGGCTGTACCCAGATCGCGACCTTCTCGCCGACGGCAACGCTCACTTCGTTGGTCGGTGGCGGATAGCTCGCTTGCGCGAATGCGGCGACGGCGAATAGCACGCCGGACATGAAGACGCTCAACCGGCTCGCAAACCGGGATGCGGCGTTGGCGGTATCCATCTTCGGATCTCCCGGCCCCCGGGCGGCCGACGCTGGGATGTTCTCGTATCCCGTCATCGCGTCGGCGCGACGATTCAATTACAGTGCACACGAGCACGTATAGCAAGGTGGGCAAGGTAGGTATCGCCCCCATCCCACTCACAGGATCCCCAAGGAGCCGGCCCATGAAGGTCAACCGCATCGTCGCCAATCTCGCCGCGCCGTCGCCAGACGCGATGCAAGCCGCACAGCATTTTTACGGCGAGTTGCTGGGCCTCGACTTGTTGATGGATCACGGCTGGATCGCCATGTACGGCAGCGCTGAGAAAATGACCGTGCAGATGAGTGTCGCCACCGAGGGCGGTGGGGGCACCCCAGTGCCGGATTTGTCGATCGAAGTCGATGATGTCGACGAAGCGCTCGCCCTCATGCGCGGTGCCGACGTTGACATCGTCTACGGTCCGGCCGACGAGCCGTGGGGCGTGCGCCGTTTCTACGTGCGCGATCCGCTCGGCCGTCTTCTCAACATCCTCGCGCATCGATAACGCGCGATTGCCGCATTCACCTCGGTTGCCTCGGTCGCCTCAGTGGCCGTAGTCGCCAGCGACTGCGCCGAACTCACCGTCCGTCGAAATACGCAGCCAGTTTCTGCGTTTCGAAGGCCTGCACCACGTAGTCCACAAACACGCGCGTGCGCAGCGGCAACTGCTTCTTGTTCGAGTAATAGACGAACAGTCCGCCGTATTCTTCGCACCAGCCCGGCAGCAATCGCACCAATCGTCCGGCGTCGAGCAGCGGTGCGGCGTGAGGCATCGGCAGTAATGCGATGCCGTACCCCAGCGCTACCGCATGCGCCATCGCCTCGGGATCGTCGAAGATCATGCGGGTGCGCGCCTCCACGTTGATCCGCTCGCCACGAGAGTTGCGCAACTCCCAAGCCCGAATACGTCCCGACATGCCCGAGCGGCGCATCACGCCATCGAACGACGCGAGCTCCGACGGATGCTTCGGCGCCGCGCGCTCGGCCATATAAGCCGGTGACGCGCAGATCACCGTGTACGTCGGTGCCAGACGCCGCGCAATCACCCCGGGCGTCAATTCGATCCCCCCGCCGATGGCGGCATCGAAGCCCTCGCTAACGACATCCACCGCGCGGTTATCGAAGCGCCAGTCGGGCACGATGTCCGGGTAGCGCGCAAGAAAATCGCCGAGTAGCGGCACCAGATACTGGCGCCCGAATGCATGCGCCACGCTCACCTTGAGCACGCCCGAGGGCGCGCTCTCGCGCTCGGCCGCCCGCGCGACGGCATCGTTGAGCGCCGCGAAGGGCCCATCGATTTCGCGCAGGAACGACTCTCCGCCCGCACTCAGCGTCAAGCTGCGTGTGCTGCGGTGAAACAGCCGCAGGCCGATTTGCGCCTCCAGTCGCGCCACGTTCTTGCTGACGGCGGCAGGGGTGATGCCAAGCCGCCGTGCCGCCGCCGAGAAGCTCCCGGTACGCGCACTGAGGACGAACGATTCGAGCAGGTTCAAGGCTTCCATGCGTCACCTGTTCCGATAAGTTGAAAACGATGATCCGGATTATGGACTAGTTGGAAGGTAATCGGCCGACCATACTGGCCTCACTTTTTCCCGACAACGGAGTGACATCATGGCAACGAAATTTCAAGGCAAAGCGGCATTTGTGACCGGTGGTTCGCGCGGTATCGGTGCGGCTATCGTGCAGCGCTTGGCGGACGACGGCGCGGCCGTCGCCTTCACCTACAAGGGCTCGAAGACCGAAGCCGAAGCCATCGCCGCGCGCATTCGTGCCGCCGGTGGCCGTGCACTGGCGTTGCAGGCCGACGCTGCCGATGCGTCCGCACTGGGTAACGCGATCGACGATGCTGCGCGCGAGTTCGGCAAGATCGACATTCTGGTGAACAACGCAGGCGTTTTCACGATGGCCAACGTCGCCGACATGGCGCTGGAAGATTTCGACCGAATTCTCGACATCAACGTGCGTTCGGTGTTTGTCGCGTCGCAGGCAGCACTGGCGCATATGGGCAATGGTGGGCGCATCATCAACATCGGTTCGTGCAACGCCGATCGTATGCCGTTCGCTGGCGGCGCAGCCTACGCGATGAGCAAGTCGGCGCTTGTCGGACTGGTCAAAGGCATGGCACGTGATCTCGGTCCGCGCGGTATCACCGTGAACAACGTGCAACCGGGGCCGACCGCCACGGATATGAACCCCGAGACGGGGGACTTCGCCGGTGTGATGCACGGCCTGATGGCACTGGATCGGCACGCCCAACCGTCGGAAATCGCTGCCATGGTGGCTTACGTCGCCAGCGACGAGGCGGGCTTCGTGACCGGGGCCAGCCTGACCATCGACGGCGGTTTCAACGCGTAAGACGACGCATAAGGCAACGCGATGTACGCGAAGTGTTACGGCCGTAATGGCGCGTAAGCAGCGTCCCCCCGCCACGTAACCTCAGGGGCGAAGGCGGGGGGTAGACTGCGGGGCATGAAGGTCGTCCACATCTCGCACACGCCGGTGGCGGGCAGTCCGGGCAACATTGTCTCGGCGCTCAACCGGCATACCGATATCGAAGCACGGCACATCGTCTTCGATGCGGCGGCGTATCAGACGCGCACCTTCGCCGTCGATATCGACTGGAAACGCCAACGCGATGTGGCGCTCGATGTCATTGCGGCGGCCGACGTTATTCACATCCATCAGATATTTCCGATGGATAAGACGTTCGGCGCTGACTTCCCCCAGCTATTTACCGATAAGAAGTTGATCCGGCAGTTTCACTCCGCGCCGGAGTTGTGGGCGCGCGAGGACGCCGAGATGCGTGAGCGAATCGTCAACGATCCGATCCCGCAACTGGTCATCGCCCAAGGTCCGGAGCGGTTCTATCCGTTCGCGCGCGTGGTGCCCAATATCGTGCCGCTCAACGATCCGCGCTATTTGCCGCAGCCAGAACTGGCGGGCGATACGGGGCGGCCGGTGGTGGTCTTCTCACCCAGCGGCCGCTCGTCGGGCTGGCGCAAGCGCTGGGAGACCAAGGGCGCGCCGCAGACGCTGCGGCTGCTGCGACGTCTCGAGCGCCGGGGCTTATGCGAAGTGCGCTTAATCACCGGCACGCCACACGACGAATGCCTTCGCCTGAAGCAAAGCGCGGCCATTGCACTCGACGAATGCGTGACGGGCAACTATCACCTCTCGGGGCTCGAAGCGCTCTCGCAGGGCAAGCCGACCCTCGGTCATCTCGATAACCGCGTGCAGGCGCAACTTCGGCGTCTGACCGGGGCGTGGGAATTGCCATGGGTCGACGTGCCGCTCGAAGCGGCCGAAGCGCCACTCGTCGAGTTGCTTACCAACGCCTCGCTGCGAGCGCAAATCGGGGCCGCCTCGCGCCGCTGGATGGAGACCTACTATCAGGAAAGCGCGATGGTCGAGCATTACCGGCAGGCGTATCTCGACTTGTTCAACGCGCCGCACCGATTCACGGAGCGTCGTATCGACGACGCGTCGCAATGGCTCGCCGTCTCGCTGCCGAATATGCGATGGCGTGCGCGTCGCAATGCCAACGCATTCTGGCGAGGGCTTTGGGAAACATGGCACGGGCGGTGATCGATGCGTTCGCGCCGCCCCGCGTCATTGCCGCGGCTATCGCCATATCGCTATTCCGAAAACAAATCGAATAGCAGCGTGCGGATCCATTGACTCGCAGGCTCTTGATGAAAGCGCGCGTGCCAGAACAGATTGATCTGGATATCGGGCACATCGATCGGGTGATCGACGTAGCGCAGGCCGAAGTGCTGCGCGCTTCGCTGCGCGAATTTCTCGGTGACGGTGGCGATCAGGTCGGTGGCGTGAAGAATGTCGGCCAACGCAACGAAGTGCGGCACACGCAGACGAATATTGCGATGCACGTGCGCGCGCGTCATGAACTCATCGACTTGTCCGTGCCCGGTGCCCGCCGCGACGACGACCACCTGTTCGGCGCGTTCGAAGTCGTCTCGCGACACGCCGCCCGCCTGGTCGAGCGGATGCCCGGGGCGGAACATGCACACGTACTTCTGGCGAAAGAGTCGCCGCTGAAAGAACCCCGACGTCAGATCCGGCAGATGCCCGACGGCCAGATCGACTTGGCCGGCCGCCATTTCCTCCTGCAAATTGATCGCTGTGTTGCGCACCGTGCTCACTGTGATGCCCGGCGCTTGCTCGCCCAACGCGTGCATCAAACGCGGTAGGAAATGCACTTCACCGATGTCGGTCATCGCAATTTGAAACGCCTTGCGGCTCGTCGCGGGATCGAACGCCACCTGTCGATTGAACACCCCATGCAGTGCGTCGAGCGCAGCGGCCACCGGTTCCGCCAGTTCGATGGCCATCGGCGTGGGCAGCATGCCGCGCGACGTGCGAACGAACAGCTCGTCGTTGAACAACTTGCGCAGCCGCGCAAGGGCGTTGCTAACCGCAGGTTGCGTAACGCCCAGCGCCTCAGCCACGCGCGAAACGCGCCGTGCGTTGTACAGATGCTGGAAGACCACCAGCAGGTTCAGATCGACGGTGTGTAAGTCCATGGCCGTGTTATCACCAGAATCTATGAGTCATATAAGCGAGATTCTATTGGTTTATATCATCGCGTGCGCGATGCTTCGTTCAAACGGCGTCGAATGACCCCCGATGGTCACAAGCGAACGCCACGAACGGTACCCAACGGGTGCCGACAGAACGGAGACAAATCCCCATGGAAGTCAGCGTGCAACCGCTTGGCGAGCGCTTTGCCGCCGTGCCCGGCGACAACCTGCTCAAGGCGCTCACCGATCGCCAGATCCCCATTTCATATAGCTGCCTCTCCGGGCGCTGTGGCACGTGCCGCTGCAAAGTGGTCTCGGGCGACGTGCAAGAGGCGGGCGGCTACGAGTATCGGCATAACGCCGGTGCCGACGCCGCTGACGAGGCGGGCACCGACGCCCGTTATGTGCTGGCGTGTCAGGCGACGGTCCACGGCGATTGCGAGATCGAATTGCCGGAGGTCGACGAGGTCGTCGTGCATCCCGCGAAGATTCTCAAGGCGACGGTGCTTGCGATCGAACCGCTCACTCACGATATCCAGCGACTGGTGCTCAAACCGGCCAAACCGTTGAGTTTTTCACCGGGCCAGTACGCGACGCTGCAATTCACCCCCGATCACGTTCGCCCGTATTCCATGGCCGGGATCGACGGCGACGACACGCTTGAATTTCATATCCGCCGTGTACCAGGTGGGGCTGTCACGGGCTATGTCGCCGAGCAATTGAAGGTGGGCGATGCCGTGCGAGTGTCGGGGCCGCTCGGCACGTCGTACCTGCGCACTCGGCACGAAGGGCCGATGCTGTGCGTCGCGGGTGGGACTGGGCTTGCGCCTGTGCTCTCCATCGTGCGAGGGGCGATCGCGCGCGGCATGACCAATCCGATTGAAATCTACGTGGGCGCGCGTTCACCTTCCGACGTCTACGGCCTCGCGTGGCTGCGTGAATTAGCTGCGCGTCATGACGGCATGCTGCGGCTGCATGTCGTGACGACGAGCGGTGAGACCGGGGGGGCCGAAGCTGGCGCTGACACGCCCGCAGCGTCGGGCAATGGCGGCCCGTCGATACGACTCGGCCACGTGACCGACGCGGTTGCCGCCGACTTCGCGGGTGCCGATGCGCTGGCCGGTTGGCGCGCCTATCTGTGCGGCGCTCCGCCCATGGTCGACGCGGCAACGGCACTGCTGCGCGCGCGCGGCATCGACGCCTCGCATATCTACGCCGACGCTTTCTACGCCAAGGTGGCCTAACGCTGCACCGCCTTCGCTTCGAGAATTCCTCAAAGGAGACAACCGTGAGTACAACACCGCAGACCGGACGCGAGCCGGCAACGCCACACATATCCGACACGCACGACACGTGCGACGCGTCGGCCACGTCCGACATGTGGCCTGCCGAGGGCACGAGCCGTATTCCCTTTCGCGTCTACACCGACGCCGACTTGTACCGCCGCGAGCTGGAACAGTGTTTCTATCGCGGCCATTGGAACTACGTCGGACTGGAAGCTGAAGTGCCGAATCCGGGTGACTTCAAGCGCACCCTCATCGGCGAGCGCTCGGTGATTGTCACGCGCGATGCGAGCGGCGAAATCAACGTGGTCGAGAACGTCTGCGCGCACCGTGGCATGAAGTTCTGTCGCGAGAAACGCGGCAACCGCACCGATTTTCATTGTCCGTATCACCAGTGGAATTACGACCTCAAGGGCAATCTTCAGGGCGTGCCGTTTCGGCGTGGCGTGAAGCAGGACGGCAAAGTCAACGGTGGTATGCCGAAGGACTTCAAGCCGGAAGACCACGGTCTGACCAAGCTCAAGGTAGCGACGCGCGGCGGCGTGATCTTCGCCTCGTTCGATCATGAGATCGAGTCGCTCGAAGCGTTTCTCGGCCCTGAAATCTGCGGTTACTTCGACCGGTTGTTCGACGGACGCAAGCTCAAACTGCTCGGCTACAACAAGCAGCGAATTCCGGGTAACTGGAAGCTGATGCAAGAGAACATCAAAGACCCTTACCACCCGGGACTGCTGCATACGTGGTTCGTCACGTTCGGGCTTTGGCGCGCGGATAACAAATCGCGTCTGGTGATGGATGAGCACGGACGTCACGCCGCCATGATCTCGACGCGCGGGCAGGGCGGTGGCGGTGAAGTCACGTCGGGCGTATCGAGTTTCAAGGAAACGATGTCGCTCAACGACATGCGCTTTCTCGACATCGTGCAGGAAGACTGGTGGAAGGGGCCGACAGCGGTACTCATGACGCTCTTCCCCAGCGTCATCCTCCAACAACAGGTCAACTCGGTATCGACGCGCCATATCCAACCGCGCGGCCACGATTCGTTCGACTTCGTATGGACGCACTTCGGCTTCGAAGACGACACCGAGGAGATGACGCAACGCCGCTTGCGCCAGGCGAATTTGTTCGGCCCGGCGGGGTTTGTCTCCGCCGACGACGGCGAGGCTATCGAATGTTCGCAGGAAGGGTTTGAGCAGAAACCGTGGCACCGGGTGCTCGCTGAATTAGGCGGCACAGGGGTAGAGAACACGGACCACATGGTGACCGAGACGCTGATTCGCGGCATGTACGCGTACTGGCGTCGGGTGATGGGCGTTTGAGGAGAAACGAGAACATGGTCGATTTTGCGACGTTTCAAGCCGTTGTCGAGCTTAACGCCACCTATGCGGCGGCGCTCGACGCTCAGCAGTGGGATGCCTGGCCCGAATTCTTCCTCGAAGACTGCATCTACCGTGTGCAGCCGCGCGAAAACCATGAAATGGGGCTGCCGCTGGCCACGCTGTCGTTCGAGAGCCGCGGCATGCTGAAAGACCGCATTTATGGCATTCGCGACACGCTCTTTCATGACCCGTACTACCAGCGCCATGTGATTGGCCTGCCGACGATCAAGGCGCTCGACGACACGACGTTGCACGTGGAATCGAACTACGCCGTCTTTCGGACCAAGCCGGACCAGCTCACCGACATTCTCTCGGTCGGTCGGTACCTGGACATCGTCAAACGAACCGACGACGGATGGAAGTTCGCGTCGCGGTTGTGCATTTTCGACAGCGAGATGATCCCCAACTCGCTGATCTACCCGATTTGAAACGAGGACATCATGAGCGGTAATTGGATCGAGGCGGGCGCACGCGACGCCATTCCCGAGGACGACGTCATCGGCGTCGTGGTCGGTGGGCGCGAGATTGCCCTTTACGGCGTGGAGGGCGAGGTGTTCGCTACCGACAACCTGTGCACGCATGGCAACGCGCGGTTGTGCGACGGGTTTCTGGAGGGGCACGAGATCGAGTGCCCGTTGCATCAGGGCAAGTTCGACGTGCGCACTGGCGCGGCGATGTGCGCGCCCCTAACTGAGGCAGTGAAGACTTACCCCATCCGGATCGAAGCCGGTACGGTCTACGTCGATTTAGGCTGACGGCTGTCTGGCGCGGTGCCAGTCTAGGGAAATCCATCCAAACGGGCTGCCTGCGAGGCGGCCCGTCGCATTTGCACGACAGCGCTTCGAGTGGCCGCATCACCCCGTACCGGCCGATGGGGGCAACGACAACCCGGGTGGATCATATGATTCATTGATTTATTGAATGATACATATGAACCGTGCCGGACGACCGCAACATCCTTCGTTTTCCGGGGCGCGCAATCGTTAAAAAAGCTATTTCTTTCCGGCGTTTATCTATGGCTTTTGGTTCACGTTGTCGGACAGTTGCCTGCGTAGGAATACTTAGTCAATTCAGGTAATTGCGTAATTGATTTCCGCAACTCACGACGCACCGGCGTTATTTTAATAACTGAGTGGAATATTGCTATGCGAATGGTTTTATCGGCGATTAAACGCGGATAAATTGTGCGGGATGAGAGATGCGGAGTGGAAAGTTGCGCTTTACTTTGCATTCACAACCGGATCCAAAAGTTATGGAATGGATACGAAGTGGATTCGAAGTGGTGCAACATTTGTGCGGCGCAATAAAAAACCCGGCCGAAGCCGGGTTTCCGATGCGTTGAAGCGCAGCTTATCAGGTCGGGGCCTGAATGTTCGAAGCCTGCTTGCCCTTGGGGCCTTGCACCACTTCGAAGGAGACGCGCTGGCCTTCCTTCAGGGTCTTGAAGCCGTTCATCTGGATTGCCGAGAAGTGAGCGAACAGATCTTCGCCACCTTCATCCGGCGTGATGAAACCAAAACCCTTGGCATCGTTAAACCATTTGACCGTACCGGTTGCCATACAAACTTCCCCTAAACAATTACGACTACTACATATCACCGCAACAACGAGCACATCTGAAAAACCCGCCGACTAGGTGCGGCGGCTTCTTAGGCTCACCCAGGCATCTTTTCTTTTAAAACGCTTATAGAGGAAAAGCGCCACGACGATTGTTTTCGGTAACTGCCAATAGTGTCAAGCCCTTTTTCGCCAATAGAACATGAGTTCGATCAGGTTTTACCCTTATATCTAGGAGGGCATAAGCAGTGCCGCGACGCGCCCTTGAAATTTGGGTTAAGCTGACTCATATGGGTGTGGCACCCCCGGTGGTCGGGGCTGCGGCGCCTTGCTGGACAACGCACGCGGCGATTTGGCGAGTGTTGGCATTCCGGTGGACACCGGCGGCAGGCGGCAATAGGAGCTTCGATTGCTTCCTGCGCCCCGGAGTTGTTTAGAATCCACGTATGGCAACCTTACCGACAACGCATGACGACACCGTACAGGAGCGGCAAGAGCAACAGCTCAAGCCGCCTTCGATGTACAAGGTGGTACTGTTGAACGACGATTTCACCCCGATGGAGTTCGTGGTGATGGTCATTCAGGAATATTTCAATAAGGACCGGGAATCTGCCACGCAGATCATGCTCAAGGTCCACCGAGAGGGCAGGGGAGTTTGTGGGGTCTTCACGCGCGACGTCGCGGCGACCAAAGTTGAGCAAGTAGTTAGCCATGCAAGGCAGTCCGGGCACCCGCTGCAGTGCGTGATGGAGGAAGCATGATTGCCCAGGAATTGGAAGTCAGCCTGCACATGGCGTTTATGGAAGCGCGCCAGGCCCGACATGAATTCATCACGGTCGAGCACCTGTTGCTCGCCCTCTTGGATAACCCCACCGCTGCTGAGGTGTTGCGTGCCTGCGCGGCGAATCTAGACGATTTGCGCCAGAACCTGCGCAACTTCATCGCGGACAACACGCCGACCGTGCCAGGTAGCGACGAAGTCGACACCCAGCCCACGCTCGGTTTTCAGCGCGTGATTCAGCGCGCGATCATGCACGTACAGTCGACTTCCAACGGTAAGAAGGAAGTGACCGGTGCCAACGTGCTGGTCGCCATCTTCGGCGAAAAGGACTCCCATGCCGTCTACTACCTGCAACAGCAGGGCGTGACGCGTCTGGACGTGGTCAATTTCATCTCGCACGGCATCACCAAAACCGGTGCGGCGGGTGAATCGGCCAAGGCCGGCGAAGGCAGCACAGAGGGCGAAGAGGGCGCGAGCGCCAAGGAAAGCCCGCTGGCGCAGTACACGCAGAACCTCAATCAGCTCGCCCGCGACGGCAAGATCGATCCGCTGATCGGTCGCGAGTCGGAAGTCGAGCGCGTGGTGCAGGTGCTGTGCCGCCGTCGTAAGAACAATCCGCTGCTCGTGGGTGAAGCCGGTGTGGGCAAGACGGCAATTGCCGAAGGCCTCGCCTGGCGCGTCACGCGCGGCGAAGTGCCCGAGATTCTGCAAGACGCTACCGTCTACTCGCTGGACATGGGCGCGCTGCTCGCCGGTACCAAGTACCGCGGCGACTTCGAGCAACGTCTGAAGGCGGTGCTCAAAGAGCTCAAGGAGCGTCCGGGCGCGATTCTGTTCATCGACGAAATTCACACGTTGATTGGTGCAGGTGCTGCATCGGGCGGCACGCTCGATGCGTCGAACCTGCTCAAGCCGGCGTTGTCGTCGGGGCAGCTCAAGTGCATCGGCGCCACCACGTTCACGGAATATCGCGGCATTTTCGAGAAAGATGCAGCACTTTCTCGCCGGTTCCAGAAGATCGACGTGAACGAGCCGACCGTCGAGCAAACCGTGCAGATCCTGCGCGGACTCAAGTCGCGCTTCGAAGAACACCACGGTGTGAAGTATTCGTCGAGCGCGCTGTCGGCGGCTGCCGAGTTGTCGGCCAAGTTCATCACGGACCGTCATCTGCCGGACAAGGCGATCGACGTGATCGATGAAGCGGGTGCCGCGCAACGCATCCTGCCGAAGTCGAAGCAGAAGAAGACTATCGGTAAGGGCGAGATCGAAGAGATTGTCTCGAAGATCGCGCGTATCCCGCCGCAAAGCGTGTCCGCCGACGATCGCGGCAAGCTTCAGACGCTCGATCGCGACCTGAAGAGCGTGGTGTTCGGGCAAGACCCGGCCATCGATGCGCTGTCGGCCGCGATCAAGATGTCGCGTGCCGGGCTGGGCAAGACGGACAAGCCGATTGGCGCGTTCCTGTTCTCGGGCCCGACCGGTGTCGGCAAGACCGAAGTTGCCAAGCAACTGGCGTTCACGCTCGGCATCGAGTTGATTCGCTTCGACATGTCGGAATACATGGAGCGCCACGCGGTTAGCCGTTTGATCGGCGCGCCGCCGGGCTACGTGGGCTTCGATCAGGGCGGTCTGCTCACCGAAGCGATTACGAAGAAGCCGCATTGCGTGCTGCTGCTCGATGAAATCGAAAAGGCGCATCCGGACATCTTCAACGTGCTGCTTCAGGTGATGGACCACGGCACGCTGACGGATAACAACGGACGCAAGGCCGACTTCCGTAACGTCATCATCATCATGACGACGAATGCCGGTGCCGAGACGATCAACCGTGCAAGCATCGGCTTCACGAACGAGCGTCAGGCCGGTGACGAGATGGCCGACATCAAGCGGATGTTCACGCCGGAGTTCCGTAACCGTCTGGATTCGATCATCAGCTTCAAGCCGCTCGACGAGCAGATCATCCTGCGCGTGGTCGACAAGTTCCTCATCCAGTTGGAAGATCAACTGCACGAGAAGAAGGTCGAGGTTGTCTTCACCGACAAGCTGCGCACGTATCTGTCGAAGAAGGGCTTCGATCCGCTGATGGGCGCACGTCCGATGCAGCGTCTGATTCAGGACACGATTCGCCGTGCTTTGGCCGACGAACTGCTGTTCGGGCGTCTGACGACTGGCGGCCGTGTGACCGTCGATCTCGACGAGCACGATCAGGTGCAACTGTCGTTCCCCGAGGACGGCAACGCTCGCTCGGAGCCGGAAGCCGCCGAAGTCGAGTAATCGAACCTTCGATGTGGGAATGAAAAAACGCCGCTATATGCGGCGTTTTTTCTTGGGCGCGCGCGCCGCAAACTTCCAGCGACGCATGCGTCTGAGACTTAGTGCTTGCCCGTGCTGCCGAAGCCGCCTGCACCGCGATCGCTCTCGGGGAATTCGTCCACGAGATTGAACTCAGCTTGCACGACCGGCACGATCACCAGTTGCGCCAGACGCTCGAACGGGTTGAGCACAAACGGCTCGTTGCCGCGATTCCACGTCGACACCATCAACTGGCCTTGGTAATCCGAGTCGATCAAGCCGACCAGATTGCCGAGCACGATGCCGTGCTTATGGCCGAGACCCGAGCGCGGCAGGATCAGCGCGGCGTAGCCCGAATCGGCTAGGTGGATTGCCAAACCCGTCGGCACGAGCACGGTTTGACCCGGGGCGATGGTGAGCGGTGCGTCGAGGCAGGCGCGCAGATCGAGGCCGGCGCTGCCCGGCGTGGCGTAAGCGGGGAGCTGCGAGCGCAGGCGTTCGTCGAGGATCTTAACGTCGAGTTTCATGGCGTTGGCTTGGGCGTAAATCAGTGAAAAATCAGTCGGGAGTCGCGGCGTTGGTGTCGGCGGCTGCATCGGTCGCCGAGAGCGAAAACGCTTGCGCGAGCAATTCGTGCGAGCGTAGACGGGCGCGATAGCTGCCCGCCACCGTCAGCACGATAATCTCGTCGGCATCGAACTGCTCCTGCAATTCGAGCACGCGAGCGGTCACCCGTTCCGGGGTGCCGATGATACTACGCGGCTTCTCTCGCGCGATCACTGACAACTCCCGTTCACGGTATTGCGGCTTGGCGTCGGCGCCCTGTTCGAGGCTCGGAATCGGCTCGTTCATCCCGTACGCCATTTGCACCCGGCGCAGGTCGACACCGGCCTCGAGCGCTTCCGCTTCGGCATCGGTATCCGCGCAGATCACGAAGAGTGCGACGGAGCAGTAGGGCTTATCCAACTGTCCCGGCGTGAAGCGCTCGCGATACGCCTCGGTGACCCGATGGCCGTAATGCGCGTTGATGAAATGCGCAAAGCAGTAGCGCAAGCCAAGCTGTGCAGCGAGCAGCCCGCCGAATTCGCTCGACCCCAGCACCCATAGCTCCGGACGCGTTTCGATAGCCGGTTGCAGCAGCACGCCGCGATACGGATGATCGTCGGCCAGCGTCCCGTCGAAGAGTCCGGCTAGCTCGGCGACCTGCTGTGGGAAGTGTTCGCCAGCGTCGTACGGTCCCTTGGCGACGGCGCGCGCGGTGCGCATGTCGCCACCGGGGGCACGTCCAACACCGAGATCGATGCGATTCGGAAACAGTGCTTCGAGCATCAGAAACTGTTCGGCAAGCTTGAACGGGCTGTAATACGGCAGCATCACACCACCCGACCCGACACGCAGGCGTTTCGTCACACTCGCCAGACGCGCAATCATGACTTCCGGCGCGGGGTTAGCCACGCCGCGCAAGCCGTGGTGTTCAGCGCACCAGTAGCGCGTGTAACCGAGATCGTCGGCAGCTTGTGCCAACTCCACGGTGGCCGCGATGGCATCTGCCGCCGTGTGGCCGTGAATCACCGGTGTCTGGTCGAGCACCGAGAGCTTGATGCGATTGCGGGTTTGCGTCATGGCATCGATTCCATGCAACTTAGTGAGCACCGCCAGCAGGCCCGGAGGGGCCAGCCGGTGTGGGGTCTGCGCTTGCATGCGGCAAGCGCGCAATCATCAGAATGGCGACGACGCCGCCAAGCGCGCCGCACAGGAAGATCGAGGCGTAGCCGAAGTAGTTGGCCACGAGTCCGGCCATCGGGCCGATGAGACCTAGCGCCAGATCGAAGAAGCCCGAATACGCCGCCAGTGCCGCACCACGGTTTTGCGGCGGCACCGAGCGCAGCGCTTCCACGCCGAGCGCCGGGAACACGAGCGAGAAGCCGAGACCGGTCAACCCCGCACCGATCAATGCCATGTGCGGATTGACGGCCTTCCAAAGAAGAAACTGTCCGATCGCGCTGAACACGAGGGAGCACATGGCAACGCGGCGTCCACCGAAGCGATCGACCGAGTGCGCGAACAGCACGCGCATGCCGATGAAGCAGCCGCTATAGAGCGTGAGCGCGTACGCGGCACCCGTCCAGCCGTGGCTGGCGTAGTAGAGCGTGATGAACGCCGCAATCACGGCGTAGCCGATGCTGCCGAGCGTCATTGCGAGCCCAGGGCGCCACACCAATCCGACCACACGGAAGAACGGCAAACGCGTGCCACCGACCGGTGCCGCCGCAGGCAGGCGTTGCGCGATCACGAAGGCAATCGCCGGTACGACAATGCTGACCAGCGACACGACGGTGAAACCCGCCGCTTCCAGCAGATAAGCACCGAACGGCGCACCGGCCGCGATGGCGGTGTACATCGAAATGCCCTGCCACGAGATCGCCTTGCTGGCATGCGATGCGCCGAGTAAGCCGATGCCCCACGACATCCCCCCAGTGAGCAGAAGACTCTCGCCGAAACCGAGCACGACGCGTCCGGCGAACAGCACGCCAAGCGCGAGCGCGGGATTCGGCATCACCGAGGCGATCAGGTACAGCACCCCGGCGGCGGCGCAGCCACACAGGCCGGTCAGTACGGCACGACGCGGGCCACGCGTATCGACCGTGCGTCCGGCGTACGAGCGCAGCAACAGCGTGACGACGGACTGGATGCCGATGGTGACGCCGACGATGAACGAGCCATAGCCGAGCGATTCGTGGACATACACCGGCAGCACGGGCAGTGGCATGCCGATGGTCATGAAGCCGAAGAACATGATGGCGGCGAGCATGCTCAGTGTCTTGTAGACACTGACCACCGGCCGCGAAGTCGGAGCGGGTTGCGTCATTTTGTTTGTTCTGTTGTGCGGCCCAGAAGGGCCGCGACAGGTGAGGCAGAGAAAGCGGTTGAAGCAGATATTGCAGGGCCTACGTGGCAGGGCAGACGTGGCGAGTTGCCAGTGTGTCACCGTCGCCGGACAACGACGGTGACAGCCGTGAGGCCAGTAGGGGAATGCTTTGAGGCGAACTTAAGCAGGCGTGCGCGACGGTAGACGCGCGGCAATCTCGACAATCAGGCTGCGCGCTAGCGACTGCTTGTCGGCGCGCGGCAGGCGCTTCTGACCGGCGTCGTCGAAGAGGATGACTTCGTTGTCGTCCTGCCCGAACGTGGCTGGCCCCAGATTGCCGACGAGCAGCGGCACCTGTTTGCGGCGGCGCTTTTCGGCACCATGCTTTTCCAGATCCCCCGACTCGGCGGCGAAGCCCACGCAATACGGCGGCTTGGGCAACTGCGCGACGGCCGCGAGAATGTCGGGGTTCTGCACGAATTCCAGCGTGGGCACGTCGGCGTCGCCCGTCTTCTTGATCTTGTCGTGCGCCACTTCGCGCACGCGCCAGTCGGCCACGGCTGCCACGGCGATGAAGATGTCGCTGTGCGGCGCATCGGCGAGCACGCGGTCATACATCTGTTGCGCCGTCTGCACGTTGCTACGCGTCACACCGTAGGGCGTATCGAGCGCGCTCGGGCCAGCCACGAGATGCACGTCCGCACCGGCCTGTGCCGCCGCACGTGCGATGGCGAAGCCCATCTTGCCGCTCGACAGATTGGTCAGGCCGCGCACCGGATCGATCGGCTCGAACGTCGGCCCGGCCGTAATCAGCACACGCTTGCCTGCCAGCCGCTTGGGCTGAAAGAAGCCGACAACGGCCTCGAAGATGTCTTCCGGTTCGAGCATGCGGCCGTCACCGACTTCGCCGCAGGCCTGATCGCCGCTATCCGGGCCGAGAATCGTGACGCCGTCGCCGCGCAGGGTCGCCGCATTGCGTTGTGTCGCCGGGTTGCCCCACATCTGCCGGTTCATCGCGGGGGCCACCAGCAGCGGACAATCGCGCGCCACGCACAGCGTGGAGAGCAGATCGTCGGCCATGCCGTGGGCGAGCTTGGCGAGAAAGTCGGTGGACGCGGGAGCGATGAGAATGGCGTCGGCCTCACGTGAGAGGTCGATGTGCGCCATATTGTTGTCGACGCGGTTATCCCACTGGCTGGTGAACACCGGCCGCCCGGAGAGGGCCTGCATCGTGAGCGGGGTGATGAACTGCGTGGCGGCGTCGGTCATGACGACCTGCACGGTCGCGCCTGCCTTGATAAACAGTCGCGTGAGTTCGGCAGACTTGTAACAGGCGATGCCGCCGGTGAGTCCGAGGACGATGGTCTTGCCCGCAAGTTCCATTTGAAAATGCCTCCTCCAAAGTGCCGCGCGGCGCCTCCGGGGCGCCGCGACGGTGGTGGCAGCGGCTGGCAGAAGGGGCGTTACCGCTTGCCGCCTCCTGCGAGCCGTGCCGCAGATCCTGCTCTGACGTGGCTACTTGCCGCGCCGCACGCGTCGCAACTCGTCGATCACCAGCAGCACGGCGCCTACGCAAATGGCCGAGTCGGCCACGTTGAACGCCGGCCAGTGCCAGCCGCCCACGTGAAAGTCCAGAAAGTCGATCACATGGCCGTAGACCACACGGTCGATCACGTTGCCGAGCGCACCGCCCAGAATCAGCGAGAGCGACAGGCAGAACATCTTCTGGCCGTTGTGACGCTTGAGCAGCCACATGATGACCACTGCCGCAACCACGCCGAGCACCGTGAAGAACCAGCGCTGCCAACCACCGGCGGCTGCCAGGAAGTTGAACGCCGCGCCTTTGTTGTACACCAGCACCAGATTGAAGAACGAGGTCAGCGGACGGAATTCGCCGTACTGGAACGTCTTCAAAATGGTGAGCTTGGTGACCTGATCGAGCAGAATCGCGATGACCGCGATGCCGAGCCACGGGGCCAGACCCAGCGTGGTGCCGATGCGGGCACCGCCGCCGTTGCCATTACTACGTTTTGCGCCCGTACGTGCGCCTGCTTTGCCAGCCATTATGCCGCGCTCCGATGTTCGCCGCTGCCGAAGAGATTCGACACGCAGCGGCCGCACAAGGTCGGATGTTCAGCGTCCGAACCCACGTCGAAACGATAGTGCCAGCAGCGCTCGCACTTCTGATAAGTCGACGGCGTGACGACCACGCCCTCTGCGGCTTCGTCCGCTACCTGCTTGACGGTCGCGGCCGACGTGATCAGCACGAAGCGCAGATCGTCACCGAGGCTGGCCAGCACGTCGAACTTGCGGCCCGACACGCGCACTTCCACTTCCGCTTGCAGCGACGAACCGATCTGCTCGGCTGCGCGCGCTTCTTCGAGCGCCTTCGTGACATCGCTGCGCACCGCGCGCAGCAGGTACCACTTCTCGAGCAGGCGGGTGGCTTCGCTCACTTCCGGATACTGGTAGTACGTTTCCGTGAAGATCGTATCGTTGCCCGGCTGGAACACCTGCCACGCTTCTTCCGCCGTGAACGACAGGAACGGGGCCATGAGCTTCAGCAGACCCTGCGTGATGTGGTACAGCGCGTTTTGCGCGGCACGGCGGGCCGGGGCATCCGGTGCGCTCGTGTAGAGGCGGTCCTTCAGGATGTCGAGGTAGAAGCCGCCGAGGTCTTCCGAGCAGAACGTCTGGAGCTTGGACACGACCGGGTGGAACTCATAACGGTCGTAGTGGCCCAGCACTTCGGTTTGCAGCGAATTCGTCAGCGCCACGGCGTAACGGTCGATCTCCAGCCATTGGTCGGCCGGCAGCGCGTGCTTCGCGTGGTCGTAATCGGCCAGGTTGGCGAGCAGGAAGCGCAGCGTGTTGCGGATGCGGCGATAGCCTTCGGTCACGCGCTTGAGAATTTCGTCGGAGATCGACAGTTCGCCCGAATAATCGGTCGATGCCACCCACAGACGGATGATTTCCGCGCCCAGCTTGTCTGCGACGTCTTGCGGCAGGATCGTGTTGCCGATCGACTTCGACATCTTGCGGCCCTGACCATCGACCGTGAAGCCGTGCGTGAGCAGCGCCTTGTAGGGCGGGCGGCCGTCGAGCATCGAGGCGGTCAGAAGCGACGAGTGGAACCAGCCGCGGTGTTGGTCCGAACCTTCCAAATACAGGTCGGCCGGGAAGCCCAACTCGTGCTTGTGCGAGCCGCGCAGCACGTGCCAGTGTGTGGTGCCCGAGTCGAACCACACGTCGAGCGTGTCGCGGTTCTTCACGTAATCCTTGGCCTCGTCGCCGAGCAGTTCGACCGGGTCGAGCGTCTGCCAGGCTTCGATGCCTTCGGTTTCCACGCGCTTGGCGATGGCTTCGAGCAGTTCCGGCGTACGCGGGTGCAGGGCACCGGTTTCCTTATGGACGAAGAACGCCATCGGCACGCCCCATTGGCGCTGGCGCGAGAGCGTCCAGTCCGGGCGGTGCGCGATCATGTTGTGCAGGCGCTGCTTGCCCCACGAGGGGAAGAATTCCGTCGCCTCGATACCGGCGAGCGCGATTTCGCGCAGCGTCTTGCCGTCGCCCGGTGCGCCTTCGACCGGCTTCACATCCATGCCCGCGAACCACTGGTTCGTCGCGCGGTAGATGATCGGCGTCTTGTGGCGCCAGCAGTGCATGTAGCTATGCGTGTACTTGAACGAATGGAACAACGTACCCGCTTCGCGCAGTGCGTCGACGATATGCGGGTTCGCGTCCCAGATCGACTGACCGCCGAACAGGGGCAGGCTGTCTTGATAGCGGCCGTCGCCGAGCACCGGCATACGGATTTCCGAATCGGGCATGTCGTGCGCCTTGCACGACACGAAGTCTTCCACGCCGTAGGCCGGGGCCGAGTGGACGATACCGGTACCCGTGTCGGTCGTCACGTAGTCGCCGAGATAGACCGGCGAGGTACGCTCGTAGCCCGCGTCGGCCGTGGCCAGCGGGTGACGGAAGCGGATCAGCGAGAGGGCTTCACCCTTGGTCTTCGCGATGATTTCGCCGTGCAGGCCGTAGGTCTTCAGGCAGTCTTCGACGCGGTCGGTCGCGAGGATCAGCAGGCCGCGCTCGGTCGACACCAGCGCGTACTCGACTTCCGGGTGCACGTTGAGGGCTTGGTTCGACGGGATGGTCCACGGCGTGGTCGTCCAGATGACGATGAAGCCGTTGTCCGTCGGCAGCTTGGCCAGACCGAACGCCTTGGCGACCTTCTCCGGTTCGGCGAAGGCGAAGCCCACGTCGATGGCCAGATCGGTCTTGTCCTTGTATTCGACTTCCGCTTCGGCCAGTGCCGAGCCGCAGTCGAAACACCAGTTCACCGGCTTCAGACCACGGTAGACGTAGCCGTTCTCCATGATCTTCGCGAGCGCACGAAGCTCATCGGCTTCGTTCGAGAAGTTCATGGTCTTGTACGGGTTGTCCCAATCGCCGAGCACGCCCAGACGCTTGAAGTTCGGCTTCTGGCGCTCGATCTGTTCGGCAGCGTAGGCGCGCGCTTTTTCCTGCACTTCACGCACCGGCAGGTGCTTGCCGAACTGCTTTTCGATCTGGATTTCGATCGGCATGCCGTGGCAGTCCCAGCCCGGCACATAGGCGGCGTCGAAACCGGCGAGGTTGCGCGCCTTGACGATCATGTCCTTGAGGATCTTGTTGACCGCGTGGCCGAGGTGGATGTCACCGTTCGCATACGGCGGGCCGTCGTGCAGGATGAACTTGGGCCGGCCCTTGCTGGCCTCGCGGATCTTGTCGTAGATCTTCTTGTCCTGCCACTGCTTGACCCACTGCGGCTCGCGCTTGGGCAGGTCGCCGCGCATCGGGAACGGCGTATCCAGCAGATTGACGGGGTACTTACTCGGGGCTTTCTTTTCGCTCATGGTGCTTCGCTACGAATTTTTGGAAATCGGTGTGGGGCGCTCGCGCCGTTTGCGTCGCGTGCCGGCCGGCGGGGCCGGTAGGACGCTTGGCGACGACGTGTGCCAGAGGCGGTGCCGAGCCGCGCGCGCGACGCGAAGCGCCAGCACACGCGGGCGAAGATCAACTAATTCGATCGGTTGCCGAGGTGGCGAAGTCGCGTCGTGCGCTCGGGCCGTTGGCGTCGAGCGCATGGGCGAAATAGGCGCGGGCCTCGCGCGTGTCCTGCGCGATGGCAGCTTCGAGCTCGGCCAGACCGTCGAATTTGGCTTCGTCTCGCAGCTTCTGCAAAAATTCCACGCGCACGAGTTTGCCGTAGCAATCGCCCGCGAAGTCCAACAGATGCACTTCCAGCAGCACGCGTCCCGAATCGTCGACCGTCGGGCGCAGACCGAGGCTGGCCACGGCGGGCAACGGCGTCGCAGCCAGCCCGTGGACTTGCACGACGAAAATGCCCGTGAGGGCCGGGTGCTTGTGCGCGATGCGGATATTGAGCGTGGGGAAGCCGAGCTTGCGCCCGAGCTTCATGCCATGCACGACGTGGCCCGAGATCGCATACGGGCGACCAAGCAGCGCATGCGCGCGCTCGAAGTTGCCGTCGGCGAGCGCGGCGCGCACTTCCGAGCTGGAGATACGTACGCCATCGTGGGCGATCGTCGGCATTTGCTCGACGACGAAGTCGTGCTGACGGCCGGCTTCGCGCAGATAGGCGATGTCGCCCGCGCGCTTGGCGCCGAAGCGGAAATCGTCGCCTACGAGCAGCCAGCGGGTGTGCAGGCCATCGACGATGATGTTGCGAACGAAATCTTCAGGCGACTGACCGGCGAAATGCGCATTGAAGTGCTCGACCACCAATCGGTCGACACCATGCGCACGCAACGCTTCGAACTTGTCGCGCAGGTTCGAGATGCGCGCAGGCGCTTTGTCAGGGGAGAAGTATTCGCGGGGATGAGGCTCGAACGTCATCACGCACACCGGCAGGCCGCGCGCAGCCGCTGCGGCGCGCACGCGCGCGAGCAGGGCCTGGTGGCCGAGGTGCACGCCGTCGAAATTGCCGATCGTCAGCACGCAGGGCGCTTTGCTTTGCGCGTTGGGTAGACCCCGGAAGACTCGCACGATAAGGAAGCGTCAGTACAGGACGTTGATGAACGTTATGGGATGAACCAGGCGGCGCTGGACGGGTTGCTGGCCTGCGGCGGCGGGGCGGACCCGGATGCCTGGCAGGACGGCCAAACCGACATTGCGGCGCCGCAGAACGTTGAATTATAAACGCTTCGGCGCCATCGCGGCGCGCTTCGCGTGTCTGGTGCGGCGCGCCAATGATAAAATCTGCCGATGAAGAACATTGTCATCTTGATTTCCGGACGTGGCAGCAATATGGAGGCCATCGTCCGTGCCTGTACTGCCGAAGGCTGGCCGGCCCGCGTGGCCGCCGTCATCGCCAACCGCGACGAGGCCGAGGGCCTCGTCTTTGCTCGTGAGAACGGTATCGCCACGGCCGTGGTGCCCAGCCGCGGCAAGACCCGCGAAGTGTTCGACGCCGAACTCGCAGCCGAGATCGACCGCCATCAGCCGGATCTGGTCGTGCTCGCCGGTTTCATGCGCATTCTCACGCCCGAGTTCACCGAACGGTACGCCGGGCGTCTCGTGAACATCCACCCGTCGCTGTTGCCCGCCTTTCCGGGGCTGCAAACGCATGCGCGGGCGTTGGAAGCCGGTTGCAAGATCGTGGGCGCCACCGTGCATTTCGTGACGGCCGAGCTCGATCATGGCCCGTTCGTGCTGCAAGCCGCCGTGCCGGTGAAGGCCGGGGACACGCCCGAGGCACTCGCCGAGCGTATCCTGCCGTTAGAACACATCATCTATCCGCGCGCTGTGCGGTGGTTCGTGGAAGACCGTCTGATCATGGCCGATGGCCGTGTGACGGTAACCCCCGCCGCCGATGGCACGCCCGATTCGCAATGGCTTTTTGGTGAGAACGCATGAGCACCCGTCCGACGCAGCGCCGCGATGGCGCAAATCAATCCGGTAACCGCTCAGGCGGCAAGTCCTCCGATTCCCGTAACACGGCTAAACCGGCCAAGGCCGGCGAGCGTCAGGAGCGCTATGTGCGCCCGGACCGCTACGACCGCTCCCGCAACGATCGCCGCCCGGAGGCCCCGCCCGCCGAGACGGCCCGCATGCGCGGCGACCACCTGTCGCCCGCGCTCTTCGAACATACACAACGGTTGCTCGGCAGCGTGCTGACCTTCACCGGCCCGGCCGACACACTGGTGAGCACCTATTTCCGTGCCAACGCCAAGCTGGGCCATCGCGAACGCGGTGTGCTGGCCGAAACGGTCTTTGCCATCCTGCGCCGCAAGCTCGAATTCGGTCAGCACGCTGGCAGCGGCTCTGGCCCGCTGGAGCGCCGTCTGGCGTTGCTGGGTTTGGCGTTCACGCGCGGGCTGGCATCGGTGCAGTTGGTTGCCACGCCCGACGAAATCACCTGGCTGGAGCATGTCGGCCAGATCGATCCGGCGAGTCTTTCGACCCGTGTGCGTACCAATCTTCCCGATTGGCTCTACGAGCGTCTCGCCAAGCGCTTCGAGGCCGACGAACTCGAACCGTTGGCTGCCGCGCTCAATCAACCGGCACCGCTCGATTGCCGCGTGAACCTGATCAAGGGCAACCGCGACGACGTGCTGGCGCAATTGCGCACCGACGGCTTCTCGGCAGAACCCACGCCGTTCGCACCGAACGGCATTCGTCTGGCGGGCAAGCCCGCGCTGCAAAAGCATGCGCTCTTCGTCGCCGGGACGATTGAAGTGCAGGACGAAGGCAGCCAGTTGCTGTGTCAATTGGTCGCACCGCGCCGTGGCGAGATGATCGTCGACTTCTGCGCAGGGGCGGGCGGCAAGACGCTCGCGATCGGCGCGCAGATGCGCTCGACCGGGCGGCTCTATGCATTCGACGTCTCGGAAAAGCGGCTCGCGAAACTCAAGCCGCGTCTGGCGCGTAGCGGCTTGTCGAACGTCTATCCTGTGATGATCGACAGCGAGAACGACAGCAAGATCAAGCGCCTGGCAGGCAAGATCGACCGTGTGCTGGTCGACGCGCCGTGCAGCGGCTTGGGTACGCTGCGCCGGAATCCGGACCTGAAGTGGCGTCAGTCGCCGCAATCGGTGGCGGAGCTGACGCAAAAGCAAGCGTCGATTCTCGCCAGCGCAGCACGGCTGGTGAAGCCCGGCGGCCGCTTGGTCTACGCGACGTGCAGTCTGCTGAACGAAGAAAACAGCGCGATTGCCGAGGCGTTCGCCGCGTCGCATCCGGACTTCGCGCTGCTGCCTGCCAACGAATTGCTCGCGTCGCAGAAGATTGCACTCGACACGGGTAAGTATCTGGAGCTGCTGCCGAATCGCCACGCCACAGACGGCTTCTTCGCCGCGGTGTTCGAGCGTCGTGCAGCCGAGAAGGCGGACAAGGCGCGCAAGGCACCGAAGGTTGCCGCTGAAGCATCGGAGTCGTCGGAGCCGGCGGAAATCCCGGAAACCCCGGAAACCCCGGAAACTCCGGCGGAGTAAGTTCGGCGACGCGCGTTAGCTAAGAAGGGAAAAAATAAAAATGGCGATGCAGGAAAGTCCGGCTTTCGCGAAGTTGGTGCGCGACGTCGTACGCGACTTCGGCGAACCGCAGATCATCTGGCAGGTCGTGGCGCTGGTGGCGGCGCTCGGCGTGGCGTTCGTGTTGCGGCGCTGGATGATCGGCCGCCTCGATCGTCACTTCGAGCGGGTGGCGCCTGCGCGCCGTGCCGGTTCTTCGAGCCTGCGCCGTTCGTTCTTCCCGATGTTCGGCTGGATGTGCGTGGCGCTCACACGCGTGGTGCTGCAAGAGTACATGCGCGTCTCGCTGCTGCGGCTGGCCGAAGTGCCGTTGTTCGGCACGGCGCTGATCTATCTGGCGTTCTACTTCGCGCGGCGCTTGTTCGCCTCGTCGCCGCATGCTTACGGGCTGTTGAAGGTGTTCGAGCGCGTGTTCACCACGTTCGCCTGGCTGTCGATGCTGGCCTACGTGCTCGGCGTGCACGACGACATCCTGAACTGGCTCGCCAGCGTGCGTTTTGCCGTGGGCGCCAGCCATCTCACGCTGCTCTCGATGCTCTCGGGCATTCTCTGGATCGGTGTGACGCTGGTGTTGGCGATGTGGGTCGGGTCGCTGATCGAAGACCGGATCATGCGCACCACCACGCTCGACGGCAATCTGAAAGTAGTGATGTCGCGGCTGGTGAAGGGCGTGCTCACGCTGATCGCGGTGCTGGCGACGCTGTCGTTCGTGGGCATCGACATCACCGTGCTCGGCGTGTTCGGCGGTGCCCTCGGTGTCGGGTTGGGCTTTGGCTTGCAGAAGATTGCGTCGAACCTCGTATCGGGCTTCATCATCTTGCTCGACCGCTCGGTGCGGCTGGGCGACCTGATTACGGTGGCGCCGTATCACGGCACGGTTTCCCAAATCAACACGCGATATACGGTCGTACGCGGACTCGATGGCATTGAAGCACTGGTGCCGAACGAAAAGCTCGTCACGGACGTTGTGCAAAACCACTCGTTCACCGAGACGCGCGGGCGGGCCAAGGTCAACGTGCAGGTCGCTTACAGCGCCGACGTCGAACTGGCCATGTCGTTGATGCTCAAGGCCGCCGAGGGCATCCCGCGCGTGCTTACCGATCCGGCCCCTTCGGCGTTGCTGTTGAACTTCGGCGCGGACGGAATGGACCTCGAGATGGGGTTTTGGGTACAAGACCCGGCATTAGGCAGCGGATCGATCCGTTCGCAGATAAATTTGCGGATTTGGCGCACATTTCGCGAGCACGGTATTGAAATTCCGTACGCACAGCGCGAAATACGGATTCTGAACGACTGGGCCGAAGCTGGGCCCGCAGGCGGGCTGACTGACGCCGTTAGCCGGATTCCGTTGCCCCCGGGTACCCCGGAAGCGGCGCAAACACAGGCTGACGAGGGCAAGAAGCCCACCCCGTAGACGTTTTTTTCTACGGCAGCGGCTTGACCTGCGACAAAATGCGTGGCGGGGACGTTACACACGGGGAACAGTCCGTCAGGTAAAATGCCCGGCAAACCATAAAAACCAGACGTTCACTGGCACGTTTAGCGCTCACTCGCCCCGGGAATTCACGCAACTTGCGGAGTTCCTGCGAATCAAAGCGTCAAGCGAGCGCAAGAACGAGACCGAACGCGGTGGCTGGCCCTCCGCATGGCCCGACAAGACAAGACGCGGCACCCTTGCTGCGATTGCCACCGTATTGATTAGTTTGGAGTGATATTTTGCTGGACAGTCTCCTTGGATTTCTTTCTACCGGCCTGCTCAATTGGAGTGGCTGGGAGATCACCGCCTACACGCTGATCGCCACGCACGTGACGATCGCGGCCGTGACGATCTACCTGCACCGTTGCCAGGCGCACCGTGCGCTCGACGTGCATCCGGCGGTCGCGCACTTCTTCCGTCTGTGGCTGTGGATGACCACGGGCATGATCACGAGCGAGTGGGCGGCCATTCACCGCAAGCACCACGCCAAGTGCGAAACGCCGGAAGATCCGCATAGCCCGCAAACGCGTGGCCTGTGGAAGGTGCTCGCCGAAGGCGCCGAGCTCTATCGCGCCGAAGCGAAGAACGAAGAAACGCTGCGTAAATTCAGCCACGGCACGCCGAACGACTGGATCGAAAACAACATCTACAAGCGTTTTCCGATTCTCGGCATCAGCATGATGATGATCATCAACATCTCGCTGTTCGGTGCTATCGGTCTGACCGTGTGGGCCGTGCAGATGGTGTGGATCCCGTTCTGGGCCGCCGGTGTGGTCAACGGTCTGGGCCACTACTGGGGCTACCGCAACTTCAACTGCGCCGACGCGTCGACGAACCTGCTGCCGTGGGGCATCATCATCGGCGGCGAAGAGCTGCACAACAACCACCACACGTATGCCACGTCGGCCAAGCTGTCGAACAAGTGGTACGAGTTCGATATCGGCTGGATGTACATCCGTATTCTCTCGGCCGTGGGTCTGGCCAAGGTGAAGAAGATCGCGCCGACGCCGAAGCTGGCCAAGGTCAAGGCAGCGTGCGACGACGATACGTTGCAAGCCGTGCTCTCGAATCGCTACGAAGTCATGGCGCGCTATGCCAAGACGTTCAAGCGTGCTTACGGTGAAGAGTTGGCCCGATTCAAGGAAAAGCGTCAGGTTGGCGAGTATCAGTTGCTGCGCGGCGCCCGTAAGTGGCTGCATCACGACGAAGCCTCGCTGCAAGAGCCGCAGAAGCAGCAACTCGGCGAAATCTTCGCGCACAGCAAGTCGGTGCAAACGTACTACGAACTGCGCAGCGAACTGGCTGGTATCTGGGAACGTTCGAACGCCTCGCGCGAGCAATTGCTTAGCCAGTTGCAGAACTGGTGCCATCGCGCCGAGCAAAGCGGTATTCACGCCTTGCAGGAATTCGCGACGCGCCTGCGCCGCTACGCGTAAGCGCATCAGCCAGAAGTCCGTTTTTGTCGCATAATCGAAACCCCGCTACGGCGGGGTTTTGTCATTCCGGTCCCCACAGACCTAGCGAAAATGAATGCCTCACTTAAATCCGTAGAATTCGAGCGCCCCGCACCGAGCGGCGCCATGTGCGTGGCCCAAGCCTGGGCACGTGTCCCGGATGCGCCGTCGCAGGAGGAGCGCACGGCACTCAAGGCCCGTATCAAGCGCTTGCTCGTCGAGCAAGATGCCGTGTTGGTGGCTCATTACTACGTCGATTCCGATTTGCAGGATCTCGCCGAAGAGACCGGCGGCTGCGTGGCCGATTCGCTCGAAATGGCGCGCTTTGGTCGCAATCATTCGGCCAAGACCCTCGTGGTCGCCGGTGTACGCTTCATGGGCGAGACGTCGAAAATTCTCAGTCCCGAAAAACGCATCTTGATGCCCGATCTCGACGCGACGTGTTCGCTCGATCTGGGGTGTCCGGCGGACGAATTTGCCGCGTTTTGCGATGCGCATCCCGATCGCACCGTTGTGGTCTACGCGAACACCAGTGCAGCGGTGAAGGCGCGTGCCGACTGGATGGTGACGTCGTCGATCGGTCTGGAAATCGTGGCGCATCTGCACGCGCAGGGTAAGAAGATTCTGTGGGCCCCGGATCGCCACCTCGGCAGCTACGTGCAGAAGCAGACGGGCGCCGACATGCTGCTGTGGCAGGGTGCATGCCTCGTGCACGACGAATTCAAGGCGACCGAGCTTGAAGTGCTGCGTCGTGAACATCCGAATGCGAAGGTGCTCGTGCATCCGGAGTCGCCGGCTGCGGTGGTCGAGTTGGCCGATGTGGTTGGTTCGACGTCGCAAATGATTGCGGCGGCGCAGACGATGGATGCGACTGAATTTATCGTCGCGACCGACAACGGCATTCTGCATAAGATGCGCGCGGCGGCACCCGGCAAGCACTTCATCGAAGCGCCGACGGCGGGCAACAGCGCCACGTGCAAGAGCTGCGCGCATTGCCCGTGGATGGCGATGAACAGCCTGCAAAATCTGGCTGACGTGCTGGAAAAGGGCCACAACGAAATTCACGTCGACGCGGATATTGGGCAGCGAGCCCATACGTGTATCGACCGCATGTTGTCGTTCGCCGAAGCGCGCAAGCAGAGCGTGCGCGCAAGCGGCGATTTCGCGCGCGATGGCGCGCTGTTTTCTGGTGTAGGCCCCGCATAATGACGCAATCCGTAATGCTCAGCACCGCCGAGGCGCTGTCTTCCGATTTCGCCACGTTCGGCGAACCCCTTGAAGCTGCTCTCGTTCGCAATGTGCGCGACGCGTTGGCGGAAGACATCGGCGCCGGTGATCTGACTGGCTATTTGGTGCCTGCCGACGAGATGGCGCATGCGCGCATCATCGTGCGGGAGGCGGCCGTGCTGTGTGGCGTGAAGTGGTTTGAAGCCAGCATGCGCAATATCGATGCGTCCGTTCGCGTGCAATGGCATTACCGCGAAGGCGATCGCATGACGCCCGATTCGCCGGTATGCGACATCCACGGTCCGGCACGCGCGTTGCTCACGGGCGAACGCACGTCGATGAACTTCCTTCAATTGCTCTCCGGTGTGGCGAGCGCTGTGCGCCGCTACGCGGATGTCGTGGAAGGCACTAAGGCGCGGGTGCTCGACACCCGTAAGACAATGCCGGGGCTGCGTCTCGCGCAAAAGTTTGCCGTGCTTGTCGGCGGTGGGACCAATCAACGCCTCGCGCTTTATGACGGCATTTTGATCAAGGAAAACCACATTGCAGCGGCGGGCGGCATTCGTCAGGTGCTTGCGAATGCCGATCGGCTGGCCGATGGCGCGTCGGTGCAGATTGAAGTGGAATCGCTCGAAGAGCTGGAGACGGCGCTGGAGTGCGGTGCCAAGTCGATCCTGCTGGATAACTTCTCGCTGGAGATGATGCGCGAAGCGGCGCGTGTGACCGACGGTCGCGCGGTCTTGGAAGCCTCGGGTGGCATCAATTTGGAAACGGTGCGGGCCATTGCGGAGACGGGCGTCGACCGCATTTCCATCGGCGCACTCACCAAGGACGTGCGCGCGACAGATTTCTCGATGCGTATTCTTGAGACGGTCGGCTAAAGCATAGGCGAATGGGGCGCGCGCATCGGTTGCTCAGTGCCGTGCGCGAGTGTCAAAAAAAGCACCCCGAACATCGGACGTCGATCCGGCGTTCGGGGTGTTTGCTTTTTTCGGTGCCTGTTGTGGCAACGCGTCGTGCAGTGTTGCTTTAGCGCTTGCGGGGCAGCACCGGTGAGAGCACTGTCGGCAACGCTTTGGGTAGCGTGTCGGGGAAGTCGCGGGAGAAGTGCAGGCCGCGACTTTCGTGACGCGAAAGCGCGCTGTCGACGATTAGCGATGCCACGTCTACCAGATTGCGTAACTCAAGCAAGTCGCGACTGACGCGGAAATTCGCGTAGTACTCGGCAATTTCTTCGCGCAGTAACGCGATCCGATGTTGCGCGCGCTCCAAACGCTTGGTGGTGCGCACAATGCCTACGTAATTCCACATCATCCTGCGCAGTTCGTCCCAGTTGTGGGCGACCACGACTTCCTCATCGGCGTCGGAAACGCGACTCTCGTCCCACGCGGGCACGTCGCGAACCGTGGCCGACGACGCCTCATCCCTTTGAATATCTTCTGCGGCCGCTTTACCCAACACGATGCACTCCAGCAGCGAATTGCTCGCTAGCCGGTTCGCGCCGTGCAGCCCGGTGTAAGTGGCTTCGCCGACAGCATAAAGTCCCGGCAAATCGGTGCGGCCGTTCATGTCCGTGACGACGCCGCCGCAGGTGTAGTGCGCGGCAGGGACCACGGGAATGGGCTGCTTCGTGATGTCGATACCGAGTTCGGCGCAGCGCGCCAGAATCGTCGGGAAGTGTTCTTGCAGGAATTCAGGGCTCTGGTGGCTGATATCCAGATAAACGCAATCGAGTCCATGCTTCTTCATCTCGAAATCGATGGCACGTGCCACGATGTCGCGCGGCGCCAACTCGGCGCGCGGGTCGTGCTGCGGCATGAAGCGAGTGCCATCGGGTAGCACGAGCCGACCGCCTTCGCCGCGAACGGCTTCGGTAATCAGAAACGATTTGGCATACGGGTGATAGAGGCAAGTCGGATGGAACTGGATGAACTCCATGTTCGCGATCCGGCAACCGGCGCGCCAGGCCATGGCGATGCCGTCGCCCGTCGCTGTGTCTGGATTCGTTGTGTAGAGATAAACCTTCCCCGCACCGCCGGTGGCCAGCACTGTGTGGCGTGCCGTCATCGCATGCACTTCGCCGGTGGCCAAATCTTGCACATACAGGCCTTGGCAGTGACGCCCGGCGGTCGGCGCAGCGTCCGCGCGATCCGACGTAATCAGATCGACGGCAAAGTGGTTTTCAAACAACGTGATATTGGGATGCTTTCGCACGCGCTCGGTGAGGGTGCTGATGACCGCGTGCCCAGTGGCGTCGGCAGCATGAATGATGCGGCGGTGACTGTGGCCGCCCTCGCGCGTGAGGTGGAAGCCGAGTTCTGCGCCTTCATCGCGGGTAAACGGGACGCCTTGTCCAATCAACCATTCGATGGCTTCGCGGCTATGTTCGACGATAAAGCGGGTGGCAGCCTCGTCGCACAACCCGGCGCCGGCAATGAGCGTATCGGCCACGTGTTCGTCGACGCTATCGGCCGAATCGAGTACGGCAGCGATGCCGCCTTGCGCCCAGTCGCTGGCGCCTTCGGGCATGGGGCGTTTGGCGACCAGGGCGACCCGGCAGGTATCGGCCAGATGCAGGGCGACGGATTGGCCGGCGAGTCCACTGCCGACGATGACGACATCGAAATTCATGATACGGGCTGTCTCCGTAATCGACGTCATCTTGGTGACGTGATTCGCATGATAGGAAGTGAGCCAGTATAGCGAGTCGATACGCGCGTGGCACATGACCCTATGCGCACGACGGCGATATCGATGTCGGTGTGACTACGCAACGCGTAGCTATTTGAATTTCGGGACGCCCAAATGAAAAACCCCGCCAGAGGCGGGGTATCGAACGCAGTAGCGAGCTACTGCGAGAAAACCTGTTGATCTTATTTGATCTTGGTTTCCTTGTACGGCACGTGCTTACGAGCCACCGGATCGAACTTGCTGATTTCCATCTTTTCCGGATGGGTACGCTTGTTCTTGGTGGTCGTATAGAAATGACCCGTGCCAGCGGTCGATTCCAGCTTGATCTTGTCGCGAGCGCCTTTTGCCATGATGAGCTCCTAAAACTTAGATGGCGTTGCGCGAACGCAGGTCGGCGAGAACGGAGTCGATGCCGTTCTTGTCGATCAGGCGCAGGCCAGCGTTCGAGATACGCAGGCGCACCCAACGGTTTTCGCTCTCAACCCAGAACCGGCGATTTTGCAAGTTCGGGAGAAAACGGCGCTTGGTTTTGTTGTTGGCGTGGGAAACGTTGTTGCCGACCATCGGCGCTTTCCCGGTCACTTGACATACGCGTGCCATGAAGCACTCCTAACCCAGAATTCTGTGTAAAAAAAAGTGGTGAGTCGAAAAGACAGACCGCGATGATACCACAAAAATCCCAGACAAATCAATCGCTTTAGGCGATGTAGGACGCGAGCCCATGGTGGGAAGCGCCTGTCGGAGATTCGGGAAGGGACGGATTATAGCGCAAACCGGCCCGCGAACGCGAATTGCTTGCTAAATTGTTGTGCAGATCACAACTCGCCCTGTTCGGCGAGCGAGTACACGCTGTCGCCGGCGACGATGTAATGATCGAGCAAACGTATCTCCAGCAAGGCTAGCGCGTCGCCCAGCAGGCGCGTCAGCGCCAGGTCTGCTGGGCTTGGCAGCGCGATGCCCGATGGGTGGTTGTGCGCGACGATGACCACGGCGGCATTGACTTCGAGCGCTGCCCTCACGATTTCACGCGGGTAAGCACACGTTTGGGTGAGGGTGCCTTCGAACATGATGCGAGCGCTCACCAGCCGATGTGCGGCATCGAGGAACAAGCAAAAGAAGCGCTCACGCGAATCGTCCTTCAGGGTCAGCCGAAGGTAGTCGCGCAAACGCGCGGGTGAGTCGAGCACATTCCCGACCTCCATGCGCTCGCCAAGCATGCGCCTGGCCACTTCGAGTGCTGCTTGAAACTGGACGAATTTGGCCTGGCCGAGACCGGGGATCTGGCGCAGCGTCCCGAACGGCGTGGCTAGCAGGCGGGTGAGCGAGCCGCCGCTGCGTGTGAGCAAATCGCGGCCAAGATCGACGGCATTGCGCCCGCGCGAACCGGTGCGCAAGAAGATGGCGAGCAATTCGGCATCGGAGAGGGCGCTCGCCCCACGGGCAAGCATTTTTTCACGGGGCCGCTCGGCGAGGGGCCACTGGGCGATAGACATGACGACTCCAGGCGCAGACACCACCACGCGCATGAATCGCCGCGATGTCCATATAGGGGAAATGCAGTGGCCGGAGGAAAAATTCCGGACTGCGCGAAGGGGGAGCCGGACGCGCAACGCGTCGTCATTTACAATATTAGCTTGACCTTGCTGTGAGACCCCCATGAATTCTGTCGCACCCCCCGTGGTTCAAGACGATTCCTATCTGACATTGCACTACCGGATTGCCGCGCCTGACGGTGCGGATATCGTCAACACTTTCGAAGGCACGCCGGCCACTCTGCAACTCGGCGGCGGCCAGATGGCGCCGACGCTGGAGCAGGCGCTGCTAGGCATGAATGTGGGGGAACGCCGTAGTATTGAACTTGCCCCGGAGCAGGCCTTTGGCCCGCGCAACCCCGAGCTGCTGCAACGCGTGTCGATGAAGACGCTGCAAGAGAACAGCAATTTCGGCGAAGAATATACCGTGGGCGATCTGGTCGAATTCAACGCGCCGAGCGGTGGCCGCTATGCGGGCATCCTGCGCGAGTTGGGTGACGGCTGGGCATTGTTCGACTTCAACCACCCGTTGGCTGGACAGCCGATTGTGTTCGAAGTCCAGATTATCGGCATTCTGTAGGAATCGAGATGAGCGCCACCCAAGTCGTAGCGCCGACCCTGTCGGACGCGGAAATTCTGCTAGCCCAGCCGCGCGGTTTTTGCGCGGGCGTCGACCGTGCAATCGAGATCGTCGAGCGCGCGCTGTCCATGTTCGGGGCCCCGATCTACGTGCGTCACGAGATCGTCCATAACGCCTACGTCGTCGAAAACTTGCGCAAGAAAGGCGCGATTTTCGTCGAAGAACTGACCGACGTGCCTTCGGGCAATACGTTGATCTTCAGTGCTCACGGCGTGTCGCAAGCTGTGCGTGCCGAAGCCCAGGAGCGCGGTCTGCGCATCTTCGACGCCACCTGTCCGCTCGTGACGAAGGTGCACGTCGAAGTGGCGAAGATGCGCGGCCAAGGCCTCGAGATCATCATGATCGGTCACAAGGGTCACCCGGAAGTCGAGGGCACCATGGGCCAGTCGGGCGAGGGCATGTTCCTCGTCGAGACCATCGAAGACGTACTCGCCTTGCAAGTCGCTGACGAATCGAAGCTCGCCTTCGTGACGCAGACGACCCTCTCGGTCGACGACGCCGCCGAAGTGATCAATGCGCTCAAGAAGCGCTTCCCGCTGATCACCGAGCCGAAGAAGCAAGATATTTGCTACGCGACGCAAAATCGCCAAGACGCCGTGAAGTTCATGGCCCCGCAGTGCGATGTCGTCGTCGTCGTGGGTAGCCCGAACAGCTCCAATTCGAACCGCCTGCGCGAAGTGGCCGAGAAGATGGGCGTGCCTGCCTATATGGTCGACTCGCCGGCGCAGCTCAAGCCCGAGTGGTTCGACGGCAAGCGCCGTATTGGCGTGACGGCAGGGGCCTCGGCCCCGGAAGTGCTGGCACAGTCGATCGTCTCGCGTCTGCGCGAACTGGGCGTGAACCAGGTGAAGGTGCTCGAAGGGGTGGAAGAGAACATCGCGTTCCCGCTGCCCAAGGGCCTGACGCCGGTCACCGAGTAAGCCTGAGCAAGATAAGTTAGCTTCACGTCTCGTCGGCCGCCGTAGTCCGGTGGCCGACAGACAGCAAAAAGCCGGGGTGCCGCATCTAGCGCACCCCGGCTTTTTGCTGCCCGCTCGTCGGAGCACCTACGTTCCTCCGCAGCCGCATCCGCAGGCTGCAACACTTCATGAAAGCGCCGAACGAGCGCTTTCTCCTACCCTTGAAGGCCGTCAAAGCACGCGCTTGCTCCCGCAAAACCGCCGCGCGGTCACTACGCAATTCTGCGTACGTTTTTGCGGAATCACCGCAGTGTCGTTTTCGTGCAATTTACCGTATCGGCCATTAAAACCATGGCTGTCATTTCGCCAATTCAACACTTAATGAATTGAAGTCGAATAACGCCATTCGTTTTTCAATAATCCAATTATTTATACGCTTCCTTAATTAGAGTAATGGCTCCAAATTGATTGGGCACACTATTTGCTTTATTAGTAACTATGGTGATGGATCCCATATTTGGTGCATCGCATGCACCATGGAGCCGCCTGAGCGAATTCGCCCGGGTGTGTAAAACCTAGATCGAATGCGGGGTTGCACTTTTGAAAAAATAGGGTTGCACAAGTCGGTATAAACCTTAGGCCTCCATTATGGAAAACCCTGTGGCGGCGGGCATCGCAGCCGCAAAGAATGGAGTTACAATGCGCGCGTTTCGCATACGAAACATTGAATTGGCGTTATTGGCGTTTTATTAAATCGCCGACAATCAGGAGATAATCACATGCAACTCAAGTTCGCGAAGGTACTGCCCGTAGTCGCCGCAGTGACGCTGTTGGCGGCATGCGGTCAGAAGGAAGAAAAGCAGGCCGATTCGGGTGCCGCTTCTGCACCTGCCGCGACGACAGCCGCCAGCGGGGGCGGCGATGCGGTTGTTATCAAGATTGGTCACGTTGCACCGTTGACGGGCCAAATTGCTCACTTGGGCAAAGATAACGAAAATGGTGCACGCCTCGCGGTTGAGGAAGCCAACAAGGCCGGTCTGACCATCGACGGCAAGCCGGTCAAGCTGGAACTGGTGGCGGAAGACGATGCGGCCGATCCGAAGACCGCTACGCAAGTTGCACAGAAACTGGTCGACGAGAAGGTCGTCGCAGTGGTGGGCCACTTGAATTCCGGTACGACGATCCCGGCATCGAAGATCTATAGCGATGCGGGCATCGTGCAGATCTCCCCGTCGGCGACCAACCCGGCTTACACCCAACAGGGCTTCAAGACGGCCTATCGTGTGGTGGCAACCGATGCCCAGCAGGGTCCGGCACTGGCCAACTACGCGACCAAGACGCTGGGCGCCAAGTCGGTGGCTATCGTCGATGACGCGACGGCCTACGGCAAGGGCTTGGCCGACGAGTTCGAGAAGACCGCCAAGGCCAACGGCCTGAAGGTGCTCTCGCACGACGCGACCAACGACAAGGCGACGGACTTCCGCGCCATTCTCACCAAGATCAAGGGTGAGCGTCCGGACATCATCATGTACGGCGGTATGGATGCGACCGGCGGCCCGTTCGCCAAGCAGTCGAAGGAACTGGGTATCGGTGCCAAGGTGCTGGCCGGCGACGGCGTGTGTACCGACAAGGTGGCCGAACTGGCTGGCGACGCCATCGACAACATCGTCTGCTCGGAAGCGGGTATGGCGCTGTCGAAGATGGAAGGCGGCGACGACTTCTCCAAGCGTTATGAAGCGCGCTTCAACCAGCCGATCCAGATCTACGCCCCGTTCACGTACGATGCGGTCAACGTGATTGTCGATGCGATGAAGCGTGCCAACTCGACCGATCCGGCCAAGATCCTGGCGGCCATGCCGGCCACCGACTACAAGGGTGTCATTGGCCACATCGCCTTCGACAGCAAGGGCGACATGAAGGAACCGGTGATTACGCTCTACAACTACCAGAACAAGAAGAAGAGCGTGCTTGACGTGGTGAAGATGTAACTCCCGGGCGCTAGCGCCATGAAACGGCACCGTTGCCTACCCTTTCGGTGCCGTTTCTTCATCTGCGGAACGACGCCGTGCCTGCATGACGGGCACGGCCCCCCCTCCTGAACCAGGATTAGCCTCAACACCCGCAGTTCTCTCAGCCCCCCTGCGACGCCTATCGGTGAAGCGCGCTGGGAGCCCGTTTTCGGGGATCAAGGAGTTAGCTTCATGGATATTTTTATCCAACAAATCTTGAACGGCCTCGTGCTTGGTAGCGTGTACGCGATCATTGCGCTGGGCTACACCATGGTCTACGGCATTTTGGGCATCATCAACTTTGCCCACGCCGACGTGATGATGATCGGCGCGATGGTCGCGCTGTCCACCATCAACTTACTGATGAAAATTGCACCGAACATGAATCCGGTGCTAATGCTGGCCATCGCCACCGCGGTGTGTGTGCCCGTGTGTGCGTTGACCAACTTCGTGATCGAACGGGTCGCGTACCGGCCGCTGCGCAATGCGCCGCGACTCGCGCCGCTGATCACTGCCATCGGCGTGTCGCTGCTGTTGCAGACGATCGCCATGCTGATCTGGTCGCGTAACCCGCTGTCGTTCCCGCAGCTGCTGCCCACCGACGCCATGACGGTCATCCCGCAACGCGGCGACCATCCGGGCGCCGTGACCAACGGCACCGGCATCGTGATCGTCGTGGTCGCGTTCCTCGTGATGTTCGGCCTCACGCAGCTCGTGAACCGCACCAAGCTGGGGCGCGCCATGCGTGCCACGGCAGAGAACCGCAATGTGGCGGGTCTCATGGGCGTGAACCCCAACTTCGTGATCTCGGCGACCTTCGCGCTGGGCGGCGGACTGGCCGCACTGGCGGGCGTGATGATGGCGTCGAACTACGGTAACGCTCACTTCTACATGGGTTTTATTCCCGGCATGAAGGCGTTCACCGCCGCCGTGCTCGGAGGCATCGGTAACTTGCAAGGCGCCATGGTCGGCGGCGTGCTGCTCGGCCTGATCGAGGCGTTGGGCGCGGGGTATATCGGTGACCTCACCGGGGGTGTTTTCGGCAGCAACTATCAGGACGTGTTCGCTTTCGTCGTTCTGATCGTGGTGCTGGTGTTCCGTCCGTCCGGCTTGCTGGGCGAACGCGTGGCAGATCGTGCATAAGCGGGGAGTCCACACAATGAATCAACCTGTGCAAACTTCCGCTGGCCCGGCCACGCAGATTTCGGCGGCCGCCGCCACGCGCAAGGCCTATCGCGGCCTCGCATTCTTCCTCATCGCGGCGATCTTCGCCCCGGTGCTCGTCGGTTATGCCGGCGGCAATTACTGGGTGCGCGTGCTCGACTTTGCGCTGCTCTACATCATGCTCGCGTTGGGCCTGAACATCGTCGTGGGCTTTGCTGGCCTGCTCGACTTGGGCTACATCGCGTTCTATGCCGTGGGCGCGTACGTCACCGCGTTTCTCAGCTCGCCCCACCTGACCACGCAGTTCGAGTGGATCGGGCATCTGTTCCCGGGCGGGCTGCACGTCCCCGTGTGGTTCACTATCCCGATCGGGGCGGCGGTAGCGGCGATATTCGGCATTTTGCTGGGTGCGCCGACACTGCGTCTGCGCGGCGACTACCTGGCAATCGTGACGCTGGGTTTCGGCGAAATTATCCGCATTTTCATGAACAACCTCGACCGTCCGGTGAACATCACCAACGGCCCGAAGGGGATCACCGGCATCCAGCCCGCGTCGTTGTTCGGCTTCGACTTCTCGAAGGCGCACAACTTCTTCGGGATACAGGTCAGCTCGGTGTACATGTACTACTACCTGTTCGTGTTCCTTGCGCTGGTCATCGCGTTCATCTGCGTACGATTGCAGCACTCGCGCATCGGACGCGCGTGGGTGGCCATTCGTGAAGACGAAATTGCCGCCAAGGCGATGGGCATCAACACGCGCAACATCAAGCTGCTCGCGTTTGCCATGGGCGCGTCGTTCGGCGGTGTGGCCGGCGGCATGTTCTCGGCGTTCCAGGGCTTCGTCTCGCCCGAGTCGTTCACCTTCTGGGAGTCGATCGTCGTGCTCTCGATGGTGGTGCTCGGCGGTATGGGGCACATTCCGGGCGTGATTCTGGGCGGCATTCTGCTCTCGGCGTTCCCCGAGATCCTGCGCTCGACCATGGGCCCGTTGCAAATGAAGTTGTTCGGCAGTGTCATCGTCGATCCCGAGGTGATCCGGCAACTGCTGTACGGTCTGGCCATGATCTTGATCATGCTGTACCGTCCGGCCGGCCTGTGGCCGTCGCCGCGTCCGGAAGAGCGGACTCTGTAAGCCGAGGGAGACGAACTGACTATGAGCGAACAAATTCTTCTGTCCGTAAAGGGCGTGAACAAACGCTTCGGCGGTCTTCAGGCCCTCACCGATGTGGGCCTGGAAATCAAGCCGGGGCAAATTTACGGGCTGATCGGCCCGAACGGTGCCGGCAAGACCACCTTCTTTAACGTCATCACCGGGCTCTACACGCCTGATTCGGGCGAATTCACGCTCGACGGCATGACCTACAAGCCGACGGCCGTGCATGAAGTGGCACGCGCGGGCATTGCCCGCACGTTCCAGAACATTCGCCTGTTCGGCGGCATGACCGTGGTCGAGAACGTGATGGTCGGGCGCCACGTGCGTACGAAGATGGGCGTGATCGGCGCCATCGTCCGGTATCCGGGCGCAAAGGCCGAAGAACGCGCTATCCGCGACCGCGCGATGGAACTGCTCGAATACGTGGGCGTGGCGAAGTACGCCAACTACACGGCCGCCAATCTCTCGTACGGCCACCAGCGCCGTCTGGAGATCGCCCGCGCGTTGGCCACCGACCCGAAGCTGCTCGCGCTCGACGAGCCGGCCGCAGGCATGAACGCGACCGAGAAGGTCGAGTTGCGCGGCTTGCTCGACAAGATTCGCAGCGACGGCAAGACCATCCTGCTCATCGAGCACGACGTGAAACTGGTGATGGGCTTGTGCAACCGCATGACGGTGCTCGATTACGGCAAGGTGATTGCCGAAGGTTTGCCGCAGGATGTGCAGAAAAATCCGGCGGTGATTGAAGCGTATCTCGGTGCAGGAGGCCATTGATGAGCGCAGCAATGTTGACGATCAAGGGCCTGAAAGTCGCGTACGGCGGGATTAAGGCGGTCAAGGGCATCGACCTGAGTATCCAGCCGGGCGAACTGGTCACGCTTATCGGCGCGAACGGTGCGGGCAAGACGACCACGATGAAGGCCATCACTGGCCTGCTGCCGTGGGCCGATGGCGACATCGAGTATCTGGGCAAGTCGATTCGCGGCGTGAAAGCGTTCGATCTGCTCAAGCAGGGGCTGGCGATGGTGCCGGAAGGCCGCGGCATCTTCACGCGCATGACCATCCTCGAGAACATGCAGATGGGGGCCTATCTGCGCAACGACACGGGCGGGATCAAGAACGACGTCGACAAGATGTTCGGTATCTTCCCGCGTCTGAAGGAGCGCAAGGACCAACTCGCCGGTACGCTCTCGGGCGGTGAGCAGCAGATGCTCGCCATGGCGCGCGCGCTGATGAGCCAACCCAAGCTGTTGCTGCTCGACGAGCCGTCGATGGGCCTCTCGCCGATCATGGTCGACAAGATCTTCGAGGTGGTGCGCACGGTCTCGGGTGAGGGCGTGACGGTGCTGCTCGTGGAACAGAACGCACGCTTGGCATTGCAGGCCGCTCACCGCGGTTACGTGATGGACAGCGGGCTCGTCACCATGACCGGTAACGCCAAAGACATGCTCGACGACCCGAAGGTGCGCGCCGCGTATCTGGGGGAATAAGCCGTCGGCTTGACTGGAAAACGAAAGCGCGCTGGAGGCGACTCCAGCGCGCTTTTTCGTTGTGATGCCGCGATGAAAATCAATCGCGAGCTTCAGCGGTCGGTGCCTACAGGGCGGCGCTCACGCGCGATGCCAGCGGCAACCGCTTCCCCATACTCACCACGTCGTCGGCCGCGTAGCCGTGCGCGGCATAGAACGCGAGGGCTTCGCGAGATTGCGTGAGCACCTGCAAATTCAGCTTCAGGCAGCCGCGCTCGGTGAGTGCCGTTTCCGCATGCCGGAGCAGCGCACTTGCCACGCCGCGCCGACGCAGCGCTGTCGCCACCGCCAGCGAGTACACCCAGCCACGATGCCCGTCGTACCCGGCCATCACGGTGCCCACGACCTTGCGATCGCGCACGGCGACGAAGAACAACCCGTCTTTCATTGCCACCTTGTTGGCGATCGAGCGGCGCGGTTCGCGGTGCGGCTTATCCGCCCGGTTGTATTCGGGAAACGCTTCGCGCCAGAGTGCAAGCACAGCATCGGTGTCGCCGTCGTCGAAGGTGCGGATATGGACGTCGGAAGCCAGCGAGATCATGAGGCAGCCCCTTCGCCGGTGTAGATATCCGGCCGATGGATTTGCATCATCTTGTTGACCTCCCCCAGTGGCTCGAAGCCATAGCGCGCATACAGGCTTGCCGCATCGGTGGTCGCGAGCAAGAAGCGCCGCAGGTTCTGCAACGCCGGATGCGCGAGCACGTTCTCGCACAGCCGCTTGCCAATGCCCAGGCCGCGCATCGACGGATCGACGAACACGTCGGCCAGATACGCGAACGTGGCACGGTCGGTAATCACGCGTGCGAAACCGACTTGCTGCACCGGGCCGCCTTCGACATGCGTCGCGTAAGCGCCGAAGCAAAGCGAGTTCGAGATCGCGCGCATGAGCGTGTCGCGCGGAATGTCTTTCGCCCAGTGCGTCTGTGTCGAGAGTGCGTTGTGGATGAAGCCGATATCGAGTCGGGCCGGATCGTACGAAATTTCGACGATGGCGTCGGCCGGTGGCGTAGCGTGCGCCTGGCTCATGTCGTTCATCGTGGTGATCTCCTCTTTGGAATCTTGAGCGGGGGCGGCGTTATCAGGCGTGTTTGGCGAGTAGCGAGTCGAGCATCGTCAGCATCTGATCGATTTCATCGCGGCTCACGTTGAGTGCAGGCATAAAGCGCAGCAAGTTCGGGCGTGCCGAGTTGAGCAGCAGGCCGTCCGGTCCCATGTCACGCGCGGCTTCCACCAGTTGTGGGCCGATGTCGCGGCCGAGCAGCAGGGCACGCAGCAGCCCGGCACCGCGCTCGCCCTGGCCGCCGTAGCGCGACGACAGGTGTTCGAGCCCGGCGCTCAGGTAGTCGGCCTGAGCGCGAACGAATTCGAGGAAGCCTGGCGCGCTGACCGTGCGCATCACGGCGAGGCCGACCGCGCACATGAGCGGATTGCCGTTGTAAGTCCCGCCCTGATCGCCCGGTTGGAACACGGCGAACTCGTCGCCGCAGAGCATGGCGGCCAGCGGCACGCCGCCGCCGATGCCTTTGCCGAGCGTCATGATGTCGGGCGTGATACCGGCTTGTTGATGCGAGAACAGCGTGCCGGTACGCCCGCAGCCCGTTTGCACTTCGTCGACGATCAGCAGCAGGCCGCGAGCCTTAGTCAGCGCGCGCAGTTCCTTGAGGAAGGCGTCGGTTGCGGGCACCACACCGGCTTCACCTTGAATCGGCTCCAGCATCACGGCGACCGTATCGGGGCCGATCAGGGCTTCGACCGAAGCGATATCGTTCAACTCGGCCTTCGGGAACCCCGGCACTTGCGGCGCGAAGATGGTGTCCCAACCCGGCTTGCCGCTGGCGGACATCGTCGCAAGCGTGCGGCCGTGGAAGCCGTTTTTGAACGTGATGATCTCGAAGCGCGCGCCGCCTGCCGGGTTCGGATGGAGCTGTCCCCACTTGCGGGCGAGCTTGATGGCGCTCTCGTTGGCTTCTGCGCCGCTGTTGGCGAAGAACACCTTCCCCAGCCCCGACAGACGCGCGAGCAAGTCTGCCAGCTCGATCATCGGCAGGTTGTAGTACGCCGGGCTTGGGTTGAGCAACTGCGAGGCCTGCGTGGCGAGCGCGTCGCGCATCACCGGGTGGCAGTGGCCGAGGCTGTTCACCGCCCAGCCTTGAATGAAATCGAGATATCGCTTGCCGTCGTGGTCGTAGAGCCAGGCACCTTTGCCGTGGGTGAACACGAGATCCGGGCGCGACGTGATCGGCAACAGGGCGTGCGTGGCGAACTCGGCGAACTTCGCGTCGGCGGAAGTCTTCGTGGTCGAGGCGGTTGACGATGACGAGGCGGCAGATTGGGAAGCAAGCGACATAACGGTCTCCGAAGGGCGAAAGGTAAAGAGACGAGGAATAAAAAAAGCCACGGGGTTTGCCCGTGGCTTTGCTGTGCTTGAGAACTCGCTTGTTATCGCAGTCCATAGCGCGCCGCGCGGCATCCCGGGAGGGGCAGCGTACGGCGACGTCGGATCGAGGCGATGGCAATCAGGTTCATGTCGGCAAGAATAAGTCGATGATGCGGCGCTTGTCAAAGGGAATGCGTGAACTGTCGCACATCTGCATCTATCGTGCGTTGGCAACGCGTCCCGTGAACTCCCACCGATCAGGTCGCAGCCCCCGGGTTGTCGGCTTCGGTGGTGAAGGCGTCGGCGAAGAACGCGTCTTCCGGCAACTGGTGGTGCGCGATGAAGTCGCGGCGGGCCGATTCGACCATCACCGGCGCACCGCACGCATACACCTCGTAGCCCGACAGGTCCGGCAGGTCTTCGACCACGGCGCGGTGCACGAAGCCCGTGCGGCCCTGCCATTGGTCTTCCGGCGCGGCTTCCGAGAGCACCGGGACGAACGTGAAGTTCGGAATCTCGCGTGCCCATTGTTCGGCCAAATCGCGCAGATAGATGTCCTTCAACTGACGGGCGCCCCAGTAAAGCGTCATCGGGCGGTTCAGCCCCTTGTGCACGGCGTGCTCGACGATGGCCTTGATCGGTGCGAAGCCGGTGCCCGAAGCGAGCAGCACGATCGGCTTCTCGGAATCTTCGCGCAGGAAGAACGTGCCGAGTGGGCCTTCGAAGCGCAGAATTTCGCGCTCTTTCATCGTGTTGAAGACGTGGTCGGTGAACACGCCGCCGGGCATATGGCGCAGATGCAGGTCGAGGAAGCCCTCTTCGTGCGGCGCGGTGGCCATCGAATAGCTGCGGCGGCGGCCGTCCTTCAGGATGAACTCGATGTATTGACCGGCCAGATACTGGAAACGCTCGTTGGCGGGCAGTTGCAGGCGCATGACGATCACATCGTCGGCCAGGCGCGTGAGCGCGTTCACGCGGCACGGCAGGCGCTTAACCGGGATATCGCCGATGCCCTTAACTTCGCGGCTCTCGATGACGACATCGCTCTTGGCGTGCGCGCAGCACAGCAGCGCGAAGCCGCGCGTTTCTTCGTCTTTGGTGAGCGCGGAGGCCGAGTGCGCACCGTGTTCGACGATGCCTTCGACCAGCTTTGCTTTGCATGACCCGCAGCCGCCGTTCTTGCAGCCGTAAGGCAGGCCGATGCCTTGACGCAACGCGGCCGAGAGCAGTGCCTCGCCGTCTTCGACCTGGAACTCGCGCCCGCTCGGCACGAGGGAAACGTTGTAAGCCATACTACAATCCGAAAAATGAAAAATCCGTCCAAATCCCTCGGTCGCCCGCGCCTGTTAGTCGTGGGCTGCGGCGATGTCGGCATGCGTGCGCTGCCGGCGCTGGTCAAACGCTTTCGCGTCTATGCCGTGACGTCCAGCGACGCGCGTCATGCCGTCTTACGGGCGGCGGGCGCGGTGCCCGTCGTGGCCAATCTGGATGACCCTGCGAGCCTTGCGCGCATCGCCCATCTGGCGCCGCGCGTGCTGCACCTGGCCCCGCCCGACGGGGTGGCTGGCAGTGGCACACGAGACCTTCGTACACGTCGTCTGCGCGCCGCCCTTTTGCGCCCGTCGAAGGCCAATATTGTACCCGAGGGGGGCATCCGCCCTGTGCGACGCATCCTCGTCTACGCCAGCACCAGCGGGGTGTATGGCGATTGCGGCGGTGCACTTGTCGATGAGACTCGCACGCCGCGTGCGCGTTCACCGCGTGGGCAGCGTCGCGTCGACGCCGAGCGCACTTTGCGCGCGTTGGGACGGCCGTCGCAACATGCGCGCAATGCCCGGCGCGAGACGATTGCCGGGCCATCGCGAACGATTTCCCCGGCGAGCGGTGCGAGTGTGGCGGGCGTGCGCCCACGATGGCGGCAGGCGGAGCATTTGCGCGTGCGCTGGCGCGCGTCGATCGTCCGCATTCCGGGGATCTATGCGGCGGACCGGTTGCCGACGGCTCGATTGGAACGGGGCACCCCGGCGTTGCGCGAATCGGATGACGTGTACACGAACCACATCCACGCCGACGATCTGGCGGCGATCCTGATCCGTGCGATGTGGCGTGGCAAGCCGCAGCGCGTGGTGCACGCGAGCGACGACACCGAGTGGCGCATGGGCGAGTACTTCGACCGCGTGGCCGATGCGCTCGGCATGACGCGCCCCGCACGTATCTCGCGCGAAGTTGCTGAGCGGGAATTGCCGCCGACGCTGCTCTCGTTCATGTCGGAGTCACGCCGGTTGGACAACACCCGGCTGAAACGTGAACTCGGCTACCGGCTGCAATACCCCGATGTGGCGGCGCTACTGGCGACACTGACACCATGACGGCGACCCTTCGAAATATCGCGCTCGCGGCGCTGTTGAGTGTCGCACCGCTGGCGCACGCCGAGCCCAATATTCAAGCGGGTTTCTCACCGGAGGGCTCGGCAAGAACGCTTGTGCTGGAGACTATCGCCAGTGCGAAGCACAGCATTCAAATGCTGGCCTACTCGTTTCAGGCCGCCGACATCATGCAAGCGCTGGTCGATGCGAAAAAGCGTGGTGTGGATGTGCGTGTGGTGATCGACAAGAAGCGAAACACCGGCAAGACCAGCCGAGCGGCGATGGATTTCGTAACGAGCCACGGCGTAGCGTTGCGAACCAACGACCACTTCAATATCCATCACGACAAGACGATCATCGTCGACGGCGAAACGGTGGAGACCGGCTCGTTCAACTTTGCGCTGTCCGCCGAGACAACCAACTCCGAGAACGTGATCGTGATTCGCAACGCTCCCGAAATTGCGCGCCAGTACGTCGAGCACTGGCAATCGCGTTGGGATCTCGGTGCACCTTACCCGGCTCGCTGAGCATCACACATCCCCACTCGCCGATCCCCCTAATGCCTTGATGAGCGTAAGTGTCGCGTCGATCTGATCGAGACGCGATTGCGCGGCATTGCGACGTGCCTGACGCGCTAACCGTTGCGCATCGAGCCATGACTGCACGTCGATATCGCCAGCGCGATAGCGTGCACCAGACAGCGCGGCGGCCCGCTGGGCCAGCGTCGCCGCCCGCGCCAGCGCTTCGTATTGCACCGACGTGCGCTCGCGCGTCGCCAGCGCATCCTCGACTTCCTTTAACGCCGTGAGCAGCGTGCTGCGAAACGCCACGCCCGACTGTTCGAAGTCGTTGCGTGCGAGTGCCGTGGTGAAGCGCGCCGTTTGAATTTGCAGGAACGGCATGGCAATCGTCGCGGCAAGCGTGCCGACAGGATTGGCGAGCAATCGCGACAACGAATCACTGGTCGTACTCGTCGATCCGGTGAGCGTGAGCGACGGATAGAACGACAAACGCGCCGCATCGACGTCAGCCAATCGCGCACGCATACGGGTTTCGGCCGCCGCCAAATCCGGGCGCCGCGCCAGCAACTCCGCGGGCAGACCGGGCGCGACCTCGGGGAGTGTGGCTTCAGCCAGCGATTCGCGCTCGGTGAAGCGCGTCTGGGCCGGTTCGCCGAGCGCATTGGCCAACGCATGCCGAGCGATATCGCGCAAACGCTCCCAGTCGGCCAGCGCGCCCGCGACCGCGTCGCGATCCTGCTGCGCCTGTACAGGGTCGAGTGCCGACACGGCACCGGCGCGGCGGCGTGCGTCGACCAGCGCCACCACCTTCTCGGCAGACGCCAGATCTTCCTTGGCGCTGCGTACGTTCTCGTTCAGGAAGGCCAGTCGCCAGTACAACGACGCCACATCGCTCGACAACGTGAGCGCCGCAGCGCGGCGATCCCATGCGCTGGACGCGGCTTGCCACTGTGCAGCGTCGCGTTGTGCTGCCAGCTTATTCCACAGGTCGACTTCGTAGCTGATGCTCGCGTTGGTGCCGGAGTTCGTCTGCCCGTTGGGGGCGATCGCGGCGTTACTGCCATCGAGCGCGCGTGATTTTGCGCCAGCGATCGAGGCCGAGAGTTGCGGCCAGCGATTCGCACCAGTGAGGCCTGCCTGAAGGGCGTCGCGTTCCGCTTGCAGCGATTCGAGCGCGAGCCCCAGGTTGCCCGCCAGCGCGCGAGTGACCAGCGCGTCGAGCGCGGGGTCGCCGAAGCCACGCCACCACGGATCGATCGCCATCGACGCGTCACTTGTCGCGTTCGCCGTCGCAGGCGCGTTGCCGTCGAGTGGCGTGCGGTATTGCGCGGGCACTGGCAGGGACGGGCGTTCGTAGTCGGTGCGCATCGAGCCGCATCCGGCGAGCAGCATCGCGGCGCTCAGCGCAGTCAGCGGAAGAAAACGCGGGACAAAGCGCGGAACAGCGCGCGGGAAGAATCGCGCAATGGAGCGGGCAGGCAGCGACAGCAAATCCATCGGAAGGCGGAGCAATGGGCGGTTCATCGAATCGTCAAAAAGACCCCCGCGCGCGATACCGAATCGCGCGCGGGGTATAAATCCATCCCGTGCCTGAGGGGGGGCGCAGCGGGACGGTTGGGGGGCGATACAAATTCACTCGCGAGCGAGGGCGTCGACAGGGTCGAGCCGCGCGGCACTGCGCGACGGCCACCAGCCGCTGGCGACACCGATCACGCTGGCGCACAACACGGCAGCGGCGAACGTATGAACGGAAAACACGACGGCCACTTGTGGCACTGCGAACGCCACCAACTGCCCGATGGCATAAGACAGCACCACACCGACGGCACCGCCCATCAGGCAGACCAGCACGGCCTCGATCAGAAACTGACGCAGGATGTCCTGACGGCGCGCGCCGATAGCACGGCGAATGCCAATCTCACGCGTGCGCTCGGTGACCGACACCAGCATGATGTTCGCCACACCGATGCCACCCACCACCAGCGAGATCAGCGCGACAAACGAGAGCAGCAGCGTGAGCATCTGGCTCGTGCGAGAGATCGACTTCACGACCGTATCCATGTTGAACGTGAAGAAGTCTTTGTTGCCATGTGCGCGGGTAAGCACGCGCACGATGCTCGCTTCGGCAGCCGACGGCGGATGACCGTCGACGATACGCACCGTGATCGCTTCCAGATGCTGCTGACCGGCAAGACGGCTGGCAGCGGTACTCCACGGGATAAAGAGATTGAGCGAGCGGCTCACGAACATCGACGACCGGTCACGCACCACGCCCACCACGCGCAACGGCAACGATCCGGCCAGCACGATTTGACCAATCGGGTCGCCGCCGTTGGGCATCAGCTTTTTCAGCGCGTTTTCGCCAATCACGGCGACCTGCGCCTGCCGCGCGACTTCGGTGGCGTCGAAGCTGCGCCCGCGCGCGAGTTTCAGTCCATTGGCGCGCAAGAAGTTGGCGCCTTCGCCATGCACTTGCGCGTCGGTATCGATGCGACCGAAACGCACGCGTACCGTACGCGCGTTGATCTGCGGCGAGACGCTGTCGGTGTAGGGCTGTGCGGCGAGCAGATCGGCGTCGCGCGGCAGGAGCGTGCGGATCTCGGCGGCTTTGTCGTCGTTGAAATCCTTGCCACGCAGCACGGTGATCGTGTTCGGCGAGATGCTGCCGATGTCGTCGAGCACGCGCCGTTTAGTGCCCTCGCCAATGGCGGAGAGCGAGACCACCGACGTAATGCCGATGACGATGCCGAGCATTGTGAGCCCGGTGCGCAGCCGATGCGACGCGAGCGCGTGCCACGCCATCGACAGGCTCTCCGAAAACTTCGGCCAACCCGCGAACCAGCGGCGCGGGCGGGGTTCAATCGCGTTCGGGGGCGTGCGTGCGTCGTCATCGACGTTTTGCACGAATGGCGTCGCTTGGCCGGTTGCGCGTGTGCTTTCCTGCGTTCGTTCACGGGTGAGCGCCGCGAGTTCAGCGGTGCGTGGCGTCTCGTTCACGCGGTCGCGCACGACGCGTCCGTCGGCGATTTCGATGACGCGCTGCGCCCATGCGGCAACGCCAGGGTCGTGCGTGACGAGAATGATCGTATGCCCGCGTGCGTGCAGCTCGCAAAGAATCTGCATGACTTCGAGTCCACTGCGACTGTCGAGTGCGCCCGTGGGTTCGTCCGCGAGGATGATGTCGCCGCCGTTCATCAGCGCGCGCGCAATACTCACGCGCTGCTGCTGACCGCCCGACATCTGCGACGGCCGATGTGACAAATGACCGCCCAGTCCCAAGCGAGCGAGCAATGCCGCCGAGCGTTGCGCACGTGCGGGTTTCGACGTTCCTGCGTACACGGCGGGCACTTCCACGTTCCCTTGCGCCGTGAGATGGCCCATGAGGTGATAGCGCTGGAAGATGAAGCCGAAGTGTTCGCGCCGCAGCGCCGCGAGATCGTCGTCGGACAGCGAGGCGACGTCGCGCCCATCGATCTCGTAGCGGCCGTGGCTCGCGCGGTCGAGGCAGCCGAGCACGTTCATCAGCGTCGACTTCCCCGAGCCCGACGGCCCCATGATTGCGACCATTTCGCCGCGATGGATGGTGAGCTCGACGTCGCGCAATACGGTCACTGCACCCACGCCTTCACCGAACGAGCGAGCCACGCCCGAGAGATGCAGCAGCGGCGGCGCACCCGCATCTGTGGCAGGCATCGATGCGGTGGCACCTTCGGGCGTCGACCGATCAACCGGTGGCAGCGCATGCATCACAGCAGCGTCCCTCCGTTATCGCCGCTGCCGGGCGGCGGCGCGTCGGTGGGGTCGGCTGTCACCACACGCTCGCCTTCTGCAAGGCCGTCTAGCGCTTGTGCGGTGAGTCGATTGTCGAGTCCGACCTTGACCCAGCGGACTTGCGCGTGGCCTTTTGCATCGAGTACGCGCACCTTGTAGCGCCCGTCGGCGCGCTGCTCGCCGAGCGCCACGGACGGAAACGTCAACGTGTTCGCGATGCGCTCGCGCACGATCGAGACTTGCGCGGTCATGTCGGGGCGCAGCACGCCATCGGGGTTCGGCACGTCGAACAACGCATTGAAGAAAATCGCGTTGTTGATCTTCTCGGGCGAGGGCTGAATCACGCGCAACTTGCCTTCGTAACGGGTCTGCGGCGCGCCAAGAATCGTGAAATACACCGGCTGGCCTTCGCGAATGCGCACCACGTCGGCTTCCGAGACCTGCGCCTTGATCGTCATCTTCGACAGATCGGCAATCTTGAGAATCGTCGGGATCTGATAGATCGCCGTGACGGTCTGGCCTTCCTGCGTGCTGATGAGCGTCACGCTGCCGGAGATCGGGGCGGTAATGCGCGTGTACGAGAGGTTGGTGCGTGCTTTTTCGACCTTGACGTTCTGCTGGCTGATTTGCGAGTCGAGCGCGGCGAGTTCTGCGGTGAGTGCCTCGTATTCCGTGCGTGCTTTTTCGAGATCGCGCGGCGAGGTGGCCTCATCGCGCGCCATCTGGCGCTGCCGTGCCAACTCTCGCTCGGCTTGCGCATGCCGAATGGCCTTGGCGCGCCGGTCGGCGGCTAGCGTGTTAAGGCCAGCCGTCACGTCGCGCAGATCGCTCTCGCTGAGCGTGGGGTCGATTTCTGCGAGCAGTTGGCCTTTCGTGACCTTGTCGCCAAGCACGACCTTGAGCGAGCGCAACTGGCCGTTGGCCTGCGAACCCACTTCCACCTGCTTGATGGGCTGGAGCACACCCGTGGCAAGCACGGCATCTTCCAGATCCCCGCGTGCGACTCTGGCGCTGAGATAAGCGGGGGGCTTCGCATGCGGCCATTGCCACACGGCGAGCGCACACAGCGCGAGAACAACGGCGGCACCGATCTTGCGGCGGCGGGTCAGGAGGGGCAGGCGGAACTTGCTGGAAAGCGTCATCGATCAGGAAATAAGCACCGTATCCGCACCGATGTGCAGACATGTGGCGATCCTAATCAAAGGGGGCGTCGCAAACTGTTTTCAGTTGTTGCGACTTTGTGAACAGAGTTGACCGAATGTCGTTTTGCGTTGTTTTCGGTCGATTTCGCTTTGCTTTTCTTCAATCACGGCAGCGGGTGGGCACCGACGGGAAGTTCGGGGTGATCCGGTGTGGGATACGTCAGGGCGGGCATCGGCGCGCCTGCGCGGCGTGCGACGACTTGATCGACCACGGCCTCCACATCGGCGGTCTCGCTAAGCGCCTTGACGAGTTTCGCCAAAGGAAAGCCCGGTGCCATGCAGCCTTGCATCACGATAATGCGCCGCTGGAACGTCAGCCAGAGCGAGGTCTGCGTCTTCCACGGGATATCGATGGCGATCGCTGAGAGCCGCCGCTGTGTGCTCTCAGCAATCTCGCCGTCGTAGCGATAGCTGTTGGATAGGCGGCAACGGCCTTCGAACCAGCAGTGGTTGCCTTTTTCGATGCGGTGATGCGCGTCGGCGAGCCAGTCGGATTCGCGCATGAGTGGGCCTAACGGCACCGGGCAGTCGGCAATCGCCGAGGAAATGTGGAGAAACGGGTCGTTGCCGAAATTGCGTAAGGCGCCAGGCACCGCTGCGGCCGAGGGGGCAGCCGCAGCGCCGGAAGCCCCGACAGGTAAGGCGGCTGGCGCGGCGAAGGCTACGGCGGTTGTCACGGCAGCGACCATCAGTCCGGCGGCACCGTGTTTGCACAGTGTGAAGATTGCGCGGCGCATACGGCCTCCCACGAGAAATGCGGGATGAATGCGGCATCTGGTGAAACCAGCGTGTGCACGACAAGATGGCTATAATTTCGCGCTATCTCTCGCAACGTCGCTCATTTTTGCATTTTTCCAATGCGTGATGCTCGTGAACGGTTGCGTGACGCATCAGGCCGCCTTACGAATCCTTTCTGAAATAAGGATTGGGTGCCATTTTATTGGATGCTTCGGCCAACGCGTAACTGGACGGGCGCGCAAACTTCGGTGTATCTCGACACCATGGGAGCACAAACCATGTCCTTAGGCATTGGCGCGCCGGGTGCGGCGCTACATAGGGCCTGGCGTTTGCCGGGGCAAGGCGCCGCTGGCACCGTCGGCACACACCGGGCAAATGCTTCGCCCGACCGTTTCACGAATGCGTTGCGATCGCTCTCCGGGGTGCGCGAACCGGCTGCCGCGGCGGCATCAGCGCCGACAGCGCAAGACCCTGCCGTGGCGGCAGTCCAGAGTTCGGCTTCCCTGCGTGAGTTGGGCCGGGCCTAAATTAGCGAGAATTCCTCCATGAGTCTGCATGTTCTTCTGGTCGACGACGATCCCGTCGTGCGTGACCTGCTGCGTGAGCTGCTGCATGCCAACGGTATGCAGGTCTCGGTACTTCACAACGGCGCGTCGTTGCTGCGCCGGCTCGAACTTGAGCGCCCGTCGGTGATTTTGCTCGACATCATGATGCCCGAGCGTGACGGCCTGCGCGCTTTGCAGGACTTGCGCGCGGCCGGGGAAGATATCCCCGTGATCATGCTTTCGGCGCGTGGCGGTCCGCTCGACCGGGCACTTGGTCTTGAGTTGGGCGCTGACGACTACCTCGCCAAGCCGTTCGATCCGCGCGAGTTGCTCGCCCGCATTCATGCGGTGCTGCGCCGTCGTGGCCCTGTCGCGGCGAGTGCGCCCGATGCCCGTGCGCCGTATCGCTTCGGCCCGTTCGAGCTCGATTTCTCGCTGCGCACGCTGCAACGCGAAGGCGAGCGTCTGCCGTTGCGCGATACCGAATTCGCCATGCTCAAGGCGTTCACGCAACATCCGATGCAGGTGCTGCCCCGGGTGAAGCTGCACGCCATGCTGTATGGCGACGGCATCTCGTTCCGGGATCGCAGCCTCGACGTGCCGGTGTGGCGTTTGCGCCGCCTGATCGAAGCCGATCCGTCGGAGCCGCGCTACATCCAGACGATTCGCGGCAAGGGCTACGTGTTCGTGCCGGGCGGCGAGTTGTCGGCGGATGCCGCAGCGAGCGAACACGACGCCGGTGCCGACGACGATGGCCCGGCGCTCGCGGTGGCGCCGGTGGCCCCCATGGTGAAGCGCGCGGTTCGCGGCTGGCGGGAGTCGGTTGCGTGAAACTGCGTTGGCGGCTGCGTGACACGCTGTTCGGGCGCATGGCGCTGCTCGGAATCGGCGTCTTGCTGGTGATGCATCTGGTGTGGAGCGCGCTCGTGTTCTACCAGCGGCCTCGCCAGCAAGTCGACGGTTTCGCGCGCGGCTTGCTCATTGCGATCCAAAGCGTGGATCAGCGCGCCGTCGATCCGGGCAGTCTGGCGCCGCCGCACGGCTTGCGGCGCGTGCCGATTGCGCAGGTGCCGGTTTTTGCCGATGCGACGGGCGACGAGCGTGCATCGCATCTGCGTAACGAGTTGCTCTCGAAGCTGCCGCCGGGCACGCAGTTGCACGTGCGCGAAGACGGGAAGCGCGGCAGCTTGTGGGTGTTGCTGCCCAATCACGTCGAGTGGATTGTCATCCCGCTCGATTTGCCGCCGATGCCGCCGTTCGTGCGCGAAACCGTCGGCATTCTGATTGGTGCGGTGTTGCTGGCGTTGTTGATGGCGTGGCAGATGCAGCGCCCAATCGCCCGCGTGGCACAGGCGGCGCGCGTGATTGCGCGAGGTCGCCGCCCGGCACTGCTGCCCGAACAAGGCCCGCATGAGTTGCGCGATCTGGCGCACGCCTTCAACGACATGGCCAAGCGGCTTGCCGAGGCGGAAGACAATCAGGCGATCATGCTCGCCGGGATTGCCCACGATCTGAAGTCGCCGCTCACGCGCCTGCGTCTGCGCGCCGATCTGATCGACAACGAGGGTTCGCGCGACGGTTTCGTGCGCGATATCGCCTCGATCAATCACATTGTTCAGCAGTTCCTCGCATATGCCCGCGACGAAGCCGATACCAGTCCGCTGGTGAGCGTCGATGCCTTCTTGCGCGAGCAGTTTCCGGCCGAAGACGTTTGCGGTGCGGCGGCCATGGAGTTGATGACGACCGAGATGGCCGTCGAAGCCCTGGCGTATGCCGATGCTGGGGACGGCGAAGCCGTAAAGGATGGCCTGGCGCCGTCATGTGCCGATACCCCATTGTTCACTTGCGATCTGCGCGCTGGCCCGGGCTTCTTGTTGCCGCGCACGCTACTCGATCGCGTGATGTCGAACCTTGTCGACAATGCGCTGGAGCATGGCGAGCCGCCAGTACGTCTGGCGACGTGGCGCGAGGACGATGTGGGGTATATCGAAGTGAGCGACTGCGGCACGGGCATCCCGGAGGATCAGGTGGCGCTGGCGATGCGTCCGTTCGTGCGGCTGGATGCGTCGCGCGGTGGCGAAGGCCATTGCGGCCTTGGTTTGTCGCTGGTGGGGCGTTTGGTCGAAGGACTGGGTGGTTCGGTGCGGTTGGCGACGTCGTCGGACGGTGGACTTCGCGTCACGCTGTGCCTGCCCGTCGTGCAAGCGGTTGCCCCGCTGACGTCGCACTAAGGCGAACAGGCCCTAGTCGCGGCTGAGCGGGGCATTCCCTTTAGTAGATCTCCGGCACGATCATCGTGTCGGGCACCGGGTGGCGCATGTAGTCTTCGCTGCGTGCGCGCTCCGGCAGCAGCACTGGCGTGCGCTCCACGTCGTGATACGGCACTTGCGCGAGCAGGTGATGAATACAGTTCAGGCGCGCACGTTTCTTGTCGTCGGCCTGCACCACCCACCACGGCGCATCGGGAATGTGCGTGCGCTCGAGCATAACTTCCTTGGCGCGCGTATAGCTTTCCCAGCGGCGACGGCTTTCCAGATCCATCGGGCTCAACTTCCATTGCTTGAGCGGATCTTGAATACGGGCGAGAAAGCGCGCTTCTTGCTCTTCGTCCGAGATCGAGAACCAGTACTTCACGATCTGGATGCCGCTGCGTACGAGCATCTTTTCGAACTCGGGCACCGAGCGGAAAAACTCTTCGTATTCCTCATCTGTGCAGAACCCCATCACGTGTTCGACGCCGGCGCGGTTATACCAGCTACGGTCGAACAGCACGATCTCGCCCGCGGCGGGCAGGTGTTGCACGTAACGTTGGAAATACCATTGCGTGCGTTCGCGATCGTTGGGCGCGGGCAGGGCTGCGACGCGGCACACACGCGGGTTCAGGCGTTGCGTGATGCGCTTGATGGCGCCGCCTTTGCCCGCGGCGTCGCGGCCTTCGAAAATCACCACAAGGCGATGGCGGCTGCGAATCACCCAGTCTTGCAGTTTCACGAGCTCGCCTTGCAGGCGGAACAACTCGCGGAAATATTGCAGACGTTCGCCGCGCGCGGTGTCGGTCAGATCATTCAGACCGGGCAGGCGAAGATCATCGATTTCCATCTCGATTTCTTCGTCGTAGCTGTCGATGAGGTCATCTTGCAGACGGCGCGCGAGCGAGGCATCGTGGTCGGCATCGGAGTCGAATTTGGTCATGGCGACGGTCTCGGAACAGGGCGAAGCGTTGCGCGAAAAACGGGCGGGACGCGACCATAGGGTCGGGCGACTGAGTATGCGACGATTCTATGACACCCGGATGGCGCTGGCGAGGGCCCTAGTACGGGGGCGCGGAGCGCGGACAGCGGCTTTATGACTGTCACATAAAAGACATATGACATTGTCATGATGGTCGGTCGCGCTGGCTTTTGGCGCGTTTTCCGACGTTTCGACTTCCCCCACGTTTGGCTCCGACAGTGCGCATGTTCGCCGACCTTGCTCATAACGCTTACGGCTGCGATCAGGCTGGCCTGATCTATGGCTATCGCTTCACCGACGGTGCGCCGCCCGAACCGGTCGATTCCGGCGAGGCGTTGGCGTGGCTGGCGAAGACCGCTCGCGGCGAGCGTGCGGACGGATTCCTTTGGTTGCATTTCAACTTCGCGCACGCCGCATGCGAGAAGTGGCTGCAACAGCACATGCATCTGCCCGAGGAGTTTTTCGACTCCCTCACCGAAGGCTCGCGCTCCACGCGCATCGAACATTCCGACGACTGGTTGCTGGCGGTGATCAACGATGTGATCTTCGCGTTCGATATTGCGCAGTCCGAAATTTCTACGTTGCGAGTGGCGGCCAATGCACGATTGCTTGTGACGGGCCGGGTCAAGCCATTGCGTTCGATCGACAAGCTGCGCGCGTCGGTCAAGCGCGGCGAGGTATTTCGTTCGCCGTTGGCGTTGCTGGTGCATTTGTTCCGCGATCAGGCCGACGTGCTGGAGCGCATCGTGCGCGAGACGAGCCGGCGGGTCGACACGGTTGAGGACCGGTTATTGCAGCAGCGTATCGAGAGCAACCGCGCCGATCTGGGGTCGCTGCGCCGGGTGCTGGTGCGGCTGCAACGGCTGCTGGCACCGGAGCCGGCAGCGCTGTTCCGATTGTTGAGCCGCCCGCCGGTGTGGGGGCATGCCGAGGACGTGCAGGAATTCCGACAGGCAACGGAAGAGTTTGCGGTGGTGCTCAACGATTTGTCGGCGCTGTTGGAGCGCATCAAGCTGTTACAGGAAGAGATTGCGGCGATGGTGAGCGAGCGCACCGACCGCACGATTTACACGCTGACGGTGGTGACGGTGCTGGCGCTGCCGATCAACATTGTGGCGGGCTTCTTCGGCATGAACGTCGGCGGCATTCCGTTGGCCGAGCATCCGCACGGGTTCTGGGTGCTGGTTGCGATTGTCGCGACGGGCACGGCGGCCGCCGGTTGGTGGGCTTTCCGGCGGCGACCGGAATAGACGGGGCACACGTTACGCCATGCTCGTTAAATCGAGCATTATGTGATTAATGCTCGATTTAACGAGCATGGGAACGGATACGCTGTTCGGGGCTCACGCCTCGTTGGCGGATATCCTGACCATTCCCGGTATCCGATCCACCGCCTCCAGCACCTGCTCCGGTGTGATCTCTCGCGAGCATTCGAACGCACGCGGGGTGCCGTGGTGGCGTGGGCACCAGTGGAAGTCTTCGTGGCGATACTGCAACGCGGGATCGTGCCAGCAGCCTGTGCAGACCTCCGGCGCAATGACGCGGTAAGGCGTCGAGAACTCGTTATGCGGCAGCGTGAAGCCGGACACCAGCACGGTCGGCGTGCCCGCGGTCCATGCCAGCCACGCCAGCCCGCTCGACAAGCCGATGAAGGCGCTCGCATGCATCAGCCAGCGTGCACGTTCGGTGAGCGGTAAGTCGCCGGTCATGTCTTCGGCACCTGCCGGAATCTCCTGCCAGAAATCACCCTTCCCATGGCGCGGCTTCTGATCGATGCAAATTACCCGGAAGCCACGCGCAAGCAATTCGCCGACCACTGTCTCCCAGCCTTGCGGGCGATTCCAGTATTTGCACTGCGCCGTACTCTGCACGGCGATACAGACATAAGGCTCTGCGATCGGACGTGACGTGTCGGGCAAGCGGAGCGCAGCCGTCGCCTCCGCATCGTCCACACCAAGAATGTGGGCCGCCGTGCGATGCAATCCCGTCTCGCGGAAATCGCGCGGTTGCTGTGTCAATTCCCAGTCGTTAAAGAAGAGACCGACGTTGTAAGTCGCGTAATACTTGCGCCGCTCGACGTGCGCCTGTGCGACAAAATCCACCTCGGGGTAGGCGTCACGGAACAACGCGGCGATGGCGGGCGTCACCACGCAAGCCAAACGGCAGCCATGCTCGCGGCCGAAACGCAGCCCATAGGGTAGCCAGCCCAGCACATCACCCAAGGCGGCCGCGGGAAACTGCACGAGCACGTCCTGATCGCGAGCGTCGTAGCGATGCTCGAACACCACCACGTCGTTCAACCAAATCGTGATGCCGTACGGCACGAAGTATTTCGCGGGGCTGCGCACCACTCCCGACGACAATTCGGTCTCGATGAGCGTGGCATCGGTGCGTGTATCGAACAGCCTCACACGCCATGGCAGCGGTTGGCCGAAGTCGGGAATGACGACCCGTGCGCCGTCGTTGAAGTCGAAACGCAATCCGGCCGGGCCGACCTGCGTCGGCAGCAACGCCGGGGCGAGGAAGATTTGGTGCGGCGACTGCGCAAACGGCGCGACGGCGGGCGCGTTGCCTGAGAGGGTATCGGTGGGGACGGCATCGTTCATGCCCCTACCTTACGTCGGTCACCCGAGCGGCAATCGGTGAACAAACACGGCAAAAGGCGGTTATTTCGCGTTTTTGCCGGTCTTTTCGATCAAAAACCCTTTCGATGCCTTACTTACCCCGCGCCCGTCATCGCCTGATATTGGGTACGCAGTGCTTGCGTAAAGCGCTGATTGATCTCGCGCGGGTTTTCGCGGCGCGTGAACATCGCCACGGGCGGCAACGTCCACGACAGCGACCACGGCACTACCGCCACCCCTGCCACGCGCACCAGTTCCTCGGCAATATCGGCGGGCAATAGCGACACGGCCCGCTCGCTGCTGGCCAGCAACTCCCCGGTCAGGCGCGAGGAAAAGCTCTCCACGATCGGCACCGGCGGCACCACACCCGCGTGCAAGAACAAATCGGCCAATTGATCACGCATCGGGGTATTGGGCGCGCCCATCACCCAATCCAGCTCGGCGAGTTGTGCCCAAACCGGTGCGCTCCGCCCAAGCCGTGCCGCCAAGCGGCGGCTAGCCACGACGCGGGGCATCTGATGATGCAGCACTTCGAATTGCACTTGTGTGAGATCGACACTGGCGGCGGCGCGCCCGATCACGACGTCCAGCGTGTGATCGCGCAACTGCGCCATAAGCGCCTCGCTGGTGCCCTCATGCAGCGTGACGGTGAGCCGTTGTGGCAACTGCGCGAGGGTCTGCTGAATGGCGGCGGCAAGCGTCTTGCCGGAGATATAAGGAATCACGCCCACATGCAGGCGCGCTGCGTGTCCGGCCATGACGGCCTCGATGTCGCGGGTCAGGTGGTCGAGGTCGTGGACCATCGCCTGTGCCCGGGCGAGCACCACGTCGCCCAGCGGCGTGGGCGTCATGCCGCGCGGCGTGCGGTCGAAAAGCGGGCCGCCCAGCATGCTCTCCAGCTCGGCAAGCGCGCTGGTCACGGCCGGCTGGCTGGTCGCCATATGCTCGGCCACGCGCGTGAGCGAGCCATGCTGCTGAATCTGCAATAACAACACCAGATGGCGCATCTTGAGCCGCGTCGTCAAACGCCGCACCACCTCGCCCGTATCGAAAGGCACCACGCCTACCCCCTGAATCCCCAAATCCTGCGAGCGTCCTGCCGCCCCCGCCGGGCGGGGAAAGTACGCTCATAACAAAAACATGATGGCCCCATAGTAATTCAGAATCGCCTCCCAATAGCGGCTGCCTAGAATGGCTTCGCAATCAGGTGCGCCGGGCGGCAACCGTCGAAAAGAAACGGCCGGACGACGCACGAGAGAGACGACATCCAACGAGGACGACACGCCCATGAGCAACAGCAACGATCACCAGGCCGCCCTGGAATATCACCAGTTCCCCACCCCGGGCAAGATCTCCGTGACGGCCAGCAAGCCGCTCGTCACGCAGCGCGACCTGGCGCTCGCCTACACCCCGGGCGTTGCCATCCCGTGTCAGGAAATTGCGGCCGACCCCGCCAAGGCGTTCAACTACACCGCGCGCGGCAACCTCGTGGGCGTGATCACCAACGGCTCCGCCGTGCTGGGGCTGGGCAACATCGGTGCGCTCGCCTCCAAGCCGGTAATGGAAGGCAAGGCCGTCCTCTTCAAGAAATTCGCCGGGATCGACGTTTTCGACATCGAAATCACCGAAAGCGACCCCGATAAGCTCGTCGACATCATCGCCAGCCTCGAAGCCACGTTCGGCGGGATCAACCTCGAAGACATCAAGGCCCCCGAGTGCTTCACCGTCGAGCGCAAGCTGCGCGAGCGCATGAAGATCCCGGTCTTCCACGACGATCAGCACGGCACCGCCATTACCGTCTCTGCCGCGTTCATCAACGGCCTGAAGGTCGTGGGTAAAGACATCAAGGAAGTGAAGGTCGTGACCTCGGGCGCCGGTGCGGCTGCCCTGGCGTGTCTGGATCTGATGGTCGATCTCGGCCTGCCCATCGAAAACGTGTGGGCCACCGACATCGATGGCGTCGTCTACGAAGGCCGCACGGTCGGCATGGATCCGGACAAGGCTCGCTTCGCCCAGAAGACCGACAAGCGCACGCTCGCCGAAGTGATCGAAGGCGCCGACGTGTTCCTCGGTCTGTCGGCAGGCGGCGTGCTCAAGCCGGAAATGTTGAAGACCATGGGCCCGCGCCCGCTGATTCTGGCGCTCGCCAACCCGACGCCGGAAATCTTCCCGGAAGACGCGCGCGCGGCTCGCGACGACGTGGTGCTGGCCACGGGCCGTTCGGACTTCCCGAATCAGGTCAACAACGTGCTGTGCTTCCCGTACATCTTCCGCGGCGCACTGGACGTGGGCGCGACCACCATCACGCGCAACATGGAAATCGCTGCGGTGCACGCGATTGCCGGTCTGGCGCAAGAAGAGCCGAACGACTCCGTGGCAACCGCCTACGGTGCCTATGACCTCTCGTTCGGGCCGGAATACCTGATTCCGAAGCCGTTCGACTCGCGTCTGATCGTGCGTATCGCACCGGCCGTGGCCCGTGCGGCCATCGAAGACGGCGTGGCCACGCGCCCGATCGCCGATTTCGACGCGTACGCCGACCAGCTGCAACAGTTCGTGTACCACTCGGGCGCGTTCATGAAGCCGATTTTCTCGGCGGCGAAGCAACTCGTGCGCGACGGCGGCAAAGCCCGCATCGTGTTCGCCGAAGGGGAAGAAGAGCGCGTGCTGCGCGCCGTGCAAGTGATCGTCGACGAAAAGCTGGCACGTCCGATTCTCGTGGGCCGCCCGGAAGTGCTGCTCGCGCGCATCGAGAAGTTCGGCCTGCGCCTGCGTCTGGGCGAAGACGTCGAAGTGACTAACCCGTACTACGACGAGCGCTTCCATCAGTACTGGACGAACTACTGGGAACTGCGCTGCCGCGACGGCATCACCAAGGAAATGGCGCGCGTGGAAATGCGCCGCCGTCTCACGCTGATCGGCGCGATGATGGTGCGTCTGGGCGACGCCGACGGCATGATTTGCGGCACGGTCGGTGCGTATCACGACCACCTGCGCTTTGTGGACGAAGTGATCGGCAAGCAAGCGGGCGCGAACACCTACGCCGCGATGAACATCCTGCTGCTCGACAAGCGCACCGTGGCACTGGTGGACACGCACGTCAACGACGATCCGACGGCCGAGCAGATCGCCGAATTCACGCTGGCCGCCGCCAAGCAAATGTCGTGGCTGAACCTCAACCCGAAGGTCGCGCTGCTCTCGCGCTCGAACTTCGGCTCGGGCAGCGCCGCGTCGGGTACCAAGATGCGCCGCGTGCTGGAGATGGTGTCGGCACAAGCACCGGATCTGGAAATCGACGGCGAAATGCACGGCGACTGCGCACTCGACGAAGCCCTGCGCAGCCGTATCCTGCCGCATTCGCGTCTGAAGGGTGCCGCCAACCTGCTGGTGTGCCCGAACGTGGACTCGGGCAACATCGCCTACAACCTGCTCAAGACGGGCGCGGGCAGCAACGTTGCGGTGGGTCCGTTCCTGCTGGGCGTGGGCGCACCGGTCAACGTGCTGACGTCCAGCTCGACCGTGCGACGCATCATCAACATGACGGCGCTCACGGTTATCCAGGCCAATCGTGACTGAAGTCGACGCGGCGCTCGCGCTCCGGGGTAGGTAAGCCTCCGGGTGCCGAGCGTCGGCGCCAACGCCCCGGCAAGCTGGGCAAGCGTATCGCTTTGATACGCTGCCAGCCGCGCCGGGGCGTTGGCGTTTCGGTCCGGGTGTTTTCTCCCGGCACCGCCTGCCCGAACACTTTCCCGCAAATCCATTCGAGCGTGCTGCACATCGCGAAGTAGATCAGCGCGACGAACGCGAACACTTCTGCCGGATATACCATCAACCGGCTGTTGACCTGCGTCGCCAGAAACGACAGCTCCGCCACGCCGACGATGTAGGCGAGCGAGGTGTCTTTCACGAGCGAAATCCACTGGTTCACGAACGACGGCGCCATCATGCGCAGTGCCTGCGGCAGCACCACATGCCGCAGCGTTTGCACGCGCGTGAGGCCGAGCGACATGCCTGCCTGCCACTGCGCCGCGCCCACCCCGCGAATTCCGGCGTAGACCGTGTGCGAGAGATACGCGCCGCCGATGAGCGAGAGTGCGCACGCCACCGTCGCGAGGCCGGGGACGTTCACGCCGAAGAGAATCGGCAGCAGGAAGTAAGTCCAGAAGATCAGCATCAGCACCGGAATCGCCCGGAAGAAGCCGATGACGAGCGTGAGCGCCCAGCGCGTCGGACCGTTCAGCATCGCGAGCGCAATGCCGCCCGCAAGCCCAAGCAGGCCCGATGCCACCGCACTCGTGCTGGCGAGCACCAGCGTGAGCGCAGCCCCCGAGAGCGGACCCTCGGGGAAGTCGCCCCACAGCAGGTAGGGCAGGTTATCGAGGACGGTAGAGAAGTTCATAGTCAGCGGGAAGGGGCGGCGGCGTGGCGATGTGTGGTCGCGAGACTGACCGCTTCGATCAAGGCAATCGCGCCCACGTAGAGCAGGGTGGCGATGCCGAACGCCTGAAACGTCTTGAACGTTTCGGTCTCGACCTGACGCGACGCATACGAGAGTTCGGCCAACCCGATCGCCATCGTGAGCGATGAGTTCTTCACCACATTCATGTACTGCCCGAACAACGGCGGCAACGCGATGCGCACCGCTTGCGGCAGCACCACGTGACGGAAGATCGCGTAGCGGCTGAGTCCCAGTGCGGCAGCGGCCTGCGTCTGGCCGGCGGCCACGCCGCGCAACCCGGCGCGAATTTCTTCACCGATGAATGCCGTGGTGTAGAGCGTGAGGCCGACGAATCCGGCGAGGGTCTCAAGGGCTGGCCAGCGGATATCGAACAGCACCAGATGCCACGCGTGCGGCTGCGAGAGCCATCCGACGACACTCGTCGGCAACAACGCGGCGACGCCGAAGTACCAGAAGAACAGTTGCACGAGTAGCGGCGTATTGCGCATGACGGCGACGAACGCTGCGGCGGGGCGCGCGAATACTGCGCTGTGGGAGTTGCGTGCCAGTGCGAGCCCGAAGCCCAGCCACGTGGCGGCGGCGCTGGTGACCGCTGCCAGCGCAATGGTCACCAAGAAACCATGAAACAACCAACTGAGGTACTTCGGGGCGAGCCAATCGATCATGACGCGGTGTATCCAAGCAAAAACGCCGGGGCACAGGAGGTGGTTTCCTCTTGTGCCCCGGCAGGCAGGCGCGTAACGCTAAGGAGACGCAATATGCCGCCTTAGCGCCCAAGCCTCACGCGTCATGCCTTATCGCCGATCTTGAACAAGCGCGGCAGCGGCTGTGCCGTTTTCGGGCCGAACCAGCGGTCGTAGATGTTGGCGGCAGTGCCGTCCTTCTCGAGCCCGCGCAGCGTGTCGTTCACGAAGGCCGTCAGGCGCTCCTCGCCCTTGGGCACGCCCACGCCCATGTAGTCGTTCGAGATGGTGAACGCCGGGATTTCGTAGTTCTGCTTGTCTGGCACGTTGGCGAGCAGGCCGACCAGCTTCGGGCCGTCTTGCGTAATTGCCTGCACGGTGCCCGCGCGCAACGCCGCAAAAGCAAACGGCGTGTCGTCGAAGGCGACGATGGTCGCGCTCGGGAATTTCTCGCGCAACGTGATTTCGTTGGTGGTGCCCTTATCGGCGCCAACGCGCAGCTTGCTCAACTGATCGGGTGACGAGAGCGTGCCCTTCTTCGCGAGGAATTGCTGGCCCGACGAGAAGTACGGAATGCTGAAGTCGATCTGTTTGGCGCGCTCGTCGGTGATCGTGAAGTTGGCGAGCACGAGGTCGACCTTCTTCGATGTGAGGAACGGAATGCGGTTGGCCGGGTTCGTCGGTTGCAGTTCGAGCTTCACGCCGAGTTTGTCGGCGAGCGCCTTGGCGTAGTCGACATCGAGGCCGACGATCTTGTGCGACTTGGCGTCGACATAGCCGAACGGCGGATTACTGTCGAACGTAGCGACGCGCAGCACGCCGGCTTTCTTGATGTCGTCGAGTTTGTCGGCATGCGCGGCGAGCGGCAGCAAGGCGACGGCAGAAAAGAGGGCGGCGGCGAAGATCGAGCCAACCCGTTGAGCGCGTGGTGTGCGATGGTTGTTTTGCATGGCCTGATGGGCTCCGTTTTTGTGAAACGCATGAAACCTTCACTCGATACGGCCGGAGGTAAGCCGGAGGTAGGCCGGACAGGGTTCGGCGGTGGCTCGCTACGGATAGCGGCGAGCGGGTTTCACACGCGAGCTTCACAAGATAACGGGGCACTGGCGCGCGCCCAACCAATCGATTTTCCTTAGCAAAACGCCGGCGCTGATAAGCGCCGGCGTTCGGAGATATTGAAGCGGAGATCTGCTGCGCGCGAGATCATGCTCTCGCGCGCAGCATCGACCGGGGGTTATCCGTGATAGCGGTCGTGGTCGTCGTGGTGGTCATCGTGGCGGTTGTCGTGACGATCGTCATGACGGTCCGGGCCGCCATGGCCCCAGCCGCCGCGATCGAGCGCCCAGCCGTGCGGGCCCTGGTGCCATTCCGGCGCACGGTAGGCGTAGCCCGGACGCTCACGTTCCCAGTGACCGCCGTTCCACACGTGGCGATGGCCGTCCCAATCCCAGAAGCCCGGCGCCCACACATAGCCAGCGCGCGGTGCCGGCACCACTTCGTAACGCGGCGGCGGCGGTGCGCCGATGCTGATCGAAACGCCCACTTGAGCCTGGGCCGGTGCCACAGCAATACCGCCGAGCGTGGCGGCAACGAGCGCGATGGTAAGAGTCAGTTTTTTCATGTTCGCCCCCTTGAAAGCGATGTCTTTGAATGCGCTTTCATCGTACGAGGTGAACCGGCAAATCACGAAACAAATAGTCGTAAGAAAGTGTTCGAATTGTTTCGTTCTGTTGGCCGAAAAGCCGCGTAAATAGCGGATTTCGGGCAATTTTGTGAAACCGGCGAGCGGTCGGGATTGCTAGCCGGTCGTCCCGCATGCACGGGCATGTGCGAACTACTTCCCGGCGTGCTGGTGCCGGAATTCCTGCGTGCGCCCGCCGTATCCATAGGCTGCCGCGCGCGCGTCGATCACGTGGATGTACGAGCACGCGTGCACGTTGCCAAGCAAGCCCGAAAGCGCCTCGAACACTTGCGCGATGAACTGCGCTTTTTCGGCCTTGGTGTTCGTCTCGTCGGTCACGCTGATATCGAGATGAAAGGCGTTTTTCCCCTGCTCGGAGAGCGGCGCGCCGCCGATGAACCAACGCTCGTGGGGAATGTAGTCGACGGTGACGGCGATCACTTCGGGCGCCTTGTGCAGCACGTCGACCGTCAGTTGAGAGACGGCACGCACGGCGTCGCGCGAGAGGGCATCGTTGGGTGTGCCGGAGAGTTGCAGGACGAGATGAGGCATGACGAGACTCCTGAAGTCGTGAAGGAAGCGCCGCGAAATATGGATCGCCAGCGCACGGTTGCTGCCAACCACAACGTCAGTTTAGGGATGTCATTGACATCGGAAAAGCGGGAATATACGATTTGATCCATCGGTTTATCAAATGGATAGCATCATGGCGCCGGGATTCGATTTCGATCAGTTGCGCACGTTCGTCGCGGTGGCAGATGCGGGAAGTCTGTCGGCAGCGGCACCGCTCGTGTTTCTCTCGCAATCGTCGGTGAGCGAGCAGATTCGCAAGCTGGAAGCGCGTGCCGGGGTGTCGCTGTTCACGCGCGGCAAGCTGGGCGTGGCGACAACGGCGGCGGGCGATCGCCTGCTAGGCCACGCGCGGCAGCTGCTCGCACAAAGCGAGCAGGCATGGCACGACGTGCGAGGGTTCTCGCTCTCGGGTGAATTGCGGCTAGCGATTACCGACTACTTCCGCCCCGGTGACGTCGCGCGCATGCTCCGGCATTTGGGTGTGGTGTACCCGGCGTTGCGCATTCACGTGACGATTCTCAAGAGCGGCATCATCGAAACCGGTTACGACACCGGCGAGTTCGATATCGGCGTGTCGATGCGAATTCTCGGCAAATCGCTCGCACGCGAAGGCGTTACCGGCACGCAAGCACTCTCGCGCGAATCGCTCGACTGGGTGGCCGCTCCCGACTTCGTGCTCGACACCGATGCGCCGCTGCCGTTACTGGTGCTGCCGGACACTTGCGCGCTGCATCGCTTCACGACGCAATGGCTCGACACGCATCGCGTGCCGTACACGATTGCGCACGTGGCCTCGGGGGTGGCGGGGTTACAACTGGCGTTGAGTGCGGGACTCGGGGTGGCCTGTCTGAATACGTCGGCGGCGGGGCCGTCGCTCATGCGTATCGACAAGTTGGTAAAGGGGCGGCGTTTGCCCAAGCTGCCGGAAGCGGAGTTTCATCTGCTCCCGGCACGCCGTGGTGAGCCCGACTGGGTCACGCTGGCGCGTCAAGCGCTGGCGTCACAACTCGCTGCGCCGACAGCGCCCAACTAAGTCACTTCAATTAAATCGCGTTGAGCGGAATTTTGAGATAACGCGTGCCGTTGGCCTCGGGCGCGGGCATGTCGCCTGCGCGGATATTCACCTGGACTGCGGGCAAGATCAACGTGGGCATGTCGAGCGTGCGATCGCGGGCTTCGCGCATCGCGACGAACGCGTCTTCGCCGATGCCGTCATGCACATGGATATTCGCGCGGCGTTGTTCGCCCACCGTCGTTTGCCAGTTCGCAGCGCGGCCCGCCGGCGGATAGTCGTGGCACATGTACAAGCGCGTCGCTTCGGGCAGCGACAACAAGCGCTGGATCGAGCGATACAACGTGTGGGCATTGCCGCCCGGAAAGTCGCATCGGGCTGTGCCGACGTCGGGCATAAACAGCGTGTCGCCAACGAACACTGCATCGCCCACGCGATAGGCCATATCGGCGGGGGTATGACCCGGCACGAACATCGCTTCGGCTTGCAGGCTGCCAATCGCGAACGTCTCGCCATCGTCGAACAGATGATCGAACTGCGAACCATCGGGCGGCACGTCGGCGCCCAGATGGAACAGCTTCTTGAACACGTGCTGCACGTCACGAATGTGCGCGCCGATGGCGATACGCCCGCCGACGCGCTCCTTGAGCCAACGCGCCGACGACAGATGGTCGGCGTGCGCGTGGGTTTCCAGAATCCAATCCACCGTGAGTTGCTGCGCCTTTAGAAAGGCGAGAACGCGCTCGGCGGAACCCGTGTGCGTGCGTCCGGCTTTCGGATCGTAGTCGAGCACCGGGTCGATGATCGCCGCGCGACCGCCCGGCGCATCGAACACGACGTAGGTCACCGTCGAGGTGCCTGTGTCGAAGAAGGCTTCGATGTGGGCTGATGTAGCAGACATGACCGGGCTCCAGCAAAGGTTTATCGATTGATATATTATAAACGAGTAAAGTGTACGCGATATGCGTGACATAGCGTCGCGCTACGCTTTCCGACGCATCCATCACTTTCCCGATTTGCCTCGATCCTGCCATGCCACGCGCCACTTCGTCACCCCTGCGCGACGACGCTCGCGACGCCACGCCCGATAGTCTGCGGGGCGGGGAGGCGGCTGCGCCGCTCGACGTGGCGCGCTTGCGCAGTGCTGCACGCGACGCCACCAAGTTGCTGCGTGCATTAGCGAACGAAGATCGGCTGCTGATTTTGTGTCAGCTCACACAGGGGGAACTGTCGGTCGGGGAGTTGGAGGCGCAGCTCGATATCCGTCAGCCGACCTTGTCGCAGCAACTTGCCGTGCTGCGCACCGAGCAACTCGTCAGCACACGTCGCGACGGAAAACGTATCTACTACGCCGTCGGCGATGCGTCTGTGCTGGCGGTGCTGTCTTGCCTCTACGATCAGTTCTGCCCGCAGCCGTGACGGCGCGGGGCATTCGCCCGTGTTTCTCTCTGTGATCGATCACTCATGACCCTCGATACCCTGCATTTCACGCCGTGGACCGCGTTGGCCGGAGGTGTACTAATAGGCGTGGCCGCCGTCTGGCTCATGCTGGCCAACGGGCGCATCGCTGGCATCTCCGGCATCGTCGGCGGGTTGCTGCGCCCGCGCTCGGGCGACGTCGGCTGGCGACTCGCGTTTGTCATCGGGCTAATGGCGGCACCGTGGGTGTATCGTACGTTCGCCGTGGTGCCCGAAGCGCAGATCGACGCCAGCTTCTCGATGCTCGTTGGCGCTGGGTTGCTCGTCGGGTTCGGGACGCGGCTAGGGTCTGGGTGTACCAGTGGCCATGGCGTTTGCGGGTTGTCGCGCCTGTCATGGCGCTCGCTGGCCGCGACGTTGTGCTTTATGGCGACCGGCTTCCTCACGGTATTCGTCGTGCGCCATGTGCTGCACGCGGGAGGTGCGGCATGAAAAAGCTCGCACTGGCGTTCATTGGCGGGCTGATCTTCGGGCTCGGTTTGATTCTCGCGGGCATGGCGAACCCGGCGAAAGTGCTCGGCTTTCTCGATATCGCCGGACGGTGGGATCCGTCGCTCGCATTCGTGATGGGCGGTGCGATTGCCGTCGGTTTGGTGGGCTTTCGACTCGCGCGTGCGCAGCCGATGGCGTGGACCGGTGAGCCGCGCGCGTGGCCGAGTTTGCACGGTATCGACAAGCGTCTGGTACTCGGCGCGTTGATCTTCGGTGCCGGATGGGGGATCGCCGGTATCTGCCCCGGACCGGCACTCGTGCTGCTGGGCGCAGGCTCGGGCAAAGGGCTGACGTTCGTTGTGGCGATGCTCGCCGGTATGGCGATTCACGCGGTGCTGCCCGCGCGAGCAGCGAAGCCCTGAATGGGCGGCGGGCGCTGCGTTGTCGCCCGCGCCGCCGCTTCAGTGCTTTCTTGCCAGTTCAGTGCCTGCGTCGGCAGGCAGGCGGCGAGTAATCGGGATCGACAGCCACGAGAACAGGCCGATGACGAGAAACGCGGGCAAGAAGTCGCCAGCCGTCAGCTGTGCGTGACCCGCAAGGCGGCTGCTCGCCTGCAAGACCATCCCGGCGATCGTCACGCCAAGCCCCAGCGACAACTGCTGCACGACGCTCGCCAGACTCGTCGCGCGGCTGGCATCCTCGCTGGCGATGTCGGCATACACGATCGAATTCAGGCACGTGAACTGCAACGACGGGAAGAAGCCACCGAAGGCCACGACACCCAACATCACCAGCACCGGCGTGTTGTGCGTGAAGAGGCCATACGACGAAAGCGCCAAACCCGCGAGCGCCGCGTTGACCATCAGCACTTGCCGGAAGCCGAAGCGTGCCAGCACGCGCTGCGCAATCGCCTTCATGAAAATGGCCCCGAACGCCGAGGCGCAGGTGATCATGCCGGACTCGAACGGGTCCATATGTAGCCCTTCCTGCAACGCCAGCGGCAGCAGAAACGGCACCGCACCCAAGCCAATGCGAAAGAGCGACCCACCGATCACGCTCGCGTGGAACGTGGGAATGCGCAGCAAGCGGAAGTCGAGCAGCGGCGCCTCGGTGCGATTGGCGTGCCACCAGTAGGCGTAGAGAAACACGGCCCCCAGTACGCACATGACGATCACGACACTGTCGGCGACCTGATGCTCGCCGATCATCGCGAGGCCCAGCATCAGCAAGCCGCTGCCCAGTGCCGACAGCACGAAGCCGACGGTGTCGAGCTTGCCCGCATCGCCGCCGCGGTCGTTGTCGATGTACTTCCCGGCGAGATAGATGCCCAGCAGGCTGACAGGGATATTGATGAAGAAGATCCAGCGCCAGTGCAAATAGGCGGTGATAGCACCGCCCAGCGGCGGTCCGATCACCGGGCCGAGCAGCGCCGGCATCGTCAGGTAGCCAATCGCTTTGACCAAATCATGCTTGGGCACAGCGCGGAAAATGACGAGCCGACCGACCGGCACCATCATCGCGCCGCCCACGCCTTGCAGGAATCGCGCAAAGACAAACGTCGGCAGCGAGAACGACAGCGCGCACAGGATCGAGCCGGCCATGAAGATGCCGATGGCGGTGCGAAACACGTTTCGCGCGCCGAAACGGTCGGACACCCAACCGCAGATCGGAATGAAAATACCCAGCCCCACGACATAGGCCGTGAGGGCCATCTTCAGGGAGATCGGGTCTTGGTGCAGATCGCGTGCCATGGCAGGCAGCGAGGTGGTGATCACCGTCGCGTCGATGTTCTCCATGAACAGGGCGCAAGCGATGATGAGCGGAATAATGACGGCGCGCGACACAATGGGGGGACGGCTGGCGCAAAGATCCAGATTGTCCCATAACGCGCGCCCCGCCTTCAATCGCTAAGACGACGCCGACGGCGCGTGTGCCGCCAATATCATGGGGTGGCCGACGGTGTCGCGTGCGCCAGTTCCTCGGCGTTCAATCGATACAGCACGTGACGACGTAGCCGGTGGCCCGGCGGAATGAGCGGATGCAGGAAATCTTCGTCGGGACAATGGCGCATACCGATGCGTGTCATGACGGCGCGCGAGCGCACATTGGCCGGCGCGGTGAACGATACGAGTTCGTCGAGTTGCAGCACGTCGAACGCGAATCGGGCGGCAGCACGGGCGGCCTCGCTCGCGTATCCCTTGCCCCACCACGGGCGGGCGAGTCGCCAGCCGATTTCCACCGCTGGCACGAAAGGGGCGTCGAAGCCGACGCGCATCAGCCCGACAAATCCCGCAAAGGGCGTGACACCCGGAATCTCCAGCGCCCAAGGGCCGAAGCCGTGCGTGCGCATATGGTTACGCAGGCGCTTGGCGACGGCGTCGCTTTGCGCGCGATCAAGTGTCGTCGGGAAGTGACGCATGACTTCGCGGTCGGCATTGAGCTCGGCAAAGGCGGGCAAATCCTCGGCACGCCATGGTCTGAGCACAGTGCGAGCGGTCGTGAGCGTGACGGGCGCCGTGTCGCGGCGCTCGGGCGATTCCGATGGGGCGGGCAAAGTTGGCATGCGAATTGAGTGAATCAATGAAAGCGGCGTAAATCCGTGGCGAAGTCAGCGATGTCAGTAATTCGTCAATTACTTAATTCCGGATGGCCCGATCTTACGCCTTCGAACCGCCTCTGAGCCCCATCCACCTTGGGTTTCGGGCAAATTCCGAAGTGAATCGGGATTGGCGGATTTTCCTATCTTACGGAAACCGGACGTTGTGGGGAAATGACATTGCCGCATGGCCGCGCAATAGCGAATTGACGTATACGTTAACGAAGCAATTTCGGTCCCGATTTATCGATGGCGCGACGCAGCATCGTTCACCGTCCAATTCGCGTGAGATAGCTAGCGATATGGCACGGGTGTTCATTGGGTTGAACGGGGACGGAAATTTCCCATGTCACCCATCACGCGTGGCCTGAATTTCGGTCAATCGGGTACGCGAATTCTGCGTAGACCTTATTTGGAGATCGCGGTACTCCGATGTGAAATCCCCGAATGCCGGTAGTGTTTTGGATAACAGACTAATCGGACTGCACTTAAATATTTGTGATCGTATATTTTGGGGTGGCGTTTTATTCGTGAAGTCGATCTGCGTTGCCGCACGTCGACGTTTGTTGCGAATCCTTACGAAGTCTTGCCGAATGTTGCGTAATACCTCGGACAACGCTCAAGAAATGCGGAGTCCTGAGCACTGGTATCGGCATTTCTGCTGGAATGGATAGGATTGGAGAGCATTAGCAGCGAGTAATGAAGGGGATGAATGCTGGGGAAATTCTGGGATTCATGCCCTGATTCTGTGCATTTTCGGAAGTCGAGCGTAGGAGATTCAATGCGATTTGTGCGCCCACAGACTCATTCTTCGGAAATGCTGTTTTCAATTTATTAAAACTCGTGCTATTTTAAGTGGCGATCCATTTTAACAATGTAAGGACACGCCAGATGGCAAACTATAAGGAAATTCGCGCGCAGATCGAGAAGCTCGAAAAGCAAGCCGACGAAGCTCGCGCACGGGAAGTTTCGCAGGTCATCGCGGAACTCAAGCAAAAGATTCAAGAGTACGAGTTGACCGCCAAGGATCTTGGCCTTGCAACGACCGATGGCCGTCGCCGCGCAGCACGCGCACCGCTCGCCGCCAAATACGCAAATCCGGCCACCGGTGAAACCTGGTCGGGTCGCGGTCGCGCACCGAAGTGGATTGGCAAGAACAAAGAGAAGTTCCTGATCAAGTAATCAGCCGGTGTTGTTGCCGGACTGGCATTGCCGGTCACATGCCAGGGAAGGCGGAACGGGGAGCCGGATGCGACGCTGTACCGATGTTGTCACTTACGTCGCGCTGCGCCATCTTCGCCGTGTCCCTGAGAGCAGTAAAGCAGCAGCCCAGTAGTCGCATTGCCCCCCAACCTGGATCGCCTGGCTGTGGCTTGATGTGATGCAGTGCCCGTAATGAACAAAACCCGCCGTCCAGTCATGGACGGCGGGTTTTTTCATGGGCGTTTAAAACGTGGCGTCAATCGCGAGCGCGTCGCGCGACGGTTTGCAGGCTACTGTGCCCCCGGGTCGTCCGGCGGGAACATCAGCGTGACGCGCAGCCCGCCTGTCGGGCGGTTGCTAAACGAGACACGTCCACCTAGTTGCTGCGTCAGTTTGTCGACGATGGCCAGTCCCAGCCCGCAGTGCGCGTTGCCGCCCCGTGCGGGGTCGAGCCGCACGAAGGGCCGGATGATCCGGTTGATGTCTTCGTTGGGAATGCCCGGGCCGCTGTCTTCGACGATCAACTGCCAGCCGCTCAAGTCTTGCGATGTGCGGATCGCCATCGGCGCGCGCCCGTACGTCACCGCATTGTCGAGCAGGTTGTTGACGATGCGTTCGAGATACGTCTGCTTAAGCTTGAAACCCGGGCCCGCTTGCAGATCCAGCTCGATCGCATAGCCCTGATCGAGGAACGGCTGAATTAACGATTGCATGCGCGCTTCGACCGGCGAGGCGGCGCTATCCGACTCGATCCCCCGTGCAAACAGGAGGAATTGGTCGACGATGCGCGTCATCGATTCGGCATCGCGCGTGATGCCCTCGCTCATTTGAATATCGTCGAGCATCTCTGCGCGAAGTCGCAGCCGGGCGAGCGGCGTCTTCAGATCGTGGGCAATCCCGGCGAGCATGGTGTTGCGCTCGCGGTCGGTTTGCACGATGTCGTGACTCATGCGGTTGAAGCGCTCGGTCAGCTGACGCACTTCCAGCGGACCGCGCTCCTTGACCGGTGTGCGGATGCGATGGGTCGCCAATTGTTCGGCGGCGGCAGCCATGTCTCGCACCGGCCGCTGCAATTGCCACGCGGCGAACAGGGCAAAGATGACCGTGATACCGAGCACGGCCGCCAAGCCAGGCAAGATCGTCGCGGTGCCGGGCGGGTTACGCACCGATAACACCGGCGTGGCAATCCAGTAATCTCGGCCCGGCAGACGCGCCCAGATACGCGGCGGCGGCGTGCGCTCCACACGCAACTGCGTGCCCGCCGGAAGACGGCGGGCCAGCTCGGTCGTGAGTCGTGCGGTCTTGGTCGGTGGCTCGAACACGTCCCCATGCGCGAACGTGGCGGGCACCACCTGCACGAGATCGGGCAGCATGAGCTCCGAGTGGCCCTCATGGACCTCGGCGGCGGCCTTGATGATGAACGCCATCTGCTCGGCGGCGTTCTGTACGCGCGTATCGTCGTGATCGCTGCGCAGGATCGTCAGGTAAGAGAAATGGCTGATGACCAGCGCGGCAATGATGAGCAGCGCCAGACGGCCGAACAGCGTATCGAAGCGGCCTTTCATGCGGGGCTCCGCATGTGGCCCGGGTTAAACAGCATTGCCGGAGTCCTTGCCAGACCGATGGACGAGGCCTCCTTATTAGGAGACCTCGGGAAATAGCGTACGACGCCGGTATCACAACCGACCCGGGCGGCGGCGTCTTAGCCGGCAGCCATATCGGCACGCTGGCCGTCGGGTACGAAGATGTAACCGCGCCCGCGCACGGTCTGGATAAAGCGCGGGCTTTGAGCGTCTTCGTCGAGCAGGCGGCGCAGGCGCCAGATCTGCACGTCGATGCCGCGATCGTTCACGTCGCTGTCTGCGCCGTAAAGCAATTCGATGATGCGTTCGCGCGAGAGCACCTGCATGGCGTGATTCACCAGCAGACGCAGCAACCCGTATTCGCCGTCCGAGAGCGTAAGCAACTGCGCGTCGCGCGTGAGCGTGCGGCTGCGAAAGTCCAGCACGAACGGGCCGAAGGTGTAGTTCTCGCGTTGCTCGGGCACGGCGGCATCGGGCGACTTGCGACGGCGCAAGACGGCATTGATGCGCGCGAGCAACTCGCGCGGGCTGAACGGCTTGCCGAGATAATCGTCGGCCCCGATCTCAAGCCCCACGATGCGGTCGATCTCGTCGCTGCGCGCGGTCAGCAAAATGACCGGCACGTCGTCGTTGCGTGCGCGAAGATCGCGCAGCGCCGTCAGACCGTCGACCTTGGGCATCATCAGGTCGAGCACGATCAGCGCAGGGCGTTCGCGCTCGAGTCGTGCAGCCAGTCCATCGCCGTCGTGCATCACCGCAACGGAGAAGCCGTGACGGCTGAGGTACTCACGCAGCAGGTCACGCAAATCGGGGTCGTCGTCGACAACAAGAATCTTCATATTCGCTTTGACAGGTTGTGTCGTCATGATAGTGGCCTCCCCGTGCGGCTTTGCACGCGTTTTGTTTCCGGGCATTACAGTGTTGGTCACCTGTAATCATGCGTAATAATAGAGCCTGTGCCATCTGCGCACGAAATCCGCACCCATCCTTTAAGCTTCGCACTGTCTGCGCATCACCACTCCTAAGCACACCCAGCCGCCATTTCTCGGCCTGAACACCGCTTGCACGCTGCTTGCACACGCATTGCACGCACGCTGCGCGCCGGTGACGAGAACACTGCGGTCAGGCACTGCAAGGCACGGTTCACGGGAATAGACAGGTCTGCGAAGCATCGGCAGATATCGAACCATCTCCTGTGTGCTGGGTCACTTACGGCGTTGACCGCTTTTTGGTATCGCCGCACAAAGGTGTCATGTCCGTCTGCTATGCTGATCAGCCGATTTCGGCGAGGCACGGTGCTGGGCATATTCCCAGCCGGTTTGCCGCGCCGCAGCAATCAGAAAAAATAACGTCGTCCGCACCGGACGAATCCGCTAAACACTCCGCTGTTACGAGGAAGTCATGACCGAGCACGGTCCCCACGGTTCCGACCAACCGAACGATTCCGGTCGTTCGTCAGTGCCGCCCACGCCCCCCGCCGCCGGGGCGCGTCGCGACATGGGGGCAACCCCACCGGCCTCGCGTAAGCGCCGCTGGCTCGTGCCGGGCGTGATCGGGCTGATCGTCGTGCTCATCGCCGGAGGTGTTTACTACCGCCTGCACAGCCAAAACGCCCAGGGGCCGGCCCAGCAGGGCGGTCGCCGGGGCGGCCCCCCGGGTGGGATGCCGGGGGCCGGGGGCATGCCAGCCACGCCGGTGACGGCGGTCGAGGCCAAGACGGGCGACCTGCCGGTGTTCCTCAACGGGTTGGGCACGGTCACGCCGACGCGCAGCGTCATCGTGCACTCGCGCGTGGACGGCCAGTTGATGAAGGTGCATTTCAAGGAAGGCGACATGGTCAAGGAAGGCCAGTTGCTCGCCGAAATCGACCCGCGCCCGTTCCAGGTGGTGGTGACCCAGCAGGAAGGCCAGTTGGCCCACGATCAGGCGCTGCTCAAGAACGCACAGCTCGATCTGGCGCGCTACGAGACGCTGCTCAAGCAGGACTCGATCGCAGCCCAGACGGTGGATACCCAGCGCGCGCTCGTCAAACAATATGAAGGCACCGTCAAAGCCGATCAGGGCCAGTTGGACAACGCGCGTCTGCAATTGAACTACGCCAGCGTCACGGCCCCCGTCTCGGGGCTGGCCGGTCTGCGTCAGGTCGATCCGGGCAACATCATTCATGCTTCGGACACCAACGGCATCGTCATCATCAACGAAGTCACGCCGATCACCGTCGTCTACACCATTCCCGAAGACAACCTGCCGCGCGTGGTCAAGCGCACACGCGCTGGCGAAGCGCTGCCGGTGGAAGCCTTCGATCGCGCCGGCAAGATCAAGCTGGCCAGCGGCAAGCTCGCCTCGATCGACAACCAGATCGATACGACGACGGGCACGGTTAAGCTCAAAGCGGCCTTTGCCAACACCGAAGGCATGCTGTTCCCGAACCAGTTCGTCAACGTGAAGATGCTGGTCGATACGCTCAAGGGCGCCACGCTCGTGCCGAGCGCCGCAGTGCAACGCGGCACGCAGGGCAGCTTCGTGTACACCGTGCAGCCGGATCAGACCGTCAAGCTCAAGACGGTGAAGCTGGGGCCGACCGACGGCACCAACGTCGCCGTGGAGTCGGGCATCGAGCCGGGTGAGAAGCTTGTGATCGACGGCATGGACAAGCTGCGCGACGGCGCCAAGGTGGAAGTGATCACCGCCGAGAGCCGTGCTGCGGCGACCGCACCGCGTCAGCCGGGCGAGAAGCGCAATAGCCATGGCGGCCAGCGCCGATGAATCCGTCCCGCCCGTTTATCCTCCGGCCGGTTGCCACATCGCTGCTGATGCTGGCGATTTTGCTCGCCGGCTTCGTCGCCTACCGGTTGCTGCCGCTCTCGGCACTGCCGGAGGTCGACTATCCGACCATTCAGGTCGTCACGCTGTACCCGGGGGCTAGCCCCGATGTGATGACGTCGTCGGTCACGGCACCGCTCGAGCGTCAGTTCGGCCAGATGCCGGGTCTCAATCAGATGTCGTCGACCAGTTCGGGCGGCGCGTCGGTGATTACGTTGCAGTTCTCGCTCGATCTGGGCCTCGACGTTGCGGAACAGGAGGTACAGGCGGCCATTAACAGCGCCAGCAACCTGCTGCCCAGCGACTTGCCGATGCCACCGATCTACAGCAAGGTGAACCCGGCGGACACGCCGATCATCACGCTGGCGATCATGTCGAAGACCATGCCGCTGCCCAAGCTGGAGGATCTGGTCGACACGCGCGTCGCGCAGAAGATCTCGCAATTGCCGGGCATCGGTCTGGTGAGCATCTCGGGCGGGCAGCGACCGGCGGTGCGTATCAAGGTCAACCCGCGCGCGATTACGTCTTATGGTTTGAATATCGAAGACGTGCGCACGTCGATTGCTGCTGCCAACGTCAATCAGGCGAAGGGGAGTTTCGACGGCCCGCTGCGTGCTTCGACCATCGACGCGAACGACCAGCTCGCATCGGCGGACGAATACCGCAACCTCGTCATTGCCTATAAGAATGGCGGTCCGATTCGTTTGTCCGACATCGCCGATGTGATCGACGGTGCCGAGAACACCAAACTCGCCGCGTGGGCCGATACCACGCCAGCCATCGTCGTGAACGTGCAGCGCCAGCCGGGCGCCAACGTGATCGAGACGGTCAACAAGGTCAAGGCGTTGCTGCCGCAGTTGCAGGGCTCACTGCCGGGCAGCATCGACATGAAACTGCTGACCGACCGCACGACGACGATTCGCGCCTCGGTCTCCGACGTGCAATTCGAACTGGTGCTCGCCGTTGCCCTCGTGGTGATGGTGATCTTCGTCTTCCTGCGCAACGTCTCGGCCACCATCATCCCGAGCGTGGCGGTGCCGCTCTCGCTGATCGGCACGTTCGGCGTGATGTATCTCGCGGGCTTCTCGATCAACAACCTGACGCTGATGGCGTTGACCATCGCGACAGGCTTCGTGGTCGACGATGCCATCGTGATGATCGAGAACATCGCGCGCTATATGGAGCAGGGCGAGAAACCGTTGCAGGCGGCGCTCAAGGGCGCCGAGCAGATCGGTTTCACGATTATTTCGCTCACGTTCTCGCTGATCGCCGTGCTGATTCCGCTGCTGTTCATGGGCGATGTAGTCGGTCGACTGTTCCGCGAGTTCGCGGTCACCTTGGCGGTCTCGATCCTGATTTCAGCCGTGGTCTCGCTCACGCTCACGCCGATGATGTGCGCGAAGCTGCTGCGCCACGTGCCGGAAGAGAAGCAAGGCAAGTTCTACCGCAAGACCGGCGAGATGTTCGATCGCATCATCGCGAAGTACGGCGAGTGGCTGACGTGGGTGCTCGACCGTCAGCCGGCGACGTTGTTCGTCGCGCTCGGCACGCTCGTGCTCACGGTGCTGCTCTATATGTGGGTACCCAAGGGCTTCTTCCCGGTGCAGGACACCGGTGTCATTCAGGGGATTTCGGAAGCCCCGCAGTCGATTTCGTTTGCCGCGATGGGCGAGCGCCAACTGGCGCTGGTTTCTGAGGTGCTGAAGGACCCGGCGGTCGAATCGGTATCGTCGTTTATCGGCGTGGACGGCGTGAATTCCACGCTCAACAGCGGCCGACTGCTCATCAACCTGAAAGACAAGGGCGAGCGCGGGCTCGATGCCTCCGAGGTCATTCGCCGTCTGCAACCGGAAGTGGCGCGTGTACCGGGCATCTCGCTCTATATGCAGCCAGTGCAGGATCTGACGATCGAAGACCGTATCAGCCGCACGCAGTATCAATTCACGCTGCAAGACCCGAGCCTCGACACATTGGGTATCTGGGTGCCGAAGCTCGTCGATAAGCTGAAGCACGTGCCGCAACTGGCCGACGTGACGAGCGACTTGCAGGTCAACGGCTTGCAAGCGTACGTGGAAATCGATCGCGACACGGCGAGCCGTCTTGGCGTGACGCCTGCGGCCGTGGACCAGACGTTGTACAGCGCGTTCGGTCAGCGCCTCATTTCGACGATCTACACGCAGGCGTCGCAGTATCGCGTGGTGCTCGAAGTGGCTGACGACTTCCAACGGGGCCCCGATGCGTTGAAGGGCATCTACGTGGCGTCGACGACCGGTGTGCAGGTGCCGATCGCCTCGTTCGCGACGATCATCGAAAAGCCGACACCGCTCGCGATCAATCACCAGAGTCAATTCCCGGCGGCTACGATCTCGTTCAACCTCGCGAAGGGTGCCTCGCTCGGCGACGCGGTGAAGGCGATTACCGAAGCCGAATCTTCCATCGGCTTGCCGATCAGCACGCAAACCACCTTCCAGGGGGCTGCGCAGGCGTTCCAGGCGTCGCTGTCGAACACACTGTGGCTGATTCTTGCTGCCGTGGTGACGATGTACATCGTGCTGGGCGTGCTCTACGAGAGCTACATCCACCCGATCACCATTCTGTCGACACTGCCGTCGGCGGGCGTGGGGGCCTTGCTCGCATTGATGGTCTCGGGCAACGACATCAGCATCATCGCGATCATCGGCATCATCTTGCTGATCGGTATCGTGAAAAAGAACGCCATTATGATGATCGACTTCGCGCTGGAGGCCGAGCGGGAGCACGGCATGGCGCCGCGTGAGGCGATTTATCAGGCGTGTTTGCTGCGCTTCCGCCCGATTCTCATGACGACGATGGCCGCGGTGCTCGGCGCGCTGCCGCTGATGCTCGGTTCGGGCGTCGGCTCCGAGTTGCGCCAGCCGCTCGGTATCACGATGGTCGGTGGCTTGATGGTCAGCCAGGTGCTCACGCTCTTCACCACCCCGGTGATCTACCTGTGGTTCGATCGTCTGGCGATGCGTGCGCGCGCATGGCGCGAGCGCCGCTTCGGTCCGTCGGATGATGGCGATCATGGTGGCCCGGCGGTTGCCGACACCCCGGACGGTCAGACGCGATGAACCTGTCGGCCGTCTTCATCCGGCGCTCGGTCGCCACCGTTCTGCTGACGATCGGCGTCACGCTCGCGGGCATTGTCGCCTTCGGCTTGCTGCCGATCTCGCCGTTGCCGCAGGTCGACTTCCCGACCATCTCGGTGTCGGCCTCGCTGCCGGGCGCCAGCCCTGAAACCATGGCGGCGAGCGTGGCGACGCCGCTCGAACGCTCGCTCGGGCGGATTGCAGGCGTGACGGAAATGACGTCGAACAGTTCGCTCGGCTCGGCGCGTATCACGTTGCAGTTCGACCTGAACCGTGACATCAACGGCGCAGCGCGCGACGTGCAGGCGGCTATCAATGCCGCACGCAGCTTGTTGCCCACGGGGCTGCCGAGCAACCCGACGTACCGCAAGGTGAACCCGGCCAGCGCGCCGGTGATGATCATCGCGCTCACGTCCGAGAGCATGACGCGCGGCCAGATGTACGACGCGGCGTCGACCATCCTCGCGCAGAAGATCTCCCAGCTCGAAGGCGTGGGCGACGTGACGGTAGGCGGTAGCTCGTTGCCTGCGGTGCGTGTCGAACTCAACCCGACGGCGCTCAACAAGTATCAGATTCCCATCGAGACGGTGCGCACGGCGATTCAGGCGGTCAACGCGAACCGGCCGAAGGGCGCGCTCGAAGATGGCGATCGCCGCTGGCAGATTCTCGCGAACGATCAGGCCAAGACGGCTAAGGAATATCTGCCGGTCATCGTGAGCTATCAGAACGGACGCCCGGTGCGTCTGGCCGATATCGCCGATGTCGTCGACTCCGTGCAGGACTTGCGCAACGCGGGCTCGGCCAACGGTAAGCCGTCGGTGCTGCTGGTCATCACCACGCAGCCGGGCGCGAACATCATCGAGACGGTCGACGGCATCAACGCCATTCTGCCGAACCTGCGGGCGTCGATTCCCGCGGCCATCAATCTCGATGTGGTGATGGACCGCACGCCGACGATCCGTGCGTCGCTGCGCGAAGTCGAGCGCACGCTGCTGATCTCCATTGCCCTCGTGATCGGCGTGGTGTTCCTCTTCCTACGGAATTGGCGCGCGACGCTGATTCCGAGCGTGGCCGTGCCGGTCTCGCTGATCGGTACCTTCGGCGTGATGTATCTGTGCGGCTTCAGTCTCGATAACTTGTCGCTCATGGCGTTGACCATCGCGACCGGCTTCGTGGTCGACGATGCCATCGTCGTGCTGGAGAACATCTCTCGCCATATCGAAGAGGGCTTAAGTCCATTCGCGGCGGCGCTCAAGGGCACGCGCGAAGTGGGCTTCACGGTGCTGTCGATGAGTATTTCGCTGGTGGCCGTGTTTATTCCGCTGCTGCTCATGGGCGGCATCGTCGGGCGCTTGTTCCGTGAGTTTGCCGTGACGCTTTCAGCGGCCATCATGGTTTCGTTGGTGGTATCGCTCACCACCACGCCGATGATGTGCGCGCGCTTGCTCAAAGGCCGCCCCGCACCGGGCGTGCCGCAGGGCACCGCACCGTTGGCGACCGAAGCCCCGCGCCGTCCGTCGATCTGGACCCGTATGGGCGACTGGACCGAGCGCATGTTTGCCGCGATGTTGCGCGAGTACGAACGCTCGCTGTCGTGGGCGCTGCGCCACGGGCCGCTGATGCTGATCATTCTGTTCGCGACCATCTGTCTGAACGTCTGGCTGTACACCGTCGTGCCGAAGGGCTTCTTCCCGCAGCAAGACACCGGACGCATGATCGGTTTCATTCAGGCCGACCAGGCGATCTCGTTCCAGGCGATGGAAAAGAAGCTCGCCGATTTCATCAAGATCGTACAGGCCGACCCGGCCGTGGCAACCGTCACGGGCTTTACCGGTGGCTCGAATCGCAATGGCGGCTCGATGTTCGTGACGTTGAAGCCGTTGTCCGAGCGCAAGCTCTCCGCCGACCAGATCATTGCGCGTCTGCGCTTGAAGCTGGCCAAGGAGCCGGGTGCACAGCTCTATCTGCAATCGGTGCAGGACATTCGTGTAGGCGGGCGCTCGAGCAACGCGCAGTATCAATACACGTTGCAAGCGGACGACTTGCAGGAGCTGCGGGATTGGGAGCCGAAGGTGCGTAACGCGCTATCGCGGCTGCCGATACTCGCCGACGTGAACACCGATCAGCAGGACAAGGGGCTGCAAACCACGCTCGACGTCGACCGCGATCAGGCATCGCGTCTTGGTCTCACGATGAGCCAGATCGATAACGTGCTGAACGACGCGTTCGGCCAGCGGCAGGTCTCGACCATCTACAACCCGCTCAATCAGTACAAGGTGGTGATGGAAGTCGCACCGCAGTGGTGGCAGAGCCCCGAGTCGCTCAAAGATATCTACGTCGTGACGTCGGCAGGTGCACAAGTGCCGCTCTCGTCATTTGCGAAGTACCGGCCGACGAACACTGCGCTGGGTGTGTCGCATCAGGGGCAGTTTGCGGCGAGCACGATCTCGTTCAACTTGCCACCGGGCGTGTCGCTCTCGCAGGCGCAAGCGGCCATTGGCGACGCGGTGGCGCGCCTGGGCATGCCGACGTCAGTGCACGGCAGCTTCCAGGGCACGGCGCAGGCGTTCCAATCGGCGCTCTCGTCGCAGCCGTTCCTGATTCTGACGGCGTTGCTCACGGTGTATATCGTGCTGGGCGTGCTCTACGAGAGTTACATTCACCCGCTCACCATTCTCTCGACGCTACCCTCGGCCGGTGTGGGGGCGTTGCTGGCGTTGCTGTTGTTCAACACGGAGTTCAGCATCATTGCGCTTATCGGCGTGATTCTGCTGATCGGTATCGTGAAGAAGAACGCCATCATGATGATCGACTTCGCGCTCGATGCCGAAAGGCGCCAGAACATGGCGCCGCGCGACGCGATCTATCACGCGTGCTTGCTGCGCTTCCGCCCGATCATGATGACCACCATGGCCGCCATGCTCGGCGCGATTCCACTCGCATTGGGCACGGGTGACGGCGCGGAACTGCGTCAGCCGCTCGGGATCTCGATCGTGGGCGGCCTGCTCGTGAGTCAGGTGCTCACGCTCTATACGACGCCGGTGGTGTACCTGTATCTCGACCGCGTGCGTCTGCGCTGGGCGCGTTGGCGCGCTCGCGGCCACGGCGATGCGGAGGTGAGCCATGGCTGACCTTCTTCTTTCCGAAACTGAATCTACTGTCCCGGCTAACACGCCGGCTCGTGCCATGCCCCGTTCCCTGAATCGTCAAGTCAACGCTGCTCGCCACCCAGTCACGGGACGTGTTGGCGCATCACTGCGTACTCGCCGTACGGCCGCGTTCCTGGCCGCGAGCGCTGTGCTCTGGCTGGCGGGGTGTGCGGTCGGGCCGGACTATGTGCGCCCGGAGATGGATACGCCTGCTGCGTTCAAGGAAACCGGTGACTGGAAGCTGGCTGAACCGAACGATGCCGCGGCCAAGGGCGAGTGGTGGGCGATCTACCAAGACCCGGTACTGAACGACCTGATGACGCAGGTCGACGTCAACAACCAGAACATCAAGGTGGCCGAGGCTAACTACCGTCAGGCGTTGGCGGTGGCGTCACAAGCGCGCTCGGCGTTCTTCCCGACCATTGGTGCCAGTTCCAGCCTCACGCGCAGCAGCTCGCGGGTGAGCAACACGGCCGTGAGCGGTTCCGGCGCAGGGGGCCTCTCGAACAGCTATAGCTTGTCGGGCACGGCAAGCTGGGAACCGGATATCTGGGGCAGCGTGCGCCGCTCGGTGGAAGCGGGGGATGCGAGCGCTGCGGCGAGTGCCGCCGATCTGGCGAACGCGCGCTTGTCCGCGCAAGCCCTGCTCGCACAGAACTACTTCGATCTGCGTGTGACCGATGCGCAGAAGGCGTTGCTGGACCGAACCGTCGCAGCTTACGAGCAGACGCTCAAGCTCACGCAGAATCAGTACGCCGTGGGCGTGGCGCAGCGCTCCGATGTGATTCAGGCGCAGACGCAATTGCAGTCGGCCCAGGCGTCGGCAATCGATATCGAAGTGACGCGCGCGCAGTTGGAGCATGCGATTGCGTTGCTGGTCGGCAAGGCGCCTGCGGCGTTCTCGTTGAGCGTGGCGCCGATGCGCGCGGCGTTGCCGACGGTGCCGGGCAGTCTGCCGTCGCAACTGTTGGAGCGTCGCCCGGATATCGCGGCGGCCGAGCGTGCGGTGGCATCGGCCAACGCCAAGATCGGTGTGGCGAAGGCTGCGTTCTTCCCGACGCTTTCACTCTCGGCATCTGGTGGCTTCCAGAGCAGCAGCTTCGCGAACTGGCTGACGCTGCCGAGCCGCTTCTGGTCAGTAGGACCGGCACTGGCTGCAACGCTCTTCGATGGCGGGCTGCGTCGTGCACAGACGGATGCGGCCATCGCGGCTTACGACGCGCAAGTGGCGACTTATCGTCAGACGGTGCTCACGGCGTTCCAGTCGGTCGAGGACAATCTGGCGGCGCTGAACTACTTGGGCCGCGAGGCAACGGTGCAGACGCAGGCCGTGCAATCGTCGCGCGAGGCGCTGCAACTCATCCTGAATCAATACAAGGCAGGCACGGTCAGCTTTCAGAACGTGCTGACCGCGCAAGCGACGGCGTACACCACGGAACGTACGTCGCTGACGATCCTTGGCCGTCAATTCACCGCGAACGTGTTGTTGGTGACCGCATTGGGCGGTGGCTGGCACGGTTTGCCCGCAGAGGATGGCGGCCCGAGCTCACCGACGGCACCGGACGGGGCGGCACAACCCAACGCGCCCGCGCCCGCTTCTGACGCGTCGGCCGGTTGATCCATTTCCGAGTACCTGCGGGGGGCGATCACTATTTCCCGAGTTGGTGTTTAAGCTAATTCCGAACTTCGCGTTCGGAATCGCGGAAGCCCCTGCCGCGAATCATCCGACGCTGTGTGACGCGAGTAGCACAAAGCGGTGTGCGACGGGGGCGAGTGTTTTCACGTTCGAGCAAGTGAAATCAAGCCTTTCGCCCGTAGTACCCGCTCTATGAGGCAGCCACCGGGCGTTTCGCCCATCGACCACACCGCGTAGCAAACGTGCTTTGGTGAATTGCCTATGGGCAATCTCCCAGCGGGGCGGTCCGATCCCTTTTGCCAGAATGGCCCCACTTCGCTGCGATGGCAGGCGCGAAGCGCCGTGTCGTTGCGGCGGTTCTGCCAGATGACAACAAGGAGGGGGCAGCTATGACAATCAACGTCGTGGTGGCAGATGACCATCCGATTGTGCGTTACGGAATACGCCGCTTGCTCGAAGAGCGGGAGATGATTCAGTTGGTGGGGGAGGCGTCCAATTCGTCGGAACTGGTGACGTTGTTGGCCAAGGCACCGTGCGACATTCTGGTGACCGATTTCTCGATGCCCGGCGGTCACTTCAAAGACGGGCTATTTCTCATCGGCTATGTACGCCGATACTTTCCGAACATCAAGATCATCGTCGTCACGATGCTGGAGAATCTGGCGATCTTGCGCGGCATGCTCAAGCTGGGCGTGCATTCGATCCTCTCGAAACTCGATGAGCAGAGTTCCATCGCGGACATCGTGTGCGTGGTGGCCGACGGCAGCCGCTATATCCCCGCGGGGCTGGCCACGCGATTGCACGATTCGGTGGCCGACGACGCCGAAGCCGACGCCTCGAAGCTCTCGGGACGCGAGGTCGAGGTCGTGCGGCTCTTCGTCTCGGGACTCACGATCAGTGAAATCGCGTTCAAGCTGAGCCGAAGTGTCAAGACAGTCAGCTCACAGAAGACCAACGCGATGCGCAAGCTCGGGCTGGATCGCGACGTCGATCTCTATCACTACGCGACGCGAACGGGTATCACTTGATGCGCCGTCCGGTCGCGTGCTTTTGCGCTAATTCGTTAGCGCTATCGCACCCACCATCCCTGCACACGTGACTCACGCGGGCAGCCGGATTCCTCGCATATCGCGCAGAATCAGCTCGCCCGCGCGCAGCATCTGTTTGAGTTGATGCACCACTTGCTTGAGCTCTTGCACGTTGGCGTCGGCCGTATCGGGTTGCTGCTCCTGTGCGACGACGAGGGCATCAAGACGGCGCGTGTAGTCGCGCATCGCTTCGCTGGCCGCCTGCGCATCGGTGGGCACCGAAGCGGCCGGCGCAGCGACCGCCTGCGAGAGCAAGTCGCTGATGGCCGAGACCACTTGCCCCAGTTCACCGCTCTTGTCCGCCGCGATCTGACGCGGCAGCACATCCGAAATGCCCGTGATGTACGACGCCATCACATGGTTCTGCACCAGCAAATCGTTGAGCTCGCCCACGGACACTTGCTTCGACTTAGGCTCAAGCATCATTCGCTTGAAGGCCGCGCCGAAATTCCCGAAAGCAATGTGCATGTCCTTGCGCGCCATGCGGTAGGCCAGATCGTCGCGCACGCCGTCGCGCCCCACACACGACTCCAGATAGGCTCGCGTCGACTGCACGGCTTGCCGGATCAGCGGCCCCATCAGGCGATATTCCCAGTAGGGGAACAGGTACGAACACACCAAGGCGACGGCCGAACCGATCAACGTGTCGATGGCGCGCTCGCCCACAACCGACAGCGACCCCGGCAGCAGGAAGTGGAACAGCAGCAGCACGTACGACGACATGAACACCACAGACAAGCCATAGTTGAACAGCGAGAGGCTGTTGCCCATCACCATGCAGAAGAACATCAGGGCGAACAGCACCCAGGGCTTGTGCACGAACGACAGAATGACGAGCACGCTCACACACCCAAGGAGCGTGCCGGTCAGACGTTGGGCGTTTTTCTGCTTCGTCAGGCTGAAGCCGGGCTTCAAAATCACGATGATGGTGAGCAGCACCCAATAGCTGTGCGCCTGCCCCGCAAGTAGCGACCAGTTCTCGCAGATGATCAGGCCGGCGGTGATCGCGATTGTCACGCGCAGCGCGTGTCGAAAGCTTGGTGACGAGAACGTGAGGTTTTTGCGCAGCAGCTTCGGCGAGAAGCTTTGCCGCGACGTGAATCTCACGAGCGCCTGATCGATCTGCATTTCCGTCGCCGAGGCCGCCGTCGTGATATTCGTGTTGCGGTGCATGCGCTCGAGCACACGCGTGGCACTCCACACGCGGCGGAACGTGCTGGTGACGGCTTGATACGCCTCGGGCGCCTGCTGCGGCAGTTGCTGCTTGCGCATCACGTCGATTTCGTACTCGATGGCGCGGAACTCCGCACGCCAACTGCGCTGCGCCCGCGACGGCTCATTCGTCGCGATGGCGTAGCCGATGGCATCGACCTCGACGGCAATCTTGCGGATCATGTCGCGGAAGAACACGAGCACGTCCTGATTGGCGAACTCGCGGCGCAACATCGGATAGTCGGTGTGCACCGACACCACCACTTCATGCAAGTCGACGATGTTGATGAACAGGTTGAACAGCATCGTGCGGCGCGGCTCAAGCCTACCGGTGCGCAGTCGGGGCAGGTTGCGCAGAATGATCTCGCGCGCGGCTTGCTGCTTCTCGACCACATTGACTTGTGCGGCGATCAGGTTGCGATAGCAGTCGTCGATATCGGTCGTCGAGTCGTAGAACGCCGCCTTGGCGTCGAGATACTGTGCCGTGACGAAAAAGCATTCCGCGAGCGTTTGCTGCTCGATGCGAAACCACCACACACGACAAACCACCAGACTGAAATAGGTGTACCAGAGCCCGCCGATCAGCACGGCGCCAGCATCGAGCACGGCTTGATGGCGCGTGAGATCGGCCTCGACGTTGAGCACCATCATCATCAGGCAGGCGAAACTCACCAGCGACGCGCGAAAGCCGTAGACCACGAGCATCGACAGGCCGAACGTAAGGATCAGCGTGGTGAGCCAGAGTTGCCACGGCTGGGCGGCGGTCGCCATGCCGGTGATAAGGACGGTGAGGGCGCCGAGCAGCGTGCAACTCAGTAGTTCGGTGTGCTTGTGGCGCAGCGGGCCATTGATGTCTACGACGCTGGCGCACAAGGCCCCCGAGGCGACTTCGATGCCGAGCAGGTGCTGATCCAGCCCCCAGAACAGGACGAGCGCGGGTAAGACGACACCCAAGGCTTGGCGGGTGCCGGTGAAAAAGTAATGGCTATAGAGGAACTTCTTAATATCGGTCTGGTAGTCCATGCGTCGGTGCGAGGGTTCCGCTGCAAAGCCGGCCGCGCGGCGGGTAGCACGCGGCGCAGTCAGGAGTCTAGCCGAACGCCCGCGTAGCGCGAAGAGGGGATACTGCCGGTTACAAGACACGTTGCCGTGTGCTGTGACGCCGACCGGTCGGGGTTTTCGGAGGGCTCCGATGGGCTTGGGCATAGGGCTTTTGTTATGCTTGCGGACAGTTCCTTGGCGTTCGGTTCCGTGCGTTCCGTCGCCCCCCAGCCCCATTAGCCTCCCAGTCTCATTAGGTCGCCACGTCCGAATGCTCCACTTATTCTTTTCCAACCGGTTCACCACGCTTGAAGCTGCCCTGTTGCGCGATCTTGCGCAGGCGCCGGGCGACCCGTTGCATTCGGAAACCATCGTCGTGCCAAGTGTGGCGGTGCGCCGCCGGCTCGAACTGGACTACGCCGACGTGTTCGGTGTGTGCGCGAACGTGCGTCTGGCCTATCTGGCGCAATGGCTGTGGGATATGGCAGGCAAGTTGCTGACGGTGCCGGAGAGCTCGCCGTTTGCACCCGACCGTCTCGTCTGGCCGCTTTACCAGTGCCTGGCGCAGCCGTGGGTCAAGACGTCGCCCAGGCTGGCGGGCTATCTGGCCGAGGCCGACGATGTTATGCGCTTTGAACTGGCGGAGCGTTTGGCGCATATCTACGACCAATATCTGACCTACCGGCCGAACTGGCTCGAACGCTGGCAGTCGGGCGACACGATTCCCGTCGGCGGCGCGGCAGGCTGGGGCGACGTGCAGCGAGACGACGAAGTCTGGCAGAGCGAGTTGTGGCGGCGTGCGTTGCAGCATCTCGATATTCGCGAGCGTCACCCGACCCTGCGCGCCATCGATCAGATTGAACAACTGACGCCCGAGACGTTGCCGTCTGGATGGCCTGCGCGCGTGTCAGTGTTCGCGCTCTCGTCGATGCCGCCGCTCTCGATGGTGATGCTCAAGGCGATGTCGCGCCTGATGGACGTGCATCTGTACGTGCTCAACCCATGCGAGAGCTATTGGTTCGATATCGTGCCGCCGTCGCGGCTGTCGTACCTGAAGCGGCGCGACGGCACGGCGCACCGCGAGGTCGGCCACCCGCTGCTGGCCGAATGGGGTCGGCAGACACAGGCGCACATCGATGCGCTCTACGCCGATCTTGCCCAGCAGGCGGTTGAAGACCGCGCGCTGTTCCAGCCGAATACCGCACCGACACTGCTCGCTGCGCTGCAAAACGGCATTCTCACGCTAGATGACGGGCGCTATGGCGTGCCGGAGGGCGTGGGGGCGGACGGTTCCGTGGAGGTGCATGTCTGCCATAGCCTCGCGCGTCAGATCGAGGTGCTACACGACAGATTGCTGGCGTGCTTCGACGAGATTCCGGATCTTCGTCCCGATGACGTGCTGATTACCGTACCCGACCTAGGCAAAGCCGCGCCATTGATCGACGCCGTATTCGGCACGGCCACGCCTCGCATTCCGTATCTGGTCACCGGGCTGCCGCCGACGCGGACCAACCCCGTTGCCCGCGCCTTTGCCTCGATTCTGGCGTTGCCGCAAATGCGTGTGGCGGCGTCCGACTTGGTGGAACTGGCCCGTACGGACGCCGTGGCGCAGCGCTATGACCTGGCGGGCAATGTGCTGGACTCGATTCAGAACTGGTTGCACGCGGCGGGCGCGCGTCGTGGCTGGCGTGGCGATGCGTTGCTGCGGCTTGACGCACAGGGGGCGCAGCGCGGCAAGGGCAGCTCGGGCGATTCGGGAGTTTCGGGAGTTTCGGGAGATTCGGGCGCAGGACGCGATGCGGCTGGCGTTGCACCGGCCTTGGAACGTCATACGCTGGGCGACGCGATGATGCGGTTGTTCCTGGGCTATGCATTGCCCGACGACGCACTGCCAGTCGACGACTGGCTGCCGGTGGGCGGTATCGAAGGTGGCCGTGCAGAATTGCTGGGCGAGTTGGCGCGTCTGATCGACGATCTGGATGCCACGGCGGTTGCGCTGCAAACCGAGCGCACCGGGTTGGCGTGGCGCGATCAATTGCTCGCCATGCTGGAACAGTTCTTCTCCGACGATGCGCGTTTTGCCGACGACGTGGCGGAAGTGCGCATGGCGATCGAGCAAATCGGTTCGGCCATCGCCGACGGCGCGCCCGAAGTGCGTGTGCCGGTGGAAGTCGTCGCCCGTGTGTTGGCCGACGCGTTGGACGATCCGACGCGTGGCGGCGTGCCTTCTGGCCGTGTCACTTTTGCGGCAATCCCCAGTCTGCGCTCGCTGCCGTACCGTGTGGTGTGCATGCTGGGTATGGACGATGGTGTCTTGCCGGGGCGCGTGCGCGCCGATGAGTTCGACCTGATGCGCGTGTTGCCGCAGCGGGGAGACCGCCAGCGGCGTGACGACGAACGCAATCTCTTCCTCGATCTGCTGCTGTGCGCGCAGGATCGATTCCTGATCACCTACACCGGACGCAGCGTGCGCGATAACGCGCCGTTGCCGCCATCGACGGCGGTGGACGAATTGCTCGACTTCACCGGGCAACTGCTGGCACCGGCGTCGCAAGGGTTTCATGTGGACGACCAGCGCGAGGCCCGTGAGCGGCTTGTCGTGCTGCATCCGTTGCAACCGTTCTCACCTGCGTATTTCGACGGTCAGCATGCCGCGCTCTATAGCTACGACGTGTCCAACGGCGAAGCAGCGCGGCAATTGGCGACGCAACTGGCCGCGCCGGTACCGGAGGCACCTGCTGCCCCGTTCGTGAGCGAGCCGCTACCGGCTGTGGCGCAAACGCACCTCACGCTCGACGACCTGTTGCGATTCTGGCGGCATCCGGGGCGGGCATGGGCGCGTGACCGTCTGGGCCTGACACTCGGCGATGTGCTCACCGAAGTCGAAGACGATGAACCGTTCGTGCTCGATTGGGCGGGGCGCGATGCATTAGCGGCCCGTCTCCTGCCACGCTTGCTGCGCGCCGACCATGGCGACGCTCGTACGCGAGCTGACGCTATCGAGCGCATTGCGCGGGTCAGCCACGAATTGCCCGGTGGTGCGACAGGCGCCGTATGGCGTCGCCGGGAATTGGGCGGCTTGCGCGCGTTGGCTTCGCAAGTGCGCGAAGCGCTGGCGGAAGGCACGCAAGAGATTTTGACGATGCTGCCGCTCACACCGGCGCTGCCTTCGGGGTGGCAAACGACGGCCGGTGCGCAATGGCACGGCGACGCCACACTCTCGGCACCGTGTCTGTTGCAAGGGCGGCTCGCGCCAGTGTCGCGCTACGGGTTGGTGATGTATCGCTACGGCAGCATGCGGCCAAGCGATTTGCTGGCCGCATGGTTGTCGCACCTCGCGCTATGTGCCCACTTGCAGCAACCGGAACACGCCGGGCTGGACGTGGCGGCACGTACGCTTTGGTATGGCGAGGACGATACCTTCGCGTTGCGCCCTGTTGAAAACGCCGAAACATTGCTCGGCCAGTTGGTCGCGTTGTACCGGTTAGGTCAAACGCGACCCCTGCCGTTCTTCGCGCGTAGCGCATGGAAGTTGGCCAGTACGGGCAAACCCAGCGACGCACAAAGCCAATGGGAGGGGTCGGCTTTTGCCCGAGGCGATGCTGACGATCCCTATACCCGCCTCGTGTGGCGAGGTGTGGAAGATCCACTGGCGTCACCGTTTGACCTGCTTGCCAATACGGTCTTCGGTCCGCTGGTTGCCCATCTCGAACTGGTGGAGGGCGCATGACACAGCTCATCGACCTTGACGTCTTCCACTGCGACCTCGATGGCGTCTGTTTGATCGAAGCGTCGGCCGGGACCGGTAAGACGTGGAATATCTGCGCGCTTTACGTTCGGCTCTTGCTTGAAAAGCAACTCACTGTCGAACAAATCCTGGTGGTGACGTTCACCAACGCGGCGACGGCCGAACTGCGCGAGCGTATTCGCGGGCGGTTGTCGGACTTGGTGGCCGCGATCGCGCCGATGTTTGGCGAAGCGGACGACACCGCAGGCGGCAACGAGGACAGCGGCGAAGACGATGACTTCCCCGACTTCGACCCCGATGCGAGCGAAGATCCGCTGTTCACGGTGATGATTGCCGGGCTGATCGAGCGTGGTGAGATGAGCGTGAAGCAAATTCGCGAGTGCCTGCAAGCGGCGCTGCGCGGCTTCGATCAGGCATCGATCCACACGATTCACGGGTTTTGCCAGCGCGCGCTTGCCGAGGTGCCTTTCGCAGCGGGCTTGCCGTTTGCCTATGAACTAGTGCCTGACGATAACGGCGTGCGCCATGATCTCGCGGTGGAGTTCTGGCGTCGCGTGGTGGAGCCGTTGGCTGCCGAGGACGATGGGTTTGCCGCGTGGCTGGTCGACCGTAAGCGCTCGCCGGGCACCTTGACCGATCAACTGGCCCGACGTCTGAAAAAGCCCATGTCGGCGCTGCGCTGGCCCGACGCCGTACAGGCGGATGCAACGACAGCGGTGGATACCGCACTTCTCGCCACTTACGCGGCTGCGCGCGAGTGCTGGGAGGCCGACGCGCAGGGCATTGCCGAGTTGATGCGCAAAGCGCTGCCGTCGTTCAAGAAGAATATCTATCACGAGGCATCGCTCGCGCAGGCGGTGTCGGCATGGCAGCGCTATCTGAACGCGCAGGATGTCGGGGCACTGCTACACGCCAAGGCTGAGCTGCTGACGTCGACACGCTTGGCGAAGGACATCAAGAAGGGCGAGACACCGCCCGATCACCGCTTCTTCGCGCTGGCCGACGTGTTGGTGCAGTCACGCGCCGACGCCGACGAACGCTATGGGATGGCGTGGCTTCGTATCCTGCGCGAATGGCTGATGCAGGCGCCGGACCAACTGGCACAGCGCAAACGCGAACTCCGCGTAGTGTCGTTCGACGATTTGCTGGGCAACATCGCCCGAGCACTGACGCAGCATCCCGATCTGGCCGAAGCCCTTCGTACACGGTATCCGTGCGCGCTGATCGACGAGTTCCAAGATACCGACCCGCTGCAATTCGCCATCTTCAATGCGGTGTACCGCTCGGGGGATAACGGTGGCCCGATGTTCATGGTCGGCGATCCGAAGCAAGCGATTTACAGCTTCCGGGCAGCGGATCTGCACACGTATTTGGCTGCACGCGAGAATGCCGACGCGGCCTATACGCTGGCTGTCAATCAACGCTCGACACCTGCCATCATCGAAGCGGGTAACCGCTTGTTCGGCGCGAACGAGCGAGCATTCGTGCTCGAAGGTCTGGAGTATCCGCCCGTGCGTCCGGGGGTGCGGCGACGCCCGCCGTTGTCCGACGCGCGCACCGTGGCTGACTTCACCGTATGGTGGCTCCCGGAGGGCGAGAGCAGCGAGGACGCAAAGGGCGACGGCCCATTGTCCAAAGACGAAGCCCAGCAAGCCTGCGCACGGGCCACGGCTGCCGAAGTCGCACGTTTGCTCGGCGATGCGTCGCGCGGCGAGGCGCTGATTGGCGAGCGCGCACTGGCACCCGGCGATATCGCTGTCATCGTGCAAACGCACCGGCAGGGCGCGCTGATGAAGGCGATGCTCGCGGAGCACGCCGTAGGCAGCGTGGAACTCACGCAGGACTCGGTGTTCGCCAGCGATGAAGCCGAAACGCTATTGCGCGTGCTGCGAGCCGTGGAGTCGCCGGGCGACGTGCGCGCGTTACGTGCAGCGCTCGCCACAGAGTTGTTCGGTCTCGACGCGACGGCGCTGTTCCGCATGCAGACGAGCGATGCGTCCGATGCTGAGGCCATCGCGTGGATTGAGCGGCTGCAGCGCTATCGGCAGTTGTGGATCGAGCGCGGCTTCGCGGCCATGTGGCGCACGCTCATGCGTGAACTCGGGCTCGCCGCACGGTTGGTGGCGCAGACTGGCGGCGAGCGTCGATTGACCAATTTCATGCATCTGGCCGAGTTGGCGCAAGCGCGTTGGGCCGAGCAGCCGGGTATGCCTGCGCTGCTGCGTTGGCTGGCATCGCAACGCAATGGCAGTGGCGGCGAAGAAGCGCAACTGCGCCTCGAGTCCGATCAAAACCTCGTTCAGATCGTGACGGTCCACAAGTCGAAGGGCTTGGAATACGGCGTCGTGTTCTGCCCGTTCCTATGGGATGGTGCGGTGCGCGACGGTGGCAGTCTCGACGGATTGGAGTATCACGACGGACCCGATGCCGTGATCGACTTTACCGAGGCAGGTGCCAAGGGATCACCGGCACACGCCGCGCTGCGCCGCGAGCAATCCGCCGAACAAGCGCGCTTGCTGTATGTGGCGCTCACGCGGGCGGTCTACCGATGCTATCTCGCTGCGGGCGTGTACACGTCGCGGCGTAGTGTGAAAGAGGCGTGCGGCGGCATGCTCAACTGGTTGGCCGCAGGGCAGGGCACATCGTTTGATGATTGGATTGCCACGACCGTTGATGCCGACGCGCGAGTCGACGCAATCCGCACCGCTTGGAAGGCGCTTGCGGGTGGCCCGGTCGACGTGGTCCCGCTGCCGGTTGGCGACGCACTAGGGGCAGGCGAGCGCGTTGGCCACGATGCGCCTCCTGATCTCGCCACACGCACGAGTACGCGCGCGCTGCGAGAAGTGTGGCGTATCGGCAGCTTCTCCGGTTTGTTGGCGGGTATGCATGCCGGACCGCAATTGGGTGGCGGGCAACTCAGTGCACCTGAGCGCACACGCCCCGATTACGATGCGCAAGCCAACGCAGGGCCGACGTTTGCACTGCCCCCCGAGGGCGATGACACATGGCCGCCTGCCGACGATATTCTGCGGTTCCCGCGGGGACCTGCGGCGGGTGAGAGCCTTCACCGCGTATTCGAGTTGGCTGATTTCACCTCGCGCAGCCAGTGGCCGCAGGCCGTGACGCGTGCGTTGCGAGAGCGCCCGCCGGGGCGGGGTGCGGAGCAGAACGACATGTGGCGCGCCATGATGATGAACATGCTGGCCGATACGGTGGCGACGCCGCTGCGTCCCGGCGTGCGACTGGCCGACGTTGCGACGGCCGAGCGACTGACGGAAATGGAGTTCACCTATCCAGCCGATGCGGTGTCGCTCGATGCGTTGCGCGGTCTCTTGCGTCAATTCGGCTACCCGGACCTTCCGCTCGACGCCACGGTATTGCGTGGCTATCTGAAGGGCTTTATCGATCTGGTCTTCCGCCACAGCGGACAGTGGTGGATTCTCGACTGGAAGTCCAATTATCTGGGCACCGCGCCCGAGAACTACGGCCCGGACGGTCTGCGCGAGGCCATGGCCGATCATGGCTACCACCTGCAATATCTGCTCTACACGCTGGCGCTGCATCGCTATTTGCGCCGCCGCCTGCCCGACTACGATTACGACCGGGACATGGCCGGAAGTCTTTACCTTTTCGTGCGCGGCGTGCGTCCCGACTGGGCCGAGGCTAATCGACTGGAGGACCATGTGCCGGGCGTGTATTTCGACAAACCGACGCGCGAGATGGTCGATTCGCTCGACCGATTGTTCTCTGCGGGTGAAAACGTGGCGTTGGCCGAGGCGCTGGCACTAGAGGGGCGCGAGGGCGGCGGTACCGGTGATGGCGAGCATGCCGGTGCGCGTGCTACCGGCGCCGGGGAGGCAAACGCATGAGCGAAATCCTCCACCAGAACGATGCAGCGGCATCCACGCTTGCCGACACCGGCGTCGTCAGACTTGCGCAGGGATTCGCGCGTCGCATGACGCTGCTCGCCCGTGGGCGCGGCGCTGACGAGTCGACTTGCCGCTATGTCTGGCGTGCCGCGTTGGCCGTTAGTCTGGCGACGGCCGAGGGGCATGTGTGCGTGCCGCTCGACAACTTCCTCGATGCACAAGCGAGCGGCGAACTGTTTCCCGACGATGCGCCGTCGCTGTCGGTCTGGCGCGACGCACTGTTCGCCAGCGGACTATGTGCACCCGCAGACCTGGCCTTGGTGCTAGCCAGCGACGCGCAGTCCGATGCGTGGCCGTTGCTGCTCGACGAGAAAGATCGTCTCTATCTCGCTCGCTATTACTTTTACGAAGCCCGTCTGGCGGCGGCGCTAGGCCGCAAACTGGCGAGCCAGGAAACGACACCGATCACGGCAGAGGATCGCGCGCGCTTGCGTAAGTATTTCGGTGACGGCGTGCTGGCGTCGTCGGACGGTCAGCCTGAACCGAATTGGCAGATGGCTGCCGCGGCGTTGGCGTTGCAGCGCTCGCTCGTCGTGCTCAGCGGCGGCCCGGGGACGGGCAAAACGACCACCGTCGTGGGCCTGCTCGCGTGTCTGCTCGAACGTGATGCCAATTTACGCGTCGCGCTGGCCGCGCCCACGGGGAAGGCCGCGCAACGGATGCAGGAGGCACTCACCGCGCGTCAGGACTTACCGGAAGCGGTGCGTCAGGCGTTGCCCGAGGCAGCACTCACGCTGCACCGCCTGCTCGGTGTGCTGCCCGAATCGGCGGAGCACGTCGGCCGCCGGTTCCGCCATCACGCGGGCAATCCGCTGCCCTACGATCTGATCGTCGTCGACGAAGCGTCGATGATCGATTTGTCGATGGCAACGCAACTGCTCGAAGCGGTGCCTGACGGAGCGCGCTTGATTCTGCTGGGCGATAAAGACCAGTTAGCCGCCGTCGAAGCTGGCGCAGTGTTCGGCGAGTTGAGCGCTAAGCGCGCGTTTTCTCCTGCGATGCGCACGCGGTTGCTAGATGCATTGGGCTGGCCGCAAGCGATGCCACCCACGCAAGGGCCGCTGGCGCCTGGCGCACAGGGCGGCGCGTCGCGTGGCTTGGAAGACGCGGTGGTCTGGCTCGAGCGGACTTACCGGTTTGGCGAAAACTCGGCGATCGGTCGATTGGCCACCGCGATCAAAACGGGGCGCGTGACCGACGCGCGCAAGGAGTTTTCCACGGACAGTGCATCGTCGACATCTGCGCCCGACCGCGTCAGCCTGAGTGAGGACGGCGGTGCGCAACTCTGCGCATCGAACCTCAACGCGCTGGCGGACGGTTACGGCGCTTACCTCGACGCATTGACCGATGCGGTGACGCTGATCGGGCAACTCGGCGATCCGGGCGCTGCTACGGCGGGCGACATCGCTATGGTGGCGCAGCCGGTCTTTGCGGCCTTCGGTCAGTTCCGTGTGCTGTGCGCGACCCGAGGCGGACGTCGCGGTGTCGAATTCCTTGGCGCGCAACTCACCGCGTTGTTGGCGCGTCGCGCGGGCGTCGCGCTCAATGCCGGGGGCGGCGCATGGTTCGCGGGGCGCCCGGTGCTGATTACGCAGAACGAATACGCCTTGAATCTGTTTAACGGCGATATCGGCATCGCATTACCGCTGGGACCCGGTGGCGCGTTGCGCGTGGCGTTCGCGACGCCGGACGGCGGTTACCGGCTGTATTCACCCGCGAGTCTGCCTGCGCATGAGACGGCTTTTGCGATGACGATTCACAAGTCGCAAGGCTCGGAGTTCGAGCGAGTGGCCATTGTGCTGCCCGAACAGTCGAGCCGCGTGCTGTCGCGCGAATTGATCTATACGGGCGTGACGCGTGCGCGGCGTCAGGCTTGGCTATATGCGCCGTGGCAAGTGATCGCGTCGGCCATTGTGCGGCCGACGCAGCGCGACGGCGGTTTGACCGACCGACTGGCGCAGGTTATCGAGGCGATGTCCTCATGACGTCTGCTTCTGCGCGGCGATGGCCGCTTCGGCGAGCGACCCGAGACGGGTGACGAGCAACTGGTCGATCTTGTAGTTATCGATGTCGACCACTTCGAACTTGTAGCCCATCGCTTCCGTGGCTTCCGATTTCTTCGGAATGCGCTTGAGCTGATAGATCATGAAGCCAGCGATGGTTTCGTACTCGCCCTCGCCGGGCAGCTCGTCGATGTCGAGCGCCTTCTTCACGTCTTCGACCGAGGTCACGCCGTCGACTAGCCACGAGTGCTCGTCGCGCTGCACGATCTGGTCTTCGTCAGCGGGGTGGACCACATCGCCCATGAGCGCGCCGACGATGTCGTTCAGCGTAACGACGCCCACCACCATCCCATACTCATTGATGATGACGGCAAAGCTCTCGCGGGTTTCCTTGAAGCGGGCCAGCGCTTCTGAGAGATTTAGCGTGTCGGGAATGACAAGCAGCTTCTTCGCGTAGAGACGGTCAAGATTGCGGATCACGCTCGACAAGTCTTCACTGGCAATGCGCTGGAGCAAGTCTTTCGAGTCGACGTAGCCCAGCACGTTGTCGATTTCGCCACGGCAAACCAGATACTTCGAATGCGGGCTTTCGGTGATCTTCTGACGAATGCTGCGTTCTTCTTCCGCGATGGTGAAGTACACCACGTCGTCGCGAAACGTCATGACCGAGCCGACGGTACGCGATTCGAGTTCGAACACGTTCTCGATCAGATGCAGTTCCTGTTTGCGCAAGACGCCTGCCTCGGCACCGGCGCCGACCATGGCGGCAATATCTTCGGACGTGATGTTCTCGATGGCATGCGTCGGCAGCTTGAAGATGCGCAGGAACATGTTCGCGATGCCGTTGAAGATGAACACCAACGGGCGAAGCACTTTCAGGCAGAGCAGCATCGGATCGATGATCGCCATCGCCACGCGCTCCGGGTTGACCATGGCGAGCCGCTTCGGAATCAGGTCGGCAAATTGAATGAAAGCAATCGTGATGAATAGGAATGAACCGATGCCCGCCAGACGCAAGGCCATCGCCTGATCGGTGAAGGACGAGAGCCAGTCGAACAAATAACCGGTCAGAAAACTCTCGCCCAGCACACCGCCGAGCACCGCGACTGCGTTCACGCCGATCTGCACGACGGTGAAGAAGTTGCCGGGTTGCTCCTTGAGTGCGAGCACTTTGATGGCTTGCTGGTCGCCTTTTTCCATGAGCACCTGAAGTTTGGTGCGCTTGGCGGCCGTCAGAGAAATTTCGGCGGCGGAAAAGAAGGCGCTCGCCAGAACCAGCAGCAAGATACTGAAAAGAAAGCCGTAACCACTCATATTGTTGTCACCTGTAAGTACAAAGTCAGGCGCACAGCAGCGACGGGAGCAAGGCGGTCATCTCCCATGACAGGAGCGCGACCGGTTGCGCGGAGACATTTCGAAACAAGGCCGGACGGCCGTCATTTTGAGATGCCTTCGGGCTGGGGTGCGGAAAGCGCGTCCCCGGGGAAGGGCTTCGACGACTCGAATCCTCGGGAGCGCAGCAGCCGCGTCGGCTGTGCCGCTGACCGATAGCATGCCATAAGTCCGTGTTGCCCCGACAGCGGCATCCCGCCACGCCCCGCGTTGCGCGATGGACGTTGACTGTCTCCTACCGGACGGTGGCTTGCGCGAGCTGAGCGTGGAGGTGTGCAGAACCGACAATGCCAGCGGTAGCCGTCGGGCATCGTGAACGCCGCTTCGACATCGCGTCGAGGCCGTGGTTAATCACCACGTTCACCGCACTGATGGAGGATTTCACGATGTACGCACTTCAGCCATTTTCCGGCGCCATGACCGGGCACGCACCCGCCCAAGTTGCCGGGCAATTTGCCCCCATCGCTTTGCATCCGCCGTTGCCATCCGAATCCGCACGCGTGGAGGGCTTCCCGTTGCAAAGCGTAGGCAACATCGAGGGCGGACGCCCGGCGCATGAAAATTGGACGTCGGAGCATGCGCCGCTGCGGTTGCCCGATGTACTGGCTGCACCCGCGCGGAACAATGGCACGCAGCGTGCCGCGCCGGTGCTGTGTCCATCGGCGCTGCAAACCTTGTATGTTTGTGCCGGTCCCGTCGATGCCGAGCCACGCCCCGGCGCGGCGGATTATTCGAATCATCCGGTGCTGATGCCGGATGCGCGCAGCGAACGTGGGCAGATATGCAACGAGGTCGTGGGCGGTTCGCTGCTTGGCACGGACGGTCGCAACGGCACGTCGGCCTACGAGGCGGTTCGTTCTGACGTCGCCAAGACAGTCGGTGACACGGCCCGCCGCTGGACCGGTAAGCCCGATCTGGTCGGCAAGAAGGAGTGGACGCAGGCTTGTCTGGTGCGCGAGCCGGTGCACGCATTTGTGAGCCAGGTGAATGAGCGTCTGCACGAGGGCCGACGCACGCTGCCCGCATCTGATGCCACCGAGTGGATGTTGCGCGTCGCACTGTCCACCGGCTCACCGATGCAGCAAGCGATGGCGCGCGCCGATCTTCCCAAAACGGTCGCCGTGTGTTCCAACGACTGGGCAAAGCTCGCGCTCGGCATCGAACAGACCGGCGATGCGCACTGGGGCATGCGCCACGCCGACGTGATGCAGTCGGCAAGGTTGCCGCAAAACAACACGCAGTCATTCATGGCATTGGCCACATCGATGCATACTTCGCTGCGTCCGGAGGTGGCATGCCAGCGGCTGCGTAACGAAATGACGGCGCTCGGTGTGCCGACACGGCGGGCGTTGGAAGCGAACGATTCCGATGAGTCCTACGAGTCCTACGATTATTCCGATGTCTAATTTGCCATCGTTAAACGCGGCATAAAAAAACGCGCCCGGATCTCTCCGGGCGCGTTCTTCATTTCAACGCCATCAAAGCCGCGGGCTTTAGGTGCGTTGATAAATCTCAGCGCCCTTCTTCACGAATTCGACCGCTTTGACTTCCATGCCTTGCTTGAGCGCGGCTTCGTCCGAGATGCCTTGCTTGGCAGCGTAGTCGCGCACGTCCTGCGTGATCTTCATCGAGCAGAAGTGCGGGCCGCACATCGAGCAGAAGTGCGCCACCTTGGCCGAGTCCTTCGGCAACGTCTCGTCGTGGAACTCACGCGCCTTGTCCGGATCGAGACCGAGGTTGAACTGGTCTTCCCAACGGAATTCGAAGCGTGCCTTCGACAGGGCGTTATCGCGAATCTGTGCGCCCGGGTGACCCTTGGCCAGATCGGCGGCGTGCGCGGCGAGCTTGTACGTGATGATGCCTTCCTTCACGTCGTCCTTGTTCGGCAGGCCCAAGTGTTCCTTCGGCGTGACGTAGCACAGCATGGCCGTGCCGTACCAACCGATGGTGGCGGCACCGATGCCCGACGTGATGTGATCGTAGCCGGGGGCGATGTCCGTCGTGAGCGGTCCGAGCGTGTAGAACGGGGCTTCGTCGCAGTACTCGAGCTGGAGATCCATGTTCTCCTTGATGAGCTGCATCGGCACGTGGCCCGGGCCCTCGATCATCACCTGCACGTCGTGCTTCCAGGCGATTTGCGTGAGTTCGCCCAGCGTCTTCAGTTCCGAGAGCTGCGCTTCGTCGTTGGCATCGTAAATCGAGCCAGGACGCAGGCCGTCGCCCAGCGAGAACGCCACGTCGTAGGCCTTCATGATTTCGCAGATCTCTTCGAAGTGCGTGTACAGGAAGCTTTCCTTGTGGTGCGCGAGACACCACTTGGCCATGATCGAACCGCCACGGCTCACGATGCCCGTCATACGGTTGGCGGTCATCGGCACGTACGCGAGGCGCACACCGGCGTGGATGGTGAAGTAGTCGACGCCTTGTTCAGCTTGCTCGATGAGCGTGTCGCGGAACATTTCCCACGTCAGGTCTTCGGCCTTGCCGTTGACCTTTTCGAGCGCCTGATAAATCGGCACCGTGCCGATGGGCACCGGGCTGTTACGCAGAATCCATTCGCGCGTTTCGTGAATGTGCTTGCCGGTCGACAGATCCATGACCGTGTCGCCGCCCCAACGGATGGCCCACGTCATCTTGTCGACTTCTTCGCCGATCGACGACGTCACGGCCGAGTTGCCGATGTTCGCGTTGATCTTCACGAGGAAGTTGCGGCCGATGATCATCGGCTCCGATTCCGGGTGGTTGATGTTGTTCGGGATGATGGCGCGCCCGCGGGCGATTTCGCTGCGCACGAATTCCGGCGTGATTTCAGCGGGCAGGCTGGCACCGAAGTGTTGGCCCGGGTGCTGACGCGAGAGCAGCTTGGCAAGACGCTCGCCTTGCGGACCGGCATTGCGCACGCTCTCGATGTATTCCTGACGGCGCAGGTTTTCGCGAATGGCGATGTATTCCATCTCCGGCGTGATGATGCCCTGACGCGCGTAGTGCATCTGCGTCACATTCTTGCCGGCCTTGGCGCGGCGCGGCGTGCGATGCAGGCCCGGGAAGCGCAGTTCAGCGGTGGCCGAATCGTCGGCGCGTTCGCGGCCGTAGGCCGACGAGAGGCCAGGCAAGGCTTCGGTGTCGCCGCGCTCTTCGATCCAGGCGGCGCGCAGTGCAGGCAGGCCCGAGCGGATGTCGATCTTGGCGTCCGGGTCGGTGTACGGGCCCGAGGTGTCGTAGACGAAGATCGGCGGGTTCTTCTCGCCGCCGAAGCTCGTGGGCGTATCGGCTTGCGAAATTTCACGCATCGGAACACGCAGGTCTGGGCGCGAACCGTTCACATAGATCTTGCGGGAATTGGGCAGCGGTGCGATCGCGGCTTCGTCCACGCGCGCGTTGGCTGAGAGGAACTTCGGATTGGCGTTCATGCAATGTCTCCTGGCGGGGCACGTGTTGACGCCGACAAATTCGGCGCAAAGCGGCTCAGGAGCATGAACGGGGGCGAGTGACTTCTACGCTCCCTGCGCTGGCATTATCCAGATCAGGTTCTAAGGGTATTTCTCACCCACAACTCACGTTGCAGGACCCCTGCGCTAGCTTTGCGGCAACGATACACCGACATGACACGCAAACACAAGCGCGATCTGTCCCGAAAACTATCCAGAAATGGACTGGCTGCGTTGACTAGAAAATGGTGCGCCGCGTCATAACTGGCGCGATTTTTCGTCGTCGTCGAACGCCCGGGCGAGCCGCTTGGCCACGTCGTCGGCGTTGGCAACGGGCACATTGGTGAAGCTCATCACCAGTGCGGGCGGCAACTGACGTTCGATGCGGAAATACGACAATGCCCCCGGCGCCAGACCATGCGGATGGGCCGCGTGGCACACGGCACGATCGTCGCGATGCGGCTCGATCCAGCCCAGCAGATGCATGCCGCCGGCTTGTTGTGCGAGCTCGATGCGACCGGGTAGATGTTGTCGCAGTGCGTCAGCCAACGCAGCACGGCGCTCGCCGTAGAGTTGACGCATGCGCCGGATATGGCGACTGAAGTGGCCTTCTGTGATGAAGTCGGTGACGGTGGCTTGCTCGATCCAGCCGTGCACGGGGCTGAGGAGCGCGGTCGCCGCCGTGAATGCGTTGCACAACTCAGGGGGCACGACGAGGTAGCCGAGCCGCAAACCGGGGAACAGCACTTTGCCGAACGACCCCGCGTAAAGCACGCGCTCGCCACCGTCGAGACTCTTGAGGGCGGGCAACGGCGCACCGGTGTAGCGGAACTCGCTGTCGTAATCGTCTTCGACCACCCAAGCTTGATTCGCCTGCGCCCACGCCAGCAAGGCGAGACGCCGTTCGAGCGGCAGCGCGACCGACAGCGGCGACTGATGCGACGGCGTGATGACGGCGAGCCGCGCATGCGGGGCACGGCGTTCTCCTTCGGCGACGTCGAGCCCGTCATGGTCGACAGGCACGGGCACCAATGCCGCCCCCACCATCCGTAACGCTTCATGCGCTCGGAAATAACCCGGGTCTTCACACCAGACAGCGTCACCCGGTCGCAGCAGTACGCGGGCGATCAGCGACAGTGCCCCTTGAAAACCTGTGGTGACGATGACTTGCGCCGGGGCGCAGTGAATGCCGCGCGCAATCGCCAGATAACCAGCGATCGCCTCGCGCAGCGGCGCGAAGCCAGCGGCGTCCTGATAGCTCAAGGCGTCGGACGGGAGATGGCGGGCATGCCGTGCCGCGAGTCGCGCCCACAATTTTCGGGGAAACTCATCAAACGCGGGCATGCCGTTTTGCAGCGGCATAGGCGTGCCGTGAGCGCTGAGCGGCACGTGGCTGGGGTTGTCGCTGCCCTTATTGCTCGTGGCCTTGCGTGGCCCTGTATCGCGGGGCAAGACCTTGGCAGCGGCATCCAGACGTGCCGCGCTCAACTGCGGGTTGACGCGGCTGCCGGCCGCGCCGCGCCCGATCACGAAGCCTTCGGCAACGAGCCGCTCGTAGGCCGCCTCGACGGTGCCGCGTGCTACCCCAAGTTCGCTCGCCAGCGCGCGTGTAGAGGGCAAACGCGACGACGGGGCGAGTTTCCCGGAGAGAATGCCTTCGCGAATCCGCTCGTAAAGCGCGCGATACGTCGGCGTGCCGGTTGCCTGCGCGGCCTCGCCAAGGTGCAGGGCGCTCAGATCGGACAGATCGGACCGATCGGACATGGCGGACATGGCGGACGCGTCGGGCAAGGCGGGCATGTGGGGTGTCTCCGTGGGGGAATGCGCATCTCGGGCCTGTTGGCCTACTTTTTGGCCTACCGATTCTATTCTGTTTTGGCTCTTCCGAAGGGGGCCAAGAGCCCGTATCGTTGCATCCATCGACACACCGCGCAGGCGGCAGCGGCCACCGGGTTGGGGGCCGACGTCAGCGGTGTTTCCCGACCTTCAACGGAGACTCGAATCATGATGCGACTGAACTACATCAAAGCCGCCCCGCGCGCCTACGAACACATGGCGGCGCTGAGCGGCTACTTTCACGATTGCAGCTTGCCGGGCGGCTTGCTGGAACTGGTGTGGCTGCGTGCCTCGCAACTGAACGGCTGTGCGTTTTGCATCGACATGCACGTGGCCGACGCGCTCAAGGTCGGCATCGAGGCGCGCCGTCTGCATCTGCTCGACGCATGGCGCGAGACTGAACTGTATTCACCGGCGGAGCGCGCCGCACTCGCGTGGACGGAAGCCGTCACCAACGTGCAGGACGGTCATGTGCCGGACGCCGTTTTCGCTGACCTGCGCGGGCATTTCGACGACAAGCAGATTGCGGACCTGACGTTCGCCATCGGCACCATCAATGCATGGAATCGTCTGGCCATCTCGTTCCGCGCGCCGCTGCCGAAGACGCCGCAAGGCGTGCGCTAAGCGGGCGACACCGTTGGCATTACTCCGCGATGCGCACCTCGCGCTGAAACTCGCGCGGCATCAGCCGTAGCGCGTCGCGGAAGAAGCGCCGGTCGGGCGGCGGCAACATCGGCAGCACGCGCCCAAGCGATTGGGCGGCGTGCGTGGCCTGCGGCGAATCGCCGTCCTGATGCAGCGCAAACCACAACATCTCGAACCACAAATTGGCGAGCTGCAACGGCTCGAAGCGCACGCGCCCTTCCTCGTGATCGGCCAGTGTCGTCGCCACCACATCGGTCCATTTCGAAAACCCCTTGGCGCGCGAGAACGGTGCGCCGAACGGCTGCACGGCGTCGAGAAATGCGTCGACGGCGAGCGGCGTGCTCGCACGCAGCGTTGCCAGATCGGGGTCGCGCCACACCGGCACTGCCCCGCGCGCGATGCGCAGCAAAAACACCGTATTCCACACCGAATTGCCGCCCACCCCGAATCGATCGCAAATCCATTCGGACAGGCCGATCCAGCGCAGCGCCTGACGCTGCACGTCCGCGACCGCGAGACGCCGTGCCGGGTCGATCAACGAATCCTGCCAAAACAGCCACAACGACAAACCGATGTTGGCCGCCACGTGCTGGGCGAGTTCGATGGAGTCGGCTTCGAACGCGGCTTGCAATGCGTCGGAGAAGGCGGCGAGGGCGTCGGCTGCCGATTGCGCGCGAGCCGGCTGAGGGCCGGGGCGTGCAGCGTGTGTCTTGTAGAGCAACGCTTGTAAATTACGCGTCTCGAAGCGGATGCGCGGGTTGTAGACGAGGCAGGGCGCGAGCGTGGCGTCGTCGCTGATGCGCTGCAAGTGGGCGAATGCCCCGGCCTCGTCGCGCAGGGCATACGCCTGCCACGCCTGCACGATCCAGTGCATGGCGCGCAACGTGGGGGACGAGTGTTGCGTCGCCGCATGCGCACCGAACGTCTCGGCGAGCGCGGTGAGCGTGCGTTTTGCGCGGGCGACGTCGCCCATGCGCCGCCAGACTATGGTTTCTGCCAGTAACGCGATTCCGCGTTGCACGTCGTCGACCGCGCAGACTTGGGCGGCATGAAACGACGGAATGGCGCCCGTGCGTTGCGTGCGCAAGCGTGCGTGAGGTGCGGGTTCCGCGGGGGCGAAGAAGATGCCGTCCTGCATGTCGCGCTTGCCCAGCGTGACGTGGTGCCAGAACGCAATGTCTTGCATCACGTAGTCGAGCGCCGGGGTGTCGAGCGTGGGCGGCGCATCTTGCGAGAGACCGAGGAAGGTGGCGAGCGTGCGCCGCTCGTCGCTTGGCGTAGTGCCACCAATCGTGACGACGATGCGATCGAGTTCGTCGCTGGCCAGCCAGAACGGCCCCTTGCCGCGGCCGCGTTTAGGCAGCAGACGCGCGTCGGCATGGCGATCGTCACCCCATCCGGCCACGACCCCCCAATCGCTGAAGTCGGCAAAGGCCCGGCTCACCAGCATGCGCAAGTCGCCGGCCTGCGCGAAGCGCGATTTGAGCGCTGCCAGCGGCACTGGCGACGACTCGTAGCGCGCCGCAAAGTACAGGCGCATCAGCAGCCACAAGCTCTGGTATCGCACCGGTTGATCGTCGACTTGCTGCGGCGCGTCGAGACGAATGACGAGGGGCGGGGCGGTGCCTGGTGCGATGGGTGAAATGTCCGCCGTGGGAGACGGATGAACGCGAGGATCTGGCATGGCAGCGTGCCGGAAAAGTGGGCGCAGAGGGCCGCAATAACCGGCATTGTGCGCCGGATTCGCGGCAATGATACGGCGGTTACATCGGTTACGGCACCATGACTTTTCATGTGTCGAAACACCTCCTATGCTGCAAGCGCTTTCGCAAAAGCGAGCGCTCGGCCAGCGCTTACCGATACCCGTCCATGACATTTGCTTATGGCGTCAATCTACCCACTGAAATCAGGACTCCAAAATGATAAAACGCTCTCGCTGGTGCAGTCGCATTGCCATTTTTCGGATGATTTGTGCATTGCTATCTCCCGTTGCATTCACAACCCCGGTACACGCGGCCGATGCCGCCGCGAATGCACCGAAGCTCGTGGAGCGCGCCGATTGGGGCAAGTACTTCGATGCGGAAGGCGTCAAGGGCACGATCGTCGTGCTCGACGGACGCACCGGGGGGTATCAGGCCTACAACAGCGCTCGTGCCGACCAGCGCATGTCGCCCGCATCGACGTACAAGATTTTCAATAGCTTGCTAGCGCTCGATTCGGGCGCGCTCGACAACGAGCGCGAAATCATTCCTTGGGACGGCAAGCCGCGCCACTTTGCACGATGGAATGCCGCGATGAATCTGCGCGAGGCGTTCCGCGTGTCGTGTCTGCCGTGCTATCAGGTCGTGTCGCACAAGATTGCGCGCCAGTACGCGCAGGCCAAGCTTGACGAGGTCGGATACGGCAACCACACCATCGGGCGTGCCGCGGATGCGTATTGGGTGGACAACAGCCTGCAAATTTCAGCGCGAGAGCAGGTGGTGTTCCTGCAACGGCTGGCGCGTGGTCAGTTGCCGTTCTCGGCGCGCACGCAGGACATCGTGCGGCAGATTTCGATTGCCGAAGCGAACATGGACTACGTGATGCACGCCAAGACCGGCTGGTACGTGGACGGCAAACACGATATCGGCTGGTGGGTCGGCTGGGTCGAGCGCGACGGCAATATCACGACTGTGGCGATGAATATGGACATGAGAAGCGATGACGATGCGCCCAAGCGTGCGCGGATTGCCCGTGCCGTGATGAAGGATCTGAAGTTGCTTTGAGGTCGGCGTGACGTAGCGGTGAGGTCGCGCTGAAGACGCGCTGAAGACGCGCTGAAGACGCGCTGAAGACGCGCTAATGCTGCTTTGGCGCCGCGTCGGTGCCGCACCGAGGCGGGAGTCTGCTGTGAGGCGGACTCCCGTGACGGGCTTGCTATGCGACGGCCGTGGGTTACAGCGTGCGACCGTGCTTGAGCGCCGAAGCAATCTCCGTCACATGACGGCCCTGCGTCTTGGCGATCTTCAACTCGTTGGCGCTGGGGTGGCGCGAGCCGTCCGCGCCCGCGAGCGTGGTGGCGCCGTAGGGCGTGCCGCCCGTGATTTCCTGCATATTGGTGAGCCCGGGCTCGGAATAGGGCACGCCGACGATCACCATGCCTTGGTGCAGAAGCGTGGTGTGAAAACTCGTGATCGTGGTTTCTTGTCCGCCGTGTTGCGTGCCGGTACTGGCGAACACACTGCCGACTTTGCCGATCAGTGCGCCTTTGGCCCACAGGCCGCCGGTCTGATCGAGAAAGTTACGCATCTGCGCGGTCATGTTGCCGAAGCGCGTGGGGGTGCCAAAGATAATCGCATCGTAGTCGGCCAACTGCTCGACGCGCGCCACGGGCACATGAGCGAACGCTGCGCGGGCGGCCTTTGCGCCGCTTTTCTCAAGGACTTCGTCGGGGACCAGTTCGGGGACTTGCATCAGCGTGACGTCGGCACCGGCGACGCTGCGCGCGCCTTCGACGACCGCTTCGGCCATCGTGTAAATGTGTCCGTACATGCTGTAGAACACCACCAGAATCTTGGCATTGGCCATGGAATGCTCCTAAGGGGTGAAGGGGCAAAGTGGCTGGCGTCACGACCGGCCGGCAATCGGCGGTGCGATGCGAGCCGTTTCATCATAGTCGACGCACATGACGAAACGACCGGCACGCATCTGTGCCGGGACAATTTGTCGCTGACGTTCTGGGAGGGGAGGTGTGCCGTCGCTCAGCGAAGGCGCGAGCCGCCTAGCGAAGGCGCGAGCCAATCAAGCAGCCCAGTGCGAGCGCGGCCATCAGGACCGCGACGCTGGCCGACAGGCCGCCCGCCAGCGCGAGACCGGTGGCGGCAAGACCGTGAGCCATCACAGCGGCGGGCACTAGCAACATGGCGGTCACGACGGACCATCGCATGACGTAGCGCCACATGAAGCGGCTTACGATTCGCATGCGCGCGTCGAGTTGATGCCGCTGCCAGAACGACAGATCGGCTGCCGCGTGAAAGAGCCACAGCGGGCTGAAGTATTTGATGAACAAGTCCATGACGCCATACCGGAAACACAATGCCCGCGGGGTGCGGGCATGGCGTCGAGGCATGGTGGGGTGAGAAGGGGGTGAGTCCTCACACGACAGTCAGGCGCTTTCGGGGGGAATCGACGCAGGGCAATTGTAGCAGGTGCTCACTTACATTTCGCCCAGAAAAGCTGTCGCGCGGGTAATAAATGAAGTCATCGATCGCCAACGTGCAGGTTACGCCGCGTATCGGCAGATATCTCCAATGGTGTCAGGGTTCGCCGCCCGGTTTGGCGGACTTCGCCGTCTTCGCTGACGCCGCCGAGAGAACGTGGGGCGCGTTGGCCGTAATTTGCTGGATCAATTCCCACACGGATTGGGCTGCGGGTGACAGCGTGCGGTTCTTCCGGCGCACCAACATGATCGTGCGGTCGAGTTGCGGCACGAGGGGCAGGGCGACCAGTCGGCCGCCGTTCTCCGGCAGGCCGGGCATGGCGGGCAGTGCCAGCGCGGGCATGATGCTGATGCCGATGCCCGCTTCGACCATCCGAAACACGGTGATGGCGTGCCCGACTTCCTGTGCGACCTGACAGTAGGCGCCGTGCTCGGCCAGCGCCCGGTCGATGAGCGGGCGGCTGCCAGACGCGTAGTCGAGCAGCACGAGCTTCTCACCGTTCAAATCTTTCCAAGTGACTTGTGACTGCTTCGCGAAGCGATGTGAGCGGTCGCACACCACGAGGAACGGCTCGACCATGATGGGTTCACCAACCAGATCGTCCGTCCCTTCGGACGCCACAATCACGCCGAAGTCGACTTCACCGTGCCGAACGCTGTCGGTGGCGAGCGTCTGCACCTGATCGCGCAGCATCAAGGTGATGTCGGGATAGCGGGCGGCGCAGGCGGAGATGCACTCGGGCATGAGGTTGGCCGAGATGGTCGGTGCGCTGGCCACGCGCACCCGGCCGCGCCGCTCTTCGGCCAGACCGTGGGTATCGCGCAACGCGCTCTCGAGTTCGTCGAGCACCCGGGCAAGCGTGGCCGAGAGGCTAGCGCCCACTTCGGTCAGCGTGACCTCCCGCGTGGTGCGATCTACCAGCTTGAGGCCGAGTTCTTGTTCCAACTCGCGAATGCAACGACTCACGGCCGGTTGCGTCAGGCCGATGTCCTCGCCCGCCCGGCTGAAACTGCCGTGCTCGGCGACGGCGAGGAAGACCTTGAGTTGGCGCAGCGAGATATTCATGCGTTATTGGTATGAATAAATTTTTTAAATGAATTTGTATTTTAACTGTCCTTGCGCTTTAATACGTAAAAACCCGTATCGCGAGCGCACACTTCCGGTCACATTCGATCGCGCACCGATCGATTGTCGACGGCGCTGCCGGCCCCGAGCCGCAGCGTTCTGTGTCGTTGCGTACGGGCTTTGTCTTTTGTAATTCCGCCGAGATTTCCTCGAGCTCGACCCGAGATTGACGATGGCCCGACCGCGTTTCCTTCCCGACAACTTTACGTTGATGTTAGTGGCGACCGTAGCGCTCGCCAGCTTCCTGCCGGCGCACGGCGAGGGCGAAGTCGCCTTCAACTTGCTCACGAACGTCGCCATCGCCGCGCTGTTCTTCCTGCATGGCGCGAAACTCTCGCGCGAAGCGGTGCTCGCGGGTGCCACGCACTGGCGCCTGCACCTGCTCGTTTTTGCGAGCACGTTTGCGGTGTTCCCGCTCGTCGGTGTTGCGCTCAAACCTGTGCTCTCGTGGGCCGTGACCCCTGAGCTGTATCTCGGCATCTTGTTCCTATGCACCTTGCCGGCGACGGTCCAGTCGGCGATTGCGTTCACGTCGATCGCCCGTGGCAACGTGCCGGCCGCCGTGTGCAGCGCTTCGGCCTCCAGCTTGTTCGGCATTTTCATCACGCCAGTGCTCGTGGGCCTCGTCGTGGTGCATCACGATGGCAATACCGGGGCATCGCCGTTCGACTCCATCGGCAATATCATGCTGCAACTGCTCGTACCGTTCATTGCCGGTCAGTTGTCGCGCAAGGCCATTGGCGGCTGGGTCGAGCGTAATCGTGCGTTGCTCAAGTTTGTCGATCAGGGTTCGATCTTGTTGGTGGTGTACACGGCGTTCAGCGAGGCGGTCAATACCGGCCTGTGGCATCAGATCCCGCCGCTGGCGCTGCTCGGCCTGCTGGGCTGCTGCGCGGTCATTTTGGCGGTGATGCTCGCCTTCACCACCTTCGCGGCGCGTTGGCTCGGGTTCTCGCGCGAAGACGAAATCACCATCGTCTTCTGCGGTTCGAAGAAGAGCCTCGCAAGCGGTATCCCGATGGCCAAGGTGCTGTTTGCCACGGGCCCGCTGGGTGCGATTGTGCTGCCGCTGATGCTGTTTCATCAGATGCAACTGATGGTGTGTGCCGTGCTCGCGCAACGCTATGCGACCAAGCAGCGCGCCGCACAGGCGAAAGCCGGTAAGGCCGGGGTAGCCAAGGCGGCCAAGCCGGACGGTAGCGCAAAGGCCGGTGCCGGCCGCTAAGCGCGACGCCGTTCGTCACATCGAAAATCGCGGTCCGCGTCCACTGGCGCGGGGCCGCGCAGACCCGTACAAAGCGCGCCCAAGGCTCGCTGTCACACGTTGGTCGTGCGCAAGTGCTAGAATTGCGTCTGTTTCGCTTCTTAATGACCTCCCTGGTCCGGCGGCGCCCGACGCATCTGTCCCCTGACAGACCCCTCCCGCGCCAGCCCTGAGCATGGCGCTCAGCGCCCCTTGAATCTTCGCGAGTGTGCTTTGATGCGGACCTTTTCCGCGTGGCGGCCCCCGTTTTTTTAAAAGAGATGTCCCTTCATCATGGCTGATGTAAATGCTGTTCCTACCCCTGGCTTCGATAGCTTTGGGCTGCATGCGGACATCTTGCGGGCCATCGCCGAGCAGGGGTACACCAGTCCCACGCCGATTCAGGCGCAGGCGATTCCGGTAGTGCTTTCCGGCCGTGACGTGATGGGTGCTGCGCAAACGGGTACCGGCAAGACCGCCAGCTTCTCGCTGCCGATCATCCAACGCCTGCTGCCCGATGCGAATACAAGTGCTTCGCCTGCCCGTCACCCGGTGCGTGCCCTGATTCTCACGCCGACGCGTGAGCTTGCCGACCAGGTGGCCGAGAACGTGCGTCTGTACGCCTCGCACACGCCGCTGCGTAATACGGTGGTGTTCGGTGGCGTCGACATGAACCCGCAGAAGGACGCGCTGCGCCGCGGCGTCGAAATTCTGATCGCCACCCCGGGCCGTCTGCTCGATCACGTCGAGCAAAAGACGGTCAATCTGGGGCAGGTCAAGATGCTGGTGCTCGACGAGGCCGACCGCATGCTGGACATGGGCTTCCTGCCCGATCTTCAGCGCATTCTGAATTTGCTGCCCAAGCAGCGCCAAACGCTGCTGTTCTCGGCAACGTTCTCCAACGAAATCAAGAAGCTCGCCTCGAGCTATCTCACCAACCCGCTGACCATCGAAGTGGCCCGTCGCAATGCGACAGCCGATACGGTCGAGCAAGTCGTTTATGAAGTGCCGGAAGACGACAAGCGCGCGGCCGTGGTGCAGATTCTCAACGAGCGCGACCTCAAGCAGGTCATCGTGTTCGTCAACAGCAAGATCGGCGCAAGCCGCTTGGCGCGTCAACTCGAGCGCGACGGCGTGGTGACGGCGGCGATTCACGGCGACAAGTCGCAGAACGAGCGCATGCAAGCGCTCGAAGCGTTCAAGCAAGGCGGTATTCAGGCACTGGTGGCCACGGACGTGGCCGCGCGTGGTCTGGATATCTCCGATCTGCCGGGCGTGATCAACTACGACTTGCCGTACAACCCCGAAGACTACGTTCACCGCATTGGCCGTACGGGCCGTGCCGGGGCGTCGGGTGAGGCTATCTCGCTGTGCGCACCGGACGAGCGCAAGCACCTCGTCGAAATCGAAAAGCTGATCAAGCGCGAACTCAAGCGCGGCGAACTGGTGCTGGAGCGCCGCAGCCGTTCGCGCGACGAGCGCGGTGAGCGTAGCGAGCGCACCGAACGTTCGGACCGTAGCGAACGCGGTGAGCGCACTGAGCGCCATGGCGGCCGCCACGAAGGGTTGCGCGCCAGCCGCAGCGGTGGCAGCCTGCCGGGGCAGCGCCGTGTTCGTCCGGAAGACGAGTTTTTCTACAAGCCTTACGAGCCGTCGCCGTCTGCCGACAACGGCCAGCAAAACAACAAGGCGTCGCAAGACGCCAGCGCGCCGACTGCCTTCGGTGCGATGCCCGAGAAGGCACCGAAACGCCAGGTGGCTGCATTGCTCGCGGGCTTTCCGCGTAAGGCGAGTAACTGAGGTGGCGCTTTCGGCCGTTTAGCTTGTCTAGGCCGAGCGTAAAAAAGCCAGCGTGCTCACGCTGGCTTTTTTTATGGTGCGACTCGGTTTGAGATAGGTTGGCACTTTGGCCTGACGCTGGACCGCTACGTCAGCTATGCCAGCTACGTCAGCTACGTCAGCTATGCCAGCTACGTCAGCTACGTCAGCTATGCCAGCTATGTCAGCTACGTCAGCCTGTCCGGCCCCAGTCAGTCGCCATGCTGCTTACGCCAAGCCTGAGTTGCCGCCGCGAAGAAGTCTTCACGATGCGTCGCCTGATGCAAGACGGCTGGCAAGCCGAGATGCATCGCGGCGTCTTTAAGCGCGCTAAGTACGGCGTCGTCGGAATCGAGGGTGAGCGGTGCTGCGCCATTCTGCTTGCTCAACTTCTCGCCATCGTCAGCCATCACCAGCGGCACATGCAAATAACGCGGCGTGGTGGCACCAAGGCACTGCTGAAGGTAGATTTGCCGGGCCGTGGAATCGAGCAGGTCGGTGCCGCGCACGACGTCGGTAATCTGCTGGGCCTCATCGTCGACCACCACGGCCAACTGATAGGCCCACTGCCCGTCCGCACGTTTGAGCACGAAGTCACCGACTTCGGTGGCGAGGTCCTGACTTTGCGGGCCCATCCAACGATCGTCGAAACGCATACAGGCAGCGGCACCGTCGGGGACGCGCAGGCGCCACGCGCGCGCCGGTTTCCCATGCAGGCCATCGCGGCAAGTGCCGGGGTAGGCCAGCGTGCTGTGACGGGCATGCACGCGCGTGAGCGAATCCGCGATCTCGCGGCGGGTACAACCACAGGGGTACACACGACCGGCAGCCGTCAACGACGCGAGTGCCGTCTCGTACAGCGCGTGCCGCTGACTCTGCCAGACAATGGGTTCATCGCTGTGCAAGCCCAGCCGGGGGAGCGTCGCCAGAATATCGGCGGCCGCACCCGGCACGCAGCGCGGTTCGTCAAGATCTTCCATACGCACGATCCACACACCGCCGTGCGCGCGTGCATCAAGCCAACTGGCCAGTGCGGTCACCAGTGAGCCGCGATGCAGTGGTCCGGTCGGTGAGGGCGCGAACCGGCCACGGTAGCGCCCGGGCCGGGGTGGTTCGATACCCTTAGAAGTGCCCGCGACCTGTGCGTCCGCGTCTTGCGCTGTGACGTTGGCCGCGCCGTTAGCCAAGTCTGGCGACGAAGTCAGCGTCACCGGCGCGCCTCAGTTGGCGACGGACGGCGAAGCGCTCTGGGCGGGGGCGGCCGACTGGGCCGTCTTGTCGCCGACACAAGCCGGGCAATGCTCGCCTTCGACATAGTCGGGGCTTTGCTGAGCTTCGGGGGTGACGACGGCGCGGCAGGCGAAGCATTGCTTGGTGCCGGCCGGCGCGAGATCGGGCGTGAGCGCCGTGCGATAGTCGAACACGAAACAATCGCCCTGGTAATGGGCGCCGCCGACATCTTCAAAGTACTTGAGAATGCCGCCATCCAACTGATACGTATGTTCCAGTCCGATGTCGCGCATGTAGATGGCTGCCTTCTCGCAACGAATGCCGCCCGTGCAGAAGGACACGATGGTCTTGCCCTCGAACTCTGCGCGATGCTCGGCGATGACATCGGGAAACTCGGAGAACTTGGTCAACCGATAGTCGACAGCGTTATCGAAGGTGCCGACGTCGACTTCGAAGTCATTGCGGGTATCGAGCATCACGACCGGTCGGCCTTCGTCGTCATGACCCGCATCGAGCCAGCGCTTGAGCGTGGCCGGCTCGACGCCGGGGGCGCGCCCGTTTGCCGGTTTGATGACCGGCATCTTCATCGTGATGATTTCTTTCTTGGCGCGCACCAGCATGCGGCGGAACGGCTGCGCCTCGGAGAGGCTTTCCTTGACGATGAGGTCGGCAAAGCGCACGTCGGCGCGCAACTGGGCGAGGAACGCGTCGATGGATTCGCGCGAGCCGGCCAGAAACAGGTTGATGCCTTCCGGCGCGAGCAGGATGGTGCCCTTCAGGTCGAGCGCTTGGCAATGGCCGAGCAGGGCGGGGCGCAGTGTCTCGATGTCGTCGAGCGAGACGAACTTGTACGCAGCGATGTTGACGATGGACATGGCAACGGGGTTTCGCAAAAGCGTGAAGCAATAAACCGCTATTATCGCCGATCTGGCTCGAAGGCACTTTGATTTCACCCCGTAAGTCGCCGAATCGAACGAACGCCCTGTATCGGATGGCGTAAATTCCGACCGGCTGGCCGGTGCTCTCCGAAAAGCACAACCGAGGCGCCCAAATCCGGAGACGGCGCGGGAGACGGCGCGCGAAATCCGGAGCTGCCGCGTTACAATACGGCCCATGTCAGAACCTCGTTTCGTCCACCTCCGCCTCCACTCCGAATACTCGATCGCCGATGGCATCGTGCGCCTTGACGACGTCGTCAAAGCCGCGGCCAAGGACGGGCAGGGCGCACTCGCGCTCACCGATCTCGCGAACATGTTCGGTGCCATCCGTTTCTACAAGGAAGCCCGCGGCAAGGGCGTCAAGCCGATCGTCGGCTGCGACGCCTGGATCACGAATGCCGCCGATCGCGACAAACCGTCGCGATTGCTGCTGCTCGCGCGGAACAAGGAAGGCTATTTGAACCTTTGCCAGTTGCTCTCGAAAGCCTGGCTTGGCAATCAATGGCGCGGGCGGGCGGAAATCGATCCGTCGTGGCTCGAGCCCGACGGCCTCGCCAGTGGCCTGCTGGCGATTTCCGGTGGGCAGATGGGCGACATCGGCGCTGCGCTGACGGCTGGCAACCCGGATTTGGCGGCGCAGTGCGCGCAGCATTGGGCGAAGGTCTTCCCGGGCGCGTTCTATATCGAACTGCAACGTACCGGTCAGCCCGGTATGGAAACTTACGTGCAGCAGGCGGTGCAACTGGCGGCGAAGGTGGGCTTGCCGGTGGTGGCCACGCACCCGATCCAGTTCATGACGGGGGACGATTTCACCGCGCACGAAGCGCGCGTGTGTATCTCCGAAGGCGAAATCCTCGGCAACGCGCGCCGTGTGCGCCGCTTCACGCAGGACCAGAGTTTCCGCACGCAGGACGACATGATTGCCGCGTTCGAGGACGTGCCGTCCGCGATTGCCAATTCGGTCGAGATCGCCAAGCGTTGCAACCTGACGCTCGAACTCGGCAAACCTAAGCTGCCGCTCTTCCCGACGCCGGACGGTATGTCGCTCGACGACTATCTCGTGCATTTGTCGAAGGAAGGTCTGGAGGTGCGTCTGGGGCAATTGTTCCCCGATGCGGCGGAGCGAGACGCCCAGCGTCCCGAGTATTACAAGCGGCTCGATTTCGAGACCGGCACCATCATCAAGATGGGCTTCCCGGGCTACTTCCTGATCGTGGCCGACTTCATTCAGTGGGCTAAGAACAACGGCGTGCCGGTCGGCCCAGGGCGGGGGTCGGGCGCCGGTTCGCTCGTCGCGTATGCGTTGGGCATTACCGACCTCGACCCGCTGAAGTACAACCTGCTGTTCGAGCGTTTCCTGAATCCGGAACGCGTCTCGATGCCTGACTTCGATATCGACTTCTGTCAGGACGGCCGCGACCGCGTGATTCAGTACGTGAAAGACAAGTACGGCGCCGACGCTGTCTCGCAGATCGCAACCTTCGGCTCGATGGCGGCCAAGGCCGCGGTGCGAGACGTCGGGCGCGTGCTCGATCTCGGCTACAACTTCGTCGACGGCGTCGCCAAGCTCATTCCGTTCAAACCGGGCAAGCTCGTCACCCTCGACGACGCCATGAAGGAAGAGCCGCAACTGGCCGAGCGCTTCAATACGGAAGACGAGGTCAAACAGTTGCTCGAACTGGCGCAGCGCGTGGAAGGCCTCACGCGTAACGTCGGGATGCACGCGGGCGGTGTGCTGATCGCCCCGGGCAAGCTCACCGATTTTTGTCCGCTGTACACGCAAGGCGTCGGCGAAGATGCCAGCGGCGTGGTGAGCCAGTACGACAAGGACGACGTGGAAGCTGTCGGCCTGGTGAAGTTCGACTTCTTGGGCCTGACCACGCTCACGATCCTGAACTGGGCGGAGCGCTACATCAAGCGCTTGCATCCGGAGATGGCCGACTGGTCGCTCGATCAGGTTTCACTGACCGACCCGGCCGCGTTCAGCATCCTCAAGAAAGCCAATACGGTCGCGGTGTTCCAGCTGGAAAGCCGGGGCATGCAGGGCATGTTGAAAGACGCCCAGCCCGACCGCTTCGAGGACATCATTGCACTCGTGGCGTTGTACCGCCCGGGCCCAATGGACCTGATTCCGAGCTTCTGCGCACGTAAGCATGGCCGCGAGAAGGTGGAATACCCCGATCCGCGCGTCGAGCCGGTGCTCCAAGAGACCTACGGCATCATGGTCTATCAGGAGCAGGTGATGCAGATGGCGCAGATCATCGGCGGTTACTCGCTCGGTGGCGCCGACTTGCTGCGTCGCGCGATGGGTAAGAAGAAAGCCGAGGAAATGGCCATGCACCGTGGCTTGTTCCGCGAGGGTGCGGACAAGAACGGGCTGAGCGCCGAGAAGGCCGACGAAATCTTCGACTTGATGGAAAAGTTCGCAGGCTACGGCTTCAACAAGTCGCACGCGGCCGCGTACGCACTGCTCGCGTATTACACGGCGTGGCTCAAGGCGCATCACCCTGCCGAATTCATGGCGGCCAATATGAGCTTGGCCATGGACGACACGGACAAGGTCAAGATTCTGTACGAAGACTGCCTGACGAACGGACTGGCCGTCTTGCCGCCGGACGTGAACGCTTCGGCGTACCGTTTCGAACCGGCGGATTCGAAAACCGTGCGCTACGGTCTTGGCGCGATCAAGGGCAGCGGTCAGTCGGCGATCGAAGAGATCTTGCGCGCGCGTGAAGAGCGGCCATTTACCGATCTGTTCGACTTCTGCCAGCGCATCGATCGTCGCATGGTGAACCGCCGCACGATCGAAGCCCTGATTCGTGCTGGCGCGTTCGACACGATTCACGACAACCGCGCGCAGTTGATGGCGTCGGTGCCGATGGCCATGGAAGCCGCCGAACAGGCAAGTGCTGCGGCCAATCAGGTGAGCTTGTTCGATCTCGGTGATGAGAGCCTGCAAGCACCGCTGGAATTGGCCGCCGAGCCCGCGTGGACCGACAAGCGCAAGCTTCAGGAAGAAAAGCAGGCGCTCGGCTTCTATCTGTCGGGCCACATGTTCGATTCCTATGCGGAAGAAGTGCGCCGTTTTGTGCGCACACGCATTCGCGATCTGAGCGAGGGGCGTGACCGGCTTGTGGCAGGCGTGATCGCTAGCTTGCGCACGATGATGACCCAGCGCGGCAAGATGGTGATCGCACAGTTGGACGACGGTACCGGCACGCTCGAAGTGACGATCTTCAACGAACAGTTCGAGGCGAACAAGCAACTGTTCAAGGAAGACGAACTGCTGATTGTGCATGGCAATGCGCGCCCCGATAGTTTCACCGGCGGGCTGCGTTTCACCACCGAAAGTCTCATGGATCTGGGCCGTGCCCGCGCCCGTTTTGCGCGCGCGCTCAAACTGTCGTTCAACGGCAATGCCGACTGGACCCGTTTGCGCGCCACCCTGCAACCGCACTGCACGATGTATCGCGTGAGCGCAACGGCCGGTGCCGGCGGTGGGGGTGGCGGTCACTTCGGCGGCGGTGGCTACAACGGCGGGAATGGTGGCGGCGGTGGCGGAGGCGGCTTCGGCCGACGCAACGGCAATGGCAGTGGGAACGGCGAAGACGACAAGCCGACGGGCCTGCCGGTGCACATTGTGTACCGCCGTCCCGATGCCGAATGCGAATCGCGCCTCGGCGACGATTGGAAGGTGCAGCCGGGTGACGAGCTGTTAGGCGAGCTTCGCCAGTGGCTCACGCCAGATTCGGTGCAGATCGTCTACTAACCGGCTTGCCGCATTAGCCTGATCAACAAGGAATTTCCGGATGTTTTCGATCATCGTTCCGACGTGGAACAACCTCGCATTGCTGCAACTCTGTGTACGCAGCATTCGGCAGAACTCGGCCATGCCGCATCAGATCATCGTTCACGTGAACGATGGTTCTGACGGCTCGCTGGACTGGGTGCGTGCCGAGGGGCTCGACCATACCGCATCGCCGGACAACATCGGGATTTGCTACGCAGTGAACCAAGCGGCAGCGCTTGCGCGCGAGAAGTACATCGTCTACCTGAACGACGACATGTACTGCTGCCCGGGGTGGGACACGGCGCTTATCGAACGTGCGGAAGCGATGCCGGACAAGGCGTTCATGCTCTCGGGCACGATGATCGAGCCGGTAGATACGGGCAATCCGTGTGTGCTGGTGCAGGATTTCGGTCGCGAAGTCGAGACCTTCGATGAAGCCGCGCTGCTTGCCACTGCACCGACGTATCGGAAACCGGACTGGTTCGGCGCGACGTGGCCGCCGACGCTGGTGCATCGCGACTGGTGGTTCCTCGTGGGCGGTTACAGCACCGAGCTGAGTCCCGGTATGAGCAGCGACAACGATTTCTCGATGAAGATGTGGGCGGCAGGTTGCCGCAAGTTCATCGGCGTCGGCGCGAGCCTCGTTTATCACTTCCAGTGCAAGAGTACCGGCAAGGTCGTGAAGAACGATGGTCGTACGCAATTCCTGCGCAAGTGGGGAATGACGCAGAAGATTTTCGATCGCTACTATCTGCGTCGCGGCACGGTTCTGCCTGCGGGGAGCGATGGGCGTCTCGCAGAACCTGTCGAAGACGGCAATCTGCGTTGGCAGATGCTCCGCTCACGCTTCAAGCGAGCGCTTGCCAAGTGAGCTTCGCCAACGTTCGCCAGAACTTAAGCGTCGCCACGCCTTAACAGCGCGTACTTCAAGAAAGCACTTCGTGCATTCATACGCGCAATCGCCGCGCCGGTTGAGCCATCCAGAAACCCGCGGCGCAGCACGTACGTGCGTACGAAGGCCCATCCACCGTTAATCCATGGCTTGAGCGGCGACACCTTTTTGCCGCGCAACGCCATTTCCTTGGCGCCCGCCTTCGCATAGCGCTGCACTTTGTCTTCGACCTGTCTCGCTTCGGTGTAGCTGTAGTGAAGCAGATGGTTCGACAGCGTGCCAAGCTCGCCGTCCACGATCACGCGTTCGTGCACGAGATTGTCGGAGAAGCGTCCGGCTTCGCGGCGAAACAGTCGCAACACATAGTCCGGATACCACCCGCAATGGCGCACCCAATGGCCGAGAAATTGCGACAGCCGAGGCATGCGATAGCCCGCAAAGCGGTTTGATGCGATAGCGGCCGCGATGTCGCTGGCGAGTTCGGGCGTGACACGCTCATCCGCATCCAGCGAGAGCACCCAAGGCTGCGTCGCGAACGACAAGGCGCGATTCTTCTGTGGCCCGAAACCCGGCCAATCGGGCGTGACATGGACCTCGGCACCGGCATCGCGCGCGATGTCTGCCGTGCCGTCCGTGCTGGCGTTATCCAACACGACGATTTGCGATGCGAACCCACTGACCGACGCGATGCAATCGGCGATGTTGTGCCGTTCGTTGCGCGTCAGGATCGTCACGGTCAACGGCAGGCGCTGTGGCGCGCTCAGTTGACTCGATGAAACCGGCAGGTTCGTATGGGCTTCAGTCATGAGAGTTCAAGAGGGAACGAATGCGGGCTTATTGTGCTTGTCTCGTGTCAGGCTAAGCGCGCTGCGGCGCTGAAATTTGGCGCTGACCGTGGCGATCCGCACTCGAAGTCTAACGTTCACGCGTTCAGCAACTCGACCAGCGCTTCACCGTAGCGCTCGATCTTCGCCTCACCCAGGCCTGTGATATCTACCAGGCCATCGCGATGACGCGGGCGGCGCTGTGCGAGTTCACGCAAGGTTCGGTCGTGAAGAATAACGTACGCCGGCACTTGCTGGGTTTTTGCCATGTCCTGACGCCATGCCCGCAGCTTGTCGAAAAGCTGTTGGTCGGCCGGATCCAACTCAATAGCGGGCGACGCGTAGCCCGCAAAGCGACTCTTCTTGCTGGCGACGGCGCGTTGACGGCGTAGCGACAACGTCGTCTCGCCTTTGAGCACCGGGCGTGCAGCGGCATTGAGGATCAATGCGCCATATTGGCTACTGTCCGGCTCGATCAGCCCATGAGCGATCAGTTGGCGGAACACGGCGCGCCAGCCCTGATCGTCCAGTTCCCCACCGACGCCGAACGTCGGCAAGCTTTCATGCCCGAATTGACGAATCTTGTCCGTGCTGCGCCCGCGTAGCAAGTCGACCAGATGCCCGGCCCCGAAGCGCTGGCCGGTGCGCAGAATGGCGGAAAGCGCCTTTTGCGCAGCAATCGTGCCGTCGAAGACTTCCGGCGGGTTCAAACAAACGTCGCAGTTGCCGCACGGCTCGCTCGTCTCGCCGAAGTAAGACAGCAGAACCGTTCGGCGGCAACGCGGTGCCTCGCAATAACCGAGCAGCGCGTCGAGCTTCTGGCGCTCGATGCGCTTTTGCAGATCCGGTGCATTCGACTCGTCGATGCGGCTACGGTGGACCACCACGTCGTTCAAGCCATACGTCATCCACGCTTCAGCTGGCTCGCCGTCACGCCCCGCACGGCCGGTTTCCTGATAGTAGGCTTCAAGACTCTTGGGCAAATCCAAATGGGCAACAAAGCGCACGTCCGGTTTGTCGATGCCCATACCGAAAGCCACGGTCGCGGCCATCACCAAGCCTTCTTCGCGCAGAAACCGCTGCTGATGCGTGCGGCGCACGTCGGCGTCGAGCCCGGCGTGATAAGGCAGGGCCGGAATGCCCTGCGTCTCCAGCCACGCGGCCGTCTCTTCCACTTTCTTGCGCGACAGGCAGTAGACGATACCGGCCTCGCCGCGATGCCGCCCCAAAAACGCCAGCAGTTGCTTGCGCGGATTATCGCGGTCGACAATTTCGTAGCGGATGTTCGGCCGGTCGAAGCTCGACACGAACAGATGCGCTTCCGTCAGCCCGAGCCGGCTCTGGATTTCCTCGCGGGTGGCTTGGTCGGCTGTGGCCGTGAGCGCAATGCGCGGCACGCTCGGATACCGCTCATGCAGCGCCGAGAGCTGAATGTATTCCGGCCGGAAGTCGTGGCCCCACTGTGACACGCAGTGCGCCTCGTCGATCGCGAAGAGCGCCAGCTGGCCGCGCTCGTCGAGCCGGTCGAGCAAATCGAGAAAGCGGTCCGTCAGCAGCCGTTCCGGCGCGACGTATAAGAGATCGAGCTCGCCACGGGCCGCTCGCCGCTCGGTATCGATGGCCTCGTCGAAGCTAAGACTGGAATTGAGATAGGCGGCGCGCACCCCGGCTTGCAGCAGCGCGTCGACCTGATCCTGCATGAGCGCGATGAGCGGGGAGACGACGATGCCGAGCCCGGGGCGCAGCAGGGCGGGAATCTGATAGCACAGCGACTTGCCGCCGCCCGTAGGCATGAGCACGAGCGCATCGCCACCGCCGGCGACATGATCGACGATCGCGGCTTGATCGCCACGGAATGCGTTATAGCCGAATACGGTACGGAGAACTTCGAGTGCGCTTGCCATGGGCGGCAGTATACCGGTTCCCATTCCCGGCAGGCGCGCTCAAGGGCCGGAACAAGCGGCATTCCGATGAATTTTCCGGAAGCGTCCGGTGCCGCGTCAGACGAGTCCCGGCGGGACAGGCCGGTACGTTAGAATAGCGGTTTTTCCGCCGTTCCCCGACTACATGAGCGCACCGCACAAGCCCTCCGGACCGATACTCCGACGTCTGCTGGGCTATCTCCAGCCTTATTGGCACATGGGTTTGCTGGCCGTGCTCGCCATGGCCATGGTCGCGGCGACCGAGGCAGCCATCCCGGCCGTGCTCAAGCCGGTGCTCGACAAGGGCTTCTCGGGCGGCGATCCGTGGAAACTTTGGTACGTGCCCGCCGCCGTCATCGGGCTGGCCGTCATCCGGGGTCTTGCGCAGTACGCGGCCAACTACATGCTCTCGTGGGTCTCGAACCGCGTGCTGCTCGATCTGCGCGTGCGCATGTTCGAGCGCTTGCTGCATGCGCCTGCCGCCTACTTCCAGCGCGAGACGACCAGCACCCTGATCAACGCCATCGTCTTCGAGGTCAATCAGGTACTCGGCGTGCTGACCACCGTGCTGATCACGCTCGTGCGCGATTCGCTCACCGTGATCGGTCTGCTCGGCTATCTCTTCTATCTGAACTGGCGCCTCACGCTGGTGGTCGCGATCATTCTGCCGCTCATCGGCTGGCTGGTCGGAAAGATCAACCGCCGCCTGCGCCGCCTGAACCGCGAGCAGCAAACGCTTACCAACGCGCTGTCCTACGTGGTGGAAGAGGCGGTCGGCGGCTACAAGGTCGTGAAGATTCATAACGGCGAGGCCTACGAGAAGTCGCGCTTCGACAAGATGACCAGCACGCTGCGCGGCTATGCCATGCGCGTGACCGTCTCGGGCGGCCTCGCGCAGCCGGTGACACAGGCACTGGCCTCGCTGGCGCTGGCCATCGTGATTACCGTGGCGATGATCGAGTCGTCGTCGGGCGAAATGACCGTCGGTGGCTTTACGGCGTTCGTCACGGCACTGCTGCTGGTGGTCTCGCCGCTCAAGCACCTGATGGACGTGAATCAGCCGCTGCAACGCGGCATGACGGCGGCCGAACTCATCTTCGAAGTGATGGACGTCGAAACCGAACCCAGTGGCGGCACGCGTACGATCGAGCGCGCCCAGGGCCGCGTGACGTTCGATGGCGTGAGCTTTCACTACGGCGCGAGCGATCGCCCGACGCTAGACAACATTTCGCTCGATGTCGCCCCCGGGGAGATGGTCGCGCTGGTCGGGCCGTCAGGCAGCGGCAAGACGACGATGGTCAACCTGGTGCCGCGCTTCTTCGATCCGACGGGCGGCCGTATCCTGCTCGACGATATTCCGCTGGCCGACCTGCGCCTGGCCGACCTGCGCCGTCAGATTGCGTTCGTGAGTCAGGACGTGGTGCTCTTCAACGACACCATTGCCGCGAACGTGGCTTATGGACAGGAAATCGATTCGGCGCGCGTCGAAGCGGCGCTGAAGGCGGCCAATCTGGCCGATGCTGTGGCGGCGATGCCCGATGGCGTGCAAACGCTCGTGGGCGATAACGGCATGCGCTTGTCGGGCGGTCAGCGTCAACGTTTGGCCATCGCGCGGGCGATCTACAAGGACGCGCCGATCCTGATTCTCGACGAAGCGACCTCGGCGCTCGATTCGGAGTCGGAGCGCCACGTGCAGGCGGCGCTCGAAGTGCTGATGGAAGGCCGTACCACGCTGGTGATCGCGCACCGCCTCTCGACCATCGAGCGCGCCGATCGCATCGTCGTACTCGAGCATGGCCGCGTTGTCGAGCAAGGCTCGCACCAGGCGCTGCTGGCGCATAATGGCCTCTACGCGCACTTGCACCGCATTCAATACGCGCAAGAAGAAGCCTGATTCGGAGCCTGGTTCGGAGCCTGATTCCGCTGAACTTCTGCAACCGACCACACGTTTCGAGGAGATTACGATGAGCCAGCCGCCGATCAGTCGTTTTCCTGTGCCGGAGCTCTCGAGCCTGCCGGCAGACATTCGTGCGCGTATCGACGAAGTGCAGGAAAAGGCGGGCTTCATCCCGAACGTGTTTCTTGCGCTGGCGCATCGGCCCGACGAATTCCGCGCGTTTTTCGCCTATCACGACGCACTCATGCTCAAAGAGGGCAACCTCAGCAAGGGCGAACGCGAAATGATCGTAGTGGTGACGAGCGCGGCAAACCAGTGCTTATACTGCGTGGTCGCGCACGGCGCGCTGGTGCGAATTTATGAAAAGCAGCCGCTGTTGGCCGATCAGGTGGCCGTCAATTACCTGAAGGCCGATCTGAGCCCGCGTCAGAAAGCCATCCTCGCGTACGCCATGAAAGTGTGCGAACGCTCGCAGGAAGTGGGCGATCAGGACTACGCCGAGCTGCGCGAGCATGGCCTCGACGACGAGGACATCTGGGATATTGCGGCGATTACGGCATTTTTTGGCATGTCCAACCGGATCGCGAATGCGGTATCCATGCGACCGAACGACGAATTTTTCTTAATGGGGCGCGTGCCGCGCGCCCGTTAAACCCGCTTCTCTCAACACCCCATATTCATGATCTTCGTGACTGGCGGCGCTGGTTTTATCGGCGCAAACTTCGTTCTCGACTGGCTGGCGCAATATGACGAGCCGGTGGTGACCATCGATAAACTCACCTACGCTGGCAATTTGGCCAATCTGGCGAGTCTTGAGCACGATGCGCGCCATTGTTTTGCGCAGGTCGATATCTGTGACCGGGCTGCGCTTGATCGTCTCTATGCCGAGCACCGCCCGCGCGCAGTACTGCACTTCGCAGCGGAAAGCCACGTCGACCGCTCGATTCACGGTCCCGGCGAGTTCGTGCAAACCAATATCGTCGGCACGTTCGCGATGCTCGAAGCAGCACGTGCCTACTGGGGCACGCTCGAAGGTGAGGCGCGCGAGGCGTTCCGCTTCCTGCACGTGTCGACCGACGAGGTGTATGGCTCGCTGAGCCCGACCGACCCCGCGTTCACGGAAACCACGCCGTACGCGCCGAACAGCCCGTACTCGGCGTCGAAGGCCGGTTCCGACCATTTGGTGCGTGCCTATCACCACACCTATGGCCTGCCGGTACTCACCACGAATTGCTCGAACAACTACGGCCCGTACCAATTCCCCGAGAAGCTGATCCCGCTGGTGATCGCCAATGCGCTCGCGGGCAAGCCGCTGCCGATTTACGGCGACGGCAGCAACGTGCGCGACTGGCTGTATGTCGGCGATCACTGCTCGGCCATTCGCGAAGTGCTCGCCAAGGGTACGACGGGCGAGGTCTATAACGTGGGCGGCTGGAACGAGCAGAACAATCTGTCCGTGGTGAAGTATCTGTGCACACTGCTGGACGAACTTTCACCGCGTGCCGACGGCAAGTCGTATAGCGATCAGGTCACGTTCGTGACCGATCGCCCGGGCCATGACCGCCGCTACGCTATCGACGCACGCAAGCTCGAGCGAGAGTTGGGCTGGCGTCCGGCCGAGACGTTTGAGACCGGTATGCGCAAGACCGTGCAGTGGTATCTCGCCAATGGCGAGTGGGTTCGTCAGGTGCAATCGGGCGAGTATCAGCGCTGGATTGAAACCCACTATCAGAAATAAGACTGAGGCACGTATGACCACGAAACGTAAGGGCATCATTCTGGCTGGCGGCTCCGGTACCCGGTTGTATCCGGCCACGCTCGCTGTCTCGAAGCAATTGCTGCCTGTCTACGACAAGCCGATGATCTATTACCCGCTCACGACACTGATGCTGGCGGGTATTCGCGACATTCTGATTATCTCGACGCCGCAGGACACCCCGCGCTTCGAGCAACTGCTCGGTGACGGCAGTCAGTGGGGCCTGAACCTTCAGTACGCCGTGCAGCCGTCGCCGGATGGCCTCGCGCAAGCCTTCCTGATCGGTGCGGATTTCATCGGCAACGATCCGTGCGCGCTGGTGCTTGGTGACAATCTGTTCTACGGACACGACTTTGCAGGGTTGCTTTCGGCGGCGAATGCACAACAGGACGGCGCTACCGTGTTTGCCTATCCGGTGAACGACCCCGAGCGGTATGGCGTGGTCACGTTCGACGATGATGGCCGAGCGATCGAACTCGTCGAGAAGCCGAAGACGCCGAAGTCGCGTTACGCGGTAACGGGGCTGTATTTCTGCGACAACAACGTTATCGATATCGCACGCTCGATCAAACCGTCTGCGCGTGGTGAATTAGAAATTACCGACGTCAACAACGAGTATCTGAAGCGCGGCAAGCTGAGTGTGCAGATCATGGGCCGCGGCTATGCATGGCTCGACACAGGCACACATGAGTCGATGCTAGAGGCGAGTACGTTTATTCAGACGATTGAAAGCCGTCAGGGCCTGAAAGTGGCTTGCCCGGAAGAAATCGCGTACCGCCGCGGCTGGATCGATGCGGCGGCGATCGAGACGCTGGCACAACCGCTTGCAAAAAACGCCTATGGCAAGTATCTGCTGGCGATGTTGCGCGAACGCGTCTTCTGAATTTTCTGAGGTCTCCCGGTAACCGTTTATGCAAGTCAGTCCAACCGCTATTCCTGCTGTGTGCGTCATCGAACCCAAGGTGTTCGGCGACTCGCGCGGCTATTTCTTCGAGAGCTTCAATCAGCGTAACTTCAACGATTCGCTGGGTGGCGAGTTCTCGTTCGTGCAAGACAATCAGTCGCGTTCCGCACGCGGTGTTCTGCGCGGTTTGCACTACCAGGTCAAGCAACCGCAAGGCAAGCTCGTGCGCGTATTGCAGGGCGAGATTTACGACGTTGCCGTCGACATTCGCGAAGGCTCGCCGACGTTCGGCAAGTGGGTCGCCGAAGTGCTGAGCGCGGAAAACAAGAAGCAGTTGTGGATTCCGGCAGGCTTCGCGCACGGCTTTGTCGTCGTGTCCGAGAACGCCGAAGTGCTCTACAAGACGACCGACTACTGGGCACCGCAATTCGAGCGCTGCATCCGCTGGGACGACCCGTCGCTGGCGATTCCCTGGCCTCTCGACGGCATCACGCCGATCGTGTCGGACAAGGACAAGCAGGGCATGCTGTTCGCCGACTTCAAGCACGAAGACTAAGTCGACGGGGAGTCGGAAAATGAAAACGGCGCTGATTCAGCGCCGTTTTTTTCTGCCGTGACGTCACGTCAGGTCGTAGCGGAAGTCTCGCCCGTCACACGCAGCACTCTCACATGACGCAGCCCGAAGCGAGCCGCGAGCGCATCGGCGATCGTTTGCGAGGCATATTCGCCGCAGGCATCCGCGTGTAACGCGTACGTCGCGGACTCATTCAGTCCTTCCACGATCACGTCGGCTTCCAGCCCGTTGTTGATGTAGTGCAGCTTCACGTCGTGCAGCGCCAGCGCATTGGCCCGGCAAAGCACCTCGGCGGCGGACACCACCGCTGCTCGCGCGGGCCATTGCTGTAAAGCGGTGCCTTTCGTATCGCTCTCCGGGTCGACGTGCACCAGCACATCGAGAATCTGTGGCACGTTCATGACGGCCGCGCGTGCCTGCTCCGCGATGTAGTGACCTTCCGATACGGACAGCCGCGCATCGACGAGCACATGCACGTCCACCACGATTTCGTCGCCCATGCGCCGCGTACGCAGCATATCGATGGCGCGCACGCCCGGGGTGTCCAGCAAATGCTGACGAATGGTGACCATGGTGGCGTCGTCTACGCCGCGGTCGATCAGGTCTTGCAGCGCGTTCCAGCCGAATTTCCAGCCCGTGCGCCCGATCATCAGGCCCACGAGCGCGGCGGCGAGCGGGTCGAGCAGCCGGTAACCGGCCAGATTGCCCAGAATGCCGCAGGCGACGACCAGCGACGAGAGAGCGTCGGAGCGCGCGTGCCAGGCATTTGCGACGAGCATCGCAGAACGCACACGCTGCGCCGCACGCAACATGTAGCGGAACAGGCCTTCCTTGCAGACCAGCACGAGCACGGCCACGCCGAGCGCAATGGCGTGCACTTCCGGAATCTCCTCCGGGTGCAGCAGCCGTTCGATGCCTCGCCACAGCATTCCCGCGCCCACCACCAGCAAGATGGCGCCAAGAAAGAGTGACGCAGCATTCTCGTAGCGGTTATGGCCGTAGGGGTGATCCGCGTCGGGGGCACGGGCACTCCCCCGTGCGGCAGCCAGCACGACAAAGTCGGAAACGATGTCGGAGAGCGAGTGAATCCCGTCGGCGATCAATGCCTGCGAGCGCGCGAAAATGCCGATGACGATCTGCGCCGTGGTGAGCACGACATTGACCCAGATACTGACCCAGGTCGAATGCCGTGCGACCGCGTGCTTGTCGAGCGCCTCGCTGGATGCCGCAAGATTGTCGTAATTGGAGTAGGGCATGAGAGACGGGCGCGCGAGGATATTTACATCAGAATGATGTCGTACTGTTCTTGATGGAACGACGACTCCACCTGCAACGAAATCGGCTTACCGATGAAGTCGATCAGCATAGCGAGGTGTTGTGACTCTTCTTCGAGGAACAGGTCGACCACTTCCTGCGACGCGATCAAACGGAATTCGCGCGGATTGAACTGACGCGACTCGCGCAGAATTTCACGCAGGATGTCGTAGCACAGCGTGCGCGGCGTCTTCACCTGCCCCTTGCCCTGACACACCGCGCACGGCTCGCACAGCACGTGCGCGAGCGATTCGCGTGTGCGCTTGCGCGTCATTTCCACCAGCCCCAGTTGCGAGAAGCCGTTCACGGTGATGCGTGTGCGGTCGCGCGACAGCGCTTTCTTCAACTCGGCGAGTACGGAGTCGCGATGATCGGCGCTCTCCATGTCGATAAAGTCGATGATGATGATGCCGCCCAGATTGCGCAGGCGCAGCTGGCGCGCAATCATCAGTGCGGCTTCGAGGTTCGTCTTGAAGATCGTGTCGTCGAAGTTGCGCGCACCGACGTAACCGCCGGTGTTCACGTCGATGGTCGTCATCGCTTCGGTCTGATCGATCATCAGGTAGCCGCCCGACTTCAAATCGACGCGCCGCGAGAGCGCCCGTTCGATTTCCGTCTCGACGTTATACAGATCGAACAGCGGCCGCTCGCCCGTGTAGTGCGTGAGCTTGCTCAGCACGGCCGGGGTGTAGACAGCCGCGAACTCGGCCAGCTTCTGGAAGGTTTCGCGCGAGTCGACGAGAATCTTGCCCGTTTCTTCGTGTACGAAGTCGCGCAACACGCGCTGCGCCAGATTCAGATCCTGATACAGCAGCGCCGGTGCAGGCACGCGCGTGCTCTGCTCGCCGATGGTCTGCCACGACTTGCGCAGGTAGGCGATGTCGTTGGCCAGTTCGGCGTCGGCAGCGTCTTCGGCGATGGTGCGCACGATGAAGCCACCCTTTTCGTCGGCGGGCACCAACGCTTGAATCTTGCTGCGCAGCGCTTCACGTTCGGCTTCGCTCTCGATGCGTTGCGAGATGCCGATATGCGGTTCCTGCGGCAGATACACCAGCGTGCGCCCAGCGATGCTCACCTGCGTGGACAGACGCGCCCCCTTAGTGCCGATGGGGTCCTTGATGACCTGCACCATCAGCGTCTGACCTTCGAAAACGGTCTTCTCGATCGGCGGTTGCGGGTGCGGCACCGATGTATCGTTGCTCGTGCGCGGATGCCAGATATCGGCCACGTGCAGGAACGCGGCGCGCTCCAGCCCGATATCGATGAAGGCCGATTGCATGCCGGGCAGCACGCGCACGACCTTGCCCAGATAGATGTTGCCCACGAGCCCGCGCGAGAGCGTGCGCTCGATGTGCAGCTCTTGCACCGCGCCAATTTGCATGAGCGCGACGCGCGTCTCTTGCGGCGTGATGTTGACCAGAATGTCTTCGTTCATAAAGTGTCGACCAGACTCGAAATTCTTAGGAATTCGGTACGCGTCAGAAGTCGACGCCCGCTTGGCGCAGCAGCGCAGCGGTTTCGCATAGCGGCAGGCCCATGATGCCGGAATAGCTGCCGTCGATGCGCATCACAAATTCGGCGGCCTTGCCTTGAATACCGTAAGCGCCGGCTTTGCCCATGGCTTCGCCCGACGCGACGTAACGTTCGATTTCCTCTGTGCGCAGTGGCCGGAACCAGACATGCGAGATGTTCACGGCCTGACGAATCTGGTCGCCGGTGCAAACGGCAACGGCGGTCAGCACCCGGTGACGCGTACCCGAGAGGCGCGAGAGCACGGCGCGTGCGTCGGCATCGTCGAAGGGTTTGCCGAGAATGGTGCCGTCGAGGCAGACGGTGGTATCGGCGGCGAGAATCGGGGCGTCGGGCAGACCGGCCCGCTTGAGCCGGGCAATGGCCGCTTCGGCCTTGGCACGGGTGACACGTTGGACGTAGTTATCGGGAGGTTCCCCGGGCAGGACGGCTTCGAGCGCTTCGGCGTCTTCGTCGGCGGAGGGCAGCAGCAGTTCGAAACGCACACCGAGCTGGTGCAGCAATTCCTGACGGCGGGGACTTTGCGAAGCGAGATAGATATACGGCATGGGCGGCTTGGCTTGAAATCGTCCAGCCCGGCGCTCGAAGGGATATTCGGGCTGCACCGGGCCGCTTGGTAGGCTGGGCGAAGGGAACGCGCCCTATTATGCCGCCTTGCGCCCACGCCCGCCAGTTTCAGCGGGGGGGCGCCGGGGTTTCAGGCATCCGCGAGGAAATCTGCGCCGATCAGGTCGATACGGTCGGTGCAGATGGCGTCCACGCCCCAAGCCGCCAGCTCACGCGCGCGTTCGGGGTCGTTGACGGTATAGACGAGCATTTGCAGGCCCGCCGCCTTGATCTCGGCGACTTGCGGGCCGTCGAGGTGCTTGTGGCTGGCGTGTAGCGATACGGTGCCGAGCGCCTTGGCGTCGTCGCGCCAGTGCGCCGGCACGGCTTCGTACAGCATGCCGCGCGGCAGCGCAGGGGCCGCCTTGGCGGCGGCTTCGAGCGCTTCGTACGAGAACGACGAGAGCAGCGGCGGCAGCGCGTGGGCCGGCCACAACGCCTGCACGGCGAGGGCGACGAGCGTGCCCGTCTCCACTTCGCGCCCCGGGCAGGGCTTGATTTCCACGTTGGCCGCCAGCCCCAGCGCCTGACAACGCTCGGCTACCTGCGCCAGCGTGGGCATGACTTCCCCGGCGAAGCGCGCGTCGAACCACGACCCGGCGTCGAGTTCCTCGATCTCGGCGTAGGTCATCTGCGCCGCGGCGCCGTGACCGTTGCTGGTGCGATCGACCGTGTCGTCGTGCAGCAGGAACACGACGTTATCCGCCGAGAGCTTGGCGTCGAACTCGACCATTTGCAGGCCGAGCGAGGCACCCATCTCGAACGCTGCCAGCGTGTTCTCCGGGGCCAGCTTGCCGCCGCCCCGGTGAGAGACGATGCGCGGATACGGCCACGCGCGCCACAAATGAGAAGGCGTTGCACTATCACTCATGCTTCGACTCGCTTACCGGTGGAGGGATCGAACAGATGCAGTGCCTTTGCCGAGATGGCCAGCGGCACCACCGTGCCTGCCGCCGGACGCAGCTCGTGCGGCAAACGCACGGTGATGTGTTGATCGCCCCAGCGGCCGTGCGCCAGATTGTCGGCACCGAGCAGTTCGAGCTGATCGACGAGGATGTTGGTTTGTGCCGCGAATGCGCCGATGCCGTTCGGTTGTTCCGCCGGAATCAGATGCTCCGGACGCACGCCGAGCACCAGCTCACGATTGGCATGCGCCATGCTCGTCGGCGGCAACCGCAGCGACGGGCCGCCGCCATCCACCTGGAACGTGCGACCTTCCGAATCCACACGGCCCTTGAGCAAGTTCATCGCGGGCGAGCCCATGAAGCTGGCGACGAACAGCGAAGCGGGGCGTTCGTACACGTCCGAGGGCGTGCCGATCTGCTCGGCGTAACCCTTGTTCATCACGATCACGCGATCGGCGAGCGTCATGGCTTCGACCTGATCGTGCGTGACGTACAGGCTCGTCGTCTTCAGACGCGCATGCAATCGCTGAATTTCCAGACGCATTTGCACGCGCAGCTTCGCGTCGAGGTTAGAGAGCGGTTCGTCGAACAGGAACACGGCAGGCTCGCGCACGATGGCTCGGCCCATGGCCACGCGCTGACGCTGGCCGCCCGAGAGCTCGCGCGGCTTGCGTGCAAGCAGCGGTTCGAGTTCGAGAATCTTCGCCGCGGCGAGCACGCGCTCGTCGATGGTCTTCTTGTCGATGCCGCGAATCTTCAGGCCGTACGACATGTTCTGACGCACGTCCATATGCGGATACAGCGCGTAGTTTTGGAACACCATCGCGATGTTGCGATCCTTCGGCTCGAGCTTGTTCACCACCTGCGAGCCGATCAGGATGCTGCCTTCGCTCACCGACTCGAGGCCAGCCACCATGCGCAGCAGGGTCGACTTGCCGCAGCCCGACGGGCCGACGATGACCACGAATTCCCCGTCCTGGATGTCGATGTCGACACCGTGCAGGATGTAGTTCGTCTGGTCGTAGGTTTTCTTGACGCTATGGAGTTTGAGATTTGCCATGATTACTTTTCCGAATCGACCAGACCGCGCACGAACCAACGCTGCATGAGCAGCACGACGGCGAGCGGCGGAAGCATTGCGAGCAGCGTGGCGCTCATGACGAGCTGCCACTGCGTGGCGGTGTCCCCGCTGCCGATCATGCTCTTGATGCCCACGACCGCCGTCGTCATCGACGGGGCGTTGGTCACCAGAATCGGCCACAGGTACTGATTCCAGCCATAGATGAAGGTGATGACGAAGAGCGCCGCGATGTTCGTCTTCGAGAGCGGCAGCACCACGTCCACGAAGAAGCGCATCGGGCCAGCGCCATCGATGCGCGCGGCTTCCACCAGTTCATCGGGCAGCGTCATGAAGAACTGCCGGAACAGGAACGTGGCCGTGGCCGATGCGATGAGCGGCACCGTCAAGCCCACATAACTGTTGATGAGTCCGAGACTGGAGATGACCTGCACGGTCGGAAAGATACGCACTTCGACCGGCAGCATCAGCGTGACGAAGATCAGCCAGAAGAACAGATTGCGCAATGGGAAGCGGAAATACACGATGGCGAAGGCCGACAGGATCGACACCGAGATTTTGCCGATCGTGATGACCAGCGCCATGAGCAAGCTGTTGCCGAGCATCAGACCGAACGGCATCGCCGAATCGCCCGTGCCCCGGCCCCACACCGTTGCGAGGTTCTCGAACAGGTGCGAGCTCGGAATGAGCGACAAAGGCACGTTAAAGATTTCACGCTCGTTCATCGTGGCGGCGACGAACGCCACATAGAGCGGAAAGACCACCAACAACACGCCGATGATCAGCATGACGTGGCAGAAGATATCCAGGCCGCGACGGTTCTCGATCATGCGTATTGCACCTTGCGTTCGATGAAGCGGAACTGCACGACGGTCAGCACGATGACGATGGCCATGAGCACCACCGATTGCGCCGCCGAGCTGCCGAGGTCGAGCCCCTTGAAGCCTTCCGAGTAGATCTTGTAGATGAGCGTCATGGTCGACTGGCCGGGGCCGCCGCCCGTGGCCGCATCGATCACCGGGAAGGTGTCGAAGAACGAATACACGAGGTTCACCACGAGCAGGAAGAACGTGGTCGGCGAGATCAACGGCAGCACCAGCCCGAAGAACCGCCGCACCGGCCCGGCACCGTCGATGGCCGCAGCCTCGACCAGCGAGCGCGGAATCGCCTGCAAGCCGGCATAGAAAAACAGGAAGTTATAGCTGATCTGCTTCCAGATCGACGCCAGCACGACGAGGAACATCGCCTGACCGCCATTGAGCGCGTGGTTCCATTCGACGCCGAGCTTGCCCAGTCCGTAGGTCACCAGGCCGATACTCGGGTTGAACAGAAACGCCCACAGCACGGCGGCAATGGCAGGCGCCACGGCGTACGGCCAGATGAGCAGTGTTTGGTATGCGCGCTTGCCACGCGTCACACGATCGGCCATGGCCGCGAGCAGCAGCGAAATGACGAGGCCGCAGACCGTGACCAGTCCGCTGAAGATCATCGTGGTGCGGAACGACGCGAGGTAGAGCGGATCGCTCCAGAGCGCGGTGAAGTTGTCGAAGCCGACGAACTGGCTGGAGAGCCCGAACGCGTCCTGTGTCGACGTGGATTGCCACAGGGCCTCGCCCGCGGGCCACAGAAAGAACACGACGGTAATGAGCAGCTGCGGGGCGACGAGCGCGTAGGGCAGCCAGCCGGTACCGAAGCGAGGGCGTTCTCTTGAGTTGTGCGCCATAACGAATAGAACCAATGAAAAAAACGCCAACCCGGCCCGCGTGGGCGGGCCGGGTGGCGTCATTGTAACGGCACGGTCACATTGGCCGATGCACGAATCGCTCGTCCATCGGCGGCTGCGACGTGTGCGGGGTAGCGCTTAGCTTCCCGACTTTTCGAAGCGGCGCAGCAGGTCGTCGCCACGGGCCACCGCCTTATCCAGCGCGGCCTTCGGCGTTTGCTTGCCGCTCCACACGCCTTCGAGTTCTTCGTCGATCACCGTGCGAATCTGCGGCATATTGCCCAGACGCAGACCACGCGTGAACGGCAGAGGCGGCTTGTTGAGCATCTGCTTGATGGCCATGTCGGCGCCCGGGTTCTTCGCGTAGAAGCCTTGCTTCTCGGTCAACTCGTAAGCGGCCTTCGTCACCGGCAGGTAACCGGTGTCCTGGTGCCACTTCGCAGCCACGGCCGGCGAGGCGAGGTAGTTCAGGAACTTGGCCACGCCCTTGTACTCGGCGGACGACTTGCCCGCGAGCACCCACAGGCTGGCGCCACCGATGATGGCGTTCTGCGGTGCGCCCTTCACGTCGGCGTCGTACGGCATCATGCCCACGCCGTAGCTGAACTTGGCGTACTTGGCGATGTTGGCGAGGGCGCCCGAGGTGGTCATCGCGATACCGCAGTCGCCGCTGTAGAACTTCGAGGTCACTTCATCCTTGCGGCCCACGTACGTGAACGTGCCTTCCTTGGCCATATCGGCCAGGAACTGGATGTGCTTGGTTTGTTGCGGACCGTTGAAGACCAGCTTGGCGTCAAGACCGTCGAAGCCGTTGTTCTTCGTGGCGAACGGCAGGGCGTGCCATGCGCTGTAGTTCTCGAGCTGCGTCCAGCTCTGCCAGCCCATCGTGAAACCGCACGACAGGCCTGCGGCCTTGAGCTTGGTGGCGTCGGCCTTCACGTCGGCCCACGTCTTGGGCGGGGTGTTCGGATCGAGGCCCGCCTTCTTGAAGGCGTCCTTGTTGTAGTACAGCACCGGGGTCGAGCTGTTGAACGGCATCGACACCAGATGGTTGGTCTTGCTGTCGGCGTAGTAGCTAGCCACGGTCGGCACGAACGCGGCTTCGTCGAACGGCTCGCCAGCGTCCTTCATCACTTGCCACACCGGCTTCACAGCCTTCTGGGCCTGCATCATCGTGGCGGTGCCCACTTCGTACACCTGGAGAATGGCGGGGGCATTGCCGGCGCGGAACGCTGCGATACCCGCGGCCAGACCTTGCTCGTAGTTGCCCTTGTAGATCGGGACGATCTTGTAATCGCTTTGCGAGGCGTTGAAGTCGTTGGCGATCTGGTTGACGCGCTCGCCGAGGGCCGATTCCATCGAGTGCCAGAACTGGATTTCGGTGGCGGCCAGGGCCGACGTGCTCATGGTGAGCGCCAGGGCTGCACCGACGCCAGCCAGGGCGAACGTGCGCAAGGAAGGTTGCTTCATGCCAATCTCCGGGGGTTCACGAGAAGTCTTGTCTGTTCGCGGTGCGAACGGTTATAGCGCCGCGTAGACTACCACGTCATCGTGTTTTTTCCACCCGCAGTGCAGCACGGGTTGTTGTATGGCGGCGTCTGGCGGGGCATTGACAGATTTTTGGATTTCGCCTGCCCGCATGGCTTGCGGGCGCAGGCAGAAGCGCAGTGCAACGCATCGTTGCACTGCACAAGCCGTTGTGACTTATTTCTGACTTATTTGCTGGGAGGACGTCACCCTACGTACAACATCACGTCATGCGACGGCATACGCAATGAGCGTAAATCAGACGCGGTGGTAGGGGTGATTCGCGTTGATGCTCCACGCGCGGTAGAGCTGTTCGGCGAGGAGCACGCGCACCATGCCGTGCGGCAGCGTGAGGCTGGACAGGCGGATGAGGGTGTCGGCACGCGCTTTGAGCGCCGGGTCGAGGCCGTCGGCGCCGCCGATCACGAAGGCCACGTCGCGGCCGTCTTGCTGCCAGGTGGTGAGCGATTGCGCGAGGCGCATCGTGGTGAGGTCGGTGCCGCGCTCATCCAGACAGATCAGACGGCAGCCGCGCGGCAGGGCCGCGTCGATGCGCTGCGCCTCGGCCGCCATGACGGTCTCGGCTGTGCGGGAGTTGGAGCGTTGCTCCGGCTTGATTTCTTTGAGTTCGATGCGCAGCTCGGGGGGCATGCGCTTCGCGTACTCGGCAAAGGCGGTCTCGATCCAGCCGGGCATCTTGTGCCCGACCGCGAGAATGAACAGACGCATAACCGTGCAGCCGTCGACGAGACTTACTTGGTGGCCTTGCGGCGCGCCGGAGCTTTGGCTTGCGTCGGTGCGTCTTCTTCTTCGTCGTCCGCGTCGTCTTCAGCGCTGGCCTTCACACCGGCTTTGGTACCGGCAGCCTTCAAGCGCACGGGCTTTTCGCCCCAGATCTCTTCGAGGTTGTAGTACTGGCGCAGGGCCGGCTGCATGATGTGCACGATGGCATCGCCGGTGTCGACCAGCACCCATTCGCCCACATCTTCGCCTTCCATGCTGATGATGTCGCCACCGGCGGCCTTGACCTTATCGCGCACGCTGGCGGCGAGGGCCTTGGTCTGGCGGTTCGACGTACCGCTGGCGATGATCACGCGCTCGAACAGGGCGGTGAGGTGCTCGGTGTTGTACACCTTGATGTCTTGGGCCTTGACGTCTTCGAGGGCGTCGACGATAAGGCGCTGAAGTTTACGAATATCCATAGTGCGTTGTCTTGGTGAAACGGGGCGATCAGGGGGCGCCGTGCGACGGGCCGCTAGGGCTCGTCAGGCGCGATACAGGTGTTGCGCGCGAATGTACTGCCATACGGGTTCGGGCAGGTTTTCAGGCCGTGAGACTGCGTCTGACGCATGCGCCAACGCGGCGCGCAACTCGGTGGCGGAGATGTCGACGGCCAGTGAGTCGTCGATCAGGATGCCGCCGCATGGCGTGGATTGTACCCCGAGCGCGGACTTTTCCCTTTCAGTGAAGACTTGACGCAACGGTGCCGAGGCGGTCTCGCGGCTAAAACCCGGTCGGGCCGCCGCGCAAACGTGGGCGTAATCGAACAGTTCGCGCCACGCGTGCCATGTGTCCAGGCGCACCAGTTGGTCCGAACCGATCAGCAGCGAGAGCGACGCTTCGGGGCCGTAATCGGCGCGCAGCTCGCGCAGCGTGTCGACGGTGTAGCTCGGGCCGGCGCGTTCGATTTCACGCGTGCTCACGATCAGTTGGGTGGCCGGGCATGTCCGGTGCAGCTCTTCGGCCAGCAATTCGCTAGCCAGTCGGGTCATGGCGAGCCGGTGCACGGCAGGCGTGCTGCCTTGCTTTTGCGGCTGGTGGCCCGCGGGCATCAGCAGCAGTTCGTCGAGCGCGAGCGTGCGGGCAAAGAGCGCGCCCAGTGCCAGATGGCCGGTATGAATCGGGTCGAACGTGCCGCCGAGCACGCCGATGCGCTTGGGGCGGCCGGGCAGGCTGGTGTGGCCAGCAGCGGGAGAAGTGACGGTCATGCGTGGGCTGCCTTTACACCCACTCGCGACGTACGAGGAAGTCGGTATAGAGCTTCGCTTCCGGGGTATCCGGTTCGGGCTTCCAGTCGTAGTGCCATTTCACGACCGGCGGCATCGACATCAGAATCGACTCGGTGCGCCCGCCCGATTGCAGGCCGAAGTGCGTGCCACGGTCCCAAACCAGATTGAATTCGACGTAACGGCCACGGCGATGCGCCTGGAAATCGCGTTCACGCTCGCCATACGGCATGCCGCGGCGGCGCTCGACGATCGGCACGTAGGCGTCGAGGAATGCGTCGCCCACGCTTTGCATGACAGCGAAACCGGTCTCGAAGCCACCGCCCGAGAAGTCGTCGAAGAAGATGCCGCCGATGCCGCGCGGCTCTTGCCGGTGTTTCAGGTAGAAATACTCGTCGCACCAGGCCTTGAAGCGCGGGTACCAGTCGGTGCCGAACGGGTCGAGCGCGTCCTTGCACGTCTGGTGGAAGTGCTGGCAGTCCTCTTCGAACGGATAGTACGGGGTGAGATCCATGCCGCCGCCGAACCAGAAGGCCGGGGCTTCGCCCGGGGCGGTGGCAATCAGAATGCGCACATTGAAGTGCACGGTCGGGCAATACGGATTGCGCGGATGGAGAACCAGCGAGACGCCGAGGGCTTCGAAACCGCGCCCAGCCAGTTCGGGCCGGGAGGCGCTGGCCGAGCCGGGGAGCTTGTCGCCCACCACGTGAGAGAAGTTGACGCCGCCGCGCTCGAAGAAATCGCCATCGTCGAGCACTCGCGTGCGGCCGTCGCCGCGCAGCGCGCCGTCGGCCGGGCGTTGCCAGTCGTCGGCGAGAAAGCGTTTGCCGTCGAGCCGTTCCAGCGTTTCGACAATTCGGTCTTGCAGACCGAGCAAATAAGTTCGCACTGCGCCGGTATCCGGCATCTGAGCGTCGTCGTGCGCTGTCGTGCTCGCGGTCATCCTTCTACGTCCCGTTGCTTGGTTGGTAATACCCGGATTGTACCGGCTGGCGGGCGTTCAGGGGCGTCAGGCACCGCTTCCGGGCGGCGGATTCGCCGCCCGAATGATCGGTATCAAGCGGTTGTTATGACTTTCGGTATTTTCGGGACGTTCAGGGCGCCGGGGCATTCGGGCGCGCACCGGCTGGCGCCGCATTGCCCGTGCCGATGATCGGCGCGCCCGCGCTCGCGGTGCCGCCGCCCGCGTCCGCCGGCGGCGGCATGAGGATCTGGCGGGGTGCGGGCACCGGCCAATGGGCCGTGCCGCCCACTTCGGCAATGGCGCGGTTGGTATCGAAATACACCTGCCAATAGTCGCGGTTATGGCAGTACGGGCGCACCGCGAGCACCGGCCCGGCCGGGGTGAACTCCAGAATCTCGACGTCCACGGCGGGCGTGCTCGTCACATTCGGAATTTGGGCGATACGGGCCTTGAGGCGTGCCGCGGCGTCCTGCACGTCGACGGTGTGGGCAAGCTGCGCCTTCAGCTCGACGCGTCGGAAGGCGTTAGCGTCGTACACCGTGATGTTGTCGCTGAACACCTTCGTGTTGCCCACATAAACACGCAAATTGTCGGGGGTAGTCATCGTCGTCACGAACAGGCCGATTTCGTCGACCACGCCGGTCACGCCGCCCGCGCTGATCATGTCGCCCGTCTTGAATGGACGCAGCACGATCAGGAAGATGCCGGAGGCGAAGTTCGACAGCAGCCCCGACCAGGCCGCGCCGATGGCAATGCCGGCGGCCGCGAGCAGGGCAGCGAACGAGGTGGTCTCGATGCCGCACACGCTCAAGATGGTGAGGACCAACGCGATGCGCAAGGCGATGCGCAGCGACGATTCGGTATAGCGGACGAGGGTGGGATCGATAGCGCGCCGGGTCATGGCGGCACGCACGAGCCGGGCGGCGAGATTGATGACGAGGCCGCCGATGATCCAGATGACGACGGCCATCAGTATCTTCAGTCCGAACGGCACCAGATAATCGTTGACCAGCTTGTTGAGGTCGAACATATGCGTCTCCGTCGAGCAAGGGATCTGTCGGGAAAACTGCTGGGTTCCGCCGGGCTGGCCGGATGGGGGGCTACCGGTGTGCAGGCCGCGTATCCACGTATTCCATCGTTGAACTACGCAGGTTGCGCCGCTGCCAGCGTGCCAAGTTGCCTTTCGCTTGTCAATCGCGGCGATATGACGCGGCTGCCACGTCCGGTGGGCGGGCGTCCGAAAGTCGTCGGAAGGTCGTCAGAAACGACAACGGCCCGGACAACTTATCGTCGTCCGGGCCGTTGGTGACACGACGCTAGTTACGCAATTCGCGCGGTGAAGCTACGCGATCACGCCGTGCCTTCAGGCTTACGCGCGAGGGCGCGGTTGCCGATGTCGTGGCGATATTGCATGCCGTCGAAGCTGATCTGATTGACCATCTGGTACGCCACGCTTTGCGCGCCGCGCACGGTGTCCGACAGGCCGACCACGCACAGCACGCGCCCGCCGGTGACCGTCAGCACGTCGTTCTCCAACTGCGTACCGGCATGGAACGTCACGCAATCGCTCGTCTCGGCGGGAATCTCCGAGATACGGTCGCCCTTGCGCGGGGTTTCCGGGTAGCCGTGCGCGGCGAGCACCACGCCCAGCGCATAGCGGCGATCCCAGTCGAGTTCCACCTTATCGAGCGTGCCGGCAATCGCGTGCTCGACCACCACCGAGAAGTCGCCCTTCAGACGCGCCATGATCGGCTGGGTCTCGGGGTCACCCATGCGGCAGTTGAATTCGAGCGTCTTGATGTTGCCTTGTGCGTCGATCATCAGACCGGCGTACAGGAAGCCCGTGTAGCGAATGCCATCGGTTTCCATACCGCGCACGGTCGGCAGAATGATTTCGCGCATCACGCGGGCGTGAATTTGCGGCGTAACGATCGGCGCGGGCGAGTAAGCGCCCATGCCGCCCGTGTTCGGGCCCTGATCGTTGTCGAGCAAACGCTTGTGATCCTGCGACGTAGCCAACGGCAGCACGTTCTTGCCGTCGACCATGACGATGAAGCTGGCTTCTTCGCCTTGCAGGAATTCCTCGATCACCACGCGCGCGCCGGCATCGCCCAGCTTGTTGTCCGCGAGCATCGCGTCGACAGCGTTGTGCGCTTCTTCGAGCGACATCGCCACCACCACGCCCTTGCCAGCAGCCAGACCGTCTGCCTTGATGACGATCGGCGCACCCTTGGCGTCGATGTAGGCGTGGGCCTTGGCAGCGTCCGAGAACGTTTCGTAATCGGCGGTCGGAATGCCGTGGCGCTTCATGAACGCTTTGGCGAAGTCCTTCGACGATTCGAGCTGCGCCGCTTCGCGCGTCGGGCCGAAAACTTTCAGGCCGCGTGCGCGGAAGATATTGACGATACCGGCGGCGAGCGGTGCTTCGGGGCCGACCACGGTGAGGGCGATGCCTTCACGGATGGCGAACTCGGCGAGCACGTTCGGATCGCTGATCGGCACATTGCGCAGGCGCTCGTCGAGCGCCGTGCCGCCGTTGCCCGGGGCGACGTAGACCAATTGGATACGCGGGGATTGCGCAATCTTCCACGCCAGCGCGTGTTCGCGGCCACCCGAGCCGACAACCAGAATCTTCATGCTTGTTTATTCCTCGATGACGGCGTTGGTAAAGACTTCCTGCACGTCGTCGAGGTTTTCGAGCGCGTCGAGCAGCTTTTGCATCTTCACAGCGTCATCGCCGGTGAAGACCACTTCGGTTTGCGGTTTCATCGTGACTTCCGCGACTTCGGCCTTCAGACCGGCCGCTTCGAGCTGGGTCTTGACCGACTGGAAGTCGTTGGGCGGGCAGATCACTTCGAAGCTGCCGTCGTCGTTGGTGATGACGTCGTCGGCACCGGCGTCGAGCGCCACTTCCATGAGCTTGTCTTCCGGCGTTTCCGGCGAGAACAGGAACTGGCCGCAGTGCGTGAACAGGAAGGCCACCGAGCCGTCGGTGCCCATGTTGCCGCCGAACTTCGAGAAGGCATGACGCACTTCCGCGACGGTACGCACGCGGTTGTCGGTCATGGTGTCGACGATCACGGCGGCGCCGTTGATGCCATAGCCTTCGTAGCGAATTTCTTCGTAGTTCGCGCCGTCCAGACCGCCCACGCCGCGATCGATCGCGCGCTTGACGTTGTCCTTGGGCATGTTGGCGTCGGCTGCCTTTTCCACGGCCAGACGCAGGCGCGGGTTGCTGTCGGCGTCACCGCCGCCCAGACGCGCAGCCACGGTGATTTCCTTGATCAGGCGTGTCCAGACTTTACCGCGCTTGGCATCCGCCGCCGCTTTCTTGTGTTTGATGTTGGCCCATTTGCTATGACCCGCCATGAAATTCTCCGTCGTGCCGCACTGCGGCTAAGTATGCTGCCGGCCGCCGCAGTCCCGCGTGGCCAAGCTCTGAAACGGGAGCGCCCGCCACCGTGGGCAGCGGGCGCTTGACAGGTGGGGCCCCAGCCGAGACGGCCCGGGCGGCAACCTGCCGCTATAATCGGAGGCAATTTTATCATGCCGCCGCACCGTGCCACGGGTGTTTGCTGCGCCGTGTCACGACCCGCGCCGTTGTCTACTGCCGAGGTCGCTCATGCCCAAGAAGCCCGCGCCGTCGCAAGCGTCGCCGTCCCCTGCCTCTCCTTCGAACGACTCGCTGATCATTGCCCGCAACGCCGAGCACCTGCTCGGATTGCTGCCCGCGATGGGTAACCGGCACGGCCTGATTACCGGTGCGACCGGCACCGGCAAGACCGTGACGCTGCAAGTCATCGCGCAAGCGTTCTCCGATATCGGCGTGCCGGTGTTTCTCGCCGACGTGAAGGGCGATCTCACCGGGATCACGCAACCCGGCGTCGAGACCCCGAAGCTCAAGGAACGCATTGCCAATCTGGGCTTCGAGACCCCCGACTGGCACGGCAGTCCTGCCACCCTTTGGGATGTATTCGGCGAACAGGGCCATCCGGTGCGCGCCACCGTCTCCGACCTCGGGCCGCTGCTGCTTGCCCGGCTGCTGGGGCTGAACGAGACGCAGACTGGCGTACTCAACCTAGTATTCAAGATTGCCGACGACAACGGCTTGCTGCTGCTCGACAGCAAGGACCTGCGCGCGATGCTCCAGCACGTGGGCGACAACGCGTCGAGCTTCACCACGCAGTACGGCAATATCTCGGCCGCGTCGGTCGGGGCCATCCAGCGCGGACTGTTGGCGCTGGAACAGCAGGGCGCCGACAAGTTCTTCGGCGAGCCGATGCTCAACATCGACGACTTCATGCAGACGGACGCGCAAGGGCGCGGCATCGTCAACATCCTCGCTGCCGACAAATTGCTCACCGCGCCGCGTATCTACGGCACGTTCCTGCTGTGGTTGCTCGCGGAGCTGTTCGAGCGCCTGCCCGAAGTGGGCGACCCCGACAAGCCGAAGCTGGTGTTCTTTTTCGACGAGGCGCATCTGCTCTTCAACGAGGCCCCGAAGGCGTTGCTCGAGCGCATCGAACAGATGGTTCGCCTGATTCGTTCGAAGGGCGTCGGCGTGTATTTCGTCACACAGAATCCGGTCGACGTACCCGACACCGTGCTTGGTCAGTTGGGCAATCGCGTGCAGCACGCGTTGCGGGCGTATTCGCCGCGCGATCAGAAGGCGGTGAAGGTGGCCGCGCAGACGATGCGCGCGAACCCGTCGCTGGATATCGAGAAGGTGATCGGCGAATTGGGTGTCGGTGAAGCCCTGGTGTCGTTGCTCGACGAGAAGGGCCGCCCGGCGATTACCGAGCGTGCTTATATCGCGCCACCGGCGTCGCGCATCGGACCGATCACGCCGCAGGAGCGTCAGGCGTTGATGGCGAGTTCGCTGGTCGCGGGCGTGTACGAAACCGCTGTCGATCGCGAGTCGGCCTATGAGAAGCTGGTGGGCCGCACGCAAGACAAGCAAACCGATGCCGCAGGCGCGCCTGCTGGCGGTGAAGCGTCCGGTGGTGGCTTGCTCGATGCGGTGAAAGATTCGCTTGGCGGCATCCTCGGTGGCAGTAGTGGCGGCACAGGGGCACGCGGTACCAGCCGCAAAGACACGCCCATCGACGCCATGGTCAAGAGCACCGCGCGCACCATCGGCAGTCAGTTGGGACGCGAGATCGTTCGTGGCGTGCTCGGGAGCATCTTCGGCGGCAACCGCCGCCGATAGCGCGGCGGCGTTTTTACATCACGCACGACAACAATAACAATGAAGGAGTCTGCGCTTCCCGATGTCTCTGAAATCGTCGCTTGAACCGGTGCGTACCGGCGTTGCTCACGATCCGCTGTGGCTGCGCGCCGCACCGTTGATCTTCCTGTTCCTGTGGTCGGTCGGCTTTACCGTCGCCAAGATCGGTCTGGCTTACGCCGATCCGCTTACCTTCCTCGCGCTGCGTTACGGACTCGTGCTGGTGGTGCTCGCCCCGCTGGCGATCGTCATGCGCCCGCCTTTGCCGAAGACTGCCGCCGCGTGGGGGCATCTCGTCGTCATCGGCCTGCTGATTCAAGCGTTGTACTTCAGCATGACGTATCTCGCGCTGCGCTTAGGCGTCTCGGCGGGCAGTGTGGCGTTGATTACCTCGCTGCAACCGATTCTCGTGGCGCTGGCCGTGCCGCATCTGGTTGGCGAGCGTGTGAGCGGGATGAACTGGATCGGTCTGGGGCTAGGCTTGGCCGGGGCGGCGCTGGTGATTGTGGCGCGTTCGGCCGTGGAGGCGACGTCGTCGCTGGGCCTGCTGCTCACGTTCATCGCGCTCGGCGCGATTACCTGCGGCACGTTGTACGAGAAGCGCTTCGGTGTCGGGCAGCACCCGATTACGTCGAATCTCGTGCAATACGCGGTGGGGTTTGCGGCGACGCTGCCGCTCGCGTGGTGGCTTGAACCGATGCATGTCACGTGGAACTGGCAGCTCGGGCTCTCGCTCGTCTACCTCGTGATCGGTAACTCGATCGTGGCCATTTCGCTGTTGCTCGCCATGATCCGTCGTGGGGAGGCGTCGCGCGTGTCGGCGCTGTTCTTCCTCGTGCCGCCCGCCGCCGCCCTTGCGGCGTGGGCCATGGTCGGTGAGCACATGCCGCCGCTCGCATGGGGCGGCATGGTGCTCGCGGCCATCGGGGTGGCGATGGCCACGCGCCGTAAGCATCGTTAGGCGCGTTGATCCTTCAGCGCAAATTCAGTTCTTCGTGCCGAACAGACGATCGCCTGCATCGCCCAGACCCGGGATGATGTAGGCGTGATCGTCCAGACGCTCGTCAAGCGATGCCACATAGAGCTTCACGCCCGGGTGCGCGTCGTGCAGCACCTTCACGCCTTCCGGCGCCGCGACCAGTGCGAGGAACGCAATGTTCTCTTCTTCCACACCGCGCTTGCGCAGCACGTCCACCGCGTGCACGGCCGAGTAGCCCGTGGCGACCATCGGATCGCACAAAATGAAGCGGCGGTCGGCCACATCGGGCAGACGCACCAGATATTCCACCGGACGATGTTGCTCGTCGCGATACACGCCGATATGGCCCACGCGTGCCGAGGGCACCAGATCCAGCAAGCCGTCGCTCATCCCTACGCCTGCGCGCAGCACCGGCACGATCGCCAGCTTCTTGCCAGCGATGACGGGGGCATCCATGGTGACCATGGGCGTTTCGATGCGCTCGGTCGTGAGCGGCAGGTCGCGCGTAATTTCATAGCCCATGAGCAAGGTGATCTCGCGCAGCAGGCCACGGAACGTGCGCGTCGAGGTTTCCTTGTCGCGCATGTGCGAGAGCTTGTGCTGGATCAGCGGGTGATCGCAGATATAGAGATTCGGGAAGCGATTGTCTTGTTTCATGGCAGCATTCTGAGGCAGGGCCGGTGTGGCCCGCATGGCCGCGATTTTAGCCGATGCAGACGACGGCGGTCCGCCTTTCGACGCCGGGCACCCCTCATTGACCTGAAATGCCGGACATCAGGCCGGGCGTCAGCGGCCGTCGCCCGATTCCCTTAGAATCGCTGCGAGACGGCTCGCAAGGGCCGTATTTCCACGAATTCGCGACGGCGTCGCCACTTATTCGGAAGGTTGAACCATGGATCTGGGAATCAAGGGCCGCACGGCACTGGTGTGCGGTGCGAGCAAGGGACTTGGGCGCGCTTGTGCGCAAGCACTGGCCGAGGCAGGCGCTGACGTGGTGATCGTGGCGCGCACCGCGGCGGCGCTGGGTGAGGCAGCGGATGCCATTCGCGCGTCGACCGGCGTGAAGGTTACCGCAGTCGCTTGCGACATCACGACGCCGGAAGGTCGCGCACAGGCACTCGCCGCGTGCCCGCAACCCGATATCCTCGTGACCAACGCGGGCGGCCCGCCGCCGGGCGATTTTCGCGACTGGGAGCGCGACGACTGGATTCGCGCGCTCGACGCGAACATGCTCACCCCCATCGAACTGATCAAAGCCACGGTCGACGGCATGATCGCGCGCCAGTTCGGGCGCATTGTGAACATTACGTCGTCGGCGGTGAAGGCACCCATCGATATCCTCGGGCTCTCGAACGGTGCTCGCTCGGGCCTGACGGGCTTTGTCGCGGGGCTCTCGCGTACGACGGTCGCTCACAACGTGACGATCAACAATCTGCTGCCGGGCGCGTTCGATACCGACCGTCTGGCTGGCACGATGAAAGCGTGGGCCGACAAGAGCGGGCAATCGGTCGACGAAGCGCGTGCCAAACGTGCTGCGGCGATTCCGGCGCGCCGCTTCGGACAGCCGGACGAATTCGGCGCGACGTGCGCATTCCTGTGCAGCGCGCAGGCAGGTTATATCACCGGGCAAAACGTCCTGATCGACGGCGGCGCTTTCCCCGGCACTTTCTAGGCAGAGACTTCCCACATGACCGTAACAACTGTCACAAGCGTCCCGAAGGTTCGTATTGCGCTCATCGCGCACGACAAGAAGAAAGATGAAATTCTCGCCGTCGCGCGCGACTATGTGGACGTGCTGCGTCAGTGCGACCTCGTCGCCACCGGCACCACCGGCGGACGCATTGCCACGGAACTAGGCCTCGAAGTCGAGCGCAAGCTCTCCGGTCCGCACGGCGGCGATTTGCAGATTGGCGCTCAATTGGCCGAAGGGCGCGTCGACATGGTGCTGTTCCTGCGCGATCCGATGACGCCGCAACCGCACGAGCCGGACATCAACGCGCTGGTGCGGGCCTGTGACGTGCACAACGTGCCGTGCGCGACCAATAGCTCCACGGCGCGACTGCTGCTCGAACAGTTGATCGTCCGTCTGGCGGCGCAGCCGAAGTAATGGGCGAGCGGCCTGCAAGCTACCGACACACCCCCAAAGCGACACACCCAAAGTCTTAAGGAGCGAGGATGACAAAAGCGATCCGTATCGAAACGAACGGCGGCCCGGAAGTGATGCAATACGTCGACGTGCAAGTGGGCGAGCCGGGCCCGGGCGAGGCACGCGTGCGTCACAACGCGGTCGGGTTGAACTACATCGACGTGTATTTCCGCACGGGGCTCTATCCCCAGCCGCTGCCCGCGGGCCTCGGTATGGAAGCGGCCGGTGTGGTCGAGGCGGTGGGTGAGGGCGTCACGCACGTGAAGCCGGGGGATCGTGTCGCGTATGCGAGCCGTCCGTGCGGGGCCTATTCGCAGGCGCGCGTGATGCCGGCCGCACCGCTCGTGCGTGTGCCCGATGGCATCACCGACGATCAGGCCGCCGCCATGATGCTGCAAGGCATGACGGCGCAATATCTGCTGCGCCGCACGTATCCGGTGAAAGCGGGCGACACGATTCTGATTCACGCTGCAGCCGGTGGCGTGGGGTTGATCGTCTGCCAATGGGCCAAGGCGCTCGGCGCGACGGTGATCGGCACGGTTGGCTCCGACGAGAAGGCGGCGCTGGTGCGCCAGCACGGTTGCGACCATCCGATCGTCTACACGCGCGAGAATTTCGTCGAACGCGTGAAGGAAATCACCGGCGGCGAAGGCGTGCCGGTGGTGTACGACTCGATCGGTAAAGACACCTTCATCGGCTCGCTCGACTGCCTGCGACCGCTGGGCACGATGGTGAATTTCGGGAATGCGTCGGGACCGGTCACGCAGATCAACACTGCCGATCTGGTGTCGCGTGGCTCGCTGTTCTTCACGCGTCCGACCTTGTTCAACTACACGGCCAAGCGCGCCGACTTGGAAGCCACCGCGAACGAACTGTTCGATGTCGTGGCCAAGGGCACGGTGAAGATCGAAGTCAATCAGCGTTATGCGCTGGCCGACGTCGCACAGGCGCATCGTGACCTCGAAGCGCGCAAGACGACGGGCTCGACGCTGTTGATGCCGTAACCGGTTGCAGATCATCGGTTGGAAAACGAAAAGGGACGCCGTGGGCGTCCCTTTTTTTGTTGCCGCGACCGATTGCGCTCAGGCGCGCTGCGTGAACACATGCGCGCGGGCGTCCTCGCGCAAGTCGACGGGCAAGCGTCCTACGAGCCAGTGCACCACCATGCCGATGATGACCACGTCGTCGAGCAGGCCGAAAACCGGAATGAAGTCGGGAATCAGATCGAAGGGGCTGAGCAGATAGACGACGAGCGCAGCCACGGCGGGCAGCAGCCAGCGCGGGCGGCGCGGGTCGCGCACAGCGTGCCAGAGGATGCGGAAATCGTGGCGGGCCACTTGCCACAGACGCAGAAATCGTTTCACTTGCAGACTCCCAAGACAGACGCCAATACGGGGCGGTTGTGCAGAATTGCGTGCCGAACCGACGCAAACGTCGTATAACATCGTTCAAAGTGTTGAGAATGATACGCGTAAGCGAACTTTCTTGCTGGTAGGCATGGTCACGCACTTTGCGTTACAAATGACTTCGACATCGTGGCGATGCGAGGGTTTCATCGAGACGCGATGCTTGATGCAGTACCCAGTGGGCTTGCGCGGTTGCGACGTAATAAGGGCGGCGGGATAATTTGCCGGTCGCCGTGGTCTACCCACTTTCCCCCTTCTAGCGGACGCATCCCAAAGCCAATATGACCGACGCTCAAGATCCGAAAACGCCGCAACAGCCCCCCAAGTCTCCCGAAGCCGATACCGGCGCGAGCAAAAGCGAAGCCAAGCCCGTGACACCGGAAACGTCGTCGAGTGCGTCAACGAAATCGACGGAGTATGTCGAGGGTGCTACGCCCGCATCGCCGCGCGCGACGGGCAAGCCGGTGGGCGGTACGGCGGAAGGCTCCGCCGAGATGCCACCTAATCCCGATACGCTGACGCGCCCGGTGCACCCGCAGGAGCCTGGCGCCTCCGCTGATGCACGTGCGGAAAAGCCGCAGCCGCCTGCGACGTCACCGACGTCGGCGGTCAGTCAGAAATCGGTCGCCGAAGTCGCTTCCGACAGCAACCCCATTGGTGCACCACCTGCTGCCACGTCGCGCGAAGACGTGAAGGCCGCTGGCGTGGGTAGCGCGGGCGGGACGATTGATGCAGGCGGCTCAGGTGGCTCAGGCGGCGGCGAGCCTCCCCATCAGCCAACCTTCGGCGGCGCCGCGCCGCGCCCCGGTAGTCCTGCGTCGATGGGCGGCGCGCCGTCGTATTTACAGGCGGGCGACTCGCCGTGGTCGGTGCTGCGCCGTATCCTCGGCGCGCGTTTCCGGGCGTGGTACGACCGCGCTGGGCAACGTATCACGCAGCGCACGCTGAAGATTGGCATTTCCGCGCGCATCTTCCATCCGGAGCCCGGTAACAAGGGGCTGCGCAGCAAGACGCTGCAATATCTCGAAGAATCGATCGCTCACTGGGTGATGTCGCGCGACGTGCTGGTGTTCATGATTCCGACGGTCGATACGCAAGGCCAATTGCACCCCAGCCACATTCGTTTGCACGATTACGCGAAACACCTCGACGGTTTGGTATTGCAGGGCGGTGCGGACGTTGCACCGCTCACGTATTCGGAAGTCGCCACGCGCCACGAGTGGCAGGGCGACCGCATGCGCGACATGTACGAACTGGAACTGCTGCACGAATTCGTCGAGCAGGGCAAACCGATTCTGGGCGTGTGCCGTGGCTGCCAGCTCATCAACGTGGCATTTGGTGGCACGTTGCATCAGGACATCGCCACCGACCTGCCCGAGGCCATTCCTCACGTCACCGAAACCTATGAACACAACCGCCACACGCTGACGTTCCCCGAAGGCTCGTCGCTCGCGCAGATGCTTGGCCCGGTCGATGTGCCGATCGTGAACTCGATTCACCACCAGTCGGTGAAAACGCTTGGGCGCGACCTGAGCGTCGAGGCCGTGTGTGCGGAGGATGGTGTGGTGGAGGCGATTCGTTATCGCAAGGCGCCGTTCGTGATGGGCTTGCAATGGCATCCGGAGTTTCACCGCGCGGGTGGTCCGGAGTTTCTGGATTGCACGCCGGTGCTCGATAACTTCCTGCGTGCCGCGCGCGAGACGCGCTTCTGATGTGATGTTGTTGATGCGATGACCCTCGCGTCATCGCCAAAGAAAAAGGGCAGCCGAGGCTGCCCTTTTTCATGTCGAGAGCGCTGTGATGTTGCTAGCAGCGCTCTGTCCGCGTCGATTAGAAGCGGTGACGGATGCCCGTGCCCACAACGGTTTGCGAGCTGGTCGACGACATACCACCGGCAGCGCCAACACCGGCTTGCAAGCCCGTGCCTTGGTTGTCGGAGATGTGTTGGTACGAACCGGTCAGGTACACGTCCGTGCGCTTCGACAGACGGTAGTCAGCTTGCAGCGTAACGGTGTGGAACTTCGGCTTCTGGTCGGTCGAATCTTGCTTGGCCATCGTGTACGTGTACGCGGCCGACAGCGAGACTGCCGGGGTCAGCATGTAGCGACCGTTGATTTCGAAGTTGTCGAACTTCAGACCGTCGTTGTTGAACGACACAGCGGTGCTGTTGTAGTTCAGGCCCGACAGACCTTGCAGTTGGGTGTGGGTGTACACCAGGCCGACCGTTGCCGGGCCGAAGGCGTAGTTACCACCGATACCCCACACGCGTTGCTTCGATGCGTTGAACACCGAGTCACCGCCTGCCGACGTATCCACTGCACCTGCGGTGTTGTTAGCACCCGGGTTGCCTTGGCGTTCCAAGTAAGCAGCAGCCACCGTCAGCGGGCCGTTTGCGTAGTTCACGCCGGCGCTGAATGCACGGTTGTTGGCGAAGTCACCAGCCTTGTTCGAGAAGCCATACAGGCCGCCGAAGGTCAGGCCGTTGTAGTTGGCGCTCGAGTACTTGACCGAGTTGTTCACACGGAACGAGTTGTTCGTGTTGTCGTTGTCATACGGGTGCGAAGCGATCGTGCCGCCGTACGACGAACCGTTCAGGGTCAGCGGAGCCAGGTAGTCAACCAGCGAGTCGTACTGACGACCCACCGTCACCGTGCCGAACTTGTCGTTCTGCAGGCCGACGAAGGCTTGACGACCGAACATGCGGCCGTTTTGGCCCGATTGACCGTTGTTGATCGAGAAACCGTTTTCCAACACGAAGATGGCCTTGTTACCGCCACCCAGGTCTTCCGAGCCCTTCAGGCCCCAACGGCTGCCGTTGATCAGGCCGCTCGTTGCGCGGAAGTTCTTCGAACCCGAAGCTGCCGACGTGGTGGAGTTGCTCGTGTAAGCAACGCCAGCATCGATCAAACCGTACAGCGTGACGCTGCTTTGTGCATGCGCGGCGGTTGCCGAGAACGCGCCGACGACGGCTGCGGCAAGAAGAGTTTTTTTCATGGTTTAAGCTCCAGTAACGTGACACGAATCGCAGAATTCGCGTGAAAACAGAACGCGGCGAAACAGAACATGTCGAGGTGACGGTTTGTCATTCGCGGGCCCGATCAGGTATCGGCACTGTTCTGCTGACAGGGGGCAGTGTATGAGGGGCCTTCACTCCCGCCTATTTCAGAATCCGCAAGAATCTATTTCACTTCTGAAAAGAATCGTGTCGATGCGTCGCAAAGCGTTGTGTGACAAGGGATTGGCTTGATTAAGCCTAGGCGAGAAATGGCGATGCAAGCGGTGTGTGTTGCGCTCGGGACACAGTGTTTGCACAGTGACGAGGCGGCTGCGAAGCGTTGCCAGCGCTGGATTTGCGCGCGACACGCATGATTTGAATTGGTTCCCGCGCTGCGATTTCATGTCGCACTCGCCGTTTGCGCGAGCGGTGCATCGCACGAAATTGCAGGGAGAACGTCGTCGCAGATTCGCTTCACGATTTGCGTGAGCGATCGACGGAATTCATCTCACTTCTATATAGCTGTCGAGCGCGATGTGACGCAGCGAATTGCGTGATCGTTTTGTTCGCGTCAGCCTTGTGTCATCTTCGCGTCATCGATGAACGTACGCGGCTGAAATCGAACACGAGTCATGTGGCAATTCCGAGTTGTTCGCGAGCGCGATTTCGCACGTCGTCGAAAAATCCCTTTATTTATGGGGTTTTACAGACTATTGCGAGCAGGCGAATAAATCATTGCGCCGAATGATGAGAATGTTTCGCGGGTGCGCACCTATACTACGTTCCGCGAGAAGTAGACTTTTGCGTTGAGTGAAAAGTCTCCAAACCTTGGCGCGGCCTCATCGGCCGCGCTTTTTTTTCGCCTGCGTTTTTTGCCCGCGTTTCTCGTCTGCTTTTGTTGTCATGCGTAGTGTCCCGACGTCAGTGCGTCGGCACAATCGCGCACGTGCGGAATGCTCAACTGCTTTAGCTTGCGATACAGCGACGCACGACAAAATCCCAACGTACGAGCGGCAGCGGAAATATTCCAGCGATGTTGTGAAAGTGCTTGCAAGATGCGCTCACGCTCCTGCATGCGAGGGGTATCGCGCTCCGTGGCGACGTTGGCCGAGGTTGTGTTCGCCACGGCTGCCGTCGGCGCCACGTGCGTCATCGAAGTCGCCGCCGTCACCGCTGGCGGCAAATCCTCCACTCGCATCACATTCCCGTTCATCACTGCGCACGCGTAGCGCAATGCCGCGCGCATCTGTCGCAGGTTGCCGGGCCACGCATAGGTGAGCAGATGCGTCATCGCGTCTGCCGACACGCGCGCGAGCGCTTGATCCATGCGCAGGCCGGGCCACTCGTCGCAGAGCATGCGCGCAATGAGTTCAGGCTTGTCGTCGCGTTCGTGCAGCGTGGGCAACGTCAGCACACCCACAGCAACACGGTAATAGAGGTCTTCGCGAAACTTGCCCTGCGCGAGCGCGCTAGCGAGATCCTGATGCGTCGCGCAAATCAACTGCACGTCGACAGGAATGGCACGGCTCGCACCTAGCGGTGTGACTTCTCGCTCCGACAGCACACGCAGCAGCCGCGTTTGCAGCGCATACGGCATGTCGCCAATTTCATCGAGAAACAGCGTGCCGCCATCGGCTTGTTGCAATTTGCCTTTCATGCCGCCGGGGAGCGCGCCCGAGAATGCACCGCGCTGATAGCCGAACAATTCGCTCTCGACCAGATGTTCAGGAATCGACGCGGTGTTGATCGCGACGAATGCTTGCGCGCGCCGTTCGCTATAAGCATGCAGTGCGCGCGCGAGAAACTCCTTACCTGTGCCGGTCTCGCCGAGAATCAGTACCGGCAGGCCGCGATCGACGAAGCGCTTGCCGCGTGCGAGCAGGTCGCGCATGCGGGCATCGGTGCCGCTGAGATCGTCGATGGCGAGATAGTCGGGGCGCATCTGGCGCTGAGCGGCCGTGGCGGGCGCTGGTGCCATCGCGGCTTGGCCGAGCGGTGCAAAGGAGGCAATAGGGGCGACGGGGGCGACGGGGGTGATTGAGGCGACGTTGCCAAAGGTGGCCGACGTGCCGAGCGGGGTGACGGTGCCAAGGGAGCCAAGCGGACTGACGGGTCGAGCGGGGGCTTTCGCTACAGCAAGGTGAGCGGGCATGACTGTCTCCTTCTCGTATCGTTACGAAAGGTCGCCGTCGGTGGCTTTTGGCCTGGCGTTTCCTTCACGTCTCTTTATTGTTGCGTCTCGCTCGGGTAGCGACCGCCAATGGAGCATACGACCGCGCAGTCATAACATCCAATACAATATTGATGCGCTATTAATACCTTTGGGGTATCAAATGATCGAGCTGCGCCATTTCCAGTATTTCGTCGCGCTGGCCGAGACCTTGCATTTCGGCCGGGCGGCGCAGCAATTGCATATCTCGCAGCCGCCGCTCTCGCGGCAGATTGCGTTGATGGAAGCCGAGTTGGGGGTGCAGCTATTCGAACGCACGCGCCGCAGCGTGCGGCTGACCCGGGCCGGGGCGCGGTTTTATCAGGACGCAGTGGAAATTCTCAACTCGGTGGATCGGGCGAAGCGCAACGTCGTCGCGGCAAGCCGGGGGGAGGATGGCGCGATTACCGTGGGCTTCATGATGTCTTCGGCTTACAACATCCTGCCCGCGCTCACACGCACTTATGCGGCCGCGTATCCGCGTGTCGACATGAAGCTCGCCGAGGCGCTGCCCAATTTGCTGGCCGAATCGGTGCGTGCCGGGCGGATAGACGTGGGCATCATGTACCGCCCGGAGGACTTGTCCGGGCTCGATACGGCGACAGTGTTCCGCGAAGAGATGGTGGCCGTGATCCCGCGCACGCATGCGTTGGCCGATGTGACATTGCTCGACGCCACACAGCTATCCGACGAGTCGTTTGTGAGCATTCCGCGCGAGATTGCCCCGCTGGTCTACGACCTGATCGTCACGCATTGCCGTCGAGCAGGTTTCGCGCCGCATATCCGGCTTGAGACAAACCTTCAGCAAACGATTATCAATCTGGTCGGCGAGGGGCTGGGCGTGGCGATGGTGCCGATGTCGATGAGCAGTGCGAGCGCGTCGGGCAACGCGGTGTTCAAGCCGCTGCGCAATGCCCCGGTGGCAGAAGTGGCCCTGCTGTGGAGTCGCGACAATCACAACCCGTGTGTTGCCACGTTTGTGGAAAATGCCCAGCGCGCGTGGCGCGAGATGCAGCGCGTGCCGGGCGCGCGGGTGGTGCCCGATTTGCCGGACACCAGCCTGCGCTGATCAAACTCCCACTCAGATTTCCAGAATCCCGGCGGCGACGAAGCCGCCGTCGACCGGCAAGATGTGCCCAGTCACATACGACGCATCGTCCGACGCCAGAAAGCTCACCGCCCCGGCGATCTCTTGCGGCAGGCCGTAACGGCCGAGGGGTGTGGTTTCCGTGTAGTGCTGGCGCGAGATATCCGAGTGCAGCACTTTCGTGAGCGGCGTATCGATGGGGCCCGGTGCCACGCCGTTGGCCGTAATGCCGAACGGCGCCAGTTCGATCGCCATCTGACGCGTCAGGCCGATCACGGCGGCCTTCGACGTGCCATACGCCGTGCGCCCGGCGCTCGCGAGAATTCCGGCCACTGAGGCGAGATTGACGATGCGTCCCCAGCGTTGCTCGCGCATCAGCCGGGCGGCGTGCTGGCCGCACAGCAGCGTGCCGGTGAGATTGACGGCCATCACCTGATGCCAGTGATCGAGTGGATAGTCGAGAAACGGAAACGTCTTGGCGATACCCGCGTTATTGACCAGCACATCGCAGCGCCCGTGCTTTTGCGCCACTTGCCGGAACCCGTCGGCAATCGACGCTTCGTCGCCCACGTTCATCGCGAGCGCCCACGCGTCGTGGCCCGCTTCCCGGAGTTTGCCCGCCGTCTCGTTGGCGCCTGCCTCGTTCAGATCGGCGACCACGACCGTCATGCCGTCGCTGGCCAGCCGCTCGCAAATGGCCGCACCGATACCCATGCCGCCGCCTGTCACCACTGCCACTTTCTGGGTCATGCTATGGACTCCTAAATTTATTTCGATTTACAGCTCGGGCTCCGCCGCCAGCAAAGCGGCGGAGCCCGTCAGTTACCTAGTGGGGCACAGGCCCCAGTCACACTTACTTCAGGAAGCCGATCGAGATCCACGGCACGAAGACCACGATCAGCAGCGCAACGAGCAGCGCGCCCATGTAGGTCCACATGCGGTTGAACACCTTGTCGGGAGACGTTTTGCCGATGGCGCACGCGGCGTAGAAGCCGACACCGAGCGGCGGGGCAAACAGCCCCATGCCCATCGAGAGAATAACGACCATGGCGTAGTGCACGTCGTGAATTCCCAAGGAGCGCGCCACCGGGAACAGCAACGGGCCGAACAGCACGATGGCGGGGATGCCTTCGAGCACACTGCCCAGCACGATGAACACGACCATCGAGATCAGCAAGAACCCGACCTGCCCGCCTGGCACGCCGTGCATCAGGCCAACCAGCTTGGCTGAGAAGCCCGACTGCGTGAGCGCCCAAGCCATGGCGGTGGCCATGCCGATAATCAGCAGAATCGCGCCCGACAGCGCGGCAGTTTCCGTGAGCAGCGGGTAAAGCCGTTTGAAGTTCAGATGCTTCTTGAACGCGTGCACGATCAGGCCGATCACGATGGTGTAGGCGATGCCCACCGTCGAGACTTCCGTCGCCGTCGCGGCGCCTTCGATCACAGCCGTACGGATCAGGATCGGCAGTGCGAGCGCTGGCAGCGCGATGATGAACGTCTTGCCGATCACGCTCCACGGCGCACGACGCGCGGCGCTGGCGGCTTCCTTGCGCGAGCGCGTGAAGCACACCACCACGATGGCGAGCGTGGCGATCACGGCGGGCAGCAGGCCGCCGACAAAGAGCGCGGTAATCGACACACCGCACACCGCACCGATCGTAATCAGCACCAGACTCGGCGGAATCGTCTCCGTCATCGCACCCGTCGAGGCGAGCAGCGCGACGAGGTCTTCCGGCTTCGAGCCGCGGCGTTGCATCTCCGGGAACAGTGCCGGGGCTACAGCGGCCATGTCGGCAGCTTTCGAGCCCGAGATACCCGAGACAAGGAACATGGCGCCGAGCAAAACGTATTGCAGGCCGCCGCGCACGTGGCCGAGCAGCGAGGCCATGAATTCGATCAGGCTGCGTGCCAGCCCGCTCATTTCAATCAGGGCACCCAGCAGCACGAAGAGCGGCACCGAGAGCAGGATCAGGCCCGACATGCCCTCGTCCATGCGGCTCACGACGATCTGCAAGGGGGCGTCCGTCACAAGCGCGAGATAGGCGAGCGTTGCCGTGCCGAAGGCAAACGCAATCGGAATGCCGCCCGCCACACACACGCCGACGATCAGCACGAAGAACACCAGCAGGTTGTAGTTGCCCATCGCGATCAGCGCCGGGCGACCTAGCCAAAGCGCTGCGCCGAGTGCGGCGACGACCAACACGCCCAACCCGAACTGGCGCACCGTGGAGCAACGCGCCATGCGAGAGATGGCGGCGAGCAGCATGAGGGCGGCACCTACCGGCAATGCGGCGGCACGCAAGCCATCGGGAATTTCGAGCGCAGGCGTGGTGATGTCCATCTGTTCGATGGCATGCGTGTAGGCCGGCATGATGATGAGCGCCACGAACACGCACACGGTGAGCGCGGCCATCGTCTGGAACCAGTCGCGCCACGCCGGAGGAAGCTTGTTGACGATGGCGGACAAACGCATGTGCTCACCGCGATCGAGCGCGATCACCGCGCCGAGCATCGATAGCCAGATGAACAGGATTTGCGCCAGTTCATCCGACCAGGTGAGTGGATTGTCGAACCCGTACCGCGAGATCACGCCCGCGAGCAGGATGAGAGTCTCCGCCACGACCAGCAGCACGGCAACCGCTTCGGTGACTTTCATCACCGCGCGGTTGACGTGGCAGAAGAGGCGGGCGAGCGCGTGCGTGGGCTCGGCCGTCATCGTCAACGTTTCCATTTACGCGAGCTTCCCGGTGTACTTTTCCAGCATCGCCCAAGCCTCGTCACCGAACTTCTTATGCCATTCGGTGTAGAAGCCTGCCGAGCGCAACTTGTCGCGGAACTGCTCGTTGTTCGGTGCGTTGAACACGAGACCCTTCTGCTTGAGCTCGACCATCACGCCGTCGTTGAGCTTCTTCACGTCGTCGCGCTGCACCAGTGCGGCAGCATTCACGTTGGCGGTGATGATGTCTTGCAAGTCCTTCGGAATCTTGTCCCACTTCTGCTTGTTGGCTAGGAACCAGAAGCCGTCCCACATGTGGTTCGTCATCGAGACGTACTTCTGCACTTCGTACAGTTTGGCCGTCGTGAGTAGGGCGAGCGGGTTCTCCTGCGCTTCGACGATCTTCGTCTGCAACGCCGAATAGACTTCCGAGAAGTTGATCGACGTCGGCGACGAATCGAACGCGCGGAACATCGACGTCCACAGCGGGCTCGTCGGCACGCGAATCTTCAGGCCCTTGAGGTCGGCCGGGGAGTTGATCGGGCGATTGCTCGTGGTGATCTGGCGGTACCCGTTCTCCCAAATCTTGTCGAAAGCGAACACCGTGGTCTTCGCGATTTGACCGCGCACGTGCGCGCCGAGATCGCCGTCCATGGCGGCCCAGACTTGGCTGTAGTCCTTGAACGCGAAGCCCACGCCCGAGATCTGCGCCGAGGGCACCAGCGTGCCGAGAATCAGCGGCGAGAGCGTGAAGAAGTCGATTGCGCCCGAGCGAATCTGACTCAGCATGTCGCTATCGGTGCCGAGCTGGTTATTCGGGTAGATCTGGAAGTCGATGCGGCCCTTCGATTGCTCCGCGATCTTCTGCGCCATCTCCTTGGCGCGGATATTCATCGGATGGCTGATCGGCAGGTTGTTGGCGAACTTCAGCGTGATCTCGGCGGCGTGTGCCTGCGTCTGATACAACCCCGTGGCGGCGGCTGCCGATGTGGCGGCCACAACTTTGATGAAGTGGCGACGATCCATGGTGCTCATACTGCATGTCTCCTTGTTTTAGGTTTGGTGACTGCGTCTGAAGCGGGAAGGTGCGGGCATGTTGCCCTGCAACCTTCCTGCCAACTCGGAAAGCGGGCTCGCAAGTGGCTTGGCTATCTTACGCAAATCGAATGCCAGTTCGACGTCCTGACGGGAAAACCCTTACGTTGTTAAGCATCCACGCGATCGCCAACCCACGGCGCAGTGGCTTTTGTCAGGTGGAACAAGCGGGGGACGAGGCAAGACGGGCCTGCATGGGGATCAACTGGGCCGTGCGCGGGCATGCGACACCTGTCGCATCGGGGGCGCCGATTGAGACAGGTGTCTCGCGTGAGTGCGACAGTCGGTGCGACACCTGTCGCACGTGAGACACCCGTGATTCGACTCGGAAAGCATTGCTGCATCACAGCAAATTCGCCTCACTCGCGGGGCATTCGAATTCACTTGATGCGCTTGGGAATCCGGCTTTACGCTTACGTCAATTGCGCGCACGCCACAAGCGTGTGTCCGGACGAGGGCACGAATCGCCTGCCGTCTGGTTGCGCAAGCGGCGTTCGATGTCGTGGCGTTCATGAGCCGCGCAAAACTGGCATCGAAATTGCTCACCGGAGTCTGGATCACCCCAATTTTCCGGAGATACTTCATGGTTGCTGCATGCCTTACGGGCTGGGCCCACTCCCAGTTCGGCAAACTCGATAACGTCGACGCCGAAGTTCTGCTGGCCCAGGTGGCGCAAGCCGCGCTCGACGATGCGGGCCTCGCGCCCGAGCAGATCGACTCGATTCATGTCGGCACTTTCAACGGCGGCTTCCTGTATCAGGATTTCCCGTCGTCGCTCGTCTTCAACAACATTCCCGGTCTACGCTTCAAACCCGCAACGCGCTACGAAAACGCGTGTGCCACCGGTTCTGCAGCCGTGCATGGCGGGCTGCAATCTATCGAAGCGGGCAAGGCCACGCACGTGCTCGTGATCGGTTTCGAGAAGATGACCGAGCTTGCTAACCCGCAAGTCGGCGAAGTGCTGCTCAAGTGTTCTTATGCCCGCGAAGAAGCCGGTATTCCGGGCGGTTTCGCCGGGGTGTTCGGCACCATTGCGCAGCAGTACTTCGATCGCTACGGCGATCAGTCCGACGCGCTCGCGCGCATCGCGGCGAAGAACCATCGCAACGGCACGGTCAACCCGTACGCTCACATGCGCCGCGACTTCGGTTACGACTTCTGCCGCAACGTCTCCGAGAAGAACCCGTTCGTCGCCGGTCCGCTCAAGCGCACCGATTGCTCCATGGTTTCCGACGGTGCCGCCGCACTCGTGATCTCGAAGGCCGATGTCGCTCGCACCATGCCGAAGGCCGTGGGTTTTCGCGCAGCTGTGCAGGTCAACGACTATCTGCCGCTCTCGCGCCGTGACGCCCTCGCGTTCGAAGGCGGACAACACGCGTGGCGTCAGGCGCTGGGCGTTGCCGGGTTATCGCTCAAAGACTTGTCGCTGGTCGAGACGCACGACTGCTTCACCATCGCCGAGCTCATCGAATACGAGGCCATGGGGCTGGCTAAGCCTGGGCAGGGTGCCAGTGTCGTCGCCGAGGGGCTGACGGAGAAAGACGGCTTGCTGCCGGTCAACCCGTCGGGCGGTCTGAAGGCGAAGGGGCATCCGGTGGGGGCGACGGGGGTATCGATGCACGTCATGGCCGCGATGCAACTCACGGGCACGGCGGGCGAGATGCAGATTCCGAACGCCAAGCTCGCCGGTGTGTTCAACATGGGCGGCGCGGCGGTGGCCAACTACGTGAGCATTCTCGAAGCGCGTTGATCGGCATGAATGGACCAGCGGCCGTGTTCGATGCGCAGGGCACGGCCGTGCAAAGCAGACAAAGCGCAAAGCAGAGGAGACGAGCAAGATGCTCAAGAAGGTCATGAATCTCGGCCGCCTGTTGGCCGACGTTGCCCGGCGCCATCCGAATGAGGCGGGTGTGATCATCGGCGACAAGGTGGCGACGTGGGGCGAAATCGACGCTCGCGTGAATGCCGCCGTCGATGCGTTACGCAAGCTCGGTGTGGGCAAGGGCGACAAGCTGCTGGTGCACTCGCGCAACAATCTGCCGATCTTCGAGAGCGCGTGGGTCGCGTTCAAGCTCGGTGCGATCTGGGTGCCCACGAATTTCCGTATTACCGCGCCGGAAGCGGCGTATCTCGGCCAGTCGAGCGGCGCGTGCGCAATGATCTACGACGCGGGTTTCGAAGGACACGTCGACGCGGTGAAGGCCGCCTCACCCGCCTTGCGCCACGTGATCGCGCTGGGCACGCCGCGCGCGGGCGAACTGCACTACGAGACGCTGGTCGCCGAGCACATGGGCGCGCCGGAGTTCGAGGAAGAAGTGGAGTACGAAGACCCGCTGTGGTTCTTCTACACCTCGGGCACGACGGGGCATCCGAAGGCGGGCGTGCTCTCGCATGGGCAAATGGCGTTCGTCGTCACCAACCATCTCGCCGACCTGATGCCGGGCATCACCTATCGCAGCCGTTCCATGGTGGTGGCACCGCTCTCGCACGGCGCAGGTATTCACGCCATCGTGAATACGGCACGTGGTGCAGCGAGCGTGTTGCTGCCCGGCGAAAAGATGGATGCGGCGCAAGTTTGGCAGGCGATCGAGCGACATCGTGTCGACAACATGTTCACCGTGCCGACCATCGTGAAGATGCTGGTCGAAGACCCGGCGGTCGATGAATACGATCACAGCTCGTTGCGCTTCGTGATTTATGCAGGCGCGCCGATGTATCGCGCCGATCAGAAGTACGCGCTGCAAAAGCTGGGCCGCGTGCTCGTGCAGTACTACGGTCTGGGCGAAGTGACGGGCAACATCACGGTGCTGCCGCCGTGGCTGCATGGCGATGACGACGACGCGCCCGATGCGCGCGTGGGCACCTGCGGATTGCCGCGCACCGGCATGGAGGTCGCGATTCTCGACGAGCATGGCGTGCGTCAGCCGCCGTTCGGTTCGGGGGAGATTTGCGTGCGTGGTCCGGCGGTGTTCATGGGGTATCACAACAACCCCGACGCGAACGCCAAGGCGTTCAAGGACGACTGGTTCCACACCGGCGATCTCGGCCACGTCGATGAGCAGGGGTTCCTGTACATCACCGGACGCGCGTCGGACATGTACATCTCGGGCGGCTCGAACGTGTATCCGCGCGAGATCGAGGAAGCGTTGCTCACGCACCCGGCCGTGTCCGAGTGCGCAGTGCTCGGCGTGCCCGACCCCAAGTGGGGTGAGAGCGGGCTGGCGGTCGTGGTGGCCCGTGAGGGCATGGCCGCGCAAGCCGACGAGTTGCTGGGACATCTCGAAGCGCGCATTGCCCGCTACAAGTGGCCGCGCCGTTTCGTGTTCTGGAATGCCATGCCCAAGTCGGGCTACGGCAAGATCGTGAAGAAGCAAATCAAGACGATGCTCGAAGAGCAAGGAGACTATCGACTATGAAACCTGCGCTTTCACGGATCTATCGGCATGCAGGCGCCCCCACGTTACCCCGTGTGGAAGACTGCGTGTTGAGCGGGCAGCACGAACTGCGCGTGACGATCCGGTCTGGTGCGAATCTTGGCGAGTCGTTACGCGCGGCGTTATCCCGCTATGCGTACGGCGGCGGCGTCGGCCGTTTTTGCGCGGGGACCGCGCGAGGTCTGCGGTATCACATGATCGAGAACACCGCAGATGCAGAGCGCCCCTTCGGGTACGGGGCGCCGGTCGACGAAACCCGGGAAGTGGACCTGATCGGCGGCGCCATCACGGTGGGCCGCACAGCGGACGGTGCGACGCTGCTGCATTGCCATGCGGGGTTTTCCGACCCGTCGGGCACATTGCACGGCGGCCATCTGATTCTCGATCACACGTGGGCCGGCGACGAGCCCGTGGTGATCCGCCTGTGCTTGTTCGAGCATGGCGGCTATGTGACCGCAGACGATGAGGAAACGCGCTTTCACCTGCTCCATCCCGTTGCCGGAGATCGCTCATGAGCGCAGCGCTCGATGTTCCCGTCGCCATCGAGAATGGCACGCTGGGCCGGCTGGTGGTGGCCCGTCTCAAACCGAATCAGGACCTGACCGAAAGCATCGAAGCGCTGTGCGCGGAGCATGCGATCTCGCGCGCCATCGTGCGTGGGGCGGTCGGCAGTCTGATCGATGCACGCCTCGCGTTTCGCGCGGGAGAGGGCTGGCGCGAGCAACTCGTGCAGGGCCCGGGCGTGGAAATCCTTAACGTGTTTGGCGAAGTCGATGTGCGCACCGACCCGGCGAACGCGCTGCCGATGCTGCACGGCATGGTGGCCGACACCGAAGGGCGCATGTTCGCCGGTCGCTTCGTGCGCGGCGGCAACCTGTCGTTCATCACCATCGAAGTCACGTTGCAAGAGTGGTTGCCGGTGTCGTGATGCGCAGGAAGGACTCGATGGCGGTGACGAGTGCGAGTGGCGTTTCGTTCATCGGATAGTGACCGGCGTTCGGCAAGACCTCGAGCGTGGCGTGGGGATATCGTTGCAGATACGTCTCGCGCACGAGCGTTGCGTTGAACGTCGGGTCATGTTCGCCGACGAGCACTTTCATCGGGTGCACGCCTGTTATCTCGTGGCTGAAGTCGGTATCGGCCCACGCGGCGAAGTAAGCGGCGAAGGCTTCCGGCGTCGAGTGCGATGCCGAGTAAGCCGCCTTCCATTCGATCCATGGCGATGGCAGCCGGTTGCCGGTGCTGCGGTCGATGATCGCCTTGCGAAGCGCTATGTCGTGCGCCGCGTTTTCGAACATCGCGCGACTCGCCGCGTCGAACGGCACGCCGCCGCATGGCACTGGCGTAAGCGGTATCAACGCGCGAACGCGCTCAGGCGCGCGGACGGCGATTTTTTCGATGGCCATGGCGCCCATGGAGTGACCGATGAGGCTGAAGCTCGGCGCGTCGATGGCGTCGGCTGACGCGAGCGCGTCGTCGGCAATCTCGTCGATGGTGTAGGCGCCTGCGACTTCGCGCATGCCGCCGTAACCGCGGTAGTCCATGAAGACGTAGCTGAATTCGTCGCGCGAGAGCCATGCTTCGATGGCGTCGAACGAGTGGGCGTCGCCGAACCAGCCGTGCAGGACGAGCACAACGTGAGGGCCAGTCCCCACGCGATGAAAAGTATTGGGCATCACAACTCCAGGTATGAATCGTTTCGACACGGGGAATCGTAGGTGTCGGTGCCGCTGCCCGCCGTCAACATTAGGTCAATCGCTGTAGAATTCGGGCCATGCGAAATACCCTGCTCGATCCCTACGAAACCTTGCCGCGCAGCGTGGTTGTGACGGCTAACGACTATCCGGCCGGGTCGACCTACCCTGAACATGCGCACGGCCGAGGGCAGTTCGCGTTCGCGTCGCGCGGCATGATTACGGTTGCCACACCGCAAGGGCGATGGTTCGTGCCGCCGCAGCGCGCTTGCTGGGTGCCTGCGGGCATGCAGCACGAGATGACCATGAGCGGCCCCGTGACCATGCTCAACACGTTCATCGCTAGTGAGGCTGGTGCGGCGGCCGGGATGCCGTCGCATTGCTGCGTCTACGCTGTGTCGCCGTTGCTCCGGCAGTTGATGGATGACGCTGTGGATTTGCCCGCCATGTACGACGCCGACGGGCGAGACGGTAAGCTCATGGCCTTGTTGGTCGCAGAGATTGCCGCGATGCCGCGCTTGTCATTGCATGCGCCGTTGCCGCGAGATGCGCGGCTGGTGGAGGTGTGTAGTGCGATCTTTGCTGCGCCGTCGATTGCGACGGATCTCGATGATGTGGCCGTTGCAGCTGCGATGAGTCGGCGTACTTTCACCCGACGATTCCGCGACGAGACGGGTGTGAGTTTTGCCGAATGGCGACAGCAGGTATGTTTGTTGGCAGCGATTGCACGCCTGAGCGAGGGACAGTCGGTGACGCGCGTTGCGCTCGATTTGGGCTACGGCAGCCCAAGCGCCTTTACTTCGGCATTTCGCCGTGTGCTGGGCGATGTGCCGAGCCGGTATTTGGAAACGCAAACCGGGGCATCCGAATGATCGGCTGCCCCGGCGTGTTGCTATCTAGCGCTATGTCGTAACGACTTACGCCACTGTCGGCGTCACGAGTCCGTCCTCACGAAACATGTGCTTGATACCGCGCACTGCCTGACGAATCCGCGATTCGTTTTCGATGAGTGCGAAGCGCACGTATTCGTCGCCGTACTCGCCGAAACCGATGCCGGGCGAGACCGATACCTTCGCTTGTGCGAGCAGTTTCTTCGCGAATTCCAATGAACCGAGGGCGCGATACGGCTCCGGAATGCGCGCCCAGATATACATCGAGGCTTTCGGCAGATCGACGGCCCAGCCCGCTTCGATCAAGCCCTTATAAAGCACGTCGCGACGCCGCTGGTATTGCGCGCGAATCTCTTCGACACATGTCTGATCGCCTTCCAGCGCAGCAATAGCCGCGACCTGCACCGGCGTGAACGTGCCGTAGTCGTGATAGCTCTTGATGCGCGCGAGCGCCGCAACCAACTCCGAGTTACCGACCATGAAACCGATGCGCCACCCGGCCATGTTGTAGCTCTTCGAGAGCGTGAAGAATTCAACGGCAACGTCTTGTGCGCCCGGCACCTGCATGATCGAGGGCGCCTTGTACCCGTCATAGACGATGTCGGCGTAGGCCAGATCGTGCACGACGAGGATGTCGTGCTTACGGGCGAGCTCGATGACGCGTTCGAAGAATTCAAGCTCGACGCACTGCGCCGTGGGGTTCGACGGGAAGCCGAGAATCACCATCTTGGGCTTCGGATGGCTTTCGCGAATGCCGCGTTCGAGTTCGGTGAAGAAGTCGATGCCGGGCGTCATGGGCACGGAGCGAATGTTCGCACCGGCGATGACCGCGCCGTAGATGTGGATCGGGTACGAGGGGTTGGGCACGAGCACCGTGTCGCCTTGGTCGAGCGTGGCGAGCATCAAGTGGGCGAGACCTTCCTTCGAACCGATCGTGACGATGGCTTCGCGCTCGGGGTCGAGTTCGACGTCGTAGCGGTCTTTGTACCAGCGGGTGATGGCGCGACGCAGACGCGGAATGCCACGCGAAGTCGAGTAGCCGTGCGTATCGGGGCGTTGTGCCACTTCGACGAGTTTGCTGACGATGTGGGGCGGGGTGGCCCCGTCAGGGTTGCCCATCGAGAGATCGATGATGTCTTCGCCACGACGGCGCGCCGCCATTTTGAGTTCGGCGGTGATGTTGAAGACGTACGGGGGAAGACGATTGATGCGCGCAAAGCTGCGCGAGCTCTGGGAGCCTGACATGTTGATCCTGGAACGTAAGCGCCCGGAACCGTCCGAGCGACGCCGGTGTGCTGGCCACACCGTGACGGCGACTTTAGCAAGGCAGCGCGCGGTTGTGCAAGACAAATTTTCGGGGGCTGTCGGTTATGATGAGCGGCCTTGAAAACCGGAGGATAACGATGGCGTATCTGTACTTGTTGGTGGCGATTGTGGCGGAGGTGATTGCCACGTCGGCGCTCAAGGCGTCGGACGGATTCTCGCGCGTGGGGCCGGTGGTGCTGGTCGTGGCGGGGTACGGCGTGGCGTTTTATATGCTCTCGCTCACGCTGCGCACCATTCCCGTGGGCATCGCGTATGCGATGTGGTCGGGGCTGGGTATCGTGCTGATCTCCATCGCGTCGCGCGTGTTGTTCGGGCAGAAGCTCGATGCGGCGGCGATGCTGGGTATGGCGCTCATCATCGCCGGTGTGCTGGTGATGAATCTGTGGTCGAAGTCGTCGGCGCATTGAGCTGCGCACGGGTCTCCGCACTAAGCGGTGATTTGCTCGGCTTCGGCCTCCGCTAGCACCGCTTTGAGTGCGCTCACGCACATATCGATTTCCGCGCGCTCGATGATGAGCGGCGGTGCGAGACGCAACACGGTCGAGCGGGTTTCTTTCGCGAGGATGTGACGGCGCAGTAAACGCATCGCCAGATCATGCGCGTCGGCCAATGCGGGATCGATTTCGATGCCGACCCAAAGGCCGCGACCGCGCACTTCTCGAATGACCGGCGAATGAATCGCGCGCAGGCGAGAGAGCAAATATTCCCCCATTTCCGCGCTTCTACCGGGTAGGTCTTCATCAGCCATGACGTCGAGTGCTTCGAGCGCGACGGTAGCGGCCAGCGCATTACCGCCGAAGGTCGAGCCGTGGCTGCCGGGCTCGAACAGGTCGATAACGTCGTGTCGCGCGACAAATGCCGAGACTGGCAGTAATCCACCACCCAGCGCCTTGCCCAGCATCACCCCATCCGGCACGATGCCTTCGTGCTGATAGGCGAACCATCGCCCGGTGCGCCCGAGCCCGGATTGAATTTCATCGAGCAGCATGAGCACGTTCTGCTCGGTGCATAGATCGCGCAGCGCGCGCAGGAAACCGTCGGGTGGCACGACGACACCGCCTTCGCCTTGAATCGTTTCGAAGAGGACGGCGCAGGTGTTGGGGGTAATGGCGGCGCGTACGGCGTCGATGTCTCCGAAGGGCACGCGCACGAATCCGGGAGCGAACGGGCCGAAATCGGCGCGATAGGCGGGCTCAGACGAGAAGCCGACGATGGTGGTGGTGCGGCCGTGGAAATTGCCGTCGGCGACGATGATTTCGGCTTTTTCGGCGGGAATGCGTTTGACGCTGTAGCCCCATCGGCGGGCGGCTTTGATGGCGGTTTCGACGGCTTCGGCACCGGTGTTCATTGGCAGGGCGCCGCCGAGGGTGGTGAGGTCGCACAGGCGTTCGAGGAAGGCGCCGAGCTTGTCGGAATAGAAGGCACGCGAGACGATGGCGAGCCGTTGTGCTTGGGCGGTGAGGGCGGCGACAAGGCGAGGGTGGGCGTGGCCGTGACTGACGGCGGAGTAAGCGCTCATCATGTCGAGATAGCGGGTGCCTTCGACATCCCAGACCCAGACGCCCTTGGCGTGCGAGAGCACGACGGGGAGCGGGGCGTAATTATGTGCGCCGTAGCGTTGTTCGCGTTCGATCTCGTTCATGAGCGCGTCCCTCCACATCAGCAGTCTAGATGGGAAGGGAGTGGCACGTAAAGAGGACATCTCCCGAGGCAGCGCTGATGAAATTGGCATGCGCGTGCGCTATAATCGCCGATTCCTCGGGCGTTTACGTGCAATTTGCGTGCGGTTTGCGATTGCGAATCATCTACCGCAAAGCGCTTAACGCCCTGGAACCTTCCGGCAGCGACACTCGGTCGCCGCCAACACGCACTGCCCATAGCTCAGTTGGATAGAGCATCGGCCTTCTAAGCCGACGGTCGGGGGTTCGAATCCCTCTGGGCAGGCCAGCATCTGCAAGAAAATCTAAGACTTAGCCGTCATTCCGATTGCGCTGATCGCCTATTCAAAGATCAGGTGAGCGAGATTTCGCGATCGTATCCCTTCCATCGATAAAGTAGCGCAGAGCAGATCCACCCAATGGCGAATATTGCGACGATGCCATAGCCGAGCAGCCCGAAATTGTTGTTCAGAAGATCGATGTAATGCCAGAAGTCGCCCGAGAATTGCATGGTTTTCCCGATCAATCCAATGACCTCGATTCCCCCGATGAGGAGTGCAACGACGGTGGATAAGAGGGTAATCGTCAGGTTGTAGTAAAGCTTTCGCAACGGCTTCACAAACGCCCAGCCGTAAGCACCGATCATGATGATCCCATCCGTCGTGTCGATGGTGAGCATCCCCGCGGCGAAAAGGCACGGGAACACTAGGATGGTCCAAAGTGAGAAGCCGGCCGAGGCCTGCGAGGCGGATGTGCCCAGCAATGCAATCTCGGTCGCGGTCTCGAAGCCAAGCCCAAATAGCAACCCAAGCGGGAGCATGAGCCAACTGTCGCGGACCAGACGAAAGAGCGGTCTGAACAGTCGGGCCAGCAAATTGCCCTGGATACCGTGATCGGCCGCGTGACCCGCTTCGTCGGTCCGGCCGCTGCGCACGCGGCGGAACGTTCGGACCAGATCGAAAAGAAGCACCAGGTTGATACCGCCGATGCCCAGCAAAAAAAGCGCAGACACCATCGTGCCGATTACGGCACCAGTCTGCCGCAGCGAGTCGAAGTGATGGACGAGAGCCTCTGTTGCGATCGCCACGAAGAGGGACCCCAGCATGACAGTCATCGAATGGCCCAGCGCAAAGTAGAACCCGATCGATATCGGACGTTTGCCGTCGTTCATCAGCTTGCGAGTCACGTTGTCGATCGCAGCGATGTGATCGGCGTCCATCGCATGTCTTAAGCCGAAACTGTAGGCAAGAAACGCTGTCCCGATCAATGCAGGGGAGGCGCGTAGCACCAGATACGCCCAAGTCCAGGCAACGATATTGACCAGAGCAAGCACCCCGTACATCGCGACGATCCGTCGCCTGGTCGGCATGTCCCGCCAAGCGGGCTTAATCGCCGCGTTCGTCTGTCGCATCCTTGTCTCCATTGGACGTGTGTTGTGGTGCCCGCAGCGAGAACGCAGCCACGAGTTCCTGGGGCTCGAGCGTGCCGCTGGCTTCGATGACGCTCAGGAGCGCTTCGAGGAATCGCTCGTAATAGTCCCAGGGCGGTTGATCGGCGCAACCACCGGCTTCCCACTGGCCGATAGCGGTAATCAGGCGCTGGCGAAAATCCTCCCATTCGAAACAGCCGGCTTTCGACAACGACAGGGCGAGGCCAAATACGTCGTGCTCCCAGCGATGGGTAAATAGCAATCGCCCTTCGACGCGCGGGGGCGAGTCCACATGGCCCAGCATGGCAGCCGTCGCATATTCCTCGAAGCGGGTAAACATGCCGCGTCCTAGGCAACGGGCAGGCGTGCGAGCGCCACACCCATCATCGATTCCGGAGTGACGAGTGAGCTCAGATCTGCTTCACTCATCCCGTCGGTGTTCTCTGGGCGTTCCGGTATGACGAACCAGCGAATCTGCGCGCTGCTGTCCCATACCTTCACCTCCTTTGACGACGGTACGTCCACACCGAATTCACGTAGGACGTTTCTCGGTTCACGAACGCCACGTGCTCGGAATATCGGATCTTTGTACCAGTAAGGGGGAAGGCCCAGAACCGGCCACGGGTAACACGAGCACAACGTGCAAATGACAAGGTTGTGCACATCAGCGTCATTGGCGACGGCCGCCATGTGCTCCCCTTCCGCACCCGTCATACCGAGTGGTAAATCCAGTTCCGCAATCGCGGCTGGCGTGTCGTCGATCAGACGGCGCTTGTAGTCGGGATCGACCCATGCGCGCGCGACGATCTTCGCGCCGTTGAACGGTCCAGCAATGGACTCGAAATGTTGCAACACTGTGTCGACAGAATCGCTGCTGATAATGCCCTTCTCTATCAGCAGCGCCTCTAGCGCGCGAACCTTCGCGGCGTTCGACAACTCCCTATCGCTGGGGTAACCGAATATTTCGTTCATGATGGCGTCCGGACGATCTGTTGAGTTCAAGCTTGCGTGACGTAGGCTTCGTATAGGTCGGCATACAGTAAGGTGTTGGTTTCGCGCGGCTCCTTTCCCCAAATGTCCTCCGGGTTGAACGCAATCCGATAGACGGTCATGGGTGCCCCAATGCCGTCGACACCGGTCGACACGAAATACGAAAACAGACCTGGATACACGAAATCGACGACACCGTGTTTGTTGCGCAGATAGCCCGGCAGGCGTGTGTGCTCGACAGCGTCCGGATCCGCGATGCGTACCGAATCGCCGAGCTTGAATCGCGCTGCGTGCTCGGTAATGTGATGGCCGGAATCGCCATGCCGGAGATACGTGCTGATCTGATCATCGATGGCAACGTTTTCCCGCTCGGGCAATGCAGCGTCGGGTTGATGGCGATAGAGAGTGGTCTTTTCGGACAGCTCCTGCTCGGTGATATAGCCAGCATCGATAAAGAACTGGGCAATGCCGCCGAGCCATTTTTCGTAGTAGCGATATTTAAAGTAGTCGAAGGGTTGCATTCCTTCGGCCCCCGTTCGCAAGGATGCCCACGTCCAATCGCTATGAAAGGTTGTCTCAAGGTCGCGAATGGGATAAGCAGTCTTGGCGTGGGCTAGGTGCGCGCTTTGCGCCATCATCGACGTGTGAATGCCGAAGATGCGGCGCTCCCATGCTTCGGCGAACACTCGCGTGTCGAGATTGATTGGCCCGAGATTTTCGATGCCGCCAATATGATGTTGCAGCTTCATCGCTTGTTTCCCCTCTGTGTTTGTATCCCTTGACCGCATGCGCCCGCATGTCGGTTAGAACGCACAGCGCCGATGTTCAAATCGCCGCCGCGCACGCTCGCAACCCTTCACCAATCTCGCCGACATCCAGGTCACGACCAATCACGACGAATCGGGTCTCACGCAAGACATCGCGGTTCCAGGGCCGGTCGAAACGGGTTTCCATCAGCATGTGAACACTGTGGAAAATCACGCGACGTCCCTCTCCATTGAGGTTGAGCACCCCTTTCATGCGCAGGAGCGAGGCACCTCTGCGTTGCACCAACTGGTTGGCCCACCGCTCGAAGCGAGCCGCATCGAGTGGTTCGGGAAACCTGAATCCGCATGACTGAACACGTGTGTCGTGTTCGTGGTCATGATCGTCTCCGGTGAGCAGATCTGGCTCGACACTCAGGAGATGGTCGATTGAAAAGGTGCGGCGAGAGAACAGACTGTCGGCGTCGACCTTGGCGTGATTTGTCAGATCGATTGTCGCGGCGGGATTGAGTTGGCGCAGCCTTGTGCACAAAGCATCAACGGCCTCTGGCGAGGCCTCGCGGGTTTTGTTGAGGACAATTCGGTCACCCACCGCAACCTGTTCGGAAGCGATGTCGTCGTTGAGTTGCTCTTGCGCGTGAAGCGCGTCGACCAAGACGACAACCGAATTCAACTCGACTCGTTCGCGTAGACCGGCGTCGGCTAGAAACGTTTGCAGAACTGGTGCCGGATCGGCGAGGCCGGAAGTCTCGACGATCAAATGGTCGAGATCGTTGCCATAGCGATCGAGCAGGGTGACGATGCTCGTTACAAGATCACCGCGCACGGTGCAGCACACACAGCCGTTGCTGATCTCTACGATGGCGTTCTCTTCGGCGACAATCAGTTCGCCATCGATGCCGATATCACCGAATTCGTTGACGACGATGCCGATGCGCCTCTCCCGGCTGCAGTTCAAAAGATGATTGACGAATGTCGTCTTCCCAGCGCCGAGAAATCCAGTGACGACGGTTGCGGGAACGCGTCGGATGGTCATAGCCGTTCCTCCCCTCTGTTGATGATATTTAATATATCTGTGAGGGGTGAGGCTTGTGTGGCAAACAAATCCTGTTGTCCGTTTTCCTCCTTACTTTGGCTCGATTTGACCCATGCCCCTGCGCTGGGGGCGTCGCAACGATGGTCCACTGCCCGTTCGTTCTTCTCGAAACCCGAGGTCGGGATTTGAACGCCTATGGGAACGAGTCACCAAAGAAGCGTCCCGCCGGGGATGTGAGCTGACCCGGCGGGATTTTTTCGGTGCAACGATCAATCAGGTGACCGCGCCAACGGAAAGCTCCGATGTTGCCGTACTGCCAACCGTTGCCCGAGCTCGCCAGACGATCCCCAGAATGACGCCCAACACACACAGTGCCGCGATATACCAGGCGGGTGCCATCAGCATGTTTTCGGCTGCAAAGAGCGCCATCAGCGCCGGAGCAGTGCCGCCGAAAATGGCGTATGCGGTGTTGTACGACAGTGCAAAGCCGGTGAAGCGAACTTGCGGCGGGAAGCTCTGAATGATCATGTAGGGTCCGAGGCTGATCGTCGCGATGAAGAAGCCGCCGATGACGTAGATGCTCCACGTCGAACTGCCTCCCGTTATCAGCGAATAGAAGAACGCCACCGAGACGATGAGCATGGCAATGCATCCCATCACATAGGCCCTGCCAACCCCAATTCGATCTGCCAGCCAGCCCATGAACGTCGCGCCGATGATCAACAGCAGGATCGACCACGAGTTGTATGAGAACGCTTGCGTGGCGGATATGCCGAAGTGCGACTGAATGAAGGTCGGCGTATACAGGAAATAGAGGACGAAAATTCCCGAATAGACCCACGTCAGGAGTACCGACATCAGAATGCTGCGGCGATGGTCAGCGAGCACCACGGCCAGCGGCGGGCGGCTGTCCGCCTCACGTCGTGCACGAATGGCTTCGAAAACTGGCGTCTCGCGAAGGTATCGACGCAGGTACACGGAGATGAGGCCGAATACTCCGCCCAGAATGAACGGCAGCCGCCATGCCCAGGATTCAAGTGTTGCCGTGTCGAAGTAGACGAACAGGAACTTCGCGCTGAGCGAGCCAAGCAGCATCCCCGAGCAGAGGCCGGACATCAGAATCCCGCAGGCAAGCCCGGCACGTCCGCTGCGCACGTGTTCCGCGCAAAAAATCCAAGCGCCGGGCACTTCACCCCCAACCGACAGCCCTTGCAGTACGCGACAGAACAGGAACAACAGCGGGGCCGCAAGACCAATCGCGTGGTAGGTGGGGAGCAACCCAATCAACAAGGTCGGTGCGGCCATGAGAAAGAGCGTCAGGGCGAACATCTGCTTGCGTCCGATCTTGTCGCCGAAGTGGGCGAAGAAAACGCCGCCAATCGGACGAACCAAATAGCCTGCCGCAAAAATACAGAAAACTTGCAGTTCCGCGAGCCAGCCTGGCATCTCCGGCGGGAAGAATACAGTCACTAGCAGCTTGGTAAAGAACACGGCGACGATGAAGTCGTAGTATTCCAGTGCACCGCCCAATGACGTCAGAAAGAGCGTTCTTGCGTCTTTGCGACTAATCGCGCCTGAGCCGGTAGTCGCGTGATTTCCTGGTGTCGAACTCATTTTGTCTCCTGAGCCTATCGATTCTCTGCGTCAGGAGTCAATCTCCGACGAATTGAGAATTGCGTTATTTATATAGCATTGCTAATTAATCTGGCGCCTGTCTTCGCGGCAATTCCGAGAGCTTCCGATGTCGCCCAGTTCGTCCGCGTTTGCCAGACGAGGTGGCGCTCACGAATATCTCGGAAGCGCCTTCGGGGCACTTCCGAGATATCGATGCTGGCGAATCAGACGTCGATGCGTTCCTCTTGAACCGATTTCCGCGCTGCCATGTTGAAGCGCTTGTCGTAGACGACGCGCCCGCCAGTGGTCGGGCCGGGATACTGGACGATGAACATCAGGCCACCGGTCTCGGTCGTCAATTCTTCTTCGCAGTGGGGGTCCCCGTGCTGCAGCACAGTACCGGGACCGCATTTGTGGCCGCCAATCACGAATTCGCCTTCGAGGATGTACCAGATCTGGGCGAAATCGTGGCGATGCCACGGGTGATGTGCGCCAGGTTCAAGACGCAGAAGGCCAGCGTTGGGCAAGGTCGGATCTTCGAGCGTTGGGTGCACAAGCATCTTGCCGGTCTCACCGGGCCACCGGATGGTCTCCCATTCCATGTCGTCGATGTGCAGGATGCGGGGTGGGAGATCGTCCGTTTTCGTTACCGGATTCGCAGTGTTTTGTGTTTCGATTTTCATAGCACTCTCCTTTTCTTGCGGTCAATCATCGTGTGGAATCAAGATCCATGCATCGCGGCGGATGCGGGATGAACATTTTTAATCTGCGTCCTGCAACGGCTTCGGCAGTAGTGCCTGCGGGAAATTTTGATAGCACACGGGGCGAAGGAATCTCGCGATCGCAGCGGTGCCGACGGAAGTGAAGCGCGAGTCGGTCGTGGCGGGGAACGGCCCTCCGTGAACCATCGCGTGGCAGACGTCCACGCCGGTCGGATAGTCGTTGGCAAGGATGCGGCCGCACTTTCGTTCAAGCGTCGGCAGGAGTTCTCGAGCCAACGCCTGATCTCCGTTGCCCATTTGAATTGTGCAGGTGAGCTGGCCTTCGAGATGTTCAGCTACTACGAGCATTTCGTCCGCGCTGTCGCAGTACACCACCAGCGACGCGGGGCCGAAGATCTCGCTCTGCAACGAGTCGTCGGCGAGAAAAGCCTTCGCCGAAACCGCGAACAGCGCCGGTTCAGCGATGCATGTTTCGTCAGGCGAGGACATTGAGGTCAGGGTGCTGACGCCCGGTGCGTCAGCACGAAGGTGCGTCGATCGACGGTACGACTTGGCGATATTCGGTGCCAGCATCGCCTGTTTTCCCTGCTCACGCATCAAGCCGGTCAACTCGGCAACGAACGCTTGTGCGGGTTGTCCGTTGATCAACACAATCACGCCGGGATTCGTGCAGAACTGCCCCACGCCAAGATTGATCGACTGCATTAGTCCCTGTGCCAGTAGCGACGCGCGCGTCGCAAGGGCTTCAGGCAACACGAAGACTGGGTTGATGCTGCTCATTTCGGCGAACACGGGAATCGGCGCTTTGCGAGTCGCAGCCAAGGCCGCGAGCGCCAGCCCGCCCTGACGCGACCCGGTGAACCCGACCGCCTTGATAGCCGGATGCATTACCAAAGCCCTCCCGATTTCGTGCGCCGCTCCGGAGATCATGGAGAAGACACCGTCGGGCATGCCGCATTCGATGGCCGCTCTCCGAACTGCCTTGGCCACCAACTCAGACGTGCCCGGATGTGCCGGATGTGCCTTGACCACTACCGGACAACCAGCGGCGAAGGCCGACGCCGTATCGCCGCCAGCCACCGAAAACGCGAGCGGGAAGTTGCTTGCTCCGAACACGGCCACGGAGCCTAGCGGTACATTCCGGCGCCGCAGATCGGCACGCGGATTCGGCTGCCGATTCGGCATGGCTGGATCGACGGCGACATCCAGCCAACGCCCATCTCGCACGACCGATGCAAAGAGCCGTAGTTGCCCGACCGTGCGTGCGCGTTCGCCGACTAAGCGAGCCTGGGACAGGCCGGTCTCGGCCCGGGCGCGCTCGATGAGGTCCTCGCCTAAATCGAGGATATTCTCGGCGATACGCTCCAGAAATCGAGCGCGTTCGTCTGCGGGAAGACTGCGGAACGTGTCGAACGCGTGGCTGGCCAGTTCGCATGCTTCGTCGATCTGTGCAATGTCGGCAGACCCGAAAGGCGGCTGAAGGTGAACGTTGCGCACGGGGTCGAACGCGAAGGTATTTGGCTGCGTGCCACGCACGTTGCGCCGTCCGATAATCATGTCGCCGGTAATGCTAGTCAACACGCTTGCTTCTCCTTGATCGGGCTTGATCGATCTGCCCAGAGGTTGAATCACCACGACGCTGCCAGCAGATTCACGTAGTCCGTCTCGGACGCCTCACGCGGGTTGGTCTTGTGGCTGTGATCTTTGAGGGCTCCGCTAACGATGGCCGGGAACCAGTCCTGCGGCACATCGACCTGCGAGAGCTTTGTTGGCAGGCCAAGCCGTGCCGTCATGTCTTGTACGGCCGATGCAACGTCCATCGAATCGCCGATCCCCATCGCCTGTGATAAGCGCCGCAGTTTTTCTTCCTGACGAACTGTCTCGTCGACTTCGTTGAATCGAATTACCGCGGGAAGAAAAATCGCGTTCAACGTGCCGTGATGCAATTTGGGATTGATACCGCCCAACGAATGGCTGAGGCTGTGCACGCACCCCAACCCTTTCTGGAATGCGAGTGCGCCTTGCATGGATGCCGACATCATGTTCATCCGTGCGTTGCGGTCATCGGCGCAATGCGTGGCCTGTTCGATGTGTCGCCACGCGCGCCACAGACCGTCGAGCGCAATGCCGTCAGCGGCAGGGTTGAACGTCGGCGACATGAAGGTCTCGATGCAGTGGGCGATGGCGTCCATGCCGGTCGCCGCGGTGAGCGTTGGGGGCAGTCGCATCGTCAGCGCCGGATCGCAAATCGCGACCCTTGGGACGACGTAAGGCGAGATGACACCCACCTTTCGGCCATCATCGAGAATCAGAATGGCACCGCGGCCGACTTCGCTGCCCGTACCCGCCGTCGTCGGAATGGCGATCAAAGGTGCAGTTGCCGACGTGATACGTTGCAGTCCACCCTCCGTGACCGCGAACTGCCGAAGCGGCCCCGTGTGCGTTGCACAGACAGCAACGCCTTTCGCCAGATCGATCGATGAACCACCGCCGACGGCGATGATGCCATCGCACTCATTGGCGAGATAGGTCGAAACGGCGCTTCGTACTGCAGTCTCGTTTGGGTTCGGCGGAGTGTCGTCGAACACGATGCACGCCAGTCCAATAGCATCGATGACCTGGTCTGCAATGCCTGCGTTTCGCACTCCTTTGTCGGTCACGACGAGTGGGCGGCGAATTCCGATTTGCGCGCATTCCTCAGCGAGGAGTCGAATTGCGCCAAAGTCAAACTGAATGCGAGTGATGTATTGGATGAGGGCCATTGTTATTGAATAATTGTTATACCTGATCGATGACGGTGGCTTCTGGTCCAACTCATGTAATTGAGCTTCTAAATGCCTACCGGTTTGATTTAGTATAGGCATCGCGTCCGTAACAAGATATTGAGAGGTTCTGATACAGGTATGACTTTTTGTTAATCCAATGACGCCTTCGCTCGATTCGATCATTTCGCGCCTGCATCTGCGGCAACTGCGCCTGCTCATTGCTCTGTATGAGCACGGCTCGCTGCTCGGCGCGGCGCGTCAGGTGTCTCTGACGCAACCGGGGGCAAGTCGCGCCCTACATGAAATCGAGACGGCCTTCGGTGCGCCGTTGTTTACCCGTACGAATCGAGGTCTCGAGCCGAATGAAATGGGGCATTGCGTCGTTCGGTATGCGCGTCTGATTCATACGGATCTCACACATTTGCGAGAGGAGCTTGTCGGTATCTCCCGAGGGCGGGGTGGCCGGGTTTCCGTCGGCGTCATCATGGGGGCCGTTCCGTTATTGACCGGCGCGATCACAGCCCTAGTGGCCAAGCATGGCGACATGTCTATCGAGATCGTCGAGGACACGAGTACCACGCTGCTAGGCCTAATGGACGAAGGACGAGTCGACGTTGCCATATGCCGTACCACCGTCAGTCAGACCCCGCATTTCTACGACAGCCTGGTGTTGCAGGAGGAAACGCTGGCGGTGATTGCTAACGTCGATCATCCGCTGGCTGGTGCTGGCGCGTTGACTCTGGCCGCGTTGTCCGACCATCGCTGGCTTGTCTATCGCGCGAACATGCCAATGCGTCTCCTGCTTGAGCGGGAGTTTCACGAGGCGGGTCTGCGGTTTCCCCAACATTTGCTGGAGACCACTTCGGCGCTCGCGACTCTGAGCCTGCTTCAAAAGAATCTCTCGCTGGTGGCGCTGGTCTCCATCGACGTTGCCCGGTTCGTGGCCGATCACGGCATGGCCTGCATCTTGCCGGTGAAGCTGTCGTCTCGCAGCGAGCCATACGAATTGGTCACGCGCAAGGGGCTTCCCCTGTCGCCCGCAGCACAATTACTGGTCAAACAACTCGTCGAAAGCCCCGACACATAAGGCGACGGTGGCGTTTGCCTCTCTGAAGCACTGAAGCGGCATGCAGGAAGTCAGCTCCCACATGCCGCCACAACTCAGGCCTATGTGTGGCGCACTCGAGCGCCTATCTCATTTAGATGAACGCATCTGCTCGAGCGCTGCCGCCACACCCGCACCGTAAGCCCGATCGGCTTTCGTGCAGTTTTCTATGTGACGTTGCGCGATGGGTGGGGAAACCCCTGCCAACTGCCGAGCGGTGTTCTCGAATAGCAATTCGCGTTGTGCGGCGCTCATCTTTCGGAAGAGGTTGCCTGGTTGCAGGTAGTGGTCATCGTCGACACGATGATCCCAATGCGCTGCCGCGCCATCGAGCGCCAGCGGCGGTTCGTTGAGCAAAGGCTGGTCGACCCAATACCCCTTGCTGTTCGGCCAATAGGAGGGCGTGCCGCCCAGATTGCCGTCGGTACGCATGCCGCCGTCGCGGTGATAGCTCTGGAAGGGACATTGCGGCGCATTCACGGGGATGTGGTTGAAATTCACGCCGAGCCGGTACCGTTGCGCATCGCCATAGGAGAACAAACGCGCCTGTAGCATCTTGTCCGGCGAGAAGCCGATGCCGGGCACGACGTTCGCAGGCGAGAACGCTGCTTGCTCCGTTTCTGCGAAGAAGTTTTCGGGATTCCGGTTCAGCTCGAAGTAGCCGACCTCATGAAGGGCAAACTCGCCCTTCGGCCAGACCTTCGTGACATCGAATGGATTGAACGCAAGGGCTTTAGCCTGGGCGTCCGTCATCACCTGAATGAACAATGTCCAGCGAGGGAAGTCGCCTTTCTCGATGCTCTCGTAAAGGTCGCGTTGGTGCGTTTCGCGGTCCTTGGCGATGACCGCCTCGGCTTGATCGTCGGTTAGGTTCTCAATGCCTTGTTGCGTTCGAAAGTGGAATTTCACCCAGGTTCGCTCGTTGTCCTGGCTGATAAAGCTGAACGTGTGACTACCAAAGCCATGCATGTGGCGAAATGATCGCGGAATGCCTCGTTCGCTCATGACGATGGTCACTTGATGCAGAGCCTCCGGCAGCAGCGACCAAAAGTCCCAGTTGCTCTCCGCACTGCGTAGCCCGGTGCGCGGATCGCGCTTAATCGCGTGATTGAGATCGGGGAAACGCAACGGATCACGGAAGAAGAATACCGGGGTGTTGTTGCCGACAAGGTCCCAATTGCCTTCTTCGGTATAGAACTTCAACGCGAATCCCCGAATGTCGCGCTCGGCATCGGCAGCGCCGCGCTCGCCCGCGACCGTCGAGAAACGCGCGAACACGGGCGTCTTCTTGCCGATTTCTGAAAATATCCGCGCTTTGGTGTAGCGGGTGATGTCATGCGTCACCGTGAACGTGCCGTGAGCGCCGGCGCCTTTAGCGTGCATGCGCCGTTCGGGTATCACCTCGCGGTCGAAGTGTGCGAGTTTCTCGATCAACCATACGTCTTGAAGCAGGGCCGGCCCGCGTGGGCCGGCTGTCTCGATGTTGACGTTGTCGCTCACTGGGGCACCGGTGGCACGAGACAACTTGGAGGGGGTGGGTTGCTTAGCCATGAGGGGACTCTCCTTGACAGTTTGGCTTTGCGGATCCGGCCGCTGCGTCGATCAGCCCTTCCAGGCGGAAGCGCGAATCACGCTGCAGAAGTTGCCGGCATGGAAATGTGGCGTTTTGTCTGCGATGACATCCGCCTTCACGTTGCCGAATGTGGTGTCGGGCTTGTTTTTGATGCCGTCGTAGAAGGCCTGAATGATGTCTTCCTTGAAATGCGGCGTACGCGGATGCGCAGCCACCACAGCTTCTCGCTCGATGTCGGTGTACTGGTCGTAAGTCAAACCAAGCACGTCCATCTCGACGCCGGCCGTTACCAGCGCGATCACCGGATGCATGTGTTGGGGAATGCCCGGTGTCGTGTGAAGCGCAATTGCGGTCCACACCACGTCGATATCCGATTGCGTGATGCCTTTGCGCTTCAAGAAATCGCTGGCGGCATTGGCGCCATCAACTTCGAATCGCTCGCAGGCGCTGCTGTGTTCGTGCGTCAGTCCCATGTCGTGGAACATGCATCCGCAGTACAGAAGTTCAGGGTCGAACTTCAAACCGCGATGCTTACCCGCGAGTGCGGCGAAGTAAAAGACACGGCTCGAGTGATCGAACAGCAGCGGCGACTCGGTGTCGCGAACGATCTCAGTGACCTCGCGAGCGAACGTGCTGTCGGGAACAGCGATACCAGCAATATTTGCACTCATTGATGACCTCCGTGGAAAACACTTTCCATTCTGGACAGCGAGGTGATTGACCGCTATCGATGCACGGTGCCCTATCCAGCCAGATCGGTGTGCATGTCGGCCACATGAAGCTTGCTCTCGATGAACACGTGCTGAATGCCGAAAATCTACGGGAAGCCTATGACGGCGATAGCCATTTTGAATTGTTCATCTACGGGGTTTTCGCGCCATAGTCTTGCCGGAATCAAGCAATTTTCCGCCTGTGAATAAGATTTTCTCTATCCCATTCGATGAATCCGTTATGAGCTATACCGAAGAGAAATATAGGAATACTGAATATAAAAATAGCGTCATGGGAATTGAACCACCGAGAGGATTGGAAGCGCTCCTGAAGGCAGCGAATATTTCGATCAATGGTTCCCGTGAATGGGATATTCGCGTGCGCGATCCGGGCGTTTACCGGAAAGTACTTTCGCGGTGGTCGCTTGGGCTGGGGGAGTCCTACATGGAGGGGCAGTGGGAGTGCGATCGCCTGGATGAATTCTTCACTCGATTGCTTCGAACGGACATCGATTCTGCGGCTGTGGGCATTGCGAAGCTCCACCTCATGCTTTCACACATGCGCCACCGGTGGTTCAATTTGCAATCAATAGGGCGTGCGTTTCAGGTCGGGGAGCAACACTATGATGCGGGCAACGATATTTTTGAGGCCATGCTCGACAGCCGGATGATTTACTCATGCGGCTACTGGCAGCGAGCCTCCGATCTGGAGGAGGCCCAGTTCGACAAGTTGGACATGATTTGCCGGAAGCTAGATCTGAGACCGGGCGAGACGCTGCTGGACATCGGCTGTGGCTGGGGTGGGCTCGCGCAGTTTGCCGCGGAACACTACGGCGCTAGAGTTACCGGCGTCACCATTTCGAGAGAGCAATTGTCCTTTGCCAGAACTAGGTGTCAGCACCTTCCTGTGACGTTCTTGCTGCAAGACTATCGAGAACTGGACGGCAGATTCGACAAAATCGTATCGGTGGGGATGTTCGAGCACGTGGGGCCCAAGAACTATGAAACTTACTTCGACACCGTCAGTCGGCTCTTAGCCCCGAACGGACTCTTTCTTCTGCACTCGATCGGTATTGCGCAGACAAGCGAGGGGACTGACCCGTGGATCGAGAAATACATTTTCCCTAACGGAAAACTACCCTCTGCCGGCGAAATTTCACGAGCCGTAGAGGGACGTTTTGTCGTCGAGGACTGGCATAACTTCGGGGCGGACTATGACCGGACGCTCATGGCGTGGTGGGATCGATTTCAAGCCGCCTGGCCAAGTTTGCAGTCGCGCTACGACGTGCGGTTTTACCGTATGTGGAAATACTATCTGCTGAGTTGCGCGGGATTCTTCCGCTCGCGACATGGGCAACTATGGCAATTAGTGCTCACGCATCCTCACCATATGGGGACGTACCGGTCGTTTCGGTTTAACACCGCGGAAAAGTGAGTGCCACCGATGGCGGGCACGAAGTTCCCCCCAATCGATGCCGAGCGAGCCTCGGGCTACGAGATGCTTGCCGACGTAGAAATGGCGGCAAAGATCGCAACGTTGGCGGACAAGGGCGGGTCTGTTGTGTGGAGAGAAATCGTTGAACTGGTCAAAATGCTCTCGACAGCAATGGATCAGTTATCCCGAAAGTAATGTGGAACGATAATCAAAAGCCGAAAGAACTAGGTAACCCAGCGGCAGTGGGGCTGGCAGGGTTCGCGATGACCACGTGGCTGTCCAGCATGATCAATGCGGGGTGGTTCTCGATTGAATCCAATAGCCTGGTTTTTGCGATGGCACTGGCCTATGGCGGTGGTGGGCAGGTTCTCGCCGGAATGGTTGAATTTTTTAGGGGAAATACTTTTGGAGGCACCGCTTCGCTGAGCTTCGGGTGCTTCTGGATCTCTTATGTGATCTTCTTCCGTTTCTTCGACAGCAGCGCCCCACCGGCATTTGTTGGTTGGTACTTTTGTCTTTGGGGAATTTTCGCGCTATACATGTGGATCGCGACGTTACGATCTCCGCGCGCGTTGCAGACGGTCTTTCTATTGCTGTGGATAACGCTTTTTTTCGCCGCTTCGGGTGAATGGATTGGCGCAAGAATTCTAGTGATGGTGTCCGGCTATGTAGGGTTATGCACAGCGGCCGCCGCACTCTATTATTCAGCGGCCATCGTGATCAATGACGCCCATGAACGGGTAATACTACCGATCGGGGAGTTCAAATGATGCTGCTCGGGCATGTTGATTGAAGCTCTGATTCCGAATAGGGTTGCTCGCGAAGCCGCGTAAGAGCAGTGCCGTACCCCTGTCACACATCCGACACACCCCGCCTTTAAGCTACGCGGTCATCGTGCTGGCGCGACCACTTCCGTGCTGGCCTCTTTCGCGTACCCGCTCCCATTGTTTCGATGACCGACAAAGAAAAGAGCTGGGCGATTGCCGAGGATGTGGCGCGCATGGCCGGGGTGTCTCGCTCCGCCGTTTCGCGCACCTTCACGCCCGGTGCCAGCGTCTCGCCTAAGACGCGCGCCCGTGTGCTCGAAGCCGCGAAGACGCTGAACTACCACGTCGACATCAACGCCCGGAACATGATTCAGGGCCGTAGCACCTTCGTCGGCGTCGTCACCTCCGCGCTGGTCAGCCCTTTCCGCGCCCAACTGCTCGCCCCCATCGCCCACCACCTCGGTGCGCGCGGCCTGCTGCCCATTCTCATGAATGCCGACGATCCCGATCAGACCAGCTACGCCTTGCAGCGTCTGCTGAGCTATCGCATTGCTGGCGTCATCATGACTTCGGGTGCACCGCCGCTCTCACTCGCACGCGAATACATCGAGCGCAAAGTGCCGGTCGCCATGATCAACCGCGCCCCCGAACTCGAAGGCGCGGACGTCATCAACAGCGACAACCACGCCGGTGGCGAACTCGCCGCGCGTGAACTGTTCAACTCCGGCGCGACACGCTTCGCTTTCGTCGGCCCGCACACCACCCACTTCAGCGGCCGTCAGCGTTGCGAAGGCTACGTCGACGCGCTCACGCGTCTGGGTGTGCGCAAGAACCGGATCACGCTGTGCAACTCCACGATCTCGTCGTATGAAGCCGGGCAACTGGCGGCGCGTGAAGTGTTAGCCGACGCCGCACAGGCCCCCGACGGCATCTTCTGCGCTACCGACATGGTCGCGCTCGGGTTCATGGATGAAGCCCGCCGCGCATTCGGCCGCCGCTTCCCGGAAGACATGCGCATCGTCGGTTTCGACGACATTCAACACGCCGCGCTCGACAGCTATCGCCTGTCGACCATCGCACAGAACACCGACACGCTCGCCCATAGCGTGGTCGACATGCTCTCGCACCGCATCACCGACTTCTCGCGTGCCGCAGAAGTCCGCATCGCCCCCGTCACCTTCGTGCGCCGCTCCACCACTGGCTGACGCGCCCATCACGGACCGCCCCCGACCCTTCCCATGCTGACGAAGCCCAAACCTCCGATCATTGCGTCCAACATTGCAAACGAGTGCAATGTGGCGGCACGTGCTGCGCTGCTCGCGCCACCCACACGCTCCGACCCTCCCGCACGCTCCAGCCTCGCGGCCCGCCTGCTGCACACCGCACGCCGCACCGTCGCCGTCGCGATGAGCGCTTTGATGACCGTAGCCGCCGCAGCAGTGCTCCCACCATCGACCGCGCACGCCGCCGACCGCCTGAGTCTGCTGTGTTCGGCGGACCTCGAATGGTGCCAACTGATGAAGAAGCGCTTCGAGAAAGACACCGGCATTGGCGTGGCGATGATTCGCAAGAGCGCGGGCGAAGCCCTCGCGCTGCTCACCGCGCAACGGGCGCGTCCGCAGTTCGACGTGTGGTGGGCCGGCTCCGGCGACTCGCATTTGCAGGCCGCCTTCGAAGGGCTGACCGAGGCATACCGCTCGCCGTCATTGCCGCAGTTGCAGCCATGGGCGCAGCGCTTCGCACAGACCGGGCGGGATCGCACCGTTGGCGTTTATCAAGGTTTGCTCGGCATCGGCTACAACGCGACGGAATTGCGCAAACGCCACCTCGATCCGCCAAAATGTTGGCGTGACCTGCTCGCACCCACGTGGAAGGGCGAGATACAGATCGCCAACCCCAACGCCTCTGGCACCGCTTACGTAGCACTCGCCACTCTCGTGCAACTGATGGGCGAGGACGAAGCCTTCCGCTACCTGCGCGCGCTGAATGCCAACGTCAGCCAATACACCGCGACCGGCGTCGCCCCTGGCGAAGCGGCGTCACGCGGCGAAGCGAGTATTGCCATCGAATTTCTGCACGACCTCGTCAAACAACGTGTCGCAGGCTTCGATATCGCCACCGTCGCGCCATGCGAAGGCACCGGATTCGAGATCGGCGGCATGAGCCTGATCGCAGGGGCAGCACATCCCGCGCTCGCAAAGCAGTTCTACGAATTCGCATTGCGTGCCGACGTGCAATCGCTCGCCGAACAGGCACACGCCTACCAGTTGCCGTCGAACCGCGACGCCGCGATTCCGAAGGACGCGCCGCTTCCCGCCAGCATCAAACTGATCGACTACGACGCCGCCCGCTTCGGCGACCCGGCAACGCGCAAGCGCCTGTTGCAGCGCTGGAACAGCGAAATCTATGCCCACGCCCGCTAAGCTGCCGCACGACGTGTTCACGCGCGGTGTGCTGATCGCCACCGTGCTGGCGCTGGGCGTTTTCGTCGCGTGGCCGCTCGCCAATAGCCTCTTCTCGCTGGTGCCAGCGTGGCAAAACGCAGGCGGTGATCTTTCCGCCGCGTGGACCACGCTTGCGCCTGACGTTTGGCGGTTCGGCTGCTTGCGCGATGCTGGCGCCTGCGGCAGCGGCTGGCACAGCATTGCGCTCGGCGTCGCCTCCGCAGTGGCGTCGACGGTGCTCGGCGCAGCGCTCGCACTTCTCGCCACGCGCGGCGCGCTTACACGTTCTCGTGCGGGTGCGGCGTTGCTGCGCGGCGTGGCCCTGCTGCCCGCGATCACACCGCCGTTCGCCGTAGGACTCGCGCTGATTCTTCTACTCGGACGCAACGGTGCGATCACCCAAGCCATCGCCAACTGGTTGGGTATTGCCCCGGGGCGCTGGTTATACGGCCCGCTGGGCCTCTGGCTAGCGCAATGCTTGGCATTCACGCCAGTTGCATTTCTGACGGTGCTTGGCGTGGTTCAACGCTTACCCGCCGTGCTTGAGGAAGCCGCCGCTACGCTGCGCGCCACACATTGGCAGACGTTTCGCACTGTGACGTGGCCGATGATGCGCCCGGGTCTCGCGAACGCGTGGCTTCTGTGTTTCATCGAAAGCCTTGCCGACTTCGGCAATCCGCTGGTGCTGGGCGGCAACTTCCGCGTGCTGTCCTCGGACCTGTACTTTGCCGTCGTCGGCGCAGAACAAGACCCGGGCCGCGCTGCTGCACTCGCGGTCTGGTTGCTGTTGCTGGCGCTGGGCGCGTTTGCGCTACAACGCCGCTGGCTCGGAGAACGCAGCTATGTTGCTGTGAATGGCAAAGGCGGTGGAGGGCGCGCTGCACCACTCGATGTGCGCCTTTCATGGTCGCTGACCGCACTTGTGACACCGTGGTGCGTGCTGACGCTGGCGGTCTACGGCACGTTGCTGGCGGGTGGCTTCGTCACGTTGTGGGGCGTCGATTTTCATTGGACGTTGGCGCATCTGACCGACGTATTCGGTATCGCGATAGAAGGCGGCGCGTTGACGCTCACCGGACAAGCGTGGCCCTCGGCGCTGGAAACGTTGCGTCTGGCTGCCATTGCCGCACCGCTGACCGCCATCGCTGCCGTTCTCGGCGGCTGGCTGATCGCACGCCGTCAGTTTGCCGGACGGCGCTGGCTGGAAGGCGCACTCGTCGCCGCGTTCGCCATTCCGGGCACGGTCATCGGGCTTGCTTACGCGCAGACGTTCAACGCCGCGCCGTTGGCGCTGACCGGCACCGGGGCGATTCTCGGGCTGTCGTTCCTGTTCCGGAATATGCCGATGGGGCTTCGCACGACCGTGGGTGCGCTGGCACAGATCGATCCGAGTCTGGATGAGGCGTCGGCCACCTTACGCGCAGGCAGTTGGACCACGCTGCGCCGTATCTTGCTGCCGTTATTGCGCCCGGCATGTGCGGCGGCGCTGATCTACGGCTTTGTGCGCGCCGCGACGGCAGTGAGTGCCGTGGTGTTCCTCGTCAGCGCCGATCACGATCTGGCGACGACCTATCTCATCGGACTCATCTCGAACGGCAGCTACGGCCCGGCGCTGGCGTATGCCGGTGTGCTGGTCGTGGTGCTGTTCAGCATCGTCGTATCGCTAGAGGCGGCATTGCGCGCGAGCGAAACCAAACGCGCTCGTTTGACCCGTGCGATCACAGCGCCGACGCCCGAAGCGCTCGGCGACACGCCACCCATCCGCAGGAAATCCCTCGCATGAACGCAGCGCAAATCCCCCCAGAACCGACGACACGCGGCGCGCTGGCTTTCGAGAACGTCCGCAAGGCGTGGGGCAACCACGTCGCGATCCCCGATCTGTCGTTCACGGTAGCGCCGGGCACATTGACGACGTTGCTCGGCCCGAGCGGCTGCGGCAAGACGACGACGCTTCGTTTGATCGCCGGACTTGAACTCCCCGATGCCGGGCGCATCACGCTCGGCAACCGCGACGTGACACGCCTTGGCGCGCAACATCGCGACGTGAGCATGGTGTTCCAGTCGTATGCGCTGTTCCCGCACATGAGTGTGTTTGAGAACGTGGCTTACGGCCTCACCGTCACGCGCGTGCCGCAGCAGGAACTACGCGAACGCGTGGCCGAATCGCTCACGCGCGTCGGCCTCGCTGCGATGGCGCAACGCATGCCTGCCGAGTTATCCGGCGGACAGCAGCAGCGTGTGGCCGTCGCGCGTGCCTTGGTGCTGGAACCTGAAGTCATGCTGTTCGACGAGCCACTGTCGAATCTCGACGCGCGCTTGCGTGTGCGCGTCCGAGAAGACATTCGCGATCTTCAGACGCAGCTCGGTTTGACGGTGGTCTACGTCACGCACGATCAGGAAGAAGCGTTGGCGATCAGCGATCAGGTCATCGTCATGCACGAGGGCCGCATCGCGCAGCAAGATGCACCGCGCACGCTGGTCGAACAGCCTGCCGACGCGTTCGTCGCGACATTCATCAGTAACGCCAATCTGATCGACTTGCCCGTGATCGCGCAGCGCGATGGACACGCGCAATGCGATTTCCACGGTCTGCCGCTCACACTGCCTTACGCCGGACCTGCGTTGAAGCACGCCCGCGTCGCCATCCGGCCCGAAGCGCTGACGCTGCATGCCGTTCCCGCTACCGCCCCCGTTCCCGAGGACCGCGCCGACGCGCTGCGCGGTCCTGTCGGTGAAATCCGGCGCGCCACCTATCTGGGGCGCGCCACGCAGTACTTCGTTCAAACCTCCGCAGGAGACCTCGTGGTCTTGTCACATCAATTCGAAACTCCGTTCCCCGTCGGCACGCGCGTCGCCGTCGGTTTGCATGCGCGTGGCGCAGCCATCGTAGGAGCCGCTCAATGACCGGAACCGAACGTCAAACGATGCCGCCAGCAAGCGCTGGCAACGCCAGTGCCGACGACGCACTCGATACCCGCTATCGACTCTCACAATCCGTCGCTCGCGAGGCCGGACTGCGCGCACTCGCCATGTTCCGAACACGCGATGCGCTGACTGTGGAATACAAAGGCGTGCAGGACGTCGTGAGCGTGGCCGACCGCGCCATCGAACAACTGGTGCGCGATCGTGTTGCGGCAGCATTTCCGAGCGACGCCTTCCTCGGCGAAGAGAGTGCCGCTGCCGGGCGAGTGCCCGCGTCCTCACGTGTGATGTGGGTGGTCGATCCGATCGACGGCACGGCGTGCTTTCTGCATGGCATGCATGCGTGGTGCGTGTCGATTGCGGTGATCGTCGACGGTGTTCCCGTGATCGGCGCGATCTACGACCCGAATGCGGATGAACTCTTTCACGGCGCTGCCGGACGCGGCGCGTTCGTCGACAACGCCGTCCTCGCGAGTCCTTCGACGCCGCGCACACCGGACGGCGGTGAAGCGCACGTCGCACGCGTGAGTACGCCATTGCACGTGGCAGACGTCGACGCACCGACCCAAGGGGTGCTCGGCGTGGGGGTATCGCATCGCGTCGACCGCGCTGACTTCCTGGCGTTTCTCGATGGCTGGCTCGCACGCGGCGGCATGTTCGTGCGCATCGGCTCGGGCGCGCTGATGATGGCGTACACCGCAGCAGGGCGACTCATCGGTTATTACGAGCCGCATATTCACGCATGGGATTGTTTGGCAGGTGTAGTGCTCGTGCAGGAAGCCGGTGGTCGTGTGAGCGATTTTCTTGCCGACGATGGGCTAACGCGCGGCAATCCGATTCTCGCGTCCAGCAAACCGCTCTACAGCACGCTGAATGACGTGGTGAGTGCATCGATCCAACGCAGCGCGCCAGCTCCCGAATAAGCGCCGTCACGGCATTTGTTTCACTGGTATTGCATACGATTGCAATTTCCACGTCTGCAACACGACGACAGACCCCTAGCGAAGCCTCGTCGGACAACACGAAAAATTCACCGCGCACGGCCAGTCCTGTCACGGTGAGGTCATAAGGAATTTCTACAATTCGTGTCGTTGTCCGAATCGCATGTTGTCTGCGTCGTTTTGCACACGTGTGCAAACAGATTGCAAAAAACACCGCGTGCCATTCGATGCCGTTGATGACCTGCGTTTGCAAAGACGCACAAGGAGAGTTCGATGTCTGGAGCGAATGGCGTGATGCCGCCGCTGCAAGTCCCGGCGTTGCCAAGTTGGTTGACGGGGTCCGCGCAAGCTATGCGCCCGCGCGCCAATGCCGTATCGGATAGCCCGGCGGCGGCAGGCGTGTCGCAAGCCGTATCGCGACGCGCTTCGCAGACCTTGTGGCTCGCGGGCGTGCTCGCGTTGCACGGCGTAGCCTTCGTGATGGCATTGCAATGGCATAGCGATCCGACCGTGGTCACCCCGCCGGCGCCGATCTACGCCACGCTCGTGCAAGAGACGCCGACACCTGCCGTCGCGCAACCTCAACCGCAGACACCGCAACCACCGAAGCCCCAGACACCGCCGAAGCCGCACATCACGCCTAAGACGACGCCGCGCCCTGTCGCACCGTCGTCGCAAAGTGCGCCTGCACCGAGTGCCCCGACGGCCGACCCGACACCGGCACCTTCGGCATCGGCTGCCCCGAGCGCCGCAACGGCACCCACGCCGACGCCGTCGCCGGTCGTCCCTTCAACACCCCGCACCATCGCGCACGGCGTGCAGTACTTACGCGCGCCGGTGCTCACGTATCCGGAGTCGTCGCGACGCATGGCAGAGGAGGGCGTGGTGACCGTGCGTGTGCTGGTCGGCGCCGATGGTCTGCCGCGCGAGATCACGGTGCGCCAGTCGTCCGGCTCCGTCGCGCTCGACACCGCAGGCGTGCGCGCTGTGCAACAAGCCGTGTTCAAACCCTATACCGAGGACGGCAAACCGCAAGCCGTCTATGTGATCGTGCCGCTGCGTTTCTCGCTCGACACCTGACCCGCTCACCCGCTTATTTCTCCCGAGGCTCTTATGGCAATTCCTCAAATCGGTTTCGACACGTTGTGGGCGCAAGCCGACGGCGTGATCAAGGGCGTCGCCCTGATGCTGTTCGTGATGTCGGTGGCGTCGTGGTACGTCATCGTGACCAAAGCGTTTGCGAACTGGCGTCTGCGCCGCATGGCCGATCAGGCCAACGGGGCGTTCTGGAAAGCAGGCTCGTTGCGTGATGGTGTCGCCGCCCTCGACGGCGATGCCCGCGGCAACCCCTTCGTCGAACTCGCCCACACCAGCCTCGACGCCACGTTGCAACACCATCAAGCCACCGCTGCGGGGCGCACGCCGCCGGTGCTGTCGGATTGGTTGACCCGTGCATTGCGCGAACGTATTGCCCGCCGTCAGGTGCGCATGCAAAGCGGCATGCCGGTGTTGGCAACGGTCGGCTCCAGCGCGCCGTTCATTGGCTTGTTTGGCACGGTGTGGGGCATTTATCACGCGTTGATGACCATCGGCGCGTCGGGGCAAGCCAGCATCGGCGAAGTCGCCGGGCCGGTCGGCGAGACGTTGGTGATGACCGCGCTCGGTCTGGCTGTCGCCATTCCCGCATCGCTGGCATACAACGCCTTACTGCGCGGCAACAAGACGTCGGTGGCAGCGTTGTCGGCCTTCACGTACGAACTGCACGACATGATCGTCGTCGGACAGCGTTTGCCGGAAGGCGGCGAGCGAATCGACGCCGGTGCCGACACCACCACGCTTGCGACGGCCAAGGAAGCCCGCCGTCGCGAAGCGATGCCGGAGGCCGCGTAAATGGCTGGCACCATGCCCGGCGAAGTCGAAGACGACTTCAATCCCGAGATCAACACCACGCCGCTCGTGGACGTGATGCTGGTACTGCTCGTGATCTTCATCATCACGATGCCCGCCTTGCAACACGCCGTGAAGATCGATCTGCCGCGCGCTGCATCGGCACCCGCCGAGGTGAAGCCGCAGACGATCGATGTGGCCATCGATGCAACCGGGGCCATTCACTGGAATGACCGCGTTGTCGATGTCGATGGCATGCGCGTCTTGATCGCCGACGCCGCTCGTGCCCAACCGCAACCGGAGTTGCATCTTCGGGCGGATCGCAAGACGCCGTACGAGGACGTCATGCAAGTGATGTCGGCGGCGCAATCGGGCGGTCTTGCGAAGATCGGTTTCGTCAGCGAGGCGGCCAAACGCTGAAGGCCCGACGGCCGGAATTCGCCCCTCGCCGCCGAGCGACTAGCAGTCACCTGTTTCCCCATTTCGATAAGGCATACCGGCCGCTGCTGCGGCACCGGTGAGGGCGTTTGCACGCCCGCGCCGGTGCCGACAGCGAGCTAAACGTCGCCGGTTGCCAGATGACCACAACCTTACGCACACCCACTTCGATCACCATGCGCCACGACCTATTGCAACGCCTGACGCATCGCCAGCCCGCTGCCGCGAGCGCTTCCATGATGTCTCCCCATACTTCCACGCTGTACGCGCGCCTCGTCGCCGCCGGGCTCTGTCTGGCTGGCTTGTTGCCGCTCGCTGCCCAAGCGCAGGCCAAAGCCGACGCGGCGGCTACGACGGTGGTGGCCGCAGCAGGCAGTGAAGCCACGCTGCCGGAAGTGAACGTTTCTGCCGCACAGATCACGTCGCCCACGAGCCTCAAGCGCAGTGCCAGCGCCGGTGCGCTCGGCGATCACGCCGAAATCGACACGCCGTTTTCGATCAAGTCGGTGTCCGGTGAAGAGATCGAAGACCGTCAGGCCAACATCCTCTCGGAAGCGGTGAAGTACGACGCATCCGTCACGTCGATTAGTACTAGCTACAGCACGCACCCGGCTACGCTCGCCGTGCGCGGTCTGCCGCTCGACGACCTCAACGGCTACAAGATCGACGGCCTCGCGAGCGTAAACCGTGGCGTGGAAATGCCGCTGGAAATGTTCGACCGCATCGAAGTGCTCAAGGGCCTGACAGGCTTCATGTACGGCTTCGGCAGCCCGGGCGGCATCGTCAACTACGTCACCAAGCGCGCAACGGAACAGTTCACGCTGAGCTACGACCAGGGCTGGAGTGAAGACGGCGTGTGGAAGGAGCACATCGACACGGGCGGACGCTTCGGTAAGGACGACCGCTTCGGCTACCGTTTCAACGCGGTGCACGAAGAAGGCAATGCCGCTGCCGATAGCGCGAAGATCAACCGCACGTCGGTCGGCCTCGGTCTCGACGCGCGACTGACCAACGACCTGACCGTCACGCTCGATACGATGTGGCAAGAACGTCGCACGTCGGGCGGCGTCGACATCATCACCAGCCCGAAGTACTCGGTGCCCGACCCGATCTCGGGCCGCTCGAAGCTGTACAGCAACGGCTCCTACACCGACGTGACCTACAAAATGGCCACGCTCGGCGTGCAGTACAAAATCGCGCCGGAGTGGGTCGCCAAGGTGGCGTATCGCTATTCGGATTCGGTGCGTCAGTACAAGAAGGATCAGTACTACATTTCGAGCAACAAGGGCGACTACTCGGACCGCATTAGCGCCGAGTATCACAGCTACGAGTTCGACGAAGTGCAGGCGACGGTCGAAGGCAAGTTCAAGACCGGGCCGCTTACGCATGAGGTGGTGCTCGGCGCGAGCAACCTCGTGCTGCTGTCGAACAAGTCGGTGAACACGCCGAAGGTCGTGGTCGGCAACGGCAATCTCTACTCGCCGACGATCTACTCGGCCAACAACATCAACTTCAGCGGCGGCACGTACGGCGACGACAAGCTGACGCAACGCGCGATCTTCGCGAGCGACCGTATCTCGTATGGTTCGTGGTCGTTGCTCGCCGGTGTGCGTTACCAGACGTATGACGAAATCGCGCATGCGTCGGCAACCGCAGCGGCGACGACCTACCACGCGTCGCCGGTCACGCCCACGGTAGCGCTGATGTATTCGCCGCGCAGCGACCTGACGTTCTACACCAGCTATGTCGAATCGCTGGAGCAGGGCGGCACCGCCGACAGCACGACGAAGAACGCCAATCAGCAAATGGCCCCGATCAAGAGCCATCAGTACGAAGTGGGTGTGAAGACGGATCAAGGCCGCTGGCGTGCCACGGCCGCACTGTTCCGTGTGGAGCGCGGGGCAGAGTACGTCAACAGCGCGAACTACTTCGTGCAGGACGGCAAGGTGCGCTATCAAGGCTTTGAACTGGGCGGCTCGGTCGACGTGCTGCGCAGTCTGACGCTCGATGCAAGCGTGATGGGCCTCGATTCGAAGTACGTGAACGCGGCGGCAGGCGTGAACGGCAAGCGTGCCGTCGGTGCCCCGAACTGGCAGGCGGCGTTCCAGGCCACGTGGCGTGTTCCCGCGGTGCAAGGCCTGTACTTCCAGTTCGGCGTTCGCTACCTCGGCGGCATGGCGATCGACTCGGGTAACGTCAACTACATCAACCCGTCGGCACTGCTCGACGCCGGTGTGGGTTATCGCACGCGTGTCTATGGCAAGCTCGTGACGCTGCGCGCCAACGTGACCAACCTGACCGATCGCCGCTACTGGTCGTACTACCAGGGGAACTACCTCCAGGTCGGTGCACCGCGCACGCTTAGCCTCAACGCACGTATCGACTTCTGATCGGGAGACAGAACGCCATGCAAGCAACTTGCCGTGTGAACGGTGCAGGGTGGGGGGCGATGGCGTGGGTCATCGCCGGTGGGTTGGCGGTGGCGTTCGTGCCTCTGGGGGCGGGCGCTGCGTCGACGACGTCAGCGGCTTCCGTTGGATCGGCGCAAACCGCTGCGCCGGGCACTGCGTGGGCGCCTTCGGGCATGCAATTGGAGCGCGCGGTAATCGTGATGCGTCACGGGGTGCGCGCGGCCACGGACACGCCGAAGATGGACGCGGCTTCCGCACAACCATGGCCCGCGTTCGAAGTCGCCGACGGACAACTGACGCCGCACGGTTACAAGGCGGTGACGTTGCTGGGCGCATGGGAGCGCGGCACGCTTAACCGTGCAGGGCTGCTGAGCGAAGGCGCCTGCGCCGGGGCGAGCGAAACCTTTGTTTGGACCAGCCCGTCCGCACGGACTCAGGCGACCGCGAAAGCCTTGCTCGACGGCATGTTCCCCGGTTGTGGTGTGCCGGTGAAGCACACCACGAACGCCGCCGACACGCTGTTCCACGGCGGCGAGATCGGGCTAGGTACGCCCGACCCCAAGCTTGCGCATGACGCCATCCTGCGTGCAATGGGCGGCGATCCTGAGCTGGCGCGCAAGAAGTACGACGCCGATGTGGCGGCAATGGTCGAGGCGGTTGGTGTACCGGCCGATTGCGCGGCTAAGCGCGGTGCGGAGGCATGCGGTCTGTATGCGAAGGCGTGGGGCGTGAAGGACAGCGGGAAGATCGGCCTCACCGGTCCGGTGTCGGTCGGTGCGAGCATGAGCGAGACCATTCGCATGCAGTACGCGGACGGGTGGCCGCTTGAACGCATCGCCTTCGGGCATGTGAAAGGCGAGGTCGATGTCATCCGCTTGATGGGCCTGCGCAGCGCCAAATACGATCTGGTCAATCACACGCCGTATCTCGCGCGCCGGGGCGGATCGCAGTTGCTAAGTCAGGTGGCGATGGCGATTGAGGCGGCACCGGCCGCAGCGACGGCTAAACCCGTGAAAGGCGCACCGCCGCCCGCGCGGCTGACGGTGTTTGTGGCGCATGACACCAACATCTCGCAGGTGCGGGCGATGCTCGGCTTCGACTGGAAACTGGGCGCGTATCGCGATAACGACGTGGTGCCGGGCGGCATGCTGATGTTCGAACGCTTCGTTCGTCAGCGCGACGGTAAGCGTCTCGTGCGCGTGTCGTATGTTGCGCAGAGTCTCGATCAGACGCGCAATCTCGCGCCACTCGATGCAGGCAATCCGCCGTTGCGGGCGGTGTATCAACCGAAGTCCGCCGGCAGCGAATGGATGACGTTAGGGCAGTTCAAGTCGCTGACGAATGGCGTCATTGACCGCACGGCCATCGCGCCCGAGGCTTACGTCGACGCAAAGTAAATCGGTGCATGAACGGGCGGCACGATGCGTGTCGCCCGTTTTTCCGATGCAGGCATCACTGCGCGCCCGCACTTGCCCGCAGCAATTCCCCAAAGCGCCCTTCGCACCAGCGCATGACGTCATTGGGTTCGCGCCCAAAACGCCACACCATGCGCACCGGCAATTGCGGCAATCCCAAATCGTCGCAGCGCAATTCGTGCAGGTCTTCGTACTTCGCGATGTCGATGGGCAGCACGGCCCAGCCGAGCTTGTCGACGACCATGCTGGCGATCACGTACGAGCTATCCGCCCGCCAGATCGACGGGCTGAGCTGCAACGGCGTGATGTCGTCCATTTGCAACAGAATTTGCCGGTATCTCGCCAAATCGCCACGCGATACCTGATCGCGAAAAGCGAGCGGATGGTCGCCCGCGACGAACACGCCCTGCACGGCGGAACCCACGTACTTGTGCCCGAGCGCGGACGAAATCGCGCCACGGTCGACGTGAAAGCCGATATCCGCGCGCTGCTTCTCCACGTATTCCGCCACTTCGGTGGACGTGCCGTTGAGCAGCGTCAGCTCCAGGTAGGCGAACTGATGTGCGAGATCGCGAATGAGCTCGCTCACCGCCTGATAGGGCAGCGCTTCGTCGATGGCGAGCGACAACTGGGGCTGCTCGCCATACGCCAGCGCATTGGCCCGATGGTTCAAGCCCTCGGCCTGACGCAACAACTCCTTGGCTTCGAGCAGCATCACGTCGCCCTGATCGGTCAGGCGGGCGTTGCGGCGGCTGCGGTCGAATAGCTCGAACCCCAGATCGGCTTCTAGCAGTGCGATGGCGGTGCTAACGGCCGATTGCGCTTTACCCAAACGACGCGCGGCAGCCGATATCGATCCCTCTTCGGCTGCCGCCACAAAATAGCGCAATTGTTCAATTGTCCAGTTCATCCATCCATTCTATAGATAGGTTCCAACTTTTTCTAACATCGATTTCACGTCAGAATCGCGGTTCTCCTAGTGAAACGCCAATTTGAAACGCCGAAACAGGCGAGGCGGCAGACGACCGGATCCCCGGTCCGGCGGTCTTCAGTTCAGACCTCTTCGCGCGACGCGCACCTGCCATCCACGGCGACCCATGAAGAGACGCAGGTACCCGGTTCCCCATCACCGGCCCTGCTCCCGGGCCGACGGCGCGCTCCCAACGCGGTGTCGGCACCCCCCCGACCGGATGTCGTAAATCCAACGTTTTTACATGTCATCAAAAATCGAATACCGAGCCCGTTTCGGAATGCTAACGGGCGCACTCGTGGGTCTACTCGCCCTCGCAGCTTGTACTGACCGCGGCAAAGAAGAGAAGGCCGACGCCACACCCGAAGCCGTGGTGCGCACGGTCGAGCGCCGTGCCGAGCCACTCACGACGCAACAGCCGGGACGCCTGGAGGCCTTCCGCAGTGCCGACGTGCGCGCTCGCGCGGGTGGCGTCGTCATGGAGCGCCGCTATCAGGAAGGGCAGAAGGTCGCGCGTGGCGACGTGCTGTTCCGCATCGACCCGCAGCCGCTCTCGGCCGCGCTCGATGCCGCACGTGGCGCGCTTGCCAAGGCGCAGGCTGAACACGATTCCGCGAAAGACAAGATCGAGCGCTATCGCGGCCTGCTCGAAGAGCGCGCCATCAGTGCGCGTGAAGACGCCGAGTCGCGCGCTGCCGAAGCCCGCACCCGGGCCGACGTGCTTGCCGCCCGTGCGGAAGTCCGTCGCGCCGAACTCAATCTGGGTTACACGAATGTCGTTTCGCCGATCGCAGGGCGTGTGCGCCGTGCCGAGGTGACGGAAGGCGCGCTGGTCGGTCTCGATTCGCCTACCTTGCTCACGCGAGTGGAGCAGATCGATCCGATCTACGTGAACTTCTCGCAGCCAGCTGCCGAGGTGTACGCCATGACGCGCGATCTGCGCGCGGGCAAGTTGCAAAACGGCAACGAAGCGGCGGCACCGAAGGTGCATGTCACGCTGCCCGACGGCCGCGAATACGACTTGCCGGGCAAGCTCCTGTTCACCGATCTGGCGGTCGATCCGGGCACGGACACCATCGCCATGCGTGCATTGCTGCCGAACCCGGACGGCGTATTGCTGCCCGGCGCGTTCGTGCAAGTGCGCATGCAAGGCGCGGTTAATCCGAACATCGTGCGCGTGCCGCGCGAGTCGCTGCTGCGCACCGCCGACGGTGCCGTCGTGCGCGTGGTCGATGCGCAGGGCAAGGTGCACGACACGAAGGTGCGCGCCGAGGCGATCGAAGGTCGCGACTGGCTAGTGACCGACGGTCTCAAGGGCGGGGAACAAGTGATCGTGCACAACGTGGCCCAGTTTGCCGACGGCATGCAAGTCAAGGTGAAGGCCGACGGCGCGCAGAAGGTTGCCGCCGCGCCCGCGGCCTCGCCAGCCAAACCTGAATCCGCGTCCGGCGCCAATGCCGCCGGACCGGCCTCCCAAGCGGAGACGCATTAATCATGGCTCGTTTCTTTATCGATCGCCCGGTCTTTGCCTGGGTGATCGCCTTGATCATTACGCTGGTCGGGCTGCTGTCGATCCGGGCACTCCCGGTCGCGCAATACCCCGACATCGCGCCGCCGATCGTCAGTATCTGGAGCAGCTATCCGGGCGCGTCGGCCAAAGTTGTCGAAGACTCGGTGACGGCCGTGATCGAGCGTCAGATGAATGGCGCGCCGGGCCTGATGTACATGAGTGCATCGAGCGGCAACGGCGAATCCTCGATCAGCCTGTCGTTCAAGCAGGGCACCAGTCTCGATCTGGCCGCCGTCGAAGTGCAGAACCGGTTGAAGACCATCGAGTCGCGTCTGCCGGAAGTTGTGCGTCGCTACGGCGTGAAGGTCGAGCGTGCGGCGGACAACGTGCAGATGGTGGTCACGCTCTCGTCGAGCAATCCGTCGGTCGACGAGTTCGACCTAGGCGAGATCGCCGCTGCGCAGGTCATGAACCAGCTCAAGCGCGTGCCCGGTGTCGGGCAGGTGCAGTTCTGGGGCACGGAAAAGGCCATTCGCATCTGGCCCGATCCGTCCAAGCTGGTCGCCCTCGATCTGACGGCTTCCGACATCGTTTCGAAAGTGCGCGCCTATAACGCGCGCGTGACCATCGGCGATCTCGGCGCAGGCGCTACGCCTACCGCTGCGCCGATCAACGCGAATGTGGTCTCCGACAGCGCGCTGTCTACGCCCGAGGAGTTCGCCAATATTCCGCTGCGCGTGCGTGCCGATGGCTCGGCCATCCGGCTGGGCGATGTGGCGCGGGTGGAGTTGGGCGCGTCGGATTACAACTACTCGTCGCGCGTCGACGGCTTACCCGCCACGGCCATGGGTATCAAGCTCGCCGCCGGGTCGAATGCCATCGAGGTGATGAAGGCTGTGCGCGCAGTGATGGATGAGCAGGCGAGCCTGTTCCCGGCAGGCGTGTCGTATCAGATTCCGTACGAGACGGCGTCGTTCGTGAAGGTATCGATCCAGAAGGTTTTCAAGACCTTGCTCGAAGCGGTCGTGCTCGTGTTCCTGGTGATGTACTTGTTCATGCAGAACCTGCGGGCCACGTTGATTCCGACGCTCGTCGTGCCGGTTGCATTGCTCGGCACGTGCGGCGTGCTGCTCGGTTTGGGCTATTCGATCAACACGCTCACGATGTTCGGCATGGTGCTTGCCATCGGCATTTTGGTCGACGACGCCATCGTCGTGGTCGAGAACACCGAGCGGATCATGGTCGAGGAAGGGCTGCCACCGTACGCCGCGACGGTCAAAGCCATGCGGCAGATCAGTGGCGCCATCGTGGGTATTACGGTCGTGCTGGTGACGGTGTTCGTGCCGATGGCGTTCTTCTCGGGCGCCGTGGGCAACATCTATCGTCAGTTTGCGGTGACGCTCGCGGTGTCTATCAGCTTCTCGGCGTTCCTCGCGCTCTCGTTGACGCCTGCACTGTGCGCCACGTTGTTGCGCCCGATTTCGGCCGATCACCACGAGAAGCGCGGTTTCTTCGGCTGGTTCAATCGCACGTTCGCACTAGGCACCGAGCGCTACACGCGCACGGTCAGCAACACGCTGCGTCGTCCGTGGCGTGCCGTTGTGGTCTACGGCATTGTGCTCATCGCCGTGCCGCTGGCGTTCATGCGACTGCCGTCGGCCTTTATTCCTGAGGAAGACACGGGCAGCTTCATGGTGATGGCTTCCGAGCCGCAAGGCGCGACGTTGCCGGAAGCGATGACGGCGCTCAAGCGTATCGAGAGCTACCTGATGAAGGACGAGCCGGTCAAACACGTCTTCGTGCTGGGTGGCTGGAACGAGTTCGGCGCGGGTCCGGGCGGCGGCATGTTGTTCGTCACGCTCAAAGATTGGCATGAGCGCACGTCGAAGCACGACGGTGTGAATGCCATCGTCGATCGCGTGAACGCCAAGTTCGGCGGTCAGCCCGATCGCATGGTGCTGGCGATGAACAGCCCGGCGCTGCCGGAACTGGGGTCGTCGAACGGCTTCAGCCTGCGCTTGCAAGATCGCGCGGGTGTCGGCAACGAAACGCTCATCGCTGCACGCGACCAATTGCTCAAGCAGGCAGTGGAAGACCCGGTGCTCAAGAACGTGATCTTTGCCGGTCAGGGCGATGTGCCGCAGATCGACGTCACGCTCGACCGTCGCAAGATGGAAGCGCTGAAAGTGAGCATGGACGAAGTGAACACCACGCTCGCGACGATGTTCAGCTCGGACTACGTGGGCGACTTCATGCTCGGTGCCGAGAACCGCCGCGTGATCGTGCAGGCCGACGGTCGTCAGCGCGTGTCGCCGGAGAACGTCGGCAACTTGCGCGTGCGCAATGCCAATGGCGAGATGGTGCCGCTCTCGGCGTTTGTCTCGCTGAAGTGGAAGCTCGGTGCGCCGCAGTTCAAGCGTTACAACGGCTACCCGTCGTTCACGATTCAGGGCGAATCGGCTCCGGGCAAGAGCAGTGGTGAAGCCATGGCGCGCATGGAGCAGTTGATGGCCGACTTGCCGAAGGGCATCGGTCACGAGTGGAGCGGTCAGTCGCGCGAAGAGCGCATTTCCGGCGCACAGGCACCGATGTTGTTCGCGTTGTCGGTGCTGGTGGTGTTCCTCGCGCTTGCGGCGCTCTACGAGAGTTGGGCGATTCCGGCCGCCGTCATCATGGTGGTGCCGCTGGGCGTGATCGGCGCCTTGGGGGCGGTAAGTCTGCTCGGCATGCCGAACGACATCTACTTCAAGGTCGGTTTGATCGCGACCATCGGGCTGTCGGCGAAGAACGCGATTCTGATCGTGGAAGTCGCCAACGACTTGGTGAAGCACGGCATGGGCTGGGTCGAGGCGGCGATCGAAGCGGCCCGTCTGCGCTTGCGCCCGATTGTGATGACTTCGCTCGCCTTCGGCTTCGGCGTAATCCCGCTGGCCATTGCAACGGGCCCCGCCTCTGGTGCGCAACGTGCTATCGGCGTGGCGGTGCTGGGCGGGATCATGTCGGCCACGGTGCTCGCGATCTTCCTCGTGCCATTGTTTTTCCTGTGGGTCGGCCGCTTCGTGCGCCGCCCGAATCCGAATCAGGCGGATGCATCGCGTGATGTCACGTCGGCCGCCGAGGGGAATGTATGACGAAGTTTCGACCCCGCACTAGCGGGATGACCTTGAACCGCACGGGCATGCTGGCATCGCTCGCCTTGTTTGCGATGCTGGCCGGTTGCACGCTAGCACCGACGTACGAGCGTCCGGCGGCGCCGATGCCGACGACTTTCGAGGCCGCGCCGGAGGGTGCTGGCGTAGCGTCGCCGGCGCTCAGTTCGCTAACAGCGCTCACGCCTGCGCCGAGCGCCGACGCCGATTGGGCGGAAGTGTTCACCGACCCGGGCCTGCAAGGCCTGATTCGCAAGGCGCTCTCGCAGAATCGTGACTTGCGGCTGGCCTCGCTGCGCGTGCAGGAAGCGCGCGCCCTGTATGGCATCGAAGCCGCCAACCTGCTGCCGAGCGTGCAAGCGGGCGGTACGTTCGGGCGTCAGCGCTATGCGGGCACGTCCGACGGCAACGGTGGCACGACCGGCAACTATGTCGCCAACGATCTGCGCGCGACGCTCGGCGTGAGCGCGTTCGAGCTCGACTTTTTCGGGCGTGTGCGCAGTCTGAAGGATGCGGCGCTCAACGAGTACCTCGCCAGCGAGGAGGCGCAGCGCGCGGCGCAGGTCAGTCTGGTCGCCGAAGTCGCCACGTCGTACATCGGTCTGGTGGCATTGAGCGAGCAGATCAACTACGCCCGCGAAGTGTTGGCGGCGCGCGAGGAAGGGATTCGCGTGATTCGCTTGCGGGCCGAACGCGGGCTGGTCGACGACCTCGATCTGAACACCGAAACGACGCAAGTCGAAGTCGCCCGCGCGGCGCTTGCCGAGCGCGAGCGTCAGCGCAGTCAGGTTGTGCATGCATTGCAGGTGCTCACGGGCGATGTCAGCACGCGTCCGGTGTCGGCCGCCACGCTCGACGATGCCTTCGTGGTGCCGGTAGCCGCCGGGTTGCCGTCGTCGTTGCTGATGCGTCGTCCGGACATTCGCCGTGCGGAAGCGCAGTTGCGCGCCACCAATGCGAATATCGGCGCAGCACGTGCAGCGTTCTTCCCGTCGATCAAGCTCACCACGGACATCGGCACGGCCAGCACGCGCTTTGCCGATCTGTTCGGGGCGGGCTCCGGCGTCTGGTCGTTCGTGCCGCAAATCACCGTGCCGATCTTCGACGGTGGCCGCAATATTCAAGGCCTGAACCTTGCGGAAGTGCGCAAGGAAATGGCGGTGGTGACTTATGAGCAGACCATTCAGACGGCCTTCGCCGAAGTCGACGATGCGCTGGCGGCACAGTCGCAACTGGCGCGTCAGTTTCAGGCGCAGAAGCGGGTGTCGGACGGCGAGCGTGAGCGGTTGCGGCTCGCCAAGCGCCGCTACATGAACGGTGTGGCGAGCTATCTCGAATTGCTCGACGCGCAGCGCAGCGAGTTCCAGGCGGCGCAACAGTTGATCGACGTGAAGCAGCGGGTGCTGGTCAATCATGTGGCGCTGTATCGCGCGCTGGGTGGAGGCTGGGAGCCTGAGCCATCGGCGTCGTGATCGATGGCTAGTGCGTTGTGAAAGCAAAACCCCGCCGGTTCGACAGACCCGGCGGGGTTTTTCACATCTGGCGGGCGGCGAATTTCACGCCGCCGGTCGACGCATCAGAACGCGAAGCGGCCTTCTGCGGCGATCTTGGCGAGCGGCTCGCGCGGGCTCGGCACTTCGCGCGAACGCAGGCCTTCCGGCAGCGTGGCGGGGTCGCCCGGGCGGCCGATGGCGATAGCGGCCTCGATGGTGTACTTCGACGACAGATCGAGTTCGTTGCGGATCTTGTCGTGTTCGATACCGGCCATTGCGTGCGTGGCCCAGCCCGAGAGCGAGGCTTGCAGTGCGAGGTAGCCCCACGCCGCGCCGGTGTCCAGCGCATGCGTCGTTGCCGGGACTTCTTGCTGCGAGCCCGGCGGCGTCAGTGTCGACTTGGAGATCACGATGACGATGGCGGCCGCGTGCTTGGCCCAGCTTTGGTTGAATTCGTTGAGGAAACCAACGAACTGCACCCAGCGCGGCGTGCCACGGCGCGCATAGACGAAGCGCCACGGCTGCGCGTTATACGCCGAGGGGGCCCAGCGGGCGGCTTCGAAGAACGTGTTCAGGGTGGCTTCGGGCAGCGTTTCGTCGGTGAACGCGCGCGGCGACCAGCGGGCCACGAATTGTGGATCGATCGGATGGTCGGCTTGGCGGGGTGTCGTATCGGTCATACGGAGCGTCTCGTAAGCGAAGTGGGTGAAATTGGGTGGAGCAGGATGAAGACAGTGCAACGGGCCGCAAGCATACCAAGCCGACGCCACGATCCCAACCAATATCGCGGCACGTGCATATATCATGACGCTCCATGAACACTCTCAAGAACATGCGGATCTTCGTGCGCGTGGCCGATGCGGCGAGCTTTGCCGGTGCGGCGCGCGCGCTCGACATGACCACGGCACAGGCATCGAAGGCCGTCTCGGAGCTTGAAGCGCACCTGCGCACGCGGCTATTGCATCGCACGACACGCAAGCTGGCACTGACCGACGCCGGTCATCGCTATCTGGCGCGCTGCCGCGACATCATCGCGATGGTCGACGTCTCCGAGGCGGAAGCAGGGGCCGCCTCGGCCGCGCCAAGTGGCACGCTGCGCCTGCACGCCCCGGCAAGCTTCGGACAAGTGTTCGTTATCCCCGCGCTGGCGCGTTTTCTTGAGCAATACCCCGACGTGCAGGCCGACCTGCTGCTGTCGTCGCGTGTGCCCGACCTGCTTGAAGAGAATATCGACGTGTCGCTGCGACTGGCCACATCGCAATTGCCAGACTCCGGCCTCGTCTCCACGCGTATCTGCCGCATGGCATCGGTGCTGTGCGCTGCGCCGCTCTACCTTGAAATGCACGGCGCGCCCGGCTCACTGGACGAACTGGCGCAGCACACGCAAGTGCGGCTCGTCGCGCCGCACTATTCGGTCGATCACTGGCATTTCGAAGGCCCGGATGGCCGCGTGAAAGTCGCTGTGCCTACGGGCCGTCTGCGTGTGAATACCGCCGATTCGCTGGCGGCGGCGCTTATCAGCGGATGCGGCGTGGGGCCGGTGCCGTTGCTCTCGGCATTGCCCGCACTGCAAAGTGGCGCGCTGGTGCGCGTGCTGCCCGACTACGAATTGCAGGGCACGTACGTGTATGCCGTGTACGCGTCGCGGCTGTATCTCGACGCGAAGGTCAAGTCGTGGATCGAGTTTCTGCGGGCGTTTGTGGAACAGGCACTTGCTGCGCCAGACGCAGCAGCGCTAGCGCCGCACACGCGATAAGCAGGCCGATGGCGAGCGACACCCAGAGAATCGCGAGGTCGCCCCATTGCTGTCTCGCCAGCGCGTAACCCCATGGCGAGAGCGCTGCGAAGGCGAATGCCGGTGTCAACAGCGTACCTAACGCACGGGCATAGGCCCCGTGGGCGAAGAGTTCGAGCGGCAAGCTGGCGCGCAACAGGGTCGCCAGACCGTTGAGTGCGCCGTACAAAAAGATGAATGCGGCGGCCGCCATCAGCGACGACATTCCCGCGATCCCCAACGCAAAGCACAGCGGCAAGCCACATCCGACCACGACGTTGAGCTTCACCGCGCTTGCCTGACGCGGTTGCAGCCATTCCAACATGCGGGCACAAACCTGCCCCACACCCCATAGCGCCGCGAGGCCGACAGGCAAGCCGTAGGCGCCGAGCAAGGACGTCAAATGCGCAGCCAGACCCGACGACAAGATCGAGACCAGCGCCATCACGCCGCCGTAGAGCAGGGCAGGACGCCACGGCAAGGCGGTGGCCGCTGCGGGGCGCTCGCCTGCGGTGACCCCGCGCGGGGGCGTCGGCGGCAGGCTGCGCAACAAGCCCCATGCGATCAGACCGAACCCGCCAAAGACCCACACGCCTGCGCGCCAACCCCATGCGTCGCCCAGCCAATTCCCCAGCGGCCAGAAAACCGTCGTGGCAAATCCACCCATTAGCGTGATCTGCGTCATGGGGCGGCGGGCGGCTGCACCGTAGAGCGTGGCGAGCGTCGCGAAGGCCGCGTCGTAGAGCGATAGCCGCATGCCAACGCCGAGCAAACACCACGCGGCAAAGAACTGTACGAGCGTCGTGCTGGTGGCAAGCACCGCACAACCCGCCGAGCAGATGAGCGTGCCCGCGCACATCACGCGCCGGCCGCCGAAGCGTTCGAGCCAGCGACCAGAGTACGGCGAGACGGCCGCCATCACGAGCATGGCGAGCGACGGCCCGGCAAATACGACCGTCTGCGCCCAGCCGGTGGCGTGCACGATACGCCACGCGAATGCACCGGGCAGATAAAAGCTCACGCCCCAGTTGATGAGCTGTGCGAGACCTAGCGTGACGACGGTGGGCATGGCGATGTCCGGAGCATGCCGGGATGGGCGGCAACGAATGAGAGGCGGAGGCTTGTCATAGTGCGCGCAGGCCATCTCTTGGTAAAGTCTTGGCATCTTATTCGATCCATAAGGGAAACTTTGAGATGCGACGCCTGAATCTGGATCAACTGCATACCTTTGCCGAGGTCATCGACGCGGGCAGCTTCTCCGCTGCGGCCGATCGTCTCGATCTGTCGCAACCCGCCGTGAGCCTTCAGGTGCGGCAGTTGGAACAGCGCCTGAACGTGCGCTTGATCGAGCGCGTGGGCAAGCGGCTCAAGCCGTCGTCCGCCGGGCTGACATTGCTCGAACATGCACACCGGATCGACGCGGCCGTCGAAGAGGCTTTGCAGGCGCTCTCCACACATGCACAAGGCATTGCAGGCGAAGTCGCCATTGGCACCGGCGCGACCGCCTGCATCCACTTGTTGCCGCCGATGCTGCGCACGATGCGCAAGCGGCATCCGGCACTCGACATTCGCGTGAGCACCGGCAACACCGACGACGTGGTGGCAGCGGTGACGGAAAACCGTCTCGACGTGGGACTCGTCACGTTGCCTGCCGCCGGGCGCAGCTTGCATATCACGCCGGTGCTGCGCGACGAGTTTGTCGCCATCGCGCCGCTGAGCGAACAAGCGTGGCCGGAGGAAATCACACCGCATGCGCTTGCCGCGGCCCCCATGGTGGCGTTCGAGTCGGGGAGCAGCACGCGCCTGTTGATCGACGAGTGGTTTTTGCAGGCGGGATTGCGCATTCGTCCGGTGATGGCATTGGGGAGTATCGAAGCCATCAAAGAGATGGTGGCGGCCGGACTGGGCTATAGCATCGTGCCGCGTATGGCAGTGAGTGCCGCGCACCATCGGCGAGGTTTGCGCATTGCTGCATTGACGCCGGATCTCGCCCGCACGCTGGCGATCGTGGTACGTCAAGATAAACCGCTGGCCCCGGGACTTCGCCGTGTGTTGCAAGCGCTTGAAGGTCTGGGCAGCGCGACATGATGTCGCATGTTAATAATTGGCAGTCCACGTCAACAAGGCGTGTTGTTTTACTGCCCAAAATAACTATCCGCAAAATGCGAAGCTCGGACTACAATGCGCGAACATCGGCATCTAACAAGAACGTGCAATTCGAAATGCATCACAATCTTTACCGATATGAGGGGCTCCTCAGCGCCCGCTCGGTCGAGGCGCTTGACGCGGAATTTCAGCAACTGACGCACGCACTGGGTTATCACTCGTTGTTCTATGCACCGTTGCTGCCGCGCCGCGAGCGCGAGGCGGCGGCGTTCCACGCAGGCGACGAGCGCATTACCGCCGAGGGCATGCCGAGCCGCCACATCTTCACGACATTTCCAGGCGCGTGGATCGAGCGTTACCAGGTCGCGGGATACGCGGAAGTCGACCCGGTGCTCATCGCGGCAAACCTCTCCCCGTTGCCCATTCTCTGGCGCTCGTTTCTCACACAGAAACGGCCACATCCGATTTTCGCGGATGCTCGCGAGCATGGGCTGGGGTGTGGCGTGACGATTCCGCTCTATGGGGCGGCGGGCGAGCGTGCGATTTTCACCGCAGCGACACCACAATCGCCCGAGGAGTGCGCCGAGCATGAAGGGCGGATGATGGGCGACATTTATCTGAGCGCGCTGTATTTCCATCAGGCCGTGCAACAACTCGACATGCAGTGGGTGGCGAGTCGCAGCGCGGGCAAGCTGAGCCCGCGCGAAGTCGAAAGCTTGCTGTGGGCTGCGCGCGGGAAAACGGCGTGGGAGATCGGCCTGATTCTGAAGATCTCCGAGCACACCGTGACTTTCCACATCAATAACGCCAAGCGCAAACTCGGCGCTGTGAACCGGCATCAGGCGATTGCTGCTGCAATTAGCAGCGGTTTAATCGCCCCCTGATTTTCCGGAAAACTGCCCCTTCAATTCCCGCATGACGAGATGGCTCGATCTTCGAGAGATCGATGCCATCTCGCGGTCGATGATCTGCAATTTGGGCGCCATTTCCGCGCCATTTAGTTCCCAATTCCACGCGATTTAACAGCTTTTGCGAAACAGTGTGTTGTCGCATTCGGGCTGGCTCATTGCTAGGGGAAAACTATAATTTACTCAGGACGAAAGCTGATTCGCATGCGGTTTTCGGTTCCTGAGCGACAAATTAACGATAAAAGGAGTTTTCCATGAAAAAGAACCTGTTGACTGCCGTCGCGCTCGTTGGCTTTGCCATGGCTGCCGGCTCGGCATTCGCCGATCAGACACAAACCGGTGGTGTCACACGTGCGCATGTGCGCGCTGAACTGCAAGCGGCGCGTGAACTCGGTCTTTCGCCGGTGACGGAATTCAACTTCCCGTACACCTACGAACAATCGGTGCAATTGCAAAAACGTACGGCCGAAATTGAAGCAGCGCAGCAAGGTGTCGCAACGCAACCGATGACCAACTAAGCCAGCGCACGTTGTCAGTTTGATGTGTTGTAAACGCTGTACCTGATTCGCCGACGGCCCGCCTGACCACGACGGTCCCGCCCGCGCCGCGCGAATCGCCCCGACGCCGTACCGCGTCAATTACCACAGCCCCGCCCGAGGATTCGTTCCCGACGGGGCTTGTGTGTTTCTGGGGCACCAATTCCCTTTCTCGTGATCGCGACGAAACAAAAAGCGGATGCGTCTTTCGACAGCATCCGCTTTTCGGTATTTGGACTTCGCATCCAGCGCCGCATGGGCGCAGCAGGTTTAGTTCGTTTTCACTTCCGAGGCTTCAGACGTGCCCTTCGCCGCGTTTTGCTTTGCATGCGACTCGGCTAGCGACGTGGCATCGGCAGCAGCGCTCGATTGCCAGCCGCCGCCAAGCGCGAGGAACAGGTTGATCTGATCCATCGCCACCTGAGTTTGCGAGGCGGCCAGCGCCGCTTCCGTGCTCGCGTGCGTGCGATCCGCGTCGAGACTCGTGAGGTAAGGCGCGCGTCCGGCCTGATACAACTGGCGGTTCTGATCGGCGGCCTGCCGCGACTTGTCGCGTGCGTCGCGCAACGCGTCGTCGCGCTCCAGTTCGTGGGTGTACGCCGAGAGCGACGTCTGCGTTTCTTGCAGCGCCTTGAGCACCACACCGTCGAAGTGAGCCAGTGCGGCATCGGCGCCCGCTTCCATGCCCTTGATGTGGGCGCGCACGCCGTTGGTCGGCAACGACCACGTAATCATCGGGCCGACGCTCCACTGCTCCGTACGGCCTTGTCCGAAGTGTTCGAGCATGCCGCTTGCGCCTACCGATGCGCCGATGCGAATCGACGGATACAGGTCCGCGGTGGCAACACCGATCTTCGCAGTGGCCGAGGCCAATTCGCGCTCGGCCTGACGCACGTCGGGGCGGCGCTTGAGTAGCGCCGTGCCGTCGCCAACCGGCAATGCTTGCTTGAGTTGCGGAATCTGACGGCACTCGGTCACGCTCGCATCGAGCGAGCCGGGCACCTTGCCGAGCATCACGGCGAGCCGGTACGTGGCCGCTTCGTGCTGTGCTTTGAAGTGGGGCAGGGCAGCACGCAGCGTGTCGGCTTGTGCCTGTGCACGCAGCAGATCGGTCGGCTGATCGCGGCCGACGTCGACCAGCTTGCGCGTGATCGCCACGCTCTTTTCCTGCAACTTCAGTTGATCGTTCGCGATGTCGTATTCGTGATTGGCCGCGCAGCTTTGCACGTAAGCGCGCACTGTTTCGGCGGCCACGCTCACGCGGGCCACATCGAGGGCCGCATGGCTGGCTTCGGCCGCAGCGAGGGCGGCTTCATCGGCTCGTGCGAGCTTGCCGAAGAAGTCGATCTGATACGAGATCGACAGTGCGGCGGCGGCCAGGTTGATGACCGGCAGCTTCTCTTCCTGAAGGAAACTCTCGCCCGAGAGCTGTGCACGCGCCGCGTTGGCTTCCACACCGCCTTGCGGCAGGTTTTCCGATTCGACTTCGTGATACATCGCAATGGCGCGCTGCACGTTAGCGACCGCGACGCGCACATTGGTATTGGCGGCCAGCGCGTGCTTCACGAGCGCGTCGAGTTTCGCGTCGTCATAGAGTTGCCACCAGTCGTCGGGCACCTCGCCGATCGACACGGCGCGTTGATTCGCCGTGGCAATCGGGCCGTTGGCTTGCGCCGAGCGCATCACCGAGTTTTCCGGCAGATGGTAGTCGGGGCCGACGGTGGTACATCCGGCGACGAGTGCAGCGGCAGCGGCCACCGCACTCATCAACAAAAATCTCGTTTTCACTGCTGAGCTCCCTGAAGGGAACCGGTCGTGCGCGCGGCAGCGACTTGCGTCTGCGCAGCGCTGGTGGTGGCCTCAGCAGCCTTCGACGGATTGCCTTCCTTAGATTTGCCGCGCTGATCTTCCACGACGGTCACCGTCGCGGTGCGGCCGGCGACGAGCCGCATGTCCTTGGGCACATCGTCGAGTGCAATGCGCACCGGAATGCGCTGGGCAAGACGCACCCAGTTGAATGTCGGGTTGATGTTCGGCAGCATCGACGCGCCGCTGGTGCGGTCGCGATCTTCAATGCCCGCGACGATGCTCTGCACGTGACCGCGCAGCACATGACGCTCGCCCATCAGGCGCACTTCGACCTTGTCGCCGATGTGAATGCCGCGCATCTTCGTTTCTTCGAAATAGCCTTCCACATGCAGCGAGTTGGCATCGACCATCGAGAGCACCGGGCGGCCCGTGCTCACATAGTCGCCCACGCGCGGCAGGCGGTCGTTCAGGTAGCCGTCGGCCGGTGCCAGCACGCGGGTGCGTTCGAGATTGAGCTTGGCGAGCTGCACGGCGGCTGTGGCTTGGGCCAGCGCGGCCTCACCCGATTCCACCTTCGCCTGACCGGCTTCGACGACTTCCTTCGCGACAACTTCGGTCAGTTGATGATTCCGGGCGTTCTCGCGGCGCGATTGTGCCAGCGTGGCGCGCAGTGCGGCGGCGTTGGCTTCGGCTTGTTGCAGCGCCAGCGTGTAGCGGTCGCGGTCGATCACGAAGAGGAGGTCGCCGCGATGCACGGGCTGGTTGTCTTTGACTTCCACGTCGGTGATGAGGCCGGAGACGTCGGGGGCGACCTGCACGATGTCGGCGCGAATGCGGCCGTCACGTGTCCACGGGGCGACGGTGTAGTAGTCCCACAAATGCAGGAGCACGAAGACCGCAACGACGGAGACGCCAAGCGTCAAAACGACGGGGCCAAGAGAGCGAAGTTTCAGTTTCATGATTGACAGGCGCGCACGATAGCGACAATGCCGCCCAGCGCAATGATGTACACAGCAAGGTTGAATAACGAACGGTGCCAGACCAGCTTGTAAAAGCCGATGCGCGCGAGCACGAAGCGCAGCGCACCTGTCAGCACGAAGGCCACGATCATCAGGGCCAGCAGCATCGGCACAAAAACGCCGTAGATGTCGATCTCTCCGCTCATTGGGCACTCTCAGGTCGTGTGGTCGGGAACAGCGCAACGTGGATGTCCATGAGCGAGGCGCGCGCACTGCGCGCAGCCTGATCGCTATGAGCCACCAACGAGCGCACCGCGCCCAGCAGTTTGTCGTGCAGCGTGACGTCGGGCTCGCTCACTTGTTCGTCGAGTCGCGACTGATAAAAGCGCGCCACGTCGGTGAGCACGGCCTGTACGGCATCGCGCTGCGAGGAATTCAAATGCGGCAGCTCGCGCTGCAACGCCAGCGCCGAGAGTTCGACGCGCACTTCGGTAAAGCCGTCGCTCGACGTTTCGCTCTCGCTGGCGGCCAGTCGCGGCACCAACTGACCGAGGCGGTCGAGCAGGCGAGCACGCAGACGGCCGTGTTCGGCGACCGAGCGGCCCACCGCGTTCTTCGCGATGTCGCGCCAGCTCGAATGAATCAGCCGCCGCATGGCGACGCGCGTGCCGAAGGGGCGCGTCTGTAACGTCCAGAGCAATGCGAACAACACCCCGGCGAGACCTGCCAGGTTGCTGTTGAAGAACGCCGAAAAGTCGGCGCTGTAACCGCCCTGAATGCCGACGAAGCTCGCGGTATTCACCGCCACGAGCATCGCCACCATCGTGAAGCGCGGCTGCGGAATGAATGTGCCGAGCAGCAGATACGGCACGGCAAACATCGCGACGAGCAGACCGAAGTCGTGGGCGTTCGTCAGGATGAAGAACACGTACACGGCGGCAAACACCACGCACACGGCCGTCGCCCAAAAGAACGAGCGGATGAACGGCGCGGGTTCGTCCATGGCGGCGAAGAAACAGCAGGCCACAGCACCGAGCGAGACGCCAGCGGCACCGTCGTTCCAGCCGGTATAGATCCACGCCATGCCCATCAAGAACGTGCACAGCGCCGCAGAGATCGTCGAGAACAGCAGCAGACCGTGGTCGTAGTGACGGGCGCCGCCTAGTTCCCAATAAGGGAAAGCTGGCTTCCATTCCGGCGCATCGTCGGCCTGACCGAAACGGCGTTGCAGCGCGACGCAGTCTTGCCAGAGTTGCACCAGCGAGCGCAGGCGGTCTTCGGTCGCGGAGACGAGCGCGCTATACCAATCGGAGGCTTCGCCCGCCGGTTGCACGGCTTGCACTGGCTGAAGCAAATGCGCGGGGGCGGGCGACGGCGCGCCTTCGCGCAGCCAGGCCACCACGTCGGCCATCTTGGCTTCGAGCGCTTCGGGGGCACCTTGCGGATGCTGACGAAGCGTCTGCACGAGCGACGCGACGGTCGAGAGCACTGGCATCATCATCGTCATGCGCCCGCGCAGTTCCTGCGCATCGCGCACACGCGCCGAGGTGTCGGCATCGTACGAAAGCTGACTGATCAACTGATCGAGCGCCAGAATGTCGGCGGCCATGCGATGGCGGCTCATGTGGCGCGCGGCTTTGCCGTCGGGGTCGGCCGAGAGCATGTCCATGGTCCAGCGTGCAGCGTCGACGAGCCAGCGTCCCGAGCGGTCGTGCAACACCTTCGCCACGCTCGTGGGCAAGACGATGGCACCGACCACGCTCGCGCAGACGATGCCGAGAATGATCTCTTCCGAGCGCGCGACGGCAATATCGAAAATGCCATCGGGCGTGCCGACAGCGGGCAGGGCAATCAGCGGCAACGTGTACGACGCGAGCAGAAACACATAGCTGCGCGGCGAGCGATGGAGCAACGAGATATAGAGCAGTGTGCCGGTCCACAGACCGACCGCAGCCATCAACAATTCAGGCGTGTTGACCAGCGCCGGGACGAAGACGATCGACGCTGCGGCGCCCAACAGCGTGCCAAGCACCCGGTACAGCGCCTTGGAGCGCGTCGCGCCAGTGAGCGGATGCGACACGATATACACCGTGGCCATCGCCCAGTAGGGGCGCGGCAAACCGAGCGCAAGGGCGATGTACAGCACCAGCATCGAGGCGATAAACGCCTTGATCGAGAAAATCCAGTCGCGTGAGGATGGCCAATTGAGCACGGTTTACTTCTTTGGGGGCTCCATCGCGAGAATGGTCGCGTCGGGACCGGTCGCGCTGGAGAGAATTTCGAACACGCGCAGCACCGCTTCGAAATCTTCGCGCGGCACGTTGGCAAACACCTTCGCGCGCAACTGACTGAGTTCGATTTCGAGCTTTTCGGCGAGCGCTTCGCCAGCCTCCGTCAGCCGCAGCGCGTTGGCGCGCCGGTCGCTGGCATCGACTTCGCGCAGCACGAGCCCGGCGGCGCACAACTGATCGAGCAGCCGAACCAGCGAGGCGCCTTCGAGCCCGACATATTCGGCAAGCTCGACCTGACGCACACCCTGGCCAAGACGGCGGATGAACAGCAGCGGCCCGGCGCTGGCGGCAGAAATGCCGTACTCGACGATTGCGCTTTGCGATAACTGGCGCCACTGCTTACCGGCCAGCAACAAGTGGCTGGTGAAAGCGAAGCGGAGCGATTCTAGGGAGGTCATGGAGAAAGATTATATGTTAACTAATAATTAGGATGCTAGTTAATACGGTATTGCTCAAGACGAAGGAATGCCCGTAAGTCCTTTCCAGCATTGGGTTTTCAGCCGATGAGTAGGCTAAAGAAACAGCCCCGCAGCGCGTATATTTCGCGCTGCGGGGCTGTTTTATTTTTGCGGACGGGTGATTTCACCGTCCTCGCTCGTCCCATTTTCCGAGCCTGCCGCCTCGTCGATCTGCTTCATGTTGTCGAGGAGCTTGAGCAGGTAGTGGAGCGTGTGGGTGATGTCGCCGGTCGAGAATTCGTCGAGCGCTTGCCCGTAATAGTCGTGAATGCGGGGCACGGCCTCGCGGTGCCAAACCGCGTGACCGTGTTCCGTCATCGTGACGAGCCGAGAGCGACGATCCCGTCCATCCGGCGCGCTGGCGACGTGGCCGTCGCGTTCCATTCGGCTAATCAGTCCGGACAGATTTTGTCGGCTCACCATCAAATAGCGCGCGAGATCGCCCACGCTCATGCCGTCCGGGACCTCCGGGCGGGAGAGCGCGCCGAGTACGGCCCATTGCTGGGTCGTCAAACCCAGATCCTCCACCGCGCGCGTACCAGTTTTATGCAACATGTTTGCGCATTGGTAGAGCCGGAAGAAGAGCCGATTGGCCAGCTCCATGCGCGTGATATCCAGTTTATTCTTAGGGTTATCCATATCAAAGACTCCGCTGCCGAGCGCTTGCGTATCGCCAAAGTGATGTCTAGTATACGTCAATATGTTGACGTAATTTGATGGGCGGGCGTGATACCTGCGAGGTCAGCAAGGATACCGTGCCCGCTGGCAACTCTGGAGACGAGATATGCAGCGCTTCGAAGGCAAGACCGTCATTGTGACGGGCGGTGGGGGCGGTATCGGCGGGGCGACGTCGCACCGGTTGGCGCGGGAGGGGGCGGGGGTGGCGGTGTTCGACCGCGATCTGAGCGCTGCCGAGCGCGTGGCGGGCGAGATTGTGGCAGCGGGCGGCCGGGCGCACGCGTTTGCCTGCGACATCACCGTGCGCGAGCAAGTCGACGCCGCTGTTGCGGCGACTGCGGAGGCACTCGGCCCGATCGACGTGCTGGTTAATAACGCCGGGTGGGACATCTTCAAGCCTTTTACCAAGACGGTGCCGCAAGAGTGGGAGCGCCTGATCGCCATCAATCTGGTGGGTGCCCTGCATATGCATCACGCGGTATTGCCTGCAATGATCGCCCGTCGCAGCGGACGCATCGTGAATATCGCCTCCGATGCGGCCCGGGTCGGCTCGTCGGGGGAAGCGGTGTACGCCGCGTGTAAAGGCGGGATCGTCGCCTTCTCGAAAACGCTCGCCCGCGAGCATGCGCGTCACGGCATCACGGTCAATGTGGTGTGTCCGGGGCCGACAGATACGGCGCTCTTCGCCGATTACAAGGAAGGCGCGGGCAATCCCGAAAAACTCGTCGAAGCCTTCACCAAGGCGATTCCCCTCGGCCGTATCGGCCAGCCGGACGATCTCCCCGGCGCGATTGCCTTCTTCGCCTGCGACGACGCGGCGTTCATTACCGGTCAGGTGTTGAGCGTGTCCGGCGGTCTGACGATGAACGGCTGACCTGGCCCTCATTTCCATCAAGTCACTGACATCTGCCGAGGCCGTCGCGCCCCGGCGTGGAGCAAGACGATGAACTACGAAGACATTCGCTACGAAGTGCGTAATGGCGCTGCATGGATCACGATCAACCGCCCCGACAAGATGAATGCGTTTCGCGGGCGGACCTGCGACGAACTGATTCACGCGATCAACAAAGCGGGCTACGACCGCGAGATCGGCAGCATCGTGTTGGCGGGCGCTGGCGAGAAGGCGTTTTGCACGGGCGGCGATCAATCCGCACACGAAGGGCAGTACGACGGACGGGGCACCATCGGCCTGCCGATGGAAGAACTGCATAACGCCATTCGCGACGTCCCGAAGCCGGTGATCGCCCGCGTGCAGGGCTACGCCATTGGCGGCGGCAACGTGATCTGCACGCTGTGCGACTTCACTATCGCCTCGGAGAAAGCGGTGTTCGGGCAAGTCGGTCCGAAAGTCGGCTCAGTCGACCCGGGCTTCGGCACGGCGTTTCTCGCACGCGTGGTCGGCGAGAAGAAAGCCCGCGAAATTTGGTATCTGTGCCGCCGCTATACCGCCGCCGAAGCGCTCGACATGGGGCTCGTCAACACCGTGGTGCCGCACGAGCAACTCGATGCCGAAGTGCAGAAGTGGTGCGACGAAATCATGGAGCGCAGCCCCACGGCCATTGCCATCGCGAAGCGCTCTTTCAATATGGACACCGCGCAGCAGGCGGGTATCGCAGGCATGGGGATGTACGCGCTCAAGCTCTATTACGAGACGGAAGAGTCGCGCGAGGGCGTGCGTGCGTTTCAAGAAAAGCGCAAACCCGACTTCCGCAAGTACGCCAAGTAAGCGCCGTCATCGAAAGAAGGAGCAGGGCTATGCACAACCCGTATCTCGACGACGACCTGATGGCGTTAGCCGAACACACCCAGCGTTTCGCGCAGGACCGCATCGCACCCGGTTTTCTCGAGCGCGACAAAACCCGAGTGCTCGACCGCGCACTGATGCGCGAGATGGGTGAGATGGGTCTCATCGCGCCTGAATTGCCTGAAGCCTATGGCGGGCAGGGGATGGGGCGACTCGCCGCCGGTGTGATTCATGAGTCGATTGCGCGTGCCGACCTGAGCATGTCGTACATCAATTTGCTCGCGTCGCTCAACGGGCAGATTCTGGCCGACCACGGCAAGCCGGAGGTCGTCACGCCGTGGCTCACGAAGCTCACGCGCGGCGAGACGCTGCTCGCCATTGCGCTCACCGAGCCCCGTGGTGGGTCGGACGCCGCAAGCCTGCGCATGCGCGCCGATTTCAACGGCACGCACTATGTGCTCAACGGCGAGAAGACGTCGATCTCCGCCGCCGATCAGGCGGATGCTGCCGTGGTCTTCGCCCGCACCGGCGAAATCTCGGCAGGCGCGCGTGGCGTCTCGGCATTTCTTGTGCCGCTCGATCAGCCGGGTATCACGCGGCAACGCTTCGATTGTCATGGCCAGCGCGCGATCGGGCGCGGGTCGCTCTTCTTCGAAAACGTCGTCGTCGACACCGACCACGTGCTTGGCGCGCCCGGCGAGGGCTTCGTTCAAGTGATGCAGGGCTTCGACTTCTCTCGCGCGCTTATCGGATTGCAAGTGTTGGCCGTGGCCCGCGCGTCGCTCGACGAGACGTGGGATTACGTCGCGCAACGCGAAGCGTTCGGCAAACCGCTCTCGGCGTTTCAGGGCGTATCGCATCCGCTCGCCGACTTCGACACGCAGGTGGAAGCCGCGCGCCTGCTGTGTCTGCAAACGCTCTGGCTCAAGGATCGCGGGTTGCCGCACAGCGCAGAAGCGGCCATGTGCAAGTGGTGGGGGCCGAAGCTCGCCTACGACGCCATTCACCAATGTCTGTTGATGTTCGGACACGGCGGTTACGACCGTGGCGTGCTGGAGCAGCGTCTGCGCGACGTGCTGGGCTTTCAGATTGGCGACGGCACGGCACAGATCATGAAGACGATCATCGCGCGCGCCCGAGCCGGGCGGGAGGCTGTGCCGATCTAAGCCGTATTGCCCAGCATCATCCAGCATCATCGAAAACGAGAACGAGAGACAGACAGGAGACGAAGCGATGGAATTTGATGCGGTGTTGCTACCCCCTCGGCGCGAGCAAAGCGTGGCGCGCTGCTGGTGGCCCGAGCGGACGATTAACGATGCCCTCGACGCTGCGCTCGCGGCGTTTCCCGACAAGGTGGCGCTCACGGCAGTGTCCACCGCCACCGGCGAGACCACGCAGCTCACTTACGCCGCATTGGCCGATGCGGCCGAACGTCTTGCCCTCGGCCTGCTGCGACGAGGTGTCGGGCGCGGCGATGTCGTGGCGTGTCAGTTGCCGAACGGCTGGGTGTTTGCGGTGGCGTATCTCGCGTGCGCACGACTCGGTGCGGTACTCAACCCGTTGATGCACATCTTCCGCGAGCGAGAGCTGTCGTTCATGCTGCGTCATGGTGAGGCGAAGGTCTTCATCGTGCCGCAGCAATTCCGGGGTTTCGATCACGCGGCGATGGCGCGCGCATTACAGCGTGACTTGCCGTCGCTCGCGCAGGTGATCGTCGTGGGCGACACCGATAGCGACGACAGCTTTAACGCGCTGATGATGTCGGGCGAACCTGCGGCAAACGACGCCGAACGCGCCACCCTGCGAGCCGCCCGGGCGCGGCCCGACGACGTGATGCAGTTGATGTACACGTCGGGCACGACGGGCGAACCGAAGGGTGTGATGCACAGCGCGAACACCACGTTCTCGAATATCGTGGCTTACGCCGATCGCATGCGGCTGGGGCGAGACGACGTCATTCTGATGGGCTCGCCGCTGGCCCATCAAACCGGCTTCATGTACGGGCTGATGATGCCGGTCTTGCTGGGCGCGAGCGCTGTCATGCTCGATGTATGGGACCCGAACCACGCCGTGCGGTTAATCCGTGAATACGGCGTGACGTTCACGATGGCGTCGACGCCGTTTTTGGCCGACCTGACCAAAGCCGTTGCCGCGAGCGGCGAGCCGGTGCCGAGCCTGCGCGCATTTTTGTGCGCTGGGGCACCGATTCCGGGGCCGGTGGTCGAGCAGGCGCGCAACGTACTCGGGGCGAAGATCGTCTCCGCCTGGGGCATGACGGAGAACGGCGCGGTCACGCTCACGCGGCTCGACGATGACGATACCCGCGCGTCTACCACGGACGGATGCCCGCTACCCGGCGTCGAACTGCGCGTGGTCGACGCGCAGGATCAAGACGTTCCCATGGGGGAGACGGGACGCCTGCTCGTGCGCTCGTGTTCGAACTTCGGCGGGTATTTGAAACGCGCACAGTGGAACGGCACCGATGCGCAGGGCTGGTTCGACACTGGCGATCTCGCCTATCTCGATGCCACGGGCTACGTGCGCATCGCCGGGCGCAGCAAGGACGTCATCATTCGCGGCGGCGAGAATATTCCGGTGGTCGAGATCGAAGCGTTGCTGTACCGGCATCCGGCTGTCGCGACCGTGGCCATCGTCGCGTACCCGGACGAACGGTTGGGCGAGCGCGCGTGCGCGATGGTGGTGCCGCGCGCGGGGCAGGCCATCGATCTGACCGACCTCACGGCATTTCTGGCGTCGCATAAAGTGGCGCGGCAGTACTGGCCCGAGCGGCTCGAAGTGCGTGATGCACTGCCGACCACGCCCACGGGTAAGATACAGAAATTCAAATTGCGCGAGATGCTGCAAGCGGGCACCTGAGAGCCCGTGCGCTACGCATCGTCGCCGGGACAGGCATCGAGGAAATACGGCTTATGACATCGAAAGGACTGGATAGCGAATCGTTCGAGCTGCTGCTCGCGAGCGTGCAACGTTTCATTCGCGAGCGGCTCATGCCCGCCGAGAACGACGTCGAAGAACACGACGAAGTCCCGGCAGCGCTGGTCGACGACATGAAGGAGATGGGCCTGTTCGGCCTGTCGATCCCCGAGGAATACGGCGGTATCGGTCTGTCGATGGCGCAGGAAGTGCGTGTCGCGTACGAGTTCGGGCAAACGTCGCTGGCGTTCCGTTCGGTGTTCGGCACGAACGTCGGCATCGGCTCGCAGGGCATTCTGATGGACGGCACCGAAGCGCAGAAAAGCGAGTTGCTGCCGCGCGTGGCCAGTGGCGATCTGATCATGTCGTTCGCGCTCACCGAGCCAGATGCCGGGTCCGACCCGGCGGCGCTCAAGACGCGTGCCGTGCTCGACGGCGAGCACTATGTGATCGATGGCACCAAGCGTTTCATTACGAATGCGCCGCGCGCCGGGGCGTTCACGCTGATGGCGCGCACCGGCGGCGAAGGGGCGGGGGGCATCTCGGCGTTCATCGTTCCGGCCGATACGCCGGGGCTTTCGCTCGGCAAACCCGACAAGAAGATGGGCCAGCGCGGCACGAAAACCTGTGACGTCGTGCTCGATGGTGTGCGCGTACCTGCCGCCAATATCATCGGTGGCGAGGCGGGCAAGGGCTTCAAAACAGCAATGAAGGTGCTCGACCGTGGCCGCTTGCATGTGGCCGCGCTCTCGTGCGGCATGGCGAAACGCATTCTCGATGAAGCGGTTGCCTATGCGCGCGAGCGCAAGCAGTTCGGGCAACGCATCGGCGACTTTCAACTGGTGCAGGCCATGCTCGCCGACAGTCAGGCCGAGCTTTATGCGGGCTGGTCGATGGTGCAGGACTGTGCGCAGCGCTACGACGCCAAACCGGCAGGCAAGCGTGATGCTGAAGTGAGCATGCTGGCGTCGTGCGCGAAGTTGTTCTGTACGGAGATGGTCGGGCGCGTGGCCGATCGCGGCGTGCAGGTGCACGGCGGCGCGGGCTACATCAACGAGTACAAGGTCGAGCGCTTCTATCGCGACGTGCGCCTGCTGCGTTTGTACGAAGGCACGACGCAGATTCAGCAACTGATCATCGGCCGGGCGCTGATGCAGGACGATTGAGCTTGTAATACACTCGCTGGCGTTCGCTGCCCCCAAGAGCTGCCGTCGTGTCCGATTCGTCATCGCAAGGCCCGCAATCGTCATCCCTGCCACCGGCGCAGCCCGCCCGGACCGTTTCGCAAACGGCATTGCCGTTGCTCGTCGCGTCGACCTTCTTTATGGAGAACCTCGACGCGACGATCATCACGACGTCGTTGCCCGCGATGGCGCACGACTTCGGCGTCGCACCTTCCGCGCTCTCCATCGGGTTATCCGCGTATCTGGTGGCCCTCGCGGCGTTTATTCCCGCGAGTGGCTGGCTCGCCGACCGGCTCGGGCCGCGCCGCGTGTTTCCGTCGGCCATTGCGTTGTTCACGATCGCGTCGGTGCTTTGCGCGATGAGCACCAGTCTTGGCATGTTCACGATCTGCCGCGTCTTGCAGGGGCTGGCCGGGGCAATGATGGTGCCTGTCGGGCGGCTCGTCGTCTTGCGCAATACCCCCAAACCGGCGCTCGTTCGCGCCATCGCCACCATTACTTGGCCAGGTCTTGCCGCGCCAGTGCTGGGGCCCGCCTTGGGCGGCTTCATCTCGTCGACATGGAGCTGGCATTGGATCTTCCTGATTAACGTGCCGCTGGGCATCGCTGCGTTTGCGGCGGCGCTTTGGTTGGTCAAACCGTCACCGGGGCAACGTAAGCCGTTCGACTTCGCGGGCTTTGTCGCGAGCGGTGTCGGCGCCAGCGCGTTGATGTTCGGCGTGGAGCTAGCCAGCCGCACACCCGCCGATTGGCCGATGGTCATTGCGTGCCTCGTCATCGGGGGCGTCGCGATGGCGTGGTCGGTGCGACACTTTCTGCGCACGCCGCACCCGCTGCTCAATCTGGGCGCGATGCGTGTTCAGACATTCGCGGTGGTGGTGTGGGGCGGCTCGCTGTTCCGGATCGCCATCGGCAGTGCGCCGTTTCTGTTGCCGCTCATGTTCCAGTTGGCGTTCGGCATGAGCGCGGTCACCTCCGGCTTGTTGATGCTGGCGCTGTTCGCGGGCAATCTCGGCATCAAGCCCGCGACCACGCCGATCATGCGACGCTTCGGGTTTCGCGGCGTGCTGCTCGGCAATGGCGTACTCGTGGCGATCGGTTTTGCGATGTGTGCGTTGCTCACCGCGACGACGCCGTTTTGGATCACCTCGCTCGTTTTGCTCTTCGGCGGCATCTGCCGCTCGGTGCAGTTCACCACGCTGGCGACGATGGGCTTTGCCGACGTGCCGCCCGACGACATGAGCGGCGCCTCCACGCTGTTCTCGGCATTGCAACAGATGACCTCCGGTCTTGGCATCGCGCTCGGCGCACTCGTGCTCAAGATGACCGAAGTGGCCGGCGCCAGCCCCTACAGCGCGGCGAGCTTTCGCTGGACCTTCGTCGCGATGGGCGCGCTGGCGTTGCTCGGTCTGATCGACGGTGCGCGCTTGCCTGCGAACGCGGGCGCACAAGTGAGCGGACATTCGCCACGGATGACGCGCTGATCGGCGTATGCCGGATCGTGGGCCAGTCGCGTCATCGTGGTGCGGATGTCGTGCATCATGCACTGCTGCGGTGCAGCACCGAGACCGCGCTGGCGAGCATGTCGTCTGCTCTGTTCTCCCTCCTTCGCCTTATTCGGCAACGCTTTGCCGATAGTTCTGAGCTCGCTGGCATGCTTGTTGCGTAAGCACTAACGCCAGCGGCAAAGGCGTCGCCGGCATCGATACCGGTGCGACGTCAGGGGCAAGCCTGCGTTGTACCCACAGGACAACGGCGTCCCTCCGTGCTGCGGCACGGACGGACGCCGTTTTGTTTTTCGGGCGCTGCCACAGGAGCAATCAACATGCGCAAGCCTCGTCTGGTCGTCATCGGCAACGGCATGGCCGGAATCCGCACGCTCGAGGAGCTGCTGGAAATCGCACCGCATCAATACGACATCACCGTGTTCGGTGCCGAGCCGCATCCGAACTACAACCGCATCCTGCTCTCGCCCGTGCTCGCCGGCGAACAGTCGTTTGCCGACATCGTGCTCAATCCGCTCGATTGGTATGCGGAAAAAGGCATCACGCTGCATCTGGGCAAAGAGGTCACGCAAATCGACCGCCCGCGCCGCGTGGTGCGCTGTGCCGATGGCACCGAAGCGCCTTACGACCGGCTGCTGATCGCGACCGGCTCCAGCCCATTCATCCTGCCCGTGCCGGGTAAGGATCTGGACGGCGTGATCAGCTATCGCGACATCCGCGATACCGAAACGATGATCGAGACGGCGCGGGTCAAGCGCCACGCGGTGGTGATCGGCGGCGGGCTACTCGGGTTGGAAGCCGCCAACGGTTTGAAGCTGCGCGGCATGGACGTCACCGTGGTGCATCTGGCCGAGACGTTGCTGGAGCGACAACTCGATGCCACGGCAGGCAAGCTGTTGCAGCAGTCGTTGGAAGAACGCGGGCTGAGTTTCCGCCTGTCGCATCAGACAGCGGCGATTTTGGGCGATGGTGAAGACGATACGTCCGGCGCAGTGCGTGCGGTCCGCTTCGCGAACGGCGACGAAATCGCTGCGGACCTTGTGGTGATGGCCGCCGGTATCCGTCCCAACACGACGCTCGCCGAGGCGGCGGGCTTGTATTGCTCGCGCGGCATCGTGGTCTCGGACACGCTTCAGACTTACGACCCTCGCATCTATGCCGTCGGTGAATGCGTGAGCCATCGCGGTGTGGCGTATGGCCTTGTCGCGCCATTGTTCGAACAAGCCAAAGTCTGCGCGAATCACCTCGCGCTCATGGGCATCGGCAGCTATCGCGGCTCGGTACTCTCGACCAAACTCAAGGTCACCGGCATCGATCTGTTTTCGGCGGGCGATTTTCTCGGCGGCGAAGGCACCGAAGAAATCGTGTTGTCCGACCCCGCGGGCGGCGTCTACAAGAAACTCGTGATTCGTGACGACAAGCTCGTAGGTGCCTGCCTGTACGGCGACACCGCAGACGGCGCGTGGTACTTCAAGCTGTTGCGCGAAGGGCGTGCGTTGGGTGAGTTGCGCAACAGCATCATGTTCGGCGAATCGAGTGTGGGCGACGTTGGCACGCAAGGGCAAAGCCGCGCGGCCGCCATGGCCGACACCGACGAGGTGTGCGGCTGCAACGGCGTGTGCAAAGGCACCATCGTCAAGGCGATCACCGAGAAAGGGTTGTTCACGCTCGACGAGGTGAAAAAGCACACGAAAGCGGCCAGCTCCTGCGGCTCGTGCGCTGGCCTATGCGAACAGATTCTGATGAGCACGCTGGGCTCGACCTACGACGCCACGCCGAAAGAAAAGGCGATCTGCGGCTGCACCGACTTGTCGCACGCCGACGTGCGCCGTGCCGTGCGCGAGCATCGTCTGACGTCGCATCGCGCCGCGTACGACTTCCTCGAATGGCGCACGCCCAACGGCTGTGCCACCTGCCGCCCGGCGCTGAACTACTACATGCTCAGCACGTGGCCGAAAGAGGCCGTTGACGATCCGCAAAGCCGCTTCGTCAACGAACGTGTGCACGCGAACATCCAGAAGGACAACACGTTCTCGGTCGTGCCGCAGATGAAAGGCGGCGTGACGAACGCGAGCGAACTGCGCCGCATTGCCGACGTCGCCGACAAGTATCAGATTCCGATGGTGAAAGTCACGGGCGGGCAGCGCATCGACTTGCTCGGCGTGAAGAAGGAAGACCTCGTGAGCGTGTGGCGCGATCTTGGCATGCCATCCGGGCACGCCTACGGCAAATCGATTCGCACGGTGAAGACTTGCGTCGGCAGCGAGTTCTGCCGCTTCGGCACGCAAAACAGCACGCAGATGGGGATCGATCTCGAAACGATGCTCGCGAACATGTGGTCGCCGCACAAGGTGAAGCTGGCCGTGTCGGGCTGCCCGCGTAATTGCGCCGAGGCTGGCATCAAAGACGTCGGCGTGATCGCTGTCGATTCCGGTTGGGAACTGTACGTGGGCGGCAACGGCGGCATCAAGACTGAAGTCGCGCAGTTCCTCGTCAAGGTGAAGACCGCCGAAGAGGTCAAGGAATACACCGGCGCGTTCCTTCAGCTTTATCGCGAAGAAGCGTACTACCTCGATCGCACGGTGCATTACCTTGCGCGCGTGGGACTCGACTACGTGAAGCAGCGCGTGGTGCAGGACGCCGCCAATCGTCGCGCGCTTTACGAACGCTTGCTTTACGCACTCGATGGGCTGCCCGACCCGTGGCAAGCCCGTATCGATGGCAAGCAGGCGAGCGAGTATCAGCCGCTTGCACCGATTGCGTCGCTGCCTGCCATCGCCGCTCCTGTCGCGGCCGCCACTCCCGCCACCGTCTGAGGACAACGCCATGGAAATGTCTCAACCGATCTGGCTGCACGTGTGCGACATCGACGCGATTCCGCGTCTGGGCACGCGTGTGTTGCCGCATCCCGACGGCAACATTGCGCTCTTTCGCACTGAGAGCGACAAGGTTTTCGCGCTACGCGATCAATGCCCGCACAAGGGCGGCGCGCTCTCGCAGGGCATCGTGCACGGTGAGCGTGTGACATGTCCGCTGCACGCTTGGAATATCGATCTGGCGACCGGTGAGGCGTGTGCGCCCGATGTGGGCTGCGCGCAGCGATTTGCCGTGCGGCTCGACGGCAACGGCGTGTTGTTGTCGTTCGACGAAGCGGTTTGCGAAACATGAACCGCCTGCCCCCGGCTTCCGCGTCCATCCCGGCACCTGCGACGACGGTGACGAAGACGACCTGCTGCTATTGCGGCGTGGGCTGCGGCATGCTGGTCGAGAGCGACGGCGAGCGCATCGTCGGCGTGCAGGGCGATCCGGAACATCCGGCGAACTATGGGCGCTTGTGCAGCAAAGGCATGACGTTGCCGCTCACTGCCCAGTCGTTGGCCGGACGCGTGCTGATGCCCGAGATGCGCGCGTCGCGCAAGGGCGATCGTCTCCCTGCCACTTGGGATGATGCATTGAGTACCGTCGCCACGCGCTTTGCCGAGATCATCCGGCAGCACGGGCCGGACGCCGTCGCGTTCTACGTGTCGGGTCAACTGCTCACCGAGGACTACTACGTCTTCAACAAGCTCGCGAAAGGGCTGGTGCGCACCAACAACATCGATACGAATTCGCGGCTGTGCATGTCGAGCGCCGTGAGTGCTTACAAGATGGCGCTTGGCGCCGACGGCCCGCCCACCTGCTACGACGATCTCGAAGCGGCAAAGACGGTGATCTTCGCCGGCAGCAACATGGCCTACGCGCATCCGGTGCTGTTCCGCCGGTTGGAAGCGGCCCGCGCCGCCGATCCGTCGATTCGCTGGATTGTCGTCGACCCGCGCCGCACCGATACGGCAGCGATGGCCGACCTGCATCTGCCCATCGTGCCGGGCACCGATGTTGCGCTGTTCCACGGCATGTTGCATCACCTGATTTGGGAAGGCCGCATCGACCGCCGCTACATCGACGCGCACACCGAGGGCTTCGATGCGCTCAAGCAAGTGCTGCGCGCCTATGCGCCGCAACTCGTGGCGGATGTGTGCGGCATCGAGGAGTCGGCGCTGCGTCAGGCCGCCGACTGGTTTGGCGAGAGCCCGGCGGCGCTCACGCTCTATTGCATGGGGCTCAATCAGTCGAGCCACGGCACGGAGAAGAATCTCGCGTTGATTCATCTGCATCTGGCAACCGGGCAAATCGGGCGTGCTGGGGCAGGGCCGTTTTCGCTCACCGGACAGCCCAACGCCATGGGTGGCCGGGAGGTGGGCGGTCTGGCGACGATGCTCGCCGCCCATCGCGAGATTGGCAATGCGGTGCATCGTGCCGAAGTCGAACAATTGTGGGGCGTGCAAGGGCTGTCGGACCGCCCGGGCCTGCCTGCGGTCGAGATGTTCGACGCCGTGCGCGACGGCCGCATCAAAGCGATCTGGATCGCCTGCACGAACCCTGTGCATTCGATGCCCGACAGCGCTCGCGTGCGCGAGGCGCTCGATGCTGCGGAATTCGTCGTCGTGCAAGAAGCGTTTCGTCAGACCGACACCGTGCCTTTTGCCGACGTGCTACTGCCCGCGTCGAGCTGGGGCGAGAAAACCGGTACGGTGACCAACTCGGAGCGACGTATTTCGCGCGTGCGTGCAGCCGTCAATGCGCCCGGTGCCGCACGTGCCGACTGGTGGATTGCGAGCGAAGTGGCGCGGCGTCTCGCACCGAAGCTCGACGCGCCGGTCGAGCCGTTCGTCTTCGATTCGACGGAAGCGATCTTCGATGAGCATCGACAACTCACGCTCGGGCGCGATCTCGATATCGGTGGACTCGACTACGCATTGCTTGAGCAACGTGGCCCGCAGCAGTGGCCGTATCCAGCAGGCGCGTCGCAGGGGCAGGCTCGTCGCTATGAAGACGGCGTGTTTGCCACGGGAGATGGCCGCGCGCGTTTTCACGCATTCGAATATCAACCGGTCGCAGAACCCATCAACGCGCGTCATCCGTTCCGCCTGATTACCGGACGGCTGCGCGATCAGTGGCACGGCATGAGCCGCACGGGGCGCGTGGGGCAGTTGTTCGACCATGCGCCCGAGCCGACGCTGACGATGCATCCGACCGATGCAACGCGGCGGAGTCTGCGTGCTGGGGACTTTGTGCGGCTGTCGAGCCGTCGCGGCGAACGCGTATTGCTGCTCGCGGTGAGCGACGACGTGGCCTCGGGCACGGTCTTCGTGCCGATGCATTGGAGCGGCCAGTTCCTCGGCGGCGGCGGTGTCAACGACACGACGACGGGCGCCGTCGACAAGTATTCGAAACAACCGGAACTGAAGCACGCGGCCGTGCGTGTCGATCCGCTTACGCTGCCGTGGCGGGTGTCGGCGGTATGTCGTGGTGATGCACTGCAATTGCACGCGGCCGTGCAGCCGTTGCTTGCCGAGCGGCGCTTCGCGACGGTGCGTCTTGAGGGCGACGACCGCTTGGTCGTGTCGGCGGCCGACGATCAGGCCGATGCCGACTGGCTCGAACGCTTGCATACGGCGTTGGGATTGCCGCGCGACGACGCGTTGCTCGAATACCGCGATGCGCGCCGCGCGATGACCAAGCGCGTGGCGTGGCAGGGTGCGGTGATCGAGGGCGTGCTCGTGGCGGGCAGCGAAGCGGATATCGCCGGATCGACATCGTTGCTCGCACGGGTGCGCGAGGGCACGCCGTGGACACGCGCACGGCATGCCGTCTTCGTGGCGGACAGTGCCGCAACGCTCAGCGCATCGCGCGACCGCACGGTGTGCCAATGCAAACAAGTTAAGGCATCGAGCATCGCCGCGGCGATTGGGGCCGGTGCCGACGTAACACAACTCAAAACAACCCTCGGCTGCGGCACGGTTTGCGGATCGTGCGTGCCGGAATTGCAGCGCATGTGCGTGAGCGCCAAGGCGTTACCGGTCGTCCCCGAGCATCCGGCGACTGCCGGTGCCGTGTAAGCGACGGCCGTTCATTACCCACAGGACTTAGCAGAATTGACGGAGAACGATCATGAAACTCGGCAAAGTGACCCTGCTCAGTGCGGGCCCCGGCGCGCTCGATCTGCTCACGCTGCGCGCCGCGCGAGTGCTGAGCGAGGCCGACGTGCTGTTGGTCGACGATTTGGCCAACCCGGACATCGCCACGCTCGCCCCGCAGGCGCGCGTGATTGCCGTGGGCAAGCGCGGCGGCTGCCGCTCGACACCGCAAGCGTTCATCGAGCGGTTGATGTGTCGGCTGGCCCGGCGCGGCGCGCATGTGGTGCGGGTCAAAGGCGGCGACGCGCTGATGTTTGGCCGTGCTGGCGAGGAGATGCGCGCGCTGCGGCTCGCTGGGGTGGCGGTGGAGATCGTCAACGGCGTGTCGGCAGCGTTCGCGGCGGCCGCCGGGCTTGGCATGTCGCTCACGCATCGCGATCACTGCGCGGGGGTGACGTTCGTGACTGCGCACCGGCAGGACGGCACGGCGCCCAACTGGGCGGCGCTCGCCGCGACGGGCACGACACTGGCGATCTACATGGGCGTGCACCGCGTGGAAACGCTGAGCGAAACGTTGCTCGCGCATCTCGATGCCGCAACACCGGCCGCCGCCGTACAGTGGGCGGGCACGGCACACGAGCGCCGGTTGGTGACGACGCTCGGGCGGCTGGCACAGGACGTGAGGGCGGGCGATTTCGCCAGTCCGGCTATATTGCTCGTTGGCGGCGCGGTCGGTGAGGCGGTCGCCGTGCCGGAGGCGGGTGCCTGCACCACTTCGTTTATCGCTCAAGCGGCCTAAAGTACTACATCGTGACTGACGCTACGGATATTCCACCGGGTGCGTCGCCCAGCATGCTGCGCGTGCTGTTGGTGACCGATACCGACAAGCCCATTGGCGACTTGCGGGCGGCGCTCGCACGTCTGGGCTGCGAGATGCTCGCCGAGGTGGCCAAGCCGCAGGCGTTGCCGCGTGTGGTCGAGAGCGAACGCCCGGACGTGGTCATCATCGATACCGAATCGCCGTCGCGCGACACGCTCGAACAACTCGCCGTGATGAACGCTGCCGCGCCTCGCACGGTATTGATGTTCTCAGCCGACGGCGATCAGTCGCTCATTCGCGCGGCTGTCGATGCTGGCGTAACGGCATATTCGGTGGAAGGGCTCGCCGCTGACCGGCTGGCACCGATTCTCGAAGTGGCGCTCGCCCGCTTCGCGCACGAAGAGAAGTTGCGTGCGCGGCTGGCCAAGGCCGAGAGCGAACTGGCCGACCGCAAACTCATTGACCGGGCCAAACGTCTGCTGATGGACCGGCGCAGGATTTCCGAGCAGGAGGCGTACGCCCTTCTGCGCAAACGGGCGATGGATCAGGGCGAGAAACTTGTCGAAGTGGCGCGCCAACTCGTCTCGATCGCCGAATTACTGGGATAGACACTGCTCATGTCGACGTCATCATGGATGGATTTCGGCGCAGGGCGCGCCGACACGCTAGGTGCGACATCAGGCACTGCGCCGGAAAAGCGCCACCTGCGCGTGGGCTTCGTGGCGCTCTCGGACGCCGCGCCGCTCGTGGTCGCCAAGCGACTGGAGCTTGGGCACGAGCATGGACTCACGCTGGAGCTAAGCCGCGAATCGTCGTGGGCCGCCGTGCGCGACAAGTTGCTCACGGGCGAGCTCGATGCCGCGCATTCGCTGTACGGCCTTGTGTACGGGGTGCAGTTGGGCATTGGCGGACCGCGTGAGGACATGGCGGTGCTGATGGTGCTCAACCGGAACGGGCAAGCGGTGACGGTGACGCCGTCGCTGGCCGACGCGATGGCGCAGACCGGTAGTTTGCGCGATGCGCTCGCGACGCTAGATCACACGCCTGTATTCGCGCAGACGTTCCCGACGGGCACGCACGCGATGTTCCTCAACTACTGGTTTGCCGCGCAGGGGATCGATCCGCTCTCGGAGATTGCGCGCATCGTCATTCCGCCCGCCCATATGGTGGCGGCGATGGAAGAGGGCGGGCTAGACGGTTTTTGCTGCGGCGAACCGTGGCATGCGGTGGCGCAAGCGCGTGGGCTCGGGCGGACGGTAGCGGTGTCGAGCGACATCTGGCCGAACCACCCCGAGAAGGTACTCGCTTGCCGCAGAGATTTTGTGACCCGGTATCCGAAGACGGCGTTGGCGCTGGTGCGCACGCTACTCAGTGCGTGCCGTTGGCTCGATATGCCGGGGCATCGTGAAGAGGCGGCCGGGTGGCTGGCTGAACCGGCGTGGGTCGGTGCGCCGCGCGACCTGATCGCTGCGCGTCTGCTGGGGGATTTCGGGCGCTTGCAGGGACGCCATGCGCTGTTGCCGGTGAGCTTCTTCGATGACGGCTCGGTCACTTATCCGCGTTTGTCGGATGGCATGTGGTTCATCTCGCAATATCGCCGCTGGGGGATGGCAGGTGACGAGGCGCTCGCGTCGGCGGCCCGCACCGCAGCGCAGGTCAACCAGATTGCGCTTTATGAGGCGGCGGCGCGAGCCGAAGGGGTTCCGGTGGCGTCAGCGCCGATGCAGGAAGTGTTATGCGATGGCCGAGTGTGGGACGAAACCGTCTGGGGGCCGGACGGTGACTTGCGCGGCTACGTTGATGGGTTTCCGATTCGGTCGACCTAATTCGTGCGACGTAATTCAGCGCGCGAAAGCGTCGCAATCGGCACCTTGCGTGCAGAGGGCGCGCATGCCTTGGCGATGATGCAGGTGCAAATGGCAAACCAGTGCGAACAGCACCAATTGACGCGAGAGGTTCGCGAACACCGGCTCGAGGCCAGCCGCGCGGGCAAGTTCGCGCCGGAGCGTGGGATGCAGCAAGGCAATCGCGAGGATGGCGAAGGACCCCGGGATTGCAAGGAAGGCCGCTAATGCAATTTTTCTTGTCATGACCGTCGTGTGTGGTGCGGGCGCACCGCACTCGCGGCACGCGCCATGGAGACGGCAGGGGGTTCAACTAAAACCGGCGCACTAGCTGCTAGTTAGTACGCCGGAAGTCATGCAAGCCCGGGCGCCTCCTCCCGTCTCGCAACATGACTGCAAGTTTAAGAGACCACGCGCGACGGATAAATACGCAGATTGGAAAACATCTGTTGTGAAATCTGAACAAAATGCGATGGCGTCAAATCCACTGGTCGTTCGCCACCGTCCGTTCACCGGCATCGCCATCGCCCGTATTCACGACGCCACGCGGCTCGATCAGCATTAGCTTTGCCTCGCTGGGCGCGAAAGGCTTGTGCTCCATCCCCTTCGGCACCACCACCATCTGGCCGGCGGGCACGACAATCGTGCGTTCGCCGTCGGCGTCACGCACGTCGATGTGGAGTTCGCCGTCCAGCACGATGAAGGTTTCGTCGGTATCGGCATGGGCGTGCCAAACAAAGTCGCCAATCACCTTCACGACCTTGAACTGGTAGTCGTTCATCTCGGCGACGACGCGGGGCTGCCAGTGGCCGTCGATACGCGAGATTTTGGCTATCGGGTCGATAGCCTGCGACTGCCCGCGCTGCGTCGGGGCGGCCGAGAGGTTGTCTTGTGGGGCGGACATCGTTGTCTCCGGTCGTGAGGGGGAAATGCCGAGCGTACGCGCCCGGGCAGCGACCGTATTGAACGTTTGTGCGGGGTGGGGATGTTTTGGCGGGTGCGGCGGGCGGCGCGGCGGCGTTGGCTTTAGCTGCCCGCTTTGCGGTGGGCGGCCTGAAGCCAGCGGCCCGGTGTCAGGCCGAACGTCTTGAGAAAGTGCCGCGACATGTGGCTTTGATCGGCGAAACCCGCGTCGGCGGCGGCATTCGCCAGCGGTTGCCCAGCCATCAGCAGCCGCCGCACCACGTCGAGTCGGCGCATCGTCAGATAGCGATACGGGCTGGTGCCGTAAAACTGGCGGAAATCGCGCGACAAGCTCCAGCGGTCCCGACCGGTCGCCGTTTCCAGCGCGTCGAGTGTGACGGCCTGCGTGCAGTTTTCGTGCAGATAGTCGAGCGCGCGACGGGCGGCGAAATAATCGCCCTTGCCCCCGGTGTGGGGCGTGCCTGCTGCGATGGCGAGTGCATGGGCGAGTTCCGCGAGCGCGTCGCTTTGTTCCAACGGCTCGAGCGTGTCGCCGACTTGCAAGAGTAATGTTTCGGTCGCTGCTGCCAGACGCGGGTCGGTCGACAATCCGCCTTCGACGAAAGGTAGCGCCTGTCCGCCGAGCACCTCTTGGAAGACCGACGGCTGCACGTAGAGCATGCGATACCGGAAACCCTCGTCCGTGCCCGCCTGTCCATCGTGGGCTTCGTCAGGGTGCAACACCATCGTGTGTCCCGGCAGACTGTCGCGCCGGTCGCGCCGGTAATTGAAGCTTTGTACACCCGCTAGCGTGCGGCCGATGGCGTAGGTGTCGTGGCGATGCATCGCGTAGGCATTGCCTTGGAACCACGCTTCGATGCGCTCGACGCCGTCGATCGGCGTGGCGCGCTTGACCCAGTCGGCGGGTTTGGACGGTTTTTGCATGAGGAGCGTGCCTATCTGCCGAATAGCCAATTAGCCGATCTTCGCGGCTTGCCCAGCCACCACCCGCCACGTCGACCCATGTGGGCGCCACAAGCGTGTGTAGGCGTAGGTGCCGTCGAATGCCATCGTGCCGTACTGGCCTGCCAGCGTCGCTTTGGTTGTGGTCAGAAACAGGGCGTCGATTCGGCGGATCTGCGTGTCGAAGACGTCCAGTTGCTTCAGACGTAGCTGCCCGTCGCGATGCGCAGACAAATCCTCCGCCTTGGAGAGCACGTACCCGTCCGGGGTGGTGAAGACCAGATCGTCGTCGAGCAATTCGTTCAACGCGTCGACATCGCTTGTGAGCATGGCCGCCCGCAGCTTGGCTTCCAGCGCGGTGATGGCGGCAATGGTCTGGTCGTCGTCCATGGTCGGGTGTCCTTTAGTCGTTTCGCTGATAACGATTCCCGCGGCGGGAAGAACGCGTTTGGCATCGGCCTGCATAATCCCAGGGACTACCTCGGATGAATTGCATCATGCAGACATTGTCGTTAGCGCCGCGCCATCAGTTTTCCACTGTCCAATTCGTGCTGACCGATATGGACGAGACCCTGACTTACCAAGGGCGGCTGGCGGCCGCCACCTATTCGGCGCTCGAGCGCTTGCAGGATAGCGGAATCCGCGTGATTCCGGTGACCGCCGCGCCTGCCGGGTGGTGCGATCAGATGGCGCGCATGTGGCCCGTTGACGGCGTGATTGCCGAGAATGGCGGTCTGTTTCTTACGCGAGGGCCGGATGGGCATAGTGTGACGCGGACGTATTGGCATGCCGATGAGCGGGTGGTCGATGTTCAGCGTCGACTTCAGGCCATCGCCGCGACGATTGAGGCGGCGATTCCCGAGGCACGACGGGCCGACGATCAGGCGTTCCGGCTGACCAGTCTGGCGTATCGGCGCTCGGGGACGGAACAAGATCAGCAGATTGTCAGCGCGTTGTTAAATGCCGGGGCCGATGCCACGATCAACAACCTGTGGGTCTTGGGCTGGCTGGGCGGCTACGACAAGCTATCGATGTCGAAGCGGGTGCTGGTCGAGGTGTTCGGCGTCGATGCCGAAGCGGCCAGCGACGTCGTCGCTTATTCCGGCGACTCCACCAACGACGCGCCAATGTTCGCGTATTTCAAACACACGGCCGGGGTGAGCACCGTCGTCGACTATCTGCCGCAACTGCCCGTGCCGCCCGCGTGGGTGACGCAGGGGCCGGGCGGGGCGGGGTTCGTGGAGTTTGCCGACGCGATTTTGCGAGCGCGAGAGTCAGCGGCGGACTGACGCGGGCTCGATGCGTCGATGACAGACCGACGTCGCGCTCCGCTTCGGCCCGCGGCGTGTTTAGTGGCCGCGCCGAGCCAGCACTTCATCGCGTGGACCTACATCAACCACGCGGCCAGCTTCCATCACGACAATCGTGTCGAAGCGGCTGAGCAGACTCGGCCGGTGCACCGAGGCCACGATGCAGGCCGACGGGAAAGCCGCGTCCATGCGGTCGAAGACGCGGGCTTCGGCCTGCGGGTCGAGCGCACTGGTCGGCTCGTCGAGCAGCAGCAACGAACTTCCCTGCGCCGCCAACGCGCCGCGCGCCAAGGCCAGTCGTTGACGCTGTCCGCCGGAGAGGTTGCCACCGCGCTCGCTTAGCGCGCTATTGAGCCCGTCGGGCAAGCGTTGCAAGACGTCGTCGAAAGCACCGGTATGGACGGCCGACTGCACGGCGGTCTCGTCGGCAGGCTCGCCGAAGGTCAGGTTCTCGTTCACGCTGGCTTCGAAGACATCGGCCTCTTGCGGGATCAGCGTGGCCAGCGTGCGCAGTTCCGGCCATTCGATGAGCGTGCCATCGCTGCGCAATTCGCCTTGCTGCGGTGGATAGAGGCCTGCAAGCATGCGCAGCAGCGTGCTCTTGCCACCGCCGCTCGGGCCGATCAGGGCCACACGTGAGCCACGTTGCAGTACGAGATCGATGTCATGCAGCCCGCCGCGCGCATTGTTGGCGTAGTGCCATGTGGCACCGTGCAACGAGAGCGTCTGCCATGTCGCGCCGGGGTCGACGGCGGGCACGGCGGCATCGGGGTCGCTAGGCGCCTGCCAGATCGGCTCGGCGCTGCCGTAGTCGGTATGCATGCGCGCAAAGCTCTGGAAGTTCGACGCCATCGCACCGACCACCGTCGCCGCCTGCTGCGCGTACTGGTAAATCATGAACACGGTACCGAGCAGAATCGCCTGGCCCGGCTGGCGCGATTGCAGCACGTACACGACGACCAGAATCCACGTAAGCCCCATGCCGAGCAGGTCGACGGCGAACCATTTGCCCTCGTTGACGAGCACCGTGCGACGTAGCGGCACCATCACGGCGTCCATGCGGCGGCCGAGCACTTTGCGTGAGGCGGCCTGCAAGCGTAAGCCGATGACGGTGCCGGCATTGCCGACGAAATCGAGCAACGCGGCGGCGTAGCGACGCTCGGCATCGTTCTCGGCGCGGGCAAGCTGCATCAACACGCGGTCGAATCGAAGGATGATGATCGCGATGATGACGTAGCCGGTGATCGCAATGACGCCGCTGGTGTTAGAGAGCAGGGCGAGTGCGACCAGCGGTCCGACGAAGTTGAACGCGCTTTGCAGGTAACCAAACTGGTTCTGGGCAAAGTCGGACAGCGCGCGGCTCGATTGCACCACGCGGTGTTGTAGTTCGCCCGAATGTCTGCCGTCACGCCAGACCAGAGGGGCGGCGGCGATGCGCGCGTAGAGCTGATCGGCCAGCCGCAAGCGCACGCGTACGCCGACGTTGCGCTCCAGCACGCGGCCCGGGCCGTGCAGCAGCCAAGAGAGCAGATAGATCCCGACGAGATAGAGAATCCAGCGGCCCGCCAGCGACATGTTGTCCTGCTGGAGCGCGTTGATGGCCTGTGCAGCTAGCCAGGGCATGGTCAGTCGCAAGAGCTGGGCCGCCGACAGCAGGGCGGCGGCACCGAGCATTTGCGGGCGCACGCCCGCGGCGTGATGCCACAGCGCGCGATAGAGATCGCGGGCGGCGCTGCCCAGGCCGATGGCCGGGGCGGTGGTTTGGGGGGGCGGGGTGTCCGGGGTGTCTTTTGCGTCGGGGGCTGTCATGCGTCGTCCGGGGTGCCGAACCATCGCGTAGCCGCTTGGGCGATGGCGTCGTGGTCGAGGGCGTGATCGTACGCGGGAGATGTGTCACCGGCCCAAGCGACGAAGCCGTCGGGCCGTATCAGTAGTGCGCGCAATCCCATGCGGTCCTGCGCGTCGATGCCGACGTAGTGGATTCGGTCCCGCCAGCGGCTTATCAGGGCTTGTGTCGAAGCGTGCGCGTCGAAGTCCAGCAGCAAGCCTTTGCCTGTTGCGAGCCGTGCGCCAAGTTTCGTTCCGTCGACGAGGGCAAAGTCCGGGGCGCTGCGGCCCACTAGCGGATGGTCGCTGTCGAGGTCGTAGCGCAGCAACGCGCCCCACACCCGCTCGGCGAAGTAGGTCGCGCCGTCGCGTGTGTCGATGAGATCGCGCAGGATCGCTTCGAGCGCGCGCGAACTCCGGCTTGGCCGCATGATGCCGACTTGCGCGCGCGACCAGTCGAGCACCTGCGCGCCGACCGGGTGACGTTCGTTCGTATAGGTGTCGAGCAGATCGGCAGGTGCGTGGCCGCGCAGGGTTGCGGCCAGTTTCCATGCGAGGTTCATGGCGTCGCCCAGTCCCAGATTGAGACCTTGGCCACCGAGCGGAGAGTGGATGTGTGCCGCGTCGCCTGCGAGCAGCACGCGGGCGCTGCGGTAGGTCGCGGCTTGATGCGCGCGATCGGTCCACGTGGTTGCGAGCCGCAGCTTGCTTACGGTGACGTCGGTGCCGGATACGCGCCGCAGCACCGTTTGCACATGCTCGAGGGTGATCGGCTGCGTGCGATGGAAGGCGCCACCGTCGAAGTCGGCGATCGCGACGGTGCCCGGCGCTTGGTAGGTGTACATGCCCGCGGGCGTGTAGTGACGGCCCGGCGTGAGTTTGTCGGGATCGACCATCTCGACCTGCACCGAATAGCCGGTGAACTCGGGATCGGTGCCGACGAATTCGATACCGGCCGCTTTGCGCACCGCGCTGCGTGCGCCGTCGCAACCGACGAGCCATCTTGCTTCGAATGCCTTGCCGCCCGCGTGCACGGTGACGCCATTGGTGGTCTGAGTGAAGCCATCGACGCCGTTGCCGCGTTGGATGTCGGCACCTGCTGCGATGGCGTGTGCTGCCAATACAGATTCGATGTGTTCCATCTCGACGGCCACGCTGGTGCCCGCCGGGTTGGGCAGAAAGTACTGCCACTTCGACGTGTCGATGTTGTCTTGGAAGAATTGGATGCCAGCGAAATGACCACCCGGGCGACGCGCTTGCTGCATCCAATGCGGCGCGCTCGGCGCATCTTTGGCGCCGTCTTTCGTGCGCTGCGGGGTGGTGATCTCGTCGAGCAGGCCGCGACGGTAGAAGGCATCGAGCGTCGGCATCGACAGGCCGCGCAATCCGAACGGCAGCCGCTTCAATGGCGAGTCCGGCGTGGCGGCTTGTTCCAGCACGAGCACCGAAACCCCCGCCAGGCGCAACTCGCAGGCGAGAAATAAGCCGACGGGGCCAGCGCCAGCGATGATGACGTCGTAGATCAAGAGGAGTCCTTCGTTGCGTTATCTTGTGACGCTGTGATCGATCGTTTCGGCGATTATAGGCATCCCGTGTTGCGTGAAGTCCACCTGGTCAGCGTTACGCTATGCGCTTGAGGCCGCCGCGGGTGTTTATGTCTGGCTGGGGTTTGATGCGGTGGCAGACACGATGGCCACGCACGTGAATTGGTTGGTTAAACCTTTTTGACGAACTCTGTTTTCAGGCTCATGGCACCGAAGCCGTCGATCTTGCAATCGATGTCGTGGTCGCTGTCGACCAGGCGGATATTTTTCACTTTGGTGCCCATCTTGATGACACCGCCCGAGCCTTTCAATTTCAGATCTTTAATGACGGTCACGGTGTCGCCGTTTTGCAAGACGGTGCCGGTCGAATCGCGGTAGACCTTCTCAGTGGGTTCGCTCGTTGCGACAGCCTGTGCCGACCATTCGTGCGCACACTCCGGGCAGATGTACTGGCCGCCGTCTTCATACGTGAATTCGGAATTGCATTTCGGACAGGGAGGCAATGTGCTCATGGGAGGTAATCCTTTTGGCCGCTGGGATGAACCAGCGCGTGAACAGAAGCGCGAGAGTATAACGCTGTGTATGGCTGCCGATTCTCGCAGCGCCGTTTGACGAGGCGGTTCGATTGCCCGCCGCCAGTGATGTGATTCGACTCAAGGAAGGAGAGTGAACATGCCCGACATCGATACCCTGCGCCCGTTTGCGTCTGTCCTTGCGGTTCAGGACATTGACCGCAGCGCGGCGTACTTTCGCGACGTGCTTGGTTTTCAGGTGACGTGGACGGAGGCGTCGGACTGGCGTCTCGTCTCGCGAGGCAGCGTTCGCATCATGCTGGGCGCTTGCCCCGACACGCCACCGGCATCGCAGATCGGCGATCACAGCTATTTCGCCTATCTGGAAGTGGACGACGTCGACGCGTTGTACAAGGCGTTTGCGCTCAAGGACGCGATCTTGCTCTCGCCGCCAACGGACCGGCCCTACCGCATGCGGGAATTCGTCGTAGCGACCCCCGACGGGCATCGATTTGTCGTGGCGCAGGAGATTGGGGCGGACGATACCGGTGAATGATGGCCGTTGTCCCGTCCGGCGGGGCAATACGTTCGCGAGTGAAGGCTAGCGAGCGCAATGTCGTCCGCGGAATAACAAAAGCCCGTTGATCTTGCGATCAACGGGCTTTTCGTATTTGGTTGCGGGGACAGGATTTGAACCTGTGACCTTCGGGTTATGAGCCCGACGAGCTGCCAGACTGCTCCACCCCGCGTCTGAGAAGAAGAATAATACGGGAATAACGCGCATCCTGTCAAACGTTTATGAAATTTATTTTAAGGACACCCGTAAATTCGTGCGCGACGTTCGCATTTCTCGCGCATTTCGCGCATGTCGCGCTGCGGTAAAAATGAGCCGCCGATCGCGCCTAGGCGTTACCAGCGAATCGTCACCCCAGCCTGCACCGAGTGCCCGATCGATACCGGATTCAGGCCGCGTTTGTAACCGGCGTCGATATCGAGATCCTTGGTCGGGCTGTAGATCGCACCGACCAGCGCGTACGCCGGCCTCGTCGTCGATGAGGTATCGGCATTCGTTTGGTTGCCGATATCCAGCGCCAGGCGAAGTTTGTCCGTCACGTTGAACAACACGGCAGCGGACGCGTTCCACAAGCTCTTTCGATTCCCGTCCCGATTGTCGTTCCAGGTGTAGCCCAAGTTGCCAAGAAACGTCCAACGATCGAGGTCGTACTGCATCAGGAGGTTCGCGCCGCTTGTTACGCGACCATTGCCAAGGCCGCGATCGTGGCTTGCCGTCGGCAGCGTCACGAACGGCTTCAGGCCGAGACTCCAGTTCTCGCCCTCCAGAAAACGCCACTTGGCTTGCAGTTGCGGGTCGCCGAATCCGTTCGTCCAACTGGCACCGTCAGGACGATTGCGTTGATACGGCGCCTGCACGGCAATGTCGAGATTCGGCAGCACGCCATAGGTCAGCGTGGAATTCCATTGCTGTTGGCGCGCGTTGACGAGCGACGTCCACTCGCTGCTGAGCTCCAACTGCCAGTTACCGGTGTCCTGCGTGCCCGTGTCGTCCGTCACGAGCGGATTCATCGCGTTCGCAGCAAGCGGAGTGAGGGCAGCGGCAAGGATCAGAAGCTTCTTCATCGAAAACTCCGGCTGGTCGTCGGGCGGCCAGACGTTGGATTTTTGGCGTCGACACGACCGGGGCTGGCTCGGCGTGGCGCTGGGGATCAGATATTGGAAAACAAAATGATCGGGCGGATCGTACGTGGCGGCGCTGGGCAGCGTCAACCGCGTTTAAATGACATGAGCGATTCCTTGCATGCCGCTGTTGCGCGAGTCACGAAGATGTCATCCCAATGTGTCTTCGGAACTTGCGTCACGGTGAAAACGTCGTAGGAAGCCGCTCGGGGCGGTGGTAGACTCCGCGGCCCTTCGCGCGAGGCAATCGCTCGTGCGCGTTGGCGCTGTCATCGCAATCCATTTCCAAAATGGGGCGCATTGACGATGGGCGTCGCGTCTTCCCCCTCTTTCTTTCCTCATGCAAGCCAGAAGTCATCTTATTTTCGGTATCGGCGCGACGTGGCTGATGCACCGCACCGGTTGGGCCGCCAGTGTTCACGCGTGGCCTTTGACGCTTGTCGGTGCGCTGTTGCCCGATATCGATCATCCCAAGAGTATGTTGGGAAAGCGGCTGGCTCCCGTGTCGTTGGCGATTTCCAGCGTGTTCGGCCATCGCGGCATGACGCATTCGCTGTTGCCGTTGATGCTGTTCGTCGCTGCGTGCGTTTACGGATGGGGGCACGTGCCGCCGTGGGCGTTGGCGCTTTGCGCGGGATATCTGTCCCACTTGCTTGCCGACTGGCTGACGCCCTCGGGCGTGCCGCTTTGCTGGCCGCTGCGAACGCGGTTTCGTTCGCCGCTCTATGTCACGACGGGATCGTCTGCCGAGTGGTGCGTCGCCGCCGCGCTCGCCGTCGCCATGTGGCGGTGGTGGTGAGCGCGACGATGTAAGTCATGGACGTCGGGTGCGTCTTGGGTGGCGGCTTGGGGCTCGCCGCATTGCGCCTAGCGCCAGACGAGTGGTGGCTCATCCATTAAGGCGACTTGTTCGCGTAACTCCAAAATGCGGTCTTGCCAGTAGCGCTGCGTGTTGAACCACGGAAATGCCGCGGGGAACGCGGGGTCATCCCAGCGACGTGCCAGCCAGGCGCTGTAGTGGAGCAGGCGCAGGGTTCGCAGGGCTTCGGTCAGGTGGAGTTCGCGCGGGTTGAACTCGGCGAAGTCTTCGTAGCCGCTCAGCACCTCGTCGAGCTGCATCGTCATCTCGCTGCGCGTGCCAGAGAGCAGCATCCACAGATCCTGCATCGCGGGCGCCATGCAGGTGTCGTCGAAGTCGACGAAGTGCGGGCCGGCATCGGTCCACAACACGTTGCCACCGTGACAGTCGCCGTGAACGCGCAGCAGTTTGATGTCTCCCGCCCGGTCGTAGGCACGCGCGATGCCTGCCAGCGCCAGATCAACGATGCTGCGCCAAGCGTCGCGCAGGTCGGTTGGGATGAAGTTGCTTGTCCAGAGATAGTCGACGGGCGCGCGGCCGTACGTGTCGATATCGAGTGTCAGGCGATGCGCGAACGGCTGCGTCGCACCGACCGCGTGGATGCGGCCTAGAAAGCGGCCGAGCCAATTGAGCGTATCCGGATCTTGAAGCTCCGGCGCACGACCGCCGCGCCGGGGGAAGACGGCAAAACGAAAACCATCGAAGTGATGCAGTGTTTTGCCGTCGATAGCGAGCGGCGCCACGACCGGAATTTCACGCTGTTCGAGTTCTTGCGTAAAAGCGTGTTCTTCCAGAATGGCGGCGTCGGTCCAGCGGGCGGGGCGGTAGAACTTCGCGATGAGTGGCGGGCCGTCTTCCATGCCGACTTGGTAGACGCGGTTCTCATAACTATTGAGTGCGAGCAGTCGCCCATCACTATAGCTGCCGAGATGTTCCACGGCGGTAATCACCGTATCGGGGAGAAGTGCCGAGAACGGATGGGTGTACCCAGGGGCTTGCTGCGAGAGGTCGGAGTTCATGCCCGCTATTGTGCCAAAGGCATCGATGCCGGGGCGTGTTGGCTCTTCTATATAGAGAGAGTGGGCGAGTGACCCAGCGATGGGGATGGGAAATGCACTCGAATTCCGGCATTTTCAAAATAATTTCACAAACCCCTTGCGCGCATCGAAGAAGGTGACTAATATCTCGTCTCTCGCAACGACAGCGACGCAGCGAAAGCGGCGAAGCAGGAAGATGCGACGGGCTGGAAAGCCCGGTGGTTAG
>NZ_JBNCRZ010000005.1:0-392701 GCF_049918595.1 Pandoraea pneumonica
AGGACCGTGAAACGACTCCACGCCGATGATAGTGCGGATACCCGTGTGAAAGTAGGTAATCGTCAGGCTCCCCTAAAAACCCCTTGCTACCAAAGTAGCAAGGGGTTTTTGCTTTTGGGCGTGTGAAATCTGAACGGTCAAATCTCGCTTTCGGTAATTATTTGGAAGATGCGAGAGATGACACATTCGGTGTCTATCGTGTCGGTTGTTTTATAGGCCGATATGAGCAGTGCTCATGCGTAGTTCGCTACCTGAGGCTGCGCGAAAGACCCGATGATCCAACTTTCAAACTCCGGGATGAAGCTCCCGCCCGTTATCGTCATTTCCTTGACCGATAGCCACACCCGCCGAGCTCACATTACCGAACAACTTCAACGCGCCAACGTCCCGTTCAAGTTCTTCGACGCTGAACGTCCGCGCGAGTATCCGCCTGCTTATGACGCGCAAACACGGCTTCGGACCTATGCCAATCATCTGACGCTCGGTGAAATTGGTTGTTACGACAGCCACTACCGAATCTGGCAAGAACTCGCTCGCTCGAATGACGATATCTGGTGCGTGCTCGAAGACGATGTTCGGCTGGCTCCCGGATTTGCCTCTCGCCTAGCCCACGCATTTCACACATCAACGCCTTGGGGTGTGATGCGTCTGAACGAAGGTGGAGATGCCGGTCGCTGGCCCGTCGGACGACTCGCCGATGGTGCCATCGTCCACGATCACCGAAAACAACCCGGTGGGACACAGGCCTATCTCATTCGCCGGGACGCCGCACTCACGCTCCTAGCCTACGGCAAGCGTATGGTGCATCCGGTCGACGATATGTTGAATCGCAACTGGGAGCACGGTATCCGCATGGTCTCAACCTCGCCCGCCGTGGTTTCTCACTGCGAGCAGATCGTCGACACGACCATTACCGGCCGCCAGAAAGCCCAGCGTTCGCTCCCCGAAAAGCTGCGTCGTGAATATCACATGGGCAAAGACAGTTTGAATCGTCACATGGACGGTTGGCGCCGCCGTTTGTTCGACACCAATCGATGGGATTAGCGATCGATCTTCGAGCAAAACAAAACGCGCTGCCTCAACGAGGACAGCGCGTTTTTTTGTTGGAGACGAACCTTATCTCAGCCTCACGCCGCAGCCGTCTCTTCCGGAAACACCGGTTCGCCGAGATTCAGCATTAGGCGATTGGCCCACGCGAAGATGGCGATCGAGTGGATCAGGTCGAGGATCTCCGCATCGGTTAGGCCCACATCCCGCAGCGCCTCCAACTGCGCAGGACGCACATCTCCTGGCGTTTCCGTCAGCGCGATCGAGAACTGCGCAATCGCCTTCTCGCGCTCGGTCGTACCCGCAGTACGCGGTTCATCGAACACTTCACGAATCACGTCATTGCGCTTCGCCAGTTGCTCGAAACGCTGTGCATGCACCGACGCGCAATACACGCAGCCGTTGATGCGCGATACCACCGTTGTCGACAACTCACGCTCAGCGCGCGGCATGCCGCCCGGCGCATACATGATCGCGTTGAACGCCGCCGAGCGCTGACGCAGCACTTCCGGCTGATGCACCAGGAAGAGGTAGTAATCCGATGTCTTCGCCTTCGGATGGCTTTCCTCGAGCACCGCAACTTGCTCAGGCGAAGCCTGATCTAGCGACACTACGTCGAGCCACGCATCCCAGTCGAGCGACTCGTTGGTAAAACCGTGCGAACGGATGATCTCGCTCATGCTGTCGTCTCCCGGGGAGCCAATTGTTTGAGAGCTTGCAGACCTGCCACCAGACGCGTCTGATACGACAGGAACGCAATCAGTTGTGCGAGCGCCACCACGGCGGGCGTGGTCAACCCTGCCGCCGGCAGTTGCTGCAAGGCAGCCTTGTCACCAGCCACCGGGTTTTCGATCAGCGTGCGCGTGAAAATCAACATCGCGCGCAGACGCCCATCTGCCAAGTCTTCCGGCTTGCCCGTCTGCGCAGCGGCGAGCTGCACCGCATCCACCGAATGTTTGCCCAACTCCGCACGATAGTGCGCAGCGAGCGACGGCGAGGGCGTCAGACGGCTGGCATACAGCGCGACCAGCAGGCGCTCCACCAGCGAAATACCCTCCAACGCGGGATCGAACAACCCCTCGTAGCTGCCTTGCGTTGCCACGGCGACTTTGTCGCGCGCATGTCGCAGCGTATGCGTTGCCGACCCGGCTTCGAGCCCGGCCACGCGGTCGACGAGATCGCTAGCGATGTCGTATTGAGTGTTGGCGGTCATGATTGTCCTTGAGATTGGGCGCGCTCGGCCACCGCTCTTGCGAGGAACGCCTGAACGGCGCTCCACGAACGTTGATCGGCGAGTGCATTGGCATCCGGCTCACCGCCGCCGGTGCTGATCTTGCCCGAAACGGGATGCGCGTAGACGAGTTGCGTCGTCGGCACAAACGGAAACACGATGGCGTGTCCGGCGCGTGCGAAGTCGAGATGCTCGACCGGATACGGATGGTTATGCGCAGCCAGCCGGTCTGTCACCATGCGCGAATATCGGCTCGACGGCCATGAGCCATCGTCCTCGGCAGACAGCAACATCACCGGCCCGCGAATCTTCTCGACGGGAATCGTGGCGCGTGCCACAGCATCCGCGTCGTCGAGCGCCGTGAGCATCGCCTTGTTATGACGATGCGGCGGCGGCCCTTCGTCAAACGGTGCCCACGATGCCGTGCGATTGTTTTCCCAGATGTGCGGCAGCGGCTTGCCATCCAGCAACCACGTCGGGCCTTCGCGGCCCAATGCCGGATCGCAGGCGTTCTGCGCACTGTGAATCAACGCGCTCGGCACATAGCCGACGACGGCCGACACGGCCTCCGGGAACGTCGCACCGAGTAGCAGCACGAGTTCGCCGCCGCGCGACTGGCCCGACAGCGCCACGAAGTCATGCGCAGGTTTCACCGTACGGCGCAGCCAGTCCATGCCCTTGGCGAAGTACTCCAGCGGCGTGTTGGAGATGTAGTCCGACAAACCCGGCGTCTTGAAATACCCCAGTGCGAAGGCAGCGTAACCGTGCGAAGCATAGAGCGCCGCGCGCGGCTCGTTGATCCCGCCGCCCGAGCCGTTGAGGATCATGACGGCAGGATGCGGACCGTCGCCCGGCGGCAGGTACAACGTGCCGACGAGTCCATCCTCGCGCACTTCGCGACGGGTGACGCCTTCGGCGGCCAGACGCTGCGTGAAGGAGACGGAAGCTGAACCAGCATCCGCCTGCGCCACAACCGTCGTCACCAACGGCGCGGTCACCGGCGCAGGGAACACGTCGCGGCTCTTGCCGTCTTCAGGCACTTGCGACCAGATGAGTCCCATGGCCGACACGCCTTGATAGCTGCCAGCGACGGGCGCATCGCGCGCCACGTCGACACAGCCCTCGGCGTCGGCCACGAACGTGGCTTCCGCGTGCCACACCACGCCACCCGCACGCGCGGTGTGGGCGGTCAGTGTGACGCGTGCCCCGGGCGCCGCACCGCGCACCATCAGGTGGCGCGGTACGTCGATCAGCGCATCGGCGGGTGTTGCCGTGAGAATGAGCGATGACGTCATAAGGCGATAAGTCTCGTGGCGTCCGCTTACTTCGCGGCCTTGGTCACTTGCATCGCCACCGTACGATCGCTCGTGAACGGCGTGACCTTCAGACCCTTACGGGCTGCCCAGATGTTCTGGTAGTGATACAGCGGAATCACGCCCACGTCGTCCGACACCACCTTCACCGACTGACGCAGAATCGCTTCGCGCTTGGCTTCGTCGAACTCGGCCGTCGACGCATCGAGTGCCTTGTCCACTGCCGGGTTGCTGTAGTGACCCCAGTTCGACGCGCCCAGCCCCTTCTTCGCATCCACGGTCGCCAGCACGTTCACGAGCGCGTAGCTCGCTTCACCCGTACCGTTGCCCCATGCGAGCATCGTCATGGCGTAGTCGTTCTTGTTCGCGCGGCCCGAGTACACGGCCCAAGGCACCACTTCCACTTGCGTCTTCACACCGATGCGCGTCCAGAATTGCGCCACCGCCTGTGCCGTTTCCGGACCTTGCGGATAACGGTCGTTCGGCACGTGCATCGTGAGCTTGAAGCCTTGCGGGAAGCCGGCGTCAGCAAGCAGTTTCTTCGCTTGCGCGGCGTCGAACGGAATGTTCTTCACGTCAGGGTTGTAGCCGAACGTATCTTTCGGCATCCACTGATTGGCCTCGCTAGCCGTGCCTTGCATGATGCGCGACACAATCGCGTCACGGTTGATGGCGAGCGACAGCGCACGGCGAACGCGCACATCGAGCAGCGGGTTCTTGGCGAGCGGCTTGCCGTTGTTGTCGGTGATGAAATCGTTCGGACCGTCGCGGAACGTCGGTTGCAACAGCATCACACGCAGACCCGGGTACGGATACACCGTCACATTCGGCGACTTCTTCAGGCGCGGAATGTCCGACGCCGACACCTTGTCGATCACATCGACGTCGCCAGCGAGCAACGCAGCGGTACGTGCCGCACCGTTGTTGATGTAGCGATAGTCGACCTTCTCCCACTCCGACTTACCGGCCCAGTAGCTGTCGTTACGCACCATCTCCACGCGGTCACCCGGCGTGTACGACACGTACTTGAACGGACCGGTACCGACCATCGCGCGCCCGGCGTTGTAGTCGTCGGTGTTCGACTTCTCGCCGACGTGCTTGCTCACGATATGCACCGACGCAAGGTTCAGCGGCAGGTCCGGATTCGGAATCTTGGTCTTCACGACGAGCGTGAGCGGATCGGGCGCGCTCATCGTCTCGATCGTGCGCAGATAGCCCGCGAACGTAGCCACGCTGCCCGGCACGTTACGTGCGCGCGTGTACGAATAGATCACGTCGGCGGCGGTGAACGGCTGGCCATCGTGCCACTTCACGTTCGGGCGCAGCTTGAATTCCCACGTCTTGGCGTCGAGCGCCTTCCACGACACGGCGAGGCCCGGTTGCAGCTTGTTCCACTTGTTCTCGACGAGCAGATCCCAGAAGTGCAGATCGACCGAGCGGTCGCCCGCGTGGTTGTTCAACTGCGGATCGAGCGAGGAGAGCGGATCGGCAAACGCGATACGCAAGGTCGAGCTTTGGGCGTTTTGTGCAGAGGCCGCAGCGCTCGTGACGAGCAACGCAGCGGCTAACGAGGACAACAAGAAGCGTTTCATTATCGGCAATCCTGGTCGTTGATGAATGAAAGAAGGTCTGACGTGACGCCAACCGAAGTCAGCTCACGCCGTGAAATAACTCAAGCGTCGTTCAAGTGACATGCGCTCACGTGATTGATCGCCACGCCACGCAGCGTCGGCACTTCCGTGCGGCAACGCGGCATCGCATGCGGACAGCGCGGATGGAAGTGACAACCGCTCGGCGGCGCAATCGGGCTCGGAATTTCGCCGCGAATGGCGGAGAACGTCTTGTGACGCACGTCGATGCGCGGAATCTCGGCGAGCAGTGCCTGCGTGTACGGATGGTTCGGGCGGCGGAACACTTCCTCGACCGGCGCACTCTCGACCACACGGCCGAGATACATAATCACCACACGATCCGACAAATGCTCGACCACGCCAAGGTCATGGCTGATGAACACGTACGTGAGCTTGAGCTGCTCGCGCAGATCCATGAACAGATTGAGAATCTGCGCCTGAATTGACACGTCGAGCGCAGCCACCGCCTCATCGCACACGAGCAGATCGGGCTGCACGGCCAACGCGCGCGCGATACCGATACGCTGACGCTGCCCGCCGCTGAACTGGTGCGGATAGCGATGACGCAGCGCCGGGTCGAGCCCCGCACGTTGCAATTGCGCACTCACATAATCGTCGAACCCGGCGCGGTCCGTCAGCCCATGCACCAGCGCGCCTTCACCGACGATGCGGTCGATGCGCAGACGCGGGTTCAGACTCGCGTACGGGTCTTGAAAGATCATCTGAATCTTCAGCCGCGCGTCACGTTTCTCTTCGTCGCTCAGCGCATTGGCGGGACGGCCATGAATCTGGACTTCGCCCGACGTCGGCTTGAGCAGGCCCGCGAGCATGCGCCCGAGCGTGGACTTGCCGCAGCCCGACTCGCCCACGAGGCCAACGACTTCGCCCGGCTTGACGACCAGATCGACGTTATCGACCGCGCGCACGACGGCGGGCGGATGCGAGAGGCCAACGCGTTCGAGCAGACGCCCGGCAGCGCCGACGTGCCGCTCGCCAAAGCGCTTGCTCACGCCGCGCAGCGCGACGATCGGCGCGGGCAACGTGGCAGGTGCCGCCGCCGCACGCGTGCCGCCAGCGCCGTGATGACCCTGCGGGCTGTTGGGTTGTGCGGTGGTCATACCATCTCCTTTTGCAGCGCAGCGCCCGGGTGGAAGCAACGCACCAGACGGCCCGGCGACGTTTGCGTCATCTCGGGGCGCACGTTGCACGCCGCCGTGGCATACGCGCAGCGCGTCGAGAACGCGCAACCGGCGGGCATCGTGAGCAGATTCGGCGCCATGCCGGGAATCTGACGCAGACGCTGACCGCGCTTGTTCAAACTGGGCAGGCTACCGATCAGCCCTGCCGTGTACGGGTGTTGCGGCGCGTCGAGCACCGCATCGACCGCCCCTTGTTCGACGATGCGGCCCGCGTACATCACGGCCACGGTGTCGGCCAACCCGGCCACCACCGATAGATCGTGCGTAATCCAGATCAGCGCTGTGCCGTGCTGGCGCGCGAGCTTCTGCACTTCCGAGAGAATCTGCGCCTGAATGGTGACATCGAGCGCGGTGGTCGGCTCGTCGGCGATGATCAGATCGGGGCGGTGCAGCATGGCAATTGCAATGGCCACGCGCTGACGCATGCCGCCCGAGAGCTGATGCGGATACGCGCGCAGACGCTCGTCGGGGCTGGGAATGCCCATCATGCCGAGCGTGTCGCGTGCCAGTTCGCGCGCCTGCGCTTTCGACACGTTCTGGTGCGCCCGCACGGCTTCGATCATCTGCACGTCGATGCGCAGCACCGGGTTGAGCGTCATCATCGGATCTTGAAAGATCATCGCGATGCGATTGCCTTGCAAGTGCCGCAACTCGGCCGGTTTCAGGCGCGTGAGGTCACGCCCCTGAAACAGCACTTCGCCACCGACGATGCGACCCGGTTCATCGACCAGCCCCATGATGGAAAAGCCGGTGACCGACTTGCCCGAGCCCGACTCGCCCACGAGCCCCATGATGTGACCCGCCGGCAGCGAGAACGACACGTCGTCGACTGCGGGCAGTGTGCCTGCTCGCGTGAAGAATTGCGTGCGCAGGTTGCGAACTTCCAGCGTGAGTGGCGTAGCGGGGGGAGAAGACGGCGCGCCGCTCATTTCTGCAACCTCGGATTGAACACATCGCGCAGGCGATCGCCTACGAGATTGATGGCGACGACCGTGACGAGCAGGGCGAGGCCGGGATACACGCTGATCCAGTATTCACCGGAGAGCATGGTCTGATAGCCGTTGGCGATGAGCAGGCCGAGCGACGGCTCGGTAATCGGCACGCCAAGGCCGAGAAACGATAGCGTCGCTTCGAGCGTGATGGCACGCGCGACTTGCAACGAACCCACGACGATGAGCGGCGGCAGGCAGTTCGGCAAGATATGGCCGAGCACGATGCGCCAGTTCGGAATCGCCTGGCAGCGTGCCGCTTCCACATACTCGCGTCGCGATTCGACGAGCGCCTGCCCGCGTGCGGTGCGCGCGAAGTAAGCCCATTCCAGCACCACAAGCGTGAGCACCACGTTGCCGATGCCTTTGCCCACGTAGGCGAGGATCATCAGCGCGACGAGAATTGACGGGAACGACAACAGCAGGTCGACCAGTCGCATGATGAGCGCGTCGACGCGACCGCCTGCGTAAGCGGCCACCAGCCCGAGAATCGTGCCGAGAATGCCCGCGATCAGTGCCGAGCCGACACCCACGCCCAAACTGATACGCAGGCCGTAGATGATGCCCGAGAGCAGGTCGCGGCCTTGACCGTCCGTGCCGAGCCAGTACGTGAACGTGGCGGCGCCGTTAGCGGTGCCCGGCGGCAGGCGCGCGTCCATGACGTCGAGCTGCATCAGGTCGTACGGATTTTGCGGCGTGATCCACGGCGCGGCGAGGGCTGCGGCGATCAGCACGATAAACACGATCAGACCAAGCACCGCACTCTTCGAGCGAAGGAACTCGTGCAAGCCTTGCTGCCAAGGCGATTCGCGGCGCATCGGCACTGGCTCTGCAACGACCGGCGAAGGCGGCGCGCCGTTAGGAGAAAGATTGAGTGACATCAGGCAGCGGCCTCCACGCGCACACGCGGATCGAGCCACTTATAGAGCACGTCCACGATCAGATTGAGCGACACGAACAGGCACACCACAACGATGAGATACGCCACGATCACCGGACGGTCCAGTGAGTTGATGCTGTCGAGAATGAGCTTGCCCGCGCCGGGCCACGAGAACACGGTTTCGGTGACCACAGCGAAGGCAATGGTCGAGCCGAACTCGATACCGAGCACGGTCACTAGCGGAATCAACGTGTTGCGCAGCACGTGCACAACGACGATGCGCAGCGGCGAGAGCCCCTTGGCACGCGCGAACTTCACGAAGTCTTGCGGCAGCACTTCAGCGACACCCGCGCGGGTGAGACGCAGCACGAGCGAGATCTTGAACAGCGCCAGATTGAGCGCAGGCAAAATCAAGTGACGCAAGCCGTCGACCGTCAGGAACGACCATTCCACGCCGAACACGCTCACCGTCGCGCCGCGCCCGCTCGCGGGCAGCACGCCCAGATGCACGGAGAAGAACATGATCAGCATCAGGCCGACCCAGAACGTGGGCAGCGAGAAGCCGACGATGCTGCCGGTCATCAACACTTTCGAGATCGGGTTGCGCGGATACAGCCCCGCGAACAAGCCGAGCGGAATGCCGATGAACACCGCAAGAATCAGCGCGGAGACCGCCAGTTCGAGCGTGGCCGGCAGGCGTTGCAGAATCAGCTGAATCGCGGGCACGTTATAGACGAAGCTGTTGCCCAACTCACCATGCAAGGCACCACCGAGGAACGACAGGTACTGACGCCACAACGGCTGGTCGAGCCCGAGCTGCGCGATGATGCGCGCGCGGTCGACCTGATCGACGTCCTGACCGATCAGGATGTCGACGGGGTTGCCAATGGCATGCAGGCCGACGAACACGATGAGCGTCATCAGCCACACAACGAACACCGCTTGGAGTACGCGGCGCAGAATCCAGGCACTCATGCGATGCGCTCCTCGCGAGCCGCGCTGTCGCCACCACGGCTGTCGTTGCCGTCAAGTGCTGGCGGCGGCGGGGCGGGTGTCCATTCGTCGCCGTAGACTTCCGGCTCCTCGTACGCTTCCATGTTGGCGTAATGGTGGGCGACGTCTTCGCGATAGAACGTACCGGCCAGCCCTTGTGCGAGACGCTTTGCCCCTTCGCTCACGGCGGGGATATCGCCGGAGACCGCGCCGTGCGTGAGCGTGGCGGGTGCGCAGAAGCAATGAATGCGCTCGAGACCCGGGCACGTGCCCGGCGTCTTTTCCAGGAATTCGAACGTCGGTCCGAGGTCGGGCGAGTCGGAGAGTTCGGCATCTTCGTCGCCCGCAGCCGGCGCATAGCGATCGCTCCACTTGCGGACGTACTGCGCGAACGGTGCGAATTCCGGACGGCTTGCGATATCGATGCGAAAACCCGTGGCGAACACGAGGAAGTCGAGCACGAACGTGCCCTTGGCGGTGCGCACGTGAATTTCGTCGCCCACCGGCGTGACGTCGAGAATCGGTGCTCCCAGATTGAAGCGAGCGTTCTCGTGACGCGACACTCGCAGCGTGCTGCCACGCGGCGGCGGCACTTGCTGGGCATTCACGTAATGGCGAATGCGCCACTTCCATTCGTCGGGCAAGTTCAGGTGGCCGTGGGTGAGCCCCGGGTTGCCTGCGCCTTTGCCTTTGTTGATGCGCGGAATATCGGCGCGGCGAATGAGTAGATCGACGCTCGCGGCACCGGCTTCGAGCGCGGTGGCGGCGCTGTCCATGGCCGAGGCGCCTGCGCCGATCACGCCCACGCGTTTGCCGCGCAGCGTTGCGTAATCCATCTCGTCGGACGAGTGCGCCCAGAAGCGGCGCGGCAGATCGCGTGCGAACGCGGGCACCGTCGCACCGCCCAGGCCGTCGCGGCCGGTGGCCAGCACAACGTGGCGGGCATAGACGATGGTGTCGCCTTCGGCAGACGTGACGGACAACGCGACCAGACCGTCGTCACGCGGCGTGATGGCGGTGATGCGGTGCTCGTTACGCACGTCGATGGCGAGCACGTCGCGATACCAGCGCAGGTAGTCCATCCATTGCAGACGCGGAATCTTGTCGAGCGCATCCCACGCGTCGAGACCGAACTGGGCTTCGAACCATGCGCGGAAGGTCAGTGCGGGCAGGCCGAGTGCGGGGCCGGTCAATTGCTTGGGCGAGCGCAGCGTTTCCATGCGTGCGGTGGTGGCCCACGGGCCCTCGAAGCCGCGCGGCGACTGATCGAAGATCACTGCGCCCACACCCAGATGCGTGAGCGAGGTGGCAGCGGCCAAACCGGCCATGCCGCCGCCGATGATGGCGACGTCGAGCACGGGCTGGCCGTCGTGCGTGCGGGCAGGCACCCAGCGCTTGGCAGGGAGTTCGAGCCAGGCGAGGTCCTGACGCAGGCGCGTTTCGAGCGCAGGCAGGCCGATGGCGGATGTCGGGGACTGAGTCATGACGACAGGGCTTCCTTGGGGGCGGGCAGATCGCCGTACAGCGACTGCAAAACTTGGGCGTGTTCGGTAGCGGCGCGCTGCGCGAAATCGGGCAGTAGCGTGCGGGCGGCTTCGGCCAGCGCGTCGACAAACGCGAGGGCGGCCGGTGACGGTGCGCGGGCGTCACGCGTGATGACGCCGAAGAAGAACGGGATGTCGGCGTCGATCGGGCGCACGGCCACATCGGCCAGCGGCAAGCCGTAGGCCGTGACAGGTTCGAGCACGGCAACGCCCAGACCGGCACGCACGGCTGTCATGGCGTTGATCGACGCGTTGGTTTCAATCAGACCGACCGGTGCGACGCCTGCCTGACTGAATGCCTGATCGAGGCGGCGGCGCAGGCGGTAGGGGTTCTGCATCGTGATGATGCGGCGGCCGACGCACTCGGCCAGTGGCAGGCGATCGTAGGCGGCTAGCGGATCGTCGCTGCGCACGGCGGCGACACAGGCCGATTCGCCGATCCAGTGCACGACGATGCCGCGATGTTCGAGCGGCAGGCTGGTCACGCCAATGTCGGCGGCACCGGTGAGCACGGCATGCACGACTTGCTCGGGCGAGGTGCTGCGCATCTGAATCTGGATGCTGTCGCGTGCGAGGCCCGGCAAGGCGAGGGCGGCAGGCACGAGGCCGGCGGCCAACGCCGACGTGGCCGCGATATGCAGGGGCCGGGTCTGGCCGCGAGCAATTTCGTCGGCGCGGGCGCGAATCTGCTGCAACCCGGCGAGCACGTGCTCCACGTCTTCGAAGAGCAGAAAGCCTTGTTCGGTCGGCGTGACACGCGGGCCGCTGCGGGTGAACAGCGCGTAGCCGATTTCGGCTTCGAGCTCCTGAATCATCCGGGTGATCGCGGGCTGCGAGCGTCCGAGCAGGCGTCCGGCCGCAGTAATACTGCCGGTCGACATGACCGCCGCGAAGGCTTCGAGTTGGCGTAATTCCATCGTGCTCGGTGGGGTGGAACGGCAAATGGCGGGGCGCGAGAGGGCAAAAGTCCCTTGCGCGCCGTCCGGTCATCGACGTTGCCGCGGCCGCAGAAGTGGCAATTCTTGTTGTATTCGGATTGCGTATTCTTCGGCCATCAGCATGCGTCTTGCAAATACTTAATATTTATATGCTCATGCCGTACGGTGCAAAGGAGGGTTTTGCCTAGGTGACGGCGGCGGGGAAATAAATGGATGGGGAGGTGTGGGCTGCTGTGAGGGGGCGCTGCGAGGGCTTCTGACGACGGCGCGAGCCGAGGTGACGCCCGGCCAGTGGGTGACCGGGGGTGTTGCGAGGGGGCGGAGATGGGATGCGCGGAAAGAGATTTATCGTGCGTTTATTTTGCGTCGAACGGCAAACGATATTGCGCCGGGTCTTCCGGGCGCGGGGCGCGACGACGCAACAACGCCACACGCGGCTGCTTCGGTGCGGTTTCCTGCGGCGGCTCGACGGGACTTAAGCGGAAGGCGGGGCGTGTGAGGTGAACGATCACTAACGGGGTTGCCGGTGCCGAGGCCGCCAAGCGTCGTCCGAGCAACCGGTAAATATCGGGATCGAAGCCCGTGACGGGCGGCATGTTGTCGAGCAGGTCGTCCAGCGCCTCGCGCGTACGTACGCTGCCGAGGTATTGCCAACGGTCGATCAGGTGGTATTCCACGTCGGGGGCATCGGTATCTGCGTCGTCGTGTGCATCGACTTTCGCATGGCCAGCGACCGGCGCGGCACGCTCTTCAATCGCGATCGGCCCGTCGTAAGGCCATGTCTGCAATTGCAATGTCGCCAGCGCTTCACGCAGGCGCGTCGTGTGCGGCGCGAGCGGCGCTTCGCCGATACACACGCCGTCGCATCGCTTGACCTGATAGCCGAAACACGGGCGTCCGGCCTCGCGTTTCTCCAGTCCGAGTTGTGCGCAGCAAAGCCGATGCTCGTCGGCGAGCGTGCGCAGCGCCATCTCCGCACGGTTGCGCGACGAGAACGTGCCGTAGAGCGCGCCTGCGCTGGCGAAGTCGACTGTGCGGGCGTTCACCAGTTGCGGCGTGTCGCTTTGCGCGTCGATTTGCCAGCTGTAGAGGCTCGATGCACGCCGCAACATCCGGTTATGAATCGGCTGCAATTGCTTGACCAATTGCGATTCGAGCAACAACGCGCCGAGTTCGCCCGCCGTACGCCGTGCTTCTACGCGCCGAATTTCCTGCGAGATCCGCAGGTCTTTGGCGACCTGATGGTCGCTGGAGAAGTGCGAGCGCACCCGCGCACGAATGTCGACGCTCTTGCCGACGTAGAGCAACGTATCGCCTTCACCGTAAAACAGATAAACACCAGGCGCGGCAGGCAACGCGTCGATCGCTTCGTCAGGCAACTGCGGCGGCTGGCTGGCGCGCTTGGTAACCCGTTGCACCGCTTGCTCGATCAGCTCGGGCTGGTAAATCGTGTGGATTTTTTGCCAGAACTGCCAGAGCAGGTCGGCGTCGGCGAGCGCGCGGTGACGGCCCAGCGGTTCGAGACCAAAACGGGCGATCAGTGCGTCGAGGCCATGGCGAGCCGCCGCCGGGAATAACAGTCGCGAGAGCCTGACGGTACACAGAACGTCCGCTTGAAACGAAATGCCCGCACGACGGAATTCATTCTTGAGAAAGCCATAGTCGAATCGGGCGTTGTGGGCCACGAACAACTTGCCTTGCAGACGCTCCGCGAGACCCTGCGCCAAGGTCTCGAACGACGGTTGCCCGCGCACCATCTCGTTAGTGATGCCGGTCAGTTGCTGGATGAACGGCGGGATCGACTCTGCCGGATCGAGCAACGTACTCCATTGTTCGATACCATGCGGCCCGACCTCGACCACGCCAATTTCCGTGATGCGGTCAGCCAGCGCATTGCCGCCGGTGGTCTCCAAATCGACGAAGACCATGGGGGCGGGCAAGGAGCGGGCGAGGGCGTCCGGATCGATGGGCGTTGCGTCTGCCACGCTTTCGTCTTGAGCGTCTTGATTCAAGCCGAGTATGCCGATCCACCGGCGTGGGGCGACGCCGCACGCGGCGTCGCGTTGCTGGACTTGGTTGCTGCGTAGGCCGTCATGTCTTCCGCCAATGCGTCTTCTCCGGCGAACGCGGCCACGATGGCGCGAAACACGGCCGGTGTCGGGGCGTCGGGCCAGCTCAGATCGACACTCGCGTCGAGCGGCGGCAATTCGCCCTCGCGGCGCAAAGCTTCGTCGCCCGGCAAACGCAGCACATGCGCGAGCACCCACGCCTCATGGCGTGCATGCAGCCCGATATCCGCTTCGGCTTCGTCGGCGATAGCCACGAGCGTGCGCCAGTCGAGCCGCGCGGCTGCGCCAGATGCTTGGTGGCCGTGCTGTGCAAAGCGCGCGGCAATCTCGCGAACGACGCCCGCAAGATCCCGCTCGGCGGCGCTTAGCGCCAATTGATCCCAGTCGATTGTTTCCATGAAAAGGTCCCTCGATTGGGTGACATAATACTGTATAAAAGCACAGTGCGCGAGTGACGTGAACGCGACATCGACCGCGCGCACGCGCACTCATGTAATACTCTGCGCCAAAGCTTTTCGACCCGCCTTCAACCCGCTTTCAACCCACTACACGCCCTCATTTGCGCAGGAGTTTGGCCACGATGTTGACCCTGTACACCTTCGGTCCGGCGTTCGGACTGCCCGATGCCAGCCCGTTCGTCATCAAAGCCCATATGCTGCTCAAGCTCGCCGGGCTGACCTATCAAACGGATCGCGGCGGCTTTCGGCGCGCGCCGAAAGGCAAGTTGCCGTTCATCGACGACGACGGGCAGATCGTGCCGGACTCGACACTGATTCGCCTGCATATCGAGCGCAAGTACGGGTTCGACTTCGATGCCAGCCTCGCGCCGGAACAACGCGGCGCGGCGTGGATGTTCGAGAAGGCGCTGGAGGACCACTTCTATTGGCACGTGGTGCAGGCGCGCTGGTGCGACGACGAGAATTTCGCCAAGGGACCGGCGTCGTTCTTCAAGTCGATTCCGTGGCCGGTGCGTCCGGTGGCGGAAGCGTTTATTCGCCGCAAGATCCGCGGCACACTCCAAGGCCAGGGCACCCTGCGCTATTCACCCGAAGAGCAACAGCAATTGCTCGCCCGGGGCGCGCAGGCAGCGGCCCAGATGCTGGGCGACAAGCCGTACTTTTTCGGGAGTTCGCCGTGCGGTGCGGATGCCACGGCATTTGCCTTCATGGCGAGCGCAATGGCACCTCAGTTCAAGCACCCGCTGCGCGATGAGATCGAGAAGCACCCGAACCTCACCGACTATATTGCGCGAATGCATCGGGAGTTCTTCCCAGAGGCCGCCGGCTGACGTTAGCCGCAGTCGGTCCAGCCGCCAGAATTCGACGCGCGTTGGGTCAGCCCGCTTCCGGCGCCGTCTCGTCGCTCGACAGCACGTCCGAGAGCACGAGATTGCGCCCGGAAATTTTCGCGGCATACAACGCACGGTCGGCACGCATGCACAGCGCTTCGAGACTCTCGTGCTCGTGCCATGTCGCTACCCCACCGCTCAGCGTGTAATGACAAACGCCGAACGGCCCCGCTACCAGATGCCGACTGGCCTGCGCGCGCAGACGCTCGGCGATGCGGATCGCCCCCGGCGTATCGGTGCCGGGTAACAGCACGGCAAATTCCTCGCCGCCTAACCGTCCGAAGATATCGCCCTCGCGCAGTCCGTCGCGTACCAGCCTGACGAATTCGCGCAGCACCGTGTCGCCGCCCGCGTGGCCGTGCGTGTCGTTGATCTGCTTGAAATGATCGAGATCGATGACCACGATCGACAGCGGCCAGCCGCGTGAGAGTGCCCGTGCCATCTCCTGCCGCGCGAGCAGGTCGAAATGCTTGCGCGAGAGTGCGCCGGTCAGGTAGTCGCGATTGGCGGCTTCCTCGGCGGTGGCGAGCATCGCGTCGTGAATCATCATGACCGACCCCATGGTCATGGCCGGCATGACCACCGCGCCAATGATGAGCATCACGGCGTTGAAGGTCGACGGGCCCATCAAGTCGGGCCCCGGGGCCGGTGCCCAGCCGAACACGGTGCCGCGCACCATGTGGCCAATCGCAAACGCGACCGCGAGACCTGCCGTCAGCCAATAGTTATAGGGATGCCGCTTGGGGGGAATGTGCCGCATGATGAGCACCGCCGTGGCCAGCAGCACCACCGCGTGATACGTCGACACGATCACCACCCGCACTTGCGTGTTCTCGTTGCCGTAATACCAAAACAGCATGGATCCGGTCAGCACGCCGAGCGACGCCCCGAGCACCGGCCAGTGCGGCGAGCGGCCGAGAAAGCGCGCACATCCGGCGTAATAGAGCAGCAGGCCGCTGCCCAGCATCACGTTGGCGACAGGAATCGAAAGGAAGTCGGGGACATGGCCGCGCAGCGCAAATAAGGGCAGCGAGACGAGGACGGCCACGTTGGCCCAGCACCATTCGCGCACCCCGGCGACGCGCGAGCGTACCAGCGAGCCGATGATCAGCAACATCATGAAGCTGAGCAGGGCAGTGATCGCGAGCAGAGACGTCGTCAACATGGCGAAGGCCGGCGGGGGGAAGGCGGGCGTGTGTAGTGCATTGTAATGTACGCCGCTGTGCGCGTTACACGCCAGTAGAATGGCCGGGTTATGGTTTACCGTCTATCTCTAGGAGTTTTTGTCATGTCGATGTCCCGTCTTCACCGCTTCCTGATATTTGCCGTCGCCACAGCCGCCGGTCTGAGCGCGGCGCAGGCGCAGGCACAGGAACCGATGGCGCGTCGTTCGGCCCAGCCGCCGCTGTTTGCGACGCCGGCCAGCGGCGTGAGCCCGGCCACGGACATCAACCGCGATGTGAAGCCCGCGCTCGAAGCGGCGAATCTCTGGCTCGGTCTGGTCGATATCAACCGCGCCGAGCAAAGCTGGGAGCAAGCCGCCGCCGTGTTTCAGCGCTCGCTGCCGGCCGACGCATGGACCCAGAGTCTGAGCGCCGCACGCGCCCCGTTGGGCAAGGTGCAATCGCGCAAGGTCAAAGACGCGGTGTTCACGCGCACCATTCCCGGTCAGCCTGAGGGCGAGTACGTCGTGATTCAGTACGACACGGCGTTCCAGAACAAGGCCGACGGCCAAGAAATGGTCACGATGGTGTACGGCGTGGATGGCCGCTGGCGCGTCGCCGGATATTTGGTCCGCTGATCGGAAACGAGGGGAAGCGCGCTGGCCGTTTGGCGTGTCTGGGGTAGCGCTACCCCTTGGCCGATGTCGGCGGCAGCCTCCGAGCGGGGCTAAATGGCTTGTATGTGGAATGTATGCAGGCGGGGTGCTTGCGAATCGGCGTAACCACCTGGTTGATCGCGCGTGGGCGAGCGTCGGTGCGTGCCGGTGACTTAGCGCGGCAGGGCGGGTTCGACGATATCCATGGTCGTCACGACGTGATGGCGTGCGATCTCGGCCGCGCGGGCTTCATCGTGGGCGCGCAGCGCGTCGAGCAATTCACGGTGTTGCACGTTGGTCGCGCGCAGTTGCTCGTCGGAGAACATGACCGGAACGCGCAGCGCCCAGTAATAGAACTGAATGCGCTCGTGAAACTGCGCCAGCACGACGTTATCGGCAGCTTTGACGATCAAATCGTGGAATTCGCTGTTCAGGCGGTTGAGTGCGAGACGTGGCAGGTGCGAGCTGGGCTCCATCTGCTCGATGAGCGCGGCGAGCGCGTCGCAGGCCTCGGGCGTGATCTTGCGGGCGGCCAAACGGGCGGTCTCCGCTTCGATGGCGGCGCGGCTCTCGAAAATGGCGTGTACCTGAAGGTGCTCGACGCCCTGCACTTCCCAGCCGCGATTGCGGGCGATGAAGCCTTCGCCTTGCAAGATCAGGAGCGCTTCGCGCACCGGTGTGCGGCCAACGCCGAGCAACTGAATCAAGTCGTCTTCAATCAGGCGCTGCCCAGGCTTGAGTTCCGAGGCGAGAATCATGCCGCGGATTTTCGTCCGCACTTCACCAGTAATCAGGTTGCTGGGCGCTTTCATCTGTTGCTTATCTTCCCTTGAGCGGCGCACACGCCGGTGCTTCGGCGAGGTTGTCGAGCGAGTCGCGGCGTCCCGGACACGGCTGTGTCCGGCGCGCACCCTCATGCCGCAGCGGATTTTACAGAGTTTCTTTCTGACCCTTCAAAACCGTTCCCAAAGCGTCAAAGTTGTGCCAGCCATGCGCGCGGCACATCAATGCGGTCCGGTTTTGCACAATTCTTTCGGTTTCCGAAGCGAGGGCTCGCTTATACGCGCGTTTGAAGCGAGAGAAAAATACCATAAGCCCTCGCGTAGCGGGGTTCGCGCTCACTAACTTGTTGCGTGAGCGCCCACATCGCTGGCGTTGCGGGTACCGAAACATGCGTCGTGGAATGGACGCGCGGCGTTGATAAACATATGAAGTATTGCGCCGGTGCCACCTGCCGGTATAACCCTAAATCTTTGAGGGTTATACCGGCCGCTCGGTGGTTTTTGTCCCGTTTCGCATCCCCATCGGTTGAAACCTTATGAATGCTCGGCCTGCGCTAGGCATATGGCCCCGTTTATTTCAATTATTTCTGAATATGAAATAAATGATTGTAATTGATCGTCTTTATCATCGAAGTGCGCACTAATAGACTTTGATTGTCGACGATGAGTTACGCATCGCCCCCTTCAATAGACAGGAGAAACACCATGAAGCGCACCCTTATTACCTCTGCCCTGATTTCCGCTGTGTTGGCTGTGTCGGCCGGTTCGGCCTTCGCCAGCGACGCCTTCGACGGCCCGTCGGAATTCTCGTGGGTTCCGCAAACCAGCGTGCTGACTCGCGCGCAAGTTCGCGCCGAACTGATCCAAGCCCAGAAGGACGGTCTGGTCGTGCAACACGACACCGTGTACCCGAAGGCAGTGCCCAGCGCACAACCGGCCGCTGCTGCGGCACCGGTCACGCCGGGTTCGGTCGGCGGTCTGCAACGTGCCGGTACGACGTACTTCGGTAACTAAGTTAAGCAGGTTGTGATTGGGGGGCCGATAGCCCCCAACCGCCAAAGCCCGCCGTATTGACGGCGGGTTTTTTACGTGGCGCTCCCCACGAATGAGCGCGTGGCACAATCGCTGGCATCCGCTTTGTGCCACTTCGCGTGCCATCGCACGCCTTCGCTCATGACCCCCACGCAGCAAACATCCCAACGGTTTCCCTCGCCGATGTACCGCCGACTTCAACAGTGGTGGCAACACGGCACAGTGGCACTACGTATTGGCGTCGTCGCCAGCGTCGCCGCATGTGCGGCGCTCTCGACGTTTTCGATGTTCTCGCCCTCGCTGGCACACGCCGCCGATAGTGCCGACAGCAATGCAGGCCCGGCGTATGGTCCGGAGCTTCAGGGCTTCGACTATCCGTATCCAGTGAACCGTTTCGACTTCACGTCGCAGCGCTCGCCGCTGCATATGGCGTATTTGGATGTGAAGCCCGCGCAAGCGAACGGCCGAACCGTCGTGCTGCTGCATGGCAAGAACTTCTGCGCCGCGACCTGGCGCGACACCATCGACGTGCTCACTGGCGCCGGGTATCGCGTGATCGCCCCCGACCAGATCGGATTCTGCAAGTCGAGCAAGCCCGCGCAGTATCAGTACAGCTTCCAGCAATTGGCGAACAACACGCATGCGTTGCTCGCGTCGCTAGGGATCACACGTGCCACGATCGTGGGCCATTCGACCGGCGGCATGCTCGCCGCGCGCTATGCGCTGATGTATCCGGACGACACGCAGCAACTCGTGCTCGTCAACCCGATCGGTTTGGAAGATTGGAAGGCGCTGGGCGTACCGTCGAAGACGGTCGACGAATGGTTCGAGCGCGACCTGCGCACCAGTGCACCGAGTATTCGCCGCTATGAACAGGCGACGTACTACGCAGGGCAATGGAACGAGCGTTACGAACCGTGGGTGCAAATGCTCGCGGGGATGTATCGCGGACCGGGCAAGCGGCTCGTCGCGTGGAATTCGGCGTTGCTCTACGACATGATCTACACGCAGCCCGTGGTGTACGAGTTCGGCCAGATTCGTGTGCCCACGTTGCTGCTGATCGGCGACAAGGACACTACCGCGATCGGCAAGGATTTTTCGCCGCCGGAGGTGCAAGCGCGTATCGGTCACTACCCGGCGCTGGCGAAGGCCACGCACGCGGCCATTCCCGGATCGACACTCGTGGAGTTTCCCGAGCTAGGCCATGCGCCGCAGATGCAGGACCCAGCGGCATTCCACAAGGCGTTGCTCGAAGGGCTGGCGGCGCTGCGTTGAGAAAAGCTACGCCAGATGCTTGTAATAGAACGTCGTGGCGCAGAATTCGCCACCGGGCATGAGTGCGAACTTCGGCACGTCGCCTGCGCGTTGCCAGCCGCTGCGTTGATATAAGCGTTCGGCGTCGCCGCCGGTGACGGTATCGAGCACGAGCACGTGGCGGCCCTCGGCGCGTGCCACGTCGTCGACGGCGGCCATCAGCAGCTGCGCAACACCTTGCCTGCGCGCATCACGATGCACGAGCATCTTCGCCACGTCGGCACGGTGCGGCTGGTTTTCAGGCAGATCGAGAATCAACTGCACGGTGCCGATGATGCGGCCTTTGCCGTCCGACGTATCGCTAGCTTCCTCACGCGCGACCAGCAGCACCCGCTCGCCGCGCGCGACCCCATCGGCCACCTTGCGCCAGAACGCCGTTGCGCGCTCGCGTGTGAGCGGCAACATGAAGCTGACGGACGCGCCGCCTTCCACGCAATCGACGAGTACATCGGCAAGGGAATCGATGGCCGCGACGGCTTGTTCCCCGTTCAGGCGTTGCAAGGTGATCGATGACGTCATGTTGCCCTCCGGGCAGCGACGAACGGTAGTGTGACGAGCCCGACCAGGTAGTGCGCCGTTGCCGAGGTCGGGTTGTAGTAGCCGATCGGTTGATCGAGCCGCATGGCGAGGCAATCGCCGGTATCGAGCCGCCACGTAGTGTTGCCCAGCGTGATTTCGATGGTGCCGTCGATGACCCAAATCTGTTGCCAGACTTCGTTGTCGCGTGCGCCGGTGTCGTACGCCACACGCTCACCGGCCGGGAATTTCACTTCCACGTATTGCAGCGGCGAGGGTTCGGTTGGCGAGAGATTGCGCCGGACATAGCCCGACGCCGGGTCGGTCCACACGGGCTGATCGGCACGCCGCGCGATGGGCGAGGGCGGAGCATCGTCGCCGCTGCGCTCGTCGAAGAGGGAAGCGAGCGTAACGTCGAGTGCCGTGGCCAGCTTGTCGAGCACATTGGCGGTCGGACTCGTCTGCGCGCGTTCGATGAGTGAAATGCTCGAACGGCTCACGCCGCTGCGCTCGGCCAAGGTGTCGAGAGAGTAGCCGCGCTCGCTTCGCAAATCGCGAACCCGGCGGGCGATACGTTCGTTGATATCCATGCTGTCCAGTTTACTGGAAATTAATTTCTAGTAAACTGGATGCCAATATTCGACATCGCATCCGGCCGTAGACTCGATATCGACGTGACTGCCACAACCCGCTTGGACTACCCATCATGACCTCTGCCGTTACCGTTCGCGACGCCACCGACGCGGACCTCGCCGTCATTCGCGACATTTATAACGATGCCGTCGAGCACACCACCGCTATCTGGAACGAGATCCTCGTCGACGTGGACAACCGCCGCGAGTGGCTCGCCGCCCGCCGTGCGAAAGGCTTCCCGGTAATCGTCGCGCAGCGCGGCGACGACGTGCTCGGTTACGCCTCGTATGGCGACTGGCGCGCCTTCGACGGCTATCGCCACACCGTCGAGCATTCGATTTACATCGACAAGAATGCGCGCGGCGGCGGTGTGGGCGAGTTGCTGATGCGCGCACTGATCGAACGCGCGCGCGCCGCCGACATTCACGTGATGATTGCGAGTATCGAAGCGCAAAACGCGCCGTCGATTCGGTTGCACGAGAAGCTCGGTTTTCGCATCGTCGGCGTTTTCAGTGAAGTGGGCACCAAGTTCGGCCGTTGGCTCGATCTCACGTGCATGGAATTGCGTATCGACTGAACGCCGAGCGTAGCGGTAAACGTTGCGCGCGCAAAAAACGATAAAAATCAGCGCGCTGCACAAAATAAATTGCAGCACCGATCGACATCGAGATGGCGCCATATTCCACGGGATATAGCGCCATTTCTGATTTGGCATAAGCAACATCACGCACCCGAAATATCGCCCGCTCTCGCCCGCCGCGCGGTGCGCAATGCGTGCCAAGCCGCGCCAGTTCTCACGCAGTGCGTCATCCGTCACCTTGTCATTCACATAGGCGGCGTGTAGCCTTGAGAGGTCCGGTGTCACTCATGAAGCGTGGTCCTATAAGACTTCACGACGACATCACGGCAGATGAATGTCGCGCACTGCGCACAAGCATCGTGGGTCATGACTTTGCCCCAGGCGTCGTGATCGTATTCGTGCTGTTTTGCGTGCCATTTTCCGTTTCGTGTTGGTGATACGTCCCCCCAAACAATAAGGCCGTACTCCCGGCCGACGGACGGAACGCATATGCCGCGCCTGCCAAGAAAACACTGTCCGCCAGCGGCAATGTCGAGCGATGACGCTCGTACATCTGCTGCTTCCGATACCCCCCAAGCGACCGACACCCCTGCCACGACATCCGGCTTCGCCATGTCGCGCCGGGGCTTTCTCAAAGCCTCGGTAATCGCGGGTATTTCGGTCTACATCGCCCCGATGGGCAGCCGCGCCTTTGCTGCGCTGTTCGAAGACAAGAACCTCACGCCGGTGGCGTGGGACGCTGCCACGGGCCAAGCCAAATTCCGCATCGACGGCACCGCCAAAGTCACGGGCGCGAAGATTTTCGCGCGTGACGTGCGCGCCGCCGACATGCCCGGCTGGCCGAAGCAGCAGGCGCACGCGTTCGTGTTGCGCACGACGCTCGCCGATCGCCCTTATCTCGGTTTCGATCTCTCGCGTCTCGACGACGGGCTAAAGCCCGATCGCGTGGTGACGGCAGACGATCTCGCGCGCGACGGTGTCGCGTTCCCCGAGTTCTATGGCGACGACATGCTGCTGCCGACGGGCAAGACGCCTGCGTATCTCGGCCATGCCGTGGCGATTCTGATCTATCACGACTTCGCACGTTTTCGCTTCGCCAAAGACAAGCTCAAGTTCCATGACGAAATCATTCGTTACGGCGACGTGAGCGGCCCATTGGAGCGCGACCCGTGGGGCACGTTCCGCTTCGTGCGCGTGGGCGGCAAGACGGCCTACGACGACGATATCTATTCGAGCCTGAAAGACGCGCCGATCTTCCCGAGCATGATGCGCAAGCACTTGCCGGTATGGCCTGACGGTAACGACCATGGCAAGCTAGACGAGCAGGGCATGGCATACGCGGGCAAGATCGGCGAATCGCTGGAGCACCCGCCGGGCGACTGGTTGGTGATGTCGCGCGAGTACCGCACGCAGTCGGTCGACACGGCGGCGCTCGAGCCAGATAACGCCAACTGCTGGTACGACGCGGCAACCCAAACGTTGCACATGGTCGTGCCGACGCAGTCGCCGTCAGAAGTGGCCGAGAACGCGGCGGCGATGGTCGCGAAGGGCCACTTCCCGGTCAAGCGTCTGATCGTCTACCCCTGCTACACGGTCGGCTACGGTTCGAAAGACCACTACAACATGCCGTTCTACGGGCTGGCCGCTGCGATGTACGGCGACGGCCTGCCGGTGCGCTTGGCCAACGATCGTTACGAGCAATTCCAGACGTCGCTCAAGCGTCACGCGTTCACGATGCGTTATCGCATTGGCGTCGATAAGGCGAGCGGGATGTTGCAGGCCTTCACGGCCGACATGGAATGCAACGGCGGCGGACGCATGAACTTCTCGCCGTCGGTCGCCATGGTGGGCGCGACGGCAGCGCAGTCGATCTATTACTTCCCGCAAAGCGATCTGGCGAGCGTGGCGATTGCGTCGCGCGCGATCGACGCGGGTTCGGCACGTGGTTACGGCACGTTGCAGTCGATGGCCGCGACCGAAATGATGATCGATGAAATGGCCGCCCAACTCGGGCTGGACGCCATCGATTTCCGCATGAAGAACGCGCTGCGCTCGGGCATGAAGAACACGCAGGGCGCGATTCCTGCCGGTGCCGTGCGTGTCGACGAAGTGCTGGCCAAGGCGAAAGCGCATCCGCTCTGGACGCAACGCGACAAGAAGAAGGCCGAGTACGAAGCGGCGCATCCGGGCCGTCGCTACGGCGTGGGTTTCGCTTGTGTGCAAAAGGACTTCGGCACGGGCGCGGAAACCTCGTTCGCGCGCGTCGAGTTCGACGATCAGGGCAAGATCAGCCTGCATCACACGGCTGCCGAAATCGGCACGGGGACGTCGACGTCTCAGGCCGTGGCCGTCGCGAAGTGGCTCGGTATGCCTGCCACCGACGTGCATATCGCCATCACCGACTGGCCCGAGTTGCCGGTGGTGACGAGCGGCGATCCGTATCTGATGTCGCAGGCCGATCAGGACAAGCTGGCCGCTAACCCGCGCTGGTCGCCGGGTTACGCCTCGCCGTCGAGTGCGACGAATTCGGCGTTCTACTTCACGCACAGCACGCGCGAAGCGGCGCGGTTGCTGTTCATGCAGGGGCTGTGGCCTGCTGCGCTTTCGATCTGGCGTCGGGGTCTTGGCGGCGGTCAGGCGGCACCGCTCGTGGTGCGCGTCGAAGACGCACGCTGGGTCGACGGCAAGCTCTCGGCGGCCGGGATGGAAGCGCTGCCGATGGCCATGCTCGCGAAGACCGCTCACGAGATGGGTTTCGCGACGGGCGCGACGGTGCACGTGTTCAACCGCTGGCAGTGGGCGGAAGCGGACTGGGATCTCGGCGACGGCACGACGCAGCGCCTGCCCGTGGACGGCATTGCGCTGCGCTACGGCAAGGGCGGCGCCAATCCGCCCGCCGCCGCCGTCGCACCGGTGCAAACGCCCGCCGTCAAAGCGGCGCATCGCAGCGGCAACGCACCTGCGAAGGCCGCATCGGCGCGTACGCCCGCAGCCGCGTCGAATGCGTCTGCCACGCAAGTGGTCGCACCGACGCCTGCCACCGGCTATCGCGTCATCGATCGCAAGCGCGTGTACTACCCGCCTGTGCAGCGTAACAACGCGGCGGTGACGTACTACAGCGCCGTCGGCACGCTCGTCGAGCTGTCGGTGCACGAGGCGACCGGCAAGGTCGAGCTGCTCACGCATCACTCGATCATGGAGTGCGGCAATCAGATTTCGCCGCAGTTGGTGTCGGGGCAGTTGCAGGGCGGTCTCGCGATGGGGATCGGCCATGCACTGCACGAGTACCTGCCGCTTTATGAAGACGGTCCGGGCAACGGCACGTGGAACTTCAACCGCTATCACCTGCCGCGCGCGACCGATGTCGCCGTGTGGACGCAGACCGGTGAAGTGCTGCCGCCGATTTCCGAAACCGATGTGCCCAAGGGCATTGCCGAAGTGGTGATGATTCCGGTGGTGGGTGCGATTGTGAACGGCCTCGCGCACGCGATTGGCCATCGTTTTACTGACTTGCCGGTGACACCGGAGAAGATCCAGGAGGTACTGGCATGACGGACGCAGCAAACGCAACACCCAACACCAGCGCGGCAACCGCTAGCGCCGCGCACGCAGCGTCGGACGCCAGCGGCGCCATGAGTGCGGCGTCGGCACCGGCCGCCGCGAGCAGTGCGCCCGCAGCGACGAATGGCAAAGCCCCTTGGGACGTGATTCCCGTGACGGTGAAGGTCAACGGTGTTTCGCACGGCCCGTCGGATGTGCCCGCGGGTTTGATGATGATCGATTACCTCCACGAGACGCTGGGGCTGACTGGCTCGCGTCTCGGCTGCGGACAAGGTATTTGCCACGCCTGCGTGGTGATCGTCGACCATGCCGACGGCACCAGCGAGACGGTGCGCACCTGCATCACCGGCGCGAACTACTTCGACGGCAAGACGGTGCGAACGGTGGAAGGTCATGCCACGCACGATGCCGACGGCAAAGTGACGCTGGCGCCGATTCAACAGGCGTTTCTCGATCACTTCAGTTTCCAGTGCGGTTACTGCACGCCCGGCTTCGTGAATGCGGCGACGGTGCTTATCGAAAAGCTCAAGCGCAAACCGGTGGCACGTGCCGATCTGGAAGCGGCGATTACGGAAGGGCTCAACGATCACATCTGCCGCTGTACAGGGTATGTGCGCTACTACGAGGCCGTGCGCGACGTCATTTTGAAGACGCCCGGCTGCCTGACCGACGCGAAGTGAGAGGACACGCCATGAACCTGAATCGTGTCACTCCCTCATCGTCGCTGCGTCGTTTGGGGCGCCTGAGCGCTAGCGCAGTGTGTGTCGCGGCGGCGCTGTTGCTTGCCGCATGCAACGATTCGAATTCGCCCAAGCCGCCAGACCCGTCGCAACCGCCGCAGCCCAAGACATCGATGATGCCGTCGCTCGTCACGAGCGCGATGGCGGCCGATGCACCGGCATCTGGCGCCGCAGCGGCCAATGCCTCCGGTGCGACTGCCGTCGTGATGCCGCAGGGCAGCCCGGCGTCGCCCGACGTGATCGCGCGCGGTAAGTACCTTGCCCGTGCGGCCGATTGCGCGGCTTGCCATACCAGTGCGGACGGGGCGCCGTTCGCCGGTGGTGTGCCGCTCAAGTCGCCGTTCGGCACGTTCTACGGCACGAACATCACGCCGGACAAGGCCAACGGCATCGGCAACTGGACCGCCGACGATTTCTATCGCGCACTGCACGATGGCAAGGCACCGGACAAGGTCCTGTATCCGGCCATGCCGTACACGTCGTATCGCCAGATGACGCGCGCGGACAGCGATGCGATCTACGCGTATCTGATGTCGGTCAAGCCGGTGGCGGTGGCCAATCGGAAGCACGATCTTTCGTTCCCGTACAACATGCGCTTCGGCATGCGCTTCTGGGACTGGATCTTCCTCAAGGACACGCTGCCTGATGCGTCGAAAGGGCAGTCGGCGGATTGGCTGCGCGGACGCTATCTGGCCAACGCGCTGGGCCACTGTGCCGAATGTCATACGCCGCGCGGCACGTTCGGGCAGCTCGATGGCGCGAAGCCGCTGGGTGGTGCTGCGCTCGCGCGTATCGCTGCGCCGGATCTGACGCCTGAAGCGCTGGCCGCACGCGGCTGGACGGCGAAAGACTTGCAGACGTTCTTCGGCACGGGGGTCGCGCCGCAAGGCTCGGCCTTCGGCGAGATGTATCCGGTGGTGCACTTGAGCACGCAGTACCTCACGCCGGACGATCTGCGCTCGCTCAGCACTTATCTGCTGGGCGATGCGGCGCCGGAACCGAAGCCGCTGCCGACGAACCCCGACACGAGCAAGCTCGTGGCAGGGCGCAATATGTACCTCGCCGTGTGTGCCGGTTGTCACGCCGCCGATGGCACGGGCAAGCCGCACGTGGCCGTGCCGATGCTGGGCAATTCGACGGTGCGTCAGAAAGATCCGCGCAACCTGATCATCGCGATTCTGGATGGGATCGAGCCGCAGAAATTCCCGGGGCTCGAAGCGATGCAGGACATGCCCGGTTTCGACAAGCGCCTGACCGATGCGCAGATCTCGGAACTGACCAACTACCTGCGCGTGGCGTATGGCGGTCAGCCCGGCGATGTGAACTCGGAAATCGTCAAGCAACTGCGTCAGAAGTAATGCCCCGGATGAAGGTCGGCACCCCAGTGCCGGCCTTCATGCGAACTGGCGCATAATGCGCGCCATGTCTCGCACTCAACGCCTTTTCTCCCTTATGCAACTGCTGCGCCGTCACCGGTACCCGGTGGCGGGGGCGGCGCTCGCCGACTCGCTCGGCGTGAGCTTGCGCACGCTCTATCGCGACATCGCTACCTTGCAGGCGCAAGGCGCGCATATCGAAGGCGCGCCGGGGCTCGGCTACGTTCTCAAGCCGGGTTTCCTGCTGCCGCCGCTGATGTTCTCCGAAGAAGAAATCGAAGCGATCGTGCTCGGCTCGCGGTGGGTTGCCAATCGCACCGACGGCGCACTGGCCGATGCCGCAGGTAATGCGCTGGCGAAGATTGCCGCGGTGCTGCCTGCCGATTTGCGCGCGTCGCTCGAAGCGTCGACGTTGCTAATCGGCCCGGGTGATCCGCTGCCACCGATGACGGTCGACCTGACTGTCATTCGCGAAGCGATCCGCACCGAGCGCAAGTTGCATCTGGCGTATCGCGACGAAGCCGGAAAAACGTCGGAGCGCGTGATCTGGCCGTTCGCATTGGGCTTCTTCGAGCGCGTGCGCATGGTGGTGGCATGGTGCGAGTTGCGCGATGGCTTCCGCCATTTCCGCGCCGACCGGATCGAGTCGATGACGGTGTCCGAGGCGCGTTATCCGCGTGGGCGGCGCACGTTGCTCAAGGCGTGGCGGGAGACGACGGGGCGGCAGTAAATACGCGAATGGCTGGCATGTCGGCTACTGACAAAAACTGACAGCATCTACTTCTACGATATGGCCAATGACGACGCACGCCGAGGTGTTGCGAGCGTGTGATACGTCAGTTATCCAAATCGACAGGAGCTAGTCATGCCACATCCCAATATGGTCATTCTGTATGTCGCGAATCCGCCGGAGAGCGCCGCGTTTTACGCCGATTTGTTCGACCTCGAGCCGGTCGAAACGTCGCCGGGTTTTGCGCTTTTTGTGTTCCCGAATGGATTGAAGCTGGGCCTGTGGGCGAAGCACACGGTGGTGCCCACCGTGATTGCGCCGCCGGGCGGCAGCGAAGTGGTGCTGCCGGTGGCGTCCAACGCTCACGTGGACGCCACCTATGAAGACTGGTCGGCACGCGGTATCGCGATTCTGCAAGCGCCGACGACGATGGACTTCGGGCGTACGTTCGTCGCGTCCGACCCCGACGGGCATCGTCTGCGCGTGTACAAGCTGGCAGACGAGCCGAAGTAGGCCTTAGGACGCCGAGGCCGTCTTCACCAACACCGGCGTGTCGCGATACATCGTGGGGAACAGTCGCTTGAGGTCTTTTACCTTGGGCAGATCGTTGATCACGATGTACGGATACGTCGGGTGTTCGGTCAAAAAGTCCTGATGGTAGCCCTCGGCGGCATAGAAGCCCGTGTACTTCTCGACCTTCGTGGCAATCGGCTTCGAGAACGCATGCGACGCGTCGAGTTGCGCGATGTAAGCCGTCGCAACTTGACGCTGCGCATCGGTCATCGGGAAGACGGCGGAACGGTACTGCGTGCCGCTGTCGGGGCCCTGACGATTGAGCTCGGTCGGATTATGTGCGACCGAGAAGTAGATTTGCAGCAGCTTGCCGTACGACACCTTCTGCGGATCGAACGTGACTTCAACCGATTCGGCATGGCCGGTGCTGCCCGAGCTGACGGTCTCGTAATCGGCGGTTTTTGCCGTACCGCCCGCGTAACCGGACACCGCCTTCGTCACGCCCTGCACATGTTGGAAGACCCCCTGTACCCCCCAGAAGCAGCCGCCTGCAAAGACGGCCGTCTCGGTGCGTGCGCCAGTGGCCGGTTCGTCGAGCTTCGGCGCGGCGATCGAGACGGCGGGCTCAGCGCCGAAGGCGTAGGCGCCAACCTGCCAGGTGAGGACGCCGGCGGCGACGGCGGCGGTTGCCAGGAACGTGCGGCGCAGTCCGGAGGCGATGCGTTGCGAATGTGACTTGTTCATGTGAAAAACTCCCGATTCGATCAACCGAAGGTGAAGGCGTAGGCCGACACGCCCGGATCCAGAAACTCGATGCTGAAGGTGCGATCGCTCACGTCGCCGGACTGGCGCACAAGCTGATATAGGCGCTGCGAGGTGACGGTGCCCGTGCCGTCGGCGGCGACGTCGGTGCCGTGGGCATCGCCCGGCGCCTGACCGTCGACCGTGACGCGAAAGCGCACAGGCTTGCCGTTGGCGTCCGGGCCGAGCACCAGATGCAGGTCACGGGCATGGAAGCGGTAGACGATGCGGGCACCGGCTTGAGTGGCAGTGGCGTGTTCCGCGCCGACCATCCACGACCCGCCAAGGCCCCATGCGTTGAGCGAGGGCATCGATGGTGCGCGATAGTCGGTGGCCTGATTGCGTACGGCACCGCCCGGCGAGGCGAAGTTTTCTGCGCGCTCGTAGCCGACGTAGGTCTCCGGCGAGCGCACGTCGCGCATATCGGCCGCCTGTTGAATGCCGCTGGCTTGCACGTCGGCGATGTTGCTCGCGACTTGCTTGGCACCGGCTTCGCGCAGCAGTTGCTGGATCACACGCTCCGATTCGGCATAGTTGCCTTCGCCGAAGTGGTGATAACGCACGCGTCCTTGCGCATCGACGAAGTAATGCGCGGGCCAGTACTGGTTATTGAAGCCGCGCCAGATCGCGTAGTTGTTGTCGATGGCGACCGGATAGTCGACGCCGAGGTCTTTCACCGCTTTCTTGACGTTGCCGATATCGCGCTCGAAGGCAAACTCCGGCGCGTGCACGCCGATGACGACAAGGCCCTGATCGCGATACTTCTGCGCCCATGCCTTCACGTACGGCAACGTGCGCAGGCAGTTGATACAGGAATACGTCCAGAAGTCGATGAGGACGACCTTGCCGCGCAATGCCTCGGCCGTGAGCGGCGGCGAGTTGAGCCACTGCACCGCGCCGTCGAGCGAGGGCAACTGGCCTTCGACCGGCAGCGGGGCGGGTTCGGTGGCTGCGGTGCGCGTCATCGCGTTGCTGGCCGCCATCATGGCCGAGCCGCTATTGGCGTCGTTGCCACCGGTATTGTTGGCTTGCGGTGCATCCGAGGCATTCGCGCCATTCGCGTCATTCGCGCCATCCGTACCGTTCGGTCCATTGCGGCGCGCGCCGAGCTGATCGACCAGCTTTTGCTCGATGCCGCCCGTCGAGGCGGTCGAGAGCTGCGCCAGCGCGCCCGTGTCGAGCCCGAGGGCAATCGCGGCCACACCCGCGAGCATCAGACCGCCGAGCACGCGGCGAATCCACTCGCCTGCGCCAAGCGAGCGTTTCATGGCGGAAAACACACGGCCACCGACCAGCAATGCCAGCGCGAGCGACGTAGCGGCACCGGCGGCATAGGCGAACAGCAACAGCGTCGTGCCGATGCTCGCCCCTTGCAACGCAGCCCCCGTGAGCAGCAGTCCGAGGATCGGGCCAGCGCACGGCGCCCACAGCAAGCCCGTGGCAATGCCCAGCAGGAACGACCCACCGGGGCGGGCGCCGGATGCGGTGGTATCACCGGTCGAGGCGTCGCCTTGCGCCGACTGCGACAGCCGGTCGCCCAGCGAGACGAGCGGATGGGTCAGGCGTTCGGCGAGTTTCGGGAACAGCAGCGTGGCGCCGAACAGCGCAACCAGTGCGAGGGCGAGCCGGCGGCCGTATTGGTTCGCTTGCACAACCCAACTGCCGCCCACGGCAGCGAGGGTGGCCACGAGCGCGAACATCAGCACCATCCCGGCGAGCATCGGCAGCACGCTGCGCGAGAACGACTGGCCCGCGCGCGAGAAGACGAACGGCAAGACCGGCAAGATGCATGGACTGACGATGGTCAGGATCCCGCCAAGATAGGCGAGGATGAGCAAGGTCATGAAAGCGCTCCTTTAGCGAGATCCGGCGGGGCCGGGGGTGTTCTTGTTAGATATCAGGCGGGTTGCGGGCGGAATGTCATGGCCAGCCCGTTCATGCAGTAGCGCAGGCCGGTCGGCTTCGGCCCGTCGTCGAAGACGTGGCCCAGATGACCGCCACAGCGACGGCAGTGCACTTCCGTGCGAATCATCCCGAAGCTGGTGTCGGTGTGGGTGCCCACGGCGTTATCGAGCGGCGTCCAGAAGCTCGGCCAGCCGGTATGGCTGTCGAACTTGGTGCGCGACGAGAAGACCGGCAACGCACACCCGGCGCAGAAGAAGGTGCCGGTGCGGTGTTCGTCGTTGAGCGGGCTGGAATAAGGCCGCTCGGTGCCTTCCTGACGCAGAATTTCGTACTGGGCGGGCGTCAGGCGCTTGCGCCATTCGGCGTCGCTATAGGCCACTTCGAAGTGGTCTGGCTTGCTGGCACCCTTCGCGTCGTCGGCCCGGGCCGGGCGCACCAGGCGGGGCACCAGCCCGACGGCTACCGCGGCCGCGGCCGCCGTCGTGCTGAGCAGAAACACGCGGCGCGAGGTCGTCTGGCGCTCGCTGGAGGCCGCATGGGCCGCCGGGGCAGACGGGGCATCATTCTGAGACGTTTGGGATGGCTTGTTGCCGGACAACTTCATGGCATCCTCCGGTGGGTGGCCCGATAGTGGATCGATGACTGAAGGGTAGTGCGTCCGTGATGGCTAAGTCCTCACGTAAGATTAAACAATTCGTGATACCTCGCGCGGCCCGAACTGCGCACAATGAGGTCTCCAAGACCCACTTTCCGGAGCTGTCCCTACGATGGATTCGCCGCGCCGTGTCCTGCTCGTCGAAGACGACGTGCATATTGCCGACCTGCTCACGCTGCATCTGCGCGACGAGCGCTTCGAGGTCGTGCACGCCGCCGATGGCGACGAGGGCCTGCGCCGCCTGTCCGAAGGCGGTTGGGATGCCCTGATTCTCGACCTGATGCTGCCCGGTGTCGATGGCCTCGAAATCTGCCGCCGCGCGCGCGAAATGACGCGCTACACCCCGATCATCATCACCAGCGCCCGTGCGAGCGAAGTGCACCGCATTCTCGGGCTGGAACTGGGGGCGGACGACTATCTGGCCAAGCCGTTCTCGGTGTTGGAACTCGTCGCGCGGGTCAAGGCGCTTATGCGCCGCGTGGACGCGCTGGCCCGCAACGCGCGCATGGAAGCGGGCAGCCTCGCCGTGGCGGGGTTGTTCATCGACCCGATTGCCCGCGAGGCGACGCTGGGCGGTAAGTTGCTCGACCTCACGCCGCGCGAATTCGATCTGCTGTATTTCTTCGCCCGTCAGCCGGGCAAGGTGTTCTCGCGCATGGACTTGCTCAATGCCGTCTGGGGGTATCAGCACGAGGGCTACGAGCACACCGTCAACACTCACATCAATCGCCTGCGCGCGAAGATCGAAGCCGATCCCGCGCAACCGGCCCGCATTCTGACGGTCTGGGGGCGCGGCTACAAATTCGCGAGCGATGCGTCGTCCGACGGCAATTCGACCGACGCAGGGGCGGCATGATGCGCAAATGGAATCTCACGCTCACCCAGCGCCTGTCGCTCGTCTTTGCAGCGCTGCTGCTGGTGTGCTGCGGCACGTCGGCATGGTTGCAGGTGCGGGCGAACCGCATGCACGAGGCCGAAGTGATTCAAGGGCTCTCGCGCGGGCTCGCCGAGCATATCGCCGCCAATGCGCAACTCATGGACGCCAACGGCATGAAGCCGGACGCTGTGCGGCGTCTGTTCGGACAACTCATGGTGGTGAACCCCAGCGTCGAGGTGTATCTGCTCGACGAACAGGGCCGAATCACGGGGCATGCCGCGCCGGAAGGGCATCTGCGGCGCACGCAGATCGATCTCGCGCCGGTGCATCGGCTCATCGATGGCGAAGCGTTGCCGATTTATGGCGACGACCCGCGCAACACCGATGTGCGCAAAGTCTTCAGCGCCGCGCCACTGCGCGTGAATGGGCAGGAGGTCGGCTACATCTATGTCGTGCTGCTGGGCGAAGCGCACGATCGCTTCGCAGCGCGCGGCGCAACGAGTGCCGCGCTCAATACGGCGCTGTGGTCGATTGGGTTGGTGGCGGCCCTGTGCCTGATCGCCGGTCTGGCGGCGTTTGCGTGGATTACGCGGCCGTTGCGGCGTCTGACCGATACCGTGCGTGAGTTCGATATCGACGCGGCGCCCGCGCCATTGCCCGCCGTGTCGGCCGATGAACTGGCGTCGCAGCAGGCCCGGCCGAACGACGAAATCGTGGTGCTCGAACGCGCCTTCCGGCAGATGGTGGACCGGCTGGGTGAGCAATGGCGCACGCTCACGCGCCAAGATCAGGAGCGGCGCGAGTTGATTGCGAATATCTCGCACGACTTGCGCACACCGCTCTCGTCGTTGCACGGCTATCTGGAAACGTTGTCGCTCAAGGACGCCACGCTCGCGCCTGCCGACCGGCGGCGCTATCTGGGCATTGCACTCGACCAAAGCCGCAAGGTGGGGGCGTTGGCGCAGTCGCTGTTCGAGTTGGCGCGTCTGGAGCACGGTTTCGTGCAGCCCGAGGCCGAGCCGTTCTCGGTGACCGACTTGATTCAGGACGTGTTCCAGAAGTTCGAACTCAGCGCCGAATCGCGAGGCGTGGCGCTGCGCGCGCAACTGGCGCCGCAGGTGCCGACGGCGCGCGCCGATCTGGGCTTGATCGAGCGCGTGTTTACCAATTTGCTGGAAAATGCGCTGCGCTATACGCCGTCAGGTGGCGAGATTGTGGTGGCGGTAGCGCCTGCGGGGACGGAGATTGAAGTGCGCGTGAGCGATACCGGGCCGGGCATTCCCGAGAGTGCGCGCGAAGGGCTCTTCGAGCGGCCCTTCACCGTGGGTGGGGCGCGGCGCGAGGGCGGCTTGGGCCTGCGCATCGTGCACCGCATTCTGCAACTGCACGGCCGCCGTATCACGCTGGTGGAAACGCCGGCCGGCCAGACGGGCCGGGGCGCGACGTTCCGCTTTACTCTGCCGACGTAAGTTTGCCTGCTGCGACTGGTGTCGGTGCGGCATCGAAATAGGTCAGTTTGCGCACGAAGACGTTGGCAAACGGATCGACCTTCTCGCCTGCCGTCGACGGCGAGGTAATCACCACGCGCACCACGTTGCCGCGCTTGTCGTGGCGATAGTGATATTCCGACACATGGCGCTCGCCGGTGGCCGCGTCGGTGCGCGTGACGCGTACGAGTTCGTGACGCGGCGAGTATTCCGAGACTTCGTTATCCCACGCGAGCGGCAACCACTGGCCGTCGATATACGCCGCGGCGCCGGTGTCGCGCACGATACGGCTGCCATCGGGTTTGCGCTCCACGTTGGCGAATGTGCGATAGGAAACGACTTTGGGCGCGGTGCGCACCTTGCCGTCGGCAGTGACGATCTGACGGGCCTCATTCGGCGCTTCCCACTGGCGCGACAAGACAAAGCATTCGTCGTCGAACAGGCGTGCTTGCAAGCTGCCTTGGCGGCGATGGTGAGTGCCGTTCGCGCCGACGAGAATGCGGCGGGTCCACTCGACGTGGTCGCCGTCCTGACGTACTTGTTCCTTCCACGTGCCGCGCTTCGTCGCACCGTTCACGATCCACTCATCGGCACCTTGCCACGCCACCGACGCGCCATCGACGCTCAGCAGCCGGCCATCGGCGGCGTACGTGTAGCGTCCGCGGTCGGTGCTGGCGAGCAAGTGCCCCTGCGGGTCGAAGTCCATCACGAAGCGGTTGCCGTTATCGAGCGGGCCGACCTTGCCGGTGGCACGGTCGTAGCTGGCAATAAAACGGGTCTCTTCAATACGGCGCACCCCAGCAGGGATGCCGCCGAAGTTGCGCATCAGATCGTCTTCTTCGCGCAACGACGTTTGGACGCACCAGGGCAGCGGGGCAGGCTGAACGCCCGCAGCGTTGGTGGCGTTGTCGGCAGCAGACGTGGTGGCCGGGGCGCTGGCAGAGGCTGCCGGCGGGACGTCTTGGCGCGTCGGGCGCGGCGCGCTGGCGGCGCAGCCGGCGAGCAGAACGGCCAGAGCGAGAGAACCAAGAGCAGGACGCGCGGAGAACACGGATCGGACAGGTCGGACAGATAAAGCGGACGTCATCGCGAAAGGTTGCCGGAGAAATTTTTCCCCGATTGTACCGGCTCTGTGTGACGTGTTCCCGGCTTCGCCCAGATGGCGTCGGCGGGTGCGGGCGCTAAGTATTTGTTTTTGTTGCGATTGGCCCGTATTATTGCCGAGGCGTTTCGACCAAAAAATGGTGTTTCCCCGGGGATGAATATGGGCGAGCGGATCAGAAAACCAGCGGCGTCGCACGACTCGGCGCGTGTTGTGCAGGGCAAGTTGCTCGGCGACGGGCGGGGTCCCGGGTTCGAAGACAATCGTCCCGAGGCTGAAGGGTTGCGCCAACTGCGGGCCATGACCGATAACAGTCCGCGCATGGTCGCGCAACGCCAGGCGCAAGCGCCGATCAATCAGACCGGCATGCCCGATTCACTCAAAGCCGGCGTCGAGTCCCTGTCCGGAATGCGGATGGACCACGTGCAAGTTCACTACAACTCGTCGGCTCCGGCACAGCTCAACGCCCATGCTTTTGCGCAGGGCAGCGACATCCATCTGGCCCCCGGACAGGACGCGCAACTGCCGCACGAAGCCTGGCACGTCGTGCAGCAGGCACAGGGCAGAGTTCAGCCAACGATGCAGATGAAAACCGGGGTTCCGATTAACGACGACGCCGACCTCGAACGCGAAGCCGATGAGATGGGCGCGAAAGCCCTCGCTGTCGACCCTATGCAATAGTGCGGCGAGCGTTTAGGCACTGGCGGCGGCGCCATCGCGTGCGCGCGCTATTTCCACCGACACCTGTAGCACCGTCCACGCATTTTCACGCGTCAATGTCATCGTGCCGCCCAGGCGCTGCGCACGTCGGCGCATGCTGTGCAATCCCGCGCCCTCGCGGTGCGGCACCGCGTGCTCGTGCCCGATGTCGAATCCGATACCGTTATCTTCCACACGCAAGGTGATCCGTTTGCCGTCACGGTCCGCGTGATGGCGCACGTCAATTTGCACGCGGCTCGCGCGGCTGTGTTTGAGCACATTCGTGAGCGCTTCCTGAAGAATGCGCAATAACTCCAGCGATTGCGCGGCACTCAACTCGCACGCGTCGATGCCGTCGAGCCGCCAGTCGCACTCGATCTTCTGGCTCTCGAACAGCACGGTGATCCGGTGTCGCAACGGCGCAATTTGTTCCGCGAGCGTGAGCCCGCCGCTTTGTTGCGTCGCTGCCGTATCGATGACGATGCGCAACTCGTCGCGCAATTCCTTGAGCAACCCAAGAAAGCGCTCCGGCGGCAGCGTATGCGGGGCGTGTTCGATGGCGGCAATACTCGACACCAGTGCGCCGCCCAAGCCGTCGTGCAGGTCGTGGGCGAGGTCGAGCCGCTCGGCAAGCCGGGCGTTCACCACTTCCAGTTCGTGCTGACGATTGAGCGTGAGCGCCAGCTCGTCGCGCGCGTTATCGATACCGACACGCAATTCATCATTGAATCGCTCGATGCGGCGGGCGTTCTCCGCAAAACGACGGGCCAGCACGATCGCCATGCCGATCATCAACACCTGCGACGTTTGCGCGGTGTAGTAGACGTTGGACGCCAGCACGCCGAAGAACACCAGAAAGTCGTGTGTGCCGGCGATGACGAAGGTGAGCGCACACAGCGACACCACGCGTTGTTCGAGTTGCCGCTCCCGCCACGTGAGCGCGAAGAGCAGCAGACAACTGGCGAGATACGTCACGCCCGGAATGACGGCCCAAATCGCGCGCGTGGTCTCGATGCTCTGATGCGGCATGACGACGAGCCACCCCGCACCGATGCCGAAAGTCGTCCACATCGCCGTCTCGATGCGTGGCATTCGGCGGCCGCAAAAGCGCAGCACGAACATCGCGAAGCATCCGCAATACGCGAGAAAGGCGATCGAGACGAACACCTCCCACGCATCGTTGTTCGTGAATGGCCACGGGCGCGTCGCGACCTGATTGACGGCATAGAGCCACCAGGTGAACGACATGGCGCTGAACCAGCCGTAAGCGGTTTCCGCGCGTCGATACAACCAGAGGGTGAGGACGAAGACGCCTAGCGTGACGGTGATCGCCAGACTAAAGAGTTGCAGATCGCGCCGCACCCATTGCTCGCGCTCGTAGCGTGCGTGAATGTCGGCAGGGGCGCCGCCCACGACGGGGCCGAGTCCTGGGCTGTAGGCGGATAAGCCGGACACACGCACGAGCAGCGTGTTTAGGCCCGGTCGTAAGGCCGGGGCTTCGACGACCCAGTAACGCGGCGTATTCCACGCGCGGGTGAGCGGTTCGACCAACGAATCGTCGCGCGAAAGCAAGCTGCCGTTCAGATACACGGCCCCCGCCATATTCAGATACTCAAGCAGCAACCCGCGCGCCTGTACGGGGGCGGGCTCCTGCCATGTCAGCCGATACCAGACGACACCGTCGTAATGCGGCCAGCGTTGGCGCCAGACATCGGGCAGCGTGACACGCTCCCAGCCGACGTCCGGCGGTTGCGTGGCGTGCCAGCCGTCGTTGGCGCGCACGGCTTCGATGCGCTCGAAGGTCACGGGGGATACCGCGGCCCCCACGTCGGCGGGCTGCGCATGGGCGTTGCCTACGAGCAGACAGAGCAGTCCAAGCACGCCCAGCAGCGCGAGACGATGCCGTACTCGAAACCGTGCAAAGCAAGGGAGGATGGGGGGCAAGACGCGAGGCGCGAACCGTTGCGCCAGCGTCAGGGCAACAAGCCAAACGTACGGGCTTCGAACACGGCCTGCGTGCGCGAATTGACGGCCAGCTTCTTGTAGATGTTCTTGATATGGCATGCGACCGTGAGACTTGAGATAGAGAGCAACGCTGCAATCTCGCGGTTCGTCATGCCTTTGGCGACGAGCCCGAGAATCTCGATTTCTCGCGGGCTCAATGCCGGTGGCGTGTCGGCCGCAGGCGGCCGGGACTGACTGGCGGTGCTGGTCGCCGGTTCCTGTGCTGCCTGTGCCGGTCGCGTTGCACCGACAAGGCTCAGGATGTGTCTGGCCACAAACGGATCGATCGGCGCGCCCCCGCGCAACGCGCTGCGAATCGATAGCGCGATCTCCATGTCGTCGCGCTCCTTGAGCAGATACCCCGTGGCGCCGGTTTGCAGCGCGCCCACAATGATCTGCTCAGTACTCCACGCGGAGATTACCAGAATCGGTAATGCCGGATCGCGGGCATGCAGCTCGCCGATCAGCTCGATGCCGCTGCCGTCGGGCAGCCCGACATCGATGAGCGTGAGCGCGAACGGCTGCTCGGCAAGAATTGCGCGTGCCTGCGCCAGACTGCCCGCCACATGTACCGCGTCGTCCGTATAGCCAAGGGACGTGAGGATGCTGCGCATGCGCGTTTGCGTCGCGGGGTCGTCTTCGACGAGCAGCAACGGTCCGGGCAGAACCGGCTCGGCAACAGCAGATGTGCTGGGAGACATGGTGGCGCTATCGGCGCGGGCGAGCGCAGTAAGAGGGTGAACAGGAAAGCACACGGACGAACAAGTTTCGCAAAACTAGCACACCCGTGTCGCGGGCAGCCATCCCCGAAACAGGGGATGGGCGACGTGCGCACCATCACTTACTCAATTCGGGGGATGGTGCGCGACCGGTCGGTAGTGCTACGTTTCTCCCACAATACCCGCGCCGCACAACTCGCATAACAACGCAGCGGCGCGACCTGTCAATCGGCATACGGTTCGACGTACGGGGGAAAGCGTAGTGAGCGTGCAGGGTAAAACATCCCGGGGGGCAGCACCGCTTCGCATGAAAGCGCTATGCAGCGTGGCGGGCGTCGTGCTCGCTGGCCCGGCGCTTTCACAGACCCAGACCCCACAGACCCCGCAAACGTCGGGGCCGCTGTTTCTCGACTATCGCGGCGCTACCGGTGGCTGTTGCCACAATTCGAATGGTTTCGACGGCGCGCCGGGGCAAATCGATGTCGAGCGCACCCTCACCAACCTCACGATCCGATCGACCCATGGCGCGACCGGCGTCGCTGTCGACGTGAGCGGCGGCAACGGCGGCAATGGCGATTCCAACGACGACAACAACGGCACCGACCACTGGGGCGGCACCGGCGGATTCGGCCGCATCGTCGACTTCGGCCTGACCAACAGCACAGTCACGAGCAATGGCGCTGGCGTCTCCGTCCTCTCCAAAGGTGGCGATGGTGGCCTTTGGGGCAACCGGGCCAACGGGAACGGCAACGGCGGCAATGGGAATTTTGCTCGGCTGACGTTGGTGGGCGGTTCGGTGAGCGCAATCGGCTACGGCCTGTCCGCACAGTCGATCGGCGGTAACGGTCAGCGCAGCGCCATTCCCTCGTATGCCGGTATTCAGCCGGGCTTGAATGCTGGCGTGGGCGGAAACGCGGGCGACGCCAGCGTGGTAGTGCGCGGTGCCGCCAACATCTCCGTCACCGGCAGCGGCGGCGCTGCGATTCGCGCGGAGTCGCTGGGTGGACAGGGCGGGCTCGGTGTCGACGACTCGGAGAGCGGCTATGTGCTCTCGGGCTGGGGCGGCAACTCGGGCAATGTCACGGTTGCTATCGCCGACGGTACCGTGACCGCGCACGGCACCGGTGAAGTGGGCGTGCTCGCGCGCTCGGTCGGCGGCAATGGTCCGGCGGGCGCAAGCACCGACGTGAAAGGGTCGAACGGCGGCAATTCGGGGCAGGTGACAGTTAGCAACGGCGCGGCGATCACCACCGATGGCAGCAACGCCCCCGGCATCGCCGTCTACAGCCTTGGCGGTAACGGCGGCGATGGCGGCGGTGGCGTGACCGGCAGCGGTTTTACCGGTGGCGATGGCGGCACACCCGGTGGGGCATCGGTCACCAACACCGGCACAATCGCCACACAGGGGCTCGGATCGGCGGGCATGCTGGTGGCCGTAGTCGGTGGCGCGGGCGGCAACGGCGGTGCGGCTGGTCCATGGTCAGGCCATGGCGGCAACGGCGGCGGTGGGGGCAATACCGGGAACTTGGCCGTCACTATCAGCAACGACGGCTCGATCATGACCTCGGGGAAAGATGCGGTCGGCATGCTTGCGCATGCCGTAGGCGGTGGCGCGGGGTCGGCCGACGTCAGTCAGGGCCTGATGAATATCGGTGGCGGGGCGGGCGGCAACGGCGGGCAGGGCGGCAATATTCAGGCCGAGAGCGACGGCTCGATCTTCACCACGGGCGACCAGAGCCCGGCGGCGCTGATTCAGAGCATCGGTGGCGGCGGCGGCCATGGTGGCGATGCCGACACCACCGGCATCATCGTGGGTATCGCGACGGGTGGGCGTGGCGGTGAGGGGGGCGCGGGCGGCAATGCCACGATGGGCGTGGGCGGAGCGATTTCGACGACTGGCGCAGGTTCGGCGGGCGTCGTCCTGCAAAGCATTGGCGGGGGTGGTGGCGCGGGTGGTTCGTCGAGCGCGATCACGGTCGGGGTTGGGCTGGGCGTGTCGGTGAGCCATGGCGGCGCTGGCGGCGGCGGGGGCGCGGGTGGCCTCGCTCGCCTCACGCTGGACGACAGCAGCAGTATCACCACGCAAGGCGCCGCCAGTGACGGGGCTGTGGTGCAAAGTATCGGCGGCGGTGGCGGTTATGGCGGTATGGCGAGTTCGGCGGCCATCACCATCGCGCCCGATCTCGGGCCGGAAATTCCCACGGCGACCTTGAGCCCTCACTACACAGCAGGCGGCAGTGGCGGAAACGGCGGCATCGGTGGGTTTGCGCAGGTCGACAACTCGGGCGGCGTGTGGACGCAAGGCGACAAGAGCGTCGGCATTCTGGCGCAGAGCATCGGCGGCGGCGGTGGCGCGGGCGGCAGTGCTGCCGCAGCGTTGCGCTCGCAGACGATAGCCGCCGCAGGCAGCCGGTTCAATGTCAGTGTGGGCGTCTCGCTCGGTGGCTCGGGCGGCGACGGCGGTTACGGGGGTGTCGCGACCGTCACCAACGAGATCTCCGGCAGCGTCGCGACGCTGGGCGATCACGCGTCGGGCATCGTTGCGCAAAGCGTCGGCGGAGGCGGGGGAAGCGGTGGCATCGTGCAGCAGGAAACGGCACAGTCGTTTTCTGCAACGCTCGGGGGGCCGAGCGCGGCACTGGGTAGTTTGAAGTCGCTGACCAATTGGCTGGAGAGCGGCAGCAAGGGACTCAAGGTGTCGTTCGGTTCGCTGACGGTGGGCGTCGATGTCCGTGTCGGCGGCTCGGGCGGGAACGGCGGCGACGGCGGCGGTGCGAGCGTCTTCAACAAAGGGCAGGTGACGACGGCGGGCGACGGCGCTGCCGCCATCGTCGCGCAGAGCATCGGCGGCGGGGGCGGACAGGGCGGCTCGGCGGCCTCGACGAGCGTGTCGAGTCTGATGTCCAGCATCGACAACTTATTCGCTGTTGCGGCGGGAAAGGTCGGCTCGTACTTCGATCTGTCGCCCAACGTCGGCACGAATGTGGCCGTTGGTGGATCCGGTGGCAGCGGCGGCAATGGTGGCCCAGTGAGCATTGCCAATTCGGGCTTGCTGAGCACGAAGGGTTTCGCCTCCCCGGCCATCGTCGCGCAAAGCGTCGGCGGTGGCGGCGGTGCCGGTATCGCGACTGCACAGAATCTCGAAGCGTTTCTCGCCAATTGGTCGCCAAGCGACGCCCCGGGCATCGTCAACGAAGTGACGCGCATCGTCGATCTGCTGGGATCCAATCTCGCGAGCGCACAACACAACGTCAACGTCAGCGTTGGGTCGCAAGGCGGCAGCGCTGGCGTTGCCGGTCAGGTCAACGTGGATGTGAGCGATCCCGCCAGCAATATTCAGACCAGCGGCGACAGCTCGCCCGGCATTCTCGCGCAAGGCATTTCAGGCGGTGGCGGCATGGCCGGTGCTACCAATTACACGTTCGGGCCAAGCGCCTTTAGTGCGGCTGCTGGCACATCGGCCCCCGCATTGTCGTTGTCGCTCGGCGCCACCTACGCAGGCAATCTGGCGAGCCTGAATACTGCGCCGTATCCCGTCATCGTGAAAAGTGGCGGCGTAATCGCTACGCAGGGGGCCGACGCGAGCGGCATCGTCGCGCAGTCGATCATCGGCGGTGGCGGCGCCGCGTCCGTTGGCCTTAACGGCAACGCGAGCACCCGGCTGGCGGACGGTCAGCAAACTGCCGCACCGGTCATCACATTAGGCAGCACCTTGAGCGGTTTCATGTCGCCCACGCTGATGCGCGGCGCGAGCGTCGACGTGGCCAGCGCGGGCAGCATCTACACCAGCGGCGCGCTTTCGCACGGCATTCTTGCGCAGTCCGTCTCGGGCGGTGGCGGTGTCGCCGGGTTGAGCGCGGATACGTCGATGAGCGCCTTGCTCGCGGGGGCTGCTATCACATTGGGCGCGTCGCAGTCGGGGACTAACAGTCTGCTCGCCAACGCCGGGAGCGTGTCAGTCGATCTGTCTAGCGCCACAGGGACGGCCAATTCACCCACGGTGATTGCCACGCAGGGCGCGCTGTCGTTCGGTGTGCTTGCGCAAAGCGTCGGCGGGGGCGGCGGCTATGTCGCGCTCACGAGCGGTGGTGCACCGTCCGCGCTGCCCATCACGCACCTGACACTCGGCGCCCAGAACGATACCGGGGGCACCGGGTCGGACGTGGCCGTGACAGTGGGCAAGAACGTCGCGGTGCAAACGCAGGGACAGAATGCGCACGGCATCGTTGCGCAAAGCGTGGGCGGGGGCGGCGGTATCGCCGGTCTTACGACGGCGCCGGGACTCGTGACGCTGGCGTCGGTGAACAACACGTTCAGCGTCGCGGGGGCTAACGACGGCGGCACCGTCGAAGTGACCGTGGATGGCAGCGTTCGTACTACGGGCAATGGTGCAGCGGGCGTGCTCGCACAAAGTGTCGGCGGCGGCGGTGGTCTGGCGGGCGATGCGGCCGCCGTGACCTATGGCCTCGATATGATTCGCGCCGCCAACGTATCCGGCGCGGTGGGGGCGGGCAACACGGTTCGCGTCGATGCGTCGGGCAGCGTCGTGACATACGGTGTGAATGCGCCCGCCATTCTCGCGATGAGTCTGGGCGGTGGTGCCGTGTTCACGGATGGCGGCGTGATGCTGAAGAACCCGCCGAGCGCGAGCGGGAATGCCGGGGGCGAGATCGATGTGAACGTGCAAGCCGGTGCGACCGTGGCGGCCATGGGGGCAGGGTCTCCTGCGATTGCTGCGATCAGCGCGGGGAACGGTGCAGGCAGCGGCATCACGATGGAGGGCAAGCCAATCAGCATCACGGTTGGCAAAGGCGCGACCGTTGTGGCAAACGCGACCTCGGGCACCGGCATTCTCGCCATCAATACCGACGGTGTGAACATCGACAATGCGGGTACCGTGTCGGCGGCAACAGCCATTGCATCGCTGGGCAAAGCGAGCGTGACGAACACAGGCATCGTGCAAGGCAATGTGCAGCTGACGACGGACAGCACCTTCGTCAATCAAGTCGGAGGCGAGTTGCGCACGGCGCAGAGTTTTTCCGCTGGGCAACTCCAGAACTACGGCACGGTCAGCCCCGGTGGTGCTGGCGTGTTTCAGGCATCGCATCTCTACGGCGGGTTCTCGCAGACCGGCACGGGCGTCTACGCCCCCGATCTCGATTTCACGCATCACAACAGCGACTTTCTGGATGTGTCCGGCCCCGTGACGTTCGGCGGCAGCGTTGTGCCGATTCTGCATAACCCGGTGAAGGACATCTGGCTCGGCATTGGTCACTTCGATCAGGCACCGACCGGAGAAGTGGCAGTCGCCAAGAGCACCGCACTCGTCTTCAGCTATCAGATGAAAAACAACGGCGGCGGCACGCAAGATCCGCTGATTTCCGTCGATGCGAATTTCCGGCCACAAGGCGTGACACTCAACGCGAACCAGACGGCGTTTGCCAACTTTCTGCAAACCGGCTGGGACATGGGCCGGGTGGACGCCGGGCCGCTCTTTCAGCCGTTCGCGAACGTGGCCGACGCGGCGTCATACCGCAAGGCGCTCGACGTGCTCTCGGGCGCCGCAACGCTCATGCGCGCCGGATCGCGCGGGCACGAGAACTACGACTTCCTGAACCGGCTGATGAGTTGCCCGCAGTTCGAAGGCACGGGTACGCGACTGACTGAAGGCAGTTGCGTCTGGGGCCGGGTGATCGGCACGCGTGCCGACCGGTTCGATACGGCCGACGATGTCGGCTTTCGCAGCCAACAGGTGACGTATCAGTTCGGTGTGCAGAAGGAGATCGCCCCTGATTGGTTCTTCGGTGGCTCGGCCAGTTATGTCGTGACCCATGCGCGCTCCTCCGATCGCTCGCTCGATGTGTCGAGCGACGGCTTTCGCGGCGGTATGACGCTCAAGCATCAAATGGGACCGTGGCAAATCGCGTTGGCGGTGCTGGGCGGTTATGAAAGCGGCACGCAGAATCGGACGATCGATTATCCGGAGGCGAATGCACGTGCGACGAGCCAGCCCGACGCGTTCTTTGTCGGTGCACGTTCGCGCTTGTCGTATCAACTGAATTTCGCCGACTGGTATGTGAAACCGTACGCCGATCTCGACGTCGTGTACGACCGTAGCGGCGCGTACCAAGAGACGGGGGCCGGTGTGCTCGATCTTGCGGTGCAAAGTCAGGGACGTACGACGGCGGTACTCAGTCCTGCGATCGAAGTCGGCGGCCGCTTCGATTATCGCGGTGTGACGCTGCGGCCCTATCTGTCGCTCGGGATGAGCTTCGCGTCGCGGGGCGATGTGAGTACCGAGGTGTCGCTGGTGCAGTTGCCCAGTGCGCCGTTTGTCATCTCGTCGTCGCAGCCGCGCGCCTACGGGAATTTTGCCGTGGGCGTGGAGTTACTTTCCGGCAAGGGGTTGGAGATGCGTGCCGAGTACAGCTTGCGCACGGCACCCTCGCAGACGGTGCAGAGCGCGGCGTTGCGGCTTGCCAAGCACTTCTGACGTGATGCAATGACAAAGGCCTGCCCTCGCGAGTCGCGAGGGGCAGGCCTTTGTCGTTTCGGGTGTGTTGCGCGATCAGCCGACGGCTTTCGCAGCGGCCTTCAAAACGTCACTCGCTGCTGTGATGAATTCGCCCGTGCGTTCCACGCTCGTTTTGCCGTCGAGCCAGTTGGAGGTAAAGCAGAACGTCACCGGGGTCTTGCCGACGAGCATTTCGCCCGCGAAGCACAGCGCGTGGAAGTTCTCCCAATCCAGACTGCCGCCCTTGCCGTAAGCGAGCAGGCCGTCGGGTACGGCCATCCATATGGCGTCGGCCATGGCCGAAATGCGTTTGAACTCGACGAGCGACGACGGCTGCTTGAACAACTTCCCGCGCAGCACCTGCCGATACCAGCGCACGAGATCGGTGGCGGAGCTCGTCATCGTTTCGTGGTCGTTGATGACATCGGTGCGAGGTTTCAGGCCGAGGTCTTCGTTGCGTTCGAGCTTCTGCATGCCAGCCCAGCCGAGATCGGTGCCCGGTTCTGCACCAGCGAGATACGAGAACAGTTTGCGCGTGGAGTCCGGAATGCGTGCCGTCGTCAGCCCTTGGCGGCGGACCAGTTCGCGCACGCGATCCGGACCAACGGCGGCGAGCGAGATATCGGTGCCGAGGTTATCGCTGTGCGAAATCATGGCTTCGAGCGCAGTGCGATATTGGGTTTGCCCGGTCAGTCCGATCAGTACGGGACTGCCCGGCGTGCGCACGCTGTCGTTCACGTCGCAAAGCTGGGTGGCCTTGAGCTGATTGCGGCCTGATTCCACGTCGAGCAGAAACTGCCCGAGGATGTAGGTCTTGACCGCGCTGCCGACGAACAGCGCCCGGTCGGGTTCGTAGGCCGCTTTCCAACCGCCCGTGGGAATGTCTGCCAGCACGAGGCAACCCGTCGTTTGCGGGGCGAGGGCACCGAAGCGGCGTACGGCAGCATCGAGATCTGCGCGACCGGCTGCGGTGGCGTTGGTGGCAGAGGCGAGCAGGGCTGGTGGAGCCAGCGAGACGGCGGCGAGTTGCAGGGCTTGCCGTCGGGTCGGGCGGAAGGACGTCATTGCAAATGTCTCCTGAGCGTGAGGATGAACATGAAGCGTGAGTGCCGCATGTTGAAGCCCGTGAAGCCCCTGAAGCACTGCGGCGAAGTCGAGGCTGACGTTAGCATGCGGCCCCGGCCTTGACGATCCCCTCTTTTGAGTAGCGCGGGTGCGACGCTGCCGATAAGGGCCGTAGCGGATTTCACCCGTGCCAAGCTATGATGGCGCTGGGCGGCGGGCACGCGTCGCTCGTAGTTGTCGAGCAGGCCTAGGGGGAGCAGCCCCTAGTAAGTTTGGGTGGATGGAACGGGCAACATCGAATCCCCGTAGGCTCACCGAACGGACGATATGGCGGACGACACGAAGGACGCTTTGACCGGCGCTGCGAAAGACACCGCATTAGGCACCGCATTAGGCACCCCATTAGGCACTGCACCTGGAGGCCCGAATGGACCGGTGGCAGCGCTTCCGCGCTCGGCGACGCACGGCTTGGTTGCCCTCAGCGGCTTGCTGGCCTTTCTCTTATCCCTGACGCTCCTGCGCCTCTACCGCCCCTTCGGCAACGATGTGGTGGCCTCGGCGCTGTTCATGATCGGCATGACTGCGGCGGTGCTGCTGGTGGTCGATTTTCTCTGGCAGAAGCCGTACCGCCGAACCTCGACCGGCATGAGCTTCGAGCGCAACACGCCGTCGTGGTCGCGCACGCTGTTCAAGTTCGCCGGATTGCTGGGCAGTCTCGGGTTCGTCGCGCTGCTCTATTGGCTGTTTCCCGAGTATCACGGCGACTTCTACGATCGCTATTACCGGATGCTCAGTTGGATTTTGCCGCCGTGGGTGCTACTGGCGGTGCCGTACCTGCGTTTCGTCGATCGCCGGATGCCGCAACCGCTCGACGGCTATTGGCACCTCGGTCAGGTGGTGACATTGCAGTGGAGCTGTGTGGACGGCCGTATCGTGGGCCAGCATCTGCTGGGCTGGGTGGTCAAAGGGTTCTTTCTGCCGTTGATGTTCGGTTATCTGTGCGATGACCTCAACCGCTTCATGAACGCGGACTTCACACAACTCACCGGTTTTCAGGCTTGGTACGACCTGCTGTACGGGCTGTGCTATTTCATCGACGTGGGGCTGGTGGCGATGGGCTACCTGCTGACGCTGCGCGTGGCCGATACGCACTTGCGTTCCACCGAACCGACGATGCTGGGCTGGGCCGTGGCGCTGGTTTGCTACGAGCCGTTCTGGTCGCTGATCGGGCGTCAGTACCTGCACTACGAGACCGGCTTCGCGTGGGGGCAGTGGCTGTGGGGCTCGCCGCCGCTGTATGTTCTCTGGGGTTGCGCGATTCTGGCCCTGACGATGATCTACGTCTGGGCCACGATCAGCTTCGGCGCGCGTTTCTCCAACTTGACCCATCGCGGCATCATCACCAATGGTCCCTATCGCTGGACGAAGCACCCGGCGTACGTGGCGAAGAATCTGTCGTGGTGGCTGATCTTCATCCCGTTCATCGCGCAAGGCTCTGCCGGTGAGGCACTACGGCACTGCCTGCTATTGCTCGGGGTCAACGGACTCTATGCGATGCGGGCATGGACCGAAGAACGGCATCTGTCGCGCGACCCGGTGTATGTGGCCTATGCCAAGTGGGTCGATGCGAATGGGTTGTTTCGGTTTCTCCCCGCGTGGCCCTTGCTGGGCGGGCGTCAGCCGGTGCAGAGCACTGGTTGAGTGGGTTCAGATTAGGGTTCAGATTAGGGTTCCAATCAGGTTCAAGCCAAAGAATATTCACCTCCGGGAAAACCCCGCGTCTTGAAATCGTAAAACCCCGTCCCTATAATTAGCACTCGTTGGCGTAGAGTGCTAACGTCATGAATTCACCAAATATGCAAAATTTTGCATATACCGTTTTGACGATCTCACTGAGAGAAAAGAGGAGCTTGTAATGAACCTTCGTCCCTTGCATGACCGCGTTATTGTCAAGCGCCTGGACAACGAAACGAAGACCGCATCGGGCATCGTTATCCCTGAAGCCGCCGCTGAAAAGCCGGATCAGGGCGAGATCCTGGCAGTCGGCCCGGGCAAGAAAGACGATCAAGGCAAGTCGATCGAACTCGACGTCAAAGTGGGCGACCGCGTTCTGTTCGGCAAGTACGCCGGTCAAAGCGTGAAGGTCGATGGCCAGGAACTGCTGGTCATGCGCGAAGAAGACATCATGGCCGTTCTGGTCAAGTAAGACTGTCTCCCCCAGACATCTTTCGTAAAGAATTCAAGGAGTTATTGCAATGGCAGCTAAAGAAGTCGTTTTTGGCGATTCCGCTCGTGCCAAGATGGTCGAGGGCGTCAACATCCTCGCAAACGCCGTCAAGGTGACCCTGGGCCCGAAAGGCCGTAACGTGGTGCTCGAGCGCAGCTTCGGCGGCCCGACCGTGACCAAGGACGGTGTGTCGGTCGCCAAGGAAATCGAACTCAAAGACAAGCTCCAGAACATGGGCGCGCAAATGGTCAAGGAAGTCGCTTCCAAGACCAGCGATAACGCCGGCGACGGTACCACCACCGCAACGGTGCTGGCTCAGTCGATCGTTCGCGAAGGCATGAAGTTCGTGGCTTCGGGCATGAACCCGATGGACCTGAAGCGCGGTATCGACAAGGCCGTTGCTGCCGCCATCGAAGAACTGCGCAAGATCAGCAAGCCCTGCACGACGAACAAGGAAATCGCACAAGTCGGCTCGATCTCGGCCAACAGCGATACCTCGATCGGTGACTACATCGCCAAGGCGATGGACAAGGTCGGCAAGGAAGGCGTGATCACCGTCGAAGACGGCAAGTCGCTGCAAGACGAGCTGGACGTTGTCGAAGGTATGCAATTCGACCGCGGCTACCTCTCGCCGTACTTCATCAACACCCCGGAAAAGCAAGTCGCGATCCTGGAGAACCCGTTTGTCCTGCTGTTCGACAAGAAGGTCTCGAACATCCGTGACCTGCTGCCGGTGCTCGAGCAAGTCGCCAAGGCTGGCCGTCCGCTGCTGATCATCGCCGAAGACGTCGAAGGCGAAGCCCTCGCAACGCTGGTGGTCAACAACATCCGTGGCATCCTGAAGACCTGCGCCGTCAAGGCCCCGGGCTTCGGCGACCGCCGCAAGGCCATGCTCGAAGACATCGCCATCCTCACGGGCGGCCAAGTCATCGCTGAAGAAATCGGCCTGACGCTGGAAAAGGCAACGCTCAATGAACTGGGCCAAGCCAAGCGCATCGAAATCGGCAAGGAAAACACCATCATCATCGACGGTGCCGGCGAAGCTGTGAACATCGAAGCACGCGTGAAGCAAATCCGTGCCCAGATCGAAGAAGCCTCGAGCGACTACGACCGTGAAAAGCTGCAAGAACGCGTGGCCAAGCTGGCCGGCGGTGTTGCCGTGATCAAGGTCGGTGCTGCCACCGAAGTCGAAATGAAGGAAAAGAAGGCACGCGTTGAAGACGCGCTGCACGCTACCCGCGCTGCCGTGGAAGAAGGCATCGTCCCGGGCGGCGGTGTTGCTCTGCTGCGCGCTCGCGTGGCTGTGGCCGACATCAAGGGTGCTAACGCCGACCAAGACGCCGGTATCAAGATCGTTCTGCGCGCGATGGAAGAACCGCTGCGCCAGATCGTCACGAACGGCGGCGAAGAAGCCAGCGTTGTTGTGGCTAACGTGATTGCCGGTAAGGGCAACTACGGCTACAACGCCTCGACCGGCGAGTACGGCGACCTGGTGGAAATGGGCGTTGTGGACCCGACGAAGGTCACCCGCACCGCACTGCAAAACGCCGCTTCGGTGTCGGGCCTGCTGCTGACGACCGACTGCGCCGTTGCTGAACTGCCGAAGGAAGATGCTCCGATGGCCGGCGGTATGGGCGACATGGGCGGTATGGGCGGCATGGGCATGGGCATGTAAGTCTCGCAAGAGACGGCATGTCCGGGGCGCCGCGAGGCGCTTCGATTGCCCGGTCGTTGGACATCGCGGCTTGCCGTCGATGTCCGCGCCAAAGAAAAGCGGCAACGAGTTCTTACGAATTCGTTGCCGTTTTTTTATGCCTGCACGGCTCTGATGCCGCGGGTCATCGCTCGCAATTGGCGTCGTTCTGCGCCTCGGGGAGCGCCGGTTTGCCGCCGCGCCCAATCCCTTTGGCCAGCGGCACCGTCGCAGCAATCTCGTCCTGCATCCACTGCCAGAACGCATAGATGGCACGCTCGCGAGGATGATGCTCGCGCCAGCTCACGTAATACTCGAGGCTCGGCGCGATACACACGTCACCTACCTGCACCAATTCGCCCGCTGCGATGGCGTCGCGGACCAGCAGGCTGCGTGTGGTCGCGAGGCCTTGTCCGGCGACTGACGCGCGCAACAGCAAACCCGCATCGTCGAAGATCGGTCCGCGTGTGGGTTCGCGTGGCGGCAGTCCCGCAGCGACCAACCAGTCACGCCACGACCGATGAGCAAAGCGCAGCATCGGCAGCTTGGCGGCGTCGGCAATCGTGAAATTCGGAATTCGGTCGATCAACTCGGGACGGCAAACGGCGATCACGTAATCGTCGAGCAGCTTGCGCGTCACGAAGCCGGTTTCTTCCACGCGCTGATGCCAGACGCCGACGTCCACCGAATAGGGATCGGGGGCCGCAATATCGGCGTGCAGCCGGATCATCAGATCGATGCCGGGATGTTGTGCGCTGAAGCGATCCAACCGGGGGATCAGCCACTGCGCAGCAAGATCGGTCATCACGCTGACTTCTAACCGTACTGTGCTGGGCGATGCGCCCGCCGCCGTGCCTGCGCGCGCCTCGGTGAATGCCTCGTCGAGTTCGGACATGCCGATGCGAATGCGTTCAGCCAGCCGCGCCCCGACACTGGTCGGCACCATGCGGGCGCCGACGCGGCGGAATAGTGGCGTGCCGAGTTGCTGTTCCAGCGAGCGCATGTGGTGGCTCACCGCACTGTGCGTCAAATTCAATTCCTCGGCAGCCCGCGTGAAACTCCTGTGACGGGCAGCCGCTTCAAGGGCGCGCAGCGATTGGAGGGGAGGGAGGTGTCGGAACATGATGTCAAATTCTACTCACAATGCGAGCGCAAAGGTTTCGTTGGCCTGACATCCTGCTACCACCGACAATTCATACCCAAGCAATCATTAGGATCTATTCACATGGATTTCGAGCTCGTGAACGTGTTCTACCGGCTGGCTGGCAAGGCGCCTGCAGCGCCGCTTGGCGGCCCCAAGCAAGCTGCGGGCAACGCCGCCAGTCGGCCGGTAGGGCACGTTCCCTCCGGGTTGCCCACCCAAAGGGGCGATCGCTGCGTCATGACCCTCGCGAATATTCCCGATATTCACTTCGGCTCATTCCTTGCGCTCGCCCCTTTGGCCGGGCAACACGAGCTCGAAATCCATGTGAATAGATCCTAAGGTTTAGCTTCATGTCGAAAGCACTTCGCGTCTTTGTGCTGTTCGCCTGCGGGTACTTCGTTTCTTACGTTTACCGCGGCGTGAACATTGGGTTTGCGCCATTTATGACGCACGAACTTGGGCTCTCGTCGGCCGATCTGGGCTTGCTTACGAGTCTGTATTTCCTCGGCTTCGCCGGTGCGCAGTTGCCTGCGGGCGTCCTGCTAGACAAGTTCGGGCCGCGCCGCGTGGCGTCGCTCGTGTTGCTGCTGGCCGCGGCTGGGGCGGCCCTGTTTGGTCTCGCGCAAGGCGTGGGCACATTGATGGTGGGCCGCCTGCTCATCGGTGTGGGCGTGTCGGTGTGTCTGGGCAGCGCGTTCAAGGCGCTCGCGCAATGGTTTCCGGTGGCGCGTCTGCCGTTGCTCAACGGGCTGGTGATGGCGGTGGGCGGCATGGGCGGCGTGGTCGTCGGCTCGCCGCTGAACTGGCTGCTCGGCATGACCGACTGGCGCATGGTGTCGTTCGGGCTGGCTGGACTGACGGTGTTCATGTCGGTGGCTCTGTGGTTCGGCGCACCGGAGAAGCCGGGGGCGCATGCGCAGGGTGGCTTGTCGGAGGCGCTGCAAGGCGTGAAGCAAGTGCTCGGCAGCGCGATGTTCTGGAAGGTGACGTCGCTCTCGGGTATCACGCAGGGTGTGTTCTATGCGATGCAGTCGCTGTGGATGGCGCCGTACATGCGGGACGTGGAGGGCTTGTCGGCAGCAGAAGCCGCGTCGCTCGTGTCGGTCGTCGGTCTCGCGATGATGGCGGGCAGCGTGGTGTTCGGCGCGGCGGCGCGTTCGTTGGAACGTCGTGGGGTGAGCTTGTTTGCGTTCTCGGGCATCGGCATGGTGATCTTTGTCGCCGTGCAACTGCTGCTGATGTCGGGTGCACCGATTCCGCCGGTGTGGCTCTGGGCGGCCTACGGCGTTTTTGGCGGCACGGGGATCCTGTCGTACGCCGTCTTGGCCGAGCATTTCCACGGCACGCTGATCGGACGCGTGAACACATCGCTCACGCTCGTGATCTTCGTGCTGATCTTTCTGTGTCAGGTGGGCGTGGGGGCGGTGCTCGGCGCGTTTCCGGCACATAGCGCGCATGCGCACTTCACCGCCTGGGTGGCGCTGGTGGTGCTGCAATTGCTGGGAGCGGTGTGGTACTTCTGGCCTGCGCGGCAGCGCGCTGGACGCCCGGTCGCGGCTTGAGACAAAAACCGGTGCCCGCTAGATTGGGCTCCGGTCGCATTGCGCATCGATTAGCGCTCTGCTTCCAGCGCCTTGAGCCAAGCGATCAGGCCGCTGTCGATCTGCGCGAGCGCCGCTTTGGAGAGCGGCGCGAGCATGCGATGTTCGTTGGCCACGTGCGCGTCGACGGCGCGCTCGATCTGCGCGAAGCCGGTGTCGGTCAATTGCACGAGCGTACTGCGTGCATCCTCCGGGTTTGCAACACGCGTAATCCAGCCGCGGGCTTCCAGACGTTGCAGCCGGTGTGTCATCGTGCCGGACGTCACCATCAAGGTGGAAAACAACGCCGTCGGTGCTAGCCGATACGGCGCGCCTGAGCGACGCAAGGTCGCCAGCATGTCGAATTCCCAACCGCTCATGTCGAATTCGGCGAATGTCGCGTCGAGTTGCTGCTGAACCAGCGCCGCGCAGCGTTTTAGCCGACCGATGACAGCCATCGGCGTGACGTCCAGATCGGGACGCTCCCGATTCCACTGCGCAAGAATCGCGTCGACGGCATCGCCTGCGTCGTGTGTGGCGCTCTCGCCTCCCGTGTTTTCCTTCTGCATCCCCTCGCTGGCATCGGCCTTGCGCGTCTGACGGCTCACCATGCGTGACCTCACTTGTCTTGACATCAAGACAAAATGATACCAAACTGCAATTTATCTTGAATTGAAGATAAATAATCATGACGTCCTCTGCCATCGCTTCACCCGCACGGTTGAACTGGATCGACGCGTTGCTAACTGCTTTCGCGCCGATGATCTGGGGCTCGACCTATATCGTGACGACGCAGCTTTTGCCGCCGGATCGGCCGTTTATTGCGGCGCTGATCCGTGTGTTGCCATCGGGGCTGTTGTTGTTGATTTACGCACGCCGATGGCCAGCCACGCGCGATTGGGGGCGTTTGCTCGTGCTCTCAGCGCTCAATATCGGCGCGTTTCAAGCGTTGTTGTTTGTGGCGGCGTATCGGTTGCCCGGCGGGTTGGCCGCAGTCGTCGGTGCGATTCAGCCGCTGTTGGTGATGGGACTGGCGTGGGGTGTGGAGCGCAAGCGTCCGTTGGCGCCCACGGTGTGGGCGGCGGTGGCGGGAGTGGTCGGTATGGCGATCTTGTTGCTGTCGCCGACGACGGTCTTCGAGCCTGTGGGGATTGTGGCGGCGCTCGCCGGGGCGGCAAGCATGGCGACGGGGACGTATCTGACGCGTCGCTGGCGTATCGATATGCCCGTGCTTGCGTTGACCGGCTGGCAATTGGCGCTGGGCGGGATGATGCTGGCGCCGCTGGCGTTGTGGGTCGATGCGCCGCTACCGTCGCTCACGGCGCTTCAAACGGCGGGGTATTTATATCTGTCGCTGGCGGGCGCATTGCTCGCGTATGCACTGTGGTTTCGCGGCATTGCGCGTTTGGCGCCGGTGGCGGTGTCGTCGCTCGGGTTGTTGAGCCCGTTGACGGCGGTGGTATTGGGATGGGTGTTGCTAGGTCAGGCGATCACCGGTTTTGCGTTCGTCGGGCTGGCGATGGTGTTCGCGAGCATTCTCGCGGTGCAGTGGACGGCGTCGCGGGGGAAGTGACGTCCCCCGCAGTTCCGCACGTCGTGCGTGTTACGCCGCCACCCAATCGCCCGACTTGCCGCCGTGCTTTTCCAGCACGCGCACATCGGTGATGGTCATGCCGCGATCGACAGCCTTGCACATGTCGTAAATCGTCAGCAGGCCGACTTGCACGGCGGTGAGTGCTTCCATCTCCACGCCGGTGCGGCCGATGGTTTCAACTTGCGTGCGGCAATGGACGGCGTTCGCGCCATCGTCGACGAGAAACTCGACGGTGACGCGCGTAAGGGCCAGCGGATGGCAGAGCGGAATCAAATCGGCGGTGCGCTTGGCACCCTGAATGGCGGCGATGCGCGCGATGCCCAGCACATCCCCCTTCTTGGCTGTGCCCGTGCGAATGAGCGCCAGCGTTTCCGGTTTCATCACGATGGTGCCGCGTGCTACGGCAATGCGATGGGTGCTGTCCTTGCCGCCGACGTCGACCATATGGGCCTGACCAGCGGTGTCGAAATGGGTAAGTTCTGCCATGGATAGGTGCCAAATGTGATGTGCGGAGCCTGTCGGGAAACACGCAGGGAACGTACGCACTTGGCTGCTATCATAGCAGCAGCCTCGAATGACCCGCGCCATGCCGCGCCCATTTTCATGACGCGTTCATCACGTTCATTCCGTCCTCTCTGGCGGCGCGCTGTCGCCTGGACACTGCTGCCCGTGATGACAGCGATGACCTTCTCTGCTGCCATCGTGCCCACGCGCGTGGCGGCGCAATCGCTTCCCACGCTCGGACAAAGTTCGGCTGCCGACTTATCGCCCGCCATGGAGCGCAAGCTCGGCGAGCGCGTCATGCGCGAGATTCGCGCCGACCCCGACTATCTCTCCGATCTGCTCCTCTCCGATTACATCAATACGCTCGGCGGAAAACTCGTTGCTGCGACGCGCAAGGTTGGACTCGACGCGAGTCAGAGCTTCGAGTTTTTCGTGGTGCGCGATGCGGCGATCAATGCGTTTTCGCTCCCCGGGGGATTCATCGGTATCAATACCGGGCTGATCGTGACGACGCGCACCGAGTCGGAATTGGCGTCGGTAGTGGGGCACGAGACGGGGCACGTCCTGCAACATCACATCGCACGAATGCTCGGCCAGCAGGCGCAGAACTCTTGGATTGCGCTGGGCGGCTTGTTGCTTGGTTTGCTCGCGGGGATTGGTGCGCGTAGTTCCGATCTCGGCATGGGCATTGCGATGGGCGGGCAGGGGCTCGCGGTCGATCGTCAATTGCGCTTCTCGCGCGATGCTGAGCGTGAGGCGGATCGCGTCGGTTTCCAGTTGCTGCAAGCGGCTGGCTTCGATACGTATGCGATGCCGACGTTTTTCGAGCGGCTGCAACGCGCGGATGCCATCAACGAAGCGGGTGTGCCGGAATATGTGCGCACTCACCCGCTGACGGTGGACCGTATTGCCGACATGCTCAATCGTTCGCGCAATGCGGGTTATCGTCAGCCGGAGCAGTCGCCTGAATATGCGTTTGTGCGCGCGCGTTCGCTGGTGTTACAGCAGAAATCGGCGAGCGATTTTGCGCTGATTGCAGAAGCGCAACGCACGGCGATTCGGACGCAGACCGCGCCGAGTGTTTCGGCGGCTTGGTATGCGGTGGCGTTGGCGGAGTACAAGCAGCGTCGCTGGGAACCGGCGCGTGAGGCGTTGGAGAAATCGCGCGCGGCGTTTGGTGGCACGGGCGTGGGCACACCGAGCTTGGCCGTGCTGGCGTCCGATATCGCGCGCATGCAGGGCAAGTCGGCGGAAGCGTTGCGAATCGCGACGGAGGCGCGTGCAGCGTTTCCGTTGTCGCAGGCGTCGGATATGGCGTACGCCGACGCGCTTGTGGCAAGCCAACGAATTCCGGAAGCAACGAAGTTTCTGAAGGATCAGGTCGAGCGCTATCGCAGCGAGCCGATCTGGTGGCGGGCGTTGGCTGGCGCGTGGGCGGCGGGTGGCAAGCGCGCGAAGCAGCACGAAGCGTTGGCAGAGCAATACGCGCTGCAAGGTCAATGGATGGCGGCGGTCAGCCAACTGAAACTCGCCCGCGATGCGGGTGACGCCGACTTCTACGAAATGTCGACCATCGACGCTCGCTTGCACGAGTTCCAACGTCGCTACAAAGAAGACAAAGAAGACGAGAAGGACTTCAAGCAGTTTGGGTGAGGCGGGCAACGCGGTCTGCGGCTCGTGACGCGTGGCGTCTATAGTCTCGACTCAATTCGTTGCATGCCAAGCCCCTTCTCCGTGACATCATTCCACGCGTATTTGCTGCTTGACCTCGTGCTGGCCGCCTATCTGGGCATGTGGAACGCAACGGTTCCATTCGTGCTTCTTACAAGATTTGGTGCGTCGGGCGTTGTGATCTATGAAATAGCACTGGCAACAACTGCGATCGTCGCTTTGCCAGTGGCGGCGGCATGGGTCGAGGGAAAGGCCCGTGGTTGGGTCACACGCGCCGCCTGCGCCACGATTGTCGTGTCAGGTTTTGCACGCTTGGCTGCGATGTGCTTTTCGCGCGACGTGTCATGGTGGATTGTGAATGACATTATTGCCGTGGCCGCATTCGCGGCGGTGCAACCGCTGATGACAATCTATCCGGCTGAAACAGTTGGCAAATCGGCGACGTTGCAAGCGTTCCGGCGACACCGGCTAGTTGCCAATATCGGACGCATTGCCGGACCTCTGCTCGCGGGCGTAGCGATGCTCTACGGATCGCAAGCGACGGCGTTGGCATGCGTCGCCATGCTGGGTTGCCTTCTGATTCCGTTCTCGCTGCAAATTCCAATCTCTGCGCAGAAGTCGTTGGGGAAGTTGCAGAACTCGCCAACATCCATGGCACGACTGCGCAGTGCTGTGGATGGTCTCGTCCTAAAGTGCCGTCTGCCAGCGGAACGATTCTTTTCGCTAAACGATGTATTGCTCGGTGTCGCTATGGCGGGTGTCGTTCCGTTACTGATCCCCCGGATGGTGCGCGACGCCGCGTTGCAGAATTCGAGTGTGGGGTGGCTGGTCGCCGCGTTTACGATCGGTTCGATGCTCGGCGTTGGATGGCTTCATCCACTGTTGACGAAGCAGTTACACCGTCGATGGGGATTTGTGCTGATGTGGCTGGGCACCGCGGTCAGTCTCACGGCGAGTGCGATTGCCGATAACGCAATCGTTTATTTCGTGAGTCTGACAATATCTGGGGCCTTGGGCGCCTGTCTCGCGATGGTCGGCATCGATCGGCGCACACTCGCAATGCCGCGCAATGTGCGTGTTCGCGTCGCAGGCGCGAGCCTCCTGGCGGGGCAGCTCGCCAGTAGCCTGTCTTTCGCTGTGTATGGGTTGGCCCTTTCTAGCGTCGTACCAAACGCACTTTGGACGCTATACGCGGGCTTGGCAGTCGTCGTTGTCGTGCTCGCCAGTAGCACAAATGAGCCGTGGATGATGTTGAGCGAGCAGACAACGGATGATTGTGTTGAAGGCTTCTATGTTTGCCGATATCCGGGTGCATTCTCGGCGCATACGCGCCCCGTTGACGCGCGAGGTGAATAGGTTCGGCGCTCGCTTACCTATCACCAGCTTTGCGGCAGCTATCGACGAATCAGTCGGCCCGCGGATCCCGCTCAAACCCATACGTTTCCGGCAACGTACCCGCATGGACCGTCGCAAACGGCAGCGAATCGCCGTTTTGCCAATGCAGCTTGACGGCGGCTTCGGCGTCGGCCGTATCGTCGGACGTTTGTGCGATCTCGGCGGCCTGCGCCAAATCGGACACGCGCGTAAGTAGATCAATGTCGTGATCGTGCAGCAGGGCGAGCGGGGCATTGCGCCGACCGTTCTCGTCACCGTTGCCGGATGGCGTTGCCCCGACAAACGCAACGTTGCCATCCTCATCGAGCAAGCACGCTTGCGGCGCGAACGCATGCCCCAACTGATCCGTCAGTACGGGCGCACCCTTGCCATCGTTCGCCGCGCTATCCCACGACAACCGCACGACGAACGGCGCATACGCCAGCCCGACATACACGCGCTGCGGACCGTTCTGGAAATACCAACGCCCACCCTCGTCACTTTCGTAATTGCGCGCGATAAACGCGAGCAACGCCGCATGACGAATCGGGTCGCCCGGCTCGCCTGCCGCCTGCGCAGCCTCGTCGCGCATACGCCACTGCCCACGACGATCCAGTGAGAGCCAGCCGTAGCAATGCGGCACATTGGGCCATTTGGCCATGGCCTGTCGAACGAGTTCATCCATGAGGCGTCGCCGGTGCGTGAGGCAAGAATTGACGGAAATAATCGACCACGGTGCGCGGCATCCACGTCATGCCGCCCGGAAACGGGCCGCTCATGAAGCCCACATGCCCACCGTTCGCCGGTTGCAGCAAATGCACGTAGCGACCCACGTCAGCTTCACTAGGTAACGCGCTCGCTGGCTGGAACGGATCGTTGCGCGCGTTGAGCACCAGCGTCGGGACTTCGATGGCCGGAAGAATCGGTTTGCTCGACGCGCGCGTGTAGTAGTCGAATGCGCTGTGATAGCCATGCAGCGGTGCCGTCACCACGTGATCGAATTCGCCGAGGTCGCGCGCGGACATCATCAAATCGCGGTCGTATAGCCCCGGATACTGCTCAAGTTTGGCAAGCGCCTTCTTCTTGAGCGTGCCCAGAAAATTGCGCGTGTACACCATGTTGAACCCGTGCGAGAGCGCTAGCCCGCCCGCACGCAAATCGAGTGGTGCCGACACCGCACTCGCGGCCGTCACGATTTGCGTCGCGTCGGCCTCACGTTCACCAAGCCAGCGCAGCAACACGTTACCGCCTAGCGACACACCCGCCGCAAACATCGGCCCCGACACATGCGCGCGCAAGCGGCGCAAGATCCAGTCGATCTCGGTACTGTCGCCGGAATGGTAAAAGCGCGGCGCACGATTCATGCGGCCGCTGCAACTGCGAAAGTGGGGGATGACGCCGCGCCAGCCGAGCGCCTCGACTTCGCGCATCAGCGTGCGCGCATAGTGACTGTCGGAGCTACCCTCCAGACCATGGAACAGCACGACAAGCGGCGTCTCGACAAGGCCATCCGGCGCGGGCGGCGCTTTTTCTGAGGCGGGTGGGGCGACCAGCCAGTCGACATCAACGAAATCGCCGTCGGGGGTGTCCCACGTCTCGCGCCGGAATTCGACATGAGGGCGACGGCCTAGCAACGCCGGATATATCGTCTGGCTGTGCCCATCGGGCAGCCACCGCGGCGACCGGTAATCGGGTGGGAAAAATGCCGCTGGCCGGGCCGTCATGGTGCGCCTCGCTTAACCTGACCTCGTACTGTTCAGTGCAGCCCGTCCGGACGGGCGTGCATCATCAAGCTGAATTGCTCGACAGCGTGCGGCGGCAGCGGGCTCGAATGGATGTGCGCAAAGCGCCAATCCCCTTGCTCGTGCACCAGCACATAAGTCGTGTGGATGAGCTGAGCGGTCGTCTGCCCGGCATCTTCCTTACCCACGCGCATGGCTTCCGTGGCGGTGTGCACCACAGTGCCGACAGTGTCGTACTCGGTCGTATCGAGCGAATCGATCAGCACCACGCTCTGTGCGAACTGGGCGACCAGACCGCTGCGAATCTGCTCCAGACCGTCCCAGCGCGTACCGTCGGCGCGGATGTAGCTCACGAAGTCCTCGTTGGCCCACAGCGACATCGCGCGATCCGTCTGGCCGCGGCGCAACGCGTCATAAAAGGCCGTGATGGTTTCACTGGCGGCATCGAACAGGCGGACAAAACGTGGCATGAGGATCTACCGTTGGGTTTAACCGGAGGCGAACTTACCGCTGCGTGAGCAGAATGTTGCGCACGTTGGCGAACACATGTTCGGGCATCAGCTCGTTCAGGCAGCGCGTATGGCCCAGCGGGCATTCGCGCGCGAAGCACGGGCTGCATTCCAATTGTAGCCACAGGATGTGGGCTTGATCGGACAGCGGCGGCGTGTGGCGCGGATCGGACGATCCGAAAAGCGCGATCTGCGGGCGGCGCAACGCGGCGCTCACGTGCATCAGCCCCGAATCGTTGCTGACCACGGCGTTCGCACGGGCCAGCAGGGCGCAAGCCTCGGCCAGCGACGTCTGACCGCACAGGTTGCGCACGAACGGTGCCTCGGCGGCAATTTGCTGGGCCAACGCACCATCTTTGCCCGACCCAAGCGCGATGATTTGCGCGTACGGGAACGAGCGGCGCACCAATTGCGCGAGCTGTGCGAAATGACCCGGCGGCCAGCGCTTGGCCGGTCCGAACTCGGCACCCGGGCAGAACACGACGAGCGGCACGCGCAAATCGAGATTGAAGCGCGCAAACACGCGTGCCGATTCGTTCAAATCAGCTTCGATGCGCGGCGTGGGCAGCGTCTCGGGCAGTTTGGCGCCAGGGGCGAACGCGAGCGCAGCGTAATGCCGCACCATCGGCGGGCGCTCGTCCTTGCGCGGGTTGGCGTGGCGCACGTTGAGCAGGCCGTAGCGCTGCTCGCCCTTGTAGCCGATGCGCAACGGAATGCGCGCCAGCCACGGAATCAGCGCCGATTTGAAGGAATTCGGCAGCACGTAGGCGGCGTCGTATCCCTCGTCGGCGAGCACGCTCGCGAGCTGATAGCGCGCGAGCGGCTGCAACTTGCCGTGCGCGAGGTCGGTCGAGACCACGCGCGAAATCTCCGGCATGCGCTCCAGAACCGGGGCGACCCAGCTCGGCGCGATCGCGTCGATGGTCAGACGCGGATGCAGACGCTTGAGCAGGGTAAACAACGGCTGCGCCATCAGCGCGTCCCCAATCCAGTTGGGGGCGATCACCAAGGCTTTATGCATCGTGGCGGAGACTCTAAACGTTAAGCGTAGCGATGAAACTCACCGATGACCGGCGCCGCGAAGACTGGCGCACGGTCAGGGCTTGCGTGAGCGCTCAGGTGGCTCAGTGGTGACCCTTGAGGACCACGCCGGCCTTCAGGCGATAACGCGTGCCGCAGTACGGGCAAGCGGCTTCGCCGTGGGTCACATCGATGAACACGCGCGGATGGGCGCTCCAGGCTTCCATCTTCGGATTCGGGCAATGCACCGGCAGATCTTCTGCGCCGACTTCGACGATCGGCATTTGTTTGACTTCGCTCATGGGGTTCAGACCGTGATGGGTATTCGGGATTTCGGGGTTGGCACGGCGCACCGTACGGGGCTGCGTGCTCGCCAAAAGTCGCTATTGTAAAGCAGCCGCTCCCTTTGCGGACGGCTTGCGCCACGCGCGAGACCACGTCGCACGGGCGGCGCACGTCCCAACGTGGCGCATTAGTGGCGCATAAGCGACACCTCGCGCGTTGTACCTGCAAAAACCGGCAGTCCATGCCCCGTGGCGTACTAAGCAAATACTTACCGTGACTATAATGGCCTGTCGTCCGCCATCGATGATGAATATATTCAGGAGACAATCCGGCAACGCCAGGCGGGCGAACGGGCGTGCCGGGCGCCGTCGGGACCGCTTTGCCCCGCAATGCCATCCAGTGCGCCGCTCGCTACGGCGCTCGCCCCCAAGACCATGCCAACGCTTCGTTTGCCAGCCGCTGAACGTGACGGGTTCGCGGCCGGTTTTCGCATTATTTCGCCGCTGTTGCCTGCCATCTTCTCGTGGGGCCTCGTGACTGGGGTGGCCATGAGCAAATCGGTCCTCACCGTGCCCCAAGCCATCGGCATGAGCCTGATGCTCTACGCCGGCTCGGCGCAACTCGCCACGCTACCGCTCTTCGCAGCAGGCATGCCGCTCTGGACGATTCTCCTCACGGTCGCCATCGTCAATCTGCGTTTTGTGATCTTCAGCGCAGCGCTGCAACCCCATTTCTCCTACCTGTCGCTGCCCCGTCGCATCGTGCTCGGCTACGTCAACGGCGATCTGGGTTTCGTGATGTTCATGAACCAGAACTTCGCGAACGGTTACGTGCCGGGCAAGGAGGGCACGTATTTCGGCATCACGATCAGCAATTGGGCGGTGTGGCACGTGTCGTCGATCATCGGCATCATGCTCGGCGCGCTTGTGCCCGATAGCTGGGGCCTGGGTTTCGCGGGCACGCTCGCGCTCATTCCGATGATGGTGCACACGATTTCCACCCGCTCGATGTTTCTGGCCGTGGCGCTGGCGTCGGTCATCGGGTTGCTTGCCTTCGACTTGCCGTACCGGCTCAATCTCGTGCTTGGCGTGGTCGGCGCGCTCGCGGCGGGCATGGTTTGCGACGAGCTCGTCGCGCGCCGCGCCCATAAACTCAATAAGGTCAACAAGCTCGACCGACGCAACGAGTCCAACGATGCCAGCAAGGTCGACGAACTGACCGAGGAGCGCCGCGGATGAGCACCTGGGAAATCTGGTTCGCCTTCGTGGCGATGACCGCAGTGACTATCCTCACGCGCACGTTCTTCCTGCTCGCGGGCGAGCGCGTCACGCTGCCTCAGCGGCTGCAACGTGCGTTGCGCTACGCCCCGGCGGCGGCGCTGGCCGTGATCGTGGTGCCCGAGGTGCTGCTGCTCGATCATCAGTTCGCGCTGCATCTCGGCAATCACAAGCTGGCGGCGGCGGTGGCGGCCACTGGCTGGTTTGTGTGGCGCCGGAACATGATCGAGATGATCGTCATCGGAATGGTCGTCTACACGCTCGGAAGACTGTTCCTGTAGGCAAAACCCTCAGACACCCAAAATGGTCATTCGGGGAGTGGGATAAGTTAAAATGCATGTTTTTCCCACTATTTATTCCGGATTCTCATGGCTTCCGTCGTACGTCTTTCCGATTTGATCGCTCAGGGCCGCCTTGCCGGCAAACGTGTTTTCATCCGCGCCGACCTGAATGTGCCGCAGGACGATGAGGGCCGTATCACGGAAGACACGCGTATCCGCGCCTCGGTGCCGGCGATTCAAATGGCGCTCGACGCCGGTGCCGCTGTGATGGTCACGTCGCACCTGGGCCGTCCGACGGAAGGCGAATTCAAGCCGGCCGACTCGCTCGCCCCCGTCGCGCAACGTCTGTCGGAACTGCTCGGCCGTGACGTGAAGCTCATCGCGAACTGGGTCGACGGCGGTTTCGAAGTCGCACCGGGCACGGTCGTGCTGCTGGAAAACTGCCGCGTCAACAAGGGCGAGAAGAAAGACAACGACGAACTGGCCCAGAAGATGGCCAAGCTGTGCGATGTCTACGTGAACGACGCATTCGGCACGGCCCACCGCGCCGAAGCCACCACGCACGGTATCGCCAAGTACGCCCCGGCCGCCTGCGCCGGCCCGCTGCTGGCCGCCGAACTCGAAGCGCTGGGCAAGGCCCTGAACGCCCCGGCCCGCCCGCTCGTGGCGATCGTCGCTGGCTCGAAGGTCTCGACCAAACTCACCATTCTCAAGACGCTGGCCGACAAGGTCGACCAACTGATCGTGGGCGGCGGCATCGCCAACACGTTCATGCTGGCCGCTGGCCTGCCGATCGGTAAGTCGCTGGCCGAAGCCGATCTGGTGGAAGAAGCCAAGGCGATCATCGACGCCATGGCCGCGCGTGGCGCGTCGGTGCCGATTCCGACCGACGTGGTCTGCGCCAAGGAATTCAGCCCGACGGCTGAAGCGACTGTGAAGGCCGCCGCCGACGTGGCCGCCGACGACATGATTCTCGACATCGGCCCGCAAACGGCTGCCAAGCTGGCCGAGCAATTGGGTAGTGCTGGCACCATCGTGTGGAACGGCCCGGTCGGCGTGTTCGAATTCGACCAGTTCGGTCATGGCACCGAGACCCTGGCGCGCGCGATTGCCGCCGCCAAGGGCTTCTCGATCGCCGGTGGCGGCGACACGCTGGCCGCGATCGCCAAGTACGGCATTGCCGACCAGGTGAGCTACATCTCGACGGGCGGCGGCGCTTTCCTGGAATTCCTGGAAGGCAAGACCCTGCCCGCCGTGGACGTGTTGCAACAACGCGCAGCCCAAGCCAACTAATTGGATTGCCTGTGATCTAAGTGGGGCGGGGCCGGAGAGCCGGTTCGTCGGTCCGGAAAATGGGGCGTGCGGGGCCGTTTTGCACGCTTTATTGCGAACGTTTGAGTTCGAATCGAACGATTTCGTACGGACAATACGAACTTTTTGGTTAACCTCTGGCCGCGTAAATAAAGTACAACCATCGAAGCGCCAGCATTGTCGAACGCGCTGCTACCAAAAGAGGATGAAGAGATGGATGTAATGAACCGCTCCACCAAGATCGTCGCCACCATCGGCCCGGCATCGAGCACGCCGGAAGTGCTCTCGCGCATGATCGCTGCCGGCGTGGACGTCGTGCGGCTGAACTTCTCGCACGGCAAGGCGCAGGATCACATCGAGCGCGCGCAGATGGTGCGCGACGCCGCCAAGGCAGCTGGGCGCGAAGTGGCCATCATGGCCGACCTGCAAGGTCCGAAGATCCGTGTCGGCAAGTTCGAGAACGGCAAGACCACGCTCGAAACCGGCGCATCGTTCATTCTGGACGCCGATTGCGAAGTCGGTAACGACGAGCGCGTGGGCCTGGACTACAAGGAACTGCCCCGCGACGTGCGCACGGGCGACGTGCTGCTGCTCAACGACGGCCTGATCGTGCTGACCGTCGATCGCGTGTTCGGTAACGAGATCCATACGACCGTGAAGGTCGGCGGCGATCTCTCGAACAACAAGGGCATCAACCGCCAGGGCGGCGGGCTGACGGCACCGGCGCTGACCGCGAAGGACATGGAAGACATCAAGACCGCGATGGCGCTGGGCGCCGATTACGTCGCGGTCTCGTTCCCGAAGAACGCCACCGATATGGAAATGGCGCGCCGTCTGGCCAACGTGGCCGGCGAGCCGTACGGCATCAAGCCGCGCATGATCGCCAAGATCGAGCGCGCCGAGGCCATTCCGGCGCTGGAAGAGATTCTGGCCGCATCGGACGCCATCATGGTCGCGCGTGGCGACCTGGCCATCGAAGTAGGCAATGCCGCCGTGCCGGCGCTGCAAAAGCGCATGATCCGCCTGGCACGCGAGATGAATAAGCTCACCATCACGGCCACGCAGATGATGGAGTCGATGATCCACAACCCGGTGCCCACGCGTGCCGAGGTGTCCGACGTCGCCAATGCCGTGCTGGATGGCACCGACGCCGTGATGCTGTCGGCCGAGAGCGCTGCGGGCAAGTATCCGGTGGAAACCATCGCGACGATGGCGACCATCTGTGTCGAAGCCGAGCGCTTCGAGACGGTGGAACTCGACCGCGACTGGCTCGACCAAACTTTTACGCGCATCGACCAAACGATTGCCGCCGGCGCCTTGTTTACCGCGTATCATCTTGGCGCGAAAGCTATCGTGGCGTTGACCGAATCGGGCGCAACGGCACTGTGGCTGTCCCGTCACAAGATTCACGTGCCGATTTTTGCGCTGACGTCGCAGCTCTCGAGCCTGCGTAAAATGTCGCTTTATCGCAACGTTGCCGCCATGCGTGTCGAATCCACGAATGACCGCGATCACGCGCTGAAGCAGGCCGAGCAGTTGTTGCTCGCGCGCGGGTTGGTCAAGCGCGGCGACACGATCGTGTTGACGGTGGGCGAGCCGATGGGACAACCCGGTGGCACCAATACGTTGAAAATCGTCCAGGTGGGGCACGCATGACGATGAGGGCCGCGCGCGAGCGGCGAGACGCGCAAGCGTTTTCGCGCCGCGCGAGCCGTCGTTATGAAGGGCACCCCTGGGTCGACGAAGATTTGCTTAATTTGTGATTCCAAGGAGAACATCATGCCCCTAGTCTCTATGCGACAGCTGCTCGATCATGCCGCCGAAAACGGCTATGGTCTGCCGGCCTTCAACGTCAACAATCTGGAACAGGTGTCCGCGATCATGGCCGCTGCCGACGAAGTCGGCGCGCCGGTGATCATGCAGGCGTCGGCAGGTGCACGTAAGTACGCCGGTGAGGCGTTCCTGCGTCACCTGATTTCCGCCGCCGTGGAAGCATATCCGCACATTCCGGTGGTGATGCACCAGGATCACGGCCAATCGCCCGCTGTGTGTATGGCCGCGATCAAGAGCGGCTTCTCCAGCGTGATGATGGACGGCTCGCTCGAAGCCGACGGCAAGTCGGTTGCCAGCTACGAGTACAACGTCGAAGTCTCGAAGAAGGTCGTGGAGTTCTCGCACTACATCGGCGTGACGGTGGAAGCCGAGCTGGGCGTGCTGGGTTCGCTCGAAACGATGAAGGGCGACAAGGAAGACGGTCACGGTGCCGACGGTACGATGACGCGCGAGCAACTGCTGACCGACCCGGATCAGGCTGCCGACTTCGTGAACCAAACGCAGTGCGACGCGCTGGCGATTGCCATCGGTACCTCGCACGGTGCCTACAAGTTCAGCCGCAAGCCGACGGGCGACATTCTCGCCATCGACCGCATCAAGGAAATTCACCGCCGCATTCCGAACACCCACTTGGTGATGCACGGTTCGTCGTCGGTGCCGCAAGAGCTGCTCGCCGAAATCCGTGAATTCGGTGGCGACATGAAGGAAACGTACGGCGTGCCGGTCGAAGAGATCGTCGAAGGCATCAAGCACGGCGTGCGCAAGATCAACATCGATACCGACATCCGTCTGGCCATGACCGGCGCGATCCGTCGTTATCTGTTCGAAAACCCGAGCAAGTTCGACCCGCGCGACTACCTGAAGCCGGCTCGCGAAGCCGCCAAGCTGGTGTGCAAGGCGCGCTATCTGTCGTTCGGTTGCGAAGGCCAAGCCGGCAAGATCAAGCCGGTGGCGCTCGATAAGATGGCCGAGAAGTACAAGAGCGGCGATCTCTCGCAAATCGTGAAGTAAATGAAGTGAGCATCAGACTTGGGGTCTTCGGATCTCAAGTTGCAGGCCCGGCCTTCGCCAGCACACGCTGGAACAGAAGCCGGGCCTTTTCTTTTGGCATCTGCAACTGGAATTTGCCTCCCAACTCCGAGCGGATGGTGGCCGTGAGCATCTCCACGCCGTCGACGATCAGTGTCATCGGCTCGTTCATGTGCTGCCGCGAGAAGTCGCGCATCCGGGTGGTGGCCCCCTCGCGCAGGCTTAGTGTGATGACCACGTCGCCATCGGGCGCCACCCCCTCGGCCTGCATCGGAAATTGGAGCCCCATGGTTTCGATATCCCGTGCCGCGTACAGCGCGAAGCGCGGGATCGCGTCGTCAGGTTCCGGTGTGGCGATGGCGATCAGGCGCGGCAGCACCGGGCGGTCGTCGGCATTGGCCGTAGTGGCCGCATTCGCCGCCGCAGCACCCGATGCGGCATGGGCCGGGGCAGGGCGATGTACCGGGGCGTGGAGATGCGGCGCGGGCGACGTCTGCGCCTCGACGACCGGGCTGACGAGTGCGATGACGGCTGCGATCACAACGGTGACGTTCGACGTGGTTGACATGGCAGCCCCTCTCCCGGGTGGACGTTTTCCATTGTAGGCGGCGTAACCGCCCCGCCAAGCAACGCAAACCCGACCCATGGCTGGCGATGGTCCTGCGTGCGTTTCTCCCTGACGAGCCGAAATGCCGCAGGTGGCATTCGAAAACCAAAGTCGCGATCTGACGGGCATGAAAGGCTCTCGAACCTCGATGACTTGGCCCGATCCTGATGGGGCCCCTTTGGAGCTTTCGATGCCGCGCATTTTTTCGTCCCTTTTTCGTCACCGTCCCCCTGTCGCACCCAACGTTCCCCACGACCCTCCTCGCGAGGCTGCACAGCCGATCAGCCTGCCCGTGCTTACGCTGGGCCGACTCGACGCGTTCCAGCAGGACGCCAGGTTGTCCGCGATGGATAAGACCGCTTGGATCGACGCATACGGCGTCAATCCGAAAACGCTGATTTGCGTGGACGGGCAATGCACGCGTTACGGTTTGCTGGCGTTCGGGGAATTTCAGTTCGTCGTGGGGCCGACGGCAACGCCAACCGAGGGCGTGGCCCTTACCCGAATCCTCATGACCCACCCCGAGATCGGCGCCATTTTTTGCGTCGAACCGGGTGCAATGCAGCATCCCGGCGAGACCCAGCGCTATCTTGCGCGCCCGGTGGGGCACTATCTCAAGCGCTTCGGCGAAGACGATCGAACGGCGCGCGGCGCAGGCAATATCGACACGCCGTTGCGCGATATCTCGAAAGTGGAGGGAAGTCTGGCCCATGTGAAATTCATGGAGTTCACCGGCATGGAGGACGGCGGCGCGGAGATTTCAGGCGCGACGCTCTGGCAAGCTGGCAAGGGCGTGGCCGATTACCTGCGCGAGAACCCGGGCAAGATCGCGCTGGTGTGCTCTGAGCAGGGAATATCAAGGCCTTGCGCCGTAATTGCCAGCGCACTGCTGCAATTGCAACCGACCGACCGGATGCGGCTCACCGTCGACGACATCGTCAGGCAGGTTGAGGTACAACGGGCGCGGCAGAGTTCGCATCACATCAACCAGGCGCGGGCGAGCTTCGATCAAATTGCCGAAGGCGCGGAATTCACGAGTCAACAGCCTAAGTCCGCGAACGCCGCCGAGGGGCGCGCAAGGCGCGTATAATTACGCCTTTGCCCTTCTGACATCGGGTCCCGCCGTGACTACCCCCGCCTTGAACGCCCTGTACGAATCCTCCCTCAAGAGCCTGCCGCTGCTCTCGCGCGGCAAAGTGCGCGATAACTATGCCGTCGGCGACGACAAGCTGCTGATCGTGACGACGGACCGCCTCTCGGCGTTCGACGTCATCATGGGCGAGCCGATTCCGGGCAAGGGCCGTGTGCTCAACCAGATGGCCAACTTCTGGTTCGACAAGCTCGCGCACGTGGTGCCGAATCACCTGACGGGCGTGACGCCGGAGTCGGTCGTCTCGGCCGACGAAGCCGCGCAAGTGGCCGGCCGCGCCGTCGTGGTCAAGCGCCTGAAGCCGATTCTGGTCGAAGCCGTGGTGCGCGGTTATCTGGCCGGTAGCGGCTGGAAAGACTATCAAGCCACTGGCGCCGTGTGCGGCGTGAAGCTGCCTGCAGGTCTGCAAAACGCGCAGCAACTGCCCGAGCCGATTTTCACGCCGGCTGCCAAGGCCGAGCTGGGCGAGCACGACGAGAACATCAGCTTCGACGACATGGTGAGCCGCATCGGCCGCGAGTTGGCCGAACAGATCCGCGAGATCTCGATTCGCCTGTACAAGGAAGCCGCTGCTTACGCCGCCACGCGCGGCATCATCATCGCCGACACGAAGTTCGAATTCGGTCTCGATGACGACGGCAAGCTGCACCTGATGGACGAAGCCCTGACCGCCGATTCGTCGCGTTTCTGGCCGGCCGATTCGTACGCCGTGGGCAGCAACCCGCCGTCGTTCGACAAGCAATTCGTGCGCGACTGGCTCGAGACGCAAGACTGGGGCAAGACCCCGCCCGCGCCGAAGCTGCCGGACGACGTCGTCGAGAAGACGGCCGCCAAGTACCGCGAGGCGCTCGAGCGCCTGACCGGCCAGCAACTGGCCTGAGCGGGACAGACACAATGACTGAGAAACAAGCCGTGGCGCCGCGCGTAGGCGTGGTGATGGGGTCCAACTCGGACTGGGAAGTGATGAAGAACGCGGCCGCCATTCTGGCCGAGTTCGGCGTGCCGTACGAGGCGCAAGTCGTCTCGGCGCACCGCATGCCGGACGACATGTTCCGTTACGCCGAAGCCGCTCGCGAGCGCGGGCTGGTTGCCATCATCGCCGGCGCCGGTGGTGCCGCCCACCTGCCGGGCATGATCGCCGCCAAGACGACCGTGCCGGTGCTGGGTGTGCCGGTGCCGAGCAAGTACTTGCGTGGCGAAGACTCGCTGCTCTCGATCGTGCAGATGCCCAAGGGCGTGCCGGTCGCGACGTTCGCCATCGGCGAAGCGGGTGCCGCCAATGCGGCGCTGTTCGCCGTGTCGATGCTCGCCGCCGACGACAAGGCGCTGGCCGACAAGCTCGACGCCTTCCGTGCCAAGCAGACCGAAGCGGCGCGCGGCATGACGCTGCCGGCGCTGTAACAACAAGACTGTCCCCGCACGCTTTCGCGCCTAAACGCTGATGAATCCTGCCTCCGCTGCGCCCATCCTCCCCGGTCAATGGCTGGGTATGCTGGGCGGCGGCCAACTCGGCCGCATGTTCTGTTTCGCCGCCCAGTCGATGGGTTACAAGGTCTGCGTGCTCGACCCCGATCCGCGTTGCCCGGCCGGTGCCGTGGCCGACCGCCTGATCGTGGCCGATTACCGCGATGAGACTGCACTGGCTGAACTGGCCGCGCTGTGTCCGGCCGTCTCGACCGAGTTCGAGAACGTGCCCGCCCAGTCGCTCGACTTCCTCGCACAAAGCACCACGGTGAGCCCGGCGGGCCGCTGCGTTGCCATTGCGCAGGATCGGGTGGCGGAGAAGCGCTTCATCGAAAGCTGCGGCGTGCCCGTCGCTCCGCATCTGGTGATCGAGTCGACCGATGCGCTGCACGCCATTGGCGATGCTGCCATCGAGACCGTGCTGCCGGGCATTCTGAAAACCGCCCGCATGGGGTACGACGGCAAGGGCCAGGTGCGGGTGAACACGCCCGCCGAAGCGCGTGCCGCTTATGCGGAAATGGGTGGCGTGGCGTGCGTGCTGGAGAAGCGCCTGGCGCTGGCGTACGAAGTCTCGGTGCTGAGCGCGCGTGGCGCGAACGGCGCTGTCGCGACTTACCCGCTCGCTCAAAACGTCCATATCGACGGCATTCTGGCGACGACCACGGTCCCGGCGCCCGATGCCGCACCGGCGCTGGCCGATGCCGCGCGTGCGGCCGCTGCGAGCATCGCGTCGCAAATGGATTACGTCGGCGTGTTGTGCGTCGAGTTCTTCATCCTCAAGGATGGCTCGTTGATCGCCAACGAAATGGCACCACGTCCGCATAACAGCGGTCACTACACGATCGATGCGTGTGCTGCGAGCCAGTTCGAACAGCAGGTGCGTGCGATGGCCCGCCTGCCGTTGGGCGAAACGCGTCAGCATTCGCCCGCTGTCATGCTCAACCTGTTGGGCGACGTGTGGTTCGACGGCGACGCGAAGGATCAACCCCGCGCCCCGGCGTGGGACGAGGTCGCGGCACTGCCGTCGGCACGTCTGCATTTGTATGGCAAGGAAGAGGCGCGTGTTGGCCGCAAGATGGGCCACATCACGTTCGCGGGCGCTTCGCTCGACGAGGCGCGCAAGGCCTGCGTCGCAGCCGCTGCCAGCCTCAACATCGCGCTGGAAGACTGAGCGATGACGTCGTTGCAGGCCCCTCGTATCGTCATGCCGTCCGATGAAGCCATCACACTGGCTGCCGAACAACTGGCAGCCGGCGAACTGGTCGCGTTTCCGACGGAGACCGTCTACGGCCTTGGCGGCGATGCCGAGAACCCGCACGCGGTCGCGGCCATCTATGCGGCCAAGGGGCGGCCTGCGAATCATCCCGTCATCGTGCATTTCTCGCCCGAGGGCGACCCCGGTTACTGGAGCGACGACGTGACGCCTGCCGCGCGCAAGCTCATGGACGCGTTCTGGCCCGGCCCCCTCACGTTGATCGTCAAACGCGCGCCGCATATTCCGGCGGCGGTGTCGGGCGGTCAGGATTCGGTCGGGCTGCGGGTTCCGTCGCATCCGGTCGCGCAAGCGCTGTTGCGTGAGTTCGCGCGCGTGAAAGGCGGCGCAAGCGGGCAGGGTGGTGTTGCGGGCCCGTCGGCCAATCGATTTGGTCAGGTCAGCCCGACCGCTGCACAACACGTTCGCGACGAGTTTGCCGGTCTGCCCGGTGTGACCGTGCATGTGCTCGACGGCGGCGAAGCGGCCGTCGGTATCGAATCGACCATCGTGGATTTGTCGCGTGGCTTCCCGGCGTTGCTGCGCCCGGGGCACATCACGCCGGAACAGATCGCCGAAGTGCTGGGCGAGATGCCGCGTTTGCCGGGGCAGGATGCGAATGCCCCGCGTGCTTCCGGCACGCTCAAGGCGCATTACGCGCCGCGCACGCCGCTGTATCTCTGCAACGCAGCGCAGTTTGCGCCCGCCTTGGCCGTGCATCCGAAGGGCGAGCGCGTGGCCGTGGTGGCCTTTGCAGGCACGCTGGCGGCGCTGCCGTCATCGGCTGGCGCCGAGGCACTGGCTGCGCTCGGCGATGGCGTGGTGACGTTCACGTTGCCGCCCACGCCCGACGCGCTGGCTACCGATCTTTACGCGCTGCTGCGCCGTCTGGATCGTGCGAACGTCACGCGCATTCTCTTCGAACGCTTACCCGACACGCCCGCCTGGGCTGCCGTCAACGACCGTCTCGGCCGCGCCGCGGCGGCGTTCGAGCAAGCCTGACGACCATTCCGGCGGCCCGAACAGGGCCATCCACTTGTTACGCCATCCCGGCAGCGTGAGCGCGTCGCGCGCCATCGCGCCCCATTCGTGAAACGTCAGCGTGATCGGATTGTGGGTGTGAATCTGATTCACGATGCCGTACTCGCACGGCTCCGCCTCGCTTTCTTCCACATACGAGCCGAACAGACGATCCCAAATGACCAGCACGCCCGCATAGTTGCGGTCGATGTAACGCGGGTTGCGTGCGTGATGCGCACGATGGATCGACGGCGTGTTCAGCACGTACTCCAGCCAGCCGAGTTTCGGAATGGCCTGCGTATGCACGAAGAATTGGAACGCGAGATTGAGCAGCACCACGCCGACGATCTGGATCGGCGTGAAGCCGATGAGCGCCATCGGCGTCCAGAACAGCCACATACCCGCCACGGGATACATCAGGCTCTGGCGGAAGGCCGTGGACAGGTTGAGCCGCTCCGACGAGTGATGCACGACGTGCGCCGCCCACAGCCAGCGAATGCGATGGCTCGCGCGGTGAAAGATGTAGTAGAGAAAGTCCTGCACGACGAAGAGCAGCAGGAAGCCGATCCAGCCCGAGGGCATCGTGTAGATGCGGTGGTGATCGTAGAGCCACGCGTAGAACGGCACGATGAGCAGCCACGCCAGTTTGTCCGCGCCCTGATGCATGAGCGCGAGCGTGGCGTTGCTCACGGTGTCTTTGAGGCTGTACATGCCCGGCCGGCGACGTCGCCAATACCACGCTTCGATGCCGATGCACAGGACGAACACGGGCGCGAGCGCCAGCAGAATCAACTCGACGTTCATGACCTCGCGTCTCCTCACGATTGGGTCATCTGACCGGCGTCTTTCCGTCTGAGCGGAAATGACGCCGATGAAGCGTCTATTATGAGGCCAATGTCACGTCGTGGCGCACCGGCTAGAGTGAATCCTCGAAAGGCGGCCGGTGGCGTTCAACAACACGGCAGAACGTGTCGTACGTGCCCGGCAGCCGTTGTGCCGGGCATTGTTCCCTTAGGGGGCGTTCTCGTACACCCACGAGATGAGTGCATCGTTGAACGCACGCGCGTTGTTTGCTTTCGCGTCGTTCACCAGCGAGACCACTACGTAGATGTCGCCGTTGCGCGTACCGACGTAACCGGCGACCGCGCGCACGTCGTCGAGCGTGCCCGTCTTGATGTGGGCATTGCCTGCCACCGGGCTGTTGGTCAGGCGGTTACGCATCGTGCCGTCCACGCCGACGGTCGGCATCGATTCGACCAGCACCTGCGCGGTCGGACTGTTGATCGCGTGCTGCAAGAGACCAGACAACTCGGCGGCGCTGATGCGTTCACGGCGCGATAACCCCGAACCGTTTTCCACCACCAGCCCTGGCATCGACAGATCGTTCTTGTCGAGCCAGCGACTCAGCGCTTCGCGCGAGCGCGTCACGCTGGCGGGCGTGCGGCCATCGGGCGGCAGGCCCAACGTCAGGAACAACTGGCGCGCCATCACGTTGTTGCTGAACTTGTTCATGTCGTGCACGACTTCGGCAAGCGTTTGGCCGCGATGCGTGACGAGCAACTTCGCACCCTGCGGCACGACGCCAGAACGCACATTACCGTTGAACTGGCCGCCCGAGGCTTGCCACAGTGCGCGGAAACCGCCGAGGAAGAAGCGGTCGCGATCGGGGGCGGCCACGCTCCAGTCTTTCTCGTCGCAAGCGGCCGGATACGTCCCGGCGAAGCGCGCCACATAGCCGCCGTCGGGGCTTTGATTGATGGTCGGGTGGAGACGCGTGAGCCAGTCGCCGCAGTTGCCAGCGTCGGTGTAAGCGATTTCGTTCGCGACTTGCAGATTCGCCAGCGGCGGCAGCACGTTCACGTTGACGGCGCCGTTCGGCCCCGCCGAGAAGTTGAACGACATGGCTTTGAACGAATACAGCAGCGCGTCGGGTGCCACGTTGTACGGCCGGTCGTCGCCACCGTCGATGGCGTCGGTGGCGCCGATGTCCGAGCTGTAGGCCGAACGATCGAGAACGATGTCACCGTTGATGTTGTTCACACCGGCGTTATGCAACTCCGCGACGAACTTCTCCATCTCTTCGGGCACGAGCTTCGGATCTCCCGTGCCCTTGAAATACAGATTGCCGTTGAGCGTGCGCCCGTCGAATTGGCCGTCGGTGAACGCTTGTGTGCGCCACCGATAGTCGGGGCCGAGCGTGTCGAGTGCCGCGATGGTCGTGACGAGCTTCATCGTCGATGCCGGGTTGCGCGGCACCTTCTCGTTCATCGAAATCAGCGGTGCTGCCAGACGACCGCGCGTTTGCAACGGATTGTCGACCTTCGCCACGAGCACGCTAACGTGACCTGCGGGCACTTTGCTCGCAGCGAGCAAGCGCGCCAGCGGAGCGGGCAGCGGCGCATGGCTCGGCGCGGCGGCAGGCACCTTCGGGGTCTTGTGCTTGGCCGGTTTGGCGTACGCAGGAGCGCTCATCGCGGCGGCTACGGCAAGTGCTGCGCAACCTGCCACGCATCGCATGGCGAGCGCAGACGGGAGCTTCGCGGTGCGCAAATCGGTGTGTAAGGCGGATGGTGAAGCAGATCGTGAAGCGAAACCTGACGTGGAGGCAAGCGGCGAGCGGGCGAGGCGAGAGCGGCGGAAGACGCGCATGACGGGCGGTGTTCTCCAGTGTTACGCGCAGCGAAACCGTGCGAGGCATCGTGTTCAATGCGAGACAGATGCGGGGCAATACGGTGGCGGCGGGCGAAGCGGTAATGTGTTCGGCGCGCGGTGGCGAGCGTCTGACGCGCACCGTGCAATGTCCGCCATTGTAAGTCGGGCATGCAACGAACTGTCGCTACAATGGGTCGAAAATCGACGAGATGTCACTCACAGGCAACAACGCCGCGACATCGGGGCCAGACACATGCGAATTTTATTGGTGGAAGACGACGCGATGATTGCCGCAGCAGTGATAAAAGGGCTGCGGCAGGACGGCTGGACGGTCGATCACGTCGACGACGGACAACGTGCGCTCGATGCGTTGTCGCTCGAGCGCTACGACGCGCTGTTGCTCGATCTTGGACTGCCGCGCCGCGACGGCATCGACGTGTTACGTACGTTACGAGCACGTGGGCAAACGTTGCCGGTGCTCATCGCCACCGCGCGCGATGCGGTGGCTGATCGCGTCAAGGGGCTCGACGCGGGCGCCGACGATTACCTCGTGAAACCTTTCGATCTGGATGAACTGGCTGCGCGCTTGCGGGCGCTAGTGCGGCGTCAGGCTGGACGCAGCGAGCCGTTGCTGCGCCACGGCGGCATTGTGCTCGATCCGGCCACGCGGCAAGTGAGTTGCGACGGCACGCCAGTGGTGCTGTCTGCGCGCGAATATGCGGTGCTCGAAGCGTTGCTTAACCGGCCCGGCGCGGTACTTTCCAAGTCGCAGCTCGAAGAACGCATTTACGGCTGGGGCGAAGAAATTGCGAGTAACACCGTGGAAGTGCATATCCACGGGCTGCGCAAGAAGTTGGGGGCCGACGCCATCCGCACCGTGCGTGGCGTGGGGTACATGATGCCGGTACAGGGGACGCAAAGTGCTGCGGCGGGAAATGAGGCAGGAAACCCGGCAGGAAGCGGGGCAGCCCACGCGGCAACGCCGGAGGGCAAGTGATGCGCTCGATCCGTCGCCGTCTCCTCGTTGGTCTGCTGCTCACGCTGGTCGCTGCGCTGGTGCTCGCAGGCATCGCCATCTTCCGTCAGGCGCGTACTGAAGCCAACGCGCTCTTCGATTTCCAGTTGCAGCAAATGGCGTTGTCGTTGCCCGCCGAGCCGTTCTCCAGCGTGCCGGGCGACCATAACGACGCCGGTGGCCTGGTCATTCAGATATGGAGCCGAAACGGCGTCGAGCTTTACTACTCGCACCCGCGTACGCCGCTGCCGCCGCGCGCTGAACTGGGTTTCACCACGGTGCAGACACCCGAAGGCGATTGGCGTGTGTACGCCGCGCTCGTGGGGGATAACGTCGTGCAATTGGCGCAGCCGATGGTGATTCGTGATTCGCTCGCGGTCTCGATGGCATTGCGCACGTTGTTGCCGTTGGTGATCGCGATGCCGATTCTCGCGCTGCTTGTGTGGATCGTTGTCGGACGCGGGCTACAACCGCTGCGACGTGTGACGCGAGCCCTCGATGCGCGTGCCCCCGGCGCGCTTTCCGCGTTGCCCGAAGCTGGGTTGCCGGATGAGGTTCGCCCGCTCGTGCGTGCGCTCAATAGTTTGTTGGGGAGACTTGATGAGGCGCTTGTGCAGCAGAAGGCATTCGTTGCCGATGCGGCACATGAATTGCGTACGCCGCTCGCGGCTTTGCAACTACAAGTGCAGTTGCTGGAGCGCGCGCATACCGATGGGGAACGTGCTGAAGCGATGCGCGATCTGCGCGAAGGGGTGCGTCGTGCGTCGCATCTGGTCGCGCAGTTGTTGACGTTGGCGCGTCAGGAGCCGGATGCGGCGCGTGCCGCGGGCGCGTTTGTCGATCTGCCGCTCACGCCGTTGTTGCAGGACGTGGTCGCGCATCATGCAGCGTTGGCCGTCGCGCGGGGCATCGATCTGGGGCTGGACGCGCCGGATGCTATTGCCACACACGCTCGTGTGCACGGTGACGTCAATGCGCTGCAAACGCTCTTCGGCAATCTCGTCGATAACGCGCTGAAGTACACGCCGAACGGTGGACGCATCGATGTGCGTCTCGCGGGCGCCAGCCCTGCTGTGGTGGAGATCGAAGACACTGGCCCGGGCATCGCACCTGCCGAGCGAGAGCGCGTGTTCGATCGCTTTTTCCGAGGTGGCGAAGGCGAGTCGGCAAAGGCGGGCGATGCGCGTGCAGAGGGCAGCGGACTCGGTCTCGCGATCGTGCGCAATATTGCGCAAGCTCACGGCGCACGCGTCGAGTTGCTCGATGCCCACAGCGGTCATGGCTTGCGCGTGCGAGTGAGCTTCGATGGAGCGGCGTCCGGCGTACCGCCTGCGCTGTGAGGCGTGAACGCTCGTAAAGCGGGCGCGGCGCCACACCGCGCCGCGCTGCCGCGGAATGTCAAACCTTATCCGCGCTTACCCATATTCGGATTCGCAATTACCCACGCGTCACGTTGGTGACCTTGTCGTTCTCGATAGTGAGCGTGCGGCGCTCGGGCCGGTGATCGCGCGTGAGGGGCATCGGCTTGCCGTCTTGTTCGCCAATGCGCCACGGGCAGCCCTTGAGCATCGACTTCGCTTCAGGCAGCGACTTGCCGACAATGGCGTTGTCTGCGGGTGTCTCCGAGGTGCAGTTGCCTTGGGCTTGCTGCATGCCTTGCGAGCCTTGCATACCTTGCGCTTGCGTCGAATCGGCCGGACCTTGCGTGCCCATGCCGTTGCCATGCGTGCCATTGCCCGGTGCGGCTTGCGCAGAAAATGCCAGCGCCATACCAAGGACGAAGCCTGCGGTGCCGATAACGCGCGTGGCGCGGCGAAGCGTCGAGTCAGTGGTTTGCATCGTAATGCCTCCTGAGTGCGTGAACTTACGGAACGTGCGGCGCGGAATCGCACCACCTTGCCACCGTAGTCAGCGGGACACGCCAGAGGCAAGACGAACCGCACGAGCGTCTCTATCAAACGGCTGCCATCGTGACGCATAGCGATCAGAATCGCGTCGCAATGCACTCAATGTGTGACATTCCCTAAGATTCGCGAGAGATCGAATCCAGTGCGATTAGATGACCGGTTCAAGGTTTTCGCGTCTTCAGGTTGTCCGCCTTAAGGTTGACTTAAGGGAGCCTCTCTACGATCACAGTCATGTCAAACGTGGTCGTCTGGAAGGAGAGACTCATGCAGACCTCAAAGCTCACTCGTACGTTGGTTGCTGGCGCTGTGCTCGTCGCATTGACGGGCGGTTATGTCGCGGGTCGTCAGCACTGGCAGGCACCGCTCGCGTCGGACGTGGTCTCCGACGCCAACGCCGCGCTCCCTGCGGCCGCTAGTGCGCCGGCCGTGGTAAATACGGCGAATACCGCGCCCCGTATGCTCGTGCCGGACTTCTCGCAACTCGCGGAACAATACGGACCGGCCGTAGTCAACATCAGTGTGACGCACGATGGGAAACCTTCTGCGAGCCGTGGCGCCTCGGCCATGCCGATGCCGCCGGGCATGGATCAGAACGATCCGTTGTTCCAGTTCTTCCGCCACTTCTACGGCGCGCCAGGTAACGACGGCGGCGACGGCAACGACGATGGCGGCAGTGCCGATAGCGGACCGACGCGCAGCCTCGGCTCGGGCTTCATCGTGAGCCCGGACGGCTACATCCTGACCAACGCGCACGTCGTCGACGATGCGAGTCAGGTGACGGTGAAACTCACCGACAAGCGTGAATACAAGGCAAAGGTCGTGGGCAGCGACAAGGCGAGCGACGTGGCGTTGCTCAAGATCGCCGCCACGAACTTGCCGACGGTAAAGATTGGCGATCCGTCGAAGTCGAAAGCCGGTGAATGGGTGGTGGCCATTGGGTCGCCGTACGGTTTCGACAACACAGTAACGGCGGGCATTGTGTCGGCGAAGGCGCGTGCGCTGCCCGACGAGAATTACACGCCGTTCATTCAGACGGACGTGCCGGTCAACCCGGGCAATTCGGGCGGGCCGCTGTTCAATCTGAACGGCGAGGTCATTGGGATCAACTCGATGATCTACTCGCGTACCGGCGGCTTCCAAGGCTTGTCGTTCGCCATTCCGATCGACATGGCGATGAAGGTCAAGTCGCAGCTCCAGCAGTACGGCAAGGTGAGCCGGGGCCGCATCGGTGTGACGATTCAGGAAGTGAATCAATCGCTGGCGAAGTCGTTCGGTTTGCCGAAGCCGACAGGGGCGCTCGTGTCGTCGATCGACAAGAACGGCCCGGCGGCGAAGTCCGATCTCAAGGCGGGCGACGTGATTCTGGCGGTCAATGGCGCGACCATCGACGATTCGGTGCAACTGCCCGAGAAGATCGCCGATATGCGCCCGGGACAGACGGCAACGTTGACGGTCTGGCGTAATGGGGCGCAGCAAACGGTGTCGGTGAAGGTCGCCGCGCTCAGCGAGAAGAAGGACGTTGCCAGTGCCGACGATTCGGCCACGCACGGACGGTTGGGGCTTGCGGTGCGCGAACTCTCGCCGGACGAAAAGCGTGCTGCGCAGGTGACGAACGGGCTGCTGGTTGCCCGTGCGGGCGGCCCGGCGGAACAGGCGGGTGTGCAGGCGGGCGACATCATCTTGTCGCTCAATGGGACGCCGGTAACGAGCGCCGCGCAGTTGAGCGACAAGCTCAAGAAGGCGGGCAATAATGTCGCGTTGCTTGTGCAGCGCGACGGGCAACAGATTTTCATCCCGGTCGATCTCGGCTAAGGCGAGTACCCGCCGCCGAGGGCGGCACTCGCGGGATGCCACGCACTACCTTGTGTGCCGGCGCGGCGGCGGTGTCATCGCAGAGATACCGCAACCGTGCCGGCACGATCCGGCATCGTGAAGTCATGAAACGGGAGGTCGAACATGTGGCAACAATGGCAACGCTGGTCAGTGGCAGGTGCCACAGCCGCAGTGCTGGCGAGCAGTCTGGGCGGTATCGGGCTGGCGCACGCGCAGGGTGGCAATCTGCCGCAAGAGATGCAGCAGGGCAACGTGACGTATGTGTCCGGCGGCATCGATAGCGACGAATCTGGCGCGTTCAAGCGCGCCGCAGGCGGCTGGCCGCTGTCGATCGAGATGGCGGCACGCGGCGACGGCGCGAACGAGTACGTGGCCGATGCGCAAGTGCAGATCACGCGCGGTGGCACCACGGTGCTCGACGCACATTCACGGGGTCCGTTCATGCTGGTGAAGTTGCCTGCGGGCGACTACACCGTGAAGGCGACCTACAACGGCAAACCCATGACGCGGGAAGTGAAGGTGCCTGCGAAGGGGCATGCCACGGCAACCTTCTTGTGGCCGCACGATTGATGTGCCGAACGATCCGCAGCCACGGATGAGGGCGTCACCCAGGCAGTACCCGCAGTACCTGTAGTACCCGTAGCAACGAGTGAGCGAGTTGCGCCGCCGAAAGGCGGCGCTTTTTTTATGGCTGCGCGATCGCTTCGCTTACGCCGCTGTGCGGCACTCCGAGGCGGGCGATGCATCGTCGAGATCGTCCGGCGAGCGCACCGCGAATGTCTGCGTCACCGTGATGCCGTTCTTGATGGCCGTCATCTCGGCGAGAATCGCCACCGCAATCTCAGCGGGCGTACGCGCCCCAAGGTGCATGCCGACCGGGCCGTGCAGCCGTTCGATTTCTTCCTGACTCAGATCGAACAGCGAGAGCCGCTCGCGCCGCCGCGCATTATTCACACGCGAACCGATGGCGCCGATATAGAACGCAGGCGACTTGAGCGCTTCGAGCAACGCCATGTCGTCGAGCTTCGGGTCATGCGTGAGGGTAAGCACCGCGCTGTGCGAATCGAGTTGCAGCCGCACGATCAGATCGTCGGGCATTTCGCGCGAGAGCTCGGTGCCCGGCACCTGCCACTCGTCGGCATATTCCGTACGCGGGTCGCAAACGATCACGTGATAGTCGAGCGCGTTTGCCATGCTTGCCACGTACTTCGACAACTGCCCCGCACCGATCACCACCAGCCGGTGGCGCGGGCCATGCGACGTGATGAGGTGTTCGCCATCGAATTCGACCGACGGCGTGCGATGACCCGGGGCAATCTGCACCGCACCCGTGGTCATATCGAGTTCGCGCACGACGAGCCGGAACTGCGAGATGGCGTCGAGCAGATCGGGAATGCGCGACGATGCGCGCACGGGCTCGAGCACCAATTGCAACGTGCCGCCACACGGCAAACCAAAACGATGGGCTTCTTCCGCCGTCACGCCATAGCTCGTGAGCTGCGGGCGGTCTTGCGGCCAGTCGCCGGCGCGAATGCGCGCGATGAGGTCGTCTTCGACGCAGCCGCCGGAGACGGAGCCGACCAGATGGCCGTCTTCACGAATTGCGAGCATCGAGCCCACGGGGCGTGGGGCCGAGCCCCACGTACGCACGACAGTGCCCAGCGTGACGAAAAAGCCCGCTCGGGTCCACTGTACGGCGGACTTCAGCACTTCCAGATCGACACTGTCCATTGCACGGTTCCTTCGCCATTACGCGAGCGGCGGCCCGGATGGGCCAAGGCACCGAAGACGCGGTCACGCGGCAATGCACGCACGCTAGCGGCATGTCTCGCGCTGGACGCGGGGACAGTGCCGATGCAGGCAGCCGAGGGACCGGCTGTTGCCGAAGAGAAACCGCTCGATGTGATGCGGCGAGTATATCGCGCCTGCGCCCGGCTTGCCTTGCGCTGTATTCGAACGGATATTCGGCATGGCGGCGGCCGCGGACCCAATGTCGCAGGAGACGCCCCGAGCGGTAACTCGTGTCACAATACTTCGATGTTCGAGACGAACCGGAAAGCAGCCGCATCAGACAGATCCGTAGACCCGCAACACCGGCACGTTTTTCGTGTGGCCTGACGGCAAAGGGGAAAGGGCAATGGAACTTCAGAATCGCCGGCAATTGCCGATGGCGCGAGACATCGCATGGATCGCGCTGAACGACCCCGGCGTGCTGCGCCAGTGCATTCCCGGGTGCGAATCGCTCGATCGCCTCGACGACACCACCTGGTCGATTGTGATGGCCGCCTCGGCCGGGCCCGTCAAGGGCCGCTTTACCGGGCGAATGACGCTCACTGACGTGATTGCACCCACGTCTTACACACTCCATTTCGACGGGCTGGGCCCGTCCGCCGGGTTCGGACGCGGCACAGCCGCCATCACGCTCCAACCGCAAGGACCGATGCATACCGTATTGACCTACCACGCGAACGCCCAGATCGGCGGCGAACTCGCGCATCTCGACAATGCGCTGATCGACGACGCGGCACGCCGTTTTGCCGATGAATTTCTCACGCGCTTTATTGCGGTTGTCGCACCGCACCACGCCGTAGGCGAGCCAGTGGCCGCCGACGGGGAGGTGGCCGCGGCCATGGCGGCGGGGGCTGCCACGGGAGATATGTCCGGCACGCCCGCCCGTAGCCCGATAGCGCGCTGGTGGCCGTGGGCCGTGGCCGCCGTCATCCTCATTCTTATCGTGATGTGGGGCAACCATGCCAGTTGAGGACTCGTCCGTGCAAATCGCTGAAATAGCGCCCGTGCAGGGCGGCGTCGCCGGCTATGACGTGCGGGTGCGCATTCGCGATGGCGAGACGCCTGTGTTCGGTCCCGGGCGCCTGTCGCTTTTACGTGCCATCGACGCCACAGGTTCGATCTCGGCGGCAGCCCGGCAAATGGGCATGTCGTACCGGCGGGCGTGGCTGCTCGTCGAGGCGATGAATCATGAGTTCCGCGAGCCGCTGGTGACCCGCCACATCGGCGGCGTGTCGGGCGGCGGGGCACAGCTCACGCCGTTCGCCCAGAACCTGACGGCGCATTACGATGCCCTTCTGCGCGAGATCCGATCGATGCTCGACGCCCACGTGCCCACGTTCGATGCCTACCTCAAAGGCAGCCCCGAACCCGGGCCCGACGAGGTGTAATTCCGTAAGTCCTGACCAAATCTCACAAAATGCTTATCTTTTCGTCAGGACTTTGTGACTGAAAGTGCACAACACTGTCTCCATCGACGCCAACAACAAGCGATGGAGACGTCATGCGAGCCCCCCAAAAATCCGCCGTATTAGCTGCACCGGCCTCATCCGCCGCCGTCGCCATGGTCACCCCGGCGGCCATGGCCGCTGCGGGCGCTACGACCACCACGGCCGACCCGCGCGCCGAGCGCCCGACTGGCCCGGGTCCGTCGGGGACGCCGTCTCCCGCGCCTAGCGCCAAGCCGGTCGTCCAACCGGGCTGGCTGCGCATCACGCACTGGGTGAACGTGGTGGCCGTCGTCGTAATGGTGACGAGCGGTTGGCGCATCTACAACGCCTCGCCGCTGTTCGATTTCCGCTTTCCTAACGGAATAACGCTGGGCGGTTGGCTGGGCGGCGCCCTGCGCTGGCACTTCGCCGCGATGTGGCTGCTCGTGGCCAACGGACTCGTCTACCTGTTGGTGAATCTGGCGAGCGGCCGTATGGGCCGCCGTTTCTTCCCGCTGTCCATCAAGGGTGTGCTGCACGACGCGTTTGCCGCATTGCGCGGCCGCCTCGCACACGACGATCCGCGCCATTACAACCATGTGCAACGGGCCGCGTACCTGTTCGCGGTGCTCGACCTGGTGTTGCTCGTCGCCTCGGGGCTGGCGATCTGGAAGCCCGTGCAACTCGGTTGGTTGTGCGCGCTCTTCGGCGGCTTTCAGGGCGCGCGCTGGGTGCACTTTCTCGCGATGTCAGGGTTGGTCGCCTTCATCGTCGTGCACGTGGTCATGGTGGCACTCGTGCCCCGCACGCTGCGCACGATGATTACCGGCCGCTGAGCGCGCTACCGCCATCCCCTCGACATCACACAGACTCACGACGAGACACTGCCATGGCTCTCTTCAAACGTAGCGGCAATGACGATGGTCAGTCGTCGCTGATCGTGCGCGACGGCGACGCGATTCTCAAAGAGGCGCGCGCGCTGGTGACGCGCCGGGTCAGCGAGCCGTCGCGCCGCGCTTTTTTGTCACGCACGTTGACGCTCGGTGGCGTGGCACTGCTCTCAGGGTGCTCGCTTGACGACAATCCGAGCGTGGAATCGGCGCTCGACAAGATGTCGCGCTGGAACGACCGCGTACAAGCGGCGCTGTTTCGCGGCGACGTGCTGGCGCCCACCTTTACGGAAGCGCAGATTACGCGGCCATTCCCGTTCAACGCGTTCTATTCGATGGACGAGGCCCCGGTGGTCGACCCGGCGGACTATCAGTTGGAATTGTCCGGTCTGATCGCCGACAAAGCCCCGTGGCGGCTCGACACGCTCACCACGTTTGCGCAGGCCCGGGCTGCCGAGCAGATTACGCGTCACGTGTGCGTGGAAGGGTGGAGTGCGATCGGGCGCTGGGGCGGCGTGACGTTCGCCGACTTTCTCAAGCGCGTGGGTGCCGACACCACGGCGCGCTACGTCGGCTTCAAGTGCGCCGACGACTACTACACGAGCATCGATATGCCGACGGCGTTGCATCCGCAGACGCTGCTCGCGCTGACTTACGACGGCCAGACGCTGCCGAGGGAGTACGGCTTCCCGATGAAGCTGCGTATCCCGACGAAGCTCGGCTACAAGAATCCCAAACATATCCGCGCGATTTTCGTGACGAATACCTACCCGGGCGGGTACTGGGAAGACCAGGGCTACAACTGGTTTGGCGGCAGTTGATTTTTTCACTCACTTCATGGAGCAACGACAATGAAAATGCGATATCTGGCAGTGATGGCGATGGGTCTGGCACTCGGCACCGGCGCGGCGTTTGCGCAGGACGCCATGAGCAAAGGCGACGCCATGAGCAAGGGCGACGCCATGGGCAAGCAAATGGACAAGAGCGGTTCGATGTCCAAGGACGGCATGGCCAAGCACGACGCGATGGGCAAGGGCGACGCCATGAGCAAGGGCGGTGCCATGTCCAAGGGCGATGCCATGAGCAAGGGCGGCGCGATGTCCAAGGGCGACGCCATGGGCAAAGGCGACGCGATGGGCAAGGGCGATGCAATGAGCAAGCCGCAGGGGCAGTGAGATGTTGCCGAGTGTGGCGGCGTAGCCTATGCCGCCACACTCGGTGTTTTTGCGTCACGTCAGCGCGTCAGTGGACTGAGGCGCTGTCGCGTGAGCGCCGTTGCGCATCAGCGCGTGAGCGCCACCGATTTGATCAGCAGGTACACATTGCGCTCGGGCGCGAGTTGCAGTTGATCGGCAGAGAAGCGGGTGATGCGTGCGTGCATCGCTGTGCCGTCTTGCAGTGCAGCCTGCACTTCCACCGAATCGCCTAGATCGCGTAGCCCAGTGACGCGGGCGGGCAACACGTTCAACACGCTGGTTTCCGTCGGCGGCGCGGTAGCAACAGCCACGTCGCGGGCGCGCACCAGAATCCGGCAGGCGTCACCCGTCTCGCCGCTCACACGCGGCACGCGCAGGCGAATCGCTTCGCTGCCATTCACCGCGAGTTCGGTCAGCCCGTAGGCGGTGTCGTGCGCGACCACCTTCGTCTCCAGCACCGTGCCAGGGGCTTCGGAAGTGCCATCGAGCGCGTCGCGATGCACGTTGAGGACATCGGCCGGATTGCCCTGCGAGATCGTGCGGCCTTCGCGGAATAACACCACCTGATCGGCCAAGCGCATCACTTCGTCGAGCGAATGCGTGACGTATAGCACCGGCAACTTCAGTTCGTGCCGAATGCGGTTCAGATAATCGAGCACTTCCATGCGGCGCGAATGATCGAGCGAGGCAAGTGGCTCGTCCATGAGCAGCAAACGCGGGCATGACAACAAGGCCCGGCCAATCCCCACGCGCTGCTTCTCCCCGCCGGAAAGGGCGCCGGGACGACGGTTGAGCAGATGCCCAAGGTTCAGCACTTCCACCACGTGATCGAAGGCGATGGCGCCAGTGCCTGCCGCGCTGACATCTCGCCGACGCAACCAGCGGCCGAAGAGAAGATTTTGGCGAACGGTCAGGTGCGGCAGCAGACGCGCGTCCTGAAACACGTAGCCGATGCGGCGTCGCCATGTTGGAAGCGCGATACCCGCGGCGCTGTCGAAGAGCACGTCGTCGCCGACGACGATGCGCCCAGCCTCGGGCTTGAGCAGGCCGGAGACGGCATTCACGACCGTGCTCTTGCCACTGCCGGACGGGCCGAAGAGGGCGGTCACGCCCATGCCGGCGGCGAATTCGGCGTCGAGTTCGAACGCACCGAAGCGATGTTGGAGCCGAACTTCAACCGTCATAGCCAAGTGCCTTGCGATTGCCGAAGCGAATCAGAATTTCAGAGAAGATGAGCGTGGCGACTGCCAGCACGACCGAAATCGCGCACATGCGCCAGACCATCGCGTCGCCATTGGGCACCTGTGTGGCGGTGTAGATCGCCAACGGCAGCGTTTGTGTCTGACCCGGAATATTCGAGACGAAGGTGATCGTGGCACCGAACTCGCCGAGCGCCCGGGCGAAGGCGAGCACAAAACCATGCAACACACCGGTGGCAGTGAGCGGCAGGGTGACGGTCAGGAACGTGAGCCAAGGCCCTGCGCCGAGCGTTTGTGCGGCTTGTTCGAGCTTCGTGTCCGACGCTTCCAGCGCTTGTCGGATGGCGCGCACGAGCAGCGGGAAACCCATCACCCCGGCGGCGAGCGCTGCGCCCGTCCAGCGAAATGCGAGGGTGATGTTGAACCACTCCTTGAGCAGCTTGCCGATGGCACCTTGCGTGCCGAACAGCACCAGCAGTGCAAAACCGACGACCACGGGCGGCAGCACGAGCGGCAAGTGGAGGATGGCATCGAGCAGCGCCTTGCCGGGGAAGTGCCGACGCGCGAGCAGCCACGCCGCCGCGTAGGCGAAGGGCAGGCTGCACAGCGTGCCCCACAGGCCAACGCGCAGGCTGAGTTCGACGATGCCCCATTCTTCCGGGGTAAGACTCATGGACATACGGCGAGAAAACCTTGAAAGGATCGATGGGCCATCGCGCCCCATGCCGGGCGCCCATGGCAAAGCCGGGACTGTCGACGACAGTCCCGGCCCGGGGGTGCTGCTTCAACCCGTCATGCTATTCGCAATTACGGGCGCGTGAAGCCGTAGCGCTCGAACGTGGCGAGTGCGGCGGGCGTCGTGATGAATTTGTAGAACGGATCGGCAGCGGCGCGATCGGCCTGCTTGGTCACGGCGACCGGATAGACGATCGGGGCGTGGCTGTCGGCGGGGAACGTGCCAGCGATACGCACGCGCTTCTCGGCGTTCGCATCGGTCTTGTACACGATGCCGTACGGCGCTTCGCCACGGGCCACCAGCAAGAGCGCGTTACGCACGTTGTCGGCCGCCGCGACCTTGCCTTGCACCTTCGACCAGACGCCGAGCTTTTCCAGCGCTGCCTTGCCGTAGAGGCCTGCTGGCACGTGGGCCGGGTCGCCCATGGCAAGCTTGCCGCCGCCCAGCTTGCCGTCGAGATCGACGCCCGGCTTCAAGTCGACATCACCCGAGGTGGTTGCCGGAGCGATCAGCACGAGTTGGTTGCCGAGCAGGTTGCGGCGCGATGCCGTGTCGATCAGATCGTGCTTCTGCGCGTAGTCCATCCAGTCCTGATCGGCGGAGATGAAGACATCGGCGGGCGCACCCTTCTCGATCTGGCGGGCGAGCGTGGAGCTCGCACCGTACACGAGCACCGGCTTCTTGCCGGTTTCCTTGGTGTAGGCGGCCGAGAGGTCGTCGAGCGCGTCTTTCATGCTCGCGGCGGCAAACACTTGCTGAGCGGCAGCCTGACCCGCAAACAGCAGGCTCGTGCCGATGGCGGCAGCGCCGAGAACGCTGCGCAGGGTCACGCGCGAGCGGGTGGCTTGGGAATTGGGCGTAGCAGTAACGACAGCTTTCACAGGGTGGTCTCCAGCATGTAGTGGCTTGATAGTCGTGCGAAGTCGTGCGAAATCCACGCGGTGCTCAGGCGCCATCACTCGCGTACGTCGCTGCGGGCACCTCCCCGTGTCGCAGAATTGCAACGGTCGGTCGGCAAGGGGCGGTGATCGTGCCGTGAAATTGCGGCGGCATGACAGCGACATTGCAGGGAAGAGCAACGAAGCCGGCGTGATGATGGTGCGTCGCGTTGTGTAGGATTATATATAACGGTGCGACGCTGTACAGGTATACGAAGTATCACGGCGTCCGAATGAATTTCGACGCGGGAACTCCGCATGCGGATCGCGAATATTCGGGACGGTGGATGATTCGACGCGCGCAACCGGCAAAAAAACAGGCACCGTTACCGGTGCCTGCTAATTAATATATGCAGTAATTCTGGCGCTGCGCGATTTTTGCGGCAGCGACGCCGCCGTCTCGTCACGCGGTCGCAGCGGCTGCGGCCGTTGCGCTGGGCCGGAGCATCGCGGGGCTGGTGCGCAGCATGTCGAAAAAGCCGTCGACGATGGCGTCGCATTCGGCGCCGAGATCGTAGTCGGGCAGGAACAACCAGTCGGACATCATGCCGACGACCAGCGCGTGAAGCATGATGGCGGCGCGCCGCGTGTCGAGCCGCTCGGGCAATTGACCGCGCTCAATGGCCCGTTCCATATCACGCATGATTCGCTGCTTGCCGTCCGCGCAGGCTTCGCGCTGACGCTCGAGCACCGAGAGCATCTCGTTGGTGTATTCGCACTTGTGGAAAAGAATGTCCAGCACGCGGCGGCGTCGCTCGTTGCGCGCCGTTTCCTTGAGCACCAGCTTGCAGATGTCGTGCATGCGCACCATCGGATCGCCGTCTTCGGGCTCGGCACACTCTTCGTCGATCATGCGCTCCATCGGCAGACGGATACGATCCGTCATCGCGTTGAAGAGATCGATCTTGTTCTTGAAGTGCCAATAAATCGCGCCGCGCGTGAGGCCGGCGGCTTCGGCGATGTCGGCCAGCGACGTGCGCGACACGCCCTTCTGTGCGAACACCGTCTCTGCGGTGTCGAGCAACAGATTGCGCGTCTCAATCGCTTCCTCTTTGGTTCTGCGGGCCATCGTCGTGTCACGGGAACAGCGAAAAATGTGAAATGTCATGTAAACCGCGTTGCCATATGGTGCGACGCAATGCGATTTACATACATTCATGAATGTATCTATAATAGCAGCCGCTTGCTCTATTGCACAGGGACCATTTAAGCTCCTTCGACTACGGGAAACACCTGAAGGGGCCCGAGGGGCGATCCGACGGAGGAGAGCCGCTCGCGGTTGTTATCTGTCACCCGGTGTCCCGGAGCCTGTTCGACGATCCACACGAGTGCCAGCATCGGCGGTGAAGGCCGTGCTGGGGTGCGCTGCCGAAGGCCATCCGGGCTGCAACCCTGCAACCCGTATTTCCGCCTTATCGGTAGCCGGCCTTCCGGTGACCCGTTGCCTGACACTCGCTTGCCCGCTTATGTGCGATGGGATTGTTGACCGGCCTTCGCCGTCGCAATCGTCGCAACGTACTTGTCATTTTGTTTGACCGCATTCCATTTATCGGGGGCGTATATGCACGTCAAGAGAAGTTCACTGGGGATGGTCACTGCCGTCGCACTCGCGGTATTGACCCTGGCCGCGTGCGGCAAGAAGCCGCAGCAGCCGCAGGGCATGGTGCCGGAAGTCGGCGTCGTGACGCTGCAACCCCAGAACGTAACACTGACGACCGACCTGCCTGGACGCACTTCGCCCTACCGCGTCGCCGACGTGCGTGCGCGCGTCGACGGCATCGTGCTCAAGCGCGATTTCACTGAAGGCGGCGAGGTCAAGGCAGGTCAGCGTCTGTACAAGATCGATCCGGCCACCTATCAGGCGGCCTTCGAGAACGCCAAGGCGACCCTCGCCAAGGCCGTCGCGAATCAGGCATCCACCAAGCTGCTGGCCGACCGTTACAAGTCGCTCGTGGCCGTGGAAGCGGTGTCGAAGCAGGACTACGACAACGCCGTGGCTGCCGCACTGCAAGCCGACGCCGACGTCGCTGCCGGTAAGGCTGCCGTCGACACCGCGCGCATCAACTTGGGCTACACCGATGTGCCGGCGCCGATTACGGGCCGCACGGGTCTGTCGCAAGTGACCGAAGGCGCGTACGTGCAAGCCGGTGCCGCCACGCTGATGACTACGGTCCAGCAGATCGATCCGATGTACGTGGACGTGACGCAATCGGCCGCCGATGGCCTGCGTCTGCGCCGTGCACTGGCCGACGGCAAGCTGCAAAGCGCCGGCCCGAATGCGGCGAAGGTGCAACTGACGCTGGAAGACGGCACGCAGTATCCGCTCGACGGCAAGCTCCAGTTCTCGGACATCACCGTCGACCAGACGACCGGCTCGGTGACCGTGCGCGCGATCTTCCCGAACCCCAACCGCGAGTTGCTGCCGGGCATGTTCGTGCACGCCAAGCTGGCCGAGGGTGTGAAGGAAGGCGGGTTGCTGGTGCCGCAACAGGGCGTCACGCGTGACCAGAAGGGCCAGCCGACCTCGCTCGTCGTGAACAAGGAAGGCAAGGTCGAACTGCGTCAGTTGGTGACCGATCGTGCCATCGGCGACAAGTGGCTGGTGACGTCGGGTCTGGCCGCAGGCGACCAGGTGATCGTGTCGGGTCTGCAAAAGATTCGTCCGGGCGCACCGGTGAAGGCTGTGCCGGCACAACAACCGGGTGCCGCTGCGGCACCGGCGGGCGCCAGCGCACCGGCCGCCGCCGCACCTGCCTCGCAGGCAAGTGCTGCTTCGGCCGCCAACGCTCAATAACGCGGAGCCTTATTCATGGCAAAGTTTTTTATCGATCGCCCAATTTTTGCGTGGGTGATCGCGATTGTCATCATGCTGGCCGGTGCGCTTTCGATTCTGAAGCTGCCGGTCTCGCAATATCCGCCCATCGCACCGCCTTCGGTGCAGATCACCGCGACCTACCCGGGCGCTTCGGCGCAGACCGTGCAGGATACGGTTACGCAGGTGATCGAGCAGCAGATGAACGGTATCGACAACCTCGAGTACATGTCGTCGACGTCTGACGGCTCGGGTACGGCACAGATCACGCTGACCTTCTCGCAGGGCACGAACCCGGACATCGCGCAGGTGCAGGTGCAGAACAAGCTGCAACTCGCCACGCCGCTGCTGCCGCAGCAGGTGCAACAGCAAGGTATCAAGGTGGCCAAGGCGACCAAGAACTTCTTGCTGGTGATCGGTGCGTATTCCGACGACGGCACGTTGACCGACATCGACTTGTCGAACTACATCGCCGCCAACGTGCAGGACCCGATCAGCCGTGTGAACGGTGTCGGTCAGGTGCAGCTCTTCGGTTCGCAGTACGCCATGCGGGTCTGGGTCGATCCGCAGAAGCTCAATGGTTATAACCTGACGGTCCTCGACGTCTCGAACGCCATTCAGGCGCAGAACGTGCAGATCTCGGCGGGTGAATTGGGCGGCGCACCGGCGGTGAAGGGCCAGCAGCTCAATGCCACGGTGACGGCGCAAAGCCGTCTGCAAACGCCGGAGCAGTTCCGCAAGATTCTGCTCAAGGTCAACAAGGACGGCTCGCAAGTTCGTCTGGGTGATGTCGCACGGGTTGAACTCGGCGGCGAATCGTATCAGGTGGTAGCACGCTACAACGGCAAGCCCGCTGCCGGTCTGGCCATTACGCTGGCCACCGGCGCGAACGCGCTGCAAACGGCGACCGCCGTCAAGCAGGCCGTGACCGAGCTGGAGCCGTACTTCCCGGCAGGCATGAAGGTCGACTATCCGTACGACACCACGCCGTTCGTGAAGATCTCGATCGAGGAAGTGATCAAGACCCTCATCGAAGGTATCGTGCTCGTGTTCTTGGTGATGTATCTGTTCCTGCAAAACCTGCGGGCAACGATCATCCCGACGATTGCCGTGCCGGTCGTGTTGCTCGGTACGTTCGGCATCATGGGTGCGGCAGGCTTCTCGATCAACACGCTATCGATGTTCGGGTTGGTGCTCGCGATTGGTTTGCTCGTTGACGATGCCATCGTGGTGGTGGAAAACGTCGAGCGGGTGATGGCCGAAGAGGGGCTGAGTCCGAAGGAAGCGACCAAGAAGGCGATGGATCAGATCGTCGGCGCGCTGGTCGGTGTGGCGCTCGTGCTTTCGGCGGTGTTCGTGCCGATGGCGTTCTTCGGTGGCTCGACCGGTGCTATTTATCGCCAGTTCTCGCTGACGATCGTGGCGGCCATGGCGTTGTCGGTGCTTGTGGCTATCGTGCTGACGCCGGCCATGTGCGCGACGATTCTCAAGCCGATCAAGAAGGGCGAAGTGCACGAGAAGCGCGGCTTCTTCGGCTGGTTCAACCGCACGTTCGACAAGGGCTCGAAGAAGTATCAAGGCCAGGTCGAGCGCATTCTCAAGCGCAGCGCGCCGCTGCTGATCGTCTACGTGGTGATCGTGGCTGCCGTGGGCTTCCTGTTCGTGCGCATGCCGACGGCCTTCTTGCCGGATGAAGATCAGGGCTACTTCTTCAACCTGGTGCAGTTGCCGCCGGGTGCGACGCAAGAGCGCACGCTCGAAGTCATGAAGCAGGTCGAGAAGCACTACCTCGAGAAGGAGAAGGACGCGGTGCGTTCGATCTTCACGGTGACGGGCTTTGGCTTTAACGGTCGCGGTCAGAACGTGGGTCTGGCGTTCACGATGCTGCGTCCGTGGGAAGACCGTCAAGCGTCGGATCTCAAGGTGCAGGCAGTGATTGCGCGTTCGTATCAGGCTTTCGCGAGCGTGAAAGACGCCATGATCTTCGCCATCAACCCGCCGTCGGTGCCTGAACTGGGTAACGCGGGCGGTATCGACTTCGAGTTGCAGGATCGCGCAGGCCTCGGCCACGACGCGCTGATTGCGGCACGGAACCAGTTGCTGGCTGCCGCGGCGAAGAACCCGAACCTCGCGAACATGCGCCCGAACGGTCTCGACGATACGCCGCAGTACAAGGTGGACGTCGACGAAGAAAAGGCGTCTGCGCTGGGCTTGTCGATTGCCGACGTGTACGGCACGCTCTCGGCGTCGTGGGGTTCGTCCTACGTGAACGACTTCATCGACCGTGGTCGTGTGAAGAAGGTCTACGTGATGGCGGAAGCGAAGGACCGCATGCTGCCGCAGGACATCAACAAGCTCTTCGTGCGTAATGCCAGCGGGACGATGGTGCCGTTCTCGGCCTTCGCCACCGGCAAGTGGACGTACGGCTCGCCGCGTCTGGAGCGCTATAACGGTGTGCCGGCAGTGGAAATTCAGGGCATGCCTGCGCCGGGCAAGTCGAGCGGTGACGCAATGAAGGCGGTTGAGGAAATCGCGAAGGATCTCCCGACGGGTATCGGTCTGGAATGGACGGGGCTGTCGTTCGAAGAGCGCATTTCCGGCTCGCAGGCACCGGCGCTGTATGCGATCTCGATCTTGATCGTGTTCTTGTGCTTGGCCGCGTTGTATGAGAGCTGGTCGATTCCGTTCTCAGTGATTCTGGTGGTGCCGTTGGGTGTGTTGGGTGCACTGCTGGCTGCGACGCTGCGCGGTTTGTCGAACGACGTGTACTTCCAGGTGGGTCTGTTGACGACCGTGGGTCTGTCGGCGAAGAACGCGATTCTGATCGTGGAATTCGCCAAGGATCTGCAAATGCAGGGCCGTACCTTGATGGAAGCGACGATGGAAGCGGTGCGACTGCGTCTGCGCCCGATTCTGATGACGTCGATGGCGTTCATTCTCGGGGTGCTGCCGCTCGCGATTTCGAACGGTGCTGGCTCGGCTTCGCAGCACGCTATCGGTACCGGCGTGATCGGCGGTATGCTGGCGGCGACGTTCCTCGCGATCTACTACGTGCCGGTGTTCTTCGTGCTGGTGCGCAAGCGCTTCGCACACGAGAACCTGGACACCGTGGAACATCCGGAAGCCCGTCATGAGGCACCGGGCGCGCCCGAAGGCCCCGCCAAGGAAGGAAACTGACCTATGAAGCACAAAGCATTGCCGATTGCCTTGGCGGCAGCGTTCCTGGCAGGCTGTACCCTCGCGCCGCACTATGAGCGGCCCGAGGCACCGGTTGCCAATTCGTTCCCCACGGGCCCGGCTTACAAAACGCCTGGTGCGGCCAACCAGAACGGCACGGCTGACCGCAATGCGGTCATCGCCGCCGAACTGGGCTGGCGCGATTTCTTCACCGACCCGCGCTTGCAGAAGCTGATCGAGATCGCGTTGGAGAACAACCGCGATTTGCGCGTCTCGATGCTCAACGTCGATGCTGCGCGTGCGCAGTATCAGATCCAGCGTTCGGCATTGCTGCCGAACATCGGCGTCGCAGGTCAGGGCTCGGTGCAGCGTTCGCCGGCCGACTTGTCGTCGAGTGGGCGCGCGGGCATTAGCCGCAGCTATCAAGTGGGCGTGGGATTCACGTCGTATGAACTCGATCTGTTCGGTCGTATCCAGAGCCTGAGGGATCAGGCGTTGGAATCGTACTTCGCGACCGAAGACAACGCGAAGGCAGCCCAAATCACGCTGGTCTCGGAAGTCGCTTCGGCGTATCTGACGTGGCTGGCCGATCAGGAACTGCTCAAGCTGACGCAAGACACGCTCAAGAGCCAGCAATCGTCGTACGACCTGACCAAGCGCAGCTTCGATGTGGGTACGGCCTCCGGGCTGGATCTGCGTCAGGCGCAAACGCCGGTCGATACGGCGCGTGCGAACTATGCGCAGTACACGCGTCAGGTCGCACAGGACGAGAACGCGCTGGCGCTGCTCATCGGCCAGCCGTTGCCGACCGATTTGCCGGCCGGGCGTCCGCTCGACGGGCAGGGCTTGTTGGCCGATCTGCCCGCTGGGTTGCCGTCCGACCTGCTGCTGCGCCGTCCGGATATCACGGCGGCCGAGCACACGCTCAAGGGTGCCAACGCCAATATTGGCGCAGCACGTGCGGCGTTCTTCCCGTCGATCTCGCTCACCGCGAGTGCGGGGACGGCAAGCGCATCGCTGAGCAACTTGTTCAAGGGCGGGCAGGGTGCCTGGTCGTTCGCACCGACCATCACACTGCCGATCTTCGCGGGCGGGCAAAACATCGCCAACCTCGAATTGGCCAAGGTGCAAAAGCGTATCGACGTCGCGCAGTACGAGAAGTCGATTCAGACGGCATTCCGCGAAGTGTCGGACGGGCTGGCAGCACGCGGCACGCTCGACGATCAGGTGGCTGCGCAAGAGTCGCTCGTCAAGGCGAGCGACGAGAGCTACAAGCTCTCGGATCTGCGCTACCGCAACGGCGTGGACAGCTATCTGAACGCGCTCGTCTCGCAGCGCTCGTTGTACACGGCACAGCAGTCGCTGATCGCGACGCGTCTGGCACGCTGGACCAACCTCGTGACGCTGTACAAGGCGCTCGGCGGTGGTTGGGAAGAGCGTACCGTGCCGGCGAATGCGAACGCTGCATCGGCACCCACGGCGTCGTCGTCGTGATGTTGTGATGGCTTCGCGAGACCGAACGCCGATGTAAATTCGGCGCGCGAATGTCTCGCGAGCTTGCAAGATTTGTAGTGTGAAACGCCCGGCAACTTGCCGGGCGTTTTTCATTGGCGCGTGCACGATGCGCTCGAAAAGTGCCCGATATCGAGGGGTTTTCGTGTCGCGCGGTGGTGGATGCCATTGCCGCGTGTTGCAACTTCGCGCGAGAAAATGCTCGTAGTTCCCGAGAGGTTTAGACGCAGGGTTCTACGCTGGCCTCTACCTTGCGCGAGGCTTCGTCGTTATCCTTGCCCCAGTTGTATTCGCAACACTCCGAGCGTCGACGCAAAGGCCAATTCGCTTTGCCGATCGCCGCGCGGTTCACTTATAAGCTGACCGTTTTTCCAGGGAGAGACACCATGAGCGATCTTCAAGCCCGTTTCGACGAGGCAGTGGCCCAGTCCAAGACGCTGCCCGAACGTCCCGACAATCTCACGCTGCTGCGCATTTACGCGCTGTACAAGCAAGGCACGGAAGGCGACGTGTCGGGCGCACGCCCGGGCGCGATGGATTTCGTCGGCCGCGCTAAGTACGACGCGTGGGAAATGCTCAAGGGCAAGTCGAAAGACGACGTGCAACAGGCGTACGTCGAGCTGATCGAGACGCTCAAGCAAGGCTGATCGAGTTTTCGATCGTGAAGAAACGGCGACCTAGGTCGCCGTTTTTTTTGCTGTGTTTAAGGAGTGCGGGCGCGTATCGGGCGGTGGGTTTTGCGGTGATGTCCGATTGGCGCGAAGCGTGCGCCAAGCGACGATGACCTCGTTATCTTTGAGACGAGGGATCGAAGCATGCAACAAGATCGCAGACATCAAAAACGGCGTTCCGACCGCAAGACGCAACGCGATAGCGCTCGCGGAAACGCTCGCAGGGTGGTCGCAACGACATTGTTAGAGGCATCGAGGAGTGCGTTGCGGCGATTGGCGCAGGCAACCAGGTCGCGACGTGCGGCCGGCGGCCGCGCGCGAATACGCGGTGCCGCGTTGCTGGAGATTGTGCTGACTGTGGCGGCGTTGGCGACGGGCGCGCAGGGTTTTGCGTACTGGCAGTCGTTCGACGGGGTGTCGCTCACGCGGCCGCTGATCGCCAACGATGTGCAATCCGACGGGCGGCTGACATGAGGCGACTTGTCGGCAGCGATGGACGGTGGCGCGGTGCTCGGCGTGCGCACGGATTCACTTTGCTTGAAATGACCCTTGCGATGCCGCTGGGCCTGTTGGTGGTGATGGCCGCTATCGCGATTTATCTCGCGGGTCTGCGGCTCTGGCGAGTGCAAGCGGCGCGCTTCGATGTGCAGGAGCGTGCCGTCTTTGCCCTGACGCAACTCACGCGGGCAGTCCACATGGCGGGGTATCGAAACTGGGACCCGATGGAGGGCGTGGCCAAGGCGCCGCCGCAGGGCAAGCGCGACTGGACGTCGCTGCGTGCCAGTGCCGAGTGTGCGAGCAACGTCGATAGATGCCCCAGCCGGGGCTGGCAGGGCAGCGCCTTGATCGAAGTGCAGTACCACGGTGCGGGTGTGGGCGAGGGTAACGGGGCGGTGCAGAACTGCGGCGGACGACGCGAGGGGGCGACCTACTACACGGAAGATCGCCATCGGAGTGTTTTCTACGTCGCGAAAGGGGAGGATGGGATTCCTTCATTGTTCTGCGCCTATAGCAAACCGGGGAAGGTAGCGCCGAAGGCGCAACCGGTGTTGCAGCAGGGGCAAGTGTTGGTGTCTGGCGTGGAGGCCATGTATGTGCGGCTGGGCGTTCGCACGGGCAGCGGCGACACGTTGCGCTGGATTGACCCGATCAAGAGTGGTCGCGGGAAGCTTCCGGTTATCCCAGCAGCGATACGAGATTGGGAAAACGTGGCGGCGGTGGCCTTCTCACTTGTACTGCGCGGCGCACCCCGAGCGGGCGGAAAGCAGAGTATGCCGCGTGTGGTCGAGGTGTTCGACGTGGCGTCGGGCGGCAGGACGTACAAGCGCCTGACCAATGCCGGTCAATTCCATCTCCATGTGATGACTGCCGTCGCCCATCGCCGTAACGACGGTGGCTTCGGTAAGGAGGCGACGTGGTTGGCGTCTTCATGGTGATGTGGCTGGCGGCGCTAATGACGTTGGCGGCATCTGGCTCGCACCATCGCCAGTTGGCGGTTCGCTTCGTGGCCTTTACGAACGATCGGGCGCGAGCGTTTTCGGCCGCAGAAAATGCACTCTCGGATGCGCAGCACTGGCTCACCGAGGGGGCACAGGCGGCAGACATCGCAACGGCGCATGAAGACATGGCAGGTCCGTACGGCGTATTGGCACCGGAGAATCGTGTCGATTGGCCGCTGACTCGCACGCGACGGTGGCAGACGATGCGCTGGGGCAGCCGCGACGCGCGACGTACGACTTCGCGTGGTCAGTACTTCATTGAGCGGATCGCCTATAGCGTGGAGGCATTTGACGGTTCGGCAGGCCCCGCGAAACGCGATCCTTCGACGCGTCTGTACCGTGTTAGTGCAGTGGGGTATGCGGATCTGCCGGGCACGAATGTGTACTTGCAGGCGATCTACGAGGTCAAGCCGCTGCCGGTGCCCGACGGCGCGCTCGGCAGTCGGACACCGGTATTGGTATCGCGACGATTAAATTGGCGTGAAGTGGTGATCTGGCACAGCGATGCGCAAGAAAACTGAGCGCCCAATGGGGGCGCGTGGCGTCACGATGCTGGAATGCCTTGTCGTGATGGCCGTGCTGGCGATGGCTGCGGTGGCGGCCGCGCCATCGATACAGGCGGTGCGCAACCGGGTGTCGGTCGAGATGACGGCGAGGGCACTTCTTGCTGCGATGAACACAGCGCGGGCTGAAGCCCTTGGGCGGCATCGTAGGGTGGCTATCGCGCCTTACGACGGTGCCAACTGGAATAGCGGGTGGGTCACGTTCGTGGACGACAATCTCAGCGACATCTATGACGCGGGAGAAATCCGCCTCGCTAGTTACGCGCCATTGCCCGCGGGAGTGAAGGTGAAAACGAACTGGGGGCTCTACGAGCGGCCGGTGATGGCATTCGCTGAAAATGGTTTCTTACGTACCAAGAAGCGCGGCTGGCTATCGGGCAACGTAGCCATCGAGGGACACGGCCGACGCATCTGCATCACGGTCAATGCGTATGGACGGCCGCGCGTGGAGAAGGTGTGTGCTAAATGAGCGGTGGCGGGCCGCCATCGGTGGTGCTCGATTTGTCGGCGCGTGCGTTGGCGCCTCTATCGGCAGTGCTGGCAGTAGGCGTTGTATCGCCCGGTGCCTTCGTCGATTGCTGCCACATCTTGAGGCCTTGATAGGCCAGGACACCGAGGCCGCCCCACTTGAGGCCACGGCGCACCACGCGGCCGACCGGCGTATGCGACAAGCCGGTGAGCGCGATCGATGCGACAGAACTGACGAGCGGATAGCGTTCGAGCAGTCCGCCGAGCTTGAGCCCCGAACCAGCGAGCCCGCCAAGGCCACCGAGGCCGGTGAGTTTCGATAGGCCGCCGGGTAGCAGATAACGCACCCAGCGGAAATTACGCAGGCGCTCGCGCGTGTTGTGCGTCACCTGAATCAACTCGGCGCGCTCGACGGCGATGCGCGTGAGCACCAATTCCTTGCGAATCGCCAGCAAGTCGTGACGCGAACGCCGCGAGGGACGTTGGCGACGGGTGCGATTAGGTTCTAGCGGCACGTGAGGTCTCCTTCAGTCCGGACGCAGCGCGTCGCGGTCCTTTTCGAACTCGGCCAGCGTCGCCTCGAACGGCATCGGGGCATCGCGCAGGATATTGCGGGCGCGAATGGCGCACCACGCTGCCAGCAGCAGATACACGATGAAAATGCCGCTCATCGCCTGGAGACGATACGTGTCCCAGAACACCACGATCACCAAAGCGGTAAGCGAGACGAGGGAGAGAACGCCGAAGAGCATTGCGGCAAGGCCGAGGAAGGCCACACCCATCAGGCGCTCTTTTTCCTCGGTGAGTTCGATGCCGATCAGTTCGATGCGCGACTGGACGATCTCGAGCAACGCGCCGGCGATGCGCCGCAGCGAAGGCCGCGGCGGGGTCGTGCGATCATTGTCGGTCATGGGCTGGACTCAGCGGGCCGCCTGAACCTTCGTGCCTAGGCGCGGGTCAGGCGGGCTCCGCTTCAGGCTGAGTGGGCGAAGCATCAGTGTGTGCAAATTGCGCCGGCAAACACCGGCGCCATGCCAACTGACAACAGCTTACTTGCGGTTGAGCAACAGGCCGACCACCACGCCGATACCGGCGGCGATGCCCACGGCTTGCCACGGATGATCGTGTACATAGTCGTCGGTCACGCGGGCGGCTTGCTTGCTCTTTTCGACCACGACGACTTGCACGTCGGAAGCCTTTTCCTTGGCTTGCTTGAGCAATGCCAGTGCCTTGTCGCTCAGCTCGGAGGCCCGTTCGCCGGTCGTGTTCGCGGCTTGCTTGAGCAGGTCTTCGGCGTCAGCCAATACGGTTTTGATATCCGTCATAAACTTCTCCTTGTTGGTTTGCATTTGCGACATGGTCGTCACCCCGTTGCCCTGGGAGGAAATGCGAGGGGGTAAGGTTGGATATGGGGCTTATCGTAACGCTTTCAACGTGTCGTTGCCAGAAAACAACAGCCGTTACATCGCTATATTTCCAATACTTATTTGCAACCAATTTTTTATTCGTTCTTGCAAAGCTTAGCATCCTTTAGTCTTTACCCCACTCAGTTGAAGGATCTCAAGGAGACCGTAAATGACTTTGCGTTTGGGTGACATCGCTCCCGACTTCGAGCAGGATTCGTCGGTTGGCACTATCAAGTTTCACGAATTCCTCGGCGATGGCTGGGGCGTGTTGTTCTCGCATCCGGCCGACTACACGCCGGTGTGCACGACTGAGCTGGGTCTGACCGCCAAACTGAAGGGCGAGTTCGAAAAGCGCAACGTCAAGGCGATCGCCTTGTCGGTGGACGACGCCGAATCGCACAAGGGCTGGATCAGCGACATCAACGAAACGCAAAACACCTCGGTCAATTTCCCGATTCTGGCCGACGGCGACCGCAAGGTTTCGCAGCTGTACGACATGATCCACCCGAACGCTAGCGAAACCGTGACGGTGCGCTCGCTGTTCGTGATCGATCCGAAGAAGAAGGTGCGCCTGATCATCACGTACCCGGCGAGCACGGGCCGTAACTTCGACGAAATTCTGCGCGTTATCGACTCGCTGCAACTGACCGACAACTACTCGGTCGCCACCCCGGGCAACTGGAAAGATGGCGAAGACGTGGTGATCGTGCCGTCGCTCAAGGACGAAGCCGTGCTCAAGGAAAAATTCCCGAAGGGCTACAAGGCCGTGCGTCCGTACCTGCGTCTGACGCCGCAGCCGAACAAGTAATCGGCCAGGCGGACCCGGTGACTTGGTTGCCGGAGGACACAAAAAAGCCAGCTCGCGAGAGCTGGCTTTTTGTTTGGGCGTTGGCTATTGCAGGCTTGTCGGGTACGCGCCGTTGCTCGGGGGATTGACGGCCCGCAACACGCGGCCTGAGAACGACGCGTACCCGACAAGTCGGGGCAAGCGCAAACCGAGATCGCAGCGATGATCGATGCTGCTCGGTTCGCGCTGTCGGTAGTGCTACCGGATCAGAAGAACGCCTGAATGCCGGTCTGCGCGCGCCCAAGAATCAAGGCGTGGATATCGTGCGTGCCTTCGTACGTGTTGACCACTTCGAGGTTCACGAGGTGGCGTGCGATACCGAACTCATCCGAAATGCCGTTGCCACCGAGCATGTCGCGAGCGAGGCGGGCCACGTCGAGTGCCTTGCCGCACGAATTGCGCTTCATGATCGACGTGATCTCGACGGCGGCAGTGCCTTCGTCCTTCATGCGGCCGAGGCGCAGGCAACCTTGCAGACCCAACGTGATTTCCGTCTGCATGTCGGCGAGCTTCTTCTGAATCAGCTGATTGGCGGCGAGCGGACGGCCGAACTGCTGACGATCGAGCACGTACTGACGCGCCGTGTGCCAGCAGTATTCGGCAGCACCGAGCGCACCCCAGGCGATGCCGTAACGCGCCGAGTTCAGGCACGTGAACGGACCCTTCAGGCCCGAAGCACCCGGCATCAGGTTTTCTTCCGGCACGAACACCTGGTCCAGCACGATTTCACCGGTAATCGACGCTCGCAGCCCCACCTTGCCGTGGATCGCGGGGGCCGACAGACCCTTCCAGCCCTTTTCCAGAATGAAGCCGCGAATCTTCTCTTCGCCGTTCTCGTCGGCGAGCTTGGCCCACACGACGAAGACGTCGGCGATCGGCGAGTTGGTGATCCACATCTTGCTGCCGCTCAGTTCGAAGCCGCCTGCAACCTTCTTGGCACGCGTAATCATGCCGGCGGGGTCGGAGCCATGGTTCGGTTCGGTCAGGCCGAAGCAGCCGATCCATTCGCCACTTGCCAGCTTCGGCAGATATTTCTGCTTCTGCGCTTCGCTGCCGAATTCATAGATCGGCACCATCACGAGCGACGACTGCACCGACATCATCGAGCGGTAACCCGAATCGACACGTTCCACTTCGCGCGCGATCAGGCCGTAGGCCACATAGCTCAGGCCAGGGCCGCCGTATTCCTCGGGGATGGTTGGGCCGAGCAGGCCGATCTCACCCATCTCGCGGAAGATCGCGGCGTCGGTGCGTTCGTGGCGGAATGCCTCGAGCACACGCGGCATGAGCTTGTCGTTCGAGTAAGCAGCGGCGGCATCGCGAATCATGCGCTCGTCGCTAGTGAGCTGTGCGTCGAGCAGCAGCGGATCTTCCCAATGAAACTGTGCGTTGCCTGCCATGACCTATCTCCTCCGATGTCCTCGTAAAACAGTCTTGCGACCTGTGTCGATTCTGCGGAATAGCGAAATCGACGTCTTGACGAAAGTTCCGCAATGCGGAACAATGTTCTGAAATCGAAGTTAGTTTAGCACTAAAGTTTTTTGTTCGGCAACGGCCAGTGCGTGCACTGGCCGTCCTTCATTTCTTGACGCGGGGTGCGCGATGGCTGTGGTCAAAACTTCTCTGTCTGCCTTTGCCGGTGCACCGGCGCACGGGGTGCCGCCCTCGCACGATGAGCGCAAGTTCGTGACGGCGCTCGCGCGGGGCCTCGAATTGCTGCGCGCCTTCGGTCCCGACGACGCCTTGCTCGGTAACCGTGACTTCGCCGCACGCACCGGTCTACCCAAGGCGACCGTGAGCCGTTTGGCGTACACGCTCACTGAGTTGGGCTATCTGCGCTACGACGTGGATCTCGGCAAATATGCGCTCGATGCCGGTGTACTGGCGCTGGGTTACGCGTTCTTGAACGGTACCGATATGCTCACGCTTGCCCGCCCGCACATGCGCGCACTGGCGAAGGAAATGGGATGTTCGATTTCGCTCGGCTGCCGTGAAGGGCTCGACATGATGTACCTCGAAACCATCCGCAGCGACGCCGCGCACCTCACGCTTGGACTCACGGCCGGGTCGCGTCTTTCCATGCTGACGAGTTCGATGGGGCGCGTCTACCTGGCGGTGATGACACCCACCGAGCGCGAGATGATGCTCGCCGATCTGCACGACGCTTACGACGCCAACCCGGCGGCCCTGCGCAATATCGGCTGGGATGCACTGGAGAAAAGCGTGGATCGGGGGCTAGAGACCTACAAACGCGAAGGCTGCTGTTATTCGTTTCGAGAATGGCACGAGGGCGTGAACGCCGTTGCGGTGCCGCTGCGTGACGTGCGTCAGAATCGTTGGCTGGCGATCAGTTGCAGCGGGCCGTCGTCGTCGATTCCCGACGCCGTGTTTCGGGATGAAATTGGCCCGCGGTTGAAGCAATTGGCGGCGCGACTGATCGGGCAGGCTTGACGGCGACCACGCACGAACGGATCTGTGCTGGAGCGGTCCCCGCCGTGCGGAAGTACAGCGGTACGATCCGGGCCGTAGAAAACACAATGCCGGTGGGCAAGCCACCGGCATCCGAACATCACGACATCACAACATCCACCCCATTACAGCAACGTGCGCACGTGCCAAAGCTCGGGGAACAGCACCACGTCTAGCATCTTGCGCAGGTAAGGGGCGCCGTTCGTGCCGCCCGTTCCCTGCTTGAAGCCGATGATGCGCTCGACGGTCGTCACGTGGCGGAAGCGCCATTGACGGAACGCATCTTCGAGATCGACCAGTTCCTCGGCCATCTCGTACAGCTCCCAGTGCTGCGACGGATTGCGATACACCTCGAGCCATGCCGCCTCGACGCTCTTGTCGTGCGGCGTGGGCAACGTCCAATCGCGATCGAGCCGCTCTGGTGCAATCGCAAACCCCCGACGCGCCAGCAGTCGCACCACCTCGTCGTAGAACGACGGGGCATGCAGTGCCGCTTCCACTTGCTTGAACAAGTCCGGACGATGCTCGTGAGGCTTGAGCATCGCTGCGTTCTTGTTGCCCAGCATGAACTCGAGAATGCGGTACTGATACGACTGGAAGCCCGATGAGCTCCCCAGCGACGGCCGCATGGACGAATACTCCGACGGCGTCATCGTCGCGAGCACACTCCACGCCTGCACCAGTTGCTCGAGAATGCGCGACACACGGGCGAGCATCTTGAATGCTGGCGGCAACGCGTCGTTATGCACGGCCGTACGCGCCGCCTGCAACTCATACAACGCCAGCTTCATCCACAGCTCGCTCGTCTGATGCTGGATGATGAACAGCATCTCGTTGTGATCGGTCGAGCGCGGGTGTTGCGCATTGAGAATCGGATCGAGCGACAAGTAGTCGCCGTAGCTCATGCTCTTCGAGAAATCGAGCTGAGCGTCATGCCACTGGGTGTCGCCTGCCGCTGCGGCAGCAGCAGCCGAAGTCGCAGCAGCACTACCCGCCGCCGGTGCGTCGGCGGATGCGCCATGCCCGAACGGACAACCGCCCTGCGGCGTATCAGGCGCTTTTGACGCCTGGCCCGGGAGATCATGCACGTTGCTTGCGGGGGAAGATGTCTTTGTCATGCCTACTGCTCCTGCTTAGGTCACCGTGCCACGGCGATGGAATTCGGGCTTGTCCCACGAACCGGTGGTGAGCACGTCGCGAAGAATCTCGACCGAATCCCACACGTCGGCAAAGCTCGTGTACAGCGGCGTCATACCGAAGCGCATGATGCGCGGCTCACGATAGTCGCCAATCACGCCACGGGCGATCAGCGCCTGAATCACCGCGAAACCTTCCGGATGCTCGAAGCTCACCTGCGAACCACGGTCGGCGTGATTGCGCGGCGTCACGAGGTTGAGCGGGAACTCGCTGCAACGCTCTTCCACCAGCTTGATAAACAGATCGGTCAGCGCGAGCGACTTGCGACGCAGGGCGTCCATCGACGTTTGCGCGAAGATGTCCAGCCCGCACTGCACGAGCGCCAGCGAAACGATCGGCTGCGTGCCGCACAAATAACGGCCGATGCCGTCGTCCGGCGTGTATTCCGGCGTCATGGCGAACGGCGTGCGGTGACCCCACCAGCCCGACAGCGGTTGCCAGAACGTGTCTTGATGACGCTTGTTCACCCACACGAATGCAGGCGAGCCCGGGCCGCCGTTCAAATACTTGTACGTGCAACCGACCGCGTAGTCGGCGTTCGCACCGTTCAGATCGACAGGCACTGCACCGGCCGAATGGCACAGATCCCACACGGCAAGCGCACCGGCAGCGTGAATTTCGGCAGTGCGCGCAGCCATGTCGTACATCGCGCCGGTGCGGTAGTTCACGTGCGTGAGCAACACGACGGCCACGTCATCGCCCAATGCCCCCACCAGTTCGTCCGGCGAGTCGATCAGACGCAGCGAGTAGCCGTCGTCGAGCAGGCGCGTGAGGCCTTGCACGATGTACAGATCGGTCGGGAAATTGCTGCGTTCGGAGACCACCACCTTGCGTTGCGGCGAACGCGTGCGTTGTGCGTCAAGTGCGGCGGCCATCACCTTGAACAGGTTGCTCGACGTGGTGTCGGTCACCACGACTTCGCCCTTGCCGGCGCCGACGATCGGCGCCATCGCATCGCCCAGCGTGCGCGGCAGCGCGAACCAGTTGGCATCGTTCCAGCTGCGAATCAGGCCATTGCCCCATTCGCCGGTGATCACTTCTTGTGCGCGCTTGGCGGCGGCGATGGGACGCGCCCCCAGCGAGTTGCCATCGAGATAAATCACGCCTTGCGGCAGGTCGAACTGTGCGCGCAGCGGGGCAAGCGGATCGGCCGCGTCGAGGGCCAAACAGTCATTGCGAGAAGACGTCATGGTGTCGGTTCTTGAGTAAAGACAATGCGTTAAAAATCAAAAAAGGTTGGTGAAGTGCAAGGTCATCGTCGCCACCACCGGCGCGTTTGCCGCGTATTCCCGCGATACGGCGATGCCTCTTGTGCGGCCCGCGTCAGTCCAAATCAGTCCGATGTGGCTGCGCGCGGCTCTGTGTGTTTGTTAACTTATCGAGTCTTAGTTGGCCGAAGGCGCTGTGTGCGAAAGACGTAAGACGACGCGTTCAAAGCGAGCGCAACACCGCACGCACTGGGCTTGCGTCAAGTCGCATGAACTTGAGCGGCAGCGCGATCAGCTCGTAGTCGGCGGGCGCAATCGCGTCGAGTACCAGCCCTTCGAGGATGGCCATGCGATGGGCGCGAATCCGGTGGTGCGCATCCATCGTCTTGCTTTCCTGCGGATCAAGCGACGGGGTATCGATGCCCACGAGCTTCACGCCATGCGATGCCAGCAAATCGATCGTCTCGGGGGCGACAGCGCAGAACGCGCTGTCCCAGTGCGAGGTCGGGGCGCGTTCATAAGTCCGCAGCAGGACGCGTGGCGGCACATCTTTCAACTGGGTGGCAACCATCTCCGGCGTTACCACGGGCGACGCGCCGAGGCAGTGAATCACGCGGCATGGCCCGAGATACGTTTCGAGCGCCACTTCGCCGATGCAAGCACCGTCCTCGTCGTAGTGACGCGGGGCATCGGCGTGGGCGCCGGTGTGTGGCGAGAGGGTGATCCGTCCGACGTTGACCGGGCACCCGGGACCGATCTGCCACACCGCCTCTTCCGAGAATGCGGTGTCGCCCGGCCAGACAGGTGTGTCGGTCGAGAGTGGGGCGCTGATGTCCCACACGCGACGCTCGTCGGTGGGGCGGTTGTGGGGTGCGGTCATGGCCTTGCTCAAATACAAGATTCGATACAGGGCATCTTAGAAGAATTCGCGTTGCAAGTGCTTGCGTATTCGCAGGGGGCGGTGGCCGGATTTGCGGCCGCACAAACATTTTTGCCAATTTGGCGGCATAAAATTCGACGATATGTGAATAAGGTCGAATTTCGTACGATTTGCGCTGAGATGTTTAGGACGTCGCTGTGCGCGATCTGGAATCGGCCCAGGGCGTTGGGAACGCGGGGCGAAACCTCAACGTGCCGGGCTCACTCGGCGTCGTTGCGCGCCATCTCGTCGATGAGACGACGCAGCGTGTCTTTGAGTTGCGCGGATTGTTCGCTGCCGAAGCGTGCAAGCACACCGGCTTCGTGGCGTCGCGCGCTCGCGAGCAGCGGCGTCACTAGCGCGCGTCCCGCATCGGTGAGCGTCACGAGCGACTGACGCCGGTCGGTCGCGCTTTCACCGCGCACCACGTCGCCTGCCGCTTCCAGCCGGTCGATGACCTTGGTCACCGTCGGTTGTTTGGCGAGCACGATGTCCGCCAACTGATTGATGGTGCGCGCCCGCCCGTCGGAGAGCGTGGCAAGTACGCGCCACTCCGACACGCCAAGGCCCGCGGCCGCGACTTCACGATGAAACTCGTCGGACACCAGCGTGCTCGCCCGCGCGAGCAGATACGCCAGATAGTCGTCGACGAACGGTGCCCCGGCGCTCATATGCCGCGCTTACCCGAGCGATTGCGGCTTGTGGAAGCCGCCAGCGTGAAACACGAGCGGCATACGATTGGCCACATCGGCGTGCACACCGCAGCGCTCCACTTCCCCGACGAAGATGACGTGGTCGCCCTCGTCGTAACGGCTGCGGTTATGACACTCGAACCACGCGAGCGCGCCATCGAGCACCGGCGTGCCCGACGCCGACAGCGTGTAAGGCACACCGGCAAAACGGTCGCCCTTCATCGTGGCAAAGCGCTGACAAATATCGAGTTGATCGGCGGCCAGCACATTCACTGCATAGTGCGAATTCTCGCGAAACACCGGCATGCTGCCCGCACGCGTGGCCAAGCTCCACAAGATGAGCGGCGGCGTGAGCGACACCGAATTGAACGAACTGGCGGTAATGCCGATGAGCGAGCCGTCGTCGGCGCGTGTAGTAATGACCGTCACGCCCGTGGCAAATTGCCCGAGCGCCTGGCGAAAAGCAGCACTGTCGAAATCTGGCGCCGTGGCGCGTTTGGCGTTCACTGTCCCTGCACTCCCGTCGGGCTAATTTGATCGGGTTGATTTGTATGAATATTCATATACTATGGCACGAACAACAGATCGACAAGACGCGTGACGGCCAACGACGTGCCGCGGGGCAAAGCCCCTGGCGGGCGGGAGGGTCAGACGCTCAGGAGACGATATGCTGATCGAGCGAATCGAGCATAAGTGGATCGACGTATTTGCCGAGACCTTGCGGCGCTGCGACATACAACCCGGTGATGTGGTGGCGATTGTAGCCGAAACGCAATCCCGGCCTGTCAATGTGGAATTAGCCGAACTCGCCGTGCAGGCACTCGGCGCGCGGCCTTTCCGGCTGGTCATACCGAGTCCGCGCGTGAGTGCGCCGGTGCCCGTGCGCTCCACTGGTGCGAGCGACGCGCTGGGGCAACTCGCCCCAGTCGTGGCGGCCCTCAAGGGGGCGACACTGGTCGTCGATTGCACCGTGGAAGGGCTCTTGCATGCCCCCGAACTGCCCGAGATTCTGGGCGGCGGCGCGCGCGTGTTGATGGTCTCCAACGAACACCCCGAAATTCTTGAACGTTGCGCGACCGACCCGGCGTTGGAGCCGAAAGTGCGTGCTGCGATCAAGCGCTTGCGCAGTGCAGCAGAAATGCACGTCACCTCGCACGCCGGTACCGATTTGCGAATCAGTTTGCGCGACGCCCGTGTGGGCGGCGTCTGGGGCTGGTGCGCAAAACCGGGACAAGTGGCGCATTGGCCGGGTGGCTTGGCGCTAGCGTTTCCGGCGGCACACAGCGTGAACGGCCAACTGGTGCTGGCACCGGGCGACATCAATCTCACGTTCAAACAATACCTGCGCGACCGAATCGCGCTCACGGTGGAAGACGATTACGTCGTCGAGATCGAAGGCGAGGGCGTCGATGTGGATCTGATGCGCGAGTACTTCGCAGCGTGGGGCGATCGCGATGCGTACGCGGTGTCACATGTCGGCTTCGGTCTGAACCAGCGGGCCCGCTGGGACGCGCTCGCTTGCTACGACAAGCGCGACTGCAACGGCACCGAGCAGCGCGCGTTCGCAGGCAACTTCCTCTATTCGACTGGGGCGAACGAAGTGGCCGGGCGGCATACGCTGGGGCACTTCGACTTGCCGCTGCGCCGCTGCACGATTGCGCTCGACGGCGACGTCGTCGTGCGCGACGGCCTGCTGCAAGGCGAATTCGCATGACATCCATTCCTACGCTGGTGCCTGCCTTCCGATCCGAAGGCGAGGGACCCCTAACGCTTGTGCTGCTGCACGGCATCGGCGGCAATCGCAACGTATGGCCGCAGCAGTTCGACACGTTCACTCGCGAAGGCCACCGCGTCGTTGCATGGGACATGCCCGGCTACGGCGAGAGCGCCATGCCCGCGGCGCCGACGATGGCGGCGCTGGCCGACAGCTTGCGCGCCTTGCTCGACGCATTAGCCGCATCCGGCGCCTCGCGCTTCGTGCTCGTTGGCCACAGCATGGGCGGCATGGTGGTGCAGGAACTGATGGCACGCGGTGAACCGTTCACGCGCGCTGTCGCAGCGCTGGTGTTGTGCGGCACGTCGCCTGCGTTCGGCAAACCGGATGGCGACTTTCAACGCGAATTCGTACGTCAGCGCACCGCGCCGCTCGACGCAGGTAAGACGTTGCGCGAGATGGCCGAAGCCATCGTGCCCGGCATGCTCGGCGAACCGGACGATGCGACGCGGGCGAAAGCTCACGCCATCGCCGTCGACGCGATGGGGGCTCTAACCCCCGACGCCTATCGCGCAGCGTTGCAGGCCCTTGTCGGCTTCGAGCAACGCGCAGCGCTTGCACGGCTCGCGGTGCCGGTGCTGCTCATCGCCGGTGAACACGACACGAATGCCCCGCCGAAGGTCATGGCGCGCATGGCGGAAGCCATCCCTAGCGCTGCGCGTTATGTCTGCCTGCCCGGCGCGGGCCATCTGATGAATCTGACGCATGCGACGTCGTTCGACGCCGAAGTGCGCGCTTTCCTCGCAACACTTTAGGATCCAGGAGACTACCGTGGCCTATCAGCCCCCTTCGATCGTCGGCGAACACTATCCGCTCACCGACAAGCAACGTCGTCTGTTGGCGCTGGCCGAACAGGTCGGCCGCGAGTCGCTTGCCCCGCGTGCCGCACGCTGGGATCGCGAAGCCACGTTCCCGTTCGAGAACTACGACGACATGCGCGCCGCCGGGCTGCTCAAGCTCTGCATTCCCGAGGCGCATGGCGGTTTGGGCGCGGACTTCGCGACCTACATGATGGTGTCGGCGGAACTGGGGCGGCACTGCGGCGCCACGGCGCTCACGTTCAACATGCATACGTGTTCGATGATGTGGACGGGCATTCTTGCCGACGATCTCGACATGACCGACGAGCAGCGCGCTGAACACGCCCGCTATCGTGAACATCATTTCGCACGCGTGACGCAAGACGGCGCGGTGTATGCGCAGCCGTTCTCCGAAGGCAGCGCGGCCGCGGCAGGCAAAGCCCCGTTCGGCACGACGGCCACGAAGGTCGATGGCGGCTGGATGATCAATGGCCGGAAAATCTTCGCCTCGCTTTCGGGCGCGGCCAATTACTACGGCGTGCTTTGCACCGAAGACAAACCCGAGCTGTCGATGAAGGACACGATGTACATCGCCGTGCCCGGCGACGCGCCGGGTGTGACAGTCACCGGTGATTGGGATCCGTTGGGCATGCGCGGCACCGTCTCGCGTACGCTGCTGTTCAAAGACGTGTTCGTGCCGGACGAACTGCAATTGATGCCGCGCGGCGTCTACTATCAGGCAGCGAGCCGCTGGCCACATATGTTCATGACGCTCGCGCCCACGTATATGGGGATCGCGCAGGCGGCGTACGACTTCACGGTGAAGTATCTGCGCGGCGAAGCCGAAGGCATGGGCGCGCCGGTCAAGCGCCGTATGTATCCGACCAAGCAGATCGCCGTGGCGCAGATGCACATCATGCTCGAACAAACGCGGGCGCTGTTCCTGCGCGCCTTGCAGGACGGCCGAGCCGATCCGGGCAAGGAAGCGCGTCTGCGGGCATACGCCGCGCAGTACACGATCATGGAGAACGCCAACGAGATGTGCCGTCTGGCGATTCGCACTTGCGGCGGCCAGTCGATGCTCAAGACGCTGCCGCTTGAGCGGATGTATCGCGACTCGCGTTGCGGCGCACTGATGCTGCCGTGGACGGCTGAGCTGTGTCTCGATCGTATCGGCCGCGAGGCGTTGTACGAACCGGGCGAACGCGACGAGTGAGCCGCGCCCGCTGAAACCCCTCTTGTCGCGGAGGACAAGTTGACGCCTTTCGTAGAAGCCCTCGCCCGTCACGCACGTGCCACGCCCAAGCGGCTGGCGCTGCGTTGCGGCGTCGGCCAGCAAGCTGAAGAGACTGACTACGCCGCGTTGTGGCGACGTATCGAACGTGTGGGCGGCCATCTGCGCGAGACATGGCGCATCGCACCGGGCGACCGTATCGCGTGTCTCGGCCTGAACGACGAGTTGCAGATTGCGTTGCTGTTCGCGTGTGCACGCGCCGGGGCCATTTTCCTGCCCTTGAACTTCCGACTGGCCGTACCGGAGCTTGCCGCCATCGTGCGTCACGCGGGTGTGCGCGTTCTTTGGTTCGACGCGGCGCACCGCGACGCCGCACGCGAGATTCGCGACGCGCTTGAACAAGACGCCATCACCGATCTCCCACCACCGGCCATCGCGCCCATCGAAGGGCTGATTGCCGTGCCGTCGATCAAGCCGGTCGAGTACCCCGACGTCCAACCCGATGCGCCCGTGTTGCTCGCCTACACATCGGGCACGACAGGCGAACCGAAGGGCGCGTTGCATACGCAGTCCGGATTGCTCGCCAATGCCGAGGCTAGCTGGTGGGCGCACGACATGCGTGCCGAGGATCACGTGCTCTCGACGCTGCCGATGTTCCACGTCGGTGGCCTGTGCATTCAGACGTTGCCTGCGTTGCTATGTGGAGCGAGCGTCACCTTGCATCCGCGTTTCGACCCGGCAGCCTGGCTGGCTGATGTTGCCTCGCGTCGCCCGACACTCTCGCTGATGGTTCCGGCCACCATGCGTGCGGTGCAATTGCACCCGTCATGGGCGGGCACCGATCTGTCGTCGCTGCGCGGCGTGATGGCGGGTTCGTCCGTGGTGCCGCTATCGGCCATCGAGGCGTTTCACTCGCGCGGCATTCCGCTGGGTCAGGTGTACGGCGCGACCGAAACGGGACCGGTGTCGATTGCGCTCCGCTTTGGTGAGGCGAGAGAACACCCCGGTACGGTAGGCCGCGCCTGCCCCGCAGTCGACGTGCGTTTGGCGGATGCTTCGGGCATCGACGTCGCGCCCGGCGAGGTGGGTGAAATCCTCGTACGCGCGCCGAACGTCATGCGCGAGTACTGGCGTGCGCCGCAGCATGTGGCATTCGTCGACGGCTGGTTCCGCTCCGGCGATCTTGCGCGGCAGCGCGACGACGGCTATTTCGAGGTGGTCGGCCGCAGCAAGGACATGATCATCTCGGGTGGCGAGAACATCTATCCGGCAGAAATCGAGAATGCGCTAGTGGATTGCCCGGGCGTGCTCGAAGCGTCGGTGGTCGGGGTGGCCGATGAGCGTTGGGGCGAGGTGCCGGTCGCCGCGATCGTCGCGGTGCCGTCGGCGGAAGTGACAGCGCAGGCCGTGCTCGATTTTCTCGGCACCCGCATCGCGCGCTTCAAATTGCCACGTCGTGTGGTGATCGTCGATGCCTTGCCGAAAAGCGCACTTGGGAAAGTGCAAAAACCGATTCTCACCGCATGGCTATCGAAACAGGCGGCACTGCCAATCGCAACTGACAGTCGATAATCCGAAGACTCCTTCGAATCGTCTAATAAAACGCCGAACCCCTTGTGTATCAAGGGGTTCGGCGTTTTTGTGTTCACGTGTTGCGCACTGCATAAGGGAAAGTCCCTATGCGTAATTGCCCATTTTGTTATCATCCGCTGGGAATTCAATTTTTTACTTTGGGAATCTCATCGCAAGATACGCCCATGTCGTCATCGGCGTTCAACCACGCCGATTCTTTTGCTTTTTTCTGGTTTTTAGGACGATGGACACCACCGAAGCTCATTCGGTCTCGGAACGCGTTTTACAGGTCCTCGTGACCGTAGCGCGTCACGGACGACCGATCGCGGCACGCGAGATCGCCGCGCAGACGAGCCTGCCGCTCTCCACGGTTTACCGCCACCTCGTACCCCTGAAGAAGTGGGGCTTGGTGCAGGAACACGCCCATGAGGCGTTGTATGAACCGGGTCCGGTCGGCGTGCAACTGGCGTGGGGTTTCGACCACAACTCGCATCTTGTCACGCAGGCGCGTGAAGAAATCGATGCCCTCGTACAACGCACCGGCGAGACCGTCGGGTTGCTCGTTGCCGCCAACGGACAGGTGGTCTGCCTCGACATGCACGAAAGCGAGCAGTCGCTGCGTTGCTCGTTCGCCAAAGGCCGCGCCCATCCGCTGGTGCACGGTGCATCGGCCAAGGCCCTGTTGTCCTTCCTGCCGCAAGCCACCCGCGAAAGCCTGATCGGTCGCCAATTGGCGGGTCAGCCGGTCGCGCAAGAGCGTCTGATCGCGCAGGTCGAAGAGATTCGTAAGCAGCGCTATGCGGTGTCCGAGAGTGAAGTGGATTTCGGCGTCTGGGGCGTGTCGGCTCCGGTGTTTGCCGCGAAAGAGCGTCTGGAGGGCACCATCACGCTGATGGCGCCGGCCGTGCGCGTGGCCCAGCGCCACGAAGAGCTGATCCGCCTGACCGTGGCGGCAGCCGAGCGTATTTCGAACCGATTGCAATACTTTTAACCGGTTACCCGACCGAGACTACACGAAGGAGTACCAGATGAAATTGCGTCACATTCTGTTCACGATGGCGCTGGCCGTCACGTGTTCGAGCAAGGTTTTCGCGGCTGACGACGTGCTGCGCGTCGCCACCGATGCCACCTTCCCGCCGTTCGAATATGTGGAAAACGGTAAGCGCACCGGCTTCGACGTGGAAATGATCGAGGCGCTCGGCAAGGCGATGGGCAAGAAGGTCGAATGGACCGACATCGACTTCAAGGGCCTGATTCCGGCACTCCAGTCGAAGCGTGTCGACGTCGCCGCCTCGGCCATCTACATCACCGACGAGCGTCTGAAGGTGGTGAACTTCACGCACCCGTACTACACCGGCGGTCTGGCCATCATGGTCAAGGCGGATAACAACACCATCAAGGAACCGGCCGATCTGAACGGCAAGAAGGTGTCGGTGCAGGTCGGTACGAAGTCGGTGCAGTTCCTGACGGAAAACTACCCGAAGGTGCAGCGCGTGGAAGTCGAGAAGAACCAGGAAATGTTCAACCTGGTGGAAATCGGTCGTGCTGACGCCGCCGTGACCGGCAAGCCGGCGGCACTGCTGTACGCCAAGGCACGTCCGGGCGTGAAGGTGCTCGACAAGACGCTGACGATCGAACGTTACGGCTTCGCCGTGCGCAAGAGCGATACCGAACTGACCAACGAAATGAACCAGGCGTTGGAAAAGATTCGCGCCGACGGCACTTACGCCGCGCTGGTGACGAAGTACTTCGGTACGTCGAAGTAAGTACGTCGAAAGCAGCACCTAGAAGCAAAAGTACGCAAGCCGCAGTGACCTGAGACCGGGGGAGACGTTGCCCGGTCGCAGGTCGGCAGCGGCCAGAAAGTCGCAATAAAGCAGTAGAGCAACTGACGGAGTACGCATGGAACTCGATTTTTCGCCGGTGTGGGCAAACTGGCAAGACCTCGCGCACGGCGCGCTCGTTACCGTCGAGGTAACGATTTGCGCATTGGCACTGGGCTGCGTGTTGGGTCTGCTAGTCGGCATGGGCCGCCTGAACCCGGCACACCGCATCCGCTACGGCATCTGCACGATCTACGTCACGTTCATTCGTGGCACGCCGCTGCTGGTGCAGCTCTTTATCCTGTTCTTCGGTCTGCCGCAGTTCAACATTCTGCTGCCGGCGTTCCTGTGCGGTGTGCTGGGCCTTGGCATCTATAGCGGTGCCTACGTCTCGGAAATCGTGCGTGGCGCCATTCAGTCGATCGAGCGTGGCCAGATGGAAGCCGCCCGCTCGCTCGGTATGCCCTACGGCATGGCGATGCGCTCGGTGATTCTGCCGCAAGCCATCGTGCGCATGATTCCGCCGCTGGGTAACGAATTCATCGCGTTGATCAAGAACTCTGCACTCGTGTCGCTGCTCACCATTCACGACGTGATGCACGAAGGCCAGAAGATCATCAGCGTGTCGTACCGCTCGCTGGAAGTGTATCTGGCGATTGCGTTTGTTTATCTGATTCTGACCGGCACCACCACGCTGTTGTTGCAGCGCGCCGAGAAGTCCCTGCGTGCCGGAGGTGCCGTGCAATGAGCCAAGTGAAAAAAGAAATCGGCGCGCCGATCCTCAAGATCGAAGGACTGGGCAAGGCTTACGGCAGCCATCAGGTGCTCAAGGGCATCGACTTCGAAGTCGATGCGCGTCAGGTGGTCGTGGTCATCGGGCCGAGCGGCTCGGGTAAGAGCACGTTCCTGCGCTGCTGCAACGGTTTGGAAACGGCCGAGCAGGGCACCATCGAGATCGTGGGCAAGAAGCTCGTCGATCACGGCAAGATGATGGGCGAGAACGCACTCAACGCACTGCGCACGGAAGTGGGCATGGTGTTCCAGTCGTTCAATCTGTTCCCGCATCTGACGGTGCTCGAGAACGTGACGCTCGCACCGAAGAAGCTGCGCGGCATGAAGGGCGCAGACGCCGAAAAGCTCGCTCGCGAACTGCTCGCGAAAGTGGGGCTGGCGGCCAAGGCCGACGTGTTCCCGGGCACGCTCTCGGGTGGCCAGAAGCAGCGCGTCGCGATTGCTCGCGCACTGGCGATGCAGCCGCAAGTCATGCTCTTCGACGAGCCGACGTCGGCGCTCGACCCTGAACTCGTGGGCGAAGTGCTGCAAGTGATGAAGGCGCTCGCCAACGACGGTATGACGATGTTGGTGGTGACGCACGAAATGGGTTTCGCGCGCGAAGTGGCCGATGTGGTGGTCGTGATGGATCAAGGCCGCATCATCGAAGCGGGCGCGCCCGATCAGATTTTCACCGCACCGCGTGAAGCGCGTACGCGTGAGTTTCTGCAAGCAGTGATCGCACGGTAAGGGCAAGGCAGGTACACGTATGACAATCGATCGAACGGTCTGGCAAGGCCGCGTAGATACCGGCGAAGCCGGACACACCCTGCGTCTGCATCAGGTGCTGCGCGACTACGACGCGGCAGCGGTAGCCGGCGGCGCTGTCGTGCTGGGTTTTTGCAGTGACGAAGGCGTGCGCCGTAATCATGGACGCCCGGGGGCAGTTGCCGGTCCGGACATGTTGCGTCGCGCATTGGCGAGCCTGCCCGTCCAGGGCACGCCGGCCGTGTTCGACGGCGGCAATATCGTCTGCGCCGACGATCGCCTAGAAGCGGCGCAAGCCGCGTTGGGCCACCGTGTCGCGGAAGTACTCGCGGGGGGCGCTCGCCCGGTGGTGCTCGGCGGCGGTCACGAGATCGCGTACGGCACCTTCCTTGGCGTGGCGGAGCATTTCGGCGATCGCTTGCGCGACGAGCCGATCCTGATCCTCAATTTCGATGCGCACTTCGACTTGCGTGCGCAACCGACGGCCAGCTCGGGCACCCCGTTCTGGCAGATCTCGCAGTTGCTCGCCGGACGTCAGGCACCGTTCCATTACGCCTGTCTGGGCGTGAGCCGTTACAGCAACACCGAGGCGTTGTTCGAACGTGCGAAGGAATTGGGCGTCGATTTCTGGATGGACGACGCGATGCTTGCGCACCGTCTGCCGGAGATGTGCGAACAGCTCGAGAAGAAGCTTGAGCGCGTGAGTCACGTGTACCTGACCATCGATATGGATGTGTTGCCGGGCGAGAAAGCGCCGGGCGTGTCGGCACCGGCAGCGCATGGCGTGGCGTTCGAAGTCGTCGAAGCGCTGATTGGCGTGGTGCGCCGCTCGGGCAAGCTACGCGTGGCGGATATCGCCGAGTACAACCCGACGTACGACCGCGACGGCCTGACGGCACGCGTGGGGGCACGTCTGTTGCATCCGTTGATTACGCAATTGCAGAACTGACGGCGCACAGGGTTATTTGCGCCAATCGCGGAAATTCTGCGCGACAATAGGGCGGGCGATCAGAAGTGATCGCCCGCCCTATTTGTTTGGTACGTGTTTTGGTGCGCCGCCGCAAAATTGCCAAGATTTCGCAGCGCGCCCGCCGTCCGAAGTCCGACGTCCGAAGTCGATAAGCGAGGTCACGATGACAGAGCAGACGAATTCCCCGAACGATGCCCACACCGAAACTGCCACGCTGGCTGGCGGTTGTTTTTGGTGTCTTGAGGCTTGTTACCAGCAGCTCGACGGCGTGAAACGCGTCGTCTCAGGCTACGAGGGCGGCCATGTCGATAACCCGAGTTACGAGCAAGTTTGCGAGGGCGAGACCGGCCACGCCGAAGTGGTGCGCCTGACTTACGATCCGGACATCGTCAGCTTCGAGGAACTGCTGATCGTGTTCTTCTCGATTCACGATCCGACCACGGTCAACCGGCAGGGGAACGACATCGGCACGCAATATCGTTCGGCGATCTTTTATCACGACGACAAGCAAAAGCAGGTCGCCGAACATCTGATTGCCGAACTGATGGCAGAGATGACGTACCCGGCACCGATCGTCACGCAAGTGGTACCCGAGCAAACGTTCTTTCCGGCTGAGGCGTATCACCAGAACTACTTCGTGCAGCATCCCGACCAAGGGTATTGCGCGTACGTGGTTGCCCCGAAACTCAAGAAATTCCGCGAGAAGTTTTCGCGTCGCTTGAAGGCTGCTTGATGCTCACGTGACGGCCGCTTGAGCGAAAGCGTGTACAACGACGGACTCGTCTAACGAGTCCGTTTTTTATTTCGACCGTTAAAGAATGGCACAGCCCCTACCGGCCCTCGTTACCGGTTGTGCCTCGGCAACGAGCCTGGGCTCGGCATCGCGGCGTTGCTGACAACGCGTCAGATGATCGGTGAAGTCGGCGAGATGCATCATCGCAGGGGAGATTTCGGGGGTACCGAGCTCGCGCGTGCCGTGTCCCGGGAGGCCTGCGACACCATAGTGAAAGTCCAGGATGGCCGCATGGGTGCTTGCGACGTCGCGGCGATACACATTGCCGTTATCGAGGAACATTAGTTCGCTCTCACCGAAATACAGGACTTCGGCCTCACTAGGCGTGCCGCTCGGCACCGAACCAATGCCGCTCGCCAGCGCATGAGCCCCCACATCGTAATGCAGTGCGGCGAGCGTCCCCGGGGCGTAAGCGGGGTTATCTTGCAACAGCGACGGCAGTCCGAGTTCTCCGACGACACGCGCCACCGTCGTGTCGTTGCCTTGCGGATGGAGCGCCAGAATCTCGGCCAGCGTCTCACGTAGCTTCGCGTTGCTCGAAAAGCAGGCGTTTGGGCAACCCTCGCGAGGCGTCAGCAAATCCATCACGGCATTTCGAACGAAACGCGCCACGGGCACTGGTGTGCACTCGACGGTGCCGTGCCGGAAGTGTTCCACGGCGAGCGCGGACAGCGTTGGCTCGCCCATGGCGGGTCCGTCGTTGTGGCGTTCGATATTGAATATGGACTGTAGATCGTCGGCCACTCGTGGCGCGTCAGCGGTGGGCAGCGGGTGGGCAAGGAGGTAGGCGGGGAGCGCCGGGGCGGGCGCGGGCGCCGGCAAGCAGGGTGATGCGCTAACGAGTGCAACATTCGGCATGAAAATTCGATCTCCTGAGCGTTTGAGATAAAGGCGGGGGTGAGCGAATGCGTCACCGCTCACCCCAAGACGTTCACCGGCATTCCTTCGGCTTCGGCGAAGAGGATCAGGCAATGCTCGCCGACATCGAGCGCATGGCCGTAGGCGGCGTCGAAGCTCTCGAAGACGAACGCTTCTCTCGGGTCGGGCACTTGCTGCGTCACGATTTCGAAGCGGTGGTGATCGAATCGGATATCGAGATACGTATCGCTCTCGTGAAACCAGACGACATAGCCGCCGAACGGCAGGGCCGCGGGCGGCTCCGGCACGGTGGCTGTGGGGCCGGCGCTCGCACCGCACGCTTGCTGCGCCTGAGGTGCTTGTCCAGCCTGAGGCGTGCGCGCTTTCAGCCAGCGTTGATAGTCTTCACGAAAGGGCCGATCCGTCATGGGCATATCTCCTTGGGAATTCCTTGGGAATGACGATGGCGCCTGCAAGGCGCCGGGCGATGGTGGGGCATGTGACAAGCGGCGGTTGTCGCGAATGGGCGCGCCTTTGCCGAATTTGCTTCGCGGGCGGGGTGTCATGCCCTGACCATCGGGATGGATCGATGATGCCCGGATGGGCCAGTCGGCGGTACAAGGGACTTCCGAAAACCCTCTAGGACAATACCGCGTTCAATAAATCCGCCAATCTCCAGCGGGTTTCGGCCGAAAACCCGCGCCAGCATTAAACGTTCATATCTTCATTATTTTTCGCATAGAATGGCGCTTCCCCCTCCATGAAGTCTTCAGGTAGTTAGCCGTGCGCCCCCTGCCTTTTCGCGATGCGTTGATGGCCATGATTGGCATCGCGCTCGTCAACATGCTGGTCGCTCTCGACCAGACCGTTGTCAGTACTGCCCTCCCGTCCATCGTCGCCGAACTCAAGGGTTTCGAGTATTACGCCTGGATCGCCAGCATTTATCTGCTCGCGTCCGTCGTGACCGTGCCGGTTTTCGGGCGACTCGGCGATTACTTCGGCCGCCGCCAGTTCGTGATCGCCTCGGTGGTGACGTTCACTGCGGCCTCCGTGCTATGCGGACTGGCCCCCAACATGCCGTTCCTCATCTTCGCGCGAGCGCTGCAAGGGCTCGGCGGGGGCATGATGGTCGGCACGGCGTTCGCCTCGGTCCCCGATCTCTTTCCCGACGCCCGCTCGCGCGTACGCTGGCAGGTGGTGATCACCACGGCCTACGGCATCGGCACAGCGGCTGGCCCGTCGCTGGGCGGCTTGCTCTCCGAGCACTTCGGCTGGCGCTCGACGTTCTTCATCAACCTGCCGGTCGGCCTCGCCGCGCTGTATTTCGTCTGGCGCTACCTGCCGAAATTCCCGCCTGCCCATAAGGGCGACGTGCGCGTGGACTGGCGCGGCGCGCTCTTGATCGCAATTGTGCTGGGCGGTTTTCAGGTGTTCATCGAGAACGTCCCGGCACACGGGGCGTCGCTCACTAACGTGCTGCTGATCGCGGCAGTGGCCGTCGGCTTTTGGGTGCTGCTGCGTACCGAACGTCGCGCCACGCATCCGATCGTGCCGCTCGATATGTTCCGGCACCCGCAACTGGTGGTGCTCTTCACGCTGTCGGTGTTGATCGGCTTCGTGATGTATTCGTTGATCTTCTTCGCGCCGTTGCTCCTGCAAGGCGGCTTCGGTCTAAGCCCGCAAACCGCAGGGCTGATCGCTACGCCAATCGCGGCCTGTATCGCGCTGGGCAGCTTTATCAACACGCCGATCGTGGTGCGCCTGTCGCGCCCGACCAATATGCTGATCCTCGGCTTCTGCCTGTTGGCCGTTGCCTCGGCTGGCGTGGGGCTGGCTCACCGTGAAACGTCGCACGCCGTGCTGGCATTGATGATGGCGTTTGCGGGCATCGGTATCGGGTTCATCCTGAACAACATGAACGTGTTCGGTCAGGAGATTGCCGGTCGCGAGCGCTTTGGCATTACCACCGCGCTGCTCCAGTCGACGCGGATGGTCGGCGGCATGCTCGGCACGACTATCGTCGGCACGCTCGTGAATCATTGGTATTCGAGTGGTGTCGCCGGTGCCGTGAGTGCTTTCGATGGCACCCCGGCGTCGCACGCGGTGGCCCGTGCGCTCGATCCGCGCATTCTGATCGACCCGGCACTACGCGGCGATTTGCTGACCGATCTTCGCGCCATGGGCATCGACGGCATGCCGCTGGTCGAAACCGCCCGCCAGACGCTGGTCAGTGCTGTGCACGCTGGCGTGCTGCTTACCGGTGTGGCGGCCATCGTCGCCGCGCTGCTGGTGCGCCGTATCCGTCAGATTCAGTTTCCGAAGCGGCTCGACCGCTCGGTGGTCGTCGCCCCCGAATAAGGCGGTAAACCTCCGGATTCGTCCGAGAGCACCCCAGTCACGGACTGAAAACCAAAGCGTCCCCGAGCGAAATGGCGGCCAAAACACCGGGGACGTGCCGACCTCGTTTACAATGCGCGGTGTTCGCCGGGTGAGTCGTGTTTTCGACCGGCCCTACGGCATTACCGAATTTTGTGAACGAGGTTTCCATGATCATCAAGCCACGCGTGCGCGGCTTCATCTGCGTCACCACTCATCCCGTCGGCTGCGAAGCCAACGTCAAGCAACAGATCGAGTACGTGAAGGCCCAAGGCCCGATCGCCAACGGCCCGAAAAAGGTGCTGGTGCTCGGCGCATCGACGGGTTACGGCCTGGCCGCGCGCATTACGGCCGCCTTCGGCTGCGACGCCGCAACGCTCGGCGTGTTCTTCGAGCGTGCGGGTTCCGAAACGAAGCCGGCAACGCCGGGCTGGTACAACACCGCCGCCTTCGACAAGTTCGCCACCGAAAAGGGGCTGTACGCGAAGAGCATCAACGGCGATGCGTTCTCCAAGGACATCAAGGCCAAGACCATCGAGACGATCAAGAACGATCTCGGACAGGTCGATCTGGTCGTCTACAGCCTGGCCGCACCGCGCCGCATCCACCCGGAAACCGGGCAGGTGTTCAACTCGGTGCTCAAGCCGATCGGGCAATCGGTGACGCTGCGCGGTATCGACACCGATAAGGAAGTGGTCAAGGAGTCGGTGCTCGAACCGGCAACGCAGGAAGAAATCGACAACACCGTGGCCGTCATGGGCGGCGAAGACTGGCAACTGTGGATCGACGCGCTGGCCGAAGCCGGTGTGCTCGCCCCGGGTGCCAAGACGACGGCGTTCACGTACCTCGGCGAAAAGATTACGCACGACATCTACTGGAACGGCTCGATCGGTGCCGCCAAGAAGGATCTCGACGACAAGGTGCTGAACATTCGCGCCAAGCTCGCCGCCAACGGTGGCGACGCCCGCGTGGCCGTGCTCAAAGCACTGGTGACGCAAGCTAGCTCGGCCATCCCGATGATGCCGCTGTACCTGTCGCTGCTGTTCAAGGTGATGAAGGCGAAGGGCACGCACGAAGGCTGTATCGAACAGATCTACGGCCTGTATAAGGACAGCCTGTATAGCACCTCGCCGTTGCTCGATGAAGACGGCCGCGTGCGTACGGATCAGAAGGAACTGTCGCCGGAAGTGCAGTTGGAAGTCATGGCGCTGTGGGACAAGGTGACCAACGACAATCTGTACGAACTGACGGACTTCGCGGGCTACAAGCAGGAATTCCTGCGCCTGTTCGGTTTCGAGATCGACGGCGTGGACTACGAAGCCGACGTGAATCCGGACGTGGCCATCCCGCATCTGGTTGCGTAAGAAGCCGGGCGCGTAAGCTTCAATCGGTGGTCTGACGAGGGCCTGACGCCAGCCAATGTGCTGGGTCAGGCCCTTGGCGTTTGTGCGTAAGGCATCGACAACTCGGTAATTCTCTCGGCCAACGCCAGACACGACAGCGGCGACGAGCCTTCCGCCTTGTTGTTGACGATCACGTAGACCGGATGACCGGCGAGGGCGTAGTGCGTGGCCAGTGCCGCGAGCACGTCGCGTGTCGTGGGGTCAGGATCGACGATCTTGTCGAACGGTGCGTACTTCGCCTTGGCTTGCTCGTAACGATGGCCGCTATTCAGATTCCAACGCACGACTAGCGGTCCGGCACCTGCCTCATCGAGCATCGCAAGGGCCGCCGCCTGACGCTCGACATGTGGCATTCGGGCGTGCAGGCCGATGCAGTAGCGCACCCCCAACTGACCTAACGCGCGCATGAGTCGAGGCGTGAGCAACGCGCCGTCACGAATCTCCAGTGCGTAGCAGGGACCGGGGATCACACGGCCATCGTCGGCTGAATTTCCCGTGTCCGACTTCGCAGGGAACGAGGGGAGCGGCGGCAATGCCGCAAAGAACGCTTCGATACGCTGCACCAGTGCCGGAATGTCGCGCAGCAGGTCGGCGGGCAGCGGCGACATTTGAAATACCAGCACACCGGCCTTCGCACCCAGCCCCGTCAGACATGGGGTGACAAACTGCTCCTCGGCGATGCGCGCATCGAGAAAGCAGGGGTTCGACGAGAGCCCTTCGCCTTTCTCGCCACGCACGACCGCGTCGGTCACCACACTCGGGGCTTTCACCAGAAACCGGAAGTGCTCGGGCACCTGCTCGGCGTACTTCTGATACTCGACGATCGTCATTGGCTTATAGAACGACCGGTCGATGCCGACGCAGCGCAGTACCGGATGGCTGGCGTATGCGGTGAGCCCTTGGCGCGAGAGTTTGGTGTCGCTGTAGTCGTCGTCCCAGACGATGCCCTTCCATCCGGGAAACGACCACGACGACGTCCCCAGCCGAATACTGCCCGGCAGGGTGTTGCCCAGTGTCTGGAGAGAAGGGGAGATGCCCGCCGCACCGACACCGCCACGACGGGCGTTGCCCGCGCGGCGGCCGGTGCTATCGGTGGCGTCGGCGGCAGGGGCGCCACCTGCGGCAAGTGGGGGCTTGCCGTCGACCTGACGGGTGCGCCCGCCTGGCGCAGCGTCGTCAGGCGGAGCCCCAAACAGATCGAACTGACTCATGAGTGCATTGAGATGGCGTCGGAAGACGCCATTAAAACACGTGACAGGGGTGACGCATTACCGCGCCGCGCCCTCGTACATATAGTTACGCGACCACGGCAATCCCTTCGCCGGTTGCCCCGCTTTGCGGCACACCACCTGATAGATCGACACGTGATCGTGCTCGAACGCGTACGCACAGCCCGCGAGATACACACGCCACACGCGGAAACGCTCTTCGCCCGCGAGTTCGCGCAGACGCGGCGCATGTGCCTCGAAGCGTTCCGACCACAGCGAGAGCGTGCGTGCATAGTGACGGCGCAGACTCTCGACGTCGCTCGCTTCGAGTCCGCCGCGCTGCATGGACTCCAGCGCCAGGCTGATGTGCGGCAGCTCGCCGTTCGGGAACACGTACTTGTCGATGAATTCGCCGCCGCCCATGGCGGTTTCACCACTGTCCGGGTCGGTCGACGTGATGCCGTGATTCATCGCGATGCCGTCGTCCTTGAGCAGCGAGGCCATCTTCGCGAAGTAATCCTTGAGGTTCTTGCGGCCCACGTGTTCGAACATCCCCACGCTGGTGATGCGATCGAACTGGCCTTCGACGTCGCGGTAATCCTGAATGCGAATCTCGATCTGGTCTTCGAGGCCCGCCTGCTTCACACGCTGCGTCGCCAGATCGTACTGATTCTGCGAGAGCGTGACGCCGATGCACTTCGCGCCGAACTTCTTTGCGGCGCGAATCACGAGCGCTCCCCACCCGCAGCCGATATCGAGCAACGTCTGCCCGGGCTGCAACTGAATCTTTGTGAGGATGTGATCGATCTTCTTTTCCTGCGCCGTATCGAGGTCTTCGTCGCCGTTCTCGAAGTAGGCACACGAATAGACCATGTTCTTGTCCAGCCAGAGCTGGTAGAACTCGTTCGATACGTCGTAGTGATATTCGATCGAGCGCTTGTCCGACTGCTTTGTGTGATTGAAGTGGCGCGTGATTCGACCGAGTGGCCCGATCGCCGTGAGACTGCTGCCGGCGAGCGCGTAGCTCATGTCGATGACGTCGGCGAGCTTGCCTTCGACGTCGATTTCGCCCTTCACATACGCCTCGCCAAGATTGTCGAGGCTGGGGGTGAGCAAGCGCGTCATGGCCGCGGGGCCATTCACGCGCAACGTCACACTAGGGTTGTCGAAAGCACCGAAATCATAGTGCTGCCCGTTCCAGAGCGCGAGGCGGATCGGCAGGTTGGAGGAAGTCTTGACGCCGCTGACCCAGCTTTCGAGTTTTTTCTCCCACAACATGGATGTGCTCCAAGTGTCACCAAAAAAACTTTAAGTCCGTACCGCACGGCGCGGCGACGTCTCCTCGTCAAACGGGCGGGCAGGCGTACCGCGTCGGCCAAGCCGATGCGTGGGTCAGGGTGAGAGGCGCGCCACGCGCCACGACCCATCGGCAAGCCGGAAATACTTGATGCGATCATGCAGGCGCGACACGCGGCCCTGCCAGAATTCGATGCTCTCGGGGTTGAGGCGGTAGCCGCCCCAGTGCGGCGGGCGCGGCGGCGCGTCGCCGAACTGGCGCCGGAAATCCGCTTCACGCTGCTCGATGATGCTGCGATCGGCCACTTCGGCGCTTTGCACCGAGGCCCATGCCCCCAGCCGTGAACCGACGGGACGCGAGTGATAGTACGCGTCGCTTTCGGCTTCGCTCACCTTCTCGACGCGTCCCTCGATGCGCACCTGACGCTCGAGTTCGATCCAGTGAAACAGCAGACAGCCGTACGGCGTCGCGGCCAGTTCTTGGCCTTTGCGCGATTCGTAATTCGTGAAGAAGGTGAAGCCGCGTTCGTCGGCGCCTTTGATCAGCACGATGCGTGCGTCGGGGCGGCCGTCCGGCGTGACCGTGGCGAGCGTCATCGCATTGGGCTCGGGCAGCTCTGCTGCGAGGGCTTGCTCAAACCAGCGTTGGAATTGGTCGAGCGGACTGGCGGCGACGTCGGCTTCGGACAACGAGCCGAGGGCGTAGTTTTTGCGCAGGTCCGCGAGTGATGGCGTCTGGGTCACGACGATCGTTGTCGGTCAAATGCGGTTGGGGGTTGCGACACAGTATAGCGAAGAGTCGCCGAATGTGCGCACGTGGCGATTTGTCGCATCGCACACGCGTCATCGCGCCGAATGCCCCGTGATACGGGCATTACGCGCCATGTGCTTGATATTTAAGGAGTGAAGTATCTCGGCGGCATCGGGCGATGCCGCCGCGTCGAGGCGATGGCGGGCGCCGCAAATCCCTGAGACTGGCATGGGATTTGCGGACGCCCGCTTGAGTGCTTAGGGTGCCTCGCGATCGGCGCCGAACGTGGGCGCCGTGCCGCGGCCGGCGGGAGCGTTGCGTGGCGCGTTACCGGCCGAAGCCTTGCCGGTCGCATCCGGCACCGCCTTGACCGCGCCCGGGTTCCGGCTGGCCGGCCGTTGCAGATTGGCGAGGAGCTCGCCGCACGGGCTGTCCTTGCCCGGGCCGAGTTCGAGCAGCGGCACGAGCGCGGTGTACGGGGCGAGCACGCCTAACGCGATGGCCCCGCCTGCGCGGGCAACTAGCGTCGGCACATTCACGCCCACGTCCGGCTTCTTGAACGTGCCCTTCACATATAAGGGGGAGCGCAAAGAGAGGAGGCCGAAGTGTTTCGGCTCGGGGCGGATCGTCAGATTGAAATGCTCTCGCTTGAGATCGACCTGACCGGTTACGCCGATGCTGGTGTCGTCGGTATCGATCACGAAGGTGCGTGCGTCCATGACACCGTCGCGCACGGCAAAGTCAGCGGCCGCGCAGCGCATCTCGATCTGCTTGTCGCCGAAGAGCTTGGTGATCACGATATTGCCGACGTTCAAGCCAAGGTACTGAAGCAGCAATTTGCTCACCGAGCCGCGATCGATCAGCGTCTTGATCTCGCCGTTCGACGACCCGGCGAGTGCGGCGATGGAATTCCCGGTAGCGGTGAGTGCGGCGTCGCCGTTGACTTCGCCCACGCTTGTCTTCATCAGATCGACGTCAGGCAGCAACTGCTTCATCTTCAAATGCCGCAACGACACTTGCGAGTCGACCTTCATCGGCTCGGCTTGGCCGTTGAGCACCAGATTCGACGTGATGCGTCCGCCTGCCACACCGAACTCCAGCGGCTTGAGCGAGAGCACGCCATCGTCGAGCACCACGTGCGTGACGAGATTGTCGATCGGCAGACTCTTGTCCTTGATGATCTTGCGGCCGGTGAATTGCACGTCGGCATCGATGGCGCGCCAGCGATCCGTCTTGAACGGGTCGACCGGCAGCACCTTATCGGATGGCGGCGCTTTCGGTTTGCCCGAAAGATCGCTGCCCCCCGACGGGTTCTGACCGCCAATCACCGGGCCGAGATCGACCAGCCGTAACTGATTCGAGACCACGGCGCCTTGCAGAATGTTGCGCGGCTCGCGTTGACGGAACACGAGCGTGCCCGACAGATCGCTCTGGCCGACCTTGCCCTGAAAGCGTTCATAACGCCAGACGCCCGCCGTATGCAGCAAATGGCCGTTGGTCTCGTAGGAGGGTGTTTCGGGCAGCAACACGCCGGTAATCGGGTACAGGTCGGCCATCGTCGGGCCGGCCAGTCGCAGATGCATGTCGAGCGCCGAGAGCGTCGCGGGGTTCGTGAAGGTGCCGCGCGCGGCAATCTGCGTGCGGCCGATGCGTACGCTGGCATCGAGCGGGTAGGGGTCTCCGGAGTCTTCGAGCGAGAGCACGTCGCCCCCGCGCGCCTTGCCGGTCACGGCGGCTTTTCGGAATGTGCCTTTGAGGGTTACGCCAATGCCATACGGCGCTTGTCCGTCGATCGTGGCGACGTTGGCCGTCAGGTCGAGTTGTTGCGGCACGATGTTGGCGCGAATCACGCCGTCTTCGAGAATGAGGCGCCCAATACGAAACTTCCACGGCGAGGGCTCGCCGTTGCTCTTGGTGAAGGTCCAGTTGTTTTGGCCGTCGGCCCGCTCTTCGACGAGAATCTTGGGTGCGGAGAGCGTGACTTCGGGCAGGACGATGCGTTTGTCGAGCAGCGGCAGCCATTCGAGCGAGAACGTGAGGCGGCCGAGCGAGATCATGTTCGGCGTGTCGCTCCACGCGACATTGCCTAACACGATATCATTCGCGATCAGGCGAGGCCGCGGCAGCCAGCGCCCCAGCCCTGGGGCCTGTGCGTTCGGGGCGAGCCAGTGCAGTGACAAGTCGCCTCGAATCTCGAACGGCCGGCCGGTCGCGGTGCTCACTTCCCGGTTGATCCAGGGCCGGGCGTAGTTCCAGTCAAACCACGTGATGAACGCCGCGAATGCCAGCACGATGGCGACCAATGTCATCGCCAGCCATTTCAAGGACGTTATCCATCGCATCATGAACAGTACCCCGTCGATCGTTGTTGCTCCGATGTCTGCTACGCCATCGGAGGAAGATTTTGACGCGAACCGCCGTTTCGGCGGCATCGCGCGTTTATACGGTGACGACGGTCTCGCGCGCCTGCGGGAGGCGCACGTCGCCGTCATCGGCATCGGTGGCGTTGGCTCGTGGGTGGCGGAGGCCCTGGCGCGTAGCGCCGTGGGGCGGCTCACCCTTATCGATCTCGATAACGTCGCCGAAAGCAATACCAATCGTCAGGTGCACGCACTCGATGGCAACTATGGAAAGCCGAAAGTCGCCGCGATGGCCGAGCGCATTCTGGCCATCAATCCTGCCTGCCAAGTTACGCTGATCGAGGACTTTGTGGAACTGGAGAACCTCGACACGATGCTCGGCGGCGGCTTCGACTGGATCATCGATGCCATCGACAGCGTGCGGGTAAAGACGGCGCTCATCGCGTGGTGCGTTGCGCACAAGCAGCGTCTTGTCACCGTCGGCGGGGCCGGCGGTCAGATCGATCCGACACGCATTCGTATCGACGATCTCGCTCGCACGATTCAGGACCCGCTGCTTGCGAAAGTGCGTGCGCAATTACGCAAGCAACATGGTTTTGTCCGTGGTCCGAAAGCCAAGTTCAACGTGCCGGCGGTGTACTCCGACGAGCCTTTGCAGTACCCCGAAGCGGTTTGTGCACCGGGTGAAGCGCCTGAATTGGCCGATGCGGCTGCCGGGCCTCAGGGGCTCAATTGCGCGGGTTTCGGCTCGAGCATGTGTGTCACAGCGACATTCGGCATGGCGGCTGCCGCGCACGTTCTGAAGCAAATGACGATGCGTGCCCCGCGAGCACGCACCTGACGTGCCTGTTGTTGTACCAAGTCACGCGTGCCACGTCTGTAACCAAAAGTTACCAATGCGTGCGGTAGTCGGTCTTCGCGCGGACATCGTGGGGAAATAGAAAACGGCCGGGATCACCGGCCGTTTTCTATGGGGGATGCGTTTTACGGTGCGATCTCTCGAAGTTCGTCACGCAGGACGAGAGAGTGCCGCACCCTTCAGTGCATTAGCGAAGTTCGCGACGCAGCACTTTGCCCACGGGCGTCTTGGGCAATTCTTTGCGGAACTCGATGACGTGCGGCACCTTGTAGTTCGTGAGGTGCTGACGGCAGAAGTCGATCACGATTTGTTCGGTCAGGTCGGGCGACTTCTTGACGATCACCGCCTTGACGGCTTCGCCGGTGCGCTCGCTCGGGACGCCGACGACGGCTGATTCGAGCACACCCGGGCACATCGCGAGCACGCCTTCCACTTCGTTCGGATACACGTTGAAGCCCGAGACGATGATCATGTCCTTCTTGCGATCGGTGATCCGCACGTAGCCTTGCTCGTCCATCGTGCCGATGTCGCCGGTGCGCAGCCAGCCGTCGGGGGTGATGGTCTTGGCGGTTTCGTCGTCGCGGTGCCAGTAGCCCTTCATGACTTGCGGCCCACGTACGCAGATCTCGCCTTCCTGACCGAAGCCGAGCGCTTCGTTCGCGTCGTTGCGAATGCTCACCTCGGTCGACGAAATCGGCAGCCCGATCGAGCCGTTGAACTCGCTGCCCAGTGGGTTAATGCAAACAGCGGGCGACGTCTCGGTGAGGCCGTACGCTTCGATGAGCGGATGGCCGGTCACTTTCTGCCAGCGGTCGGCTACGGCACGCTGCACGGCGGCACCGCCACCGAGCGCGCACTTCAGGGCGCTGAAGTCGAGCTTGTCGAACCCGGGGGTATTGAGAAGACCGTTGAAGAGGGTGTTCACGCCCGTCATGAACGTGAACTTCCACTTGCCCAGTTCCTTCACGAAGCCCGGCATGTCGCGCGGGTTGGTGATGAGGAGGTTGAGTGCGCCCAGTTGCAGGAACACGAGGCAGTTCGCAGTCAGACAGAAGATGTGATACAGCGGCAGGGCCGTGACGATGATCTCCTTGCCTTCTTCAAGGCCGGAGCCGATCCAGGCGCGCGCTTGCAGCATATTGGCGATCATGTTGCCGTGCGTGAGCATCGCGCCCTTGGCCACGCCGGTGGTGCCGCCGGTGTATTGCAGGAAGGCGATGTCGTCGTGATCGAGTTGCACGTCGTTCAGCTTGGCGCGCGCGCCTTGCAAGAGGGCGTCGCGAAACGACACGGCGTGCGGGATGCTCCACGCGGGCACCATCTTCTTCACGTGGCGCACCACGTAGTTCACGATCCAGCGCTTCGGGGCGGGCACGAGGTCGCCGATGGCGGTCGTGATGACGTGTTTGACGGGCGTATTCGGCAGCGCTTTTTGCAGCGTGGCGGCGAAGTTCTCGATGACGACGATGGCGGCGCAGCCAGCGTCTTTGAGTTGGTGTTCGAGCTCACCGGCGGTGTAGAGCGGGTTCACGTTCACGACGACCATGCCTGCGCGCAGAATGCCGAACACGGCCACTGGGTATTGCAGCAGGTTGGGCGACATGATCGCGACGCGCGAGCCGCGTTCGAGACCAGGCAGGCTTTGGAGGTAGGCGGCAAAGTCGCGCGACTTTTTCTCGAGGTCGGCGAACGTCATCGTTACGCCGAGGTTCGAGAACGAGGGGCGATTTGCAAACTTCTGGCAGCTTTGTAGAAACAGGTCGTTCAGCGAACGATATGCGTTGACGTCGATCTCGGCCGGCACGCCGGGCGGATAGCTCTTGAGCCAGACTTTTTCCATGAGCGCCTCCTTGAATATGGTTTTTATCGCATCGGCGCTTACGGGGGAAGGGGGTATCCCGAATCGCCGTGCCTGTTTTGAATGTCGACGCGCGAAATGGTGCGCTGCCCGATGTCCCCTTGGGGGACTGTGCTCGGTGGCCACATGCAATTTGAGCGCAATGAACGCAGAAAAAGCGGCGTCGCAAAAAGCCGTAGGATACCGTGCCGTTTGCGCACGTAGCACAGGGAAACCCATGATTTGGCGCGGGTTTGCGTGGAGTAATTGTTCTAGCGGCAAACACTTGCCAGTGGAGGCGATTCCGCGCTAATCCCGCATGGAATGCGCGGTGAGGCGGCGAAATCCGGGATATGACAAAAGAATTGCAAAAAACACTTGCGTGGCGGGTTGGTTTCTTACATAATTCTGTTCTCACAGCGCGGCTGTAGCTCAGTTGGATAGAGTACTTGGCTACGAACCAAGGGGTCGTGGGTTCGAATCCTGCCAGCCGCGCCACTTATTTCGAGGGTCTCCTCACGGAGACCCTTAGTTTTTCGGGAGTGACTTTCCCAGTGACGCGTCGGATGTTTTGCATCTGGCCCGCGTTGATGAGAAAGGTAACTCGCGTGCAGTACGTGCGGCTGTAGCTCAGTTGGATAGAGTACTTGGCTACGAACCAAGGGGTCGTGGGTTCGAATCCTGCCAGCCGCGCCAACCTAGTTGGCAGAAACGCTCCAGAGGCGAAAGCTTCTGGAGCGTTTTTCTTTTGTGCGTCGGAAATGCTGTTACGCGTCTTGCCATACCCCGTCAGTGCTATGCCATTGGTGGTTGGGCGCTCAAGCCATTCATCATCTGGCGAACAAGCCTGTCGCAATGCGGGTATCCATCGTCCCGTTCAACAATATGCGACAACATCGCACCGACGAATCGGTCGCGAAGGTTCGCGTCGTTCAACCAATCTTCTAATTTGGTAGTGCAGGAGAATGTCTCGTGCAGTCGCCCCTGCCACAAACCACTCGATACCGAGCGTTGCTGCGACGCGGGCTACGCGACAGAGCATCGCATGCTGGTTGGCAGGCAGGGCGTGCTTAAGTCCAATCGAAACCATGGGTTGTTTCCATCGCGTTGCGCAGGGATCGTGCCGCTTCGCGATTGCGCGGCTCTCTCGTTCTCATCAAGTCCGCATAGACAAGAGGCGCGGGCGCAATGTTTCGACGGATATCGTCTATGGGGCCGATATCGTCGAAATCCCAAAATGCGTCGATGACTTCCAGAGTGCCGTTCGGGTCGGCTCGCAATCTGTGATGGGCTGCCAGATCCTTCAAAAGCAATTGGCGAGCGTTTGGCTTGACGCATAGCGTCTGTGCTTCTGGACGCAGTTCTCCAAATACCTTGCTGACAGCGACTTCCCCGCTCCATTTCGCCCACTCCTTTACGTCGTAGTGAGTCCACCAGTCGGGCGTTGCGAGCGAGAAGCGCTGCGATTGGAGTTTTGGGTAAATCCGCTGCGGATATCCCATCACCCACTCGTCGAGCAGTACCGGTGCAGCCAGCAAACGACGGCCGTATTTGGGGTCGTCTTCGCTAATGATGTGCTGCGCACGCCAGCTATCGAAAGTGCCTGCGACGGAGCCGACTGAGACGCCGGCAGCGTTCGCGATATCCCGATACGGCTGATTGAGAACGCTAGGGCGCCGCATGACGGCAAACATGATTCTTAGCGCGGCGGAAGACGTGGCCTTCGCGCGGGTATGCTTTGCGTCCCACGAGAGCGGCGAACTTGCTGAGGGCCGACGTCCAATGATTTGAACGTAAAAGCCGTCGATAAAAAGGTGTGCATTCCCCGCCAGGTCAACGAATTGCAAGTGGTGTTCAACGCAGATTTCTGCCAGTCCGCGGCTTAGCTGAGGTGTCACGAGCAACCCGGGTTGTTCGCTATCCGTCGTCACGGTTTCCACGATGGCATTTCGGATCGACGTCGAGTTCAACTTGTCCGGCCGGACGTTCGCCAAATAGCAGATTCTCTGCGCTCCGACTTGCAGTGTGAGTGCGATGCGATCGCCGAAGACCGGGCGCGTTTCGGCGATCGTGACATCGACGTGAAGTACATCGTTGAGTGCACTGATGGCGGCCTCGACGAGACCCGGGCCGGATGCTTCGCTGGCGTCAGTGCGACGATTGCTCATGTTTTTCACCGTGCTCACTCATGACCCTATGGAATCTCACGGCAATCTAGCACTGATATTCGGCTTGTTCAATAAATTATTTTGTTCAAAATTAATGAACATAAAAATATTTTGAACAGATCGAGGTGATCGCGAGCTCACCCCACCTGCCAACCCAATCCCAACGCCTTTTGCAGCGTCACGAACGACTTGAGCAGCTGCGCGTCACCTGCAATGCGGTCTTGTTCGGCGGAGAAGCGCGTACGTTCCGCGTCTAGCCAGTCGAGTGTGCTGGCCGTCCCTGCGCGATAGCGTTGACGCGTGAGCGTCGCGGCGCGCGTGGCCGAGGCTTCCACGCTGCGCAGTCGGTACACATTCTCGCGCTGGTGTCCGTAACGGCTGAGTGCCACATCGGCATCGCGAAGCGCGGTGAGCACTGCGCTCTCATACTTCGCCTGCGCCTGATCGCGCCCGGCCTTCGCGCCGTCGACATCCGCCTGCACACGGCCGAAGTCGAGCACGTTCCATTGCAGACGTGGCAGCGCCAGCCAACTGAAGTTCTCTTTTCGCACCAGATGACCGGGGTCGAGCGCCGAGTAGCCCAGTTCACCCATGATCGAAAGCTTCGGGAACCAGTTCGCCGTCTGCACGCCGATCTGTGCGTTCTGCGACGCCAACCGGCGTTCCGCCGCGCGAATATCCGGGCGCGCTTGCAGCAGCGCCGTCGGGTCGCCGATCGCCACCTTGGCAGGCACGCTCGGCAAGCCTTTGGCGCGCTTGAGCTCCGCATCGAGTGCCCCCGGCGCACGGCCGGTGAGCAACGCCAGTTGATCGAGCGATTCGATGACGTCGGCCTCCAGCGGCAACACCCGCGACTGCGTCTGCTCCACTTGCGTCACCAATCGCTCGACATCGAGCTCCGACGCCACGCCGCCCGCGCGCCGTTGACGCGTGAGGTCGAGCATTTCGCCTTCGATCTGCGCCGAGTCGCGCACCAGTGCCAGTCGCGCCTGTTGATCGCGCAAGGCGACGTACGTTTGTGCCACTTCCGCAGCCAATTGCACATGCGCATCGGCAAGGTCTTCCGACGCCGCGTCGGCATCGGCGCTTGCCGCTTCTACAGCCCGGCGTGTGCCGCCGAACAGATCGACCTCCCAACTGGCATCGAACCCCGCCATATAGAGATCGAGCGGCCCGCGCCCGCTGGACGCGCTGCCGCCATTGTCGCTGTTGCCGCCGAGCAAACTCAAATCCGGCGAACGAGTGCGCAGCATCGTCACATCCACGGTGCCCTTCGGCATCAGGTCCGCTTCGTGGCTGCGCAAGCTCGCGCGCGACTGACGCACCTTCGCCTTTGCCGCGCGAATATCCGGGCTGTGGGCCAGGGCGTCGTCGATGAGCGCGGTGAGTTGTGCGTCGTCGAGCGCCGTCCACCAGCGTGCGACGCCCGGCGTGTGCGCTTCGACGCCGCTACCCGCGTGCGGATAGGCGCCGGTGCGCATCGCGTCGCCAGCCACCTCGGGCGCGCCGTGATAATCGGGGCCCACCGTGCAGCCCGCAACGAGAAGTGCCGAGGCGACGGCCAATGTTCGCAAATAGAGAGTCATGATTAGTGCCCGCCGGAACTGAAACCCGCGGGTTGCTTGAGCAACAGGGCAAGCGGCACGCATAACAGCAGCGCAATACCCAGTGCGTAGAAGGTCTCGGAAAACGTGATGACGCTGGCTTGCTGCGCAATCTGCGCCGCGAGTTGCGCGGTGGCCTGTAGCTGCGCATGGGCCATATCGCCCGTCTGCGCAAAGAAGCCAGCCGCGTTCGCCGCCAAGTGTTCTTGTCCCAGCGAACTGTTAGCGGTGATCGTCTCGCGCAACATGGCGTCGTGATAGTCGGTGCGGCGGTCGATCAGCGTGCCGAGCAACGCCAGCCCCACCGAGCCACCGAGGTTGCGCGCCATGTTGTAGAGCCCGGCGGCGTCGCCCGCGTCTTGCGCGTCTACAGCCGCCATCGACGCCTGATTGAGCGGCATCATCGCGAGCATCTGTCCCACACCGCGCAGCAACTGCGACACCGTGAAGTCATGACCCACGCTCTGCGCCGTCAGGTCGATATCGAGCATGCAACTCCCGAAGAAGCAGAGCAGCCCCAGAATCACCAGAAAGCGGATATCGACGCGGCTAATCAGGCGCGGCAGGAACGGCATCATCAAAAATGCAGGCAGCCCCGAGAGCAGCATGATGTTGCCCGACTGCTGCGCGTTGTAACCCGCAATGGTCGCGAGAAACTGCGGCAACAGATACGACACGCCATAAAGCCCCGCGCCCACCGTGAACACGATGTAGATCACGCTCGCGTAGTTCTTGTTACGCAGCAGCGAGAGCTTGACGATGGGCTTCTCCGCGGTGAATTGCGCGACGAGCATCATGCCGATGCCGACCGCCGAGAGGATCGACAGCCAGATGATCATGTGCGAATCGAACCACCGTTCACGTTGCCCTTCTTCAAGCACCACCGTGAGCGAGCTCAGGCCGATGGTCAGGCCGACAATCCCTAGCCAATCGGCTTTGACGAACGCATGCAGATTGGTCGGCTCGCGCTTGAGTCCGAGCATGAGCAGCGAGACGATGGCCACCGAAATCGGCAGGTTCAGGAAGAAGCACCAGCGCCAGTTCGCGTTCTCGGTGAGCCAGCCGCCGACCACGGGGCCGAGCAACGGTCCGAGCAACACGATCAGGCCGAACATCGCCATGCCCACGGCCATCTGATGGCGTGGCAAGCGTGTGCGAATGATCATCTGCGCAGTCGGAATCATGGCGCCACCGGCAAAGCCCTGACCGATACGCCCGATCACCATCTCCGGAAGACTGCTGGAGATGCCGCACATCATCGAGAAGATGGTGAAGAACACCGCGTTGAGCGTCAGAAAACGTCGCAGACCCAGCACGCGCGTGAGCCACGCCGCGAGCGGAATCATGACGATTTCCGACATCAGGTAGCCGGTCGAGATCCACGTGCCTTCGGTGCCTGAAGCGCCGATCTGCCCTTGAATCTGCGGCAACGCCGAGTTGGTGATCGAGATGTCGAGCGTGGCGAGCAACGCGCCCATCGCACCGGCGGCGACCGCAATCCAGTCGGACGCAGAGGCGTTGCGTGGCGCGGCGGCGCTTGCAGGTGCCGCAAGCGTATGCGCTTCAGCCACGCTGCACCCCGGTGCCATTGCTTGCAGGCGCGGCATGACCGGTCGCGTTCGTTGCCGGTCCGACGGTGCTGTTCAGCGGCGCGCTCAGCGCCAGCGTTGCACCCGAGCCGGACGACGGCAACGCTTGCGCAGCCTTTGCCGGGGCCGCACCGGCATTGTCCTTACGCTCATGCGTATCGACATCGGCCGTCACCGACAAGCCCGGCAGCAGCACGGTGCGCAGCGACTCGGGCACATCCAGACGAATGCGCACTGGCACGCGTTGCACGATCTTCGTGAAGTTGCCGGTCGCGTTCTGCGCGGGCAGCAGGGCGAACTGTGCCCCCGTCCCCGGCGAGAGCGAATCGACCACACCGTGAATCGGCTCGCCGGGCAGGGCATCGACATGCACCGTCACCGGCTGGCCGGGGCGCATATGGCCGACCTGCGTTTCCTTGAAGTTCGCCGTCAGGTAGACGTTTTGCACCGGAACGACGGTCAGCAAACGCGTACCGGGCTGCGCGAACTGGCCGACGCGCACTGCGCGGTCGCCCACGCGTCCGGCGAGTGTGCTCTTCACCACGGTATCGCCCAGATCCAGTTCTGCCTTGCGTGCACTGGCTTGCGCGACCGACAACTGCGCCTTCGCCTGAGCGAGTGCTGCGGTAAGCGTGTCGGTCTGGCGCACGCTTGCATCGACACTGGCTGCATTGCTCTTGAGCGTGGCGTCCGCACGCGTGCTGGCGTTACGCAATTCGGCCAGACGCTCGTCCGTTTCCGCACCGGTGGCCACGAGCGGGGCGTAGCGCTTGACCTGTCCGGCCGAGTAAGCGGCATTCGCGCGGGCACTCTCCAGTTCGGCACGCGTTTGGGCGATGTTGGCGGCGTGCTGGCTCAACTCGGCCTGCGCGCGCGCCACGTCGGCTTCGCGTGCCGCCACGGTTGCCTGCGCTTCGTCGTACGCGGCCTGATACTGACGGCCATCAAGGCGCACCAGCGGCTGACCCACCGTCACGGTTTCGTTGTCGCGCACGAGGACTTCCGTCACATAGCCGCCGACCTTCGGGGCGACGGTCATGCTGTCGGCTTGCAGATAGGCGTCGTCGGTCGACTCGATGAAGCGTCCGACGAACCACCAATGCGTGCCCCAGCCGAGCGCGGCGATCAGCGCCAACGCGCCCGCGCCGAGGGCGAGCTTCTTGCGGCGAGGGTTGCCGGGGGCTTTGGGGGCGGGGCGGTGAGTGGCGTCCGGGGCGGCCGACGGCGATGCGGTGCCCGGTGCTGTCTTCGCCTCTTCGGGCTGACGCGTGGCCGTATCGATCGACTCTGCCGACGTTTCGAGTCGGGCCTGCGCTGCGGTAGACATTAGGAAAACTCCTCAAATTATTCCATTTGGCAGAATTATTCCAGTTGATCGATTTATGTCAAGTGTTATATTTTTGACGAAAGTTTTGGCAAGCAAGGAGCTTCATGGCACGGACACAACCGCAGACACAACGCGCGCCCCGCGCGGCAGCCCGCCCGCGACATGCGGTCGACACGGGTTACCAACGTGGGGAGGAGACGCGTGCGCGCATCATCCTCGCCGCGATCAAGTGCTTCGGCGAGCATGGTTTTGCGGGCGCGTCGACGCGCGACATTGCCAACGAGGCGGGGGTGAATGCCCCGGCGTTGCAGTACTACTTCGACAACAAAGAGGGCGTGTACACGGCGTGCGTCGAGTACATCGTCGAGTTGGTGTGGAAGCAGTTGGGGGACGCCGTGATAGCGGCCGAGGCGGTGCTGGCCGAGGCGTCGGCGACCGACAAGCGGTTGATCGACGCGTTTTGCGCGTTACAGAACCAAAAGGCGGGTTTTCTCGATGACGTGCCGCAGATCGATGGCTGGCACATGTTCATGGCGCGCGAACAAGCGGGGCTGGGTCCGGATGCTGGCTTTAAGGTGTTTCACGAGCGTTTGTCACAACGCATCGCGGGGGTCACCGGCGGCATTGTGGCGCGCCTTTGCGGCACGTCGACGGACGACGAACTGACCCGCATGCGCGCTGTGTGTATTAGCACCACAGGGATGGCGTTCCGAGTGATGGGCCGCTCGGTCAATTGCTCGATGGGGTGGGCGGACGAAGACCCTGAGCGCAATCGCCGGATTCGGGCCGTGATTGTCGAACAAACGCGCGACATGCTGGAGCTACTGGTGAAGCGGCGCGACAAAAAGACGGCCGCATAACGCAGACAGCGGTGCGCAGGTTGCGAACTGAATCGTGCATCACGGGGGCGCCACATGGCGCCCCCTCTGTATTTCAACTGACCTCTTAAGCGGTCACGGTTGCGTGACGGCGTGCGCTTCTCCCTCACCATCGCGCTTGCGATACCAGAGGAAATACACCAGCAGCACCACGGCCACAAACGGCACACCGAAGAGCATGGTCATTCGGAATACGCCGGTAAAGAGCGTGGTCACCATCACTGCGGCCATGAGCGCCGCGCCCAGCAGCGTGAGCCACGGAAAGCCCCACATGCGAAACGCGAGCGGCGCGTGATCGCCGCGTTGCCATGCGCGTCGGAAGAAGAAGTGGGTGACGAAGATCATCATCCACGTGAGCATCGCGCCGAACATCGAGATCGCCATCATGAATGTGAACGACGACTCGGGGTAGAGGAAGTTCACGAGCGTGGCGAGCGCAATCCCGACCGTCGAGAGCATGAGTGCCGCAAACGGCACACCGCGCTTGTTGACCTCCCCGAAGCGCGTGGGCGCGTAACCGGCGCGCGAGAGCGAGAACATCATGCGCGTGGTGATGTAGAGCTGGCTGTTCATCGACGAGAGGGCTGCGATAAGCACCACGAAGTTGATGACGCCCGCTGCGCCCGGAATGTTGATGGCCTGCATCACCTTCACGAACGGGCTTTCGTCGTGACCTGCCGCGGTCCACGGCACGATGGCAAGCATGAGCGCTAGCGTGAGCAGATAGAACAACACGAGGCGCACCACCGTCGAGCGAAACGCGCGCGTAACGGCGCGCTCCGGGTGCTCCGCTTCCCCGGCAGCCACGGCGATCATCTCGATGGACAGATAGCTGAAGATCGAGATGATCACAGCCACCCACATGCCCCACAAACCTTTCGGAAAGAAGCCGCCATGCGCGGTGTAGTTTGCGAAACCAGCGGGCGAGTGATCGGCGTTGACCACTGAACCCGGTGCGATGAACACCACATACGCGCCAATCATGATGAACGCGACGATGGCCGCGATCTTGATGAGCGAGAACCCGTATTCGATGGCACCGAACAGGTTCACCGACATGGCGTTCACCAACACTAGCGCGCCAGAAAATCCGGCCACCCAGTACCAGCCCGGCACCTGCGGGAACCAGTACTTCATATAGACGGCGATGGCGCTGACTTCTGTGCCCACGGCGAGCACGATGCACGACCAATAGGCGTAGCGCACGAGAAACCCGGCCCACGGGCCGATGTAGTGCTCGGCGTACGCACCGAACGATCCCGACGTCGGGTGTGCGACCGTCATCTCGGCGAGACACCCCATGAGCATCAGCGCGATAAACGCGCCGATCGCATACGAGAGCAACACGCTGGGTCCGGCAAAACCGATGGCGAAGCCGCTGCCGAGAAAGAGGCCGGTACCCACCGCACCGCCGATGGCAATCATGGCCATTTGGCTGGCAGTCAGCGAGCGCCGCAGACCTTGTTCGCGACGCGTGATGTGAGCGAAGTTACGGGGAGACGGGGGCAGGGGGGAGCGCGCCATGACACACCTCTTGGGGCACCGTCGGCATGAGGCGGCACCCACATGAAAACCGCATTGCTTGTGATCGCCCATTCGCGCATGTGTGCCGAATGGACCCGGCCGCCCCGGCCGAAACCGGGGCGGGTCAAACCACTGCAAAAAGGGAGCGACGAAAACGCGTGGCGGGACTTAACCGCATCCCCCGCCGCATTTCGCTTGGGAGATCCGCCTTAGAAGATGTGGCGGATACCCGTGGCTACGCCCACTTGGGTCGAGTTACCCGGCAGTTCGACGCGAGCGGCGCCGCTGACCTTGTTGTAATCGACCGTGCCGTAGACTTGCGTGCGCTTGGACAGCGCGTACTCGGCGAGCAGCACGTAGGTGTAACGACGACCCGAACCGGCATCGCCCGCTTGGGCGTTGATGTTCTTGATGTCGTCGAAGTAGGCGGCGCCCGTGATCGCGAGGTTCGGCATGGCCTGAATGGTCGTGCCGAGGTAGAACGTCATGTCCTTGCGCGGGTTGTCGTTCAGGTTGCCCGTGGTGACGGTTTGCGACGGATCGTTGAGCGTGCTGTCGAGCCAGCCGCTGCGGTCGCGACCGCCCATGTAGCCGACGAACACCTTGGAGATCGAGACGCTGTAGATACCGCCCAGGCCCCACATCTGCTGCACACGCTTGGCGGCATCACGCGCTTGTTGATACGTACCGGCGATCTGGAACGGCCCCATCGCATACGAAGCGCGGGTGCCCCAGTAGTTGCTGGCGGCCATCGTGCCCGCCGTATTGCCGAAGCCATACGTCGCACCTACCGACAGACCACCGAACGTGCCGGCGTAGCTCACGGCGTTGTCCACGCGGCCGCGCGTGATGTTGTACATCCACGAGTTGTTCGCGTAGTTGCCGATCGTGAGCGGGTCGAAGTCGCCGTAGACGTTGAACGCCTCGGTCGCCTGACGGCCGATCTTGATGGTGCCGTATTGGTTTTGCAGGCCGACGAAGGCGTAGCGATCGAACATACGCGGACCGTTGGCGAGCGTGCCGTTCTGCGGGTTGATCCCCGATTCCAGTTGGAAGATCGCCTTCGTGCCGCCGCCGAGGTCTTCCGTGCCCTTGAAGCCGAAGCGGCTGTTGGTCACGGCGCCGTTGGCGACTTGCCACAGGGCGTCGTTGTTGGCATTGGCGTTGGTTTGGTAGCGAACGCTCTGGTCGACGATCCCGTAGAGGGTGACAGAGCTTTGGGCGGCGGCGGTGGTGCTGAAAGCCAGGCCGCAAGCGGCCGAAACAATGGCCAGACTGGCCGGAATTGCAGACTTCATGGGTCTCCTTTTTAGTCTTTTGGACATCTTGCTAATTGTCGAAACTGGCCCGCTACTCCTTCCGATATAGGAGATGACGGACTCTCTTTTGCACGACAACGGCGACGACCGGGACGACCCTCTGCTGGCCCTTGAGCGGATGCGCAACGCGAGCAAACGCCTGATGTTCGGCCAAAACATCACGGGCTCCCGGCCGAAAGCCGAGAGCTATCATATCAACGCAAAAATTGAATTTGCTTGCTATTTATGCTGGCGAACTGGCGGGGAGTCGAAGCTTCTGCCAAAATCCTGCAAAACTTGATGGATTCTGCCAATGAACCTCGACCTTGCCGATCTGCGCATCCTGCGCCATCTGGAACTCAATGGCCGCATCTCCAACCAGGAGCTGGCCGATGCCGTGGGTTTATCGCCATCGGCATGCCTGCGCCGGGTCAAATTGCTTGAAGACCGTGGGGTGATTTCCGGATACCGCTGTATCGTGGACGCACAGCATATCGGGCTGGAGTTCGAAGCGCTAGTGCAAATTACATTGCGTCCGGACGTCGATCAGTGGCATGAAAAGTTTCTCGCTTGCGTGCAGAACTGGCCTGAAGTCGTTACCGCGAGAATTGTCACCGGTTCAGCGAATTACATCTTGACGGTAAGAGCGCGCAACCTCGCGCATTATTCCGACTTCATCGTCAACGAGCTGTACAGAGCGCCTGCTGTCATGTCGATCCAGTCGAACATTGTGCTCAAGACAATTAAGAACACGCAGTCACTTGTCGATCTCGTCAAGTCGAAATAAAACAATAGAACATATTAACTATCTGCAATTTTCGCAATAATCGCTTCACGACCAGATTTGAGTCGATGATTAGTCGATTTTCAATTGGTTGGTGGGGTGTTTATCCAGCACTTCTCGGGTTCTTCCCAAACGAAGTGGCACGTCGATCTTTGAATCGGCGCTACCAAAACTAAAGAGACGCAGCATGGCAGTGATCACCACCATCGAGGACTTGCGGGTTCTCGCTCAGCAGCGCGTACCGCGCATGTTCTACGAGTATGTCGATTCCGGTTCGTGGACCGAGTCGACGTACCGGGCCAACGCCGAGGACTTCGGCAAGATTGGCCTCCGTCAGCGGGTGGCGGTCAATATCGAGCATCGCAGCACGCGCACGACGATGCTGGGCACCGACGTGGCGATGCCGGTGGCGTTGGCACCCACGGGCATGACGGGCATGCAGCATGCCGATGGCGAGATTCTGGCGGCCAAGGCGGCCGAAGCGTTCGGCGTGCCGTTCACACTCTCCACGGTGTCGATCTGCTCGATCGAGGACGTTGCGGCGCACACCAAGGCGCCGTTCTGGTTCCAGTTGTATGTGATGCGCGATCGCGACTTCATCGAGCGCTTGATCGACCGGGCGAAGGCGGCGGGTTGTGCTGCGCTGATGGTGACGATGGATCTGCAAATCAGCGGTCAGCGCCATCGTGACATCAAGAACGGGCTGTCGGCGCCGCCGAAGCTCACGTTGCCGAACATCGTGAACATGATGACCAAGCCGCGTTGGTGCATGGGCATGTTGGGCACGAAGCGCCGCACGTTCGGCAACATCGTGGGTCATGCGAAAGGGGTGGACGACATCGGTTCACTCGCCGCGTGGTCGGCGGCGCAGTTCGATCCGTGTTTGTCATGGGACGACGTCGAGTGGCTCAAGAAGCGCTGGGGCGGCAAGCTGATCCTCAAGGGTGTGCTCGATCCTGAAGATGCGCGCGCGGCACGCGACACCGGAGCTGATGCGATTGTGGTGAGCAACCACGGCGGGCGTCAGTTGGACGGCACGATGTCGACGATTCGCGCGTTGCCCGACATTGTGGCGGCCGTGGGGCGCGACACGGAGGTCTGGCTCGACGGCGGCATCCGTTCGGGGCAGGACGTCATCAAGGCGGTGGCGTTGGGGGCGAAGGGCACGCTGATCGGACGCCCGTTCTTGTATGGTTTGGGCGCGATGGGCGAAGCGGGCGTGCGCCGTGCGTTGGAGGTTATCCAGAAGGAAATGGACGTGACGATGGCACTCACCGGCCGCACGACCGTAGACCGTCTCGATCCGTCGATGCTCCTGCCGGGCAGCTACCCGACCGGCCTTGGGCCGTATCTGGCGGAGCCGGGGCGGGAGTAGAGAGTCTACCGGCGGCGACAGCCAGTGATGCCGATGAAAGCCGCAGCGAGTCGCTGCGGCTTTTTCGTTTGACGATTAAGGTCTTTCCGATAAGTGCTCGGAGGTCTTCAAAAGGCGTTTGTGTGGGGCGATCATGTGCACACCCAACCACTAATCGAACGTATTTTGATGCGCACCATGCTGACCTATCCCTTTACGCTTGTACCGGACACTAACGGCACGCTATTAGTCACGTTCCCTGACGTACCTGAAGCCATCACCGTTGCCAACGATTTACCTGACGCGCATGCACAAGCGCGAGAGGCCTTGGAGGCCGCATTGGTGCTGTATCGCTCACTGAATCGACGAGTGCCGCGGCCGTCTCGAGCGAAGAAGGGGCAGGGGGTTGTCACGATCCCGTCCTTCGTCTGAAACACCAACAAAAAACGCCCTGCAACCAACTCGCAGGGCGTTTTCGCATTCGTCGTTGGACGCCATCGGCGCTCAGCGGAATCAATGATGGTGATGCTTCTTGTAATGGCCGCGGCGCTTGCCGTGGCGATAATCGTCGTCGTAGGAGCTCGAGCGCGACATGTTGCCGCCGAGGGCTGCACCTGCGCCGCCGCCCACTGCTGCGCCGATCAAGCCGCCCGAGCGGCCGCCCATGGCGTTGCCCGCCGCCGTGCCTGCACCGCCGCCCAACGCGCCGCCAAGAATGGCGCCCGTGCGCTCGCGACGGTTCGACGTAATCGCGCCACCGGCGCCGCCGCCAACCGCGCCACCGACCACCGCGCCCGTGCTGCCGCCAAGCGCACCGCCCACGGCCGCTCCTGCGACACCGCCCAGCGCGCCGCCGAGGGCATTGTTCATATCACTGGCCGTGGCCGTCAGGGAAGTGGTTGCGGCCAGTGCAGCCAAGGCCACCATCGGGAAAATTCGCTTGAACATGAGGCTTGTGTAGTTTCGGGTTAATCGCGCAGCCAAGTATAAGGAGCCGTCGCCGCTCTGCCCGTACCTCAATGTTTCATCTTTCGTAAGACGGGTAACAGAATGTATCAGCGCGTGATCTTTGTGCCGTTTGGTTATATTGCAGCGTCCACCCGTCGGCGCGAGCTGACCTTCATCTCCGCCACAAACCGGTAAAGCTGCGCCGCCGCAGGCGAGAGCGGCCGCCCCTTGCTGCGAATCATCCCCACACGGCGCGTCACGACCGGGTCGATCAGCGGCACGCTCGTTAGCAGCGGATGGTCGGCACCCGGCATTGCCATCGTGGGAACCGCCGCCACCCCGAGGCCCGCTTCCACCAAACCGAGCATCGTCGTCACGTGCTGCGTCTCGCAAATGCTCGGCGGGCGCTGCGGCAAACCCGTGAGCGCCTGATCGAGCAACAAGCGGTTGCCCGATACCTTACCCACGGTGATGTAGTCGTACTCGTAAAGCTCGCGCCACGTCACACGCTTTTTCCCAGCCAATGGATGATCGCGTCGGCACGCGGCCACATACCGCTCCTGCAACAACAGCTTGAACTCGATGTTCGGCTCCTGAGAGCCGATGAAATTGAGCCCGAAATCCGCATCGCCATTGACCACCGCCGCCAGCACCTCGTTGGCGCTCGCATCGAGCACCGAAATGCGAATGCGCGGAAACGCCTTGTGATACCGCGAAATTACCTGCGGCATGAAGTAGTAAGCCGCCGACGGGACGCAGGCAATCGTCACATGGCCTAGGCTCGTCGACGCCACGTCGCGAATGCCGAGTAGCGCATTGTCGAGATCGTCGAGAATGCGCTCCGCGTCGCGGGCAAATGCCCGGCCGACATTGGTCAACGCCACGCGGCGCGTGCTGCGCTCGAAAAGCTTCACGCCCAGCGCTTCTTCAAGCTTGTCGATGCGCCGTGATAAGGCAGGCTGCGAGAGGTGGATGGACTCCGCCGCGCGCCGAAAGCTCGAGAGCTGCGCAACAGCGCGAAAAGCCTGCAAATCGTTCAGATCGAAGTTGATCGCCATGACGTCGGGGGGAGAAAAAACGTGTCGTTGACGGGGCGGTTCGATCGGTGGCGTTGCGCCTAATAAAACCGCTTAAAACCCCTGTGTCACAAGGGTCCGCGAGTCTACCGTGTTACCGCTCGGTTGGTGCATCAGCATCCTACGATTGATAGCGTGTGCGCATCAATCTTTCCAAAACTTGCAATTCACAAGCGGGGAACTTCCGGCGCAACATTGGCGGCTTCAAAAAAGCGCCCACGACGGTCTCGACACGTCCCCTCAGGCAGAGGCGCAGCAATGCGACGATTTTTTGCGGACCGACCCCCCGGGCCGCAGGCAACACGGAGACAGCGCATGCCACAGCGCCCCCAAGACGCAATTTCGCGTCGACCCTCGAAAGCCGGCGCAGTCCTGCGCGTCACCGCCGGCAATTTTCTCGAGCAGTTCGATTTCTTCCTGTTCGGTTTCTACGCCACCCAAATTTCCCGCGTCTTCTTCCCGACGGACAGTGAGTTTGCTTCGCTCATGTTGACCTTCGCCGTGTTCGGCGCAGGCTTCCTGATGCGCCCGCTCGGTGCCATCGTGTTGGGGGCGTATATCGACAACGTCGGTCGTCGCAAGGGCCTCGTCACCACGCTCGGCATCATGGCGAGCGGCACGATCCTCATCGCTTTCGTGCCTGGCTACCAAACCATTGGTCTCGCTGCACCGGTGCTCGTGCTGCTCGGCCGTCTGTTGCAAGGCTTCTCGGCCGGTGCCGAACTTGGCGGCGTGTCGGTGTACCTGGCAGAAATTGCCACGCCGGGCCGCAAGGGTTTCTACACGAGCTGGCAGTCGGCCAGTCAGCAAGTCGCCATTGTCGTCTCGGCGGCGCTCGGCTACATCCTGTCGCTGACACTCACCGCGCAGCAGATCAGCGAATGGGGCTGGCGCTTGCCGTTCTTCGTGGGCTGCATGATCGTGCCGGTCATCTTCGCGCTGCGCCGCTCGCTTCAGGAAAGCGACGAGTTCAAGCAACGCAAGCGTCACCCGTCGGTCGGTGAAGTCTTCCGCTCGATGGCGGCGAACGCCGGTGTGGTGATCGGCGGCGCACTGCTCGTGGCGCTCACGACCACCGCGTTCTACCTCATCACCGTCTACGCGCCGACCTTCGGCAAGAGCGTGCTGCACCTGTCGAGCACCGACGCGCTGCTGGTCACGCTGTGCGTGGGCGTGTCGAACTTCATCTGGCTGCCGATCGGTGGCACGCTGTCCGACCGCATTGGCCGTCGCCCGGTGTTGCTGCTGTTCGCGGGCCTGACGCTCGTGACCGCTTACCCGGTGCTGTCGTTCCTCGTGCAAGCGCCGAGCTTCACGCGCATGTTGATTGCATTGCTCTGGCTCTCGTTCCTCTACGGCATGTACAACGGCGCGATGATTCCGGCGCTGACCGAAGTCATGCCGCCTGATGTGCGCGTGGCAGGTTTCTCGCTGGCGTACAGCATTGCGACGGCGCTGTTCGGCGGCTTCACGCCCGCACTGTCGACGTACCTGATTCACGCCACGGGCGACAAGGCCGCGCCCGGTTATTGGATGAGCTTCGCTGCCCTGTGTGCGATCTGCGCGACCCTTGCGCTGTATCGCGGCCGCACTGGCGGCCAAGGTCAAACGCGCGCCGATCTGCGCACCGCCGGTTAATCGAGGAGCCCACCCATGAATGCTCTGACTTTCAAAACCCGGCGCGTGCTGAGTGCCGTGAGCGCCGTTGGCGCCGGACTGGTGATGGCAACCGCACTCGGTGCCACGTCGGCGAGTGCAGAAGACCTGCGCGTGATGAACTCCGGCGGCTTCACGGCCGCCTACAAAGTGTTGCTGCCGAAGTTCGAAGCGGCGACCGGTGACCACGTCGACACGGCGTGGGGCCCGTCGATGGGCAAGGCCCCGGAGGCCATTCCTAACCGTTTGGCGCGTGGCGAATCGGCCGATGCGGTCATTATGGTCGGCTACGCACTCGACGATCTGATCAAAGCAGGCAAAGTGCGCGCAGACTCGCGCGTCGATCTGGCCGACTCGCGCATCGGTGTCGTGGTGAAGGCGGGCGAAGTGGTGCCCGACGTCAGCACGCCGGAGAAGTTGAAAGCTGCGCTGCTCGCGGCCAAGTCGGTCGCGTATTCCGATAGCGCCAGCGGCGTGTATGTCGAGCGTGAACTGTTCAAGAAGCTGGGCATTGCCGATCAGATGCACGGCAAGTCGGTGATGGTGCAGAAGACGCCGGTGGCCGAGAAGGTCGCGGCGGGCGATTACGCCTTGGGCTTGCAGCAGGTGAGCGAGTTGTTGCCGGTCAAGGGCATCGCCTTTGCGGGCAAGATTCCGGAGTCGCTGCAATCGGTCACGCGCTTCGCAGGTGGCGTGCCGGTGAACGCACCGCATCCGGAGGAAGCCAAGAAGATGCTGATGTACATGGCCGCCCCGGCAGCCGCCAGCGATGTTGAGGCGACCGGCCTCGACGCGCTGACGCACTAGTTAATAAAGCAACAAAAGCGCCGAGAGCGTAATTTTTCCTCTCGGCATCCGAGGCGGGTTTGACCGACAATGTCGTGTCAAATAACGGCGTCGCCACTCGAGCGACGCCCCGCCAAGGAGAGAGACACCCATGGCCTCAGTGCCTGAATCGACAACCCCGTCGACAACCCCGTCGACAACCTCATCGCCAGCCCCTGACACCATCGTCGCACTCGACGCATTGGCGTTGTCCGAAGCGATTCGCACGCGGCGCGTGTCGTGCCGCGAGGTCATGCAGGCGTATCTCGCGCACATCGCACAACACAACGCCGCGGTGAACGCCATCGTGTCGTTGCGCGATGCTGAAACGCTGCTGCGCGAAGCGGATGAACGCGATCGCCAACTCGCCCAGGGCGAGTATCTCGGCTGGATGCACGGCATGCCGCAGGCGGTAAAAGACCTCGCGTCGTGCGCAGGACTGCCCACACGCAAAGGGTCGCCGCTGACCGCTACCGCGCCCGATACCCAAGACAGCATCAGCGTTTCGCGCATCCGCGCGGCGGGTGCGATCTTCATCGGTAAGACCAACGTTTCCGAGTTCGGCCTCGGCTCGCACAGCTACAACCCGGTTTTCGGCATCACTCGCAACGCTTACGACACAAGCCGTATCGCAGGTGGCAGCAGCGGCGGTGCCGCCAGTGCGCTCGCCATGCGCATGCTCCCCGTGGCAGACGGCAGCGACATGATGGGCTCGCTGCGTAACCCGGCGGCGTTCGGCAACGTGTACGGTTTTCGCCCGTCGCAGGGACGTGTGCCTTATGGTCCCGCGCCGGAAGTCTTCGTGCAGCAATTGAGCACCGAAGGGCCGATGGGGCGCACGGTGGCCGACGTGGCACGCTTGCTCGCCACGCAGGCTGGCTACGACGCCCGCAGTCCGCTCTCGCTCGCGCACGATCCTGCACAGTTCGAAGGCGCGCTAAATCGCGATGTGAAGGGCTTGCGTCTGGGGTGGCTGGGCGACTACGGCGGCCACCTGCCGATGGAAGACGGTGTGATGGCGCTGTGCGAAGCGTCGCTGCGCGATTTCACGGAGATGGGTTGCGAAGTCGAGCCGTGTGCGCCCGACTTCTCGATGGATCGCTTGTGGCAGACGTGGCTCACGCTGCGGCACTGGCTTGTCAACGGATCGCTCGGCGAGATGTATGCCGACCCGGCACGGCGCGACAAGCTCAAGCCGGAGGCGCAGTGGGAAGTCGCTGGCGGCGAGTCACTGCGTGCTGCGGATGTGTTTCGTGCCTCGATCGACCGCAGCGAGTGGTATCGCGCGCTGGCACGCTTGTTCGAGCGCTACGACTTCCTGTTGCTGCCGTCGGCGCAAGTTTTCCCGTTCGAGGCGGAGACACACTGGCCGACATCGGTCGCAGGCAAGCCGATGGACACCTATCACCGATGGATGGAAGTCGTGATCGGCCCGACGTTGGCCGGGTTGCCAGCGATGAGTGTGCCGGTGGGGTTCGATGCGCGCGGGTTGCCGATGGGCTTGCAGATCATCGGTCCGGCGCAGGCGGATCTCGCGGTGTTGCAACTGGCGCATGCCCATGAGCAACGCACGCAATGGGTGCGCCGTGTGGCTCCCGCGATGCTTGCGTCAGGCGGGGCCGCGCGCTGATTTAAGCGGTTTGAGCAGGTCGCCCAGCGCGTTGTGATCGATCTCGTACATCAATGCGAGCAGGCGGCCGATCTCGCCCGTAGGAAAGCCCTCGCGGGCAAACCAGCTCAGGTAGTTGGCGGGCAGGTCAGCGATCATCGTGCCCTTGTGTTTGCCGTAGGGCATCGGGGTGGTGACGAGCTTCATCAGCGCGTCGGCGTCGAATTCGATCATGTGAGGCAGTGGCGTGAGTGCGCGAAGGTCGCGCAAAGCGCCACGCTATCACATGCGGCACTCACGCGCGCCAGCTCAGCAACCGCCACCCGGCCACGCCGAAGACGACGGCCAGCCCGCCGTCGAGCCAGCGCCGCATGCGCAAATAAACGCGCCGCGCCGCCGGTGTGGAAAACAGCAGCGCATAGCCGCAGAACACCGTCACGCTGATGGCGGCGCAGCCCGGCACGACGGCCGATTGCACAGTGCCATCGTGCGACGACGAAAGCGCGACGATCGACACCCAACTCAGCACGGCTTTGGGGTTCGTCAAATGCAGCAACACGCCGCGTAAATAGATGGGCTTTAGACGAGTGCCGTCCAGCGAGACAGCGGCCTTTGCCGACGCGGGCGAGATGGCAGCGCGCCCCGATTTGAACGCGAGCCACAACAAATAGGCACCGCCGAAAATCTTGAGCGCGACGAGAAACTGCGAGTACGCGATCAATGCCGCCGAGACCCCGAGCATCGCAATCGTCGCCCAGCACATCGAGCCCGTGATGACACCAACGGCAAACGCGAGCGCTGGTTTGCGACCGTGGTTCGCGGCGATCGACATGATGGCCAGATTGCTCGGCCCGGGGCTGGCCGTGCCGACAAAATACGCCGTGTAGGCTACCGCCAGATTGGCAGAGAGGAAACTGACGTCGGCCATCGCATGCCTCGTGCGTCGTTGATGAGCGGGTTCCCCGCAGTGTCGATGTCCCCGCTTTGTGGCGCCATAGACAGTTCCTCACTTTCCGACCGAGCCAGTTGCCAGCCGCTCACGAGCGTCGTGCCCGGTCGGCGGCGTGTCAGGCGCGTGATGGTGATATCGCAGCAGCACCGCCGCCATCGCAACGCACGTGAGGCCGCCGCCAATCATGGCGACGGCAAACCCTTGCGACATTGCGACCTGATACGCACGCGGTAACCAGTCGTATTTCCCGTCCATGACGTGCGCCGTGACCGCCAGTTGCGCCAACGCCGAGGCATGATCGACACCCTGCTCGCGCGCCATGTCGGCGAGATTGTGTGTCGCGCGCAGGCTCATTACGCTGCCGAGCAACGCAATACCCATCGTCATACCGGTCTGACGCAGTGCGTTCATCGTCGCCGAGGCCATACCCGTGGCGTGCGCAGGCGCGAGTCCCATGACAGTCATGCCGGTCGCGGGCACGGAAAGCCCCATGCCGACACCGAGAACGGCGAATGCCGTGCCGACGATCCAGAACGGGGTATCCGGTGTGAAAGCGGCCATTGCGCACATCGTCAGCCCGATGGCACCGTAACCCGCCACCATCAGCAACGGCAGAGCGATGCGGTGCGCAATGCGTCCGAACAGCAGCGACGTGACACCCATCAGCACAAACTGCGGCATCATCTGCCAGCCAGTGGCCGCAGGCGCATGCCCCTGCGCTTGTTGGAGAAACAGCGAGAGAAAGAACAGGCTGCTGTACCCCGCGAACCCCAGCGCAAACGACGCGACATTGACCATGCGCATATGCGGGGCGCGCAGGAGTGCCACCGGCAACAGCGGACGCGCCACGCGCCGTTCCACCCAAACGAACGCCACGAACGCAACGACGGCGACACTGAAGACCACGGCCAGACGATCGCGGGATGCCTCCGGTTCGCCGAGTTGAATCAGCCCATAGGTCAACGCCCCGAGACAGATCACACTCAACGCTTGCCCTGCCGGGTCGAACACGCCGTGCGGGTTGGCGTCGCGAGACGGAATGCCCCAGATACCCAGCGCTAGTGCAATGAGACCCAGCGGTTCGTTCACGAGAAAGATGCTTTGCCAGCCGAAATGCTCGACGAGCAGGCCGCCGAGCAACGGCCCGAGAATCAGGGCGAGCGCACTGAATGCCGACCAGCCGCCGATGACGCGTGCCCGCTCGCGTGAATCAGGGAAGGCATGCGTGAGAATCGGCATCGCGCTCGGAATCAGCAGGGCACCGGCGACTCCCTGAATCGTGCGGCCGACGAGCAGCGGGCCGAGGGTCTCGGCACACGCGCAGACGGCCGATCCCAGCGTGAAGAGGGCAACGCTCGCACTCCACACCGGCTTATGACCGTAACGATCGCCGAGTGGCCCGGCGCTCAACATGAACGCCGAGATGGCGATGGCGTAGGCATTCACCACCCATTGCAGGCCCGCCATGTCAGTGTGCAGACGAAGCTGGAGGGTAGGCAGCGCCACATTGACGATGCTGATATCGAGCGAGGCGAGGAAGGTGCCGAGATAGGCCGCGCAAACTAATGCGCGGCGGCGAGAGGGTTGCATGGAGACATCCCGGTGGTCGATAAATTGAGAATGGTTCTCATCTTAATAATCGACTGACCGTCGGTCAATGGCTATTTTTCGACTACACCGAGATGGGGAACCGCCGGTCGAACGTTGCCTGTACGTCGAGCGGCTGGCGCAGCAATCCGACCAGCGAATAGAAATCGGCCGTGGTTTGTTGCTCGGCCACGAGGGCGTCGTCGATGTTGCGCCACTTGGTGTTGCGGCGAGAGAACTGCAATCGCGCCGCTTCCGGGGGAATGCCGATGATGCGCGCCATGGCGGCCGAGAAAGCATCGACGTGCTGATATGACCATACCTGCGCACGCACCACGCGCGAGAGGAAGTCGCGCAACACTTCGCGCTTTGCGGCAATGGCGGCGTCGGTCGCGGCCAAATAGCTGAGTCCCGACCACAAGCCGCGTCCATTGACGAGCACGCGCGCACGACGCGTCGTTTCGGCCACGGCGGTGTAGGGCTCCCATGTCGCCCACGCATCGACCGAGCCGCTCGCCAGCGCGGTAATCGTGTCCGCAGGCGGGAGAAAGCGGAAGTTCACGTCGGACGGTTTGAGGCCTGCGGCGGTGATCGCCTTGAGCGTCACAAAGTGTCCGATCGAGCCACGCGTCGTTCCGATGTTCTTGCCCTTGAGGTCAGCAGCGGTGCGCAGCGGCGAATCGGGTTGGACGAGCACGGCGGTGCCATAAGCATCGGAGCGATTCGCGCCGATGATCTTGATGGCCGCTCCCGCTGAGAGCGCAAAGATGACCGGCGCGTCGCCAATCGGGCCGCAATCGACGGCACCCGCATTGAGTGCTTCGGCGAGTGGCGCGGCGGCGGGAAACTCCGTCCATTGAATGTCGTAAGGCAACTGCTTGAGTTCGTCGGCGGCTTCGAGCAGCGCACGCAGCCCGCCTTTCTGATCGCCAGCCTTGAGCAGTGGGCGGCCCGTTTGTGCGAGCGCGGTGCCCGGCAGCACGAGCGTGGTGAGCGCACCGGCGGCGCTCGACGTCGTGACGTATTGGAGAAAGCGGCGGCGGGAAATCGTCATGGGAAATGCCTGTTGTGTGAGAGGGATATCGAACGATGTGCGGCGGCGTTGTCCAGTCGCTAATGCACGAAGCCGCCTTTGATAAACCGCACGGGCTCGCCGTCCATCTGGCGCAGCGTGTCGGTGAGCGGATCGCGTGCGGCGGGCGAGGAGGACGACGTGAGCGAAGCGGCTGCCGTCGACGTGGTGCATAGCAAGCCGCCGTCGGCCCAGCCGCGTTTGCCCGCCGGTGCGAGCGCACGCAGCCAGCCGTCGCGGTCGGCGAGCCATTCCGTGCCAGCAAGGTCGGCCGCAGACGCGCCTGCGATCTGCGCAAAGACCGGCCAAGCGTCGGGTGAATCGGCAAGGCATTCGGCACGTGCGCCAAGTGTTGTTGTGCGCGCGGTCGCGACGGCCGGACGCGTGCTCGCGCGCAGGCCATCGGCAAGCGGTGCCGACACGCGGCGCACGCCTGATGCGAGGCCCGGCGACGCTTTCAGACGCGTGTCGAAGACGCCCGATTCATCTTGCCGAATCAGCAGCGTCAGAAATCGCGGATCTTCGAACGGTGGTGGATGGCGGGCGTCCACAGCGACCACGCGCACGCGTTGCGTGCCGCGCCATTGCGACAGGCTTCGTGCAGGCATATCACCGCACTTCACCGTCAACGCGGGCAGCGCGATAGGCACGGGCCAGCTACCGCCCGCCGCCATCCCGGCCGATGCCGACAGCACGCGCATGTAGTCGAGTGCAGCCCAGATTTCCTTGTCGCTCAATCGCCCCGAAAAGCCGGGCATCGTCACGCCCGCGTCGTCGCGCATGCCGTACAGCACGTGCCAGAACAACTCGCCGTCGGCGCGACGGCTGAGCAGGGCGCTAGCCATCGTGGGCGGCCAGCGCCGTAGCGCGGCGGCTTGCGGTCCTTCGCCGCGCCCGTCCGCGCCATGACACGCCGCACATTGCGCTGCATAGACGTGGGAGCCTCGCGCGATGCTTTCGACAGTGAAGCCGCTGGGGTTGGCATGAAAGCTGGTCGGCACGGCCGCGGTGAGCCAGAGCGATGGCGACGGCCACGGCGCGAAGACGAGTGCTGCGATGGCCGCTGCGAAGCCCCATCGACGCGCGCGCCGCCAGACGATGGCAATCAGCACGCAGGCGAGCGCGAATACCAGTGCCACCAACATCCATGCGAACTGGCGGGCCAAGGCCACGTCGATGATGAGGTTCTCACCCGCGATGCGAACGTCCCACGGCCATGCAGGCGCACCGTGCGAATCTCCGGCAATGCCCAGCGCATGCAGGCCCCACAACAACGCGGCCTGCACCGATTGCAGGCCGAGCAAAAGTGCATTGAGCCAAACGTGTGTCGGAGGCAGCGTCATTGGGCGCGCTCCGGTGGCGCGCCCGTCAAAGTATTACCAGCTTGCATCGAGCCCCAGATGTCGCAGCGCCTCATGGCGTAGTTCGGTAATGCGTGCATCGCCGCGATGACGCGGGTAGGGCAGATCGACGCGCAACTCGGCCACGATGCGCGCGGGGCGCGGGCTGAAGATGACGACACGCTGCGCGAGAAAGAGCGCTTCTTCCACGTCGTGCGTCACGAGCAGCGACGAAAACCCCGCGCGTTGCCAAAGTTCGACGAGTTCGCTTTGCATGGCGAGCCGCGTGAGCGAGTCGAGCTTGCCGAGCGGTTCATCGAGCACGAGCAACCGCGGATCGTTCACGAGCGCCCGCGCGAGTGCCACACGTTGTGCCATACCGCCCGAGAGTTGATGCGGAAACGCATCGGCAAATTCAGACAGCCCCACGCGGGCGAGTGCTGCGTCGACACGGTCACGCTCGCGCGCCAGCACGCCACGCGCTTGCAGACCGAGCGCGACGTTGTCGCGCACGCGCCGCCATGGGTAGAGCGTAGGGTCTTGAAACACGACGATGCGCGACGGGTCGGGGCGGGTAATCGCCGTGCCGTCTTGCGTGATCGTGCCGCGCGTGGCCGTCTCCAGACCGGCGACCAGTCGCAGCAGCGTGGATTTGCCGCAACCGCTCGGCCCGAGGAGGGCAACGAACTCGCCGGGTGCTACGCTCAAATCGACGCCATCGAGCACTTGCAATGGCGACTGGCGCGTGCCGAACCAATGGCTGACGCCTCGAATGTCGATGCGCGCACCGGTGCCGTTAGCGGCGATCTGCGACGCATCCGACACTGCATCGTGTTGTGCGGCGGCCGCGTTGTCCGAAATCGCGGAAGTGGCGGTGCTTACCATTTGACGGTTCCTTTCTGCCACGCCAGTGCGCGGTCGCGAATGGTGAAAAGCAGGGTGATGACGCCCGAGAACAGCAACGCCATGACGATGAGCGCGGCGTACATATTCACGTACGAGGCCCAGCCTTGCGCCCATGTGAGATACCAGCCGAGGCCGGACTTCACGCCCATCATTTCCGCCGTGACCAGCACAGAGAACGATGCGCCCAGCCCCATGAACAGTCCCACGAAGACGTTGGGCAGCGCCGCAGGAATCGCCACACGCAGCACGAGAAACACGTCGGAGGCACCGAGCGTGCGCGCCACGTCGTAGTAGCTTTTGTTCACGCTGGCGACACCCGACCATGTGAGCACGGCCACCGGGAAGGCGGTCGACAGGGCGATTAGGAACACGGCAGCCGAATAGCTCGACGGGAAGAAGTAGAACGTGAGCGGCAGCAGCGCCGTAGCGGGCACCGGACCCAGCACGCGCAGCACCGGGTGCACCCAGTAGCCGATCGCTCGCGACCAGCCGATGGACACACCGATCAGAAAGCCCGCTACTGCGCCAAAACCGAAACCCAGCCCGAGCAGCCGCAGCGTGTTGAGCGCACTGTCGCCAAGCCGTTGCCAGTCGTCGGTGTAGACCTCGATGAGCGCTTGCGGCGGTGCAAAGAACGGCGTGGGCAGCGAGGCGGTCTTCGCCGTCAGAATTTCCCAGCCCGCGAGCACGAGCGCGATGGCGACAAGCCACGGCCCGCTGCCGGTCAGCGCTTCGCGCACACGCAACAGCGGCGACGTGGTGCGCCCCGCTACCGACAACACCGCCAGCGCAGCAGCCACCACCAATGTCACCACACCCAATTCATCGGTGAACGCCCAGTCGGAGAAACCGACGACCTTATTCGGCCAGCGCAACGTGATCGCGCCGAGCGCTGCCCAAGCGAGTGCGGCGACAAACCCCACGCCCCACAGCGGCGGCGTGCGCGGTGCCGCGAATAGCTGGTCGATGCTCGTGTCGTCGAAGGCACTCACTGCGGTAGCGGCGGCGCTTTGCACGCGCTCGCGCAACGGTGCGCCGTCGGCCTGCTCTGCCAGTTCCAATGCACCGGCGGGGCTCGCGCCGCGCAGGGCGGCGTTGTCGAGAATGGCACTCATGATGGGTTATCCAAGGACATTGGCGTAGACGTGCTGCGCCAGTTTCTGCGGATCGGTGGTCTTTTTCAGGACGCCGATACGGCGGAAGTCATCGGCGAAGAACGCGATCTCGTCGCGCAGATCGACGCCGGTCGGATGATGCGAGTAAGTGAGCGTCGCGTAGAGTTTGCGCAGGTCTTCAGGGCTGATCTTCGGCGAATACTTGGCGAAGATCTTCGCGGCTTCGTTCGGGTTCTCATTGACGAACTCGGTGGCCTGCACGATCGAGCGGGCCAGCGCACTCGCCGCCGCGCGGTCGTTACGCACCAGCTCGCCGCGCGCGCCAATCACGCAGCAAACCTTGCGTGCGTATTCACCGGAGAGGTTGGTGGCCAGTTCCACATACGCGCCGTTGGTGCGCTTTTCCAGCAGATAGAGGTTCGGGTCGCCATCGGCAATGGCCTGAATCTCGCCTTTGTCGACGGCTACACCGAGCAGGTCGGCCGGGTACTGACGCCACGTGATATCGCGCTCGGCGTCGATGCCGTGCTTCGAAAGCAGAATCTGGAAGAAGTGCTTACCCGGTGCTGCGAGGTCAGACACACCGACTGTCTTGCCTTTCAGCGATTCGAGCGAGGTAATGCCTGCGGCTTTCGAACCCAGCAAGCGCACGCAGCCGCCGTGCGAGCTGCCGATAATCTTCACATCGAAACCGGCTTCGAGCGGCTTGAGCCAGCGGTGAATCATGCCCACGGCGGCATCGGCCTTGCCCGTGGCAATCGATTCGAGCAACTGATCGGTCGAGCCGCTGTAGTTGATGAGATCGACCTGAAGCCCGTTCTTCTCGAAGAACCCGCGCTCCTGTGCGGCGACGATAGGCGTCAGGCAGAACGAGTTCTGATTCCACGCGAACGTGAGCTTGCGCGGCTGCGACCAAGCTTTGCGGCCGAGCAGCAGCGCGGGCGCTGCAAGCGCCACCGCTCCCCCGGCGCGTAGCAACTTGCGGCGGCCGGACTGCACAGTATCGATGATTGGCGACTGCGCGATATTCCCCGTTTCCCGAAACTTCATAGCGACGATTCCCCTGTTTGTTTTTGATGGTGGGTCTGAACTGGCGCCAATGCGGCGGCGCAGTCGAATGGATCGGTCGAGCGGATCAGTCGAGCAAATCGGGCTCGGCTTGCACGAGCCCCTCATACAGACTCTCGAACGAATACAGCGCGCCCTCGGGGCCGCCGACCTGACTGTGCGTGTGACGCGCCGTGGCCTCGTCGATGGGTTGCGGTGTGCCCGCAGCTTCGGCGAGCAACTGCGTGTGGGCGACGTTCTCCAGCGCGATGTACCACCATGCGGCGGCTTCCACCGTTGGGCCTGCGGTCAAAATGCCGTGGTTCTTGAGAATCACGCCCTTCACCGTGCCACTGCCGTCGGGCTTGTTCAGCGCGTGGGCGATGCGTTGTCCTTCGCTGTCGTCGACTACCATGCCGGTGAAGTCGTCGAACAGCGCGTGGTCTTCGAAGAAGCCGCACGAGTCTTGTGTGAGCGGATCGAGCGCGCGGCCCAGCGTCGACCACGCTTTGCCGTAGGTCGAATGCGTGTGTGCGGCGGCGACCAGATGCGGGTGGGCTTCGTGGATCGCGGCGTGAATCGCGAACGCGGCTTTGTTGAGCGGACGCTCGCCGATCACCGTCTCGCCTTTGGCATTCACGAGCAGCAGATCGGAGACCTTGATGCGCGAGAAATGCACGCCGAGCGGATTGACCCAGAAGTGGTCGGTCAGCTCCGGATCGCGCGCGGTGATGTGGCCGGCAAGGCCGAGATCGAAACCGTGACGCGCGAAGATGCGAAACGCCGCGGCGAGACGCGTCTGGCGATGACGGCGCTCCGCGAGCACATCGTTGCGCACGGGCGGCGCATCGAACCAAAAGCGCTGTTGCGGCGCGGCGTTGAGCACAAGGCCGGTCGGCGTGGTGTGCGTGGCGGGGGCGCCCGCGGCGTGGTCGTTGCGAGCATACGGGGTGAGATCGACGGGCAATACGGCAGCCATTTCCTTTTCCTTTATTCGACGAGACGTGTTCAGGCGGCGCGGCGCGTTGCGCCGTTCTGGCGGTCGCGTTCCGCGACGAGCGTGCGCAGTCGGGGGATCAGTTCGCGGCCATAGTCGATGGCGTCGCCCAGCGGGTCGAAGCCGCGGATGAGGAACGTGGTCACACCGAGGTCGTAGTAATCGAGCAACGCGTCGGCGACTTGTTCCGGCGTGCCGACTAGTGCCGTCGAGTTCGAGCGGCCACCGATGAGCCCGGCGATCTCGGTCCACAGCACCTTGTCGAGGCGTGCGCCTTTCTCGGCCGCGGCGAGCAAGCGGCGTGCGCCTTCGCTTTGCAGCGCGGCGCCTTGCGGCAGACCGGCAGCCGCACGAATGGCCTTCGCCTGCGCCAGAATTTGATCGGCACGCGCCCAGGCCTTCGCTTCGGTGTCGGCCAGAATCGGGCGGAACGACACCGAGAAGCGCGGCGTGCGGCCGTGGACTGCGGCGGCTGCGCGCACACGCGTGGTCAGTTCGTGCACCTGATCGAGCGATTCGCCCCACAGCGCATAGATGTCGGCATGCTTGCCCGCAACTTCGAGCGCGGCACCGGACGCACCGCCGAAGAAGATCGGCACGTGCGGCTGCTGCACGGGTTTCACTTCCGAGAAGCCTTGTTTGAAGCGGTAATACTGGCCGTCGTGATCGAACGGCGTGTCTTCGGTCCAGATGCGGCGAAGAATGCTCAGGTACTCATCGGTGCGTGCGTAGCGCTCGTCATGCGAGAGGAAGTCGCCGTCGCGCGCTTGTTCTTCGTCCGAGCCGCCCGAGATGAAGTGCACACCGAGACGGCCGCCGCTGAACTGATCGAGCGTGGCGATCTGGCGCGCGGCGAGTGTCGGGACGGTGAAGCCCGGCCGATGGGCGAGCATGAAATGAATGTTCTCCGTGACCGTCGACGCATACGCGATGGTGAGCGTGGCCGACGGACTGGTGGAGTGGTGCGGCACGAGAATGCGGTCGAATCCCGATTGCTCGTGCGCGCGGGCGAAGGTGCGCACGTAGTCGCGATCGACCACCGGCCCGCTCTTCGGATGAATTTCGGATTGCTTACTGCTTTGGATCATGCCGATGATTTCGACGCTCATATGCGCTCCTTCGTTAGACGGTGAACGAAGTGAGCCTACGCAATCAAATCTCGGCCGTTAAATAATCATTTCCGCAAAGATTATTCGATATGGATGGTTGGGCTTATCTCGCCTGAGCCTTACGCTAGCTTCATTGCGTAACCCCGGGCACGTTCTGTGCCGAACGCGTATTTGCTTATTCCAAATCTCATGTCTACCGTTGCTCAACCTTCCGAGTTGGCCGCGTCGGGCGACGACCGTGCCAGCGTTTCCGGCGCTTCTGGCGCTGTGCTGCATCTGGCCAGGCCGCCCAGCGACGCACCCCATGCCGGTGAGTTCGCCCGTTCGCTCGATACCCTGCTGCCGACGCTCACACGTGACTTCGCGGCGGGCGCTGCGGCGCTCGATCGCGAGGCCCGCTTCCCGTTCGAAAACTTCACGCAATTGCATCGCCACGGCCTGATTGCGGCGGTGGTTCCGCGCGCCCATGGCGGCCATGGCGCAGGACTCGCACAGGCGCGCCGTATCGTGGCAGCCGTCGCGGCGGGCGAGTCGGCCACGGCGCTCGTGCTGACAATGACGTATCTGCAACATCGCGCGCTGGTACGAACCAGCACGCGATGGCCAGAAGCGCAGCGCAACGAGGTGTTTCGCAGCGCCGTCGACGACGGCGCGCTGATTAACGCGCTACGCGTCGAACCAGACTTGGGCACGCCTGCGCGCGGCGGCTTGCCGTCGACGATTGCACGTCGCACCGAAACGGGGTGGCGGCTCTCGGGCCGCAAGCTGTATTGCACTGGTATCCCGGCGCTGCGCTGGCTGTCCGTCTGGGCACGTACCGACGAGGCCGAACCGCGTGTAGGCGTGTTCCTCGTGCCACGCCCCTCGGGTTCGGAACTGAATCGCCCCGGCATTCGAGTCGTCCCCAACTGGGACCACTTAGGCTTGCGCGCTTCGGGCAGCCACGAAGTCATTCTCGAAGACATCGATTTGCCGTTCGGCAATGCCGTCGATATTCGTCCGCTGCACGAGTGGGCACCGGCGGGCATCGGGCAGCGCGACAACGACGCCCACATCGAGCAGCAAGCCTGGATGAGCGTGCTGCTGGGCACGCTTTACGACGCTGTGGCACGTGCCGGGACCGAGTGGCTCGTCACGTTTCTGAACACTCGTGTCCCCGGGAATCTGGGCGCGCCGCTCGCCAGCGTGCCGCGTGTGCAGGAAACCGTGGGTGAGATCGCCACGCTGTTGCACGTCAACCAGCGCTTGCTCGATGCGGCCGCTGCGGGGGCCGACGCAGGCACGCCGGAGGACGACATCGCCAGCGGCGCGCTCAAGTTCACCGTCACGGGTAATGCCATTCGCGTGCTGGAACTCGCGCTGCAACTCACGGGCAATCACGGGTTGTCGCGCAACAATCCGCTTGAACGCCATCATCGCGACGTGTTGTGCAGCCGCATTCACACGCCGCAAAACGACACCATCCTGAGCGCAGCCGGCCGGCGCGCGCTCGCCGCTTTTCAGGTTCACGCATGACTGCTGCTTTGGCTGATATCACTCCACCCAACGTCTCGGACGTTGCCAACCTATCCGCACACGACTACGACGCGCTCGATCCGTTGCGCACCTTTGTCGCCGCGTTTTCGCGGCTGCTAGAGCGCCGTCCGCACGAAACGACGCTGCTCGAAGAGGGCGCGGGACTGCTCGCGCAACTGGTTGCACGCGACGATTGGCTGCCTGAAGCCTTTGCCACGCCGCATCCGGCGCACTATCAGCAATACCTGCTGCATTGCGATTCGGGGCAGCGCTTTAGCATCGTGAGCTTTGTCTGGGGGCCGGGCCAGCGCACGCCGATTCACGATCACACCGTGTGGGGGCTGATCGGCATGCTGCGCGGCGCGGAAGATTCGTTGCCGTATGTGCTCGATACGAAGGGCATACCGGTCGAAGCGGGGGAGCCGGTGCGGTTGGTGCCGGGCGATGTGGAAATTCTCTCGCCGCGTCTTGGCGACATTCACCGAGTGAGCAACGCTTTCGATGATCGCGTGTCGGTGAGCATCCACGTGTACGGCGCGAATATCGGGGCAGTGCACCGCAGCGTGTTCACCGAGGCGGGCGAGCGCAAGGGCTTTGTCTCGGGCTACGCCAACGCGCAACTGCCGAACCCGTGGGGCAGGGCGGCACAGCGCGTCTGATGCCGCCGTACGTGGCATGCCGCAGCGCACCACAGCGTGCGGCGTACGCGCAGCCGGGGCTTCTGCCACAATGGCCGTCTGGCTGCGCAGGCCACCTCCTACTTCGTATCTTTCCGAATTCAAGGATTTGCCGTGTCCGATCATTCGACTGACGTGCCGTCGCAGGCGGCCGATACCGCAACTGGCGCCGAGCCTTCCGTATTTCCCCAACTGACGTTTGCCGAGGTTCGCGAGGCGTTGCTCGCCGGACAGGAGATCGCGCTGCTGGATGTGCGCGAAGAAGACCCGTTCGCGCAGGCGCATCCGCTGTGGGCCGCCAACTTGCCGCTCTCGCGCGTGGAGATCGAAGCGTGGGCGCGCATTCCGCGCCGCGATACACGCATCGTCGTCTATGGCGAGCATGACGGCGTGGATCTCGCGCCGCGTGCCGCCGCTGTGTTGCGCAAGCTGGGCTACCGCGACGTGAGCTTGCTCGAGGGCGGTCTCGATGGCTGGATTGCCGCGGGCGGTGAAGTGTTTCGCGACGTGAACGTGCCGAGCAAGTCGTTTGGCGAATGGGTCGAAGGGCTGCGACATACGCCGTCGCTCTCCGCGCAGGAAGTGCAGGCGCTGCTCGATGCCGACGCCGATGTCGTGGTGGTCGACGCCCGGCGCTTCGACGAATACCAGACCATGAACATTCCCGGTTCGACCAGCGTCCCCGGTGCGGAACTCGTGCTGCGCGTGCGCGAACTGGCCCCTGATCCGGCCACGCGCGTGATTGTGAATTGCGCGGGACGCACGCGCAGCATCATCGGCACGCAATCGCTGGTGAATGCGGGGCTGCCCAACCCGGTGGCCGCGTTGCGCAACGGCACCATCGGCTGGACGCTGGCAGGGCAAACGCTTGAGCGCGGCGCGCAGCGCCGTCATCCGGCGCAGGTGCGCGAAGCGACGCTCGCCGTCGCGCGTGAAGGCGCACGCGCGGTGGCGGACCGTGCCGGTGTTCAACGTGTTGCGCTAGACGAGGTCGCGTCGCTGAACGCCCCGGGACGTACCGTGTATCGCTTCGACGTGCGCACGCCGGAGGAATACGCAGCCGGTCATCTGCCGGATTTCGCAAGCGCGCCGGGTGGTCAGTTGGTGCAAGAGACAGATCATCAAGCCCCCGTGCGCGGCGCGTGGATCGTGCTGGCCGACGACGATGGCGTGCGTGCCGACATGACCGGCTCGTGGCTGGCACAGATGGGATGGACGGTGTACGTGGTGGAACCACATAGCGATCACGCGCGCAGTGCCCAAGGCGGTTGGCCGTTGCACACGCCGAGCGCACCGGACGTTGCCTCCGTTACGCCTGCGCTGCTCGCGCGCTGGCTGGACGATGCAAAAACCGGCGAGCTTGCAGTGCTCGACTTCACCGCGAGCGCGAACTACGTCAAACGGCACATCCCGGGCGCGTGGTTTGTCATTCGCGCGCGATTGGCTGAAGCCTTGCGCGCGGTCGGTCCGGCACATAGCTATGTGCTCACGTGCGGATCGAGCTTGCTCGCGCGCTTTGCCGCGGCGGACTTGCGACATCTCACCGATGCCGAGATTGTCGTACTCGAAGGCGGCACGCAAGCGTGGATCAACGAGGGGTTGCCGCTGGAGAAGGGCGAAACGCGTCTGGCCAGTGCGCGCGACGACCGGTATCGCCGCCCGTATGAAGGCACCGACAATGCGGCGGAAGCCATGCAGGCGTATCTCGACTGGGAGTTCGGGCTGGTCGATCAACTACATCGTGACGGCACGCACGGGTTTCGCGTGATCTGACGCTGCGGCAGGCGTGGCATACTCCGGTTCTTTAGAGGTCGCCGACCGGTCCAAAGACGTACATGTGGGCCGGTGCGGCGACTCGCTCGCTTTCCGATTCGACCATGCCATTGCAGCGCTTCATTGCCCGCCGACTGGGTGCCCTCACTGAGCCGAGCACGCGTATTCCGTACGCGTGGGTGTATCACGAACCCGACGTCTTTCTGCAACGCACGTCGCATGTCTCCGTCGCCAAGAAATATCTTCACCGCCGCCTGCGTCTCGCGTTGAGCGGTCAGGCGAGCCGCGAGGTCCACCACGTGCCGGAGAACGCACGCGTGCTGTGGATTTACGGTGGTAAGGCGTCTGTCGGCGACGCTGTCATGGACCTCTCGGGTCGCGCACTATTACGCGAACGCAAGGCACCGGTCGATCTGCTAATCGCGCCCAGCTTGAAAGCGGTGTTCGAAGGCGACGACATCTTCCGTCATGTCTACGACGATCCGGCCGCCGTGAACGCGGCCGATTACGACGTCGTCGTGATGCAGGAATTCAACTACCCGACGCTGCGCATCAAGCGACGCCATTTCCCGGCGTTGCCGTTCGCGTGTTTGTTCCGCTTCTTCCACGGCCCGGATCGCAATCAGACGCAATTCAGCTTGGCGGCCGTCAACGATGTGTTCGCGCTGGGTCTCGGTCCTGACGAACTGTTTTCGCGCGCCAAACCTTATTTGCGCGCGGAGACCGAACTGCCCGACGCGATCGAGCAACAACTGCCGCAGCGCCCGTTTCTCGCGATTGCGATGGGCGGTGTGGAGCCGCGCCGTACTTATGCGCACTGGCGCGAGTGTCTAGCGGCTTATGACGAGGCTTTTATGCCCGGCATGCCCGCAGGGATTGTCTTGCTGGGTTCGGGAAATGGCGCTGAGGCCGCGAGCGCGCTGATGCAAGCGCAATTCACACATCTGCAACTGGCATCGTTCGTGGGCGAGCTCTCGCTGCGCGACGCGAAACGCGTGATTGCCAACGCAGCGCTCTTCGTCGGGGCAGATGGCGGCTTGATGCACGTGGCGCACACGACGCCGACACCGAGCGTCACGCTGTTCGCGAAGGCCGAGCCGCCTTATCTGCGCCTCACGCCGGGCTGCCAGTCCACGCCGCTGCAAACCGAGAGCGACGTGAGCGCGGTCGATCCGGTCGAACTTTCCGATACGATTATGGCGACCTTGGCGGCATCGCCCGCCCGGCTTCGGTGACTTTGCTGACGTACGCCCTTTCATTTAAAGCACGGAATCTCCCGATCCGCACCTGTCAACGTTGACAGGTGACGGTTTTCGCCCTGCGGCCTATGTTGCTTGCAAGCGACACCGTTTACCGTAGTTGGAGAGTTGTCGCGTTGTGCAGTCCGTTGTTCCTTATGAAAAGGAGCCCGCGTCATGCCTACGTCAACTTCCTCGGTCCCTCGACAGCGCGCATTGACTTCGGCTATCGGCCTTGCGCTTGCCACACTTGCCGTCTCTGCTCAGGCGGCACCGGTCAACGGCGTGAACCGGACGGTCAACGCGCCGGGCGATCCTAGCGAGACATGGACCGTTACCAATGGCGGTTCGCTTACGGTCAATAGCGGCGCGGCGACCAACTGGATTTCGATACAAAACACGTCTGGCGCCCCGTCCAACTTGACGACAAACGGCGCGACGATCGACTCGACAGCACCGGCGGCCGGCGGGGGCGCAGCGCCCACGGCAATCTCCGTGCAGAACTCCAACGCGACGATCTCCAACTCGACGGTCTCAAGTGCGACGAATCCGGGTATCCAGTTGACCGGACAGACCACAGGTGGTCTCCCTGCATCGCAAGTGACCGTGTCGAACAGCACCATTTCGGGCTTTCAATACGGGATCTCCGTCTCGTCGAACGGCTTGCTCACGCTGAACAATTCGAACGTGAGCGCGGGCACTGGCAACATTGGCGGGATCAACGGCGGGGTGGTGAATTTCGATTCCAACGTAGTGGCCAATGGGGGTTCGATTACCGGGAACCTCTCGGGGATCACCGCCACAACGACGAACCTGACGGCCCAAACCGTGTCGACCACCACGCTCAACGGCGTGGCGGTGAGTGCCACCACAGGCCCGGCGATCCTTGTGCAACCGGCCAGACCGATACCCGCCTTCGAAGGGCACACCGCCAATATCCTGATCTCGAACGGCTCGACACTAACGGGCGGGAATGGCTTCGCACTGCAAGCCACGGGCCTCATCACCGCCAATGCCACCATCGACAATTCGAACATCGTCGGTAATGTCAGCGGTGACGGCACGGCCACGGTCAATCTGACGCTGCAAAACAATGCCAACTTGACAGGGGCGCTTTCCAATATCAATTCGCTGGCCGTCAACTCCAACGCCACGTGGCTGCTCACGGGCGATAGCAACGTCGGCACCGTGACGATGAATGCTGGGAATATCGACATCTCGGGCACGGCGGTGGGCACGTCGACCACACGCACGCTGACGATTGCCACGCTCTCCGGCAACGGCACGTTTTTGATGAGCACCAACCTAGGGACTCATACGGGTGACTTGCTCAACGTGACCGGCTCCGCGACGGGCAGCTATCAGTTGCACGTGCGCAACTCAGGCGGCGAGCCAACGGATCTTTCGCCGTTGACGGTCGTGCAAACGGGCGGTGGCGGGGCGGCGTTCTCGCTGGTGGGCGGAAAGGTCGATGCAGGGGTCTACAGCTACACGCTGGAGCAGCAAGGCAATAACTGGGCGCTGGTGACAAACCCGGGCGACCCGGGAGATCCGGGAGATGGCGACTTATCTCCTGGCACGAAAACCGTATTGGGTCTCTCGGGCGCAGGGCCGACAGTTTGGTACGGCGAAGCCGCGATCCTTCGCTCCCGTCTTGGTGAACTGCGTATCGGCGATCAAAGCAATAGTGGCGTGTGGATGCGCACGTTCGGCAAGCAATACAACGCGAAGCCGGGTGACGGTACGAACTACCGTCAAACGCAATACGGTGTGATCGGCGGGGCGGATGCCGTCGTCGGTCAGGCATGGGGCGGTACTTGGCTCGTCGGTGCCATGCTGGGTACGAGCCACAGCAAGCTGACGTTCGATAACGGTTCGACCGGCGGCGTGAACAGCTACACGGCGGGTCTTTACGCGACGTGGCTCACCAAAGCCGGTTGGTATTTCGATGGCTTGGTGAAGTTCAACCACTTCGTCAACAACGCCGACGTCATCATGAGCGATGGCACCGGTTCGCATGGCGGCTTCAACAACAACGGCATCGGTATGACGCTCGAGTTCGGCCGGCACATGGAGTTCGGCAACCGCTGGTTCGTCGAGCCATACGTTCAGATGTCGATGCTGCGCATCGGTGGTGACAATTTCACGCTCGATAACGGCATGAGTTCAACAACGTCGCACACCGGGTCGGTCGAAGCGCGCATCGGTGCGGCGTTCGGCAAGACGCTGGAATTGGCTGGCGGCGGATTACTGCAACCGTATCTGAAGCTCGCGATGATTCAGGAATTCATCACCAGCAATCAGATCATGATCAACGGTATCGGCTTCAATAACGATACGTCCGGGACGCGTGTCGAGTTCGGGGCTGGGTTGGCGGCGCAGTTGCGTCACAACATGCAGATTTACGCAGAAGTGGAAACGAGCGCCGGACATAAGATCAGTCAGCCTTGGGGGGCTCAGGTCGGCCTGCGTTACACGTTCTGATCGGTTCGTCTGACGGGTTATCTGTAGCCGCATCAAAATCCGACGTCAAACAATGATTTTTAAGATTTCGCTAGTTTGTGGGTGATTTATGGTGAAATTCAATGAATATCGCTGAAATTCGCTATAAATTTGGCGGTTGGTGAGATTTTCTGCCCTACCGTTCGCCTCGTTGTTAATTATTTCAACGAGGTCCCCCTGTGAAGTCTCCTTCGTTTTCCCCCCGGTTTCCGGTGCCCATGCGCGTGCTCGCGGCATCGGTGCTTCTCGCCTTTTCGGCAATCCCCAATAGCGCTCGCGCGGACGAAATCGATGTCACCCGCCCGTGTATCGACGTCGATCTCGCCGGCTGGTGCGGACGTGGGCACGATCAGATCGACGGCCATGGTTTTACGGTGAGCGGCGACGGCAAGTTGAGGCTCAACGGTGCCGCCGATCAAACGACGACGGTTCAGTATCTGCGTGCCGTTCAGGGCGGGAGCGTCGAGGCATCGAATCTCTATATCCACGGCCCCACGCCCGGCACTGGCGTCAACGGCGTCTTGGTGACTGCCGGTGACGGCGGACGTCTCTCGCTGACCGACTCGACGGTCATCAGCACCGACGGTGCCGCGTTGTGGGTTGGCCGCCAGTTGGTCGATTCTGAGGCGAACCCGTCGGTTGCCGTGCTCAACAACGTCAGCCTGCACGGTGTTGGGCGTACGGCGTCCGTCTCGGCGAACAGCCTGCTCGAGATGTCGGGTGGGGAAGTGATTGCCACGCGTGGCGAGGGGCGGCTGAACTATGCGATTCAAATCGTCGATTCGACGTTGCGTGCCTACGGTACGAAGTTCGTGGGCGCCGACCATGCGCTGGCAATCTCTACTGAGCGCAGTCCCGTGTCGGCGGGTTCCGAGGTCATTCTGTCCAGCGCGCATCTTGAATCTGAAGACGGCGCGGCGATCAAAATTTATCGAGAAGTCGGCTCCGTCCAGGACGAGTTCGACGTGTCGCTGGCGATCCTGAACGGTACGACGATCAAGGCGGGTAACGGTACGCTGATCGAAGTCGGCTTCAATGCCGACGGCGAGGATGATCGCAACCCGCACCCCTTCAACGCCAATATCACCATCGACGACAGCCGTTTGGAAGGTGACATTAAGTTTAGCGATCGCGTCAATTCCGATCTCACGCTGTCGAACCGCGCCGTCGTGACCGGCCGCATCGAAGGTGCCGACCGCATTCATCTGGAAACCGACGGCGAGTGGCGTCTGGTGGAAGACAGCCAAACGGCTAACGTCTCCATGCAGGGCGGCATCATCGACATTCACGGCACGGCGGCTGAGGGCCAGTACCACACGCTCGAAATCGGTTCGCTCTCCGGCGAAGGTACGTTCCGTATGCAAACGGATCTCGATGCTGGTGAAGCCGACCGTCTGCACCTGACGGGTGGCGATTCGACCGGTAATTTCGGTCTCGCCGTGAAGAACACCGGCACCGAAGCCAAAGTGGATACGCAGCAACTCGTGCAAGACGACGGCGGCAGCGCCACGTTCTCGGTGGTCGGTGGCCAGGTCGATCTGGGCGCGTACGCTTACGTGCTGGAAAAGGAAGAAATCGACGGCAAGACCTACTGGAAGCTCGTGCGCGGCGAAGGCCCGTCGTCGGGCACCGAGTCGATCGTCGGTATTTTCAGCGCGCTGCCGACCGTGTGGATGGGCGAAGCGTCGACGTTGCGTACGCGTCTGGGCGACGTGCGTCTGGCAGAGACGAAAGAAGGCGGCGCGTGGGCACGCACGTTCGGCAATCGCTACAACGCCAGCCCGTCGGTTGGGCAAGGTTACCGTCAAGATCAGTACGGGGTGATCGCCGGTGCCGATCACATCGTCGGGCGCAATGCCAACGGCACGTGGCTCGTCGGCGGTATGGCCGGTACCAGTGCCAATAACCTGAAGTTCGACGTCGGCTCGACGGGCTCGATCGACAGCTACACCGCAGGTGTGTACGCCTCCTGGCTGGGCAACAACGGCTACTACTTCGACACCGTGTTCAAGTACAACCGCTACATGTCGGAATTGAGCGTGATGATGCGCGATGGTGTGCGTAGCAAGGGCGATTACAACAGCAACGGTTTCGGTATTTCGGCAGAGTTCGGTCGCAAGATGACGCTGACCAACGGCTGGTTCGTCGAGCCGTACGCACAGATCGCCGCAATGACCGCGGGCGGTGCCAACTTCACGCTGGATAACGGCATGACGGCACAAGCCGATCGCAACGCATCGGTGCAGGCCACGTTGGGTGTGACGGTCGGTAAGACGTTCGAAACGTCGAAGGGCAACTTCCAGCCGTACGCACGTGCCGCTGTCGTGCAGGAATTCGTGAAGAACAACATGGTTCGCGTGAACGACATCGAGTTCAACAACGACCTGTCGGGCACGCGCGCTGAAATTGCCTTGGGTCTGGCTGCGCAGATGCAACCGAATCTGCAAGCGTATCTGGACACGTCGTACTCGATCGGCAAGCGTCTCGACAAGCCGTGGGGTGTCAACGTGGGTGTGCGTTACTCGTTCTAAATCTGATTACGGTCCTAAGGGACTTCGCGACGAAGCAGGGGAGGGGCTGAATCCGTCAAGATAAGGCTCAACCTCTTTGCCCCGTGTGATGAAAATCACACGGGGTTTTTTTATGGCGTGCGTTGCGGCTGCGCGCAATACACGCGCGGCTGATCGGCGACGGCAACCGCTACACCGTCGCCTGCGCGCATCGCCTGAAAGTAGTCGGTATGTCCGGGGCGGAACCCCGGCAGCAGATAGCGATAGACCAACTCGTCGTCGGAGGCGTCGTTGATCAGACGCGTCGTGCGCGTGGTGTTCACGCGCACGAGACTGCCCACCGACTGATAGTCGAACTCCATTGCGCGATGCACGCGTGTTAGCGGCGCTTCGTCGGCCTTGGCGGCATTGGGGCTGGCACGCAGAAAGCCAGAGAATCGGGTGAATCCAGTACCGTCCGGCCGATAGTCGGCTTCGGCCCGGCCCCACGCCCGCACCAGTCGATTGCCGGAGTGGGTGGCGAATTCGATGTCGGCCAGACATTGCCATTCCACTCGCTCGGGGCTTGTCGTCAGCCAGACGGCACCCCACGGCAGGAGCGCGGCGAGCGCAACGCCGAGGATCAGATAACGAGGACGAATCGGTGGCATCGCAAGCTTCATGAGGCAGCGCGCTCGGGTTGCTGGTTGATGATGAGATACGAGACGCATTCGGGCACAGCGCTCTCGATGGGGCGGCGGCAAAGAATGTAGCTATACGTATCGCTGTGGGCGGCGCTGTTGATGTAGACGAGGCGCGCGTCGAGATCGGTGGCCGATGCCGGCGGCTCGCGCTTTAGCGTGGCGATGCGATCGGCGATGTAGGCCGCGTCGTCGGCACGATCTGACGCAACGAAGTAACGTTGCATCCCGTTGCCAGCTACCGGCTGCCAAGTCGCCACGCGTGCGTTGGTACGCAAATCGCCGCGCAGGGGCGGAATGACGACGAGCGCCGCGAAGGTGCTGATCAGGGCGACGCCCAACCATATGGCGGCAGCCCGGCGAGGACGGAGGGAGAATCGCGCGCGTGGCGGCAGTGGTGCTTGGCCACCCGCGACGGCGTCCTGCGGCGTGCGGGCGTGTTCGGCATCGGCGTGTGAATCTACCTTCGTGTCGTCAGCTTTTGTATCTGGTGAAATTTCTTTCGCAATTGACTCAATTTGGGAGATTTCCTCGCCAAAGTAAGGGATCGGTACCGCCGGAGAGGCCGGAATCACGCTTTGCGCGGTATTGGCGTCGACGAACGGGCTGAGCTTCACCGCCTGATGCAAGCGGTAGCCGATGCGAGGCACGGTGGCGAGCGCAGCCGGATCGACACCGGCTTGCTCCAACGCACGCCGGACCTGCACGATGGCCTGACTGAGGTTGTTGCTGGAGACGACGGCACCGTATTGCTCCCACGCTTCGGTGAGCAATGCTTTTTTGGTAACGATTTCCCCATCGGCTTCAAGCAGCACCAGCAGGCAGCGCGCGGCTGCCGCGCCGAGCGCGAGCGGTGTATCGGGGCTGTGTGTGGCGGCGAGCGTAAGGGTCTCGCTGTCGAAACGGGCGGCATCGCCGATCAGGTACTTGGCCATGTGAAAGGGTCCGGTTGCTGCGGCGGGCGCTTCGCCAAGGGGCGCTGCAATGGCAATGAATCGTGAGGAATGCGACGTGCTCGGCCGGGGCGTGTGGCAGTGCCTGACCGCAACCTACGTTGTTCGTGTGCGGCTATGTTACGCCGAAAACGGCGTCTGAAAGTGGCCAGTCCGAGTTCAGGCACGCGCGAAAAGACCGCACACGCGGTACAGCGCATGCGGTCTTCCTGACTTCAAAAACTGGGTGAAGCGGCGTCGCGCTAGCGTGCCTTCTTCGCCCCCTTCTTGGGTTTGCCGTTCGACCACGGGGACGGGACACGTACCATGCCGGGGCGCAATGTGCTTGAGGCACCGGCTGCACCGCCGACAGTCGGTGTACCCGATGGCGGGCGATCCGGATCGGGCGGCCAAGACGGGTTGGCGCGCGTGTCCCCGACTACGTCCGATTCGCCTGATGTCACCGATTTGCCCGCCGCATTCGTGACCGTCACCGACAAATAGACCTGCGTCACCGGTAACAGGTACTGAATGCGTTCCCACGGATAACGAATTGGCACTTCGTTGCCGACGTCACTGAGCGAGACATATTTCTCATAGGGATAGTCGGGGATAAGCGTATCGCCGTCGTGGCCGAATGCCGCTTTTTTGATCGCGCCGCCGCTACCGTCTGCCAGGAAGAGGGCGCGCACATGAATGCGGAGCAGGTCGCCGGCTTCCATGTTGACGTAAGGCTGCACGAACGCTTCCTCGTAGCCGACGCCCTTGCCGTCCGGCGGTGGCGGCGACGAATTGGTGTAACCGATATTTCTCTTGAACAGCGGATAGGGTAACGGGTCACCGCCACCGGGCAGTTCCCCGGCGCTTTCCACTGTGACGAGCTGCGTGCGAGAGTAGGCGACGTTGATGATTTCGGGGAGCGGCCCGTTGGCGTCTTGAATGTGACGTGCGCCGGTGTACATCACGGGAATTTCGCCCGAGCCGTGCTCCGTGATCTTGTCCGCAGGCAGGACGAATTCCAGATCTTCGGCCGCGGTGACGTCCGCCGCCGTGACCACATGCTCGTGGAAGGCGAGCGGCCACGGGTCTGCATCGGTGAAGGCGTCGTCCCCGTAGTACAGGCGAATCACGTCGTCAACGATAAACGCCGGGTTGCCGGCGCCGGGGCCTTGTTCGATGTTCCACGGCACAATGAACGTCGCGTCTTGTTGCGAGTTGTCGACGGGAATGACGTTTTCGGGGTCGTCTTCGGTCCACTCGCCGTGGCGTACGATCGGCAGGCCGAGCGCTTCATTGACCGGGGTTTCCGGTTCCGGGTCGATCCCGCCGGGTTGATCGAGATTGACCTTCACCGGCGTTGCCGGCGACGTGCCACGCCCGCGTCCCCCGCGGCGTACCTCGTAGCTCACGTCGACGTCGTTGTCCCCTTCGTTCGGCGCCGACGCTTGCACGATGGCGTACGGCACGGGGACGAACTCCATGGGGTCGTTAGTCCCGCCGGCATTGGTGACGGGGTACGGCTCGCCGCGCTGTGTCCCCCAAATCACAACGATCTCGTCGCCATCTTCAATGACGTCTTGACGTGGAATGCCGACCTCGACCGGCGCGCGGGCTTCGGCTTCGTCAATGAACCCATTGTCGGTGTTGGCCGGCACGATGGGCGCGAGCAGCTCTTCGATGCCCTCGCCAACGTAGGAGTCAGTATCCACGGGCGTCGAGCGGCCGGAGCGATTGCCAGCCAGATCTACGGCGTCATAGGTAAAGATCAGCTTGCCGGCACCCAGCCCTACGAGCTGTTCCCGTGTGAAGGTGACGATCGTCGGGGCATCTTTGCCGCCGACGGGAATTCTCGCCTCCGCTTGGTCGATGTTCCCTGTGTCGTCGTTGACGACATACACGGTGATCACATCTCCCTCTTCGTAGTCTGAGTAGCTTTTGATGGTGCATTCCAGCACGCCGCCGAGTTCGGCCAGTTTGGCGTCGTCCAAGCCTTCCTTTTCGACCCCGTCAGGAAGTTCGAGTCGCGCGAGTTCCGCCGTACCCGGGGGCCTGGTGTCGACGATGTAGGTCAGCGGGTTGGATGCGTCGGTTACGTCGTCGGTGTATTGGGACGAAATCGAATACGTGATCGTGTGCTCACCATCGGCGCGTGGCGCAGGAATGGTGATGACCAGTTCGCCGTCGTCGTATTCCTCTTGCGTGATCTGGCGCCGGAAAGCTTCAACGCCATCGAACATCACATGAACAAAGTCATCGGCGTACCAGTCGGGAATCAGGACGGCCGTGAATTCCAGGTCGTTCTCTTTCCATGACGACAGCACAATGAGGTCGGGCGGGAACCCGTCTGGAATGGGGGCAAGGGCCGCCGCATCAATGACGAGGTCGTTCACGGCCTCCAGGGGGGTGCTACCGGCCTTTCCGGTCGATGTCTCGTCCGTGGGCGAAATTTTGCGTCTGCCGGGGACTCGGTACAGCGCGTAATCATCAGAGTCGCGTTTCATGGCGGGCTCCTTCGTCGGAGAATTCGAAACGTGCTTCTTGTGCGGCGGCGTCTCGCGCCGGGACACTGCCGCGAGCGGCAGTCCCGCCACTCGCACGCAGCGGCAGGGTGCCCATTGTGGAACCAGAGTTTTGTGCTCGGTAACTGTCAACGTTGACAGTTGGCGAGCACGAGTTTCGCGTGGCTTGATGGAGGTCCGGACTGTCGGACGCGCCACGTTTGCATTGGTGAGTGCCCTCTCTCCGGCCCCTCGATCACGCGGAGACGACCATGCGCCCGAACGACTCCCTGTCTGGCCTTCAATCGAATTCACCGTTAACCACCGGGGGCAGCGCTTCTGGCTCCCATGTCGTGCTTGCGGCGGTAACCCGAGACCCCACGTACAAAGAGATTTTGGCCATGGATCCGCCGACGGTGCCTGCGGCGGATGCCTACGGCGGTATCGGGTTTCGCGATACGAATAAACCCGACGGCTTCATCAAAGTCGTCATCCCGCCGAACTTGATGTGGGCCGTTGGCGACTCGATTACGCTCTACTGGGACGATGCCGCTGTTGCCAACCACGTGCTCGGTCGCGACGACCTGTTTCTGCCGCTGACGATGAACGTCAGCGTCAAGACAGTCCAGCAAATCTACGATGCGTCGGGGTTGCAGATCGCCCCGGTCGACGTCTGGTATGTGTTCACGTCGGGCAATACAGATGACGATGTCGAATCAACACCGACGACGATCCTCGTCAAGCTCACGCTGCCCGGCGGTGTCGACCCGAACCCCACCGAAACCCCCTACACCAATGAGAATCTGGTGCCGCCCGAGGTGCCGGAAGGCATTATCGGCACGCCGGAGGCGGAGGCGGGTGTGCCCGTCACGATTCCGCCATGGCCCAACATGGCCGAGGGCGATGTCGTGCGTATCCGGTGGGGGACGTTGTCGGTGAGCCGGGCGCCCCTGAGCGCCGACGAGGTCGGACAGCCGGTGGTCATCATCATCGAGCACGACATCATCATCGATGCGGGCGACAGCGAGCAGTTGTCGGTGACCTACGACATCGACGACATCGTGAGCGAATGGTCGCTCTACTCGCTGCCAGCGTTCGTTCATGTGGAAGCGGGCGACGCGATCCTCGACCGGCCCGTCGTGCTGGAAGCGCAGGACGGCAATCTCGATTACGACGGGTTAAACGGTGCCGATGCCAACATCATCGTCAGCTTTCAAGATCCGCCGATGGCTGTCGGCGGCGAGTTGCACTTCGTTTTCGATGGGTTGTCTTCCGACGGCCACTCGCTCAAACGCGAGTTCGACGAACGGATTACCACGCCAGCGCCGATTATTTCTTCGAAGCTGTTCAACACCGTGATCCGGGCAGTGACGCCGGGGACCGCGTCGCTGTACTACTTCGTTCGCGACAACACTGGCGCAAACGTGGGACGGTCGCAGCGCACGTCGCTCACCCTTTCCGGTGTCTACGTGCCGCTGCCCGCGCCGAGTGTCGTCGAGGCCGTGGACGGTGAACTCGATCCGGAGGACGCACCGAACGGCGCCACCGTCGTCGTCAGCCCGTGGCCGACCATGTCGACGGGCGATGTGGTGACCATTCAGTGGGATGGGAAAAAGGCCAGCGGCCTGCCGATGACGCATAGCGAGGAAAAGACGGTGACAGTGCCCGGCGTGGCGCTCAACTATCTCGTGCCGCCGGGGTTTGTCACCGGTCTGGCGGGCGGGTCGGTCGACGTGTACTACATCGTCAGACCCGCGAAACCCGACGCCCAGACGCGCGAGTCGGAGCATCTTGCACTGACCGTACTCGGCGAATCGATGCTCGATGCGCCGGACGTGGACGGTGTTGCGGGCGGTGAACTGAATCCGCCCGAGGATCCGAGTGCAGGCGTCGACGTCACCGTGCCGGTGTGGGAACTGATGAGCGTGGGCGACGTGCTCGAGATCTTCTGGGAAGGGCAAACGCCAGCGGGCTCGACCGATCATCAGGACACGATGGCCGCAGGCGATCTGAACAAGCCTTATGTCTTTACGGTGCCCCGCGCTGTCGTCAACGCCAACGCCGCGGCACAGCAATCGGTGGACGTGTGGTATCGCGTGACGCGCGCTGGACAGACGACGCCGCAGGACTCAGCCATCAACCGGTTCCGTGTGCAGACGCCGCCGCTCGACAAGTTGCCGCCGCCGGAAGTCGACGAAGCCGTGGGCGACATCCTCGATCCGGAGCCGCTGCCGCCAGCGGGTGCGACCGTGCGCGTGAAGCCCTATGAAGGCATGGAAAACGGCGATTCGGTCACGATTTGGTTTGGTCAAGGCACGGGGGCGGGCGAACACTCCGACACCTTCGACGTCACCCAAAACATGGTGGGTGACGACATCACACTGCGTGTGCCGAAGGCCAAGGTGCAGTTGTTCTTAGGCAGCACGGTGACCGTCAATTACCACGTACTTCACAAGAACGGCACCGAACGGGATTCGCAAAATCTCGTCCTCACGGTGCGCACCGAGGCGAAGTGGCCCGCGCCCGGTGTCAACGAAGCCGAAGGCGACTACCTCGACCCCGAAATGATCGATTTCGGTGTGACGACACGGGTGTTCAGCTATAGCGAAATGCAACGCGACGACGTTGTTGTACTGCATTGGGGAAACCAAGGTGACGCCGGGTACTACACCGACAGCATCACGCTGAGCACCGTGCGCGACTATCAATTCCGGCTGGCGCCCGAGGACGTGACGCCGTGGGTCGGCAAGACGGTGCCGATCTGGTACCACGTCGAGCGTGGGGCGCAGCGCTTCACGTCGGAGATGTTCTTCTTGCGTATTGGCGTCGAGGATTCGGATCTGCTCGAAGCCCCGCACGTGGAAGAAGCTGAAGACGGCATTCTCGATTTGTCGATGCTGGGTGCGTCGGCCACGGCGCATATTCCGGTGTACGACGGCATGGCACTTAGCGATCACATCTACATGACGTGGGGCGGTGGGCCGGGCAGTGGCGGGTTGGAATGGCGTATCGACGTGACGTTAAACGCGGTCGGCAAGCCGATCACACGTCAGATACCGATGGTGAACCTCACACCATTCGAAGGCAAGGATGTCGTGCTCGTCTATACGGTCGATAACGGGACCCCCCCGATCCGTGAGTCCGCCGAATACATCGTACGCGTGCAGCGCGGTTCGATGGATCTGCCAGCCCCTGAAGTACCCGCGGTGCGAGACGACGGTGTACTCGACCCGCGCGATGTGCCGCAGGGCGCTGAGGTCGTGGTCGAACGCGCGGCGCAGATGCAACAAGGCGACACGATTCGTCTGCACTGGGATAGCACGAAGGATGGTGGTAGCACCCAAAAGACGCAGATCGTCGGTCCTTCACAGAATCCGATCCTTTTCACGATCGAATTGGACACGGTGATCGCCGGTGTCGATGGCGGCGTGAGCGTGTGGTACGAGATCGTGCGCGCAGGTAACACGATCGATACCAGCGAAAAGTTGGAATTCTCGATCAAGCTGTCGGCGCTGCCATTGCCTGTGATCGATCAGGCCGACGGGGCGTCGCTCGATCCCGACGACGTGCCGGCGAGTGGGGCGACGGTCACCATCGAAGCGATTGCGATTCTCAGACAAAACGATGTCATCGTGCTGACGTGGGCGGGAGTGCCGGGCAACGGCACTGGTGAATATCGGCACACGGTGACGCCGGGAGAAGCGGGCGGTGCCGTCAAGATCACCGTGCCCAAGGCCATCGTCCTGGCCAACAATGGCGTCACGATCGAGCTGAGTTACACCGTGACACGCGCGGCGGGCGGGCCGGTGGAGGAATCTGGCGCGAAGATCTACGACGTGCGTCGTGAGCTTGGCACTGGCGACTTGCTCGTCATGGGCGCTCGGCTCAACGGGACGATCTACCGAGCATCGGGTACGTCGCAGTACATGCGGGCGTTGCATCGCACATCGCGCGCCGATCTGCTCGCCGAATGGCGCTACGACGACGAGCTCGTGTGGACGACTGGGGTGAGTTTCAAAGATACGCGGCCGTGGGTACCGCTGCATGTTCGATCCGCGACAGACCAGGTCACGATCAACCCCGGGAACATCTTCGGCTCGGGCACCGACGGCGTCAATGTGCAGGGCAACGCAGCATTCGTCGCGCTTCGCATGCTCAGAAACGTTGTTGGGTGGGGGGCCTTCGCCGCACTGTGCTCCGATGGCACCGTGGTGGCATGGGGTAATGACGCTGTCGGGGGGAGTACAGAGTCGGTTGCCGCCCAGTTGGTCGATGTGCGCGCCATCTACGGCAACTCCGAGTCCTTCACCGCAGTGCTCGGCGGTGGCGGTGCCGTGACGTGGGGCGTGCCTGCCGCTGGCGGTAACAGCAGTTCGGTGAAGGAGACCCTCGACCGGGACTTGGTCTACGAGGCGACATCCGCTGTGCGTGGCCGCGCCATGATGGCGCCGAAACTGCGCATTTCATGAGGTGAGCTTCATCGTCATCGCCGCACTTCACCGGAGCACGAACATGTATCTCGACAAAAACATGGGCGGCAGGCGCGACGCCGCCGCGTCGCTCGAACCGCCCTTGGTCGAAGAGGCCGTGGACGGGACGCTCGACCCTGAGTTATTTGAGGCTAAGGTCGTCATACCGGTCTACACCGGCAAGGCATTGGGCGATTACATCACGATGTACTGGAAAGGCGCGACAGACGCAGGCTCGATGAGCGACAGCATTAGTGTTAACGCGTCGAACCTGCCGCGCGTGATTCGTCTGTCTGTCTTCGATGAGCATATTGCGCCCAATGACGGCCACACCGTCGACGTGCACTACACCGTCGAACACGAAGACGGCACGACCGAAACGTCGGACACGATAACGATCGCCGTTGGGGAGCAGGCGCCCGAGCCGGGGCTGGTCGAGCCACCGGATATCGAAGGCGTCGTCAATGGCGTGCTGAATCTGGAGGACGTGCCAGCCGACGGTGCCAAGGCAATCGTGATGCCTTATGCCGGCATGGGGCTTTTCGACGTGGTGTTTATCAACATCAATAACGACGAATGGTCCGACGCAAAGGAGCTCACGAGCGCAATTGATATTGATCGTCCCGTTGAGTTCAAGATTCCGCGCATTGTGTTGTCGCGCTTTTCCGGACGGCAGATCTCGATCAAGACGCAGGTGGTGTTGACTGGGGCCGGACTGATCGAGTCGAGGGAATTCAAGTTTCGCGTTCTTGAACCGGTGGGCGACTTGCCCAAGGTCGTGGTGCCGTTGTCCGACGGCACATCGCTTCAGCCGGAGGATGTTGTCGGGCCGACGGTGGAAGTGATCGTCAAGCCGTATCAGGGCATCGCCGAGGGCGATGTGATTGAGTTCCGGTGGTCCAATGCAAGTGGCTCTCCGGGTGTCTTCATTGAAACGGTAACGGTGGGTGCTACGCCGCAACAAGACTATGTGTTCGAGGTGCCGCGCGCGCACGTCGACCAGAATCGCGACAAATCGGCCTTTCTGTCGTACTCGGTCAGACGCGGCGGCGGGCAACCTGTCAACTCGGAGTTATTCACGCTCTTTATCGGCGAGGCCTTCGAGGCGGCGATGACGGTGGACGCGACCGGCAAGGGCTATCTCGTCGGCCCGAAGCCGCCGAGTGATGCGCCCGCGTTTGCGACCTACACCCGTGAGGCCAAGTTCGGTGTTGTTCCGCATACCTATCAGTCGAGTGATACGGCGGTGGCCGTGGTGGACAACGCGGGCCACGTCGTGGCTGTGGGCAACGGCACCGCGGCGATCACAGCGACCGATGCGATGGGCGAGTCGCGCAGTCATCCGGTGACGGTCAAGGGCATTCGAGAGGTGCACTTCGTGAGTGCATCGGCCAACTTTGCCGGGGCGAAGAACGCCTGTGCGTCGGTAGGGTTGGCGTTGCTGACGCTCGACGAGATGAAGGCGTTCTGGCGCAATTACTACAACGGCAATGGGCCGGTAGCCGCGTATATGGGCTGGCTGAGCTATCTGTTCTGGACGGGCACGCAGATCGGCGCAGGCACCGCCTATGCGTATGACCTGAACGGTGGCTCCGAGCAAGGCAATGCCACGGGACGCAATGAAGCGGACTTCATGCAAGTGATCGGCGTCACGCCGTGATGCGCGGTGAACGGATGCGGGAGACGTTTCATGCGAAGCGTGATGAGGTGGCGTGTCTGGCTGTGCTGCGTGGTGTGGCTGGCTGCGGGATGTGCGCTGGTATCGCCAGCACCACCCGTCGCGCAGACTGGCGGGGTTATCGCGACAGCCCCGAAGTTAGGGGGCGCAGATGTGGCCTATCTGATCAACCAGCGCTATCGCGCGACGCCATCGAAATGCTTCGTCGACAAGCCGGTTTACGAATGTTCCGGGCTACTGTTGCGTACTGTGCCGACAGGCAGTGTCGGGACTTCATTTTGGCAACTGACGAACGACGAAGTGACGTCGGGTGTCGCGCGACTTAGCTACGCTCGGGCTGACTTGCCTCCGGTTCATCCGCCTTATCCGGTGGGGTTCGTGCTGGCGGATACGCCGACGGCCGTGGGTAACGGGCAACCATACGACCTGAAGTGCGGATGCCCGCCGATAGGAGGCGGTATGCCCGATTGCACGCCATGTCCGGGAGACCCGATTGCCGTGGGTGTCAGTGCATGGGATGCGGCAGCACCGGCCAAGCTTGCAGTACAGGCGGTTTATTACGACGTGGCCAATGGCGGCAAATTGATCGAGGCGTTGACCGATCAACGGCAGTACTTCAACGCGACAGGCGTGTGGGTGCCGATATTGAAGGCGGCGCTAAGCGGAGGCGAGGCGACATCGTTCGGGTTCGATGAGCGGGATCAGCTTTACGACGGCTATGCGGTTGCCCAGCATATTGCCGCGCGATATGACGACACGTCGGTGGCCTGTCCCGATGGGCGTGCGTCGTTCTATTGCAATGGGGTGGTGTTGCGCATCACCGGTTGGGGGGACAAATTTCATTCGTGGAATCCCAGCCAGACTTCGATCAATGCCCTTGGTGTGTCCTTTTCGTATGCGCGGGCCGACATGCTCATGACCCGCCTGATTTCAGGGCGTGGTGATGCTGGCATGATTGTTCGCGAATTCGCTGCCCCTGTGCAGCGTCCGCTCACGTTTCGATGTATTTATCCGCGCGACGCAGGCACCGGTACCCCCGATCGTTGCCTGAATGGACACAATCCAACTTGTGCGTCGCTTGGCGTAACGACACCGCAAGGGTGGATTACCTGGTTCAATCAGAGCCTCCATTGCAATTTTGCCCCGGATGCGCAATCGGTCGACGTATCAACCAAAACGCGAGCCTACATTCCTGAGAGCAACCGCTTTTGGAACGAAGCCATCATCGGCGTGTGGCCGCAGGATGTGCCGGAAGAGATCCCGTTTGAAGCGATTTTCTATGTTGGCGATGGCTTGGGTGGCGCGCAGTTCGTCCAACGCGACTATCTGCAAACCACCGGCCGCTTCATGCCGCTGCTCCACGTCGACCTGACCCAATCCCCCGGCGCACGCGCTTTCACCTACAACCCCACTGAACAATCCTTCACGCTAAACGGCGCACTCGATGCGCCGCCACCCCCTGACACGAAATGGCAACCGGGGCCACGATGATGCGCTCGCTCACAGTTGTGCGCCTTGTGCGAATTTTATGGTGTGCGATCTGGTTGATCGCTGGATGTGCGCAGGTCTCGCCGACACAGCCCGTCCCGCAAGCGAACGGGATTGTCGCGACGGAACCGAAGCTGGGCGGTGCGGATGTGGCCTATCTGATTAACCAACGCTATCGCGCCACGCCATCGAAATGCTTTGTCGACAAGCCGGTCTACGAATGTTCCGGGCTGCTGTTGCGCACTGTGCCGACAGGCAGTGCCGGGACTTCGTTTTGGCAACTGACGAATGACGAAGTGACCTCGGGTGTCGCGCGGCTCAGCTACGCGCGGGCTGACTTGCCTCCGGTTCACCCGCCCTATCCGGTGGGGTTCGTGCTGGCCGATAGGCCGACGGCGGTGGGGAATGGGCAGCCTTATGAGTTGAAGTGCGGATGTCCTCCGATAGGGGGCGGTATGCCCGATTGCGCACCATGTCCTGGAGACCCGATTGCCGTGGGTGTGAGTGCATGGGATGTGGCAGCACCGGCCAAGCTCGCAGTACAGGCAGTCTATTACGACGTCGCCAATATCGATGCCCTTGGTGTGTCCTTTTCGTATGCGCGTGCCGACATGCTCATGACCCGCCTGATTTCAGGGCGTGGTGATGCTGGCATGATCGTCCGCGAATTCGCTGCCCCTGTGCAGCGTCCGTTGACGTTTCGATGCGTCTATCCGCGTGATGCGGGTACTGGCGTCCCTGATCGGTGTCTGAGTGCAAAGCACCCGACGTGCGCGTCGGTTGGCGTCACGACGCCGCAAGCGTGGGTGGCATTGTTCAATTCGGGGCGCCTTTGCAGCTTTGATCCGAGCGCACAGTCGGTTGATACATCCACTAGAACGCGCGCCGCCATCGTCGAGAGCAACCGCTTTTGGAACGAAGCCATCATCGGCGTGTGGCCGCAGAACGTGCCGGAAGAGATCCCGTTTGACGCGATTTTCTATGTTGGCGATGGCTTGGGTGGCGCGCAGTTTGTCCAACGCGACTATCTGCAAACCACCGGCCGGTTCATGCCCGTACTCCACGTCGACCTGACGCAGACCCCGGGCGCACGTGCCTTCACCTACAACCCCACTGAACAATCCTTCACGCTAAACGGCGCACTCGATGCGCCGCCACCCCCAGACACGAAATGGCAACCGGGGCCGCGTTGATTGGCTCGTGTTGTGTGCCCGCCATTGGCGTGCTCGAAGACATTGCGAGGTGACCTATGTTTTGCCGACGCATATTCAAAGTGACGCTCGCGGGATTCGCTGCCGCGTGGCTTGCCCTGCTCTCGTTGCCTGCGCATGCCCTGACCGGTGCGGTTATCGCGGGACTCGTCAATCAGCGCTTTCAAAACACGCAATCAAAATGCTTCGTGGACCGCCCCATCTACGAATGCTCCGGCGTGTTGCTGCGCACCGCGCCGAGCGATGGCGCGGGAGATAACTTCTGGCGTCTGAGTCCCGAGGAAATCGCCGCGGGGGCCGCAAAGCTCACTTACATCCGGGAAGATTTGCCGCAAGGCAATCCGCCCGATTCGGTGGGCTTCGTTCTGGCTGACAAGCCCACGGCGGTGGGCGATGGCAAGGCGTATGAGCTCACTTGCGGTTGCCCGCCTGCGCAAGGCAGTCTGCCGCCGTGCACCCCGTGTCCGTCGCCTAATACGGTGGGCGTGAGTCTTTGGGATCAGACCGCGCCGGGGACACTCGCGGTGCAGGCCATTTATTACGACGCGAGCCGAGGTGGGCAGTTATCGCAAGCGTTGCGCTATCAGCGGCAGTTTTTCAATGCGACGGGAAGATGGGCACCGATTCTGCGTGCGTTGCTAAACGCACCGGGCGGGGCGTCGTTCGGCTTCGACGAACGCGATCAACTCGACTGGGGGTATGCCGTCGCGAAGCAACTCGAAGCGCGCTATGTCGACACGCGGCTCGACTGTCCGGGGAATTTGCCTGCGTATTACTGCTCGGGGATTTTGATTCGCAACACTGGCAGCGGCGATTTTCACTCATGGAATCCGACCACCAACTCCATTGGCCGTAACGGCGTTTCGTTCTCGTTCGCGCGTATCGATATGAACATGACGCTGACGACCGGCGGAGTCGGCCTCATCATGCGCGAGTTGTCGGCGCCGACGCAGCACCCCGTCGTGTGGCGCTGTAGCTTTCCCATCAATGCAGGGACGGCCAGCCGACCAGACAGTTGTTCCACCGGGGGAAGTCACGCCTTGTGCGATGCGAGAGGTATCACCACAGCAGCGCAATACCGTAACAGTTGGCCCACGCTCGGCAACGGATGCGGACTGTCGCCGTCCGCCGCCCAATTTTCCGTCTTAATCGATCTGCGTAAGACGGTCGCGGGCGGCATACACAACGAGGTCATCCTCGCCGCGTGGCCGCAGAATATTCCCACGCAGCTCCCCATCGAGACGTTCTTCTATTCCGGCGCCGCCAATCTGCCCGGCACGCAGCACAACCAGCAGGATTACATGGCGGTCACTGGCCGGTTCATGCCGGTGATCTCCGTCACGCTCTCTGCGGCGCCCGGTTCGATCTTCGTCTATAACCCGGCCGATCAGGACGGTGCAATGCTGCCCGGCGCTGTGTTCATTCCGCCCGGCTCGCGCAGTCCGGATTTGAACTGGTGGGGAGATGAGACCGACATGCGGCCCCAATGACTTGCTTAAGGTGCGGATGTAGGCAGCAGCGGAGCATTTGTCAGTGACGCGCGCGGGGGGGGGGCTGTCGATGCCGGGCGACGATTGGCGAAATTTGGACTATTGAGCTATACCGGAAAGCACGCGGGTGAGAAGTCGGGGCGACGGACCTGTCAACGTTGACAGTTTCCGCGGACGAGTGGTGCCGATACCCTCGTCCTAACAACCTATCGGCGGAGACATACGATGCGGGTCGATGTCCTCAGAGGTGCACAGATGATGCCGGCGACGCGCGCGGAAATTGCGCGTTTCCGGCATCGTGTTTTTGTCCAGAAATTGGGGTGGCGCGTACCGGCGTCTCTGGCGTCGGCGACACACAAAGACGGTGAAGAGTCCGACGAATACGATCACGACGACACCGTCTACGTGACCTTGCGCGGCGACGGCGACGCGATCGTCGGCTGCGCCCGCCTGCTGCCTGCGACGCATCATTTTCTGCTTGGCGATCACTTTCGGCATCTTGTCGACGATTTGCCGGGGGCCGTTGCGATCAACAACAAGAAAGCGTTCGACGACACCGACACCATGCGCGGCGCACACGAGCACTCAAGCCCGGCCACCGTGTGGGAGCTGTCGCGCTTCGCGTTAGCTTCGTACGACGCAGCCGCTCCACGCTCGAAAAAGGCGTCACAGCAATCCGCGCAAGGCGCACGCGAGCTGTTGCGCGCTGCAATGTTCACCGCACATGCGTTGGGCGCGCGTCGGCTCATCGGCGTGACTTACGTCAGCCTCGCGCGGTTATTCGAACGCTTAGGTGTGCCCACACACAAGCTCGGTGTGGCCTATAAGATCGATGGCCGCTGGGTCGCGGCGTATCGCATCGACATCGATGAAACTGGTCTGGCTGCGCTTGGACTCGCGTGAGCCGCGCCTATCGTCGGCGCAGCCCCCACATTTTCCGGGCGCGAATCAGCGCCACATCACCAGCCGGATCGCACTCTGCACCTTGTTGCGGCAGCCGGTCTTGTCCAAACAATTTCTGATGTGAAAGTTGACCGTGCGCGTGGAGATACCGAGGATGTCGCCGATCTCGTCGGCGGTCTTTCCTTCCGCGGTCCAGAGCAGCACTTCGCGCTCGCGCATCGAGAGCGATTCGATATCGAAAGGGGGGTGTTCCGGGCGCAGCAGGCGGCTCATGGCCTCGTGCGTGTAGTTCGATAGCACCCCCATACCAACGTCGAGCGAATGGACTTCCGTGGGCGTGAGCGCGTCGTACGTGCGTCCGAAACTCAGCAGACCGAATTCACCGTGCGGCCCCCAGCTCGATCGTCCAACGCCATGATTCAGACCGAAGTCGGCAGCTTCCCGCCAGAACTGATCTGCCTCGGGCATTTCAGGATCGCGCCATTTGAGCAGCTTGTCGGTATGCGTGCCGACAAGCACCGTCGGGTCGACGTTGAGAAAGCCGCGTTCGCCGTAGTGTTTCATCCACCCGGAAGGGTAAGTATCGAACACACGGATATCGGCTTGCGTGGCGCTGCGGTGACTTCGAAAACCGTAGCAGCAATATTCGAAACCGATTCGGCTTGAAAAATTGACGATGCGGAGAAACAGATTTTCGGCATCGGTAATGTCGTGGCAATCGTCGTGAATCGTTCCGAGCAGGTGCATCAAAGCAGACATGATGACTCCAGGGGCAGAGGTCTTCCATGGTCTTGCAAATGACTGCCTGGCTCGCGGTACCCTCGTTGAATCGCGCGCGCACGCTCCCGCCGCGGTCTTGGCCGCGTCGACCCTGAAGCATGCGTTCACGTAGGACTTGAAACGAAAAGGGCGTAACTGAAGGGTTCCCGCAAACCCTGACAATCGAGTTGATAACGTGGTACGTGTGCCGTACCGGTTGATGCTTTTAAATTTCGATCGCTAATTATTTTTCTGCGATTCGCTTAATTTTCTGCATCGATGTGATGAAGAATATCAACCGGTATTCGGAGAGTCAATGCGATATTTTCTCGTTTCTTAAGACAATGTCTCGCACTTCGAGAGGTTGTGGCTAAACCGTTACACATTAAGAGAATGGTTCTTATTTCCCGGAGATGTAGGCTGCGCGCGGGAGATATTTGATGCGTTATGGAGTCCGGAGAGCAGCTTCGAAAGCCACGTCAGTGAAAGTTTTTCGATGGGTAAAACAATTGGTTCGTACTTCGGGGGATTTAATAAAATTAAAAATAATAAGTGATTCTCTGAAACAAATTAGTTTTGAATTAGTTGTTGATTTAGGTGGCCTTATTAAATAGGCGCTTATATGTTTTTAGCCGAATGTTGCTTGAGCGCATCGATTGTGGCCACAAATGAGGTCGTGCGACCCCGGTTAGCTTCCCGGACGAAGGCGCTAAATGCCTCGCTGCGCGCCAGCCACGGCTCGATGTCGCCGACGACGGCCAAGCTGACCCCATAGTTCACGAGCTTTTGCAGAATGGCGCCCGCGAGCCCGGTGTCGAGCCGGAAGAAGTCGTCGTGCAGCACCTCGGTGCGCACGGCGACCCACGTCACATCGTTTTCCCAAGCGGCGGCCAGCAGGTCGTTCACGTCCGCTTCGCGGGCGAGCGCGTTCGCCGGAGCGTTCCAGATGAGCAGGGGATCGTTGCCGATAAGGAGGATTTCGTCGCGGGGATCGAGGGCTTGGCGGGCTTGAGGCATTGGCGTGCAAATCAGCGTTGATTGGCCGCGATGGCGGCACGAATGAGAGCGGTGAGCGCTTTGGCGTCGACTTTGTCGCCCGCTCGGAAATCGATGGCACGGCGTGTATTGCCGTCGAGGCTCGCGTTGAATAGGCCGGACGGATCAGGCAGTGACGCGCCTTTTGCAAAGGTCAGCTTGACCGCTTGCTTATAGGACTCGCCAGTGCAGAGGATGCCGCCAAGCGACCAGACGGGCACACGCCATTTCCATTCTTCGACGATATCGGGGTTGGCTTTCGTGATGATAGTGCGCAGCTGCGCGAGCATTTCACCGCGCCAGTCGCCGAGTTCAGCGATGCGTTCGTCGATGAGCTCAGAGGCGTTCTGAGTGGGTTCCTGCGCGGGTTCCTGCGGCGATTTCGGCATGGCGTACTCCGTAGGGTGAACGTGGCGGACGTTCGGGAGTACAGATTGTAAGTCGGCGGGGGAGGGGAGAAGAAGATGCCCTAGTCCCTCCCGGAGCAGGGACTAGGTGAACGTTATCGCGCCAGCGTTAAAGCGCGTCGCCGTTAGAACGCGGCGGAATAAATCGCAAACGCGTCGGCTTCTTTGACTTCACGCGGGTTATTTACCAGCAGGCGAGTCTGAAGCATGGCATCGCTGGCCATGCGCGCGATGTCGTCTTGTTTCACGCCGACTTCGCGCAGCGTGCGCGGAATGGCGGTCTCGACGATCATCGATTCGATGTGGCGAATGAGCGCGTCCGTCTTGGCTTCATCGCTGCCGGTCGCGCCATCGCGCAGGATCACGTCGGCCAGTTCCGCGTAAAGCTTGCTCGCGGCGGGGGCGTTGAAACGCATCACATGCGAGAGCACCAGCGCGTTGGACAAGCCGTGCGCCACGTGGAAGATGCCGCCAATCGGGTACGCCAGTGCGTGCACAGCGGCCACCGGAGAGTTGGCAAACGACTGACCGGCGAACATCGCGCCCACGAGCATCGCTTCGCGCGCGTCGCGGTTGTTGCCGTCGTTGCAAGCGGGCAGCAGGTTGCGCGAGAGCAGTTCGAGCGCCTTGACTGCGAGCATGTCCGAGACAGGGTTCTTCAAATGGGCCGATGTATAGGCTTCGATGGCGTGCACCATCGCGTCGATACCGGTAGCGGCGGTCGCGGCGCGCGGCAGGCCGAGCGTGAGTTCCGCATCGAGAATTGCCAGATCGGCGAAAAGTTGCGGCGAAACCACGCCCATCTTCGTCGTTTCGCCCGTCGTCACGATCGAGACAGCCGTCACTTCCGAACCGGTACCGGCCGTCGTCGGCATCTGCACCAACGGCAGACGCGAGCCAGTGACCTTCTTCACGCCATACATGTCTTTCAGCGACTGCGTGCCCGGCAACAGCACGGCCAGCAGCTTCGCCACGTCCATCGACGAACCGCCGCCCAAACCCAGCACAATTTCCGCATCACCCGCGCGCGCGCGTTCCGCGGCTTCGAGCACCACATGCTCAGGCGGATCGGCGATCACGTCGTCAATGACCGAAACCTGCCAGCCGTGCTTCGCCAGATCGGCCAGCGCCGGCGTCAGCAGACCGCTCTTGTGCAGAAAGCCGTCGGTGACCACGCACAGACGCTTGCCCGAAGGAAACTGCTCACGCAGCAGCGCGCCAAGACGGCGGGCTGCACCAAATTCCACGACAACGGTGGGGACCGTCTGGAAACGAAACGGATTCATCATCGTTTTCCTCTTAGTGACTGCGCATGGCTCACGCTATGAAGCCATGCGCGAAAAATTACGCTGCGACCATCTGCCCGCGATCGATACGGTAGACGTTGTCCAACACCGCGCCCGCGTGCTGCAAATCGGCACCCGACAAGATCACGGCGAGACCTGCGCTACGCATCTGGCCGATCACTTCCGCGATGCGCTTCGAGAGCGCCGGGGCCACCCCTTCGAACGGCTCGTCGAGCATCAACAGGCGCGAACTCGTCATCATGGCGCGGCCGACGGCCACCAGTTTCTGCTGGCCCCCGGACAATTGCAAGGCACGCCGCGGCGCCCATTCGCGCGCTTCGGGAATGATGCGATAGACCTCGTCCAGACGCGCTTGCACGTCCTTCGCCTTCAGTGCCCATGCAGGCACGCAAAGGTTTTCTTCCACCGTCATGTCGGGGATCAGACGACGGTCTTCCGGCGCATAGCCAATGCCCAGCGACGTGCGTTGATGCGACGGCGCACGCACCAGATCCACGTTGTCGAACGTGAGCGTGCCCGAAGCCGGTTTCACCAGCCCCATGATCGCGCGCAGCGTGGTCGTCTTGCCGGCGCCGTTACGACCGATCAACCCGACGATGGCGCCCTTCGGCACGGAGAACTGCACGCCGCGCAGAATGTCCGTCGCGCCGAAGCGCACATTCAGATTCTTGACTTCAAGCATGGGTCACCTCGCCTGCTGCGTTGGCGGTATTGCCGGACGACGGCACTGCCGCCACCCCCGCCACGGTTTCGCCGATGATCAACTCGCGCACTTGCGCGTCGGCCAGCACCACGTCGGGTGTGCCGTCGGCGAGAATGCGGCCGTCGCAGAACGCCAGCACACGGTCGCTGTAGCGGCGCACGATTTCCATATCGTGCTCCACGAACAGCACCGTAATGCCAAGCACACGCGCCGCATCCAGCACGCGGTTCATCACGTCGAACTTTTCTTCTGCGGCCACGCCCGAAGTCGGCTCGTCGAGCAACAACACTTCCGGCTTGCAGACCATCGCGAGCGCGATATCCAGCAGCTTGCGCACGCCCTCGGGCAACGTGCCCGAAATCATGTCGGCAAATTCCAGCACGCCCAGACGCGCCAGACTCTCGTTCGCCAGGTCGGCGGAAAGCCCCGAGATCGCCAACGCAATCTCGATGTTCTCGCGCGCGGTTTGCGAGCCGAAGAGCTGCGGAATCTGGAACGAACGAGCAATGCCCAAGCGCGTGATCTTGCGCGGCGCGAGCCCCGTGATGCGCTTGCCGCGAAACACGATTTCGCCGCGATCCGGCTTGATGTAGCCCGTGAGCATGTTCACGAACGTGGTCTTGCCTGCGCCGTTCGTACCAATCAACCCGACCACGCTTTGCGCGTCGATATTGACCGTGATGTCCTTGGCGGGCGTCACGCTGCCGAAGGTCTTGTACAGGCCCGTGGCCTCAATGATGTGATTCGATGCCATCTCGCCAGCCCTCATGCCGTCGCGTCGCCCGCGGCGCGCGTCGTCTTCGTTTGCGTGACCGGGTGTGCGGCTGCCGCTTTGCGACGACCCAGCCCCAGACTCGTGAGCCCGCCCGGCAGGAACGCAATGATCGCCAGCATGATCGCGCCCATCACGATCTGCCACGTGTTCGGGGCGTAGCGATACGCCATCGCACGCGCCACTTCGAGCAGCAACGCGCCGATGAACGGCGAAAACGCGAAGCGTGTGCCCGAGAGCACCGCGATGAAGACGAATTCGCCCGAGGTCGTCCAGAACGCCATGTCCGGATCGATGTGGCCGATGTTGAACGCCTGCAACGCGCCGCCCAAGCCTGCCAGTGCACCCGCGATGATGTACGTCAGGTGAATGTTCTGGCGCGCCGAAGTGCCCAGATATTCCACGCGGATCTCGTTGTCCTTGATGGCCGGACCGAGACGTCCAGGCGTCGAGCGCATGTACATCGCGACAACCATCACGCACACGATGGCGGCGATAAAGCCCACCGCGAACAGATTCGTGCCAGTGAGTTGCCACGGCTGTGCGCTGCTGCCGAGCGTCGGGGCATTCACGTTGAAGCCGTCGCTGCCGCCAAGCTCAACGTTGTTGAGCAGCAGGCCGTAGCAGATCATCGACAACGCCAGCGTAAGCATGGCGAAGAAGATGTCGCGATAGCGTGCGAGCAAAAAGCCGAGCACGAACGCGAGCAGTGCCGACACGATCATCGACAGCGCGAGCAACGCGAACAATTCCGTGAGGCCGTAGAAGTTCATGCCGAGGCCCACGCAATACGCGCCAACCGCGAAGAACAGCGCCTGACCGAACGACGCGAGACCCGTGCGCAACAACAGCGCAAGACCGAGCGCTACGATGCCCTTCGACAAGGCGACCGACACCAGAAACTGCCACTGCGGCAGCGCCAGACCTGCTGCGCCGATCACGACGAAGCCGATGATCGCGAGCCACGTGCCGGGCGCGCGCAGGTGAGAACAAATTGCGGAACTCATATTTTGCGAGCCTCCAGCGGAGCAAAGATGCCTTTCGGGCGTACCGCCAGCACCAGCGCCATAACGATGTAGATCGAGAACAACTCGCCTTGCGGCCAGTAATGCACGGCACTCGCGCGCACCAGCCCGACGAGCAACGCGCCGAACGCAGCACCGGGCAGCGAACCCAGTCCGCCAATGACCACCACGGCAAAGGTCAGCACCACGATTTCGACGCCCATGCCGGGCGCAACGGACACGGTCGGTGCGGTGAGTGCGCCGCCAATGGCCGCGAGCACGGCACCGGCCATGAACGTGATGACGAAGTAGCGGCTCACGCGGATGCCCAGCGCCTGACTCACTTCACGGTCGTGAATCACCGCGCGAAGCAAACGGCCGCTGCGGGTGAATTTCAGGAACGCGGTGAGTCCGACGCCAGCGATCAGCGCCACGCCCACGATCAGGAAGTTGTAGTTCGGGTACGAGAGGTCGCCCAGCTCGAAGTTGCCGAGGAAGCTGTACGGCTCGGAGACCGTGTACGGGTCGACGCCCCACACGAGCTTGATCGCGTCTTCCATGATCAGGAAGAGCGCATAGGTGACGAGCAGCAGCACCACGGGGTCTTGCCCGTAGAAGCGCTTGAGCACGCCGCGCTCCATGATGAAGCCGATTGCGCCGCCCGCGACCATGGCCGCCAGCACGAGCAACAGGTAACTCACGTAGAGGTTGCCGCCTTGCGCAACCCACGGGCCGATCAGTGTCACGCCAGCGTACGCGCCCAGCGCGTAGAGGCTGCCGTGCGCCATATTCAAGATTTTCAGCACGCCGTAGACGAGGGTCAGTCCCAGAGCAACCAGGAACAGCCACGCGGCGTACATCACCCCGTCCACCAGGACGGCGTAGATCTGCGACATCTCGCATTCTCCTTGGAACGCAAAGCGGGCAGCGCACGATGGGCGCTGCCTGCCTTGCGGGTACGACTCAAGCTTGCTTTGTTACGTTGAAGCGGTAAGCGCGCGGTGCGCTTAGTGCTTCAGGCCGCCCTTGATCCAGTCGGCCGACTTCACGCCTTCGGGCGGCGTGACTTCCGCGATCGAGTACTGCTTCACGTCGGTCACGGTGACCTTGCCGTTCACGTTCTTCACAATGCCGAACGCGGTGCCTTGCGCAGCTTGGTGACCCTTGCCGAGCGTCAGGCCGATCTTGCCGGCCGGGGCTTCGAAGGCCAGGTGTTCGAACGACGCGATGACTTGCTCGGGCGTCGGCTGCTTGCCGCCGTTCGCGGCTTGGGCTTTTTCGTAAGCGGCCTTGAGCGCGAGAATGCTCTGGTTCATCTTGTACGACGGGTAGCTCGGGGTGTCGTTGAACTTGGCGCTGTAGGCCGTGCGCAGCCAGCGGTTCAGGGCGTTGTCCGGTGCGAACATGCCGTACATGCCGCGCGCGCCGATGATCACGCCGTCGGGCAGGCGGGTCTTACCGTGCGTGGCGGTCTCACCGGCAGTCAGCACCGTGAGCGACTTCTTGAACAGATCGCGCGGGCCAGCCTGCACGACGAGACCTTCCAGATCGCCACCCCAGAAGCTGGAGTGCAGCACGTCCGGGTGCGCGGCGAGCAGGCTCGAGATGCCAGCGTTGTATTGGCCTGCGCCCAGTTGCGGCATTTGCGAGCTCACCGACTTGGCGTTCGGCTTGAGCGACTTCAGCGTGCCTTCGAAGTCGGCCCACGCGTCCTGGCCCCATGCGTAGTTCTGATTGATACCGGCGTACGTTTGCAGGTCGGGCTTGCGCTCGGCGACGTAGCGGGCCGCGCCCACGTTGTCCATCGTGGCGGTGGCGACCGGACGGAAGACGTACTTGAAGCTCGCGTCTTCGAACACGCGCGGCGTGCCGCAATCGAAGAACAGCGTGACCTTCTTCATTTCTTCGGCGACCGGGGCGATCGCCAGGCAGTTGCCCGACGACGTGTAGCCGACCACGTAGTCCACGCCCTGATTCAACAGGTTGCGGTACTCGCTCACTTGCTTGCTGGTGCTACCGGCTTCGTCGATGTAGACGAGCTCGATCGGTGCGCCGCCGAAGCCCTTGGTGGCGTACGGAGCAGGCACTTTGCCAGCGTTGAGTTCGGCTGCGGTGACTTCGGCGGCGTTCTTGGCGGGCACGCCGAAGGGGCCGGCAGCAGCGCCCGACATGAAAGTGACGACGCCGATCTTGATCGGCTTCACGGCTGGGGTTTGGGCTTGTGCCGTACCGGCAACCGAGGCGATGGCGGCACCGGCTGCAATAGCGAGGGCGAGCGGCTTCATGCCGCGCTGGATCACGCGCTTCATACTGGTTTCCTTTGGTGGTGTTGCGACTTGTCTGTCGAGTTATCGGTCTTGTGCCGTTATGAGACGCTCGTCAGGGTCTGGTCGCCCAGACCCATCGAACTTCACACTTGCAGGCACAGATACTTCAGTTCGAGGTATTCCTCGATGCCGTAGTGCGAGCCTTCGCGGCCCACCCCGGATTGCTTGATGCCGCCGAACGGGGCGACTTCGTTGGAGATCAGGCCGGTGTTCAGGCCGACCATGCCGTATTCCAATGCCTCGGCCGTGCGCCATGCGCGCGCGATGTCGCGCGTGTACAGGTAAGCGGCCAGACCGAATTCGGTGTCGTTGGCGAGCGCCACGGCGTCGATGTCGCGCGTGAAGCGGAACAGCGGCGCGACCGGGCCGAAGATTTCTTCACGGGCCACGCGCATTTGCGAGGTAGCGTCGGCGATGACCGTCGGCGTGTAGTACGTGCCGCCTAAGGCATGAGCGTCGCCGCCGACAAGCACTCGGCCACCGCGCGCCTTCGCGTCTTCCACCAACGTCACGACCTTATCGACGGCCTTGCCTTCGATCAGCGGACCGATGACCACGCCGTCTTCCAGACCGTTGCCGACCTTCATCTCGGCCACGCGCTTGGCGAACTTCTCGGCGAAGGCGTCGTACACGCCGTCCTGAATATAGAAACGGTTGGCGCACACGCACGTCTGGCCGCCGTTGCGATACTTCGCCGCGATGGCACCTTCGACAGCAGCATCGAGATCGGCATCGTCGAACACGATGAACGGGGCATTGCCGCCCAGTTCCAGCGACAGACGCTTGATCGTCGGGGCGCACTGCGCCATGAGCAGACGGCCCACGCCGGTCGAGCCGGTGAACGACAGCTTGCGAACGCTCGGGTGAGCCGTCAGCACGCCACCCACGGCACGGGCGTCGCCCGTCACCACTTGGAACACACCGGCCGGAATACCGGCGCGATGGGCCAGCTCGGCGAGCGCAAAGGCGGACAGCGGCGTGAGTTCCGAAGGCTTCACCACGATGGCGCACCCAGCCGCCAACGCAGGGGCCACCTTGCGGGTGATCATCGCGGCGGGGAAATTCCACGGCGTGATGGCGGCGCACACACCGACCGGTTGTTTGATCGTGACGAGGCGCTTATCGGCCGCGGGCGTCGCGAGCACATCGCCGTCGACGCGCTTGGCTTCTTCGGCAAACCACTCGATGAAGCTGGCCGCGTAGGCGATTTCGCCGCGCGATTCTGCGAGCGGCTTGCCCTGTTCGCGAGTCATCAGATAGGCCAGATCGTCGGTGTTGGCGATCATCAGGTCGAACCAGCGGCGCAGCACCGTGGCGCGCTCCTTGCCGGTGCGGGCAGCCCACGGCTTCTGGGCGGCTTCGGCGGCAATGACGGCGCGCGTGGTTTCCTCCGCGCCGAGTTCCGGCACCTGCGCCAGCACTTCACCCGTCGCGGGGTCGAGCACGTCGAAGGTCTTGCCGCTGTCGGCGGCGATCCACTGACCGTCGACCCAGGCCAGTTGCTTGAAAAGGGTGGTGTCTTTGAGTTGCATATTGATGGGTCCGTGATCTCGGCTAACGACTTGCCGTTCCATCTATTGAACGGTATTCTATGTATTGAATCAAATTCTACGTATTGAACGGTGTCGGTGCAACTAGGTGGTTTTCCTAGGGCGGAATGAGAATGCGTTCCCCGTACCATGCTGGCGGCACGCCGCCGGTGCGCCGTTGTCTAATTGACCCCTCACTTCTCCGAAGCCGATTTCCGATTCATGCCCAAGCGCAAACTCGACGTCCCCGCTAATGCGACTCTCGCCGCCCACGCCACTGCCGAGGCAGAACCGCTCAAGACCACTGCCCCGGCTGTGGTGCGTGCGGTGCATATCCTCGATGTGATTGCGGCGTCGACCGAGCCCGTTGGGCTGGCCGATCTGGCGCGTGAGACGGGCGTGCCCAAAAGCACGCTGCACGGGCTGTGCGACACGCTGGTCAAGTTGCGGCTGGTGAAACGCCACGCCAACGGCGGCATGACGATGGGTTCGTATGTGATGGGGTGGGCCAATGCCTTCCTCTCGCAGACGAACATCACGGAAGAATTCCGGGCGGTGTGGGAGGACTCACGTGCCTTTGCTCAGGAGACCGTCACGCTCTCCGTGCTCGACGGTGCCGAGGTGATTTATCTCGCGTGTCACAACGGCAACCGGCCGCTGGGCGTGACGTTCCGTATCGGCATGCGCCTGCCTGCGCCCTACACGGCGACCGGCAAAGCCATGCTCTCGACGTTGCCTGCGCATGAAGTCGCCGATTTGCTGGCAGGCGCGTGGCCTGCGCCGCTGACCAAGGCGAGTGTGGGGACGTATCCGGCGTTGTCCGATGAAATGGCGCAAGTGCGCCGCGATGGGTACTCCATCGATAACGGGCAAATGCGCGAAGGGATGATCTGCTTTGGTGCGCCGGTGTTCGATGCGACGGGCGAGCGCGCGGTGGCGGGGCTGGCGGTGAGTTTTCTGACCAACGAAATCGACGCGGTCACAGGCGAGCGTATCGGCAGACAAATGCGAGAACTGGCCGACCAGTTGTCGATCCGGCTGGGGGCACCGGCCCGGCGCTAACGGCGCAGAGGGCGTGGAAGGCCGCTGGCGCTGGGCAATGACTGACTGGCGACTGGGGAATGACGTGAAATGCAGGGCGCGAGGGCTGTCAGCTTCGCGCCATTTTTCTGTCAGGACAATGTAATGCGATGGACAGCGTCTCGTGGCCATCCGATTGTTATCGTTTACGGAACAGTCATGTTCACGAATGCGGGCTATCCCCTAAGGGTTATCGCTGGCATCATCTGGCCTTGACTGATGTCCAGACAGCCAGCGGAAGCGAAGGGAAGCGCGATCCGGGCGGTGCCATGGGGCGGACATCCTGAGTTAGGAAGCACTACGCCATGTCCAATATCGCAATCGTTTACTACTCGCAGGGCGGCGCAACCGCCATGATTGCCCATTCGGTTGCCCAAGGCGTCAACGACGCCGGTGCACACGCACAATTGCTCAGTATCGAGCCGCATCAACTCATTGACGGTCAGTGGCACGACGAAGCGATGCTCGCCCGTCTGGCCAATGCCGATGCCATCATCTTCGGTGCCCCGGCCCTTCAGGGCGGTGTTGCCGCGCCGCTGAAAGCTTTTGCCGATGCCACGATGGATATGTGGCGTGCACGCAGCTGGCGCAACAAGGTCGCAGGTGGGTTTTCGTTCAGCTACCGTCCGGGCGACGACAAGCGCAACACGCTCGATTATTTCGCTGCCCTCGCTGCCAAGCACGGCATGGTGTGGGCCGACCCGGAAGACCCGGAAACGCCCGACGATGGCTTGCATGCCCGCCGTCTCAAAGACTTTGTGAGTGTGACCGGTCAAGGCGTTGAAGCTGGCGCCGCGTACGCGCTCGATCCGGCTGACGTCATCGCCGGTAAGCAGTACGGTCGCAGCGTGGCGGCGCTGGTCGCGCGGCTGGCAGGTGAAGTACTGGAGTCGCCTGCGGTGCTCGCACGCCGTGCGTTGGAGGCTGCCGAGCGCCGACTGTGAGGCGCGCGTCGATTCGGCGCAATGGGAGCAATGGGATTGGGCGCGTATTGGCGCCGAGCAAGAAAGCAAAAAGCGTGGGGTCCGAATGACGGGCGCCCACGCTTTTTTTGTGATGCGAACTAGTTCGATGGAATTACGTCGCGGTGCGGCGTTCGTTAGCCGTCAGGGTCAGCGATCGGCGCAACACATCCGCCATTGAGCGCAGGCCCGAGGTCGCCCGTTCGAGCATGGACGGTTGGGCGGACCACTCGCGTAGCGGGAAGGTGGCGCCATAACCGTCGTCGGTAGCCGATTGTGTGAAAGGCCCGTCATACGACACAACCTCCGCTCCCTTGCCGTACTCCTTCGCAATGCGTAGTGCGAAATTGACGAACGTAGCGGCGCTGTGCGGGTTTTGCTTGATCAGGTGGCGGGCATCGTCGACATCGACAAACACTGCCGGATTGCCGTTCTCTTGCACGAAACCCGTGGTGCGAACCGTTCCGGCGAGGGCACTTCGGATACTGCCGAAAGACGCTTCGCTGCCGTGGACGATGACTAATGTATCGGCAGGTATCTTTGCGTCGGCCACGGCCGCCCGGTCGATCACAACGCGCAAGTCGTGGGGCAAACGTTGCAACACGTCGGCCGGCGGTAGGTCACCCTCGTACTGACAGTCAACCAGGATGACGTATCGGTCAGCCAAAACGCTTCGCAACGTTTCCTTGATACCGAGATGGATCTTGTCCGATGGAACGGAAATGGAAACGGGGCCTGACGGCGCGGCGGGAACCGCATTGTGAACGGCGGAGGAGGAGATGACCATACGGCTCCTTGGTAGAGTGAGCCGTCATCTTGCGGTTCGCCCTCCCGCCGTCTCTTTCAAAATGTGCGCGTGCCGAGTTCTTGGGACTTCGTCCCTAAGGGCTTAGTCGTTGCGCGTGTCTCCAACCGGTTCCGCATGAATCTGCAAAACCGCATCGCGCTTGGCGAGCAAGTGTTTGCGCAGAATTTCCGACAAGCGCTTGCCGTCCTTCGCTTCTAGCGCCGCAATCATCTGCTCGTGTTCATCGATGGCCCGGTCCCACTTGTCGGTGCGAAAGTTCGAGCGAAAGCGCAACGCCATCAAGCGGCGATTGATCGAAATGTACGTCTGGCGCAACGCCCCGTTGCGCGCCGCTTCATTGATGCGATCGTGGATCTCTTGATTGCGCGCGTAGTACCCGGGCAGGTCCTGCTGCGCTCGGCACGCGAGCATCGCGTAATGCAGCGCCTTGATCTCTGCGAGCTCGACGGCGGTCATGCGCTCGGCGGCCAGCTCACCAGAAAACCCTTCGAGCGCACTCATCAACTCGAACGTCTCCCAGATCTCTTTTTCCGTCATGCGCGCCACGCTCGCGCCGCGATTCGGCGCGATCTCGATCAGCCCCTCGGCGGCGAGCACCTTGAACGCCTCGCGCAACGGTGTGCGTGAGATGCCAAGCGTCTCGCATAGCTCTCGCTCGTTGAGCTTCACCCCCGGCGAGAGCACGCCCTCGATGATGAGCTTGCGCAGGTGGTCGACCACGGTGTCGTGCAAACGCAAACGTTCCACACGTGGGATCTCGGTTCCGGCAATGGTCGGCAAGTCTTCCATCTTTTGCATTCAAAATCATTAAACCTTCATGGCGGCGATTGTACCGTACTGCATCCGGGTCTCGTCCCGCTCGGGTAAACACCTGTATTAAAAGTGTTTCTCGCCCCTTGCGAGAATCTTCGGCTCTGCTAAAGTATTTTGCATGCAAAATTCAAAAGGAGAGAGTCGTTCATGTTGAAGCTCGATTTCCACCCCTCGGGGCGCCATTTCCTCCAGATCCCCGGTCCCAGCCCGGTGCCCGATCGCATTCTGCGCGCCATGAGCTATCCGACCATCGACCACCGCGGCCCGGAATTCGGCGCGCTCGGTCGCAAGGTGCTCGCCGACATCAAGAAGATTTTCAAGACCGAGCAGCCGGTGGTGATTTACCCGGCATCGGGCACGGGCGCATGGGAAGCCGCGCTCTCCAACACGCTCTCGCCGGGCGACCACGTGCTGATGTTCGAGACGGGGCACTTCGCCACGCTGTGGAAGAAGATGGCCGAGAACCTCGGCCTGAAGCCGGAGTTCATCGGTCTGCCGGGCACCGACGGCTGGCGTCAGGGCGTCAAGGCCGACATGATCGAAGCGCGTTTGCGCGCCGACACCGCGCACGGCATCAAGGCCGTGTGTGTGGTGCATAACGAAACGTCGACCGGTGTGACCTCCGATATCGCTGCCGTGCGCCGCGCCATCGACGCCGCAGGCCATCCGGCACTGCTGCTCGTCGACACCATCTCGGGGCTGGCTTCCGCCGACTACCGTCACGATGAATGGGGTGTCGACGTCACCGTCTCGGGCTCGCAAAAGGGCCTGATGTTGCCGCCGGGGATCAGCTTCAACGCCATCTCGCCGAAGGCGCTCGAAGCTGGCCGCCACGCCAAGATGCCGCGTGCGTTCTGGGGCTGGCAGGAAATCATCGAAGCGAACAAGAACGGCTACTGGCCGTACACGCCGAACACGAACTTGCTGTACGGCCTGTCGGAAGCGCTCGACATGATTCTCGAAGAAGGACTCGATAACGTGTTTGCGCGTCACCAGCGTCTGGCCGAAGCGACTCGCCGTGCGGTGCGCGCCTGGGGCCTCGAGATTCAGTGTCAGGACCCGGCGGTCTACAGCCCGGTGCTCACCGGTGTGGTGATGCCGCAAGGCGTCGATGCCGACGAAGTACGCAAGCGTATCTACGAACGCTTCGACATGTCGCTCGGTCAGGCGCTGGGCAAGATTCGCGGCACGATGTTCCGTATCGGCCATCTCGGCGATTGCAACGACCTCACGCTCATGGCCACGTTGGCCGGCTGCGAAATGGGGCTGCAACTCTCGGGCGTGAAACTGGCCGACTCGGGCGTGGTGGCGGCAATGGCCTACCTGGCCGAAGCCAAGAGCACGCCGTCGCTCAAGGTCGCTGCGTAACCGTCGGGCCGAAATAACGGGGTGTGTCGACCACACCTCGGCAGTGAATGCTTTGCTTGCAATTGAGCTGGCACCGGGGCGTCGCAGAATGCCCCGTGCCGCCGCAACACCTCACGCGTAGCCTGCTGCGAACAGGCGCGCCTCACGGGCTGTTTCAGGAGACATGCAATGAAGCTTTTCAGAGCGACAAGAGTCGTGCTGGTGATGCTATGCGTCATGTATTTCATCACCTACCTAGATCGCGTCAACGTCAGTACGGCCGCTGCCGGCTTCGGCAAGGAATTCAATCTCAACAAGACCGAAATTGGTCTGGTCTTTTCCGCATTTGCCTATCCCTATCTCGTCTTCCAGATCATCGGCGGCTGGGTGAGCGATCGCTTCGGTGCCAAACGCACGCTGCTCGTCTGCGGTGCGCTGTGGGCCGTGGCGACGATTCTCACCGGCATGGCGGGTGGTCTCGTCACGCTGCTGCTGGCCCGCTTGCTGCTCGGTCTGGGCGAAGGGGCGACGTTCCCGGCGGCCACATCGGCCATGTCGCGTTGGATTCCCAAAGAGAAGCGCGGTTTCGCGCAGGGCATCACGCACGCCGCTTCGCGTATCGGTAACGCAGTGGCACCGGCGTTGGTCGTGTTCATCATGGCCACGCACGGCTGGCGCGAGTCGTTCTATCTGTGCGGCATCGTGAGCCTGGTGTGGGTGGTGCTGTGGGCGTTCACGTTCACGGAGCGTCCGCAAGATCATCCGCGTATCACACCCGAAGAAATCGCCGTGCTGCCCGCACTGAAAGCCAAGAGCGGTTCGGTGCCCTGGGGCCCGCTGTTCAAGCGCATGGCACCCGTGACGATCGTCTACTTCTGCTACGGATGGACGCTGTGGCTGTTCCTGTCGTGGATTCCGCAATACTTCCTGCATAGCTACGACCTCGATCTGAAAAAGTCGGCGCTGTTCGCGTCCAGCGTGTTCTTCGCCGGCGTGATCGGCGATACGCTCGGCGGCATCGTGACCGACAAGTTATACGAGCGCACGGGCAATCTCAAGAAGGCGCGTAGCTGGATGGTGTCGGTGTGCATGCTGCTCACGCTGATCTCGCTCGTGCCGATGATGTTCACGCACCATCTGTATGTGTCGATGGCATGCCTCGCGTTCGGCTTCTTCTTCGCCGAAATGACGATCGGGCCGATGTGGGCCATTCCGATGGATATCGCGCCGGAATACTCGGGCACGGCCAGCGGCATGATGAACACGGGCTCGGCGCTTGCCGCCATCATCTCGCCGGTGCTCTCGGGGTATTTGATCGACCGCACGGGTAACTGGGAACTGCCGTTCCTGGGCAGCATGATCTTGATGGGCGTCGGCGTGATCCTCGCCTTCCGCATGCAGCCCGAGAGCAAGTTCTCGAGCGCCGGTGAAGCCAAGAGCGCGAGCAACGCGCGTCAACCGGCATAAGCCACACGCAAGACATTTCGGTAACACCTTCCTGCCGGGCGGGCATTGGCCCGCCCGAGCAGCGACACCACCGGCCAGCCCACAGCCAGCAACGCCATGAATCCGCAATCGAAATCCTCCGCTTCCTCCGTTCTTCAGCCCGTGCATCTGATGCCGATGCAACGCGGCGGTGTGGCCCTGACGCCGTTGCAGGATCGCCTGCGCCGCGAGCTGCGCGGCGACGTGCTGTTCGACCGCGCAAGCCGTGGCCGCTATGCGACCGACGCGTCGATCTATCAAATCTTCCCGATCGGTGTAGTGGTGCCGCGCGATCAGGAAGACCTGATTCGTGCGCTGGATATCGCCCGCGATCAGCATGTGCCTGTGCTCGCGCGGGGTGCCGGGACGAGTCAGTGCGGCCAGACCATCGGCGAAGCGCTCGTCATCGATAACAGCAAGTGGCTCAACCGTGTGGTCGCGTTCGATGCCGAGGCGCGCACGGTGACGGTCGAACCGGGCATCGTGCTCGATCATCTGAACGCGTGGCTCAAGCCGCACGGTTTGTGGTTTCCCGTGGATGTGTCGACTGCCGCGCAATGCACGATCGGCGGCATGACGGGCAATAACTCGTGCGGCTCGCGCTCCATCGAGTACGGCAACATGGTGCACAACGTGTTGGGCGTCGACGCGGTGCTGGCCGATGGCGCGCAACTGCATTTCGGCTCGCTGCATACGCCACCGGCCGACGCTCGCACCAAGGCGATCTTGGACCGCGTGCGCGAAATTGCCGTGCGCGAACAGGAAGAGCTGCGCGAGCGCGTGCCGCGTGTGCTGCGTCGCGTGGCGGGGTACAACCTCGATTTGTTCGATTGTCTGAACCCGCGGGCTTACACCGACGACGGCGTGGCGAATCTCTCGCACTTGCTCGTCGGCTCGGAAGGCACGCTGGCGTACAGCCGCCAGATCACGCTCAAGCTCGTGCCGCTGCCGGTGCACAAGACGCTTGGTGTGGTGAACTTCCCCACGTTTTATCAGGCGATGGATCTCACGCAGCACATCGTCAAGCTGGGGCCGGTGGCGGTAGAGCTGGTCGACCGCACGATGATCGACCTCGCGATGGATAACGCCGCGTTCCGACCCGTGATCGAGAAGGCGCTGGTGGGCGATCCGCAGGCGATTTTGCTGGTGGAATTTGCTGGCGACGATGCCGCCGAGTTGCGCGCGAAGCTCGATGATCTCGCCACGCTGATGGGCGATCTCGGCTTGCCCGATAGCGTTGTGAAGATGCCTGAAGCCGGGCCGCAGAAGGCGCTCTGGGAAGTGCGCAAGGCCGGGCTGAACATCATGATGAGCATGAAGGGCGACGGCAAGCCGGTGTCCTTCATCGAAGACTGTGCCGTGCCGCTCGAACATCTGGCGGAGTACACGCGGCGTCTGACGGAAGTGTTCCACCGTCACGACACCGAGGGCACTTGGTATGCGCATGCCAGCGTCGGTACGCTGCATGTGCGCCCGATTCTCGACATGCGCCGCGACGGCGCGCACAAGATGCGTGAGATCGCCGAGGAAGCGGCGGCGCTGGTGCGCGAGTACAAAGGCGCTTACTCGGGTGAGCACGGCGACGGTCTGTGCCGCGGCGAATGGGTGGCGTGGCAGTACGGGCCGCGCATCAATGCGGCGTTCGGCGAGATCAAGCAATTGTTCGATCCGGAGAACCGCTTCAACCCCGACAAGATGGTGCGCCCGCCGAAGATGGACTCGCGCGAGTTGTTCCGTTTCGCACCGGGCTATGCGGCCAAGCCGCTCACGCCTGCGCTCGACTGGAGCGCGTGGAACGTGAAACGCGACGCGCTCACGGGCGAGCAGACCGCGCCGGGTACCGGTAGCGACGCGTCGAACGGCCTCGCGTCGGCGGTGGAGATGTGCAACAACAACGGCCATTGCCGCAAGTTCGATGCGGGCACGATGTGTCCGAGTTATCGGGTCACACGCGATGAACAGCATGTGACGCGCGGACGCGCCAACACGTTGCGCCTTGCTGTGTCCGGCCAACTTGGCGAGGACGGACTGGCGAGCGACGACGTTAAGGAAGCGCTCGATCTGTGCGTGTCGTGCAAGGGTTGTAAGCGCGATTGCCCGACGGGCATCGATATGGCCCGCTTCAAGATCGAAGCGCGGCATGCGCGGGCGAAACGTCATGGCGTGTCGCTGCGCGACAAGATGGTCGCGTATTTGCCGCGCTACGCGCCGTGGGCGAGCCGCATCGGCGGTCTGCTAGATGCCGCGCAGCGTCTGCCGGGTGGCAATGCCGCCAAGCGTTGGCTGGGACTCGCGCTCGAGCGTTCTGTGCCAGCGTTGAAGCGATCGTTTCTGGATTCGCAGACACCGCTCGCCCGTGGTGGCGGCGTGACAGCAGGGCAGGGCGGGCGCGAAGTGCTGCTCTTCGTCGACACGTTCAACAACTACATGGAGCCGGAGAACGCGCTCGCCGCCAAACAGGTGCTCGAAGCCGCGGGCTACACGGTGCACGTGAACCGCCGCGAAGGTGAGCGGCCGCTGTGCTGCGGGCGAACTTTCCTGGCCGCCGGGCTGGTGGACGAAGCGAAAGCGGAAGCACGCCGGTTGCTGGACGCCGTGCTGCCGTATATCGAGCGCGGCGTGCCGATTGTGGGGCTGGAGCCGTCGTGCTTGTTGTCGTTGCGCGACGAAGTGCTCGGTTATGGCTTTGGCGATACGGCGCGTACGGTGGCGGACAACGCGTTCCTCTTTGAGGAATTTCTGGTTCGTGAGCAGAAGGCCGGGCGTTTTTCGGTGAACTGGCAGGCGCTGCCCGAAGGTGTCGGTGAAGCGCTGGTGCATGGGCACTGCCATCAGAAGGCATTCGATGCGTTTTCGCCGGTGACGGCAGTGCTTGGTTGGCTGCCGGGGCTGAAGGTATCATCGATCGAGTCGTCATGCTGCGGCATGGCGGGCAGTTTCGGTTACGAGGCCGAGCACTACGACACCTCGCGCGCGATGGCCGAATTGTCTCTGTTGCCAGCGGTCCGGCAACGTAACGCCAATGCCATCGTCGTGGCCGACGGCACCAGTTGCCGGCATCAGATTCATGACGGTGCGCAAACACAGGCGCTGCACGTTGCGCGTGTGCTGGCGAAGGCACTGCCCGCATCGAAATCTGTGTAACTGCCGCGCGCTCCCGTCAAAGGATTCTCATGCCTGATTCGGTTAATGCTGCTTCTGTAGTTTCCCCGGTGGCGGGCGGTATCGCCGTGCCGCCGGTGGCGAAGGTGGGCGATGCGCTCGCTCAGGTTGCGACGCCGTCGTTGCTGCTCGATTTGGATGCCTTCGATGCCAACGTCGCGCGCATGGCGAGTGCCGCGGCGGCGCGCGGTGTCGCTGTGCGACCGCATGCCAAAGCGCACAAGTCGACGTCGATCGCGCGTGCGCAGATGGCCGCGGGTGCCGTGGGCGTTTGCTGCCAGAAAGTCACCGAGGCCATTCCGTTCGTCAATGCCGGGATTGGCAATATCCACATCAGTAACGAATTCGTCGGCGAGGCGCGTGTCGCATTGGCCGTGGCGATGGCGGCACGTGTGACGTTGTCGGTCTGCGTGGACGATGTGCGCCAGGTGGCGCCGTTGGGGATTGCGGCCAAGCGTGCCGGTGTGCGTATCTCCGTGCTGCCCGAGGTCGATGTGGGGCAGGGGCGTTGCGGTGTCGATTCGACCGATGCCGTGGCGCAGTTGGTCGACGCGATCGATCATTACGAAGGGCTGCATTTCGGCGGCTTGCAGGCGTATCACGGCAGTGCACAGCACATTGCGAACTGGGATGAGCGGCGCGATGCGGCGCGACAGGCAGCCGATAAAGCCGCCGCCTACGTCCGGTTCCTCGAAGCGCGCGGCATCACCTGTCCGGTGGTGACGGGCGGCGGCACGGGCACGGCGGAGTTCGATATCGAGAGCGGGGTGTACACCGAGATTCAGCCGGGGTCGTACGTATTTCTCGATGGACATTACGGCTCGCTCGAATGGCGTGACGACTGGCGCTTCAAACATGGGTTGTTTCTGGCGTCGACGGTGATGAGTACGGCGCGCCCGGGTGTGATTGTGTGCGATGCGGGGCTTAAGAGTGTGGCGACCGATTCGGGCTTGCCGCGTTTCTGGTCGTCGCAGCAAGCGGGCAAGCCGCACTACCGTACGGCGTCCGACGAACATGGCGTGCTGGATCTGGCGTCGGCGGGCGAGGACAGCGCGCCGTGGCTGGGCGAGACGATTCTGCTTGTGCCGGGGCATTGCGATCCGACCGTCAACCTGTATGATCGGTACGTCGCGGTGCGCCATGGGCGCGTCGAGGCGCTCTGGCCGATCGAGGCGCGTGGGCTGAGCCAATGAGGCGAGGCGCGGCCTGAGGAAGTGTCGAGAATTCTCCAAAAATTTTGGAGAGGGGGCTTCACAACTTCAAAAAGCTGCGCTATAGTCTCACTTCTTCGCCGCACGGGGGTATAGCTCAGCTGGGAGAGCGCTTGCATGGCATGCAAGAGGTCAGCGGTTCGATCCCGCTTACCTCCACCAACCGAATGACTGTTTTTGTCCCCTTCGTCTAGAGGCCTAGGACATCACCCTTTCACGGTGAGTACAGGGGTTCGAATCCCCTAGGGGACGCCAGATTCATCGGCGTGACACTCGGTTAGTTCCGAATGCACGACAGATAATCGGACGTCGGCAAACGCGCTTGGCTTCACCGCCAAGCGCGTTTTGTTTTTTGTGCGCAGCTTTTGCGCCCAGCTTCTTACCGCCGATCCTGCGCGGTGCAACTTGTGCGGCCGCCGGTCATCGCCGCCGCACATACCCATCGCGTTCAGCGTGCCGGCGTACTCGCCAATTTCCCCACGACAGTCTTCCACGGCCGCACGCGCCACGACTTCACGAGTCCGTTCTGCACATACGGATCGGCGTTCGCAAACGCCTCCGCCGACGAGGCGCTATCGCCTTCGAACAACAATGCTGCCGTATCGGTGGGGTCTTCCAGTGCGCCAGCGAGTACCAAATCCCCGCGGTCTGCCGCTTGCCAGGCGAGTGCCAGATGCGCGTCGCGAAACTCGGCACGCCGGTCGAGATAGTCGTCGACGAGGTCGTAAATCAACAGGTAATGCATGAGGGAGTCTCCGTGGTTCAGCGATAAAACGCTGAGGGAGGCACACCGAAGTGCCGTTTGAACATCGCCGCAAAGGCGCTTTGACTAGCATAGCCATGATCGAGCGCCACGTTCACGATCTTCTCGCCGTGCGCGAGCGCTTCGAGCGCCTGTAGCAAGCGTGCCTGCTGACGCCAACGCCCGAACGTGATGCCGGTTTCCGCCGCGAATCGCCGCTGAAACGTTTTGCCCGACATGCCGACTTCGGCCGCCCAATCTTCGAGCGTGGCGGCCTCGCCCGGCGTCTGCACAAGCCGGTCGCACACGCGCGCAAGCCTTGCATCGCGAGGCCATGGCAAGTACAGCGGTAGCACCGGCAGCGCGATCAACTCGTCGAGCAACAAGCCCATGAGCCGCGCGTCGCGTGAGTCGGGCGCATAGTCGAGCGGAATGTCGATGGCGGCCAGAATCAGTTCGCGCACGAGCGGCGAGATTTCCACGACGCAACTGGCTTCGGGCAGCTTCGCGGCATCGGGTTCGACAAACACCGTGCGCATCTTCACGTTGCCGCTCATTTGCACGGTGTGTTCGAGACCGGCCGCCAGCCACACCCCGCGGGTAGGCGGCACGACCCAACGCCCCGACGGCGCCGCGATGATCATCACCCCTTCGATGGCGTAGAGCAGTTGCGCGCGTCGGTGCCGATGCGACGCAATGAAGGTGTTGTGCGCGTAATCGACCGCCATCGCCGCCATGGGCATGGGCGTACGTTCGAAGCGCAAGTGATCGGTAGAAACCAGATCCGTTGGCGAGGTCGGCACGTTGGCGATGTCTTTTTCGAGATAGGTTTGGTCATTTTAGCGCGAGACACCCAAAACGTTATCGCCGACGATAGCCCTTCCTTTTTCTCACTCTTGCGGGAATCGTCATGGGGTACATCCTGTATCCGTTGGGCGCCATGCTGTTATGGGCCGGCAACGTTATCGTCTCCAAACTCTCTGCCAGTGCCATCGCGCCCTCGGCCATCACGTTCTACCGGCTGGTGCTAGCGCTGGTAGTCATGACCCCGTTCGTGATCCGGCCGCTCATGCGCAATTGGCCGCATGTGCGCCCCCAGCTCGCGAAGCTCGCTTTCCTCGGCTTCCTGAGCATGTCGTTCTATCAAAGCCTGTCGTATCTCGCCGCGCACAGCACGACGGCCACGAATATGGCGATCGTCACGGCGCTCGCGCCACTGCTCACGCTGCTGTGGAGTGTGGCCCTGCTGCGCGAACCACCGACGCTCGGCATGCTCGTAGGTGGGTTGCTGTCGCTCGCGGGGCTGGTGTACCTGATCGGACGAGGGCATCCAAGCACGTTGCTCGACGGCGGTATTCATCTGGGCGACGTGTTGATGCTGATTGCGTCGGCATCCTACGGGTTGTATAGCGTGCTGCTGCGTCGCTGGCATGTGGCCGTGCCGCCGGCACAGTCGACGTACGTACAAGCGTGGGCGGCGTTGTTCACGATGATGCCGATGGTGGCGCTGGTGCCAGCGGGCGAAGCGCAGCTTAACGTGGCGACCGTGCCGCTCGTCTTGTATGCAGGGCTGGGTGCGTCGATTCTGTTACCGATTCTGTGGATTCAAGGCATTCGCCATCTCGGTCCCAACCGTTGCAGCATGTTCATCAACGTGCTGCCGGTGATGACGGCGGCGCTGGCCGTGCTGCTGCTCGGTGAGCAACTGCATACGTTCCATATCGTGGGCGGTGGCGTGGCGCTGATCGGTGTCGCCATCGCACAACGCTGGAAGCGCCCGTTGCCCGGCTTCGGCTCGCACGAGGAACCGGATTCGGACGAGGTGCCCGCATGAAAAGCAGCGCATGGCAGCACGCACCGGCAGACGCCTCACCTGTAGCGCGGGTGTCGGCAGCGCAGGCTTCGCCAACTGGCAATGCAGGTCATTCGACGAATTCGGTTCCCATCGACACGCTCGCGCCGTTGTGTGCGCGTCTTGATCGCCTCACGGCACTGGTCGAACAGTGGCTGACAGGCGGACACTCAGCCGCCGTCGATTGGTCCGCTTCGGTGGCGTTTCATTGGCGAGGGTCGCGCGGCGGGCAGGGTGGGGTAGGCGGGGCAGGGCTGGTGCCGGTGATCGATCCGCAGCTCATTTCGTTCGACGATTTGCGCAACGTGTCGCGCCAGCGCGAAGTCATCGAACGCAACACGGCGCAGTTCGTGGCTGGCCATCCGGCAAACAACGTGCTGCTCACGGGCGCACGAGGCACGGGCAAGTCGTCGCTCGTCAAAGCGTGTCTGTATCAGTTCGCCTCGAAAGGGCTGCGGCTCGTCGAAGTGGATAAGGCTGACCTCGACGACTTGCCGCATATCGTCGGGTTGCTGCGTGCGCGGCCTGAGCGTTTTGTGCTGTTCTGCGACGACTTGTCGTTCGAGCCTGGTGAGTCGAGCTACAAGGGGTTGAAGACAGCGCTCGACGGCTCGGTATCCGGCGGCGCGGCGAACGTGCTGGTGTATGCAACGTCGAACCGACGGCATCTCGTGCCGGAGACGGCCAGCGACAACCTCGAGACGCATGCCGGAGCGAACGGCGAACTACACCCGGGCGATGCGGTGGAAGAGAAGATTTCGCTCTCGGAGCGCTTCGGTCTGTGGCTGACGTTCTACGGCTTCTCGCAGGACGAATATCTGGCGGCCGTGGCGCTCTGGCTGGGCCATCAGGGCTTCGACGCCGATCAGATCGCCGAAGCCCGGGAAGCCGCGTTGCAGTGGGCGCTCACCCGGGGCGCGCGCTCCGGGCGTATCGCGGCGCAATTCGCCCGTGATTATGCTGGGCGGCGCTTTGCGGCGTCGTCGGACTCCGAGTCAGGTGCGACAGGGCGGACCGCCACCCCGTAAGTGCTCACTATGCGACGGTCTTGCTCGGCGGCGGAGAACGCCTCCCAGAGCAGGCCGTTGCAATCGGTGCTGCTGCTGTAGTCGGGGGCGTCATCGTCTTCGAAACCCACATGGCGCAACTCCCCTGCCCGCGAGGGCGACTGATTGATCGAGAAGTTGAGCAGATCGGTGCGCCACATGGCGTAAGCGCCGGGCACGACGGCCGAGGGCGGTTGCCCGAGCCGGGCCGAGTAATCGTCGATGGATTGGTCGAGGTCGCGCACGGCAAGCGCGATGTGAAAGCGTTTCATGGGATCTCCGTTATTGATGACGAACGCGGTGACGAACGGCCGCTGCAAAGTGAGCGATCGCTCGGTGCAGCGCCTGTGTTGGCATCACAGATCGTAGGAGACCCGCGCCGGGCTAACCAGTCGGGGCGTTATCCCGGTACACGAAGTACCGGGGAGCGGGGGGATGCAGTTAGCGGGCGCTTACTGGGGGATGCCCTTTAAGACTGTTGGGGCCGCTGGAAGTCGTTCGCGACCCACGCTTGGGCGCTGTTGCGCGAGAGCTTGAAGTTCGGCGGCACTTTCACCGAGGCGAGCGTTTCGCCGAAGCGGTCGATGGCGCTGAGTGTGGCGTACGGATCGTATTCGTCGGGCACGATATCGAGCGTGACGTCGATCTCGCCATCGGGGCCGTCGACGCTCACGCGCTTGTGCAACTGCGCGTGCAACTGCTGCTCATGACGGCGCAGCACTTCGGCGGCCGTCTTCACCAGCGTATTGAACGCGCCCACATCGAGAGGTTTCGGATTCTTCTTGTCACGGCCCATTGTCCACGGCCCGACGAGCGCCGGTTCGGACTCGCCGTCCTTATACATCGCCACCGCCCAGCCGTCGTCCTCTTCGTTCTTGATGACTTTGGCCGTCCAGCCATCGTCGCACCACAGGCGTGCCTCGTGGATGACGCCATCGTGTTCGATGAGGTCAGCGTTGGCGGGGGTGTCGGCGGCGGTCGAAGAGGTGTTGGTGGGTGTTGCGGTCACGGTCGGGGGGAGTTGGACAGAGGCGAAGTGTGCGATTTTACCGCGTCCGCGCATTCAGGCGGACGCAGCCGTAGTCAACGGGGCGGCGTCGGGGGCAAACTCGGCGCACTCTCTCGGCATCTCGTGTTCCCTCGTCAGCGCGTCCCGCCATCGCTGAGCGTCGCCGCTCAGCCCTTCACCAAACCGCCGTCGACGATCAGGTTCTGACCGGTCACGGCACGTGCCCACGGTGAGAGGAAGTACAGCACGGCGTCGGCAAACTCGTCGGGTGTGGTCACGCGGCGCAGCGGCGTGAGACTGGCGATGAGATCGAACACGGCCTCGGGCGTCGCGGCGCTCGCATCGGTCACGCGCAGCAAACCGCCGGACACCATGTTGACGGTGATGCCGTCGGGGCCGAGATCGTTGGCCGCCGTACGGGTGAGCGAGAGCAGTGCAGCTTTGGCGGTCGTGTAATCGTGATACGGCACCACCGGGTTCTGGAACAGGTTGGTGCCGACGTTCACGATGCGGCCGAAACCGGCTTCGCGCATGCCCGGCAGCGCGGCCTGCATGGTGTTGAGCGCGCCTTTGACCGCGCCTTCGAATTGCTGGGTGAAGCGCGACCACGAGATGTCGGCCAGTTGCGGGCGAGCGTCGCCATCGAAGCGGAAGTCGGCCAGCGCGTTGTTCACCACAGAGACGATCGGTGCACCGGCGCGCTCGCGGGCTTCGGCGAAGAGACGGGCGACGGCTTTCTCGTCGGTGACGTCGGCTTGCAGCGCAATGGCGCGCGGTCCGATCGATTCGGCCAACTGGCGTGCGGCAACATCGCTGCGCAGATAGTTGATGACGACGCCCGCGCCTTCGCGTGCCACGGCGCGCGTGATCGCCGCCCCCAAGCCACGGGCGCCGCCCGTGACGAGCACCCACTGCGATTCCAGCTTCATTCCAATAATCCTTGTCGTGTGCCTGTGATGTTCTGATGCGCATCGTGCGCGCAGGCCGCCATTATCGCGTGTTCCAGGCGGCGCCTTGTCAGCGAGATGACTTCACTCGTTCGCCGCGGCCAATGCGCTCAGCAGGACGACGGGGAGCAGTACGCACCAGAAACCCGCCCAGTGATAGGCAAACCCTCCAAAGACCGCGCCTACGGCAAACGCTGCCAACGCCGGAATCATCTTTTTCAGACGCGTGCGCGCCGCCTTGTCGTCGCCCGAGTTGCCGCTGGCCAGCTCCACCATGTCGATCACGATCTGCGTGGTATTGCCCGTCATGATCGTGGTGGGGGCGAGGTCGGCCAGCACTAGTCGGCCCACGGCATTCTGAATCGCCAATGCCGCCACACCGAACATGCCGGACAGGATGGCGAGCGGCGCGTCCGCCGAGAGAATCGGTTGCGCCACCAGACCCACGATCATGAAGCCCAGCAGCAACAGCGTCTGCACACACATCAGCAATCGCAGCGGCCTGCGGCCTGCGCGCGAGAAGCCCTGTACCGCCAGCTTCACCATGGCGACCACCGCGACGAACACCGGCAACGCGAGCAGCTTGGCCAGCACCCCGACATGCGTGCTCGCCACGAGCTGCACGCCGATCATCACGAAGTTGCCAGTCACGTGCGCGGTGAACAACCCGAACAGCGCGATGAAACCCACGACGTCGATGTAACCGGCCACGAACGCTAGCGTCATGCCGATGTTGGTCGGCTTGGCGAAGTGACTGACACAGAAGCGGGCGAACGACGCGGCTTGCGTCGGCGTGGGGATGTGGCGGGGCGTTCCCATGGCGGCTCCTCTTCGCAAGGTGTGGCGGGGCAAAGCAAGGCGGGGCGGTGCTTCCGCAGGCATGGCAGAAGCTGATGAAGCATATCACCGCAAGTTGGATGTCCCCGTCAGGTCGACCCGCTATACTTCACTTCGCTGCGCGACCGGGAGAAAGGCCGCGCATTGTTCGAACTATTGAATGGAGATTCCCGATGAAGACCAGCGCACGTAACCAATTCACCGGCAAGGTCGTGGCATTGCAACGTGGTGCCGTCAACGACGAAGTGACGCTGCGCACCGATGCCGGTCAGGAAATCGTGGCGGTAATTACCCACGAAAGCACCGTGAACCTCGGTCTGAAGGAAGGCAGCGAAGCCGTGGCGCTGATCAAGGCGTCGTCGGTCATCGTGATGGTCGACGCCGACGCGAGCAAGGTGTCCACGCGCAACGTCATCGCGGGCAAGGTCTCGCGTGTGGAAACGGGCGCCGTGAACAGCGAAGTCGAAATCACGGCCGATAGCGGCGCCGTGATCGCGGCCATCGTCACGAACGAAAGCGCCAAGCGCCTCGGCCTGCAAGCCGGTCGCGCAGCCGCTGCACTCGTGAAGGCATCGAGCGTGATTTTGGCGGTTGCCTGAGCGAAGCAACGCATGACGCAACGATGATGACGTCGTTGATTCCTTTGCAGCCTTCGCACGCGCGCCCTGAAGGCGCGATCTTCGCCGCGTTGCTCGTACCGAACGCGACGCCCGAGCGGGCGGCGCGGCTCGGTCTGTCGGGCGCGGCGTTGACTGAGCTGCTACGCCGTCACTTCGCGCCGGTACCGGCGGAGTGGCGCGCGTTTGCGGCAGATTTGCCCACCCCTGCGTGGGCCGCGCACGCCACGTTCGTGGTTGAAATGCGCGAGATGTTGCGCCGTCGCGCCGACCCAATTCTCCATCCTACGGATGCCGCCGATATGGCGACGATTCTCGCGACCGCGTGTCTGCGTCCCGATCACTTGTGGCGGGATTTGGGGCTGACGGGCCGTGACGACGTGAGCGCATTGCTCACGCATTTCTTTCCCACCCTTGCCGCCGAAAATACGCTGAATCTGCGCTGGAAACGATTCCTCGCCGAAGCGTGCGCGCAGGCATACGGCCGTGCTGCCGCGCCCGCACCCGGGTGTCCCGGATGCGAAGCGTTCGGCGAGTGCTACGCGCATTTGCGGGCGCGCTGACGCCTAACGCACAGACACCGACCGCACAGACGCCTCGACACGCCGACTATCGCGCAGGCCCGTAGAGGGCCTCGAGCGACGCGCGAAACTCACGCGCGCTCAAGTTCAGTTTGTATTCCGCCAATTGTTGCGCGCCATCGGGCAGCGGGGCGTCCGCCGCATCGGCATCGTGAAACACCATCAAGCGCGACAGATTCTCCGCCGTCTGTCCTAGCACCGACGGCAGTTCGCTGTAGACGGCGCCGCGCGTGGCCAATTGCTCGACGTACGCCGGAATATCGCGATTCCAATCGAGGCCGATCGCGTCGAACAGATGGCGCAGCACCGGTTTCTCAAGCAAGGCATTGGCGGCGCTAGGCGCGTAAAGAATCGGGAGACCGTCGTAGGTAATCGCGACCAACAGGCGCGCAGCGGCTTCGGTACTCATGCGGGGCATCGAAGGCGCTGCGATCGTCCAGTCGTGACGGCACTCGACGATGTGGCCACCGATTCGCAGCTCTGGCACGGCATTACCGGTGCAGTACATCTGTATGGCGGCCGCGTAATCGGGCGCCAGACATTCGGCAAGTTGCCCCAGCGCCGTGAACTGTTGCGTGCCGTAGTCGGCGTCGGTCACGTCGCGCAGTGCGGTTTTTGCGGTTTCCTTCTTGTCCCCTAGAAACGAGTGCGCGATGTTGTCCCATAGCTGGGAGCGCGCTAGCTCACTGTTAGGGGATAGCTTGTCGAGCCCCGTCTCGGTAGGGACCGGAAAGTGTGTGACGTTCGCAGAGATGGGTTGCATGGTGTTCTCGTTACGGTGTCAGGCGTTACCCATCAATTTGCTTGTCAGAATCGACAGATTCTCGGCGTTACGCCCGGCACGGGCGGCGGCATCGTCATCGCCCGTCGCCTCGAAGACTCTGCGCGTGACCGTCTCGTTGAGATCGTAGGCAAAGGCGCCGTCTGTGTCGTTTTTGCTCAGTCCAAGCAATGACAGCGCGAAGAAGAGCTCGTGCTGATTCGTCAGGAACCGGGTCTGTGCAAGGAGCACGGTGTCGGCATTTCTGTCGTGCAACTCGCCCACACCGAATTGATGGAACTGCGTGAGAACGTTATCGCCATTAAAGCGCAGTGTGCCGAGCAGGCGTGCCGTGTCTTCCAACTCCATTTCCGTCCAGCTGAAGTGTATGAATCGGTCCCAGTCGGGCAAGGTCGGCAAGATGTGGCCATCCACCTGAAACGTGGCAGGTTCGCTAACGGACAGGTTCAAAGTGAGCAGATCGCTGTGCGCCGGTTCCACTAGCTGGTTGAGGCGCCAGAACGCTTCAAATTGCTCGACCGAGGTGGCGGCATGCGATAACTGCCAGAGGGCGAGCTTCGCTTCCTCCTTGTGCGTGCCGAGGAAGTAATCCTTGATGCGTCCCCAAAGGCTCGTGACGTCTTTGTGGTCTTTTGCCGTGACGCATGTCTGAACGCTCTCGGCATCCAGTGTGCGGGAACCGTATTTGCCGGTGAACGTGGCAATGCTCGTGTCGATATTCGCCATGGTCGAGTCCTCGATGAAGTGGTTGCGGTACCGGCACCGATGCGCTGGCGCGTGGGTCGATTCCGCATTCGGACACGAGTGTGACGGGCGTCCGGCGCGCGGCGATTTCACAAATCGATCAGCGCGAACGACTCGGCGGCGAGAATTTCCGCGCGCTGATAGCATGTACGTTTTCGCGGTGCAGCGACGTGCACGCTGCACTGGCGTTCATCCCCGGAGGAGCCCCGCAATGTCGATTTCCCTGTATCGCGCCACCATTCCCGTCTATCTACGCGGCTTGACCGTCATGGCCGACTACATCAAGAAAGCCCGTGCGCACTGTGAGGAAAAAGCGCTCGATCCGGACACGATTCTCAAGGCCAAACTGGCGCCCGACATGCTCGATTTCACCGCGCAAGTGCAGCGCGTGAGCGACACGGCGAAGTTCGCCGTCGCCCGTCTGACCGGCGCGGAATCACCGAAATTCGAAGATAACGAAACGACGTTCGATCAACTGCGCGATCGCATCGCGAACACCGAGGCGTTTATTGCGGGGATTCTCGAAGATCGTTTCGAAGGCGCGGCGTCGCGCGAGATTACGCTGAAGTTCAAGGCGTATCAGACGACCATGGATGGTGTGGATTACCTGCTGAAATTCGGCTTACCGAATTTCTACTTCCACGTGACGACGACGCACGACATTCTGCGCGCGCAGGGCGTGGCCGTCGGCAAGACCGATTACCTCGGCCCGTACGAGATGGAAAAGATTTGAGCGCGGCTTAGTGCGTCGAAATCGGCAGGTACATGCGTATCTCGTCTTGATACGTGTTGCCCACGCGCATGGCATCGGGCTCACGGCCGATTTCGACAAAACCGAACGACTGATAGAGCGCTATCGCCGGTCGATTGGTGGCGCTCACTTGCAGGGTGAGATGGCGCAGGCCCGGTTGAGAACGGGCCAGCGCCACCGCCGATTCGATCAGCGCCCGGCCAATGCCGCGCCCGACGCTGTCGCCCTGCACATACATCCCCCACAGAAAGCCCACGTGCGCGAACTTGGTCATCTTTTGGCGGCCAAGCCCGAGCACACCGACTAGGCGCTCGCCTGTCGCATTCCGATCGAAGGCCCCGAAGACGCCGACATCCGGGCGCACCTCCAACCACTCGCGCACCCGCTCGATGGGCCAGTCTTTCTCGACTTCATAACTGGAACCGAACGCCTCCGGATGCGCTTGCAAACCTGCCAGCCGCAGCGCCTGAAAGGCGAGCGCGTCGGCGGGCACCAGACGTCGCACATCGACATCTGCGGCAGCGGCGGTGGTCGTGGTTTTCGCCATCGTCGGGCGGGCGGGAGGACTCATGGCAGGCGCGGCTCCATCATGGCGAGCACGGTGCGTGCCGCTTCTTCGGAAGATGCAGGGTTTTGACCGGTGACCAAGCGCCCATCGCCAACCACATGCGATTGCCAGTTCTCGGCCTTTTCATACAGTCCGCCCAATTTGGCGAGTTCCGTTTCCACGAGGAACGGCACGATATCGGTCAGGCCGACCGCCGCCTCTTCGTCGTTGGAAAAGCCGGTCACGTGACGCCCGCGCACGAGCGGATCGCCGTTGGCGTCGCGCACCTGACGCAATACCCCCGGCGCGTGGCACACGAAGCCGATGGGCTTGCCTGCGCGTTCGAAGGCTTCGATCAGTTGGATGGAGTTCGGGTCTTGCGCGAGATCCCACAACGGTCCGTGGCCGCCGGGGTAGAACACGGCGTCGTAGTCGTCTTGCTTGACGTCGGCCAAGCGCAGTGTAGTGGCGAGTGCCTTCTGCGCATCGGGGTCTTCGCGGAACCGGCGCGTGGCGTCGGTCTGGGCGTCGGGTTCGTCGCTCTTCGGGTCGAGCGGCGGTTGGCCGCCAGCCGGCGAGGCCAGCGTGACCGCAAGCCCTTCGTCGATGAACACGTAATAGGGTGCGGCGAATTCTTCGAGCCAGAAACCGGTTTTCTTGCCGGTGTCGCCCAAGCGGTCGTGCGAGGTCAGAACCATCAGGATGTTCATGAAACGTCTCCCTGTCGAGTCAGCCGTGCGAATCATTTTACCTGCCATAGCGTCCACTCGCAGGCGACAGGTTGCCAGCTTTGGGTTAAATTCAGGCCGATAGCCGAACCTAAGCCCAATGGAGCGAGACATGCAATTGATTGGAATGCTGGATTCCCCGTACGTGCGCCGCACGGCGATTTGCTTGAAGCTGCTGGGCCTGCCGTTCGAGCATCGCTCGTTGTCGGTGTTCAGCACCTTTGACGCGTTTGCAGCGATCAACCCGGTGGTGAAGGCCCCGACGCTCATCACCGACGACGGCACGGTGCTGATGGATTCGACGCTGATTCTGCAATACATCGAATCGCTGGTCGACGCCGAGCAGCGGTTGATTCCGGTCGACCCCGCCGAGCGGCTGCGTGCGCTGCGCTTAACCGGCCTCGCGCTGGCCGCGTGTGAAAAGTCGGTGCAGCTCGTGTACGAGCGTGAATTGCGTCCGCTGGAGAAGCGGCACGAGCCGTGGACGGCGCGCGTACGCACGCAGGTGCGTGCGGCGTTTCATGGCTTGGAAGTGGAACTGGCGCAGGTGCCGGTGCTCGCGACACCGGATGCGATCGGCGAGCATGGCGTGACCATCGCCGTGGCGTGGCGCTTTCACCAGTTGCTGTTGCCGGAAGTGGATTTCAGCGCGGAGTTTCCGGAAGTTGCCCGGTTCTCGGCGCAGGCGGAGGGTTTACCCGCGTTTCGCGAGACCCCTCCCATCTGAGACAACTGAGGCGCGTTAATTCTTGAGACGGTAGCCCGTCTTGAACATCCACGCGATCACGGCGAGGAACACCGCGAGGAACAGCAACGTCATGCCGAGGCTCACGCCGATGCTGACGTCGGCCAGCCCGTAGAAGCTCCAGCGGAACCCGCTGATCAGATACACCACCGGGTTGAACAGCGTCACCGTGCGCCAGAACGGCGGCAGGATGTGCGTCGAGTAGAAACTACCGCCGAGGAACGTGAGCGGCGTGATGATGAGCAGCGGCACGAGTTGCAGTTTCTCGAAGCCGTCGGCCCAGATGCCGAGGATGAACCCCAGCAAACTGAAGGTCACCGCCGTCAGCACGAGAAACAGAATCATCCAGAACGGATGTTCGATACGCAGCGGCACGAAGAGCGCCGCGGTGCCTAGCATGATCACGCCGAGAATGACCGACTTGGTCGCGGCAGCCCCCACATACGCCACCACAATTTCCATGTACGACACCGGCGCCGAGAGCAGCTCGTAGATGGTGCCGGTGAACCTTGGAAAGTAGATCCCGAACGAGGCGTTCGACACGCTCTGCGTGAGCAGCGAAAGCATGATGAGCCCCGGCACGATGAACGCGCCGTACGGCACGCCTTCGATCTCCGGAATGCGCGAGCCGATGGCCGCGCCGAACACCACGAAGTACAGCGACGTGGAAATCACGGGCGAGATGATGCTTTGCATCAGCGTGCGTCGCGTGCGTGCCATCTCGAAGTTGTAAATCGCCTTCACGGCGTAGAAATTCATGGCGCGGCTCATCCTTCTTTCTTATGCACGAGCGAGACGAAAATGTCTTCGAGCGAGCTTTGCGTCGTATTCAGATCCTTCACGGCGATGCCGGCGCGCTCGAGGTCGCGCAGCAACGCGGCGATCGTGTTCTGCTCGATGTTGGCGTCGTAGGAGAACACCAACTCGTTGCCGCCCTGTCCCAGCGTGAGGCCATAGCCGCCCAACGCATCGGGCACCGCCGCAAGCGGCTCGGCCAGTTGCAGCGTGAGGTGCTTGCTGCCGAGGCGGCGCATCAACTCGGTCTTCTCTTGCACCAGCGTGATTTCGCCGCCGGTGATGATGCCCACGCGATCGGCCATTTCTTCGGCTTCTTCGATGTAGTGCGTGGTGAGAATCACGGTCACGCCGGTCTCGCGCAACGACTGCACCAGACGCCACATGTCGCGGCGCAGTTCCACGTCGACCCCGGCCGTTGGCTCGTCGAGAAACAACACGCGCGGCTCGTGCGACAACGCTTTGGCAATCAGCACGCGCCGCTTCATGCCGCCCGAGAGCTGCATCAGCCGGTTGTCCTTTTTCTCCCAGAGCGAGAGCGAGCGCAGCACCTTCTCGATGTGCGCCGGGTTCGCAGGCTTGCCGAAGAGGCCGCGCGAAAAAGAGACCGTGGCCCACACCGATTCGAACGCATCGGTGGTCAGCTCCTGCGGCACGAGACCGATGGCTTCGCGCGCGGCACGGTAGTCGGTGACGATATCGTGACCGTCGACCGTGACCGTGCCCGAGGTGGGCCGCACGATGCCGCAAATGGTGCTGATGAGGGTTGTCTTGCCGGCGCCGTTCGGGCCGAGCAGTGCGAAGATTTCGCCGCGATGGATATCCAGGTTGATGTTCTTGAGCGCCTGGAAGCCCGTTGCGTACGTCTTCGACAGATTTTGGATTGAGATCACTGGAGGCATGGCGGCGACGATAGCACAGGCTTGCGGAATCTGTTGGTGAGGTAACGCCCTCGCCAGCAAAGAAAACGGGCACCGCGTTGTCGCCAACCCGATGCCCGTGGCTCCGCGCCCGAAGGGGGCGCGGCGCGTGCTTTCGCGCGCTTATGCCTTCGGCATTTCGCGCGGCACGATCACCATCCAGTGCATGCCGAAGCGGTCTTTCACCATGCCGAACGCATGGGCGAAGAAGGTCGGTCCGAACGGCATGGCAACCTCGCCGCCGTCGGCCAGCGCGTCATAGGCCTTCTTGGCATCGTCTTCCTTGGTGAAGTCGACCGAGAGCGAGAAGCCGTCGAACTTCGTCTTACCGCTCACATTGCCATCGGACATCATGACCATCGTCTCGCCGATGGTCATTTCGCCGTGCATGATCTTCTTCTCGCTGCCGGGCGGGAGCATGCCTTCCGGGCACGATTCCGGGCTGTCGCCATAACGCATCAACATGCCGGGCTTCGCGCCCAGGGTCTTCTTGTAAAACTCAATCGCTTCTTCGCAACGGCCTTCGAAAAACAAATAGGAATGGACTTGCATGGAACGCTCCTCAATCTCTCTTTGGGAAGGGAAGCTGGCGCCGGCAGGCGACAGCCGTTGATACGGTCAAACGATGTGAATCGACGACGCTGACGACAACTCAGCACGGCGCCATCGCCAAGGGCACCGATGCGTGCTCGTGCACGACGCGCCAGCGGCCCTGAGACTTGCGATAGCAAACGGTCGCTCGCACGGTGGCGCCACGCGATTGCCCATCCGAGCCGGTGCTGCGCACGGTGTTCACGCTGTGGCTGAACGCCAGATCACCGGCGAGCGTGAGCTGCCACTGCGACACTTCGAAATGAATCGGCCCAGTCGCATGGCTGAACCAATTCTCGAGCAACTGGCGATACGCCTCGATACCACGATGCTCGGTGGGCGGCATCACGTCGAACAGCACGACCTCGGGGTCGTAATGCGTGAACAGCGTGCCAACCTTCTTGTTGCGCACGGCATCGAGCCATGTCGCGTTAATCGCACGAATGGCGGCTTCGTCGCCGTGTGCGGGATACGTCTCAACCATAGTGCCTCCTGATGCAAAGCGTGTGACTTCGGGGGGACTGCAACGGCGACGAAACCAGCATTTTTTGCACTGCACCTTGCCTTTGTGGACAGTGTACACAAACAATAGCAGACATAATGGACACTGTCCACAAGGAGTTGTAATGACAGAAGAAGACACAACAGCGGGGCCGGCGCGCACGACTTATCGTCACGGGGATCTGCGCCGAGCCTTGCTGGAGGCGGGGATCGCGCTGGCGCGCGACGGTGGACCGGACGCCGTGATACTACGTGAGGCCACGCGCCGCGCCGGGGTCGTTCCCAATGCGGCGTATCGGCACTTTGCGAACCGGCAGGATTTGCTCGATGCGGTGCGCTCGGCGGCACTGGCCGACCTGGCGATGGCGATCGAGCGGGAGATTGCCGCGTTAGGAGACGCGCAGGCCGATGCGGCGGCGTATGCCCGCGCTTGCCTGCGCGCGGTGGGGATCGGATACCTGCATTTCGCGCGTCAGCATCCGGGGCTGTTCCGCACGGCGTTTGCGAGTTCGGAGAATGTGCGCTCGGCTGCCGACCCGGAGAAGGCCGGTGAGAGCGGTTTAAACCCGTTTGAACTGCTCGGCGCGGCGCTCGACCGCATGTTGGCGGCGGGCATCATCGCGCCGTCGCAGCGCCCCGGTGCCGAATATCTGGCATGGGCGGCGGTGCATGGCTTGTCGGTGCTGGTGATCGATGGCCCGCTGCGCGATCTGCCCGATGCGCAAGTCGATGCGCTGGGCTTTCGGCTGGTGGCGATGGTGGAGCAGGGGCTTTGAGGCCGATGCGCCGGTGACTTACGAGGCGTCGGGTGCCGTCAACCGTGGGGTAAGCAAATCGGCGAGCCAATTCATGAACGCTTGCGCACGGCGGGGCAGGTGACGGCGATTGGCGTAGAGCAGCGTCACGGCCAGCGGTTCGGCCTGATATTGCGGTAACACTTCCTGCAACGTGCCCTCTGCGAGGTGCGCACGCACGCCGGTCTCGGGGGCCTGAATCAGCCCGAGTCCGGCGAGACAAGCGGCCTGATACGCGTCGGCATTGTTCACGGTGAGCACGCCGTCCATCGGCCACTGCGCGTAGCGCTCGCCATCGAAATGCTCCCAGCCGACGGGGCGCGTGCCCAGTGTGTTCGTGTAGTGAATCAACTGATGCGTGCGCAGATCGTCGAGCGATTGCGGCACGCCATAGCGCTTCAGATAGGCCGTGCTCGCGACATTCACCTGACGTAGATGCCCGAGCGGCCGCGCAATCAGCGTGGAGTCGGCATTCGTACCGATGCGCAATACGCAGTCGAAACCCTCGCGCACAAGATCGACACGCCGGTCAGTGCTCGACATTTCCACTCGTAACGCCGGATGCTGCGCCAGAAACGCCGGGAGTTGCGGAATCACGACCGTGCGCGCGAGCGTTGCTGGCAGGTCGACTCGCAAGCGTCCCGTGAGCGCCTCGTCGCGCGCCACGAACATCGTCTCCCACTCTTCCATATCGGCCAGCAAATCCTTGCAGCGCTCCAGACACGCCTGACCGTCCTGCGTGAGTTGCACGCGCCGCGTGGTCCGGTGCAGCAGGCGTGTCCCCAGCTTGGTTTCCAGTTGCTTGATGGCGTTGGACACGCTCGCGCGCGGCAGTCCGAGACTGTCGGCCGCTTGCGTGAAGCTGCCGGTCTCCGTCACCCGGACGAAGATGCGCATGGCGTCGAGTTGATGCATGGGATATCAGTCGATTGTTATCTGAATTTGATCAGTCTAATCAAATTAATCGGGTTTATTGGTGAAATTCGTTGCAATACGATGTTGAACATACCGCGGCACTTGGGATCGCGGCACGGCAACAAGCGCATTGCACGGTGCGATGCGAAGCCACTTTCAGGAGCTCTCTCATGACCCGCAAAATCGTTCTCATCACGGGTGGCAGCCGCGGTCTAGGCCGCGCTTCGGCGCTGGCCGCCGCACGCCGCGGTATCGACGTCATCCTCACGTATCGCAGCCAACAGGCGGAAGCCGATGCCGTGGTCGCCGAGATCGGCAAACTCGGTGCGAACGCCGTGGCCTTGCCGCTGGACGTTGCTGACAGCGCCCAATTCGCACCGTTTGCCGCTGAAGTGAAGCGCGTACTCAAAGAAGTCTGGAAGCGCGACACGTTCGACTTCCTGGTCAACAACGCAGGCACCGGCTTGCACGCCCCGTTTGTCGAGACGACCGAAGCGCAGTTCGACGACCTCGTGCGCATTCACCTGAAGGGGCCGTATTTCCTGACGCAGACACTGCTGCCGTTGATTGCAGACAGCGGCCGCATTCTGAACGTGTCGAGCGGTCTGGCCCGCTTCTCGCTGCCGGGCGCATCGGCCTACGCGATCATGAAGGGCGGGATCGAGGTGTTCTCGCGTTATCTCGCCAAGGAATTGGGCGCGCGCGGCATTCGGGCGAATACGGTCGCCCCGGGCGCTATCGCAACGGACTTCAACGGCGGCACGGTGCGCGATAACGCGGGTGTGAATCAAATGGTCGCGGCGAACACGGCGCTGGGCCGTGTGGGCGAAGCCGACGACATCGGCGGCATGGTGGCGGCGCTGCTGGCTGACGAAACCAGCTGGATCAATGCACAACGCATCGAAGCGTCGGGCGGCATGTTCGTCTGATCGTCAGTGCGCGCCGCTTCGTCCTCGCATCCAACCGGACCACGCGACCGCCCCGACGATGCACACCCCGCCCACGAGCATCTTGAGCGTGGGCGAGGTGCCGAACAGCACCCAAGCGAACGCAATCGCATAGACCGGCTCGAGCGCAATCACGACGGCTGCCTGACTAGCTTTCACCGTGCGCAACGCGTGAATGAAAAGCGTGTAGGCGAGGGCGGTGCACACCACACCGAGGCAAGCGAGCCAGCCCCATTGCGACGCAGGCAGCGCAAGCGCTTCGCGCCCAATGAACGGTGCCAACACGATCACGATGGCCAGACATTGCCACCAACTGGCCTGCAACGGCGAGGCCTGCGCACCCAGCACGCGATTGGAGAGCGCAATCACGGCGTAGATCGCCCCGGAAAGTACGCCCCACGCCAGACCGACGGTGGCATTGGCCTGCCAGTCGAATTGGGGTGTGACGAGCGCGAGACCAATGCACACCAGCGCGATAACACCGGCGTCACCGAGCGACGGACGCTCGCGGCGCAACGGCCATTCAAGCAGGATGACGAACGCGGGGAAGCACGCGAATCCGAGCGTCCCCACGGCCACGCCGCCTTCCTTGATGGCGAGAAAGAACGCGAGCCAGTGCACGGCGAGCAGCACGCCCGCGATGAGCAGACGCACCGCCGACGACGGCGCGATGCCTTGCCACGGGGCGCCACCCGAGAGGCGTGCGGCACTGCGCAGTCCGGCGAGTCCGGCCAGTGCGATGACCGTTAGGGCCAGCCACGAAAACAATCCGCGGCCGAACACGATCATCGTGCTCGACGCCGCAATATGCTCGCCGAACAACGCCGATGCGCCAAACAGCATCGCCGCCGTATGCAAGGCGAGTTGCTGACTGAATCCGGCTTGTGGGGAAGGCGTGGGATCGGCGGGGTGCCCCGCCAGTGAGGAAGACGCCGCGTGGTGTGGCGCGGCGTCGTGGGTGTTGCCAGTGCTGTGCGGCGCGCCCTCAGGCATCGCCAGATTTATCGGCGGCCCCGGGCACCGGCACGGCGGTCGTGTACAGCACCTGCTTGAGCGCGAAGCTCGAACGGATATTGCGAATGCCGGGGATGCGCGAGAGTTGATCGGTGATCAGCGTCTCGTACGCGCTCATATCGCTGACCATCACCCGCAGCAGATAGTCGGCGTCGCCCGACATCAGATAACACTCCATCACATTGGGCAGTGCGGTGACGGCGGCTTCGAAGGCATCGAGGCCGTCGCGATGCTGGTTTTCCAGCGTGACGTGAATGAACACGTTGATGTGCAACCCGAGCCGTGCGGGGTCGAGCAGCGTCACGCGCTGCCGGATGTAGCCCGCCGTCTCGAGCGCTTTGACGCGCGCCAGACAAGGCGAGGGCGATAGGTTCACGCGCGAGGCGAGTTCCACGTTGGTGAGGCGGGCGTCGGCTTGCAGCTCCCGCAGAATCTTCAAATCAATGGCGTCGAGTTCCATACCACAATGCGCTTCAGTCCCGGATGAGGACTGGCGTTCCAGTCAATTGGCCGCCCGGTCGGCGACAGTGCCGCAATACTAGCTCATTTATGGCCTTCTTCCGCGCCTCTGCCCGGGGATCTTCCAAGGACTGACGCACAACATCGTTTCCCACCCGGTAAGGATCGGAAATGTTGTATTTGCGTGTTGTTTCTTCCGTCACGGCTCAACGTTTGTTGACGATGCGTGACAGTCTGCTACCATCCCGCGCTACGAATGAGAACGTTAACGATTCTCATTAACAAAAAGATTTTGCACTCGTCACTCGGGATTTCGTTCATGTCTTTCGATCATCTAATGCTCGCCCGGCACGCCAAACGTTCGCCGCTGGCCGTTGCCGCGTTGCTCGCGTTCGCCGTCAGCTCGCCCGCCATGGCCCAGTCGGCCGATGCGAGTGCGCAGACGCCTGCCGCCGCGGCAGCGCCAGTCGATGCCTCGGGCACCGCCCCCGCCGCGCTCAAGGCCACCACGGTCACCAGCTCGGCCCTGCGCGAGACGCCGCAGAACCTGAAGCAATCGGTATCCAATGGAGCGCTCGGCTCACGTAGCCAGCTCGATACGCCGTTCTCGACCACCGTGGTGAGCGAGGAGCAGCTCGAGCAGCGCCAGCCCGCCAAGCTCGGCGACGTGTTCGCGACCGATGCCTCGGTGACCGACGGCAGCAACGCGTTCGACGCGTGGGCAGGCTACGTCTACGTTCGCGGTATGCCGGTCGACTGGCAATACGGCTTCAAGCTCGACGGCCTGCCGGTCATGACCTACGGCGTGACCATGCCGTACGAACAGTTCGACCGCGTGGAATTGCTCAAGGGCTTGTCCGGCTTCATGTACGGCTTTGTCGCGCCGGGCGGCGTGATCAATTACGTGACGAAGAAGCCGACCGACGAGCGCATCGCCAGCGTCGACGTGGGCTTCCACTCGGAAGGCATCTGGCGCGAGCACGTGGACCTGGGCGGTCGCGCAGGGCCTGACGACATGTTCGGTGCCCGCTTGAACTACACGCACGAAGAGGGCCGCACCTATACCGACGGCAATCTGAACCGCGACACGGTGTCGGTCGCCCTCGATGCCCGTATCACGCGCGACCTGACGTGGAATTTTGGTGCGATGTATCAAGACCGCCGCGCCACGGGCACGCAGCCGTCGCTCTCGACGTATAGCTTCACGGGCAATCAACTGCCGGGACCGATCAATGCGTCGACCGCGAATCTGCAAACCCAGGCGACACACCTGAACACGATTACGCAGTTCTATACGACAGGGCTGCAATATCAGATCAATCCGGACTGGAAGGTGTCGGCGAACTACGCGTTCAACAAATCGACGCGCGACCGGAATGAAGCGACGTTGTATCTGCTCAACGGCGCAGGCGACTTCAGCGGCCAGAACGATCTGGGTGCCGAGACCAACATGTTCCGTGCGTGGCAGATCACGGCCGAAGGCAAGCTGCAAACGGGGCCGTTCGCGCATCAACTGACGTTCGGCATCGCCTCGCAATATCAGACGAACGACTATGCGTACGTCTATAGCCCGACGTATTTGGGCAACCTGTATCAGGGCACGTCGTATCAGTACTACGGCAACGGCACGCCGCTTCAGGCGCAACGCTCCAGCGCTATCGAGCAGCGCTCGGCGTTCGCCTCCGATACGGTGAAACTCACCGATCGCTGGTCGGTGCTCGCGGGCATTCGCTTCACGAACTACAACCAGACGAACGCGCAGGGCGTGTCGACGTATTCGAAGAACGGCGTCGTCACGCCGACCATCGCCGTGATGTACAAGCTCACGCCGAACACGACGGCCTACGCGAGCTATGTCGAAGCGCTGGAAGCGGGTGAGGTCGTCGCGGTGCAGTACGCCAACGCGGGTGCCGTGCTCAACCCGGTGAAGAGCCGTCAGTACGAAGTGGGCGTGAAGACGGAGCAATCGAACTGGAGCGCGACGGCGGCGCTGTTCCGCATCGAGCGCGGCGCGGTGTACACGGACAGCAGCAACGTGCGTGTCTCGGATGGGCAGTCGATCTATCAGGGCATTGAGATGGCGGGCTCGGTCAAGCTGGGCACGCAGTGGACGCTGGGGGCCAGCGCCATGGCGCTCGATAGCTGGTACTCGCGCACGAACGGCTTCGACGGCAACCGCGTGGGCGGTGCGCCGCGCTTCGTGCTTTCGGGCAATGTCGACTACAAGATTCCGTATGTGCCGGGTCTGTCGGTTGGCGGCGATATCCGCTACAACGGCCGCACGGTACTGAACCCGGCGAACTCGCTCACGGTGTCGGGCTATACGCTGATCAACGTCGGCGCGACGTATCGCACGCGTGTCGCGGGTAAGGACGTGACGCTGCGCGCCGCGGTGAGCAACCTGACCAACCGCAAATACTGGGAGTACCAGTACGACAACTACATCAAACCGGCCGACCCGCGCATGGTCAGCCTGAACGCCAAGATCGACTTCTGATTGGTGTGATCCTGTGGGCGGCGCTTCGATCGGATCGGGGGCCGCCCGTGTTCATCTATCTCCCCGATAAAAAGAATCAATCGCCGTCGCACGAAAAACACCTTGCTTATCTATCTATCAGTAGATAAACTCCGTTCCATGAATCGCACAACGACATCGCCCAACACCCCAAGCGTCCGGGACCAACTGCTGGAACAAGCGCAGACGTTCCTGATGACGCGAGGCTACAACGGCTTTAGCTACCGGGATCTGTCGGAGCGAGTTGGGGTGAAGACGTCGAGCATTCACTACTACTTCCCGGCCAAAGAAGACTTGGTCCTTGAAGCAGTGAAGGCTTACGACGCGGCGATTAGCGAAGGTCTGGCGGGCATTGACGAGACGCTACCGGCCGCGCAGAAGCTGCGGCAATACGCCGATGCGTTTGGATTGATCGCGGCGGATGGCCATCGAATTTGCCTGTGCGGGATGCTCGCGGCGGATATCGAAACGTTGCCCGAACACGTACGTGAAGCGGTGCAGAAGTTCTTCGCATTTCACGAGGCGTGGCTGGCACGTGTGCTGGCCGAGGGCGTGACGGACGGTTCGTTGAAGCTCACGTCCACGCCGGAAGCGGCTGCCCGAGCGCTGTTTGCAGGGTTTCAGGGCAGTGTGATGGCGTCGCGGTTGTTCCGGTCGCCGTCGCGGCTTGGGGATGTCGTGACGTCAGTGTGCGCAATGGCTTGAGTCGGCACGCCGACAGCAGGATGAAGGGATGCGGGAGCGAGACTCCCGTTTATTTGGGTTGGTTTGTCTATCTATGAGTAGATAAGTATTGTGAAGTTGTCGTTCAAAGCCGGACAAACGGGACGCGCCAAACTGAAAAGCGTCACGGTTATCGTCAGGCAGGTGCATTAAGATCATTTTTCCACTCACTAGGAGTTCGTCATGTCGATCGAAAAAGTGCTGTACACCGCTCACGCCACCGCCACTGGGGGCCGCGATGGCCGCGCCGTCTCGTCGGACGGTGTACTGGATGTGAAGTTGGTTGTGCCCAAGGAAATGGGCGGCCCGGGCGTTGGTGGTACGAACCCGGAACAACTGTTCGCCGCTGGTTACTCGGCCTGCTTCCTGGGCGCGCTGAAGTTTGTCGCCGGTAAGGAAAAGGTGGCACTGCCTGCCGAGACGAAGATCGACGGCAGCGTCGGCATCGGTCAGATCCCGACCGGTTTCGGCATTCAAGCCGAACTGAAGATCAGCGTGCCGGGCGTGGACCGTGCCGTTGTCGAATCGCTGGTGCAAAAGGCCCACATCGTGTGCCCGTACTCGAACGCCACGCGCGGCAACATCGACGTGACGCTGACGATCGTCTAAGTCACGTTCGGCGCCGATGGTTTGAGCCCGGCGCGTCGGATCAATGTGAAAAAGGCTGGGCGCCGTAAGGGCGCTCAGCCTTTTTTATTGCCGGAGGCCTAGCCGCCAGCGTGCGTTATTTCGTCTTGATTTCGACTTTGATGCCGTCGGGTAGCACGGTGATGGCGCCGGGTTCGACATCGCGTCCACCGTAACGCAGTTGCTCCGGCTTGAACGTGTAGATCGGGTATTGATTGAGTACCTGCTGCGCGACCGTGCCGCCGACAGCACTCAATTGCTGACCATAGGCGGGCGGCATGCCGTCGACATCCACTCGCTCTACGCTGGGATTGTCTAGTACGACAGCGCGTTTCACCGGGTCGTACCTGAGCGCGCTCGACATGGCGATGACCCCTTTCATCGGCTGCCCGCCGATCAACACGTTCGCGACCTGCGCGTCCACCTGCGTGTTGACGCGGTTGGCCTGCGGATTGAAGCCGAGCTGCGGATGCGTCAACTCCACCGAGAGGAGTTGCCCGTAACGCAGCGTCGTCGGGAAGCGCTTGTCGACGGCGGTCTCGATCTCCTGACGCGTCATCGTGTATTCGCCGGTCCAGAGGTTGTACGCGGCGCGCGCGGGACGCATGACGGGCGCGAGGATCAAACCTACCGCCCCGATCGACGCGAGGCGCAACATGTCGCGCCGGGCGATGGGCGAGCGGGCGTCAATGAGGTCGGATGTGGCGGGCAGTGCGATGCGTTGCGAGGAGCGGCGTGAAGTCATAGCGCAATGGGCCGGGAGGCCATGAGAGACGTCACCGCACGAGATATCCGTGCGTCATTCGTCGATGGTGATGGGACTGCGATGACGTCGAATCGTTCGGCAGCGGTGCCGAATCAATAATGCGGCGGAATTTCGTGGCGCGGGTTGCTGTCGTTGCCGCCTTGACCTTGCGACAACATTTGCTGATACAGCGCGCTGAACTGCTTTTGCAGCAGATCGATTTGCTGCGCCTGACGCGTGACGATCTCGTTGAGCGTCTCGATCAGGTCTTCTTGAAACGCCGTCTTGACCTCGAGTTCGACGATGCGCGATTCCAACGATTCCAACGATTCCATGAGCTTCTCCCTTGAACGCGGCATTGTAGGCCATCGAGCGTGGCATTGACGTACTGCGCGTGGGTCTTTGGCCGCCGTGGCAGGGGTTCTGGGCATAATCGCACCATGAAAACCTTTCTGCTTTATGTCGTCACGGCCGTGGCGGAAATCGTGGGCTGCTATCTGCCCTGGCTGTGGCTCAGACAAGATCGCAGCGCGTGGCTGCTCGTGCCCGGTGCGCTGGCGCTCGCACTCTTCGCGTGGCTGCTCACGTTGCATCCGGCCGCGGCCGGGCGCGTGTATGCGGCCTATGGCGGGGTCTACATCACGGTGGCCATCGTATGGCTGTGGGCCGTCGATGGCATGCGCCCGACACCGTGGGATATCGCGGGTGTGGCCGTCGCGCTGCTCGGCATGGGGCTGATCGCGTTTCAGCCGCGCTGAAGCCACGATCTCCCGATCAACTCGGGCGCACGCGATACGTACAGCGCTGACCGCCCGCGAGGATGTGCGTCTCGCGGGACACCGCGCCGCGTGTGCCGACCAACTCTTGAAACAGCTCCAGCTCGGAGCTGCAAAAGCCCTGACACGTTTTTGCCGCTGCGCAGATCGGGCAATGATCTTCGATCAGCAGCCAGTCGTCGCCATCGCGCTCGACCCGCGCCATATACCCTTCCGCCGACCGAATCTCCGCCAGGCGCGTCAGCCGCTGTGAAAGCGACGGCAACCCATCGATGGCGTGCTTGTACTGTGTGCGCGTTTCCGCAGCGCGTTGCGAGATCAGCCGATGCAGCCCGTCGTCGCCGAAGAGCTGCTTGATCGAGCCGATCAACTGAATGGTGAGATGGGAGTGCGCGTCGGGAAAGCGGTTGTGCCCGGCCGCTGTGAGCATCCACGCCTGACGTGGGCGGCCGGCACCGCGTGAGGGCATCGTCTGGCCAACCAGCAAGCCTTCGCCGACGAGCTTCTGCACCTGCTGACGCGCTGCCTCGGCGGTGATGCCGAGCGCCGTCGCGACTTCCGCCGTCGACGCCGGTCCCTGTGTCTTGAGCCAATGCAGTACGCGCTCATGACCTGCATTGGGAACCGTCGCCCTATTATCCAAGTGGTTATTTGGGTAATTCATTGTGCCGCATGTAATATCCAAGAATTATCTTGCATATTAGTCGGCCAGCGGCCGGCTGTCCATCCATGACAACAACAACGACGACGAATGCCGCTGCGCCGGGATGGCGCGATCTCCTGAGCGGAAACAATGGCTGGCGATCGCTGGCGCTGGCGGGTGGCGTGGCATTGCACGCTACGAATGTCTATGTGGCGACGACGGTGTTGCCGTCGATCGTGCGCGAAATCGGCGGACTCGATCTCTATTCGTGGAACACCACGCTTTTCGTCGTGGCGTCGATTCTCGGCTCGGTCCTCGCGTCGAAACTCTTCACTTCACTCGGGCCACGTACGGCCTACGTTGCCGCACTGATCGGCTTTAGCGCGGGGACCATCGTTTGCGCGGCAGCGCCGAGCATGACGTGGATGCTGGCCGGACGCACGTTGCAAGGTTTCGGCGGCGGCATTCTGCTCTCGCTCAGTTATGCGCTGATTCGCGTGGTCTTCGCGCCGCCGCTGTGGTCGCGGGCGATGGGGTTGGTGTCCGGGATGTGGGGCGTCGCCACGTTGTGCGGGCCTGCCGTCGGTGGCGTGTTCGCGCAATTCGGCCATTGGCGCTGGGCCTTCTGGTCGCTGCTGCCGGTCGTCGTCGGGCTCGCGCTAATTATTCGTGTGCAAGTCCCGGCAGGGCGGGTAGGGGTGTCGAAAGACAACGCTTCCGGCAACGCCGACGCGACGCAAGCCGATGGGAATCAGGCCGTGCCGTGGTTCAAGGTGGTGCTGCTGTCGGCTTCCGTCGTGGCTATCTCGCTGGCTGCTGTGGTCGGCTCTCACCTGATCGCTGCCGCGTGGGTACTCGTGGGGCTGGGGTTGACGTGGTGGCTCGCACAGCGCGAACGCAGCGCGCGTCATGCGGTGCCGCGTTTGCTACCGACGGGCGCGTACTCGCTGCGCACACGTTTGGGTGCGCTATACGCCGCCATGAGTCTGCTCGGCATTACGACGACGAGCGAAATCTACATTCCCTATTTTCTGCAAAACCTGCACGGGCAGACGCCGTTTGCCGCCGGGTATCTGGCCGCGCTCATGGCGGCGGGCTGGTCGGTCGGATCGATGACCAGTGCCGGACGCCACGGCGACGCCGCGGAACGGCGTGTGCGGCTGGGACCGGTGATCGTCACGCTCGGCATGCTGGCGCTCGCATGGCTGTTGCCGCAAGCCGATCTCTTCAAGTCGGTCGCAGGTGTCACGTCGATTTGCGCTGCGCTCTTTGCGGTCGGTGTGGGCGTGGGCATGGGGTGGCCGCATCTGCTCACACGCGTGATGACGGCGGCGCGCCCGGGGGAGGCGCATCTGGCGTCGGCCTCGATTACGACGGTGCAGTTGTACGCGATGGCGCTCGGTTCGGCGTTGGCGGGGCTCGTGGCGAACTCGGCCGGTTTGGCCGATGGCCAATATGCCGATGTGCAGCGCGCGTCGGTCTGGTTGTTTGCAGTCTTTGCGCTGGCACCGGCGGCGGCGGCCGTGCTGGCATTGCGTGGCCGCGTGGCGGCTCCCGTTTCCGGGCAGGAGGCATCATGATCGATCGGATAACCGCCATGCGTACCTTCGTGCGCGTGGCCGACGTTGGCAGTTTCACCAAAGCCGCGGCCTCGCTCGACCTGCCACGTGCGACGGCGACGACACAAGTGCAGCATTTGGAGCGCTGGTTCGGCGTCGCGCTCTTCACGCGCTCGACGCGGCGGATTGCGCTCACGATGGAAGGGGCGGTCTATTACGAACGCTGCGCGGCGATACTCGCGGACATCGAAGAAGTGGAGGCGGGTTTGTTCGGCGCAGAAGTGCAGTTGCGCGGACGCCTCGCCGTCGTGCTGCCGCCGGTGATCGCACGCGAAATCGTGATGCCCGCGCTCGCGGCATTTCAGGCGCGTTATCCGGGCCTTGAGATCGCACTCGATGCGACGCCTGCGCACGGCGACTGGCGCGGCGATGGGGTGGAGTGCGGTGTGGTGCTGGGGGAGTTGCCGGATTCGCGGCTCGTGGCTCGGCATCTGGGCGATCTGCCGCGCGTGACGTGTGCGAGCCGTCGTTATCTCGAAACCCACGGCGTGCCCGACGATCTCGAAGCGCTCACGGCGCACACGTCGGTGAAGTGGCTCACGGCACCGGCGGAATCGCTGGCCCTCATGTCGACGCCATCGTCGCCGTCATCGGTCACGGCGCGTTGTGGCGATCTCACGCTGATGGTCGGCGGCCGTGCGACGTGCGTGCGCACGCGGGGCCAATTGCATGTCGGGGATGAGGCCGCGTATCTCGCGGCTGGACTCGAAGGGCTTGGGCTGATTCAGCCGACGTTACTGGCGGCGGCGCCCTATCTCGCGTCGGGGCGTCTCGTGCCAGTGCTGCCGAAGTGTCCGCCGCCGCCGTTGCGACTCTCGGCGGCGTACCCCGCGCAAAAACGCGTGTCACCGCGTGTGCGCGCGTTTGTCGATTGGCTCGCGCAGATTTGCGAGCCGCTCGCCTCACAACAGGGTTATGCGCCCCCGACGCCACCCGTCGGGCCGGTACCGGACGGCAAGCCGTCGATGGCACGGCGCTCGTTCAGACTGCCGGCGTAGTGATTGCGTTTTTCTTCGTACATCAGCAGGTCGGCTTTCTGCACGGTCGCTTCGAGGCGTTCGCCCGCTTCGCACGTGGCCATGCCCATCGAGAATGAGAGCGGCGTGCCCGGATAGAACGAGTTGTTGAGTTCGACGAGTTGACGAATGCTCTCCATCATCGCTGCGCCACCTGTCGCATCGGTCGAGGGCAGCAGCAGCGCGAATTCGTCACCGCCAATGCGCGCAGCAATCTGCGGCGCCGTCACCGACTTGCCGAGCACTTCACCGGCGCGGCGCAGCAGCGCATCGCCTGCCGCGTGTCCGAGCTGGTCGTTCACGGCCTTGAGTCCGTTCAGATCGGCGACGACCACCGTCACCGGATACGGCCCCTTGCGCTCCAGCCGGTTCAATTCGTCCACATAGAACGAGCGATTACGCAGCTTGGTCAGCACGTCGTGCTTGCCGAGGAATTCGAGATACGACTCGGCCTTCTTGCGCGCCGTGATATCGGTGAGCGCCACGAGCACGAGATCCCAACGCGCTTCGTGTCCGGGCAGTACGGCAAATTGCAAATGGACGTTGATCTCGTTGCCATCGAGCGCGTAGTTCACGACTTCGCGCTGCTGGAAGAGTTTGTTGTCCCACAGGTCGACGAGCTGCTCGCGGAAGTTGTGCCGCATGTCGTCGCGAAACACATCGGGCAAGCGCGAGAGCAGGGTGGCCTTGTCGGTGGCGACGAACATCGCGAGCGTATGGCGATTCACGTCGAGCACATGAATTTCCTGCATGCAGCGCTCGACAAACTCGGGGTGCACATCGGTGAACGTGCGGAAGTCGGTGATGCCGCGAGCGCGCGCATCGTCGAGCAGCAACTTGATGGCACTGAAGTCTTCCACCCACAGCGACACCGGCGAGTATTCGAACAGGCCGCGCGCGTATTGCTCGCCCATGGTGACGCGCTCGCGTGCGTGTTCAAGTTCAGTCACGTCTTCGAGCGAAATCAGCACGCGGTCGAGCGTGGCTTCGTGACCAGGCAGGACCGAGCCGTTGAGCAGCACGTCCAGACGCCGACCGTCGAGCGTGTAGTTAACAGTCTTGCTCGTGAAGTGCGTGCGACCATCCCAGAGCTGACATAGCTCTTCGATGTGGGTCTTGAGCATGTCGTCGCGGAACACGCGCGGCAGGTTCGCGATGAGCGCGTCGAGTGACGGCGCGTTGAACATCGACAAGGTTTTGCGGTTGACCTTGATGACGCGAATGCGCTGCGAGCACGCCGACACATGAGCCGCGTCGGTCTTGAAGTGCGCGCGCAGATCGGTCACGCCTTGCGCCTTCCATTGATCGAACAACTGCCGCACGCCGCTGAAGTCTTCGAGCCAGAGCGAGACCGGCGCGAGATCGAACATGACGGCGTCGTCGCTGGCAACTGACGGGATAGCGGCCGCCGTGGTGGCGGAAGACGTGGAAGGTACGGCAGGCATGGCGTCCGGCATGTGGCACCTGAAGTCGGGTCAGGCCGTCATTCTACGGTCAAACCCGCCGTAACCCCTACGGGGAAAAGGGGCGGCAATCAGAGCAACGGGGCGCCGGTGTCGCGTTTGACTTCACGCAGCGAGAGCATCGATTCGATGGACGAGACGCCGGGCAGGGCGCGCAGCACGTCGCGCGTGAACAGGCCGTAGTCGTCGAGATCGGTGGCCACCACGCCGAGCAGGTAGTCGGCGCTGCCCGAGATGTTGTGACACGACACGATGCGCTCGATGGCCTGCACTTCGCGCTCGAACTGCTCGGAGAGTGCGCGATCGTGCACGGCAAAGCGCACATGTACGAAAGCCACGACACCCAGACCCAGCGCACGGCGCGACAGCTCGGCCCGGTAGCCGGTGATATAGCCGTCGGCTTCTAGCCGTTTGAGGCGGCGCGCACACGGGGTTTCGGACAGCGACACGCGCTCGGCAAGCTTGGCGTTGGAGATGCGTCCGTCGCGCTGGACGATGGAGAGAATCGCCCGATCGATGGCGTCGAGTTCGTTCATTGTGGGTATCCCGCTACAAATTCAGCTGCAAAGACGGCATTCCACCACGATATGCGACCCCGGGGAAGTGTTACCCCTCATCCGGATGACTTAAGCCGGTCGGATAGTGGCGATTTTTGATGTGGGTGGAATGCATCGATGTTGCTGTTGTTTTGGTGTAATCAACTATATATGGCGTTTATCGTAATTGGAAAACGCCATATTTCGCTCGTGAATTAGCGAGATCATGATCGCCTTTGCGGCCATTTTGGCCGGCTTCGGAGAGGTGTCATGGTTTCGCTTCAGTTGCTCACGGTTTTCATCGGCGCGCTTGTGGTCGTGTACGCGCTACCCGGGCCGGACATGGCGCTGGTGATGCAAACGAGCATGGTGCGAGGCGTGCGGCACGGGCTGGCAACGTCGGCGGGGCTGGCGCTCGCGCGCGCAGGGCATGTGACCCTTTCGGCTTGCGGGGTGGCCGCGTTGCTGCGTGCTGCGCCGTGGTTGTTCGAGACGGTGCGTATCGCGGGTGCCATCTATCTTGCGTGGATCGCGATCCAGATCTGGCGCTCACCGGCCTTCGGCATCGAGGCGCTCTCGACCTCGCGCGAAGCGGCGCCACCGCTCGCCCATGCGGTGCGCCGCGGTGTCCTCTCCAGCGTGTTGAATCCGAAGGCGTTGCTGTTCTGTTCGGTGTTGCTGCCGCAGTTCGTGCGCCCGGAGGTCGGACCGATCTGGTCGCAAGTGCTGGAGTTGGGCGTGCTGCTCGTGGCGGTCGGTGCGGTGTTCGACGTGACGCTGACGTTCGGGGCCGCCCACATCGCGCGCTGGCTGCGCACGCGACCGCTTGCACAAAAAGTACAACGCTGGTCGTTCGCGGCGGCGCTCATGGCATTCGCTGTGAGGCTGTCACTCGACTGACCCGACTCGCGTTAAGCTACGGGTCTACCCGCAAGTCAAATTGATGCACCATCGAGGTGCATTTCGCTGCGACACGGCAAAGTGAGGTGCGACAGAACGTCGCACCCATTGAAAAATGGGAACGTTACCCAATTGCTGCATTGCACAGCGTTTGCCGTCAAATTCCCCTACATCTGCGTTGAAAACGTCGCGCGCGTACGCGTGTGACCGGCGCGACACATTGTCGCGCAGCCGCGCCTGGCATGTCCCGCCTAATTAAACTTCGGCATAATGCCGCACCGTGATGGAAGTAAAAGACAAGAAGTCGGACAGTGACTTGAGGTCTGCGGGCGGCAACCTGCCCCGGTTCCCGTCTTTTCGATGACACAGTCGTCGTAGCTCGACCGGTGCAATACCGGCGCGGCGACTGCTCCCGTCTCACCTTAACCCTTGCCAACCTCCTGCGACCCTGCATCAGGCCGGTAAGCCCGTGTTGTGCCGTTCGCTGGCCAACTCAACCCTGTCGTGTGACATGAAGAAACACAGAAACCCGCGATTGCTTAGGCTCCTCGCCTTGTGCGCGCCGCTGCTTTTGGCTGGCTGCGACATGGCGCTGCTCAACCCCAAAGGGCAGGTCGGAGAAGAGACCAAATCCCTGATCCTCACGGCCACTTGGCTGATGTTGATCGTTGTGATTCCGGTCATCGTGATGACGCTGTGGTTTGCGTGGAAGTATCGCGCGACCAACAAGTCGGCGCGCTATGAGCCGAACTGGTCCCACTCGACGGCCATTGAGGTCGTGGTGTGGCTGGTGCCGATCATCATCATTGCGATTCTTGCGCGCATTACCTGGGTCAGCACCCACGAACTCGATCCCTACAAGCCGCTGCAAAGCGACGTGAAGCCGATCACGGTCGAAGTGGTGTCGATGAACTACAAGTGGTTGTTCATCTACCCGGAACAAGGTATTGCGACGATCAACGAATTGGCCGTGCCGGTCGACACTCCCGTGAATTTCAAGATCACGTCGGAATCGATCATGAATTCGTTCTTCATCCCGGAACTCGGTAGCCAGATCTACTCGATGGCCGGCATGGAAACGAAGCTGCACCTGATCGCGAATCACGTCGGCTCGTACGACGGTATTTCGGCGAACTACAGCGGCGGCGGTTTCTCGGGGATGCGTTTCAAGACGCTGGCGATGACGGACAACGACTTCCAGCAATGGGTGGCGAAGGTGCGTGAGTCGAAGAAGGTGCTCGACAAGTCGACCTACGCGCAGTCGCTCGTGCCGATGAGCGAGAACACGCCGGTCACGTATTACAGCTCGGTCGACGCGAACATGTTCCAGTCGATCGTGCACGCCCCGATGGCCGCGGGCATGGCTCAGCAGCATGAGGGTCACGCCGCCGGTCACGATGCCCATGAAGGCATGGACATGAAGGGCATGGACATGAAGATGGAAATGAAGGGCGCGGGTACTGACGCCGTTGCAGCGCCGGCTGCGGCAGCGAACGTGCAGAACGGCCAGCCCATGACCATGGCCATGGACGCCGGCGCGCATGCGATGCACGCCGCCGGTACGGCCGCGCACGCGCATAAGGAGTAAACAACAATGTCAACGCTGTTTGGCAAACTGACCCTCGAAGCCATCCCGTACCACGAGCCGATCATCGTCGGCGCCGTGGGCATGATGGTGCTGGGTGGGTTGGGCATCATTGCGCTGCTCACCTACTTCGGCAAATGGAAGTACCTGTGGAACGAGTGGATCACGTCGGTCGATCACAAGAAGATCGGCATCATGTACGTGCTCGTCGCCCTCATCATGCTGCTGCGCGGCTTTGCCGACGCCATGATGATGCGTACCCAACTGGCGCTCGCGCATAACTCGCCGGGCATTCTGCCGCCGGAACACTACGACCAGATCTTCACCGCCCACGGCGTGATCATGATCTTCTTCGTGGCAATGCCGTTCATGACGGGCCTGGTGAACCTCGTGGTGCCGCTGCAAATCGGCGCACGCGACGTGGCTTTCCCGTTCCTGAACACGCTGTCGTTCTGGCTGTTCGTGGCCGGTATGGCGCTGGTGAACCTGTCGCTGGGCGTGGGTGAATTCGCTCGCACGGGCTGGCTGGCTTACCCGCCGCTCTCGGGCATTCAATTCAGCCCCGGCGTGGGCGTGGATTACTACATCTGGGCTTTGCAGATTTCAGGCTTGGGGACGTTGCTCACGGGTGTGAACTTCGTCGTCACGATTCTGAAGATGCGCGCCCCGGGCATGAGCCTGATGAAGATGCCGGTCTTCACGTGGACCGCACTGTGCACGATGGTGCTGGTGTGCGCTGCGTTCCCGGTGCTGACGGTGACCCTGGCGCTGCTCTCGCTCGACCGCTACCTCGACTTCCATTTCTTCACGAATGAGTTGGGCGGCAATCCGATGATGTATATCAACCTGATCTGGATCTGGGGGCACCCTGAGGTGTACATCCTGATTCTGCCGGCGTTCGGTATCTTCTCGGAAATCATCTCGACGTTCTCGGGCAAGAAGCTGTTCGGCTACAAGTCGATGGTGTACGCCACGGCCGCGATTATGGTGCTGTCGTTCCTCGTGTGGGCGCACCACTTCTTCACGATGGGCTCGGGTGCCAGCGTGAACGCGTTCTTCGGTATCGCGACGATGATCATCTCGATCCCGACGGGCGTGAAGATCTTCAACTGGCTGTTCACGATGTACCGCGGTCGCGTGCAAATGACCGTGCCGGTGCTCTGGACGCTGGGCTTCATCGTGACGTTCGTGATCGGCGGTATGACGGGCGTGCTGCTCGCCGTGCCGGGTGCCGACTTCGTGCTGCACAACTCGCTGTTCCTGATTGCTCACTTCCACAACGTGATCATCGGTGGCGTGCTGTTCGGTTACATCGCCGGTATGAACTACTGGTTCCCGAAGGCTTTCGGCTTCAAGCTCGACGAACGTCTGGGCAAGTACAGCTTCTGGTGCTGGATCATCGGTTTCTACCTCGCCTTCATGCCGTTGTATGTGCTGGGTCTGATGGGCATGACGCGCCGTCTGAACCACTACAACAACCCGGATTGGCAGCCGTGGCTGATCGCCGCGCTGATCGGTGCGCTGTTCATCGCCGCCGGTATCGCCTTCCAGGTGCTGCAAGTGGTGGTGTCGATCAAGAACCGCAAGGCGCTGGCCGACACGACGGGCGACCCCTGGAACGGCCGTACGCTGGAGTGGATGACGTCCTCGCCGCCGCAGTTCTACAACTTTGCCGAAGAGCCGCGCGTGCACGACATCGACGAACTGGCTTATCGCAAGGAACACGGCATCAAGAGCGATCTGAAGACGAGCTACGCCCCGATTCACATGCCGAAGAATACCGGCGCCGGTTTCATCATCAGTGCGTTCTCGCTGGTGTTCGGTTTCGCCGCAATCTGGCACATCTGGTGGCTGGCTATCGTTGGCTTCGTCGGCATGATCGTGGCATTCATCTGCCGCAGCAACGACGATTCGATCGACTACTACGTGCAGTCGCCGGAAGTGGTGGCCATTGAAAAGGCTCACCATCAGGCGCTGGCTGTAGCAGCAAAGGCTTAATCATGACGAGCGAAGTTCTTAAACACACGGGCGCGCATGCGGATGCGCATGCGCACGACCACGCGCACCACGACACCGGCGGCAACACGATCTTCGGTTTCTGGGTGTACCTGATGACCGACTTGGTGCTGTTTGCCGGCCTGTTCGCCACCTTCGCGGTGCTGCGTGACTCGTCGGCAGGCGGTCCCACGGGCAAGGAACTGTTCGACCTGAAGTTTGTGCTGGTCGAAACGTTCATCCTGCTGTTCTCGTCGATCACCTACGGCTTTGCCATGGTCGGCCTGCACGGCGGCAAGAAGGGCACGGTCATGGGCTGGTTGGCCGTGACCTGGCTGCTGGGTGCCGCGTTTATCGGCATGGAACTGTATGAGTTCCATCACCTGATCCTCGAGGGCGCTGGCCCGCAACGCAGCGCATTCCTGTCGTCGTTCTTCGCGCTCGTGGGCACCCACGGTCTGCACGTGGCCTCGGGCCTGCTGTGGATGGCCGTGCTGATGTTCCAAATCGGCAAGAAGGGCCTGACCTCGACGAACACGACCCGCCTCCAATGCCTCTCGCTGTTCTGGCACTTCTTGGACGTGGTCTGGATCGGCGTGTTCACGGTCGTGTACCTGATGGGAGCGATGTAAATGAGCAATAGCAAATCGGTGCAATCGCACGGCCACGAAGCCGGCCATAATGCCGCCGGCGGTAGCCACGGCAGCGTGAAGTCGTATCTGATCGGCTTCGTGCTCGCAGTGATCCTGACCGTGGTGCCGTTCAAACTGGTCATGGACGGCACGATGCCGCCCTCGACTGTGCTGCCGCTGATTCTCGGCGCCGCACTCATCCAGATGATCGTCCACCTGGTCTACTTCCTGCACATGGACCGCTCGTCGGAACAACGCTGGAACATCATGGCGTTCCTGTTCACCGGCCTGATCGTCGCCATCGTGCTCGTCGGCTCGCTGTGGATCATGCACAACGCCAACTCGCTGATGATGCCTGGGATGTAAGTCTTTTCCCTGGGCGTTAGTGGTAAGCAAAAAGGGCAGTTCGAGTCATCGAACTGCCCTTTTTGCGCTGGCGCTAACGATTCGTCGACACCGCGCTCGCTACCACCGCCATCCTTCTCTCAACCCTCGGCACCCGCGGCGCTCGCCGGCCCTCCGGCTCACTCCAATTTAAAGTCGCTCCGCCAGAGGGCCGACGATCACCGCTCATATTCCCCGTCGTTTCACCACTTCCGCCCTAACCATGCGACCCCGGTACGTCCGGCGGCGTGTCCGTCGTCGGGGCCGCCAAGATCACACCCGGTCTTACCGGCAAGTCTGGCCTGATGCCCAACAACGGTAAGGCCTGGGACGCAATCTCTGCAAACGCCGGACCCGCTGCCTGTCCCCCAAAGTGCTGCGATGCCTTCGGCTCATCCACCGACACCGCAATCACCAACCTCGGCGCCGACAACGGCGCTATCCCCACAAACGACGCCCGATACTTCGAGTGATCGTACCCATGGGCGCCCGCCTTGTACGCCGTACCCGTCTTCCCGCCAATGCTGTAACCCGCTACCTGCGCCGTCGTCGCCGTCCCTCCCGTATCCACCACCCCCGCCAACATCTTGCGCATCTCCGACGCCGTACGCGTATCAATCACCCGTACACCCTCCGGCTGCACCGGGGTGTCCGGCTTGATGATCGAAATCGGTACCAACACACCATCGTTCGCAAAGATCGTGTACGCACGCGCCAACTGGAACAACGAGGCCGAAATACCGTACCCGTACGCCATCGTCGCCTGCTCAATCCTTCGCCACGACTTATACGGGCGCAAACGGCCCGACACCGCACCCGGGAATCCCAGCTTCGGCTGCTGACCCAACCCAATCTCGGTGAACATGTCCCACATTTCCTCCGCCCGCAACATGGTCGACACCTTCGTCATCCCAATATTGCTCGACTTCTGAATCACGCCCGCCGCCGTCAACACTCCATTCGCACTGTCGTCACTGATCGTCGCGCCCTCAAACACATACCGGCCCGGACCCGTGTCGATCAGCGTCGCCGGTGTCAGACGGTGCAAGTCCAACGCCAACGCCATGGTGAACGGCTTGAGAATCGATCCCGGCTCGAACACGTCAGTGAACACCCGGTTGCGCAACTGCTCACCCGTCAAATGCTCTCGGTCGTTCGGGTTGTAGGTCGGCAGATTCGCCAAGGCCAGCACCTGTCCCGTCTTGGCATCGATGACGACGGCCATCGCTGCCTTCGCGCCAGTACGATCCAACGCGTTCTTTAACGCCTCGTACGCGATGTACTGCACGCGGGTATCGAGCGTCAGGCGAATGTCCTTGCCATCGCGCGGCGGGCTGGAATCGTCGAGATCCTGAATGGTGCGTCCGATCCGGTCCTTGATCACTCGCCGCACACCCGCCGTGCCCTCAAGCAACGGCTCCTCGCCCAACTCCATCCCCTCCTGTCCCTTGTCCTCGACATTGGTGAAGCCCACGACGTGCGCCGCAACATCGCCCTCGGGATAGAAACGCTTGTATTCGCTGCTCTCGTACACGCCGGGAATGCCCAGCGCTTCAACCTGCTTGCCGATCTCGGGCGAAACCTGACGCTTGATGTAGACGAACTTCTTCTCGCCGATCAGCTTGCTACGCAATTCCTTGGCCGGCATGTCGAGCAGCTTGCTCGCTTGCTGAATGTCGCTGTCGGATAGGTCGTCAGGCACTTCGGTCGGCACCGCCCAGACGGTGCGCATCGGCAGACTGGTCGCGAGCACGCGACCGTCGCGGTCTTCGATCTTGCCGCGCACGGCAGGCATGACGATGGTGTGCTCGTAACGCTTTTCGCCCTGCGCGATATAGAAACCGTTGCCGGGGCCCGCGATCCAGAACGCGCGGACGACGAGGCCGATGAAGGCGAGGGTGATGACGATGACAACCAGTTTGGAGCGCCACAACGACATGCGCGATTGCAGGACCGGACTGGCGGAGAACGTGACGTCCTTGGGCTGGCGTTTCTTTTGCATGGCGCTCGCGGGGCGTTGAGATGCGATGACTGCGGTGAGCCGATCAGCAGACTCTGGCTCAAATTCTAGGCGAGATAGCGTAGCACGCAAGCGACTGTTGCAATAGCGCAAAAGCCCCGTCAGACGGGGCTTGCAGCGTTTTTTTCGATACTGTGGCGAGCAGAGCGCAAACGGGTGTCAGCAGACGAAACCAGACGCGAAAAATCGACGAATCATCGCCCGCCGAAAGGCACACGTGACGCCACTACTTCGCCGGACTAAACCGAATGTCGCCATACCAAGCGTGCGCACTCGCATGGGTGTTGTCGCTGTCGGTGAAAACCCCATACCCAAGCAACTTGCCCGGCTTGTCATGATAAATGCGCTCGTAGTCGGCCGCGAGGTTGCGTGAGAAGGACTGCCATTTGCCGATGCTCGCATCGCCACCCGCGACCACAAGCATCTGAACACGGTCGGTGTGCGGGTTCTGAATCACGTTCCCGGGCTCGGCATCGTTGGACCAGATGTACATCAGCGTGGCATACGGCAAGTCTTCGCCGCCTGCTTTAGCGAGACTCATCGCCGCCCGGTCGCCGAACGGCAGCGAGGACTTGTCGCCATCGAAAAAGAAAACGATCCGGGCAGGTGAATCTTCTTTGTCGGCATTGCGGTTGTCTGCCCCCGGAATCGCCCCCGCCACTTTCCAGCGCCACGAGACGGTGGGCGTCGCCGCCAGATCAATGCCGTTACCCTTGTTCATCAGCGCCGACGCCGAATCGACAGAATTGGCTTCGATGACGTTGCGTCCGCCATCCGCGACGACGGTGTACTTGGTGATTTTCTTGCCTTTGACGACCGGCAGGTTCTGCCATCCAGCGGGCGGTGCCGCGCCCACGGCGGCTTGCGAGAAGAGGGCGCCGTCGGTGTCACCATCGGCGGCGAAGGCCATCGGCGCAGTCACAGTGCCGAGAAGGACGGCGAGCGAAGCCAATCGGGAAATGCGAAGCGGCGAGACGTTGCGTTGCATAGTGAGCGACTCCGGCTTTGAGAGGGGCGCCAAGGCCCCGGACAAGTTACCGCTGTTGCATGGCCACGCGCAGGCCCAGTCCGATGAAGATGGTGCCGATGATCTTACCCTGCCAGCGCAACAGCCACGTAAAGCGCTTCACGAACCGGCCAAGCGGGCGCACGGACAAGGCAATCGCCGCCGTGTACACAGCACTCATCGCAACGAACACCATCCCGAGCACCAGAAACTGCATGAACACGTTGCCTTCGCTCGCATGCACGAACTGCGGCATGAAGGCGAGGAAGAAGAGTGCGGTCTTGGGATTGAGCACTTCGGTGGCGACGGCCTGCGCAAACGCACGTGCGGGCGAGACTTGCGGTGCGACCGGCAACTGCGGGTCGCTCGGGCGCTCACGCAATGCCTTGATACCGAGGTAGATCAGGTAAGCCGCCCCGATGTACTTGACGACGTCGAACGCGAGCGCCGAAGTCATCAGCACCGCCGACAAACCCACGGCCGCGCACAAGGTATGGACGAGGTCGCCCAGCGCAATGCCCATGCCGGTCATGACGCCAGCGCGGCGTCCGCCCTGTACGGTGCGGGTGATGGTCAGCAGCACAGCCGGGCCGGGAATCAGGAACAGCCCGAGGACGACGGCGAAAAACGTGGCAAGGGTGGCAAGGGTCGGCATGGTGTCTCCGTGGATCAGGGCCGCAGCGTGGCAGCGGGCGGCAGGAAGTCGCCAGTATGCAACTGCCGCCGGGCGGCGTAATGGCGACATCATCCCAGATTTGCAGCGAGGCCGCTGGAAGCCCCGAATCGTCGCCGTCGACAATCGTCGCGAAGCGTTTTGCCACATTGATACGAGGAATCCCGGAAGCGCTGCGGGCGTGGGCGCGGCAAGCTGCGCGGCCTAACCACTCACCGGAGATCGTCGACTGTGCAATTTTTCCCCTATACAGGACCGAACCGGACGGCGTCGCGCCCGGAATTCGGCGAAGTTCTGGAATGGCTTCAACTGGGCGAATTTGAGCAAAACTTTGCGGCCGCGGTGAATTGTGCCGACCGGCACGGTGGCTGCGAGTTTTCACTCTTCAACGCCACGACTGCCGCGCTTACACGGCGAGGCGAGGGACTTGGACGGCTGAACTATGCGAACCAGTATTGCGCACCGTTTGCCCTTGCCGTGGGCTTGGGCTTGGGGTTGTGCGCGGCAAGGAATGTGAAAGCCCTGATTTCGGAACACTTCTCGCCGTGGCTGCGCTCGGGAAACTGGATGCCGCGGGCGATGGGTGGACTCCCGCAGCCGTCGGCGTACGAGAAGTGGCGCGCCGCGCAGGATATGTGCCTTGCGCACGCAGAACGCCGCGCAAACCGCCAGTACGACGATGCGTTGGCGTTGACGCGTTGCCCAAGGTCCAATCGCCGATTGGCGGACATCGAAATCGCCAAGGCATTGATTGTCCATTTGTCGAATACACCGCAAGACACCGATGTGAAAAGCACTCGGGTCACCACGTTATGCGCTTTGCTGGCTCACGGGCTCGGTTTCGTCCTCGCGGACAAATACGCCGCCTCGATTCATCTCGACAAGCACCCGCACACGCTGATTCAACATGACGATTCGTTCGCGTGGCTTCACGCCCTACTCGTGCCGGACTGGAAACACGACACGCCGGGTGACCCGACGTTTTCGGTCCACCCGGTCGACCCCCAACTATTCGATTCGAACGAGAGCACGGACGATCTCGTCGCTTATCAATCCCCCGATGCCTCACCGCAGCAAACAACGGAGGAGCGGAAGACGGCCATCCGTGACTGGCGTCGAAGACTCACCGATAGGGATGCGTTGACGCGCGTGCGATCGCGCATCGTGAAGCTCATCGCCAATAGCGTGCGCGACGATTGCGCCCACAAGCCTATCGATTGGCGCGTGAAAACGAAGCTGGCACTGATCTACGCGAGAACCCACGGCATCACTTGCGGCGACATGCTCGCGCGACTAGGCGAAGCCGTGATGCGCGATATCTCCGTCTACGGCACTTGGCAGGCGTCTGACGATCGCCCCCGCGATGAGGCGGCATCACGTCCACCATCGATGCCAATGAACGCGGCGCAGTGGCTGGTGCGGGTGCTCGCCGCTGAGCGAGATGCCCCCGGTACACCGGCTTCCGAATGCCAGTCCGGCTTAATGGCATTGGCGCGCATGGATACCCCGGCATCAGTGGTGGTCGGCTCACCGTCGTGGGCCAACCTTGTGAAAGGCGTGGAGGTCATGGGCGAGCGTCACTGGTACGCATCGTTTGACACGGTTCGTTTGGCGGGGGAAACCGGGCACATACCGCCAGCCGAGGGAGCGGGCGGCGAGGACGACAACCCTCCCGATCCTCCGGGCGGTGGGCGCAAGAAGCCCAGCCGACCATCCAAGTCACGCCACCGACGAGGGCAGCCGAACTGGCGTCACCGATAAGCGCGCGTCACAACCACGCGCCACCCACCAACCCCGCCACACTGCCCGCGGCCAACCACCACAGCGGATGCACGCGGGTGCGGATCGCCAGTACGGCCACGCTCGCGGTGATGCCTGCAAGCAACCACGACGTGGCCGACGCTTGGGCGATCAACGCCGCACTCGCGGCAACCAGTCCTGCCGTCATCGGCATCAACCCGGCCTGCACGATACGTCGCCACGGCCGGTCTTTGAAGCGTTGCCACAAATGCAGCACGAAGATGGTGATGAGCGACGACGGCCCGAACTTCGCGAGCGTGGTGACGAGCATGCCCTGCCAACTCGCCACATGCCAGCCCACCAGCGTGACGATCATGAGGTTCGGGCCGGGCGCGGCCTGCCCGAGCGCGAACAACGCGCTGAATTCTTCCGACGTCATCCAGTGGTGAATGTCGACGACCTGACGCTCCATCTCCGGCAGGATGGTGTTGCCACCACCGAACGCGAGCACCGAGAGCTGCGTGAAGATGAGCGCAAGCGAGATGAGGGTGCCGGTCATTGCGAAACCCTCCACGTGGCGTAAATCGAGAGCGGCGTCATGATGAGCATGGTGAGCACGAGCGGCACACGCAGCACGGCGATCATGATGAAACACGCCGCCGCCACACCCGCGAGCACGACGGACTTACGCAGCGGCCACGACACTTTCCACGCCATCTGAATCAGCAAGCCCGCGGCCGCGGCGGCGAGACCCGCAAACAGATGCTTCACATGCGGGTCGTTCTGAAAGTGCTGATACACCATGCCGAGCATGATGACGACGGCGGAAGGCGCGGCAATCAGTCCGAGAATCGACGCGAGCGCCCCGCGCCAGCCGTGAAAGCGCATGCCCAGCGCGACGGACAAATTGATGATGTTGCCGCCGGGCAGAAACTGACACAGCCCAAGCAAATCGGTGAATTCGTGAGGTGTGAGCCAGCGGTGCTTTTCGACGATCATGCGGCGTGCCAGCGGCAACGCGCCGCCGAATGCCGTCATTCCCAAGCCAAGAAAGCCGAAGAAAAGCTGGCGAATGCTGGGAATGACGGTGTCGTCGGGGCCGGTGATGCCGGGGCTATGAGGGGTCGAAGTGTCGGGCGGACGCGTCGCCGTCGAGGCGAGCTTGGTGGGCGGAGCCGGAATTTGCATGGCGGGATCTTTCTAAAACTACAACAGCCGTGGGGGCCGCCCGGCAGGAGGTGACATCGTGTGAGGGGATGCACGGGCGCCGCGCGGGACACCGTCAGAGTAGGTCGATTGCGCTATATTGTCCAATATATGGAAGTGACTTGAATCATATCGAACCAATATGGCAAACATTGATATCCGTCTGCTGCGCTATTTCATTGCGGTGGCCGAAACGGGCCACATGACGCGCGCCGCCGAGCGGCTCGGCATCGGGCAGCCGCCGCTCTCGCAACAGATCCGTGTGCTGGAGACGCAGCTAGGCGTGACGCTCTTCGAGCGACTGCCGCGCGGCATGGCACTCACGGACGCCGGGCAGGCGTTTCTGGGCGACGCCTACGACGTGGTGCGCAAGCTCGATCAGGCGGTCGACGACGTGCGCCGTGTGGCGGCTGGCGTGAAAGGGCGCTTGGCAGTGGGCTTCACGAGTTCGTCGGCATTGCATCCGTTCGTCCCTGCGGTGATTCGGGCGTTCCGGGCCGATGCCCCGGCGGTGTCGCTCATGCTCGACGAGAGCAGCACGACGGAGCTCATCGATGGTTTGCGCGACGGCCAGCTCGATGCGGTCTTCATTCGCCAGCCACTCGGCGACATCGCGCAGATCGCGATCATGCCGGTGTTGGAGGAACCGATGGTGCTGGCGGTGCCGTCGTCGCATCCGCTCGCGCGCAAAGGGCGCGCAGGGAAGGCGGCCGTGCCGCTGACCGAACTCTCGGCGGAGAAGCTGATTCTCTATCGGCGCCGCACAGGGCAGGGGCTATACGACGCGATCATTGCCGCGTGCCACGGGGCGGGCTTCAGTCCGCACATCGAGCAAGAGGCGCCGCGCCTGCCGTCGACACTCTCGCTGGTCGCCGCCGGGCTGGGCGTGTCGATCGTTCCCGCGTCGCTAATGCGCATGCAGGTGGAAGGCATTGTCTATCGGCCACTCACACCCGCCCCGCGCGCGCCGCTACATTTCGCGTATCGCGAAGGGGTACTCGCCGGGCCGACGGCGCGATTGCTCGATCATGTGCGCGCGGCGGCGAAGGCGGGGGATAACGCAGCGTGAGCTGGCTTGGCGCGATGAAAATGCCCGCGAGGCAAGTCGCGGGCATTTTTACGCTCAGAAGGCCTTAACGAGCGCCAGTCGGATCAAGTTGCCCTTCGTCGAGCCGCCCCCAGCCATGTACTCGGTGTACCCGGCTACCTTCAGGAACAGCTTCTCGCTCGGGATCAGCCAGTCGAACTGCACCCCCACTGCGGCTTTGCGTGGTCGCATCGGGCTGGCGCCGTCGCCGCTATCGTTCGAGATCTGCCCTTGGTAGTAGCCGACCAGCCCCATTTGCGTGGTCGGTGTGATGTGGCGCGCCACCCCCCACTCGACCACTAACCCGTTACCCGGCGTGATGCCGGTCTGCCGCTGCGAATAATTTTTCTCGGCACGCATGAGCACGGACAGCGACCATTGCTTTGCTGCATCGGGGTAATAGGTGCCGCCGAACGAGAGCATCGTGGACGAGTAGCCGTTACCGGGCGACGACGGATCGGTCGCCGAGAAGGTCCCCACGTTGAGCCACTGTCCCAGCCCGAACGAGAGGTCCCACTGGGCGCCATGCCAGCCGAGCACCAACGGGCTGACATAGATGTCGCCCACACCGCGACTGCTGCCCGAGTAACCGATGCCGTTGAACGTGAACGACTTGGCCGTCATCGGCACGATGGCTTCCACGCCGTAGTTCGCGCCGAGGAAAGTCGCCTGCGTAATCCAAGCGCCGCGCAACGCCAACGCGTTGACCGTGCCGTCGTTGTTCCCCGGCGCTTCGGTCACGCGATTGATGTTGTAGTTCACGGCGTAGCCGAGGAAATACATGCCGGGGCCCGGCACCGATGCGGCTTGGATGCCTTCGACCCCCGGCACGTAGTGACCAGCCGCCTGCGCCGGTGCTGCCATGAACGTTGCAACACTCAACGTGGCCAGCGCAGCTAGCCGGTAAAACGACGTACACGACGTATGGGACTTGTGCGCGCGGAAGTGCTTTTGATCGTTGTTATGCATTGTCTCCTCCAGAGGTCTGTTGTCAGGCGGCGCTCGCCGGTGCGCTCAGGAAATCGGTCACGAGCCGATTGAAGGCGTCGGCGTGCTCCCATTGCGCCCAATGGCCGCAGCGCGAGAACACATGCAGTTGCGCGTCGGCCAGACCTTGCAGCAGCTTCAGGCCGTTATCGATGGGCACGAAGCGGTCGTCACGCCCCCACGTGACGAGCGTCTTGTGTTTGATGCGATGAATTTGCGACGACACGTCCCAGCTCGTGACCGGCGCCTGTTTCACGCTCTCGACGAAGTTGCGCAGATGCGCCGGGTACGCGGCGATGTTGTCCCAGCGGCCACGTCGAAGCTCCTCGGTGATGGCCGACGGGTCATAGACGAACACGTCGAGCATGTCGACGAAGTTCTCGTAGCTCGGCGCGGTGTAGAGCTTGAACATCTTGCGAATCCCTTCCTGCGGATTCGGTTGCACCAGGCTGTGCCCCATCCCCGCCGGGCCCATGAGCACCAGCCGGTCGAGCCGCTCGGGGAATTCGAGCGCGAAGTTCAGCGCCGTCGCGCCACCGAGCGAGTTGCCGACCAGATGCGCGACGCGAATGTCCAACGCATCGAGCAGACCTTTCACCGCGCGGGCATTGAGCAGGCCGCGCTGCACGTCGGAGACGATTTCGCCCGATTTGTTGAAGCCCGGGCAGTCCATCAAGATCACGCGGAAACCGGCGGCAACCAGCGGTTCGATGTTGCGGTAGTAGTTGCTCCAGCCGCTGGCCCCCGGGCCACCGCCGTGCAGCATGACCAGTGCCGGGCCAGTACCGGCTTCGTTGTAATGAATGGGGAATTGTTCGAGGCCGGGGGCGTCGATCGTGACGACCCGGCTCGTGGATGCTTCGGTGAGAACGCTCATGACTTGTCTCCTCTCGATCATAAAAATGGGCGGCTGCATCTCGCGATGCACCGCCCTTGTCACTTCAAATCAAACGTACGGAACACTCGCCGATGCCGCCGAGCGTGAGATGCAGGAAGTCGCCTGCGCGTACCGGCACCATCGCCGACAGCGCACCGGACAAAATGACCTCGCCCGCTTTGAGCGCGATGCCGTGCTTGCCCAAGGTGTTGGCCAGCCACGCCACGGCATTGACCGGACTGCCCATCGTGGCGGCACCCGCCCCGAGACCCACCACCTCGCCGTTCTTCTCCAGCACCATGCCGCAACTGAACAGATCGGCAGCCCTGTCGCCGTTGACGGGCACCAAGCGATCCGAGAGCACGTAGACGCCACATGACGCGTTGTCGGCCACCGTGTCGGCAATGCCGATGCGCCAGTCTCGAATGCGCGAGTCGACGATCTCGAAGCAGGCCATCACGCCCTCGGTCGCGGCGAGCACTTCTGCCGCCGACACACCCGGCCCGCACAAGTCGCGCTTGAGTACGAACGCAATTTCGCCTTCGGCCTTCGGCGCGATCAAACGGCTCGCGTCGATCTGCGCGCCGCGACCGAACGCCATGTCGTCGAGCAACATGCCGAAGTCGGGTTGATCGACATCGAGCATGCGCATTACCGCCTGACTCGTGACGCCGATCTTCTTGCCGACGACGCGTGCTCCGGCCGAGACGCGGCGCGCGACAAGGTGCTGCTGGATGCGGTACGCGTCGTCGATGTCGATCGACGGCCAGCGATGCGAGAGCGGATCGATGGCGTGCGCGTCGCGCCAGGCGTCGTACAAGGCGTCGCCTGCTGCCGCGATGGCATTGGCATCGAGCATTACGTCAGCCCTCCAGCGCGCGCTTGACGAGCGCTTCGCACTCCGCCGTGATCGGGCTGTGGAACCAGCCGATGGCGTTGCGCTCCGGATCGCCCGAGTACAGGCGCTCGTAAAGCCCGGCACGCGAACCGAACTCCGTGCCGGTCATGTCCCACGCCATCTTCATGAGACGCAGTCGATCGCGGGCGTTGATGTTGGGGCCGATCAGCCAGCGGTCGAGCAACGGGCCAATGTCCGGATGGTTGTAGTCCGCTTCGGTCACGGCGAGGGCACCCGATCCGGCTGCCATGCGCAGCACTTCGGCGGCCTTGGTGTTGGCACTCGGAAAGAAGAAGTTGAGCGCGGCCATGCCGGCACCCAGGGCGAATTTGGGCTCGCCACGGCCGTCTCCCTCTTGCATGATGTCGCCGCGCTCGAAGGCGCTCACGCGCGCGTGCGCTTGCGAAATCACACCGGACCGAATGGCCTCTGCTACGTTGACCAGACCGCACAGCTCGCCGATGGCAGCCTGGAAACGCGGTGTCTTGTCACGACCGTTGGCGCGCGCGATGGCTGTCGCCAGCCCGGTGAGAAAGCGCAACTTCATGGTCGAGCGGGTGCACGCCTGCACGAAGGTGTAGCCCGTCGCGAGCTTCATCATCGTGTTGTAGGCGTCGATATCGCCGTTGACGACGAGACGGTCGTTCGGCACGAACACACGGTCGAACAGCAGAATCGCGTCGCCTTCGTCGAAGCGCGAAGAGAGCGGGCGATCGAATGTGCCTTGTGCGCGGTCTTCGCCACGATCGAACGATTCGCGGGCAAGGATCGACAGGCCCGGCGCGTTCATCGGAATCAGGAACGCCAGCGCGAAATCTTCCTCACCGGCTTTGCGCGGGAAGAACGGGCCGACGTAGCACTCATTGGCGACCGGAGCGAGCGTGGAGAGCATGCGGCAGCCGCTCACGACGACACCGTCGGCGCGGCGCTCGACAACGCGCACGGCTTCGACCGGTGCATCCGGTTTCGAGCGGTCCGTTTGCGGATCGATCAGCGCGTGGGTGACCTGAAGATCGTTCTCGCGGCAATGCTCGACGATGCGTTGTGCGCGCTCGGCCGCATCAAATTTGCCCATGGCGCGCAGACCGACCGCCTGATCGAGCAGAAAGCCCGACATGAAGTCGGTCAGGCGTCCCATCAGGCCGAAGGTCGATTGTGTGCGGAAGTGAAAGCACGCCGCCTGTTGACGAAATTCCTCTTGCGTCTTCGCCTCGAGATACGTCTTCGACACGGGCTCGTCGGTCGTCGGCGAGCGATACGTCAGCAGGTCGGCATGCGCGGGATCGTGCTGCTGATCGTAGAGTGCGGCCATCGTGGCGATCACGCCTTTAAGCGGACCGTAGGCGGTGACGTCGCGCACGAGCTTGCCGTCGATATAAAGTTTGCGGTTGTCTTGCAGCGAGGCAATGAACTGCTGGCCGGTACGAATACCCATGGTTGTCTCCTTAGTACTTGGGTGTGGGCTTGAATGTGGTGCGGAACAGATGGGGCAAATCGGCGCGCTCAGGCGGGCGCTTCACCCGCATCGAGACGGCGGAAGCGGCCGTCGAAATACAACAGGCCGTCGGCGGCGCTTCCGGCCTTACCGCCGATGCGGCAAGTCACGACGTCGCACAGAAAAATCGAATGCGATGCGGCGGGAATGCGCTCGACGATCTCGCACGCGAATGCGACGCAGGCGTCGTCGAGCAACGGCACGTGACCGACCTCGCGCCAAGTGGCGTTTTCGAAATCTTCGAAGCGCGCTTCGCCCTTGATGGCGCTCGTGGCGAAGCGCTCGGCGATGGGTTGTTGTTCGCTGGTCAGGACGTTCACCGACAAGCGGCCTTCGCTAGCGATGCGCTCGTAAGCGCTGGCGCTCTGGTTGATGCAGACGAGCAGTCGCGGCGGCTCGGCGCTAACCGAGCACACGGCGGTGGCGGTCAGTCCGGCACGCGTACCTTCGGCACCTGTGGCAATGACGCACACGGCACCGGCAAGACGGCGCATGCCATGTTTGAACGTGTCGGCGGCCAACGGCGGATACGGCACGGCGGGGCGCGGGGGGATCGCAGCGGCTGCGATCGAAGCATGCGAGGCGATAGCCATATCGGACTCCAGGCGTAAGGACGCACGCCGCCACCGCCAGACTTCGGCGAGTCTGGCGTCTTCGGTCATGCATCGAGGTTTGGCTGATGGACCGGCGCGTAGCTGGCGTCGGTCAGTGGGCCGACTAATTGGCCAATGAATGGGCCAATTCGTGGGCCGGATTAATCGGCTGAATTAGTGGGCTGGATGGCGGTGGCCCCAGTCGCTTAGTTGCGCGTAGCGGCGCACTTCCCATTGGGCGTCGTCGACGACAACGCCGCCTGCGCCGAATTCGAGCGCGAAGCCGGATGGCGTTTTCACATAGAACGAGAACATCTGGTCGTTCGGGTGATGGCCGAGCTCCATGACGATGGGCAGCCCGGCGGCCACACAGCGGTCATAGGCGAGCCCCACATCGTTCATGTCGAGCGCCTCGACCATGATGTGATGAATGCGCTTGGCATGCGGGAACGGCACGCGCGCGCTGGCGAGTGAGTGGTGACGGCCCGTTGCCGCGTGGAAGAACGCAATGTCGAGGACGACGCCTGGTGCAATCTCACCACTGATGTAGTCGCTGACCTTCAGGCCGAGCGTGTGACGTACGAAGGCGTCGGTGGCAACAGGGTCTTTCGGCACAGCGACCAGGTGGCCGACGCCGAGGCGCCCAGTACTGAAGCCGCCGCGCATGACCGACGAGCGGAACGGGGCCGACATCGGGGCGCGTGTGGCGCCGACATAGAACTCGTGGCGAATGCCGTCGGGGTCTTCGCACCAGAACAAGCGGGTGACGCCACGCTGTGCAGCTAACGCGCCGTCGCCCGCTTCAACCGCGGTACCGGCAGCACGACGCGACGCGACGAAGGCGTCGAGTGCTTCGTCGTTCGCGAGCTCCCAGCCAGCGGCGAGCAGGTCGTCGGCATCGTGTTTGACGAGCAACATGCGTTGCGCGTAATCGTCCATGCGCAGCGCCAGCGTTTCTCCGGCGATGCGATGACCCGCTTGTAAGCCGACGACGTCGAGCGCAAAGCGCTCCCAAGCGTCGAGATCGCTTACGCCAAGCACGAGGTATCCGAGGTTCGAAATATTCGCCACGGTTTGTCTCCTTCTCACTTTCGTTATCGATGAGCGAGCGCCGTCCGGCATGCTTCGGCGGCGTCGCGTTCGTCCCTTGTTTTCAGGGAGGTGTCATCGATATAGCGAATACCGTGCCAGTCTCACGAATCTCACGCGAGGCCGCGCGAATTTCCACGTTTACCCGTGCTTTTCGTGATGCTGCGCCACACATCGCCCGGATTTTGCGATGATCTCGCTCTGCTGTAGCGCGACCCTGTCCGCACGAATTTCAGAATTTCATGAATTCGCGCGAGACCGAAGGAGACACGTTTTCATAATTTCAGGAAATGCCGCTCGCGCGAATCCTGAAGCCCGCAAGTCGAGGTTGTAGATGCCAGTGTCCCCGCCCCCGAAGGGCATAGCCGTACCCGACGTGCTCGTCGATCTCAAACTCCCGCAAGTTCGCGATCTCGCCAACCGCCTGCGCTTTTCGGTCGCAGAAGGCCGTATCTGGCTGGGTGAACGACGCGTCGTTTTGCTGCATGCGCAAGCCTTTGCCGCGCTGCGCGACGCATTGATCGAGACGCTTGGTATGGAGCAGACGCGCATGATCATCACGCGCATCGGGTACGAGGCAGGGCAGCGCGATGCCGAGATGGTGACTAAGATGGGCGGCCCCAACGTCTCATGGCGTGAGGTCCTCAATGCCGGTGGGACGCTGCACGCGTTGCAGGGCTTTCTGCTACCTGAGCATGCGGGGCCGGGACTGGCGGCGGGCGACCTGCACGCCGACGACTATTGTGGCGAAGCCATCTGGAAGGAGTCGTTGGAAGACGAGGCGCACATTGCCTCGCATGGCGTCGGTGCGCACGCAGTGTGCTGGAACGCCGTGGGCTACTGCTCGGGATATCTCACGGTCTGCGCGCAACGACAGATCGTCGTGCGTGAAGTCGAATGCCGATCGATGGGGCACGTGCACTGCCGAATCATCGCGCGGCCTGCGAGCGAGTGGGCGGACGCGCAGGAAGATCTTCGCTATTTGCTGCCGCAGGAGCGGCCAACGCGAATTCATGTCGCGACGATGTCGGGCCATGATGGACGTGACGGCAGTCATGGTGCTGAAGGCGAGGCTTCGCCCTCGGACGCTCTCGCCGACACGCCGGATGCCGTGACGATCGCCGATGCCCCGGAATCGCTCGTCACGGGGACGTCGACGGCCTTCACGCTGCTGCGACACAAGATTGAGCGCGTCGCGGGCACACAGGCGACGGTGCTGTTACTCGGTGAGAGCGGCGTCGGCAAGAGCCTGATCGCGCGCGAAATTCATCGACTGAGCCAGCGCGCGGCGCAGCCATTCATCGAAGTCAATTGCGCGGCGATTCCCGAAGCCTTGATCGAGTCGGAATTGTTCGGCGTCGAGCGCGGCGCCTATTCGGGGGCGACCACGGCGCGCGTCGGCCGTTTCGAAGCCGCGCACGGCGGCACGTTGTTTCTCGACGAGATTGCCACGCTGAGCATGACCGCGCAGGGCAAACTGCTGCGCGTACTGCAAAACGGGCAAATGGAGCGGCTGGGCAGTAATCGCACCGTGACCACCGATGTCCGAGTGATATCTGCCACGAACGAACCGCTCAAGATCGCCGTGCAGGAAGGGCGCTTTCGCGAGGATCTCTACTTCCGCCTCAATGTGTTTCCAATGTTGATTCAGCCGCTGCGCGAGCGCCGCGACGATATTCCGGTGCTTGCGCAAGTGTTGCTGCGTCGGTTTGCAAACCGACATTCGCGCGCAGTGCCGTCGATCTCGCAACGTGCGATGCAGGCGCTCATGCATCACGACTGGCCGGGGAATATCCGTGAACTGGAGAACATGCTGGAGCGCGGCCTGATCATGGTGCCCGCGGGCGAGACGCTCGACATCGTGCATCTGACGAGCGTCGAGGATGCACTGAGTGCATCGGCGTTCCTTGAAGTCGGTCGTGACGGGGGACTGACCGATCACCACGATGCGCCACCGGGCGAGGGGGCGGACGGCGATGCGCCGGGGGTATCGCTCGATGCGATTGCAGAGGACGTCGTGCGACAGGGGACGATGTCGCTGCCGCAGATGGAAGATGCGCTGGTGCGCGCGGCGGTCAAGCAAGCGGGCGGCAACATTTCGCGCGCCGCCGGTTTGCTCGGTATCACGCGATCGCAACTCGACTATCGCGTGAAGCGGCTCGGCGACGCGACCTGAGCGGTGTGAGCCGCAACCGGGCGCCGCCTTTCGCCACGTCCCGTCACGCAAGTGCGCGGCGTCCTTAAGCCGTCGCCCCGCCTTTCTGTTGCAGCAGCGCTTCGATATGCCCATGCAGGCCGACGTCGCTCCATTCCAATTCGCCCATGCGCCAGAAGCGCGCGTTGCCTGCGCGGTCGACGAGATACGTCGCCGGTAGCCCGAGCGAGCCGAAGCTCTTGAACGCGGTACCGTCCCGATCGAGCAATACGGTGCCGTCGATCGGCAGCTTGGCGAGGAACGGTTTGACCGTCGGCGGCGACTCTTTCACGTTGACCGCGACGAGCGCCAGACCGCGATCACGGTATTGCCGGGCGACTGCGCCCATGGCGGGAATCTCGTCGCGGCATGGGCCGCACCACGTGGCCCAGAAGTTGAGCACCACCACACGGCCGCGCCACTCGGACAACGCGTGTTGCTTGCCGTCCAGCCCCTCCAGCGTGAACGCGGGCGTCGCCCCGCGCCAGGCCGAGAGCGTGCCACCGGACGTGCCCGCGAGCGCACTGTCGTCGACTTCGCCACCGGCCTTGCCTGGTCCTGCCGCAAGCGCAGGCGTGTCGATGCCAGCCAGCGCACCGGCTGTGCCGAGTGCGCCAAGCGTCTGAAGAAAATGACGGCGTTGCATGGTGAAGCTCTCCTTCGTTGTTTGACGCTACCGATCAAGCCTTGAGTTCGCGCGCGCTCATGCGGTAGCGGAACGCGTCCGGGTCCAGACTGTCGAGCTTGCCTTGTGCGACTTCGCCGTTCGGATACATGAGGAACGGCACCGTGCCATCGCGCTTGTCGTGAGCGCCCGGCAGCGGCACGTCGGCGCCGTGGTTGAACGCGACCCAGTTCATCTCCCACTGACCGAAAAGCATCGCCCTAGCCGCGCGCACGCGCAAATCGTCGACCGGCAGGCCGCCCGGCACTTCCTCGAGCACGACCTTGCGCACATCGGCTGGATCGACCGGCACCCAGCCATAGCCCGCCGCATAGAATTCAGCGCGGCAGTGCTGGGCGCGCGTCACGTCGCCTGCTTTGCCCAAACTATTGAAACCGTGATTCGATGCGGCCACGCGCACGCCATACGCGTCGCGTGCAGGAATGCCGACCGAGCGGGCGAGCGCCGTGAAGAGTGCATTGATGTCGGCGCATTTGCCCGCGAGATTGCCGGTCGTCAGGATGTAACGCACGTCGCCAGTGCCGCAACCGCGTACGGAGCCTTCGCGACGGCAGTTATCGACGATCCACTGATAGATGGCCTGCGCTTTGGCGACGTCGCCGTCCTGCCCGCGCGTGATACGTTGGGCCGTTTCGCGTACCAGACCGTCGGTCGGCTGCAATTCGGTCGGTTGCAGATAGCGGCGCAGCACTTCGGCCGATTCGCGCGGTGCATTGGCGGACGGCGGCTGCGATAAATCGACCCGGCGGTCGCGGGTGGTGAACGTGTTGATTAGGGTGACCGTGCGCGCCGGGGCACCTTGCGCTGGGGCATCGGGCCATGCCACGGCGAGCATCGGGACATCGACCCCGGCCGCACCGCGCACCTTGCGCAGTTCGGCCTGTGCGCCCGGGGCTTCCCAGCGGGTGCCGAGCGCCTGCTGATACGTCGCAGACGGTGAGATAGCGACCGGCAGCCAGACGTTGGCCGGGCCTGCCGAGGCGGGCAAGTCGACTTGCGTCGTCAATTCGAAGGTCCGCCAGCCGTCGGCGGCGTTAGGCGCGTTAGCCCCGCTCGGTTGCGTGGCGGCGGCGTTGGCCCCGCTGGAGAATGCGGCGGGCAGCATGGCGGCCGGCACGGTGGAGGCGGCTAGCGAGAGAAAACGACGACGTTGCATGATGGAATCCCCGTCAAGAGCAGCGCGCACGGCGCATGGTGGTTGGGATATCGAGCGACTGACTACGCCACGGCACGGATGGTCGGGCGAAAGCTGCTCCATAATACGTCGACTTTTGGCAAACTGTCGTCATCGCGGCGCAGGGTATGTCCGTACCCGCAGACCGACATTGCCGCCCATCCCACAACGAATGCCACGAACGCCAACGACCATGACTGCACACGATGTCACCCCGGTGGATGCTTCTCAAACCGCCCCCGCCGCGCCGCGTTTGACCTCGCTCTCGCACGGCGGCGGCTGCGGCTGCAAGATCGCGCCGGGCGTGCTCTCCGAATTGCTCGCACGCAACGAATCGCCGATGCCCATGCCCGCCGCATTGCTCGTGGGCACCGAGACGGCAGACGATGCCGCCGTCTATCAACTGAACGACGAGCAGGCGATCATCGCCACCACCGATTTCTTCATGCCGATCGTCGACGATCCGTTCGACTTCGGCCGCATTGCTGCGACCAACGCGCTGTCGGATATCTACGCCATGGGTGGCAAGCCGATCTTCGCGTTGGCCATCGTCGGCATGCCGATCAACGTGTTGCCGCGCGAGACCATTCGCGACATTCTGCGCGGCGGCGAATCGGTGTGTGCCGAAGCGGGCATCCCGATTGCGGGCGGTCACAGCATCGATTCGGTAGAACCGATCTACGGTCTTGCTGCGATGGGCGTGGTGCATCCGAAGCGCATCAAGCGCAACGCCGACGCACAAGCCGGTGACGTACTGGTGCTGGGCAAGCCGCTGGGTGTCGGTGTGATGTCGGCGGCGCTCAAGAAGAATCAACTCGATGCCGCGGGCTACCGCCGCATGATCGATGCGACGACGCGCCTCAATCGCGTCGGCCCGGCACTCGCCGCGCTGCCGGGCGTGCATGCGCTCACCGACGTCACGGGCTTCGGCCTGCTGGGCCACACGCTCGAGATGTGCCGAGGCGCGAACCTCGCTGCCTACTTGCGCATGTCGGACGTGCCGCTGTTCGACGGCGTGCGCGAACTGGCCGACAAGGGGTGCATTACCGGCGCATCGGGCCGCAACTGGGCGTCGTACGGCAGTGCCGTGGAACTCGGTGATCGCCTCACCGAGCGGGATCGCGACTTGCTGTGCGACCCGCAAACGGCGGGCGGGCTGCTGGTGTCATGCGCCCCGGGCGCGGTCGACGATGTGCTCGCCGTGTTCCGTGCGGACGGCTTCATCGAGGCAGGCATTGTCGGCGCCATGCGGCCGGGCCAGCCAGGCGTGCGCGTGATCTGATCCGGCCAACAGGTCGCTAAGCAGGTCATCGACTTCGATGCCGTGCTTGGCGGCTTCCATCTGGGCATCGGGAATGGGGCCCTTGCGCTCCATATCGACGATTGCCTGATTGAGATCGACGTAAGGCCGCATGCGCCCCTCGTACTCGGCAAAGGCGTGCGAGGGGTTCGGCCAGTGTCGCGCCAGTGAGTACGCCAACACTGCTGCACCGACGAGCGCGAGGCTGGTGCCTTGCCCAGAGAACGGCGAGGCGCAATGTGCGGCATCGCCCGCGAGCGCCACACGTCCCTTCGACCATGACGGCATGCGAATCTGCGCCAGTTCGTTGTAATGGAAATCGTCCGTTGTTTGCATGGCGTCGATCAGCCCGCGAATGTCGCCGCCCAACGACTCGCAGCGCTGCGTGACGAGCCGCTTCTGCGCCTCGGTGTCGTTGCGCGGCAGGGCGGGCGAGGGGGCCTCGAATCCCACGGCGACGCGTAACGTCGTCTGATCGAGACTCGGGTAGATGATGTAACCCACGCCGCCTTCGCGATGGCCGAGCTGCCAGTCTTTTAGTGCAATCTGATTCGGCGTGGTGAACAGCGCAAGGATCATATTCAACGGCCGCACGACCGACGCTTCGTCGTTGAAACACAAGCGCCGCACGTTGGAATATGTGCCGTCGGCCCCGATGACCAGATCGAAGGCACGCGGCGCGCCGCGCTCGAAACGCACCATCACCCGATCGCCCTGATCGTCGAGCGCAAGAATGCTGTCGTCGTAGATCCACTCGATGTCGTCGCTAAGTGCGCCCATCAGTACTTCGCACAGATCGTCGCGAAAGATCTCGAAATCGGCGGTGTTGAGCGGTCCGCCGCTGAAGGTGCGCTCCTCGGTCCGATCGATTTCATTGCCCTGCGCGTCGAGCATCGACATGCCTTTGAGCCGCGTGCGCAACGCGCGGGCGGGGGCCAGCAGCCCCATGGCTTCAGTCACATCAAGTGCTACGCCGCGAATGTCGATCGCCTGACCGCCCCGGCGCAATTCCGGCGCACGCTCGACCACCGTGGTGGCGAAGCCCGCGCGGTCGAGCCAATAAGCCAGCGCCAGACCGCTCACGCCGGCGCCGGAGATCAATACGTTTGCCTTCATGCCTGCCTCTCGTTCGGGAAAGTGACGCTGGAGATCGAGCGGTGGACCGAATCGTCAATCGCTCAATGTTTCCAGTGGAAAGATTTTGACGAGACTCCCAATTGGCGTCAACATATTTTTCCGTTGGAAACATTGACATCGTGTATGACTGAAAAATCGGCCAGTAAGCCCGCGAGCGAGAGCACCCAAGGGGCGAAGAAGCGTCCGTATCATCATGGCGGGCTGCCGGAGGCGTTGTTGGCGGCGGCCGAGACGGTGCTCAAGCGCGACGGTTTGCGTGGGCTGACACTGCGCTCGATCGCGCGCGAAGCGGGGGTATCGCACACCGCGCCGCAGCATCACTTCGGTGACACGGCGGGGGTGTTGAGCGAGTTGGTGGCCGATGGCCATCGGCGCATGGCGGCGGCAATGGCGGCTAGCGGCAGCGGCGTTGAACCGGGGAAGGCGCGCCGTAAGGCGGTGGCGCATGCATATGTCGATTTCGCGATGGCTAACCCTGACCTGTTCCGTCTGATGGCCCGCAATGAGTTGCTGGATCTGACACGCCCATCGCTAAGCGACGCGCGTAGTCACTCGATGCGGTTGCTCGCAGGCGTACTGGATCCGGCGTTTGAGACGGATGCCGAGGAGAACGGCGCGCGGATTGAATTGAGCGCCGAGCGCGCCGTCGCCATGGTGGCTGGCTGGGCGTATGTGCATGGGCTGGCGGCACTGCTGGTCGATCAGCGCTTCGGCGGGTTGGTGCGGCGCACGCCGTCCGTCGCCGATGCGAGGGAGTTGGTGTCACGGGCGATTGAATCGATGGAAGTGGCACCGGAGCGCTGAGCGCGCCCCGGTTTCCTGCAATCAAGCCGCGCGCTGATCGCCTTCGGCTTTCGCCGCGTGCCCGCCATGGATGAAGGACACGATGGCTTGCGCTAACGCTTCGGGCGCGTCGCGATGCGGCGAATGTCCGCAGTTGGGCAGTTTCACGACCTTCGCGTGCGAGACGTTGGCGGCGATGCTGTCCATCTGCGCCATCGTGCCGTACTCGTCGTCTTCGCCCTGAATGGCCAGCAGCGGCTTCTCGATACTCGCCACCGCACCGACCAGATTCCACTCGCGAAACGCCGGGTTCAGCCAGATATCGTTCCAGCCCCAGAACGCACTCTCGACGTCGTCGTGATAGCGCGCGAGCTTCGTGCGCAGATCGGTCGTCTCGTAGACGGTCTTCGTCTTCGCAATGCTCTCGACCGACACATCTTCCACGAACAAGTGCGGGGCGAGCACCACGGCCCCGGCGATCCGGTCGGGGAAGGCTGCCGAGAACAGCAGCGCAATCGAGCCGCCATCGCTATGACCGACGAGCCACACACGCTCGGCAGTCTTGGCATCCACACCCACCGCGTCGAGAAACGCGGGCAGCACTTCGCGCGCCTGCTTGTGCATGAAATCCACCGGCCATTTCTCGCCGTGCGGACGCGGCGTAGAGCGGCCGTACCCATTGCGCGAGAACACGAGACCGCGATAGCCGCCTGCATCGCACAACTGCTGCGGCCAGTCTTTCCACATGGCGACCGACCCCAGCCCTTCGTGCAGAAAGACCAGCAGCGGCGCCACGGTGCGCTCGCGATTGAGCCACCGGTATTCCAGCGAGAGCGCGCCGTGCGAGGCCGTCTCGATCTGGGCGAACTGAACGTCCGACATCGTTTCGTCTTCTCCTAGAGCATCTCGCGCAGCTTGAAGCGCTGAACCTTGCCTGTGGCCGTCTTCGGTAGATCGTCGACGAACACCAGCTCGCGAGGGTATTTATGCGGCGCGAGTCGCGCCTTGACGAACGCCTTGAGCGCAGTGGCCATCGCATCGTCGGCCACCACACCGGGCTTGAGTACGACAAACGCCTGCGTCTTCGTCAGACCGTTGTCGTCGCGACCGACCACGCCCGCTTCGAGGACGGCGTCGTGCTGCATCAGCACCATCTCGACTTCGATGGGCGACACGTATTGGCCGCTGACCTTGAGCATATCGTCACTGCGCCCGGCATAGACGTAATACCCACTGGGCAGACGCTGGTACTTGTCGCCACTCTTGAGCCAGTCGCCGAGAAACGTCGCGCGCGATTTCTCGCGATTGCACCAGTACATCAGCGCCGCGCTCGGGCCCTTGATATACAAGTCGCCGATTTCGCCATCGGGGACCGGCAGTCCGTTTTCGTCACGCAGTTCCACCGAGTAGCCAGGTACCGGCTCGCCGGTCGTGCCATACGCCACTTGCCCCGCGCGATTCGACAAGAAGATGTGCAGCATCTCGGTCGAGCCGATGCCGTCGAGAATCTCCGCACCGAAGTGGGCGGTGAAACGCTCGCCGATCTCGCGCGGCAACGCTTCGCCTGCGGACGTGCACAACCGCAGCGACACGTCGGCGCGCGCGGGCAGATGCGGCGACGCGAGCAGGTTCGCGTACAGCGTGGGCACCCCGTAGAAGATGGTCGGGCGATGCTGTTTCAGGCGTTGCGCCACTGCTTCGGCAGTCGGGCGCTCGGCCATCAGCACCACGGTCGCGCCCACGGACAGCGGGAACGTGAGTCCATTCCCCAATCCGTAGGCGAAAAACAGTTTCGCCGCCGAGAAGACCACGTCGTCTTCGCGAATACCGAGCACGTTGCGGGCGTAAGTCTCTACCGTCCAGTACAGATTCGCGTGTGTGTGCACGGTGCCCTTGGGCTTGCCGGTCGAGCCCGACGAATACAGCCAGAAGGCGATGTCGTCTCCCGCCGTATCGGCAGGCAGCGCGCTGGGCGGGCCGTCGATAAGCGCATCGAAGGTGACGGGCGGTGTCTGCTGCGCGGTGTCGGTCGCATCGGCTACGGCCACCGGCTGCGAGACGATGCACGGCGGCGGTGCGCTCATCTGATCGAGGGCGGCCTGCACGGTCGGCATCAGCGCGCCCGACGCGATCACGAGTTGCGCTTTGCTGTGCGCCATCATGTACGCGTAATCGTCGGCGGTGAGCAGCGTATTGACGACGACAGGCACCACACCCGCATAGAGCGCGCCGAGAAAGGCGACGGGCAAGTCGATGGTGTCGAGCATCACAAGCAGGATGCGCTCCTCGCGGTGCACGCCCGCACGTGCGAGGCCCGTGGCGAAGCGTCGGCTGCGCTCGGCAAGTTCGCCGTAGGTGAGGGACTGCGTGTCGTCGAGATACGCCGTCTTGGCGGCGCGAGCGCGATTGAGCGCTTCAAGGTGCGCGGCGAAGTTGAAGTTCGCCGGCGGTGGGGTCAGTACGGCTTCCATGTTGCCTCCGGTGGATCGCCGCGCGTGCCCTGCATACGTGCGAGGGCAACGCGCACACGGCGTTGGTTCTCTACGGCGCTCTGACGGCACCTGTGTGAAACACCTTGACTACGACGGCTTGCGACTTTGAACGGCTAACGACTCAGTACGATGAAAAACGGCGACAACGAATCGCGATCACTTGGGCAATTCGACGGCATCGGCCGTGAGCGCTTCAACCAGCGCTGCGGGGCCTTGCACTGCCGAGCGAACGTGATAGAAGCGCAACGCACGCAGGCCGCCCAATTCTTCGCCGCCACCGGCACGTCCCGGGCCGCCATGCAGCGATTGCGGCATGACATTGCCGTGACCGGTCTGCGTCTTGGCTACCGACGGATCGACCGCATGCACACGGCCGTGCGCATCGGCCAATGCGAGCGCAGGCGCGCGCATGGCGAGGGCGTCGTTGCTGAAGAGGGAAACGACGAGCGAACCTTGACCGCGTTTGGCCAGTGCCACGGCCTCGTCGACATCGCGATAGCCGACCAGCGTGGCGACCGGCCCGAACACTTCGGTGTCGTGCACACGCCGGCCCAACGCGCCATCGCGCAAACCGAGCAGCACAGGCGCGACACAGGCGCTATGCGCGGCGGCGTCGATAAACGTGGCTTCGCGATTGCCGTCGTAAAGGGTTTGCGCTTCCGCTTGCAGTTCGGCAATGCCTTCGAGCACGGTGCGCTTTTGCGCCGCGTTCACGAGCGAGCCCATGCGGACGGCTTCATTGCGCGGATTGCCGACGGTCGTTTTTGCCAGACGCTCGGCAATGGCGCTCGCGGCGGCATCGAAATGTGCCACCGGCACCAGTGCGCGGCGAATGGCGGTGCACTTCTGCCCCGACTTGACGGTCATCTCCCGCGCGACTTCGCGCACGAATTGGTCGAAAGCGGCCGTGCCGGGCGCAGCGTCGGGCAGAAGGAGGGCGCTATTCAGGCTATCGGCCTCCACGTTGATGCGGGCCGAGCGTTCGGTGAACGCCGCGTGAGCGCGCAACGTGGCTGCGGTGGCGGCTGACCCGGTGAACGACACCACATCGAACGGGCCGATGCGATCGAGCAAACCGGCGGCGCTGCCGCAGATGATCGAGAGACTGCCCCGCGGCAGCACGTCCGCCGCGACGACATCGGCCACCATGCGCTGCGTGAGCCACGCGGTAGACGTCGCAGGCTTCACGATCACGGGCACGCCCGCGAGCAGTGCCGCGGCGGCTTTCTCCCACAACCCCCACGACGGGAAGTTGAATGCATTGATGAAGAGCGCGACGCCCGGTGTCGGTCGCAAGACATGGCGCACCGCAAACGAGCCGTCTTTCGCGAGCGGCGTCACGGCACCATCGAGCAATGTGTGCGCATCGCCTAACGATGCGCCCAGCTTGGCGTAAGTCGACAGGGTATAAATCGCGCCATCGATATCGACAGCGGAGTCGGTGGCGACAGTGCCGGAATTCGCGGTCGCAATGGCGTAGTAGTCATCGCGATTTGCCTGCAACGTGGCGACGATTTGCGAGAGCCGTTGCGCACGCTCGGCAAACGACAGCGCGCGCAACGCCGGGCCTGCGGTATCGCGTGCGAAGGTGAACGCGGCATCCAGATCGAGGCCGTCGCTCGACACGCGTGCGAGCGTCTCGCCGGTGACGGGATCAGTGAGGGCGGTGCCCTCGCCACGACCGGCGACCCATTGACCGGCGACGTAGTTTTCCAGCAAAGCAGGCGTACTCATGACAAAGGCTCGGTAGGCAGGGGCTTGTGTACCGGATTGCGGATGACGGCGCCGCACGAAGGCGCGGCCGTCGTGCGATCCGGTATCAAGCGCTGCGGGTAAATTCGATCGCCCCTTGGGGCAGGAGATAGAGGACGAGGGCACGGCCGTGCGCGACCGTCGGGCGATGCGCGGTGCCAGGGCCATAAACACACCAACCGGCCGGATGCCCGTCGAACGTCGCGCCGGGCGTGATCGGCATGATCAGATCGATTTCGCCATTCGGATGCCCATGGTGCGGCCCGGCCAGATCGGCCATGTCGACGACGTCGACGGAAAAACCATGCGTGTCGGGTGTCGGCTTGATCACACGGCCATAACGAATGCCGCCGCCTTCGCGATTGCAGAGCCAGCCGTCGGCGACGCCCGTGTTGCAGGCGGCGGTTAGCGCGGCAAAGCCGGGCGTGTCGGCACCGTAATGTGTGTTGAGCCAGTCGGCGAGGTCGGCGTCTAGCGCGCGCCCTTCGAGCTGGCGTGTGAGGTCGGCGATCAGCGCCTGAAATTGGGGCACATCCATCCATGTCTCCTGGGGATGACGCAAGGGGGCTGCGCCCCGTGTTTGCTTTTTTATCGACGCATGGTGAAAATTAGAGCATGCAATTTTCGCTGTCAAGCAATATATTACATGTTACCTGTTCCGAGGATCTCGCCCGATGAATAAGAGTGCGCCTGCCGATGGGGTGTTGACGGCGCGTGCCGCCGTAGAGAAAGACCCGTTCCTGGTCGCGCTGGGCGAGCGTGTGCGCACGCTGCGCGCCCGCCGCGGCCTGACCCGTAAGGCGCTGGCGCTCGACGCGGACGTGTCCGAGCGCCATGTGGCTAATCTGGAATCGGGCGTGGGCAACGCGTCCGTGCTGTTCCTGCGTCAACTGGCACAGGCACTAAATTGCACATTGGCGGAAATCGTCGGGGATGAGACCACGTCGTCTGCCGAGTGGCTGCTGATTCGTGAAATCCTGCACGGCCGCGACGGCGAGGCGCTGACCCGCGCGCGTCAGGCACTTAGCGAGTTGTTTGCGGGCAGCGAGCGCGATCCGGACCGGCGCGGGCGCATTGCCCTCATCGGCCTGCGTGGCGCGGGCAAGTCCACGCTGGGTCGCATGCTGGCTGACGATATGCACGTGCCTTTCGTCGAACTCAATCGCGTGATCGAGCAACTGGCAGGCTGCCCGCCGTCGGAGATCTACTCGCTCTATGGCGCCACGGCTTACCGGCGCTACGAATTGCGGGCGCTCGAAGCGGTAGTGGCCGAGCATCCGCGTGCCGTGATCGCCTCGCCGGGCGGGATTGTGAGCGACGCGGCCACGTTCAACTTCCTGCTCACGCATTGCTACACGGTCTGGCTGCAAGCCTCGCCGGAAGAGCATATGAAGCGCGTGGTGGCGCAAGGCGATCTGCGCCCGATGTCGGGGAACGCCGAAGCCATGGACGACCTCAAGCGCATTCTGGCAGGCCACCAAGACTTCTACGCCAAGGCGGATATGAGCTTCGACACCGGCGGGCGAGCCCTGGCAGACGCCTATCTGCAACTTCGAGGACGCCTCGCAGTGCAGTTATCGACCGACTGATTGTTGGCTATCTGCAAAATAATTCATTTTTCTTCAAGTTAACCGTTGACGGCGGGTTTGTGCTGCACTATATTGCAATTCAACGAGATCATTATTCGAGTTGGAGGCAATCATGTTCGGCAAACCCCACGTCGACTACCGTACGGACCCCACGCAGTACAAGCACTGGAAGCTGAGTTTCGAAGGCCCGGTCGCCACGCTCACGATCGATATCGCAGAAGACGGCGGCATTCGCGAGGGCTATAAGCTCAAGCTCAATTCGTACGATCTTGGTGTGGATATCGAGCTGCACGATGCCGTTCAGCGCATCCGCTTCGAGCACCCTGAAGTCAAGACGGTGGTGGTCACGAGCGCCAAGGACCGCGTGTTCTGCTCGGGCGCCAACATCTTCATGCTGGGCGTGTCCTCGCATGCGTGGAAGGTCAACTTCTGCAAATTCACCAACGAAACGCGTAACGGTCTGGAAGACTCCAGCCGCCACTCGGGCCTGAAATTCCTGGCCGCCGTGAATGGTGCGTGCGCTGGCGGCGGTTACGAACTGGCATTGGCCTGCGACGAGATCTATCTGGTCGACGACCGTTCGTCGTCGGTGTCGCTGCCTGAAGTGCCGCTGCTCGGCGTGCTGCCGGGTACGGGCGGTCTCACGCGTCTGACCGACAAGCGCCATGTGCGCAACGATCGTGCCGATATCTTCTGCACCATCGTGGAAGGCATTCGCGGCGAGCGCGCCAAGCAATGGCGTCTGGTCGACGAAGTGGTCAAGCCCGCACAATTCGCGCAAACCATTTCGGCGCGCGCGCTGGAACTGGCGCAACAAAGCGATCGTCCGGGCGGCAAGGGCGTGGCGCTCACCCGCATCGAGCGCACCGACGAACCCGATGCCATCCGCTACGAATTCGTCGACGTGGAAATCGACCGCGTCAATCGCACGGCAAGCCTGACCGTGAAGGCACCGAAGTCGGCGCCGCCGCAGGATATCGACGGTATCGAAGCCGCTGGCGTGCGCTGGTGGCCGCTGCAAATGGCCCGCGAACTCGACGACGCCATTCTCAATCTGCGCACCAACGAACTCGATATCGGCACGTGGCTGCTGCGCACCGAAGGCGAGGCACAACACGTGCTGGCCGCCGACGCATCGCTTATCGCGCATCAGGGCCACTGGCTCGTGCGGGAAACCATCGGCCTGCTGCGCCGCACGTTTGCCCGTATCGACGTGTCGTCGCGCTCGCTGTTCGCGCTCATCGAGCCGGATTCGTGCTTCACCGGCACGCTTGCCGAATTCGCGTTTGCTGCCGATCGCACCTATATGGCCGCGCTGCCGGCCAGCGAGGAAGACGAGCCGGCCATCACGCTCTCGGAAGTGAACTTCGGCTTGCTGCCGATGGTGACCGACCAGTCGCGTCTGGCGCGCCGTTTCTATGAAGACAACGCCGAACTTGCCGCCGTGCGCGAGACCATCGGCCGTCCTGTGCGTCCGGACGAGGCTGAGCGTCTCGGGTTGGTGACCGCCGCTGTCGACGATCTGGATTGGCCGGACGAGATTCGCATCGCCATCGAAGAACGTGCAGCCATGTCGCCCGATGCACTTACCGGTTTGGAGGCGAACCTGCGCTTCAACGGCAAAGAGACGATGAACACGCGCATCTTCGGACGTCTGTCGGCCTGGCAGAACTGGATCTTTATCCGCCCGAACGCCGTTGGCGAGAAGGGCGCGCTGAAGGTCTACGGCAAGGGCAGCAAGGCGCAATTCGATTTGAACCGCGTCTGACGACATCCGGCTGACGTCAACACGCTAAACAACGCGACGTTTCCACAGATACGCACGAGACACGAGGATTCCCACGATGGCTTCGATCAACTACAGCGAGAAGATCCCCAACAACGTCAACCTGTCCGACGACCGCACGCTGCAACGTGCGCTCGAACAGTGGCAGCCGAACTTCCTCTCCTGGTGGGGTGACATGGGCCCGGAAGGCTCGCACGGTTTCGACGTGTACCTGCGCACCGCCGTGAGTGTGGATCCGAGCGGCTGGGCGCACTTCGATCACGTGAAGATGCCGGACTATCGCTGGGGCATCTTCCTCACGCCGGGCGACGCCGATCGCAAGATTCATTTCGGCGAGCACAAGGGCGAAGCCGCGTGGCAAGAAGTGCCGGGCGAGCATCGTGCGAACCTGCGCCGCATCATCGTCACGCAAGGCGACACGGAACCGGCATCGGTGGAGCAGCAACGCCATCTGGGGCTGACCGCACCGTCGATGTACGACCTGCGCAATCTGTTTCAGGTGAACGTGGAAGAAGGCCGTCACCTGTGGGCGATGGTCTATCTGCTGCATCGCTACTTCGGGCGCGATGGCCGCGAAGAAGCCGAAGCACTGCTCGGCCGCCGTTCGGGCGATGAAGACAACCCGCGCATCTTGGGCGCCTTCAACGAGAAGACGCCGGACTGGCTGGCGTTCTACATGTTCACGTACTTCACCGATCGCGACGGCAAGTTCCAACTCTCGGCATTGGCCGAATCGGGTTTCGATCCGCTCGCCCGCACCACGAAGTTCATGCTGACCGAAGAAGCGCATCACATGTTCGTGGGCGAGTCGGGCGTGTCGCGTGTGATTTCGCGTACGGCGCAGGTGATGAACGAACTGGGCACCGACGATGTCTCGAAGCTGCGCGCTGCCGGGGTGATCGATCTGCCGACGATTCAGCGTTACATCAACTTCCACTACTCGGTGACGATCGATTTGTTCGGTGCCGACCAGTCGTCGAACGCGGCGATCTTCTACAGCTCGGGTCTGAAGGGCCGCTATGAAGAAGGCAAGCGCGACGACGATCATCAGTTGAACGGCCAGATGTATCGCTTGCTCGACGTGGACAACGGCAAGCTCGTCGAGCGCGAAGTGCCAATGCTCAACGCGATGAACGAAGTGCTGCGCGACGACTACATCAAAGATTCGGTGGCGGGCGTCAATCGCTGGAACAAGGTGCTGGAGAAAGCCGGTATCGACTTCCGTCTGACGGTGCCGCACAAGGCGTTCAATCGCCAGATCGGCACGTTTGCCGGTGTGCGTGTGTCGCCCGATGGCCGCGTAGTGAGCGAGACCGAATGGGCCGCCCACGAGCGCGAGTGGTTGGCGAGCGCAGAAGACCGCGCGTATGTCGCGTCGCTGATGGGCCGTGTGACCGAACCGGGCAAGTTCGCGAACTGGATTGCGCCGCCCCCGCTGGGTATCAACCGCCAGCCGATCGACTTCGAGTACGTGCGCTTCAATTAAAGCGGACCCTTCGAGTCCGCAGCGCCACCCCACAAGGAGACAGCATCATGAACGGCCCCGTTCCGGTCGAAGTTCTGAAGCAGCATCTGATCGATCCGGAGATCTGCATTCGCTGCAATACCTGCGAAGAGACGTGTCCGATCGACGCGATCACGCACGACGAGAACAACTACGTCGTGCGCGCGGACACCTGCAACGGTTGCATGGCGTGTATCTCGCCATGCCCGACGGGGGCCATCGACAACTGGCGCGACGTGCTCAAGGCCGCGTCGTACTCCGTTGACGATCAGCTCACGTGGGACGAATTGCCCGCGCAGGACAATGCGCTCGCCGGTCAGGGCACGATCGGCGAGACGGCGGAAGACGGCGCGGCAGGTGGCGCGTCCGGTGCCGCCGAGTCGGCTGAGCCGGTGATCGGTGGCTCGGATCTCGTGCGCGGCTCGGTCGTGCCGCCGTGGTCTGCCGCCAAACCCTACGTCAATCTGTACAACCACAAGGCGCCGGTGCAGGCCACCGTCGTCGGCAATTACCGTCTGACCGATACGAGCACGGAAAGCGACATTCATCACATCGTGCTCGACTTCGGCAAGCAGCCGTTCCCGGTGCTCGAAGGCCAGTCGATTGGGATCATCCCGCCGGGCACCACGGTCGATGGCCGTGCGCATCACGCGCGGCAGTACTCGATTGCCTCGCCGCGCGATGGAGAGCGTGCCGGGTACAACAATCTGGCGCTGACCGTGAAGCGCGTGACGAAAGATCATCACGAGCAAGCGGTGGGCGGGGTGTGCTCGAACTATTTGTGCGATCTGAAGAAGGGCGATGTGGTGAACGTGATGGGCCCGTTCGGCAGCACGTTCCTGATGCCCAATCACGCGGACTCGCATCTGTTGATGATTTGCACTGGCACCGGCGCCGCGCCGATGCGCGCGATGACCGAGTATCGTCGCCGCAACCGGCTGAAAGGCGCGACCGGCAAGCTCATGCTGTTCTTCGGCGCACGCTCGCAGGGGGAGTTGCCGTACTTCGGCCCACTGCTGAATTTGCCGAAGGATTTCATCGACACCAATCTCGCCTTCTCGCGTACGCCGGGACAAGCCAAGCGCTACGTCCAAGATGTGATGCGCGAACGCGCGACCGATGTGGCGGCGCTGCTGCGTCACGATCACACCTACATCTACGTGTGCGGCTTGAAGGGGATGGAAGACGGTGTGTTGCAGGCGTTGCAAGCCATCGCTGGGGAAGCGGGGCTCGACTGGCAAGCACTATGGCAGCGGATGAAGACGGAAGGGCGCCTGCATCTCGAAACGTATTGACGCTTCACCCGTTTGGCGCGCGCACTTTGCCGTGCGCAAAGACATTCACCATTGACCGACGGCGCATTGCGCCGGCTTAACACCGCGTGCTTCGGCACGCGGTTTTTTTTGCCCCCCGCGCTTGTCGAAAATTGTCGGTTATTTACCCGGTTTCGCAACGGGCGCGAGCATGCGCAGGCAAGCCTCCGAGAGGCTGCGCGCAAACGCGGCGCAGGCGTTCGCGTCATTACCGTCGCTCGCCTTGTTGGCCTGTGCGGCAATGATGTCGTCCGTCGCGCCGTGAACGCCTGAATAAATCAACAGCGCCACGATTCTCGGCTGATCCGGTGCCCATACGCCAGCGGCCTTGCCGCGCTCGATGATCTCCGTCAACTGGTCGAGAATCGCGTTCTTGGCCTGATTGGTCCGATCGTGATGGTGGTGATTGGCGTAGACGATGTCGTGCGTGCGGTAGGTCTTCACGTAGGTCTCGACGTTCGTCTGAATCCACACGCGAAGGCGTTGCACCCAGTCATCCGGTGCGCAGGCATCGACCGCTTCCTGCAAGGCCGCCATGAATTGCTCGGTATAGCGCATCGCGAGCGCTTCGAGCATGTCGTTTTTGGAGGCGAAGTAGTGGTAGAAGGTGCCCTTCGCGACCTGCGCGTGCTCCACGATTTCGTTGATCGTGGTGGCCTCCACGCCCTTGGTGAGAAATAACGATTCCGCCGCCCCCATCAATTCTTCCAGACGAACTTCGGCCGGTTTTGTGCGGGGGCGTGCCGGGTCTTTCTCCGGCAGCGTGGCGTTGCGCAGTCTCACAGTCATCGGGGCGTGTCACGAGAATGGGGAATCGGCGTCAGTGTAAGGGAAGTCTCGAAGCGCTGTCCCAAGGGCGTCATCGGAATTAGGTAACATGGGCGTGCTGTTTCCCTTCCATTTTTTCTCTGAACGGAGAGTCTCATGGGCAAGAAGCGGATTCTGGTACTGGCCGGCGACTACGTCGAAGACTACGAACTGATGGTGCCCGTGCAGGCACTGATGGCCGTGGGACATCGCGTCGAAGTGGTGTGTCCGGGCAAGAAGGCAGGCGACAAGGTGCGCACCGCCATTCACGATTTCGAAGGCGATCAGACCTACAGCGAGAAGCGCGGCCATGACTTCACGCTCAACGCCACGTTCGATGGCCTGTCGCCCGCCGATTACGATGCGCTGGTGATTCCCGGCGGACGCGCTCCCGAATATTTGCGGCTCAACGAGCAGGTGCTCGCTGCCGTGCGCCATTTCGCCGAGCACGACAAACCGATCGCCGCGATCTGCCACGGTGCGCAACTGCTGGCCGCAGCGGGCGTGATCGAAGGGCGCGAATGCTCGGCGTATCCGGCCTGTGCGCCCGAAGTGCGACTCGCGGGCGGCAAGTATATGGAGATCGAAATCGACGCCGCGCATACCGACGGCAAACTCGTCACCGCCCCGGCATGGCCTGCACATCCGGCGTGGCTCGCGCAGTTCCTCGCGGTGCTGGGGACGAAGATCGAGCTTTGATGGCGCTGGGGCGCTGCCAACGGGTAGCGCGGCGGTGAGCACGGTCGAGTGCCAAATTCACCGGTAATGCCGACGTCAGCGACGGGGACCTACGAGGGTCCCCGTTTTTCATTTTGCGTCGGGTAGCGGCAGACTCAATTCTCGCAAGCGGGCGTCGGCCTCGGCGAGCGTGTGCTCGCTGAAAACCTCGATGCCGTGTTCGCGAAGTAACGCGGCAGCGACACCGCGACCGGCGATCTTCGCGCCGGTAAAGCTTCCGTCATAGACAAACGTGCTGCCGCACGACGGACTGCCTTCCTTCAATACCGCGATTCGAATGCCATGACGCTGGGCAAGGGCTAGCGCGCGCTGCGCCCCGTCGATGAATGCGTCGGTGACATCGTCCCCGGTGTCGTCAACGACACGTGCCATGTGCTGCCAGACACGCTCGCCACTCATGGCGCCGGTGATTTCGGCGGGCGGGCGCGGCGTGGGCAAGCCGCCTGCGACTTCTGGACATACCGCGGCAATGAGCCCGGCATCGCGCCAGCGATCGAGGATGACGGCAGCGTCGGTCTCGCAGGGAGCGGCACGGCCGTGGTAACGCACCGGTTGGCCAAGCAGACAACTGCTGACGAGAACGCGAGGCACGCGAGCGGCAGTGAAGGGGACTGAGGACTTCGTAGACATGCGCCGGAGCCTATCACGCGTGACGAGCATGCGTCAGTTTTGTCCGATTTCGGCGCATTTTCGAAAGCCCGTCGTCGTGCGCCGCAGCAGAATCCGCCGATCCTGACCCACACCGTTGGCGCGCAGCGCAGGCGGGCGGTGTTAGTCCCATCACACGACGACGGAGGATCGCCATGTTGCCCTTTGACCTTACCCGTGCCTACAGTGCCCCGAATGGCCGCCAGCCCTCGTCGGTGCCGAACGACGCGTCGCAACAGAACGCGGGCGATGGCGCGGACGTCCTTCGCCCAGCGTTGCCGGAGGTGGGGCCGCAGGGGATGCAGGGCGCGGTGCTGGGGCACGATGGCAGTGTGGCCGACTTGCCGGATATTGGACCGCACGACTTCTCGACGGCGCAGCGCGTCCATGACACGCAACCCATGGGCGCCACCGGGGCGGTGGTGCGCATAACGCTGACCCCTGACGCGAATGCCACGCAGTATGTGGTCAAACGCTGCCCCGACCCATGGCACACGACGCAGACGTGGCTCACGTCACGGCTTTTCGGTGCGCTCGGGTTGCCGACGCCGACAACATTTCTTGTGCGAGGCTGCGATGAGGCGTTCGACGGTACGTTGGCGTGCGGCCGAGTGTATCTCGCAAGCGCTTACTTGCCGACGTACGAAGATATCGGCTTGTGGCTCGTGGGCGATGAAGCGCGGCGAGCTATCGTGGGGCAGTCGCAGGACGAGACGCGGGCAAAAATATGCGATGGCGCAGGCGTCGGTGCCCGTATGTCGGGCAAAGTGCTGGAGCGGCTATGCAAGCAGGCGGGTGTGCCGTTCTGGGCGCTCTCACCCGATCTCGCGAGCCTTCACGCGGACGAGCTTAAGCGTCGCAACGACATGCTCGGCCTGCTGTGCAAGATGCTGCCCGACGTCTACCAATGCGAGCTTGAGCGGCACTACATCGCGGCGCTCTGGCTGGGCAACTGGGATCTGTGCAACGTGTTCATGGAGAACGTGGGGGTGTGGCGCGATAAGGAGAACTTGCCGCGCATGATGACGGTGGACTTCGGCGCATGTCTGGACATGGGTTTTCAAGGCACGTGCAAAGACACGGGTTACGACGTGGCGGTGGCGCAGCGGGCCGATCTGCCTGCGCTGCCGCCGTTGACCTCGACGTTCCGGCGCGACGCGGCGTGTTTCGCGATGGAACTGCCTCCCGAGGCACTGGCCGATCTCACACAATTCCCCTATGGCGAACAATACGCACCGTTTGTGCGGCGACTGACCGACTTTAGGCTCGATGCGCCCGAGAGCGTCGCCACAGATGAATTGAAGAACCCGACCAACGTGCGTGCCGTCGCGGCTGAGATGGCTTATCGCTTAAGTCGAATCCATTCGGAAACGCTCTTGCCGTGGGCCAGCGCGGCGATTGAGATTGCCGGCGCCGAAATGGGGAGCGGTGCTTTGCACGGCCGGGTCGACGCTCGCGAGCAGGTGCACCGGCTGCTCACGCGCCGCGACAGTCTCTCGCGTCTGTTAGGGGGCGCGTGGGCCGCGCAGGCGTGGGCGCGTTTGCATCCGACGCGTGCTGCGGCCATCGACGCGCAACAGTCGCCGTTCATGCGTCGTTGAGGTTCTCGCCGGTACCGGGGTCCCCGAGCAGTGCGGGAGCAGCTTGCACCAGCGCGTCGATGGCGGCGCGCAGCTTCGGGGAAGGATGTCGCGTGTCCGGCCAGACAAGATGCAGGGGCGTGCCAGTCGAGCGGGTGTGTGGCATCAGTCTGACCAGCAGGCCGGTGCGCAATGGCTGCGCAGCGATCCAACTGGGCAGGCAGGCGATCCCCAATCCTTGCTCCGCTGCGCTCACGAGGGCGACGAGATCGTCGAGCACGAAGCGCGGCGTTCGGCTTCGGCGGAATCCGGCAGTGTCGGCGCGGGTGATGGGGGCACCGGCAGACGCATCGGCAGGCGCATTCTCCGGTGTCGCACACGGGATGAACGCTGGCCATTCGTACAGGTTGCCGCCGCGTCCATACATCAGGTGTTCGTGATCGGCCAACTCCGCAGGCGCGTGCGGCGTGCCGTATTCGGCCAGATAGCCAGGCGACGCGCACAGGATCATCGTCTGTTCACCGAGCGAGCGGGCCTTGAGGCCGGGCGTATCGTCGAGCCGCCCGCTACGCACGGCCAGATCGTAACCTTCCTCGATCAGATCGACGCGCCGGTCGCTGAAGGCCATTTCGAGCCGCAGTTGCGGATGTCCTTTGGCTAGCGCGAGCAACACCGGCGCAATGCACTCCCGCCCGATCTGCACCGGCATCGTCACCCTGAGCTTTCCCATCGGCGACTGCGTCCCGGCGCTCAACTCATCTTCCGCTTCCGACAATTCCGCCAGCACCTTGGTGCAGCGCTGATAGAAGGTCTGTCCCTCGTCGGTCAGATGCTGACTGCGCGTTGTCCGGTGGAACAGGCGCACGCCCAGCCGCGTCTCCAGCCGGGCAATGCGCTTGGCCACCGCCGAGCGTGTGAGGTGCAGGCGCTCGGCAGCCCCCGCGAAGCTGCCCGCGTCGACGGCGGCTACGAACGCCGATATGCCCGAGAGCCGGTCCGGTGTGTACCCATCATTGATTCCCATATGTCACCAATAAGTCGATAAATCGCCAACACTGCCGCGAAGTATTCTCCAATAAGCTGATGCTTGTCTACCCGACGCGCTCCCTGACGCCGGGGCTCCCCAAGATAAGGAATTAGCGATGACGACGATGACGCAATGGCAGATGGCAACCCTCGGCGACGCCGCCCTCGAACTGGCGACGGTCAACGTGCCCCAGCCCGGTCCGGGCGAAGTGCTGGTGAAAGTGAACGCGGTGTCGCTCAATTTCCGCGACGCCCTGATGATCGATAACGGCATGGGTTTGCCGGTGACGTTCCCGTACGTCCCCGGCTCGGACATGGCGGGCGAGGTGATCGCCGTCGGTAGCGGTGTGACGCGCGTGGCGGTGGGTGAGCGCGTCATCAATACGTTCTGGGACCGCTGGATCGACGGCGAAGCGGCACCCGTCGGGCTGCAAATCTTCGGCGGGACGTTGCAGGGCGTGCTGCGCGAATACGCCGTCTTCCCCGAAAACGCGCTTGTGCCAGCCCCGGCCACGCTCGACGACGTGGCAGCGTCGACGTTGACCTGCGCCGGGCTGACCGCGTGGTTTGCGCTGTTCGAGGCGGGGCACAAGTTGCAGCCGGGCCAGACGGTGCTGTCGACGGGCACGGGCGGTGTGGCGCTGTTCGGCGCCCAACTGGCGCTCGCGCACGGCGCGAAGGCCATTGTCACCAGCGGCAGCGCGGACAAGCTCGCGCGGGCGGCGGCGTTGGGCGTGACCCACGGCGTGTTGCGCAACGACGGCTGGGCCGACGAAGTGTTGGCGCTGACCGAAGGCCGTGGCGTCGATCAGGTGCTGGAACTGGCCGGCGGCGACATGGCGGGCACCATGAAGGCGCTGGCGCCGAACGGCAAGGTGTCGGTCATCGGCATGCTCGACGGCGAAACGCTGCGCGCGCCGGTCTACGGTGTGCTGGGCAAACGTGCCCAGATTCAGGGCATTGGGGTGGGGCACCGCCAGGCGCTGGCGTCGCTCGTGGCGGCCGTGGATGCCCATGAAATCGTGCCCGTGGTCGATGCCGTTTATGACTTCGCGGACTTCCCCGAAGCCCTGGCGCACCTGCGCCGGGGGGCGTTCGGCAAGGTTGTGGTGCGCGTGGCAACGCCGGTTGCCTAACGCCGAAAGCTCGCATACACTATCGACGCCACAAACCCCGCGTGACTGGCGATTAGGGTGCACAGCCTTGTGCGCCCGAGGTGGAGCAACCCACCGGGAAGCGCTGGGGTCTTATTTGCCGTTCGCCTGGGCAGCCGTGATGGTTGGTGCTGCCCTGTCTATCGTCTTCCGAAGCACAAAGGAAGATGCGCTGCGCCATCCCTCCCGGAAAACCTGTTCAATTCAACGCAAACGCCATGTTCGATAAATCGAAATCCACTGTTGCCGCCGTCGATCCCGAAGTCTGGGCCGCGATTCAGAAGGAAGATCAGCGTCAGGAAGACCACATTGAGCTGATCGCCTCGGAAAACTACACCAGCCCGGCCGTGATGGAAGCGCAGGGCTCGCAACTGACCAACAAGTACGCTGAAGGCTACCCCGGCAAGCGCTACTACGGCGGTTGCGAATACGTCGACGTCGTCGAGCAACTGGCGATCGACCGTGTGAAGGCACTGTTTGGCGCAGAAGCCGCGAACGTGCAACCGAATTCGGGCTCGCAAGCCAACCAGGGCGTGTATTTCGCCATGCTGCGCCCCGGCGACACGATCATGGGCATGAGCCTCGCCCACGGCGGCCACCTGACGCACGGCTCGCCCGTGAACATGTCGGGCAAGTGGTTCAACGTGGTGAGCTACGGCCTGAACGAAAACGAAGACATCGATTACGACGCTGCCGAGAAGCTGGCGCAAGAGCACAAGCCGAAGCTGATCGTGGCCGGTGCCTCGGCCTTCGCACTGAAGATCGATTTCGAGCGCATGGCGAAGATCGCCAAGTCGGTCGGCGCGTATTTCATGGTCGACATGGCGCACTACGCCGGTCTGATCGCTGCGGGTGTGTATCCGAACCCGGTGCCACACGCCGACTTCGTGACCACCACCACGCACAAGAGCCTGCGCGGCCCGCGCGGCGGCGTGATCCTGATGAAGGCCGAGTTCGAGAAGCCGATCAATTCGGCCATCTTCCCGGGCATTCAGGGCGGTCCGCTCATGCACGTCATCGCCGGTAAGGCCGTGGCGTTCAAGGAAGCTGCCACGCCGGAATTCAAGGCTTACCAAGAGCAAGTCGTGAAGAACGCTCGCGTGCTGGCCGAGACGCTGGTGGCGCGCGGTCTGCGCATCGTGTCGGGCAAGACCGAATCGCACGTGATGCTGGTCGACCTGCGCGCGAAGAACATCACCGGCAAGGCTGCGGAAGCCGCCCTGGGTGCTGCGCACATCACCGTGAACAAGAACGCGATCCCGAACGATCCGGAAAAGCCGTTCGTGACGAGCGGCGTGCGTCTGGGTTCGCCGGCAATGACCACGCGCGGCTTCAAGGAAGAAGAAGCCAAGCTGGTCGGCAACCTGATCGCCGACGTGCTCGACAACCCGGAAAACGAGGAAAACCTGGCCAAGGTGCGTGCACAAGTGGCCGAGTTGACCAAGCGTTTCCCGGTCTACGGCTAAGCGGACGGTTTCGCACGCATGCGCTGCCCGTTCTGCCGGCACGACGACACGCAAGTCATCGACTCGCGTGAAGCGGAAGACGGCGCTGCCATTCGGCGGCGCCGGCGTTGTCCGTCGTGCGACAAGCGCTTCACTACCTACGAGCGCGTCGAGTTGACGATGCCGGCGGTCGTCAAGAAAGACGGCAGCCGCGCCGAGTACGACCGCGCGAAGGTGCGCGCCAGTATGCAGTTGGCGATTCGTAAGCGTCCCGTGAGTGCCGAAGCGATGGATGCCGCGATTGCGCGCATCGAGTACAAGCTGCTGGCCGGGGCGGAGCGCGAAGTGGTGAGCCAACGTATCGGCGAACTGGTGATGCGCGAGTTGAAGCGTCTGGACAAGATCGCGTACATCCGGTTTGCATCGGTGTATCGCAGCTTCGAAGACATCGCAGAATTCCGCGACGTACTCGAAGAGATCGACAGTACCGACGTGAAGCCCAAGCGCAAGCCGGTGGCGTAATCACGCGGATCAGCCGTGTGATGTGATGCGGTAGAAAACAAAAAACCCGTCGTACCCAACAGGGGACGACGGGTTTTTTTATGCCCGAACTCAGAACGAGTGCGAGACCCCGATGTACGCACCGGTTTGGCCCTTGCCCGGCGGCGGGTTGTCGAGCGAATCGCTCGGAATGGCCGCGACCGAGAAGCTCTGATTGGCGCTGTTGAGCACGTAAGCGACCGTGCCATACAAGAAGGTGCGCTTCGAGAGGTTGTAGGTCGTGCCCAGCTCGAACATCGTGGCGTGACCGAAGCTCGGCACGTTGACGTGATACACGGCGGCATTCGCTGCCCACGCTTGCGTTGCCTGATACTTCACGCCAGCCCAGTAGTGGTCGGCACGCGTGGCGAAGTTCGGCGTCGGTGCATCCGGTGCCGACATGTGCGTGTAGCCCAACGACACCGTGAAGCGATTCAGGAAGAAGTTGGCACCTGCGAAGTACTCGCGCGACGAGGCAAACACGTCGGTGAATTGCCCGTTGGAATCGCGAATTTCGTCATACAACGCACGCAACTGGAATCGGTCGTGCGTGTAGGTCAATTGCGCGCCCATGCCACGGCCGCTGTTGAACTGGCCGACGACGTTGGAAAACGCGTACTGGCCCGCGATATCGAAGCCGTACCAATTCGGGCTTTGGTAATTGACCGTGTTACTCGCCTGCGGCCAGTTACGTCCACGCACCAGCGACGCCGACGAGAAAGCCTGCTGCTGGAACGGGTCGAAGTCCCACACACCGTTGCTGATAAACAGGTTGCGCCCGATGGTGAATTGCCCCCAGCTCTGCGAGACGAAGCCCACCAACGCACGCCGGTCGAAGATCGAACCCGAGCCGTTGTTGTTGTAGCCGTTCATCAACTGGAAGCCGCCTTCCAAGTTGAATACCGCATGCAATCCCTGCCCAAGATCTTCATAACCGCGCAGGCCGAACAGGCTGGTGCCGTAGTCGCCACCCTGCGCGCTGAAGCGCGAGGCGGTGCCGCCATTGCCGTCCTGCAAATTGTTCATGAACTGAAAGCCGCCATCCACGCGGCCATAGAGTTGCACACTCGATTGCGCATGCGCGAATGTGCCGATGCTGCAAAGCAGGCTAGCTGCAATGAGCTTCTTTTTCATGGTCTGCTCCCCAGGTTGCGTTTGCCCCGCACCTTCCATTTGCGTGGTTATGACCGTCGTCGTCGCGCGCCGCCCATGCGGGGGCGAAGCACTCGGCATCCGGTAAAGCCTGAAAAATCGTCACGAATGGTAAGAAATTGGCATACGCCAACGCCGGGGCAACGCGAGCCGCAGGAGGGGGCGGGCACGTTTGCGAGGGAAGCCGTCACGCTCTGGTCGTCAGAGTTCGTAGTCATGGCAGTCCACTGGCGTTAAGGCCACAGCGGGCGCGGTGAGCGCGCGTTCCGTGTGGCCGGAATCGGTGGCGAAGCGCTTTTATCGGTGGCGTGACACTGATGTCACGCAAAGCGCACCTTCGCTCGAATGGCTCTTTTATATCCGAATTCGCAAGCCCGCAACATCGGGTAAAGGCTTAGTAGCCCAAATGTTGCGTGCCTGCAACCGGGCCAGTCGGCCAAACCCAACCTGGTCACGCGATTCCAAACGCTCGGATCAATCGTCGCGGCCCGTCGGGTAGCTCAATCGGGGGCACCGAACGCCTCCATCTTGCTGGCCAGATGGGTGAGCAACCGGTTGGCCGCACCGGACAATCGCCGCCCCGCACGCGTGATGAGATGCGCTTCGGCGCTTGCGAGAATGGGGTGATCGACGGGCAGGGCACAAAGCACGCCCGCCTCGATCTCCTGAGATATCGCGAACGCGGGCAGGAAGGTCGCCCCCAGCCCGCCGCGCACGAAGTGCTTGAGCACCGAGATCGAGTTGGTCGTCACGGTCGCGACGAGACGATGTTTCTCGGCCTGCTCGGCTAATTCCATCAACTGTCGCGTGCCGTATGCGCCATGCATGAGCGCAAGCGGGGTGTCGTAAAGGTCGTCGAGCTTGAGTGCCGAGCCCGCGGGGCTGGCGGCAAGGCGGGCGCGCAACGGTGAGTCGGGGGCGACGATGGCGTGCACCGGTTGCCGCATCTGGGCGCGCGAGACGATCTTGGGCTCGGCGGGCGGGTTATAGACGAGCCCGATGTCGGCATCGTCCTCCGCCACAGCCCGCATGACCTCGTTGGTCCCGGCGAGGTCGAGCGTGAGCGTGATATCCGGGTAGCGCTTGCAGAAGTACCGCAACGGCGCACCCATCAGATCGCTCACGAACCCTTCGCCCACGGCCAGCCGAATGTGGCCGCGCCGCAGCCCTCTCACTTCTTGCAGCTTCGCGAGCAAGTCTTCCTGGTGCGCGCGCTGCTCGCGGTAGTACTCCATGAGCAGGCGGCCGGCTTGGGTCAAGTGCACCCCGCGTTTATGACGCTCGATGAGGGGGAGCGCGAGTTCCGCCTCCAGTAACGCGATCTGGCGGCTGACGGCGGAGGGGGCGATGTCGAGCCGGTCGGCGGCGGCGCGAATGGTGCCGCACTGCACGGCTTCGAACAGATAGGGCAGGCGGTTTTCATTGATGGCGGGTGTCATGCCCTAAAGACTAATAATTAGAACAAAAATCTTCAAGCGTTGTCATTGAGCGTCGTTTTTTTTCACTCCACACTGCGAAGCATGCGGATCGGCCCCTTCGACGGGCAACGAACCCAGGCGAGGCCCGACGACGGTGGCCCGATTCCGCGCCAGATAAATACGGAGACGCCAGATGATTCCTCCGGGGAATACGCGATTCGGTATCGATCATCCGCTGGTGACAGTGCATGACCATCCGCGGCGTCTGTCGCATTACCAGCGTATGGGGTTCACCCCGTCGCCCGTGTCGTATCACCCGTGGGGAACGGTGACCTCACTGATGATGTTCGGCGAGAACTTCATCGAGCTGATTGGCGTGGACGATGCCCGCAAGTTCGGCACGCTCGCCCAAGGGGATTTTTGTTTCGGCCGCTATCTCGGCAGTTTTCTGGCCCGCGAAGAAGGCGTGTCGCTGGTGGCGTTGCACAGCAAGGACGCGCGGGCCGACCACGGCCGGCTGGCGAACGCGGGCCTCGACTCGCAGGGGTTTATCGACTTTCGGCGTCAGATGACCAAGCCCGATGGCACGCGTGACGAAGCCGTGGTGTCGCTCGGGCTGTTTCTCGACGAAGGACTCGGCGACGCGTCGAATTTCATCTGTCACCAGCATCGGCCCGAGCTGATCTGGGTGCCGGAGTGGCAGCAACACCCTAATGGGGTGACGGGCATCGTAGGTGTCACCTACGTGGCACCCGACCCGGAGGCACTGCGCCAATTGGCGACGCGCTGGCAACGAATGTACGGCGCGCGGCACGTCGACCTGTATCAGGGCGGCGCGATGGCCGACACGGGCTGCGGGCAATTCCGCGCACTCTCGCCCCAACGCGCCGAAGCGCGCTTCGCGGCAGTGGGGCTGCCGATGGCGCAAGCCACGCGCACGCATGCGGTGGCGATCACGCTGCTCGCGCCGGACCTCGCCCACATCGAGGCGTTATGGCGCGAGAACGGCGTGCCGTATGGCTACAACGAGCACGGCCTCGTCGTGGAGCCGGAGTTTGCAGGCAATGTGGTGCTGGAGTTCGTGAATCACTGTCACTGAGACTTCCCCAGTCATTCATTAGTATTCCAATAGATTAACGATCGATAGATCGACAACCCTGCGGCGTGGGCCGACGGGTGGAAAAACGCGGCATCGCCCGTGGGGCGGCGCCATTCTGGCAGTCAAACTGGAGTCAACATGAAAATCATCGGAGTGGTCGGTCTGGGCAATATGGGACGCGGCATGGCGCTGTCGTTGCAGCGCGGCGGCTTCACGGTGTTCGGTTTCGATCCGTCGCCGGCCGCCGGGGCGGCGCTGGCGGAAGCGGGCATCGGCTTGCGTCATTCGGTCGCGGAGCTGACCCGCGACGCCGACGCACTCGTGCTCTCGCTGCCGACTTCGCAAGTTGTCGAAGCGGTGGTGAACGGTGCCGACGGCATTGCAGCCAACGGTCGCGAAGGGCTGATCGTGATCGACACGTCCACCGCCGACCCGCAAAGCACGCGTGCACTGGCCGTAACGCTGCGTGAGAAAGGCATTGCGCTGGTCGACGCACCCGTCTCGGGTGGCCCGAAGGGCGCGCTCAATGGCACGCTCACGATGGTGCTGGGCGGCTCGGTGGACGACATCGCGCGCATCGAGCCGGTGCTGGCCACGATGTCTGCCAAGCGCGTGCATATCGGCGACGTGGGCGCGGGTCACGTGACCAAGCTCATCAACAACTTGATGTGCGCGGCGCACCTGATCGTTGCGGGCGAGGCCATGCGTCTGGCCACGGCAGCGGGTGTCGAGCCCGCGCAGGTGCTCGAAGGGCTGAATGCCGGGTCGGGCCGCAGCGGCATTACGCAGACCAACTATCCGACGTGGATTCTTAACGACGCCTTCGACTCGGGCTTCACGATGAAGCTCATGCGCAAGGACGTGCGTCTGGCGATGGCGCTTGCCGAACAGACCGGCACGCTCTCGACGGGGCCGCTGTCGGCCGAAGTCGGCCGCCTGTGGGCGGCCAGCGCGCAGAGCGTCGGCGACGACGAGGACTTCAACCGCATCGTGCAGTTCATCGAAGCCGGTCGCGCGTAATTTCCCGAGTCATTCCATTCACACGCCGATACGCCCATCCGGGCGCGTCGGCTCGCATCGCACGGAGTTAGTTTCATGGCAGATCAACAAGCCGCCGCCTTGCTTGGCGCATTCGCAAAGTTCTTCCCCAATGCCACGACCATCGGTTCGTATGTCAACGGTGAACTGGTCACGGGCACGGGTGAGAGCGATATCGATATCGTGAATCCGGCCACCGGCCAGAAGGTGCTGGCCTATCGCGACGCGGGTGCCGCCGTGGTGGCGCAAGCCGCGGAGGCCGCGCAAGCCGCGCAGAAGACCTGGTGGGCACTGACGCACGCCGCACGTGGCCGCGTGATGCAGGCCATCGGCGCGAAGATTCGCGAGAACGCCGAGGCGCTGGCGCAGCTCGAGTCGATCGGTGCGGGCAAGCCGATTCGCGATTGCCGCGGCGAAGTCGGCAAGGTCGCCGAGATGTTCGAGTACTACGCCGGTTGGACCGACAAGTTCTTCGGCGACGTGATTCCCGTGCCCAGCACTCACCTGAACTACACGCGCCGCGAAGCGATGGGCGTGGTGTTGCAAATCACGCCGTGGAATGCGCCGGTGTTCACGTGCGGCTGGCAACTCGCCCCGGCCATCGCCATGGGCAACGGTGTGCTGCTCAAGCCGTCGGAACTCACGCCTGCCAGTTCGCTGGCCGTAGCGTCGCTCGCCGAGCAAGCAGGCTTGCCGCGCGGCTTGATCAACGTGCTCGCCGGTTTCGGACACACGACGGGCCAGGCCGCGATCTCGCATCCGGTCATCAAGAAGGTGGTGTTTGTGGGTTCGCCCGCCACCGGCAGCAAGATCGCCACGGCCGCGGCGCAGCGTCTGCTGCCGAGCGTGCTGGAACTGGGCGGCAAGTCGGCCAATATCGTGTTCGACGATGCCGATCTCAAGCGCGCATGCCTTGGCGCGCAAGCCGCCATCTTCTCGAGCGCCGGTCAAAGCTGCGTCGCGGGATCGCGTCTGCTGGTGCAACGTGGTGTCTACGACCAGATGATCGAGATGCTGGCGCGCGGTGCTGAAAAGATTCGCGTGGGCGAGCCGCTCGACGACGCGACCGAAGTCGGCCCGATCTGCAATCGCAACCAGTACCAGCACGTGATGAACATGATCGACGCGGGCGTGGCAGGCGGTGCGCGACTGGCTGCGGGTTCGCAGGACCGTAGCGACGGCGGCTTCTTCGTGCGCCCGACGGTGCTGGCCGATGCGAACAACCAGATGGGCGTGGCACGTACCGAGATCTTCGGGCCGGTGGTGGTCGCCATTCCGTTCGATACGGAAGAAGAAGCGCTGGCCATCGCCAACGACAGCGAGTTCGGTCTGGCCGGGGCTGTCTGGACGCAAGACGTGGCCCGTGCCCATCGCGTGGCAGCACAGGTCAATGCCGGGACGTTCTGGATCAACGGCTACAAGACGATCAATGTGGCCTCGCCGTTCGGCGGCTACGGCCATAGCGGTTACGGCCGTTCCAGCGGTGTGGAAGCGCTGTACGAGTACACCCAAACCAAGAGCGTATGGGTCGAGACGGCCGCCAACCCGGCCACGCCGTTCGGCTACGTCTAAAAAGACGCCGTTTCAGCCTGCGAGATTTGTGGTCTGAAGGGGTTTTTTACCCGCGTATAATGCCGCCCTTCGGGAGGTTCTGCGCGGGGCGCTGTTACTGTCACCGAGGCGTGCCAACATGGCGCCGCGAGGCGCGATGGGGGAAGTCCGCAGCAGTCGGGCGGGTGGCGCGTCGAATTTCCTTAACCATCGAATGGTTCGTACGCCGTCCGGTTACCCGGATGGCGCCGGACCGGTTCAATAGCAAGTGCAGTGGAGACCCAGATGGCAGTTATGGAACAAAACGCGGCCAAGCCGCAAGGGGGCGCCTTCAGCGATGGCGTGCGCCTGTATGTATGGGCAATTGTGATTCTCGTCATCGCCGAACTGATTGGTGCGATTAGCATCAACGCCGGTCACGGCAAGATCGTGCTGTTGCCGATGGTCTGGGCACTGCTGCTCGGCGCCGCGTTGGGCCTCGCCCAAGCCCGCCTGCCGCGCTTCGCGCAGATCGATCTGCCGATGCAACACAAGGCGGCTGCCATTCTGCAACCGGCACTGCTGCTTTTCGTCGCCAAGCTCGGTCTGCTCGTGGGCGGCTCGCTGCCCAAGCTCGTGGCCGCTGGCTGGGCGCTCGTGTTCCAGGAGTTCGGCCACTTCGTCGGCACGATCATTCTTGGCCTGCCGGTCGCCCTGATGCTCGGCATCAAGCGCGAAGCCATCGGCGCGACCTTCTCGGTCGGCCGTGAGCCGAGTCTTGCGATCATCGGTGAAAAGTACGGTTTCGATTCGCCGGAAGGCCGTGGCGTGCTCGCCGAGTACCTGACCGGTACGATCTTCGGTGCCGTGTTCATCTCGCTGTTCGCAGGCTTTATCGCCAGCCTGAACATCTTCAACCCGCACGCACTCGCCATGGGTGCCGGTGTGGGTTCGGGCTCGATGATGGCTGCGGCTGCCGGTGCCATCGCTGCACAACAAACGCCGGAAGTCGCCAAGGAAGTCGCCACGTTTGCCGCGGCGTCGAACCTGATTACGACGACCATCGGGACGTACTTCACGCTGTTCATCTCGCTGCCGCTCGCCGTCTGGGGCTATCGCGTGATGGAGCCGGTGCTGGGTCGCATGACCAAGCGCGGCCGTGCCAACGCGGAAGCCGCTGCCGTGGCCGATGCCGAAGCCGCACAAGAACTGAAGCAAGCCAGCAAGGCCCACACCGTCGACATGAACTTCGGTGCACGCCTGTTCGCTTGGGTCTTCTCGGGTGCGTTGGCACTGCTGGGTAACAGCATGGCCTTCAAGACGTCGTTCATCGACGGTGTGCCGGGCATGCTGGTGATCATCGGTGCCGTGCTCGTGGGCGAAGCGCTGTACTACGTCACGCGCCGCAAGGTGCCGGCGGTGTGCTGGGTGTCGCTCGTGGCCATGTTCCTGACCTCGCCCGCGTTCCCGTACGCGCCGATCGTCGAGCAGTTCACCGGCAAGATCAACTTCCTGTCGCTGGTCACGCCGATGCTGACGTTCGCAGGTCTGTCGGTCGCCAAGGACGTGCCCGCATTCCGCAAGCTGGGCTGGCGCATCGTGGTCGTGTCGTTCCTCGCGAACGCCGGTACCTTCATGGGCGCCGCAGTGATCGCGCAGTTCTTCACGCATCCGTAAGCTGCCAGATGCCTTCGGTGCTTCACCCCTGAAGGCAACGCGCTAAGAAAAACGCCACGGCAATTTGCCGTGGCGTTTTTCATTGGGTAGCGCATGGTTACGCCCGATGCGTGCCTGACGTTAGGGTTTCGTCGTGGCGGCGTCGGCCTGGGCGCGCTCGTGATAGTAGCGGCGGAAGTAAGCCCGGATTTCGGCGGGCGAGAGCTTGCCGTCGTGATTGACGTCGATCTCGTCGAAATGCTGGTACAGGAACGGCTCCGCGGCGGCGACTTCATCGCGGCTCAGGTAGCCGTCACCATCCTTGTCGGCGGCCTTGAAGTAGCGCTCGAAGGTGGCGCGGCGGGCATCGATCTGACTGCGTTGGTACGCGGCCCATTCGTTGCGGTCGATCTTGCCGTCGTGGTTGGTATCGATCGCGTCGAACGAGCGCTGCAAATACAGACCCAGTGCCGCGTTCTGATCGGCGGCGTCGCTGTAATCGGGGCCAGCGGCGGCCGCCGGTGGCGGCGGTGCGGGCGTTGTCGGTACGACGCCGTTGATCGGTGCATTCGACTGCGCATAGCTAGGCAGCGCAACCAGCGACAGCGCGGCAGCGCCTGCGCACAGTGTGATGGCGGCAAGCGTCGCGCGGCCGATACGCCGCGTGCGCAGGGTTTCAATCGTCCCCGTCATGCGTTGGGAGCGTTGGCGTTGGGTAGTGGGAGTGGGAGTGGTCATGTCGCACTTTCTCCTGGAGTGTCTGGGTGAATGGCGCGAGTCGACGTGATTCGACGTGGCTCGGCGGTGGATTAGCGGCGGCGGTCGTTCGTAATCACGTTACCGATCACACCACCGACGACAGCGCCACCGACGGTGGTACCCAAGTCGCCGCCGGAGATCAGTGCCCCGCCCAGCGCGCCGACACCGGCACCGACTGCCGTGTTACGCGATTCACGCGGTGTCATTCCACCGCAACCTGCCAGCGAGCCGATCAGCGCGGCCCCGATGAGCAGGGTGCCGGCAGCGCGCGAGATCCGTTGTTGTGTCGTATTCATGAAGCATGACTCCTTCAAAGGGGCACGGTGCCCCGGGACTTGCAGGCCGCGCTCGTCGGCGCGGGCCTGCTGTTCGTAATGCCTTGATAGCCGTGTTGGCCTCGATGGCATCGGTGAGCGATCAGTGGGCCGTTTCCGAACCCGGTGTCGGCGCCCCCAAGCCGTTGGCCGGGTACGTCTCCTGATAGGCAGGCGGCGGAGGCGGCGGCGGGTACGGGCGGCCCTGCGCATCGGACGGATACGGTCGGCCATAGCCATCGGTCGGCGGGTACGGACGTCCGTAGGCATCGGTCGCCGGTGCCACTGGCTGCGGCGGGGCGGCATACGGACTGCATGGCGTGCCAGCCGCGTACGGCGGCGGACCGCACCTCGGGTCGTACGCCGGGTTCGTCGCTTCGTTGCCGCGATACGGCAACCGAGGCTGCGGCGGCGCTTCGTACGCACAACCCGCTAAGGTGAGCAGCACGGAAAGCAAACCTGCTGCCGTTGCCGCGGAGGCCACTCGGCGTGTCGAGGGATTCGACAGGCATGTGGCCGCGCGATTCGTATCGGTCAAGCTCATTCGGTTTTTTCGCATCATGACCTCCTTGCGAGGGCAGTGTTGATCCCACCCGTCGTCATCATGGATCGACAATGGTTCGACGCTCGATACGTGAATAAGATCGCGCGATCTTGTAAGTCTTTGTAATGGCCTTGCACCGCACGGCTGTACGAACCGAAACGCCTTGAACTACGCAGTCAGCGTGGTTTCACTGTAGACCATATCAAGCACTCCGAACGATGTAGGAGGCCGCTGACACACCATGAAGGTGGATGGTGTAGGACGCGTGGATGACGTCAAATTTGAGGGCAAGAAGAGGTCGTAGAAACCTGTCGAGAAGTCGAAAAAAACTCGTCGCAGAAACACGTGAGGAGACACGTCAAGGAGATACGTCGCCGCGTGCGCCACCGCGGTGCACGCCACAGGCGAGCAAGCCGAGGAGCAGTCCGAGGGCGCAGACACCGTCCCATCCCCAGAGGCTCCACGCCATCACGCCGAGCGCAGAACCTGCCGCACCCATCAAGAAGTAAACACTCATGTAGAGCGTGTTGAGGCGGCTGGTGGCTTCGGCGTCGAGCGCGTAGATGCGCGTCTGATTGGCGATCTGTGCAGTCTGCATGCCCAGATCGAGCACGATGACGCCGAGCGCCAAGCCGACGAGACTTGCCTGCCCCACCCAAAGTGCACCGAATGAGAGCACCACCGCGCCGATGCCGATCCACAGCACGCGGTGCGGCCCACCGCGATCGGTGTGGCGTCCGGCAAGCGGGGCCGCGAGGGCGCCCGCAATGCCGATGACACCGAACGTGCCCGCCACACCCGCATGCTGACCATGCACCGGGCTAGCCAGCCAGAGCGCCAGCGTGGACCAAAAGGCGCTGAAGGCCGCGAACAACAGCCCGCCGATGAGCGCCGATTGCCGCAGCGCGCGATGCCGTGCAAAGAGCGTGATCATCGAGCGCAACAACGCGGTGTAAGTCATCGACGTCGTGGGCGGCGCATAAGGCAACCGGCGGCCGAGTAACGCGGCCAGACACAGCATGGCGACGGCAGCGATGGCGAACATCGCCCGCCAATGCCACCAGGTGGCCACCCATCCGGCCAATGTGCGCGCGCCGAGAATGCCGATGAGCAGACCGCTCACCACCGTGCCGACCACGGCACCGCGCCGCTCGGGCAGCGCAAGTTGCGCCGCCATCGGCACGATGTGTTGCGCGACGGTGCCGGTCACGCCGATGGCGAAGCTCGCCACGACAAGTACCGCAAATTGCGTAGCCAACGTCGCGGCGGTGAGTGCCGCGCACAGGCCGATCATCTGCCAGACGATCAGTCGACGCCGGTCAGCCACACGATCCCCGAGCGGGGTGAGTAACAGCAGACCTGCCGCGTACCCCAGTTGGGCCGCTGCCGGTATGAGCGACAGTTGCCAGCCCCCCGTGCCGAAGTGTTCGCCGATATGGCCGAGCATCGGATGGCAGTAGTTGAGATTCGCGACCGCCAGTCCGCAGGCGATCGCCATCAGCCAGATATCGGCACGACTCAATGAAGCGGCCGGGGCGACCCGTGAGGACGTCGTAACAGACGACGATGAGCACGACGAAGAGGACGACTGTGAGGACGATGGCGGGGGCTGATGAGATGGCGGGAGTGACACGTGGCTTCGCGTATTTCGTCGTATATGAAAGCGGCGGAAGGTCCACATGCTAGAGACGATGTTGGACGCTGCGGCGATACGCGCCAAAACATCAGACAAGTCCCATCGGGCGATGCGTGTAATACGCGGTAATCCAGCGTATAACGCGATGTCTGTCATCGCAAACCGCGTTGTATGCGTTGGAATACCGGGAAAGTCCGGGGGAGTGTTTGCGCTTAGTTTTCGCCGCAAGCTGCGTGAGCGCTGGCATACTAGCCCCGCTGACGTTCGGTATTGCCTCAGCTGAGGTCAAGAAATTTCGATTGAGGTGCGCGGCTTACCCGCGCAGGCTTACTCATGCCACAAGTCAAGAAAGAAGACATTCGTCTGGCCATCCTCGCAGCGTCGCACGCCCTGTTTCTCGAGAAGGGGTACGTCGACACCACGATGGTGCAGATCGCCAAGCGCGCCGGTATTTCGCACGCGAACATTTACAGTTACTTCACTGCGAAGCTGCAAGTCTTCTTCTGCGTCTACGAGCGCTGGTTCAAGGCGCGCATTACCACGCTCGAAGCCGAGGTGCTCGCGGCACACGGCGCGCAAGCGCGCATGCGCCGCTTGCTGGCCGGGGTACTGGTGGAGACGCCGCGGCTCGACAACGGCTTTTCGCACAATCTCGTGCAGGCACTCGCCACGGTAAGCCCCGGCGATCCGTACGATCCGTCGTTGCTACAGTGGTTTCGTGAACGGCTCTCGGCGATGCTCGCGGCTAGCGCTCCGAGTCTGGCCCGCGACAGCGTGCGACGCGCGCGGCTGGTCGACATGCTGGTGCTGACCTTCGACGGCTGCCTCGTCAATCATCATGTCAACCCGGCCTCGCTGCCGGACGTGGCGATGCTCGAAGAGTTCGTCGCCGCTTTCTTGTCGGGCGAGCCTGCCGACGCCACGCCGGTGCCGCAGGGGGTAGGGTCGGGTTCGCCGCCCCCGGCGGCTGCGGCCTGAACGGGATCCCGATGCGTTCATTGCCCTGGACTGCCCTCAACCTCGGGCGAAAGCTCAAGTTCCATCAACTCCAAGTCTTCGATCGCGTGCTCGAAACGGGCTCGCTGGTGCGTGCCGCCAACGAGACGGGGCTTACGCAACCTGCGGTCAGCAAGATCGTGCATGAACTGGAGGCCTGTTTTGAAGGGCCGCTGTTCGTGCGCAGCAACCGGGGGATGCAGCCCACCGAGCTAGGCGAGTTGCTCGGCCATCGCGTGAAATCGCTGATGGCCGAGTTGCGTTATCTGACCGACGAGGTCAATTCGTTCAGTGCGGGCACAAGTGGTCATGTGATCGTCGGGACGCTGATCTCGGCATCGGCCGACCTGCTACCGCGCACGATTGCGATGCTCAAGTCGCGTGCGCCGGGCGTGTTGGTGACGGTGCGCGAAGCGACCACGGCGCAGCTTTTCCCGGCGCTCGCGAGCGGCGATCTGGATATCGTCGTGGGGCGGCTGCCCGAGCGGGCGCTACCGGTGGCCAACGCGTTTGCGCTGACACACGAAATCCTGTTCAACGAATCGCTCTGCGTGGTTGGCGGGGTGCGTCACTGGCCGGCATCGCCGGAGCGTGTGCCGCTGGCGCAATTGCGCGAAGGCGCATGGATTCTGCCGGTGCCCGAGTCGCCGTCGCGCTTGGCGGCCGAGCGGCTCTTTCACGACGCAGGGTTGCCGCTGCCGGAAGATGTCGTCGAGTCGCTGTCGATTCTCACCAACATCGGTTTGATGCTCGAATCGCCGCGCGTGGCGCTGATGCCGCGAGCCGCGGCCAAGCCGTTTGTCGATTCGGGGTTGCTGCGCGTGCTGGCCGACACGGTATCGGGCAGCTTCGGCGATGTGGGCTATTCGCTGCGCTCGGATAAACAGCCCAGCCCGGCGTGCGAGCGCTTCGTCGCGTGTCTGCGTGAAGCCTGCGGCCTGAAGCCCTGAGGGAAAGTGGGGCGGCTCACCGGCCCGTATGACTAGATGCCGTTGGCCGCCCTCGGATACGCACGTAGTACTCAGTGTGCCGGGATCAAAGGCCGGCGAGCGCCGACACCAGTCCCGGGTTCTGTTGAACGAGGCGAATCAGGCACACGGCCTGCGCATTGGGCCGCGCGCGACCTTGCTCCCAGTTCTCCAGCGTGCGCGGGTTGGTTCGCAAGTAGTGCGCAAAGACATTGCGCGACATGCCCAGATGCTTGCGCAAGGCAAGCAACTCCTCTGGAAAGACTTCCAACTTCGGTAACGGCGTACGTGGCAGTTCTTTGATGTTGAGCGGTAAGTCCGCTGGGAGTCCGCTTTTGACGTGCGCCGGCTCGGTAGGCGGTGGCGCACCGGTGTCCTGCGAGAGCAGCCAGCGGAACGGATTGGAAGGCGTATTCGAGTAAGCCATAGTCCTGCCCGGTGTCAGTGGGTGAGTTAAGTGGAAAGCGTGAAAAGCGCGGGTCGCGCTAGGCGCATGAAGTCAATCAAGCGGGACTGATTGCAACACAACGTCTGTTCGGGCGCTTTCACAAAACTCTCGTGATTTTCGCGTCTGACACCTATCGAGTACTACGCACTCAGGTGATGCCCGAGTGCCGCAGAGTGGTGGTGCGCACGCCTCGCATGCGCAAATTCCGACATCTCGATTCAGACTCACACGCCGAGATACGTCTGCAACTCGGCCATGTCGCGACGCAGTCCGGACGAGTCTCCCTGCCAAGCCACACGGCCCTTGTCGACGATGTAGTGGCGATCGCCAAGCTCGAGCATCGGGGCCAGATTCTTATCGATGCAGAGAATCGACAGCCCGCTGCCTTTGAGTTGCTTGAGGCATTGCCAGATTTCACCGCGAATGAGCGGCGCGAGACCTTCGGTGGCCTCGTCGAGAATGAGCAATTTCGGATTCGTCATCAGCGCCCGCCCGATCGCGAGCATTTGCTGCTCGCCACCCGAGAGATTGCTGCCGAGATTTTTCTCGCGCTCGCGCAGGCGGGGAAACAGTTCGTAGATGCGCGCGAGCGTCCACGGCGAAGACGCCCCGTGACGATTGCCCGCAGTGGCCACAAGGTTCTCGCGCACTGTCAGCGTCGGGAAGATCTGACGGCCCTCGGGCACGAGCCCCATCCCGGCTCGCGCGATGCGATGCGACGGGCTGGCGTGAATCGGCTGGCCGTCGAAAACGATCTCGCCGCGCGCCGGGCGCATCAGCCCGGTGATCGACTTCACCGTGGTCGACTTGCCCATGCCGTTGCGACCGAGCAGCGTGACGAACGCGCCACGCTCGATATCCAATTGCATGCCGAACAGCGCCTGACTCGCCCCGTAGTACGACTCGACGCCGGCCAAAGACAACAAAGTGCTCATGCCGTCGCTCCCAGCATTTCGTTGCGGGTTTCGTCCCCGAGATAGGCTTCGCGCACGCCCGCGTCGTTGCGGATGGTGTCGGCGTCGCCGCACGCAATCGCGCGGCCGTAGACCAGCACCGTGATGCGGTCGGCCAGTGCGAACACGGCGTCCATATCGTGTTCGACGAGCACGATGCCGTAATCGCCCTTGAGTTCGGCGAGCAGGTGCGTCATCTGCTCCGATTCGGCTTGCGACATGCCCGCCATCGGCTCGTCGAGCAGCAACAGCTTGGGCTGTCCGGCAAGCGCCATGGCCAGTTCGAGCTGACGATGCTCGCCGTGCGCGAGTGCGGAAGCGGGGACGTTCATGCGTGCCGCCAGCCCGGTGCGCGCCAAAATTTCACGCGCCGGTTCGACGAGCGACGCCTGACGAATGGCCGGACGCCAGAATCCGAAGCTATGACCTTGCATCGCTTGCACGGCCACCAGCACGTTTTCCAACGCGGTGAATTCGCGAAACACCGACGTGATCTGATACGAACGGGCCAGCCCGGCACGCGCACGCTGCTCGATCGGCATGCCCGTGATGTCGCGCCCGTTGAAATGAATCGAACCTTCGTCGGAGCGCAACTCACCGGCCAACTGGCCGATCAGCGTGCTCTTGCCTGCGCCGTTGGGTCCGATGATCGCGTGCAGTTCGCCGGGGGCGACATCTAGACAGAAGTGGTCGGTGGCCGTCAGCCCGCCGTAGCGTTTGACCAGTTGGTCGACTTTGAGCAGGCTCATGCTTTGCCCTCCACGGTGCGTGCGCGACGCGCCAGACGCACTTGCAGGTCGCCGAGCAGCCCGTAGAGGCCGCGGCGCGAGACCAGCACCGACACCACGATCAGCGGCCCGAAGATGATCATCCAGTGTTCGGTCAGCCCCTTCAGCCCTTCTTCGATCAGCAACATCGCGGTGCTACCCAGCACCGGGCCGAAGAACGACCCGAGGCCGCCCAGCACCACCATCACGATCAGCTCTCCCGACGCCGTCCACGCCATGTAGGCGGGCGAGACGAAGTGCGTGAGGTTGGCGTAGAGCATGCCCGCCACGCCGCAGACCATCGCGCTAATGACATACGCCACGAGCTTGTAGCGCAGCGTCGGGTAGCCCAGCGCGCGCATGCGGCGGTCGTTTTGGCGGCTGCCACGAATGACCATGCCGAAGCGTGCATCGACCAAGCGGCGGCCCGCCCAGACGCACAGGCAGAGCACGGCGAACGCCACGTAATAGAGCACGGCCGGGTCGTCGAGCGAGACGGTGCCGAAGCGGCTGCCAGCGGCCACCGGCAGACCGTCGTCGCCACCGTACTGCTTCAGACCGACAGCGAGGAAGTAGAACATCTGGGCAAACGCGAGCGTAATCATGATGAACGCGATGCCGGTCGTGCGCAGCGAGAGCAGGCCGGTCAGTGCACCGACGAGCGCGCACACCACGAGCGTCACGCCCAGATGCACGAAGCCGTTATCGATGCCGTGAAAGCTCAGAATACCGACGACGTAAGCCCCGATCCCCAGATACAACGCGTGGCCAAAGCTCACCATGCCGCCATAGCCGAGAATCAGATCGAGCGAGACGGCCGCGATAGCGAACACGACGATGCGCCCGAACAGGGTGAGATAGAACGGCTGTTGCACAGCCGTCGCGTACAGGGGCACCAGCGCCAGAAAGGCCAGCAACAGCAGCGGCACGGCGGTGCGTAGATTCAGTTTCATTTCCATCGTCAACCGTGTTTGACCGGGAACAGGCCTTGCGGACGCACTGCGAGCACCGCAGCCATGACAAGGTAGATGAGCATCGAAGCGAGGGCAGGGCCTGCGGTGTCGGCGGTGCTGCGCTCCATCAAACTGCGCAGCAGCGTGGGCAGCAACGTGCGCCCGACGGTATCGACCACGCCGACGATGAGCGCTGCGAGAAACGCGCCGCGCACCGAGCCGATGCCGCCGATCACGATCACCACCATCGTCAGAATCAGGATCGGCTCGCCCATGCCCGGTTGGACCGAGAGGATTGGGCCGGCCATCAGGCCAGCAATGCCCGCGAGAATCGCGCCCAGCCCGAACAGCAGCGAGTTGAGCAGCACGATATTCACGCCGAGCGCGCCGACCATCTGGCGGTGTGTGGCACCGGCGCGAATCAGCATGCCGATGCGCGTGCGGTGAATCAGCAGATAGCAGCCGAGGGCGACGGCAAGGCCCACCACGATGATGAGGAAGCGATATGCCGGGTATTGCAGGCCGAACAGATCGACCGTGCCGCCCAGCCACTCGGGCACTTCCATGTAGTAGGGCGACGGGCCCCAAATCATGCGGGCGAGTTCGTTGAAGAACAGAATCAGGCCAAAGGTCGCGAGCACCTGATCGAGGTGGTCACGGTCGTACAGCGTTTTGAGCGCAACAAACTCGACGATCAGCCCGATGATCAGCATGGCGGGAATGATCGCGATGGCGGCCAGCGCGAACGACCCGGTGTGGTTGTAGACAGTGGCCGCGATGAACGCGCCCATCATGTACAGCGAGCCGTGCGCGAGGTTCACGAAGTTCATGATGCCGAATACGAGCGTGAGCCCGGCGGCCATCAGAAACAGCAGCACCCCGAGCTGTAGCCCGTTCAGGCACTGCATGATGAACAGAGTCGGACTCATGCGGCCCCCTGGAGCAAGCCCATCTGACGGAAGATGGCCTGCGTCAGCGGGGCGGTGGCATCGTTCAACGTCAGCACGATATCGAAGTGATTGGTGCCCGGCATCGGCACGTATTCACCCGCGAAGCCGCGCTCGCGCCAGGCGGCGAGATAGTCCACGCTCTGGCGCTTAAATTCGGCTGTCTCGGTCTCGCCGTACGACACCACGATCGGGCAGCCGTGCGAGGGCAAATGAAAATGCGGGCTGTTGCGTGTGGCGTCGTCCGCCGAGAGCTTCATCCATTCGTTGATATGCGTGAACGGAATCGGTGTGAGATCGAACAGGCCCGAGAGCGGTGCGGCACCGGCGACAACGTCTTCCGGCACGCCGTATTTCGCATGCCAGCCCTGCGCGAGCAGCATGCCTGCGAGATGCCCGCCAGCGGAGCTGCCGCACACGTGGATGCGTTTCGCGTCGCCGTGGTGCTCGCCGATATGGCGATACACCCAGGCGAGTGCGCGGCGGGTCTGATCGACGATGGTGTCGAGCGACGCGCCCGGCGCGAGCGAATAGTTGATCGTGACGACGGTCGCACCGGCCTTGGTGAACGCCGGGGCCATATTGCTGGAGTCGCTCTTGTTCAGCGCGCGCCAGTAGCCGCCGTGAACGAAGAAGAACACCGGGGCGCCGGGGACGGGTGCGGGGAAAATGTCGAGCGTCTCGTCGGGATGATCGCCGTAGGCGACGTCGAGGACGCAGGGAACCGTAGCGCGGGCATGCGCGCTCTGGGCGGCGTATTGCTTCAGGATGTCGAGAACGTTGGGCGTGGTGGCGCGGGCGTTGTACTCAACGTCCAGCTCGGCCTCGTCGAAATTGCGGTAGCGCTTCATAAACCCTCGATAGTGCTCAGGTAATGCTCAGCTCGTACAGATCGTGCGGGACGTGCAAGTGCAGGGCCGCCGGTGCCGACGAATCATCGGCACCGGGGCACTCGCGGCCACCCGTAATGCACTCGGGCGTGGCCGCTAAAGACGAATCACACCAGGCGAATCGAACTTACGACTTGATCTTGCACTGCGCGGCCAGGTCGGCACGCGTCTGAATCTTGATCTGGCCCTTGGTCGCGAAGGCCGCACCTGCGCTGTCCTTGACGACGTCCACGCGATAGAACTGCGCGACCGGGAACTGATTGCTCGCAAACTTGAACGGACCGCGCACCGACGAGAAGTCGGCTTGCTTGAGTGCGGCGCGCAGCGCTTCACGATCGGCGACGCTGCCCTTCGTCTTGGTGAGCGCCGAGTCGATCAGGTTGGCCGCGTCGTACGACTGCGCGGCGTACATCGACGGCACGCGGTTGTACTTCTTCTGGAAGGCCGTGACGAATTGCTTGTTCTGCGCGTTATCGAGATCGGGCGAGTAGGGGGCGCTGGTAATAGCACCTACGGCAAGCTCCTTGAGCGCGGGCAGGGTCGAGCCGTCGATGGTCGAGACCGAGATCAGCGGAATCTTGCCGAGCAGCCCGGCCTGACGGTATTGCTTGACGAAGTTCACGCCCATGCCGCCCGGGTAGAACACGTAGACGGCGTCGGGTTTGGCGGCCTGCAACTGGGCAATTTCAGCCGAGTAGTCGGGCTGGTTGACCTGCGTGTACACCTCGTCGACGATCTGGCCCTTGTAGTCGCGCTTGAAGCCGTTCACGGCATCGCGACCGGCTTGATAGTTCGGGGCCATGACGTACATCTTCTTGTAGCCCAAATCGGTCGAGAGCTGACCGCCGGCTTCATGCAGTTCGTCGTTATCCCACGAGGTGGAGAAGAAGTTCGGCGAGCATTGCGCGCCGGCAATCGGGGTCGGGCCGGCGTTCGAGCCGACCATGACCACGCCCGCATTGGTCACGTTCTTGTGAATGGCCATCATGACGTTCGAGAACGTCACGCCGGTGATGATCGACACCTTGTCGCGCTCCACCAACTTCTGCGCGGCTTGCACACCCACGTCGGGCTTGAGCTGGTCGTCTTCCTTGATCACCTGCACGGGCACACCGCCCAGCTTGCCGCCCTTTTGCTCGACCGCGAGCATGAAGGCGTCGTACTGGTCCTGACCGAGCGCGCCGCCCGGGCCGGAGAGCGTGCCGATGAAACCGATCTTGACCTGCGCGTGTGCGCCGCCCGCCGTGAACATGGCGGCAGCTGCGGCGATAGCGCCCAGGACTGCGATCGTTTTGCGTTGCGTGGTCTTCGTTCCCGTCATCATGGTCTCCAAACTAAGTTCCGGAACTGGCAAACACTGTCAGCAGAGGATCCGTGCCGGGCGGCCTGAACGCTTCTTCATGGCGGTCATGACCGGTCCGGCACGTCGATATTATGTAGATTGTTTAAGCATCAAATATTTCAGTGCCCAGCCTAAACGACGCCTATTACGTAGGCAAGCAATTTCAAAAACACCTCGGGAAAGCACCAGTTACAGGCCGAAGAACTCCCGGGCATTGCCCACGAGAATGCGCTCGCGGGCGTGCGCGTCGAGCTCAGGCTGTTCGGCCACCAGCTTGCCGATGTCCTGCTCGCCCAACGGGAACGGGTGGTCCGAGCCGAGCATGATGCGCTCCACGCCCATCGTCTCGACCAGCAGGCGCAGCGCGCGCGGATCGAACACGGCGCTGTCGACGTAGAAGCGGTCCAGATAATGAGACGGCGGATGCGGGCTATCGGCGCGCACGATGTCGCGGCAATGCCACGCGTTCTCGGCGCGGCCCAGCAAGTACGGGAAGCCGCCGCCGCCGTGCGCGAAGCACAGCTTGAGCGAGCGCGGCAGGCGCTCGAACGCGCCCGAGAGAATTAGCGAGAGGATGGAGAGTTGCGTCTCGGCGGGCATGGCCACCAGCCACGGCATCATCCACTTCTTCATGCGGCCGTCGGTCATCATGTCCCACGGGTGCACCAAGACGGGGATGTGTTCGTTGCCGCAGTGCCGCAAAAACGCCACCAGATGTTCGTCGTCCAGATCTTTCGGGCCGAGGTGGTTGCCGATTTGCACGCCGACGTGGCCGGTGGCCTTGGCGCGCGACGCCTCAGCGCAGGCGAGGTCGAGGTCTTGCAGCGGCACTTGCGCCATCGCTTTCAGACGCGTGGGCGCGTAAGCGCAGTGCTCCAGCGCGAGATCGTTCATGCGCTGCACCCAGTCCATCACCGCGTGGCCGTCGTAGCGATAGCCGAACATGATCGGCGTGGCGCAAACCACTTGCAGGTCGATGCCGTGGCGGTCGAGTTCTTCGATGCGCAGCGCCGGGTCCCACAGGGCGCGATAAACCGGGCGGAACGCTTTGTCGGCGAGCATGATGTTGCCGGTCTCGCCGCCTTCGTCGATACGCAGCCACGGCGCAGTGGCGGCGTCCAGTCGGGCCGCTTCTTCGCGCGTGATACGCGGGAAGAAGTGGGCGTGCATGTCGATTTTCTTCATGAAGTGGCTAGTGGTGTCGGGTGATGGGCTTGGCGCCGCGTCTATCGAAGCGCGATCGCGTCAGGCAGCTTTCGGGGCAGCACGTCCCGGATGAATCTCTCCGCAGCCGGGGCAACGGCGCAGCGTCTCGCTGCCGTAAAACGCTTCGAACAGCGGCGGCAGGTCGGTCACGATGCTCTTCAATTGCACTTCGACGCGATGCACTTGCGTGCCGCAGTTCAGGCAGTACCACTCGAAGCCGTCGACGAGACCCGCCGGGCGCTGGCGCTCGATCACGAGGCACAGGCTGTCGGCTTCCGGACGCTGCGGCGAATGACGCACATGCGGCGGCAACAGGAAAATGTCGCCCTCCTTAAGATCGACGCGCTCTTCACGGCCATCGATCCAGAGCTTGAGCCACGCATTGCCCTTGAACTGGTAGAAAAATTCTTCGAGCGGATCGTCGTGATAGTCGGTGCGGTGGTTGGGGCCGCCGACCACCGTCACGATGAAATCGCTGTCCTGCCAGACTTGCTGGTTGCCCACTGGCGGCTTGAGCAGATGAGCATGCTCGTCGATCCAGCGCTGGAAATTAAAGGGTTTGCCATACGTCAACATGCTGTCTCCCGGGTCATGTCGCGATGAATCAATGTTTTTCAGTTGGCGTTGTACTTAACGCGCGCGCGGCGAGTAAGCCACGCATTTGATTTCGATGAGCAGCAGCGGGTGAGGCAACTGATGCACGGCCACGGTCGTGCGCGTGGGGCCGTTCTCGTCGAAGTATTCGCCGTACACCTCGTTGTAGCCGCCGAAGTCGTTCATGTTCACGAGAAACGAACCGACTTCCACCACGTCGGCGAGCGTCGCGCCTTCGCTGGCGAGAATGTCGCGAATGTTCTCGATGACGGCCCGCGTTTGCTCGCGAATGTCGAGCTGGGTCACGCCCAGCGCATCGACTTGTGCACCGGCGTAGCTGTTATCGGGGCGGCGCGAGCTGGTGCCCGAGACGTACAGAAAATCGCCTGCGCGTTTGATGTGCGGGAATTTGCCGCGCGGCTTGGCCTTGCCTTCGACCACGCGGGCTTGGGTGTCTTGCGATTGCGATGCGCTCATGAGTGTCTTGTCTCCGTGTTCTTGTGGGGATGGCGCACGGGTGCGGGGGTATCGACCCCCATCGATAGCCCCCGCACCGTCGCCTCACATTGTCAGGTCAGAGTTTGATGCAAATGTTGGTGATTTCGGAATAGAAGTCGAGCGAATGACGCCCGCCTTCGCGCCCGAGGCCCGAGAGCTTCACGCCGCCGAACGGCGTGCGCAGGTCGCGCAGGAACCACGTATTCACCCAGACGAGGCCCGTCTGGAACTGACGCGCTACGCGATGCGCGCGCGACAGGTTGGTCGTCCACACGCAGCCAGCCAGACCGTAGTCGCTGTCGTTCACGCGGCGAATCACTTCGTCTTCGCTGTCGAACGGCGCCACGTGGCACACCGGGCCGAAAATCTCTTCGCGCACGCAACGGGCCGTATCGGGCAGGCCGGTCCAGACGGTCGGCTGCACGAAAGCACCTTCATCGCGGGCGTCGCCGAACGCGGGCACGCCACCGCCAGTGACGACCGTCGCGCCTTCTTCCACGGCCAACTGATAGTACGAGAGCACCTTCTCGCGGTGCTTGCGGGACACGAGCGGGCCCATCTGCACGCCCGGTGCGTCCGGCGCATCGATGCGCAGCGCGGCGGCGCGCTCGGCGAGGGCGGCAACGAAGCGCTCGTAAATCGGGCGCTCGACATACACCCGCTCGGAGCACAGGCAGACTTGGCCTGCGTTGGTGAACGACGAGCGCACCACGCCGTCGACGGCGGCGTCAAAGTCGGCGTCGGCAAATACCACGGCGGCGTTTTTGCCACCGAGTTCGAACGAAATTTCTTTCACGCCGTCGGCCACGGCTTTCATGATCGCGCTGCCCGTACGCGATTCACCGGTGAAGGTGATGGCGCTGACATCGCGGTGCTTGGTCAGGAATTCACCGGCCGAGTTGGGGCCGAAGCCGTGCACGAGGTTGAACACGCCGGGCGGCACGCCGGCGGCGTCCATCACTTCGGCCAGCAGCGTGGCCGACGACGGGGTTTCTTCCGAGGGTTTGGCGACGACGCAGTTACCCATGGCGAGCGCCGGGGCCACTTTCCACGTGAAGAGCAGCAGCGGCAGGTTCCACGGCGAGATGATGCCGATCACGCCGAGCGGCTTGCGCACGACATAGTTCATCACGTCGGCACCATCGGCCGCGCGCATTTCGTGCATCTCGGTGCCCGCCGTCTTGATCAGGTCGGCAAACATACGGAAGTTGGCGATGCCACGGGCAATATCGAGCGTGCGGGCTTGTTCGACCGGGCGTCCGGTGTCGGCGACTTCTGCGGCGACGAAGTCGTCGAAGCGAGCTTGAATGCCGTCGGCGATGCGGTGCAGTACAGCGGCGCGCTCGGCGGGCGTGGTCTTGCCCCACGGGCCGTCGTGCAGGGCGCGGCGCGCTGCAGTGACGGCACGATCGACCGTGGCGGCGTCGGCTTCGCAAACCTTCGCGATGAGGTGCCCGTCAACGGGACTCACGTTATCGAACTGACGATCGGTGGCAACGAACGCACCATCCACGTAGTGCCGCAGCAGCGGCGGAGTCGAAAGGCTCACGAGGTCTCCAGAAGCTTTGATGTTTTGCGGGGCGGCGGCGCAGCCATGACGGCATGCCACCACCAGATGCCCTCAAGTCTAGGCATCTGTCGATATAAAAAATAATGAAATCTATCGTGGCGACTATTCCTTTGTGGAATAGCTGTGGAGGCGGACGAGGCGCCGCAAGAGACGCCCGCGCCCGAAAGCCGCGGATGGATGTCGACAGCGGGCCAGCGAGGCGGCGATGAGAATTGCGGCTCCTTTTTACTGGGCAGACGGTATGAAACCCACTTGTTCTTCGGCATCCGCCAATGTGCGCATGTCTCCTTACCCGAGGCCGGCGCCGCCGAGCGCCGTCACCCGCTTCCACTTGCCGGCCGATTGCGCAGCGCTTCGCGAGCGGTTCGCGGCGGCGCTGACGCATGTGTTGCAGTTGCACGTCGACATCGTGAGTCCCCCGCATCCGAAAATTCGGCTGGCGCATTTGCAGCGCGAAGCCAATTTCTGGGAAATTCACCTCGCGACATGCGACAAACCAGGCGAGCCTTTGCCACAGGACGCGACGCCGGAGACCCACCCGGCGTTGCAACTCACGCTAAGGCATCTCGATTTCACCGGACACCAAATCACGCAATACGCTGGCACGGTTCCGTTTATGCGCGCGTTCATGAGCGCCGGGGCCATGATCCGGCAATATCAACGCCTCCAATGGGTGCCGGGCATGCTCGCGCCGCGTGCCATCGGTGCCGAAACGCCGTGGCGCATAGAGTCGCTGGGATTACCGATGGTCAACGGTGGCGAGGTCGACGCGTTTGCGCTCGATATGTCGAGATACCTGAGAAGTGCGTCGTGCCCGTGCGCCTCGATGCCGGCGCCGTCGCATCTCCCACATGGCCCCGTCGGGTCTGTGACGTCCGAGATATCGCTGGATAACCCGCCCCCTTCGCCGTTCGTGTCTGTCACCCCCTCGCTGTCGTGCCCCGAAGGCATTCCCGCATTTCACGGGACTTCGCCGACCGTGATGCGAAGCCGGGACCTTGCGCGCTACGCGTTCGCGCGCAGCCGCTTCGGGCCAGCGCGTGATATTTGGCACGATCTTGCAGCATGGGGCTTTAGACGGGCCGCGATTTCGACCTTCGTATGCGGCGACCTGAGCCCGCGCGTGCACTGTCAGGAGGCGTTGGAACACGTGTGGAACGGCCGTTTTGTTTGCCTCGACGACCTGATCGCTTGGGATGAGACGGGGGCGCAATTCGACGTGACGCAACGCCGGGTATCGTCGGCTTCCCTGTTTGCCCAGACGCGTCATGTCGACTCGAGTCAGTTCGAGGACATGATTGGGCGGATCCCGGTGGGCGACCTGGTTGCCTTCCACCGCCAAGGGCGGCCACTTGAAGACTTCAATCGAGGACACATCGGATTACGCGTCTTCCGCTTCGAGCGTGCGCCATCGACGCCACCCTTGTACTTCGTGAAAAGCTGCCGTCAACGCATAGCGGGGGAAGCCGACCAATGAATCCCATACGTAATCCGCCACCACGCACGGCACGCGTGGGGCCTTATCCTCCGCGCATCAGCGGTGCATCGACGGCCGCGTCGGTAAGTGGGTCAACGTCGGCGGTGAGGTCCCCCACTGGGACGGGCAATGCGCCACCGCCTGAGTGCGGCGCTGCCTACATGCGGCTCGCCGAAGCCATTGCCCATGTACTTCATACGCCGCTCGAGCTAGCCTTCGCCGGACGTACCTCACTTCATTTCCGACGTGGGTTGCCAGATGGCAGTGGATGGACGGTGCAACTAACATCGTCGCCCGGGCTCGACGATGACTTGCGACGTGATATCGCCAGTGTGGGCGTGCCGGGAGCCACGGCGCAGGCCGACAGATTTTCGGCCGTGCAGCGCGCGTGCGAGGCGATGCGGGATACGGTGCACGTCAGCCTGACGCACCGGAACGTTCGCAACAAGGAAGTCGATTGCTACAGTTGTCTCATCCCCAGATTTCAGGCGCTCCCGTGGGTCGGCGCCGCAATTCGGCAATGCCAGCGTGCGGAGGCGGCAACCATTTTTCATACGCCGGGTGCGGTGCCCGGTGCGTGGCCCAGCTTTTCCGATGGGCCAGCGGAGTGGCGCACACTGTTCCGCGACTTGCCGACAGTCAAGAAGGAAGACGTCGACTCGTTCGAACAGGATGCGTGGAGCTATCTCGTGCGCAGTGCACCAGTGGTCCCCCACATCGCGCCAGCATCCACGGTGGCCTCGCCGTCGGTGAGCAGCACTTCAGCGGCGTTCGACACCCAAGTCATCAGCGGCGATCTGCATCGATTGGTGACGAACGAAGGTCTGCCACTGCTTCACGGCAGTTCGCCGACCATCATGCTGGACCGAGATTTGGCACGTTATCTCCACGCAATGCGAGGCCGAGTCCGCAGCGACGGCGAGCTATGGGCAAGTGCCCTGTCGATGGGCGTGCCGCGCAGCGCCATGGCGCCGTTCATGTCGGAAAAATTTATTCTCCGCGAGCCGCACGTGCCGTTTGTGGGCGCAGGCTGGCAGGGACGCTTGGTGAGTCTCGATGACCTGTCGGTGTGGGGGGCGCAGGCGGGGCCAACGACGGATGCCTCACAGGCCACGATGTTCGCGAATGCGCGGGGTATCGATACGCGCCAGTTCGGCTCGCTTATCCGGCATTGGACGTTTCCGGCGGTGATGTCGTGCCTCGACACCGGTCAGCCATTGGAGAACCTTAACGACGGGATGCAGCCGCTGAGGGTCATCAGGCTAAACCTCATGCCGCCAGCGGTGGTGTATTGGATACACGCGGGGGCCGGTGACGGATCTCTGCTGGCAGCGGCCGCGCCCAACGTTGCGAGCGGGCGCGCAGAGACGCAGTGCGTGGATATCTCTTCGTCACCCTGAGTTCTCCGACTTGAGCGGCTCGTCTGCCGCTCAACCCCGCCCATCGTGACTGGCCCGTGCCCGCGCAGCACGAAGGTCGCGGGGTGTGCGGTCCTCGCCGATGGTCGCGGGCGGCAGGTCGGTATCGAGACACTCCACCAGATGCGCATTGAGCACGGCGGCGAGCCCCTCGCCGCCGCGGCGCATCACGTAATTGTGGTTCCAGCGAAAGAGCGGCTGGGCGAGGGGGGCCAGTTTGCTCATCCACGCGCGCGTTGTGTGCACATCCCAGGCGTAGCGCACGACCGTGATCGTGCCCTCGGTGTCGAAGCGCCACACGCCGGTGCCTTCTGCTTCGCCGCTGGCAGCCACCCGAATCTCACGCATCGGCTCGATATGGGTGACGCGTGTGTCGATGGTGAGCGAATACGGCAGCGCGCCGTGCCACGTCAGACGCCGTACCGCCCCCACGCCGTCGGTGCCCCCTGCGTCGAGCGTTTGCACTTCGCGCACGCACGGCCACCAGCGGGCCCAGTGGTCGACGTCTCGAATGGTGTCCCAGACTTCTTCGAGCGGTGCTGTGAGCCGCCACAAGGTAAGGAAGTGATATTCGTTCATGGCCGATCCCGGTCGTAGTGGGTTGGCGTGGGCTTGCGTTGCCGTCACGCCCGATGCGAGGGGAATTTCAGTATAGGTCGCATCCCCAGGCTTCGATGGCGCTCGCTTGTGTCATCAATTCATCACAATCCATCCATAGAATTCCCGAGTGAAAACGTTTTCGTAAACGTTTACATTTGCGCAAAAGCCGCTAACGGTAGTTATTGCTCGGAAGGGCAAAAGCGTTGGCGGCACGACAAAAGGAGACTGGGTGTGGCAGATATTCGGGATGTAGCGCAGCGGGCAGGTTGTTCGATTGCGACGGTGTCGCGTGCGCTCAATTCGCCGCAACTGGTGCGTCCCGAGACGCTGGCCCGCGTGCAGGCCGCCGCCGCCGAGTTGAAATTTCGACCGAACGCGCTGGGCCGCCAACTGCGCGGCGAGCGCACTGGCCTCATCGGCGTGATGCTCCCTACGCTGGGCAACCCCGTATTCGCCGATTGCCTTGAAGGCATCGAAGCCGCCATCGACGGCACGGGCCGCCGCCTGTTGCTCGTCACCACCCAATACGACCCTGAGCGCGAGCGCAACGCCATCGAAACGCTGTTGCAACAGCGCGTGGACGGCTTGCTGCTCACCCTTGCCGACGCCGAACACAGCGCACTCGTCGATGATCTCGCCTCCGAAGGGGTGGCCTGCCAGCTTGTCTACAACGACGCGCCGAACCGGCCCTGTGTGTCGGTCGACAACCGCGCTGCTGCCGCCCAAGGCGTGTCGATGCTCATCGAAGCGGGCCATCGCGACATCGTGATGGTGACCGGCGCGTTGCATGCCTCCGATCGCGCCAAGCGCCGCTTTCTCGGTTACGGCGACGCGATGCAGGCCGCAGGGCTGACACCGCTGCCGGCCTTCGAAATCGATTTCAACAGCGGTGCCCGTGGAGAGCGCGTGCGCGAATGGCTCGCAGAGCGCGAGCGCGACGGCGCACGCCCCACGGCACTGTTCTGCTCGAACGACTTACTCGCCCTCGGCGCCATGCGTGCGCTGCGCGAAGCCGGGCTGCGCGTGCCGGACGATATCTCCGTGCTTGGCTTCGATGGCCTGGCCGTGGGCGAATTGCTCTCGCCGACGTTGGCCACCGTGGTGCAGCCGAGCGTCGAGATCGGACGCCATGCAGCGCAACGTCTGCTGGCGCAGATCGACGGGCGCACGGCCCCGGCCACGCCCGGTTCTGCCGATGCGAACCATGCGCTCATTCTTCCGCACGCGATCCGCCGTGGCGGCACGGTGGCTGCGCCGCCGCGTCAGTGAGCGCAAGGCAGGGCACCGCAGCGAAACGTAGCGCAACGCATTTGTTTTCAGCAGGCAGTACCGGAAGTTGACAAGGAAATTGGCTGACGACTCGCTCCATCGAGGCATGACAGAGAGCGCAGCGACGGCCAAGGCAATCAGGCAATCAGGCATCAGGCCGCGAGGCCCAGCACTACCCGACCGGAACGTATGACCGCACCTACCCGGCAGCACGCGAGTGCCGCCCATGGTCAGACACACAGGAGCTAAGAGAAATGAAGCTTTGGATCACCCGCGCCGCCCGTACGCTGGCGCTTTTCACCTTGCTCGGCGCTGGCGCTGCGCAGGCCCAGCAGACGGCGATCTGCTACAACTGCCCGCCGGAATGGGCCGACTGGGCTGGTCAGGTCAAGGCGATTGCGCAAGACACCGGCATTCGCGTGCCGCTCGACAACAAGAACTCCGGGCAGGCCGTTGCCCAGTTGATCGCCGAGCAGAAAGCGCCGGTGGCCGATGTTGTCTACCTGGGCATCACGGCGGCCATCGAAGCCGGTAAGAAGGGCTTGCTCGCCCCGTACAAGCCCGCGCACTGGGACCAAGTGCCGGCCAACATGAAGGATCCGAACGGTCTGTGGACCACCATCCACTCGGGCACGGTCGGCTTCTTCGTGAACCGCGACGCGCTCGAAGGCAAGCCGGTGCCGCGTTCGTGGGCCGACCTGCTCAAGCCGGAATATCGCGGCATGGTGGGCTATCTGGACCCGAGCAGCGCCTTCGCCGGTTACGCCGCCGCGATTGCCGCCAATCAGGCCCTGGGCGGCTCGATGGACAACTTCGCTCCGGCCATCGGCTTCTTCCAGAAGCTCAAGGCCAACGCGCCGATCGTGCCGAAGCAAACCGCCTATGCGCGCGTGCTCTCGGGTGAAATCCCCATCCTGATCGACTTCGACTTCAACGCCTATCGTGCGATCTACAAAGACCGCGCCAACGTGCAGTTCGTGATTCCGATGGAAGGCACCGTGTCGCTGCCGTACGTGATCGCGCTCGTGAAGAACGCACCGCACGCGGATAACGGCAAGAAGGTGATCGACTACACGCTCTCCGACAAGGGCCAGGCTCATTGGTCGCAAGCGTTCCTGCGTCCGGTGCGTGCTAGCACGATGCCGGCTGACGTGGCAGCGAAGTTCCTGCCCGCCACCGACTACGCGCGTGTGAAGCCGGTCGATCTTCAGAAGCTTGCCGACCAGCAGGACGCGTTCGGTCAGCAATATCTGAAGAACGTGCGCTAAGCACGGGCGACGGGACTGAGGAAGAGGAACAAGACGATGCGAGACCTGACCCTGCCGCGCGGTTGGCGCGTGGCACTCCTGCTGCCGGCGCTGGCGGTGTTTCTGGCCTTCTGGCTATTGCCGATGGCGGCGCTCGTGCAGGTGAGCGGCGACGGTCACGCGTTCGAGACCTATCGCGCCATTCTCACCAACGCGCGCTATCTCGACAGCCTGTGGCAGACGGTGGTGCTCTCGGCACTGGTCACGCTCGCTACGCTGGCGCTCTCGCTCGTCGCGGGCCTCTTTCTCACCCGGCATGACTTCGCGGGCAAATCGATCCTCGTGTCGATGCTCACGTTGCCGCTGGCGTTCCCCGGCGTGGTGGTCGGCTTCATGGTCATCATGCTCGCGGGACGCCAGGGCTTGATTGGCGACCTGACGTCAAAGCTCGTCGGCCACAAGCTGGTGTTTGCGTATTCGTTGGCCGGGCTCTTTCTCGGCTACCTCTATTTCTCGATTCCGCGCGTGATCCTCGCTGTGATGGCGGCGGCGGAGTCGCTCGATCATTCCCTCTCGGAAGCGGCGTCGTCGCTGGGCGCCGGGCCGTTTGCCATTCTGCGCGACGTGACGCTGCCCGCGCTCGCCCCCGCGTTGATCGCTTCGGGCGCGATGTGTTTCGCGACCTCGGTCGGCGCGTTCGGTACCGCGTTCACGCTCGCGACCGACATCGACGTGCTGCCGATGACGATCTACACCGAGTTCACGCTCAACGCCAATGTGGCGACGGCGGCGGCGCTGTCGGTGATTCTCGGCATCGTTACGTGGGCCGTGCTCATGCTCGCGCGCAACTTCGCCGGGCAAACGGTTGCCGCCGGAGGCTGATTCGCATGCTCAAGAAAACCCTTTTCACGTTGCAACTGCTGCTCACGCTGCTGATGTGCGCGTTCTTGCTGGTGCCCGTGGGGATGTCGATTCTCGCCGGATTGTCGGTGAATTATTTCCGCGGTCCGTCGGCTGGGCTCACGTTCAAGTGGGTGATTCAGGTCTGGCAGGACTATCACGACGCCATTCTCAACTCGCTGTATGTCGGCGCCGCCACGCTCATTCTCGTGACGCTGCTGGGGGTGCCAGCGGGCTACGTGCTCGCGCGCTGGAATAGCCGCATGGCTCGCTGGATCGAAGAGTTGCTCACGCTGCCTATCGCGCTGCCGGGGCTGGCGAGTGCGCTGGCGCTCATCAGCGTGTATGGCGGTGTGCGGGGCTTTCGTGAAAGCCTCGCGTTCATCGTGGTGGGGCACGTGATTTTCACGCTGCCGTTTATGGTGCGCGCGGTGGCCGCGGCCTGTGCCGATACGCGCATCAAGCTGATGGAAGAGGGCGCGGCGAGCCTCGGCGCGACCTTCCTGCGCCGGTTCATGACGGTGGTGCTGCCGAACATTCGTAGCGAAATCGTGGCGGCAGCGCTCATTGTGGTGACGCTCTCGCTCGGTGAATTCAACCTGACGTGGATGCTGCACACGCCCGATACCAAGACGCTGCCCGTGGGGCTGGCGGACGCGTATGCGTCGCTGCGTCTGGAGATCGGTAGCGCTTATACGGCGGTGTTTTTCGTGCTGATCGTGCCGCTGCTCATCGTCATGCAGATGACGGCGCAGCGCGCCAAAGTCCGCAATGCCCGCGGACGCACCTAAACCTCGCCCATCGAATGCCTAGGAAATTGCGATGAAACTGACTTCGATCCCGATCCACCTCGAACGCTGTGCCAAGACGTTCAATGGCAACACCGTGTTGCAGCCGCTCGATCTGACGATCGGTGCGGGCGAGACGCTGGTGCTGCTCGGCCCGTCGGGCTGCGGCAAGACCACCACGCTGCGCATGATCGCGGGCCTCGAGCGCCCCGACGCGGGCGGGCGTGTGTGCTTTGGCGATGAGGACGTCACGCGTCTGCCGATCGAAAAACGCCGCGTCGGCATGGTCTTCCAGAACTACGCGCTTTTCCCCAACTTCACCGTGCGCGGCAACGTGGCCTATGGGCTGAAGCTGCGCGGCCTGCCCTCCGCGCAAGTCGACAAGCGCGTGGACGAATTACTCGATCTCGTGCATCTGACGCCGTACGCCGACCGTGCCATCGCGCAACTCTCGGGCGGTCAGAAGCAACGTGTTGCGCTCGCCCGTGCGCTGGCACCGGAGCCGCGTGTGTTGCTGCTCGACGAGCCGCTGACGGCCCTCGACGCCAAGCTGCGCGAAACCGTGCGTGCCGATATGGACAAGCTGCTGCGCGGCCTCGGCGTGACGACGGTGTATGTCACGCACGATCAGGATGAGGCCATGGCGCTGGGCGATCGCATCGTGGTGATGAGCGCCGGGCGCATCGAGCAGATCGGCGCGCCGCGCGATATTTACTATCAACCGGCGTCGCGCCATGTCGCTAACTTCATCGGCACGCTCAATCGCATTGCGGGTGTGTGGCGCGAGGGTCACTTTCATACGGAAGGCGGGCGGGTGGCTTGCCCGGACGTGCGCGCCGATGCACAAGAGCTGTATTTCCGCCCGGAAGACGCCATTGTGGTGCCGCCGGTCGATGCGCCCCTCGTCGGGCAAATCGAAGCCGTGCAATTCCTCGGCGATCGCACGCGCCTGACGGTCGGCGGTGTGTCACCGGCCGGTGCGGTGCTGGTGGAAGTTTCGAGCCGTCGCGAATGCCGCGTCGGCGATTCGGTGGGCCTGTCGTTGCCTGCCGCTCATGTCTTTACGCTTCACGGATAACCCGCTCATGCTGTTCGCGCAAATCAGCGACCTTCACATCAAACGGCCCGGCAAACTGGCCTATCGGCGCGTGGATACCGCCGCTTATCTCGAGCGCTGCGTGGCGCGTCTGAATACCCTCGTGCCGCGGCCCGACTTCGTCGTGCTCACGGGCGATCTGGTGGACTTCGGCGCGCGCGAAGAGTACGAGCACCTGCGCCGTCTGCTCACGCCGCTTGAAATTCCGTACTACCTCGTCATCGGCAATCACGACGGGCGCGATGCCTTACGTGAGGTGTTTCCCGAGCATACGTACCTCGGCAAGCCGGGCGACTTCGTGCAGTACACGGCGATGTTCGGGCCGTTGCGGCTCGTCGCGCTCGACACGCAAGACCCGCCCAACGGCGGCGGCCGTCTGTGCGACGAGCGGCTCGATTGGCTCGAAGCCACGCTCGCCGCCGATACGGCCACGCCGACGGTCATCGCCATGCATCACCCGCCGTTCGCGTGCGGCATCGAGCATATGGACGTGCAAGCGCTGGATGCGGGCGATGCGGCGAAACTTGCTGCTGTCGTGCGCCGTTTCGATAACGTCGAACGGTTGATTTGCGGCCACGTGCATCGCCCGATTCATACGCGCTTCGCTGGCACCATCGCCAGCGTTTGCCCATCGCCTGCGCATCAGGTCGCCCTCGACTTGCGTGAAGGCGGGCCGTCAGCGTGGGTGCTCGACCCACCTGCGTTCCAGTTGCATCGGTACACACCGCAAAGCGGGCTCGTCTCGCACCTCGGCTTCGTCGACGACGCAGGCGGCGCGCATCCGTTTTACGATGCCGCGGGCAAGTTGATCGACTGAGTTGATCGGCTGAATCAACCCAAATCGAGCGCTTCCGGACCGAACACTTCGCGATGGATGCGCTCGGCGGGCACGCCCAAGTCGCGCAGCGCACGCCACTGCGTTTGCATAAACGGCGTGGGGCCGCACAGCAGGTAGTCTGCGCCGTCGGGCAATGTCAGACGGCTCACATCCATACGGCCAGCAAAGGTGTAGTCGGTGCCTTCGGTTTCATTCGCGAGCGGCGTCTCGAAGAACGTCGCGACGCGCAGGTGCGGCAGTTGGGTGCCTGCGTGCTGCCATTGACGGCGTAGGGCGACATGCGAAGCATGGCGTGCCGCGTGGGCGAACACGATCTCGCGACGCGAGCCATTGGCCGCCAACGTCGCGAGCATCGACATCATCGGCGTGATGCCAACCCCTGCGCTGAGCAACACCAGCGGATGCGCCGCGTCGAGCGGCGTCGTGAACTCGCCGTACGGCGGGCTGACTTGCACCCGATCGCCTGCCTTCAGATTCGCGTGCAACCAGTTCGAGACCTGCCCGGCAGGTTTGCCGTCAGTCGCATCTTCGCGCTTGACGGTGATGCGCCAGTGCGGTGCGGTAGGTGCGTCCGACAGGCTGTATTGGCGGCGCTGATGCAGGCCGTCAGGTAGCGTGACGGCCACGCTCACATATTGTCCGGGCACGAACTCGCCCGGTGACGTGCCTTCCGGGGTTTGCAGATAGTAGGAAACGATGTGCTCGGTCTCGCGATCCACATCGGTCACGACCAATTCGCGCAGTGCGCCCAGCGGCGCATGGGTGCGCTCCGACAGGCGGGCTTCAGCGGCAATCAGCTCGCCTGCGAGCAGCCAGTACGCTTCGTCCCACGCGGCAATCAGCTCGGGCGTGGCGGCATCTCCCAAGACGTGCTTGATGGCAGCGAGCAGATGGCGGCCGACGATCGGGTAATGCGCGGGCGTGATGCCGACCGAAACGTGCTTGTGCACGATGCGCTCCATCACCGGGGCGAGCGCGGCAGCGTTGTCGATGTTGGCGGCGTAGGCGAACACCGCCGAAGCGAGCGATTGCTGTTGGGCACCGCTCGCCTGATTCCCCATGTTGAAGAGATCGCGCAGTTCGGGGTGAGCCTCGAACATGCTGGCGTAGAAGTGACGCGTGATGGCGAGTCCGTGGTCGCGCAGCACCGGCACGCTGGCGTCGATATACGGGCGGGAAGCAGCGGAAAGCATGGGGCACACTCCGAAGTGTTGTGGTTATGAGTCGGGCGCGACGTTGAGGGTGTCAGACGTCGCGCACTGCGGAGTGATTATAAGATGTAAAACAAATGCATCTTTAAGGGTGCGTCCGAATGCCGCATGGTTGTAGGGTGCGCCGTCCACGTGCGAACTGAAGTGCAGTTTGCGCCACACGGTAGCCGAGGTGACGTGCCGTGGCGAGATCGGATTCGGGCGGCGCCTGTTCCGGGCCTTGGTCGACGTTCGACTGTGCCGCCGCGCCGAGCCAGAAGCCAAGACGGTTGACATCGTCCGGCGAGCCTCTCGAGGAGTTGTTCGCAGGGGGCAAGCCGAGGTTCACCCAATGCATGCCGTGTTGCGCGGCGAAGAGCGCCATCTGGATAAGGGTGGCGAGTTTATCGCCCGCGTGTGCACCGGAATTGGTGAAACCAGCGGCGAATTTGTCCTGCCACACGTAGCCTTTCGTCATCACGATATTCGACGTAGCTTCGGCGAAGACTCGGAACTCCGCTGATGTGCCGCCCATGAAAGTCGGCGCACCGAAGATGATGGCGTCGGCTTGTTCCAGATCGTCCCAGCGCGACGGGGCTTCCTCGCAGGGGATGAGGGTGGCGCGCGCGCCATCGGCACGCTCGACGCCTTGGGCGACGGCGGCCGCTTGGCGTGCCGTATGACCATAGCGACTGTGAAATACAATCGCGACGCGTGGGCTCGACATACTTGACTCCTTTGTTTCTCAAGACGAGGTGAGTGTTGATTGAGCACCGTGCGTCAGAGAATCGACGCAGGTATAGTCAAATTTTTGCGTGGAACCCCCTCCATGCCTACTCGCTTTCCCTCAGGGGCTGCGACAGCCCGCAGAGTCCCGCGCCAGCAGCGTTCGCGGGCGACAGTCGACGCCATTATCGAAGCTGCGGCTCGCGTTCTGGGTGCACGCGGCTGGGCCAAATTCAACACGAATGAAGTCGCCAGCGTCGCTGGCGCGAGCATCGGTTCGCTGTATCAATACTTCCCCGACAAGTTAGCGCTCGCCGAAGCGATTCGCGAGCGGCATCTCGAAGCTGTGCTCGCGGTGTTGCCGGATCCGGATCGCTGTCAGGACTCGGTGCAACTGGGAACACGCGTGACCGATTTGATCGACGGTGTCATTCGGATTCACGCAGGCGATCAGCGCATGCATCACGTGTTGCTTGAGGAGGTGCCGCTCTCGGCGCGCACCCACGCGTTCGAGTGCGAGTATTTGCGGCGCTATCAGGCGCTGATCGTGCCGGATGCGCAGGCGGTGTGCACGCCTGGCGATGTCGTCGCAGCCAAAGTACTCGCGTCCGCCGTCGAAGGGGTGGTGCATGCAGCGGCGTCGCGTGGCGAACTGGCTTCGCCGGAGGTGCGATGGGAGCTCAACGGTTTTGTGGGGGCTTATCTGCGTGAGCGCCACGGAGGGTTGGCGCTCAGGCGCTAATGCCGAGACGACGCCGGCGAGTGCCGGAAAAGAATGAGGACTTAGGGCTGGGCGTCGAAATGCGACCAGCGGGCATAGTGCGCCGAGATGAATCTGAAATGTTCACGCTGGGCCCGAGGGAGTAGTTCGAACGCGGTTTCCCCTCTGGCGTTGGCGCGTTGCGGATCGGCACCCGCCGCGAGTGCGGCGATATACGCGACAACTGCGGCGCTGTTCCGCAGCGAGGTGGGTTGAAGCGCGGTGGAGAGATGATGCAGCACCGAGCGCATTTCGCTGTCCGTCGACGAGGGACACGCGCCGCATTGGATCAATACGCGCGCGGCATCGATATAGCCGTCGCGTATGAGCCTGACGGTGAGGGGTGTGCCTTCGAAGTCGGAGACCGTCAGCGTGGCCCCGTGGTTCACGAGAAGGGCGACGCAATCCTGTAACGCGTGATTGATTTCGTGCGGTGTCCGGCCGGTAGCGCGCGAGGTGTTTGTCGTGGCGACAAGGGCGGGATAAAGCAGCGGGTAGCCACACCGATCGCGCTGATTGGCGCAGTCGCTGATGTCGAGCAGGAAGGGCAACCAGTCCGGGGCATGCGTGGCGCACAGGTGCGACAGCGGGGGCAGCGCGTGTCCGGCGTTCAACGGATCGGGGACATCGTAAGCAGCGTCGCGTTTGATCGCGACGAGCATCCGCAGTGCCGGGCCGATGTTGCTCGCAGGCGGGACGTTCGTCGTCTCGAAGCGCAGGAATTCGCTGACGTAGTCGATAAATAGCCGTTGATAGCCGTCGGCGTTCGCACCGTATTTCAACCACAGCAATAGCCCGTCGTCCGAAGACAGTAGGTCGAGATCGTCGCGACTCGGGAATTCGTGGGGTGGCACCGTGCGGAACATGCCGATATCGCGCAGTTGATCCAGTGTCCGGAGCGATGGCGGCACGGCTAGCAGCGAAATTGCGGCATGACGCAGGTTCGCCAAGCCGCCCTGGAATTCTTGCCCAGCGGCGCTGGCAAATTCGCATAGGGCGAGCAGTTCTTTGGCGGCGACCCCCTCGGGGTGCCTGAGTATGTGTGCGCGGGTCGGGGTAGCGAGATGGCCTTCGCGGAACTCGGCGAGAAGCCGCGTCAAAGGCAGCGTCATCAGCGAGGCCGGGTAGGGTGTGGTGGCGTTGGAAATGGTAGACGAGACGGCTGACGGCCGGGACGACGATGCGGGTGCAATCGGATGCAAGGATGGCATGGCGGCGAGAGATGGCGCGTGCGTTGTGGAGGAGAGCGGCATCATGCGGGGGCGCTCGCGCGATGGCTGTCGCTTCCGGCGTCGCCATTGCGTACTCTGTGCGGCATGCGACGCGCTTACAATGTCGCTCTGATGCGTTTTTACAGTAGTTTGCCCATGTCCGATTCGAACGATCTCGGGGCCACGTCGCCCGAAACAGACCTCCAAAACGAAGCGACCGCTGCCGTCATTGCAGCGACGCGTCATTGGCTCACGCGCGCCGTGATCGGCCTCAATCTTTGTCCGTTTGCGAAGGCCGTGCATGTGAAGCGGCAGATCCGCTATGTCGTGAGCCATGCGCACGATATGGAGGGCGCGCTGCTCGATCTCGAGCATGAATTGCAGTGGCTGGCCGAGGCTGATCCCCAAGCGGTCGACACCACGCTGCTGATCCTGCCTGACGCGCTGCTCGATTTTCACGAGTACAACGACGCGCTGTTCTTTGCCGAGCGCATGCTCAAGCAGTTAGGGCTGGAAGGCGAGTTGCAGGTCGCGAGTTTTCATCCGGACTATCAGTTCGAAGGCACCGCCCCGGAAGACGCAGAGAACTACACCAATCGCTCGCCGTATCCGATTCTGCATATCCTGCGCGAAGACAGTATTGACCGCGCGGTCGAAGCGTTTCCGGAAGCGGAGGAGATTTTCGGGCGCAACGAAGCACTGCTGCGCAAGATGGGCGTAGCGGGTTACCACGCGTGGATGGCCGAGCCCGCGGAAGACGAAGACGGGGCGAACGACAACGTTACGGGTGAGGGGAAGGCAGGGGAATAAGTCAGATAGGCGCTCCACCACGACAGGTGGGGCATCGCTGAATATGATGAGCGGGTGATGCAAAAACAAAAAAGCCGCGCGACGAAATCGAGCGGCTTTCTTGTTTAACTGCTAACTACCTTCTGCTTGCATGACCAGGGACTAAAGAAGTCGCTGGTGCCGGAGAGAGGAATCGAACCCCCGACCTTCTCATTACGAATGAGCTGCTCTACCGACTGAGCTACTCCGGCGCTGCGAAGAAGTGAGATATTAGCAGGTTTTCGGCGATTGTCACTACTTTTTTCAGAGATTTTTTATCGCCAGCGCGGGCGCGCCGCGTAAATCCTTGAAATTACAGAAATCCTGCGCTTCGTCGCCGCGAAAAATTTTTTGTCGGCAGTGCGCCCACCTCGCGACGACGAATGCATTCACGCCGACTTACTTCTGACCGGCTTCGTGGTGATAGCCCGTCACGCGCTCGACTTCGTTCTTCGAACCGAGGAACACAGCAACACGCTCGTGCAACTTCTGCGGCTGAATATCGAGAATGCGCTGCACGCCATTGGTCGCGGCACCGCCCGCTTGTTCAACGAGGAAGCTCATCGGGTTGGCTTCGTACATGATGCGAAGCTTGCCCGGCTTGTCCGGATCGCGCTTGTCGGCCGGGTACATAAAGACACCGCCGCGCGTGAGAATACGATGCACGTCGGCCACCATCGAGGCGATCCAGCGCATGTTGAAATCCTTGCCGCGCACGCCTTCCTTGCCCTGCAACAACTCGCCGATGTAACGCTGCACCGGCGGGTACCAGTGACGTTCGTTCGACATGTTGATGGCGAATTCCTTGGTGTCCTCCGGAATGCGCATGCCTTCTTGCGTGAGCACCCACGAACCCATCTCGCGATCGAGCGTGAAGCAGTTCACGCCGTGACCGGTCGTCAGCACCAGCACGGTTTGCGGGCCGTACACGGCGTATCCGGCGGCGACCTGTTGCGTGCCCGGTTGCAGGAAGTCCTGTTCGGTCGGGTCCGTCACGCCGTCCGGGCAACGCAGCACCGAGAAGATCGTGCCGATCGACACGTTCACGTCGATGTTCGACGAGCCGTCGAGCGGGTCGAACATCAGCAGGTATTCGCCTTGCGGATAACGGTTGGGAATGTGGAAGACGTCTTCCATCTCTTCCGAGGCCATGGCCGCGAGATGGCCGCCCCATTCGTTGGCTTCGAGCATGATCTCGTTGGAGATCACGTCGAGCTTCTTCTGGACTTCGCCTTGGACGTTCTCGCTGCCAGCGCTGCCCAGCACGCCGCCGAGGGCGCCCTTGGACACGGCGTGGCTGATCGACTTGCACGCGCGCGCAACGACTTCGATCAACAGACGCAGCTCAGCGGGAATATTGCTGTATTCCCGCTGCTGTTCGATGAGGTATTGGGTGAGGGTCTTGCGGCGCATGGCGGCCTCCAAAAAGCAAAAAAGCGTTCGTATTTCGTAACGGACGCAATTTTACCCGTAAAGACCCGCCGCCCCGGCGAAAAAACGCGGGGCGGGCGCTTTCTATCAGTCGAGACCGTCGAACAACGCGTCGTCCGGGCCTACATGCGACGGCGAGCGCCACGTGGCGTCGCGCATGCTGTGCTGCACTTGCTTGTCCACGCCGAGCAGAATCGCGAAGATCGCCATGCGCACCGGAATGCCGTTGTCGGTTTGACGGAAGATCGCCAGACGCGGGTCGTGATTCAGATCGGTCGACAGATCGTTGGCACCCGGACGGCTGTCGCGCGGCAGCGGGTGCATGATGATCGTGCGGCTGTCGCAATACGTGTTGATGAGCGCTTCGTTGATCTGGAAATCCGGCGTGTAGCCTTCGATCGCCTCGTCGGCAAAGCGCTCTTTCTGAATGCGCGTCGCGTAGACCACGTCGGCACCGGCCAGATCGGCGAGCGAGTTGCTCTGCACGATGACGTGACCGTTCTGCGAGATCTGATCGAGAATGTACGTCGGCATTTCCAGCGACGGCGGCGAAATCAGCGTGAATTTCAGGCCGCGATACAACGCGAGCAGCTTGATCAGCGAGTGCACCGTGCGGCCGTAGCGCAAGTCGCCCACCATCGCCACGTGCGCACCGTCGACCAGCTTACCGAGGCGCGAAAACTCGCGGCCGATGGTATAGAGGTCGAGAATGGCTTGGCTCGGGTGTTCGCCGGGGCCATCGCCGCCGTTGATCACCGGAATATTGGTAGCACGCGCAAATTCGGCGACTGAACCCTTTTCCGGGTGGCGCACGACCAGGGCGTCGACATAACCGCTCATCACGCGGCTGGTGTCGTAGATCGACTCGCCCTTGGCCATCGACGAGAATGTGAAGCCCGTGGTGTCGCACACCGATCCGCCCAAACGGCAGAAGGCCGAGCCGAAGCTCACGCGGGTACGGGTACTGGCTTCGAAGAACAAATTGCCGAGCACAGCACCTTCGAGCACGCGCGAGATCTTCTGGCGGCGGGCAATCGGTTGCATGATGTCGGCAACGTGGAACAGCTCTTCGAGCGAGTCGCGCGAGAACTGGTCGACGGAGATCAGATGCGGCTTGCCGTCGAGGCCCATGCGTTCACGCAGCGGCTTGTGTGCGCTTTGCGTAGATTCCGCAGACGGTGCTTCGCGACCGAGGATTTCGCCGACGAATTTCTCCACGATGCTCGGCATCGTGCGATATTCGCTCGAATCTTCGGGAAGCAACCAGGTGTCAAGGGCGCGCCGGCGAACGCCGATACGCTCGGCGAAGGTGTCGCGGGTCATGTTCAGGCGACGCATCGCGTCGCGCAGGAAAGTCTGCTGTGCACTCATGGTCGGGTCGGCAGGGCTGTGTACGCGATGCGTATAATAGGCGTCGATTCGTTGTTTGTCCAGCAAAAGACGTGCCCTTCGCGGGGCCGCGCCAGCCGGGCGTTTCCGGCATTTCCGGTGTATTGCCGCACAGGTATGGAAAACCTTCTCCGCAAGCTAGACCTCACTTCTTTACGCCTTTTCGTCGCCGTGTGCCAGGAGCGGAGCATGGCACGTGCGGCCGAGCGCGAATTCATCGCGCCGTCGGCCATCAGCCGGCGAATTGCCGACATCGAGGCCATCGTCGGCCTGCCACTGATTCAGCGTCACCAACGCGGTATTACCGTCACCCCGGTGGGCGAAACCGTGCGCCGCTACGCCGAGCGCATCCTCGGCACCATCGAGTCGCTGGGTGCCGAGCTGTCGCAATTCCACGAAGGTGCGCGCGGCAGCGTGCGTATCGCTGCCAATCTGTCGGCCATCGTGCAGTTTCTGCCCGAAGACCTCGCGGCGTTCGGTCGCGTGTTCTCGGCGGTCGACGTCGAGCTCGATGAACAGCACAGCAATGAAGTGCTGCAACGCGTGGCCGAGCGTGCCGTGGACGTGGGCATCTGCAACGCGGTCGCCGGTATCGAAGCGTTCACGATGGTGCCGTACCGCCGCGACCGCCTCGCCGTGATTCTGCCGGTGGGACATCCGCTCGCCGCACGTACGGGCGAGATTCCGTTCTCGGCCTGCGTGAACGAAACGCTCGTCGGCCTGCAAGGCAATAGCGCACTCACGCAGTTGCTGCGCCAGCAAGCGAGTGCCGCGGGTGCGTCGTTGCGCATCAAGATCCGCGTATCGAGCCTCGACGCGCTGTGCCGCATGGCGCATGCGGGGTTGGGTATCGCCATCGCGCCGGAGCAGGTCGGCCAGTTGTATGTCGGCAAGCTCGATGTGGTGGTGCGTCCGCTCACCGACGAGTGGGCGCATCGGCAGCTGTGGATGGTGTTCCCGTCGCGCGACCAACTGAGTGCGACTGCCTCGGCCGTGGTGAATTTCCTCGCGCAAGGGCAAGAACAGGGCCAACAAGGCGCGTCAGCGTAACGGCCAAGCCGGAAAGCGCGCGGTGCGAGGGCCGGTCCAGAGCGGCGATGAGGCCTTCGCAAACCGTCATGCCGGGATTGCCAAGACGGCACGGCAGGCGTGAATCGCCGCCGCTATGCTGTCTTTCGGAGGTAATCGCTGCATGGAAGACACCATTCGTTTCGACGGCCGCTTGCTGTTTTTGTCCGACGACCCGGCCATCGTGCGCCGGCAGATCGCGGGCGACACCGTCACCCTCGCCGAGGCCGGCGCCCTGCGTGACAACGTCTCGACCGACGAGATCACGCCCGTCACGGTCATGCTCACTTACGACGAGCGTCTTGGCCGCTATCCCTACGTCGGTTTCAAAGCGGGAAACGAGCTCCCCATCGGCGAGCACGATATCCGTCGCGGTGGCTTTCAGGTCACCGTGGCGGGCAAGCGCTACGGCAAAGGCTCGTCGCGCGAATCGAGCCCGCTCGCCGAGTTGTCCGCCGGTATCCGGCTGATCGTCGCCGAGAGTTTCGAGCGCATCTATCAGCAGAACTGCGACAACATCGGCATTCTGACGACGACCGACTTCGGCGTACTCGACCGTATTCTCGCGGGCGAAGCCATCCCCATTACCGAATTTCTCAAGGGCCGCGACGCGCTCACGCAGCAGATTATCCGCAGCGGCGGGCTGCTCGCGTACAGCAAGTTTGCCGAGTGGCCGTCACCCGCGACTGAGTCGAAAGTGACGGCGGCCGACGCACCGCCGCGAACGCTCGTGGAAAAGATCATCGCGCGCCGTTTGCATCCGGCGACGCCCGGCGCTGCGCGCGGCGACGGCGTGTTCGTGGCGGTCGACTGGCGGTTCTCGCACGACTACTTCACCGGCATGTGCGCCCACCTGATGCATCGCGCGTTCGGTGAGCCCGCGCCGTTGCACGATCCGGCCCGCATCATCGCGTTTCAGGATCACCTCGTGCTGGCCGCGCAGAGTTATCCGCATGTCAAACAGGGGCTGTTGCCCGGGGTGGCGAACCTGACCGATGGGCATCGGGAATTCGTCGCGCGCTACCCCGTGCTCGCCCATGGCGAACTGGACGGTGCCGCGGGGGCCGACGGCATTTGCCACGCGCTGATGGCAGAGCGTTATGCGTTGCCCGGGCAGATCGTGATCGGCACCGATTCGCACACGCCTCACGCGGGCGCGCTCGGCTGTCTCGCCTTCGGCGCAGGCGCGACGGATATCGCGAATAGCTGGACGACGGGCTATGTGCGCTGCAAGGTGCCCGAGACGCTGCGTATCGACATCGATGGCGAATTGCCGCCGGGTGTGACCGCCAAGGACGTCGTGCTGCACTTGCTGCATCTCGACGCGATTCGCAGTGGCGGCGCGATCGGGCTGGTCTTCGAATACGGCGGCGGCGCTGTGCGCGCCATGTCCATCGACGAGCGCGCCACGCTCACCAATATGGTGGCCGAGCTGGGCGGCTTCACCGGCATCGTCGCGCCCGACGAGAAAACGGTGACCTTCCTGAAAAACCGCCGTGGCGTCGACTTCACGCTCGAGGCGTGGATGACGAGCGACCCCGATGCGGTGTATCGCGATGTGATCCGCATCGATGCGTCGTCGCTTACGCCGATGCTTGCGCGCCCGGGGGACCCCGGCAACGGCGTGGCACTCAATGCGCTGGAAGCGCCGGTATCCATCGACATTGCCTACGGCGGCTCATGCACCGCAGGCAAGCGCGACGACTTCGACGCCTATCACGACGTGCTCGCGTGGGGGCTGGAGCACGGCCTGCGCGTCGCACCCGGGCGTTCGCTCTTCCTGCAATTCGGCACGATGGATGTGCGCGCGTACTGCGAGTCGCGCGGCTATTTGAAGACATTCGAGGCGGCTGGCGTCACGCTGATCATGCCGGGCTGCGGCGCTTGCGCGAACTGTGGGCCAGGGCAATCGACGTCGCCCGATCAGGTCACGATCAGTGCGATCAATCGCAATTTCCCGGGACGCTCGGGGCCGGGCAACGTGTGGCTCGCGAGCCCTTATACGGTGGCGGCGAGTGCGTTGGCGGGACGTATTACCAGTTTCGACGAGTTGCGTCGCACGACGTGAGCCGATGCTGTGTCGGGAGATGAAACCGAAACGACGTGCTGTGTGGTGTCGGTGCAACGATGGTGCCGTGCTGCCGTTGCTGAACATCGCAATTTTTCGTTGTGCATGAGAAGTGAGTGGAAAGCGGTGACAGACGCAGCATCATTCGTGGCAGAATTTCGGCCTCGCGCCTGTTGATTCATGGTGTATCGCGGCGTAGCGCCCACGTAAATCCGTGAGGGGCTGCGTCGACAAAAAGCTGTTCGGCCATGACCGGACAGGCCCGGAGACGACTTTCATGCCATCCCCCCAAGTTTCGATGCCTTCTTCGCCCGCCACATCGGCCGCTGCAAATGCGCGCGCCACAACCCGCCTCACCGCCGGTGACATTTCCGCCCGTCTCGACCGCCTGCCGCCCACGCGGACGGTCTGGAAACTGGTGGTGCTGCTGAGCCTCGGCTTCTTCTTCGAGCTCTACGATCTGCTCTACACCGGCTACATCGCACCGGGGCTGGTTAAAAGCGGCATTCTGACGCCGACCACGCCGGGGCTATTCGGCACGACGGGCGTGGCGAGCTTCATTGCTGCGCTCTTCTCGGGTTTATTCATCGGCACGATCGCTTGCGGTTTTCTCGCGGATCGCTTCGGGCGCCGCGCAGTCTTCACCGGCTCGCTGCTCTGGTACACGGTCGCCAACGTCATCATGGCGTTTCAAGAGACGGCCACGGGCGTGAACTTCTGGCGTTTCATCGTCGGGCTGGGTATTGGCGTCGAGCTCGTCACCATCGGCACGTATATCGCCGAGTTGGTGCCCAAGCAGATTCGCGGCCGCGCGTTTGCGTGCGAACAGGCGGTGGGGTTCACGGCCGTGCCAGTTGTCGCATTCCTCGCCTACTGGCTCGTGCCGCGTGAATTTCTGGGGCTCGAAGGCTGGCGCTGGGTGGTGCTTATCGGCGCGCACGGGGCCGTGTTCGTGTGGTGGATTCGCCGTGCGCTGCCCGAGAGCCCGCGTTGGTTGGCGCAAAAAGGGCGTCTGGAGGAAGCCGATCGCGTGCTGAGTGCGCTCGAAGCGAAGGTGGCCGCCGAATACGGCAAGCCGCTGCCGCCGCCGGGCGTGCCCGAGCCGGTGGTGCCTAAGAGTGCCTTCGGCGACATGTGGGTGCCGCCGTATCGCAAGCGCGCCATCATGATGATTCTGTTCAATATCTTCCAGACGGTGGGCTTCTACGGCTTCGCCAACTGGGTGCCGACATTGCTTATCAAGCAGGGCATCACCGTCACCACGAGCCTCGCATATTCGAGCGTGATCGCGCTGGCCGCTCCGATCGGGCCGCTGATTGGCCTGTGGATGGCCGACAAGGTCGAGCGCAAGCACGCCATCGTATGGACCGCAGGCATCGGCATCGTGTGCGGGCTGGTGTTCTCGCAGGTCACGTCGTCGTTCTTGCTGATCGCGATGGGCATCGGGCTCACGCTCGCGAACAACATCATGTCGTACAGCTATCACGCCTATCAGACGGAATTGTTCCCGACGGGCATTCGCGCTCGCGCGGTCGGCTTCGTGTATTCGTGGAGCCGTTTCTCCGCGATTTTCACGGCGTTCCTGATCGCATCGGTGCTGCGCAATTTCGGCGTGACGGGCGTATTCGTGTTCATCTCGCTGGCGATGCTCGTGGTCATGCTGTCGATCGGCCTGATGGGGCCGCGCACGCGTGACGTGGCGCTGGAGAAGATTTCGCAGTAAAACCGGGGGCTTCAACCTCTGACTTCTTACGTCCTTTGGAGGACGAGACCATGGCGGATCTGAAAACCGAAGCGGCTTACGAGGCCAATGCCGCAAGCTACAGCGAAGATTGGCTCAACCAGCCGCCGCCCGACGATATGTACGCGCTGCTGGTGCGTCACTTCGTGCCGGGTGGGCGCACGGTCGACGTCGGCTGCGGCAACGGGCGAGATGCGGCGTGGCTGGCGCAGGCAGGGTTCGATGTGGTGGGTTACGACAACTCACCCGCGCTGGTCGAACTCGCCCGCAAGCACTTTCCGTGGGTCTCGTTCCATGTGGGCAAGCTGCCGCAACTCGAGAACGTCACGGAAACCTTCGATAACGTGGTCTGCGAGACGGTGCTCATGCATCTGAACGCAGCCGACGTGCCCGCTGCGACCGACCGACTCTGGACGCTGGTGCGCCCCGGTGGTGTGCTCTACGTGTCGTGGCGCGTGACCGAAGGAACCGACCAGCGCCATGCGGACGGACGTCTGTATAGCGCCTTCGCGCCGGACGTCGTGCGCGCCGCGTTGCACGAGGGTGTCGTGCTGCACGAAGAGGACGTCACGAGCGCGAGCTCGGGCAAGCGCGTATGTCGATTGATCGTGCGCCGTCCTGCCTGAGCGCTATCGGAGCCACGCGCTTCGACGCGACCGACTGCCATGAAAAAAGGCGATGCGTATTTCTCGCATCGCCTTTTTTGTCACCGCTGTGAGGCCGGTGCTGCTGCTTAGGCCCTGCTTAGGCCAGCGCCTTCTCCACGATTTCACGCACGTCTTTCGACAGCGTCTTGTGCGCCGCCACCTGCTGCAACGCGTTGCGCATGTGATCGCGCAGCGTCGGCGTGTACTTGCGCCAGCGGTCGAGCACGCGGGCGAGGCGTGCGGCGACTTGCGGGTTCAACGCGTCGAGCGAGAGCACCTGTTCCGCCCAGAACTGATAGCCCGAACCGTCGGCGGCGTGGAACTGCGCCGGGTTGCCGCTACAGAAGCTGAAGATCAGCGAGCGGGCGCGGTTCGGGTTCTTGATCGTGAACGCCGGGTGACGCATGAGCGCACGCACCGCATCGATCACACAATGGCTGCCGTCGCCGCGCTGCATGGCCTGCAAGGCAAACCATTTGTCGATGGCGAGTGCTTCGTGTTCAAAGCGTTGATAGAAGTCGTCGAGCGCTTCGGCCGCGTGATTCTGCCCGTGCGCCGCATCGCCGTCGCGTGCAGCACCGCCACGTTGCACAAGCGCCGTGAGCGCGGCGAAGCGATCGGTCATGTTATCGGCCGTGTCGTACTGCGTGCGTGCGGTCTGCGCCACACCAGCGTCCGACAATTCCATCAGATACGAGAGCGCCAGATTCTTCAGCGCGCGCTCGCCTGCCGAGGCGGCGTCCGGACGATACGCGCCCGGCACACGGTGATTGTGATACGCCGCCAGCCATTCGGTGTGCAGCGAAGCGGCCAAACGTTGACGCAGATACTGACGCGCCGCATGAATGGCCGCCGGGTCGATCTCCGCCATCTGTTCGCCGAGATACGACTCGGCGGGCAGCGTGAGCGCTTGCGCACGGAACGCCGGATCGAGTGTTTCGTCGCGCAGTACCTGACGGAAGGCTTCGAGCACGTAGCTGTCGACGCTCGGCAACTGGCCCATCTGAATCGATTCAACCAGCGCCAGTAACTGACGCGTGGCCAGGCGCTGACCGGCCTCCCAGCGGTTGAACGGATCGCTGTCGTGCGCCATCAGGAACGCGAGTTCGTCGATGGTGTACTCGTGCTCCACGATCACCGGCGCGGAGAAGCCGCGCAGCAGCGACGGCATCGGCGAGTGATCGACGTCCACGAAGGTGAAGCTCTGACGCTCCTGCGTGAAGTCGAGCACGCGCGTGGTGGCGGTCGGTGCATCGGCAGGTTCTCCGGCCAGACGCAGTGCCATGTCGCGCCCGTCGCGGTCGAGCAGGCCGACGGCGAACGGAATATGGAACGGCTGTTTGACGAGGGCGGTGTCGTGCAACTCCACGCCGACCTTCGGGCAACGCTGCGTGAGCGTGAGCGTGTAGGTGCGGGCGGCTTCGTCGTACGAGGCGTCGACGGTCACACGCGGCGTACCGGCTTGGCTGTACCAGCGGCCGAACTGCGTGAGGTCGCGTCCGTTGGCGTCAGCCATTGCGGCACGGAAGTCGTCGCACGTTACGGCTTGGCCGTCGTGACGCTCGAAGTACAGATCCATGCCCTTGCGGAAGCCGTCGCGGCCGAGCAGCGTCTGATACATGCGCACGACTTCGGCGCCTTTCTCGTAGACGGTGACGGTGTAGAAGTTGTTGATCTCGACGTAGCTCTCGGGGCGCACCGGGTGGGCCATCGGGCCCGCGTCTTCGGGGAACTGCGCTTGACGCAGCACGCGCACGTCGTCGATACGCTTGACCGCGCGGCCCGACTCCGAGCCCATCATATCGGCCGAGAATTCCTGGTCGCGAAAGACCGTCAGACCTTCCTTGAGACTCAACTGGAACCAGTCGCGGCAGGTCACGCGGTTGCCGGTCCAATTGTGGAAGTACTCGTGGCCGACCACGGCTTCGATGTTGCCGAAGTCGTCGTCCGTCGCGGTGGCGGCATCGGCCAGCACATACTTCGTGTTGAAGATGTTCAGGCCCTTGTTTTCCATCGCGCCCATGTTGAAGTCGCTCACGGCGACGATCATGAAGCGGTCCAGATCGAGCACGCGGCCAAAGCGCGTTTCGTCCCAGCGAATGGAATTGATGAGCGAGTCCATCGCGTGTTCGGTCTTGTCGAGGTCTTGCGGCTGAACCCAGACCTGCAACAGCTTCTCGCGTCCGTCGCCCGCCACGATGCGCGCTTCACGGCACACGAGACGGCCGGCGACGAGGGCGAACAGATAGCTCGGTTTCTTGAAGGGGTCGTCCCAGATGGCAAAGTGACGGCCATCGGGCAGGTCACCCTTGTCGATCAGATTCCCGTTGGCGAGCAGCACCGGATACGCTTCGCGATCGGCGCGCAGCGTGACGGTGTAAGTCGCCATGACATCGGGACGATCGAGGAAGTAGGTGATCTTGCGAAAGCCTTCGGCTTCGCATTGGGTGAAGAAATTGCCGCCCGACACGTACAAGCCCATCAGCGACGTGTTCTCCTGCGGGCAGCAGCGCGTGACGAGCGTGAGCTCGAACGCTTCGGGCGGCGCTTCGACGCTCAGCGTTTCGTCGCCGGTGCGGTAGCCGGTCCATGGCTTGCCGTCGACTTCGAGGCTCACCAGTTGCAGGCCCTGACCGACCAGCTCGAGATCGCCGCCCGCGCCTGCCGGGTTGCGATGCAAGCGCATGCGGTTGGTCACGGTGGTGACGTCGGGAGCGAGGTCGAAGTCGAGTTGGACGGTGTCGATCAGGTACGCCGGGGGCGTATAGTCGGAGCGCTGAATAAGGCCAGCGATATCGGTTCTGAGCATGGACGGTGATTTTGCGGACGGCCAAGGATTCACAAATTGTAACGGATTGGCGCGCGCAGGCTGTTGCCTTGGTGCGCGCCAGCAAAATTTGCAGAATTTTGTGCCGGCTCGCACGTCAAAGTGTCGGGATGGTGCACGAGGTGCCGTCCTATGCTTAAATCGGCGCGAGGGGCGCGCTTTGCCGTACTTGGCATTTCTCTGGAGCAGTGAATCATGTGGAAAAAATGGGGAATGGCGACGCTGGTCGCTGCCAGCGCGTTGCTGGCCGGTTGTGCCAGCACGGTCACGAGCCAGGTGACCGCGTTTGGCGACTCACCGGGTTTCGACGGGCCGCGCACTTATGCGCTCACGCGTACCCCGGAGCAGCAGAACAATCAGGAGCACGCGACCTACGAGCAGTGGCTGCGCAACCGGCTGGCCGGTGACGGTTTCTCCGAGCAGAGTTCGTCGTCGGCGCACTATCTGGTGGGGATGAGCTACGGCATCAGCCAGCAGATGATGCGTGTGGCAGAACCTGCGTATGACCCGATGTTCGCGCCGGGACCGTGGGGGCCTTGGGGCCGCCCGTGGGGTTGGTACGGCAACCCGTATTGGGGCGCGGGCCCGGCCTATATCGAGCGTGACTATCCGTATGCGCTCAAGGGCCTGCAACTGCGCTTCACCGATCGGGCGAGCGGCAAAGAGGTGTACCGCGTGTCCGCCGAGACGAGCGATGGCGGCACGTCGCTGGCGTCCACCATGCCGTACCTGATCGATGCGGCACTCAAGCAGTTGCCGTTCCCGAGCGGGCGCACGGTCAACGTGGAGCAGAAAGTCGGGAAGTGATGTGTGAAGCGGCAACGCGGCGCGACGCTTGCCGCATTGTCATGTGACAAGTCATACAAACGCCGGGCAGGGCGTCGCACCGTTGGTATGGGTGCGGCACCTTGTCCGGCGTTTTGTTTTACTGCATCAGCGTGATGATGCCGAGCACCAGGAAGATGATGGCGGCGACCGCATGCACGGCACGCGTGGGCAGGCGGCCCGAGAACTTGTGGCCGACCAGCACCGCGGGCACATTGGCGAGCATCATGCCGAGCGTGGTACCGGCCACGACGCCGAAGAAGTCTTGATAGCGCGCGGCGAGCATCACCGTTGCGATCTGCGTCTTGTCGCCCATTTCGGCGATGAAGAACGTGAGCACCGTGGAGGCGAACACGCCGAGCTTGCGCTTGGTGGTGGCGTCTTCGTCGTCGACCTTATCGGGAATCAGAATCCAGATCGCCATGCCGATGAACGACGTGACGACGGCCCACTTCATGATCGACGGACTGATGGCGGTCGACAGCCATTCGCCGAGCGCACCGGCAAAGCCGTGATTGACGAGCGTGGCGACCAGAATGCCAAGAATGATCGGTACGGGCTTTTTAAAGCGCGCAGCGAGAACGAGGGCCAGCAGTTGGGTTTTGTCGCCGATTTCGGCGAGACCGACGACGCCGGTCGAGATGAGGAATGGGGACACCTTATTTTTCTCCGCCGGGCCATGTAAATGCGAGCCAATGACAATGCATCCCGGCCCGGTTGGCGGAAGCATCGTCATCGGTCTCGCCAGGCCCTTAGGCTGCGCACGCCATAGCCGGAATCGGCCAAGTCTGTTGACGTACGCCCCTATCGGTACACGTGATGCGTAATGTGCACGACAGGGCGGCTACTCCCCAATGAATCGGAGCGGATTATAGCATCCGAATCGTGACGCGCAAGTGAAGCCCCGCGCATCAGTGGCGTTTTGCCGCGCCTTGACGCGCAGCGCGCGAATCGCCGGGGCGCCCATGCAAAAAAGGGCGGCCGAAGCCGCCCAAGGAGATCCCCGACCGCATGCCCCTTGCGCACGGTCGGCGACCGCGGAGGAACGTGCGCCGCGCCAAGGCAGCGGCGTACGTCCCCACGCGTAAGCAGTGCAACAAAGTCATGCACGGCATCAGTGCGCCAGCAGCAGCGCGCCAGCGTCGGCGCGTCGACGTCAGTGCGCCGTGCGTCGATGCACCGGCTTGCCGGCGGCATAGGTGGTGGCGATTGCGCGGTCGTCGCCGAGCATGGCGAAGGCAAACAGCAGTTCTTCGAGCGATTCGGCCAGCGCCGAGCGGCGTGCCAGCAACGGCGTGGCCTTCGGATCGAGCACCACGAAGTCGGCTTCGGCGCCCACGGCCAGCGTGCCGATAGTGCCGTGCAGATCCAGCGCGTGCGCGGCGCCTTCGGTGGCCAGATAGAACATGCGTTCGGCCGTGAGGTGATAGCCCGACAGGCGTGCGACCTTATGCGCTTCGTTCATCGTTTGCAGCATCGAGAACGTGGAGCCGCCGCCGACGTCGGTGGCCAGCGTCACCGGCATGCGCGTGGCTTCGGCCGACGCGAAGTCGAACAGCCCGCTGCCGAGGAACTGATTGGACGTCGGGCAATGTGCGGCGACGGTGCCCGTCTCGAACATGCGGCGGCGGTCGTGGTCGTCGAGCCAGATGCAGTGACCGTAGACGGCGCGACGGCGCAGCAGCTTGTAGTGGTCGTACACGTCGAGGTAGCTGCGGTGGCCCGGGAAGAGCGAGCGCACCCATTCGACTTCGTCGGTGTTTTCGGCGACGTGGCTTTGAATGAACACGTCTTGATACTGCTGGGCGAGCTCACCGCACACGCCGAGTTGCGCTTCGGTCGACGTCGGTGCAAAACGCGGCGTGAGGGCATACAGTTGGCGGCCGTGGTTGTGCCAGCGCTGAATCAGCGCTTCGCTGTCGCGCGCGCCGGTCTCGGCGGTGTCGCGCAGGAATTCCGGACAGTTGCGGTCCATCATGACCTTGCCCGCCACCATGCGCAGGTTGCGCGCATCGCTCGCCTTGAAAAAGGCGTCGGCCGAGCCCGGGTGCACGGTGCAGTACACGAGTGCGGTGGTGGTGCCGCCGCGCAGCAGTTCGTCGAGGAAGAACTGCGCGACGTCGGCGGCGTATTCCGGGTTTTCGAAGCGGCGCTCGGTCGGGAAGGTGTACTTCTCGAGCCAAGGCAGCAGGCCGGGTGCCGGCGACGCGATCATGTCGGTCTGCGGATAGTGGATATGCGTGTCGATGAAGCCTGGCGTGATGAGCTTGTCGCGCAGGTCGTCGATGGGCGTGCCCGGCGGCAGCGTGGGCGCCACTTTGGCGTAGTCGCCCACGGCGGTGATGCGGCCGTTTTCATACGCGACGATACCGTCGGTGTGATGCACGGTGCCCGGCGTGCCGTCGAGATAGGCGCGTGCGGGGTCGTGCGTGAAGTAGACCAGTTGCGCGCGTACGGCGCGCAAGGCTTGGGTCGTGGTGGACATTTGCAGGGTCCTTATGTCGTTACATTTGCGTGAGCAGCAGCACTGCCAGCGCGGCGACGATCCACATCGCCGGCTTGATTTCCTTGACGCGCCCGGTGAACAGCTTGAGCACGACGAACGCGAGGAAACTGTATGCGATGCCGTCGGTAATCGAGTACGAAATCGGGATCATCACGAGCGCGATGAAGCTCGGGATGGCCTCGTCCATGCGGTGCCATTCGATGCGCGCGACCGATTCCATCATGAACACGCCCACCAGAATCAGCGCCGGGGCCGTGGCGATGGCCGGTACCAGCGAGAGCATCGGCGAGAGGAACAGGAACGGCAGGAACATCAACGCGCACACGACGGCGGTCAAACCCGTGCGTCCGCCTTGTGCAATGCCTGCTGCGGATTCGATGTAGGCGTTGGCCGGGCTCGTGCCGAGCGGGCCGGAAATCAGCACCGAGAACGAATCGACGATCATGGCCTGACGCATATTGCGCGGATTGCCGTCGCGATCCTTCATGTTACCGGCTTCGGCGATACTCATGAAGGTCGAGAGGGTATCAAAGAACGCGGTGAACAGCATCACGAAGATGAACGGCATGTACGCGACTTTCAGCGCGCCGAGCAGGTCGAGCTGGCCGATGCCGGAGAAGTCGGGCGCGGCGAAGAAGCCTTGGAAGTTCACGAGCGTGGCGGTCGCGATTTCCTTCGGGAAATACGCCGAGCCGTCGCCCCAGTAACGGCCGATGGGAATGGCCATCAGCGTGGTGACGACGATACCGATCATCAGCGCGCCGTTCACGCGGCGGGCGACGAGCACGGTAGTCAGCGCCAGACCGATCAGGAACGTGACCGTCGGCGGCGAGAGATGCGCCAGACGCACGACGGTGACCGGGTCGCTCACGACCAGCTTGGCATTGACCAGACCGATCACCGTAATGAACAGGCCGATACCGCACGAAATCGCGTAGCGCAGGTTCGCCGGAATGGCTTCGACGACGAAGCGGCGCACGTTCAGTGCAGCGAGCAGCGCGAACAGAATGCCCGACCAGAAAACGCAGCCCAGCGCAGTCTGCCACGGCATGCCGACGCCGTGCACCATCGTGAAAGCGAACAGGGCGTTCAGGCCCATGCCGGGGGCGACGAGCACCGGGTTACGGGCGTACAGGCCCATGGCGCAGCTGCCGAAGAAGCTGATGAGCACGGTGGCCGTGAGCGCTGCCGGGAAGGCCATGCCGGTCTTCGACAGAATGGCCGGGTTCACGACGATGATGTACATCGCCGCGAGGAAGGTGGTGATACCCGCTATCACTTCGGTACGGAAAGTCGATCCGAGTGCCGTGATACCGAAATATCGATCGAGTGCCGATGCAGGCTGCGCGCCCGCCACGCGCGTGGTGTCTTGTGCCGCTTCGGGCGCGGCGCTGCCTGCCGGGGGGCTGAGCGATGAGTCCATGGGGTGTTGTCTCCGATGTTCTTAGATGTCGAGTGCCTCTTGACGTATCGATGTGGGGGCACCGATTAGCGCGCATTTGGGCACGCTCGAAAAATAGCATTCGCATCTGTTGAAAATATTCCTTATGCGGAATGTCGGTCATCACCCGGGGCTAATACATCGTGCTTACATTCTCGCGGGATGCGGTGGGTTCTCAGATTGGCGTCTCATATTCCCGTGCAAACCATAAAAAAACGCCCGAAAAGATTTCGGGCGTTTTTTGTGATCGCGACGCGTTTATTTCATGCTTACGTGGGGTTTGCCGCGCGGAATTCATCCAATTCGCGAATTAGCGCGTGCTTTGCGCTTTCATCGATAAACGACGCTTCAAAGCTATTGCGCGCCAGCGTGTAGGCATCGTCCATCGTCATGTCCAAAGCGATGAACGTCGCCAGGAAATTCTCGTTCAAATAGCCACCGAAATACGCCGGGTCGTCCGAGTTGATCGTCACGGCCAAGCCGCGCTTCAACAACTGGTGCAGCGTGTGTTGCCCCATCTCTTCGAAGACTTTCAAACGCACATTCGATAGCGGGCACACCGTCAATGCAATCCTTTCACGCGCAAGGCGCTCCAGCAGCGCTTCGTCTTCAATGGCGCGCACGCCGTGATCGACACGCTCGACACGCAGGGTGTCCAGTGCTTCGTGAATGTACGCGGGCGGCCCTTCTTCGCCCGCGTGCGCCACGATGCGCAAACCCAGCGCACGGCAACGTTCGAACACGCGAGTGAATTTCGACGGCGGGTGGCCCTGTTCCGACGAATCGAGGCCGACACCGATCAAACGATGCCCGTGGCTGTTGAAGTACGGCAGTGCCGTCTCCAGCGTCTGCAAAGCGTCCTCTTCCGGCAAATGGCGCAGGAAACACAGGATCAGACGGCTCGTGATCCCGTATTTGGTCTCGGCTTCGACCAACGCCCGCTCGATGCCGTTGATGACGGTCTCGATGGAGACGCCGCGTGCCGTATGCGTCTGCGGATCGAAAAAGATTTCGGTGTGACGCACGTTGTCTGCCGCGCAGCGTTCGATGTAAGCGCGCGTCATGTCGCAGAAGTCGTCTTCGGTCAGTAAGACGCTTGCGCCCGCGTAATAAATGTCGAGGAACGATTGCAGATCGGTGAAGGCGTACGCGTCGCGCAAGGCCTCCACGCTCGGATACGGCAGCTTGACGCCATTGCGTTCCGCCAGCCGGAAAATCAGCTCGGGCTCCAGCGTGCCCTCGATATGCAAATGCAGCTCCGCCTTGGGCATGGCGCAGATGGTCTTGGCGAATTCGGGCGTGAGTGGCATGGAATGTGATGTTCTCGTTGGGGGATTGGGCGGGATTCTACCGTCGCAGGCCTGTGCCGGTCACGTGCGTCTGAGCGCGCGTCGGGCGTGCGAAGCGTGCATGGCGTTGGGGCAATCGGTGAAAAGCCGCGCGTCAGATCGACGCGTCGACACGCTCGGGACGGGTGGCGGGAGTGTCGCCACGGTTTGCGGCGGCGTCATCCGTGGTGCCGGCAGGTGCGCTCAGGCGCATCTGCTGTTCGCGCACACGGAGCAACTGCGCAGCCACCGCAATGGCGATCGTCGCGGGCGCCTTGCCCGTGATACCGGCCACACCGATCGGGCAAATCATTTGTTCGAAGCGCTCGGGCGGCACGCCGCGATCGCGCAGACGGTGCTCGAACTGGCGGCGCTTCGTCATCGAGCCGATCAGCCCGAAATACGCGAAATCTTCGCGTTTGAAGATTTCTTCGCACAGCCGCTGGTCGAGCGCATGGTTGTGCGTCATCACGAGAAAGTACGCCCCCGGCGGCGCGTCGGCGACAACGGCTTCGGGTGTGTCGGTGGATTCGACGACGGTATTGGGCGGAACGGTGTCGGGGAACGTCTCGTGACGCTCGTCGGCCCATGTCACGCGGCAGGGCAGGGTGGACAACACCTGCACGATGGCTTGGCCGACATGGCCCGCGCCGAACAGCACGATATGAAAGTCGCTGGGCGCGAGTCGCTCGCTGAGCCACAGCCAACCGTCGCTGCCTTGCCAGAAGGCGCAGGCGGCGTCGTCGGCATCGCGCGTCAACGTATGGGGATGCGCCAGCGGCTCGTTGGCATCGAGTTCGGTCAGCAACACCGGGCCGCCTTGCTGCTGGCTCGTCACGGCATTGGCACCGGGAGCACCGAAGGCGACGCTGCGCAGACTCGATTCGCCAGCGCTTAGTCGCTTATGCAAGGCGCTGACCCACGCCAGATCGGTGAGGGTCAGCACTTCGAACGCCAGCGTGACGGCACCGCCGCAACACTGGCCCAGACTCGGGCCCAAGGCGAAACGCTCGAGATGGCGTCCGCCTTGTTGCCCGTACTGCTTGAGCAGTTGACGCGCGACTTCCATCGCACGCCATTCGAGATGGCCGCCGCCGATGGTTTCCCACACATGCTCACGTGTGACGAGCAAATGCGTGCCCGCTTCGCGCGGTGCCGAGCCTTCGACACGCGCGATCGTAATCAACACGGCGGCTTCACCGCGTGCGAGCAGTTTGTGGGCGGCGTCGACCCAGCGGTGCATTAGCCAGCGCTCCGCGTGCGCAACTCGGTAATCGCCATGAGCAACGCCTCGGATGTGGCCGGGGCATTGAGCACCGGTTCGTCGCGATAGTCGTTCACGCTGGCGACAGCATCGCGCAACGCATTGAACACGGAGAACGGCAGCAGCAACGGCGGCTCGCCAACCGCCTTTGAGCGGTGGATCGAATCCATGACGTTGGTGTTCTCGAAGAGCGCCACGCGGAAGTCGGTCGGGCAATCGCTGATGCCGGGAATTTTGTACGTGGAGGGGGCATGCGTCATCAGCTTGCCGTCCTTGTTCCACCACAATTCCTCGGTCGTCAGCCAGCCCATGCCCTGAATGAACGCGCCTTCCACCTGCCCGATATCGAGCGCCGGATTGATCGACTTGCCCGCGTCGTGCAGCACGTCGGCGCGCAGCAGACGCCACTCGCCGGTCAACGTGTCGAGCACGACTTCAGAGACGGCCGCACCGTACGCGAAGTAGTAGAACGGATTGCCGTTCATCTTCGCGGCATCCCACGACAGACCCGGCGTGGCGTAGAAGCCGTCCGACCACAGTTGCACGCGTGCCCAGTACGCCGCTTCCACGAGGTCGGGGAAGGGAACGTCAGTGCCGTTGGCGCTTACGACATCGTTCGCGAAGCGCACGTCGTCGGCCGAGCCGCCGTATTTCTGCGCGGCGAAGGCGGCCAGTCGTTGGCGAATCTGCCATGCGGCATTCTGTGCAGCCTTGCCGTTCAGGTCGGCGCCGGTCGAGGCGGCCGTCGCCGAGGTGTTGGCGACCTTGCTGGTGTCGGTTGCCGTTACGCGAACGTGCGAGAGATCGACGCCCAACTCGTGCGCCACGACTTGCGCCACCTTGGTGTTCAGACCTTGGCCCATCTCGGTGCCACCGTGATTGACCAGCATCGAACCGTCACGGTACACGTGCACCAGCGCACCGGCCTGGTTGAAAGCCTGCACGTTGAACGAGATACCGAACTTGAGCGGCGTGAGCGCCAGCCCCTTGCGCAGCACCGGACTCGTGCGATTGAACTCGCGCACGGCCTCGCGACGCGCGCGGTATTCGCTGGTGGTTTCCAGTTCGCTGACGAGCTCGTGAATGATGTTGTCCTTCACGGTTTGCCCGTACGGCGTGGTGTTGCGATCGGTCGTGCCGTAGAAGTTCACGCGGCGCACGTCGAGCGCATCTTTGCCCAGACGGCGCGCAATAGCGTCCTGCAACACTTCCATGATCAGCGCGCCTTGCGGGCCGCCGAAACCACGGAATGCCGTGTTCGACTGCGTGTTGGTCTTGCCGCACAGCGCGCGCAGATCGGCGTCGGGCACGTAGTACGCATTGTCGAAGTGACAGATTGCGCGCGTGGCGACCGGACCCGACAGGTCGGCGGAGAAGCCCGCACGCAGGGTCATGTCGACTTTCGCGCCGGTAATGCGGCCCGTGTCGTCGAAACCCACGTCGTATTCGAAGTAGAAGCCGTGACGCTTGCCCGTCATCATGAAGTCGTCGTCGCGGTCGAGACGCAGCTTCACAGGACGCTTGAGGCGCGTGGCGCACAAGGCCGCCACACAGGCGAACAGGCCCGATTGCGATTCCTTGCCGCCGAACCCGCCACCCATACGGCGGCATTCGACCAGCACCTGATGGCTGTGCCAATGCAGCGCGTGCGAGACGAGCATCTGCATTTCGGTCGGGTGCTGCGTCGAGCAGTAGACGTGCACGCCATCGTTTTCTTTCGGAATGGCGTACGAAATCTGCCCTTCGAGATAGAACTGCTCCTGCCCATTGCATTCGAACGTGCCTGTCAGGCGGTTGGGCGAGGCTTGCAGTGCGGCGTCGGCGTCGCCACGGCGCAGGTGATACGGCGGCAACACGCCTGCGCCAGCGGCCTTGGCCGCCTGCGGCGTGAGGATGGCGGGCAGATCTTCGTACTCGCCCTTCGCCAGACGTGCTGCGCGGCGTGCCGCGTCATGCGATTCAGCGACCACGGCAAACATCGGCTGGCCGATGTATTGCACGATGCCGTCGGCAAGAATCGGATCGTCGTGAATGACCGGACCGCAATCGTTCACGCCGGGGATATCGGCGGCGGTCAGCACGGCCACCACGCCCGGCGCGTTGCGCACGGCCTCGAGATCGAGCGACACGATGCGTGCGTGCGCCTTGGGCGACGGGCCCAGTGCGCAGTGCAGCGTGCCTTGCACTTCAGGAATGTCGTCGGTGTAAGTGGCTTCGCCAGCCACGTGGAGCACTGCCGATTCATGCGGACGCGAGCGGCCCACCTGGGCGCTCGCTGCCGCGGTGGTACCGGTCTGCGTCATGAAGCCTTCAACTTGCGTGTTCATGGGGCAACTCCGGTCAGACAGTGGCGAACGCATTGACCTCGTGTGCCGCGAGCGGCGCGTCGGTACGCGTTTCCAGGAAAAAACGATACAGCAGATTCTGCGCGCCTGCGAGCCGGTAAGCACTCGTCGCCCGCATATCCGACAGCGGCTGATAGTCCGTCGGCAGTGCAGCCATCGCCGCCCGCACGCTCGCCTCGTTCCACGGCTGACCGTTCAGCGCCGCTTCAATGGCCGCACCCCGCTTGGGCGTGGCGGCCATGCCGCCGAATGCGACACGCGCCGAGCGCACCACATCGCCATCGAGCTCGACAGCGAAGGCGGCGCACACGGCCGAGATGTCCTGATCGAAGCGCTTGGCCAGCTTGTACGTACGGAAGCGCTGTGCGGTGCCCGGATACGGCACACGAATGCCCTGCACGAATTCACCGGCTTCCAAGGCGCTCTTCTGATACGCGATGTAGAAGTCTTCGAGCGGCATTTCGCGCACGCGGTCTTCGCGGCGCAGCACGATGGAGGTGCCCAACGCGATCAAGCCCGGCATGGAGTCGCCGATGGGCGAGCCGTTGGCGACGTTGCCGCCGAGCGTGCCCGCATTGCGAATCGGGAACGACGCGAAGCGCTGACGCAGTTCGGCGAGTTCGGGGTAGTGCTTGACCAAGGCATCGAAAGCATCGTTGAGCAGGGCGCCTGCGCCGACGTAGATGCCGTTCGGACCTTCCGAAATCTCACGCAGTTCCGCCACCTGCCCGATATAAATCAGGTGTTTGAGATCGCGGAATTGCTTGGTGACCCACAGGCCCACGTCGGTGCTGCCCGCGAGAATACGGGCTTCCGGATGCGCGGCGCGCAGCGTGCCCAGCTCGGCGAGCGTGCGCGGGGCGTGGAACAGGTGGTTATCGTGCTCGTAGCTGAGCATCTCGCCGCGTTGCAGCGCTTGGAGCTGTTTGGCGAGTGCTGCACGGTCGAATTCGTGACGCGGCAGGTCGTACATCTTTTGCGCGGCGTCGACGATCGGACGATAGCCGGTGCAGCGGCACAGGTTGCCGGAGAGCACGTCGTCGATTTCGCGGCGGCTCGGGCAGCCCGCCGACTCGGGGCGGTTCAGGTACATGGCCCATAGCGACATCACGAAGCCGGGCGTGCAGAAGCCGCATTGCGAAGCGTGGCAGTCGACGAGCGCCTGTTGCACCGGGTGCAGCTCGCCTGTGGGGGCGCGCAGGTCTTCTACGGTGAACAGGGCCTTGCCGTCGAGCGTGGGGAGAAACTGGATGCACGCGTTGACCGCGCGCAGAGACACATCGCCATCGCCAGCCAATTCGCCGATGACGACGGTACAGGCACCGCAATCGCCTTCGGCACAACCCTCTTTGGTGCCGGTGCAATGCAGGTCTTCGCGGGTGTACTGGAGCACGGTGCGGGTCGTGTCCTCGCCCGTGACCTCGTGCACCTTGCCGCGGTAGAAAAAGCGGATGGGTTGTGTCTCCATGATTCTCAGTGTAGTGCAGTGAATTGTTGTCGATGTGCCGGGACTGCTCCGGCATGGGGATGAGGCGAAGATAGCACCGGCGCGGGAGGTAAATATTTCGGGGCCATGATGATGGCTATTCGGTCGCCCCGATGACGCGGCATTGTCATAAACTATGACCCATCCCCCTGATATCAGACGTTTTATACGTCCACCGAGCCCCCAAGCCCCATGCAAAGACCCCGCGAACAGATCGACGCCTACCTGCTGCGGGTGCTTCATACGCTGCTCACCGAACAAAGTGTCTCGCGCGCGGCGCTCAAGCTGGGGCAGTCGCAACCGGCCGTGAGCAACTCGCTGCGCCGCCTGCGCGAAATTACCGGCGACGCCATTCTGGTGCGCGGCAAGAGCGGCATGGTCGCTACCGAGCGCGGCCGGGAATTGCTGGGTTTTGCCACCGACGCCCTGGCTGCCATCGACCGCATTACCCATCCGGCCACGGAATTCGCCCCGCAGACCACCACGCGGGCCTTCCGGCTGGGCGCCCCTGACTATCTGGACGCCGTTTTCCTGCCCAATATCGCCGAAGTGCTGCGCCGTGACGCGCCGTCGGCACGACTGCACGTTCAGCCGATCAATGCGGGGTTCGACTACGCCGGAGCGCTGGAAAATGGCTCGCTCGACGTCGTCATCGGCAACTGGCTCGAACCGCCGCCGCAATTGCATATGTCGCGCCTGTTCGACGACGAAGTGGTGTGCATGCTCGGCGCACAGCATCCGCTCGCGAATAAGGGCATCTCGCTCAAGCACTATCTGGAATTGCCGCATCTGGCGCCGACGCCCTATGTGGCAGAGCGTCAGAGCTTTATCGACGGTTGTCTGGCTGAGCAGGGCTTGCGGCGCAACATCCAGATGACGATGCCGTATTTCGGGCTTGTGCCCTACGTGCTGATGCGCACGGATCTGGTGTTCACCACCGGCCGCCAGTTCGCGCAGCACTATGCGCGCTATCTGCCGATTCGCGTGCTGCCGTCACCGTTCCAGTTCCCGCCGATGCGCTTCTATCAGCTCTGGCATGAACGTACGCATGCGGCCCCGGAAGTGACGTGGCTGCGCCGACGTGTGGCAGAAGTGGCAACGGAATTGGATGCGGCAGGTACTGCTGGGTCTGGCGCTGGCAATGGCGCCGCAGATACCACGGTGGCCGGTCGGCCCTAAGTTAGACGGCTGAGCGGCTGAGCGCCTGAGCGAGGGGGGAATCGGTGCCGGGCGCTGCCGCGTTCGGCAGGCGCCCGGATCCCGCAGTTGATAACGACGCCTTAGCGCAGCGAAATCGCACGACGCGGACGATGCAACGCCAGCGCCAGGAAAATCACCACAAACGCCGCGAGCGACCACATCGGCAGCGTCAGGCCGAGAATCGGCGGGTACATCGTCTGGCACATCCCCTGCACCTGGAAGACTTGAGGCAGCATGCGCGAGGTCGGCAGGGCATCGACGAACGCTTCGACCACGTCGTAACCGCAACTCACCATCGGGTTGGCCTGCACGTAAATCAGATAGGCCGACGCTGCCATTCCGCCAATGGCGGACAACGCGGCGAGTACGCGCGCGAATTGAATCCCCGCCCAACCGCGCGACACTGCGCCCACCAGCCCAAAGATCGCAATCAGCACCAGCGCATAGCGCGCCAGAATGCACAGCGGGCAGGGGTCTTCGTGCAACACGTATTGGAAGTACAGCGCGCCGCCAAGCAAGGCGAGGCAGACGAGGGTGAGCAGGAAATACAACGAGCGTTCGCGGCGCAGAGCCGGTTCGATTTGAGCGTTCATGTCACTTCGGGCGGGTGGACTATTGGATAACAGACGGCACGCTGATGCCCGCAAACGCCCGTTTGATGCGGGCGTTGGGCACATGGGCAGGCATTGTAACCCCGCCTCGATTCGCGCGTGAGACGAAAAATTACGGAACTTTCTGCCCAAAAATCAGACGGTTGCCTCTCCTGCGAGCTATCAAAACTCGCAGGGTTCCCGAAAACGTGGCAATGAGACCGGCCGGGGTGTCATCCCGGCCTCGGCATCAAGCGCCCAGACCCGCCCCGCGCAGCGTCTGTTCGATGGCGCGACCAACCGGGAACAGGCGGGCGTCGTCACCCGCGGCACCGCTCACCATCAAGCCGATCGGGGCTTCGCCAGCCCCCTGACACGGCAGCGAGAACGCGCAGCCGTCGATCATGTTGATCGCCGTGGGGTTGCGCAGCACCAGCGCATTAGTCGTGGTGAAAGTGTCGTCGCTCGCTTCCAGCGGGCCGATGGCCGGGGGCGTGAGCGGCACCGTCGGGCACAGCACGGCGTCGAAACTTTGCCAAACCGGATTCGCCGCCCCGATGAGCGCGGCTCGCGCAGCGATCAGGTCGATGTAGTCGGCGGCGCTGGCAGGCTCGCCCTTGCGAATACGGACCAGCACGCGCGGGTCATAGCCCTCGGCGCGCTCGGCCAGCAGCTTGCGATGCCATGCGAACGCTTCAATCGGCGAAAAACCGAAGCGGTTGATCGCGGGCAGCGTGTCGAAGGGCGCAAACGTGAACTCGACAAGCGTTGCACCCGCCTTAGCCAGCGCGGCGAGTGCGCGCTCATAGATGGCCAGGGCGGCGGGTTCTGCGCCATCGAGCACGTAGTTGGTCAGCACGCCAAAACGCATGCCTTTGATTGCGCGCGGTGCGGCAGGCGCTTCAACGACCGGTTGACCCGACAGAATCGCGTCGACCCAAGCGCAGCAGTCGACCGAGCGGCCAATCGGCCCCACCGAGTCCAGCGTGGTCGACAGCGGCACAGCGCCATCGCGCGGCGTGCGCGAGGCAGTCGGCTTGAAGCCGGTCAGGCCGCAAAATGCCGACGGAATCCGAATCGAGCCACCCGTGTCGGTGCCCAGCCCCACCGCCGCCATGCCATCGGCGACAGATGCCGCGGCCCCCGACGACGAGCCACCGGCAACGTGGCCGCTCTCGCGCTGCCACGGCGAGCGCGGCGTGCCGTAGTGCGGATTTAGGCCCAGTCCGGAAAACGCGAACTCGGTCATGTTGGTGCGGCCAACGATCACCGCGCCTGCCTGACGCAGTCGCGCCACGGCAGGGGCGTCGTGTTTGGCCGGTGCGGCGTCGGCGAGTACGCTCGACCCGGCGCGCGTGACTTGTCCGGCCACATCAAACAGGTCCTTCACCGACACCGGCACGCCCATCAACGGCGACAGGCGCACACCGGCGCGGCGCAGGGCGTCTGCGCCATCGGCGGCTGCGCGCGCGGCATCGGCATCGACCTGCGTGAAGACGACATTGCCTTGGCCCGCCGGATCGGCAATGCGCGACAGGGCTTGCTCGGTCAGGTCACGGCTGGTAGTACGGCCACTGTCGAGGGCAGCGGCAAGATCGGACAGGGGGCGTTTCAGATCGATGGCGTCGTGGCTCATGTTCAGATCGCTTTCAGAATATGGGTGCGGAATTCTTCGATATGCCGGGCAATGGCCCGGCGGGCGCGCTCGGCGTCGTGTGCCGCCAAGGCCTCATACAGTTCGAGATGCTCTTCGTACACGCCTTCCAGATGGCTTGGCGACGACAGCGCCAGAAACCAGAAGCGCAGCGAGCGCTCGTGCAGGCCGCGCAGCAATTCGGCCAGCGTCTGGTTGCGCGACGCGCGCGAGATCGCCAGATGGAAGTCGCGGTCGATGGCCATCATCTGCGCAACATCGCGTGCGGCAATGGCTTCGCGCGAACGTGCCAAGACCGCTTCGATGGCCGCGAGATCGCCCGGTGTGGCGGCGCGCGCGGCCAGTTCGACGCAGTAGGTCTCGTTGATCATGCGCACGTCGATGATTTCCAGCGCGTCGTTGAGCGAGACCGGCGCGACCATCGCACCCTTGCGCGGCAGGATCACCAGCAAGCCTTCGAGCGCCAGACGGTGCATGGCCTGATGCACGGGGGTGCGACCGAGTCCCGTCGACTGCATCAACTGCGCTTCGTTGAGCGTTTCGCCCGGGCGCAGGCGCAAGGTGATGATGTCGTGCTTGATCGCCTCGTAGGCGCGCTCGGTGAGACTGCGCCCGTCGTTGGGTGCAGCCGCAGGGGACAGGGAAGCGTCGGACGTGTGGTTGAGCATCGAATCGGGGGAAATCAGTCGGCGATGGCCAGCGCCTGCGTGGCGTAGCGGTGCCGGATGGTGCGGTCGAGGACCGGGTCGCGCAATTCGATCTCGAATGCCTCGCCACCGGCCACACCGCCAATGGCAGCGAGTGTGCCACAGAACATTGCGGCGCCAATAGGCAAGCCGTTCGCGCCCAGCTTCGCCATCAATTCCTGCGGCGAGAGCAAGCCCGCGACCGTGCCTTCCTGATACAGATGACGCTCGCCTGCACGGGTAACCCACGAGCGCAGTTCGAGTTGATCCCAGTGATCGGCCACGTCGGCGAAGCGCCACGCAGCGCGTGCGACCGGCTTGCCACAAACCTGTTTCGACACGGTCACGCCATAGGCTTCGACTTCACGGTCGGTGTGATCGGACCCCACGCTCACAAGCAAACCGGCCTCGCTTTGCACCAGCACGCACTCGGCTTCGCCGCTGCTGGTCTGACCCACGACATCGATGGCGTCGTCCTGCGAGAGCAGGGCGGGGGCGAGTCGATAGAAGCACGGGGTGGTCGACGGACGGCGCACGCCGAGCGCCGCCAGCTCGGCAATGTGATGTTCGACCGCGTCACGGTCGCGCCCGGCCCAGCCAGCGATGATCAACGAATCGACACGCACGTCGACCGACGAAGATGCGCCACCTTGCGGCACCGCAAACGACAAACGGGAACTCATGAAAACGCACTCCTGTGAAATTCGATTGATATTTGTGTGATATTTCACAGTGCGACGCGACAAAACGCAAGTAAAAAAATTTCATCGGAAGTGGCATTCGACGGGAATTTTTTGTGAAGAGCCCCGTCAATCTTGGGTTGCGCGCGTCTCCGCCCATCGCGTATATTGGGTCGGCGCGCGGGTTGCACCGTGCTTTGCGGATCGGATCGCGGTTCATGGCATCTGGGCGGAGCATGCGTCAAACCGGCGGTCCGGCGGAAAATCCGCCAACGTGACCGAGCGCAACGTCTATCAAGCCGGCGGGTGATCAGCCGGCTTCCCACCTTTATCAAGCATCACGCCTTGTGTTGCCGCGGCGGCCTTCGGGTTGCAGCGCGGCGCGTGGGCGTCGTCAAAAACAGCAATACCGGCGTACCACGCCGCGGGGAGAACGTATCGGATGCATCACGCCATCGACTTCATTCAGGACCTGGCCGTCATCATGCTGCTAGCCGGCATCGTGACGGTCATCTTCAACCGGTTCCGGCAACCGGTCGTGCTCGGCTATATCGTGGCGGGCGTGATTATCGGCCCGTACACGCCGCCGTTTGCCCTCATACATGACGAGAAGACGATCGGCATTCTGGCCGAGCTCGGGGTCGTGTTCCTGATGTTCTCGCTGGGTCTGGAATTCAGTTTGCGCAAGCTCGCGCGCGTGGGCGTGACCGCCTTCGTCGCGGCGTTGACTGAAATCGTGCTGATGCTCTGGATCGGTTACGAGATCGGCCGATTCTTTGGCTGGAATTCGATGGACTCGATCTTCCTCGGGGCCATGCTCGCGATTTCGTCGACTACCATCATCGTGAAGGCGCTCGACGAACTCGGCATGAAGAAAGAGCGCTTCGCGCAGCTCATCTTCGGTGTGCTGATCGTGGAAGACGTGCTCGCCATCGGCATGATCGCGCTGCTCTCGGGCATTGCCATCAGCGGCTCGGTAGATGCAGGCGAAGCGACGTTCACGCTCGGCAAGTTGCTGCTGTTCATGGTCGTGTCGCTGGTGGTGGGCATTCTGCTCGTGCCGCGCATTCTCGGTTACGTGGCGAAGTTCAAGAGCGACGAGATGTTGCTCGTGGTGGTGCTCGGGCTGTGCTTCGGCTTCTGCCTGCTGGTCATTCAGATGGGCTACAGCGTGGCGCTCGGCGCGTTCCTTATCGGCGCCATCATGGCCGAAGCGCGGGAGTTGCACACCATCGAGCGGCTGGTGGCACCCCTGCGCGACATGTTCAGTGCGATCTTCTTCGTGACCATCGGCCTGCTGCTCGATCCGCACGTGCTCACTACGTATATCGTGCCGATTCTGGTGATTACGGTGGCGGTGGTGGTGGGCAAGATCGTGTCGTGCGGGTTGGGCGCGTTCATGTCGGGGCAGGACGGTCGGACGTCGATGCGCGTGGGCATGGGCCTGTCGCAGATCGGTGAGTTCTCGTTCATCATCGCGTCGCTGGGGTTGTCGCTGAAGGTGACGAGCGACTTCCTGTATCCGATTGCGGTGGCCGTGTCGGTCATCACGACGTTGCTCACGCCGTATCTGATTCGTGGTGCCGACCCGTTCACCGGCTGGTTGGGTCGCGTGATGCCGGGGCGTCTGTCGTATGTGCTCGGGCAATACACGCAGTGGCTGCAAAGCATTCAGCTCACGGGCGACAGCGCGGCCATCGTCGCCATCGTGCGTCGCATTGTGATGAGCGTGGCGATCAATCTGGCGCTGGTGGTGACGATTTTCCTCGGTGGCGCGTTTTTCTACCGCCGTCTGGCCGAACTGATGTCGCCGTGGGTGCGTGACCCGAGCCTGCAAAGTGCCGTGGTGTGGGGCGGGGCGCTGGTGTTGTCGCTGCCGTTCCTGATCGCGGTGTATCGCAAGCTCAAGTCGCTCTCGCTATTGCTCGTCGAGCTGTCGGTGCCGCCGAGTCTGACGGGGCGCTACACGCTGCAAGTGCGTCGCGTGGTCGCCGAGATCTTGCCGATTGCGGCCATGGTCGGGGTGATTCTGCTGGTGGCGGCGCTCTCGGCGAGCATTCTGCCGTCGACCGAAATGATCGTGTTGATCGTCGCCGGGACGGTGGTGCTGGCGATCGTCATGCGTAGCTGGTTCGTACGCATGCACGCGAAGCTGCAAATCGCACTCAAGGAAACGCTGGAGCATCAACCCGAAGCGGATCACGGCAACGGTCCGAATGGCGGCGGCGGCTCGTCGCACTAAAGGACGTTAGCCCGGCGCGAAGGGTTTCGCGCCGTGGCATGCAGACGAGATGTCAATAAGAAAGCCCGCCGGAGGATGACCTCCGGCGGGCTTTCTCGTTTCGGCAAACTTGTTGGCGCTTACGCCTTGCGCGGCGGGAAATCGAAGATCAGGCAGGTGGTCGTTGCGTGGGCGTAAAGCGTGCCGTCCGGTCCGACGATGCGGCCCTCGGCAATGCCCACTTGGCGGCCGACCTGAATCACTTTGCCTTCGGCGCGTACGAGCGGCACGTCTCGCGTGAGCGCACGCACCATGTTCGTTTTGAGTTCCAGTGTGGTGTAACTGCGCCCGGCGGGCAGCGTCGAGTGAATGGCGCACGCGACACACGAATCGAGCAGCGTGGCGAACCAGCCCCCGTGGATCGAGCCGAGCGGGTTGTAGTACGGCAGTGCTGGCCGGCCTTGAAAGACGGCATGACCGTCGGCAATGTCGATGGCGATAAAACCGAGCGTCTCGCTGATCGGTGGCATGGGCAGCTTGCCCTCGAACATCGCCTGGAAAATCTCGTTGCCGGACAAGCCAATCACATCCGAGGGCGTTGCAACGCCATAACGCACGGGGCCATCGCGCTCGACGCGCGCACGCACGGCGGCCTCGTCGGCTTCCCACTGGGCGAGTACCGCCGCGGCGTCGGGTTTGACGGATTTGAGGTTGGGGGCACTCTGCGTCATGACGTCTTCCTCGTAACTTTTATGATGATAGGTATGTCAGGCGATTATAGAAGCGCTTTCGCATGACCGTGTATCACCGCGTTAGAGGGAAATGTCGACGCAGGTTATGCCCCTTATGCCGCTTGCGCCTGATCGCGGCGGTAGGTTGCCAGTTCGTCGATCGTGAGAATCGGCAGGTTGTGCAACTCGGCGAAGCGCTCGATATCGGCGCCGCGCGTCATCGTGCCATCGGGGTTCATGAGTTCGCACAGCACGGCGGCGGGCTTCAGACCGGCGAGGATCGCCAGATCGACCGAGCCTTCCGTATGGCCGCGGCGCGTGAGCACGCCGCCCGGCTGCGCGCGCAGCGGGAACACGTGGCCGGGACGCGACAGATCGGACGGCTTGGCGTCGTCGGCGATGGCTGCGCGAATCGTCGTCACGCGGTCGACGGCCGACACGCCGGTGGTCACACCGTGACGCGCTTCGATCGTCACCGTGAATGCGGTGCCGTAGCGGCTCTGGTTCTGATCGACCATGGGCGGCAGATCGAGGCGGCGCAGTGTTTCGTCGGGCAGGCACAGGCAGACGATGCCACTGCACTCGCGAATCAGCATGGCCATGGTGGCGGGCGTGATTTTCTCGGCCGCGATGATCAGATCGGCTTCGTTCTCGCGGTCAAGATCGTCCATGAGAATCACGGGACGGCCTTCGCGCATCGCTTCGAGCGAGGCGGCCAGGCGCACTTCGACGGGCGGCAAATTGGCGAAAGCGGGGTAATCGAGCAGATTGTCGTCAGCGTTGGCCGCGTGGTTTGCAGCGGCTGGCGAGACTTGCGATGCGGCTTGGGTGTTGCGGGTAATGACGGACATGAAACGCTCCTCGCGTAAATGGATCGGGCGAAAAACGTTTCAGGGCATGCGAACGGACGTCACCATGGGATGGCATCCCATGGAGCGCGGGTATCGACGCATCTTCTCTCATCCGGACTATGACCGTCGGCTCTGGCTTCGCACCAGATCTGCTGACCCTGCCGGTATTGCGAAAGCAACGGTGGCAAGCGCTCGCGGGCTCATGAGCGGGCAGCGCTAACTGCTCCTCTCACATACCGCCGGTGGGGACTTTCACCCCGCCCTGAAGACGTGTATGCCAACGGTGCCGTGTCCACAAAGCGTGACAACGACCTCATCAGCGGGACAAAGCGTAGCACAAGGTACGGTTACTCTGCTGGAGAGGCAGCAACGGCGGTGCGGGAATACGGGGAAGGGGGAGGGATGGCCCGTGAGGCTGGCGTGCCTCACGGTGTTTGGCAACTACCGTGTTTAGCTGGCGCTCTTGACCGTATAGCCTGCGTCGACGATCGCCGCCGTGACTTCTTCCGGGGAGAGGTCGCTATCCACATCGACGCGACCCGCGCCGAGATCCACGTTGACCTTCGCGTCGGCGTCGCGCTCGGTGATTGCACGGGTGACAGCTTTGACGCAGTGACCGCAGCTCATTCCTTCGACTTGCACTTGCATGGTGAACTCCTTGAGTGACAGGTGGGATGTTCCCGGGAGGGCGTAACTTCAGTGTCCCTTCCGACGTGAACCGATCATAGACCTTCCTATAACGGGAAGCTCAAGCGATTTTTCAGCGTATTCGTGTGGCACGTCAGACGGGGCCCAAACCTGCGCGGTTCCGGCGGCGCTATGGTGGAGCCTTCCGAATGAACTTGCGCAATGCGCTTGACCTTCCTGTCATGGCAAGGTCTATGCTTCGACACATGATAAGGCTCATGGAGTGACTCAAATGACGCAGAACTGGTCGGTTGGCATCGAAGGTATGACCTGCGCTTCGTGTGTGACCCGTGTCGAGAAGGCATTGCGACGCGTGCCGGGCGTGGCCAACGCCACGGTCAATCTCGCCACCGAGACGGCCGCTGTGGAGGCCGCCCCGGATGTGGCGCCGTCGGCATTGCTCGGGGCCGTGCAGAGCGCGGTGAGCGATGCGGGCTACGAGGTGGCCGGGCAATCGTTCGAATTGGCGATTGGCGGCATGACGTGTGCGTCGTGCGTGGGGCGTGTCGAGAAGGCCCTGCGTGCGGTGCCCGGGGTGATCGAAGCGAGCGTCAACCTTGCGACCGAGAAAGCCAACGTGCGCGGCGTACGCGGTGCCGTCGACGGCACGGTGTTGATTGCGGCGGTCCAGAAGGCGGGCTATGAGGCGACGCTGGTCACCGATCCGGCAGCCGAAGCCGTCTCGCATGAAGGCCCGGCGTGGTGGCCGGTGGCGGTGGCAGCGGTGTTGTCGCTGCCGCTGCTGTTGCCGATGCTGGTCGAACCGTTCGGTGTGCATTTGATGCCACCGCCGTGGGTGCAGTGGCTGCTCGCTACGCCGGTGCAGTTCTGGCTGGGGGCACGGTTCTACCGTGCGGGTTACAAGGCAGTGCGCGCGGGCAGCGGCAATATGGATTTGCTCGTGGCGCTCGGTACATCGGCCGCTTATGGCCTGAGTTTGTACGAATGGTGGCGCGCGCCTGCGGGCAGCATGCCGCATTTGTATTTCGAAGCGGCGGCGGTCGTCATCACTTTGGTGCTGCTGGGTAAGTGGCTCGAGGCACGGGCCAAACGCCGTACTGTCGAGGCGATTCGGGCGCTGGCGGCGCTGCGCCCCGAAACGGCGCGCGTGTTGCGTGATCCGCAGGGCGCAGCCAATGAGGTCACTGTGCCGCTTGCTCAGGTGGCAGTCGGCGACTGGGTGGTCGTGCGTGCTGGCGAACGTTTGCCGGTGGACGGTGTGATTCGCGATGGCGCCAGCCAGCTCGATGAATCGCTGCTCACTGGCGAGCCGTTGCCGATCGACAAGACGACGGGAGATACCGTCGTCGGCGGTTCGATCAATGGCTCGGGAACATTACGTGTCGAGACGACGGCCATCGGCGCCGACACGGCACTGGCACGCATCATTCGCATGGTCGAAGACGCGCAGGCGGGCAAGGCGCCGATTCAACGCGCGGTCGACCGGGTGGCGGCGGTGTTCGTGCCCGTGGTGGTGGTCATCGCGTTGATCACGCTGTTCGGTGGCTGGGCCTACGGCATCGGCTTCGAAGCCGCCATGCTCAATGCGGTGGCGGTGCTGGTGATTGCGTGTCCGTGTGCGCTGGGGCTGGCGACACCTGCCGCGATCATGGTGGGCACTGGCGCCGCAGCGCGGCAGGGCATTCTGATCAAGGACGCTGAAGCGCTTGAACTAGCGCATCGTGTGAACGTCGTTGCCTTCGACAAGACCGGCACGCTGACGGAGGGCAAGCCGCGTCTGGTCGCGTATTTGCCCGCCCCGGGTGTCGACGCGCAAACGCTGTTGCGCTGGACGGCGGCGGTGCAATCGGGCAGTTCGCATCCGTTGGCGAAGGCGGTGATTTCGGCGGCTGAGGAAGCCGGACTCGCGGCGAACGTGCCGGTCGCCACAGACATCGCCGCGTTGCCGGGACGAGGCATGCGTGCGCGCATCGACGAATCGGGTGCATGGCATGCGCTGCAACTGGGCAACTCGCGCTTGTTGGACGAACTGAACGTGTCGCAAGGCGAACTGGCACATGAGGCAGCACGACTGGCGAGCGAAGGGCGGACGGTGTCGTGGCTTGTGGATGGCGGTGAGGGCGTCAGTGCCGGCAACGGCGAATCCGGTGCGCTTGCTCACGCCGGTGGCGTCGGGGCACCCACGTTGCTGGGGTTGCTGGCGTTCGGGGACACCGTCAAAGCATCGGCGCGTGAAGCCGTGGCGCGACTGCAAACGATGGGCGTGCGCACGGTCATGGTGACCGGCGACAACGCAGGTAGCGCCAACGCGGTGGCAGCGGCCCTCGGGCTGGATGAAGTGCACGCCGACGTGCTGCCCGAACACAAGGCCGAGGTGATTGCGCAACTCAAGCGCGATGGCGCGGTCGTAGCCATGGTCGGCGACGGTATCAACGATGCCCCGGCGCTTGCCGCTGCCGATGTCGGTATCGCCATGGGGTCCGGCACAGACGTCGCCATGCAGACCGCGGGTATTACGCTCATGCGCGGCGATCCGCTGCGTGTTGCCGATGCGATCGACGTGTCGCGCCGCACATGGTCGAAGATTCGGCAAAACCTGTTCTGGGCCTTCGCTTACAACGTGATCGGCATCCCGCTGGCGGCCTTCGGACTGCTCAGCCCGGTGATTGCCGGTGCCGCGATGGCGCTAAGCAGTGTGAGCGTGGTGAGCAATGCGTTGTTGTTGCGCCGCTGGCGTCCGGCTGGCGCCGCGAATGGCGCGAGTGGCGATCGCGCGGCCAATGGGACGCCAGGGCAAGCTGGGAGGGCCGTACCGGCCGATTTGCCCGGGCACACGCCTAACGGCGCATAATGAACCGATCGGGGGCGACGCATTCGAGGATCACGCTCGATGCGCCGCCCGGAATTCAAAGCCTCTTGAAATTCGCCGAAAGCGACATCATCTTGTTGATATCGTCTGTCTTCCGGCACGGAGTCTATGCTGCCGAATATGAATAGTCTGCATATCGCGAGTTACAACATCCACAAGGGCTTTTCCGCTTTCAATCGACTGCGGGTTCACGAGTTGCGCGCTGGGCTGGAAGGGCTCGCGCCGGATCTCGTCTTCCTTCAGGAAGTGCAGGGTATGCATCAGCGCCATGCCTCGCGCCATAGCAACTGGCCGGTACAGCCTCAGCATGAGTTTCTGGCGAACGGCATTTGGCACGATCACGCCTATGGCCGCAACGTGGTGTACGAGCACGGCCACCACGGCAACGCCATTCTGAGCCGCTATCCGATCGTTAGATCGGACAATCACGACATCACCACCTATAGTTTTGAAAAGCGCGGCATGCTGCACTGTGAAATCGCGGTGCCGGGGCTGCGACAGCCGTTGCATTGCCTGTGTGTGCACTTGTCGTTGGCTGGGCCCGGGCGTCGCCGGCAGTTCGACATGTTGGCCGAGCGGGTGGCGGATGCGATTCCGAAGGATGCGCCGTTGATTATTGCCGGTGACTTCAACGACTGGAGCAATCAGGCGGACCGGTTGCTGGCGGAGAAGCTGGCGTTGACTGAAGTGTTTCAGAACAGTGTGGGCCGTCCAGCGCGTAGTTTTCCGAGCGGATTGCCGCTTTTACGACTTGACCGCATCTATTCACGCGGCTTTGATATCGAAGGGGCGCAGGTGTTGCATGGCCGCCCCTGGTCGAGAATCTCCGATCACTCGCCTATCAGTGCCCGGCTTATGCCGTCGGACGATGAGAAGGCGTTGATGAATGGTGCTTCCACCCCGCCGTTCAACCCTCGTTCCCCCCAGTGAGGCAGCTATGAACATCGGACAAGCGGCGCAGGCCAGCGGTGTTACGGCCAAGATGATCCGGTACTACGAGAGTATTGGCCTGATGCCCCCTAGCCCGCGCTCCGACGCTGGTTACCGCCGCTACGGCGAGCAGGACCTGCATCTGCTGCGCTTCATTCGGCAGTCGCGGCGGTTAGGTTTTGGCATCGATCAGATACGCCAACTGCTCGCACTTTGGCAGGACCGCGGCCGATCCAGCGCGCAGGTCAAGGCGCTCGCCCAGTCGCACGTCGACGAGCTCAATCAACGTATTGGGGAATTGGTCGCCATGCGCGACACGCTCTCCCATCTGGCCGTGCACTGCCATGGCGACGACCGTCCGGATTGTCCGATCCTTGAAGGGATTGCTGCGGCGACGTTGACGCCGTCGACACCTGCCGCGAACGCCGGTCCGACGAGCGTGCCGGTGCAACAAGCCGCGGCAGCAGAGGCCGTCTCCAGTGCACCGGCAAGCAATCCCGGTAAGGACGGTGATACTCAGGCCTGCCACGTCCCGCAAGGGTAAGGCAGACGCTCCCGGGCAGGTTCACAGCACCGGAAAACGCAGCATGATGCGCCGCAACAGCGGCGCTTTTTTTGATCCGTTGTTTTTTGATCACCCGCTGCGACACGCCGTCGCAGACGACTTTGCAGGCCGACGAAAAAATCATAACTATATGATTTGTAAGTAATTAATTTGGAATCGACTGTATTCGAAGTGTTTCTCTAGCAGAATGCGTGGGCTTTTCGCAAATCAGGGCTAACCCTTTACGGGAAAACCCTATATAATGCGAAGCACTGCTGCGATGCAGCACACTAAATGAATTGGAGAAACGTCATGTTTGCCGCCCTGTTTGAAGTCGTGAACACTTGGTTTGAAACTGCTGAACGCCGTCGTCGTGAAGCGTTCCTGGCTGAGTCGAAGGACATCGTTGAACTGGAACAACGTATCCGCTCGCTCGAAACCGCCGGTTACTAAGTACTAAAGTAGTCCCCCCGGACGCACGGTCGTCGCTGGCGCAATCAGGCTGGTCGATCGTCACATTGGGCGATTCCCGTCATCGTTGTGATGACGTGCGACAGCGCCCCAGCCGTGAATCCGGATGCCATGTCTCTGTTGTTTCGAGACTGGCTCGCGCAAAAGCCCGCCGTTTGGCGGGCTTTGTCGTTTACGTACGGCTCATGTAATCCCCGACGCTTGCTCCTCGCGCTTATCACCCGACAGCGCTCCCCCGTACGCCATCTCTGCCGTACGTTCCCAGCGTATCCAACTCAACGTTCCGATGAGCGTTTCCGTCTTTTTGGCCGAAACGCACGTGTTGCCTGACCTCCCATAAATCACAGGCCCCATGAGTTGCATTTCTGTAATTGATAACAATAATAATTCTCATTAAACTTCGTGCGAACTGAGTTGCCGCGGGAAGGCATTGTCGCGAGCGCTCACGCCAAGACGTCGGTGTCGTCGGCGGCCGTGCCTTGTGCCGGTCGAGATCCGCAACCGGCGAAACGCTTCTAGTCTCGGGCCGCTGTGGTCGCCGGGGCGTATCTCTCAAGCTGTACCTCATGTCCGAAGTTTCCCGCTTGTCTATGCCGAAGTGCGCTGCCATCGCCTTCGGTTCGTTCGTGCTCTCGGCGAACGCCGTCGCACAGTCCACCACGCAGAACGACGTAGCGCTGCCAGCCGTCACGGTGCAGGGCGCGCGCGAGGCATCGCCCAACGACCCGCCTCCCGCATACGTCGGCGGTCAGGTCGCGCGTGGCATGAGCTTTGGCGTGCTGGGCAATCAGAATAATCTCGACGTTCCGTTCAGCATGAGCGCCTACACGTCGAAGATGATCGAGGACCAGCAAGCTCGCACGCTCGCCGATGTGCTCGATAACGACCCGTCGGTGCGCATGTCGCGCGGCTTCGGCAATTTCGCGCAAACCTTCGTGATCCGCGGCTTCACGCTGGCAGGCGACGACATTTCGCTCAACGGCCTATACGGCATCACGCCGCGTCAGTTGGTGTCTACCGAAGCGCTAGAGCGCGTGGAATTGTTCAAAGGCGCCAACGCGTTTCTGAATGGCGCGTCGCCGGGCGGTTCGTCCATCGGTGGGGGCGTGAATCTGCAACTCAAGCGTGCGGAAGACACACCGCTCACCCGTGTCACCGTCGACACCAGCGGCTCGGGTGAACTGGGTGGCCACGTGGATGTCGGCCGACGCTTCGGCAGTGAGGGGCAGTTCGGCATTCGCGTGAACCAGGCGGTGCGCGACGGCGAGACCTCCGTCGACCGCGAACATTCGAACTCGAACTCCACGGCCGTGGCACTCGACTGGCGCGGCGACAAGGTGCGTGTGTCCGCCGACTTCCTGTATCAGAAGGAACACATCGGCTCGGGCCGCGCGCTGTACAACTTCTCGGGCAACGTGCTGCCCCCGCCGCCTGCTGCCACGTCGAACTACGCCCAGTCTTGGAGCTACACGACGCTCGAAGATAACGTCGGCATCGTGCGTGCCGAGTACGACTTCCTGCCGAACTGGACAGCGTACGTCACCGGCGGTGTGCGTCACACCAACGAGAACGGGGAGTACTCGAACCCGACATGGAAGGGCTCGCCGAGCACGATTACCGCCACGCGTCTGAACGCGCCGCACCAGGAAGATGCGCTCTCGGGCGAAGCCGGTGTGCGCGGGCGTTTTGCCACCGGACCCGTGTCGCATTTCGTGACGGCCGGCGTGTCGGGCACGCGTCTGGATTCGCAGTCTGCCTATACGTATGCGGGGGCGTTCTCGACGAATTTCGTCAATCCGCCGCAAGTGCCGTATCCGAAGACCACGCTACAAGGCGGCAACCTCGACGATCCGCAGACCACGGCGTTGACGTTGTTGCGTAGCGCGGCGGTGTCCGACACGCTGGGTTTCTTCAACGATCGTGTGCTGGCGACGGTGGGTGTGCGCCATCAGTCGATCGGCGTGAATAACTACAGCTACACCGGTGTGCAAACGCTGGCTTACAACGACTCGATCACCACGCCGGTGTTCGGGCTGGTGGTTAAGCCGTGGCAGAACGTGGCGTTCTTCGCTAACCGCAGCGAAGGCTTGGCAGCGGGTTCGACCGCACCGCAGGGCACGAACAACTACGGTCAGTCGTTGCCGCCGTACCGTTCGAAGCAGTACGAATTCGGCGCGAAATACGACACGGCGCGCTTCGGTGCATCGGTCGCGTTTTATCAGATTGAAAAGCCGTCGGCGTACACCAACGCAGCCAACTTCTATGTGGCCGATGGGTCTGAGCGCCACCGTGGCGTCGAAGCCTCGGTCTATGGCAGCCCGGTGAAAGACGTCCGCGTGATCGCCGGTGTGTCTTACATCGACGGCGAGTTGCTCAACCAGTCGAGCGCATCGACGAACGGCAATCGTCCGGTGGGCGTGCCCACGTTCCAGTACAACCTCGGTGCCGAGTACGACGTGCCGTGGGTGCCGGGCCTCACGCTCAACGCCCGCTGGATTCACACGGGCCGCGAGTACGCCAACATCGCGAACAGCGCGTCGATTCCCGCATGGGACCGCTTCGATTTGGGCGCACGTTACGCCATGCAAATCTACGGCAAGCCGACGACGTTCCGCGTGAGCGTGCTCAACGTGACGAACAAGGCTTATTGGTCGAGCGTGTCGTCGAGCAACTACTTAACCCTCGGTGCACCGCGCACCTTCCTGATGTCGATGACGACGGACTTCTGAGTTGTTGGACTCGTACGTCGCTTCGCCCCCACTGCCACGCTGACGACGGAAAACGCAGTGGAAGCAGTCGCGCCCCGGTGCTGTTCGCAGCACCGGGGCGTTTTATCGTCTGGCGGTCGCTGTTGGTTACTTCTCGAAGTGGAATTCCGTGGCGAGGGCGGCACCGTTGGCGAGCGAGGTGACGCCGTAGTACTTGTCGCCGACCTTGAACATGAACCGGCACCAGTTCTCGGTGATGGCGCGCCACTCGAGGTTCACACAGTACGAGCCGTTGTCGTTGACCGACCAGGTGCCGGTGGCGTGAGCGGTCTGCACGAGGCGGGTGGTCGAGCCCATGTTGCCCTTGTTATCCGTGGTGGCGTTGAGCGAGCCGTTGGTTTCATTGACCCATTTGCGTGTGCTGCCGTTGTCGAGCATGTTGGTGACGTGTGCGCCGGGCATCAGCGAACGTAAGTCGTCGACCGAGAGTTGCTGCCCATTGGCTTGTTTGATGTCGGACAGATGCATCGGGTCGGCATGCGCGAGTGGCGATAGCGCACACAAGCCGAGCGCGGCGAGGGTAGGGAAAAGGGAGAAGCGTTGGAAGCGATTGACGAGGCGGAACATAGTGACTCCCGGAGACGAAGCCTGAGCACGACGCTTGCGCTTGCACGAACACACGTATGTGCATCGGCAATAGGGCAACGGCACATCAGCGCAGTGGCGTGTGGCGTCTTGCGAGCATTCCCGCGCTCGGGCGCGCGGTGTGGCTATCGGTCCGGGTAATGCGTTACCACTATAGGTGGCGTATGCCATGACCCCAATCCGGCGCAACCCGGGGACCGTGCAGTCCGTCGGCCAGCTCGATGGGTAGCGCGATGGGTAGCAGATGGGTAGCGAGCAGCGCAAATCGCTTGGCGCTACACTCGCACGACCCGTGTTCCTATTTGCGAAAGGAGCGTTGCCATGTCAGAGAGTGAAGCCCGCCCACCGTTTCCGCCGTTCACACGTGAGACAGCGATCCAGAAAGTGCGCATGGCCGAAGATGGCTGGAATTCACGCGACCCGTCGCGGGTGGCGTTGGCCTATACCGCCGACAGCCGCTGGCGCAATCGCGCCGAGTTTCCGCGCGGGCGAGACCAGATCGTCGAATTTCTGACGCGCAAATGGCAGCGCGAACTCGACTACCGGCTAATCAAGGAGTTGTGGGCGTTTACCGAGAACCGCATCGCCGTGCGCTTCGCCTACGAGTGGCGCGACGATTCCGGCAACTGGTTCCGTTCCTATGGCAACGAGAACTGGGCGTTCGACGCACAGGGGCTGATGGCCGAGCGCCATGCGAGCATCAACGACACTCGCATCGGCGAACACGAACGGTTGTATCACTGGCCGCTCGGGCGCCGCCCCGACGATCATCCGGGACTGAGCGATCTCGGTCTGTAGTCATCAATCCAGCCCGAAGATCAGCAGCAGATTCGTCGCCGTAATCACGATGAACAGCGCCCACGCAACGACTTGCGTGGGTCGCCCGATCGTGTCGCCGTTCATCACGCGCGGGTCGCTGACCGAGCGGATAAGCGGCCACATCGCAAATGGCAATTGCAGACTGAGCAGCACTTGACTCCACACGAGCAGCTTGCCGACTGCGCCATCCCCCAGCCAAAGCACGCCGATTAACGCAGGCACGAGCGCGAGCCCTCGCGTGATCAGCCGTCGCTGATAGCAGGGAATCTTCATGTGCAGAAAGCCATCCATGATGACTTGGCCTGCGATGGTTCCCGTGAGCGTGGAGCTTTGGCCCGAGGCAAGCAATGCAATCCCGAAGAGGAAGGCGGCGGCGCTGCCTGCAATGGGCGTGATGAGTTTGTAGGCTTGCTCGATATCGGTGACGCTCGTCTGGCCGCTCGCGTGAAAGACCGATCCAGCAAGCACGAGAATGGCCGCATTCACGAACATCGCGATCACCAGCGACACCCATGTATCGATGCGCACGAGTGCGAGGGTGTCGCGAATGTCGCCGTGCTTGCCGCCGGTCACACGCCGTGTTTGCACGATGGACGAATGCAGGTAGAGGTTGTGCGGCATGATCGTGGCGCCCACGATGCCCAGCGCCAGCACGATGGCATCGCGCCGGTCGTGGCTGGGGGCACCGGGCACAAGACCGGCGGCCACCGCGTGCCAGTCGGGCGGCACCATCGCCACTTGCGCGACGAAGCAGAACGCCATGGTGCCGATCAGCCCGAGCACAATGGCTTCGATCTGCCGGAAGCCTTTGCCTTGCAGCCCCAGCACGATCATCGTGTCGAATGCGGTCAGCACGATGCCCCACGCGATTGGCACGCCGAGCAGGAGTTTGAAGGCGAGTGCGCAGCCGAGCACTTCGGCGATATCGCAGGCAATGATCGAGACTTCCGCTGTGACCCATTGCACGACGCGCCCGGTGCGGCCATAGCGTTCGTAGCTGGCTTGGGCGAGGTCTTTACCTGCAACGAGGCCGAGCCGGGCAGCAAGCATCTGAAGAAAGATCGCGGCGATGCTCGAGAGCGCAACCACCCAGAGCAGCGAGTAGCCGAATTGCGAACCCGCCTGAATATCGGTGGCCCAGTTGCCGGGGTCCATATAGCCGATGGCCACGAGCAAACCCGGCCCGGCAAAACGCTTGAGTTTGCGCCAGCGCGACTCGCTGGCGTCGATCACGATGCTGCCTTTGACTTCGGCGGGACAGAACGGGGCAGTGGCGGTGGTCGGCAGTGGCATGGGGGAGGGCGGGAGCGCGCAATTGACGACGAGCATACCGGGACACCGGTCTCGTGGCGACCCTCTGGATTTCGCTTGAGTGGCGCTTGTGTTTGCCACAGAATGCTCAGTGCTCGAATAACGGGGGAACACGATGAGCAAGGTGACGGGATCGGTTGCGGTGAATGAAACAGGGGCGAAGCGCAAGCGCGCGCTTTGGATTTATGCGTTGGCACTCTTTGTCGGTTGGCTGATTGCCGAGGCGATTCAAATGTTCACCGGGCGAAAATCGGATATGCATGCCGTGCTGCCCTTTGGCTTGGCCTTCGTGTGGGGAACGCTTTTTGCCGGGGCGTTGTTCATCAATAGTCTCGCCGTGCTCGGCAAGGTGTTTGGCGGCGGGTGGGCGCGCCTGAAGGGAGAGAAGCACTACGGGGAAGAGATTCCGCTGCTTGACTGGCTGCGCGAGCCGAGTGGATTCTTCGCCATATTGCTGCTGTTGACGCCGAACACCATCCTCTGGCTGAAGTCGGCGTTCTGACGGCGTGCCTATCGCGCATTGCGCATTGCGAGATGCGCTGAAGCGACCCACAGCAAAGCCCCGATACGTCGGGGCTTTATCGTTTTCATCGGTATCCATCGACGTTTACCGATGCGCAGACTGGCACGGCAATAGCGTTCTACCTGCTATACTGTATATCCATACAGTATTGTGACGCGTCATGACTCTGCCGCTCTCTTCTTTGCCCGCCGGGCTGTGGCGTGCCAGTGAACTGGCGCAATACCACCGCGCTGGCCACACCACAGGCTTCGCCGCGCTCGACGCGGAACTGCCCGGTGCGGGCTGGCCGCATGGTGCGGTGACCGAGTTGCTGAGCGAGCGCCCGGGCATCGGTGAGTGGCGGCTGCTGGCACCGGCGTTGCGCGATCTCACACAGGCCGGGCAACCGGTGGTGGTGATCGCGCCGCCGATGCTGCCATATGCCCCGGCGCTGGCCGGATGGGGCATCGACCTGCGCTGGCTGAGCGTTGTGACACGGCCAGTGCGCAGTGGCGCGCGTTCGACTTCCGCATCGGTATCGACAAGCCGCACCGCTCCCCGAACTCGTGCGGTGCGTGGCGAAGACCGCGACATGCTCTGGTGTGCCGAGCAGGCGCTCAAGAGTGCGTGCTGCGGCGCGGTGCTGGCATGGTTGCCAGCGGCAACGCCTGAGCAAATCCGGCGGCTTCAGGTGGCCTCGGGCGGCGGTGATGCGCTCGCGTGGGTCATGCGAGCACCCACGGCGGCGGCCACCGCTTCCGCTGCGCCACTGCGGCTTGGCTTGCAGGTTGGCGAGGATAGCCGTCTCGGCGTGCAATTCCACAAGCGCCGGGGGCCGCCCCGTACCGAGCCGCTCTGGCTGACACTGCCCGCGCCGTATGTGCGTGCGGAACACCCGACACAACCGGTGGCCGGGGACGATACCGCTATCCCATCAGCCCCTCGGCCAGCGCCTTCCTCTGCACCGTCGGTGGTGCCTTCTGCTTCCGTTTCCGGAGTCTCGCATGGCTTGCTGGATCGCCCTGCATTTGCCGACGCTCGCGCTTGAGCTTGCCAGTCCCGGTCAGCTAACGCGGGCCCACGGCGAGTCGCAAGGTGAGCGCGCACCGGTCGTCGACACGACCGTCGTGCTCGCGCAGTCGCGTGTGTGGCAAGCGAGCGAGGCCGCGCAGGCGGCGGGCGTGCAACCGGGCATGCGCCGGGGCGGGGTGCTCGCGTTGTTGCCACAAGCGAGATTTCACGAGCGCGACGAAGCGGCCGAGACCGTCGCACTCGAAGCGTTGGCATTGGCGTTGCTGCGTTTCGGCCCCGATGTCGCCATCGCGCCGCATCAATGTGTGCTGATCGATGTTGCGCCGAGCCTGCGCTTGTTCGGCGGGCTGGCGTCGCTCGCCGCACAGATTCTCGACAGTGCCGATGCGCTCGGACATCGCGCGTCGCTCGGTGTCGCGACAACAGCCAGCGCAGCGGCATTGCTGGCACGTGTGGGCGATAGGGAAGGCAATAGGGAGGACGATCGGGAGGAGGCCACGGTCTTTGTCGATACTTTCGCGCCTTGCCTGCCTCCGCCGTTGGCAGCGCTGCCACAGCAGCTCGATACGCTGCCCGTGGCGTTGCTGCCCGATGCGCAACCGTGGCTCGACTGGCTGGCGCAAATTGGTTGCGCCACGTTAGGCGAGTTGCGTGCGCTACCGACCAGCGGCATACGACGCCGTTGCGGTGCGGCACTCCCGGCGGCGCTTTCGCGTGCGTATGGCGAGGCGCCCGAAGCCCCGGCTTGGTACCGCGCGCCGCCGCACTTCGAGGCGGTGTTGCCGCTGCCGTCGCTCACGCACGATGTGGAAGTGTTGCTGTTCGGCCTGCGTCGCTTGCTCGCGCAACTCACGGGTTGGTTGACGGCCGGACAACTGGCCACGCGCGCCCTCACGCTCATCCTTGAACACGAACCATTGGGACGTCACACGCTCGCGCCGACGCGTTTCGACATCCGGCTGGCCGAAGCGAGTGCGGCACCGGCGCACTTGCTGTCGCTATGTAAGGAGCGATTGGCACGCTCGCCGCTGGTGGCCCCGGTACTCACGTTGCGGCTCGACGTCACGCAAACCGCTGCGCACGTGCCGCTGAGCGGCAGCTTGCTGCCCGAGCCGGGACGTGCCCGGCAAGATTTCGTGCAATTGATCGAGCGCATGTCGGCGCGTTTGGGCGACGAGCATGTGCGACGGCTGCAAGTGCGTGGCGATCATCGCCCCGAGGCGGCGTTTGCGAGCGTCGCTTATGAGGCAAAGGCGGTGACGGGGGAGGTCGATCGCGCCCCAATACCGCCACGTCCGGCATGGTTGCTCGATGCGCCGCAACGGCTCATGGTGCGCGACGAGCGTCCGTGGCGGCAGGGGCCGTTGCAGTTGGTCAGTGGCCCCGAGCGTATCGAAGCGGGCTGGTGGGAGCCGGGCACAGTCACGCGCGACTACTTCATCGCGGCCGATACGACTGGCGCGTTGCTGTGGCTGTTTCGCGAGCGTCCGGTCCATGGTGCGGATGCCGCGTGGTATCTGCATGGCTTGTTCGGCTGATCGCCGCGCGCGGGTGTTCTCATGGATATCGACGATTTCCTGCCCTGGCAGGGCCCGACCGAAGGCCTCGCCGCCAACGACGACAGTGCTGACGCACCGGCGGCCGATCCGGCCGACCCGCGTGCCGCCGACGACGGCAGTCTGCCTGCGTATGCCGAACTGCACTGTCTGTCGAATTTCTCGTTTCAACGCGGCGCGTCGCATCCGGAAGAGTTGATCGCACGTGCGGCGCATCTGGGCTACACCGCGCTGGCCATTACCGACGAATGTTCGCTCGCAGGCGTGGTGCGGGCATTGGCCGAAGCGGTGCAGCATCCGTCGGTGTCGCTCATCGTCGGCAGTGAATTTCGTCTGACGCCGAGCCAGGATTTAGCGACGGGCTTGGTGCCGAATCTCGAACCACCGGGCACCGTGCATCTGGTGGCGCTCGCGCAGCATCGCGAAGGTTACGGCAATCTCTCCGAGATGATTACGCTCGGGCGCATGCGTGGCCCGAAGCGCAGCTATCGTTTGCATCCCCGCGATTTCAGCGCGCCTAACGAAGCGCAGGCACATCTGCGTGGTCTGCCTGGCTGCCTGCTGATTCTGGTGCCAGATGCCGACGCGAGCGCAGCGCAGACGCTCGCGCAAACACGCTGGGCGGCGGCAACCTTCGGCGAGGGACGTCTATGGCTCGCGCTCGAACGCCGTCACCGTGCCGACGACGAAGCGCATCTGGCGAAGCTGCGCACGATCTCGGCCGAGTGCGGCGTGCCGCTCGTGGCCACGGGGCATGTGCTCATGCATGTGCGCTCGCGCAAGCCGTTGCAAGACACGCTGACCGCCATCGGGTTAGGCCAGCCAGTGCAGACGTGCGGGCTCGCGCTCACGGCGAATGCAGAGCAACACTTACGCGCGCGCTTACGTCTCGCGTGGCTGTATCCGGCCGAGGCATTGGCCGAGACGGTGGCGATCGCGTCGCGTTGTCATTTCGATCTGCGTAGCCTGCGCTATGAGTATCCGGAAGAGTTGGTGCCGCCCGGTCACACGCCGCAGACCTATTTGCATCAGGAGGTGGAAGCCGGATTGAAGCGCCGCTATCCGGCAGGGGTGCCGCCGAAGGTCCGCAAGCTGATCGAGGCCGAGTTGAAGCTCATCGGCGAACTCGAATACGAACCGTATTTTCTGACGGTCTATGACATCGTGAGCTTCGCGCGCAGCGTGAACATCTTGTGTCAGGGGCGCGGCTCGGCCGCCAACTCGGCGGTGTGTTACTGCCTTGGCATTACCGAGGTCGACCCCGATCAGGTGCAATTGCTCTTCGGGCGTTTTCTGTCGAAAGAGCGTAACGAGCCGCCCGATATCGACGTGGACTTCGAGCATCAGCGGCGCGAAGAGGTGATCCAGTACATCTATAAGAAGTACGGCGTGGATCGTGCTGCGCTGGCGGCGACCGTCATCAGCTACCGCATGCGCAGTGCGGTACGCGACACCGGGCGGGCGCTGGGCATCGACTTATCGATTGTCGAGCAGGTGGCTCAGAGCCAGCAGTGGTGGGATGGCCGCGAGAATCTGCTCGCGCGCATGGCCGCGCAGGGACTCTCGCCCGATGCGCCGACCACGCGGCTATGGGCCGATCTGGTGGCGCGTCTGATTGGTTTTCCGCGGCATTTGTCGCAGCACGTGGGCGGCTTTGTGATCTCGCGCGACAAGCTTTCGCGGCTGGTGCCGATTGCCCCGGCGGCGATGGAAGACCGCTACGTCATTCAGTGGGACAAGGACGACATCGACACGCTCAAGCTGCTCAAGGTCGACGTGCTGGCGCTGGGCATGCTCAGTGCATTGCGCCGCACGCTCGACTTGTTGGGCGAGTGGCGCGGTGTGCCGATGACGCTGGCCGATATTCCGAAAGAAGATCCGGCGACGTACGGGATGATTCGCCGTGCCGACACCATCGGCGTGTTCCAGATCGAGTCGCGGGCGCAGATGAGCATGCTGCCGCGTCTGAAGCCGGTCACGTATTACGACCTGGTGATCGAAGTGGCGATCGTGCGGCCCGGGCCGATTCAGGGCGGCATGGTGCATCCGTATCTGCGGCGCAAGCAGGGCAAAGAGAAGGTGGACTATCCGCGCGAAGAGATCAAGGCAGCGCTCGAACGCACGCTGGGCGTGCCGATTTTTCAAGAGCAGGTGATGCAGGTGGCGATGATTGCCGCCGACTTCACGGCAGGCGATGCCGACCAGTTGCGTCGATCGATGGCGGCGTGGCGGCGTAAGGGCGGGCTTGAGAAATTCCAGACACGCATTGTCGATGGCATGTTGAAGAACGGTTATCCGCGCGATTTTGCTGAAGCGATTTGCCGACAGATCGAGGGCTTCGGCGAGTATGGTTTTCCGGAGAGCCATGCGGCGAGTTTTGCTTTGCTGGCGTACGCGAGTGCGTGGTTGAAATGCCATGCGCCGGAGATGTTTCTGTGCGGCTTGCTCAACAGTTTGCCGATGGGGTTTTATTCGGCGTCGCAATTGGTGCAGGATGCGCGGCGGCATCGGGTCGAAGTCCGTCCGGTCGATGTTTGCGTGAGCGATGTGGACTCCTTGCCCGAAGCGCGCATCGGGCGCTATGGCAATGCCCGGCGCCCGGCGGTGCGGCTCGGGTTGTCGCTGGTCAAGGGGCTGTCTGACGATGGGGCGCAGGCGATTGCGCGGGTGCGCAAGCAGCGGCCGTTTACCGATATCGACGACCTGACGGCGAGGGCAGCGTTATCGCGGCACGATCTCGATGCGTTAGCGGCGGCCGATGCGTTATCGGGCTTGCTGGGCGGGCGGCGTCAGGCGCGCTGGGCGGTGGCGGCATGGCAGCCGCCGACACCGTTGCTGGGCGCGACGACCTTGCGCGACGCCGTGCCGGGCAGTGCTGACGAGCGGGTGGTCTTGCCACCGATGCCGGAGGGGCAGGACATTGTGGCCGACTATGCGAGCACGGGGCTGACATTGCGCCGACACCCGTTGCTGTTGTTGCGCGAGAAGTTGGAGAAGATGCGGGTGCGCACCGCGAAGGCGTTGCAGGCGGAGGCAGTGCACGGGCGGCGGGTGCGAACGGCGGGCATCGTGACGGGGAGGCAGCGGCCGGGCACGGCAAACGGCACGGTATTCGTGTCGTTGGAAGACGAGACGGGCGTGATTAACGTGATCGTGTGGCCCGATCTGGTGGAGACGCAGCGCAAGGAATTGCTGGCGTCGTCGTTGTTGGGCGTGGAGGGAGTATGGCAACGCGAAGAGCGCGTCATGCATCTGGTCGCTCACCGCCTGATCGATCTCTCGCCGATGCTGGGCGAGCTAACCATCTCAAGTCGGAATTTTCATTGAGGGGTTTTCGATAGGATGAGGACATCTGTGGCCCCCCAACCACTGCGTGGACCTCGTATCCGAATTTGACGTGAACGACGCCTCGCATTACTATTGGCGTCACGCGTTAATAACGCGTTGCGTTATTATTCGTGATCGAAGATTTCAAATGCAGAGATACCGCCTTGCTGTTTGATGGACGCAGGGTAATGCGCTGGCGAATGATCGAAGCTGTCGCAACGCGAAAGCTTCAGCAATTGCATGCTGCCGCCACACTCACGTTCCTGCGTGCGCCACCGGGTAATCGACTTGAGGCGCTACGCGGCGAGCGTCAGGGGCAATACAGCATTCGCATCAACGACCAGTGGCGCTTGTGTTTTCGTTTCGACGCGGGCAATGCCTCGGCCGTCGAGATAGTGGATTACCACTGAGCGATGCATGGGTGCGTTCCGATATTTCTGCGCAATCCGCCAATATTTCCTGGAGATCCGACATGGCCCGACAAGTCCCACTGGCAACACCCGGCGAGATCCTCATGCAGGATTGGCTCGGCCCTATGGGAGTCTCGCAATACGCACTCGCGAAGGCGATCGGTGTGCCCCCTCGCCGTATCAATGAAATTGTGCACGGCAAGCGTGCGATTACCGTCGATACCGCGCTGCGTCTCGGCGCCTTCTTCGGTGTCGACGCGCAGAGCTGGCTCAATCTACAAAATCATTACGACGCCGAGATTGCGAGAGCGGCGTTGGCGGATGAATTGCGCGAGATCAAGCGCAATGCCAAGCATCTGTTGGCCGCTGCCTGAGCTTGTGTGCACTGCCGTTGCTTGGCAGCACATCCGTTTTGGGCATAAAGAAGGGGGCACGCATGCCCCCTTATCCATCACGCCGACACGTCCGTGTTTAATGCGCCGCGTCCGCCTGTCGCCCTGCTTCTTGTGCGAGCGCACTGGCTTCCTCTTCGCTGCGCAGCCCGTTGAAGTGGAAGTTAAGCAGCACCGCACTGATCGACGCCAGCAGAATGCCGCTATGGAAGAACGGCGCCAATGCGTGCGGCAACTTCATGAAGAATTTGTCCGAGGCGACCGGAATCATCCCCACGCCGATGCTGATCGCGATGATGTACAGGTTGTAGCGGTTCTTCGCGAGGTCGACCGTCGACAAAATCTTGATCCCCGTCGCCGTCACCATCCCGAACATCACGATGCCCGCACCGCCCAACACAAACTGCGGCACCGAAGCGACCACGTGCGCCACCTTTGGAAACAACCCGAGCACGATCAGAATCAATCCGCCCATCGCACACACCCAACGGCTCTTCACGCCCGTTACACCGACCAAGCCCACATTCTGCGAGAACGAGGTGTACGGAAACGTATTGAAGACACCGCCGATCAGCGTGCCCAGCCCGTCGACACGCAGGCCACGCACCAGCGTCTTTTGATCGACCGGACGCCCGACGATATCGCCCACCGCGAGAAACATGCCGGTCGATTCGATGAACGTCACGAGCATCACCAGCGTCATCGTCGCAATGGCAATCGGGTCGAAGCGCGGCACGCCGAAGTGGAACGGCATCACGAAGCCGAACCACGGTGCCTCGCTCACCCCCGCGAACGACACCTTACCCAGCGCCACCGCCACGATCGTGCCGAACAAAATGCCCAGCAACACGGCAATGTTCGAGAAGAAACCACGCACGTATTTGGTGATGAACAGAATGCACAGCAACACCGCGAACGACACGCCCAGATACAGCGGGTTGCCGTAGTCGGGATTGCCGAAGCCGCCCGCCGCCCAGTTGATCCCCACCCCCATGAGCGAGATGCCGATCACGGTGATGACCGTGCCAGTGACGACCGGCGGGAAGAGCCTTAGCAACTTCCCGATGAACGGCGCAATGACGATGCCGATGATGCCCGCAGCGATGGTCGCGCCATAAATATCGAGCAGTCCCAGATCGGGGTTGGTGCCGATGGCGATCATCGGTGTCACAGCGGTGAACGTCACGCCCATCATGATCGGCAGGCGCAGACCGAAGATCCACAAGCCGAGGGTTTGAATGAGGGTGGCAATGCCGCAGGCGAACAAATCGGCGTTGATCAGAAACGCGATCTGGTCGACCGACATCTTGAGCGCACCGCCAATGATGAGCGGCACTGCCACCGCTCCCGCGTACATCACCAGCACGTGTTGCAGGCCCAGCGTGAACAACTTGGGGAGCGGCAGGCGCTCGTCGACCGGATGCACCGGTGCGGCTGCGGCAGTTTGCGTCATGTCTTCTCCTGATCCGACGTTACGGTGGGACATCGTTGTGTTACATGGCGGAACCGAGCGTAAATTTTTTATTGAGCGGCAGCGAGTGCAGTCAAAAACAAGCCGGTGCGGCAACGCGCGTCAGGCGCGCCACGCAATGCGTTTCACGATGGAGAAAAACTGCGGTATTCGCGACATGGTATGCCGTTGCCGATCCCCCCGCCAGATGGCCTGAAAAGCCTTGCGGCATATGGGGTTGGCAGATAGGTCGAGCGACGTGTGCGACGTCGGCGCGCAGGGCTGCGCGGTGGTGGAATCGTCCAGCCGGAAAACGCCGAAGCCACGCGGTGGCCTCGGACTATATCGAATCCGGAATACTAAAGATTGTATTGGGCGTATGAACCGGCGCGACGCTAATCAGCGTGCGCCGGTGGTGCCCGTTGGCTTGCGCAGCGAGTCGCTGGCGGTGACAGGTGCAGCGCCGTGCTGCGCCGCGCTCTCGAGCTTGCTGGAAATCTCTTCACCCATATGGTGCAGAAACTCCATTTCCTTCGCGCCGATACCGCCTGCGCACAGCGCGCCGCCCCAGTCGCCGTAGAGCAGTGCCACGGTCTGGTTACGCTGGCGCACCGGCAGCAGGAAGAACGACTTCACGTGCGCGAAGTGTTGACGGTGCCAGATCGGAATACGCGGCACGATGCGCGGCTCGCGCGCGTTGTCGATCAGGATGGCGCGGCCGTTGGTGAGCGCGAGGTGGAACACGTCCGGCTCGAACGCCTCGGGGAAGGTGAGGCCCAGCAGCGGCTGCACGTCGCGCCCGATGCCGAAACGCATCTCGAAGACCTTGCTCGTCGGTACACGCACGAACGCCGCGCAATTGACGAAGCCCAGCGATTGCAGAATCGCTTCGAGCGTGAGATTGAGCAGGCCAACGGCATCGGTCTCGCCGGTGGCGGCGCGCACTTCGGAAAGCCCGTCCGCGAGCCGGCGTGCCGAATCGAGCGGCTTACCCGCGGGCGGCGGATTCTTGTTCGAGGCGCGGGTGCTGATCGCGATGAATTCTTGATGGCTCGTATCGCGGGCCATTTCCTCGCCCACCGAGACCACTTCGCTGATATCGAGGGCGAGCCGGTCGGCGTAACGCTCGGCTAGTTCGGCCAGACGCGCCGGGTCGGCCCCGCGCGTGAGTTCCGTCACCATCTCGTTGGACATGTTCGCCACTGCGCACAGCCAGTCGGCGTGCGAGAGCGGGGCGTCGCCTTCGAGGTCGATCGGGCGCATGCTGGTCGCAATCGACTCGGGCAAGCCCCACTTACGGGCGGCGGCTTCGGCCAGCTCGGGGAACGTGATACCGAGCACGCGCTCGCAGGCGTCGCTGTCGCTAATGCCTTCTTCGGCAGCGATTCGCTGAATCTCGATCCATTCGTTCGGGAAGCAGTACGTCACGAGCAGGCGCGCGACATGGTGCAGCAGCGTGCAGACCACGGCTTCTTCACCGTCGCGAATGCCGTTCTTGGCCGTGATGTCGCGGGCGAACGCACCAGCGAGCGTGGCGCGGGCCAGCTCGCGCGCCATGTCGTCACGGCGCGACGCGACTTCGCCGAAGCCTTCGAGCAGCTTCAAGCTCAATGCCAAGTGACCGATCGTGTCGACGCCCAGAATCATGATGGCGCGCGAGACGGTCGTCACGTTGCAGCCGAACGGGGCGTACATGGCCGAGTTGGCCAGCCGGATCACTTTCTGCGTGAGGGCAAAGTCCGAGAGCACCGACGACGCGAGGTCGGCAGTGCTGGTGTTTTCGCTTTGCATGGCAGACACGATGCCCGTGACCGAGCGTTGCAGCGACGGGAAGTCGCCGCGCTCAGCCATGCGCTGCCACAGCAATTCGAGCGTTTTTTCTTTCGTCAGGCTCATGTTGGCGGGGTGTCCGGTCAGTGTCCGGCATCCACGTTGAGGCGTCCGCTCGCGAAGGCCGCCTCGAGTTCTCCCGCAGGCAGGGCTTTCGACACCAGCCAGCCCTGGATGGAATGGCAGCCGCGATCGATCAGCATCTGCCGTTGTTCTTCGGTCTCCACCCCTTCGGCGACCGCCGACAGCCCCAACTCGCGTGCCAACCCCAAGACCGCCGTCACAATCGTACGGTCGTTCGGTGACGTGGGCATGTCTTTCACGAAGCTGCGGTCGATCTTGAGCGCCGAGAGCGGGAATCGTTTCAGATAACCCAGGCTCGAATAGCCCGCACCGAAATCGTCCACGGCGAAGCGCACGCCCAGCGTCTGCAATTCGCGCAGCACGAGGTTGGCTTGCTCGGGGTCGCGCATGAGCACGCTTTCGGTAATTTCGAGTACCAGCCGGTGGCCTTCCACGCCCGAGTCGGCAATCGCTTGCCAGACCAGGCTCGGGAACGACGGATGGTGGAATTGTTGTGCCGAGACGTTGACCGACATGTACAGCCCGTCGAGCCGCGTGCTGCCCCAGCGGGCCAACTGCATGCAGGCCGCGCGCAGGGCCCAGCCGCCGAGCAGGTTGATCAGACCGTTGGCTTCGGCCAGTGGAATGAACTCGGCAGGCGAGACCGGACCAAGCGCCGGGTGCCAGCGCATCAGCGCTTCCACGCCCTTCACGTTCAGCGTGATCGGGTCGCAGATCGGCTGGTAATGCAAGCTGAACTCGCCGTTGTGAATGGCCTCGAACATGGCCGATTCCAACGAGAAGGCTTTGCGGTGCAGGTCGCCCAGATCGTCGGTGTAGACGAACAGGCCGTTGCGGCCGCGGTCCTTGGCGCAATACATGGCGGCGTCGGCATGCTTGATGAGCAGGCCGGCCGAGTCGCCGTGTTGCGGGAAGAACGAGACGCCGATGCTCGTCGTCAGGTGAAGCAACTGGTCACCGACCTGGAACGGCTGCTGCACTGCGGAAAGCAAGCGCTTCATGATGCCGCCGAGCGCCTGTTCGTTATCGCAGCCCGGCAGCACGAGCACGAACTCATCACCGCCCATGCGCGCTGCCATATCGGTTTCGCGAATCTGGGCGATCAGGCGCTGGCCTGCATCGTGCAATAACTGGTCGCCCACGTCGTGGCCGAGCGAGTCGTTGACCTTTTTGAAACCGTCGAGATCGAGCAGGGCGACGGCAAAGTTCGGGCCGCCTTGTCGGGCGTGCTGAATCGCCTCGGTAATGCACTGCTGGATATATTGACGATTGCCCAGCCCCGTCACGGCGTCACGCACTGCCAGATCGGACAGGCGTGCTTCGTTTTCCTTGAACGCGGTGATGTCTTCCCCTTGAATGAGGAAGGTGGCCGGGGCGCCGGCGATACGCGGGGTGTATTGAGCGATGCGAAGTCGCATCCAGATGCGATCGGTCAAACCGCGCAGCAGGCGTACGGTGCACTGCTGGGGACCGAGGGTCTGGGCGGCAGAGAAGGCATCTTGCAACAACGGCACATCTTCAATGCCGGTGAGCTCCATCAACGTCGCGTGATCGATGTACTCGCGTGAGTATTCGAGCAGGCGAAGGGAAGCGTCGGCAATGAAAAGGAAGCGGCCATCGGCCGCCACATGTGCCGAAAGTCCGCCGGTCAGCTCGACCAGCGCCCGGGATAACGCCGGTGCCGGTGCCGGGGCGCTAACCTCGGCGAGTGCCGGTGCCAGGGTCGACGGTTCGACCAAAGGCACACCGGCTGGGAGTCGATCTGAACTCATTGTTGTTGTCTGTGCATGCTTCACGTCGAGCGCGCCGCCGCTCATCTGCTTCCCCGTTCAGGCAAACGCGCTCATGGCCGGACCTTGGTCCGGCAGGTGTCCGATGGATTGTGGGCCATTATAGCCAAAGACGCCAGTGATTTTGGTGGCTGTAACCCCCGTTTCATGCCGCTTTCCACAGGTTTTCCCTTGTGGGTTTTTTTCTGACAAGCCCCTGGGGTTTTTTTCCTGCACGACACCTGCCGTTTGGCTGATAACTGCCTCGCGAACGGCGTTTTTGTTGGGCGCCGTGCCGTCTTGGCAGCGTTTATCGTGCGTGCGCAAGTCTACCGAAGCGCGATGCGTTTGCGGGGGTCCGAATGATGGATTTTTGTCATTGCGATGCAACATCGCGATGCGTCATGAGTGCGTGCCGGGTTTGGCTACGTACGAATACGCATAGGCCTACTCACGACATGGGAATGAGGGGCTTCGGCGTGGGAAATTGCCGAAGCCGTGCGGGGAAGATTACTGACGAGCCGGCGTTGGGTCCGACTCGTGGGCCAACGACCAAGCGATGCATGCACGCGCGAGAGCGGCGGAGGCGTCGAGGCCGAAACGCGCGAGCGGCGTTTCACACATGGCAAGGGCGACCGGAATTTCGGTGCAACCAAGGATGACGCGCTGCGCGCCTGCCGCGAGCAGCGGTTCCATCGCCATGGCGAGCGCTTCGCCGCCACGCCGGATGTCGCCCGCTTTAGTCAGGCGGATGCCTTCGTTGACCAGTGCCTGTTGCGCCAGCGGTTCGGCTGCCGCTACGAAGCGATACCCGAGCGCCTCAAGGCGCGGGCGGTAGACGTTAGCGTGGTGGGTGCCTTCGGTCGCCATCAGGGCGATGGGCGCGCCGGGTGCGACACAGCGCGACAGTTCGCCAGCCACGGCGTCGACGACGTCGAGCACCGGCAGATGGGTCTGGGTGCGCAGCGCTTCGAGCCACGCGTGCGCGGTATTGCAGGCGATGGCGATGCAGCCCGCGCCCGATTGTTCCAACGCATGAACGCCGTCGAGCATGCCGTCCAACGGCGACGCGCCGTCACGCAACAGGGCCTCGGTCCGGTCGGGAATCTGCGGCACCGAGTACAGGATGAACGGGATGTGATCCTGATCTCGGTTCGCCGGATGCTGATCGACAATCTTGCGGCACAGGTCGATCCCTGCGGCAGGCCCCATACCGCCCAGAATGCCAAGCGTTGCGTGCGTGTTCATGATCGTGGCAATTCAACAGACAACTAATAACTTTCACCGACGGGCGAAACGTCTCGCCCTGAACTGCCCGACGGTCTGGGGTGCGCCGACTTCGCTCACCCCGGACCGCCGGTCTACAGCGTCACTGCATCAACCGATCAGTCGTAAGCCTTCGTGACCGGATCCTTGAACATGGCGCGCATTTCCACCGTCATCGGGTAGTTCATGTTCTGGTTCTTCGGCGGCACCGGCTGCGTGAACCACTTGTTGTACAGCTTCTCCATCTCGCCCGACTTTTCCATGTCGGCAATCACCGTGTTCACCACTTGGGTGAATTGCGGATCGTCCTTGCGCAACATACAAGCGTAGTTTTCGAACTGGAGGTTCGGGCCGACGACTTCGTAGCCCTTGGCTTCTTCGGCCGGCAGCGCGGCGCGTTGACCGTACAGCAGCGGCTCGTCCATCACGAACGCCACGGCGCGGCCTTGCTTGACCGTCAGGAAGCCGTCCGAGTGTTCCTTCGTCTGAATCAGGTTGAAGCCGATTTCGCCCTTCTTGCCCGACAGAATGCGGTCGGCCGTCGTGCCTGCCGTCGTCGCAATCGTCTTGCCCTTCAGGCTGTTCAGGTCGGTGATGCCCGAGCCCGACTTCGCAATCATCTTGATCGAGTACAGGAAGATGTTGTGCGAGAAGCCGACTTGCTTGGCGCGCTCGAACGTGTGCGTGGTCGAGCCGCACTCCAGATCGATCGTGCCGTTTTGCATCAGCACGATACGGTTCTGCGAGGTGATCGGCGTTTCGGTGATCTTCAGGTTCGGCGCGTCGATCTTCTTCTTGACCGCGTCGACGATCTTCAGCGCGATTTCTTGCGAATACCCGATGGTCTTGCCCGTGTTGTCCGCGTACGAGAACGGAATCGACGATTCGCGCACCCCGAGCGCCACCACGCCAGTGTCCTTGATCTTCTTGAGCGTGCCGGTCAGTTCTTCTGCGCTGGCAGTGTGCGCGAACAGGCTAGCGGCGGCGCTGACGAGCAGCAAAGGGGCAAACAGCTTCTTCATGGTCTCAGTCCTATAGGAACAAATGGCACGGTGGTCCGCGCCGTTGGAATATCAAAACCAAAAACAGCGATACAACCAAACATGTTCGGGCACCGAACCTTACGCGGCCAGCCGGGCAAACCCTGCCAGATCGACGGCAGGTTGCTCGCCGTCGATCGCATTGGCGATGACGCGTGCGGCGCCCATCGACAACGTAAAACCCAATCCGCCGTGGCCCACGTTCAGCCACAAGTTGCCCAACCGGCCAGCGCGCCCGAGAATCGGACGCCCATGCGGCGTGGCCGGACGCATCCCCGTCCACTCCAGCGGCGCATGCGCACCGCGCAATGCCGGGAACAAGTCGCCCGAGAGCGAGCGCAGCGCATCGATGCGGTGCTCGGCAATGCGATAGTCGTAACCCACCAGATCGGCGATGCCTGCAACACGCAGGTGATCGCCAAGGCTTGCATACACCACCTTGTTGTCCGCATCCGTCACCGACACCTGCGGGCGTGCCGCTTCAGGTGCGTCGCGATACGTCAAGCTGTAACCCTTGAGCGGATACAGCGAAATCGATTCGCCCACCGTGCGCAGTAACGGCATGGCGGCGAGTCCGTTGGCGACGACCACCGCGTCGACCTCGATATCGCCGGCGCGCGTGCGGATCGCTTGCACTGCGTCGCCGCGCACGTCGAAGCCGGTCACTTCTTGATCGAAGCGCAACGTGCCGCGTGCATGGGCGCCGACGAGTCGCGCCAATTCTTTGCACAACAACTGGCAGTCGCCGGTGCCTTCGCCCGGCGTATGAATCCCGCCGGCCAGCTCGCCCGCGATCTTGCCGAGCGCCGGCTCCAGTGCCGCACACGTGGCGGCGTCGACACGGCGTTGCGCGTAGCCAAGACCGTTGGCCAGTTCGAGCGAGCGTTCGGCGGCGGCGAGCTTAGCGGCGTCGCGATACACCACGAGTTTGCCGCTGAGTCGATAGTCGAACGACACCGACTCTTGCGCGAGAAACTCCAGCATCACTTCGCGGCTATGCAGCCCAAGCGAGAGCAGACGCAACGTCGAGCTGGCATTGGCCTGCGTATTGCAGTGTTTGACGAACTCGATCGACCAGCGCCAGAAATCCGGATCGAACGACGGTTTGATTCGCAGCGGGCCGGTGCGCGAAAACAGCAGCGACGGTAGTTGCGACAGGACCCCGGGTGCCGCGAGCGGCGACACGTAGCCGTAACTCAGTTGGCCGCCGTTGGCGAAGCTTGTGCCCAGACCCGGGCCGCGCCCACTGTCGATGACCGTGACCTCGTGGCCTGCGCGCAGCAACTGATACGCGCTGGCGAGGCCGACGATGCCCGCCCCGATGACTCCAATATGCATGACGATGAATAACAACCAAAAACGCAGGGAATTGCAAGGCGGAAAATATTCGCGGCAGCAGGACGGGGGAGCCGCCGCAGGCGCTTTTTCCTTGGCCTTTGTTACGCAGTGTAGAGCGATAAAAATCGCCAACCTATGCGGTTTTGAGGCAGCATATGTCTTTTAGCTATAGGGTCGTCGCGACGTGCGGCCCGCCACAGGAGCGGCAGCAGGCATGAAATTGCGGCATATCGAGACGTTTCGCGCAGTGGTTCTGACAGGCTCGGCGAGTGGCGCGGCGCAACTCCTCAACGTCTCGCAACCGGTGGTCTCACGGGTGCTTCAACATGCCGAGCAGCAGCTCGGATTCAAGCTCTTCGATCGCGTGAAGGGCCGCCTCGTGCCTACTGCCGAAGCGCGCCGCCTCTATCCCGACGTCGAGCGAATCTTCAGCGACTTGGAGCGCCTTCGCACCACGTCGCGCAATTTGCGTCAGCACGGTGTCGGTCATCTGCGCATCGCCGCCACGCCCAGCCTTGCGCAAAGTCTGCTGCCCGCGGCCATCGAGCGCATGCGGCGCGCCCATCCCGATGTGGTCTTCGAACTCATCACGCACCACACGACCGAGATGATCACGGCGATCCTCACGTCGTCGGTCGACGTGGGCATCGTCTCGGCACCGCCCATGGCGGCCGGTATCGTGAGCCGTCCGATTGCGCAGGGGCATATCGTGCTGGCCGTGCCCGCTGCGTGGCCGAAGCTCGCGCGGCGTGGCCAAGCGAGTGCGGAGGCGCTGATCGGGCGCGACCTGATCAAGCTGCACGACGACACGCCGCTCGGGGCGCTGATCAATGAGCGTCTGGAGCAAACCGCGCTTTTGCAGGATGCCGAAGTGATGGTGCAGACCTACTCGCTCGCGGCGGCGCTGGTCGAGCACGGGCTCGGTTATGCGTTGCTCGACCAGTTCACCGCAGCCAGCGCGCATGTGCAGACGCAATGTCTGTACCGGGTGTCACCGGCGATTGATTTTCCGGTCGAGATGCTGCGACCGGCACACGAGCCGGAGTCGGTACTGGCCGATACGCTGCGTCGTCATTTGGCGGATGTGGCGCAGGAACTCAGTGCGCGTGCTGAGGCGCTATGCGAAGGCCGCGAAATCGTCCTCGCGCCGGGTGAAGCGGCCGACGAGGGCTGAGCACTTTAGGCTGCGCCAGTGGATAACCGACGCCACAAGCGGTTTACCGGCAACCCGGTTCGCTCTTGACCTCGAAGTAGGTGAAGGGCTGACCTTGCAGCTTGCCTGCGAGCGACGGATAGTTTGCCGAGACAAACCGGCGCGCACCGGCCATATCGAACTCGGTACGTAACCAGATCTGCCCGTCGTGACTGTCGAGCACCAGCGTGCCTGCATAAATCACGTCGCCGCGGCGCACCTGTATCGTCGGCACCTTGCGGCCCTTGCAATAGCGAAAGCGGTAGCTGTTGTCGGCAGGCACGAACTCCATCGGCCCGAAGCGCTCATTGCGCATGGGTGGCGACACGCGCATGGCGACAAAGCCGCGTGTCGGCGGGTTGGTGTTGAGCGTGCGCGTGACCTTACCGGCGACGATGCCGTTGACCGTCTGCGAAAAATCCGAATAACTCCACGGCCCCCATGTGCTTTGCAAGGGCGTGTCGAGACCGACGATCACGATGGCGTATTCGTCGAGAGTGTCTTCGGTGAGTTGGGGATTGGGCGGAATGCCCTTGGTGCTGCACGCGGCGAGCAGTGCCGCAGCGATGAGCGCCGCACACCGCGCAGCGAAGGAGGACAACAGGGGACGTGACGTTTGCGACGACCTCATTGCAGCCTCCTTGCCGCGCGCGGCGTGGGCGTTAGCTTGCTGACACTTCAGTCCTGCTGCATGTAGCGCACTTTGACCTTACGGCCTTTGACGCGGCCGTCGTTGAGCTTGCGCAGCGCCACGGGGGCGATGTCGCGCTCCACGGCAATATACGTGAAGTTCTCGAGCACGTTGATCTTGCCGATCTGACTGGCGGCAAACCCTGCTTCGCCGGTGAGCGCGCCCAGCACGTCGCCCGGACGAATCTTGTCTTTCTTGCCGCCGTACATCTGAATCGTCACCATCGGCGGCAGCAAATGGCCGCTGCCCGAAGGCGTGAGTTCGTCGAGCTTATGCCACGGCACCTCGCCGCCTTGCGCGGCTTCGATGGCGCCCACGCGGCCCATCTCGTTCATGCTCACCAGGCTGAAGGCCCAGCCGTCTTCGTCTGCGCGGCCGGTGCGCCCGACGCGGTGGACATACACCTCGGGGTCGGGCGTCACGTCCACGTTAATAACCGCTTCGAGTTGTGCGATGTCGAGCCCGCGCGCGGCCACGTCGGTGGCAACCAGCACCGAGCAGCTACGGTTGGCAAACTGAATCAGCACCTGATCGCGTTCGCGCTGTTCCAGATCGCCGTGCAGCATCAGCGCGTGAAAGCCTTCGGCCATCAGCACATCGGTCAGATCGCGGCACTGGGCGCGCGTGTTGCAGAACGCAATCGTGCTGACCGGGCGGAAGTGATCGAGCAACTGGCCCACGGCGTGCAGGCGCTCTTCTTCACGCACTTCATAGAAGCGCTGGCGAATTTTGCTGGCGTCGTGCTTTTCTTCCAGACGAATCTCGCGCGGGTTGCGCAGCAGGCGTTGGGCCAGCTTGCCAATGCCTTCCGGATACGTCGCAGAGAAGAGCAGCGTCTGGCGCGAGGCGGGCGTTTGACGGGCCACGGTGGCGATATCGTCGAAGAAGCCCATGTCGAGCATGCGATCGGCTTCGTCGAGCACCAGCGTCTTCACGTTGGCGAGCGAGAGCGTGCCGCGCTCGAGGTGATCCATGATGCGTCCCGGCGTGCCGACGACCACGTGCGCGCCATGCGCGAGGCTCTCAGCCTGCGGGCGCAGCGGGGCGCCGCCGCACAGCGTGAGCACCTTGACGTTGTCTTCGGCGCGGGCGATCCGGCGCACTTCTTGTGCGACTTGCTCGGCGAGCTCACGGGTGGGGCAAAGCACGGCGGCTTGCACGGCGAAGTCGCGCACATCCACACGTTGGAGCAGTCCGAGCGAGAACGCGGCGGTTTTGCCGCTGCCGGTCTTGGCTTGGGCGATGAGGTCGTGCCCGGCGAGCATATCGGGCAGCGATGCGCTCTGGATGGGCGTCATCGCGGCGTAACCGAGCCGTGCGAGGTTCTCCTGCATGGCAGGCGAGAGCGGCAGGCTCGAGAAGGGGGCGCCGTCGGCGCGAGAATCGGGGGCTTTTGAAGTCATGCGCGATTATACCGGCTTATATAGGGGCACTATATCTGCCCTGTGCCTGTCCTAGCGGTTGCCCGAAGCACCATTGCCGCCCGGGACCACCCGGCGTAGCATGGCCTTGCCTGTCGATGACTCGTCCCATTCCTGCCGAGGTTTTTCATGCCTGCGCATCCGGAAGAGAAGGTCCGCCAGCACATGGCGGAAGTCGTGACCATGGCGCGCGAGCGCGCGCCCGACGTTGCAGCCCAGTTCGAACCCTTCGTATTGCATTACTACGGCTTGGCCGACGCGGAAGAAGTCGTCTCTCGCAGTGTCGCCGACCTTTATGGCGCGGCGATGGCACATTGGCAACTTGGCCAAAAGTTCGTCTCCGGCCAGCCGCGCATCCGCATCTACAACCCCACGCTCGACCAGCATGGCTGGCATTGTAGCCACACCGTCGTCGAAATCGTCAACGACGACATGCCGTTTCTCGTCGACTCGGTCACGATGGAAATCAACCGCCAAGGGTTGGCGCTCCATTCCGCATTCCACCCCGTCTACCGTGTCACGCGCGACAGCGCGGGCAAGCGCATTGCGGTCGCCCCCGGCGGCGGCATCCGGCGCAACGGCGTGCCCGCCATGGGCGACGGGGCCAGTCCAGCCGCCGATGTCGGCGCGTTGCTCGGTTCGACGGGCGCCGCCAGTGCGGCCCCGCCCGCGAGCGAGGGCACTAGCGGGAATGGCGACGGCGGCCGGTTCGAATCGTATATCCATGTCGAAGTCGATCGTTTCTCTGAACCGGAGCGCATTCAGGCCCTCGCAGACGGGCTGCAACGCGTGCTCGGCGATGTGCGCGCGGCAGTGGAAGACTGGCGTCCGATGCAAGCGGCGGCCCACGCGGCCATTGAAGCCCTGACGGCGCGGGCGGCACAGAAGGGCGTGAGCGAGCAGGAGCGCGCGGAAGTCGACGAAGCGCAAGCCTTTCTCGACTGGATGCTCGCGAGGCACTTCACTTTCTTGGGCTATCGCGATTACGAACTCGTTGAGCGCGACGGTGCGCACTACCTGCAAGGGGTGGCGGGCACCGGCCTTGGCGTGTTGCGCGAAGCACGCCGCGACGCCGCATCGCCCGACGTCACGCGTTTGTCGCCCGGGGCCATCGGCATTGTGGAAGCGAGCACGCCGATTTTCCTTACCAAGGCGAATTCACGTGCCACGGTCCACCGGCCGGGCTATCTCGACTACGTGGGCGTCAAGCGTTTCGACGCGAAGGGCCGTGTCTGTGGCGAGCGGCGCTTTCTGGGGCTTTACACGTCGACGGTCTACATGGTGCCGGTGGAAGATATTCCGCTCGTGCGCCGCAAAGTCGCCGACGTGATCGGGCGCACGGGCTTTCTGCCCAACGGCCATCTGGCGAAGACGCTCGTCACCATTCTTGAGCAATACCCGCGCGACGAACTCTTCCAGATCGATACCGATGCGCTGGCGGACATTGCGCTCGGCATTCTGCGTTTGCAGGAACGCCAGCGCACGCGCCTGTTCGTACGGCGCGACCGGTTCGACCGTTTCGTGTCGTGCATGGTGTTCGTGCCGCGCGAGAAATTCAACACGGACTTGCGCGTGCGTGTGCAGAACTTGCTGCTCGCGGCGTATCACGGCACGGGGGTGGAATTCACGCCGCAGCTCTCCGAATCGATGCTGGCGCGCATTCATATCACCGTGCGCACCGAGCCGGGCCATGTACCTGACGTTGACGTGAACGAACTCGAAGCGCGCATCGTCGAGACTTCACGCCGCTGGCAAGACGACCTGTCGGAAGCACTGCGCGAGCACTTGGGCGAAGAGCGGGGCATGCGCGCGTTGCGTCGCTACGCACAGGCGTTTCCTGCCGGGTATCGCGAGGATTACGCAGCCCGTGTCGCGGTTCGGGACGTTGAACTGATCGAGCCACTGCTCGGTGCGCGCCCATCTGAGACCGGCTGCTCGCAACTGTCGATGCAGCTTTATCGCCCGCTCGAAGCTTCGCCAGGCGCCGTGCGCTTCAAGATTTATCAGGCGAGCGAGCCGATCGCGCTCTCGCGCAGCTTGCCGATGCTTGAACATCTGGGCGTGCGCGTGAACGACGAGCGTCCGTATCGTATTGAGACGGCCGACTCCGGCACGGTGTGGATGCACGACTTCGGCATGACGAGCCTCGACGGTGCCGACGTCGATTTGGAGCATGCCCGTGCCCGATTCGAAGATGCGTTCGCGCGCATCTGGGCGGGGGATGTCGAAAACGACGATCTGAACCGGCTGGTGTTGCAAGCGGGTCTGACTTGGCGCGAGGTGCGCATCCTGCGCGCGTACGCGAAGTACATCCGGCAAGTGGGGTCGACGTTCAGCAACGCCTATATCGAGAATGCGCTCACGGGCAATCCGGCCATTGCAGGCATGCTCGTACGGCTGTTCCTCGCACGCTTCGACCCGGCGCATGCCGCCGAAGCACGCACTGCGCAGTCGGAGCAACTGAGGGCCAAGATTCACGAAGCGCTCGAAGACGTCCCCAATCTCGACGAAGACCGCATCCTGCGCCAGTTCCTGGGCGTGTTGGAAGCCACGTTGCGCACCAATTATTTCCAAAAGGGGCGGGACGGCACGGGCCAGAAGCCTTATTTGTCGTTCAAATTCGACCCGTCGAAGGTGCCGGGCTTGCCCGAGCCGAAGCCGATGTTCGAAATATGGGTGTATTCGCCGCGTGTCGAGGGCGTGCACCTGCGTGGCGGACGTGTGGCGCGCGGCGGTTTGCGCTGGTCCGACCGGCGGGAGGACTTCCGCACCGAAGTGCTGGGGCTCGTCAAAGCGCAGATGGTGAAGAACACCGTCATCGTGCCGGTCGGCTCGAAGGGCGGTTTCGTCGTCAAGCAGCCGCCGTCGCCGGGCGATCGCGACGCGTTTCTGGCCGAGGGCGTGGCGTGCTATCAAACCTTCCTGCGTGGTCTGCTCGATCTGACGGACAACTACGTCGACGGGCAATTGGTGGCGCCTCCCGACACCGTGCGCTACGACGCCGACGATCCCTATCTTGTCGTGGCCGCCGACAAGGGCACCGCCACCTTCTCGGATTACGCAAACGCCATTTCTGCCGAGTACGGCTTCTGGCTGGGCGATGCGTTTGCGTCGGGCGGATCGGTCGGCTACGACCACAAGAAGATGGCCATCACCGCGCGTGGGGCGTGGGAGTCCGTCAAGCGGCACTTCAGCGAGATGGGCGTCGACACACAGACGCAGGACTTCACCGTGGTCGGCATTGGCGACATGTCGGGCGACGTGTTCGGCAACGGCATGCTGCTGTCGAAACATATCAATCTCGTGGCGGCGTTCGATCATCGCCATATCTTTCTCGATCCGTCGCCGGATGCGGCGACGTCCTTCGCCGAGCGCGAGCGGCTGTTCCAGTTGCCGCGCTCCAGCTGGGCGGACTACAACACCGCGTTGATTTCAGCGGGTGGTGGCATCTTCCCCCGCAGCGCCAAGGCAATTCCGCTCTCGCCGGAGGTGCGCGCGCTGATAGAGACCGAGGCGACCGAAATGGCGCCGACCGATCTACTGCGTGCGCTGCTCAAGGCGCCGGTCGATCTGCTCTATAACGGCGGTATCGGAACCTATGTGAAGGCCAGCACCGAGACGCATGCCCAAGTCGGCGACCGGGCGAACGACGGGCTGCGGGTGAACGGGCTAGACCTGCGTTGCAAGGTGGTGGCCGAGGGCGGGAATCTCGGTCTGACGCAATTGGGGCGTATCGAATACGCGCAGCATGGCGGGCGGATCAACACCGATGCCATCGACAACTCGGCAGGCGTCGATTGTTCCGATCACGAGGTGAACATCAAGATCTTGCTGGGGATCGTGGTCACCGATGGCGAGATGACGCTCAAGCAGCGCAACACGCTGCTCGCAGAGATGACCGAGGAGGTCGGCACGCTGGTGCTGCGCGACAACTACTTCCAAACGCAGGCGTTGTCGTTGGGTCGTTTGCGCGCGGCGGCGGCGCTCGATGGTGATGCGCGTTTTATGCGGTATCTGGAACGCGCGCAGCGGCTCGCCCGCGCCATCGAGTTCCTGCCTGACGACGAGGCGCTCGATGCTCGCCGTACGGCGGGAACTGGCCTGACGTCTCCCGAGCGCGCCGTGCTGATGGCGTACAGCAAGATGTGGCTCTACGACATGCTGCTCGCCAGCACGTTGCCCGATGCCGAGTTCGTGTCGGAAGATTTGCCGACCTATTTCCCGTCGCCGCTGGCGAGTCGGTGCGGTGCGGCGATGACGCGGCATCCGCTCAAGCGAGAGATTTTGGCGACGATGCATGCCAATGCGCTCGTTAACCGGGCGGGCGTGACGTTCGTGCATCACCTGAGCGAAGAGACTGGCGCCGATCCGGTCGATGTGGTGCGGGCGAGTCTGGCCGCACGCGGGGTGTACGGGCTCGATGCGTTGTGGGCGGAGATCGACGCTCTCGATGCACGGGTTTCTCACGAAACGCAGGCGGGGCTGTTCACGGCGCTGGCGCAATGGCACGAACAGGCGACGCTGTGGTTCCTGCGGCGTCGTTTGACCGACGTGCCGCAGACCGTGGAGCGTCTGCGTGGGGTACTCGATCCGCTGCTGCCGTCGCTTGACTCGCTGGTGAGCGGAGAAGCGGCCGAGGAAGCCCGGGCCAAGCGTCAGGCGTTTGTCGATGCAGGGGTGCCACCGGCACTCGCGCAGACGGCGGCTGGCATCGGCGCACGCGTGGCGTTGCTCGATATTGCGGAAGTGGCGAGCACGAGCCAATGCGAGCCTGAATTGGCGGCGCAAGTGTACTTCGCGCTCGATCAGCCGCTTGGGTATGGCTGGTTGCATGCTGGCGTGCTTGGGTTGCCGGTGCAGTCGCACTGGCAGCGTCTGGCGCGGGCCACATTGCTGGAGGAATTGTCGACGCTGCGCCGACGGTTGACGGCGAGTGTGCTTGAAGGGAAGGCGTCGACAGGGCAAGCGGATAGCCGCGTGGCCGAATGGCAGCAGGCGCACGCCGATTCACTCGCTCGCTATCACCGTGTGCTCGCCGATCAAGTGGCATCGGGAAATGCCGATTTGGCCATGCTCTCGGTCAGTCTCAAATCCTTAGCTGAAGTCGGGCGTTAAGGTTGTCATACCACTTGCCTATTGCTAATGCCGTGCCCGACTCTTCGGGCATGGCAAGGCAAACGAAGACATCACACCTCGTCACTTTTTAAGCGTTTACACAAAAGACGCAAAACGGCGTATCATTCGGGAAAACCCTAGGATTGAGTCCAGCCGCGCGAATGCTTGCCCGTCGCGCGGCTGGGCTCGTTCTGGGGTTTCGTCGATTCTCTTTTCGCTTCCCAATGTCAAACGACGCCCGCACCCCTACGCAGTTTGCGACGACGCTGCAAATCGTCTCGACCGTGTTTTTCACGTTCCTCTGCTATCTGACTATTGGCTTGCCGCTCGCGGTGCTGCCGTCGTTCGTGCATGTGGATTTGGCTTACAGCTCGGTCATCGCCGGGTTGGCGATCAGCGTGCAGTATTTGGCGACGCTGCTCTCGCGCCCGTACGCCGGACGCACGGCCGACGCGTGGGGGCCGAAGCGCACGGTGTTGTGCGGCTTGGTGGCCTGCGGCGCATCGGGCTTGCTTGTGGCGCTGGGCGGCGTGTTCTCCGGCGTGCCGTGGTTGTCGCTCGTCGCGCTGATTCTCGGACGTCTGGTGCTGGGTTTCGGTGAAAGCTGGGTGTCGACCGGCGCCATCATGTGGGGCATTGGTCAAGTGGGTTCGGCAAACACTGCACGGGTGATCTCGTGGAATGGTGTCGCGACGTATGGCGCGCTGGCCCTGGGCGCGCCGCTGGGTGTTGCGCTCAATAACGCCTACGGCATCGAAGTCTTGGGCGGTGCGATTGCGTTCGCGGGTGTGGTTGGTTTGTTACTCGCTCGGGTCAAGCGCGCTACGCCGGTCATTCATGGCGAGCGTCTGGCGTTCCGCGCTGTGCTGGGCCGCGTGATGCCGTTCGGGCTGGGGCTTGCGCTCGGGTCCATCGGCTTTGGTGCGATTTCCACGTTCATTACGCTGTACTACGCCAGCCATCATTGGGACAACGCAGCGCTTGCGCTCACTGCATTCGGTGTGTGCTTCATGGGCGTTCGTCTGATGTTGGGCAGCAGCATCGGGCGTTTCGGTGGCTATCGCGTGGCAATGGTGTCGTTCGCGCTCGAAGCCTTCGGTCTGATCGTGCTCGGCGTGGCCCCGACCGGCTTTACGGCGCTGTTGGGCGCGGCGCTCTCTGGCGCTGGTTTCTCGCTGGTGTTCCCGTCACTGGGTGTGGCTGCTGTCAATCTCGTTCCGGCACAAAATCGCGGTGCCGCGCTGGGCGCCTACTCGGTGTTTCTGGACGTGGCGCTGGGCGTCACCGGTCCTGTGGCCGGTTTGATCGTCGGGGCTTACGGCTATGCCGAAGTCTATTTGTGCGCGGCCGTGGCCGCCGTAGCTGCCGTGCTGCTCACCGTCTGGATGTCGCGCGCCGCTCGGGTCCGCGAGGCCAGCGAGGCCGCCGACACCACCAAGAAAACACCGCAGACCGCCTAGCTTTTTCGCGCAGCGGCGCATTGCCGCTGTCGCCTCTGATCGCTGATGTCGATCAAATCAACGGGCAGGCACTCAGCGCCCTGACCCGTTAACGCCTCACCGTCCCACTTTCCCTTGTGCCGCCACAATGGCCGCCAGCCGTTTGATGAGCGACGGAATGCGCGCCGCATCCGTGTCGCCGTAGCCGATGACGAGGCCGTTGTCGGCGGGCAGCGGATCGAGGGCGAAGCTTGATAGGGCGCGCGGTCCGATACCTTCACGCAGGGCGGTTGCGACGATCGTCTTATCGTGAAAGGCGGGGTCCAGCCGTACCGTAAGATGCAGGCCGCAGCGCTCGCCGATGACGGCATAGGCCGGATCGAAATGTTCGGCGAGGGCTTCGCGCAGCGCGGTTTGTCGCTCTCGGTACAGGCGTCGCATGCGGCCCAGGTGGCGTGCGAATTGCCCGCTGCGGATGAAATCGGCCAGCGCCAGTTGTTCGAACCGATGGCCGCCGCGAAGCAGTTCGTCGAGGGCGTCGCGGGTTTGCGCGGCGAGTTGCGTCGGCAGAATCAGAAATCCAAGCCGCAGCGCAGGAAACATCGTCTTGCTGAACGTGCCCACGTAGACCACGGGCGCGTCGGGCACCATCCCTTGCATCGCCGCAATGGGCTCACCTTGATGGCGAAACTCGCTGTCGTAATCGTCTTCCAAAATCCATGTGCCGTATTGACGCGCCTGTGCAATCAGGTCGAGCCGACGCGACGCCGAGAGCACGCTGCCGAGCGGATATTGGTGTGATGGCGTGACGTAGACCAGACGCGGCGTCGCCTGCGCCCACATCTCCGGTGGAATCACGATCCCTTCATCGTCAACTCGCATGGCCTGCACGCGCACATCGCTGGCGTGAAAGGCGGCTTTTGCGCCGCGATAACCCGGGTCTTCCATCCACACCGTGTCGCCCGGGTCGGTGAGCAGGCGAACGCACAGGATCAACGCTTCATGCGCGCCTTCGGTAATGACCACCTGCGACGCATCGCAGCGCACGCCGCGAGAGATGCGCAAGTGTTCCGCAATGGCTTCGCGTAGTGCAGGTTCGCCTAGCGGATCGCCGTAGTGATAGTGACGCGGTTGAGCTTCGCGCATGACACGCTCGAGCGTGCGCCGCCACGTGCTGGCGGGAAAGCGGGTGAGGGCGGGCACGCCGGGCACGAAGGGCAAGGGCGATTCGTTTGCACGCGCCGCATGGCTTGTCGAGGGCAAGCGTTGCACGCGGCGCGAGGCGCTTGGCGAGGCGGGGGATGAGGTTGCGTGGCCATCGGCGGAAATGGCGGAATTAGCGGAATTGGCGGCAACGGAGGCGATGGATGCGTTGGCCGCTTCCTCGGCGACACGCGGGTCGAGCGAGAGTTGCGCGACGCGAGTGCCCAGCCGGTGCGGCACGATAAAGCCTTCGGCGGCGAGTTGGTCGTAGACGATCGACACCGTGTTTCGCGACACACAGAGATCTTCCGCGAGCGCGCGAGAGGCTGGCAGGCGCGCCCCGGCGGGCAAGCGTCCTTCGAGAATGGCGTGTTTGAGCCGGGCGAGCAGTTGCTTCTGGAGCGAGAGGCCGCGTCCCGAGCCGGTGTTCAGCGGACTGTCGAACAGCGCGGCGACGTTCTCGGGCCGGGCGTCGTGGCGCGCATCGTGCGTGGGACGGGAAGACTCGCTAGCAGGCTTGGCAGATACGGTCATAGCGGGCAGGACGGTAGCGTCGATGACATGCGTGGCGGGGAGGCACCACAAAAAAGTGCCACGGCCGTGGAGCGGAACATCGTGGCACCATTAGATTGCCTTTTAATGGTGCTTTTTATCGTACCACCGATGCGTTATTTTGGTGTCATGGCCGTTGCGTCCACGGCATTCATTACGTTTTCCGGAGAGGACTTTCATGACTGAAGCACCGCTGTTCAACGACTACGATCAACCTATCGGGCCGCCGGTGCCGGATTGGACGCCGCGCGCACAGCCGCCCCGCACTGCGATCACTGGCCGTTATTGCCGGGTCGAACCGATCGACGTAGAGCGTCATGCCAAGGATTTATACGACGCCTATGCCAGCGCAGCCGATGGGCGTGACTGGACGTACATGTCGGCGGGTCCGTTTCCCGATTTCGACACGTATTACGCCTATGCCACCAAGCAGGCGTCATCGACCGACCCGTTGCACCACGCGGTGATCGATCTGGAGACGGGCAAGGCCGTGGGCACGCTCGCGCTCATGCGTATCGACACGGCGAACGGGGTGATCGAAGTGGGCCACGTGGCGTATTCGCCGTTGCTCAAGCGCACGCGGGCGGGGACCGAGGCGCAGTACTTGTTGCTCAAGCGGGCCTTCGACGAGTTGGGGTATCGCCGCTACGAGTGGAAGTGCGACGCGTTGAATGCACCGTCGCGCCGGGCGGCGACGCGTTATGGTTTTACGTTCGAGGGCATCTTCCGTCAGGCGATCGTCTATCGTGGCCGCAGCCGCGACACGGCGTGGTTTTCGATTACGGATGGCGAGTGGCCGGCGATTAGCCGTGGCTTCTCGCAGTGGTTGTCGCCGGAGAACTTCGATGCTGAAGGTGAGCACCGGGCGAGTCTGGCCGAGCTGATTTCGGTAGCAAAGGGCTGATCGACGGTTGATCGATCCTGCATCCGCAGATAAAAGAACGCCCCGCCGGAAGTGATCCCGGCGGGGCGTTTTGTCGTTCCGAGACTGGCGTAGTTGCTCGCCAGCCTCGCCGGTTTTTACCCCGGGAAGAACGCGTACTTCAAGACGAACAGCACGGCGATGACCCAAGCGGCCGGGTGCACTTCCTTGGCGCGGCCCGTGAACAGCTTGAGCACGGCGTAGGAGATGAAGCCGAAGGCCAGACCCGTGGCGATCGAGTACGTGAACGGCATGGCCAGGGCGGTCAGGGCAGCCGGGGTGGCTTCCGTGATGTCGTCCCATTCCACGTCGAGCAGTTCGCGCAGCATCAGGCCAGCCACGTAGAGCAGGGCCGGCGCCGCTGCGTATGCCGGGACCGAGCCGGCCAGCGGGGCGATGAACAGCGCCAGAATGAACAGCCCGGCGATGGTCAGTGCCGTCAGACCCGTACGGCCACCGGCTTGCACGCCCGAGGCGCTTTCCACGTAGGCGGTGGTGCTGCTCGTGCCCAGCAGCGAGCCGAAGAAGATGGCGATCGAGTCGGCGAACAGTGCGCGGCCCAGGCCTTTGTAATGCGTGCCTTCGAGCAGACCGGCGCGTTTGGCCACGCCCATCAGCGTCCCGGTGGCGTCGAACACTTCCACCAGCACGAAGGCCAGAATCACGTGGACGAAGCCGGCGTGCAGGGCACCCGGAATATCGAGTTGAAGGAACGTCGGCGCCAGGCTCGGCGGCATGGCGAACACGCCCTGAAACTGGTTCAGGCCGAGCACCATCGAGAGCACCGTCACGACGAGAATGCCGATGAGGATGGCACCACGCACGCGCAGGGCGTCGAGTACGGCGATCAGGAAGAAGCCGAAAATCGCGAGCAGCGCTTGCGGCGAGTGCAGGTCGCCCAGACCGATCTTGGTGGCCGGGTTAGCGACGACCACGCCTGCGTTACCGAGCGCGATGATCGCGAGGAACAGGCCGATACCGGCGGCAATTGCACAGCGTAGCGATTTGGGTACCCCGGCAATGAGCCAGGATCGTACGCCGGTGACGGTCAGGATGATGAACAGACACCCCGAGATGAAGACTGCGCCCAGCGCTTGCTGCCAGGTGTAGCCCATTGCCCCTACGACGGTGAACGCGAAGAACGCGTTCAGGCCCATGCCCGGGGCCATACCGATCGGGTAGTTGGCCACGAAGGCCATGATGACCGAGCCAATCGCCGCCGCCAGACACGTCGCCACGAACACGGCGCTTTTGTCCATGCCGGTGGTGCCGAGAATGTTCGGGTTGACGAAGATGATGTAGGACATGGTGAGGAAGGTCGTGAGACCTGCCACCATTTCTGTCCTGACATTGGAGCCATGCTCCTCGAGTTTGAAGAATTTGGTCAGCAACGTGCGCTCCTTTTCACTTTGTTATGCCGTCGTCCGTGTGCAGCGGGGGCGCGCGCATTGTACTGCGCGCGCGCCGTGCTGCCGAGTTTGTCAGAACTTGGTACGCATGCCCACCCCGAAAGTATTGCCGACTTCGAGGCCGGAAACCTTGTCGTTGAGGTAAGCGGCATACAAATCGGTGCGCTTGGAGAAGTTGTAGTCGTAGCCGATGGCCCAGGTGTTTCGGCTGGTGTTGTTGGCGCCCGAGTTCTTGGTGTAAGCCCAGGACGCCATGATGTTGCCGCCGCCCAGCGGCACGGACACGCCGAGTTGGCCGCCGTTGGAGGTCAGGTTGCCGCCGGTGATGTTGTTCTTGATGTACTGATACTGGCCGTAGAGTTTGACGATTTGGAAGTCGTAGGTAAGACCGGCTTGCACGGCTTGCTGATTACGGAAGCCGGTGATGCCTGCCTGATCGTCGGGGACCGAATCGAATTTCACTTGCTGGAACGCGACGGTGGCAGCGAGCGGGCCATTGAAGTACATGGCGGCGGCGCTCCACTTGTTCTGGCCGGTTTCGCCTGCCTTGTTACCGAAGGCGTACGAGAAGCTGGCGCCCAGACCCTTATAGTCGGGCGTGGCGTACATCACGCCGTTGCTCCAACCGGAGTCGCCCACGATACCTTGACCGGCTTGGCCGAGGAACGTGTGATACACCATCGGGCTGAAGGTGTACGAGTCGATAAACGGGTTGAACAGAATCGTCGACACGAAGTACGACGTGGTCAACCGGCCCATCGTGATGGTGCCGAGCGTGTTCGACTGGAGGCCGACGTAGGCGTTGCGCGAGAAGAAGCTGTCGCCGGTGAAGCGGCCGTAGTTACCGCTTTGCGGGAGGAAGAAGTCTTCCAACACGAAGATGGCCTTGAGGCCGTTGCCCAGGTCTTCGTTACCCTTCATGCCCCAGTACGACGTGGACATACCGCCGCCGCCTTGTGTCCATGCCCGCTCGCCGCCGGGCGTCTTGACTGCACCGACCCAGGCGTCGACCTGACCGTAAAGCGATACGTTGGATTGTGCTTGTGCCGCCCCTGCCGCTGCACCACAAACCGCGAGGGCGAACGCGCCCCGCAGCCATCCCGCTGCCTTGCTCATGAATGTGTCTCCGTCTCGTTTTGATTTGTGCGTGTGCCTTACGCAGTTTGATTACCGATATTTGTCAGGGGCACGCCCGAGTCATTGTTTTACTGACTTCACTTCGCGCGGTATCGGTACTGCTTTAAGGCGTGATCATTATTATCAAGACGGTAATGGCGAAATATCATCCGGCTTTGATACTCGGTATTACGTTGTGAACGGCATACGTCGCGGGTTAACACCGAAGTTTTCTGAAAAAACTTTTCCCAAAAAAATGGCCGTCTCTGTGGACGGCCTTAAGTCTCTTGAATCGCAGTGTTGATTCTTGAGACGAGCAGGAAACTTTGGGTTCGGGGTTTTTATCTTTTGTTTTATGAAAAGGGGCGATGCTTCTGTTGTCTTAAGTCCTACCCACTTGTGACGCCTGCGGTCTGCCGCCGGTACGGTCCCCGTTTTCGTCGCTCCCCGTTAATCGCTTTGGAAAACGGGGACCGCACCGACGGCCATCTCCATTCCCCCACATCGTCGCAACCCACCTCGCTCCACACGTCACCATACCGACGAACTCCCCCATCCCGATAACACCGCCTCTTCCAATGCCAAGGGCCTCGCCAGTCGTCCCCACGTGCTTCGCATCTGCTGGTGACGACCGTCGAGACCCTCGACATTTCCGATGACACTTCTATACGCCCGGTCCACCAAGGTCTTCGTAGTAAAAACCGACGGTTATCCGCGCGACACGGACTATCGAGGCACTCACTTGACTCGACCCCGGGAGCAACGAAGTCCCGCAGGGATATCGAGGGTCTCGGCGGCCATCCCCAGCAGATGCAAAGCACGTGGGGATGGTCGCCGAGACCCTTTGCGTTAGACGAGGCGGTGTTATCGGGATGAGAGAGTCGGTGAGCATCGCGACGCGGGTAGGGCGATCGGGTGCGACGATGCGGTGGCGTGTGACGAGCCGTCGGGCCGGCCCCCGTTTTCCAAAGCGAATTTAAGGGGGGGCCGCAAACAGGGGGGGGGCCCGGGGCCGCCCCCCCCGCAAAGCTATTTATAAACAAACAACCCCCCCCAAACCCGTTT
>NZ_JBNCRZ010000006.1:0-265666 GCF_049918595.1 Pandoraea pneumonica
CGCCACTGCCGTCGCTCTTCACGCGAACCTTTACGTTGTAATCCACTACCCGTTTGACCGGTACCAGGATCTTCATGAACTCGCTCCAAAGTTACGTTTACGTCAATCCGCTGCCATTATAACCACAGGGTTGATGACGCATTTATTGCATATTTTTGGCATTTTGTGGCAAAACTCAATGTCTCGCTGAATCAAGCCACGCATGCGCGATCCTCGCGATAGCGGTGTCGGGCGGATGCTCGCAAGCGCCGAGGCGCCGCTCCCGCCCGAACGATCGTGCTATTTTTATGCAAATCGTGACGCTCAACCAGTGTCTTCGTGGTGCATTTCCTCTAGAGAAATCCACCCGTCGCAAGGGCGCCTATGATCGAATGGCGCACCCGGAATTCAGACCGTCGCACGCACGACGGCTTGCCGGAAAATTATTCGGAATTCGGTGACAAGCGCCCTGCCACCGGGCGAGGAGGAAGACATGACCACGCATTCGGAATCGCGTCTGAAGGCCAGCGACGGCCTCGAACTGCATGTACAAAGCTGGCGACCGGAGAACACGACGGAACCGCTACGCGCGGTGGTCGCCATCGTGCACGGCATGGGCGAACACGGTGGCCGTTACGCAAGGCTCGCCGCGCATTTTGCATCGCACCAGATCGCCACCATCACGTATGACTTACGCGGACACGGCCGCTCTGCCGGCGCGCGCGTCTTCATCAACGACTTCAACGAGTATCTCGACGACACCGAGATCTTCCTCACCCACGTGCGCCATACGTTCGGACAAGTGCCGTTGTTCGTGCTCGGCCACAGTATGGGCGGCGCCATCGCCGCGCTCTACACCATCACCCGTGCCCCGGCGCACGTGCGTGGACTGATTCTCAGCAGCCCCGCCCTCGCCCCCGGCGAGCCCGTAGCCCCGTGGATGGCCAAGGCGGGCCGCTGGGTGTCGCGCTGGCTGCCGAAGGTGCCGGTTTTCAAGATCGATCCGGCGATGATCTCGCGCGACAAGGCCGTGGTCGACGCCGCCAAACAAGACCCGTTGAACGCCTATCGCGGCACGCCCGCGCGCACGGCGGCCGAACTGCTCGACGCCATGGCGCGCATACACGCGAATGCCGACGCGCTGCATCTGCCGTTGTATGTCTTTCATGGCACCGCGGATAAGCTCACCGCGCCGTGGGCGAGCGAGCAGTTTCATCACAACGCGGGCTCGCAGGACAAGACACTCCGTCTTTATCAGGGCCACTTTCACGAAACGCTCAACGATTTCGATCGGGAGAAGGTCGTCGGCGATCTCACGCAGTGGATGTTGCAGCATCTGCCGCTCGCCAAAACGCCCGAGCCCGCGCACGACAGCGTCTGAGCAACCGGATGACGTGACGGGCGAGCGCCCTGCGATCCCAACACGGGAGCAGGGTCTCGTCCCGGTACGCCGTACTGCGCGTTACACTGGACGCGTTCGCATTCGCGAGGAGCTCCGGCATGCAAGCGCAGACGAAATACTCGCCGCAAACCGTCACCGGCGTGCACTTCTGGACGCCGACGATCTTCAGCATCAAGACCACACGCCCGCCCGGCCTGCAATTCCTGCCGGGCCAGTTCGTGCGACTCGGCTTGCCCGATGACGATGGCAACTTGATCTGGCGCGCGTATTCCTTCGTGAATTCGCCCGCGGAAGATACGTTGGAGTTCTACGTAATCACCATTCCGGAAGGGCTGCTGACCCCACGCATGTCGAAGCTCAAAGTGGGCGACGAAATGTTCGTCGATCACACGTCCTACGGCTTCCTCACGCTCGATCGCTTCACCGGTGGCGACGACCTCTGGCTGCTCGCCACAGGCACGGGCCTTGCGCCCTTCGTGTCGATCTTGCGCGATCCGGCCGTGTGGCAGCGCTTCGAGAACATCTATGTCGTGCACAGCGTGCGCTGGGAGCGCGACCTCGCCTATTACGAAGCACTGCGCCACTTCTCGCATCCGGACGTCGATCCGGCACTGGTCGGCAAGCTGCACTTCGGCGTGTGCGTCACGCGTGAAGAGACGCCGGGTGCGCTCTATGGCCGCATCACGTCGTTGCTCGAATCGGGGGAATTGGAAAAGGCGATGGGGGCGACGCTGGACCCCGCTACGTCGCGCATCATGGTGTGCGGCAACCCGGATATGGTGAAGGAGCTACGCGCTTGGTTCACCGGCAAAGGCTACGCCGTTAGCCGCACCGCAACGCCGGGGCCGTTAGTGCTGGAGAAGCAGTGGTAGGCAAGCTGAAAAGCGCCGCTTACGATTTCGCCCAATCCGGCGCGCGCTTTTCGATAAACGCCTGCACGCCTTCGAGCGCGCAATCGTCCATCATGTTGCAGGCCATCGTCTGGCCAGCCATTTGATAGGCCGCTTCGATACCGGTCTCCAACTGGCGGTAGAAAAGGCCCTTGCCAGCCGCGACTGCCGCAGCGGGCTTCGCCAGGATCGACGCGCACAGCGCCGCTATTTCCGTATCGAGCTTCTCCATCGGCACCACGCGGTTAATCAGACCACGCTCGCGCGCCGTCGCTGCATCGATGAAGTCGCCGGTCAGCAACATCTCCATCGCCTGCTTGCGCGACAGATTTCGCGACAACGCCACGCCCGGCGTCGCACAAAACAACCCCACGTTAATGCCCGACACGGCGAAGCGTGCCGCGGACGCCGCGACCGCGAGATCGCACATCGCCACCAACTGGCAACCTGCCGCGGTGGCAATGCCGTGCACACGCGCGATAACTGGCTGCGGCATGCGCTGCATCGTCATCATTACGCGGGTGCATTGGTTGAAGAGCCGCCGATAGTAATCGAGCGATGGCTCGGCGCGCATTTCCTTGAGATCGTGCCCTGCGCAGAATGCTGCCCCCGCCGCAGCCAGCACCACCACACGCACGGTGTTGTCGTTCGCAACGGCGTCGAGTGCGTGTTGCAACGCGTCGAGCAGGCTTTCCGACAGCGCGTTGAACTGGCGCGGGCGATTGAGCGTGAGCGTCGTCACACCCGCGAGGTCGCCCTCGCCGTGCGTGACGAGGACCAGCGGTTCGTCGGAGGGAGTGGCGGGCGTGACAGCGGTCATGATCGTCTCCTGTGCCACGTCATGCCGCGCGGCATCGAATGGGGTGAGGCGCTGTCGGTGCCGAGCACGGCATGATGAAGCCGTCGCACCGATATGCGCGACGGCGGTGCCGCTTAAACGTCGGCCAGCACCTTCAAATGCGCGACAACGCTGCGGCCCAGTGCCGAGAGGTTATAGCCGCCTTCGAGGCAGCTGACGATGCGGCCCTTCGCATGACGGTCGGCAATCGCCTTCACGCGCTCGGTCATCCACGTGAAATCCGCCTCGGTGAGGCCCAGATTGCCGAGATCGTCTTCGCGGTGCGCATCGAAACCAGCCGAGAAGAAGATCATCTCGGGACGGAACGCGTCGAGTTGCCCCAGCCAGCCGTAATCGATCGCCTCGCGTGCCGCCATGCCCGACGTGCGTGCCGAGAGCGGAATGTTGAGCATGTTCGGTGCCGGATGATCGGCGCCCGAGAACGGATAGAACGGATGCTGGAAGATGCCGCACATCAACACACGGTCATCGTTGGCGAAAGCCGCCTCCGTGCCGTTGCCGTGATGCACGTCGAAGTCGACGATCGCCACGCGCGAGAGCCCATGCACTTCGAGCGCGTGCGCTGCGGCAATGGCCACGTTATTGAACAGGCAGAAGCCCATCGCACGCGTCGGCGTCGCGTGATGGCCCGGCGGGCGCACGCTGCAAAACGCGTTATCCAGTTCGCCGCGAATCACCGCATCGGTCGCCGCCACGGCAGCTCCCGCCGCGCGCGTGGCAGCGCGCCACGAGTACGGATTGAGCAACGTGTCGGGATCGATAGGGAAATAACCCGTTTCGGGGATATTGTCGCGGATGAAGTCGATGTGATCTTGCGTGTGCACGAGCCGCAAGCTGGACTCGTCGGCCGCAGGCGCTTCACGGCGCTCCAGCAGGCCGTCGATGCGCCCGGCGATCAGTTGATCCTCGATGGCGCGCAGCCGCTCGGGACATTCCGGATGCCACTCGCCCATCTCGTGACGGACGCAGTCGGGGTGCGTATAAAACCCGGTAGCCATTCGATGTGTCGCGTTCGTATCGTTATATTGGAACGAGGCGGGGGATGCCCGCCGCGCCGTAGTCTCCACGTCCGGTAGCGGCCGGGCAAGGAGCCTGGCGAGCGTGAGCCGGAATGCACTGGTCTTCATTGGCAAACACTGGCAAACGCCTGCCGATGGCGGACATCCCCCATGAGCCTGTCACTGACAGTGCACAGGCCTTAAGGTATCACAGGTGCACTCGGTTATACTGCCAAGCAGTCTCTTTCCAGCAGACCCGTGTCAGTTGGCAAAGGCCGTTCGCAGTGCTGCAAACCTGCAATTCTGTAAAACGGCCGGAACCCACACGAATGACCGACGCTCTAGACGTAACCGCTAGACGAAACGCTCACGCGATACCGCCAGCCACACCGGCAGTTCGCATTCGGACTTCATACAGGCCTGACAGACAGCATGACATCACCGGTACGGATGCACGATTCTCTCCCGCCGGCGCAATCGCGCCTCCCCCTGCAACTCGCGCGCCCGATACGGGTTCTCGGCACGGCCCTCTGTGTTGGCGCCTTCGCCATGACGATGCTGGGCGTATCGAGTGCGCAAGCACAATCGGCACGTCCCAAGCAGGTTGCACAGCAATCGACAGAGTTCGAAGAAGAAGTGGTGCCGCAGCGCTACGCGGCAAACCCGGAAGTCGACGCGTTTATCAATGACGTGGTCGCACGCGACGGCTTCAATCGCGCCGAATTGCAGAAGATCTTCTCGCGCGTCGTGTTCTCGCAAACCGCGGCACGTCTCGCGGCACCGCCCGCCGTGCCGGGGCAGAAGAACTGGAAAAACTACGAGAAGCGTTTTCTCGATAACACGCGCATCAATGGCGGCGTGAGATTCTGGAATCAAAATGCGGATACGCTCGCACGCGCCGCGCAGCAGTATGGCGTGCCCGAGGAGATCATCGTCGCCATCATCGGCGTCGAGACGATCTACGGTCGCAACATGGGTAACTTCCGCACCATCGATGCGCTCACGACGCTCGCGTTCGATTACCCGCCCGCGCGCAATCGCTCGGAGCGCATGGCGCTCTTTCGCAATGAGCTCGAAAACCTGCTGCTCTATGCACGCGAGCGCGCCGTTGATCCGTTCAGCATCTACGGTTCGTACGCGGGCGCCATCGGCATTCCGCAGTTCATGCCTTCGTCGATTCGCAACTATGCAGTCGACTACAGCGGCGACGGCAAGATCAATCTGACCAACGATGTCGCCGATGCCATCGGCAGCGTCGCCAACTTCCTCAAGCAGCATGGTTGGCAGAGCGGTCAGCCCATCGTGTGGAATATCGCGAATGACCGCGGAAGTCAGGGTCTGGCGGAAGCCGGTGCCGACGGTCAGCCCGAGCCGCACTGGAAACTCAGCGACTTCATCAAGGCAGGGATGTTGATGAACGAGCCGCGTCTGGACATCGGTGCGAAGCTCGACACGCCGGTGCTGATCGTCGACCTGCCCACGCCGGGTGAAGCCACGCAGTACCGCATGGGTCTGAATAACTTCTACGTGCTCACGCGCTACAACCGCAGCTTCTTCTACGCGATGTCGGTGTACGACCTGGCCGATGCGATCAAGGCGGCACGTGCGCCCTGAGCTAGGTAGAGGCCGACTCGGCGGCAGCATCTGAGCCACCAATGAAAACGGGACCGCAAGGTCCCGTTTCTACATTCGCGTGACGTTTCGCTGCGCGATGGTCACGCGGCGTGTTGCACCGTTTATTGCTCCATTGATTACGCCGGAAACACACCCGTCGACAGATAGCGATCGCCGCGGTCGCAGACGACGAACACGATGGTCGCGTTCTCGACTTCGTGCGCGAGGTTCAGCGCGATCTGGCAAGCGCCCGCGGCTGAAATGCCGCAGAAAATGCCCTCTTCCGCCGCAAGACGGCGCGCCATGATCTCGGCTTCCGCTTGCGTCACCGACACCGTACGATCCACGCGCGCGCGGTCGAAAATCTTCGGCAGATAAGCTTCAGGCCACTTGCGAATGCCCGGAATGCGCGAGCCTTCGGCGGGCTCGGCACCGATGATCTGCACAGCGTCGTTCTTTTCCTTGAGGTACTGCGACACGCCCATGATCGTGCCCGTCGTGCCCATCGCCGACACGAAGTGCGTGATGCGGCCTTCCGTGTCGCGCCAGATTTCCGGACCGGTGCTTTCGTAGTGCGCCAGCGGGTTGTCCGGGTTGGCGAACTGATCGAGGATGATGCCGCGGCCGTCGCGCTGCATCTGCTCGGCGAGATCGCGGGCATACTCCATGCCGCCCTTGACCGGCGTCAGGATGATTTCGGCGCCGTACGCGCCCATGCTCTGACGACGCTCGATCGACAGGTCTTCCGGCATGATCAGCACCATCTTGTAACCGCGGATGGCGGCGGCCATGGCCAGTGCGATACCGGTGTTGCCCGAAGTGGCTTCGATCAGCGTGTCACCCGGTTTGATGCGCCCGCGCAGTTCGGCGTGCTTGATCATCGAGAGCGCCGGACGGTCTTTCACCGAGCCAGCCGGGTTGTTGCCTTCGAGCTTGCCGAGAATCACGTTGTTGCGGCGGCGGATTTCGTCGTCGGGCAAACGCACCAGTTGCACCAGCGGCGTATTGCCGATGGTGTCTTCGATAGTCTTATAGGCCATTGCGCTAAGCTTTTTCGGTCGGGAATCGAAACATTCTAATCCACCGGCCATGTCCGCGCTGACGGTATGGGTTAGCGCAGTGCCCGCGCATCAAATGCCGAGGGCCGATTCAGGCGTGTGATTGCCCCAATCGGCCCGCTTTTGCTTTGCCGCTTTACGCGAAGTTACGCCTTGGGCGCACTCGCCGCTGCCGGGGCTTTGGCCTTCTTCGACTTGCTCGACTTTGCCGGTGCGGCGTCGGTGGCCGCAGCGGGTGCCGATGCCGTGGACGGCGCAGCGGCCGCAGCCGAAGCCTTCGACGACTTGGACTTGCTCGACTTGGTGGCCTTGGCATCCGTTGCGGGTGCCGCTGCGGTTGCCGCGGAGGCCCCTGCCGGTGCGGCGGTCGCCGTGTCCTTAGCCTTCTTCGATTTCGACGACTTCGACTTGGCCGTGGTGTCGGTGGCCGACGCAGCGGTCGCTGTCGGGGCCGCCGTAGTTGCGGCAGGCGCCGCAGGGTTAGCCGTCATCGCCGGGCCCGGTGTCGTGGACTTCATCGCAGTACCCGGTGCAGGCGACATGGTGCTGGACGGTGCGGGCTTCATGGTCGTGGCAGGTGCCGGAGCAGCCGGTGCCTGCGCAGTGGCCGGTGCTGGTTTGGCGGGCGCGGCAGGCGTCTGCGCGGCTGGCGGTGTCGGCGCAGCGGGTGCGGCGGGCTTGGTTGCCGCAGCCGCCGGTGTGCCACCGCCCTGTCCGTTGATCGTCATGCCTTCCGACTGCAACGTCGAGACCGACTTCGTCCCCAGCCCCTTGACGCGTTTCGCCACGTCGGCGGCATCTTTGTAGGGGCCATGGGCATTGCGCTCGTCGATGATGGCCTTGGATTTGACGGGCCCAATGCCTTTGAGCGATTCGAGGGTCGCCTGATCGGCGGTATTGATGTCGACCGCGGCCATGGCCAGGCCGCACAGGGCGAAAAAGGTAACAACTGCCAGCAAGAGCTTGCGGAGCATGGTGCAATCCTTTTTGAGACAGTCCGAGGCTTGCCGCGTCCAGCGTCCGGCGCATGCGAGACGACCGGGAAAAACGGCGTGACTCGACGAACAAGACCGGCGATGGCGAGCGGATCGTGATGTCCTCCCGGCCACCTCCTCCCTTTGCTGCCCGCGTCGGCAGCCCTACGCGCCCTTCTCAACCCTTGCGTAGTCAGAACCACGTATTCCCCGGACGATGCCCACAAAGGGCTGTGATGCCCGGGAATCGATACGTATAACGAGGTTAACGCGCTCGGGCGCGTCCGGATGACAACCGAGCGCCCATGCCCCAAACAAAACGGGGAACCCGCTGGGTTCCCCGTCGATCTACCGGTGTCAGTCGATTTGCATGGCGGCGCGTTTCATTGCGCCAGCAACCAGCGTACGTAGCGCGAGACGCCCTCGCCGACCGTGTAAAACGGCTGCGTATAACCGCCCGCCTGACGCAGATTTTCGATGCTCGCCTGCGTGAAGCACTGATACTTGCCACGCAAGGCATCCGGGAAGTCAACGTATTCAATCAAGCCCTGACGCACCAATTCTTCCAGCCCCAGCGGCGCTTCGCCCTTCTCTTCGCGCAGCGTGTTGATCACCGCCACCGCAATGTCGTTGAACGGCTGTGCGCGGCCCGTGCCCAGATTGAAGATGCCGCTACGTTCCGGGTGATCGAAGAAGTGCAGGTTCACCTTGACCACGTCTTCCACCGACACGAAGTCACGGCTTTGCGTACCGGCGGCGTAGCCGTTGTACTCGCCGAAGAGCTTCACGCGGCCGTTCGCGCGGAATTCATTGAAGTTGTGGAACGCCACCGACGCCATGCGGCCCTTGTGCGCTTCGCGCGCGCCGTACACGTTGAAGTAACGGAAACCGGCCACCTGACTCGGCAGCTTGCCCCCGGCTTCGCGCATGGCGCGGCGCACAATCTGATCGAACAGAAACTTCGAGTAACCGTAGACGTTCAGCGGCTTCTCGTATTCGCGTGTTTCCACGAACGTCTCCGACGCCCCGTAAGTGGCCGCCGACGAGGCGTAGAGGAACGGCACCGCTTGCGCGAGCGACGCGTCGAACAACGCCCGCGTGTAGCGGAAGTTGTTCTCCATCATGTAGCGACCATCGGTCTCCATCGTGTCGGAGCAGGCACCTTCATGAAAAATCGCACGCACGCGGCCGAACTCTCGGCGCTGAAAGCGCGCGACGAAATCGGTCTTGTCGAGGTAGTCGCTGATCTCGCAATCCACCAGATTGCGAAACTTGTCGGCGCGGGTGAGATTGTCGACCGCCACAATGTCGGTCTCGCCGCGCTCGTTGAGGGCTTTGACGAGGTTGGCGCCGATAAACCCGGCGGCGCCGGTCACGATGATGGTCATGTCAGTTCGGGAAAAGTTCGGAGTAATCCACGCTCGCCGTGCCGAGCTTGCCGACGACGATACTGCCGGCGCGATTCGCCAGCACCACGGCCTGCGGCAGCGGCAAACCGGCGGAAAGTGACGCCGCGAGCGTCGCGATAACGGTGTCGCCCGCGCCCGAAACATCATACACTTCGCGCGCCTGCGCCGGCACGTGCAGCGCGCCGGTGGCCGTGAAGAGGGTCATCCCCTCTTCCGAGCGCGTGAGCAGCAGCGCTTCGAGGTCGAGCGATTCGCGCAGGTTTTGCGCGCGTTGCGTCAAATCGTCTTCAGAGCGCCACTCGCCCACCACTTGCTGCAACTCCGCGCGGTTGGGCGTAAGAATCGTCGCGCCGCGATAGCGCTCGTAATCGCTGCCCTTCGGGTCGACGAGCACCGCCTTGCCGGCCGCACGTGCGGCTTCGATCATCGGCTGGACGTGTGTCAAACCGCCCTTGGCATAGTCCGACAACAAAACGACGTCGTAGTCGTTCACCAACTGGCGATACTGATCGAGCACAGCCAGCAGCACTTCACGGGCAGGCAGGTTCTCGAAATCGATACGCAGCAGTTGCTGCTGGCGCGAGACGATGCGCAGCTTGATCGTGGTGGCCAGGTCGGCATCGCGCGTGACGTACGAGGTCACGCCGCTAGCGTCGAGCAGATCGGCGACGCGGTTGCCCGGTTCGTCTTCCCCCAGCACGCACAGCAGGCCCGCCTTGGCGCCCAGCGACGTCGCGTTGAGCGCCACGTTGGCCGCACCACCCAAGCGCTCTTCGTTGCGCTTGACGTGCACCACCGGCACCGGTGCTTCCGGAGAAATGCGATTGACGTCGCCGAACCAATAGCGGTCCAGCATCACGTCGCCGACGATCAGCACGCGCGCGCGCGCGAAAGCCTCACGAGGAACCGTAGGCACGCCCGGTGCCTGCACCGTGCGAGTGAGCGAAGTTGCCGTCGATGTCATGCGTCGCTCCTCCAAACTCAGACGGGCACGTGCAAGCCACGGCCGATCGCGTGGTATTCCACGCCCAGGTCGCGCATGGCTTCCGGATCGTAGAGATTGCGGCCGTCGAAGATCAGCGGCATCGACAGCGACGCCTTCACGCGGGCAAAGTCGGGGCTGCGGAAGGCCTTCCATTCCGTGACGATCACCAACGCGTCGGCGCCCGTAAGCGTGTCGTTCTGCGACGTGCAAAATTCGATACGGGCGTGCGCCGTCGGATCGTTCGCGAAGTCGAGTGCAATGACGCGGCGGGCTTCTTCGAGCGCCACCGGATCGTAGACGCGAACACGTGCGCCGCGCGCCACCAACTCGGCGATCACTCGGCGGCTCGGTGCTTCGCGCATGTCGTCGGTGTTCGGCTTGAACGCGAGGCCCCACAACGCGAACGTCTTGTCCGAGAGGTCTTCGCCCAGACGCTTCACGATCTTGCCGATCAGCACCGTCTTCTGCGTCTCGTTGACGGCTTCCACCGCATCGAGAATTCGCAGCGGCAAACCATAATCGTCAGCCGTGCGCACCAGCGCTTGCACATCCTTCGGGAAGCACGAGCCACCGTAGCCGCAACCGGCGTAGAGGAAGTGATAGCCGATGCGCGGGTCCGAGCCGATGCCCTGACGCACGTTTTCGATATCGGCGCCCACGCGATCGGCCAGATTGGCCAACTCGTTCATGAACGAGATACGCGTCGCGAGCATCGCGTTGGCGGCGTATTTCGTGAATTCCGCCGAGCGCACGTCCATATAGAGCGTGCGTTCGTGATTACGGTTGAACGGCGAATACAGGCGTTTCATCATGGCGCGCGCCTGTTGGCCGTCGGCGTCGTCGTCCACGCCGATCACGATCCGGTCGGGACGCATGAAATCGTCCACGGCCGCGCCTTCCTTCAGGAACTCGGGGTTCGAGACCACCGAGAACGGCACGGTTTCGCCGCGCTTCGCGAGCTCGTCGTTCACTGCTGCGCGCACCTTGTCTGCCGTGCCCACAGGCACGGTCGACTTGTCGACGATGACCTTGAATTCCTTGGCGTAGCGGCCGATGTTACGTGCCGCAGCGACCACATATTGCAGGTCGGCCGAGCCGTCTTCGTCGGGCGGCGTGCCCACGGCGATGAATTGCACTTCGCCGTGCGCGACCGACGCTTCCACGTCCGTCGAGAAATGCAGGCGACCCGCCTCACGATTGCGCGCGATGATCTCTTGCAGACCCGGCTCGTGGATAGGCACGCCACCGTTGTTGAGAATCTCGATCTTGCGCGGATCGACGTCCAGACAGAACACGTCGTTGCCGACATCTGCCAGACAAGCGCCCGTAACGAGGCCGACGTAACCGGAGCCGATGATAGTGACTTTCATGATTGCGCGAACTTATAAAAATTAGGAGGCCGCCGGCACGTCGGCACGTCGCGGCGTGTAGGTCTCCCAGCCATTACAGCCGGGGCACTGCCAGTAAAAGAGTCGGGCGCGGAAGCCGCACTGATCGCAAACATAGCGCGGCAGCGACTTCGTGCGTTGCGTGATGAGCTTACCCATCAATTGCAGGTCGGCTTGCGTCTCGCCATGCGCGGTCGCGGCGTGCGCTTCGAGCAAGCGCGCCATGCCCGGGGCGCTCGGTGCACGCTGCATCTGCTCGCGCATCACCTTGAGCGCGGCTTCGGGGCCGTGCAAAGCAAGTGTCTTTTCATAGACGATCTCTAGCAGATCGTCCGACGGGTTGCGCAGCAGGGCGTCGTGCAGCAACGCCAGCCCTTCCGGCGCGCGGCCCAGCGCTTCGTACGCCTTCATAAGACGCTTGGCCGCCAACCCCAGATAGACGGGGTTCTGCTCTTCGATGGTACGCAGCACGCGCAGCGCGCCTTCCGCGTCCCCTGCGGCCAGCAGCATGTCGCCACGCAACAAAGGCGCGCGCACATTGGCCGGATTCACGTCGAGCGCAGCATCCAGCTCGCGCGCGACCGCTTCCGCGTCCTTGCGCTGCAAGGCTTCCTGCGCCAGTTCGCAGTGGAACTGTGCAATCTCCTTGCGATACGACACGGCGGGATCGAGGTCGCTGAGCGTCTCGGCTTCAGCGAGTGCCTTGCGCCATTCTTTCTCGATCTGATAGATCGTGAGCTTGGCGTGCTGAGCGGCCTTCGCGTAGTTGCCGGTTTGCAAGCGGCCGAAGGCTTCCTCGGCGCGATCGAGCAGCCCCGCCTTCAGAAAGTCGTGACCGAGCTCGTAGAGCGCGTGTTCCTGATCGGTCTTAGGCAGGTCGTCGCGCGAGAGCAGATTCTGATGCACACGAATGGCGCGCTCGGTCTCGCCGCGACGGCGAAACAGGCTACCGAGCGCGAAGTGCAGTTCGGTGGTCTCGGGGTCGAGCTTCGCGACTTCGATGAAGGCATCGATCGCTTTGTCCGGCTGCTCGTTGAGCAGGAAGTTCAGCCCGCGAAAATAGGACGCCGGCAAGTTGCGGCTCTCGGAGAGCAGGCTGCGCAAATCCAGCCGCGCAGCGACCCAGCCGCAGCCGAAAATCACCGGGATGGCCAGAAGCCACCAGACCTCGAATTCCATGGATGCGTGTTGTCTTTGAAACAGTCGATGAGGATGGCGAACGTCGCCGCTTGATCGCCTGCCGCTTATACCGGCGGCAGCATCGGCGGCTGATCGCTCGCCTCGGGATCGCGCTGCGCACGGGCCAGATCCCGGCGGGTGCGACGCAGTTCCAGTCGCTGACGCGTCAGGCTCGGCAACGTTGCCAACACACCGATCACGCCACCAACCACGAAGAACGCCAGACCGATCATGATGAGCGGCGCCGTCCACGTATGCCCCAGGAACAGGTTCAACGTGACCTCGCCCGTATTGGCGAGCGCGAGACACAGCAACACCACGAAGACGATGAGACGAACGATCCAAACAATCAGCTTCATGCCGAAAGGCTCCTGCGGCAGGATTGCCGTATGTTTTGCGACTTGAGCCGACCCTGTCGCTATGAGCAGCGTTGACGCCGCTCGCGCCCTGGCCGGCACGTGCGCGTATTGTACCGGATGTGCCCTAAGAGGCGGCGTTCATGCAACGCGCTCCACATTTCCGGGAATTGTGCGCATGCGCATTCGCCGAAAACAAAAAAAGCGCCCGAGGGCGCTTTTTTTGCGTAGTAGATCCCAAAGGGCCTTATTGGTCCGACGCCTTGTGATCAACCCGCTCTCGCAGTTCCTTACCGGGCTTGAAGTGAGGCACGAATTTCTCCGGCACCATCACTTTCTCACCCGACTTGGGGTTGCGGCCGACGCGCGGTGGCCGACGGTTGAGCCCAAAACTACCGAATCCGCGGATCTCGATACGGTGGCCGCGCGCAAGCGCGTCAGCCATCGCGTCGAGAATCGTCTTCACCGCGAAATCGGCATCCTTGAGCACCAACTGGGGAAACCGCGCCGCCAACTGGTTGACCAATTCAGACTTGGTCATAGGCCTTGGACCTTACTGATTCTGGCTGTCCAGCTTGGCCTTGAGCAGCGCACCGAGGTTGGTGGTGCCGCTCGCTGCCGAGCTGTCCGACGACAGCTTGCTCATCGCTTCTTGCTGTTCAGCCGAATCCTTAGCCTTGATCGACAGGTTGATGTTGCGCGACTTGCGGTCGATGTTGACGATCATCACGTTGACGGCGTCACCATCCTTGAGCACGTTGCGAGCATCTTCCACGCGGTCTTGCGAGATTTCCGAAGCACGCAGGTAGCCTTCGACGTCCTCACCCAGCGACACGACAGCACCCTTCGGGTCAACCGACTTGACCGTACCGTTGACGATCGAGCCCTTGTCGTTGATAGCAACGAACGTGTTGAACGGATCGCCTTCGAGCTGCTTGATACCCAGCGAGATGCGTTCCTTCTCGACGTCGATACCCAGAACCACGGCTTCGACTTCGTCGCCCTTCTTGTACTTGCGGACGGCGTCTTCGCCGGTTTCGCTCCACGACAGATCCGAGAGGTGGACCAGGCCGTCGATGCCGCCAGGCAGACCAATGAACACGCCGAAGTCGGTGATCGACTTGATGCCGCCCTTGATCTTGTCGCCCTTCTTGAAGTTGCGCGAGAAGTCATCCCACGGGTTCGGCTTGCATTGCTTCATGCCGAGGCTGATACGACGACGGTCTTCGTCGATCTCGAGCACCATGACTTCGACTTCGTCGCCCAGTTGGACAACCTTGGTCGGAGCAACGTTCTTGTTGGTCCAGTCCATTTCCGACACGTGAACCAGGCCTTCGATGCCCGATTCCACTTCGACGAATGCGCCGTAGTCGGTGATGTTGGTGACCTTGCCGAACAGGCGGGTACCTTGCGGGTAACGGCGAGCAATGCCTTCCCACGGATCTTCGCCGAGTTGCTTAACGCCCAGCGAGACACGGCCCTTCTCTTGATCGAACTTGAGGATCTTGGCGGTGACTTCTTGGCCAACCGACAGAACTTCGCTCGGGTGACGCACACGACGCCATGCGATGTCGGTGATGTGCAGCAGGCCGTCGATACCGCCGAGGTCCACGAACGCGCCGTAGTCGGTGATGTTCTTGACCACGCCCTTGACGATCGCGCCTTCCTTCAGGGTTTCGAGCAGCTTGGCGCGCTCTTCACCTTGGGTGGCTTCGATCACGGCACGGCGCGACAGCACAACGTTGTTGCGCTTGCGGTCGAGCTTGATAACCTTGAATTCGAGGGTCTTGCCTTCGTACGGGGTCGTGTCCTTGACCGGACGCGTGTCAACCAGCGAACCCGGCAGGAATGCACGGATGCCGTTGACCATCACGGTCAGGCCGCCCTTGACCTTGCCGGTGATCGTACCGGTCACGAGGTCGCCCGACTCGAGGGCCTTTTCCAGTTGCAGCCACGAGGCCAGACGCTTGGCCTTGTCGCGCGACAGCACGGTGTCGCCGTAGCCGTTTTCCAGGGCGTCGATCGCCACGGAAACAAAGTCGCCGGCCTGAACTTCGACCTCGCCCTGATCATTCAGGAATTCTTCGATGGGGATGTACGCTTCGGACTTGAGCCCGGCGTTGACGACCACGAAGTTGTGGTCAACCCGAACGACTTCAGCGCTGATGACTTCACCAGCACGCATGTCTTGGCGGGAGAGCGACTCTTCGAAAAGCGCCGCGAAAGATTCGTTGGTCGAGGTTTGCAGGTCGGACATAAAAGTGGATTACGCCGCTGGCGTCTCAGATCCCGGAGGGGGGGCTGACAAAAACGCACAACGGTTGGGTTAAAGGTTAGACAAATCCTGACTGAGTGACTGCATGAAACACACGGTCAGGCGCCTTGCGGGTACTGCACTTGCGCGAACCATTCGAGCACCTGGGCCACCGCCTGATCGACGTTGAGTCCAGAAGTATCGAGTACCCGCGCACCCTCTGCCGGCCGTAGCGGCGCTTCGGCACGGGTTCGATCCCGCGCATCACGCGCCTCAAGATCCAGCATGAGACTGTCTATGTTAGCAGAAAAACCTTTTTCTATCAATTGCTTATACCGCCTCTCGGCACGGGCCTGTGGCGAAGCGGTCAAAAACACCTTCAACTCGGCCTCGGGGAAGATCACCGTACCCATGTCGCGGCCGTCCGCCACGAGCCCCGGCGCGGTCTTGAAGCCCCGCTGCAAGGCCACCAGCGCCTGACGCACCGCCTTGTGCACCGCAATGCTCGACGCCCGATTACCGATCGCCTCCGCCCGAATCGCATCGGTCACATCTTCGCCGGCCAGCCAGATCCGCTGATCCTTGAAACGTACATCGAGCGTTTCGGCCAACACGGTCAGCCCGCTCACGTCGTCCGGGTCGATGCCGTGACGGGCACTCGCCAGCGCCGTCAGGCGATAGAGCGCACCACTATCCAGATAGTGAAAACCCAACGCGTCGGCCACACGGTGCGCGACCGTGCCCTTGCCGGACGCCGTCGGGCCGTCCACCGTAATTACCGAAACCGAATCGTCCACGAACATCGAATCAGGCATCCCTTCGTCTCTGTCTATCCAACGCATTGAAAAATAAAACTTCCGAATCAAATAATAATGATTATCATTTAGATGTAGACGCAACTCGCGTCCCGGAAGATGTGACTGCCATGCAAAGCCGCGATTATCCCTTAGTCGGCCCCGAATGGGCCCCTTCACCCGACGAACCGCCTCGCCGTCCACAGCGCTGGCTGGGTTTCGCCGGCGCGGGCACGCTGATCGCCGTCGGCTATATGGATCCGGGCAACTGGGCCACGGCCATTGCCGGGGGTGCCCGTTACGGCTACACGCTCCTGAGCGTCGTGCTGCTCTCGAGCGTCATGGCCTTGGTGTTGCAGTGGCTGGCCGCGCGCGTCGGTCTGGTGACCGGGCGCGACCTCGCCCAACTCTCACGTAGCCAGTATAGCCGTCGCACTTCGCTGGCGTTATGGGGGCTTTGCGAGATCGCCATCATTGCCTGCGACCTCGCTGAGATCATCGGCAGTGCTGTCGCCCTGCAACTGCTTTTCGGCGTATCGCTGCCCGTCGGCGTGTTGCTTGCCGGGGCGCTCGCCTTCGCCATGCTCGGCCTGCAAGGCTTCGGGCAACGTCGCCTCGAAGGTGCCGTCGCCGCGCTTATCTTGCTGACCGCCGGCTGCTTTGCGGCACAACTGGCATTGGCCAACCCCGACTGGGGCGCGGCACTTTCCGGTATGCGCCCACGCAGCGAAATCGTTGCGCAGGCCGGCATGCTTTGGCTCGCCACCGGCATACTCGGTGCCACCGTGATGCCGCACAACCTGTACTTGCATTCGGCGCTCTTGCGCATGCGCGGCGAAGCGATGCCCGAGCGCACACCCGTCACCATGGCCCGCGCCCTACGCGCAACGCAATGGGACACCACGCTGTCGCTCGGCTTCGCATTTCTGATCAACGCGGCGTTGCTGATACTCGCCGCGGCCGTGTTTCACGCCAGCGGCAACACCAGCGTGGAGTCGCTCGGCGACGCCCACAAATTGCTCGCGCCATTGCTTGGCAATAAATGGGCGGGTGTGATGTTTGCCGTCGCATTGCTCGCCTGCGGCCTCAATTCGACCGTCACGGCCACGCTGGCGGGCCAGGTCACCATGGAAGGCTTCCTGAACCTGCGCATGAAGGCGTGGCAACGGGCGCTGATCACACGCGGACTCGCCTTGATCCCCGCATTGCTGATCGTCGGCCATGGTGGCGAGGCCCAGACGACGAACCTGCTGATCTTTAGTCAGGTCGTGCTGAGCCTGCAACTGCCGTTCGCGGTGATTCCACTGGTGCGCTTTGCTGGCGACGCCAAGTTGATGGGGCAGTGGCGCGTGGGCGGAATACTGCTAGCCCTCGCGTGGATCATCGCAGCGGCCATCGTGGCGCTCAACGGCGTGCTGCTGTGGCAGACGATGACGGGACAGGGTTAAGCCTCGCCCGCCACCACGCCTGAACCACCAGAATCACGACGCTACGCGGGCAAACTCGTCGAAGTACGTCGGGAACGTCTTCGCAACGCATTTCGGATCGTTGATCGTCACCGGTACGCCGCCCAAACTCACTAGCGAGAAACACATCGCCATGCGGTGATCGTCGTAGGTGTCGATGGCCGCATTCGGGGTGAGCGCTGCGGGCGGCGTCACCCGCAGGTAATCTGCGCCCTCTTCCACCGTCGCCCCCACCTTGCGCAGCTCCGTAGCCATTGCGGCCAGACGGTCCGTTTCCTTCACTCGCCAGCTTGCGATATTTCGCAGGGTCGTCGTGCCATCGGCAAACAACGCGGCCACCGCAATCGTCATCGCTGCATCGGGAATGTGATTGAAGTCCATGTCGAGTGCACGCAACTTGCCACTGGGCGTATCGATGCCGTGCACTTCGATGGCGTCGTCGTGCATCGTGACCCGCGCGCCCATCGCGGCGAGCGCATCCACGAATCGGACGTCGCCCTGAATACTGTCGCGCCCGACACCTTCTACCCGCAGCGGGCCGCCGCCAATCGCCCCCGCGGCAAGGAAGTACGACGCGGACGAAGCGTCGCCCTCGACACGAATCTCACCTGGACTCCGGTAATTTGCCCCGTCGGCACCCGCCGCCGGCAGCGTAAAGCGCTCCCAGCCGTCCTGCCGCACATCGATACCGAATCGGCGCAGCAAACGCAGCGTGATGTCGATATACGGCTTGGAAATCAATTCGCCCTCGACTTCCACCACGATTTCGCCAGTCGACGAAGGCAGCAACGGCAACGTGAGCAGCAGCGCGGTGAGGAATTGACTCGACACATCGCCACGCACGCGAATCGGCGTCGCCGGTGCCGCAACGTCGGCAGGTTTGATGTGCAACGGCGGATAGCCCGCGTTGCCCAAGTAGTCGATCTGCGCGCCCAGTTGACGCAAGCCGTCGACCAGATCGCCAATCGGCCGCTCATGCATCCGCGCCACCCCCGACACCTCGTAATCGCCATGACTGAGCGCGAGCGCCGCTGTCAGCGGACGAATGGCCGTTCCTGCGTTCCCCATGAAGAGCTTGGCGGACTTCACAGGAAACACGCCACCACAGCCTTCGACGATAAAGTCGCGGGTATCGCCCACTTGCGTGCACGTGACGCCGAGCGCCGCAAGCGCATCGAGCATCACACGGGTGTCGTCGGATTCGAGCAGGTCGCGCACGCGCGTCGTGCCGTGCGACAGCGCGGCGAGCAGCAGCACACGATTCGAGATACTTTTCGAGCCGGGCAGACGTAGCGTGCCTTCGGCGTGGCCGTAGGGGCCGAGATCGAGCGTTTCCATTACTTTTCCTGTTGCTTAGCCCAGTCCGTGCGCGCCTGACTGGTGCGCGCGAACACGGCCTCGAGACCTTCACCGTCACCGGCATCGATCAGTTGGCGCAGTTCACCGAGGGTTGCCAGGTAGCCATCGAGTTCGCCAAGCAGCGCATCGCGATTGGCGACGCAGATGTCGCGCCACATTTCCGGATTCGAAGCAGCAATACGCGTGAAATCGCGAAAGCCGCCGCCCGCGAAGCCGAACTTTAGTGCGGCGTCGGGTGCGTCGAGAATTTGTGCAATCAGCGCATAAGAAAGCACGTGGGGCAAATGACTGACGGATGCGAACACGCGGTCGTGTTGCGTTTCGGTCATCTCCGAGACACGTGCACCGGTCGCCTCCCACATTGCGCGCACTCGCGCCACATCCTCAGCTCGGTTTTCCGGCTGCGGGCACAGCACGACGCGGCGATCGCGATACAAATCAGCCTTTGCCGCATCGACGCCCGACAATTCGGCACCAGCAATCGGATGCCCCGGCACGAACCGCCAGACCGCATCGCCCAGCGCTTCGCGTGCGGCGGCAACCGCGTCGCTTTTCGTACTGCCCGCGTCGGTGACGATCGTGTCGCCGCGCAGGTGTTCGCGCATCGCAGCAAGCAACGCCGGCGTCTGCGCGACGGGTGCCGCAAGCACCACGACGTCGGCACCTGCGACCGCGTCGGCCATCGACGTGGCGGCATGATCGATCACGCCGAGCTCACAGGCGCGCGCCAGCGACGCTTCGCTGCGCCCGACACCAACGACTTCCCGCACGGCATCCGCAGCTTTGAGCGCACGCGCCAGCGAACCGCCAATCAGGCCGACGCCACAGATAACGACTTTGTTCAGACTCATGGATCTATCGCCTGCCACGCGTCAGGCCGAGCGCGGGTAGGACCCGAGCACTTTGCAGTACGCCGCGTTCTGACGCAGCGAGTCGAGCGCCTTGGCGACGTTGGGGTCATCACGATGCCCCTCGAAGTCGACGTAGAAGTAGTACTCCCACGCGCCGCTTTTGGCCGGACGCGACTCAAAGCGTGTCATCGACACACCGTTGTTCGCGAGCGGTTCAAGGAGTGCCACCACCGCACCGGCGCGGTTCGGCACCGAGAGAATCAACGACGTCTGATCGTGACCGCTCGGCGACGGATCTTGCGTGCCGATCACGACAAAGCGCGTGCGGTTGTGCGGATCGTCCTGCACATGCGAGAACGCGATCTGCAAGCCGTATTGCGTCGCGGCCGAGTCACCGGCAATCGCGGCAATCGCCGGGTCGGCTGCGGCCATGCGCGCGGCTTCCGCATTGCTCGACACCGCCTGACGCTCCAGCGTCGGGTAATGTGCAGTGAGCCAATGCTGACATTGGGCGAGCGATTGCGCGTGCGAGCAGATACGGGTGACGCCATCGAGCGCACCCGATTGCGACATCAGGTTGTGATGAATCGGCAGTGCGACTTCCCCGCCAATGGTCAGCGGGCTTTGCAACAGCAGATCCAGCGTGCGCGAAACGACGCCTTCGGTCGAGTTCTCGACCGGCACGACGCCGAAGTCTGCGCTACCCGCCTCGACGGCGCGAAACACCTCGTCGAGCGACGGGCACGGCAGGCCCTTGACGCTCTGTCCGAAGTAGCTGAACGCGGCCTGTTCGCTGTAGGTACCCGCCGGGCCGAGATAAGCCACGGTCATCACCTTTTCGAGCGCGCGGCTCGCGGACATGATCTCGCGCCAGATCGACGCCAGATTGTCACCATAGAGCGGGCCGTCATTGGCCTGTTGCAGGCGCGAAATCACCTGCAATTCGCGCTCGGGCCGGAACACCGGCGCGCCAAAGCGCTTCTTCACCTCGCCCACTTCCAGGGCGACGGCGGCACGTTGGTTGAGCAACTTGAGCAGTTGCTCGTCGATGGCATCGATTTTCTCGCGCAGAGGGCGAAGCGATGCGTTCAGATCATCATCCATGGAGCGTGTTGTCTTTTTTCGATGGGACATAGTCAGGCAGCTCGCGGCGCAGCATGCCTGCCGATATTTCGGGAGGACATACCTGCGCCGGCCATTTGCCCTCGTCAGCCGTGGCTGCGCTCGAATTCGCGCAGATAGTCGACCAGCGCCTGGACACCGGCGAGCGGCATCGCGTTGTAAATCGAGGCGCGCATGCCTCCCACGGACTTGTGGCCCTTGAGTTGCAGCAGACCGCGCTCGCGAGCGCCGGTCAGGAAAGCTTCGTTGAGTGCGTCGTCGTGCAGGAAGAACGGCACGTTCATGCGCGAGCGGCAGTCCTTCTCGACCGTCGTCCGATAAAAGTCGCTGCTATCGAGATACCCGTAGAGCAGTTCGGCCTTGGCCTTGTTCTGAGCGTCCATGGCTGCCAGACCGCCCTGACGCTTGAGCCACTGGAACACCAGCCCCGCAATATAGATAGCGTAGGTGGGCGGCGTATTGAACATCGAGTCGTTCTCGGCGACCGTCTTCCAATCGAACGCGCTCGGGGTGAACGGCAACGAGCGGCCCAGAAGGTCATCACGCACGATGACGAGCGTCAGCCCCGACGGCCCGATGTTCTTCTGCGCTCCGCCGTACATCACACCGAACTTCGAGACGTCCATTGGGCGCGAGAGCACATGCGACGACACATCCGCCACGAGTGGCGTATCGGCAGGCAGCCCGGCTGCTGCCAGATCGGGGGTCCAAAAGTACTCGACGCCGTGAATCGTCTCGTTCGTGCAGATATGCACGTACGCGGGGTCCTTCGACAACTGCCATTCCGACACCTGCGGCAGGCGCGTGAACTTCCCGGCTTCCGTGCTTGCTGCGATGTTGACGTCGCAATACTTGCGCGCTTCGTTCTGCGACTTCACCGACCACGAGCCGGTCACGATGTAATCCGCCGTGCCTCGCTCGTTCGCACGTGCGCCGCCCAGCAGATTCATCGGGACGATCGCGTTCTCGGCGAGTGCACCGCCCTGCATGAACAGAATGCGGTAGTTATCCGGCACGGCCAGCAGTTCGCGCAGATCGGCTTGCGCCTGCGCCAGAATGCTCATGAATTCACGGCCGCGATGGCTCATCTCCATCACGCCCATCCCGGCACCGTGCCAGTCGAGCATCTCCTCGGCCGCCTGCGTGAGGACTTCAGCGGGCAGTGCCGCCGGTCCGGCGGAAAAATTGAAAGCGCGCGTCATAATGTTTTGCTGCGGTAAAAGTGAAACGCAAGCCGTCGGATTCGGACCCGGGCGGCTTGCGTTTCACGTCTAGCGTCAATCGGTTGCGCGGCAGCGGTAAAGGCCAACTATACCGCCAGTTGCCCGTCCCGTGCGGGCGTTGGGCCAGATTCCCTGCGAAAGCATCGGCTTTGAGGGAATTCCGAGCACGTCATGCCGATTTGCCCATGCAATGCAAAATGGCCGTTTGCGATCACTCGCAAACGGCCATTATCGGCTAATCCCCGAGGGACCCGCCGGAATTTACTTCTTGGCCGGAGCCTTCGGTGCCGACTTCGACGCCGCAGCAATTTCCTGGTCAGCTTGCGAGCTGGTTGCCTGGATCGATTGCGGCATGTACTTCTGCATCAGACCGCCAACCACTTCCTGGCCGACCTGATCTTGCACCTTGATGTACTTCTGGCCGACCGGGCTCTTGTAGAACGCCGTCAGACCCTTGATTTCGTCCGTCGTGTAGTACTTGCCGTAGGCGGCGTACTGGGCTTGCACTGCGTCGTTCTTGAACGCGTCCGAAGTGAAGACCTTACCCGCGCCGTCAACCAGCTTCTGCACCGAGTTTTGTTGCAGGGTCGGCACGATGGCTTGCTTCTGGGCATCGCTCAACGTCTTGTTCTCGACCAGTTGGCGCTCCAGCACTTGCGGTGCCAACTGCTTGGCTTGCTGTTGCGCGCCTTCGCCGATGGCCGTCACGAGCTTGTTCGAGTCGATCGCGTCGAGCAGTTCCTTGATGGCCGCTTTCTTGTCAGCGTCCAGCGGAGCGCTCGCCGGGGCCTGAGCCATTGCCATTGCCGGGGCTGCCAACAGCAGCCACATCCACTTCTTGACGTTGTGTTGCATAGTAATAGTCACTCCAAAATTCGCCAGCTTCCGCCGACGATAAATAGATGCATCCTCGCCTGGGCACTTCACTGCATCGGGCCAGATTCTACTGACTTTTCGGGGTAATGCACCTACAGCTTACAACGAGTTACGGTTACAGCCAGTTACGGCGCGTCACTCGGTGGTGCCTTCCTCGGCCGCATCGTCGCCGCCTTCGGCGTCACCGTTCTCGGCAACTTCCGCGTCGGACTCGACGATACGTTGCAGCCCCGAGAGCGTCGTGCCCTCGTCCAGGCTGATCAGCGTCACGCCCTGCGTGGCACGTCCCATTTCGCGAATTTCAGACACTCGCGTACGGATCAGTACCCCGCCCGTCGTGATCAGCATGATCTCGTCATCCGGCTCGACCAGCGTCGCCGCGACCACCCGGCCGTTGCGCTCGCTCGTCTGGATCGCAATCATACCCTTAGTGCCTCGGCCGTGGCGCGTATATTCGGTGATCGAAGTCCGCTTGCCGTAGCCGTTTTCGGTGGCCGTCAGCACCGACTGCTGCTCGTTTTCAGCGACCAGCAGCGCGATGACCGTCTGACCGTCTTCGAGTTGCATGCCGCGCACGCCGCGTGCCTCACGCCCCATCGGACGCACGTCGTTCTCGTCGAAGCGAACCGCCTTGCCCGAGTCTGAGAACAGCATGACGTCATGAGCGCCATCAGTAATCGCAGCACCGATCAGCACGTCGCCATCGTCGAGATTTACGGCGATGATGCCCTTCTTGAGCGGTCGGCTGAAGGCCGCGAGCGGCGTCTTCTTGACCGTGCCCAAGCTCGTTGCCATGAACACGAAGCGATCTTCCGTGAACTGCTTGACCGGCAGCACCACGTTGATCTTTTCGCCTTCTTGCAACGGGAACATATTGACGATCGGACGGCCACGCGAGTTCCGCGAACCTTGCGGCACTTCCCAGACCTTGATCCAGTACACGCGGCCACGGTTCGAGAAGCACAGGATCGTATCGTGCGTATTCGCGATGAACAGCGTATCGATCCAGTCGTCGTCCTTGGTCGCCGCGGCCTGCTTGCCCCGGCCGCCGCGCTTCTGCGCACGGTACTCGGACAGCGGCATCGACTTGATGTAACCGGTATGCGACAGCGTGACCACCATATCTTGCGGGGTGATCAGGTCTTCGGTATCGAGTTCGGTGGCGTTGTGTTCGATGGTCGAGCGGCGGGCATCGCCGAACTCGGCGCGCACGGCGGTCAGCTCTTCGCTGATGATTGCCGTCACACGTTCCGGGCGGGCCAGGATGTCGAGCAGGTCGGCGATCTGCGCCATCACTTCCTTGTATTCGGAAACGATCTTGTCTTGTTCCAGACCCGTCAGGCGTTGCAGACGCATCTGCAAGATTTCCTGTGCCTGAGTCTCCGACAGACGGTAAAGACCATCGGGCTGCATGCCGACCGCAGCATCGAGACCTTCCGGACGATAGGCCGCACGGCCGCCTTGCGTCTCGCTCTCGGCACGCGCCAGCATGTCGCGCACGACCGACGAATCCCACGCCTTTTCCATCAACGCAGCCTTCGCGATCGGCGGCGTCGGGGCAGCCTTGATGATAGCGATGAAGTCGTCGATGTTAGCGAGTGCTACCGCCAGACCCTCGAGCACATGCCCACGTTCGCGCGCACGACGCAGTTCATAGATCGTGCGGCGAGTAATCACCTCGCGGCGGTGCGCCAGGAAGTGCACCAGCATCTCGCGCAGATTCAGCAGCTTGGGCTGGCCGTCGACCAGCGCCACCATGTTCATGCCGAACGTGTCTTGCAGCTGCGTGTGCTTATATAGATTGTTCAGCACCACTTCCGGCACTTCGCCGCGCTTGAGCTCGATCACCACGCGCATGCCGCTCTTGTCGGACTCATCGCGGATGTCGGAGATACCTTCCAGGCGCTTCTCGTTGACCAGCTCGGCAATGCGCTCGAGCAGTGAGCGCTTATTCACCTGATACGGCAACTCGTCGACGATGATCGCCACGCGTTGACCGCGGTCGATGTCCTCGAAGTGAGTCTTTGCTCGCATCACCACGCGGCCGCGGCCGGTGCGATAGCCTTCGCGCACGCCCGAGATGCCATAAATGATGCCGGCGGTCGGGAAGTCAGGGGCCGGGATGATCTCGATGAGTTCATCGATGGTGGCGTCCGGGTTCTTGAGAACGTGCAGACACCCCTCGACCACTTCATTGAGGTTATGCGGGGGGATATTCGTGGCCATACCGACCGCGATACCCGACGAACCGTTGAGCAGCAGGTTCGGGATGCGGGCGGGCAGAATCAGCGGTTCTTTCTCGCTGCCGTCGTAGTTCGGACCGAAGTCGACGGTTTCCTTGTCGATGTCCGCGAGTAGCTCATGACCGATTTTGGCCATGCGCACTTCGGTATATCGCATGGCCGCGGCATTGTCGCCGTCGACCGAACCGAAGTTGCCCTGGCCGTCGACCAACATATAGCGCAGCGAGAACGGCTGAGCCATGCGAACGATCGTGTCGTATACAGAAGCGTCACCGTGCGGGTGGTACTTACCGATGACGTCACCGACGATACGCGCCGATTTCTTGTATGCCCTGTTCCAGTCGTTGTTCAACTCGTGCATGGCGAACAGCGCCCGGCGGTGAACCGGTTTCAGGCCGTCGCGCACATCGGGCAATGCACGGCCGACGATCACGCTCATCGCGTAATCGAGGTACGACCGTCGCATTTCTTCTTCGAGTGAAATCGGGAGAGTTTCTTTGGCGAACTGATCCATTATCCGTGTCTATCAAACGCTTATCGCGATAGGCGGCTGCCAGCGATATGATCTTGCGATTCTAACATGCTCGCTATTGGCATCCGAAACCGGCGTGATGCAGCGCACAAGAGATGTCGTGGACGCCAAAACGTCGCGTAATGAAGATGAATGAAACGGTTGGCGAGGGGCCTTAAAAGGTGTTGCGCTCACACCACAACTGCGTCATGAGGGGCGGCAAACCTGGGTTTTTTCTCGCGGGCGGCTGGAGCGCTATGGCAAAATGCCGTGGCATAAGTTAGACATTATTCGAAGTGCATGGGCCATGCTTTCGCGCACTCGGCGATGTTATACTTCGAGCGATGTAAGACTTTGGTTCCGTCGTCTAGGCTCGCAGTAAACCTGCGGTAATCTCATTTCGAGAGGAGAAATATGAATAAATTCGCTAAGCTCGCGATCGTTGCAGCTACCGCAGTGATGGCTGCTTCGGCTATGGCTCAAAATTACGTCCAGACCGCTCCGGGCCCGATCGCGGCCTCGAAACAAGCAGTCAACGACAACTGGGTTAACGGCAGCGGCGAGTGGGTTTGGAAGAACGGTTCGGACGAACTGTGCTGGCGCGATGCCTACTGGACCCCGGCGACGGCCAACGCCAAGTGCGACGGCTCGATCATCGCCCAGGCTCCGGCTCCGGCACCGACCCCGGTCGCTCCGGTGATCCAGTCGCAAAAGGTGACGTACCAAGCCGACGCACTGTTCGACTTCGACAAAGCCATCCTGAAGCCGGCCGGTAAGGAAAAGCTGGATGACCTCGCAGGCAAGGTCCAAGCTCTGAACCTGGAAGTTGTGGTCGCCACGGGTTACACCGACCGCATCGGTTCGGACAAGTACAACGACCGTCTGTCGCTGCGCCGCGCTCAAGCTGTGAAGGCTTATCTGGTTAGCAAGGGTGTCGAAGCCAACCGTGTCTACACGGAAGGCAAGGGCAAGCGTAACCCGGTTACCACGGGTTGCAACCAGAAGAACCGCACTCAGCTGATCTCGTGCCTGGCACCGGATCGCCGCGTGGAAGTGGAAGTGGTCGGCACGAGCAAGTAAGTCTCGCTCTCCGATTAAAAAACCCCGCCTCGGCGGGGTTTTTTTTCGTCTGTCGCTTTGTTTTGTCGTTTCGTCCAGCTTTTCGTCGATCTCTTGGCGCCCTTCCGAGCCAGTGCGACATCAAGTCGCATCAGTTCGCACCACGTCGCCTCAAGCCTCACTACCCAATTGCGGATACTGGCGCTTCACCATGAAAGACATCAGCGCTTTCACAGGACGGTCGCGCCACCAAGACCCGGTCTCCAGTGGCTTGAACATCATCCGCGTAGCAGCCTCGACCGGCATGTATTGCTTCATGACGTCGCCTGACATCGCGAGAAACGCCTCCCATGTCATCGTCTCGAACGGCGGTGGCGAGCGCCAGAAGTTGTTCAGCGGCTCGAACGCAAACGCGATGTCCTCGTCGCGCACCAACGCGCTACGCGCCACCATCGTGCGCAAACGGCTGATAACGCCGTGCTGCTCCACCGCGTTATAGCGGTCGAACGTTTTACGAAAGTACCGGTAATGCCCCACCTCCTCGTTGCTCAGCTTGTGCATCATCTGCTTGAGCTCGTCCACCGGCATATACGATTCGAGGCAACGGTAGATCATCGCCGTCTGCGTCTCAGTGACACATCGCGACAGCGCTTCAAGCGCCAACGACGGGCGCATATGCTCCACATCGCACTTGGGCTTATAGCGGGCAAGAAACGCGTCGTAGGCGGGTGCCCAGTCGAACTCGGGCCAGACGCGTGCAATGTAGTCTTTGGCCAAACGCCCGTGCTCGACTTCCTCGGGCAGCCAGGTATCGCGCAGCCACGTTTTCATGTCGTCGTCGTCGCCATACATCTGATTAAGCGTGGAGACGAACTCCGGCACGCTCGTCTCGATGAACGACACCGTGGCGAGGGAATAGAAGATGAACGCGTTGGTTCGGACAGACGGCTCTGCTGCCATGACACACTCTCCTATCGGAATAGGCGGGGTTGAACATGCTGAGGCTCACAAAGGTCACACGAAGTTCACAAAGGCATAGTATAGGAATTGTCCCAATGTCGCAGCGCGGCACAAAATCGCGGACAGAAGCTTCGGTATTGCACCGGTTATGCGAGGATATCGGCTGTTCCGCCAACAAAAACAACTGAAACCGACATGACGCAACGCTACTGGCTGATGAAATCCGAGCCCGAAGAGGTGAGCATCGACGATCTCGCGAGCGCCAAGCAGCAGACCCTGCCCTGGACCGGCGTGCGCAACTATCAGGCGCGCAATTTCATGCGCGACGACATGCGCATCGGCGACGGCGTGCTGTTCTATCACTCCAGTTGCGCGGTGCCGGGCATCGCCGGCCTGGCGACGGTGGCATCCACGCCCTACCCCGACCCGACGCAGTTCGACCCGAAGAGCCCCTACTACGATGCCAAGTCGAAACCGGACGCCCCGCGCTGGCTGCTCGTCGACGTCAAACTCGACCGCAAGACTCGCCTCGTGCCGCTCACCGAGATGCGCGAGACGCCGCAACTCGAAGGCATGCTCGTCCTCGCACGCGGCAACCGACTCTCGATCACGCCAGTCGCCCCCGAGCATTGGAAGTTCATCAGCAAGCACTTACTCAAATAGCGATTGGGAACCAATTTTGCATCGATAGCGTCTGTATAACGTTGCCGATAAACGCATAGTGCGTACCCCCTCTGTGCGATGGCGTCTATCGGCAACCGGTCAAACGTTCGCCATCAAGACGCGAACTCACATTCAAAAAAGGACTAACTATGCGCAAATCTCTCGCTGCCGCTCTGTTGATTGCGACCGCCGCCAACGCGGCCTATGCCCAATCGGGTGATGAGTCGAACCGCCAGCTTGCCGGCGTGCTGGGCCTGGAAGCCCACGCCACGAAGGAAGTCGATCAGGACACCGTGCACATCACGATGTCTGCCGAAGAGCAAGGCGCTGACGCCGCGACCGTGTCGCGCAACCTCACGCAAAAGGCCAACAGCGCGATGACCAAGGCCAAAGCGCAGAACGCCGTGGAAGTGCAGACGGGCAACGTCTCGCTGTACCCGACGACCAACCGCGACGGCAAGATCACCGCATGGCGTGGCCGTACCGAATTGCAACTGAAGTCGAAGGATTTCGGCGCAGCCTCGCGTCTCGCGAGCGACCTGTCGAGCCAAATGCAGATGAACGGCATCTCGTTCTCGCTCTCGCGTGAAGCGCAGGAGAAGACGCAGGCCGAGCTGACCAACCAGGCGATTCAGGCGTTCCGTGAGCAGGCCCAAAGCAACGCGAAGGCGTTCGGTTACGGCGGCTACACGATCCGTCAGGTGCAAGTCGGTGCCAATGCGCCGATCATGCCGCGCATGTATGCGATGAAGGCGGCCCCGATGGCGGCCAGCGCCGACGCCGCGCCGCCGATGCAACTCGAAGGCGGCAAGACGCAAGTCACCGTGACGGTCTCGGGCACTGTGCAAATGAAGTAAGCGCCGGGCATTACGCCCGCGCATGCTGCAACGAAAAACCGCCCTCTCTCGGGCGGTTTTTCATTTCCCCTTAGAACAACCCCATCTGCCGCGTCACGAGCGCATCGAACGCATCGCCGACGAAGGGCAGAATCGCATCCGCGACGGGCTTGAGTTGATTCTCCAGATAGTGCTCGTAGTCGAGCGCCGAGCGCCGGTCCTCCAGCGGCTCCGGCCCCGCCGTCGTCATCACGTAACTGATCCAGCCGCCGTTCTGATACTGCGGCGGGCGCCCGTGCCGCCGGTTGAAGTCATCGGCCAGACGCGCCGCACGCACATGCGGCGGCACGTTGCGCTCGTAATCGCCCAGCTTACGGCGCAAGCGCTTGCGATAGACCAGTCGATCGTCCATCTCGCCTGAGAGCGTACGCGCAACGTAATCGCGCACGTAATCGCGATACGGCTCGCCACGGAATATCCGCGAATACAGATCCTGCTGGAACTGCTGCGCCAACGGCGACCAGTCGGTGCGCACCGTCTCCAGCCCCTTGTAGACAACATCCTCACGACCATCGGGCAGCGTGACGAGCCCCGCGTAGCGCTTCTTGCTCCCCTGCTCGGCCCCCCGCACGGTCGGCATCAGAAAGCGCCGGTAGTGCGTATCGAACTCCAACTCCAGCGCACTTTCCAGATCGTAGGTGTCGCGCAGATGCGTGCGCCACCAGTCGTTGACATGCGTTACCAGCGCGCGCCCGATGTCCTCGGCCTGCGCCTCGGTGCGCTGCACGCGCAGCCACACAAACAGCGAGTCGGTATCGCCATAAATCACTTGATAGCCACGCGCCTGAATCAGCTCACGCGTCTTGCGCATGATCTCGTGCCCACGCATCGTGATCGACGACGCCAGCCGCGGATCGAAGAAGCGGCAGCCGCTCGATCCCAGCACACCGTAAAACGCATTCATGATGATCTTCAGCGTCTGTGACAACGGCGCATTCTTCTCGCGCTTCGCCTCGTCACGCCCCTGCCAGACTTGCCGAACGATGGCGGGCAGACAATGCCGCGTACGCGAGAACCGAGCACCGAGAAACCCCGGCACCGAGTCCGCATCACTGGGCCGATGCATGCCTTCGACGAGCCCCACCGGATCGATCAGGAAAGTACGAATGATCGACGGATACAGACTCTTGTAATCGAGCACCAGCACCGAGTCGTACAAGCCGGGGCGTGAGTCCATCACAAAGCCACCCGGACTCGCCGCCCCTTCCACGTCACCGACATTGGGCGCGACATACCCTTGCCGGTGCATGAGCGGCATGTACAAGTGCGTGAAAGCCGCGACCGACCCACCACTGCGATCGAGCGCCAACCCGGTCACCGCCGAGCGTTCGAGCAAGAACGAGATAAGCCCCGTCTTGGCGAAAATGCGCGTGACCAGCTCGCAGTCCTTCAGGTTGTAGCGCGCCAGCGCGGGCTTGTCCTGCGCGAACATCCGGTCGATCTCAGCCATACGCTCGTACGGCGTATCGATGGCTTTGCCTTCGCCTAGCAGCGTCTGCGCTACGTTCTCCAAACTAAACGACGGAAAGGTCCACGTCGCCGAGCGCAGCGATTCGATGCCATCGATGAACACGCGCCCGGGTGCGCTCGCGAAGAAGTGATTGCGATGCTCGCGCCACTCCAGCGGCGTATTGCCGCGCCCTAGCAGCAGCGGCGTTTGAAAACGTGTTGCGCTCTCATTGAGGACACGCAAATCGAACTGCACGAGATTCCAGCCGATGATCGCGTCGGGGTCGTGCCGCACCAGCCACTCGTTCAAGCGTTCGATCAGTTGCGCACGGGTCTCGCAATAGTCGAGCGCGAAGTCGATATCGCTGGCGTCGCCATTGGGCGGCCCGAGCATGTACACCTGACGCTGCCCACAACCTTCGAGCGCAATCGAATACAACTCGCCGTGGATGGTCGTTTCAATATCGAGCGATACGATGCGCAGCGCGGGCCGGTAACGCAGCGCGGGCTTCATCTTGACCTCGGTGATGACGCCGTCGTCACGTGCGGCCACACCGTCAGCCGCCGCCTCCCCTGCAAACGCCACCGGCGCGGTAATGAAGCGCTCCATCAGGAAACGCTCCGGCGGACGAATATCCGCCTCATACACATCGACGCCGGCACCACGCAGCAAGGTCTCCAGCTTGAGCAGCGGCCGCTGATGACGGCAGTACACCCCAAGTATCGGGCGGCGGTGGAAGTCGGTTAGCGCCAACTCACGCAATTCGTACTGGCCGTACTGTGCCGACGCCCCTTCACTGCGCAGCAAAGCCACCACGCGCGCACGTTGCTCGGCGGGCACGAAAACGACATTCGTCTGTACAGGCAGCCGCACGCGGCGAGGACCGTCGTCGGTGGCAAGCCAGAATTCGACTTCGGTGCCCGCGGGCGTATCGCGCCAATGCCGTGTCAGGAGAAAACCGTGCTGTCGATCCACCGGGAGCCGCTTTACCTTTGCAAAATGAGGAGTGACTGCGTTTTGCGTATTTTACGTCGCATGCGCCGATTCCCGGCATCAGCCCTCCCCCGTGGTCACTCGGGTTTCGTCACCCCAGTCATTCGGGGTAGGATGGCGCACACGCAGAACGCAAACAGGAGACGAACATGACCAGCCTTATCCCGACTGTGGACCCCGACGGCCTGCTGGAATACTCGGTGGTCTACACCGACCGGGCGCTCAACCACATGTCGCAAGCCTTTCAGGGCGTGATGCGCGACATCTCGCGCGTGCTCAAGACCGTGTACCACGCACAGGCCGCGATCATCGTGCCGGGCAGCGGCACATTCGGCATGGAAGCCGTGGCACGCCAGTTCGCGACGGACAAACGCTGCCTGGTCATTCGCAATGGCTGGTTTAGCTATCGCTGGAGTCAGATTTTCGACATGGGCGGCATTCCGGCCAGCACCGAGGTGCTCAAGGCGCGCCCGGTCACCGACGGCCGTCAAGCTGCCTACGCCCCGCCGCCCATCGACGAAGTGGTCGCCGCCATCCGCGAGCACAAGCCTGAGATGGTGTTCGCGCCGCACGTCGAAACCGCCTCCGGCATTCTGCTGCCCGACGGCTATCTGCGCGCGGTGGCTGACGCCACCCACGCCGTCGGTGGCTTGTTCGTGCTCGATTGCATCGCGTCGGGCACGATCTGGGTCGACATGGAAGCTTCTGGCGTCGACATCCTGATCAGCGCACCGCAAAAGGGCTGGAGCGCGTCGCCGTGCTGTGCACTGGTGATGCTCAGTGCAGCGGCGCTGGAAAAACTGGAAACCACCACCAGCACCAGCTTCTCGTGCGACCTGCGCAAGTGGCTGCAAATCATGCAGGCCTACGAAAAAGGCGGCTTCTCGTATCACGCGACCATGCCGACCGATGCGTTGAAGGTATTGCGCGACGTCATGCTCGAGACCGAAGCCTACGGTTTCGAAAAGGTTCGCGACGAACAGCAGGCCCTTGGCGACAAGGTCCGCGCATTGCTGGCTGAAAAGGGATACCGCAGCGTGGCGGCGAAGGGCTTCGAAGCCCCGGGCGTGATCGTGAGCTACACCGACGACGACGCCATTCACACCGGTAAGAAGTTCGTCGTGCAGGGCATGCAGATTGGCGCGGGCGTGCCGCTTCAGGTCGGCGAACCGGCAGACTTCAAGACGTTCCGCCTCGGGCTGTTCGGGCTGGAGAAGCTCCACAACCGCGAGCGCACCGTTGAGAGTCTGGCGAAGGTGCTCAACGAGATCGCGTGATAAACGCGGAATGAACGCCCAGTAGGGAAAGCGCACAAAGCCAAGACCGGGAGGGCACCGCCAAGCCAGCGTGCCCTCCCGTACCGACCGATTACTTGAACCGGTCGCGCAGCAAGTTCTTCTGGACCTTGCCCATCGTGTTACGCGGCAGTTCGGTCACGAAATGCACGCGCTTGGGCACCTTGAAGTTGGCGATGCGCTGCTTGAGCGCGTCGATCACGCTGCGCTCATCGGGTGCGGCCCCACCATCGCGCGGCACCACGACAGCAACCACGGCTTCGCCGAAGTCCGGATGTGGCACGCCGATCACCGCCGACTCAGCCACACCATCCATCTCATCGATGAAGCCCTCGATCTCTTTCGGGTACACGTTGTACCCGCCGGAGATAATCAGATCCTTCGAGCGGCCGACGATGTGCACGTAGCCGTCGTCATCGAACTTGCCGACATCCCCCGTTTTGAAGAACCCGTCGCCGGTGAATTCCTCCGCCGTCTTTTCCGGCATACGCCAGTAGCCCGCAAACACATTCGGCCCCTTGACCTGAATGTGGCCGATATCCCCTTGCGCCATGGCCGCACCGTCGTCGCCGACGACGCGTACGGTCACTTCCGGCAGCGGCACGCCGACCGTGCCAGCGCGGCGCACTTGTGCGGCATCGCCGTGATACGGATTCGACACGAGCATCACCGTCTCGGACATGCCGTAGCGCTCCAGAATCGTGTGCCCCGTACGCTCGCGGAACGCGTCGAACGTCTCGCGCAGCAACGGTGCCGAGCCTGAGATAAACAAGCGCATATTGCGACACACATGCCGGTCGAGCCCCGCCTCGGCAAGCAACCGCACGTAATACGTCGGCACGCCCATGAACACCGTGGCGCGCGGCAGTTGATGCAGCACTTCGCGGGCGTCGAACTTCGACAGCCAGATCATCTTGCTGCCCGAGTACAACGCAGCGTGACTCGCCACAAAAAGCCCGTGCACGTGGAAGATCGGGAGCGCGTGCAGCAACACGTCGCCGCCCTCGCGCTCGCCCCAGCCCCAGAACGCATGCAGCACGCGCGTATTGCTGGCGAGGTTGCCGTGCGAGAGCATGGCGCCCTTGCTGCGTCCGGTCGTGCCCGACGTGTACAGAATGGCGGCCAGATCGTCAGGCGCGCGCGGCACCGTCTCGAACGTGTCGCCGAACCATGCAGCGCGCTCCAGCAGCGAGCCGGTACGATCGTCGCCCAGCGTATAGACGTGCTTCGCACCGCTCGTGAACGCAATCTTCGACACCCAGCCGAAATTCGCCGGGCTGCACACCACCACGTCAGGCTCTGCGTTCTCGACGAAATACGTGATCTCGGCGTCGCGATAGGCGGTATTCAGCGGCAGATAAACCAGACCGGCACGCAGCGTTGCGATATACAACAGCAACGCTTCGGGCGATTTTTCGACCTGTACGGCAACCCGTGCGCCGGGCGCGAGATCCAGACTCGCGAGCAGGTTCGCAATGCGGGCGCTGGCGTGCTCGAGATCATCCCAGCTGTAGTACAGCCCTTCGGGCGTCTCGATAGCGCATGCGGATTTATCCGCAGGAAAGCGTTCGGCAAACAGGCGATAGAGATTGGCGTCTTGCGTCATAAACAGAACCGGATTCGAAAGGATCGAAACGTCGAAGAAAAAAGAAAACCTGTGGGCGGCGTGCGCAGGTTAGCGCCCGCGCTCAGCGCCCCTGAAAATCGGGCCGCCGCTTCTCGAGAAACGCCGCCACACCTTCGCGGTGATCATGCGAATCCCAGTAAGCGAAAGCACGCTGCCACTCGGCTTCGGACAAGGCGGGCACGGGCGGTGCCAAGCGGGCAATCAGCCACTTGTTCGCCTGCGCGGCGAGCGGGGCACCCGCAGCAATGCGTCGGGCGCAAGTGTAACCGGCCTCATCGACCGACTCGGCGTCCACCACGCGCGTGAGCAACCCCTTCTCGCGGGCTTCGTCAGCACCGAACACCCTGCCCTCCAGCAGGATCTCCAGCGCCGTGGCACGGCCGACTAGCGCCAGCACGCCCTTGAGCTCGCCCGGCGCCATCGGAAACCCTAGCTTGTTGATCGGCACGCCAAAGCGGGCGTTCTCGGCGGCAATGCGCAAATCGCAATGCGCCGCGATCTCCAGTCCGCCGCCGACGCATACGCCCTCGATCAGCGCGACGCTGGGATGCCGACAGTTGGCGAGTGCTTCAAGCGTCGGCCCGATGACTTCACCGTGATAGCGGCGAAGCGCGTCATACGTGCCACGTTCGACGGGAAACTCTTCGATGTCCGCGCCCGCGGCGAAATTGCCGCCTGCGCCACGGATCACGATCGCGCGCACGTTCGGCTCGGCATCGAGCGCGAGCAAGTGCGCCCGTAACGCCCGCCACATCGCCACCGAGATCGCGTTGAGCTTGCCGGGGTTCGAGAGCGTGAGCGTCACCAGCCCCTCGCCCGCGAGACTGTCATCGCGCAGAACTTCGCTCACAGATGTCTCCCTTGGAATAGTGAACCCTGCCGGGCACCTACCCGGCAGGCGTTACAGCCCTTCATAACAGCCGCGATACCGCACGCCCCAGCGCCGCCTCGCCATCGATCAGGCGTTGCAGGTTGGCGTCGAGCTCATCGGGCTCGTAAAGATAGTTGACCATCATGCCGCACGACTGCTTTGCGCCTTTCTTCGAGAGATCGGCGTGCCAGTTGATGCGCTCCACCCGGGCGCCATTGCCCAAGTGAAAGCGCGCCACCGGGTCGCGCGGCTGCCCGCGCACCTGTTCGCGCGCCAGATAATGTGCTGCCAGCGCTTCACCAATCGCGCGTTGCAGCGCCTGCGCACTCTTGCGCTCAGGCGAGGCCTGCAACCAAGCGACCAATTGCGCGCCGGTCGCGTCCGCAGCAAGCGACTCGTCCTGCGCCAACAACTTCAACCGCTTCGGCCCTAACGTTTGCGCCACGCCGCTCGCCGGTACCGACTTCAGCCAATCGGTGAACCCGGGAATCGGCGAGAGCGTCGCGAAGTTGCGCAGCTTCGGGAAGTCGACATGCAACTCGTCGATGACACGCTTGAGCAGGAAGTTGCCGAAGCTGACACCGCGCAATCCGGGCTGCGTGTTGGAAATCGAATAGAAGATGGCCCAGCGCACCCGGCGCAAGTCTTCGAGCGGCGCTTTCTCATCAAGCAGCGAATGGACGTCGGCGGCCATGTCAGGCACAAACGCCACTTCCACGAAAATCAACGGCTCGCGCGGCATGCGCGGATGGAAGAACGCATAGCAACGACGGTCCGAATCGAGCCGGTTGCGCAGATCCGCCCACGACGAAATTTCGTGCACCGCTTCGTAGCGCATGAGCTTCTCGAGCAGCGACGCAGGCGAGTCCCACGTGATCGGATGCAATTCCAGCAGACCGACGTCGAACCATGTCGAGAACAAGCTGCCGAGATCGTCTTCGAGGGCAGCAAGCCCGGGCAGCGCGGCGCGATGATGCAGCATGTCGGCGCGCCAGCGCACGAGGAACGGCAAGCCGTCGGGCAGCGCGTTGAAGCGCTTGAGAAAACGCACGCGCTCGCTGCCGAGTGCCCCGGCCAACCCGCTGGCGGCACGCTTCGCCGTCGCCGCACTGGCCTCGCCATCCTTACCGCCATCGCTGCCAGCACTTTCCGTGCTGCCGCACACGTCCGCGACCACCTGAAGCAGCGCGAGTTGCTCGCCGGGGGACGCTTCGCAGTAACGCGTCATGAACTCGCGCGCCGCTTCGTTCGCCGCCGAATCGGTGAGACGTGCCGAAAGGCACTGCGACAACTGACGCCGCAATGCGGCATCGGCACGCGCCGACAGCTTGGTCGGTTCGACCTTGCCGTCGCCCTTGGCATCGGACTTGCCACCGTCCCCCGAGCCACCGGCGCCACCGCCCCCGCCACGACCGAACCACTGCCCTAGCCGCGACTTGAGAGAAGGCTTCGAAGGCGACGGCACTGGCGCGCTCACGTCGGCAGACGCAGACAGGGAAAGCGAGACCGGGGCGGTCATCGCAGACAGGATCGGCTCATCCTTCATGGTTTCCTCTCAAGTCGAACACTCAATTCACCCCATCACCCAGTCCGGCAGCCACAGCGAGAGGCCGGGCACCAGGCAGATGAGGACGACAGCGACCACCATCAGCACCACGAACGGCATCACACCCCAAACGATGTCACGCAGTGCGATGTCGGGCGCGGTGTTCTTGATGACGAATATGTTGAGTCCCACGGGCGGGTGAATCAACCCCAGTTCCATGACAATCGTCATCACCACGCCGAACCACACCAGATCGAACCCTGCGGCACGCAATGGCGGCAGGATGATCGGCGCGGTCATCAAGATGATGCTCACCGGCGGCAGGAAAAAGCCGAGCACGACCACCATCAGCAAAATGGCGGCGAGCAACACCCAGCGCGAGAGATGCAGCCCTACGATCCACTGCGCCGCCGACTGGCTGATATGCAGATAGCTCATTACGTACGAGTACAACAGCGACATGCCGATGATGAACATCAACATGGTCGACTCGCGCAGCGTACTGGTGAGAATCGGTGCGAGCTGGCGTGGGCGCCACATGCGGTAAATCACGGCGATGAGCGCCAGTGCTAGCAAGCCGCCCAGCCCGGCCGTCTCCGACGGTGTGGCATAGCCGCCGTAGAGCGCCGCCATCACGCCGATGAGCAACGTGATGAAGGGCAGCACGCGCGGCAGCAAGGCGAGCTTTTCACGCATCGTCGCGGGCGGCTCGTTCGGGAACGGCGACGGCGTGCCGTCACGCGCGAGCGCGACCATTGCACGGCCGTACTCCTTCCGATAGCGCCAAGCGGCATAGCACGAGAACAGCCCCACGAGCAGCAGCGCAGGCACGATACCCGCGAGAAACAACCGTCCCAGCGACTGCTCGGCGGCCACTGCGTAGAGAATCATCGTGATCGACGGCGGCAGCAAAATGCCTAACGTGCCCCCTGCGGCGATGATCCCGGCGGCGAAGCCCGGCGAATAGCCACGCATGCGCATCTCGGGAATGCCTGCGCTGCCGATCGCCGAACACGTGGCCGGACTCGACCCCGCCATGGCCGCGAACAGCCCGCAGGCGAACACGTTTGCGATGCCCAGTCCACCCGGAATCCGCCGCATCCACGCGTGCAGTGCAAGATACAGATCCTGCCCCGCACGCGATTTGCCGATGGCAGCACCTTTCAGGATGAACAGCGGAATCGACAGCAGCGTGATGCTGGCCATTTCTTCGTAGACGTTTTGCGTGACCGTGTCGAGCGACGAGGCAGGCATAAAGCCGAACATGAACGCCACCGCCACAGCGCCGAGGGCGAAGGCAATGGGCATGCCCGAGAACATGGCGACGAGCGTAGCGCCGCCGTACAGCAGACCGATACCGAGTTCGCTCATCAGTGCGCCCCTCCTGCTCGCTTCGCGGCATGTTTATCGCCAGCGTCGCCCGCGTCACCGGCATCACCGACGTGGACCCCCATCTCGCACGCACCGATCGCCACTTGCAGCAGCAGTTGCACGGTGAGCAGCGTCATGCCAGCGGCCATCAAGCCATACGGAATGGCGAGCGGCGGCCCCCACGTCGAACTGCTGGTCTGCCCGTCGACATAGGCCTCCCAAAACAGCGTCCAAGACTTCCAGGCAAAGAACGTGCAGAACGCCAAGGTCGCGATATCGACCAGCCAGCGCCGCACGCGATTCACGCGCGGCGAGAGCAGTGTCGTGATGGCCTCAATGCCGATGTGCCCGCGCAGATGCTGCACGTGCGCGGCACTCACGAACGTGGCGCCCACCAGCAGGAAAACGGCGGCTTCGTCCTGCCAGTCGGTCGCGAGCTTGAGCACGTGGCGCGCAAACACGCTGTAACTGAGGACCAGTGCGGCCCCCACGAGCGCGAGCATGCACACCACCATGAGCAGACGGCTCACGCCCTGCAACAGGGCGTCGAGCCGACGTAAGACCCGCGTTCGCGGCACCACAGGATCGGCCCCCATGGCAACCCCGCTCATGCAGGCACCTTCTCGGCCAGCGCGAGCAGCTTGGCGCAGGTGTCCGACTTGCTCGCGTAATCCTTCCACGCGGTGCGTCGGGCAATGTCACGCCACTTCATCACGGTCGCTTCGTCGAGGTCATACACCTTCGCACCGGCCTTGGTATAGACGCTCGCGATCTGCGCATCGTCGGCCTTGGCGGCTTCGGTACCGAACGATTCCAGGTCTTTGCCCACTTGCAGAATGATTTGCTGCTGGTCTTTCGGCAGCTTGTCGAAGATCTGCTTCGACATGAGCAGCGGCTCCAGCATGAACCAGTAGGACTTGTTGCGCCCCGTGGTCAGATGCTTCGACACTTCTTCGAGACGGAACGACATCAGGCTCGTCGATGACGTCATGGCCGCATCCATCGCACCGGTCTGCATCGCGGCATACAACTCGTTGGACGGCAGCGAGATCACGGCGGCCCCGGCTTCCTTGAGCATCATGTCCATCTCGCGGCTCCCCCCGCGCACCTTCATGCCCTTGGCATCTTCGGGGGCCACGAGCGGCGCCGAGCGGCTGGCGACGCCACCGGCTTGCCAGACCCAGCTCACGATCACAATGTTCTTCTCGGCGAGCACGTCGGTCAGCACCTTGCCGATTTCGCCGTTGCGCCAGGCGTTGCCTTGCGCGTACGAGGTGACTAACCCCGGCATCAGGCCGATATTGAGTTCGCGCACCTCGCCGCCGGCGTACGGCAGCGGATACAGCGAGAGATCGAGCGCGCCCCGGCGCAATGCCGAGAACTGCGCGTTGGTCTTCATGAGCGAGCTGCCCGGATAGACCTGAAACTTGAGTGCCCCATTGGTGCGCTTCTCGACTTCCTGCGCGAACTTGCGGCACAGCCGATCGCGAAAATCGCCTTCGGTGAGGGTGCCCCCGGGGAATTGATGCGAGATCTTGAGCGGACCGGTCTGCGCGAAAGCGCTGCCCCACGGGCTGGCCAGCCCGCCGGTCGCCAGCGCCGATGCAGCGCCGAGCATGAGTTGCCGCCGCAGCGGGGAAGGTGTCGTCTCCATGGCGTCTCCTGTGACTTCTGTCAGTGATAAACCGGCGTAGCACGGTGTCTGACGTCGCCCGGGTCGAAGATCGCCCCGAGTGCACCACCGGCCCAACCGGCACTGCATGTACGGATGACTTGCTTTGTTTTTTGATATTTCGAGCACAGAAGTTGCCGCACTCGAGATGAAATCGTATAGTTAATCCGTTACGGTGTATACAAATTGACATCGTAAAAAATACACTTTCGGCGTTAACCCCGATCTTCAGGCATCGCCCAGCGCGCTACCTTGATCGGAACGATTCCCCCAGCGGCCCCGGCGACGGGGTCGACTCACAACGAATAGCGACCTAGCGAGAGCGTCATGACGGTAAAACCGAAGCGATCGGATGCGCTGCGCCAGGCCATCGAAGAGAAGATTGCACTGGGCGAATTTCCGCCGGGCATGCGCCTCGACGAAGCCGAGTTGTCTGCCACCTTCGGCGTTTCACGCACCCCGCTGCGCGAAGCGTTGATTCAGTTGGGAATGTCGGGCGTGGTGGAGATGCGCCCAAGGCGAGGCGCCATCGTCGCCGAAGTCGATCCGAAGCGGCTTTGTGAAATGTTCGAAGTGATGGCGGAACTCGAAGCGATGTGCGGGCGGCTCGCTGCGCGCCGGATCACGGAGGCCGAGCTGGCCGAGTTGCGCGCGACGCACATCGCGAGTCAGGCCGCCGCCGAAGCGCGCGATCTCGACCGTTACTACACGATCAACGCGAGTTTTCACGCGCAGATTTATGCGGCGAGTCACAACGCCTATCTGCACGAAACCGCCTTGCAACTGCACCAGCGTCTGCGCGTTTATCGCCGCATGCAGTTGCGCGTGCGCGACCGGCTGGGACATTCGTTCAACGAGCACGACGCGGTCTTTAGCGCGATCGAAGCGGGCGATGCCGATGCCGCCGCCGAATGCCTGCGAGCGCACGTCACCGTGCAAGGCGAGCGCTTCGGCGACTTGATGGCGTCATTGCGGGCGCTGGAGCGAAAGGCCGGTTGAGACGGAGAGAACTGAGCGTCTACCCATCGACACAACAAAAAACGGGCTGCCAGAGACAATCTGGCAGCCCGTTTCATTGGGTCAATACGCTTTGGGAAAGGCGGTCAGCTACGCAACCGAAGGTGCCGCGCGCCGATGCGCCCAAACCAGCATGATTACGCCCGCCACAATCATCGGCAGCGAGAGCCACTGGCCCATCGACAAACCGAACGAGAGCAGGCCGAGGAAGGCATCCGGCTCACGCGTGAATTCGGCAAGGAAGCGGAACAGCCCGTAGCCCACGAGGAACATGCCCGAGACGGCGCCCACCGGACGCGCCTTGCGTGCGAAGAACCACAACAGCAGGAACAATGCCACGCCCTCGAGCGCCACTTCGAACAGCTGCGACGGGTAACGCGGCAGTCCGTGGAACTGCGCGAACACCATTTGCATTGCGCTGTCGGCCATCGCTTGCGGGTGTGCCGCTGCCCACTGTGCATCTTCAGCTGCCGCTTGCGGGAACAGCATCGCCCAGCGCGAATCCGGACTCGTCACACGGCCCCACAGTTCGCCGTTGATGAAGTTGCCCAGACGCCCTGCCGCCAGACCTAGCGGAATCATCGGCGCGATGAGATCGGTGCCTTCGAGCAGCGAGTGACCACGACGGCGCGTGAACAACCACATCGCCACCAGCACACCGAGGAAGCCGCCGTGGAACGACATCCCGCCTTCCCACACCTTGAAGATGTCGAGCGGGTTTGCCAGATAGAACGACAACTTATAGAAAATCACATAGCCCAGACGGCCGCCGAGAATCACGCCGATCACGCCATAGAACAGCATGTCGTCGAGATCCTGCGCCTTCCAGCCTTGCGCGGCCATCGACGGCTGACGCACGCGCAAACGTCCGACCAGCAAAAAGAGAATGAAGCCAACCAGGTACATCAAGCCGTACCAGCGGATGGCGAGCGGGCCGAGGTGAATCGCGACCGGGTCGAATTGGGGATGAATCAGCATGGATCAGAAGATATCGATTCGCGAACAAAAGTTCCAAAAATCCGCACACGACGCGTGCAGTCCTCGGTGAAAAGGACGCGGCTTTCGGCTCGTAAAACGCCGATCACGGCGTGCCGTCGGATGGCGTGCACAATACCACGAGCGCGTCAGTCTTCGAGCGTCGGTCCCGGCGGGGTGTGCGCCACACCTCGCGCCGTCTCGAGAAAGCCTTCGAGCACGGGCGTCACTTCCGCCGTACGCCAAAGCAACCCCGTTTCGATCAACGCGCTCGTCTCGCGCAACGCACGATACTCGACGCCCGTGCGACGCAGATGACATAACGACTGCGGCACCAACGCCACGCCCATACCCGCGGACACGAGACTCACAATCGTCTGCATCTGAATCGCCTCTTGCCCGACGCGCGGCGTGAGGCCCAGCGCCGCATAGCACCCCATGATGATGTCGTAGAACGCCGGAGCCACCCGGCGCGGGAAGATCACGAGCGGCTCGTCGGCATAGTCCGCGAGGCTGACCGGCTCGCCCGATGCACTCCCCCGCCCGGCAGGCAGCGCCAGCATTAGCGGCTCGCGCACGATCGGCAGATACGAAAGCTCATTCGCGAAGCGCGCGGGCACCGGCGGGATAAACAGGCCCGCGTCGATCCGGCCGTCCATGAGTGCCTCGACCTGCACGTCGCTGGTCGCCTCCAACAGTTGCAGCCGCACGCGCGGGTAACGCTCACCGAACTCGCGTAGCAGCGGCGGCAGAATGCCGTAGTCCGCCGTAGAGACGAACCCGAGCGAGAGCGTCCCCACTTCGCCATGGGCCAGCCCTTGCGCGAGCGCGGGTAGCGCCTCGGCATCCGCGAGAATGCGCCGCACCTCGGGCAGCAGCTGACGCCCGACCGCCGTCAGTTCCACCGAACGGTTCGTGCGCACGAACAACGGCGCGCCGAGCGACGTCTCCAGCGCCCGAATCTGCTGCGAGAGCGGCGGCTGGGTCATCGCCAGACGCTGCGCCGCACGCCCGAAATGACGCTCCTCGGCCACCGCCACGAAATACCGGAGTTGACGCAGATCCATGATATGTTTTTCGACCTAATCCGAGTCAAATAATATATTTGACAAGCATGCAAGGAAAGACGAATCTTAACGTCCAATTCAGTCCGGCCAAAGCCTCACACGCCCTCACAAGCGGTGCGGCCGCCTAAAAAGCCCGGCAACTCTTTACCCACAAGCACAGCGTTTCACGAGACGACCATGCCTCACTACCGTTCCCGCACCTCCACCCACGGCCGCAACATGGCCGGCGCCCGCGCGCTGTGGCGCGCCACCGGCATGACCGATGCCGACTTCGGCAAGCCGATCATCGCCGTGGTGAACTCCTTCACGCAGTTCGTGCCGGGTCACGTGCACCTGCGCGATCTGGGCGCCATCGTCGCCAAGGAGATCGAGGCCGCGGGTGGCGTCGCGAAGGAATTCAACACCATCGCCGTGGACGACGGCATCGCCATGGGTCACGGCGGCATGCTCTACTCGCTGCCGTCGCGTGAATTGATCGCCGACTCGGTGGAATACATGGTCAATGCGCACTGCGCCGACGCCATGGTCTGCATCTCGAACTGCGACAAGATCACCCCGGGCATGCTCATGGCCGCCATGCGCCTGAACATCCCCGTCGTGTTCGTCTCGGGCGGCCCGATGGAAGCGGGCAAGGTCAAGTCGGGCGACGGACAAGTCATCGCCAAGATCGACCTGATCGACGCCATGATCAAGGCTGCCGATCCGAAGATCAGCGACGCCGAAGTGGCCGAAGTCGAGCGCAGCGCCTGCCCGACGTGCGGCTCGTGCTCGGGCATGTTCACCGCCAACTCGATGAACTGCCTGACCGAAGCCATCGGTCTCGCGCTGCCGGGCAACGGCACCATCGTCGCCACGCACGCCTGGCGCCGCGGGCTGTTCGAGCAAGCCGGCCGCCTCGTGGTCGACCTGTGCCGCCGCTACTATCAAGAAGAAGACGCCTCGGTGCTGCCGCGCAATATCGCCACCAAGGCCGCGTTCGAAAACGCCATGACGCTCGACGTCGCCATGGGCGGCTCGACCAACACCGTGCTGCACTTGCTGGCTGCCGCCCAAGAAGCCGGTGTCGACTTCAAGATGGCCGACATCGACCGCATCTCGCGCAACGTGCCGTGCCTGTGCAAGGCGGCGCCTGCGACCGACAAGTACCACATCGAAGACGTGCACCGCGCCGGCGGCATCATCGGCATTCTGGGTGAGCTCGCACGCGCCAACCTGCTCGACACCTCGTGCGGCAACGTGCACAGCGGCACGCTCGGCAACGCCATTGCCAACTGGGACGTGGCTGCCAGCGCCGAGAAGGTGAACGACAAGGCCCAAACGTTCTACAGCGCCGCCCCGGGTGGCGTGCCGACGACCGTGGCGTTCAGCCAGTCGTCGACGTATGCGAGCCTCGACGTGAACCGCGAAACCGGTTGCATCCGCGACCTGGAACACGCCTACACGAAGGACGGCGGTCTGGCCGTGCTGTACGGCAACCTCGCCGAAAAGGGCTGCATCGTGAAGACGGCAGGTGTGGACGAATCGCAGTGGATCTTCACCGGCCGTGCGCGCGTGTATGAAAGCCAGGACGACGCCGTCGAAGCCATTCTCGGCGACAAGGTGCAGGCGGGCGACGTGGTCGTGATCCGCTACGAAGGTCCGAAGGGCGGCCCGGGCATGCAGGAAATGCTGTACCCGACGTCGTATCTGAAGTCGAAGGGTCTGGGCAAGACTTGCGCCCTGTTCACGGACGGCCGTTTCTCGGGCGGTTCGTCGGGTCTCGTGATCGGCCACGCCTCGCCGGAAGCGGCTGAGGGCGGCACCATCGGTCTGGTGGAAGACGGCGACTTGATCGAAATCGACATCACCACGCGCAAGATGCATCTGGCCGTCTCCGACGAAGAATTGGCCCGCCGCCGTGCCGCCATGGAAGCCCGTGGCGACGAGGCATGGCAGCCGATCGGCCGCGAGCGCGTGGTATCGCAAGCCCTGCAAGCTTATGCAGCGCTGGCGACTTCCGCCGACCGTGGTGCCGTGCGCGACCTGTCGCAGTTGAAGCAGGCGAAGCGTGGCTAAGCCAGCCAGCCGCCAGACGTAACGAAAAACGGCGCACGCCCTTGGGGAGTGCGCCGTTTTTGCATCTGACGTGTGATACAACAACGCATGTATCTGCGTAACGAGTCTGCGTAAGAGTCTGCGTAATCCAGGCCGCGCCGGTGCCACGTGCATGTGCCGCCCGGCCCATCCCCACAGGACAGAGGAGACAGTCATGGCATTCAACCGTCGTTCGCGCAACGTCACGCAAGGCGTGGCCCGCTCGCCCAACCGCTCGATGTACTACGCGCTGGGCTACAAGGAAGAAGACTTCGACAATCCGATGATCGGCGTGGCAAACGGCCACTCGACGATCACGCCGTGCAACGCTGGGCTGCAACGCCTGACCGACGCCGCCGTCGACGCCATCAAAACCCATCAGGCCAACCCGCAGACGTTCGGCACGCCGACCATCTCCGACGGCATGTCGATGGGCACTGAAGGCATGAAGTATTCGCTCGTCTCACGCGAAGTCATCGCCGACTGTATCGAGACGGCCGTACAGGGCCAGTGGATGGATGGCGTGGTCGTCATCGGCGGCTGCGACAAGAACATGCCAGGTGGCATGATCGCGCTCGCCCGCATCAACGTTCCGGGCATCTACGTATATGGCGGCACGATCAAACCGGGCAACTGGAAAGGCAAAGACCTGACCATCGTCTCGTCGTTCGAAGCCGTGGGCGAATTCACTGCCGGGCGCATGACCGAGGCCGACTTCAAGGGCATCGAGAAGAACGCCTGCCCGTCGACCGGCTCGTGCGGCGGGATGTACACAGCCAACACGATGAGCTCGTCGTTCGAGGCGCTCGGCATGTCGTTGTTGTACTCGTCGACCATGGCCAACCCCGACCAGGAGAAAGTCGACTCCGCTGCCGAATCGGCCCGCGTGCTGATCGAGGCCGTGAAGCAAGACATCAAGCCGCGCGACATCATCACGCGCAAGTCCATCGAAAACGCCGTGGCGCTGATTATGGCGACGGGCGGTTCGACCAACGCCGTGCTGCACTATCTGGCGATTGCGCACGCTGCCGAAGTCGAATGGAGCATTGAAGACTTCGAGCGTGTGCGTGCGCGCGTCCCGGTCATCTGCGACCTGAAGCCGTCGGGCAAGTACGTGGCGACCGATCTGCACAAGGCAGGCGGGATTCCGCAAGTGTTGAAGATTCTGCTCGACGCGGGGTTGCTGCACGGCGACTGCCTGACCATCACCGGGCGCACCCTTGCGGAAGAATTGAAGGACGTGCCGTCTGTGCCGCGCGCCGACCAGCACGTCATTTTCCCCATCGAAAAGGCGCTGTATAAGGAAGGCCATCTGGCCATCCTCAAGGGCAACCTTGCCGAAGACGGTGCGGTCGCGAAAATCACGGGTCTGAAGAATCCGGTCATCACGGGCCCGGCACGTGTGTTCGACGACGAGCAAAGCGCGATGGACGCGATTCTCGCCGACAAGATCAACGCAGGCGATGTCCTCGTGCTGCGCTACCTCGGCCCGAAGGGCGGCCCCGGCATGCCAGAGATGCTGGCACCGACATCGGCCATCATCGGCAAGGGGCTTGGCGAGTCGGTCGGGTTCATCACCGATGGGCGTTTCTCTGGCGGCACATGGGGAATGGTGGTCGGCCACGTCGCCCCGGAAGCGTTCGTCGGCGGCACCATCGCGCTGGTGCAGGAAGGCGATTCGATCACCATCGATGCCCACAAGTTGGTGCTGCAATTGAACGTACCGGACGACGAACTCGCCCGCCGACGCGCCGCATGGAAAGCACCCGCCCCTCGTTACACCCGTGGCGTGATGGCGAAATTTGCCGCGCTCGCGCAACCCGCCAACAAGGGCGCAGTCACTGGCTGATCGTTAGGGCTGATTTACCGTAGCCGCGAAGCACGACGGCACGACTTGCCTGCATGGCAGTCGTGCCGTTTTTTATTGGGTGATTCTCTGAAAGGGAGCGCGTCGGTACCCGCCGTATAATGGCGCGTCGATGCGCCCTGCGGCACAGCCGTCCATTCCTATCACGCAGCCTCGCATCGCGATCCATCAACGATCGGGGAGTCGCACATGAGGGATTTGGGCGAGAAGATCGCCGTACTGATCGCAGGCCTACTGGTCGCGCTTGCCGCGCCCAGCGCCATCGCCCAGTCGTCTGCCAACGATCAGGCCATGCTCAAGCTGGCGCGTGATCGCAACTGCATGACATGCCACGCCATCGACCGCACGTTGCTCGCGCCGTCGTATCGCGACATTGCCAAGCGTTACGCCAACAAGCCCGGCGCCGCGGACGACCTCGTGAAATCCATTTCAGATGGCAGCCGTGGCGCGTGGGGCAGCATTCCCATGCCCGCCAGCCCGCAATTGGCCCCGGGCGAGGCCGAGCGCCTGGCGTCTTGGATCTTGGGTTTCACGCGTTAAGCGCGCACCTGCTTCGCCACTTCCTCGATGACCGCCTGCCGGATACGATCCGGCAGTTGCGCTTGCAACGCGTCGGCGACCTGTTTGCCGATGAGCTGCACCAGCCACGCCGTCTGATCGATTAGCGCATCGTGACAGCGGCGCTCCACCATCGTCGTGATCTCGTCGGCCAGTTGCAGCGTGAGCCGCGCGCTTACGCGCTCGGCAAACACGGCGACATCGGCCGGCACTCCCTGCTCGGCTTGACTCGACGATGCGCCCGCGACGGCTGGCGCGCTCAAAACCGGCACCTCGTCGCCGGGCGCGAGCACTTCGGTCAGCGTGGGAATGCCGGGGTCGGTGCGCTCGGGCTCATACGTCACGGTCAGCCTCGCTGGTTGTAGTTGTTCAGGGTGTAGCCGCGATCGCGGTAAAAGCGGTAACGCTCACGCGCACCGCCCAAGTCCTCGGGGGCATCGCCCACGATCTCCACCACACGTTCGAAACGCGCAAAGTGCGTGGGCACCACGTTCGCCAGATTGAGCAGCACCTGATGGTGTTGCGCCGCTTCGTCCGGCGTAGCCAGCACCACCGGCGTCTTGGCGGCCACGTCGTCGCCGGTGAAGCAATGCGGCACGAACTCCAGCGGCGAGAACGTCCACAGCGTCTGATCGAAGGCGCGCAGCACCTCCGGCTCGCCAACGACGACGAGCGTCTGCCCGGCCAGGTAGACCTTGCGCGCGAACCGGCACGCGTATTCGAGCCGGTTCGCGACGTGGGTATGAAAATCGACGCGGGTCACCGGGCCTCGCGATCGATCAGGAACTGCGTGAGCAACGGCACCGGACGACCGGTCGCACCCTTCGCCGCGCCGCTCTTCCATGCCGTACCGGCGATGTCCAAGTGCGCCCATTCATACTTTTCAGTGAAGCGCGCGAGGAAGCACGCCGCCGTCACGCTACCGGCCGGACGCCCGCCGATGTTCGCCATATCGGCGAAGTTCGACTTGAGCTGCTCCTGATACTCGTCTTCGACCGGCAGACGCCAGGCGGTGTCGCCCGTCGTGCGGCCCGCGGCCACGAGTTCGTCGGCGAGCGCGTCGCTCTTCGAGAACAGCCCCGAATTCACATGACCCAGTGCGATGATGCACGCGCCCGTGAGCGTCGCCACGTCGATCACGGCAGCGGGCTTGAAGCGCTCGGCATACGTCAGCGCGTCACACAGAATCAGACGGCCTTCCGCGTCGGTATTGAGCACTTCGATGGTCTGACCCGACATACTCGTCACCACGTCGCCCGGCTTGGTCGCTTGACCGCTGGGCATATTCTCCGTGGCCGGCACGATGGCGATCACGTTGAGCTTGAGGCCCATCTCGGCGACCGCGCGAATCGTGCCCAGCACCGAACCGGCGCCGCACATGTCGTACTTCATCTCGTCCATGCCCTCGCCCGGCTTGAGCGAGATGCCGCCCGTGTCGAAGGTCACGCCCTTGCCCACCAGCACGATCGGGGCCTGCTTGGCAGGGCCGCCGTCATACTTGAGCACGATGAACTGCGGCGGTTGCACCGAACCGCGCGCCACCGACAGGAACGACCCCATCTTGAGCGCCTCGATCTGCTTCGGCCCGAGAATCTCGGCCTTGAGCTTGAACTCGCGTGCCAGCTTGCGGGCCGTGTCCGCCAGATACGTCGGCGTGCACACGTTGCCCGGCAGGTTGCCCAGGTCTTTGGTGAGCATCATGCCGTTGGCAATCGCGTCGCCGCGCTTGGCCGCCAGCTTGGCGGCCTTGAGGTCTTCCGGGGCGACTGCGAACACGATCTTGCGCAGCGCCACGTTGGCCGGCTCGACCTTGCTCTTCATCTGGGTGAAACGGTAGGTGGCGTCGCGCAGCGCGAGCACCGAGGCGCGCACGGCCCAGGCGGCGTCCTGCTTGGCGACCTTGGCCTGCGGCAGCGTCCAGAGCGCGTCGGTGGCACGCGAGGCCAGCACAGCACGCACGGCGGCGCGCGTGGCGTCATTGAAACCCTTTTGTGAGAGCTGGTCTTCGCGGCCCAGGCCGACGAACAGCACGCGTGCGGGGCTCCAGCCTGCGACTTCGTGCAGCATCAGGGTGCTGCCGAGCTTGCCGTCGAGTTCGCCGCGTTTGACCATGCGGGCGAGCAGACCCTTGCTGGCGGCGTCGAGCGCCTTGGCGAGGCCCGCGAGCGGCTGTTGCTCGAATACGCCGACCACCAGGCATTCCGTCTTCGCATTGGCGAGATCGGCTAGGCCGGTCTTGGTCGAATCGAAGGCTTTTGTGCTAAAGTCCATCGCGCTTTCCTCGGGTAAAATTCGTACGAGCCGCAATTATCCGCTTTTTTCCGCGCTCGCCCAACCGCGAGAGCTCCCCAATCTTCATCACATGATTTTTCAGCGTTCCCTACAGCGCGAGCTGAACTACACCGCTGGGGCCGTCTTCATGGTGCTGATCACCGTCATGCTCACCACCATGATGATCCGCATCCTGGGCTTCGCCGCGTCGGGGAAGGCCGATCCGCGCGATGTTCTCGTGCTCATCGGTCTGGCCGTGGTCGGCTACCTCGCGGTCATTCTGATCGTCACCCTGTTCGTCTCGATCCTGTTCGTGCTGACCCGCTGGTACCGCGACTCCGAAATGGTCGTGTGGTTTGCCTCCGGTCTGTCGATCACGGACTTCATCAAGCCGGTGCTGCGCTTCGCCGCGCCGTATCTGGCCGTCATCACGTTCTGCGCGCTGGTCGCGTGGCCGTGGGCGAACCTTCAGATCTCTGCCCTCGAAGCCCGCTTCGCTCAGCGCGACGACGTCTCGATGATCGCGCCCGGTCAGTTCCGCGAGAGCGCCGCCAATCATCGCGTGTTCTTCGTCGAGACCGTCTCTCCCGATGCCACCAAGGTGCGCAACGTGTTCGTCTCGGGCACCGAGAACGGCAAGGTCAACGTCGTGGTCTCGAAAGAGGGTCACATCGAGACGGCCAAGGACGGCAATCGCTATATCGTGTTGGAAAACGGCCGCCGCTACGACGGCGTACCGGGACAGCCCGATTACCGCGTGATGGAGTTCGAGCGCTACGGCGTGAAGATCGATAACCCGGCACCGACCGACGTCGACAACACCCCGACCAAGGGCGTGCCGACGGCGCGCTTGTTCCGCGAAATCGCCAACCCGATCTTCCGGGGCGAAATCGTCTGGCGTATCGGCCTGCCGCTGCTCGCGCTCTCGCTCGTGCTGCTCGCTGTGCCGTTGGCCTACCAGAACCCGCGCCATGGCCGCACCATCAACCTCGTGATGGCCGTGTTGATCTATCTGGGCTACACCAACCTGCTGAGTCTGTCGCAAGCCTATGTCGCGCAGGAACGCCTGCCGCTGGCCATCGGCGTGTGGCTGCTGCATGCACTCGCGCTCGTCATCATCGTGTTGCTTTACGTGCGCCGCGTGCGCTTCCGCGGGCTATTCGGTCGCCGTCGCAACCCGGGCAAAAGCGAGTTGAATGCGGGAGGGACTCGCTGATGCGCGTCTACGAGAAATACTTTGCCCGCCAGATCTACCTGGCGTTCCTGTTCGTCTTGCTGGCGTTTGTCGGTCTGTTCGTCTTCTTCGACCTGGTGAGCGAACTGGGCGACGTGGGCCGTGGCGGCTACCGCTTCCAGCATGCACTGGCCTATGTGTTGCTGTTCGCGCCGCAGCGCATGTACGAAATCATTCCGGTCGCCACGTTGATTGCCGCGATTTATGTCTGCGCGCAGTTGGCCGGTAATTCAGAATTCACGATTTTCCGCGTCTCGGGTCTCTCGACCGGGCAAGCGCTGCGCTCGCTGCTCAAGATCGGCCTGCCGGTCGTGCTGGTGACGTTCGCTATCGGCGAGTTCATCGCCCCGGGTGCGGAACAACTGGCCCAGAAGATTCGTCTGGAAGCGTTGGGCAGTTCCGTCTCGGCGGGCTTCCGCTCGGGTGTTTGGGTCAAGGACACGGTCGATCAGGACGGCGGACGCGTCACGCGCTTCATCAACGTGGGCACGCTCAATCCGGACAACACGATTGCCGACGTTCGCATCTACGAGTTCGACTCGGCGCTGCGGCTCGACAGCGTACGTCTGGCCAAGCTCGGCCAGTTTCAGGCACCGAACTTCTGGCAGTTGACCGACGTGTCCGAAACCGTCTTCACGGCCACCGACGATGCCACGGCGGGTAAAGATCCGCTGCGCGCACTCGTGCAGAGCAAGCAAGTGCACATCGACAAGGTACAGATGAAGTCGGAATTGACGCCGCAGATTCTGTCCGTGCTGATGGTCTCGCCGGACAACATGGCGATCGGCAGCTTGTACAAGTACATCGGCCACTTGAAGGAAAACCAGCAGAACACCGACCGCTACAACCTCGCGCTCTGGCAAAAGCTGCTGTATCCGTTTGCCGTGTTCGTGATGATGGCGCTGGCACTGCCGTTCGCGTACCTGCACGCGCGCGCCGGTGCGATCGGTCTGAAGGTGTTCGGCGGCATCATGCTCGGTATGAGCTTCCAGTTGCTCAACAATCTGTTCTCGCATCTGGGGCTGCTCAACACCTGGCCGGCGTGGTTCACGGCCGCATTGCCATCGCTGCTGTATCTGGTGCTCGCCATCGGGGCGTTGCGCTGGGTCGACAAACACTGAGCGCGTAGCCATGAGCGGCAAACCGGGTCTCATCCTGTTCGCCCATGGCTCGCGCGATCCGCGCTGGGCGGAGCCGTTCGAGCGGCTGCATGGCAAACTCCGGGCGCAACGCCCGGACGCCGACGTCCGCCTCGCCTTCCTCGAGTTGATGACACCGTCGCTCGACGACGCCGTCACCGAGCTCGTCACACTGGGCAGCCTCGATATCACGCTCGTCCCGGTGTTTCTCGGCCAAGGCGGGCATCTGCGCCGCGACCTTCCCCTGCTCGCCGACGCCTGCCGGCAAAAGCACCCCAATCTCACCCTCCGAGTGAGCACTGCCGTCGGCGAAAACGACGGTGTGTTGCAAGCGCTCGCCACCTACTGCGCCGACGAACTCGACCGTCGCTAGTCTTCACCGCAAAGTGCTTTCACAGGCACGGCGCGCGGTGACTTCCCAATGTCCGGGCGCGAGCCAAAATCTGAAATTCACAACGCGTACGCCGAACGAGCATAGCGCTCGATGAAGGTACACGCCTCTCTTCGCCCGGCCGTCCTGCCTGGCAGGCGAGTGCCTTTCACTTCGGAGCATCGTACATGCAGGCCCTCGCGCCCCCGTTGCCGAATAGCATCGCCCCGCTTCCCACGCCAATCGCTCACGTCGCCCCACAAGACTCCTTCGCAGAACAACGCGTCTCCGCCTATGACGCCCTGTTTGACGTCGCTCCTCACCTCACGCCCGCCCTCGACTTCACCGTGCGCGTCGCGGAGTTGGGATTGTCGAGCGAACAGATCTCGCAATTGATCGATGAGGCGCTGATCGATATCGTCTTCGTGCAAGAGGCGCACCCCGACATTGCCGCGCATATTCTCGACCACGTCGCCACGGCTTTGCAGCAGCGCCGGCCGTTCGAGACAGTACATGAAGTCTGCGCACGTGCGTTATCGGAGACATCGCTGCGCGACCTGCGACGCTCAATTGCGCGCCAGCGTGTGCGCTCGACGCCCGGCGAAGTGCACGTCTGGCGCACTCACATCGCACATTGGCTTGGCGGGTTGCGCATGCTGCTCGAGCAGGCGCGCTGGGCCGGATCCGGACATGCGGTGCGTGACGCAACGACGCTGGCCCAACCAAGGTTTGATCTGGCGAATTCGCGTGCGATACGGGTTCGCCGCGATGCGATGACCACGAGTGCGCGCGACACCTCCCCACCGGCAGCCTCGTCACCTCCCCCCACGTCGCCAGACCGCACCATCGGTAAAGTCTCACCCGCACTTGCCTTCGAGCAATCGGTGCGCAGCTTCGTCGAGACAGTGCGCAACCGGACCGACTCGCACGAAGCCGCCCTCGGCCGCCTCCATCCCCTTCTGAATCTCAAGACGATTATCGAGAGCCAGCTACAGGGCATGCTCGCTGGTGGCACCATCGGCAACCAACAGCCCCCCTCACTCGACAACGTCCGTCTGTACGCGTTCGACACCTTCGGCTTCGCGCGCAACCCCGGTCAATACGATCTCGATCACGTCGAACGCAGACGCCCCCACCCCGGCGTCCCGATCCTTGATGCCGCCATGCAGATCGTAAGCGGGCGCCTACCGATCACGACGGCCCACACGTCCGCCACACTGGAATACTCGCCTGCCGCGTACGGCGTCTATCACGGTCAGCTCCAAAGCGATCACACCTATCACGCCAACGATCAAGTGCCGGGACTCTCCATCACGCAGTTGCTCGAAGCGATCGACGCGTGGCGATGGCTGGGCGACGGCAGCGCGTTACCCGATACCGGGCGCCGGTTGCTAGCCTCGCTCGACGCACCGCAACGAGCGCTGGCGCGCGCCGACCTCCGGCTGTCGTATCAGGCAGGCGACATCACGGCAGAAGCCGCAGTGCTCGGCGAGCTCGTTCTGACACAGCCTGACGCAGCGCGCCGCATGGCAAGCGGCGGCGAATACCGGCGCGTCACCGCCTACACGCTCCATGCGGGCAGTGACAATGCCACCGTTGCGGGGATATTTGCCGTGTCGGAATATCCCGATGACGGCACCACTCTGCTGTACCTCGCGGGCGACTTGCAGCCGTGGCGGGAATACGAAAGTCCTGACGCGTTGCGAGCAGCGCTGCGCACGTTATCGCAGGCGGATCTGTCCGAGGCTGTGCTTGCCCGCCTACCGGTTCGCATGGAAGCCGTAACAGCCGCGGCAACAACGCCGTTACGGCTCGTCCCCACCCCCAACGACCCGCTACGACTCGCGGGTGAAGCATCGCTAGCCACGCTGCGAGACGACATGCGCTTCGACGTGGAGAAGGCCATCGCACCGGCGCGTAGCGCGCGTTATGCGGCGTGGCTCGCAGGAGCGTCACCGAATCTTCGATACCGCGCATTGCAGTCCCGTGCGCGTGCGAACACGCACCCTGCGCCGGGAAAACACAGGCCCGATCCCGTTGTGTTGTTGCCGGAGAACATCGCGGATTCCATCGAGGCGATGCTCGACGTGCGCATGCGTCTCTCGCTCGCGCTGCCCGACGAGCGACGTCTGGCGCGCGAATTGGTGCAGGACACGATGGTCGATATCGGTGCAGGCCCGCTCAATCCGGACCACATACGGCTGGAGATCCGTGCGTCGGCGCCGTCCGCACCGAATGCACCGAATGCACCGTCGAACACGTCAATGCCTGTCGTCTCGATGAGTCTTGTCGATGCGACGCTCGGCAAGATCGACGGCACGCTGCCCAAACTGGAACCGGGGCAAGTGATGGCGCTTACCCGCATCGACGATTCGTCCAGCCGCGATGCAATGCAAACCGAGCCGTTGCCGGATGCCACCGCATTGATGGAGCGCGTGTCGGTGCCCACGTTTCGCGACCGCCTGCAAACCGACCTGGCGGGTTTCACACGCTCGAGCGCGTCGGCGGTGCGTCACGACATCCGCACGACTTTTATTCTAGATGCGATAGCCGGGGGTGCCGATGGCAATCTCGACGACGACCTTGTCGCACTGGCGCGCGCCGTTGCCGACGGTGCGCAATGGGGCGACGGGCTGGCACCGCCTGCCAGAACCCCGAGACACTTCGATCGTGAATGGCTGTGCATCGATGGATACGATTCCACCACGATGCTGATCACTGACCGCGCGAGTCAGAAACTGCTGATGTTCGCGCCACTCGGCAAGGGCACGAGTGTGCGCGGGTTTGCCCATCGGGACGACCTGCAACGTTGGCTCGGCGAGCAGGCAGGCGAAAGCACGACACGCATGGAAATCGTCGCCATGTTCCGTCCGGGGATACACGCAACGATCAACGAGTTTCTGATAGAACACGCGCCTCGTCCGGCCTCGTCTGAGGGCACCTCGCCGGCGCATGCACTGCTCGATGCCGCAGGCGCACCGGTCGTCGGCGACACCTTTGAAGCCGTCGGCAGGCGTCTGACCGACTACGCAGTGTCGACGATGCCATCGGACGCCTCGTTCGATCCGGATGCCGCGCGCGAATCCATCTTTCAACTTGCGCTGAGCTTGCGTTATTTCGATCTGGCCTTCGGCGCCGCGACTTGGGCATCTCCGTTGTTCAAGCCGCTGTCGTTTTCCATCAGCGTGGCAGACGCCGGACTGGGGACGGTCATGCTGTTGGGCGATGGCAACTGGCGCCGGGAGGGCTTGAAGTCAATTGCGACGGCGATCGGCACGCAAGGCCTTGCCGCCTCGAAATTCACCGTTCTGGGCCGCGTCCCCGGTGGTGAACGTTTTCGCTATTTCACCGACGGTGCCATGGACGGCGAAGACGGCGTCATCGAAGGGCTGTATTTCGCCTCCGGCCGCTTTGTCGCAAAGATCGACGAATTCACCTTTGCCAACGTCGTTTTCGACGCCGAAGCCGGGGAGTTCCGTCTCGTCAACACAGACACCGGGGCACTCGGCCCGCATATCAAGCTGGGGCGCAAGGGCGTGTGGCGTTGCGTGCCGAAGCCCGAACCGGGAGACCCGACGAGCCTCACCGATCCGCACGTGCTGTACGACATAGAAAACGCTTACGGCGAGCGTTTGCAGGAGGTCAACAATGACATCGATCACGCGCAGCGTCAGGTGTTTCGCAATGCTAAGCAAGAAGCCATGTTCCGCGCCGATGCCGCACGCGGCAGGGGTCCGACCACGCCCTCGGCTTTTCACAAACTGCGCTTCATCGCGCCTGAAGTCACCGACCATGCAGCGTTGGGTTCCATCGCTGGCGAGATCGAATCTGCGATGGACGCCGAAGCCTCGCTCGAGCGCATTGGCAACATCGTGAACGAAGCGCCATCGCTGGGGGCCGTCGTGACCACCGTGCCCGCCATCGCGGGTATCGAGAGCCGCGAGATAGAAGGCGGGCTGGTACGCGCCATGGCTGTGGCCATACGCGATAGCCAAGAGGGCACGCTGCTCGCACGGCATGCGGAGTACGCGATGGCCCCCGCGTCATCGGCCACACGGACGTATCTCACGGCGTTGCGGCAGTTGGGCACCAGCGAGGCCGCTGGCGACACCATCGAACTTGGCGGCGACACGGCGCTTTCCCACGGCATCGACAGCCTGCGCTCGGCACTCGACGGCAAGGCCACCACACCGATTACGTATCAGTTGAACACCCCGCGACACACGATGCTGTTCGGGCGCCGGGTGTCTGAAATGGGCAACCCCGAGTACTTCTTCTTCGACCCTGCCGTGGCCAGCATCGTGCATACCGACAAGCAGGTGCTGCTCGAACTCGTCACGCGCCATCTGAAATTCATGCGTCCCACATATGGCTCGTTCGAAATTCCCGGTAGCCCGGCCGTAGTACTTCGCCGGATCAAGGTCAACGAGCTCGCGCAATCGCCCGTGTCCTATCGATCCGTCAAAGACCTGAGCCGCCCACCGTTGCTCTCCCGCTGAGATTTGCCACGCTGGACTCCCCCATTTTGGACAAGCGATATGCAAGGCGTAACGAACTATCCGACCACCCTGCCCCAACTGCCTCAGCCGCCTCAGTTGCCACCCCGCGCGCAAACGGAAGCCCACACGCCCGCCGCCGCGCAACGCCTAGCGCTCGACGTGTCGGCGGCACCTGTCTTGCATGTGCCGCGCGTGAGCCCCGCCTCGGACGCAACGCCTCACACCGAGGCGCTGGCATCGCTGTTTGAAACGCTAGACCAGCGTTTGACGCAGGATTCGGTCGAGCCAACCGACACGCTCCGACAGCGCAACCTGATCGCGCGAGGGTTCGACTTCCTCATCGACGCGCTCGATCGCTTTCGCTGGGCGGGCTCGGGGCACAGAGCGGCGTTGGCGAGCGGCATACCGCCACTGCCCGATCCCACGCCTGCGCCATTGCCCAGAATGCACCTTGGGCGCAATGGCGCGTTGGACTATGTCGTGGCATGGCTGTACTTCTTCTCCGCCGTCAATGCACCGACACGCGCCGCGATCCGTCATACAAGCCCCGACTCGCCTTCGAATCGCTCGGTAGACGAGATGACCGCATGGGCACTCACGACGGCCAGCGTGCCTGTCGATATGGCGCCAATGACGACGACGCCAACATTGCAGGAATCTGCACATCTGAGCCGTCTACGGGTGCGACGCCATGCCGACACGCCGGACATCGAGAATGAAATCGCCGGTTTGCTGAACCCAGCGGTGCTCGATCGCGAAATACAAGTCTTCTACGCCGCGCTGAGCAAACGCGTGCATGCGTTCGATGACGCACGGACTTACACCGAACGCGTCATCGATCTGAAACCCGCCCTGTGTGCCGAGTTCGAACGACGCATTCAGGCAGCCACGCCGCCCCACGACGCGCCGCCGCCACGCATCGAAGACATTGCGCTCACACAGTTCAACATCTTCGGATACATGCCATCGGCCCCGAGTTACGACGACACGTATCTCGAACGCTGGCGTCCCCGCTTGAGCATTCCCATTGCAGACGCAGCGATAAAGGTCCTTGCGGGCCGCTTGCAAATCGCTGAGCCCGCACGCCCCCGACATGACGCTACCACCGGTTCTGTGCGCCCTGACTACGGCGTACATGCCGGCACACTGGATCGAAATCACCACTATCGCGCGCAGGATCAGGTGCCGGGCCTGTCGGCCGCCGACTTTCTCGATGTCGTCGGACAGTGGCAATGGCTGACGGCCGACGACGCCGATGCCCCGCAGGCGGACGCGTTCGTTCAGGCACTCGATCCTTTCGAGCGCAAGTTGGCGCACGACGATCTTCAGTTGTCGTATATGGCGGGGCACATCTCGGCAGATGCCGTGGTCCTTGGCGAAATCATCCTGCATCTCCCCAGCGCGTTGGCACGGCGCGAGAGCGATGGCCAGCAGGCTGGTGTGACGGCCTATCGGATTCTTGTGACCATTGCCGGGTCGCACGAGCCGATATCGCCGGCCGGCATGTTCTTCGTCGGCTCCCAACCGGCATACGGCTACGGGTTGCTGTACATCGCCGGCGATCCGCACCCGTGGCGCGAATACGAGGATCGCGATGCGCTCATGCGAGATTTGACGTGGTCATCCGGCAACGGGCTTCACGACCTGTTAAAGGCACGTCTGCCTCGCGACACCGCAAGGCACATCATCACCACCGTTCAACTGACCCCGACACCGAACGACCCATTAGCTGGCGCCCGCCATGCGTCCCTGTCGGTCGTACGCCACGACATGCGCACCGATTTCGACGCCGCAACCGCATCCGGCCAGATCGACCAATACATCAGTTGGTTCGCGGGCGCCGCCCCGCAACGCCGCTCAGACGCGTTGCGCGCAGCAGACGCCGCAAGCGTGCCGGGTATACAAGCCTCGTCGCATCGCTCACCGGCGCTCGATCTGCCCGAGAACATCGCTCGCACCTTTCAGTCTCTGCTCGATATGCGGGCGCAGATCTCAACGCAGATGCCAACGCAGCGTCGCATCGCGAGAAGTTTGGCAAACGAGGTGCTCACTGAACTGGGCGCAAAGGATATCGACGCCAACGACGTTCGCCTGACGCTTGTCGCACCGCCTTCGAGCCCGGCCGACGCCATCGTCCCAGCGTCGAACGTCTCGTATGCGCTGCCGGAGGCTGTGCTCAAGCAGATCGACGGCGCGCTTCGCACGTCGCCTAACCAGACGGTAGCGCTCAGTTTGGCATCGCCGGGCGGCGACGCGTCGGCGGTGTCGTTGCCGCAGGCCGAGCGATTGATCGGCAACCTGTCCGCCGCGCGGTTTCGCGTCAGTTTCGACCGTGAGCTCCGAGACTTTGTATCCACGCACCGAAACGTGCTTCGCAAGACGGTGGCATCGACCTTTGCGTTGCAAGCCGTCGCGATGCAAACACACAACACGCTCGGTAGCGGGCACATCTCACTCGCCAAATCGATTGCCATGCGCGCCGGGTTCGACGATCTCGCCGCCGTGCTTCCAGGGGAAGACAACAGACCGTTTGAACACTCGTGGCTGAGCGTCGAGGGCATCACGTCGTTGATGATGGTCCTCACCGACCGCGATAGCGGCATCGTCCTGCTTTACTCGCCCACGTCGCCGGATGCCGTACTTCGCGGCTTCAAAGACCGAAGTGCGCTCGATGCCTGGCTCGCGGCCCAAGTGCGCGACCCCGCCGCACGCGCGCAAATTGTCGACGCGTTTCCCGCCAGTGCCCATGAACGCGTCAGCGCGAAGCTCACGGCCTGCGCGGCGCAGGTGTCACCCACAACGTGTCCGTTCGATGCCAATGGCAAGCGGCTCGAAGGCGACGTCTTTACCAACGTCCTGGACACCTTCTTAGAACATGGCATCGAGATCGATGGTGCCGACGATCCGGCCCGCGGTTTCGGTATCGGTGTGCTGCTCACCACAGCGCACGCGATCCGCTGGCTCGACGTCGGGATGGGAATCGGTTCATGGTTCGGCGAATCACTTAGCCCGGCATCCATGATTGTGAGCGCTGCGGACGGCGCCTTCGGCCTCTCGTTGATCGTCGCCGGCCGCGGCGACATGCGCACCGAAGGATGGTATTCGCTAGCGACTGCCGTAGGCGCGAGCGGTGTCTCGGCGGCACGCTGTTTGACGTTCAAAGACGCGCTCCTCACCGACGGCTATGCCTATGTATTCGAGGGTGACATCGACGACAACGATCCGCTCGTCGACGGTCTGTATTACGTTGGCGGGCAGTTTGTGGCGCAATTCGGCGAAGACGCTGCGTCGTCGACCTACGCAGGACTCATGCTGGAGGCCGACACCGGCGAGTTCCGGTTGATCAATCACGATCTGTCGTCGATGGGCGGTTACGTGCGCCTCGGTCGCGACGGCACATGGCGCCTCACCCGCAATCCGCCTCCGGGTATGGCACCGGCCGTTAGCCGGCCGCACGTCGCCTATGCGGTCGAGCGTGCTTACGGGCAACGGTTGAGTGCCACGATGAACGCGGGCACCTCGGCCGAGCGGCAACTCTTTCGCGCCGCCAAGCGACAAGCGTATGAACGAAGCATGCTTGGGCAAGCACAACGCCTGCCGTCCATGACGCAAAAGATTCGCTTTCTCGACCCGCGAATCACCGACTTCGAGGCGCTGGGCACGCTCGCGGGCGAAGTCGAGAGTGCACAGGCAGCGGAAGCCGCCGCCGAAGACATTGCCAATCTGGCAGCAGAAGCGGCTGCGGCAGGCGCCACCGTCAGGACCGTGCCTCACATGAGTGGCACCGCCGGCGGGCCATTCGACAGCGGCCTTGTCAGACTCATGGCGATCGCGTCCCGCGATGGACACGACGGCGCATTGCTCGACGAGCTAGCGAGACTGGCGCAAACGCCCGATGCATCAGCCACAGCCACCTATATCGCTCGTGTGCGGGCATTGGGCCGCAACGAGGCAGCACGCGAATCGTTCAGATTTCGCGGCGACGCGCCGAACAGCGTCAGGATCAGCGACCTTCGCAGCATCTTTCGGGGCAAGGCGTCCACGCCGAGCACGTTCGAGATCACCACGAGAGACCATGGCATGTTGCTTGGGCGCAGGCTGACTAGCAGCCGGGACGTCGAGTACTTCTTTTTCGATCCAGCCAGCAGCATCGTCGTCGATCGCAACAAGCGCGTCATCGTCGAGCGCGCCGTACGCCATCTGAGCAGCGCCCGCGCCGCGTATTCCCCCTACTCAATTGCCGGACAACCGGCCGTCATGGTCCGCGAGGTCGACGTCGCCCGGCTAGCCGAAAGCGCGGCCGGCACCGTGCGCGCGGGCGATCTCGTCCCGCATGTTCGCTAACTGCGCCATGCGCGCCTCGACAAGGAACCCCTCACATGCACGTGTCGCCTTCGCATTCACTCCCTTTGATCGGCATGACCACGCCACGCGAGGACACGGCCACGCCCTGCCACCGACAAGTGTTAGCGCAGATCGAGCGATTCGATACATTGTCCGATGCTGCCTGCGCAGCGCTTGACGAACCCCCTGAGGCAGCTCTCGCACTAGGCCTGTTGTTACGGCTAGCGGAGGAGGGTATCCCCGCGCACGATCTGATGGCGCTCGATGAGCCGGTCATCGAACAAGTGACGCAACTTCACGCCGAACATCCGGCGCTCGTCAAATTCTGGTTAGCCGGATTGCCGTCCCGATTGGCGAATCGCAAGCCGTGGCAATCCGTGCAAGACGTTTGCCATGCGTCGCTGACCCGTCAAGCGTTGCGCGATCTTGAGCGGTCCATCGGGCGCCGCGACGTCGATGTTTCCGAGGGGGCTGACTACGGCACCCGTTGGCGCAGCTACTTCACGCACTGGCGGGCGCAGATCGTCGACACGATGCGCCATTTGATGCTGCTGGGTTCCGGTCATGAATGGCAGCCGCCTGCGCGCGACGCCTTGACCGCGCGCGGCATTGACACGGACGCTACCGCCGACGTTAATGCCGACGCTAATGCCAACATTAATGCCAACGTTCACGCCCTTGCCGCCGTTGCTGAGAGATCCCACTCGCCAACATCGCCCACCTTTCAGCCTTACGCACCGCTGCCGGATTTCACACGAGCGGGGAAGGCGGGTTATCTGATAGCCCTGCTATATGGCCTCGCCGTCGTGAATCGCCCCGAGCCCGTTCATGGCACAGCGCGCCTGCCTCGCGATCCAGATCCGTCCGTGTTCGCGCACCTCGCGCAGATCACGGCAGATGGCTGGGATGCATTTCTGGAGACAACGGCAGGCGTCAACGCGCTGGCTCAGCAGCTGCTCGATACCCCTTTGCCGTTCGACCCGCTGCGTATGCCCGTGGCCGGTGCCCAGTTGCCGCCGGGTGCGCAATCGCGAGCCTTCATATTGGGTCCGGCGCCGCTGCCGCCCCATCGACAACGCGAGTTCAACGCCACCTCCCCTGCGCTTCAGCGTCTGTTCGATATCGCCAATCTCTGGCGCCATCGCGCGGCGCTTCATCATGAACAACAAATGTCGTCGGGTCCGGCGCTGTTGTTCACCCCGCCACCGAGCGAGACTCACCTGCTCCTGAATCTGCTCGACCGAGCCTCGGAACTCGCGGGCCTCGATGTCGACGCACTCGTTCTTAGGCGCGTCAGCCCGAGCGCACCGGACTCGCGCGTGAATCTGGTTCACTACTGGACGTTGCGACAGGCAGCGCAACTCATGCGCTCGGGCAAGCTCGATATTCTTCAACCCGATAGCGACACGTCATTCTCCGTCAGCGAGAAGACACCTGCCGGCGCGATTGTGATGCCGCCCAGCGTGATGAGCGCCACAGCCTTTGCCGAACTCGTCACCACGTGGCGCACGCAATGCGAGGCCAGAAACCGCCAAACTTGGCAACCTCACGAATCGTTCGCAGCACTCGTGAACTCGACCGATACCGTTTCGTTGCAGCGAGATATGGCGCTGAGTGATCTCACCATCGCCTATGAGGCCGGGTGGCTTTCTCACCGCGCCATGCGCTTGGGACGCAGCGGACTGCTCCCCACGAACGCCGTTGCGAGCAAACCGGCTGCCGTCAATGTGTACCCGCTCCGGTTCTCGTTCCCTCGGGACGGCATCACCATCGTCGCCCCGCCAGCCGGCACGTTTGTGTTGTGCGAGCAACCGCGAAGCGGCATGACCCTGCTCTTCATGATGGGTGAACCGGTCGCGTGGCGAGAGTTTTCAAGCCCGCAAGCGCTGGTGCATGCCGTCGAGAAGAACATTGAAGGGGTGCGCGACAGTTTGCACACACGCCTTCCCCACGCGTTTTTAGCAGCGTCTGCGCAGCACACCCTTTCTGTAGGGCTCGATTCCCGTGCGGCGGTGGCGCCCTTGACTGTGGCGGCGAACGCGACAGTGGCGGTCATCAACGCTGAGTTGCCCCTTCTCGCCGCCCAGTCGCAGACAAGCGGGCGCATTGCACAGTATCGACGCTGGATCGATGGCGCTTCCACCGGCGATCTGGAACGCGATGTCACGCAGGCGAGGGCCAACGCCAAGGCTCGCGTTCATCCAACATTTACCCACGGCCTGACGTGGACGGCATCGGATATCAGCCACATCGAGCACTACCAGACACTGCGCGGCGACCTGTCGTTCGCGTTGCCCGAACCCCGTGAAATCGCGCGCCAGTACGTGATATCGACGATGTCTGCAAATCGGGTCACGGGGGTCGACCCCGATGAACTCTTCGTTCGGTTCGATCGATCGCTTCGGCCGATTCGACTGCCGGATGCCCTCATCTATCGGGCGGCGAGGCCGACGGCAGAGCCGGTCGGCTCGTTACTGCGAATGCGAGACGCCGAATCCATGGAACCTTGGCGCCCTGGAAATTCGCGCGAAAACCGTGCACTGGATGCAGACGAACTGGTCGATCAACGCTCGGCAACCGCCTATCTTGCGCAAGTCAGCAACGCGTTCGACACACTTTGGCGCGAGCATTTCGACGACATCCGCCAGTCGCTCAAGGGCGAATTCATCGCTCAGTGCTGGCTGGGCAATGCGTCGCAAGCGCTGTCCTGCGAGGTCATGGAAATTGCGCAGCGCATGGCCGGACCGATCGAACTGAGCCGGTTGAATCGTACGGTGCTCCGGCAAAAAATCCCGACGCCGGACGTCCAGCGCGAGTGGCTGAAGATTCAGGGCCACCCAACATCGCTGATGGCGGTCTCCATCGCCGGAAGACCCGCCGTGCTGTTGCTGGCGGGCTATGCCGATGGTCTGCATGTCGACGGCTTCAAAGACCGCAGTGCGCTCACGGCGTGGTTCGATACGCAAACGCGTAGCACCGAGGGGCGCGAACGGCTGGCCAGTGCGACATCCGTGGCCAGCACCATGCCCTCCGGCAACGACTGGCTCAGATATGCCAGCATCGATGGGCAAGGCGAGCCGATCCCGACGGGGACTGGCACGTTCACCGCCTTGACTCAGGCGTACAAGACACGACTGTCGCGCGGTTTCGAGCGCATCGACAATCCCCACACGATGCTGGTCAATGTGATGCGCTATCTCTCACAACTCGACCTGCTTGTCGGCATGGGAACCTGGCTTGCCCCGGAATTGCGCCCGTTCAGTGCCACGATGGCGATGATCGATGCAGGCTTCGGTGTCGTGGGCGTGAGCGTCGGCGGGGCGACCGGCGATGCAGCGCTACTTCGTCAGGGATGGCAGTCGCTGGCCGCAGCCATTGGGGGGCAGGGACTCGCCACGGTCCGTTTCAAGGCACGTGCACTCATTACCCGGGACCCACGTTTCCTGTTCTTCGTCGACGAGGCCCCCAATGCGCGAGAGGCCCTGATTCCGGGGCTGTATCGCACGCAACAACGCCTTTACGCTGCCGTTGATTCGAACACACGCACGTACCTGTCGTTCGACGAACCGACCGGCTTTTTCCGAGCCGTACGAGGGCCGGATTCGATCCGCTCACCGGAAGCCGGGCCGCTCATGCGACTCTCGCCCGGGGGGCGCTGGCATACGGTCTCGCCGGACGATCTCCCCACGGCGCCGTTGGAAGATCCGCACATCGGCTGGCATGTCGATCAGCGCTTTCGGGCGCGCTACGATCTGTTGCGTGCACGGCGCAATCCCGTGTTCGAGGAGGCAAGGCGCGCCAGTGCCAACGCGGGCGCCGCCCAGGCTGCGCAGAATACGGCCGCGTCGCGGTCGAGCTTGCGATTACTTAAGCTGGAATTTCTCGACCGGTCGATCCGTGACCCGGCTCAGCTCGGCGCATTGGCCGGGCGAATCGAGACGGCACAGAATGCCGTCGACGCCACCGAGGCCGTCGGATTGAGTCCAATGCGCCAACAGGCCGAAGCGGCGGGCGCACAGTATCTCCAGCTCGCACAGCGCCCTCATACCTATCTTGGCCATGTCCGGCGTGGCTTGGCTCGCGTGACGGCGCTCAACGCTCGCACGGGGCCTATCGAGTTAATGCCCGCCTGGTTTAACGAAATCGCGACACTCCCGCCCGCCGCCTCCGCATCGTTTATGGAGGATTTGAGCCTTGCGGGCACCATCCCCGAATCGCTTATTTTCACCGAGACGCGCAGTGTTCCCCTTGCCAATCTGGAGGGTATTTTTGACGATATGCAGGGGCCCTACCGTGTATTCGAGATGCGCGCCGGAACGCGCACAGTGCTGATCGGACGCCGACCGCATAGCGAGCAAGCCAATGTGTATTTCTTTTTGGATCCGAATGTCGCGTTCGTTTCGACGACGCAGCGAAATCAGTTGATCAGCATGGCGCGCGCCCATCTGGAAGCCATGTCCGGGGAATATGCGATTGCGCGGCAGAATGGCGCATCCATCGTGACGCTCTCGGAAGTCGATGTGCAGCGTCTGGCCGACGCGTCGATCGTACGTGATTTCGAAGAGGTGATACCGATGCATCAGGCGTTCGGCATCTAGCTGCCGAACGCGCGCGAGGCGGCGGTTCTTTGGTGCGCTTATGCCGCGCGGTAGGCCGTCACGGATGCGTCGTCGTCGAGCGCTTCGGCATTGGCGCGCGCAAACGCCTGACCGATGAGCAACACGCTGGGCTGCGTCGCGTCGAACCAGTGCGCGGCGTCGCCATCGCGCAATGCACCGAGGGTGAGCGTGACGCGACGCTCGCGCGACGTCGTAGCCGCTTCGACAATGGCGACCGGCGTCGATGCGAGCTTCCCGGCGGCGATGAGTTCGGCGGCAATTTGCGGCGCCGAGTCGCGGCCCATGTAGTACACCAGCGAATCGGCCGAGGCGTGCGCGGTGATTTCCGCGGAATCCGGCGCACGGCTTTGCGTGGCAAATGCCACGCTACGGGCAACGCCGCGCAGCGTGAGCGAGCTTTTCAGCGACGAAGCACTGGCCAACGCAGCAGTAATTCCCGGCACCACTTCCACGTCGATACCTACGGCTTCCAGTGCGCGCAGTTCTTCGTCGGCGCGGCCGAACAGCATCGGATCGCCGCCCTTCAGGCGCACCACAAGCGCGTGCGTGCGCGCGTTGTCGATCAACTGCTTGTTGATGAAGTGCTGCGCGCTCGAATGCTTGCCGCAACGCTTGCCCACCGCAATCAGCTTCGCCTGTGGGCAAAGCGCCAGCATCTCCGGCTCGACCAGGGCGTCATGCAGCACGACGTCGGCTTGGGCAAGCAGGCGTGCGCCGCGCACGGTGATCAAGTCAGCGGCACCGGGGCCGGCACCGACCAGATAGACCTTGCCGGGAAGCGTGGCGGATTGCGAAGAAGTTACCGTCATGATTACGCCGCCAGCGAGCGGATCATGCCCGCAGCGACCGTGTGATGCGTCGCTTCGTCGATCAGCACGAAAGCGCCCGTAGCGGGATTCGCATCGTAGGTGTCGGCCGTGATCGGCTTTTGCAAGCTCAGTTGCACGCGGCCGATGTCGTTCATCGCGAGCGTGGTCTTTTCCGTGCCGTGCAGCAGCGTGGTCACGTCGAGCACCGTATCCACGCTGCCGATCTTCACGTACACCGAGTTCGTCGATTGCTTGAGCACGTACTTGCGCTGCGGCGCGAGGGCATCCTCGTCGAACCAGCACACGTCGGCCGACAGCTTGCGCGACGGTTGCAGTACCGACTCTGCGGCGACGAACGTGTCGCCACGCGACACATCCACGTCTTCCGACAAACGAATCGTCACGCATTGACCGGCAAACGCATCTTCGAGCAAACCGCGCGGCCCGACGATTTCGGCAACCGTTGCATCACGGCCAGCGGGCAGCACACGCAGGGCTTGCCCCACGCGAACCGAACCCGATTCCACACGGCCCATGTAACCGCGGAAGTCGTCGGCATGCGAGCCATCCTGACGCGCGACCAGTTGTACCGGGAAGCGCAATTCGCCGCCCGTTTGCGTCACCGGCAGCGACTCGAGCACGTCGAGCAGCGGCTCGTCCTGATACCAAGGCATGCGCTCGCTGGCGAGCACGATGTTGTCGCCCTTGAGCGCCGACACCGGCACGAACCGCACGTCTTGCAGGCCCAGGCGATGTGCCAGTTCCAGATAAGCCGCGCGAATCGCGTCGAACGTGGCTTCGCTGTAATCGACCAGATCCATCTTGTTGATGGCGACGATCACGTGTTGCAAGCCCAGCAACTTCACGATAGCGCTATGGCGCTTCGTTTGTGCCAGTAGTTCGGTGCGGCCGTCGACTTCGGTCACGCGCGTGGCATCGACCAAAATGATCGCGGCATGCGCCGTCGAGGCACCGGTGACCATGTTGCGCGTGTATTGCTCGTGGCCCGGCGTGTCCGCGATGATGAACTTGCGGCGTGCGGTCGTGAAGTAGCGATAGGCCACGTCGATGGTGATGCCTTGCTCGCGTTCGGCTTCGAGGCCGTCGGTCAGCAGCGAGAAGTCGATATCTTCACCTGCGGTGCGCTTGTGCTTCGCGCGTGCGAGGGCCGACAACTGGTCGGTCAGCACGGCCTTGCTGTCATACAACAGGCGGCCGATCAACGTGCTCTTGCCGTCGTCGACGCTGCCCGCCGTAATGAAGCGCAGCACGCCGAGGTCTTCTTGGTGAGGGGTCAGGCTCATGGTCAAATCCACTCGAATTCTTGGCCCCGGTGCTTGCGCATTCGCTGCGGCAGGCACCGGTTGGGCCGTTATTTCCGTTTGCTCGATAGCTTGTCAGGCTGCGATGTTCTGCGCCGGTCGACTTAGAAGTAGCCTTGCTTCTTGCGCTGTTCCATCGCCGCTTCGGACGCTTGATCGTCCATGCGCGTGGCACCGCGCTCGGTGATGTCGGTCACGGCCGTCTCGGCGATGATCTCCACCGGGCTGGCGGCAACGCTGGCTACCGGGCAAGTGCAGCTGATGTCGCCGACCGTGCGAAAACGCACCGAGGCGTACTCGCTCGACTCGTCGTCTTGCTTCGGCGTGAGCGGCGTTACCGGCACCAGCAGACCGTTGCGGCGCACGATCTCGCGCTCGTGAGCGTAGTAGATCGACGGCAGATCGAGCTTCTCGCGGGCGATGTATTGCCACACGTCGAGTTCGGTCCAGTTCGAAATCGGGAACACGCGCAGGTGTTCGCCGTTATGCAGGCGCGCGTTGAACAGATGCCACAGTTCCGGGCGCTGCGCCTTCGGGTCCCACTGGCCGAATTCGTCGCGGAACGAGAAGATGCGCTCTTTCGCACGCGCCTTCTCTTCGTCGCGGCGCGCGCCGCCGATCATCGCGTCGAAGCCGTGCTCGGCAATCGTCTCGAGCAACGTGACAGCCTGTGCGGCATTGCGCGAATCGGTTTCGCGACGTAGACGCACCGTGCCGCGCTTGATCGAGTCTTCCACATGGCCGACCACCAGTTCGGCACCGAGTGCCTTGGTATGACGGTCGCGGAACTCGATCACTTCCGGATAGTTATGGCCGGTGTCGATATGCACGAGCGGGAACGGCAGCACCGTCTTGCGGTTCGGGCCCAGGCCGAAGGCCTTGAGCGCGAGGTGCAACACCACGACCGAATCCTTGCCGCCCGAGAACAGCAGTGCAGGCTTGCGGCACTCGGCCACCACCTCGCGAAGGATGTACATCGATTCCGCTTCGAGCCAGTCCAGATGGTCCATCCGCGCGCCGCTGGCCTGCGCGACTTCGTGCATCGCACCCATAGTGTTCCTTTCCTTGACGATTCCGTGATTCGGTTTTGCTTCGACGCGCTACTCGCGGGTTACGGCGGCATCGCGTCGCTTCAGTTGTGGGTCTCGCGTGCGTTAGTTCGATTGCACCGTGACCGGGATCTTGCTCAGGTTGCCCGCGTGCAGCCCGCATTCCTTGCTGTCGCGCGACTCCCACCACCAGCGGCCCGCCCGGCTGTCTTCGCCGGGGCGGATCGCACGCGTACATGGTTCGCACCCGATGCTCGGGTAGCCGCGGGCGTGCAGCGGGTTCACCGGCACATCGCGCGCCGTGAGGTACGCCCACACTTGCGCTTCGGTCCAGTCGAACAGCGGGTTGTACTTAGCGATACCGCGTGCGTCGTCCTGCTCGGCGAACGCCAGCTCACCGCGGGTGACCGACTGCTCGCGACGCTGGCCCGTGAGCCATGCGTCGGCATCGGCCAACGCACGCCCCAGCGGCTCGACCTTGCGGATATGGCAGCAAGCCTTGCGCAGATCCACGCTTTCATAGAAGGCATTGGCACCGTGCTCGCTGACGTACTGTTCAACGGCTTCGGGCTGCGGGGTGTACTGCACCACGTCGTAGCCGTACTGCGATTTGATCCGGTCGATCATGCCGACCGTCTCGTCATGCAAACGCCCGGTGTTGAGCGAGAAGATCGTGATCGGCAGTTGCTGGCGCAGGATGACGTGCGTAATCAGCATGTCTTCAGCGGCCAGGCTGCTCGCGAACTTCACGTTGCGATGCAACGACGTGATGCGTGCGAGACGCTCGGCCAGCACGGCCTCCATCTCATCGAGCAGGGCGGCGTCCAGATGTTCTGCCTGCGCCGACGCGGCGGCCGGGGCAGAAATCGGGGATGCCGGGGCCGCAGACGCCGTCGGCTGCCAACGGGATTCGTTTCGCATATCGCGAATTCCTTGTTTTATGTGGGGGTGTCAGCCGACCAGCTTCACTGCTGCAAGCGTGAGCGTGGCCGCCAGCGCCCCGCGCACGATGCGCTCGGGCAAATGGCGGGTAAGCTTCGCGCCCAGCCAGATACCAGGCAGCGAGCCGATCAACAAACTGCCGAGCAGTGCCCAGTGCACCGTGTCGAGCCAAATATGGCCTAGCGCTGCGATGGCGGTGAGCGGCACCGCGTAGGCGATATCGGTACCGGCAACCTCGGCGGGTTCCAACTGCGGGTAAAGCATCAGGATCAGCGTCGCGCCCACGGCACCGGCGCCAATCGAGGAAATCGTCACGAGCACGCCGATCACGGCGCCTACTAATACAGTGGCAATCGTCTGGGCGCGGCCGGTCAGTTGCCAATTCGGGTGTGCGCGCAGCGCGGCGAGCAACTTGGCCCGGAACAGCAGCGAGAGCACGGTGAGCAGCACCGAGGCCGCAATCGTCAGTTTGATGACGTGCAATGCGCTCTCATCGATACCGCCAAGTCGCTTCAGGCCGAGAATCGTCACCAGCGCCGCCGGCAGTGCGCCGATCGTGAGACGTCGCACGATGTGCCACTTCACATGGCCGTGCGAGCGGTGCGCCACCGTGCCGAAGCTTTTCGTGATGGCCGCGAACGCCAGATCGGTCCCCACCGCCACCGGAGCGGCGTAGCCCAGCAGGAGCGTGAGCAACGGCGTCATCAGCGAGCCGCCTCCCACGCCGGTCAGGCCGACCAGCAGGCCGACGCCAAATCCGGAAATGGGTTCGAGCCACAGCGACATGAATGACGTTCCTGGTGGGGTCTAAATACCTGAAAGGAATAACGTTATCGAAACAGTGGCACCCACTGTAATGAAAACGCTATATACTTCAAACGAATTAAAAATTGTTTGTATATTTTCTAAAGTTATACAAATGAACCTGCACCAGTTCAGATTTGTGCGCGAGGCCGTGCGTCAGAATTTCAATTTGACGGAAGCTGCCAAGGCGCTGTTCACGTCCCAGCCGGGGGTTTCGAAGGCGATCATCGAGCTTGAAGAAGAGCTTGGCGTCGACATCTTTGCCCGCCACGGCAAGCGCATCCGAAACCTCACCGAGCCGGGGCGCATCATTTTCGAGTCCGTCGAGCGGATCTTGTTGGAGGTGGAAAGCCTCAAGCGGATCGGCAAGGACTACGCCGCCCAAGATCAGGGCAACCTGACGATTGCGACGACGCACACGCAGGCGCGATATTCGCTGCCGCACGCGGTGGCGGAGTTCAAGCGCCGTTATCCGAAGGTGCGCTTGTCGATTCTGCAAGGCAGCCCGACGCAGATTGCCGAGATGGTGCTGCACGATCAGGCCGATCTGGCGATCGCGACCGAAGCCATTGCCGGTTATAAGGATCTGGTTTCGCTGCCGTGCTATCAGTGGCAGCACGTGGCCGTGGTGCCGCCCGATCACCCGCTGTTGCAGTTGCCGTCGGTCGGCATCGAAGATTTGGCGAAGTACCCGCTGATTACTTACGATCCGCAGTTTGCCGGGCGCGCCAAGATCGATCAGGCGTTTGCGCTGCGTCATGTGCAGCCGGACATCGTGCTCGAGGCCATCGACGCAGACGTCATCAAGACTTACGTGGAGTTGGGGCTTGGCGTGGGCATTCTGGCGGGCGTGGCGTTCGACCCCGAACGCGATCGCAACCTCCGGGCAATTCAGGTCGGCCACCTGTTCGGCACGAACGTCACCCGCGTGGCGCTCAAGCAAGGCGCTTACCTGCGCGGCTATGTGTATACGATGGTCGAGCTGCTCTCGCCGATTCTCACGCGCAAGCTGGTCGAGCAGGCGTTACGGGGCGAGCACGAAAGCTACGAGCTGTGATGTCGCACGCGGAGCGCAATGTGTCAGGCAGCGCTTCGGGCCGCACACCTAGCCTGACCTCGGGTCGCACGTTGCTCTGCGCATAACCTCGTCGTACCGTTCACCCCCAGGCGCTGCTATCTATTAGTAGCGCCTTTGTTTTATGCGGCACAGCAGCCTGTCTTTTGACAGCGTTTGCGCGGCCCGCAGCGTACGGTATCCTTGCGTGATTCGACCAAAAGGAGACCCCATGCGCTCACCCCTTCGCGGCATTCGCCTGTCGGGCGTACTGCTCGCCGTGACCCTCGCGGGCGTGGTGACGGCAGCCCGTGCCGACATTACCGTCGGCATCGATCTATCGTCGACCGGCCCGGCAGCCGCCATCGGCATCGCCAGCAAGAACGCTATGCAACTGTGGCCCGACGAGATCGGAGGACAGAAGGCGCATTACATCTTCCTGGACGATGGTTCCGACCCCGGCACCGCCGTGAAGAATGCCCGCAAGCTCATGAGCGAGAACAAGGTCGACGTCATCGTCGGCCCGAATATCACGCCGAGCGCCCTGGCCATGCTGGACCCGATTTCGGAGGCCAGCACGCCGATGATTACGCTCATCGGGTCGGCCGTGGCGGTGGAGCCGCAGGATGCCAAGCGCCGCTGGGCCTTCAAGATGGCGGCCAACGATTCCGCGATGGCCGACGTGATGACGCGCTACATGGCGAACCACGGCATCAAGACGGTGGGCTTCATTGGGTTTGCCGATGCCTATGGTGAGAGCTGGTGGAAAGAGTTCTCGAAGTTTGCCGAGCTGCGCAAGCTGAAAATCGTGGCACAGGAGCGTTTCAACCGCACCGACACGAGCGTGACCGGGCAAGTGCTCAAGCTGATGTCGGCCAAGCCCGACGCGATTCTGGTGGCTGGGTCGGGCACACCTGCGGCGCTGCCGCAGCGCACGCTGCAAGAGCGTGGATACGCCGGGAAGATTTATCAGACGCACGGTATTGCCACCTACGACTTCGTGCGCGTGGGCGGCAAGGATGTCGAAGGCACGCTGTTCCCGACGCAGCCGGGCGTTGTCGCGAAGACGCTTCCGGCGGGGCATCCGGCGCGCACGGCCGCGTTGGCGTTCACGAAGAAGTACGAAGCCAAGTATGGCGCCGATACGGTGACGCAGTTCGCTGCCGATGCTTACGGCGTGTGGGATCTGCTCAATGACGCGGTGCCGCGTGCGGCCAAGACGGCGCAACCGGGTACGCCGGCGTTCCGCGCTGCGTTGCGCGACGCGCTCGAATCGACGCATAACCTGGCGATTCCCAACGGCATCATGAACCTGAGCCCTGCCGATCACGTTGGGCTGGATCAGCGGGCTGGCGTGATGGGTCAGATCAAGAACGGCAAGTTCGTGTACGTCTCGGATTGATCGCGGCATGACGACATACACCATTGCATTTATCGGTCTGGGCGCGATGGGCGGCCAGATGGTGCGGCATTTGATGGCGGCGGGTCATCGGTTGCATGTTTATGCGCGACGCCCGGAAGCGGCCACGGCCTACGTCGATGAAGGCGCGCGAGCGTTTTCGAGTCCGGCGCAGGCTGCGGCGCAAGCCGACTTCGTGATCACCAACGTGACGACCACGCATGACGTGGAGCAAGTGTTGCTGGGTGAGGACGGGGTGATTCACGGCGCGCGGCCCGGTACGATTTGCATCGACCACAGCACCATTTCGGCGGAGGCGACGCGTCGAATGGCGGCGCGCTTGGCACGCGAGGGCATTCAGTTGGTGGATGCGCCGGTGTCGGGTGGGCCGTCGCGGGCAGCGGATGCCTCGCTGTCCATCATGGTCGGCGCTTCGCAAGACGCTTTCGAGAAAGTGAAGCCGATATTAGCCACCTTGGGCACGACGATCACGCATGTGGGCGACACGGGCGCGGGTCAGGTGGCGAAGGCGTGCAACCAGATCGTTCAGGTGATCAACATTCAGGGGATTGCCGAGGCCATGTTGTTTGCGGCGCGTAATGGCGTCGATCAAGACAAGGTGATCGAAGCGATTTCGCAGGGGTTGGCCGGGAGCCGGATGCTCGACATGATGGGGCCGAAGATGGCGCATCGGGATTTTTCGGCGGGCATCGAAGCGCGGCTGCACGACAAGGATTTCTCGATGATTCTGGAAGCGGTGGCGGATGCGGGGCTGGCATTGCCCGCGTTGTCGCTGGTGAAGGGGCAATTGTCGGCGTTGATGGAAAATGGCTGGGGTCACGACGATACGTCGTCGCTTCTGCGCGTGCTGGAAGGTCAGCAACAGTTGCACTGAGTGCGTGACGCGCCGGGTTCGGGCGGGTCATTGCCCGGTCTGGCGCGCGATATTGCAGATGGGGTTGTCGACATCAAAAATATCGGTCATAATCTCGCCTTCGTCCGGTAGCTAAACAAGCCCATCTGACGAGTCACGCTGCGACACCGTTCGGTGAACGCACACCTGCCCAGGTGGTGAAATTGGTAGACGCAGGGGACTCAAAATCCCCCGCCGCAAGGCGTGCCGGTTCGATTCCGGCCCTGGGCACCACAACAGCCTTATCTGGCTAACACTCCCAGAAATGAAAACGGCCCGCCAACCTTGACGGACCGAAATCGCATCTACCCCATCACCTTTGGCGTCATCCCTGCCCCTGGGGAGTGCAACACCCGGCTCGGGCTGATTAATTTGTTCGATACCACGGCCGCTTGCGCGAACGTATCGAAATAAATGGCGTGCTCTGAATCCTTCACGTGTGCGCGCCGGATCTCCTGCTCCGCTTCGACCCACGCGTACCCGAGGAACTTGCCGTGGTTCAGAAACCAGATGACGTAGCCCTCTCGCGCGAGCGATTCTGGCACCGCGCGCGGTTTCGCCTTTCTGGTACGCCTACGTGTCGCCCGTGTGCGCTTCGGCGGTTTCGTGAGTTGCTTGGGGTTAGTGCACTGCGCGGGTTGCGTGTCATCGTCTTTCGCGTCACTCATGAATCGCTCCTTAAATGGATGCTTCCCAACCAAATGGGGGGCACATCCATCATCGCAGCGGGACCGTCACTTGAGTTTCAGCAACTTCCGAATCGCGTGACACAACGCGTTGACATTCGATAAGCGCCGGTCCTTTTCCCATGCTTTTGCCGGTACGGGGCGAAATTCAGTGCGATCAACCGTCCTTCGAGATGAAGTACGTCGCAGCAACAAGTGCGGTACAAACCGTGATTAGCGTACCGATTAACCGCCAAGTCATCGCGCCTATGGCCTGATGCATCTCAACCCGCAGTCCGCTGATCTCCGTGCGCACCCCGTGGATCTCCGAGAAGACTGTCTGACGTAGTTCGTGAACATCCTCCTTGACGCAGGCAATCTCGGCGCTCACCTCCTTTCGCACCTTGGCAAATTCAGCGCCCATTTCGTGCCGGACTTTGCCAAACTCAGCGCTCATTTCCTGCCGGACTTTGCCAAACTCAGTGCTCATCTCCTGCCGGACGTTGCTGAACTCAGTGCTCATCTCCTGCCGGACCTTGCCAAACTCGAGATGCATATCCGAACGCAAGCCACCCACTTCCCGAGCCAAATCCTCCTTAGTGGCAAGCGTCGGCAGCACCGCTTCAATTTTCGTTACGCGTTCGTGAAGCCTCATGCTGTCGTTCCTTTCATTGCTGAAGGTATCGTCGATACTTTCGCGCACCTGGCGCGGGTCAAATTTCCGGAGTGTTCCCATCTTTACCTGCACCTTCCGCGACGACGAGACTTCCGAACTGTCTTGTCGTTGCGGGTTGAATACGAAGTGCAGCCACGAGCATTTCACGAAGAAACAAGGGCATTTACCAAACTTTCCACCCAGCCCTCACGCACACTCGCCACCGCATGGAATCACTCTATCCCGTCACCCCACCCTGTTGGTTCTGCGTAGTCCGTACTTCCCCCTGATCGAGATACGCCACCACCTCCTGCGCCGTCGCGCGGGCACTACGCATCACGCCGATTAGCGTCGCCGAGGCGTATCCCGTCCACTCGCCGTAGCCAACCAACCACAGCCGCGGCTCGTCAACCGCGCGTGTGCCTTCCAGACGAATCCGATCCTCTGCGTCGGTAATTCCCAGCCCAGCCAAGTGCGCCAACGCCGGACGAAATCCCGTACACCAAATCACCACGTCAACGGGCGTGTGCAAGCCATCCGTCCACACCACCCCATCGTCCACAAATCGCGCGAAGGGCCTGACGCTACGCAACGCGCCACGCTCGCGTGCCGCCCGCACGGACGGCACCATCACGATGTGACCGAGCCCGCTATCGGGGTAGGGATCAGGTAACCCACGTTGCTTCGCTTGCCATCGTGCCGTCGCCCGCTCAAACAGCACGCGGCCGTCGACGTCATCAGGCAAATAGTCTGGCGGCGTCAGCGTGACCCACGTTGCCTCGCATAGCGACGAGACTTCAGCGAAAATCTGCGCGCCCGAATTTCCTCCCCCGACCACAAGCACACGCAAACCTTGCAAATCCTGTGCCCCGCGATACTCCGCCGAGTGCACCTGCCGGCCGCGAAACAGCGTCTGCCCCGGATACTCCGGAACGAACGGCGCACGCCACGACCCCGTCGCACTGACCACCGTTTTCGCGATCCAATCGCCCCGATCCGTTTGCACACGCAGGCCACCCCCGTCGCCTGCCGGAACGACGCCCTCAACACGAACCGGCCGCTCCACCGGCACGCCATACCGCGCTTCGTATGCACGCAGGTACTGCACCACATCGTCGCGAGAAGGATAGTGCCGCTCGCCCCCCGGCATCGGCCATCCGGGCAACGAACTCCATTGCGCAGGCGAGAACAGTCGTAACGACGGCCACGCGCGCTGCCACGCGCCGCCCGCTTCGGGCTGATCGTCGAGCACCACGTAATCGACCTGCCAGCGCCGCAAAAAATACGCTGTCGCCAGTGCCGATTGCCCGCCACCGATCACCAACGTGTCGACACGCCTCGGCAACAATTCGCCCCGCTCGCTCATACGTTGCCCCTTGCATTCGTCTCCTCCACCGCATCCACCTCGCCCGCTTCGTCACCTTCGTCCAGCGCATCCACCTCATCGCGCGGGCCCACCTGCCGGAAATACCGTCCCGGCGATTCCCCGAACGCGCGTCGGAACATCGCAATGAAATTGCTGGGTGTGGAATAGCCGAGCGAATCGGCAATGGTGCTGACGGGCTCGCCCCGGGCGAGATGCTCAAGCGCATTCACCAGCCGCGCCTGCTGACGCCACTGCGTGAATCCCATCCCCGTCTCGGCAACAAAGAGCCGCCGTGCCGTGCGTGACGACACCCCGGCATGTTGCGCCAGCGACTCCAGCGACGCCTGTCCGCCAAGATCCGCCAGTACCGCTCGCGCGATGCGCACCACTCGGGAATCGATCGGCATCGGCAAGCTCAACGGCTCGGTGGGCGCTCGTTCGATCTCGTCGACCAGCACTTGCGCCAGCCGCAACTCGTCATCGGTCAATTCGTCGCGCGAGGCCCACGTCACGGCCCGCTTCACCAGCGCCGCCAGCAACTCCGAGACGCCAACCACTCGCGGTGTCACCGGCAAACGCCCGGCCGCCGACGGTGCCACCAGAACAATCCACCCGCTGACCACCCCGATAAACGCCACCCGGTGCGTCATCCCCGGCGGAATCCACCCGGCGCGATAAGGCGGCAACAACCACGAGCCATGCGGGGTATGCACGTGAACCAAGCCCGAGTGAATACAGAACAACTGGCCCCGTACGTGCGTGTGCCAATCCAGCTCGCGCGTGCCCATCTTGAAGAGGCTGCGCTTATGGTCGTCCCCGCCAAACGCCCAGATCGGCGGCCCATCGAGCCGGTCGTTCGGTTTGTAGCGGGCGAAAGGCGAGTCGGAAAACGAGATCAGCAACTCGTCGGTATCCAAGGGAGGCAGGTCGGCAGTCATCAGTTTGTCCGATTCGCATTATTGAATGACCAAACGATGTTATCAGGTCAATCGCGGGCACGCAGACAATGATCGCAACGCCACAGCCAACCGCCCGACGGCGGTCATCGACATCATGTCTGCCTTGCATGTGAACATCATCGGCGCGGGCCTCGGCGGCCTGTGCCTCGCCCAGGGACTGCGCCGCGCCGGCATTTCCTTCGACGTCTTCGAACGCGACGCCGCCCCTGCCGCCCGCTTCCAGGGCTACCGCCTGCGCATCGACGATAACGGCGTCGATGCGCTCGACCGATGCCTGCCGCCCGCTCAGGCGCGAGGCGTGCGCGAGCACGCAGCCGTCGCACGCACCGGGGGCCGCTTTGTTACCCCCTCGCTGGAGAATGCCGAAGTCGTCGTCCCTCCAAGCTGGCACGACTCGCACATCGAGTCCGACGCGGTATCGCCCCCGCCCAAGCCTCATGTCCGCAGCAAGGCGCGGGCCGACGACGTGCACGGCGACCTGAGCCTGCATCGCCAGACACTGCGCGAACTCTTGCTCGATGGCATTCTCGATCGCGTGCATTTCGGCAAAGCGTTCACCCACGCCACCTCAGCCACCGCCGATAATCTGCGCGTCGCGCACTTCGAAGACGGCACATGCAGCGCGCCGGGCCTGATCGTCGCAGCCGACGGCACGCACTCGCGTGTGCGGGAGCATCTGTTGCCCGGCATGGCACCACGCGACACCGGCAACGTTTGCTTCTACGGCCTCACACCGGTCTCGACAGCGTTGCTCGTGCTCATGGACAGTCATGGAGAAGCGGCGTTGATGGAAGGCAGCACGGTCGTGTTTGCCGACGGCTTTGCCGTGGTCGTCGACGCGATGCTGTTTCGCCGTGCACCGGGCAATGCATCGCTCGACACACACCGGGCAGTCGACGCACGGCGCCGTGGCCCCGGCGATGCCGCGCGCGTGCCGCTGTCCCGGGTCTCCGATTATCTGTACTGGGCCTTCATCGGGCCTGCGCACACTCTCCTCGGCCGGGACGGGATGTCGCCCGACGCTGCCGGTCTCGCGCCGCTCGCTCGCATCGACACGCTCACGCGACGCTGGCACCCGCACTTGCGCTCACTCTTCTCGCACGCGGTGCCTGATACCGTGCGCACGATGCCGGTACGCAGTACGACCTGCCCGATACCGTGGCAACTCGACGGCGTCACCGGTCTGGGCGACGCAGTGCATACGATGAGCCCAGCCGGTGGCCTCGGCGCCAACACCGCCCTCTCTGATGCCGCCATGCTTGCCGAACAGCTGCAATCGGTCGCCGGAGGCACGCAGTCGCTCTCACGGGCGATCGCCGCCTACGAGCGCGACATGTGCGAGCGCGCACGCGAAGCCGTGCGGTTAGCCGATGCTGGCGCCGCCATGCTCAACGCGCGCCGTGCCGCCGCACACGAGACGGTGCATACCGCCGCCGACGCCGTTCATCTGTAGAAGCCCCCTTTGCGAGAGGTTTGCACGAGCGATTTGCATGCGTTTTGCGACGGCTCGCCGAATCAATGGCAGACGAATCTCGAAGGCGACCTAGGGTCACCGCTGAAGCGTCGACGCTCCCGTGTTACTTTTACGGCAACGACATTGCGCGCGAGGAATGGCCATGTACACCGTAATGGGTATCACGGGGCGAGTTGGCGGCGTTATCGGGCACGATCTGCTCTCGGCGGGGCTACCGCTGCGCGCCATCGTTCAGGACCCCGTCAAGTCGAGCCGATGGGCGACGCTGGGTGGAGAGATTGCCGTGGCGGAGAACGGTGACGTGCACGCGCTCACCAACGCGTTTCGCGGTAGCGAGGCGGTATTCGTCATGTTGCCGCCCAACGCCGATCCCGAGCCGGACTTCTCGCACGCAAGGCATCTGATCGACGCCATCCGGCAGGCGCTCGCCGCCACGCGTCCGCAACGCGTCGTGTGTCTCTCGAGCATCGGTGCCGATTGCGAAACACCGAGCTTGCTCAGCGCGTTGAGCATGTTCGAGACGGCGATGGTTTCGCTCTCGCTGCCAGTCACGTTTCTACGCCCGGCATGGCTGATGGAGAATTTTTCGTGGGATATCGCGCCAGCGCGCGAGCGGGGTGTACTGCCAAGTTATCTGCAACCGGTGGAGCGAGCGATTCCGATGGTCTCGACTAGCGACGTCGGCCACGTTGCCGCGCGCGCCATGCAAGACGACGTCGCAGGCGAGCGTGTCATCGAAATCGAAGGCCCGGAGCGTTACTCTCCTGACGATATCGCCGCAGCGCTGGCCCGGGCCTTAGTACGTGATGTGCACGCCGAAGCCGTACCGCGCGCCGCATGGGACCCACTCTTTCGTGCTCAGGGCATGCGCAATCCGCTGCCGAGAATTCAGATGCTCGACGGCTTCAACAACGACAGCTTCCGCTTTACGGATGACGGCCGGCATGCGATCCGCGGCGACGTCACGCTCATCGAGGCGATCGCTGCCTTGGTGCGCGAGAGTTGATCGCGAAACGACTCAACGCCCGTCACCACAGCGTGGCACTACGCGAAGTAATTCTGGCCAATGCTCTACCCACTCGTCGTCATGCGTGGCACCGTCCACCATGCGCGTCGTCACGCATTGGCCACCCACTGCCTTGGCAAATCGCGTCGCCACCGCTGGCGGTACAACGGTGTCTTTCGTTCCGCTGAAATGCACCTGCGGCATCACGGCTAAGCGCCCGGCAACATCGATCGGATTGCGCGACGCGGGCATCGGCGAGACGCGATGCAATTGATTCACATATTCCACGTCGAGATTGCCAGCCACCGTACGGAGCGACGCGACATCCTGACGACGAGCGGCGATCAATACCGCAACCGCGCCACCGCCGGAGTAGCCGACTAGTTCGACACGCTGCCCCGGCACACGCGCAGCAACGCGGCTCACAGCATCGTTCATGGCATCGATCACTTCGGGGGCAAAGCGCTTCCCGGTCCAGTAGGGAACGCCGCAACGCGGGTTCATCTCCATCGGCGTGAACTGACACGGTCGCGCCAGATACACCACATTCGGCGACGGATCGACTGCCGCCAGTGCCAGACCGGTCGCGGTGACGGGTGTAGGGTCAAGTGATGGTTCGGTGCGCGAGAGCCACGCCAGACCGTCGCCTTCGATGTAAATGCGTACCGGCGCATCGGCACGGGTAATCCGCACGAACGCGGTCAGCACGAATTCCGGGGTCGACAACATTTCGCGATGCAGCCCCGCGGGCGCGGCAAGCGCTTCAGCATGTTTGTCGCGATCGAGACTCGCACACCCCGGCAGCGCGAGCACTGCGGCACTACACAAGCCAGCGACGGATCGAATCGCGCGAATGGCAAAGCGTGTCACTGCGCACTCTCGCTGCGCTCGGCGACGAAGCGCGTCAAATCGACTGCGGCTCGCTCGATGACGGGTGCCCACGCTCCGCGATCAGCCTGCCTGAGCAGTCGCATCCCCGGATACCAAGGGGTATCGTCGCGATCGAGCAACCAGCGCCAGTCAGGAACAAACGGCAGCAACACCCACACCGGACGCCCCATGGCGCCCGCCAGATGCACGGGCGACGAGTCGACCGATATCAGCAGATCGGCCAAATGAAGAATGGCCGCCGTGTCTTCGAAATCGCGAATTTCATCGCTGAGCGATACGACCGACATCCCGGGCGGCGGCGTATCGGCTTGCGACGACGCCGGCCCCTTCTGAATCGACAGGAACGTTGCCCCTGAAGCACCCAGCGGCCCCAGTTGGTCAAGGTGTATCGACCGGTTGCTGTCGTTCACATGCTCCGGGCGGCCGGCCCACACGATTGCGACCCAAGGCTTCGGCAATGCAGCAAGGCGCGCCTGCCAGTGCGCCACGCGTGCCGGATCGGCACTGAGGTACGGCATCTCCCCCGGCAGATCGTCGAGCTTGAGCCCCATCGCCATGGGCAAGCTCATCAGCTCGCAATGCTGATCGAAGGTGACCGGCAGCGTGCCACGCGCCACGATATCGTCGTCCCCCCACATTCGCTTCGCGATGGAGAACGTTTCCTGATTGACCTCGAAGATCACGCGCGCCTGGCTGCGCTCACGTGCCCACCGCGCCATGCGCATGAACTGAAACGTATCGCCGTAGCCCTGCTCGTCGTGAATCAGGAGCGTCTGACCGGGAATGGGCCGGCCGTCCCAACGCGGGCGCTGTACTTTGCGCTCGATCGACTGGGTATGTTCCAGACTGTAGCGGTAGCGATATTCGCGCCAGCCCCGTTCGAAGTCACCGAGCAGCAGCAGGGCTTCGGCAAAATCGAACCGATTGGCCAAGTCGCCCGGCACTTGCTGCGCGAGCATGCCGAGCACATCGCACCCGGCCTGCGTCTTGCCCTGCGCCCGCAGCACCATGGCGAGCAAACGCCACATCGACATCGGGGCAACGCCGCGCGACACCACGTCGTTCAGCAATGCCTCAGCGCCCGCGAAATCTTGTTCACGCACCAGCGTCAACGCCCGCTCGTGAATCGCCACCACCTCCGATCGCCCTTGGACAGCAACCGGTATATCGCGTACCGCGGCATTCCCCTGCGCGGTAGCGGGCGATGCTTCTGGCACGTTGACGTCGGCGCTCTCGAGGCCACGTTTATCGATCTCCGATTGAATGACAGCAAGCAAGGCCACCGCGTCGGCACTCTCCGGTTGCAATGCCACTACCTCACGTGCGCAAACCAACGCTTCGTCCAGACGACCGACCAGGCGCAGAATGCGTGCGCGTGCGCCAAGCGTGGACGGATGCCGTTCGGCAAACGCACTCATCACCTCGACGATCTGCAACGCCCCTGCCACGTTGCCGCGCGAAAGTTCCACATCGGCAAGGTTGCGATAAGCGTCCACAAACTGGGGATCGATGTCGATCGCCCGGCGTGCATGGACAGCCGCCTCATCAAACCGTTGCAACGCACTAAGTAGCGCCGCCAGGTTGCTATGCGTATCGGCACGCTGCGGCGCCAATTCCAGCGCGCGGCGATAGTGCGCTTCTGCGGCATCGGTGCGCCCGAGCAGGCGCGCCGTGTTGCCGAGATTGTTCTGTGCATCGGCCGACGCCGGTTGCAATTCGCTCACACGCAGCAAGCACGCCATACTCGGCTCGAGCTCGCCCGCTTCCTGCAATACGATGCCAAGATTGTTCCATCCAGCAGCAAACGTCGGGTCGATCGCCACCGCGTGTCGCGCTGCCGTCTGCGCTTCCTCCAGCCGCCCGGCCTGACGGCACATCTCCGCCAAGTCCGACCAGAACGCGGCGGGGGCACCCGAGGCGTCGCACGCCCGCTTCATGTGGTCGATCGCCATCGCCCGCTTGCCGTAGGCGTGCGCCATCAGTGCCAGCAGATAGTGGGCATCGGGTTGATCGGGGGCGACTTCCAACACTCGGCGGCAAAGCAATTCCGCCTGCGCGGCCTGCCCGGCCTGCCAATGCGACTGCGCGAGCGCAATCGCCTGCGCGAAGGTCAGCGTGCCGGAATCGGAATCGGGAGCGGAAGAGGATGACATCGGGGCGTGGGGTGCCGAACGGCAGAAGCGAGCAGAACCCGCGGTGAAGGACTGCGCAATACTTCCACGGCGGTCGCAGCCATGTCAAATGGTGCGACCGCCGGGTGTGACATCAACGCATCAGAAGCGTTGCTGCACGCGCACGATACCCGTGTGCGAGATGAAGCCCGAACCGGCTTGCAACTGATAACGAACCGAGGCGCTCAGGTTGTTCGCACGCAGGAGCGTGAGACCCAGCGAAATATCCGCCAGGTCGGACACCGGCGTGGCGCCCACCGTCGTGAAGCCCGTTTGGCCGATCGGGTCTGCCGCGAAGCTTGCCCCGGTGGCCAGACGCGTACGGTTGTACTCGTGCACCCAACGCAAGCTCAACTCCGGCACCAGGCTGCCATACGACGTATCGAACGGCAGTGCAAACTTCGCACCCAACGCGCTACGCACCGAGCTCGCCGACGCGCTGCTCACCGACAACGCCGTACCATTGCCACCCGTTTCCGTGTAGCTGTTCTGGTTCAGATAGCTGTACGTCAGGCTCGCAAGCGGCGTAACCACGGCACGACCGACGGCCAGCGGGTAACCGAACTCGGCACTCGCCACATATTGCTGGCCGTTGAAGCTGCCGTTCGCAACGCCGTTGAAGCCAGGCATCGACACCATGCGCGTCGAGTTGTAGCGCTGCATCACGGCCGAGCCCGACAGGTTCACGTACCACGGCTCGCCCGTGAAGGCGGCGTAGCCGATCAGCCCGTAACCGTTCACGCTCGTGTTGTTGCCCGACGTGCTGCCATCGTTGTTGATGACCGTGCGCGAGAACTGGAACGCACCACCGGCACGCCAGTGATCGCCGAACGCACGGTCGGCACCGACCAACAGACCACCGTAATTGGCGCTGTAACCATCGACATCGTCACGCGCGGACTGACTGGCGTGACCACCGAACGCCTGCCCCCACACTCCCCAGTTCGATGCGCTGTCGCCGGTGGCCACGCCCGTGCCGCCCGCCTGTGCCACACGCAAGCCGTTCACGTGCGCATTGACCACGCTGATCGAGTCGAGCGTCGCGGCACCTGCGGCACGAATGTGCTGCGCCGGTATCAGTTGCTGACCGACGCGGTTGGCTGAACTCGTCGAGTTATCGCTGAGCGAACCCAGTGTCGCGTTATACAGATTGAGCAATTGCGGATCGCTCACCCCGGTGTACCCGAGCAAGCCGCGCAGCGATGAGATGGCATTCGGATTCGACGCGATAGTGGCATTGTTGCGTGGGTCGAACGTCGGCGTAGTGCCGCCGTTGTTACCGCCCGTATTGCCACCTTCGCTGCCGCCCGGGGTACCGCCGTTGTTGCCGCCGTTGTTGCCGCCGTTATTTCCACCGTTGTTGCCACCGTCGCCACCGCCCGGGGTGCCGCCGTTGTTACCCGAGCCTTGCGCCAAGGTCACCACCAGATCTTGGTGCGTGCCATTCGCCACCGAGGCACCGGTCGCGGCGAGTGTCGTCGAGCCGTTGACCTTGTACACCAGCGAATCGGCGTTGTAGTTGGCGGTACCCGCGGTATCGATCACAACGTAGCGCTGCCCCGCGGCAAACGAATAGCCCAACGATTGCAACGCGACATTCGAACCGGCGGCGAGCGTGGTGTTGCCGCTCACCACCAGACGGCCATAACCGCTGTCCGAGGTCATGTCGCCCGTCGTCACCGCGTTGCTCGCCACGCCGATTTGCAGTGTCGCGCCAGCTGCCTGCGCATAGTTACCTGCGACCTGAAGCGCACGATTGACTTGCAACACCGACGCGTCGTTGTAAGCCGTACGCGTACCGTTCAGATTGAAGTTGTCGTTGACCAGCAGGTTGCCGCCGTTGAAGTGCACGTCGGCGTTGGTGCTCACGATCGTGCCGACACCGCCGCCGAAGCCCGTGAGCGTACCGAACGTCGAGTCAGTCGCGCCGCTGATGCGCAGATCGTTGACCGAGCGATTGATGATCCAGCCGCCGATGGTGCCTGCGTTCGCGATCTGACCGATGCTGGCATTGGGGTTCTGATTCGAGATCGCACCGCCGAGCGCCGTAATCACACCACCGGCGACGTTATTGATCGTATTGATCCGGTCGATGTTGTCGATCGCGTAGTAGTCGCCCGTGATCAGACCCGCGTTATTGATGGCATTGATCGTGCCGCCGTACAGCGCGCCGCCGATGAACGACGTGCTGTTATAGATCCCGGCGGGCCCGCCAGCACCGGTTGACGTGATCTTGCCGCCGGACAGGTTGTTGATGGCGCCAATGGTCCCGCCCAAATTCGCCACGCCATATGCCGCCGCGGAGATCGTGCCACTCGCCCCAGCAATCGTGCCGCTGTTAGTCAGCGTACCCAGCGTCGCACTCGATGTGCCGTTGCCCGACGCCTGAACCACAATGCCGCTGGCGCCGCTGATCAGCCCGGTATTCGTGAGCGAGCCGAACTGTCCGGTGCTAACCAGACCCATCGCGATTGGCGCCCCACCGGTTGCCGCAATCGTGCCGTTGTTCACTGCGGACGTGATGACGCCGCTGTTGGACACGCCCACCATGCTGCCGGAGATGAGCCCGCTGTTTTGCAGACTGGTCAGCGTGCCGTTGTTCGTGAGCGTACCGAGCGCGCCGTTGATCGAACCGAAGGTCGTGCCCGTCACCGTCAGATTGGCGCCGTCGAACGTCCACGCTGGCGAGGCATTCACCGGCGTGCCTGACATCAGCGGCGTCGTACCGCCGATGGTACCGATGCCGGTCGGCGTGAAGATCGTCACCACTAGATCGTTCTTGGAACCATTGGCGACGCTCGCACCGCTCGCGGACAACGCCGGGTAGCCGTTCACAACATAGCGCAGCGTCCCTTCGTTGTAATTGCTCGTGCCTGCGGTGTCGATGACGACGTAGCGCTGGCCGCCTGCAAAGGCATAGCCCAGCGATTGCAACGCAATTGTCGAACCCGGCGCGATGTAACTATTGCCCGAGACGACCAGACGGCCGTAACCGCTGTCGGTGCTGAAGTTACCCGTCGCATTCGCGCCGCTCGCCACACCGATTTGCAGCGTACCCGCAGCGGCCTGGTTGTAGTTGCCAGCCACCTGAAGCACGCGATTGACCTGCAACACCGATGAATCGTTGTAAGCGGTGCGCGTACCGGCTAGATCGAAGTTGCTGTCGAGCAGCAGGTTGCCGCCGTTGAAGTGCACGTCGGCACTTGTACTCAAGATGTTGCCGACCCCGCCGAAGCCGGTGATCGTGCCGAAGGTCGAGTCCGTCGCACCGCTGATGCGCAGATCGTTGGTCGAGCGATTGACGACCCAGCCCGCGATCGTGCCCGCATTATTGATTTGATCGATGCCACTGCCTGCGGTTTGATTCACGATCGCACCGCCAAACGCCGAGATCACCCCCCCGGCAAGGTTGTTGACCGTGTTGATCCGGTCGGCGTTATAAATTCCGTAGTAGTCGCCGGAAATCAAACCCGCGTTGTTGATGGCACCGATCGTGCCACCGTACAGCGTGCCGGCAATGAGCGACGAACTGTTCTGAATTCCGGACGGCAGCGCGGTGCCCGTTGCCGTGATCACCCCACCGGCAAGGTTATTGATCGCGCCGATCGTGCCGCCGAAATTCGCCACGCCCGCGGCCGAGGTCAAGATATTGCCGCTACCACCTGCAATGGTGCCGCTGTTCGTCAGCGTGCCCAGCGTGGTGCTAGGCGTGGCGTTACCCGAGGCACGAACCATCAGACCGTTGAAGCCGCTGATCAGCCCGCTGTTATTAAGCGAGGTGAACTGCCCACTGGTGAACATGCCAGTGGCATTCGGCGACAGTTCCGTCGAACTGATCGTGCCGGTGTTGACTGCGGACGTGATGGAGCCGCTGTTGAACAGGCCCGACATTCTGCCGGAGATCAGGCCGGCGTTCTCCAGACGCGTGATCGCCGTCACGCTGTTAATGCCGGATGCATTGTCCGAGACCAACGTGCCTTGGTTGAGCAGCGTTCCGAGCACACCGCCGTTGTAGATGGCCGAATCGGTCAAGCCAGTCGCATGCATCAAGCCGTTGTTCTCGATGCGGGTAATGGTGCCGCCGTTGGTGCCGATGGCCAGCGCCGACGTGCCGGTCAGCGTGCCGTTGTTTGTGAGCGTGCCGAGCGATCCATTGATCGAACCGAAGGTCGTGCCCGTCACCGTCAGATTGGCCCCGTCAAACGTCCACGACGGCGACGCGTCGATCGGCGTACCTGCCACCAGGGCCGTCGTACCACCGATAGTGCCGAGGTAGGTCGGTGCGAAGATCGTCACCACCAGATCGTTATTGGGACCGTTGCCCACGCGCGCACCGCTCGCCGAGAACGTTGGGTAGCCGTTCACGAGATAGCGCAGTGTCGACTCGTTGTAGTTGCTCGTGCCGGCCGTATCGATGACCACGTAGCGCTGACCACCCGCGAACGCATAACCCAGCGATTGCAGGGCGATTGTCGAACCCGGCGCGATGTAACTATTGCCCGAGACGACCAGACGGCCGTAACCGCTGTCGGTGCTGAAGCTACCCGTCGTATTCGCACCGCTCGCCACACCGATTTGCAGCGTACCCGCAGCGGCTTGGCTGTAGTTGCCTGCCACCTGAAGCACGCGATTGACCTGCAACACCGACGAATCGTTGTAAGCGGTGCGCGTACCGGCCAGATCGAAGTTGTTGTTGAGCAGCAGGTTGCCGCCATTGAAGTGCACATCTGCATTGGCACTCACGATGGTGCCAACACCACCGCCAAAGCCCGTGAGCGTACCGAACGTCGTGTCGGTCGCACCGCTGATGCGAAGATCGTTCTGCGAGCGATTGACGATCGCACCCGCGATGGTGCCCGCGTTGCTGATCTGGCCCAGCGACGACGTGACTGCCTGATTCGAAATTGCGCCGCCGAGACCGGTAATCAAGCCACCCGCGGCGTTGTGGATCGTGCCGATCGTGCCGCCGTTGGAAATGGCGGCATTGCTCGGACCGGTCGCCGCAATGGTGCCGTCGTTCAGGATGCTTGCGATGGTGCCCGTGCTAGCCACCGAAAACGCGTAGGCGCCGGTGAGCGTCCCCGAGTTCGTAATCGTACCGAGGTTACCGGTGATCGTCGTGAACGTCGTGCCCGTGACCGTCAGGTTCGAGCCGTCGAAGCTCCAGTTCGGCACCATGGCGGTGGGCGTACCGCTGACGAGCCCCGTCACGCCGCCCATCGTGGCGATATAGTTCGGACCGACGAGCGAGACGACAAGATCCTGACGTCCGTTGTTGATCACTTGCGCGCCGCTGCCCGTGAGTGTCGGGTTGCTCACGAGGTAGTTCAACGTGCCGGGGTTATAGGTGGCGGAGGCCGCGTCGATGACGACAAAGCGCTGACCTGCCGCCAGCGTGTAACCCATCGACTTGATGGAGATGGTCGAGCCTGCGGCCACCGTTGCGTTGCCATTGACCACCAATCGGCCATACCCGGTGTCCGTTTGCAGACTTCCCGTCGTGAACGCACCGTTCGCCACACCGATTTCGAGCGTGGCACCAGCGTCTTGCTGGTAGTTGCCGCCGACCGTGAGCGCCCGATCGACATGCACCGTGGCGCCGCTGTTGTACAACGTGCGCAAGCCAAACAAGTCGACCGAATTGTTGAGTACGATGTTGCCGCTCGTCAGGCGCACATTCGAATTGAAGTTCATGATCGTTCCTGCGGACGTGCCATCCGCCCCCGTGAACGTTCCGAACGTGCTTCCCGTGCCGCCGGTGATCGTCAGCTCCTGCATGCCGAGACTCACGATGTCACCGCGAATGACACCGGCATTGTTGATGGTGCCGATCCCATCGCCGCCTGACACGATGGCGCCGCTTCCGCCTGAAATCGTGCCCCCTGCCAGGTTATTGATCGTGCCGATCAAGCCGCTGTTGTTGATCCCGTACACCGCGCCGTAAATGACACCGCCGTTGGTGATCGCACCAATGGTGGCAGCATTGGTCGTGGTTCCGACGATGTAGCTCGAATTGTCGATGCCGAAGACGTTCGGGCCACTGCCCGTGCCCGAAATCGTCCCCGCGGCGGCATTGCCGTTCGCGCCGGTGTTCACGATCGACGAAATAGCGCCGCCCCAGTTACGCACACCTGCGCTTAACCCGGTAATCGTGCCGGCGTTGGACAGCGTCCCAATGCTGTGCCCGTTGCGATCGTTGTGCACGCCGTAGTCGGCCTGAATCAGCCCGCCGCTCTGGTTGCTCAACGAATCGATTCGATTCGCGTTATAGACGCCGCTGCTCCCGTCACCCAAGGTGGCAGGGGCGGTAATCTGGCCAGAGTTCGACAGCGTGCCCATCGCCCCAAAGTTTTGCACCGCCAAGCCCGCAATCCCGGTACCCGATACCGTAATCGCGCCCGAATTGGTCAACGTTCCGAGGCTTGAGGTGCTGACCACTCCGGATGTGAGGCCGGAAATCGTGCCGGCGTTGTCGATCGACGTAATCGTGCTTACGTTCTGGACACCATAGAGCCCCCCCGTAATCTTGCCGCTGTTCTCAATCGCGGAAATCTGGCCGAGCGCGTTGCGAATCCCGTAGGAGGAGGTGCCCGAGATCACGCCGGTGGCGTTGTTTTGAATCACACCGATCGTCGACCCATTGGCAATACCGACGTCTGTCCCCGTGATCGCGCCGGAGTTCTCAAGACGATTGAGCGAACCGGCTACGACGGTACCGTTGAGGTAGCTGGTCGTGTTGAGAATGCCGACCTGCCCCTTGATCGTGCCCGTCGCGGATCCGGCAATGGTGTTCGAGATCGCGCCAATCGTCCCGCCTGCGTTGTTGATGCCATTCGTGCCCCCGGAGATCGTCCCGGTGTTGGTGATGGTATCGAGGCGGGTGGGTGCCGCAGGGTCGACCGGCGCCACCGTAATGCCGTTGCCGCGGTCGCTCGCACCAGCGATCGCACCGGTATTCGTCAGCGTCCCGACAGCACCCGACACCTGGACCGCAGCCGCGTTAAACGTCGCATTCGAGATAAAGCCATTGTTGACGATCGAGCCCAGCGCCCCGGCCACGGTCACGCCGGTCAGCGCGCCCGAGACAGTTCCGTTGTTCGTCAGCGTCGACTGGTTCGACTGGAGGCTGGTTGCCTCGATGACAATACCCTCAGAGCCACCGGAAACTGCGGCCCCAGCGCCCACCTTGATCTGTCCGATCAGGTTATTGAAAGTCACTGACCTGACGCCGGACATCGTGATGTTCAGATCGGTACCGTTCCAGTCCCAGACGGGGAACCAACCCATTGCGGCGCCGGAAAGCGCGAACCCGTTGGTATCCGACTGCGTGAGTATCCCCGCGTAGGGCGCCGGCGTCGCTTGAACCACTCCCGAGAGCACGGCCAACGCCGCGACGGCTGCCGCCTTGCGAGCCCGGCGGCGGTCCACCGAGCGTGACTTGCCACTATGGCCGCAGGCAATTTCCGATGCGACCTGATACATGCCAAGACTGGCGCTCCACACCACGCGGTAGACGTGATTCACTGGCTTCCCCTAATGAGTATTCTTTTCGTGCGACGGATGCTGAATTCGGTACAGTCCCGCTCGAACGCTTGTGATGCCAACGAAAAAACGTCGCCATACGGGCGAAATCCGTTGATATGCCGTGCGTGAGGCGGAGGGAGCGGCGACGCTAGTGCGTCATGGCGCGCGAGAGCGCGGTGAGTCGGTCGGGCAAGACGAGAAATGTCGAAAACGCGTCGCTTTGCCAAGCAGCAAAGGAAAATTGCGCTCGCGCAAAAGCGCATGACATCTGAAATTCAGAATAAAGCATAAGGACATCCCCGATTTATCGACTCGCGCCTTAGATATCGGCGCTGCGCGCTTGTTATATTCAGTAACATTTTTAATTCCGCGAATACTTTCACAAGCTTCCACGACTGTCAATCGGTAATCACGGACACCGAAATAATCGTTGATTTTATTAATTTTTCACCACCAAACAGAAACAACATCTGGTGAAAAAATTCCGCTGAATATGTAACCTTCAGATAACAAACGGGGCGATCCAAACTTATTGGATCGCCCCGAATTAATTTCTTCCATAGCCGCCCAGCCAGCGAAGTTTCCAGGCTTCCGATACACTCGGGATTCGTTGATCGCAGCCACTCCCGCATCATCTTCGCTAAAGGAATTTACGCATGAGCACGAATATCGAATCTATCGCCGTCAACCGTAACGACGGCACGCCGGCCAAGCTTGGCGATTACGCGGGCAAGGTGCGTCTGGTGGTAAACGTGGCGTCGAAATGCGGGCTGACGCCGCAATACGAAGGGTTGGAGCGCCTGTATGAAGACAAGCGCGGCGCGGGCCTCGAAGTGCTGGCCTTCCCGGCCAACAACTTCAAGGGGCAGGAGCCGGGCACGAATCAGGAGATCCTCGACTTCTGCTCCACGCAATACAACGTGACCTTCCCGTTGTTCGCAAAAATCTCAGTGCTGGGCGAAGATCGCCATCCGCTGTACGCCGCCCTGGTCGATGCCAAGCCGGAAGCCACGGGCGAAGGCCCGTTCCGCGAGCGTCTGAAAGGCTTTGGCGTCGAGCGGGAGAACCCCGCCGATGTGCTGTGGAACTTCGAGAAGTTTCTGGTCGGGCGCAACGGTGAAGTCGTTGCCCGCTTCTCGCCCGACGTGAAGGCTGACGACCCGCGTCTGGTCGCCGCCATCGACGCCGAACTGGCGAAGTAATTCATCGCGACAACAGGCGCGCCGTCCCCCCGGATCGACGCGCCTGCAACGCCCGGCTCAGCGCTTGGCCGTGTCGGTCATGAACTTGCCGGTCGGCGCTTCACCCCCCTTCTTCTGACGCCGCGTCGTGCCATCGATGCCGCCATCGACCGCCCACTCTGCAAACACCGTCGGCCCCGGCTCGAAGTCGCGCGGCTGCCACTCGGGCGTCAACACATCTTCATCCGCGTAGTACTCGATCAAGGCGCCGCACGGGTTCTTGAAGTACCAGAAGTACGCCGACGAGATCGGGTGACGGCCCGGGCCGAGTTGCGTCTCCCAGCCGCAGCGGTCGATGTGCATTCCGCCGCCGAACACTTCGTGAATATCGCGCACCGTGAACGCCACGTGATTCAGTCCGCGCTTGCCGTTGGGCAACGCGAGCAGAAACAGATCGTGGTGGCCGCCGTGCGGCGCACAGCGCATGAACGCGCCGCGATCCGGATAACGGTCTGACAACTCGAAGCCCAGCATGTCCTCGTAGAACTTCTGCGTCGCCGCGAGCGCATTGGTGAAGAACACCACGTGCCCGACTTCAATCGGCTGTGCGCGCTCGTACACCGGGCTCGGCGTGTTCACACGTTGCGCGGGCAGCCCCCACGGGTTGGTCGGTGCGCCCTTCAGGTCGAGCGCTCGCTTCGTGCTCACTTCCACGCGCACGGCCAAACCGTTCGGGTCGATACAGCCTGTCGCGCCATCGGCGAAGTAGTACCCCGGCTGACCGGCAAGCTTGTCGGCAATCGCAGCGACTTCGTCGGCCGTCGTCACCCCCCACGTCACCTCTCGCAAGGTCGGGCCGTCTTCCATCGCAGGCGGTAGCGACGGATCGTCGTGCCGCACGGCCAGCACACGGCCGCCATTCAGCGTTTCGAAGCGCGCGCCATTGGCATCTGCCGAAACTTCGGTGAGTCCCCAGTCGGCAAGAAAGCGGCGGCAGGTGTCGAGGTCGGTCACCCCGTAAGTAATTTGTTCGATGCCCAGAATCGTCATGGCAGTCTCGGGTGATAGGTCGGAATCAAAGATCGAGCGTCAGGCGGTCGCCCTTGCAACCGGACACGCAGATCATCATGACTTTGTTCTCGGCGCGCTCTCCGGCGCTCAATACCGAGTCGCGGTGATCGGGGCAGCCTTCGAGCACGCGCGTCTCGCACGCCCCGCAAACCCCTTCCATACAACTGTGTTCAGCGTCGATGCCCGCTGCGAGCAACGTGTCGAGCAGCGTCGCGCCGGCTGGCACGGCAATCTCCTTGCCGCTTTTCGCCAGCTTGACGACATAGCCTTCGCTGGTCGCTGGCGGCGGCGCGTCGGGTGCTGCGGCGAAACGCTCGATATGCACGTTGGCAATGCCCGCTTCGGCGCAGGCCGCGTCGAACGCATCGAGCATCACACCGGGGCCGCAACAATAGGCGTGCGTGCCCGCAGGTTGTCCCGCGAGAAAACCAGCCAGCGACGCGGGCTTGCCGCCTTGCTTATCGTCGAAGTGATAGGTGATATCGCCACCCAGCGCGTTGATGTCGTCGATAAAAGCGGCTTGGGGTGCCGTGCGCGCGCAATAGAGCAGCTTCACGCTGCGCCCCAGCACACGCAGGCGGCGATACATGCACAGAATCGGCGTCACACCGATACCGCCAGCCACCAGCACGGTGTGCGCCGCGTTCTCGTCGAGTTCGAAGTGATTACGCGGTGCGGAGATATCGAGCGTCATGCCCACGCGGAAATTGTCGTGGATGAAACGCGACCCGCCGCGGCTCTTCGGGTCGGCGAGGATACCGAGCACGTAGCGGTTCGTCTCCCCGGGCGCGTTCACGAGCGAATAGCTGCGCACTAGCCCGCTCGGCAGATGCAGGTCGATATGCGCGCCCGGGGTGAAGTCCGGGAACGTCTGCGCCGATGCGCCGCCAACGGCCGCAGGCACGAGTTCGATACTCATGATGCCCGCCGCTTCGAAGCGAAGCGTGCGCACCATCGCACTCAGGTTTGACTTGCTCATGACCCAGCTCTCTGTTGTTGCTTGCAGGCGTATCCTGCATCCGTAATGAAAAACCACCTGCTCGGGCGCTAACGAATCGGTCAGCGTCGGTCAACCCGCTTTCGACATATCGATATCGAGCCGCGCAAACGCTTCGATCTCCACGCGCAGCTCGGGGAATACCAATCCGCGCACTGCCACCAGCGTCGAGCAGGGATACGCGCCACCGTTCTGCGCCACTTCGGCAAAGAAATCACGGCGGGCGCGCCCCACGTCGTCCTTGTCGGCAATGTCGGTCACATACACCACGAGCTTGTAGATGTTCGCGAGCCGACCGCCGCCCGCTTCGACCAGCGCGCGAATCTTGCCGAGCACGACGAGCGTCTGCTCGTAAGCCGTCAGCGGCTGCGCAGCATCGCGCGTGGCCGGGTGCGCCGTCATGCCCGAGAGCAGAATCTCGTTGCCGAAGCGGATACCGTTCGTCCACGTCGCCGTCGACAGATCGGGCACGGTTTGCGCGCGAATGCGCTCCGCTTTCAGCACGGTATCGGTGTCGGCGTGCCCGCACGCTTGAGCATTGGATGACATGACGTGAACGGCTTACGCCTTCCCCTGTTGCATGCGTTCGAGTTCTGCCTTCGCCAGATTCTTCAGATGGCGGCGCAGACGCACGATGCCCATATCGTGCTGGTACAGATGCTCGTTCTGATTGGCGTCCGGCTCCATGTCTTCGAGCATCACGCGGTCTTGCTCGAGCACGGCCCAATGACGCGCCTCAAGACGATTGCGATACAGGAAGCGCCACGTGTTGCGCTGCCAGTCTTGCAGCTTGCGACAGCGCCAGTGGAAGACGGCAGCGAGCGTCGGCGAAATCGGCGTGTAGCTGCCCACGATCACGAAGTTGCCGCCCGGGCCGCCCGTCTTCGGATACGGAATTTCGAGACGCATCCAATGCGTGCCGGTATCCGCCCATTCGGTCCAGTCGAAGTTCACGTCGCGCTGGCCTTCCTTCTCGAAGACAAAGCCGATGTCCGTATCCCGAATGCGGAACGCCGCCGTGTTATCGCCTTCCGCCATCGAATGCGATTGCTTGTGCAGATACGTGCCGTGCATCGGGTCCATCACGTTATCGAGCACGTAGCGGTAGTCGCCCTTCCACTCGGTGTAGCAGAGGAACGACGAAAACTCGCCGTCGGCATCGAGTTCTTCCGGCAATACCAGCGGCGGCGGCGTGTCGATGTTTTCGGTCGCGTTGTACAGCCAGATCGCTTCGTTGCGTTCAACGATGTGATACGCCTGCGTCGGACGCGAGCCTTCGAGCTTGCAACCCGGGCTGCCCGGCACACGCATGACCGTGCCGTCGCAACGCACTTGCACGCCGTGATAGCCGCACGCGATGCGGTCGCCCATCACGATGCCCTTCGAGAGCGGTGCGCCACGGTGCGGGCAATGATCGTCGAGCGCATGCACCTTATTGTCTTGATCGCGCCAGAACACCAGTTTCTTGCCGAGGCGGCGCAGCGAGACCGGCTCGCGGCCGACCATATGCGACGGGCAAATCGGGTACCAAAGATTCTTCAGGCCGCGCTCAAGAATGGCGTCAGCAGTGAGAACAACTTGTTGCGTAGTCATGGGGGGACCTCTCCATCGTCGGCGCCTCGCCCCGGCTCGTGCCAGTTAGCGAGCGCATCGTCATGTGATGTTTTTACTCTTCGGCCATGCGGGCGATCTGCGCCTTGTAGACTTCTTCAGTCCACATCTCGCCCTCTTGCGGGCCAGGGCCCGTGCGATTCAGGTAAGCGACGAGGCCCGCCAGATCGTGCGTGCCTGCGGCGTAGGCGCGCTCAATGGCGTCGCCCAGCAGGCTTTCGTATTGCGTCGGCACATGGCGACGCGCTTGATGCGGGTCAAGATAACGGTCCATCATTTCCCTCCGTTGCGAACCCGTTCGCGAATGCGTGCGTGCACGGGTACAAAGTCGTAAGTCGGATAGCATTCGGTGCGAAACACGCCCCACGCGGAACGCTCTAGCTCCACGTTCACCACCGGCAGCAGGTGGGGCGGCAACTCCAGCGTCACGATCTGACCGAAGCCCATCGCCACCGTCCACGACACCACCTTCACGCCCTCCGGCGGAAAGCGCTCCCACCACTCGGCCGCCTTCAGGCGCTCCTGAAACGCGTCGAGATTGTTCGATTGGTCATGCCGCAAAAACACTGTCAACAGCATCGTTTGCGGGGCATCCACCGGGGTAGCGGTCTCGGTCATGGGGTATGCGTTACTGCACGAATTGGTTTGTGAACAGGTCGGCCGGGTTCGACTTGTCGCGAATGACCTTCTCTTGCGCGTAGAAATCCTGAAGCTTCGTCACACGTGCCGGATCGAAGGCGCCCAGACGCTGCTGGCCCGGATAAACATTGCGCGCGTAATACGTGAGGATCTTCTCGATCTCCGCTTCCTTGCCCTTGTAAGCGGGCACCGCCGCGCAGTAGTCCTTCGCGGCACCCGCCGGATCGCGCATGATTTCGGCCACCGACTTGAGCGTGGCGTGCACGAACTTGCGGATCATCTCGGGCTTCTCGGCAATGGTCTTGTCCGAGGCGAGAATCGCCTGCGCCATGCCCGGGAAATACTTGTCGGTCGACGTCATGGTGATTTTCACGCCCGCGTCTTCGATGTTCTGCGCCCACTCCGGCGTGCCCACCATCACCTCGGCTTTACCCGTGGCCACTTGCTGCCACACGCCTGCCGGGCCAGCGCCCTGAATGCGTGCGTCGTTACGCGTGAGGCCCGCCGAAGCCAGCAGCCCCAGCGTCGCGTAGAAACCGGTGTCCTGATACGCCAGCACCGTGATCGTCTTGCCCTTCAGATCAGCAGGCGACTTGATGTTGGCGTCGTCGCGCACCACCAACTGGTGCAGCGTGCGCCCGCCCAGCAGGGCAACGCCTTTGATCGGAATACCGTTGGGGCGCAGCACGATGGGCGTGTCGCCCAGACCGCCGCCGAGATCGCCGTTGCCGGACGCGAGCTGCTTACCGACGTCGGCGCCGCCCTGCACGGTGAGCCAGCGTACCGACAGCCCTTCGGCGGCGTAGTAGCCCTTTTTCTCGGCCAGCATGAGCGGCGCGAACGCCGGCAGATTTGCCGGGGCGGGCAGCAAATAGGTGATTTGCTGGGTGGCCGGTTGCGCCCACACCGGCGCAGCAGCCAGGCCCGTGAAGGCACACAGGCCAGCCGTCAGAAAGGCGCGGCGCGCCAACGATGCACGGAAAATCGACAACATATCTCTGCCTCGCTCAAGTCTTGGGTTACCGCGATGCCCCGTGCATCGCGGTGGTTGATGCCACAGCTTGTTAGCTTCTTGTTGTTCAGACGCGTCCCGCCCAGCCGAGCGGGTTGTCGTTCATGCCCCAATAGAGGCTCTTCTGATTCGTGTATTCGAGCAGTCCCAGACGCCCCTTCTCACGCCCCATGCCGCTCTCCTTCCAGCCACCGAACGGCGTCGAAATCGAGAACTGCTTGTAGGTGTTGATCCAGACAGTGCCGGTTTCCAACGCACGGCCCAGACGCCACGCGCGCTTGTAGTCGCGTGTCCAGATGCCTGCCGCCAATCCGTAGACGCTATCGTTGGCTTCCGCCAGCAAGTCGTCTTCGTTCTCGAACGGCAGCACCGCGAGCACCGGGCCGAAGATTTCTTCCTGCACCATGCGCGCCTGATTGGTCAGGCCCGCGATGATGGTCGGTTGATAGAAGTAGCCCTTCTCGCGCCCGTCGCCCGCAGGACGCTCGCCGCCGCACAGCAAGCGGCCGCCCTCTTCCAGTCCGATGGCGACATACCGCTCGATCGACTCACGATGCGCCGACGTGACGAGCGGCCCCATCTGCGTGTCTTCGCGCAACGGGTCGCCCACGCGCAATTGCTTCGCACCGGCGACCAGCCGCTCGACGAACGTGTCGAAAATCTTCTTGTGCACAAACAGGCGTGACCCGGCGATGCACGACTCGCCCGATGAACTGAAGATGCCGTACAGCACCCCGGCCACGGCGTGGTCGATATCCGCGTCTTCGAACACGATGGTCGGCGACTTACCGCCCAGTTCGAGCGAGACGGGCATGAGCTTCTCGGCTGCCAGACGCGCAATGCCGCGACCGACTTCGGTGCCGCCCGTGAACGCCACCTTCTTGACCTTCGGATGGCGCACGAGAATGTCGCCGATCACCGAACCCTTGCCCGGCAGCACCGACAACACGCCACGCGGCACCCCCGCGGCTTCGCAGATGCGACCCAGTTCGAGCGAGGCCAGCGGCGTGACTTCTGCCGGTTTGAGCACCACGGCGTTGCCTGCGGCCAGCGCGGGCGCGAGCTTCTGTGCGTCGGACGCAATCGGCGAGTTCCACGGCGTGATGGCCGCCACCACGCCGAGCGGCTCGTGCACGCTCATCGTCAGATAGTCGCCACGCGACGGCGTGAGCGTTTCTTCCAACGTCTCAAGACACGACGCGAAATAACGGAACGTGCCCGCAGCACTTGCGACGAGCGCACGCGTCTCGCTGATCGGCTTGCCGTTGTCGCGGCGTTGCAGATGCGCCAGCGCCTCGGCGCGTTGCGTGATGCCATCGGCCACGCGATGCAACACAGCAGCGCGTTGATGCGGCTTAAGCCCCGCCCAGTCGGCACGGCGCCACGCCGCGTCGGCGGCTTCTACGGCGTCCGTCGCGTCTTGCGCGCCTGCCGCCGCAATTTCGGCGTTCACGCTCTCGTCGGCCGGATACAGGCTCTGATAGCGCTTGCCCGTGCCGGCACGCCATTCACCGCCGACCAGAATGTCGCTCGAAAAACCTTGCAGCAAATCTTGATGACTCATGGTGCTTGTCCTGCGAGAGCTAGATCACGCAATTCGCAACGCGGTTTTTGAGCGCGCGAATCGCCGAATAAGCGGTGAGGGCCGACGTCTTGGGGTTATCCGGCAACGGCTTGCCGCACATCTCCAGCGACATTTCACCGAAAGCACCGCGCGCCGCAATGTGATGCACGTTGCGCGTGACGGCAGGGTCGGCGATCAGGCGCACACGCGTCGCGTCGAGCCCCAGACCGGCAATCGCCACGGTCGCGGCCACGTTGGCGTTCTTCGGATACAGCCGCGCCGCATCGCGGGCGCTGCCTTCGAAGATCACTGTCGCGCTGACGAGCGTCGCCAGATCGCACACGTCTTCGGCAGGCGTGCCCTGCCAGCCCAGCGGCGGCTTGCGGCCCGTGTAGACCACCTCGTCCAACCCGCCTTCGCGAGCAGCAGAAATCGCGTCGATACCGCCAATGGCGCCCGAGAGCAGCGTGACGGTCGACTCGCCTTCCTTGGCGGCCTGCTCCAGTGCGGCGAGCAGTGCCGAGTCGGACAGCGCGCCGATGGAGGCCACCGCGCAATCGATACCCGACTTGAGCAACGGCACGACGTGCGCCGACAGCGCGCTATGGCCTGCACATTCCAAGACGAAGTCTGGACGGCGGCTAAACGCAGACGCCGACGACACGACTTCGGTGCCTTCCCGTACGCTCTCGCGCACGCGGGCTGCGGCATCCTCGGGCACGATCACATGAGCGATGTGCAGCGACGGATCAGATGCAAACGCCTCGTAGACTTTGGAACCGATGGCACCGAAGCCGATCAGCGCCACGTCCACCGGTCGATGATTCAACTCACGCATTGGCAGGCTCCCGCACCGGCGGACCGGCAAAGTGCGACGCGAAGCTGCCGACCGACAGCATGTCGACTTCGAGCAGCACCGGGCCGTCGTGGGCCACCGCGCGCGCCACTGCCCCTTCCGCCTGATCGATGGCGGTAATGCGCTCATGCTTGAGTTGCAGGCTGGCGCAGAACGCTGCGAAGTCCGGCTGATGCAGTTGCACGTAGTGACGGCGGCCGCCGTACTGCGCATCTTGAATATTGCGGATCACGCCGTAGCACTGGTCGTTCATCAACAAGATGATGACTGGCGCTTTCTCCTGCACGGCGGTGGCGAGTTCGCCGACGTTGACCATCAGGCCACCGTCGCCGCACAACGCGACTGTCTTCTTCGCGTTGCCAGCCAGTGCTGCGCCAATGCCCATCTGCATGCCTTGACCGATGCCGCCACCCAACGCGTGCACGCCTGCGCGCGGCGAGAAGATCTTCAGCAGACGGTTGCCCCACGTGCTGTTGGAGATCGTGACGTCGCGCACCCAGTTGAAGTCGCGGCCCAGCGCACCTTGCAATGCAGCCACGAGTTGGCGATACGGGCCAAGGCCCTCGGCCACTTGCTTGACGGCTGCGTCGCGCGCGGCGGCGAGATCGGCGTGGAATGCCGGGTCGACCGACATACGGCCTTGCAGGCAGTCAGCCAGTGCGTTCAGCACACGCGCGGCGTCGCCCTGCACGAACAGGTCGTTGCGATAGCCACGGTTGTCGGCTTTGCCGTCGGCGTCGACGCGATACAGCGGGCGCGGCAGACCGAGTTTGTACTTCAGCGTTTCGTTGCCGCGCAGACGCGAACCCACTACCAGTACGGCGTCGCACGTCTTGTAGAACGCTTCGACCGTCGGGTGAATGTTGAAGGCACCGAGCGTGGCAGCGTGATCTTCCGGCACGATGCCGCGACCTTGCACGCTGGTCACTACACCGAAGCCCATGTCGACAAGGCGTTTCACGGCGGCTTCTGCACCGCGTGCGCCACCGCCCAGCCACAGCAGTGGACGATGCGCTGCGGCCAGCTTGTCGGCCAGTTCGGCCACGCGCTGCTCGTCGTGCGACGGCACACTGATATGCGGCGCTGCCAGATCGGCTGGCCATTCGATTTCGGCCGCTTGAATATCGATAGGAATTTCGACACTGACCGGGCCCGTCGGCGCGCTTAGCGCTGCACGCACGGCTTCGCGCACAGTCGAGAGTGCCGTGTCGACGCAACGCACACGATAGGCGGCCTTCGAGATCGACTTGAGCATGCTCAGTTGATCGGGCGCTTCGTGGATGTAGGCGAGGTCGCGGTCGAGGAATTCGGTTTCGATCTGGCCGGTGATATGCAGCACCGGCGTGCCTGCCGTCAGCGCTTCGACCATCGCGCCCGCCGCGTTACCCGCCGCCGTACCCGTGCTGGTGAAGGCCACGCCCAGGCCGCCCGAGACGCGCGACAAGCCATCGGCCATGTTCAGTGCGCCCGCTTCGCCGCGTGCGCCGACGTAACGGATTTTTTCGCGGCGCGCGATGGCGTCGAGAATCGGCATGTTGTGAATCGAGATCACGCCGAATGCGGTTTGCACGCCGCATTGTTCGAGAAACGCCGCGATGACTTCGCCGACGGTGGTTTTGTTAGACATGTCTTGCCAAGCCTCCGGAAACATCGATATGGCTGCCCGTCGTATAGGACGATTGCGGGCTCGCCAGGAAAAAGATCGCTGCGGCCGCCTCTTCAGGCTTGCCCAGACGTTGCAACTGAATTTGCTTCTTGCGGGCCAGCTCGCCGGTCCACTCTTGCCACGTCTTGCCTTCGCCTTGCGCGGCAAAGCGGCGGCGCCACTGTCCCGACTCCACCAGCCCGATCAGGATCGAATTCACACGCACGCCGTCGGGGGCGAATTCGCCCGCCATCGAACGCACCAGATTCTGGATACCGGCGCGAGCGGAGGACGTCGCGACCATGTGCGGTTCCGGCTGAAGCGCAAGCAGCGAGTTCACGCAGACGATGGCGGCGTCGCCCGTCTCGCGCGCAGCGTCGCGCAGCATCGGCAGGCAGGCACGTGTCGTGCGAATCACGCTGAAGTACTTCAACTCCAGCTCTTCGCGCCATGCGTCGTCCGTGGTGTCGGCGAACGTCGACACACGGCCTTGACCGGCGTTGTTGATCAGCATGTCCAGACGGCCGAACTCGCGTTGAATACGCTCGGTGAGCACGGCGACATCGGCCGCTTCGAGCACGTTGCATTGCGCGGCAATCAGGCGTGCGTCGGGATGACGCTCACGCAAGTGCGCTTCGGCTTGTGCCAGACGTTCGGTGTCGCGCCCGCAAATCGCGACGGCGGCACCGGCTTCGAGCAGGCGCTCGGCCGTGGCGAGTCCGATACCGGACGAGCCGCCGGTGACCAGCGCCGCGCGTGCGGAAAGGTCGATCTTGATCATTTCAATCCCAGTGACTTCATGTAGGGGGTGGTGCGGCCGTCACTGCCCGGCCGGTAATTCAACCGGTGCGAGAGCGCATCGGCGGCTTCGCGCACTTGTCCGATCAGCCCTGCATCGAGCATCGACGCATCGATGTTGGCGCGCGGAATCGTGACCGTGATCGCAGCACAGATATGGCCTGCGTCGTTGCGCACCGGCGCGCTCACCACGCTGATGCCGCGCTCGAACGAGGAAGCCGATACGGCATAGCCACGCTCGGCGTCTTCGCGCACGCGCTCAAACAATTCAGCAAGCGTTTCGGGCGTTTGCGGCGTGAATTTTTCCAGCGTCTTTTCCGGATAGAGCGCCTTGAGTTCCGCCAGCGTCAGATCGCCCATCAGCACATGGCCGTGCACCGTCGCGTGGGCAGGCAAGCGCGTGCCCACGTTCACCTTGATCGAATTGAACACGCCCGCCACGCTCTGCGCTTTGGCGACGAACACGATGTCGCGGCCGTCGCGAATCACGATGTGTGATGTGAGTTGGGTCGCGTCGCGAAGGCGCTCGATGATCGGAATGCCGAGGTCGGTCAGTTCCAGCGAGCTCAGGTATTCAAAGCCCAGACGCAGCACGGCGACGCCCAGACGGAAGTTCTTTTCGCTGCCTGCGCGCTCCAAGAAGCCCATGGCTTCGAGCGTCTGCAACAGCCGAAAGACGGTAGTGCGCGGAATGCCCAGGCGCTGCGACAACTCGGGGGCGCTGAACACCGACTCGCGCGGCGAGAATTGCGTAAGGATGCGCAAGCCGCGCTCTAGGCCGGGGACGAGATAGCGCGACTCGGTCGGTCCCGCCTCGGTGTCTTGTTCGCTCGTCTCATCGACTGCATCGAGTGCGTCCAGCGCTTCGTCGTCGGGCAGCGCGGCAGCCGCGCGTTTCGGGTTTGCCGGTGCCATCTCAGCGCGCTCCTGCGGCCACACGTTCCAGCCACCCCGCAAGGGCAGTGTTCAGAACGTCAGGCGTTTCGATATACGACGCGTGTCCCGCGCCGTCGATAATTTGCAGCGGTACCCCGGCGACGTCGGCGATGGTCTGGCAGGCCGCGGGCGTCGTGATGGCGTCTTGCGCGCCGACCGCCACGGCCACCGGGCCTGCGTTGGCTGCCACGTATTGCGCCAACTCACCGGCCACATCGCCGTTCGACAGCAGGTGCGTCGCTTGGGCGTAGCCAACGGGCAGCACGCGGCTCATGTTCCACTTCACCCAGGCGCGCGGCAGGTCGGCAGCGTCCGGTGCCACCAGGTTGTCGCTGCGTTCGCGCGCCATCCCAGCCGGACCCAGTTTGTCGAGCATCGCCAGTCGGCTGTCGCGCTTCGACACGCGCACCGCCGGATCGGCCTTGCCGTAGCCATTGGCGGGCGAGCAGAGAAAGAGGCCCCGAACACGTTGCGGTGCGCGGCTGGCAAACTTCGTCGCCATGATCGCGCCCAGCGAGTGGCCGACCAGCGCAACGCGATCCAGACCAAGCGCATCGAGCCAAGCTTCGAGCGCGTCGGCATAGGCGTCGGGGTGCGGCTCGGCGTCGCCCACATTGGACGTCTCCCCGTAGCCCGGCGCATCCCACGCATACAGCGCCACATCGAGGCCCGCGGCTTCCAGCTGCGCGAGCCATGAGGCCGCGCCCGAACCGATGCCGTGCAGCATTACCACCGGCAGTCGGCTATCGTCGGCCGTGACGGTGCAGCGATAACCGACCGTGCCTGCGCGCGTGGCAATCGTGCGATACGCAAACGCCTTCAGGCGCTCGCAAAGCGGGCCGACGGTGCCATCGTTGGCATCGGGCTGACTGGATTTGAGCGCTTCGGCTGACATGGCTTCGGGTAACGTCTTGTGCAATGACTCGGAAAAATTCTTGCCGGTGGAGCGCTCGCACGTGGCGCGCGCTGCACCGGACTTTCGGGAGGTATTCGCGTCCCGTCGCTTACTTCTGTTCGCGCTTGATCTTGGCGAGCGGTGAATCGGGCGGGTACGTCGGCGTGACCGGCTTTTGCGAGCCGAGCATCACGCACATCAGCGCGTCTTCATCGCCGATGTTGATTTCCGTGCGATACACGCCGGGCGGCACCGAGATCAGATCGCGCTCGCCGAGAATGGCTTCCCACGTCTCGCCGTCGCGCTCGCAGACCACTTTCATCTTGCCGCGCATGACGAAGAAGATTTCTTCCACGTCCATGTGGATATGGCTCGGGCCGATGTTGCCGGCCGGAATCACCATGGTCGAGAACGTGAAGTGACCTGCGGGCACGGTGTTGCTGTCTTTAGCAACACCGGTGCCGCCCGTACCGACATAGCGCATCTGCGCACGGCGATACTTCGGGTCGTAATCGGCTTGGAACTTGAGGGCGTCCCAGTCGTATTTGCGCGTCGAAAAACGCGCCACACGCGAGTCCAGCCACTCGCTGAACGGTTGGCCTTCGGCCTGCGTCCAGCTCTCGACGGCCTGAGGCGTCGCGGTGTTTTTAGCTTCGGCTTGCGCCATGTTGTAACTCCTTGAAGGCGTTGCGAATAAGGGGGCTAAAGGGCGTCTGCGTCATGCCGCGTCAGGGCATCACGAAGCCGCCGTTGACCGGCAAAACCTGACCGGTCACGAAACGAGAAGCGTCGGAGAGCAGGAACAGCACCGGCCCGACCACGTCGTCGGGCACTTGTGCGCGCGGCAAGGCGCGTCCTTCCAGATAGTGGCGATGGCGCTCGACCGGCACGTAAGCCGTGGCTTCGACTTCCACCAGCCCCGGTGCAATAGCATTCACCGTGATGCCGTCCGGGCCGAGTTCGCGGGCGAGCGAGCGTGTCATCGCCATGACCGCGCCCTTGCTGGCGGCGTAGGCGAGCAGTCGCGGCGCGCCCCACAGCGCGGTGTCCGACGCGATGTTCACGACGCGGCCCTGACCGGACGCGCGCAGATAGGGCAGTGCTGCCATCGTCATGAGCCACGTGCCGCGCACGTTGACATTCATCACGGCGTCCCACGTGTCGATGCTCAGCTCGGTGGCGAGCTTGCCGCCCGAGTTGGTGATCGCGCCGTTGTTGATCAAGCCGTCGATGCCGCTCATTTGCTCGGCAGCCGCCTTGGCAGCCGCATCAATCGACGCCGGATTGGACAGATCGACGCGCACGAACGTCACGGCATGACCGGCATCGCGCAACGATGCGGCGAGTGCTTGTCCGGCGTCGACTGCGATGTCGGCAATCGTGACCTGTGCGCCACGCGCGAGCGCAGCACGCACGAAGCCTTCACCGAGACCGCGGGCACCACCGGTGACCAGCAGTTTCTTGCCGTCGAGCGGTGCTAGCGTGGCAGTGTCGAGCGGGAGAATGGGCAGTTCGGTCACGATGCGTTCCTTATCGACGATCGACACGTCAGGCGATGTTCATGGCAGCACGCGGCACGTAGTGCAGTGCGCGGCGCTCGAGCCAGACCACTGCCGCGTAGGCGGCAATGCCGATGACGGTCAGCCCGGCGATGGCGACGAACACCATCGCGGTGTTGCCCTGCCCTTCGCCGTAGACCAGCAGATAGCCCAACCCACGATCGCCACCGACCAATTCGCCGACGGTCACGCCAATCACGGCAAGCGTCGAGGCGATGCGCAGCCCGGCGAAGAGCGCCTGCATGGCCGACGGGAATTCGACGAAGCGGAAAATCTGCCAACGGCGGCCGCACAGGGCGCGCACGAGGTTGACCATGTCGGGGTCGACCGAGCGCACCGCGCCCAGCACGTTGATCATCACGGGGAAGAAGACGATCAGCACCGCGACGAGAATCTTCGGGTAGATGGTGTAGCCCATCCACATCACGAACAGCGGCGCGAACGCCACCTTCGGCGCGATTTGCAGCGCGAGGATGTACGGCGAGAGCATCGCTTCGGTCGACGGCGACAAGCCGAGAATCACACCGATCATCACGCCCAGTGCCGAGCCGATCACGAAACCGGCGATCACTTCGAGCGCCGTCACGCCGATATGCAGCCACAGGTTTTCAACCTGAAACATGCGCACGCCTTCGACGATGGTCGACGACAACTTGGGCAGCACGAACTCGGGCACGCCGAACGCCGTCGGGCCCCATTGCCAGACAGCCGCGAAGAGCAGCAGCAACACGAAGCTGCCAGCGGTCAGTTGCGCTTTGGTGAGGGTTTTCATAGCGGGAATTCCAGTGTCTTGTGCAAGAGATGGCGAGTGCGCATCAACCGAGGTGATCGTCGCGGCCGACCTTGAGCAGTTCCATCAGATGGGCGACGTACTCGTTCATGCCCGCCTGTTTGCGGCGCTCGATCGGGTTGTCGCGATGCGGCAGATCGACGGTGATCTCTTCGATGATCGTGCCCGGGCGTTCGCTCATCACGAACACGCGGTCCGAGAGTGCGATGGCTTCGGCCAGATCGTGGGTGATCATCAGCGCGGTCTTGCCCTCGGCAGCGAGCATCTGCGCGAGGTCTTGTTGCAACACCATCTTCGTTTGCGCATCGAGTGCCGAGAACGGCTCGTCCATGAGCAGCACGTCGGGCTCGACGGCGAGCGTGCGGGCGAGTGCCGCACGTTGGCGCATACCGCCCGAGAGTTGGTGCGGGTAGTGATTCTCGAAGCCCTTCAGATGGCAGCGAGCGAGCAGTTTCTGCGCGACTTCGGCTCGCTCTGCCTTGCTGCGGCCACGAATCTGCATGCCGAGTTCGACGTTCTTCTGAATCGAGCGCCACGGCATGAGCAAATCCTTTTGCAGCATGAACGCGACTTGTTGCGACGGACCGCGCACCGGCTTGCCTGCGAGCGTGACGTGCCCTTCGCTCGGGGCATACAAGCCCGCGCCCATGTTGAGCAACGTGCTCTTGCCGCAGCCGCTCGGGCCGATCAGCGAGACGAACTCACCCGTCTTGATACCGATGGAGACGTTCGAGACCGCCGTCATCTCGCCCTTGCCCTGGCGATTTTTGAATCGACGCGTCACGCCGCGATATTCGATGGCAAACGGCAGCGGTGCCGTCACCGGCGTGTGACGTGCGTCGGCATACGCCTCGGCAACGTTCGCGTCCTGCAATTGAATCGACCTGAGCATGGGAAACCACCGTGTTTCTGGATGTTCAACTTGCCTCGGGCAGCGTGCCGCTTTCGTCGCCTGCATCGCCTGCCAACCTGTCCTTCGCCTTTCGGCTCACGTTTCATATATGAAACGTTGATTTACTTATGGATCAATTATAGGGAGTGACGGCCGGAGTCAAAATTGTTTTTTGACTAGGGGAAACCCGGATTTGGGGGTGTTACGGCACGTGGATCCCATGTAAAACGCGGAAAAGAGCCGCAAAAAAACGCCGATCAACGAACGCTGATCGGCGCGAGGTGAGCCCACTGAGTGAGTTCACAGGGTGATTTTCTGATGGGCCTCTGCGCGATCGTCAGAACGCGTGATGCACGCCCGACATGATCACGACCTGATTGGCGGTCGACGACGCACCGATGGTGTTGATTGCCGTCACCGCGCCATTACCGCTCGCGTGCTGATACACACCGCTCACATACACCTGCGTGCGCTTCGAGAGCGCGTAGACGTCGCCAAGGCTCACCTGCGTCCAGCGCTTGCCCGACATGTTCGTCGTGGCCGCACCGAAGGTGATCGTGTTGGCGATGCTCGAGGCGTAGTTCACGCCGCCATCGAACGACTGGTAGGTGTCGCTGTAGCCCGGCGATGCCAGTTTCACGCGCGTGTACAACGCGTGCAGCAGCCACGGGCCGAAGCCATACGACACACCTGCCCCCATGTTCTCGATGTTCGACGCCGAATAGGTCGCGACCGGTTGATTCTGGAAGGTCGCACCGCCGAGCACGGCGACATTGGGCGTGCGGTTGTTTTCGTTCGAGTAGGCCACCGACGCCTTGAAGCCCGCGTTGGTGTAGTTCGCTGCCACGCTCCACTTCTTGCCGGTTGCGAAGTTCGTGGTGTTGCCCAGCGAGAGCATGCCCGCCGCCTTGAAACCGGCGAAATCGCGTGTGACGTACTTCACCGAGTTGTCGAGCTGCACGACCGAGGTGTTGGCCAGTTCGTCGAGGTTGCCCGGGTGGAACATGTACCAGTTCATGCCCAGATAGGCCGTGCTGAACGGGCCGAGCCATTCGAAGCTGAACGGGGCCATGTGGCCGATGGTGAGCGTGCCGAGCGTGTCGGATTGCAAGCCGACCCACGACTGGCGGTTGAACATCGCGCCGGCTTTCAGCGTATTGCCCGTGAGCGTGGAGAAGCCATTTTCCAGCAGGAAGATCGCGCGATTGCCACCGCCCAGATCTTCAACGCCGCGAAAACCCCAGCGATCCGGTTGGGTGCCGCCTTGCTGCGCCATCCAGTTGCTGGTGCCGCCTTGGTTGTTCACATAGGCCACACCAGCATCCATGCTGCCGTAGATCGTGATGTTGCTTTGTGCGTTTGCCGCCATCGGCACGCCTGCGGCGAGCAACATGGCTGCCGCAATTTTTGTCATCCCCGAGATCCGCCCCGTCGGAAACCGCTTCATCTGTGTACTCCTGTCGTTCGATGATTCGATGATTCGAAAACGGTGATGACGTCGGGTGCGGCGCACGGCAACCCCAGCCGGTCACACCCCTCGTGCGACCGCATTTCGACGTTCCACCTGTGAAACGTTGGATTACTTATGAAACCAACAATGCGGAGCTTAGGCCAGGTGACGCGTGAGTCTCGCAGCGGAGATGCACGAATTGATGACGAGAATTTGGTGTGATAACACGCGCGCAATCGGCGTTAAAGTTCCACGATTTCAAGTGCGTCGCAGGTGCTACTCGTCCCGTCAGCGTTGCCGAAAGTCCCGCCGCTAAACCGTTCCTGCGAATCGGCTTAGGTCGGGATTTACCCGAGGATGGCTTGCGATTGATCGAATCAAAAACAATAATATTTGAACATCATGTTCATATTTGAACGTTTTATTTTTTCGCATTCGTCGTAACCTTCATCAAAAGGGTGTCCCCATGCAAGCTCCGCAAGCTCCTCTCATCGGCATCAACGGTGCCGGCATCGGCGGTCTGGCTGCCGCGATTGCGCTCGTTCGCGCTGGCTTTCGTGTGCGTGTCTACGAGCAGGCGGCGCAGTTCGCACGCGTCGGTGCCGATATCAACCTGACGCCCAATGCGGTGCGTGCGCTCGATGGCCTCGGCGTTGGCAACGCGTTGCGCGAAACCGCCGCGCAACCGAGTCACCGCATCAGCCGCACGTGGGACACCGGCGAAGAGACCTCGCGACTGGAAATGGCGCAGACGGCACAGACCAAGTACGGCGCACCGCAACTCACGATGCATCGCGCCGATTTGCTTCAGGCGTTGGAGCAAGCCGTGCCTGCGGAGTACATCGCACTTGGCAAGAAGCTCGTGTCGTTCGAAGCGCCGGGCGTTGGCGAGGCGGGCCGCATTCGGCTCACGTTTGCCGATGGTTCGCATGACGACGTGGATGTGCTCATCGGAGCCGACGGCATTCATTCGGTGGTGCGCACGGGCCTGTTCGGGCCGGAGTCGCCGGAGTTCACCGGTGTGGTCGCCTATCGGGCCGTCGTGCCTGCGGAGAAACTCGGTGGCGTGCCGAATCTGGGCGCGTTCACCAAGTGGTGGGGGCCGGTCGCGTCGAGCCAGATCGTGACGTTCCCGCTCAATCTCGGCCGCGATATTTTTGTGTTCGCCACCACGGCGCAGGACAGCTGGACCTTGGAATCGTGGACGGCACCGGGCGACGTGCTGGAGTTGCGCGCAATGTACGCCGACTATCATCCGGAGGCCCGTGCGCTGCTCGATGCGTGCGACAGCGTGTTGAAGTCGGCGTTGTACGTGCGCGACCCGCTGCCGCAGTGGTCGCGTGGCCGAGTGTCGTTGCTTGGCGATGCGTGTCATCCGATGATGCCGTTCATGGCGCAGGGGGCCGGTATGGCCATCGAAGACGCTGTGGTAATGTCTCGCCACCTCGCCGAGGTCGGCCCGAACGCCGATGCCGACGCATTGGCCGGGGCGCTCGCTCGCTACGAGGCGGCACGTCGCGAACGCACCGCACGCGTACAAATCGGCTCGCGTGGCAATCAGTGGCTCAAGGAAGGCGGCAATGCCGATTGGGTCTACGAATACGACGCATGGCAGGTGCCGGTTGCCGCGTGAGTTTTTGCTCAGCAATTGGCTGGGCGTGACGCCTGATTCCGGCCATCGATATCCGGCCTCTTTCGACACAACGAGAAGTTCATCGCACCGCATGACGAAAGCTTCGCCCGACACCGCTCGCGGTACCCGCACTTCTGACGCGGATAGCGCCGCCCTCAGCCCCCATGATGGCGATCACGACGCCGCGCAAGCCGGGCTTGTGACGCCGGTCATCCGTGCGCTCAAGCTCATGCGCTTCGTGGCTGACGGTGGCTCGACGGCCAACATGAGCGAGGTCGGGCGGCGTATCGGCGTGAACCGTGTGACCGTGATGCGGCTGCTCGCGACGCTGGAACACGAAGGCGTGCTCGAGCCGCTGCCGCATGGCGGCCATCGGCTCGGCCTTGGTTTTCTCACGCTGTCCGCTGCGGCGCTCGCTGGCGAAGATCATCTCGCCACGGCGCGACGCGTGCTCGCTCGTGTGACCACCGAGACCGGCCTGTCGAGCTATCTGACCGTGCTCGATGGCACGCAGGTGCGCTATCTGTTGTGCGAAACCCCTGCCCTGCCGCTGGTGAGCAACATCCGGGCAGGCAGCCGGGTCACTGCGCACCTGACGGCACCGGGGCGGTCGCTGTTGGCGCACTTGAGCCCCGAGCGCCGCCGTGCGCTACTCGGCCCGGAGCCGCTGGCAGCGGCCACGGCGCAGAGTGCACGAACGTATGCGGCGCTAGATGCGCAGTTGGCCCGCGACCGGGAGACCGGTTGCGCATGGAGTCAGGACGGTTTCGAAGCGGGGATCGATGCCTGTGCGGCGGCAGTGCTTGATGCCCAGGGGCGTCCGCTGGCGGCTTTGAGCGTGGCCGGGCCACGCTCGCTGGTGGGGACCGATGCACTCAGCCGGGAGCGCACGGCGGCGGTCGTCAAATCGGGGGCTGCCGATCTCACCGTATTACTGGCAGACGCGCCAGCTTTCCTGGCGGCAGCAGAACGAGTCTGACTTTCCGTGCGGGATCCCGGGGGACACACGTTGTCGCCGGGACCGCCTAAACCCAGAGCATTCGCGCGATCGGATCGTGCGCCTTCGCGTCGAACATCGCCCCCTTTCACTGCCTCACACCTTGTTTGCTAAAGTGCTTCGGTATGCCATACGATGTGGCATCGCCGATGCCGTAATTTTCGGTAATTTGAAGCAACACCCGGTTGTTTCGCGCCTGTCAGGGGGCCGCTGCTACGATAGCGCTGACTGAGAGGCACCGTCTCGGTGCCGTGCATCGAATTCCCCGACCGTCGTCAGTCGCGACGGGCAAACGCCCTCATTGCAGCGGATCGAACATGAAGAACAATCCATGGTGGGTGCGAACGGCCTTAGCTGGCGTTTTCTGTAGCGCGTCGGCGCTCACCCATGTTGCCCAAGCGCAGGAAGCCACTGTCTACGCCGGTGCCATGAATGCGCGTAACGACGACAACGCGCACACCTACTCGTGGGGCATGGACTATCGCCAAGGGCTCGGCGAGCATTTCGCAGCGAGCTTCACGTGGCTGAACGAAGGCCATGTGCCCGACCATCACCGCGACGGTTTCGCCGTGCAGGTGTGGGCACGTCAGGCGTTCTTCGATCGCCGCTTCGACGTTGCCGTGGGGGTCGGCCCGTATCGTTACTACGACACGGTGGCCGGTAGCCGCGGCAAGCGCTATGAAGACGATCACGGCTGGGGCGCCATGTTCTCGGCCACTGCCACCTATTACTTCGCTAGCCGCTGGTATGTGCAAGCGCGTGCCAATTACGTGCAATCGCCGTCGAGCATCAACACCGTGCAATACCTGTTGGGTGTCGGTTATCAGTTGGACAAGCCGTCGACGCCGGGTCCGGTCATCGGCAACATGGATCCACCGGTGCCGACAGGCGATGTGCTGTCGGTGATGGCTGGGCTTTCCATCGTGAACAGTCTCGACTCGCAGAACGCGGCGGCGGAAGGGATCGAATATCGGCACGGCTTCGGCCGATGGTTCGACGGCACGGTGTCGCTGATCAACGAAGGCCATAGCGATATCGGCAACCGTCAGGGCATTGCGGCGCAAGCGTGGGTGAAGAACGACTTCTTCAGCGACCGCTTCAGCCTCGGCCTCGGCTTCGGCCCGTATGTCACGTGGAACAAGTACAAGCAGAACCGATCAGCAGGCGGCGCGCAAAACGTCGTGGCGGGTCTGCTCACGATGAGCATGGCGTACCGCTTCGCCGATCATTGGGTGGGACGCATCTCTTGGAACCGCGTAGTGACCGGCTACGACCGCGACAGCGATATCTTCCTCGCAGGCGTCGGCTACAAGTTCTGAGCGCTGCGACATCCTGTCGCACTCCTGTTAATTAACATCTTCATTAGAGCCGGCATTCGACTGATACGATAACGTCGACCGCCTTGAAACCCTTGCCACATGCGGGTTTCGAGGTGGCACGATATCCGCAATGCATTGTTGCGTCCAGTGCGGTTACTCCTGCGGCGTGGTCGTCCTACCTTAGAGGCGTAGGCGGTGCCGGACACTTAAGTGATCCGGCCGACCACCCAAGAAGAAAAGACAGGAGAAACATCATGACCCGCACTCTTTCGCATCTGTTGATTGCAGCGACCCTGACTGTGGCGGCTGCACCGGCCGCATTCGCTGGCACTGGCGGTAACGGCTATCCGAACGAAAACTTGTTCTGGCAATCGAGCGTGTATAGCGAAAAGCTCGCCGTGCCGAGCGCCCAAGTTCGTCAGGAACTGATCGAAGCACAAGCCCAGGGCAAGCTCACGCAGACCGATAGCCAGTACCCGCAGTTGAAGACTTACGGACATCCGGTGGGTGCACGTGTGCAAGGTTCGACCGAATTGATTAACTCGACTTACGCTGGTAGTTAAAAGGCCACGGCGGCCAGGACGATCGACTTCGGATCCTGTCCCGTAGCCCACCGCTCCCGGTGCCTCACACCCCGCGCGATTTTTGCGCGGGGTGTTTCTTTTTGTGCGTCGGGTGGATTCAGGTGGCGAAGTCTGCGAGATGGCGTTCGCCCAGTGGCGTGACGCGCAGGGCGCGCGGTTCACGCGTGGGTTCGAGCCATTTGGCGTGAAGACAGGTGTTAAGCAATGCTGCTCCGAGTGCGCCGCCGAGGTGTGGTTTGCGCTCGCTCCAGTCGGGGCAAGTGCAGGCGAAACGGCGGCGGCGGGCGCGTGCGGAGGTGAGGTCGACGCCGAGTGAGGTGAGGCCGTCGACACCGGCGTCAGTCAGTGCGACGTCGCTGCCGTCGATGCGTATCCAGCGGTGATCGCGCATCCGTGCGAAGAGGTCGACGGCGATCTCGCCGGCGAGATGGTCATAGCAGGTGCGTGCGTGACGCAGCGGAACAGGCGTGCTGCGGCTGACCGGAACCGGGCGCGGACGCAGTTCACGCGTTGCCAACACCGCGCTGGCGAGGGCTTCAATGGCGGCGGCCGTCTCCGGGGTCGCGATGCGGAAGTAGCGATGGCGTCCACGGGCTTCTTGCGCGAGTACACCGCCGTCTACGAGCCGGGCGAGATGGCCGCTAGCGCTAGAAGGGGAGAGCCCGGCGACCAACGCCAGTTCTCCCGCCGGACGGGCCGAGCCGTCCATCAACGCCCAAAGCATCGTCATGCGGCCGCCGTCAGCGAGCAACGCGGCAAGTGAGCTTACGCCGGGGGCGTAATCGCGGGTGAGGTCCATGGTTTGCCTCTGTCGGAGAATATGCTGCGCAGTATAAGTCTCGTGTCCCGCTCGACATTTCAATCCGTCATGAACCATGTCGTATTTGGCGAGCGGCAGAATGACAGCACCTTCTCACTCATACGGATCCATACGCCATGCGTATCGACAAGTCGCCTCCGACGAACGCCCTGGCCGCCGTCACCCACCCCGATCCCTATCCGTATTACCGCGCACTGGCAGAGCAGCGGCCGTTCGATTTCGACGCTTCGCTGGGTATGTGGGTCGCCGCAGGACCGGAGGCGCTTGCCGAGGTGCTTAGCCATCCTGCGCTCGGGGTGCGCCCGGCGGGTGCACGTGTTCCCGCAGCGCTCGCCTCCGGTGCGGCGGGGGCATGGTTCGGGCAGTTGGTTCGCATGAACGACGGCGCAGGGCATTCCACGCTAAAGCCCTGGCTTGCGTCGCAACTGGCGACGCTAACCGTCGATAGGTCAGCGCTCGCGCACGCCAGCGCCGCCGCACTGTTCGATGCACGCCGATTCGCCGAAACGCTCGATGACTACGTTTTTCGTCAGCCGATTTACGCGCTTGCGGCTTGGCTCGGGGTGCCGGAATCACAATGGGTTGACGTATTTGCAAACACCCACGCGCTCGTTGCTGCGATGGCGGAGTCAGCACGCCCTGCGCCAAACTTCGACGTCATCGCACGCGGCCACAACGCGGCAACCGCGCTCACCGACTTCGCCCATCGCTGGCTCACGCGCGATACCGCATCCGATACATGGCTCAGACGTGCCGGCAACCTCGCTGCGCATGACAACACCCTCGACCCGCACGCCCTGACCGCCAACATCGCTGGCCTATTTACGCAAACCCACGACGCCTGTGCCGGGCTGGTCGCCAACGCACTTCGTCGACTCGCGCGTGCCGACGCTCCGCCCTCTACGGCGCCTGTACCGCAAACGCCAGCAACACCGGCACATCTCTCCACCGCCATCGCCGCCGTGGGCGACGTCATTCGCTTCGACCCGCCCGTCCAGAACACGCGACGCTTCCTGCACACGCCCGCCGTGATCTGTGAGCGCCAACTGGCGCGTGGTGACGTGGTGCTCGTCGTGCTTGCCGCCGCGCACGCATCCGCCAATCCGCCCCATCCCTTCCATCATGCCGACACCGCATGGACATTCGGACAAGGGCCGCACGCCTGCCCGGGGCGCTCCCCCGCGAGCACCATCGCAGCCATTGGTGTGCAGACGATCCTCGCCAACGCCCCCGACCTTCTCACGCTAGCCAAGGGCACGGGGTATCACCCGCTTGCCAACGCTCGCATCGCTCGCTTCGGACACGACTAAACGACGCGTTTTATCTGTTGAAATTTACATTCCATCAGATAAAACAACCCGTCGAAATCAACACCCCTTTGCCTATAAGGCTCTCCGGGTGATCGACGCCCTACTACCCAATTTCGGGCACGATGGCGCTTTCGCCGGGCGCGTCGCCCGCTTCACCCGACGCGACGGCCGTCTCGCCCCTCGCTGCTCTCATGTCAGAAAACTATGCCGACGGCATGCCCATGCCCGCCCGGGTCTGGGCCATCGCGACCGTCATGCTCGCCATTTCGCTGTCGGTGCTCGACAGCGCCATCGCCAACGTCGCCCTGCCGACCATCGCGCGCGATCTCAACGCCAGCCCCGCCACCTCGATCTGGATCGTCAACGCGTACCAACTCGCCATCACCATTTCGCTGCTGCCACTCGCCGCGCTCGGTGAAATCGTCGGCTACCGGCGCGTCTATACGGTTGGATTAGCACTGTTCACGCTGGCATCGCTCGCCTGCGCACTCTCCGATTCGCTCGTGACGCTCACGCTCGCGCGCGTCGCCCAGGGCTTCGGCGCGGCCGGCATCATGAGCGTGAACAGCGCACTCGTGAAGATGATTTACCCGCGCGCGTGGTTCGGACGCGGCGTTGCCCTCAATTCGCTGATCGTCGCGGTCTCGTCCGCGGCCGGGCCGACGCTCGCCGCCGGTATCCTCTCCATCGCGCACTGGCCGTGGCTCTTTGCCATCAACGTGCCGCTCGGCATCATCGCGCTGGCCATCGCCATGCGCTCGCTGCCCGACAGCATCCGCGCCTCGCACGCCTTCGACTGGACCGGCGCGCTGCTCAGCGCCCTCACCTTCGGGCTACTGATCTCGGGCATCGACTCGTTCGGCCACGGACAGGAACGCTGGCTCGTTGCCGTCGAGCTTGTCGCCGCGGTCATCATCGGCACGATCTTCGTGCGGCGTCAGCGCACACAGCCGGTGCCGCTGCTGCCCGTCGACTTGTTGCGCATTCCGATTTTCGGCCTATCGATCTGCACGTCGATGGCGTCGTTCTGCGCACAAATGCTCGCGTACGTCGCACTGCCCTTCTATTTGCAAGATTCGCTGGGTTTCGACCACGTGCAGACCGGCCTGCTGATGACGGCGTGGCCGCTGACCATCGCCGTGGTCGCCCCGCTCGCCGGACGCCTGCTCGAGCACTACAAGCCCGGCCTGCTCGGTGCGATCGGCATGACGGCATTCGCGCTCGGTTTGCTCGCCTTGGCCATGCTGCCCGCGCAACCCCAGTCGTGGGACATCGTCTGGCGCATGGCGCTGTGCGGCTTCGGCTTCGGGCTGTTCCAGTCGCCTAACAACTATGCGATGCTCACCGCCGCCCCCGCCCATCGCAGCGGCGGCGCCAGCGGCATGCTGGGCACCGCACGGCTCACCGGGCAAACGACGGGGGCAGCCCTTGTCGCGCTTATCTTCAGCGTGGCACCGCAGGGTTACGGCACGCGTGCGTCGCTGTATGTCGCGGCGGTGTTTGCGGCCGTGGCCGCCGTGGTCAGCAGCCTGCGCACGCTGCCCGCCGCGCAGCCGCCTGCCAAGGCATCGCATGGGTAATCGGCGTCAGGAGCAGCAAAGGGTCGTAAGGGGGCGCAACGGGTCGTAAAGGGCCGCCTGTGGATATCTTGGGACACTAAATTTGGCCGGCCGCCCGGCCGTGCTACACTGCCGACCTTTTACGGCTCGCCTGCATGAGCCGCAATACCATGAGTTTCTGCGCCATCGATTTCGGCACTTCGAATTCAGCCGTCGCTGTCCGCGACGGTGCCGCCATGCGCCTGGTCGAGCTCGAAGCCGGCTACGGCACACTGCCGACGGCCGTGTTCTTCAACGCCGACGAAGGTGGCCGCGCCACGTTCGGCCGCCAGGCCGTCGCGGACTACATCGACGGTTACGACGGGCGCCTGATGCGCTCGCTCAAAAGCCTGCTCGGCTCCTCCCTCATCGAAAGCACCACCGATCTCGGCAACGGCTCGGCGATGCGCTATATCGACATCATCGGCACGTTCCTACGCCACCTGCGCACGCACGCCGTCAAATCCGACGGCAGCGACCTGCGCCAAGTGGTGATGGGCCGCCCGGTGTTCTTCGTCGACGATGATCCGAAAGCGGACGCTGCCGCGCAACGCTCGCTCGAACAAAGCGCTCGCGATGTGGGCTTCCAAGACGTCCATTTCCAGTTCGAACCGATTGCTGCCGCTTTCGATTACGAGTCCCGGCTCACCGAAGAGCAGCAAGTGCTCGTCGTGGACATCGGCGGCGGTACGTCGGACTTTTCGCTCGTGCGCGTCGGCCCGGATCGCGCCCGCCATCTCGAACGTAAAGACGATGTGCTCGCCCACCACGGCGTGCACATTGCCGGGACGGACTTCGACCGCCGTATCGAGCTCGCGACGATTCTGCGCGAGCTCGGCTACAAAGCGCTCGGCCCGGACGGCAAGGAAGTGCCCAACCGCATTTACTTCGATCTGGCCACGTGGCACCTGATCAATACGGTCTACACGCCGAAGCGCGCCGGTGAACTGGCGCTTACCGCTCATTTGTACGCGGACCCGGCGCACCATCGCCGCCTGATGCGCACGGTGGAGCAACGCCTCGGCCACGCACTGGTCGGGCATGCGGAAGACGCGAAGATTGCGGTAGCTGCTGGCGGCGACACCCGCATCGACCTCGCGGTCATCGAGCGTGAACTCGGCGTGGCGTTCTCGGAAACCGGGCTGGTCGATGCTGTGAGCGACGAGATCGCCAGCATCACGGCAGGCGCGGTGCATACGGCGTCGCTCGCGGGGCTGCGTGCCGAAGACGTCGATGCGCTGTACTTCACGGGCGGCTCGACGGGCTTGCGCTGCCTGTCCAGCGCGATGTGCGCGGCCTTCCCCAATGCGACGCCCGTCTTCGGCGACCGCCTCGCCAGCGTGGCGCTTGGGCTCGGCATTCACGCGAAGCGGGTGTTTTCGTAAGCCATCCAGTAGCGACACGGCAATAAAGAAAAGCGCGCGACCTCACGGTCAGCGCGCTTTTTTATTGCTCGCCGCGTCAGGGGGACGCGGGCGCAAACATCACACCAAAATCTGCCAAAGCAGTAGCGTCATCACCAGCCCCACGACGGAGACGATGGTCTGCAACACCGACCAAACCCACAGCGTCTCCTTGAGCTTCAGGCCGAAGTACTCGCGCACCATCCAGAAACCCGCGTCGTTGACGTGGCAGAAGAACACCGACCCTGCCCCAATCGCCAGCGCGATCAGCGAGCCCTGCACCGGCGGCAGATGCATCACCAGCGGTGCGACGATGCCAGCGGTTGTGGTCGTTGCGACCGTTGCAGATCCCGTCGCCTGACGCAACGCCACCGCAATCAGCCATGCCAGCAGAATCAGCGGCATGTGCGTGCCGACGGCCACCTTGCCGATGGTCGTCGCAATACCTGCCGTCACCAACGCTTGCTTCAGACCACCGCCAGCGCCAATCGTCAGCAACAGCCCCGCAATCGGCGGCAACGCGCGACGCAACGTTTCGCCGACGCGGGCACGCGGCAAACCACGGCCCCAGCCCAGCACAACAATCGCCACCACGACCGTCAACGCCAGCGCGATGATCGGCTCACCAAGGAAGTCGAGCGCTTCGAAGATCGGCGTCTCAGGCGTGAGCGCCACCTTCGCCAGCGTGCGGCCCAGCATCAGCACTACGGGCAGCAAGATCACCAACAGCGCTGCGGCAAACGGCGGCGGCGCGAAATCGTCATCACGCTTCGTAAAGAGATCGCCCAGTTGCTGCGGCGCCTCCACATGCAAACGCGGCGCCAGCCACATGCCGTACAGCGGACCGGCCAGAATCACCGCCGGAATCGCAATCAGCAGCCCCAACCCCATCGTCATGCCAAGGTCAGCATGCAGTGCCGACACGGCGATCAGCGGCCCCGGATGCGGCGGCACCAGCGCGTGCAACGTGGTCATGCCCGCGAGTGCCGGGATGGCCACGCGCAGAATCGGCGTGTTCGCGCGGCGTGCCATCACGAAAATGATCGGCACCATCATCACGAGACCCACTTCGAAGAACAACGGCAAGCCGATGATCATCGCCACCACCGCCATCATCCACGGCAATGCGCGGCCTTTGGCGAAGGTCAGCAATACGGTCACGATACGATCGGCCGCGCCGGTATCCGCCATGAGCGCACCGAGCATGGCACCCAGCGCGATGATCATGCCCGCATCGCCCAGAATGCCGCCCGCGCCCTTGCTAAAGGCACTTGCGACGGCATCGAGCGGCAAGCCTGCGCCTAGCCCCGCGATGAACGTGCCGAGCAGAATCGACAGGAACGGCGAGAGTTTGAGCGCGCTGATGAAAAGAATGATGGCGACGAGGCCGACGAGGCAGGACAGCATTAGACGCGTGTCGTGCGCTGCCCAGGGCACGACGTGGTTGACTAGCTCCACGATGATCCTTGATGACGAGAAACAAAAACACCGGCGCGACGCACGCGGGGAGGCGGCATCGAACCGGTGTGCGCAGGCATTGTGCTACTCGTGGCGGCCGCTTGCACGCAAGGGGCGCAACGCCCCGTGACACGGGGCAGGCGGGGTGCGGCGGCAAGTTTCAGGTGTCGAAACATCGCCGCCGCCGAGTGCGTTACTGGAACGCGACTTCGTTGAAACTGCGGAGTTTGCGGCTGTGCAGACGGTCCAGACCGTTATCGCGCAGCAACTCCATGGCCTTCACGCCGATCTTCAAGTGCTGATCGACCCGCTCGCGATAGAACCGGTCAGCCATGCCCGGCAACTTCAACTCGCCGTGCAACGGCTTGTCGCTCACGCAGAGCAGCGTGCCGTACGGCACACGGAAGCGGAAACCGTTCGCGGCAATGGTCGCGCTTTCCATATCGAGCGCAATCGCGCGGCTCTGGCTCATTCGCTGCACCGGCTCGCGGTGATCGCGCAGCTCCCAGTTACGGTTATCGACGGTCACCACCGTGCCCGTGCGCATCACGCGTTTGAGTTCGAAATCGTCCAGTTGCGTCACGTCGGCCACGGCACGCTCAAGCGCCACCTGCACTTCGGCCAGAGGCGGCACCGGCACCCACAGCGGCAGATCATCGTCGAGTACATGGTCTTCACGCACATAGCCGTGCGCCAGGCAGTAGTCGCCGAGCCGCTGCGAATTACGCAAGCCCGCGCAATGGCCTAGCATCACCCACGCATGCGGGCGCAGCACGGCAATGTGATCGGTGATGGTCTTGGCGTTGGACGGGCCGACGCCGATGTTCACCATCGTGATACCGGTGTTGTCCGCGCGCACGAGGTGATACGCAGGCATTTGCGGCAGCCGCGGCGGCGGCGTGCCCTCCGACTCGCGCACCGCGATGTTCTGGTTCCAATGAATCACATTGCCCGGCTCGACAAACGCTAGGTACTGGCTGCGGTACTCGCGCAGCGCCGGGTCGTCGGTCGCGCTCATCAACTCGCGGCCCAGCTCGACGAACTCGTCGATGTAGAACTGGTAGTTGGTGAACAACACGTAATTCTGGAAGTTCTCGGGCGACGTCGCCGTGTAGTGACGCAGTCGGTGCAGCGAGTAGTCGACGCGCGGCGCGGTGAACAACGCGAGCGGCAGAATTTCGTCGGGCAGCGGATCGCGCGTGCCGTTGACGATACTGTCGTCCATGGTCGCGAGATCGGGCACGTCGAACACGGTGCGCATGGCGCGCAGGTGCGACTGGTCGAGATCGCCTTCCAGATACACGCCGTCTCGATAGGCGAAGTGCACCGGAATCGGCTCGTCGGACACGCCCACCTCGAATGCCACCCCATGGTTATGGGCAAGGCGACGCAACTGTTCGATGTAGTAGCTCTCGAAGAGATCGGGACGCGTGACTGTCGTCTGATAGCTGCCCGGGCCCGACACGAAGCCGTAAGACAGGCGCTTGTCGAGCTGGGTGATGTCTTCGGTGGTGATGCGGATGAAAGGATAGTGCGCGCTTACACGGCGCGCCGATTCCTTCTCAGTGGAAAATCGCTCGAATGCCGCACGCAGATAAGCGGTGTTGGCGTCGTAGATCGTCTTCAGGTAGGCGACCGCTTCCACCGGGTCAGAGATCGATCGGGTGGCGTGGACCGGTTCTTGTTCGGACATGCGCAAACCTCTTCTGTCTTTTTCATGATGTCGAGTATGCGCCTATTGTGACACGACTGTATGACGCTCGCGGCACGGCGTTTTGCGCCGATTTGGCGGTGATTCGGTCTCGATTTCATCCCGATTCCGTCCCGATTCCCGCCCACCGCGAACGCCTTTCCCGCAACCGGCGTCAGTCCTCCAGACGCATGCCGACCTTGAGCGTCACCTGCCAGTGCGCGACCTTGCCGTCTTCGATATGCCCGCGCGTCTCCGTGATTTCGAACCAGTTCAGATTGCGCAAGGTCTTGCTCGCACGCTCGATGGCCCCTTTGACAGCGTCGTCGATAGACTTCGTGGACGAGCCGGTGAGTTCGATCTGCTTATAGACATGCTGCGTCATGACTGCCTCCCAAGAGGTTGTTGGAGTAAAACGTCACAAAACGTCATAAACCGTCAGGAACGTCTCACCCTACGCGCATGCCCTGCGCGCGACAAGTCGGGCTTGTCCGACAACACTGTGGGGAGGGTCTTGCGTCAGGACCGCGGGGAATCTACGACGGCGCTGTCGTCGCCGTCGCCTTCGTCGTCGATGCGCTCAGCGTGCGCGTCGTGCGCAGCGTCATGCGGATTGCCCAGCGCATCGGGTCCGCGCAGCGCCGCCGGTACGACCGTGTCGAGCGGCTTAGGCACCACGCTAGAAAGATTGCGGCGCACCTTTTGCAGTAGCTGCATCAGTTGCACGGTCTCGAACGCGGTCAGCCCGCTCAGCGCTTCGTTGCGCACTTCGTCGGAGAGCGCACGCGCCACGGTCAGTTGCTCGACCGCCGCTCGCGTGACGTATAGACGATTCAGGCGCGGGTCGCGCGCATCGGGGCGGCGGCGCACCCAACCGGCCTCTTCCATGCGCTCAAGCGAGCGCGCCAGGCTCTGCGGTGGGACTTCGAGAATATCGGCCAACACGGTCTGGCTCACGCCGCGATTGTCGGCGAGATAGACCAGCAGGCGACACTGCGCGCGCGTCATCGGCAGTGTGCGCTGGGCAAACTGCTCGAAGCGGCGCCCGTACAGACGTTGAACGTCTGCGACGAGAAAGCCGAAACGTTGGGCGGAATCGGTCATTTTCATAGAGCCGCATTATGATAAACATGTTTACGTTTATCAAGCGACCAAACAATTACGTCGGACTCCTTGGCTGACACCGCCCGCCGACACCGGCGCCACCAGCACATTACGCGGCAGCCTCGTTCGGGCCGTCCTGCCCGCTGCCGTGGCCGAGCCAGTCAAGCGCCCCTTCCCCAGCCGTCTGCGCCCCCGGGCCTGCACGCCGGATCGCCACGCCCACCGCCAGCACATCGATCGCCGCCAGATGCAAAATACGCGCGATCATCGTCACGTGCGCGCCCATCGTCTCGACATGATCGTTCGGCAGCACCAACGTGGCCTTGCGCGCGAGGGGCGAATTGCGCGATGTCAGGGCGATGACCTTCGCACCGCGTCCGATCGCAATATCCACGGCACGGTTCAGGTCAGTCGAGCGCCCCGATGCCGAGATCGCCACCACCACGTCGCCCTCGCTGAGCAAGCCTGCCGACGCCTGCAACAGATACGGGTCGCCATAGGCAATCGTCGGCATGCCGAAGCGGAAGAACTTGTAATGGGCGTCTTGCGCAATCACGCCTGAGTTGCCCAATCCATAGAACTCGATACGACGTGCCCCGTCGAGCAGCGACACCGCCGCCTCGACGGTTTTCGCGTCGAGATGCTCGCGCAGTTGCAGAATCGACGAAACCGTGTTGTCGAGCACCTTGGCGCTGAACTCGGCTGCGGTATCGCCCACGTGCACTTGCCCGTGACGCACCGGCAGCGTGCCCGTGAGCGCACCCGCTAACTTGAGTTTGAAATCCGACAACCCCTGACAACCCAGCTTGCGGCAGAACCGGATGACGGTCGGCTGACTGACACGCGCCAGACGCGCGATCTCCGACACCGGCTCGGCGAGCAGCGCACGCGGCTGCTTGAGCGTGAGCTCTGCAACGCGTTGCTCCGCCGGACTCAGACGGTCGCGCAGGCGGTGCAAACGGTCGATCAACGCGCCCGCGCCTGTCGCGTGGGTGCCTAACTGTTCGGTAAGAATCGCCGACGTGCCGAGAAATGCAGGGTGATCGGCGGTAATGACGAACGTCGGAATCTTCTTCAGATAGGCCTCGAAGCGCCCCTTGGCCTCAAACCGCGCCCGGAACGGCGAGTCCTCGAACAGCTTGCCGAGCTTGGGAATCACACCGCCGCCCAGATACACGCCGCCGACTGCGCCCAGCGACACGGCGACATTGCCAGCCAACGTGCCGAGCATGGCGCAGAAGCAATCGACCGTCTCGCGCGCAAGGGCGTCGCCGTCCTGCGCGAGTTTCACGATATCCGGGGTTTCGAGCGCTTCGACACGTTGTTTCGCCCGCAGGGCCAACGCTTGATAAACCAGCGCCATCCCGGGGCCAGCGACCAAACGCTCGAACGAGACATGTTCGAAGTGCTGCCACGCATAGCGCAACACGTCGACCTCGCGCTCATCCGCCGGGGAAAACGTGGTGTGCCCCCCTTCGCTGCCTAGCGCAATCCATCGATCGCCGGCGGGAATCAACCCCGACACGCCCACGCCGGTGCCCGGGCCAAGCAGGCCGAGCACGCCGTTCGGTCGAGGCTCGCCGCCGCCGACCTGATGCTTCTGCGCTTCCGTCAGATACGGCAACGCCATCGCCAACGCGGTGAAGTCGTTCACAACGAGCAACGTCTCGAACCGCAGCGCACGACGCGTGGCTTCGATCGAGAAGTGCCAGTCTCGATTGGTCATCTGGATCTCGTCGCCCTCGATCGGATTGGCAATCGCGATCGCCGCATGGCGTACAGGTTCAGCGTGATCGGCTTCATCGAGATAGGCACGAATGACTTCCGGCACACCGGCATAGTCGTCGCAAGCATAGTCACGAATTTCAACGAGATCGCCCGGCGCGATTTCGAGTGCGAACCGCGCATTGGTACCGCCAATGTCGGCGAGCAGCCGCGGGCCGCTCACGTGCGGGGGGTTATTCCTCACTCCAGAAGACATCGATCTTCACTCCTTCACGGTGAATCAGTCGGGAGATGGCGTTGTCCTGCGGCTGCGCCTGTGCGGCTTCGAGAACAGCGCGCTTGGCCTTGCCCTGAATCTGCAACAGCAGCCGCTCGCTCGCAGCCAGCGCCGATAGCGACCACGACACGCGGGTGTAAGGGGCATGCTGCGGCTGCACGAGCACAAACTTTTCTTGCGTCGTGATGGCCTCGTGCCACTGTGGCGCGTCCGCGAAGAGCGATGCCGTGTGACCGTCTTCGCCCATGCCAAGCACGCAGACTTGTGGCACACCATGCGTCCAAGTGTCGTTGAGCGTGCGCACTTGCAGCTCGGCGTCGGCGGTCGTATCGACTAGCGGCAGCCACTGCGCGCCCTTGGCGCCCGGCAGCAACGTTTCGCCGATCAACCGGGCGTTGCTGTCGGCATGCGCATCAGGAAGCCAGCGATCGTCGACGAGGGTGATGTTGATGTCGCGCCATGCCACAGGCAGGCGCGCGAGTTGCGCGAGAAACGGCTTGGGGCTCGTGCCGCCCGACAGCGCGAGCAGCGCGCGTGGGCGAATCGTCAGCGCTTCGTCCAACCCGGCCACAACGGCGTTGGCCAACGCATGGGCCTGCGCTTCGCGGGTCGGATATGTCCGCCAGTGGATCATGTTGTGTGTCTCCTTGCGCTTGGGCGCCGGTCGGCCAAGCTCGCTGCCTGGCAACGCCCGCGCCGTGTTGTCCTCGCTCAGTTGTCCTCTTCCACCCAGCAAGTGCCGTATTGCGCGAGCAGTGCGCTCGCGGCGGGCGGCCCCCACGTACCGGCGGCATAACGCTTTGGCCCCTTGTGCTGACGCGCCCAGTACGCCTGAATCGGTGCCACCCAACGCCACGCCTGCTCCTGCTCGTCGCGCCGCACGAACAGCGCAAGTCGTCCGTGAATGACATCGAGCAACAAACGCTCGTACGCGTCCATGCGGTGCCCCTTGAAGAACTGGTCGAACGCCAGATCCAAATGCACCGATTGCAGATTCATACCCTCGCCCGGCTGCTTCGCCAGACAGTAGAGGCGCATCGATTCGTTCGGCTGCAAGCGAATGACGAGACGGTTAGCGCCCGCATGCGCCGTCGCTTCGCCCAACAGCGGATACGGCGTGGCGCGATAGTTCACCACGATCTCCGCGACGCGCTCGCCCAGCCGCTTACCGGTGCGCAGGAAGAACGGCACGCCCGCCCAGCGCCAATTGTCGATCTCGACCTTGAGCGCGACGAAGGTTTCGGTCTGGCTGTCCGACGGCACACCCGGCTCGTCGGTGTAGGCCGGGACGGCCGTCTTGCCGATGGCCCCCGCGCCGTACTGCCCTCGCACCACATTGCGCGCCACGGTGTCGTCGTCGAGCGCACGCAGCGAGCGCAACACGCGCAGCTTCTCGTCGCGCACGGCGTCGGCGTCCATGGCAAATGGCGGCTCCATCGCGACGATGGCGAGCAATTGCAGCAAGTGGTTCTGCACCATGTCGCGCAACGCGCCCGTCTGCTCGTAGAACTCGCCCCGTCCCTCCACGCCCAGTTCCTCGGCAATGGTGATCTGAATGCTTTCGATCAGATCGCGACGCCACATCGGCTCGAAAATCGCATTGCCGAAGCGCAACGCGAGCAGGTTCTGCACCGCCTCTTTCCCGAGGTAGTGATCGATACGATAAATCTGGTCTTCACGGAAGATCGCGCCGACGGCATCGTTGATCGCGACTGACGACGCGAGATCATGGCCGAGCGGCTTCTCGAGCACGATGCGGCCATTCTCGTTGAGCTTCGCGCTGTGCAAGCCTTCGCAAATCGGAATGAACAGCGACGGCCCGGTCGCCAGATAGAAAATGCGCACACCCTCGCGTTTGGCCAGCCGTTCGGCCAGCGTGTCGAACTCGGCTTTGCGTCCCAGATCGAGGGGCATGTAGTCGATGGTGGCGAGAAAGCGCTTCCATTGCGCCTCGTCCCAGACATCGGCCCCGATATGCGCGCGCACGTGTTGCTCGCACCACGCGTGATACGCCTGCGCGTCCATCGGGCTGCGGGCGACGGCCAGGATATTGCCGACGTCGTCTAACTCGCCGGTACAGAACGCGCGAAACAGGGCGGGCAGCACCTTGCGTAGCGACAAATCGCCGGTGGCGCCGAACAAAACAAAGGTATAGGGTGAAGGCGTGGTCATGGAGAGCGTGGACTCCGTGCGGTCGGAACGTGAAATCACCCGCGCCACTTAGGTTTCCGGCGTTGCAGGCGATTTCGGACGTCACTGGGAAAGCGCGACTTTGACACTGCATTGTAGTTTAACTACACTGCAATTCAACAAAAACTCGTGCTTTGACTACAAAGCCACCCGCCCACAACCTCCCGGAATCACCATGTCCCAGTCTTCGCACAATGTGTCGTTGCATCCGGTGGTCAAGCGCGTGACTGAGCGCCTCATCGAACGCAGCCGAAAGTCTCGGCAGGCTTATCTAGAAGGTGTCGAGCGCGCCACCAAGGGCCAGCCCGGGCGTGAGTCGCTCGGCTGCGCAAATCTGGCCCACGCACTGGCGGCCGCCCCTGCCGACGATCGTCTGAAAATCCGTAGCGAGCGCTCGCCCAACATCGGCATCGTCACCGCCTACAACGACATGCTCTCGGCGCACGCGCCGTTCGTCGAATTTCCGGATGTGATCAAGTCAGCCGCGCGCGCGCACGGCGCGAGCGCTCAAGTCGCAGGCGGCGTGCCCGCGATGTGCGACGGCGTGACGCAAGGCTACGCAGGGATGGAGTTGTCGCTGTTTTCGCGCGACGTGATCGCCATGGCCGCTATCGTCGCGCTCTCGCACCAGATGTTCGACGCGGCGATGTTCCTTGGCGTGTGCGACAAGATCGTGCCGGGCTTGGTGATCGGCGCGCAGGCGTTCGGTCATTTACCCGCGGTGTTTGCCCCCGCCGGTCCGATGCCCTCGGGGCTGCCGAACGACGAGAAGTCGCGTATTCGTCAGGAATTTGCGGCCGGTCGCGTGAACCGTGCTGCGCTGCTCGACAGCGAACTTGCGGCGTATCACACGGAAGGCACCTGCACGTTCTACGGCACGGCCAACAGCAATCAGATGCTCATGGAGTTCATGGGACTGCATTTGCCGGGCGCGTCGTTCGTGAATCCGCATACGCCGCTGCGCCACGCGCTCACGCAGGCGGCCACGGCACGCGCAGTGGCGCTGGCCAAGTCCGGCATCAATACCTCGCATATTCTCGATGAGCGAGCCTTCATCAACGGCGTCGTCGGCTTGCTTGCCACCGGCGGCTCGACCAATCACACACTGCACCTCGTCGCCATGGCCCATGCGGGCGGCATTTTGCTCGACTGGCAAGACTTCGCTGAACTCTCCGACGTCACACCGTTGCTCGCACACGTGTATCCGAACGGCAAGGCCGACGTGAATCAGTTTCACGCGGCCGGTGGGCTGAACTTCCTGATTCGGGAATTGCTCGACGCCGGGTTCTTGCACAACGACGTGACGACCGTGATGGGTCACGGCTTGCGCGCCTACACGCAAGAGGCGACGCTGCGCGACGACGTGCTCTCTTGGCAGGATGCCCCGGCGCAAAGCCTCGATGAAAACATCGTGCGCCCGGCCTCGCGACCGTTTGCGACCGAAGGTGGTTTGCGCATGCTCGCGGGCAATCTCGGCCGCGCGGTGATCAAGTCGTCCGCTGTCAAACCGGAGCATCAGAACGTGCGCGCCCCCGCCCGTGTGTTTCCCGATCAGGAGTCGGCGCAGGCCGCGTTCAAGGCGGGCGAACTCACGCGCGACGTTGTCGTCGTGGTCCGCTTTCAAGGCCCGCGCGCGAACGGCATGCCGGAGTTGCATAAGCTCATGCCGATGCTGGGTCTTTTGCAGGATGAAGGCCATCGCGTGGCACTGGTCACCGACGGACGCATGTCAGGCGCGTCGGGCAAGGTGCCAGCGGCCATCCATCTGTCGCCCGAAGCCGAGCAAGGCGGCATGCTTGCACGCGTGCAAGACGGCGACATCATCTCGATCGACTGCGAAAACAACGTGCTGCACGTGGAAGTCGACGACGCGACGCTGGCGGCACGCACGCCCGAACCGGTGCCGCAACGCGCGTTCGACCCTTGGCGTAACGTCTTCGGCTTGTTCCGCAACAACGTAGGCGCTGCGCCTCATGGTGCCTGCGTGCTGTTCAACGACGCCGATTATCCGGCGGGGTCCTAATCGTGCTTGTCGAGTGTTTTGCGCGTACTGCGAGGCACTCGACGAGGCTTGGCGGTGGCGGCGGGCCGTGCCTTCTGCGCACCGCGTTGCCGCTCCACCGCCGCCTGCTCGCGGATCATTTCGATGAGCGCTCGCAAGCCTGCGGGCGCATGACGACGGCTCGGATAGTACAAACTCACGCCATCGAGCGGCGGCGTCCACGGTTCAAGCACGCGCACCAGCGTGCCCGCTTGCAGATCGGCCTCGACATTCCATTCGGTCAAATACGCCAACCCTAGCCCCGCGCGCGCCGCTTGCAGCATCAGGTCGGGTTCATCGAGCGTGAGCACCCCATCCACGTCGACGCGCACGGCCTCCCCGTGACGCTCGAATTCCCAGTGATAAATTACGCCGCTCGGCATCCGCATGCGGATGCACGGGTGGGCCAGCAGATCGGACGGGGCGCGGGGCGGCTTGTGACGCGTGAAGTAGTCCGGGCTTCCGACGACAGCGAAGCGTAGCGAACCACCGAAGGGCACGGCCACCATGTCTTGCGGCACCGCCTCCGTGAGCCGGATGCCCGCATCGAACCCGCCCGCCACGATATCGATCATCTTTCCCTCGGTGACGATATCGAGCTTCATTTCCGGATATCGACACAGGAATTCGAGAAAAATCGGCATCACCACGCGCGCCGCACCCGCCGATGTATTGATCCGCAGCACGCCCGACACCGTGTCGCGAAAGCTGCCTGCCTGTTCAATGGCCACACGAATGGTGGACAGCGCGGGCGCCACGCTGTCGACGAACTGCGCACCCGCCGCCGAGAGCGACACGCTGCGCGTTGTGCGATTAAAGAGCCGCACGCCGATGCGCGCCTCCAGCCCCGCCACGGCATGACTCAGGGCCGACGTCGAGACGCCCATCTCGTTCGCCGCCGCGCGGAAATTGCGATGACGCGCCACCGCCAGGACCGCTTCGAGTTCGCTCAGACCGGAGGTTTTCATTGTCCTAAATCTCTCAACGTGACGTGCCAGATTGTACGGCTACTCAACACAATGCGCCGCGCCTATGATGAATCGTCATCCCCCCACACCGAGAGCAGTCATGCAAATCATCGACAAGATTTATATCGACGGCGCCTTCGTCACCCCGCACGGCGATGAACCCTTCGACCTCATCAATCCGTCCACCGAACAAGTGATCGGCCGTGTACGCCTCGCCGACGCACAAGACGCACGCGACGCCATTGCCGCCGCAAAACGCGCATTTCCGGCGTTCTCGCGCACCAGCAAGCGCGAGCGCATCGATATGCTCAAACGCATGCATGCCGCTGTGTTGGCGCGTGAGAGCGATCTCTTCGATGCCATCGTCGAAGAATACGGCGCGCCGATCTCGCGCGCCGGATGGATGGCGAAGCACGCAAGCGATGTGCTGCTCCAAGCCGCCAAGGTGCTGGAGAACTACTCGTTCACGCGTACGGCGGGGACTGCCGAAGTCGTGATGCAACCGCTCGGCGTTGCCGGACTTATCACCCCGTGGAACAGCGATGCGGGCTTCATCTGCGGCAAGCTCGCCGCAGCGTTGTCGGCGGGCTGCACGGCAGTCCTCAAACCCAGCGAATTGAGTGCGATTCAGACACGTATCGTGACCGAGGCATTGCACGCGGCCGACCTGCCACGCGGTGTTTTCAACATCGTCACGGGCCGTGGTGAAACGGTCGGCGCGGAGATCAGCAGCCACCCCGATATCGCGAAGATTTCGTTCACGGGATCTACCGCTGTCGGTAAAACCATTTTGCGTTCAGCCGCCGACACGTTGAAACGCGTGACGCTTGAGCTCGGCGGCAAGTCCCCGTTCATCGTGCTCGATGATGCGAACTTCGACGAAGTGGTGCCGATGGCGCTCGGCGCAGGCTTCATGAACAGCGGGCAAGCTTGCATTGCAGGCACGCGCATTCTCGTAGCGCAGCACCGGCTCGCAGAATTCGAAGCCCGCGTGGCGGAAGAAGCCGCACGCACGCAAGCGGGCGACCCGCACGATCCGAACTCCACCGTCGGTCCGATGGTGAACCGCAAGCAATGGGAGCGCGTGCAGGGCTACATTCGCGTGGGTATCGATGAAGGCGCCCGTTTGATCGCTGGCGGTGAAGGGCGACCGGAGGGCATCGACGCCGGGTGGTTCGTGCGACCCACGGTATTTAGCGACGTGACGAACGACATGCGCATCGCTCGCGAAGAAATCTTCGGCCCGGTGCTGTCGATCATTGCCTATCGCGATATCGAAGACGCAATTGCCATCGCCAACGACACGCTCTACGGCTTGCAGGCGTATGTGTTTGGCGCGGACAACGCCCGCGCACGCGAAGTCGCTGCGCGGATCGAAGCGGGTCGCGTGATGGTCAACACACTCAACCATGAGCCTGCCGCACCGTTTGGCGGCTTCAAGCAGTCGGGTATTGGCCGCGAATACGGCACCTACGGATTAGAGGCGTTTCTCGAACCGCAAGCGTTCCTCAGCGCACAGTAAAAGCGTAAAAGCGCCTGCGCGCAGCCCCCCTTTGATGGCGTCAAGAATCTTGACGCCATTTTTATCTCCCCATCCCTAGACTGGCCTCGTTGTCACTTTAGTCGCTCGCCGACACGCTGCCATGCCTACGCTCGCTCAACGCGCCAGTCTTGAACCTCCCGGTGCTTATCTCGCACCTGCGGTACCTGCCGCTCGCCAGCGCAACCGCCACACCCCGCGTGCGCGCCTCGACGCCACGCTCGATATCACGCTGAGCCGCGCCGCCGTCTCCACGCTGGCCGTCACGCTCGCGATGAGTCTGCCGCTGCCGTGGCGCGTCGAGACGATTCGCCCGATCCGGCGCGATACCGCCGCCGTCGTGTCGATCGCCCTGCCCCGCGTTGAAGCCTCGCATGCCATGCACGTCGTGATGCAGTCGCTGCCCGAAGCTGAATTCGGCGCGCTTCGCTTGCGCCCGGCCGTCTGATCGCCCTCGGCCACATCCGGACTTAAACGCCCGTCGTACCCAATGGAAAGCGGGCCGTCGTTACTGACTCTCTCGTTATGAACACTGCCATCTTCGAAGGGGTGTGGATTCCGCTCGTCACCCCCATGACCGGTGCCAACGGCGCCACCATCGACTACGACGGCTTTGGCCGTTTGGTCGACTACTACCTTGCTGCCGGTGTGAACGGATTGGTCGTCGCAGGCACCACTGGTGAAGGCACACTGCTCACCGACGACGAGCGCCGCTGGCTCGCCGAGACCGCATGTCATCACGCCAACGGCCACACGCCGGTGCTCGCCGGTGTGGGTGCCGCCGACACCGCCAACGCCGCACGCCAGATTCGTCATCTCGACGACCTGCCGCTCGCCGGTTATCTGGTGCCGCCGCCCTACTATCTGCGTCCTTCGCAAGAGGGCATTCTCTGGCACTACCGCACGCTGGCCGCAGGCACGCGCAAGCCGATCGTGCTGTACAACGTGCCGCTGCGCACCGGCGTCACGCTGGGTGTGGACACCATTCGCGAGCTAGCGGCACACGAGTCGTTCCCCTGCATCAAGGAATGCGACGCGCATCCACTCGTCCATCTGCCCTCGCAAACCACCATGCGCGTGATGTGCGGCGACGACATGCAGTGGCTCGCTGCGCTGCAAGCGGGCGCTTCCGGTGGCATCTCCGCTGCCGCGCATATCCGACCCGATCTGTATCTGAAGTTGTTCCGTTATGTGCGCGAAGGCGACATGGCGCACGCCAACACGCTGTTCAACGGCATGAAGCCGCTGATCCGGCGCCTGTTCGCGGAACCGAACCCGGTGGCGATCAAAGCCGCGCTGGCTTCGCTTGGACTTTGCGCGCCGACAGTGCGCCGCCCACTCATGCCGTGCAGCGCCGCCCTGCGCAAAGACATCGACGCTCAGCTCGAAGTGACGATGGCGTTCTGACCGCCCTGATCTGAGGACACTCGCTATGGATGACATCGAACAACGCCACCGCACCGTCGCGCGCCTGCTCATCAAGCTCTCGGGTACCACGCTCGCGCGGCTGGCCTATGCCACCGGCATTACCGGCAACACGATCTCGCGCTGGGTGCACGGCGACTACTGCGTGCTCGGGGCGCAGGGCCGCGACAAGCTGCTCGCCGCCCTCGGTGCGCACAGCGACGGCACGAATATCCGCCTCGCGCCCCGCGCTACCGGCGCTGCACAGCCGATGTTTCTCATCACCGGGCTAGTGCAGGCGGAGCGCTTTGCTACCCTCGCCGCGCTAACGGCGGCGCGCTTTGTCAGCGCACGCGAGACGTGTCAGGGGCAAACACTCGTGAGTCTGGTCGCCGATGCCGATGGGCAAACCACGGCGCTCCTCATCGGCCCGCGCGAAGCGCTCGACGAGGTGTATGCCGAACTCGGCATCGAGATGTCATCCACGCGCCGTTTGGAGTCAGGTCTCGGTCACTTTGCTTCACCCGCTGAAGTCGCGCGTCTACACTCGCATTAGCCGCAAGCTGCGTAGCACGAGTCAACATAGCCCCGCATTGCGCCGCATTCCATTTTTGGCCCCCCGTCAACGATGGAGCGTGTCATGACGACAGATCGCATTAACAAGCGTGTGAAGGTATCGGCCACTGAAGGCTGGCAGGACACGGGGTATCGCATCGGCGCACAGTCGGCCCCGAAAGTGATTTTGCGAGCCTCGGGCGAATGGTGCACCCGCACCGACGACCGTAAGTTCGGCCGACGTGACGCCGACGGACGCACCCCGAACTCCGGCGCGACGTATCTGCACAAGGTGGCGGGTGACGACGAGTATCCGTATCACGGTTCCGATGCGCTGATGGGCCAGTTGATCGGCCGCTTCGGCGAGACCGGCGAGCCGTTTCTGATCGGCAAGCACAAGTCGTTTCGCGTCGACGGCATGCCGTCGGACGTTTCGCTCTGGCTGTGCTGCAACGACCCGCTCGGCAGCGCCAAGCGCGATAACGACGGTGCCCTCGATGTCACGCTAGAGTTGGACGACGACCGCGATGTGTTTGCGGGTCGAAAGCAGCACTTCGATCGCGTGGCGGGACGCTGGGTGGACGATTACTGATCTCGACGTCAGCTTCGCTAACGTATGAAAAATGCCCGGTCGCGATGGTTTGTCGCGCCGGGCATTTGCATTGCGGTGAGTCACGCCGCGCTGATTGACTCCGCACTGATGCGGCCTACTGCCAGCCGAAGCGCCGCGCGAACATTCCCTTCATCATCTGCGTAAGCACCGCGTAGGCGAGCAGAATCGCGGCGAGCAGCGGGAAGTACGCAAGCGGCAGCGCCTGCATCTTGAACGTGTCGGCGAACGGCGACATCGGCAGCATCAGACCGATAAGCATCACGGCGCCGGTCATCATCAACAACGGCCACGCGGCACGGCTTTGCACGAACGGGATGCGGCGCGTGCGAATCAAGTGAACGATCAGCGTCTGCGAGAGCAGCCCTTCGACAAACCAGCCCGACTGGAACAGCGTTTGATGCTCTGCGCTATTGGCACCGAACAGATGCCACAACGCGACGAATGTCAGCACGTCGAAAATCGAGCTGATCGGGCCGAAGAAGATCATGAAGCGCGACAAATCGGCCGGGTTCCAGCGCTGCGGTTGCGTGAGCTGCTCGGGGTCGACGTTGTCGAACGGAATGGTCGTCTGCGACAGGTCGTAGAGCAGGTTCTGCGTGAGCAGTTGCAGCGGCAACATCGGCAGGAACGGCAGAAACGCGCTGGCGATCAGCACCGAGAAGACATTGCCGAAGTTCGAGCTGGCCGTCATCTTGATGTACTTGAGCATGTTCGCGAACGTTCGGCGTCCTTCGATCACGCCCTGCTCCAGCACCATCAGGCTCTTTTCCAGCAGGATCAGATCGGCAGCTTCCTTGGCGATATCGACCGCGGTATCCACCGAAATACCGATGTCGGCCGCGCGCAGGGCCGGGGCGTCGTTGATGCCGTCGCCCATGAAGCCCACGACGTGCCCATTGGCGCGCAGCATGCGCACCAACCGCTCCTTATGCGCCGGGGTGAGCTTCGCGAACACGTTGGCGCGCTCGACGGTCTTGGCCAGTTCGTCGTCGCTCATGTTTTCGATCTCGTCGCCGAGCACGCAGCCGTCGACCTTGAGGCCGACTTCACGGCATACCTTGGCGGTCACGAGGTCGTTGTCGCCGGTCAGCACTTTGACGGCAACACCCGACGCGGCCAGCGCCTTGAGGGCGGGCGCCGTCGATTCTTTGGGCGGATCTAGAAACGCGATGTAACCGACCAGCACGAGTTCGCGCTCGTCGGCAATGCCATAGCTTTCCTGCACGGGCGGCAGGTGACGCGTTGCCACGGCCACGACGCGCAGACCTTCGGCGTTCAGATCAGCGGTGACGCGGCGCAAGCGGGCCAGCACGTCGGGCGTGAGCGGCTCGACATTCGCGCCATGCTGCACGCGGTCGCACACGGCCATCACTTCCTCGACCGCGCCCTTGCAGATCAACTCGTGATGCTCGCCGTTCTCGCTGACCACCACCGACATGCGACGGCGCTGGAAGTCGAACGGAATTTCGTCGATCTTGCGATAACGGTTCACCACGTCGAGCCGTTGGTGCAATTCGCCGTGATCGAGCACCGCCACGTCGAGCAGGTTCTTCAGGCCCGTTTGATAGAAGCTGTTCAGGTAGGCGTACTCGAGCACGTCTTCCGAGGCGTGGCCCCACACGTCGGTGTGACGCTCCAGACAAATTTTGTCCTGCGTGAGCGTGCCGGTCTTGTCCGTGCACAACACGTCCATCGCGCCGAAATTCTGAATGGCGTCGAGCCGCTTGACGATCACCTTCTTGCGCGAGAGCACGACGGCGCCCTTCGCAAGCGTAGCCGTCACGATCATCGGCAGCATCTCGGGCGTGAGGCCCACGGCCACCGACAGCGCGAAGAGCGACGCCTCGAGCCAGTTGTGCTTGGTGAAGCCGTTGATCAGCAACACGATGGGCGTCATCACCAGCATGAAGCGGATGAGCACCCACGACACCCGGTTCACGCCCTGCTGGAACGACGTGACGGTGCGCTGTTGCGCCGTGACGCGCTGCGCCAGCGAGCCGAAGAACGTACGAGCGCCGGTCGCGACGACGACGGCGGTGGCGGAGCCGCTGACGACGTTCGTGCCCATAAACGCGAGATTGTCGTAAGCGAGCGGATTGCTGCCGCCTTCGTCACACACGTGGGCGAACTTCTCGACGGGCAACGCCTCACCGGTGAGCGCCGACTGCGAGATAAAGAGATCTTTCGCGGCCAGAATGCGCACGTCGGCCGGAATCATGTCGCCTGCCGCGAGCAACACGATGTCGCCGGGCACGAGTTCGGCCAGCGGAATTTCGCGACCCATGCGCGCGGCACGTGCGCCTTGGCGGGCCGCAGCGTCGCCGTTGATATCGAATTCGCGGCGCAGCACCGTGGCGGTGGTGCTCACCATCGCCTTGAGTTTCTCGGCCGCTTTGTTCGAGCGCGCTTCCTGCACGAATCGCAACACCGTGGAAATGATCACCATCGACGCGATGATGATCGTTCCCTCGGTGTCGTCGGTCGCATACGACACCGCCGCCAGAATCGAGAGCAGCAGGTTGAACGGATTGCGGTAGCAGTGGAAGAGATGCAGCCACCAGGGCAGCGGCTTTTCGTGCTCGACTTCATTGGTGCCGACATGCGCGCGAACGGTCGCGGCTTCGTCGTCGGAGAGTCCCTCGCGGGTGGTGTGCAGGCGCGCGAGCAGGTCGGGGCCGGCCACGCGCGCCGCGTCGGCAAGACCGGGTGGTGCCTCGTGGCCGTGGGCTGGCGCGTCGAGGGTTTCGAGCATGTCGCGACGGCGGAAAAAGCGCAGGCCGAGGCGCGCGCCGAGCACCGTAATCAGACGCTCGCTGAGCGTGAGGGTTTGTTGCATCGGATACATCCTGAAGGGGCACGGGCGCCACCCGGTCTCGTTCGACCGGCCAGCGCCCGCAGGCTAGTTTTGGTGGGTTGCGCAGGAATACGCGCGATAAAACGCCCCCGGCTTAGCGCAACGGCGTGGCCTTGCGTGTCACGGCACGCCACCACTGGCGCAGACGCGAGCCGTGCGGGGCTTGCGCGTCGATTTGCGCCTGATGGTCGACGTGATAGTGATGCAGGCACTCGGTGGGCAGCATCAGGGCTTGCGGATTGCCTCCGCGAAGGGTCATGGAGTAACGGAACACGATGAATCTCCCGGCCGCGCGGCACCACCCGGCCCGGCACACGCGGTCGGCTCGTGGGCTTGCGCGAACACGAACGAACCGGCGTTGCGGGGCAAAGGACAGCCCGAACGGCAGACGTAAAACTAATAAGGGAGCGTGCTACGAACGACGGTCAGCTTCGCACTTGCCCTGCCCGGCTTCGCCACAACGGCAAAACGGCAATGAGCAAGACAATCGAAACGTACGTCAGAGGTGCGCGCCAACCCGACAAATGCGAGTCAGCGGCGGGAAGATACCCGGGGACTAACTCGCGGTGATGGTGTCGACCTGCGTCGACCGGCAACTACCACTAGAACAACTGTCCACGGAGGGATCTCCTGAGAGCTATGACGGCGCGATTTTACCCCCGAGAGCGTCGAAAGAAAAGTGAGAAATCAACGTGTTACAAAATGATGACAAAAGTCACTTTCCTCGACGCGGCGGTTCGTCCAGAATCGCTGTCATGCTTTCGTCATAAACCGCCTGCCGGCGGCCGTCGATGCGCCGGCACCCCGTTTGGCCAGCGCATTGCCTCGGGCGACCGGTGCGGACTTCTCGCCCCTCGACGCCTAATGGAACAACTCAATCGCGCCCTCTTCCTGGCCATCAATGCCGCGCCGAACGTCAGCGACGGCGAACTGGCCCTCGCCATCTTCCTTGCCAAATACCTGATCCTGCTGCTGCCAGCCGGTCTCGTCATCCTTTGGCTGGCGGGCGGACGCGATCGCGAAGGCGCAGTGCACGGTCTGTTGGGTGTCGGGCTTGTGCTGCTGATCAACTTCGTGATCGGGTTGGCATGGTTCGAACCGCGGCCGTTCGTTGTGGGTCTGGGCACCAACCTGCTCGCCCATGCCCCCACGAGTGCGTTCCCGAGCAACCACGCGTCGATCATGTTCACCTCGGCCTTCGTGCTGATGGGCACCGCTGCGCGTTCGCCGCGCGGGCTTGGCAAGCTGTTGCTGCTGTGCGCGCTGCCGGTGTGCTGGGCGCGCGTCTATCTCGGCGTGCACTGGCCGGTCGACATGCTCGGCGGGTTCTGCGTCTCGATTGTGGTCGCGCTCATCATGCGCACGGCGAGTGCCCGCGAGACGAGCCGCATCGTGGCGGCGATCTTCGAAGGGATTTACCGGCGTTTGCTGGCGTGGCCGATTGCACGCGGCTGGCTGCGTCGTTGAGCCCTAAAGCTTCTGAACAATCGTGGGGGCTTTGCGGGGAATTGCGAGTGACTACGGGAAAACTGCTGAGGTGCTGCGCGGAGAAGGTTGGGAGACTCGGGAGATCCGAATCTCCCAATGGTGCTGCGGAGATATGAATTAGCGATGGTACTCGCCAGCGGCTTCAGGCTGGAAATCGATGCCGAGCAGTTCGAGCTCGATCAAATGGCCGCCCGGCACCTGCCAGTGAATCGACTCGCCGATACGCAGGCCAAGCAGCGCGCTGCCAACCGGTGCCAATACCGAAATACCGCCTTGCGTGGCCGCCAGATGCTGCGGATACACGAGCGTCACGCGATGTTCCTGCTGCGTGGCGAGATCGCGGTAGCGCAACACCGAATTCATCGTGGCGACATCGGCCGGCATTTGCTCGGGTTCGACGACGCTTGCCCGGGCGAGCTCTGTTTCGAGTGCCTCCACATACGGCAATGCCGCGCGCGGGGCCTGCGCCATGAGCGCTTCGAGGCGGTCAAGGTCGAGTGTCGAGACAGTGATCGGAGGACGGTGAGAATTGACGGTGGACATGTCGATGGGCCTTGTTTTCCTTAACGTTGGTTGAAGCCATTGAAAGTGTGGCCCTCAATCTAACAGATGCCCCGCCCCACGAGAAGCCCTTGTCAGCCGGGCTAGCGCGTGCATCGGGCGCATCCGGGCACCGTGGCATTACCGCTCGCCCGGCGCCCTCCCGGCCCCCCTCCCGGCCCCGTATACCGGGCATATTGGCCTGATTGGCCCCGCATCCGCTAGAATCGACGCATTCGACGCCGCCGACCGGCGCCTGCCAGCGCACCCTTGAAGGCTCCCGCCATTCATTGCGCAGCGCGACAAATGCCGGTCATCGGCGCGCCGTAAACTTCATCTTCCATGCCGGCAAACCGACGCCAGACGTACCCGTTGCACTGCACCGCACTGTGCGCCGCCACGCGTCGCCAAGCCGGCCCCATCAGGTAAAGCAGAAGTCATGTCCGCACACACTACCAACGACGCCCTTTTCGAACGCGCCCAGCAAACCATTCCGGGCGGCGTGAACTCACCCGTACGCGCTTTCCGCTCGGTCGGCGGCACGCCGCGCTTCATCGCCCGCGCACAAGGTCCGTACATGTGGGACGCCGAAGGCACGCGCTTCATCGATTACATCGGCTCGTGGGGCCCGATGATCGTGGGCCATCTGCACCCTGAAGTCGTCGCTGCCGTGCAAACCGCAATGGCGCAGGGCTTCAGCTTTGGCGCACCGACGGAAGCCGAAGTCGTGATGGCCGAAGAAATCTGCCGTCTGGTGCCGTCCATCGAGCAGGTGCGTCTGGTGTCCTCGGGCACCGAAGCCACGATGAGCGCGCTGCGTCTGGCACGCGGCTTCACGGGCCGCAACAAGATCGTCAAGTTCGAAGGCTGCTATCACGGCCACGCCGACAGCCTGCTGGTCAAGGCCGGGTCGGGCCTGCTGACCTTTGCCGATTCGACCCGCAACGCCCCGTCGTCGGCCGGTGTGCCCATCGAAGTCACGCGCGACACGCTCGTGCTGGAGTACAACAACGTCGAACAACTGCGCGAACTGTTTGCGCAGCAAGGCGGCGAGATCGGCGCGGTGATCGTCGAGCCGGTCGCCGGCAACATGAACCTCGTGCGCGGCTCGCGCAACTTCCTGCAAACGCTGCGCGAGCTGTGCACCGCGCACGGCGCCGTGCTGATTTTCGACGAAGTGATGTGCGGCTTCCGCGTCGGTCTGGGCGGCGCACAAGCGCTTTACGGCATCACCGCCGACCTGACGTGTCTGGGCAAGGTCATTGGCGGCGGTATGCCCGCCGCAGCCTTCGGCGGACGCCGCGACATCATGGCGCACCTCGCCCCGCTGGGTGGCGTGTATCAAGCCGGTACGCTCTCGGGCAACCCGCTCGCCGTAGCCGCCGGACTGGCCACGCTCAAGCTGATTCAAGCGCCTGGCTTCTATGAAGAACTCTCCAAGCGCACCTCGAAGCTGGTCGCCGGTCTCGTCGATGCCGCGCAAGACGCCGGTGTGCCGTTCTCGGGCGACAGCGTTGGCGGTATGTTCGGCCTGTACTTCCGAGCCAATGTGCCCGCCAGCTTCGCCGAAGTGACCACGTCCGACGTGCCGCGCTTCAACAAGTTCTTCCACGCGATGCTCGATCGTGGCGTCTATCTCGCCCCGAGCGCGTTCGAAGCGGGCTTCGTCTCGGCCACGCACGACGACACGGTGCTCGAAGCTACGCTGGACGCCGCCCGCGCCGCGTTCAAGGCCATCGCCTGATTCGCCCGATAGCACCGCTGCATCGCCATAACGATTCACTCCGTCTGCTTAAAACAAGGACACACATCATGCTCATGCTGCTGCCGACAAAGTTCCGTCAGACGTTCGCCGCCCGCCGCGGCACGTTCGCACGCTGGCTGGCGCTGGCGTTCCTCACGTCGTTCCTGTCCGCCTGCGGTTACAACGACATTCAGGTCAAGGACGAAGCCGTCAAGGCCGCGTGGAGCGAAGTCGTCAACCAATATCAGCGCCGCGCCGATCTGGTGCCGAACCTGGTGAATACGGTCAAGGGCTACGCCACGCACGAGCAAACCACGCTCACCGATGTGATCAATGCCCGCGCCAAGGCGACCAGCATCACGGTCACGCCGGAAACGCTCAACGATCCGGAGGCATTCAAGCGCTTCCAGCAAGCACAGGGTGAACTCTCCGGTGCGCTCTCGCGCCTGATGGCGGTCTCGGAAAACTATCCGAACCTGAAGGCCGACGGCCTCTTCCGCGATCTGCAATCGCAACTGGAAGGCACCGAGAACCGCATTACGGTGGCACGCAATCGCTACATTCAATCGGTGCAGGACTACAACGTCTACGTGCGCCAGTTCCCGAACAACCTGACGGCAAAGATGTTCGGCTACGGTCCGAAGCCCAACTTCACGGTCGAGAACGAGAAAGCGATTTCGACAGCCCCGACGGTCAAGTTCTGAGGATCGGGTCATGGCTGACGTCCTGATGCGTCGTACTTCGCTGCCGTGGGGCTCGCGCACCGGCGGTGTCTCACTGTGGTCGGGGCGCGGCCTCGCGCACCTGCTGTGGGCGCTGGCGCTGGCCAGTCTGTGCTGGCTGGCGCTGCCGGCCGGCGCCGAGTCGCTCGTTGCGGTGCCCGCGCTCACCGCACGCGTGACCGACCTGACGGGCACCCTCACGCCCGATCAGCGCAATGCCCTTGAGACGCAGCTCGCACAGTACGAACAGCAGCGCGGCAGCCAGATCTTCGTGCTGATGGTGCCCAGCACCGCCCCCGAGACCATCGACCAGTACAGCATTCGCGTGGCGGATGCCTGGAAGGCCGGTCGCAAGGGGGTGGACGACGGCGTGATCATGCTCATCGCGAAGAACAATCCGAACGACTTGCGCAAAATGCGCATCGAAGTCGGACGCGGTGTGCAAGGCTCGCTCACCGACGCCATCTCGGGACGTATCCTGCGCGACGTGATGGCACCGCACTTTCGCAACGGCGACTTCTTCGGCGGTCTCGCCGCGGGTGTCGCGGCCGTCGAAGCGGCGATGAACAACGAAGCGTTGCCTGCGCCGCAGTTGCCGTCGACGCGCGCGCCGCATTCCGATTTGTCCGACTTTGCACCGCTGCTGTTCATCATCTTCATCATTGCGATGGTGGTGATCATGGAAAGCCGCCGGCGCTTCAAAGGCCCCGGCCTGCCCGGTGCTTTGGATGATCCGAACGACCTGCGCTCACGCGTGTTGACCGGTCAGCGCGGGCGCATCGGTCCGGGTGGCTTTGGCGGCGGTTTGGGTGGCGGCATCGGCGGCGGCCTTGGCGGTCTCGGTGGCTGGGGACGCGGCGGTGGCGGCGACAGCGGCGGCGGCGGTGGTGGTTTTGGCGGCGGAGGCGGCGGCGGATTCGACGGCGGCGGCTCGTCGGGGAACTGGTGAGCGGCGATGGCACACGAGGAAATCGCGATGCAACAGCGGCAACACAATCTCTCGCGCTGGCTGCGCCATCTGGGCACGTGGCGCGCGCATGCCCGCTGGCTCTTCTCGGATAAGGCGCTCGATACGCTCGAAGCCGCTATCCGTGAGTCGGAAACCGATCATCGCTGCGAGATTCGTCTGGTGATCGAAGCGGCAATGCCGCTCGGCGCGGTCTGGCAAGGCCACACCTGCCGCCAGCGTGCGCTGCAACTGTTTCGTCAACTCGGCATCGCTCACACGGGCGAGCGCACGGGCATTTTGCTGTACATCAACCTAGCCGATCACGATATCGAGCTGATCGCCGACAAAGGTGTCAACGCGCTGGTTTCACCGCGCACGTGGGACACCGTGGTCGCGCAGATGAGCGCCGGTTTTCGCGACGATCAGTATGTTCCGAGCGTGCTCGACGCCCTGAACACCTTGCGCGGCATTGCGCGCGAACACTTGCCGGCGCATGCCGGCGCGGCCCCGGACAATGCCTTGACCGACCGGCCGCTGATGATCTGACGGACCATGTTCTCGGAACAGGATTTTGCTTACATGCGCCGCGCGCTGGCTTTGGCCGAGCGCGGCATGTTCACCACCGCACCGAACCCGCGCGTGGGGTGCGTGATCGTGAACGAAGGCCGGGTCATCGGCGAAGGCTTCACGCAACCGGCCGGTCAAGACCACGCCGAAGTGCAGGCGATGAAAGACGCCCGCACTCGTGGCGAATCGTTGCGCGACGCGACGGCCTACGTCACGCTGGAGCCGTGCAGTCATTACGGTCGCACGCCGCCCTGCGCGAAAGGGTTGATCGAAGCGGGGGTCAAGCGTGTGATCGCCGCGATGGAAGATCCGAACCCGCTCGTCGCGGGACGTGGCCTGACGATGCTGCGCGATGCCGGGATCGAAGTGCGTTGCGGCCTGCTCGAGCAGGAGGCGCGCGAGCTCAACATCGGTTTTGTCGCCCGCATGACGCGCGGCACGCCGTGGGTGCGCATGAAGGTGGCGGCAAGCCTCGATGGCAAGACGGCGCTGCACAACGGCGTGAGTCAATGGATCACCGGGCCTGCCGCGCGTGCGGACGGCCATGCGTGGCGCGCTCGCGCGTGCGCAATCCTCACGGGGATCGGCACGGTGCGCGAGGACGACCCGTCGCTGACGGTGCGCGAAGTGCAAACACCGCGCCAACCGCTGCGCATCATTGTCGATTCTCGACTGGACATCTCGCTCACCGCCAAAGTGCTTGCCGATGGCAATGCACTCGTCGTTTGCGCGAATGGCGACGCCGAGCGCGTGGCACGTCTGCGCGAGCAAGGCGTCGATGTGCTGGACCTGCCCAACGCCAGCGGCAAGGTCGAATTGCCCGCCTTGATGCGCGCGCTCGGCGAGCGGCAAATCAACGAGCTTCACGTCGAAGCGGGCTTCAAGCTCAACGGCTCGTTGTTGCGCGAGCACTGCGTGGACGAACTGCTGACGTATCTCGCGCCGTGCATCGTCGGCGACGCTCAGGGCATGTTCAATTTGCCCGCGCTCACGTCGCTCGACGACAAGATTCCGCTCACGTTCTCGGACGTGCGCATGATCGAAAACGATCTGCGCATCATGGCGCGCATCAAGCGAACCTGACGCCACACGGCGCGTCAGCGTTGGGAAAGCAAAAGCGGGGCGTGTCATCTCGACACGCCCCGCTTCTTTTTTGCTTCGGTTGTCCCTGCGCGAACGTCAATCAGCGACGCATCGCCCAGCGCTTTGCGCTTAGACGTGGAAGCCCACGCTGCCCAGCGTTTCCATTTCCACCGACACGTACTGCCCCGGCTTGATGTACTCGGCTGGCGTCGCCCCGCCCGCCATCACGATCCAACCGGCTTGCAACGGTTCACCGGCCGCAGCGGACAGACGCGCAGCCGCCACCAGCGAGCGCAGCGGATGGCCGAGCAGCGCCGCCGTCGAACCCACCTGCACCGTGCGGCCATTGATCGTCATGGCCAGTCCGAGATTCGAGAAATCGGTACGCGGATCATGCCACGCGCCAATCACGAAACCGCTCGACGACGCGTTGTCGGCAATCACTTCCGGCAACGTGAACTTGAAGTCCTTGTAGCGCGAATCGATGATTTCGATGGCCGGTGCAATCGCTTCAACGGCCGCAAGCGCCTGCGGCCCCGTGACGTTGCCTTCCAGCGGCTTCTTCAGGATGAAAGCGATCTCGGGTTCGACACGCGGATGCACGAAACGCTTGAAGTCGATCGCGGTGCCCTCTTCCACTTGCATGCCCGAGGTCAGACGGCCCCAGATCACGTCCGAGAGGCCCATCTGAACCATCTTGGCGCGGCTGGTGAAGCCCATCTTCACGCCGACACGCGTCTCGCCACGTGCGGCACGGCGCGCGAGTGAGGCGGCCTGAATGGCATAAGCGTCGTCGAGCGAGAGACGGTTGTCGGTATCGAACTGCTCGACTTCGTGCGCGTGATGCGCGGCGTCGTCGAGCAGCTTGGCGTAGTCCTGGATATGGCTCATCGTGCGGCCTCGCTGGCGGGTTCAAACACGGCGCGGACCGAGCCCAGGCCGTTGATACGGGTCTCGAAGATATCGCCCGGCGTCACAGCCGCCATCGGGCCGAGTGCGCCCGAGAGCACCAGATCGCCCGCCTTGAGCGGCGTGCCCACGGCGGCCATGGTGCGGGCCAGCCACACGACTGCGTTGATCGGGCTGCCCAGACACGCGGCACCCGCGCCCACGGACACCGGCTCACCGCGACGTTCCATCACCATGCCGCACAGACGCACGTCGAACTGCGAGAGTTTCTTCGGCGTGTTGCCCAGCACATAGGCCGACGACGAGGCGTTGTCGGCGATGGTGTCGGTAATACGAATGTTCCAGTCGGCCACGCGGCTGCCCACGATTTCGAGCGCCGGCAAGGCGTATTCGATGGCGTTGATGACATCGAGCTGGCCGGGATTGTCGACCGTCAGATCGCGCCCGATCACGAAGGCAATCTCGGCTTCGATCTTCGGCTGCGTGAGAATCGACGCCGAGATGGGTTCGCCATCGCCGTAACCCATGTCGTCGAACAGCATGCCGAAGTCGGGCTGATCCACACCAAGCTGCTTTTGCACGGCGACCGAAGTCAGGCCAATTTTGCAGCCGACGATGCGACGGCCCGCTGCCAGGCGGCGTTCGGTGTTGATGCGCTGGATGGCGTACGCGTCTTCAATCGACAGCGGCGCGAACGTCTCGCGCAACGGGGCGATGAAACGGCGCGAGCGTTCGGCTTCGACGAGTGCGTCGGCAGCCTGTTGCAAACGTTGAGCGTCTGTCGTCATTACGCGCCTGCCTTGGCCGGTGCTGCCGGCTCGTCCTTGGTGCGCTCGCCCACGGCCCAGTGGGCTGCGGGCACTTGCGTCGCATAGACGCGAATCGATTCGAGCGGTGCGCCCAGCGTCTCGTGCACGGTGCGTGCCACGGCCTTGACGCAGGCTTTGACGGTGGCGTCGTCGCGACCTTCCACCAGATTGATATGTACGATAGGCATGACCCTGTCCTCGGAAATTGCCGTGTGGCTGCCGTGTGGCGCCGAATGGCTTTTTGGAAACGGCGGCAACAAGCGCGGCTTCGACGGGCAATGATGCGCGCGCCAAGAGATACCGTCCAATACCATTTTTCCAGAATCCGATACCATTTCGGTATTGAGTTTGCATCAACGGATTTGGGGGCAGCGTGGACATCAAGCAAATGCGGTACTTCCTGGCCGTGGCCGAAGAAGGCAACTTCGGCCGCGCGGCCGAGCGTCTGAACATGGCGCAGCCGCCGCTCACGCGTCACATTCAGGCGCTCGAAGCGCAGTTGGGCACACAACTCTTTGTACGCACGCCCAAGGGCGCAACGCTCACGGCCGCCGGGCAGACGCTGCTCGCCGAGGTGCCCAATATTCTGTCGCTCGCGCGTCGCGCCGAAGAACAGACACGCTTGGCTGGCGAAGGCTACATCGGCCGGCTCGACGTCGGCATCTTCAGTTCGGGCATTCTCAATGTGATTCCGCGACTGCTGGCGAGCTTTCACACGGCGCGGCCGGAAGTGAAGATCGGTCTGCACAACTTGTCGAAGGCCGAGCAGATCGCCGCATTGCGCGAGCGGCGCATCGCCATCGGTTTCAACCGCTTGATTCCGGACGAGCCGGATATCGCCGTCGATTGGATTCACCGCGAGCCGTTTCTCGTCGCGCTCTACGAAGGGCACCCGCTGTGCAAGCGGGCGTCGCTCTCGCTCGCCGACCTCGATAATGAAAGGATGATTCTTTATCCGAACGCCCCGATGCCGGGGCTGGCCGAAGAAGTTGCGGCAGCGTTTCGTGCCGAGGGGGTGACGCTGCGCGTCGAGCAGGAAGCGGAGGATGTGGTGACGTCGATTGCGCTGGTGGCAAGCCGCTTTGGCATTTGTGTGACGACGGAGTCGGCGGCGAATCTGCGACTGCCCGGTGTGGTGTACCGGCCGCTCAAATCGCAACGGCTTCGCTCCATCGAACTGAACTGTATGTATCGGCGCGACGACACGTCACCGATTCTCGCTGCGTTTCTCGCGTTGATTCGGCAGTCACGCAACCATCGTCATGCATTGACGATGTGAAGGGCCGGAATATACGCAATCGGATGCAAAGCGAAAAACTTTGGAATCCACTGGTCGGCGGATTGTATCCAAAATGTGCAGATGCCCGAATACCGTTCGCGAGTCATCGTGGCCCCGATTTATATGAAGACTCGCCATGCTGCGCTGCACCTATCTGCGTAGTACTACGGAGTGTCGTTGTGACGACTCCGAGAAATGCCATCCGACCCCTTTGAAATCCTTTATCCATGCGGGTTTCCAGAGGGCTTGGGATAGTGGTTCCAATTGGACTCCGTATTACGCTAACATGGCGCATCGTTCGTACCTCACGGGGTGGGAATGATCGAATACCAACAGGTTCAGCAGTCGCTTTAGACCACCGCAGATTCGGGTAGTCAAAAAAATACAAATCAAGGAGATGTCCACAATGCAGTTCCGTCACAAATCCCTGTTCGTCGCCGCTGCGCTCGCCTTCATCGGTACGGCCGCCAACGCTGAGACCGTCAAAATCGCCATCGCCGGCCCGTTCAGCGGCTCGGTTGCCCAATACGGCGACATGGTCAAGGCCGGCGCACTGACCGCCATCGAAGAAATCAACGCGGCTGGCGGTGTCAACGGCAACAAGTTTGAAGCGGTCATGATGGACGACGCATGCGAGCCGAAGCAGGCCGTCGCAGTCGCCAACAAGATCGTCAGCCAGAAGATCAAATACGTGATCGGTCACGTGTGCTCGGGTTCGACGATTCCGGCATCGGACATCTACGAAAACGAAGGCGTGGTGATGATCACCCCGTCGGCCACGGCCCCGCAACTGACCGAAGGCAAGAAGCGCCACTTCATCTTCCGCACGATCGGTCGTGACGATCAGCAAGGCCCGGCAGCCGCTCAGTACATCATCAACAAGGTCAAGCCGAAGAAGGTTGCCGTGCTGCACGACAAGCAGTCGTACGGTCAGGGCATCGCCACCTCGGTGAAGAAGGACCTGGACGCTGCCAAGATTCCGGTCGTGCTGTTCGAAGGCATTAACGCTGGCGACTCGGACTACTCCGCTGTCATCACCAAGCTCAAGGCACAAGGCGTCGACTTCGTGTACTTCGGCGGCTACCACCCGGAAATGGGTCTGCTGCTGCGTCAGGCACGCGAGCAAGGTGTGAAGGCCACGTTCATGGGTCCGGAAGGCGTGGGTAACAAGGACGTGACGGCAATCGCCGGTCCGTCGTCGGAAGGCATGCTGGTGACGCTGCCGGCCGACTTCGCTGCCGACCCGGCCAACGCCAAGCTGGTGAAGGCCTTCGCCGACGCCAAGCGCGATCCGAACGGTCCGTTCCAGATGCCGGCTTACACGGGCGTGCAACTGATCGCCAAGAGCATTGCTGGCGCGAAGAGCACCGACTCGGAGAAGGTTGCCGACTACCTGCACAAGAACACGTTCGACACGCCGATCGGCAAAGTCGCCTACGATGCTGCCGGCGATCTGAAGTCGTTCAAGTTCGTCGTGTACACGTGGCACAAGGACGCGACCAAGACCGCCGCCAACTGATTCCCTGACGCTTTAAAGGCCAGCGAATCACCCCCTGCCGCCCGCCGACCTCGGCGGGCGGCGCGCATTCGCGCTCGGCCCCCGCACGTCGCGAGGCTTCCCGCATGAACGAATTTCTTCCACAGCTCGCCCAGCAACTGGTCAATGGCCTGACGCTGGGCGCGATCTACGCGTTGATTGCCATTGGCTACACAATGGTCTACGGCATCATCGGCATGATCAACTTTGCCCACGGCGAGATCTACATGATCGGCGCCTATGTCGGGCTTGTCACACTGACTGCCATCGGTACGGCTGCGGGCTACCCCCTGCCGCTCGTGCTGGGTGCAGCGCTGCTGGTATCGGTGCTGATCACGGGCCTGTACGGCTTCGCGATCGAGCGGGTGGCGTATCGCCCGCTGCGCGGCGGACCTCGCCTCGGACCGCTGATCTCCGCGATCGGTATGTCCATCTTCCTGCAAAACTACGTGCAGATCGGTCAGGGCGCGCGTGACGTGTCCGTGCCGATGCTGATCTCGGGTGCGCTCGATGTTCCGATGGGCGACTTCACTGTGACCATTCCCTACGGTCGCATGCTGATCGTGGGTGTGACGGTTGCACTGATGATTGCGCTCACACTGTTCATCGCGAATTCGCGCATGGGCCGTGCGTGCCGCGCCTGCGCAGAAGACATGCGCATGGCGAACCTGCTCGGCATCGATACGAATCGCGTGATCTCGTTCACGTTCATTCTCGGTGCGATGCTCGCGGCCGTAGGTGGCGTGCTGATCGGCCTGAGTATCGGCAAGCTCAATCCGTATATCGGCTTCATTGCCGGCATCAAGGCCTTCACGGCCGCCGTGCTCGGCGGTATCGGCAGCGTTCCCGGCGCCATGCTGGGCGGCGTGCTGCTGGGGCTGGCGGAAACGCTTGCATCGGGCTACATGCCCTCCGAGTACAAAGACGTCGTGGCCTTCGGCCTGCTGGTGCTGGTGCTGTTGTTCCGCCCGACCGGCCTGCTGGGCAAGCCCGACATCGAGAAAGTCTGAGGTCGACCATGACACAACAACTCACGCTCAAATCCGGCGCCGTCAACCGCGCGCCGGCCGGCGAGACGCTCAAGGGCGCGGTCATCGCCACGCTCGTGACGATCATCCTCACGGCCCCTATCCTGGGCCTGCAATTGAAGCTCGACGGCTACAAGGTCGTGCTCGAACAGCACTGGCGCCCGGTGTGGATTGCCGCGGCGATCGTCTTCGTGTTCCAGATGATCAAGCCGATGCTGCTGCGCTCCAAGCGCGCCGTGAAGCTGCCGTCGGTGCCCGCGCTGGGGCGCCGTCAGCAAGTGCTCGCGATGTGGGTGCTGCTCGCCATCGGGCTCGTGTGGCCGTTCGTCGGCTCGCGCGGCGCGGTGGACGTTGCCACGCTCGCGCTCATCTACTGCATTCTCGGCCTCGGCCTGAATATCGTCGTAGGCTTCGCCGGTCTGCTCGATCTGGGCTACGTCGGCTTCTATGCGGTCGGTGGTTACACGTATGCACTGCTCAACCAGTACTTCGGCCTGACCTTCTGGGAATGCCTGCCGCTCGCCGCGCTGATGTCGGCCACGTTCGGCTTCCTGCTCGGCTTCCCGGTGCTGCGCTTGCGTGGCGACTATCTGGCCATCGTGACGCTCGGCTTCGGTGAAATCATCCGCCTGTTGCTCAACAACCTGACGAGCATTACGGGCGGCCCGGACGGCGTGTCGGGTATTCCGAAGCCCAGCGTGTTCGGCTTCGAAATGGCACGTTCGTCGAGCGTCGAAGGTGCGAAGACCTTCCACGAGTTGATCGGCATGCCGTACAGCGGCTCGCACATGGTGATCTTCCTGTACCTGCTCGCGTTCGTGCTCGTCGGCTTCACGTTGTTCGTCACCAGCCGTCTGATCCGCATGCCGATCGGTCGTGCGTGGGAAGCGCTGCGCGAAGACGAAATCGCTTGCCGCTCGCTCGGGTTGAACCCCACGCGTATCAAGCTCTCGGCGTTCACGCTGGGCGCCTCGTTCGCGGGTTTGGCCGGTGCGTTCTTCGCGGCGCGGCAAGGGCTCGTCACCCCCGAGTCGTTCACGTTCATCGAATCGGCGCTGATTCTCGCCGTCGTCGTGCTGGGCGGCATGGGTTCGCAGGTCGGCGTGATTCTCGCGGCCATCTTGCTCACCGTGCTGCCGGAAGTGGCGCGCGGTTTCGCCGAGTACCGCATGTTGATCTTCGGTCTGGTGATGGTGCTGATGATGATGTGGCGTCCGCAGGGCTTGCTGCCCGCGACGCGTCCGCATGTGGAGTTGCCGCAATGAGTGCAGACCTGTTGAAACTCTCCGGCTTGCAGATGCGCTTCGGCGGTCTGCTTGCCGTGGACGGCGTCGAGTTCGCCGTCCGCAAGAACGAAATCTTCGCGATCATCGGCCCGAACGGCGCTGGCAAGACGACGGTGTTCAACTGCGTGGGTGGCTTCTATCGCCCCACCGGCGGTTCGATCACGCTCGACGGCAGCGACATCACCGGGCTGCCGAGCCACATGGTGGCGCGTCGCGGACTGGTGCGTACGTTCCAAAACATTCGCCTGTTCCGTCAACTGACCGTGGTCGAGAACCTGCTCGTCGCACAGCATATGCGTGTGCATAGCGGGTTTCTGCAAGGGCTGTTCTCGACGGGCGCTTTCCGCCGCGCCGAGCGTACCGCGCTTGAACGTGCCAAACACTGGCTCGATCGTCTCGGACTGACTGCGGTGGCCAATCGCGAGGCGGGCACGCTTTCTTACGGGCATCAACGCCGTCTGGAAATCGCGCGCTGCATGATTACCGAGCCGCGTCTGCTCATGCTCGATGAGCCGGCTGCCGGTCTCAATCCGCAGGAAAAGATCGAGTTGCAACAACTCGTCGACAACCTGCGGCATGAGTTCGGCATCTCGGTGCTGCTGATCGAACACGACATGAGTCTCGTGATGGGCGTCTCCGACCGAATTCTGGTGATGGAACACGGCAAGCCGATCATGACCGGCAAGCCCGACGAGGTGCGCAACGATCCGCGCGTCATCAAGGCCTACCTCGGGGAGGAATAATGCTGAAGCTGGAACAGATCCACACCCATTACGGGGCCGTCGAAGCGCTCTCGGGCGTCTCGATCGAAGTGAACAAGGGCGAGATCGTCACGCTCATCGGTAGTAACGGCGCGGGCAAGACCACGCTGATGATGACGGTATGCGGCACGCCGCGTGCATCGAGCGGTCGCGTGATGTTCGAAGGCAATGACATCACCGCCAGCCCGACGCACGAAATCATGCGCATGGGGATGGCGATTTCGCCGGAAGGCCGTCGCGTGTTTCCGAGTCTGACCGTGATCGAGAACCTCAAGATGGGCGGGTTCTTCGGATCGAAAGACGAGATCGAAGCGGGCATGGAGCACGTCTTCAAGCTGTTTCCGCGGCTCGCACAGCGCGGCAAACAGCGCGCGGGCACGATGTCGGGCGGCGAGCAGCAAATGCTCGCCATCGGGCGCGCGCTGATGAGTCGTCCGCGTCTGCTGCTGCTCGATGAGCCGACGCTCGGCCTCGCGCCGCTGGTGATCGCGCAGATCTTCGACATCATCCGCACGATTCGCGAGGAAGGTGTGACGGTGTTTCTGGTGGAGCAGAACGCGAACAAGGCGCTGCATGTGGCCGATCGCGGCTACGTGCTCGAAACCGGTCGCGTGGTGCTTGCCGATTCGGCAGACAACTTGCTGGCCAACGACGACATCAAGCGCGCGTATCTCGGCGCGTGATGGCGGGATGACGAGTGCGGCGGCCGCGTGAGCGGTGGCGTCGCATGGTCATGAAAAAAGGGACACGCTTTCGGGCGTGTCCCTTTTTTTGTGCGGCTGCCGTTCGCCGACGTCGGTGCTCCGGCGTCAACCCTGCATCGCGCCTTACTTCATCAGCTCGACCAACTGGTCGAGCGCCTTGCCCCAGCCGTCGTGGAAGCCCATCGCTTCGTGCTGCGCGCGTGTGGTCTCGTCGCCATGCATGGCGATCGCCGTGTAGCGGGTTCCCTTGCCGTGCGCTTCCATCAACACGGCCGCCGTGAAATGGAAGCCACCATGCTCGGCCACCGGCGCAGGTGCCGGACGGAAGCCCGGAAGTACCGAGTTGGTCCACACCAGACGCGAATTCTCTTCCACTTCCAGATAGCAGCCGACGTTGGGGAATTGTTGCCCCTCAGGCGAGCGCATCATCGTGAAGAAACGGCCACCCGGGCGCAGATCGATCTCGCACTCGACGGTCTGCCACGGCGCAGGCGTGAACCACTTCTTGAGGTGATCCGGCTGCGTCCAAGCGGCCCACACGCGCTCGCACGGCACGTCGACATAGCGTTCAAGTACCAGATCAAGCTTCGGGTCGATCGAGAAAAGATTCGCGTGGCTCATTAGGGTGTCTCCTTCATTTGCAGCAGGTAGTTGTCGAGTTGATCGAGGCGGCGCGTCCACTTGTCACGCTGCAATTGCAGCCAGTCCTGCGCGCCGGCCAAGGTTTCGGTCTCCAGCGCGTAAGTGCGCACGCGACCGTCTTTGGTCGAAACGACCAGCCCGCACTCCTCCAGCACGTTCAAATGCTGCGAGAACGACGGCAATGCCATCGAAAACGGTCGCGCCAGTTCGCTCACCGATGCCGGTCCAAACGTCAGGCGCTCAACGACCGCCCGCCGAGTTGGATCCGACAGCGCACGAAAGATCTGATCGAGAGGCGTGGAATGGTTAGTCATGTGCCTAACTATAGTGATCGAAATTACTTAGGTCAACACCTTTGTTTCATTCATTCCCCGATGCCGATACGGACGCTCGCCGCTCACGCGGAAGAATCTTCCGACAATCGCCACAGATGGCGCCGCAAATGTCGCCCTTCTCCGGTTTTCGGGGCGATTTGACGCGAGAATCGGCCGCAGCCGTGCACCGGCTTGGCGTAGAATAGAGCCTTTCCAAATTCAGCCCCCGCGTTGCCCGCTATGCCGTTGGCCACTACAGAAGAAATCATTGCCGAGCTTAAGGCCGGCCGCATGGTTGTTCTCGTCGATGAAGAAGATCGCGAGAACGAAGGCGATCTCGTCATGGCAGCTGAGTTCGCGACTCCGGAAGCCATCAATTTCATGGCGAAGTACGGGCGCGGGCTGATTTGCCTCACGCTCACGCAGGCGCGCTGCAAACAACTCAACCTGCCGTTGATGACCTATCGCAACGGCACGCAGTACGGCACCGCATTCACGCTGTCGATCGAAGCCGCCGAGGGTGTGACCACCGGTATCTCGGCCGCCGACCGCGCGCATACCGTGAAGACGGCGATCGCCAAGGAAGCGCGTCCGGAAGACATCGTCCAGCCGGGTCACGTGTTCCCGATCATGGCGCAGCCTGGCGGCGTGCTTGTGCGCGCCGGCCACACCGAAGCCGGCTGCGATCTGACAGCGATGGCCGGACTGACGCCCGCCGCGGTGATCTGCGAGATCATGAACGACGACGGCACGATGGCGCGTCTGCCGGAACTGCTGGAATTCGCCGAACAACACAACATCAAGATCGGCACGATTGTCGACTTGATTCATTACCGCAGCCGCACCGAATCGATGATCGAGACGGTCGCCACGCGCGAAATGCAAACCGCATGGGGTCCGTTCCAGGCCACGTTGTATCGCGACAAGCCCAGCGGCGCCCCGCATTTGGCGCTCGTGCGCGGCACGCCGTCACCGGCCGACGAAACGCTGGTGCGTGTGCACGAGCCACTCTCGATGTTCGACCTGCTCGAAACCGGTGTATCGACCCACTCGTGGACGCTGGCAGGCGCCATGCAAGCCGTTGCCGAAGCGGGCAAAGGCGTGGTCGTGCTGCTCAACTGCGTTGAAACGCCGGAACACTTGTTTGGTCAGTTCGAAGCACTCGACGAGACCGAAAAGGCCGCGCGCGCCAAGCGCCGCCCGGTGGACTTCCGCACACACGGCGTCGGCGCACAGATTTTGCGCGAGCTGGGTGTCGGTAAAATGCGAGTGCTCTCGAACCCGCGCAAGATTCCCAACATGGCAGGTTATGGCCTCGAGGTCACCGGCTTCCAGCCGATGCCTGGCGCCGAAGTTGCCTGAACGGTTGTCTGAGCAACACTGAATCATTGCCCGGCTGTCGAACGACGGCAGGGTGTGACAACGCCGAGCGGCGCCCGAAACGGACTCGCCGGCACAACGTAGGCCGCACCGCCTGGACGGTACTTTTTTAAGGAAGCCCATTATGGACATCGGACAATACCAGCCGGAACTCGACGGTGAAGGCCTTCGCGTGGGCATCGTGCAGTCGCGTTTCAACGACGCCGTGTGCACGGCATTGCGTGACGCCGCTGTCGCCGAACTCGACCGCTTGGGTGTCGACGGCGACGACGTGTTGCTCGTGACGGTGCCCGGCGCGCTGGAAATCCCGCTGGCATTGCAGAAGATGGCCGAAAGCGGTCAGTTCGACGCACTTATCGCGCTGGGCGCGGTGATTCGCGGCGAAACGTACCACTTCGAGCTGGTCTCGAACGAAAGCGGTGCCGGCATTACGCGCATCGGCCTCGATTTCGGTATCCCCATCGCGAACGCGGTGCTGACGACCGAAAACGACGAACAGGCCGAAGTGCGCGCCGCCGAAAAGGGTCGCGACGCGGCCCGCGTGGCGGTGGAAATGGCCAATTTGCTCGAAGCCCTTGATGCACTGAACGGCGACGACGATGCGGATGAAGACGAAGACGAAGAAGAGGAAGATCGGTAATGAAGAGTGCTCGCCGCCGCGCGCGCGAATTTGCGTTGCAAGGCATGTATCAATGGCTGATTTCGCGCGGTCACGCAAGTGAGATCGATGCTCACCTGCGCTCCACTCCCGGCTATGACAAAGCAGACCACGCCCTGCTGGAAGCTGTGCTGTACGGCAGCATCCGCGAGGCAGATGCCTTGTCGCAACAACTCCAGCCCTATCTGGACCGACCGGCAGCGCAACTCTCGCCCATTGAACACGCTGCGCTCATCACCGGTGCGTACGAACTGATTCATCTTCAGGACGTTCCGTACCGTGTCGTGATTAACGAGGCAGTCGAAGTCGTCAAGACCTTCGGCGGCCCGGACGGTCACCGCTTCGTGAACGGCGTGCTCGACAAGTTCGCGGCCGAAGTACGCCCGGACGAAGTCGCCGCCAATCGCAACGGCGGCCGCGGCAAGAGCGCCTGATGTTTCAGGGCTTTGCCGGCGACGAACCTCGCCGGTAAAGCCCTGCCCGCATTCCCCCGCCACCACTCCCCTCCCCCCGCCCGCCGCTATGGACCGCACGCCCGACCTCGCCCCCGCGCTGACACTGGCTCAACGTGTCGACGACATCGCACCGTTCCATGTCATGGAGCTTGCCAAGCAAGCGGCCCTGCGCGAGAAAGCTGGTCACGACGTGATTCATATGGGCATCGGCGAGCCCGACTTCACCGCCCCCGAGCAAGTTATCGAGGCAGCGGCGAAAGCGATGCGCGACGGCCGCACCCAATACACCAGTGCAATGGGCTTGCCTGCGCTGCGCGAGGCGATCGCCGACTACTACCGTAGTTACTACGGGGTGGACGTGGATCCGTCGCGCATCGTGGTGACGGCTGGCGCTTCTGCCGCACTCGTGCTCGCTTGTGCTGCGTTGGTGGGTGTGGGCGACGAGGTGTTGATGCCGGATCCGTGTTATCCGTGCAATCGCCATTTCGTCTCGACGTTCGACGGCAAGCCGGTGCTGATTCCGTCCGGCCCTGCCGAGCGGTTTCAGTTGACCGCCGAGCGGATCGAATCGCATTGGGGTCCGGCCACGCGCGGGGTGCTGCTCGCCTCGCCGTCGAACCCGACCGGCACGTCCATCGAAGCCGCCGAGCTGGGGCGCATCGTCAAGACGGTGCGCGCACGAGGTGGCTTCACGCTGGTCGACGAGATTTATCAGGGGCTGAGCTACGACGGCAAACCGACGACGGCACTCAGCTTCGGCGACGATGTGCTGGTGGTGAGCAGCTTCTCCAAGTACTTCAACATGACGGGATGGCGTCTGGGGTGGCTGGTGGTGCCGCCCTCGCTGGTGCCCACGTTCGAGAAACTCTCGCAGAATCTTTTCATCTGCCCGTCTGCGGTCGCACAACATGCGGCAGTCGCCTGCTTCCGCCCCGACACGCTGGCGATTTACGAAGCGCGCAAGGATGCCTTCCGGAGTCGCCGCGATTACGTGGTGCCGGCGCTTGAGCGTCTTGGCTTCAAGGTACCTGTCATGCCGGACGGTGCGTTCTATGTCTACGCCGATGGTTCGGGGGTTCAGCACCCGGATGCAGGCGACAGCGATCGGTTGACGCAAGCGCTGCTGCAACAGGCGGATGTCGTTCTGGTACCGGGACTGGACTTCGGTTTTGCCGAACCGCGCAAGTACATCCGGCTGTCGTACGCCACGTCGCTCGACAAGCTGCGTGAAGCGATGGGGCGCATCGAGCGCGTCTTCACTGGCGGTTGATTGACCCACCGACTACCGAATCGCCGCAAAGCGGCCAGCGGCAGAAAACAAAAAACCCATCGAATCGCTTCGATGGGTTTTTTGTTGGTCCGCGCATCCCTTCTATATATATAGGGCTGTGCGTCTCAAAAAAGAACGCACCCGGTCGGGGTGCGTCTTTCTCTTACTGGCTCAATCGCTCGATCACGCTGCCGTGCTGTCGTCAGCTTCGAGCGGCTTGGCTGCTGCGGCTGCCTTGCCCGTCGGCGTTGCCGTCGCGCTCGGTGCCGGGGCCGACTCTGCCGCCGAATCATCCGCCTTGCCTGCCGAGACCGGCTTGCTGACCGGCTTGGCCGAGCTGACGATCACCGGCGCTTGCGGCGCGTTCGGCGAGATCTTACGGCCCATGGCCACACCACGCAGACGATCACGTTCGGCCAGTACCTTCGCACCGTAGCCGCCGTCGCCCGCGCTGGTCGAGCCGACATACAGGCGCAGACCACCGGAGAGCGAACCGCCACGTGCGATGCATTCCTTCAGAATCAACGCACCGACCTTGATGTTGGCCAGCGGGTGCAGCGCAGCTTCCGGACCGCCGAAGTATTCCAGCTTGTCCTGATGCACCTTCGACATGACCTGCATGAGGCCCTGTGCGCCAACGGTGCTTTCTGCATACGGGTTGAAACCCGACTCGATGGCCATGACCGCGAGCAACAGCAGCGGGTCGAGGCCCACTTCCTTGCCCGTCGTGTAGGCGGCGCGCACGAGATTACCCGTTACGTCACCGGCCACGCGATAACGGCGTGCCAGATAATCGGCCACGGCGACTTGTTCGCGCGTGTCGAGCGCCTTACCGGCACGGGCATCGGCAGCCACGCGCTGGTTCGGAATATAAGCGGCCAGCACTGCGGCCGACGGCACGTGTTGTGCGGCTTGCGCCATCATCGTGGCGTCGGACGGTGTGCCCTGCGCCACAGTGCTGCCGTTAGCAGCACCACGGTTGGCCGCGTTGGCCGAACCGGTCGCTGCTTCTATCAGCGGACTGACACGCGACGCCAGATCGGCGCGCCATGTCGGTCGGGCCCACAACGCGAGCGTGCCGACCACGGCGACCAGGCCGACTGCGCTGGACGTATACAGTCCAACACGGCCACCGTGCCATGCGAGGCGACGCCAATCGCGGCGAGCCGCGGCTACCGTTGCCACGCCACGCGCTTGCAGCGCACGGACAGCGGCCAGTAGCCAGGGTGATAAACCAGACTTCTTCATACTACGTACTCCGGTTACGCCGTCACCACGGGTTGGTCCCGCGGCGTAAGGAAACGAGCCGGTATGCCCGCCAGGCATCCCGTTAAGTGCTCATTTACGGCATAGGGAAAAAGGCGGTGCATCGTGTTTGTCATCAACGATGCCACTACCGCCGCAGCGCGCCGATCTGTTCAGATCTTTGGCGCTGACGAGCTATCGCTCGCGCTGCTTCCTAAAACACTGGTTTCCCGACCTCGGTGAGAAAACCAGCCACTGAAAATCCACGTCGATGTTGTAGTTGTCGCTAAGCTCGATCGGGTTGGCCTACCCGTCATCGAAGCCGCCTTTCTGGATTCAACGGGCGGATTGTAGCAGCGATATATAATCCGTCAATACTATTAATCACAAAAATCATTACCAAAAGTAATTTGTAACAGGTGTTTTGCCGTGCCGTTTCAGGCCGTCGACCGGTAAAATGGCCCGCACTACCCTGCGTTTACGGGGCAAAACCGCACCCATTTACGAATTCGAACGGTCGTTTTCAGCGCCTGTATGAATTCCGTAAAAATTTTTTGGTAACCGTTTGTTTCATGAAATATCTCGATCTTCGTGACTTCACCACGCAACTGGAGCGATCCGGGCAGCTTCGTCGTGTAGACGTGCCTGTCTCGCCGGTGCTGGAGATGACGGCGCTAGCCGATCGCGTGCTCAAAGCGGGTGGCCCTGCCCTCTGGTTCGAGCGGCCGACCGGTTACGACATGCCCGTGCTCGCCAACTTGTTTGGCACCCCTGAACGAGTGGCGCTCGGCATGGGCGTCGAAAATGGGGATAACGCACTGGGCTCGCTGCGCGAACTCGGTCAGCTTCTCTCGACACTCAAGGAACCCGAACCACCTCGTGGCCTGAAAGATGCGGGCAAATTGCTCAGCATGGCCAAGGCGGTTTGGGACATGGCACCGAAAGAAGTCAGCAGCCCGGTATGCCAGGAGATCGTTTGGGAAGGGGACGACGTGGATCTGGCGCGCCTGCCGATCCAGACTTGCTGGCCCGGCGACGCCGCTCCGCTAATTACATGGGGCCTTGTCATTACCAAAGGCCCGCATCGCAAGCGCCAGAATCTGGGCATCTATCGCCAGCAGGTCATCGGCCGCAATCAGGTCATCATGCGGTGGCTCGCCCACCGGGGCGGCGCGCTCGACTTCCGTGAGTTTGCCCAAGCGAACCCCGGCAAGCCGTTCCCGATCGCGGTGGCGCTCGGCGCCGACCCGGCCACCATGCTTGGCGCAGTTACGCCCGTGCCCGACACGCTCTCCGAGTATCAATTCGCCGGACTGCTGCGCGGCAGCCGCACCGAACTCGGCAAGTGTCTGACACCGGGTCTCGAGTCGTTGCGTGTCCCCGCCCGTGCCGAAATCGTGCTCGAAGGCTTCATTTATCCGTCCGACCAGCCGCCCGAAGTGCCGAACGGCGCACCGCCGCCGCCCTCGCGCGGCGCGACCGCCGGTTATGCGCACGCGCTCGAAGGCCCGTATGGCGACCACACCGGCTATTACAACGAGCAGGAGTGGTTTCCGGTGTTCACCATCGAGCGCATCACGATGCGCCGCAACGCCGTCTACCACTCGACTTACACCGGCAAACCGCCCGACGAACCGGCCGTGCTGGGCGTGGCGCTGAATGAAGTGTTCGTGCCGCTGCTGCAAAAGCAATTCCCGGAGATCACCGACTTCTACCTGCCGCCGGAGGGTTGCAGCTACCGCATGGCCATCGTGCAGATGAAGAAGGCTTACGCGGGGCACGCCAAGCGGGTGATGTTCGGGGTGTGGAGCTTCCTGCGCCAGTTCATGTATACGAAGTTCATCGTCGTGGTCGACGAAGACGTCGATATCCGTGACTGGAAGGAAGTGATCTGGGCGATCACCACCCGCGTCGACCCGACGCGCGACACCACGCTCGTGGATCAGACGCCTATCGACTATCTCGACTTCGCCTCGCCGGTGGCAGGGCTGGGCTCCAAGATGGGCATCGACGCGACAAATAAGTGGCCGGGGGAAACTTCGCGCGAATGGGGACGTCCCATCGAAATGACCGCAGAAGTCGACGCTCGCATGGCCACTCTATATAGAGACCTCGGCCTGTAATCGCCACTGCCCCTGTTGTCACTCGCGCCGTCACAAAGCGCGAGTGACATTAGAGTAAGCTGGCACCCAGCGTTACCGACCTACGTAGCCCACCCCGTGGCGCCTACGTGGCAACGACGTAATACCGACGCCCTACGCGTCGACCACGCACCGACAAGCCGTATCCGTTTCCGTCCCCCCGCGTAGCGCGCCCCCCCCCTGGCGCTATCGGGTCATCGAGAGGAGAGCTATCGTGTCGCAAGCCTCGCATTCCCAGTCGAAGGGCCACGCCGCCCATCTGTCCCACCCGGCACTTAGCCGCCTGAAAGACCCCAGCCTGCTCAAATCCGACGCCTATATCGATGGCGCATGGACGCCCGCCGACTCCCACGCCACCTTTGCCGTCGCCGATCCGGCGACCGATGTCGACATTGCCCATGTGGCCGATCTCGGCGCGAAGGAAACCGAGCGCGCACTCGTCGCTGCCGAAACCGCCCTGCCCGATTGGCGTGCCAAAACCGGCAAAGAGCGTTCGCGCATCATGCGCCGCTGGTTCGATCTGATCATGCAGGCACAGGACGATCTCGGCGCGATCATGACCGCCGAACAAGGCAAGCCGCTGGCCGAAGCCAAGGGCGAAGTCGCCTATGGCGCCTCGTTCATCGAGTGGTTCGCCGAAGAAGCCAAGCGCGTGAACGGCGACGTACTCGCCTCGCCCGAAGGCGGCAAACGCATGTTCGTCATCAAGCAGCCCATCGGGGTCTGCGTGTCGATCACGCCTTGGAACTTCCCCATCGCGATGATCACGCGCAAGATCGCGCCCGCTATTGCCGCCGGCTGCACCATCGTGGTCAAGCCCGCTCGGCTCACCCCGCTCTCGGCACTAGCACTGGCTGAATTGTCCGAACGGGCGGGTCTGCCCAAGGGCGTATTCAATATCGTGACGTCCAAACACTCGGGCGACGTCGGTGATGTCCTCACCGCCAGTCCTCGGGTGCGTCACCTGTCGTTCACCGGGTCCACCCCGGTCGGCGCCAAGCTAATGGAACAGTGCGCCCCCACCATCAAGAAGGTAGCGCTCGAACTCGGCGGTCTCGCCCCGTTCCTCGTCTTCGACGATGCCGACGTGGATGCCGCCGTTGAAGGCTGCATTGCCTCCAAATTCCGCAATGCGGGTCAGACGTGTGTCTGCGCGAACCGCATTTACGCGCAGGACGCCGTCTACGACACCTTCGTAGAAAAGCTCACCGCCGCCGTAGGCAAACTGCGCGTGGGTAACGGCTTCGAACCGGGCGTGGCCATCGGCCCGCTGATCGAAGACGCGGCAGTGAAAAAGGTCGAACGCCACGTTGAAGATGCTGTGAGCAAGGGTGGACGGATCACCGTCGGTGGCAAAGTGGTGCACGGCCGCTTCTTTGCGCCGACGGTCATTGCCGACGCCAGCGCCGACATGCTCGTCGCGCAAGAGGAGACCTTCGGCCCGCTGGCGCCCGTCTTCCGGTTCAAAGACGAAGCGGACGGCATCCGGCTGGCCAACGCCTCCGACTTCGGACTGGCGTCGTACTTCTTCGCTCGCGACGTCGCTCGCGTCTGGCGAGTGGCCGAAGCCCTCGAAGCCGGCATGGTCGGCATCAACACCGGACTGATCTCGAACGAAGTCGCCCCGTTCGGTGGCGTCAAACAGTCCGGACTGGGCCGCGAGGGCTCGAAATACGGCATCGATGAGTACCTTGAAATGAAGTATCTCTGCCTCGCCGCCACCTAAGCCAATTCACCCCCGAATCCGACCCCGAATCCGACCCTTTAATAATCTGTAATACGCACTGTCCCGCTCTGAGAACCGCGTCATCGCTGGCTTGCACGCATTTTCGCGCAATATCGTGCATCGGACGGCAATGTCCAAAGTGTTACAAAGTCCCACAGAGTGGGACGGGCTCGGGTAGAATCGCGCTTTTTTTCGCGAAACCGCGACTCCGACCCCAATTGTCCGCCCTCGCGTAGCGCGTCACGCCGCCCTCATCGGCCCCCGCGCGTTATTCCCCCCGGGCGTGGAGAAGACATCGAATGGATAACAACCCATCCCTCATGCGCAACATCGGGCCGTTCGCCCTGATGTTGACGGGTCTTGGCTCGATCATCGGCTCCGGCTGGTTGTTCGGTGCCTGGAAAGCGGCAAAGATCGCTGGCCCGGCGGCTCTGCTGGCGTGGATCATCGGCGCCGTCGTCATTCTGGCCATTGCATTGACCTACGCCGAACTCGGCGCCATGTTCCCCGAGTCGGGCGGCATGGTGCGTTACTCGCGTTATTCGCACGGTAGTCTCGTCGGCTTTATCGCTGCGTGGGCCAACTGGATCGCCATCGTCTCGGTCATTCCGATTGAAGCCGAGGCTTCGATCCAATATATGAGCACGTGGCCGTACGACTGGGCCCACCAGTTGTTCGTCGACGGCACGCTCACCACCAGCGGCCTGCTGCTCTCGGCCCTGCTCGTGATCGTGTACTTCATGCTGAACTACTGGGGCGTGAAGCTTTTCGCGCGCGCCAACACGGCTATCACGCTGTTCAAGTTCGCGATCCCGGCGCTGACCATCGCCGGGCTGATCGTCGCCGGTTTTCATCCGGGCAACTTCACGCTCGCCGAACATGGCGGCTTCGCGCCGAACGGCATGTCCGCCGTCCTGACCGCAGTGGCCACCTCGGGCATCGTGTTCGCGTTCAACGGGTTCCAAAGCCCAGTGAATCTGGCCGGTGAAGCGCGCGACCCGGGCCGCAGCATCCCGTTCGCCGTGGTCGGCTCGATCCTGCTCGCCACCGTCATCTACTTGCTGCTGCAAGTCGCTTACATCGGCGCCCTCACGCCCGAGCACCTCAAGGGTGGCTGGCAGATGGTGAGCTTCAGCTCGCCGTTCGCCGAACTGGCGATTGCCCTCGGCCTGAACTGGCTGGCGATCGTGCTCTACTTCGACGCGTTCCTGAGCCCGAGCGGCACCGGCACCACGTACATGGCAACGACCAGCCGCATGATTTATGCGATGGAGCGCAACCGCACGATGCCCGCAATCTTCGGCCGCGTGCATCCGCTCTATGGCGTGCCGCGTCCGGCGATGTGGTTCAACCTCGCCATCTCGTTCGTGTTCATGTTCTTCTTCCGCGGCTGGGACTCGCTCGCCGCCGTGATTTCGGTCGCTACCGTCATCTCGTACCTGACGGGCCCGATCAGCGTAATGGCGCTGCGTCATGCCGCACCGGACCTGCATCGTCCGCTGCGTCTGCCGGGGCTGTCGATCATCGCGCCGTTCGCCTTCGTGTGCGCTTCGCTGATTCTGTACTGGGCCCGTTGGCCGTTGACCGGCCAGATCATCGTGCTGGTCGTCGTCGCGCTGCCCGTGTACTTCTACTATCAGGCGAAAGACAAGTGGAAGGGCTTCGGGCACGACCTCAAGGCGTCATGGTGGCTCATCGGTTATCTGCCGGTCATGGCACTGCTCTCGTACATCGGCAGTAAAGAATTCGGTGGCCTCGGCGTGCTGCCGTACGGCTGGGACATGGTCATCGTCGGCGTGTTCTCGCTCGCGTTCTATCACTGGGGCGTGCGTGCCGGTTGGCGCACCCCGTATCTGGAAGAAGAGCGCGAACAAGATGCCGCGAGCATGGATGGCATGCCTGCGCTCTCGCACTAAAGCCGTGAGGCAAACGATCTAAACGATCCGCACCGCAACGAAAAAGCCCGCCAACCGGCGGGCTTTTTTTGTCCAGTGCGTTCACCGATGTGCGCGTCTGCGCTCAATAAACAGGCTATTGCCGAGCGCACGCTTGGCCATCTTCTTGGCATCGGCGGCGGCGGCGGAGACTTCCACGTGCGACGGAAAACTCTCGGGCGTCACCGCCACCACCCCGATCGACAAACTCGTGATCGGATGAAAAATCACCATGCCGCGCCGGTCCTCCGCTTCGAAGCCGCCCGCAGCAATCTGATCCGGGTGGAAATACTCCGAGACGGCTTCACCGAAGCGCGTCAGCGCTTCTCGGCAACGCGCTTCCCAATCAGGGCTGCGGAACAGAATCAGAAAATCGTCGCCGCCGATATGCCCGAGAAAATCGCGCTCGGGGTTACGCACCGCCATCAACACGCGCGCCACCAACTGGATCAGATCGTCGCCACGCCGATAGCCGAACACATCGTTGAACGGCTTGAAGTTATCCAGATCGACGTAGCACGCATGAAACGACTGGCGCTCACCGATCATGCGATCCATATAGTCGTCGATGGGCACGTTGCCCGGCAGCAGCGTCAGCGGATTGGCGTAACGTGCCGCATCGAGTTGCATGTCGGTGATATGGCGCATGAGTGCATGCCCCTGCGCGACACCGAAGTAGCGCCCTTGATCGGTCACGATGAAGCCCGCCGTGATCTGACGACTGGCCCCTTCGGCAATCATGCGGCTCAAATCTTCCACGCGCGCCGCTTTGTCGAACGTGAGCGGACGCGGTTCCATCACCGCCGAACACGGCTTACGGCCATACAACTCGCGGGTGAACGGTCGCGCAAACCGGCCAATCAACGACGCCCGCCCAATCAACCCAACCGCTCGATCGCGCTCCACCACCGGCAGCACTTCCAATGCCGGATCGCTCTCGAAGCGCGCCACGACATCTTCACTGCGCGTGTCCGGCGAGACAGGTGCCACGTAGGAAGCAATGCGCTCCAGCGTGACATTGCCCGCACCGAGTTGACTCGGCTGCTGATGCACATACGCGCGGCGCTCGTTCACGACGTCTTGCACATTCGTCGTGATGGCGCGCTGCGGCTGCGCTTCGGGACGCGCAATGAAATAACCTTGCCCGAGGAAGATCCCGAGATCGCGCACCACCTGAAGCTCTTCGGCGTGTTCGATACCTTCGGCAATCACGCGCGTGCCGCTCGTCTCGGCAATCTGGCGCATCGAGCGCACGAACTGAAGCTTGACCGTATCGCTATCGATGCCATCGACGAAATGCCGGTCGATCTTGACGTAATCGGGGCGCAGCTCCGACCACAATCGCAAGCTGGCATAGCCCTCGCCCATATCGTCGAGTGCCACTTCGAAGCCCAGCGCCCGGTACGCGGCGAGCGAAGCGCGCGTACTTGCAATATCGAGTGTGGGCGCGTGTTCGGTGAGTTCGAGCACGACGCGCTCGGGAGGTAGATGAAACGATTGCAGCATCGCAAACGTTTCGTCGAGGCCGAGCGATTCGACCACACCGCCGCCGGGTTGCGCGCGCGTGACCGGGCCAATGTTCAGGAACAGGCGCTCGGGCAAGTCTTGATCGACGAAGCCGCGCAGCACCGTGCGACGGCACGCCAACTCTAGCGGGCCGCTCAACCCATGGCGGCGCGCTGCGGCAAACAGCGCCAGCGGTGAATGAATCGACGTGCCCGCCGGGCCGCGCACCAGCCCTTCGTAACCGGCGACGCTCGACGTGCGGAAGTCGAGAATCGGCTGAAACACGCAAGTGAGCCCGATACCCTCGCACAGTTGCGCGAGCATCACGCCTTCGTCGGGCTCATCGTAGGTGGAGAGTGAGGCCAGCGCCGCCGCAGCTGCGGAAACGCCAACGGGAGAGGCATCGAGCGATGTCGCGGACGCACTGAGGCGCTCCGACGGACGAATCGCAACAGGCGGGGGACGGTTCAACTGGTACTCCGTAAGTCGGTGCGGTGCGCGAGCGTCATGCCAACAGCATTGCGTCGTGCGGGCATGTCGCATCGTGCGCCCCTGCGCACCGAGGGCGAGACGTTGCGCCATGGCATGCCATGGGCGTTCTCACCCGGTCCCCGTACAACGCTCGCGGTCGCTGCTCTCAGGCCCATGTCCGCGTCTTGTGACGGCGCCCGCAGGCACCCTCTTTTAGTTGTTTAACAGGCTATCCCTGCAATTTGACAAAACCATGACAGTGTCGGAATTGCCACACACGCCGCGGCAGGCGATGCGCCGTCAGCCCATCGCATCGATTGCCTTCGTCCAGACGAAAAAAAACGGCAGCGCGGTGAAGCGCTGCCGTTTCGGGAAATCTCGCTAGCGTTTGCCGCTCGCTCGATGCAACCCGACTTACCAGGCCGTCACAACCGAGCCGCCAAACTTCTGCTCGATGAACGCCTTCACTTCCGGCGAATGGTAGGCCTTGATCAGCTTGGCCACCCACGGCTTGTCCTTGTCGGCGGCGCGCACGACGAGCACGTTCGAGTACGGGCCATTGGCATCTTCGATGGCGATCGCATCACGCTTCGGATTCAAACCGGCTTCCATGGCGAAGTTGGTGTTGATGACAGCCACATCCACGTCGTCAAGCGAGCGCGGCAGTTGGGCGGCATCCAGTTCCACGAACTTCAGCTTCTTCGGGTTCTCGATCACATCGATCGGCGTCGCCTTCAGACCGGCGTCCGGGCGCAGCTTGATGAGGCCGTTCTTTTGCAGCAACAGCAGCGCGCGGCCGCCGTTGGTCGGATCGTTCGGCAGCGACACCTTCGCGCCCGCCTTCAGGTCGGCCAGCGACTTGATCTTCTTCGAATACACGCCCATCGGGAAGATCACCGTCTTGGCGATCGACACGAGCTTGTAGCCGCGGTCCTTCACTTGCGCGTCGAGATACGGCTGGTGCTGGTAGCTGTTCACGTCCAGGTCGCCCGACGACAGGGCGGCGTTCGGCTGCACGTAATCGCTGAACTCGATGACCTTGAGGTTGAGGCCGTCTTTGGCCGCGACCTTCTTCACTTCATCGAAAATCTGCGCGTGCGGTCCGCCCGTCACACCGACCTTCAGGTTGACGGCATCGGCAGCGGCGGCCGGTGCGGCGAATTGCGTGGCGAAAACCGTGGCGGCACCGACACCGGCCAGCAGCTTGAAAAGCGTACGACGTTGCATGAGAAAAACCTCGCGTGTGTGTGTGAGTGCCGGTTCGCCGGCGACGTTTTTATAAATGAAAACCGAACTTACTTATGGCTCAGACGGCGCACCAACCAGTCGCCGAACGTCTGCACCAGTTGCACGAAGACGATCAGGATCAACACCACCGTGATCATCACTTCGGGCAGGAAACGTTGATAGCCGTAGCGAATCCCAAGATCGCCCAGCCCGCCGCCGCCGATGGCACCGGCCATGGCCGAATAACCGACCAGGCTCACGAACGTGATGGTCAGGCCCGCGACGATACCGGGCAGCGCCTCGGGCAACAGCACCTTCATGACGATTTGGCCGGTGGTCGCGCCCATCGATTGCGCGGCCTCGATCAGCCCACGGTCGACTTCACGCAGCGCGGTTTCGACCAGACGCGCGACGAACGGTGCCGCGGCGATGGTCAGCGGCACCACGGCCGCCATCGTGCCGATCGACGAGCCGACGATCAGGCGCGTGAACGGAATCACGGCGACCAGCAAGATGATGAACGGCGTCGAGCGCACGGCGTTGACGATAATGCCGACGATGCGATTGGTCGGCAGGTTTTGCAGCACGCCATTGCGATCGGTCAGGTACAGCAGCACGCCCAGCGGCACGCCGACGACAGCCCCGATCAGGCCCGAGATGCCGACCATGATGATCGTTTCCCAGAACGACGAGACAAACAGGTCGAACATTTCACTCCACATGGCTCATCTCCTCGACAACGACGCCTTGACTGGCGAGGAACGCCATGGCTTCGGCCACACGGGCCGGGGTGCCGCCCGCCATCACGGCGAGCGATCCAAATGCTTGCCCTTGGATCTCGTCGATCTGGCCATGCAGGATATTGAAATCGAGCTCGTAGCGGCGAATCGCTTCCGAGAGCAGCGGCTGATCGACGCCTGCCCCCGAGAATGCGAGCCGGTACAAATGATCGTGCCCATTGCCGATACGCGATGCGATACGCTCGCGCACGCCGGGCGGCAATTCCTGCGCAATGACATCGCCGATCATGGCGCGCGTCACTTCATGACGCGGGCGCAGGAACACATCGATCACGCGGCCCTGTTCGACCACACGACCGGCGTCGAGCACGGCCACGCGGTCGCACACCTGCTTGATCACTTCCATCTGGTGGGTGATCAGCACGATGGTCAGGCCGAGTTCGCGGTTAATACGCTTGAGCAACTCGAGAATCGAGCGCGTGGTTTCCGGATCGAGGGCCGAGGTGGCTTCGTCGGAGAGCAGCACTTGCGGCTCGCTGGCGAGCGCACGGGCAATGCCCACGCGCTGCTTCTGGCCACCGGAAATCTGCGCGGGATAGCGATCCTTCTGCGCGGTCAGGCCCACGAGTTCGAGCAGCGGCAGCACCTTCGCGCGAATTTCCGCCGCGGGCAGGCCCGCCAGCTCCAGCGGCAGCGCGACGTTGTCGTACACCGTGCGCGAGCTGAGCAAATTGAAATGCTGGAAGATCATGCCGATGCGGCGGCGTGCCTTACGCAGTTCATCGGACGACAAGGCCGTCAGATCCTGCCCTTCGACACGAACGCTGCCGTCGCTCGGACGGTTGAGCAGGTTAATCACACGCACGAGCGTGCTCTTGCCGGCGCCGCTTCGGCCGATGATGCCGAAAACTTCGCCGCGCTCGATCGACAGGCTGATATTGGAGAGCGCGTCGATCGGCCCCTTGGGCCCAGCGAAGCGCTGGGTAATGTTCTGGAGTTCGATCATGCAAAAAAATAGCAGCTCACTGCCAAAACCTCTCGCAGTGCGCCGCCGTTGACCCGGTATTTAGCGCAAAGGCGATATTTTAGCCCATGCATCTAAATAGTTGAAAATAATAAAATTTGATCCCTTTATATGGGAAATCGACAGAAGCTTTAGGAAATTACGTCGCGGACGCCTGACGTCCCGTCGCGAAATCGTCTAGCACCTCGATCACGCGGTCGAATTCGAGCGATTTATCGAAGAAATACTGCACACCGAGCTGCTGGCACCGCTTGCGGTAGGTGGCCAGTGCGTAATTGGTAAGCACGATCGCCATCAGATGCGGCAGAAGGCCGGCGTCGTGCAGGTAGGACAGCACATCCATCCCCGAGCCGCGCCGCAGTTGGATATCGACGATCACTGCGTCGAAAGAATCCTCCTTAAGCGTGCGCACCGCGTCGTCGGCGGTTTCCGCGACGCCTGTCACCTCGAGCATCCCGGACGAACCGAGGGCTTCGGACAGGCTCTCGCGAATGACCGCAGAGTCCTCGATCAACAGCACCTTAAGGGGAGAGCGGGACCCCGTGAGCGTTGTCGCCTTCCCGGTTGACATAACTGCCTCTCATCAACTGATCAGACCGTTCTTGAGCGCGTAGAGCGTCAGATCGGCATTGGTTTTCAAATGCATCTTTTCGAGCACGCGCGCGCGATACGTGCTCACGGTTTTCACTGACAAATGCAGTTCCTCCGCGATTTCGGTCGGGGTGCGCCCCTGGGCGAGTTTGCAGAACACCTGAAACTCGCGCTCGGAGAGTTGCTCGTGCATCGGCTCGTCGATGGGCTGGTCGAGCTTCTGCGCGAGCAAATCCGCGGTGACTTCGCTCACATAACGGTGGCCGCGCGCCACCGTGCGAATCGCGCGGATGATCTCCTCGGGGGCGGCATCTTTCATCAGATAGCCATTAGCACCGGCGCGCAGCAGATTCACTGCGTACTGCGCTTCCGGATACGTCGACAAGAACAGCACCCCCTGCTGCGGCCGCAGTTGCTTGATCACGCGCAGGGTGTCGATACCGTTCTTATCAGGCATGGCGATATCCAACAGCACGACATCGAATGCTGTATCGCGCACGGCACGAATCACTTCGTCGCCGCTCGCTGCCTCGCCCAACACTTCCATGTCCGACTCGTCCGCGATGAATTGCTTGAAGCCGGTGCGAACGATGGCGTGGTCGTCGGCAATCAGAATTTTTATTGTCAGTGACATCTAAGCTCCAGAGACTGTCCCCATCGGTCCGGTCGCTACCCTTCGGTGCGTTCGCCATGACCTTCACTCCCGGTCGAGCAAGTCGCGCATATCGTCGGCATGCTCTTCTTCAACGGCCAGAATTTCCTCGAGCATACGACGCGTCGTGGTATCCCGGTCGCCCAAATAATGAATCATCTCGCGGTAACTCTCAATCGCGATCCGTTCTGCGACGAGATTCTCACGAATCATCTCGCGCAGGCTGCTGCCCGTGACATATTCCGCGTGGCTGCGCGCAGAAAGACTGTCCGGGGCAAAATCCGGCTCGCCGCCCAGCTGCACGATACGCGTCGCGATGCGGTCTGCGTGATCCTGCTCCTGGGCCGCATGCTCGGCAAATTCTGCGGCGACCGGCTCGGCGTGAATGCCGGTGGCCATGAAATGGTGGCGCTTGTAGCGCAGCACGCACACCAGCTCAGTGGCGAGCGCATCGTTGAGCATCTGCACGACCGCGTCGCGATCGGCACGATAGTCTTCCGTCACGGCGCCGTCGTCGAGGTGTTCACGGGCACGCTCGCGCAAGGCACGGACATCGATCTCGAAATCCTCACCGGCATGAGCGCTATGACCGTTGCCTTTCATCGCGTGCTTGCCCGAAGTCTTGGCGTGTTGCTTGGCGTGCTTGGCGGTATGCATGAGCGAATTCTCCTGCGGTTGTGTTGTGGGGACGGGGCTGGCCGCGCACGGGGGCCGATGGTGTGAAGCCTATCGATCCCCCGGCACAGGCCGTGCGCAGCTATCGTCGAACCACCCCAAAGAGCAGCGTGACCAAAAAGATCACGAGGAAAATAAAGAACAGAATCTTGGCGATTTCGGCGGCGCCGGCGGCAATACCGGTGAAGCCGAACACCGCGGCGATCAGCGCGATCACGAAAAACACGACGGCGTAGTGAAGCATCGCTAGCTCCTTGCAAAAATGACGGCCCAGACCCGCATTGACAGCATTGGCAACTTATTCCTGGCCACCCGAGCCACCGCGATGGGTGGCTCCGGCAGCACCGTCTAGTCGACGATCTTCTTGGCGACGGTCAGGCCGAGCAGCAGGAAGATCACGAACAGCACCAGGAACAGCACGAAGAGAATCTTGGCGATCCCGGCCGCACCTGCGGCAATCCCTGTGAAGCCCAACAGGCCTGCCACAATCGAGATCAGTGCGAACAACAAAGCCCACTTCAACATAGCGTTCTCCTTGTTTTACCCATCACTTAAAACGTTCGGCGCTGAATGTATGGTAGAAAAACGCCGCGTTCAGGACTGCCCGGGTGGCGCTGGTTTTTGCGTAGGAATTAGCTGACATTTCGCGTTATGGGGCGATTTTCGACTTATGATCGAAGCGCCCCCTACCTTCCATTGGCCCTTCAATGCCCCGTCTGTTCACGTCCTGGTTGCGTCGCCGAAGCTGGATCATCGCCATGATCGCTGCGATCGTCATCACGGTCGGCAGCCTGATCGGGCTGGAATCTGCGCACCGTCGGCTCGCATCCACCTACGAGACGGCACTGCAAGCGATGACCGCCGCCAACGAGCTCAACGAGATCATTGCGCGCACCTCCACCGTCGTGGCCAGCCAACGGGGTTATCTGCTCACCAACAACCCGATCTATCTCGATCCGTATTTGTCGTCCGTGCGCCGCATTCGCGATTTGGCCGCGCTCATCATCCAGCACTATGAAGATGTGAACGACACGTCGGCCGCGCGCGAATTCGCCGACGTCATGACGCTCTTCTCGCAGCGCATCACCGCGATGGAAACCGCGCGATCGGCGCTCAAGCAGGGCGAGATGAATCTCGACGAAGCGCTCACGCCGAACAACCTCGGCTTCGGCACGATGGAACCGGTTCAGAACGCCATCACCGACTTGTACAACCGCGAACTTGCGCGGGCACGCACGGCTCAGGACGACGGACGCTTCGATCAAGCGATCTCGGCCGTGAGTGCGGGTGCACTCTCGGTGCTCACCATCCTGCTGTTCATCTTGCTGTTTCGCACGCTTGGCCGACAGATGCGTCAGGAACAACTCGCACGCGATCAACTGCACGAACAGCAGGCCCACCTCGACCGCCTCGTGCGCGAGCGCACCGAGCAGCTCGACGAGTTGGCAACCCACTTGCAGAACGTGAGCGAAGACGAGAAAACGCGTCTGTCGCGCGAGTTGCACGACGAGCTCGGTGCGATTCTCACCGCGTGCAAGATGGACGTGACGTGGGCGCATCACAAGCTGCGCAACACCGACACCGTGATTGCCGAAAAACTCGCGCGTGCGCAGCGCAATCTCGATTCCGGCATTCAGATCAAGCGTCGCATCATCGAGAATCTGCGCCCCACCGTGCTCATCAACTTCGGTCTGGTGACGGCGTTGCGCTCACTCGCCGAAGAGGCGGCCGATCAACAACATTGGAAGCTCGACCTCGATCTTCCCGAAGAGGACTTCGCCTTGCCGGAAGCCACGGCGATCGCGCTGTTCCGCGTAGCGCAGGAAGCCCTCACGAACGCAGGGAAATACGCGCGCGCGACGACCGTGCGCGTGGCGCTCGCCTACGACGACCAGCGCGTGCGCCTCGAAGTCATCGACAACGGTATCGGCCTCACCCCCGACCAATTCAACAAACCCAAGACACACGGGTTGTTCGGCATGCGTCAGCGTGTCTCGGCCCGAGGTGGACGCATCGACATCCATTCGTTGCCTGCGCGCATTGGTACCGAGATTCAAGTGGTCATGCCGTTGTGCCCGCCGGCCGACGTGCTCGACATCACCGATCCTGCCGTGCCCGCCGGCCCCACCGACGCCACGAATCCCACAAATCCCGCCACTCCCGCAAAGCAGCCCCCCGCGTCCGAATCGTCCAGCGACCGGACCGACAACACCCCGCCCGCCCCCGTGGGAATGCGCTGACAGCGCTACCCGACTCCGCCTACAGCGCGACGCAAGACCCGCTGACAGCGCGAACGATTGGCACTCCCTACCATGGAATCACCCGCCGCCACACCGGGCGGCAACCGCGGTCATTGCTTCAGTGCAATGGCATGCGGCATCGAACCGGGCGACCGGAACGATGCTAACGCTGCGGTCAGTACCACGGAGTACCCCCATCTCAACCCAGAAGGAGTTGTCATGAATTCGGATCAGATCAAGGGCAAGTGGAACCAACTGAAGGGCGAAGCCAAGAAGCAGTGGGGCAAGGTCACCGACGACGACCTGCTCAAAATTGAAGGCAACCGCGACAAGTTCGTGGGTGTGATTCAAGAGCGCTACGGCAAGGAAAAGGCCGACGCCGAGCGCGAAGTCGACACCTGGAACAAGGAACACAAGCTCTGGTAAGCACGCGCTGGTGGCGTCCGCCGGGAGGCGGGCGCGCCGGTCGTGCCGGTCGTGCTGATCGACACCCGAGACTTCACACCGCCTAGCTTGCCTAGGTCAAACCAAGCCGCCGCTATCGCTATCTCTCAAGGAGAACTCAAATGAAACGACTGATCGCTATCGCTCTGCTCTCCGGCTTCGCGCTGGGGCTTGCTGGCTGCAACACCGTCCATGGTGCGGGCACGGACATCGAAAAGGGTGGTGAAGCCATCCAGGGTGCCGCCGACCGCAACAAGTAACCGCAACGACCGACATCCGCTCGTTCACTGGAGGACATAGACATGCAACAACGACTCGCTCTGAACTGGCTGACCTGTGCAATCTTGGCCGCGGGCGCCTTTGGCGCCGCCTCGGCCAACGCCGCCGACGCGGCGGCCAAAGACCGCTACGACGCTTCGCAGAAATCGGCCGAGGCCGACTATAAGGCTGCGCTCGCGCGTTGCGAGGACATGAAGGACAACGCCAAGAAGGTCTGCGTCGAGAACGCCAAGGGTAACGAGAAGGTTGCCAAGGCGAACGCCGAAGCCGACTACGAGAACACGCCGAAGGCCCGCTACGACGCCGCCATTGCCAAGGCCGATGCCGACTACGGCGTCGCCAAGCTGCGCTGCAACGACAACAAGGGCAATGAGAAGGATGTCTGCGTGAAGGACGCCGACGCGGCCAAAACCAAGGCTTATGGCGACGCCAAAGTGATGCGCACGAGCCGCGAATCGTCCAAGGACACGCAGGCCGCCCGTCAGGACGCCAATGCCGACGCGAACAAGGCCCAGTACAAGGCTGCCGTGGAACGCTGCGACAGCATGACCGGCGCCAGCAAGGATGCTTGCGTGGCCGACGCCAAGGTTCGCTTCAATCAATAACAAGATCGTAGACGACAGCAGTACCCCAGCAGTACCCCAGCAGTACCCAACCCGCGGCGGTGCCGCGCCCGGTTTAGCAGGGAGGAGAGGGTGTCCCAGAGCGCGCGCGGTGCCGCACGAAAGTAGCGAGCACAGCACGCCCGGCAGGTGGGGACACCGACGGCAGGCGGATGTCGCGCAAGCGGCATCCGCCGCTGTTTTTGCGCCACAGGCACGCCCGGCCATGTAAATGAATGTAACAAGTGCCCGGCGCCCATCACCGGTTTCTCGCCGCTGCGGCACCGTTTGCCGTCAACCGAAACGAGCGCAAACCGTTGATTCTGAATAGAATGGGGGCCTGATTCACACGTTTGGCGGCCGCTTATCCACGCCCGAACGTTCCCCACACCGTGCAAATGCGCATACTTTGCAACAATTGCGCAGCACTCGCGTTCCGGAACTTCAGTAAAGTTAAGCCAAGGAATCTGACGAACCCAAGGTGCCGGCGGGCACCCGGCGAGTCGGTCGGCATGGTGCCGTCCGGGCGCTGTCATCAGTACGCTGCCAAGTCCGCAGGAGAAATATCATGAAAGCCAAGTTTGCCGCCCTTGCCATCGCAGGAATCGCGCTCGCCGCGGGTGCGATCGGGACTGCGCAGGCACACGTCTCGGTGGGTATCGGCATCGGTGTGCCGCTGGTGGTGCCGGGTCCTGTTTATGCGCCGCCGCCGGTCTATGTGGCCCCGCCCCCGCCCGTGTATGTGGCGCCGGCCCCGGCCTACTACGGCCCGCCGCCGGTCTACGTCGCTCCGGCACCGGTCTACTACGGCCGTCCGTACTATGGCCGCCCGTACGGTCACGGTTACTGGCGTCACGGCCAGTGGTACCGCTATTGATCGATGAACGGGGAGCACGCCGGGCATAGCCCAATCCTCCCCCGCTCAACAGAAAACGCGCCGCTGATGTTGTCATCAGCGGCGCGTTTTTTGTGCCCGCATCGTACGAAATCTCGACCCGCTTAAGCCACTACGCGATACGCAATCCGGAAGCCACCCCAGTGACGGCCATTCACATAGATCGGTGCCGACGCGTCTTTCATCACCACAAACTCGCCGCCCCCCATATCGCGCCGATACGTCTGCAACAGCAGCGGTTTCGTGTTGCGCCCAGCCGCCGCACCAGTGCGGTCGTTGAACAATCGCCGATTACGGCAATGTGCGGCATTCCACACGGGGTCGTTCGTTGGTGACTGCGAGAATTTGCGATTGTGCGTCGGCAGGTAGCCGTTCTCGTCGACCGCCGCACAAAAGGCGATGCGCTCGCTCAGCGAGAGCAACGGCTCTTGAATCGTCGGCAAGGTCTCGTCGGTAAAGCGCGTGAAGCTTGCCATCAGCTGTTGTGGGTTCGATCCCGGAATGGGTTCGTAGCGACGGTCGAAGAGCTCCTGCTCGCTGATCTTGCCCTTGGCGAGCGCCGCCTCGAAGGTCTCGCCGACCTGCTTAGCTGCACGCCGCACCGCGCGAATAAACGGCGTGTCTTCAGTTTCAACATCCGCTTCGGCAATCAGCCCGATCAGATGCTCCGAGACCGACAGCAAACCATTGATCCGCTCGCGCGCGCTTTCGACATGCTCGGCAGAATGCGCGACGCCATCGGCCATTTCATCGACGTGCGCCACCAGCGTGCCACATTCGTTCTCGATGGCTTCGCTCACTTGCGCAATCTGCCCTGCCTGACGGTCGAACGTGTCGAGCGCGGTGCCCGCCGTCTCGATCACGCTGGCGATCGCGCGCGTGCCTTCACGGGCTTCGTTCGCGCGTGCCACGTTCGTGTTGCTCTCACGCATGAGACGTTGCGTGCGCTCGGCGAGCGCTGCCAGCGTTTGTTCGATTTGCTGCGTCGCCTCAGATGTCTTGCTCGCCAGTTGTTTGACTTCGGTGGCTACCACGGCGAAGCTGCGCCCCGCCGCACCGGCCCGCGCCGCTTCAATCGCAGCGTTAAGCGCAAGCAGATTGGTCTGGCGCGCAATGACCGAGATGCCCTCGGCCACCTTGCCCACGTGCTCGAGCGCGTCGCGCAACCCGGCAATTTCACCGGCCATGCCCGACACGCCTTCGACCAATCCGTGAATGGAAGCAAGCGAGGCGTCGGCCGTGCTGCGCGACGCGGCAATCTCGGCACTCGCGCGATCGGCGACGTCGCGCGCCTCGCGCGCGGCCACTGCGATGCGTTGATTTCCCTCGCTGGTATCGGCGGCAGCGCGTTGAAGCTCTTGGAACACCTCGGCCTGCCGCTTGATGCGCACGGCGATCTCGTCGACGTTACCGGCGATATCGCACAGCTCGATGCCGAGGGTGCCGGCACTGTCGGCCACCTCGCTCATGATTGTGACGGTGTGCGCGGCTGCCCCGCGGCGCGTGAATAGCCCCATCGTCGTCTCCTCGCATCTCTGATCTGATTTTTATGGCGAGGGCGCAAGCACGCTGCTTTGCATGCAAAAAAACGCCTGACAGGCGTTCACGCCCAAGCTGATGTGTCGAAAAGTATAACGGGAGAAAAAACGGCCGACTTGAGGGTTTCTTCGCTTTGCGCAAGCGGCATTTCGACACTGTCGCTGCCGGTTTGCAGGCCTGCCCCGCGTGCTTTTCGCACTTTATGGGGCACCCTCTCATGCACGCCTTACGCGGGACTTACTGCACGCGCACGAAGTCCGCCATCGATTGCGATAACGCAAGTTTGAGCGCCTCGCCCAGCGCCACAGCCAGCGCCCCCGCGTCGCGGCGGCGCAGCAAAGCGACTTCGCACACGGCATGCGGGTCGTCGAGCGTGACCCGGCACACGGCGGGGCCAGCCATCGCAGCCAGACTCTCGGGCACGATCGCCACACCGAACCCTGCCGCCACTAGATTGATGAGGGCGATCTTGCGCGAGGTCGCCGCCGCCGCCCGGGGAAAGAACCCGTGTTGCTGACACAACTGGGCTACTCGGTAGCTCAACCCGCCGCGTTCGCGATGCGGAATCGATACAAATGGCGTGTCAGCAAGCGCCGCCACCCGCACAGACGTCTCCCCCGCCAGTGCGTGCCCGGCAGGCACCAAGAGCAATAAGCGTTCGATGGCAATGCGCTCGCAAATCAGCGACGGTGCTGGTCTCAGGACGGGCAGGCGCACCAGCCCGAGGTCGATACGGCCAGCTTCGATTTCGTCTTGCTGCTGCTCGGACGACAACGTCGATATCTCGACACTGACGCCCGCATTGACAGACAAGTGCGCATGCAATGCCGCAGGCAGGTCGCCCGCGAATGGCACCGACGTGGAGTGCGCGAGCCGCACGGTGCCCTGCTCGCCGCGCGCGACGCTGCGGGTGAGCGCCACCGATCCTTCAAGCTCCGTCAGCACACGGCGCGCCTCGTCGACAAACGTGCGACCGGCGGGCGTGAGCGACACGCCCTTGGACGAGCGCTCCAGCAGCACCGCCTGCAACTCGCGCTCAAGCTCGGAGATCTGCCGACTCAACGCCGACTGTGCGACGAACAGCCGCTCGGCCGCCGCACTAAAGCCGCCCGCGTCCACCACTTCGAGGAAATACCGCAACTGCCGCAGCGAGACCATGGTCATGCCGTTTCGAGATCGAACATCGCCACATTCTATATTGGCGCAGTGCAGCACCGCGGCCCTATGCTGAGGCAAAGCGCAGGACATCTTGCCGCCTGCTCCACCCGCAGCCTTCCACACTGACCTTTCTATGCCGTCCCCTCTGTTCGATGCCCTCGTGGGCGCACTCCCCACGCTCCATGCATGGCTGTTGATGAGTGCCGCCCTTGTCGTCGCTTACCTCATCTTCGGCATCGCGGGCTTCGGCACAGCGCTTGTCGCCAGTCCAGTGCTGGCCTACACGCTGCCGGTAGCGCAGATCGTGCCGATGCTTGCGTTGCTCGACTTCAGCGCCGCTTCGGGCAACGTGGTGCGCAATGCACGCGCCGCTGACACAGGCGAATTGCGTCGGCTCCTGCCCGCGATGCTTATCGGCAGCCTCGCGGGTGCGGCACTACTGCTACACCTTCGCCCCGAGACGTTGTTGCGCGCGCTCGCATGGTTTGTCTGCGGCTACTCGGTCTTCGCGCTGATCGGCCCGCGCGCCAAATCTCGGCTCTCTCAAAAATGGGCGATCCTGTTCGGCACGGTGGGCGGTGTGTTCAGCGCGATGTTCGGCAGCGGCGGCTTCATTTACGCGATCTACCTGACCAGCCGCCTCGAGCGTGTGGAATCGATGCGCGTCACGCAAGCCACGCTGATCGGGTTCAGCACGCTGGCGCGCGCCGTGATGTTCCTGATTGCGGGTGTCTATGCCGATTTGCCGATGCTGATAACGACGCTCACGCTTGTCCCGGCGATGGTGATCGGCATGTGGTTGGGCAAGCGCGTCACGCTCCATCTGTCGCGCGCCCAGTTCGTGAAAGTGGTGAATCTCGTGGTGCTCGCGGCGGGTGTGGCGCTGCTGGTGCACGGCAAGTAACTCGCACAGCAGGTATCGCAGGTATGCTGACGGCCACTGTCCTCCTGCATTCGATATGTCTGCCATGCCCCTGCCCGCTCTGCTCGTCTTTGGCGAGGCGCTGACCGATCTGATTCGTCAACCGTCCGGCGATGGCCGCCAATGGGTGAGCCGTGCGGGTGGCGCGTGCTGGAACGTGGCTCGCGTCACGGCAGCGATGGGCGTGCCGACCGGCTACGGCGGTGCCATCAGCACGCACGCGCCGTTCGGCACCGAACTGCTGGCCCTGTCCGAAGCGTCAGGCCTCGACGCCCGATATCTCCAGCCGGTGGATCGCCCTCCCTTGCTGGCGGTTGTCCATCGGCACGATCCGCCTGCCTATTTCTTCCTCGGTGAGGGTGCCGCCGATCTCGCCTTCGATCCGCATTCGCTGCCAGCGGGCTGGCAAGACGCAGCCCGTGTCGCGCATTTCGGCTGTATCAGCCTCGTGCGCGAACCGCTCGCCAGCGTCCTCATCGACCTGGCCGAACAACTGCACGCGCGAGGCGTCGCGATCAGCTTCGACCCGAATCTGCGCAATTTGATGGGCCCGGATTACCTCGCGACGTTTGCCCGCGTCGCGCGGCTCGCCACGTGGCTCAAGTTGTCCGTCGAAGACCTGCGCGCGTTGTATCCCGCGCTTGCCGACGGTGCTGCACTGGACGAAGTCCGTCGCGTCGCACCTCAAGCCACGTTACTGCTCACCGACGGCGAGCACGGCATGCGCTTGTTCACGTCCGATGGTCTCGAACTCACGCAACCGGCTTACCGCATCGCCGTGGCCGACACCGTCGGCGCGGGCGACGCCGCCATCGGTGGCTGGCTGGCCAGCTTGTCGCGCGCACCGAAAGCGCCTCTCTCCACCCATCTTCAGCATGCGGCCGCCGCCGCAGCATTGGCTTGCACTCGGACTGGCGCGCACGCACCGTCATGGGATGAAGTGCAAGCACTCGTTGCCCAGCCACCCGCCCTCACCTGATCCTCGACGCACCGACCATCGAAAAAATGGCTATGATGACGACCAATCATCACCATTTCCGATGAATTCACGATGACGCCGGACCAATTACTGACCTTCGCGACGGTGGCCGAACTGGGCAACATCAGCCATGCCGCCGAGGCCTTGCATCTGTCGCAACCGGCCGTCTCCGGGCAGTTGCGCTTATTGCAGGAATCGTTCGGCGAGCCGTTGTACCGCCGCGATGGGCGCGGTATTCGGCTCACTGCCGTGGGCGAGCAAGTCGCGGCGTACGCGAACAAGCTGCGTCAGGACTACCGTCAGGCGCTAGCGCTGCGCGACAGCCTACGCGGACTGGAAACGGGCGCGCTGCGCATCGGCGCGAGCACCACGCCCGCCAGCTATCTGCTGCCGTACGTCATCGCCGAATTCCACCAACGCTATCCGGCGGTCGCCCTGCACATCATCGACGGCAACACGAGCGAGATCGTGGCGCAGCTCGACAGTCTGGATGTGGCCTTCATTGAAGGCGCGGTGCCGCCCGGCTTGTCGCCGGACGTGGCCGTGCGGCCATGGCGCGACGACGAAGTCGTGGCCATTGCAAGGGCCGATCACCCGCTGGCCCACCTTCCCGGCGGCGCATCGTTGCAAAGCATCGCCGAATATCCACTGATCTTGCGCGAGCCGGGCTCCGGCGTGCGCGCACTTGTCGCACGTGCGTTCTCGGTCTCGGGACTGGAGCCGCGCGTCGCCCTTGAGCTAGCGGGTGTGGAGAGTATTAAAGAGGCCGTGCGCGCCGGTATGGGCATCGGCTTCGTCTCTGCAATGTCGATGCGACATGAGGATGCCGCGCTCAGATCCGTGCGCATCGATCCCCCGCACGGCCTCAAGCGCCTGCTCACGGCGCTGGTGCCGCACGCGGAGGCGCTCAGCCGTCCGACCGAGCGCTTTCTCGCGCAATGCTTTGCGGCAGACGCCGCCAGCCCGGCCGCGTGATGCTGAACGGATGCGACGACCCCATCGTACGTCGCACACCGCGCAGCTAGCGAACCGGACTGGCGCGCCGCCCATCCCGTCCTCCATCGGGACTCACTTGAAATCCCACGCCATCTGCTCGGCCACCGAAGTGGCTGCCGACGAGCGCACGCAAACATCGAGGTAATCGGTCACGGGCGGCGGCGGCGACGTGCCTTCGCCCAGCAAACGGTGGTTGTCGAACACGTAGTCGAGCGCGGCAAACGCGCCGTAGCGGCGCAGCGCCTTGGCCATCAACCGGCCATTGCCCGTGCCGAGCTGGCGCGAAAGCGCCGGTGTCAGCCGTTCGATCTCTGCGTCGCCGATATGACGGAAACGTTCGCCCAACGGCGCCACGCCCCGCGCTCTGGCGAGCGCCGCTTCGATCTCGCGAATGGTGCGCGTCGACGATTGACCCGCCGACACGTGATACAGGTCGTGACGCAAGCGCGGCAAAAACGCCAGATCGATCAGCGCGTCGGCACAGAAGTCGACAGGCACCACGTCGAGCCGGTCATCGAGCCCGCACGTGAAAGCGCCCAGCAACTGCACCATGCGGAACATCCAGAAGATGCTGCCCGACGGCTCGCAGCCGAGTTGGGTGTGGCCCACGACAATCGACGGCCGCGCGACCACCAGCGGCAGCCCGGGCCAATCGCGCCGCAGCCGCATCTCGGCCTCGGCCTTCGACGCCGTGTACGGCACCAACTGATGATCGGCGCGCGCCAGATCGTGCGATTCCTTCACCACGCCGGACAACGCATCGCCGCACGCCATGGCCGTGCCCACATGCACGAAGCGCTCCAGCACCGGTGACGCCGCCACCGCCCGCGCGAGCGCCAGCGTGCCTTCGACGTTCACCGCATCGAGTTGCGGATGCGCGGAAAACGAGGCAATCGCGCCCGCATGAATCACGTGCGTAACGCGGCGCATGCGAGGATCGTCGTCGAACGAGATCGGCTGCGCCAGATCGCCACACACGATGTTCGCTTCCGTGAGCGAGAGCCGGTGGACGGGCGCGACACGAAAACGGTCCATCGCGGCGCGCACCCGTGCGAGTCCGTCGGCGCTGGTGCGCGCGCGCACGAGCAGCAACAGCGACGGCCCGAAGCCGTCCTTGAGAAGTTGAGCGACGACCGCGCCGCCCACAAAACCGGTACTGCCGGTGACGAGAATTCGCATGGCTATTGCCTCGCAATACTAAGAAACAGGCCCGCCGCGCCGCACCACGTCGTTAGAACGTGTAGTCGAGCGTGGTGGCGACCTGATAGTTGGTCTTGTTAAACACAATGGGACTCTTCGATGCATTGCCGGTGTAGCGAATCAGGCCGCCGGCAACCGTAGTGCTCCAGTGCTTGGTGAATTTGTGGGTCCAGTTCGCCGTCAGGCTCACGCCGTACAGGCCGCCGCCAGCCGAGTACTGCCGATAGCCCGAGTTCAGGCTTTGATTGGCCGTCACGCCGAAATACGTTTGCGCATACTTGCCGCTGGCAAAGTGGGCCGTGGCACTCACGCCCACCGAATCGACGGCCGACTTGTACACGACGCTATCCACCGAGAAGCGATAGACATTGCCGCGATCGCGGTTCGTGAGCGGGATGTCAGTGGCGACACTCACCACCGCCAGATCGCCGATGGCGTAGCCCGCCTGCAACGTCGTGAACACCGAGCCTTTGACGTCGCCCATGCCACGCAGCTTGTCCGAGCCGGAATCCAGCCCTTTCTTCTGGTCTTTACGGCCGCCGTCGTACGACAGCGCCGCCGACAGGAAGAACCCGGCGGGCAGCGGCAGCCGGTAACCGATACCGCCCAGCCCCACGAACACGCCGTACGGGGTTTGCAGCGCCAGGTTTAGCGCCGGAGTCACGCGGTATTCGTTGCTACCCATGTAACGCGGCGAGTAACCGACACCGCCGCCGATGGTGAATTCGTAACCGCTTTCCGGTGCCTGCGTGGGCAGGCTCGCATCGGGTTGAATGCCGCTGTAGCGCGACGGATCGACGGCAAACGCCTGCGGCGCGACACCGGCAAACACGACACCTGCGGCGCTCAGCGCGGCAACCCGGGGAAGAAGGCGGTTTTTCATGGGACTCCTACAAATTATTGGAAGGTTGCAATCGGCGCGTTGGACGAACGGATTGCAAGGTGAGCGCATGGTAGGCGCGAACCGGCGGCGTGACTGTTATTCGATTTAGGAGAGTTGTGAACAAATGTTTTCGTTTGTTCACAGGTTTGAAACGCCCGCCCGGCGGGGCTGCCGGGCAGTAAAATGCGCCTCACGGGAATGCCGCCAAACGCCGCGGCACAGCACAACAGGAAAGGAATACGGCCATGTACCGTGTCTTGCTCGTCGAGGACGATGCGCGGCTTGCCGCACTCGTCACCGAATATCTGCACGCTTATCGCTTCGAAGTTGCCGTCGTGGGAGATGGCGCGCGTGCGCTGGAGCGCTACCGCGCCTTCGCTCCCGACATCGTTGTGCTCGATCTGATGCTGCCCGGCATGGACGGCATGGAGGTGTGCCGCCAACTCCGCGCAGTGAGCACGACGCCCATCCTCATTCTTACGGCACGGGAAGACACCTACGACCAGGTGGCGGGGTTGGAAGTCGGTGCCGACGATTACGTCGTCAAGCCGGTCGAACCCCGGCTGCTGCTCGCCCGGCTACGCGCCCTGCTGCGACGCGCCGTGCCGCTCGCGGAAATCGATGAGCCGACCGAAGACGGTCTGTCGTTCGGACAGTTGCGTATCGTGCCGCGCGATCGCATGGTGTTCTGGCGCGGCCTGCCGGTGGAGTTGAAGTCGAACGAATTCAGCTTGCTGCTGATTCTGGCGAAGGGCGCGGGGCGCGTGGTCACGCGCGACGAAATTCTTCAACAACTGCGCGGCATCGAATTCGACGGTATCGACCGCACCGTGGACGTCGGCATATACCGGCTGCGCAAACGTTTCGAAGACACCGACGGCGAGCCGCAGCGCATCAAGACAGTCTGGGGCCGGGGCTACCTCTTCAGCCCCTCGGCCTGGGAGAGTTGATTCATGTTTCGCATTCTTCTGAAGCTCTATGGGCTGGTCGCGTTAGCTGTCGTCGCCGCCATCTTGCTGATCAACAACACGTTCGGCTTTTTCTTCTACGACATCCTGAACCGGTCTGCGCAGAAGCAAATGGGCGCGTATGTCTGGGTCATTAACCAGTCGCTCGAAAAGCTGCCGGAATCGGAGTGGCCCGCATTCATTGCGAAGTTCGAATCGCACGGCAACGACAAGATCGAGATCAAGCCGCTCAAGGGCCTGCCGCTCCCATTCGAATATGCCCGCAAGGATCTCGAGGACGGCCTCGTCGTTGCCAACGGCATCGACGGCGATCACTACGCCGTGCGCCTGCTGAAATCCGACTGGGTGCTCACCTCCGTGACCGGCACCGACCTGAATCTGCGCCAGATCAACTACCTCGCCTACACCGTCGTGGCATTGCTGATCCTGCTCGCCGTACTTACTTGGTCGCGCTGGTATTGGACCGATGTGCAGTCGCTCAACCGTGCGGCTTCACGTTTCGGCGAAGGCGATTTCAGCTCGCGAGCGCGTGTCTCGCGCTTCTCGAATCTCGCTGCGCTCGCGAGCGTATTCAACACGATGGCCGAGCGTATCGAACGCTCCATCACCACACAAAAGGAGATGATCAACGCCGTGTCGCACGAACTGCGCACACCGATCGCGCGTCTCGACTTCGGCCTCGAAATTCTGCAACAGCGCCGCCACGAACCCGACGCCAACGAGCGCATCGCCGCGCTCAAAGGCGATATTCGCGAACTGGATGAGTTGGTTACCGAACTGCTCTCGCTCGCCCGCCTCGATCAGATCACGGCACCGCCGACACGCCATGCTGTGTCCTTGCGGCTGATGTTCGACAGCCTCGCCGCCAACTGCACCGAGGTGCTGGCGTCTCGCTCCATTGCGCTCGATATCAGCGCCGAACCCGGGGCCGATTGTGTCGAAGTCGAACCCAAGTTGCTCGCACGTGCCGTGCAAAACCTGCTCAACAACGCCATGCGCCACACCACGCGGCGCATCGTATGCGGTGCGAAAACCTGCGAAGACGGCAGCGTCATGATCTACGTGGACGACGACGGCGAAGGCATCTCGGTTGTGGATCGTGCGCGCATCTTCGAGCCCTTTCACCGGCTCGATAGCAGCCGTAACCGTGCGACCGGCGGCTTCGGGCTGGGTCTTGCCATCGTGCGCCGCATTGCGTTACTGCATGGCGGCAAGGTGGGTGTCGACACCTCACCGCTGGGCGGCGCACGCTTCACCATCACGCTACCGGGAAACCCAACGGCCTGAACCACAGCGCAGTCCTCTTTCGGATGCCGATGAATTGTCATGTTGGCGACATGTTCGCCGCTTAACCTGACGGCTCAATTGAATCCCAAAGAGGACTCCTGTAATGAAACCCAACTTCCGCATTGCGGCGGCGGGGTGCTGCCTGGCGCTTGCCAGCAGCCTGCCCATGCCCGCCTTGGCCCAGTCAAACGTTCAGCTCTACGGGCTGATCGACTCGGGTGTCGAATTCCTCACCAACGCCGACAAGAACGCCGCCGGCAACACCGTCAGCCTCTCGCGTGTCACCTCGGGCAACCTCGCCGGTTCGCGCTGGGGCCTGAAAGGTTCTGAAGACCTCGGTGGCGGCAACAAGGCATTCTTCCTGCTCGAAAACGGCTTCAACCTCGGCAACGGCACGTCCCTTCAGGGCGGTCGCGAGTTTGGCCGTCTGGCGTATGTCGGCTTGTCGAACAGCGCCTTCGGCGCGGTCTCGATCGGCCGTCAGGGCGGCGTGTTCCTTGACTGGGTGAGCAAGTTCAACCCGCTCAACAACGCTGTCTACGCCATCAAGATGCAGGACACCGCGTTCTCCGACCGTCTGGACAACAGCCTGCGTTACTCGGGCAAGTTCGGCGCCTTCGAAGCGATGGTGCAGTACTCGAAGGGTTATGACGACGTGAGCTTCGGTGCGGCCAGCACCACGCCGGGCGACAACCGCCGTGCGCAAGTGATCGACGCCGGTCTGCGCTACGCCAACGGCCCGCTGTCGTTCGTGATCGCTTACGACCAGAAGAATGGCGGTTCGGTGCTCCCGAATGCAGCCATGACCTCGAAGGTCGGCGGCTATGAAGGCAACGTCGACCGCCGTATCGCAGCGGCCGTGCAGTACTCGCTGCAAAGCGTCGACCTGTACGTGGGTTACCGCTACCTGAACGCCAAGGCAATCCACCTCTCGGCCCTGAACAAGAGCCCGGTGGAAGCGTCAAGCTACTACTGGCTGGGCACCACGTGGCACGCCACGCCGGCGCTCGACCTGTCGGCCACCGCCATGTACCAGAACTTCTACGGCACGAACCGTGATCCGTTGTCGTTCCAGGTCAGCGCCGACTACAGCTTCTCGAAGCGTACCGACGTCTACGTCAACATGGGCTACGTCGTGAACCGTAACGGCTCCGACCTCGGTCTGAACGGTTTCGGCACCAACGTGGTGGCCGGGAAGAACCAGTTCGGCACGATGGCCGGCGTCAAGCACGTGTTCTGATGACGCGCGACACACGCCCTTCGCAAGGCGGCGTGTCGCCGGGAAACACAGGCGTGAGCCTCTCGTTGCGCGCGCTGCACCAGACATTTGGGGCAGCGCGCGTACTTGATGGCATCGATCTCGACGTCCCGGCCGGCACCACGACCGCACTGCTCGGCCCCTCAGGCTGCGGCAAGAGCACATTGCTCAAGCTGCTCGCGGGGTTGCTCGCGCCGACCGGCGGCGAGATTCGCTTCGACGACACCGTGGTCGCCAGCGGCACCGTTTGCCACTCACCCGAATTGCGCTCGCTCGGCATGGTCTTTCAGGACTATGCACTGTGGCCGCACATGAGCGTGGCGGCCAACGTGGGGTTCCCGCTGGAGATGCGCGGCGTGAAACGCGCCGAGCGCGCACAACGCGTGGAAGAGGCGCTCGATCTGGTCGGCCTCGCCGGTTACGGCACGCGCCGTCCGCAAGCGCTCTCGGGCGGCCAGCAACAACGCGTCGCGCTTGCACGCGCCATCGTCGCGGCCCCTCGCCTGCTGCTCTTCGACGAACCGTTATCCAACCTCGATCGCGATCTGAGAACGCGCCTGTGCACCGACATCGGCGCACTGCTCTCGCGTCTGGGCACGACCGCCGTGTACGTGACCCACGACCGTGAAGAAGCCGAAGCGCTGGCCGATCAGATCGTAATCCTCGCCCACGGGCGCGTTGACAAACGTATTACGAGGTAGCCCATAATGCTCCACCGCAAAATTATCGCGACACTCACCATGGCCTTTGCTGCAAGTGTCGGCGCAAAACACGCACATGCGCTGACCGTCTACACCGCCGGCCCCGGCAACCTGAGCAAGAAACTTGCGACGGGTTTCGAGAAAAAGACCGGCATTAAAGTCGATGTATTCCAGGCCACCACCGGCAAGGTGATGGCACGCATTGAAGCCGAACAGGCCAACCCGCGTGCCGACGTGCTCATCTCCGCTTCGTGGGACACCGCACAAGACCTCGAAAAGCGCGGCTGGCTCGCACCGTTCCAGAGCGCTAATGCCGCTCGCGTACCCGCCCCGTTCAAGACGACGCACTACGTCGCGCAGGGCCTCTCGGCGCTCGGCATCGTGTGGAATGCGAAGTCGGGCACGCCCGAGCCGCATGACTGGCGCGACCTGACCAAGCCCGCGTATCGCAACCTCGTGACGATGCCTGACCCGGCACTGTCCGGCGCATCGGCCGACTTGCTGCTGGGCCTGCAAGCGCGCCTGGGCGGCGAAGCGTGGAAGCTCTTCGACGATCTGAAGCAAAACGGCATGGTCGTCTCGGGCCCGAACGCTCAGGCGCTCAACCCGGTGCTGCAAGGCGCAAAGGCGGCCGTGTTCGGTGCGGTCGATTACGTGGCTTATGCGGCAGCGGCGGGTGGCGAAGCGGTGAAGGTGATCTTCCCGACGAGCGGCACCGTGATTGCACCGCGTCCGATGATGATTCTGAACACGTCGAAGCTGCAAAACGAAGCGCGTCAGTTCATCGACTACGTGCTCTCCGACGAAGGTCAGCAACTGGTGGCAGAAGCGTGGCTGATTCCGGCACGTGAGGACATCGCCATCAAGCGTGCCTCGTTCAAGGATCTGCGTCTGCTGCCGCAGGGCGACGCGCAGTCGTCGAGCGCCTCGCGCGCCGAAGTGCTGGCCCGTTTCGCGAAACTCAACGGCCAACACTAAGCTCACGTGAAATCGTTCCGACTCCTCCCGACGGCGACGGTCGCAGCCCTCGCCGTCGTGGTGGCATTACCGGTCGCGTTCGTGCTGTTGCAGGCCGTTTTCCCGCATCTCGCACAGGGCTCGTTTGCCGGGCCCTTCTCCGCCGTTTGGTCCACGCTCTCGCACGACAGCACGTTGCCGCTCATCGGCAACACCCTGCAACTCGGGGTGTCGGTGGCGCTGGGCACCGCGCTCGTCGGCGGTGCCCTCGGAGCCGTGCGCGGGCTGTTTCATGTGCCTTACGCGCGGGTGTGGGATCTGTGCTTTCTGCTGCCGTTTCTGGTGCCGCCGTATCTCGCGGCATTAGGCTGGATGCTGTTGCTGCAAACCGGCGGTTACGCGCAGCAGCTCACCGGTCTCGACGCCGGACGCTTCCTGTTTTCGCTGCCGGGCCTCGTCTTCGTGATGACGCTCAATATCTTCCCGGTCGTGTACTTCGCGGTGTCTCGCTCGTTGGCCACCACCGGCTCGCGATTGGCCGACGTGGCGCGTGTGCACGGCGCATCGGCATGGCGCGCGTTTGCACGCGTGACGCTGCCGCTGGCCCTGCCCGCGTTTGCGGCGAGTTTGCTGTTGGCGTTCACGATGGCCATCGAAGAATTCGGTGCCCCTGCGGCATTGGGTGCACGTGCCGGATTCTCCGTGTTGGTGACATCTATCGAAGGCCGCTTTGCCGATTGGCCCATCGATTTGCCGGGGGCTTCGATTCTGTCGGTCGTGCTGGCGACGATTGCGCTGCTCGCGTTCATCTTTCAGCATCGGTTGTCTGCGGGGAAGGACTTCGAGACGCAAACGGGCAAGCCCATCGCCTCACCGCCGCGAGCGCTCGGACGCTGGCAGTGGCCAGTCATCGTGGGTTTCGGTGCCGTGGCGTTGCTGGCCACCGTTGCACCGCTGTTCTCGATTCTGGCAACGGCATTCTCCGGCACGCTCTCGGGCGGTTTGTCGGTGGCAAACCTGACGACCGCGCATTTCGCGGCACTGCTCGGTCAAGGTGCGGAAGGGCTTGAAGCATTGGCGACGAGTTTGTCGCTCGCGCTGGGCACGTCGCTGGTGACGGGTGTGCTGGGCTTCTTGTGTGCGTGGTGCGTGGTGAAATCGACCATGCGCGGCCGCGTGCTGATCGACGGCTTGTCGCTGCTGCCGCATGCGTTGCCGGGCATCGTCGTGGGCGTGGGCCTGATCCTCGCGTGGAACCTGCCGTTCTGGCCGGTCACGCCATACAACACGTGGGGAATCTTGCTGCTCTCGTACAGCTGCTTGCTGCTGCCATATCCGGTGCGTTACACCAGCGCCGCCTTGCGTCAGAGGGCTGCTTCGCTTGAAGCCGCTGCGCGGGTGCACGGCGCGCCTGCCGGTGTCGCGCTGCGACGCATTACGCTGCCGTTGGTGATGCCCGCACTCGCGGCATCGCTGATGATCGTGTTTGCGATTGCCTCGCGCGAGTTGGTCACGTCGTTGCTGCTCGCACCGAGCGGCGTGCAAACCGTCTCGATCTTCGTGTGGCGACAGTTCGAGCAAGGCTCGATCGGTCAGGGTATGGCGATGGGGGTGGTGTCGATGGCAGTGAGCGGCACGTTGCTCATGCTCGCGTCGCGCCTCGCAGGCAAACCGGCGAACGCCTGATATTTAACGTTGCTGTAGTGAAAAAAAGGGGCAGCCTCACGGCTGCCCCTTTGCACATCTGGCGATGCAATCGTTAAGCGGCGACGGCTTCGCGCGGCGTCTCGACTTCGTCGTCGACCGAGCTGAGCATCAAATGCTCGAAAGCACCCAGCGATGCCTTGGCGCCTTCGCCCACAGCGATCACGATCTGCTTGAACGGCACCGTCGTCACGTCGCCTGCGGCGAACACACCCGGGATCGACGTCGCGCCCTTGGCATCGACTTCGATTTCGCCGTGACGCGACAGCGCCAGCGTGCCCTTGAGCCATTCGGTATTGGGCACCAGACCGATCTGCACGAACACGCCTTCGAGTTCCACCGTCGTCGTCTCACCCGAGACGCGGTCGCGATACACCAGACCGTTCACCTTCTGACCATCGCCGGTAATCTCGGTGGTTTGGGCATTCATCAGCACGCGCACGTTCGGCAAGCTGCGCAGCTTGCGCTGGAGCACTTCATCGGCGCGCAACTGCGTGCCGTATTCGATCAGCGTGACTTCCTTGACGACGCCTGCCAAATCGATAGCGGCCTCAACGCCGGAGTTACCGCCACCCACCACAGCAACGCGCTTGCCTTTGAACAGCGGACCGTCGCAGTGCGGGCAGTACGCCACACCGCGGTTGCGATAGTCGCGCTCGCCCGGCACGCCGATTTCGCGCCAGCGCGCACCGGTGGCCAACACGATCGAACGGGCCTTGAGCACCGCACCGCTCGCGAGGCGCACTTCGTGAATCTTGCCGGGCACGAGCGCTTCGGCACGCTGCGTGTCGATCACATCGACGTCGTACGCCTTCACGTGCTGCTCAAGCGCGGCAGCAAACTTCGGGCCTTCGGTGTGCGTGACCGAGATGAAATTCTCGATGGCCATCGTATCGAGCACCTGACCACCGAAACGCTCGGCGACAACGCCCGTCGTGATGCCCTTACGAGCGGCGTAGATCGCAGCCGCCGCACCGGCAGGGCCACCGCCGACGATCAGCATGTCGTACACGGGCTTGCTTTCAAGCGCCTTCGCCGCACGTGCCGAAGCACCGGTATCGAGCTTGGCGAGCAGTTCCTTCACGCTGGTACGGCCTTGCGTGAACGACTCGCCATTGAGGAACACCGTCGGCACGGCCATCACCTGACGCGCTTCGACTTCGCCTTGGAACAGTGCGCCGTCGATGGTCACTTGCTGAATACGCGGGTTGATGAGCGCCATCACGTTCAGGGCCTGGACGACTTCCGGGCAGTTCTGGCACGACAGCGAGATATACGTCTCGAAACGGAAATCGCCGTCGAGTGCGCGAATCTGTTCGATGGTGTCGTCATCGAGTTTGACCGGGTGGCCGCCCACTTGCAGCAGCGCCAGCACCAGCGACGTGAACTCATGTCCCATCGGCAGACCGGCAAAACGGATACGCGGTGCCTCACCCGGCGCGCCGATCGCGAACGACGGACGGCGCTCGTTGGCGTCATCGCGTGTCACGACAGCAATACGCGTCGAGAGCGGCGCGATCTCGTCGACCAGCGCCTTCATCTCGGCCGCTTTGGGGCTGTCGTCGAGCCACACGGCGATCTCGATCGGGCGCGTGACTTTCTGGAGGTACGTTTGCAACTGGGCTTTGAGGTTCGCGTCCAACATGGCGTGTAATCCGTCTCGATAGGGTGAACAGGGGCAACCGCATCAGCGTGAAGCTGGCGATGGCGACGTCGATATTCGGGAGAGGTGCCGGCGCACCCGGTTCAGGGGGGCGAGTGCGCCGGCGGAGGGCGCCGCTCTGTGACGTGAGCGGCGTTTGCTGCGGTGATGCTTAGATCTTGCCGATCAGGTCGAGCGACGGGCTCAGGGTTTCAGCGCCCGGCGTCCACTTGGCGGGGCAAACTTCGCCCGGGTGCGATGCCACGTACTGGGCCGCTTGCACCTTGCGCAGCAGTTCCTTGGCGTCGCGGCCGATGCCGTTGTCGTGGATTTCGCACAGCTTGATCTCGCCTTCCGGGTTGATCACGAACGTGCCGCGCAGGGCCAAACCTTCTTCTTCGATCAGCACATCGAAGTTGCGCGAGATCGCGAGCGTCGGGTCGCCGATCATCGGGTACTGAATCTTTTGAATCGTGTCCGACGTGTCGTGCCAAGCCTTGTGCGTGAAGTGGGTATCGGTCGACACGCTGTAGATCTCGACGCCCAGCTTCTTGAATTCTTCGTAATGGTCAGCCAGATCACCCAGCTCGGTCGGGCACACGAAGGTGAAGTCGGCCGGGTAGAACACCACAACCGACCACTTACCCTTGAGGGTGTCTTCGGTCACGGTGGTGAAATCGCCATTGTGGAAAGCGGTGGCTTTGAACGGCTTGATCTGGGTGTTGATGATCGGCATGTCGTTGTCTCTCTGACTGGGTGGAAAGTGTTGCCAGTATGCCGAATGCTATCGAACAATAGAAATTGATTATTGAAATCTATGAAATAGGCAGAGGCTATCGCCGTCGATAGCCTCCGCCCACGTACTGCGACCGTCAGTTTTGTTTTAGCGCTGCGGATACCGTACAGCGCGCACCTTGCCACTCATGCCGCCGCCGCAGAAGAAGCGGTCGATCCCGTTGTATTCGAGACCGCTCACGCCGATGCCTTCGGGCATGACCACTCGGGCGAGCACTTCACCGCTGACCGGGTCGACGTGGCGCAGTTCGCTCTCATCGTTCTCCCATGTGCCGTGCCAAAGCTCGTCGTTTGCCCATGTGATGCCGGTGACGAAGCGATCCGACTCGATGCTGCGCAGCACACGTCCGGTCTCGGGGTCGAGTTGCAGGATCTTGCGGTCGCGATACTGCCCGACCCACAAGTGCCCTTCGGCCCATGTCAGGCCTGAGCTGCTGCCGCTATCCGGCGCGGGAATCGTGTGAATGACCTTGCCCGTCTTCGGGTCGATCTTGTCGATGCGCGTCTCGGCGATCTGATAGATATGTTTGCCGTCGAACGCGGTGCCCGCGTCGCCCGGCGTGTCGAGTGTGCGGCGGATTTGTCCGTTGGCCGGGTCGAAGGCGACCAGATGCGGGCCGGTGGATGCCCAGACCGATTCGCCGTCGAAGGTTACGCCGTTGATGCGATCCGCGCCGTTGAACGGGCCGTATTCGCAGAGGATATCGGCAGCAGTCACGGATTCGCTGCGGCTGCGTTGCAGGGGTTTGCTCGTCATAGTCAACTCCAGTTGTCGGTTCACATGCCCGGGGCCCCAGGGTGTGAAGTCACTTTAGCTAAACGACCACGCAGCAGGGAGTAACAATATCGTCGTGAATTCGGTCAGCGGCGGCGACACCCAGCGCCGCGCTCTGGCCTGCCCCACCGCGCGCACTTTCCCTTCCTCATGCAGCGTCGACAGCGCCCGCTGCACAGTGCGTTGACTGGCGTCGAGCGCGAGCGCGATGGCCGACGTCGACCATGCGGCCCCATCGGAGAGCAACGCGATGACCGACGCAAATTCATCGTCGATGGGCGGCACCAACACGCAGACGTTGCGTTCATCGGTGCTTTGCAAGACGAAGCCTCGCGGGGTCGCGTCAATCGACGCCACGCCTTTGAGCAGGGCGCGCAGGCGGCCAATTTCCACGCGAAGACGGGCGCGGTGAGTCTCATCGATCTGATCGGCACGTCGCAACCCGAAGGCATCCGCAATCAGGGTTTCGCGGGCAACATCGGCAGGCCACGCCTGTGCCAGGCAGCGAATCAACGAGAAAAGGACGGGACGACGTGCCAGCGGTCGCCACGTGTTACCGGCGCTTACGCCACGACGGCAAACATCGACCACGAGCGCCCCGGACTTAAGCAAGTGCGCGACATCATCCAAGCGCAGCACCTGCTCGGTATCGGGATGCCACAAGCGCGCCACTGGCCGCGACAACACTGTGCGCACTTGCGCGAGTTCGGCGGTTAGCGCTGGCACGTTGGCGGCATCGGCGGCCGATTGCGCGCGGGCCATGGCGGCATGTGCGTCGTCGATGCGCAGTGCACGCAACGCGAATTCCGTCGCAATTAGCTCGAAAACGGCGACGAGACGTGCGGGGACGGGTGCGCTTTGCACGGCGATGTCGTGCAACGCTTGCGCGGCCGCATCGAGACGGCCGAGCAGCAGCAGACGACGGGCCATCACCAACCGCGCGAGCATGGCGTTGGCGGCATCGGCGTGGGTATCGAGCGTGGCGGCAGCAGTTTGCAGTGCGCGCAGCGATCCGCTGAAGTCGCGCATGGCGAGTGCGATTTCGGCATCGGCGACGATGCAACGCGCGCGTGCCATGCCTTCGTTCGCACCGAAGCGGCGCGCGGCACGTTTGAGCAACTCGCGCGCACGTGGGTACTCGCCAAGCTGCGCCATGGCGATACCGCGCAGCGCGAGCGCAGGCGGGTCGTCTCGCAGCGCAACGCGCTGCAAGGCACCCAACGGGTCACCGGCGGCCAGTGCCCGGGCGGAGGCAGCAATCAGGGAGTCCATCGCGCGATATTACCTTGCGCGCATCGCTGGACTTCAACGCATTGGCTTGCGCGCCAATGACTGCGATCAATACCCGCTCAACACCGCAAAAGCGAGCGCCCCGCCCGAGAGAATCAGCAGCACGAAGAACAGCGGCAGAATGAACTTCAGCCACTGGCCGAAACCGACGCGCGCCGTCGCCAAGTAGGCCAGCAACATCCCCGATGTCGGCGTGATCATGTTGGTCAAGCCACCACCCAGCAGGAACGCCAACACCGACGTCTGAGGACTCACCCCCGAGAGCTGCGCAATCGGTCCGATGATCGGCATGCTCACGGCAGCCTTGCCCGACACCGACGGAATAAACACGTCCAACGCCATCTGCACGCCCATCAACCCATTGGCCACGGCGACAGCCGATTGCCCGCGCACCATCTGCGTGAAGTCGTTGATGAGCGTATCGAGCACATAGCTTCCGTGCAGAATGATTTCGACGGACGCCGCCAAGCCGATCAACAGCCCCGCAAGCATCATGCCCTTGAGACCTTCGACGAACGCATCGGCCGCCGTGCGCGAATCGAGCCGTCCCACGACCGCCGTCACCAGACTCGTCAGCACATAGAACGCCGACAACTCCAGATTGCCCCACTTCAATTCACGCGTGCCGTACACGAGCATGGCCGCCGCAACCGCCAGCACGAGCAACGTGGCCTTATGCCGCCCCGAGAGCCGCGCGTGCAGATGCGCCACTTCCTGCATATGCGCACGAGCATCGGCAAGCCGATACTCGCTGCGATACACGTGCCAAAGGAAATACGCGATACCCAGCGCGAGGAAGACAACGAAAATCGCCACGCGCAGGCCAAGCCCGGAGAACAACGGCAACCCCACTAGCGGCTGCGCGACAGCCAGTGCGAGCGGGTTGGTCACCGACGCGATGTAACCGATCTTCGCGGCAATCGCCACGAGCGCCACTGCAAACAGATTCGACAGCCCCAAGCGCCGCGTGAGCACCATCACCATCGGAATCACCACCAGATATTCCGAGATGAAGCCGAGCAACGTGCTGCCCAGCGCGATCAACACCATCAGCAACGGGGCCAGCACGTACATGTTGCCGGAGGTGAGTTGCAGCAGGCGGTCGATACCGGCATCGATGGCACCGGTCTTGCGCATCACGCCGAACATGCCGCCGACGAACATCACCATGAAAATGAGCGGCGCGTTCTTCACCAGGCCCTGCGGCACGGCGAGAAACGCCGACACCACGTTGGCGGGCTGGGCCTGCTCGGGCGTGCTGTGCGTCGCCTTCGGTGCGACGAGCATGCTCACGTCGTGCGTCTTCGGCACCACCTGATACGTGCCCGGCACGACCAGCTTGCCTGCGCGCTCGAAGCGCCCCGCGTCGACCCACCACGTCATGGCGACCGCCATGATCAACACCCAGAGCATCATCACCACCGGATGAAGCATCTTGCCGTGCGGTTTCTCTTCTCGGCCGGAGGTACCGTCGCCTCGATCGGCGTGGGCAGCCTCACCCGTGTGACCCGGTGCCGACGCGGGAAGCGAAGCGGAATGGGAATGCCCGTCGACGGGCGTCGGCGCAAGCGCTGTCATGGAAGTCCTGCCTGTTGTCTCGTTGTGTTTGTGAAATGACGTCGCGCTGCGCCCTGCCCGTGCTCTCTTGCGGAGCCAGCGGGCAACTGACGCGCTATGCCACCCGGTTCGCGGGCGGTGCGGCGTTGGATGCAGCGGCACCGGCGGTGCCGACGTACCCGAGTTCTGCCGAAATCTCGCGGCTGCACGCTTGCAGACGCTCCAAGTAGTCGGGAATTTCGATGCGGCTAATACGAGCTTCCGGCCCTGAGATCGAGATGGCCGCGACGACTTCGCCCGACACATCGCGCACCGGCACGGCAATCGCCACCGCACCGCTCGTCACTTCGCCAGCACTCATCGCATAGCCCTTGCGTGTGACGGCCGCCAGTTCTTCGGCGAACGCCATCGGCTCGGCCGCCGCCGGCAAATGCTTCATGCGCGCGAAAAACTCATTGCGGATCGCATCCTGCGCGAACGCCAGCAACAACTTGCCGGACGCCCCAGAGCTGATCGAACGGCGATTGCCCACCGCACCTACCGAGCGCACTTGGTGCGTGGTCTCGCAACGTGCGACGCACACCGTTTCGAGTCCCTCGCGCACACGCAGCACAATCGTCTCGTTGATTGCCTGATTGAGCACCAGCATCGACTTCTGCGCAGCCCGCACGAGAATGTTCTGCTGCGACGCCGCCACGCCGATCACGAATGCCTGCGGCCCCAGCGCGTAAGTCGTGGTGCGCTCGTCCTGCAACACGAAGCGGTTGTGCTCCAGCGTGCACAGCATGCGATACGTGCGCGACTTGTTGATGCCCAAGCGATTCGACAGCTCGGTCACCCCCAGCCCCGGGTGCTCGGCCACCAGCGAGAGCAGCTTAAGGGCGCTGTCGACGGAATCGACGATGTAGTTCATGAGATTTCCTTCGGGCTTAGCTGCGCCTGCACCCAACGGGCCAGCGCAGCAGTGAACGTTTCCAGATTGCGCCCGAGCGTATCAAATCCCGCGTGCTTCACAAAGCGCGCTTCGTCCATGTACAGCGCCCGGTTGATCTCGATTTGCAAACTGGAGCGGCGTTTCGCCGGATCGCTCACGGCGGTGAGCAGATCCCCTCCCTGATACGGCGTATTGACCTGCACGCGATAGCCAAGCTCACGCAAGGCTTCGGCCACCCATGTCGTGAACGCCGGGTCGGCAGTGGTGCCGAGCCGGTCGCTCACGACCATGTCGGGACGCTGTACGCCTTCGTCCACATTCATCGCATTGCCGCGCGACTTCATCGAATGGCAGTCGACATGCCACAGCGCACCATGCTCTGCGACGGCCGCATTCGCCGCGTCGGCCAGCGCCGCCCGATAAGGCAGGTAGTACGCGTCGAGCCGATGCTGCACTTCGGCCACCGTGAGCTTGCGGTCGTACATGGGCATACCCGGCAGCGCATAGCGACGCAGCAACCCCATACCGCGCGCCGAATACTTCTCCGGCACGATCGGGCCGGGCCACGGCGCATCGAGCATGTCGGCATCGATATCGGTCGCGGCGCGGTTGGCATCGATATAAGTGCGCGGAAACTTCGCACCGATCAACGTGCCGCCATGGCGAGGCACACAAGCCCACAACTCGTCGACAAAAGCGTCCCAACCGGAGAGGAGCGCTTCGTGCGACGCAATCGTGCCGAAGTCCTCAGGTATCTCGATGCCGCTGTGCGGCGAGTCGAACACCATCGGCAGCGACGCCCCTTGCGCGGGCGTGACGAAGTACGCCGCATGGGCTGAGGCGGATAACACCAGCGTCGGGCCCGCCACCTGCGCACGCTGGGAAGCGGCTTTGTTGTTTTCTTGCGTCACCATCGAAATTTTTTCCAACCTCTTGACCGCAACTTCGCGACCGGAAACCACCTCTCCCAATCGCTTCGAAACGCCAATGTTTTATTTATTAAAACAACGTATTAAAAATTAAGCCTCAAAAAATTTGGCCGGTCAAGCACCCTCGATGACCTTTTTGCCCGGCGATCATTGACGAGCCTCTCGTTATCGCATCAAAACCTTCTGAATTTCAAGCGTTTCAATCATTGAAATGCATGTCTTGTCGAATCCTCGCCATTCTCACGCCAGTAATTTTTTCTCGGCGGTTGACGGCTTGCCTCACTCGAATCGATAATTTTCAAAACGTCGTTTTAATTATTAAAACATTCGAACAAATCACTCAAAAACACCCGGAGGGGGGATATGAATCACAAGGCATGGCCAATCGCACGCTTGGCAGTTCTGGGCCTGAGCACGGCCGTATTGAGCGCATCGGCATTCGCGCAATCGAACGTGACGATCTATGGCTTGCTCGACAGCGGGGTCACGTACGTCAGCAAGGTCGCTGGCCCGAGCGGTACGGCAACTGGCAACCGATTCAGCGTGGATAGCGGCGATCTTCAGCAGTCGCGCTGGGGCATGAAGGGGACGGAGGATCTGGGTGGCGGCATGAAAGCCCTGTTCATCCTCGAAGGGGGCTTCTCGGTCGCCAATGGGACGGCCGGGCAAGGCAACCTGCCGCTCGGACGCACGTCGGTCGTTGGGCTGTCGAGCCCGTACGGTACGGTGCAGTTGGGCCGCCGCAAGGACTACATCGACGAAATCGCCACGTGGTACTCGAGCGTCTACAACTTAGGCACGTTCATCAACGGCGTGCACGACAACAATCTCGATCGGGTTGGCGGCAACCGCTCGAACAACTCGATTCGCTACGACTCGCCTGACTTCCGCGGCCTGACCGCCAACGCGACGTACGGCTTCGGCGGCACGCCGGGCTCGATGTCGACGGGTCAGTCGCTCGGCTTCGGCGCGAACTACAAATATGGCGGCTTCGGCATTGGCTTCGGGTACTGGCAATCGCGCCTGGGCACGGGCACCGCTGCGGCCAACTCGTCGAGCGACGTGGGCGCAAGTTCAGGTGCGGGGTGCGATCCGGCATACGGACATGCGGGCGACGTATGTATCCGCACGTGGATGGTGGGTACGAGCTACAAGTGGGACAAGGCGCGCATCTACGCCTCGTGGTCGCGCACGCTGCAACCGCTCGCACGCTTTGGCGGCACTTCGGCACCGTTCGCCACCACGTTCACCAGCGCGGCAAGCACCGGGGCTTTCGCCGCCGCTGGCTCGAACAACAATGCGACCAATGTGTTCGACGTGGGTGTGAACTACTGGGTGCTGCCGAACCTTGAACTGGTCGGCGCGGTGCTGCATTCGCGCTATTCGTTCGTCGGCGCTCCGGATACCGGCCGCCTGCTCCAGTTCAACGTCGGGGTGGATTACTTCCTGTCCAAGCGCACCGACATCTACTCGTATTTCGCGAACCTGCGTGCGTGGAATATGTACAACCCGGGTGTGACCGGCGGTGCACCGGGACGCGATGCCACGCAAAGCGCCATGACCATCGGCGTGCGTCACACGTTCTAAGCGGAATCCCACTCACCGTTGATACTGACGGCCGCCCACAACGGGGGCCGTACCGATGCCCGCATGAGATGAGTCTCGTGCGGGCATCGTCGCATTGGCACGCAGTGCAAATGCGTGAGTGCATGAGTGGTCGATGCGTCAGTGCATCAGTGTGAAGTGGTCGTCACACGAGGCGGGCAATCGCTGCCCTCGCACGCCGACGGCGGCGCGCCGCGCGCTTGCGCCACTGGCGCTGCGTCAGCCCGTCCGAATCCGATTTGCTGAAAGACACCGCCACCAAGCTCGAAGCCTGTGGCGTAGTGATAAGCGGCGACCGTCGAGCCCAACGCCACCGAAATCAACAACAACGTACCCGCACGCCAGTGGCGCCGGACCGTGGAAGCCATGTCTCCTCCCTGTCAGAGGTCGGCCCGCTCGGACGGCGCTCGTCACCACATTTGGCGACGTCTCGGCGGGGATCGAGTTCCAGTCACTACTGAGTCTCGTTTTTTTGCGATTCTGCACGCCCCGCCCCCGCTTTGTCATCCCCGGCTATCCCTAAGCCCGAAAAATATATCGTGTCGTGATATATTTTTGCGCTTTCGGGCCTATGCTTCGTTACTAATCGCTTTCGACCTATTCAGAACCCATTCGAAACCCATTCAATCATGACCCACGCCACTTCGCCTGCCGCCAACGACCCGGCCCCCATCACGGCCGACGCCCTGAACAAGAGCGATTTCGAGGCGCTTTCGGAATTTCGCTATCGCCTGCGCCGGTTTCTGAACTTCAGCGAGACGGCCGCGCGAGAAGGTGGCATCACGCCGCAACAGTATCTGTTGCTGCTGCACGTGAAAGGTATACCGGGACGCGAGTGGGCGTCGATTAGTGAATTAGCGGAGCGCCTGCAAGCCGTGCATCACAGCGTGGTCGCACTCGTCGCGCGATGCGAAAAGGCCGGGCTCGTCACACGTCGCCAAAACGAGAGCGACCGGCGCGTCGTCGAAGTGCATCTCTCGTCTGTGGGCGAAGCGTGCCTCGCCAAACTTGCCGCACAACACCGCAACGAACTGACGACGTTCGCGGACATCTTCCACATTCGTGGCGTTCACCTGTAAGCAACGGCCAGTTCATGTCATCCGTTTCCGATACGACTTCTCCGATGGCCCCGCCTGCGCATGCGCGCGATTTTGCGCAAACGCCGGGGCTGCCTCGGCTCATTGCGCTGGCGGCTTTCATCGGCTTCTGCGGCGTGCCTGCTGCGTGGTTGCTGCTGCATCTGATTCAGGGCTTCACCAACCTGTTCTTCTATCAGACGCTGTCCTTCGCGCCGAACTCCCCAGCGCACAACACGTTAGGGCTGGCGGTTATCGCGCTCCCAGTAATCGGCGGGTTAATCGTCGGTGCGATGGCACGCTTCGGCAGCGACAAGATTCGCGGGCACGGTATTCCTGAAGCGATCGAAGCGATTCTCTTCGGCAAGAGCAAGATGTCGCCGCGCGTGGCAGTGCTCAAACCGCTGTCGTCGGGCATCGTCATCGGCAGCGGCGGACCGTTCGGGGCCGAAGGCCCGATCATCATGACGGGCGGCGCGGTCGGCTCGCTCATCGCACAGGCGTTCCATCTGAGCGCCGCCGAGCGCAAGACGCTGCTCGTTGCCGGGGCAGCCGCCGGGATGACCGCCGTCTTCGGCACGCCGGTCGCTGCGGTGTTGCTCGCCGTTGAGTTACTGCTATTCGAATGGCGCCCTCGCAGTTTGTTGCCGGTCATCGTGGCATGCGCCGTTGCTGGTTTTGCCCGGCCCCTGATGCTCGAAGCCGGGCCGCTGTTCCCGATGACGACACCGCCCGTGGTACCGATCGCGCTCGTGTCTTGTGTGATTGCCGGTGTCTGCGCGGGGGTGTTGTCGGCAGGCATGTCGCGTGCGCTTTACGCCATCGAAGACGCGTTTCACAAGCTGCCGGTGCATTGGATGTGGTGGCCCGCCATCGGCGGCCTCGCCGTGGGTATCGGCGGCTATTTGCAGCCGCGCGCACTGGGCGTCGGTTACGACGTCATTGCCGACTTGCTCGCGGGGCACTTCACGATGCATGCAGCGCTCGCGCTGCTGCTGGTCAAGGCGGTTATCTGGGCCATCGCACTGGGCTCGTGCACGTCGGGCGGGGTGCTGGCCCCGCTATTGATGATCGGTGCCGGACTCGGCACGTTGCTCGCGCCGGTGTTGCCGGGCGGCGACGTTTCGCTCTGGGCGCTCATTTGTATGGCGGCCACGCTTGCGGGCGTGCTCGGTGCGCCGCTGACAGCCATCGTCTTTGCGCTCGGCCTGACGCACGATGTGAACGCGTTGTTGCCACTTCTGCTCACTTGCGGCGTCGCCTACGGCGTAAGTATCTGGATCATGCCGCGCTCGATCATGACCGAGAAGATTGCGCGACGTGGACGCCACATTCATCGCGAATACGGTGTCGATCCGCTTGAGCGTCTGCACGTCGGCGAGCTGATGACGCGCGAGCCTGTCGCCCTGTCGGCGGCGATGTCCATCGACGATGCCACCGCGCAGGCTTTCGGCGCCGGTCAGCGTCATCGCGCGTATCCCGTGACCGACGCTACGCATGCGGTGCTGGGCATGGTTGACCGGCAAGCACTCACCCGCGCACAAGACAACGGTCTGCAAACGCTGGGCCAGTTGTACGGCGTGAATCCGCCGCTCGTGGCGTTGCCCGGCGAGACCGGACGCATCGTCTCGGCGCGCTTTGCCGCCCACGGCCTGGAGCGTCTGCCAGTTGTGGCCGACGCCACGTCACGCCGTCTCATCGGCATCATCAGCCGCAGCGATCTGGTCAAACCGGCCGAGCATTGGCGTGCCGAAGAGCAAGTGCGCGAGCGCATGCTTCATCTCGGACGCCGACACAACTAAGTTCGCCGCAATACCCACACTGCGCGTGTCGCCTCCATTGACGCGCGCCGTGTGGGTGTCTCACCATCGGGACACTCGTCACCCGAACGCGCCTCTCGCGCCCTTTCCCGATGGCAGCTTCGAAATCGAAAGACGTCTCCACCGGCCACCGCATTCGTATCGGCGTGGGCGGCTGGAACTTCGCACCATGGCAAGGCACGTTCTATCCCGAGAAATGGCCCAAGCGCCGCGAACTCGAATACGCCAGCCGACATCTCACCTCGATCGAAATCAACAGCACGTACTACGGCTCGCAAAAACCCGCGACGTTTCGCAACTGGCACGACGAAACTCCGGACGACTTTGTGTTTTCGGTGAAGGCCTCGCGCTTCGCCACGAATCGCCGCGTGCTTGCCGACGCCGGGGAATCGGTGCAACGATTCTTCGATAGTGGCGTGTTGGAACTTGGCAAAAAGCTTGGCCCGGTGAACTGGCAGTTCGCACCGACCAAAGTATTCGACGCGGAAGACTTCGAAACCTTCCTTAACCTGTTACCCACTTCGGCGGGCGGTCACCCAATCCGCCACGCGCTCGAAGTACGGCACGAGAGTTTCGCGGCGCCCGAGTTCATCGCGTTGGCGCGGAAGTACAAGGCGGCCGTCGTGCTGGCAGGCGACGCGGAATTTCCGTGCATTGCCGACATCACGGCACCATTTGTCTATGCGCGAATCATGGGGACCGAAGAGCGCTACAAACTCGGCTATGCCCCCAAAGCCATGACCACTTGGATCGAGCGCGCCAAGACATTCGCCAACGGCGGCATGCCCGCCGATCTCGACACCGTCTCCGGCACCCCGCCCAAAGTGAAAGGCCGCGATGTCTACCTGTATGTCATCAGCGGCTTCAAAGAGCGCAATCCCGCTGCCGCGATGGCGATGATCGAGCGTCTGTAACCGCTGATTTCTCCCAGAGCCGAAATATAAGTTTTCGGACGACGCACAACAACTTACAAAACATAAGAATGTAGAATCTGCCATCGATTACACATCGCATTATTTCGCGACGATCCATGGCAACGAATAAACTACCAGTACATGAGTTGGAATTCATGAAACTGTCGTCCAATTTCCTTGAGTTGGAGCGAAAACTAAGCACACTTGGATGGCCGACGCCCGGATTATCGAAATACGCGAAGCATGTAGGAGCCTCTTGGTTTCGTTTGGCAGAGGAGCATCTCGATGAAGCAAAAAAGATAAGAAAATCCGGATGCTCGAGAGCGTGCTTTTCCCGTGCCTATTATGCGGCCTACAACGCGTCAAAGAGCGTTCGTTATATGGTCCAAGGCAATGTGAGCCTAAAGGGTGACGACCATAGCAAAGCCTCATCGGATTTGCCTCGCGACTTTCCTGATGTGGGGTCTTGGGCGAGCAGAGTCGGCAAATTGTATGAGCATCGTCTGCGCGCTGATTACGACAATTGGGGCTCCACAACCTCCGAAAATACGATGAGGCCAAGCGAGGCAATAGCCGACGCAGAAGCATTCTTAGTCGCGGCCAAAGATTATCTGAACAAAAAATGTGGTATGACGCTATGACTTCTCAGACAACTATAGATACGAGTGCCCGTGAAGCCATCGACGCGTTTGAACGCGAAATCGGTGTGACAGGCGTCCCATCTATCAGAGCGATAATTGGAAATCGCGAGTTCCTCAAGTTTTCCGTTGGCAAAGAGGCACCGCTGTATGAGTACGCCCTATATGAAAGTCAGAACAGTCTTCATGAAGACAATCCCTTCCGGGGGGCAATGGCGCTTGCGCCAGTAAAATCAAAAAGCTTCCCTGCGTCTATTGAGGCCAGCGCACTTCTCACCCTCCTGACAAGATCGACACGAGAAGTCTCACAGGGGGCCTCTACTCAAGGATATACGGTGCCATATGTGCCATTCCAAAAGAGAGAGGATCATCAACTCGCGCAACCGGCCTCACATATCGTTAGAGGGCGTCGAGGAGTTGGAAAGTCTACGTTGATCCGTCGAGCAACAGAGTTACTCGCCCAAACTGCGTCGGTCGTCGCTGTCCTCGACATGCAGACGTACTCAACTCTCGAAGGTGAAGAATTAATTCGAGAGGTAATGTACGACGTGTGCACGACGTTGGCCGCTTCTGCGCAAGAAGTCGCCACAAGGTCTGCGGCCAGCGTCGACACGGCACCACTACTCAAAGCCTCCGAGGACATTAGCTCAGGAAAAGTCTCAGTAGAACGAGCGCCCGTTATCATCAAGCGAGCACTTACATCCCTTACAAAGAACTTATCTTGTAACGCCTTTGTATTCCTTGACGATTTTCACTTAATCAGGCACGACTCTCAACCTTCGCTATTACACACACTCAATGCCGCGTTAAAAGGCGCAAACGGGTGGATCAAGGTTGCTGGTCTCAGCTCGCTACTCAATGTTTACTCGCCATCGACACACAAAGGCCTACAAGTCCCGGGCGATGCGCAATATATATCACTTGATCTAACACTGGAAAATCCAGAGGCTGCCGAAACACACCTCAGGGCCATCTTGGAAGGATTCTTGAGGGCTGTTGGTTATAGCCTGACAAATTCCGTTATCCCAGAGAAGGCTTTTCGGAGATTGGCGTGGGCAAATGCCGGCGTTCCCAGAGATTTTCTCCAGATGTTTGGCCGATCTTTGGAGCATGCCAACCGAAACCGTCATGCGACGATCACGCTATCCGATGTCAATGTGGCAATTGGTGAATTTGGGCAGCAGAAGATGGACGATCTTCAACGAGACGCCAGAAATGAAGCAGGAACTCTTCGGACGGCTCTGACCAGCCTGGAAAAGCTGTGTCTAGATGTAAACAAGATAAATGCATTTCTCGTAAGAAGTGATGTTTCATCGGAACGCATAGTAGTTCAAGTGCTAAGCGATCTCCGCATGGTTCACTTAATCCATCAGTCGATCACTCCGAGAAAGGCTGGGGAAAGATTTGAAGCCTACATCTTAGATTACTCACTTTTCACCGGATTTCGCAGACGTCCAAACGTTAAAGAAATGATCCCGAAAGAGCTTCAATTTAAGGCATCCGAATTGCGGGCTCTCCCCAAGGTCGATGATGATTTCTTCGCCGACACGCCTTAACTCCGTCGACCATAAAAAACGCGGCGCACAAGGCGCCGCGTCAACACAACAACTACGGTCAATCGATGGTCAGTGCATCGCGGCAGACTTGCGCGCGTCGGCGGCGTCTTGCGGCGACACCTGATCGCCACGTGCGCGCTCCCAAGCGTTCTTGGCCAGCAACGCGATGGTTGCAATCACCGCCGGAATCGCCAGCAGCGAGAACGTCGCCGAGAAGCCCAGATGGCGGCGCATCAGTTCCGCGCCCAGCAGTGCCCCCGCAATACCGCCAAAGCGGCCAATCCCAAGCATCCACGCCACGCCCGTCGCCCGGCCATGCGTCGGATAGAACATCGCGGCGAGCGACGGCATCGACGATTGCGCACCGTTCATTGCCGTGCCTGCGAGGAAGATCAGCGTCACCAGCATGCCGATATCGCCCATCGCCTGCCCTACGGCATAGACCAGCACCGCCGTCAGCGCGTAGCCGAAAGCCACCACCTTCTGTGCGTTGAACTTGTCCATCAGCCAGCCCGACAGAATCGTGCCGACACCGCCACCCAGCGGGAACAGCGCGGTAATCAACGCGGCACGCTGCACCGTGAAGCCCGCATCCTTGAACAAGATCGGCATCCAGCTTGTGAGCAGGTAGAAGATCACCAGCCCCATGAAGTAGGTCACCCACAACATCACCGAACCAAACCCGTATTGCTTCGAGAGCACCACGCCGATGGGCGACGCGGCGCGCTTCGGTGCAGCCTCGATGACGGTGAATGTCGCCACATCGTCCAGCGACTCGCCCGAAATGCGCGACAGAATGCGACGCACGCGTTCCACCGGTTTTTGATGCACGACGAGATACTTCACCGACTCGGGCAACAAGAAAATCAGCAACACTGAAAGCAGCAGCGGCAACACGCCGCCCAGCACCAGCACGCTATGCCAGCCGAACGTCGGAATCAGCCACGAGGCGACGAAGCCGCCGACCGATGCGCCCAACGGGAATCCGCAGAACATCGTGTTGACGATCACCGCACGCCGCGCTTCAGGTGCGAACTCCGAGATCAGCGTCACGGCATTGGGCATCGCTGCGCCAAGGCCGAGCCCCGTCAGGAAGCGAAGTACGGTGAGCGTGGTCAGATCCTGCGCAAAGGCCGTCGCGAGACTGGCCACGCCGAAGAACACCACCGAGAGCACGAGCAGCGTTTTGCGTCCGAGACGATCGGCGAGCGGGCCTGCGAAGATCGCACCGCCTGCCAGACCGAACAGCGCCGCCGAGAGTACTGGGCCGAGCGAGCCCTTATCGATGCCCCACTCCTGCACGAGTGCGGGCGCAATGTAGCCGATAGCTGCTGTGTCGAATCCGTCGATGGCGACGATGAAGAAACACAGAATCAGCACCAGCCACTGGTAGCCGGAAAACCGTTGTGCGTTGATATAGGCGGGCACATCCACCGTGCGCGTCTGGGTCATGAAGCTGTCTCCTCGGAGCTTTGGCGCTCCGTATGTCGTCGTTCTGAATCGGGCTGCGTCTTGCGTAGACGGCGGGTGCCCCGCACGTTTGTCCCGATTTTGACGCTACTGTACGTCTTTCCTCCACCGCTCGAAATGATCTTTCGTCAGACCATCCATAACGGGCGGTTATGCCCCCGGCAGCGTGGGCCGGGGTGCGAACCTTATAGCACGGCCAGCCGTCAGGCCAGCGGCAGCCCGACATAGTTTTCCGCCAGCGTCAGCGACGCCGCACGCGAGCTCACCACGTACTCCAGCTCGGCCCGCTGCATTTGCTGCTCGAACGGCGAGGCGTCGTCCAGACGGTGCAGCATGCGCGTCATCCAGTACGAGAAGTGTTCCGCACGCCAAATGCGCTTGAGCGCCGCCTCTGAATAGCCCTTGAGCGCGTCTTCGGTATCGCGGTGGTAGAAGTCGTCGAGCGCGCGCGCCAGACGCCACACGTCCGCCACGGCCAGATTCATCCCCTTGGCGCCCGTGGGCGGCACGATATGCGCCGCGTCCCCCGCGAGGAAGAGCCGCCCGTGCTGCATGGGCGTCGCGACGAAGCTGCGCATCGCGACGACGTTCTTCTGGAAGATGCGCCCTTCCTTCAGGCGCCAACCGTCGTCGCTCTCCGTGCGTGTGTGCAGTTCGTGCCAGATGCGCTCGTCGCTCCAAGTTTCCGCGCGCTCCGCGGGATCGCACTGGAAATACATGCGCTGCACCATCGGCGAGCGCGTGCTGATGAGCGCGAAGCCGCGTTCGTGGGCGGCATAGATCAGCTCGTCGGACGATGGCGGGGCTTCGACCAGCACGCCGAACCAGCCGAACGGGTACACGCGCTGGTACTCCTCGCGCACGTCGGACGGAATTGCCGCGCGGCATACGCCATGGAAGCCGTCGCACCCCGCGATGAAGTCGCAGGTCAGACGATGCTTCTGACCGCCCACGACGAATTGCACGCTGGGTTGCGCGCTATCGACGTCGTGCACCGAGACGTCGGACACGTCGAACAGAATCTCGCCCTGTACGGCCTCGCGTGCGGCGATCAGATCCTTGATGACCTCGTGCTGCGCGTAGACCGTGATGGCACGTCCGGTCAATTCGGTGAGCGCGATGCGATGACGCGCGCCACCAAACGCCAGTTCGATACCGTGGTGCACCGCCCCTTCACGGCGCATGCGCTCGCCCACGCCCGTCTCGTTGAGAATATCCATCGTGCCCTGCTCCAGCACACCGGCGCGAATGGTCGATTCGACCGCCTCACGCGAGCGCGATTCGAGCACGATCGATTTGATGCCCTGCAAGTGCAGCAAATGGGAAAGCAGCAGCCCGGCAGGGCCAGCGCCGACGATCACGACGGGGTAATGGGTACGCATAAGGTTGTCTCCTGAAATTTGCGTCGCCCTCTGCGGACACAAACGGCATGCGCGAGCGTTGTATTTCTTGGCTGCACTTCACGCATTGCACCAACTTCGGACTGCGTGTAAACGAGCATGTCGAAACACGCGCAGATACCTTGTCACGAGGGGCGAATGCGTCATATCTTATGGACCGCGCGCGTCGCATTGAATGGATGAATCGACGAGTTTCTTGTACTTTTCCGACAACTTCGCCCAAGGGAAAACCAGTATGTCAGGCTCGTCATCCCGGCTGCGCGCGGCGCGCGAGGCCATTCCGGAGTTCTCGCTCTACGGCGAATTGCATGAGACCGACAGTGGCGACTTCGTCCATATCGAATGGATCGAGACGCGCAGCCGTTTGTACGACTGGCATATCGATACGCACCGCCATTTGGGACTGTTTCAAGTACTCGCGATCTTCGAAGGCACCGTAGAAGCCAACGTCGACGACGAGACGTGGGAAGTGGAAGGCCCCGCTGTCATCACGGTGCATCCCTCAGCAGTGCACAACTTCCGCTTCAGCCGCGGTGCGCATGGCTTTGTGTTGACGATGGCGCAGAGCGTGCCGTTCGATGCCGCGTTCGGCGTGGATGCCGATATCGAATCGCTGCTGCGCAAACCGTGGCTCTTCGCGCTGGGCGACGCCCCGCAAACGCGCGACCGCCTCTATACCCTGCTGGGCCTGATCATGGACGAGTTTTCGCGCCCGCAACTCGGGCATGCGGAGATGGTCGGATGGCTCACGCGCAGCGTGCTGCTGCTACTCACGCGATTGCGCGCTCATCACGATTCTGCGTCGCGCGCCGGACGCACAGAACTCGATCTATTCGCACGCTTTCGCGCGCTGGTGGAAACGCACTACACCGAGGCATGGAGTGTGCCCGCGTATGCGGAAAAGCTTCACGTGACGGAAAGCAAGCTCAACCGGCTATGCCGACGTATCGCGGGCAAGTCGGCGTTCGATCTGGTGCAGGATCGCCTCATGCTCGAAGCCCGCCGCAAACTCATCTACATCCCCGCGCCGGTATCGCACGTCGCGTACGAACTCGGCTTTCAGGACCCGGCGTACTTCTGCCGGGTCTTCAAGCGGCATGTGGGCGTCACGCCGTCAGCGTTTCGGCGCTCGGCCCAGCACGAGCATTTAGGCGACGAGGTGCCGCAAGCGCTGTAGGGTCACGCTTCGCCGCGCAGGAACGACGACAACGCCGTGGTCACGGCCGAAGCGCATTCGATGTTCGACAAATGCGCCCCCGGCACGATCACCTGCTGCGCCCCGGCAATGCGCTCGACGATGGCCGTCGACATTGCAGGCGGCGTCGCCATATCTTCCGAACCGGTAATCACCAGCGTCGGCGCCTTGATCGCGGCGATCTCGTCCAACTGATTCATATCGCGCACAGCGCCGCATGCGGCGGCGTAGCCTTCCGGCGAGAGCGACCGGAACATCGCCTTCATGCCATCGACCGTGGCGGGTTCGCGTTGCGGATACGACGGCGTGAACCAGCGCGATACGACTGCATCCGTCACAGCGCCCATGCCATCGGCCTGCACTGCGCGGATGCGAGTATTCCAACCGTCTTCACCGCCGATGTGCGCCGACGAGCAGACGATCGCCAGACGATCCAAACGCTCGGGTGCGTGAATACCGAGCCACATACCCGTCATACCGCCCATCGATACACCGGCAAGGCTCGCGCGAGCGATACCCAACGCATCGAGCAGCGCCACTACGTCTCGCCCCAATTGGGCGAGGTTGTATGGCCCCGGGGTCACCGACGACCCGCCATGACCGCGCGTGTCGTAGCGAATCACGCGGAAGTCGCGCGAGAGCGCGCTCACTTGCGGCGCCCACATCTCGAGCGTGGTGCCCAGCGAGTTGGACAGCACGAGTGCCGGTGCATGGTCGGCACCATCGATGGCCACGCGCAACGTGGCATCGCCTACGTCGATCAGACGTTCTACGGTCATTCGAATCGTCTCCTCAGCCTTGTGCGTCGTCACGCGTGCGCGTGGTCGAACCGGGCTCGGCCGCTTCCATTTCCGCGAACACCTTCTCGGCATCGTGAATGGCTTGATTCGCGGCGGGCAATCCGCAGTACAGCGCCGCGTGCATGAACAGCTCTTTCATCTCGTCGCGCGTCACGCCGTTGTTAAATGCTGCGCGCACATGCATGCGGAACTCGTCGCCGCGATTCAGCGCGATGAGCAACGAGAGCGTAATCATGCTGCGCATGTGGCGCGTGAGTCCCGGGCGCGTCCAGATATCGCCCCATGCGAAGCGCGTAATGAAGTTCTGAAACTCGTCGTTGAATTCATTGCGGCGCGTGAGCGTGCGGTCGACGTGCGCATCGCCCAGCACAGCACGGCGCACCTGCATGCCGTTGTCGTAGCGTTCTTGATCGTTCATTGGGGTTTCCCGTCTTGAGAGGAGTCGGGGGCCGCCGCGTCCGCGAGCGCCAATACGCGGCTCACAAACGTCTCGGCAGCGCCCAGATAATGTTGAGGGTCCGTGAGCCGCACGAGGGCGTCATCGGAGAGCACGCGCGTGATCTCATCGTCTTCGCGCAGAACATCGAGCAGGTCACGCTGTTGCGCGACGGCGTCGCGGCAACGCGCTTCGACGCGGCGATGCGCTTCGAGCCGCCCCATCGATTCGCCCAACGCCATCGTGACGGCTTCAGCCATGATCAGACCATGCGTGATATCGACATTGGCACGCATGCGCGCCGCATCGACCGTCCAGCCGTCGATCAGCGCACGCGACGTCGCCAACGCACCGCCGCACAGCATGAGCAGTTCGGGCAGCGTTTCCCACTCGGCGTGCCACGTGCCCAGCCCGCGCTCATGGTCCTGCTGCATCGCGCCGAACAACGTCGCCGCGAGTTGCGGCGTGCGTGCGGCCGCAGCCAGGATGGCAGCGCAGCCGACCGGGTTGCGTTTGTGCGGCATCGTCGACGAGCCGCCTCGGCCCGGGCCGGAGGCTTCGCCAATCTCGCCCACTTCCGTTTGCGTGAGCATCGCCGTATCGCGGGCGAACTTGCCCAGCAAGCCGGTGAGCGACGCGGCCCAGCTACCGACGCGTACGATGCGGTCGCGCTGGCCGTGCCACGGTGTTGCGGCATCCGCCAAGCCCAGATGCTTCGCCAGCGCCGCACCGACCGCAGGCCCCTGCGTGCCTAACGAGGCCAACGTGCCTGCGGCACCGCCGAACTGCACACACAGCACCTGCTCGCGCAGCGCGAGTAAGTCGGCGCGTGCGCGCAGCAGCGCGTCGAGCGTGCCTGCCAGTTTCAAACCGAAGGTGATGGGTAATGCGTGTTGCAGCCACGTGCGCCCGATCATGACCGTCGCGCGATGTGCACGTACCTGATCGGCGAACTGCGCGATCAGGCCGTCGAGGTCGCCGCCAAGGTCATCCAGTGCGCCACGCACTTGCAGCACGAGGCCAGTGTCGATCGCGTCCTGACTGGTCGCGCCCCAGTGCACGAAACGTGCGGCTTCGGGATCGAGCGCTTTCACGCGCGCCGTCAGTTGCTTGACCAGAGGGATAGCGAGATTGCCCGCGCAAGCGGCGGCGTCGCGCATGGCGGGCCAATCGAGATCGGCCGCACGCGCGGCAGTCGCAATCGGTGCCACGGCTGACGCCGGGATCAGGCCGGTATCGGCTTCGGCGCGCGCGAGCGCCACTTCGAAGTCGAGCATGCCCTGCAACGTGGCGTCGCGCGAGAAGCGCGCCGACACGGCAGCGCCGCGCAGCAAGGAGTCAAGCAGTTCCGTCATCGGAGAGTCGATGGTGGTTGTTGCATTGCAAAAATGCAGATACGGCGACGGGCCGCCAGCACCTTAGTGCCGGCAGCCCGAAGCCGCGCCAATTTCAGCCGACGTCAGAGGTCGAGGAAGACCGTCTCCGCTTGGCCCCCGTGCGCCTGCATCCGGATATCGAACCGGTACGTCACACGCCCGCCAATCACCTCACGGCGCGCGACCAGCGTGTGGCGTCGCTCGGACGGCACCTGTTGCAGTACGGGGTCTGCCGCGTTGGCAGTTGCCTCATCGTCGAAATAGATACGCGTAAACAGATGATTGAGCAAGCCCCGCATCGTGAGAACCACGTCGATGCGCGGCGCTTCGCCGGGGCCCGTCGAACCGGGCTTGATCGTCTCGATCACGAAGCGGTTCTCGGCGTCGGTGCCCGTACCGCATCGCGCCGCACCGGCAAAGCCAGTGCGCTCGATATCCTCGGCCGTCTGCACATAACGCCCGTCGGCGTCGGCTTGCACGATTTCGATGAGCGCGTCGTTGATCGGGTTACCCGCGCCGTCGATCACCTGACCGATCAGGCGAATCGCTTCGCCCTTCGCGCGGTCGGTGGCAGCCACAGGCGTGAAAGCGCTCTTGAAGTCGTACAGGTACTGCTCGGGCGAGAGGCCATAAGCGAAGTACGGGCCGACGGTCTGCGAGGGCGTTTGCTTGTAGTTGGACATGGCTCAGGACTCCATCGGCGTTTGGTCGGCACCGCGCAGCACGATGTCGAATTCGTATCCCAGCGCGTAGTCGGGCTCGGTGATGTCCATCGAGAAGCGCGCAATCAGGCGATCGCGGGCATGCGCCGGCGTTGCCTCGAAAATCGGGTCGTAAGCGAGCAGCGGGTCGCCCGGGAAGTACATCTGCGTGACGAGACGGGTGGCGAAGTACTGGCCGAACACCGAGAAGTGCAAATGCTGCGGACGCCACGCGTTGTGGTGGTTCTTCCACGGGTAGGCACCCGGCTTGATCGTCAGAAACTTGTAACGGCCTTGCGCATCCGTCATGGCGCGGCCCGCACCAAGGAAGTTCGGATCGAGCGGTGCGTCGTGCTGATCGACCTTGTGCACATAACGGCCACAGGCGTTCGCCTGCCACAGTTCGACGAGGGTATTGGGCACCGGACGGCCGCCTTCGTCGAGCACGCGTCCCGTGACGATGATGCGCTCGCCGAGCGGCTCGCCATTGCGCACGGCATTACGCGTCAGATCGCTGTCGAGCGCGCCGATGATGCCGTTGCCGTAGACCGGCGAGCGCAGGTCTGCCAGATTCTGTTTGACGGGAACGAGCAGTTCCTTGGGGCCCCGCAGCGCGGTGGACTTATATCCGCTGTCGATGAGCTTGGGATGCGAATCCCAATCGCGCGGGCGCAGGACGGTTGTCGACTTCGACATGGTCTCACTCCATTTTGTGTTGACGGGTCTGGCTTAAGGCTGGTTCACACGCCCTTGCTGCCAGTTTCTATGGTTCGTTGCCAACACTATATCCATAATCAACGGATATATTTATTGACATTTTCTTAGGCTTTTCATAACTTTCCGGCATGGAAAGACATCTACTCGACGGGCGTATCAAGCTGCGCCACTTGCAATGCCTGCTGGCGGTCGCGCAGCACGGCAGCCTGCAACGGGCGGCCGAGGCGCTGTCCATCACCCAGCCAGCGGTGAGCAAGACCATCGCCGAGCTCGAAGGCCTGCTCGGCGTGCGCCTGTTCGACCGGGGCCGCAACGGCGCGCGCCCGACCGCACAGGCGGAATTGTTCCTGCGCCATGCGGGCGCGAGCGTGAGTGCGTTGCGTCAGGGTATCGACGTGCTCTCGCGCGCCGTCGGCCAGACGGGGGGCGTCATCGAGATCGCCGTCTTGCCCACGCTGGCCGCCGCGATGATGCCCGCCGTGCTCGAAGCTTTCCGGCGAGAGTGGCCCGGCATCGTGGTGCAGGTGCATACGGGCGCGAATCAGCAGTTGCTCGCGCAGTTGAAGTCGGGCGACGTCGCGCTCGCCCTCGGCCGTTTGTCCGGGCCGGAAGGCATGACGGGGCTCACGTTCGAGCATCTGTACGCCACGCCGCTCTGTGTTGTGGTCCGCCCTGAACATCCACTGGTGAAGCAGCGCACCGTGTCGATGGCCGATATTGCGCGTTACCACGTCGTGCTCCCGCCCCACGGCACGATCCTGCGCCACACCGCCGACAGTTTCTTGCGAGCGCATGGTGTGGGCGCGCTCGACGACTATTCCGAATTGCTCTCGATGTCCCTCGCACGCGCCATGACGCTGCGCGACGATGTGGTTTGGATCGCCTCCGAGATCACCGTGCAGGACGATCTCGCCGACGGCGCGCTGTGCGCCCTGCCTTTCGCGACCAAAGGCACCGAGGAATCCATCGGCATTCTCTGGCGCAACGACACCATGCCCACGCCGCCCGAGCAAACGCTCATCAGCGCCATGCGTGACGCCGCGCGCGTGCGCTACGGCGTGCCGGGGCTTCGTTGATTTCAGGGGCATCAGGCCGTGACGGTGCTTTGCGATGTGGCAAGCCCGAGCATCCGGGCCGCGTTTTCCTTGAGCACCAGCGGTTTGACTTCGTCGCGGAATCCCACTGTTTCGAAGTCGCGTAACCAACGGTCAGGCGTAATCAACGGAAAGTCGGAGCCGAACAGCATCTTTTCGCGCAGCAGCGAATTCGCGTACTGCATCAGCTCCGGCGAGAAGTACTTCGGCGACCAGCCCGACAAGTCGATATAAACGTTCGGCTTATGCAGCGCGATGGAGAGCGCCTGCGACTGCCACGGCCACGACGGGTGCGCGATCACGATGTTCATCTCGGGGAAGTCGGTCGCCACGTCGTCCAGATGAATCGGCTCGGAAAACTTGAGCCGCAGGCCGCCACCGCCCGGCATGCCCGAGCCAATGCCCGAATGTCCGCTGTGAAATACCGCCGTCAGCTTGTACTCGGCGATCAGCTCGTACATCGGGTACGCCATACGGTCGTTGGCGAAGAAGCCCTGCATCGTCGGGTGGAACTTGAACCCGCGTACGCCGAATTCCTCGACCAGCCGACGCGCCTCACGCACGCCCATGCGGCCCTTGTGCGGATCGATGCTCCCGAACGCGATCATGATGTCGGCGTTCTCCTGCGCGAAGCCCGCGATCTCTTCATTCGGTATTCGCCGACGGCCGATGTTCGCCTCGCAATCGACCGTGAACATCACAAAGCCGATGTTGCGCTCGCGGTAATGAGCGATGGTCTCGGGGATCGTCGGACGGCGATTCTGCTTGAGCACAGTGCCGAAGTATTTGTCGGCGGCATCGTCAAACGCTTTGCCGAACAGGTCCGGTGGCTGACAGCACGAGACTTCCGCGTGAACGTGTGTGTCGATGGCGACGACTTTATCGAGATTCATTCGACGGTCTCCGGTTCGGCAATTTGCGCGGCGACGATGTGCATCGCACGGCGCGTTTCCGGCAGTTCGAATTTGAGCCAGTAACGTGCAGCGCGGCGTTTGCCGAACGCATCATCGGTGTCGGCGAGCGCCGCCTGCGCCCAAAGCCCCGCCATCGACAGCCCATGAATTACACGCATGACTTCGCCCGCGACACACAACGCGGCGCGAGGCGACGTTTGCGCCAATGCGATGGCTTGCGATTGCAAAGCGCGCCATTCGCCGACACAGACGAAGGCATCACGAAATCCGTGAAGCGTGTCGATGGTATGCGCCGCGCTCAATTGCGCACTTACCCAGTCAAGCCATTGCCCGAGCGCTGCCCCGTTATCGCGAACAACCTTACGCATGAACAGATCGATGGCCTGAATCTCGTTCGTGCCTTCGTAGATCATCGGAATACGCGCGTCGCGCATGACCTGCGAGATGCCCGTCTCTTCCACATACCCATAGCCGCCGAACACTTGCAGCGCCGCACTCGCCCCCTCGAAGGCTTGCTCCGTGAGCATTGCCTTGACGATCGGGGTGAGTAGCGCGGCCAGCGCATTGGCCTGTCGCCGGGCGTCGTCTGTGTCCGCGTGATTCGCCTCATCGATGGCAAGTGCGGCCCGATACAGCAGCAGACGCGCGCCCTCGACAGCGACGCGTTGCCCCTCAAGCAAGCGCCAGACGGCCGGGTGTCCTGCAATGGGTGTTCCCGCCGGAGCACCGGGCACGCGCGACTGAACGCGTTCACCGGCGTGCTGTGCTGCCATCTCATAGGCGTGCTGTGCTAGCCCCAAGCCTGAAGCCCCGACATGCAGCCGCGCCGAATTCATCATCGCGAACATCGCTTCGAGGCCGCCATGCGGTCGTCCAACGAGATAGCCGGTAGCGCGTTCGAAAGCCATCGAGCACGTGGCACTGCCGCGAATGCCCATCTTGTGTTCGATACCGGTGCAATGAACAGCGTTTCGTTCGCCATCAAGCAACCACTTCGGCACGAGAAAGAGCGACAACCCCGCGCTGCCCGCCGGAGCATCGGCGGTTCGAGCCAGCACCAAATGCACGATGTTCGGCGTGAGATCCTGCTCGCCGCCGGAGATGAAAATCTTCTCGCCAGTCACACGCACTGTCTGCTCGTCGACCCACTCGGCGCGCGTGCGAATCTGGCCCAAATCGCTGCCCGCGCCCGGTTCCGTCAGACACATCGTCGCGAGCCATTCGCCGCTCACCAGCGGCGTGAGCCATGCATCTTGCAACGCGGCGCTGCCGAAGCGATGCACGCATTCGTAAGCGCCGTGCAAGATGCCCGGGTACATGGTCCATGCGAGATTCGCGCCAGCGCTCAGTTCCTGCAATGCCACTTGCGCGACGATGGGTAAGCCTTGGCCGCCCACCGCGGGGTCGCAGGGCAGCGACGGCCAGCCCGCGTCTCGGTATTGGCGATAAGCATCGGCAAACCCCGTGGGCGTGCGCACTTCACCGTTTTGCCAATGACAACCCTCCCGATCGCCAACGGCATTGAGCGGTGCGAGTACCTCGCGAGAAAAGCGCGCCGCCTCCTCCACCACCTGCATCAGTGTTGCGGTGTCGAACTCACGGAATGGCGCGAGACGCATCAGCGCATCGCCCACACCCAAACGCTCCAGTACGAACGCGATATCGTCCGGCGCACTGCGCACTTCCGGATAAGTCATCTCAGCGTCTCGCCGGGGCCAGAATGGCGCGCGTATCGTCACCCGGTTGTGCGGCATGCAATACATCGACGCTGGCCGCGCGGTGATCCTGCACCGCACGTTGATTGATCGATCCTTTGTCGGTAACTTCGCCACGATCGAGCGACGGCGGAATATCGAGCAGCAACAGTCGCGCCACGTACGTCGCGCTACCGCCCGCTTGCACGTTCAGCTTCTGCAATAGGCCCGCGAAGAACTCACGCACCGGTGCGCACGCCAGCACGTCGGCGAGAGGTGCATCGGACGCCAGCCCGCTGAGCCTGCGGCAATCGTCCACACGCGGAAACACCAACAACCCAATGTCGTCGCGATTGATGCCCGTCACCACCGCGTCTTGCACGTACGGTGCGCCTTCTGAAATGACGCGTGCCCGCAGCGGCCCGACGCTCACGAACGTGCCTGAACTCAACTTAAAGTCTTCGGTAATGCGGCCATCGAATTGCAGACCGATCTCCGGCTGCGCGATATCCACGAAGGTCGCGGCATCGCCGGTGCAGTAATAACCTTCCTCGTCAAAGACAGGATCGCTCGCCTCGTGACGCCAGTAGCCGCCCATCACATTCGGCCCGCGAAAGCGTACTTCGAGCTTGCCGCCCACGGGCGCGAGCTTCACTTCACAGCCGGGCGCGGGCAATCCGATGTAACCCGCGCGCATGATCGGGCCGGTGGTGAACATGCAACTCGGCGACGTTTCGGTCATCCCGAGACCCGACATGATGCGAATGCGCTCGCCGCAGTGCGTCTCGGTCACGCGCTCCAACCGATCCCACGCCGCCTGTGACAATCCAGCGCCGCCGAAGAAGTACAGATTCACCTTGGCAAAGAAACGCTCGCGCAGTTCAGCATCTTTCTCCAGCGCGATCGCCAGGTCTTCCCAGCCCTTCGGCACGTTGAAATAGACCGTCGGCGAAATCTCGCGAAGATTGCGCAGCGTCTCTTCGAACTTGCCTGCCACGGGTTTGCCGTCGTCGATATACAGCGTGCCGCCGTTGTACAACGCAATGCCCACGTTGTGGCTGCCGCCGTACGTGTGATTCCACGGCAGCCAATCGATCAGCACGGGCGGTGCTTCGCCGAATGTCGGGAACGTTTGCAGCAACATCTGCTGGTTGCTGCACAGCATGCGTTGCGTGGTCGGCACAGCCTTCGGCTGACGCGTCGAACCGGAGGTGAAAAGAATCTTGGCGATGGTTTGTCCATCGACCTTTGCATGCGCTGCGTCGATATCGCGTGGCGCGGTGTCGAGCAACGCATCGAACGCCAGCGTGCCATTCGCGCCATCGGCGGTGACACGGATCACATCGTCGCCAAGGACAGCATCCATCGCACGGCCATAGAGCTTGCTATCCGCGGCATAGACCAGCCCTGGTTGCAGCAAGCCGAGCGTGTGGCGCAATTTCCCGTAATCGGTCGACACGATCGAATACGCAGGCGAAATCGGCGCGAACGGCACCCCGGCGAACATCGCGCCGAGGGCCAGTTGGAAGTGCTCCAGATCGTTGCCCGAGAGAATGGCGATAGGACGCGATTGCGACAACCCACGATCGAGCAACGCCTGACCGATGGAGCGTGCGCGCGCCAGCATCTCGGCGTAGCTAATACCGATCCATTCACCGTCGGCACCGCGGCGGGCAATGAGCCAACGCTCCGGGTGCTGTGCTGCACCGCTCACGAGACGATCGGTCAGCCGCTCGGGAAAATCGCCGAGGGTTTCACGCGAGCGCAAATACCAGAACTCGCCCTCGCGTCGAAACGCCACACCGGGGTTGCCGATAGCGACGTGACGATAGCGGTGCGCTGCGGCGCCAGCCGGGATGTTGCCTTGGTTCAAAACACTGTCTCCTGCGTCCGGCCTGCCGCGCGACGCTCTCAGGCGTCTATCGCGACGGGCACCGTTTGCCTTCAGATGGGGTAATGCCGGGGCGTCGTCTGCACGGTGATCCAGCGCAGTTCCGTGAATTCACCAATCGACGCCTTGCTGCCGAAGCGTCCGTAACCGCTCGATTTCACGCCGCCGAACGGCATCTGCGCTTCGTCATGCACGGTCGGACCATTGATGTGGCAGATGCCTGACTCGATACGTTTAGCCAACTGCAACGCGCGCGAGACATCGCGGCTGAAGATCGCTGCCGACAAACCGAATTCGCTGTCGTTCGCTACGCGCACGGCTTCGTCGTCACCATCGACGCGTTGAATCGTCACCACGGGGCCGAACGATTCTTCGCGGTACAAACGCATCGCGGGCGTGATGCCATCGACAATCGCGGCCTGCATGATCGCGCCTTGGACGCGGCAGCCCAGCGGCAAACGTGCGCCATGCTCGCGCGCGTCTTCGACAAGCGCCGCCACGCGCGAGGCCGCTTGCGCGCTCACCATTGCGCCGAGCACGCTATCGGGTGATGTCGGCGAACCGGCGTGAAGCTTCGCCGCTTTGGCCGTGAGTTTCTCGACAAAGGCGTCGGCGATGCGGGCGTCGACAATCACGCGCTCCGTCGACATGCAGATTTGCCCTTGATTGAAGAACGCACCGAAGGCGATACCGTCGACGGCGGCATCGAGATCGGCATCGTCGAGCACCAGCACAGGCGCTTTGCCGCCCAACTCCAACAATGCAGGCTTGAGATGCTCCGCAGCGACGCGCGCGATGATGCGGCCCACGTGCGTCGAACCGGTGAAGTTCACACGGCGCACGGCGGGGTGCGCAATCAGCCGCGCAACGATGTCGCCCGCGTCCGCAGGCGCATTGGTCACGATGTTGACCACGCCGTCGCCGAGCCCCGCTTCATGCAGACATGCACCGATCAGCGCATGGACGCCCGGGCATTGCTCCGAGGCTTTGAGCACCACCGTGTTGCCGCAAGCGAGCGGCATGGCAAGCGCACGCGTCGCGAGAATCACCGGTGCGTTCCACGGGGCGATGCCAAGCACCACGCCAACCGGAGAGCGGACTGCCAGCGCAAGACTTCCGGGCACGTCGCTAGGAATCACGCTCCCGTCGATCTGCGTGGTCATCGCCGCAGCTTCGCGCAGCATGTTCGCTGCGAGCATCACATTGAAGCCGTACCAGTTCGCCATGGCGCCCGTCTCTGCGGCGCCGATAGCGATGAACTCGGCCGCACGCGCATCCATGCGCTCTGCCGCTGCCAGCAACCGCGCACGGCGTGCGCCCGGCGAGAGTGCTGCCCACGCGGGGAATGCGGCTTGTGCGGCATCGACGGCGGCGTCGGCATCGGCCAATGTCGCAGCAGGGGCACGCGAGGCGACCTCGCCAGTGACGGGGTCGATCCGCTCGAACGTGGCGCCGTTCTGCGCGCCGCGCCACTGGCCGCCGATCAGCATCTGTACTTCATGCATTGCTTTGTCTCCTCTCGCGCTTGCACTCGTCGTCTTGCTTGTTGTGTTGCTCGCCGCAGCCCGGTGCTCAGCGCTTGTAAGCTTGCAGACCCGGCTTGATCGACTTGTCGTCGAGGAACTGTTTCAGGCCCTGCTCGCGGCCATGCTCCGGATCGCGCAGTTGCGCCTGATCGAGCTTGGCGTACAGGTAGTCTTCGCACTGCTCCCACGTCAGTTCACGCGAGCGCTTGAAGCCGTGCTTGGCGGCGCGCAGCACCACCGGGTTCTTCTCGAGCAGCTTGCCTGCGAGCGCAATGGTCGCCTCGCGCAGTTGAGCCAGCGGCACGCTTTCGTTCACCAGTCCCATCTCGGCGGCTTGTGCGCCGTTGAACGTGTCGCCGGTCATGATGTAGTGCAGCGCGCGGCGATGCCCCACGGTATCGGCCATGGCCTTGCTCACCAGATTGCCCGGCGGAATGCCCCAGTTGATTTCCGACAGACCGAACACGGCGTCGTCGGCAGCAATGGCCAGATCGCAGGCCACGAGCGGCGAGAAGCCACCGCCGAAGCACCAGCCATTGACCATCGCGATGGTCGGCTTGGCGTACATGCGCAGACGGCGCCATTGCCAGTCGGACGCGTCGCGGCGAATGCGCTCCTGCACGATCTCCGGACCACCGTCGATCTCGCGGAAGTACTCCTTCAAGTCCATGCCCGCCGTCCACGCAGCGCCAGCGCCGGTCAGCACCACTACGCGAGCATCAGCGTCGAGTTCGAGCGCATCGAGCACTTGAATCATTTCGCTGTTGAGCGTCGGGCTCATCGCGTTGCGCTTCTCCGGACGATTGAAGGTGACCCAGCCAATGCCGCCTTCCACCTTCACGTCGATCGTTTTCCAGCGTCCTTCGTATGCATTCATTTTGCGTAAATCCCAAGTGTCCGGCGGTCTCTCGCCGCGCGCCGGGAGTGGCGCGCGGTGCTGCCTATGGACACATTTAATATCAGGCAACCTTACATTGCAAGCCCGTTGTTTTCAGGGGAAACCCTGATCTCGAAACTCGCGGTGATCAGAACGTGTGGCGCATGCCCATCATGACGCCGGTCTGGCCCACGCCTGCCGGGGGCGTAGTGCCGCCACCGCCGCCGCTGACCGAATAGGCTGCCTTGGCGCTGTTGAACAGATACGCCGCTTGCGCGTAGACCGCCGTGCGCACCGAGAGCGAGTACGTGGCGCGCAGCGTGGTCATCGTGCCGCGCGTGTCGTGGTCGCTGTTGATGATGCGATACACCTGCCCGTCGACGAGCCATGCAGGCGTGACGTTGTACGCCGCGCCGAGATAGAACAGGTTCGAGTGCGTGTTGACCGAAGCTGTCGACACACGACGTCCCAGCCAGCCACCGCCGACCTTGAACGCCCCGTATTTGTAGTAGGCCCCTGCCGTCGCGCGCGCATCGATGTCGCTGCTGCTGGTGAGTGCGGTCGTCGCAAGTCCGTCGAAGAAATTGGCCGCCGCATTGGTACCACCGCGTTGTTCTTCATACGATGCCGCCACCCCGAAGTTGCTCGCGTCGTACTTCAGCATGACCGACCAGTCGCGGCATTGCATCGACTGCCCCGGCACTTGCCCCGCGCAAGTGCCTTGCCCCGGCGAATTGCCCGTGCCGCCGCTGTCGCGCCCGAACGAGTAGCCCACGCCGAAGGTCAGCCCTTGCCAGCCGACTTGGTAAGTAATCGAGTTATCGGTGCGCGCGTTCGGAATGTAAGCATCGAACGAGCCCATGCCATAAATATCCGGGCCGAGCACGTCGGAGCCGAGCAGCGCGTAGTACGTCATCGTGTACTGACGTCCGACCGAGAGCGTGCCGTACGGGCTCTTCACGCCGACGAACGCCTGTCGGCCGAACAACCGGCCGCCCTGCCCCAGATCGCCGCCACGCAGGTTAAAGCCGCTCTCCAACTGGAAGATCGCGGCGAGACCGCCGCCCAAATCTTCCGAGCCGCGCAAACCCCAGCGCGACGGCAATTCGCCGGTCACCCCCGGCATGCGCCACACGGCGCCATTCACGCTCGCATGCGAGACGTATTCGATACCGGTGTCGACGATGCCGTACAACGTGACGTTCGATTGGGCGGCCGCGAAGCCGGGCGCAGCGAGTGCCGCAGCGGCAGACAGCGAAAGAAGCGTGCGAGAAGAAAGGGCCATGCGAGTCTCCAATGTTATCGGTGTTGTTTTGATGTTTTGGTCTGCGTCGGCAAGCACAGCCAGCGTGCAGCGGCTGCACACGAAAAAACGCGACGGGGGCGTGCCGAACGCCATCCGTCGCGATAAGCGAAGCCAACCAGTGAACGACCGGGTCAGTCGGCTGCGCGGGGACGACGGATGAGCGTGAGGGCGGCGAGCGCCGCAACGATGGTCACGGGCACGCTGGCCCCGATGACCACGGCAGCGCTGCTGCCCACAGCGAGCAACATGCCTGCCGCGAGCGGCCCGACGACGGAGCCGATACGCCCGACAGCGACGGCCGCGCCGACGCCGGTACCGCGCATGGCCGTCGGGTAATAGGCCGCCGCCAGCGCATAGAGCACCGATTGCCCGCCGATGATGAACATGCCTGCGAAGAAAGCCGCCGTTGCGAGTACGGCGAAGCCCTGCGCAGCGGCGAGTCCGATCAGCGAGGCGATCATGCCGAGATACATCCCGCCGATCACGAGTGACATGCGCACGCGGTCCATCAGCAAGCCAAGGCACAGCACGCCGACAGCACTACCTACGTTGAAGAGAATCTGCACCCAGCCAATCTCGCCGCGTGCGAGGCCACGCGAGCCCATCAGCGACGGTAGCCAGTTGAGCAGGAAGTACAGCACGATGAGCGTGCAGAAGTAGCTCAGCCACAGTTGCACGGTCGACATGCCACGGCCTTCGGAGAACAACACCGACATGACCGGCGCAGGCGTCGTGCGTTGGCCTTGCGACGTGGCATCGGCAAACGCTTTCGATTCCGGCAGGAAGGCAGCAAGCAGCGGTAGCAACAACAACGGCCCGACACCGCCCACGTAGAAGATATGACGCCAGTCTGCATCGCTCACCGCGAGCATGCCGATGGTCGCGGCAATGCCACCGCCCAACGGAATGCCGCAATACATGATGCTCACGGCGGTGCCACGCAAGCGCGGCGCGACCGCTTCAGACGACAGCGCGATAAGGTTCGGCATCGCACCGCCAAGGCCGATACCCGTGAGTACACGCACGATCACCAGCATCCAGAAATCGGACACGAATGCCGTAGCAATCGAGAGCACGCCGAACATCGCCGCCGAGAGCATCAGCACGCGCTTACGGCCAATGCTGTCGCCGAGACGACCGCCGACCATTGCGCCGGGCAACAGTCCGAATGTCCCCGCCGAAAAGGCGATGCCCATTTGCGCCACGCTCAGCCCGAACTCCTTGGCCATACCGCGTGCGGCAACACCGACCGATTGCAGGTCGAGCCCTTCGAGCAGCGCCACGGCAAAGCACAACGCCAGCGTCAGCACCACCGGGTTCGCCGTGCTGCCCGCACGCTCACTCCCCAGCGTTAGCGACGGCGCGCCTCCCTCCCGATTCGATTCCATAGTGTCTCCTGTGATCTCCATGAACTCCTGCTACCGCCCGTCGACGTGCGACAGACGGCGCCTGATGTAATGACCTGCGGGATGTGCCGATGCCTCGCCCTCATTTAATCAGGAAACCTGATATTAACGACGCAAGTGCAATAGGCGCGACAGTGCCGCAGCGGCCTCCATTTAATATCAAGCTACCTGACAATACAAGCCAAGAGAGGCTCGGGACAAACCCGGAGCGCACCCGGGCGGGGTGCGCTCCGATCTGCGTCAAAAACGACAGGAAGTCAGGGAAAAGTCATCCGGAGACGTCCGGGTGACGAGGCGTTCAGTCGCGCAAATTGCGCACGAACATTTCCAGGTGGCGTTGCACGGCCGCCGCATCTTCGCGGCTCACGTCCGTGCGCATGCGGGCGTCGATCTCTTTGGCGACGGCCTCGCATTGCGCGAGGACCGTGCGGCCTTCGTCGGTCAGTTGCAGCAGCACGATGCGGCCATGATTGGGATCGGGCTCGCGGGTGATCCATCCGCGCGACGCCATGACGCCGACAACCTCATTGGCCGATTGCGGCGTGATGAACGAGCGCTGTGCGAGTTGCGCGTTGGAGAGTTTGCCGCGAGCGTCCAGCACCGACAACGCCGTGAACTGCGCCAGTGTGAGCCCCAGCGGCGCGAGGGCTTCGGACATGTGGCGGCGCAGCAAGCGGTCGAGGCTGGCGATGACGTAGGTCAGGCGCAGTTTCGAGCGGCGCGGACGACCATCGGCCGTGTTGGTATCGGGCGCCGCGTCGTCGCCGGATACTGGCGCGACGACTTCGGCCGGAGCCGGCTTCTTTTTCTGGGAAACGACGCTCATGGTGAGATAGCGAGAATACGCAGGGTCTCGCGTGATGCGGGAAAGTCAGCAGTGTAACGCCGACGCTGCGCGCTGGCGACGGTCCGGCGCGCGAATCATCGCATCGATGAGCGGTATGAAATGTGCGGGAATGCGTGCGGTAGCGCGCGAAGGCGGCACCAGACCGCCATCGCATCGCTCGATAACCGCTTTGCCTTAGCTGGCGAGCTTGCGGAACGTCTCGAGCACGGCGTCGCCCTTGAACGGCTTGACGATCCATCCACGCACACCGGCGGCCTTGCCGCGCTCTTTCATCGCCGGGCTGCTCTCCGTGGTGAGCATCACCACGTTGACCGAGCTGTTGGCGAGCTCGCCGCGAATCTTCTCGACCATCGTCAGGCCGTCCATGTTAGGCATGTTCACGTCGCTGATGACGAGCTTCACGCCGGGGCTGGCCTTGATCTTCGCGAGACCGTCTTTGCCGTCGACGGCCGTGTCGACATCAAGGCCGTTTTTGCGCAGAAAACCGGCGACTTCGTCGCGCACGGTGCTCGAATCGTCGACCACGAGAATCTTCGACATGGTGTTGTCCTTGTGTATGGGTGAATGTTGGATAGATAGCGAGCCCGTGGCTCAGAACATTTCCAGCGCGCCGGTCTCGACCGGCTCTGCCACCGTTTGCGCCGCTTCGCGGAACGCTTCGGGCGACCAGTTCAGGCTGAAGACGAAGTGCTGATGCAGCGTGACGATCTGCCCGCTCACCGGATCGGTCAGTTGATAGACAAAGCACAGCTGCGGGTTATCGGTGCCGAACGAGATGTACTTCTGCTTGTGATTGATGAGCAGCGGCACCTGCACCTGCGTGTGGTCAACAGCAGCCGGGGCGCCCATGAAGCGACTCTTGAACGCGCCCCAGATGAGATTGGTCATCTCGCCGAGCATGCCGTTAAGTTCTCGAAATCCGGCCTGCCCTTCGCAACGGCCCGTGTGTTCGAGCAGTTGCATGAACGGCACCTGCTCGGCCTGCATCATCATGTAGCCGCGGCACCACGCGCTCTCCAGCGGAATCAGGCTGAAGACTTCGCCGAAGATGATGCGATCGCGCACGACGCTGGGCGACTCGCACGTCACGGACACGTCGCCGAACAGGCCACGAATAGCGCCATCGGTGATGTCGATCATCCCGCGCACAAGCGCTTCGGGATATTCGTGTTCGACGTTGTCGTCGAGGATCAGGAAATGGCTCACCGACTCGCGGGGGGTGCTTCGGTTCATCGTATTGGGTTCCTTGCCAAGACGTAGGGCGAATTCAAAACAGTTCCAGCTCGCCGCCGCTGTCTTGCGTCTCGCTCACTTCGGCCACGAAGTCGAGCGGCGCATGTGCGCAAACGCACAGCGTGGCGGCCAGGCGCACCGAACCGTCGAGTGTGATTTCCCACGACGCGAGGTGATTCGGCTTGAGTTGCATGAGATGCGGCACGCAGCGCGCACTGAGCACATAAGGCGTGGACATGCCCAGGTCGGGAAAGTAGTTCAGCAGTTCCTGATTGATCGCACCGCAGCACAGATTGCTGATCTCGAGAAACGCTTCCCGAAACGATTTGTCCTGCGCGTCCCCCACGAAGTACGCCGCCGTCGCATCGTCTTCGTCGAAATGAAGAATCAGCAGCATGCGAAAGCCGATCGACGAAATCGTGAGCACCACCACGTTCGCATGACGCTTGGCGAGATCGATGCTGGCATCGTTCGCCGGTTCCGTCTGGCGGGTACCCAACGGCACGATCTCGCAAGGCGCATCCACCGAACGGGCCAGCCGCGTGCGGGCTGCCTTGTGGAGAATGCGCTCGAAACTCTCGCGTGCGTGATTGCTGATCACAACGCCACCTGCTTAGTGAAGACGGGAATGCAACTGATGCGCCAGCGACTCGACGCTCGAGAGCGACGCCGCAATCATCTTGCCGCCCGCCTGAATGTCTTGAAACGTCGCCGTCGTCGTCACGTCGTTGCGATGCAGGCTGTCGCGGTAGCTCTTCGACAGTTCTTCCGAGCGCGTCGCCAGCGCGCGCACTTCGCTCGCGACGATGCCGAAGCCACGCCCGGCGGTACCTGCGCGTGCCGCTTCGATCGACGCATTGAGCGAGACGATCAGCACGTGCCGCACGATCGACGCCAGTTCGTGGTTCTTCGCGTGCATGTCCTGGTTCTGGGTCATGAGCGAAATCATCTGTTCGTGCCAGCGCTCGAAGGTCGCAGCCAAGCCACGCAGGCGCGCGGCTTCGCCCGCAATGCGCTGCGCTTCCGTCTGCCATTGCGTTTTCGCTTCGAGCACTTCGGCTTCAGACTTTCGCGCCGCTTGCAGGTCGATCTCTGCCTGCACCAACTGCGCCTGTAGCGCCGCCACGACTTCGTCGTGGGCCACGGCATGCGCCTCGTTGTCGGTTTGCGAAACGCGCTCGCGCTCCAGCGCCTGTTCCAGCGCTTCCTCGTGCGTCTTTTCCAGCGCGCGCCAGTGCGCGACGGCCTGCGCCATGCGCCAGCGATGCGCGATGAACGCAATCACGCCAACGATGAGGACGCTAGCGAATGCCCCCGCCATGAACCCTTGCACTGCTGTCATGCTCTTGATGCCTCCGAAAGCGGCGCGGCGGCCGCAGACCGGTCAGGTCTGCGCCGCCGTGCATTCGTACTTGGGTCAGACCTTGTCGGTCGTCGACTGATGCGACAAGCCGTCCATCGACGGCATCGACTCGACCGCTGCACTCGGCAGATCCACCGCGTCGGCCGCCACGCTGTTCATATCGAAACCGTCGACCACCAGGTTGTCGGGCAGGCACACCACCGTCTGGAACTGGCGGAATTCCGCACCCTTACGCTCGTCGGTGAAGCGCAGTTCGATGCGGCCGTGTTCGCGGCGCACGAAGTCCTGCACCGCGTCCATGCCCACACCACGGCCCGACACCTCGGTGACTTGCGATGCGGTCGAGAAGCCCGGGCGGAAGATGAACTGCGCGATCTGCTCATCCGTCACGTAGGTCTCGGACGTGATCCAGCCGCGTTGCACCGCAATGCCGCGAATGCGATGCAGGGCCAGACCGCGACCGTCGTCCGTCAGCGTCACTTGCAGCATGTTGTGATCGAGGCCGACCTCGATGTCGATGGTGCCCGCCGCCGGCTTGCCCTTGGCGCGACGCTCGTCCGCGCTCTCCAGCCCGTGGTCCATCGAGTTGCGCAGCAAGTGCATGAACACGTCGCGCAGAATTCGCACGGCCGGCGAGCGCAGGCGATAGCCGTTGTCGTCGATACGCACCGCCGGCGCCGGCTTGCCGAGTTCGCCCGCGAGCGACGGCAGCGAGTCGAGCACACCGCCCAACGCCTCGCCCACGCCTTCGGTGCCCAGCAGACGCAGCGTCTGGTGCACGGCGTCGCGCATGGCGACCAGTTGATGCAGATCGTTCGGATCGGCCGCTTCGAGCATGCGCAGGCTGGCACGGATGTGACCGCGATCGACGACCATCGATTGCTCGTCGGCGCTGCGGCCCGGGCCCTTGCGCCCCAAGCTCATCTCGTTGATATGCGCGTAGGTATCGACTGCATTGCGCACACGCTCGAGTTCGCGCATCAGGTGGTCCTGATTCCACGGCAGGCCCGCTTCCGGCTGACGCAGCTCGTGGTACTGCTGCTCGGTCTCGTGCACCACGTTGGTCAGGTATTGCAAGTTGTACGTGCGCGCATTGCCCTTGATCGTGTGCATGTTGCGGAACAGTTCCGCAATGGCTGCGCTGTCGGCCTGCGAGTGCTTGCGAATGATGCGTTCGTTCTCGCGAATGAAGCCGGTCGAGCTCTCGATAAAGTGGTGGAACTTCTCCTGACTCACCGCCAGAATCTCGCCGATCATCTCGAGGCGCTGCTTCTGTTCGGTGGCTTCGGCGGCCAGTTCGCGCAGCTCCGTCACGTCTCGCACGCACAGCATCAGGCGCAGGATAGTGTCGCTCTCGTCGGTAATGGCCGACCACGTGAGGTCGAGTTGCTTCACACGACCGTCCGGCATGCGCTTGCCGATCTCGCCCACGAGCAAGTGTTCGTTGAAAGCGAAGTTGATCGCGTCCTGACCGATACAGGCGTCGACGGCGGCTTCGACTTGCGAGAGCGCGTCCGAGCCGAGATCGCTGTCGCCGAACACCAGATCCATCACGCCACGGCCTGCGATGTCCTGTGTCTCGAAGATCGCTTCGAGATAGGCCGAGTATTCGCCGTGCACCTTCGAGCCGTCGACGACTGTCAGAATGCCCTGCTGCATGTTCTGCAACATCGCCTGAATATCGGCCGTCTTCTGCTTGAGTTGCGCCGAGCGTTCCTGAATCTTCTCGATCATGCCGTTGAACGCCACGGTCGCCTGACCGATTTCGTCCATCCGGCCTACCGGCACACGACGCGTGAAGTCCTGGCTGCTGGCGATCTCGCTCATCATGCCCTGCATGCGCGAGAGCGGACGCGTGATCTGACGATAGAGCAGCGCGCCGATGGCGGTGAGCAGCAGGATCGCGAGCCCGGTCACGATGGCGATGGCCGTCGTCGTGGTCGAGAGCGTGTTGTTCAGGGTGGCGATCGCCGAATCTTTCTCGCGGTTCTTCTCGACACGCAACGTGTTGACCACGCCTTCGAGTTCGTCGCGATATTGCGCCACGTTCGCGAACAGGAACGCCTGCGCCATCTCGGCTTTACCGGCCTGCTTGAGCTTGGCGGTGTCGCTGATCGCGTTGAAGTAGTTGTCGACGCTTTCGCGGGCCTGCGTCACCAGCCCCTTCTGGGCGTCGCTGGCGGCACCGTCGGCTTGACGGGCGAGCGATTGATCGAGATCGGCGCGCAGCTTCTTGAGCGTTTCGAGCGACTGTTCGACAACGGTCTCTTCGGGCGCATAGACCAGCGTCATCGTGGCGATCTGCACCGCCTTGACTTGCGAGACTAGGTCGGCTGAGGCGAGTGCGCTAGGTACTACGCCTTCGGTTACCTGCCGCACTTTTTGAGCGCTGGCGCGCGTCTGGTAGACGGCGTAGCCACCAATGATCGAGAGCGCGACAAACGTCAGGATCACCAATAGCGTTATTCGATGACGGATGGTCATTGCGTCATTTCCCCGGGTCGCACCGGCGCCCGGAGCCACGCGTAGGTTGACGCAGTAGATCGGCCGCCGAATTAGTTTGTAAATTCCTCGTGCGCCGTGATTATTGCGGGGGAAGTGTGACGATTCGATGAATCAACGGAAGCTTCACGTTTCTCTTGACCGGCAACGGTATGTAGGAATCCGAGATGGGTGAGCACTAACTTTTCAGTGGGTGAGCGCTTGCTAGTGAGCCGCATCGTCCTCACGGCGTCCCCCTTTCAGGCACCGACATCGCTCAACGTGCGCCTTCGTCGGCCATCGCATCGATGCGCCGCATCGACGATGCCGCCAACTCGGTGAATTGACGCCACAGTTCCGGCTTAGCTCGGCCGCGCTTGACGATGCGATGAAAGCCGAGCGTGACCTCCGGGTGAGTGAGCACATCCCAACGCACCGCACGCGCGCGGCAAGCCGGTAAGGCGAAGGTCGGCACGATCGCCGAACCTAACCCTGCTTCCGCCATCCCGATCAGCGTCTCGAAGCGGCGAAACACCACACGCGGCTCGTCGGCACGACCGATGCGCGCGAGATGGGTCTCGACGAGTTGTTGAATCGGATTCTCCGGGGGCAGGCTGATGAGCTTCTCGTCGCGCAACGCGTCCCAGGTAATGCCGCCTTGCGTGGGCTTGCGCGACATGCGCTTGCCGCCAGCCGTCACCCGCATCAAACGAAACGATTGCAGCAGCGTGCGCTCGATGCCATGCGATGCCTTCGTGAAAAAACCAAACCCCAGATCGGCATCGCCTTGCTCGACTAACGCATGCACTTGTTCGAGTTCGGCCTCCACCAATCGCAGGTCCACGTCGGGATGCTCACGGGCGAAGGTGCCAAACCATTCCGGCATCAGGTGTGCCGACACGAGTGGCGTGGCCGCGATGCGCAGCGTCTTGCGCGCGGCCTGACCGAATGCGGCGATTTGCCCGGCCACCTCGTCCAACTGACCGACCGCTGCGCTCGCCACGGGCAACAACGCATGACCGGCTTGCGTGAGCGTAACGCTGCGTGTGGTGCGATCGAACAACCGGCTGCCGAGTTGCGCTTCGATCTCGCGCATCATCACCGACAGTCCGGCCTGCGTGATGTGCAGCCGCTCGGCGGCGCGCGTGAAGTTGCCCAGCGTGGCGACCAGCACGAAAGCCTTCAGTTGACGCAGCGAGATGTTCATCCGTGATTCATAACCAGTGAATATGAATTCATATGATAGTCAAAATTCCCTAATGACTGGCGGCGCGCTTTAATGGTGTCCATTCCCATATCACTGCGCTTTGCCGCTCAGGAGACACACCCCATGTCCTCATCTGTCGATGTGGCCATCGTCGGCGCCGGTATCGGCGGCCTCACGCTTGCCCTCACCCTTCACGAAGCGGGCATCGCCTGCCGCGTCTATGAAGCCGTCCCGCAAATTCGCCCGCTGGGCGTCGGCGTGAACATCCTGCCGCACGCCGCACGCGTGCTCGACGGGTTGGGGCTGACCAGCGCCCTGCGTGAAGTCGCGGTCACCACACGCGAATCGGCGTTCTTCAATCGCTTCGGCCAGTTCGTCTATAGCGAACCGGCGGGCGAATACGCCGGTTACGCGTGGCCGCAGTTCTCGATCCACCGGGGTGACCTGCAAGGCATCTTGCTCGCCGCCGTGCGCGAACGCCTGGGTGCCGACGCCGTCGTCGAGGGGCATCGCTGCACCGGTTTCGAACAAACCGACGAGAGCGTGACGGTTCGGTTCGAGTCGCCCGAAGGTGAGGCACTGGCGCCGGTCAACGCGCGTCTGCTCGTGGCTGCCGACGGTATTCATTCTGTCGTGCGCAAGCAGTTCTATCCGACCGAAGGGGCGCCCCGCTACTCCGGTGTGAACATGTGGCGCGGTAGCGTCGTGCTGCCGCCGTTCCTGTCGGGGGCGACGATGGTGCGCGCAGGTTGGCTGTCGGTCGGCAAGATGGTGATCTACCCGATTCGCAATAACGTCGACGGTCAGGGGAATCAACTGGTGAACTGGGTGGCTGAAATTGAATCGCCGCAGCCTGCGCGCCGTGACTGGAACGGCGTGGGGCGGCTGGAGGATTTCTTCCCCGCGTTCGCCGACTGGCATTTCGACTGGCTGGACGTGGCCGGGATGATCGAAGCGACCGACACGATTCTCGAATACCCGATGGTCGATCAAGACCCGCTGCCGCGCTGGACCTTTGGGCGCGTCACGCTCCTGGGCGACGCCGCGCACCCGATGGTGCCGCGTGGCTCTAACGGCGCAGGACAGGCGATTCTCGATGCACCGTGCCTCGCCGCGCAGATTCACGAACACGGCCTGACAACGGCTGCCCTCGATGCCTACGAGCGCATTCGCGGCAAAGCCACCGCCGACGTCGTGCTGATGAACCGCATCGCCCCGCCGGATGCGATTCTGCAAACGGTGCACGATCTGAGCGGCGACAAGCCGTTCACCAAGATCGACGACATCATCAGCACCGCGGATCTCGCGGCGATTTCGAATCGCTACAAGAATGTCGCGGGCCTGAACCGCGAAACGCTGAATTCGACAGAGTCCCGCTAACGGGACCGTTCGTGGAGAGAGACACATGCCTGCACCTCGCATCGACCTGCGAGCGCTCATCGACGAGCGCCCGTTTGGCCGTTACCAAATCTTCGTCACGGCGCTTTGTGCGTTGATTGTCTTTCTCGATGGCTTCGACACGCAGGCCATCGGCTACGTGGCACCCGCCATCGTGCATGCACTGGGTATCGAGCGCGCCGCATTAAGCCCAGTGTTCTCGGCCAGTCTCGTCGGCTTGACGCTCGGCGCCTTGGTCGGCGGCCCGTTGTCGGACCGGCTGGGACGACGGCCCGTGCTGATCGCAGGCATGCTGATCTTCGGCGTCATGTCGCTTGCCACGGCGTTCGCCTCATCGGTCACGGGGTTGCTTCTGCTGCGACTCGTGACGGGTATCGGCCTCGGTTGCGTGATGCCAAACGCGATTGCGCTAACGGGCGAATTCGCACCGGAGCGCGTGCGCTCGACGGCCATCATGGTGATGTTCTGCGGCTTCTCGTTGGGCGCAGCACTCGGCGGACTGGCCGCCGCAGGTTTGATTCGTGATTTCGGCTGGCAATCGGTGTTTGTCGTCGGCGGTCTGTTGCCACTCGCCGCCGCGCTGCTCGCGTGGCGCTGTCTGCCCGAATCGCCGCGCTTTCTCATCGCTCGCGCGAAAGACCCCGCCCGATTACGGGCCGTGCTGCGCAAGCTCGCGCCCGATATTTCCGCCGACGCGCAGATCGACAGCGGTGCCGACGTTCACGCCTCGTCACAAGTGGGCGTACGCGCACTTTTCGCCGACAAGCGGCTTCGTATCACCCTGCTGCTCTGGGTGATCTTCTTCATGAGCCTGATGGATTTGTATTTCCTGTCGAGTTGGTTGCCCACGGTGATTCACGATGCAGGTATTCCGCTCGACACCGCCGCGCTCATCACGTCGATGCTGCAAATTGGCGGAACGCTGGGCACGCTCACGCTGGGGCGTGTCTTTGACCGCGTGCCGCCGTTCAAGGCGCTTAGCGCGGTGTATCTATGTGCGGCGGTGTGCATCGTGTTGGTGGGGCTGGCAGGCACGTCGGTGGCGATACTCGCTGCGACGATCTTCGGGGCGGGGTTCTGCGTGGTTGGCGGACAAATCGGCGCGAATGCACTGGCCGCTCGCACTTATCCGACGACGGTGCGCGGCACTGGTGTGGGCTGGGCGTTGGGGGTTGGGCGCATCGGTTCCATCGTTGGGCCGATGGTCGGTGGTGTCCTGCTGGCGATGCAGTGGAACCCGCAGCATCTGTTCATGATGGCGGCATTGCCCGCGCTGATTGCCAGTCTTGCCGCACTGGCCATCAGCATGGGACTGCGGCGCTCGGGCGGCGAGGCAACTCGCCAACCCGAAAGCCTTACACAGACAACCTAATCAGAAGCCAGCGGCCAGGCCGTCGCGACGGCTGTCGCTCGCGGCCACATAACCACGATCCGGATCGTTGCGATCCAGACGCCAGATGTACTGACCCGAACCGAAGTCCATATAGGGATCGTCGATGGACTTCAGTTTGTGGCCCAGTGCCAACAGGCCAGCCACCGTTTCACGGTCGAGCGTGGATTCCACGTCGATCGTGAAATCGCGGTTCACCTTCCAGCGCGGGGCGTCGCAAGCGGCTTGCGGCTGCTGACCGTAGTCGAGCATGCGCACGATCGACTGCAAGTGGCCTTGCGGCTGCATGTCGCCGCCCATCACGCCGAAGCTCATCACCGCCTCGTGCTTGCCGTCGACCTTTTGCGTGAGGAACGCTGGAATGATCGTGTGGAACGGACGCTTGCCGCCCTCGACCACGTTGGCCGACTTCGGGTCCATCGAGAAACCGCAGCCACGGTTTTGCAGCGCGATGCCCCAATCGGGCACCACCACGCCGGAACCGAAGCCCATGTAGTTCGACTGGATGAAGCTGACCATCATGCCGCTCTCGTCTGCGGTCGACATGTAGATCGTGCCGCCCGCCTTGGGCATGCCGAAGTCGAACTGCGTGGCGCGGTCTGGATCGATGAGCTTCGCACGCGACGTGAGATAGGCGTCGTCGAGCATCTGTTCCGGTGTCACTTCCATCGAACGCGGGTCGGCCACGTATTTGTACAGATCGGCAAACGCGAGCTTCATCGCTTCGATTTGCAAATGCTGCGAATGCACGCGGTCGACGGCCAGCCCCGACACGTCGAACTTCTCGAGAATGCCCAGCGCCATGAGCGCGGCAATGCCCTGCCCGTTCGGCGGAATCTCGTGCACGGTGTAGCCGCGATAATCCTTCTCGATGGGTTTGACCCAGTCGGCGCGGTAGTTGCGCAGATCGTCGGTCGTCATCGCGCCGCCGTGCTCGCTCGACCACGCCACGATGCGCTCGGCGATCTCGCCTTCGTAGTAAGCACGCGGGCCTTGCTCGGCCAGCATGCGCAACGTGCGCGCGTGGCCCGGCATGCGCATCATTTCGCTCGTGGTCGGTGCGCGGCCGTTCGGCATGAACGCCTGTGCATAGCCCGGCTGATTCTTCAGTTCGGGCACCGCAGCGGCCCACTTGCGCGAGACGATGTTTGCGACAGCGTGGCCACGCTCGGCAATTTCGATGGCCGGGGCCATCAAGTCGCCGAACGGCAGCTTGCCGAACTTTGCGTGCAGCGCTTCCCAGCCGGCGATTACGCCGGGCACGGTCACGGTGTCCGGGCCGCGCGTCGGTTGCTTCGCGATGCCGTGCTCTTCACCGTATTTCTTGCGGAAGTAATCGACGTTCCACGACTGCGGCGACACGCCCGAGGCGTTCAGACCATGCAGTTCCTTGCCGTCCCAGATGAGCGCGAAGCAGTCGCCGCCCAATCCGTTCGAGACCGGCTCGACGATGGTCATGCAGGCGGCAGCGGCAATCGCAGCGTCGACGGCATTGCCGCCCTGCCACAGGATGCGCAGGCCGGCTTGTGCCGCGAGCGGATGCGACGTCGACACGATGTTGCGGGCGAACACCGGCAGGCGCGGTGTCGGATAAGGGTTCTGCCAGTTGAATTGCGTCATGACGCTTTCACTTACCTTTGTCTCGAATGGGTGGAGTTGGCTGCCGAGTGAGGCCTGCACACTACGCGCGACAACGCGTTATGCGCAGGGGACACCCTCGTTACTGTTCGCGCGGATCCAGCGCATCGCGCAAACCGTCTCCCAGCAGGTTAAAACCGAGTACCGTCAGGAAAATGGCGATACCGGGGAAAATCGACATCCAAGGGGCTTGTTCGACGAAGTCCTTGGCCGTATTGAGCATCGAGCCCCACGACGGCAGCGGCGGCAATTGGCCAAGCCCCAGAAACGACAGACTCGCTTCGGCGATGATGGCGGTCGCCACCGTCAGGCTCGCCTGCACGATGATCGGCGGCAGCACGTTGGGCAGGATGTAGCGCACGATGATGCGCGTATCCGATAAGCCAATGGCGCGCGCACCTTCGACATATTCTTCCGCCTTCACCGTCAGCGCTTGCCCGCGTGCGAGTCGCACGAAACGGGGCATGGCCGACACGCCGATAGCGATCATCGCGTTGGTCAGGCTGGCGCCGAGAAACGCGGCCATGGCGATGGCGAGAATCAGGAACGGGATGGAGAGCAACGCATCGGCCAGACGCGACACGATGGCGTCGACCCAGCGGCCGAAATAGCCTGCCAGCAAGCCCAGCGGCACACCGATGATGACCGCAATGCCCACCGACACGACGCCTGCGGCAAGCGACGCCCGTGCGCCGTAGATCATGCGCGCGAGAATGTCGCGGCCAAGTTCGTCGGTACCGAACCAGTGCAGCGCGCTCGGTGCCTGACGCACGGTCATGAAGCTGGTCGCGATAGGGTCGTACGGCGAAATCAACGGTGCCAGCAACGCAACGAGTACGGCGAAAGCGACGATGATCGCACCGGCAACGGCTGCACGGTTGCGCGCGAACTTGCGCAGCCCGCGATAGCGGCGGCGCGGCGGACGCTCGGCACTGGCCGCGACCGGCGTTGTGCTGGCAGCGGCGGGGGACGCGTTGGTAGGAGTCGTGGGCAAGGCGGCCATGTTCAGTCAGGGGGATTAAGCCCGGCGCAAGCGCGGGTTGAGCAACACATACAGCACATCGGCCAGCAAATTCAGTGCAATGAAACTCACAGCCGTCACCAGCACAACGCCCTGCACCACCGCGTAGTCACGATTGAACACGGCGTCGACCACCAGCTTGCCGAAGCCCGGAATCGTGAAGACTTGTTCGGTCAGCACTGCGCCCGCGAGCAACTCGCCAAAGAGCAACGCAAGCACCGTCACAATCGGGATCAACGCATTGCGAAACGCATGCTTGAGCACCACGGTGCCACGCAACAACCCTTTAGCGCGGGCGGTACGGATATAGTCGGTGCGCAGCACGCTCAACATGGCGCTGCGCGTATGGCGCATCAGTTGCGCGCCCAGCGCCGCCCCCAGCACGAAGGCGGGCATGATCATCGTCTTGAAGCTCATCCACAAGTCTTCGCCCGGCGGCACATAGCCCGACGACGGCAACAACTGCCAGCGCACAGACACGAGAAAGATCAGCAGAATGCCGAGCCAGAAGTTGGGGATCGACATCCCCGATAGCGCCAGCACGTTCGCACCGTAATCCACCGCTTTGCCGCGATTGGCCGCCGACAAGATGCCGAGCGGAATGCCGATACCGATCGCGATGATGAGACCGAGCGACGCGAGTTGCAGCGTGACCGGCAGCTTTTGCGCAATGAGCGTCGTCACCGGCTCACCAGTGCGCAGCGAGTTGCCGAGGTTGCCATGCAGCACGTCGCCCATCCACAAGGCGTATTGCGTCGGCAGCGGCTTGTCGAGGTGATACTTCTCGCGCAGCGCGGCGATGACCTGCGGGTTCTGGTCCTCGCCAGCCATCGCGAGCACGGGATCGCCGGGCAGCATCTTTTGCAACCCGAAGATCAGTATCGACACGATGAACAGTGTCGGTATGGCGACGAGCGCGCGATGGAGGACGAGACGCAGCATGGACTCCCTCGCTTCCTCAGCCCTTCACGCTCACGCCGCGCAAGCGGATGAGACCGTCCGGGTAGGCAACGAAGCCTTGCACCTTCTTCGTCAGCACATACGGCCACGGCTGCACGTACAGATACAGAATCGGGTTGTCGTCGGCGAGGATCTTGTTCGCGGCGTCGTATAGCGGCTTACGCTCGGCAACGCTCGATTTCACTCGGGCGTCGTTGAGGAGCTTGTCGACGTCGGCATTGCAATACTGGCCGTAGTTCAGATTCCCCTTGCAGGTCACGAACTGATGCAGATTGCCGTCCGGGTCTACGCGACCCGACCAGCCGTTGTAGAGCACATCGAAGTCGCCACGGTGTGCGGCATCCAACGCTGCGGCGTAGTCCATCGGACGCAGCTTGAGCGTAATACCGGCTTCGGCGAGCATCGCCTGCAACATCTGCGCCATCTGGTTCGAGACGGTGTTGTTGCCGAAGCTCAGCGTCACGTCGACCTTCTCGAAACCTGCCGATTTAAGCAGAGCCTTCGCTTTGGCCACGTCGCGCTTGGTCGATTTGATCGCCGTGTCGTAGTACTGGCCGCTCTTGGGCAGTGCCTGATTCGCCGGGGTAAAAATGCCGCCACCGATCACCTGATTGATCGCATCGCGGTCGATCGCCAGATCGAATGCCTCACGCACGCGTTTGTCGCGCAGGGCCTTCGGTGCATTGGCAGCCACGTTGAACGTCAGGCCGTAGTAGCCCAAACCGTCGATGGTGATGAAGTTCAGATTCGCATCGCGCTTGACCGACTTCACGTCGGACGGCGACAGCCGCTCAAGCATATCGAGCGAGCCGGAGCGCACATTGGCGAGCCGCACCGTGGTGTCGGGAATCGGCAGGAACGTGACCTTCTGGATCGGGTACTTGTCCGCGTCCCAGAAGCCCGCAAATTTCTCGAGCACGACACGATCGTTCTGCACGCGCTGCACAAACTTGTACGGGCCCGAGCACACCGGACGCGCTTGCACGGCAGCGTCATCTGCCAGTGTCTTCGGCGCGAGCATCATGCCTGCGCGATCCGACAACGTCGCAAGCAGCGCCGAGTCCGGGGCCTTGAGCACGATGTTCACGGTCGAATCGTCCACGGCATCGACGTGATCGATGGACGACAACTCGCTCTTGCGATTGCTCGCGGGCATGCTGCGCGCACGGTCGAGGTTCGCCTTCACGGCCTTCGCATTGAACGGCTCGTCGTCGTGGAACTTGGCACCCTGACGCAGCTTGAACGTCCACGTCTTGCCGTCGGCACTCACGCTCCACGAGGTCGCGAGCATCGGCACGAACTTCAGATCCGGCGAGATATCGACCAGCGAGCTGCACAGCGAGCGCAACACCATGCGGTCGACAACCTGCGAGCTGCGTGCCGGATCGAGCGAGCCGATGTCTTCTTGCAAACCGATGCGAATGGCCGACTGGGCCATCGCCGACGCAGTGCCGGCGGCCAGTGCCGCAGCCAGAGCGAGATCGAGCAGAACGTTGCGCATGCGTGAGGTCCCTCGTGTGTGTTTATTAGATGGTGATGGCGTTAGCGGACAACGGCGGCATCGGCTTGCGCCTGCCGTGCACGGTACAGCGCCAAACGCGCGGTGAGCTTATCGCTCGGCGGTGTGACCTGCGCTGGGCTGGCGCCCGCATTCTGGATTTCCCGCCAGAAATGGCATGCGACTTGCCGCCCATCGGGCAGCACTTCGTCGATCGGGCGTTGCTCGCGGCACACCTCGCGGGCATGCGGGCAGCGCGGGTGAAAACGGCAGCCGGGCGGCGGTGCGGTCGGGCTGGGCAACTCGCCACCCAACGGCGCGCGGCTGCGGCGCACGTGTGGGCTGCTTGCCGGGATCGCTTGCAGCAGCGCCTGCGTGTAAGGGTGCAGCGGGTTGTCGAACAGCGCGTCGGCGCTGGCAAGTTCCACGATCTCTCCCAGATACATCACCGCGACGCGGTCGCTCATGTGGCGAATCACCGCCAAGTCGTGCGCCACCATGATGAGCGTGAGCCCCAGATCGTGCTTCAGCCGTTCGAGCAAATTGATGACCTGCGCCTGCACCGAGACGTCGAGCGCAGAGACCGGTTCGTCGCCGATGATGACGCGCGGCTCACCCGCCAGCGCCCGTGCAATGCCGATGCGCTGGCGTTGGCCGCCGGAGAATTCATGCGGGAAACGCTGCGCGTAGTCCGGCTGCAAACCGACGGTACGCAACAGATCAGCGACGCGCTCGTCGCGGGCCCGGCCATGCGCGAGACCGTGCAAGGCAATCGGCTCCGCAATCAGGCTGCCCACCGTCATGCTCGGGTTGAGCGAGGCGAACGGATCTTGAAAGATGATTTGCAATTCACGTCGCAGGCGTCGCATTGCGCCTGCACCGAGCTTCATGATGTCTTCGCCCTGATAGCGCACTTCCCCGCGCGTGGCGTCGAGCAAGCGCAGCAGCAGACGGCCAAGTGTGGATTTTCCGCAGCCGGATTCCCCAACGATGGCGAACGTCTCACCGGCTTGCACCGAGAACGAGACGCCATTCACCGCGTACACCGTGGGCGCGCGTGAGAACCCGACGCGGTGTCCGCCGAAGTGTTTGGTCAGATCGCGAGCTTCGAGCAACGCCGTCATGCGGCCACCTCTTCCATGGGAGTCGCCGGGGGCGTCAGCGCATCGACCGGTGCCAGCCAGCACGCCACGCGATGCGTGCCGTACAGCGTGCGCTCGACGGGCGCCTGTTGTGTACAACGCGCCTCAGCGAACGGGCAGCGCGGCGCGAAACGACACCCTGCGGGCATACGCTCGGGCGACGGCACCGACCCGCGAATGGTCGCGAGCGTACCTTCGCGTTTGCCGATGGACGGGATCGCGCCCATCAGGCCAATCGTGTAGGGATGCTGCGGATCGTCGAAAATCTCGTCAACGCTGCCGTATTCCACGATGCGTCCCGCGTACATGACGGCGACGTGATCGGCCACTTCGGCGACAACGCCGAGGTCGTGCGTAATCAACACGACGGCGGTGCCGGTCTCGCGTTGCAGCGTCTGAATCAGCGTGAGCACCTGCGCCTGAATCGTGACGTCGAGCGCCGTGGTCGGCTCGTCGGCGATGAGCAGCGCGGGGCGGTTGGCGAGCGCCATCGCGATCATCACGCGCTGGCGCATGCCGCCGGAGAGTTCGTGCGGATAGTTGTCGAGGCGAGTCTCCGGTGCGGGAATGCGCACCAATTTCAGCATGGCTAGGGCTTCTGCGCGGGCCGCCTTACGGTCAAGACCCCGATGGCGGCGAATGCCCTCTTCAATTTGATGGCCGACGGTGAACGCCGGATTGAGCGACGTCATCGGCTCTTGGAAGATCATCGCCAGCCGATTGCCACGCATGTCGGCGAATTCACGCTCTTCCAACGCGAGCAGGTCGCGCCCCTCGAACTTCGCCTGTCCGGCAACGATATTGGCCGGAGGACTCGGCAACAGCCCCATGAGCGCGAGCGAGGTCACGCTCTTGCCGCAGCCCGATTCGCCAACGATGCACAGCGTCTTGCCGGAATGGACCGCGAACGACACGCCGTCGATCAGATTCGGCGCGTCGGGCGCGCGGGAGAACTTCAGCGACAAGCCGGTCACGTCGAGCACCGGCGCGGGGTCTGCGGGCAGGGTCATGGGCGCGTTTCAGGGGCGAGGTCAGTCTATGGCCGCCATGCTCGGCCTTCCTGCCGGGCCGGTCATGAGCGGTTTGCATGACACGATTATGTCCCCCACGGATCAACAGAAAATATTAATATTTCTTTTCGATACGTAAATTATTTTTACATCCCAAATGCTCACACTGCGCATGATGAAAACGTTCCGGCTGGTGGCACAAACCGGCTCGTTTGCCGCCGCTGCCGAACGCGCCGCCCTCACGCAGGCGGCCGTGAGTCTGCAAATGCGCGGGCTCGAAGATGCCGTGGGTCAGCGCCTGTTCGACCGGCGCGGACGGCAGATCACCCTCACCCGGCAGGGACGCGAACTGTTTCCCCGCGTCGAGCAAATTCTGGCGCTCACCGCCGACCTGACCGCCTCGCCCATCGATGCCATGCAAGGGCCGGTGACCATCGGCGCCGTGGTGTCGGTGATCGGCGCGCTCTCGCTCGTCGTGGCCGAGTTGAAGACGGCGCATCCCGGGCTCGACGTGCGGCTCACGTCGGCACGCTCGGACGAGTTGACCGATCTCGTCGAACAGGGCGAAGTCGATATTGCGGCGGTCGTCGCCCGTGCGGACGATGCCCGAGCAGACGGTCTGGTGTGGACGCCGCTCTACACCGAGCCAATGGTGATGGTCGTCAATCGCGAGGTCTGGGATACGACGCCGCAGGCCGATCCGCAAAGCGTCCTCGATGAACACGCGTTTCTGCGCTTCGACCGGCGTGTGCGCACGGGCATGGTGGTGGAGCAGGCGTTGCGCGCAGCGAAACTGTCCGTCACCGAATATCTGGAGCTGAACTCCATCGAGACGATCGTCGCGCTCGTGCGCAAGAACGTCGGCGTATCGGTCTTGCCGTTGCTCCATCGCGGCGACTGGCAGGCCGACCCGCTGCTGAGCATCGTGTCCATTGCCGCGCCGCCGTTGCTGCGCACGGTCGGCATGATTCACCGCGAACACGACTCGCGCACTCGCGATATCACGGCGGCGATTGTCGGCATGCTGCATGACGTTTGATGTCTAGAAATGAAACGGCGCGGTCAAAGCCGCGCCGTGGTGAGCGACACAGAAACTATCAGTCGCGTGTTTCCAACGCTTTGTTAATGCGCAGCGCCAGCAACGTGCATACCGTGCCGGAGAGCAGATAGATACTCACGGCAACGAGACCGAATTCCGCCGACAACCCCAGCGCCACGAGCGGGGCGAATGCCGCGCCGAACAGCCATGCGAAGTCGGTGGTGAGCGCCGCCCCCGTGTAGCGGAAGCGCTGTTCGAAGTTCGACGTCACCGTCCCTGCCGCCTGCCCGTACGACAGGCCGAGCAACCCGAAGCCCACCAGAATGAAGATGTCCTGCCGGGTCGAGCCGCCGCCCATCAGGAACGGTGCGAAGAGCGCGAAGATACCGATGAAAATCGCGAAGAGGCCGAGCGTTGTACGCCGCCCAAGACGGTCGGCAATGCGCCCCGAAATCACCGTGCAAATAATGGCAATCACGGCGCCGCACAGTTGCACGATCAACACACTGTCGAGATCTTGCGTGTTTTGCAGAGAAATCCACGACAGCGGAAACACGGTCACCAAGTGGAACAGCGCATAGCTTGCGAGTGCGGCGAACGCGCCGAGGAAGATGTTGTAGCCCTGCGAGCGCACCATCTCACGCGTGCTGATCGGCTCCAGTTGCCCTTCTTCGAGCATCTCGGTGTATTCGTTCGTCACCACCAAGCGCAAGCGTGCAAACAGCGCCACCACGTTCACGGCGAAGGCCACGTAGAACGGATACCGCCAGCCCCACGTGAGGAAGTCGTCGCTCTCGAGACTCCAGTGCAGGAACAGGAACAAGCCCCCTGCGATGAGGAAACCGATTGGCGCGCCCAACTGCCCCATCATCGAATACCAGCCACGACGGTGCGGCGGCGCGTTCATCGCGAGCAGCGACGGCAGACCATCCCATGAGCCGCCGAAGCCAATGCCCTGCACCAGCCGGAAGAACGCCAGCAGCCAAATCGCGCGGTCGCCCAGCACCGCATAACCCGGCAGGAACGCCATCCCCGCCGTCGCCGTGCCCAGCACGAAGAGCGCCGCAGTGAGCTTGACGCTGCGCCCCCAGCGGCGCTGCACGGTCATGAAGAGCGCAGTGCCGAACGGACGCGAAATAAATGCGAAGGAGAAGATCGTGAACGAGTACAGCAGGCCGTGCAGGCCGTCGGCAAACGGGAAGAAAACGTGCGGAAAGACGAGGACGGCAGAGATGCCGAACACGAAGAAGTCGAAGTACTCGGAGGCGCGCCCGACCACCACGCCGACCGCGATTTCCTCCGGCGCAATGCGCGACTTACTGCCGTGATCGTGCGCAGTCGATGCACTCGGCGAACCGGGTGGGGTCGGCGATTGATGAGCACTGCTTGACATTATCGGACCCCCTTGCGGATCGGGATGACGATGACACTCGTGCCCGAAAAGCATCGCAGGTTACTTGGTTCGACGCTATCGGGTTTACCCTAGTATCTTGCATCGGGGTGTGAAGTCCATGATGGGTCCGGTCCACGGCTACGGTTCATCGATCGCAGCATGACTTCCCCCAAGTTCCTCCGCGGGGTACTTTTGCTCCCCGCCGCCGCTTTGCTGTCCGGCTGCAATACCGTTTTGATGTCGCCTGCGGGCGATCTCGCGGTGCGGCAGCGGGACATCATTATCGTTTCCACCATTCTGATGCTGCTGATCATCGTTCCGGTGATAGCGCTCACACTGATCTTCGCCTGGCGGTACCGCGCGTCGAACAAAGACGCCGTCTACACGCCCGAATGGGATCACTCCACGCTGCTCGAACTGCTCATCTGGGCTGCGCCTCTGCTCATCATCATTGCGCTGGGTGCCCTCACGTGGGTAAGTACGCACAAGCTCGATCCGTACCGACCACTGGAGCGGATCGATGCCAAACGCGACATCCCACCCGACACGCGCCCATTAACGGTGCAAGTGGTGGCAATGGACTGGAAGTGGCTCTTCTTCTATCCCGATCAGGGCATTGCCACGGTCAATGAACTGGCTGCGCCGGTCGATCGGCCGATCCGGTTCGAAATCACGTCGACCACGATGATGAATTCGTTCTTCGTGCCCGCCCTGGCCGGTCAGGTCTACGCCATGCCGGGCATGGAAACGAAGCTGCACGCCGTGATCAACAAGCCCGGCGTCTACGACGGGTTCTCGGCCAATTACAGCGGTGCGGGCTTCTCGGGCATGCGCTTCAAGTTCCACGGCATGAGCCCCGAGGAATTCGACGCCTGGGTGCAGCAGGTCAAGGCGAAGGGCCAAAATCTGTCGCGCGATAAGTACGAAGCCCTCACGCAGCCGAGCGAATGGGTGCCCGTGCAGTATTACGGCGATGTGGCTCCCGATCTCTATCAAGCGATTCTGAACCGTTGCGTCCAGCCCGGGCAGCCCTGCCTGAAGGACATGATGGATCAGCCCAATCACAAGCATGCAGCCAGCGAAACGAGCGACGGGAAAACCGTCTCGAAGTCGTGGGCAATGCGTGCCCGGAAAACCGATGCGCTGCTGGCCGACGCGTTGTGTACCGCCGACAACACTTCACAGTTTGCAACTCGTCTGAGCGGCGGTCCGCTCGCCGACGCCACGCTGCGGCGTGCGCCCGGCGAAGGGCTCACACAGTGAGGCGCCGCGCGCCCAACCCTCGACAATGACGCGCCCCGCGCGCGAATGATCCTATGCTCGAGCACCTGGACATCGTCAAGCTGATCTTCGGCCGCCTTACGCTGGAGGCCATCCCCTACCACGAGCCGATTCTCCTCGCGACGTTTGCGGGGGTGGCCTTCGGCGGCATCGTGGTGCTGGGGGCGATCACGTACTTCAAACTCTGGGGCTATCTCTGGCGCGAGTGGTTCACGAGCATCGATCACAAGAAGATCGGCATCATGTACGTGATTCTCGGCATCATCATGCTGCTACGCGGCTTCGCCGACGCGGCGATGATGCGCTTGCAGCAGTCGGTGTCGTTCGGCGACAACATGGGGTATCTGCCGCCGCATCACTACGATCAGATCTTCACTGCCCACGGCGTGATCATGATCTTCTTCGTGGCGATGCCGCTCGTCACGGGCCTCATGAACTTCGTCGTGCCGCTGCAAATCGGTGCGCGCGACGTGGCGTTTCCGTTCCTCAATAACTTCAGCTTCTGGATGACCACGAGCGGCGCCGTGCTCGTGATGATGTCGCTCTTCGTCGGTGAATTCGCCCGCACGGGCTGGCTCGCGTATCCGCCACTGTCGGGCATTCTGCAAAGTCCCGACGTGGGCGTCGATTACTACATATGGGCGCTACAGATCGCGGGGGTCGGCACGCTGCTCTCGGGGATCAACTTGCTGGTCACCATCGTGAAGATGCGCGCGCCCGGCATGTCGATGATGCGCATGCCGGTGTTCACGTGGACGTCGCTGTGCACCAACGTGCTGATCGTGGCCGCCTTCCCGGTGCTGACCGCCGTGCTCGCCCTGCTCGCCCTCGACCGCTACGCCGGCACCAACTTCTTCACGAACGATCTCGGCGGCAACGCCATGATGTACGTGAACCTGATCTGGATCTGGGGCCACCCCGAGGTCTACATTCTGGTGCTGCCAGTGTTCGGCGTGTTCTCTGAAGTGGTGTCCACCTACTCGGGCAAGCGCTTGTTCGGTTATGCGTCGATGGTGTACGCCACGGTCGTGATTACGGTGCTGTCCTACCTCGTGTGGCTGCACCACTTCTTCACGATGGGCTCGGGCGCGAGTGTGAATTCGTTCTTCGGTATCACGACGATGATTATCTCGATACCGACCGGCGCGAAGATGTTCAACTGGCTATTCACGATGTATCGCGGGCGCATTCGCTTTGAAGTGCCGATGCTCTGGACCATCGGCTTCATGGTGACGTTCGTGATCGGCGGCATGACCGGCGTGCTGCTCGCGGTGCCGCCCGCCGACTTCTCGCTGCACAACGGCCTGTTCCTGATCGCCCACTTCCATAACGTGATCATCGGCGGGGTGATCTTCGGCATCATGGCCGCCATCACCTACTGGTTCCCGAAAGCGTTCGGCTACAAGCTCGATCCGTTCTGGGGCAAGTGCTCGTTCTGGTTCTGGTTCATCGGCTTCTACGTCGCGTTCATGCCGCTGTACCTGCTCGGCCTCATGGGCGTGACGCGCCGGATGAGCCACTTCGACGATATGTCGTTGCAGATCTGGTTCCAGGTGGCTGCCGTCGGCGCGCTGCTCATCGCGCTGGGCATCGGCTGCTTCATCATCCAATTGGTGGTGAGCTACATCCGCCGCGATCAACTGCGCGACGACACCGGTGACCCGTGGAACGGCCGCACGCTGGAATGGTCGACGTCCTCGCCGCCGCCGGTCTACAACTTCGCGTTCACGCCGATCATTCACGACAACGACGCCTGGTGGCAGATGAAGCAACACGGCTTCAAGCGGCCCGAGTCCGGCTTCATTCCGATTCACATGCCGAAGAACACCGGCGCGGGCATCATCCTCGCAGGGCTTGCGACGGTGTGCGGCTTCGGGCTCATCTGGCACATGTGGCTGATTGTGATCGTGTCGTTCATCGCGCTCATTGCCACGGCGATCGGACACACGTTCAACTATCACCGCGAGTATTACGTCCCGGCCGATCAGGTCGAACACACGGAGGCAGCGCGCACGCGGCTGCTCGCCCAGCATGTCTGATACGACCGCACCCTTCCCCGTCGGCGGCGCACCGGCCGCAGCGCACACGCCCGCGCCACCGCGCGAGGGCGAACTGCGCTTCATGATGTCGAGCGACTACCACCCGCCTAACGGCACGCTGCTCGGCTTCTGGCTCTACCTGATGAGCGACTGTCTCGTCTTCGCCTGCTTGTTCGCGGCGTACGGCGTGCTGGGGCGCAATTACGCGGGCGGGCCCACCGGTGCCGAGTTGTTCGAACTGCCGCTGGTCGCAGTGAACACCACGTTCCTGCTGCTCTCGTCGATTACGTACGGCTTTGCGATGCTGGAGATGCAGAAGCGCCGCCAAAGCGCGGTGCTTGGCTGGCTGGCGGTCACGGGCGTGCTCGGCGCGGCGTTCCTCTCGCTCGAACTCTATGAATTCGCCAACCTCATCCATGAGGGTGCCGGGCCGTGGCGCAGCGCGTTCCTGTCGTCGTTCTTTACGCTGGTGAGCACGCACGGGCTGCACGTCACGTTCGGCATTATCTGGCTGATCACGCTGATGGTGCAGGTCGGTAAGCACGGCCTTACCGCGCCGAATCGCCGCCGTCTGATGTGCCTGTCGATGTTCTGGCACTTTCTGGACGTCGTGTGGATCGGCGTCTTCACGTTTGTCTATCTCATGGGAGTGCTGCCGTGAGTTCGCACGATTCGACGCTGCACGGTGCCGAAGGGCACGATGACGATCACGGTCACGAGGACGAAGGCCCGCACAGCACCTTCCGGGGCTATGCGACTGGCTTCATCCTGTCGGTGGTGCTGACCGCGATTCCGTTCTGGTTCGTGATGGGCGGGGTGTTCGAGAAGTCGAGCACGACGGCGATCATGATTCTGTTTCTAGGCGCCATTCAGATCGTGGTGCACATGATCTACTTCCTGCATATGAACGGGAAGTCGGAAGGCGGCTGGAACCTGCTCTCGCTGATCTTCACGATCGTGCTGGTCGTGATCGCGCTCTCGGGTTCGCTCTGGGTGATGTATCACCTGAACCAAAACATGATGCCGGGTATGATGCAGGATACGAAAAACCTCCCTTGAACGGCATTACCCTTGAGCAGCAGTCAACTTCGTGATTCGGGGGACGCCCAGCGGCGTCCCTCCCCCCTCCGGCTGGTCTTCCTCGGCGTTATCACGCTGGTCCTGATCTCCGTCTTCGTGTCCCTCGGTACGTGGCAGTTGCATCGCCGCGCGTGGAAGCTCGAGTTGATTGAGCGCGTGAACACTCGCGTACATGCACCACCCGTCGCCGCCCCAACGCGCGCGCAGTGGCCGACGATCAATGCCGCCGATGACGAATACCGGCACATCTCGCTCACCGGCACCTATCAATTCGATAAAGACACGCTGGTGCAGGCCGTCACCGATCTGGGCGGCGGTTACTGGGTGCTCACCCCGCTGCGCACGGCAGACGGCGGCGAAGTGCTCGTCAATCGCGGTTTCGTGCCGCCGGGCTGGAAGGAAGCCGTGCCGCCCGCGCCCGCGGGCGATGTGACGGTCACCGGTTTGCTGCGCATGACGGAAGCCGGTGGCGGTTTCCTGCGAAAGAATTCGCCGTCGGAAAACCTCTGGTATTCGCGCGATGTGGCGGCGATTGCGGCGGCTCGCGGGGTCGCAGATGTCGCGCCTTACTTCGTGGATGCTGATGGCCAGCCCGGGACTAGCGCTCGCGCCCTGCCGAATGGCGATGGCGAAGCCACCACCGGCAGCGCCCCGGCACGCGACTATCCGGTCGGCGGGCTCACCGTGGTGCAATTCCCGAACAATCACATGAGCTATATGCTCACGTGGTACGCGCTGGCCATCATGTCGGCAGTCGCCGGATGGTTTGTCATTCGGATGGAATTGCGCTCACGCCGCTGACTTCGGCTGCGTTGATAGCACTCGCCACCTGTGTCGCCACTTCGACGACTCTCGCGTCGTCGAAGGCGGCATAACCCAGTACCAACCCGGGCGCCATGCGCTGTGCCCGGGAAAACTCCCCCAGCCCTTCGACAAAGACGCCCTGCGCTCGCAGGGTGGCGACTATTTGTCTCTCGTCAACGCGCGGCGGCAGCCACAGCACAAAGTGAAAGCCCGCATGCTCGCCAGTGACGCGACACGGCACGCGCAACTGCGCGCGCAGGGTATCGAGCATCAGATTGCGACGGCGCAGATACACGCTGCGCGAGGCGCGCAAATGCCGGGCAAAGTCCCCGGCATCGATAAATCGCGCGAGCGCCATTTGCTCGATCAGACTGTTGGCGCGCCCCGACGCTGAGCGCAAGGCAGCAATACACGGCAGCAGCGCCGGTGGCGAGAGCAGAAAACCGATGCGCAGCGAAGGGAACAGCGACTTGTTGAAGCTGCTGCAATGGATCACTCGCCCGTGGTTATCGATCGCTTTGAGCGCCGGCAGCGGTGCGCTGCCGTAACTGAACTCGCTGTCGTAATCGTCTTCGATGATCCACACGTCGCGCGCCTCGGCCCACGCCAGCACCTGCATGCGGCGGTTGATCGACATCGTGGTGCCGAGCGGGGCTTGATGCGCGGGCGTCACGTAGGCAATGCCCGGACGGCCGGTGCTATTCGCCACGTCCGGGCAAAACCCCTCGTCATCGACCGGCATCCCAATGCAACGCTCGGGCGGCGCACCGATTAGCGACGCCAGATTCTTGTAACCGGGATCTTCGAGATAGAACGTCGTGTCGGCATCCGCCAGCACGTCGGTCACGAGATCGATGGCGTGGCGAATGCCCGTGGTGACGACGATGTGGTCTGCGTCGCAGGTGATGCCGCGCGTGACGCGCAAATAGCGGGCGATGCTCTCGCGCAACGGCGCATAGCCGCGCGGATCGGTGTCGGCAAGGTCCGCCGAGGTCACCGTGCGCAACGCGTAATTCATGTGGCGACGCCACGCAGGCAGCGAAAACAGCGAAACGTCCAACGACCGGCCGGTCTTCAGCGATAACGCTGCTGCCGTTTCAGGTAATCGCAGCGCCATCGCTGGCTCAGCAAGAGTGTGCGCGCCAGCCTCCCCTTGTACCGCCGTCGACGGTGCCCCCAGATCGGCAACCACTTCGGTGCCCGCACCCACGCGGCTCGCAACGTAGCCTTCTAGCGTCAGTTGCTCGAACGCCAGCTCGACGATGCCGCGCGAGACGCCCCAGCGTTCCGCCAACGTGCGCGTGGACGGCAAGCGGTCGCCGCGTCGCAATTCCCCCGCCACGATGCGCTCACGCACGCAGCGGTAGACCCACGCCTGCCGGGTTTCCTTCTCCCGCCGTCCGGTGAGCGGCAGTTCTAGCGATTCGCTTAGGTGACGTCGGCGCATGGCGATGATCGATGATGAACAGCAAAGTGGCCCAATTTACCTGGCGGGAAATGGCGCTTCGAATTATACAAGTTAGCCATTATGCTTATCGCCATGACGCTTGCGCCGGGGACTCCCGGTAAGCAAGCGCTCCCCACAAGTGGTGAATTCAACGGAGTAAATGAGATGGAGTTGGCTCAACGAGAAGCCGTCGGGGCAAAGTTCAGCGCCGCCGCCATGCAGCGTGCACAAGCCCTCACGTGGGACGCTACCGAGAAGATCGCGGCCCTCATCAAGCCCGGTATGCGCGAGTCGGAAGCCATTACCGCCAGCAAGGCGCTATTGGGCCAACTGGGCATGGATCGCATCTGGCATCCGGTGCTGATTCGCTTCGGCAAGAACACGCTGCGCACGTTCAGCGAGCGTAGCGACGACGATCCGGTGCTCGGCGACGACGACATCTACTTCATCGACATCGGTGTGGTGTTCGGCGCGCACGAAGGCGATTGCGGCTTCACGCGCACCACCGGCAGCGACCCCGAAATGCAGCGCTGCGCCGACGACGCCAAGCGCTTGTTCGAGATCGTGCAGGCGCACTGGCGCACGGAAGGCGTCAGCGGTCAGGCGCTCTACGACTACGCCAAGGCGCAGGCCGAAGCGCTCGGCTGGGTGCTGAACCTCGACATCAAAGGTCATCGCGTGAGCGACTTCCCGCATGCGATCTACAAGGCAGGCCGCCTCGCCGATCTGACCGACACGCCGAGCGGCGGGCTGTGGATTCTCGAGATCCAGATCGCCCACCCGACGCGGCCGTTCGGCGCGTTCTACGAAGACCTGCTCGTTTGAGTTGCACGACTTCCGCCTAGCCACGGCTAGGCCGGATTTTCCGCTGTCAAATTGGCGTGGCGACGATGCAACATCACCGCAGCGTTTAGCCACGCCAACCGCATCGTTTCGGCGTACAAACTCTCGCGCCAATCTGACCCCATATAGCATCCGACGCTTACCCGCGAAGGGTTTCGCGCACTCTCGCCATTTGTCCAGTGCCACACCAAGATGCGCCGTGGCCCGCCCTCCGGACTTTTGACGCATCTTTCCCCAATTACGCAATTTGCGTTACCTTTTCGATTGCCGACGGAACTTTTCCGCACGACGGCAATAAGGCAGCGGAGACATCGCCCCCCCGACGGTGCCAGCCTAAGGCACCCGTTAGTTCGAGCGAGCTGCCCGTCCGTGCGAGCGTCGCGCGCGCAACTCTGCAGTTCCCTTATGTCGCTCAATCGCTCAAGAACAGAAAGACGATGAAAAATCAAACCTTCTCCAAAGCGCTTCTGGCCACAGCCTTAAGCTGTGCGCTGTTCAACGTTCACGCGGCGTCGAAAGCCCCCGTGGGCGCCGAGAACGGCATGGTCGTGACCGCGCAACATATCGCATCGAAGGTCGGCGTCGAAGTGCTCAAGTCCGGCGGCAACGCGATCGACGCGGCCGTGGCGGTGGGCTATGCGCTGGCCGTGGTGTACCCGGCAGCGGGCAACATCGGCGGCGGCGGCTTCATGACGATTCAACTCGCCGACGGCCGCAAGACCTTCCTCGACTTCCGCGAGAAAGCCCCGCTGGCCGCCACCGCGAACATGTACCTCGATAAGGATGGCAACGTCATCAAGGGCGCCTCCACCACCGGCTATCTGGCCGTAGGCGTGCCGGGCACCGTGTCGGGCATGGAATACGCGCGCGAGAAGTACGGTACGAAGACGCGTCAGCAGCTGATCTCGCCGGCGATTACGCTGGCCGACAAGGGCTTCGTGCTCGATCAGGGCGACGTCGACATGCTGTGGACGTCGACCAAAGACTTCGAGAAAGATCGCGCCAACTCGGGCGCCATCTTCCTGAACAAGGGTCAACCGTTCCAGCCGGGCGAGCGTCTGGTGCAAAAGGATCTCGCGCGCACGCTGCGCCTGATCAGCGCCAAGGGGACCGACGGTTTCTACAAGGGTGAAGTCGCCAGCAAGCTGGTCGCCTCGATGAAGGCAGGCGGCGGCATCATCACGCAGGCCGACCTCGATCAGTACAAGACGCGCGAACTGGCCCCGGTGGAATGCGATTACCGCGGCTATCACGTGGTCTCGGCCCCGCCCCCGAGCTCGGGCGGCGTGGTGATCTGCGAGATCATGAACATTCTCGAAGGCTACCCGATGAAGGAACTGGGCTTTCACTCGGCCCAGGGCGTGCACTACACCATCGAAGCCATGCGTCATGCCTACGTCGACCGCAACAGCTATCTGGGCGATCCGGACTTCGTGAAGAACCCGCTCGCGCACCTGCTCGACAAGGACTACGCCGCGAAGATTCGTGCCGCGATCAACCCGCAAAAGGCCGGTATCTCGCAAGAGATCAAGCCGGGCGTGCCGCCGCATGAAGGCAGCAACACCACGCACTACTCGATCGTCGACAAGGACGGCAATGCTGTTTCCGTCACCTACACGTTGAACGACTGGTTCGGCGCGAAGGTCATGGCCAACGGCACGGGCGTGTTGCTCAACGACGAGATGGACGACTTCACCGCCAAGGTGGGCGTGCCTAACATGTACGGCCTGATTCAAGGCGAAGCGAACGCCATCGGCCCGGGCCGTCGCCCGCTGTCGTCGATGAGCCCGACCATCGTCACCAAGGATGGCAAGACGGTGATGGTTGTCGGTACGCCGGGTGGTAGCCGCATCATTACGGCCACGCTGCTCACGATGCTCAACATGATCGACTACGGCATGAACCTGCAAGAAGCCGTGGACGCGCCGCGCTTCCACCAGCAGTGGATGCCGGAAGCGACGAACATCGAAGCCTTCGCTTTGAGCCCGGATACGCAGAAGATTCTCGAGAGCTGGGGCCAGAAGTTTGCCGGTCCGCAGCCGGCGAATCACGTCGCTGCGATTCTGGTCGGTGCCCCGTCGCTGGGCGGCAAGCCGATCGGCAAGAACCGCTTCTACGGCGCTAACGATCCGCGCCGCAATACGGGTCTGGCGCTCGGGTATTGATGACCTGACGCCTGATCGGACCGTCGCCGGTTCGATCGCTGCATGACGATGGGGCCGCCTGATTCAGGCGGCCCCATTTTTTTGTGTGCGGGTTTGCGTGCGTGCTGGCGTTAGCGTCGATGATCGACGCGGCGTGCGAGGCGTTCGCCCGCAAACTGCACAAAGGTCACGAGCGCTACGAGGATGATGATCACGTTGAACATCACACTGGTCTCGTACCGTTCGTAGCCGTAACGCACGGCCAGATCGCCAAGGCCGCCTGCGCCCACGGCGCCCGCCATGGCGGATGCGCCCACCATCGCAATGACCGTCACCGTAGCGCCGCCGAGAATGGCCGGTAGCGCCTCAGGCAACAACACGTGACGAACGATATGCCAACGGCGGCAGCCCATCGCGCGCGCTGCTTCGATCAGCCCCGGATCGATCTCGCGCAACCCCACCTGCGTGACACGCGCGAAGAACGGAATCAGATGCACTGCCAGCGGGACTACTGCGGCCCAAGTGCCCATCGTCGTGCCGACCAACCAGCGCGTGACCGGCAGCAGCGCCACGAGAAGAATGATGAACGGCACTGCGCGAAACAGGTTCACGACGACCGACAGCGCACGATGGAAACGCGGACGCGGCACAAGCCCACCCGGCGCGGTGAGAACCAAGACCACGGCAATCAGCATACCGACGGCGAAAACGATGGCGCAGGCGCTGGTGACCATCAGCAAGGTCTCGCCAAGCGCGCGCAGATATTTGTCGATCATGATGTGATGTCGCGAAGAAAATTCAGACGGCGCGCTGGCGTGCGGCAACGCCTGCCGCGCGCCCTTGCCATGCGTGTTGTAGCGGACGCAGCAGCGCGCGCGTGGCCTCGGCCAGTGGGTTCGCAAACACTTCGTCTACCGGGCCCAGTTCGGCAATGCGTCCCTGATCGAGCACCAACACGCGGTCGCACGCTTGATGGATCACGCCCATGTCGTGGGTGATCAGCACGACCGTCAGGCCAAACTCGCGTTGTACATCGCGCAGCAGTGTGAGGATCGCGTCGGTCGTTTCAGGGTCGAGCGCGGACGTGGCTTCGTCGCACAGCAGAATTTCCGGGCGATGCACGAGGGCGCGCGCAATGCCCACACGCTGTTTCTGGCCGCCCGAGAGCATGGCCGGATAAGCGTCGGCTTTACCGGTCAACCCGACCAGCGAAAGCAGTTCGTTCACGCGCGGCGCGATCTGTGCTTTCGGCACGCCTGCCACGCGCAGCGGCAAAGCGACATTCTCGAAAACGGTCTTCGCCGAGAGCAGGTTGAAATGCTGGAAGATCATGCCCACGCGCTGGCGCAGGCCGACGAGGGCGTCTTCATCGAGTGTTGCGACGTCGACGCCATCGACCTTCACGTGCCCTTCGCTCGGCACTTCAAGCGCATTGATCGTGCGCAGCAGTGTGGATTTCCCCGCACCGCTGCGACCGATGATGCCAAAGCTCTCGCCGCGCTGCACCGCAAACGAGACGTCATGCAATGCCGCGCTCGATGCGCCCGGGTAGATCTTGCCCAGTGCATCGAACGTGATGTGGGCGATCTCTCGCGGGGCGGCGGTCGGCAAGCGGGTGACCGGGGCGGCGGCGGGCTGTCGGGGCGTCGTCATCGTGTTTTTCCTTGGGATCAGAACGCTGGGACAACCGAGCCTTGATACTTCGTCTCGATGAATTTGCGCACCTCTTCCGATTGATAGGCTTTGACGAGCGGCGCGACCCACGCGGCGTTCTTGTCCTTCTCGCGCACGGCAATGATGTTCACGTACGGATTGTTCTCGCGCTTTTCCACCGCAATGCCGTCACGGGTGGCGATCAGACCCGCTTGATACGCGAAGCTGTTGACGATGGCCGATGCGTCGACATCGGGCAGCGAACGTGCGAGGACGACCGATGCGCTTTCGATGAAGTCGAGCTTGCGCGGGTTAGCCGTGACATCGGCCAGCGTGGCGGTGCCGGTGTACGGATCGAAGCCGTCACGCAGTTTGATCAGACCGTGATCTCGCAAGATGACCAGCGCGCGGGTCTGATTGCTCGGATCGTTCGGCAGACCAATCTTGGCGCCGACCGGCAGGGCTTCGAGCGACTTGTATTTCTTCGAATAGAAGGCGATGGGCGAGATGAGCGTGTCGCCCACGGCGACGATCTTGTAGCCGCGTTGCTTCACCTGATCGCGCAGGAACGGAATGTGCTGGAACGAGTTGGCATCGAGGTCGCCGCTATTGAGCGCTTCGTTCGGGCTGGCTGTGCCGGTGACGACGACCGTCTCGACGTTCAGGCCGCGCGATTTCGCCACCTTCGTGACCACTTCCCAAATCTCTTCGTCGACACCGCCGCGCACGCCGACTTTGAGCGGTTTGTCTGCTGCTACTGCGCTGGTCGAGCCGAGCGTGCCGATTGCACCGAAAGTGCCGATGACCACTGCGAGCGAGAGACCGCCGAGCAGGCGAGAGAATTGGCGGCGTTGCATGTTGCGTCCCCTTGAAGTGACGACGTTGGTATTGGATGGGCCTGATGCAGGCGAACGGACAGTCTAGGAAGTGGCCGTGGGGAGCGTCCAATAACCAATTTCGGAAAGCTAATTCGCATGGGCACGCGGAGCTTTCATGCGCGGGGGCATCGTCACTTGTAACTTTTTGTAATACGCCCCGGGAAAACTCAGGAACTCCTCGGGCGAGCGTCGTCCAACTGGGATTCCCCAAGTGTTGCGCTTGTGTCTCGTGCCGCGTGCGTTGTGCTGCGTTGCGCGAGATGGCTTCTTCTGCACGCAACTGCCGCCCGCCTCCTTTTCCGGAACCGCTCGAAGATGTCTGCCCTGTGGTACCCAGCATTGCCCGTTCTGTTCAACCCCGCTTTGCCGCGCTTGTATCGCATGCCGCCACGTGTGGTCGCGCTCGCTCGATTGATGCTGTTCGGCATTGTGTTGCTCATTGCGGGGCTGCCAGTGAGCGATGCGCTCGGCGCGACCGCGCATCAGACGAGTGCGGGAAAACGCAGGCAGGAAGCGACGAAGAAGAAAAAGGTGGCGGCGAGTCGGGCGCGCAAACCGACGGCTGGCGCGAAGGCGCACGCGTCGCGTAAGGCAACGCCGCCGCCACGCGTCGCGAAAGCTGTCAAGCGCACGCCACCTGCCGCTGCTGCCGCCACGCAAGCGTCGAGCGCCAAGCAAGTCAGCACCGACGCGCAACCTCGTCTGCTAGCACGTTGCGGTTTCACGCCAGCGTCGCGCAAACGCCTGTTTTCTCGCGCGGTTTATATCGTCGATGAGAAAACCCATACGCCGCTCTTCGCTCAGAACGCCGATCGAGTGATGCCGATTGCTTCGCTCTCGAAACTGATGACGGCTGTCGTATGGCTCGACAATCGGCCATCGATGCGGCAGTCGCTCACCGTCACGAGCGACGACCTCGATACGCTGAAGTTCACTCATTCGCGCCTCGCCGTGGGCTCGACGCTCACACGCAGCGACATGCTGCATATCTCGCTGATGGCCTCGGAAAACCGCGCGGCCGCAGCAATGAGCCGTGACTACCCGGGCGGGCGGCCGGCGTTTATCTCTGCGATGAATGCCAAGGCACAAGCGCTCAACATGCCGAATACGCGCTTCGAGAATTCCACTGGTTTGTCGCCGCGCAATGTGTCCACTGCACGTGAGCTCGCGCGGCTGGTGCGAGCCTCGAATAACTATCCGCTGATTCGCCGCTATTCGATCGACCATCAGCAACTCGTACGCACGGGCAAAGGCCAGTTGCAGTACGTGAATACCAATCGACTGGTGCGCTATGGCAAGGTGCACGCGAGCGTGCAGAAGACTGGCTTCATCAATGAGTCGGGTCACAACATGGTCATGCGCGTGATGGTGCATAAGCGTCGCCCCGTCATCGTCACGATGCTCGGCAGCGATACGCCCGAAGGCTCACGCCTCGACGGCGTGCGCATCGCGCATTGGTTGTCGTGTTCGTTGAAGTGAGTTCAGCTAATCCGCTCGAACAGCGGTGATGAGTGGCTCGCTGCGGCAAGTTCAGATGCCGCTGCGAGCAACGCGGGGCCGAGCCGCGCCATGCGGGCTTCGTCGAGTCGTACCAACGGTCCCGCGATACTGATGACGCCCAGCGCTGGATAGCCTCGACGCAAAATCGGGGCGGCCATTGCGGTCATGCCCGGCGCGAATACTTCGTTGATCGTCGCGTAGCCGCGTTGGCGCGCGGCATTGAGAAACGTCAGCAACCCCTGCACGGTCGTCGGCGCATTCGGGCCGTAGTCCTTTGGCTGCCCGAATCCCTGACGGCTCACTAACGCCATTGCGCGCTCGTCGCTCATCGTCATCATCCACGCGTGGCCGGTGGCCGAGCACGACAGCACGGTGTCCATGCCCATATCCGGGTCGTACTTCAGCCCCTTCATCGCCCCCTGCGCCTTCGCAACCCATGTGAGGCGGTCGCCATCGACGATGGCCAATCGCACCAGCTCCCCCGACGTCTCCGCCAAGCGATCGAGAATCGCCTGCGCCATATCGACGATGCCCGACGTGCTGAGAAAACTCAGCCCCAGCCCCACTAGCTTCGTTGTCAGCACGTAGTCGCCATGTTCGCGCAACTGGCGCACATAGCCGAACGATTTCAAGTCGGTGAGCAATCGGTGGCAGGCACTGCGGGGAATGTCGAGTTCGTCGGCAATGAAGGCCAGCGGCGTGCCGCCCACTTGCTGGGCCAGCAACTCCAGAATCGCGAGGGTGCGCTCCATCACGCCGTTCATAGCGTCTCCATGGTTTGGTTTTTCCGCATTGTGGCATGTGATTCCAGTCTGGAATAGTGTTCCATCAACCTCACTAAGATCGGCATTGCCAGCCCGGGACACGCCTGGGCGGCCCCCGTCCTCACCGCGCGCTTCTGGCAGATGCCGATTTCCTCGGCGCCGCGCGACTGCGACGATGGGGCATGACGACAGATCAAATAGTCAGGAGACAGGCATGACACACGTAGCGACCTCTGCGTCGGACGCGTCGATGCAGACACGGGCGGTCACGGCCGCGACCATCGGCACTGCGCTCGAATGGTTCGATTTCACTTTGTATGGCGCGCTGGCAGCGACCTTGCTGCCGAAGTTGTTCTTCCCAGCGATGGAGCCGACGTCGGCCCTGCTCGCCTCGCTCGCGACCTTTGGCGTTGGGCTGGCGGCGCGGCCGTTGGGCGCTGTCATTTGCGGTTCACTCGGCGATAAGTTCGGGCGACGCAATTTGATGCTCGCCACGGTATCGGTGATGGGCGTGGCGTCGGTGCTCATGGGCTTGCTGCCCACTTACGCGCAAATCGGCGTGTGGGCGCCGATTCTGTTGGTCGTGCTGCGCATCGTGCAGGACTTCGCACTGGGCGGCGAGTCGACAGGCGGACAGCTCATGGCCATCGAGCACGCTAGCCCGGACCGGCGCGGCAGATATTCCGGCTTGCTGGGCATTTGCTCGCCGGTCAGCCAGATTCTCGCGAATGCTGCGCTGTTCGGATTGTCGGCGTCGCTATCGGCGGAGGCCTTCGAGTCGTGGGGATGGCGCGTGCCGTTCGTGCTGAGCTTTCTGCTGGTGATTGTCGGTGTGTATATCCGGCTGAAAGTGCACGAAACACCGGCGTTTGCCGCGATGAAGCAGGCAAAGCAGGTCGTGAAGGTGAGCAACCCGCTGCGCGATGCGGTCCGTTTGCATTACAAGCCGCTCATTCGCTGGACGCTGTTCTTCTGCGGCCCAGCGGCGATCTTCTACCTCATCGTGGTGTTCTCGCTGAGCTACATCACCAAGACGCTCGGTGTGCCGAAACAGACGGCATTCATGTTGCTGATGGGCGCGAACATCTTCGCGATTTTCGGGGCGCTGCTCGGGGGCACGTTGAGCGATCGGATCGGGCGCAAGAAAGCACTGGCGATTGGTTCGTGCGCCACGCTGCTGATCTCGCTCGTGTACTTCTCTGTGCTCGACACCCGCAGCTTCGTGCCGATGCTGCTGATCATGGGGCTCTTTCTTGGCTTCACGCAGTACCAGAGCGGCATTCAACCGGTCGCGTTCGCGGAAGCGTTTCCGACCAATGTTCGCTACTCGGGCTCAGCGCTCGCCTACACCGGCGCCAACCTGTTGACCGGCGGCCCGATGCCGATGGTCTCGGTATGGCTGCTCTCTATCAGCAACGGTTCGCCGTGGGCCGTCGTGGCGTTATGTGCGGTGCTCAATCTGATTTCGCTCGCCGCCATTTTGATTGGGCCGGAGACGCGCGGCATCGACATGAACCGGACCGACTCGACGCAAGTGCTTACCGGAGACCCTGCGGAGTTGGCGACGCTTGCCGCTGTCAACAGCACCGGCAACACCGCCAATGCCTCGCGTGTTGCCCCCGTCGACGGCGCGCACGGCATGCGTAATAGCCATTGATAGCCGTTGATAACCGCTAATAGCAATTAATGGCCATTGAAGATTTGTCTTTCACAGGAACTGCATTCACCACCATGTCCGATCTCGTCTACATTCTTAACGGACCGAACCTCAATATGCTCGGCAAGCGCGAGCCGCATCTCTATGGGCACACCACGCTCGCTGAGATCGAGGCGACTGCGCGATCGGTGGCTTCACAGCTGGAATTGCGTTGCGAGTTTCGGCAGACGAACAGCGAAGCCACGATGATCGACTGGTTGCAGGAAGCGTTTGAAGCCGGCGCGGGCGTCATCCTGAACCCGGCCGGCTTCTCGTTTCGGTCAATTCCTGTCCTCGATGCGGCAAAGCTGATCGAGCGCCCGTTGATCGAGGTGCATATCACTAACATCCACAAACGCGACGAGATTTACCGGCATTCGCTGATTTCGAGCGTCGCGACGGGAGTGATCTGCGGACTCGGCGTGCAGTGCTATCCACTAGCACTGCACGCGATGGCTGGGATGCTCAGAGCGGCGCGTTAAGTTGATGTGTTAGCACGGCGTGGGCGATGTGCCGACGCCGTGCTGGCGCTGTGCCGACAGCGCGTTAACGTGTGCGGGCGTGCCAGCGTCCCCAGGCGGCCGTTGCAATCAGCAGAATGGCTGCGGCCGCGATCACGGCGTTGAAGCCCTGATCGAAGGCAGTATTCGCCAGACGCGTCAGCGACGCGGCGAGTGCTGCCGGTAGTTGCTCTGCGACGAGCTGGGCCTCATCCAGGCTATCGCGCACAACGCTCGGCAATGCGGCGGTTTGCGGCACTTGCATGCCGCGCGCGTAGACGAACGACAGCAAGCTGCCCATGAACGTCACGCCCAACGCGCCACCGAGTTCGTACGACACTTCCTCGACGGATGCCGCCATCCCGGCGCGCTCCGGCGGAGCGCTCTGCATGATGGTGCTCGATGCGGCGGTCATCGTTGCGCCGACACCGAACCCGAGAATGGCCAGCGTGACGATCGATGGCATCAACCCCATATCGCGCACGAACAGATAGCCCGCCATGCCGACACCCGAGATCAACAACGCGATCGGCAGCATGCGCGCACCGCCCAACCGAGGCAGCAGGCGGCCAGCAATCGGTCCGGCGACGAACGCGGCGAGCGGCAACGGCACAATCGCCCAACCGGCTTCGAGCGGCGAGTAGCCGAGCACCAGTTGCAGGCGTTGGCTGAACACCAACTCCATGCCGATCAGTGAAGCGGAAGCCACTAGCGCAGCCACTACCGCACTCGCAAACGCCGGGTTACGGAACAGCTTGAAGTCGAGCAATGGATGAATGCTGCGTTGTTGTCGGCGCACGAAAGCAACCAGAAACACCACGCCGACGACCAGCGCCACGCCAACCGTCGACCAGTCTGGCGACGGTTTGCCCGCCGTCTTAATCGCATAGGTCACACCGACCAGCCCCACCATGAAGAGCAGCGAACCGAACCAGTCCCACGGCTGCGTCGAAGTCGCGCCGCCCTTCGGGATCAGCCAAAGCGCGAGCGGCAGCGCCAGCAATACGATCGGCACGTTGATCAGAAAAACCGAGCCCCACCAGAAGTGTTCGAGCAACGCACCGCCCACGACCGGGCCGAACGCGGCACCGCCCGAGGCGACCGACGCCCAAATGCCAATGGCGAGCGCACGCTCACGCGAATCGGCGAATGTAATGCGGATAAGCGACAAGGTGGCGGGCATCATCATCGCCGCGCCGACGCCGAGCAGCGCGCGCGCGGCGATGAGCAGATTGGCGTCCGGAGAGAACGCGGCCGCGAGCGATGCGATGCCGAACACGGCGAGGCCAGCGATGAAGAGACGCTTATGACCGAGGCGATCGCCAAGCGTGCCCATGCCGAGCAGGAGGCCGGAGACGACAAGTGCGTAAGCGTTGACGATCCACAGCTTGGCGGAGGCCGTCGCTGCCAGATCGTGGGTCAACCGCGGCAGTGCCGTGTAGAGCACCGTCATGTCGATCACGATGAGCAGCAGCGCCACCGAAACGATCGCGAGCACCAGCCAACGACGACGGTCGTTGGTTTGAGGTACCGGATGCGAAGAGGTATGCAGACTGGACATCGAAGAACTCCTTGTTGCGCCAATCCCGTTGTGTTTGCCTTGGTGAATCAGCGCTTTGTTATGACCAAGGGAAAACCCGAATCATCCATCATTAAATGAATTGAGAAAAGTTAGATTCCATCCGAAAATTAGATGGATATGCGGGGTATTGAGCGGATTCTTGTGGTGATTGGGTTTTTACGTCCCATGGGCGAGGACGTTTGGGATTTAGAAGTGAGATTCGAACGGGCGGACTATCGCGGCCGTCAAGACTGGCGGCATGCCAGCCGGACGCATACAATCTGCGCCACATTCCCATCGGGCGAAAATCCCCCCATTCGTACACATGGCATCTCAACCGACTCGTATTCCCGATGCAGTATCGCTACCCGAATTAACGGTACGCGGCATGATTCTCGGCGCGCTGATCACCGTAGTGTTCACCGCCTCTAATGTTTATCTCGGCCTGAAAGTCGGCCTCACGTTTTCCTCATCGATTCCGGCGGCGGTTATCTCGATGGCGGTGCTGCGTGCACTGCGTGGCGGCAATATCCTCGAGAACAATATGGTGCAGACGCAGGCGTCTGCGGCCGGCACGTTGTCATCGATCATCTTCGTTTTGCCGGGCCTGCTGATGATTGGCCATTGGCAAGGCTTTCCGTTTGGTTTGACGCTCGCGATTTGCGCTTCCGGCGGCATTCTCGGTGTACTTTTCACCATTCCATTGCGTCGCGCGATGGTGGTCGATAGCGATCTGCCTTATCCGGAAGGCGTGGCAGCGGCTGAAATTCTTCGTGTGGGGAGTGAAGGGGACGAGGTGTCGTCTTCGGCTGATTCTGCGAACTCGGCGAAGTCGGTGGATCAGGCAGCGCAGGCGAAGGGCCAAGCGAATGATCGTCACGCCAATCGTCAATCGAAGGTCGATGGCGGCAGCGGTGTACGCGAGATCGCATTCGGCGGCATCGTGTCCGCGTTGTTCGCGTTTGCCACGAACGGCCTGAAGATCTTCGGTGAGAGCATTACCGCGTGGGTGCCTGCGGGCACAGCGGTCTTTCGACTGACGAGTGGCTTTTCGCTGGCACTGATCGGGGCGGGTTACCTGATCGGGATCGTGTCCGGTCTCGCGATTCTGCTCGGCATTGTGTTGAGCTGGGGCATCGCGGTGCCGATTCTTACGTCGATCACGCCTAACACGGATGGGCAGGCGATGGCTGCCTTTGCCAACGGTCTGTGGCAGCACAAGGTGCGATTCATCGGTGCGGGCACGATTGGCGTTGCCGCCGTGTGGACGCTGATCACGCTCTTCAAGCCCATGGTCGAAGGCGTCAAGACGTCGTTCACGGCGTTGGGACAATCGCGGGCTCGTGGAACCGGCGCAAAGCTTGGCCGTACGGAGCAGGATCTCTCGCCGCGCTGGGTGATCGGCTTGACACTCGTTTGCGTGGCCGTCTGGGTCGTGACGTTCGGCGTATTCCTCTCAGACGCGCCGTTGTCGGCCGGCGGCATTGCAACGTTGGTCGCATGCAGCGTGGTGTTTGCGGTGGTGTTCGGCTTCCTGGTCGCGGCGGCTTGCGGGTACATGGCGGGTCTGGTGGGCTCGTCGGCGAGTCCGATTTCCGGCATCGGGATCGTGGCTGTGGTGTTGGTCTCGTTGCTGATTCTGAGTGTGAGTCAGGCAAGCGGCCTGCTCGACACGACGAGCGGCGGCAAGTTGGCGATTGCGCTGGCGCTGTTCACGACGGCGGCTGTGATTGCGATTGCCACGATCTCGAACGACAACCTGCAAGATCTGAAGACGGGCTGGCTGGTCGGGGCGACCCCGTGGCGTCAGCAGGTGGCGCTGTTGGTGGGCTGCGTTGTCGGTGCTGCGGTGATTCCGCCGGTGCTGAATCTGCTCTATAACGCGTACGGCTTCACCGATGCGCTGCCCCGCGCCGGGATGGATCCGTCACAAGCGCTGTCGGCGCCGCAAGCCATTCTGATGACCGCGATCGCCAAGGGCATCTTCACGCATCAGTTAGATTGGTCGATGCTCGGCATTGGCGCGATTCTAGGGCTGGTGCTGATTAGCATCGATGCGATGCTGGCAAAGCGCGGCGGCGTTGCACGTCTGCCGGTGATTGCCGTGGGTATCGGCGTGTATCTGCCGCCGACGATCGGCTCGGCACTGGTGATCGGTTCTGTGCTGGGTTGGATTTCGCACCGAATCATGAAGGCGAGAGCGAAGGCTCATGGCAAGGACTTCGGTCCGTATGCGGAAGCGGCGGAACGCCGTGGTGTGTTGCTGGCATCGGGCCTGATCGTGGGCGAAAGCCTCGTCGGTGTCGCCATGGCGATGGTCGTGGGCTTTACCGGCTCGGATGCCCCGTTAGCGATTGTCGGCAGCGGTTTTGCAGCGACGGCAGACTGGTTGGCATTCGTCGCATTCGCTGCGGTATGCGTTGTGCTGGTTCGCCGCGTGTTGGCAGCGGTTCCGCGGTAATTCAAAGTCGTGACTAAAGCTCGGTCGGGTGTTGGCGACGTCCACACCTGACCGGCACAGCATTTAACTGATGCATGCGTAGAACTATTGCTTGGCAGCAGTAGTTGTAACGCTCAGCCCCATCCTTCGGCGCGTCTGCGTCATGTCCCCGTCGCTCCCCCGTCGTATTCTCGCTTTACTCCCGTCGTATCGCCGTAACGCTTCCTGTTAGCACCATGCGATGCGCGACATCTCGGATGAGTTCGTCTACGCGTAGCTCAATGCGACTGTCTGCTCCGATGAATAGCGTTTTGCCCCGTGTACGAAACAACCGCGATGAGGCTTTGCGTTAGTAATGCTTGCGTCGATTTCACGCGTACCCGATCAAATGTCTAGATCGAGTAGTGCCTATACAGGGGAAGACAACGAGGAGAGATGCGGTCTACGCCGGGCTCGCATAACAAGCGATATCAGATGAGGAATACCGAGTAAGCAGTGAGGGTGAAATCACGGCTGATGTACACGCAATTCCTCGAGGGCATTAGGTAATGGCAATTTGAAAGGAAACACCTCGAATCGCCACCGCATACGGGCCAAGAAATGCGAAACAATGCGCAATCTTGCTTTGCGGGACGTCGATAGACGAGCCAGATCCACTCACTCAAACCGAAGATCTAAACTGCGCGCCCAAAAGCAAAAACCCCTTGCTACTTTGGTAGCAAGGGGTCTTTAGGGGAGCCTGACGATTACCTACTTTCACACGGGTATCCGCACTATCATCGGCGTGGAGTCGTTTCACGGTCCT
>NZ_JBNCRZ010000007.1:0-261612 GCF_049918595.1 Pandoraea pneumonica
TCGCTGTCGTTGCGAGAGACGGAATATTAGTGAAAACCCGGAACCAGCGCAAGCACTTTGTGAAAATAATTTGAAAACCCATGAAAAAGCCCCGTCGTGACGGGGCTTTTCCTTTATTCACAACCGCTCAACCGCTTACTTCTTGCCAAAGTAGCGCTGATAGATGGCGTCGTACGTACCATCGGTCTTGATCGCCTCGACACCCTTATTGATCTTGGCCAGCAGTTCCGCATCGCCCTTGCGCACGGCAATGCCGTAATACTCCTTCGGGAAGTTGCTGTCCGCGACCGTGCGCAGCTTGGCATTCGGATTGTTCGCGATGAAATTCACCACGACACCGTTATCGGCCACCACCGCGTCCACGCCACCCGCTTCCAATTCTTTCATCGCCAACGGCGTGCCTTCGAAGCGTTTGACCGACGGATTGTTCTTGCCCATGAGCTTCTGAACCACCTCATCGCCCGTCGTGGCCGTCTGCACACCAACCTTTAGCGACTTCAAATCGTCGAAGCTCTTCACACTAGAGTTCGCCGGTACCGCAATCAACTGCGACGCCTCAAAGTACGGCGTCGAGAAGTCCATTTGCTTGCGACGCTCATCGGTAATCGTGATCGCCGAGATGAGGATGTCGCGATCGCCCTGCACCAGCGAATTGAAAATACCTTCGAACGGCGTATTGATAAACCGAATCGCGATGCCAGCCTTGTCGGCCACGGCCTTCATCACATCGATATCGAAACCGGCAATCTGGCGGTTGTCCGTCTCGTATTCGAACGGCGCATAGGCCGCGTCCGAACCGACAACGTAGACAGGTTGGGAACCGTCCGGCCCGACCGAGCGGCCGGCAGCCGTTTCTTCTTTCTTCCCGCAGGCACCCAACAACAGCCCTGAAGCCACGACCAGGGCCAGCGCAAATGCACGTCGGTTCATCGACATCGTCTTGTCCTTGCTGAAAAAACCGGCAGCCTAACATACGACGGCCTCCAAAAAGGAGGCCGTCAGAGTTTCTCACGCAGTTTCAGCGATGCTTGAACACCGGCTTACGCTTTTCAACGAAAGCCGCCATGCCTTCCTTCTGATCTTCCAGCGCAAACAACGAATGGAACAGACGGCGCTCGAACTGCACGCCCTCGTCCAGCGTCGATTCGAAGGCGCGATTGACCGCCTCCTTCGCCGCCATCACCACCGGCAGCGAGTACTCGCAAATCGTGTTGGCCGCGCCCAGCGCTTCCTCGAGCAGCTTGTCGAGCGGCACCACACGCGACACCAACCCGGCACGTTCAGCTTCCGCCGCGTCCATGAAGCGCGCCGTCAGACACATATCCATGGCTTTCGCCTTCGACACGGCGCGCGTCAGACGCTGCGTACCGCCCGCGCCCGGAATCACGCCCAGCTTGATTTCCGGCTGACCGAACTTGGCGTTGTCTGCCGCAATAATGAAATCGCACATCATCGCCAATTCACACCCGCCGCCCAGCGCGAAGCCCGACACCGCCGCGATCACCGGCTTGCGAATGCGGCGTACCGTTTCCCAATTGCGCGTGATGTAGTCGCCCTTGAAGACGTCCGCGAAGGTGTACTTCGACATCATGCCGATGTCGGCGCCGGCCGCGAATGCCTTCTCGCTGCCCGTAATCACCATGCAGCCAATGGCTTCGTCGGCATCGAACGCCGTGAGCGCCGTACCCAGCTCATCCATCAGCGCGTCGTTCAGCGCATTGAGGGCCTTCGGGCGGTTCAGCGTGATCAGACCGACGCGGCCGCGCGTCTCCACCAGAATGTTCTCGTACGTCGTCATCCTCTTATTCCTCCAGTCAAAGTCTCGTCTTGTGATTCAGGGGCTGGCGGCGCGCGCGGCTGACCATGGATAGCGGCCGGCCGGGCGTCGACGGTAGTGGATAGGCATGATGCCATCGATCCCCCGCCCACGCACCTCTCGTTCCGCCATGCAAACGGCCTGCCGATCCTCGTTCCGGCGAGCTTTCGCGCCGCCAAAATATTCGGGGAAAACCCGGCATCATCACGCGCCACGCCCGAAAGATTTGATGCTATATTAACAAACCAACCGGTCGGTCAATTAATGTTGACACTGACTGAATGACAGCACGTCGTCTGCGCTGCCCGCAAGTCCTCGTCCGCGAGGGGGTGTGGGCGGACAGCTAACCCGCCAGCCGCACTCCGACACGGACAGAGCCGCCACCATGACCCATCCCCTCTTCGCCAAACACCAAGAGACGCTTGAGCGCGCCCTTCAGGCCATCGCCACGCGTGGTTATTGGAGCCCGTTTACCGAAATGCCGAGCCCGCGCGCCTATGGCGAGACGGCGGCTGCCGACGGTGAAGCCGCCTTCAAGCAGTACCTGAACGCCGCGTTCCCGCTCGAGCAAGCCGGCAGCACCGGCAGCGCCGGTCAGGAAACGTCGCCCTTCGGCTTCGCCCTGGGCACGACCTACCCCGGCTTCGAGATCGACACCCTGCTCGCCCGCGTGAGCGCTGCGCACAAGACGTACCGCGCCGCCACCCCGGACGCCTGGGTCGGCGTCTCGCTGGAAATTCTCAAGCGCCTGAACGCGCGCAGCTTCGAGATGGCCAACGCCGTGATGCACACGACCGGCCAGGCCTTCATGATGGCGTTCCAAGCGGGCGGCCCGCACGCGCAAGATCGCGGCCTCGAAGCCGTGGCCTACGCCTGGGACGAACTCCGCCGCATTCCGGCTGACGCCTACTGGGAAAAGCCGCAAGGCAAGAACCCGCCGCTCGCGATGGAAAAGCGCTACACCGTCGTGCCGCGCGGCGTCGCACTGGTGCTCGGCTGCTGCACGTTCCCGACGTGGAACGGCTACCCGGGCCTGTTCGCCAGCCTCGCGACCGGCAACGCCGTCATCGTCAAGCCGCATCCGGGCGCAATTCTCCCGCTCGCCATCACCGTCAAGATTGCCCGTGAAGTGTTGAAGGAAGCCGGTTTCGATCCGGATGTCGTCACGCTCGCTGCGACCAACCCGAACGACGGCGAGATCGTCCAGCAACTGGCCAAGCGCGGCGAAGTGCGCGTGATCGACTTCACCGGCAGCACGGCCAACGGCGACTGGCTGGAGACGAATGCGCGTCAGGCGCAGGTCTACACCGAGAAGGCCGGTGTGAACCAGATCGTGATCGACTCGACGGACGACCTGAAAGGCGTGGCGCGCAACATCGGCTTCTCGCTGGCGCTCTACTCGGGCCAGATGTGCACGGCCCCGCAGAACATCTATATCCCGCGCGACGGCATCCAGACGGCCGACGGCCACGTGTCGTTCGACGACGTGGTCGCCGCGATTGCCGGCAGCGTGCAAAAGACGTGCAGCGACCCGGCCAAGGCCGTCGAGCTGCTCGGCGCGATTCAAAACGAAGGTGTGGTCGCCCGCATCGACGAAGCCCGCAAGGTGGGCCGCGTCGTGCTCGACAGTCAGACGCTGCAACATCCGGCATTCGCCGACGCCCGTGTGCGCACGCCGCTGATCGTGGCGCTCGACGTGGCCGACGAAGCCATCTACACGCGTGAATGGTTCGGCCCGATCGCCTTTGTGATTGCCGTGGACAGCGGCAAGCAAGCCTTCGAACTGGCGGGTCGTATCGCCGCCGAACATGGCGCGCTCACGCTGTCGGCGTACACGACGTCGGCCGAAGGTGAAGCCCAAGCGCTCGACGCTGCCATCGAAGGCCGTGTGGCCCTCTCGCTGAACCTGACCGGCGGTGTGTTCGTGAACCAGTCGGCGGCTTACTCGGATTACCACGGCACGGGCGGCAACCCGGCAGCGAACGCAAGCCTGGCCGACGCGGCCTTCGTGTCGAATCGCTTCCGCGTCGTGCAGAGCCGTCACCACGTGCCGGCCAAGTCGGACACGGGCGCTGCCTGATCCTCATTCGGACGCTCATTCGAACGACACCCCCTTCTATATATAGAGAGAGCGAACGCGCACACCGGCGGCGGGAAGTCACTACCATAGTGACTCCCCGCCGCTGGGCGGCATCAGCGTCAGGCGAGGCGCAGAAGCGCCATACCCGCCCACCGCCGCACCGCGCGAACCCCGCCTTCCAAGACAGGAACGAGACATCATGACCGAAGCCTTCATCTGCGACGCGATCCGCACGCCCATCGGCCGTTACGGCGGTGCCCTGAAGGACGTTCGCGCCGACAACCTCGGCGCCATCCCCCTCAAAGCGCTCATGGCGCGCAATCCGAATGTCGACTGGACGCTGATCGACGACGTCATCTACGGCTGCGCGAACCAAGCGGGTGAAGACAACCGCAATGTGGCGCGCATGTCCGCGCTGCTCGCCGAGCTGCCCATCGACGTGCCGGGTGCCACGCTCAACCGCTTGTGCGGCTCGGGCATGGATGCCATCGGCAGCGCTTCCCGCGCGATCAAAGCAGGTGAAGCCGGTCTGATGATTGCCGGTGGCGTCGAGTCTATGACGCGCGCCCCGTTCGTGATGGGCAAGGCCGACAGCGCCTTTGCACGTCAGGCGGCGATCTTCGACACGACCATCGGTTGGCGTTTTATCAATCCGCTGATGAAGGCGCAGTACGGCGTGGACTCGATGCCGGAAACGGCAGAGAACGTCGCCGACGACTTCAAGATCAACCGCGCCGACCAGGATCTGTTCGCACTGCGCAGCCAGGAGAAAGCCGCCCGTGCGCAAGCCGATGGCACGCTGGCGCAAGAAATCACCCCCGTTTCGATTGCTCAGAAGAAGGGCGATGCGATTGTCGTCGAGCACGACGAGCATCCGCGGGCCACGAGCCTCGAAGCACTGGCCAAGCTCAAGGGCGTCGTGCGCCCGGACGGCACGGTCACGGCCGGTAACGCCTCCGGTGTGAACGACGGCGCCTGCGCCCTGCTGCTCGCGAGCGAGAGCGCCGCCAAGCTGCACGGCCTGACCCCGCGCGCTCGCGTGCTGGGCATGGCAACCGCCGGTGTCGCACCGCGCATCATGGGCATCGGCCCGGCACCGGCTACGCTCAAGCTCCTCAAGCAACTGAACATGACGCTCGATCAGTTCGACGTGATCGAACTCAACGAAGCGTTCGCCAGCCAAGGGCTCGCAGTGCTGCGCCAACTCGGCATTGCCGACGACGATGCGCGCGTGAACCCGAACGGCGGCGCGATTGCGCTGGGCCATCCGCTGGGTGCCTCGGGCGCTCGTCTGGTGACGACGGCAATGTATCAACTGCACCGCACCGGCGGCCGCTATGCCCTTTGCACGATGTGCATCGGCGTGGGTCAAGGCATCGCCATTGCTATCGAGCGCGTCTAAGCGCGCCGCTACCGCACGAGACACCCGGAGGAAGCCCCGATGACTGCCACGATTCAACTGACGCTGGAAGCCAACGTCGCCACGATCACGCTCAACCGCCCGGAGAAGCTCAATAGCTTCACCCGGCAGATGCACGCCGAACTGCGCGACGCGCTCGACACCGCACAGGCGAAGGGCGCACGCGCCATCGTGCTGACCGGTGCCGGACGCGGCTTCTGCGCCGGACAGGATCTGGCAGATCTCGACTTCACCCCGGGCGCTTCGACCGATCTGGGTGCGCTGATCGACGAGAACTTCAACCCGCTGGTGCGCAAGCTGCGCGCGATGCCGATGCCGGTGATCGCTGCGGTGAACGGCATCGCCGCCGGCGCCGGGGCCAATCTGGCACTTGCTTGCGACATCGTGCTCGCCGCCAGCTCGGTCAACTTCATTCAGGCCTTCGTGAAGATCGGCTTGCTGCCCGACACGGGCGGCACGTGGTTCTTGCCGCAACGCATCGGCATGGCGCGTGCGATGGCGCTCGCGATGCTCGGCGACAAGCTCTCGGCCGAACAGGCTGCCGAATGGGGCCTGATCTGGCGCTGCGTCGATGACGAAGCCTTGATGGAAGAAGCGCAAAAGCTCGCCGCGAATCTCGCCACGCAGCCGACCAAGGCACTCGCCACGATCAAGGAAGCCCTGTACGCGTCGGCCACCAACACGCTCGACCAGCAACTCGATCTCGAGCGCGACAGCCAACGTGCGCTGGGCGCGTCGTACGACTATGCCGAAGGCGTGAACGCGTTCCTCCAGAAACGCGCGCCGAAGTTCGAAGGCCGCTAACCGGCTGCCTCGATCAGACGACAAAAGCAGCGACGCAAACCGACCGCCAAAACCACAAGCGCCGCGCGAGAGACCAGAGCACCACGACAAGACCAACGAGACGAGAGACACCATGAGCCTGACCGCCCCCGCAGGAAAAGCCGTATCCGACATGTCGCCCGAAGAACTGGCGCGCGCCACGGGTGAGGCGATGTACAGCACCGACCGTGCGAGCCAATGGCTGGGCATGGAGTTGCAGGAAGTGCGCCCCGGCTACGCCCGCATGACGATGCGCGTACGCGACGAATTCCTCAACGGTCACGCGATCTGCCACGGCGGTTTGATGTTCACGCTGGCCGACTCGACGTTCGCCTTCGCCTGCAACAGCTACAACATCAACACGGTTGCGGCCGGTTGCAGCATCGAGTTCATCAAGCCGGTGTTCGGCGGCGACACGCTCACCGCCGAAGCGCAAGAGCAAATGCTCTCGGGCCGTCACGGCGTCTACGACATCCGCGTGACCAACGCGGCGGGTGAAGTGGTGGCGATGTTCCGCGGCAAGTCCGCACAGATCAAGGGCAACGTCATCTGACGCTGTCCGGCAACGCGCGAGTCCCGGCTCGCGAGTCACAACAAACAGTACGTGTAAGTCGTAAGCCCCAAGGAGACAGACATGACCACCGCCTTGCCGCTCGATCCGATCGAGAAAGCGAGCCTCGACGAACTGCGCACCCTTCAGCTCGAACGGCTGAAGACAACGCTGCGGCATGCCTATGAGAACTCGCCGGTGTACCGCCGCAAGTTCGACGAGGCCGGCGTCCATCCGGATGATCTGAGCACTTTGGCCGATCTGGCCAAGTTCCCGTTCACGACCAAGAAGGATCTGCGCGACAGCTATCCGTTCGGCATGTTTGCGGTGCCGATGGATCAGGTCTCGCGCATTCACGCGTCGTCGGGCACGACGGGCAAGCCGACGGTTGTGGGCTATACGGCCAACGACATCAGCAATTGGGCCGATCTGGTGGCGCGTTCCATTCGCGCTTCGGGCGCACGTCGTGGCGACAAAGTGCATATCAGCTACGGCTACGGCCTGTTCACGGGCGGCCTGGGTGCGCACTACGGCGCCGAGCGTGCTGGCCTGACGGTGATTCCGTTCGGTGGCGGCCAGACCGAAAAGCAAGTGCAACTGATTCAGGACTTCAAGCCCGACATCATCATGGTTACGCCGAGCTACATGCTCGCGATTGCCGACGAGCTTGAGCGTCAGGGCATGGCGGCGGCCGATTCGTCGCTGCGCATCGGTATCTTCGGTGCCGAGCCGTGGACCAACGACATGCGCGTGGCCATCGAAAAACGCATGGGCATCGACGCGGTCGACATTTACGGCTTGTCGGAAGTGATGGGCCCGGGTGTCGCGTGCGAATGCGCCGAGACCAAGGACGGCCCGACCATCTGGGAAGATCACTTCTTCCCGGAAATCATCGATCCGGAAACCGGCGAAGTGCTGCCCGACGGTGAGTTTGGCGAGTTGGTGTTCACCTCGCTCACCAAGGAAGCGCTGCCGATCATCCGCTACCGCACGCGCGATCTGACGCGCTTGCTGCCGGGCACGGCGCGCACGATGCGCCGCATGGAAAAGATCACCGGTCGCTCGGACGACATGATGATCATCCGCGGCGTGAACGTGTTCCCGTCGCAAATCGAAGAGTTGCTGCTGCGCCAGCCGGTGCTCTCGCCGCACTATCAGATCGTGCTGGACAAGGAAGGCCCGATGGACACGATGGAAGTGGACGTCGAAGCCGCCGTGGGTTGCAACGACGACGCTGCGTTGAAGACCGCCGGTAGCGAACTCAAGCGCGATATCAAGACGCTGATCGGCGTATCGTGCGCGGTACGCGTACGCCCGGTGGGCGGCATCGAGCGCTCGGTGGGCAAGGCGCGCCGGGTGGTGGATAAGCGTCCGCGTTAAGCCGGGCGCTCAGCACTCGCTGCGACGATAAAAAAAGCCCGCGATAGCGATATCGCGGGCTTTTTGTTTTCAGTGTGAGCCACTTGGGCGCTTAAGCAGATTAAGCGGATTGAGTATCGCGGTAAGCCCACGGCGCCACTGCACCGCCCTACCCCGAGCGCTTACTGATTCGGCAGAAACACCCACATGCGGCCACTCTGACGCATGCGCCCAGCCAGATCGCCAGCGTCGTCGCCGAGCCCCCAGAAGAAGTCCGCGCGCACGCCGCCCTTGATCGCGCTGCCCGTATCTTGCGCGAACATCAAGCGGCTGATCGGCGCATTCGCCTGCGCCCCGAACGGCGGACGCGTGGTGGAGAGAAACACCGGGCTGCCCAGCGGAATCGATGCCGGATCGACGGCGATCGAGCGTTCTGCCGTCAGCGGCACGCCGAGTGCACCGATGGGACCTTCGATGCCGCCCACCCCGTGATTCGGCATCTCGCGGAAGAATACGAAGCGCGGATTCACGTCGAGCAACGCGTCGACGCGCGACGGGTTAGCCTTCGCCCACGCACGAATGCCTTGCATCGTCGCCTGCGCCGCCGTGATCTCGCCACGGTCGATCAGCCAGCGGCCGATGGACTTATAAGGCTGATCGTTATTCCCGGCGTAACCCACGCGCATCACCGTGCCGTCGTCGAGCAGCACCTGACCGGAGCCCTGCACTTGCAGGAAAAACGCTTCGATGGGGTCGTCCACGTAGACCAGCTCGTTACCGCGCAGCATGCCGCTGCGGTTGAGTTCAGCACGTGCAGGCAGCGAGCCCACCTTGCGCCCAGCGGGCCAGCGATAGAGCGCGGTCTGATAGATGCCGCCACGCACGCGCGAGCCATGCAGCAGCGGCTCGTAGTAGCCGGTGATCAGGCCCGACTGCGTGCCGTCGGAGTTGGCCATACGAAACGGCGTAAAGTACTGCTCGAAGAACTGGCGTACCGACGCCGGGTCGAGGTCGTCGAGATGTTCGGCCGCACGGCAGGCAGGCTGCCAGTTGGATTGCCGTCCAAGCTTCACGCAGCTTTGCGCGAGCGCGAGCCGGGCACCGATGAGCGAGTCGTCCTGCCAGCCATCGACTTGCGACCACGACACGGGTTGCATGCGTCCGGCCCCAGTCGGCGGCGACGCCACATTCGAAGGCGGCGTGCCTGGACGATAGGTGTCCTTGGGCGGCACACTCGAACAACCGTAAAGCAATGCGGCAAATGCGGCGAGCGCCAGGCCCCGGCCGGCACGCCACCGCCCGAACACATTCAGGGAAAGCATCATGGGTAATTTGTTCGATGAATATCCGGCCTTGCTGATCTTGCCGGAAGTCTTGCTGGCGATCGTGATCGTCGCCGCGATTGTGGTGATGCGTCGCAAGCCGTCGCGCACCCGTCGGGTGCGCCAAATGCGAGAAAGGCCGGTGCGTCCGATGCCGAGCGACACGGTCGACGGCATCGACGATCCCGCCTCACCCCGCCCACTGGACGACCCGCTCAAACGCGAAGACTGGTCCGACGATCGCCGCTGACCCCACGGCCCCGCCGCTGAGCGCATCGCGGGTGTTCCCTCCGAACACCCCGCATCCGCCGCCCCCGCGCCCGCTTGCTCCGCCTCGCGCATGCCGCCCCTCAGTGCAGGGTGCGCGGCATAGTGAGCGCAAATTCGGCGATCGGCGCTTCGAAGCGCGTGCCGTCCTCGGCCACGCAGAAGTATTCCCCGCGCATGGTGCCCACCGGCGTGCCGACCATGGCCCAGCTCGTGTATTCGAACTGTTCGCCCGGTTGCAGGAACGGCTGATGCCCCACGACGCCAAGGCCGTTGACCTCTTGCACCTTGTTGTCGCCATCGGTAATCACCCAATGGCGCGAGATCAATTGCGCAGGCACTTCCCCGCTGTTGCGAATCGTGATCGTGTACGCGAAGGCGAATTGCCGACGGTCCGGTTCCGACTGCTCGGGCAGGTATTGCGGGCGCACCGTGACGGTAAATTCGTACTGGCTCATCGGGTGTTCCTGTTGCGCATACGTGCGGTATTTAGGTCTGTCTGGTCTCGCTGGCCGGTGCCAATGCCTTCTTCGCAGGCACCTGCCGCGCGTCCAGCGCGTGTCGTCTTGATTTGCAAGGCATTCTGCGGCAAGTCGCCGCAGGGGGCAACCGGCTTTCAGACAGGCATCTGACGAAAGCTTTAAAATAGCGCTTTTGACGCTCTAGCCCCACCACGCCATGACGCAATTCTGCATCGCCCCCAGCATCCTGTCCGCCGACTTTGCCCGGCTGGGCGAAGAAGTCCGTAACGTCGTGGCCGCCGGTGCCGACTGGATTCACTTCGACGTGATGGATAACCATTACGTTCCCAATCTGACGATCGGCCCGCTGGTCTGCGAGGCGATCCGCCCGCACGTGGACGTGCCGATCGACGTGCATCTGATGGTACGCCCGGTTGACCGCATCGTGCCGGACTTTGCCAAGGCCGGCGCCAACCTGATCACGTTCCACCCGGAAGCCTCGGAACACATCGACCGCACGCTGGGCCTGATTCGCGACAACGGCTGCAAGGCTGGCCTCGTCTTCAACCCGGGCACGCCGTTGAATTACCTCGACCACGTGATGGACCGCCTGGACATGATCCTGATCATGTCGGTCAATCCGGGCTTCGGCGGCCAGTCGTTCATTCCCGAAGCGCTCAACAAGCTGCGCGCCGTGCGCGCCCGTATCGACGCTTACACCGCCGAGACCGGCCGTCAAATCCGTCTGGAAATCGACGGCGGCGTGAAGGTCGACAACATTGCCGAGATTGCCGCCGCCGGTGCCGACACCTTCGTGGCCGGTTCCGCTATCTTCGGCAAACCCGACTACAAGGCGGTAATCGACCAAATGCGCGCGGAACTGGCCAGCGTGGCCACCGCCGCGAAGTAAGGCCGCCACCATGTCCACGCCCCTGAACACGAACGACATCTCCCGCGACCTGCATCTGGACGGTATCCGCGCGGTGCTCATCGACCTCGACGGCACGCTCGTCGACACGGCCGGCGACTTCGGCGTCGCACTCAATGCCATGCTGGCCGATCTGGGTGCCGAGCCGGTACCGACCGAACGCCTGATGACGTTCGTAGGCAAGGGCACGGCCAATCTCGTGCGCAAGACGCTCGCCGAGCGCCTCCCCGAGCCCGAGATCGACACCCACTTCGCCCGCGCCCAAGACAAGTACGAAGCCGTCTACACGTCGATCAACGGCGAGAACACGGCGCTCTACCCGGAAGTGCGCGAAGGTCTCGCGGCCTTGCGCGCCGCTGGCCTGCCGGTGGCGTGCATCACGAACAAGCAGCATCGGTTCGCGCTCGCGTTGCTCGAACACTACGGGCTGCTCGACCAATTCGACCTCGTGTACGGCGGCGATTCGTGGCCGAAGCGCAAACCCGACCCGATGCCGCTCGTCAAAGCGTGCGAAGCGTTCGGCGTCGCGCCTGCGCAGGCAGTGCTGGTCGGTGACTCGGGCAACGATGCGCAAGCGGCCCGCGCAGCGGGCTGCCGCTCGCTCACGGTGCCGTACGGCTACAACCATGGCGAATCTATACAAACGATTGACACCGATGGTATAGTCGCCTCAATTCTGGGCGCCGCCCGGGCCATCGTGCCCAAGGCAACGCCCTCACTGGCAGGCTGAAAACTTTCAGCCAATTGCCAACTTCCACACTGCATTCAAACGCATGTTCCTGAACAAGAAACGGAGTCTGAGCGTGATCGACCGGGGGGCCTGGCCCTGGCGACGCTGGTCCTGCTAAACCCTTCTCACAGGGTGGCCGGGACCGCTGGAGCTCGTCTTCAGCAACCCGTTTCTTGCATCGTTGTTGTTCCCAAGATTCATTGCACTCACGCGCCGTTTTGCTCGGCGCGCGTCTTCGTCAAGACACGATTCCGTCGTCACGCTGCCGTACGCTTTCGCGTACTGATTCGGCTAGCGCAGCGCACAGAGCCCGAGTCCCGGCGACGGCTGGCGAGCGTGCCATCGGTAGGATGGCCAGCGCAAGCAGCAAAGGTGCACCAACGACGCAGATCGACCGCAGGTCGGCCTCCCCGAAATACCTTTCAGGTTTTCTTAACGCCAACCCAAGCCCATCCACGCCGATTCTGCGGGCCCACCCGCCGGCAAACTTGCAGGCAGAGTGCACCATGACCGAACTCGAATTCAAATCGCTGGCCAACGAAGGCTATAACCGCATCCCGCTGATCGCCGAAGCCTTCGCCGATCTCGACACGCCGCTCTCGCTCTACCTCAAGCTGGCGCTGGGCGACCGGCGCGGCGCGAACACCTTCCTGCTCGAATCGGTCGTCGGCGGCGAGCGCTTCGGCCGCTACTCGTTCATCGGGCTGTCGGCGCACACGCTGCTGCGCAGCTTCGGCCCCAAGACCGAAGTGGTACGCGACGGCGTCGTCGTCGAAACGCACGAAGGCGACCCGCTCGACTTCATCACCCAGTTCCAAGCGCGCTTCAAGGTAGCCCTGCGCCCCGGCATGCCGCGCTTCGCCGGTGGCCTGGCGGGTTACTTCGGCTACGACGCCGTGCGCTACATCGAGAAGAAGCTCGCCCACACCGCGCCGCGCGACGACCTGAACCTGCCCGACATTCAGTTGCTGCTCACGGAAGAACTTGCCGTGATCGACAACCTCACCGGCAAGCTCTACCTCATCATCTACGCCGACCCGACGGCACCGGAAGCCTATTCGAAGGCGCGTCTGCGCCTGCGCGACCTGCGCGCCCGCCTGAAGGCACCGGTCGATGCACCGGTCACGTCCGGCAGCGTGCGCACCGAAACCTTCCGTGAATTCGCCAAGCCCGACTATCTGGCCGCCGTCGCCAAAGCAAAGGAAGCCATCGCCGCAGGTGAATTGATGCAGGTGCAAGTCGGTCAGCGTCTGATCAAGCCGTATCGCGACTCGCCGCTCTCGCTGTACCGCGCGCTGCGCTCGCTCAATCCGTCGCCGTACATGTACTTCTACAACTTCGGCGACTTCCAGGTAGTGGGCGCATCGCCGGAAATTCTCGTGCGCCAAGAGCGACGCCAAGCGCCCGACGGCGTGCACGAAATCGTGACCATCCGCCCCCTCGCCGGCACGCGCCCACGCGGCGCCACCCCCGAGCGCGATGCGGAACTGGCCAAAGAGCTGCTTAGCGATCCGAAAGAAATCGCCGAGCACGTCATGCTCATCGATCTGGCACGCAACGACGTGGGCCGTATCGCGCAAACCGGCACGGTCGAAGTCACCGACAAGATGGTCATCGAGAAGTACTCGCACGTGCAGCACATCGTGAGTTCGGTCGAAGGCCGCCTGCAAGACGGGTTGTCGAACATCGACGTGCTTCGTGCGACTTTCCCCGCTGGCACGCTCACGGGCGCGCCGAAGGTCCGCGCCATGGAGTTGATTGACGAGCTCGAGCCGGTCAAACGTGGCCTCTACGGCGGCGCCGTGGGCTACCTGTCGTTCGGCGGCGAAATGGACGTGGCCATCGCCATTCGCACGGGCATCGTCAAAGACGGCAATCTCTATGTGCAAGCCGCTGCCGGTATCGTTGCCGACTCGGTGCCCGAATCGGAATGGCAAGAGACGGAGAACAAGGCGCGTGCTGTGTTGCGCGCGGCCGAGCAAGTGCAGGACGGTCTCGACGCCGAGTACTGATCCCGCCAACGGTGCAACGCCACGCAGCGTTGCACCAAAGTGAAGCCGCCTGCTGTTTGAAACGCGAGTGCTTTACTTATATTGCATGTGAATAAACAGGGCTCCGAATCGATCCTCTACTCGATTCGGGGCCCTTGTTGATTTAGCACAACCGTTCGCTTTTTTTCGGCCACTTTGGTATACGCCGATTGACGTCACCACGCTATAGTTGGCATGTCCGTCGGGAGGCCGAAACTTCTATGGCGAAACCATGCAATTCACGTATGCGTTCGGGCATTGCGAATACCCTCGCGATGTCTGCAAGAGCCGCTTTGATCGTTACCGCACTCGGTACCTTGAGTGCGTGTATTTCGATGGCGCCGACTTACGAGCGCCCTGCGGCGCCGATCGCAGGCACCTGGACGCCTGACTCGGCGGCCCCTGCCACTCCCGCATCGCAACCGGCTGCCACGCTCAGTTGGGGCGAATATTTCGCCGATCCACAACTGCGCAGCCTGATCGAAACCGCGCTGGCCAACAATCGCGACTTGCGCGTGGCACTCTCTCGTGTCGAGCAGGCGCGCGCAGCGTATGGCATTCAACGCGCCGATCTATTTCCGTCACTGGGCGTGGGCGCGAGCGAAACGCGCCAGCGTCTGCCCGGCGATCTGAGTCTCACCGGCAACCCCTATATCAGCAGCCAGTATCAGGTCGGCTTGGGTCTCGCCTCGTGGGAGCTGGACTTCTGGGGTCGCATTCGCAGTTTGAAAGATGCGGCACTCGACGATTATTTGGCATCCGATGCATCTCGCCGTGCGCTCGAACTTAGCCTGATCTCGCAAGTTGCGCAGACGTGGTTGAGTCTGCGCGAGTACGACGAACGTCTCGTACTGGCGCAGCAAACCGTCGACAGCCGCGCTGAGTCGTTGCGTATCTTCACGCGTCGCGAGCAGGTCGGCTCCACCTCGAAACTCGATCTCACGGAAGTCACTACGCTTTGGCAGCAAGCCCGGGCACTTGTCACGCAGCTCGAGCAGCAGCGCGCGGTACAGGCCCATGCCTTGCAGGTACTCGTCGGCGCGCCGATCGATACGTCGCCGAACAAAGTCGACCGCACCGTCGACGACGCCGGTCTCATGCGCGATCTCGAACCGGGTTTGCCGTCATCGCTGCTCGAAGACCGCCCCGACATCATCGCTGCCGAATACCAATTGCGCGCCGCCCACGCGAATATCGGCGCGGCTCGTGCGGCCTTCTTCCCGCAGATCACCCTCACCGGCTCGGTCGGCACCGCCAGCAGCGCACTCGATGGCCTGTTCAAAGCGGGCAGCGCCGCGTGGGCGTTCACGCCGAGCATCAATCTCCCGATCTTCCAAGGCGGGCGTCTCGTGAACAATCTCGATCTCGCCGAAGCAAGACGCGTGGAGTCGGTCGCGAATTACGAGAAGACGATTCAAGGTGCTTTCCGCGATGTCGCCGACGCGCTGAGCGCGCGCCGCTGGCTTGCCGAGCAGGTCACGATTCTGCAAGCCACGCAAGACGCACAGGCCGAACGCGCACGCCTTGCCAAGTTGCGCTACGACCACGGTGCGGCGGCCTTCCTCGAAGTGCTCGACGCCCAGCGCGATCTGCTCGTCGCAGAACAACAGACGGTGCAGACACGTCGCGCGCTGCTCTCGGCGCGCGTATCGCTCTACTCGGCGCTCGGCGGCGGTAGCCGCCTGATGCCCGCGGCCGACGCCCCGGGCGGCCCCTTCGCGCGCACGTCGCGCGTGATCGTGCCGTCGACGGCGACCGTGCCCGCGCAGCCGCCCGTCCAATAAATAAGAGGTCAACGAACATGACGCTTCCGAACGCCAAGAAACTGGTTCCCGCACTGATCGTGCTCGTCGTCATCGGCCTCGGTTGGTATGGATGGAAGACCTACAGCAACACCGGCCCCGGGGCAGGCTTTGCCAGCGGCAACGGCCGCATCGAAGCGACCGAAGTCGATGTCGCCACCAAGCTCGGCGGCCGCGTGCTGGACATCTACGTCAAGGAAGGCGACTTCGTCAAAGCGGGGCAGGTGCTCGCCAAGATGCAGATCGACACGCTCAACGCCCAGCGCGACGAAGCGCGTGCGCAGTATCAGCAGGCCGTGACCAACGTCGCCGCCATCCAGGCGCAGGCGGCGGCGCGCGTGTCCGACAAGGCCACTGCCGAAGCGAATGCAGCAGCCCGCGAAGCCGAACTCGATGCCGCACAACGCCGCCTCGCCCGCTCGGAAACCCTCTCAAAAGAAGGCGCATCGTCCGTGCAGGAGTTGGACGACGACCGCGCCCGCGTGCGCAGTTCGCGCGCCGCAGTGAATGCCGCCCGCGCACAAATTGCTGCCGCGCAATCGGCCGTGGAAGCAGCCAACGCGCAGGTCACGGGGGCGAAGTCGACAGTAGAAGCTGCACAAGCGACCGTCAATCGCATCGAAGCGGATATCGCCGACAGCGACCTGAAAGCGCCGCGCGATGGCCGCGTGCAATACCGCGTGGCGCAACCCGGTGAAGTGCTGGCGGCGGGCGGCAAGGTGCTGAACCTTGTCGACCTCTCCGACGTGTACATGACGTTCTTCCTGCCCGAAGCCGTCGCAGGACGCCTCGCCATGGGCGCCGAAGCGCGCATCATTCTCGACGCCGCGCCGCAGTATGTGATTCCCGCGAACATCTCGTTCGTCTCCAGCACCGCGCAGTTCACACCGAAGACGGTGGAAACCGAGAGCGAGCGCCAGAAGCTGATGTTCCGCGTGCGCGCGCAAATTTCGCCCGAACTGTTGCAACAGCATCTGAAACTCGTGAAAACCGGGTTACCCGGTGTGGCATGGGTGAAGACCGATAGTCAGCAAGCGTGGCCGGCCCAGTTGCAGACCAAGCTGCCGCAATGAGCGCCGCGCGATGACGGCCCCCCTCCCTCCTCCAGCCAGCAGCGGTGACGGCGCAGCACCCGTCGTCCATGTGGCGGGCGTCACGCTGCGCTACGGTCGAAAGACGCTCGCGCTCGACGACGTTTCGCTCGACATCCCATCGCAGCGCATGGTCGGGCTGATTGGTCCAGACGGCGTCGGCAAGTCCACGCTACTCTCACTGATCGCCGGTGCGCGCGCCGTGCAATCGGGCACGGTGGAAGCGCTCGGCGGCGACATGGCGAGCAAAGCGCATCGCGATCTCGTGTGCCCGCGCATCGCCTACATGCCGCAGGGGCTGGGCAAGAATCTCTACCCGACGCTTTCCGTCGAGGAAAACCTGCAATTCTTCGCGCGCCTGTTCGGACACGACGCTGCCGAGCGCCGTCGCCGCATCGACGACCTGACGCGCAGCACCGGTCTGCAACCGTTTCTCGCGCGGCCTGCGGGCAAGCTCTCGGGCGGCATGAAGCAGAAGCTCGGCTTGTGCTGTGCGCTGATTCACGACCCCGACCTGCTGATTCTCGATGAGCCGACGACCGGCGTCGATCCGCTCGCCCGTGCGCAGTTCTGGGATCTGATCGCGCGCATTCGGCGCGAGCGGCCGACCATGAGCGTGATCGTCGCGACGGCCTATATGGACGAAGCGCAACGCTTCGACTGGCTCGTCGCCATGGACGCGGGCAAGGTGCTCGCCACCGGCACGCCCGCCGAATTGCTCGCGCGCACGCATCGCGACAATCTCGAAGCCGCCTTCATCGACCTGTTGCCCGACGACAAGAAGCGCGGCTACGAGCCCGTTGTCATCCCGCCGCTCCATATCGACGAGCACACGGAGATTGCGATCGAGGCGAAAGGTCTCACGATGCGCTTCGGCGATTTTGTCGCCGTCGATCATGTGAACTTCCGTATCCAGCGCGGCGAAATCTTCGGCTTTCTCGGCTCGAACGGCTGCGGCAAGTCGACCACGATGAAAATGCTCACCGGCTTGTTGGAAGCCAGCGAGGGGCAAGCGTGGCTGTTTGGCCGTGAGGTCAACGCAAAAGACATCGACACTCGCCGCCGCGTGGGTTACATGTCGCAGGCGTTTTCACTCTATACCGAGCTGACCGTGCATCAGAATCTGGTGCTGCACGCGCGGCTGTTTCACGTGCCGGAAGCCGAAGTGCCCGCACGCGTGGACGAGATGGTGCGGCGCTTCGATCTCGCCGACGTGCGCGACGCGCTGCCCGACAGCATTCCGCTCGGCATGCGCCAACGCTTGTCGCTCGCCGTCGCGATGGTGCACAACCCCGAGTTGCTGATTCTCGACGAGCCGACGTCGGGCGTCGACCCGGTCGCGCGCGACAATTTCTGGCGTCTGCTGGTGGAGCTTTCGCGCCGCGATCGCGTGACGATCTTCATCTCGACGCACTTCATGAACGAAGCCGATCGCTGCGATCGCATCTCGCTGATGCACGCGGGGCGCGTGCTAGTGTCCGATCCGCCCGCGAAGATCACGAAGGACAAAGGCGCTGCGACGCTCGAGCAAGCGTTCATCGAGTATCTGGTCGAAGCGGGCGGCGGCACGCCTGAAGCCCCGGCGTCGGCCACGCCCGCACCAGTCAACGCAACGCCAACCGAAACCGCGCACGCGCACCACAAAGCCTTCTCGCTGGGCCGCATGATCAGCTATCTGTGGCGCGAAACGCTGGAGTTGCAACGCGACCCCGTGCGCGCCACGCTTGCCCTCGTCGGCTCACTCGTGCTGATGCTCGTCATGGGCTACGGCATCAGCATGGACGTGGAAGACTTGCGCTACGCGGTGCTCGACCGCGACCAGACGACGCTCAGCCAGAATTACGCGCTCAACATTGCGGGCTCACGCTACTTCATCGAACAGCCACCGATTCTCGACTACGACGATATGGACCGCCGCCTGCGCGACGGCGAACTCGCGCTGGCCATCGAGATTCCCCCGGGCTTTGCCCGCGACGTGTCGCGCGGCAAGAACGTGCAGATCGGCGCGTGGATCGACGGGGCGATGCCGATGCGTGCAGAGACCGTGCAAGGCTACGTGCAGGGCATGCATCAGAACTGGCTGGCCGATCAGTCGCTGCGCCGTCTCGGCGTGCGCTCGACCTCGTCGCTCGATATCGAGACACGCTATCGCTACAACCCTGACGTGAAGAGTCTGCCCGCGATGGTGCCCGCCGTGATTCCGCTATTGCTGCTCATGCTGCCCGCCATGCTCACGGCGCTGTCGGTGGTGCGCGAGAAGGAACTTGGCTCGATCCTGAATCTGTACGTCACGCCGGTCACGCGCACGGAATTTCTCATCGGCAAGCAGATTCCGTACGTGGCGCTCGCCATGCTGAACTTCCTGCTCATGGCGCTGATCGCCGTGACGCTGTTCGGCGTGCCCATCAAGGGCAGCTTCCTCACGCTCATTAGCGCCGTCTTTATCTTCAACGTGGTCGCGACCGGCATTGGTCTGCTCGCGTCCACCTTCACCCGCAGCCAGATTGCGGCCCTGTTCTTCACGATGATCGGCACCATGATCCCGGCGATTCAGTTCTCGGGCATGATCACGCCGGTGCCGTCGATGGAAGGCTCGGGCCGGTTTATCGGCGAGATTTACCCGGCGACCTACATGCTCATCATCAGCCGGGGCGTCTTCAATAAGGCGTTGGGCTTTGCCGATCTGGGCAATGCCTTCTGGCCGATGCTCGTCGCCGTGCCTGTGATTCTGGGCGCCACGATCCTGCTGCTCAAGAAACAGGACAAATGATGGCGAGCTCCCCGACACCCTCATCGCCGCCGCCCGTTCAAGCCAACGTACCGGCGAAGACTGAAAAGCCACACCGCTCGCACGCGTGGCGGCGGCATCTGGCCAACATCTTCCGCCTTGGCGTGAAGGAGTTGTGGAGTCTGGTGCGCGATCCGATGATGCTCGTGCTGATCATCTACACGTTCACCGCGTCGGTGTATTCGTCGGCCACCGCGCAGCCCGACACGCTGCATCTGGCACCGATCGCCATCGTCGACGAAGACGCGTCGCCACTGTCCGCGCGCATCGTCTCGGCGTTCTATCCACCGCAGTTCACGCAGCCGCGCATGATCAGTGCAGACGCGGTGGACCGCGGCATGGACGAGGGCGCCTACACCTTCGCGCTGAACATTCCGCCGAATTTTCAGGCCGACGTGCTCGCGGGCCGCCATGCGGAAGTGCAATTGAACGTGGATGCCACCCGTATGAGTCAGGCGTTCTCGGGTAGCGGCTACGTGCAGCAGATTGTGTCGGCCGAAGTGCGTGAATTCGTTCAGCGATACCGATCGAATGTCGAGTTACCGGTGGAGCTGGCGTTGCGCGTGCGCTTTAACCCAACGCTGGAGCGCGCGTGGTTCGGCGCGCTCATGCAGATCATCAACAACATCACCATGCTGTCGATCATCCTCACAGGCGCGGCGCTGATTCGTGAGCGGGAGCACGGCACCATCGAGCATTTGCTCGTCATGCCGGTGACACCGACCGAGATCATGCTGGCGAAAGTCTGGTCGATGGGCATGGTGGTGCTGATCGCCGCAGCCATGTCGCTCTGGCTGATCGTGAGCGGTGCGTTGCACGTGCCGATCGGAGGATCGGTGGCCCTGTTCCTGTTGGGCGCGACGTTGCACCTGTTTGCGACCACGTCGATGGGTATCTTTCTGGCGACGCTGGCGCGCTCGATGCCGCAGTTCGGCATGTTGCTGATTCTGGTGCTGTTGCCGCTGCAAATGCTCTCGGGCGGGAACACGCCGCGCGAAAGCATGCCGAAGGTGGTGCAGGACATCATGCTTGCCGCGCCGACGACACACTTCGTCGAGTTGGGGCAGGCGATTCTGTTCCGTGGCGCCGGGATCGGCGTCGTGTGGGTGCAGTTCGTGGCACTGGCGGTGATCGGTGCCGTGTTCTTCGCCTTCTCGCTGCGGCGGTTTCGCCGCACGCTCAGTTCGATGGCCTGACGTGCTGAAATTCGTGCACATGGCGCGACCAAAGTGCGCTCGCGCCGCGTCGGCCTACCCTGTCATGCCGGATTTGTGAGGTCATTGCCATGCCCGCCAAGTCGTCCGCCGCACTCCAACGTCAAACGTCCCGGGCCAGCACTTCGGCGCCTGCCGAAGTGCCTTGGCTCGCCGCCACTCCATGGCTAGCGAACATGCCGTGGATGGCCGCCGCCGCCGAATACGCGGTCGACGCGTGGCAGCGCAGCGTGTTGTTTGCCGACGTGATGCGCCAGCGCGGCAATCAGTATCAGGAACACCTGGCGGAATCGGCGCCGAACGTGCTCGACTTCCCGGCGGAAGTCATTCTGGATGGTCACGATTTGCCGCGCCCGTGCAATTACTGCTTGATGCGCATCACGCAGCCGGACGATGCGCCTACGCTGCCCAACGCGCGGCCGTTCGTTGTGGTCGATCCGCGCGCAGGGCATGGGCCGGGCATTGGCGGCTTCAAGCCCGATAGCGAGATCGGTGCCGCGCTGCGCGCCGGTCATCCGTGCTATTTCGTCGGCTTTTTGCCGGACCCGGTGCCGGGCCAGACGGTGGAAGACGTGATGCACGCGGAAGCCGCGTTTCTCGAGAAAGTCATCTCGATGCATCCCGAGGGCGCAGGCAAACCGGCCGTGATCGGCAACTGTCAGGCAGGTTGGCAAGTGCTGATGACGGCGGCAATGCGCCCGGAATTGTTCGGCCCGATCATCGTGGCCGGTGCGCCGCTGTCGTACTGGGCAGGCTGGCGCGGGCGCAACCCGATGCGTTATTCCGGCGGGCTGCTGGGCGGCAGTTGGCTCACGGCGCTCACGAGCGATCTCGGCGACGGGCGCTTCGACGGCGCGTGGCTCGTGCAAAACTTCGAGAACCTCGATCCCGCCAACACGCTGTGGCGCAAGAAATACCACCTGTACGCCAATGTCGACACCGAAGCCCCGCGCTATCTCGGCTTCGAGAAATACTGGGGCGGTCATGTGTTTCTCAATGCGGTGGAGATGCAGTACATCGTCGACAACTTGTTCGTCGGCAACCGCCTCACGAGTGCGGAACTGATTACGAGCGACGGCATCCGGCTCGATCTGCGCAATATCCGCTCGCCAATCGTGGTGTTCTGCTCGTACGGCGACAACATCACCCCGCCGCCGCAAGCGCTCGGGTTCATCACCGACATGTATCGCGACGACGCCGAAGTGTTCAGCCACGATCAAACCATCGTGTACGCCACGCACGACAGCATCGGGCACTTGGGCATCTTCGTGTCGAGCAGCACGGGGCGCAAAGAGCATCGCAAGTTCGTCAACAACATCGATCTCATCGACGTGCTGCCCGCGGGCATTTATCAGGCGCAGATCGCCGATAAGACTGCCGACACGCCGCACCGCGAACTGATCGATGGCGACTACGTGATGTCGATTCAGCGCCGCAGCATCGAGGACGTGCGTGCCATCGTGCAGCCGGACCCCGAGAGCGATCGCCGCTTTGCGGCCGTCGCCCACCTCTCCGATATCAATCTCGGGTTGTATCGCAGCCTTGTGCAGCCGTGGGTGCGCGCGATGGTCACACCGAACTCGGCGTACTGGATGCGCATGTTGCATCCGCTGCGGGTGAGCTATGAGATGTGGTCGGACCGCAATCCGTTTGCGGCGCCCTTTGCGGAGAAGGCCGAGCGCATTCGCGAAACACGGCAGCCGGTGTCGGCGGACAACCCCTTCCTGGCGATTCAGACGGCTGTGTCGACCGCTATCGAACAATCGCTCAACTTCTATCGCGATATTCGCGACGACGGCTACGAGAAGGCTTTCGAACTGATCTACGGTCAACCGTGGGTGCAGGCGCTCGCCGGGCTACACGGCAGCGACGGTGCGGCGGTACGTGTGCACCCCGGCACGTCGCCGGAGCACATCGCGTTCGTGAAGGAGGCGCTCGCGAATCGTCAGCACGAGTTGCATCACGGCGGCGCGCTCGAAGCCGGGATTCGTGCGCTGTTGTGGGTGCATCGTCTGCATGGCGAAGCGGACGAGCGGCAGTTCAATCTGGCGCGCTCGCTGCCTCGGCGCGAAAGCGATATGTCCATTGAGGATTTCCGCGCGTTGATCCGCCGTCAGGCGGGCCTGCTGCGCATGGCGCCCATTGATGCCATGAACGCCATCCCGGGCATGCTGGCGCACGCGTCCCCCGATCAGATCCGGCTGGTGGCCAAAGCGGTCAAGGATTTGAGCTTCGCGGTGCCCATCGACGGCAATGAACAAAGCGATTTGGAGCATGTGTTGGCGGTCTTCGAAGCGGCTGCGGCTAAGCAGGATCCGAAAACAACGACCGACCGCCCTCGGACACCCCGTGCCGCCGCGAGCCGGAAAGCCGCATCGCCCGGTGGGCCGACCGTCGCGCCGCGCAAGCGCACCGCTGCCGCCAAGAAAAGTACGGCTGCCGCCGCGAAGCCGACGGGCACCCGGAAGGCGAAAAAGGCGGTGTGAGGCCCGGCGGGCGGGGCAGAATCGTCGAACGACGGGCACTGACGCGCGCACATTCTTGCGAGAAATGACTCGATCGCGCGAGAAAATCGCCGTTTGACCGCTTTTTGCGACACGCCGCCCACGAGCCACGGCGGTTGCTGCTACAATCGCCGTCACTATGAAGTCGTTTCTGTCTTCCTCCCTCCTCTGGTCGCCCCTGACCGCTGCCCTGCGCTGGTGGCGGTAACCCGCCACGTCTATCTCATCCCCATAGCGCCCTCCCCCGCGGAACGCGAAGTCAATGTGGGGGCACGCTCAGGGGGAATTCGCAAATCTCATGCGTTCGACATTCCTTTGTCACCAGACGAACAGGGACCATCATGCTGCTGATGATCGACAACTACGACTCGTTTACCTACAACATCGTCCAGTACTTCGGTGAATTGGGCGAAGACGTGCGCGTCTTCCGCAACGACGAAATCACGCTCGACGCGATTCACCAACTCTCCCCCGACCGCATTTGCCTCTCCCCCGGCCCGAGCTGCCCGGCAAACGCCGGTATCACGCTCGACGTGCTCAAGCGCTTCGCCGGTGAAATTCCGATTCTTGGCGTCTGCCTCGGCCATCAGGCCATTGGCGAGGCCTTCGGTGGCAAAGTGGTCCGCGCTCAGCAAATCATGCACGGCAAGGTGAGCGAGATCGAAACCACGCAACAAGGCGTGTTCGCCGGACTGCCCAAGCGCTTTACCGTCACCCGCTACCACTCGCTGGCCATCGAGCGCGACTCGCTGCCCGACTGCCTCGAAGTGACCGCGTGGACCGACGACGGTGAAATCATGGGCGTGCGCCACAAGACACTCGACGTCGAAGGTGTGCAATTCCACCCCGAGTCGATTCTCTCGGAACACGGTCACGCCGTGCTGCGCAACTTCCTGCAAGCCGCGCCGCGCGCGGTGCAAGCGGCCTAATAAAAGACTCGGCAGAAGAGGAAAGCTTTCTATGATTACCCCGCAAGAAGCCCTGCAACGCACGATTGAACACCGCGAAATCTTCCACGACGAGATGCTGCATTTGATGCGTCTCATCATGAAAGGTGAGATTTCGCCGGTCATGTCGGCGGCCATCATCACCGGCCTGCGCGTGAAGAAGGAAACCATCGGCGAGATCGCCGCGGCAGCGCAAGTGATGCGCGAGTTCGCGAATCACGTCGATGCCCCGGCCGACGAACACTTCGTCGATATCGTGGGCACCGGCGGCGACGTGTCGCACACGTTCAACATTTCCACCGCATCGATGTTCGTGGCCGCAGGCGCTGGCGCGAAGGTTGCCAAGCACGGCAATCGCGGTGTGAGCTCGAAGTCGGGCAGCGCCGATGTGCTCGAAGCGCTGGGCGTGAACATCATGCTCTCGCCCGAGCAAGTGGCCGAGTGTCTGCGCGAAGTCGGTATCGGCTTCATGTTCGCGCCGAACCATCACCCCGCGATGAAGAACGTCGCTGCGGTGCGCAAGGAAATGGGCGTACGTACGATCTTCAACATTCTGGGCCCGCTGACGAACCCGGCTGGCGCGCCGAACCAATTGATGGGCGTGTTCCACCCCGACTTGGTGGGTATTCAGGTACGCGTGATGCAGCGCCTGGGCGCGGAGCACGTGCTTGTCGTCTACGGCAAGGACGGCATGGACGAAGTGTCGCTGGGCGCCTCCACGCTCGTGGGTGAGCTCAAGGACGGCAAGGTCACGGAATATGAGATCCATCCGGAAGACTTCGGCCTGCAAATGGTGAGCAACCGCAGCCTGAAAGTCGGTAGCGCCGAGGAATCGAAGGCGATGCTGATCGAGGCCCTCGACGACACCCCGGGCACCGCGCGCGAAATCGTGGCGCTCAACGCGGGTACGGCGCTGTATGCGGCCAATCGCGCGGCGAGCATCGGCGATGGGATCCAGATGGCGCGCGAGTCCATTACCAGCGGTGCCGCACGCGCGAAGCTCGACGAGTTCGTGCAGTTCACGCAACGATTCAAAGCGTAATTTGACGATCTGGCGTCGGCGCGCCGAGGTGCGCGCCTTTCGTCAGACCGATTTTTCAAGCCTGAAATACCGATCGCTATGTCTACCGTTCTCGACAAAATTCTGGCCGTGAAGGCCGAAGAAGTTGCCGCCGCCAAGCGCGCCCGTGACCTGATCAGCCTGCGCCGCGACGCCGAAGCCACGGTAGGCGACAGCGAGTTGGGCACGCGCGACTTCGTGGGCTCGCTGCGCACGAAGATCGACGGCGGGCTGTCCGGCGTGATCGCCGAGATCAAGAAAGCGAGTCCGTCGAAGGGCGTGATCCGCGAGAATTTCGTGCCCCCGGCCATCGCCGAGTCGTATCAAAAGGGCGGCGCCGCTTGCCTGTCGGTGCTCACCGACGAACAGTTCTTCCAAGGCAAAGCCGAGTATCTGAAGGCCGCGCGCGCGGCGTGCGATCTGCCGGTACTGCGCAAAGACTTCATGATCGACGCCTACCAGGTGTATGAGGCGCGTGAGATGGGTGCCGACTGCATTTTGCTGATCGCCGCCGCGCTGGAGCTGGCGCATATGCGTGATCTGGAAGCGCAGGCGCACGAGCTGGGCATGGCGGTGCTGGTCGAAGTGCACAACGGCCGTGAGCTGGACGCGGGCCTTGAGTTGAGCACGCCGCTGTTGGGCATCAACAATCGCAACCTGCATAACTTCGAAGTTACGTTGGACACCACGCTGGGCCTGCTCAAACACATTCCGCAAGATCGTCTGGTGGTCACCGAGTCGGGTATCCTGTCGCGTGACGACGTAACGCGCATGCGCGCGGCCAACGTCAATGCCTTTCTCGTCGGCGAAGCTTTCATGCGCGCGCCCGAGCCGGGCGATGCTCTCGCCACGCTGTTCGACATGCCGCGCTGATTCACTCAACGGTTTCACGCAAGCGTTCGAAGATGCGAAGTCCGTCAGCGGACGTCGCATCCGGCTGTTGAGGGTCATCGCTCCTGCACGGTGCAATGCCGCTGCGCCCGACGACCCGACACAGGAGCGGCCCGATGGCCATCGAACGCGAACTCAAACTTGCCCTGCCGGGCGACCTTCCCGTTGCGCGCGCCGACGCGCTCATCGCCCATCTCGATCGCCTGCCGGGTGTCGAGGCTCGCGGCGAACGCCATCTCGTGAACCGGTATTTCGATACGCCTACGCTTGCGCTCTCACGCGCGAAAGCGGCGTTACGTTTGCGCTATGTCGCGCGCGATGGACATCCAGGGCAGTGGCTGCAAACGTTGAAGTCGGTCGGTGAAGCTCGCGACGGACTGCACGTGCGCCACGAGTGGGAACAGCCGGTCAAAGGCGAGGCGTTGGAACTCGACGCGCTGATCGCGGCATGCGATGTTCCCGCTACCGCAGCGATGTTGCGCGGCGAAGGGGCGAGCGTTGTCGCCCAGTTCGAAACGAATTTCGTTCGGCGGCTGTGGCGCTATATCGCTGGGGATGGCACGACGGTGGAGATCGCCTTCGACCGTGGTGAAGTCGCCGTTGTCGCTGACGGTCAGCGTCACACGGAACCGCTGCTCGAAGTGGAGCTTGAATTGCTCGACGTCCCGGACGACGATAGCGAGGGACAGGGCGAGCGCATTCTCTTTGCGCTGTCGCAGGATTTGCGGCAAGTCATCCCCGAGTTGCACAGCGACGACGTGAGCAAAGCGCAACGCGGTTACCGCCTGCGCCAAAAGGTACTCGGCGGCTGAACGTCAGGCTTGCACCGCCCTTCGAATCCACGCATTTCAAAGACGCATCGAATGACATCACGCGCACGAACGAAATCCAACGACACGCATCAGCGTTCCTTATTCGACGAACCGGCCGCGGGCACTGTCGACGCACCGGTTGAAACGACGGTTACGGCGACGGTTGCTGCGACGACTGACGACGCGACGGAACCGCGCGTCGCAGGGCCGTTGCAGGGGCGTGTCGAAGCACAGTTCGATGCGCTGCCCGCCGCATGGAAAGCGCTGACGGCACCGTTTGTGGCGAGTGATGCGTATGGCCCGTTGTGCCGTTTCGTCGATGCGGAAGTGGCCGCAGGAAAGACGGTCTATCCGGCCGATATTTTCCATGCGCTGCGCATGACGTCGCCGCACGACGTCAAGGTCGTGATCCTTGGGCAAGACCCGTATCACGGTGACGATCACGGCATCGCGCAAGCGCACGGCATGGCGTTCTCGGTGCAGCGCGGGGTGCGCGTGCCGCCGTCGCTGCGCAACATCTACAAAGAGATCGAACGCGACTTGGGCGTGTCGCCGCCCTCACATGGCAATTTGGATGCGTGGGCAAAGCAAGGCGTGTTGCTGCTCAACACCACGCTGACGGTGGAGGCTGGCAACGCGGCGAGTCATGCGAAGCCGTTCAAGAAAGGCGGCTGGCAGGCGTGTACTGACAGCTTGCTCGGTGGTCTTGCGGCACAACAAGGGCCGTTGGTGTTCTTGCTGTGGGGCAGTCATGCGCAGGCGAAAGCGCCGCTGCTTTCGGGACATGGCCACTTGCTGCTCGAAGCGCCGCACCCGTCGCCCCTCTCCGCGCACCGCGGCTTTCTCGGTTGCGGCCATTTCAGCGCCGCCAACGCCTTCCTCGAACAGCACGGTAAGATGCCGATCGACTGGCGGGTGGTGGACTGAGATCGGAAAACATCGCATCGAAGACAGATCGTAGTCAGTCGCGAGACGCAATGGTCTCGCCTCATGCATCGTCGTCCATACGCCGAATGTCGTCGTAATTTAAGCGGGCGGTATCTAGACGGACCCCGAGATCTAGCGCGCCTAGCGCTTTCATCACCGCGTGCAGGCCGACGTTTTCACCCTTTTCTAACTGCACAATCGTCATACGGTTCAACCCCGCCTTCTCGGCCACCCAGACCTGCGTGCGTTTGCGAAGTTTTCGCGCCCGCTGAAAGCTAGCTCCAAACTGGCTCGGTAAAACATCGATGGAAAAGTCAGTCATGGCTATCATTCTCGGCAAATTTGCTCGCCATGATAGCTATAACGATCACGTCGAAACTTATTCACCCAACTTGTTGTGCATTGAGGAGCATCTTGTTTTATCTAACGAAATACACGACGCCATAGATCATTTCAATCGTTTACACGACTTCTTGAACATATTAAACTTCCGGCCGTAATGAGAATTCGTCTCATTATCAAATGATAAGAATCGTGCGTTGCCCGGCCCGTCAGGCGTCCGACGGTGACGCCACAGCCGGAACACACGTATGTCTATCGCTTTCCAGACGCGCCAGCGTCTGCTCGTGACCGCCTGCGCGATGCTCGCCGCCGGTGGCACCCTCGCCTTTCCTGCCTCCGCGCAAACCGTTCAGCCCGCCAGCACCGACACCGCCGTTGCCCTGCCTGCGACGCAAGTCAACGACAGCGCCGTCCCGTCGGCCATGCAGACCACGACCTTGCCGTCGTACAAGTTCGTGGCCCCGCTGCGCGACACGCCGCGCTCGGTCACCGTGATTCCCGAAGAGCTGATCAAGCAGACCAACGCGACCACGTTCGCCGACGCACTCAAGACGGTGCCCGGCATCACATTCCTCGGCGGTGATGCTGCTGCGAACCCGTCGGCTGACCGTCCGGTCATTCGTGGCTTCGAATCGCGCAACTCGATCTTCGTCGACGGCATGCGCGACTCCGGTGTGCAAAACCGTGAGACGTTCGCCATCGAGAACATCAGCGTCATCAAAGGTCCGGACTCGGTCTACGCCGGACGCGGCGCCGTGGGCGGCAGCATCGACATCACGACGAAAACACCGCGCCTCGAAGACTTCACCAACGCGAGTCTCGGCCTCGGCACCGACAGCTACAAGCGCCTCACGCTCGACGTGAACCGCCAGATCAACGATCAAACCGCCGTACGCCTAAACGCCATGGGCTTCGACGCCGATCAGGCCGGGCGCACCAACGTCTACAGCAAGCGCTGGGGTATCGCACCGTCGGTGGCCTTCGGTCTGAACAGCCCGACCACCGTCACGTTCAGCTATTACCACCTGAACTCGTACGACATGCCGGACTTCAGTGCGCCGTTCCGCTCGGCCGGTGGCACGCCCGACGGCGGCTTCCAGCGCAACCAGTTCTACGGACTGAACAACCGCGATTACCGCCGCGGTCAAACCGACACCGGTGAAATCAAGATCGAGCACCGCATCAACGACACGTGGAAAGTGAAGAACACCACGATGGTCGGCCGCTCGACGCTCGACTACGTCGCGACGAACCCGCAGTTCCAATCCGCCAGCTCGAACATCATTTCGTTGCAGGCAAAGAGCGGTAAGTACGCCACAAACAGCATCGCCAACCAGACCGAACTCACGGGCAAAGCCACCCTGTTCGGCTTCGAGCACACGCTCACGGCGGGCATGGAATTCAGCAACGAGCAAAGCCGCTATGAAGGCTATCTCGTGCAGGACAGCGCCGGTAACAACATCCGCTCGGGCGGTCCGTGCACGGTCGCTTACAACTGCACGACCATCGGCGGCTGGAACCCGGATAACCCCTGGACGGGCAGCTTGGTGCTCAACGGCGACAAGGGCTTCCCCGGCGCCGCCACGAACACGCGCACCGATGTCGCGTCGGCTTACTTGTTCGACAGCGTGAAGCTCTCCGAACGCTGGTTGCTCAACGCCGGTGCACGCTTCGATCGCTTCGACGTGCACGCCGTGCAAGCGGGCGCGCCCGATCTGAAGAACATTTCGAACCTGTTCAGCTTCCAGCTGGGCGTGGTCTACAAGGTGCTGCCGACGCTTAGCCTGTATGCGTCGTACGGTACTTCGGCCAACCCGCCGGGCGCGAACAGCGGCCTTGGCGGCGGCACCGATCAGATCACGACGGGTAATTCGAACCTCGCTCCCGAGCGTAGCCGCAACATCGAAGTCGGCGCGAAATGGGATGTGCTGGAGCAACGTCTGTCGCTCACGGCCGCCCTGTTCCAAACCGATAAGACCAACGCTCGCGTGAGCGACGGTCTGGGCGGCACGATCAATGCAGGCAGCCAACGCGTACGCGGTGCCGAACTCGGCTGGGCCGGTAATTTGACGTCGCACTGGCGTGTGTTCGGCGGCTACTCGTATCTGGATGCGATCACGACTGACGCTGGTCCGGGTGCACCGGGTGCGTCAGGTCTGCCGATGGTGATGGTGCCCAAGCACAACGTCACGCTGTGGACCGACTACGAAGTGCTGCCGAAGCTCACGCTCGGCGCAGGCATGACGCTCTCGAGCCTCACCTACGCATCGGTCTCAGCCACTACGCGCAAGTGGACGCCGGGCTACGCGCGCTTCGATGCGATGGCAACGTATCGCGTTTCGCGCAGCGTCGATCTGCAACTCAACGTGCAGAACATCTTCGACAAGAAGTACTACGCCAGCGCCTACCCGATCTACGCCACGTGGGCCCCGGGCCGCAGCGCCATGCTGACGCTGAACTTCCATCAGTGATGGCGTGATCGCGTCATCACGCGAGCGCAAAAAAAGGGGGATTCGGTCATAACGGCCGAATCCCCCTTTCGCATTTTTTGCATTTTTCGCATTCATTGCCCATCGCATGTCGGCGATGTGGCCTCAACCAAGCCGGTTCAAAGCGTTCCCATCGAACCTTGCTGATAGCGGCGCATGAGATTGATGAGATCACCCTCGTCGCGGGCTGCAAAGTTACCGCGAAAGACGACTGGCTCGTCGAGCGGCACGCCGCCCACCAACAGCAACCGAGCGCCCTCGCGCCCCGCCATCTGCCATTCGCCCGGCGGCAATAGCAACGCTTCTACGTCGCCACCGTCGGCACGCAGCGCATGACCGGCCAGCGCCGCCTCACCTTGGGCAATCAACGCCACCCAGCGGCGGCCGTCGCACGGAATGGTGAGCGCACGCAGATCGTCGGCATGCCAGTCGAGCCGTAACAACGTCGTGGGCTTGTCTTCTGACGCAGACGCGCCCGCATCGTCACGGGCTTGCACGTCGCAACCATCGATCACGTCAGGTTCATCGTTCGCGCCAGCTATGGCGCGACGGCCATCCCATTCGCCACATACGAGCGTCAGGTCCAGCGCGCCCGATTGCCAATGCGGCATCGCGGCAGCGCGCAACACGGTTTGCTCCGGTGCGCCATGCGCATGCCGTCCGGCACGATTCACGACGAGCCGCACGCCGCGCACGATCTTGCAAAGTTCTAACGGCACGTCGTCATGGACGGTGCCGCAGTTGGCTTCTAGCCAGAGCAAATCGCCGGGGGCGAGCGTGTCGTCACCACCCTGCGCATTTCGGCTGCGCAACGACGTCGTCGATTCGGGAAACAGGTAAGTCGCCACGACACATCCGGCATGTGGATGCGGGGGAATACTCGCGCCGTGACGGCGAAAGACATCGATCGACAAAAACGGATCCGTCTCGTCGACCTGATCGAAAACACCCGCCCCCGCAGCCGCAGCACAACGGCCGGGCCGGGAGACGGGAAGCACGCGCGGACTGGCCGGCGCACCGGCATGGGCGGCCGGGCGCTTTGTCACACGAGTCCGCAGGGGGACGGCGTTCGGGTTGGCCATTCAGGGTTCCGCACGTACGGGAGAACTTGTTGCAAAAGACGCTGAGTGAGCTCAGTGACCGAAGCCCGGCGCGCTGGTGTAGCACGCCGGGTCAGGTCACTCAATTACAGCGCAGCGATCGTGTCGCGAGCGTTCTTGAAACCGGCAGCGGCCGATTCCGGACCACGCGCCAGACCTTCAGCGAAGATGAACGTCACGTCCGTCATGCCGAGGAAGCCGAGAATCGCCTTCAGGTACGGGGTCTGGCTGTCAGCCGGGGTGTCCTTGTAGTTGCCGCCACGGGCGAACGCCACGAACACCTTCTTGCCTTGAATCAGGCCTTCCACCGTACCGTCTTCGCGGTAACGGAACGTCACGCGAGCACGGGCGATCCAGTCGAAGTACGCCTTCAACTGCGACGGCACTTGGAAGTTGTACAGCGGCACGCCGAACACGACATAGTCGGCGGCTTGAATTTCAGCAATCAGTGCGTCGCTGCGCGCGATGATGGCGTTCTGCTCGGGCGAGCGTTGATCTTCCGGCGTGAAGAACGCGCCGATCACAGCTTCGTCCAGGTGCGGCACGCCATCGGCCAGCAGGTCGCGCACGACCACGTTGGCACCGGGGTTCTTCGCGACCAGTTGCGCCACCGTTTCGTTGGCGAGCGTGGTCGAGTTGGCACCCTGCGAGCGGGCGGCGGAATTGATTTGCAGAATCGTGGTCATTGCGGTGGCTCCTAAGCCTGGGGTCGGTAAATCCGTCCACGCAGGCCCCCCTTCAGCGGGGATGCCGTCAATTGCGTGTCGGCTTAGGTTGAATTCTAGTTACCCACAAAAATGAAACAAGCCGCTAAAATCGAATTGTTTGTTCCCATTTTGGAACAATGAATTTGCCCGGCCCGGGTAGCGGTTTCACACGAGGGATGCGGTGCCAGCAGGCGCGGCAAGGTGTCCCCAAGGAGCGCACTGCGATGATTGACGATCTGAACGACATGCTGATCTTCGCGGAGGTCGTGCGCTCCGGCAGCATCACCCGGGCAGGCGAGCGGCTCGATTTACCGAAGGCGACGGTCAGCCGTCGGCTCTCGCGGCTAGAGACCCGGCTGGGCACTCGGCTGCTGCACAAGACCACGCGACGGCTCGAACTCACCGAAGTGGGCGAGGCGTATTACGAGCGGTGTCTGCCGATTCTGGAAGAAGTCGAAGAGACGCGCGACTTCGCCTCGCAACTCTCGAACAAGCCGCGCGGACGCCTGCGTATCACCGCCCCCGCCGATTTCGCTGCGCAATGGCTGGCGCTTCCGCTTGCCACGTTCTGCGCGGCGTATCCCGAAATCACTGTCGACGTCGATCTCAGTTCACGGCAGGTCGATTTGATTGCCGAGCGCGTCGACGTCGCCATTCGTGCGGGTCAGCTCTCGGATTCCACTCTCGTTGCGCGTCCGTTGTTGATGCTCACCCGCAGTCTCTACGCGAGCCCGCTGTATCTGAGCGCGACCGGCCTGCCCGGTGTGCCCGAAGAACTCGCGGGGCACCGCTACGTGATCTTGCAAGGCGCGCGGCGGCTCTTCAACACCGACACGTTGCACAAGGGCCGCCAACGCGTCGACATCACGATGCACGGCGCGATTCAGGTCAACAGCATGGGGATGGTCAAGGAGATGGCCCTGGCAGGCAGCGGCATTGCGGCGCTGACCGACATTCTGGCCGAAGATGCGTTGCGCACCGGTCGTTTGGTCAAAGTGCTGCCGGAGTGGTCGCTACCGGCGAGCCCGGTGCATCTGGTCACGCCCTCGCGCCGCTTTCTGCCGAGAAAGACCCAAGTCTTCATCGAACATATGCTCGCAGTCGCGCGGACGTGCCCCGAAGAGAACCGCGACCCGGCCGTGCCGGGTCCGGCGCCCGTCGAAGCTAAGCGCTGATTACGCGCTAAGCCACTTCTCGCGGCGTTGTGCCGCAGCGCGATCACGCGTTGCTGTAATGCGGTACTGCGTCACTTCAGGCGCATCGAGCGTGAGCGTGGCGTCGCGCAACTCGTCGCGGCGGAACGCGTGCACACGCACTTTGTCGCCCGCGCGATAGCGTTCGAGCAACTTGTCGAGATTGCCCGTCGTCACGCGCAGGCCATCGATCGCGACGAGCGTATCGCCCGCCGACAACCCCGCCGCTTGCGCCGCCCCGCCGTCGAGCACCTGCGCGAGGGCAAGATCGTCGCCGCGTTTGGCGGTCTTCGCGCCCAGCGACGGGCGGCCATGTTCCGGCGTCACCGGGGCCAACGTCAGACCGACGCGTTCCAGCAGCGATGCGAGCGGCAAGTCGCGCGTGCCGTTGATGGCGGTAGCGAAAAACTCCGACAGGTCGACACCCGACACGGCTTCGAACAACGGCTGCACGGCGTCTTCGGCAATGCCGACGGGCGTGCCGCGATAGAAGTCGCGCCCGTAACGCTGCCACAGCGCCCGCATGATGTCGTCGAGCGACTTCTGGCCGCGCGTCTGCGTGCGGATCGTCAGGTCGAGTGCAAGCGCGATCAAGGAGCCCTTCGTGTAGTAGCTCACGATCGCGTTCGGTGCGTTCTCGTCCTGGCGGTAATACTTCGTCCATGCATCGAACGAACTCTCGGCCACGGTTTGCTTCAGGCGTCCGCTGCCGCGCAGCACGTTCGCCACCGTCTTCGCGACCAGTTCGTAATACGCCGGGGCATCGATCACACCGCTGCGCACGAGCATCAGATCGTCGTAATACGAGGTGAAGCCTTCGAACAACCACAGCAAGCGCGTGTAGTTTTCCTGATCGAGCGTGTAGGGCGCGAACGCGGCCGGTTTGATGCGCTTGACGTTCCATGTGTGGAAGTACTCGTGGCTCACCAATCCGAGGAACCCGCGGTATGCATCGCTCATCTTCGCCTGCCCCTGCACCGGCAAGTCGTTACGGCTGGCGAGCAGCGCAGTGGAGGCGCGATGCTCCAGACCGCCGTAACCGTCGCCGACGGTCATCAGCAGGAACACGTAACGCTGCATGGGCACACGCGAGCGCGCGCTGGCGCCCGGCTCGAACAGTCGGATCTGCGATTCGCAGATCTTCTTCATATCGCGCAGTAAACGATCCAGATCGAGATTCGGCACGGGGCCGGTAATCGCCACCTCATGCGTCACGCCGCACGCCTTGAAAGTGCCGTGCACGAACGTGCCCAACTCTACCGGCGAGTCGATCAGTTCGTCGTAATCGGCGGCCACATAACGGCCGAAGTCGAGCGCCGCCGTGCCTTGCGCGGGTTCGAGCGCCGTCGCCACACGCCACGCCTTGTAGGCCGCACCGCGCGGACGCAGGATGTCGACCTCACAAGGCGAGTGCTCCTGCCCTTGCACCCGCAAGAACACGCTGGTGCCGTTGAAGAAGCCATGCGTGTCGTCCAGATGCGCGGCGCGCACCGAGAGATCCCACGCATAGACTTCGTAAGTCACGATCAGCGTGCCCTTGCAGGGCGCCGCCTGCCAAGTGTGCTTGTCGAGCTTGTCGAGCGCCACCTTACGGCCACGGCACGTCGCACCGATGGTCACGATGTTGCGAGCGAACTCGCGCACCATGTAGCTCCCCGGAATCCACGCCGGCAGCGTGAAACGCTGGCCTTCGGGGGCGGGGTTGGAGACCGTGACACTCACTTCGAACAGGTGAGCGGCGGGCGACTTCGGGACAATGGCGTACCGAATGGAAGGCGTAGCTTTCATGGCGTGCGTGGCGTGGGTGGACGCTTCTTATGTAGGAGGGCTTACTTGACGGTGGCGAGTGCCTTTTCCAGCTCGTCGGCGGGCACAGCACCCGGCAGACGGCGGCCGTCGGACAGAATGATCGTCGGCGTGCCCGTCACGTTGTAGCTGTGGCCAAGCGCCACGTTTTGCTTGACCGGGCCGTCGTCGCACTTGGCCGTGGGCGTGGCCGGGGCCTTCTTGTCGATCATCCAGTCGTGCCATGCCTTGAGGCGGTCGGTCGAGCACCAGATGGCTTTCGACTTGGCATCCGAGTCCGGGCCGAGCACCGGGTACAGGAAGGTGTAGACGGTGATGTTGTCGATGTTCGACTTCAGCGTCTCTTCGAAGCGTTTGCAGTACGGGCAGTTCGGATCGGAGAAGACAGCGATCTTGCGGCTGCCGTTGCCCTTCACGAATTTGATCGCGCGATCGAGCGGCAGCTTGGCGAAGTCGACCTTGTTCAGTTCGGACTGACGCGCTTCCGTCAAGTTTTGGCGCGTCTTGGTGTCGACCAGATTGCCGCCCAGAATCACGTACTGTGCCTTCTCGTCGGCGTAGATGATCTCGCCGCCCACCGCCACTTCATAGAGCCCCGGCACCGGCGTGCGGGCCACCGACTTCACGGGGGCATCGGCACCGAGTGTCTTCTGCACGGCGCTTTTCACGCGCTCGAGCGTCGCGTCCGGCTTGTTCTGCGCGACGGCCAGCGTGGTGACACCGGCGGCGCAAACCGCTGCGATAGCAAGCGCCGCGGCGCGATAACGTTGCAACATCGAATTTCTCCAGAAGTAGTGTCGTGCTTGAGAGTGCGTGGGGTACGTGGCGCGGTTCTGGCCAGCCAACACTGGCTCACCGAAGCGTCAGCCCAGCGCGCGGCCGATCAGGAATTTCTTCACGAAGGGCAGCATGTTCACGCCGTCGAGTCCGGCATTGCGCGCGAACTTCGCGAGCGGGCTATTCACCGAGAACAGTTTGTGCAGCCCGTCCGTCGTGAAGGCCATGCTGCCGATATCTTCCTTGCGCGCGCGCTCGTAGCGGCGCAGCACGGTGGCGTCGCCGCAGTCGCGGAACGATTCACGTGCGGCAACGGCATCGCCGAGTGCTGCGACATCGCGCAAGCCGAGATTCATGCCCTGCCCGGCCAGCGGATGCACGACGTGGGCCGCATCGCCGATCAGCGCCACACGTTGGGCAATCAGACGCTTGGCCTGCGCGAGCACCAGCGGAAATCCCTGCGCGCGGGCTGAGACCGGCGTGAGCTGGCCAAGTTCACCTTTCGAGAATGTGCCGATGCGCTCGGCGAGAGCTTTCGGGTCGAGCGCGAGCAACTGATTGGCGTGACCTTCGGCAGCCGACCAGACGAGCGAGACGTGCTGATCCGGCAGCGGCAGCAGCGCGATGATCTCGCCATCGTGGAACCACTGAAACGCGGTATCGCGGTGCGATCGCTCGGCGCGGAAGTTGCACACGACGCCGAGTTGCTCGTAAGGACGTACCGAACCGTCGAGGCCAGCCGTGCTGCGCACCCACGAATGCGCGCCGTCGGCACCGACCACGAGCGACGCGCGCAGCATTTTGCCGTCGGACAGTCGCACCGAGGCGGCGTCGGCATCGACTTCGAGGGCGTCGGCACGGGCGTCGACCCAATGGACTTGTGGGGAGAAGCGCAGTGCGGCGTCGAGCGCGCGTTCCAAATTGGCGGATTCGGCAATCCATGCCAATTGGGGCACGGCAGCTTGATACGCGGAGAAATGCAGACTGCCGCGTTCGTCGCCGAACACTTCCATGTCGTAGACGGGATTCACACGGGCGGGGTCGACGGCTTGCCAGACGCGCATGCGCTCGAACAGCGCTTGCGAGCTGGACGACAGCGAGTAGATGCGGGCGTCCCACGGGTCGCCGCCGTTGCCCGGCGCGGCAGCGGGTTGCGCGAGCAGTGCGACCGACAGGCGGGCTTGCGACAGCAGCAAGGCGGCGGCCTTGCCGATCAGACCGCCACCGACGACGATCACGTCGTGCGTTTGGCTCGGAGTTTGGGATTGGGCCATGCGGCGAATGCAGCGCCCGCGCCATGACAGCACGAGCCGACTGGTTCTGAAAACGAGATGGCGTATTGTCGCACGCCTGTCGCCGCGGCGATGCCCGGGCGCCTAAGGGCTGCCTGCGACCGAGCGTCGCGCGCGCGGCGCCCGGCGCTATACTTCCGCGCAGATAACGTGCTTCTGCGCAGGGGAGATTACACATGCGTCTCGACGACGAACAGGAAAGCCAGAACGTAGAAGACCGCCGGGGCAGCGGCGGCGGATTCGGGGGACGCACGACCATCGGGATCGGCACGATCGTCGTGGCGCTGGCGGCCTCGTATTTCTTCGGCATCGACCCGCGGGTGATTATCGAAGGCTCGCAGATGTTGCAGGGGCAGACGCAGTCGCAGCCCTCGCCCTCTCAGCGCGCCCCGGCCAACACCGCGCCCGCCAACGATCCCAAGATCGTCTTCACGCGACGCGTGCTCGGCAACATCGAGCGGACTTGGACCACCGTCTTCCAGACGCAGTTGAATCGCCAATATGTCGCCCCCAAGCTGGTGGTGTTCTCCGGCGCGACGGCAACCGCCTGTGGCACCGGGCAAACGGCGATGGGGCCGTTTTACTGTCCGGGCGACCGCCAGGTGTACATCGATCTCGAGTTTTACGACGAATTGCAGCGCAAGTTCGGCGCGGGCGGCGATTTCGCGCAGGCGTATGTGATTGCGCACGAGGTCGGCCATCACGTGCAGAACCTGCTGGGCATCTCAGACCAGTTCGACGCGGCGCGCCGGCGCCTGTCCGAGGCGCAGGCCAATGCGTTGTCGGTGCGGCTGGAATTGCAGGCGGACTGTTTCGCGGGCGTGTGGGCCAACAATGCGGCGAAGGCGAAGCAGCAGTTGTTCGAGCCGGGCGATATCGAGCAGGGCTTGAAGGCGGCGGCGGCCATTGGCGACGACCGCTTGCAGCAACAGTCGCAGGGCCGCGTGGTGCCCGAGTCGTTCACGCACGGCACGAGCGCGCAGCGGGTGTATTGGTTGCGCGAGGGGTTGCAGTACGGGGATGTGCGCAAGTGCGACACGTTCTCGGCCAAGCAGCTTAGCTGAGCGTGGCCGGACAACGCGGCGAACGACGCGGCCGATGAGTCGGCGGAAAACGCGGGCGAAGCGGGTACAATAGCGGACTTTCCGCGACGCAACACCGGATTTAACAGGATTTAGCATGAGCCTCAAATGCGGCATCGTCGGCTTGCCCAATGTCGGCAAATCGACCCTTTTCAATGCGCTGACCAAGGCGGGCATCGCTGCCGAGAACTACCCGTTCTGTACGATCGAGCCGAACGTTGGCGTGGTCGAGGTGCCGGACCCGCGTCTGGGCAAGCTCGCCGAGATCGTCAAACCCGAGCGGATCATGCCGGCGACGGTGGAATTCGTGGACATCGCCGGTCTGGTGGCAGGCGCGTCCAAGGGTGAAGGGCTGGGCAACCAGTTCCTCGCGAACATTCGTGAGACCGATGCCATTACGCACGTCGTGCGTTGCTTCGAGGATGAGAACGTCATCCACGTGTCCGGCAAGGTCAACCCGATCTCCGACATCGAAGTGATCAACACCGAACTCGCGCTGGCCGACCTGGGCACCGTCGAGAAGGCGTTGCAGCGTTACACGAAGGCTGCCAAGTCGGGCAACGACAAGGAAGCGGCGAAGCTCGTGGCTGTGCTCGAGAAAGTGGTGCCGGTGCTCAACGAAGCGCGTCCGGTGCGCTCGATCAAGCTCTCGGAAGACGAGCTCGCGCTGATCAAGCCGTTCTGCCTGATCACGGCCAAGCCGACGATGTATGTGGCGAACGTGAAGGACGACGGTTTCGAGAACAACCCGCATCTGGACGCGGTGCGCAAGTACGCCGAAGCCGAGAATGCGCCGGTCGTGGCCGTGTGCGCTGCGATCGAAGCCGAAATCGGCGACATGGACGACGCCGACAAGGCCGAATTCCTCGCCGACATGGGCATGGACGAGCCGGGCCTGGACCGTGTGATTCGCGCCGGTTTCAAGCTGCTGGGCTTGCAGACGTACTTCACGGCAGGTGTGAAGGAAGTGCGCGCGTGGACGATTCACGTGGGCGACACGGCACCGCAAGCGGCTGGCGTGATCCACACCGACTTCGAACGTGGCTTCATTCGCGCGCAAACCATCGCGTTCGACGACTACATCCAGTTCAAGGGCGAGCAAGGCGCGAAAGAAGCCGGCAAGATGCGCGCCGAAGGCAAGGAATACGTCGTTCACGACGGCGACGTGATGAATTTCTTGTTTAACGTTTGAGTCGAATGGATAGATTTCGGGGGCCACGAGATGCCTCTGGAAGCTCCGCAAAAAACCCGCGTCATCGCGGGTTTTTTTGTGGCCTGAATCCGGGTTCGATGCAGTCAACAGTCTATGCATCGGAACATTCCTCACGGTCACATAAGTCAGTTCCGAATCTTCGATTCAAGCCTAGATTCGCGCGCCCATCCGCTTGCCGTCGGCATGCGCTCCCCATAAGCTTTCCGTCGTCACGTCCCGTGCGTCTGGCGCCGACGGCTCGCTAACGCAATCAACGCCACTTGCTGGCGCTCACCCGATCATCACAAGCGGTCGTTTCCCGCTTGTGTTTGATACTACTTTTTGATACCATTCGATGAAAACCAAATCGAGAAAAACGCTTGAGTTGATTTTCTCTCGTCCAACGCCTGCGGGCGTTCGATGGAGCGACGCGGTGTCGCTGTTTCTCGATCTTGGTGCGGAGTTGACTGAACGTGAGGGGTCCAGAGTCGCGATCTACTTGTTTGGTCACGTCAGAATTTTTCATCGCCCCCATCCAGTGCCCGACATCGACAAGGGCGCTATTGCAATGATCCGCAAATGGCTTGAAGAGAACGGAGTGACACCATGAAAAACGTCATGATCATCAATGGGCACAAAGCAGTCATCTGCTATGACCCTGAGATTGAAATGTTCAGAGGTGAGTTTGTCGGCCTAAATGGGGGCGCAGATTTCTATGCCGGCGATGTCGGCGGGCTGCATCGCGAGGGAGAGATATCTCTGAAGGTCTTTCTTGAGGAATGTGCGAAGCGTGGCTTGGAACCCCAAAAACAGTTTTCCGGGAAGTTCGTGATTCGCTTGGATCCGAGAACCCATGAAGCCGCCGCCGTTGCCGCAGCAGCACACGGACAAAGTCTGAACCAGTGGGCAGCCGTGACGCTGGAGCGCGCCGCATGCGCGTGACTTAGCGCAAGGTTTAGACATCGAGAGCGAGCACCATCTCCTCGTAATCCCCCTCCTCTGACGCCCCCACGTCAGTCACGACAAACCCATGCCGCAGATAAAACGCCTTCGCACGCGTGTTATTCACCAGGCATTTCAGTCGATACCGGCGTGACGGCCACCTTGAAAGCGCGCGCAGTAGCGCCGCCCCGACGCCTGCGCTTTGCGACGATTCGCGCACGTAAAGCATGTGGATGAAATCGTCCGCCGGCCGCACGGAGATGAAGCCGAGAATTTCACCATCGACCCGCCTCGCCACCTGAATCGTCTCGCCCGCGGCATGCACTGCGAAATCGTCGTACTGAAACCGCTCTGGCGGCACCCAAGTCATCGTCTGCCGCCGTACGTCCAGATACAGCTGCGCGAGCACGGGGTAGTCGCTCACCGCTGCGGCTTCGATGACGAACCCGGCCCCCCTCGCGCCCAAGTCGCTCACGCGTCCCACCCCTCACGAATGATTTGCGCAATCCGCTCGCCGGTCTCCCGGTTGTGCGCCTGCACCAGTGCCACCGCACCCGCATCGTCACCTGCCGCGCAAAGGCGCAACAACTCGCGATGTTCCTCATGCGAGCGCTGCGCATTTCCCTGCGTACGCCATGACAAGAACAAATACCGGCCCAGATTCAAGCGCGCTGTCGCAACCGCCCGCTGGAAATAAGGCCGCTCCGCCTTCGCGTACAACATCGCGTGGAACGCCGCATTACGCGCGACCACGTCCGCGAGATCCGTCGCCGCCTCCAGCGCATCGAGCGACGCTTCAGCCCGCGCCAAATCTGCGCGCGACAAGTTCGGCATCGCTAGCGCCATCAACCGCCCTTCCAGCAGCGCCCGGAAGTCCGCCAACTCCAGCGCGTCGCGCTCGGTCAACGCGGCCACCACCGTGCCGCGATTCACCCGGCTAAGCGCCAGGCCATCGGCCGCCAACATCGTCAGCGCCTCGCGCACCGGCACATGACTCACGCCCAGCGCTGCCGCGAGATGATCCTGCCGCAACGCCTCACCCGGCTTCAACTCACCACGGCCAATCTGCTCGCGCAACATCTCGTATGCCCGCTCCGTGGCCGTGCCAGCCCCTGATGTCGATCCCACATCCGGCACGGCATTCGATCCCATCTCTTGGCTCATCCGTCGACGTCCTCGGAAAATTATATATAATCTCGCAAAATTATATATTATTTGGAGTCACCATGTCGCAAGCCAGCCCACCGCCTGCCGCGTCCATCGCCTCAGTCGACGCCTTCGCCCCCGGCCGACGCTGGCGTCACGGTGTACTCATTGGCATCAGCGGTGCACTCGGCATCGCGCTCTACGGGGCCGGGTTGCGAGGCGATACGCTCGCCGTGGCCGTCATCGTCACGCTCTGCCTTGGCTACTGGGCCACCGGCTGGCTGCCGGACTTTCTCGTCTCGTTGCTGCTGATGTTTTTGCTGGCCGCAGGCACTTCGCTCGGCCCTGATGTCGTCTTCTCCGGCTTTACGTCGGGCGCGTTCTGGCTGGTGTTCAGCGGTGCCGTCATCGGTATGGCGCTTTCCGTGACCGGACTCGGCGAGCGCGTCGCACGCCAGTTAGCCGCGCACTGCGGACACGCATACGGACTCGCCCTCGCAGGCTTTGTCGCCATCGCCTTCGTGCTGTCGCTCGTCATGCCCTCCACGCTGGGACGCATTGCTATCCTCGTGCCGATCGTGCTGAGTTTCTGCGAACGCGTGGGGTTTGTCGCAGGCCGTCCGGGCCGCACGGGGCTTCTGCTCGCCACAGCGCTCGCCAGTTGCGAATTGTCGACGGCCATCCTGCCCGCCAATCTGCCAAATCTCGTAATGGCCGGTAGCGCCGAAACGGTGTTGGGTATTCGCCTCGGCTACGCCGAATACGCCGTCGCGCTCGTGCCTGCACTGGCCATCGTGCGCGGCGTCCTGCTGGTCATCGTCGCGATGTGGATGTTTCCCGACCGTCTGAGCGCGTCCGGTCTCGCGGCCATCCACGAACGCAGCGACACAGCCCGTGAGATCAGCGCAGCCGAACGCCGCCTGCTCGGCGCATTGACGCTGATGTTAGGACTCTGGTTCACCGAGCCGTGGCACCACATCTCAGCGGGATGGGTAGGGCTGGGCGTGGCGTTGCTGTGTCTCGGCCCCCTGCGGCTGGTAAATCCCGAGGCCTTTCTCAAGCAGGTGAAGCTCGCGCCGCTGTGGTTTGTCGCCGCCATCATCGGGCTGACGGCGGCGGTCGATCACGCAGGTCTGGCCGACGCATTGCGCCCGGTGCTCGCTCGCCTCGATCTCGCACAAATGTCCGCGATTCCCGCCTATCTCGTGCTGGTTGCGCTATCGATTGCGCTGATGTTTGCGGTGACGTCGAATGCCGCCCCGGCGCTGTTCACACCGCTAGTCCCCGCGCTCGCACAGGGGGCGCCGCTCGGCATCAAGGCCGTGCTGTTCACGCAGGCCATCGGCATCTCGACGATTGTGTTGCCGTATCAAGCGCCGCCGCTCATTCTCGCGATGGCGCTCGCAGGCGTCGGACTCCGAGACGCGACCCGTTATTGCGCCGCGACGGCCCTGCTCTCGCTCGTCACCGTGTTGCCAGCGAACGCGCTTTGGTGGCACGTCATGCGCCTGATGTGACGTTTTACGTGGCCATCCGAATCAAAACTTCAAACGCCGGTTTGCCACAGTCACGCGACAGGCGTGATCCTTTCGGAGACCGTCTCGTCTAATATGAGACTAGGGGTTTGCGATATCGCGCGTCTTCGCACGTTGTCTCGATGTTCGAACAAATCCGCAGGCGCCGGGCCATTGGCCGCGAACGCGCGCATTAACGCATAACGCCAACCTACGCGCCATCTCGGGAATGCCCTGCTTGAGCTTGGCGCGCGCGCACCGTGACAATCGGTGCAACAAGCGATAAATCGCAATACCAAAAAGAACATCAGCGCAGTCGAGCATCGCAGTCTTCATGCAGCCAGGGGGGTTTGGCATGACATCGAAGCCGTCCGCAGTGGTTGACGTCGAAACACGTTCGCGCCTGCATTGGAGCGACGACCGCGCTCGCATTCGCTTGTACGCTTTCGCCGGCCTGCTCTGCGTGCTGGGTGCTTTCGGCCTCTGGTGCAAACTCCATTTCTTTACGCAGCCCCCCAAAATCGGCCCCTTCGGCATGGACTTCTTGCCGTTCTGGGGCGCATCGCATCTCGTGTTGGAAGGGCGTCCGCTCGATGCTTACAACATCGAGCTCATGACACGCGTGCAAATGGCCGCGGAGCCTTGGACGGCAAAATTAGGCGGCTATATGCCATGGCTGTACCCGCCCGTCATGATGATGTTTCTTACGCCGGTCGCACTACTGCCCTTTCTCCCGGCTTACCTCGTCTACGCGGGCATCGGCTTCCTTCTGTATTACGCGGCATTGCGACGTACTGCTCCCTGGCAGGATGCTCGCCTGCCGACGCTCGGCTTTTCAGGCGTGCTGGTCGTGATCCTCGCCGGTCAAATCGCCCTCTACACCACAGCCGCCGCCGGTTTTTCTCTCGTATTGCTTCGCAAGCGACCGGTATGGGCTGGCATCGTTGCCGGGTTGCTCTTCGTAAAGCCGCATGTCGCATTGCTCTTCCCGTTGGCGTTTCTCTGCGCCCGGCAATGGCGCGCACTCGCCGCATGCATCGTCACCGTCACCGCCATGGTGCTGCTGCCCGCCGCCGTGTTCGGCATCGATGTGTACGCCGCCTTCTTGCACGCCAACGAATACGCGCGGCAAAGTCTCACCAACGGCACTGCGCAACTCGTCAGAGTGCCTTCATTCTTCGTTGCGGCACGTATGCTCGGTGCGCCGGTCGTCGTGGCGCTGGCCATCCACTGCGCCATCGCACTGTGCGCCGTCGCGGCATTGGTCGATTTCTGGCGACGCCCCACACCCTTCGCGCTGCGCGCCGCCATGCTGATTTGTGCGACCACGCTCATCAGCCCCTACCTCTACGATTACGACCTCGCCCTGCTCGCGCTGGTCATCGCGTGGTACGTGCGTGACGGCGTTGCGCGTGGCTGGCTGCGTGGCGAGCGCGAATGGCTCGTGGTGCTGTGGATTACCCCGCTGTTCGGACTGTTCTTCGTGCTCTTCGTCCACTTTCAGATCATGCCGTTCGTGACACTGGCAACGCTCGGCCTGCTCTGGCGGCGCCGCCGCCGTCTTGCACAGGTTCCCGATCTGCCCGATGCGTTCGATCGGCGCATCGACACGGCGGTTCATCGTGCCCCCGGCACGACCCATGCGTTCACGAGGTGACCCGATGCCACGCGCTGCCGACACCCGCCACACGCCCGACGCCTCCCGCGCGCCACTCGTCTCGCTGGTCGTGCCCTGCCACAACGAGGCCCCGGCACTCGACGCTTTCTACCGCGCCATCGTCCCTGTGCTCGAAAGCGTGCCGCATGTACGCTTCGAAATCGTGTGCGTGAACGACGGCAGTACCGACGACACGCTCGACAAACTACTCGCCCTGCGGCGCCGCGACGCACGCATTCGCGTGGTGGACTTCACCCGCAACTTCGGCAAGGAAGCCGCGCTGAGTGCTGGCATCGACGAAGCCATCGGCGACGCCGTCATCCCTATCGACGCCGATCTGCAAGACCCGCCCGCGCTCATCCCCGTGATGATCGAACGCTGGCGCGACGGTGCCGAAGTCGTGCTCGCCAAGCGCACTAACCGGGCGAGCGACAGCTTCGCCAAGCGCGTGGCCGCAGGCTTGTACTACCGCGTACACAACCGGCTCTCCGAAGTGAAGTTGCCCGAGAACGTCGGTGACTTCCGGCTCATCGACCGGCGTGTGGTTACGGCGCTCAAGCAATTGCCCGAGCGCCGCCGCTTCATGAAGGGCCTGTTCGCCTGGGTAGGTTTTCACACGGAAGTCGTGGAGTACGTGCGCGAGCCGCGCAGCGCGGGGCAGTCGAAGTTCTCGGGCTGGCGGCTGTGGAATTTCGCGTTGGAGGGCATCACCAGCTTCAGCACGGTGCCGCTGCGCTGCTGGACTTATATCGGCGTGTCGCTCGCACTCGCCTCATTGGCCTACGGCAGCTTCATTACCCTGCGCACGATCATCCACGGCGTGGACGTGCCCGGCTATGCGTCACTGCTCGTGGGGATCTTGTTCCTAGGCGGAATTCAACTCGTGGGAATTGGCGTGATCGGCGAGTACGTCGGGCGCATCTATTACGAGTCGAAAGGCCGTCCGCTCTACCTCGTGCGCCGCCGCTATCAGGCGAGCAGCAAAGTCAGCCATCTGCCCGCACGCTTAGGGGTACGGGGGCCGCGCCACGTGCATGAAAGCCTCACACTCACGCGCCGCGATACGTCCAGAACCGATGCAGCAAAAATGTTGCGGGCGGCACGATCAGCACGACAGCGATGATGCCCAGCCAGTGATTGCCGCCCAGCCGCTCGACGGCACCGGCCGTCATCGTGGTGAGCCACAAACCGAACAGCGACACCACCACGAACCGCACCAGACTCGCGCGCTGCGGCCGCGCGGAAAAACTCCAGAACGTGTTGAGTAGATAGGAACACGGGTTCGCAACGCAAAACGCCGTCGCGTTAGCAAGCGTTGGTCCCACGCCAAATCGGTCGATGAGCGTGATCGCCACGATCACATGCACTGCCGTCGCCAACACCCCCGAAACCCCGAACCGCAATAGCGGCACGAACCACGTGCGCGCATGGGACGACGCACGCCAGCGTTGCAAGCGCGATGTGGGTGAAGTCGACGAATTCGGTCGCGGGTCAGGCATCTGTGGCGTTGTCTGCGGCGATGCAGTGGATGGAGCGGATAGGGCGGTCGAGGGAATCGTGAGTCGGGCGCCGCCGGGGCACTGGAGGCTCATCGAGTATAGGGATTTCTTCCGCCTCGCGGAATATGGGTTGCAACTCCTGAATATCTGAATAGGATTGCTGGGTACTTCGCAAGAACAATACCCCCAAAGAAGACAGGAGGAAGACAATGCAACGCCCCCATGCCACATACGCCATCCACGCCATCGGCGCACTCGCCTGCGCCTTCGCCACGTGGAGCGCGTCTGTGCAGGCCGCCGAGGCCAACGCAACGCCCGCGGCCCCTTCATCCGAAACGCTGACCGTCGCTGGCCTCTCGCAGCCGGCCGACATCCTCATCGATCGCAACGGTGTGCCGCACATCTTCGCGGCCAACGAGCGCGACGGCTTCTTCGTGCAAGGCTTCAACGCCGCGCGCGACCGTCTGTTTCAAATCGACTTGTGGCGACGCCGCGGTCTCGGCCAGCTATCGGAAGTCTTTGGCCGCGCTTACGTGGCGCAAGACGATGCCGCGCGTCGCTTCGTCTATCGCGGCGACATGGCCACCGAGTGGCGACGCTACGGTCCCGATGCCAAACCGGCGGCGGAAGCCTTCGCCGCTGGTGTGAACGCCTATATCGACTGGCTCGCGGCTCACCCCGATCAGATGCCGTACGAATTCCGCACGGTCGGCTACTGGCCCGCCAAGTGGACCGCCGAGGACATCGTGCGCATTCGCAGCCACGGCCTCACCCGAAATCTCAAGAGCGAAGTGGCGCGCGCCAAGGTCGTGTGCAAAGCGTCGCTCGACGCCGACAGCGTGCGCGTGGGCTTGCAACCCGCGTGGAAAACCCAAGTGCCCGCCGGTCTCGATCCGTGCCTGCCCGACGATTTGCTCAAAGTCTTCGATCTGGCCACGCAAGGCGTGAAGATCACCAAGGAGTCGCTGCAACGCGCCGACGCCGACATCATTCAGGTAGCCGAAGCCGGTCCGTACGACGTATCGACCGAGTCGGCCGAAGGCAGCAACAACTGGGTGATTTCGCCGCAAAAATCGGCGACCGGGCGCGCCATCATGGCCAACGACCCGCACCGCGCCTACGCTGCGCCGAGCCTGCGCTACATCGTGCAAGTGAGCACGCCGACGCTCAACCTGATCGGTGCGGGCGAACCGGCGATTCCCGGCGTGGCGATCGGCCATAACGGCACCATCGCCTTCGGCCTCACGATCTTCAACATCGATCAGGAAGATCTGTACGTCTACGAACTGAACCCGGCCAACCCCGATCAATATCGCTATCGCGGCAAGTGGGTGTCGATGCGCACGGCACACGAGACGATCAACGTGCGCGACGGGGCGCCTGTCGAGACCGATCTCAAGTTCACCCGGCACGGCCCGGTGATCTACGTCGACGCCGCCAAGCACCGCGCTTACGCCGTTCGCACCGCGTGGCTCGAACCGGGCATGTCGCCGTACTTCGACGCCATGCGGTACATGCGCGCAAAGAACTACGCGCAGTTCCAGAAAGCGCTCGACACGTGGGGCGCGCCGACAGTGAATCAGGTGTATGCCGACACGGCGGGCAATATCGGCTGGGTGCCGAGCGGCATGGCACCGATTCGACCGAACTGGGATGGCCTGATGCCCGTGCCGGGCGACGGCCGCTACGAGTGGGCAGGCTTCTGGCGGCGTGATCAGTTGCCCTCGGCGTACAACCCGGCGAGCGGCTACTTCACCACGTCCAACGAAATGAACATGCCCGCCGGCTATCCGTACGATCAACGCAAGCTCGGCTTCGAGTGGACCAACGGCTCGCGGCATGCGCGCATCGATGAAGTACTCAAGGCGAAGGACAAGGTCTCCATCGAGGATTCCGAGCGTTTGCAAAACGACATCGTGTCGATTCCGGCGCGGCGTCTGATGGCGTTGCTCGCGCCGCTCTCGAGCGAAGACCCGCAAACGGCTGCCGCCCTCAAGCTGCTCAAGGGCTGGGACGCCGACATGCGCGCCGACTCCGCGCAGGCCGCGCTCGAAGAGGTGTGGTTCAGCCGTCATCTGGGCCGCGCCTATAAAAACGCCGTGCTACCGAAGGCTGCCGCCGACAGCTTCGGCGCGCCCGATCCGGCCCCGATGCTCGACGCGCTCGAACAACCCGCCACCCGTTTCGGCGAAAACGCCAACGCCAAACGCGACGCGGTGCTGCTCACGAGCATTGGCGAGGCGTGGGGCGAGATGGTCAAGCTGCAAGGCAACGACCCCGCCGCATGGCAGTGGGGCAAGCTTCAGACGAACCTGAACGCTCACCCGCTGGCCGATGCGGTCGACCCGGCCATGCGTGCGAAGCTCAACGTGGGTCCGTTGCCCAAGGGCGGCAGTGCGTTCACGCCGAACCAGTCGACGTATCGGGTGAGCGACTTCCGGCAGACCAACGGGCCGTCGTTCCGCATCGTCGTCGACGTGGGCAACTGGGACAACACGCGTGCGATGAACCTGCCGGGTGAGTCGGGTAATCCGGACAGCCCACACTATCGCGATCTCGCGCAGAAGTGGCTCGACGGCGAGTACTTCAAGCTGCCATACACGCGCGCGGCAGTCGAAGCCGAAACGGAAACGCGTCTGCATCTGGTTCCGGAAGCGTCGCGTTGATGTGATTCTGTAGGTGAATGAAGAACGGCCGGTCGGGAGTCATCCCTAACCGGCCGTTTTTCCGTGGTGCTCTAGCGTGCGATCCGTGGATCAGTGACCGCCCGCCACAAACTCAGGCTTGTCGCGCTTCACGCCACGCGTGCGGTCGACCGCATTGGTCGGCACGAGCAACAGCAGAATCACCACGCCCACCGAGATCGCGAGGATCGACAAGAACGTGAGGTGCAGCGAATGTTGCAGCACCGCGCGAATCGCTTGATCGGCTGCCGTCGCCACACCGCGATCTTCCAGCACGTGACGCAACTGGTCGGAGCTCACCGTGCCCAAACCGCTCGAATGCGTCAATCCGTAATTGAGCACCGCGCCAAAGAGCATGGCCCCGAGCGTGCTGCCCAGATTCCGCGAGAAGATATTCGACGCCGTGGCGCTACCGCGCTGCGAGGTGTCGACGAGTTCCTGAATCAGCACCAGCGCACTGACGCTGCCCGTGCCCATGGAGAAGCCCATCAGCAGCGAGCCGAAACCGGCCATCACCGGCGAGCTGTTCGGGCCGAGCAACGCAAACACAATGCCACCCAGCGGCATCAGCAAGCTGCCGAGCACCAGCACACGGCGCAGGCCGAAGCGGGTGAACGTCTTGGCGGCGACGGTTGCACCGACCGGCCAGCCCACCATGATCATCGTGAGCGCCATGCCCGCGACCACTGGCGTCTGCTTGAGCACACCCTGCGCGTACATCGGCAGGAATGTCGTCAGCCCCATGAGCACCATGCCCGAGAGCAGCGTCGCGGCATTGGCGGCAGCAATCGGGCGGCGGCTCCACAACGCGAACGAGATCATCGGGTCTTTCGCGCGGCGCTCCTGCCAGACGAAGAGTATCGATGCGATCGCGCACACCAGTACGCCCGCCCACACATGCGTATCGGTAAAGGCATTGGCGTCGGTCAACGCGATCATCAGCGCCGCCACGGCAATCGTGAAGAACACGGCACCGAGGAAGTCGATGCTCGGCTTCTGGCGCGGCGCCTCTTCATGCAGATAGACGATGAAGCCGACGGCAGCCAGCAAGCCGATGGGGATGTTGATCCAGAAAATCCACGCCCACGACAGGTCGCGGATGATGATGCCGCCGAGCATCGGCCCGAGCACGGCCGAGATGGCCCACACGCTCGCCAGATAGCCCTGCACCTTGCCGCGCTCGCTGATCGGGTAGTAGTCGGCAATGATGGTCAGGCTCACCGGCTGGATACAGGCAGCGCCCACGCCCTGCAACAGGCGGAAGACGATCATCGCGGGCATCGACCACGCGAGGCCGCCGCCAAGCGACGCCAGCAGAAAGATCACGATACCCACGAGCACCACCGGCTTGCGACCGTAGAGATCGGCGAGCTTGCCGAACACCACGGTCATGGCGGTCTGGGTGAGCAGGAAGGCCGAGAAGACCCAGCTATACAGATTCAGGCCGCCGAGCTGGGCGACGATTTGCGGCATGGCGGTGGAAATGATCGTGGCTTCGATGGCGACCATCGAAGTCGCCGCCATGACGGATGCCACGATGAACGGCCGCACGGAATTGCGGGTAGCAGACATTGTTTTTATGAAGTGGGGGCGAGACGCGTTTCGGACGGCGAAAGACGGGGATCGAACGTGGCGGGAGTACCGCACGCGTAGTCAAGACGACTCGGGCCAGTGGATGGCGACAAGCATAGCCGAACGAGGGAAAACGCGTATGACGCCCCGAGGCGCTCGCGTCGAATGGCCGCGAAGCCTTATGCCACGGGGCTTTCGGCTTGGCAAAACCCTAGCGGAAGTTGGGTTTTGGAAGGTTTGACGCGGCCAAAGCCGCGCCCTGAGCGCAGACCGCCCGTTTTTGCCTTCGTTTCACGCCGACGGTGTTGCTTTTGGCGCGAAACGCACGACTATCGATGCGGCCTATCGTCGCACCAGACGCAACAGCGCAAGCAGCACGATCGCGCCAATGGTGGCCGTGATGATGCGCCCGAGCGTGCCGTGCCCGATGGCGATGCCCAGCTTCGCCAGCAGCCATGCGCCGACAAACGCGCCGATCACCCCGACGACGATGTCGCCGATGAGGCCGAAGCTGCCGCCGACCACCAGTCCGGCAAGCCAGCCGGCGACCAGCCCGACCAACAACAGAGTGAGAATGCTCATGATCGCTCCCGGTGCGCGGGCGTCAGGCGGTACCGCGGCTGCGCTTGATGGCGCCGTAAATCACCAGTAGGACGATGGCGCCGATGATCGAGGCAATCCAACCGGCCGATTGGCCTTCGGTGTAGAGGTGGAGGAACTGTCCGACATATTTGGCGAGCAGCGCGCCGGCAATGCCGAGGATGATGGTCATGATGATGCCCATGCTGTCCCGACCGGGATGCAGGGCGCGTGCGATGAGACCGACGATCAGACCGACGACGATGGTGCCGATAATGCCCATGACGTGTCTCCAAGGACGGGAACCCGAACGCAGTATATCGTCAATTTCCGGCCTGTCGAGGACCGTATCGCAGACACAACCGCCGCATTTATTGCTCAATATTTCAGCAAAATGTGCCCCCAATGACACAACGCTATGCCCGGTATAAGTGAACGCTATTTGTCAAAAAGGCGTCACTGCGCGATGATGGCAAGCACCGTCCCGGTGCGTTGGGCGCGGGCTCGCCGGAAACGGGCATCGCGTCGACGCGCTATAATCTGGGGCTATTAGATCCCCCACACCATGCAACTGCTCGCTCTCGGCCTGAACCACCACACGGCGCCCGTCTCGCTGCGCGAACGGGTGGCGTTTCCGTTCGAGCGGATCGAGCCGGCGCTGGCGGGCCTGAAAAGCTTGTGGAACGACCGGTCGAGCGCCCCCGAGGCTGCCATCCTGTCGACGTGCAATCGCACCGAGATCTACTGCGTCACCGATGACGCCGCCGCCCGCGAACGGGCCGTGCACTGGCTCTCGCAGTTCCATAACATTCCGGCCAGCGACCTCGCCCCCCATCTCTACGCCCTGCCCCAGTCCGACGCGGTGCGCCACGCATTCCGTGTCGCGAGCGGTCTGGACTCGATGGTGCTCGGCGAAACGCAGATTCTCGGGCAGTTGAAAGATGCCGTGCGCACCGCTGCCGAAGCCGGCGCGCTGGGCACGTATCTGAACCAGTTGTTCCAGCGCACGTTCGCGGTGGCCAAGGAAGTGCGCGGCCAAACCGAGATCGGTGCGCATTCGGTGTCGATGGCCGCTGCGGCGGTACGTCTGGCCCAACGCATTTTCGAAAGCATCAGCACGCAGAAAGTGCTGTTCATCGGCGCGGGCGAGATGATCGACCTCTGCGCGACGCACTTCGCCGCGCAAAACCCGAAAGCCCTCTACATCGCGAACCGCACCGCCGAGCGCGGTGAGAAACTCGCCGAACGGCTGGGCGGCAACGCCATTCGCCTGTCCGAGCTGCCGCAACGCCTGCACGAGTTCGATATCGTCGTCTCGTGCACGGCTAGTACGCTGCCGCTGATCGGTCTGGGTGCGGTTGAGCGTGCTATCAAGGCACGCAAGCACAAGCCGATGTTCATGGTCGACCTGGCCGTGCCGCGCGACATCGAGCCCGAAGTGGGCCGCCTCACCGACGTGTTCCTGTACACCGTGGACGATCTCGGTGCCGTGGTGCGCGAAGGCAATGCGCTGCGTCAGGCAGCGGTCGCGCAGGCCGAAGCGATCATCGAGACGCGCGTGCAGCACTTCATGCAATGGCTCGACGCGCGCAGCGTCGTGCCGGTCATTCGCGACATTCACGGCACTGCCGAAGCAATGCGCATGGCTGAACTCGAGCGTGCGCAACGCATGCTCGCACGCGGCGACGACCCGGCCGCCGTGCTCGAAGCCCTGTCCCAGTCCCTCACCAAGAAATTCCTGCATGGCCCGACGCACGCGCTGAACACGGCGCGCGGCGAATCGCGCGAGCAAATCATTCACCTCATTCCCGAACTGTTCCGCACCTCGGGATCTTCCGATAAATAGATGAAAGCGAGCATGCAAGCCAAGCTCGACCAGTTGACGCAACGTCTGGTCGAGCTTGATGGCCTATTGAGCCAGGGCGACGTCACGCGCGATCTGGACAACTACCGCAAGCTCACCCGCGAACACGCCGAGCTGGCGCCCGTTGTTGCGCAGTATCAGCAGTACCGCCAGGCGCACAACGATGTGACGGCGGCGCAAGAGATGGCGTCCGACCCGGACATGCGCGAGTTTGCCGAAGCCGAAGCTGCCGACGCCCGCGCACGCATGGACGACATGGAAGGCTCGCTCCAGCGCATGCTGCTCCCGCGCGACCCCAACGACGAGCGCAACATCTATCTGGAAATTCGCGCAGGCACGGGCGGCGACGAGTCGGCCCTCTTTGCGGGCGACTTGCTGCGCATGTACACACGCTACGCCGAACGTCAGCGCTGGCAAGTGGAAATCATGTCCGCCAGCGAGTCGGATCTGGGCGGCTATAAGGAAGTGATCGTGCGCCTGATCGGTCAGGGCGCCTATTCGCGGCTGAAGTTCGAATCGGGCGGCCATCGCGTGCAACGCGTGCCGGCGACCGAGACGCAGGGACGCATTCACACGTCGGCGTGCACCGTGGCCGTGATGCCCGAAGCCGACGACGTGGCCGATGTCGAGATCAACCCGGCCGATATCCGCATCGACACGTTCCGCGCGTCGGGCGCGGGCGGTCAGCACGTGAACAAGACCGACTCGGCCGTGCGCATTACGCACTTGCCGACGGGCATCGTCGTGGAATGTCAGGACGATCGCTCTCAGCATCGCAACAAAGACAAAGCGCTTAAGGTGCTTGCCGCGCGCATCAAGGACGCACAGATGCGGGCGCAGCAGGCCAAGGAAGCGGCCACACGCAAGAGCCTGATTGGCTCGGGCGACCGCTCGGAACGCATTCGCACCTACAACTTCCCGCAAGGGCGGATGACGGATCACCGCATCAACCTCACGCTCTACAAGCTCGAATACATCATGGACGGCGACCTCGACGAGATGGTCAACGCGTTGGTGACCGAGCATCAGGCGGAGTTGCTGGCATCGCTGGGCGAGACCGCCTGATGTCGCAGGAACGGCCGGAAGGCGTATCCGCACCGGCGACGGCGCCTGCTGACGGTGCCGATACCGCTGGGACCACGGTTGCGACCGTAGAGACACTGCTGCGCGAACCCGGCTTGCCGCCGATGGAATCGCGCATTTTGCTGTCTCACGTCCTCGGCTGGTCGCGCACGCAGTTGATTACGCGCGATCGCGAACCGCTCGCCCCCGCTACGGTGGCGGCCTATCGCGAACTGCGCGCCCGGCGTGTCGCAGGCGAACCCATCGCTTATCTCACCGGCACCCGGGAATTCTTCGGACTGACGCTCGCCGTGAGCCCTTCGGTCCTTATCCCCCGGCCGGAAACCGAATTGCTCGTGGAATTGGCACTGGCACGCCTCGAAGGGTGTGCGGCACCGCGCGTGCTCGACCTCGGCACCGGCAGCGGCGCGATTGCGCTGGCCATCGCTCACAGCCGTCCCGACGCCCAACTCACGGCGCTCGACCGCTCGCCGCAGGCATTGGCCGTGGCCACCGCCAACGCGCAGTCGCTCGGACTGGCGTCACGGGTGCGTTTTCTGGAAAGCGACTGGTATGGCGCGCTGGCGGCAGATGTTGCCCCGTTCGACATGATCGTCTCGAACCCGCCCTATATCGTCGCGGGCGACGAACACCTCTCACAGGGTGACCTGCGTTTCGAACCGGCCGATGCCCTGACCGATCATGCCGATGGTCTGGCCGCCTTGCGGGTCATCGTCGCGGGCGCCTCGTCGCGCCTCAAGCCCGGTCGCTGGCTGCTCTGCGAGCACGGCTACCATCAGGCCGCCGACGTGCGCGCACTGTGCGAAGCGGCGGGTTTTCTCGACGTATTCTCCGAGCGCGATCTCGCTGGGATCGAGCGCACCACGGGCGGCCGCCGCGCCTGACCTGGGGCTCGCGAGGGCACGCGCCAACGGGCGCAACGGAAAACCGCTAAAATGGCGGACACGCCGATTTTCCGGCATCCCCACGGGCTTTCCACCATGACTACCCAGCAACGTATTCAGCAAATCGTCACCGACCATCCCGTCGTGCTCTTCATGAAGGGCAATGCGCAATTCCCGATGTGCGGCTTCTCGGGCCGCGCCGTGCAGATCCTGAAGGCCTGCGGCGTGGACAACCTGTTCACGGTCGACGTGCTGCAAGACGAAGAAATCCGTCAGGGCGTGAAGGAATTCGCCAACTGGCCGACCATTCCCCAGCTCTACATCAACGGCGAATTCGTCGGCGGCTCGGACATCATGATGGAGATGTACCAGAGCGGCGAACTCAAGCAGATTCTCGCCGAACTCGCCTGATTTCCCTACGATGACTGTCTCGACGGGCGCCCCGCGCCCTGCACGCATGATCGTCGCCATTACTGGCGCGACGGGTGCCGTCTACGGGGTGCGTCTGCTTGAGCGCCTGCGCGCGCTCGGTAACGTCGAGACCCATCTGCTCGTCTCTAGCGCCGGTTGGCTGACGTTACGTCACGAACTGGGGCTGGAGCGCGCAGACTTGCAGGCACTTGCCGACCAGTACCACAGCGTGCGCGAAGTCGGCGCCAACATTGCCAGCGGCTCGTTTGCCACCACCGGCATGGTCATCGCGCCCTGTTCGATGAAAACGTTGGCGAGCGTCGCCCACGGCCTGTCGGACAACCTGATTGCCCGCGCCGCCGATGTCACCCTCAAGGAACGCCGCCGCCTCGTCATGATGGTGCGCGAAACGCCGTTCAACCTGGCACATCTGCGCAATATGACGGCGGTCACGGAAATGGGCGGCATCGTCTACCCGCCGCTGCCCGCGTTCTACAACCGCCCCGAATCGCTCGACGCCATGGTCGACGACACCGTCGGACGGGTACTCGACCTGTTCGGCCTCGCGCCCCAGGTGTCCACCAGTTGGTCCGGACTCGGCAAGGACGCCGAAGCGTAAACCCTTAAGCCCTCACCTCACGCCGTCGAGCCAGCGTTGCAGCGTGTCGAAAGCCCCTTGCGGCTGACCTGCGGCCGATTCCGGCGTTGCGACACACAATTCCAGCATGACCTCGTTCGGATCGAGCAAATAGAGATGCTCGCCGTCGCCGTGCCGTTCGACGACAAATGGCACGTCGTGCGTGTTCAGCCGCGACTTCCAGCGCTCGAGCGCCTCGCGATCGCGTACCCGCAGCGCCACGTGATGAATCTGCGTCGCGGGGGTATCGGGGTGAGAGACAGGGGCCAGTCCGTCGCAATTGAAGAAGGCCAGCGCTTCGTCGGGGGCGATCTGGTAGCTCACCAGCAGGTACGGCTTGCCCCACAGACGGCTCATCCCGGTCTGCGCGCCCGCGAGCGTGAAGCCCATGATGTCGACGTAGAAACGGTGGGTTTGGGCCGCGTCGTAACTGGGGTACGCGACGTGATCGATGGCGACAGGTGTGACAGGTGCCGACGTACTGACGGCAGTGCTGGGATCGAGAACGGCTTGACTCATCGCGGACTCCCTGACGGACTCCATCGCAGATTTCATCGCACATTTGCCGGACATCGACGTCACAACTTCGCCAACCTCGCCGGCGTGTGCCGCTGGGGCGGCATGCGGAAACTGCGTCTGTAGTGTAGTCGCGTAACCCGCGCCACGACAACCGAGTGTCAGGCGCAGCCGCATCGACTATAGTAAAAGCGCCACACTTTGCGCGCCAAGGCGCGTCCCCTCGTGGTTTGGCACCTTCGCGACCGGAGTTCGATATGGAGACCGCCTTCTCGCCTGTTGTCCTGTATGCCGTGCTGACGCTGGTATTCGTCATGCTGGTGCTTGTCGTGCCTGTGGGCGCCCGCTGGCGTCAGGTGGCATGGCCGGCCTCGATGCCGCCGCTCTCGGCGCACCGCCCGGGCGACTTGCTCAGCGCACCGCGCACGCCCTACTGGCGCTCGCCGACCGACACACGAGATTTGCGCCGCCCGTCGTACTTTGCGACTTCGGAGCGCCGTGGGCGCCGCCCCGCGAGCTTTCTCGCGCCGCGCGATCACGACTGGCGTTAATTCGTCGACGAATATCGCAGGTTTCCTTACGCCTTGTTACATCTGTAGTCCTGTGGTTGCACCGCCGTGGGGCGGTGTTCCTTAGAATCGGACCAGATCAAACAAGGAGAACAGATGCAACGTCACCACTGGATCGCAGCGGCGGGTCTCGCTGCTGCGCTCGTCTCGGGCAGCGCGCTTGCGCGCACCGATGTCTCGGTCAATATCGGCATTCCCGGGCCTGCCATCGTGGCGCCCGCTCCGGTTTATGTCGCTCCCCCCGTGTATGCCGCCCCCGCGCCGATGATGGTCGCGCCGCCGCCGGTGGTCTACGGTCCGCGTCCGCACTACTGGCGCGGCCCGCCGCCGGGTCACTGGCGTCACGATCGCGACTGGGATCGTCGCGGTTGGGACCGCCGAGACCGAGATCGCCACGACGGCCATCGCCACTGATAGCGCCGCCGATAACATCGACGCAACAACAAAAAACCCCGCAGTTCACTTGCGGGGTTTTTTGTTGATGAATATTCATTAAATATTCGCGGGCGATTTTGATGCACCGATTTTCGTTTATTGACCCCTCAATTAAACAAAATTTTACCTTCCGACTTACACCCCAATTGACTCGTCACGCAACAAAAGTTTTGAGCCAATTTCTTACGTAGAATTACTGCGACCCACCCGGATGATTTCATCAGGTAAATCAATAGCGATAGCAGCACGGGTGTCCGTAATAACCCCCGTAATACGGCCGGGCCGGAACCACGACGCATCCGGCGAGCGTGACAGCAAGCAATGCGGCAACGAGCAACTTCATGATCTGACTCCAGATGAAAAGGAACCTGCGGGAGCGCGAGTCCGTTCGATTCCTTTATATCTTTGGCTCGATATGAAGCCCATCACGCGTCTGTAAGCCGTGTAAGCGAAGGTTGCCAAACGGGCAATGTGTCGCACTTTGTTACGTAACGTGTGGCGGTACAACGCCGTAACACGCCAGCAGCCGCTCACACCCGCTCACCCGGAAACCCAATAACGACGCGGGTTTGCGATTTGTGCGACGACTGGCACGAGGTTTGCGTAGTCTTGGATGCCGCACTCTCAATTGCCCCGAAGAGCGCGGCATTGATGTCAGCCTCCTCCCGCGACTGACGTGGGAGGAGGTCTTTTTTCCTACAGGCTACGCAGTCATTTCCTTTGCACCTTCCGCGTGCAAACGGCCCCGTTTTTCCAATTCATCTGAGCGTTTGAAATGTATTGACGCTATAACAGCGTCGACATTGCGGCCGTTTCATTTATCTTTAAATCTTTATTCGGCGCGGCTTTCCGGGTGTTTTTTGCCTTTCGCGGCAAAAACAACATGCGGGTAGCCACTAATCTCAAGTTGACTTTCCAACTGTCGTAATCGCGTCTATAGAGGAGTGCGCGTCAACTCCTGGGCGACGCAAAAAATCCTTTTCGTGACGGCCGCACGACACGCGCCGGGGCAAGCGTATCAGGGAGAAGGTCATGGAAATCGCCACGCCTGAATTCCAAATGGAACAACAGGAACTACAGGCCATCAGCGCCGCACTCAACCGCGTACAGGCGGTCATCGAGTTCGATTTGCAGGGCCGCGTCATGCACGCGAACGACAATTTCTTGCAGACGCTCGGTTATCGGCTCGACGAGATTCAAGGTCAGCACCACCGCATGTTCTGCGAGCCCGACTACGCCGCCTCACAGGCCTATCGCGATTTCTGGGCGAAACTCGGCCGCGGCGAATTCGACGCCGGCGAGTACAAGCGCGTGGCTAAGGGTGGCCGGGACGTGTGGATTCGCGCCTCGTACAACCCGGTGTTCGACGCCAACGGCGTGCCGTACAAGGTGATCAAGTTCGCCACCGACGTCACCGCCGAGCGTGCCCGTCAGGCCGAATTCGAGAGCAAAGTGCGCGCGATGGATCTGGCACAGGCGGTCATCGAGTTCAATCTCGACGGCACCGTCACCCAGGCCAACGACAACTTTCTCAAGACGCTCGGCTATTCGTTCGACGAGATCAAGGGCAAGCATCACCGGATGTTTTGCGAGCCCGATTACGCCGCCTCCGACGTCTATCGCGAATTCTGGGCCAAGCTCAATCGCGGTGAATTCGATTCTGGCCGCTACAAGCGAATCGGACGCGGCGGGCGCGAAGTCTGGATTCAGGCGACGTACAACCCGATCCTCGATATGAACGGCCGCCCCTACAAAGTGGTGAAGTTCGCGACCGACATTACGCAACAAGTCGAACTCGAAGCGAGTGTGAAGCGCCGCGCCGAAGAGGATCAACGGAAAGTGGCCGCCCTGCTGAACACGGTGAACCGCGCGGCCGCAGGCGATCTGACCGGTGAAATTCCCGTGAACGGCACCGACCCCATCGATCAGTTGGCCGAGGGCATCCGCCACATGATGGACGACCTGCGCGGCGTGATCGGCAAGGTGGTGAATTCGGCGGGTGAATTCTCGGGTGCGTCGCGCGACATCGCCGAGCGTGCCAACACCGTGGCCACCGGGGCGCAGGCGCTGGGTGCAACCGTCGAAGAGATGAATGCGTCGATCGAAGAACTGACCGCGTCGATCAACTCCATTGCCGACAACACCAAGGGCGCCGACCAGCTCGCCAAAGCAACGCAGCAGGAAGCCGAGACCGGCGCGCGCGCGATCGCCCGCTCCGTCGAAGCCATGGAGTTGATCAACAAGTCGTCGGAAGACATCAGCGAAATCGTCAAGGTGATCGGCGAAATTGCCGGGCAAACCAACTTGCTGGCATTCAACGCCGCCATCGAAGCCGCACGCGCCGGTGAGCATGGTCTGGGCTTCTCGGTCGTGGCCGACGAAGTGCGCAAGCTGGCCGAGCGCTCGTCGCAGGCCACCAAGGAAATCTCGAAGCTCATCAACGAATCGACCAAACGTGTGGCACAGGGCAGCGAAGTGTCGAAGCTGGCGGGCGATGCGTTCGAGAAGATCGTCGGCGGGGTGTCGCGCACCACGCAGGCCATCTCGGAGATTTCGTGCGCAGCAGAAGAGCAACTGGTGGCAGCGCGCGAAGTGAGCCTGGCGATTCAGCACGTGGCCGAAGAGACCGAGAAGTCGGCAGGCGCGTGCGAGACCATCGCGCAAGCCACGTCCGGGCTCACGCAGGAGGCCGAGGCGCTCGACCAAACGGTGTCGCGCTTCAAGGTCTAAAGCCGCACTGACGTTCCCTTCGATCTGTCACGACTGACGCGTCCGTACTTCCGGAGAGCCCGACATGGAAATCGAAGCCGACGCCGACCCCGGTACTCAGCTCGCACTCTTGCGCGCCGTGCACCGGCACACCGGCATCTCGATGAACGAAAAGAAGTGGACGATGCTGCAAGGCCGGTTGCGCCCGCGCCTGCGCACATTGTCGTTGCGCTGCTATCGCGACTACCTCGCGCTGTTGGAGAACACCCCCGACGAAGTGCGTAATTTCGTGAATCTGGTTACCACCAACGAGACCACGTTCTTTCGCACCCCACGCGTGTGGGATTACTTCTCGCAGCACTTCTTGCCACGCTGGCAGGAAGCGAAGCATGGCCGCCCGTTCCGCATGTGGTCGGCCGCGGCGTCTAGCGGCGAAGAGGCGTATTCGGCAGCGATGATCTGCGAGGAATTCCGCGTGCGGCATCCGGACTTCCAGTATCAGATTCACGCGACCGACATCTCGAGTCAGGTGCTGGCGGTGGCCATGGCAGGCAACTACGGCGGGCGCAGCATCGACGGCCTGAAACAGCAACGTCCGGGCCTGCTCGCCAAGTACTTCCGGCCCAGCGTGGGCGGACACACCGTGGTGCCCGAACTGCGCACCCATATCACGTTCGCGGAGCACAACCTGTATCAGCGCATGGCGCGCCGTGAGGCGTTCGATCTGATCATGTTGCGCAACGTGCTGATCTATTTCGAAGCCCCCGATCAGGAGCGGGTACTGGAAAACGTGCGCCACACGCTCACTCCCGAAGGCGTACTCATCGTGGGCGAGTCGGAATCGCTCTCGCGGCTGTCGACCGGCTACCGGTTCGAACAACCGCTCATTTACCGCAATCAGGGAGCGCCGAATGGGGTCATCGCATGACATTCAGGTGTTGATGGGCGAAGTGCGCATCGGGCGCGGCGAAGATGTGCTGCGCGCGACGCTCGGCTCGTGTGTCGGCATCGCACTGATGTGGCGCTCGCGCGGGCTGTACGGCCTCGCGCACTGCCTGTTGCCCGAAGCCCCGGCACCGACGCTCGCCATCGGCGCGAAGTACGTGACGCAAGCTGTGCCGTCGCTGCTCGCGCTGATGAAAGCGGAAGGCGCGCGCCGCAGCGAAATCGAAGCCGTCATCGCAGGCGGCGGCAACATGATGCCGCACCAGCCACCCGCCCGACATGGCTTGATCGGCGTGGCGAACGCCAAGATGGCACAAGCGCTCATCGCCGAGACCGGCATTCCGATCGTGCACGTGGAAGTGGGCGGCGAAGTGGGACGGCAGATCATCGTCGATTGCGCGCGCCACGCCTTTTTCGTGCGCGTGATCGGCTCGAACGGTGCCACAGAAGTACCGCGCCGTCCGGCGCTCCGACTCGTGGGACGTGGAACATGAACGCACGCACACCCGGTTTTCCATTTCTCCATCGCGACGCACTAGCGGGCACGACCGTGCTGCCGCCGACGATGTCGCCGCTTCAGAACTATGCTGGGCGCAACGCGTACGGCTATAGCGCGGGGACGGTCGTGTCGACGCAGGTGGCAACGACTGCACCGGTCGATCACCCGAGCGCAATGCCGCCCATCGGCGCCAGTGACTTCGATGCTTCGCGCATCGACGTTACGCCAGATGGCGAGATGGCGACGTCGGCGCACGCGGCGCCGCCCGTCACACCGCGTGCCGTCAGCCCCGACGATGTCGAAGTCTTCGGCTCGTTTCATCTGGGCGACGTGGAATTCGCCCTGCCCATCGCCGCCTTGCAAGAAGTGGTGAACTACCCGTCGCGCATCACGCCGGTGCCGCTCTCACCACCATTTCTGCTCGGTCTGTTCAACCTGCGCGGCACGCTGATTCCGATTGTCGACTTGAAGCCGTTGCTAGCGATGGCGTCCGGGCCGGACACGGGTGCCGTCGCCGGACTCGCCCACGTGAGCGAGAAGATCGCTATCGTCGACGTCGACGGCGTGCGTGTGGGGTTGTTGTTCGACACCACTGGCGAGATTCTGCGCGTGCGCGCCTCGCAGCGCACCGGCTTCGAATACGATGCCGGACACACCGCACCGCCCGTTGTCTCGGGCGCGATCAAGCTCGATGGCGGCGACCGCATTCTGCAAATTCTCGCACCGGGCGCGCTCGTGCATATCGAGAACATGCCGCAGTTGCTCGCGCGACAGTCACTGAACGCGCCCCAGCGCCGCCAGCAACGGCAGCGGCTGCAATGCGTGTCGTTCACCGTCGAACATTCGCGTCTCGCGCTGCCGATGAGCGCCATCCGCGAGATCATCCGCATTCCCGAGTTGCAGAATTCCGCGCTGGCGAGCGTGTTCTGCGTCGGCATGCTCAACCTGCGCGGCACCGTCGTGCCGGTGATCGACTTCGCGCACTTTCTCGGCTTGCACGCCTGCCGTCCCGATGCCGACGTGGCGGGCACCGCCGCCGACCCACGCCGCATCCTGATCGTCAAACAGGAAGACGTGCATTTCGGTCTGCTCGTCGACGCGGTGGACAGCATCGTGACGTACTACGCCGACGAACTGCTGGCGATGCCTTCGTTTAGCACGTCGCACGCGCAACTCTTCGCCGGTTGCATCACGCGCGACGATGCCGACGACATCGTGCTACTCAACGCCGACGAACTCTTTACGCATGCGCAGGTGCTCGAACTCACGCGCGGGCACCGCGACTTATATCGTGAAGGCGACGGCGCGGCACTCGGCAAGAGCGGCACCACGGCGCGATTTGGTGCGAACAAGTCGTCGCGCGGCACACGGCACGCCTACGTGTCGTTCCGCTTACAGCACATGCTGGCGGTGCGACTCGATCAGTTGCGCGAGATCATCCACGACTCGCCCGATGTCATCCCCGCACCGGGGGCGCCAGCGTTCGTACGCGGCATGCTCAATCTTCGCCGCGAGTTGGTGACCATCGTCGATCTGCGCGCGCTCTACGGCATGCCCGCGCAAGACGACACGCAAGCGCGCAAGATTCTGGTGATCGAACACGGCAAAGACAAGTTCGGGCTGCTGGTCGACGCCATCGAGAACATCGTGACGCTAGACGAAGCCGATAAGCTGCCCGTGCCTGCGATGCTGCTCGGCCGTGCCACGCACGAGATGCGCAACGATATGCGCGACGCCGTGGAGCTGCCGACAGCGGACGGCGTCGCGCGCACGGCCATGTTGCTGGACTTGCAGCCGCTCAAGATGCGACTGGAGACCGCGCTCGCGTTGTAGACGTGGGGAGACGGAAGGGGTTGAGTTGTGACGCAGGGCCCTGCGGCGTGTCGGGGGGCACGCCGCAGGGGTAGTTCGCGAGACGGTAGGCGCTCGGCGAACTTTCCTGCTTTGTTGCGTCAGTGCAGACCAAGCTCGCGGCGCACCTGCGCAAGAAAACCGCGCATGATCTCGGTACGTTCGCGCCCGATGCGCTGCCCCGTCGGTGTGCTCAATCCGTCGGTCAGATGCAGCAATTTGCGCTCGAAGTGATCGATGGCGTAGGTCGCGTCGTCCAATTCCCGGTGTTGTGCGAACGGATCGGCGGGGTCATACAGACGGCTGCCCAGACGGCCCGCCACATAGAACACGCGGGCAATGCCGAGCGCACCCAGCGCATCGATCCGGTCGGCGTCGCGCAGAATCCGTGCTTCCTCCGTCGTGGGTGTGATGCCCGCCGAGAAGCTGTGGGCCGCGATCGCATGCGCCACGATTTCGATGCGGCCCTCCGGCCATTCCATTCGAGTGAGCAAACCGCGCGCCACGTTCGCGGCGAGCGTCGACGCGTGCGCCCGGTCGGGCGAATTCTTCTCGACATTCACGCAGTCGTGTAGCAGCGTCGCCACGGCCAGCGCTTCGGTGTCGACGCCGGGCGCGTCTGCGGCAATCTCTTTCACGAGGCACCAAACGCGGGCCAGATGCGAGACGTCGTGCGCGCCGTCGTCGGTCGCATGACCGCCGTCGTAATGGCGCAAGACCTCGGCAATCGTCGCCGAGTAAGGAGCAAACAAGTCAGGCAGGGACAAGAGTCAAATCCGTTGAAAATGCGACGCCCGCCGCGTCAGATGACTTCGTGACGGTGGACGTCGTGAGTAATAAATCCGGAGGTGTCGTTGGGCATGGCAAGCCACTCGGGATGCGCGAGCGTGCGGCGCATATCGTCCAGACCGCTCGTCCAGTGATCGAGCATCGTGGACAAGCCGAACTGGTAGTCCTTGTAGTGCCCCTCGTACTCTTTGTTGCGATAGATGAGTTGCACGACGTTGTAGCGTTTGCTGCACGCAATTTCCTGCGCCGCATGACACCACGGGTCACGCGCGCGCACGTCGGCAGGGACGCGCTCAAGCACTTCGCGCAGCACCCGGCGGTAATGCTGCGCGCGTTGCAGGTTATCGGTGACAAAGCGCGTACGGCTCGAATACTGAATGTCTTTCTGACGGTCGGCGACGTCGTTCAGATTGTCGGGGAGCGGCCCGCGCGCGCTCCACAAGTCCACCTGAAAGGCGAGCGTGTCACGACGCGGCGACGTGCCGAGCACTTCGGATAACGGCGTGTTCGACACGAGCCCGCCATCCCAGAAATACTGCCCGTCGATTTCCACGGCGGGAAAGCCCGGCGGCAACGCGCCCGACGCCATGAAATGCTCGGGACGCAGCACTTCGCGCGTGTTGTCGAAATAAACGAAATTGCCCGTGTGCACGTTGACGGCACCGACCGAGACGCGCGTCTCGCGCGAATTGATCCGATCGAAGTCGACGAAGCGCTCGAGCGTGCCGCGCAATGCCGTGGTGTCGTAATAGCTCGCATGCGCGGGGTCACCCATCGCTGTGGGCAACGGCTGTGGCCAGCGCGGCGTGAAGAACCCCTTCTGACCTTCGACCATCGCGCGCCAGGCTTGCCACGCGCTGTAGGCCACGCGTCCGGATTCGGGGCCATTGAGAATGGCGGCCTCGAAAGGGGCTGGCAACGGCGGGAACACCGCTGGCTCGCAGATCGTGCGCCAGAACGCTTCGAGTTGCGCCACGCGCTTCTCGGGCGGATTGCCCGCAATGACCGCCGTGTTCAAGGCCCCGATGGAGATCCCTGCGATCCAGTTCGGTGCGATGCCCGCCTCGTGAAGCCCGGCGTACACCCCGGCCTGATATGCCCCGAGCGCCCCACCGCCCTGCAAGACAAGCGCAACCGTCTCGTACGGCGGTAGATCGATGGCGCGTTTGGGTACCTTGGGCGGGTTGGCCGTCATGACCGTTCTCCTGAAGCTGTCGCGTGATGCAAAACGCCGGTTATCCGCAGGTGCAGATAACCGGCTAAGCGCTTGCTGCTTACTGCATGAACCAGCCGTGGCTCACCACGAACGACTGCCCCGTGAAGGCCGCCGTCGGGAACGTGGCGAGGAAGAGCGCCGTTTGTGCGACGTCGTCTACCGTGGTGAACACGCCGTCGACGGTGCCGCCGAGCATTACCTTCTTGATGACTTCGTCTTCGGAGATGCCCAGCTCCTTCGCTTGCTCGGGAATCTGCTTGTCGACGAGCGGCGTGCGCACGAAGCCAGGGCAGATCACGTGCGAGCGCACGTTGTGCTTCGCGCCTTCCTTGGCGAGCACACGCGCCAAACCCAACAACGCGTGTTTGGCGGCCACGTAGGCCGATTTCAGCGGGGACGCCTCATGCGAGTGCACCGAGCCCATGTAGATCACGATGCCGCCGCGATCGTCCTTGTACATGTGCTTGAGCGCCGCCTTGGTCGTGAGGAACGCGCCGTCGACGTGAATCGCCTGCATCTTCTTCCAGTCGGAGAACGCGTAGTTCTCGATCGGATTGACGATCTGGATGCCCGCATTGGAGATCAGGATATCGATCGAGCCGAAGGCCTGTGCCACTTTGTCGATGCCGCTGTTGACCGCCTCTTCGTTGGTCACGTCCATGGCCACGCCCATCGCACGCCCGCCTGCCGCTTTGATTTCTTCGGCAACCGCGTCGGCACCTTGTTGGTTCAGGTCGGCAATCGCAATTGCGGCGCCCGCCTTGGCCAACGTCAACGCAATTTCCTTACCGATGCCGCTGGCGGCACCCGTGACCACGGCGACTTTTCCGTTCAACTGATTCACTGACTGGCTCATTTGCACACTCCTGATTCGTCAAAAGGGCGGGCTGTGCGACGCTGCGCACGGCACGTCGGATACTTGCGTCAATACGTCATCGGTCCGTTCAAACAGAAAAGGCGCCTTGCGGCGCCTTTTCCTGCATTACCGCGCGATCGGCTTGTAGCGGATTCGCTTCGGTTTGGCTGCCTCCTCGCCGAGGCGTGTCTTCTTGTCCGCCTCATACTCCTGATAGTTGCCCGGGAAGAACTCGACGTGCGAGTCGCCTTCGAAAGCCAGAATATGGGTGGCGATACGATCGAGGAACCAGCGATCGTGCGAGATCACCATCACGCAGCCAGCGAACTCGAGCAGCGCATCCTCGAGTGCACGCAGGGTTTCGACGTCCAGATCGTTCGACGGTTCATCGAGCAGCAACACATTGCCGCCGGAAATCAGCGTCTTGGCCATGTGCAAGCGGCCACGCTCACCACCCGAGAGCGAACCCACCTGCTTTTGCTGGTCGGAGCCCTTGAAGTTGAAGCGGCCGATATAGGCACGCGACGGCGTTTCGTACTTGCCCACGGTCAGCACGTCGGCGCCGCCCGAAATTTCTTCGAACACGGTCTTCGTGCCATCGAGCGCATCGCGGCTCTGGTCGACGTAGGCCATCTTGACCGTTGGGCCGACCTTGATTTCGCCGCTGTCCGGCTGCTCACGGCCGGTGAGCATCTTGAAGAACGTGGATTTGCCGGCACCGTTCGGGCCGATGATGCCGACGATGGCGCCCGGCGGCACGGTGAAGCTCAGATCGTCGATCAGCAGACGGTCGCCGAAGGCCTTCGACACGTTCTTGAATTCGACGACTTCGTTACCCAGACGCTCACCCACCGGGATGAAGATTTCCTGGGTTTCGTTGCGCTTTTGGTATTCCTGGCTGTTCAGTTCGTCGAAACGGGCAAGACGCGCCTTCGACTTCGCCTGACGGCCCTTCGGGTTCTGGCGCACCCACTCCAGTTCCTTCTTCAGTGCCTTCTGACGGGCCGACTCGCTCGCCTCTTCCTGCTTCAGGCGTTGCTCTTTCTGGTCGAGCCACGAGCTGTAATTGCCCTTCCAGGGAATGCCGTGACCGCGGTCGAGTTCGAGAATCCACTCGGCGGCGTTGTCGAGGAAGTAGCGATCGTGGGTCACGGCCACCACGGTGCCCGGGAAGCGCGTGAGGAACTGTTCGAGCCAGTCGACGGATTCGGCGTCCAAGTGGTTGGTCGGCTCGTCGAGCAGCAGCATGTCCGGCTTGGAGAGCAGCAGACGGGCAAGCGCGACGCGGCGCTTTTCACCGCCCGAGAGCACGCCGATCTTGGCGTCCCATGCGGGCAGGCGCAGCGCGTCGGCGGCGACTTCGAGCGTCTGCTCGATGTTGTTGCCGTCGCTTGCCGCGAGAATGGCTTCGTACTTGGCTTGCTCGGCGGCGAGCGCGTCGAAGTCGGCGTCCGGTTCGGCGTAAGCGGCGTAAATCTCTTCGAGCTTGGTGCGTGCCTCGAAAATTTCGCCCATGCCGCTCTCGATCGATTCGCGCACCGTTTGCTCGGGATCGAGCTGCGGCTCTTGCGGCAGATAACCGATGTTCAGGTTCGGCATCGGAATGGCCTCACCCTCGATCTCTTTGTCCACGCCGGCCATGATCTTGAGCACGGTCGACTTACCTGAGCCGTTCAGACCCAGCACGCCGATCTTGGCGCCGGGGAAGAACGACAGGGAGATGTCTTTGAGGATGTGACGCTTGGGCGGCACGATCTTGCCCACGCGGTTCATGCTGAATACGTACTGTGCCATTCGGCTTTCCTGATCCTGAAAACGGTTATGCCGCTCTTTGCGAGCAACAGACTCGGCAAGTTTAACAAAGCGCGGCGTCGGGCGCGTCGATGGTGACGTCGGCACGCGCGAACGCACAGCACGGCAACAGCCAACCTTCGGCCTTTTCGTCGCGCGACAACCCCGGCCACTCGATGCGGTAGGCCACCGGGGCGGGCGCAGCCTCTGCGACCGCCTTCACTCGGCACAGACAAGCGCGGCAGGTGCCATTGCGGCACAAGCTCGGCAGTTTGATACCGGCCGCCTGGGCGGCGAGCAACAAGGGCATGTCGTCCGGCGCGTCGAATTGCCAGCCGGACGGGGCGAGGGTGATTCGGTGAACGCGGCGAGGCGACGTGTTGTCGGCGTGCGGCGTCGGATGGGTAGGCGCAGAGGGCAAGCTATCCACGATGTGAGAGTTGGTGAGAATTCGTCGGCGAGGCGTGCGCGGCACGGGCGGCGCCGACGCGCTACCATACCGCGATATCGCGTCCGATGTTGCGTCTGGCCTCATGGCCTTTTTGACGCGCACACGATGACAAGCGCCATCGTCATTCCTGCGGCACCCCATTGACCTTCGTGCTGCCGCCCCAATATCGAAGTCTCGCGGCCTCCCGCGTTCGCCATCCCGTCATTTTCATTCAGCCACCCATGAGCCAAGCGTCGCCGTCCCCGGAAGCCCGTCTGATCGATACTGCGGGGCTGGAAGCTGCCCTGCATGCCTTCGCCGACGCGCGCGATTGGCATCAACATCACACGCCGAAGAACCTTGCGATGGCGTTGTCCGTCGAAGTGGCAGAACTGGTTGAAATTTTTCAGTGGCACACCGAGGCTGAAGCCGGGGCCGTCATGGCGTCGAGCGAGGCCCGCCACGTAGAGCAGGAGCTTGCCGACATCGCCATGTATCTGGTGCGCCTGTCGTCGGTGCTGGGTGTGGATCTGAACCGCGCCGTCACCGAAAAGCTCGTCATGAACGCAAAGAAGTACCCGGCACCGCCGGCGTAGTCTTCCCCTTTTTCGTTACAGACACCGATATGTCGCAAACTTCACAAGCGTCTCGCGCCCCGTCCGAGGCCACCGACGGCCCGGCGCACCGCCACGGCAAGTCGTCGCGCCGCACGCTGCCTGCGCGTCCGCGCTGGCTGATGCTCGCCATCATCGCGTTGCTGCATGCCTATATCGGCTGGCGTCTGCTCACGCCGTTGCCTGTGGCCATGGGCTGGAAAGTGGTGGGCGGGCTGTGGCTCGTGGCTTCGACCATCTTGATTCCGCTCGGCCTGATGAGCCGGGCGCTTCAGCGAGAGCCGCTAGCCACGCTGCTGAATTGGACCGGCATGATGGCGGTCGGCATCTTCTCATCGCTGTTCGTGCTGACGGTATTGCGCGACGTGGTGCTGGGTGTGGCGATGGCGTTCTCGGTGCTCGACGCGCAACTCGTCACCCGCTCGGCCGTGATCGTGCTGATCCTCACTGCCGCCTCGACGGTGCTCGGGTTCTACAACGCACGGCGGCTGGCACGCGTGGTCGACGTGAACATCCCTATCGCCAATCTGCCGCCCGAACTCAAAGGGTTCACCATCGTGCAGTTGAGCGATATTCATGTGAGCTCGACGATTCGCCGCCGCTACATCGACGCCATCGTCGACGCGACGAACGAGTTGAAGCCCGATCTCGTGGCCATCACCGGCGATCTGGTCGATGGCAGCGTGCCGGCATTGCGCGACCATATCGCGCCGCTCGGACGTCTGACGTCGCGTCACGGCACCTACGTGTGCACGGGCAATCACGAGTACTACTCGGGTGCCCCGGCGTGGGTGGAAGAACTCCGCCGACTCGGCCTGACAGTGCTCGAGAATCAGCACGTCGTGCTCGATCACGAAGGTGCGGCGCTCACGGTGGCCGGGGTGACCGATTTTGGTGCACATCATTTCGATCCGGAAAAGCGCAGCGATCCGCAAGCGGCGGCGGCCGGTTCTCCGGACGGCGTGCCGCGCGTGCTGCTGGCCCACCAACCGCGTAGTGCACCGGCAGCCGCCGAAGCCGGTTTCGATTTGCAACTCTCCGGTCACACACATGGCGGACAGTTCTGGCCATGGATGTATTTCGTGCCGCTGCAACAGCCGTTCGTTCACGGGCTACACCGGCTCGATCGTCTGGCGGTGTATGTGAGCCGGGGCACCGGTTACTGGGGTCCGCCCAAGCGCTTCGGCGCGCCGTCGGAAATCACACGCATCCGGCTCGTGCCGGGTAAGGCCTGAATGCCCGTCGCGACTCAAGCCACTCAACTACCGTATTCGTCTTTGCTGCCATGAAGTCATTGCCTCCTGCCTCCACGCTTGAAACCGTTGCCGTGCGCCTGCGCGGCAAGATCCAGGGCGTGGGATACCGCCATGCGGCCGTGCGCGAAGGACATTTGATCGGCGTGCGCGGCTGGGTGCAGGCATTGCCCGAGGGCGACATCGTCGCCATGGTGCAGGGCACGCCCGAACAGGTCGATAAGATGCTGGAATGGATGCGGCGCGGCCCACCCGCCGCGCGGGTGACCGAGTTCGAAAGCGAAGTCGAATACACGGGTCGCCGCTTCGATCGCTTCGAACAACTCTGATATGACCACCCCGACGCCGACGCTTGCCGTACCGCGTACCCGCCTTGCCGCCGACGGCGACGCGCAGCACATCGTCACGCTGTTGGCGCAATTGGGCTACGACACGCCGATCGATATCGTCCGGCGCAACATTGCGTTATCGAACGCCAACGGCGATGACGCGGCTTACGTCGCGATCGACGAGCTTGGCAATATCGTGGGATGTATGGGATTGCACGCGCTCACCATGTTTCATCTAGCGGGGCGGCTGGGGCGCATTACAGCGCTGGTGGTGGAGGAGAAAGCGAGGGGCTCGGGCATCGGGCACGCGCTGATGGCGGCCGCACATGCTTGGTTTATCGAGCGAGGGTGCGAGAAATTCGAAGTGACGAGCAGCGACCATCGGGTCGCCGCGCATCGCTTCTATGCGCGCCATGGCTATGCCCGAGACGGGCAGCGGCTGGCGCGCTGGAGCCAGACTTAAGTCGCTGACTTAATTCTTGTGACGATAGTTGATGCGGCCCTTGCTCAAATCGTAGGGCGACATTTCCAGCGTCACACGGTCACCCGCGAGAATGCGGATGCGGTTCTTCTGCATACGGCCGCTCGCATATGCCATCACTTCCACGCCGTTTTCGAGCGTGACGCGAAAGCGATTGTCCGGCAATACATCCGAGACGTGTCCGCTGAATTCGATCAGTTCTTCCTTGGCCAATATCGTGTCCTCTTGAGGGTGCCGCTCGCGATGAGCGCAGCACCGGTGTTACTGAAGGTTCGTTCGCCAATACCGTCGCCGCGCCCTGTGGGTTGCAGGGCACACATCGAACGCCAAAAGGAGCCTACCCGGTGGACCGGCCATGTTGTCATGACGGCGCACCGAAACGCGGCGGTTGTTCGAAGGAGCAAGGCACATTGCGGCAGTGCCGCAATGACGAGCAGTGCGTGTCGGGAGGGCGGAGACCAGTCGGTCTGCGTCATCGGCACAGCGAGTGATTCGGCTCGCAGGACAAGGCTGTCAGCGGCGCCGATAAAGCATTTCGCGATCGTCAGGCGATGATCGGCGAATTTTCGCCGATCCCGCAAGGATACGCCTATATACGTCGCCCGTGGGAAAAAGTTGCCCGGATTGTGCCATTTTGGGGGCTTTTGTCGCCAATTTGTGGCGCATTGCATCATTCCGGGCATCATCGGACATCGCTTGTCGGGCCCTGCCGCCGGTTTGTCGGCTTTGTGCGCTCCGGGACAACGCGAGCATGACGCGCGACGCGCTCTCAACTATTCTGTAAGTACCCGTAGCCCGCAGGAGGATGACCATGAAAACAGTCGCTCAGATCCTGAAGTCCAAGTCGGCCGACACGGTGTACAAAGTGCGCCCGACCGATTCGGTACTCGATGCGTTGACGTTGATGGCCGAGGCGCGCATCGGCGCGGTACTGGTCAGTGAGGACGACCGGACGATCATCGGCATCTTCACCGAGCGAGACTACGCGCGCAAAGTCGCGCTCATGGGCCGGACATCGGTCAACACACCCGTGCGCGACGTCATGACCTCCGCCGTGCGCTACGTGAGCCCGGACCAGACCAACGAAGAATGCATGTCGCTCATGACCGAACACCGCATTCGTCACCTGCCGGTCATGAAAGACGGCGAACTGGTCGGCCTGCTGTCGATCGGCGACTTGGTCAAAGCGATCATCTCCGAGCAGCAATTCACTATCGATCAACTCGAGAACTACATCATGGGCGGCGGCGCCGCGCTCGCGAGCCGGACACCACGCCCCAGTTAATCGTTAGATCAGCGGAACACGGCGCTTCGAGAGAAGCGCCGTTTTTGTTGCGAACGATAAAACCTACACTGCGGCACATTAGCCGCTACGCCCTTCTGTCGAAAACGCCCGCGTTCAATCAATAATCTTCGGCGTCGACGTCATAATTCGAGGGCTCCCAGCGAAGCGCCAGCAGCGCGAGCAGGCCAACGGCCGGCGCGACGGCGATCACCCAGAACACCTTGGTTGCCAGCGCCGCCGCGAGCACCGGGAACAGGAACAACGACACCGTGGAACTGGCACGCATCAACGTCTGGTTGAAGCCCACGCCCACACCGCGCAGCGACGTCGGGTAGCTCAACGACGCATACGTCATCGTGTGCGAGCCAGGACCGAAGCCCTGCCCCAGCAGGAACAAGGCGAGAAAGCCCAGCGCCCACGCCACCTGTACACCGCCAGCAGGCTTGCCGACCAGTGCCAAACCGATGAGCGCCACCAACTGAAACGCGTAACCCACCACCGTCAATTTCCACGCGCCGAACTTGGGCACGAGACGCACCCCGAGCAAGCCGCCCGTGAACGCAAATAGCAGGTTGAGTGCCAGCGACATCAGAATGGTCGTGAGCATCGACTGCGCAAGAAAGCTCGCAATAATCACCGGCAAACCGAACGCCACCGCGTTATACGCGAACGACGATGCCACTGAAATGATGGTCGCCAGCGTCGTGCGTTTCAGATAAACGCCGCGCAGCAGTGCGCCATAGTTGCTCCACGCCGCCGGGCGCTTGGGTTGCACGCGCTCGGCGTCGGCCGCCACCACGGCATCGATACCGTAAGACCGCTTGAGAATTTTCGCGGCACCTTCCAGGTCGCCCTGATTCGCGGCCCACACCGGCGACTCGCTCATGTACTTGCTGCGCACGGCGATGATCGCCAGCGCAGGAATCGCACCGAAGCCGAGAATAATGCGCCACAGCAATGCGCTATGCGACGACGGCAGCACCGAATAGCAAAGCAGCACCAACAGATACGACGCGCAGATCGCCGCGTACCACGTTGGACACCACATCGCCACACGCGCCGCTTTATTCCCGCGCCCTTTGAGCTTCGAGAATTCGGCGAGAAACGCCATGGCCACCGGCAAATCGATCCCGACGCCCAACCCCATCACGAAACGCGCGCCCGCGAGCACATACTCGTTCGGTGCGAACGCGCACGCGATGGCGGCGATCACGAAGCACAACATGTCGGCCATGAACACGCGATAGCGGCCGATGCGATCGGTGAAGTACCCACCGAGGAACGCGCCGACGATGGCACCGAACGTGATGGCCGAGGCCACCATACCGGTCCCGGCAGGCGTGAGATTGAATTCGCGAGCGACATCTTTCAGGCCAAAAGCCAGCGCGCCCAGATCGTAAGCGTCGAGGAACACGCCGCCAAGCGCGATGGCTACGATCCAGCGCGCGTTCGAGACACGCGCACCGCCCTCGTTGACGAGTTGAGCCACGTCGCCCGCGGAGCGAATGACCGCCGGCCCCGAAGTGCGCGCAGCCGCCGAGGCTGCGGATGCCGCGCGTGCAGGCGCGGCGGAAGACAAGGAAACGTCGACAGACATGATGCGGAACCGGGAAAGCGGGGGTCGAAAGGTCGCGATGTTACCGCTTGGTACCGTCCCATCCAAGTGCTTTCTGGTTATATGTTTAGATGATTCCCGCGCCGGCAAACGTATTCCACAGATTTACCAGCACCATCACGTGCAGGAACACCATTACACGAGTGGATTCCACTTACGCTGTAAGCATTTACAGGGTATGACCCCACGTCTCACGTGACGGGAATATGATCGAGGAATGCTTCGAGAACGGCAGCATTCGCCCGAAGCCCCGCCGCATTTGGGAAATCGACGGTGTCCGGCATTAACAAATGCTTACCGTTTCTTACAGCACGAATATCTGCGGAACCCTACATTCCGCGTCGTGGTCGCAATACATGTGCCACAAAGTGCGCGAAGTCATCGACCTCGATGGTGACGGCGCATTTACCTCACGCTCACGAGGAACGACTGAAAATGAAGATCAAAGCACTTACGGGAATCAGCGCGGCATTGGCCGCTGTCATGCTCGCCGGTTGCGTCGCACCGGGCCCGCAATATGGTGGTGGTTACCAACAGGGGTATCAACAACCGGGTTACCAGCAGCCGGGCTATCAGCAAGGCTACCAACAGGGTTATCAGCAACCGCCGCAAGGGGCGCCGCAGGGTGCGCTGTATGGCCGTGTTGAATCGATCGAGCAAATGAACGGCGCCAACAACAGCCCGAACATTCTCGGTACGGTGCTGGGTGGTGCGGCCGGCGGCTTGCTCGGCAACACGATCGGCGGCGGGCGCGGTCGCACGGCCACCACGATCGGTGGCGCGGTGGTCGGTGCCATTGCAGGCAACCGCATCGAAAACGGCATGGGTCAACCGAACGTGTTGTATCGCATCACCGTGCGCCTGGACGATGGCCGCGTCGCCACGGTGACGCAAGCGCCGCCGCTGCGCGTGCAGCAAGGCCAACGTGCTGCCGTCGCGAACGACACGGTGTATCCGTACTAAGTACCGAGCACGACGTCACAAGCACGACGCACTCAAAAGAAAACGCCCGCCGGTTTTGCCCGGCGGGCGTTTTCTTTTTGGCGCGTGTCAAACGCAAAAAACACCTAGTGATCGAGGGTCGAGCCGCCATACGCAAAAACTATTTGGCCTGATAAGATACGCGCGACCATCGGAGGGCCGCACGCCGTTCCGGAACTTTGTCGAATCCGTCAGTTACCGTTACCCCTTCGAATCCGTCATGTCGACCCAGACGACTTACCACCATCGCCTTTTCATGGCGATGGTCGGCGGCATCAGTGCAGTGCTTAATGCCGGCGCCCTCTTCGCAGTCCTGCTCATCAACGGACAAAACCCCTATTCTCCCTACGGTCTGACACTTGTAAGTGCGCTGGGCGTGGCCGCGTTCATCGTTTTCGCCCGCTTTCACTTACTGGCGAGTGCGCGCAATGCGCGCTGGATGCTCGGGCGCGGCGCCATGCGCTGGTGCCGTCTGCTCGTCACGATGATCGTCTTGTTGTTTTTGACCTACGATCGCTTGGCCGATGTGCGCGAATTGCTCGCCGAATGGGCGCTGCTTGCCCTGCCGTTGCAGATGCTGGGTCTCGCCGCGCTGCGCGGTGCTGCGCACAGCATCAACAACGCGCCCGGCAATCAGCGTCGCGCGGCGTTCTTTGGTTTCGGCCCCGAGGCTCGCAAACTGAATTTGCGCCTGCGCCGCTCGCCGATTCTCGGCATTCAGGTGGCCGGCTACTACAACGACGTGCCCGTCGCTGCCGAAGACGGCGAAGTCTTGCCCCGCTATCTCGGCCCCTATGCCGACGCCGCGGGCCACATTCAGGCGAATGACTACGAAGTCGTCTTCATCGCTATCGGGCAACAAAGCAACAAGGAACTCACCGGCGACGTCGTCAACCGTTTGTACGATTCGACAGCCGCCATTTATCTGCTGCCCGAATTCCGTTTCCCCGGCGACATGCCGCTGACCGGCACGGATCTCGCAGGCGTGCCCCTGCTGGCGCTGCACGACATCACCGTGCAAGGCGTGCTGCGCATGATCAAGCGAGGCATCGACATTGCGGGGGCATCGGTCCTTCTGCTGCTGCTCTGGCCGGTGATGATCGGCATCGCGATTGCGGTGCGCTGCGATTCGCCGGGGCCGATCCTGTTCCGTCAGCGACGCTACGGCGAGCGAGGTCAGCCGATCATCGTGCGCAAATTCCGTTCGATGCGTGTTGTGCAAGCGCAAGATGCTGCCGCGGCCGCAACCGGTGGCTTACGTCAGGCGCATGCAGGCGACAGCCGCATCACGCCCATCGGCAAGGTGCTGCGCCGCACGTCGCTCGATGAGCTTCCGCAACTGTTCGATGTACTGGGGGGAGCGATGAGCCTGGTTGGCCCGCGCCCGCACGCGGAAGAGCACAACGAGGTGTACCGCCGTTTGATTCCGGGCTACATGCTGCGTCACAGCGTGAAGCCCGGCATTACGGGGTGGGCGCAGATTAACGGTCTGCGTGGCGAGACCGATACACCCGACAAGATGCAACGTCGCGTCGAGTTCGACCGCTACTACATCACCAACTGGTCGCTGTGGCTCGACATCAAGATTCTGCTCAAGACAATTCCGGCGATGGTCACCGGGCATAACGCGCTCTGAGCGCGTTATGCAGGCTTCTCGGCCCTTAGTGGCCCTTAGCGGCCCTGATGGATCCTATTGACCGTTGCGCGACATGCTGCGCCATTGGCGCCAGCAGATGCCGATAAAGCGCCGGTCGTCGACGAGATAGCGCCGCCACATGCGGCCCGGGTCCTGCAAGATGCGATAGACCCACTCGAGGCCGGTGCGTTGCATCCACTTCGGTGCACGGTTCTGCATTCCCGCAGCAAACTCGATCGCCGCGCCGACGCACAGCATCAAACCGCCCGGCATGCTCGACGCATTCGCCATCGCCCAGCGCTCCTGCTTCGGCATGCCGAGGCACACGAAGATCAGATCAGGGGCAATTTCACGAACGCGCTGCGCCACGGCGTCACCTTCGGCGCCCGTGGGGTCGAAGGTCATCGACGGCACGATCAGCGTGAAGTCCAATCCAGGGAAACGCTGGTTCAACCCTTCGGTAATCTGCGCTTCCTGCCCCGGACGACCGCCAACGAAGACGGCTTTACCGCCGGAGGCACGTGCGCGATCGCACAGTGCGGGCAGCAAATCGGCACCGGTCACACGCCCTGGCAAGGGCATGCCGAACAAGCGGCTTGCCCAGATGATTGGCATGCCGTCGGCGAACAGATAGTCTGACGTCGCGTACAGACGCTTGAATTCCGGCAGCGCTTCGAGCCGCACGATGTGATCGACGTTCGGTGTCACGACGATGCGAGCGCGCCCGTCGCGCTGCGTGCTCGCCTGCGAGAGCACGTCGACCGCCGTTTCGAAAGGCACGGCCGCGATATCCAATCCGAACAGGGAAATACTCGGTTGGAAGACCTCACGCGTACGCGTGACAGTTGCTGTATTCAGATCCGTGTCACTGGTCATGACGTATCGTTTTCCTATCGTCCGGCAGGGCCGAATTATCGTGCCACGCTCGCGCGGCAGGCACGATAGTAGCAGCGGGCCGAACGTGTCAGTAACACTTTTCACCACACATGAGGGGCATATTGCGGAAAGTCGTCGTCTTGGTGTCGTGGATCGGCTACCATCGCAGCGGCTGTTCGTCATGCCCCTTCCCTAATTGCCGTTAGCACGCCGCTAGTTGCCGCAGACGATGATTCTCGACGCGCACGACATTCCTTCCGGTACCCGCTTGCAAGCCGACGTGTGCATTGCAGGCGCCGGTGCCGCCGGCATCACCCTCGCACTGGCCCTTGAGTCGAGCGGACTCAACGTCATCCTGCTCGAAAGCGGCAGCGATGCGCCGGAACCCGAGACGCAAAAACTCTACGAAGGCACGGTTGCCGACAAGCGCCTGCATCCGCCGACCGATAGCTACCGGGTGCGCCGTTTCGGCGGCTCGACCACGCTGTGGGGCGGACGCTGCATGCCGCTCGATGCGATCGATTTCGAAGCGCGCGAGTACATGCCGCATAGCGGCTGGCCGATCACGCTCGACGACCTGATGCCTTGGTACCCGCTGGCCAATACACTGTGCGAAGCCGGCGAGTTCGCGTATACAGCAGAACAGGCCTTCGTCCCACCATCGTCCCCCTCGCCGCCGATGATCGGAGGCTTCGAGAGCGATGTGTTCACCACGAACACACTGGAAAGATTCAGTTGTCCGACGGATTTCGGCGCTCGCTATCGCGCGCGACTGGCCACGGGACGTGTGCGCGTCGTGCAGCACGCCAATTTGTGCCGGTTGCCGATGGCTGACGACAACGATCGCCTCGTCGGCGCGGCCGAAGTGCGCACGCTCGATGGCAAGACGTTCACCGTCGCAGCACGCGCATACGTGCTCGCGACGGGCGGTCTGGAAGTTCCGCGACTGTTGCTGAACAGCCCCGGCGCCAGCGGCCGCGGACTGGGCAATGCGCACGATCTCGTCGGCCGGTATTACATGTGCCATATCGCCGGGACCATCGGCACGATGGATCTCTCCGGCGCGGCCTCGGTGCATCACGACTATGACGTGTCGGACGAAGGTATTTACTGCCGCCGCCGTCTCGCGCTGCGACCGGAAGCCCAGCATGCATTGCGTGCGGGTAACTTCATCGCGCGGCTGCATCACCCCCGCATTCCCGAAGCAGGACACGGCAACGGCATCCTGTCGGCGCTATATCTCGCGCGTCCGATCGTGCCGTACGAGTACGCCAAGCGTCTCTATGGCGACTCACCGGACAATTCGCTCGCGAACTGGCTCGCTCACTTGCGCAACGTCATCGTCGACGCCCCCAACACCGTGCGCTTCTTGACGCATTGGACACTCAAGCGCACGTTGGCGGCACGCAAATTCCCGTCGGTCATCGTGCGTCCGGCCAACTTGCGCTTTAGTCTCGACTTCCACGCCGAACAGGCACCGAACCCCGATAGCCGCGTGATGCTGGGCGACGAACTCGACGCCTTTGGGCAGCGCCGTATTCACATCGACTGGCGCTACCTCGACGAAGACGTGACGACGGTAAAGCGCGCGTTGGCCGCCCTCGCGACGGAAATCGAACGCACCGGCGTGGGCCGCTTCACGTACGACCCGGCCGAAGTGGAAGCCGAGATGACGCGCTACGGCGCCTACGGCGGCCACCATATCGGCACCGCCCGCATGGGTAACGATCCGCAGACGAGCGTGGTCAACACCGATGGCCGATTGCACGAAGCCGACAACGTCTTCATCGCTAGCGCAGCTGTGTTCCCGACCTCCGGGCAGGCAAACCCCACACTGAGCATCGTGGCGCTGGCCTTACGTCTTGCCGACCACCTCAAAACGGCCGCTAATGTGACCGCCATGCCGCTCCCGGCATCCACCGAATCGTCCACCCTCACCTGAGCCCGCCAGCCCCATGAAAGCCCGCATTCTCGTCACCGGTGCCACCGGCTTTATCGGTCGTCACGTCGTCCAGGCACTCGCTGCTACCGATTGGGCCGAACCGGTCGCCGCTTCGCGCCGCGCCGGTGATGGTCTGCGCGCGGTCGACGCGCTCTCTGCTGAGTCACTGGGCGCAGCGCTCGCGGATGTCGACGGTTTGGTGAACTGCGTTGCCGGTTCGCCGGAAACGATCGTGGCCAACGCCAACGCGCTGCGCGATGCGCTGAGCGCGCTCGGCAAACCGGTGCCCGTCGTCTATTTCAGTTCGATGGCCGTGTACGGCGCCGTGCAAGGCCAGATCGACGAAGGGGCTGCGCTCGCGGGCGAGAGCGCGTATGGGATAGCGAAAGTACAAGCAGAGCAGGCGCTTGCGGGCCTGCCGTCGGTGGTGGTGTTGCGACCGGGCTGTGTCTACGGCGGAGGCAGCCCGCAGTGGTCGGAACGCATCGCACAACTGCTGCGCACCGGCCGTCTCGGCGACCTTGGCGCCGCAGGCGATGCACACAGCAATCTCGTACACGTCGACGACGTCGTGAGCGCAGCACTGAGTGCCCTGCGCACCCCCGGCGCCGGTGGGCGCGCGTACAACCTCGCCATGACCGACGCGCCGCGCTGGAACGAATACTTCATTGCCTATGCGATGGCACTGCGCGCAACGCCGGTCAAACGCATTGGTGCACGCCAGTTGAAGCTGGAAACGAAGCTGCTGGGTCCGGCGCTCAAGATCGCCGAGATTGCGGGCCGCAAGATCGGCTGGAAAAACCTGCCGCCGCCGATTCCGCCGTCACTCGCCCGGCTGTGGCAGCAAGACATTTGTCTCGATGCCCGGCTGGCCGAGCAGACTTTCGGCCTTGCCTGGACACCGTGGCGCGACGCCGTGCAAGCTGAAGCCGCACGATCGTAATGAGACGCAGGGCCCGTTCACCCTAAGCCTGACGGGCCATCAACCCTCGCACCCAACGCCGCAGCGCTGCCAGTGGCGACACCCCAAGCAGTCGATGCGCGGCCCACGTGGCAGCCGCGCCGTTGACCGCAATCGCGAGCGACGCCGCGACCGATGCACCGACACTGCCCCACGACGGCGCCAGCAACGCCAGCCCGGCGAGCAGCACCCCGACCGACACCGCATTGATTCGCATCAGCGCCCGCGTATGCGCCGTCATGCCCAGCAATTCCGGCATGGCTGTGAAACACGCCGCAGCGATCTGCCCCAACGCCAGCACGCGCAGCGCACTCGCGCCGTCGTCGTAACCGTGACCGAACAAACCCAGCAGGTGCTCCGGTATCACAAGCATCGCCACAGTGACCGGTAACGCCAGACACAGCACCAGTCCGATGGCCTGCGCTGCGCTGCGCTCCAACCCCGCCGTATCGTGGCGCGCATACAAGCTCGCGAAACGCGGCGCGGCCATGCCTGTCACGCCGCTGATCAGCAAGTTGACGACCAGCGCCAACCGCCACGCCAGCGCGAAGAGGCCGGTCTCGCGCGACGATGCGACGATACCGAGCACGATGGCCGGAGCCGACGTAATCAGCAGCTTGGTGAGTTCGAGCGAGAACAGCGACAGTCCGGGTTTGAGCAGTCCGGGCACGGGGTGTTGGGTGGCTTCGTGCGTCGTTTGCAGCGGCACTTCACGCAGGAATCGCCTGAGCAGCACGGCCCCGACAATCGCGGTAAGCGTGAAGCTGGCCGCAATCAGCACTAACGCGTTGATGACGCTCAGATGCCCCGTGACGACCAGCGGAATGACTGCCACGCAGAAGATCGCGGGCCAGAGCCACGAATAGATCATTTGACTAAAGCCCACGCGCTGCAAACCAGCGAGTGCACCGGCCACTGCCGCGCCCAGGTTCTGCGGCACGAACGAGAGCGCGCCGAGCATGAGCGGCAGCGCCAAGCCCGGCTTCTTGAGCACATCGTCGGCAAACAGCGCGGCGCCACCGGCGAGCAGCACCGACACCACCAGCGACGCGAGCACCACTTGCCAGAGTGCGCGCCGGATCGTCGGGCGCACCGCACCGAACTGCCCCGACGCCACATCCATCGCGAGCTGGCGCGTCAGCGCCTGATCCATGCCAAGACGGCCGAAGCCGGCAAGCGCCACCATCGTGCTGAAGACGATGTAGAAGTTGCCGGTCTCGACAACGCCGAGCGCCGCCGCAATCAGCAGGTGAAAACCGTAGCGGCTGGGCAGATCGAGCAGACGCACGCCGAGACTGATCACGCTGCCACGAATCATCGACGCGCCGGTTTTCGCCGGTGGAGTACGCGTATCGGTATCGGTCATGTCAGTTCACTGGCTTCGCGGCAGGTTTGGCGCCTGGCTTCGTCGTCGATGGTGTCGCAGGCGGCAACGGCGGCTGCGCCGTGCCGCGCAATACGAACAGCTTGACGCTCTGTGGCGGAAGGTCGACTTGCAGCGCGTTGCCGCTATAGGCCACGTCCGGGCCGCGCGTCAGTTCGTTGTTCACCAACTGCCACACCTCGCTCGAACCGTTGCCCGTGAAGTTAGCCAGCGAGATATTGGCCTTCGCTGCGCTATCGAGTTGCTTGTTGATGACCACCACCGTCATCGCGCCATCGGTATCGCGCAACGCTGCGAACGCCGACACCGTATCTGGATCGGGCACGTTGGCTGCCACGCTGGTCGCACCGAACGCGCCCCCCTTGCCGTCATAGTTTCGGTAGAGCTTGATCGCTTTGTAGACTGGCATGGCCGGATCGAGCGTGCCCCAGCGGGTGGCCATGTCGAGTTTTTCCCGCCCGAAAATGCCCAGAACGTCGGCCTGTGCCGTCGCGCCATTCATGCGCGTGTCGGCGCCCCAGTTGTACTCGGTGATTGCGATCGGCGTGCCGGGATAGTAATAAGTGTCGACCCACTGCCGCATCATCGGAATGAGCGCGACGACGCTGTTGATCCACGTCGGATCCTTGTAATTCGGGTCCCACAGATTGCGCGTCGAACGGTTTCGCATGAGTGCAATCTTCTGCGAGTTGCCGTTGGCCGCTTCCTCGTACTCGCCGCTTTGCGGGTAGAAGTGCAGGCTGAAGATGTCGACAGGACGGCCTGCCTTCTTCCACTGCGTCAGCAACCACGGCACGTAGGCCATGCCGCCCGTTTCGCGGGCACGGTCCGGCGCCTGCGCGTAGCCGTGCTTGATGGAATGCTGCTGATCGAAGCCGCTGTACTGATAGCCGTTCCAGCCCCACTCCTCGGGTGCGAGGACCTGCGCGCCCGGGTCTGCCGCTTTCACCGCGCGCGAGTAGGCGATCACCTTCGCCGCGATCTCGCTGGCGTGCGGACCTGTCGGATGTACGTCGTTGTGAATCAACTGCCAGAGACTGGGCTCGTTATCCATGGCGTAGTAACGCACGCCACCCGAGCGTGCCGGGCCGAACTGCTGCACGAGCGCTGTGACGCGCGCCTGTTGGCTCGCTGGATCGTCTGGCACCGTGGCGTCGTTCGGATCGTTCACGACCTGCGTGCCATCGCGCAGAATGCCGTTGCCCGCGTCCGCCATCCCGTCCACGTCGTAGTTCTGCTGCAAACCGTATTTGGCAATCGAGAAGCTGGCAAGCCGCTCGCGCGCACGCGACAGCGTGGCAACGCGTCCCAGCATCGAGATCGTGATGATCGGTGTGGCGCCGGCGGCTTGCGTAAGCGCGACAAAGCGGTCGCCGAACTGATCGTTGATGTCGGCGGGGTTCACCGGCAGGCTCTCGTAATACCAGTCGCGCCCGGCGTTGCGTGCGTCAAGCCGCCAGTTGTAGGCCGATGCGCTATTGCCGCCCGAACGATTGAGCGGCACGCGCAAGTCCTGCAACATCGCCGTCGTGCCGAAGTTGATGCCGTAGATGTACGGATTGATCGCGTGGCGGTTGGCAGCGGCGTCGACGGTAATGGCAATCGGACCTAATTCGCCCGGCGTCGCCTTCGTGCATGCGGCGACTGACAGAAGCAGCGCCACCCCAGTCAGTCGAATCAAACGGGAACAAGGGCTACGGTGCCGCAGTACGCGCATGGAAACTCCGAGGATCGGCTCGGCGATCGAAGCCGCCGACGCGCCAAACGTAGGCGAAGATCGCCAGAATGACGGCAGTTTCGCCCGGCGCGAGCGTCGGCGGATAGAAGAACGAGGCCAGCAGGACAAACTTCAGATAGTCGAACAGCGCGCCGAGAAAGTCGTCTTCGACTTCGGCGCGCAAGCGTCGATAGAAGAAGAGTCCGCGCAGTTGCAGGCCGAGAATGACAAGTGCGCCGACCAGGCCGAACTCGAACACGATCCCCAGCCACGTGATGTCTGCCAAGAAGAAAAAGTGGTGGAAATAGGTCGTCAGGCTATCGCCGCTTGCCGGGCTGATCGTGCCCACGCCGAACAACCATCGCAGCGGGTCGTTACCGAGGAATCGGGTCGCCAGTTGCGCAGAAATTCTGCGCGTGTCGAAGCCGGTTTCGGCACCCGCACTGAAAATGGTCGCCAGATAGCCCATCGAAAACACCGACGCTAACACGACAGGCACGAGCAGCAGGAACCCGATGCGCGCACGCGGTCGTGCCCACACGAACGTGTTGATGACCAGCACACCCACAATACCGATGGCCAGCGCGCGCGATTTCACGATCAGGAGCGCCACGGCCAAGCCGACGAGCACGCCGATGAAATACCCGAAATGTCGCTCGAAAAAGGCCCGGCGATAGCAGAAGAACAGCAGGATGAACGGGAAATACATCGACATCCGGATGCGGTGCCCTCGGCTGTCGGCGGTGAAGAACGGTGCTTGACCGAAGACGTACGTCTCTTTGTACCAACTGGCCGGCACCACCAACCACATCAAAATCAGCGCGCCGACAACGACTGCCCCCAGAATCACGAAGCTCCGGCCCAGCTCGGAGAGCGTCGGCTTGAGCATGAGCAGCAGCGCGAGAAAGGAAAAGAAATACAAAATCGGCAGCAGTTTCACCTGCGCGGTGAGGCTGACGAAGAAACTCTCGTGGAAATAAATAACCGCCGCAAAGCTCGGAATGACTAACAGCCACGCGAAGCTCAGCAACACCTGCCGCGTCATCGGAAAGCGCGGCTGACTCCCCAGACGCAGCACCAGCGGCAGCGTGAGCACCGGGAATGCTTTGGACAATGCCCACAGCGGATAGAGCGCGGTGATGTAGTGAAACGTCTGCCCGAACATCGGCAGCACCAGAATCAGGCACCACAGCACAAACGGCCGCGAAACGTCTTGCGCGAAGACGGGCGGCAGTTCGCCCACCGGGGTATCGGCGCTGGCGGAGGTCATTTCGAGAGATTGCGACCCGGCTGTCACGAAGCGGTTGAATTCGGTAAGTAGACTTGGCATCCGGCCGCCGCAGAGGTCTGCGCCGGCCGGTCGACGGCGACGACGATCAGTACGGACGTGCGCCGTTGATGTCGTAGTTCACGTTCTTGTTGAACGGGATCGCCTTGTTGATGTACTGGTCGACCCAGAGATCCACTTCGGCGATGGACGACCGCGGCACGAAGATCGTGTCGTTGGAGACCAGCACGATGTCCTGTGCCGGGTCGCCTTGCTGCGTGAGCGCCTTCACGTCGATCGTTCGCAGCATCGGACGGCCGTCCGGGCTGCGGCGAATCAACACGATTTCGCCGGTGCGAGCCGTGTCGAGCAAACCTTGTGCGGTGATAACCGCTTGCATCACGCTCATCCCCGGCGTGAGGGCCAGTTCGCCCGGTTTGCCGACTTCACCGCCCACGAAGATGTGTCCGGCCGTCTGCGTCACGGCGACCAGCGCGTGCGCATTGGCGGTCATGCCACGTGTGGCCAGCGCGCGATCGACGGTCTCGCCGAACTGCGCCAGTGTCTGGCCCGCGGCCGGAAGGTTACCGGCGAACGGCATGGCGATGGTGCCATCGGGTGCCACGCGGCCTTTGTAGTTGAGCTCGATGTTGAACGGCAGGACGACCGAAATATCGTCACCCGGCAACAAGCGGTAGGGGGACGGCGGTGCATCGACCCAGGTCGCAAAATTGGTGGGCTGCTGGAATTTCGTGTCGACCCAGGTATGGGTGCAGGCGGTGAGCGTCATCAACGCCATCAGCGCTAAGGCGCGGGCCGGGCGGAACATGTTCATCGGAAATGATGGCAAGAAGCCGGGGTTGGTCGGTTTGGACCGTACTCTAGTGCACTTGAGCGTTCTCGCCAAGCACGAAGAAAGATTGTCGGATTTAGGGGAAAAAAGTCGCCGTTGGGAGACTTTAGGGGGACGATCTTCCGTAAGATATGCGCCTTGAAACCACACTTTGATGGCCCGGCAACGCTACCGCTACTCGCACCCTTATGGCAATTACGACCAGAACAAGGCCTGACCGGCACGCCGCTGTCGTCGATTTGACGATTCGGGACTATCTCAATACTTTTTTCTATTATCGAAAAATTGCGACGGCTGTTTTCCTGGGGATCGTCGCTCTCGGTATTTTGATAGCTCTCTTTGTGCCCATTCCGTACCGGGCACAGGCAACGCTGCTGGTGCTCAACGCGGGCTACTACGACCAAACCAACAACGCTAACGTAGGCGTGGCGCTTCAGCCACCGGTCGGCCAGTTGAACGGTGTGGAAGCACAAATTCTCTCCAGCCCGGAGCTGCACCGCGACGTGGTGCTCTCTAAACTCGGGCCGGGCGCCACCGAGCGCGACATCGACCGCGAGTTGCAAAGCTTCGAGCGCAAGCTGCACATCGAGCAGAACGACCTCGCCAACACCATCACGCTGACCTATTCGGACACCGATCCAAAGGCCGCAGCCGATGCCTTGGCGCGTTTGCTCGATAAGTACTTCCGTCAGCGTGCCTCGATCTTCACGCAAGGCCGCGTCGGCATGCTGGTGAGCCAGCGCGACGATGTGGGCAAGCAGCTCGACAAGGCCGACGCCGACCTGCTCGCGTTCCAGAAGAAGCATGGCATCGTCAAGATCGACGATCAGACGTCGCGCGCGGTGTTGCTCGAGAGCCAACTGGTGCAGCGTAAGCTCGAAACCGACGCCAAGCTGCTGGCGGACCGCAGCGAGCTCCAGTCGATGCAGGCATCGACCAAGGACGTGCGCTCGACCATCCCGATCTACACGGATGACTCGGAGTCCAGCAAAGCCCTCAACGGCATGCAGGTCACGTTGTCGGAGCTCGAAACCAAACGCGCCGACTTCGCTTCGCGCTATCTGCCCACGTCGCCGTTCGTGCAGAACCTCGACAAGCAGATTGCCGACATGCGCGCGAATATCGCGAGCCAGAAGCAGCAAATGATGACGGCCACGCGTCTGGGTCACAACAACTACTACGATGTCGTGCAAGAGCGCCTGTCTGTGCTCAACGCCAGCATTGCCGGTGGTCTCGCGCAACAGAAGGCGCTCGAAGAACAAATCAAGGACACGCGTACGAAGCTGCAAGGGTTGAGCGACGTTTCCAGCCAATTGAGCCAGTTGCAGGCACGCCGCGACATCCTCGCCGACAGCTTCAAGGAACGCTCGCGCCAAGTCGAACTGGCGCGCGTGCAGCAAGGTCAGGCCAGTCAGATCAACGGCACCAACGTGCGCGTGATTCAAGCGCCGTTCCCGCCGTCGCAGCGTAGCGTCGCGGCGAGTCTGTTGATTGCAGCGTCGATTGCGGCAGGTCTGCTGATCTCAGCGCTGACGGTCTTGATCCTCGCTAGCCTGCGCGAAACGTTCCTGAGCCCGGAACAAGTCGAGCGCGCCCTGCTGCTGCCGGTGGTCAATGCGCCGGTCATGCTCGGCGCTGAGCGCCGTGCAGGGGCGACCACAGCCGCCGCCGCAAGCGCCGCCGAACCAGCGCTCAGCCGCCCGGCCTATATGGCCTATGGCCGCATGATCGCGGCGATCAACAGCAGCACCGACGCGCACGCCAAGGTCGTCATGGTGCTGGCGACAGGCAAGAACGATGGCCAAGCGTCGGTCATTCAAGGACTGGCGGTCGAACTGGAACACCGCTCGACCAAACCGATCGTTATTCTCGACATCGCCTCGACGCCCGACGCACCGCTCTACGGCAAGCCCAATGCGCAAGGCCTGCTCGCGTGGCCCGGCAGTGCCGGCAGCAGTAGCGGCACCGCAAGCGCCGAGGCGATCGGCAACGCCGGCGAACTCGGTACGCTGGCGTTTGCCCGCGTGGAAGGCCACAACATCGTTGTGGCGCAACCGCGCAGCGGCGCGATTCCGTCGTCGTGGCAGCAGGTCACCCAGCTCTTCGACGCGCTGCGTCAGTCGCACGACTACATCGTCGTGCACGCCCCGCCGTCGAGCCAGTCGTTCACCGGCATCGAAAACGCGTCGCTCGCCGATGCCACGGTGCTTGTGGTCCGTGCCGAAGCCACCCGCAAGCCGGTGATCGCTGGCCTGAAGTCGCAAGTCGAAGACGCAGGCGGTCATTTGATCGGCGTGGCGTTGACGCACCGCCGAGGGTATATTCCGGCTTCCATCTATCGCTTCTTCTAGCCGGCGGCCCGGCCTCCGATACCGACCACCATGCAACAAATCAGCGCGATCCTGCCGATCAAGACCCGGGGACGTCACTACGCCGACAACATCGGCCGTTGTGACATCCTGTTTTCGTCGTTGCGACATTTCACGACGCCGGATCTGTTTCATAAATTCGTGATCATCGTGCCGCACGACGAGGTCGACGAAGTCAAGGGGTACGCCAAAGCGTGGTCGGATTTCCCCATCGAGGTCATCGACGAGTCGCTGTACATGGGCGCGTTCGCGGAGTTCTCGCAGCGCCACCAGATCCGCAACTGGCATCGCCAGCAGATCATCAAGATCAATGCGCCGGAGTGGATCGAGACCGAGTATTTCCTGATCTTCGATCCGGATTGCTTCGCGACGCATGCGTTCAATTTCAATTCGCTCGTCGTCGACGGCCGCGCCGTGACACACCTCAAGTCGCGCAACGTCGAGCCCTACTACTGGGAAGCGTCGGCCAAGCTACTCGACGTCGATCCACATCTGACGCGCGACGGTGTCTGGTGGACGCCCGCGACGCTCTCGCGCACGCTTTGCCTGTCGCTGCAAAAGCGGTTGGAGGCTGTGAACGGCACCGATTGGAAGCGCGTGCTGCTCGCGAACTACGCCATCGACTGGACGGAATACACGCTGTATTGGCTCAACGCCGAGAATGAGGGCTTGCTCGAGCGTTATCACACGCAGGCTGTGCCGCCGCAGCGCACCTTGCACGCCGACGAGAGCGTGTGGTTTGCCGACAAAATGCAGGAATGGGACGCCGCGCATTATTTCGCGCCGGAGAGCGACGGCCTGTTCGCGGTCGTGCAAAGCAACACGCAGATTCCGCTCGATCAGGTGGTTGCCAAGCTCTCGCCCTACTTCCCGATTACCATTCAGCCTTACGAGCGCCACATCGATCCGGTGCTCAAGGGCGCCGAGCTGTACTCCGCCGTAGTACGGCGCGGACTGAAGATGTTGAAAAAGCTGCGAGGCTAAGGTTGATGGGCAGTAGCAAGAACAAGCTGGTCGGCATCGAGATTCTGCGATTTGTCAGTGCGTTTGCGGTGTTGATCTGGCATTACCAGCACTTTTTCTTTTCCCCGGCCAGCGCCTCGATCGATGTGGTGCGCAGCACGGAGCCGCTCTACGCGCTGCTGCACCCGTTCTACGACTTCGGATGGCTCGGGGTCAACGTCTTCTGGACGATCTCCGGCTTCATCTTCTTCAATCGGTATCTCGACAGAATCGTCGAGCGCACCGTGTCCGGCGGCCTGTTCTTCCTGAACCGCTTCTCGCGACTGTATCCGCTGCACATCGTCACGCTGGTCGCCGTCGCCTTGTTGCAGGCGTACTACGTGCGCGAGAACCACGCGTTCTTCGTCTACCCGTACAACACGCCGTACGATTTCTTCGTCAACGTGATCTTCGCCTCCGGGTGGCTCACGCCATACACCGATTCGTTTAACGGGCCGGTCTGGAGCGTATCGACGGAAATCGTCATCTACGTGGCGTTCTTCCTGCTCGCCCGGTTCTGCCGTATCGGGCTGATCGCCACCTTACTGATCATGTGCCTGAGTGCCGCCGCAGGCGGTTGGCTCATCCACCACCAGATCAAAGGCAGCGAGTCGAACATTGTCTTCTGCGCGTTCTATTTCTTTATGGGCGGCGCCGTCCACCTGATCTACCAGCGCTTGCGGCACGTGATCGAGCAACGACGCGTCGCGACGGTCGTGTTGTGCTGCGCGGTGTATGTGGGTTTGATCGGGTTTTGCGCCGTCTTCGGTGGCACGAAGTATCTGGCGGCTACCGTCATTGCGCCGGTATCGATCGTGCTGTTGCAGGTCATCGACCCATGGATTCCGGACTGGCTGGCGGCGCCAGTCGTTCATCTGGGCAACACGACGTACTCAAGCTATCTGATCCACTTCCCGCTGCAACTGACCACGGTGTTGGTGTTGCAGCAGTGGGGCATTGCCAGCGCGTCAGTCGCCGTGCACGCGTGGTTTCTGGCTGCGTATCTGATCGTGGTCTTCGTGCTGGCGCATCTGGTCTATCGCGGCTTCGAAGCGCCAGCGCAGAACCTTATCCGGCGTCGGATGGCGTGGCTGGCTAAGCGCGCACCGGCCTAGCCGTTCAGTACATTCAATGATGGTGGTGATGCGACCACAACGGGTCCATCGAGTCGACGAACGACGCCACGGCCGCCTTGTCGCCGGTCGCATGGCGCATCAACTGACCGCATTTGCACCAGCCCTGATACGGCGTGATGTGCGAGCACGCGGAAGTCTTCTGCAAATACAGCGTGACGGGCTTTGCACACTTGGTGCACTTGAACTTCAGAGTGAGGGCGAGTTTGCTCATGATGAATTCACGACGCCGCGCGTCGCGTGGGCCGCAATGAAGCCGCCGAAAGCGTAAAAACCGTCATTGTACCGGCAGCGCCGCGCGCTCGCTGGTTCGCTCCCGCAACGAAAAAAGCCCCGCTTGGGTGCCGTGACCGGCATCCATACGGGGCCTAAAAAGCGCACAACCTGATTCGGTGAAGCCGATTTGACCCGGCCTCACCGCTTATCCACGTAATTTATTCGCGTAATTTATCCGCGTGAAATCACGCTTGCCGCTGCAACCGCACCACCTTGTCTTCTTGCGAGCCCGGCGCAATGCCGGCACGCAGGAGCAAGATCTTCAGGTGATCGCCGATACGCTCGATGCGATCGTTGAAGTGGTTGAGGAACACGAGCACGAACAACGCCGTCGAGATACCGAGTGCGGTGGCGTACAGCGCCGTCCCGATACCCGCCGACACGCCCTTGGCATCCGAAATCCCCGACGCGGCGAGCGACGAGAACGTATCGATAATGCCGAGAATCGTACCGAGCAGACCGATCAGCGGTGCCGCCGTCACGATCGTGTCGAGCATCCACAGACGCTGCTTGAGCTTGGACTTCATCGCGAGATACAGCGCAGCGGAGAGCTGCTCCATGTCTTCGCGCGAGTGAGCGTCGGCACGCGCCTTGGCCAGTGCACGCAGCGCGTCGGCCGGCACACTGTCATTGCTCTCGAGATGTTGCGTGAGATCGTCGAGCGTACGGCCTTCGCCGAGCAGCATCGCGTCAAGCTCACGAGCATGTTTGTTCGTGTAGCGATAGAAAATCAGACGTTCGATGCTGATGAACAACGCCACGACCAGGCACGCGTACATCAGGAAAAACGACAGATCATGTAGCACCTGAGTGTTCATACGAAGGTTCCTCTTTCAAATTCGTGAGTGCGAAGGCAGCGGCTCGCCTCACTGGAAGTCGGCGGACAGCGACACAGACAGCAGTCGCGGAGCGCCCAGGTAGTAATAAACCGTGCCGCTACCGCCGCCGACTTGCACGCTCGACGGGTTGCGGTACTGGCGATTGAACAAGTTGCTCACGTTCACGCGAACCGTCGGGTTCTTGAAGAAGAACGTGTTGCCGAAGCGGTAGCCCGCATCCAGATCGACCGTGGTGTACGACGGTGCGACTTCGTCGTTCATGAGCGTGGCGTACTGACGCGCCGTGAACTTCGTTTGCGCACGCACGTACCACTTCGGTTGCGCGTACTGAATCGACAGACCCAGCAGCCACGACGGATCGAGCGGGTAATCCTTGCCCGAGGTCTGCATCGTGGTCGTGGCCGACGTGCGCAGGTTGTCGAGCTGGCGGCTATGGTTGTTCGTCACCGAGAAGTACGCCGACCAGCCGTGGAACGGCACCGTGCCGAACTCCAACTGGAAGCCGTAGTTACGCACGCGACCGGCGTTCGTGTAGACCGAGTTGTTCAGGTTCGGGTCGTACGCGGTGGCTTGACGGTTCTTGTAGTCCACATAGAACAGCGAGCCCGAGAACACACCCAAGCCGCTTTCGTTGCGGTAGCCGAGGTCGTACACGTTCGACGTTTCAGCCTGCACGTTGCCCGTCACGGTCGCCTGACCGTTCACGAACGTCACGTTGCCGTTGGTCGGCGAGAACGCGAAGTTCGGCGGCGCGCGGAAGTTCTTTGCGTAGCTACCGTAGACCTGATTCGCGTCGTCGATCGAATAACGCAAACCGGCTTGCGGCAGGAACGCGTTGTAGTCCTTCACCACGTTGTACGTCGTGCCCGAGTTGCTGCCCTCGTTGGCGAAGTTCGTGAAGTCGCGGCGCACGTGCGGCGTGCGGAAGCCAGCCGTCAGGTTGAGCTTGTCGGCGAGCATCGAGATCGAGTCGGCGGCAAAGAACTGCCACGACGTCGACACCGTCTTCCAGTTACGCGACTGATACGGCTGACCCGTCGGGCCGGTGATCTGGTTGTCTTGCAGCCAGATATCGCTGGCGGTGCCGTCGGCATTCACGAGCACGGCCGGGCCGGTCTGACGGTGCACAGCACGCTCGAACCACACACCGGCTTGGATCTGGTGGTTGCCGAGTTGCTGCGTCACGGTCGTGGTGATACCCGGGCGGTCGGTACGCGTCACGCTGCTGTTCGCCACGATGATCTTGTCGAGCGTATCGCCGTCGCCGTTCAGGTCCTTGCCCAAGCCGGTCTTGCCGGTGGCCGGGTTCAGGAAGCCCGTTTCCGAGAGCACGTATTGCTGCGTGCCGCCCGTGCCGAAGCCATACCAGTAGTACGGCTGAATCTTCACCTGCGTGGTCGGCGTCAGACGGAACACACCGGTGACCGACGCGATGACGTTCTCGAACGGGTTCTGTGCGAGCTTGTAGTACGCCGGGCTTTGCGAGGCTTCGTTCTGTGCCGTGCCCTTGCCCGGGGGCAGGTGACCCACGAACTGCGACGCGTAATCGCCGTAGTAACCGTTCTGGTTCAGTTGCGCCAGTGACGGGTTGTAGATGTTGTTGTTGATCGCACGGTTGTAGTTCAACGTACCCGTGACGTAGTTTTCCTTGTTGATGTCGAGGCGGAAACCGAAGTCGACGTGATCGCGCTTGGCCTTGCCCTCGCCCTTCCACTTATCGATCTCGGCGTGCGAGTACGACACGAAGAGCTTGGCCATGTCGTTGGCGAAGCGACCCGAGTCCAGACGCACGAACGAGTTCGTGAGGTTCAGGCCACCGACCGTTTGCGAGATGCGCACACGCTTCTGGTCTTCCGGTTCACACGTCACGATGCTGACGTTACCGCCGGTCGAACCGACGTGGGGTGCGTCGAGATCGGTGGCGCCTTGCGTGACCGACATACCGCAGGTGTTCGAGTTATCGAGGAATTCCTGCGGATACACGGCGAAGCTGCCCGAGTCGTTGACCGGCACGCCGTTGATCGTGAAGCCGATCTGGTCGGAGTTGAAGCCGCGAATCGACAGGCCGCCACCGAACAGACCCGAGGCGTCGTAGCTGTACGTCGACACGCCCGGCAGCAGGCCAATCGACTGGAACACGTTGCCGGTGGCACGTTCCTTTTCGATTTCGGCGCGCGTGACCGTGCTGCGGGTCTTCGGTTCGTCTTCGCGAACCATCAGGCCCGTGCCGAGGTTGTCACCGTCGCCGGTGATCGTCACCGTGCCGATGTTCGACGTGGTGCTGGCGGATGCTGCCGGGGCCGCTGCCGGCGCTGCGGTCGTATCGGTGCTTGGGGTGCTTTGCGCGTGTGCGACGCCAGCCTGAAGCAGCAGCACGTGAACAGCGATCATGGACAGACGCAATGCGGGATGCTTGAACGGCTTTCGGGCCGTTGTAGGTAGATCGTTCATCTCGGTCTATTCGTTATGGTTACGGGTGCCTGGATTGCTGCGGCAGAGCGCCGCCGCGGTGTAATCCACGTGGCATGAAGCCGCGTGGTCAGCGTGTGTGCAACGGGACTGCTGTGTTGCCTGGGTCGCTCCTTAGCTATTGCCCGGGAGCTGGTAATCGAGCTTCATGCAGAACCGGTGCTGCCCTTGGCCTGCGAAATGCGTGTCCTGAAATGCCGGGTACGTGGTGCCCTCGACGAGTCGCGTGGCCGTGTTGTCGAGCAGCAGCGAGCCCGAGCTGTTGGTCACGTTGACGTCTTTCACCTTGCCGCCGCGATCGAGCATCACGCACAACTCGACAGCGCCCGTGGGCTTCTCGATCATGGCTTGACGGCTCGTCGGATATTTCTTGCGCGACTCCACCAGCGCGCGCAGCGAGCGCTCGTATTCACGGTCGGGGTCGCCCTTGCTCGGTGCGGCCGCCTTCTGCACGGGCTTCGCATCCGACGTCGGCGCGGCACTCGACGTGTTCGTGGCCGTGTTTGCTGTCGGTGCGGCGTTCGACGTCGCGGGTGCGCTATCGGCGACAGGCTGTGGCGAAGGTGTCGGCGCGGGTGTCGGTTGCGGCGTGGGCTGCGGCGTAGGACGCGGTTGCGGCTGAGGCTGCGGTTTGGGTTCGGGTTTCGGTTCTGGCTTCGGCTCGGGTTTGGGCTGCGGCTTCGGTTCAGGCTTGGGCTGCGGAAGCGGCTCCGCTTTGGGCTGCGGTTGCGGCTCGGGCGGCGGCGGTGCGAGGTCGATCTCGGTGAGCACCTCGGCCTGCTTTTCGCCCGGCGGCGGCGTCATCGCATGGAAGCGCGGGCCTACCGTGGCGGCGAGTGCGAGCAACAGCGTCAGCCCGCCCGCCACCCAATCGCGGCGGCGATAGACGGGCGTGGGCATCCAGAAGGCGTTCATTGCACTCATGACGACTTGGCTCGCGTAGCGATCGAGATCTTGCTGATCGATGCGGCCTTCAACGCGTCCATGACGTCGATCACACGTTGCATCAACGTGCCTTCATCGGTCTTGAGCGTGACTTGTGCCTTCTCGACGTCGCCAGCTTTCTCCTTCACGCGTGCGCCGAGCGCTTCGAGCGTGGTGTCGACGCCGTCGACTTGCAGTGCACCGTCGCGAGTAATCGTCACGACGACAGGTTTCTCTGGGTTGACTTGGGCTGCGCTCGACGATTGCGGCAGCGTGGTCGACAGGCCGCGCGACGGAATCACGTTGATGCTGAGCAGCACGAAGAACACGAGCAGGAACATCATCACGTCGATCATCGGAATGATCTCGATGCGCGCGTGCCGTTTGGGGGGATCTTCGAAGTGAATCATGGCGACGTCCGGAAAAAAGAACCCCGATTATTTTGGACGTCGATGAAATTTGCGTGACGAAACGGAACAATGACAATACGAAATCGGTCGAGCGTTGCGTTTACCCCGTCATCGCAAAATATATTTCTCGCGTGTAATAAAGTTTAACAATTGAGGAATATCCTGCCGTGTAAACCACAGGAAGCCAGTGCATTCCACGTTGCGAAAACCGCTTGAAACAAGGTGTTTTCGCAAGCTGTCGCACGACGGCAACGCGCTCACATATGTTTCTGCATATGTTAGGTATACGATGCCATCGCGAAACTGTCACACAAGACTTCCGTGAAACAACGTCACTCCGCACACAACATCGACACGTCATTCGAGGAAGTCATGCGTCACAAGTTTGCTGCGCTCGTGCTTGCGTTGAGCGCAATTGCACCGTTGGCACCGCTAAGTGCTGCGCCCGCCCCGTTCACCATTCCCGGCTTTGAGCTCGTTCACACCGCACCCGTCGGCGCCGGTGCCGACAGCGACGATCTGCGCGACTCCGTTACCGTCTGGGACGACATGTTCGATCACGCAAAGACGTCGATCGACTTCGGCCAGTTCTATGTCTCCGGCGAGCGCGGCAGTCGAATGGACTCGGTGCTCGATCATCTCGAAGCGGCGGGCAAGCGCGGCGTGAAGATTCGTTTTCTGATGGAAGCCAAGGGCGAGCGCATGTCGGACGAGCCGACGCTCACGCGCCTGAAGCAGATTCCGAACCTTGATTTCCGCATCCTCGACTTTTCGAAAGTCGGCGGCGGCATCATTCACGCGAAGTACTTCATCGTGGATCGTCGTGAAGGCTTTGTCGGCAGTCAGAACTTCGACTGGCGCGCGCTCGAACACATCGACGAGACCGGCGTGCGCGTGAGCGAGCCGAAGATCGTCGCGCAGATGCAAGGTATCTTCGAACAGGATTGGCAGGCGCAAGCCGCGCTGGCCAGCGGCGGTCAACCGACGGTGCGCAATCGCGACGTCGTTGCGGCCGATCTCGCACAGTCGTCGTTCCTCGTGGCGAGCCCGAACGCTTACAACCCGCCGGGTGTCGGCGATTCGCAAACGGCATTGCCTGCGCTGATCGGTCAAGCCAAACAGACCGTGCAGATTCAGTTGATGGATTACGCGCCGTTGTCCTACGCCGAGAAAGGTAAGCGCCCCTACTACGGCGTGATCGACACCGCACTGCGCACGGCGGCTGCACGCGGCGTAAAGGTGCAGTTGCTGATTTCGAACTGGAACCTCAAGCGCCCGGACGTCGCGTATCTGAAGAGCCTGGCGCTGGTGCCCAACGTTGAACTGCGCGTAGTGACGGTACCGCCCGCCTCGACCGGCTTCATCCCGTATGCCCGCGTCGTGCATAGCAAGACGATGGTCATCGACGGCGAACTCGCGTGGGTGGGCACGAGCAATTGGACGGGCGGCTATTTCGACAACTCGCGCAATCTGGAAGTGGTGATGCGCGACGCGAAGATGGCACAGCGCATTGCGCAGTTGCAACGCACGTGGTGGAATTCGCCGAACACTGCGCCGATCGATGTGTCGCGCGATTATCCGGTGCCGCATCCGGGCACGCCGTGAGTTGCCAAGCATGAAGCTGTCAGACGTCGCCGGACCTGACCACACGCGCCGCACCTTGCTCAAGGGCGCTGGTGCGCTCGTGGTCGTGCCACTGCTCAGTCCGTTCTCTCGTGCGCTTGCGGCGAATGCGAGCGACCCGTTCACGCTGGGGGTGGCCTCCGGCGACCCCGCCGCTGACGGCTTCGTGCTATGGACGCGCCTCGCGCCCTCGCCCATTTCGCCCGACGGTTTGGGCGGCATGGCCGGTATGCCCGCACAGGTGCCGGTGCAGTGGGAGATTGCCAGCGACGAGACCATGCGCAACGTGGTGCAACGGGGCGTGGCTTATGCGCCCGCGGTGTTCGCCTACAGCGTGCATGTGGAGGTGAGTGGGTTAGCGCCGCATCGTCCCTACTGGTATCGCTTCACCGCGATGGGAGCGCAGAGCCCTGTTGGGCGCGCCGTTACGGCACCGCTCGCCAATGCGCCGGTGGATCGACTGCGCTTCTCGTTCGCGTCGTGTTCGCATTGGGAGTTGGGATACTTCAGCGCCTATCGTCATATGGCGCAGGAGAACCCGGATCTCGTCATCTTCCTTGGCGACTACATCTACGAGTATTCGAACGATCAGAAGAAGAAGGATGCCAAGCCGATCGTGCGTGCGCACGATGGTCCGGATGCGAAGACACTGGTCGGCTATCGCAATCGTTACGCGTTGTACCGCACCGATCCCGATCTGCAAATGCTGCACGCAGCGGCGCCGAGTCTGATGACGTGGGACGATCACGAAGTTGAAAACGACTATGCCAACGCGTGGTCGCAGAAGGTCAACGTTTCGGCGACTGATTTTCTGAAGCGTCGCGCCGCGGCCTATCAGGCGTATTACGAGCACATGCCGTTGCGTGCGATGTCGATGCCTCGCGGCCCCGATATGCGCATCTACGATCGCATCGGGTACGGCGCATTGGTTGACTTCCATGTGCTCGACGGTCGGCAGTACCGCACGCCGCAGCCGTGCGCGTTGCCGAACAATCGTGGCGGCCACGTCGTGCTCGACAGTTGCACCGAGCGTACGGAAGCGCGCCGCACGATGCTGGGTTTTGAACAGGAAGCGTGGCTCGCCGACGGGTTCAAACAATCGCGAGCGCAGTGGAACGTGATCGCACAGGACCTGCTTTTCGTGCCGCTCACGCAGAAGGATCGCAAGACCGGCGTGGTCGGCCATTGGACGGACGGCTGGGACGGTTACCCAGCTACACGTGAGCGCATGTTGGACGCGATGGCGCAAGCACGTCCGAACAACCCGGTGCTTATCGGCGGTGATATTCACTCGTACTGGACGAACGACGTGCATGCGAACGAGCGCCCTGACTCGCCGGTGATTGCCACGGAATTCGTCGGTACGTCGATCACGGCGAATCCGCCGCCGTACGAGGCATTTGCCGAGATGCTGCCGGAGAATCCGCACGTAAAGTACTTCGAGAGTCGGCATCGCGGGTATGTGTCGGTCGATGTAACGCCGCAGCAGATGCAGACACGCTTTCAGGTGATCTCGGACCGCGCGGACAAACAAGCGACGGTGTCGACGCTCAAGCAATTCGTGGTGGAGTCGGGCGTGCCGGGGGCGAAGGTGGTTTGAACGCGTCGCGATACCGCAGGACGCGTAAACGCAAAAGGCCGGATGTCGTTGAAGACATCCGGCCTTTTTTGTGCGATTCGTCGCATTTGACGCCGACGCGATATCGATGTTGTGCTGCCACATCGATACCGTTAGATGGCGTCCCCTAGGGGATTCGAACCCCTGTACTCACCGTGAAAGGGTGATGTCCTAGGCCTCTAGACGAAGGGGACAAAAACAGTCATTCGGTTGGTGGAGGTAAGCGGGATCGAACCGCTGACCTCTTGCATGCCATGCAAGCGCTCTCCCAGCTGAGCTATACCCCCGCGCGAAGAGGCGTGACTATAGCGTGTTTGGCGACGTCGGGCAACTGGTTTTGACGGGGTCACGCAGCAAACCAAACCGCTTCAACTTCCGATACAGCGTATTTCGGCTCACGCCGAGCTTGCGCGCCGCGGCGCTCACTTGGCCCTGACAGGCATCGAGGGTCTCGCGTAGTGCTTGCCGTTCGGCGGCTTCGAGAGGGGCCTCGGGAGGCACGTCGCACTCGATGGCTTTCGCTTCACGCACTTCGACGGGCAAGTCATCCAACGTGATAACGCCGTCTTCGCTTAGCGCCACGAGCGTGCGTATCACGCTGCGCATCTGACGCACATTGCCGGGCCACGCGAAGGCGCAGAGCGCTTCGCGGGCAGCGTCGGTGACCACCACGCTGCCGCCCACCTGCGCTTGCTCAAGCAAGCGTTGTATCAAGTCGACTTTATCGTCACGCTCGCGCAGCGGCGGCACCACCACTTCCAACCCGCTCAGACGATAGAACAAGTCCTCACGGAACTGTCGCTCGGCAATGCGCTGCTCCAGATGCTGATGCGTCGCACTCAGCACGCGAATATCGAGCACCACCGGCTCGCCACCGCCCAGCGGCGATACGGCGCGGTCCTCCAGCACACGCAACAAGCGCGTCTGCATCGCGAACGGCATATCGCCGATTTCATCGAGGAACAGCGTGCCGCCGTTGGCCTGCCAAAGCTTGCCGCTCATGCCCTCTTTGCGTGCGCCCGTGAAGCTGCCGCCGACGTAGCCGAACAACTCGCTCTCGATCAACGCCTCGGGAATCGCCGCGCAATTCAGCGCGACGAACGGGCCATTCGCTCGCGCACTCGCCGCGTGCACCGCTCGTGCGAAAACCTCTTTCCCGCTGCCGGTTTCGCCACGAATCAACACCGGCACGTCATGTGAAAAGACACGGCACGCTCGGGAGAATTCACGCGCAAGATGCGCATCGACAAACGGTACGACCGGGGACGCCAAGCGCTTCACCGGTGCTGCCGGAACACGCGCTGTCGCACGAGCCGCACGCGCAGGAGCGCGCAACATCGCCAGCAACGGCTCGCCTGCGAGCGTGCGAATCGGCCAACAGGTCTGCGGCTGCGGATGTGCCCGATCAAGCAGTGCATCAAGCGTTTGGGAAAACCATCGGTCGATGCGCGTGCCGACGATGTCTTCACGCGCGACGCCCAGCCGATTCAGCGCGCTCTGATTGGCGGCTAGCACTCGGCCGCTATCGTCGAAGGCAAGCAATGCCTGCGCGAAGCCACCCAAGTGGTCGGCTTGCTCCTGCAATTGCAGCAACCATTCGTCGCAGTAGTGCTGAAAAAAGTACTCGCTCTCGACGACCTTCGCACTGAGATTTACGAGCGCCAGCGTGTGGAACTGGCTTTGCCTTGTGACGTCGGCACTCGTCGACGAGACGTCGATCACCGCAAGCAATTCGCCCTGCGGCGCAAAGACCGGGCTGGCCGTGCACGTGAGCGGCGTGTGCAACGCGCGGAAATGATCCTGCTGGCAGATGATGATCGGCGCGCGCTCGACCACGCATGTGCCGATACCATTCGTGCCCTCGCACGCCTCGCTCCAGTCGGCACCGGGGCGCAAGCCTGCGCGCAGGAAGTCGTCGCGCGTGCCGTCATGCAATTGGCAATCGACGATCACACCTTCGGGGTCGGTCAGTAACACCGCCTGACGTGGATTCATCAACTGGCGTTGCAAGCGATCGAGCACATGCGACGACACGCGCCGCAGTTGCTCCATCGCGTTGCGCCGCTCGCTCAATTGCGACGATCCGATGACATGAGGCGCCATGTGAGCGCCCGGGTCGAGGTCGTGCGTGTCGAGACAGCGCCGCCACGAACTGGCGATGTTCGGGTCCGTCGCAGCAGCGACGGCTGGCAGATGACCTTGTACGACATTCAGCACACGTTGTGCGTGCGCCGATTCTGTATTGGCTGGCATTGGTTGTCTCCCCCGTGCCGGATGACCTGAAGTCGTCCCCGAAGCATGTCGCAAGCGACAGGCGATTGCAATGAGGGATGTCAATCGCACGGCCCGCACGATCATCCCTATCGGCAGCGCAATGCCGGTAGGTGGGGTGACAAGTGAGTGTCCCGCCGTCGAGACAGGGTGTGACAACGGTGTCACGGATCCGGCACACCGCATCGCACCCCGGGCGCGGCCAATGCCCGTACGGCAACGATCTGCCCGGCTGGCCCGCGACTTGCTTACGGACGTTCGTGGCCCCGACGCCACCGACACGACAATATTCGGAGACACAACATGCGTTACGCCCCGCCCGGCACCGCTGGTGCCCTGCTGACTTTGCAGTCTCGCTACGAAAACTACATCGGCGGCAAGTTCGTCCCGCCCGTGGAAGGCCGCTACTTCACCAACACGTCGCCGGTGACTGGCGGCGTCATCGGCGAGTTTCCGCGCTCCAGCGGCGCCGATATCGAGCTCGCGCTCGACGCTGCCCACGCAGCCGCCGCCAAGTGGGGGAAAACGTCCGTGCAGGCGCGCTCGCGCATTCTGCTGCAAATTGCCGACCGGCTCGAAGCCAATCTCGAAAAGTTTGCTGTCGCCGAAACGTGGGACAACGGCAAGCCCGTGCGCGAGACGCTCGCCGCCGACATGCCGCTGGCCGTCGATCATTTCCGGTATTTCGCCGGATGCATTCGCGCGCAGGAAGGCACCAGCGCCGAGATCGACGAGCACACGGCGGCCTATCACTTTCACGAACCGTTAGGCGTGGTCGGACAAATCATTCCGTGGAATTTCCCGCTGCTGATGGCCGCGTGGAAGCTCGCGCCCGCGCTCGCTGCGGGCAACTGCGTCGTACTCAAACCGGCCGAGCAAACGCCACTGACGATCACGCTGTTCGCCGAGCTGATCGGCGACCTGCTGCCGCCGGGTGTGCTCAATATCGTGCAGGGCTTCGGGAAAGAAGCGGGCGAGGCGCTGGCCTCCAGCCGACGCATCGCCAAGATCGCCTTCACCGGATCGACGCCGGTCGGCGGGCACATTCTGTCGCGCGCTGCCGCGAATCTGATTCCGAGCACGGTCGAGCTGGGCGGTAAGTCGCCGAACATCTTCTTCGACGACATCATGCGCGGCGAGGCGGAATTCATCGAGAAGGCCGCAGAAGGACTCGTGCTGGGCTTCTTGAATCAAGGGGAGGTCTGCACCTGCCCGTCGCGTGCGCTCGTTCAGGAATCGATTTACGAGCCGTTTATGGAGGTCGTGATGGCCAAGGTCGCACGCATCAAGCGCGGCGATCCGCTCGACACCGATACGGCCGTCGGCGCGCAGGCGTCGGAGCAGCAATTCGACAAGATCCTGACGTATCTGGACCTGGCCCGTAAGGAAGGGGCGACAGTGCTGACCGGCGGCGGTATCGAGATGCTCGAAGGGCCACTCGCGTCGGGGTTCTATATTCAGCCGACGCTGCTCAAGGGCGAGAACCGCATGCGGGTGTTTCAGGAGGAAATCTTCGGGCCGGTGGTGGGCATCACTACGTTCAAGGATGAAGCCGAAGCGCTTGCCATCGCCAACGACACCGAGTTCGGTCTGGGCGCAGGCGTGTGGACACGCGACATCAATCGCGCCTATCGCATGGGCCGCGCGATTCAGGCCGGGCGTGTGTGGACGAACTGCTACCACCTCTATCCCGCACACGCAGCGTTCGGCGGCTACAAGAAGTCGGGGATCGGTCGCGAGACCCACAAGATGATGCTCGATCACTACCAGCAGACGAAGAATCTGCTGGTGAGTTACGACATCCACCCGCTGGGGTTCTTCTGAACGCGATTTGAAGCGTCACTCGACATCTTCAACGTTTGTGCCGTTGTTTGCCGCAGATCAAAGACGCGTCTGGCCCGTAGGCAGATGCTGTCTCTAATGCCTGCGAAAGATCCTGGACACCCTCTGTGACGACGCGACCGGCATTGTTAATTTGCCGGCCGCGTGGTTGTGGTGCTCCCCCCACAGAACAGATAAAAGGAGCATGACCATGAGCACGACTTTCTTCATCCCCGCCGTCAACATGATGGGCATCGGCAGCCTCGACGAAGCGATTGCCGCCCTGCCCCAATACCATTTCCGCCGCGCACTGATCGTGACCGATGCTGGACTCGCAAAAGCGGGTGTCGCCGCGAAGGTGGCGAAGCTGCTCACGCAGCAAGACATTCAGTCGGTGGTTTTCGACGGCGCCATACCCAACCCGACCGTCTCGAACGTCGAAGCCGGTCTCGCACTGCTCAAGCAGAACCAATGCGACTTCGTGATCTCGCTAGGCGGCGGCTCGCCGCACGATTGCGCGAAGGGTATTGCGCTGTGTGCGTCCAACGGCGGCAAGATCGCCGATTACGAGGGCGTGGACCGCTCAGCCAAACCGCAGTTGCCGCTCATCGCGATCAACACCACAGCAGGCACCGCGAGTGAAATGACGCGGTTTTGCATCATCACGGATGAAACACGTCACGTGAAGATGGCGATTGTCGATCGCAACGTCACGCCGCTGCTGTCGGTGAACGATCCCGCGCTGATGGCCGCGATGCCGAAGGGACTCACCGCCGCGACAGGTATGGATGCGCTAACGCACGCCACCGAAGCGTATGTCTCGACGGCCGCAACGCCAATCACCGACGCGTGCGCGCTCAAGGCCGTGACGCTGATCTCTGAGAACCTGCGTCGCGCGGTGTCGCATGGCGACGACATGACGGCGCGCGAAAACATGGCGTATGCGCAGTTCCTCGCGGGGATGGCATTCAACAACGCGTCGCTCGGCTACGTGCATGCGATGGCGCACCAGTTGGGCGGGTTCTACGATCTGCCGCACGGTGTGTGTAACGCGATTCTGTTGCCGCACGTCGAAGAGTTCAACGCAAGCGTGAGTGCTGCACGTCTGAAAGACATTGCGCACGCCATGGGCGAAAAGGTCGATGGGTTGAGCGATGCAGAAGGCGCGAAGGTAGCGATTGCCGCGATCCGAAAGTTGTCGAAGGACATCGGCATCCCTGCCGGGCTAACAGAGTTGGGCGCGAAGAAGGAAGATATTCCGACGCTGGCCGCAAACGCCATGCAAGATGCCTGCGGCTTCACCAACCCGCGACGCGCAGAGCAAGCAGAGATTGAGGAAATTTTTGCGCGGGCGTTTTAACGATTTGCGCTTGCACGGCGACGCCGTGTCTTGATGCCGTCGTGCCGTTCAGCGGTTTCGCTGGGCGGCACGATCGGCGCACCCGGAACCACTGAATCTCTCCCGCCTTCGCTGCCCTTGCCGCCCCCATTGCGGTGCGCGGCCTTCTCTCGCAAGTCACCCTACGCACGCTAAGTACTAACGCTAATATTCCAATCCATAACACGCATATAGTATGGTCGTTATGGTGGCTGGCGAACCTAGTACAACAGGCAAGCAAGCATACCCGATTCCCCTGAGCAGGATTGGCTCCGCAGTGCAGCGCCGGCGTGATTCACAGTCGACCGGCCGCATTCCCCCCGGAGCACGCAGTCGGCCGGCTCGGCGGGTGACGTTTCACGAGAAGATAAGAACCCGGCGTTACGACGGCGCAAGACCGTCGGGCTCGCCCCGGAATTCGCGCTTAAGGAGACATCATGCGGTCCTCTGGCCACTCGCCCTGAGCCTTCTCACTATCCCCCTTTTTGTTCGCTGAGGCGCGGTATGCGCTTGCTGGTTGCGCTCGTCCGTAAGGTCGTGGCGCGCCCTCGCACATCAGGCGCACGGCGTTGCCATTCGCGACAGGTTGCATCATCCAAGAGTGAGGAGAGTCATGTCAGACGCGCAACAAACCACGGGTAAGTCGTTCGGTTCGATGGATTCGATCGCAGGGGCAGGCGTACAGGGAGGCGGAAGCTCGCTGCGACGCCGCGATTTCCTGATGCGCACGCTAGCGATCGGCGGCAGTGGCCTCATGCTGGCCACCATGAAAGCATGGGGTGTCGATCTTGCTTCGGTACGGACGTCGCCGCCGCGATTGTCCGGCAGCGGACGCGGCAAGCGCGTCGTCATTCTCGGCGCGGGCCTGGCCGGTATGACTGCCGCCTACGAGCTCTCGAAGCTGGGCTATCAGTGCGAGATCATCGAAGCCCGTGGCTTTGCCGGGGGTCGCTGTCAGACCGCACGGCGAGGCTTCGAGTTGACCGAGCTGGGCGGCGAGCGTCAGGTCTGCAATTTCGACGAGGGTCAGTACATCAACCACGGCCCGTGGCGTATTCCGTTCTGCCAGCAATCCACGCTGCACTACACGCGCGAATTCGGCGTGGCGCTCGAACTGTTCAACAACGACAACGATGCGGCCTACGTCTACAAGGAAAACATCGACGGTCCGCTGGCCGGCAAGCGCCTGCGTCAGTTCGAGATCAAGGCGGACATGCGCGGCTACACCGACGAGCTCTTCGCCAAAACGCTGCGCGCAGGCAAGCTCAACGATCAGATCAGCGAAGGCGACAAGGCGCTGCTGCTCGACTACCTCGTGCATGAAGGCTATCTGAACAAGAAAGACCTCGACTACAAGGGCACGTCGGCGCGTGGCTACAAGACGTACCCCGGCGTGCAGGCCGGTGAGCTGACCGACCCGCTGCAATTCGGCGATCTGCTCAAGTCGAAGCTCGGCAACATCTACCGCTCCGCCAACGACATCGAACAGCAAAAGACGATGCTCCAAGCAGTGGGCGGCATGGATCATGTGGCGAAGGCTTTCGAAGCCCGCACGAAGAAGATGATTCGCTACAACACCGAGGTCGTGAGCCTGCGCAATTCCGATAGCGGTGTGGAGTTGCAGTGTAAAGACACGCGCACCGGTGCCGCTCGCACCGTCAAGGGCGACTTCTGTCTGTGCACGATCCCGTTGTCGGTGCTCAAACAAATCGATACCGACTTCTCCGATGGCTTCAAAGACGCCATGCAGGTCGCCTACGAGCCGGTCGGCAAGCTCGGCGTACAGATGAAGCGCCGCTTCTGGGAAGAAGATCACTTCATCTACGGCGGTCACATCCAGACCGATATCAAGGGCGCCACGCTGATCTCGCTGCCGTCGACCAATTGGCAGGGCAAGAAAGGCACGCTGCTGTCCTATTACAACTTCGGCGCGACGGCTGCGCAGATCAGTGCGATGTCCCAGAAGGAACGCACGGAGTTCGGTCTGGCAGCGGGCGAGAAGGTCTTCCCGGGGCAGTACCGCGACTCGGCCGAATCGTCGTTCTCGGTGGCCTGGCATCGCGTGAAGTACAACCTCGGCGGCTGGGCCGACTGGAGCGAAGCGGGACGCCGCACCGCTTATCCGCGTCTGCTCAAGGGCGAAGGCCGCACGTTGCTGGCCGGTGAACACATGAGCCATCTGAATGGCTGGCAGGCAGGTGCCATCGAGTCGGCCTGGTATCAGATCGAGCAGTTGCATGCGCGCTTGAGTGCTTGAGCGCAACGCAATGCAATGCAATGCAACAGCAGCAAAGCTTCAGAAGCAAAGTCAGTCGCAGTCAGAAGAAAAGTACAGGAGTGAGGCAATGAAAAAGTTGTGGTCGATCGCGTTGTTCGGTTTGGTGGCGGGTGTTTCTCACGCGCAGACACCGTCGGGCAAGACCCTCTTCGGTAACAACTGCGCAGCGTGCCACCAGGCAGGCGGCCAAGGCATCCCCGGCGCGTTTCCCGCACTCAAGGGCGACAAGTTCGTGCTGGGCGACCCCACCAAGGTCGTCGAGACCGTGATCGGTGGACGCGGTGGCATGCCGACGTTCAATTCGTCGCTCAACGATGCGCAGATCGCTTCGGTGGTTAGCTTCATTCGCGGCGAATGGGGCAATAACGCAGCGCCGGTGTCGGTCGAGCAGGTCGCAGCCGTGCGCAAGACCGTCGCGGCGAAAGAAGCGGAAGGCGGCAGCAAGGGCAACTGATGCCCGCCGACGTGCCGCGCTCTCGCGTGGCACGTCGGGCGCAGCTAGCAGGAACGACAGTCACGCGTCGGGAATTCCGGCGCGCGTGGGGACGCGCGCGCCATCAATTCAATAACTTTCAGGAACCCATATGACGATGTCAACGAAAGGATGGTGGAGCGTCGCAGCCCTGAGCGCTGCCATGCTGTTCGCGCACGCGGCCGGTGCGCAGGAAGTCGTGCGCCATCTGCCGAAAACACCCGGACCGCTCGCGCTCGCCGTCGAGGTGCCGGCGGGCGCCTCCACCGTGTATCTGAGCGGTCAGGTGCCCGAGAAACTCGAGAGCGGTGGGTATGGCAACACCGAGCAGCAGACGGTGAGTGTGCTCAAGCGGATTCAGGCGCTGCTCGCCACCATGAATCTCGGCATGAAAGACGTTGTGAAGATGCAGGTGTTCCTCGTGGGAGACCCCGCGAAGAACAACGTGATGGACTTCGGCGGCTTCATGAACGGTTACTACCAGTTCTTCGACAAGAACGGTCCGAACCTGCCTGCGCGCTCCGTGCTGCAAGCGGCGCGTCTGGTCGATCCGGGCTGGATGGTGGAAATCGAAGTGATCGCGGTGAAACCGGTCGGCGCAAAGTAAGGCGACAAGAATCAGGAAATTTGGAAGTTCGGGAAATTGCGACGCTCCGGACAGGGAGCGTCGCGCCTCCGGACCACTTTAACGGCGTGTGCAACGCTTGCCATTCGGGAGGGTACTACGACGGAAAGCATACATCAAAATAATTAGGTATACAAATTAATAGTCGTGGCAAAGGAGACCGCCGGCGGTCATTTCGCCGGGTGGATTGGGTATCGTCATTGTCCGAGTTTTGCTTCGCCAAAGCTTTGGAGGCCGGCGAGGTAGAGGTGTGTGTAAATTCTCATGGCAATTAATTAGTTATACGAAATATATTGCCGATAGATGCACGAACCGATGACAGTGACGAATGCCGCGACGGTGCTACTATGGCCAGCCGCTTGCAGGGCGGTTGGCGCATTGGGGAAGGCATTAAATGAAAAAGTGGGCATTTCCTCTGGCCGCCGGGGCGTTGATCGCCTCGCCGGCGTTCGCGCAATCGAGCGTGACGATGTTCGGCGTGGCGGATGCGAGCCTTCGCTATCTGTCGGGCGCGACCACTGACAACAAGAGCAGTTTTGCGCTCACCGACGGCGCCATCTCGCAAAGCCGTTGGGGCATCTATGGCAAGGAAGACCTCGGTCAGGGCATGAAGGCGCTCTTCATGCTCGAGGGCGGCTATCACCTGAACAACGGCACGTCGCAACGCAGCGGCAAAATCTTCAACCGCAAAGCCTATGTCGGCCTCGAAGGCGACTACGGCAAGCTCACCATCGGCACGCAGGACAACCCGACTTGGGAACTGCTGATCGACGGCTGGGACCCGCTCACGGTGGGCAACTACGACCAGAACGAGTGGATGCCCGTCGTGTTCGGCACCAACGGCCCGAACGGCGGCAACAACGCGGTCAAGTACACGAAGCGGTATCAGGACATTCAGGTCGGCCTGGAGTACATCGTCGGTGGTGTGCCCGGCAGCACGTCGCGCAATTCGGGCTACGTCATCTCGGTGGCGTACATGGGCAAGCCGTTCGGCGTTGCTGCGAACGTGTTGCAAAACCGGGATATCCAGGCCAACACCCAGATGGTCTACAACCTGGACCTCAAGTACGAATGGGGTCCGGCGACGTTCACGCTCGGTTACTACAACAGTAACGACAAGACCGGCTTCGTCGACGGCTTCCTCTCGGGACGCGGTGTGACTGGCGGCCCGAATCCGCGTAAGGACAATGCGTTCTTCGCCGGTGTGGCGTATCAGGTGTCGAAACCGCTTACGCTGACCGCCGCCGTGTACTACGACCGTGCGTCCAACGTGAACGGTGTGACCGGAGACGCAGGCGACGGATCGCGCGAGACCTACGTGCTGCTGGCGGAGTACGGCTTCTCACGCCGCACTACGCTCTACGGCACGGTGGACTACAGCGTCGGTCACGGCGCGCAACGGGCCGAGTTTCCGAACGGCCACGACCAGACCGGCGTCGGTATCGGCTTGCGGCATCGCTTCTGATTCGCAACCCCTGAAGGCTTCATGCGTCGTACCCCTTAACCACCGCGATCGTTGCGGTGGTTTTTTTATGGACGGAAGGCGACCGGTGTGATCGATGCCGATCGGCGCAGACAAAAAAATACGCGCCGTCGCATGAAAGCGAACGGCGCGTAGGTTGCCGGGATACCGGCGGATGCGTTACTCGAAATTGCGGCGACGGACTTGCGCGGCGACCAGCGCGTACATGATGCCGGCGATCGCCGTACAACCGCAGAACGTCGTGACGATGGCGTACCCCATCGCCATCGGGCCGCTAAAGAACAGATGCGAGATCGTGGCGGCGACCGTCGGTCCCAGTGCGAGACCGAGCAGGTTTTGCACGAGGAAGAAAAGCGACGAGAGCTTGCCCATCATGCGCCCCGGCGTGATCTGCGCCATCGTGGCCCCGGCGGACGACGGGATCGGGCTGGCGAAGAACGTGTGGCACACGTACAGCACCACGGCCAACAAGTGGTTATCCGTAAAGGCAAGGCAGAACGTGGCCAGACAGGAAAGGAACGTCGACACCATCGCCACTTCGAGTGGCGCCGCGCGGCGCCCACGGCGCGACAGTCTGTCCATCACTGCACCGAGCAGCACCAGACCCGCAGGGACCGACACCATCATCAGTGGCCCGAGCATGCGGCCGATGCTCGGCAGCGGCAATTGCCACGCGCGGGCGATCACCGTCGGCAACCAGGCGTTAAAACCCGAGATCGCCATGGCGTATAGCGTCGCAGCCGTCCACAGCGGTACATACAGACGCCACTCGCTGCGCATGAAGCGCAGGGCATCGCGATAACCCGCAACGTCAGCGGGTTGTTGCTTCGTCGCGCGCTTCGGCTCGCGCAGCGTCAACATCAGCAGCGCAAGTGGAATGCCCAACAACCCCGGCACGACAATCACGAACTGCCACGGCCGGAGCGAACCGAGAATCGGCCAGTGCGCCACGTCCCCGCTCTGCGACAGGCTAAGCAGCGTGCCGCCGACGAACAGCGAGAAACCCACCCCCAGCATCGGCCCCATGTGATAAATGCCGAACGCACGGCCGCGTCGGTCCGGCGGGAACGTGTCGCGAATCATCGAATAAGCGGCGGGTTGCAAGGCGCCCTCCCCGATGCCGATGCCCGTGCGTCCCAGAAAGAGCTGAACGTAGTTCGACGCAAAGCCACACAGCACCGTCATCGACGACCAGACGAACACTGCCCAGCCGATGATGCCGCGACGGCTGAACCGGTCCGCCAGATACCCGGCAGGAATGCTGAAGGTGCTGTACAGCACCACGAACGAGAGCCCGAGCAACAGGCTCATCTGGAAGTCGCTCACACCCAGCTCCTGTTTGAGCGGGCCAACGACGAGCGAGAGCGACGAACGATCGATGAACGACAGCACGAAGATGGCGGTGAGCACGATCAGCATGTACCAGTCGCGCAGGCCAACGCGGCGTGTAGCGCTGCCGGAAGTCTGTGCGTTCGATGCTGCGGATGGCGCCGACGGTATGGCGTGCGCGGAATCTTGCGGGGGCGCGTTCGCCGGGCTGGCGTCCATCGCGGATTGAGTCATGTCTGCCTCCAATATCGTTATCGTAATGAGTGTTGCGCACGACTTGCGGCGCGCGAACGGGCGCTAGCTAGCCCGCTCTACGACGCGGCATAACACGCATACTATATGCCTGTTATGACCAGTGTCAAACACGACGAAAAAATAAGTGAGGGGCGTTGACAACCCAAATGCAACCCGCCTATTCTTCGACAAAACACGCATACAGTAATACAAAACAAGGAGGCGCACGGATGGCACGGATCGTATTCGCGATGGGGTGTTCACATGGGCCGATGCTCGCGACCCCGCCCGAGATGTGGCACTTACGCGCGGGGGCGGATCGCAAAAATGCACAGCATTGGTTTCGGGGCGAGTCCATGCCTTACGACGCGCTGCTCGCCGCGCGCGCCGATGCGTCGCCGAGCTTCGCGTTGGCTATCGAGCCCGATGCCAAACAGGCGCGCTTCGATGCTTGTCAGCGCGCGCTCGACACGCTGGCGGACCGATTCGCCACTGCGCGCCCCGATGTGGTGATTCTGCTGGGGAACGATCAGCGCGAAGTCTTCAAGGAAGATCTCACGCCGTCGATTACCGTCTATGCCGGTGAACGTATCGAAAACATTCCGCTGACCGAAGCGCAAGTCGAACGTCTGCCCCCGGGGGTTGCTATCGCGGAAGCGGGCCACTGCCCGCCGCAAGGGGCGACGTACCCCGGCTCGCCGGGTGTGGCCGATGCGCTCATCCGGTCGCTATGCGATGCGCACTTCGATGTCGCGCGCTCGGTGCGTCTGCCGGGGGGCGAGGATCGCCAGCACGGCATTCCGCATGCCTTCGGATTTCTCTACCGGCGCATCATGCGTGACCAGCCCCCACCGAGCGTGCCGATCTTCTTGAATGTTGGCGTCGCACCCAACCAACCGCGCGCGGCCAGGTGTCTAGCGTTCGGTCACGCGTTGCGCGCCGCCATCTCGCGTTTGCCCAGCGACATGCGCGTAGCGGTACTCGCGTCCGGCGGTATGACCCACTTCGTTATCGACGAAGCGCTCGACTGGCGCGTGTTGAATGCTTTCGCCGCACGTGACGAAGCCGCGTTAGCCGACATTCCCGAGTCGTATTTCAACGGCAATACCGCGGAAATCAAGAGCTGGTACCCACTGGCCGCTGCGATGCACGACATCGACTGGCACATGACGCTCGTCGACTACGTGCCGTGCTATCGCACGGAAGCGGGGACGGGCAACGCGATGGCGTTCGCCTACTGGGCGCCCGCCTGATGCACGTCGCGTCGCTTTCGTCCCCACGCTCGATCCCGCTCCCGACCCAACACATCACCTAGCAAGGACATGTCATGAACGCTCCCGCCGACGCCGTCTCAAGACTGCGAAAACTCGATGCCTGCGCCGTCTCGGACGCCCTCGACAAACTCGGTCTGCCGAGCACCGTAAGCCATCTGCCGCAACGCGCCAGCTCGCGACGCATTGCCGGACGCGCGATCACCGTGAAGCTCGTCGCCGTCGCCGATGCGCCCGCCGTCACCGGCACGCCGCGCCATCTCGGCACCACCGCCGTCATGCTCGCGGGAAATGACGACGTCATCGTGGTCGAACAGCGCACAGGGCTCGATGCAGGCAGTTGGGGCGGCATCTTGTCGCTCGCGGCAGTGCAACGTGGCGTTGCGGGCGTCATTGCCGACGGCCCCGTGCGCGATATCGACGAGGCCCGCGAGTACGACTTGCCGGTGTTCTGCCGCGAACTGACAGCACGCACCGCTCGCTCGCGCGTCGTCGAAGCGGGCACCAACGTTCCCATCCATGTGGACGGTGTCGACGTCGCCCCCGGCGACTTCGTGATCGCCGATAACAGCGCCGTGGTCTTCATCGGCGCTGCGGATATCGGCCACGTGCTCGACGCCGCAGAACAGATCGCCGCGCGCGAGGCCGCCATGGCCAAGGCGCTGCTCGCCGGTCAACCCGTCACCGACGTGATGGGGGCGAACTACGAACACATGCTGCATAACAGCGCCACATAAGCGCCAAATAAGCGCCGCCCAAGCACCGAACCGAGCGGCGCGCCAGAACATTCATCAGGAGACACGTCATGAACCAACCGCAAGACACTAACGTCGCCCGCGCGGCGGCACTCGACACGGCCACGCTGAGCGACGCGCTCGACCGGCTCGGCATCGCTGGCCAATGTCATCAAGTGAAGGCGCGCGACAGCCACTTTCGAATGGCCGGTCGTGCCTACACCTTGCAATATGGTCCGGCCAGCACGCCGCCAGGCACCGTCGGCGACTACATCGACGACATTGCCCCGGGCACGGTGCTCGTACTCGATAACGGCGGACGCGAAGACTGCACCGTGTGGGGCGACATTCTCACCGAGATCGCCCATCGGCGCGGTATCGCAGGCACGGTGATCGACGGCATCTGCCGCGACGTGTCTCTCGCCCTCGAACTCGGTTATCCGATCTTCAGCCGAGGCAATTGGATGCGCACCGGCAAGGACCGCGTACAGGTCGAAGCGGTCGGCGTCCCCGTGAACATCGGCAACGCGCGCGTGAATCCGGGCGACATCATGCGCGGCGATGCCGACGGCGTGATTGTGATTCCGAGGGCCCATGAGGCTGCCGTACTCGATGCCGCAGAGGCCATCGACGCGGCGGAGCGTCATATCCGCGAAGCAGTGCGCGGCGGCAAACGTCTGGACGATGCCCGCAAGGATCTGGGCTATCACCAGTTGCAAACGCGCAAGCGCTAAGGAGAGGACACATGGACGTCACTTCGCACGCCGCGTCGCTCAAGTCGCAATATCCGTTTGCCCGTCTGCCGACGGTCAATCTCGATTTCACGCGGCCCGATCCGGCCTTGTTGGCACGTGTTGCGGCGCTGCCGGTCGCCACGCTTCATGAAGCCGCGGGCAAGGTGGGTGCGTTGCCCGCCGCCATCAAGCCAGTGGCACCGTCGTTTCGTGTGTGCGGCCCGGCATTGACCGTGGATGCACCACCGGCCGACAACCTCTGGCTGCATCGCGCGCTGGCGCTGGCCAGCCCCGGGGACGTGCTGGTCGTTCGCGTCGCCGGGCATTACGACGCCGGCTACTGGGGCGAAGTGATGTCGACCATGGGTCGCACACGCCAGCTCGGCGGACTCGTCATCGACGGGTGCGTGCGCGACGGCGCGATTCTGGAGCGTTTCGGCTTTCCGGTGTTTGCGCGCGGCCTGTGCATTCGCGGTACGGGGAAGGACTTCGATGCGCGCGGGTGGATCGGCTATCCGGTGCGCTTCGAAGACATCGTCATTGCGCCGGGCGACGTGATCGTGGGCGATGCCGATGGTGTCGTCGTGTTGCCGCAAGCCTCGCTCGACGCGGTGGTGAATGCGGCGCACGAGCGCGAGGCGAAGGAAGCGGACATCATTCGCCGCCTCGAAGCCGGTGAGGCGTCGCTGGATATCTACGGATGGAACCGCTGATGCGGTGTTGAATCGCGCGGGTAGCGGCCAATCTGCTAAGACGGCCGCGCCCGATATCAGGCAGTGCTGGCCCGCTTGGGGGTGGGCCGGTTTTGCGAACCGCGTCGGGGGACGCGGTTCTTTTTTTAGCGCTTGGCTGCGGCCTTGGCAGCCGTGTCGCGTGCGGCGAGATACTTCTCGCGCAGCACCGTGAGGTTCTGCGAGACAACCTGACGTGCGGCCTCGTCGTTGCGCGCGCGAATCGCGTTGAGCAACTCGCGATGGCGCTTGATCACGCCCTTGGCAACCGTCTCGGTGGTGTACGGCGTCAGCGAGCGATACAACACGTGCACGATCGCCTGCATCATCGCTTCGAGGAAGTGGTTGTGCGACGCATGTGCCACTGCGTTACGAAACGCCATCGACGCCTGCGTGAACTCGTGCTGCGTGCCCACGAGCGCCTGCGCATTCTCCAGGGCCAATTCCAACGTTTCGATGTCTTCTGCCGTGGCCGCCTGCGCGGCGAGTCCGGCGACGGCGACTTCTATCGTGAACTGCGCATCGAAGATTTCCTCGGCCGACATGCCGACGAGCTTGAGCTGAATCGCGAGCGCTTCCGAGAACAGCGCCGGATTGCCCTGCGCGATACGTGCGCCGCCGCCGGCGCCCGTGCGGATATCGACGACGCCCAACGCTTGCAGACGGCCCAAGGCTTCGCGAATCGGCAGACGGCTCACGCCGAACTGTGTGGCGAGGTCGTTTTCTGAGCCGAGGAAATCACCCGGGGCGAAGTGCCCGTCGAGCAATGCCTCCTTGATCTGACGTTCGACGCGCATGGCGGTCGATTCGGCGCGGCCGAGTTTCCAGACGGGTGTTTCTGCTTTTTCGCGTGGCATGGGATTCCTGGTCGTTTTGTCGGCAACAAGATACTACATTGCGCATAGCCTATGTCGGCACGCGCTGCGCTTCGCTCAGATGCGCCAGTAAGGCTTCGCGCGGTACGTTGCGCATGATGAAGACGAAGCGTGAGTGTCGTTCGGTATTGATCGTCTCGGCACGCGCTGGCCATGCCGGTAAAACCTCCGGTGGATGCAGTCGATGCTGCACACCATGCACGACGACAGGGCCAGCCTCGCCCTGCACGTCGACTAATCCCTTTAAACGCAGCAGGTCATCGCCGTGATGAAAAGCCACGGCGCCGAGCCAACCGCTGAGTACATCCCATTCGAGGGGAGCGTCCAGCGTGATGCAATGCGCCGCGACGTCGGCGCGGTGCGGCGTATCGTTGCCGGGCAAGAGCGTGCGCGGTGTGCAATCGGTGCACGCTTGCGTGCCATGGGTGTTGCACACCGATCGATAGCGCGGCGACGATGTGTCGTGCCATTGCAGGGTCGCGTGTGCCACGTTGTCTGCCGCGTGCATGCCGAGGCCCAACACTTCCGATGGCGCGATGCGGCCGTGTTCGCACAGATGCTGCGACGCCGCCGGGTTTCGCTGCGCCAACGTCGCGCGAAGCGCGTCGAGCGCATCGCCTTCGACAAGATCGACCTTCGTGATGAGCAACCGGTCCGCGAGCATCACCTGACGCTGCGCTTCCGGCTGCTGCGCAAGTTGAGACATCGCATGCGCGGCGTCCACCGTGACGATGACCGCATCGAGCACAAATCGCTTCGATAACGCAGGGTCACGCAACAGTGTCGCCACTACGGCGCTAGGGTCGGCCAGTCCGCTGGTCTCGATAACGATGCGCGAGAACGGCGCAATGTCACCGCCTGCCAACTGCGCGTGCAGCGACAGCAACGTCTCGCTCAAATCGTCGCGCACGGCGCAACACACGCAACCGCTCTCGAGCAGCACCGTGTGTGCGTCGAGCGTCTCGACGAGCAGATGGTCCAGCCCCACTTCGCCAAACTCGTTGACGATCACCGCCGTGTCGCTCATGCCCGGGTGCGCGAGCAATGCTCGCAACAAGGTGGTCTTGCCGCTTCCGAGAAAGCCCGTAAGAAGCGTGACCGGCAAGCGGGTGTCGGTAGCTGACATGGTCGATTCGATGGGTGGTGATGACGATGAACTGGGTAGGAAATCGGACGTTCGGAACATGGTGGTCGCAGCGTAGGGCACGTCCGGCCGCGAGATATTGACGCTGATCAAGCGGCACACGCGCAGAAGTATAATGCGCATACAGTATGTTTGTAAGCGTGTCCCGTCAATAGGCGAAACCGCCTAAATTCGGGGGTTTGCGCGAAACCTCCGGGTAATGACAGGGGCACGGAAGGCCGCCAAGGGATGGCAAATCGCACGACAAAGGGCGTTGACACGCCAAATAAACACGCATACAGTATGCGCAAATGCACTGTTGAAAGCGGTGCGCATCCCACAAGAAACGGACGGAGACATCCATGCTCAGCGAGGCAAAGAACCAGTTGTTGACCCAGGTCGGGCCAGGCACGCCAATGGGCGATTTGCTGCGGCGTTACTGGCATCCGATTGGCGCCGAGAGCGAGTTCGATGAGATTTCGGTGCGGCCTGCGCGGTTGTTCGGCGAAGACCTCGTGCTCTACAAGGACCTGTCGGGAAACTACGGGCTGGTGGATCGTCAATGCCCGCACCGTCGCGCGGATCTGGCCTACGGCTTCGTGGAAAAGTGCGGACTGCGATGCAACTATCACGGCTGGCTGTACGACGAGAAGGGCCAGTGCACCGAGCAGCCGTATGAAGACATTGCCAATCCGCAGGTGCGCCTGAAAGACCGCATCAAGATCAAGTCGTATCCGGTACAGGTCAAGGCCGGCATGATCTGGGCCTACATGGGGCCGCTGCCTGCGCCGCTCGTGCCGACGTGGGAGCCCTTCACGTGGGCGAACGGTTTCCGTCAGGTCGTCATTTCCGAAGTGCCCTGCAACTGGTTCCAGTGCCAAGAGAACTCCATTGATCCGGTGCATTTCGAATGGATGCATTCGAACTGGAGCGTGCGTTTGCGCGGCGATACCGGCCCCTACTCTCCCACGCACACCAAGCTCGGTTTCGAGGAATTCGAGTACGGCCTGATTTACAAGCGCGTTCGCGAAGACACCGACGAGAAGCATCCGCTGTGGGCAGTGGGCCGTCTGGCGCTGTGGCCGAATGTCTTCTGTTTGGGAGATCACTTCGAATGGCGCGTGCCTATCGACGACGAAAACACGTTGTCGATCACTTGGGCCTTCAACCGCGTGCCGCGCGAACGCGAGCCGTACGTGCAAGAGAAAATCCCCGCGTGGTACGGCCCGGTCAAAGACGAGGCGACTGGGCAGTGGATCTCCAGTCACGTGATGAATCAGGACTTCGTTGCATGGGTCGGGCAAGGACGCATTGCCGATCGGACGCAGGAAAATCTCGGCGCGAGCGACCGGGGTATCGCAATGCTTCGTCGGCACTTCTTCGATGAACTCGACGCCGTTGCACAGGGCCGCGATCCGAAAGGGCTCGTGCGCGATGAGGCTAAGAACGCCCGCATCGAACTGCCGGTGGCCGCTCGCCGACTCTTCGTCGACGGTCTGACACGCGATGAGCTCAAGGCGCATCCGATCATCGGCAAACACCTCAAGGAATACGCGTTTCAGGCTGGCCAGCCTGAGGCCATCAAGCGTGCGTTCCACGACGCGATGGGGGTGCGTGTCGACGCGCAGGGCAACGTGGTCGACGCCGACTTGACCGGGCAAGCGGGGCAAGCGAGCCAAGAGAACCAGGCGAACCTATCGCGCGAGTCTGGTCGCCAGACGTACCCGATTCATCCGATCCGGGACGAGCGCCATGACTAAGATCGTGCTGGCCGTGGGCACGTCCCACGGGCCGATGCTCTCCACGCCACCTGCCGACTGGGATCTGCGCGTACGCGCCGACCGCGCCGAGTTAGCGCATCCGTTTCGCGGCCAGACCTATAGCTTCGACGAACTGATGACGCTGCGTGCGAGCGAAGACCTCGAAGCACAGGTCACGCTCCCCGCGCGCGAGGCCCATGCGGCGCGCTGCAATGCCGCCCTCGAAGTGCTTTCGCAGGCACTACACGACGCGGCACCCGACGTCGTCGTGATTGTCGGCAACGATCAGCGTGAAGTCTTCGGTCCTGCGATCACACCCGCGTTGTGGCTCTACGGTGGCGAGTCGGTCTTCGACGAACCGGTGAGCGCCGCGCGTCTCGCGAAGATGCCACCGGGCATCTCGATCTCGTCGGCGGCCATCAAGCCGGGCACACGCACGGAGTATCCGGCGCATGCGCCGCTCGCGCGCCATCTCGCGACGGCCTTCACCGAATACGGGCACGACATCACCCTCTCGACCGAAGTCCCGCAGCGCGGCAACGACGGTCCGACCGGCATGCCGCACGCCTTCGGCTTCGTCTATCAACGGCTCATGCATGGCCGCGTGCCGCCGCATGTGCCGATCATGCTCAACACGTTCTATCCGCCAAATCGGCCGCGCGCCACGCGTTGTGTCGACCTCGGGTTGGCGCTGCACGACGCCCTAAGCGCGTGGCCTGACGACGTGCGTGTCGCGCTGATCGCGTCCGGTGGATTGAGCCACTTCGTCATCGACGAAGACTTCGACCGAGCATTGCTCGACGCGATGGCGCGCGGCGATAACGCGTATCTGCGCAGCATCGACGAGACGTTGCTGCAATCGGGCACGTCGGAAGTGAAGAACTGGCTGCCGGTCATTGCCGCGGCGAATGCCGAAGCGATGACGATGCAACTGGTCGACTACGTGCCGTGCTACCGCTCGGCGGCGGGCACGGGCAATGCCATGGGCTTCGTGCTCTGGCACCCGGCCAACTAAGGCCACCGGCCGCGCACACCCCGCAGAGGGTGACGCGCCGGCCCCACCTGCAAGGAGGCAGGCATGCTTTCCAGGCAAGACAACGAAACCCTCACCCGAGTCGGTCCCGGCACACCCATGGGCGAACTGTTCCGCCGCTTCTGGCTGCCCGCGCTGCTCTCCGAAGAGATCGCCGAGCGCGACGGCGCACCCGTACGCTTGCGCTTGCTGTGCGAGGACCTCGTCGCGTTTCGCGACACCGAAGGACGCGTGGGCATTGTGGATGCGTATTGCGCACATCGCCGCGCCGGACTCTTCTTCGGCCGCAACGAAGACTGCGGCTTGCGTTGCGTCTATCACGGCTGGAAGTTCGATGTGAACGGACAGTGTGTGGAGATGCCGTCCGAGCCGCACGAGAACCCCCAGACGCACAACGTTCGTATCAAGGCGTATCTCACGGCTGAACGGAACGGTGTGGTGTGGGTGTACATGGGGCCGCGCGAGTCGGTGCCCGCGTTGCCCGACTTCGAATGGTCGCGGCTGCCCGAGCGGCAGCACACGGCGACCAAGCGTCTGCAATCGTGCAACTGGGCGCAGGCCGTCGAAGGCGGTATCGATTCGAGCCACATCTCGTTCCTGCACAGCCGCACCGAACCGGTGGCAGGAGCGCCGAGCAATCGCTATCACGCGTCCGACCGTCACCCGGTATTCGAAGTGAGCGACGCCGGACACGGTCTTGTGATCGCGGCACGCCGTCATGCCGAGCCCGGCATGTACTACTGGCGCGTCACGCAATTCCTGCTGCCCTGCTACACGATGATTCCGCCCGTGGGCAATTTTGCGGAGTCGAGCAAAGAGCCGTACGACGGTCACGCCTGGGTGCCTATCGATGACGAGACCACGTGGACGTGGTCGTTCAGCGCAAGTCCTGCGCGCGCTTATCGCGACGAGGAAATCGCGTTTCGCGGCGGACGTCAGGGCTTCTGGGGGCCGGTCGACGACGGCTACCAACCGTTGCTGCATCGGGGCAACGACTACGCCATCGACCGCACGCGCCAGCGCACGTCCAACTTCACCGGCATCGAAGGTATCCCGAATCAGGATGCCGCCGTGCAGGAGAGCATGGGCCCCATCGTGGATCGGTCACAGGAGCGGTTGGGCGCGTCAGATCGCGGCATCGTGCGCTTTCGCCGGTTGATGCTGGGTCTGGCACGTGATCTCGCGCAAGGGCAAGTGCCCAACTGTGCGACCGATGGCGCGCTCTACAACGTTCGCCCGGTGTCGATGCTGCTACCGCAGGACACGCCAGTGCTCGAGGGTGCGGCAGCGCTACTGCGCGGGGCACCGACACCGACTGCGTGACGACGCCATCACAACGCATTTCGCATTCGCCATTTCTTTTCCATCGCAACCCCGTCTCAACCTGACACCGGAGTTCAGCATGATTATCGATTGCCATGCCCACGTAAGCGCACCGACCGAACTGTGGGCCTATAAGGCCAGCCTGCTGGCGAGCCGTGGCTCGCACGGCCGCGGACGCATCAATGTTTCCGACGACGAGATTCGCGCCGCCGCCAATCGCGCAGAGACGTGGCCGAAGGGTCACCTCGACTACATTCGCGATCACGGCACCGACTTGCAATTGGTCTCGCCGCGTCCGTTCCAATTGATGCAGTCGGAGAAGCCCGCGAAGCTGGTGCACTGGTTCACCGAAGAGTGCAACAACATCATCTATCGCCAGACGCAACTGTTCCCGCAGACGTTTGCCGGTGTCGCCGGTCTGCCGCAAACGGCGGGCGATCCTATCGAGCAGGCGTTGCCTGAGCTTGAGCGTTGCATCAATGAGCTGGGCTTTGCAGGGTGTCTGCTCAATCCCGATCCGTTCGAGAACGGCGTTGCGGAAGCGCCGCCGCTGGGCGACCGTTACTGGTATCCGCTGTACGAGAAGCTGTGCGAGTTGGATGTTCCTGCGCACATTCACGGCACCGGATCGCGCTCGGAGCGCGTGCCCTACTCGTTGCACTTCATCAACGAGGAAACGATTGCCGTGTTCGGTCTGGTGAACTCCGACGTGTTCAAGGACTTCCCGAATCTGAAGATCGTCGTGAGCCACGGTGGCGGTGCGGTCCCCTATCAGATCGGTCGCTTTGACGCACCGACGCTGCGCCGCCCGAACGGTCAGCGCTTCTCGGAGCGTCTGCGCAATTTGTACTTCGATACCGTGCTGTACACCGAAGAGGCGCTTTCGCTGCTCATCAAAACAGTTGGGGTCGATCGCTGTCTGTTCGGCACGGAATGCCCGGGTGTCGGCTCGGCGGTCAATCCGGCGACGGGCCGCTCGATGGACGACGTGCGCTCGCTCATCGACAAGCTCGACTGGCTGAGCGCGGACGACCGTCGCAAGATTTATGAGGACAACGCGCGTCACGTCTTCCGTCTGCCCGCCAAGGTCGCGGCATAACCGGCTGCGAGCCTCGCCATGAACATGTCCGACTTCACCGACACGTTGATCGTCCACGTCGCACGGCGTGAGCAGGAGACGGCGGCCATTGCCGTCTTCGAATTGCACGCGTCCGACGACAGTGCGCTGCCGCCGTTCACGGCTGGCGCTCACATCGAGTTGTTCCTGCGCGACGGGTTGTCGCGATGCTATTCGCTGCTCAACGATCCGAGCGAGCGGCATCGCTATGTCATTGGCGTGAACCGCGATGCGGCCAGCCGTGGCGGTTCGGCCTTTGTGCACGAGCATCTGCACGAAGGCGCGATGCTCAAGATCAGCGCGCCACGTAATCACTTCCCACTCGACGAGACGGCTGCGCGCAGCGGGCACACCGTGCTCGTAGCCGGAGGGATCGGGGTCACGCCGTTGTTGTCGATGGCGGCCAGGCTTGAGGCGATGCAACGTCCTTGGACGCTGCATTACTGTGCGCGCAGCCGGGAGACGGCAGCGTTCGCGGAGCGTCTGGAGTGTGGCGCTTTTGCACACGGGCGCGTCGAGTGGCATTTCGACCGGGCGCCGGGACAAGGGTCGCTCGACCTCGGGCGACTCGTCGATGAAGTGTCTGCTGGCACACATCTGTATTGCTGCGGACCGTCGCCGATGTTGAAGGCGTTCGAGGCGGAGGTGGCACGCCGTGCAGATTGCCACGGACATGTGGAGTATTTCGCGGGTGTCGGCACACCGGAAGGTTCCGCAGGGCAATACGAGGTGGTGCTCGCGAAGAGCGGAAAAACCGTCGTGATTACGCCGGGAAAAACGATGCTCGATGCGTTGCTCGACGCTGGCGTAGACGCCCCGTATTCTTGTCGCGAAGGCGTTTGCGGGACATGCGAAGTTGCCGTGCTCGAAGGCACGCCCGAGCATCGCGACCTCGTGTTGAGTCAAGACGAACGGGCCAGCGGGCGCACCGTCATGACCTGCTGCTCCGGCTGCCGGGGCGACCGGCTGGTGCTCGATCTGTAGCAACGCCTATCACTATCAATGCGCCCGGAACAGGGCGCTGGAGGAGACGTCATGCAAAGCGGTTTCACTCATACCATCGACGGTCGCGGCGAGCCGAGCGACACCTCGTTCGATGTCATCAATCCGGGCACTGGGGCACCGTTCGCCAAGTGTCCGGATGGGTCCCGCGATCAATTGGATCGTGCCGTAGCGGCTGCGCGCCGTGCGTTCAGCACTTGGCGTGAGACGACGCCAGCCGAGCGGCGGGACATGCTGCGTGGATTTTCCGAGGCGCTTAAGGGGCGCAGTAAGGAGATTGCGACGTTGCTGACTCGCGAGCAGGGTAAGCCTTTCCCGCGTGCACAGGATGAGCTCAACCGTGCGTTCACCAATCTGGAAGGGTTGCTCGCGATTGATCTGAAGCCCGAGTTGTTGCGCGATAACGAGCGCGGTCACGTTGAGCTGCAATATCACCCGCTCGGTGTGGTCGGCGCGATTACGCCGTGGAATGTGCCCGTGTTGCTCGCGCTGCCGAAGATCACGCAGTCGCTCTACACGGGTAACACCATCGTGCTTAAACCGTCGCCGTACACACCGCTCACGACGCTGCTCATTGGCGAGATCGCGCGCGAGCATTTCCCGCCCGGTGTGGTGAACGTCGTCGCCGGAGGGAATGATCTGGGTGCTTGGATGACTGAGCATCCGGGCATCGATAAGATTTCTTTCACTGGGTCTGTCGCAACCGGTAAGCGGGTGATGGCGAGTGCGGCCAGCACGCTCAAGCGCGTGACGCTGGAGCTTGGCGGCAACGATGCGGCGATCGTGCTCGACGACATCGATGTGAAGGCACTCGCGCCGCGTCTGTTCTGGGCCGCGTTCGGCAATAGCGGGCAGATTTGCATGGCGATCAAGCGGCTGTACGTGCATGAGAAGGTGTACGACGCCGTGTGCGAGGCGCTGGTGGAGATCGCTCGCCGGGTGAAGGTTGGTGAAGGTTTTGAAGAAGGTGTGCTGATGGGGCCGGTGCAGAACCGCATGCAGTACGAGCGGGTACTGGAGCTTATTGAGGACACGCGACGCCAGGACGCACGCATTTTGTGTGGTGGCGAAGCGTTGCCGCGCCCGGGGTATTTCATTGCGCCGACTATCGTGGCGGATATCAGCGAGGGGACGCGGCTTGTGGACGAGGAACCGTTCGGGCCGGTGTTGCCGGTGATTCGGTTTAGTGATGTGGATGACGTGGTGCGGCGGGCGAACAGCACGCGCTTTGGACTGTCGGGGTCGGTTTGGAGTGCGGATCCTGCGCGGGCGCGAGAGATTGCACAACGGCTCGAAGTGGGGACGGCGTGGATCAATCACCACGTAGGCGTGGAATACGACGTGCCGTTCGGTGGCACGAAGGAGTCAGGCATCGGGCGTGAGTACGGCGCGCAGGGCCTGAAGAACTACACCGAGACGCGGGCGGTAAGTGTGCCGATTTTGCCGCCGATGGCACCGATGGCTCCCAAGGCACCTGTGGCCGCCGCTGCGCAGGCAGTGCCGCCGGTCAATGCCACGCAGCGCTGAGCGCGCCTACGAATCGTTCAGGAGAGACGACATGTCCACCACGAATGCGCCGGGGCATCCCGGCATGAGTCTGTCGGCGCGTGCCGATGCGCTAGAACATCGCATGATCGAGGAGCTCGACTGCAAGATCGTTCGCTCGGTGATTTTCACCTCAGGCGATCGCGATCCGACGGCACCGATCATGCCGCCTCCGGGTGGAAAGCCCGATCCGCGACACTTTTTAATGGGTGACGATCCGCGTCTGCAAAAGATGCCGGAACGCCCCACGTTGCTTGATTTCTTCCGCCATCGCTTTGCGCCCGCGAACCACCTGCTGCAAAGCGCGACGCACGCGCTTAAGGCCGGGCATGATGAAAAGACGATTCTGGCTTGTCTGCTGCACGACATCAGCGTGTCGGGGTTTATTCGCGCGGATCACGGCTACTGGGGAGCGCAGTTGATCGCGCCGTATGTCGATGAGGAAGTGAGTTGGGCGATTCGGTATCACCAAGCGCTGCGGTTCTTCCCGGATGCTTCTGTCGGCTACGACTATCCTGAGGCGTATATCCGGTATTTCGGTGGGGATTATGAGCCGGAGGACTACGTCAAAGCCGACTGGGAGTACGCCCGTAATCACAAGTGGTACATGACGAGCCGATTGATCACGCTGAACGACATTTATTCGTTCGACCCGAATGCGGAAGTGAGCTGGGATCCGTTTATTGACATCATCGGGCGGCATTTTAAACAGCCGAAGGAAGGGCTCGGGTTTGACGGATCAGCGTCGGCGCATATGTGGCGGACGATTATCTGGCCGACTAAGTTTTTGTGATGGGGTGGGGGTGGGGATTTTGATATGAAGCCCGCCGCCTAATACCGCCCGGCGCGCCACCGACGGCGTAAACGCAAATGGGGTTACGTGAATATCACGCAACCCCATTTGCTTTATTTGGTGCCGGCTGCCGGACTATTCTTCCGCGAAGAAATCCTCGTCGAGTCGCTTGAATTCGATCGTGCGGCTGACACGTACGCCCACGCCATATTCGATCATCAGGTCGGTCAGCCGGTCCCCGTCAATCAGGATGACCCGCTGTGCGAGGTGTTTGACGTAATCCCTCGCCTGGCTGCTGAAGGTGGTGGTGGTAACGAACACGCCCTTGGTAGCGCCATGGCCAACCAGACTGCCGACGAAGGCCTGTACGTCGGGGCGGCCAACCGTTGCATCGGCATAGCGTTTGGCCTGCACATAGACCCGGTCCAGCCCCAGCCTGTCTTCATTGATGACGCCGTCCACACCGCCATCACCTGAACGGCCGAGCTGGGTGGCCGCATTCTTGTGCGACCCACCATATCCCATAGCGATCAGCAGATCGACGATCAGTTGCTCGAAAAAGGCCGGGCTGTTCTCAATGATGCGTTCCAGCATTTCCGTTCGCAGCGCCGATTGCACAGCCTGATGGGCCGCCTCGATTTGCTCCTCGGGAGTGCCGGTTTCAACCGATGGGGCGATGACAGCAGGCGAGGCATCGCCGTCGGCCGATTTCTGTCCGCTGTAGAACTCGCGGAAACACTCATAATCCTTCAGCTCGTTCACGCCGATGCGCGCGGGATTGGATGCCAGCCGCGCCCGCCCCTCATCGGTCGCGATGAAACGCCCACGCTTCGGCGAGGCGACAAGGCCCGCCTTGGACAGGTAGAACTTCGCCCAATGGACGCGGTTGTGGAGCAAGCGTTGCCGTCCGCTCGGCAGCATTTCTTCACGTTCAGCGGGACTGAGGCTGAGATCGTCGGCAATGCGTTCGGCGGCATCGGGCACGCGCTGCTCGCCGGTGGCGGCAAGGCGCAGCACCGGCAGCATCAATGTTTGGTAATCGGGGATGGCCATGAGATCAGGCAGCCTTCGTGCGGCCGCGCTTGGGCTTCGGCGCGGCAGAGCGTTCTGCACGGATGCGATCGAGCAACGCGCTGGCGGGTTCGTCAGTTGGGTCTTGCGGGACCAGTTCGCCCTTGAAGGCCTTGGCCAGCACTGCTTGATCGAGATGGTCGATTAGCTTGCGAGCACTTGTGGCGTCGTTGACTAGACGGTCGATCCATGTGAAGGCGGATTTTATGCTTGCGATCCGCTCCATTTGCGCAGCGATACTCGGCAAAGGCAGCTCAAGAGTTTGAAGCTCTTGTGCGTTGACGTTGTTAACCCCGCTAGTCGATTTTGCGGCGCTGGTTATGGTATTACGTGCGACAGAGGATTGCAGGAACCAATGCAAGTACTCCGGCAGGCACCGAGTGGAATCAAGGCGCAAGCGAATGAGATAACCTGCAAAAAGCATTCCTGCTGCGCGATCATCGACAACAGCCGAACGTCCTACGAGGTCTAGGCTACCGTTAGAGCGGATAACCAATATATCGCCTGTTCGCAGTTCCAGCTTCAAAAGCTCCTTTTCGTCAAAATCCGCGGATTTCATGTCTCCGAGATCGATGCGACCGCCCTGCACGTTGGGAATGCGTAGGACAGGAACAGCACCGCCATCGTAATTACATTTCTTGGCCGTGCCGTAGCGAATGTCAGTGATAACGTCGCCGACGCGGGCCAACTCCGCATCACCCCGAAAGGCGGCGGCGAGGATGGCCTGTTTGTATTTCTCGACGAGGCGGGGGATGTGGTCGAGATGTTCGCGGGCGCGTCTGGTTTTGCCCGCGAGGCTGTCAATCTTCGCCACGATCCGCCGCTGTTCAGGGAGGGGGGGGACAGGAATTTTTATCCGTGCAGCTTCCGCTGGTCTAGCGCGCGTCAATGATCCCCCAACACCGGCGATCGTTTGCATGAATTGTTCATGGAACCCATCCGACAACACATATCGACGCAGAAATTCGGATTCTAGGCCGTGGCCGCGAAACACGATCCATTCACTAGAGGCAATCTGACGTCGTTCATCGGCGGCCGGAACAGTCCAACCGCGACGAATATGGGGGACTATCTTACAAAGCAAAACGTCCTCTGGCTGCACGACTTGTTTGGTGCTGCCAATTTCGCGCCCGAAAACGTCTTCTGGTTGATACTCGGTGTAAGAAGGTACGCTGTACAAGGCGAAGCGTTCGTCAGCGCATTTCCTAGGGTCAAGCGTCGATGTTCGGGCCTGACAATCGCCAATCGTCGTTTCAGCCCACCCCTGCGGCAAATCACTCATTGCACTGGCTCCACGGCCAAAGCAGCCTTCTCAACGCCATCAAGTTCCAACTCATCCGCCAGTGTTTCAACTTCCTCCAGCGCAGCCTTCAAATGGCCAATAATCGCGGCGGCAATGTCCTCCGGTTCGATCAGCGCCTCTTCTGTCTCCGCCTCGGTGTCGCGAAGCCAGCTTATGTCGAGATTGTCATTGCGAGCGACAATGGCGGCACGGTCGAACTTGCGCCAGCGGCTGTCTTCGCCCTGATCCTGCCGTGCGGCTTTGCCATTGACATCAGCGCCGTAGGCAGCCTCGAAATCAGCGAAGTCGGCCATGGAAAGCGGACGGGACTTGCCATAAGCTGGTCCGTTCGCCCGCATGTCATAGACCCAAACGGCCTTGGTGTTGCCCTTGTCACTCTTGCCACGTCGGAAGAACAGCACGTTCGTCTTGACACCCTGTGCATAGAAAATGCCGGTCGGCAGGCGCAGGATCGTGTGCAGGTCGCACAACTCCATCAGCCAGGTGCGCAGGCGGCGGCCGGTGTTGTCCTCGAACAGCACGTTGTCAGGAATGACCACGGCAGCGCGCCCGCCGGGGGCCAATGCGCGCACGATATGTTCAACGAAAGCAAGCTGCTTGTTCGATGTATCCGCCGTAATCGAGAAGTCGGATCGAGTCGGACGACCACCACCCTTCTTGGTGCCGAAGGGCGGATTGGTCAGGATCAGATTGGCCTTGGGCAGCATCTCGCCATCCGGCGAGAGCGTGTCGATATTCTCCATGCCGCCCTCGATGCCGTGCAGCAGCAGATTCATCATGCTCAGGCGATGGGTATCGGGCACCAGCTCTGCACCGGAAAAGGCATTATTCCGCTGGAAAAAAGCCTGTTTCTCGGTCAGCGTGTAGAGATCATCGGTGTGATCCTTGATGTATCGATCGGCGGCGACAAGGAAGCCCGCCGTTCCTCCTGCCGGGTCCTGGATCACCTCCCCGGGTTGGGGTTGCATTAGGCGCACGATGCAGTCGATAAGCGGGCGAGGCGTGAAATATTGCCCAGCGCCGGATTTCTTGTCCGCCGCGTTCTTTTCCAACAGGCCTTCATAGAGGTTGCCCAGTCCCTCTTCCCGAGCGGAAAACCAGTCGAGTTGATCGATGTGGGAGGTCAGCGCCTTGAGGTTCGTCGGCTTGCGCAGGCGAGTCTGTGCGTCGACGAAAATCGCGCTGACCAGTTTGTCCTTCGCCTTGCCGAGTTCAAGCAGCATCGCCTTGTAATAATCGAGCTGTTCCATACCCTCGCGCTTCGCGAGCAGGCTCCAGCGCCACCCGTCCGGCAGCCGCTCCTCCTTGCCAGTTTCCTCCAGCATCTTGAGGAACAGCAGGTAAGTCAGCTCCGTCACATATTCGTTATAGGTGACGCCATCGTCACGCAGGACGTTACACAAGCCCCAGAGCTTGGCGACGATATCAGTGGTGGTGCTCATTTACGCGGTCTTCTTCCACAATTCTTCATTAATCCCGGCGAGGATGCTTTCAAGCTCCCCTCCGAACACTTTATTTAGGCGACTGAAGCCACCATCGGCGATGAACGGCTCCTTGTCGATGGCGGAGCGGTCCACCACAATTTCCTTTTCAATCTGTTCGCCGATCCGCTTGAGCCAGCGCTTCTGCGGATCTGTCCATGCGCGGCTCGCAATGATCGCACGCATCGCGTCTCGCACACGGTCTTCATAGGGAATCAGAGCATCGCCCAGCGCAGCCTGACGGACGAAACCGATGACCGAGGCGGCGATTTCCTCGTTGCGTGCATCGGCCCAGGCACGACGCAGATTGGCGTCCGAAAAGCCCTTGGCGTCGAGCGCAAGGCGCAATTCCTTCAGATCGGCACGGGTCAGATCGCGAGGACGCTGCACGACAAGCTTCAGCGCAGCGATCGTGTTGATATTATCGCGCACGAAGGCGGCGAAACTGTCCAGAAAATCCTCTGGCTTCGAGGCGCTCCCATAACCGCGCGACACATCGACGACCTGATCCGGGTGATTGGAAATCGGGACATATCGGGGATTGTCGCCATCTGCCTGCGAATCGAGGATGGGGCCGATCGCAGCGTGGTCCTTCAGCCATGCGGCAAGGCCTGCTGCATTTCCGGAAACGACCCGTTGCAACATAGCCTCCGGCGTCTCACCTGCTTTAGCCTCGAACTGCTGCCTCGCCTCGCTGCTCAGCTTCTTGATCCGGCGGCGTAGCTTCACCGCGAGCTGTTCGCGAATGGCCTCCCGCTGCACATCGTTTTCCGCTTCCGTCATTTCCCGGACAAGCTGAGCGAAGCTGATCGACGGGTTGACGACGACAGGCTTCATCTCGGTCATGCTCTGGAGGTGCGGATAGAGATCGACGGCGTCGAAAATCCGGAAAACCTCTTTGCCGATTTCCGGACACTGGCGCGTCGCCCGACCAATCATCTGCTCATACAGGATGCGGCTGTTCACCCGGCGCAGGAACACAAGGTTCGTGATCTTCGGCACGTCGATGCCGGTGGTGAGTAGATCGACGGTCACCACGATTTGCGGATTGGCATCATTGCGAAACGAGCGAATCCGGTTCTTCACCTCGTCCACGCTACCGGTGATTTTCTTCACCGCGGCGTCATCTATGTCGCCATAAGCCTCGGCAAAAGCGGTCTTGATGGCGCGGACCACAATATCCGCATGGGCATCGGTGGCGGCGAAAACCAGCGTTTTGCCGGGTAGCGCCGGATCAATGTGCCGCGCCAGTTCCTCCGCGACGACGCGATTGAACTCTTGGGTAATGACCTGCCGGTTAAACGCCTCGACGTCGAAACGGATCTCGTCTGGAGCATGGGCTAGATCGATCTCACCAGTCTGAGTGTTGAGTCGCTCCAGTTCCTCGTCCTTCTCGAACTTAATACCGGAACGCGCCAACGCGGTTTCGATTCGGATCGGCGGCTCATGGTCGATTAGGAACCCATCGACCACCGCCTCGCGATAGGAATAGGTGAAGACCGGATCACCGAAAATATCGGTGGTATGGAGCGCAGGCGTGGCCGTCAGGCCAATCTTTACCGCGTCGAAATAATCTAGCACGCGCCGATATTTGGAGATGTAATCGTCCTGGCCCCGGAAACTGAGTTCGGCGTCAGACATTTCCCGATCGAGCAGGTAGCCGCGATGGCATTCGTCGATGACCATCAGGTCATATTGGTCAACGGGCGGTACGGACGCCGTATCCGCAGCGAACAACACGCGCTTCACCAGCCCCTGAATCGTACAGATGTGGACTTTGGTCTCCACATCGGGCGTGACGTCGCCAAGCCCCTTGAGGCCGAAGATTTCCGAGAATGTCTTGCCGGAGACGACCTTGGTGGTCGAAAACTCGCCCTTAGTCTGATCGCCAAGGGCGCTGCGATCGACGACGAAGCAGATGCGCCGGAATCGCTTGGCCGACAGCAAACGGTACAGCATGGCGATGGCGAGCTTGGTCTTTCCGGTGCCGGTTGCCATCGCGACTAAGACCGCCCGTTGCTCAGCAGACAAGGCTTTCTCCACCGAACGGATCGCGCTTTCTTGATAATGGCGCAGTGGAAATCCGAATGCGAACGGTTGCGCTTGCAGGGCGGCGTCGGCAGCATCTTGATCGACTTCAAGCTGCCCCATCAGTCCGTCTGGTGTCGGCCAGTCGACCAATGCACGCCGATGGTTTGCCGCGCGGCGGGTGTCGCGGAACCAGATGCCGCTCTCGGTTTCAATTTGCTTGAGATAGGATCGCCCATTCGCGCTGAACACAAATGGCACCTTGTGCTCACCCCACGGGACACCCGCATAATTGAAATCGGCGCTGTCCTTGATACCGGCCGAATAGCGCTCAGCTTGGTCGATCGCAGCTGACACGTTCTTGCGTCGCCGCTTCGCCTCAACAACGCCGACTAGGGTGGTGCCGACAAACAGAGCGTAATCAGCGGGGCCATTTGCGGTTGGCCATTCAGCGATTGCGAGATTACGGCCTTTGGCTGGGCGAACACCATTGCTGTACCGAAGATCACGAGTATCGACCTCCCATCCGCGGTCGCGCATCTGCTGGTCGATGAGCGCTCGTGTTTCCGCCTCGTCGAGGTCAATCTTCGCCGCAGCCTTTTCACCCCGCTCCAGCAATTTGGCTGCCTCAGCTCGAGGGGCGGCTTCCGCCTCAGCTTGAAGTGCGGCGAGCTTGCTTTGGACCTCTGCCTTCTCGGCATCAATGTCCTCAGCGATCTTTTCCCAGACGGCACGCTCCTCAGCCTCGCGCGCCAATCTCTCTTCTACCGCCTCACGGGCGTGAGCCTGTTCCTCGGCGACAAGGCGTGCGCGAGCCGCATCGCCCTCCGTTTCCGCAACTCTTTTCCTGAGTTTTTCAATCTCTTCACGCAAAGCAACCGTCGCATCGACGGGCTGGCGTGGCGGCACAAAGGCACCCGATCGAAAGTTCGCATCTCGGCCATAGGTCCGATGAAACCAAATGCCGAGCGTCCAAGCGAGCTTTAGCGCCGTAAGCGCGGTGGAATGGTCACCCGTGGCATCATGCACAGCGCTGTTGCCGGCCTTGCGCAGGGCGTGAAAAATATCACCGGCTTCCTTTGGTAGCAGTCGGTCATACGACAGCCGCCGCAGCGTTTCTTCGAATGTTTCCCGCTCGTCACGATAAACGGCGTGATGGGCAGCGACTAGCTGCGCCATCAACTCAGCAAACTGGCGCAGCTTGATGATCGCTGTGGAGGGATCACTAGGGAAATAGCTCTCCGCAAGGCTACCGAGGAGGACTAATTTTTTATTGTGCAGTGCCAAGAAACCAAAGTTCAACGAATCCACTCTTCCTCCCCGTGCATTACAAGTGGCTATGCGCAATGAAAGTCATGGTTGCCGTTTCTTCATCGTCGACTTGGCACCCCGACATCCTGCAGCGCGTCCGCTACAAGTCCAGCTTCTGATCTTCTGTTGAGACCCGCGCAGTGTCGATTTGCTGTTTCATTGAAACACCCGGGGCGTTGAAAACTTACGAGAATGTTAACTCTACAATGCGGGTTTTGAAAATTTCTGCCGCAAATTTTTGACGTGTCTTGAAAACCACGGTAAGGCGCATAACACGGTACGAATCGACCAGCATGCGGTTGTCGGAGATATTGGGGAGGCTGCGTGCGGACTTGGCGGCGGCGTCGAAAGATTTCGGCCTGGGGGAGCAGGAAAGCAAAGGTCGATGAAAAATCCCCCGAAAACCCACAGCAGACGGTGATATGTAATCGTTTTGGAAACGTCTGAAATCGGCCGTAACTTGTCGTTTAACATACCTATGCGATTCGCTGTCAATTTGACAAATCGCATATCGGAAACGTGGCAATGACATGTCAAATCTGTGGGCGGTCACTCGATCAGGCCGAAGACCCTTTGTCGATAGACTGCGGCGGTGATTGCTGGGGTTGTATCGGTGAAATTGAGGCAGATGCGGGTGACGCGGAATCGATTGAACAGGTTCGAAAAGAACGCGCTCACGGACTACGCTCGGGTTTGATAGTCCCGGAAAAGTAGCCAGCACCAGCTTCGCTGTCCGGCCACTACCGGCCAAGAGCCGTCAGCGGACGGTCGCACTTTGATCGATGACACTCTACCCAAAATTTACGGGGAAAACGTCATGCCGAACTTAGAAGCGAGAGCTTTATCGCCAGAAGAGCGCGCCGTCTTCGCAATAGCGCCGCTTTTCAGTGCGGTTGTATGGGGTGGCGCATGTATTCTTGGTCGGTGGCATCACGACTTCTACACTCCGGCGCCCATAATCGTGACACTGTCCTTTACTGCGCTAACAGGGCTTCTATACTGGCCCCTTTCGATATTTCTTAGCCGCCGGTATGTTGTCTGGCGACGGCGCTCCAAAAACATTTTTCTTCGTCTACTAATAGTGGGAACGATGTTCGGAACTGTCATCGGATATGCGCTAACTGGCATTGCGCGCGGGTATCTCTACGGTGGGTGTTTAGTTGGCGCAATCGTGGGTTTCGCGCTTGCTGTTGGAACATTCACGGCGCGGCGAGGAAAGGTTACGCCGATACAGATTTACGCAACAGGCATATCGTTTCTGATCGTTGCCGCGGCTAGCATCCAACTCTCTGGAGCCAGCATTTACGTTGGCAACTTGTAGACATAGGTGAGCAGCCAGACGTGAATCTGAACGTTGCCCCCTCGAGACCAACATGGCGACATGCGTGTGCCGCCTCTTGAGCACACCGTGAAGATCTGGGTGACACCAGCCTCACACGAACAACTTAATCGCGCTCAGTAAGCCTCAAACGTTGTCCTTCTGAGTCAAATGGCGAACGGAACACACAACGCTCCGCAATTCGGAGAGGAAAACGCAAAAGGGGTTACGTGAATATCACGTAACCCCTTTGCTTTATTTGGTGCCGGCTGCAGGACTCGAACCCGCCACCTGATGATTACAAATCAACTGCTCTACCAGATGAGCTAAGCCGGCGAAGTCGCACATTGTAACCGATTCATCGGTCGTTGCGACTACCTGTCAGTGCAAAATCCTTCACAACTTTGCCCGTTTGGGGAAACGCTCAGAAAGCGCCGCCCCACCCGTTCGCACGCTGCAAATTACTTCACCACCTTCAGGTGGCCACGCGGCGCATTACCGCCCGCAGCCCCGTTGCCGCCAGGACGCGGCGGCTCCGGATCGTCCTCTGCCGACTCGGGCGACGACGGCACCGATTCCAACTCCGGTCCCCCTTCCGCCTGTGACTGCTTGTCGACCGGGAATGCCATCCCCTGGCCATTCTCGCGTGCATAAATCGCCAACACGTTCGGCACCTGCACCTCAACCTTCTGCGAGATGCCGCCAAAGCGGGCGCTAAATTCAATCCAGTCGTTGCCCATCTGGAGTCCGCTCGTGGCATCGAAGCTGATGTTCAGCACGATCTCGCCATCTTTCACAAACTCGCGCGGAACCCGCGTCTTGGCATCGACATGCACGGCCAAATACGGTGTGTACCCGTTATCGGTACACCACTCGTACAGCGCGCGCAGTAAATAAGGCTTGGTAGACGTTTCAGGAGGCATAAGACATTGCGTCCCCCACGGTCAGGCGACCTGCCAACTTCAGCAGGTCAGCCCGCACCCGCGGGGAATCGACACATTGGCGACGCATGGGCGACGTTTTAACGACGCATGACCTTTTCGGACGGCGTCAGTGCTTCAATGTACGCCGGACGGCTGAAAATACGCTCGGCATACTTCATCAACGGGGCAGCATTCTTCGACAACTCAATGCCGTAGTGATCCAGACGCCACAACAGCGGCGCAATCGCCACGTCCAGCATCGAGAACTCCTCACCCAGCATGTACTTGTTCTTCAAGAAGATCGGTGCCAATTGCGTCAGACGATCGCGAATCGACAAACGAGCCTTCTCGTGATTCTTCTCTGCGCCCTTGCCCTTCTCGTTCTCGAGCGTGCTCACATGCACAAACAGCTCTTTCTCGAAATTGAACAGGAACAGGCGCGCACGCGCACGCTGAACCGGGTCCGCCGGCATCAACTGCGGATGCGGGAAACGCTCGTCAATGTACTCATTGATGATGTTCGATTCGTACAAGATCAGATCGCGCTCGACAAGAATCGGCACCTGACCGTACGGATTCATCACCGCAATGTCTTCCGGCTTGTTGAACAGATCGACGTCACGGATCTCAAAATCCATGCCTTTTTCGAACAGGACCAGCCGGCAACGCTGGGAGAAGGGGCAGGTCGTGCCCGAGTACAAAACCATCATAGCGCGTCTTCCTTAAAAACCAACGGGGCCGGGGTGGGAAACCGACGCTTCCCTGACCCTGGCCCCGTCGTACAGACGTTATTTTACTTCACGTCCTTCCAATAGGCCGCATTCAGGCGCCAGGCAAGCACCGTAAAGAGTCCCAAGAACAACAAAACCCAGACGCCAAGCTGCCGACGCGTGCGCTGCGCCGGCTCCGACATCCAATCCAGATAAGATACCAGATCAGCCACGGCAGAATCGAATTCCACCGGTTTCATCGTCCCCTGAGTGATCTGCACGAACTGTGCCGGGCCATGTTCCGCGCCCTCCACATGCTTGAGCCCACGCTGCCCCTGCAACTGCCAGAACGGGTTCGGCATGCCCACATTCGGGAACGCCACATTGTTCCAACCCGTCGGCCGTGCATCGTCACGATAGAACGTACGCAGGTACGTATACAGCCAGTCCGTCCCCCGCGCCCGCGCCTCCACCGACAAATCCGGCGGCGCCGAACCAAACCAGTCCTTCGCATCCGCCGCACGCATCGCCACCGTCATCGTCTCGCCAATCTTGTCCGTCGTGAAAAGCAGATTGTTCTTGATCTCCGCTTCCGACAACCCCAGATCCTTGAGACGCGAATACCGCATCGATGCCGCCGAGTGGCAGTTCAAACAGTAATTCACGAACAGCTTGGCCCCGCGTTGCAGCGATGCCAGATCGTCCACGCGATTAGGCGCCGAATCGAGCGGTCCGCCCTCTTCCGCCATGGCCGGCGCCACAAAACCGCTGAGGAGCGCCAGGATGAGCAACAGTTTTTTCATCTTGATATCCCTAGTCGACTTGAGTGCGCTCAATGCGCCGCAAAGGTAACGCGCTCCGGCACCGGCTTGAACGTGCCGCGTTTGCTCCAGATCGGCATCAGCCAGAAAAATCCGAAGTAATACAGCGCGCCAATTTGCGAGATCGCAGTCTTCACGGGCGTCGGCTCCTGGATACCCAGATAACCCAGCACAGCAAAGATGACGACGAGGATACCCAACAACACTTTGTGAAACCCCGGACGGTACCGGATCGACTTCACCGGGCTCTGGTCCAGCCACGGCAGGAAGAACAGCGTCACCACCGCGCCGCCCATCACCACCACGCCCCAGAACTTCGCCTCGATCAGGAACATCGCCAGCAACAGCAGCACGATGCCGCCCGACCCCGCGACCTTCGTGGTCACCGCAGCGCGCCCCTTGATCCACCACACTGCCGCAACGATCACGGTCAGCGCCATCAAGATGTGCTTGAAGTCATCAGTCGTCGCACGCAGCATCGAATAGAACGGCGTGAAGTACCAAACCGGTGCAATGTGCGGCGGCGTCTTGAGCGAGTCGGACGGGATGAAGTTGTTCGCTTCGAGGAAGTAACCGCCCATCGTCGGCGCGAAGAACACGATCGCCGAGAACACCATCAGAAACACCCCCACGCCCATGATGTCGTGCACGGTGTAATACGGATGGAACGGAATGCCGTCGAGCGGCCGCCCATTGGCGTCCTTCTTGTCCTTGATCTCGATGCCGTCGGGGTTGTTCGAGCCCACTTCGTGCAACGCAATGATGTGCGCCACGATCAGGCCGATCAGCACCAGCGGAATCGCAATCACGTGAAACGCGAAGAAGCGGTTGAGCGTCGCGTCCGAGACGACGTAGTCGCCGCGAATCCACAGCGAGAGGTCCGGGCCGATGAACGGAATCGCCGAGAAGAGGTTCACGATCACCTGTGCGCCCCAATACGACATCTGACCCCACGGCAGCAGATACCCGAAGAACGCCTCGGCCATCAGGCACAAGAAGATCAGGCAGCCAAACACCCACACCAGCTCGCGCGGCTTACGGTACGAACCGTAGAGCAGCCCGCGGAACATGTGCAGATACACCACCACGAAGAACATCGACGCCCCCGTGGAGTGCATGTAGCGGATGAGCCATCCCCATGGCACCTCGCGCATGATGTACTCGACCGACGCAAACGCAAGGTTGGCGTCCGGCTTGTAGTTCATCACCAGGAAAATGCCGGTGACGATCTGGATCACCAGCACCAGCATGGCCAGCGAGCCGAAGAAATACCAAAAATTGAAGTTCTTAGGGGCGTAGTACTCGGAAGCGTGTTCCTTCCAAAGCTGTGTCAGTGGGAACCGACGATCGATCCAGCCCAGCAAGCCCGTCGTGTCGACCTGTTTGTCGGCGGCCATGGTTACGCTTCTCCTTTTTCGTCTTTACCGATCACGATCTTGGTGTCGTTCACGAACATGAAACGAGGAACGTCGAGATTCTTCGGTGCCGGCTTGTTCTTGAACACGCGGCCCGACATGTCGTACGTGGAACCATGGCACGGGCACAGGAAGCCCGGGTCGTGACCCAGTGCAGGAATGCTGTTGGCTTCGTAGGGCCCCGAAGGAATGCAGCCCAGATGGGTGCAGATGCCGACGACCACGAGCAGATCCTTATGCTCGGCACGCGCACGGAACGCGTTCTTGCAATAGTCGGGCATCGGGTAGGAGAAGGTCTCCTTGGATTCCGGATCGGCGAGCTCGCCGGTCACTTTGGACAGCGAATCCATTTCCGCCGGCGTGCGGCGCACGATCCACACCGGCAGACCACGCCACGCCACGGTCATCTTTTCACCGGGCTTGAGATTGCTGATATCGGCCTCGACTGGCGCACCGCCTGCCTTGGCGCGCTCAGACGGTTCCAGGGAACTGACGAAAGGAACTAGTGTTGCAACGCCGCCCACGCCTCCAGCTACGGACGTTGCAATCAGCAGATTCCGGCGGCTACTGTCGACGGCCTTTTCTTGATTGTCACTCATCACAAGCCCCACACGGTTGATTTGGTATTTCCGTCAACCTTAAATCATACGCGAGCGTAAATGCCTGAAACAACGGCAAAACGCCCCAGTCTCCTAGTGGTTTTCGCGTATTTTCAAAGGATTAACGTACCCTGCGGGCGGCTAATGCTCACCCGGGGTTTCGCTTCTGGGATGCTGCACGAGAGTCGCTATGATCGCCGCTTTCGTTGACGCGTGCACGACATTTAGTCATCATTTTCCCTGTCTCATCCCGGTGACAGCTACAGTGCGCGCCCCCGGCCCTCATTAAAACAGCGGAGGAATGGCATGAGCTTCATGTCGGAATTCAAGGAATTTGCCGTCAAAGGCAATGTGGTCGATCTGGCCGTCGGTGTGATCATCGGCGCAGCATTCGGCAAGATCGTCGACTCGGTCGTCAAAGACCTCATCATGCCGATCGTCGGCGCCATCTTCGGTGGTCTCGACTTCTCGAGCAAATTCATTCTGCTCGGTGCCATCCCGCCCGACTTCAAGGGCAACCCCACGTCGTACGCCGATCTGACCAAGGCCGGTGTTGCCGTCTTCGGTTACGGCAACTTCATCACCGTGGCCATCAACTTCATCATTCTGGCTTTCATCATCTTCGTGATGGTCAAGCAGATCAACCGCCTCAAGCGCCCCGCCCCGGCAGCGCCGGCAGCGCCGGCCCCGACGCCGGAAGACATCGTTCTGCTGCGCGAAATCCGCGACAGCCTGAAGAAGCAGAACGGCTAAGCCCGACGCAACACGCTGTCGGCCGCGCACCTTGCGTGACGGCCGACAGCGGTTCGGCTCACACCGGGTTCGACAGGTCGAAGAACTTGTGTTCGAGGCCGAAGCGTTCGGCGACGTGCTCGCCCACCGCCTTCGCCCCGCCACGCTCCGTCGCGTGGTGACCCGCCGCCAGATAGCCAACGCCGCTTTCCGCCGCGAGGTGGGTCGTCGGTTCCGACACTTCACCGCTGATGTAGACGTCCGCACCCGCCGCGATGGCCGCTTCGAAGAAGCCCTGCGCGCCGCCCGTGCACCACGCTACCCGGCGCACTTCACGGTCAGGATCGCCCAGCAAGAGCGGCGTGCGACCTAATGTCGCAGCCACGTGCGCCGCCAGGGTGCCTAACGTCGTGGGCTGCGCCGGCGCACCGAGCCATCCGAGCTGATCGGGTCCGAAACGGCCGCCATCGTCGGCGAAACCTAGCAGTTTGCCGAGCTGTGCGTTGTTGCCCAGTTCAGGGTGCGCGTCGAGCGGCAGATGGTAGGCAAACAGGTTGACGTCGTTGTTGATCAACACACCCAAACGGCGGCGTTTCATTCCGACAACACGGGCATCTTCGTTCTTCCAGAAGTAACCGTGATGGACGATGACGGCGTCGGCCCCCCACTCGCAGGCGGCCTCAAGGAAAGCCAAGCTGGCGGTCACACCGCTGGCGATTTTACGGACCTCAGGACGCCCTTCGACCTGTAGGCCGTTCGGGCAGTAATCGCGAAATTGCGCGATTTGCAGGGTATCGTTCAGATACAATTCGAGTTCAACACGATTCATATAAGGTCTCGCTCTTTCATGCTCAGACGCTTCTGGCTACTGTTCGCGCAAGCGGTCACCGTGCTGCTTGCGTTGCTCTTCATCATCGCCACGCTCAAGCCGCAGTGGCTGCAACGCCAGGGTTCGTTCGGCAAACAGCTAGCAAATCCGATCATCGCCCTTCAAGAAGTCGCACCCAGTTTGTCGGACAAGCCGGCAACGGGCTCGTATGCCGACGGCGCGCAGAAGGCCATGCCCGCGGTCGTCAGCATTTTTTCCAGCAAGGAGCAAAAGCAGAATCGCGACCCGCGCCTCGATGATCCGCTGTTCCGATACTTCTTCGGCGACGGCGGCGGCACGGTGCGGCAAGACCCGGTCTCGAGCCTCGGCTCGGGCGTGATCGTCAGCAGTGAGGGCTATATTCTCACGAATCATCACGTGGTGGACGGCGCCGACGAGATCGAAGTCGCCCTCGCCGACGGCCGCAAAGCCCGCGCGAAACTCGTCGGCAGCGACCCCGAAACCGACTTGGCTGTGCTCAAGATCACGCTGGATAACCTGCCCGCGATCACGCTCGGCCGCATGGATCAGGTGCGCGTCGGCGACGTGGTGCTCGCCATCGGCAACCCGTTCGGCGTCGGCCAGACGGTGACGATGGGGATCATCAGCGCACTTGGCCGTAACCACCTCGATATCAGCACGTTCGAGAACTTCATCCAGACGGATGCGGCGATCAACCCGGGTAACTCGGGCGGCGCGCTGGTCGATGTGAACGGCAACCTGCTCGGCATCAACACGGCGATCTACTCGCGCAGCGGCGGCAACATGGGGATTGGCTTTGCCATCCCGGTGTCGACGGCGCGCTCGGTACTCGAGAGCATCATCACCAGCGGCACGGTCACGCGCGGTTGGGTAGGGGTAGAGCCGCAGGACATCACGTCCGATATCGCCGAATCGTTCGGTTTGCAGCAGGATTCGGGCGTGATCATCGCCGGTGTCGTGCAAGGCGGACCGGCGGACAAGGCAGGCGTGCAGCCAGGCGACATCCTGACGAAGGTCAACGACGAGTCGATCCGTGACACGACGGAACTGCTCAACGTGATCGCGCAGATCAAGCCGGGTACGCAGGCGAAGATCCACGTCACGCGCAAGAAGAAAGAACTTGATCTGACCGTGACGATCGGCAAGCGCCCGCCGCCGCCCAAGCGTCCTGCGCAAGACGAGGACGACAACAGCGACGATAACAGCGCCGATTGATGTCAGGTCGGAGTCGGCGCCGGGTTGCTCCCGGCCGCACCTGATCGAAAGGCACACCGCAATACAAAAACGGCTGCACGAAAGTGCAGCCGTTTTTGTTTGTGCCTTTGGACGTCGCCGCTTCAGCAAGCCAACTTACGACGCCGTCTTCTCACTTTCTTCGCTGTCTTTACCGTCTTCCGCCTGCCCCTGCTTAACGAACAGCCGGACCGCAATCAGCCCCAGTTCGTAGAGGATACAGAGCGGCACGGCAAGCATCAGTTGCGAGAGGATGTCCGGCGGCGTCACAACGGCGGCCAGCACAAACGCCCCGACGACCACATACGGGCGAATCTGCTTGAGCTTAGCGAGGCTCACGACGCCCATGCGCGCCAACACCACGACGACCACCGGCACTTCGAAGGTCACCCCGAACGCCATGAACATCGTGAGGACAAAACTTAAGTAATTGTCGATATCGGTGTTCATCTCCGCGCCAAGTGGCGCGTTGTAGTGCGCGATGAAGTGGAACACCGTCGGGAACACGAGGAAATACGCGAACGCCATGCCGATCAGAAACAGCGAGTAGCTGCTGATCACGAGCGGCATCACCAGCTTCTTTTCGTGCTGATACAACCCCGGGGCGATAAACGCCCAGATCTGATAGAGCACGATCGGCAACGCGATCACGAAGGCGACCATCAACGTGACTTTCATTGGCACGAAGAACGAGCCGGTGATGTCCGTGACGATGAGCTTGCCGTCGGCCGGCAGCGATTGCGTGAGGGGACGGGCGAGCAGCCGGAAGATGTCCGGTGCCCAATACACCAGCGAGAGGAACACCACGATCACCGATGCGCCCGCGCGAATGATACGGTTGCGCAGCTCGATCAGGTGCGAGATGAATGTCTCTTCGGTGCCCCCGTCAGGGGTTTGCTTGTCGTCGCTCACGTCGACTTATCCAGGAATGAGGCCAGTACGGCGCAAGGTAGCGGAAAGTAAGGTGCGCAGGCGCCTCAGAAGAACTTCATCGGCCGGCGCAGTTTGGCTGGCGTATGACGCGCGACGCGTGCCGCGCCCGACTGCACTTTCGTGCGCGTGGCGCTCGCCTGCTTGAACCACACCGGCGTTGCATTCCGACGTACGCGCCAGTTGCGGCGCTTGGTCGACGCGCGAATACCGGACGTAATGACCGGTTCGGCGAGGTAGCTGTCGGAATAGCCAGTCGCGGCATCGGTGCCGCCTCCAGCCATCTCGCTCGACGACGTGCCCGTGGCGCTCGCCCAGGCTTCGTTAAGCGACGATTCCTGCTCATGCAGATGTTTCTGAACGGTGCTCTGGGCGCTGCGTGCCGCGTCCTCGAACTGGCTTCGCATATTACGAAGTTCGTCGAGCTCCATCTCGCGGCTCACCTCGGCCTTCACATCGTTGATGTAACGCTGGGCGCGGCCAAACAGCGCACCTGCCGTGCGGGCCACCTTCGGCAGGCGCTCGGGACCGATCACGACCAGCGCGACAACGCCGATCAGCATCAGTTTGGAAAGGCCGAGATCGATCATGTCGACGCCGACTTAGCCTTGCTTGTTGCTGCTTGTGTCCTTGGCCTGCACGTCGATGGTCGTCGAATCGCGCAGTTCCTTGGCCGTCGTCGGGTCTTCCTTGGCAGCCGGCGTTTCGCCTTCCTTCATGCCGTCCTTGAAGCCCTTGACTGCACCGCCGAGGTCGCTGCCCATGTTACGCAGCTTCTTGGTGCCGAAAACCATCATCACGATCACCAGCACGATCAGCCAGTGCCAAATACTCAACGAACCCATGACCACTCTCCTTGCGTAACTCGCCCCGGCCGCCGTGCGGCGAGGGGTCTTATCGGACGATGTCGCCCGATGCCTTTTTTTGCCCCGAGTGCGACGCGATGTGCCCCATTGTGGCACATCGAGCGTCACGTCCAGCATCGTAACCGGGTCGGGCGCCGGGTAGAAATAAATGTTTCGTGAAACCTTTCCCGATGCGGTGTCAGCGCACCATATGCCCGTGAATTGCAGTGATTTTTCGCCTAACGCGCGCCTCACCGGCACTTCACGTCATCTGTCTCACATGCGCTTCCAAGGCCGCGGTCCGGCCAGAATATGCATGTGAAGATGATAAACCTCTTGCCCGCCACCCGGACCGTTGTTCACCACCACCCGGAAGCCGTTGCCGTCAACGTTCTCGGGGTCGCCGTCATAGTGATAGCCTTGCTCTGCGGCCAACTTCGGCGCAAGCAGCAGCATCTTGCCGAGCAGCGCCTGATCTTCCGGCTGACAATCCTGCAACGTGGCGATGTGCTTGCGCGGCACCATGAGCAAGTGCAGGTCGGCCGCCGGATTGATGTCCTTGAACACGATCACGTCGTCGTCGGCATACACCTGCGTGCTCGGGATCTGCCCGGCGACGATTTTGCAGAAGATACAGTTGTCGTGCGTCATGCTTATGTCGTCCTCTCCAATGCGGGGATATCTGGCTCAGGCGCGCGCCGCGTACATCGGCTTGTTGTCGTTCAGATAGAGCCAGCCCTTGACGATGCGGTACAGCGTCCAGATGCCGAGCACCCACAGAATCGCGAAGCCGACCATCACCACGGCGAGCGCCACACCCAGCACGCCCCACAGCACCGACCACCAGAATGTGCGGATCTGCCACGTGAAATGCGACGCGTAGAGCGTGCCGACAGCATCGTCGCGCTTGATGTAGTTGATGATGATCGCCACGATCGCGGTGACGCCGCCCGTCAGCCAAAACAGCGCATACAGCGCGTAGAGCACGTGCGTGAGCTTGCGCATCGCGCGCTCCTGCTCGGACGTGGGCGGATTGACGACGTACGGATTGTTGCTGCCCGAGGTGCCCGTCGTGCCGGGCGTCTGCGGATCGTTCATGGAGGGTCTCCCTGGCGGTTGCCGGTTACCGATGGCCGGTGGTCGGTCAGTCGGCGTGTTCGCCGCGCGTGCTGCGCTGCGATTTTTCCGTCAGCCCCGAGAGCCCTTCGCGGCGCGCCAGTTCGGCGAGCACTTCGTCCGGGCTCAGGTCGTGATGGGCGAGCAGCACCATGCAGTGGAACCACAGGTCGGCCGTCTCGTTGACCAGCTTCTGGCGCAGATTGTCGGCCCCGCCGATGCGGATGTCCTTGGCAGCGAGCACCACTTCGGTGGCCTCTTCGCCGATCTTCTTGCAAATCGCGTCATCGCCTTTGTGGAACAGGCGAGCGACGTACGATTTGTCCGGATCGCCGCCGCGACGCGACGCAATCACTTCGGCAACACGCGCAAGCGTATCGTTCATGGCGCTCACTTATAGATCTTGTGCGGGTCTTTGAGCACCGGCTCGACGGTGGTCCACTGACCATCCTCGACAGTGCCCTCGAACTTCTGGAAGAAACAGGAATGGCGGCCGGTATGGCACGCAATGCCATCGATTTGCTCGACTTTGAGCAGCACCACGTCTTCGTCGCAATCGAGACGGATCTCATGCACCTTCTGCACGTGGCCCGACTCTTCGCCCTTATGCCACAGGCGTTTGCGCGAGCGCGAGTAATAGACGGCTTCGCGGGTTTCGACCGTGCGCGCGAGCGCTTCCCGGTTCATCCACGCGAACATCAGCACGTCGTTGCTGCCGACTTCCTGCGCGATCACGGGCACGAGGCCCTGCGCGTCCCAACTTACCTTGTCCAGCCAGTCTTGCGTCATGATCCGTCGATTCCCGTTCAGAGCCGTACCGAAATGCCCTTGTCGGCCATGAAGCGCTTGGCTTCACCGACCGTGTGCTCGCCGTAATGGAAGATGCTGGCGGCGAGCACGGCATCGGCATGGCCTTCGGTCACGCCGTTGGCCAGATCGGCCAGCGATCCCACACCGCCCGAGGCGATCACGGGGATGCTCACAGCGTCCGACACGGCGCGCGTGAGCGCCAGATCGAAGCCGCTCTTGGTGCCGTCCCGGTCCATGCTGGTGAGCAGAATCTCGCCCGCGCCGAGCGCTGCGATCTTCTTTGCCCAGTCCACCACGTCGAGCCCGGTAGCTTTACGGCCGCCATGCGTGAAGACTTCCCAACGCAACGGTTCGCCGTCGGCCGAGACGCGCTTGGCGTCGATCGCCACAACGATGCACTGCGCACCGTGCTTGGCCGACGCGTCGGCGATCAGTTGCGGATTCGCCACCGCCGACGAGTTCATGCTGACCTTGTCGGCACCGGCATTGAGCAAACGGCGCACGTCGGCGACTTCGCGCACGCCGCCACCGACCGTCAGCGGAATGAAGACCTGCGCCGCCACCGATTCGATGATCGGCAGAATCAGGTCGCGCCCGTCGGACGTTGCCGTGATGTCGAGAAACGTCAGTTCGTCGGCGCCCTGCTCGTCATAACGACGGGCGATCTCGACGGGGTCACCCGCGTCGCGCAGTTCGACGAAATTGACGCCCTTGACCACGCGGCCGGCCGTCACGTCCAGGCACGGAATGATGCGTTTAGCGAGAGCCATGATGTAGGCACGCGAGACGGCCGCAGCCGTAGTCTCGCTTATGCCGCTCCTTCGGAAAGCTCGTCGGCACGCGTTTGCGCCGCCGAGAAATTCAGGTCGCCCGAGTAGATCGCACGGCCGCAGATGACGCCTTCGACGCCTTCGTTCTGCACGTTGCACAGTGCGTCGATATCGCCCAGGTTCGACAAACCGCCGCTGGCGATCACCGGCACCGTCACGGCCTGCGCCAGGCGCACGGTCGCTTCGATGTTGATGCCTTGCAGCATGCCGTCACGGCCGATATCCGTGTAGATGATCGACTCGATGCCGTAGTCTTCGAACTTGCGCGCGAGGTCTACGACTTCGTGGCCGCTCAGCTTGCTCCAGCCATCGGTGGCCACTTTGCCGTCCTTGGCATCGAGACCCACGATGATGTGCCCGCCGAACGCGCTGCACGCGTCCTTCAGGAAGCCGGGGTCCTTCACCGCCGCCGTGCCGATGATCACGTACGACAGGCCGTCGTCGAGATAGCGCTCGATGGTGTTGAGGTCGCGAATACCGCCGCCCAGCTGCACGGGGATGTCTGCGCCCACTTCGGCAATGATGGAGCGGATGGCAGCCTCGTTACGCGGCTTGCCGACAAATGCGCCGTTCAAGTCCACCAAATGGAGGCGGCGTGCACCTTGCTCGACCCAATGTCGGGCCATAGCAGCGGGGTCCTCCGAGAAAACAGTGGCTTGATCCATGTCGCCTTGTTTAAGGCGCACACATTGACCGTCTTTAAGGTCGATGGCCGGGATGAGCAGCATAGGCAATCGTGAAACGTCGCTAGTGGGAAGTAAAAGGAATTCGCGAAAAACGCGGACAACACAAAACCGATCCCTGACCTGCAAGGCGCCGGCACTTCGGGATCGGAATATTCAACATGACACAGTATAAGCTGGCTGCGCCGACAGGCCCGGGCGCCAAGGCGCCGCACGGGTCCCATTCAGGCGAATTAAGGTTTCCACTGTGCAAAATTGCGGTAAAGCGCAAGTCCTGCCTGAGCGCTCTTTTCCGGGTGGAACTGGGTGGCGAAGATGTTATCCCGCGCCACGGCACTGGTAAAGGGCACGCCGTACACCGTCTCGCCCACCGTCAGCTCGGCCTTGGCCGGCAAGACGTAATAACTGTGCACGAAATAAAAATAGCTGTCGTCGGGCACGCCAGCCCAGATCGGGTGAGCCTGCGACTGGCGAACGCGGTTCCAGCCCATCTGCGGCACTTTGAAGCGCGAACCGTCGTCTTGCAACTGACCTTCCAGATCGAAGCGCATCACGCGGCCCGGCAGCAAGCCCAACGCTGGCGTATTACCTTCGTCGGAAATGTCGAACAGCATCTGCTCGCCCACGCACACGCCGAACATCGGCTTGGTGGCCGACGCTTCGACTACCGCTTCACGCAGGCCCGACTCGTTCAGGCAACCCATGCAGTCGCGCATGGCACCCTGGCCCGGCAGCACCACGCGGTCGGCAGCGCGAATCTCGGCGGCGTCGCTACTGATGCTCACGTCGGCTTCCGGCGCGGCAGCACGCAACGCCTGATAGACCGAGCGCAGGTTGCCCATTCCGTAGTCGACAATCGCAATCTTATTCATCTCAAACCCGGCAGCAGTATTTTCAAACCATCGATAATGAATTCCACGGCCAGCGCCGAGAGGATCAACCCCATCAGACGCGTGCCGATGTTGATACCCGTGCGGCCCAGCCAGCCCTCGATCCGCCCGGCACTGCGCAGCGCCACCCAGCACACCGCCCCGACCCCCGCGCCAATCGCCATGAGCGCCAGAATCTGCGCCCATCCGGCGGCACGGCCCGAGTAAATGATCACGGTACTAATCGTGCCCGGCCCGGTGAGCAGCGGAATGGCCAGCGGCACCACGGCAATGTTCGGCCGCTCTTCCGCTTCGTGCCGCTCTTCAGCCGTCGCGCGCGTGTTGCCGGTCTGCGCGTTGATCATGTTCACTGCCATGAGCAGCATGATCACCCCGCCCCCCACTTCCAACGACGCAATCGAAATGCCGAAGAAGCGGATGATGTGCTCGCCGAACAATCCCGAGCCCGCCACCACGAGCGCCACGGCGATGGCCGCCACATTGATCGTATGGCGTTTCTCTTCGCGCGTCTGCGAGGACGTCAGGCTGATGAACAGCGGGATCGCCCCCAACGGGTTGATCAGTGCCAGCAGCGAAATGAAGAATTTGAAGGCGTCGAGCGTCATCTGGGGGCACGCGGCGCCGGCATTCCGGCCGGTCAGAAAATCGTCGCTGGGACGCCGGTCACCACGACCGGCGGGCTAACTCGCTTGTTCCGCTTATTCGGCTTATTCGCTTACAGGCTGCCCTTCGTGGACGGCACGACACCTGCGGCGCGCGGGTCGATCTCGACCGCCATGCGCAGCGCACGGCCAAACGCCTTGAACACCGTTTCGCACTGGTGATGGGCGTTGATACCGCGCAGATTGTCGATATGCAGCGTCACGCCAGCATGATTGACGAAGCCACGGAAGAATTCGATGGTCAGGTCGACGTCGAAGTTGCCCACGCGCGCACGCGTGAAGGGCACATGGAATTCGAGACCGGGACGGCCCGAGAAGTCGATCACCACGCGCGAAAGCGCTTCGTCGAGCGGCACATAGCTATGGCCGTAACGCACGAGGCCCTTCTTGTCGCCGACGGCCTTGGCCACGGCCATGCCCAGCGTGATGCCGACGTCTTCCACCGTGTGGTGGTCGTCGATGAAGGTGTCGCCTTTGGCTTCGACTTCCATGTCGATGAGGCCATGGCGCGCGATCTGGTCGAGCATGTGGTCCAGAAACGGTACGCCGGTGTCGAGCGTCTTCCGGCCGGTGCCGTCCAGATCGATCTTGACGCGTATTTGCGTTTCGCTGGTATCGCGAACGACTTCCGCAATGCGCATGATGGTGAGTTCTCGTCGTGTAGCTTGTTAGAGTGATGCGGCCAGGGCTTCGACCATCGTCGCATTCTCCGTGGGGGTGCCGACCGTCAAACGCAGGCAATTGGCCAGCAATACGTGCATTTTACCCACGTTTTTGATCAATACCTTACGGGCGAGCAGGCCCGCGAAGGTTTTGTCGGCATCCGGCACCCGCACGAGCAGAAAATTCGCGTCGCTGGGGAATACGGTGACGCCCGGCAGCGCCGCCACGGCGGCCGCCAGACGGGTGCGCTCGGCGCGCAGGTCGGCCGCTTGCGCGTCGAGCACGTCGAGGTGATCGAGCATGAATTCGGCACACGCCTGTGTGAGCACATTCACGTTGTACGGCGGGCGCACCTTATCGAACTGATCGAGCCACTCGGCACTGCCCGCCAGATAGCCCAGCCGAATCCCGGCCAGCCCCAGCTTCGAGACTGTGCGCATGACCACCATATTCGGGAAGTCCGCCAGACGCGGCATCCACGTCTTGCCCGCGAACGGCTGGTAGGCCTCGTCGATGACCACGAGGCCATTGCTGGCCGCACGCACCAGCGTCTCGATCTCGTCGTCAGCGAAGAGGTTGCCGGTCGGGTTGTTCGGATATGCCAGATACACCACCGCGCCCGGATGCGCCGCAATGGCGTTCAGCATGGCGGGCATGTCGAGCGAGAAGTCGGCCTTCAGCGGCACGCCCACGAACGGGATGCCCGCAAAACGTGCCGTCATCTCGTACATCACGAAGCCCGGCATCGGCGCGATGATCGCCGCGCCCGGGCGCACCGTGGCCGTCGCGATCATGGTGATGATTTCGTCCGATCCGTTACCCAGCAGCAGCTTCGCCCCAGCCGGTACGTGCATCGCATGGGCGAGCTTCTCGAGCAGCGCAGCCGGACGCGGTGCCGGATAGCGATTGAGCGCCACGTCGGCCAGACGATGGCCCAGCGCGGTGCGCAGGGCTTCGGGCAGGCCGTAGGGGTTCTCCATCGCGTCGAGCTTGAGCAGGCCGCTCGCATCGGGCACGGGATACGTGCTCATGGCGAGCACGTCGGGGCGAATCACTTGATCGACAGACATGTGGGTCGGACTACCTGTGTGGGCAAAGCGCGAATCGCTTGCGGGTTTCGTCAGCTACGTCGGTGAAATCGGCTAAATCAGTTAAATCGGATGCGTCGTGCGCCTGCGCCCCATCAGTTGAACGCGAAGGTGAGCAGCCCGGCGTCGGTCCCGTCAATCTTCACGGTGCAGCGGCGGCCAGTCTCGACACTGCCGAGCGCGTCGGTGATGCGTTGCACGCGCACGCCGGTTTGCCACGACAGCGCTTGCGCCACCGCCGGGCTCACTCGCGCGGGCGACTCCTCGGCTTCGCAGCGCATGGCCACCAGTCGGTTGCCCACGCGACCGAACACGCCGTGTGCCACTTCGTCGTCGGTGCCGCGCAAAGCGGTCTTGCCGTCCAGACGCAGCACATAGACGTCGTTATCGAACGCCTGACGACGCACACACACGGTCATGCGCTCGACGGACGTGCCTTCGAACGTCGCGTGCTGGCAATAGTTACCGGCGGCATACGCCGCGGAACTGGCAGCAGCGCCGAGCACGAAGAGTGCCGTGGCGCGAACAGCCGCACGCCACCCAGCCCGCGCGAGGCGGGCAGGTAGCAGCGATGAAACTAGGGATTGGGCTTGCGTTGCGCGAGTCCGACGCCGGGACGTAGCCGGCGCCGAAGCAGTTTGCGCGGCGGGCCACAGGGCGTCGTCGCGCATGTCAGGACTCGTGGTGCAGACGGAACTCGGCGCTGCGCGCGTGGGCCTGCAAGCCCTCGCCGTAGGCCAGCTCAGCAGCGATTTCGCCAAGCATGCGGGCACCGCCTTCGCTCACTTCGATCAGGCTGGAGCGCTTGAGGAAGTCGTACACGCCCAGCGGCGACGAGAAACGTGCCGTGCGCGAGGTCGGCAGCACGTGGTTCGGCCCGGCGCAGTAATCGCCCAGACTTTCGCTCGTGAATTTGCCGAGGAAAATTGCACCGGCGTGGCGAATCTTGTCGCCCCACTGTTGCGCGTTTTCCGTCGAGATCTCAAGATGCTCGGGCGCGATCACGTTGGCGATTTCGCACGCTTCGTTCAGGTCGCGCACTTTCACCAGCGCGCCACGGCCTTGCAGCGATGCAGCAATCACTTCGCGACGCGGCATCTCTTCGATCTGACGCTCCATCGACTGTTGCACGCGCGCGATGTAGGCCGCGTCCGGGCACAGCAGAATCGACTGCGCGAGCTCGTCGTGCTCGGCTTGCGAGAACAGGTCCATCGCCACCCAGTCCGGGTCGGTCGTGCCGTCGCAGATCACGAGGATTTCCGACGGACCGGCGATCATGTCGATGCCGACGGTACCGAACACGCGGCGCTTGGCAGCGGCCACGAAGGCGTTGCCCGGGCCGACGATCTTGTCGACGGCAGGCACGGTCTGCGTGCCATACGCCAGCGCGCCCACGGCCTGCGCGCCACCGATGGTGAACACGCGGTCGACCCCGGCGATGTGCGCCGCAGCCAGCACCAGCGGGTTCTGCACGCCATCGGGCGTGGGCACCACCATGATGATTTCCTTCACGCCAGCGACACGTGCGGGAATCGCGTTCATCAGCACCGACGACGGATACGCGGCCTTGCCGCCCGGCACGTAAATGCCCACGCGATCGAGCGGCGTCACCTTCTGGCCGAGCACCGTGCCGTCCGACTCGGTGTACTGCCAGCTATGGCTGCCGCATTCGATGCGTTGCTTCTCGTGATAGGCGCGCACACGCGCCGCGGCCGCTTCCAGCGCAGCACGGCGCTTGGGTTCCAGGCTTTCCAGCGCGGCTTCCAGCGCCGACGCAGGCAACTCCAGCGCGGCCATATCGGGCGCGCTGAGGCGGTCGAACTTGTTGGTGTATTCAATGACGGCTGCATCGCCACGCGTCTTCACGTCGGCGAGAATCTCGGCAGCCGCGCGGTCGATGGCGGCGTCTTCGCTCGCCTCGAACGCCAGCACGTCGCGAAGTTGTTTCGCGAAGCCGTCGGCAGAGGAATCGAGTTTGCGAATATCGAGTTTCATGCTGTTTGGCGGGAGGCCTGCTCGAAGGCATCCAGAATGGGCTGCAACGACTCGCGCTTGAGCTTGAGTGCAGCCTGGTTGATCACGAGGCGGGACGAGATATCCATGATCTCCTCCACTTCCACCAGGTTATTGGCCCGCAGCGTGCCGCCGGTGCTCACCAGGTCGACAATCGCGTCGGCGAGGCCCACCAGCGGGCCTAGTTCCATCGAACCGTACAACTTGATCAGGTCGACGTGCACGCCCTTGGCTGCGAAGTGCTCGCGCGCGGTCTGCACGTACTTGGTGGCCACCCGCAGGCGGGCGCCCTGGCGCACAGCGTTTGCGTAATCGAAGCCCTTCGGTACAGCCACAGACATGCGGCAGCGGGCAATGTTCAAATCGATCGGCTGATACAGGCCACCGCCGCCATGCTCGATGAGCACGTCCTTGCCGGCCACGCCGAAGTCGGCGGCGCCATATTGCACGTAGGTCGGCACGTCGGTCGCGCGCACGATGATCACGCGCAGGTTCGGGTCCGTGGTCGGCAGAATCAGCTTGCGCGAGGTCTCGGGGTCTTCCGTGACTTCGATACCCGCGGCGGCGAGCAACGGCAGCGTTTCCGTAAAGATACGCCCTTTCGAGAGGGCCAGCGTCAGCGGTTGGCTGAGCGGCTGGGCGGACTTGGCGGAACTCATGCAATCTCTCCCTGGCGTGCTTCGACACGCCGGATTCGCGCGCCCACGGCGCACAACTTAGCCTCGATACGATGATAGCCGCGATCGAGGTGATGAATACGGTCGACGAGCGTGCGGCCATCGGCGGTCAGGCCAGCCACGATCAGGCTGGCGGAAGCGCGCAGATCGGTCGCCATCACATGCGCACCCGACAGGCGTTCCACGCCGGAAATACGCGCCGTGTTGCCTTCGATGCCGATATTCGCGCCCAGACGCAGCAATTCCTGCACATGCATGAAGCGGTTCTCGAAGATCGTCTCGACGACCTGCGAAGCGCCCTCGGCAATGCAGTTCAGCGCCATGAACTGCGCCTGCATGTCGGTCGGGAACGCCGGATATTCCGACGTCTGAAAACTCACGGCCTGCGCGCGCCGATCCATCGACACACGCAGCCAATCCGCACCGGCACTCACGTTGGCACCGGTCTCGCGCAATTTCGCGATCACGGCATCGAGCGTGCCCGGCACCACACGACGCAGCGTGATATCGCCGCGCGTGGCCACCGCCGCACACAGGAACGTGCCAGCTTCGATACGATCGGGCACCACGTCGTGCGTTGCACCATGCAAGCGCGCCACCCCGGTCACCACCAGACGCTCGGTGCCGATGCCTTCGATCTTCGCGCCCATCTTCACGAGCAGATTCGCCAGATCGGTCACTTCCGGCTCGCGTGCGGCATTGGCCAGCACGGTGACGCCGTCGGCCAGCGTGGCCGCCATCAGCAAATTCTCGGTGCCGGTCACGGTGATCATGTCGGTCACGAGCGTCTCGCCGCGCAGGCGGGCGGCTTTCGCCACGATATCGCCGTGCGTGAGCGTGATCTCGGCGCCCATCTTTTGCAGGCCCTTGATGTGCTGATCGACCGGGCGCGCGCCAATGGCGCATCCGCCGGGCAGCGACACACGAGCCTCGCCACAACGCGCGAGCAACGGGCCCAGCACGAGAATCGACGCCCGCATGGTCTTCACCAACTCGTACGGGGCAGCCGCCTCGGTGATCTGCGACGCGTCGAGCGTCACCGATTCGCCGTGGCGTTCGACCTTCACGCCCATGCGCGCGAGCAACGTGAGCATGGTGCGCACGTCGTGCAGATCGGGGACGTTGCCAAGCACCAACGGCTCGGCCGTCAGCAGACTTGCACACAGAATCGGCAGTGCAGCGTTCTTCGCACCCGATACCGTAATTTCTCCCGCCAGCCGCTCGCCGCCCTCGATTTCGAGGTGGTCTGCGGCCACACGCTCGCCGGCGGCGGACTCGCCGTTACCGGCTGCGCCGGCGCTCTCTTGCGTAATCCTCATTGCGCCTGATACTCCGCGGGCGTCAGGGTCTTCATCGACAACGCATGAATTTCTGCCTTCATGCGATCGCCCAACGCGGCGTACACCAGTTGATGGCGCGCGATGAGACGCTTGCCTTCGAACTGCGCGCTCACAATGGTCGCAAAGAAGTGCTGACCGTCACCTTCGACGGCGACGTGCTCGCAAGCCAAACCGGCTTCGATGTACTGCTTGATTTGTTCTGGGGTGGGCAGCATTTGCCGATCCTAAGAGAGTTCAGTGACGCAGTTTGTAGCCGCGGCGCAGCAAGTTCAGCGCCACGGTTGCGAGTATGAGGAACGTCGCGCCGACGACCGCGAGGCTCGTGACCGGCGAGACGTCGGAGACGCCGAAGAAGCCGTAGCGGAACCCGTCGATCATGTAGAAGAACGGGTTGAAGTGCGAGACGGCTTGCCACAGCGGCGGCAACGAATGAATCGAATAGAACACGCCCGCGAGGAATGTTGCCGGCATGATCAGGAAGTTTTGGAACGCGGCGAGCTGGTCGAATTTCTCCGCCCAGATACCCGCGATCAAGCCGAGCGTGCCGAGAATCGCGGCGCCCAAAAACGCGAAGCCGAGAATCCACAGCGGGGCGGCAAACGTCAGGTGCGTGAACGTCACCGTCACCAGGAACACACCGAACCCCACACACAGCCCGCGCACCACAGCGGCGAGCACATACGCGCCGTACATCTCCCAATGCGAGAGCGGCGGCAGCAGCACGAACACCAGATTGCCGGTGATCTTCGACTGAATGAGCGACGACGAACTGTTCGCGAACGCGTTCTGCAACACGCTCATCATCACCAGCCCCGGCACGAGGAAGGACGTGTATGTGATCTGGTCGTAGACCTTCACACGGTCTTCGAGCACGTGCCCGAAGATCATCAGATACAGCAGCGCGGTCAGCACCGGCGCCGCCACGGTCTGGAAACTCACCTTCCAGAAGCGCAGCACTTCTTTATAGAACAGCGTGCGAAAGCCGATCATGCTGCCACCTCCTGCGCACGCGCGCCCGACATGATCTGCACGAATACGTCCTCGAGATCGGCCTTCTGAATTTCAATGTCTTCGACGATGCCACCCGCCGCGCGGCAGGTCGCGAGAATCGACTCCACCTCGTCGCAACCGGCCAAACGCAAGGCGAACTGACGCCCGCCCGTGTCTTGTCCGTCGACCAGCAGCGGACGCAGCGATTCGGGCAGCGTGCCCTGACGGAAGCGCAGCACCAGACGCGTGCCTGCAAAGCGCTGCAACAACGACGCCGTGCGCTCGAGCGCCACGACTTCGCCGCGCTTGAGCATGGCGATGCGATCGCACAGCGCTTCGGCTTCTTCCAGATAGTGCGTGGTGAGGACGATGGTGTGACCTTCTCGGTTCAGACGCGAGATGAACTTCCACAGCGTCTGACGCAGTTCGACGTCGACCCCAGCGGTCGGCTCGTCGAGCACGATCACCGGCGGGCGATGCACGAGCGCCTGTGCCACGAGCACACGACGCTTCATACCGCCCGAGAGCTGGCGCATGTTGGCGTCGGCCTTGTCGGTCAGATCGAGGTTGGCCATCACTTCGTCGATCCAGTCGTCGTTGCGCGTCAGCCCGAAATAGCCGGACTGAATGCGCAGCGTCTCGCGCACCGAGAAGAACGGATCGAAGACGAGCTCCTGCGGCACCACGCCGAGCTTGCGGCGGGCGTTGCGGTAGTCGCGCACGACATCGTGGCCGAGCACGCTGATGTTGCCGGTGTCGGCACGGGCCAGGCCCGCGAGAATGCTGATGAGCGTCGTCTTGCCGGCGCCGTTGGGCCCGAGCAGACCGAAGAATTCACCTTCTTCGATCGAGAAGCTGACGCCTTTGAGCGCCTGCAACGCCTGATAGCGTTTTTTGACGTTACGGATTTCGATGGCGGCCATGGGCTGCACGCGCCCGTCTTGGCGGACGCGCCATTTTTTGTAGCTCCGGGCACCGCGCGCCGCGCGCACAAACCGGGGAGGATGGCGGCAATGACGGCGTCGATGCCCTGACGGAGGGTTACCGCCCGATAGACGGCAGAAAACCCCTGATTATAAAGGAAGCGGCAGCCCCCCGTGCTTTTGCCCGGTTGGCCGCCCCACAAGCCGCCTGCCAAGCGCTTACCTGCTGGATTCGACAGGCGCAGGGCAAAAAAAAGCGCCGTCTCTCAACGGCGCTTTTTCGTTGGGGCATCAACCCCGCAAACGGTGCACCGGCCAATCAGCTCGAGAGCAGATGGTCGACGCCATACACCAGCGCGAGGCTGGCCAAGCCGGTCGGCAAGTTAGTGAACGCCAACGTCGCCCCACGTCGGCCCGCATGACGGCGCAAGGCCAGCAGCACGGCGAGCGCCGACGAATCGAAGTGCGTGAGCCCCGCGCAGTCGACATGGGTTTCACCCGCGTCGATGCGATCGATGGCCTGCGCAAGCACTTCGCCGGCAGTGTCGTGAGTGAGGTCGGTTTTCAAAGCGAGCATGCGCTTACTTACCGCCCGAGAGTTGCTGGTTGCGCGTCTTCAAGAACTGGATCAGGCCGTCGATACCGTTCTTGTTGATCTGCTCAGCAAACTGGCTGCGATACGTTTGGATCAGCCAGGCGTTGAACACGCTCATGTCGTACAGCTTCCATTCACCGCTGTCCGTCTTATACAGACGGTAGTCCAGTTCGAACGGCTGGCCGTTATTGAGCACGCTGGTGGAGACCACCGTGTCGGTGTCACCCGGCTGCATACGGAACGGCTTGTACTGAACTTGTTGATCGCGGATCGATGCGATCGCGCCAGCGTACGTGTACAACAGCAGTTTGCGGAACTCGGTCGTGAGCTGCTCGCGCTGTTGCGGCGTGGCCGTTGCCCATGCTCGGCCGGTAGCCAGTTGCGTGGTCTTGCCGAAGTCGGCATGCGGCATGATCTTCGTTTCGATCAGCTTGGTGATGCTGTTCAGATCGCCGCGCTGAATATTCGGATCGGCCTTGGCCGCGGCCATGACTTCGGTCACGGTCTGCTTGACCAGTACGTCCGGCGCCTGAGCCTGTGCCATCGCCGAGCCAGCAGCGGTAAGCGTCATGAATGCCATGACGGGAATGAGCCAGAACTTCTTCATTGTGGACTTCCTCTTTCGAGTGACGAGTGTTGCGGGTTTGGATACCCGCGTTACGTCTGGAGTTCGCGGAATCTCGACGGCGCGTTGTAACAAACTGTTGCCTGGCGGGCCTGCCGAGGGCATCCCACATGGCGGGATGCTGCGCGTTTTGGATATACGACGCCGCACACGTGAGCGTGCGGCGTTCAGATCATCAGCGACGGAACGGCAGACCACCCGGCACCATCGTGCCCGGCAGCGGCGAGCCTTGCGGCGATTGCGGTTCAGCCGAAGCACCGGAGGCCGGTGCCGCCGCTGGCATCGGTTGACCGCCTGCACCTGCCGCAGCACCTGCACCTGCCGCAGCACCAGCGGCACCGTCTTCTTCCTCGTAGTTCGGCAACGCGGTATTGCCCGATGCGCCACCGTTGATCAAATACTTGCGGCGCGCCAGATAAGCGTCACGCGTGAACGAATACGGATCGAGCGCCGCCGCTTCGAGCAGGTTCGACGCGTCGAGCAGGTTCGCGCGCGTGTTGACCAGACGCACGCCGTACAGCGAGTAGCTCACCCAATCCGGCTTGATATACGACGTCGGGTCGAGGTACAAATTCGCTGCCATCCCGGCCGTGTCGCGCACCGTGCTCGGGCCGAGCAGCGGCAGCACCAGATACGGGCCGTCGGGCACGCCCCACTTGCCCAGCGTCACACCGAAGTCCTGGCTGTGCTTGGGCAAGCCAGCAGGCGTTGCGAAGTCGAACAGACCGCCCACACCGAAGAAGGTGTTGATCGTCAGGCGCATCAAATCCTGTACGGCAGCGGTCACTTGCAACTGCAACAGGTTGTTGGCGAAGTTGTAGACGTCGCCGACGTTCGAGAAGAAGTTCGTGACCATGTCGCGCCCGGGCTGGGGCACCACGAAGCGGTAGCCCTTGGCCACCGGGGTCATGACAGCCTTATCGAGCTTGTCGTTGAACGTGTACATCGAACGGTTGAACCCTTCGATGGGGTCGGTCGGCGTGGGGTTCGTGACAGTGGCACAACCAGCCAGCGTCAGGGCGCCGACGGCCAGCACTGCCGAAGTACGGAAGCGGGTCATTTCTTTTATTTTCCTTGGTTAGCCGTTGCCCCTTGCCCCGGCGCGGCAGCCGGTGCAGCTGGCGCCGCCGGTGCTGCCGGAGCCGCAGATGCGCTCCCCGGTTGAGCCCCGCCGGCATCCGCCGCCTTGTTATACAGGAACTGGCCGATCAGGTTTTCCAACACAATTGCAGACTGCGTGAGCGTGATCGTATCACCGGCTTTCAACATTTGATCGTCACCCCCGGGTTCGAGCCCGATGTACTGCTCGCCGAGCAGGCCCGAGGTGAGAATCTTCGCCGATGAGTCTTTCGGAAACTTGTACTGCGAGTCGATATTGAGCGTGACGCTGGCCAAATAGCGTTTGTCGTCGAACTGAATCGACGCCACGCGGCCAACCACCACGCCCGCACTCTTGACCGCCGCGCGCGGCTTGAGTCCGCCGATATTGTCGAAGCGCACGGTCACCGGGTAGGTGCTCGAGAACGACAGCGAACTCATATTGCCCGCCTTGAGCGCGAGAAACAGCAGCGCCGCGAAGCCGAGAACCACGAACAGGCCGACCCAAAAGTCGAGGGGGTTTTTTTTCATTGTGTCAGTGTGCGCAATCAGTCTGTGTATGTCTTAGGCGATGCCGCCCGGCGGTTTAGCTGAACATCAACGCCGTGAGCAGGAAGTCGAGCGCCAGCACGGCAAGCGACGCCTGCACCACCGTGCGTGTCGTCGCGCGCGAGACACCCTCCGGCGTCGGCTGGGCTTCAAACCCCTGATACAACGCGATAAAAGTCACGGCGATACCAAACACGACGCTCTTGATCACGCCGTTGGCGACATCCGCCCAGACGTCGACGCCGCCCTGCATTTGCGACCAGAACGCACCGCTGTCGACGCCGATCATTTGCACGCCGACCAGATAACCGCCGAAGATGCCGACCGCAGAGAAAATCGCCGCGAGGATCGGCATCGCGATCACCCCCGCCCAGAAGCGCGGGGCGACGACGCGCGCGATCGGATCGATCGCCATCATCTCCATCGCGGTCAACTGTTCACCGGCTTTCATCAAACCAATCTCAGCCGTGAGCGAAGTGCCCGCGCGTCCGGCAAACAAGAGCGCGGTGACCACCGGGCCGAGTTCGCGCACGAGCGAGAGCGCCACGAGCAACCCGAGCGCCTGCTCCGAGCCGTACTTGTTGAGCGTGTAATAGCCTTGCAGCCCCAGTACGAAGCCGACGAACAAGCCCGAGACCGCAATGATCACGAACGAGTAGTTGCCGACAAAGTGGATCTGATCGGTGACCAGACGCGGGCGGCGCAGTAACGCAGCGCTCGAGCGCAGCATGCGCAGGAACAACCGCGCGCCATAACCCAGACGCTCGACGTGGCTCCGGACAAAACTGCCGATCGCCGTAATCATGCGCGTCCTCCGATACCGAAGTCTTCCGCCAGCGGCAACGCGGGGTACTGAAACTTCACCGGGCCGTCCGGTTGGGCGTCGATGAACTGACGCACGGTCGGGTCCTGCGATGCCCGCAACTCGTCGGGCGTGCCCTCGGCCCCGATACGGCCTTCGGTAATGAAATAGATGTAATCGGCGATAGCAAAAGTCTCTGCGACATCGTGCGACACGATGATCGACGTGGCGCCCAACGCATCGTTGAGCTTGCGAATCAGGTTCGCCGTAATCCCCATCGAGATCGGGTCGAGACCGGTGAACGGCTCGTCGTACATGACGAGGTCCGGATCGAGCGCGATCGTGCGCGCCAAGGCCACACGTCGGGCCATACCACCCGAAATTTCGGCCGGCTTCATGTCACGCGCGCCACGCAGGCCAACCGCGTTGAGCTTCATGAGCACCAGGTCGCGAATCATCTCTTCGTCGAGACGCGTATGTTCGCGCAGCGGAAACGCCACATTGTCGAACACCGTCATGTCGGTGAAGAGCGCGCCGAACTGAAACAGCATGCCCATGCGGCGGCGCAACTTGTACCAGCCGTCGTGATCGAGCGACGCGACATCGGTGCCATCGAAATCGACGGTGCCCTGACTGGCGTGCACCAGCCCGCCGATCAGGCGCAGCACGGTGGTCTTGCCGCAGCCGGAACCGCCCATGACCGCAATGACCTTGCCGCGCGGAAACCGCATATTCAGCCCGGAAAGGACGAGACGTTCGCCATAACCGAAGCTAACGTCGCGCAATTCGAGCAGATTTTCCGTATTCGGGATAGGCACGTTTCGGGTCTTATAGTGCGGCGCAAAACGCCAATTATAGGGGGGAATGCTGATCGATGCCGTCCAAGGGGAGGCAGTGACAGGCAGTCCTGGCAGTTGCCCGCGGGATTTTACAGGCGGCTGGCTCGCCCCGCAGAATCTCGTTCCAATGGCTGTAACGAGGAAAAACGTAACCGTGCCAAGGACTTACGAGTCACCTGCCCCGCGCGGGTGTTGCGCAGTTGCTACAATATGCCGCTTTGGGCAATAAACCATTGATTGTTATGAAGTCTGTCCCGCCAGCCGACGAGGTCCGCCCACCGGCGTTGGCCGCGCAATTCCAGACACGTCCGATGCTTGCTGCCGACCTTCCCCAAGTGTTGGCGGTGCAAGCGCAAGCCTACGGCGATGTGATGTTGGAATCGGAAGCCACGCTCGGCTCCCGGCTGGCACTGTCACCGGCCACGTGCTGGGTGGCGGTGGATGAGGCGGCCATCGTTGCCGGTTATCTGTTCACGCACCCGTGGCGACTGGCCGCCCCGCCGCCGCTCGATACCGTGCTCGACGCCCTGCCCGACGCCCCCGACTGTTGGTACGTCCACGACATGGCGTTGGCGCCCCGTACGCGAGGCGCGGGCGTCGCCGCCCGGCTGTATGCCGCCGCATTGGCCTCGGCCCAGTCGTTGGGGCTCGATGCGTCCGCGCTCGTTGCGGTGCAGCAATCCCAAGGTTTTTGGGCGCGTTTCGGGTACGCAGCGGCGACGGATGTCTCGCCGCTCATCGCGTCGAAGCTAGCCGGGTACGGCGACGGCGCGGTGTTCATGACGCGCACTTTGTAACGTCACCCTCGCTTCGCAAACTCCTGCTGCATCCCCTTCACGGCAGCAGCCACATCGGCAGCCTCAGTCACGGCACGTACGACAGCCGTGCATCCCACGCCGGTCTCGAGCACCTGCGGCAAGTTCTGCGCATCGATGCCGCCGATGGCGACGAGCGGGTAATGCGGCGCAATCAACTTCACATAACGCGCCAGCTTGGCCAACCCCTGCGGCGCCGTCGCAATCACCTTAGTCGTCGTCGGGAACACCGCCCCCACGGCCAGATAGCTCGGACGGAAGTGGTGTGCCGCCAGAATCTCGTAATAGCCGTGCGTGCTGACGCCTAAGCGCATGCCGCTCGCGTGCAGCGTTTGCACTTCGTCGGCCGAGAGCGCCGCCATGTCTTCCTGCCCCAGATGCACGCCGTAAGCGTCCGCCTGCATCGCTTCGCGCCAATGGTCGTTGATGAACCATGCGCTGTCATGCGTCACGCGCTTGCCTGCTGCAACCGTACGCGCAATCTCCGATTTGAGTGCAGGATGCGCCGGATCTTTAACGCGCAGCTGCACGGTGCCGACCTGCAAGTCGGCCATGCGCTCACACCAATCGGCATTGGGCAGCACGGGATACAACCCGAGCCTTGTCGGGCACTCGGGAAACGCGCCGGGACTCGGCGCTTGCCCAACCACGGTCGGGAACGTCGCCAGCACGGTCGGCCAATCGCCCAACGCGTCGGCGTCTTCCGCACGCGCGTGGCTGCCATCGGTACGCCAAGCACGACCTAGGACGAGCGCATCGTGCGGTGCGAAACCGCAGTCGAGAAACGCCGCAAACGCCGAGAAGAACGCGGGATCGTCCACGCCCGCCACGCGATAGATTTCGCCGTCGGCATATAACGTGTCTTCCACGCCGCCGCGCGGCAGTGCGCGCGTGCACAGCACCACGGCACCCGCTGCACGCCACACGTCGATCTGCACTGACGTGCCGGTATCCAATGCCCCTTGCGGCGTCAGCGGCCACCAGAACACATCGCCTTTCGCGAACCCGCCCGGTGGCACTTGCGCATGCAGACGCCATTGCGCCGTGGTGCGCGCGTCCGGCCACGGGGCAAGCCGCGCACGGATGGCCGCAGCCGCCTGTTGCCACGCGAGCGCGAGTGGCGCGTCAGCGGGCAGACACTGCACGTGAGTCAGCGGAAATAAGTCGTGTGTGCGCGCGGACGTGGGCGCCGCAGCGCGGGCGGGCATCGTCATGAATAGTCCTTGTCGTGCCAGAACGGCACGCCGACCACCGGCGTGCTGGCTTCGGCGCTTTCACGCTCGGCCATCGGCCCGGCGAGCCACGCAGCACGTCCGGCCTTGATCGCGGTCGCAAACGCACCGGCCATCTCGACCGGCTGCGCCGCCAGTGCCACGGCGGTGTTCAGCAGCACGCCGTCAAAACCCCACTCCATCACCTGACACGCGTGCGACGGCAGGCCAAGACCGGCATCGACGATGAGTGGCGTGTCTGGCAGGCGATCACGCAACAACCGCAGACCATACGGATTGATCACGCCCTTGCCGGTGCCGATCGGCGCGCCCCACGGCATGAGCGCCTGACAACCCACGTCGAGCAGGCGGCGGCACAGCACCAAGTCTTCGGTGCAATACGGCAGCACTTTGAAGCCGTCGCGAATCAGTTGCTCCGCCGCAGTGACAAGACCGAACGGGTCGGGTTGCAGCGTGTAGTCGTCGCCGATGAGTTCGAGCTTGATCCAGTCGGTTTCGAACACTTCACGCGCCATCTGCGCGGTAGTGACAGCTTCCTGCACCGAATGGCAACCGGCGGTGTTGGGCAGCACTGGCACGGCGAGGCGGCGCAGCGTGTCCCAGAAGTGACCTTCCGACGTTTGCGAGCCCGAGAGTTGCCGACGCAGGGCGACCGTCACCATGCCGGGACGTGCCGTGTCGATCGAATCGTTGAGCGCCTGCAACGACGGATAACGCGAGGTGCCGAGCAAGAAGCGGCTGCCGAAGCGGGTGTCGTACAGCGTGAGCGCGTCGCGCGCGCTGCCTGCGGCCAGGTTGGCCGACTCGGTAAGTGCATTCATTTCAGCCTCCGGCGACCGGTTGCACGACGTCGACTTTGTCGCCCTGCGCGAGTTGGCGCGCGGCGTATTGCGTCTTGGGGACGAACTGTCCGTTCACGGCGGCCGCGAAGGGCGGCTTGGCGCCGTAAGCGGCGAGCGCTTCGGCAAGCGTCGCCGCATCGGCCACGCTCAGCGTCTGTTGATTGATCTGAATATCCATTACGTCGTGTTCCCTTTCAAGCCCGGCGGAACAGGTCCGGCCACGGCCGGCTTGCTCGCCACGTCTCCCAATCGAGCGCATGCTCAACGCCGGTTGGCGCGCTCTTCGTTTGCAACAAGGTTTGCGCCAGTGCGCAGGCTTCGCCGGTCACTGCCGGGGCCAGCAAATAGCCATGGCGGTAAAGACCGTTCACACGCAGCAGCCGGTCGCCGTCCCACTGCACGCGCGGCAGGTGATCGGGCAGCGCCGGTCGGCAGTTGACGTTTAGCTCGACAATGCGCGCCTCACCAAACGCCGGGTTAAGCGAATGCGCCGCCGAGAGCAGTTCGAGCGCGGAGCGCACGGTCATCGGCGACATGTCTTCCGATTCGAGTTCGGTCGCGCCGATCACGTAGAGATCGTTCTCTTTCGGCGCGATATAGATCGGATAGCGCGGATGCAGCAACCGCACAGGGCGGCGCAGGCCGATACCCGGCGCGTGAATGCGCACCACTTCGCCGCGCACACCGCGCAGTCGGGTGAGCGCGCCGCGTGCACCGAGACCCCGGCAGTCGATGACGAGACCGGCGTCGGGGTACGCCCCCTCGGCAATCTCGGTGTTCCAGTGAAGTTCGGCCCCGGCTTTCGCGAGTCCGGCGGCCAGCGCGCGCAGCAACTGGCGGTTATCGAGCTGGCCCTCATTGGGCAGCAGCCAGCCTTCCTGAAAGCGGCCAGCGAGCGCAGGCTCGACATCGGCCAACTGCGGGCCAGCGATACGCTCGACGCCGCCACGCAGCAGTTCGGGCGGCGCGTTGGCGCGCATGCGACGGTCGAACATGACGGCTTCGGCGCGATCGGGCTGATGCCACACGACCAGCGTGCCGTTGCGTTGGAAGAAGACGTGCTCGGGCAGTCCGTCGATCAGGCCGGGCCAGCGCTCGAGCCCGACGGCCCCCATTTCGACAATGCTCGGTTCAGCGACCGCAGCTTCGGCCAACGGCGCGAGCATCGCGGCGGCGACCCAGCCCGCGGCGGACGAACCATCGGCGTCGCCACGCTCGTAGAGCGCGACGCGGGCACCCGCACGAATCAGTTGCCACGCAACGAGACGGCCGGACAGCCCGCCGCCGAGGACGGCAACATCAGGGCGTGAAGTTGCGGGGCTCATACGCGCAGGGCTGCACACGTGGCGGCGTGCAGGCACAAGGGGGAATTCGATGGAATCTGTGGAAGGTAATGCGCGGGGTGCATGGGGTCCTTTCCTCATGAAAGCAAAAGGACGAAACGGTGCCAGGCACCTTACCCCACTGGAGGAGTCGGAAACTTCCCACGCCGGTATTACCCGGGTCGGGTGCAAAGGGTCTCTCTCAGCCCCGCATTTCGTCACGCATGGTACACACCCGCGTTCGATACGGAGCACCCCTGTTTCGCCCGGAGCCATTACAACATAGATGCCGACGCCCGTGCAAGCAGGCTTCCCCGGCGGGTGGACGCTCGCGGCGTCTCGTTTTTTGACGTTTTCCCAGGCGTTGTAACAGCGCGTAAACTGAAATTCGGCGTGACATGTGCCCTGGGCCGGGATTCGTGCAACACACTGATAACGACGGCGGTCAAACGAACCGTTGAGCACTGGTGAAACGCCGCCATGGCGCCACCGGGCACTCCCCATAACACGTTGCACCACTGCGGCAACGCCGCCAGACGATCATGGCCCACACGCCGACGCCACCCGTGCCGCCCTCCCCGCCGGAGGGTTCGCCGCCCTCGGACGCTGCCGCAACGGCAACGCCTGCCCCTACGCCACCGAAATCGCCCACGGCATGGCAGTTGATCCGCCCGTATTGGATCTCGGAGAAACGCTGGGAGGGGCGCCGTTTGCTGCTGTTAGTGGTGGCGCTGAATCTGGCGGTGGTGTTCATCAACGTGCGACTGAACGCTTGGAATGCGCGTTTTTACGACGCCCTCGACAAGCGCAACTGGCCGGTCTTCACGTCATCGCTGATGGAGTTCGCGGTCCTCGCGTTCAGCTTCATCATCATCGCGACGTTTCGCACGTACTTCCGGCAAATGCTGGAAATCAAGTGGCGGCAGTGGGTCACCGATACGAATCTGACGAAGTGGTTCACACGTCAGGCGTATTACCGCATCGAGCGCGATCACCTCGCCGACAACCCCGACCAGCGTATTTCGGAGGACATCCGCACGCTGGTGAGTTCGTCGCTAGCGCTCTCGCTCGATTTGCTCACGACGCTGGTCTCGCTGTTCTCGTTTGTGACGATTCTCTGGACGATCTCGGGCGCGGTGTCGTTTGCGCTTGGCACGATGAACGTGACGATTCCGGGCTACATGGTCTGGGTCGCGGCGCTCTACGCGGTGGTCGGCTCGTTCTTCATCTTCAAGGTCGGCCGTCCGTTGGTCGGGCTGAGCTATCGGCAGCAACAGGTGGAAGCCGACTTCCGTTTTCTGCTGGTGCGACTGCGTGAAAGCTCGGAGCAAGTCGCGCTGTATCGCGGCGAAGGCGCGGAGCTCTCGCGCCTGAAATCGGCGTTCGGTGCCGTGCGCGATAACTGGTGGCAGATCATGGTGGTCACGAAGCGGTTGATTTTCGCGAACTCGATTTACGGTCAGATCGCGATCGTGTTTCCGATCATGGCCGCTGCGCCGCGCTATTTCGCAGGCGCCTTCACGCTGGGCGTGCTGATGCGGATCATCGATGCCTTCGGGCAAGTGAGCGACGGATTCTCGTGGTTCGTGAACAGCTTCACGACGTTGGCCGATTGGAAAGCGACGATCAACCGGTTGCGTGAATTCACGCGCGTGATCGATGAACCGCCGCGTGCTGGCGGCATTGCGGTGGTCCCCGCCAATGACGGTGCCGCCCCCGCGTACACCGCCACCGATCTGCAACTCGCACTCCCCAATGGAACGCCGCTCGCCGATGTCGGCTCATTCGCCTTCGCGCGCGGTTCGCGCTGGCTGGTGCGCGGACGCTCCGGCTGCGGCAAGAGCACGATGCTGCGTGCATTAGCGGGCCTCTGGCCGTTCGGCAGCGGACGCATCGATATTCCCGCCAACGCTCGCGTCCTGTTTCTCTCGCAACAAAGCTATCTGCCGATCGATACGCTCAAAGCCGCGCTCGCGTTTCCGTCACCTCCAGAGACTTTCTCCGACGAGCAATGCCGCGACGCACTCGCCGCCGTCAATCTCGGGCAGTACAGCGACGATTTGCAAACGGTCGCGCATTGGGCACGACGCCTCTCCGGCGGCGAACAACAACGCCTCGCCGCCGCACGTGCGCTCCTGCAAAAACCCGACTTCCTCTTCCTCGACGAAGCCACTAGCGCACTCGACGTTGAAACGGAAGAAGCCGTGTACGACGCGCTTCACACCCACCTCCCCGACACCACCATGGTCAGCGTCGCTCACCGCGAGACGCTCAGCCGTTTCCATCAGCACACCATGACGTTGCATCCCGTCGAGGAGATTTCTCCACCGCGTGCCGTTGGCGCGGCTTAGCCTCCCGCTTAGGGGCAGCTTAGGGTGCCGCTCGGCACCCTTTTTCAACATCCCTACAACGGTATTGCGCGCGACTTTGTTCACTTCCTAATTAATATTGACGCAGCTATTCCACCCCTTTCCCCCTTTGGCATAATCACACGCACCCTCCGCTCTACCCGGGTCCATTGTGATTACCCCAACTTCTCCCTCTGACTCACCCGTCAGACGCACTGTCGTCGTGACCGGTGCCGCTTCAGGTATCGGGGCCGCCATCGCCCGACACATCGCCTCACCCGAAACACAACTCCTGCTGCACACTCGCGGCGCCTCCACCGAAAGCCAACAACGACTCGCCGACGTTCGCACCACGTGCGAATCGCTTGGCGCTCGCTGCGCGGTATGGCTCGGCGATCTCTCTGATGTGTCCGCCGCCGCACGATTGATCGATGCCGCACACGACGCCTTCGGGCCGGTGGATCAGATCGTCAGCAACGCAGGCTTCGCCACACGACAGTCCTTCGCCGACATCGACGACGACGCGCTTGCCCGCACGCTTGCTGCCATGCCCGGCACCTTCGCAGCGCTCCTGCGCAGCGCCTTGCCCGACCTGCAACGCTCATCTCGCGCCAGCATCGTGGCTGTCAGTTCATTCGTCGCGCACCGGTTCGCGCCAAATGCAGCCGGGTTTCCCGCGACCGCTGCCGCGAAAGCCGCCATCGAAGCGCTCGCGAAAAGCGCCGCAGCGGAGTACGCGCGCGCAGGCATCACGATCAATTGCGTCGCGCCCGGCTACACCCGCAAAGACGGCGGACACTCCGCTATGGACCCCGCCGCCTGGCAACGCGCCGCCGACGCCACCCCCACCGGCCGCCTGTGCGAACCCGACGACGTCGCCGCACTCGCGGCGTTCCTGCTCGGTCCCCACGCACGCCAAATCACAGGACAAGTGATTCACGTCGACGGCGGCCTCACGATTTAAGGACTCAGAGACAAACACCTTGCGACGGCATAGGTGAGCGCACCACGCGGGACATGCAGGACATGCAGCACACGTAGCAAACGCGGCACTCGCAGCACACGCACACATAACGACAAGTACACGATTCACCGAGGAGTCTTCATGGCATTCTTTTCCTGGTTCAAGGAACTCAATACGAAGGAACGCAAAGCCCTATATGCGGGCTTCGGCGGCTACGCCGTCGACGCGTTCGACTTCATGATCTATTCGTTTCTCATCCCCACACTGATCGCGGCATGGGGCATGACGAAAGGCGAGGCCGGCATGATCGCGACCAGTTCGCTGATCTCGTCCGCCGTCGGCGGCTGGCTCGCTGGCATCCTCGCGGACCGCTACGGGCGCGTTCGCGTCCTGCAATGGACGATCGCCACGTTCTGCCTGTTCACGTTCCTCTCGGGCTTCACGAACTCGTTCTGGCAACTGCTCATCACGCGCACGTTGCAAGGCATCGGCTTCGGTGGGGAATGGACGGTGGTCACGATGATGATGGGCGAAATGATTCGCTCGCCCCAACACCGCGCGAAAGCGGTCGGCACGGTGCAAAGCAGCTGGTCGGTGGGTTGGGCCGCTGCCGCACTGCTCTACTGGTTCTTCTTCGCGGTGCTCGATGAAGGCACGGCGTGGCGCGCCTGCTTCTGGATCGGCATTCTGCCCGCCGTGTGGATCACGTATGTGCGCCGTAATGTGTCGGATCCCGAAATCTTTACGCAAACGCGCAAGAAGATCGCCGAGGGCAAGCTGCAAGGGAATTTCACGCAGATCTTTTCGCCCGAACACCTGAAGACGACGATTCTCGGCAGCCTGCTTTGCTCGGGCATGCTCGGCGGTTACTACGCCATAACGACGTGGCTGCCCACGTATTTGAAAACCGTGCGCGGTCTGTCAGTGTTCAACACGAGCGCGTATCTGATCGTGCTGATCGTCGGCTCGTTCGTGGGCTATATCGTCGGCGCGATTCTCTCTGACAAACTCGGCCGTCGCGGCGCGTTCATCTTCTTCGCGATCGCCTCGTTCGTACTCGGCATGGTCTACACGATGCTGCCGATTACCGACAGCGCCATGCTGTGGCTGGGCTTCCCGCTGGGCATTGTGGTGCAGGGCATTTTCGCGGGCATCGGCGCGTATCTCACGGAGTTGTATCCGAACCATATCCGCGGCTCTGGCCAGGGCTTTTGCTACAACCTCGGACGCGGCATCGGCTCGTTCTTCCCCATCGCCGTGGGCACGCTCGCCCAGACAGGCTCGCTCGTGAAAGCCATTGGCCTCGTCGCCGGTGGCGGCTATCTGCTGGTGGTGGTTTGCGCGCTGCTGCTGCCCGAGACGCGCGGCAAAGCACTCACAACGCCGGACTTCACGCACTGATCGCATCACGCACCGCCCGGCAACACACGTGCCGGGCGCGACGCTCTGTGCCCTGAATGGCAAAACGGGATGCCGAAGGCGCGAACCACTGCGCCGTCGACATCCCGTTGCCTCACCGTGCCGCCGCCCGAACCACAGCGGCGGCGCCGGAACACTACCGCGGTACGCGCCACTTTTGCGCGGCGTCGCGACCGTCAGACCCCCGCCTACACACCCGCAACCGGCCCCGCCTGCAACACGCCCGCGTACGGCGTTTCCGGTAATCCTTGCACGCCGCATCGCACGGCAAACACGTGACCATCGTGCTCGTTCGCATTCGCCCCGGGGCGGATGGACGTGACGAAAAGCGTATCGTACTCCCGTCCGCCAAACGCGCACATCGACGGCTTGGACACCGGCAACACGATCTCCCGGTCGAGCACACCCGCAGGCGTGAACCGCAGCAACCGGCTGCCGTCGTTGGCGCATGTCCAATAGCATCCGTCGGCATCGACGGCTGCGCCATCGGGTCGGCCCGGATACCGATTCATGTCGACAAACAAGCGCTGCCCGCTGATCGCGCCGCTGTCGATATCGAAGTCGAACGCCCACACGAAGCGTCGCGTCGGATGCGAATCGCTCAAGTACATCGTGCGGCCATCGGGCGAAAAACCCAGACCGTTCTGTGTCACCAGACCATCGACCAGTGGTGCCGATAATTTGCCTTCGCCATCGAAGCGGAACAGCGCACCGGCATCGCTCGCTAACGACATGTCCTGCACCATCGTGCCCGCCCAAAAGCGGCCCTGCCGATCGCACCGCCCATCGTTGAAGCGCATGCCCGGCGCCGGAAAAGCCGGGGCCGCGAGGCGATGAAACTGCGCGGTGTCGACGACTTCCGAATCGCCCAGACGTACCGCAAACACCCCCGTCTCGGCACCGGCGAGCAACGTGCCCGCGGCGTCGAACGTGAAGCACGCGACCTGCTCGGGGAACGTCCACTGTCGATGCGCGCCATCGGACGGCGTCAGCCGGTGGAGTTGTTTTGCCGGGATGTCCACCCAGTAAAGCGCCTGCTCGTCATCGCGCCACAGCGGACTCTCGCCCACGGCATGCGGCGCAACGCGCGAAGGCTCAAGACGCTCGATGTGCTCGATGCGTTCGATCGACACGCTCATGCCTTCGGCTCCATCGGCCCCATCAATACGAACGGGCCGCCCTGATAGCGTTGCGTCCAGTCATCGAGTTGCGTGTCGGGTGCCTTCGCCGGGAACAGGCCCGCGAACTCGGCAGAACTGTCTTGCGGACGGTAGCCCAGGAACGATGCCTTGGTGTTGTCGACCCACAGCGTCGGGTTATCCGACACGCCGTAGACGATGGCATGGCCCACGCGGTTGGTGAACAACGAGCAACGCACCAATTCGGCCAGATCGCGATAGCTCAGGTAGGTGACCATCATGCGCGGGTTCTTCGGCTGCTCGAACGACGAGCCAATGCGCAGGCACACGGTCTCGAGACCAAAGCGATCGTAGTAGTAGCGCGACAAGTCTTCACCGAAACATTTCGACAACCCGTACATGCCATCGGGACGATGCGGAGCGTCGGTGTCGAGCACTTCGGTGACTTCATGGAAGCCAACCGCATGATTGGAGCTCGCGTACACGATGCGCTTCACGCCCTGCTTCTGCGCCGCGCTATACACGTTGTATAGGCCAAGAATATTGGCTTGCAGAATGTCGTCGAACGGCGCTTCGACGGAAATACCGCCCAGATGCACGAGGGCGTCCACGCCTTCGAGCAGCGCATGCACTGCCGCGCGATCCGCGAGATCGACTTGCATGGCTTCTTCATGCGGCGCGTCGGCGCTCACCGGCACGATGTCGCTCACGCGAACGATGTCGGCCCACTCGGCAAGCTTGCCGCGCAATTGTTTGCCGAGGTTGCCCGCCGCGCCGGTCAACAACAGACGGCGGAAGGGTTTGCCGGAAGTCTGGCTCATGTCACTCCTTGTTCATCGGTAGATCGCAATGCCTTCGTCGACGGACTCGTCGGCGCATCGCCACAACGAAATCGACACTGCGCCGCTCCCCCGTCAAGGCGTGCGGCGCAGTGCCCATCAACTATCGGTGCCGCTCACGCATTTGCCGTGCGCCCCACCTCCATACGCTGCGCCGGAGCCGGCGTGGCCGTGCCGGTGATGTGCGGCTTGACCACGGTCCACAAAATGACCGCGCCAATCAAGTCGCCCAGACCCAGCGCCACGAAGAACGGTGCATAACCAACAGCCGTCACGAACGCGCCGATCACCAGCGTGAACAGCAGGTTGCCGATACCGGCGGACAAGCCCGCCAGCCCGGTCACCGTCGCCACTTCGTTACGCGGGAACAGGTCGGCCGACATGGAAATCACGCTGATGGAAAGCGTCTGGTGCGCAAAGCCGCCAAGGCATAACAGGAAGATCGCCATCATCGGATCTTTGACGAAGCCCACGCCGCACATCGCCGTCATGATGATCGCGCCGATGGTGAACACCACGCGCTTGCCGTTGAAGATGGTGATCTTGAAATGCTTGTTGAGCCACACGGAAATCGTGCCACCCATCAGGCAGCCGATGTCGGCCGCCACGAACGGCAACCACGCCGTCGCCGCAATCGTCTTCAAATCGAATCCACGCGCCTGACTCAGATAGAGCGGCATCCAGAACACGATGGTGCCCCACACCGGATCGGCAAAGAAACGCGGCAGTGCGATGCCCCAGAAATTGCGCTGACTCAGGATCGCACGCAGATTCGGTTTGCGCGCGTCTGCGGCGGCATCGACGGCATTGCCTTCGTTGATGTAATCCGATTCGGCTTGCGTGAGCGCCGGATGGTCGGTCGGGTGACGGTAGAACGCGAACCACAGCACGCCCCACACCAAGCCCATCGCGCCTGCGATCACGAACGCGGTTTCCCAGTTGTAACGCAGGATCGACCAAGCGATCAGCGGCGGGGCGAGAATCGCGCCGATGGACGTGCCGATGTTAAAGATGCCCGCCGCGAACGCGCGCTCTTTCGACGGAAACCAAAACGCCGCGGCACGCATGCCCGCCGGAATGAACGAGGCTTCGGCCAATCCCAGCAAACCGCGCAGCACGAACAGGCCGACCCAGCCATCTGCCAGACCGTGCAACATGCACACGATCGACCACGCCACACCGCACAACAAGAAGCCCAAACGCAGGCCGATGCGGTCCATCAGATAGCCCGTCAACGGGGCGCCGATCGGGTACAGCACAAGGAATGCGCCGGTAATCCAGCCGTATTGCTGGGTGGTAATGTGGAGATCCTTCATTACCGTGGGGGCGGCAACGGCAAGCGAGCTGCGCGCAAGGTAGTTCATGACCGTGCCAAGTGTCAGCAGTCCGATCATCCACCAGCGCAGGCCTTTGATCTTCAGTGCCATGATGGTTGTCTCTCTCCGTGGTTTTTTTGTTGCGAGTGCATGGCTCGCATGGAGAGGCATCCTACGTGAGACGATGTACGATGACAATGCCTGTTTATGGCGTATACGGATAATCCCTAGTGTTTCGACGACGTCCGCATCGACGCGCCATACGCCTTACCAGTATTGAAGTTTGCACATATTGGGAAGGATTTCCCACATGTTGCCGAGTCGCAAAGATGTTTTGTTGTATGACGTCTTATATTTAGCGATTTACTGAATTTTCCGGCAGTGCGGGCATGGCACCCGACAGCACTCTCGCAAGACGAATAGGCAAGAAAAAACCGCCCGGACGTTGCCGTCCGGACGGTTTCTCCACAGCGACGCAGCTGCCTACGGCTGCGCCCCCTCCTCTCAAACCCAACTACACAACTACACACCCCGTATTTGTGGTTTTGGCAGGCATAACTCGCTTAGCGCGGCAGTTCCGAATGTCCCATCAGGAACTCGTCGACTGCGCGAGCACACTGACGGCCTTCGCGAATCGCCCAGACCACCAGCGACTGACCGCGACGCACGTCACCGGCGGCGAACACCTTCGGCAGATTCGTCGTGTAAGCACGCTCGCCTTCGGTCGAGGCACGCACGTTGCTGCGCGCATCCTTGTCCACGCCGAACGCGTCGAGCACGGTCTGCACCGGCGAGACGAAGCCCATCGCCAACAGCACCAGATCGGCCTTCAGCTCGAACTCCGAACCGGCGATTTCCTGCATCTTGCCGTCCTTCCATTCGAGACGCACGGCGATCAGCTTTTCGACCTTGCCGTTCTTGCCTTCGAAGCGCTTCGTCGCCACCGACCAGTCACGCTCGCAACCTTCGTCATGGCTCGACGACGTGCGCAGCTTGGTCGGCCAGTACGGCCACACCATCGGCTTGTTTTCTTGCTCGGGCGGTTGCGGCAGCAGCTCGAACTGCATCACGCTCTTCGCGCCATGACGGTTCGACGTGCCCACGCAATCCGAACCCGTGTCGCCGCCGCCAATCACGATCACGTTCTTGCCCGTAGCCAGCATCTGGTTCGCCAGCTTGTCGCCCGCGTTGACCTTGTTCTGCTGCGGCAGGAACTCCATCGCGTAATGCACGCCTTCGAGCTCGCGGCCCGGCACCGGCAAATCGCGCGGCTGTTCTGCACCACCGGCGATGACCACGGCGTCGAACTGCGCTTGCAGTTGATCCGGCGAAATCGTCTCTTTCGAGAAGTTGTTGATCGTCGCGTCCGGCGCGTCCTTGCCGATGTACACGCCCGTGCGGAAGGTCACGCCCTCGGCTTCCATCTGACGCATGCGGCGATCGATCAGCCACTTCTCCAGCTTGAAGTCGGGAATGCCATAACGCAGCAAACCACCGACGCGATCGTTCTTTTCGAACACGGTCACATCGTGACCGGCGCGCGCCAGTTGTTGCGCCACGGCCAAACCCGCCGGGCCCGAACCGACCACAGCGACCGTCTTACCGGTCTTGTGCTTCGCCGGTTGCGGCTCGACCCAGCCTTCGCTCCATGCCTTGTCGATAATCGCGTGCTCGATCGACTTGATGCCCACAGCGTCGCTGTTGATGTTCAGCGTGCAAGCCGCTTCACACGGCGCCGGACAAATACGACCCGTGAATTCCGGGAAGTTGTTCGTCGAGTGCAACACGGCAATCGCCGACTTCCAATCCTGGCGATACACCAGATCGTTGAAGTCAGGAATGATGTTGTTGACCGGGCAACCGTTGTTGCAGAACGGGATGCCGCAATCCATGCAGCGTGCGCCCTGAACTTTTGCCTGATCGTCGGAGAGCGCGAGCACGAACTCCTTGTAATGCTTAACCCGTGCCAGCGGTGCTTCGTACGACTCGCTCTGGCGCTCGAATTCGAGAAAACCTGTGACCTTGCCCATGTTTCTTCAGTCGGAAAGTTTTGTGGTTACCGTGCCTCACCCGCGCGCGGCCCGCCGACAGGGCCCTCACCCTGTGACGTGACCGCGCAAACGGTGTTAGGCCGCCAGTGCTTGTTTGTCGTTTGCCTTGGCCATCTCGCCAAGGGCACGCTTGTATTCGCTCGGGAACACCTTCACGAACTTGCGGCGGGCGCTGTCCCAGTCTTCGAGCAACGCCTTCGCACGCGTCGAACCGGTGTACTGGAAGTGACGCTCGATCAGTTCGCGCAGCAACGCTTCGTCGGTCTGGCCGCGATGCCAGAGACCCTGACTCACCGTACGCTCCTGCTCACCGTGCGGCAGCACCGGATCGAGCGCGACCATCGCCGTGTTGCACTTGGCCGCGAAGGTGTTGTCGGCGTCATAGATGTACGCCACGCCACCCGACATCCCTGCCGCGAAGTTGCGGCCGGTCTCGCCCAGCACGACCACCGTGCCACCCGTCATGTATTCGCAACCGTGATCGCCCGTGCCTTCGACAACCGCCGTCGCGCCCGAGTTACGCACACAGAAACGCTCGCCGGCCACGCCGTTGAAGAACGCTTCGCCTTCGATTGCGCCGATCATCACGGTGTTACCCACGATGATGTTGTCCTCGGCATTGCTGCGGAAGTCGTTGGTCGGACGCACGATGATGCGGCCACCCGACAGGCCCTTACCCACGTAGTCGTTACCGTCGCCCACGAGATCGAGCGTGATACCGCGCGCCAGGAAGGCACCGAAGCTTTGACCCGCCGTGCCCTTGAGTTGCACGTGGATGGTGTCGTCCGGCAAACCTTCGTGACCGTAACGCTTGGCGACTTCGCCCGAGAGCATCGCGCCGACCGTACGGTTACGGTTACGCACCGGCTGGATGAACGAGACGTGCTCGCCCTTGTCCAGCGCCGGCAGTGCCTTTTCGATCAGTGCGTGATCGAGGGCGTGCGCCAGGCCGTGATCTTGCGACTCGACATGCAGACGCGACACCGTGTCTTCGACTTCCGGCAGGTAGAAGATGCGCGAGAAATCGAGACCCTTCGCCTTCCAGTGCTCGACGCCAGCCTTGGTGTTGAGCAGATCGGCACGGCCAATCAGGTCGTCGAACTTCGAGATGCCCAGTTGCGCCATGATTTCGCGCACTTCTTCGGCCACGAAGAAGAAGTAATTGACGACGTGTTCCGGCTTGCCCTGGAATTTCTTGCGCAGCACCGGATCTTGCGTTGCCACACCGACCGGGCACGTGTTCAGGTGGCACTTGCGCATCATGATGCAGCCCTCGACGACGAGCGGTGCCGTCGCGAAGCCGAATTCGTCGGCGCCGAGCAGCGCACCGATCACCACGTCGCGACCGGTCTTCATCTGACCGTCGGCCTGCACGCGGATACGACCACGCAGACGGTTGAGCACCAGCGTTTGCTGCGTCTCAGCCAGACCCAGTTCCCACGGCGAGCCGGCGTACTTCACCGACGACAGCGGCGAAGCCCCCGTGCCGCCATCGTGACCGGCGATCACGACGTGATCGGCCTTGGCCTTGGCAACACCGGCAGCCACCGTGCCCACGCCCACTTCGGACACGAGCTTCACCGAGATCGACGACGAGGCGTTCACGTTCTTCAAATCGTGAATCAGTTGTGCCAGATCTTCAATCGAGTAGATGTCATGGTGCGGCGGCGGCGAGATCAGCCCCACGCCCGGCACCGAGTAACGCAGCTTGCCGATGTACTCGGTCACCTTGTGACCCGGCAATTGACCGCCTTCACCCGGCTTCGCGCCCTGCGCCATCTTGATCTGAATCTGATCGGCAGAGACGAGGTAGTCGGCCGTCACACCGAAGCGGCCCGAGGCCACTTGCTTGATGCGCGAGCGCAGCGAGTCGCCGTCTTGCAGTTCGATGTCGGCTTCGATGACGTCGTGACCGACGATCGAGGCGAGCGACTCGCCCTTCTTGATCGGAATGCCCTTGAGCTCGTTGCGATAACGGCGCGGATCTTCACCGCCCTCACCCGTGTTCGACTTGCCGCCGATACGGTTCATCGCGACGGCCAGCGTGGCGTGCGCTTCGGTCGAGATCGAGCCGAGCGACATGGCACCCGTGGCGAAACGCTTCACGATGTCCTTGGCCGATTCCACTTGATCGAGCGGAATGGCGCGCTGCGGATCGACGCGGAATTCGAACAGACCGCGCAGCGTCATGTGGCGCTTGCTTTGGTCGTTGATGAGGTTCGCGTATTCCTTGTACGTCTGGTACGAGTTCGAACGGGTCGAGTGTTGCAGCTTCGCGATCGCGTCCGGCGTCCACATGTGGTCTTCGCCACGAATGCGGAACGCGTACTCGCCACCGGCGTCGAGCATGTTCGAGAGCACCGGGTTGTCGCCGAACGCTTCACGATGCAGACGCACCGCTTCCTCGGCCACTTCGAAGATGCCGATACCGCCGACGTTCGACGCCGTGCCTTGGAAGTACTTCTTGACCAGTTCTTGCGACAGGCCGATGGCTTCGAAGATTTGTGCACCCGTGTACGACATGTACGTCGAGATGCCCATCTTCGACATGACCTTGTGCAGGCCCTTGCCCACGGCTTTGACGAAATGCTTGACGGCCTTCTCGGGCGTCAGGTCGCCGCCTTGCTTGCGGGCGATCTGCGCGAGCGTTTCCATCGCGAGGTACGGGTGAACGGCTTCGGCGCCGTAGCCGGCGAGCAGCGCGAAGTGATGCACTTCACGGGCCGAACCGGTTTCCACCACCAGACCCGTGCTCGTGCGCAGACCTTGTGCAACTAGGTGCTGATGCACAGCCGACGTCGCGAGCAGTGCCGGAATGGCAACTTGTTCGCGGTTCGTCAGACGGTCGGAGACGATCAGGATGTTGTAGCCCGACTTCACCGCATCGACGGCTTCGGCGCACAGCGAGGCGAGGCGAGCTTCGATGCCTTCCTTGCCCCAGGCGACCGGGTAGCAAATGTTCAACTCGTACGAGCGGAATTTGCCGCCGGTGTACTTGTCGATGTGGCGGATCTTCGAGATTTCCTTGAAGTCCAGCACCGGCTGCGACACTTCGAGACGCATCGGCGGGTTAATGTTGTTCGTGTCGAGCAGGTTCGGCTTCGGACCGATGAACGACACCAGCGACATCACCATGTTTTCGCGGATCGGGTCGATCGGCGGGTTCGTCACCTGAGCGAACAACTGACGGAAGTAGTGATAGAGCGTCTTGTTCTTGTTGCTCATGACCGCGAGCGGGCTGTCGTTGCCCATCGAGCCCACAGCTTCTTCACCGTTGATCGCCATCGGCGTCATCAACAGCTTCACTTCTTCCTGCGTGTAACCGAATGCCTGCTGCAAATCGATGAGCGGCGTGGCGGTGTCGTGATGCACACCGGCCTCTTCCACCTTCGGCTCGATCTCGTCGAGCTTGATGCGCACGGCATCGATCCAGCTCTTGTACGGCTTCGCGTTAGCGAGGTTGTCCTTGAGTTCCTTGTCGTCGATGATGCGGCCTTGTTCCATGTCGATCAGGAACATCTTGCCCGGTTGCAGGCGCCACTTCTTGACGATCTTCGACTCGGGAATCGGCAGCACGCCCGACTCGGAAGCCAGAATGACCATGTCGTCGTCGGTGATGACATAGCGCGCCGGACGCAGACCGTTACGGTCGAGCGTCGCGCCGATCTGACGGCCGTCGGTGAACGCGATGGCAGCGGGGCCGTCCCACGGCTCCATCATCGCGGCGTGGTATTCGTAGAAGGCGCGGCGGTTCTCGTCCATCAACGTGTGCTGTTCCCAGGCTTCCGGAATCATCATCATCATCGCGTGGGCGAGCGGGTAGCCGGCCATCGTGAGCATTTCGAGGCAGTTGTCGAACGATGCGGTGTCCGACTGGCCCGGATAGATCAGCGGCCACAGCTTTTGCAGATCGCTGCCGAGCACGGCCGACGAAATCGCGCCGGTGCGGGCGTTGATCCAGTTCACGTTGCCCTTCACGGTGTTGATTTCACCGTTGTGCGCCACCATGCGGTACGGGTGCGCCAGCTCCCAGGCCGGGAACGTGTTGGTCGAGAAACGCTGGTGGACGAGCGCGAGGGCGGACACGGTGCGCGGATCGGCCAGGTCGCGGTAGTAGCGGCCGACCTGATCGCACAGCAGCAGGCCCTTGTAGACGATGGTGCGCGCCGACATCGACGGCACAAAGTATTCCTTGCCGTGCTTGAGCTTGAGCGCCTGAATGCGGTGGCTCGCGGTCTTGCGGATGACATACAGCTTACGTTCGAGCGCGTCGGTCACCATGATGTCCTGACCGCGCCCGATGAAGATCTGACGGATCACCGGCTCGGTGGCCTTCACGTTCGGCGACATCGGCATATCGCGATCGATCGCGACATCGCGCCAGCCCAGCACGACCTGGCCTTCGGCCTTCACGGTGCGCTCGAGCTCTTGTTCGCATGCCAGACGCGAGGCGTGTTCCTTCGGCAGGAAGATCATGCCCACGCCGTACTCGCCAGCGGGCGGCAGCGTGACACCCTGACGGGCCATCTCTTCACGGTAAAACTGATCGGGAATCTGGAGCAGGATGCCGGCACCGTCGCCCATGAGCGGGTCGGCGCCCACGGCGCCCCGGTGATCGAGGTTCTCGAGGATCTTCAGACCCTGCTCGACGATGGCGTGGCTCTTCACGCCCTTGATGTGGGCCACGAAGCCGACGCCGCAAGCATCGTGCTCATTGGCCGGGTCGTACATGCCCTGTGCGGCCGGCGCCACGTACGCCTCACCCGGCAGCGCTGCTGCCGTCGCAATCGGTTGCTGTTTCTTTTCCACGAGTTACACCGTCTCTTGGCGAGGCCGCCGCGCGCATGCTCGTCACGGTCGGCCGGGTTAAGTGGGGGTTGGCCGGGCAGGCCAGGGCTGCGGTTTCGCACTCGTCGAAGGTCATTCTCGGGTGTCGCCACAGATACCGACTCAGTGCGCACGGTTTTGCGCATCGCACCAATCGGCCGAAGTTGGAATATACGCTATGAAATTCACAATGACAAAATATTTTAATAGGGTCAGATTCGCATTAAAAACCGCACCAAAAGTAGGCTCGCCTTAATCGGGGTCAGATTATTTTCGCGTGAATGCTGGTCCACATAATTTTGTTGAATTTCAAGCGGTTGAGGGCGATTGACGGACCCGGACGGGTCCGTCGAAGTGAAGACTCAGCGGGACTTCAGAGGGTGTCGGACACCGATTTACGCGGACGCCCTCGCGTGAGTGGACTCACTCGGCGATTCGCCGCAAGCGACATACGCGCCTGATATTCGGGACCGCCCAACAGCCAGCCCTTCTGCGTTGCTGTACGCAATGCGTCCACTTCATATGGCGGCAACGGAATCGAGAACCCCTCCGCGTAGGCGCGTTGCCGTTCGAACGGCGTATTCCCCAGCGCCCAGTACAACGCGTGGTCGGTGACCAGGCTGTCGACCGTCAGGCCCACGTGATGGTTGTAACTCGACCACACATAGTTACCTGGCGCGTCGGCCAGCCCGGCACGTACCGGGTTGAGTTCGACATAGCGGCTGGCGAGCAGCAGATAGTGCTCGGCTTCGATCACCGTGGCACGGTAGCGACCCTCCCAAAGGGTGCCAGTGCGCTGGTGCCGTCGATTGAAATACAGCACGTAGTAGCGCCCCACCGCCTGAAGCGTGGCGGGCAGGCTGCGCTCGTCGGCAGGCGTCGCGACCAGATGCAGGTGATTCGGCATCATGCACCACGCATGAATCGCCAATCCGTGCGCTCGCGCGGCGTCGCGCAGACGGTCATGAAATACGCGCCGGTCTTCGTCATCGACGAAGATGGCTTGCCGGTTGTTGCCGCGCAGAATCACATGCTGCGGCTGACGGGGAATAAAGAGTCTTGGTAATCGGGCCATGCGAATTCAAATGTAAAGCTTTAAAGCTCGATATCACGATTCGCGAGGAAGTTTCGACACCGAAAACCTCTTTAAATACTGATATCTAGCCAATTCCCTTTGATTCGTACAAAAACTCTAGATTCGACGATTGCGCCGAGAGACCGCTAGCGCATAATGCATCGAAAAATAAATAAATAATCTTGGGAGGATAGACAAATGACAACTCGGACCTACCGGTCCGCAGCGTGCTTATGCGCGCTCGGCATCGGCATATCTCTGGCGTCCACCAGCGCCACAGCACAACAAGCCGGCGACAACGTCGTCAACCTCGGGTGGTTTCACATCGCGCCGCAAGACTCAAGCAAGCCGATGACCACCAGCACTAATCAGGAGGGTCTCACACCGACCCTCGTACCGGCGAGTTTCACTTCGCCCGGCTCCGGCGCGAAGGTCAGCAATGCCGACACGCTCGGGCTGGTGTTCACCCACTTCGTCACCGACAACATTGCCGTCCAAACCGTTGCCGGCGTCCCTGCCAAATTCAAACTCACGGGCGAGGGCGTGATTGCACCCCCGGGTCTCGCTGGCGCGCTCACGAGTATCGACCTCGGCGCGGCGCAAAACAACCCGATTGTGCAAAGCGTTCGACAATGGAGTCCGGCGCTGGTGTTTCAGTATTACTTCGGTCAGGCTAATTCGACCTGGCGCCCTTTTCTCGGTGTCGGCGTGAGCTATACATTCTTTACGAATGTCAGCCTCAATCCGAATTTCGAATCGGCGCTGAATCAAAACTTCGGCAGCGTGCTCGCTTTTACTTCCGGACATAACGGTCCGACGAGTGTAGAAGCGAAGTCGTCGGCATCGTGGCAACCGGTACTCAACGCAGGCTTCTCCTACGCTTTCACCAAGCACTGGGTCGCCAGCGCATCGGTTTCCTACATTCCGCTCAAGACCACCGCCAACATCAAGATCAAAGCACAAGACGGTACGGTGCTTGCGTCGTCCGATGCGGAAATCAAACTGAATCCGATTGTGACCTTCGTCTCGCTCGGCTACAAGTTCTAAACCCAACCTACGGGACGCTAATTGCGTCCGTAATATCGGACTCCGCAGGTTTTTTCCTAAAGCGTGCCTGACGTATAAAGGCACGCTTTTCTTTCGTCCAGCGCTTTTTTCTAAGGGCATTCCATGAGTCGATGCGTGGAAACAACACCTTTAGAGCGACACCTCCAGTCTCCTGCTACCCGTGAATTTCCACGGTCGGCATAATGGCCCTGAATTTCATTTACCGAAATTCTCGACAATAAAGAATCTTGAGCAGGAGACGAATCAAATGAAGTTGAAGCATTTGACCATTGCTGCCGTGGCCATGCTGACGGCGTCGGGGGCCGCATTCGCACAGAAGGCGGGTGATAACGTTGTCAGCCTTGGCTGGTTCCATCTCTCGCCGCAAGTCTCAAGCGATCCGTTGAATGTGACGGGTTCGAGCGTGCCGGGATTGGCCGCTGGCCTTAACGCCGCGCTGGGCGGCAACACGGGCGCCCAAGTGTCCGACGCCGATACGCTCGGCCTCACGTTCGCGCATTTCTTCACGGATAACATCGCAGTCGAAGGTGTGTTCGGCGTTCCGCCGAAATTCCATCTCTACGGCACCGGCCGCCTGCAACTGCCCGGCAACGGCGCACTGGCCTCGGCCAAGCAGTGGAGCCCGGCGCTGTTGTTGAAGTACTACTTCGGCCAGGCCGACGACAAGTGGCGTCCGTTCGTGGGTATCGGTGCGAGCTACTTCTGGTACTCGAACATCGATCTGACGGATGGCTTCCAGCAGCTTGCCAGTAACTCGCTGGCACTGGGCCCGGGCGGCAACACGACGGCGAAGCTGACCAACTCGTGGGCGCCGGTGTTCAACGCGGGTATCAACTACAACATGGACCAGCACTGGACGCTGTCCTTCTCCGTGTCGTACATCCCGGTGAGCACGACGGCCAAGTTGACGACGACGCGCGGCCCGATCACGACGACCAGCGAGGCCAAGGTCAAGCTGAATCCGGTGGTCACGTTCCTGTCGCTGGCCTATCGCTTCTAAGTCACACCGACCTCGTAGCGAGGCGCCTCAGGGCGTCGCAACATGCTTAAGATGTTCTAGAAAACGCCGCTTCTTGCGGCGTTTTCGCATTTCAAAGTCATATATTGCTGCATCAATTCGTTGCTGGGAAATTCCTGCAACTTTCCCTTTTCCCCCGCTGTCTCTCATGGTGTACGCCCGCGAACGGCCACGCCATAATGGCCGCTCGCACAAGGTTTCCATCGGCGTGACGCTAGCGGTCCCGAGGGACGTGGCACACGCCGCATTTCAATACCACCATCAGGGAGTCAGAAATGGGAATTGCCTCGAAAGCGGAATCAGCACTGAACAATGGTCTGGACGACGCTCGCTACGCGGGACGCCGAACGGCCCGCGCAGCACGTCTGGCAAGTGGCGACGTTTCGGCACGCGTGCGCGACTTGCTCGACGATCTCGATCACGCCCTCTCCAACGCGAAATCAGCCTCCGATATTGAAGCGCTGCGCGCCGAAATCGGCGACAAGCTCCGTGAAGCACGTAGCGACTTCGGTGACGCTCGCGCCCATCTGCGCCGCCGCGCCAATGAAGTCTGGGAAGAAGCCGATGGCTACGTGCATGAACGGCCGTGGCAAACCCTAGGCACTGTCGCCGCTGTAGCGCTCGTGCTTGGCTTTATCGCCGGTCGTAGTTAAGGTCGGCAGCACGAGCACGAATAGCGGCATTTAGCTGGCATTTAGTTCGCGTTTCGCTGACATAAGGCTCGCCAATAGCAACAGCCGGTTAAGCGAACTGCCCCCGACTTCGGCGGGCAGTCCTGCTTAACCGGCTGTATTGTTTGTGCTGCGGTAATGGGCGATTACAGCGTCGGCTCGATGGTGAAGAGCCGACGGTATTCCTTGATGGCGTAGCGGTCCGTCATGCCCGCCACGTAGTGCGCAATCCAGCGAGGCTGGTCTGCCTCGTTTTCCGGGCGGTAGTTCGGCGGCAGCAGCCGAGGATCGGACAGAAACGCCGCGAACAATTCCTGCACGATGCGCTGCGCCTTGGCGGCCATTCGCATCACGAGATAGTGTCGATACAGGTTTTCGAACAGAAAACGTTTGAGCTGCCCCGCCTGCTCCCGCATCTCGTCGCTGAACGCGACTAACGGCCCGGCACCGCGGACATCCTCCATCGACGCGGGAGACGCGTCGGCCACCCGGCGGCGCGTGGTGGCGATCAGATCGACGATCAACGCATTGATGATTCGTCGCGTCGTCTCGTGGACAAGTCGGCGCCCCGTGATTTCGGGCCATTCGCGCAATGCCTCGGCGCAATAGCGCTTCCAGAGCGGCACGGCGTCGAGTTGCTCCAGCGATAGCAGTCCTGAGCGCACGCCGTCGTCGATATCGTGATTGTTGTAAGCGATTTCGTCGGCCAGATTCGCGATCTGCGCTTCGATACCCGGCTGCCGCCCCTTCAGAAACCGCTCGCCAAGTTCACTGAGGTCTCGCGCGTTGGCGCGAGAGCAATGCTTGAGGATGCCCTCACGCGTCTCGAAGCACAGGTTCAGGCCGTTAAATCCCCCGTAGTGCTCTTCAAGTTCGTCAACGACGATGAGGCTTTGCAGGTTGTGCTCGAAGCCGCCGTAGTCGCGCATGCAGGCGTTGAGCGCATCCTGCCCGGCGTGGCCGAACGGCGTATGCCCAAGGTCGTGCGCGAGCGAAATAGCCTCGACCAAGTCTTCGTTGACGCGGAGGTTACGGGCAATCGAGCGCCCGATCTGGGCAACTTCGAGGCTGTGCGTGAGGCGAGTGCGGAAGAGATCGCCTTCGTGATTCACGAAGACTTGCGTTTTGTACTCGAGCCGACGAAACGCCGTTGAGTGGATGATGCGGTCGCGATCGCGCTGAAATTCGCTGCGTGTCGTCGATGCCGTCTCGGCAATCCGACGCCCGCGTGAGTTCGACGAACGGGCCGCGTATGGGGCAAGCGACGCTTCGTAATCGATCATCGCCAGCCCCTCACTTAAACGTTGGCGCGCAACGTCGCGCGCAATTCGGCGTCGGGCACACGCGTCATGAACGCTTCGCCCAATCGGTTAAGTAGCACAAAGCGGATATCGCCGCCTTCTGCCTTCTTGTCGACACGCATCAAGTCGATATAGCGATCGTCCCCGAGATCCGGGCCCACGACGGGCAGCTTTGCCGCCGCCACGAGCGCCTTGATGCGGGGCACCAGCGCTTCATCGATGTAGCCCAGCCGTGCCGAGAGATCGGCCCCCATCACCATGCCGCAGCCCACCGCTTCACCGTGCAACCACTCGCCGTATCCCAACCCGGCTTCGATGGCATGCCCGAACGTATGTCCGAAGTTCAGCGTGGCGCGCAGCCCTTGCTCGCGCTCGTCGCTGGCCACGACTGCTGCCTTGATCTCGCACGAGCGTTGCACCGCATACGTCAGCGCCGCCGTGTCCCGCGCATTGAGCGCGTCGATATTGGCTTCGATCCAGTCGAAATAAGCTTCGTCCGCGATGGCGCCATGCTTGATGACTTCAGCCATGCCTGCCGCAAGCTCACGCTCGGGCAGCGTCGACAAGGTGTCAATATCGGCCAGCACGGCGCTCGGTTGCCAGAAGGCACCGATCATGTTCTTGCCCAACGGGTGATTAATGCCCGTTTTGCCACCGACAGACGAATCGACTTGCGCGAGCAGCGTCGTCGGCACCTGTACGAATGGCACGCCCCGCATGTAGCAGGCGGCGGCAAATCCCGTCATATCCCCCACCACACCACCGCCCAGCGCGATAAGCGTCGCCTTGCGGTCGGCCTGCGCACCCAGCAGGCCGTCGAAGATCAGGTTCAGCGTCTGCCAGTTCTTATGGGCCTCACCATCCGGCAGCACGACCGTAACGACCGTCTTGCCCAATCGCTGGAGCGTCGCGACGACCTTCTCCGCGTACAGCGGTGCCACAGTCGTGTTCGTCACGATAATCGCGTGCGTGCCGCGCACGTGCGGCGCGAACAACGCCTCCTGCGAGAGCAGATCGGTGCCGATGTGGATGGGGTAGGCGCGCTCGCCGAGTTCGAGTTTGAGGGTGATCATGCCGCGGGTTGGCTAGTTATCGTATTCGGCAACATCAGCGTGAAGCTGCGTCACGTGTCGGTGACGTAGCAACTTGCGCTGCATCGCTAGGTAAGGTTTCGTTGACTTGCAAAGCACCTGTCGGGTCGGGCTCAACATCCGGTGCTGCGTCCGACGCTGCATCCGGCGCCGAATCGGCGGCCACATCACCGGCAGCGCAGACGTCATCGTCATGCCCATGAACATCCCCGTCGCCGTCGTGCTCATCGGGCAGTCCGCTCGGCACAATACCCGCGACTTCCAGTTGCATGAGCACCATGTTGACCAGCGCATTGACGCTCGGCCGACCGGTCTCGATGACGAACGTTGCGCATTCGCGGTACAGCGCGTCGCGCTCCTGAAACAATTGCTCAAGGCGGGCGCGCGGGTCGGCGGTTTGCAGCAACGGGCGGTTCTTGTCACGACGAGTGCGCAGCCATAGATCGTGCGGATTGGCCCGCAGATAGACGACCGTGCCGCGCGACTTAATGCGCTCGCGGTTTTCCGCGCGCAGCACTGCGCCCCCGCCGGTGGCGAGAACGATGCCGCTGCGTTGTGTGAGTTCGTCGATGGTATGCGCTTCGCGCTGGCGAAAGCCGTCTTCGCCTTCGTGCTCGAAGATAACCGGGATGCGCACGCCCGTGCGCGCTTCGATCTCGTGGTCGGAGTCATAGAACTGCCGTCCGAGACGTCGCGCGACAGCGCGTCCGACCGTGGTCTTGCCCGCCCCCATCAATCCGACAAGTATTACGTTTTCCAGCATGAATCGCTGATATTTGGGTTCCAATCCCTGATGATACCGGGATATGCGTCGGGCGTGCGGAACGCGTCACCTCCAAGGACGTGGCTGTCAGCCGCGGATGCCCCTCCAGTGCATCGTTGACCGGCGCTCCGGGACGCAGCGCCGGGCGCCCCAAATCCCCCCGAAATCCTGCGTCCGCCGGGGCAACGTCGCCGTCGCCCTTTGGCAGCATGGGGGCGACGGGTACCGCTGAGGCATCCACCCCACCCGTCTCGGGCACGACGCTTGGCGTAATGAACACCAGTAGCTCGGTGCGGCGGTCCTCCCCGGATCGGTTCCGGAAAAGCGTGCCGATCAGCGGCACGTCACCTAGCCACGGCACCTGAGCGCGCGAATTACGGCGCTCCTCCTGATAGATCCCCCCAATCGCCACCGTCCCCCCGTTCTCGACCTGCACCTGCGTCTTGACGTGCCGAGTATCCACCGCGAAGCCGTCCGCGACGGCATGACCTACGCTGTCCTTACGCACGTCCACATCGAGAATGACCTGTCCGTCGGGGGTAATCAGCGGGGTCACCTCCAAACGCAGCGTGGCCTTGCGAAACTGCACGGTCGACGTACTACGGCGGCTGCTACGCGCCTGATAGGGCAATTCGGTCCCCTGTTCGATCACCGCCTCGACCTTGTCCGCCGTCACCACCCTCGGACGCGACACCACCCGTCCTCTACCACTGGTTTCCAGTGCCGATAACTCCAGTTGCAGAAAGCGCGTTGCAGACCGCCCGAAAAGCGTAATGGCCAGACTGGGTGGTGCCACGCCGGCGAGCACAGCCGCAGGCAAAGCGCTCTCGAGGGCGTCCGCGGCCCCTCTCCCTGATGCGTTGGCCGCGAGGGCATTCGAGTTTTCACCCGGCGTACCGCGTCGTGACTCGGCGCCGCCCTCGCGCGAGGACGCCGCGTTTGTCGCCCGCCCGCCATTGGCACGCGCGTAATGGCCAGCCAGACTGACGCCTAGCGACTCGCTGAATCTGTCATCCGCTTCGACGATCCGGGCCTCGATCAGTACCTGCCTGACTGGCACATCGATTCGGGCAATGAAGGCGCTAAGTGCCTCCAGCCGTTCCGGCAAATCGGTCACGAACAGTTGATTCGTGCGGGGATCGGCGATCAAACTACCTCGCGACGACAGAAGTCGCTGCGTTTTTCGATCCTTTTCGCCAATGATGATCTCGCGCAATTCGAGCGCACGTGGGTAATTCAGCGCGAAGCGACGACTGACCAGCGGTTGCATCGTCTCGCGCTTAGACGCCGCCTCCAACTGCGTCTGCTCGTCGGCCAGCAATTCGGTTCTCGGTGCCACCCAATCCACACCGCCGACGGCCCGCACACCGAGCCCGGCAGCCCGAATCAACACCTCGAACGCCGTCGCTGGCGAGACGTAGGCCATTTCCACCTCAAGCCGACCGGCAACGCGCTCTCCCACCACCAAACTTCGCCCCGTGAGACGAGCGAACGCCCTCAGTGCCGCGACCGTTTCCACGCCATGCAGCGACACGCTGACGGACGTTTGTCCGCGTTCCTCGGGCGGACTGGCAGCCCCCTCCCAATCCACTGTCGCGCCGTTAGCCGTACGTCTGAACGTAGCGCGCTGACGGCCGGCGCGCATCGTGCCGATAGGCTCCGCCGGATCGACTGGCGATACCGGCTGATCCGGTGCCATCAACGCAACCGCCTGCTGCCCAGGACGGCCCGTCAACGACGCCCGAAACACGTCGATCATGGTCGACGGCAGCTGCCACGGGGTCGGCACCTCAGGTAATCGTGGCAAAGATGCCGCCTCGCCCACCAATGCCGGGACCGCTGTGCGACGCCAGCGATACGCCGCAACCGTTGCCGTGAGCGTTGCCTGCGCGCCACCGGCTGTCACCACGCCTATGTCAGGCGCCTGCAAGTGCAAGCGCTCAATCGCAAGATGACGCGGCGCCCGGTCGATCGCCGCCAGAAAGTTGAGCAGTGCCGCCACGGTCCCCTTGACTTGCAGTTCCGCTCGCTCGGTATCAATACCCGACTTGGAACCTACTGCGCCTGGGCGAGCCATCTCCAGCACCAGCCCCGCGCGCGCCACCATCGACTCGAGATCGCCCCGCCATTTCTCTTCGGGGTTGCCCTCCGCGACCACGGGCAAAAGACGCTCCCACGCCACCGTCTCGGCTTCAGCGCTTTGCAACATGGCGCTCAGTTGCGGAAATCGCCTCGCCTGCGCTTGCGCAAGGTCCAGCGCCGCCTTTGCCGCCGCAATGTCGTGCTTCAGCGCTGTGCTGGCCGGCAGCCCGACAAGCCACCACATTGCCAAGGTCAACATGAAGGCGCTCAGTAACGCACCGCCCCCGAGCGCCCATCGCACAGAACGCGGCCATTCCAATGGCGATACCGAAGTCCAACTGTCCAAACGTGTCCGGCAACGATCGACAAGATCGGCCAACAGGTCGCGGACATCGGCGGATGAACGACGCTCATTGGTCATCGAGTCGCGCCTCCTGATCCCAGATCTCGTCAGCAGCCATTGGAGGGGCGGCAACGGGTCGATACTCAATGCGCAAGGCGAAGCGCCGCACGGTCGGTAGCGTCGCTGGCGAATTTGGCCCCATGAGTTGGCGAGCCACGCCTTCCGGGATCACACTCGATTCGACTTCCGAGACCTTTCTGACCCACGGCAGACTGCGTAGTCGCTTCTGCATTTCCCGCACACGAGATTGCGTCGTTGCGTAGCCATCGATGTGAATCTGGCGATCGTCGAGTTTGACGCTTCCCAAACGTACGCCGTCTGCGCAAGCTCGCATTACGTCGAGCATGAGAGCCGCCACGTCTTGCCGGCTGGCTGTCAGCGCGAGCACCGCTACGCGGTGCGCCCGGATACCCGCGAGGGCACGCTGCGCGGCGTTGAACGAATCGGTCTGCGCGGCCAGCCGTTGTTGTGCCTCGCGCGATGCCGACAACTGCGTTCGTGCCTCACGACGCAGATGCACGCCCCAAAGGATCGGGAGCAGCGCAAGCGATGCACCGAGCAGCGCGAGCACGGTCCACCCTTGCCACTGGCGGCGAAAATCCCGTTGTCGACGTTGTGCGAGCGTGGGCAAGAAGTCCAGCGGGAGAAGGTGTGGCTTTACTGCCATGCGTCCCCCTGCATGGACATGGCGCGCAACGCCAGACCGCAAGCCACGGCAAGCGACGTGCGCTCCACTGGCGACGACTGTAGAGATGCGGGCGCGTCAGCGGTGTCGAAGCGCCTAAGCGGATCGAACGGCCTCACTGGAATGCTGCACGCCAGTGCGAGGGCGTCGCATATTGCCGCCAACACACCCGGCGTTACGCCTTGCGTCGCGACATGCAGCGAACCGGCGACCACCGGCAGCCTGCCGAGCCATTCGCGCACGACACTCGCCAGCGCATCAGGACTGCCGTTTACGCCATCAAAACGCTCGCGCACGTCTGCCACGCAGCGGTGCGCGTCGAACACCGACAGATCCAGATCGTGGTCGCTGACCTGTAACAATGCGATCGGCGACACGGGGGTCGTGTCTAGCGCATCAAGCGAATCGTGCGAACTCCCCCCGGCAGGCGCCTCGACCGGCGTCGCCCCCGCCCATCGAAAGGCTCGCCGTCCGGCAGCATGCGCCACGTCGACCGCATGCACGCGCAAACCCGCCATTTCCATCGCGGCGAGACGATCGTCCACGAGCTCCGCTTCGCAGGCATACAGCCGCAAGCGTTGGCTCCCCGGTTCGGCCCATGTCACGCCAACGCGGGTGCGCGGGCCGGATCGGCTGCCCCCGGGCAATAACAGCGCAGCGTGGCGCTCGCACCAGGCATGCAGGGCGCGCACCGGCATATCCGGCGGGTAGTCGATGACATGCGTTTTGAGCAGATGCGCGGGCAAAGCCAGCACAACCGTGTCGTCGCGCAGCCCCGCAGCGCTGGTTCCGACGCGATCGAGCAGTTCGCCCAGACGGCGTGCTGCGGCCTCCGGCCTCGCCAGCAGCCCGCCACGCAGTACATCGTCTTCCAGTGCCGCCGTACCGTAAGCATCGAGCCGAAACCGTGCCGGACCTGGCACGCGAGTTAGGCGAACAAACTGTAGGCTTCCGGCGTCAAAGTGAATACCGCACCCGCCACCATCAGCGCGCGGCAGCAAAGCTGCCAAGGGGTGAGAAATGTGGCGCAAGCTGCGCAGGACCGCTTCGATCATGACGTGCCTCCCATGTGGGTCGATGTCGATGCGATCGATCCTAGTCATCGGTGATACGTCAGCCAATCGGACCAATCCGAATCGCGAGGCAATAACGGCCCTTTGTTTCGCATTCGGATTTCGTGCCGCTTTTTTCTCGTCTTTATCCGAACACTCATGCGCCCGAAATCCCATTTCGATCACTTCCGGCAGTGGTACCGGGGAGATTCGGGAAGGCACCGCTAACCGTTCGTTATAATCGGCCCATTGTTTTTTTCGGTTCCCCCATGGCAAGCACACCCCAAACAGAGACCCCACGCGACAAGCGCCCACCCAAGCCGCGCCGCTCCATCTGGCTGCGCATCGTTCTGTGGTTCGTCGGCCTGATCGCCGCGATGCTCGTGTGTGGCGCGTTGCTGGCGGGGTACATCCTGGTGGTCATGACGCCACAGTTGCCGTCGCTCGATACGATCGTCGACTACCGGCCGAAGATTCCGCTGCGCATCTACACCGCCGATGAAATTCAAATCGGCGAGTTCGGTGAGGAACGCCGCAATCTCGTGCGCTTTGCCGATATTCCGGACGTGATGAAAAAGGCCGTCCTCGCGATCGAGGACGACCGTTTCTATCAGCACGGCGGCGTCGATTTCATCGGGATTTTCCGGGCAGGTGTGGCCAACTTCGCGCGCGGAGGATCGTCACAGGGGGCGAGCACGATCACGATGCAGGTCGCACGTAATTTCTTCCTGTCGAGCGAGAAGACCTATACGCGCAAGATCTACGAAGCATTGCTGGCCTATAAGATCGAGTCACGCCTGACGAAGGATCAGATTCTGGAGCTGTATATGAATCAGATCTATCTCGGCGAGCGTGCTTACGGCTTCGCGAGCGCCGCCCGCGTGTATTTCGGCAAGGACATCAAGGATGTCACGCTCGCCGAAGCGGCGATGCTGGCCGGGCTGCCCAAGGCACCGTCGGCTTACAACCCGATCGTCAACTACAAGCGTGCGCGCGTGCGCCAGGAGTACATCCTCAAGCGCATGTACGACCTCGGTTACGTTTCGAAGGCGGAATACGACCAAGCGATTTCGCAAGAGCTGGTGGTGCGCGGCCTCGGCAGTGAGTTCAGCGTGCATGCCGGCTACGTGGCGGAAATGGTGCGTCAGTTGCTCTATGCCCAGTTCAAGGACGAGATCTACACGCGCGGATTCAACGTCTACACCACAATCAATTCGGCCGATCAGGAAGCCGCCTACGAAGCCCTGCGCGCAGGCGTCATGGCGTATGAACTGCGCCATGGTTATCGCGGCCCCGAGGCCAACATCGAACTGCCGAGCGATCAGGACGAGCGCGAGCAGTTGATCGACGACACGCTGGTCGAGCATCCGGACAGCGGCGACATGGTGGCGGCCGTCGTGCTTGCCGCGTCGCCGCAGCAAGTCAAGGCGGTGCTGCTCAACGGCGACGATGTGAGCGTGACGGGCGACGGACTGCGTTTTGCCGCGGCTGGGTTGAGCGCAAAGGCGCAACCCAAGCAGAAGATTCGCCCCGGCTCGGTGATCCGCGTGACGAAGGACGCCAAGGACAATTGGCGCATCGTGCAGATGCCCGATATCGAAGCGGCGTTCGTTTCCCTCGATCCGCAAAACGGTGCGATCCGATCGCTCGTCGGGGGCTTCGATTTCAACCGCAACAAGTTCAATCACGTCACGCAGGCGTGGCGTCAGCCAGGCTCGAGCTTCAAGCCGTTTATTTACTCGGCCGCGCTGGAAAAAGGCTTCGCGCCGGCAACGATCATCAATGACGGGCCGCTCTACTTCACGGCTGCACAGACAGGCGGTCAGCCGTGGGAACCGAAGAACTATGGCGGTGGCTTCGAAGGTCCGATGCCGATGCGCGTCGCGCTGATGCGCTCGCGCAACCTCGTGTCGATTCGGATATTGCAGAGCATCACCCCGGGCTACGCGCAGAAGTACATCGCGCGCTTCGGCTTCGAAGCCGATAAGCACCCGGCGTATCTGCCGATGGCGCTGGGCGCGGGCATGGTCACGCCGTTGCAAATGGCTAGCGCCTACTCCGTGTTCGCGAATGGCGGCTTCCGCGTGAACCCGTTCATCGTGGCGCGCATCACCGACTCGAAGGGCAACGTCATCATGGAAGAGAAGCCGGCCATGGCCGGCGACGAAGCGATTCGTGCCATTCCGGCCCGCAATGCCTTCATCATGAACTCGATGCTGCACGACGTGGCGACGCGCGGCACGGCCGCCAAGACGAACGTGCTCAAGCGTAACGATCTCGCCGGCAAGACCGGCACGACCAACGATTCGCACGATGCGTGGTTCGCGGGCTATCAATCCCAATTGGTTGGTGTCGCGTGGATCGGTTTCGATCAACCCCGAAATCTGGGCGACCGGGAGACGGGCGGTGGCCTCGCGCTGCCGATCTGGATCGACTACATGACCAAGGCGTTGCGTGGCGTGCCGGAATCGACGCGCCCGGTGCCCCCGGGGATCATTCAGGCAAACGGCGACTACTTCTACGACGACTATCCGCCGGGCAAAGCCGTCAGTACGGTGGGCCTGAGCGCCGAAACCGCGCCGGACGGTACGACGACGAGTGCGCCGACGCCCGGACCGGTCGATACGCAGGAACGGCAGCGCATTCTGGATATGTTTAACAACAAGCCCTGACGACGGCCACAACGACGTCAGCGCAAACGAAAACGGCGCAGGCATCTCTGATGAGATCCTGCGCCGTTTTTTACGAATCGCGGAACACGCGTGCCCGAGCGGCGATTGTCCATCGCCACAGGCGCTCACCCTGCACGACAACGTCAGTCAGCTTGAAGCGTTACCGTCTCGTTAGCTTGCTGCGATGCGAACCGCGAGAGTGCCTCGAACAACTCGGAATCGTCGCGCGTGTCGCGCCATTCGTCGCCCTTCAGGCGGAAGTGATAGCCGCCCGAGCGCGCTGCCACCCAGATTTCGCTCATCGGCGTTTGCAGATTGACGATGATTTTGCTGCCATCGTCGAACTCGAGCGTCAGCACATTGCCGGTACGCTCGCAATCGATGTCCACATCGCTGTCTTCGACAGCTGCCTCGACCCGCGCCAGTACGGCCTCGGCGAGCGCCAGGAATTCACTTTCCGTCATGCTAAACTCCACGGTTTGCGTCATCGATTGCATGCCGCACCACGCGGCGATACCCCCATGACAGCACCTATTCGAACCTGCGCGATTGTAGCCTCGATTGCCCTGCTAAGCGTATTAGCCGGTTGCGGTCAGGCTGGCCCTCTTTATTTGCCCGCGCGACCAGTCAAACCGACCCCGCCGCCGGGCGCGCCCGTGCCCCCGCCGCCGCTCGTACCTGAGCCGCAGCGCGGACCGTCGGTCGAAGTACCGCCGGCAGCCTCGTTGCCCGCCGCCAAACCGGAGTAAGCTTGTCGGCACCGCTATCGGTTGCCCCTGGGCTTCCGATAGCGTGCCGGAGCACCGTATTCCGCTTGTTCTTTGTTGCGCGCCCCGATGCGCGCCCTTGCCGATCACCCGAGTTTCCGCGATGTCCAACGCCTTCTTCTCCTACCGCGACGACGTACTCCATGCCGAGGGCGTGGCCCTGCCCGCGCTCGCCGAGCGTTTCGGTACGCCTTTGTATGTGTATTCGAAGGCAGCGCTGACGTCTGCCTATCAGGCTTACGCCAAGGCCTGCGAAGGCCGCAACGCCGCAGTCCATTACGCGGCCAAGGCCAACTCGAATCTTGCGGTGCTCGGCGTGTTCGCCAAGCTTGGCGCAGGGTTCGACATCGTCTCGGCCGGTGAGCTGGCACGCGTGATTGCCGCGGGCGGTGACGCGCGTCGCGTGGTTTTCTCTGGCGTGGGCAAGCATGCAGATGAAATGCGCTATGCGCTCGAGAAGGACGTGTTCTGCTTCAACGTCGAATCGCGCCCGGAAATCGACCGTCTGAACGAAGTGGCCGGTCAGGTCGGCAAGCGCGCCCGCGTATCGCTGCGCGTGAACCCGAATGTCGACGCCAAGACGCACCCCTACATTTCCACCGGTCTGCGCGGCAACAAGTTCGGTGTCGCGTACGAAGAAGCATTCGACGCTTACCGCGCCGCCGCGTCCATGCCGAACCTCGAAGTCGTTGGCATCGATTGCCATATCGGCTCGCAAATCACGGAAATCTCACCGTATCTTGACGCCATCGACAAGCTTCTCGATTTGGTCGAGAAACTCGATGACGCCGGCATCTCACTGCATCACATCGACGTGGGTGGTGGCCTCGGCATTCAGTACACGGATGAAACGCCGCCGGATATTACGGCCTTTGCGACCACGGTCATCGACCACATCGCCAAGCGCGGTCATGCGCATCGTCAGGTGTTGTTCGAGCCGGGCCGCTCACTCGTGGGCAACGCGGGCGTGCTGCTCACGCGCGTGGAGTTTCTGAAGCACGGTGAAACCAAGAACTTTGCCATCGTCGACGCGGCGATGAACGATCTTGCCCGCCCGGCGATGTACGAGGCCTATCACGCCATCGACCCGGTGGTACGCCGCTCGAATGACGTGGCAACCTACGACGTTGTCGGCCCCGTGTGTGAAAGCGGTGACTGGCTCGGTCGCGATCGCGCACTGGCAATTGCCCCCGATGACCTGCTCGCCATCCGCTCGGCCGGTGCGTATGGGTTCACGATGAGCTCGAACTACAACACGCGCCCGCGTGCCGCCGAAGTCATGGTCGATGGTGTAGACGCCTTCCTCGTGCGTGAGCGCGAAACGGTGGAATCGCTGTTTGCAGGCGAACGTCTGCTGCCCGCTTAAACGGTTAGATATCGTTTTCGCTGTCGCTCGTAGACACGAACCCGACGCCAAGCATCACCCAATAAAAAAGCCGCCAGCGCATATCGCGCTGGCGGCTTTTTTTGCATCTTTCTCATCGCCCCGAACTACCGCCTGCGGCGGACCCGTCGAGGTGCTGACCACGCGTCAGAGCTGTCCGTAGCTGTGCAGCCCCGACAGGAACATGTTCACGCCAAGGAACGCGAACGTCGTAATCAGCAGACCCGTCAGCGACCACCATGCGGCCACGACACCCCGCAGCCCCTTCATCAAGCGCATGTGCAGCCACGCGGCGTAGTTCAGCCAGACGATCAGCGCCCACGTCTCCTTCGGGTCCCAGCTCCAGTAACCACCCCAAGCGTCGGCAGCCCAGAGCGCGCCGAGAATCGTGGCGATCGTGAAGAACGCAAAACCGACGGCGATCGCCTTGTACATCACGTCGTCGAGCAGTTCGAGCGAGGGCAAACGCGACGAGAAGAAGCCGCTATCGATCGCCCGGCCTGCGGCGACGTTACGCTTTTGCTCGCCCGATTTGAGCAGGTACGCCACCGCCACCATCGCGGCCAGTGCAAACGTGCCGTAGCCGATAAAGTTCGCCGGTACGTGAATCTTCATCCACCAGCTTTGCAGCGCCGGGACCAGCGGCTGGATTTCGTACGCACTGCGCGCCACGCTGTACCAAAGATTGAAACCAACGGCAGCGCTGATGACCAACAGCACGAACGGTCCGAGTGCGCGCGTCTCGTAGTGTTGTTCGTAATACAAGTAGAACAACGACGTGATCAGGCAGAACAGAACGAACACTTCGTACAGGTTCGAGATTGGAATGTGCCCGACGTCGGCACCCACCAGATACGACTCGTACCAGCGCACCATCATGCCGGTGAAGCCGAGCAGTACCGCCGCCCAGCACAGCGCCGACCCGACGCTCGCACCGAATGGCGAGCGCGCGAGCAGACCGCCCCAATAGAACAGTGTCGCCAGGAAAAACAGCGCACTCATCCAGAGGATGGCCGACTGACTCGATAGGAAATACTTCAGGAAGAACGCTTGATCGGCGCGTGCCAAATCATGGTGATATAGCCCGATGCCCGAGAGCGCGAGAATCGCGATGCCCGCCATCAGCCAGCGCACCGAGCGCCAGTGCCAGCCGAGCACGGCAAAGGTCGGCACCGAGAGCACCAGAATCGTGTGCTCGTAGTAATCCATAAAGTGGCCGTAGCGGTTGAGCGCGAAACCCGCGCCCAGCGCCAGCGCCAGTGCGAACAGCCAGTCGCCGATACTGCGACGGCGCAGCCACGAGACGTCTGAATAGCCTTGCGATAACTCCATGTCTCTCACCTTCATCGTTTTGTGACGATCGCATCGATCTCCGCCTTCGTGCGGGCGAATTCTTTGTCGAAATCCAGCGTGCGACGCGTGGTCGACGCTGCCATCAGTACCGAACTGCCGCCCACCGGGGTGTCTTTCACCCACAGCCAGAGACGCCGCTCGCGCACATAAAACATCGAGAAGATGCCGAGTACCAGCAGCAGACTGCCAAGATACACGATCTTCTTCCCGGGCGAGCGCGTGAGCTGGAAGACGCTCGCTTGAATCTGGTCGAACGAATCGAGTTGCAGGAACACCGGCGCGTCGTACAGGAAGTTGTCCGACAGCGCGTTGGTCGCCGTGTGCACAAAGCGCTCGTTCTCCGGCGTGGACGCCACTGCGGGCTGGCCCGCCTGTTCACGCGCGACCTGCCAAAGTTGCCAGATCGTGCCGTCGAGAATACGCCGGAACATGTCGGCCGCGCTCGATTGCTGCTCCTGCGGCACCTTCTCGCTCACGAACTCGGCAATCGCTTGCAGCCCGCCAGTGGCATGGCCGTTCGCGCTCGCCGGGATCGCACCGGCGAAGAGATCCATTTCGCGCTTGGCGCTTTCCTGCAATTGACTACGCAGTTCGGCAGAGGTTTGGGCCGGCAGCGACTGCGCAGCGAATCGGCGCGCAGCTTCGGCACGGGCACCGTCATCCTGAAGTGCGGCGCGCAGTAGCATCCATTGCTTGACCGAACCGTCTTCGTCGGCGGGGATGCGCAAGTATTGGAACGGGCCGTCGGGGGTGTCGCGCACGCCCGTCATGAACACACGCTGACCGTCTTCGACGAGAATCGGCAGCATGTAGTTGCGGTATTCCTTCGCCTGCCCGCTACGATCGCGCACCTTGTATTGCACCGAGGGGCCGACGTTTCGCAAGTCCTTGCTGAGGTCGGTTTTGGCTCCCGAACCCAGTTGTGCGCTCAAGTCGTCGCGAAACGACTTGCGAGCCACGCCGCGCACGTCTTGCTGTCCGCTGCCGTTGCTGATGTTCTCGACGTTGATCGCGCGGAAATCGCTGAATTCGACCGTGTATTCGTCTTTGGCGGCAGCGCTGCCTTTCAACTGCGTGGACCCGCCAATATCGCCCGAAAATGCGAACGTCTTATCGGACGCACCACGCATGGGGTAACCGGTGAGTTTCAGCTTGCTGCCACCGTCTTCGAAGCTCGACTGATAAATCGCTACGCCCTTGAAGATAAACGGCTCGTTCACCTTCACCGTCGCGTCCATCGACTTGCCTGTCTCCGGGTCCGTCACCACGATGTCGCTGGCGAAGAGCTTCGGCATCCCCGTCGAGTAGTAGTCGACGTGGAATTTCTTTAACTCGATGGAGAAGGGCAGGTCTTGCACGACCGAGCCGTCCTGAAAGTTGAGAATGGCCGTCGTCGACTTGCCGCCCTCGGGCACGAATGCATAACCGCGGAATGCGGGGTTGCTCGACGAGAGGCGGTGTTGTTCGGGAATCTGCGCGATCACGGCGTTGCCTTGCAGCGGCGATTTGCCGAACAGGGCCATCTGCACGCGGATGAGCAGGTCGCTGTCGACCAGCCCGCCCAAACAGATGATGACGATGGCGCTGTGCGCGAAGATGTAGCCGATCTTGTTGATCGCCCCGGCCTTGGCGGCGACGAGCGTCGCACCGTCGCGATCGCGCACGACGAAGCGGTAGCCGCGGCGTCCGAGAAAGCCCGTGAGTCGCGGCAACAATTCCGCGCGCGGGGCGGGGCCCGAGAATTCACCCCGGTGACCGAAGGCGCGCAGGCTGCCTTCACGGACGTGGTCGCGCCAGCTGCGGATATCCGCGATCATCTTCGGTGCGTTGCGCACGATGCACAGCGTCGTCGACGCCATCAGGAAGAAGAGGATCAGCAGAAACCACCACGAGCTGTAGACCGTATAAAGGCCAAGCGAGCGGAAGACGTCGGCCCAGAAGGGGCCGAACTGATTGACGTAGTTGGGGTAAGGGTCGCCTTGCTTGAGCACAGTGCCGACGATGCTGGCGATCGCGAGCACGGTAAGCAGGCTGATGGCAAAACGCATCGAACTCACTAGCTCGACACCGTCGCGCACCCATCGCTGCGCGCCTTTGATCTGCATTCCCGAGGTACTGATGCTCATCCTATTTCCGGCAACAAAAAAGGGCGGGAGCGCGTTTTTCACGCGCCCGCCACCCTGTGTATGCTAAACCAGTTCGATCGCGCCACTCTGCGGTGACGGCGCTGGTTTCGTTATAAGTCAGCGAATATACCCTGACGTTCACACGATGTCAGGGCAAACGTTTCCGATCATCGCAAACCGGCGATGTAATCCGCGACTGCCTTGATTTCCTTGTCCGACAGTCGCGACGCAACGGCATGCATCGGCGCGTTGTTCTGACGCGTTTCGTCGCGGAAGGCCACGAGTTGTGCAGCGGTGTAATCGGCCCACTGGCCGCCGAGGCGCGGGTATTGCGACGGCATGCCGGCACCGGCCGGTCCGTGACAAGCGGCGCAGGCGGGCACGCCCTTCTCTGCGATACCGCCACGGAAAATCTTTTCACCCAACGGAACGGTGGCTTTGCTACGCGCCGCACCCGGTTTCTCGGTCTGCGATGCGAAGTAAGCGGACACGTTGCGCATATCTTGATCGGACAGCGCCGCGACCATGCCGGCCATGATGGCATTGTTGCGCGCGGGTGTTTTGCCCGGCTGCGCCTTGAAATCGGTCAGCTGCTTGTAGAGGTATTCGGCGTGCTGCCCGGCGATCTTCGGGTACGCACCACCGGTGCTGTTACCGTCTGCCGCGTGGCAGGATGCGCAGACCTGACTGGCAATCGCCTGTCCCCGGTTCAAGTCTGGCTTGGCAGGCGCTTGCGGCTCGGCGGCTTGTCCTGCACCGCTCAGAAGAAAGCATGCCAGCGCCAATGGTGTTGCAGCGAGAGACTTCCACACTCCTCGGTTCATTCGCACACCTTATATCTGTTTTGTCGGGAAATCGGTCGTTCGAACTCACCGTCCGGCGCCGTGTTTCTCCTCCAACCTCACGGCGTGCGAGACGTTCGGACAAGCCTCGGCAAGGCCAAGGTTAACTTTCGTATTGTACAATAAAGTCTTTCCCCGACTTTAGGGGATTTCCATGTAGAAGGCCGCAGAGCGGGGCTTCCCGGGCTTTCGCCGGCGACGTCCCTACTCACCGTTCTGCGCCCCTGCGCCCGCGTTGCCAGCCCGCTTGCCGAGGCTGCGGCGCTCCCCGGTTCCTGTCATGTCCCTACTTCATCAAGCCCGCTTCTTTACGACCGTCAATCATCTGCGCGATCTGCCGCCCACGGCAGTGCCCGAGGTCGCCTTCGCGGGTCGCTCGAACGCGGGCAAATCCAGCGCGCTGAACATCCTGTGCAACCAGAAGCGTCTGGCCTTCTCCAGTAAGACACCGGGCCGCACGCAGCACATCAATTACTTCGAGATTGCTCACCTTGAGCATCTCTACGGCTATCTCGTCGACTTGCCCGGCTACGGCTACGCCGAAGTCGGCGGCGGCGTGAAGGTGCACTGGCAACAACTGCTCGGTGATTATCTGGTGCAACGCCCGCAACTGCGCGGGCTGGTGTTGGTGATGGACTCGCGTCGCCCGTTCACGGATCTCGATTGCGAACTGATCGACTGGTTCCTGCCGACCGGACGCCCCATCCACGTCCTGCTGACGAAAGCCGACAAGCTCACGCGCCAGGAAGCCACCGTGGTGCTGCGCGACACCCAGAAGCGTCTGAATGCCATCCCGCGCACGGACGGACTCCCGTCGGACGATGCGAATACCCCTGCGCAGTTCACGGCACAACTGTTCTCGTCGCTTAAGCGCACGGGCGTCGAAGCCGCGCAACGCGTGCTCGAAGACTGGCTCGCTATCCCGCCGCGCGAATCGGCGAAGAAATGAGCGCGCCTCAGTAATTTCGACTTCTCTCGATTCGAAGCACCCCGACAAACCCGAGCGCTGCACATCGTCGTGTGCGTCTGGCTACCCCGCCAAAGGTAGTTGACGCAGCGGTTCGCCGGGCGCGACATATCGTCGCGGTCAGCCGCAGGCGAGTTCGACGCATTTCGGGGAAAGGTACTGTGGTGCGCGGTGACCTCAACCAAACGGATGAGGGCCCCGCGGAATTGTCGGAGCGTGCTGCCATGCCCGCCCGCAGACGATCGCCGGGGCATGACACGCGATAAAGCGAGCGCACATAAAAAAACCGCCGTGTAGGCACGGCGGGTTTAAATGAGCCTTATCGTAGAACGACAGGCGCCCGCTCAGGGAGGAGAAGCGGGGGACGCCACACACAGTGCGAACATCCGGTTGGTATGATATACCATGCGTCCGAAAGTTTCCCGGCAAGTGCCCCTTTTTTGCGCGCTTTCCCCCTTACGGAATCGTTGAGCCAATCACAACGGCAACACGTTTTCGGGACGTCTTCACCAGACGAATCACGGAATTTTCAGACGCGCTATTCCCCGTCCAAAGGACCGATCGCATGAGTTCCTATCCCCTGCTTCGCCCGCGCCGCATGCGACGCGATGACTTCTCGCGCCGCCTGATGCGCGAAAACCAACTGACTTGTGACGACCTGATCTATCCGGTGTTCGTGCTCGAAGGTCAGAATCGCCGCGAGGCCGTCGACTCCATGCCCGGTGTCGAGCGCGTCTCGGTCGACGAATTGCTGCGTGTGGCCGATACCTGCGTCACGCTCGGCGTACCTGTCATCGCGCTGTTCCCCAATATCGACACGTCGTTCAAGACGCCCGACGGTATCGAAGCCACGAACCCCGAAGGCTTGATCCCGCGCGCCGTGCGCGAACTGAAGCGCAACTTCCCCGATCTTGGTGTGCTCACCGACGTGGCACTCGATCCGTACACCAGCCATGGTCAGGATGGCGTGCTCGACGAGAACGGCTATGTCATTAACGACGTGACGACCGAGATTCTTGTGAAACAGGCGCTCACGCAAGCGCAAGCGGGTGTCGATATCGTGGCGCCGTCCGACATGATGGACGGTCGCATTGGTGCCATCCGTGAAGCGCTCGAAGCTGCCGGGTACATTCACACGCGCATCATGGCCTATGCCGCCAAGTACGCTTCGGCCTTCTACGGCCCGTTCCGCGACGCTGTCGGTTCGGCCTCGAATCTGGGCAAGGGCAACAAGATGACCTACCAGATGGACCCGGCCAATTCGGACGAAGCGCTGCGTGAAGTGGCGCTCGACATCGAAGAGGGCGCGGACATGGTCATGGTCAAGCCCGGCATGCCGTATCTCGATATCGTGCGACGCGTGAAGGATGAGTTCCGCTTCCCGACGTACGCCTATCAGGTCAGCGGCGAATACGCGATGTTGAAGGCCGCCGCACAGAACGGCTGGCTCGATCACGACAAGGTGATGATGGAATCGCTGCTCGCATTCAAGCGCGCCGGTGCTGACGGCATCCTGACGTACTTTGCGCTTGACGCAGCGCGGTTGATTCGCGCACAAGCTTAAGCGGCCACAGCACGCCCCATAAGGTTTCGGCGGCGTGCTTATCGCTGAAAAACAAACAGCCAGTCCGGTGCCGGACTGGCTGTTTGTTTATGACGCGCCGATAGCTGGGGGAGCTTACAAGGCACCCTTCATGCGGCACCTTTTCGGCTCACGCTGCCGGCCCGTAAGCCTTATCGAGACTGCGCAGGAACTGGTCTGCCGATTGCGCACCGATCACGCGTGACCCCGGTACCTCGGTGCCCTTGGCGTCAAAGAAAATGATGCCGGGTGGACCGAACAGCGCAAACCGCTTGAGCAGTGCTTGATCGTCCGCATTGTTCTTCGTCACGTCAGCCTGCACGAGTAGCACACGGTCCAGACGTGCCCGCACCCGCGGGTCGGTAAAGACAAACCGCTCCATCTCTTTGCAGCTGATGCACCAGTCGGCATAGAAGTCGAACATGACAGGACGACCCGCCGTGGCAACCACCTGATCGAGTTCCGCAACACTTCGCACGCGCTGGAATTTCACCTCCTCTGCGACGTGCGCCCCCGCGCTGGCACTGCCAGACGCCGCCGTCGACACGCCAGCCAGCGGTGCGAGCGGATCGCGAGCGCCTGCGGCAGCCCCGACCAACGCGACAGCGCCCAGCAGCGCAACGGCAACACCCAGCCCTTTCAATAACCGCCGCGTGCCGCTCACGCCATCCGGCAGACTGTCGAACACGCGCATGAACGTCGCCGCCACCAGCAGCAACACGCCCCAACCGAGCAGCAACACCTGCGTGGACAACAGCGGCCGCACAATCCATAGCGCCACACCCAGCAGCAGAAAGCCGAAGAACCGTTTCACCCCGTCCATCCATGCGCCAGCGCGCGGCAGCAAAGCCCCGCCACCTCCCGCAAGAATGACAAGCGGCAACCCCATTCCCAGCGACAGCGCAAAGAGCGTAGCGCCACCGAAAACGGCGTCTCCGGTCTTGGCGATAAACGCCAGGGCAGCGGCAAGCGGTGCCGTGACACACGGGCTAACGATCAACCCGGACAGGACGCCCATCATGGCCGCCCCCATCCATTGACCCGACTTTTGTTTGCGCGCCGCATCGTCGATCCGGTTACGGAGCGCCGACGGCAACTGGATCTCGTACATGCCGAACATCGACAACGACAGGATCACCATGAGTAGCGCAAACGACGCGAGCACCCAAGGGGCTTGGAGAAACGCGATCAGCCCTTGGCCAAGCAACCCAGCTGCAACGCCGATGGCCGTGTTCACAATGGCCATGCCGAGTACGTAGGCGATGGCGAGACGCACCGCCTTGCCCCGGCTTGCCTCTTGACCTGCGACGATCGACAGCAGGATAGGCACCATCGGCAAAACGCACGGCGTGAACGCCAACCCCACCCCCAGCGCGAAGAAGATACCGAGCGCCAGCAGGAAGCTGCCGCCGGAAAGAATGCGCTCGGCTTCGCTGTAATCGTCACGTGCCGAGAGCCAGCCTCCGCCCGTCGCCGCCGGTGCTATCTGATTGGCATCAGGAGAATTCGCTGCATCGGGTTTAGTCCCCAGTAACGCTTGCGTCGCGGGTCCTGCCACGGACTGCGATGACATCGACGACGCTCCCGCACCGCCACTGGCACCACTCCCAGCAGCCACCGCCGCCGAAATCTTGAACCGCTTATCCATCGGCGGATAGCACAGCCCTTTGTCCGCACAGCCCTGCATCGTGACGGTCAGCGTGAAGGGGCTCGCCGCGTCGGCAACGGGAATACGCACGTCGATAGGCTCGTGATACACCTCCATATCCTTACCGAAGGTCTCGTCGTGTTTGACTTCACCTTTTGGAAATTCTGGGGTACCGAGCTTGATCGCCGGATTGTCGGCAGCGAACGCGAAACGCTCGCGATAGAGGTAATAGCCCTTGGCGACTTCGAAATGCAGCAGCACCGCACCGGGCTGTTCCGACTTCGACACCTTGAACGCGACATCCGGATCGAGAAAATCATCTGCGGCGTGCGCCCGCCCGACGCCGAGCACCAGCATCAGCGCAACGGCGAATACCCACACGAGCGCCCAAATTCCGCGTTGCTTACCCAGATCTTTCCGGGCAACCACCGGCCAAGCCGCGATCACTGCTTCAGACATGCAACTTCCCCCGAGTCTCATCCTCAACCCAGCGTGCGTAGGCGGGGAGCGCGGCCGTCGCAGGCCACGCCACAATTTCCGGCACGTCGTAAGGATGGTGTTCCTTGATGAACTGCTCGAGCGCCGTGTAACGCGCGGCGCTCGTCTTGATCATGAGTGGCACTTCAACACTCGTCTCGCGTTTGCCTTGCCAGCGATAACTCGACCGCACAGGCGCCATTTGCTGGACACATGCCGCCAGTTGCGCATTCAACATGCCGTCGATAGCGGCTTCGGCGCTGGCTTCGTCGGGAAACGTCGTCATGACGATGAGAAGGGCATCCATAGTGTGCAGTAGACCGGTCAAACGTTGCGATTGTTCACTGTACACCGGCCGTCGGCAAGATGCGCGGACTGGCCGCTATTCCAGAGATATCCGTCCCGCGGGTCAGACAACACCGTAAATAAAAAAAGCCAGGTCGATGACCTGGCTTTTTCTTTTACGGCTGGCAGTCCTCAAAGGCCTGCTGCGCGAGTCGCTTACTCAGCAACTTCCGGCGCTTCCGTGTCGACTTCCGGACGGTCCAGCAGTTCGACGAACGCCATCGGGGCGTTATCGCCAACGCGGAAACCCATCTTCAGAATACGCAGGTAGCCACCCGGACGGTTGGCAAAGCGCGGGCCGAGCACGTTGAACAGCTTCGAGACCGAGTCACGATCACGCAGGCGGTTGAAAGCCAGGCGGCGGTTAGCCAGCGAGTCCTTCTTGCCCAGGGTGATGAGGGGCTCGACAACCTTACGCAGTTCCTTAGCCTTCGGCAGCGTGGTCTTGATCGCTTCGTGTTCGATCAGCGAGTTCGACATGTTACGCAGCATTGCCAGACGGTGGCTGCTGGTACGGTTCAGTTTACGCAAACCATGACGGTGACGCATTTCAACTTTCCTTTAAACAAAGTTTTCGACCAAGCTCTTCTATCGGTGACCATCACCGCGGGCCGGTGTCGTTACAAACGGCCGTATCGGATCGCTCCGACGCACCGCACTTTTGTTGCAACACGGCCGCCCGAAGGCGGCCATGTCTTCACAACTTACTTCTCGAGACCAGCCGGCGGCCAGTTTTCGAGCTTCATACCCAGCGTGAGACCACGCGAGGCCAGCACTTCCTTGATCTCGTTGAGCGACTTGCGACCCAGATTCGGGGTCTTGAGCAATTCGTTCTCGGTACGTTGAATCAGGTCGCCGATGTAGTAGATGTTTTCGGCCTTCAAGCAGTTGGCCGAACGCACCGTCAACTCGAGATCGTCCACCGGACGCAGCAGGATCGGATCGATCTGCGGCGCACGCGACGGCGCTTCGCTGGCGGCTTCCGTGCCTTCCAACGCAGCGAACACCGACAGTTGGTCGACGAGGATGCGAGCCGATTGACGGATCGCTTCTTCCGGCGACACCACACCGTTGGTCTCGATGTTCATCACGAGCTTGTCCAGATCGGTACGCTGTTCCACACGGGCCGATTCGACCGCATAGCTCACACGCTTGACCGGCGAGAACGACGCGTCGAGGACGATACGACCAATCACCTTGGCCGAATCATCGCCATAACGGCGCACGTTACCCGGGACATAACCACGACCCTTTTCAATCTTGATCTGGACGTCGAGCTTACCGCCCTTGGCCAGATGTGCAATCACGTGATCGGGGTTGATCAGTTCGACGTCGTGCGGCAGTTCGATATCCGAAGCACGCACCACACCTTCACCATCCTTGCGCAGCGTAACCGTGACTTCATCACGGTTATGCAGCTTGAACACCACACCCTTGAGGTTCAGCAGGAAGTTAACAACATCTTCCTGAACACCGTCGATGGTGGAGTATTCATGCACGACGCCGGCGATCGTCACTTCGGTCGGCGCGTAGCCAACCATCGACGACAACAGCACGCGGCGCAGCGCATTGCCCAAGGTGTGGCCGTAACCACGTTCGAACGGCTCCATCACAACTTTGGCGTGATGCTCACCGACTTCTTCAACCTCGATGATCTTGGGCTTCAATAAACTGTTTTGCATAGGTTTCCTTTTCAATACCCTCGGCTCGTTACACCGATAAGGCTGATGGATGACAAACCTGCACGGAACGAAAACGCGCCGTGAGGCGCGTCAGCGTTTGGATTAACGCGAATACAATTCGACGATCAGGCTTTCGTTGATGTCGCCTGCGATATCGCTGCGTTCCGGCAGTGCCTTGAAAGTGCCTTCCATCTTCTTGGCGTCAACCGAAACCCAGATCGGGAAACCGACTTGTTCTGCCAGCGTCAGCGATTCTTGAATACGCACTTGCTTCTTGGCCTTTTCGCGCACGGTGATCACGTCACCGGCCTTGACCTTGATCGACGGGATGTTGGCGACAACACCGTTCAGCACGATGGCCTTGTGGCCAACCAGCTGGCGCGCTTCAGCGCGCGTCGAACCAAAACCCATGCGGTACACGACGTTGTCCAGACGCGACTCGAGGACTTGCAGCAGGTTTTCACCCGTGTTGCCCTTCAGACGGTCGGCTTCCGCGAAATAACGGCGGAACTGACGCTCGAGCACGCCGTAAATACGCTTAACCTTCTGCTTTTCGCGCAGTTGGTTGCCGTAGTCCGACGTACGAGCACCCGAGGTGCGGCCATGCTGACCCGGCTTGCTATCCAGCTTGCACTTGTCGGCGAGCGAGCGACGTGCGCTCTTCAGGAAGAGGTCAGTACCTTCACGGCGGGAGAGTTTGGCCTTCGGGCCGATATAACGTGCCACGGTTGTTCCTTTATCTCAAAATTTGACGCAGCGGCGCCTTGTCCACTACGCAAGTCCGGTACCAATGTACCGGACGGTGGTCTTAGAAATTGCTACGCGCACGGCCGAGACCGTGCGCGAACCCGCGATTATAGCAGGATTTCCTAAAGCGTCTTAGATACGACGACGCTTCGGCGGGCGGCAACCGTTGTGCGGGACCGGCGTCACGTCCGAGATGGCCGTGATCTTGATACCCAGCGCATTCAGTGCGCGAACCGCGGATTCGCGACCCGGGCCCGGGCCCTTGATGCGAACTTCCAGGTTCTTCACGCCGTATTCCAGCGCCACGCGGCCAGCCGATTCAGCAGCAACCTGGGCAGCAAACGGGGTCGACTTACGCGAACCCTTGAAGCCCTGGCCACCCGAAGTCGCCCATGCCAGCGCATTGCCCTGACGATCGGTGATCGTGATGATGGTGTTGTTGAACGAAGCGTGGACGTGCACGACGCCTTCTGCAACGCTCTTCTTGACCTTCTTGCGAACGCGCTGCGAAGCGGCGTTGTTCTGTTGCTTAGCCATGAGTTTCCTATCCTCTGGTTACTTCTTCAGCGAGACGCCGGCCTTACGCGGGCCCTTGCGGGTACGCGCATTGGTACGGGTGCGCTGGCCGCGGACCGGCAGGCCCTTGCGGTGACGCAGACCACGATAGCAGCCCAAGTCCATCAGGCGCTTGATGCTCATGGTCACTTCACGACGCAGGTCGCCTTCGACCGTCAGCTGACCGACTTGGTCACGCAGCTTTTCGAGATCGTTGTCGTCGAGGTCCTTGACCTTCTTCGAGAACGGCACACCAGCGGCTTCGCAAATCTGGCGAGCGCGCGTGCGGCCGACACCGTAAATAGCCGTCAGGCCGATTTCGGTGTGCTGGTGGTTCGGGATGTTAACCCCTGCAATACGAGCCATTCGTAATTCCCCAACTAAATAGCGTTAAAGGCCGATTAGCCCTGACGTTGCTTGTGGCGCGGATCCGAGCTGCAGATCACGCGCAGCACGCCTTTGCGCTTCACAAACTTGCAATTGCGGCAGATGCACTTAACAGATGCCAAAACTTTCATGACAATTCCCTCTCTCTAATCACTTCGCCCGGAAGACGATCCGCGCACGCGACAGATCGTAGGGCGTCAACTCTACCGTCACCTTATCTCCGGGAAGAATGCGGATGTAATGCATCCGCATCTTGCCGGAAATATGTCCGAGTACTACATGGCCATTTTCCAGCTTTACCCGGAAGGTGGCATTGGGGAGGTTTTCAAGGACCTCACCCTGCATTTGAATAACGTCGTCTTTCGACATGATCCCGGATCAGCGAAGCGTCATGTTATTGCCGCCCTTGAAATTCGCCTTGCGGAGCAGCGACTCATACTGTTGCGACATCACATACGACTGCACTTGCGCCATGAAATCCATGGTGACCACGACAATGATCAGCAGGGACGTTCCGCCAAAGTAGAACGGGACGTTCCAGCGCAACACCAGGAACTCGGGCAGCAGACACACGAGGGTGACATAAGCTGCACCAGCCAGCGTCAGACGCGTCAAGATCTTGTCGATGTACCGTGCCGTCTGGTCGCCCGGACGGATACCCGGCACAAACGCGCCGCTCTTCTTCAGGTTCTCGGCCGTTTCTTTGCTGTTAAACACCAGTGCGGTGTAGAAGAAGCAGAAAAACACGATCGCCAAAGCGTAGAGCATCACGTAGATCGGCTGACCCGGCGACAACTTAGCCGCGATGTCCTTGAGCCAACGCGTATTGTCACCTGCGCCAAACCAGTTCGCGATCGTTGCCGGGAACAGGATGATCGACGACGCAAAGATCGGCGGAATCACGCCTGCCATATTCAGCTTAAGCGGCAGGTGCGAAGCCTGACCACCGTACACCTTATTGCCGACCTGGCGTTTAGCGTAGTTCACGAGGATCTTACGCTGACCCCGCTCCACGAAAACGACGAAGAACGTCACGAGCACCACGAGCGCACAGATCACGATCGCCGAGAACGGACCGATCGAACCGGTACTAACGAGCTCGAACAAGCCACCCACAGCATTCGGCAAACCGGCTGCGATACCACCAAAGATGATGATCGAAATACCGTTACCGAGACCGCGTTCAGTGATTTGCTCACCGAGCCACATCAGGAACATCGTGCCGGTTACGAGCGTGATCACCGTCGTCAGGCGGAACATCATGCCTGGATCGACGACGAGCCCTGGCTCGCTCTCCAACGTCACCGCAATTGCAGCTGCCTGGAAGAGCGCAAGCACCACCGTGAAATACCGGGTGTACTGCGTAATCTTGCGTTGGCCGGCTTGGCCTTCCTTACGCAAGGCTTCCAATTGTGGCGAAACCATCGCCAGCAACTGCATGATGATCGATGCCGAGATATACGGCATGATCCCCAGTGCGAAGATCGTGAAACGCGACAACGCACCGCCCGAGAACATGTTGAACATGCCCAGGATCCCGCCCGACTGGCGCTGGAACAGCTGCGCCAGCTGATCGGGGTCGATGCCCGGCACCGGGATATGCGCACCAATACGGTAGACGATCAACGCCAGCAGCAGAAAAACCAGCCGCCGGCGCAGATCCGCATACTTCGGGCCCTGCGTACCAGGCTTAGCGAGATTAGGAGACTTGGCCAATGATGGCTCCGGGGTGTCCTAACTTACTCTGCGACCGAACCGCCAGCCGCCTGAATTGCCGTGAGCGCACCCTTGGTGACGCCCAGACCCTTCACAACGACCTTGCGGGTGATCTCGCCAGCGGCGATGATCTTGGCCGACAGCGACAGCTCGCTCACCAGACCGGCCTGCTTCAGAACCAACAGATCGATCTCGTCGACCGGCAGGTTGTTCAGGTCCGACAGGCGAACTTCGCCCACGAAACGACGCGTCAGCGACTTGAAACCACGCTTCGGCAGACGACGTTGCAGCGGCATTTGACCGCCTTCGAAGCCCACCTTGTGGAAGCCGCCCGAACGCGACTTCTGACCCTTGTGACCACGGCCGGCGGTTTTACCCAGACCCGAACCGATGCCACGGCCAACGCGGCGCTTGGCGTGCTTAGCGCCTTCTGCCGGCTTAATCGAATTCAATTCCATTTTGCCCTCGCTCAGTCGACGATCTTCACAAGGTACGAGACCTTGTTGATCATGCCCCGCACAGCGGGCGTATCCTGCAACTCGCTGACCGAATTGAGGCGACGCAGGCCCAGGCCCTTCACGGTCGCGCGATGTTCTTCACGCGTGCCGATCAGGCTCTTGACCAGCTTGACTTTCACAGTTTGTTGCTGCGACATATTGATCACCCTTAGCCGAGGATCTCTTCCACCGACTTGCCACGCTTAGCGGCGATGTCAGCAGGAGTCGATTGTTTCTTCAGGCCGTCGAGCGTGGCGCGGACCAGGTTGTACGGGTTCGTCGAGCCAAGGCTCTTCGTCACCACGTTGGTCACGCCCATCACCTCGAACACCGCGCGCATCGGGCCACCGGCGATCACGCCAGTACCGTCCTTCGCCGGCGACATCAGGACGCGCGAGGCGCCATGCTGGCCGAGAACGTTATGTTGCAGGGTGCCGTTTTTCAGGGCGACCTTGAACATATTGCGGCGGGCTTGTTCCATTGCTTTTTGAACAGCAACCGGCACTTCCTTCGCCTTGCCTTTGCCCATGCCGATGCGGCCATCGCCGTCACCAACCACGGTCAACGCGGCAAAACCGAGAATACGACCACCCTTCACCACTTTCGTGACGCGGTTGACCGCAATCATCTTCTCGCGAAGGCCGTCGTCGCGTTCGTCAGCCTGAACTTTCGCTTGCATCTTTGCCATGACGGATCCTTACCTTAGAACTTGAGGCCGGCTTCACGGGCAGCGTCGGCCAAAGCCTTGACGCGACCGTGATAGCGGAAGCCCGAGCGGTCGAAAGAGACGCTTTCGATGCCGGCAGCCTTCGCCTTTTCGGCGATACGACGGCCGATCAGCGCAGCTGCAGCAGCGTTGCCGCCCTTGCCTTCCTTGTCGCCCAGTTCCTTGCGCACTTCGGCTTCCAGCGTCGAAGCGCTGGCCAGCACTTGCGTGCCGTCTTCCGAGAAAACTTGCGCGTAAATGTGCACGTTGGTGCGATGCACGGAAAGGCGATGCACCTTTTGAGCTGCCAGCTTGATACGAGTCTGGCGAGCGCGGCGCACACGTGATTGTTTCTTGTCCATGTTTCGCACCCTTACTTCTTCTTGGTTTCCTTGAGGATCACCACTTCGTCCGCATAGCGGACACCCTTACCCTTGTAGGGCTCGGGCGGACGGTAACCGCGAACTTCCGCAGCCACTTGTCCGATGCGTTGTTTATCAACGCCTTTGATGATGATCTCCGTTTGCGTCGGGGTTTCGGCCTTCACGCCTTCCGGCATGGGGTGCACAACATCGTGCGAGAAACCCAGCTCGAGCTTCAGGTTGTTACCTTCAGCCTTGGCACGGTAACCCACGCCAACGAGTTGCAGCTTCTTTTCGAAACCCTTGCTCACACCAGCAACCATATTGTTGACCAGTGCACGTTCCGTACCATACAGCGCGTTCGCTTCACGGCTTTCGTCGGCCGGGGCGAAGGTGATGGTGCCGTCTTCAATCTTGACGTTCACAAGGGAGTTGATGCCGCGGGTCAACGAACCCAGGGCGCCCTTGATCGTCAGCACATTACCGGCGAGCGTTGCTTCAACACCCTTCGGCAGTGCAATAGGACTCTTACCTACACGAGACATTTCAACTCTCCTCGGTTAGGCGACGTAGCAGATGACTTCGCCGCCCACGCCGGTGGCGCGTGCTTTGCGATCGGTCATCACGCCCTTCGGGGTCGAGACGATTGCAACGCCCAGGCCATTCATGACCTGCGGGATGTCGTTGCGGCTCTTGTACACACGCAGACCCGGACGCGACACGCGCTCGAGGCGCTCAATCACAGGACGGCCAGCGTAGTACTTCAGTGCAATGTTCAGCACCGGCTTGGTTTCTTCTGCCTCAACCGCGAAGTCTTCGATGTAGCCTTCGTCCTTCAGGACTTTGGCGATCGAGACCTTCAGCTTGGACGAGGGCATCTTCACGGATGCCTTCTCAACCATCTGAGCGTTGCGGATGCGGGTCAGCATATCGGCGATAGGATCGCTCATGCTCATGGTGCTTCTCCTATTACCAGCTTGCTTTGGTCACGCCCGGGATTTCGCCACGGAAGGCGATTTCACGGATCTTGTTACGGGCCAGGCCGAATTTGCGGAAGGTACCGCGCGGACGGCCAGTCAGTTCGCAACGATTGCGTTGACGCGTCGGGTTGGCGTTACGCGGCAGCTGTTGCAGCGCCAGACGTGCTTCATAACGCTCGTCTTCCGACTTGCTGGTGTCTTCGATGATCGCTTTGAGGTCAGCACGCTTGGTAGCGTACTTCGCCGCCAGACGGGCGCGCTTCTTTTCGCGTTCGATAAGTGCCAGTTTAGCCACGATTACCTCAGTTACGGAACGGGAATTTGAACGCCGACAGAAGAGCCTTGGCTTCTTCGTCAGTCTTCGCGGTGGTGGTGATGCTGATGTTCAGCCCACGCAGCGCGTCGATTTTGTCGTACTCGATTTCGGGGAAGATGATCTGTTCCTTCACACCGATGTTGTAGTTGCCACGACCATCGAACGCACGACCCGAAATCCCGCGGAAGTCACGCACGCGCGGCAGAGCCACGGTGATGAAACGATCCAGGAATTCGAACATACGCTCGCCACGCAGCGTCACCATCGTACCGATCGGGTAACCTTCGCGGATCTTGAAACCGGCGATAGCCTTGCGAGCCTTCGTCACCACCGGCTTTTGGCCGGCGATCTTCGTCAGGTCGCCAACGGCGTGTTCAATGATCTTCTTGTCAGCAACCGCTTGGCCAAGGCCCATGTTCAGGGTGATCTTGGTGATACGCGGCACTTCCATGACAGACTTGTAACCGAACTGAGTCGTCAGCGCGGCAACAACTTTGTCTTTGTAGAACTCTTGCAAACGGGCCATTTTCTATACTCCCTGCGACTTAGGCACCGACGACCGTAGCACCGGTCGTCTTGAGGAAGCGGACCTTCTTGCCGTCTTCGACCTTGATGCCCACGCGCGACGGCTTGCCATTGGCATCCACCAGCGCCACGTTCGAAACGTGGATCGGCATCGTCTTGTCGACCACGCCACCTTGCGTGCCCTTCATCGGGTTCGGCTTGACGTGCTTCTTAGCAACGTTCACGCCCTCGACGACCAACTTGTCGCCATCAACGGCCAGGACCGTGCCACGCTTGGCCTTGTCCTTACCCGTCAGCACGATGACCTGGTCACCCTTGCGAATCTTGTTCATGTGTCGGCTCCTTACAGCACTTCCGGGGCCAGCGACACGATCTTCATGAAGCGTTCGGTACGCAGTTCACGCGTAACCGGTCCGAAGATACGGGTGCCGATCGGCTCGAGCTTGGTGTTAAGCAGCACGGCGGCGTTGCCGTCGAATTTGACCAGCGAGCCGTCCTGGCGACGCACGCCCTTGGCGGTGCGCACGACCACTGCGTTGTAGATTTCGCCCTTCTTGACGCGACCACGCGGGGCAGCATCTTTCACGCTGACCTTGATGATGTCGCCAATGCCGGCGTAGCGACGCTTGGAGCCGCCCAGCACCTTGATGCACATCACTTCACGCGCACCGGTGTTGTCGGCTACTTCGAGCCGGGTTTCAGTTTGAATCATGGTGTTATCTTCCCAACTTAATCCGACACATACGCGTCGGTCAGTCTTGGTCCCCGTCAGCACCAAAGGGTGCCGTTTGGGTTGAGTCGTTCAAAAGTGGACAACCTTGCTACCTCAACACGACCCGTAGAGGATACGAATCAGTCTCGGAAGCCATCCACTCCCTTGCGAAACCAAAGACCGGTTTTGGCGAAAGAAGCGGAAAGTCCGGAATTATACATCGATAATTCCGGACTTGCAAGTCAGCCTTCGCTTCGGCGCGCCTTAGATGATGCGGGCGGCTTCCACGAGACGGGAAACCGTCCAGGCCTTGGTCTTCGACAGCGGACGAGTTTCTTGAATCTCGACCGTATCGCCTTCCTTGATCTGGTTGGTTTCATCGTGCGCGTGGTACTTCTTCGAACGCACGATGTACTTGCCGTAGAGCGGGTGCTTCATTTGACGCTCGACCAGCACGGTAACCGTCTTGTCCATCTTGTCGCTGACAACCTTACCCACGAGGGTACGCTTCAGCGAGGTCTTAGCGGTATCGTTCATTTCTGGCTCGCCTTCTCAGTCAACACGGTACGCACGCGCGCGATGTCCTTGCGCACCTTCTTCAGCTGGCTGGTGTTGCTCAGCTGTTGGGTGCCCGCTTGCATGCGAAGACCGAATTGGGCCTTCAGCAGATCCGACAGTTCTTTGTTCAAACCGTCGACATCCTTGGCACGAAGTTCGGATGCTTTCATTTCAATCTCTCCAATCAAGCGCCAAGGCGACGGACGAAGAACGTCGTCTGAATCGGCAGCTTAGCGGCGGCCAGGCGGAACGCCTCGCGAGCCAGCGCTTCATCAACACCGTCCATCTCGTACAGCATCTTGCCCGGTTGAATCTCGGCGACGTAGTACTCAGGGTTACCCTTACCGTTACCCATACGCACTTCGGCCGGCTTTTGCGAGATCGGCTTATCCGGGAAAATACGAATCCAGATACGGCCGCCGCGCTTGATGTGGCGGGTCATGGCACGACGAGCAGCTTCGATTTGACGAGCCGTCAGACGACCACGACCGACCGCCTTCAGGCCGAATTCGCCGAACGACACTTCGTTGCCACGGGTGGCGACGCCAGTGTTACGGCCTTTCTGCTCTTTGCGATACTTTCTGCGTTTCGGTTGCAGCATGATTATTCTCCAGTCTTGGCGTCGCCTTCAGGCTTGCCAGCCGGACGGCGTGCACCACCGCGCTTCGCGCCGGCCTTATCGCCAGCATCGTCACGACGGGGGCGACGGTCGCCCGGACGCGCGTTGCGGCGCGGACGCTTTTCTTCGGCCGGCTCTTCAGCCACCGGAGCGTCGTTGCGGCCCAGCGTGTCACCCTTGTACACCCACACCTTGATACCGATGATGCCGTACGTCGTCTTCGCTTCCGAGGTTGCGTAGTCGATGTCAGCGCGCAGCGTGTGCAGGGGCACACGGCCTTCGCGGTACCACTCGGTACGGGCGATTTCGATACCGTTCAGGCGACCAGCGCTCATGATCTTGATGCCTTGGGCACCCAGACGCATCGCGTTCTGCATCGCGCGCTTCATTGCGCGACGGAACATGATACGGCGCTCGAGCTGTTGAGCGATCGAGTCAGCGATGAGCTGCGCATCCGTTTCCGGCTTGCGAATTTCCTCGATGTTCACGTGCACGGGCACGCCCATGCGCTTTTGCAGCTCGGCCTTGAGGATTTCGATGTCCTCGCCCTTCTTACCGATCACAACACCCGGACGCGAGCTAAAAATCGTGATGCGGGCATTACGTGCCGGACGCTCGATGACCACGCGGCCAACCGAAGCGTTCTTCAGCTTCTTCTTCAGATAATCGCGAACGCCGATGTCTTCTTGCAACATCTGCGCGAAATTCTGATTGTTGGCGTACCAACGCGAAGCCCAGTTACGGCTGACAGCCAAGCGGAAGCCAGTCGGATGAATTTTCTGTCCCATCGTGACCCCTTAGTTGCCCAGCGTCACAGTGATGTGACAGGTTTGCTTCTCGATGCGATTACCACGGCCCTTAGCGCGCGCGGTGAAACGCTTGAGCGAGGTCGCCTTGTCAACGAAGATGCCCTTAACGCGCAGCTCGTCGATGTCAGCACCTTCATTGTGCTCGGCGTTGGCGATTGCCGACTCGAGCACCTTCTTGATGATGACCGCGGCCTTCTTCGGCGAGAAGGTCAGAACATTCAGTGCACGCTCGAGCGGCAGGCCACGAATCTGGTCGGCGACCAGACGCGTCTTCTGCGCCGAGATACGAGCACCTTTATGAATTGCTTTCACTTCCATGATCGGCCCCTTATTTCTTCGCCTTCTTGTCGGCCGCATGGCCCTTGAAGGTACGGGTGAGAGCGAACTCACCCAGCTTGTGGCCGACCATGTTTTCCGTCACGTACACCGGCACGTGTTGACGGCCGTTGTGCACGGCGATCGTCAAACCGATGAAATCGGGCAGAACGGTCGAACGACGCGACCAGGTCTTGATCGGCTTCTTGTCACGCGATGCAGCAGCCGCTTCCACTTTTTTCAGCAGATGAGCGTCGCAAAACGGACCTTTTTTAACAGAACGAGTCATTTGCTAGCTCCTTAACGCTTCTTGCGACGCTGAACAATCATGCTGTCGGTGCGCTTGGTCGAGCGGGTACGCTTACCCTTGGTATGCTGACCCCACGGGCTGACCGGATGACGACCAGCAGCCGTACGACCTTCACCACCACCGTGCGGGTGATCCACCGGGTTCATCGCCACACCGCGAACGGTCGGGCGAATACCGCGCCAACGCTTCGCACCGGCCTTGCCCAACTGGCGCAGGCTGTGCTCTTCGTTACCGACTTCACCGATGGTGGCACGGCACTCGATGTGGATGCGACGGATTTCACCCGAACGCAGACGCACCTGAGCGTAGACACCTTCACGTGCCAGCAGCATTGCCGAAGTACCAGCAGCACGAGCGATTTGCGCGCCCTTGCCCGGCAGAATTTCGATGCCGTGGATCGTGGTACCGACCGGAATGTTGCGGATCGGCAGCGTGTTGCCAGCCTTGATCGGCGCTTCCGAGCCGCTCACCACTTGCTGGCCGACGGTCAGACCGCGCGGAGCAATGATGTAACGACGCTCGCCGTCGGCGTAGCACAGCAGTGCGATGTTCGCGCTGCGGTTCGGGTCATATTCCAGACGCTCAACCTTCGCCGGAATGCCGTCCTTGTTACGACGGAAATCGACGATACGGTAATGTTGCTTATGACCGCCACCCATGTGACGGGTGGTGATGTGACCGTTGTTGTTACGGCCAGCGGTCTTGCTCTTGGTATCCAGCAACGGAGCAAACGGCTTGCCCTTATGCAGATCCTTGTTGACGACCTTGACCAGGGCGCGGCGGCCCGGCGATGTCGGTTTCGTTTTGACGAGTGCCATGATTACTTGGCCTCCGCTTCAAAATTGATTTCCTGACCCGGCTTCAGGCTAACGTAGGCCTTCTTCTCGTGGTCGCGACGACCCATGAAGCGGCCAAAGCGCTTTTGCTTGCCCTTGCGGTTCAGGATTTGCACCGACTCGACTTCCACTTTGAAGAGAAGCTCAACAGCAGCCTTCACTTCTTGCTTGTTCGCGTCACGTGCAACTTGGAACACCACTTGCTCGTTCTTGTCGGCCACCAGCGTCGCCTTTTCGGAGATCACCGGCGCGAGCAGGACCTGCATCAGACGATGGTCGTTTTTACGCACGTCGCTCATGACAGCATCTCCTCAATCTTGGCGATCGCGCCCTTCGTCAGCAGCACCTTCTTGAAGTAGATGAGCGACAGCGGGTCGGCGAAACGCGGCTCGGTGACGGCAACGTGAGCCAGATTGCGCGAGGCCAAGAACAGGTTCTCGTCCACGGTATCCGTGATCAGCAGCACCGACTCAAGACCCATGGCCTTGATCTTTTCAGCGAGCAGTTTGGTCTTCGGAGCATCGAGCTTGATGTCTTCGACCACCAACAGACGACCTTCACGGGCGAGCTGCGACAGAATCGAGCACACACCGGCGCGGTACATCTTCTTGTTAACTTTGTGGGTGAAGTTCTCTTCCGGCGAATTCGGGAAGATACGGCCACCGCCGCGCCACAACGGGCTCGACGACATACCGGCACGAGCGCGGCCCGTACCCTTCTGACGCCACGGCTTCTTGGTCGTGTGCTTGACCTGTTCACGGTCTTTTTGCGCACGATTGCCGCTGCGGGCGTTGGCTTGATAAGCCACAACCACTTGATGGATCAGCGCTTCGTTGTAGTCACGACCGAACACGACGTCCGACGCGTTGACCGCAGCGCCTTCCTGACCTTGCTCATTCAGGAGCTTCAGTTCCATTGTTACGCTCCCTTCGCGAGTTTGGCCTTGACTGCCGAGGTCACGAAAACCTTGCCTTCGTTGGCGCCAGGAACAGCACCCTTCACGAAGATCAGGTTACGCTCAGCGTCAATGCGCGCGATTTCGAGATTCTGCACCGTCGTCGTGACGTCACCCAGGTGACCCGTCATGCGCTTACCCGGGAAAACACGACCCGGATCTTGCGCCATACCGATCGAACCCGGAACGTTGTGCGAACGCGAGTTACCGTGCGAGGCACGGCCCGAAGCGAAGTTGTAACGCTTGATCGTACCGGCGTAGCCCTTACCGATCGACACGCCTTGCACGTCGACCTTCTGGCCTACTTGGAACAGATCAACGCCAACGACTGCGCCCGGCTGCAATTCAGCAGCTTTAGCAGCATCGACGCGGAATTCCTTGAGGATTTCACCGGCTTCGACACCCGCTTTCGCGAAGTGACCGGCGGCGGCTTTGACCACGCGCGTGGCGCGGCGCTTACCGAAAGTGACTTGAACGGCGGTGTAGCCGTCCGTTTCATCCGTCTTGATTTGCGTCACACGGTTGTTAGACACGTCGAGCACGGTAACGGGAATCGAATCGCCGTCGTCCGTGAAAATACGCGTCATGCCAACCTTGCGACCGACAAGGCCAAGGCTCATGATTTTCTCCATTCCCGACTGCGATTGGCCGGGGCTAAATGACAAAAGGATGGACCACGGATGTGGACCATCTTTTCAAAACTACACTTGAGTCCGCCATTATAGACGAGCTTTTATCGCTTGACAAGTGTTGCTAAATCGCATAACAAAAGCCCCGCCGGATCCAGCATTGGCGGGGCTTTCAAGAGCAAAGTCGCTCGCAAGCCTTACTGCAGCTTGATCTCGACATCGACACCAGCCGGCAGATCGAGCTTCATCAGCGCGTCAACCGTCTTGTCCGTCGGATCGACGATGTCCATCAGGCGTTGGTGCGTGCGGATTTCGAGCTGGTCGCGCGACGTCTTGTTGACGTGCGGCGAGCGCAGGATGTCGAAACGCTCGATGCGCGTCGGCAGGGGCACCGGGCCCTTGACGATGGCGCCGGTACGCTTGGCGGTTTCAACGATTTCGGCTGCCGATTGATCGATCAGGCGGTAGTCGAAAGCCTTCAGGCGGATACGGATTTTTTGGTTCTGCATGGAAATTCTCCAAAGAGCGTGGCAGCCCTCGTTCGGGTGCCGGGTACTTCACAAAGAGCAAACAGACGTTCGGTGGCAAGTACCGGACCAGCCGGCCCTTGCCACCTCAAAATCCGCTATTAGGCAACGATCGTAGCAACCACGCCGGCGCCGACGGTACGGCCACCTTCGCGAATTGCGAAGCGCAGACCTTCGGTCATGGCGATCGGAGCGATCAGCTTGACCGAGATCGACACGTTGTCGCCCGGCATGACCATTTCCTTACCTTCCGGCAGGCTGATCGAACCGGTCACGTCCGTCGTACGGAAGTAGAACTGCGGACGGTAGTTGTTGAAGAACGGCGTGTGACGACCACCTTCGTCCTTCGACAAGATGTACACCTCACCCGTGAACTCCGTGTGCGGCTTGATCGAGCCCGGCTTGGCCAGAACTTGACCACGCTGGACGTCTTCACGCTTCGTGCCGCGCAGCAGAATACCCACGTTGTCGCCTGCTTGACCTTGGTCGAGCAGCTTGCGGAACATTTCAACGCCCGTGCAAATCGTCTTGACCGTCGGCACGATACCCACGATTTCGATTTCTTCGCCGACCTTGATCACGCCCGACTCAACACGACCCGTCACAACCGTACCGCGACCCGAGATCGAGAACACGTCTTCGACCGGCATCAGGAATGCCTTGTCGATCGCGCGCTCCGGCGTCGGGATGTACGTGTCCAGCGCTTCGGCCAGAGCCATGATCGCGGCTTCACCCAGTTCGCCCTTGTCGCCTTCCAGCGCCAGCTTGGCCGAACCCTTGATGATCGGCAGATCGTCGCCCGGGAATTCGTACTTCGTCAGAAGTTCGCGAACTTCCATTTCCACCAGCTCGAGCAGCTCGGCGTCGTCCACCATGTCGCACTTGTTCAGGAACACGATGATGTACGGCACGCCAACTTGGCGGGCCAACAGGATGTGCTCACGCGTTTGCGGCATCGGACCGTCTGCGGCCGAGCAAACCAGAATTGCGCCGTCCATCTGCGCAGCACCGGTAATCATGTTCTTGACGTAGTCGGCGTGGCCCGGGCAGTCAACGTGTGCGTAGTGGCGGTTCGCCGTTTCGTACTCGATGTGTGCGGTGTTAATCGTAATGCCGCGTGCCTTTTCTTCCGGCGCTGCGTCGATTTCGTCGTACTTCTTAGCCTGGCCGCCGAACTTCGACGACAGAACCGTTGCGATAGCGGCCGTCAGGGTGGTCTTGCCATGGTCAACGTGACCGATGGTGCCGACGTTCACGTGCGGCTTAGTCCGCTCGAATTTTTCCTTTGCCATTTCCGAATCCTCAGATACTGAATAGACGATTTAAACAGAGAGACGGGCGCTGCATCACATGATGCAGACGCCCTTCAAAACGAATTTACTTGCTCTTGGCGCTGATGATGCCTTCGCTCACGTTCTTCGGAGCTTCAGCGTAGTGCTTGAACTCCATCGTGTACGTGGCGCGGCCTTGCGTGGCCGAACGCAGCGAGGTCGAGTAGCCGAACATTTCCGACAGCGGAACTTCAGCGCGCACGATCTTGCCGCCGCCGACCATGTCATCCATGCCCTGGATAATGCCGCGACGCGACGACAAGTCGCCCATCACGTTACCCATGTAGTCTTCCGGCGTTTCGACTTCAACAGCCATCATCGGCTCGAGAATCACCGGGCTGGCGCGACGCATAGCTTCCTTGAAAGCCATCGAACCGGCCATACGGAACGCGTTTTCGTTCGAGTCCACATCGTGGTACGAACCGAACGTCAGGCGAACCTTGACGTCGACCACCGGGAAGCCGGCCAGAACACCGTTCTTGAGGGTGTCTTGAATACCCTTGTCGACCGCCGGGATGTATTCGCGAGGAATAACACCACCCTTGATCTCGTCGAAGAACTCGTAGCCCTTGCCTTGCTCGTTCGGCTCCAGCGTGATGACCGCGTGACCGAATTGGCCGCGACCGCCCGACTGCTTGACGAACTTGCCTTCGACGTCCGCTGCCGACTTGCGAATGGTTTCGCGGTAGGCAACTTGCGGTGCGCCGATGTTGGCTTCCACGCCGAATTCGCGCTTCATACGGTCAACCAGAATTTCGAGGTGGAGCTCGCCCATACCCGAAATGATGGTCTGACCCGATTCTTCATCGGTCTGCACGCGGAACGACGGGTCTTCCTGCGCCAGGCGGTTCAGGGCGAGGCCCATCTTTTCCTGGTCGACCTTGGTCTTCGGCTCGACAGCCTGCGAAATCACCGGCTCCGGGAACACCATGCGCTCGAGCACGATCGGGGCGGTCGGGTCGCACAGCGTGTCACCCGTGGTCGCGTCCTTCAAACCGACGGCTGCGGCGATGTCGCCTGCACGCACTTCGTCGATTTCTTCGCGCTGGTTCGCGTGCATCTGCACGATACGGCCCAGACGTTCCTTCTTGCCCTTGACCGAGTTCAGCAGCGTGTCGCCCTTGTTCACAACGCCCGAGTAGACGCGGAAGAAGATCAACTGGCCAACGAACGGGTCGGTCATGATCTTGAACGCCAGCGACGAGAACTTCTCGTCGTCGGCTGCGCGGCGCTCGACCGGCTGTTCCTTGTCGTCCGTGCCCTTGACCGGCGGAATGTCGATCGGCGACGGCAGGAAGTCGATCACGGCGTCCAGCATACGCTGCACACCCTTGTTCTTGAACGCGGTACCGCACAGCATCGGCTGAATTTCGCAAGCGATGGTACGCGTGCGCAGACCGTTGATGATTTCAGCCTCGGAGAGGTCGCCCTCTTCCAGGTACTTGTTCATCAGGTCTTCGCTCGACTCGGCAGCGGCTTCCACCATGCCTTCGCGCCACTTCTTGGCTTCAGCTTCGAGCTCGGCCGGAATGTCGACGTAGTCGAACTTCATGCCTTGCGATGCTTCGTCCCAAATGATCGCCTTCATCTTGATGAGGTCGACCACGCCCTTGAAGTTTTCTTCAGCGCCGATCGGCACCACCACCGGCACCGGGTTGGCCTTCAGGCGGTTCTTCAGTTGGTCATAGACCTTGAAGAAGTTCGCGCCGGTACGGTCCATCTTGTTGACGAACGCCAGACGCGGCACGCCGTACTTGTTGGCCTGACGCCACACGGTTTCCGACTGGGGCTGCACGCCACCCACAGCGCAATACACCATGCACGCGCCATCGAGAACACGCATCGAGCGCTCGACTTCAATCGTGAAGTCGACGTGACCCGGGGTGTCGATGATGTTGATGCGGTGCTTTTGGTAATTGTTCGCCATGCCGGACCAGAAGCAGGTCGTGGCAGCCGACGTAATCGTGATGCCACGCTCTTGTTCCTGCTCCATCCAGTCCATCGTCGCGGCGCCATCGTGCACTTCACCGATTTTGTGGTTCACACCGGTGTAGAACAAAATGCGCTCGGTCGTCGTGGTTTTACCTGCGTCGATGTGAGCGCTAATACCGATGTTGCGGTAGCGCTCGATAGGGGTTGTACGAGCCACTTTAAGCCTCTTTCAATGTAGCCGCCATTTTTGAGGGGGCTACTAACACAAACGGGCGAGGCGCAATTTCTCATGCGCACCCGCCCCGGTTTCTGCTCTAGGTACTGCCTGCCAGCGTCAGAAGCGGAAGTGCGAGAAAGCCTTGTTGGCTTCGGCCATGCGGTGAACTTCGTCACGCTTCTTCATGGCGCCGCCACGGCCTTCCGAGGCTTCGATCAGCTCACCTGCCAGACGCAGAGCCATCGACTTTTCGCTACGCTTCTTCGCGGCCTCACGCAACCAACGCATCGCCAATGCCATACGACGCGACGGACGCACTTCGACCGGAACTTGATAGTTTGCACCGCCAACACGGCGGCTCTTGACTTCAACCACCGGCTTCACGTTACCGAGAGCGGTGTTGAAGACTTCCAGCGGATCCTTGCCCGCCTTGGTTTGGATCTGCTCGAAAGCACCATAAACGATGCGTTCTGCAACCGACTTCTTGCCGGCAAGCATCAACACGTTCATGAATTTAGCGACATCAACGTTGCCGAACTTCGGATCGGGCAACACTTCGCGCTTGGGGACTTCGCGGCGACGCGGCATAATTTCTTCCTTAATTGATTCAGTCGGAGCCAGGCTCCAGGCCACCTACTAGCCCTTCTTGGGCCGAGTGACCACTTACTCAGTGACGATGCACCACCATCACCGAACGTATGTCCGTATGGCCGCTTAGGCCTTCGGACGCTTCGCGCCGTACTTCGAACGGGCTTGCTTACGGTCCTTGACGCCTTGCGTGTCGAGGCTACCGCGCACCATGTGGTAACGCACACCCGGCAAGTCTTTCACACGACCGCCGCGGATCAGCACGACCGAGTGTTCCTGCAGGTTGTGGCCTTCACCGCCGATGTACGAGATGACCTCGAAACCGTTAGTCAGGCGCACCTTGGCAACCTTACGCAGAGCGGAGTTAGGCTTCTTCGGCGTCGTGGTGTACACACGGGTGCACACGCCGCGACGCTGCGGGCAGTCCTGCAGGGCCGGGCTCTTGCTCTTGATTTGAGCAGAGGTGCGCGGCTTGCGGACCAATTGGTTAATCGTTGGCATTGTGATTTCCTAAATGTGTCAAAAGCATGACAGCCAAGGCGGGCCACCATGCAGATTTACTGCGCACTCCCCGGCCAACCTTGCGGATTACCCGCACCTAACCGCTTGATGCGTAAGCATTTTGGGTTGGGCACGCGCCTACCGCCGGAAAAACCGGAGCCTGCGACTATACATGGGACCTATGCAAGTGTCAACGCAGTCGCGAGCGTTTTCCGCAGGTAAGTCGTTGATTGTTAACGGCTCGTTGGGATCGCTTCACGTCGAATCCGCCGGCATGCGAACCGTGCTGCCCGCCGACGACAGCAGAACGCAAGCATTGCGACGGACATGTATGCAGACTAGACTGCATTACGACACCGATCGGCGATAAATTTCCATACATGCTACCGACATCAACCATGGACGCCTCCCACGACACCCTGCGCGCCACCTTCTGGAAACCGGCACTGACCGCTGGCAAAGGTCCGCGCTATCTTCGTCTGGCCAGCTTCATCGAGCAGGCGGTGGCCGACGGGCGCTTGCGTCCGGGCGACCGACTGCCCGCCCAACGCGAGCTCGCGACGTGGCTCGGCATCGACTTCACCACCGTCACCCGGGCTTATAACCGGGCGCGCGAGCGTAATGCGATCGAGGGACGCGGGCCGTTGGGCACGTTCGTCAGTACACCGCGCGTGACATTCGAGCAGGTGCTCGATCTCGGCATGAACATCCCGCCCGCCCCGGCCGACCTATTTCTCGGGGAGTTGCTCCAGCAGGGCATCGACGAGGTGCTCAAGCACACCGATGCCTCAATGCTTATGGCGTATCAACTCGGCGACGGGGGCATTGCCGACCGGCAGGCGGGCGCGCTTTGGCTGGCCCCCATGCTCGGCGAATTGGATGCCTCACAAGTCTGCGTGTGCCCGGGCGCACAAGCCACACTGGCCGCGCTGATGCTCACCGAAACCTCGCGAGACGAGACGATTCTGTGCGAGCCCATCGTCTACCCGGGCATTCGCAGCGCCGCCCGCACGCTGGAACGCAAGCTCGTCGCCGTACCCACCGACAGCGACGGCATGCTGCCCGACGCCCTGTCCGTCGCCGTGCGCGAGCATGGCGCCCGCGTCGTCTACCTGAATCCCACGCTACAAAACCCAACCACGCGAACCATGCCGGAAACGCGCCGGCGCCAACTGCTCAGTGTTGCCGAGACGTTGAATCTGACGATCATCGAAGACGATCCGTACTGGCGCCTTGCGCACCGGGCACCGCCGCCGCTCGCGCGACTCGCGCCGCACCGCGTGCACTACATCGCCACGTTGTCGAAATGCCTCACGCCGGGATTGCGCACCGCTTACCTGCGACTGCCCGACATCCGGCGGCGCGACGTGTTCCTCAGTACGCTCAACGCCTTTGCGCTGATGGCCCCGCCGCTGATGACGGGGTTAGCGACGCAGTGGATTCACAACGGCATGGCCGACCGCATTCTGGCCGGTGTACGAAGCGCCGCCGCACAGCGCCAGGCGATTGCTGCCGAGGTACTGGGGGAAGTGGGTGCGACGCCCGAGCAGGGGATCCACCTGTGGCAGTCGCTGCCGGCGCCGTGGACCGCCCGAGAACTGACGATGGCAGCCCGCGCCGAAGGTCTCGCCGTCACGCCAGCCGATGCGTTCTGCCTGAGCCCCGAAGCGCCCAATGCGATCCGGATCTCGCTGGGCGGTGTGCGTGACCCGGAGCGCCTCGGCAGCGCCCTCAGGCGGCTGAAAACGCTGTTGGGCGAAGCGCCGCCGAGCATCCACACCGCTGTCGTCTGACACCACCGCGCCCTGCGGCGACGCAGGTGCGACTCGTCAAGCCACATACGCCTGTCTGGACCGGTATCGTCGACATTCACCTAAAGAAGACGATACACATCGCGATCCGCAAGCGTCGCGAACGAACTCGACAAACGCAATCTGCGCTATTGGCAACACTGCGTAGCGCCACGGGATGGGCCCGTGGCGCTCATTCAAAGTGACCGATATGCACATTGGAAAATGGCTGACGGCGGCACTGGCCGCGACAACGGGATTGCCGAACAAGGCGGCACCTGCCTACGATTTTGCCGATGCGTTTGTCAGTGGTGCTACCGCACCGGCGCCCGACCCCGAACCTTTCGCGACGCCAACGTCGTCGTCGACGGGCGGCACTACCGGATCGACCGGGTCTTCCGGCCCGCCCACTTCACACCCCACCCCCTCCACCGCCGCCCCGCCGCAATACGACTGGTCTCGTCCGCCGACCACGCGCGCCACCTACCTCAACGAACAGCTGGCAGACGTACGTCCCGTCTGCGTCGAGGGCAGCTACATGGATAGCGGCGATTGCCTGCTCGACGTGCCCCCCGGAGAACGCACCTACGTTCGTGTCAGCGAGTTGATGCGGCGCGGTTGTAAGCGTTCGGTGCCCGACGGCCTTCAGGCGGCGTTGTCGGCCAGCCAGCGTGACGGCGACGCGCTCGAAGCTGGCTTTAAGGCCCGCTTCACCAGCGAATCGCAGGGCAAATACTCGGTCGACGCCATCGGCGATCGCTTGCGCGAGCGCATTGAGCAACTGCCCCCGCGGGTGCGCGCCGCGTTGCGTGACGGGCACGTCCACATCGAAGTCCCACGTCTGACATTTCAGCGCGTCGTCCGTGGTGCTCAGGAGGCCCAACGAAATAATCTATTCCTGCGCATCCCCGACCGCGATGTGGCAGTACCGACCGGCGACGCGCTCACCAGCGACGCCACACTCGGCGCCTTCATCCGTGCGGCCGACGAAAACGGCGGTCTGCGCACACTCGTTGTCTCACTCGGCGCCCAGGCGACGATAAAACGCGTGCGACACGACCCCATCACCTATACGGGCCTGCATCTCGCCCACCTATTCGGCGAGATTCCCGAGTACTACCTCGTGAGCCGCATCCATATGCAGAAACTGCCGGCGGGCAACGATCTCGTGCACACCTTGTCGGAATGGCTCCACGAAGGTCACCAGCGCTATTGGGACTTCGCGTACGGCAAGACGCGTGAGCAAGCGGCCCGCAACTCTCACGCCGACGTCCGGCAGCCATCCTGCGAGACACCGACCCGGCGGCTATCGCGCGCCCAGGATTTGTTCCGGCGCATGCCGATGGGCTAAATCTGCGGCGTAGGCCCGGCCGATGCCGCGCAAAAGATGCATAAAAAAAGCGGCACCCGGGCCTCGCGCCCCCTTGATGCGCATCAACCTCTCAAATACCGTAGCCGAGTGTGTCGCAAACGGCGTATCCGCTGTCACCCGACGCGTTTTATTTGGTGCCGCGAATTCGTACACTCCGAGACTTCGTCTGTTATCACTTCTCCCCCCCTACTCCCATACCTTCCATGCAGGCGAGTTTCGAAAAAGACAGCATTCTGGTTCTCGACGTCGACGGCACGCTCACGGACTCGGTGCGCATTCACCAACGGGCGTTGCTGGGTGCGATGGAATCGCTGGCGTTCGAGGAATTGAATACCGACTGGGGCAGCTACCCGCATCACACCGATACCGGGATTCTGATCCACGCCCACGCCGAGAATGGCCGCGCGCTGCCGCAACCGCACGACCTCGCGCGCTTCGAGCACGAGATCGATGAGCGTTTCACCGCGCTGCTCAATGCCCATGGACTGGCGGAAATTCCGGGCGCGCGCGCCTTTGTCGAAGCGGCGCACCGCTCGCGCTGGGGCGTGGTGTTCGCCACCGGCGGCATCCGGCAGGTCAGTCATCGCAAACTGCGCTGCGTGGCGATCGATTACACCGACGCCATGCTGATCACCGCCTCCGAGTACAGTTCACGAGAACAACTCGTGAGCGAGGCCATCAAGCGGGCGCAGGCGGGTTACGGCATCGCGAAGCCGCGCGCGATCGTGTCGATCGGCGACGGCATGTGGGATCTGAAGGTGGCGCGCACGCTCGGCATCGACTTCGTGGGCATTGGCTCGAAGCGTCAACGCTCCCCGCTCTACGCCGAAGGCGTGCCGGTCTATGACGATATGTGGGAAGCCATGCACTGGCTCAATCCGGGTGCTGGTCGCGCGACAGGTACTCGCTTGGCGTCACGCCCATAAGCCGGCGGAACATGGTGGAAAAAGCGCTCGGCGTGTCGTAACCGACCTCGAGCGCCACCTGCGTAATGGGTCGCCCGGCCCCCAGCAGCGGCAGCGCGCCAAGCAAGCGCATGTGCTGCCGCCATTCCCGAAACGGCAAGCCGAATTCCGTCATGAACCGGCGCTCCAGCGTGCGGCTCGATGCGCCGACTTCGGCCGCCCAGTCCTGCAAGCTCCTCATGTCGGCCGGGGTCGCCAGATAGGCATCGAAGATTTTGCGCAGCCGCGCGTCGGTAGGCACCTGCAAGTGCAGCGGCGAGTCGCTCTTCCACTCGACCTCCTGCAAGAGCAAGGCGAAGACCAGCCCGTCCTTACCGTCGGCGGCCCAGTCCTTGGGCAGCGTCATGGTGCGCAGGATCAGCTCTCGCAATAAGGGGGAGACACGGATCGCCACCGCCGTTTCGGGTGCGCTCATTCCGCAGCGCGCTACGTCGACGTAGAGCGTGCGCATTTCGACTTTGCCCCGCATTCGTACTTCATGCGTGACATTCCCCGGAATCCACAACGCGCGTTGCGGCGGTATTACCCAGAACGACGTGTCGGTGCGCACTTCCATGATCCCGGCACGCGCGTACATCAACTGCGCGCGCCGGTGGCTGTGGGGCGTGACGACAAAGCCGTCCGGATAATCTTTCGCCAGCGCGCCGACGGGGCGGTCGTGTCCTGGGTCATCCAGGGTTACCGCACTTGAGATCGGCATCGGGCCATTGTTAGGCGTTATAGGCGATGGCGCCAGCGTAACACCGGCAACCCAAGCTCTCCAAGCCGCTTGCCTTACGGCGGCGCAGCACCCCGCACCGCCGGTTCGCTCAGAACGGCTTGACGATCACCAGCACCACGATCACCGCCATCGAGATCAGGGTGATAGGCAAGGCGCGCTGGAACAGCGAGGGCGACGGCCCCGTCACACCATCTCGCTCCAGTCGGCGCAGTGTGCCGGACAAGCGCCCGTGCAGCGCCGACACGACAATCACGAAGATCAGCTTTGCCATGAGCCACGGCGCGCTCCACCAGTTCGCCATCACGGCCAGCGTCGGGCCGCTCAGCCACACGACGATCAACGCCGGCGACGCCAATCGGTAGTCCGCCTGCCGCGCAATGCGCCGCCATTCGGGCTGCGCCAGCCGCCCGCCCAGCGACATCGCCACCAGCCCGGCAATCAACGAAATCACCGCAATCAGATGCACCGCCTTGATCCACAGGTAAAGCATCGCCGTCTCCTCAGTCGCTTTCGATTATTTCTTAATTGACAAGAGTTGCTTGACAAATGTCGGCTTTATCACCGGAGTGCGCATCAATAGACTGTAACTGTCGACGATGAGTTACACATCGCCCCCTTCAAAAGACAGGAGAAAACATCATGAAGCGCACTCTTATTACCTCTGCCCTGATTTCCGCGATGCTGGCTGTGTCGGCCGGTTCGGCCTTTGCCAGCGACGCCTTCGACGGTCCCTCGGAATTTTCGTGGGTGCCGCAAACCAGCGCCCTGAGCCGTGCTCAGGTTCGTGAGGAACTGATTCAAGCCCAGAAGGCTGGCCTCGTGGTTCAACACGACAGCGTGTACCCGAAGGCTGCTCCGAGCGCCCAACCGGTCTCGAGCAACGCCCCGATCAGCATGGGCTCGGTTGGCGGCTCGCAACGCGCCGGTTCGACCTACTTCGGTTCGTAAGCTAATTCGCCGCGCCGCGCGTCCCTCTGAAGGGATGGCGGCGCGGCGCGCGTTCTGCGCATAACGACGCGCCCGCATCCAGCGGCGCCCAGCGTGTTCTCCGGTCACCCGCGCCGGGTTCGGTGGTTCACCGATGACCCGACACCTCCGCAGACTCCTGTCGCTGTGCGTAGTGGTTCAACGCACAGGACTTTGCCCGTCGCTTCGGCGACGGGCTTTTTTAGCACAGTCTGACAACAAAAAGCCCGCCCGTGAAAACGGGGCGGGCTTTTTGTTTCGCTTTGGCAACGGCGTTGACCGGCTATCGTTGGTTATTGTCGGTGATTGCCGCAGATTGCCGCCCTCCATCATGGGCGGCCACTGCCATGGGCTAGAGCGTGCTTACTTCGACAGCCACTTCGCCAGGAACGCGAGTGCACGGCCATGGGCGAGCGCCGCCGACGGTTGATGGTACGAGCCGCGTGCCCAGCAGTTGAAGCCGTGATCCGCTTGCGGATACACGAAAACTTCCGTGTTCGGGCGCGATTTCACGGCCTCGGTGACGGCCGTCACAATATCGGGCGTGATGTGGCTATCGAGCGCACCGTAGTGGAATTGCGTCGGCACGTTCAGGTTGGGGGCTTCGCCGAGGTAGTTATGAATGCCGCCGCCGTAGTACGGCACCGCAGCATCGACCAGACCGCGCGCGGCCGCGATATACGACACCAGACCACCGAAGCAGTAACCGACGGCGGCGACTTTCTCGCCCGCGTCGAGCTTGCTGCGCAGCGCCTTGACGCATGCCCCGACGTCGGCGACCGCCTTCTCGACGTCGACCGACTTGCGCAGCTCCATCGCGCGGGCCATGTCGTCGCCCGAGTAACCCAGTTCGACGCGCGGTGCGGCGCGCCAGAAGATATCCGGCGCGATGACGACGTAGCCATCCGAGGCGTACTGGTCAGCCACGCTGCGAATGTGTTCGTTCACGCCGAAGATTTCTTGCACGAGCACGATGCCCGGCGCGTTAGCCGTCTTGCCCGACGGCGGCAATGCCAGATAGGCATCGAAAGTGCCGTCGACGGTTTCGACGCGGATCCATTGACTGTTCGACACGGGAGTCACTCCTGAGGAATTAGGGGGAAATGCCTGCGCTCGCGACCGGCAAACCTGCACACCGGCGGCTGTGGGGAACAGCCGCGCCTGACGACGGCGCTCGCGCACAGAAAGGCCGGATCAGTATAGGCACTTTTTAAAACACGCACCGAACGCGCCCACGCCCGTGGCATAAGGCTTTGCGGAATCATCAGCCGCCTGCGGCAGCCAAGGCGCGCGCCGCAGCGCGTAAAGCGATGCGCGAGGTAGGCCGTGCCGTTTCGTCGGTTGAACCCGTACCGCTGCCGCTCAACTAAGCCTTGAGCGCGCCTTCCAGCAACTTCGCCACCCCGCCGAAGCCCGCGACCTGCGCCGCTTCGACGCCATACAACGCACTCAATGCTGGCCCCGGGTTCAGAAAGTCGACCCACACCTCATCGGCGGAGGCTGCCCACACCATCACCTTGAGTGGCAGTTCCAGCCCGGCATGGGGGTTGGCCACCATGACCGGCGTGCCGCCCTTCGGGTTGCCGATCAGCAGCAAGCGTGTCGGCCTGAGCGACATCCCGACGGACGCCGCCGCCGCGCTCTGATCGATATCGGCAAAAATCGTCATGCCATGCTGCTTGAGCGTGTCGATCACGCGAGTGAGCGTGGCATAGAAGTCGAGCGGACTGCGCAGCGACGCGACAGCGACCGGACGAACGAATTCGGTACTCATGAAGCCTCCTACTCGCAGGTTCGTGTGTCACCGACCAGGGCCGCCCGCCACCCGTGACGCAGCCGCATGGCCCAGCGATTCCTCGATGTTCAAGAGTCTGCCACGCCCGGCACGCCAACGCATGCCCCCCTTACATGCCGTTACCATCGACCAACACGCCGTGCTTCGCGAGATACGCTTCGCGAACGCGTTCGATATTCCAGCGAACGTTTTTGCTAAGGAGTCCATAGGATGAAGTTTGCACGCCAGTCTCTCATTGCAGCAGCGGCATTGACCCTCGCGCTGACCGGCAGCACGGCAACCATCGCGCACGCTGCCCCTCCCGATGCCCCGCCGCAAGCCGTACTCGCGCAAAACGGCCCGCAAGGCAACGACATGTCGCCCCCGCCGCCGGGTGCTGGCCCGCGTGGCCCGGGTGGTCCCGGCCCGATGGGTCCACACGGCCCGGCCGGTCCCGCATTCGCCGCCATGCGCACGATCGACGAGATCGCCCATCTGTACCGCATCGGCGGCCATCCCGGGAACGTGTTGCCGTTCTATCGCGAGACGTTGTCGCAAACGCGCGATCCGCTATTGCGTCATCACTTGCGCGAGGCCATCGCGCGCGAGGAGTTGAAGCCGTCCGATACGAACGCGGCGATCACCACACTGCGTGCGCAGTTGAGCGAGGATCTCGCCGCGCTGCCTGCGTCTTCATCGTCCGACGCCAAGCGCCGATAAACGAGTGACAATCGGTGCGGCGCGCAGGATGCGTGGGCATGTGCCAATGAACGATCAATCGCGCGAGGCCGACATGATGCGTTCGTTCCACTGCGGAAGCCAGTCGAGCAGAAACTGCGCAAAGCCCTCGGCAGCAGGCGAAGCGGCGCGCGACACAGGCCGGTACACGCACACCTGACGAATCGTCTCGGGCGCAGTCACCCGTTGCATGACGAGGCCGAACGTATTGGCGAGCGCCGCGACGTAGCCCGGTGTGAGCGTAGACGCGAGCCCCTGCGCTGCGATACCGAGCGCGGTGGTCACGTTATCGACGACATCGATGGGCGTGATGCGAGCGTCGGGCGGTGCACTGGCGCGCATCTGCTCGACGCTGCGCTCATGGTCACGCCCCGCCGCGACGAGCGGCGTATCGCGCAGATCCTGCCAGCGCAGCCGTTTGCGTTTGGCGAGCGGATGCGAGCGCGCGCACCACAACACCCATGGACTATCGAACGCTGGTGCCCCGGCGACATGCGCGCCCGTCGAACGATTGGGGCCGATGGCGAGATCGAGGTCGCCATTCGCCACGTGATCGATGAGCGCATCGACCGGCGTATCGACCACCCGCACGACGACTTTGGGGCGCAATGCCGCGTAGTCACGAATCGCGGCGGGCAACGCCATCCCGGCGAGCACCAGCGGTGCACCCACGCGCACAATCCCGGCCGCGCGATTGCGCAAATCATCTGCGGTCTTCTCGGCGGCCTGCACATGCCGCAACACCGACTCGGCAGACGCAAGAAAGTCGCGCCCGGCGCTCGATAGCGCCACACGTCGTGTCGTGCGGTCGAAGATGCGAAAGCCGAGCACCAATTCGAGCTCGGCCACGAGTTGGCTCACCGCCGACGACGTGAGACCGAGTCGCTTCCCGGCCTCGGCAAAGCTGTGCAACTCGGCAATGGCAACCAGCGCTTCGAACTGGCGCAGCGTGACGCGGGTTAGGGGCATGGGGTTTCGATTATCAAGTTTCGCTTACGAATCGACCAGAATCGATTGATTGTTCCGCAAAGGGTCGTCGCCCACAATCGATTTCAAAAAATTCCCCGCATTTCCCTTTTGTTCCCTTTAGCAGTTTGGTATCGAGACACCGCGAGGCCCCATGTTTTCTCACGTTGAAGCCTACCCCGGCGACCCCATCCTTGGCCTGAACGAAGCGTTCGGGCAAGATCCCCGGCCGCACAAGGTCAACCTGTCGATCGGCATCTATTTCGACGACGCTGGCCGTCTGCCCGTCATGGGCGCGGTGCGCGAAGCAGAAGCCGGTGTATTGGCTGACATCGGACCGCGCCCCTACCTCCCCATGGCTGGCTCGGCCGCTTATCGCGACGCCGTACAGGCGCTTGTTTTCGGCGAAGACAGCGCCGCCCGGCGCGAGCAACGCATCGCGACCTTGCAGACGCTCGGTGGTGGTGGCGCGTTGCGCGTCGGTGCCGACTTTCTCAAGCGCTACTTCCCCGACGCCACTGTGTGGATCAGCGACCCCAGCTGGGACAACCACCGCGTGGTGTTCGAGAGCGCGGGTTTCCCTGTTCAGTCGTACCCGTACTACGACGACGCCACGGGCGGCCTGCGCTTCGACGCCATGCTCGAGACCATCGCGGCCTTGCCTGCGCGCAGCATCGTGTTGCTGCACGCGTGTTGCCACAACCCGACCGGGGTGGACCTCACGCCAACGCAGTGGAACGCATTGATTCCGGTGTTGCGCGAGCGCGGCCTCATTGCCTTCGTGGACATGGCGTATCAGGGCTTTGGCGACGGCCTCGACGCCGACGCTTTCGCCGTGCGCGCACTGACCGACGCGGGCGTGCCAACCGTCGTTGCGAACTCGTTCTCGAAAAACTTCTCGCTGTACGGCGAACGCTGCGGCGCGTTGTCGATCGTCTGCGCGTCGGCACAGGAAGCGTCACACGTATTCGGACAACTCACGGGCACGGTGCGCGCGAACTACAGCAATCCGCCGACGCACGGCGCTCGACTCGTTGCTCAGGTCCTCACCACGCCAGCTCTGCGCCGTGCGTGGGCAACCGAACTCGACGGCATGCGTACGCGCATTGCCGCGATGCGCACAGAAATTCACACGCAACTGGCGTCGCACGTCAGCGACGAGATGCGAGCACGCTACCTCGCGCAACGCGGCATGTTCACTTACACGGGATTGTCGGCCGCGCAGGCCGACGCGCTGCGCGAGACACACGGCGTGTACATCCTGCGCTCGGGACGCATGTGTGTGGCGGGCCTCAATACCCGCAACGTCGGCACGGTGGCGAATGCGATTGCACAGGTGCTCGCGCCGCGCTGAATGCTGACTTAAGCCGGTAACGAGGGCGCATGCCCCTCGCCAAACGCATGCCGAATCGATAACGACAACACGACATCACGTCGACAGGAGACACCATGACAACCGCTACCGCCGCCGGTGCGGGCGCTGACGCCCGCGAAGGCACCCACATCGCCAAACACCCTTGGCGTGCCGTGATATCTGCGTCTATCGGCAATGCCCTCGAATGGTTCGATTTAGTGGTGTACGGCTTTTTCGCCGTCACCATCTCGAAATTGTTCTTCCCCACGCACGACGACACGACATCGCTGCTGCTGACGTTGGGTACGTTCGGCGTGTCGTTCTTCATGCGACCGCTGGGGGCCATCGTGATTGGTGTGTATGCCGACAAGCAGGGCCGACGTGCAGCGCTCACGCTGACCATTCTGATGATGATGGTCGGCACGGCGATCATCGCGTTCATGCCGACGTACGCATCCATTGGCGTACTCGCGCCGATAGGGATCGTGTTGGCACGGATGATTCAGGGGTTCTCAGCGGGTGGCGAATTCGGCAGCGCGACCGCGTTTCTCGCGGAGCATGCGCCGCAACGTCGCGGCTTCTTTGCAAGCTTTCAGGTGGCGAGTCAGGGTCTGACGACGCTGCTGGCAGCCGGGTTTGGCGCATTGCTCACGAGCACGCTGTCGCCGGACCAGATGCAGAGTTGGGGCTGGCGTGTGCCGTTCCTGTTTGGCTTGCTCATCGGTCCTGTGGCGTATTACATCCGCCGTCATGTGGATGAGACGCCGGAGTTCTTGCAGGCCGAGCCCACCGAGACGCCGCTGCGCGACACGCTAAGCGATCAGAAGATGCGACTGCTGCTGGCGGTGGGCGCGGTGATCGTGGCGACGGTGTCGACGTACCTTGTGCTGTACATGCCGACGTATGCGATCAAGCAATTGGGCTTGCCCGCGTCGGTGGCCTTTGCGGCGACGGTGGCGACGGGGCTAGTGCAGATGTTCTTGTCACCGGTGGTGGGCGCGTGGTCGGACCGTGCCGGACGCGCAAAGCCGATGATGATCGCGGCGGCTGCGCTTCTCGTGCTGATCTGGCCGATGTTCTGGATGTTGTCCACGTACCCGAGCTTCGGCATGATGCTCGCGCTGCAAACGGTGTTGGGCGTGTTGATGACGGTGTACTTTGCGCCGCTGCCTGCATTGGCGTCGGAGATCTTCCCGGTGAAGACGCGCACGACGGGCTTGTCGCTGTCGTACAACCTGTCGGTGACGTTCTTCGGCGGCTTCGCTCCGTTCATCCTGACGTGGCTGATCAACGTCACGGGCAGCAAGCTCGCGCCGAGCTTTTACATGATGGCAGCCGCCGCGATTGGGCTTGCGGCGTTGAGTCAGATTTATCGGCATACCGGGGTGCGGTAGGCCGACGCCGAAATGCTGAAGCAAATAACCGAGGCCATTTCACACGCAATGGCCTCAGTTTTATCCTCCCCCCGCAGTGACAATTCACAGAACGTCGCGTGAATTGTTCCTACCTCCAGCATCTCGTCGCAGAGTGAACGCAGCCTGCAATCAGGACATCGATTTCGCAGGTTTCCTCGAAACGATCTGGAGCTAATGCAATGTCGACTTCAACTGGGTTTGTTCAACGTAAGTTTGTTGCGCTTGTCAGAGAATTTTCAGAGTTAACCGGAAAACACATCCCCATCAAACGAGATGGAAGCGGTGCACACTATCTCGGCGACGACGGGATGAGATTTCTCGCGAATACGGTCGAGGGCCTTCGATCGTTTCAGGCGCAGCATCCGGGGTTCAAGGAACTTCCGAACAATTCCATCCCGATCAACTCGATCACGCACGGGCTGGAGATCATCAATCAAATCGATAATCACAATCTCTCGCCCGACTACGCTCAGATGAAACCCGACGAGCTACAGGCGGCGATCGACGCGTATATGCATTCGCCCGGAGAAATGTATCTCCACCCGAAACGCGCCGAATTCAAGGACCAAAGCGAGCGTCAAGTGAAAATCGATTACGGCATCCGGTTCAATCACGGCAACATGACGTTACAGATAGAGACGAAACTTCAGGAAGCGGGTAAAGCCGATCAAGTTCGGACGTATTCCGACGGGGCGGATCTACCGCAAGACATGACGATCTCGCAGTTCGAAAGCAAGGTCTTCGCAGAATTTAAGTTCGTCCCGGTCGAGACGCCACCGGAGGTCGTTGAACCGCTGACGGCGGCCGCGCGTCGCACCCTCGCGCCCGACACTTTGGCGCAGTCGCGCGAATCGAGCCATAAGCCTGTCACGGCAAAACTTGATGCCTTGCTGCAATCGATGGGCGCGTTCACGCCCGAAAACAAGGGCATCGACCAGACCACTTCGCGATTCACCCCTAGCCACACGGCTTCGGTGTCGCTCGTGGCGCCTCGATAAGCCGCACCTGCTCGACCACTTGGCGTGATCGGCAGTCACGGCGGGTTCTAGAAAAAGCCCGCCGTTCTTACACACGCAATTGCACGCCACCGCCTCACTGCGGATACAAGCCCTTCACCCGCCCAAACAAGCGCGCCAACCCGAGCAACGCGTCAATGTTCGGTGTGGCGATTGACAGCTTCTGCCCCATCTCGCGCACCACGCTCACCAGCGCGTCGAGTTCAATCGGTCGCCCGGCTTCCACGTCTTGCAACATCGACGTCTTGAACGCACCCAACTTCGCCGTCACCGCATGGCGATCTTCCGGCGACTGGTCGATCACGCAACCGATCTTCCCGCCAATCGTTGCCGCTTCCGCCATCGCCGCCGAACAGAACGCACGCACGAGCGGATCGTCGAGCACGCGGTCGATCGTCGCGCCCGTGATGGCCGATACCGGGTTCATCGTGAGATTGCCCCACAGCTTGTACCAGATGTCCTGCCGCACATTCTCCGACGCCTTCGCTTCAAAGCCCGCGCGCTCGAGCAGCGCCGCCAGCTTCTGCACGCGCTCGCTCACGCCGCCACCCGGCTCGCCGAGAATCAAGCCGCGGCCCATCTTGTGATCGACCAGCCCCGGCTCCGGCGTTGCTGCACTCGCATGCACCACGCATCCCACCACGTTCGCCAGCGGAATCGCCGCACCAATCACGCCGCCGGGATCGACACTCGTTAGTGGTTCATCGCCAAACGGCGCAACCCCTTTGCAGAACCACCACGGCACACCATTCATCGCAGGCAGCACAATCGTGTCCGGACCGAGCAGCGGTCCAATCGATGCGGCCACCTGCGTGAGCGCTGGTCCCTTGACCGCGATCACCACCAGATCCTGCACACCAAGCTTCGCCGCGTCTTCCAACGGATGCGCCGCTGCGACCGGTGCGACGGCGAGCGACTCGCCCTGCTTCACTCGCCAGCCGCGCTCACGCAGCGCCGCCAGCGTCGCGCCACGTGCCAACGCGCTCACTTGCGCCTCGCCTGTCGCGGCAAGCTTCGTTCCGATCAACCCGCCAATGGCACCCGCCCCAACAATCGCTACCTTCATTCATCGACTCCCTACTTTCGAATATCACCAAAGCCTACGTCATTTACGCCTTGTTGGCGGCACGTCGATAGTTTTCTTTGAAATGCTCCGGCACGCGCTCATCGAAGCCGAGCGCCACGCGGCGCACTTCCGGGCTATCGGTCGGCGCGTGACCCACGCCAAGCGCCGCCGCGCGAGGTGCCTCGATACCGACAACGCGCCCCGACAACCGCCCCAGCCCGGTGATCTCGCACTCCACCAGATCTCCCGCATCGACCGAGCGCGAATGACATGGCGTGCCCATCAGGATCACGTCGCCCGGCATCAGCGTGATGTGTCGTGCGATATCCGCAATCACGTAATGCGGGCCCCAAATCGTTTCGTCGCCGATATGCGCCTCTTGCACCACCAATCCATTGCGATACGTGCGCAAGGTCTGCTCGAACAGATTCACGCCCCGCACAATGCCCGGGCCGATGGGCAGCAGCGTGTCCGCGCCTTTCACGCGCAGCATCGATCCCTGATCGGTGTCGCGGAAGTCCTGCAACCCCATATCGAGCGCCGGACAGAAGCCTTCGATGTAATCCCACGCTTCGTCGGGCAGCACGTTGCGGCACGTCCGGCTGATCACCACCGCGTACTCGCTCTCGTAGTTCAGATACTTGCAATCGGCAGGCTTGAGAATCTGCCCACCGTGACCATTGAGCGACGTCGGCGGTTTGGTGAAGTAAGTCGGCGTATCCGTCGGCTTCGGTTTGTTGCGCGTCTCCATGCTGCGCGAGCGATACGAGATATGCACCGCGATGATCTTCGTCGGATCGACCGGCGGTAGATGCGCCACCGTTTGCGGGTCGATCACCCGCCCGTCGTCGAGCCGCAGTTGGCCGCGCTGCGCACCGTCTTCGACGATCGTGCCCCAGAACGCGCTGCCGCCCAGCAAGATACGCCGACGCTCGACGCGCGGGCCGTGCATCACGGCCGGAAGTTCACGCAGTGGAAATTCGAAATCCATCGTTTGACTCCTTTAGGCCTGACGCGCGGCGTTGTTTACCCCGGCGTCGGCGTCGAACCAGATATGCACGTTGCCAGTCCCGCGCGCGTTCTCGTAATCGGAGAGCACCACGCCCTTGCTGCGGCACGCCGCGCCACCCAGTGCACCGACCATTTGCAGATAGTGCGCACCGTGCGCTTCCCACGGACGCTTGCGATAGTCGCAGTCCCAATCCGCCAGAATCTGGTCGTGACGCCCTTCACGAAACGCCTCGATTGCGCGCTTGTCGCTCTCGATGTTTTCGGGGCGCGACACATTGCTCTCGTGAAAGATGCGCGGATGCGTGGGCTTCCAGTCGATACCGTTGAACCTGTGACTCAACGCACCGGAGGCCAACATCACCACACGCAAATCGCTACGGCGAATCGCTTCGCCAATGACGTCGCCCGATTGCAGGAAGTGTTCCGTCTCGCAGTTCTGGCACGAACTCACCGTCACGATCGGCCACGCGTCGAGCCGCATCTGCTTGATGACGTTGATCGTGGGGTAGTGGCGCGGCAAATCGGGATGCTGAACGGCACGCGCACGCACGCCCTTCTCGCGTGCCACGGCGTCGACGGCGAGCGCGAATTCCGGATGTCCACGATAGTCGTAAGGCACGCCATGCAGATACCACGGCATCTCATCGGAGATGTACATCCCCGAGTAATGCGCGCCACCATCGATCAAGTGATAGCCCGTCGTGAACCAGTGCGAATCGAAAATCAGCACGACATCGGGCTTTGCCGCTGCAATGCGCTCGCGCAGCCGCCCGTACCCCGCGATCAAATCCGAATCTGCGCCCGCGCCTTGCAACACGCGGAATTCCTCACATTGCATCAAGCCGGGGTGATGCGACACCAACGCGGCGCCGACGATTTGTCCCATGGTGTTCTCCTCAATCTCTCTTATCGCGTTGCGCTGTTCGACGCTATGTACCGCGACGCTTCAACGATGGCTGAAGCTCGCCTTGAACGGTTGTTTCGGCACGACGATATCCTTCACGTCGCAGAAGAATTCGAAGCTCCACTCGCCGCCCTCGCGCCCCACGCCCGAGCGTTTAATACCGCCGAACGGGGCGGCGAGATCGCGAATGCCGAAGCTGTTGACCCAGATGAACCCAGTGCGCACACGCTGTGCCACGGCAATGGCATGCGACTCGTCGCCGTAGCACACACCGCCCAGCCCGAAGTCGGTGCCGTTGGCCATGTCGACGACTTCGTCATCGCTCTTGAACGTCTGCAATGTGAGCACCGGCCCGAACACTTCCTGCTGCACGATTTCGTCGCGCTGACGCAGGTCGGTGAGTAGCGTCGGCGCGAAATACTGCGCCCCGTACGCGTGACGCTTGCCGCCCCACAACACCCGCGCACCGCCCGCAACCGCGCGCTCAACGAAGCCTTCGACACGCTCCAACTGACGCGGGTGAATGATCGGCCCCACTTCCGTCTCCGCCTCGCGGGGATCGCCCACCACAAGGCTCTCCACCAGCGTGCGCAACGTCTCGGTGAAACGTTGCGCGATGTCGGCGTGCACGAGCAGACGCGTGCCCGCCAGACACACCTGACCGGCGTTGCGATACATGAGTGCCGCCGTGGCGGCTGCGGCATCCAAATCGGCATCGGCGAGCACGATGAAAGCCGACTTGCCGCCGAGTTCAAGGCTGCACGGCACCAGATTCGTCGCCGCCGTTTTGGCGATCCACTTGGCGGTGGCGACCGATCCGGTAAACGAGATCCGTGCAAGACGCGCGTCGCTCACGAGCGCCGCGCCGGTCACTGCGCCAGAACCTTGCAGCAGGTTGAACACGCCCGGCGGCAATCCGGCTTCTTCAGCACAATCGGCCAGCAACGACGATGTCAGCGGCGCCCATTCCGGGGCCTTCAACACCACGGTGTTACCCGAGGCGAGCGCCGGACCGATCTTCCACGTCGCGAGCATCAGCGGTGAATTCCACGGCGTGATGATCGCTACGACACCCGCCGGATCGTGCCGCACCAGATGGCGGGCTTGCGGCGTCTCGATCACGCGGTCCTGCAACGTCAGTGCGTGTTCGGCAAACCAGGTGATGTTCTGCATCGCGCGCGGCACGACACCATGCGCCATGCGCGAGCGCAGCACGCCCGCGTCGTGGCTTTCCAGCGTGGCGAATGCGTCGGCGCGCCGTCCAATGGCGTCGGCAAAGCGTTGCAGATAGGGCTGGCGGGCCGCAGCACCCAGCGCCGCCCACGCGGGAAATGCTTGCGCGGCCGATGTCACGGCGGCGTCGACGTGCGCAAGATTACCGCTGGCGATATGCCCGAGCAGCGTCTGATCGATGGGAGACACGCACTCGAACGTGTCAGACGACGCGACGCGTCGCCCATCGATGTAGTGATCCGGCGACACTGAAATGCCGGCGACGTCAAAACGGGAAGCACTCATGCCTTGCCTCGTTGGGGGTATGGAGATTGGGGGGGGGAGTCAGTCTGTCGTCGGTGCGAACTTCGCAGCGAGTGCCCGGCTGGCGTTAGCGAGCAGCGACGTGTCGATACCCACGGCGATGAAGGTCACGCCGAGGTCGAGGTAGTGCTTTGCCAGCGCCTCGTCGACGCACAAGATGCCGGCGGGCTTACCGGCTGCGCGAATGCGCGCGATACCGTCTTCGATCGCTTTGCGCACTTCGGGATGGGTTGCCTGCCCGAGATAACCCATCGAGGCGGCGAGATCCGCCGGGCCGATGAAGACGCCGTCAACGCCGTCGACGGCGGCAATCGCATCGACTTGCGCGAGTGCGTCGGCGGTCTCCACTTGCACCAGCAGACAGGTGCTGTCGTTCGCCGCGTGCAGATAATCTTCGTAGCGATTCCAGCGCGACGAGCGAGCCAACCCGCTCCCCACGCCACGCGTGCCCTGCGGCGGATAGCGTGTGGCGCTAGCCAGCGCCGCGGCCATTTCCGCAGACTCGACCATCGGCACGAGCACCGTCGTCGCGCCGATTTCCAGCACCTGCTTGATGAGCGCCGCGTCGCCGTGCGGCAGACGCACCACGGCATGCGACGCATACGGCGCGACCGCCTGAAGCGTGGCGAGCATCGAGCGCAGATCGTTAGGCGCATGCTCGCCGTCGATCACGATCCAGTCGAAGCCGCTACTGGCACAGAGTTCGGCGGCGTACGGCGTGGCGAGTCCCATCCAAAGACCGATCTGACGCTGCCGATTCGCGAGCGCCTGCTTGAAAGTGTTCGGGGGCGTTTTCATGGTGTCGGTCCGAGGTAGGTATGACGTCGCGCGCGATGGCGGGCGCCTAAAGCCGCGTTGGCGGCGTTGGCGGCATTAAGCGGCATTAAGCGGCTTCAAACGAAGCGCACGCCGATGGCGCCCAGTGGGCCGTAATCGGCATGAAACACATCGCCCGCCTTGCACGCCACTGGCCGCGTGAACGACCCGGCGAGTACGATCTCGCCTGCCTGCAAGCCTTCGTCGAACGCGCCTAGTTTGTTGGCGAGCCACGCGATGCCGTTGCCCGGGTGATTCAACACCGCAGCGCTCAGTCCCGATTCCTCGATCACGCCATTGCGATAAAGCAATGCCCCCGTCCATCGCAAATCGATGGCATCCGGTTTGACAGGACGCCCACCCAGCACGATGGCGGCATTGGCCGCGTTGTCGGCAATCGTGTCGAACACCTTGCGCGGTGTCTGCGTGTCGCGGTCGAACAGGTCGATGCGACCGTCGATCAGTTCCAGTGCGGGCGTCACCCAAGCCGTGGCGTCGAGCACATCGAAAAGCGTGACACCCGGGCCCTTGAGCGGTTTGGCGAGAATGAACGCCAGTTCCACTTCAAGGCGCGGCACGATGAAGCGCCCTGCTTCGAGCGTTGCGCCATCGGCGACGAGCATGTCGTCGAGCAGCGTGCCGTGATCGGGTTCGGTAATTTGCGCGGCCACCTGCATCGCTCGCGACGTGAGACCGATCTTGTGGCCAATGACACGGCGGCCTTCGGCGTATTTCAGCGCGAGCCAAGCTTGTTGAATCGCGTAGCTGTCGGCCACCGTCATGTCGGGATACCGGCGCGAGAACTGCATCACCGGGGTGCGACTGCGCTCCGCGTCGTGCAACTCGCGAGCCAGGGCTTGATGAATCGACGCATCCAGCATCGTTTGTCTCCATAGCGCCAACCTGGCCGCCATGGGGGCGATCGGGCAGCGCGTTTTTGTCTCGATGCGCTCTATTCTTGGGGCTCGGCGCCTATGGAACAATCAATCGATTTTGGGCGATTCGTAAGCAAAACTGGATAATCGTCAGTCGCCCGTCCATAGCCCGCCATAGCCCTCCATCGCCCGCGAAAGACCCTACTGTCGCAATCCAGCCACATGCTCAACTCCCCGTTGAGATTCCCGAACGGTGACTGGCTCTCCTCCCTTCTTCCCGTATTTCTTCGCTTTTATAGGCTTTTTTCGAGGATTACGCCGGTTTTCGCCAGGTCTGCCTCACCTCGACGATGCCTGCGCCCTAATACCGATTCTCGGTCAGCAATACCCATTAAAAATGAGAGTGATTTGCATTTATAATCCGCGACGTTTTATTACACCGCATTACCAACAACAATCGACCGCGCCGGGGGCTCGCCAAGAGCGAAGGCCGCGCTCGCCACACTCACGTAGTTTCGAAGGTCAGCAAAGATGAAGATGTCCGAACGTCGCCGCGCGACGGCGCAGTCAGTTCTGCGCACCGCCGTTGTCATGTCCTCCCCCCGTTTGCCGCGTGCCACTGCTTGTGCAGCCACCCTGTTCATGGCCACCCTTGGGGTCGCGCATGCGCAACAGGCAGCCGAGGAAGCCAAAGCCGATGTCGAACTCGGCGCGGTCAACGTGTCGGGCGACTGGTTGGGCACCGGGCTGGATAACAGCGCGAAGACGTTCCCGGGCGCACGTACGGTCGTGAAGAAGGATCAGATCGAGGCGTCGGGCGCATCGAGCATCGGCGACGTGCTGCGCCGCGTGCCCGGTGTGCAAGCCACCGACAACTCCAGCTCCGCCGGCAGTGCCATTTCGTTGAACATCGGTGTGCGCGGCCTGGCCGGCCGCTTCAGCCCGCGCTCGACCGTGCTGCTCGACGGCATTCCGCTCGCTGTGGCGCCGTATGGCCAACCGCAGTTGTCGTTCGCCCCGGTCAGCCTTTTCAACATCGAGACCATCGACGTGGTGCGCAGCGGCGGCGCCGTTCGCTACGGCCCGCAAAACGTCGGGGGCGTGATCAACTTCAAGACGCGTTCGATTCCGAATACGCCGGGCCTCGTCGGCGACGCGACAGTGCGCGAGAACATCTACACCACGGGTGGCGGCGCGAACACGCAATACGGCCTGTTCCTCGGCACGCAGATGGATAACGGGTTGGGTCTCGCGCTGCTCTACTCGGGCATGGTCGGTCGCGATTGGCGCACGGGCAGCAACGAGAACGTGAACGACCTCGCGTTGAAATGGCGCTACGACATCTCGCCGAGCCAGCAGGTCTACGGGAAGCTCTCGTACTTCGACGCCAAGTCGATGACGCCGGGTGGCCTGACTGCCGCGCAATACAACGCCGATCCGTTCCAGAACACCCGCCCGAACGACTACTGGAGCGGCAACCGCACCGGGCTCGACTTCGGCTACCTGAACACGATCTCGGAGACGCAGGAATTCGAGATCCGTACGTTCTACAACGAGAGCTATCGTCAGAGCACGCTGACCAATTTGTCGGTGGCGCCGCTCGCGACCACGCACCAGCCGCGCAACTATCAGACATTCGGCATCGAACCGCGCTACACGCAGCGCCTGTTCTTCGGGCCGACGGCGCACGATGTGACGGTTGGCTATCGCTTCATCCGCGAGCGCGGCGACGACAACAACTTCAGCACGAATCTGGCGACCGGCAAGAACTCGGCGACGACCACGTTCTACAACTACACCAGCGCGAACGCGTTCTATATCGACGACCGGATGGCGTGGGGCAACTGGCGCTTCACGCCGGGCGTTCGCTACGAAATGATCGCGTCGCAGCGTGTCGACAAGGCCTCGGGCAGCACCTATCGCACCGACAACAACAAGCCGCTGCCGTCGGTGAACCTGTCGTATCTGGTGAATAGTGCGTGGACGATCTTTGCGGACTACAGCACGTCGTTCGGCCCGGTGCAGAACACGCAATTGAACTCGATGTCGGCGTCGAACCCGCTGCAACCGGAAGTGGCGCGCACGTATGAAATCGGCACGCGCTGGACGGATAACCGTTGGCGTGCCGAGTTGACGGCCTTCAAGATGAAGTTCGACAACCAGATTCTGCAAGTGCCGAACGTCAGCCCGGCCACTTTCCAGAACATCGGTGCGACGAATCACGACGGTATCGAAACCGCCATCGACTACACGTTCGCGCAGGACAGCGCGCTGCGCGGCCTGAACCTGTACGCGAACTTCACGTACGTACGCGCCATTCAGAAGTCAGGCACAACAGCGGGCCTCGACGTGCCGTTCTACTCGCGCTTCACCGATACGCTCGGCGCACGCTATGCGATCGGTCAGTGGACCTTCAACGTCTCGACCACGCACCAGAGCTCGCAGTACTCGGATCTGGCGAACACCGAAGCGCCATCGGCTGACGGTACCAACGGCAAAGTGCCGGGTTATCGTGTGTGGAATCTGCAAGCGATGTACAAGCTGCCGTTCTACAAGAACGCTGACGTCACCGTGGGCGTGAACAACGTCTTCGACAAGCGCTTCTACACACGCAACACCGACCAGAACGGCGGCATCATGGTGGGCGCCCCGCGTATGGTCTACGTGCAGGGGCACTTCGGGTTCTGATTCGGTTGTCCCGACAACGGGCGCGATGCCGAATGGATCGCGCCCGTTGTCGGGTCCGATGGACCCAACCGGCTACGCCGACGCGGGCCCCGACTTCGAGCGACCGTAGTCGTCTTGAAAGCGGACGATATCGTCTTCGCCCAAGTAAACCCCCGACTGCACTTCAATCAGCTCAAGCGGCACCTTGCCTGGATTCTCTAACCGGTGGGTCGTCCCTACGGGAATGTAGGTGGATTGATTTTCGGTCAGCAAAATGGTGCTATCACCGTTCGTTACGCGCGCTGTACCGCGAACCACGACCCAATGTTCCGAACGGTGAAAGTGCATCTGCAAACTCAGTGACGCACCTGGCTTGACGACGATCTTCTTCACCTGGAAACGCTCGCCGGCGCAGATCCCTTCGTAATCGCCCCATGGCCGGAACATCCGTTGGTGAAACACCGACTCGGTGCGCCCTTCGGCAATGAGTGTCTCGACGACGCGCTTCACGTCCTGCACATGGTCCTTCGACGTGACCAGCACCACGTCCGGTGTCTCGACAATGACAAGATTCTCGACGCCAATCGCCGCAACCATCCGGCTCTCGCTACGCACATAGCTGTTCTTCACATTGCGCGCCACGACGTCGCCGAGAAGGCTGTTACCGTCCTCGTCACGCTCGGCAATGTCGGCGACGGCCGACCATGAACCGATATCGTTCCATCCAAGGCCATCCGCATCGACCACTGCGGCGCGACGCGCCTTCTCCATGACGGCGTAATCAATCGAGTCCGACGGACACGCTTCGAGACTCGCCTGATCCAGGCGGAAGAAGTCGATATCGACAGCACCGAGCTCAACGGCGGCTTTCACCTGTTGCAGCATCTTTGGCGCCAGACGTTCAAGTTCGCTCAGATACGCCGTTGCCTTGAACAGGAACATGCCGCTGTTCCAATAGCAATCTCCTGCGGCGATCAGCGACGCCGCCGTCTCGGCATCCGGCTTTTCGACGTATTGGTCGACATGAAAGCCGCTCGCGCAAGCTTCGGTCACCGTGCCACGGCGGATGTAGCCGTAGCCTGTATGCGGTGACGTCGGTGGAATGCCAAACGTTACGAGATAGTCGTCGTTGGCGAGCGTTCGAGCCGCGCGCACCGCTTCCAGGAATTTTGCCTCGTTCGAAATCGCGTGATCGGAGGGGAGCACCAGCAGCATCGCATCGGCGTCCTCGCGCAGCGCGATCAGCGCGGCGGCGGCGACCGCGGGTGCGGTATTGCGTGCAACGGGCTCAAGTACGATCGCACCTGGCTTCAGATGGATGGCACGCAACTGCTCTGCTACGAGAAATCGTTGCTCGTTGTTCGAGATGATCAATGGGGCGGCGACACCGTCCAGGGCGCCGATGCGCTTTACCGTCTGCTGAAGCAATGTGTCCGAACCGGCAAGCGAGAGGTATTGCTTCGGATAGCTCGCTCGCGAGAGGGGCCACAAACGAGTACCGCTACCACCGCACAGAACCACAGGAGTTATCGACATATTCCGGATCTTAGGACGCGACGCGATATCGCTTGAAAGGAGGAAAAATTATATCGTGGTTTCAATGACTTAAAAAAAACGGCACCCCGCAAAGGGTGCCGCTTTTCATTTCTACTGCTGTCGCAACAGATTCGGTAAGTGCAGCGCCAGCTTTCGCCAGCGCCGCCTGCCACCTTACTCTGCCGTCGGCTCTTCCACCGACGTCGGCATCGGGGCAAACGCCTCTTCCAGAGCGATCTGGTCGTGACGCTCGCGATCCGACGTTTCGCGGGCCTTGCGGGCCTTGTGATACGCCAGACCCGTACCTGCCGGGATCAGACGGCCAACGATGACGTTTTCCTTCAGGCCACGCAGGTCGTCCTTCTTGCCCATGATGGCGGCTTCGGTCAACACGCGCGTCGTTTCCTGGAACGATGCGGCCGAGATGAACGAGTCCGTCGACAGCGACGCCTTCGTAATACCCAACAACACGTTCTCGTACTGCGCCGGACGCTTGTCCGCTGCGTTCATGCGATCGTTCTCGTCGAGCATGTCCGAGCGTTCGACCTGTTCGCCGATGATGAAGCGCGTATCGCCGTTGTCGGTGATCTGCACACGACGCAGCATCTGGCGAACGATCACCTCGATGTGCTTGTCGTTGATCTTCACACCCTGCAAACGGTACACGTCCTGAACTTCGTCGACGATGTAACGCGCCAGTGCCTCGATACCCTGCAAGCGCAGAATGTCGTGCGGATCGGCCGGGCCGTCCACGATCATTTCGCCCTTGTTCACCACCTGACCGTCGTGCACCAGCACCTGCTTTTCCTTCGGAATCAGGAACTCGTGCTGGTTGCCGTCCAGGTCGGTAATGACCAGACGCTGCTTGCCCTTCGTGTCCTTACCGAACGACGTGGTACCCGTGACTTCGGCCAAAATGCCGGCGTCCTTCGGTGCACGCGCTTCGAACAGTTCGGCCACACGCGGCAGACCCCCGGTAATGTCGCGAGTCTTCTGCGCTTCGGTCGGGATACGTGCGAGCACTTCGCCCACCGGCACTTGCTGACCGTCCTTGATGGTGATCAGTGCGCCCACCTGGAAGCCGATCGTCACAGCGTGATCGGTACCCGGGATCTTCACTTCCACACCGTTCTCGTCGAGCAGCTTGACCTGCGGACGCACGTTCTTCGACGCCGGACCACGACGCTTCGGATCGATCACGACCAGCGTGGACAGACCCGTCACATCGTCGATCTGCTTGGCAACCGTGACACCTTCCTCGACGTTCTCGAACTTGGCGAAACCGCCGTGTTCGGTAATGATCGGGCGCGTCAGCGGATCCCACGTACCGAGTTGCGTACCGGCCTTGACCTGTGCGCCATCCAGTTGCAGCAGCGTCGCGCCGTACGGCACTTTGTGACGCTCGCGCTCGCGACCGTGATCGTCCGTGATCAGGATTTCACCCGAACGCGAAATCACCGTCTGCTCGCCGCGGCCGTTCGTCACGTAACGCATCGTTGCCGTGAAGCGAACCGTACCGTTCGACTTGGCTTCGATCGACGAGGCCACTGCCGCACGCGATGCCGCACCACCGATGTGGAACGTACGCATCGTCAGCTGCGTGCCCGGCTCACCGATCGACTGTGCTGCGATCACGCCGACAGCTTCGCCGACGTTCACACGCGAACCGCGACCCAGGTCACGGCCATAGCACAGTGCGCACAGACCGTAACGCGTATCGCAGGTCAGCGGCGTGCGCACGCGCACTTCGTCGATGCCCAGCGTTTCGATCGTCTCGACCACGTCTTCGTCCAGCAACGTGCCGGCTTCGAACACCGTCTCTTGCGTTTCCGGATTCACGACGTCCGACACGGCCACGCGACCCAGAATACGGTCACGCAGGGCTTCGACCACTTCACCGCCCTCAACCAGCGCCTTCATTGCCACGCCGTTGCTCGTGCCGCAATCGTCTTCGACCACGACCAGATCCTGCGTCACGTCGACCAGACGACGCGTCAGGTAACCCGAGTTAGCCGTCTTCAGTGCCGTATCCGCCAGACCCTTACGTGCACCGTGGGTCGAGATGAAGTACTGCAACACGTTCAGGCCTTCGCGGAAGTTCGCGGTAATCGGCGTCTCGATAATCGAGCCGTCCGGCTTGGCCATCAGGCCACGCATACCGGCGAGCTGACGAATCTGAGCGCTCGAACCGCGAGCACCCGAGTCGGCCATCATGTAAATCGAGTTGAACGACTCCTGATCCACGGTGTTGCCATCGCGATCAACCGTCTTTTCCTTCGAGAGCTGCTCCATCATCGCCTTACCCACGGCGTCACCGGTAGCACCCCAAATGTCCACGACGTTGTTGTAACGCTCTTGCGCCGTGACCAGACCCGACATGTACTGACGGTCGTATTCCTTGACCTTCTTCGACGCTTCGCCGATCAGCTCTTCCTTCTTCGTCGGCACGAGCATGTCGTCGACGCAGATCGAGATACCGGCGCGCGTAGCGAGCTTGAAGCCCGACTGCATCAGCTTGTCGACGAAGATCACCGTCTCGCGCAGACCGCAACGGCGGAACGCCGTGTTGATCAGCTTCGAAATTTCCTTCTTCTTGAGCGACTTGTTCAGCACCGAGAACGGCAGGCCCGGCGGCAGAATTTCCGACAGGATCGCGCGGCCGACAGTCGTCGGGTACAGCGTGATCTTCGGCGTCTTCTCGCCCGTTTCCGCGTCAACCGTGTACTCAGTGATACGCACGTTCACGCGCGAAGCCAGTTCGACTTCCTTGTTGTCGTACGCACGCAGCACTTCCGACACGTCGATGAACGACAGGCCTTCGCCCTTACCGTTGATCTTGTCGCGCGTCGCGTAGTACAGACCCAGCACGATATCCTGCGACGGCACGATCGACGGATCGCCGTTAGCCGGGAACAACACGTTGTTCGAGGCCAGCATCAGGGTACGCGCTTCCATCTGCGCTTCGAGCGACAGCGGCACGTGAACAGCCATCTGGTCACCGTCGAAGTCGGCGTTGAACGCCGCGCAAACCAGCGGGTGCAGCTGGATTGCCTTACCTTCGATCAGCACCGGCTCGAACGCCTGAATACCCAGGCGGTGCAGCGTCGGTGCGCGGTTCAGCATGATCGGATGCTCGCGGATCACCTCTTCCAAGATGTCCCACACCACAGCCGTCTGGTTCTCGACTTCCTTCTTCGCGGCCTTGATCGTCGTGGCCACGCCCATCACTTCCAGCTTGTGGAAAATGAACGGCTTGAAGAGTTCGAGCGCCATCAGCTTCGGCAGACCGCACTGATGCAGCTTGAGCGTCGGGCCCACGGTAATCACCGAACGGCCCGAGTAGTCGACGCGCTTACCGAGCAAGTTCTGACGGAAACGACCGCTCTTACCCTTGATCATGTCAGCCAGCGACTTGAGCGGACGCTTGTTCGCGCCGGTCATCGCCTTACCGCGGCGGCCGTTATCGAGCAGCGAATCCACCGACTCTTGCAACATGCGCTTTTCGTTGCGCACGATGATGTCCGGTGCCTTCAGCTCGAGCAGACGCTTCAGACGGTTGTTACGGTTGATGACGCGGCGATACAGATCGTTCAGGTCCGAGGTCGCGAAGCGGCCACCGTCGAGCGGCACCAGCGGGCGCAGTTCGGGCGGCAGCACCGGCAGCACTTCGAGCACCATCCACTCAGGCTTGATGCCCGAGCGTTGGAATGCCTCGAGCACTTTCAGGCGCTTGGCGTACTTCTTGATCTTGGCTTCCGAGCCCGTGGCTTGCAGCTCGGCGCGCAGACGCTCGACTTCTGAATCGATGTCGATCGAGCGCAGCAGCTCGCGCACGCCTTCCGCGCCCATCTCGGCACGGAATTCGTCGCCGTATTCTTCGACCTTATTGTAGTAATCCTCTTCGGTCATGATCTGGCACCGCTTGAGCGGCGTCATGCCCGGTTCGAGAACCACATACGCTTCGAAGTACAGCACGCGTTCGATGTCGCGCAGCGTCATGTCGAGCACCATGCCCAGACGCGACGGGAGCGACTTCAGGAACCAGATGTGCGCAACCGGCGAGGCCAGTTCGATGTGGCCCATGCGTTCGCGACGCACCTTCGCCAGCGTGACTTCCACGCCGCACTTCTCGCAGATCACGCCACGGTGCTTCAGGCGCTTGTACTTACCGCAAAGGCATTCGTAATCCTTGATCGGACCGAAGATCTTTGCGCAGAACAGACCGTCGCGCTCGGGTTTGAACGTTCGATAGTTGATCGTCTCCGGCTTCTTAACTTCGCCGAACGACCACGAGCGGATCTTGTCCGGCGAAGCCAGACCGATCTTGATCGCGTCGAACTGTTCGTCCTGCTGGACTTGCTTGAATAGATCGAGCAAAGCTTTCATTGCTTTCTCCTATTTGCCTGAACGCGATTAACCGCGCTCCAGGTCGATATCGATACCGAGCGAACGGATTTCCTTGACCAGCACGTTGAACGATTCCGGCATGCCGGCATCGATCATGTGATCGCCCTTGACGAGGTTCTCGTACACCTTCGTACGGCCCGTCACGTCATCCGACTTCACCGTCAGCATTTCTTGCAGCACATACGATGCGCCGTAAGCTTCCAGTGCCCACACTTCCATTTCACCGAAACGCTGACCACCGAACTGGGCCTTACCGCCCAACGGCTGCTGCGTCACCAGCGAGTACGGACCGGTCGAACGCGCGTGCATCTTGTCGTCGACCAAGTGGTGCAGTTTCAGCATGTGCATGAAGCCGCAGGTGACCGGACGCTCGAAGGCTTCGCCGGTACGACCATCGAACAGCGTGACCTGGTTCTTCGACGGCGTCATGCCGAGATCCTTCGCAATGTGATCCGGGAAAGCCAGATCCAGCATGCGGCGGATTTCGTCTTCATGCGCACCATCGAACACCGGCGTTGCGAACGGCACGCCGTTCTGCAAGTTGCGCGCCAGCGACATGATCTCGTCGTCCGACAAGCTCTCGATATCTTCTTGCTGACCGCTCTCGTTGTAGATCTTCGTCAGGAACTTGCGAACTTCCTGGACCTTGGTGTGCGCTTGCAGCATTTCGCCGATACGCCAACCCAGACCCTTCGCTGCCCAGCCGAGGTGCGATTCGAGAATCTGACCCACGTTCATCCGCGACGGCACGCCGAGCGGGTTGAGCACGATGTCTGCCGGACGGCCATCGGCCATGTACGGCATATCTTCGATCGGCACGATCTTCGAGACCACACCCTTGTTACCGTGACGGCCGGCCATCTTGTCGCCAGGCTGGAGACGGCGCTTCACGGCCAGGTACACCTTGACCATCTTCAACACGCCCGGCGGCAGTTCGTCGCCTTGCGTGAGCTTCTTACGCTTCTCTTCGAAAGCCAGATCGAACGAGTGACGCTTCTGCTCAATCGATTCCTTGATCTGCTCGAGCTGTTGCGCACCTTCGTCTTCGGCCAGACGAATGTCGAACCAGTGGTAGCGATCCAGATCGGCCAGGTATTCCTTGGTGATCTTGGTGCCCTTGACGAGCTTCTTCGGACCGCCGTTTGCGGTCTTGCCCACCAGGAAGCGCTCCAGACGTTGGAACGCGTCGCCTTCCACGATACGCAGCTGGTCGTTCAGGTCCAGACGGTAGCCCTTCAGTTCATCGTCGATGATCTGTTGAGCGCGCTTGTCGCGCTGGATACCTTCACGCGTGAACACTTGCACGTCGATGACCGTGCCGCTCATGCCCGAGGGCACGCGCAGCGACGTATCCTTCACGTCCGAAGCCTTCTCGCCGAAGATCGCGCGCAGCAGCTTTTCTTCCGGCGTGAGCTGGGTTTCGCCCTTCGGCGTGACCTTGCCCACCATCACGTCACCGGCTTCGACTTCCGCGCCGATGTACACGATGCCCGACTCGTCCAGACGGCTCAGTTGCACTTCCGCCAGGTTCGAGATGTCGCGCGTGATTTCTTCCGGTCCGAGCTTCGTGTCGCGAGCGACCACGTTGAGCTCTTCGATGTGGATCGACGTGTAACGGTCTTCCGCAACGACACGCTCCGAGATCAAGATCGAATCTTCGAAGTTGTAGCCGTTCCACGGCATGAACGCGATCAGCATGTTCTGACCCAGCGCCAATTCGCCCAGATCGGTCGACGCGCCGTCGGCGATCACATCGCCGCGCGCCACCTTGTCGCCCACTTCTACGATCGGGCGCTGGTTGATGTTGGTGTTCTGGTTCGAACGCGTGTACTTGATCAGGTTGTAGATGTCCACGCCGACTTCACCGGCAACGGCTTCATCGTCGTTCACGCGAATCACCACACGGCCGGCGTCGACGTAATCGACCACACCGCCACGGAATGCCTGCACGGTGGTGCCCGAGTCGACCGCAACCGTGCGCTCGATACCCGTACCCACAACCGCCTTTTCCGGACGCAGGCAAGGCACGGCCTGGCGCTGCATGTTCGAGCCCATCAATGCGCGGTTCGCGTCATCGTGTTCAAGGAACGGAATCAGCGAGGCAGCGACCGAGACGATCTGCGACGGGGCCACGTCCATGTACTGGATGCGGTCCGGCGTGACCATCAGCGTTTCGCCAGCTTCACGCGACGACACGAGTTCGTCGGTGAGCGAGCCGTCGGCGCCGATCGACGCGTTCGCCTGAGCGATCACGTAGCGGCCTTCTTCAATGGCCGACAGGTAGTCGATCTGGTCGGTGACCTTGCCGTCTTCCACCTTGCGGTACGGCGTCTCGAGGAAGCCGTATTCGTTCAGGCGGGCGTACAGTGCCAGCGAGTTGATCAGACCAATGTTCGGACCTTCCGGCGTTTCAATCGGGCACACGCGACCGTAGTGCGTCGGGTGCACGTCGCGCACTTCGAAGCCGGCGCGCTCACGCGTCAGACCGCCCGGGCCCAGTGCGGAAACACGACGCTTGTGCGTGATTTCCGACAGCGGGTTGGTTTGGTCCATAAACTGCGACAGCTGCGACGAACCGAAGAACTCGCGAATGGCCGACGAGATCGGCTTGCTGTTGATCAGGTCGTGCGGCATCAGGTTTTCCGACTCAGCCTGACCCAGACGTTCCTTCACAGCGCGCTCGACACGCACCAGACCGGCGCGGAACTGGTTTTCGGCCAGTTCGCCGACGCAACGCACACGACGGTTACCCAAGTGGTCGATGTCGTCGACTTCGCCGCGGCCGTTACGCAGATCCACGAGGATCTTGATCGTCGCGAGGATGTCGTCGTCTTCCAGCGTCATCGGGCCGAGCACTTCATCGCGGCCGACACGACGGTTGAACTTCATACGACCCACCTTCGACAGGTCGTACGCTTCTTCGCTGTAGAACAGACGGTTGAACAGGGCCTCGACCGCATCTTCGGTCGGCGGCTCGCCCGGACGCATCATGCGATAGATCGCGATACGTGCGGCCGTTTGGTCGGCGGTTTCGTCGATACGCAGCGTGGCCGAGATGTACGGACCTTGATCCAGGTCGTTCGTGTACAGCGTCTGGATATCCGACACGCCCGACTCGCGCAGCTTGACCAGCACGCTTTCGGTGATTTCGTCGTTGGCGTTGGCGATCACTTCGCCGGTATCGCCATCGATCACGTTCTTCGCGAGCACGCGGCCGAGCAGGTAGTCTTCCGGCACCGAGATGAACTTGGTGTTGGCGTTCTCCAGGTCACGGATGTGCTTGGCGTTGACGCGCTTGTCCTTCTGGACAATGACCTTGCCTTCGCGATCGGTGATGTCGAAACGAGCCACTTCACCACGCAGACGCTCCGGCACGAACTCCATCTGCGCGCCTTCCGGCATCAGCTTGAAGTTATCGAACACGAAAAAGTTCGCGAGGATCTGTTCCGGCGTCAGACCAATGGCCTTGAGCAGGATCGTGACCGGCATCTTGCGACGGCGGTCGACGCGGAAGTACAGGATGTCCTTCGGATCGAATTCGAAGTCCAGCCACGAGCCGCGGTAGGGGATGATACGTGCAGAGAACAGCAACTTACCCGAGCTGTGCGTCTTGCCCTTGTCGTGTTCGAAGAACACGCCCGGCGAACGGTGCAGCTGCGAGACGATGACACGCTCCGTGCCATTGATGACGAAGGAACCCGTGGAGGTCATGAGCGGAATTTCGCCCATGTACACTTCCTGTTCCTTGACTTCCTTGACGACGGGCTTATTCGGCGATTCCTTATCCAGGATCACCAGACGAACTTTGGCGCGCAGAGCCGAGCAAAAAGTCAGGCCGCGCTGTTGACATTCCTTAACATCGAACGCGGGAGTACCGAGCAAATAGCTGACGAACTCAAGGCGTGCGAACCCGTTGTGAGAAACGATCGGGAAAATGGAGGAGAAGGCCGCTTGCAGACCCTCCGGTTTCCGCTCCGATGCAAGCGCGTCGGCTTGCAAGAACGATGTGTACGAGGCGAGCTGGGTGGCCAGCAAAAACGGCACCTTGTGCACGGTCGGACGCTTCGCAAAACTCTTGCGAATGCGTTTCTTCTCGGTGAAGGAATAGTGCATTACGATCTCCGAATCACTACGCTGACGACGACGGCAGGCATCGCCAACGGGTGTTCATCGACTGAGACCAGACGTCCTCCACGGCGGGCTTGCCATGGAGCAACGAGCTTGGTGGTTGGCCGCTACCAACCGCTGGCTGACGGCGACGGATGCCTGTGTTGCCCGTCGCCCGACCAAACTTGCCTTCTGCAGTCGCTTCAGAAGACAAAGAGAAGAACCGCCAGGCCATCACACGGCGCGATCTTTTCTTTGGCCTCTCTGTGTGTGTAACGCGCGTTTCAAACGCAGCAGCTCACACGGCCATCATGAAAATTTGTTTGACTTCAACTACTTGGCGCTAATGTGCACCGGCTTTCGAATACCGCACCCAGGCTTAGGGTTTTGCATCTCCTGAAAGCACAAAAAGGCTGACGACTTTTCGTCGCCAGCCTTCCCGACACGCAGAACCGAATTACTTGATTTCGGCCTTCGCGCCAGCGTCTTCCAGCTTCTTCTTGGCTTCTTCAGCACCAGCCTTGTCGACGCCTTCCTTGACAGCCTTCGGAGCGCCATCAACCAGATCCTTGGCTTCCTTCAGGCCCAGGCCGGTGAGTTCGCGGACGGCCTTAATGACGCCGACCTTGTTCGCACCAACTTCTGCCAGGATGACGTTGAATTCGGTTTGCTCTTCAGCAGCAGCAGCACCACCGCCTGCGCCTGCCGGGCCAGCGACTGCCAGGGCAGCTGCCGACACGCCGAACTTTTCTTCGAACGCCTTAACCAGGTCGTTCAATTCCATAACCGACATCGAGCCTACTGCTTCGATGATTTCGTCTTTCGTGATTGCCATTTGTAAAACTCCTAGATTGTGTTCGGACCGAAGTCAGCGATCGTGTAACCGGGACGAGAATTAAGCAGCTTCCGCTTGCTTCTTCTCGGCCACGGCAGCCAGGACGCGAGCAAAGCCGGAAACCGGCGCTTGCATAACACCCAGCAACTTCGCGAGCAGTTCGTCGCGGCTCGGGATGGAAGCGAGCGCTTGCACGCCAGCCTTGTCCATCACCTTGCCGTCGTACGAGCCGGCCTTCAAGATCAACTTGTCGTTGCCCTTCGAAAAGTCGTTCAAGACTTTCGCAGCGGCTACGGGATCCGTCGAGATACCGTAGATCAGAGGACCGGTCATCTGTTCAGCCAGGTCAGCAAACGGGGTGTTTTCCACCGCGCGGCGTGCCAGCGTGTTCTTCAGAACGCGCAGGTAGACGCCTTGCTGACGCGCGCTAGCGCGAAGCTTCGTCAGATCGCCAACCGTGATTCCGCGATATTCAGCCACAACGATGGTCGAAGCACCGGCGACTTGCGCCGAAACTTCTGCCACGACGGCTTTCTTATCATCAAGATTAAGTGCCACGGTTAACCTCCAAAATTGACATCACCTCATGGTGATGCCGTTCCACTAACGGCTTACCGACATGTCTGGAGTTTCTATCACCGCGCCCGGAGATCCGTGCGCCATGATGTGACTGCAAAACTTGTTCGGGTTCGCCATCTGCGTTGGCTGGCGTATTAAGGGAGCGTCAGTGAATGCCCATTCCCGCCAACGGTCTTTGATAACCGGAAGCGCTTTCCGAAGAACTCGCTTCCGCCCAAAGTCTTTTGCTGCTGGCTATCGATCTCGAGGATCTGAAGCCATCGCAGGGGACGCCATCACCCTGCGATTGCGATACTTTGCAGTGCCGCGCGTGTCTGGCGATTAGGCCGACAGCGATGCCTGGTCCACACGCACGCCAACGCCCATCGTGCTCGACAGGGCGATCTTGCGCAGGTAGACACCCTTGCTCGAGGCCGGCTTGGCCTTCGTCAGGGCTTCGAGCAGAGCCGACAGGTTCTGCTGCAGCGATGCGGCTTCGAACGAAGCACGGCCGATCGTGGCGTGAATGATGCCGCCCTTGTCGACGCGGAATTGCACCTGACCTGCCTTGGCGTTCTTCACAGCCGTAGCAACGTCCGGGGTCACCGTGCCAACCTTCGGGTTCGGCATCAGGCCGCGCGGGCCGAGAATCTGACCCAGCGTACCAACGACGCGCATCGTGTCCGGCGAAGCGATCACGATGTCGAAGTCCATATTGCCGGCCTTGATTTGCTCAGCCAGGTCTTCCATACCGACGATTTCAGCGCCGGCAGCCTTGGCTTGCTCAGCCTTTTCGCCTTGGGCGAAAACGGCGACGCGAACCGACTTACCGGTACCGGCCGGCAGAACGACCGAACCACGAACCACTTGGTCCGACTTCTTCGCATCCACGCCCAGTTGAACGGCGACGTCGATCGACTCGTCGAACTTGGCGCTTGCGCATTCCTTGACCAGGGCCAGAGCGTCGCCGACCGGGTACAGCTTGTTGCGGTCGACCTTAGCGGCCAGTGCTTGTTGACGCTTCGAGATCTTAGCCATTACAGACCCTCCACCGTGATGCCCATCGAACGTGCGCTGCCAGCGATGGTGCGAACCGCAGCTTCCAGATCGGCAGCGGTAAGGTCAGGCATCTTGGTCTTCGCGATTTCTTCCGCTTGTGCGCGGGTGATCTTGCCCACCTTATCGGTGTGCGGCTTGGCCGAGCCCTTGTCGAGCTTGGCAGCCTTCTTGATCAGCACGGTTGCCGGCGGGGTCTTCAGGACGAACGTGAAGCTCTTGTCCGCGAAGGCGGTGATCACCACCGGAATCGGCAGACCCGGTTCGAGGCTCTGCGTTTGCGCGTTGAACGCCTTGCAGAACTCCATGATGTTCAGGCCGCGTTGACCCAGTGCCGGGCCCACGGGGGGCGACGGATTGGCTTTACCTGCAGGAATCTGCAGCTTGATAAAGCCGATGATTTTCTTTGCCATGGTTTACTCCGGAACGAATATGTGGCGCATATTCGGGGTTGAGTCATAGCGCGCGTTCACCAAAAACGGGCTACTGACGCTCCTCGGCGACGGCTGTCACCAACGCAAAAACGCGCCGGACGTCGCGCCGGCGCATTTTATTCTTAGATCTTTTCGACTTGTCCGAACTCCAGTTCTACCGGAGTCGCCCGTCCAAAAATGGTGACGGAAACACGTAGGCGGGACTTTTCGTAGTTCACTTCTTCCACCGAGCCGTTGAAGTCCGTGAAAGGACCATCCTTGACTCGAACCAGCTCGCCCACTTCGAACAACGTCTTGGGACGCGGCTTTTCCACCCCGTCCTTGATTTGAGACATGATCTTGTCGACCTCGACCTGACGAATCGGCGTCGGACGGTTACCCGTGCCGCCGACGAAGCCGGTGACCTTGGCGGTGTTTTTCACCAAGTGCCACGTCTCATCCGTCATTTCCATCTCGCACAGCACATAGCCGGGAAAGAAACGACGTTCGGTGACCGACTTTTGGCCACCCTTGGTTTCTACAACTTCTTCGGTCGGGACCAAGATCTCGCCGAAATAATCTTCCATGCCCGCACGCGTAATGCGTTCGCGCAGCGCCTTGGCTACGCTCTTTTCCATGCCGGAATACGCATGAACGACGTACCAGCGCTTCTTACTCGGTGCAGCCCCGGTATCAGACATATCACTTCCAGCCAAGAATTAAAGAGAACACTGCCCACTCGATCGTCTTGTCGCTGATCCAAAGATACAGCGCCATGATGATGACGAACGCGAAGACAATCGCGGTCGTTTGGGCGGCCTCTTTACGGGTCGGCCAAACGACCTTACCCACTTCCCGATACGCATCCTTAGCAAAGGCCATGAAGCCCTTACCGGTTTGCGATGCCAATCCAACACCTGCGGCAATGGCCAGAACGACGACGATGGCAGCAACGCGCACATACAGCGCCTGTTGTTCCAAAGCGTAGAACGCCACGACACCAGCAATCACCAGCAGCCCGGCCAGAGCCAGCAGCAGCTTGTCGCCAGTCGTACGTACAGTTTCTACGGGAGAATTCGCCATTTCCAGCTTGCAGACAGTTGTTTGGCAGGGGCAGAGGGAATCGAACCCCCAACCTTCGGTTTTGGAGACCGACGCTCTGCCAGTTGAGCTATACCCCTAAAACAGCAGAGGGGCCAGCCGCCAAAAGCTGACCCCGTAAGCGCGGACCGTTTAAGGTACCGGCTTAAGCAACGATCGTAGCAACCACGCCGGCGCCGACGGTACGGCCACCTTCGCGAATTGCGAAGCGCAGACCTTCGGTCATGGCGATCGGAGCGATCAGCTTGACCGAGATCGACACGTTGTCGCCCGGCATGACCATTTCCTTACCTTCCGGCAGGCTGATCGAACCGGTCACGTCCGTCGTACGGAAGTAGAACTGCGGACGGTAGTTGTTGAAGAACGGCGTGTGACGACCACCTTCGTCCTTCGACAAGATGTACACCTCACCCGTGAACTCCGTGTGCGGCTTGATCGAGCCCGGCTTGGCCAGAACTTGACCACGCTGGACGTCTTCACGCTTCGTGCCGCGCAGCAGAATACCCACGTTGTCGCCTGCTTGACCTTGGTCGAGCAGCTTGCGGAACATTTCAACGCCCGTGCAAATCGTCTTGACCGTCGGCACGATACCCACGATTTCGATTTCTTCGCCGACCTTGATCACGCCCGACTCAACACGACCCGTCACAACCGTACCGCGACCCGAGATCGAGAACACGTCTTCGACCGGCATCAGGAATGCCTTGTCGATCGCGCGCTCCGGCGTCGGGATGTACGTGTCCAGCGCTTCGGCCAGAGCCATGATCGCGGCTTCACCCAGTTCGCCCTTGTCGCCTTCCAGCGCCAGCTTGGCCGAACCCTTGATGATCGGCAGATCGTCGCCCGGGAATTCGTACTTCGTCAGAAGTTCGCGAACTTCCATTTCCACCAGCTCGAGCAGCTCGGCGTCGTCCACCATGTCGCACTTGTTCAGGAACACGATGATGTACGGCACGCCAACTTGGCGGGCCAACAGGATGTGCTCACGCGTTTGCGGCATCGGACCGTCTGCGGCCGAGCAAACCAGAATTGCGCCGTCCATCTGCGCAGCACCGGTAATCATGTTCTTGACGTAGTCGGCGTGGCCCGGGCAGTCAACGTGTGCGTAGTGGCGGTTCGCCGTTTCGTACTCGATGTGTGCGGTGTTAATCGTAATGCCGCGTGCCTTTTCTTCCGGCGCTGCGTCGATTTCGTCGTACTTCTTAGCCTGGCCGCCGAACTTCGACGACAGAACCGTTGCGATAGCGGCCGTCAGGGTGGTCTTGCCATGGTCAACGTGACCGATGGTGCCGACGTTCACGTGCGGCTTAGTCCGCTCGAATTTTTCCTTTGCCATTTCCAACTCCTAACGGGTTATCTATTGCCGAGTTGCTCGGCATGTTGATTGCCGCGCTTCACACTATCTGGTGGTGCCCATGGGCAGGATCGAACTGCCGACCTCTCCCTTACCAAGGGAGTGCTCTACCACTGAGCCACATGGGCGAATCCTTTACTTCTTCTGCGTCTGCGCGTCACCTGGAGCGGGTGAAGGGAATCGAACCCTCGTCATAAGCTTGGAAGGCTTCTGCTCTACCATTGAGCTACACCCGCTTGGATTCCGACTCTCGCTTCCTTGATAATGAGCGCCGGAACTTCCGGCGCTCATTACTTCCGCATTCTGGTGGAGGAGGTTGGATTCGAACCAACGTAGGCGTAAGCCAACAGATTTACAGTCTGCCCCCTTTAGCCACTCGGGCACCCCTCCGCAGAGAATTTGCAATTATGGAGATGTCGCCTTACCTTGTCAACACCTTCCACGCATTAAATGAGCAGTTTTTGTGCCTGCTGCCGCGATTTTTTTCGATTTGTGCGGCAAGCCTTTGATTTTCTTGGGAATCGAGACGGTGGCGAAAAAAGAGAATCCGCACAGCCGCCAGGGCATCCGGCACTAGCGACGTTGCCCCCTGTAGATACCGGCCCAAGCCGCCGCATCGAGAAGCCGCAACGGGAACCGGAAAACGGATCCAAGTGCCCTTAATGGCCGCTCAAACGGCACCAGCAAGGGCATATGCCTGCCGCCTGCGGGGGACTGCTCGACAACTGCTATACAGCTACCGCGGCCATATCCCCTAGCCACGTACCTGTTATCGCTATTCCAGCGCGTCAGGCCCCGCTGAACAAGTCATCACCACCCAGTACTATGGGTTGCCCTTCCAATCGCTAGGTGGTGGCCATAGGCCGCAGTGAGGGCGCACTCCTGGGCCGAGAAAGTCAGTCGAGCCTCGAGGGCATTAGGGAATGGCAATTTGAAAGGAAACACCTCGAATCGCCACCGCATACGGGCCAAGAAATGCGAAAAAAAGCGCAATCTTGCTTTGCGGGACGTCGATAGACGAGCCAGATCCACTCACTCAAACCGAAGATCTAAACTGCGCGCCC
>NZ_JBNCRZ010000008.1:0-259095 GCF_049918595.1 Pandoraea pneumonica
CGTGCTGCGGGGTGAGTCGCAAGACTGGCCTCGCAGCCGATTCGCATGAGGAGGCGGGCAGTGCGCTGCGTCCTCATCCGAATCGGTCAAAGATAAGACGACATAAGAACAAGAATCCCGGCATTCGCCACCATCCGCAGGCAAACGGATTCCCTTGGAGGAACGACATGAGTTATCAGGCCCCGATCAAGGACATGCAGTTCGTGATGAACGAGCTGGCGGACTTGTCGAGCATTGCGGCGTTGCCGGGTTACGAGGATGCCTCGCCCGAACTCGCGCAGGCCGTGCTCGAAGAAGCCGCACGTTTTAACCAGGAAGTGCTCGCCCCGCTGAACGTCATCGGCGATCAGCAGCCGAGCACGTGGAAAGACGGTGTCGTCACCACGACGCCGGGCTTCAAGGAAGCGTTCAAGCAGTTCTCCGAAGCCGGTTGGCAGGGGGTGTTGCATCCGCAGGAATTCGGCGGCCAAGGCCTGCCGAAGCTGGTGGCGACGCCCTGCACCGAAATGCTCAACGCGGCGAACTTGTCGTTCGCCCTGTGCCCGTTGCTGACCGATGGTGCCGTCGAAGCCCTGCTGACGGCCGGTAGCGATGCGCAACGCGCGCTGTACGTGCCTAAGCTGCTCTCCGGCGAATGGACGGGCACGATGAACCTCACCGAGCCGCAGGCGGGCTCCGATCTCGCGCTGGTGCGCACGCGCGCCGATCGCGTCGGTGACGGCACGTACAAAATTTTCGGCACGAAGATCTTCATCACGTTCGGCGAACATGACATGGCGGAGAACATCGTGCACCTCGTGCTCGCGCGCACGCCGGACGCGCCCCCGGGCGTGAAGGGCATCTCGCTGTTCATCGTGCCGAAGTTCAACGTCGACGCCGAAGGCAAATTGGGCGCGCGCAACGATGTGCATTGCGTGTCGATCGAACACAAGCTCGGCATCAAGGCGAGCCCGACGGCTGTGCTGCAATTCGGCGACAACGGCGGCGCCACGGGCTATCTGATCGGCGAAGAGAATCGCGGCCTCGAGTACATGTTCATCATGATGAACGCCGCTCGCTTTGCCGTGGGTATGCAAGGCGTGGCCGTGGCCGAGCGCGCGTATCAGCACGCGGTGGCGTATGCACGCGAGCGCTTGCAGAGCCGTCCGGTCGATGGCTCGTCGCGCGATGCGGTGGCGATCATTCATCACCCGGACGTCAAACGCATGCTCATGACGATGCGTGCGTTGACCGAAGGCGCGCGTGCATTGGCCTATGTGGCAGCGGCACAAGCCGACATTGGGCACAACGCTGCCGATGCAGGCGAGCGTAAGCGCGCACAGGCCGTCTACGAGTTCCTCGTGCCGATCGTCAAGGGTTGGAGCACGGAGATGTCGCTCGACGTCACCAGCCTTGGCGTGCAAGTGCACGGCGGCATGGGCTTCATCGAAGAGACCGGTGCGGCGCAGTACTACCGCGATGCGCGCATTCTGCCGATCTACGAAGGCACGACGGCGATTCAGGCGAACGATCTGATCGGCCGCAAGACGCTGCGTGACGGCGGCGCCGTGGCTCGCGCGCTGTTCGAGCAAATCGCTGCGACGGAAAACGATTTGCGCGCCGCAGGCGGTGTGGGTCAAAGCGTTGCGGAACGTCTGGCGAAGGGCCGTGAGGCATTGTCGATCGTGGTCGACTACGTCATCGCGAACACGCAGGACAACGCGAACGCTGTGTTTGCTGGCAGCGTGCCGTATCTGAAGCTGGCGGGGATTGTGTTGGGCGGCTGGCAGATGGGCCGTGCGTTGCTGGCGGCGCAGGCGCGCCGCGATGAAGATCCGGCGTTCTACGATGCGAAGATCGGCACGGCGCGTTTCTTTGCCGATCACATTCTCACGCAGGCACCGGGCCTCGCGCAGTCGATTACCGAGGGCGCAGATTCGACGCTGTCGTTGAGCGAAGCGCAGTTCTAAGCAAGCGATCGACAGCAGTAAAAAAGGCGGCCCACGGGCCGCCTTTTTATTTTCCATCGCGCGTTACATTGATCGAGCGATAAAGATCGCACGAAAAAAAACGGCACTGCGCGAACGCAGTGCCGTGTATTGGGTCCCCGCCACAGCCGCTAAGCCGGCATCCTGAACCGGGAGGTTCAAGGTGGTCGCGGTTAGTAACGCTTTGGGTTCATCAGACAGAGTGACGCTCACGCCAGCGCTACAAACTTCCGCAACCTGCTGCAAAGCATTGGTTCAAGGAATCTATGACTTTCGCGAACCAGGCAGGGAAAACTAACTTTTTGAATCGAACGACATCGTGTGTTTTACAACGTTGACTCAGCTTTGATACTGGTCGATCACAGCACTCAATCGATCGTTCATGCGTTGCATTCTACTCTGAATTTCTTCAGCGGGGAATGCTTGTCCAGCAGCAATACTTTTTTCCAACGCAAGCAATTCGGATGCCAGGCTCAACGCTGCCATGACGGCAATGCGGTCGGTGCCGCGCACGCTGCTTTGCGCACGCACCTTGCTCATTTCGGCGTCCACACGCGAGACGGCGGAGAGCAGGTCGGCTTCGTGTTCCGGCGGGCAGGCGAGCCGGTACGACTGTTCCAGGATATGAACTTCGAGCTGCTTGATCGTCATGCGTGTTCTCCACCGGGGGTACCGAGCAGATCCATCTGACCCTCAGCGGGGTTTTGCGTCGGAAGCTTTTCCAGAATGGCGTTCAGGCGAACCTGAGCCTCGTCGATCTTGGCGGCGAGCTGGTCGCGCTGCAAACGCAGGGCGTCGCGCTCGACACGTAATTGTTCAATAGCGGCGCGGGTGTCGTCGCATTCGGCGCGCGTGCGATCAAGCTCACTTAGCAGTGCCTGATTGTGTTGATGAAAACGTTGGCTTATCACAACCAACTGTTCAATTTTGTCGGTGAGATTGTCGAGATCGGTGAGCATCGGGCTGCGTCCTCATAATTGCCCTACATTCTAACGGAATCGGCGGCCAATGCCCGACGAACGAGCATTGACGCTCATCCGATTGACCCCTACACTTGCGGCGCTTCGGTGCTCGCGCACGCCCCCCGGCATGCGCAGTTAAACGGGAAACAGGGAGCCGCGCCCCCACACGGGCTGGCCAACCTGTGCTGCCCCCGCAACGGTAAGTCATCATTTCGGCCCTAAAGGTTTCCGAAAACGCACCTCGCCTCAATCGCCACTGCAAGTTATCCGCTTGTGGGAAGGCCGGTCAGGCGCGACGATGACCAGCCCGGATACCGGCCGAGCGAGTGGGGAAAAGCCTTGCCGCCCGGCGCTGCCGCTGGTGGCTTGCCGTCGTTTTCATGTGCCGATGCGATTCCATGTAATGCCATGCGATCCGCATCCGTGACCTGTCACCGGCGCTCCTCGTGCGCCGACGACCCGCGGGGGAACGGGTCAAGGCAAAAAAAGAAAACCACGGAAGTCACACCAGATCATGCGCTCCCACGTCCGCGCTATGGCGCAGCTCGCGCCCGCTTTTGTTCCTGCCCCACGCGCCGTCGCGCTCGCTTGCGCCTCGCTCGCCGCCACGTTCAGCTTTGCCGTGCATGCCCAGTCGGCCGCATCGGCACCTTCGGCCGACACCACTGCCGCGCCGGTGTCCGTTGCTGCCAATACCGCAACCAACGACAACACCACCGCTGCCCAGCTCAAGACGACCGTCGTGACGGCCTCGCGTACCGAGCAAAAGCTCGCCGATACGCTCGCTGCCACTTCCGTCATCACGCGTGAGGACATCGAACAAAGCCAGGCGCAAGACCTCCCGACGCTGCTGCGCGGTCAGGCGGGCGTGGAAATCGTGCAGAACGGCGGCTTCGGCACGTCGGCCAGCATTTTCATGCGCGGCGCGGCGTCGAACGCATCGCTCGTGCTCATCGACGGTGTGCCGGTCAACTCGGCCACCACGGGCACGACCAACATCGCGCAAATTCCGGTGTCGCAAATTGACCACATCGAAATCGTGCGCGGCAACGTGTCGGCGCTCTACGGTTCGCAAGCCGTGGGCGGCGTGATCCAGATCTTCACCCGCAAGGGCGATGGTGGCCCGCCGCGCGCCTATGCGGAAATCGGCTATGGCACCAATAACACTACGCAGGCCAACGCCGGTATCGCCGGGTCGTTCGACGACGGTAAGACCAACTTCTCGCTCGACGTGTCGCGCTTTCACACGAACGGCATTTCGGCCATCGACCCGCGCTTCTATCCGAAGAACGTGAATCCGAACCGCAATGGCGACGACAACACGAGCGTGAGCGCGTCGATCTCGCGCAAGCTCGGCGACACGTGGGAAGTGGGCGCGCGCCTGTTCCAGAGCGATGGCAGCAGCAGCTTCGACAATGCCTACGGCAAGCCGACCGACCTGAACAACACCGACGCTCGCGTGCGTCAGATTTCGGGCTACGCAAAGGGCAACGTCACCGACAAGTGGAGCACGCGCTTCTCGGTCACGCAGGGCGACGACTACAGCTACAGTTATTTGAACGACAAAGGCAACGGCAACTTCCACACGTCGAGCAATCAAATCGACTGGGGTAACGAGTACGCCTTCATGCCCGACCAGAAGCTGATCGCGGGCTACACACGTCTTGAGCAGACCGTCGAGAGCAGCACCAACTATGGTCGCAACAACCGACACGTCGATTCGGGCTACATCGGTTACGAAGGCGCGTTCGGCAAGCATCAGGTGCAAGCGAACGTGCGCCGCGACGTGTACTCCGACTTTGGCGGTGCCAACAGCTACTGGGTGGGCTACGGCTACAACCTCACGCCGATGTGGAAGTTCATGGCCAACGCGTCGGACGGCTTCCGCGCACCGACCTTCAACGACCTGTTCTACCCGGGCTACGGCAATCCGAACCTGCAACCCGAGCGTTCCATCTCGAAGGAACTCGGCGTGCAATTCAACGGCGGCGAGCGTCTCGGCCTGGTCAAGCTGACCGGCTTCCAGACCAAGTACACGAACCTGATTCAGAGCCTGACCGTGTTCCCGTACACGGCCTCGAACGTGGCGAAGGCGCGCGTCGAAGGGCTTGAACTGACCTACACGGGCCGTCCGCTGTTCGGCGTCGATGTGCGCGCCTCGTTCACGCGTCAGAACCCGACCGATCTGGATGCCGACAAGCAACTCGCCCGCCGTGCCAAGCAGTTCGGCTCGATTGGCCTGTCGAAGACGTTCGACAAGTTCACCTTCGGCGGCGACGTGTTCTACAGTGGCGAACGTTACGACACCAGCGGCCAGCATCTGGGCGCGTACACGCTCGTGAATCTGCAAGCGCGTTACGATATCGACAAATCCTGGTACGTCTCGGCGCACCTGGACAACGTCTTCAACAAAAACTACCAGACGGTATATGCCTACAACACGATCGGGCGCGCGATTTACGTCACGCTCGGCTGGAAGCAGTTCTGACGCATTGGCATCGCGAGGCCTAGCGGCATGACGCTGCGTCGCGCACTCGCCATCTGGACGGCCCTTGCCAGCCTTGCGCTGGCAGTGCTCGTCGCGTCGCTCATGCTGGGCAGCGTGCCGGTCTCGCTACGCGAGATCGGCGGTCTGATGCTCGGTCACGATGTCGGTCTTGCCGGTGACGTGGTGTGGCGTTTGCGTTTGCCGCGTGCGTTGGCGGCGTTTGCCTGTGGCGGCTTGCTGGCCGTCTCCGGCACGCTGATGCAGACGCTGCTGCGTAATCCGCTCGCCGACCCCTACGTACTCGGCATTTCTGGCGGTGCGGCAGTGGCCGCCCTCGCATCGCTTGCGCTGATGTTGCCTTTCTTCTGGGTACAGACCAGCGCGTTTCTTGGGGCATTGGCCGCCATCGCGCTCGTGATGGCCCTCTCGCACCGCAGCTTTTTCCGTCCCGGCGAACAAGACAGCAGCGCACGCCTGCTGCTCACCGGCGTGATGATGGCTGCCGGTTTCGGCGCGCTCGCCATGCTCATCCTCACGCTGGCGCCCGATGCCAGCCTGCGTGGCATGTTGTTCTGGCTGACCGGCGATTTGAATGGTGTCGACCGCGCAGCGTTGCCGTTACTGGCGCTCGCGGCGACCTTGCTCATCGTGTGCCCCGTTGCGCATCGACTGAATGTGATGCTGCGCGGCGAAGCCGTGGCGCAGGCCGTCGGCGTGTCGGTCGGGCCGTTGCGCGCACGCATTTATCTGGCTGCCTCGCTCGCGACCGCCGTGGCTGTGACCACCGCGGGCAGTATCGGCTTCGTGGGACTGGTCGTGCCGCATATTCTGCGGCTGCGTTTCGGTAACGATCAGCGTATGTTGCTGCCCGCCGCCGCGCTCGCAGGCGGCGTGCTGCTAATGGTGGCCGACTTGATCGCCCGCACGATCGTCGCTCCGACACAACTGCCGGTGGGCGTGATCACCGCGATCATCGGCGTACCGCTGTTCCTCTGGCTGCTTTCGCGACGGGTGATGCGATGAGTGTGCCCACGCCCGCGGCGCAGCCGAATTCGCCGACGCCACTGTTGCACACGCACGCGCTGACATTGCGCGCGGGCGAACGAACGCTAGTGGACTGGCTCGATTTTGCCGTCGCACCCGGCGAATGCTGGTGTCTCGCTGGCCCGAACGGCGCGGGCAAAACCACGCTACTCAGCACACTCGCGGGCTTGCGCAGCATCGATGCGACACCGCATCGCGACGACGCCATTGCCGCATCGGGACGCATCGATATCGCGGGCAAGCCGCTAAGCCAGTGGCGCGTCGGCGCGCTCGCCAAAGTGCGCGCCCTGATGCCGCAGCAAACTCGGGATGCATTCGGCGCGACAGCGCTCGAAGTTGTACTCGCTGGTCGGCACCCGTATCTCGCACAAGGCCGCTGGGGCGCCTGGGAATCGGAGGACGACATCGCTGCGGCGATGACGGCATTGGCGCAGGTCGGCCTCGAAGCGTTTGCGCAACGCGACGTGACGACGCTCTCCGGTGGCGAGCGTCAACGCGTGTCGCTCGCGGCAGTCCTCGCGCAGGCGACGCCGCTGCTGCTGCTCGACGAGCCGATTTCGCATCTCGATCTGCATCATCAGATGGATGCGCTCGAACGCTTGGCCGAACATGCGACGCGCGACGATGCCGCCGTCGTTTTTTCTTGTCACGATTTGAATCTGGCGCGGCGCTTCGCCACGCATGCGTTGTTGCTCGACGGACGCGGCGCATGGCGCGCCGGCCCCGTGCGCGAAGTCCTCACCGCCGAGTATTGCAGCGATGCGTTCGGCTACCCGCTGCGCCTCATCCGCGATGGCGCCGACGAGGCCTTGGTGCCTGCGCGCCGTGGATAACGCGTATTCGCTTTCCCAACATCCTGCGCGTAGCATCGCGCCGCGCGCTCGCTTTCACAGGTGCTGTTCATGACGCAAGAAACGCCGCAATCCGACCCCAACACCACGCCCGCTGCCGACAACGCTGACGCCGCTGAAGCCGCCCGCAATGAACGCCATCGTGCCCGCATGGTGCGCAAGAAGGCGCTCATCGACGGCAAGATCGCACAGGCGCAGCACGATTGCGGCGTGCTCGTCATCACCACGGGCAACGGCAAGGGCAAGTCCAGCTCGGGCTTCGGCATGGTCGTGCGCGCGATGGGGCACGGCATGAAGACCGGCGTCGTGCAGTTCATCAAAGGTGCGATTCCGACCGGCGAAGAGAAATTCCTGCGCCGTTTCCCCGAAGCGTGCGAGTTCCATGTGATGGGCGAAGGCTACACATGGGACACCCAAGACCGTGCACGCGACATCGCCAAAGCCGAAGTCGCATGGGAGCAGGCGCGCCGCATGTTGAACGACGCCTCGTTCGGTCTGCTGCTGTTCGATGAGCTGAACATCGCGCTCAAGCTCGGCTATCTCGACGTGAACATGGTGATTGCCGATCTGGAAGCGCGCCCGGAGATGCAGCACGTGGTCATCACGGGGCGTGGCGCACCGCAGGCGCTCGTCGATGCGGCTGATACGGTGACCGACATGACGCCGGTCAAACACGCCTTCGCACAGGGCATTCGCGCGCAACCCGGCGTGGAAATGTAAGCGCCGCCATCCGCGCTCGTCAGTCTCAAGTATTCGTTTCAGGAAGTCTCACGCATGACCGCAAACACCGCATATAGCCCGCTGCTGGCCGAGTTGTTCAACGTCGCCGCGCCGTCGCCCGCCATGGACGCCGCGCTGCAACACGCCATCGATATCAAGACCAAGCCGCCCGGCAGTCTGGGGGCGCTGGAGCGCGTTGCGCTGCAAATCGGGCGCATTCAGCAAAGCCTGACGCCCGACCTCGCGCGCCCCGCGATGTTGGTGTTCGCAGGCGATCACGGCATTGTGGCGTCGGGTGTGAGCCCCTATCCGCAGGCGGTCACCGCGCAGATGGTGCTTAACTTTCTGCGCGGCGGTGCGGCGATCAATGTGTTCTGCCGCGCGAATCAAGTCGAGATGGAAGTCATCAATGCGGGCGTGGCGGCAGACTTCCCGTCGCATGCCTCGCTCGTGGATATTCCGGTAGCGCGATGCACGCAGAATTTTCTCGAGGGCCCGGCCATGTCGCGCGAGCAACTCGAGACGGCGTTGGCCGCAGGCGCTGCGCGCGTGGTTGCGCATGCGCAGCGTGGCACACGCATGATCGGTTTCGGCGAGATGGGTATCGGCAACACGTCGGCAGCCGCCTGTGTGATGCAGCGCCTGACGGGGTTGCCGCTTGCAGCGTGCGTGGGGCGCGGCACCGGTGTGGACGATGCGGGACTCGCGCGCAAGACGGCGGTGCTCGCCCAAGCGCTCGATGCGCATCCCTCGACGGGCGTGGCGGATCCTCTAGACGTACTGGCGACCTTCGGTGGCTTCGAGATCGCGATGATGACCGGCGCCTATCTGGCAGCCGCCAAGCTGGGTCTCGTGATCGTGGTCGATGGATTTATCAGCACGTCGGCATTGCTCGTGGCAGTGCGGCTCGCGCCAGCGGTGCTCGATTACTGCGTCTTTGCGCATGCGTCCGACGAGGCAGGCCATCGCGCCATGCTCGATGCACTGGGTGCTTCGCCGCTACTGCAATTGGGGCTGCGACTGGGTGAGGGCACCGGTGCCGCATTGGCCATGCCGCTGATTCAGGCCGCCGCCGCTTTCTTGCGCGAAATGGCCACCTTCGAAGGGGCTGGCGTGAGCGATCGAGACGCCCCCGCGGCATGACGACCTCGGCCCCCGATCCTTCCGACGAGACGTCTGCGCCGCTGACAGGCGAAGCGCCGTCGTCACATGAACTGGTGCCGACGGCACCGGCCGCGCAGACGCCGGACGATTGGGGCAAGCAGCAACTACGGCTTTTCCTGACCGCACTCGGCTACTTCACCCGGGTGCCGATTCCCGCGTGGGTGGGCTATTCGCCAGCACAGTTGAACGCGGCGACGCGTTTCTTCCCGATGGTCGGCGTGTTTGTCGGCCTGCTGGTCGCGTTGCTGACGGTGGCGATGGGGATGATCTGGTCGCCGCGGCTGGCGATCGCGTTGGGGTTGGCCGTAAGCGTGCTGCTGACTGGCGCGTTTCACGAAGACGGTCTCGCCGATTCTGTCGACGCATTCGGTGGCGCATTCGCACGCGAGCGTGTGCTGGAGATCATGCACGACTCGCGCATCGGCACTTACGGCGCGGTCGCGCTATGGCTGGCGCTCGCGATCAAATGGCAGGCGCTGGTCGACGTGCAGGCCGCATTCGGCTGGGGCGGTTTCGCCATCGTCATGATCGGTGCCCACGCCGCGAGCCGTTGCATGGCGATCAGTTTGCTGCGTGCGCTGGACTATGTGCGCCCCGAAGGCAAAGCCAAACCGGTGGCACAGCGCTTGAGCTTGAATGGCCTTCTATTTGGCGTGGCGTGCAGTGTGCCTTGGGCCTTCTGGCCGGATTGGCGCGCGGGCTTCACGGGCGCGTTGGTGTTGATCGCGCTGCGCGGCGCGTTCATTCGTTATCTGCGTCGACGACTGGGCGGCTACACCGGCGACACCTTGGGTTTCGCGCAACAGATTGGCGAGCTTGCGCTGTATCTGACGGTGTGCGCATGGATCTGATTTTGCTGCGGCATCCGCCGCCAGACGTTGCGCCGGGTGTTTGCTACGGCCAGACCGATCTGCCCGTCGATGCTTCTACTTTCGATGCGACGACGGCGGCGATGCGGCAAACGCTGGCGACGTTGCTCGGTGGCCGCGTCCCTGTTGCCGTCCATAGCAGCCCGTTGCAGCGTGCACGAAAAGCCGCGCAGGCGATTGCCGAATCGTTCGGCATGCCGGTCACGGAAGACGATCGCTTGTCGGAGATGCACTTCGGCGAGTGGGAGATGCAGCCATGGGATGCCATCGACCGCGCCCAACTCGATGCGTGGGCAAACGACGTCGCCGGTTTTGCACCGCCGGGCGGCGAGTCGGCACACGAGGTCGCTCGACGCATGGCCGCGTGGGCGAAGACGGCGTTGGTCGCCAAGTCGGCGGACGCCACGCGTGAAGTGCACGTCGCCGTCTCTCACGCCGGACCCATTCGACTTCACACAGCGGCGGCGCTGGGTTTGCCGCCCACCACATGCCTGTCGTGGGCGCTCGACTTCGGCGCGCTCTGCGCTTTACGCTTCAGCGACCACGGGCAAGCCCGTCTGATGCGCTGGAACGGCTGACGGATTACTGCGCCGCCGCCTTGGCACGCCGCTCGCGTGCAATATCGAGGTCTTCGCACATCACACGGGCGCCATCGAGAATGCGGGGGCCCGGGCGGTTGATCAGATCGCCGTCGATGCCGAACAAATTGTTGTGGGCGACGGCGGGCAACTGCGTCCACTGGCGCCAGCTATCGAGCGTGGCAAGCGGCTTGTCCGATTTCGTGGCCCCTGGCGTCGCCGTGAACATCGCTTCCGGGCGCTTCGCAAGCACGGCTTCGATCGACACGCGTGGCACCAGTGCAGGCTCGTCGGCGAATACATTGACGCCACCGCACAGCCGGATCACGTCGCTCACCATATGCGTGCCGTTGAGCGTCATTAGCGGTTGCGTCCACACCTGATAGAACACCGACACTGGCGCACGCGACGAATACTGCGTGCGCAGCGCCTCATAGCGCGCGCGGAACGCATTGGCTGCCGCCTGTGCTTTCGCCGGGGTGCCGGTGAGTGCGCCCAGACGTTCGATCGCATCGGGCAGGTCGGTCAAATGCTTGGGTTCCGAGTAGAACACCGGCAGCTTCAACTGACGAAGCGCTTCGACTTGCCGCTGTGAATTGCCATGCATCCACACGACCAGCAGGTCGGGCTTGAGCGCCAGAATGCGTTCGAGATCGAGCGCGCTGTTGTCGCCCACGCGCGGGATGCGGCGCGCGGCTTCCGGGTAATCGGAGTAGGCGACAGCCCCGACCACGCGATCGCCTGCGCCTGCGGCAAACAACAACTCGGTCGCATGCGGCGCGAGACTCACGATGCGCTGCGCCGGGGCGGGCAGCGTGACCGTCGCACCGGTGTCGTCTTTGACGGAGATTGCGGCGTGCACGCTGGCGACGACGCCGACCGTCGAGACAAGCGTCAAAAACAGCGCGGCGGCAGCACGGGCGCTACGGCGGGAGAAAGTCTTGGAAGTCTGCGGCATTGACCTGGGAAGGCGGGCGTGAAAACGGGCTGAAAGGGTACCCATCGACGCGATGGATCGGAAAGCGGCCCACAAAGCGGCCCCATGCGGAACGGCGAAGCCCCGCCATTTTCGACGCGTTGCCGCGACGCCGCAAGGACGGCGACGCACGAACGCCTGTGCCGCCCACAACGGGACGCTCGCAAGGGTAAGATGCGCCCATGGCGAACCGATGTCACCCGGTTGCGGTCGAACGATGCGTAACATGCTCGGCACGGATGCCCGGGCGAGATAAGGAGCTAATTGACGTGAGCGACGTAAAGCGAAATTTCGGAATTCTGGGGGCGCTGATGGTCGCGCTGATGCTCGGCGCGTGCGCCAACACCGGCAGCGGCGCGGGTGATTCGAGCGCGTCGGCGCGCAGCGGCGGCACGGGCAAAGTGGAGATGTATGGCGTGATTGACGCCGGTGTGACCTCCACCATCAAGTAACCCTCACGCCGTATGCGGTAACTCGGCAGTAAACGACTACGCCCCCTGACTCAGATGAGTTCAGGGGGCGTAGTCGTTGTGGCGCAGCGCAGAATCGACCGAATGCCCGATCGAAGCCCGCGGCAGCGCCGTGCGGCGTTAGTTGGAGGCCGGAGCCGGGGCGGCAGCGCCTGCGTCCGAAGCCGGTGCCATGGCAGCGCCAGCGTCGCTTGCCGGGGCGGTGCTATCCGCCGGGGCGGCGGCCGGCGCCGATGCCGTCGTATCGGCGGCCGGAGCGGCCGATTGATCTTCCTTCTTCGAGCAACCCGCCATTACGACGGTGGCGGTCAGGAGCGTAGCAAGCAACAGCGGCAGTTTTTTCATTTGGTCGTCCTTTTATATAGGGAAAGCCCTTGCGAAAGAACCCTCAGTCTAACGGCGCCCTGAGGCGAAGGCTGTGTGCATTTGTTGCAGAAATGCTTCAATTTGTAACGAAAACGGCGGCAAACGCACGTCATTTAATACGGCGTAAGGCGCCGCGCGGGCGGTGCGCCGTCTAGCGAACGGACAGGGCACGCCCGATCGGAAGCATAACGGGGAATTTGGATGCCTGCCGGGCACGGCAGTTCCCACAAATTTCAGGTGTGAGAGATTTCGGCGAGTGCGTCGCGCAAGCGTTGCCAGCCCGATTCGTGCGCAGGAAGCCCCAGGCGCAGGCTCGGTAGCAGTCGAGTGCCGCCCATTTCCATCGGCACATGATGGTCGCCGAACAAACGCGTCCAAATGCCGAGGGTGGCCAATTGCGTGTGCCAGGCGGAGGCTGCCGGATGTGGTGTCCACGCAAAGAGCGGCGTGCCGAGCGCCGGCCAGTCATGAGCGTGCAACAGCGTCAGAAGCCGCTCTCCGTCGCGCTGTAAGCGCTCGCGCGTGGCAGATTGCCATGCAGTGTCGCGTAGCGCCGCGCGGGCGGCAAAGCGGGCTGGGCCACTGACGGTCCACGCGCCTAGGGCGAGCGACAGACGCTGTCCAAGGTCGGGCGGACACAGGGCGAACCCCGCCCGCACACCGGCCAGCCCAAAGAACTTGCCCACGGAGCGCAGCACGACCAAGCCGTCCTGCCCAGCGCGCGACGCCATCGAGGCGTCCGGCGACGCATCGGCAAAGGCTTCGTCGACGATCAACAAGCCACCGCGCGCGGCCAGCGAACCTTGCCATGACGACAAGGTTTCGCGCGACACGTGGCGGGTTGTCGGATTATCGGGATTTACCCAAACGAGATAGTCGACGTCGTCGAGGAGTCCGGCCTCCGGGCCGGGCCACGGCACCAGCGTATGTCCGGCGCGCAGGAACGCCGGGACGTATTCGCTGTACGTGAGCGAAGCGATGGTCACACGCCCCGGGCGCAGCAGCGTGGGGAGCGTGCGGATCACGGCTTGCGATCCGGCACAGGGCACGACGCTGTTCGCCGGCGCGCCGTAGTACTGGGCCGCGACTTCAACCAAATCGTCGAAGTCATCCGGCAGGTCGCGCCACACCTCGGGCGGTGGCGTCGGCACTGGGTAGCCGTGCGGATTGATGCCGGTCGACAGATCGAGCCAGTCTTCGCGCGGTCGCTTGAAGCGCGCAATGGCTTCGCTCAGATTGCCGCCATGGCGGGGGGCGGGCGGCGTTGGCACGGGGGCTACGGGTGTTGTCATATCGCTCATACCACTCCCACGGGCATTGCGTCCGCCTGCGACGCGGCGAATAAGGCGAGGGCGCCAGTGACGACGAGCCACATCCACATCGAGCGGGAAATGAGTCGCCATGCGGCCTTGATATGTTGCGCGGACGGTTCCATGCCGCAACCCAACGGCGGGCGCGTTTCCCATTCGCCGTGATAGCGGGCAGGGCCACCGAGTTGCACGCCGAGGCTGCCCGCACCGGCCGCCATGACCGGGCCTGCGTTGGGGCTCGACCATGCGCTCGCTTGCGTGCGCCAGCAGTCGATGGCGCGGGCGACGTCGCCAAAGATGGCGTAGCTCGCGGCGGTGAGCCGTGCCGGAATCCAGTTCAGCAGGTCGTCGATGCGTGCGGCCGGGCGGCCGAAATACAGAAACTGTTCGGTGCGGTAGCCCCACATGGCGTCGAGCGTGTTGGCCAGCCGGAACAGCACCACGCCGGGCGCACCGGCGATGGCAAACCAGAAGAGCGCACCGAAAATGGCGTCGTTGCCGTTTTCTAGCGTCGACTCGACGGCGGCGCGCGCGATGTCGGACGCGCTGGCGTCTTCGGTGTCGCGCGAGACGATGCGTGAGGTCAGTTCACGCGCTTGCGGCAGGTCGCCATCGCGCAGCGCGCGGGCGATCGGCATGACGTGTTCGCGCAAGCTGCGCGCGCCGAGTGCGGCATAGAGCGCGAGCGCTTGCCAGACGATGCCGCCCCAGCCGGGCAGAAAGGTGAGTGCCCAGGCGATGAGCACGGGCACGAGCAGCATGAGGGTCCATGCCCAGGTGCCACGCACCATGGCGCTGAACGGTTTGTCGCGTGTGTCGGCGCTGTTGAGCCAGGCTTCGACGCCCGCGGCGATGAAGCCGAAGCCGACGAGCGGATGCCAGCGTTTGGGTTCGCCGAGCCACGCGTCGAGCAACACGCCGATGAGCCCGGCGAGCCAGAGCGATTCAGGGGAGAGTCCGGTGAGCATCCGCCATCATCCTTTGACGGCCATGGGCAGGCCGGCGACGACAAAACGCACGTGCGGTGCCAGCGCAGCGACGCGCTGGTTGAGGCGGCCAAGTTCATCGACGTAGCGCCGCGTGAGCGAGCCCATCGGAATGACACCGAGGCCGATTTCGTTGCTCACGACGATGAGTTTGCCGGGGGCGGTGGACAGGGTCAGCGCGAGACCATCGACGACGTCGCGCCATTGGGTGTCGTCGGCGGGCGCATCGGGACCATCGTCAGGCGGGCAGAGCCAGCTCGCCAGCCACAACGGCAGACAATCGACGAGCACGCAGTGACCTTCGCGGGCGGACTCGCGCAGTGCCCCGGCGAGATCGCGACCGACTTCCACAGTGGGCCAATGGGCCGGACGGCTGGCGCGATGATGGGCGATGCGAGCGCGCATCTCGGGTTCGTCGCTCACCGCAGCGGTGGCGAGGTAGCTGACTGGCAGGCCGCTCTCCGTGGCGAGGCGTTCGGCGAACGCACTCTTGCCGGAGCGCGCGCCACCCAGCACGAAAGTCAGGTCGTGGGCACTCATGGGCGATATTGTACGAGTGCCCGATGCGATAATCCGCTCCATGAGTGAAATCCCTGTCAATTCCAGCGCGGTGTCCGAGACTTCATCCCGATCCGCATCACGGTCATCGTCGGCGTTCGACGCTATGTCGGCGAGCGCCGCGGCGGGTGCCGCGGGTGGCGCCGCTATTGCGTCATCGCGACGCGGCACACTGATGATTCAGGGCACGTCGTCCGATGCGGGCAAGAGTACGGTGGTGGCCGGGTTGTGTCGTTTGCTCTATCGCGAGGGCGTGCGTGTTGCGCCGTTCAAACCGCAGAACATGGCACTCAACAGCGCGGTGACGGCAGACGGCGGCGAGATCGGCCGTGCGCAAGCGTTGCAGGCGCAGGCGGCGGGAATCGCACCGCACACGGACTTCAATCCGGTGTTGCTCAAGCCGAGCAGCGACCGTGGCGCGCAGGTCATCATCGGCGGCAAGGTGGTGGCCGATCTCGATGCGCGTGCCTATCAGGAATACAAGCCGCGTGCGATGTCGGCGGTGCTTGCCGCTTACGAGCGTCTGCGCGCGGGGTATGACGCGGTGATCGTCGAAGGGGCGGGCAGCCCAGCCGAAGTGAATCTGCGAGCGCGCGATATCGCGAATATGGGCTTCGCCGAAGCGGTCGATGCGCCGGTGTTGCTGGTGGCGGATATCGACCGGGGCGGGGTGTTCGCGCAGTTGGTCGGCACGCTCGCGTGTTTGTCGGACAGCGAGCGCGCGCGGATCAAGGGGTTCGTGATCAATCGCTTCCGGGGCGATCCGTCGTTGCTCACGAGCGGACTGGAATGGGTGGAGGCACGCACGGGGATTCCGGTACTCGGGGTGTTGCCGTATCTGCACGGTCTGCATCTGGATGGCGAGGACATGCTGCCCGGCGAGCGGCACACGGCGGCCAGCGGCGAGACACGCTTACGGGTTGCGGTGCCTGCGTTACCGCGTATCAGCAATCACACGGATTTCGACGCGTTGCGCGCGCATCCGCAAGTGGACTTCCGCTACGTGGGCGCCGGGGAGGCATGGCCTGCGTCGGATCTTGTGATCTTGCCGGGCAGTAAGCACGTCCGGGCCGATTTGGCATGGCTACGGGCGCAAGGCTGGGAACCGGCGATTGCCCGCCATCTGCGCTACGGCGGCAAGGTGCTTGGTATTTGCGGCGGCTTGCAGATGCTGGGCGCGGCGATTCACGATCCGCAAGGTCTGGAAGGCGATGCGGGGACGACGGCGGGCCTTGGCTGGCTAGAAATCGAGACGACGATGGCGCCCCAGAAGCAACTTCGTGTGGTGAGCGGTCGCTTGTGCGCGGGCGACGCGCCGGTGCGGGGCTACGAGATTCACATGGGGGTGACGCAGGGGGCGGCGCTGGCGCGTCCTGCTGCGATGTTGGATGGCGAGAGCGGAGGCGGCGGCTTCAGCGGTGGAGTGCCGGACGGCGCCCGCTCTGCGGACGATCAGGTCATGGGCACGTATCTGCATGGGCTGTTCGATACGCCGGAGGCGCTGCACGCGCTGCTGACATGGGCAGGCGCGCGCGACATTGATGCGCAGGACTACAACGCATTGCGTGAGGCGTCGCTGGACCGGCTCGCGGACTCGTTCGCCGAGCACATGGATTTGGCACGGGTGTGGGGCTGTTTGCGGTGAAAGCGGCAGGCACGGCCCGCAATCACTCGGCGACGCGGGTGAGCCGTCACGAAGCCGTTGTAAGATGTGCGGAAAATCGACCTCGGGGAGTGCGTAATGCCGGTGATCGTGGTGGCGAATCCGAAAGGTGGCGTGGGCAAAAGCACGCTGGCGACGAATCTGGCCGGATATCTGGCCGCGCAAGGCCATGCGGTCATGCTCGGCGACACAGACCGCCAGCAGTCCTCCCGGGCTTGGCTAGGGCTGCGCCCGCCCGCGCTGCGGCCCATCGCGACGTGGGACGTCGATCACAGTGAGGTAGCCCGTCCGCCCAAAGGCACCACGCACGCCGTGCTGGATACCCCCGCTGGCCTGCACGGCAAACGGCTAGACACGATCCTCAAGCTCGCCAATTACGTGCTCGTGCCGCTGCAACCGTCCATCTTCGACATCCTCGCCACACGCGACTTTCTGCAAAAGCTCCGCGAAGAAAAGGCCGTACGCCAGGGCGATGTCCGCGTCGGTGTCGTCGGGATGCGCGTCGATGCCCGCACCCGAGCCGCCGACCAACTCGCCCGCTATTGCGATGAGGCCGAGTTGCCCGTGCTCGGCATGCTCCGCGATACCCAAAACTACGTGCAACTCGCCGCCCACGGACTCACACTCTGGGATGTCGCACCCAGTCGCGTCGAGCGTGACTTACCCCAGTGGGACGGTATTGTGAAATTTGTCGCCGATTAGGCGTTCAACCGCCTCACCTACACCCACGCCTGCGGTCGGCCGCCGGCACGCTACCCGTTTTCGTCGCTCCACGAAATTCGCTTTGGAAAACGGGCAGCGCACCGACGGCTCGTCCTCCTCCCTCAATTCGTCGCAACCCACCCCTCCGGCCCCTCCCAGCAGCCCCCCCTCCGCCCCTCCTTCCACCTCCGCGGTCGGTCGACGACACGCCCAACCGTTTGCGTCACTCCGCATCAGCAAACGGTTGGGCGCGCCGCCGACTCGTTTCAACGCACACTATCCGTTGCAACCATTTTTTCTCTCCCCCCCGCAACCACTCGCGCTGGGCGTGCTTCCTCTTTTCTGTCCCTGAAACGAAAAACCGGCCATCTGGCCGGTTTTTCGTATTGCTTGTTTTGCTTCTTACTTTGCTGCGTCGAAGGCGCGGGTTTCTTCCCATGCTTGCAGCGGCACGTGATCGCGCTCACCCTTCTGCACATTCTTTTCGTCCACAAACACGAGCTGCGGCTTGAAGCCCGCCAACACGTCCTTGTTGTCGACCTGCGCATACGACACGATGATCACGATGTCACCCAACTGCGCACGACGCGCCGCCGCACCATTCAACGAAATCATGCCGCTCCCACGCTCACCACGAATCGCATACGTCGTGAAACGCTCGCCGTTATTGACGTTGAAAATGTCGATCTGCTCGTTCTCAACCAAACCCGATGCTTCGAGCAGGTTCTCGTCGATTGCACACGAACCCTCGTAATGCAATTCGCAATGCGTCACGGTGGCGCGGTGAATCTTCGACTTGAGCATGGTGCGGTACATGGCTTGCCTCTTGTGTTGCAATGTCGCGCACTCCGCGCGACGAATTAAGCACGCGCATCCAACACGCGCGCGAATATCCACTAACGCCGCCCCTTATCCATCGCGCGTCTTTGCGCAGTCGGATATCGGCGACGCCAGCACTCAGATTTAAATTTCCAAATTGTCGATCAGACGCGTCGCACCCAACTTCGCGGCGGCCAACACGACCAGGCTCTCGGCCGGTGCTGCGCCCGGCGCCGGTGCACGCAAATTCGCACGCTGACGAATCGACACGTAGTCCGGCGCCCAACCCCGCTCGCGCAAGGTCTGCATCGCCGCGGCTTCGAGCGCTTCGTAATCGGTCTTGCCCGCATTCACATCGTCGCGAATCTGGCCCAGCAAACGATACAACTGCGGGGCTTCGGCACGCTCGGTTTCCGACAGGTAACGATTGCGCGAAGACAGCGCCAAGCCGTCGTCGGCACGCACGGTTTCAGCCGCGATGATTTCGATCGGCAGTGCGAACTGTCGGCACATGCTGCGCACAATCATCAACTGCTGGTAATCCTTCTTGCCGAACACGGCCACGCGCGGCTGCACGCACGAGAACAATTTGGTGACGACGGTACACACGCCCTTGAAGAAGCCCGGGCGGAACTCGCCTTCGAGAATGTCGCCCAGATCGTGCGGCGGCTCGACGCGATATTCCTGCGGCTCGGGATACATCTCCTTCTCGTCCGGCGAAAACAACACGTAGACGTTCTCGCGCGTGAGCTTCTCGATGTCGTCCATCATGGTGCGCGGGTATTTGTCGAAGTCTTCGTTCGGCCCGAATTGCAGGCGATTGACGAAGATACTGGCCACGACCGGGTCGCCGTGCTGGCGCGCCAGTCGCATCAGCGACAAATGCCCTTCATGGAGATTGCCCATCGTGGGCACGAAGGCAACGCGATTCTGTCCGCGCAGTTGGTCGCGCAGTTCGTGAATCGAGGGGATGACTTTCATTGAGGTTCCGTGCGTGGCGTACGTGTGGGTTACGTCCAGCTTTGGCGTGCGCAATGCCCGATATTGGGGCGCAGCCGCCAAAACGTCCGGGGGATTGTAGAGGAAATCTCAACGGGCGTGCGCAAAACCGCAAGCGCCGCGCGGACTCTGCGGCATCGCCGCGCCGCCACGTCGCACGTCCCGTTTTTCAGTTGGGGGAGTACGTCAGGCGCACATAGATCGGCGCGAACGGCTCTGCCTGCGTAATCTCAAGCAGCGACTCGCGCGCCAGTTCCAACATGGCGATGAAGTTGACCACCACGACGGGCACCCCGCGCCCAACGTCGAACAACTCGGTGAACTCCATGAACCGCGCACCCTGCAAGCGCCGCAGCATCTGGCTCATATGCTCGCGCACAGACAACTCTTCGCGCGAAATCTTGTGATGCTGCACCAGCTTGGCCCGGCGTAACACTTCGGCCCACGCCGCCCGCAAGTCGTCGGCATCCACGTCGGGGAAGCGCAGTTGTGAGCTCTGCTCGATATACACCTGCGAGCGCAGGAAGTCGCGGCCCAGCACGGGTAAGGTATCGAGCTTCTGTGCCGCTAGCTTCATCTGCTCGTATTCGAGCAGGCGGCGCACCAGTTCGGCACGCGGATCTTCCGCTTCTTCGCCAGTGTCGGCCTTCTTGACCGGCAACAGCATGCGCGACTTGATCTCGATAAGCATCGCCGCCATGAGCAGATACTCCGACGCCAACTCCAAATTGGTGGTCCGGATCTGCTCGACGTACAGCAGGTACTGCTTCGTGACCTGCGCCATCGGGATGTCGAGCACGTTGAAGTTCTGCTTGCGAATCAAATACAACAGCAAGTCGAGCGGACCTTCAAAGGCTTCGAGGAAGATCTCGAGCGCGTCAGGCGGAATATAGAGATCGTTCGGCAGCGCAAACAACGGCTCGCCATACAAGCGCGCCCGCGCTACACCGTCGACGATGTCGGGCGTGGTGTCCTGCCCGTCAGGCGGGGCAGGCAGCTCCGCCGCCTTGGCTTCCCGGCCAGGCGAATCGACGTGCGCAGGCACCGGCGCGGCCTCGGAGGCTGGCTCCAAAACGGGCTCGGGAGTTTGCGACGGATCGTCAGGCGTGGTGGGATTCAACGCGATAGGGGACAGGCGGCGGTTGGCGGGACGAAGCGTGGTGTGACGGGCCTTGGCGGCAACTGCCGCCTATCAGGCCCGCCGGCACGGCTTACTCGCTCTGGTAGACGTACGGCTGTTGAGCCACGCGCGACTGCTGGGCGCGGCGGCGCTCTTCCATGTCGATGGGCTGCTTGTCCCACAACAGGGAGCGGCCCTGACGCTGCTCGGCTTCGAGCGTCGGCTTCTCGCTCTTGAGTTGCTTGATGAATTGGGTGATATCGGACTCGTACATGATCGGTCTGCTTAAAAAATGGGCAATGCGAAATAGGCAAAGCAGCACGGCGCAAGCTGTGCGGAACGACGCTGATTCTACCGCAAACCGGTCCCATAGCGTCGCTTCGGGCCGGTTTGGGATTCCCGGATGAAGTGACAACAGGGATATGGTCAAATACGCCTCACGAACGCTGAACATCTGCATCATCCGAACAGGCCGCACCGGTCGACACGCCGCACGCCGCCCCATCGGCGTCGGATGCCATGACAATAAGGAAGGTTTTGACCGTCGCACAGATCAAACCCGGCTACGCCGTATTCGTTGCGCTCGCTTGCGCTCTCGCACTGCCCACGCTCGCCCGGGCCGACTATCGCGTTCGCGTAGACGCCCCCAATGGCCTCGCCAAGCTGCTCAACGCCAATCTCGACCTCGTACGCTACGCCGATCGCGACGATATCGGCGAAGCCCAATTCGAACACCTGGTCGCCACGGTCGGCGAACAGATTCAGGAACTCACGTCGACGGAAGGCTATTTTTCGCCCGTCACCCATGTGGATGTCGCCACGATCAACGGCAAGCGCGACGTACATGTCACCGTCGACTCGGGTGCGCGCACGCACATCAAAGACGTGGACCTGAAGTTCACTGGTCCCATTGCGGAGCAAGATCCGCAGCGCGTGGCGCAACTGCGCAACGGCTGGGAACTGCCCGCCGACGCGCCATTCCGTCAGGCCGACTGGGACAAGGCGAAGAGCGACACGCTCTTCAATCTCGGCCAGAAGCGCTACCACGCCGCGAAAATGACGTTCTCGCGCGCCGTGGTCGATGCGGATAAAGACGCCGCGTCGCTGGCCGCCACGTACGACAGCGGCCCGCCGTTCACGCTCGGCCCGTTGATCATCACGGGCACCCGCCGCTATCCGGAACAGATCATCCGCAATGTGAACCCGCTCTCGGAAGGCGAAGCGTTCGACGCCGGGCGGCTTCAGGAATTGCAACGTCAGATTCAGGCGACGCCGTACTTCTCGAACGTGATCATCTCGGTGACGGAAGACCCGTCGAAGGCCGAGAACGCCCCGGTGGAAGTGAAGGTGAACGAGTTTCCGACGCAACGCGTGCAAAGCGGTGTGGGTTACACGACGGACACCGGCGGCAGTGTGACTGGCCGCTACTCGTACTACAACGTGTTCGGCAGCGCATGGACGTTCGACACGCAAGCACGCCTCGAACAATTCCGGCAGGGCGGTTATGCCGAATTGGCGATGCCGCCCGATTCCAGTGCGTACACGAATAGCCTGCGCGGTTCTTACGACCGCACGGACCTGAACGGTCTGGATCAGCGCGCGCTGCAAGTCGGCATCAAGCGCGCGCGCTCGCGCGAGCGTTACGACTGGGCCTATTCGCTGGACTTCTATCACACCGACGAGCGCCCCGATGGCGGCACGCGGTTCGTGAACAAAGCCCTCGTGCCCGCTTTTGCATGGACCCGTCGCGATGTGGACGACCTGATCTTTCCGCGCACCGGCAACATCATCAACACCCAGATTGGCTTTGCTGCCAAACCCGTGCTCACGGATCAAACGTTTGGCCGCGTCTACGGACGCATTCGCCAGTATTTCCCCGTGGGGGATCGCGATATCGTGATCGCGCGGCTGGAACTCGGCGCGGTGATTACCAACGGCAACAGCAATCGTATTCCGTCGTCGCTGCTCTTCTTCGCTGGCGGCACGTCGTCGATTCGCGGCTACACGTACCAAAGCATTGGACGGCAATCGAACGGCACGACGTATCCGACGAAATACCTCGGCACCGGCAGCCTCGAATATCAGCGCTGGTTCACGCGCGATTGGGGCGCAGCGGCGTTCTGGGATGTGGGCACGGCTACGGACGATTATCGGCACCCGACGCCGCTCTATCACGGCGTCGGTCTGGGCGTGCGCTGGCGTAGCCCCGTCGGCCCCGTCAACGTTGACCTCGGCTACGGCGTGCACGATCGCCAGTTCCGACCGTCGATCTCGCTGGGGGTGGCGTTCTGATGACGACGTTGCCACTCAATTCCATGTTGTCGACTCAACAGCAGGACCCCCGCGAGCCAACGCTCGCGCCGCCCGCGCCTGCCGGTGTCGACGGCTCTGGCGGATCACCTCCGCCGGTGAACTCACCGCCGCCGCCTCCGCCACGCAAACGCTGGGGCCGTTGGCTCGCTGGTGCGCTGCTCACGCTGTTGCTGATCGTCGTGCTGGCCATCGGCGCGCTGTTGTGGGCGATGTCGTCCGAGCGCGGCAGCCGCTGGTTGTGGCAGACCGCAGTCACCACGCTAGGCGGCAAGCTCGCGGGCGAATGGCGCAGCGGTAGTCTTGCTCATGGCTTCACGGTCAACGACGTTCGCTACATCGATGGCGCGACACGCATTACGGTGAGCCGTCTTGAGAGCCGCTGGTCGCTGTCGCTGCGCCCGCTGCATTTCACGGTCGACAAGCTGCATGCGGGCGATGTGGCGTTGGCCTTCGCGCCGTCGCCGCCGTCGAACAAACCGACGGTGATGCCCGCGAGCTTGCGCCTGCCGCTGGGCCTGACGCTTAACGATGTGCGCGTGGCGAAGCTCACGCTCGATTCCCCGGCACTCGTGCTCGACGATATCCGCGTCGCCGCGCGTAGCGACGGCACACAGCACAAGATCCAGATCGAACACCTTGGCTCACCCTACGGCGAGGCGCAGGCGAATCTGCAACTGAATGGGCAGCGCCCGTTCGCGCTGGACGGTAACGTCGGTCTGCAAGCCAAGGCGGGCGATATTCCGGTGGCGCTGAAGGCCGACCTATCAGGCTCGCTCGATGCACTGATCGTCGATTTGACAGCGACCGGCGAGAAGCTCAACGGCACGGCGCACATCGCGGCATCACCGTTCGGTGCCGTACCGCTCTCGCGCGCGCAGATTGCGCTCGACCACCTTAATCCACGCGACTTCTCGGCCGGTGCGCCGCAAGCTGACCTTGCAGTGCAGGCCGACTTGCGACCCGCACCCGGGGCGAAGGAATTCCGTGTACTCGGCCCGGTGTCCGTGACAAACGCGAAACCCGGCGCGATCGACGCGGAGTTGCTTCCGGTCGAAAGTCTGCGCGCGGAAGTGTTACTCGATGCGACACGTCAGGCACTGACTGGCATTGAACTGAAGCTCGCTGGCCGTGCGTTGCTCTCGGGCAGCGGAGATGTGCGCCGCGAGAAGATCGATGTCACATCCGCATCCGCACCGGCAACCGCATCTGCACCGGCACCAGCGAGTATGGCGAGTGCGGCAAGTACGGTCGTTGCCACCGCCAATGCCAACCCCGCCGCAGACACCAATGCCGACGCACCGACCGAAGCCACCGTCGGCGGCTTCGCGCTCACCATGCGCGACCTCGATCTTCACGCGCTGTACGGCAAGCTGCCCGCGACCAAGCTCTCAGGCCCGCTCAACATTAAGCTCGACGCCGCCGGGCAGCGTATCGTGCTCGACTGGCGCGACGCCGCGCGACGCGTGCTGGCCGACGTCGGTCTCGACGCGAAGGGCACGACGATCCATGCGCTCGCGCTCGAAGCCGGACAAGGCAAGGTCGCCGCAACCGGTGTGCTGGAAAACGGCGACACCGGCGCTTATCAGGCGCAAGTCAAACTCACGCGCTTCGATCCAGCCGCTTGGTACGACCTCTACGACGCAGCGCATGCAAAGAAGGGCGCTGCGAAGCCGCCTGCGGCCAGCGTCACCGGCCAGTTGGATGCCCAAGGTGCGCTACGTCCCGAATTGGGCGTGACGCTCAAATTCGCGCTGCAAGACAGCGTCTATGCCGACTTGCCGATGAGCGGCGCGGGCACCGTGAAGGTGGCAGGCAAGCGCTTGCTGCCGAGCGATGCGAACCTGCTCGTCGCGGGCAACAAGGTCGCGCTGCGCGGCAGCTTCGGTGCCGCAGGCGACAAGATGGCGGTGAACATCGACGCGCCCTCGCTCGACAAGCTCGGCTTCGGGCTCGCCGGTCGTCTGCAACTCGACGGGCAAGTCTCGGGCACGATCGAGCGTCCCGCCGTGGTGGCAACGCTCGCTGCCGACAAACTCGTTTTCGGTGCACAAAAGCTGGAGCATCTGGCAGGCAAGGTCGACGTGAGCGGCGGCTTGCCGGGCGCAGCGGGCGACCGTCTGAATGTGGCGCTCGACGGCAACGGCTTCACCAGCGATATTGCGCGTCTCGATCGGTTATCAGTGGCGCTCGCAGGCACACGCGGCGCGCACACACTGCATTTGAAGGCCGCAGGCAAGTTGCGCGAAGCGCCGCTCGACCTGAATGTCGACGCCGCGGGTGCCGTGACCGACACGCGCGGCAAGCCGGGTTGGCGCGGCACGATTCAGGCTTTGGAGAACCACGGCATGCCCAAGCTGACGCTCGCTGCACCTTGGCAAGTGGAAGCCAGCGCTGAGCGCGTGCATCTGGGCGCGGCGAAACTTGTGACCGGTGTGGGCGCGTTGTCGCTGACAAACTTCGACTACGGCGCAGGCCAGTTGAAGACGGTTGGCACCATCGATACGCTCGATATCGGTCAGGTGCTGCGCGTACTCGCGACGTACACCGGTGAGCAGCCTGCGGTGGCGAGCGATCTCGTGCTCGATGGCAAGTGGAATATCAGCATGGCGCAACGCGCCGACGGGTTCGTCGAAATCGTACGCCGCAGCGGCGATGTGACGCTGCGTCGTGGCGGTGTGAACGAAGATGTGAAGGTCACTGTGACCGGCATTCCGGGGCTTTCCGCAGAGAAGGGCGGCGTGGGCGCGCGAGTGCCGCTGGGCATCTCGGAGCTGCGCACGCGTATCGATCTCTCGGGACAATCGGCACACGCGACGGTGAAAGCTGCTTCGGCCTTGGTGGGCACGCTCGACGCCGATGTGCAAACGGGCCTTCGTGTTGCCGACGGTATCCCGAGTCTGCCCGACGACGCGCCGCTGACCGGGCGCGTGGCCATGGTCATTCCCAATCTCTCGAAGTTCGAGAATCTTGCGGGCGCACAGTTTGCGTTCAAGGGCCGCGCGAACTTGAACATGACGCTCGCGGGCACGGTCGCGAAGCCTCGCCCCACGGGTGAGCTCACTGCCGACGATCTCTCTGTGCAGATGTTCGATACGGGCGTGAGTGTGAAGGACGGCCATGTGCGTATTGCCCTCACGCCGACGGAAATCGCACTGCGCGATGTGGTCTTCACGGGCGGTGGCGGCGGTACGGCCCGCGCGACGGGGGGCATTCGCATCGACACCCCCGAGCCGACGTTAGGCATCACGCTCACCGCCGAAAAGCTGCAACTGTTCGCCGCGCCCGATCGACAGCTCTCGCTCTCGGGCGACGCGAAGGCGATGGGCAGCGGCGATGCAATGTCGGTGAACGGGAAATTCACCGTCGACCGTGCGCGCTTCGCGCTCCCGCCGACCAGCGCGCCGAAGCTTGGCGACGACGTGTTGGTGGTGCGCGGCGGCACGCAGTCGCGCAGCAAGCCGCTCGATCCGAAGGAAGAGGCCGCGCGCATCAGCGCGAAACCGGCGGGACGCTTCTCGCCGCGCATCGATGTCGAGGTGAATTTGGGGCGTGACTTCCGCTTCGTCGGGGCCGGGGCCGATCTGCTGCTGCGCGGTAGCATGCACGTGCAGAGCGAGCCGCTCGCGCCGATGCGTGCCACGGGCACGATCACGGTGGCCGAAGGGACCTACGAAGCTTTCGATCGCAAGCTGGCGATCGAGCGCGGTCAGATCAATTTCGTCGGCCCGCTCGACAACCCGGACCTCTATATTCAGGCCATGCGCCGCAATCAGGAAGTGGCGGCGGGCGTGCTCGTGACGGGCACGGTGCGTCAGCCGCGCGTGGCGCTGGTGTCGGAGCCGAATGTGTCGGACGAGGAAAAGCTTTCGTGGTTGATGTTCGGCCACGGCCCGGACGGCGCCGGTCTTGGCCAGCGTCAGGCCATGGCGGGCGCCGCGACGGCGCTGCTGGGCGCCACGGGCGGCAAGCGCATCATCAAGGATCTGGGCATCGACGAGTTCAGCATCGGCACCAGCGAGTCGGGCCTGTCGGACGACGAGCAGGTGGTGAAGGTAGGCAAGGCGATGTCGGACAACTTCGCGCTCGGCTTCGAGCAGGGGCTGACGAGCTCGGCCAGTATCGTCAAGATCACATGGCAGGTGTCGCGCCGCTGGCAGTTGGCGGTGCGCACCGGGTCGTTGTCGGGCTTCGACGTGTTGTTCAACCGCCGTTTCGATTGATGCCGCGTCACGTGTTGCGACACGTGACGGGCAGCAAGGACAAACGTAGAGAGGGAGGTGCCATCGATGATGACGTCGCGTAATTCGGTTCACCCGGCGCAGGGCTTGCGCCGCAGCGTTCGTTGGGGAGTCGCCATGGGATTGTTTGCGAGTCTGTTGGGACTGTTCGGCTGCGATCAGCAGCAGATCGACAAGGTGCGCGAGAAAGCGCGCGATACGTTCAATGCCGTCAAACCGGACGACATGCTGCTGCGCGATCTCAAGCCCGGCGTGACCACGGAGGCGCAAGCGCGCGAACAGATGGGCAAACCTGAAATCGTCTGGGAGAACAGCGACGGTTCGCGTCGACTGGAGTATCCGCGCGCGCCGGGCGGGCTGCGCACCTACATGGTGGATATCGCCCCGGACGGCAAGCTGCGCGCGGTGACGCAAGCGCTCACGGCCGAGAACTTCGAGCAAGTGCAGCCGGGAATGACGCAAGACGACGTGCGGCGCTTGCTGGGCAAACCGACGACCGTCGCGGAATACAAGTTGAAGAAGGAAGTGGTGTGGAGCTGGCGCTGGCTGGAAGACGGGGTGAATACGGCGGGCATGTTCAATGCCCACTTCGGCCCCGACGGCCGCGTGACGGTGACCTCACGCTCGCCGGACCCGGCCTCAGAACGGCCTTGAGGGATTAAGGCAAGGCCGTCTGCGTTATCTGGGTTATCGCCTTAGGTATCGCCTCGGTTATCGCCTCGGTTATCGCATTAGGCGGTGCGGTCCGCCGCATGCTGCGCCGGATCGCGGTGACGATGCGTCACCATCCGCTCGTGCAGGCGCACGATCACGTTGCTGCCGGTCTTCTTGAACGCGAACGGCAGCAGGCCGTGCACGAAACAGGCGAGGGCTGCGCCCAGCAGCGGCAACGCAAACGAGAGGGCCGAACCCAGATGCTGGGTGTAGTTTTCGCCGACGGAAGCGGGATGTTCGGTAAAGAGGTTCATGGCTGCACCCGTTTTTTGAAGTGTCCGGCCAGTCTACCGGGCAGCCACAGGTAAAGGTTTTTAAAGTTTGGCTCAAATCGAGTAGGATTGAGAAAATTTTTCCCTTTGTGTGGCGATCATGGATAAGACTGATCTAGCAATTCTGGAAAACCTGCAAGCCGATGCCTCACATTCGCTAGGCGAACTGGCCGAAGCGGTGCACCTGTCGCCCACGCCTTGCTGGCGTCGTGTGCAGCGTTTGCGCGAGAACGGGGTCATTACCGGACAAGTCACGCTGTGCGACCCGCAGCAACTTGATCTGCGCGTGACGGCATTCGTGTTTATCAAGGCGGCGACACACAGCGAAGAGTGGATGGTGCGCTTCGTCTCCGGCGCGCGCGAACTGCCGGAAATCGTCGAAATTCACCGCATGGCAGGCGATATCGACTATCTGCTCAAGGTCTATCTGCCCGATATCGCCGCGTACGATCGCTTCTACAAAAAGCTGATTCGCGTGGCCGATCTGCAAGACATCAGCGCCAGTTTCTCGATGGAGACGGTGAAGTTCACCACGGCATTGCCGGTGGATCACCTGCGCTAACGCCCGATTGCCCCAACTGGCGCTGGCCGCATCAAGGACAAACCGACATGGCCCAGAACATCTACGACAATCCGGACTTCTTCGCGGGCTACAGCCAGCTTCCCCGGCAAGTGCTCGGGCTGGACGGCGCCCCCGAATGGCCCGCGATCCGGGCAATGCTGCCGGACCTGCAAGGCAAGCGCGTGGTCGATCTGGGCTGTGGATTTGGCTGGGCGTCGCGCTGGATGCGCGCCCAAGGTGCGGCGTCAGTGCTCGGACTGGATCTGTCGCAAAACATGATCGCGCGGGCGACGGCCGATACCTCCGACCCCGCGATTGAGTACCGCATTGCCGACCTCGATGCGCTCGACTTGCCCGATGCTGCGTTCGATCTCGCCTATAGCGCGCTGACCTTTCACTACGTGCGCGATTTCGATCGGCTCGTGCAACGTATCCACAAGTCGCTCGCGTCCGGTGGCCATTTCGTGTTCACGATCGAACATCCGATTTTCATGGCCGCGGCGCATCCGCACTGGATCGCCGACGAGGATGGGCGCAAGACGTGGCCGGTGAACGGCTATAGCGATGAGGGGGAGCGGCGCACCGACTGGTTTGCCAAAGGTGTGTTGAAGTACCACCGCACGCTGGCGACAACGCTGAACGCGTTGATGGGTGCGGGTTTCCGGCTGAAACGTGTGGAGGAGTTTGCGCCGACACCGGAACAGATCCGGCAGATGCCGGCGTTGGCGGAAGAACGCGAGCGCCCGATGATGCTGATGATCTCAGCGCAGGCGTAGCGTCCTCCCGCCGCACGCGATTACTTCACGCGCATGCCCGGCTTCGCGCCGTCGTGCGGCTCGAGAATGTAGATGCCCGGCTCGGCCTTTTCATTCGCGGCCGAGGCGGCGAGCACCATCCCTTCGGACAGCCCGAACTTCATCTTGCGCGGTGCAAGGTTGGCCACCATCACCGTGAGCTTGCCGACCAGCGCTTCGGGCTGCGGATACGCCGACTTGATGCCCGAGAAGACGTTACGCGTTTGTGCTTCGCCCACGTCGAGCGTGAGTTGCAGCAGCTTGTCCGAGCCTTCCACCGCCTGACACGCGACGATGCGCGCAATGCGCAGGTCGATCTTGGCGAAATCGTCGATGGTGATGAAACCTTCGTCGGCCGCCGCCGGAGCAGCCGCTGCGGCCTTGTCCTTACCCTTTGCCTTCGCGTTGGCGTCCGCCACCGGTGCGGCCGTCGCTTGCAGCGAATCGCGATTGGCGGCGACCAGGGCCTCGACCTGCTTGCCTTCGACGCGCGTCATCAGGTGCTTATACGCCGAGATGGCACTGGCCGAGGTGAGCGGCGCAGCGACGTCTTGCCACGTTTGCGGCGCGATGTTCAGGAAGCGCTCGACCGCTTCGGCTGTCGTCGGCAGCACCGGCTTGAGGTACAGCGTGAGCAGACGGAAAGCTTCCAGACACACCGAGCACGCTTCGTGCAGCGCAGCGGCTTGTGCCGGGTCTTTCGCCAGATCCCACGGCTTGACCGTATCGACGTAACCATTCACGGCGTCGGCTTGTTCCATCACCAGACGCAGTGCCTTGCCGAACTCGCGTGCTTCGTAGTGCGCGGCGATCTGCGGCGCGACAGCGCGCAATTGCGCGAGCAGCGGCGCTTGCATGGCGTCGGCGGACACGCGGCCTTCGAAACGCTTGATCAGGAAGCCTGCGGCGCGGCTGGCGATGTTTACGTACTTGCCAACCAGATCGCTGTTCACGCGCGCGATGAAGTCATCGAGGTTCAGGTCGATGTCTTCCATCGTGTTGCTGAGCTTGGCGCCGATGTAATAGCGCAGCCATTCCGGGTTCAGACCCGTATCGATGAAACTCTGTGCGGTGATGAACGTGCCGCGCGACTTCGACATTTTCTGGCCGTCGACGGTCAGGAAGCCGTGCGCAAACACGTTGGTCGGCGTGCGATGGCCCGAGAATTCGAGCATGGCGGGCCAGAACAGCGTGTGGAAGTACAGGATGTCCTTGCCGATGAAGTGGTACTGCTCGGTTGTCGAACCCGGCTTGACCCATTCGTCGAAGTTCAGACCGCGCTTTGCACACAGGTTCTTGAAGCTCGCGTAGTAGCCCACCGGCGCGTCGAGCCAGACATAGAAGTACTTGCCGGGCGCGCCGGGGATTTCGAAACCGAAATACGGCGCGTCGCGCGAGATATCCCAGTCGGCCAGCGTCGACTCACCGTCTTCGCCCAGCCATTCCTTCATCTTGTTGGCCGCTTCGGGCTGAGCAAGGCCCGCCACCCACTTGCGCAGGAACTGCTCGCAACGCGGGTCCGAGAGCTTGAAGAAGTAATGCGTCGAGGTCTTACGCACGGGCGTGGCGCCCGAGACGACGGAATACGGGTTGAGCAGGTCGGTCGGCGCGTAGGTCGAACCGCAAACCTCGCAGGAGTCGCCGTACTGGTCCTTGGCGCCGCATTTCGGGCACTCGCCCTTGATGAAGCGGTCCGGCAGGAACATTTCCTTGACCGGGTCATACGCCTGTTCGATATCGCGCGATTCGATCAGCCCTTGCTCCTTGAGCGCCAGATAGACGCTTTCGGACAATTCGCGGTTTTCTTCGGAATCCGTCGAGTAGTAGTTATCGAACGAGATGCCGAAGCTGTCGAAATCGCGCTTGTGTTCTTTCCACACGCGCTCGATGAGCTGCTTGGGCGTGAGGCCTTCCTTTTCGGCGCGCAGCATGATGGGCGTGCCGTGCGTGTCGTCCGCACCCACGTAGTACACCTCATGGCCCTGCATCCGCATGAACCGCACCCAGATATCGGTCTGGATATATTCGACCAAGTGACCGATGTGAATCTGGCCATTGGCGTACGGCAGGGCGGAGGTGACAAGAATGCGGCGGGACATGGAGATTGACTGTGGGTTTTAGGGTGGGAGGAAAGGACGATTCTAGCAGGCGCGGGGCTTTGCCATTGAAAAGCGTTCGGCCAAAAAAAAGCCGGAACCAGGTTCCGGCATAACTAGGCACACGTAACGTCAATAACAAAGAGGAGATGGAAGCGCCCACGGTAGGCACTTCCGAAGGGTCAGAGCGACGTCGCCTAGCTTTAGTTCAACCGCAGCACCGACTTTCGATGCTGCGGCGCACCATTCACGACACCGTCAACACATTAACCGCGCGGCGCTTGCTGTTGCGGGGCCTGCAAGAGAATCTCCACTCGGCGGTTCTGCGCGCGGCCTTCTGCCGTGGCATCCGACGCGACCGGCTGGCTCGACGCCACGCCCACGCCCTGCAAGCGGTTCGCGGCGACACCGCGGCTCGTCAGGAACTGGATAACGGCGTTGGCACGGTTCTGCGAGAGCGGAATGTTGATGCGGTCGCCACCGGTGCTGTCGGTGTGGCCGATCACGCGGGCGGTGATGCCCGGGTTTTGATTGAGCGAATTGGCCAGGTCGGTCAGCACGGCAGCGAAGTTAGGCTTGATCGCGTACTGATTGGTATCGAACGTCACGTCACTCGGCACGTTGACCTGAAGCTGTCCGTCCGGGCGTTCGGTAATTTGCGTGCCGGTACCGGCCGTGTGGCCGCCCAGCGTGTTCTTGATGGACTGCCAGTTGTACCCGGCTGCACCACCGGCCGCGGCACCTACCGCAGCGCCGATCAGCGTACCCGTGGTATTGCCACCGATGAGGTTACCCAAACCCGCCCCGACTGCCGCGCCGACACCGGTGCCGACCGCCGTGTTGGTGCCCTGCGGCGTCTGGCAACCGGCCAGCAGGGCGGCAGCGACCAGGACGAGCGCCGAAGCGCGCAGAGTGTTCTTATTCATATAAGGCTCCTTCTCGATTAGCTTGCTGTGATGAGACACGCGTGAGCACTTCGCGGAAGCACGCGCGCCTGGCATGGGTTTTGACGCTGCCGGCGCGACGTCTTTTACAATAGTGCCGAGTGTCAACCGCTGGCAAGGACAGATTGCCGCGGTGACTGGTTCCCCAAAACACGTGCGCCTCGCATGCTAATCGAGAGCGCGCGCCACGGATGTTACAAGTTGTTAGCGACGCGTGGGCCCCGTCCTGCGTGCCGCTACAGAGCGAGAGACCGACATGGAAGTAGCGCAAATCAACGACGTTCTGCGAGGCATCGTCGACCCCGACACGGGGCTGGATCTGATCGCCGGCAAGTACGTGAAACGAGTCGACGCCGAACACGGCCATGTCGGCATCGAAATCGAGTTCGGCTATCCGGCAAAAAGTCAGTTCGACGCCATGCGCGCACGCATCACCGATGCCGTCGGCAAACTGCCCGGGGTAGAGCGAGTTGCTGTCGAAATCGGCCAGAAGATTGTGGCGCACGCCGTTCAACGTGGCGTCAAGCTTCTTCCTAATGTGAAAAACATTGTGGCGGTGGCCTCGGGCAAGGGTGGCGTGGGCAAGAGCACAACGGCCGTCAACCTGGCGCTCGCGTTGGCCGCCGAAGGCGCCAATGTCGGGATTCTCGATGCGGACATTTACGGCCCGTCACTGCCCACGCTGCTGGGTATTCACGGCAAGCCCGAGTCGAAAGACGGCAAGACGCTCGAGCCGATGGTCGGTCACGGCTTGCAGGCCAGCTCGATCGGTTTCCTGATCGAGCCGGACAACCCCATGGTCTGGCGCGGCCCGATGGTCACGCAAGCGCTCGAACAGTTGCTCAATCAGACCAACTGGAAGGATCTCGACTACCTAATCGTCGACATGCCACCGGGCACGGGCGACATCCAGCTCACGCTCGCGCAGAAGGTGCCAGTCACGGGCGCGGTCATCGTGACCACCCCGCAAGACCTTGCCCTGCTTGATGCGCGCAAGGGTCTTAAGATGTTCGAGAAAGTTGGCGTCCCGATTTTGGGACTTATCGAGAACATGAGCCTGCATATCTGCTCGAACTGCGGTCACGAAGAGCCGATTTTCGGCGTGGGCGGCGGCGAGCGCATGAGCCACGACTTCGACGTCGACCTGCTGGGCAAGCTGCCGCTGGAAATGAGCATCCGCGTGCATGCGGACGCCGGCATGCCGAGCGTGGTCGGTGACCCGGACGGCCGAGTGGCCGAGCTGTACAAGGCTATCGCCCGCAAGGTCGCGGTGAAAATCGCGTCCAAGCAGAAGGACATGACCAGCAAATTCCCGTCGATCGTCGTGCAGAACACGTAAAAACGGGGCGCGCAAAGCGGTGCGTGTGAAAAAATCACCGCACCGCAACAATCGCGTAAAATACGCCCACTTTTTACGTACTACCCCAGTTCAGGCCCACACATGAGCATCAAGTCCGATAAATGGATCCGGCGTATGGCCGAAGAGCACGGCATGATCGAGCCCTTCGAGCCGTCGCAGATCCGGTATTCCCAGGACGGGCAGAAGATCGTCAGCTACGGCACGTCGAGCTACGGCTACGACATTCGCTGTGCGCCTGAATTCAAGGTCTTCACGAACATCAATTCGACGATCGTCGACCCGAAGAACTTCGACGAGAAGTCCTTTGTCGACGTCGAGAGCGATGTCTGCATTATTCCGCCGAACTCGTTCGCGCTGGCCCGCACCGTCGAGTACTTCCGCATTCCGCGCAGCGTGCTCACCGTGTGTCTGGGCAAATCCACGTATGCCCGCTGCGGCATCATCGTGAACGTGACGCCGTTCGAACCCGAATGGGAGGGCTACGTGACCCTGGAATTCTCGAACACGACGCCGCTGCCGGCCAAGATCTACGCCAACGAAGGCGTGGCTCAGGTGCTGTTCTTCGAGTCCGACGAGGTCTGCGAGACTTCGTACAAGGACCGCGGCGGGAAGTACCAAGGACAGCGTGGTGTCACGCTGCCGAAAACCTAGCCCATTAGGCTAGACACTCGCCGCCGGTGAGCCCCCTCTCTATTGCACTGCCCAAGAGCCACGGCCATGTCGGACCGTGGCTCGTTCTTTTGTCGAAGGAACGCCAATGAAATTCCGTTTTCCGATCGTCATCATTGACGAGGACTTCCGCTCCGAAAACATCTCCGGATCCGGGATTCGCTCTTTGGCGGAGGCCATCGAAGCCGAGGGCATGGAGGTCAATGGCCTGACGAGCTACGGCGATCTGACGTCGTTCGCACAACAGGCGAGCCGCGCGTCGAGCTTCATCCTGTCGATCGACGACGACGAATTCGGCACCTTCTCGAGCGAAGCGGGCGGTGAAGGCGAGGGCGAACTGGCGCTGGCCATCATCAACCTGCGTGCGTTCGTGCAGGAAGTGCGCCGCCGCAATCCGGATATTCCGATTTTCCTGTACGGCGAGACGCGCACCTCGCGTCACATTCCGAACGACATCCTGCGCGAGCTGCACGGCTTCATTCACATGTTCGAAGACACGCCCGAGTTCGTGGCGCGTCACATCATCCGTGAAGCCAAGTCGTACCTCGACTCGCTGCCGCCGCCGTTCTTCCGCTCGCTCACGCACTACGCAGCCGACGGTTCGTACTCGTGGCACTGCCCGGGGCACTCGGGCGGCGTGGCGTTCCTGAAGAGCCCGGTCGGGCAGATGTTCCACCAGTTCTTCGGCGAGAACATGCTTCGTGCGGACGTTTGCAACGCCGTGGAAGAACTCGGTCAGTTGCTGGATCACAACGGCCCGGTGGGCGCGTCGGAGCGCAACGCTGCGCGCATCTTCAGCGCCGATCACTTGTTCTTCGTGACCAACGGCACATCGACCTCGAACAAGATCGTCTGGCACGCCACCGTGGCGCCGGGCGATATCGTCGTGGTCGACCGTAACTGCCACAAGTCGATCCTGCATGCGATCACGATGACGGGCGCCGTGCCCGTGTTCCTGACGCCCACGCGTAATCACCTCGGCATCATCGGCCCGATTCCGAAGTCGGAATTCGAGCCCGAAGTCATCCGCGCGAAGATCGAAGCGAACCCGTTCGCGCGCGAAGTGCTCGCCAACAACCCGGACGCCAAGCCGCGCATCCTGACGATCACGCAAAGCACGTATGACGGTGTGATCTACAACGTCGAGATGATCAAGGAAGTGCTGGGCAATACGATCGATACGCTGCACTTCGACGAGGCGTGGCTGCCGCACGCGACGTTCCACGATTTCTACCGCGACATGCACGCGATCGGCGAAGGCCGTCCGCGCTCGTCGGAAGCGACCATCTACGCCACGCACTCGACGCACAAGCTGCTCGCCGGTATTTCGCAGGCCTCGCAGATCGTGGTGCAGGACTCCGAGACGCGCAATTTCGATACGTACCGCTTCAACGAGGCGTATCTGATGCACACGTCGACCTCGCCGCAGTACGCCATCATCGCCTCGTGCGACGTGGCCGCGGCCATGATGGAACCGCCGGGCGGCACGGCATTGGTCGAAGAGTCGATCATGGAGGCACTCGATTTCCGCCGCGCCATGCGCAAGGTGGCGAACGAGTATGGCGACTCGTGGTGGTTCTCGGTCTGGGGCCCGGACAATCTGGGCGACGAAGGCACGATTCAGCGTGACGACTGGGTGCTGCGCGCCAACGAGCGCTGGCACGGCTTCGGCGATGTGGCCGACGGTTTCAACATGCTCGATCCGATCAAGGCGACGATCATCACGCCGGGGTTGGACGTGGACGGCGAATTCGGCGAGTCGGGCATTCCGGCGGCCATCGTCACCAAGTATCTGGCCGAGCACGGCATCATTGTCGAGAAGACCGGTCTGTACTCGTTCTTCATCATGTTCACGATCGGCATCACCAAGGGCCGTTGGAACTCGATGGTGACCGAACTGCAACAGTTCAAGGACGATTACGATCACAACCGTCCGCTGTGGCGCGTGCTGCCGGAGTTCGTGGCGCAGTTCCCGCGCTACGAGCGCATCGGTCTGCGCGATCTGTGCGACCAGATTCACAGCGTGTACAAGGCCAACGACGTGGCGCGCGTGACCACCGAGATGTACCTCTCGGACATGCAGCCGGCGATGAAGCCGACCGACGCATTCTCGAAGCTGGCACACCGCCAGATCGACCGGGTGCCTATCGACAAGCTGGAAGGCCGCGTGACGAGCGTGTTGCTCACACCGTATCCGCCGGGCATTCCGTTGCTGATTCCGGGCGAGCGCTTCAACGCCGCGATTATTGAGTATCTGCGCTTTGCACGTGACTTCAACGAGCGTTTCCCGGGCTTCCACACCGATGTTCACGGTCTGGTGGTCGAGGAAGTCGACGGCCGTCCGGAGTACTTCGTGGACTGCGTGCGTCAGTAACGCTTAGACAAGGACTCGGTCACCGCTGACGAGTCCGCAGTACGATCCGACAACACCCTGCAAGCAACGCGCTTCGCAGGGTGTTGTCGTTTACGGCGTGCGCGACGGGGCATGGTGAACTTCGTGGCACATCCACCTGGGCGGGCATTCGCGTTATCTCCAGGAGCAATCCGAGCCGAACCGTCACGCGCCATACGCTTGTTTCCCGCGTGACAACTTGCGGATATTGCCCAAGCGGCCTTGTCATCGACGCGTCGAATGTTCCCAAATGCCTTGAATACCCGGTGGAATCTCGTGAACACGGTGGCAAACTCTCCGATCCCGAGGTAAATCGCCCGATTTGAAGTTATGCTTGGGTGTCCGATTTTTGGGAAATTACCCAAGGATTGGGGCGAATCCGATTGTTACACTCGTCGCTTTTCGACTGCGGGAGGGGCGGATCATGGGCGTCACGGGACAACTGGTCTTCAGCAACTACGGGACGTTGGTTTGCGCTTCGCTGGTCTTGCTGCTCGGGCGCAAGCTGGTCGAATGGATCGCGCCGCTGCGCACCTACAGCATTCCCGAGCCCGTGGCGGCGGGTTTGCTCGTGGCGTTTGCCACGCTGGCGCTACGCCAGTTCGGTCACTTCGAACTCAAGTTCGACACCTCGCTGCAAACCCCTCTCATGCTGGCGTTCTTCGCGACCATCGGGCTCTCGGCCAATCTGGCGAGCCTGCGCGCGGGCGGACGCACGCTGGCCCTGTTCCTCGCGGTAGTCGTGGGCATGCTGGTCATGCAGAACACCATCGGTGTCGGGTTGGCGATGCTGCTCGGCTTGCCGCCGGGTGTGGGGTTGCTCGGCGGATCGATCACGCTGGCGGGCGGCCACGGCACCGGCGCGGCGTGGGGGCACGTGATGGCGGACCGATACGGCGTGCAGTCCGCTGCCGAGATCGCCATGGCGTGCGCGACGTTTGGGCTGGTACTGGGCGGTCTGCTTGGCGGTCCGGTGGCACGGTATCTCGTGGGGCGATTGGGTGGCAAGGTGCCCGGTGCCGATACCTCGACGAGTGCCCCGGCACCGGAGGGCTTCGAGCAGCCGCACACGGTACGCCTGATCACGGCACAAGCGCTGATCGAAACCGTGGCGATGATCGCGATCTGTCTGCTGGGTGGCGAGATCTTCGCGTCGTGGCTGTCGGGCACGGCCTTCGAGTTGCCCACGTTCGTCTGCGTGCTGTTCACCGGTGTGATCGTGCGCAACGCGCTGTCGCTGGTCGGCTACGAAGTGTTCGACCGGTCGTTGTCGGTGCTGGGCAACGTGAGCCTGTCGCTCTTCCTGGCCATGGCATTGATGGCGCTGCGACTGTGGGATCTGTCGACGCTAGCCGTGCCGATGATCATCATTCTTGCCGTTCAGGTGGTGGCGATGGCTGCCTACGCCATCTTCGTGACCTTCCGCGTGATGGGCCGCAACTACGACGCGGCGGTGCTTGCCGCAGGCCATTGCGGCTTCGGGCTAGGTGCCACGCCGACGGCCATTGCGAATATGCAGGCGGTCACCGAGCGCTTCGGGCCGTCGCACATTGCGTTCCTGATCGTGCCGATGGTGGGGGCGTTCTTCATCGATATCGTGAACGCCATCATCATCAAGGGCTTCCTGTCGCTGCCGATCTTCTGACGATGGCCGGGCAAGTCCCCTAATCGAGCGCTTCACAGCGCACCAAAGAAAAAGCCACTCGAATGAGTGGCTTTTTCACATCCATTAGCAGCAGAGCGCCGCAAGCGAAAAACTTACTTCGCCAGCTTCGCGCGTGCGGCCGCAATGGCGCGCTTCACTTGCTCCGGTGCCGTGCCGCCGATGTGATTACGGCTGGCGACCGAGCCTTCGAGCGTCAGATAGCCGAACACGTCTTCGCCCACGAGCGGCGAGAACTTCTGAAGTTCGGCCAGCGTCAGGTCGGCCAGATCGATGTCGCGATCCGAGCAGATCTTCACGGCATGCGCGACGATTTCGTGCGCATCGCGGAACGGCAGGCCCTTCTTGACGAGGTAATCGGCCAGATCGGTCGCCGTCGAGAAGCCTTGCAGCGCGGCATTGCGCATGTTGTCTTCACGCACCTTGATACCCGGCACCATGTCGGCAAAGATGCGCAGCGTGTCGATCACGGTGTCGACCGTGTCGAACAGCGGCTCTTTGTCTTCCTGATTGTCCTTGTTGTACGCGAGCGGCTGGCCCTTCATCAGCGTAAGCAACGCGATCAGGTGGCCGTTCACGCGGCCGGTCTTGCCGCGCGCCAGTTCGGGCACGTCGGGGTTCTTCTTCTGCGGCATGATCGAGCTGCCCGTGCAGAAACGGTCGGCCAGATCGATAAAGCCCACGCGCGGGCTCATCCACAGCACCAGTTCTTCCGAGAAGCGCGACACGTGAGTCATCACGAGCGCCGCAGCGGCAGTGAATTCGATGGCGAAGTCGCGATCGGACACGGCGTCGAGCGAGTTCGTGCAGACTTCTTCGAAGCCCAGCGTGGCAGCCACGCGCTCACGGTCGATCGGGTAGCTCGTGCCAGCCAGTGCGGCAGCGCCCAGCGGCAGACGGTTCACGCGGCGGCGCACGTCGAGCATGCGCTCGGCGTCACGGCTGAACATCTCGAAATACGCCATCAGGTGATGACCGAAGGTCACCGGCTGAGCGACTTGCAGATGGGTGAAGCCCGGGAGAATCGTGGCGCTGTGCTGCTCGGCCAGATCGAGCAGGGCGCTGCGCAGATCGCCGAGGTGCGTGCCGATACGGTCGATTTCGCTGCGCAGCCACAGGCGGATGTCGGTCGCGACCTGATCGTTACGCGAGCGGCCCGTGTGCAGGCGCTTACCGGCATCGCCGATCAGTGCGGTCAGGCGGGCTTCGATATTCAGGTGAACGTCTTCGAGGTCCAGTTGCCATTCGAATTCGCCACGCTCGATCTCACCGCGAATCTGCGTCATGCCGCGCTGAATGTCGGCCAGATCCTGGGCGCTGATGATGCCCTGAGCGGCCAGCATGTCGGCGTGGGCGAGCGACCCTTCGATATCGAACAGGGCCATGCGCTTGTCGAAGAACACCGACGCGGTATAGCGCTTGACGAGTTCGGAAACGGGTTCGGAAAAGCGAGCCGACCAGGCTTCGCCCTTCTTGTGGAGTTGGGAGGTCATTGTCGTAGCGTGGCTAATCGAGGCCAATCGAGGCAGATTGAAGCGGACCGTGATGAAAACACAGCAAACCGCGATTATACCAACGCCCGCGCCCGCTCAGGTCAGCCGTGCAATCCGGGGGCATTCCCGCGCTTCGCAGAGGGGCGCGGCCATCATTGCGCCATCGACAGCGTCCAGATGCGCGGCGGGGCGGACAAACACAGGCCGGAAGTCGCCTCGTCGAACGCCGCGCGTTGCAGCGCTTCGAGTTTGGCCGCCTTGGCGATGCGCTCGCGTGCCTGATGGATGCGGGCCAGCCGCGTCGGGTCATCGGGCAGCGCGCACAGACGGCCGAGGTCGTGCATGAGCGAGACGCCCAGCCGGTCGAGTGCCGGGCGCAGGCGCGTTGCGAGGTCGACGGGCTGCCCCGGGGCACGCCCTTCACGCGCCCAGCGGGCGAGCAGGGCGGTCTGCACCAGCTTGCCCGCTTCGATTTGCAGGCGGAAGAACGTGCGCGCTTGCGGCGCCGTCAGGCCGTACTGGCTGGCGCGCTCGCCCACACTGTCGAGCAGCGCCTGCTCGCGCGGCGTGTCCTGCACGGGTTTGCCAGAGGCGAATTTCGTGCGTGCGACCGCTTCGCTGATGGCCAGCCGCTCCAGAATGCCGCGCATGAGCGGGTCGAGAACGGGGTCGAGTACGGGCGGCGGTTGTTTGGTCTGGGTGGGAGATCCCGCGAGCGTCTGGGACACCAGCCGCGCGGCGAACCCGCGCAGGCCGTGCGGTGCGGCGGTAAAGACACCGGCGTCTTGCTCAACGCGAGCAGAGGAAACGGCGGCGGGAGTGGTCGGTGTGGCGCTTGCATCGCTGTCCGGTAATGCACCGGCAATGGCGGAGACGCTTAGCAGGCAGAACGAGGCGAGACCGGCTGCAATAGGTCTCGCACACGGTCTGGCACGTCGCAAAAACAGATTGGCATGCATGATGGATTGGCCCCCCGGCAACAATCGAATCGAATGCGTCGCAATATACCGCTCTATCGACCCGCTTGTCGTTGGGGAGAATCCCAAGGAACCGGGTGGCGTCGACGCTGTGAAAGCCGCATCGACGCCATGCCCGGCAGGCCCTTGACGCCTAAATCAACACGTCATCAGCCCATGATCAGCCCGTCATCAGCCCGTATTGCGCAGGCCGGCGGCGATGCCGTTGATCGACAGATGGATGCCGCGTCGCGCACGTTCGTCCGATTCCCCCGCACGGTGTCTGCGTAGCAGTTCGACCTGCAAGTGATTGAGCGGATCGAGGTACGGGAAGCGGTTCTTGATCGAACGGGCGAGCATCGGGTTGTCGGCCAGCCGTTCTTCGTGCCCGGTAATCAGGGCGAGCGCCTGCGACGTGCTCTCCCATTCCGCCTTGATGCGACCGAACACGCGGGTGCGCAGATCGGCGTCGGGCACCAACTCGGCGTAGCGCGATGCCACACCCAGATCGGTCTTGGCGAGCACCATGTCCATGTTCGAGAGCAGGTTCGCGAAGAACGGCCAGCGCTTGACCATCTGACGCAGGGTATCGAGCCGCTCGTCGCGTGCCGCAGCGTCCTGCGCCGCATCGAGATACGCGGCCACTGCGCTGCCGAAGCCGTACCAGCCGGTGATCAGCAGGCGGCATTGGCCCCACGAGAAGCCCCAAGGAATGGCGCGCAGATCTTCGATGCGACGTTGCTTCGGATCGGAGAACTTACGCGATGCCGGACGCGAGCCGATGTTGAGCTCGGCAATTTCCGCAATGGGCGTGGCCGAGAAGAAGTAATCGGTAAAGCCCGGTGTCTCGTAGACCAGATCGCGGTACGCGGCGAACGCCGTGTCCGAGAGCGCCTGCATGACGGCTTCGTACTCCGTCAGGCGCGGCGGCTGGTTGCGGCTGGGCAGCAGCGTGGCTTCGAGCGTGGCGGCAACAATCGTTTCGAGGTTACGTCGCCCGATTTCGGGATTGGCAAACTTGCTCGCAATGATTTCGCCCTGCTCGGTGAGGCGAATCTGCCCCTTCACCGTGCCCGGCGGCTGCGACAGGATGGCCTGATAGGTCGGGCCGCCGCCACGTCCGACGGTGCCGCCTCGGCCGTGGAAGAGCCGCAGACGAATGCCTTTCTCCTCGAACAGGTGCACCAACGCCAGCTCGGCCTTGTACAGCTCCCAGTTCGACGTGAGGAAACCGCCGTCCTTGTTGCTGTCCGAGTAGCCCAGCATCACTTCTTGCTCGCCGCCTTGCTGCGTCACCACGTCGGCCATGCCGGGGATGTCGAACAGCGCACGCATGATGACCGGCGCGTTGCGCAAGTCGGCGATGGTCTCGAACAGCGGGATGACCATGGCACCGACCTTGATCGCCGGTGCGGGCTCGCCATCTTCGCCGATGATGTCCCGCGCACCGGTGCCGCCAAGCGCGCCTTGGAACAGGCCCGTTTCCTTTTGCAGCAGCATGACTTCGACCAGATCGCTCACCGTTTCCGTGTGCGAAATGATGTAGTTGCGCACGGCGCGCGCACCGAAACGCGCCCGGATATCGCGCGCCGCTTCAAACACGGCGAGTTCGTCGCGCGTGCGCTGCGAATAGTCGAGATACGGCGAGAAGAGCGGGCGCGGCTCACGCAGTTCGCGCAGCAGCAGCGCCAGCTTGTCGTCTTCAGACAATTGCGCGTAGTTCGGCTCGACACCTGCCTTGGCGAACAATTCGGCAATCACCGCTTCGTGGATATCCGAACTTTGGCGCAAGTCGATGCTGGCCAGATGGAAGCCGAACACTTCTGCGGCGCGTACCAGCGGCCCGAGGCGCTGCGAAATCAGCGCGCTGCCGTGATGCGTCATCAGCGATGCGACGACCGTGTTCAGATCGGAGACGAATTCGGCGGCATCGAGATACGGGCTCGCTTCGCCCACTGCACCGCGATGCGGCACGTGTCCGACCCACTCATGGGCCGTCGCAGCGAGGCGTGCATACACGCCGATGAGCGCGCGCCGGTACGGCTCGTCGGTCCGGTGCGGGGAATCGTCAGGCGAGCGGCGTGCGAGCGTCAGCAAGGCGTCGCTCGCGCCAGCCAGTAGTTGCGAAACCGATAGCTCAGCGCCCAGCAAGTGCACCTGTTCCAGGTAGTGCGCGAAGATTTCCGTGGCCTGACGCGTGATCGCCAATTGCAGCGTCTGCGCCGTCACATTCGGATTGCCGTCGCGGTCGCCACCGATCCAGCTCCCCATTTGCAGGAAACGGCCCAGTGCCTGCGGACGCACGTCGGGTGCGGCTTCGCTCAGCTCAGCGCTCACGTCGGCGTACAGCCCGGGAATTTCGGTCAGGAACGTACTGCGGTAATACGACAGCGCGTTGTCGATTTCATCGGCCACGGTCAAACGCGAACTACGCAGCATGCGTGTTTGCCAGAGCGTCGTCACGTAGGCGCGCATGGCTTCGGTGTTGCGTGCCGATTCACGTTCGGTCAGCGCATCGTCACGATGGGCGAGCAGGCGGGCGATTTCGCGCTCGGCGTCCAGAATGCTCTTGCGCTGCACTTCGGTCGGGTGCGCGGTGAGTACCGGCACGATCAGCGCACTGGCGAAGAACGCTTGCAGCGTGGCGGGATCGGCCAGACCGGCGTCTTTCAGACTTTGCAATGCGGCGGCGAGACTGCCCGGCTGCGCGTTGCTGCCCGCCAGCGCGTGCACGCGGCGGCGCCGGTTGTGGTGCCGGTCTTCGGCGATATTGGCGAGATGGGAGAAGTAGCTGAAGGCGCGCACGACCTGAATCGCCTGCTCGTTCGACAGGCCATTGAGCAGCGTGTCGAGCGCCTGGGCGGCGCTGCGGTCGTCTTCACGGTGAAAGCGCACGGCGTTCTGGCGGATGGTTTCGACCAGATCGAAGGCGGCGCTGCCTTGCTGTTCGCGCAGCACGTCGCCCAGCAGACGGCCGAGGAAGCGGATGTCCTCGCGTAGCGGGGCGTCTTTATCCTCGCGAGAGCGGCGGGCTTTGTCCTTACCCGGGGGCGCGCCGCTCGCGGCCTCACCGGTAGTGGATGCGGCCGCGGTTGCTGCTTGCGCGGGTGAGTTGTTGCTGACCGACGAGGCGAGGCCCTCTTGCGGGGCGTCTGCCGTTGCGCTGCTCTTCATGTCGCTCCTCTCGAAGCCGGCAGTCAGAGCCGCCGGCCAAGCGTGATACCATTTTTTCTTTTGGTCTTCACGCGGTTGCTGAATGAACTTCGCTGCTCCTGAAACCCTGGTGATCGCTTCACGCGAGAGCCGGCTCGCCATGTGGCAAGCCGAACACGTGCGTGACGCGCTGCACAAATTATATCCGCAGTGCCAGGTGAGTATCCTCGGCATGACCACTCGCGGTGACCAGATCCTCGATCGCTCGCTCGCCAAGGTTGGCGGGAAGGGCTTGTTCGTCAAAGAGCTCGAACTCGCGCTCGCCGACGGACGCGCCGATCTGGCCGTGCACTCGCTGAAAGACGTGCCGATGCAACTGCCCGAGGGCTTCACGCTCGCCGCCGTGCTCGAACGCGAAGATCCGTGCGATGCCTTCGTCAGTAACGATTACGACAGTCTCGACGCGTTGCCGGCGGGCGCTGTCGTCGGCACGTCGAGCCTGCGACGCGAGGTGAGCCTTCGCACGAAATATCCGCATCTGAGCGTCGCGCCGTTGCGCGGCAATCTCGATACCCGTCTGGGCAAGCTCGACCGGGGCGACTTCTCGGCGATCATCCTCGCCGCGGCCGGTTTGAAGCGTCTTGGGATGGGCAATCGCATTCGTGCCATTTTGCCACCCGAAGCGAGTCTCCCGGCAGCCGGGCAGGGCGCATTGGGCATCGAAGTGCGTGCCGGACGTCCCGAAATCTTGCAATGGCTCTCCCCGCTGCACGACGCTCGCACGACGCTGGCCGTGAGCGCAGAGCGTGCCGTCTCGCGCGCGTTGGGTGGTTCGTGTCAGGTGCCGCTCGGCGCGTTTGCCGAATTCGATGCGCAGGGCGCGCTGTCGTTGCGCGCGTTTATCGCGTCGACGGACGGTGCCACGGTGCTGCGCGCCGACGGTGTCGCAAGCGTGGCAGACGGTGACGTCGCCGGCGCCGAGGCACTTGGCCAACGCGTGGCGCAGGAACTCATCGACGCGGGCGGGCTGGCCTTGGTGCCGCCGTCCGAGCCGAAGGATTGATGGGTTTGGGCCCGCGCGCGCCGGCGTCCGCCTCTTGCTGTGTCATCCTGACGCGTCCCGACGGGCAGAGCGGGGCACTCGCTGCCGCCCTGCACGCCGAAGGTATCGATTCGCTCGCATTCCCGTTACTGCATATTGCGGCGCAAGCCGACGCTGAGGCCTTGGCGGCGCTCGACGCCGCACTGGCCGATATTTCGGCTTACGCGTTGGCGGTGTTCGTCTCGCCGAATGCCGTGTCGCATGCGTTGGCCCGGCTCGTGCATTTGAAATCTGGCGGGGGCGCGGCATCCGGCGATGTTGCGAACGCCAGCGTCTACTGGCCGCCATCGTTGCCGGTAGCGGTAGTTGGCCCGGGTAGCGCGCAAGCGCTGGCCGAAGCGGACATCGCGCCGCCGCAACATCAAGTGATCGTGCCGCCAGGAGGCCCCGACGCGCGCTTCGATTCCGAAGCCTTGCTCGCGCAACTCGACGTGTCGGCACTGGCCGGAAAGCGCGTCCTGCTCGTGCGCGGCGACGGCGGTCGAGAACTGCTCGCCGACACGTTGCGTGCCGCCGGTGCCCACGTCGACATCGTGAGCGCGTACACTCGACGGGCGCCCGCACCGGACGCTGCCGCCTGGGCGGCGCTGGAGGCACGACTGGCGTCAAACGCACGCAGCGCTTGGGTACTCACCAGCTCCGAAGCCGTGCGTCATCTGGCGACGCTGCTGGCGGCCCGGTACGGAACACAACAGGGCATCCACACGCCCGGCACCCCGCATATCCTGGCGCAAATCCTTGCTGCGCCGTGCTTTACGTCGCATGCGCGCATCGCCGATGCCGCGCGGGCCGCGGGGTTTGATAGGATTACGCAGTGCGCGGCCGGTGACGAGAACTTGCTGGCGGCACTCAAAACATGGGCGGATCCCATTCAAGTCAAGCATGACGACAGATAATCGCGTTCCTGAGTCTTCCCAAAACACGCCGGCTTCGACCGGCCCGGCAGCGTCGAGTCCTTCGACTGCGCCCTATGGCTCACCGGGTGTTCCGCCCGCGTGGACGCCACCCGAGCCGCCGCAAAAGCGTCGTGGCGGCGGGGCTGCCCTGCCGTGGCTGCTCTTCGTGCTGGTGTCGGCCGGGGCCGGCATCGGCGGCTGGTCACTCAACCAGAAGCTCGACCGCGTGCAGCAAGAGATGGCCCGCCGCGCGCAGGCCGGCGACGCACAGGTCATGCAGGCGCAGGTGCGCACGGCACAAGCGCTCGACAATCAACGTGATTTGCAAAACCGCCTCACGGCGCTCGAAGGCCGCGTGGCCGATTCGCGCAGCCAGCAGGCGGCGCTCGAACAGCTCTATCAGGAACTCGCGCATAACCGCGACGAATGGGTGCTGGCCGAGACCGAGCAGATCGTCACGAGTGCGAACCAACAGTTGCAGCTCACGGGCAACGTTCGTGGCGCACTGATCGCCCTCGAAGGCGCCGATGCTCGCCTTGCCCGCACTGGCGCCCCGCAACTGGCTGGCGTGCGCGACGCACTCAAGAAAGATATCGATCGTTTGAAGGCCGTGCCTGCCGCCGATTTGCCGCAACTCACCGGCAAGCTCGATCAGGCCATCGCCATGATCGACACACTGCCGTTGCAGGCCGAAGAGCAACGTGCTGCGCCGAAGGCCGATGCCGCCGGTGCGAGCGGCGCCGGCGACACTGGCTGGCAAGCGACGCTGCACCGTTTGTCGGGCGAGATGCTCGGCAGTCTGAAGCAACTGGTGCAGGTGCGCCGTCTGGACGACCCGGACGTGATGCTTGTCGCACCGGAACAAGGCGCATTCCTGCGGGCCAATCTGAAACTGCGCCTGCTCAACGCGCGTCTGGCACTGCTCGCGCGCAATGCGGCGGCGGTGCACACCGACGTACAAGTGGCGCAAGCGGCGCTCGACAAATATTTCGACGCCAAGTCGCGCCGCATCGGGGCCGTCAAGACGTTGCTCGATCAGGTCGACTCCGGTGCCCGCACCATCGAACTGCCCACGCTTGACGCCAGCCTGACCGCCATCGGTCAGGTCAAGGACGTCAAGGACAAGCCGTAAGGAGCCCTGGATGAGAGGACTGATCTGGTTGACGCTCCTGTTCGCGGTGGCGGCCGGCTTTGCCGTGCTGGCCACGTTCAATCACGGGCAGGTGGTGATGTTGGTGCCGCCGTACCGTGTGGACGTGTCGCTGAACCTGTTCGTGCTGGCGCTGCTGGCACTGTTCGTGGCGCTGTACGTCATCATTCGTATCCTGCGCAACATCTACAAGATGCCGGAGCGCGTGGCTGCTTACCGCAATCGCCAACGCAGCCGCCGCGCCAACATCGCGTTGCGCGACGCCGTGGCCAATCTCTTCGCGGGGCGCTATACCCGTGCGGAGAAGGCTGCACGTGAAGCTGCCGAGCAAGACGATAACCGTGGCGTCGCCGCGATCATCGGCGCGCGGGCGGCGCATCGCATGCGTGAGTTTGCGCGTCGCGACACGTGGCTTGCCGAAGCACAGGGCGCGAATCTCGAAGAAGCGCGTCTGTTGCAGACGGCCGAGTTGCGTGTCGACACGCGCGATGCCGAAGGCGCCCTCGAAGCGCTCACTGAAATGCGTGCGCAAGGTGCGCGACGCATGCAGGCGCAACTGGTGGCGCTGCGTGCGCATCAGCATCTGAAGCATTGGCCTGAAGTGCTGAATTTGCTCAAGGTGTTGGAGAAGCGCGAAGCGCTGCATCCGGCGCTGGCAGCCAAGCTCAAGCAAACAGCGAGCGAAGGGATCTTGCGCGATCACCGTCACGATGCCGATGCACTGCTTAAGTGCTGGCATGAGTTGCCCGCCGACGTACGCACGTCGTCGCGCATTGCCGATGTGGCCGCCGAGTTGCTGATTGCGCTCGACCGTCCGCGTGAAGCGCGCGACATCGTCGAAGCGGCGCTCGCCGAGCACTGGGATGCCCGTTTGCTGCGTCGCTATGCCGACTGCGCTGGCGGCGATGCGCTGCCGCTCATTCAGAAAGCGGAAGCGTGGCAGCAACGCCACCCGAACGATCCCGATCTGCTCTACGCGCTGGGCAAGCTGTGTCAGCATCAGCGCCTGTGGGGCAAGGCACAGACCTTCCTCGAAGGTGCACTGCGCCACACCGACGACCGTCACTTGCAACAGCGCGTGCATCTCGCGCTCGCGCAACTCTTCGAAGGGCTTGGCCAGATGGAGCAGGCCAACCGTCACTACCGGGCGTGTGCCACGGCCTAAGACGTAAAAAATGGCGCCAGCCTCATGCGGCTGGCGCCATTTCAACTGCCAATACCCATTTCCTGTTGACCTGTCGTTTCGCGTTAGTCCGCAGCGTACTCAAGTTGCTGCCGAATTAGCGTCGCGAAATCCGGACGTGGGTACGCGCGCTTATCGCTACTGCTGGTATCGCGCAGATCGCGCAAGAGCGAGATTGCGTCGAAATCGTTGAAGCCCAGATGCTCGTAATCCCCCTCCAGCGTCGTCATTTGCACGGCCATGGCCAGCAACGCTTGCGCGCCGTCTGGCGGGCAGCGTTCAAGATGACGCATCGCCTCGGCAATGGCTTCCTTGACCGCGGCGTCCCCCGCGTTTGACGACGCGTCCAGTGCCTCTTTTAACACTTCCCAGCGAGTGATCGTGCCGTTGCTTGAGGCCTGCTTTGCGCAGGTTTCCACCAACTCGCCCCAACCGGTACCGCGGATCGGATTTCCGGCATTCGCGAGGAGGGCCGATGTCGCTGCGCGTTGCTCGCCCTGGGGTAAATGGGCGATACCGGCGGCTAACCGATTCGCTCTCGATGTGTCGTAGTAGCCGTCGCTGCGCTGACAACTCGCGAACGTGCTACGCCACGCGGCCAGTCGCTTTCCCGGCGGCATTTGTGCGATGGCATCGAGGCGGCTTTGCAGAACGCCGTCGAAGCGTGCGTTGCTGGCGGTGTGTACCAACGCCTTGACGACGTCTGTGCGTTGCTCGCCGGGCGCATCGACAAGCAGTTCCACCATCGCTTGCGCCGTTCGACGCTCCAGCGTGTCGCGCATCGTCAGTAGATTCGCGAACGCCAGATCCCAGTTTTCGAACTGCGGCATCGCGCGCAAAGCATCGAGCAAACGCTCATAAAGTCGCTTCGCTTCCGGGATCGTTGCCGTCGCCATATGGGCAAGCGTTGCCAGCGCGGTGAGACTTTTCGGGTCGCTGCCGATCTTCGATAACGTGCTGGTATTGAGGGCTTCAGGCAGGAGGACATCGACCTCGAGGTCGGGTGTTAGCGACGCGGGTAGGGGCGGCTTGGGCGTCGAGGTGATGAAGGCAAAGGGAGGGCGCGAGCTCAGGTTCGTGGCCGATGCACTGGCGAGATCGATGCCAAAGCTCGACTCCATACAAGGGCGTTTTGCCGGTGGTTCACCGGTGAGAAGCAAACGAAGTTGCGGTTGCGTCGAGGGGCCGGGCGTGCCGATAGGGAACAAGTCGATCTCCATTCAATGAAAAGGGGGGCGCCAAATTGCCATGCGAGGCACCGGCGCATTTTTGTTTTCCGACCGCCGACAACCTATCCCGCGATAGGTGTCCACGGCATCGACCCGCTTACTGCGTGTAGACACGCTCGGCGAGCGCTTCGAGCGTGTCGCCCAGCAGCGCATCGAAATCGGGGCGGGGATAACGTCGTATTGGGTCGAGCGCGGTGGCGTTCTGCAAGGTTTTTAGGGCATCAAGCGATTGCTCGTTCGTGAAGATATCGAGCTGTCCGTATTCGAACCGCATCGTGGCGAAGTTCGCTAGCGAAGCGAGCATGGGGCCCGCATGATCTTCCGGGAAGCGCGCGATCGCGCTTGCCACGGCGTTGAACACGTCCATGGTTTCACTCGGATTCGAGGCGGCAGCGCAGGCAAGGAGATCGCGTGCGACCGAAAGGCGGTCGCGCGCCGGTGTCACGTCGATGAGCACCCTGGTCAGGTCTCCCCACCCGCTAGCGCCATCATTGCCTTCGTATTCCTGAGCGGCCTTAAGTGTGCTCAACACAGCGGCCGTTCTGTGCGCTTCCGGCAGCGAAGGGATGGCTCGCGCGAGCCGCGTCAACCGCCAGGGCTCGCAGTAGTTGTCGGTGCACCGCAGGCTCGCGAGCGTGCTGTCCCATAAGCGGGGGGGAATCGGCAACGCTGCGCTGGACTCCATGGCATGGGCGCGACGCAAGAACGCGGCATCGAGCACTGCCTCGACCGATTCGGTTGCCAAACAAAATGCATGCCCATGCCGGTCATCCTCGCGGTTGGGGAGGAGCGCCAAGATGGCGTCGGATAAACGGTCACACAGTACAGGGCGCAGCGACGCCAGTTGTTCGAATGCCGTCCCCCAGTGCGTGAGTGAGAGAGGGGACGCTGCTAATCGTCCCGCGAGACGACCAAAGAGACGTTGTGCGTCGGCAAGCGGCGCGTGCTTGAGACTCTCTCGGAGCGCCTGAAATTGCAGGCTGTCAGGGTCGTGGGGGCTGGCTTGGAGCGTGGCATCGAGCACGGCATCGGGAAGACTCGCCAAGTCCGCAACGCGAGCGTGCGGCATCGTGTCTACGCTTGCGATTGGCACGATTCTCGACAATGCCACATTGCGTGACGTCTGCGCGTCTGCCCGCATGGCTTCGTCGCACTCGCCAGTCGGCGCGGGGGATGGAGCGCGCGAATCCATCGTCACGTCATCGACCAGTGCGTCGTCGGCTGAGGTGTGATCGGCAGGCGCGTTCTCGACGTCCGGCGACGGTTGCGCGTCGGATGTCGAATCCGCCGAAGTGCGCGGTGGCGTGACGCGATTGGCGTTGATGGGGAGCACGGCAGACTCCATGACGAAGGGCAATGGCGCTATCGTGCGCGTCGCCCTCGTCTTACCGCTTTCAGGCAGTGCTCATTCGAAACGCTTGCACGAAACGCCACCAACTCACTGACATCAATCGATCGCCGCCACCGCCTCGTTCGCGGAGCTCTGACGCAACGGAATTTCCGGCAACCGGCTGAGTGCCACGATGGCGAGCGCTGCCACGAAGGCACTACCACCGAAGAACGCGCCGAATGCGAGGCGCAAATGATCCTCCATGCCTGCCGGTGCGCCACCGGGGCGCAGGAAGTCGGTGAGTTCGTGCGGTGCGGTGCCGTCTCCGCCCATCACCAGCAGGCCCACGATGATGGCCCCGAACAGCGCCACGCCGATCATGCCGCCCAGTGCGCGGAAGAACGCATGTGCGGCGGTCGCGATACCGATGTCGCGGGGCGCCACGGCGTTCTGCGTGGCGACTGTCATTACCGGCATGGCCGAGCCGAAGCCGATGCCCACCAGCCCCAGACAGGCACCGATGGCGACGAGCGGCAGCGATTCCACGCCAAGCGCAATCACGGCTAACCCAAGCAACGCCGCAGGCAATCCGATCTGCGGCGGGCGCTTGTAATGCCCCGTCGTGCGCATGTAATGCCCCGACGACAACGCACCGACCACAATGCCGAGCAACGGCAGAATCAACATCAAGCCCGAGCTACTCGCCGACTGACCGCGCTGCAATTGCAGATAAAGCGGCACGTAGATGCCGATGCTGATGTTCACCATCATCACCAGCACCGCCATCGTCGACGTGACGCGGAACACCGGATTGGCCAGCAAAGTGAGCGGTAGCAGCGGCTCCACCGTCCTGCGTTGATGGCGCAAAAACGCGGCGCCGACCACGACCGTGACGACGACCAGTCCGACGATCTCCTTCGACACCCACGCATAGCGATGACCGCCCCACGTGAGCGCGAGCAGCAACGCGACGGTGGCCACGATCAACAGCAGCGAGCCCAGATAATCGATGCTCGGCTTACCCACGCGGCGCGGCAGGCGGCGCAATGCGCGGTCGCTCAGATAAATGGCGAGCAGACCGAGCGGGATGTTGATCCAGAAGATAAGCGTCCAGTTGAGGTACTGCGCGAATACGCCGCCCGTCACTGGCCCGGCCACGCCCGAGACCGCAAACATCCCCGAGATGTAGCCCTGATAACGCCCGCGCTCGCGTGGCGAAACGATGTCGGCAATGACGGTATTGGATAGCGCAATCAACCCGCCACCGCCCAGCCCTTGCACGCCGCGCGCAATGATGAGCGTGAGCATCGTCGGGGCAAGTGCGCAAAGGATCGAGCCGACCAGAAACACGGCCACGCTCAGCGCGATGATGCCGCGACGCCCGAATAGATCGGAGAGTTTGCCGACGATGGGGGTAATCGCGGTCGAGGAGAGCAAGTAGGCGGTGACCACCCACGACACGGCGTCGAAGCTGCCCAGATCGCGCGCGATCGTCGGCAGCGCGGGCGCGACGATGGTCTGGTCGAGCGAGCCGAGAAACATGATGAGCAGCAGGCCGGAGAGGATCGATTTGACCTCGGCGGGGGTGAGCGAGACGCCGGCCGGCATCGTCTGTGAGTCGTTGGCGGGCATGCGGTTTCGGGGAAAAAAACAGGCCATCCCGGAGCGGATGGCCTGATGCATGTTACTCCCAAGGCGGTGACTCGACTACAACCGCTCGCCGTTTTACTTGTTGACCAGTCGCGCGGGGACGGCAAGCGTGAGCAGCCCGCCGAGAATCATGAAGGCGGTGAGCAGAAACATGCCGCTGTTGGTGCTTTGCGTGGTGTCTTTGAGGAAGCCGATCAGATACGGCCCGACGAAGCCCGCGAGATTACCCAGCGAGTTGATCATTGCGATGCCCGCTGCGGCTGCCGTGCCACCAAGGAACGCGGTCGGCAGGCTCCAGAACAACGGCAGCACGATCATGATGCCCATCGTGCCGAACGTGAGCGCCACCATCGCCATTTGCGTGTTGTGGCTCCACGTCGTCGACAGGAACAGCCCGATCGCACCGATGAACGCCGGGATGGCGATGTGCCAACGCCGCTCGCCGCGCACGTCGGAGCGGCGCCCCACCAGCACCATCGCGATCACCGCAAAGAAGTACGGAATGGCGGTGAGCAACCCGATTTGCAGCGGATCGGTCACGCCCGTGCCCTTGATGATCGTCGGCAGCCAGAAGCCCACGCCGTACAGACCGATCACGAACGAGAAGTAGATCAGGCTCATCATCCATACGCGCGGGCTGGAGAACACCTGACGCAGCGGCAGGTCCTCCTTGGTCAGCACATCGCTCGCGATATTGCGCTCGAGCATCGACTTCTCTGCTTCACTCAACCACTTGGCATCGCGAATGCGGTCGTCGAGCACGAACAGCACGACGATGCCGATGATGACCGACGGAATCGCTTCGAGCAGGAACATCCACTGCCAGCCCGCAAGGCCGGAGACACCGGTCATGTCCTTGAGAATCCAGCCCGAGATCGGTCCGCCGATCAGCCCTGAGAGCGCGACGGCCGTCATGAACCACGCCGTCATGCGTCCGCGCCGCGAGGCCGGATACCAGTAGGTGATGTACAGAATGATGCCGGGGAAGAAGCCTGCCTCGGCCACCCCCAGCAAGAAGCGCATGACGTAGAACATCGACGGCGTGGTGACGAACATCGTCGCGCCCGAGATGATGCCCCACGAAATCATGATGCGGGCGATCCACACGCGTGCGCCCACGCGATGCAGAATCACGTTGCTCGGCACTTCAAAAATGAAGTAACCGATGAAGAAGATGCCAGCGCCAAGGCCGAACACCGTCTCGGAGAATTGCAGGTCGCCGACCATCTGCAACTTGGCGAAGCCCACATTCACGCGGTCGAGGTACGCGACCACGTAGCACAGCAGCAAAAACGGAATCAGCCGCCAGCCCACCTTGCGGTAGGTCGCTTCTTCGAAGCCTGCCGGTAGCGTGTCGGCCATCGGCGTGGGGGGCGTCGGAATACTGTTCATACGGATCTCCTCCTGCATGACGTTTGTTGTCTGTCGTTTTGATGTGTGACAACTACGGTGCTACGGTGCAACCCACTGCAACTGCAAAAACAAAAGCAGAAATGGTGCCGAATTCCAGATGCCGGATGCCGGATGTCAGATGCAGCGTCCGCCATCCACTTCGAGGCAAACGCCGGTGATGAACGCGGCGTCGTCGCTGGCCAGATAGAGGCAGGCGTTGGCAATGTCTTGTGGGGTGGAGAAGCGCCCGAGCGGAATACCCGCGAGGAATTTGGCGCGATTCTCGGGCGTGTTGGGCACGCCCATGAAGTCGGCGGTGAGTCCCGTGTCGCCGATGACCGGATTCACGCAGTTCACGCGAATGTTGTTCGGCCCGAACTCGGCGGCCATGGCCTTGCTGGCGGTGATGACAGCGCCTTTGCTGCCGTTGTACCAAACCAGCCCCGGGCGTGGACGCACGCCTGCGGTGGACGCGATGTTGATCATCACGCCGCCGCCGCGTTGCAGGAAGTAGGGCACCATCGCCCGCGCGCTCCAAAAGATGCTTTTCACGTTGACTGCATACACGCGATCGAACTCGGCTTCCGTCACTTCCAGCAGCGGCTTGTTGCGATGCGTGGTGCCCGCGTTGTTCACCACGATGTCGAGTTTGCCAAAGCGCGTAACGGCTTCGTCGAGCAGGGTGACGTGATCGCCTTCGCGCGACACGTCCCCATAGACGAACGCCGCGCGTCCGCCTGTTTCGGCGATTTCGTTCGCCACCCGCTCACCGGCCTCGCGGTTCAGATCGTTGACGATGACCGCCGCGCCTTCGCGTGCGAATGTCTTGGCGATGCCTTCACCGAAGCCCGAACCGGCCCCTGTGACGATGGCCACTTTGTCTTGCAAACGCATGGGTTGTCTCCCCCGTGAGTGCTTGCCGTTCGACGTGAATTCGTGTGATTTAGCCGTGCCTGATGGCAACGGTCTTGAGCGTGGTGAAACCGTATAGCGCTTCGAAACCTTTCTCGCGTCCGTGGCCGGAGTGCTTCATGCCGCCGAAGGGCAGCTCCACGCCACCGCCTGCGCCGTAATTGTTGATGAACACTTGGCCCGCGCGAATCGAACGGGCAAGGCGCATCTGCCGTCCGCCGTCGCGTGTCCAAACGCCTGCGGCAAGTCCGTATAGAGTGCCGTTGGCCAGCCGAACCGCGTCCGCCTCATCGTTGAAGGGCATCGCAGCCAGCACTGGGCCGAAGACTTCCTCACGTGCGAGCCGGTGTTCGGCGGGCACATCGCGCAGCAACGCCGGCGCTTGATAGAAGCCGCTTTCCGGCGCGCTGCCGACGACTTCGCCTTGCGACATCAAGGCAATGCCATCGTGCTGCGCTTCCGACAGAAAGTCCCAAACGCGCTGTTGTTGGCGCGCGTTGATGAGCGGCCCGAGATCGAGATCGTCACTGGCACGGCCCACGCGCAGCTTCGCAAACGCTTCGGCCAGATGCGCCAGCACCGGCTCATAGGCGTCGCGCTCGACAAGCAGGCGACTGCCAGCGGAACACGTTTGCCCGGCGTTCTGCACGATGGCGTTCACGACCACCGGCAGAACGGCGTCCATGTCGGCATCGGCAAACACGATCTGCGGCGACTTGCCGCCTAGCTCCAGCGTGACCGGGGTGTGATTCTCGGCGGCCATCTGCGAGATCAGCGTGCCGGTGGCGGGTGATCCGGTGAACGAGATGTGATCGATGCCAGGATGTTTGGCGAGTGCCGCGCCCGCTTCGGCGCCATAACCGGTGACTAGATTGAGCGCGCCGGGCGGCAGCCCCGCATCGGCGGCCAGTTCGGCCACGCGCAGCAGCGACAGGCAGGCATCTTCAGCGGGCTTGACCACGCACGCGTTTCCCGTCGCCAGCGCGGCAGCAACGCTGCGTCCGAAAATCTGTAGCGGGTAGTTCCAAGGAATGATGTGGCCGGTCACGCCATGCGGCTCGCGCACGGTGAACACGGTGAAGCCTTGCTGATACGGAATGGTTTCGCCGTGCAGCTTGTCGGCGGCTCCCGCATAGAACTCGAAGTAGCGCACGATCGCGGCAGCGTCGGCACGCGCTTGCTTGAGCGGCTTGCCGGTATCGCGCGCTTCGAGCTGCGCGAGGGCTTCGTGGTGTTTGGCGAGGGTGTTGGCTACCGCGTAGAGCACGCGGCCCCGCTCGGCGGCGGAGAAGTGTCCCCATTCGCCATCGAACGCCGCGCGGGCGGCTTTCACCGCGCGGTCGATATCTTCGGCATCGCCTCGGGCGATATGGGTGAACGGCTGACCATCGGACGGATCAACAACGGGAATCGCCGGGCTTTTAGCCGGCGCGACCCATTGGTTGCCGATGAAGTGTGTAGCTTCAGGCATGTCGAGCGCACCTCGCGTCGGGTTGGACGATCGGATGATTTCGGATGACGTCGACCATTATCACTTAACTCACGAGAGCGTTGACCGTCGTATGAGTCACATCCGCATAAACACCTAAATCGATTGCAATGCAATTAAAGAGATTTTATTGCAATTTTTTCTCGCCTATCCTTGATTACATCGGATCGCCAGACGGGCTATCTCCGTCATTCAGGAGCAGGTGGGCAATGAACGACGCTGTAACGCATGAATCGCTGATTGAGCAGTTGCAGGCCACGCTGGGCACGACGGCAGTGCTCACCGGCGCGGCCGACACCGACGGCTATACCGAAGACTGGCGCGGCCGTTATCACGGCGAAGCGCTGTGCGTCGTGTTGCCCTCGTCGACGGAGCAGGTCAGCGCCGTCGTGAAGTTGTGCGCGGCCGCTGGCGTGCCCATCCTGCCGCAGGGCGGCAACACCAGCCTGTGCGGCGGCTCTGTGCCGTCGAACGATGGCCGCGCGCCGGTCATCGTCAATCTGGCGCGCATGCGTCACATCCGCCAAGTGGATGCCGCCAATGGCTCGATGGTCGTCGAAGCCGGGTGCATTCTGAAAACCGTGCAAGACACGGCGGCCGATGTAGGCCGTCTGTATCCGGTGAGTCTCGGCGCGGAAGGGTCGTGCCAAATCGGCGGCACGCTCTCGACCAATGCGGGCGGCACGAGCGTGCTGCGCTACGGCAACACCCGCGAAAACGTGCTCGGCCTCGAAGTCGTGCTCGCCGACGGCACGGTGTGGGACGGCCTGCGAGCACTGCGCAAGGACAACACCGGCATCGATCTCAAGCACCTGTTCATCGGTGCGGAAGGCACGCTGGGCATCATCACCGCGGCGGCGCTCAAGCTGCATCCGCTGCCGACACATCATTCGCTCGCGTGGTTTGCGCCGCGCGACCCGGCCGCTGCGTTGCAAATTCTGGGCATGTTCCAGAGCGCTTGCGGCTCGCGCCTGTCGGCCTTCGAAATCATGAATCGCCACCAGTTGGATCTGGTGCTCGCCAACGTGCCCAACCGCCGCAACCCGCTCGCGGGTGAGCATGCGTGGCATGTACTGGTTGAGTTGGGCGACACGCGCGATGCCGATGCCCTCGAAGCCGTGTTGACCGAAACGCTCGGCGTGGCGATCGAACAGGGGCTGGTCGAAGACGCTGTCATCGCCGCCAACGAAACCCAACGCGCCGACCTGTGGGAAGTGCGGCATAGCGTGAGCGAAGCGAACAAGAAGGCCGCCGTGGGTCTCACCACCGATTGCGCTGTGCCGGTGTCGAGCGTGCCCGAATTCATTGCAGCAGCCTCGCGTGCCGTGCATGACATCGTGCCGGGGCTCGACATCGCGATTGTCGGCCACATGGGCGACGGCAACGTGCACTTCATCCCGATGTTCTCTTTCGACGCATGGGAAGCACTGAGCGATTCCGCCGCGATGGGCGACGCCATGCGCGCCTGCGTGAACGACGTGGCCGCGCGCCTGTCGGGCACGTTCAGTGCCGAGCATGGCGTGGGCCAGACGGGGTTGCCGCTCATGGCGCGCTACAAGTCGACGGCCGAACTCACGCTGATGCGCACGCTGAAGGCGGCGCTCGATCCGCAGCAATTGCTCAACCCGGGCCGCCTGATTCCCTAATTCCCGATTTCCTCAAAACCCTCGTTTCTGCTTCATCGCAAGTTCTGCTTTTGTGTTGCCATAACTGCGCGCGCGGCGGCCGGTGCCTAAGTTCCTGACCGTACCGACTGCACCGAACGTCGCCGCGCCCAACCCTCCCAGACCGGAGACCATGATGAAACGCAAGACCTCCGCACTCCCCAGTCACGCCAGCGATCTCGCCGACAACCCCATCGACGCCCTCGCGCAACCGAGCCGCCGCACGGCCATGAAGACGGCCCTCGTGGGCGCCGCCGCCGTGGCGTTCCCGTTCGTGTGGACGCCGTCGCGCGCCGCCACCAAGCGCATCGTGGTGCGCGACGACGGCGGTATCTACACCAAGGCGTACGACGCCGTGTACTACAAGCCGTTCTTCGAGAAGACCGGCATTCAAGTGGTGGGCGTGCAGGCCAACGCAGAGCCGACCGCGCAGATCAAGAGCATGGTCGATGCGGGCAGCTACACATGGGACATGGCCAAGATCAGCCAGCCGGCCATCTTGCTGCTGACTTCGGGCGGTAAGGAGTATCTGGAGCGTCACGGTCTGGAGTCGGACCCGGTTATCGCCAAGATTCCGCCGCAGTACATGTCGCCGTTCGGCGTGGGCACCAACGTGTATTCGACGGTGCTCGCTTACCGCACCGATGCGTTCAAGGGCCGCAAGGCACCGACGTCGTGGGCCGATCTGTGGAACGTGAAGGATTTCCCGGGCCGCCGCTCCATTCGCAAGTATCCGTTCGACACCATCGAAGAAGCGCTGCTCGCCGACGGCGTTGCTGCCGGTTCGGTGTATCCGGCCGACTTCGACCGTGCGTTCAAGAGTCTGGACAAGATCGCCAAGCACGTGGACGTGTGGTGGACCACCGGCGCGCAAGTCGAGCAGATGCTCGGCTCGGGCGAAGTCGACATGGTCGCGACGTGGGCCTCGCGTGCGCAGTCGGCACAAGCCAACGGCGTGCCTGTGCAGATCGTGTGGAATCAGAACATCTGGGGTTGCGATAACTGGTCGATTCTCAAGGGCACGCCCAATGCCGCGGCTTGTCGCGAGTTCATCAAGTTTGCGAGCGACCCGAAGCGTCAGGCCGAACTGGTCAAGTATTTCCCGGCCGGGATGACGCAGCCCGAGGCGTTCAACTACGTCAAACCCGAAGTCGCCAAGAACTGCCCGACGTTCCCGGAGAACATGAAGAGCGGTGTGCATATCGACGCGAAGTTCTGGCAACAGAACCAGAGCGCCGCGCTTGAGCGTTTCAATCGCTGGATCCTGACCTGATCCTCACCTGCGGTTCCGTTTCACGTTTTTACGGGTGCTGATCTTATGACCGTTGCCAATCTCCAAGTCTCGGGCCTTTGCAAGCGCTACGGCGATTTCGTCGCGCTAGCTCCTACCGATCTCGACGTCGCTCAGGGCGAATTTCTGACCTTGCTCGGGCCTAGCGGCTCGGGCAAGACCACGCTGCTCTCGCTGATCGCGGGTCTGTCGCAGCCCGATGCGGGTGCTATCCGCATCAACGGGGCCGATGTCACGTACGGTGCGCCGTACGAGCGCGACATCGGCATGGTGTTTCAAAACTACGCGCTGTTCCCGCACATGACCGTCGCGGAGAACATCGCGTTCCCGTTGCAGATGCGTCGCACGGACGCCGCGACCACGCGCCAGAAGGTGATGCAGGCGCTGGAGATGGTGCATTTGCCGCACGTGGCCGAGCGCTATCCGCGCGAGCTCTCGGGCGGTCAGCAGCAACGTATTGCGCTGGCGCGTTGCATGGTCTACCGGCCGTCGATCATTCTGATGGACGAGCCGCTGGGTGCGCTCGATAAGAAGCTGCGCGATCACATGCAGCTCGAAATCAAGCGCATTCACCGCGAGCTGGGCACGACCATCGTCTACGTGACGCACGATCAGGAAGAAGCGATGACGATGTCCGATCGCATCTGCCTGATGAACGCGGGCGAGATCGCGCAGTTGGGCACGCCCGACGATCTGTACTTCCGTCCGAAGAGCGTGTTCGTGGCCGACTTCCTCGGCGAATCGAATCTGCTCGATGCAACCGTGCTGGATCGCACCGGCGATCAGGTACGCGTGGCGATGGCGGGTGTCGAAGGCGGCGCGGCGATGGTCTACGACCCGCAGGTCGAGCGCGGCCGCCCGGTCAAGCTGATGCTGCGTCCGCAGAACTTGCACGTGCATGACGGTGCCGCGAGCGCCGAAGGCGTGGCCACGATATCGGGGAAGCTCACCGACATCATGGTCACGGGCGGCATGACCAAGCTGTATCTGCAATCGCAGGCGACGGGCAAGGACGCGAGCAAATCGCTGATCGCGGCCTTCCCGACGCATCGCCGCGGCAACCGCTTCGAGATCGGGCAGACGCTCGGCCTCGCGTGGCGCGCCGACGATGCTGTGGCCATCGCGGGGTAAGTCATGAGTGCTTCCGCCGTGGTCCGTCCTTCCGCTCCTTCATCGAGCCCCGCCCAGCCCACGCCGCGCCGCCCGCGCTGGCGTGCCCGGTTGCGCCCGGTGCTCATGGCCGCGCCTATCGTCATCTTGCTGATGGTGATGTTGGTGTATCCGGTCGGCCAGTTGCTGCTATTGAGCATTCGCGGTGAGGCGGGCTTCACGCTGGCCGAGTACCAGCGTTTGTTCGCCTCGTCGGTGTATATCGAGGTGCTGCTCATCACGCTGAAGGTGTCGCTCTACACCACCTTCTTCGCGGTGCTCACCGGCTACCCGATTGCTTATCGGCTCTCGACGCTGACCGGCTCGCGCAAGCAACGGCTGTTGTTCTGGGTGTTGCTGTCGTTCTGGACGAGTTTTCTCGTGCGCACGTTCGCGTGGGTGGTGCTGCTCGGTCGCAACGGCGTGGTCAATCGCACGCTGATGGATCTGGGCATCATCGATGCGCCGCTCTCGCTGCTCTATAACTTCCCCGCCGTGATCGTCGGGATGGTGCATGCACTGATGCCGCTGGCCGTGCTCACAATGCTCTCGGTGATGGAGAACATCGACCGTCGTCTGCCGAGCGCTGCCTCGACGTTGGGCGCGCGTCCGGGCACTGTGTTCTGGCGCGTGTATTTCCCGTTGTCGCTGCCCGGTGTGGCGGCTGGTGCGTTGATGGTGTTCGTCACGTCGATCGGCTTCTTCATCACGCCGACGCTGCTGGGCGGGCGTCACGAGACGATGATTACGCAGCTCATCATTGATCAGGTGATGCAGGCGCTCAACTGGGGCTTTGCGGGCGCGATTTCCGTGTTGCTGCTGGCCGTGGTGCTCGTGGTGTTCTTCATCTACGACCGCATGGTGGGGCTCTCGACGATGGCTGGCGGTGCTGGTGACGGGAAGCCGGGCAAACGCCGCGGCGGCTGGACGCGCGTGCTGGGCGAAACCGTGCTGGCGGCGCTGGGCAACGTGACCGATCTGGTGTTGCGCGCCTTGCCGCGCAACCGTCGTGCGCAAGGCGATGGCTGGGCCTTGCGCGGTGTGGTGTTCTTGCTGATCGTGTTCTTGGCCGCACCGGCAATGCTGATGATTCCGATCTCGTTCGATTCGGCATCGGGCTTGTCGTGGCCGCCCAAGGGCTTCTCGTTGCAGTGGTACCAGATGATCTGGGAATCGCCGCTGTGGATGCAGGCAATCACGCGCTCGATGTTGGTCGGTATTGGCGCCGGGTTCCTCTCGATGCTGATCGGCACGCCCGCAGCGTTCCTGCTGGTGCGCGGCGGCATGCGAGGCAAGGCGGGCATGCTGGCGTTCGTGCTGGCGCCGATCGTCGTGCCGCGCATGATTCTGGCGGTGGGGGTTTTCTACTTCTTCGCCAAGATTGGGCTAGTGGGGTCGAGCATCGGCTTGACCATCGCGCACACCGTTGTCGCCGTGCCGTATGTCGTTATCACGATGATGGCCGTGCTGCGCAACTACGACACGCGTCTCGATCTGGCGGCGTACAGCTTGGGCGCACGCCCTTGGGCGACGCTGCGCCGCGTGACGTTCCCGATTCTGGGCGCGGGCTTGCTGTCGTCGTTCCTGTTCGCGTTCGCCACGTCGTTCGACGAACTCACGATTGCGCTGTTTAGCTCGGGCGGTTTGTCGACCACCTTGCCCAAGCAGTTCTGGGACGAAATCACGATGCAGATTTCGCCGGTGATCGCCGCCGTCTCGACCTGTCTGTTCCTTTTCATTGCCGCACTGATCTGGGTGGCCGAACGGTTGCGCCGTCGTAGTCTGACGACCGCGCCTGCCGATGCCTGACCGATCAATCCGATTCACGCTTGATGGACGTAAAACTCATGCTTCGCTCTGCACAACTCAAAGGCATCTTGCCCGCCATTCCCACGCCGGTGCATGCCGACGACACGATTCACATGGATGCTGCGCGCGCGTTGCTGCGCTATCTGCTCGGGCAGGGCATCGACGGCGTGGTGCCGCTGGGCGGCACCGGCGAGTATGGTGCGCTCTCGCGCGCTGAACGTGTGCGCATGGCCGAACTCACGGCGCAGGAAGTCGAAGGCCGCGACGTGCCTGTGATCGCAGGGGTGCTCGATCCCGGGTATCACGACGCGATTGCCGCTGGCCGCGACTTTGCCGCCGCCGGTGCCGATGGCCTGCTCGTGCTCACGCCGTATTACACGAACCCGACGCAAGCGGGCATTCGCGACTATTTCCTGCGCTACGCCGACGAATCGCCGGTGCCGATTCTGATCTACGAGATTCCGTATCGCACGCGTATCGCCATTGCTCCGGAAGTGCTGCACGAGCTGTCGCGTCACGAGAACATCATCGGCATGAAGGCTTGCAACACCGACATGTGGCATTTCCTGCGCACGGTGGCCGGTGTGGACGAGTCGTTTGCGGTGCTGAGCGGTGAAGACACGCTGTTCCCGCTGCATGTGGCGGCAGGCGCGCGCGGCGGCATCGTCGTGACGGCGTCGCTGTTGCCGACGGCATGGCAACGCATCTTCGCGCTGGCGTCCGAAGGCAAGACGGCCGAGGCACTGGCGCTGCATCGTTCGCTGATTCCGCTGATGAATCTCGCGTTTGCCGAGACGAACCCGGGGCCGATGAAGTCGGTGATGGATCTGATCGGTGTCGACGCGCCCGCGATGCTCGCACCGCTCGTGTCCGCCGCACCGGCCTTGTCGGCCGAACTGCGCACGGAACTCACGAAGCAACTGGCGATTTTCGAAGGGCGTTAAAGCTTAGCTGCGGACTTACCGCCGAAACGTCGAGAGCCGCGACTTCGAGATCGAGGTCGCGGCCACTTGAATGTGCGGGGCGAGTTCGGCTTCGACACGTTCGCGCGACCAGCGCGAGGTCGGCACCGAGATGTTGATGGCGGCGACCGCGTGGCCGTCGTGATCGGTGATCGGGGCGGCGACGGAAATGTCACCCATCACGGTTTCGTTCTCGACGATGGCATAGCCGCGGCGTGCCGTGAGCGCAATCCGGTCGAGCAGCTTGCGCTCGTCGGTGAGCGTGTACGGCGTCATCGGTTCGAGCGACGTGCTGGCGAGTATCTCGCGCACGCGCGGCTCCGGCAGACGGGAAAGGATGGCGATGCCCGACGCCGTGAACATGGCGGGCAGGCGCGCACCTACGACGATGTCGATGTTCACGAGATGCTGACCCGGGAAGCGCGCGACGAACACGATTTCGTGACCGTCGAGCTCTTGCAGGTTGGTCGTCTCGCCCACGCGGCGGCTGATGTCGAGCAGATACGGCGACGCCTTGTCGACCAGCTCGTTCGCACGAATGTAGTTGTACGAGAACTGCAACACCTTGGTCGTCAGGCCGTAGGTGCGGGTCTCGGGCACTCGGAAGAGGTAGCCCAGCGCTTCGAGCGTATGCACCACGCGTTGGGTGGCACTGCGGTCCAGATCGGCGGCTTTGGCAATGTCGCTGAGTGTCATGTAACGCGCCGGGCCGTCGAAGGCGTGCAGCACCTGAAACGTCTTCTCGGTCGAGCCGATGAACAGCGACGAGCGCGTTGCGTCTCGCTCGGATTTTGGCATGGACGTGGCGGGCAAGCGCGGCATGAGCGGTTCGTGAGTGTTCGTATTGTAATGATTGTGATTGTAATGCAATTGTTTGTGCGCAAGTCATGAGAATAGGGGGAGCGATGGGCGCGTTGTCGTGCGTGGACGATTACCGGAGTGCCGCGCAGCGGCGGTTGTCGAAGCTGGCGTTCGACTATCTGGAGGGCGGCGCGGAGGACGGTCACGCGTTGCGCCGCAATCGCGATGCCTTCGCGCAATGGGGCTTTTGCCCGCGTGTGCTCACCGATACGTCGCAAGTCTCTAGCGCCACGTCGTTCTGGGGACGCGAGGCTGCCGCGCCGATGGCCGTCGGCCCCACGGGGCTGAACGGCTTGTTCTGGCCGCGCGCCGACGAATTGCTGGCGCGGGCGGCAGCCGACGCCGGTTTGCCGTTCGTGCTCTCTACGGCATCGACCTCGCTGCTCGAAGATGTGCGCGTGGCGGCGCCCGAGGGCGAGATGTGGCTGCAACTCTATGTGCAGCAAGACCGCAGCATCGCCGAGAGCATGATGCGGCGCGCGCGGGAAGCCGGTTTTCGCACGTTGCTGCTGACGGTCGATACCCCCGTGCACGGCAAGCGCGATCACGACACACGCAATGGCTTCAAGCTGCCGCTGCGTTTCACGCCCAAGCTGGTGGCCGACTGCATGCGGCATCCGCACTGGAGCTGGCAGATGATGACGAACGGCGCGCCGCAACTGCGCAACATCGCCAAAAGCGTGGGTGAGCGGGCCGATCTGGCACGCCATGCGGCGATGCTCAGCCGTCAGATGGACTTGTCGCTCGGTTGGGACGATCTGGCGTGGGTGCGGCGTCATTGGCCGGGCGAAGTGCTGGTCAAAGGGATTCTGACGGCGGATGACGCGAAGCTTGCACAAGCGCATGGCGCCGACGGCATCGTTGTGTCGAACCACGGTGGCCGCCAATTGGGCAACACGCTTGCGCCGATCGAAGCCCTCACGCAGATTGTCGACGCCGTGAACGGGCGCGGCCCGTCGCTGGACGTCTTCGTCGATGGCGGGGTGCGGCGCGGTGCCGACGTGGCCAAGGCGGTGGCGCTAGGCGCGAAAGGGGTACTGCTCGGGCGTGCGCCGTTGTACGGCGTGGCGGCGCGCGGCGGGGTGGGTGTGGCCGAAGTGCTGGCGTTGTTGCTTGGCGAGTTGCGCACTACGATGCAATTGCTGGGTTGTGCGCAGGTTGGCGCGCTCACGCCGCAGTGCGTGGCCCGGCTGCCGGCCCTTGGGGCAAACCCGCTATAATGTTCCGCGCCCGAATACCCTCGGGCGGCGCGGCATCCGGCAGGTCAGCGGAGCGAGCGCGCCGCACGGCGGTATGCCATCTTTCATACACAGGAACGCCATCATGAGCTTCAACCACGTGCCGGCCGGCAAGGACATCCCCAACGATTTCAACGTCATCATCGAGATCCCGGCGCAAAGCGACCCGGTGAAGTACGAAGCTGACAAGGACCTGGGCCTGCTGGTCGTCGACCGCTTCATCGGCACGGGCATGCGTTACCCGGCCAACTACGGTTTCATTCCGCAAACGCTGGCTGGCGACGGCGACCCCGTCGACGCGCTGGTTGTGACGCCGTTCCCGCTGCTGGCTGGCTCGGTCGTGCGCTGCCGTGCGCTGGGCATGCTCAACATGACCGACGAGTCGGGCGTGGACGCCAAGCTGGTGGTCGTGCCGGTCGACAAGATCTGCCCGATGACCGCACACATGAAGTCGATCGACGACGTGCCGGGCTATCTGAAGGACCAGATCAAGCACTTCTTCGAGAACTACAAGGCGCTCGAGAAGGGCAAGTGGGTCAAGATCGAAGGCTGGGAAGGCATCGAAGCCGCCCACAAGGAAATCGTCGAAGGCGTGGCCAACGCCAAGAAGTAAGCGACGTTTTCGCCTGCGGCGTCTTGGTCACGGCCACGACGCCATCGAAACCCGGCAGCTTTGCCGGGTTTTTTGTTGTCTGTCTGAAAGCAACGCCAAGTTCGGCGACAATGGCGGACAGTCCGGCAGCGACATCTCGCCGGCAGCTTCACGAACGAGGTGACGGGTGAGCAGCGACGTAGTGATTCGGGTAGTGCAATCGATTGAAGACGTGCCAGCCGACCAGTGGAACGCGCTCGCCGGTACCAACCCCTTCGTGCAACACGCGTTCTTACACGCGATGCATACCAGCGGCTGCGCCAGCAAAGGCACGGGTTGGCAGCCTGCATATCTGCTCATGCACGCCGCCGACACGCTCATCGGGGCCATGCCGCTCTATGTGAAGTCGCACTCGCGCGGCGAATACGTGTTCGATCATGCGTGGGCCGACGCGTTTGCGCGTCACGGGCTGCGTTATTACCCCAAGCTGCTTTCGGCGGTGCCGTTCTCGCCAGTCACGGGGCCCCGTCTGCTGGCCCGCACCCACGCCGACCGAGTGGCGCTCGCACGGGGTGCCATCGCATTTGCGAAGCAATTGGACGTCTCGTCGATTCACGTGCTGTTCACGCATGAAGACGATCTGGCGGCGCTCACCGAAGCCGGGTACATGCTGCGCGAGGGCGTGCAGTTCCATTGGGAAAACCGGGACTTCGCGACGTTCGACGACTTTCTCGCGCAGATGAATCAAGAGAAGCGCAAGAAGCTGCGGCAAGACCGGCGGCGCGTGAGCGAAGCGGGCGTGACCTATCGCTGGCTGCGCGGTGCCGATATCGATGACGCGGCGCTCGACTTCTTCTATCAATGCTACGAGAACACCTACCGCGAACACTGGAACGCGCCGTATCTGTCGCGTGAATTTTTCGGGCAAGTGCACGCCACGATGCCCGACACGTTGTTGCTGGTAATGGCGATGCGCGACGACGCACCGCTCGCCTGCGCGCTCAACGTGGTGACGGACGACACGATGTTCGGGCGCTACTGGGGCACCACCGATTTCGTCTCTGGCATGCACTTCGAGACCTGTTATGCGCAGGGCATCGAGTATTGCATCGTGCACGGGCTGAAAAGCTTCGAGGGCGGTGCACAGGGCGTGCATAAGATGTCGCGGGGCTTGTTGCCCACGCCCACGTGGTCGGCGCACTGGATTGGCGATGCGCGTTTTGCCGATGCCATAGCCGAGTTTCTCGACGCCGAGACCTCGGCCATGGACGAGCATATCGGGGAGTTGGAGGCTCACACGCCTTTCAAGCGCGCGTAATATACTGGCGATCTGACCGCCCGCCGGTCGCGCCGGGCCTGCCTGCACAGCGTTGCTGGTCAGTCTGCCCTCGCACCGGCCCACGAGCGATGCATGGGTAGCCGCCGACATGACCAACCGATTTCTCAATCTCTATAACCACGATTTCGCGCGCGTCGCCGTAGGGGTGCCGCGTTGCCGCGTCGCCGACCCGGCATTTAACGCGCAGCAGACTATCGCACTCGCACGCGAAGCCGACGCCGAAGGTGCCGTGCTCGTGGCCTTTCCCGAACTGGGGATTCCCGCTTATAGCTGCGAAGACTTGTTCCAGCAGCGCGCGCTGCTCGATGCATGCGACGCCGCGCTCGCCGAGATTGTCGCCGCGAGCCGCGAATTGGGCGCTGCCCTCATCGTCGGCATGCCGGTACGCGTGCAACAACGTTTGTTCAACTGCGCGGTCGTTGTCGCGCGTGGACGCGTTCACGGCGTGGTGCCCAAGACTTACCTCCCGAATTACAGCGAGTTTTACGAAGCGCGTCAGTTCAACGCGGCGGACGATGCCGGTGTCGATACGGTCACGTTGCTGGGTGATGACGTCCCCTTCGGTAACCTGATTTTCGAAGCCGCCGATCAGCCGTTGCTGCGTTTTCACTGCGAGATCTGCGAAGACGTCTGGGTGCCGGTGCCGCCGTCGTCGTTTGCCGCGCTTGCGGGCGCAACGGTGCTCGTCAATCTGTCGGCATCGAATGTGGTCGTCGGCAAGTCGGCGTATCGCCATCAGCTCGTGGGACAGCAATCGGCACGTTGTTTGGCGGCGTATCTGTACACGTCGGCCGGGCAGGGTGAATCGACCACCGATCTCGCATGGGACGGTCAGGCACTGATCTATGAGAACGGTGACATGCTGGCCGAGTCGGCCCGCTTCGCCAGCGACTCGCATCTGATCTACGCGGATGTTGATCTTGAACGCCTCGCACGCGAGCGCATGCACCAGACCACGTTCGGTGTGTCGGTGCGCCGTCATGCGGACGAAGTGGCGCGCTTTCGCACCATCAAGGTCGACGTGACGATGCCGCGCGACGCCGAGCTGCCGCTCGCCCGCAATATCGGACGTTTTCCGTATGTGCCCGCCGACCCGCGTCTGCGCGACGAGCGCTGTCACGAGGTCTACAACATTCAAGTGCAGGCGCTCATGCAGCGTCTCTCGTCGTCGAAGATTCAGAAGGTGGTCATCGGCGTGTCGGGCGGTCTCGACTCGACGCACGCGTTGCTCGTGTGCGCCAAGGTCATGGACCGCCTGGGGCTGCCGCGTACGAATATTCTCGCCTACACGATGCCGGGGTTCGCGACGAGCGAGCGCACGCTGCGTCAGGCGCGTGAACTGATGGAAGCGGTCGGCTGCACGGCACGCGAGATCGATATCCGCCCGAGCTGCATGCAGATGTTGAAAGACCTCGACCATCCGTTTGCGAAGGGAGAGGAAGTCTACGACGTCACGTTCGAGAATGTGCAGGCGGGCGAGCGGACGAATCACCTGTTCCGGCTGGCGAACCATCTCGGCGCGATCGTGATCGGCACGGGCGATTTGAGCGAGTTGGCGCTGGGCTGGTGCACGTACGGCGTGGGCGATCATATGTCGCACTACAACGTGAACGCCAGTGTGCCCAAGACGCTCATCATGCATCTCGTGCGCTGGGTGGCCGAGACCGCGCAACTGGGCAACACGGCGGGGCAGACGGCACCGGCGAAGGGCACGAAGGAAGGCAAGGACGCGGCTGGCCGCCGCAACGTGCTCATCGATATCCTCGAAACCGAAATCAGTCCGGAACTCGTGCCGGGCAAAGCCAATGGCGCGCCGGAACAGCGCACTGAGAACTTCATCGGTCCGTACGAGTTGCAGGATTTCAACCTGTACTACACGCTGCGCTTTGGCTATGCGCCGCGTAAGGTGGCGTTCCTGTCATGGAGCGCGTGGCATGACGCGTCGACCGGACGCTGGCCGGACGAGGGCCATCTCGCGCACCATGCTTACGACATGGTCGCGATCAAGCGCAACCTTCGCATCTTCCTCGACCGGTTCTTCCGCACCAGCCAGTTCAAGCGTTCGTGCGTGCCGAACGCGCCGAAGGTCGGCACAGGCGGCTCGCTTTCGCCGCGTGGCGACTGGCGCGCGCCGAGCGATTCGGAGTCGGTGGTGTGGCTGGCGGATCTGGACACCGTACCGGACGACCCGCACGCCTGACGGGACGGAAACCTGCGGCCGGCGCGTGACGATTTCACGTCTGCGCTGGCTGTCATCGGCATGCCGCTGCCGGACCGGTACAATAGGCCAGCGATTTTCCAGAACATTCCAACCAAGATATCGAGGCGACAATGAAACGCGTGACTGCCATCATCAAACCCTTCAAGCTCGACGAAGTGCGTGAAGCCCTGGCCGAAGTCGGCGTGACCGGCCTGACCGTCACCGAGGTGAAGGGTTTTGGCCGCCAGAAAGGCCACACCGAGCTGTATCGCGGCGCCGAGTACGTGGTCGACTTCCTGCCGAAGATCAAAATTGAAGTGGTCGTGGGCGCGGCACAGGCCGAGCAGGTCATCGACGCTGTGCTGGGTGCGGCGCGCACCGGCAAGATCGGCGACGGCAAGATCTTCGTGACCGACGTGGAGCGCGTGATCCGCATCCGTACGGGCGAAGAAGGCGAGCAGGCGGTGTAAGGTCGGTATTGCCACAGCCTGACTGCGGCAAGATCGAAGCAATACCGAAGCAATATCAAGGCAATATATGACGAAGGGCGACAACTGCGGAGGCAGCGTCGCCCTTTGGCGTTTCTTGGGGCAGGCCAGTCGGCTACTCGGACTTGAGCCGAACGTCGAATGCCACGGTAATCAGCCGCACGAAAATGACTGACAGCGCGCTGATCGATAGCGTGTACAACGGATCGAGATCGGCGTAGGTGAGGGCGATGTAGATCCACCCGCCGATGAACGCACACACGGCGTAAGGGCGTGTGTCGCGCAGTACCAGCGGCACTTCGTTGCAGAGAATGTCGCGCATCACCCCGCCGCCCACACCGGTAATCACGCCCATCATCACCGACATGAACGGCGACATCCCAGTCTGAAGCGCCAACGACGTGCCCGACGCGCTAAAGAACCCCAGCCCGATGGCATCCGTAATGAGCAACACACGCTCGGTGGCGACACGCGAGACGAGCCGCAGCACGCCCGAGGTCGAGAGCGAGAGCACAAGGATGATGATGGTGTACCACTGATGCTGCACCCAGTAGAACGGGCGGTGGTCGAGCAGCACGTCGCGCAACGTGCCGCCGCCGAAGGCAGTGGCAAAGGCGAGCACGAAGGCGCCCACAGGATCGAGGTGTTGTTTGCGGGCTTCAGCGAAACCGGAGATGGCGCACGACATGACGGCGATGGCCTCGGCAACGGCCAGAATCGTATGGAGCTGGTCGCTCATCTCGAGAACCATCGGCGAATCCTTTGAGTGAAACGTCGTGATTAGCGTCGGGGCCGACGTCGAGACGAGAGGACCGCAATGTGCCGGTGATGCGTCTCGCCTGCGTCAGTCGCCTGCGCGCGACGATCTGCCGGGCGAAGGCTGTAGCAATACTACCAGTGCACCGGCGCCGCCGTCGCGTCCTTGTGCCTGCGCCCATGCCAGCACTTCGTTCTTCTGTGCGAGCCAACTGCGCACTTTGTCCTTGAGCACCGGCTCGCGCCCGATCGATCCCAACCCTTTGCCATGAATCACGCGCACGCAGCGCAGGCCGCGCTTGACGGCGTCATGGAGGAAAGCCGAGAGCGCTTCGCGGGCTTCGTCGCGGCGCATGCCGTGCAAATCCACTTGTGCTTGTACCACCCAGTCGCCGCGCTGGAGCTTGAGCACGGTGTCGTGGCTGATGCCGGGGCGGCGGTACGACAGACGGTCGTCCGTATCGAGCAAAGCTTCGGGGTCGAACTCGTCCGAGAGCGATTCGTAGAGCACGGCCGCTTCGTCTTCCTGCGTTTGCCGGGCGACGGGGGCGGGCGGCTGGCGCGGGTGTTCGACGCGCTCGACAGCACGCTTGCTGGTGAGCGGGGCGATGTCGCCGATGCTGTCGCGGAACACGTTGGCGTCGCGCGCGGCTTGGGCGGCGCGCTTGGCCGCTTCGACACGTTCGGCTTCGCGGGCGGCCGTTTCCTTGGCGAGCGTGTCGCGCAGGCCAGCGAGGTCGTTGAGACTAAGCTTGGGGGGCTTTTTGCTCATGGGATGCGGAGATACAGAGATTCAGGTGCCGTCCGGGAGTCCGGACGGCACCGTCGGTCAGCGATTACTGATCGAGGTTCTCGAGGTAGCGCTGGGCGTCGAGAGCGGCCATGCAGCCCGTGCCGGCGCTGGTAATGGCCTGACGATACACGTGATCCTGCACGTCGCCAGCAGCGAACACGCCCGGCACGTTGGTGGCCGTGGCGTTGCCGTTCAGGCCGCTGTGCGTAACGATGTAGCCATTCTTCATCTCGAGCTGACCTTCGAAGATGTCGGTATTCGGCTTGTGGCCGATAGCGATGAACACGCCGTGCAGCGCGATGTCTTCATGCGCGCCCGTCTTGGTGTTCTTGATGCGAATGCCGGTCACGCCCGAGTCGTCGCCCGTCACTTCGTCGAGCACGCTGTCGTACTTGAGTTCAACCGTGCCCTGCTTGGCCTTCTCCAGCAGGCGGTCGATCAGGATCGGCTCGGCGCGGAACTTGTCGCGACGGTGAATCACGGTGACCTTGCTGGCGATGTTCGACAGGTAGAGCGCTTCTTCCACGGCCGTGTTACCGCCGCCGACCACGCACACTTCCTTGCCGCGGTAGAAGAAACCGTCGCAAGTGGCGCAAGCCGAGACGCCGCGGCCCGAGAAGGCTTCTTCGGACGGCAGGCCGAGGTACTGCGCCGAAGCGCCGGTGGCGATGATGAGGGCGTCGGCCGTGTATTCGCCGGAGTCGCCCACGAGGCGCAGCGGGCGCTCGTTCAGGTGCACCGTGTGAATGTGGTCGAAGATGATTTCGGTGTTGAAGTGCTCGGCGTGCGCCTGCATGCGGGCCATCAGTTCCGGGCCTTGCACGCCGGTCGGGTCGCCGGGCCAGTTCTCGACGTCGGTGGTCGTCATCAGTTGACCGCCTTGGGCGATGCCGGTGATCAGCACGGGCTTGAGGTTGGCGCGTGCGGCGTAGACGGCGGCGCTGTAGCCGGCGGGGCCGGAACCGAGAATCAGGACTTTAGCGTGCTTGGCAGCGGACATGGACGAACTCACCGAAAATAGGCTTGGGGGCTGGCGCCGCTTCCCGGTGCCGTGCGCCGCGCTGCACCGGCCACTGGATGGCGGGCGGGAGGGCGGATTGGCACTGGCCGGGAATCGGCGCAAACCGTCATTATAAAGGGCCGACGCCGTTTCGTTGATCGAGCCTTGCAATCGGTCCGATAGCCTTCGGCGCGAGGTGTGGCGGGGTGTGCGGCGGGTGTTCTGCCGACGTTCGGCGGGCGCCCGGCGCGCGTCGGGCGTTACCCCTTGTCACCTTTTCATGCATTAAGCGTTGTAATAGTTGTTTAGAATGGAGGCTTGCCGCGCGGCAGGCCGCCCGTCTGCCCGCCCAACCAACTGGCTTGATGACGACGAAATCTTCCTACTCTGCTGGTGCCGGATCGTCGTTACCCAACCGGGTGACGCATCTTTTCCATGAAATCCGCTGGATGGCGCAAGTCGCGCTGATGGTGTTCCTGTTGATGGCGTTGTTCTCCTACAGCCGTCTGGACCCCAGCTGGACACATGCGGCGCACGTGGAGCGCATCGCCAACTGGGCGGGGCGCGTCGGCGCGTGGGTGGCCGACATGCTGCTGCTCATGCTCGGCTTGTCTGCTTACTGGCTGGTGGTGTTCATCGCCCGCCGTGTCATTTCCGGTTATCGACGCATCGCTACCAAGCGCGAAGCGCCTCCGCTGCGCGAGCGCCTGGCGAGCGGTGGCTGGGTCGAAATCGTCTCCTTTCTGATGGTGCTGCTCGCCAGCGCCGGTATCGAATCCCTCCGTTTGTATCGTCTGAAGGTCCAGCTGCCGCGGGCATCGGGCGGCGTGATCGGTGAAACCGTCGGCGGGTTCTTCCAGCACGCGCTGGGCTTTACCGGCGGCACGCTCGCCCTGTTGCTGATTTTTGCGTTCGGCCTGTCGTTGCTGTTCCACTTCTCGTGGCTGTCGGCGGCGGAAAAGCTCGGCGCGCTGATTCTCGACACCGGCACTGTGATCCGGCGTCGCCGCGAGGCCCGTCAGGACCGTCGCCTTGGCGAGGAAGCCGCTATCGCCCGTGAGGGGGCTGTGGTGCAAAACCGCGTGCGTGCCGACGTGCACGAACCGGTGCAGATCGTGCCGCCCGTGAAGGTGGTGCCCAAGAGTGAGCGCGTGGAGAAGGAAAAGCAGGCGCCGCTCTTCGCCGACCTGCCCGATTCCATCCTGCCGCCGCTGGCGTTGCTCGATGCCGCGCCCGCTGCACAGGAGACCGTTTCCGGCGAGACGCTGGAATTCACGTCGCGCCTGATCGAGAAGAAGCTCAAGGATTTCGGCGTGGAAGTGAATGTGGTGGCCGCCTATCCGGGCCCGGTCATTACACGCTACGAAATCGAACCGGCGACGGGCGTGAAGGGCAGCCAGATCGTGAATCTGGCGAAGGATCTGGCGCGTTCGCTCTCGCTCGTGTCCATCCGCGTGGTGGAAACCATCCCCGGCAAGAATTTCATGGGGCTGGAGTTGCCGAACCCGCGCCGCCAGACCGTTCGCTTGACTGAAATTCTCGGCTCCGAGGTGTACAACGATTCGTCGTCGTTGCTGACGCTGGCGCTCGGCAAGGACATCGGCGGCAAGCCGGTGGTGGCCGATTTGGCCAAGATGCCTCACTTGCTGGTGGCCGGTACGACCGGCTCGGGCAAGTCGGTGGGGATCAACGCGATGATTCTGTCGCTGCTCTACAAGGCCACGGCCGAGCAGGTGCGACTCATCCTGATCGATCCGAAGATGCTCGAAATGAGCATGTACGAAGGCATTCAGCATCTGTTGTGCCCGGTGGTCACCGACATGCGCCAGGCGGGTCATGCGCTGAATTGGGTGGTCTCCGAGATGGAGCGTCGCTACAAGCTGATGAGCAAGCTCGGCGTGCGTAACCTCGCGGGCTACAACAACAAAATTGATGACGCCGCCAAGCGTGAAGAGCACATCCCGAATCCGTTCTCGCTGACGCCGGAAGCACCGGAGCCGTTGCAGCGTCTGCCGTATATCGTCGTGGTGATCGACGAATTGGCTGACCTGATGATGGTGGTCGGCAAGAAGGTCGAAGAGTTGATCGCCCGCATTGCGCAGAAGGCGCGTGCGGCCGGTATCCACCTGATTCTGGCGACGCAACGCCCGTCGGTGGACGTGATTACTGGCCTCATCAAGGCCAACGTGCCGACGCGTGTGGCGTTCCAGGTGTCGTCGAAGATCGACTCGCGCACCATTCTCGATCAGCAGGGCGCAGAGACGCTGCTCGGCATGGGCGACATGCTCTACATGCCGCCGGGCACGGGCCTGCCGTTGCGTGTGCACGGCGCGTTCGTGGCCGACGACGAAGTGCATCGCGTGGTCGAGCGGCTTAGGGAGCAGGGCGAGGCGAATTACGTCGAAGGCCTGCTCGATGGCGCAATCGAAGGTGAAGAAGGCGGCTTAGACGGTGGTGGCGGTGCGGGTGGCGCAGGAACCGGCGAGGGGGGCGGCGAGTCCGATCCCCTATACGATCAGGCGGTGGCGGTGGTGCTCAAGCAACGCCGTGCGTCGATCTCGCTGGTGCAGCGGCATTTGCGCATCGGCTACAACCGGGCGGCGCGCCTGCTCGAACAGATGGAACAGTCCGGCGTGGTGTCGGCAATGGCGAGCAACGGCAACCGGGAAATTCTGGTGCCCAATCGCGAAGGAGAATAAAGAACATGCTGGGATTCAAGCGCGGCTTGCCGCTCATGGCGGGTGTGGTCGGCGTGACGCTGGCGGCGCTGGTCGCTCCGGCGTACGCCAGCGGCACGGCGCAACTCAAGGCATTCGCGGCGCAGGTGAAGTCCGCGCGTGGCGAATTCGAGCAGAAGCAGGTCAAGCAGGGGCAAGACGGCAACGTGAAGGTGTCGAACGTGTCGTCGGGCACGTTCGAGTTTTCCCGCCCGGGCCGCTTCATCTGGCGCTACGTCAAACCGTACGATCAACTGCTGCAAGCCGACGGTGAAAACCTCTTCATCTACGACAAAGATCTGAATCAGGTCACCGAGCGCAAGCTTGGCGCGTCGTTGGGGGCGAGTCCGGCGGCGATTCTGTTCGGCAGCAACGATATCGAGAAGAATTTCACGCTCAAGGATGCTGGCGTGAAGAACGGCATCGATTGGGTCGAACTCACGCCGAAGGCACAGGACACGCAGTTCCAGCGCGTGGGCATCGGCTTTCGTGACGGCAACCTCGCCGCCATGGAGCTCTACGACGCGTTCGGCAACGTGACGCTGCTCACGTTTGCCAATATGCAGAAGAACCCGCCGATGTCGCCGGACAACTTCAAGTTCACCGTGCCCAAGGGTGCGGACGTCATCAAGGGCTAACGCCTGTGCAACCTAAACGATCGGCTATCTAGAGCGATCGGCCCCGATGTCGGTGGACTGGCATAATGGGGCATCCGAAATCTGATCTGCGGCCGGGTATTCCCCGGCCGCATTGCTTCTTACCATGCCTGACGCACCTCTTTCTGCCTCGGTGCCCCTTGCCGAGCGCTTGCGCCCCCATACCATTGACGACGTGATTGGCCAGCGCCATTTGCTCGGCAAGGGGAAGCCTTTGCGCGTGGCGTTCGAAGCAGGGCGTCCGCATTCGATGATTCTGTGGGGCCCGCCCGGCGTGGGAAAAACCACGCTCGCGCGCCTCATGGCCGATGCCTTCAAGGCGTATTTCATCTCGCTCTCGGCGGTGCTTTCCGGCGTGAAAGATATCCGCGACGCGGTGGAGGCGGCCCAGATTCAGCGTGGCCAAGGTCGACAGACCGTCGTATTCGTCGACGAAGTGCACCGCTTCAACAAGGCGCAGCAGGATGCTTTCCTGCCGCACGTCGAGTCGGGCCTCTTCATTTTCGTGGGCGCCACGACGGAGAACCCGTCGTTCGAAGTGAACGGCGCATTGCTCTCGCGCGCCGCCGTGTATGTGCTCAAGAGTCTGAACGACGACGAACTGGGCGAGATGGTCACGCGTGCGGCGCATGAGCTTGGCGGCATTACGTTTACCGATGAAGCACGGCAAGGGTTGATCGATTCGGCCGATGGCGATGGGCGCAAGCTGCTCAACAACGTGGAAATCGTGGCGCAGGCGGCGACGTCGCAGAGCCTCGATACGATCGACGATGCCTTGCTGGCGAGCGTCTTGGCCGAGAACCTGCGCCGTTTCGACAAGGGCGGCGACGCGTTCTACGACCAGATCAGCGCCTTGCATAAGTCGGTGCGCGGTAGCTCGCCGGACGGTGCGCTGTACTGGTTCTGCCGCATGTTGGATGGTGGTGCCGACCCGCGCTACATGGCACGTCGCATTGTGCGCATGGCATGGGAAGACATTGGGCTGGCCGATCCACGGGCGGCGCGGATCGCCCTCGACGCGGCCGAAACGTATGAACGTCTCGGCACGCCGGAAGGGGAACTGGCGTTGGCGCAGGCGGTGCTTTATCTAGCGGCTGCGCCTAAGTCGAACGCAGGTTACAACGCCTACAACCAGGCGCGAGCCTTCGTCAGCAAGGACAAGTCACGCGCCGTGCCGGTGCATTTGCGTAATGCGCCGACCAAGTTGATGAAGGAATTGGGCTACGGCCACGAGTACCGTTACGCGCACGATGAGCCGGATGCTTACGCCGCAGGCGAGACATATTTCCCCGACGACTTGCGAACCCAGCAGTGGTATCGGCCGGTGCCGCGCGGGCTGGAAGGCAAGATCGGCGAAAAGCTGAACTGGCTCAAGTCGTTGGATGCGGAGTGGCGACGCGCGAATGCCAAGGGCCGGAAAGCGGGGGCGGCGGGCAGCGATGCTGCAACGCCATCTAAGGCGTCTGGCGGCACGGCTTCCGCGCCATCTTCCGAAAAATCACCGCCGCCCGACACCAGCGACGACGAATAAGAAAAGGGTGATCTGGCGCTCGCCAAGCGTTGTATTGTGGCGGCTCAAGATGGGCAAAACAGCGACGGCGGGGCCAATGGCGTCATGCAAGACGCACCAAAAGACGAAATCGCGTTGCGCGTTTGGTAAAATCACCCGCTTGATGCTGCATTGGGCGCGATCGACGCGCCGTTTGCGGCCAGAACGAATTTTATGACTCACTGAAGTGAGTCGCTAACGACAGACTTCCCACCATGCTCGACATTCAACTTCTTCGCAAGGATCTCGACGGCGTTGCGGCGCGGCTCAAGGCACGCGGCTACACGCTGGACGTGGCGACGTTCGCCGCGCTCGAGGCAGAGCGCAAGCAGATTCAGACGCAAACCGAGGAGCTGCAAGCCCGCCGCAATGCGCTCTCGAAGCAAGTCGGCATGAAGAAGGGCAAGGGCGAAGATGCTTCGGCAGAAATCGCCGAAGTCGGCGGTATTGCCGACACGCTTAAGGCATCGTCGGTGCGTTTGGAAGAAATCCAGACGCGCCTGTCGGATGTGCTGCTCGGCGTGCCGAACCTGCCGCACGAGAGCGTGCCGGTGGGCAACGACGAAACGCAGAACGTGGAAGTGCGCCGCTGGGGCACGCCGCGCGAGTTCGATTTCACGCCTCGCGATCACGTGGATCTGGGCGCCAAGCTGGGCCTCGACTTCGATGCCGCAGCGAAATTGGCCGGCGCGCGTTTTTCGGTGATGAAGGGCGGCATTGCTCGCCTGCATCGTGCGCTGGCGCAGTTCATGATCGACACGCATACGAGCGAGCATGGCTATACGGAAACGTATGTGCCGTACATCGTGAATGCGGCGTCGATGCGTGGCACGGGCCAACTGCCGAAGTTCGAAGACGACTTGTTCAAGGTGCCGCGCAAGGTGGGCGGTGACGAGGGCGAGCGCATCGAGAACTTCTATCTGATCCCGACGGCGGAAGTGTCGCTGACGAATCTGGTACGTGACGAGTTGCTGGCGAACGATGCGTTGCCGATGCACATGGTGGCGCATACGCCGTGCTTCCGTTCGGAAGCGGGCAGCTATGGCAAGGACACGCGTGGCATGATTCGCCAGCATCAGTTCGACAAGGTCGAGTTGGTGCACGTGGTGCGTCCGGAGGAGTCGTACGACACGCTGGAGATGCTGGTCGGTCACGCCGAAGCGATTTTGAAGAAGCTTGAGCTGCCGTTCCGCACGATCGTGTTGTGCACGGGCGATATGGGTTTCGGCGCGGCGAAGACGTACGACATGGAAGTGTGGATTCCGGCGCAGAACACGTACCGCGAGATTTCGTCGTGTTCGAACATGGAGAACTTCCAGGCACGTCGCATGCAGGCGCGTTTCCGCAATGCGCAGGGCAAGCCGGAACTGGTGCACACGTTGAACGGTTCGGGTTTGGCGGTCGGTCGCGCGTTGGTGGCGGTGCTGGAGAACTATCAGAACGCCGATGGTTCGATCACGGTGCCCGATGTGCTGCGTCCGTACATGGGCGGCATTGAGCGCCTTGAGCCCGCCGCGTAAAAAAATCAAAAAAAGGACTTGGCAGCTGAAGAAATTCGGCTATAATCTCTTTCTCGCTGCTTGAGGCCACTCAGGCAGCGACTCAAAGCAGAAAGTGTGCTTGGAGAGGTGGCAGAGTGGTCGAATGCGCCAGACTCGAAATCTGGTGTACGGTTATACCGTACCGTGGGTTCGAATCCCACCCTCTCCGCCAAGCAAACAAATCAGCCCTTGATCATTCAAGGGCTTTTTTGTTTTGTGCGTCACAAATGTCCTTGGGCCCGCAACATCGGCGTTGGAACGTTCACGTCCACGCAGCACACGACGGCATCGACGCCGCCGTCGTGCTCGCTCAGATAGACGTGCCCCACGCCACTGTCGAAGTACAAGCTATCTCCCGGCGCCAGCCGGAATTTGTTGCCATCTTCAAACTGCAACAACAAGCTGCCCGATAAAACGAAAACAAACTCTTCGCCTTCGTGGCGAATGTAATCGGGAAAATCTTCCAATTTGCGCGCGCGAATGTGGGCACGCATCGGCACCATGCGCTTATTCGCGAGGTCGGACGCGATCATGCCGTAGCGATAGTTGGGTGTCTCATAGATCGCTTGCTTTCCCGCCTCGGTAAAGCATGGGCTGATCCCTTCTGCGGGATCGGCGTTGCCCTGCCCGAAGAGACTGGCGTAATCCAAACCAAGGGCCGAGGCCAGCGCGCCGAACTTGTCATAGGTCAGCGCAATGTCACCTCGCTCTGCCTTCGAGATCGTCGACACAGCGACACCTGAACGCTCGCTCAGCGCCTTGAGCGTCAGCCCGTTCGCTTTGCGTGCGTCGCGCAGTCGTGCGCCCACGGTTTCATGACTGACTTGGCTGTCGTTGCGTTTCTGTTTGCCAGCCGAAGCCGATTTCTTTCGTGTCGTTGACGTCATTCGCTTAGTATTTTCTCGTATACGAGAATGAAAATTCTCATATATGATAACTGAAATAGCCGCGGGCCCTTGGTGTCTGCGTCGACGGTCGCATCGTCATTCCATCGTCCTTCTTTTCCGAGTCCAGCAATGAAGAAAGAAATCACGCGTTTGCAAACCAATGCCCGTATGAGTCAGGTGGTCATCGCTGGGGGCGTCGTTTATCTGGCGGGCCAAGTGCCGATGACGCAACACGCCACGATTACCGAGCAGACGATCGAAGTTCTGAAGCAAATCGATGCGTTGCTCGAATCGGCGGGCGTGGACAAAACGCATCTCCTCACAGCGAACATTTGGCTTTCCGACGCGCGATATTTCGAGGAATTCAACCGTATTTGGGATGTTTGGATTCCGGAAGGCAACGCCCCGACGCGCGCATGCGTGCAGTCGCCGTTGATGCGAGCGGGTTTCGACGTAGAAATTGCCGTCACGGCGTTGGCCTAATATGAAATTCGATGTTCTCGTACTTGGCGGCGGGATCGTCGGCACCTCGACGGCGATCCATCTCCAGCGCCGTGGTATAACGACTGCGCTTATCGACCGTGAAGCACCCGGCCGGGAAACGTCATATGGCAACGCGGGCTTGATACAGCGTGAAGGGGTGTATCCCTATGCATTTCCTCGAGACATCGGCACGCTGCTTCACTACGCGCGCAATCGATCGACGGACGTGCGCTATCACCCATCGGCACTACCGAGCATCGCCCCGTTCCTCGCGCGCTACTGGCATCACTCCGCGCCGGATCGGCACGCCCGCATCGCCCGCCAGTACAGCACGCTGATCGAACATTGCTTAACCGAGCACAAAGCACTCATCGCTCTCTCGGGCGCAGACGAACTGCTGCGCGAAGGTGGCTGGCTCAAGGTCTTCCATCACAGTGCAGCGCTCGACGCTGCGCATCTCGAAGCCGAGCGTTGGCACCGTGAGTACGACGTGCCCTTCGAGCGGCTCGATGCCACACAGCTTCAGCGCGACGAGCCATCGCTGTCGACAACGCTCGCCGGTGCCATTCGATACACCGCGTCGAATTCGATACGCGATCCGGGCGAGTTGGTGACCCGCTACGCAAACTACTTCAGGTCGCTAGGCGGGCGCATCATTCGCGGCGATGCGACTACGCTGAGCCCGCATTGGCGCGTACAGACTGCCGAGGGGGAGATCGAAGGCCGACAGGCCGTCGTCGCCATGGGCCCTTGGTCCGACACGATCACGCGTGCGCTGGGCTACCAACTGCCGCTAGCGGTCAAGCGCGGCTATCACCGGCATTTCAAGCCCGAGCCGGGCGCAAGTCTGAATCAACCGGTACTGGATGCCGAAAGCGGCTTTTTGATCGCACCGATGCAGCAAGGTATTCGTCTGACCACGGGCGTCGAACTGGCCTGGCGCGATGCACCACGCACACCGGTGCAGCTAGCAGCCGTCGAGCCAATGGCGAGACAGTTGTTCCCATTGGGCACGCCCATCGAATCGACGCCATGGATGGGCAGCCGTCCCTGCACGCCCGACATGCTGCCGATCATCGGCCCGGCGCCGAACCATCGCGACCTCTGGTTCGCATTCGGTCACGCCCATCACGGTCTGACGCTCGGTCCTGTGACAGGACGTTTAATCGCCGAGATGGTGACTGGCGAGCCGACGTTAGTCGACCTCACGCCATTCCGTGCCGATCGTTTCTAACGCAGCGGCGCGCCACGAAAAAAAGCCCTTCGATAAGAAGGGCAAAATTTGCCGAGGTTTTGGCGATTCCCGGCAAATGATCGGATCGACCGTCGGTGGCACCAGCGCGCCTCGAATTACGCGAACGGGTTTTCGACGCGCGGCCAGTAATTGAGATTGCGGCGGTAGTAGGGGATTGCTGCGAAGTCCGGTGTCAGCGCTCCGGGTGCCGCGACGTGGACGATCGCCTTCGCCCGAGGGGCAAACTCCGCTTGAAAGTGCTGCGTCGATTTCACGATCACGAGCCGCTTGGCGTCCATGGCGATACCGATGCCGGTGAAAGCGTCCACGCCGATGACTTGCGTTCGAACGGAGACAAGCACGATGTCCAATCCGTTAGGCCCTTCGATCCAGACCGAGCGGCCCAACGGAATCGACATTCCGTGGATGCTCTGCGAATGCGCATCATGCACCGCCCGGACGGTGACACGCAGATCGATCGGGTCGCCCGAAGTGACACCGCATTTGCCGCCGATGCGAAGGTCGAGCGTGGCGCCGACGCCCGCATCCGCGCAGATTTGAATCGCCCCCAGATCCCAGATGCAACCCAGCGCAACATTGGGGATACCTCGCTCGACGATTCGCCGAAGCACGAAAGTGCTGTCCCCCGGGGCACCGCCGCCGGGGTTATCCGCAACATCCGCCACGACGACCGGACCATCCCCCACCGCCAACGCGGTATCGAGCCCGTGATCCAGATCGAGCCATTTGGGCTGAACCTCGTGCCGCATTGCCCAGAACTCACTACCGAGTTGATCCGCCACCGCCCTGGCAAGCTCGGTGTCGCGGTCTGCAACCACCCAAAGCTTCGCGCCTGCCTCGGGCACATCGCCCCAGGGGAAGCCGTGACCGAGCGACACGGAGAGAATGCCGTCGCGCCCCTCGAAGGACTTCATGCGCCGCACGAAGCCCGCCATCGGTTCCGACGTGGTATGCCATGCGCCCACCATGCGGCACTCGTGCACGGCCGTGACTGGCGTGACTTTGCCATTGGCAGCTTGCGTGACTAGCTTGTAGGCTTCGCGCAAACGATCGATTGCATCCGTATGCGGATACTCTTTGTAAGCGATGAGAATGTCGGCCGAGCGCTGCATCTGCGCGGTGAAATGACAATGCGGATCGAGTGTCGCGGCAATGGGCACGTTGGGGCCGACGACTTCACGAATGCGTGCGAGCAGGTCACCTTCGCAATCGTCGTAATGCTGCGCCACCATCGCGCCGTGAAGCATGAGCACCACGGCGTTGAGCGGCAGTGCGGCGCGCACACCGGCGACGATCTCGTCGCGCAACGTCTCATAGACCGCTTGAATCACCGGGCCCGATGGCTGTGCTTCTGCGCTCAGCCCTTCGGCGAGCTCGTGGCCATCAGCGTGAACGAGCCGCCGGAGTTCCGCCATCAGATAGCCCACGCTCTCAGGAGCGCGCAGGCTTGCGTCGCCGCGGAAAATGCCAAATTCCTGAAAGCCGCCCCAACCCGTGGGGCACGGCGCAAAGGTGTTGGTTTCTGTCGATAGCTGTGCCGCGAAGATCTTCATGACGAGTCCAGAGGTGTGAAGAAAACCGTGACACACACTCTATGGGGACCGCATTGCCTGATTGTGAGCAATGTGTATCGACATTGACACAGAGCCCGCTAGCGCTCTTCGAACGGCGTCGTCACTGCCGAAGCACCTATCGCACCTATCGCCGCGGCAGCACGACACGTGCGATCAGGCCGCCTTCTTTACCGTTGAGCAGTGTCAACGACCCGGCGTGCCGCTTCACCACATCGTGCGCGATGGCTAGCCCGAGCCCGGTACCGCCGGTGTCGCGACTACGCGATTGTTCGAGGCGAAAGAACGGCTCCAGCACTCGCTCAAGATCGCGCTCCGGAATGCCCGGGCCGCGATCGACGACGTCGATTTTAACGGCGTCGCTGCCATCGATCAGTTCAATGCGTGCCTCGCCGCCGTACCGAATGGCATTTGCCACCAGATTGCTCAAACAACGTTTCAACGCCAGCGGCTGCGCGAGCAGCGGTGCGATGGCACCCTGCACGGAGACTTTCTGACCACGTTCCAAAGCGTCTTCCGCAATGGCATCCACGAGCGCATCGATGTCGATGGGGCTGAGTTCTTCAGTGACGGCCTCATTGCGTAAAAACGAGAGCGTTGCGTCGAGCAATTGCGTCATCTCATCGATATCCGAGACCATTCGGTCACTGAATTCCGAGGCTTCGAGCGTCCGCACCCGAAGGCGCATGCGCGTGAGCGGTGTGCGCAAATCATGCGAGACAGCGGCGAGAAAGCGATTGCGATCGTTCACCTGACGGCGGATGGCCGCCTGCATCGAGTTGAAAACACGCGCCGCTTGCCGCGCTTCGATGGGCCCCGCTTCGGGAATGGGGGGCGCGTCCATATTGCGGGACAACTCCGCCGCCCCCGCGGCCAGCGACTTGAACGGCACCGATAGCATTCGCGCGCCGACCCAGGAAGACACGAGCAGCGGAACGAGCTGCACGGCAGTGGCAATTCCCCATTGCAGCCCGGCCGACATGCCGGGCGGCGGCTTGAAGGCGGCCGACGAGTACAGCGTGTACATCAGTATTCCGGTGCCAGCCTGCGTGAGCGCCACCATGACGAGCATGACAAACAGCAGCCGATAAAACGCGGAGTCGAACGATGGCTTTTGCATGATGGTGACCGACGTCGTAGAAGAGAACTCGAACATGGGGCCATTATCCCGCGCCCATGTAGCGCCTTCGTCAACAGATTGTTTCAAGACAGACACATCCGCGCGCACATCCACACACACATACGCCGCGCGCCAACTCCGCAGGGATGAGCCGCCGCGTTCACGAGGCTATGTTTCACGCGCGATACAAAGTCCACATGAACCAGAAATGTCGCGCAAATAACGTCTATCCCGGAATTAGGGCGAACCGGCCCTAAGACTCGAATGAGCGTGGACACACAACGCTTGACGACCCATACCGCGAAGGCATTCGTGATGACCGACGTGCGGAAATCCCGGAGGAGACGACAGTGGCAATCAGACAGCATCGCAGGCATACCGCAGTCACTTGGCATCGATTCAGATTATGTCCGCGCGGCGGAACCTGGTTGGTCGGCTCGCTGCTGGGGCTGGCGTCAGCCTATGGACATGCGCAAACCGTAACACCACCGGGGGCAGCGTCTGCGGTGAGTGCCGACGCCGAGAGTGCCAACCCAACGCCTCAGACAAACGCAAACCCGGGCGGAACCGCTGGAAGCGCAGAAGCCGCAGCAAGCGCAGAAACAAAGACCGCAGCGTCGGCGAAAGACGGCGCAACGCTCAATACCGTGGTGGTGACGGCCACGCGTCGTCGCGAGCCTGCGCGCGAAGTGCCGATGCAGATCAACGTCATTTCCGCCGATGACTTGCAGAAGAGCGGCGCGAAAACGATGTCCGATTTTCTCGCGGCCGAGCCGGGCGTCGATCTCAACACCCAAGGCGGCAGCGGTGCCGGACAGATCAGCATGCGCGGCGTGACGACCGGCGAGCAGACCGGCCCCACCGTCGGTGTCTACGTCGACGATGTCGCCTTCGGCGGCAGCACGGTCTTCTCGCAAGGCGCCTCGTTCGCGCTGGACATGAGTCTGTTGGATCTGAATCACATCGAAGTGCTGCGCGGGCCGCAGGGCACGCTCTACGGCGCGGGGGCGATGGGCGGGCTGTTGAAGTACGTCACGAACGAGCCGGATACCAATGAATTCTCCGGCCAGGCGAGCCTCGGCATGTCGTCGACCAAACACGGCGGCATTGGCAATAGCGCGAATGCGGTGCTCAATATCCCGATCAAGAGCGACGTAGCGGCGGTGCGCGTCTCCGCGTTCAGCCAACACGATGCCGGGTACGTCGACGCCGTCGGACCGCAGGCAGGCAACCGAATCGACAGAGGCGATACGTACGGTGCGCGCGCGTCGTTGCTCCTGACGCCAACGAGTCAATTCACCGTGCGGCTGAGTGCGATCACGCAGAACATCAATCGCAACGCCCCCAACTACGTTGCTTACGACAGCAGTGGCAAACCTGTCGATGGCGATCTGACAACGCGGGTGTATGCCCCGGAGCCGTTCCATCAAAACGTTCAGCTCTACTCGCTTGGCGTGGAGTACGACTTCGGCTGGGCGCGCTTGAACTCGATCACGTCGTATCAATCGGTCAAGACAGACCAGCCTCAGGATCTGTCGGTGGTCTACGTGCCGGCGCTCGCGGCCCAAGGGCTCAATTTGAACTCGGTCGTCGCGGCAAATTTTGCGAAGACGAACAAGGTGACGCAAGAGTTTCGTCTGACATCGGCGGCGAACCAACGCCTCGAATGGTTAGGCGGGCTCTTCTTTACCCGTGAACGAAGCGAGTCGGATCAGGGCATTCTCGCCGGATTCCCCGACGGGACGTCGGCCACGCTCTCCGGACTGGTGGCGCCGAGCACCTATACCGAATACGCCGCATATGGCGACGTGACCTACCACCTGACGCCGCGTTTGGCGCTCACGGGCGGTATCCGAATCGCCCACAACCAGCAGAACTACGACCAAACCACATCGGGGGTTCTGGGCGGACCGCCCCAATCGACTTCCTCACCGTCGTCCGACACCAGCAAGACCTACATGCTGACGGCCAGCTATCGATTGACCGAGAACAGCAACGTGTACGTTCGCGCGGCTAGCGGCTATCGCCCCGGCGGGCCGAACGCGCAGCTCATCAGCCCGATCACGGGGCTTCCCGGCAATGGCAATCCAACGTTTCAGCCCGATACGCTTTGGACATACGAGGCAGGCTACAAGGCCGACTTGTTCGACAAACGCCTTTCGTTCTCAGCCACCGTCTACGACATTGAGTGGAAAAACATCCAGCAGCTCGGCGCCATCGATGGTGTGAATCAGGTGCTCAACGCGGGTGACGCACGCGTGAAGGGGTTCGAGTTGGCGAGTAGCTTCCGCCCCGATCGGCATTGGACGTTTGGCTTGGGCTTTTCCTACATCGACGCAAGGCTGACGCAGGGAAACACCGCCACTGGGACACAAACGGGCGACCCGTTGCCGAATTCCGCCAAGTTCGCGGCCACGCTGACCGGGACATACCACTTCTCGATCGGCTCGTATGCCTCGTACGTGGGGATTGCGCAGCGATTCGTCGGCAGTCGCCACTCCGGGTTTAGCGGCAGCAGCGGTCGACCCGACTACCCGCTTCCGGGTTATGCCGTGACCGACCTTCAAGCGGGGATCGACTTCGGCCGCGCCAGCCTGAACTTCTACGTGCGCAACGTGTTTGACCGCCGCGCGCTGCTTGCCGCAGGGACTGCGCTTATGCCGCTCGGCGGACCGGCACTCGTCAGTGTGGAACAGCCGCGCACCATCGGCGCTGTGCTCACCGTGCCGTTCTGATTCGCCCGACCGAATGACTGAATGACCGAATACCGGAGACTCTCAATGACTTTGCAGCACCAAGACGTGCACGATCGGCTTGACGCCCATCTTGCGAAATTCAATCGAAGCGATTCCCCAGGGCTTGTGGTCGGCGTCGCCCGCGCAGGACGTGCGCTTTACCGGAAGGGGTTCGGCATGACGAGCCTCGAACACGGCGTTGCCAACAGTCCGGCCACCCGCATGCGGATCGGCTCGACCAGCAAGCATTTCACCTGCCTTGCCGTGCTGCTCCTTGCCGAGGACGGCAAGCTGGATATCGATGCGGGCGTTCGCACTTACCTTCCCGAATTGCCGGAATTGAAGGGCGTGCCGACGCTGCGTCAGTTGATGACGCATACCGGTGGCTATCGCTGCTATCTCGACTTGTCGGTGATTACACAAGGGGTTTCCACCATCGGACCGGGCGTGCCGTTGGCGATCGAGTTGCGCCAACAGGATGTCAACTTTGCACCGGGCGAGCGCATGATCTATTGCAACGGGGGATATCACCTCTTGTCGCAAGTCATTGCGCGCGTGAGCGGCATGCCGTTCGAGAAATTCCTTGCGCAGCGAATTTTCCGCGTGATGGGCATGCACGACACGGAGTCCGTCAGCGACGACTTGCGAATCCGGCCGCGCATGGCCACGCAGCACGTGCCGGACGGCGCAGGCGGATATTTGCGCGGATTGTTTCCGAGCGTCGATGTTCTGGGTGAGGGCGGTATCGTCTCCACGATTGACGACATGCTGACGTGGACCGCCCACCTTCGTCACCCGACCAAGCTCGGCAGCCCCGACACGTGGAGGGAGATGCTGACGATGCCGCGATACTCCAGCGGGGAAGTTGGCGTCTATGCGCTGGGGTTGATGCGCACCCGCTACCGTAACGTCGACACCATTCATCATGCAGGCGGTGTTTTCGGCGGATGCAGTCAGATGTTGACGGTGCCGGCGCACGACTTGGACATCGTGCTGATGAGCAACGGTGCTGCGGTCAATCCCGTAGCGTTGGCGACCGAGATCGTCGACATCGTCCTGGGCGACGAAGTCCTCGGCGCGCCGCGGCAAGCTCCGGCTGAGACGTCGGACAACCCCGGCCTGCGTGGGAAATATCTTTCCGTCGAACCGCTTCAGTGGGTGGAAATCGCGGAGCGTGACGGTGCGTGGTACGCAACGACTCACAATCAATCGCACCATCCGGAGCCGCTCATCGCCGACGAATTTGGCTATCGGATCGACGACGGCGCGGGTGCGCAGACACGCGTCGTGCCGCATGCACGCACACCGGCGGGCGACGTTTCGGCGATCGATGTCTTCGAGAGCGGGCATGCCGTCACCTTGCGTCGACACGACATCGTGCTGCCGACCGAGGCGTTAAAAATGGACGAAATATGCGGTCGATACTTCAGTCACGATGCCGACGCACACGCCGTCGTGTCGATCGAGGATGAGGGGCTGACGCTCGCCATTCGTGGGGCTACGGGAAGTGCGCGCTATCGCCTGAGTGCCTTGACCCGCGATGTCTGGACCTTCGCGCCTGCCGACGCCTCGGCACTGGCGACGGGCACGGTGCGGGTGGAACGCAGCGAGAACAAGGCCACGCGCTTTTCGCTTTCCACATCCCGCACGCGGGGGCTAGCGTTCGCTCGAATCGAGTGATGTGGCGCTGCGGTGGGAACTCATCACGTGAGTGCCCACCGCCGCAAGAAAGCGTGCGAGAGAGCTTACGAGAAAGCCCTGGCGAATCGCAGATGCCGCGTCCGAGGCGTGTTGACGGCAAATCCCTCGACACTTCCCGTGCTGGGGTGCCTGACGATGGAAATCGTGCCTGTTGTGAGGGCGTTTGGCCCTCGGGGCGAGAAGCGAAACAGATCGGTGTCGAGCGGAAACACGTCGTAGCGGCATTCACCCGCACGCCCCACGATCACTAGCGACATGATCGCAACAGCGTCGCCAGGCGCGTCGTTCCCCGGCGCCGCAGGGCACAGCGTAGCGCGAGCGTCGGCCTCTTCGCTGGCATAGTCGCCACGTAGTGAATCGATGACATCGAGACTCACCGACGACGGTATCTCGACGCGGTGATAAGTCCTCGCATGACCGCAGTGAGAGATGTGCAATTGCGCTGCATTGTCCGACGTGATGGCGGCCTCCCACTGGAGCGCGAAGGTGCCGTCGCCACTCGATTCCAAGGCGAACTCGCACGTGCCGGTTGCCGGGGAGTCGACCGCGTAGAGCGATGGGTTGCTCGGTTCAAGCGGACCGCTGAGCGTCATGGTCTCGCCGCACTCGGCGATGGCGTAGACGATGTCGCTGTTTGCCTCGCGGTAGGTTCCAGCGCGCTCGCGCCAGGGGGGCATTCTGGCGGGTTTGGGGGCGGCGCATTCCTTCAGTTCGTCAGCCAGCAGAGTATCCAGCATGCGAAGCGACAACGCCGTCGGTGCCGAGATTGCCCCGTTGCTAAGCAACACGATATCGACGCCGTACTCGGGGACGCATAGCATCTGACACGATCCACCGACGACACCTCCGGCATGGTGTATCAGCTCGCACCCGCGATATTGCGTGCGTTTCAACCCCATCATGTAATCGCTGCGAAGGCCGCTGGAGAACACGGGCGACGAGAACATCAGTTCCCATGTGGCAGGGCTTCCTACACGTTTTTCGCCGCGCAGATGGGCACACCATCTCAACATGTCGTCCACGCACGAGACGACGCTGCCTTCCCCGAGAATCTCGCGCGAGGGGAATATCCCCCGGCCGTAAGCGCCATCGCCGTGATCGACATGGCAAGCGGCCATCTGGCTACGAATCCGATAATCGTCGGGCAGACAGAGCGTATCGGTCATGCCTAACGGTTCGAAGATTTGGGACGAGAGGAATGCCGCGAACGATTGCCTACTGACACGCTCGATCGCCAGCGACATCAAGTGATATCCGCCGTTGCAATACATCATCCGTTCGCCAGCGGGAAAATTGACGCTGGTTTGTCGGCGCTGAATGTCGAGCAGATAGCCCGGTGGCGGTACCACCAGTCCATTGGTAAGCAACGAGATGTCGAGCGCGCAACGCTGCCCGCTGGTGTGAAACATGAGCGAGCGTATCGTCGCCTCGCCTGCGATTCCCGTCAGCTCAGGTAGATAACGCCGGACCGGCACATCGATATCCAGCGCTTTCGCATCCTGAAGCAGCAGCGCGGCGAGGCAGGCCATGTGCTTGCTTGTCGAGCCGATGCGCAGCCGCGTTTGCGCGTGCAAAGCCAGTCCCAGACCAACGTCCGACATACCAAAGGCTTGGCGCAACGCGACCTCACCGTCCATCGCCACCCCGGCAACGACGCCCGGTGCGTCGCCTCGGTTGAATGGCTCAAACAGCGCCATCAGCGCGTTGCCATCGAATCGCGCCTGTGCCGACACGGCATTTCCTCCGGAATCAATGCGCCTCATGCTGTAAGGCGTCATCGCGCCCCCAAGGACTCTCCGGGCCGAACAGATACCCATCCCGATATTGAAACGAGGGTGTGCGGTCCTCTGCCAGAAAGCAGGGCCCGTCGAGGTCGATGCGGTCGCACAGTTGTCCCAGAATGTAGGCCGGTGCGACGCCAAGCGACGTGCAGGGCATGCAGCCGACCATGACAGAGCGTCCGTGCTCCCGAATCGCGCTGACGAGCGAAAGCGCGCGCGTGAGGCCACCGCATTTATCGAGCTTCACGTTCACAACGTCGTACCGGCGGGCGACCGATGCGAGATCGTCCAGATCTTGAAACGATTCGTCTGCGGCTAGGCGAATCGGATATCGCATCGATTCAAGACATTCGTCCTCACCCACCGGCAGGGGTTGTTCGAGCAGGTCGACACTCACGTGCTGCATGACTGGCAGCATCTGGCACATGTGGTCTTGCGTCCAACCCTGATTGGCGTCGACCGACAGTGCGACGCTGGGGCATGCAGCGCGAATGGCGAGAAGTCGATCGGCATCGGCCGCGCTCCCGTCAAGTTTGATCTTCAACGCCACGGCGCCTTCGTACCCTCTCGCCGCCTCGGCCATGGCTTGTGCTGTGTCCACACCGACGGTGAACGTTGTGCGCAGCGGGCGCAGGCGCGCGCGTCCGGCCAAGCGCGCGACCGTCATGCCACAACGCTGAGCGGCGAGTGACCACATCGCCGCATCCACGGCATTTCTCGCGCCCCCGGCGGGCAGCAACCCGATGAGCGTCTCACGCGATATGCCGCGCTCGATTTGGGGGCGTACGGCGGCGATTTGCTCGGCCATGCTCTCGGGCGTTTCTCCCCGGTAGTAGACGCCCGCGGCCTCGCCGCGACCGCGGTGCTGACCGGATCGCAACGCAACGACCAGGACGCGGGCGGCGTCGACGGTATGACCCGAGATGTGAAAAGGGGTGGCCAGCGGCCAGTGTTCGATGCGAACGGAAAGCGTGCAGGGGATCGTCATAGGCGCTCAGGCGTAGCGTTCGATGGCCGCGCGTACGGCATTGGCCGCACTGCGCATGAGGAGACAGGCCGCGATGAATCCCGACACGGCCACGGCCACGATGGCCCAGATAAGCCCCGAGGCGGTGCCGTGCAGGTGATCCGACATCAGGCCGATGGCGACGGGACTGCCGGACTGCATCAACACCGTCGTCAGTACCCCGATCGCCGCCACTCTCGAGCGCAGATAAGGCGGGCAAATGCTCTGCATCAGTCCCGGAAACATGATCATGCCCGCCACGACGCACATGAACTGCGCGCCGAACAAGACGTAGACGTACGACACGGATGGCGCGACCAAATAGGCGAGGCTGACGACGCACGCACCCAAGGCCCCCCATTCGCAAACGCGTAGCGGGGCGAGCACGCCGAGCCGAGCGCTCAGGCGGCGAGCGACTAGCCAGCCGAGCGCGCAGCCGATGACGCTGCCGACCATGGCGGCGCTGCCGAGTCCGGCACCCGCCGTTGCCGGTGTTGCGCCGAAGAAGCGCACGGCCACGACCGGCATCCATGTAGTCACGCCAGCAAAGGCCATGTTGATCAGCGCGATGGCCCCGAAGAAGCGAATCATCATCGGCATCTCCCGGCGGAAATACTCCCCCGCGGCGAGCCCGGGAGCCGACACGTTCCCGGTCGCGCGCTGCGCATCTGCGTGGGCATAGCGCGGACGGATCATCGCGACAATCAACACCAGCAGCGGCGCGGGTATGGCGACGGCGAAAAAGGCCATCCGCCACGTGGAGGCGTTGCCCAGACCGAACGGCAACACGCCGTGCAGGGTGTCGATGCCTTGGATGAGCAGCCCGCCGAGCGCCATGCCTGCACCCGCGCTCAACAAGTTGACCAATGCGAAGACCGAGTTGGCGAGAATGCGTTGGCGCGCCGGGAATAGGTCGGGGAGCAAACCGTAGATGATCGGCATGAGGCCGGCTTCGCCGATGCCCAGACCGATCGATGCGATGAAGAGTGTCCAGAACCCGGTCGCCAAACCGCACGCGGCCGTCGCAGCGCTCCAGAGAAGGATGCACAGCGCCAGCACGGCACGGCGATCCACGCGGTCGGCGAGCCATCCGATAGGAATGGCCGCAGCGCCTGCAAAGAGCGCAATGCCTGCGCCTTGCAAAAGCCCGACCTGAATGTCGGCAAGGCCGAATTCTGCGCGGATGAGTTCGGCCAATAGCACCAGCATCTGGCGATCGACATTGGCAAAGAAGGTCACGACGACCAGGGCGAGCAGCCCGAGCCACGCCCCAGCGCCCGCATATTGCTCGCGTCGTGAGGCGGCGGCATACCGTGGCGTTTCGGTATTCGAATCGAACATGTGAAGTCCAGTATTGAGTGCGTCAGCGTGCAAGGGCACGGGCGCAGAGACGAGATGTCATTGCGCGAAGCGCTCGTTACCCACGAGTCCGATGCGCGTCACGCCAAGCCGCTGCGCCGACGCCATGACCGTTGCGACCGACCGGTAGGGCGCTGTCGCGTCGGCGCGCAGGTGGAGTTCGGTCGGCGGTGTGGACGTCGCGGCTTCGGTGAGGCGGGTCTCCAATTGCGCACGGTCGCTAAGCGGCAAACCGTTCCATGCCACGCCGCCGCTCGCGTCGACATCGATTTGCACGACGAGCGGAGGCGTCGCGGGTGCGGCATTGGAAGGCGCGGGCATGTCGAGCTTCACGGCATGCGTCTGAATCGGAATGGTGAGAATCAGCATGATCAGCAGCACCAGCATGACGTCGATGAGTGGCGTCGTATTGATCTCCACCATGATGTCGCTGTTCTCGCCAGCGCCCGAGGGCATGGTCATTGCCATGGCAGTCTCCTGAGAGGTGAGCGTTGCGCTATTGGCGCGGCGGCGCTTCGGTAATGAAGTCGACCTTGGCGATGCCCGCGCGCTGGCATGCGAGGACAACCCGTCCGATCGCGGCGTAGCGAGCATCGAGATCGCCGCGAATATGGACTTCGGGCTGGGGTGTCAACACGGCGACCGTCTTGAGTTTTTCCACCAACGTCGCGGCGTCGGGAATGTGCCGCTCGTCCCAGTACACCTCGCCGTCGCGTGTGACGGCGAGGACAACGTTCTGAGGCGTGGTCTGCAAGGGTTGCACCGCTTCCTTCGGAAGGGTGACGGGCACGGTGTGCGAGACCACGGGAATGGTGATGAGGAAGATGATGAGCAGCACCAGCATGACGTCCACCAGCGGCGTCGTGTTGATGGTCGCCATGACCTCGTCGTGCTCTGCGCCACCGCTCCCGCCAGATAGGGACATCGCCATGGCATCACCCCACGCGTGCGACTTGCGACGACCGGGTCGCGACGATGGCCGAGGCCGTCGTCTTGCCGGTGAGCAACACGTTGTGCATTTCGCAGCCGAAGTCGCGCACGCGCTCCATGACGGCTTTGTTGCGGCGCACGAGCCAGTTGTAGCCGAGCACTGCGGGAACGGCGACCGCCAGGCCGATGGCCGTCATGATGAGCGCTTCGCCCACAGGCCCCGCGACCTTGTCGATGGACGCTTGCCCGGCAATGCCGATGGCGGTGAGCGCGTGATAGATGCCCCAAACGGTGCCGAAGAGTCCGACGAACGGGGCCGTCGAGCCGACGGTGCCCAAGAACGACAGGCCGTCCTGGAGCCGGTTCGACACGCCGGTCATGGCACGCTCGATGGCGCTGGCGATCCAGGTATTCAAGTCGACCTGATCGAGCAGCGCACCGTTGTGATGGTCGCGTGCCGACAGCGCGGTTTCGGCGATATATCGAAACGGGCTACCCGCATCGAGCGACCGGATGCCTTCGGACAACGATGCGGCGTTCCAGAAGTTCTTCTCGGCGGCACGGGCGCGACGCAAGACCTTGGCTTGTTCGAGCAGTTTCGCGACGATGATGTACCAACTCCCCATCGACATCACCACGAGAATGAGCAGGGTTCCGCGAGCGATCATGTCGCCGCCTTCCCATAGCGCTTGCAGTCCATAAGGGTTGGTCACGGTCGATGCGGCATGCGCGGCGGGCGAGGTGAGCGCCGCAAGTGTCGACATGACGGCCATGACGGCCAAGGTGCCCGAAGGGCGGCGCTTACGCGGTGCGGCACGATACTGGAACTGAAACATAGTCGTCTCCTTGACGTGAGTTCAGAGGGGGCGGGGCGGTTGAAGACCGCCTTAATTGAGTTGAAAGTCGAACGGCACTTGCACGCGCACTTCCTGGCCTTGTGCGACGCACTGAAACTGTCGGACGGCGCTCTCCGCCGCGCGGTCTAGCACCGGGGCGGCCGAACGGGCAACGCGAAGTTGTTTGACTTGCCCGTCGGTGCCGACCACGAATTCGATGAGGACGTTGCCGGTGATGTTGTCGCGCAGCGCTTCACGCGGGTACCGGATACCGGCGCGAACTTGCGCAGAGTTCGGGCAAACGACGCCGACGTTGCCAGCCACGGGCTTGCTCTCGGCAGGGGCCGGTGGCGCAACCGGTGCGGTGGCGACAGGCTTGTCGGATTGCGCGGCGATCGCATTGGGTTGCGGCGTAGCGGGCACCTGCACTTCGGGCGGCGGCACGTAGGCCTTCGGTTGGACGACGGGGCGTGGCGCCGGAGCGATTTTCTTTACCGGCGGCGGTGGCGGCGGCGGAGGAGGCGGTTTGAGCTCCTCGATGATGCGTGTCTCGATGGGGGCCTGAATGATCGTCGCGACACGCGTCGCGAGCCCGCTAAGCAGGGCATACAGAATCAGGGCGTGCAGCAGCAGTGCCACGCCGATTCCGAGCAGTCGCCGGGCGGGCGGTTTGGGCTGGGCGTAATTCATGGACTACGTGTCTCCTACCGGCATCGGTCTTGTGTGGAGCCACGTTACGGCGCAGGTATTTCTGTTTCATCTCGACTTTGTATCGGGTTTGATACATAGGCGATGGGATGGACCGGCACCGAATGTTTCAGGACTGCAACAATGCCGCAAGATTGCTGGCACGTTTGTCGCGGATAATCCCGCAGTGGGGGACTGGGAATCGATGTAGCGAAAGATAAAAAGAGGGGGAGCGAACATGGCAACGCACGTACTGGTGGTCGACGACGATGCGCAGATTCGTAGTCTGCTTTGCGATTGTCTTGCTGGCTTTGGCATGACGTGTATGCAGGCGGCCAGCGGCGAGGAGATGCACGATGTGCTGGCACACAACGATATCGACATTGTCGTGCTCGACTTGATGCTGCCCGACAGCGACGGCCTGACGTTATGCCGGGAGCTGCGCACCTCGTCGGAAATTCCCATCGTGATGCTCACCGCACGCGGCGAGATGACCGACAGAATTGTCGGCCTCGAACTCGGCGCGGACGATTACGTCGTGAAGCCGTTCGAGCCGCGTGAGTTGGTGGCACGTATTCAGACGATTCTTCGTCGCACGCGCGCGCAGTCGAAGGCCATTCCGGAACCGAAGGACGAGCGCAGGTTTGCCGGATGGCGCCTCAGTTTGATCGGTCGCCATCTCATTGCGCCCGACAACACGGTCATTCCGCTTTCCAACGCTGAATTTCGACTGCTCAATGCCTTCCTGTCCGCGCCGGGGCGCGTGCTAAGCCGTGAGTACCTAATGGATACGGCGCGAGGAAAGTCGATCGATGCGTTCGACCGCAGCATCGACGTGCAGATATCGCGGCTGCGGCATAAGCTCCGAGAAGACATTAAAGAGCCCCGGTTACTGCGCACGATTCGCGGCGAGGGCTACATGCTCGATGTTCGCGCGCGCTCGGACGTTGACGGCTAGGTGCTGGCGGCTAGGTGCTGACGGCATTACGCCGCACGCGACTACACCGCCAGCGCCGCACCATCGCTGCGCGGGTCATGCGCGCCGGTCGCGAGACCGTCCTCGGCGATAGCGATCACGCCTGCCTGACCCGCCAGTGCGCTGTGTTTCGGCAACGCCGCAACGGCGTGCCCGCGATCAGCGAGCGCCGCGAACACCGCTTCCCCTGCATCGCTTTCCAGCTTCAGATTGTCCCGGCTGTCGGAGAACGTGCGACCCAGCAGAAAACGCGGATGCGACAACGCCTCATCTGGGGCCATTCCGTAGTCGATCAATCGTGTGAGCAAGGCACTCAGCGTCTGGGGCTGACCATCCGCGCCTTGTGTCCCATACAGCAACCGCGCCCGGCCACCTTGCAGATACATGCCCGGATTGAGGGTGTGGAACGGTCGCTTGCCCGGCATCAATGCGTTCGGGTGAGCGCTACCGGTGGGTCGAAACGCTGCGCCGCGGTTGTGCCACAACACCCCAGTGTCGCCCGCCATCACGCCGCTGCCCCAATCGAAGTAGATCGTCTGTAACACGCTGACAGCGCGCCCGGCGGCGTCCGTCGCGGCGAAGTACACCGTGTCGCCTTCGCGAAAGCGGTGCGGCCATTCGAGCGCGACGTTGTCGTCGATGCGTGCCGCCGCCGCGCGCAAATGCGCATCCGATAACAGCATTTCCACAGGCACTTCTGCAAACGCCGGATCGGCGACGTACCGGTCACGATCGATAAACGCTTGCTTCACTGCTTCGACCAACCGGTGGTAGTACGTTGCGCTGCCATGCGCGCAATCCTTCAACCCCAGACGCGCAAGGATCCCCATGATTTGCAACGTCGTCACCCCCTGCGTCGGCGGTGGCAGCGTCGCCAGTACGCCGTCGCCGTATGGCATCGTCAGCGCAGGCGACACGTGCACGCGCGTATCGGCAAAGTCTTCGCGTGTGAGCGGCGAGCCTGCTGCCTGCAAGCCTTCCGCCATCCGCGCTGCCAGCTCGCCTTCATAGAATTCTCGTGGGCCGCCATCGGCCAGCCGCCGCAGCGTCGCTGCCAATGCCGGTTGCCGGAACCGCTCGCCCACACTCGGCGCACGGCCTTCAGGCAGAAACGTTTCTGCGAAGCCGCGCCATATCGACGCCTCACACATCTCACCGGCGCGATACGTGTACCAGAAGTCCTGCGAGCGGCTGACCGCAAAACCCTCCTCGGCCGCCGCAATAGCGGGCGCCAGCAGCGAGGCCCACGACAGGGTGCCGCCCCATTGCTCGCGACTCACCTGATACGCGGCTTCCCATGCGGCAACCGTAGCGGCCGTCGTCAACGCGGAGACCGGCCCGCGCGTGGGAATCGCATCGCCGTCACGCAACGCCGACGGCAGATGCCGTGCCGCCTGACCGATGCCGGAGATGGCAAGCGGCGAGGCATCGCCAGCCATGCCGTTTTTGTCGTTAGCGTCTGCCACCAGCCAGAACCCATCACCGCCAAGCCCGGTGAAATGCGGCATCGTCACGCAAAGCATGGCCGCGATGGCGATGGCCGCCTCAATGGCATTGCCCCCTTGCTGCAACACGTCACGGCCCGTCGCGCTCGCCATCGTATGCGGGCTTGTCACCAGCCCCGCGCGTCCGCTGGTGGCGACGCACGCGCCGCCGTCCATCCCATCGCGCGCCGTCATGCCGCTGCTCCTGCCTTGTGACCTGCCTCATGTGCGCCGCCGAGGTACGCCGCCGCGAGCCGCGCATCTCCGGCAAGTTCGCCAGCCGAGCCACTCACTGTCACGCGGCCTTCCTCAAGCACATAACCCCGGTCGGCGATCGACAGCGCCATCGCCGCCATCTGATCGACGAGCAACATCGACAGCGATTCGCGGCGCAACGTATCGAGCGACGCGAACAATTCCGCGATGACCTTCGGCGCGAGACCAAGCGATGGCTCGTCGAGCAGCAGCACGCGCGGCGACGACATCAACGCCCGGGCAATGGCGAGCATCTGCTGCTCGCCGCCGGAAAGCAGACCGGCGCGCTGATGTTGCCGCTCGTACAGACGCGGATATCGCGCAAACATCTGTGCGATGCGCGCGTCGAGCGTGGCGCGCGGCAAGCGTCCGCACGGGAACGCGCCGAGCCGGAGGTTATCGAGCACCGACAACTCCGGAAACACCTGACGCCCTTCGGGCACGAGCACTACGCCCAGCGCGGCGACCTTCGCGGCGTCCAAGCGCGACAGGTCGCGTCCGTTGAACGTAATGCCGCCGCTGACCGGACGATGCAGCCCAGCGAGCGCACGCATAAGGGTCGATTTGCCAGCCCCGTTGGCACCGAGCAGGGCGACGAGTTCGCCGTCGCGTACCTGAATCGAGACGTCATGCAGCACCGGCGCGGCGCCGTAGCCCGCCGTCAGCTTGCCGACACCGAGCACTTCTGGCGTCGATACGGCGACACGTTCGACCGGCACCGCCGCATCTGCCGCCGCTGCGCCGAGATAGGCCTGTCGCACACGTTCGTCGTGCCGAATCGCGGTGGGGGTGCCTTGCGCGAGAAAGCGCCCGGTGTCGATCACGACGATGCCGTCCGACACGCCCATCACCAGCGACATGTCATGCTCGACGAGCCCCACGGCCACGCCACTATCAGCAATGTGCCGCAGCAGCTTGCCGAGCTTCTCTTTGTCTTGCGTCGACAAACCGGCAGCCGGTTCGTCGAGCAGCAATACGGCGGGGCGAGTGGCCAATGCCCGTGCAATTTCCACCAAACGGCGGTCGACGTGCGCGAGATCGGCGGCCATGAGGTCGACATCACCGTGATAGCCACACGCCCGCAGCAATGCCAGCGCTTCATCGCGTTGCGTCGCGCTTTGCATGCGGGCGACGCCGAGCAACCCGCCAAGACGCCCCGCGCTCAACGCCAGCGTGACGTTATCGAGCACGCTCATGCCGCCGAACAGTTGCGACGTTTGATACGTGCGCGCAACGCCATGCCGCGCGCTGTCGCAAGCGCCGTTGGCTGCAAGCTCGTCAGTGCCGAGCGAGCGCGTACCCGAGAGCGGCCGATAGAAGCCGGAGAGCATGTTGAGAACCGTCGACTTGCCTGCACCGTTCGGGCCGATCAGACTCGTGACCCGTGCCGGGGGAAGGTCGAAGGACAGGTCGGCCACGGCCTTTACGCCACCAAACGTCATCGCCAGTCCATGCGCCGATAATCCTTTGCGCTGTGCTGGATCAAGCACCGGCAATGTGAGTGCCGATGCCGTGTCGCCGCTGCCATCACCCGCCAAGACACGCCGCCGCGATTGCCACCACTGCCCCAGCACGCCGATCACGCCGTTGGGCGCTCCCCACAGCACGACCAGCAGCAACACACCGAAACACAGCAGCCGCAGGTTCTCGAGGCTGGCCAGAAATTCCGGCAGCAACCCAACGATCACCGCACCAACGAGTGGACCGGCAATGGTGCCCGCACCGCCGATCATCACGACGAGGACGAACAGAATCGATTGCAGAAACGAAAACATCCCCGGCGTGACCATGCCTTGCAACGGCGCGAACAACCCGCCCGCCAACCCAGCGAGCGAAGCGGAGAAGGCGAACGCCACTGCCTTCACAACGAGAGGATTAACGCCGATCGATGCCGCGGCCGTCTCGCTGTCTCGCACCGCGCGCATGGCGGCGCCCCATGCGCCGCGAGAGATGCGCGCATAGATCAGCAACGCGACGGCCAGCACGGCCAGCGCCGCGACGGCGACAACACGCTCGCTGCCGCCAATACCGAAGACACCGGGCGGCATCACACCCATCAACCCGTTCTGGCCGCCCGTCAGGCCACGCCATTCAACGGCACCGTGTTCGACGATAAACCCGAAGGCAATCGTCACCATCGCCAGCCCCGGACCTCGCACGCGCAGCGCTGGCAACGCCAGCAGACCGCCGGTGAGCGCCGCGATCGCCCCGCCCGCCAACCATGCGGGCCAGAACGACCAGCCCGCTTGCGTGGTCAGAATCGCTACCGCATACGCACCGATGGCGTAGAAACCGACGTGGCCGAACGACACTTGCCCGGTGAGTCCCAGCAGAAGATTCAGACCGACGCCGCAGATCGCGAGCAACGCGACACCGGCGATCACCACGACGAAATAGCCGTTCACCACGCACGCAGCACCGGCCATGGCCAACAACGCGACGCCGAGTGCGGCAGCGAGCGCGAGGCCGTCTCGCGAGGCATGGCGCTTATGCAGCGCTTGCGCTTGGGACGGTTGTGACGCCAGCCGCAAAGAAGAATCACTCATACCTTGCGCACCTCCGCGCGGCCGAACATGCCGTCCGGGCGCATCGCGAGCAATACGATGACCAGACCGAACGTGATGATTTGCGTGTAGCCCGATCCGAGTGTCGCGGTGATCATCGCCTCGGTGATGCCGAACAGCAGGCCCGCGATCATCACGCCCCACGCACTCGACAAACCACCGAGAATTGCGACCGCGAACGCCTTGAGACCGAACACAGTGCCCATATCCGCCTGCACATTGAACAGCGGGGCGATCAGCACCCCGGCGATACCGGCGAGCAACGTTGAGATCGCAAACGCGCCCGCGATGGTGCGTTGGATGGGAATGCCCATGAGCCGAGCGGCGTCGCGGTTCTGCACGACGGCCAGCATGGCCACACCCCAGCGCGAGCGGCGCAAGACGTAATGCAGCAACGCGGCCAGCGCGAGGCCCACGACTGGAATCAGCAGTTGCAACGGATAGACACCGAGTCCCGCGTCACCGATTTGCAGCGAGCTTTGTGCGAGCGGCGAGGGCAGGCTGCGCGGCTCCGTGCCGAACGTCAGCATGACGAGGTTGTCGAGCACGATGCCTAGTGCCACCGTTGCCATCAGCCACGCGCTCGACTTGCGCCGCACGAACGGCTGCACGGCGAGCCGCTCGACGACCAGCCCGTAGACAGCGCACAGCGCGAGCGCGGCGACGATGGCCAGCGGCATCGGCCAGCCGAGTGTCTGCGCGAACGTATACGCCAGCACGGCGCCCAGCATCATCGAGCTGCCCTGCGCGAAGTTGACCGTCGCGCTCACGGCGAAAGTCAGATGAAAGCCGAGCGCCATGAGGCCGTACATACTGCCGAGCCCCAGGCCGGCGACGAGCGCCGAGATCCATTGCATGAGAGGTCCTCCGGGACGCCGCCTTGCGGCGCCCGTGCATTGCCAATGTCGTGAGATCGTGTGGTGCGGCAGGGCGTGCGAATTACTTCGCTGCGACCTTCGCGCCGGCGGGTGCCACCGGCACGATGCGGTTGTCGATGAACTGCGCCCACACGTAGTCCTGTGCCGAGAGGGCGTCGTGTTGCGCTTCGCTGAACGGCTTCACGTACGTCTTGATGAGACCTTCGTAGCGATCGATCTTGTAGAAGCCGGTGCGGATCGCATCGCCGTTGGTCGACCCTGCGCGGTCGATGGCCAGCGCGGTAAGACGCATGGCGTCGTAGGCATTGGCGACGCCCACGGCCGGGGTAATGTCGTCCGGTCCTTTGATATCCGGATACTTCGCCTTGAGCGCCGCGACGACGCGCGTGCTGACCGGCGACGTTGCGCCGAAGAAGCTATACGTCTGCACGAAATGCACGGTCTTGGCGTTCGGGCCAGCCAGTTCCGTGAAGCGCCCGCCTGCCGGACCCCAGTGCGAAACGATGGGCACTTTCCAACCCATGCGGTCGAGCGACTTCACGACTTGTGCCGACGGCCCGACGTTGCCGACCATCAGCAACGTGTCGGCGCCAGCCGCCTTCAGGCGGCCGAGTTGCGGTGTGACGTCGACGTCGTTCGCTTCGAACTTCTCGACCGCAGCGGGCTTCATGCCTTTCGATGCAAGTGCCGCGACGATGCCTTTCTCGTTCGACTCGCCCCATGGGTTGTTCACGAGAATCAGGCCGAGTTTTTTTGCCCCGAAGGTTTGCTGCGCATAGTTCACCATCGCGCCGTCGACGATTTCATCGACCGCCGACACCCGGAACACGAAGTTCGGATTGGCGCCGTTGTGCGTGATCGGCGTGCCAGCCGCCCACGGTCCCATGAACGGCACCTTCTCCTGATTGGCGATGGGGACGATGGCCATCGAGACCGGCGTATCCAGACCGCCGAACAGCACGGCCACCTTGTCCTTGTAGATCAACTCGCGCGCGGCGAGCACGCCCTTGGCCGGGTTGCCTTCGTCGTCGCGCCGTACCAGTTCGAGCTTGCGTCCGCCGAGTACGCCGCCGCTCGCGTTGATCTCGTCGATGGCGATGGTCATACCGCGCGTGAGTGCTTCACCGGCACGTGCCGATTGTCCCGAGAGTGCGGTGACGAGGCCGATCTTGACCGTGTCCGCAGCGAAGCTCGCCACGCTGGCGAACGACATACCGGCCGCGGCCAAGGCGAGCGCGCTGGCACGAAGCCAACGACGGCGGGAGGGCGTCGACAGGCAGGTGCTGACGGCGTTGTGACGTGCTGAGGCAGACGAAGCAGACATGAGCAATCTCCGAGAGGAAGCATCAGAAGCGAAACGGGAAGGGCGAGCGCCCCGGCATCGGGCACGGCTCGCAATGTCTTCGCCGTACGCAAGAGGCATGCCAACCCGTCGACATTTCGATGGCACGGTGCGCAACGATATGGCGTGCAACGTGTTGACGATCTGGCATTGAAATTGCGAACGATTGCTTAGGACGTTCGTTGACGATGCGCTTTGCGCCAACTCGGAACGCGCCCGCACTGCGGCGGTGCGCGAATGTTTCAAGACGACACACGATGACTTCTGCTCAGCCTCTTTCTCTACCTTCGCAACCCGACGGGCTCGCGGCAGGCGACGCACGCTTCGGCCCGCTTCGCTCGCATGAGCGCTTCGACTATTTGCCGATCACGGCACGCGACACGTATCGCTGGCCCAACGGCGCGCGTCTTGCGGTCTATCTTGGTTTTAATTTGGAGCACTTTGCTTTCGGGGAAGGGCTAGGTGCGAACCTCGGCCCCGTCTCGCCACAGCCGGATGTGCTCAACTACAGCTGGCGCGAATACGGCAACCGGGTCGGTGCGTGGCGCTGTCTCGATTTGTTCGACGATCTGGCGATGCGGGCCGGTGTGGTGCTCAACACTTCGCTGCTCGACCACTGTCCCGAGCTGGTGCAAGCGTGTGTGGCGCGGGGCGATGAATTGATCGGCCATGGCCATACCAATGCGCACCGGCAAAGCGACTTCGCGCCCGAGCATGAGCGCGATCTGCTCACGCATTGCCGTTCACGCCTGACCGAGGCGACCGGCTACGCGCCGACGGGGTGGCTCTCGCCGTGGATTTCGGAGACGCATCACACGCCCGACCTGCTCATGCGTACCGGCTACCGCTACACCTTGAACTGGTGTCACGACGACCGTCCGGTGCGCATGCGGACCGCGCACGGCACGCTATGGTCGGTGCCTTATCCGCAGGAAGTGAACGATATTCCGATGATCGTCGGGCGCCAGATGGATGGCGCCGCCTTCGCCGACATGATTGCCGACAACTTCGACGAGATGTACGCGCAGGCCGAACATCCCACGCGAGGGCAGCCGCTCGTGATGGGGATTGCTTTGCATCCGTATCTTGTCGGGCAACCATACCGCTTGCGGCATCTGCGACGTGTGCTCACGCCGATCGCGCAAGCAGCGCAGCGCGGCGAAATCTGGCTCGCGACGCCGGGCGATATTGCCGCGCACGTGGCGGCGCTCAGCGTTGCCGAGCCCGGCGCTGTCATGGGGTGAGCGCATCATGACGTTCAAGCTGCATTGCCCCGACTGCGACACTTCGACCCTATTGCCTTTATCACCTATGCCAGCCGATAAGCCAGCCGATAAGCCTGCCACTCGCGTGCGCCGCCATAGCGCTCATGCCGTCGCGGACGGCAACGAAACCGAATCTCGTCTCCTGTCGCTGCACGCGCCCGTCGCGAACGACGACGACCAGAGTGCCGAGACGCGTATTGAGACGCACATCTATCGCACCATCGTCGATGGCGTACTAGCGCATCGGCTCACGCCCGGGACCAAGCTACCCGAGCCGGAACTCTGTCAATTGTTCGACGTGGGACGTGCGGTGATACGGCGCGTGCTGGAGCGACTGGCGCATGACGGCATCGTGACGCTCCGGCCGAACAAAGGCGCAGTGATCGCCGAGCCGACGCCGGAGGAAACACGGGAGATCTTTGAAGCACGGCGCGCGCTGGAGCGTTCGTTGGTCGAACTCGCCGTGGCGCGTGTGACCGAAGACGACCTCGCGATGCTGCGCCGCCAACTCGACGCTGAGCACGAAGCCATGCACCGCTTCGATCAGCCGTCGTGGGCGCGGTTGGCGAGCGACTTCCATCTGCGGGTTGCAGCACTTGCGGGGAACGCGGTGTTGCAGCGCTATCTCACCGAGCTGATCTCGCGGTGTTCGCTCATCGTCGGGTTGTATGAGCCGCCGGGTTATGCGCCGTGTGAACACGACGAGCATGCGGCCATCGTCGCATGCATCGAGGCACGCGACGCCGCAGGGGCCATCGCCCGCATGCAATCGCATCTCGAGGAGCTAGAGCGGCGCATCGAGACGACCCGTATGCGCGGACAGAAGAGTCTGGCGTCGTTGCTGGGCTTGCCGGAAGTGCCTGTCGTCGAGGACGACGCACCGCTCGCCGCGCCTGTTAAGCGCACTGCACGCAAACGCGCCTGAGGACCCTGCATGGAAATCGATTTCCGCGAAATCACGGCGTATCAGCGCTACAAGCTGATGGCCAGCCTGATCGTGCCGCGCCCGATTGCACTCGTCACGACGATCAACGACGGCGGCACCATCAATGCTGCGCCGTTCTCGATGTTCAACATGCTTGGGGAAGAGCCGCCGATTGTGATGCTATCGATCAACCGGCGCGACGACGATTCGCTCAAAGACACGGCCACGAATATCCTGCGCGACCGGGAATATGTGGTGCATCTGACCGACGAGGCGATGACCGCGCGTATGCACGCGTGCGGAGACAGTCTGCCGCCGACCGAAAGCGAACTGGCGCATGCGGGGCTCACCCCGGTGGCAAGCAGCCTCGTGGCGCCACCGCGCATTGCCGAAGCCCCGGTCGCATTCGAATGCCAGTTGTGGGAAACGTTGGAGACGCCGAGCCGTCACATCTTCATCGGCCGTGTCGAACGCATGCATGCTCGTGACGAGTTAATCGACACGCAGCACTGGCGCGTGCGCTTGCAGAATTACTTCCCGGTCGGGCGCTTCGGGGCAAGCTTCTACGTCGACACGCGCAATCGATTCTCGCTGGAGCAAAGCGACGGGCAGCCTACAGTGGCGACTGCCGTCGATGAGATGTGAGGGCGCCCTATGCCTGCTGACGGGTTGCCGCCAACACGATTTCGCGAATACACACACCTGCCGGTTGGGCGTAGGCGTAATAGATGGCATTGGCCACATCTTCTGCGGCAAGCACCTTGCCGCCCATCTCTGTCTTCCAGGCTTCGTAGCCCGTCTTGATGGTCTCGTCGGTGGTGTGGCTAAGCAGATCGGTGTCGACCGCGCCCGGCGCAATCGTCACGACGCGCACGTTGTGTGCCGAGAGTTCTTCGCGCAAATTCTCCGACAACCCATGCACCGCGAATTTGGTGCCGACATAAGCGACGTGGTTCGGAAACGTCTTGCGCCCGGCGACCGAACTGATGTTGACGATGGTGCCGCGCTTGCGCGCAACCATACCGGCGGCCACGGCATGCACGCCGTTGAGCAGGCCCTTGATGTTGACGTCGACCATGCGATCCCATTCGTTTGGATCTTGCAGCGTGATGTCGCCGAGCAACATGAGGCCTGCATTGTTGACGATGGCATCAGCGGGACCGAACTGTTGTTCCGCTTCGCGTACGGCGGCAACTAACGCGTCCCGGTCAGTGACGTCCACCGATCGCGTCATCGTGTTCGGCAGATCGAGCGCTTGCATCTTGTCCAGTCGGCGCGCAAGCAACAGCAGCGGATGGCCGTGAGACGAGAACAGGCGGGCTGTCGTCATCCCGATGCCCGAACTGGCGCCGGTGATGATCACGAGGGGTTTTTGCGATGCGGTCATGAGATACCTCCAGATATTGGTGCGGCTTATCAATAAGCGTTGAGTAAAATTCTAGGCACAAATGTCAGCGGCGAAAAATGGTTTATTCTTTTCGCAGGCATCGGAGAAACTTATGGATGGTCGTCAACTGAACGCGTTTATCGCCGTTTTCGAAGAGCGCAACATCACGGGGGCGGCGCGTCGTCTTCACCTGAGTCAGCCTGCACTGTCCGGCACTATCAAGAGCCTTGAAGATCTACTGGGCACGCTACTGTTTACGCGTGAAGCGCGCGGCGTTGCCGTCACGGAAGCCGCCCGCATTCTGTATCCGCAAGCCCGCCGGATTCTGTCTCAGACCGACGCTATGACGCGTCAATTCCGTCAGGGCGGAAATGTGTTGGCCGTCGATATTGGTGTCGAGGCAGATATTGCAGCGCAAGACGTTGCTGCATTCGTACGTCTGGCGCGTCAGGCGGTGCCCGCGTTGTTCGTCAATCTGCTCGACGGGTGCCAGGGCGATGCGCGATTGTCGACGGAAGACGGGCGTTGCGAAGACGAGCTGTTTCTGCCGCTATTCGTCGAGCCGTTCGTGCTGGCCACCCCGGGCGGGGCGGTAGCGCAGGGGCTGCCATGGATCGTTTGCCCTCAGCATCCGACGCACCAACGTCTCCTGCCGTACTACGGTGCGGCGGCGGGGGCGCCTGTCGCCAGCGCACAGACGCTAGCACTCGCGCTGGATCTGGTGTCCGCCGGATTGGGCGTGTGCGTGGCCCCCGAATCTCTGGCTCGGGCACGTGCGAATGTCGACGTTTCGCCCATCGACGGATTCGAGATGTCGCGCCGCGTTGGCATTTGTTATGCCGTACAAGCACTCGACAAGTCCGTGCTGGCCACGTTGGTCGAGCGGTTGCGCGCCGAGACTGCCGTCGCGCCGGTCGCTTGACTTCCCAACCGTACGGTTGGCGGCAGATCACATTACCCACAGTGATTTGACATTTAACCAACCAACTAGTAGATTGGCTGCCATTGAACGTATTCCATCGCGTCGATGGTGAGCTCGGGGGTTATGCCCCCAGCGCCTGTCGACCCAATCGAGTCAAGGACCATGACCGTAGCGCTGTCGCCCCGTGCCACCGAAATCGCCGACCACACCAAGCAGTTGCTGGCGGCAGGGGGATATCACGGGTTCAGCTATGCCGATTTGTCCGAGCGCGTGAACATCGGTAAGGCCAGTATTCATCATCATTTCCCGAGCAAGGCTGAACTGGTGCTCACGGTCGTGAAACGCCACCGAGAGCAGGCCAGTGAGGGGTTGGCGGCGCTCGATCAGCACGTCGAAGATCCGGCGGCACGATTGAGCGCTTACACCGATTACTGGGCGCAATGCATTCGCGATGGCTCGATGCCGATGTGCATTTGCGCCATGCTTGCCGCTGAACTGCCGATGATCCCGAAGGAGATTGCGGACGAAGTTCGCAACTACTTCGACGATTTGACCGCGTGGATCGCGACGGTACTTGCCGCTGGCGTGGCAAAAGGACAGTTCAAATTACGCGATAGCGCACGCGTGGAAGCGCAAACGTTCATGTCCACGGTGCACGGCGCCATGTTGACGGCGCGCGCGTTGGGCAACGCGGAGTCGTTTCAGACAATTTCGCAAGCGGCCATTCGTCGCTTGAGCGCGACGGACTGAATATCGCCCGGTCGAGCATTGAAGGCAGGGTGCTACGGCGCCCGTTTTTTGAATCGTTCAACCATCCAACTAGTTGGTTGAATTTTAGATGATAGTCGTTCAGACGGAGTTACTTGCCATGCCTCATCCCATCTCTACCTTGGGCGCGGGTCATACCGCCATCAGTCTCATGACATTCGCGGCGGGGCTCGTCAGCTTCGTTCGGTATCGGAAGATCGAAAGCACTAGCGCGTCGGGCAAGCTTTATCTGGCCGGGATGTTGATCTCGGTGTTGACGTCGTTTGGTCTGTCGAGCACCGGCGGTTTCAACGCGGGCCATGCACTGGGCATATTGGCGTTGCTCGCGACGCTGGGCGGATTAGTGATCCCGAAAATCGGCTTGCTAGGACGCGCGCGGCCCTACCTGTCCCAATTCGCCTTCGCGTTCAGCTTCTTCCTGCTGATGGTGCCGGGCATCAACGAGACACTGACACGCTTGCCGGCCAGTCATCCGCTCGCCAGCGGCCCGCAATCGCCGCTGGTGCGAGGCGCGCTCACGGCATGGCTTGGCGTTTTCGTCGTCGGGGCTATCGTGCAGTTTCTGTGGCTACGCTCGCAGCGCAAAGTCCACGGCAGCAGCAGCGTGTAAGGCGGTGGTATCGAGCAGTAGCAAGTCGTTGTCTTCGGGCTTCACCAGCAGCGAGATTTCGGTACAGCCGAGGACGATGGCTTGCGCACCGCGCGAAGCAAGTCGCGCCATCACGCCCTGATACGCCGCACGCGACGCGTCTTTGACGATGCCGACACAAAGCTCGTCATAGATCACGCGATGCACCACTTCACGATCGGCGGCCTCCGGCACGAGCACGTCGAGACCGAACTTCTCGCGCAGTCGCGACTTGATGAAGTCCTGCTCCATCGTGAAGGCTGTGCCGAGCAACCCCACGCATGTGATGCCGCGTGCTTTGGCAGCTTCGCCGACTGGATCGGCGACATGCAACAACGGGATGGAAACCGCGTCCTCGATGAAGTTCGCGAGCTTGTGCATCGTGTTCGTGCAAAGCACGACACACTCGGCACCGCCCGCTTCAAGGCGTTTCGCGGCTTGTTGTAGCAGCACGCCAGCATCGTCCCAACGCCCCTCGTGCTGGGCACGCTCGATAGGCCCGAAGTCGACACTGAACATCAGCATCTCGGCTGAGCGCAATGGCCCGAGCTGGGCCTGAACGGCTTCATTGACGATGCGGTAATACTCGGCGCTGGATTGCCAGCTCATGCCGCCGATAAGGCCGATGGTGCGCATGAAATCTCCCTCTGCGACGAGCTTGAAGCCCGTGCGCTGCCAATCTATCGCCGCACCAGCGCGACCACATAAACGCAAGGCTGCTTGCCCGGATTACGGAAGGTGCAGGGCGCGGGTGGTCCAAGCTGAAGGCAGTCGCCTTCCTTCAGTTCATAAGTCAGCTCGCCCTCGTCGAACATCAGCGTGCCTTTCTGCACCCAAATTTGCTGATGCTGGAACGTGAATGCCGACGACGGATACGACACGTTGACGCCCGGCGGCAGCGTGACTTCCAGCAGTTCCAGCATGCCGCCGTTGCGCGGCGACACCGCACGGCGCAGGTAACCCGTCTCCGGGTCTTGCCAGACGAGTTGCTCGTCGGCGCGGCTCAACCGTTCTCCCGATTGTTCAGCGAGCGAGAGCAGCATGGACAGTTGCAGGCCGAATGCGCCTGACAGACGGCCCAGCAACGCGGCCGTCGGCGAGGCGGCGCCTCGCTCGATCTTGCTGATCATCGCCTTCGACACGCCGGAGCGCTCGGCAAGGTCGCCCAGCGACCAGCCGCGAGACTCGCGTTCGATTCGGATGCGATGCGAAATCGCCGGTGTCGGATCGACCATCGGGGGCGCCATGCTGTGATTCCAAAGGTTTCGAGTTGCGAAATTATACAAGCGGCCTCTCGCGCAGACCCGCCACAACGCAACGGTCTTTCTCCTCCTGAACCGCACGTTTGCGCGTTAACCCCAATCTGAAACATTTTTGATCGTAGTCAAACGTCTACTATAGTAAACGGCAACGACGATTCGACAGTAGTCGATTCCGCTTTCCCATTTGTTGCAGACAAGGAGTCAACATGCCCCGTGAAATTCGGCTGAACGCTTTCGAGATGAACTGCGTGGGTCATATTCAGCAAGGTCTCTGGACGCATCCGCGCGATCAATCCACGCGCTACGGCGAGCTTCAGTACTGGGCCGATTACGCGAAGAAGCTCGAGAAGGGGCTCTTCGACGGCATGTTCTTCGCGGACGTCGTGGGTGTGTACGACGTCTATGGCGGTAACGCCGACGCCGCGTTGCGCAACGCCGTGCAAGTGCCGGTCAACGATCCGCTGATGCTCATTCCCGCGATGGCCGCCGCGACGCAGCACCTCGGCTTTGGCGTCACGGCGAACCTCACGTACGAGCAGCCGTTCCTGTTCGCTCGCCGCATGTCGACGCTCGATCACCTGACCGGCGGGCGCATCGGTTGGAACATCGTCACGGGCTACCTCGACAGCGCGGCGCGTGCCATCGGCATCGAAGGCCAGATCGCGCACGACGACCGTTACGACCTCGCCGACGAGTACATGTCGCTGGTCTACAAACTCTGGGAAGGTAGCTGGGACGACGACGCCGTGGTGGCCGACCGTGCGGGTGGTGTGTATGCCGATCCGTCGAAGGTGCGCGTCATTCATCACCATGGCAAGCAATACAAGGTCGACGCGATGCACCTGAGCGCGCCGTCGCCGCAACGCACGCCGGTGCTCTATCAGGCGGGGTCGTCCCCGCGCGGCTGCCAGTTCGCCGCCACGCATGCCGAGTGCGTCTTCGTGAACGGTCAGAAGATGGACGGCGTGAAGGAAATCGTCGACACGATCCGCGCGCAAGCCGTGGCGCATGGCCGTCAAGCCAGCGACGTCAAGGTCTTCATGGGCGCCACGCCCATCGTGGGCCGCACCGACGCCGAGGCGAAGGAGAAGTTCGAGGAGTACCGCCGCTACGTGAGCTCCGAAGGCGCGCTTGCCCACGCGGCAGCGTCGCTCGGCATCGACTTCGCCAAGTACGACATCGATGAGCCGATCGACACCGGCAAGAGCCAGGCCATCGTGTCGAACGTGACCGCGATGACGCGTGCCGCCGGTCCGCAGTGGACGCGCCGCAAGCTGCTCGAGCAGATGGTGCTGGGCAGCCGCCAGACGCCGTGGGTCGGTTCGGCACAGACCATTGCCGATCAAATGATGTCGTGGAGCGAAGCCACCGGCATCGATGGTTTCAACCTGTCGCGCACCGTCGTGCCCGAGTGCTTCGAAGACGTGATCGATCTCGTGGTGCCGCTGTTGCAGGAGCGTGGCGCGTACAAAACGTCCTATGGTGAAGGTACGTATCGCAAGAAGCTCTTCGGCCACGACCGTCTGCCGGCCACGCACAGCGCCGCGCAGTACCGCTCGGGCGCGAAGTAAGCCTGCCGTGAATCGCAACCGTCACGTTTGGAACGAGGTGAACGATATGGACAAGAGCACGGTGGATAAATCGATCTTCCGCGAAGCGATGGCAGGGCTGGGCGCTGCCGTCAACGTCATTACGACCGACGGCCCCGGCGGGCTCGCTGGCTGCACGGCGTCTGCCGTGTGCGCCGTCACCGACGATCCGCCCACGCTGCTCGTGTGCATCAATCGGGCGAGCCGCAACAACGCCGTCATGCGCGAGAACGCGCGCCTGTGCGTGAACGTGCTGTCGGCCGATCAACGCGACATTGCCATGCAGTTCGCGACGAAAGATCTCTCCATCGAGACGCGCTTCGCCAGCGGCGATTGGGACGCGATGGAAACCGGTGCGCCAGCGCTGCGCGGCGCCGTCAGCGTGCTCGATTGCGAGGTGTCGTCGATCACGGAAGTCGGCACGCATACGGTCTTCTTCTGTGAAGTGAAAGCGGCGCGCGCCAGCAACGCACTCGATGGCCTGATCTATTTCGCACGCGGGTTCCACCGCGTCGGCATGGTCGCGCAGTCGGCCAGTGCGTGAGGGCGGACGCGTGATGGACTCAATGACCACCACTCGCCACCATCGCGCACCACGCGGCAAAGTCGCGTCGCTCGCGATCGTGCTGCTGGCGCAGGTGGCGGCGATGGGCGTCTGGTTTTCGTCGACAACGGCTGTCGCGCTCATCAAACGAACGCAGGCGATTGCGTCCGGCGACGAGGCGATGCTCACGGGCGCCGTGCAGCTTGGCTTCGTCATCGGCACCGTGGTGTCGGCAACGCTGGCACTGCCGGACCGATACGACTTGCGCAAGATATTCGCGGCGTCGGCCTTGATGGCCGCGCTCACGACGGGCGCACTGGCGGTGCTGCCGCCGACGGGCCCGCTGGTGATCGCGCTGCGCTTGCTCACAGGAATGTGCATGGCGGGCGTATATCCGGTGGGCATCCGGCTCGTGGCCACGTGGGCGAAAGCCGACCTCGGTCTGCTCATCGGATTGCTCGTGGCGGCGCTGACGCTGGGGTCTGCCAGTCCGCACCTGATCGGTGGATGGCAGCACCTCGACTGGCGCTGGGTCTATCTCGTCGCGGCGATGCTGGCGGTGGCCTCGGGTGTGGCGATTGGTTTCGCGGCCATCGGCCCGAACATCAAGCGGGCCGCGCGCGTCGACTTCTCGAAGGTGACGCAAGCGTGGCGCAACCCGGCCGTGCGGCTGGCGAACCTCGGGTACCTCGGCCACATGTGGGAGCTGTATGCGATGTGGGCGTGGCTCGGGCTGTTCCTGCAATACACGCTGAACTTGCACGGCGTTGCCGACTTCCACGAGAAGGCCGAAGTGCTGACGTTTGCGGTGATTGCGTTCGGTGCGGTCGGCGCGTGGGCCGGGGGGCTGCTCGCTGACCGCATCGGCAGAACGCTCGTCACGATTGGCGCGATGGCGATCAGCGCGACGTGCGCCGCCGTTATCGGTTGGTTGCCGGGCGCACCGCTGGCGATTGTCGTGGGCGTGGCGTTTGTGTGGGGCTTTTCGGTGATCGCCGATTCGGCGCAGTTCTCTGCGGCCGTGGCCGAGCTGGCAGACCCGACATCGGTCGGCACGTTGCTCACTGCGCAGACTTGCGCGGGGTTCCTGCTCACGCTCGCCAGCATCCGGCTGCTGCCCGTCGTGACGGCACATCTGGGCTGGGCTGGTGGCATGGGCATGCTCGCCATCGGACCGGCGCTCGGTTGCCTGGCCATGTGGCGGCTGCGTCAGCACCCCGAATCGCGCCGGATGGCCGGTGGCAAACGATAGCGCGGCGTCGTCTTCTTTCGTTCTCCTCTTCCCGTTTTCGAGACGTTGAAATGTATTCCTACCCTGATATCAAGATGCTGATCGGCGGTCAGTGGCGCAGCGCGCCGGGCCAGCCTGTGACGAACCCCTCCGAAGGCACGACCATCGGTAGGGTGCCGACGGCAACGCTCGCCGACCTCGATGCCGCACTGTCGGCTGCTGAAAAGGGCTTTCGCGTTTGGCGGCGTACGTCGCCCGCACAGCGCACCGAGATCATGCTGCGCGCCATTGCGTTGCTCAAGGAGCGCGTCGAGAGCATTGCCTTCGCTATCTCGCTCGAACAGGGCAAGACGCTGGCGCAGGCGAGGGCAGAAGTGCTGCGCGGCTGCGATCTGATGACGTGGGACGCCAATGAAGGCAAGCGTCTCTATGGCCGCGTGATTCCCGCCGAGCCGGGCATGCGCCACACGGTGGTACGTGAGCCGGTCGGCGTGATTGCCGCGTTCACGCCGTGGAACTTCCCGATGAGCTCGCCCGCCCGCAAAGTCGGTGGCGCGCTCGCTGCGGGTTGCGCGATCATTCTCAAGGCGGCAGAGGAAACCCCGGCCGGTGCTGTGCTGATGGCGCAGGCGTTTCAAGACGCGGGCCTGCCGGACGGCGTGTTCAACCTCGTCTTCGGCGATCCGGCAATGATCTCGTCGCATCTGATCGCCAGCCCGGTCGTGCGCGGCATCACGTTCACCGGTTCGACGCCGGTCGGCAAGCATCTCGCGGGTCTCGCCGCCCAGCACATGAAGCCCGCCATTCTCGAACTGGGCGGTCACGCGCCGGTGATCGTCTGCGACGATGCCGACCCTGAAGCGGCAGCACTCGCCTGCGTCAAAGGCAAGCTCAATAACGCAGGGCAAGTCTGCGTGGCACCGACGCGCTTCTTCGTCCATCGCAAGGTCTACGACGCCTTCGTGAGTGCCTTCGCGCGTTACGGCGGGGCCATTCGTGCCGGACACGCGCTGGAGTCGTCGAGCGATATCGGCCCAGTGGTGAACCAGCGCCGACTTGACGCGCTGCACTCGCTGGTCGACGACGCCGTCGCCCGTGGTGCGCGTGTGGTCTGCGGTGGCGAGCGCAACGACGGCCCCGGCTACGTCTTCCCGTTCACAGCACTCGCCGATGTGCCGTCCGATGCCCGCGCGATGATCGAAGAACCGTTCGGCCCGCTCTCGCTCATCGTGCCGGTCGATAGTCTGGACGACGCCATCGCGCGCGCCAACAGCGTGCCGTATGGCCTCGCAGGCTATGCGTTCACGCGCTCGGCGGCAAACGCGTACCGGCTGGGCGACGAACTCGAAGTCGGCAACCTCGCGATCAATCATCTGGTCTCGGCCGTTTCGGAAACCCCGTTCGGCGGGGTGAAAGACAGCGGCTACGGCAGAGAAGGCGGCACCGAGGGGCTTGAGTGCTACACGCACGTCAAGAGCATCTCTCACTTGATGGAACCGGCGTAACCCGGCGACGGCTCCGACGCGGGGAATCGTACGGGACACGCTTCGCCGCATTCGTGACGCGCCGCACGGCATCGATCGCCATCTGCGATTCGCCGTTCGGCACGACAAGCAAACGGGAACAAACCAGGAGACGCACATGCGGTCCATATATCTATTAGCACTCCTACCAGTATTGGCGGTTTTGGTAGGTCCGTTTTTCGTCAATCGCGTCACGCCGTACGTGCTTGGCATGCCGTTCCTGCTGGCATGGCTGGCAGGGGCGCTCGTGCTCACGTCGATTGTGATGGCCATCATTTTCTATGCCGATCAGGCGCGACTCGCGTCGTCCGATCACGGTGGCGAAGGAGCCTGAGTATGAATAGCGCATTGATCTTTATCTTTCTGGCGGTCGCGCTGGCGCTGTTCCTCGGCATCCGGGCACGGCGCGGCAAGGACATGAGTCTGGAGCAGTGGACCGTCGGCGGCCGTGGCTTCGGTGCGGCCATCGTCTTCCTGCTGATGGCCGGTGAAATCTATACGACCTTCGTGTTTCTCGGCGGCAGCGGCTATGCCTACGGACACGGCGCAGGCGCGTATTACCTGCTGGGCTATGGCAGCCTGCCGTTCATTTTGTCGTACTTCCTGCTGCCGCCGATCTGGCGTTATGCCAAGGAGCGCAATCTGATTTCGCAGCCGGACTTCTTCGCGTCGAAGTACGACAGTCCGGTACTGGGCGTGCTCGTCGCCATCGTCGGCTTTGCGGCGCTCGTGCCGTACCTCGTGCTGCAACTCAAAGGGCTGGGGATTATCGTCAGCGTGTCGTCGTACTCGGCCATTTCGTCAAATCAAGGCGTGCTGATCGGCGCCGTCGTGGTGGCGGTGTACGTGGCGCTGTCCGGCGTGCATGGCTCGGCGTGGACGTCTGTCGTTAAAGACGCGCTCGTCATGTTCGTCGCCGTGTTCCTCGGCCTTTACCTGCCGTACCACTACTACGGTGGGGTAGGCGACATGTTCGCGGCGATCGAAAAGGCGAAGCCCGGTTTCCTCGCCTTGCGCGACGTCGGTGAAAGCCCCGTGTGGATGGTCTCCACGGTGATTCTGTCGACGCTGGGCTTCTATATGTGGCCGCACATGTTCATGGCCACGTACACGGCCAAGCGTGAAGAAGTGCTGCGCCGCAACGCCTTCGTGCTGCCGATTTACCAGTTGATGTTGCTGTTCATCCTGTTCGTGGGCTTCTCGGCCGTGCTGGCGGTACCGGGCTTGACGGGCGGCGATATCGATCTGGCGCTCTTCAAGGTGTCGCTCAAGACGTTCGATCCGTGGTTCGTCGGCGTGATCGGTGCTGCGGGGATTCTGACGGCCCTCGTGCCGGGATCGATGATTCTGATGACGTCCGCCACGCTGCTCGCGAACAACGTGTATCGCCCGCTGCGTCCGAAGTCGAGCGATGCGCATGTGGCCCGTGTGGCGAAGTGGCTGGCGCCGGTGGTCATGGCGCTCGCGGTGTTGTTCACGCTCAACGGCGGGCAGACCATCGTGGCGTTGCTGCTGATGGCCTATGCGTTGGTGACGCAGCTGTTCCCGGTGCTGCTGGCGAGCCTGATCGGCAAGCACCTGATTACGCGTCCGGCGGCGTTCGCCAGCATCATCGTCGGCGTGGCGACGGTCGGTTGGGTGTCGCTCACCAAGAAGTCGGTGGCCGTGCTGTTCCCGTTCTTCCCCGACGCGCTCAAGGACCTGAACGTCGGCATCGTCGCGCTGGTGTTCAACGTGGTGACGCTGGTGGTCGTGACGTTGCTCACGCGCCGCACGGCGGGCGCAGCACGCTTGTCCGCCGATGCGTCCTGACGCGCGCTGACAACTTGCTAATGAAGTGAGCGAGACGCCTGCGCCAACGGGTCACACCGGGTGCGGGCGTCTCGCGTGACAGACAAGCTATGACGAATTCCCTAGAAATTCACCGCATTGCCTTCGTGCAGGCGGGCTGGCACGCCGATCTGCTCGACGGCGCACGCGACGCGTTTCAGACACGCATGACAGAGCTTGGCGTGCCCGCCGATGCCATTCGGCATTTCGATGTGCCGGGCGCTTTCGAGATCCCGTTGTTCGCGAGACGCCTCGCCAAAACCGGGCAATACGACGCCATCGTTGGGGCCGCGTTGGTCGTCAACGGCGGCATCTACCGTCACGAGTTCGTGGCGAAAGCGGTCGTCGACGGCTTAATGCGCGTGCAACTCGATACCGATGTGCCGGTGTTCTCGATGTCCCTGACGCCGCACCACTTTCATTCGCACGACGAGCACTACGGCTTCTTCGACGAGCACCTGCGTCACAAAGGGCGTGAAGTTGCCGATGCGTGCGTTGGCATGCTGCTAGCGCTCGCCAATCTCGATCACGAGCCAACCCAGAAGGAATCTCAGACATGATGCCCTCCAGCGATCTGGACGCACTGCTAGCCCTTGGCAGTGACGAACTGCGCGCCCTGCGCCGGGACTTGCACGCGCATCCCGAATTGCGCTTCGAAGAGCGTCGCACGGCCGATGTCGTTGCCGATTACCTGACGTCGCTTGGATACGAAGTCGATCGCGGGATGGCGGGCACAGGCGTCGTTGCGACGCTGCCGGGGCAAGACCCCACACGCGGCATCGTATTGCGCGCCGACATGGACGCGCTGCCGATTCAGGAAGCCAACACCTTTGACCACGCGTCGTGTCACCACGGTGTGATGCACGCCTGCGGACACGACGGTCACACCACGATGCTGCTTGGGGCGGCGCGTGCGTTGCGAGAGCTGCCGCAACTGCCGGGCTCGGTGCACTTCGTCTTTCAGCCTGGGGAAGAGGGCGGCGCGGGCGCACAAAAGATGATCGACGACGGCCTGTTCGAGCGATTTCCAACGCAAGCCGTCTTCGGCATGCACAACTGGCCGACACTGCCTGCGGGTGAGTTCGGCTTGCGCACGGGGGCCATCATGGCCGCTGGCGTGCGCTTTCGCATCACCATTCGCGGCAAAGGCGCGCACGCCGCGCAGCCGCATCTCGGGCTCGACCCCATTCCGCTGGCCTGTTCGATGGTGCTTCAGTGCCAGACGCTCGCGGCACGGCATAAAGACCCGGTCGCACCGGCGGTCGTTTCCGTGTGCATGATGCATGCGGGAGATACCGACAACGTGATTCCGGACACGGCGGAGCTGCGCGGCACGATCCGAACGCTATCGTCGGAAGTCCTCAATCAACTGCAAGACGGTATTCGCCGTATTGGAGATGGTTTGGCGTTAGCCTCCGGGGCGACGATCGAGACGGAATTCTTCCAGTACTACCCCGCCACGGTGAACACGAAGCACGAGACGGCGTTGTGCGAGCAAGTCATTCGCGACACGTTCGGCGACGCGGCGACCCACGCCGACGTGCCGCCCAACATGACGTCGGAGGACTTCGGCTTCATGTTGGAGGCGAAGCCGGGTGCGTACGTGCTGATCGGCAATGCACCGCGAGGAGAGACCGGCGTTGGGTTGCATCATCCGGCGTACGACTTCAACGACGACATCATCGGTGACGGCGTCCGTTATTGGGTGGCATTGGCGCAGGCGTATTACCAGGCGAAAAGCGGCAATTGAATACGTTGAAAATCGTCAATGCCGATTTCGGTAAATAAAACCAAAATAAAGCGACCGTAATTCGTTATTGAGTTTTAACACGCACAACATCGCATAAAACCCCGGAAACCCGCTGCTGGCGGGCTTTCGGGGGTCTTCAGCAAATCCTACATCGTTCGGCTAGAGTGTATTTACGCGTGATCGACATGCGCCTTCGCCGAATTAAAACAAGAGGAGACTTGCTGAAATGCGGTTATTGCTATTGCTGCCGTTTATCGGTTTGTTGTGGGTGCCGTTCTACAACAGTGAGCTGCCAACGCTCTGGGGATTTCCGTTCTTCTACTGGTACCAGTTCGCCTGGGTACCGGTGACATCGCTGCTGATCTGGATCGTATTTCGCGATGGTCTGAAGAAAGGGGAAGAGTAAATGGGCGCCGCCGGTATCAACTGGACCGCGCTCGCGGTCTTCGTGTTTTTCTTTGTCCTCGTCACCGTCATGGGGTTCTGGGCGTCGCGCTGGATGGCAGGCCCATCGAACAAAGGGGCGCATCTGGACGAGTGGGGTCTGGGCGGCCGTAATTTCGGCGCGTGGATCACGTGGTTCCTCGTCGGTGGCGATTTCTACACTGCCTACACCGTCATTGCTGTGCCCGCACTGGTCTATGCCGTGGGCGCTTACGGCTTCTTCGCGCTGCCTTATACGATTCTCGTCTACCCGATCGTCTTCCTGATCATGCCGAAGCTGTGGCATGCAGCGCACAAGGCCGGTCACGTGACTGCGGCCGACGTTGTCTACGGGCGCTATCAGTCGCGCCCGCTGGAGTTCGCGATTGCGCTCACGGGCGTGGTAGCCACGATGCCGTACATCGCCCTGCAACTGATCGGGATGGAGGTCGTGATCAAGGCGCTGGGTCTGACCGGCGAGCTGCCGCTGCTGGCCGCGTTCGTCATCCTTGCCCTGTACACGTACTCGGCGGGCCTGCGCGCACCGGCGCTCATCGCGTTCGTTAAGGACTTGATGATCTACATCGTCGTGCTCGTCGCGGTGGTTGTCGTACCGGCCAAGCTGGGCGGCTACGGTGCCGTGTTCGATTCGGCGCGCGATGTGTTTGCCAAGAAGGGCGGGGCGACCGGGCTCACGCTCAAGCCGTCGCAATTCCTGCCGTTCGCGACACTGGCGCTCGGCTCGGCAATGGCGGCGTTCATGTATCCGCACACGCTCACGGGGATTTTCGCGGCGAAAGATGCGAACACGATTCGCAAGAACGCCGTGTTCCTGCCTGCCTACACGGTGCTGCTTGGCCTGATCGCGCTGCTTGGCTTCATGGCGTATGCCGCTGGGGTGAAGGTGCCGACCAACAACGACGTCGTCCCGGCGTTGTTCAACGGTCTGTTCCCGAGCTGGTTTGCGGGCTTCGCGTTTGCTGCGATCGCCATCGGTGCACTGGTGCCTGCCGCCGTGATGTCCATTGGTGCGTCCAACCTGTTCACGCGCAATTTCTGGAAGCCGTACGTCAACCCGAATATTACGAACGAGGGGGAAGCGAAGGTCGCCAAGGTGGTGTCGCTGGTCGTGAAGCTGGGCGCGCTGGTGTTCATCCTCTTCCTGCCGACGCAGTTCGCACTGGATCTGCAATTGCTTGGTGGCGTGTGGATCTTGCAGACGTTCCCGGCGCTGGTGTTCGGCTTGTTCGTGGGCTGGTTCGGGGCACGTGCGCTGCTGTGCGGCTGGGCATTCGGCATCGTGTGCGGCAGTTGGCTCGCGTTTGCCGACGGCATCAAGCCGGTGCACACCTTCACGCTGGGCGGCGACAAGTACTCGCTCTACACCGGGTTGATTGCGCTGGCGCTGAACATCGTGGTCGCCGTGATCGCCAATGTCGTGCTGGGCAAGGGTTCGCGCCCGGCGCTGCGTAGCGCATAAATGATCTGAAAGACGTCTGAAGTCGCGACACTGCCGCGTTCACGCGCGGCAGCCCAGTGCCTCACGTGCGGGAGATCCGCCGTGGGGCACTGTCGTTTCAGCCGTCTCTAGTTGCGTCGTTCTGCCGAAACTCACGCGGCGATACGCCGTATCTCGCCCGGAAGTCGCGCGAGAAATGCGCACCGTCGGAGAACCCGCATTCCAATGCAATGTCGGTGATGCTGCGCGTGTCGTGCCGCAACTGCCAACGTCCGTAGTCGAGGCGCATGCTGCGCAGAAACGACATCGGCGAGACACCGAGTGCCTCGTGAAACGCGCGCTCCAGCTGTCGCCGTCCAACGCTGACATAGCGGGCGATGGCATCGAGTGTGGGCGGATTATCGATGCGTTGCTCGATGAAGTGCGCCGCCTGACGCACGCGCACGTCGGCAATGTGCGAGAGATCGGCATAGAAGTGCGCCTGCGGCAGCTTCGCGGGGCGAATGCCTTGCAGCATCATGTGTCGCACCACCTGTTGCGCTTTGGCCTGACCGCAATGGCGGGCCACGAGATACAGCCCCAGGTCGATAGCAGCGGTCGAACCCGCGCACGTAATCAAATCTCCCTCGTCGACGAACAGATGATCGACGACGGCTTTCGTCTGCGTAAAGCGTGTACGAAACGCGTCCAGCACGTTCCAGTGCACACACACCGTGCGTGAGCCAACCAGCCCGGCTTGCGCCAGTGTGAAGGTGCCCGTGCAGATGCCGAGCATGCGCACACGCTTCGCGCTAGCGAGTTGCAGCCAGTCGCGCAATGGCGGCGGCAAGTAGGTATTCGGATAGTCGTTGCCGCCGCACATCGCGATGTAATCGAAGCACGACGGATCGTCCGGCAGCGCGCTCTCGACGTTGATGGCCACGCCCGCGCTCGACTCGCGCGGCAGCCCGTCCATGCTCATCACCCGCCAATGCACGTCGATCTGACGGCTGCGCCCGCCGTGATCGGCCGCCAAACGCAGCACATCAATGAGACCCGCGAACGCTGCCAGTGTGAATTGATGAAGCAGGACGAGACCGATCGACAGCTTGGCTTTCGTGCAGGGTGGGGTGCCCTCGGCGGTGGCGGCGCGCGCAGCATCGCCGACGTCGTCGCCACGGGGCGAGACATCGGGCACCAGCCAACTCGGTGCGTGCGGCGCGGACTTCATTTTTTTTCCGGTCTCCCGTCGGGCGGTTTTGCCGTATTGATAGCGTTTGGGATGTCGCGTTTATACAAGTTTTTGACCGACGCTTGCAAGTTGGCGACAACCCTTGCTCGCTACCATGCATCACAGTGAATCAGTGCAAGTCGCTGATTGCACGAGATGGACGTAATGCTTGCAAGCGTTGGAATGACTGGCCACACCTTCCTCGAGGGACGACATGAAATTCTGCAACCGCAACACCTTACGGAAGTCCGCCATTGCCCTGGCTGCTACGGCAATCGCGACGACCGCGTCTTTGGTTTCCTTCGGGGCGTACGCGCAATCCTCTCGCGAGCGCATCACCGTCGCCATGTATGGCGGTAACTGGGGCGATGCGTTCAAAGCTTGCGTCGCCGAGCCGTTCACCAAGGCGACCGGCATCACGGTCACGCCCGAGATCGGCACCTCCACCACAACGCTCGCCAAGCTGCAACAGCAAAAGAATTCCCCGACCATCGACGTGGCATGGCTCGATGGCGGCATCAGCGAACTGGCCTTCGACGCGGGCGTGGTCGACAACCTCGACCCCGCAGCGATTCCCAATCTGAAGAACGTCAATGCGAAGGGCGTTTATCGCAACGGCAACACGACGTATGCGGTGAGCTCGGGCTACTACTCACTCGGTCTGACGTACAGCACCAAGTCGGTGAAGACGCCACCGACCAGTTGGAAAGACCTGTGGAAGCCCGAATACGCGGGTGCCGTGACGGTGCCGTCGCCCTCGAACTCGGCGGGCGTGCCGTTCGTGATCTTTTTGGCGCACGTGCTGGGTGTCGATCCGTCGAACCTCGGCCCGGTGTACAGCAAGCTCGCGTCGCTCGACGCTTCGCTTTTCTACGATAGCTCGGGTGCTGCGACCAATGCGTTCCAGAGCGGCGAGGCCATCATCGGCGCGCACTTCAACGTCGGCGCATGGGATCTGATCGACAAGGGCGTGCCGATCGGCTTCGTCGTACCGAAAGAGGGCGTGTGGGCAACGGATGCCCGCCTGCATCTTGTGAAGGGCACGCGCAACAAGGCCGCAGCAGAGAAATTCATCAACACCGCACTGACACCCGAGGCTGCCTCGTGTTTGGCGAGCAAGTTGTATCTCGGCCCAGCGGTGGCCGGTGTGAAAGTGTCGCCCGATGTGGCCCGCAAGCTGCCTTGGGGCGCGAACGGGTCGGTCGACGATCTGAAGTTGTTCGACTGGAGCATGATCAACGCGCGTCGCGCGGAGATCACGTCCGCCTGGAACCGTCAGGTTTCTGCGAAGCGGTGAGGAAGGGTAGTGTCATGACAGCATTGCTATCTCTGGACGCGGTCTCCAAGCGCTTTGGCAGCTATCAGGCGCTCGATCGCATCAGCCTCGACGTGCGGCAAGGCGAGTTCATCGCGTTGCTCGGGCCGAGCGGTTGCGGCAAGACGACGCTGCTGCGCGCCATCGCCGGTTTTCAAACGCCCGACAGTGGCCGCATCGCCATCGACGGTGACGACGTGACGCAGTTGCCGCCGTACCGCCGTCCGCTCAACACGGTGTTCCAGCAATACGCGCTGTTCCCTCACATGCGTGTGTTGGAAAACGTCGCCTTCGGGCCTCGCCGTCAGGGCGTCGCCCGTGACGAGGCCGCGAAGCGCTCGCGAGATGCGCTGGCAATGGTCGGTCTCGAAAACTTCGGCGAGCGTTATCCGCGCGAGTTGTCTGGTGGACAGCAGCAGCGTGTCGCCCTGGCGCGCGCCATCGTCAATCGACCGAAGCTGTTACTGCTCGACGAGCCGCTCTCCGCGCTCGATATGAAGCTGCGCAAGCGTATGCAGTTGGAGCTCAAGCACTTGCAGGAGCGGCTCGGCATCGCTTTCGTCTTCGTGACGCACGATCAGGAAGAAGCGATGACGATGGCGGATCGCATCGTCGTCATGAACGCGGGGCGCATCGAGCAGGTGGGCACCGGCATCGAGATTTACCGCCGTCCGGCGACACGCTTCGTCACTGAATTCATCGGCGACGCCAACATGATCGCGTTCGATGTGCGCGACGGTGCGTTGCATCTCGATATGGCGACCCCGGCGCAATGGCCCGCACCGGCGTCGGTGCCGACGCGTGGCGTCGCAGTGCTGCGTCCTGAGCAGTTGCATGTGGTGGCGGAGGCTGCGAACGCAGCGCCCGATGCCGCCACCTGTCGCATGCGCGGCGTGTTGGCCGATATCGTCGACATCGGCAGCCATGCGTTGCTGTACGCCGACGTGGGCGCGCAACGAATCGTGGCGCGCACCACGAGCGGTATCGCGGCGACGCTGCGTGCGGGCGCACCGGTGCATCTCGGCTTCGATCCGGCGGATGTTCACTTGATCGGGGACGCCGCATGAACCCGACCCTGTCGCTGCCCGCGCACCGTGAGCCAGCGCGCTCGCTGCGACTGGCGCCGGTCTGGATGATCGGATTGCCGTTGCTGTTCTTTGCGGCGTTCTTCCTCGCACCGCTGGCCGTCGTGTTGGTGGCGAGTTTCACGGAGTCTCACGGTGCCGGGTTTTCGGCGCTGACATTCGCCAACTATGCCCGCGTACTCGCCGATAGCTATCACTGGGAGGTCACGCTCGTCACCTTCCGCATCGCGTGTCTGACAACGGTATTCAGCGTGCTGCTCGGCTACCCGCTCGCGTGGTATCTGGTGCGGATCGTGCGTTGGCAAGCGTGGCGACGCGCCTGCGTGATTCTGCTGGTGGTGCCGATGCTCACGAGCAATATCGTGCGCTCGTTCGGCTGGATGGTGCTGCTTGGGCGCAACGGGCTGGTCAACGAGACGTTGCTGATGACGGGACAGATCGAGCGCCCGATTCGCTTTCTCGGCACGGAGACGGGCATTCTGATCGGCATGGTCTACGTGCTGCTGCCGTTCGTCGTACTCGCAGTGGGCAATTCGCTGGCACGAGTGGATGTGTCGCTTGAGCAGGCGTCGGCGGACCTCGGCGCGAAGCCGTTCGAAACGTTCTTTCACGTCACGCTGCCGCTGACGATGCCCGGCATCGTGGCGGGTGCCATCATGGTCTTCACGCTCGCGGTGTCGGCGTACGTGACCCCGGCGTTGCTCTCTGGTGGCCGCATTACTGTGCTGTCGATGCTGATCTTCCAGCAGTACAGCACGACGTTCGATGTCCATTACGGTGGCGCGCTCAGCATTGTGCTGCTGGTGTTTACGCTGGTGATGGTGGTGTTGGCCGGTCGTGTGGGCACGGTGCGTGGAGGTGTCCGATGATCGCGCGCATCTCCATCCGTGTCGTGGCGTGGGCAGTACTCGCGTACTTGATGCTCCCGTTGATCGTGATTCTGGGCAGTTCGCTCACGGCCACCGAGTTTCTGGCGTTCCCGCCGCAGGGCATCACGCTGCGCTGGTATCAGCAGATGCTGCACGACCAGAGTTATCTGGCCGCTTTCTCGACGAGCACGATGCTGGCATTGGCTGCCACGGCCGCGTCGCTCTTGCTGACGGTGCCCGCGTCGCTCGTGCTGGCGCGTTACGAGTTTCGCGGCAAGGCGGCGCTCACCGCTGTGCTGATGGCACCGTTGACGTTGCCGCATATCGTGCTGGGTGCTGCGCTGTTGCAGTTCGGCGGGTACTTCGGGCTGACGCGCAGCTTCCTGTCGCTGCTGATCGGTCACACGATCATCGTTGCGCCGTTCGTGCTGCGCTCGGTGCTCTCGATGATGACACCGGAGCAGCGGGCGCTGGAGGAAGCCTCGAGCGATCTGGGCGCGAACCCTTGGACGACGTTCTTTCTCGTGATCCTGCCGCGCATTCGCCCGGGGATCGTGACGGGATCGATCTTCGCGTTCATCTCGTCTTGGATCAACGTCGAGTTGTCGATTTTCAACACGACGGCGGACCTCAACACCATTCCGGTCAAGTTGTTCAACTACGTGCAGTACACGATCGACCCGACGATCGCCGCGGTGTCCGGCGCGACGATTCTGGTAGCCGTTGTGGCGATCGTGATTCTGGATCTCACCATCGGTCTCGACATGCTGTCGGACCGGCGCTAACCGCAACACCTCACTCTCAATCGATTCACTTGGAGCCATTGCCATGCGTAAGCAAGACGCGTTCGACGTTATCTACACCCACACCGAAGGTGAACCGCTTTGCATCATCCACAGCGGCATTCCGTACCCGGCCGGTTCGACCATTCTGGAAAAGCGCGCCTTTCTCGAAGCGAATTACGACTGGCTGCGCAAGGCGCTCATGCGTGAGCCGCGCGGACACCGCGACATGTTCGGTGTGTTCCTCACGCCGCCGTCGAGTCAGGAATTCGATGCCGGTCTGATCTACATCGACGGCACCGAGTATTCGCACATGTGCGGTCACGGCACGATTGCTGTCGCGATGGCGATGGTGGCGCACGGCTTCGTGCCGCGCGGCCCGAACGGAATCACCCGCATTCGCTTCGAGACCACGGCAGGGCTGGTGGTCGCTGAAGTGGCGACGGAAGGCGACGAGGTGCTGTGGACGCGCTTCGAGAACGTGCCCGCTTATGTTGCAGCGCAAGACGTGCCGGTGCATCTGCCCGGGTACGGCGATCTGAAGGCCGACATCGTGTGGGGTGGCAACTATTTCGGCATTGTCGATTTGACGCCGTGCAACCTGCGGATTTCGCCGGAAAACGGTAGCGAGCTGTCGCGTCTGGGCTTGCTCGTGCGCGATCAGATCAACGCGAAGATGCGCATTCAGCACCCGACGCAGGCGCACGTCAACAACCTGAACTACGTGACGTTCTGGCATTCGCCGACGATCGAAGGCGCGTTCTACAAGAACGTGCACGTGTTCAGCGCTGGGCAGTTGGACCGCTCGCCCGGCGGCACGGGCACCAGCGCGATGATGGCGATGTTCGAAGCGCGCGGGAAGTTGAAGATGAACGAACCGATTCTGACGGAAGGGTTGCTCGGCAGCGGCACGTTCGAGGGGTGTCTGCTTGGCGAAGTCGATCTGAACGGCACGCGTGCCGTGCGCCCGACGGTCAAGGGCACGGCTAGCGTGCTGGGCACTGCGCGGTGGGTGATCGATCGCAACGATCCGGTGGGTGCAGGGTTCCTGGTGCGATAAAACCCCGTGGGGGGTAAGGGGGGCTATGAGAGAAAGTCGTGTCTCGGCCCCTTTTTGGTGACGTGATCGCACGCCGCTTCGCTTCGGCGTTGCGGCGTGCGGTGCATGGCAGCGCGCGGCGACCGGTTGCGCAATAATGTCCGCATTCCGGCGCGCGGCACCGTGCGCGCATTCACGTCATCAAGGACATCAGATGCGCAATCTCGACCAGCACACGATTACCCAAGAGGTGATTGGCCGCTTTGCCGACACCCCCGACCCGCGGCTCAAGGAGATCGTCACCAGCTTGGTTCGCCATCTGCACGACTTCGCGCGCGAGGTCGAACTGACCGAGGACGAGTGGGCAAAAGGTATCGCGTATCTGACGGCGACCGGGCAGAAATGCGACGACAAGCGACAGGAGTTCATTCTGCTGAGCGACGTGCTGGGGCTGTCGATGCTCACCGTGGCGATGAACAACGCGAAGCCGCCGCAATGCACCGAGGCGACGGTGTTCGGACCGTTTTACGTTGAAGGTGCGCCGCATTACGAGAATGGCGACGACGTGGCGAATGGTGCTGCCGGTGAGCCTTGTGAGGTGAGCGGCACGATTCGTGGCCTGGAAGGCCAGCCGATTGCGGGTGCGAGGATCGATGTCTGGCAGGCCGACTCCGAAGGCAAGTACGACGTACAGCGCAGCGAGCTCGATCATCCAGAAGGGCGAGGCGTGCTGCATGCCGACAGCGAGGGCAGATTCCACTTCCACAGCGTATTGGCCGAGGCGTACCCGATCCCGACGGACGGTCCAGTGGGCGAGTTGCTGGCGGCGACCCGGCGGCACCCGTGGCGGCCTGCGCATTTGCACTTCCGTATCGAAGCGCCCGGTTACGAGACGCTGGTGACGCACGTCTTTCGATCGGACGACGAGTGGCTCGATTCGGATGCCGTCTTCGGCGTGAGGCAGTCGCTGATCGCACCGTGGGTGCGGCGCGACGACGGGAGCTACTCGTTGACGTATGACTTTGTGCTGAATCCGGTGGGTGCGCGGGACGTGTGACGCCCGCGTCGTCAAAAAGACAAAAAGCCCTTGATCCTTCAAGGGCTTTTTTGTTTGTGCGTCTTGTTTCTTTCATGGTGCGTGCGCGTTTGCGACTCGCCTGATTGGGAAGCGAATTCGTCATCGGTCGTGCCCTATATATAATCTCGACCAATCGATTCGCCGATATCCCAGCGGTATCCAAAACAATTCGAAGAATTCCATTGAGACATGCCCGTGATTTCCAAAGACTCCGCGACTTCTGTCGTCGAAGAGGCATTGCGCGACCCTGCGCGGGTCTGCCCGGTATTTGCCGCACCGGCGATGATCACTGGGAAGCGGCTCGAAGTGCAGTGGCGCGGTGAGGTCATAACGGTTCGCGCACCTCGCAAGATGCTGGAGAAGCTTTTCGTCTGGTGCCGGGGCGAGAGCAGTCTGGTTGACATCGGCAAACTATCGACGCAGACCTGGGGCGACGATCGAATGACGCGCTTTGTCTCGGATTTGCTCGACGCAGGTGTCATGGTGGACGCCGCCATTCAGTTGCCCGCCATGGCCGGTGCGACAAATCATCCCCTTGGGCCGGCCGGATTGCCGGCACCCCGGCACGTTTGGGCCGCCGTGAAGGCGCTGAGTGTGCCGGCGGACGAAGAAACGGGCGCGGCCATTTCTCTTGCTGCGCCCGTACGCTCTAGTCTCACACCGATGCTGACGAAGCGCGTCTCGGCGCGTGGGTTTGGAAACGCCCCCCTTACCGAGTCAGACCTCTCCAGTGTTCTCCAGACGGCCTACGGAATTGTCGAGTCCGACGCACCCCTCGGCGAGTTGACCCATCGTCGGCCGGTGCCATCGGCCGGGGGACTGCATACGCTACGGATGAGCGTCGTGCTCTTGCAAGATGCCGGTAAATTGACACGGGGATGCTACACCGTGCAATTCAGGCCCTTGGCGGATGGCGGCCCTCAGCTGGTGCGCGAAGCAGGGCGCGAATCGGATGTGTTCCGCGTGGCCATTGCGCCCGATGACTTGGTCAATGTGCGCGCAATCGTTGTGGCGTGGGCCGATTTGTCCCTGGTCGCGCTCAACTACCGCAATCGTGCGTATCCGTTCCTGATGTTTGAAGCCGGCGCCGTGTTTCAAAACGTGGCGCTACATTGTGCGGACGTTGATCTGGCCTGGAGCCCGTTCGGGAACTACGATCCTGAACGCATGGCTAGCCTGCTGGACCTGCCGCCGCGCGCGAGCGTCCTCTCGGTCGGGTTGCTGGGGACTGAACAGGACTCGCCAGATACCTCGGGGGCGCCGACGCTCCCCTTGGCACTGTCATGGTCGGAGGATCTGGACTCGCTCCCGTTCCACGTGGCCAAGGCAAGAATCGATGTGCCTGCGGAAATCGATGAGTTTGCATGGGGGCGCGCCTACGACCCGGTCCTTGCGTTGGACAAGGCCATTGCGGAAGCCGTGGAGCGTCATGCTTACCGAACGCCAAGGCGCTTGCACTGGGGGCGGCTGGCCGAGCTTCCCTCGGCGATCGACCCCGCCACGATCGTGTCGTTCTCTGCCGGCCAGCATCGCAGCAAGGATTTTCCATTCACGCGGCTGCGACCGCAGGATCGAGCCCTTTGGACGGAAGCGAAGTCCTCGCGCGACGGGCGCGATGTACTCCTGCTCGCCGACTGCGTTTTCCATCGGCAAAGCCTGAAACAACTGGGTGCGCATGAAGCTTATTGTTGGGCGACCTCATCCGGCTGTGCCTCGCACATCAGCGAGCCGCTGGCGCAACGTGCCGCGCTTTGGGAAGTGATCGAACGCGACGCATTCATGCGGCATTGGGGGGCGCAGGCGCCCGGCTGCCGAATTGACGACGCGTGGATTCCCGACACACTGAAGGCGCGACTCGATTGGCTGAAAGGCGAAGGTTGCGAGGTCACGCTGCTTGTCCTCGACAAGGGGGTCTTACCGGTTCTCATGGCGGTTATCCAAAACCCGGCTCGACATTTCACTTGTTTCGGCGCGGGGGCGGGGGGCGATTTTGAGGATGCCCTGCATGGTGCCTTGAGCGAAGCGGAAATCGCAGCGCATGCCCGTCTTGCCTCGCTGCGTGCCGAAGTGGTGCAGCCGTCGAAGGTGCATTACCCATGGGATCATTCGGATGTCTACGCGACCCGCAGGTATTACCGTCGCGCCGATCGGCTATTTATCGATGCGCCAGCGATGACACACGACGCCTTCGAAAATTGCCGTGCGGCGATGCGCCGGGACGTTCTCGATCAAGTCATCGATATGGGCTGGGAGCCGTTTTTTGTCGATCTGACGCTTGCGGACGCGCCCCGCACGTATAGCGGGAATGCACTGTTTACGGCGCGTGCCGTCGTTCCGGGAATGATCCCCGTGACGTTTGGATACGGGCGAATGCCCCTGGGGACGATGTCGTCTTGCGTTCGCGAGGCGCGATTCCCTCACCCATTTGCGTGAGCGATCACCGGATAACACGCTGTCGGCAGGACTGGCGCAACGATCAGGAGTCTTGGTGTTTCATATCTTCAATTTGAACGCGCACATCACGGCCGTGCGGCGCTGGGCGCTTGCGGCTGAAGGCGCGTTGTCGTTCGATGCGCTGACTTACCGTGCGACGGTGACGGTGGGGACGAGGTCGGTCGCGTTGATTCCGAAGTTCTCCTTCCGGACCCCGACGGACTCGCTAGCCTATACCAATGGGCTAACCGAAGAGGCGGCGAATGGTTTCGCGGGCTGGTTGCCGTATACCGTCAAGAGCTGGCCGATATCAACCGACAAAATTGTCTTCAAGCGGTATTGCGAAGCCCATCAATTGCGGGTGACACCCGCCTGGCGGCCCCACGAGCCGGCGCTCGCAGCAGACTACATCGTCAAACGCCGTAATGGCTCGTTTGGACAGAACATTCTCGGTCCGTTTCGCAATCGTCAGGACGCCCCAGCCCCCGAGTTGCTTGATTCGGATTACTGCGAAGCGTTTATCTTGGGGCGGACCTGCAAGATCTGGTATTGGAATGCCAAGCCGGTTGCGATGGAAGCGCTGGAACTCCCTCACTTGATCGGTGATGGCCGTCGGACGCTCAATGCCCTGGCAACCGAGCGTCGCGGCAGCTTCGACCGATCGTATTCGCTCGAAACGAGTGGCGAAATGCTGGCCTGGCAGGGACGGCAGGCCGACGATGTCGTGCCGCAGGGCGAGCGTGTTTATCTCGATTTCAAGTTCGCAACGCCCTACGACGTCTGGCAATTAAAGGATCGGGATTGCCTCGCGAATCAATCGAGTGCCTTGATGGACTATTTGCACCAAGTGGGCGAAGTGCTCTGGTGTGGGATTCCGGAATCCGTCAAAAACGGCTCAGTTTTTACTGTCGATGCCATTCTCGACGCCAACGATCAACTTTGGTTGCTGGAGATGAATAGCAATCCGATGGTCCATCAGAATTGCTACGCCCCCATGCTCGATTCGGTGTTCCAGCGTGGGAATGTCGGTTCGGGCGAATGAAGCAATCGCTTACAACATAACTTTTTTGCCCGTCAATACATGAACGGGCAACGTGTCGGAATACACAACATCAGGAATCCGCTGCTATCCATTGGTATGACATCTAAGTAACTAAATGCAATAATGTGTAACTATTTGTAAGGAAAATAAGTATCTGATTCGCGCGCGGGAGCGCCTGGCGCAGCGGGTCACGGGGGATGGGGGATGTATTCGGATTTTGCGTTGCGATTGATGGCCGAGTTGCTGTGGACGGGGATTCAGGTTTGTTTCCCCATTTTGGCGCTCACCATGGCGGTCGGCTTGATGGTCAGTATCTTCCAGGTCGTCACGCAGATTCAGGAAATGTCGCTCACGTTTGTGCCGAAGCTTCTCACCGCAGGGCTGGGCCTGATTTTCTTTGGGCCATGGATGCTCCAGAAGATCACCTCGTTTGCCACGAAACTCTGGCTCGGTATTCCGGGCATGTTTTGACGGCAAACCAACATGTTGGCAATTCCCCATATCGATGCCGCTTGGCTCCTGACGGTACTACTCGTCGCGACCCGCATCGCCGCGCTCCTTCTGGTCACGCCGGTGCTGACGATGAGTGGAATTCCGCCTGTGGTCAGGTTTTTTCTGGTCGTCGGACTGGCAGTCGCGCTCGTTGGCGGGACAGCGCAACCCGAGCGCCAAATCCCAGTTGAGCTGGGCGACGTGGTGGGGGGCGTGATTTCGGAAGCCGCGCTGGGTGCCACGTTGGCGCTGGGCGTACTGGCGTCCTTCGCCTGTTTTTCGGTGGCCGGTCGGCTCCTCGACGTACAGATCGGGTTTGGCATCGGGCAGGTATTCGATCCTGTAACCCTTCGCCAGGCACCCGTGATTACAGGCCTCTTCAATCAATTGGCAATCTTCCTGTTTTTTCTCGCAAACGGACATCACACGCTCGTGCGCGGCCTGGCCTACAGCTTCCGGATGGTCGCGCCCGGTGCGGCATGGCGAAATCCGGATTCGGTCGCGCTGGTCATCAAGCAGGCCGGCAGTATGTGGACGTTGGGGTTCACCTTGGTGGCGCCTGTGGTGCTGTGTCTGTTGTTGGTGGAGTTCTGCCTCGGCGCGCTCGCTCGCAACATGCCGCAGATGAACATGTTTGCGTTCGGCATCCCACTGAAAATTGTCGTCGGCGTGGTCGCCCTCGCCATCTGGCTACCGCTCATGCATGGGCCGATGGACCGGGCATATGCGTTGACATTCTCGTTCTGGGAGGCCGTGTTACCCAATGGCTGATCAGGATTTAGACCGCAACGAAAAGGCGACACCGCACAAGCTGCGCAAAGCGCGCGAGAAGGGAAGCGTCGGCAAGAGCGCCGATGTGCCCGCTGCCGTCGTGTTCGTTGTCGCAGTGGCGTATTGCCACGCGAACGCGTGGGACGCCATCAACCGGTTTCTCGCTATCGAGCAACGGCTGTTTGCATCAATGAGCCTGGCGAGCGAACGGGACCGTGTTTATTCCATCGCCCTGTGGAAGTCGGTGCTCGGCCAATTGAGCGACTTGCTTTTCCCGCTTCTGTTCGCCATTTGCATCGCAGGGGTCCTCGCGAATGTGGTGCAGACAGGCCCCGTATTCGCACCCAAGGCACTCGTGTTCGACATCAACCGTTTGAATCCGGTCAACGGTTTCAAGAAGCTGCTCTCAATGCGCTCGCTGTTCGACACCGCTCGTGCGCTCCTGAAGTTGACCGTGTTGGCGGTCGTCACTTATCTGGCGATGGAGCACATCGCGCCGAATCTGGTCAGTCTTGCTGCGTTGCCGCCGCAAGGCATGGTGCGCCTGTTTCTCAACGACCTCACCTCGATTGGGCTCGCCTGTGGCGCAGCATTGGCCTGTCTGGCCATACTCGACTTCGCATATTCGCGTCGGGAGTTCAATAAACAGATGCGGATGAGCCGGCGCGAAGTCAAAGACGAGTCCAAGCAGCGCGAGGGCGACGCATCGATTCGGGCGCGACTTAAAGCGATGCGCAAGGAAATGCTCGCGAAAATGACGAGTGTGGCCGACACAAAGAACGCTGACGTCATCATCACGAACCCGACGCACTTTGCCGTGGCGTTGCGCTACGAGCATGGCGTGATGTCCTCTCCCCAGGTGCTCTCCAAGGGGACGGGACAACTGGCGTGGATGATTCGAACGATCGCCATGCGGCACGCCATTCCCATCGTGCAAAATCCGCCGCTCGCGCGGGAGCTCTATTTCCGCTCGTTGATCGGACACCACGTTCCGACGCATACCTTCGCGCAGGTCGCCCGCATTATGGTCTGGGTGCTGTCGATGCGTGACGCCCAGCGCCGTGCACGTGAGCGCGACGCCAATGCCGTTGGAGGTGCGACGTGAACGCGCTTCGCCACGTGCTCGGCAAGCACACGGACATCGCACTCGTCGCATTGGTGCTTGGCGTGCTGCTGGTGTTGTTCGCGCCCATTCCCAGCGCGCTCCTCGACTTCCTGATCATGGCGAATATCAGCTTCGCCTGTCTGATTTTGTTGCTGACGTTTTACATGGCCCGGCCCGTCGAATTCTCGACGTTTCCGTCGTTGCTGCTGATCGCTACGCTTTTCCGGCTGTCGCTCAATGTCGCGGCCACCCGGCTGATCTTGTCCGAAGGCGACGCCGGTAAAGTGATCGGCGCGATCGGCAGCCACGTGGTGGGCGGAAACTACGTGATCGGCATCATCGTGTTCCTGATACTGATCGTCGTGCAGTACGTCGTCGTCACGAACGGCGCACAACGTGTGTCGGAAGTCGCGGCGCGCTTCACGTTGGATAGCATGCCCGGTCAGCAGATGAGTATCGATGCCGATCTCAACATGGGATTCATCGATCAAGTCGAGGCCCAGCGCCGGCGCAAGAACCTCGAAAAGGAGGCGGCGTTTTACGGCGCGATGGATGGCGCGAGCAAATTCGTCAAAGGCGATGCCATCGCGGGCATCATCATCTTGCTCGTCGATAGCATCGGCGGGCTGGTCATCGGCGTCATTCAACACGGCATGCCTTGGGGCGAAGCGCTCCAGACCTACACCCTGCTGACCATCGGCGACGGCATCGTCACGCAGGTGCCTGCCCTCGTGATCGCCGTGGGTACCGGCATCATCGTGACGCGATCCGCGTCCGATTCGAACCTGAGCGAAGAAGTTTTCCGCCAAATCACCTCGTTTCCCAAAACACTGCTGATCGCAGGCGCCGCGCTTGCGGGGCTCGTAGCGTTGCCGGGCGTTCCGCTCTTGCCTGCGATCCCGTTGTTCGTTGTGTTGTTCGGTGCGGCGTGGCTGACCTTCCGATCGCGAGCCAAGGCGGCAGACCGCGATAACGCGGCTACACCAAGCGATGGCGCAACCGACACGAACGAGGGAGAAACCGACGACCCCTACCGGCAACTGGTTATCGAACCGATCGAAGTCAGCGTGGGGCAGCGCTGGGCGGGTGTGGTGGCCGAAGGCACGTTGCTGTCTGACCGTCTGGTGATTTTTCGGAATCAGTTTGCGCAAGAACTCGGCATGGTGTTGCCCAAGGTCCGCTTCCGCACGCAGGAGCGCTTCGGTCCGCATCAGTACGAGATTCAGGTCGATGGCGTAACCGTTGCTCGCGGCGAATCGAAGCTCGATCAGGTATTGGCGATTCATCCCAGCGGCGACACCCGGCACCTCAAGGGAGAGGCAACCAAGGAACCCACCTACGGCCTGCCTGCGATCTGGATCGACGAGTCGCAACGGGCGGCGGCCATCGCGGCCAAGTTCACCCTCGTGGATGCCCAGACCGTCCTGATGACGCATTTGACGGAAGTGATTCGACGCGAATCGGCCACATTGCTCTCGCGTGCCGAAGTCGAGCGCATGTTGGCGAGAGTTCGTCAAAGTCAGCCGACGCTCGTCGAGGAGATTTTCCCGACGGTCCTTTCAGCAAGCGACATTCAACGCGTGCTGCAAAACCTGCTTCGCGAGAAAGTCAGTATTCGCAATCTGGTAGCGATCCTCGAGGCCGCCCTCGAAGCGGGGCGGATCAGCAAGGACATCGGATTCCTGACCGAGCGTGTGCGCCAGCGCCTCGGCCGGGCTATCTGCCAGGGCTTGGCCGGAGAGGCGAGTGGTCTGCACGTGCTGACCATCGATGCCGGGCTGGAAAGCCAGTTCCTCCACAGCGTGCGGGGGGCCGATGCGGGACAGCCGTTTGTCGTCGATCCCGGACTGGCCGAATTGTTCATCACCAGGTTGGCCTATCAAACCGAGCGAATGATGAAGAGCAACCTCCTTCCGGTATTGCTGTGTTCGCCGGAGTTACGCCGACATATCCGAGCACTTTCCGAGCGCGCCGTGCCCCATTTGCGGGTGTTGTCGATGTCGGAGATTCCGCAATCGTTCGAGTTGAAGTCTTTCGGCGTCGTGGCTACCCAGCCCGCCGCTGCCTGAAGGAGTCACGACGTTCATGACAGATATTCTCGCGGTCGCGCTCTACGCCATGCAGGACGATATGGCGCGACTCAATGGCGTGGCCAACAACCTCGCCAATCTCTCAACCCCCGGTTACAAGCGGCAGGTGCCGGTCAGTGCGGGTTTTAGTGCGATGGTCTCGGGCTTGTCTGGCGACGCGTCGCAGAACGTTGCACAGGCGAGTACCGGCGCGCTCGCGCAACGCATCGATCCCAGACCCGGAACCCTGAAACGAACCGGCGCCCCGCTCGACCTCGCGATCGCTGGCGATGGCTTCTTCGAAATCGCGACACAAAGCGGCCCGGCGTACACGCGCAAAGGCAATTTTCACGTCGATACCCGAGGTCGCTTGGTTACCGAGCAAGGGGACCCCGTCATGGGTAAAGGGGGCGAGATTGCATTGACCGGAAGCCATCCGGTGATCGATAGCGCCGGCAATGTGGCAGAGGACGGCCGCGTTGTCGCGCAATTGCGCGTGGTTCGATTCGAGCGTGCGCAGAACATGACGTCCTTGGGCTATGGCGCCTACGCTGGCGGCGATTCCGGTACGACCGTTCAGGATGTCGACCTGCAAGTTCGTCAGGGATATCTGGAGAACGCCAACGTCACCAACATGCAGGAAATGGTGCAACTCATGCAGACCATGCGGCACTTCGAGTCGATGCAGAAGGTGGCGCAGGGGTATGACGACATGCTTGGCAACGCCATTCGAAAACTCTCGGAGTAAGTCCGGCAGGCCGGCAACGATCTCATCAGAACGAGACGCGGAACACAACAGGAAACGAAGATGATCGACGCACTCTACATTGGCGCCACGGGCATGCAGGCGCAGCAGCTCAACGTGGACACCATTGCGCAGAACCTGGCCAACGTCAACACGACGGGATACAAGCGCAACACGGTGAGTTTCACGGATTTGATCGCTCGCGAAGTCACGTCGGTGGCGCGCGCGGCCGAGTCCGCCGTGGGCGGTCCGCTCGCGGTACTGCCGCAGCTCGGCAGTGGCGTTGCGGTCGGCCACATGGCCAAAATTTTCGATGGCGGCGATATGAAAAAGACGGCCGCACCGATGGACCTCGCCATCCAGGGCGAAGGTTTCCTTGGCGTGACGCTTGCGGATGGCAGCGAAGCGTATTCACGCGGCGGCACGCTGCGCGTCAACAGCGATGGCCTATTGGCCACTGCCAGTGGCTACGCACTGCGTCCCGGTATCACCATTCCCGATAACGCGCAGTCGCTCACGATCGCGGCTGACGGCACCGTGAATATCACCATCGCCGGGCAGGCGACGCCGGTTGAAGCCGGCCGTCTGGAGTTCGTTCGATTTACGGACGCTGGATCGTTGACCGCGCTGGGTGAAAACACATATCGCGCGAACGAGGCGTCTGGCGCCGCCATCCAGGTGACCCCGGGACAGAACGGAGTTGGAACGTTACAGCAAGGGTTTCTCGAAGGTTCGAACGTCAAACTCGTCGATGAAACCGTTGGCCTGATGGTCGCCCAGCGTGCCTATGAAGCCAGCGTGAAAGTCGTTCAGGCGGCTGACGAAATGCTGGGCATGGTCAACAACCTGCGTCGTTGAGCGGGGCAATGAGCGTCGGCGCATGGCTGCGGCGCGGCTTGGCCTCGATCGCCTTGTGTTACGCCTGCGCGGGACATGCACAGGCTCAGCAAAGCCCCGATGCGGAAGTTCGCCTCATGGGGCAGGCCAGCGTCACGCGGCCGAGCGTGAAATTGGCGGACATCGCCGAAATTCGCGCGGACGACGCTGCCCTGCAAGACCGTCTGGCGTCGATCGACCTGGGGCCTGCACCACCGGTCGGCGCACCGGCACGATTGACCCGCGAGGCACTTGAGCGCTGGGTCAATGCGCAGGTCGGGCGGGCGAGCCGTGTGCAATGGCGTGGCGCGAGCGCCGTTCAGGTCGACACCCGAACGCAGGCGCTTGCTTGGGAGCGGTTGGACGCGTTGGCCCGGCGCAGCTTGCAAGATCGGATGGCCGGGGAGGTGAGCGATTTACGACTCACACCCATCGACCGAGGCCAGTCGATCGATTTGCCTCCGGGCACGATCGATCTGGTGGCGAGGGAGTTGCCGCCGGGGACGATGGGCGCGGTCGCGACAGTGTGGATCGACATTCGGGTGGACGGTCAACCCGGCAAGACGGTACCGGTGAATTTTCGCGTCGAGGGCAAACGGCGCGTATGGGTGGCGCTTAGCGATCAATCGCCCGGTGTCGCGGTGTTCCCCGCCGCGTTTGAAATGCGGGACATGCCGCTCGACGCGGTGCGCCGCACACCGATGTCGCTCGAAGGCATGACCCAATCTGCGCTGGCCGCGACAAGGCTGCGGCGAGTCGTGCGCGCTGGGCAAGTGTTGGGCGCCGACGACGTGGAGTCTGCGCCGGACGTCACCCGGGGCGGGACGGCGATGCTCACTGTGACGTGGGGCGCGGTCGTGGTGGAGAGCCCGGTCGAGGTGCTGCAAGACGGTCGGCAGGGAGAGTTGATTCGGGTGCGCCCCAGAACATCGAGCGAAGCGGTGCTGGCGCGGGTGGTGGGACGAGGGAAGCTGGAGATAACGCGATGAGTGGAGTGAAGGGGTGGGCCGCCTGGGCGATTGGGTTGGCCCTGGTCTGCAATATGGCCATGGCCGAGAGCCTGTACCGCGAGGAGACGTTCCGACCGATCACGGCGGACAACAAGGCGTTTCGCGTCGATGACGTGCTGACCGTGCAGGTCTTCGAGAACGCGAGCGCGACGAGCAATTCGGATACGACGACCCGCCGTTCCAACGACATCGCGGCAGACGTGAATCTGACGCGCAATCCGTCGATTGCCGCCAGCTTGGGCGTGAAAGGCGACTTCGACGGGGGCGGTAGAACGCAGCGCGCAGGGCGCTTGCTTGCGCAAATCACCGTTGCGGTCAAAGAGGTCATGCCGAATGGGGATCTTCGCGTCGCCGGTGAGCAGATGCTCACCATCAACGATGAGCAGCAAAAGATTCAATTGGAAGGTCGAGTGCGCCCGCAAGACGTGTCCGATGGCAACGTGGTGCTGTCCACGCGAATCAGCGATGCGCGCATCAACTATGTCGGCTATGGCGATCTCGCCGAGCGGGGGCGACGAGCCTGGTGGCGTAAGGCCTTGGATTTTCTCGGATTCTGATGCACGCAATGAACAATATTCGTCTGATTCGTACGGGTGCGATCCGTGGCCTGCGATGCGCGCTCATCGGCCTGTGCATGGCACTGGCGCTGCCTGCCGTGGCGGCGACCGACGACAGCGATCGTGTCCGTATCAAAGATCTGGGGCACCTCAAGGGGTGGCGCGAGAACTCGCTCGTGGGTTACGGCATCGTGACCGGCTTGGCCGGTACCGGCGACTCACCCACCAACCGCACGACGCGACAGGCGCTGGCCAACGCGTTCTCGCAATTCAACCTGACGGTGGCGCCCGAGCAGATTCAAAGCCGAAACGTCGCCGTGGTCATGGTCACCGCCTCGTTGCCGACGTTTGCCCGCGAGGGCGATACGCTGGACGTGACGGTGACGTCGGCTGGCGACGCGCGCAGTCTGGTTGGCGGTGCGTTGCTGCTGACGCCGCTCAAGGCACCGAACGGCCGCGTGTACGCGCTCGCGCAAGGGTCGCTGACGGTGGGGGGGTACCGCTATGACGCCAACGGCAACGTCGTCCAAAAGAATCACCCAACGGTCGGCGATGTGCCGGGCGGCGCGACGGTGGAAGTCGGTGTGAGCGCGGACATGCTGAGTGCCCGCAAGACACTGACCTTCGTCTTGACGGACCCGGATTACACAACGGCGTCGCGAATTGCGGCCGCGATCAACGGCCAGGTGTTGCCCGGTGTCGCCAGCGCGCGCGACGCCGCAGGTATCGAGGTGGCTGTGCCGGAAGGTCGAGAAGCGCACTTGGTGGACTACATCGCCAGTCTCGAAAACGTGACGGTCGCCCCCGATCGTCGTGCGCGCGTTGTGATCAACGAGCGCACGGGCGTTGTCGTCTCCGGGGGCGATGTCCGCATCGCGAAAGTCGCCATCTCGCACGGCGATCTGAAGATTTCGATCGTGACAGAGAACGTCGCGTCCCAGCCGATGTTCGTGAGTCGTACCGGACCCGGCGTTCGTACCGCAATCGTTACCAACTCGCGGGTCGACGTGGACGAGCAGAACGGGCCGGGCTTTGTCGCAGCACAGCACAACACCGTGGCAGATCTCGTCCAGAGTCTGGCGCGCATGAAGACCAACACGCGAGACATCATTTCGATCTTGCGCGCCTGCAAGGCGGCCGGTGCGTTGCGTGCCGACCTCATCGTTCAGTAAGGAGACAACGAATGTCGTCAATTTTTGAAACCGCAACGGTCCAGCAGATCGCTTCCGCGTTGGACCGTGCGGTGCTGCGTCAGCAGGTCGGCGCCGCAAACATTGCGAATGCGAACGTTGGCGGCTATATCGCCAAGCAAGTGACGTTCGACGCGCATATGACCGCCATGGGCGGGAGCGCGCAGCGCGCCCCGACCCCGGGTGCTCTGCCGGCTGGCGTGACAGTGCGCGATCGTCTCGATAACGATGGGCTACCTCAGCCAGTGCAACTCGATCAGGAAGTGGCCGAGCTCTCGCAGAATTCGCTTCATTTCCAGGCGCTGACGAAGGCGTTGGGAAAGCAGTTCGCGGTGCTGGCGGTCGCTGTCGCCGACGGTAAGCGATAAGCCTCTGAACGAGAGACCCAGGAGACCTCAATGGATTTCAGTCAGACCTTTGCCATTAGCGCGGCCGGCATGCAGATCGAGCGGTTGCGCGTCGACGTGGCTGCCATGAACCTCGCCTATGCCAACACGCTGCAAACGCAGGACGGCGGCTACCAGCCCATGCGGGTCGTCGCGCAGGTGACCGGGCAAGCGGCGCCATCGTTCAGCGATACGGTGACCCGTTGGCTCGGCAACACCGAACTGGCTGTGGCGTCTACCGGTGCCGCGCCGCGTCAGGTGTACGAGCCGGGCAACCCGTTTGCCGACACACGCGGCTACGTCCACTACCCCAACGTGGATTCGGCAACTGAAATGATCAACATGATGAGCGCAACGCGCGCTTACGAGGCCAATATCGCCGCGATGAATATCGCCAAGACGATGGCCGTGAAGGCGCTGGAAATCGGAGGGGCCGCATGAGTATCGAGGCGACAAGCGCGGTAGAAGCCTTGTTGGCGAGCGGCGATGCGGCGAGCGGCGTTCAGGCGTTGTCGGCATCGCCTGCGGGCATGGACTTCGGTGCCACGGTGACGCAGGGGTTGGCGCAGGTCAATGAACAACTGCTCTCGGCAAACACGCAGATGCATGCGCTGGCGAGCGGCAACGTTGAAAATTTGCATCAGGTCATGATGCGTCTGGAAGAAGCCGGGCTGACCTTCCAGCTGTTCATGCAGGTGCGCAACCGAGTGCTCGAGGCGTATCAGGAAGTGATGCGCATGCAGGTATGAGCCGGCATTTAATGACATTGTTTGGGGAACGGTTGTGAGTGGATTCTGGCAAGGGCTTGACCGGCGTGCCCGCACCGGCTTGATCGCCGGTGTGGTCGTGATCGTCATCGCGTTGGGTATGGGTACGTGGTGGCTTGCGCGCGGCGAGTATCAGACGTTGTTCTCCAATCTGAGCAGCGAAGACATGGGCGTCATGGTGGCGGAGCTCGATCGGATGAAGGTGCCGTACCGCATCGCCGACGACGGCCACGCGTTGCTGGTCGACAAGGACGCGGTGCTGAAAACGCGCATCAAACTCATGGCCAAGCCGCTGCCGTTGCATGGCGCCGTGGGCTTCGAGCTGTTCAACAATGCCGACTTCGGCATGACCGAGTTCGCGCAGAAAGTGAACTATCAGCGCGCTCTGCAAGGAGAAATTACGCGCACGATTCTGTCGCTGGATGAAATCGAGAGTGCGCGCGTGCATCTCGCAACGCCGGAAGAGGGACTGTTCAAGCGGACCGACGCGCGCGGTAAGGCATCGGTGACGCTGACCATCAAACAGGGAAGAACGTTGAGTTCCGAACAGGTAAGCGGCATTCAACGGCTCGTCGCGGCCGGCGTGACGGGCATCAACGTTCAAGATGTCACGATCGTGGATCAGCACGGCATCGCGCTTACCCGTGCGGCGCGTGCCGCGGGGGTGTCGAACGGCGGTAACGACACGCTCGACATGAAGCGCGATATGGAGACGTATCTGACCCGCAAGGTCGACGCGGTGCTGCGCCAGGCGCTGGGCGAGGGCGAGGCGCTCGCCAGCGTCGACGTGACCCTGGATATGCAGGATTCGCAGGTCACGACCGAAGATGTCACGACGCAGCCGGGCAAGCCCGGCGAGCCGGGTGCCGGTGTGCTGGTGCGCGAGCGTGAAGTCATACAGGAAGGCAACACGCCGCTGGCCAGTCGCGTGGGCGAGAACGGTACTGGGGCGAGCTCGCAACGAGAGTCGGAGTATCAAGTGGGTAAGCGCGTCGAGCGCCGTACCCAGAGCGCCGGCACCTTGCGCAAGGTCGATGCCGTCGTCATTACACGCAAGCCGCTCGACGCGGCCGCCATGGCCCGTCTGCGAGACGCGGTGTCCGCGGCTGTTGGCGCCGTGCCAGGGCGTGGCGACACTGTCGTCGTGCAGTCGTTCGACGTTTCCACGAAGGCATCGAGCGGCGCTTCAGCAGTCGCCGACGTGCCGGGCGCGTCGGCATCGGAACAGACCAGCGTGGCACCTGCAACATCCGCGCGGGTGATTCAGTGGCTCGGCATCGTCTTAGGGGCAGTGGTGGCATTGGCCGCGCTGATTTGGGCATTCGCTTCGTTCGGCCGTCGCCCCGTAGCGGCGCAACCGGAACGCTTGACGGGGCCGCAGCGCGACGCGGCGATGCTCAAGCTTCGCCATTGGATGAGCGATGCGGCACCCGTGCAGCAGGTGGAAGGAGAGCGCTCATGAGCGAGGCTCTGCGCCACGCGGCACTGACGCTTCACGCGATGCACCCTGACGATCGTCAATGGGCGCTGCATGCGCTCGATGGCCAGCAACGCGATGCGCTAATGCCGCTTCTCGATGAGTTGCGTGAGCTGGGCATTCCGCAGGACCCCACGCTGCTGAGCTCGCTTTCCGAGCCGGACACCGTTCGCCCCGTGCCCCCCGCCGGGCAAGACGGCATTGACCTCGATGCCATGCCGGCAGACGTCGTCACTGCGGTATTGCGTAGCGAGCCTGTGCGCTATGTCGAACTGCTGCTGGGCTTGCACCCTTGGGCATGGCGTAACGCGTGGCCGGTGGCCAAGACGGCGGCGAGATCGGTCGAGCGAGCGGGCGAACAAGCGATTTCTCCGCAACTGGGCGAGAGCATGGTTCGTCATACCCGCAATGCGTGCGAAGCGTATATGGCGCGAGGCGCGCATGGGCGAGCGCAGGGACGGGATAGCGAGCCCGCGCCCAAGTCGGGGTTTGCGACGTGGACACAGCGGTGGACGCAGCGTCGCAGCCGTAGCCGAGCAGGGAGCGCCTCATGATCGACAGCCGCTCGTCGTTCGATGCCGATGCTGACGTGCTCAAGGACGTGTCGCTGCAAGCGACGCCGCGTGTTCTCGCGCGCCGTCGCGCTGTACCGCCGGTAACTGGGCAACATCTCGCGTCCGCGCAGCACGGCCAAACGGGGGCGGTGCAACCTCATCAGGATGACATCGACGTGCTGGCGGACGACGGCGCGACTCGCGATGCCGCGTACCAGTTGGCTCGCCGAGAAGCGGGGTATGAGGAAGGCGTTCGGCAAGGCTTCGAGCAGGGTTACGCGCGAGGCTTGGCGGAGGGAACCGAGAAGGGATTCGAGCAAGGGAAAACAGAAGGTCGCGCATCCGGCGAGCGCGAAGGGCACGAAGCGGGCTATGCGGCGGGCTTGCAAGCCGCACGCAGCGATATCGACGTGCAACTCGGCGAGTTGCGAGAACGGGCCGAAGCGCTGCTGGAAAGTCTGCATGCCGAGCGCGCCGCAATGCGAGAGGCAGCGGAGAGCGACATCGTCGAATTGGTCTATGCGTCGATCTGTCGCATTGCGGGTGAAGGTGCGATCAATCGTGACGGCGCGCGCGCCATGATTCGCCATACGATCGCGCAAGCGTCGCCGTCGCGCGTGTTGCGGGTGCGCGTGCATCCGGACGATCTCGGGTGGCTGCGTGAGACGTCGACGGCAGGCGATCCACAGTGGGTCGGAGACGACAGCGTCATGCTGGGTGGTTGCATTGTCGAGACCGATGCTGGCACGCTCGATGCCCGCCTCGAAGCGCAATTGGAAGCCGTCGCACGCGCCCTCGGCGACGTGCGCAAGGCCAGAGCGGCGGGCGCCGCACTAACCCCACAGGCGCGTCCCCATGCGTGATCACTACCTGGCCGGATTGTCTCGTGCAACGCTGATTTCCCGAACGGGGAAAGTGACGCGCGTTTCTGGCCTTGCCGTGGAAGCAACGGGCACCGGTGCCGGTATCGGTGACGTTTGCGAAGTGCTCGGTGACGACGGTTCGCGTCGCCCCGCAGAGGTGGTGGGGGCGAACGGCGAACGGGTGACCCTCATGCCTTACGGGGTCATGTCGGGCATGAAAGTGGGCGACTGCGTGTTGCCTGGCGGTGCGCTGGCGCAGGTGGGTTTCGGTCCGACCTTGTTGGGCCGGGTGGTTGACGCCTTCTGCCGACCGCTCGACGGCCGGGGCGAGATTGAAGGTTTGTTGCCTCGTGCACTGTCGGGCGGCGCCATCAATCCGATGGAGCGGCCTCGAATCCACGCAGTGTTCGAGACGGGCGTGAGAGCCATCGACACGCTGCTAACGCTCGGTCAGGGGCAGCGTGTCGGTATCTTCGCGGGCAGCGGCGTAGGCAAGAGCAGTCTGCTCGGCATGATGGCGCGCAGCGTGCGCAGCGACGTCAACGTAGTGGCGCTGATCGGCGAACGCGGACGCGAAGTACGAGAGTTCATCGAAAAGCACTTGGGCGAAGAGGGGCTGGCGCGGACAGTGGTGGTGGTCGCGACGTCGGATCAACCGGCGCTGATGCGCATGCGCGCAGCCCGCGCGGCCATCGCGATCGCCGAAGGCTTCCGCGCCATGGGCAAGCAGGTGTTCTTGACGATGGATTCCGTGACGCGCTACGCCATGGCGCGCCGCGAAGTCGGGTTGGCGGCAGGCGAACCTCCGACGGCACGTGGCTATACGCCGTCGGTGTTCACGGAGATTCCCGAGTTGTGCGAGCGGTGCGGTACAGCACCGGGTGGCGGAGCCATTACGGCAGTCTTCACCGTGCTTGTCGATGGCGATGACTTCAACGAGCCGGTGGCAGATTGCCTGCGCGCCACGCTCGATGGGCACGTCGTGCTGTCGCGTGAGTTGGCGCATAAGGGGCATTTCCCGGCGATTGACGTGTTGCGAAGTGCCAGTCGCGTGATGCCGGATGTGATAGACGAGACGGACGCTGCACTTGCACGCAACTGTATCGAGCAAATTGCATTGCTGGATCAGCACCGAACGATGATCGATATCGGCGCCTATACCGCGGGCGCGAACCCAGCGATCGACGCCGCCATTGCGTTGGACGAGCCCTTACGCGACTTCCTGCGGCAGGCGCAAGGCGGGGTAGCACGCGCGCTCGCGCTGAATGAATTGCGTCAGCGGTTGGGAGGCGCGTCGTGAGCGTCGATCGCCGGGGGTTTCGATTTTCGCTCGAACCGCTGCGTCAGCGCGCGGCGTGGCAATTGAATGCCGCGAGAGATGCGCTCGGCAATGCCGTCACGGCGACGCAACAAGCAATGGCAGGAAGAGATGCGTTGCAAGCGGAATTGCAGACGCAAGCACAGCGGGTGGACGGCGCCGGTGTGACTGACGGCTCGCGGCTCGATGTGGGGCAGCGAATGGCGTCGATGGCGTATTTGTCGACACTTCACGTCAAACTCGACGAAGCCACGGAGCGTGTCGAAGCGTGCGAGCGGTCAGAAACCGAATGCCGGGAAGCGTGCGCGAATGCGCAGATGGACGTCGAACGTCTGGACAGAGTACGGCAGGGCCAATGGGACGCGTACGTTCGCGAGCAAACTGCGCTGGTCGCACGCGAGGCGGACGCCGATTGGATTGCACGCACCGCGCACTTGAAAGAGGCGGGCGACGGGCCTCGCCAGGGAGAACATCGTGATTGATGCCGCATCGAGATTTCTGGCGCCGCCTACTGAGGACGACGCTAGGCGCACCGGATTCACACCGGACGTCAATCCGGCGTGGCGGGGTGTCTGGCAAGCGGCGATGGAGCGCACGCAGACGCAGTCGTGGTTTCACGGGGCGCCGCCGGCAGGAGACGAGCCGCCTACGTCCGCGGGGAGCGCGCCAGCCGACGAGGCTGATTTGGAGCGTTCGCCTGGACGACAAGACCTCGAGGCTCTCGTCGTTTCCGGCGAAACACCGGCGCCCGTCGAGTTGGCGATGCCGGTGTTGCCGACCGCGACGTTCATGTCGACGCAGGTGGCGCGGCTTGAGTCACCGGTTGCCCTGCGCGATACGGCGTATGCCGCCGGCATCGTGGCAGAACCACAGGTCGACGCTGGCTATGTCGAAGGCGTAGACGAACCTGGGCCGAGCCAGATCAGCGAGGACGACGTTGTGCCCCACGCGAATGCGCAAGCCGTTTTGCGCGAATGGTTTTCGAGCCGGCCAGTACCGGTGCGGTGGCATGTGGCTTGGACCGATGGTGGTGTGGCCGTTTGGCTTGGCGTCGCGGCATCGCATGCCGACGCCACCGGCCCACTCGTGCAGGAATTACACGCCGCCCTGACGGATCGCGGTATTCCGGTGCGCAGTGTGACGGTTAATGGCGCGTTGGTGCCGGTGCTGCAAGGCGGCATGCAGGAAGAAAAATTCGCAAGTGACTATGCTGCCGTCGAGGCGCAAGTCACGCCGATTCGATAACACTGGATATTTTCGAGGAGCGCAATATGGCCGTAGGCTCGTCACCGTCGATCGACAGCTCGACGCTGCAATCGTCCTCGCTGGGTATGCAGGATTTCTTGAAGATTCTGCTCACGCAGTTGACCTATCAGGATCCGCTCAAGCCCATGGACAACCAGCAGTTCATGGCGCAAATGGCGCAGTTCACGACGCTGGAGCAAACCCAGCAACTCAACGACAAAATCAGTCAGTTGATTTCGACGCAGGCGACGCTACAGTCGGTCGGTCTGATCGGCAAGACAGTCGACGCCACCACGTCGAGTGGATCAATTACCGGCACGGTCACAGCGCTCACGCTCGACCAGAACACGCCGCAGTTGACGATCAAGACGACAACCGGTGCTTCGCTCACCGGCATTTCGCTCGCGCAACTCACCGCTGTTCGCTAACCGGAGGTAGACGATGCTCGATTCCATCTACGTTGGCATGTCGGGGCTGCTGGGCTATTCGAATGCCCTTCGCGTCATTTCGAATAACACGGCCAACATGAATACACCGGGGTTCAAAGCCTCGGCGGCACAATTCACGGACTTGTTCTACGACAACTCCCAAGCCGGTCGCGGCAACGGACCGAATTATGGTCAACTCGGCCACGGTATGACCAGTGCTGGCGTCACGGTCAACTACACCGCCGGTGAAATACGCTCCACCGGGCGCTTGCTCGACGCAGGTATCGATGGCATTGGCTGGTTCGTGCTGCGTCAAACGGACGGCAACTACACCTATACGCGCGCGGGGCAGTTCGACATCGACGCGGATGGTTGGTTGATTAATCGCAACGACAGAAGCCGCGTGATGACGTTGCAGAACGGTCAACTGAGCGACGTGAACATTTCCGGCATGCGCACGACGCCAGGCAAGGCGACGAGCGCCGTGACGTTCAACGGCAACTTGTCGAGCACGGCAACATCGCAGGACGTCGGGAATATTTCCGTCTATGACCAGACGGGGACGTTGCACACCTTGAGCATGACGCTGACCAACTTGGGTACGTCGGCCTCGGGGACCTGGCAGATCAACGTCACCGAGGGCGGCACAACGGTCGGGACGGGGCAGCTCGCGTTCGTCAACGGCACGCCAACGGCCGCGACATCGCGCTTCACGTTTGCCTATGCCCCGCTCGGCGGCGATCTCACCTTCGACTTCACCAAAGACGTGACGTCGTATTCCGGCGGTAATTTCTCGACGATCACGGCGGGCGGTCAGGACGGCTACGGCCCCGGCAGCGAAACGCAAGCCAGCTTCGATGAGGTCGGCAATCTTGTGCTCGGTTACTCGAATGGGCAGTCGGTGAAAGTCGCACCGTTGGCACTGGCGAACTTTCGTTCGACGGACGACATCCTCGCCATTGGGGGAAATCAGTTCAAAAGTTCGAACGCTTCTGGCGTGTCGTACGGGAAGGCGGGCGATAGCGTCTTTGGAAAGCTCAAGACCAGCTCGGTTGAAATCTCCAATGTCGACCTATCGCAGGAGTTCAGCGATCTGGTCATCATGCAGCGCGGCTACCAAGCGTCGTCGCAGGTGATCACGACGGCGAACGACATGCTCCAGCAGTTGTTCACCATGAAGGGCGGACGATGAGCGCAGTGTCTTCCAACGGTGTGCCGTGGCGCGCGTTGCACGCTTGGTCGAAGCAGCAGTGTTCCGCCCTCGAGTCGCACTGGTGCGATCAGCTTCGGTCTTTCATGGCGCAATGGTCTGCGGGAGCGACGCTTGAGAACGACGTCCGCGTGACGACGGCCGTGCCCGAGCCTCACGAGAAGGCTCACGCAGTTCTGGGGTTGTACGCGACGCAGGATTCGACCTCTCAAGCTTGGCTGTGGGCGAGCTCGGGGTCAGGTACTCAGTCGGTGCCCCGAGCGATGGCTGCGGCACTGTTCGGTCATTCGGCGGGCGCGTTGGGCGAGGCTTCGCTCGGTGTTGCGTGTGACGCCCTCGCAGTGCTCGCACAGTCGCTTGGGTTCGATCGATACGAGACGGAACACGCGCTGCCCTTGGCATCGCTGGCCGAGCCTTGGGCGGGTGGCCTGTGGCTTTCGTTCTCGATGGGAACATCTCGCTGGACTGTGGCCCTATCGGCGCGCGCAGTGGAACGGCTCGTCGAGCGCTTGGGAGTGCCGTTGCCGACACCTGACGCATCCAGGATCCAACGACATGCCACGGTGCCTTTGCGCGAGGCGGTGGGCAATGCCCGGGTGACGTTGCGTGCGAAGTTCGCGGGCCCGTCGCTAACGCTTGGCGCTCTGGCGGATCTGAGAGAGGGGGATATTGTGGCCCTCCCGCACGACCTGTCGACGCCGCTACGAATCGAGACATCAACAGGCGACCCCGTCTGCTTCGGCTATCTTGGCCGCCGTGCCGACAGGCTCGCCATCGAGCTGACAGGGGGCGATACGTCCCTGAATTTTCAGGAGCAAAAATGAACACCAGCACACTACGTGCATTTGACGGGCACGAGGGTCATGACGACGCCGTGGAGAATCCTCACGGAACCGGGCGCCGCACGGCGAGCGCGCTTCAGTTCGAGGCGCTTGACGATCTCGACGCGCCCAAAGATGGCGCATCGGTGGCTAGCCTGCACCCGCTTCGCAATGTGAAGGCTCGCGTCGACGTCATTGTCGGCAGCGTGGAGGTTTCCGTCGGCGAATTGCTCGACGCGAAAGAGTCTCATGTGCTCACCCTCGATCGGGCATTGACGCATCCTGTCGATCTGGTTGTCGAAGGGCAGGTCATTGCGCGTGGGCAATTGGTCGCGGTTGACGACAGGTTTGCTGTGCGCATCACCGAGTTGCCGGCGCCATTAGCACTGTGAGCGTCATGACGCATTTCCAGAATTCGGTGCGACACGCGTTGTTGCTTCCGATGGTCGGCTTTTATGCGCTGACGGCGGCGTTGCCCGCGGGGGCTGTCGAAGTGGCGTCTTCGCCGTATGCATCGTTGCCGCTGGTGCGCGACGACGGGGCTTCCACGATGTCATCGGCGCGTATCGCCATCGGTATGTTGCTGCTTCTGGCACTCGTGGCTTGGTTCGTACGCCGCCGATTTGCCGCCAAGCCGACGTCGCTCAATGGGATGTTCGGGATGCGCATGCCGCGTGCAGGCGGATCGGAAGCGGCCCCCCGTGTGCAAAGCGTCACGCGCCTGAACGGTAACGTGAGCCTCCATGTCGTCGAATGGCAGGGACACACGCTGCTGCTCTCGTGCGCGGGCGAGACCGTAACGGTACTAGAGCGTGTTCGCAAGGACGCGATGCCCGGTAATGACTCGACCGGGGCGCGCAGCGAATGAAGCGGTATTTCCATTGGCTCGCGGTCGTCTTGGTGATGCTGAGCGCACTTGGCGCACTCGGTGGATTTGCCGCGCCGGCCTACGCACAGACGGAAGGCACCCCCGCAGACGTGGGGAATAGCGCCGACCTCTCGGACATTGCACGTGATGCGAGCATCATGCAGGCGTCGCCATTGAGCCAGGCGGCGCGCGATGCGAAAGCTGCGGCATCGCCCAAGCCGCATGTGCCCCGCTTGAGCAAGCCATCGGCCGGGAAGGCTAACACCAGTGCGCCCCCCGCTAAGAGCGACGAAGACCGCACGGCATTGGCGTTGCGAATTGCTATCGGGTTGACGCTGGTCGCAGTGGTGCCGGGGCTGCTGGTGTGCATGACTGCGTTCCTGAGAATCATCATCGTGTTGTCGATGTTGCGCCATGCGATCGGTATGCAAGAAACGCCGCCGAACACCGCGCTGATCGGTATCGCGATCTTTCTTACGATGTTCACGATGGCGCCGGTGATTCAGACGGTGAATACGACGTCGTTGCAGCCGTTTCTGGCGGGCAAGACGACGCCGGAGCAAGCTTATGAGCGCGGCATCGTGCCGCTGCGCGAATACATGGTGCGACAGACACGAGAGCAGGATCTTGCGCTGATGGTCGAACTCTCGCGTGCGCCTCAACCGCGCGACATGAACGACATTAGCAACGTGCAATTGATCCCGGCCTACATGCTGTCCGAATTGCGCGCGGCGTTTCAAATCGGATTCATGGTGTTCTTGCCGTTCATTCTGATCGACTTGATCGTCTCGAGTTTGTTGATGGCACTGGGCATGATGATGATGCCGCCCGCGACGATTGCGCTTCCACTCAAGATATTGATGTTCATTCTCGTGGATGGATGGGGGCTGCTGCTGCGCGCCTTGGTTGGGTCTTTCCACTGACGGAGCGATCCATGACCGAGCCGACACTGGATGACATCTCTGACGAATCGATTTGGCCGAACGGACCGAGTGGCGCCGCCGCCGACGATGCTGACGCCGAGGCGGCGCTTTGGCTCGCCGTGCGTACCCGGGCAGACGCCGGAGCACGTGCGCAATTGATCGAACGGCATATGCCGCTCGCGCGCATCATTGCAGCCAAGCTCTATGCGGGCCGGTTCCACGACGATGTCGAGTTCGACGATTATCACCAGATGGCCACGATCGGTCTGATCGAAGCCGTCGACCGGTACGATCCCGAGCAGGGCGCGCGCTTTCGTACGTTTGCCTCGATGCGTGTGCGCGGTGCGGTGCTCAATGGGTTGGATCGCATGTCGGAGCGCCAGCAGCAGATTTCCACGCGGCAGCGTTTGCGCGCCGAGCGCGCGGCATCGCTGGCGCCCGAGGAACTGCCCGATGGTTCGGCACAATTGCTGCACACGCTGGCGGAAGCGGGCATCGGTCTGGCGCTGGGTATGCTGCTCGAAGGGTCGTCACTGCTTGCGGAAGAGAACGCCGTGTCGCCGACGCCGGCGCCGTACGCCGCGGTCGAGTTGGATCAACTGCGAAAGCGCGTCAAAGCACTGGTGGAGTTGTTGCCCGAGCGTGAGCGTCGCATTATCCAGTCCCATTACCTGCAACACATACCGTTCGAACAGATTGCGAGCGTGTTGGGCGTGACGCGAGGGCGCGTGGCACAACTGCATAAACAAGCACTCAACAGAATGCGCGAGGCAGCACGACATGTGCCACCGTGCGACGCTGCGTGGTAACGCGCATAACTACGAAGGAGAATGGACGTGGCCGAACAATCCTCATCGGTAACCCCCGACGCACAGCGACCCGAGCGGCTCGAACGTTTGTTGGGGTACCTGAAAGCCGACCCCGGTAATGATGCCCTGCGCGCCGACGCGTTCGATGTCGCGCTGGCAACCGGGCATTGGTCGCTTGCGCAGGGGCTTCTGGACGAAGTGCCTGCACAGCAACGCGTGGCACCGTTGTGGACCTATCGTGCGGGCATGCTCGCGCTGGCACACCGGAACTGGGATGCGGCCGAAGCCGTATTTACGGGACTTCGTGAAGCGTCGGGTGACAATGCCGCGCTTGTCCACAACCTGGCGTATATCGCCTTCCAGCGCGCGGATTACGCGCGCGTGGAGGCACTGCTTTCGCCACTACTCGATGCTGAAGACGCCGACGACGCCACGCGCGCGCTGTGGCTGCGTGCTGCGCATCGGGCATTTCACTTCACCGAAGCGCTCGAACGGGTTCGGCGCTGGCAAGCCGTCGGCGTGCTCGGACCGCAAGCGGCAGGGGTCGCGTCGCTCATCGCGGTCGATGCAGCGTCGTTTCCCGAGATCACGCCTTGGGCGCAATACGCACTGCAACAGTTGCCGTCGCAGCCGGAGGCACTGGTGGCACTCGGTTCGATGGCACTGGGTCAACAGCAGGGCGAGCAGGCCAAACAATGCTTCGGCGCGGCGCTCGACAAAAATCCCGAAGAGGGGCGAGCCTGGTCGGGGTTGGGTTTTGCGTTGCTGATGTTGCAACAAGCGGAGGCGTCGCGTGACGCGTTTGCACGAGCCGTCCATTACATGCCGACCCACATCGGCACTTGGCACGGCAAGGGATGGGCGGCGCTTACGTCGCAGATGATGGCCGACGCGCGGGCCGATTTCGACCACGCGTTGGAACTCGACCGGAACTTTGCCGAGTCGCATGGCGCCGTGGCCGTGGTGGCGTGCATGGAGGGGCGCGAAGCCGACGCACAGGCGGCGATCGAGCGGGCGTTGCGCCTCGATCCCGCTTGCGTGGGGGCGAACTTCGCGCGGGCGCTGCTCAACGGCGAAATGAAGGATGTCGAGGCCCTGCGTAAGATGTCGAACGCAATCCTGACACGTCAGGCCAGACTGTTTCGCGGCGAATCAACCAGCGGTGCCGCGTCCAAGGAGTAGCGCCCCGGCCTGAGTGACGAGCGGCCCCAGTGTGGGGTCCGCTTCCATCTGTTGATGGACATCTTCGATGAGTTGATAAAAACCAGGGTCATTGGCGAGATGTTCGCCAAGCTCAGCCAGAATCACGGACTCCAGGAAGATGTGAAACGCACGCCGCTCGGGGTTCGGGGTCTCGTTGTCGATTTCCTGAATACGTCGCGCGACGACAGTGGCGAGGTCTTCGGGGGCGTGCTTCGTGTCGCCCTTGCGGATGTCGTCGCTTTCGCGCCGGCCGGCGGGCGCCTTCTTACGGAGCGTTCCAACCTGTGAGCGGATCAGTCCAGCAAGCTGCTGTGCGAGCTGGGCCGAGATGTTGTTGACGGGAGAGGTCATTGCGCGGAGTTGCGGTTACGGTCAATGCAAAGGCTGGTCGGGCTCGCGATAAGCGCTAAGCAGGAAATGCTCACCTTCGCTGGTCTGCGGCTCGGCCGATTCGTTCTGCGCGGCGGCATCGGCGGCGGCACGCTCTAGCACCGGCCGCAGTCCTTCGACAATGGCGGCCATATCGACGTTGAGCGGCGCGTTGGTCGTGTTCGCGGCAATCCCCGATTCGATTTGTGCGATGGCGGCCGCGATGTCGCCAGACGCGACCAGAAGCAGTCCGTGCGCAAACAGGCGTAACGGATCGTCTTCAGATAAGTGCAACAGGGGTTCCCACGTCGCGGCCGCCATGGGCATGGTGGTCTCGCCGTACTGCATCAGACCCCATTGAAATCGGGCAACGTGGAGATCGGGCGCACGCAGGAGCGCTTCCCGGAACGCGTCGTTGGCGGCGTCGGCATTGCCGTGCTTTGCCCAGACGGCTGCTGCAAGATGGAACGCGCGCGCATCGCCGGGCGCCAGTTCGGCCGCTTTTGCGTAGCACTCGAGCGCCTGCTCGTCCGCATTTTGCTCACTGGCGGCAACGCCGGTAGCGATCAGTGCTTCTAGCTTTTCGGGGTCTGACAAGGCGTCGAAGTCAGTCATGAAGACGTGCCGGATAGAAGTGAAATAGAAAGCGCAAAGGCATGCGGCCGAATGTAACACAGGGCGTGTTCCACATCCGCTACGCCCGCGCGTAACGCCGCGGCGTTGCGCCTTCAATACGAATTTCCGATAAATCGAAAAAAAGTTACGCCAGCCCTAAACCGGGCAAAAAAAGCATGGATATATGGCTTGCAGGATTCAATGAATCGCCCCGTCCGTGTGGTCGGCGCCGGTTCTCTCATACCGAATATTCTGGAGAAACTGATGACGATGCAAAAGATGGTGACGCCGCAACAGGCGCAGCAAGGGACCGAAGACGACGCTAGCCTGGTGCAGTATCGTCGTCCGCACGACGAAGGCGAGAACTGGAGCCTCGACCGCGCGCCGCTGCGCCGTGGTGTGTCGCGCTCGATGATCGTGAACCTGGGCTGCTCGAACTGCACGTGCGTGATGGCAGGCTCGCAGATTCTGTTGGCCGACGGCACGACCAAGGCTGTTGAGTCCTTCGTCGGCGGCGAGCAAGTGCAGACGCTGTCGGGTGTTGCGACGTCGACGGGTCTGGAAATCACCCAACTCGGTGCCACGCGCCGCATTATCGAACTCGACGCCGGCGACGGCGATCCGCTCTACGTCAGCGACGAGCACCTGATGTGGACGCGCGACAACGAAGGCAACCAATGGTGGGGCACGTACAACTTCCACCAATACTGGTTCGAGACTCAACTGGGCACGGGTACGCCGCTTGAACGCTCGCCGCGCATGCTGCGCTGGGATCTGAAGAATGAGCATGCTCATATCGACGGTTGGAAGCGCGTGCGCCCGACGTTCTGCTACCTTGTCCCGGAAACGCCGCTGTACCACGTGCAGGTCGATCGTGGCGGCAGCTACATCGCCAACGGCTTTGTCATCACGTCGCACTGCACCGACGACATGGTCGAGGGCGTGAATTGGCAAGGCATTGAAGTGCCGCAGCGCGAGCTGCCGGAATTCAAGCTGCCGGCCAACGTTTAATTTCAGGCGTCACGCGTCCGTCTTGCGGGACGTAAGCGTGCGGCCGGATCGGCGATAGATGGCGAGCACTCCCGACTTCGGGAGTGTTCGCCGTTTGTCGTTCCCGGTCCGCGTTTCTTGTACGAATGACGATGACAGTCCCGCGCATCGTCAGGCGAAAATTAACTCGCCAGCATCCCTAAACAATTGCTGAAATCGGCTGATAACTTGCCATCAGGGCAAGTTGTGCGTCGATGTCGTGCGCGCACGGAGCCCGTCCAACAAATACCGATAACAGGCGACGGACTATGGTAGCGATTGTCAGCGGCAATAACCTCGGCTTGGCGCTCAGCTCACTCGCAACGCTCGGCAAATGGGGCAGCTACGGGGCAGCCACTTCCGGCAAGAGCGGCGAGCAAGCGTACGTCAACGTTGCCAACGGCAATCTTGTTCTCAGCGATCTCGACGAGCGTCTGGCCGGTGTCGGCCTTAACGTCGCAACGCTGCGAACCTACAACAGTCAAGGCGCGCTAAGTAGCGGCTGGCGCGTCGGTCCCGCACAACAGGTGTCGCTCTCCGGTAGTCTGTTGATGGCTGGGAGTGCCGTGACGCGCACGGGCGCCGACGGCTCGCAATCGAGCTATTACTACGACACGGCCAGCCGCGTCTACGTCGGCACCGACGGTGACGGCGCCTACGACACGATCTCGTACGACTATGTAAACGGTCAGTTCGTCTGGAAGGACGGCACGACTGGCTTGACCGAACGCTACGACGGGTCGGGTACCGGCAACCTGCTCAGCTCGACGGATACGTCGGGCAACAAGATTTCGTACTTCTATAACGCGAATAACGCCATCGCGAGCGTGCAGTCGTCAAACGGGGAAGCCACGTATTTCGATTACACGAACGGCGATCTCACCAGCCTTCGCACGGTCACCACCGGCCTGAACGGCACGCTCAATACGACGGCAGTGCGTTACCAATACGATGCCAGCCATCGTCTGACGTCGGTGATCGTCGATCTGTCGCCGGACGACAACAGCATCGACGACGGTAACGTCTATCGCACCGACTACACGTACGACGGCACAAGCACGCGGATTGCCACCGTTACCCAAAGCGATGGCTCGAAGCTCGCACTGACCTATGTGCAAGTGGGTAGCGAGTTCCGTGTCGCGAGCGTGACCGACGGCGTGGGCGCGACGACGTCGTACGCGTACGACACCGCCAATCGCCGCACGACGGTGGTCGACCCGATGGGGCAGGCGACGGTCTACGCCTACGATGCGAAGGGCCAATTGTTGTCTGTGACCGGCCCGGCCATCGGCGGGGTCTCGTCGGTGCGTCAGTTCCAGTACGACAATGCGGGCGATTTGACGCGTGTCATCGACGAAAACGGCAATGCCATCAAGTTCGAATACGACGTCAACGGCAACCTGACGCGTCAGACGGACTCGCTGGGCAACTTCATTTCGCGGACGTACGACGCCAACAACCAGATGCTGACCGACACCACTGCGCTTGGCATCGATGCCAAGACGGGTTGGGCGACATCGACGGCGACGACACGGTATGTCTACGACAGCACGGGCCGGAACCAGCAGCGCTTCGTCATCTCGCCGGACGGCCGTGTGACGGAGTACGTCTACGACGCGCGCGGTCAACGCGTGAGTTCGATTCAATATCTGGGCGCGACATATCCGGTCGGCAACTTCGATGCGGAGACGGCAGTCTCGGAGAGCGATGCGGCGCAATGGGCGGCCAATCAGGACAAGACGCGCGTTCTGCGTACCGACATGACGTACGACATGCGCGGCCAGCTTCAGTCGCGCACGACGTATCAGCGCACTAATGCGAGCGGTGCGGGTCTGGCGGACGGCACCCAGTCGACCGAGCAATACGTGTACGACCAGCACGGCCAGTTGCTCAAGACCGTGAACGCCAACAACGGCACGACGTTGTTCGTTTTCGACGGACTGGGGCGCCTGATCGCGACCACCGATGCCGCTGGCAACACGACGGCGACGAACTACGACGCGGCGCATAACCGCACGGTGGTGACGTCGGCCAATGGCGTAGCAACGATTTCGACTTACGACCGCGCTGGCCACGTGACGAGCATCACGCAGACCGCGGCGAGCGGCACGGTGCTGGGGCAGACGACGTACGCCTACGATGCCGATGGGCGCTTGCTGATGACGCAGGACGCCACGGGTGTTCGCCATTGGTACACCTACGACGCTCTGGGCCGTAAGACGGCCGACGTCGACGCCAACGGCAGCGTGACCGAATATCGGTACGACGCGGCGGGGAATCTGGTTCGTACCATCGGTTACGCGACAGCCATTAACGTGGGTGCACTGACCGATGCGTCCGGGGCCCCGACCGGGGCGTCGCTCGACAGTATTCGCCCGGGCGCGACGGCGGCGGACACGACGAGCTGGCGGATTTACGACGCCGACGGCCGCCTCGCGCGCACGGTCAGTGCGACCGGCTCGGTGACCGAGATGCGCTACGACGCGGCCTCGCGTCTGGTGGCGACGGTGCAGTACGCCAACCGTGTCGACGTGACGACGCTGGGCGATCACCCGTCGGCTGCGGCCGCGACGCCGCCGGCCAATGCCGCCGACCGGCTCACGCGCAACTTCTACACGTCCGATAACAAGCTCGAGGCGACGATCGACGCCGACGGCTACATGACGTACTACACGTACGACGCCGCAGGCCGTCAGCGCGAGCGTATTCGCTACAGCACGCCGACCAATCCGGCCAAACGGGCGACGGGCACGATCTATCAACTGGTACCGTCGTCCAAACCGGCTGACTTGTACTCGGCCACGGTCTACGACGCATCGGGCCGTATTACCGGTGAAATCGCGGGCGGCTACCTGACCGAGCGCGTGTACGACGCACGCGGCAACGTCACCAAAGTGATTCGCTACGCCACGCAGGTGTCTGTGTGGATGACGTTCGATAAGACCATCGACGACCTGCGCCCGGCATCGAGCGCAGCGGATCAGGTGGTGACGACCAGCTACGACGCGCTGGATCGCATTACCCGTCAGGTCGACCCGGAAGGCACGGTCACGACCAACGCCTACGACACGCTGGGCAACTTGATCAATAAGACGCGTGCAGTGGGCACGCCGGACGTGTCCACTTCGCTGGCGCGTTACGACGTACTTGGCCGTCTGGTGTCTGCGCTTTCCGCCGAAGGCGCTGCGCAATTGACGGCGGGCATGACGCAAGACCAGATCGACGCAGTCTGGGCGAAGTACTCGGTCAACTACACCTACGATGCCGCTGGCCGTCGCATTTCGATGACCGATGCCACCGGCAATCGCACGCGCTATTTCTACGATGGCGACGGCAATCTGACGTTCACCGTCAATGCGCTGGGCGAGATTTCGGCGCGCGATTACAACGCGCTGGGGCAACTCACGGCGACGACGGTCTATGCCACGCGCGTTCAGAATCTGCCAGCGCAGGGCGGCGTGATTACCGACGATATCAAGGCATTGCTGCTCTCGCTGCGCAATCCGTCGACGGATACGCGCGTGACCTATGCCTACAACACCGACGGCACGCTCGCGACCGAGACGAATGCCAACGGCGGCACGGTGACGCACTCGTATACCGCCTTTGGCGACGAATATCTGCGTACCGCGTCTAACGGTTCAACGACGAAAACGTGGACGTACGCCTACGACGTTGGTGGTCATCTGATCCAGACCGCGATCGATCAGGCGGGGCTCAATATCACCACGCGCACTGAGTACGATCCGTTTGGCCGCGTGTCGCGCACCGTGGACGCCAACGGCAACGCCACGTCGTACAAATACGACGCACTGGGCCGTCAGATTCAGGTGACCGACCCGTCGGGCGCGACGCGCTCGACGACTTACGACGCGTTCGACCGCACGCTGACGACGACCGACGCGAATGGCTTTGTCACGCGCTACGCCTATAACGATGCGCAGCGCAGCATGACCATGACCACGCCGGACGGCGTGAGCGTGGTGACGACGCACAACCGGCTGGGACTCAAGAACACGGTGATCGACGGTCTGGGGCACCAGACGGTGTACTCGTACGACCACGACGGCAACTTGACTGCCGTCGACAACGATCTGCAACACACGTCGAACCAGTACGACGCGGCAGGGCATCTCATCCAGACGCGCGATACCAAGGGCAACGTCGTCACGTACTCGTACGATGGCGCTGGCCGTGCACTGACGCGTACGGTCGACCCGGGTGGCTTGAATCTGGTGACGCGCTATGCGTACGACGCCAAGGGCCAGCAAATTACGGTGACGGACCCCAACGGAACCGTTACGCGCACCGATTACGACAATCGCGGTCAGGTCGTCGCGCGCGTGGTGGATGTCGGCGGTCTGAACCTGACGACGTCCTACACCTACGACCAGCTCGGCCAACAGGTCACCGTCACGAGCCCCAATGGCACGACGACGCGTTACGACTACGACGCAGCGGGCCGCCGTGTGGCGGAAACGGTCGATCCGACAGGGCTGGCGATCGTTCGTCGCTTCACGTACGACGCGAACGGCAACGTACTGACGGCCATCGACGCGGGCGGCAACGTTACGCGTTTCTTCTATAACGAGCGGAATCAACTCGTCTACACGGTCGATCCGCTCGGCGCAGTGGTGGCGAACACGTACGACGGCGAAGGCAACATCACCCGTGTCGTGCGCTTCGCCACGCCACTGAGCAGCGCCTCGGTCGCCACGGCTGGTTCGAGTGCCGCTACGCTCGCGGGCTTGCTGCAAGCGTCCGCGTCCGACATTACCGAGCGGCGCAGCTACGACCCGATGGGCCGTCTTGCTTACTCGGTCGATGGCACCGGCGCGGTGGTGAAGTTCACCTACGACGCCGTGGGCAATGTCACCGAGCGTCTGTCGTATGCCAACCGTATCGATCCTGCCGCGTGGAACGGCACGGGCGTGCCGGCGGTAACGGCCGACGCTGCCCACGATCAGGCGGTACGTACCGTCTACGACGCCGTAGGCCGCCCGATCTATGTGATTGATGGTGCGAACACCGTCACCGCGTACAAGTACGACGGCAATGGCAACGTGCACGAGAAGTTTACGTACGCCAAGCCGTTGCCCGCTGGGACCGCGCTCAACGCACAAGCGTTGGATGCTGCGACGGCCACCCTTGCCGATCCGGCCCACGACGCGTACCTGCGGACTAACTACGATGCAGCCAACCGGCCGTTGTGGACGATCGATGGCGACGGGGCGGTAACGCGCCTCATCTACGACGCCAACGGCAACCTCGTGAAAGAGACGCACTTCGTCGCTCGCGTGGTGAACGACACCGTAGAGCCGTCGCCGGGCGATCTGGACACGTTCTACACGTACGACGCCGCGAATCGGCTGGTCTATCAGGTGGACGCGGCGGGTGGCGTTGTCCATCTGGTGTACGACGCCGAGGGGCACGTCATCGAACGGCAGGCGTTTGCGCAGCCGATCGCCCTGACCGGTCTGCCCGCGAGTCAAACGGCCATGGCGGCGCTGGCTCGCCCGGATGCGGCCAATGACCGCACCACGCGTTATGTCTTCGATGCTGCGGGTCGCAACACCTTCACCATCGACCCGACGGGTGCGGTGAGCGAGGCCACCTACGACGCCGTCGGGCACGTGATCGCCACGCGTGTGTATGCCAACCGCATCGATCTGACCGGCTTCGACACGAAGAGCGGAGCGAACGGTGTGCGGGCGCGCCTGACCCCAGATGCGGCAAACGACCGTATCAGCCACACGACGCATGACGTTGCCGGTCACCCGATCTATCAGATCGACCCGCTCGGCTTCGTGACGGCCAACACCTACGACGTGTTTGGCCGCGTGACCTCGCGCACGCAGTACGCGCTTGCCATCTCCGCCACCACCACGTGGACGACGGCGGGTGTGGCCGCCGCGCTGGTGCCGGTGGGCGATGCCGACCGCGTCACGACGATGACGTACGACGCCGACGGGCGCGTACTCAGCACGCGCGACGCGTTGGGCTACACCGAGTCGTACACGTACGACGGTGTGGGCAACAAGATCACTTTCACGAACAAGAAGGGCGACGTCTGGCATTACGACTATGACGCTGCTGGACGTCTGGTCACTGAAACGTCGCCGCAAACGACGGTCACGAACCTGACCCGCGACGGCAACGGCAACCTCGTCGTCGACGCCGCTAACACCGGTGTGGCGAGCTTGGTGACGCGCACGACTTATGACGCGCTGGGGCGCGTCATCGCACGCACCGAGGCCTATGGCCGTCCGGAGGCGCGCACGACGCGCTACGAGTACGACGCGGTCGGGCATCAGACCAAGACGACGTTCCCGCCGGTCGGCGTCTACGACGCGTCGCGCGACAACCTGCTGGTGAATGGCGAAAACAGCCTGGCCGACCGTGTCGATAACTGGACCGAGCTGTCGACGCAGACGATCTACGACGCGCTGGGTAACGCGGTGGCCAACCGCGACGTGGCAGGCAACTGGAGCTACAAGACGTACGACCGTCAGGGCAACGTGCTGCACGACGTCGACGCATTGGGCTTTGTCACGCAATACTCCCGCGATGCCTATGGCCAAGTGACGCAACTCACGCGTTACAACAGCCCCATCGCGGTCGCGAACGGTGCGCATGCACCGACGGCAGATGAGGTTCGTGCTGCGCTGGCGGCATTGCCTCCGGCAGGCGCGGCGAATCGCGTCATCACGACCGTCTACGACCAGTTGGGTCGCACGGTACGTGTGACCGAACCGCAGTCGCTGGTTTATGACTCCAGCGCCAGCGGCACGGCCCAGTACTTCATGGGTGGGCGCACCACACAAAACACCTACAACGCCTTTGGCGATCTGGTGCAGATTGCGACGCTGCGCAACGCAGTGACCAATCAGTGGACATCGACGTATCAGTACTACGATCGGCGCGGCCAGCAGGTGGCGACGGTCGATGCCCTCGGCTATCTGACGACGCAGAATTTCGATTCCGTCGGCAACATGACCGTGCATACCGAGTACGCGACGGCACTGGCTAATGGCCAGTGGAACCTGACGGCCTTTGCGCGTCCGGCGACGTCGAGCGACGACCGTACGATCGTGACGGATTACGACTCGGCGAACCGTAAGGTCCGCGAGACCCGTGTCGACGTGCAGTACAGCACGACCAGCGATGGCGGTGCGACCCGCGGAAATCTGTCGACGCAATATCGCTACGACGCCGTCGGCAACCTGACGACGACCGTCGCCGCCGATGGCGCTACGTCGTACAACTACTACGATTCGCTCGGCCGCCTGATGGCGACGACCGGCCCGACGCGCACTAGCACGGTCGCCGGCACGGCGCTCACGCCGCTCAACATCTTCTATCGCGACGCCTACGGCAATGCCGTAATGACGGTGGTGCGTGGCAACGGCGCGGCCTCGGCCAACGACACCAGCTATGTCGACGCAGGGGCAAGCGCGTCCGATCGCGTGAGCACGGCCGCGTTCGATGCGCACGGCAAAGTGATTCAGATGACCGATGCCGGTGGCTCGGCGCACTACACGTCGTACGACGCGGCGGGGCGTGTGGCCAAGGAATGGCAGGTCGTCACGGGCAACGATGGCGTGCCCCACACCATCTTTACGGCGTATCAGTACGACACGCTTGGCCGTCAGACGCATATCGTCACGCAGGCCTCCACGTCGGTGGTCTCGGGCGGTGTCGTCACGACCGTATCGCAGTCGGCTGCCGGGCTGGTCGACACGAGCATGGAGTACAACGCCTTTGGCGAGATGACGCGTCGCGGGATTGGCGGCGGACGTCAGGAGTACTTCGACTACGACAATGCCGGGCGTGTGTGGCGCACCAATAGCGGTGACGGCACCGACAAGATTTCGATCTATGACTTGAGCGGTCACGTGACGGCTGAAGTGCGCAGTGCCGGGACGGGCGGCGTCAATTACGACTTGAAGTCTTTCGGCAGCGTCGATCAGGCGATCATGCTGAGCGATGGTCGCCGTACCGATTTGGTCTACGACGCGCTGGGTCGCGTGACGTCTCGCGTGGGGCCGTCGCGTGCGGAATCCACGGGCGGCGTGACGGTGCGCAGCATGGCGACGTATTTCACGACGTCGTCCGCAACCTACAGTTTTGGCGAAGACGGGCGTGTGATCTGGAATTCGCCGTCCACGGCCAATTTCTCGTGGAGTCTGGCGCAACTGGGTAGCGGCGACATCCGCGTCGAGTTCGACTACACCACGGCGACGGTGGTGACGACGAGCGGGAGTAACGAGAGCGGCTCCGGCGAGAGCGGCGGCTCGACGCCGACTGTCGTGTTCAACGGTGTGCCGCGTACCCGTAGTCAGATCTTCTCGAACGAGCAGGCCGGTAACGGCGTGTCGATCAGTTGGCAAGACAGCGACGGTGCCGAAGGTGGCATTGATCGCATCAATGCCGTGCGCGTCTACAAGAAGGACATCAACGGCAACTGGCAACTGGTGATTAACCAGAACCCGACGCTTCAGACGACCAATCAGATCGAAGTGGGACTGCCGTCGGATACGGCGACGCGCGTGGCGCTGCAAGTGCGCCCGGCGGGTATGCCCCCGGGTAACGACGGCTGGATCACGCCGCCGGGCATCAACTTTGGCGACGCGTTCCGGTTCGACACCTCGGGTCTGGCGGCGGGCAACTACGAATACCGGGTACTCACGACCAGCACGCACGGTGCCACGGAGGTGACCAGCACCGGGACGATGAGCGTGAACCTGTCGCAACTGGCCAACCTCTCGTTCCCGATCGGGCCGGGCGTGGCGCAGATGGGGCAGTGGCATTCGTCAGCGAAGGACTTCACGTGGCCGGCTGCACCGTCGAACATTGTGCAGACGTTCCGTTACCGCGTGGCAGGCAGCGGTGGCGAATGGTCCACGATGCCGATTACGCATCCGTACTCGATATACGCGGATTACGACGGTTTCGATATGTCGTCGCTGGGCGTGGGGACGTACGAGTACGAATTGCTGTGGCAACGACAGGGCGATTCGGCACCGTATGCGCACGCGACGGGCAATATGAGTGTGGTTGGTGCCGTGGCGCCTGTGTGGGTGCCGCCGGTCGGGCTGCCGGTCATCACCAACGTGTGGGTGGCTTTCGACACGGTGGGGGGCACGTCGGTCGTCAACGATGAGAGTGGCACGAGCCAGATCATTGGCGGGTACGTAGCGCCTACGATTCGCTGGACTGTGACTGGCCCGGAGACGACAGTCTTCCGTTATCGCGTGCCGGGCGGAGACTGGCAGACGTTGCCGGTCAGCAGCTACCCGCATTCGTGGGACGAAAACTCCGGCGCGACGATGCTGGAAGCCGTCGACTATGGTGGCCTGGCGGTCGGGGCATACGAATTCGAAATCTTGCGCTCACCGGTAGGGTCGTCGCTGGGCTCGCATTACACCGGCACGCTGACGGTGTTGCCGACGCCTGCCGGGCATTACGACACGCGTACCGTGGCAATTCAGGTGCCGCGTACCGTTACGCCGGCTGACCCGAGCAACTACCTGACGCGCATTCGTTATAGCCCGCCGGTGGTGATCGGCTACGGCGAGGATGGCGTTGAGTTGGGCCTTGGTACGGGCTACCAGCACAGTGGCATTGGCGTGATTGCCGTGCCATACACCGCCTATCGCGACGTGCCGGTGCAACGCACCGTGTATCCGGCCAATCCGGACGGCTACGTTGTTGGATATAAACCGGCGCAGTACGGTTATCCGATCGTGGTTGGCCGCAATGAGGACGGCTCTGCGATTCTTGCCGCGCACTATGCGTGGTCGGGCAACGTGGTCGTCGCGGTGCCGTATCAGGTTCCGTATCAGGTGGCACGGGACGAGCAATACACGTATTACGTGTCTGTCGGTGTCGACCCGGCGCGTGATGAAAACGGCAATATTCTGCACAACGAAGATGGCAGCATCATCTACACGCGGTATGTGCAGGAAGCGAGAACCGGTGTTCGGACCGTGTACGACACGTACTACAACACGGTCGTGCCGGAAGACCCGAACCATTACCTGCAACGCAACCCGCTCCCGATTTACGGGTATCCGGTCGGGTATATCGACGAGTCGGGCGTGCAGGTGCTTAACCCGCACTACCAATGGCAAGGCGACCGCGTGGTGGCGGTGCCTTATGAGGTCACCGATTGGGTGAGCGAAGCCTATACGGTGACGCCCGCCGAAGCGTCGCAGTACATCATCGGCTTTGACTACGGTTCGCCGGTGGTGACGGGCCATAACGAAGACGGCTCGCCCATTTATGGTGATCACTACGGTTTGGTGAACGGCCAGGTCTCGGCCATTCCGTACACGGTGTACGACACGCAGTATGTGGAAGAGCAGTACTGGGTGCCGGGCGTTACACCGTTGGCGACGGTGTCGGGTACCACACCCGCTTATGTCCCGGGCTACTGGATTCCGGGCACGCCGACGCAATATGGCAACAACGTGACCACGGGCAGCATCACGAATGTGGTGAGCTTGCCGGGCGCGGGCGGTGCGGTATCGGTGTCGCAGGCGGTCGGGCTGAATGGCGGGGCCACGGCTGCGCGTCCGACGGTCAGTCAGACGTACGACCGGTGGGGCAATGTCCTGTCGGTGTCCGACCCACGCTCGCCGTACTGGGTCACCACGTACAAGTACAACGCTAACAATCAGATGATTGAGCAGCGTCAGCCCGATGCGAACGGCAATGCATCGTCGGCGTCGCCTGTCACGCGCTACACGTATGACGCGATGGGCCGTGTGGTGTCGGTGGTCGATGCCAACGGTCACGTCAACGGAACGACCTACGACGCCGCAGGCAATGTGACGCAGGAGTTGCACGCCGACGGTGGCGTGGTGCGTCACTACTACGATGCGTTCGGCCAGCAGGTTCGCATGGTCGATGGCAATGGCAACCCGACGGACTACGCCTATGACAAGCTCGGTCATCTTGTGCAGATGACGATGGGGGCGGTCGGTGTGTATTCGATCAGCGGCTCGACGCTGGTCAATCAGGGTTCGCAGGCACTCACGCAGACGTATGGCTACGATCAGGCCGGTCGCAAGCTGTGGCAGAGCGACGGTTCGGGCGCGACGATCCGGTACTACTACGACGCGCGCGGCAACGTGGTGCGCACGACGCAGCCGACGGGTCTTCAGACGGTAGTGGCGGCATTCGACGCGCAGGGTCACAAGATTGCCGAGGGCGACGGTAACGGGGCGCTGTCCACGTGGACGTACGACTACTTCGGTCTGTTGCTCGGTCGCACGGATATTGGCGGCGCGACGTATAGCTTCACGTACGACAACGCGCGTCAGTTGATTCGTCAGACCAATACACGCGGTCAGGACATTAGCTATCAGTACGATGCGGCCGGTCAGAACACGGCCATCATCGACAACGCGACGACGCGCGTGTCCACGTATGTGTACGACCTCGCGGGTAACAAGGTTCGCGAGCGTACGACGCAGTGGGGGACGGTCTATCAGGACAATCACCTGGCGTACGACGCCTTGGGCCGCCTGCGCGATGTGGCCGATGGGCGTGTGCACATCAGCATCGATTACGACGCGGTGGGCAACCGTACGCACATCACGTCGCATGTGATCAATGCGATGGACCAGAGTCAGGACGAGGACCGCTGGTTCAAGTACGACGCGATGAACCGTCAGATCGTGGTGGACGGCATCAATGCCAATGGCGACATTGGGGTGGGTCAGGGCCACAAGATCACGTACGACAAGAACGGCAATCGTGTGAGCGACACGTATTTCGGCGCACGCGTGCAGGCCGACCGTGTGTTCGACCACACGGAATGGACGTCGGTGTGGGGTGTTATCGGCACGGACGAGGCGGGCAATCCGGAGTACGGGTATATCTCGCAGCCGTCAGCGGCGTATCGCACGCAGTACACGGCGGTCAATGGTCTGACGACCGAGGCTTACGACTACGACAGCAATAACCGCCTGTCGCACGTGTCGCGCGATGGGGTGTTGCTCGACACGCGTTACTACGATGGCTCGAACCGTGTGGTGCAGACGGGGCCTGCGGGCGCGTTGCCGCAGGAGTACGTCACGGCGCTCAACGGGGCTGCGGGTGGCAATGGCAGCGAGACACGTCAGAGCACGTACGACCAGAACGGCAACCTGTTGCATCAGAAGGTGACCAAGAGCGACGGATCGCCGAAGTACGAGGTCGACTATCAGCAGTACGACGGTGCCGGTAACTTGGTCAAGTATTCGATGACCAATCAGGACGGCGACGGGTACACGAATAACTACACGTACCAGACGCTGGCGATCGACGGGTACAAGGAGTGGACGGTCAGCGGCACGAGCACGAAGTTCGATCCGGGCACGACGACGAGTGCCTATGACGTGAACAGCAACCTGATCTCGGTGACGGATAGCACGAAGGCGGAGAACAACCGCACGTTCGTGAACGATGCGCAGGGTCACGTGTTGTATGTGAATCAGGGCGGACACACGCAACGTCAGTTGGTGGTGGATGGCGAGGTGCTGGGTCGTTACGGGGACATGATCAACCCGGACGCACCGCAGGATCCGAACACGGGGTCGCCGAACTTCATCAACAAGGCGGACTTCAGCTTCGGGTTCCAACCGATCAACGGGAAGTACCCGACGGGTGCGCCGGGGGCGGTGGCCGTGCAATCGGGCGACACGCTCGAGAGCATCGCGCACTCGGCATTTGGCGATTCGAAGCTGTGGTACCTGATCGCGGAAGCGAACGGGCTGTCGGGTAATGCGGATCTGCGCGTTGGCCAGACGCTGACGATTCCGAACCGCGTCAGCACGATCCACAACGACAACAAGACGTTCAAGCCCTACGACCCGAGCGCCATCATCGGGGATACCACACCGAACCTGCCAGTACCGCAAGCGGATAGCGGTGGGGGGTGTGGTGGGCTTGGCACGATCATTATGGTCGCCGTAGCGGTGGTGGCGACGGTGTTCACGGCGGGTGCCGCTGCTATTGCTGGTGCTGCCATGGTACAGGGCGTCGGAGCCATGGCGGCGCTTGCTGAAGCTGGGTTCAGCGGGATCATGGCAGCTGGTGGCGCGGCGTTGACCGGAGGCGTTGCGGCCGGTGCCGTGGGGATGAGCGGCGCAGTGACGCTGGGAGGTATCACCCAGGGTATCGCCGTCGGAGCTGCAGTGGTCGGCGGGACCGTAGGTTCACTCGCAAGTCAACTGTCCGGTGTGGCTATGGGGATGCAGCGCGGGATTAGCTTCAGTCAGCTTGCGCTTAGCGGATTGAGCGCAGGTATCGGATCAGGTGTTGGCGGACAAATTGTCGGCAATACCATCGGCGCGGGCGCGTTGCGCGCGGCGGTGACTAACGTCGCGCTTCAAGGTGTGGGCGTTGTGACCGGTCTGCAATCAAGCTTCAATTGGACTTCGGTGGCAGCAAGTGCTGCGGGTGGCGCAGTTGGAGGCGCATTGAATGCGGGCGGGGCAAACTCGATCTCGCAGTCGATTAACAACGAAATTGGTGGTGTTCTTGGACGCACGGTTACAGGGGTGCTGGTTGGGACTGCGGCAGCGGTAACAACATCAGCGCTTCGTGGCGGACGTATCGCAATCGAGCGCGTCGCGACGGATGCGTTTGGAAACGCACTTGGCCAAAGTCTCACGGAGAAGGACTCGTACTCAACTGAAAGCATGACGGAGCGCGCTACGGCTGGACTTAACGCGAAGCTTGGCTACACGACTGGCGGCGCGGGATTGTACGGACCTCGTGGGAATACGGCGGGGATTTCGTCAGATTGGGATATGGCGTCGCAGGGTTCCGAAATTGTCGGGAGTGGAGATAACAGCGAGTCAACGACTGGCATGAGGAACGGCGCCTTTTCGTTCGATGCCATTTCCAGCGGAGTGCCGAAGTATGGTGTGAGTGCCACGCTTGCTCAGGCGGACTCCGCCGGTATTACGCGATCCGATGTCGGCGGTACAGGCATTTTAGGTCAGTCGTTGTTTTATAAGGGCTGGAAGCTTGGAGATTCCATTGCGTTCCCGGGAACGTCCATCACGGCGAGTCGAGGTGATGATGGGGGGAGCGATGGCATTGATATCACAGGGACCATCAGTCCGATGGGGGATATTGACAGCTTCTTTACGTTCAACCCCTTTGGGCGATTCAGTACTGGAGTGGGACACGCCTTTACGGGAGTATTCTCCGGGATGGCGCATCTGGTTGGACAGGGGGTATTGGCGGTAGGTGATGCGGTGAGCTACGGGCTGGCGCGCGCGGACAATGCGTTTGGTGGCGATATGAGCTATAAGCCGGAAAGCGGGCTTGGAAGATCGCTACTTGATCGCGGTGTGGGGGATACTGCGCTGGATGTGGCTGGTAGTGTGGCGACAGGCACGGTGAAGTCTATTATCGGACCGATTAATGCGCTATACCGGCAGGACGCGGGGCTACTGGGGCAAAGCGTGGGGGACGCGGTCCTTTTTGGAGCAACAGCCTCTCGCATTGGTCAGGTTCTTGGGGCTGCTTTAAGGGTTTCCGAGTTCGCATTAGATGCGGCAACCATTGAACGGATTCAGACAATTCCAAAGGGGACAAGGCCGGATCCCGCGACCTATATGCCGGCGGAAGTTATCGATGCACAGTTGAGTATGTTTGACAAAGGCGCGTCACGGATCACGACGCAGAGCACATTGAGCAAGTGGGGCCCAGCCCAAGCAGATGGGACATCGTTTGTGATGACAAAGCAACAAACGGATTCTCTGCTAAAGTCGGCCGGTGGTGACCCGCGTTCGATTGAGGCTGCTTTGGGGTTGCCGCGTGGTTTGCTGGATTCGGATCAGCTTGTTAGGATCGATATTCAAAAGCCACGGGAGCTTGGCCTTCGAATTCCAAATGGAAATGAAGCTGGTGCAAATAGATACTGGATTCCTGGCGGGAAGTTGCCGTCTGGAAATCTGGAGGCCGTCATAGATTTAGGGAAGGCGCCAGCCTCGATGTATTCTGTAAAACCGTTAAAATTTTGAGGTGATTAATTGAAATTTTTGGATTCTCATGTGTTCTTGCAAGATAAATTCTCTGTTGGCGTGGAAGAAAGTACTGGAAAATATTATATTTCCATTCCTGTGGCAAATCCTTACGTGAGTTACGAGGAATATTATGAAATTGAGCGTGCGCAGTATGAGGCTTGTCCAGGGAATTTGGAGGAATTGAGAAAACTAGCGGAAAAATGTAGGGAAAGAATGAATGATGAAAATATTATGATGATTCCTGGTGAGTTGCGAGGGGATCCTATTTGAAGATTTTTTATTTTAGTTTATGTGGTTTTTTGATTTTTGTATTTCTATTTTTTGAAAAGATTAATTTTTTAATTTTGAGTGGAGTGATTCGGGGGTCGCACAGTTTGCCGGTCTATTGGTGCATCGCTATTCGTCCCAGTGCGGCGTCGATTTCCTGGCGAATTTCTTGTCCGGTTCTAAGGGATTATGGTTGATTGATCACCGGGGAGACGTAGTTCATAGTCCACGCGGTGATCCTCTGTTTTTTGCTGAGCTAGCTGCCTCACTCCAAGTTGCCCTACTGACGGCCCTGACATTTCGTACATTCTCTGCTCCGAAATGAACATATGGAGCGTCATGAAATGTCCTTAACGGCGTAACCGGATTTCCACTTGGGCAACCGCGGCGGTGAACAATGCTTTCACCAAAGCAATACCCGCAATGCACAGATTCTGCCCGTGATCCGAAGTGACTTTCTTCGTTACGTACGGGTGACCCGGCTACGATGACCTTGCCTGTGAGTCCGCTGCAGATTTTTTCGCGCGGCCGCGCGAGCGTCGTCGACTTCTTATCAACGACAGCTACGTAGCCTTCTAAGGCACGAATGTCGATGGCTTTACTATTCTCCCCGTCGATCTCGTCAGAGTTCGCTCTGATCAACACTGTCCCCTGAGCACCGTGCGGGCTTGATCACATGGGAAACCCATGCTTGGGCAGCGAGCTATGGATGGCGTTATCGTCATCTGCCTCCTCGTCATTTGATTGAGCCACGATGACCCACATACTCGCAGGCCGACCGTGTGTTCGACCACACGGAATGGACGTCGGTGTGGGGTGTTATCGGCACGGACGAGGCGGGCAATCCGGAGTACGGGTATATCTCGCAGCCGTCAGCGGCGTATCGCACGCAGTACACGGCGGTCAATGGTCTGACGACCGAGGCTTACGACTACGACAGCAATAACCGCCTGTCGCACGTGTCGCGCGATGGGGTGTTGCTCGACACGCGTTACTACGATGGCTCGAACCGTGTGGTGCAGACGGGGCCTGCGGGCGCGTTGCCGCAGGAGTACGTCACGGCGCTCAACGGGGCTGCGGGTGGCAATGGCAGCGAGACACGTCAGAGCACGTACGACCAGAACGGCAACCTGTTGCATCAGAAGGTGACCAAGAGCGACGGATCGCCGAAGTACGAGGTCGACTATCAGCAGTACGACGGTGCCGGTAACTTGGTCAAGTATTCGATGACCAATCAGGACGGCGACGGGTACACGAATAACTACACGTACCAGACGCTGGCGATCGACGGGTACAAGGAGTGGACGGTCAGCGGCACGAGCACGAAGTTCGATCCGGGCACGACGACGAGTGCCTATGACGTGAACAGCAACCTGATCTCGGTGACGGATAGCACGAAGGCGGAGAACAACCGCACGTTCGTGAACGATGCGCAGGGTCACGTGTTGTATGTGAATCAGGGCGGACACACGCAACGTCAGTTGGTGGTGGATGGCGAGGTGCTGGGTCGTTACGGGGACATGATCAACCCGGACGCACCGCAGGATCCGAACACGGGGTCGCCGAACTTCATCAACAAGGCGGACTTCAGCTTCGGGTTCCAACCGATCAACGGGAAGTACCCGACGGGTGCGCCGGGGGCGGTGGCCGTGCAATCGGGCGACACGCTCGAGAGCATCGCGCACTCGGCATTTGGCGATTCGAAGCTGTGGTACCTGATCGCGGAAGCGAACGGGCTGTCGGGTAATGCGGATTTGCGCGTTGGCCAGACGCTGACGATTCCGAACCGCGTCAGCACGATCCACAACGACAACAAGACCTTCAAGCCCTACGACCCGAGCGCCATCATCGGGGATACCACGCCGAACCTGCCAGTACCGCAAGCGGATAGCGGTGGGGGGTGTGGTGGGCTTGGCACGATCATTATGATTGCGGTCACCGTGGTGGTCGCTGTCTACACGGCGGGCGCGGCGGCATTCGCAATGGGAGCAGTGCAAGCCGCCGAAGGGGCGGCTGCTGCATCGCTTTCGTTCGGAAGCGCAATGTCTGCCGGGGCCTCCGCGATGCTCGGCGGGACGGCAGTCGGCGGGCTCACCGTCACCGGCGCAACGATTGGCGGACTCTCGGCGGCAGTCGGCGCAGCAGCCATCGGGGGAATCGCTGGCTCGTTAGCGGGGCAGTTGGCGGGTACGGCGATGGGTATACAGAACGGGATCAGCCTCAATCAGCTTGCGCTTAGTGGATTGAGTGCAGGTATCGGAGCGGGTGTTGGCTCGCAAATTGCTGGCGCTACCATTGGCGCAAGCGCTTTGCGCGCGGCGGTGACTAACGTCGCCCTTCAAGGCGTGGGCGTTGTGACTGGGCTGCAATCGAGCTTCAGTTGGACGTCGGTGGCCGCGAGTGCCGTGGGTGGCGCGGTTGGAGGTGCATTGAATGCGGGCGGGGCAAACTCGATCTCGCAGTCGATTAACGACGAAATTGGTGGCTTGCTTGGGCGTACAGTTTCGGGCGTGCTGGTTGGTACGGCCGCGGCGGCGACCACTTCAATCCTTCGTGGTGGGCGAATCGCGATACAGCAGGTCGCTGTGGATGCGTTTGGGAATGCGTTGGGCTCTTCATTCATCGAGCAATCCTTGCCGAAGCTGCCTGAAACGGGGGGGGGCTAGCGAGACGCGAAGCAATGGTACGGCACTTAGTCAAGATGGACGATCATTCATCTACGCTGATGCAGCCAATGCTGATCCGTATGGTCCTCGAGTACTGGTCGCTAGCGCAGACGGCGCAGGTGGGGCTACCCGGGTCGACGTCGGCGGCACGGACCTGCCCGTCCCGCTCGACAAACGTTTGATGAAACCCGTGGAGACGACGGTTACCGTTTATGCGGACCGGATTCGACCCTCGATTTCCTCGGCACTAGATCAGCTCTCGGCGATACGAATGGGCATGGGTATTGGCGCGACAAACGCGAAGGGGGGGAGTCCCGACAATGGTGCCTCGCCGGGAGGAGGCTCGTCTGTAGCGTTTGCATTTAGCGGACCGAGTATGAGCCGTATCGCGAGCCTGACGGGCGTCAAAGCAACCGGGGAAGTGCGGCCATCTAATTCGCTCAAGGATAGGCTGAGTGATGCTTCCGTGGCGACGACCCCTGGTGGAGCGCTGGCATCAGTCGGATATCAGTTACTGGAAAGCACCATTGGCACGGTGCAGGCGTTACTTTCGCCTGATAACTACAATCGGATATCGGGTGAGATGATGAGCCCGGGCCAACTGCAGAGGGCTAAGGAAGATCTCGCCATTAATGCTGCAGCCCTCTTTGTCGGGCCAGCTAATGAGGGTATTGTCCAGGGCGTGGCAGTAGGACGGGAGACTGGACTCATCACGGCGCCAAAGAGTGCGCTTACTCCATATGACACTTCGCTTGGCGATATCGTTGCTCAGACCGGAGGTGCGGGCAATCTGAGGTTTGCGCGTACCGAGGGCCTCGGCACGCACGCGACAATGGCTGAGTTGCGTGCGTCTGGCGCATTGCCGGGTGAGCAGGGTGTAATAGTCACTGACCGAACTGTTCGATTTGGCGACGTTTACGAGTTAGGCACGCTTGGTGGTAGGAAGGTAGAGTTTTCGCTTGTGACCGAGCGAGTCGATGATCAGTTGGTCAAGAAACTCTATAGTGGTGATGCTTGGACTAGCCCGGTTCCTCGCGATGCGCGACTTATTGGGCACGTCCACCCCAATGAGAGTGCCTTCCAGGTATGGCCGTCCACTCAGGACATGAATATGGTCAATGCCCGCTATTTTAGAAGTCTAATAGTCAACCCTAGTGCGGCCCCGCAGCCGACGAGAATTTTCTGGGGTCCGGGTAATACTGATAACACAATTTTCTATCCTGGATTCGGCAAAACGCCGTTTTCGGGGAAAGGTGGCTAATGTGAAGAGCAACGATCTCAGTGTTGCGGTTGAAGATTTTTTGTTTGGCCACGGTCTATCTTTGGCGAACTATTTTATTGAGCAGACACCCGTGTCAGAAATGCTTTGCTATGTAAATGCGGAGGGGAGGGAGTTTGATTTGCCGATAAATGATCCGGAGTTGGCTTCTGCGGTGTTAATTCATCTAAAAAATATTGGAGTTCGTGTTGTTAAGATTGATTGATATCGAGTTTTTTTGATGTAATTAATAATTAAAGCAAAATAGCGACAATTATCGAGTTGTGAGTTGCTGAGTGGGAAGGCGTTGAAATTGGGCGGCGGCTGGAAGTGATGCTGACTCAATCGAGAGCGGCGATGAGTAAGTGGTCGAGCACCGACATTGGGTAATCGCCTCGCTCAAGGTGCTGAGTTGGTTTCTTTCTTCTGCTGCCGTAGTGGTGATCCGTAATTTAATCGATGTTAACGTATTTGGTTATATCGGTATCATGCACCAACTGATCTCCCGATGTGATTTCTGTCCTGTCATCTGTCCATCATTCGAAACACATTTCGTTCTAAGGTTTTCAAGTCGGCGATCCGTTGGTGCATGGGGCTGCAATTTTTTTGCGCCGCCTCATGGTTTGGTAGATTAAAAATCGCCGTAGCGACTAACGGAATTTGCGACTAGTATGCTGAAATGCAAGAATGCCGACCTATGCTAATTCCCCAATTTCGAACGCTATCGAGATGAAATGGCCGAGTGTCGGAGACGGGGGTAAAACCGTGCGAAAGAGTGCGAGATTTCGGTGCACGCATACTCCAGACGATTATCGGCCTTGCTAGCCATACGCTCAATTTGCAATGAACTAAGACACTCTCCGTCGCCGAAATGTCACAGCTGAAGACTGGCGCGCAGGAGAATAGTCGAGGAGCGCTATATTCAATAGACGACGCCGTGTACTTCCCTATTGCAGACCGCACCGAGCTATCGTATTCCTTGTTTCAAGATCGATTCGCCTCCGGAGTCGCGCAATGGGATGCACGCGAAACGTTATCCTTGCTTCTTTTTGTCCTATCCTGCTAAGACCGCCTGACACGATTCCCCTGAACGAAGGTTGCCATTGGCGCAACGCTCTGCTTCCCTTCATACAGCGTCAGACAGCTTTTGTTGGGACTTTCAGTTTTGATGCTGTTTAGGCCCGCGTCACGTGCATTAGCCGTTGCCCGGACGCGCAGCCTCACCGAGGCAGTCAGCGCGTTAGCCTCCGAGTACACTTCCTCAATCAGACGAGCAATTCGTAAAGCTCGGAAACGCTAGCATTCGCTACATACCGGTCGACAACGCGGAAGGAGGAGTGCAAATGCGATGAGCATGAAGAGAGAAGCGCTGACAATCCGCCGAGCGACCACGGACGATGCACCTGCCGTCCTAAAGGTTTTCGATGAAGTGATGGCGTGGTTTGTGGAGACTGGCAACGACGGCCAATGGGGCCGCGAGCCGTGGTCAACATCGCCCCGGCGGATTCGACTGGTGACGGAAGCCTGTGGGCTACCCGAAGCATGGGTTGCCGAGGACTCGTCCGGATGTGTTTTCGCGGCAATCGTTTTAGGAGACGCGCAATCCTATGTGCCTCCCGCAACGGAACCGGAAATCTACGTGCGAGTGCTCGTCGCCTCTCGGGATGAGCGAGCCCGTGGGATTGGCCGCCGACTGATGGCCTTTGCGGACGATCGCGCGCGAGTTGCCGACGTGCGGCGTTTGCGCGTTGACTGCTACGGCGGCGGGACCGGGGCGTTGGTACGATTCTACGAGTCCTGCGGGTACGAGCGAATTTCCACTTTCGACGTGGACGGTTGGCCGGGCCAGTTGTTGGGGCGCAGTTTGTAATCCTCTGCGATCCGTCTCAAACCTTGCGCGTCAACGCCTCCCGAAACAGCCCAGCAAATTGCGTCGCCGCCAGCGAGAGCGGGTTATCACGCAGCGTCACAATGCCGAGCGCAAGCGGTTGCAGCGGGATATCCACCGGGATGCGGATTAACGGGTGCAATTGCGACGGAATCTTCAGCATGCCGTGCGGCACTGTCGTCAGGGCGTCAGTGGTGCCGATCAGGCTCGATGTCACGCCGTACGTGTTGGTCTTGATGATGCGTCGGGGCAGTGGAAGCCCCAGCCGCGCTAGCTGATCTAGCAAGAATGTGTGCTGACTACCGGGCGAGAGTTGCATGACCCAGTCGCAGTCCACCACATCCTCCCAGCGTTTCGCCTTCGCAAGCGGATGGCCCTTGCGACCGACAACAACAATGTCGAGCGTTCGCAACGGCTCGAATTCAAACTCTCTGCCGAGCGTTTCCTCAATCAGCGCAGCAATCGCAAAGTCGACTGAACCCGCACGCAGCGCGGGCACCACCGACGGCATCAAGCCTTCTTCCAGCGTCACATCCGCCAGCGGCATGCTGCGTCGAAAATCGCGCAGCACATCGGGCAGAACACCAAGGAACACCATCGGCGTCACGGCGACCGACACGCGTGCGTGTTCGCCCCCCATCAACTGACGAATGTCCTGCCTCGCAAGCGCTAGCTGGTTCTGCGCCTGACGCGCACGAACCGTCAACTCGCGACCGCAATCGGTCAAGGTGATACCGAGCGAACTTCTCACGACCAATGGCGCATCGAGATCCTCCTCCAGCTCGCGGATGGCTTTGGTGATCGCCGCCTGACTCATATGCAAACTGCGCGCCGCGCCACGAATGCTGCCTGTCTCGACAAGCCGAAGCCACGCCCTGAGGTGATGATCCCGCATGCCCTTGTCTCCTTGACGGGGTCTTACGTTGGGTGACAACCATCAGTGGTCATCATCGGAAAAATGTTGTCTTTTCGTGTGCATCTTAGCGGATTAGTCTTGCTCGGAGCGTCTGTAAAACCCAATCGAAAACAAGACACAGCAGGAGACAAATCCATGAGCAATGAACTGTGGCGTTGGAGTGCCGTTGAAACCGTCAACCAGATCGCAAAGCGGGAGGTGTCGTCGACGGAGGTCGTCGCTAGTTGTCTGGCCCGGCTCGATGCGGTGAATCCAAAGATCAACGCGGTCGTCGACGTTCTGGCGCATGAGGCGATGCAAGCCGCCGCCGAAGCCGACGCGGCACTGGCCCGCGGCGAGTCCCTCGGACCGCTGCACGGCGTCCCCGTGACGGTGAAAGTCAACGTGGACATGGCGGGCCGAGCCACCACCAATGGCGTCGTCTCATATCAGGACGTTGTGGCCCGCGAGGACAGCCCTGTCGTGGCAAACCTTCGCCGCGCCGGCGCGGTGATTATCGGCCGCACCAACACCCCGGCCTTTTCATTGCGCTGGTTCACCGACAACGATCTCCATGGCCGCACGCTGAACCCATGGAACGCCAGCTACACCCCGGGTGGCTCCAGCGGCGGGGCGGCAGCAGCCGTCGCCGCAGGCATCGGCGCGATCGCACATGGCAACGATCAGGGCGGATCGATTCGCTATCCCGCCTATGCCTGCGGTGTCGCGGGCCTGCGTCCCACGCAGGGTAGGGTCCCGGCGTTCAACCCTTCGCAATTGCGCGATCGCACGATGGGCGCACAGCTCTCGTCGGTGCAAGGGCCGTTGGCGCGCACCGTCGGCGACTTGCGTGTGGCGTTGCAAGCGATGGCCGGTCCGGATAGACGAGATCCGTGGCAAGCATCGCTCCCGCAGGGCGGCACGCCCGACGCGTTTCCAACGCGTGTTGCCATGTGTACGAAAGTGCCGGGTATCGCCGCAGGTGCAGAGGTCGTCGCGGCCGTGGAACAAGCCGCACGCTATCTCGAAGATGCGGGCTGCGTGGTCGAGGAAGTCACACCGCCCAGTTTCCACGCGGCGACCGATCTTTGGCTGGCACTCACGATGAACGAACTCGCCGCGGGCGTGGGCGATGCCATCGAACATTTCGGCGACGCCGCCGTGCGTGCCGCCATCGCAACGCAGCGTAGCCATACCGACACGCTCGACCTCGTCGGCTACATGAACGCGCTTTCGCTGCGGACCACCTTGTTGCGCGAATGGCAGCAATTCTTCGCGCGCTACCCGCTGTTGCTGATGCCGGTGTCCTGGCAGCGTCCGTTCCTGATCGACGCAGACCAGCAAGGGATTGATGCCGCTCGCAGCCTGCTCGACGCGCAGAGTCCGCTGCTGGCGACGGCGATTCTCGGCTTGCCGGGGCTGTCGGTGCCGACCGGCCTGGCCGGTGGTGTGCCGATGGGTGTTCATCTCGTGAGCGGGCGGTTCCAGGAGGCGCTCTGCCTCGCAGCGGGCGAAGCCATTGAAGCGCGATGTGGCGCGCTGACGCCGATGGATCCGTCCAACGCCGCTGCGCGCTAAAAGGGGCTTGCCATGCTCAAGCTTCTGATTGGACTGGGTGTTCCCTATGTCGGTGTGCTGTGCCTGTTGCCCTGGGTCGCATCCGTCGACACCTTCGTGTTGGGCGTGCCGTTCATCTACGCGTGGATGTTTGCGTGGTTCTTCCTGACCTCGGTGTGCATGCTGATCTGCTGGCGATGCTTCGACCGTCCTGCCGCGGCACGCCGCGGGCAGGGTGCCTGACCTTCTGGAGCACGCACATGGCCACGATGGTGTTTCTTGGGTTTATCGTCCTGTCGCTTTACCTGGCGCTGAGCTCGCGCAAAGGCGGCGCGCCACAAAGTACGCATGACTTCTTTGTGGCGTCGCGACAGTTCGGCGCGTTTCTCGTGTTTTTCCTTGCAGCGGGCGAAATTTACAGCGTCGCCACGATGGTGGGGTTTGCAGGCGGCATCTATGCGAAGGGGCCGACCTATGGCATTTGGTTCATGGGCTACATCCTGCTGGCGTATCCGCTCGGCTACTTCCTGGCCCCGAAGATATGGGAGGCTGGCAAACGGTTCAATGCGATCACGATGCCGGATCTGTTCAAGGGGTACTACCAGAGCCGGGCGGTGGAACTAGTGGTTGCGCTGTCGTCGATTCTGTTTCTGCTGCCGATGGCTCAGTTGCAATTCACCGGCTTGATCGCGGCGTTCAATGGCTTGGGCTGGCGGCTTCAGCCACTGAATCTCGTGCTCATCGCCGCCGTATTGGCCTTCACCTATATCGCCATCTCAGGGGTGCGTTCGTCGGCGTATGTTGCCGTGCTCAAGGACGTGCTGATGGTGGTGGCTATCGTGGTGACGGGCCTTGCCGTCGCGGGGGAAGTCGGTGTCGAGAAGGTGTTTCATGTGGCGAGTCAGCACGTCAGCAACCAGATGAATGCGGAACAGCTGCGCTTCTCGATGAGCACGATCCTGTTCCAATCGCTCGGCTTCTACATGATGCCAATCTCCGTGCAGTTCATTTACACGGCGAAGAGCGCAGACACGATTCGCCGCACACAGGTCGCGATGCCGCTGTACATGCTCATGTACCCGTTCCTGGTGCTCGCGTCGTACTACGCGCTGACCCGGAGTGAGCCGCTCGGCTCGGCAAACGAAGCATTTTTCGTCGCGGCGATCCATCTGCTGCCGTCGTGGCTGCTCGGTGTGGTGACCGCTGCGGCGGCACTGTCCGGTCTGCTGGTGCTGACCGGTATGTGTCTGGCCATCGGCTCTATCGTGACGCGCAACCTGTTGCCGAATCTCCCTGAGAACCGGCAAAAGGCAGGCTCGAAAGCAGTCATCATCGTGTACCTCATGGTGTCGATTCTCATGACGATGACCGCACCGAACCTGATGCTGACGCTGATCAACACCACCTACTACGGCGTGACGCAGTTTCTGCCGGGCATTCTCGTTGTCCTCTTCTCATTGCGTGTCGGCGCGGTGCCTGTCGTGATGGGGATCCTGACGGGGCAGATCATGGCCATCCTGTTGTATCTGCTGAAGGTCGACTTGGGCGGTATCAATCTCGGATTGCCATGTCTGGTGGCCAACGTTGTGGTGGTGATGGTGCTGAATCAACTGCGCACGCATAACGCAGTTCGGGCTGCAACCCGGTAAAAGGGACAGGGAGGGGCGGCGCTGGCGAATTGAAGAAGGCAAAAAGTATACGGATTTCAAGGATTGTATAATCCTCGCGTCATTCACCTTTGCCTTGACCCGCCGCCCTCCGTGACCGCCAGCGACACATCCTCCCTCTCCACTGCCGAGCGCGCCTACGAAGCCATTCGCCAACAGATTCTGTCGGGCGAGTTGCAGGAAGGCGCGCCGATTCGTCAGGACGATATCGCCGCGCAAATGGGCGTGAGCAAGATCCCGGTGCGCGAAGCGCTCATGCGTTTGCAATCCGAGGGCTGGGTCACGCTCAAGCGCAATGCCGGGGCGTTCGTCACGCCGCTTACCGCGAGCGACTGCGTCGAGATGCTCGACCTGCGCATCGCGCTCGAATGCCGGGCGTTAGAGATTGCCGTGCCGAACATGGCCCCCAGTGATCTCGCACTCGCTGAACAACTGCTCAAGCGCTACGAGAGGGCAGATTCGCCACAATCGTGGAGCGATCTGAATCTCGCCTTCCATCAAGCCCTCTACGCCCCCGCCAATCGTCCGCGACTGGTCGCCACGGCGCAGGCTGCACAAGAGCGCATGGGGCGCTTTCTTCGCACGCACCTCTCGGCCGTCAACGATCACCAACGCTCCTACGACGAGCACTTCGCCATCCACGAGGCATGCGCAGCAGGGGACACGAAAACCGCCGTCCGGCTCCTGCGCAAACACCTGGAACAAACGCAGCGCGAAGTGATGGCGTATTTCCGCCTGAGCGGGAAAACCACCGCCTGATCGCCAGCGCGTCCCGCACGTGCACCACGCACTGAGAAACATTTTTCTCGAAATCGTATACGAAATTAATAAATGATATACGCACGCCATTTTGTTCGCGTATAGTCGAGTCGACCGGGAGTCCACGTACCCGGGAGTTCGGGTCGTCCCTACGGGATTTCGGACCCGCGATTCGCAATGCCAGCCCCAGTGCGCAAGGCGTTGCGAGCGGTCATACCGTCGCGCAAACGGGCTTCGTGAGCCTGTTGTTTTGCGAGGCTAGGACTTTCCCTGATTGGACGTCGCTCCCGATTGTCGGACTTCAAAAGATGGGTGTAGTGTCTTTACATGTATATACAAAGTAAGACGGACTACTCATCGTATCTATCAGGAGAATTTCATGGCCGAGTCGCAGAGTCTGCAAGGCGCATGTGTGTGGCAGGGTGCCGAGATGGTGAACCACGACCGCTGGGTCAAGACGTTCCCGGCCATCGTGCTCGAACAAATCGACGCCGCATTGAAAGCCACCGAGCAAATCGATTGGCGCGATATCAACCGTCATAACTTCCCGCTGCCGGACGCCACCGCCTTCTTCGACGATGTGCGCGAAGAGCTCGAAAACGGCTCGGGCATGGTCAAGATTCGCGGTCTCGACGTCGGCCGCTACAGTGCCGAGCAGCTGCGCCGCATGTGGTACGCGCTGGGCGCGCATCTGGGCACGCCGATGTTCCAGAACTATCGCGGCGAAGTCATGCGCGAGATCAAGGACGAAGGCATGGGCGTCGGTGCGAAGCTCTATGGCGCCACCGTCGACGCCTCGGGCAAACAATTCCTTTCGTCGGGCGCACGTACGCTGTCGCCGGGACAACTGCGCTTCCACACCGATCGTTGCGACGTCGTGGGTTTGCTGTGTGTGCGTCAAGCCTCCGAAGGCGGCGTGAGCAAGCTGGCCAGCAGTGCCACCGTCTACAACGAAATCCTCAAGCGCCGTCCGGACTTGCACGCCTTGCTGTGCAAACCGATCCCGCGCAGCCGCTTTGGCGAAGAGGCGGGCGGCGAGCACGTCGCTTACGACCTGCCGATCTTCGGTGTACGCGACGGCAAGCTCACCAGCCATTTCTCGCTCACCTACATCGAGAACGCGCAGATGCTGCCGGGCGTGCGCAAGCTCTCCGAAGCCGAACACGAAGCCATTCGCATGCTGATGGCCGTGGCCGAAGAGCAATGCTTCGAGATGCGTTTTGCGCCGGGCGACATTCAACTGTTGAATAATCACGTCGTGTATCACGGCCGTACGGCATTCAAGGACGACGTGCAAACCGGTCAGGACCGTATGCTCATGCGTCTGTGGCTGTCCATGCCGAACTCGCGCGCGCTGCCGGAAGACCATGCCGTGCTGTGGGGTGATGTTGCCTCGGGCAAGCCGCATGGTGGCATCGCACAGCCGGCCGCCGCGTTGCCCGCCTGATTCTGTTCTCGAAAGACGCCACCTCAAGATGCAAGGAGACATCCCCATGAAATTGATCGAACGGCAAGACACGAAACGCGCCACCCGCAAGTCAACGTCCGCGCGCGTGCTGTTCACCGCGCTCATGCTGGGCGGGCTCTGCACGACGGCCGTCGCCGCACCGGACTTCGGCAAGTGTGAAGTCACCGGCACGCGCGGTTCGGTGAAGCTCGAAACGGTCACGCCGGGCGCGCTGTCCGTGCGCCCCGTGCTGCCCGCACCGGGCTGGTGGAACGGCGATTCGCCCGACACCATCAAAGACGGTTTCGAATACTGCATGGCCGCCAACATGGCCTACCGCGCCGGGCTCGACCGCGTGATCGTCGTCAACCGCTCGTTCGCGCAGGTTGTCACGGGTCAGGCCAAGGGCTTCGATATCGCGCTGAGCGAGATCACGATCACGGATGAGCGCAAGAAGGTCGTGAACTTCACCGATCCGTACTTCAGCTCGGATCAGGGCGTGCTGGTCAAGACGGGCACGAAGGTCGACAAGGACAGCATCAAGAAGTTGCGCCTCGGCGTGAAGCAGGGCACCACGATCCTGCCGTACCTGACCGACAAGGTGAAGGTTGCCGAACACCCGAAGGTCTACACCGACGCCGCCGCCATGTACGCCGCACTGGCCGCCGGTCAGGTGGACGCCGTGCTCTACGACACGCCGAACGTGCTGTCGATCGCGAAGAAGTCGGAAGGCCGCTTCGAAGTCGTGGGCCGTTACGACACGAGCGAACAGTGGGGTGGTCTGGTGAACAAGGATTCGCCGAATCTCGCCGCGTTCAACAAGCTGATCGCCGAGATGAAGAAGGACGGCACGTTCGATCGTCTGGCCACGCAGTATCTGGTGCCGAGCCTCGGCGCAGACCCTGCGAAAGTGCCGGTACTGACGCCCTGAGGTCATCTGAGCCATGAGCGAACCCTCTCAAAAGGCGCCCGGTGCGCTGATTGGTGCGATAGGGCGTGAGCGGCGGCTGAACATCGGCGGCATGCCGTCGTCGCCGTTCACGTTGTTTCTCGTCGCGTTGATCGGCGCAGCGGTGGCCATCGCGAGCAGTGTCTACACGATCGGTGCAATGCGTGAAGGCCTGCTCGAGAGTCAGCTCGGCGGCTGGTGGGTGCCCGTGGGCACCGTATTGCTCGGTCTGGTCTCGTTGATCGTGCTGGTCCCGCTCTCGCGCGCCTATGCGCGGTGGCGGGCGTTCAGCGAGGCCGCAGCGCGCAACGACATCGTGGCAGCACGTGTCGCGCGCGCCGAGGCCGATGTACAAAGCTGGATCACGCTCGGCTACACGCTTGCACAACTCATCGTGGTGCTCGCGTTGCAGTTCGTGCTGGCGAACCAGTTGGCGGTGGCGAAGACGTTCTTCATGCTGCCGCTCATCATCAAGACGTTCCCGCTGGTGCTCGACGCCTTCTGGGTCAACGTGAAGATCTTCGTGATTGCCGAAGTCTTCGTGCTGATCTGGGGCTTGGTTGTGGCGCTGGCAATGTTTGCGCCGGGCAAGGCGGGCGCGCCGCTGCGCTTCATCGCCACGGCTTACGTCGATATCTTCCGTGCGATGCCCGCGGTGCTGGTGATCTATCTGGTCGGTTTCGGTCTGCCGCTCACCGGCGTGCCGATTCTCAAGGATTTGTCGCTCACGACGTACGTGGTGATTGCGCTGACGCTCACTGTCGGTGCTTACGTTGCGGAAATCTATCGCGCCGGGATTCAGGGCGTGCATTGGAGTCAGGTTGCGGCGGCCCGCTCGTTGGGGTTGTCGTACACGCAGACGCTGCGCCACGTGGTGTTGCCGCAAGGCATCCGGCAAATCATTCCGCCGCTGCTCAACGCCTTCATCGCGTTGCAGAAAGACACGGCACTGGTCAACGTGGTGGGTGTGATCGATGCTTTCAACCAGTCGATGGTGATCGCGTCGAATCACTACAACCTGTCGGCGGCCACCACTGTGGCGGTGCTGTTCATCATCATCTCGATTCCGCAGGTGCGCTTCGTGGAACGGATGGCACAACGCGACCGGGCCCGCATGCGTGCGGGCGGTGCCTGAAGGAGCGAACGACATGTCATTCATCGAGATTCGCGACATCGCGAAGTCGTACGGCGACGTGCCCGTCATCAAAGGGCTGGCACTGACGGTCGAAGAGCATCAGGTGGTGTGTCTGATCGGCCCGTCGGGGTCCGGCAAGTCGACGCTCCTGCGCTGCATCAACGGGCTGGAGCCGATCGACGCGGGGGAAATCCTCGTGCACGGTGACCGCATCACGGGGCCGGGCGTCGATGTCAATTCGCTGCGTCGCGACATCGGCATCGTGTTTCAGGGCTACAACCTGTTCCCGCACATGACGGTGATGGAGAACATCATCCTCGCCCCGACGCGCGTGTTGAAGCAGCCGCGCCGCGAAGCCGAAGCTCGTGCGATGGCGTTGCTGGAGCGCTTCGGTCTGGCGCATAAGGCGAACGAGTATCCCGACCGCATGTCGGGCGGGCAGCAGCAGCGCGTAGCGATCGTGCGTGCGCTGGCGATGGACCCGATGGTGTTGCTGCTCGACGAAATCACGTCGGCGCTCGACCCGGAGCTCGTGTCTGAAGTGCTGAATATCGTGCGCGATCTGGCGCAGGAGGGCATGACCATGCTGCTCGCCACACACGAGATGGGCTTTGCTCGCGAAGTGGCGTCGAAGGTCTGCTTCCTGTGCGATGGCGTAGTTTGCGAAGAAGGCCCGCCGGAGCAGATTTTCGGCGACCCGCAACAGGAGCGCACGCGCGCGTTTCTGCGGAGTATCCGGCAGGCCAAACGGCTTTAACTGAGCATCAAACCGCCGGTCATCTGACCGGCTCACCCAATTTGGGGGACCTTCGGGTCCCCGTTTTTTTGTGCCCCTCCTGCAACCCCCACAACGCATCGAGCACATACTGCGTCGCCTGTTCGATATGACCGGCGTGGTGCGCGATCCCGAGCGCGCGCCAGAGCGCCGGGCGTAGCGGGTGCATGGCAATCCGTTCGTCCAACGGTGCGTTTTTCGCCTCGTGCGGGAGCAGTGCGGCCCCGTAGCCCGCCGCCACCAGACTCTTGATCGCATCGTTGTAATTGATTTCGATGCGCGGGCTGGGGTGATGCCCCGCAGCGGCAAACCACTCCGTGGTCAGCCGGGATAGCCGCGTCGTGCTGTCGTTCAGAATGAGCGGCTGACCCGCGAGCCATTCTGGCGTGACGGACTTGGGGCGCGTCCAATGCGAAGGCAGGAACGCCATCACAGGATCTTGCCGCCACGGCTTGATGGTCACCCCCGCGACGGGGGCCTGCGGTAATGCGACCAAGCCCAGATCCAACGTGCCCCGGCGAAGCCTGTCCAAGGTCTCCTGCGACGTCAGAATCGCTACCTGAACATCGATTTCGGGATGGTGCAGGCGGACCGCCTCCAGCGCCTGCGGCAACAGATGCGCAATCGCACCGGTCGACGCACCAATTCGCACTCGTCCCGCCAACCCCTGTGCATGGCGCTCGATATCTTCGAGCGTCTGCTCGGCATCGGCGAGCAAACGCCGCGCCCGATCGACCAAGACCTCGCCCACCGACGTTGGCCGGACCTGACCGCGCTTGCGCGACAACAGCAGCGCCCCCACACGTGCTTCAAGGTCGGCAATGTGCAGACTGACGGTCGGCGGCGAGAGATGCAACGCCTGCGCCGCGTCGGCAAAGGAGCCGGTGTCTGCGACGGCAACCAGCGTCTTCAGGCGATCCAGACTGATTTCTCTCACGGCGGCACCCCTGATTCAGAAAATTAGAAGTTCAGGTTCATGAAATTCAACTTTTCTTATTCTACGCATCGTCCGAAGATAAGTGACCAAATTGATCCACGACGAACGACGAGGGGTTTTGCCAATGTCTTCTCCGCTTATCTTTATCGACGGTGACCAAGGCACCACGGGATTGCAGATTCATGAGCAATTGCGCGGGCGCACCGACATTCAACTCATGACGCTGCCCGCAGCCGATCGGAAGAACCCGACGCTGCGTGCCGAGGCGATCAACGCTTGCGATATCGCCATTCTGTGTCTGCCGGACGCCGCCGCGCGCGAGGCCATGGCCTCCATCGTCAACCCGCGTGTGCGGGTGATCGATGCGAGTTCTGCGCACCGCACGCACGCCGATTGGACGTACGGTTTCCCCGAGATGACGCAAGGGCAAGCCCAGCGCATCGCACAGGCGAGCCGTGTCACCAACCCCGGCTGCTACCCGACCGGCGCCATCGGCCTGCTTCGTCCCCTGATGGAAGCAGATTTGCTGCCGCAGGAGTATCCGATCAGCGTGCACGCCGTGTCTGGCTATTCGGGGCGTGGGCGGGCCGGTGTCGACGAGCACGAAGGGCCGAATGCCGTCGGCGGTGCGAAATACCGGGTCTACGGTCTGGAACTGGCGCACAAGCACCCGCCGGAGATGGCGCTACACGCCGGACTGGCGTTCCGCCCGATGTTCGTGCCGTCGTACGGGGCGTACCGTCAAGGCATCGTGCTGACGATTCCCATCGAGCAGCGCTTTCTGAAGTCGGGTGTGGACGGCGCGGCGCTGCACCAGCGTCTGGCCGAACACTATGCCGGTGAGCCCTACGTGCAGGTGATGCCGTTGCAAGCATCGGGCGTCGCGGCGCAACTCGATCCCGAAGCGATGAACGGCACCAACGTTATGCAACTGAGCGTCTTTACGAACCCGGCGAACGGGCAGGTGCTGTTGGCCGCAGTGCTCGACAACCTCGGCAAAGGCGCTTCGGGTGCCGCAATTCAGAATCTGGGGCTAATGCTGGCGCAGTGATGCGGTCTTGCAGGTGGGCGGGGTCGCGCCGTTGTTGCCGTATGATGGCGCTTCCCCCTCCAAAGAATACCTTCATGCAAGTGCTCGTCGACGCGGACGCCTGTCCTGCGGCCATCAAAGACATCCTGTTTCGCGCCGCGCGGCGTGAGGAAATGATGGTGACGCTCGTTGCCAATCAATTTCTGCGCACGCCGCCTTCGCCGTTCATCAAGTCGATTCAGGTGCCCTCGGGCTTCGACGTGGCCGACGCGCGCATCGTCGAGATGGTCGAGCCGGGCGATCTAGTGATTACCGCCGATATACCGTTGGCCGCTTCCGTCCTTGAAAAAGGCGGCAATGCGCTCGATCCGCGCGGTAGCTGGTTCTCGGATGCCAATATCAAAGAGCGGTTGTCGGTGCGCGACATGATGGACCAGCTGCGCAGTGCGGGTATCGAGACCGGCGGTCCCGCACCGTTCAGCCCGCGCGATAGCAAGGCGTTCGCCGGGGAACTGGACCGCTTTCTCGCGCGTCGCAGAACGTCCCCGAAATAGAGACTGTCGACTCGGCACCGCCATCGCTACAATGCATCTCCATCAGCGCAACGAGGTGGGTAGCGATGGACAGTGTAGAAAACGTGCGAGCGTTCCTCGCCGTGGCCGAGATGGGCAGCTTCACGGCGGCGGCGCGTCGGCTCGACGTCTCGGCACCGGTGGTGACCAAACGGGTCAGCGCGCTGGAAAAGGAACTCGATGTTCTGCTCTTTCAACGCACCACGCGCAGCCTGACACTCACCGCCTCCGGGCGCGACATGCTCGGGAGTGCTCGCGACTTCCTTAGTGCCTACGAACGGCTGTCGGAGCGCGCAGCGGTCGATGACCGGTCGCTCGGCGGCCGGTTGCGCGTCAAAGCCCCGGCATCGTTCACGAACCACTTTCTCGGCAAGCTGCTCAACGAGTTTTTCCTCTCGCACCCCAAGGCCAGCCTCGAGCTGCAACTGGCGAACCGTGCCGTCGATCCGGTGCTCGAGAACTTCGACTTTGTCATCACCGGTTTGCCTGTTACCTACGACGGCGTCGAAGAATTCCCGTTGTGTCCGTTCAAACGTCACGTCTACGCTTCGCCTGACTATCTGGCGCAGCACGGCACGCCCGCACATCCGTCCGACTTGCCCGGTCACCGCTGTCTGCTCTATTCGTATCAAAGCACCGTGCGCACGTGGACATTTACCGACGCGCGCGCGGGGGACATTCAGGTGAGCGTCGACGGCGGCTTTGCGACCAACGATATCGACGCCATGCACAACGCCTGTGTCGACGGCATGGGCGTCGCGATTCTGCCGCGCTATCGCGCCAACGACAGCGTGAACGCCGGACGCCTAGTGCAGTTGCTGCCCGGCTACGGGCTGCCGGACTACTGGATCAAAGTGCTGCGTCCGGCCCATCATCACAACCCCAAGCTGTTTCACGCGCTGCTGGATTTCCTCGTCGCAGGGCTCGCCAAACTCGAACAGCAGGGCACGTATCTGTAGTTTTCGGTGTGGCGGTTTCAACTGACGAACTGTCACATCCACCCCTCACCGAAATCTCGCGATTATTTCCGAATCGCGTGTTCTGAACTTCCACTTCGCCCCTATATTGCGGGGCCGCGTTCGCCCATCATTCTCGCAAGCCGGTGCGTGCCAAGCGCGACCCCGGCATGAACGAACAAAAAACAAGAGAGATACAGGAGACAACCGTGAAGCACTGGATCGCCTGCTTGCCGCTTGCGGCATGCTCGCTGGGCGCGTTCGCGCAAAGCAATGTGACTATTTACGGCGCCGTCGACGCCGCCATGACCTACGTGAACAACAGCGGCGGCAAGTCGGCCTGGCAGGCAGCCAGCGGCGGGCGTGCGGGCGACAAGTTCGGATTTAGCGGCGTGGAGGATCTCGGCGGCGGCTTGTCGGCCATCTTCACGCTCGAAGCTGGCTTCAACATCATGAACGGTGTTTCGCAACCGGCGAATACCTTGTTCGGTCGGCAGGCCTTTGTCGGCTTCTCCGACAAGCGGCTGGGCACGCTCACGATCGGTCATCAATACTCGATGACCAACGACTACTTCGTGCCACTGTCGACGTCGTTCATGTTCGCGGGCGGACTCGGCGCGACGCTGGGCGACATCGACGGATCGTGGAATTACAACAAGATCAATAACGTCATCAAGTACGAGAGCCAGACCTACAGCGGACTGAAGTTCAGCACGATGTTCTCGTTCGGCAACGTGACGGGCAACTTCGCGCAAGACCGGACGTACGGCTTTGGCGCGTCGTACACGAACGGCGGCCTGCAAGTTGCCGGTGCGTACATGAACATGCGCACCCCGGGCACGTCGATCTACGGCGGCACGAGTGTGGCGCAACCGGGCGCGGCCTATTCGAATCCGGTCACCAACCCGATCTTCCAGAACTACGTCACGGCCACGAGCCAGCAGGTCGTCGGGGGCGGGGCGAAATATACGTGGGGCAACTCGCAGGTCTCGGCGATGTACGAAAACGTGCGCTTTCTCGATATCGTGCGCACGGCGGCCAACCCGCTGGCGCCGCCCAATGCCGTTTTCAACAACTACCAGATCAACTACGGCTACTCGTTCACGCCGCGCATGATGGCGGGTGTCGGCTATCAATACAGCTTTGCGCCGGGCGGACATTACCAGTCGGTCGAAGGCGGCGCCGCCTACAATTTCTCGAAGACGACCTACCTTTACGGCATTCTCGTCTGGCAACACGCGAGCGGTCATGACTCGACGGGCAATGTGGCGGTGGCCGATATCTTTGGCCTGAGCGCATCGACAACCCCCAACCAGCTGGCCGTGCGCGTGGGTTTGCGCAAGGTGTTCTGACGTCATCGAAGGAACCTGAACTCGCATGGCAAACACCATCAAATCACCTAACGCCCCGGCCCCGCTGGATCTGCAATCGTTTCTCGACGGACGGCGCATGTCGAGCCTTCAGTGGCGCGTCGTCGTGCTGTGCTTCCTGATCGTCGCCATCGACGGCATCGATATCGGGCTGGCGGCGTACATCGCGCCTGCCGTGCGGCGCGAGTGGGGGCTATCGGTCGCAGAACTCTCGCCGATTTTCGTCTCTGCGCTGCTTGGCATGATGGCGGGCTCGTTGCTGTTCGGTCCACTGGCCGATCGTCGCGGGCGGCGCTTCGTGTTGCTGGCATCGGTCGCCACATTCGGTCTTGCGACGCTCGCCACGCTGTTCGCGACCAACGTCACCGAGTTGTCGATTCTGCGATTTATCGCGGGGGCGGGTATCGGCGGCGCTTCCCCGGCGTCTGTCACGCTCACGGCTGAGTACGCGTCGGGCAAGCGCAAGCTGTCCATCATCACGCTGATGATGTGCGGCAATTCGATGGGTTCCGCGTTCGGTGGCGTGGTCGCCTCGCAGATCATCGAACGCCACGGCTGGCACGCCATGGTGCTCGTGGGCGGCGTACTGCCGCTGCTGTTGCTGCCGGTGTTGTGGGCGCTACTGCCCGAATCGATGCGTTTTCTCGCGCTGCGCCGTCCTCACGAGCAAGCTCGGTTGCGTGCCTTGGGACGCCAGATCGCGCCGGAGGTTGTCACGGCCCAGACCACGTTCGTCGCACTGGAAACCAAGCAAAGCCGTTCGCCGGTGCGCGAACTGTTGGTTGCGCCTTACGCACGCGGCACGTTGTTGCTGTGGGCGGCGTTCTTCATGGGACTTTCGGTGCTGTATCTGATGGCGAGCTGGCTGCCGACCATCATCACGAATTCCGGCGGCTCGATGCGCAACGCCGCGCTCATCACGGCGCTATGGTCGATTGGCGGCACGACGGGCGGTCTGCTGCTCGGGCGCGTGATGGATAGCGCACGACCGGCATGGGTGCTGGGCGCGGCCTACACCGTCGCCTTCGTGACCGTGATCTGTATCGGCCGGACCTTCGGCAACGCCGCGGTGCTGGCACCGCTCGTGTATATCGCCGGGGTGTGCATCAGCGGCACGCAGGTCGGTCTCAATGGGCTGGCGGCGACGTATTACCCCACGGCGAATCGCGCCACGGGCGTGGCGTGGGCGACAGGCATCGGCCGTTTCGGCTCGATACTCGGCTCTAGCGTCGGCGGCGTGCTGCTCGGCTCGGGCATGGCCTATCCGGTCTTGTTCTTGATCGTGGGCGTGCCCGCACTGCTTGCCGCCTTTTGCATGTTTGCAATGCCCGCGTCCCGGCGTGAAACGGCAACGGCGTTGTCGCCCGCCACTCGCTGAACGCACTTTTCTCGATCACTGGATAAACGACTCATGGCATTTCCCGGTCCGGCGTTTCTCGCACTCTGGAATGACGTCACGCCGCAGCACGCGCAGGAATACAACCGCTGGCATACGCGCGAGCATGTGCCCGAGCGCGTCGGTATCGACGGCTTCATCGAAGGCCGCCGCTATCGTCATGCGCAGCCGGGGCAACGGGAGTATTTCACCGCCTACGGTGCGGTGTCGCCCGAAGTGTTCCGCTCGCTGGCCTATCTGAACGTCATCGACGAGCCGACCCCTTGGTCAGCCAATATGCGCTCCACGTTGACCCAGGTGCTGCGCGCCCCGTGCCGAACGCTGGCGTCGACGGGCGGCGGTACGGGTGGAGCGCTTGCCTGTGTGCGCATCCACGCCCCGGCGACCGAAGCGAGCGCGGCATTGCCGTTGGTTCAGGCGTGCGCCGCGTTCGAAGGCGCAGTCGCCGCGCATTTGGGCGAGGTGTTCGAGGCGCAACCGAATGCGTTCGCGCATTGGAAATCGTCGGACATGCCCACGCACGTGCTGCTTGTCGAAACACAGGACATGGGCGCTGCGAACGCATTGCGTGAGCGCATTGCGTCGCTGGTTGCCGAGACGCTGCCGGTCACGGTTTCGCCCGAAGTCGACGTGTATTCGCTCATCTTTGCGATTGGTCACGACGACGTCGACGTCTCGTTGCGCCGTACCTAGTCATCGCGCGTATCGACGCGATCACACAAGTTTGACGGAGTCCCCCCGATGAAAGCCCTTCAGAAAACCACCGCCGCCTTCGGCCTCGAATGGCGCGACGTTCCCGAACCCGAACAGCCCGGCGCGCACGATGTGATCGTCGACGTGACCGCCGCCGGTATCTGCGGCAGCGATGTGCATATTTACGATTGGTCGGGCGGCTACGACTTCCTGCGCTCGGCGTTCCCCGTGACGCTCGGCCACGAGTTTGCGGGACGTGTCGCGATGCTGGGCGCCGACGTCAGCACGTTGCAGCCGGGCGATGCGGTCGTTGTCATTCCTTCGGTTGAGTGCGGCGTGTGCGAGTTCTGCGTGTCCGGACGCGTCGACGAATGCCGTGACCGACGGGGCATCGGCATGATGCGCGACGGCGCGTTTGCCACCCGCGTGCGCGTGCCCGCACGCAATTGCCTGACGCTGCCGAGCGGCATGGACGCGGGCGTGGCGTCGCTCGCGGAGCCGCTCTCGATCGGCATGTCTGCCGTGAAGACCGCAGAGGTGAAAACCGGAGATCGCGTGCTGGTCATGGGGCCGGGCACTATCGGTCAGGCGATTGCCGTGCTGGCAAAAGCGCGTGGCGCTCGCGTGGCTATCGTCGGCCACAACGACGCGCAGCGGCTGGCGACAGCACGGGCACTCGGCATCGAAGCGACCCTCGATCTCGACGGTGCACCGGAAGGGGCGATGCGCACGTTGCTGGGCGATAACGAATACGACATCGTCATTGAAGCAACCGGCGTCGGTGCTGCCGTACAAGCGGGTCTCGACGTACTACGGCCGTCAGGGGTGTTCGTTGTCTGCGGCATTCACGGCAAGCCGATCAGCTTCGACGGGGCGAAGCTCGTGCGTCAGCGCCATCAGATTCGTGGCACCTATCGCGCCACGCGTGCGACGTGGCATGAAGTGCGCGATTTTCTCGTGGCGAACCACGCCGCGCTCGCGCCGATGGTGACGCACCGGTTGCCGCTCGCGCAGGCGATCGAAGGCTTCGAGATGGCGCGCAAAAAGATCGGATCGAAGATCGTGCTGGTGCCGTAGGCCGCTCACGCTCACCGAACCGGGTGAGACCCGGCGTGTCCGAATGAGGCGTAAAGTTAGCAAATTCCTGACCGAGCGCATCAACCAACGAAAGGAGGGCACGCTATGCAAGTCGGCATGATTGGATTGGGCCGCATGGGAGCAGACATCGTGCGGCGTTTGACCCAGCATGGGCATGAATGTGTGGTTCACGATGTGCGGCCTGCGGCCATTGCCGCGTTAGAAGCCGAAGGGGCCATTGGCGCGGATTCGCTCGCGACGATGGTCGCGAAGTTGAGCGCACCCCGCACCGTCTGGCTGATGGTGCCCGCCGCCATCGTCGAGGAAACGCTAACGCAAATCACACCGTTGCTCTCACCGGGCGATATCGTGATCGACGGCGGTAACTCGCACTTTCGCGACGGTATCCGGCGCGGCGCCGAACTTAGTCAAAAGCAAATCCACTTCGTCGATGTCGGCACGAGCGGCGGCATTGCCGGTCTGAAGCGCGGCTATTGCCTCATGATCGGCGGCGAGAAAGACGTCGTGACCCATCTGACGCCGATCTTTCGTGCGCTCGCCCCCGGCGGTAACGACGGCCCCGAAGCCGTGGCGGCGTCGTCCGCCGCTGGCCAGCCAAGCACCGACGATCAAGCGGCGGCCGAATATGGCTACCTGCATTGTGGGCAGCATGGCGCAGGCCATTTCGTGAAGATGGTTCACAACGGCATCGAGTACGGCATGATGGCCGCCATTGCCGAAGGGCTGAACATCCTCAAGCAGGCCGATATCGGCAAGCACACGCAGGAGGTCGGTGCCGAGATCACGCCGCTGCGAAACCCCGAGTACTACCAATACGATTTCGCATTGCCGGAAATTGCCGAAGTCTGGCGGCACGGCAGTGTGATCGATTCGTGGTTGCTCGACCGGATTGCCGGGGCGTTGCGTGGCGACCCTGCGTTGAGCCAGTTTGCAGGCCACGTGTCGGATTCCGGTGAGGGCCGCTGGACGCTCGAAGCTGCCATCGACGAAGCCGTGCCTGCCCCGGTGTTGAGTGCCGCGCTGTTTTCTCGCTTTAGTTCGCGAGGGCAAGACGGGTTCGCCAATCAGGTGCTATCCGCCATGCGTCACGCGTTCGGCGGGCATCACGAAACCGTTGCCAAGCCGTCGTCGTCGCCATCGAAAAGCGATAGTTGAGGCCAGTTACTGGAGCAGCGGTGGCAACTCGGTTTTGAGAAAGTCGACGAGTGCGCGCACCGCAGGCATCATGCCGCGCCGTGTCGGGAACAGGATCGCGAGGCGTCCTTCTCTGGAGCGCCACTCGGGCAGCACGATACGTAAGCCGCTCGACGCGATCTCGTTTGCGCATGCGTACAACGGCAGGCTGGCGATGCCCATGCCAGCCAGCGCGGCTTCCTTGAGTGTCGCGATGTTGTCGCTTTGCAAGCGCGGGTGCGTGATCGGCGTGGTGACGTCTCCACGCGCACCGATCAGCCGCAGCACGTTGACCGGCTCGTTGATCGGCGCATAGACCATGAGGTCGCCGTGCGGCAGCGCGTCCGGGGTCGCTATCGCCGCGTTGCGCTTCAGGTAAGCGGGGCTCGCCACCAGTCCCCAACGTACGGTGCACAAGGGCGCTTGCACCAGACTCGACGCCTCCACTTCGAATCCCATTCCCCGTACGACGACGTCGACGTTTTCTTCGACCAGATCCACTTGGCGGTTGCTGGCCTGTATCGCCAGCCGCACCTTGGGGTGCTGCTGCATGAAGCGGGGCAGTACCCGCGCGAGGACGTTGTCGGTGACGGCCACCGGCATGCTCACCCGCACTAGCCCGGAAGGCTCGGCGGTGCGCTGCCGCACGGCATCCTCACCGGCGCTTGCTGCGGCGATCATGGCCCGGCAATGCTCGTATAGCTCCTGACCCGCATCGGTCAGGCTCAATCGTCGTGAAGTGCGATGCAGCAGCCGAACGCCAAGGTTCGCTTCGAGATCGGTAATGCGGCGGGAGATGCGCGACTTGCTAACGCCCAGTCGCTCGCCAGCCGCGGTGAAGCCGTGCTGCTCCACCACTTGAGCAAACAGATAGAGGTCGTTCAGATCGAGGGAGACGGGCGTCATCGGGAATTCTCTCGCGGGGCGCAGGCAATGCTCATCGTTCTATACATGCAACGATGGGTTGTCAAATGACATATTTATCAATTGTCGTTGCATAAATATGATTCATTTCAACCGGAGCCGATGCGCACCGGTCGTTGACCCGGTGCCAGATGCTCGATGCAACGGGCCGCTTACAGACGCTAACGTTCCCGAAGATCATGAAAACGAACCCGCTCCTCAATGCTGTTGCCCTCGCATTCGCCGTCGCCACCACGGCTGCCGTCCCGACCAAAACCGCCAATGCGGCTGGCGCGGCGCCGGTAACCAACGCCGTCGCGCCCTCCGGCGCGCCGTACTCCCTGCTCTCGCGCGATAACACGGTGCTGGTGCTGGTCGATCATCAGATTGGCTTGTTCACCGGCGTTCGCGACATGGACGTGGGCCAACTGAAACACAACGTCGTCGCGTTGGCCAAGGCGGCGAAAACGCTCGGCATCCCGGTCATCATGACGGCCACCGTGCCCGACGGCATGTGGGGGCCGACCATCCCCGAACTGACCGCCGCGTTGCCGGGCGTGCCAGTCATCAGTCGCACGTCGATCAACGCGTGGGACGATCCGAACGTGCGTGCCGCCATCGAAAAGACTGGCCGCAAGCAGGTGTTGATCGCAGGCGTGTCGCTTGAAGTTTGCGCGACGTTCCCGGCGCTCTCGCTCAAGGCGGCAGGCTACGATCCGCGCGTGGTTCTCGACGCGTCGGGCACGTTCACCGACGCCAAGCGTACCGTGGGGCTTCAGCGCCTCGCCGGTGCTGGTATTCCGGTCACCGACTACGCCACCGCTGGGGTGGAAATGCTGCACGGCAACGACGACCCCAAAGCGGCACAGGTCTATGCCGATCTCGACATGCCGTTTGCCAATCTGGTGTGGCAATACAAAAACGCACTGAGCAAGTAAGCCAACATGAACCCGTTCGTACATTTATCGAAAGTCGTCGCCGGTCACGATATGACGATCGGCGCCGCCTTCCGGGCCAAGCACTTTGAAGAGCGGGCATTCGACGGCCTGATGGACCCGGTCGTCATGCTCGATCACTTTCACATGACCGGCCCCACCTTTTCGCCACATCCGCACGCGGGCATCTCGGCGGTGACATACATGTTCGAGGATGCGGTCGGGGCGCATGTGAATTACGACTCGCTGGGCAATCACGGGCCGATCCGGCCCGGGGCATTGCACTGGTTTGCCGCAGGCCGTGGTGCGGTGCATACGGAGCAGCCCGAAGGGGAGAATCAGCACGTTCACGCGCTGCAAATCTTCGTTAATCTGCCCGCCAGCAAGAAGTTCGATGCGCCGTACGCCGTGCATGCCGAGCCGCATGAGATTCCCGAATTCAGAGCGACGGGCGTTCGCGTGCGGGTGGTAACCGGCAGCAGCAACGGTGTGACGGCACCCCACACCACGCAGTTGCCTGAGCCGTTCACGCTGCTCGACGGATTTCTCTGGCCATCGTCGGGGTTCGATCACGCCTTGCCACGCGGCTGGAGCGCGATGGTCTATGCGGTTTCAGGTGGTTTGCGCGTCGGGGTCGACGACGATGTGCGGCAACTGGAGGAGGGCGAAGCCGTCGGTGTGTCGCTCGATGCAAGTGCTGCGCAGGGGGCGATCTCGCTTCACTTGTCCGCGGACGACGACAGCCACTTCGTCGTGCTTTCCGGTCCGGCCCTAAAGGAGCCGATTGCGAAGCACGGCCCGTTTGTGATGAACACGCCCGAGCAACTCGAAGGCCGTATCCGCGCGTACCAGCGTGGCGAGCTTGGGCAGCTCGTGATGCCGCCGGTAGGGCAGACGCAGAAATCGTGGTAGATTTTCGCCGAAGCCGCGCACCCGCCAGCCGTTTACGGCGAAATGGCACCGCGCGGCACGGCGCTCTGCAATGCCCAGTACGCCTGGGCGTTACAGTCCCCCTCGGATGCCGTCCTTGTTGGGAAAACGCTATGAAAGCGTTCCATTGAGATGTCGCCGACCTCTTCGCGCCCTCACGCACCGGCGACTGCCATTGGCGGTTACGGCTTCGGTCCCTTCAAGCTCTACCCGAACGCCAGACGGCTTTTCATCGATAACAAGGCCATCCGCCTTGGCGCCCGTGCGTTCGATTTGCTCGCGCATCTGGTCGTACACGCGGGCGAGGTGCAGAGCAAAGACGCCCTTATCGCCGCTGCATGGCCGCAGTCCATTGTCGAAGAAGCCAACCTGCGGGTGCAGCTCGTCGGCTTGAGAAAGGCGCTCGAAACGCACGGTGGTCGCGACTTCATCTCGAATGTGCCCGGCCGAGGCTACGTGTTTACGGCCAATGTGAGCCGTCTGGACGCGCTGATCGAAGATGAGGCACAGCGCAATCGGCAGGCTTGGGGATTAGCGCCGACGACGCGTTTGCCGGGGGCTGCTGCCGCGTTGGTCGGACGGCGCAATGAAGTCAACACGTTGGTGCAAGACACCTACCTGCGGCGCCTCGTGACCGTCGCGGGACCGGGCGGTATCGGCAAGACCAGCGTCGCTGTGGCCGCCGCCCGCATCATTGCCGAGGAACTGAGTGACGGGGCGGTGTTCGTCGACCTGTCGACGATCGGCACGGGCGAGCTGGTGGCTTCGGCCGTGGCCGCCGCCGTCGGCGTCTCGGTGGTCTCGGGCGATCCGCTAGCCAATGCCATCGCACTGCTGCAAGACAAGCACGTAGTCCTCGTTCTGGATAACTGCGACCCCGTGCTCGATGCCACGGTCGAAGTCGTACAGCGCATCCTTGCCGGAACCTCCGCCCCACTCATCGTGACGACCAGCCGCGAGCCGTTGCGCATCGAGGCCGAATCGGTGCACCGCTTGCCGCCGCTGGCGTCGCCGCCGGAAGGGCTCGATAACTCGCTCGAAGCGGCGATGCGTTTTCCGGCCGTTCAGTTGTTTGTGCAACGGGCGCTGGCCATCGACGGCGCGTTCGAGCTCTCGGACGACGATGCACCGGGCGTGGCGCTGTTGTGTCGACGGCTCGACGGTATGCCCTTGGCGATCGAGCTTGCTGCGGCGCGCACTGCGGTGCTTGGCGTCAAGGAATTGGTGCAGCGTCTCGACGACCGCTTAAAGGTGCTCAAGAGCGATCGGCGTGCCGTTGTGCCTCGGCACCGCACGCTGGAAGCCACGCTCGACTGGAGCTTCGAGCTACTGAGCGGCGACGAGCAGCGCATGCTCACACGTCTTGCCATCTTTCGCGAGCGCTTCTCGCTAGAGTGGGCGCTAGCGGTTGCCGCCGACGATGCAGCGCTCGGTATCGAAGCACTCGCCGGTCTGGTGTCCAAGAGCCTGATTTCGGTAGATGTCAGCAACGCGATGACGCCTTACCGGCTGCTGGAGACAACGCGCTATTACGCGATGGCGAAATTGCAGGCGTCGGGCGAGGGGAGCCTGATCGCACGCCGCCATGCGATTCACGTTTGCGCGCTGCTAGGCAAGGCGGTCGACGAAATCGACGGGCTTGGGCATGGGGCGTGGCGTGAGAAGCACGCGCAGGCGCTGGACGATGTTCGGTTCGCGCTGGACTGGGCGTTATCCGACGGCGGCGATACCGCGCTGGCGTCGCGTATTGCGGCGTTGTCGGCAACGCTATGGATGCTGACCTCCATGCTGAGCGAGTACCTCGGCTATCTGGAGCGGCTGGTAGCGCTTGACCCCGACACCAGTGGCGACGCTTCGCTGGCGGCACAGGTCTGGGGTGCCATCGGCTTTTGCCGAAGCACGCTGCGCGGCCCGAAGGCGCAAGCCTACGAAGCGTTGGACCGGGCGTTGACGAGCGCCGAGCAATCTACCGACCTTGCGTTGCGGTTGCCGATTCACTGGACCCGCTTCACTGCGGATATTCTCAATGGGCGCTATGCCGACGTGCTCAGCGACAGTCTCGCATTCGGCGCGGTGGCGAGCGCGCGAGCGGTGCGGGCGCGCCACGTCACGTCGCTCATCTTCACGCTGTCGTTCGGACTGTGTCCGGTCGCCCTATGGTGCGGAGAAGTCGAGCTCGCCGAGCAGGCCACCGACGAACTCAAAGACTGCTGCTTGCGGCACGGTATTCCGTTCTTCGGCTCATGGTTCACGATTTTCGACCATGCGCTGGGACTGCACGTCGAGCATCTCGCGGTGCGCAATCACTTCAGCGCGGTGCTTTTCACCGCGGCGCATGCCGAGATGGGCGTGACGCTCGACCCACTCGCCGTCACCGACGACCTCGTGCTTCGTGCCCGTAACGGCCTATGCGGCTGGTGCGCGCCGGAAGTGCTGCGAGCCAAGGCCCACGTGCTGCTCAACTCGGGCCAGTTTAGCGAAGCGCAATCGCTGCTCGACGAAGGCATGGCGCTCGCCACCGCACAGGGCGCACTCGCGTGGAAGGCGAGGCTTGTGCAAACGCAGGCCGAGTCGCTTATCCGGCAGGGGCGCAGCGCTGACGCCGCGTGGCTGATGGAGACGCTGACGCACGAGTTTTCCCCCGCCGATCGCGACATCTTGCTGCGCCGCCTGCCATAGCCCGCTTCCTTGCCGGGTCGCCCCACGGTGCGGCTTTGACAACATTTAACAAGTCTTAACTGGCCGCGCCGGACTTCGTTCACCAGAATCGGTTTATCGAACTGGCGAAGGAGGTCGAATGCCTCTCGAAAGAGTTTTGTACACGGCGACGGCGCACGCGACGGGCGGGCGCGCCGGTACGGCGGCCTCGGACGACGGCGCCTTGTCCGTCACGCTGTCCACGCCGCGCGAGCTTGGCGGCGCCGGGGGCCCGGGCACCAACCCCGAACAGTTGTTCGCGGCAGGCTATTCGGCGTGCTTTATCGGCGCCATGAAGGCCGTTGGCGCCGCGATGAAGATCAAGGTGCCGGACGACGTCTCTATCACCACGCAGGTAGGGATCGGGCCGATTCCGACCGGCTACGGCATTCAGGTCGCCATGACCATCCATTTACCGGGCTTCGAGCGGGCGGCTGCCGAAGATCTGGTGGCGGCAGCCCACAAGGTGTGTCCGTACTCGAACGCCACGCGCGGCAACATCGACGTGGCCCTGGCCGTCGCCTGAACCTCCCCCCGGCTTCATTCCCCCGACTTTTCCACCATTCTTCAAAGAGGTCTGTGATGCGATCCAATTCATTCTCCCTGCGCCGCACTGTGGTCGGCATGTTGGGTGTCACGTCGTTGGTTGTCGGTGTTGTTGCACCGAGTTCAGCGTTCGCTGAGCGCATTAATAACGTGGTGCTGGTGCATGGTGGTTTTGTCGACGGCGGCGGCTGGGAGCAGGTGTACAAGCTGCTTAAGGCGAAGAAATACAACGTCAGCGTGGTGCAAAACCCGACGACATCGCTCGCCGCTGACGTGGCAGCGACCAAGGCAGTGCTCGATGCCCAGAACGGCCCGGTGGTGCTGGTAGGCCACTCGTACGGCGGCGCCGTGATTACGGAGGCAGGCAACGACCCGAAGGTTGCTCGCCTGGTCTACATCGCCGCGTTTGCGCTGGATAAGGGCGAGTCGGTCAACACCGTGATTTCCAGCGCGCCGCCGGGGGCACCGCAGCCGCCGATTCTGCCGCCGGTGAATGGGTTCCTGATGCTCGACAAGGCCAAGTTCGCGGCGTCGTTCGCAGGCGACGTCAAACCGGCCCGTGCCGAATTCTTGGCCAATGCCCAGGTGCCGTGGGGCGTGGAGGCGCTGGGCGGCCAGATTACGGAAGCGGCGTGGCGCGCGAAGCCGAGCTGGTATCTGGTCACCAAGGACGACAAGATGATTCCGCCGGACGCGCAGCGCATGATGGCTAAACGTGCCGGCGCCACCGCTGTGGAAACGGCGGGCAGCCATGCGATTTACGAATCAAAACCGGCAGTCGTCGCCGCTTTGATCGAGCAAGCAGCCACGACGAACAAGTAAGGTGTGAGCAAGCCGGTGTCGTGCAGGCCCGACACCGGTTCGTTGCGAACGCGACTAACTCGATGCCGGGCCATCGACTTCGGCTATGCTGGCGGACATATGTGAAACACACACCTCCGTCCCGTAGCTATGTCCATCTCGGCCGTTTTCATCAGCATCGCGATTCTGTCGTGCGTCATGAGCGTCGCCATTCTCGGCTCGCTGTTTCGGACGGGTGTACCGGGCATACGGCTTTGGGGCATTGCCAGTGCCATGTTGGCTATCACGGCGGGACTGCTGCTGTTCGGCCCGACCAATGGCATCGTGGTTGTGGCGAGCAGCTTGCTGGTGGTCGCCTCGATGCTCGGCCTGCGAGGTTTCCGGCAGTTTCTTCATACCCGTACATCGTTCCAGTGGGAGCACGCGGCGGTTGTCGCCATTCTCGTGTTGCTGGTCTATTGGACGTTCGTGTCGCCGCACGTGGACGCGCGCAGTGCCATGGTCTCCGGGTTCATCGCTTACATCCGCTTTCAGATCGGCTGGATGGTGCTGAAGTACCGGCCAGCCGGTCGACCCAAATACGCCTACTACTTCGTGTCGATTGCCGCCTTGCTGGGCGCGGTCGTGCATGCGGTGCGCTGCCTCGCCTACGGGCTGGGCTTCGCGCACGAGGAAGTGTTCCTGCAAGCGACACCGCTTAACGTGATGTTCCTCGGCATGGCGACGCTGACGTTGCCGTGTCTATCCGTCGGCATGGTGATGCTCGCGCACGACCGGCTCGCCGACCGGATGGAGCGGCTCGCCACGTTCGACGATCTGACCGGTGTGCTGGCGCGACGCGCCTTCATCGCACGGGCGGAGGCGATTCTCGAGTCCACCGTAGCGGCGGGGTCGACCTTATCCATCGCGATTCTCGACATCGACAACTTCAAGACCACCAACGACCGCTACGGGCACGCCGCGGGCGACAAGACGCTTGCGCATGTGGCGTCGGTGATTTCGCGCGAAGTCCGGCAAGGGGATCTGGTGGGGCGTATCGGCGGGGAAGAGTTTGCGATATTGCTGCCCGCGACCACGCGGGAAGACGCGGGGCGGATGGTCAACCGGTTGCGCGCCATCGTGGCGGCAAGCGGTACCGGCGTGCAAGGCCGTGACGTGGTGTCGACGCTGAGCGCCGGGGTCGATGAATTCGGTGAAGGCGACACGCTCGCCTCGGTGATGGCCCGGGCCGATGCTGCGCTTTATGCCGCCAAAGCCAATGGCAGAAACTGCGTCGTCGTTGCACCGTCCGTGGCTTATCGATCGCTCGCGTTGATGCAGGTGTCCACGTGATGGCGTAATGACGTCACGCGGCGGCGCTCACTGCGCCGCGTAGCGCCGACTGACGGTCATGAGCAGCGCATTGCCCGCGAGGGCAAACAACATCAGAAACAGCGCCACCGCCATGATCGTGTCAATGTTGCCCAGATTCATGGCATTCGAGAGCTGATGCCCCAGCCCCTTCTGCGAGGCAAACATCTCCCCAATCAGCACGCCCAATAGCGACAGCGAGAACCCCAGTCGCACACCCGAGAGCACCTCCGGCAACACCGCAGGCAGCACGACACGCAATGCGATCTGCATGCGCGACAAATGCATTGCATGGGCCGCGCGAAAGTACACGGGCTTGATCTGCCGGATACCGTTCATCGTGAAGATCAGAATCGGGATCAGGCCATGCATGACGCCGAAAGCCACCTTGGCCGCAAGCCCCAGCCCGAAGATCAGCAGCACCAAGGGGTAGAGCGTCACCTTCGGAAGCGAATACAGATTGACCAGAATCGGTTCGGCCACGTTGGCCGCCAGACGGTTCGATCCGAGCCCCAACCCCAACGCAATGCCGCCCGCTACCGCGATCACTAGCGAGTAGATCAGCGCCAGGCCGGTTTCTGCCGCGTCGTCCCAGAACGAAGCGGTGCCCATCATTTGTCCAAGGGTGCGCGCCGTGGCAGCAGGCGAGCTAAGCGCAGCACCGTTAAACCAATGCACCGCTTGCCAGCCCGCGATCAACACGAGCAAGACGGCGAGTGTGCCGAGATGATTGGGCTTCTTCATGTCCATGCGAACGGCACCCGATCAGTGGCGGCTGCGCGCCTGAAAGCGCGCATCGATGTGGTTGAGCACGCCACCCACGAGCGTTACCGTCACGAGCACGGTGAGCATCAGGGCATACATGTCGGCATTCTCGAAATTGTTGTACGCGTAGCTAATGGCGTAACCGATGCCCGATCCCGAGAGAATGAACTCGGACGCAATGACGCCGATAAACGCATGCGACACGGCAAGCCGTACGCCGGTGAACATGTGGGGCAGGGCGGCGGGTAACTGCACGTGCCATACCGATTGCCAGCGCGTGAGCCGCATGACGCGTGCGGTTTTCGAGAACGAGCGGGGAATGCGGTCGAGGCCCGTCATCGTCGCCGTCATCATCGAGACCACGGCCAGCAGCGTGGCGATCACGATGATCGGTAGTACGCTCACGCCGAACAACACGATGAACACGGGATAGAACACGAAAGTCGGCACCGCGTAGTAGCTGGCGATCAGCGGTTCCAGTGCGCGGCGCACACCCGGCATGGCGTGGATGGCGAGTCCCGAGGCGAAACCAAGGACGACGGCCGCGACCGAAGCCGCGGCGATGCACGCGAAGCTGGTGACGATGTCGTGCGTAAAGCGTCCTTCGCGCAGGATCTCGATGGCATGCATGGCCATCGCGCTCGGCGCGATCATGACCGATGCCGCAATCGTGCCCGAGCGGCACAATCCTTCGACAAGCAGCACGAGCCCCGCGACAACGGCGATACGGATGAGGCGTTCGGCGCGAATCATGGCGATGTCTGCATCGCCTTGAGCGATTCGACGCGTAGTGTTTCCCACAGGCGCGACGTGATCTCACCGAAGCGCGGTGTGGCAACGACGCGGCTGTCGCGATTGCGCTCCCAGCCGGTGTCGATGATGTCGATGAAGCGGCCTGGGCGCGAGGACATCACGCCGACGCGGTCGGACAGCACAGCCGCCTCGTCGAGCGCGTGCGTAATCAGCAGCACGGTCGCCGACGTCTCGCGCCACAGCCGCAGCAACTCGTCGCCCATGAGCATGCGCGTTTGCTGATCGAGTGCGCCGAACGGCTCATCGAGCAGAATCAGGCGCGGCTCGATGACGAGCGTGCGGGCGATGCACATGCGTTGACGCATGCCGCCGGAGAGCTGTGCCGGGTGGGCATTGGCAAAGTCGCGCAGCCCCATGAAGCCGAGGGCGTAGCCGACGCGACGCGCAATTTCAGCGCCGTCGACGCCCGCCATGCGCAGGCCGAAGCCGATGTTCTCGCGCACGGTCAGCCACGGGAAGGACGCGTCTTCCTGAAACACCACGCCGACGCCATCGGGCACGCCGACGACCGGTTGGCCTTCGAAATGCACCGTGCCCGTGGTCGGCTTCGCCAGCCCGGCAATCAGTTCGAGCAACGTCGACTTGCCGCAGCCGGACGGCCCCACGACCGAGAAGAATTCACCACGGCGCAAGGTCAGGTCGACGGGGCCGAGCGCTTGCATCGGTGCCTTCTTGCCCGATTTCTCATTGGGCGTATCGAACGCTTTCGTCACGCCGGAGATCACGGCATGTGGCTCGCGGCTGGCGAGCGGCGTCTCGGCACCCTCCACCAGATGCAAACGCGGGCCGGGGTACTGCGAGGTCATAGCTGACCCTTCGCCCGCACGTCGGCTGGCAGGAAGCGCGAATCGATCAGCTTCGCCCAGTCGACGTCGTCTTTGATCTCGCCGATGAGTTTGAGCCCGCTGGCCACGCGATCCAGTTCTGCCCGATCGAATTGGCCTTGACTCCACATATGCGAGCGGACCATGTTGTCGACGGCCTCTTTGGCGACGTCCGGCATCAGTTTGAATTGCGCGGCGAGCAGTTTCGCGGCACCGGCCGGGTCGGCATACGTGGCGTCGACCCCAGCGCGGCGCCCGGCGATGATTGCACGCAGGGTGTCGGGATGCGATTGCGCGAACGCGCGCGTCGTGATGCCGACCGACGTCGTCATCGGCTTGAGCACGTCACCCGCACGATAGAGCGTGCGGTATTGCGACTTGCGCAGAATCGAGAGCGGTTCGATGGCGACCGCGCCCACGACGGCGCCCTGTTCGAGCATGGTCATGCCGTTGACGTAGCCGCCGGAGGCGACGCGGGTGACCTTCGAGGCGTCGATGCCTTTCTCGCGCAGCACCATCAGAAAGAGCATCTCGGACACGCTCTTGGGCGAGGTGATCGCCACTTTCTTGCCCACGAGATCGTCGAGCGTGTGGATGGGGCTTCCCGGCATCGTGACCATCGACGCTTCGGCAACGCTGCGCGTGCCCACGTTGACGATCACGATGTCCAGACCCTGCCGCGCCGCGGCGAGTGCGGCCGAGACCGCGACTTCGCCGTACGGCGTCTTGCTCGCGAGGATGTTGCGCACCGTGGTGCCGCCGCCGCCCGAGCTGATGATGCCGGTAATGTCGATCCCCGCCTTCTTGAACAGGCCGTGATCCATCGCTACCGCATAAGGCAGGCCGTAAAGGCTGCTGCCCCATTGGGTGACGGAAATCTCTTCGGCGTGGGCGACACGCGAAGCCGGCAGAAGGAGAGCGCCCGCCAGTGCGAACAGGTGAGCGAGTTGGAACAGCCTTTTCATCATCTACTCCGGGTCAAGCCAGCCGGCGCATCACCGTGCGCCGGGAAAAAAGTCAAAGACGAGTGCGCCTTGCTGCGCAAGCATCGGGCCGCGGGTAGCGCTGGCCATCGTCCTTCAAACGCAGAAAGCGCTCAATCATACCTTCACGCTCGCTTTCCGGGACGTCGTTCGCAATGCGCAAGCCCACAATATGGAGCATTGAGCCCTCACCGTAGTCGCGCGTAGCGTTGATCTGCATGTTCCCGTGTTCGTGGTTAGTATTGACGGCGCGTTGTGCCGAGCCGGTGAATCGTCTGGCACACCATGTTCATGCACTTCAATCGAAACCGCTCGGCAGGCTCCCTGTCTCCCCTACGAGGTTGTCCATGCGCATTACCGCGATTCGCGAATGCACCATCCCGGTTTCCCGCTACAGCGATCCGGCCATTGCGTCTGGTGGCCTGACGACGAGCTTGGTCGCGGTGACGACCGACGTGATTCGCGACGGCAAACCTGTCATCGGCTACGGCTACGCGTCGATTGGACGATTCGGGCAGGGCGGGTTGATTCGAGAGCGCTTTGCGCCGCGTCTGCTGGCTGCGACGGATCGCGATCTTGCCGACGATAACGGCAGCAATCTCGACCCGATCCGGGCATGGACAGTGATGATGAACGGCGAGAAACCCGGCGGTCATGGCGAGCGTTGTGTGGCCGTCGGCACGCTGGATATGGCGATTTGGGATGCCGCAGCGAAGATTGCGGGCGTGCCGCTGTATCGGTTCCTCGCGGAAAAGCTGGGCTGCGAAGTCACCGATGCGCCTCGCGTTGCGGTCTACGCCGGCGGCGGGTACCGATACCCGAGCGACGACCTGACGCGCTTGGCCGACGAGATTCGGCGCTGCGTCGATCTTGGCTTCACGCACGCGAAGATCAAGATTGCCAGCGACCCGTTGGATCAGGATCTGCGTCGCATCGATGCCGCAGCTCGGCAACTGTCGAGCGCGAGTCATCTGGCGGTCGACGCCATGAACCGATTCGATCTTGCGACTGGACTTACGGCGGCCCGCGCGCTCGCCGGGTATCGACTTCACTGGTTCGAGGATATTTGCGACCCGCTCGACTTCGCCACGCAGGCCGAGATTGCATCGGCTTACGGCGGTGCGATTGCGGCGGGCGAGGCGCTGTTTTCTCACGCGGAAGCGGCGTTGCTTGCGCGCTACGGCGACTTGCGTCCATCGCGCGACGTGCTCGTCTTCGATCCCGTGCATTGCTATGGCGTGCCGGGCTATCTGCGCATCATCGAGACCATGACGGCAGCCGGTTGGGCACGCGGTGCATTCTGGCCGCACGGCGGCCATCTGTTTTCGCTGCACCTTTGCGCAGCACTCGGACTGGGCGGCGCGGAAGTCACGCCATTCGCCTTCGCGCCGTTCGCGGGGCTGGCCGAGGGGTTGCAAGTGGTGCAAGGCCATACCGGCGTGCCACAGGGGCCCGGCATCGGGTTCGAGACGAACCCGGCGATATGGCGTGCGTTTCAGGCGCTGCATTGAAGTGAGTGACGCATCAATGGCATAGCGCCGGAAATCAGAAGAAGAGATTGCATGGAGGTTTCCATGACTCGAACGATTGACAGCTTAGGGATGGCGCTTTACTTTGTAAAGCATGACGACGCCAAAAATTGGACAATCCGTGCGCGGATCGAAGTCGGGCCGACCCATTATGGTCGTGCTGGACTTGCTGGGACGGCGCACCGCGTTGCGAATCCTCTGGGAGCTACGCGGTGCGCCGATGACGTTTCGGGCGCTGCAAGAGGCGTGCGAGACGAACGCGCGCCTGCTCAATACCCGACTGACGGAATTGAAGGCTTCCGGGCTGGTCGAGCACGCTGAGGGCGGCTATCGCATGACCGAAGAAGGGCAACGGCTTTCTGTGGCGCTACAGCCGCTGCTGGGCTGGGCTAAGCAGTGGGCTGCCCGCAATCCCGATGGGGTCGACGCGGCGGATCAGGCGAAGTCGGGCTGACGCCATGCCAGTGCGCTTAGCTCGCGCAACGCGCGTTCGCACCCGGTGCCATTCACACACATCACGACAAACACGCGACACAACGTATGCAGACGCAAACTATCCGGGCGGTCATTTTCGATTTCGATCTGACGCTGGCCGACTCGTCCGAAGCGATCATCGAATGTACCCAGCACGCGCTGGCGCGCCTCGAATGCGCGCCCGTGACGCCCGCACAGATTCACGGCGTGATCGGGCTTTCGCTGCCGATCATGTACCACACGCTAAGCGGCGACACGGATGCGACGCGCGCTGAGGCGTTCGTACAGTACTTCGTCGCGCGTGCCGACGAGATCATGGTGCAGTCGACGCGTATCTATCCCGAAGTGCCGGGGCTGCTAACGGCATTGCGTGAGCAGGGACTGGCGCTAGCCATCGTCTCGACCAAATTCCGTCACCGCATCGATGCGATTCTCACACGGGCGGGTTTGCGCTCGCATGTCGACATGATCGTCGGTGGCGACGATGTGAAGCGACACAAACCTGACCCCGAAGGGATTACCTATGCGCTGGGTCAACTGGGAATTCCGGCCACACAGGCGATCTACGTCGGCGACCACGATGTCGATGCGCGCGCAGCCGAGCAAGCCGGTACAGGTTTCATCGGTACGGTAAGCGGCACCACGTCGTTCGACGGCTGGGCTGCCGTGGGCAAGGCCGCAGTGAAACAGCATGTCGGGGAAGTGGCTGAACTAGTGTGTGCGATGCAAGCGGGTGGACGTCATTGAAGCTCGTGGGCGCGAGTTGTGGCTCGCGCCCTAGCTTGTCGCGTCGAGGTTACGCTTTCCGAAACTCCTCCACCTGACGCTTCCACAGCGTCCATGGGCGCTCGATCACACCGAGGTTGGTGGCGGTCGAGCGCTTGCCTTCTTCCTCGTCCAGATAGGTCACATCGCCACCGAGCGTGACGGCCTTGTACTGCATGTCGGCATTCAACTCTGTGTAGATCGCGCGATAGACCGATGCGGGCAGCGACGGGCCAGTAGCGACGAAGCCATGACCGCGCATGAGCGCTACGTCGGAATCGCCGAGCGTGTCGGCCAGCGCTTTGCCTTGATCGCTGTTGCGCACGAGCATGTCGGTGCAGCCGAAGCAATGGCGGATATCGAACACCGGCGAGCCGCTGCCGAGAAACCCCGCCATGTGATAGACCGGACGCAGCCGCACGCTCGACGCCGCAAACGGGATGACCGACGGCGCGTGGCTGTGCACGATCGACATCACGTCGGGACGCGCGCGGTAGATCTCACTGTGAATCCACGTCTCCAGATAGCGCTTGCGGGTATCGCCGTCCACCGGCTGACAGTCGAAATCCAGCGTGAGGATGTCATCTGCTGTCACCAGCTCCGGCGCCATCGACTGCGCGATCAGGAAGTGTTGCGGGTTGCGTGGGTCGCGCACGCTCACGTGGCCGAAGCCGTCGAGCACTTCGTGATGCGCGAGGATGTGATTCGCGGCGGCTAGGTCTTCGAGCAATTGTGAAACGCACTGCGCGTCGTGCTCGGTGATGGCCGGGGTGTAGGGCGTGGTGGCTTGCGTCATGATGGTCAGGGCAAATAAATCCAGCGGAAAACGTTAGCGAGCGCAGGCGCGCGGTATCAGATCCGTACGGCGGCGTGCATCTCGGGGGGAAACAGATCGTCGGCTTGCATAGGGCGTTGGCACACGCCCTGTTCGAAGGCGAAATGCAAGAAGGCGTCGAGCGTGGTGCGATTCGCTGCAATGCCGTAAGGCCATGGGTCGGTGCCAAACATGCCGCGGGCCGCAGCGGCGTGCTGACTCATCCACGGCAGCGGAAAGTGCGAACAGGTGATGTCGTCGAGGCGCGCCAGACTGGCGTCTTTCGCCTGCGTGAACGCTTTCAACAGATTGCCTGCGATCCAACGGTTGGCGGCGAACACGTCGCGACGCATCACGATCAGATGCATGATCGGGAAGATGCCGCTCTTGTCGAAATAGGCGCGCTCTTCTGCCGCAAAATCTTTGAACAAGCGGACCACTTCGTTCTCTCTGCCGGGTGGCGGCGCAGGCGGCCGCGCGCTGAGAATGGCGTCGATTTCGCCGTCGAGCAGCAAGGCGGTGAGCGCTCGCTCGGGCGACGGCCGATAGCGCACCCCGGGCGGCAACTGCACGTCGACCTTCTCGCGACGGCCTGCTTGATTCACGCCGCCTTGCACCCATTCGATATCTTCGAGCGCGACGCCTTGATCGTGCGCCAGCCACCCGCGCGAATACACCGAAGCGGTTTGCGCCCATTCGGGCACGCCGACGCGCTTGCCGCGCAAGTCGGCAGGCGACGACACACTGCCGTCACTGCGCACATACAGCGACGAGAGCCGGAACACCCGTGACGGAAAGACGGGCAGGCCGATCAGACGGTCATCGCCCTGCGAGCGCAAGGCGCTGTACTTCGCCAGCGACATCTCCGAGAGATCCCACTCCTGAAAGTGGGTCGTGCGATAGAAAATCTCTTCGACCGGCAACACCGAGGGCACGAGATCGATACCTTCGGCGGCAATGCGGCCCGTGAGCAGGTCGCGCACGTGGTCGTAATCGTTGACGGCCAGCGAGAGGGTGAGCTTGGACATATGGCTTTCGTGTGCGCGCCGCGTTAGTGACCGTAGGCCGGGGCTTGGGGCAGGTTCTCGGGCCTTGCAACCAGAAACACGAGACCAGCCGCCGTGACCAGCGCGGCGCCCAACACCACGAACATCGCGCCCGCGCCACCGGTGGCCTGTTGCAGCACGCCAGCAATCGCCGGGCCGCACATCGCACCGACTCGCGCGATGCCCAGATAGAGCCCCACGGCAGTGCTGCGAATCTCCGTCGGATAGCTCACCGCGACGAGGTTGTTGAGCACGGTTTGCGTGCCGATCACGAACATACCGGCGACCACAATGCCCAAGAACGTCACCTTGCCGCCGGTCGCGACAGCGAGCACCGCAATCGCGGCGGCCCCGGCGAGCCACGCCAGCGACATGGCCAGACGGCGGTTGCCGATGCGGTCGGCGACGACACCGCAGATCAAGCTACCGAACGCCGAAGCAAACACGAGCAACGAACCGTAAGCAAAGCTCGTCGAGAGGTTCTCCCCACGCTTGAGCATGATTGTCGGCAGCCAGCCCGAGAGCCCGTACGACGAGAACAACGACAACGCGCCCATCGCCCAGAAGCACAACGTTTGCCGACGGAACGCGCCGGAAAAGAGCGCCGCTACTGAGCCGGCTTTGACCCCGGCGTCGGGCGAGGTGAAGGTCGCATTCGCAAACTCGGCGGCACGGGCAGGCCACAGACGCGTGAGTTGCGCACGTACCGCCTCCTGATGGCCGCGGCTGGCGAGAAACGACACCGACTCCGGCAACACGAACTGCAACGCCAGCGCGAGCACGACCGACAACGCCCCCACGAAATACATGCTTTGCCAGCCGTACTGCGGAATCAACCACGCGGCGATGAAGCCCGACGCCGTGGCCCCGCCGATCCAGCCGCAGGTGAAGAACACGATGGTGAAGACGTTGGCGCTGCGCTTGGGGGCGATCTCGTTGATATAGGTGACCGCCACCGGCATGAGCAAACCGAGCGAGATGCCCATCAGGAAGCGCAACGCGATAAAGGTCGTCAGATCGTGTGCGAAGAGCGCAATCGCCAGACTGAAGAGCCCCGCGAGCCAGATGCCGGTGAGCAACACGCGACGGCGTCCGATGCGGTCGCTGAACAGCCCCGAGACAGCAGAGCCCGCCGCAAACCCAGCCAGTCCGCACGAGAGCAGCACGCCGATCTGGCTTGGCGACATGTGCCAGAGCGACGACACGTCGTGAACGATGTAGGCGGCGTTGTAGAGGTCGTAGCCGTCGAACAGCAGGATGAGCGCCAGCAGAATCGCCAGCTTGAAGTGATAGGCCCCGAGCGGGGCGGCTTGCAGGGTGTCGCGAACGTCGATGCGTTGCGCGTACCCCGGTGAAGTGTCCTGGGCCATGCCTTGTCTCCGATGCTCGGCCCGCTGAGCGCCGGACGACGTCCGGCCCCGCAGTGCCTTTGTTGTGTGTTCGGAGTTGACTTTACTGGCCGATTTTGTGTTTATCAATATTGATTTTTAAAGTCAATATCAATGTGGCATCATGTGTCGAAACTTTGACGAACGCATGTCGGGAAGCCTTGCCTGGTAAGGGTTTCGAGAGGCGAGGGTTTCCACGGAGAACGCAATGACGCAGCAAAACGACTTGATGACACGTGAGGAAGTGCTGGCCTTGCTGGAGATCAAACCGGCCACGTTGTACGCCTATGTGAGCCGTGGGCTGATTCGGGCGCGTCCACACGAAGACGGTCGCAAGAGCCTCTATCTGCGCCGCGATGTGGAGCGTTTGGGCACGCGCAAGCGCGGGCGTGCACCGACGGGGTCGGTGGCGGAATCGACGCTGCGATTCGGTGACCCGGTATTGCATACGGCCATCACGCAGATCACGCCGCACGGGCCGCAGTATCGCAACCGGATGGCGACGGACCTTGCAAGTGCCGGGGCCTCGTTTGAATCGGTGGTGCATTTGCTGATGACCGGTATCTGGCAGGACAGTATCGCCGTCTGGCCGCAGGTGGACACACCGCCAGACGTGCTGCGTTTTCTCTCGACCTATAACGGCGAAGTGGCCAGCGGCGATATCGGCAATCTGCTTGGCATGGTGCCGTTTGCATTGGCCATGCACGGGCGCGGGCCACGTGAAATTGCGGACGGCAGTGCGGTGCAGGCGGCACGCTTGATGCTGCATTGCATGGCCGGATGCGTGGGGTTTCTCGGGCCGAAGCGTGAGTACACTGCGCGCGCCGACGACGAGACGGTGGCTGCGCAGATCCTGCGCGCGGCAGGAGGCGACGTGACGCCGGAGAACGTGCGCGCGGTGAATGCCGCGCTGGTGCTGACCGCCGACAACGAACTCGCACCGGCGACATTTGCCGCGCGTGTGGCGGCTTCGACCAATGCCGATCTGTTCAGCTGCGTGGCCGCTGCCATCGGCTCGCACATCGGGTTTTCGACGGGCACCAGCACGCAGAAGATCGAGACGCTGTTGTTATGCGAGCCGCTCGACGCGCTGGATTCGCGCAAGGACCGTGTGCGCGAATATGGCGCGAGCCTCTTCGCCTTCAACCATCCGCTTTATCCGGGCGGCGATGCGCGTGCCGACCTGATGCTGCAATTGGCCGCACAGGCGCGCGAAGTGAAGGGGGCTGATGCGCGGCGCGCCGAAGACACGCGTCTGACGCTCGACTTTCTCGCGCGTATGCGAGACGAGTTGAGTGCGCATCCGGGACTGGCGATGGGCATCGTGGTGCTCGCGCGGGCGCTTGGCTTGCCGGATGGCACCGCGACCGCCATCTGGATCGTGGGACGCTCGGCAGGCTGGGTGGCCCATGTGATGGAGCAGCGCACGCAGGCGTTCATGCTGCGACCGCGTGCGAAGTACGGTTTCGGCGGGCCGGTGGAAACGCCTGTCGCACCGGCCCGGTAATCCATTTCGTCAGTGCAGCGGTTCTGCCGGGGCGTCGTTCTCGAACGTACGGAAGCGCCAGCCGAACCACACCGCCAGCATGCGAATGACGAAGCCTGCGACGCAGCCGATAGCCGTCGCGATGCCGTTCTCCACGCCAAAGTGCAGCATGCCGACGTAGAGCGCACCGGCGATACACGCCACGCTCGCATACATCTCGCGACGCAATACCAGCGGCACTTGTCCGCAGAGCAAGTCGCGCAGCATCCCGCCGCCAATGCCTGTGAGCACCCCCGCCAGCACGACGATCACCGGGCTGGTGCTCACCGTCATGCCGATATCGCAGCCGAGAATCGTGAAGGCGGCAAGCCCGATGGCGTCCACGGTGATGAAGGTCATGCGCAGCCGGTGGATATGGCGCGCGACGATGGACGCGAGCGTGGCCGCGCCGAGCGTGAGCAACAGGTACTCCGGATGCGCGATCCACACGAGCGGATGGCGGCCGAACAGTACGTCGCGGATGGTGCCGCCGCCGAGTGCCGTGACCATGCCGACGAAGGCGAGCCCGAAGCGGTCCATGCCGCGCTGCATCCCCATGATCGCGCCCGACATGGCTTCGGTCACGATGGCGATCAGATAAAGGGCGTAGAAGATTTCGGTTTTCATGAATGACCCCTGAAGTGCGGGGGGAAATATATCATCCACCGCGCGCTGACTTGCTGCGCACACTGCCTGACCCGCACGCCAAGGCCAACTGTGATTTGTACAAGTTTTCAGCGTCACGCGCCGATGAGACACTCCTTTCAACGAAATCTTCTAACGCACTCGGTGACGTGAACGCCTTCCCGACACGCCAAAGCCCTTAAACTCTCTACTTTTCGTGCTCCGAACGGTGCCTTTGCTCCATGATCCAGTTCATTCGACGTCGGCCGTATCTCGTCACCAGCCTTGTAGTGCTCGCCGTTCTCGTCATTCTCGGGCTTCGCAGTGCGCTCTCGCCGAAGCCGCCGCAGTATCTGACCGCCAAAGTGGAGCGTAGCGATCTTGAAAACGCCGTGCTTGCCACGGGTACGTTGGTTGCGTTCACGCAGGTGGATGTCGGCGCGCAGGTATCGGGGCAGTTGAAGTCGCTCAAAGTGAAGCTGGGCGACAAGGTGACCAAAGGGCAATGGCTCGCTGAAATCGATCCGGTCATCTCGCAGAACACACTGCGTCAGGCCGAAGCCAATGAACAGGATTTGCAGGCCCAACGCCGCGCCACGCAGGCGCAACTGGCGAAAGCCGACCTGACGTTCCGCCGTCAAAAGCAGATGCTGCCGGACGATGCGACGTCGCGTCAGGAGTTCGAAGCGGCGCAGGCGGATCTCGACGCCCAACGCGCGAATCTGGCGGCGCTCGAAGCGAAGATTCGTTCTGCCGCAATCCAGATCGAGTCGGCGCGCGCCAACCTTGGTTACACCCGCATCGTCGCTCCCATGGACGGACAAGTGGTGGCCATCGTCACGCAAGAAGGCCAGACCGTGATCGCGCAGCAGCAAGCGCCGGTGATTCTGAAGCTCGCCGATTTGGACACGATGACCGTCAAGGCACAGGTCTCGGAAGCCGACGTGATTCGCGTCTCGCCCGGCCAGACGACGTATTTCACGATTTTGGGCGAGCCCGACAAGCGCTACTACGGCAAGTTGCGCGCGATCGAACCGGCGCCGCAGAACTTCCTCGATACGCAAAGCTCGCTCGGTGGTCTGGGCGGTTCTCGCAGCAACACGGCGGTGTTCTACAACGCGCTGTTCGAAGTGCCGAACCCCGATCACAAGCTGCGCATCTCGATGACCGCGCAGGTCAATGTGCTGCTGAGTACCGCCAAGCAAGCGCTGAGCATCCCCGTGGCCGCATTGGGTAAGAAGCAGGCTGATGGCCGTTACGACGTGCGCGTCGTGGGGGCTGACGGCAAGGTCGTGACACGGCAAGTTCGCACTGGGCTGAACAATAACGTGAAGGTGGAAGTGACCGAAGGGTTGGCTGCCGGTGAGCAAGTGGTCATTGGCGAGGCCGGAGACGTGAAAGAGGCGCGTGTCGATGCGCCTGACGCGTCCGGTGCTTCGGTCCGCGTAGGGTAATCGCAATGCATCAAACCATGTCCCATCCGTCTACGGCCAGCGCGGCCACGCCACACTCGGCGGAGCATCCGATGCTGGAGCTGACCGGTATCACGCGGCGGTTTCCGGCTGGCGAGCGCGACGTCGTCGTGCTGCGCAACGTGAATCTCACCATCGAAGCCGGGGAGATCGTTGCGATCATGGGCGCGTCGGGCTCGGGCAAGTCGACGCTGATGAACATTCTCGGCTGTCTCGATCACCCGAGCGAAGGCAGTTACCGTGTGGCCGGGCGCGAGACGCGCGATCTCGATGCGGATGCCCTCGCACAACTGCGCCGCGAACACTTCGGGTTCATTTTCCAGCGCTATCACTTGCTCCCGCATCTGGATGCGGCGGGCAATGTCGAAATGCCAGCGGTCTACACCGGGGCCCCGCATGCGGCACGCCGCGCACGGGCGCAGCAGTTGCTTTCCCGACTGGGATTGGCGGATCGTACGGAACACCGGCCCAGCCAGTTGTCGGGCGGCCAGCAGCAGCGGGTGAGTATTGCGCGCGCGCTGATGAACGGCGGCGAAGTGATTCTCGCCGACGAACCGACCGGCGCGCTCGATACGCGCAGCGGCAAGGAAGTCATTCGCATTCTGCGCGAACTCAATGCGCTCGGGCACACGGTGATCATCGTCACGCACGATGAGAACGTGGCGGCACACGCGCGCCGAATCATCGAGATTCGCGACGGCGAAGTCGTAGCTGACCGCCAGAACACACCGGTGGTGGACGACGGTGCGACATCGCATGAGGCGCACGCCAGTGAGGTTCAAGCGGGTGGCGGCGACGCCGTGGCCGACGTCAGCGATTCGACGGATGCCGGGACCGCATCGCCCGGCAAGAAGGACGCGCTTGCCAACACCTCGCCGATGCACGGGCGTCGCTGGACGGGGGGCGTCGGCCGCTTTGCCGAAGCGTTCCGCATGGCGTGGATCGCGCTGATTTCGCACCGCTTGCGCACGTTCCTGACGATGCTGGGCATTATCATCGGCATCACGTCGGTGGTGTCGATCGTCGCCATCGGTGAAGGGGCCAAGCGCTACATGCTCGCGGAAATCGGCAGCATCGGCACGAACACCATCAACATTTATCCCGGCAAAGACTGGGGGGACAGCCGCGCGGGCACGATTCAGACGCTGGTGCCGGAAGACGTGAGTGCGCTTGCCGAGCAGAACTATGTCGATAGCGTCACGCCCGAGACCGCCCGCAACCTGTTACTGCGTTATCGAAACATCGACGCCAATGCGACGGTGACCGGTGTCGGCGAGCACTTCTTCCAAGTGCGCGGCATGAAGATCAAGCAGGGCATTGCCTTCGGTCCCGACGAAGTGCGCCGTCAGGCGCAGGTGGCCGTGATCGACGACAACACGCGTCGCAAGCTCTTCCCCGCCAACCCGAACCCGCTGGGCGAGGTGATCTTCGTCGATAACCTGCCGTGCGTGGTGATCGGCGTGACGGAAGAAAAGAAGAGCGCATTCGGCGACATGAAGAGCCTGAACATCTGGGTGCCGTACACGACGGCCAGCGGACGCCTGTTCGGGCAGCGCAACGTCGACAGCATCACCGTGCGGGTGCGCGACGGCCAGCCGAGCAAGATCGCCGAGAAGAGCCTCGAGACGCTGATGACGCAGCGCCATGGACGCAAAGACTTCTTCACCTACAACATGGACAGCGTGGTGAAAACGGTCGAAAAGACCAGCCAGTCGCTCACGCTGCTGCTCTCGCTGATTGCTGTGATTTCGCTGGTGGTGGGCGGTATCGGCGTGATGAACATCATGATTGTGTCGGTGACTGAGCGTACGCGGGAAATCGGTATCCGCATGGCCGTCGGCGCGCGGCAGAGCGACATCATGCAGCAGTTTTTGGTCGAGGCCGTGATGGTGTGTCTGATGGGCGGTGCGATCGGTATTGCGCTGTCGTTCGGCGCGAGCTTCGTCTTCTCGCTGTTCGTCGCCAAATGGAAGATGGTGTTTTCGATGGGTTCGATCGTGACGGCATTCCTGTGCTCGACGTTGATCGGTGTGGTCTTCGGTTTCATGCCAGCGCGTAATGCCGCGCGGCTCGATCCGGTTGAAGCGCTTGCGCGCGATTGAGGTTGTACTGATGATCCGTATTCCAGTTATTTCCGCTATGCCACGTGTGTCCCGTACGGTCCTCGCGCTCGCCAGCGCGGTAGTTGTGCTCGCCGGGTGTGCGGGCGTACGTCACGACCCGCTGCCAGCGGTGGCGGTACCCGCGCAGTGGACCGGGGCGCCGGTGCCCGGCGCAGCAACGGCCACATCCACGGCTACATCCACGGCCACGCCCGCACCGCAGGCCATCGCGCCGGATTTCTGGCGTGCCTTTGGTGACCCGGTGCTCGACCGGCTTATCGCCGACGCGCTCGCCGCGAACAACGATCTGGCGGCGGCGGGCATTCGTGTGTACCGGGCGCAGTTGCAGGCGGGCCTTGCCGATACGAATCTGACGCCGGGCGTGAGTGTCGGGTCCAATAGTCAGATCAGCCGTACGCTCGACACGCACCGGATGGCGCAGGCAAATCAGTTACAGGCACAGGCGAGCTATGAGCTCGACCTCTGGGGCAAGCTGGCCGCGCAACGCGATGCCGCTCGCTGGGAAGCCGATGCGACCGAAGCCGACCGCGAGACGGCGCGTATTTCACTGATCGCGACGACGGCAGCGTTCTATTGGCAGATCGGCTATCTGAATCAGCAGATCGCCTACGGTGAAGCCAACATCGCTTATGCGGAGCGCACGCTGGCGCTGGTGCGCTCAAAGTATGCGGCAGGCGCGGTCTCGGGCCTGGACGTCGCGCAGACAGAGCAGAACCTTTCCGTGCAGCGCGCCGCGATTACGCAACTTTTGCAACAGCGCACCGAGAACCGCAACGCGCTTGCGATCCTGTTCGACCGTCCGCCGGAACAGTCGGCCGCTGAGCCCTCGACATTGCCGGGCCAGCCGTTGCCGGAGGTGCCCGCCGGTTTGCCCGCCGACTTGCTGGGGCGTCGCCCGGATTTGCGGTCTGCGGAATGGCGTCTGCGCGGATATCTGGCAAACGTCGACGTGACGCGTACGAGCTTCTATCCGACGCTCACGCTGACCGGGCAGGCTGGCACCACGAGCACGAGCTTGTCGCGCGTGTTGACGAACCCGATCGGCACACTGGGCGCCGGGCTGACACTGCCGTTCATTCAGTGGAACACCATGCAGTTGAACATCAAGGTCTCGCAGACGCAGTTCGACGAAGCCGTGGTGTTGTTCCGCAAGACGCTTTACACGGCGCTTAGTGAGGTCGAGAACGCGTTGTCGGCGCGTGAGCAACTGGCCCGAGAGGGTGAACAGCGGGCGCTGTCGCTCGCACAAGCGCAACGTGCCGAGACGCTGGCACGCTCGCGCTTTCTGGCGGGGGCGACGGGGGTGCAACTTTGGCTGGATCAACAGCAGCGCGTGCGCGACGCGCAAAGCGCTGACGCGTTGGTACGCCTGAACCGGTTGAACAACCGCATGGCGTTGTACAAATCGCTGGGCGGCGGGGGCAATGCCAGCGACGTGAGTCCGTCGGCTGGCTGATGCCGCGGGCGTGGCGATTACGCGTTGGCCTCGGTGGTGTCCGTAACGACTGGGGCCTTCGGCAGCGTGATTGTGAACGTCGTGCCCACGCCGACCTGACTGGTCACTTCGATGGTGCCCTGATGGAATTCGATGGCGGCGTGCACAACCGCCAACCCCACCCCAGACCCATCTTCCAGCACGGCATTGCTGCGTGAACGGAACGACATCTGGAAGATCTCTTTGAGTTCGTCTTCCGGAATGCCAGTGCCGTTGTCGCGCAACACCACACGCAGCGCATCGCCCGCGTCGGCCACGCCAATGTCGATGGCAGGCGGCAGCATCGTGTACTTCGTTGCGTTGCTCACGATGTTGATAAATGCATGGAACAGCACGTTGCTGTCGCCGATCATGCGGCTGTCGAGGTCTGCTGTCGGCGTCACCGTGATGGTCGCGTTGGGGAACATGTCCGAACCGACATCGCGCACATCTTCGAGCAGCGCCACGAGCGACAACTCCGAACGCTTGCCGAACTTGGGATCATCGAGCGAGGCGCTTTGCGCTGCTTCCAACCAGTTCTGAATCACGTTGTTGAGTTTTGCCACGGCTTCGCGAATCTTCGTGTAGCGCGGGCGCGAATCGGCTTCTTCGTTTCGCGGACTTAACAGCCGCTGCGCGTGGCCATCGATCACATTGAGTAGCGTGCGGAACTCGTGCGACGCCATCGAACGGAAGGTTTTCTGGAAGTTATTGAGCCGCTCTTCATTGGCTAGCGCGCGCTGGAGAATGGTGTTCTTGGCGGTGGCGAGCTTTTGATTGCGCACGAGCGACGCTGTACTTTCCTGGAACTTCGCAATCGTGCGAGACAGCGTGCCGACTTCGTCGCCGCGCGTGAGCCACGGCAGGCGCGTCTTGTTCTTGCCCGAAATGGCGTTGCCTGCCAAGTGGATCAGGCGCGTGAACGGGCGCAGCATTGCTGCATCCACGTAGATGAGGCAGCCCAGCGTGACGAGAATCATCGCGGCGATCAGCGCGTCGATTTGCAGCAGGCGGTTGTGGGCGGCTCGGTCTTTCGTCTCCACGTTCTTAATCAAGCCTTCGGTGCTACGGAATACCAGCGCACCGAAGGTGCTGTTCGCCAGTGTGTACTTGGCGTTCGAATCGCCTCGGTAGAGTTTGGCGGCATCGCTAAGCTTGCCGTTTTGCGCCAGTTGGAAGACTTGATTCGAGAGGCGGCGGTACTGCGCCCATTGCGACTGAAATTTCGAGAACGCAAGGCGGTACTCGTCGTGCACCAGCAGCTTCTGGTAGCGCTCGGAGGCGTTTTTGATCTTGTCGTCGAACTCGTCGGCGGCGCTGCGAATCGCGGCGAGCGCTTTGGGCGACATTGGCGCGAGCGCTTCGGATTCGACGGTGCGGAAGTCTGAGATGTAGTCGTTGAGCTCTTCGAGCACGCTCAGATTCTCGATCTGTGCGCGCTCAGCGGCCAGGGCTGTGCGCTGCGCCGTGTCGACTTCGCGGTGGACCACCACGCCCACGGCGACCATGACGACGAGGCAGATGGCGAGCAGGAGATACATTCGCCCCCGAAGGGGGAGCTTCGTGTTCGGTGACTTGGACGCTTTAGGCATGCGAGGAATCCGGTCGAGCTGAGCTTAGGCGGGTGCGGCGGGCGATGGCAGCGGCGATCACAACTGAATGATGTTGAGCAGTGCGGCGCGCACGACGGCTTCTGTGCGGGTGGCGACGTTGAGCTTTTCGCGGGCGTTGTCGATGTGAAAGTCGACCGTGCGCTTGCTCAGATCGAGAATGATGGCGATTTCGGCCGAGGTCTTGCCGCGCGCCGACCATTGCAGAATTTCCACTTCACGTTTGGTGATGCCGAAGGGCAGCGAGCCACTGTCGTCCGGCTCGTCGTGGTGGGTGTATTTGCGGATGACGGTGTCGAGCACGTCGAAATCGACCGGCTTGAGCATGTATTCGTCGGCGCCGGTGCTGTGGCCGCGCATGATCGAGGCTTTGTCGGCGTTGCCGGTCAGAAAGATGAACGGGATCTTGCGTTCGCCCTGAATGATGCTGCGCGCGCTTTCGAGAAATTCGAAGCCGGTCATGCCGGGCACGTTGACGTCGCACACGATGATGTCGGGCATGAATGCCGCCAATGTGGCGAGTGCTGCCGTGAAGTCGTGTGCGACTTTAACGACATAACCGCGATCGGTCAGGTCTTCGCGAAGCAGGTCTGCCGAATCGATATCGTCTTCGATGCAGAACACTTTGGTGGGAGAAGTCATCCCGCTGGCCCTAGTTTTTCGTGTAATGCCGAAATCGTACTAGGAAATGCCGGATGACGAAATTCCTGTGCCTTCCACCAAAGGAAAAAGGACCGCGGGAAGTGGTCCTTTTAAGTGGCGGGAGCGTAAGAGGCGGACTGTCGCCAATTAGAAGAAGAGATGAATGAGGTCGCTGTCTAGACCCTCTTGGATCAGGGTGGCTGCTTGAAACATGAGGGAGACGATCATGTTTAAATTCTCCTTGTTCAGTTGCAACGTTGTGGGTTTGGCTAGTGAGTCAATTAAAGATCGGCAGGCTGGCGATGAAGGGGACGACGTCGCGGCCGATGTAGTAAGCGATAGCTGCCATGGTGTTTCTCCTGAGTTAGTGGTGTGGCGATTGAAGTTGGTACGTTCCAGCGGGTTCGGTTTAGTAGCCAAAGAAGTGGCCGACAGTCATCACATAGTTGGCGGCGGGTTCGGCGTAGGTGTCGAAGAGGTAGGCGAACGGGATCATGATGTGGCTCCTTTTTTCAGCGATTCAAGTTGCGGTTCAGGGTTCGATTCGACTTCGGTGTTTCGCGGCTGGTGTGTTGCGTTGGCCGTTGAATGAAGTATCGTCATCGGCCCGCCGCGCCGAAACTGTGATTAATACAAGTCGGTGAAAAGCAGAGAAAGCAGGTTCGCCATTGCGAGGCTAAGCGCCTTATCTGGCGGGGGTTTTCGAGAATTCGATCGCGGCCGAAATTGCCGCCTCGTATAAATCACAGTGCCTGCTGCGCTCGTCACGGCAATGGGAAAGGACAAAGGGCAGAGAAGGGGCATCGCTATAATCGGCGCGACCTAATGGCGTTTATTTGATCGTTATGCCAATGTTTTCTGCCGCCCCCCTTTTCCGCACAACGCTCGCCACCGTGGCGCTTTGCCTTGGCGTCGCCGCTTGCACCACACGACCGTTTCAGCCACCGCCCGCGGAATATACGTTGTGGACGCAGCCGGGCGTTAGCGAGTTGGGCGTGCGGCGCGCGATGGTGGATTGCGGATTCGCCGACCCGGCCAACATCAACCCCCGTGAGATGTCCACCAACGACGTCGCGCAAGCGCAGCTGTGCATGCTCGAAATTGGCTTCCACTATCAGGGGCGCCGCATTCTTTGCACCGATTCGCCCGAGTTGCCCGCCTGCGCCAGCGTGCCGCGCGGCAAGACCTTCGGCACCGATCCGGACTTCGATCCCGCCGTCCAAGGCAATCGCACCAAGCTCCCGCCGCCCTATACGTTCTGGCGTCGCGCAGATACTGACGTTGACGGCGTCAAGCGCGCCATGCTCGCTTGCGGCTTCACCACCGTCACGCAGCCCGCCGTGAACGTAATGAAAGCCAACGACGTGGCAGCTGCCGAGCTGTGCATGCTCGACCAACATTTCACCTACACGTGGCCTGTCAATGCGTTGATGTGCAAGGCATCCCCGTCGTTGCCGTCCTGCCGTGGCCGCACCATCGACGCCCGGGCCTGCTGTACTGCGCCCAAAGCGGCCGGGCAGCGTTAAGCGCTATGTAGGTAGTTTTCGCGTACGTCGGCACGTTGCCCGCTGTGGCAACAGGTTCCTCCCTGCGTCATTATGTCGCGATGTATGGATTATGCGTGTGAGTAGCATTCGAAACGCAAATTGTGTATCCATACATAGAGGTTAGAAATGCCCATGCATAACGTCTGGCCCGCCTCGCGCGAGCGGGCAGACAGAATAAGCGGCACGCGCTGGCAATCGTGGTGCGCCCGGGCCGGTGCGCTCTTCGCGATGCTGCCCATGAGCGGTTGCACGCTCGAATTGCTCGACCCGAAGGGCAGCGTCGGTGAACAGGAGAAGCATCTGATCCTGATTGCCCTCGGCGTCATGCTGCTCGTGGTCGTGCCGGTGATCGTGCTCACGCTCGTGTTTTTCTGGCGCTATCGCGAGTCGAACACCGCCGCTACCTATTCGCCCAAGTGGTCGCACTCGACCAAGATCGAAGTCGTCGTCTGGACGATTCCCGTCATCATCGTGATCGCCCTCGCCGTGATGATCTGGGAGACCACGCACAAGCTGGACCCCTACCGCCCCATCGAGCCAGTCGCCTCCGACAAGCCGCCGGTGCGCGTGGAAGTCGTCGCGCTCAACTGGAAATGGCTCTTCATCTACCCGGACTATCACGTCGCCACCGTCAACCGGCTGGTGCTGCCGGTCGACACGCCGGTCGAGTTCAAGCTCACCGCCGAGTCGCTGATGAACGCCTTCTTCATCCCGCAACTGGGCAGCATGGTCTACGCCATGTCGGGCATGCAGACCAAGTTGCACCTGATCGCCAACGAGACCGGCACGTATGCCGGGATGTCGTCGGCCTATAGCGGTCCGGGCTTCTCCGACATGCACTTCAAAGCGCACGTGACCTCGCGCGCGGACTTCGACAAATGGGTGCACGAAGCGCAGGGCTCGCCCGATACGCTCGACGCGCCTACCTACGTGAAGCTGGAGCAGCCGGGCACGGGCTTGCCGGTGCCGATCTACGCGAATGTGATGCCGGGACTGTTCGATGCCATCGTCGGCAAGTACATGGGGCCGATGGACGGCGACATGGCGTCGACCGGTGCGCGCAGCGCGCTCGACGACATCATCGCAGCGGCCAACTGCCGCGTGGACACGCAACTGGCCGGTGTGCGCACAGCGCCCATCGCCTCGAATGCGCTGAATTCGCTGAATTCGTCGAATTCGATCACGGAGTAAGTCATGCTCGGAAAACTCGATCTCGACGCCATCCCGCTGCATGAGCCCATCATCATGGGCACGCTCGCGGTGGTGTTGCTGGGCGGCGCGGCGCTGCTCGGCGCTATTACGTATTACCGAAAGTGGCAGTACCTGTGGACGGAATGGATCACGTCCGTCGACCACAAGCGTATTGGCGTGATGTACATCGTGCTCGCGCTCGTCATGCTGCTGCGCGGCTTTGCCGACGCGATCATGATGCGTGCGCAACAGGCCGTCGCGGCCGGTGGCGAAGCGGGCTATTTGCCGCCACACCACTACGATCAGATTTTCACGGCGCACGGCGTGATCATGATCTTCTTCGTGGCCACACCGCTGGTGCTGGGCCTGATGAACGTGATCGTGCCGCTGCAAATCGGCGCGCGCGACGTGGCCTTCCCGTTCGTGAACTCGCTCTCGTTCTGGCTCGCCGCCATGGGCGCGGTGCTGGTCATGATGTCGATGTTCGTCGGCGACTTCGCCGCGACGGGCTGGGTGGCGTACCCGCCGCTCTCCGAGCTGGGCTACAGCCCAACGGTAGGGGTGGATTACTACATCTGGTCGCTACAGATATCGGGGCTCGGCACCACGCTGACCGGCATCAACTTCATCGTGACGATTCTGCGCATGCGCGCGCCCGGCATGAACCTGATGAAGATGCCAGTGTTCACGTGGACGGCGCTCATCACCAACATCCTGATCGTCGCCGTGTTCCCGGTGCTGACCGCCACGCTCGCGCTACTCACCGCCGACCGTTATCTGGGCATGCACTTCTTCACGAACGAACTGGGCGGCAACGCCATGATGTACGTGAACCTGATCTGGATCTGGGGCCACCCGGAGGTGTACATCCTGATCTTGCCCGCGTTCGGCGCGTTCTCGGAGATCATCGCCACGTTCTCGCGCAAGCCGCTGTTCGGCTACAAGTCGATGGTCTATGCGACGTCGTCGATCGGCATTCTGTCGTTCTTCGTGTGGCTGCACCACTTCTTCACGATGGGCTCGGGCGCGAACGTCAATGCCTTCTTCGGCATCATGACGACGATCATCTCGATTCCCACCGGCGTGAAGCTGTTCAACTGGCTCTTCACGATGTATCAGGGCCGCATTCGTTACCACTCGTCCACGCTCTGGACGATCGGCTTCATGGTGACCTTCGCCATCGGCGGCATGACGGGTGTGTTGCTGGCCGTGCCGGGCGCGGATTTCGTTCTGCACAACTCGCTGTTCCTGGTCGCGCACTTCCACAACGTGATCATCGGCGGCGTGGTGTTTGGATGTTTGGCGGGGATTACGTTCTGGTTCCCGAAGGTGTTCGGTTTCACGCTCAACGAGCGCTGGGGCAAGATTTCGTTCTTCTGCTGGCTGGTGGGCTTCTATCTGGCCTTCATGCCGCTGTATGTGCTCGGCTTCAAGGGCATGACGCGCCGCATGAACCACTACGTGCAAGCCGACTGGCAGCCGTATCTGATCGTGGCCGCCGTGGGCGCCGCCGTGATCGGTCTGGGCATTCTGGCGTTCATCGTGCAATTGGTCGTGAGCGTGCGCGACCGGCATGCCAACCGCGACCTCACGGGCGACCCGTGGGATGCGCGCAGTCTGGAGTGGGCCACGTCATCGCCCGCGCCGTTCTACAACTTCGCGCACGTGCCGCATATCGACTCGCTCGAACAACACTGGGACGACAAGGTGCGCGGCCTCGCGTGGCGTGAGCCGAAGCACTATGAAGAGATTCATATGCCGCGTAATACCGGCACGGGCTTCGTGGTGTCGGTGTTCAGCATGGTGATGTGCTTCGCTCTCATCTGGCATATCTGGTGGCTGGCGGGCGCGAGCTTGGTCGCGACCATTGCCACGTTCCTGTGGCGTACCTACGACCGCGACGTCGATTACTACGTGCCAGCGGCCGAAGTCGAGCGCATCGAACGGGCCCGCTACGCCGATCTGCGCGCCGCGCAGCCGCAGTCTCAATCCATTCCAAAGGCAGCCTGATGTCTGGCGCAACCCTCAACCCTACCCAAGGGCACGCCGGTGCCCGCCTCCACGACACCGCACACGGGCATCACGATGCGGGCGCGAACACCACGCTCGGCTTCTGGATTTACCTGATGAGCGACTGCCTCATCTTCTGCGTGCTGTTCGCCACCTTTGGCGTGCTGGCGCAGAGCACGGTAGGCGGCCCCACCGGGCGTGAACTGTTCGAGCTGCCGTTCGTACTCGGCGAGACCATGCTGCTGTTGCTCTCTAGCTTCACATTCGGACTGGCGTCGCTCTCGATTCGCCCAGGCAACGAAGCCAATGTGAAGCGCTGGCTGTGGCTCACGTTCGCGCTGGGTGCAGCGTTCGTCGCGATGGAAGTGTACGAATTCTCGGCGCTCATTCATGAAGGTGCCGGGCCGGGGCGCAGTGCGTTTCTGTCGGCCTTCTTCACGCTCGTGGGCACGCACGGTCTGCACGTGACGTGCGGTTTGCTGTGGCTGGTGGTGATGATCGACCAGATTCGTCGCTTCGGCTTCGACGACGTGGTGCGTCGCCGCCTGCAATGCCTGAGCCTGTTCTGGCACTTTCTGGATCTGGTCTGGATCTGTGTTTTCACCTTCGTTTATTTGCGGGAGTTCGTATGACGAGCGCACACGCACAAACGCACGCGGCAGCGGCCTCGCATGGCGGCTTGCGCGATTACGTGATTGGCTTCTTCCTGTCGCTAGTGCTGACCTTCGCCTCGTTCGGCGCGGTCATGCTTGGCGTGGTGCCGCGCGGCATGGGCCTCGCCACCATCGTGGTGCTCTGCGTTGCGCAGTTGATCGTGCAACTCGTGTACTTCCTGCACATCGGGGCGAAGCGCGATCAGCGGCAGAATTCGGCCATCTTCCTGTGTACGGCCGGGCTGATCGCAATCATCGTGGCGGGTTCGCTGTGGGTGATGCATAACGCCAACACCAACATGATGCCTACGCATATGTCGATCGAACGGGCCAAGCTGCGCGACTGATCATGGACCGCCTCAAATGCATGGAGGTGTTCGTTCAGGTGGTGCGCGCCGGTAGCCTCAGTGCCGGTGCCGCTGCCTGCGCGATGTCGGCGGTGACGGCGGCGCGTCATGTGCAGGCATTGGAGGCGCGGCTCGGGCAAGCGCTGCTGCACCGCAGTGGGCGACGACAAGTGCCCACGGCGTTGGGCGCGCGCTATTTCACCGAGTGTGCCGAAGTGCTGGCACGGGTGGAGAATGCCGACGCGCTGGGTGATGCTGGCGCGAGCGGCGCGTCGACGGCCGCTTCGGCGATACACGCCGCACGGCGCCCGCTCGGGCAACTTCGCGTGAGCGCGCCGACGACAGTGGGCGCGCATCTGCTCATGCCACTCTTCGCCGAGTATTTGCGCACGCATCCGGATGTGGCGCTCGATCTCGATCTTAAGGACCGGGCCGTCGATCTGGAGGAAGAGGGCATCCACGCGGCGTTTCAGGCCGGCGGGCTGCCAGAGCCGGGACTCGTCGCGCATACGTTGCGGGGTGTGACGCGCGTGGCGTGCGCATCGCCTGCCTATCTGGCGCGACGAGGTGTGCCGCGCGAGCCCGCCGATCTGGCCGGACACGATTGTCTCGGGTTCCGTTACGACGACGCCCACGGACAATGGCAGATGGCCGACGGACCCCGCAGCGGGGCGCACACGCACGCCGCGCAGCATGACGTACGCCTGATCGCCGACAACCCGTTCGCGCAGTTGCAGGCGGCCGTGTGCGGCATGGGGATCGCATTGCTGCCGGAGTATCTGCTGGCCCCCGAAGTGGCGGCGGGGCGTCTTGTCCGAGTGCTGGAAGCGGACGCCACGGTGAGCGAGCCGATGCACCTCGTGCATCTGGCAGGGCGCTATGTGTCGGCCAAGCTGGAGGACTTCGTCGGCTACATGGTCGCGCGGCTGGGGCCGGAGGCGTGTGCGGCTTAGCCGGGGCGGGGGAATGCCTCGGCGGCGGCGTCGAGCCACCCTGCGGCGGGCGTCACGCCCGCGCACCGCGACTTCGGCTAAGATGCCGATATCTCAATCGCGGCCGATGCGATATCCCCTAGAGCGTGGCAACTCAAGCACGCCTTCCTGACGACCCGGTAATGACTCAACAACGCAAGTCGTGGCGACGGGCACGCGCCTGTGTGCTCGCGGGCGCAGTGGTGTTCGCACAGGCATCGACGGTGGGCGCACAACCGCCGCAATACAAGAGCGAAGCCGAACTCATGGGTGCAGCTATCGCGTCGCCCGAAGGCGTGGGGCAGGTGCTCGGACAACTGGTGCAGAAGTGCGGTTTGTATGGCGAAGCGACGCGCTCGCACGGCAACGCGGCGTTGCGTGCGTGGGAGTCACGACACCGCGACTATCTGCTCGAAGGCCGCCGTCTGCGCGCGGAATTGCAGGCGAGCTATACCGATCCGCAGGCCCGCGCGAGTTTCGACGAGTTGCTGCGCACGCAGTTGCCGATGCTTGTGGAGCGGCAATTCACTGTCTACTCGCGCAGCATCGACGACCAACCGACCGAGAGCGCTAAGGCCGAGTTGTGCGACAGCTACTTCAACGCTGTGGACGACCGGCAATTCGACCTGACAGTGAACGATCCCGCGCTCGCTGCATTCTTCGAGAAGCGGCTCGCTGCGCGTAATGCTGGCACCAGCGGCGGGACCGGTGGTGTCGGTGACGCCAGCAGTGCCAGTAGCGCAGCTCAGGCCGCAGCGACGACGGATGAAGCCTCGGCGGCGTCGGCACCCTCTGCGGGCGACTCGCCAGTGAGCAAGTAGCGCATCAAATCGGCCACGGGCCGAATGCGCTCACCGAACGGCAAGGGATCGCGGCCACGGAAGAACAACCCGCGCGCCACGTCGCCGCGTACCGCCTGCGCCAGCTTCAGATCGATACAGAACTGGCCGATACGCGCCACCCCGTCGCGCAGGCCGCAGGCTTGCAGGCAATCGAAGCCTTCAAGACATTGGCGTACCTTGGCTTTCGCTTGCAGCGCCGTTTCGCGCGAGAGATAGCGCTTGAGCCACGGCGTGAGCACGGCACGCGCCGGTAAGCCCGCCACGCTCGTGAATTCCGCAATGTCTTCGGGGCGCGCCGTCGCGAGTACCTCCTTGAACGCCGGATGCGCGTCGGACTCTTCGGTCACAGCGAACGCGGTGCCCAACTGCACGCCTGCCGCGCCTTGGCCGAGCCAATGCTTCACCTGCTCGTGACGATGGATGCCGCCCGCCACGATCAGCGGTACACGTTCCCAATCGATGCCCAGCGATGCGTAGATCTCGCGACACTCGGTCAGCACGCGCTCGAACGAGAAGCGGGCGTCGCCCAAATCTTCGATGCGCGATGCGCCCAGATGCCCGCCCGCGTGCGCCGGATGCTCGATGACGATGGCGTCGGGCAAGCGGCCTTTCTTGATCCATTTGCGCAGCACGAGACTCACGCCGCGCGAGTCGGACAGAATCGGGATCAACGCGACGTTCGGATGCGATGCGGTCAGTTCAGGTAAATCGAGCGGCAGGCCCGCACCCATCACGATGGCATCGGCCCCGCTCTCGCAGGCTTGACGCACCAGTGACGCGTGGGCGCTCACGGCCTTCATCACGTTCACGGCGACCAGCCCACGGCCATCGGCTAACTGTTTGGCCGCGCGCACTTCACGATCCAGTGCGATCAGATTGACCGCTTCGATGGCCGCCTTGTCGCGTGTGCCTTCCACTTGCGCGAGCAGATCGGGATGGTGATGCCGCAAATCGATGCTCGCAATCGTCCCCATGCCGTTGTTGCGTGCGACGGTGCCCGCAAGACGGTGCGCGGAGATACCAATGCCCATGCCGCCTTGCACCACCGGCACCAGTCGGCGGCCAGCCAGTTTCAACCATTGCTCGTTCATGTCAGTTCCATTCGTCGGGGAGCGCCCGGCAACGCCGCAGGGGTGCGGCAACAGGCGCGCATGCGCGAGACAGCGGCGAGTGAGCCGGTGTCGATGGTCGCGCAGGCGTGAGGGCAGTCTGTCATGCCCCGGGCGACGGGCCTTTGCGATGGGTCAAGCGGGCGGGGATCAGACGGTGGTGTCGGTGCGGCATGACGTCGCAGCGGGTTTGGCAGCCGTGGGTTTCGACACGGTGCCGAGCGCGATACCGCCGACGATGAGCGCGAGGGCCAGCCAGACGTCGAGTCCGAGCGATTCGCGTAGGAGGAAGGCGGAGGCCAGCGTGCCGACGACGGGCACGCCGAGCAGGCCGAGCGATGTGACACCCGCAGGCAATTGACGCGTGACGACGCCAGCGAGCCAGTACGCGACGCCGCCACCGATGATGCCGCCGTACGTCATCAGGCCAGCAAATCCGGCTACGCCGACGATGCGCGGTGCGCCATCGAAAACGGCGGCAAGCGTGCACAAGATGACGCTCGCGAGCAGCAACTGCCATGGGCTCAGTTCGAACGGACCATTGACCCAGCGATGCGCACGCATGTGGACGATGGCAATGGCCCAGACGAACGCCGAGGCCAGGACGAGCGCATTGCCGAAAACGGCGTTGCGGTTATGCCAATCGAAGGCCATCGGGTTGAACATCACCGCAATGCCGAGCAGGCCGAAGGCGATGCCCACTAAACGGCGCGGGGTCAGTTCTTCACCCAGCCAGAGACGGGCGGCGGGCATGACCCAGAGCGGTGTGGTGTAGGCGAGCACGGCCGAGCGCCCGGCGCTCACGTATTGGAGACTGATGGCGACGAGCAGCGAGAAGACCGTCATGTGCAGCAGGCCGACGCTCAGAATCACAGGCAAGTCGCCGCGTTTGGGCAAAATCAGCCGTCGGGTGGCGGCGCAGATGATGAAGAGCGTAATCATGCCGACCGTCGAGCGAAACGCGGTGCTCCACCACGGCGACACATGGGTGAGCAGGGCTTTGCTGACCGGCCAGTTCACGCCCCACATGACAATAACGATCGCGAAGATCAGACCGGCGTGTGATCGGGCAGGGGAGCCGTCGGCGCCACGGGCGTCGCGCCGCGGCGACGCAAGACGTTGTAAGGCGGCAGGCAGATTCACGGCGCGCGGCTCCGAAGCTCCAGAACGTGAGGGGGGCGCGTCGTGCTTCAGGCAAGACGCGCGATGACATCACGTTAGGGCAAGCGTGGCCGCAAGAGAAGCGCCAGCAGCGTGTGGATCGATGGTGCCACCGACGGTGACGCCGGATTTAGGCCACTCGGGCGGCGTCAGGCTGGGGCGCTTTCGGCGGGCGCCCGCTGAGTTTCATGCCAAGACCGCGCAGGAACACGCGCACGCCGTCGCCCTTGCCCAATTGCGGCCGGTGATGGAAGACGTCGTAATTGGCGGCTTCGATCATGTCGAGAATACGCAGGCCGCCGTGCACCACGCAGCACAGTTCCAGTCCGAAACGCCCGGGCACGCGGTTGGCCAGCGGCGCGCCGCGCAGCATCATGCGGCGGGCGAAATCGACCTCGTAGCGCATCAACGCGCGCCAGCGGTCGTCGAAGTTTTTTGCACCGATGTCGGCATCCGTCACGCCGAAGCGCGCCATGTCGTCTTGCGGCAAATACACGCGGGCCTTGCGCCAGTCGACTTCCACGTCCTGCCAGAAGTTGATGATTTGCAGGGCGGAGCAGATATCGTCGGAACAGGCGATGTTCTCGGGCGTGTCGAGCTTGAACAGGGCCAGCATGATGCGCCCGACCGGATCGGCCGAGCGGCGCGAGTAGTCGCGCAAGTCTGCAAACGTGGCGTAGCGCTTGACCTCGATGTCCTGATCGAAGGCTGAGAGCAGATCGGAGAACGGCTGCACCGAGAGCTTGTGCTCGGCAATCACCTGCGCGAGCGCGGCGAAGAGCGGCTTGTCGGGGGACGTGGGCACGCCTGCGGCGATCTTGTCGAGCTCGGCCTGATAGGCGGCCAGCCCGGCGTGGCGCTCGGCGTTGGTCGCGTCGCCTTCGTCGGCAATGTCGTCGGCCGTGCGGGCAAAGTTATAGATCACGCCCACCGGCGCGCGCATCTCGCGCGGCAGCAGGACGCTGGCGACCGGGAAGTTCTCGTAATGCTCGATCTTGGCGTCGGAAGTCATCAGGCGGGTGGGGCAAATGGGCAAATCGGGAGACCCCGAGATTCTATGCTATCGTTCCAAATCCTGGCGGGAAAGTCGCGCCAATCCCCGGTATACTTCCCTCCTTGCAAGAATCCCCTGAGTGTTTTCTGTGGTGTCACCCTGTTCCCCTGCACGACGAGGAGCCTCGTGAGCGTCGCCGAACCGATCGAAATTTCGCCTGAGCAAAGCAGCGCACGTGTGGCGTCCGGTAGCAGCTTTTATGCTGCCATGCGCATTCTGCCGCCCGCCCAGCGCGAAGGCATGTTCGAGATTTATGCCTTTTGCCGCGCCGTGGACGACATTGCCGACGATGGCGACGACACGTCGGCGAGCCGTATGGCACGCCTGGCGGTCTGGCGCCGCGATCTGGCCGACCTTTACGAAGGTCGTCCGTCGCCGTCGCTCGCCAATCTGGCGCGCGTGGTCAAGCAATTCGGCCTGAAGCACGACGACTTTCTTGCTGTCATCGACGGCATGGAAATGGACGCCTGCGGCCCCATCGTCGCCCCCGATCTGGCCACCCTCGATCTCTATTGCGATCGCGTGGCGAGCGCTGTCGGCCGTCTGTCGGTCAAAGTGTTCGGCCTGCCGGAGCAAGAGGGTATCGATCTGTCGTACCACCTCGGGCGCGCGCTGCAACTGACGAATATCTTGCGCGATATCGACGAGGACGCCGCCATCGGGCGCGTCTATCTGCCGCGCGAGACGCTGGCCGACGCCGGCATCGTGAACGCCACTCCCGCGATGATGGCCAACGCCCAGCTCGACCGTGCCTGTGCGCCGCTCGTGGCGCAAGCGCATGAGCATTACGCCAAGGCACGGGCCATCATGGCACGCCACCCGCGCCGCGTGGTGATCGCCCCGGCGGTGATGGCCAAGGCCTACGGCGCGATTCTCGACAAACTGATTGCGCGTGGTTTCGCCACGCCGCGCGAGCGCGTGCGTGTCCCGCGCTGGCGACTGATCTTGATGCTGCTGCGGCAGATGGTTTTCTGATGGCGGGCAAGGTTCATGTCATCGGCGCCGGCCTCGCAGGTCTGGCCGCCGCGGTAAGGCTTGCCACGCGCGGCGTGCCCGTTGTGCTGCACGAAGCCGCACCGCAGGCAGGCGGGCGTTGCCGCTCGTACTTCGACCGCACGCTGAACGCCGTCATCGACAACGGTAACCATCTGGTGCTCTCGGGCAACACGACCATGCGCGAGTTCACGCGCACGATCGGCTCGGAACACACGCTGACGGGGCCGGGGCGCGCTGAATTCGCCTTCGTCGATCTCAATAGCGACGAGCGCTGGACGGTGAAGTTGTCGGAAGGCCGCCTGCCATGGTGGATCTTCGACAAGAACGCCCGCGTACCCGGCACGAAGTGGTCGGACTATCTGTCGCTCGCGCCGTTGTTGCGTGCTGGTCCGGACGCGACGATGACCGACGCGATGAACTGCCCGCCAGCACTGTACAAGCGACTGATTCATCCGCTGTTTTTGGCCGTGCTCAACGCTGATCCGGCCGAAGGTTCGGCGCAGATGGCTGCCGCCGTGATTCGCGAGACGCTCGCCGCCGGTGGCAAAGCCTGCCATCCGCTGATTGCCAGCGACGGGCTCGACGTGTCGTTCGTCAACCCGGCCTTGGCTTATCTGGAAGCGAAGGGTGCGCAGGTCATGATGCAGCACCGGGTGCGCGCGATGGCGTATTCGGCAGACGGTAGTCGTGTCGAGTCGATCGATTTCGGCGATGGCCCTGAGACGCTCGGTGCCGACGATGCCGTTGTGCTGGCCGTGCCACCGAATGTCGCCGCGTCGCTCGTGCCCGACCTGACGACGCCGGACGAGTATCGCGCCATCGTCAACGCGCACTTTCAGGTGTTGCCGCCACCAGGCTGCCCGCCGATGATCGGTGTGGTGAATGGCGTGAGCGACTGGATTTTCGCGTTCGAAGACCGCTTGTCGGTGACGATCAGCGGTGCCGACCATCTGCTTGATGAGTCGCGCGAATCGCTCGCGCAACGCATTTGGGAAGAGGTGGCGAAGGCTTGCCGGGTGCCGTCTACGCCGATGCCCGTGTGGCAACTGGTGCGCGAGAAGCGCGCCACGTTTGCCGCCACGCCCGCGCAGGACAAGCGCCGTCCCACGGCGGCGACCCGCTGGCGCAATCTCGTGCTCGCCGGCGATTGGACCGCCACCGGCCTGCCCGCGACCATCGAAGGCGCGTTGCGAAGTGGTAACCGCGCCGCCGATTTACTGAGCCCGGCCTGATTTGGCTGGTTGAAAAGGCAAGACTGTCATGGATACGATTCGCGATGCTTCCGAGAAGGAAGCGCGACGCACGGCCACTGCCACCGCAGTGGACCTCAAACTGCATACCGAACTTGCCCAGAAGGTGAGCACGGCAATGGCGACGCAAACGCTTGAGACGGGCATCGATCGTTCGATCACGGCCTTGCTCGACCTGCAACAGGACAACGGTCACTGGCTCTTCGAACTCGAAGCCGACGCGACGATTCCGGCCGAGTACGTGTTGCTGCGCCATCACCTCGGCGAGAAAGTCGACGCTGAACTCGAAGCTAAGGTTGCCGCTTATCTGCGCCGTATTCAGGGCGAGCACGGCGGCTGGCCGTTGTTCCATAACGGCAAGTTCGACATGAGTGCGAGCGTGAAGGCGTACTTCGCGCTCAAGATGATCGGCGAGCCGATCGACGCGCCGCACATGGTGCGCGCACGCGAGGCCATCATCTCGCGCGGCGGTGCGCAGAATTCGAACGTGTTCACGCGCATCTTGCTGGCGCTCTACGGCGTGCTCGAATGGAAGGCGGTGCCGATGATGCCGGTCGAGATCATGCTGCTGCCGAAGTGGTTCCCGTTCCATCTCTCGAAGGTGTCGTACTGGGCGCGCACGGTGATCGTGCCGCTGCTCGTCTTGCAGGCCAAGCGTCCGCTCGCGCGCAATCCGAAGGGCGTGGGCATCGACGAGTTGTTCATTGGCAGCCCGAAGGACGTGGGGCCGCCCAAGCGTGCGCCGCATCAGAGCCGCTTCTGGTTCACGTTTTTCTCTGGCGTCGACCATGTATTGCGTGCGCTCGATCCGTTCTTCCCGAAGAAGTTGCGCGAGAAGTCGATCAAGCGTGCGGTCGAGTTTGTCGAAGAGCGTTTGAACGGTGAGGACGGGCTGGGCGCGATTTATCCGGCCATGGCCAACTCGGTCATGATGTACGACGTGCTTGGCTATCCGGAAGATCACCCGAGCCGCGCGATTGCACGCAAGTCGGTCGAAAAGCTGGTGACGCCAGCCGATCACGAGACGTATGTTCAGCCGTGCTTGTCGCCGGTGTGGGATACGGCGCTCTCGGCACACGCGTTGCTGGAGACGGGCGATAAGCGCGCGATCGAGCAAGCGGGCAAGGGGCTGGAGTGGCTGATTCCGTTGCAAATTCTCGACGTGCGCGGCGACTGGATTTCGCGTCGACCGAACGTGCGTCCGGGCGGCTGGGCGTTTCAATTCGCTAACCCGCATTACCCGGATGTGGATGACACCGCCGTTGTTGCGATGGCGATGGACCGCTACGAGAAGCTGGCCGAGAAGTTCGACGACGTGAAGGTCGATCGGGCAGACCCGAAGTCGCACGCGATGCGCTACGCGATCGATCGCGGCACGGAGTGGGTGATCGGCATGCAGAGCAGTAACGGCGGCTGGGGCGCGTTCGAGCCCGAGAATACGCATCTGTATCTGAACAACATCCCGTTCTCCGATCACGGCGCGCTGCTCGATCCGCCGACGGTCGACGTATCGGCGCGCTGCCTGTCGATGCTGGCGCAGTTGCCGACGTCGCCGGAACGCAAGGCCTCGGCCGATCTGGCGCTCAAGTACATCCTCGACGATCAGGAAGCCGACGGTAGCTGGTACGGCCGCTGGGGTATGAATTTCGTCTACGGCACGTGGTCGGCGATGTGCGGTTTGCAGGCCGCTGGTTTGCAGCCGGAACATCCCGCGATGGCGCGCGCGGCACAGTGGATGCTCTCGATCCAGAACGCCGACGGCGGCTGGGGCGAGGACGGCGACAGCTACAAGCTCGAATACAAGGGCTATGAGGCCGCACCGAGCACGTCGTCGCAAACGGCTTGGGCATTGCTGGGGCTGATGGCGGCAGGCAAGGCCAACGATCCGGCGGTCAAACGCGGCATCGACTACCTGCTGAACACGCAGAACGATGAAGGCCTGTGGGACGAGGAGTTGTACACGGCGACGGGCTTCCCGCGCGTGTTCTACCTGCGCTACCACGGCTATCGCAAGTTCTTCCCGCTGTGGGCGCTCGCACGTTATCGCAATCTGACCGTGCGCAACGATTGCCCTGTGCCTTGCGGGATGTAATTTAGCCAATGACTTCGCCCATCATCGTTGTGACCGGTATGCCCTTCGAAGCCCGCATTGCGCGCGGCGATGGCGTGCGCGTAGTTTGCGCACAGAACCGTACGCTGGCGGGCGAACTGGAAGCGGCCATTGCGCAGGGCGCTCGCGGGCTGGTGAGTTTCGGCACGGCGGGTGGCCTGATTCCAGGGTTGAAGCCCGGGCAATGGGTGATCGCGCACAAGGTGCTGGATATGCCGGACAACGCGCGCGAGTACGTGTCCGCGATTGCATGGGCCGATGCGTTGCGCCGTGCGATGCCGGGGGCACTACGGGCCGATGTGGCCGGGGTGACTGCGCCGGTGGTCACGGCCGATGACAAGGCCGCGCTGTGTCGCGATAGCGGGGCAGCGGCGGCTGATATGGAGTCGCATATCGTCGCACGCGTCGCGGCGGCACACGGGCTGCCCTTCGTGGTGGCACGAGTGGTCATTGATCCGGCGGAACGTTCGTTGCCGCCGGCGGCGCTCGCCGGCATGCGGCCCGATGGCTCGGTCAATATTTTCGGCGTGTTGGGTTCGCTTGCGAAGAACCCGCTGCAACTGCCTGCATTACTTCGCGTAGGCAAGGATGCAGGGCACGCGAAACAGGCGATGCGCTTCGGTCGCGAAGTTATCGCACTGCGGCTCGGTGAAGGGTTTGGTGCCGCGACTGCGCGGATCTGACGGCGTCGCCACCAGGTTTCGAAGCAACAAAAAAGCCAGTTTGCGTTGTCGGCAAACTGGCTTTTTCTTTGTGCTATTACGACGTTACACGTCCGACGATTGCTGTCCTCGTGCCTGCGCGCGCCCCTTCCACATACCGCCGCGGCCGCGCCAGTGTTGCAGCGCCGAGTCGAACGTAAAGACGGTGTAGAGCGCAGCCACCAACGGCAACAGCGGGCCGAAGCTCGTCGGCTGACGGTAGAAGCGCAGCATCGGCACGTACGAGATCGTCATCGCAATCCACGCGAACAGCCCCAGCCACTGCGCAATGCCCGACGCGAAAATCGTCATCGCGGGCGGCACGATAAACGTGAGCAGCAACGACACGATCGTGCCTGCCAACAGCACCGGCGAATACTGCAACTGCGCGTACGCGGTGCGCGAAACCATCTTACGGATTTCGCCGAGGTTGTCGTACGGACGCACGCTCACGGCACGCTCGGTGAGCCCCAGCCAGATCGCGCCTTGCTTCTTGAGCAGACGCCCCATGGCGCAGTCGTCGATGATCTCGTCGCGAATCGCTTCGATGCCACCGCCCGCCTCAAGCGACTTGCGATGGATCAGCATGCAACCGCCTGCCGCCGCTGCCATGCGCTTCTTCGGGTCGTTGACCCAAGCGAACGGATAGAGCATCTGGAAGAACAGCACGAACGCGGGAATCAGTGTGCGTTCGAACCACGCCGTGCAGCGCAGTTTCGCCATGAGCGACACGAGTACCCGGTTGTCACCGGTCGCACGTGTCACCAGGCGGCGCACATTCTCCGGCGAGTGGGCGATGTCGGCGTCGGTGTGCAGCAAGTAGTCGGGTGCGATGCCATCGTCGTTGGTCGACGGATCGCTGGCGAAGGCCACACCCTGACGCACGGCCCACATCTTGCCGGTCCAGCCGCCGGGTAACGGCTGGCCGCTCAGCACATCCACACGGCGAGTGAGGCCGTCGGACGCCGCACGGGTCGCCGCAGCGCGTGCCAGATCGGCGGTGCCGTCGTTGCTTTGATCGTCGACGACGACGATGCGCAAACGCCCCGGATAGTCCTGGCGGCAGAGCGACTCGACGACCTGACCAATCGACTCGGCTTCGTTGCGTGCGGGGATGACGACGGCGACCGCTGGCCACACGTCGGGCACCGGTAACTGGTCTTCGTCGAGATCATCGCGTTCGCGCGCGCGCCAGAAGCCGCCCTGCGAAATCAGCAGATAGATCCAGATGGCCAGCGAGAGCGCGGCGATCCAGCCCAAAACAGTCATGACAAGTATCCGGCGGTGCGAAACCAGGCGAGCGCGTCGCGCAAGCCATCGAGGTAGGGACGGGCGGTGTAACCCAGCTCGCGCTTGGCCTTCTCGGACGAGAAGAACATGTGATAGCGCGACATCTTCAGGCCGTCGACCGTGACGAACGGTTCTTTGCCAGTGAAGCGTGCGACACCTTGCGCCGCCATCGCGAGCGGATACAGCGGCCAGCGCGGCAGTGCAACGGTCGGGGCTTTGCGGCCCACGAGACCCGCAATCGCGGCGAGCATCTCGCGCAGCAACACGTCGTCGCCGCCCAGGATGTAGCGCTCACCGATGCGGCCCCGCTCTAGCGCCAGCAGATGGCCTTCGGCGCAGTCGTCGACGTGCACGAGGTTAAGCCCGGTATCGACGAACGCGGGAATCTTGCCCTGTGCCGCTTCGACGATGATGCGTCCGGTCGGCGTGGGTTTGATGTCGCGCGGCCCGATGGGCGTGGACGGATTGACGATCACAGCAGGCAAGCCGTCGTTGGCGATCATGCGCTCGACCAGACGCTCGGCCGCGACCTTGCTGCGCTTGTACACGCCAATGGTCGTCGCTTCATCGTTGGGAGAGGTTTCGTCGACCGGACCGGTCGCACCTTGCACGCGCAGCGTGGCAACGCTGCTCGTGTACACCACGCGCTCGACACCTGCACGCAGCGCGGCTTCCATCACCGTGCGCGTGCCGTCGATATTGGCTCGCATGATGTCGTTGGGATCTTTCGCCCAGAGGCGGTAGTCGGCCGCAACGTGGAGCAGGGCGTCCACGCCGGCGAGCGCGCGCTGCATCGAGGCCGCATCGCGCATATCGCCTTCGACGACTTCGACGGGCAGGTCGGCGAGGTTCGCGCGCGGGCTGGTGCCACGCACCAGCAGGCGAACCTCGTGACCGCGCGCGAGCGCCGTGCGTGCTACCGCAGAACCGACGAACCCGGAGGCGCCGGTGACCAGCACACGCGACGGCATTTACGCCTTGGCTCGCTTCAGTTCGTCGAGCTTGATCTCGACGTGCTTCGAGAACACATACTCGGCCGGACGTTGCTTGGCGAACGACACGTCGTCAGCCATCGGGCCGTCGGTACGCACACCCTTGAGCGCCACACCGAGGGCACGCAGCGGACGCGACAGCGTGTCGTTCACGGCCGTGGCTTCGAAGCCGCTGTGGACCATGCAGTCTGCGCACTTTTCGTAGTTGCCCACGCCGTACTTGTCCCAGTCGGTGGTTTCCATCAACTCGGTGTACGTCTTGGCATAGCCTTCGCCGAGCAGGTAGCACGGACGCTGCCAGCCGAACACGGTACGCGTCGGGTTGCCCCACGGCGTGCAGTGATACGTGCGGTTGCCGGCGAGGAAGTCGAGGAACAGGCTCGACTGGCTGAACGTCCAGTCCTTGCCGCCGTTGCCGCGCTTCAGAATGTCGCGGAACAGTTGCTTGGTCTTCGAACGGTTCAGGAAGTGCTGCTGATCCGGGGCGCGCTCGTAGGCATAGCCCGGCGACACGGTGATACCGTCGAGGCCCATTTCCTTCGTGGTGTCGAAGAACTTGGCGACCTTTTCCGGATCGGCGTTGTTGAACAGCGTGCAGTTGATGTTCACGCGGAAGCCGCGCGACTTCGCCAGCTTGATGGCGGCGACGCAACGGTCGTACACGCCGTCCTGGCACACCGACGCGTCGTGCATTTCACGGTCGCCGTCGAGGTGAATCGACCAGACGAAGAACGGGCTCGGCTCGTAGTCGTCGATCTTCTTTTCCAGCAGCAGGGCGTTCGTGCAGAGATACACGAATTTCTTGCGCTCGATGATGCCCTTGACGATCTGCGGCATTTCTTTGTGCAGCAGCGGTTCGCCACCGGCGATCGAGACCACCGGTGCGCCGCATTCGTCCACGGCATCGAGGGCGTCCTTGAGCGAGACGCGCTGATTCAGAATGGGATCCGGGTAATCGATCTTGCCGCAGCCCGAGCAAGCGAGGTTGCAGCGGAAAAGCGGTTCAAGCATGAGCACCAGCGGGTAACGCTTGTTGCCCTTGAAGCGTTGCTTCATCAGGTAGGCGCCAACATACGCCTGTTGCAGGAAGGGGATGGCCAAGTTCGGCTCCTGTTCGTGTTGCGTTAGCCAGCGACCGCGTGGCGTGCGGCGACCGGCTCGTCTTTAGTCAATTCCGACGGCAAGCGGAATTGGATGGTTTCCTCGATGCCGTCCATGAGCGTCACTTCGACGGTGTCGATGCGGCGCAGCGCGTCGATTACGTCTTCGACCATGCGCTCGGGCGCGGACGCCCCGGCGGTAATGCCAATGCGGGCCTGGCCGCGCACCCACTCGGGGTTCACTTCCGAGCCGTCGGCCACGAGGTAGCTAGGCAACCCCATTTCCGAGCCGATTTCGCGCAGGCGATTCGAGTTCGAGCTATTCGTCGCCCCGACCACCAACAGCACATCCACGCGCTCGCACAGCTCGCGCACGGCGGTCTGGCGGTTTTGCGTGGCGTAGCAAATGTCTTTGGTGTTCGGTCCGACGATATTGGTGAAGCGTTGTTGCAGTGCCGCAATGATACCGCGAGTCTCGTCGACCGACAGCGTGGTCTGCGTGACGTACGACACCGGCGTGTTCACCGCCAACGGCAGCAAATCGACGTCGGCTTCGGTTTGCACCAGGTGCACCGGGCCGTCGATTTGGCCCATCGTGCCTTCCACTTCGGGGTGACCCGCGTGGCCGATCAGGATGACTTCGCGTCCAGCGGAAACGTAGTTCTTGCCCTGAATATGCACTTTGGTGACGAGCGGGCAGGTGGCGTTCAAAACTTTCAGGCCGCGCGTCTGCGCTTCCTGTTCAACCACACGTGCAACGCCATGGGCGCTGAAAATAGTGACAGCGCCCGCAGGGGCTTCGGAAAGCTCGTCGATAAAGCGCGCGCCTTTGGCCTTGAGGGAATCGACCACATGCTTGTTGTGGACGATCTCATGGCGTACGTAGACCGGCGCGCCGTATTTTTCCAGGGCGCGCTCGACGATCTCGATGGCACGTATGACACCCGCACAAAACCCGCGGGGTTGGGCAAGGATGACTTGCATTCAGCTCTCCGGCTCAGGTCGGCCGGGATGGCGGTTTTATCGGGGAGTCCATGTCGAAAAACATTGGCCTCATGGAACGCTGCGTGCCGTTTTCTATGGCGCGTCGAGCCTGCCCGCGGGGGGACCGCCGTCCGGTCGTTTGACAAGCGACGATTGTAACCGCCGCGGCCAATTATTGCTGACGACCCCCTGTGGGGAACCGTCAGCCGTTGTTACACAAATATTGACGAACTGGCGCCGATCTGGGCCGAAATTGCGCCCATTTGAAAGCCAATTGGTACAACGTCCCTGCGAGGAGAGTGGCGGGCGTGGCATCGCGTGCCAGGCCCTTGATTTTATTTGCCGAAACGGTCGTTCTTGTCGCGCAGGTACGCGATCAGGCCGTCGATGCCGCCTTGGGCGATGCGCGCCTTGAACTGCGGCTGATACAGCTGGATGAGCCAGGCGTCGGCCACGTTCTCGCCCATCATGTTGATGTCGTAGATTTTCCAGCCCTTGTCGGTCTTGCCCAGGCGGTAAGCGACCGAGAGCGTGTCGCCGGTGCCGTTGACCGTGGCGCCCACCACGGCGTCGGTGCTGCCCGCCGCGACTTTGGCCGGATCGTACTTGAACGTGAGTTGCGAGCCGCGCACTTGCGAGAGTTGCAGGGCGTAGGTGTTCACGAGCAACTGCTGGAACTGCTCGAAGACCTGCTGCTGTTGGGCTGGCGTGGCGCTATCGAATGCCTTCGGGCCGACGGCGTAGCGCGTGGTACGGCGGAAGTCGGTGTAAGGCAGGAAGTCGCGCTCGACCACTTTGGCGGTCGCGGCAACATCGCCGTCACGCGCGGCCGGGTCGGCCTTGGCGGCCTTGACGACCGTCTCGACAGCGGTTTTCACCATGTCGTTCGGATTGGCATTGTTCGTCTGTGCCCAGACGCCCGATGAAACGGTTGAAACGGCCAGCGTGGCCGCGGCCATCGCCGTCACCAGAAATTTCTTCATACGTAGGAACCCAGCTTCTCTTCGTTGGTTTAAATCGGGTAGGGCGTAGTGTATTCCACGCGGCCCACACGCGGCCCGGTATACTGCTTCGATTTTGTAAATTCACCATTTCAATGGCCTGATCGACGGTCTTTTCCGCCGATTGGTTCCCGGTGCAGTTGCCTTTCCATCCGTTTTGCCTATTTTCTCTTCCGGAACCGCTACATGCTGACTTCGCTCGTCGTGCGCATCGTCCGTTTCTCGGCGAAGCACGCGTACCCAGTCATCCTCGCCTCGTTGCTGCTGACCGTGGCCAGTTGCGTGTATGTCGCCAAGCATTTCGCGATTAACACCGATGTTTCGAGCCTGATCGACTCCAATACGCCCGCCGCCGAGCGTGGCCGCGAGATCGACCGCGCTTTCCCGCAGAAAGCCGACGTGACGCTCGCCGTCGTGCAGGCGCCAGCGATTGAGTTCGCCGACCGCGCCGCCGCTGAATTGGCCGAAAAGCTCGCCACCGAAAAGGATGTGTTCCGCGCGGTGAGCCGTCCGGGCGCGGGCGAGTTTTTTGCGCACAATGCGCTGCTGTTCGCATCGGTCGACGATGTGAAAAGCCTCACGAGCAAGCTGGACGACGCGAAGCCGCTGCTCAATCGCCTCGCGCAAGACCCGAGTCTGACCGGGCTGTCGAACCTGCTGTCGGTCACGTTGCAAACGCCGCTGCTCACGGGGCAAGTGAAACTGCCGGACATGGCGCGCTTGCTCGGCAACGCGGCCGATACGACCGAAGCGGTGCTGGCGGGCAAACCGGCAGCCATGTCGTGGCGCGCGCTCGTCGCGCCCGATACCGTGGCGCGCAGCTATGTCGAAGTGCAGCCGGTGCTCGACTACGCAGCGCTGGAAGCGGGGGCCAATGCGGCCTCGCGTATCCGGGCAGCCGCGGCCGATCTCAAGCTCGAGGAACGCTATGGCGCGACGGTGCGCCTGACCGGCCCCCGTCCGCTTTCCGATGAGGAATTTGCGTCGGTGCGCGAAGACGCCGGTCCCAACGCGGTCATCACGCTGCTCGCCGTGCTAGTGGTGCTGTGGCTCGCTGTGCGCTCGGGCAAGATGATCGTCGCGGTGTTCATCACGCTACTTGCCGGTCTGGCCATTACCTTCGCGCTCGGCCTGATGATGGTGGGCGCGCTGAACATGATTTCCGTCGCGTTCGCGGTGCTCTTTGTCGGCATCGGCGTCGATTTCGGCATTCAGTTCGGCGTGCGCTATCGCGAGGAGCGGCACCGTCTGGGCGATGACGAAGGCGCGCTTCAGGGCGCACTGGCTGGCGCAGGCAAGGCCATTGCCATGCCGCTGTCGCTGGCGGCGGCCGCCACTGCTGCGAGCTTCTTCTCGTTCCTGCCGACCGACTATCGTGGCGTGTCGGAACTGGGGTTGATCGCAGGCGTGGGCATTCTGTGCGTGGCCTTCCCGTCGGCAATCACGTTGTTGCCTGCGCTCATCAGCGTGTTCAAGCCGCGTGGCGAAGCCAGTCCGCCGGGTTTTCGCAGCCTGGGCCGCGTCGACGATTTCACCGAAAAATATCGCAATCCGTTGCTCTACGGCACGCTCGTGCTCGTGGTTGCCGGGCTGCCGTTGCTCGCGCATTTGCATTTCGATTTCAATCCACTGCATTTGAAAGACCCGCATACGGAGTCGATGGCGACGTTGCTCGACCTCGCCAATTCGCCTGAAGCCGGCGTGAATGACGTGCAACTGCTCGCCAAGAACCTCGACGCCGCCGACGCCGATGCCGCCAAGCTGCGCGCCGTGCCGGAAATCGGACGCGTGGTGACGTTGACGACGTTCATGCCTGCCGAGCAGCCGGCAAAGCTCGCATTGATCGGCACGGCAGCGTCATCGCTGCTGCCCGTGCTCTCGCAAACGCCGCTGCCGCCGGTGGCCGATGCGGCGCGCGTGTCGTCACTCAAGACGGCGGCAGGGCAGTTGGAAGACGCCGCAATCGATCATCCGGGCGAAGGTGCGAAAGAAGCGCAGCGACTGGCTGCCGCACTGCGCAAGCTCGCCGCGGGCGACACCGCCATGCGCGACCGTGCCGAGCGCGCCATTGCTGGTCCGCTCAAGCTGGCGTTGGGTCAGTTGCGCGACGCGCTGCAACCGCAGACGGTGACGCGCGAATCGCTGCCCAAAGACATCGTTTCGCAGTGGGTTGCCGCCGACGGACGCGCACTGGTGAACATTTCGCCGCGGGTGGCGAAGGGTGCCGATCCGAGCGACGACGCGATGCTGCGCAAGTTCAGCGCCGCGGTGCTGGCGACGACGCCTGACGCCGTGGGTGGCCCGATCTCGATCCTGCGCTCGGCGGACACGATCATCCGCTCGTTTATCGAAGCCGGTATCTGGGCGCTGCTGTCGATTACCGTGCTGCTGTGGCTGGCGTTGCGCAATTTCGGCGACGTGCTGCGCACGCTCGTGCCGCTGCTGGTCTCGGCGGCGGTGACGCTCGAAATCACGGTGATCATCGGGTTGCCCCTGAATTTCGCGAATATTATCGCGTTGCCGCTGCTGTTGGGCGTGGGCGTGGCTTTCAAGATCTACTACGTGATCGCATGGCGTCACGGGCAGACGCGCTTGCTCGCGTCGAGCCTCACGCAAGCTGTGGTGCTGTCGGCCGCGACCACGGGCATTGCCTTCGGCAGCCTTTGGCTGTCGCATCACCCGGGCACGTCGAGCATGGGCAAGCTGTTGGCGCTCTCGCTCGTGTGTACGCTGATCGGCGCTGTGTTCTTCCAGCCGGTGTTGATGGGCAAGCCGCGGGAAAAGAAGGTCAAGTAAGCATTGGACGCGCAAAGCAAAACGGCACCGAAAGGTGCCGTTTTGCTTTTCCGCAACTACCTGTGCAAAGGCAGGTGCCGCGAGACTTATTGCGACGAAGGAACCGGCGACGAAGGAACCGCTTCCACCTTGCCGCCAAGCCGATCAGCCAGCGCGCGGCGAATCGATGCCGCGATACCCGTGGCATCGAGTCCGACCGATGCCAGTTGCTGCGCCGGCGTGCCTTGATCGATGTACTTATCGGGCAAGCCGAGTTGCAGCACCGGCACTTGTACGCCGTTCGCATTGAGGGCTTCGATGCATGCGGTACCGGCACCGCCCATCACCGCGCCTTCTTCCAGCGTGACGACGAGATCGTGCGTACGTGCCATCTCCAGCACGGTGGCTTCGTCGAGCGGCTTCACAAAGCGCATGTTGACCACGCTCGCGTCGAACTCGCCAGCCACCTGCTCCGCGAGTGCGACCATCGGACCGAAGGCCAGCACTGCCACACGACGCCCGGCAGGGGCGGCGCTTTGACGGCGCACTTGCGCGCGGCCGACGGGCAGCGTCGACAAACCCGCTTCCGTTTTCACGCCCGGGCCCGTGCCGCGCGGATAGCGCACCGCAGACGGCCCGTCGATACCGAGCGCCGTCTGTAACAACTGACGGCATTCGTTCTCGTCGGCGGGTGCCATCACCACCATGTTCGGGATGCAACGCAGGTAGGCGATATCGTAAGCACCGGCATGCGTCGCACCATCCGCACCGACCAGCCCGCCACGGTCGATCGCGAAGACGACCGGCAGGTTTTGCAGCGCGACGTCGTGAATGACCTGATCGTAGCCGCGTTGCAGGAACGTCGAGTAGATCGCGACAACAGGTTTGAGGCCTTCCGTGGCGATCCCACCCGCAAACGTCACCGCGTGCTGCTCGGCGATGCCCACGTCGTAGTAGCGCTCCGGAAAGCGTTTCTCGAACTCCACCAGCCCCGAGCCTTCGCGCATGGCGGGCGTGATGCCCACAACGCGTGAATCGGCCGCGGCGGCGTCGCAGAGCCACTCACCGAACACCTGCGTGTAGGTCTTCGCGGTGACCGTGCCGGGCGCTGCCGGACGAATGCCTTCGCTTGGATTGAACTTGCCCGGGCCGTGATACAGCACCGGGTCGGCCTCGGCGAGCTTGTAGCCGCGACCCTTGCGCGTCACCACGTGCAGGAATTGCGGCCCCTTGAGTGCCTTGATGTTCTCGAGTGCCGGAATCAACGCATCGAGATCATGGCCGTCGATAGGGCCGAGGTAGTTGAAGCCAAATTCTTCGAACATCGTGCCGGTCGGCGACACGATGGCTTTGGCGTGTTCTTCGAGCTTATGCGCGAACTCACGCATCGGTGCGGGGGCGTTGCGCAACAGGTTGCGCACGCTTTCCTTCCCGGCCGAGTAGAACTGGCCCGACATCAAGCGCGTAAGGTACTGATTGAGCGCACCGACGGGCGGCGAGATCGACATGTCGTTGTCGTTAAGCACAACGAGGAACGGCAAATCGTCGTACACGCCCGCGTTGTTCAGTGCCTCGAATGCTTCGCCTGCGGTCAGGGCACCGTCGCCGATCACGGCGATAGCGTGACGCTTTTCGCCCTTGACCTTGCTGGCGAGCGCCATGCCGAGCGCGGCGGAAATCGACGTGCTCGAATGGGCGGTGCCAAACGTGTCGTAGGGCGACTCGTCGCGCTTCGGAAAGCCCGACAAGCCTTGCCACTGGCGCAGCGTCGGCATCGCTTCGCGGCGTCCGGTCAGGATCTTGTGCGGATACGTCTGGTGACCCACGTCCCACACGATGCGATCGTTGGGCGTGTCGAACACGTAATGCAGCGCAATCGTCAGTTCGACCGTGCCGAGGTTCGACGACAGATGCCCGCCGGTGCGCGACACGTTGTCGAGCACACAGGCGCGCAGTTCGTCGGCCAGACGGCGCAGGTCGGCGCGCGAGAGGGCGCGCAAGTCGGCGGGGGAGCGGAGGTTGGCTAGGAGATCGGCCATGGCTGAGCGTCCGGTCCCGCTTACTTCACCAACTTGGCGAACGACGCCAGCAGGCGATCGATGTCGGCAGCCGTCAGGTTGCCCATCGTCGAAATGCGGAACAGTTCCTTCGACAAGCCGCCTTGACCGGCATAAATCACGAAGCCGTCAGCCTTGAGCCAATCGTGCAGGCGCGGGTAATCCACACCGGCGGGCAGCTTGTACGCGCGCAGCACGACCGACGATTCGTTCGACGGCAGCACGCTGTCCATGCCCAGTGCGGCGAGGCCAGCGCGTGCTTGTTCGGCAAGCGCACCATAGTGGGCGTGGCGCTGTTGCCAGCCACCGGCGTCTTCCAGTTCACGCAGTGCTTCGACCAGCGCGTAGTACGCGTGCACCGACGGCGTGAACGGCGTATTGCGCTCAGCTTGCAGCTTGGCGAGTCGGGCGATGTCGAGGTAGTACGTGCGGCTGAAAGCCTTGGCGAGCGCGTCCTTGCGCACCATCACGAACGACACGCCCGGCACGCCGTGCACGCACTTGTTCGCGGTCGCGGCCACGGCCACGATGCCCGAATCGTTGAAGTCGATGGCTTCGGCGGCGAAGCTGCTCACGCCATCGACCAGCAGGTCAATGCCGCGCTCGCGGCAGGCGCGCGCAATGCCACCCAGTTCGTTCAGGCGGCCCGTGGTCGTCTCGTGGTGAATGATCGCCACGTTGGTGTACGGACGCTCACCGGCGGCGTCGAGCTTCGCGACGATCTGCGCCAGATCCGGGGCCTGCATCCATTCGAAGTGGATGACGTCGTGATCGATGCGGTACTGCTTCGCGATTTGCGAGATGCGCTCGCCGTACACGCCGTTCTCCACGATCAGCAGGCGGCCATTTTCCGGCACGAGCCCCGCCGTCATGCTTTCAACTGCGGCGGTGCCCGAACCGGTCATCAGCACCGGCGTCCACACGGCAGGGTCGAGGCCGTAGACGGCCGTCAGACGTGCGCGGGCTTCGTCCTGCAAGTCGAAGAACTCGGGCTCACGGTGGCACAGATCGGGTTGCAGCAGGCTCTTGCGGACACGCTCGGTCAGGGTAACGGGGCCCGGATTCAGTAACAGCATGGCGAAGCTTCCTCGGCGGATATTGTTGTAAGGGGGATGCTCAGGCCTGAGCCTTGGCAATGTGATCCATCAGACGCGACTTCACGGCTTCGGGCGTGACCTTCGGGCGCGGCAGGCCGTCGGGCGTGCCGGGGCGCGTGGTCAGGCAGGCGAAGCGCGGGCCGTCAGACAAGCTCGTGGAGCGGCCATCGAACAACTGCTCGATGACGTCGAGCGTATCGCCTTCCAGCGCGAGCGCATAGCCGCTGGCTGCGGCCACACCGGCGAACGAAATCGTCGGCGAAACCGTCGCTTGTGCGCCGGTCGAGTCGTGCGATGCGTTATCGAGCAGCAGATGCACGAGGTTCGACGGGCCGTACGCGCCCAGTGTGGCGAACGCACCCATGCGCATCAAGGCCGCACCGTCACCGTCGAGGGCGACCACGCGCAGGTCGGGGCGTGCGAGCGCCAGACCGAGTGCCAGCGTGGTCACGCAGCCCATCGAGCCGACCATATACAACTGGTTGGCACGGTCGTCCAGCGCGTAAAGTTCGCGTCCGCAGAAGCCGGTTGAGGCCAGCACCACGGTGCCTTCGAGCGGCGTGTGAGCAATGACACGCTCCAGCGCGTCGCGGCGCGTCGGCAGGTCCGCCGGTGCCACGCCGCGCATGAGCGAGGCCGGGGCCGGCTGCGCCGGACGCGCGGGGCGTTCCGCTGGTTGCAGCGGGAACGGCGCCACGCTGCCTTTTTGCATCACGAGTGCGTAGGGGCGGCCCGTTTCGTCCATATGACGTACGGCGCGCGCCAGTGCGGGGGCAATCGCGTCCGGCTCGGTGGGGAACAACTCCCACGGCACTTCCATCAGGTCGAGCATCGCGGGCGTGATCGGGCCCATGAGCGCGTGTTGCGGCTCATCGGTGATGCCGGGCTGGCCACGCCACGTCACGATCAGCAACTGCGGCAGACGGAATGTCCAGGTGAGCGACGTGAGCGGGCTAACGGCATTGCCGAGGCCCGAGTTCTGCATCATCGTGACGGCGCGTGCGCCATGGCCTTCGCCAAGCGTGGCCCCCGCCGCGATGGCGACTGCGTCGCCCTCGTTGGCGGCCGACAGGTAATGCAGCGTCGGGTCTTGCAGCACGTAGTTGATGAACGGCGTGAGAAACGAGCACGGCACGCCGGTGTACCACGTGAAGCCGTGCGCACGCGCGGCTTCGACGAACTGACCTGCCTCAATCACCTTGCGCCTCCGCGTCGGCACCGCTGAACGGCGTCTGACCATGGGCGAAGTCCGCGGCACGGCGGAACTCTTCCATGTCGTTCACACCGCGCCAGTGGCCATGCACGTACTGCACTTCGATCTTGGCGCCGTCTTCGACCAGCGCATTGATCAGCTCCGGCATGCCGAGCTGATCGAAGTCCGCGCGGGCTTGCAGCGTGGTGAACACACGCTGGAGGTGTGCACGGCCCTCACCGCGCACGCCCAGCAGGCCGATCCAGCGGCCATTCGGCGTGCGACCAGCGTCGGTGGCGTCGCCGCTGATCTTCTCGAGCAGCACTTGTTGGCCGAACAGACCGCGATCGTCACCGGCCGAGCAGTATGCGAAGTCACGCACGCTGGCGTTGGCCGCATTGGCCGTCGTGGCCGCCGTGGAGTCGACCACCACGGTGATGTCGGCGTCGCTCTCGACCAGATCGCGCACGATGTAGCTGCGGAACAGCAGGTCGCCGTAGGAGATGACGGTGTCGTGTGCGAAAGCTTCGCTCACGCGGGCGAGCGAGGCGAGCTCACCGGTTTCGGCAAAGCGCTCGTTGATGGCCAGCGTGATACCGGCCGTGTCGATCGCGTCGGCACGGTAGCCGCCGACGACGGTAATGTCGTTCACGTTCTGCTTCTTGAAGCCGTCGACCAGCCAACGCAGCAGCGGCTTGCCGGCGACCGGCAGCATCACCTTCGGACGATCGGTCGTCACGCTCTCAAGGTTCTTGCCACGGCTTGCGGCGAGCACGATAGCCGAGCGCGGCGCGTTGGCGGCGGACAAGTAACGGTCTTCGGCTTCGGTGTACTCGTCGGCGTCTTGCAGTCGGAAGATTTCGTCGACGGTCGCGATGCGGTCTTCGACGTTGATAAGCGTCTCGCTGCGATGAATCTCGGCGGCCACTGCTTGCATGGCCGAGGTAGCCGAGCGAATCAGGTGGTTGGCCCAGATCACGACGCTGATACCGGCTTCGCGGAACACGTCGGTCGGCGTGCTGTAGTACTTGGTCGGCACGATCACCAGCGGGCAGCGGTTGTCCCACTCGCGGGCGAACTGCACGATCTCGTCGGCACGCTTAAGTTTGCTGTGAATCAGGATGGCGTCGGCACCGGCCAGACGATACGCCTCGGCACGGCGCAGGGCTTCTTCCATGCCCCAGCCAGCGATGAGCGCTTCGACGCGCGCGACGATCGAGAAATCGTCGTCGGCCTGCGAGTCTTTACCGGCCTTGATCTTGCCGCAGAACTCGTCGATGTCGGCGAGCGGCTGGCGCTCGCCGCCGATGAAGCTGTTGGTCTTCGGGAAGACCTTGTCTTCGATACAGACACCCGCAACACCGCGCTGTTCGAGCTTGCGCACGAGACGGCGCATGTTGTTGAAGTTGCCGTAGCCGGTGTCGCCGTCGAGCAGAATCGGCAGATCGCTGGCGTCGGCCATGAACTCGAGGTTATCGACGACCTGCGTCCAACTGGCTTCGTTGTTGTCGCGCACGCCGAACTGGGCGGAAATCGCGAGACCCGAAGCCCAAATGCCCTTGAAGCCTGCTTCGCGCACGATGCGCGCCGACAGGCCGTTGTGGGCTTCCATCAGGAATTCGAGTTGGTTGCTGCGCAGCATGGCGCGCAGCTGTGCCGCGCGCGTGGCGGTCGGCGGCAGGGTGAATGCGTCGGGAGCGTTCATTCGGACACCATCGTGAGCGGTTCGAGTTGCGGCAGCACCTGATCGGCGGCGCGCTTCACATCTTCGGGGTAGTCGATCTCGATCCACGGGAAGCCCGTGACATCGGCGGTCTCGAATTGCGCGCCGCGCTCGAGCAGCAGATCGCGCACGGCTTCTTCGTGCGGCATCTTGGCGCGGCCCGATTCAACGTAATCGCGCGTGATTTCGGCCAGACGCGTGGCGGTGGCTTCGTTGAAACGGAAGAAGCCGACCGATTCGCCCACCGTGTCGTATTCGAGGCCGACCATCACCTGCTTGCGCAGCTCGACCGGCACGGCGTCGCGCAGACACAGCTTCACGGGCTCGTCGCCCACTTCGAAGTCGCGGTCGATGAGCAGACGGTTGGCCGTTTTGCCCGCCACCAGCGCGTTGAAGATGCGCTGATCGTAGAGCACGTCGGCATCCATCACGAGCACGTCGCCGCCGGCCGTCATCGCTTCGGCGGCCGTGTGCAGCGTGAGCACGCTGCCGAGATGGAATTCGGGGTTCAGGTAAATCTTGGGGCGCGGCGTCCAGTTCAGGCGTTCGAGTTCCTCGCTCACCTGTTCGTGATGAAAGCCGAGCGCGAGCACCACGTCGGTGATGCCGGCCGCTGCGAGCATGCGCAGATGGCGCTCGAGCAGCGACATGCCGTCGAACTTGAGCAGGCACTTGGGCGCCTGCTTGTCTTCGGGCTGGAGCAAACGCAGGCCCATGCCTGCTGCGAGAATGATGGCCCGCATGGTCGGTATCCTTCTTTAGAGCGGTGCAGTATCCGTGGCCGGGGGCATCGACACGCTTTGTTGTGAGGCGAGTCGGCGGCGCCAGCCACGTTCGGAGAAATGCAGATAGACGAGGCCCGGCACGCCGAGCAGCAGCTCGCGCGTGCGTTTGGCCAGAGACAGGGCCAGCGCGGCATCGGCCGGCAGCCCCACGAGCGGTGCGAGCAGCAGGTAGCCGCCTTCTTGTACGCCGAGCGAGCCCGGCACGAAGAACGCAGCACCGCGAATGGCCTGACCCAGACTTTCGACGAGCATGGCGTCGACCCAGCTCACCGGGTGGCCGATGAATTGCAGAATCAGCCAGACTTCCGCCGTGCCCACGATCCAGCCCACCAGACTGAGCGCGAAGCTCGCGAGCACCTGGCGGCGCTGGCCGTACATGCGCTGCACGATTTCGTCGACGGCGTCGGCGCGGTCGAGCAGCGACGACCAGTCGCGCTTGGACGACATCTTCGAGAGCATGCGAAACGCCCAGCCGAAGATGCCGCGCCGTTGCGCGACATAGAACGCATAGAGCAGGGCGGAGATGAGGGCGGTAGCGAGCAGCATCGGGCCCCACAGGCCGCTGTTGCTGTCATGCGTGGCACTGATGCCAAACACGGCCAAACCGAGCAGCGCGAAGACGATTTGCGCCACGGCTTGCAACGTGGTGCTCACGGTGATGGCCGCTGCGGCTTCGCGCCCGGGCATCCCGCTTTGCTTCATTTGACGCACCATCGCAACCGGGCCACCGATCTGACCGGCCGGCAGCAGGCTGTTCACCGACTCGCCGGTCCAGCGCGTGAGTACCGCGCGGCGCAGCGAGCACGATTTCGCCACCAGCACCTGAATGGCGGCGGCGTCGAGCACCAGCGGCACCAGGTGGAACGCGGCGATAGGCAACAACCCCCAGCCGGCCATGGCCAGCGTGGACATCACCGAGCCCGCACCCTGCCAAATGAGCAGGGCGACGAAGAGGGCGATACCGAGGGTCAGAGATACGATGGCAGTCCGGTTCATTTAGCGTTTCGTCCGTTGCAATACCTGACGAAACACTTGCCGGAAACCGAAGTAAGCGATGGCGTCCTTCATGTTCGAAATGAAGCGCTGCCAAGTGCCCATGCGCGGGTCGGTCACGTACTCGAACGTGAGCGAGATTCGCTCCTCGTTGTCGCCGAGCGGCGTGATCCGGTGATGCAGTTTGTCCCCGTCGAAGAACACCAGCGCACCGGGCGGATAAGCCACGGCGCCATCGACTTGCGGCACGCCCGGATTGCGCGTGTGAAGTCGGTACTCGAGCTTGCAGCTCGATTGGTCCACCACGCCAAGCAGCAGCGTGTAACGGCGGCCCTTGTAGTAGGAGGTGTCGTAGTGCCAGCCGATGTGATCGCCCGGACGCGTGTAGTAATACAGTGCGTACGCATGCGGATCGTCCACCGGCGACGGCAGCAGTTTCTCGCCGGCCAGACGCTCCAGAAAGCGCATCAGGGCAGGCGAGCGGTACAACTCGGCCACGAACGGTGCAAGCTCGTCGAGCGTGTGACGGCTGACACTGCCGCCCTGCTTGTGGCCGGGAAGGTAGTTGCGGTTCACATTCGGCGTGACGGCGCGCGCGGCAGCGATCAACTGATCGGTCACCGTTTGCGGCAGAAACTTCTCGAGATAGATGAACGCGTCTTGCGACTTGAATTCGGACGTCACCGAGTTGAAGTCGATGGCATCCATCGCGCGCTCGATTTCGGCGTCGGCAGCGAAGGCCGCCGGGGCGAGCGGTGCGGCCGGGGCTTGCGATGCGTCGGCGGAGACGTCGCTCGCGGTTTTCGCGCTCGTCGCAGCGTCGCTCGACACCGGCAACGGACGGCGCATCACGCGCACATAGTCGGCGACGACGAGCAGCGCGAACAGCGGCGCGCCGATAGCGGCAGCGATCAGGAACCCGCGCGTGCCGTCGAACAGCGTGACGAGCGGCATCAGATACAGCACGTCTTCCGTTTCGAACCCGCCCACCGAGGCTTGCTTGGTGCCAGCTTTGCCCACGCGGTCTTCAATGCGCATGCGCAGGAAGAAGATCAGCGCGACAGCCACACCCGCCATCCAGCCGAGCCACGCGGCGGACACGGGCAAGCTGCCCGGCGCCACCGCTTCCACACCCATGCCGATGCCGCCAAAGAGCAGCACGGTCACGAACGCATCGGACGCGAGATCGTAAAGATGGCCGAAGCGGCTCGTCTTGCCGCTGATGCGTGCAAGCTCGCCGTCGGTGTGATCGATGAAGTTCGACAACACGAGCAACACCGCGCCAAGGTTGGCCATCGCATAGCCACCCTTCGCGAACGCCCACGCACACGCCAGCCCGACAATGAGTCGCAGCGTGGTCAGGTGGTTCGGGCTCACACGGGTGTTGATGAGCGGCGTGACCATCCAGCGCGCGAGTCGCGCATCGTATTGACGCGGGCGCGGCGGTACTGGGCGTGCAGTTTTGCTAGCGGCGGGCGCAGCAGCAGCCGCCGAAATGAGTTTCGGTATCGTTTCCATGAGGGGGGAATATATACCCATAAGGCGGTCATGTGCAGTGCACCTGAAACGCCTGTATTAACCGCGACAACGTTGGTGCTCACGGCATTGACGCGCGTGAAATGAGACGTATTGACGCGGGTGAATGGTCCCGGGGGCCCTGCTTAACACCATAGGTTATAAGCGAAGCGAATTCGCGATTATATTCCGCAATACTGTGTTTCGCTTTCGCACACAGTGGACGCGTCGATTTGACGCACGACACGAAGGAATCCCGAGAGTGCCTGTGTCATCGTGACGAAAAACGCAGCAAATCGACGAATTTTGCAAGATAAAACGACTATGAATCGGGATAGCGACACTGTCTCGATGCGCGGATAATGGCGGTCCCGTTGGTCATTTATGCGGTGTTATCCGACCCGCCTTCCCCCTATGTCCCAAACGATTGCCATTCTTACCGGTGCCTCGCGTGGCCTCGGTGCGTCGCTCGCCCGTGGTCTGCTTGCTCCGGGCACTCATCTCGTCACGCTGGCACGTCGCACCGATGACGACCTCGCGTCGCTTGCGCGCGAACAGGGCGTCTCCCTCGAGCAGGTGAGCGTCGACCTGTCGGATGCCGAGGCAGCCGCGAGTGTGGCCGAACGTATTTTCGCCACGCTGCCGCGCGACGCGTCGCGTTACCTGCTGATCAACAACGCCGGCACTGTGAATCCCGTGGCGAACACCGCGGCCCTCACCGACGTCGCCGCCATTGGCGCCGCCTTCACACTCAACGTGACGGCCGTGATGGTGCTGACCGCTCGCTTTCTCGCCGCGACCCAAGGTCTGAGCGTTCGCCGCCAGATCGTGAACATCTCGTCCGGCGCAGGCCGCAACCCGAATGCGGGTTGGGGCGTGTACTGCGCAACGAAGGCTGCACTGGATATGTATACGCGCGTGATCAACGCCGAACATCGCGAGCACGGCGTGCAGGCAGTCTCGATGGCCCCGGGCGTGGTCGACACGGGTATGCAAGAGACCATTCGCAGCAGCAGCGTCGAAAGCTTCCCGGCATTGGCACGTTTTCAGGAAATGAAGGCGACCGGCAAGCTGTCGACCCCTGAAGACGTGGCGCGCCGAATTCTGGCGTATACCGAACGCGACGATTTCGGTCAGACCGAGATCGACGACATTCGCAACTACAGCTAAGCGATACCGCTAAGTTCGCGCGGGGCATCGCCTCGCTCAACCGGGCGTTGAAAATCGAAAGGCACCGGCCGGCGATTGCCGGAACGGTGCCTTTTCGTTTGAATACCCAGGGCTCGCGCGGGCGCTACTGTTCGGTGCTGGTAATGAAAACCCCGCCGTTACGCTCCGGCGCGAACAAGATGAGCGTTGGCGCGTGAATGTCGAAGGCGCGTTCGCAGGCTTCGTTGTACGAGTCGAACTGCACTGCCCACGCGCCGTTTCGGACGTAACAGTGCGTGATCGAGTCAGTGCGACGGTCGAACTCCTGCCCAAGAAACACGCCCTGCGTGTAGCACCAGACAACGAACCCGTGAAAATCGGCCTGCTCCGGTGCACGGAACACCCGCCAGCGTGCGTCGTCCCGTCCCGACTGACGCGCCGTTGCGCCGGCGGCCCAACGCTCGAACCCGTCATGCCGTTTGTGTGGCTCCATTGTTGTATCCCCCTTTATGATGAAACGCCTTCTGGGTGTCGAAAACCGACACCCCTGAGCGTTTTTTCATAGTCGGAAGTTGTTCCCGGTATTTCTATCAGGCAATTCCGAAAAGCCGCGGGGAATTTCTCCAAAGAGCAATCGCTGGCAGACAACCTCCGTCAGTCGTAATGGATGGCTAGCCAGACGGTCGTTTGGCCTTGGGCGGTCCACTCGACGCGGTGGCGGCGGTGTGCAGCGATGGTCACGGCGTCACCGGGGCCGAGCGCGAGCGTTTGACCCGGCGCGTCGGCAAAGGCTAATCCTGCCGAGCCGCTGAGGACGACCACCCATTCATGCTGCGGCTGGTCGTACCAGAACCCGGCTGGCGATGCCTGCCCGGTGGAGACGATGCGCTCGACGCGCATCCCCGGGCGCGCGATCAACGTGTCGAACTGCTCCGCCGCCGCGGGGTCGGGGCGGGCGGGCAGACCGGCGAAGAGACAGGTGTCGGGCAAAAGCGGCTGTGCCATACGTTCTATGCGTTCGTTCATCGGGCGGGGATAGAAAGCATACACGTCGCGGCCTCGGCGTCAGTCGTCGAGGTTCTCATGCACGGCGGCGTCGCCACGACGCCAGTACGCCGCTGCCTTGACCCACTTCGGATTGAGTCCGCGCTCGCCCACCAGATGCGCTCGCACGGCCTTGGCCACGCCAGCTTCGGCGGCCACCCACGCGTGCAGATCGCCTGCGGGCAAGGTGGCAACTTGCAACGCGTCGAGCAACGCCGTGCTCTCGCCAGCCGATGCGCCGTCCCGATAAATCCACTCGACCACGACGTCGGCTTCGCTCGTGAAGCGCAGGCGGTCTTGTGCGCTGTCGACTTCGGCAAACACAAAAACCAGGGCGCCTGCGGGCAATTCGGCCAGTCGGCGCGAGATCGCGGGCAGTGCCGTGTCGTCGCCGATGAGCACATAGCCATCGAAGTTCATCGGAATGACGAACGAGCCACGCGGGCCGCCGACGCCGAGACGGTCGCCCGGTTTGGCGGCACGCGCCCATTGCGTGGCCGGACCCGATTCGTGCATGGCGAAATCGATGACCAGTGTTTTCGACGCCGCATCGAAGCTTCGCGGCGTGTAGTCGCGCATGAGGCGCGGCGCATCGCCGGGCGCAGGCTTGGCGACGCCCTCCGGGCCGACCTGCGGTATCGACAATTCACCGGTTTCCGGGTTCGGGAAGAAGAGCTTCACGTGATCGTCGAAGCCCGGGCTGCTAAAGCCTTCGAGATCGTCGCCGCCCAAGGTCACGCGCAGCATGTGCGGCGTAATCGATTCCACGTTGCGCACTTCCAGTAAGCGCATGCGCAGTTCGTGACGCACGCGGCGCGGCGTGCGATCGGGGGGGACGTTGAGTGCTGCGGTGTCTTGCATCAGAGTCGCTCCAGTTGTTGTGCGGCCGCGTCGAGAATTGCGGCGAATGCATTGGCTTGCTCGGTCGAGAGCGGTTCGCCGCCCAGACGCAAGTGCACCGCATATTTAAAGTTGTGCAGCGCGCGCATGACTTGCGGCGGCATGTCTTCGGAACGCTCGCGGCGCGTCGCCAGCCGGGCAAGAAGCTCCGTCACGGCGGCTTCGTTTTCCGCCAGGTATTCGCGCCCCGAGTCGGTGATTTCGTACGACTTGCGCTGGGTCTCGCCCGTGTTTTCCTGCACACGGATGTAGCCCATCTCTTCTAGCAGCGTGAGGGTGGGGTACACGACGCCAGCGCTCGGGCTGTAAGTCCCGTTCACACTTTCTTCAATCGCTTTGATGAGTTCGTAGCCGTGGCGCGGTTGTTGCGCGATCAGGTGCAGCAGCACCATGCGCAGCCCGCCGTGGCTGAACAGACGGCCACCGCCGCGTCCGCCGCGGCCTTCGCCACGACCTTCTCCATGCCCGCGGCCCCGGCGACCGTCGCCGAAACCGTCTCCGATGCCTTCGCCGCCTGCGCGACGTCCATGACGCTCGCCCCGGCGCTCGTCAAAGTCCATTCCGTCCAGGCCCAGCGGGCCTCGGCCCATGAAATCGCCACGTGATCCACGCATGATGCGACTCCTTCAGATGTAGTTAAGACGTGTTTACGATATATCTAAATTGCATCGATAGCCAAGTTTTTTCTGGAATGACCCTGCGCGGATCAGGGGAAAGGATGCGTCTGAGGGGCGTCGAAAGACGGTTCGAACGGGGAGGGCGTTGGACGGCAGTGACCGTAGGGGGGGGGGGGGGGGGGGGGGGGGGCGGGGGGGCGCGGGGGCGGGGGGGGGGGGGGGGGGTGGGTGGTACGGACGGGGGCGACGCACCCGCCCGGGCGGACGGAGAGAGGGCGGCGCGGCACCCCGGCGCGGGCACAGCAACCCCC
>NZ_JBNCRZ010000009.1:0-58828 GCF_049918595.1 Pandoraea pneumonica
TTGGAGCGTCACCCGTTGGGCAGTCAGGCGTTTATTCCGCTGAAGACGCTGCCGTATCTCGTGGTGGTGGCACCGGCAGGCGAGTTGGACGTGACCAAAATGCGCGCGTTTGTCTCGGATGGCTGGCAGGGTGTGAACTATGCGCGTGGCGTGTGGCATCACCCGTTGCTGGCGTTGCACGAGGTGAGCGATTTCATCGTCGTGGACCGGGGTGGTGACGGACACAACTGCGATGAGCAGGATTTGCCGACGACGTACTTGCTGACGCAGGCCGAGTTGGACAAAGTGCAGGGCGTGCCGAAGGCCGCATAACAAGCGACCTTGCAGGGAATCAAATAAGAACGCCAGACGATGTCTGGCGTTTTTGTTTGGCGGGAAGAAGAAACGAAGCGCGGAGGGGGCGGTTTAAGCGCCCCCCAAAAAAACACGGCAAATCAGAACATCAAGCCGCCGGCACCACCGCGGTCACCTCGATTTCCACCTTCGCTTCATCCTCGACCAGATCGGCCACTTCTACGGCCGTCATTGCCGGGAAGTGACGCCCGATCACCGCGCGATAGTGCTCGCCGATGGCTGGGTAGTTCGCCACATATTCTTCCTTGTTCTTCACGTACCAGGTCATGCGCACGATGTGCTCTGGCTTGGCTTTGCCTTCTGCCAGAATCGCCACGATGTTTTCCAGGGTCTGACGCACTTGCAGTGCGAAATCGTTCGTCTCGAAGCGTTGCTGCGCATTCCAGCCGATCTGACCGCCGACAAAAACGATGCGGCTGCCTACCGTCATCTCGAACGCCATGCCGTTCGCGTAGCCGCGCGGTTTCGCCCACTCGGGCGGTTGCAGAACTTGCAGCATCAGGTCACTCCTTCAATTACAGAATCAGGTGCGGCAAAGCGCACAATCGCCGCGCGCTGCGCTGGCGGCACCGCGATGGGCGCGGGCTTACCGCCCTCGCCTTTCGCGACCCAGACCAGCACCAGCGTGGCTTGCAAACGCGTCTCGTCGTTCGCTCCCGCAAAGCGGATGCGCAGCGTCATCGACGAGCGCCCGAGACGCATGACTTCCAGCGACCGCGTGAGCGTATCGCCCAAAAAACTCGGCGCACTGAACCGGCACTCGACGTTAGCCGTCGGCACGCCGAGCCCATCGCGCAGGTGCATCTCGCCGAACGACAACCCCAGCCCTTCGGCGCACCAGTCTTCGACCAGATCGTTGATCATCTCGAAGTAGCGCGGATAAAACACGATGCCGGCCGGATCGCAATGCTTGAAGCGCACCAGCAGCGGCTTCACAAAAGCATGCGTGCTGACTTCTGTGCCCGACATAGTCGTCTCCTCCCTTATCCCTTTGTCTTCCCTCGCGGCGCGCTACGGCGCTACCACGCCCGCCTGCGCCATCCATCGCGCCGACTACTGCGCCAACTACTGCGCCATCTGCCGCAGCTTGAAGCGCTGCAACTTCCCCGTTTCCGTGCGCGGCAGCGCGTCGACAAACTCGATGGCGCGCGGATATTTATAAGGCGCGATGTTAGCCTTCACATACTCCTGAAGCGCCTTAACCATGGCCTCATCGCTCGGCTGACCGGGCTTGAGCACCACGTACGCCTTCACAATCTGCCCACGCGCTTCGTCGTTCGCCCCCACCACGCCGCACTCCGCCACCGCCGGGTGCGTCAAGAGCGCCGACTCCACTTCCGGGCCCGCGATGTTATACCCGGCCGAGACGATCATGTCGTCCGAGCGCGCCTGATAGTAGTAATTGCCCGCTTCGTCGCACATGAACGTATCGCCCGGCAGGTTCCAGCCCTGCTTCACGTAGTTCATCTGACGCGGGTCAGCGAGATAGCGGCATCCCGTCGGCCCCTTCACGGCGAGCTTGCCGACCTTGCCCGGGGGCAGCGGCTGCATGTTCTCGTCGACGATCATCGCGATATAGCCCGGCACCGGCTTGCCGATAGCGCCCGGCACCACATCGCCGTTCGCCGCCGAGATGAATATGTGGATCATCTCCGTGCCGCCGATGCCGTCGATCATCTCGATGCCCGACGCCTGCTTCCACAACTGGCGCGTCGCATCGGGCAACGCTTCACCGGCCGACACCGTCTTCTTCAAACTCGTGAGCGTGTACTTACCGACCAGCGCCGCCATCTGACGATAGAACGTCGGCGCGGTGAAACAGATCGTCGCGCGGTAATCCTGAATCGCCTGCAACAGCGAGTCCGGCGTGAGCTTTTCGAGCAGCACCGTTGCCGCGCCCACGCGCAGCGGGAACGTCAACAAGCCGCCTGTACCGAAAGTGAACGCTAACGGGGGAGTGCCGCAGAAGATGTCGTCCGGCCCCGGCTTGAGCACATGACGCGGGAACAAATCGCACATCGCGAGCACGTCGCGATGGAAATGCATCGTGCCCTTCGGTTGCCCCGTCGTGCCGCTCGTGAACGCGATCAGACAGACGTCGTCCACCGCCGTATCACAGGCGTCGAAGCTCGCCGGTTGGCGGGCCATACGGGCCTCCAGTGAGTGCTCACCTGCATCGTGGAAATAGACCACTTGTGAGAGCACTGGGCAGAAATACTCATGCCCCGCCTGACGATTGAATTCCAGCTCATCCTTAAGACGGCCATCGCATAGCGCGGCGCTGACCTCAGCCTTATCGATGATTTGCTTGAGTTCCTTCGCGCGCAGCAGCGGCATCGTCGGCACGCCGACCAGCCCCGCCTTGATCACCGCCAGCCAGGCCGCCGCCATGAACAGATTGTTCGGGCCGCGCAGCAGCACGCGGTTGCCCGGCACCAGCGCCATGTCGTTGCGCAGCACATGGGAAATCCGGTCGACCATTTCCCGCAGGCCGACATACGAAGTCACCGTGGGTTGGCCGTTCTCGACGGAGTAAATCGCCGGTGCGTCGCCCCGCCCTTGCGCAATCGTGCGATCGAGCAACTCGGCGGCGCAATTGATGCGCGCCGGATACGCCACGTCGGGATTGTCGAGCAGAAACTCGGGCCACTGATCTGCGGGCGGCAAGTTGTCGCGCGCGAAAGTGTCGAGATGTCCAGATCGTTCCATGTGCTTCTCCTTGCCCCCGGTAATCCAGCAATCAGATCAGTCAAGCCTTCGGCGATCAGCCGTCTTTGAGCAGTTCGCGCGCGATGATGAGTTTTTGTACTTCGGTCGCGCCTTCGTAAATTCGCAGCGAGCGAATTTCTCGATAGAGCCGTTCCACGATGGCGCCCGACACGACGCCCGCGCCGCCGAACATTTGCAACGCGCGGTCGATGACCTGTTGTGCCGATTCCGTCGCAAACATCTTCGCCATGGCGGCCTCGCGCGTGGTGCGCTGACCTTGCACGTCGCGCTGCCATGCCGCGCGATACGTCAGCAGCGCCGCCGCATCCACGGCAGTCGCCATGTCGCCCAAGGCGGCCTGCGTCAGTTGGAAATCGGCGAGCGTCTGACCGAACATTTCGCGCGACTTGGCACGCGCCAGCCCTTCGTCGAGCGCACGGCGAGCGAATCCGAGCGCCGCCGCGGCCACCGATGCACGGAAGATGTCGAGCGTCATCATCGCGACCTTGAAGCCCTGCCCGGCTTCGCCCAGTCGCTGCGTGGCAGCCACGCGGCAGTTATCGAACTTGAGTCGGGCGAGCGGATGCGGTGCGCTCACATCGATGCGCTCGGCGATCGTCAGCCCCGGCGTATCGGCATCGACCACGAAGGCGCTGATACCGCGCGCGCCCGGCGCTTCACCGGTGCGCACGAACACGCAGTAGAAGTCGGCGATGCCACCGTTCGAGATCCACGTCTTCTCGCCATTCAGCACGTAGTGATCGCCGTCGAGCGTCGCGGTGCAGGCCATGGCGGCTACGTCGGAGCCCGCATTGGGTTCCGACAGCGCGAACGCCGCAATCGCGTCGCCTGCTGCCACGCGCGGCAAATAGCGTTGCTTCAGGTCTTCGCTGCCTGCGAGCGTGATGGCGCCGCTGCCCAAGCCTTGCATCGCGAAGGCGAAGTCGGCCAAGCCGTCGTGACGTGCAAGCGTCTCGCGCAGCACACACAGGGCGCGCGAATCCAATTTGTCGAGGGCGCCGCCATGGCTGGCGGGCACGCAGTATTTCAACCAACCCGCGCGGCCCAATTGGCGCACCAACGACACGCAAGTCGCATCGGTATCGGCGTGATGATCGACATGAAGCTCGCGCGTGCACCAAGCGTCGAGTTCGGTGCCGAGTTGGCGATGGGCGTCGTCGAAGAACGGCCACGCGAGGAATTCGCTATTACGCGCGTTCTGCGGCGTGCTGGCGTGGGCGTGGGGGTTGGCGTTCATGTTGGACGTCGAGTTCTGGCTCATGATGTGGCTCGCCTCAGTCGCCCTTGAACACCGGCTTCTGCTTTGCGACGAAAGCGTCGTAAGCGCGGCGGAAGTCTTGCGTCTGCATACAGATGGCCTGCGCTTCGGCTTCGGCCTCGATGGCCTCGTCCACGCCCATGTTCCACTCCTGATGCAGCAGCTTCTTGGTCACGCCATGCGCGAACGTCGGTCCGCAGGCGATTTGATCGGCCAGCGTTTGCGCTGCCGAGAGCACTGCACCGCCGTCGTGCAACGCGTTGAAGAAGCCCCATTGCAGGCCCTCGTCCGCCGTCATCACACGACCGGTGTACAGCAATTCAGAAGCACGTCCTTGACCGATCATGCGCGGCAGCAACGTGCAGGCGCCCATATCGGCACCGGCCAGCCCCACGCGCACGAACAGGAATGCCGTCTTCGTTTGCGGCGTGCCCAAACGCATGTCGGAAGCGAGCGCCATCATCGCACCAGCGCCGGCGCAGATGCCGTCGATGGCACTGATGATCGGCTGCGGACACGCACGCATCGCCTTGACGAGATCGCCCGTCATGCGCGTGAAGTCGAGCAATTCCGGCATGCGCATTTGCGTGAGCGGGCCGATGATTTCGTGCACGTCGCCGCCCGAGCAGTAGTTGCCGCCAGCGCCCGTCACGACCACCGTCTTGATATCCGTCGCGTAGACCAGACCGCGAAACAGATCGCGCAGCTCGGCATACGAGTCGAACGTGAGCGGGTTCTTCTTATCGGGACGGTTCAGCGTGATGGTGCCGATGCTCGGACGCCCTTGCGCGTCGTTCGACACCGCCCACAGAAAATGCTTGGCCTCAAAGTTCGCGAACGGGCGCTTGTGGTGCGCCATGGTCAGTTTCACGTCACTCATTACCTTTGCCTCCTTGAGCTTCATCGGCGCCGCACTCGGGCCGGATGAAACAGTTCGATAGTTGTCAGACGATTCGTCGATACGTGGATTTGTTGCCCCGCGCGTCAGCCGGTCAACACTTCCCCACCGGCGACCGCGACCGATTGCCCGGTGAGCGCCGCCGCGCCCGGCTGGCAGAGCCATAGCACGGTGTCGGCAACTTCTTCCGGTTGTACGAGACGTCCCTGCGGATTGTGTTTCGCGAGTTCGGCGCGCGCCTCGGCTTCGCTACGGCCGGTCTTCGCGACGATATTGGCGATCGTCTCGCGCAGGATGTCGGTTTCGGTATAGCCGGGGCACACGGCATTGACCGTCACGCCCTTCTTTGCCACTTCAAGCGCCAGCGCGCGCGTGAGGCCGATCACGCCATGCTTCGCCGCGCAGTAAGCGGTGACATACGGATATCCCACCAGCCCGGCCGTACTCGCCACGTTGACGATGCGGCCCCAGCCAGCGGCAAGCATCGCGGGCAATGCTGCCTGAATGCAGTGGAACGTGCCTGTCAGGTTCACGTCGATCATCTGCTGCCACAACGCGCTGTCGGTCTTGCCGAACGGCGCACTGATCGCTTGCCCCGCGTTGTTCACCAACACTTGCACGGGGCCAAAGCGCTCGGCCGCGCGTGTGAAGGCGGCGTCGACCGCTGCCGCGTCGGCGATGTCGGCGCTCACCCAGTCGACGTCGCCGAGCGCCGCCAATGCCTTCACGCCGCTTGCCAGCGTCGATTCGCTGCGTCCCAGCAGCGTCACGCGCGCACCTTGTGCGAGCAGCGAGCGGGCCACAGCCTCGCCGATGCCGCGTGCCCCGCCCGTCACGAGCGCATGCACGCCTTTGAGCGACGTGGGGGCCGCGGCGTTGGCAGGCGTTATTTGTTGCGTCATGGCGCGTCCTTATTTCCCGATCTGTTGTGCGTACGCGGCAGCACGTTCCAGATTGGTTTCGTACTGCCGTTTGCCGGCATAGTACTGCGCCGGCCAGGCGAGATCCTTGTAGCCGATCTTCGCCGCTTCGTGCAGCGTCCAGAACGGGTCGGCCAGATGCGGGCGCGCCAGCGCACAAAGGTCGGCGCGGCCCGACGCGATGATGCTGTTCACGTGATCCGCTTCGAAGATTGCGCCCACGGCAATCGTCGGAATGCCAGCGTCGTTGCGCACGCGATCGGCGAACGGCGTCTGGAACATCCGGCCATAAACCGGCTTTTCTTCTTTGCTCACCTGCCCCGACGAGCAGTCGATGAGATCGGCACCAGCATCCTTAAAGGCACGGGCAATCAGTACGGCGTCGTCCGGCGTGATGCCGCCTTCGACCCAATCGCTAGCCGAGATACGCACCGACATCGGTTTGTTCTCCGGCCACACCGCGCGCACCGCGTGGAACACTTCGAGCGGATAACGCAGGCGGTTATCCAGCGAGCCGCCGTATTCGTCGCTGCGCTGATTGGTGAGCGGCGAAATAAAACTCGAGAGCAAATAACCGTGTGCGCAGTGCAGTTCGAGCCAGTCGAAACCGGCTTCGGCGGCGCGGCGGGTGGCTTGCACGAAATCGTCTTTCACGCGATCCATGTCGGCGCGGGTCATCTCGCGCGGCGTCTGTGAAACGCCATCGATATAAGGCAGCGGCGAGGCGGAGATCAGCGGCCAGTTGCCGTCGTCGAGCGGCTGGTCGATGCCGTCCCAAGCCAGTCGCGTCGAGCCCTTGCGACCCGCGTGACCGATCTGCATGGCGATCTTGGCGTCGCCGCCCGCATGGACGAAGTCGACAATGCGCTTCCAGGCGTCGCGCTGCGCATCGTTCCACAGCCCCGGGCATCCCGGCGTGATGCGGGCGTCGGGCGACACGCAGGTCATTTCTGCCACGATCATGCCCGCGCCGCCCAGTGCGCGGCTGCCAAGGTGCACGAGGTGGAAGTCGCCGGGCACGCCATCGACGGCCGAATACATCGCCATCGGCGACATCACGATGCGGTTCTTGAGCGTGAGCCCGCGCGCTTTGAACGGCGTGAACATCGGCGGAATCGCATGCTGGCCCGCAGCACGCGACACACCGGCGTGTTCGGCGAGCCAATCTTCGAAGCCCTCAACGTAAGCGGCGTCACGCACGCGCAGATTCTCGTGCGAGATGCGCTGCGAGCGCGTCAGCAGCGAATAAGCAAACTGTTCCGGCGAGAAGCGGGCATAGCGCTCCACGGTTTCAAACCATTCGGTGGAATTACGCGCGGCATTTTGAATCTTGAGCACTTCGATACTGCGTGCGGCTTCGTAGTCGTCGAGCACACGCGGCAGGGCGTCGACGCCGTCGGTGCCCAGACCGTCGGCCAACGCGATCGAATCTTCGAGCGCGAGCTTCGTGCCCGAGCCGATCGAGAAGTGGGCGGTGTGGGCGGCGTCGCCCATCAGCACGACCGGCACGCGCTTGCCGTCCATCTCGTTCCAGTGCACCCAGCGCTCGCAGATCACGCGCGGGAATTGAATCCAGATGGCCGAGCCGCGCAAGTGCTTGGCGTTGCTCATCAACTCATGGCCGCCGAGGTACTTGGCGAACAACTGCTCGCAGAACTTCACGCCCTCTTCCTGACTCATCTGGTCGATGCCATGGGCACGCCAGACGGCTTCCGGCGTCTCGACGATGAACGTCGATGTGTCGGCATCGAACTGGTAGGCATGCGCCTGAAACCAGCCGTGCTCGGTTTTCTCGAAGGCAAACGTGAAGGCGTCGAAGCGCTGATGGGTGCCGAGCCAGACGAATCGGTTCTGGCGCGTGTCGATGTCGGGGCGGAACGTGTCGGCGTAGCGGGTGCGAATGCGGCTGTTCAGGCCATCGGAGGCGATGATCAGATCGGCCTGATAGCGCCGTGCGATTTCCTGATCGTCAGCGACGTCCGTCTCAAAGACGAGTTCCACGCCGAGCGCTTCGCAGCGCGCCTGAAGAATATTGAGCAGCTTCTTGCGGCCAATGCCGATGAAGCCGTGACCGCCCGAGGTAATGGTGCGGCCTTCGAAGTGGATATCGATGTCGTCCCAGTGATTGAAGGCCTCGTTGATCTGCGCGGCGCTTACCGGATCGGCTTCCTGGAGGTTATCCATCGTGGCATCGGAGAACACCACGCCCCAGCCGAAGGTGTCGTACGGGCGATTGCGCTCGACCACCACGACACGGTGCGAAGGTTGGCGCAGCTTCATCAACAGCCCGAAATACAGGCCGGCAGGACCGCCACCGATACAGACGATATTCATCTTCACCCTCCGGAAAACATTGACCGCGCACCGTTCACGCCGATCTTTGTTAAATCGTAAATAGTTTATGCCTAAAATACTAGCGAAAAAAATTAGCCGCTACAAGGTCAGATTGCAAGTGCCGAAGGTGGGGAAAACGCGGAGTTTCGTCACGACATGGTCGAATACAGAAATTCCGCAACCCAATTCCGAAAATCGCTCGGGATATTGCGCAAGAAGGGTTCGGACGATTCCGATTCTCATAGTTTGAGCCATTTTTACAATTACAACTCGTCGCTTGGCTGACAGAATTGGTCCCAGTTTCGCCATCAGCGGTTCTCTCTGCAAACCCCGGCCTAACGCTCTGGTGTAAGCCCCCCCGGCTGTAGCACGGTCACCGTGCTCACTGTTGCACCCGCCTCCCGCGCCAGCGCGCGACGACGTACCGACAACGATCGATGACCGTCTCTACCGACGGTGGCTTTGTCACGCGCTGCGATTTTCGACTTCGTAACCGGGCAATGCATTCGTGGCACATCGTGACAGTCTTATTTCTCTTCTTCGTGTCGTCAGCGCGGTGGCCCTCGCGCTTCCCGCAGCAACGGCTACGGCGGACTCGGTCAGCAATCAAGGCATTCGGGATCAACGACTTGAACAACAGCGGCGCGAAAGCGACGAGCGGACGCTGCGCAGCGACGCGCCTGACGCGCGTCTGACGCTCGATACGCGGCAAGCGGAAGTTAATGACGCAGATCTGACCACGCTTCCCTCAGAAGCCCCCTGCATCGCGCTTCGTGAAATTGACGTCACAACCGTTGACGGCATCCCCTTGCCAACGCAGTTCACGTTTGTGCAGCGCGCCTTAGCACCGTTCATCGGCCAGTGCGCTGGGGCAAAGGGCATCGCCCATATCGCTACGTTCGCTACGGACGCCGTGCTCACCCAAGGCTGGCTGACGACGCGTGTGGTGGTCCCTGAACAGGATCTCGCCGATGGTCGTCTGAAGTTATTGATCGTCCCCGGCCTGGTCTCGACCGTGCGCTTTAGCGATCCCGCCACACGCACACACTGGCAGGCCGCTCTCCCCCTGCGCGAGGGCGACATTCTGTCGCTCCCCGCGCTCGAGCAAGGGCTGGAGCAGCTCAAGCGCATGCCGAGTCAGGACGCCGATATTCGTATCGAGCCAGGTGACGCACCGGGCACCAGCATGCTGGTGATCGATACCCAGCGCAGGCGCCCATGGCGGCTGCTGGCGTCGGTCGACAACAGCGGCACCCGCGACACAGGTCGCTTGCAAGGGCAACTCGCGGTGGGCGTCGACAACTTGTTAGGGCTGAACGATCTGCTCGACGTCGCCGTGCAGCACGACCTCGCCACGGGTGACGATCGTTTCGGCACGAAGGGCGCGAGCCTCGGCTACTCGTTTCCGTGGGGCTACAACACGGTGTCGATCTTCGGCAGCACGCGTGCGTACTTCCAGCGCATCGCGGGGGCGAATCAGACGTTCGTCTCAAGCGGGCGCAATCAGATTGCCGAGTTGAAGGTGGAGCGCGTCGTGCAACGCGACCGCAACGGCAAGACGGCACTCGAAGCTCGACTGGGCCGCCGCTTCGGCAGGAGTTTTATCGAAGACTTCGAAATCCCGCAGCAGTACCGCAACAACACCTATTTCCAGCTCGGCGTGGCGCGTCGGCAGTACGTGGGTGCAGCGCAAGCCGACGTCGTGCTGAGCTACCGGCAGGGCATGCCTTGGTTCGGCGCACAAGACGATCTGCGCGACCCGGTCACCCAGCGCATGGCCCAACAGACCTATCGCTATCACCTCGTCTTACTGGACGCGCAGTGGTCCGTGCCATTACCCGCCCTGCCCGCAATCCCTGCCCTCGCCATCGGCCCGACGCCGTTGCGATATGTCGGCGTCTTTCATGCCCAGACCACGGCCGACGCGTTGTGGGCGGTCGATCAGATCGCGATCGGCGGGCGTTACAGCGTGCGCGGCTTCACGGGCGACTACACGTTGAGCGCGTCGCGCGGCTTCTTTCTCCGTAACGAAATCCATATGCCGATAGGCACCAGCGCGCATGCGCTCTACGCCGGGGTCGATTACGGGCGCGTATTCGGTCCGGGCACACGCGAATTGCCCGGCACGCAGTTGGCGGGGGCTGTGCTGGGCTTGCGCGGCCAGTTCGGTGCCCATACCGATGCGTTCGTCAGCGCCAGTTACGACGTCTTTCTAGCCAAGCCGCTCTATCGCCCGGCCGGATTCCCGACCAATTCCATCGTTGCTGGCGTGTCCCTCGCCCTGCGCTACTGAGCTATTGAGTTTCCACATGAATCACCGTTGCTTCCGTCTTGTCTTCAGTCACGTCCGGCGTCAGTGGATTGCCGTCGGAGAACATGTCCGCTGCGGGCGCACGCCCGGGACGTCGCGAGCGGCACGCCGTCGAACCCGCCCCGGTGCGACGCGGCTTATGGTCGGCGCGCTCGGGTTGAGCGCCGCGGCGTTCTGCCAATCCGCGACGGCACAGATCGTTCCCGCAGCGGGCCCGCACGCGCCGGGCGTTGGCGTGACGCCGAACGGCCTGCCACTCATCAACATCACTGCGCCGAGCGCGGCGGGTGTCTCCCACAATCAGTACCAGCAATTCGACGTGCCGACCCAAGGCGCCATTCTCAACAACGCCGCCACGATCGTTCAAACGCAGACCGGTGGCTTAGTGCCGGGAAATCCCAATCTCACCGGCGATCCGGCGCGCCTCATTCTGAATCAGGTGACGAGCGCGCTCTCGTCGAATCTCGCCGGGTATCTCGAAGTGGCAGGCAGCCGCGCCGAAGTCATCGTCAGCAACCCGAACGGCATTACGTGCAACGGCTGCGGCTTCATCAATACCTCACGCGGCGTGCTGACGACCGGCTTGCCGGTGTTCGGCGGCAGCGGCTCTCTCGAAGCATTTCGCGTCACCGACGGCACCCTCTACGTCACCGGCAACGGCTTTAACGCCAGCAACCTTTCCCACGCGGCATTGCTCGCGCGTGCTGTTGAGGTCAATGCCGCGATTCACGCGCAGCAACTGGACGTCGTGACTGGGCGGAACGAGATCGACGCGTCGACATTCGACGTACGCTCGACCGAGGCATCGTCAGGGGTCACGCCCGCATTCGCACTCGACGTGTCACGTCTTGGGGGCATCTACGCGGGCAAGATTCGGCTCATCGGCACCGAGGCTGGCGTTGGCGTCAATGTCGACGGCGACGTCTCGGCGAACGGGGGAACGCTGACGTTGTCGAGTGAAGGTCAGTTACGTGTTTCAGGGAAATTGCATTCGGGCGGCGCGCTCCACGCGAAGACGGCCGACAGCATCTATGTGAGGGGCGATGTGCTCGCCACCGATGCGCTGCAGTTGCAAACGACACGCGATCTGATCAGTACAGGGCAACTTCGCAGCGAGGCTGACGTCACGCTCGCCGTCGGCGGCATGTGGCAGCACGGCGGCGTGGGGTCGGCGGCTCGACATTTTCAGGTCAACGCGGACAGCGTGGCATCCGCGGGAACGATCGCCGCTGGCGCCAACCCGGATGGGACTGCGGGTCAACCGGCGGATATCAAGCTATCGGTCGCGGGGTCACTGCGGGCCACAGGTGCCCATACAGCGACCGGCGGCATCCATTTCACGGCAAACACCGTTGACCTGAGCGGCGCGAAGACCACCACGCCGCAGCATCTTTTTGTTCATGCACTGGGCGGCCCGCTCTCCATGGCCGGTGCGACGACTCGCGTTGGCGAAACAGCAACATTGACCAGTCAGGGCGAGCTCATTCATGACGGCGCGTCGTTAGCGACGCAGCATCTGTCGATCGACGCGGCGGGGCTGAAGAATCGGGGCGGAGATGTTTCTCAATGGGGAGCGTCGGTAACGAACATCTCCCTGCGCGGCGCGTTGGATAACCGCGACGGGCGAATCGCCGTCAACGGCTCGGACCTGCTGCTGACGTCCGAATCGCTGGACAACACGGCAGGCAAGATCGACCACGCAGGCGCTGGCGCGACACGTCTGCTGACCGGCCGATTCGAGAACACCGACGGCTCACTCGCGACGAACGGTGCGCTGCACCTGAGCGCAGACAGTTGGCAAAACGAACAGGGCGTGGTTTCTGCGAAGCAAGCGCTCCATTTGCTAACGCGCGGGGTGGTGAGCAACCGCACTGGCCTGATCCAATCGGGAGGCCTCTTCTCCCTCGACGCTGACGCCCTGCAAAATGACGGCGGCCGCTTGCTGGCGTTAAGCGACGCGACGATGCGGATCAACGTCACCGGCGAGCTGGCTAATCGGTCCTTGAATCGTGAATCGGGGGAACTGGCGAACGCGGCGCCGAATAGCGTTCAGGGGGAAATTGCCGGGAAAGGCGATGTGATTGTGACAGCCGGAAGCGCTGTCAACAGCGGTAGATGGGTCTCCGAAGGCGCGTTCCGATTTGAAACGGCAGGTAGCTTGCTGAACACCGGCGGCCAGATTCTTGCGCGGGAACGTGTCGCACTGGCCGTGCGCGAACTGCTGGACAACACTGGGGGTCGCGTCCACACCGAAGGTCAGCTAGACGTCTCGGCCAATACCCTGCGCAATGTGCGCGGTGAGATACATGCGGGGTTGCTGGCGGTAGACGCCGTGCGGCTCGACAACACGTCGGGCGAGATTGTGCAAAGCCAACCGTCCGAGACGCCGAATCCGCAACGCGACACGTCTCCACATCAGCACCACGACGCCGCCCCACTGTTGAAGATCGCCGAAGCCCTGACCAATCGCGACGGCACCCTCCGACTTGCCGCCCATGACGCGCAGATCGACACCAAGACGTTCGACAACACTGGTGGCACCGTAGCGCATGCCGGGGATGGCCACTTGGCGATCCACGCCACGTCGCTCGATAACCGCAGCGCCCAGGTCGGCACGAACGGCGACTTGCGACTGACCGCGAACTCGCTCGGCAACGATCACGGTCGCCTCACGGCGTTGCGCTCGTTGACGGCAGACGCAGCCACCTTCATCGACAACGCTTCCGGGACCATCGCCGGGCAAGCCGTCGCGTTGAAAGCGCAGACGTCACTGAATAACGCGCTCGGCACCATTGAATCAGCGGACACACTGGACATTCGCGCGCGACAGTTGAACAACGATAGTGGCGCGGTGCGCAACAGTGGGCAGGGTCGAACCGAGATCGTTGCGACAGACGGCATCACTAACCGGCAAGGCGCGGAAATCGCGTCGAATGGTGACGTGACGGTCCGCACCGGCACGCTGGACAACACCGACGGTACGCTTCGGTCGGGCGAATCGCTCACGTTGCAAACCGCAGCGGACCTGATCAACGACCGTGGCGAACTGCGTGCAGGCGACACGCTGGACGCCATCATCGGTGGTGCATTCATGAACCGGTCAGGCCGTGCAGCGGCCCACGACGCGCTGCGTCTTGCGGTGACAGACGGCATCGACAACGCCAATGGTCGCATCGAAGCCGTCGGCGACAGTGCGCAAATCCGTCTTTCGTCTGCAACGCTTAACAACGAGGGCGGGACGATCATCAATGTGGGCACTCAAGCACTAGATATCGCTGTGCTTGGGCATTTGCGGAATCAAGCATCGCAGGTATCGGGTGAAGGCAATGGCGAAACGCGCGGCGGGGTTATCGCCGGAAACGGCGTCGTCAACCTTTCGTCGGGCAGTCTTGAGAATCTGGACGGCGCACGCATTGAAAGCAGCCACTCGCTAGCGGTCGCGACCAGCGGTGACTTCACCAACCGGCAAGGTCACCTTCGAACCAACGGCGCACTTTTACTGAAGGTGCAAGGCGATGTCGATAACGGTGTCGGTGAAATCCATGCGGGAGGCGCACTGCTGGCACACGGTCGGAGCATTGCCAATCAGCGAGGCAGCGTTCGCGCGAAAGACGCGATATCGCTCACGACGTCCGGCGAAGTCGACAACATAGACGGCGAAATCCACGCCGGTGGTGACTTGCAGGTCAGCGGCAAAAGCATCCGCAACCGGCAAGGCAAGATCCGCACCAACGACGCGCTAGCGCTTTCAGCACAAGACGTTCTCGATAACAGCGACGGTGCAATCCATTCGAAAGGACCTGCGACCGTAAGCGCCGAGCGCTTCATCAATCAGCAAGGTCGACTTCGAACGAACGACACACTTGCGCTGGCGGTACGTCACGACATCGACAACTCGGGTGGGGATATCCACTCGGAGCGCGCTTTAAAAGCGAATGGCGAGAGTCTCGCGAATCGGCGGGGCCGCATTCGATCAAACAGCACTGCGACGTTGACGGTAGACCACGATCTGGACAATTCCGATGGAGAAATCCACTCGACAGGTGCATTAAATGGGCGAATAGGTGGTGCACTTAACAACGTTCGCGGGAGCATCGAGGTCGCGGGCAATGCTGCGGGGCGCGGCGAGAACGATCCCCGGTCAACCGACGCGTCACAGACCACCGACGACACCGATGGCAACAACACGCCAGCCGTCTCCGACGAAACCCTCACGCTGAGCGCTGCGACGCTCGACAACACGGACGGTCGCATCGTCAACGCCACGCTCGGAAAAACGACACTTCATGCTGACGAGATTCGCAACGACACAACGCTTACGCCTTCCGAATCCCGCCCAACCGGATTCATCGGCGGAAACGGCAACGTCGAGCTACAGAGCTTGGTGTTACGCAACGGTTCGGGCGCCGGGATCCATTCCGGGCAAGACTTGGCGCTCACGATTCGCGACCGCTTCGAGAACGTCGGATCGCTGTTCAGCGGCCGCGATCTGCATCTGACCGGTTACGACGGCAAAGGTGTTCAGGCATTCGACAATCTCGGGCAACTTCAGGCACGACAGGACGTCAGGCTCACCGCATCGCGGATGAATCACCGCGGCGGCGAGATTGCCGTCAACCGGGATCTGCATCTGAGCGCCGACCAGTGGCTTGGCACCGGTCAGCTTCGTGCGGGCAACAACCTGAACATCACGTTGCCGGGAGACTTCACCTTTGGCCCGTCTCACGATTGGCGCACAAACGGTGATCTCAACCTGACGATCTCTGGCCTGTTGACGATCGGCGGTGAGCTCGCGGCAGTACGCAAACTTACCGTGAATGCCGCTCGCGTCCTTAATCAAAGCGGCGGCCGAATCAAAGGCAAGACAGTCGTTGCCAACGCCACCGACCGAATCGACAACGCGTCGCGGATCGATGGCGACGATGTCCAACTTCGCGCGCCGGTATTGCACAACACAGGCGCAGTCATAGGCGAGCGCATTCGATTCGACGGCACTCATCTGACCAATTCTGGCGCCGCTGCCGTTATGGCGGCAACGCAGCAACTGGATATCTTCGCCCAAGGTCAGGTACTCAACGAGAACGGCGCGACGTTATATAGCCTCGGTAGCTTGCGCATCGGCGCGGCGGACACGCGCGATGGCGCCGGGTTCCTCGCCCACCAAGCGGCGGGCTTAACCAACCGGTCGGCAACGATCGAGGCCGGGGGCGACATCGATATTGCCGTTAAGACCTTCGTGAACGAACGGGGTCGAGTCAACATCGAGCGAGGCATCGACGAGGGAACGACAACCGCCGTTCGGCACGTTTGGATCGCCGGCTACGTGACGTTGCCCGACGACACCTCGCTTACGCGGTGCGCTGCCGCGACTGGCGCGCCATGTCAGGAATTGCCGACGCAGCATTGGAGCCATAGCCTGCGCATCGACGATGGGCCGACGATGATCGAAGAACGCATCTATGAGCTCAATGATCATGGGCAACCGACAGATCGCGTTAAGGAAACCAAGCAGGTCCCCAACCCCGGCAACATTCCGTTCTCCCAATGGCGCTGGACTCAAGAGGCACGCGCGGCCCACTCCGCCGAAAAGCTCTATGCGGTGAGCGACCCCATTGCCGTCACGTTGCCTAAGGGTCATCTCACCGCGCTCGACACTGAAAGCAAGACCTTCTCGTTGGCGAAGCCGATCATCGAGGTCTACAAAGACTCGGTGTATTCCGTCGATTACGCGACTCGCAACATTACGAAGCGCGCGGTGCAGCACTTCGAGTCCATTCAGGACGACGGGAATGGCAACTGGATCGTTCGCTTCTGGCCGGACTACGACCCGTCACAGCACATTCGGCCGACCGTGGTCGATGAGGCTCACCAACCGATTACCGGCGCGCCGGACGAGGGCGCACGGATATTCCGATACGGGCACGGCATTCAAGATAGCCGCGATACCAACGAATACCGGCGGCAAATCACGACACGCAGCACGGTCGATCGGATCATCAGTGCGGATGCGCCGGGTGTCATCGCGTCGCAGCGCTCGATTCGCTTGAATGTCGATGCGGGTAGCGCGCTGAACTACGCGTCGCTCATCAGCGCGGGTGGCAACCTCGACGTACGAGGCAACGGCGGCCAGATCACCAACCGTAGCGTCGGGCTTGAGCGCATCGAGCAGACCAGTCAAACGTCCGATCTGTACTGGCACGAGAAGCGCGGCAATCGCGACCGGTGGTTCACCACGGTGAACTTGGGCACGAGTGAGCGAAAGTCAGTCGTCGGCGTCCTCGACGCCTTGATCTCCTCGAATCAATCGACACGAATTCACGCGCGAGACATCGTGATCGATGCCGTATCGGCCGATGGCCAGGTCATCGATGCGCCGTGGGGCGATGCTCAGGTGTCGGCTCGCGTCCCGAACGTGCCCGAAGCCCCGGGTGTGGTACGGCCGGGAGATTCCCAGCGCCCCGAAATTGCCGTCGGCGCCGACGATGCCCCCTCCTCTGCCGTTTCCACTGCGTCGCAATCCGTCATCGATGCCCCGCAACAAGCGCGAGCGTCTACCGACGTGTCAGGCGCCCTGCAAACGCTCGATGCAGTGTCAGGGGGCATTCCCGACCTGACACTGCCGAGCAGTGGCTTGTTCAGCATTGTGACGGCGCCGTCGCAGCCATACCTCGTTGTCACAGATAAACGCTTTACCGATTACGGCAAGTTCGTGTCCAGCAATTACATGCTGGATCTGCTGAACATCGATCCTGCGGGTATCGAACGACGTATTGGCGATGGGTTCTATGAGGCGAAGCTGGTTCGTGAGCAGATTCTTCGCCTGACGGGTCGCGCGAGACTGACGGCCTACGACAGCGACGAGGCTGCCACCGCCGACACGGAATATCGCGCGCTGCTAACGCAAGGCGCGCGCGCCGGACGTGATCTTTCGCTTCGCGTCGGCATTCGTCTCACGCAAGCCCAAATGCAGGCGCTGACCGACGACATTGTTTGGCTGGTGAAGCAGGACGTCACCTCCCCCGATGGTTCGACGCACACCGTGTTGGTCCCGACGCTCTACCTCGCGCATGGCAAGCGTGTGCGCCTGCAACCTGGCGGCGCACTCGTCACGGGGCGCGATGTTGTCGTGGAAGCCAGCCAGACGGTGAGCAATCGGGGGCAGATCGTCGGCGATTCGAGTACGAAGATTCGTGCTGTGGATATCGAGAATCGCGGGGTGATTGGGGGGAGCGCCCCGGGAGGACAAAAGACCGTAGCAGCCGCGACGAACGACGGTAACGCCGATCGAGGCGGCACGAACGGGGTCGGCAGTGTGGAAAGCGTGGCACCCGTAAACGTCGACCGTGTGACGGTCGGCAACGTCGAAGTCATCGCATCGCGCGATATCACGAACATCGGCGGCGATATCCTGGGCAACCAGGTGCGCGTGGAAGCGGGCCGCGACGTCGTCGTGACCAGCCAAACTCGCACGGTCGATTGGGTGGGCGTTGGTGGTAGCGGCAAAACCACCAGCGTCGATGCCATCGGGAAAATCGGCGCGCTGGACACGCTAGCCGTGACTGCCGGACGCGACCTGAACGTCACAGGTGCGCAAATTCAGTCGGGCGGCGATACCGAGCTCGCCGCCGGACGTGACGTCTCGATCGACGCCATCGCGTTGGACCGAAGCTTCGGCGATGGCCGCACTGGCGACAACCGTAGCGTGACGCAGGTGATCGAACACGTCGCGTCGGTCGTCGATGTCGGCGGAAATACAAGCGTTGTCGCGGGCCGGGACGCGGTGGTCAAAGGTTCACAGATGACTACCGGCGGCAATGTTGTCATCGCGGCTGGCCGCGACGTGGAAGTGACTGCCGTCACTGACAAGTTAGATTTCTCCGGCCGGTCGCGCAACGAAGATCATGCCGCCACGGCTGACACCCACACAGAAAGCATTCACGGCAGCGACATCCGCGCGGGCGGTGCCATCGGCATTGCGGCGGGCCAAGTCGAAGCGGTTCAGCGCGTACTCGACGAGCGTGGCGTGCGTGCCTATGTCGCTGACGAGGGCTCACGCAAGGGCGACGCCAAGATTCTCGGCTCGTACGTGAGCGCGGGGGATAGCGGTGTTAGCAGCGGCAACCGGGATGCGGGTGACAAGGGCGCCGTACAAATCGTCGCCACCGGCGACGTGACCGTCGGCGGGGTCACCGCACAGCATGACGACGTTCGGTGGTCACGCGACGCCAAGTCCGGCCTTTTCTCCACAACCACGGAAGAACGCTACAAGGAGGTGCACGGGACGCAAACGACCGGCAGCACCGTCTCTGGCGACACCGTCTCGATTGCGTCCGGAAAAGACGTCTCTATAGTCGGATCGAACGTCGTCGCTGACGGCAACGTGAACGTTGCGGCGCAGGGCAACGTAGCCATCACGTCCGCCGAAGATAGCCAGCAGTCGCTCAGCATCTCGGAAACCAAAACCAGCGGCATGTTCAGCAGCGGCACGAGCGTTACGTTCGGCAACCGCAGCGAGAAGGAAACCAAACGTCGCGAGAGTACGAACCAGACAGGTAGCGTGCTCGGCTCAGTAACTGGTGATGTTTCGGTCCGGGCTGGCGACGAGTACCGACAGGAAGGCAGCGCAGTTATCGCGCCTGCGGGCGACATCGACATTTCGGCCAAGCGCGTTGCGATTACCGAGAGCGTTGAGCGGGACGCCAGCGAGCGTGAAACAGAGGTTCGCCAATCCGGCGTGACGATTGCAGTCAGCAGTCCGTTGCTCGCTGCGGCCGAAACCGTTGGCCAGGTGGGCAAGGCGGCGAGCAAGGTCGACGACGGACGCATGAAAGCGCTCGGCGTCGCCGCCGGCGGGTTAGCGGTCAAGAACGCCGCCGATACCGTCAAGAATCTGAAAGATGCCGCCAACGTAAGCGTCTCGATCACGGTCGGTGGCTCGTTGCAGAAGAGCCGCGAGACGCAGGAGAACATTACGTCGATTGGCTCGACGGTCAGCGCGGGCGGCAATGTTTCGGTGAGCGCCGAGGGTGATGGCAAAGACTCGTCTCTGCTCGTTCGCGGCAGCGATATCAAGGCCGGACAAGACGCTACGCTCAAGGCCGACGGCGATATCAGCCTTTTGGCGAGCGCCGACACTTTCGAGCAGCACCGCAAGAGCAGCGGTATCTCCGGTGGTATCGGCGTAGGCGTGTCGGTGGGCAGCAATGGCATGTCCATCGGGGTGACGGCGAACGCCAGCGCCTCACGCGGTAAAGCCGACGGCAAAGACCTCACCAACAACTACAGCCACATCACGGCTGATGGCAAAACCACGGTGGCATCGGGTGGCGACACGACCGTCAAAGGCGGCGTAATCGCCGGCGAGCGAGTCGTGGTCGATGTCGGCGGCGACCTGAGCCTGGAGAGCCTGCAAGACACCAGCGTCTACGAGTCGAAAGACCAATCCATCAGCGCCAGCGGCACGGTGGGCTTTGGCGGCGCGTCCGGCAGCGTGAACGTCAGCCATCAACAAATCAGCAGTGATTTCGCGAGCGTGACCGAACAGGCCGGGATCAAAGCGGGCGACGGTGGCTTTGACGTGACGGTACGCGGCAACACCGATCTCGTCGGTGCTGTTATCGCATCTACGGACAAGGCAGCCGAGTCGAATAGGAATCGTCTGAAAACCGGTTCGTTGACCGAGCGCGACATCGAGAACCACGCGGAGTACGACGCCTTCGGTGTGAGCCTGGGCGGTGGCGTGAGCACGGGTGGTGGCGATGGCGCTCGCGTCGGCACCGATCAGAAAGGCCGAGCCGAAACCGGAGCGAAAGCAATACCGGGCAGCGAGTTACCGAAGACCGGCCCGGTGAGCGTTGCCCCACCGGCGGTAGTCGCGGCAAGCGGTAGCGGGACAAGCGTAACGCGCAGCGGCATCAGCGCTGGTGTCATTGAAATCACAGATGAAGCGGCGCAACTGGCGAAAACCGGCAAGACAGCGGAAGAAGCCATAGCGTCCGTGAACCGTGACGTGTCCTCAGATCAGGATGGCGCCAACGCGCTAGCTAACGAGTTCGATCGCGAACAGATCGAGACAAGCTTCGAGATCACGCAAGCGTTGCAGCGCGAAGTTGGGACGTTTGTGAACAACCGTGTGAAGGAGTACGCAGACCTGAAGAAGGCTCGCGAGCAAGAGAAAGATCCCGTCAAGCTAGCCGAATTGGATAGACGACTTGAGGACGTGGCGAAGTGGGCACCGGGCGGCACGTATCGCCAGATAGTCACTGTCATTTCTGCCGCTGCCGCAGGCAACGTCAGCGCAGGCGTGGGCGAATTCGTCCAGCGTGCTGCCGTGAGCTATTTGCAAACTCTGGGCGTGGAGAAAGTGAAACAGATTGCCGACGACCTCGATAGCGAGACCGCGAGAGCTGCGCTGCAAGGCATTGTGGGATGTGCGGGAGCAGCAGCGTCAGGGGGCAACTGCTCTTCCGGGGCGCTTGGTGCGTCGGCGAGTGTGGTGCTGAACAACTTGATAAACGTAGCTAGCGATACCAATAGCCGAGATATCACCCCGTCCGAGAAAGAAGCCCGCATGAATCTAGTGCAAAGCATCGTCGCGGGAATTGCAGCCACGGACGGCACGAGCGCCGCCGCCGCCAGCGCAGCTTCGCGGCTGGAGATGGAAAACAACCAGTTCCAGCTTCCGGCCGGCATCGTAAGCGCAGGTGCTGCATCCGCGTCACTCGGCGAGTTCATGGCAAAGAATGGGGCTTCGGCTGAAGAGATACAGACGGCTCAGGCAGACCTACTCAGAGGATTAGGTACCAATGCGGCACAGCCAGCAACGGAGCTCTTGAAGAGTTGGGCGGCCTTTATTAGTACTGCGCCCGCTCTGATTTCCGTACCGACAGTCGGCGCCGCTAGTCTCATTACGGGAGGAATTGTTAGTGGCACGGCAAACAGCATCGTACAAGTCGCATCAAATGGCGAAAAACCCTTTAGCTACACGGATGCATTAATCGCAATCGCCGTTGGTTCGATGACCCAAGGAAAAGGGATTTTCACAACCGGAGTAGTGAGCAGTGGTGGTGCTTACATAGGTAGCAAACTGCAAGGAAATGACCCCACAAACCCAATAGCTGCTGCTGGCGCAGGCGCAGTCCTCGGAGGAGTTGCAGGAAAGTCCATCTCGAGAAATCTAACACCCGGCGTTACCAACAAATCCACATCAGAGCTACTCGAAACCATAACTGGCTCCGTAATAGGAGAAGGCATCTCAACCGGAGCACAAAAAGGCGCCGACAACTTTAAATTAAAAAATGAAAATCAACAATGAATCATTAAAGTTATTTTTATTTATAATTTACTCAACAGTATTTTTAACTACAATTTCCATCGGATCCAAGCTGGCAATATACACAATAATATTTTTAAAGAATGGATTATTCCTCTTTGATTTCAACGATCTATTTTCATCGATTAAAATAGGCGTTGGCACCGGATTAGCAGCCGGAGTCGGCATGTGGATCCTCGTCCGTATCCGAAAAAATTAAACACTTCCCCATCCAAGACTCCGACTGCGATTAGATCGAAACCAGCCTCGAGGTCATGCAAGCGTTGCAGCGTGAGGCTGGGACGTTTGTGAACAACCGCGTAAAGGAATACGCGGAGCTGAAGAAGGCTCGCGAGTAGGAGAAAGATCCCGTCAAGTTAGCCGAATTGGATAGACGACTTGAGGACGCGGCGAAGTGGGCACCGGGCGGCACGTATCGCCAGATAGTCACTGTCATTTCTGCCGCTGCCGCAGGCAACGTCAGCTCAGGCGTGGGCGAATTCGTCCAGCGTGCTGCCGTGGGTTATCTGCAAACGCTTGGCGTGGAGAAAGTGAAGCAGATCGCCGACGACCTCGACAGCGAGACCGCACGAGCCGCCCTGCAAGGCATTGTGGGATGTGCGGGCGCAGCAGCGTCAGGGGGCAACTGCTCTGCCGGGGCGCTTGGTGCGTCGGCGAGTGTGGTGCTGAACAACTTGATAAACGTAGCTAGCGATACCAATAGCCGAGATATCACCCCGTCCGAGAAAGAAGCCCGCATGAATCTAGTATCTAGTGCAAAGCATCGTCGCGGGAATTTCAGCCGCGGACGGCACGAGCGCTGCCGCCGCCAGCGCAGCGTCGCGGTTGGAAATGGAAAACAACCAGTTCCAGCTTCCGGCAGGCATCGTAAGGGCGGGGGCCGCATCCGTATCGCTCGGAGCGTTCATGGCTAAGAACGGCGCTACGGCGGAGGAGATTCAGACGGCTCAGGCAGACCTACTCCGAGGACTGGGAAGCGGCGCTCCGCAGCCTGCAACGGGACTATTGAAGAGCGGGTCGGTGCTGGTGCCAGCCATAGCGGGAGCGGTTTCACTTCCGGCGGTGGGTGTAGCAAGCGTGATAGTAGGTGGTGCGATTGGCGGCGGGTCCAATGTGTTATTTCAAATAACAACAAATGGCGAAAAACCGATTAATTACCGTGACGTAGCAACCGCAACTGCCGTCGGCGCCGCAACTCAGGGAAAGGGATTGATCCCAGTAATCGCCATTAACATTGGCAGCGTATATACAGGAAATCTATTCAAGAATGAGGATCCGTCGAATCCGATTATCGCAACCGGCACAGGCTCGCTTATTGGAGAGAATGTAGGATCTCTCGTCTCAAAAGCAGTACACGGCATTGCAAAACCACCTGTAGCTGAGGTTTTCGGAGCCATCGGTGGCGCGCTAGCAACAGAGGGCGTCACCGCAGAAATACAACAGCAACTCGACAATTCTCGAGGCCAAAAATGAAAATCCCCAAAAAAGCTCACATTCAAATATTTTTATTTATCATTTATTCAATATTTTTTTCATTTTTTCTATTCCTACTCTCAAGATTATCAGTGGCAATAATATTTGCGTTTATCAGAGGCGATTTTTATTTTCCGTGGAGCAGCATCACATACTCCGCAAAAGCCGGAATTGCAGTCGGAATACCACTCGGCTTTGGATCTTGGGTTTTGTGCGAGATAGATGATAGAAAGTAAAGTCATCGGACGGCATTGGCGTAGGCGTGTCGGTGGGCAGCAATGGCATGTCCATCGGGGTGACGGCGAACGCTAGCGCCTCACGGGGTAAAGCTGACGGCAAAACCACGGTGGCATCGGGTGGCGACACGACCGTCAAAGGCGGCGTGATTGCGGGTGAGCGAGTCGTGGTCGAGGTCGGCGGCGACCTGAGCTTAGAGAGTCTGCAAGACACCAGCGTCTACGAGTCGAAGGACCAATCCATCAGCGCGAGCGGCACGGTGGGTTTTGGCGGCGCGTCCGGCAGCGTGAACGTTAGCCATCAACAAATCAGCAGTGATTTCGCGAGCGTGACCGAGCAGGCCGGGATCAAAGCAGGCGACGGTGGCTTTGACGTGACGGTACGCGGCAACACCGATCTCGTCGGTGCCGTTATCGCGTCCACGGACAAAGCAGCCGAGTCGAATAGGAATCGTCTGAAAACCGGTTCGTTGACCGAGCGCGATATCGAGAATCACGCGGAGTACGACGCCTTCGGTGTGAGCCTGGGCGGTGGCGTCAGCACAGGCGGCAGCGATGGCGCTCGCGTCGGCACCGATCAGAAGGGCCGAGCCGAAACCGGAGCGAAAGCGATACCCGGCAGCGAGTTACCGAAGACCGGCCCGGTGAGCGTTGCCCCACCGGCGGTCGTCGCGGCAAGCGGTAGCGGGACAAGCGTGACGCGCAGCGGCATCAGTGCTGGTGTCATTGAAATCACGGATGAAGCGGCGCAACTGGCGAAAACCGACAAGACAGCGGAAGAAACCATCGCATCCGTGAACCGTGACGTGTCCTCAGATCAGGATGGCGCCAACGCGCTGGCTAACGAGTTCGATAAGGAGCAAATCGAAACCAGCTTCGAGATCACACAAGCGTTGCAGCACGAAGTTGGGACGTTTGTGAACAACCGCGCCAAGAAAGCCGACGAGATCGAAGCGCAGCTTAAGAACACCACCGACCCCGAGCAACGCGCAGCACTTGGCGAGCAACTTGCCGACGCGAAGAAATGGGGACCGGGAGGCGATTACCGGTTGATCGTAAGCGCGGTCACCGCAGGCATCGGCGGCAACGTCACGGGGGCCGCTGGTGAGATGGCCACGCGCGCGACCGTGACTTATCTGCAAGGACTCGCCGCGAAAGAGATCAAGACGCTCGGCGAGAACCTTGATCCCGCATCGAAAGCAACGTTGCATGCCATCGCCGGTTGCGCGGGCGGGGCTGCGTCAGGCGGGAGTTGCGACGCAGGTGCAATGGGGGCCGCAGCGGGATCGTTGCTCGGCAGTCTACTCGCAACCACCGACAAACCGGGGCAGCCGCTTTCGCAGGTAGAGCGGGAAGCACGCGTCAATCTGATCACGTCAATTGTGGCCGGGGTGACGGCGGGCACCGGCGGCGACGTGGCGACGGCATCGACGGGGGCAACGACTGAGGCCGAAAACAATACGCTCGGGATTACGGTTCTGCCCCCGCCGCCGCAACCCGGTACACCGTCGGGTTCGATTCGTGGTGGTCGAGGTAAGAACGCCACGGACGAATTGGATCCAGCCGGTAGAGGCAACGGCGGTGCTGAGCCCACAGCAAGACTTGCTGACGCCTTGCGTGAAGCTTTAGCGGACGCAGCGTGCAAAGTGTCGCCGTTGGCTTGTGCTAGTCGTCACGTTGTGGAGCAAGCCACGGAGAGCGTGGGCTCGGACGCATCTGAAAAGCCAACGATTACCGCCACGCCAAACAACGGCCCGTCGGGCGCCACAATCACCGCAACACCAGACTCAGGCGAGAAAGGCCCGACGATAACGGCCACGCCAGACCAAGGTGAGCGCGGCGCTACAATCACCACAACCCCGGATCAAGGCGCGAAAGGCCCGACCATTACCGCGACGCCGAATGACGGACCGGTGGCGTTTGATCCGATGTTGAGCAAGGATAGTTTCACGGATGCCCCCCCTCAGGTTCACTGTCCGACGACGCGACACGCGTCTGGTATCACAACGAATTGGACAAGATTCCTGAAAAAATTGATAAATCAGCATCGATCCGAGATCAAGCCATCCAGGCATTTAACCTTAGAAACGAAATCAAAATGAAAGCACGAGAGCTAATGCTGGATCAGGCAAAGGCTGCTGCCTTGGATCCACCGAAGACATTGGATGACGTTCTTCGCCGTGCCGCCGAGCAAGGGTTTGAGGGGGACGATGTCTGGCGATATGTGAGAGACGGCGCGGTCCGGTCGAACCGTGCCGTAGACGATGCGTTAGGAATCAAGCGAAAGAGGTAATGGATGACTAGGAAGCCTGTCGTATTTACGCATGATAGCGGCAACAAAGCTTGCATCGATGTCCCTGCAATCCCAGATTGGGCGGGTTTCGACAAACTCATGGAGTTTCTCGTCGTTCATTACGCCGCTGTTGTTGTTGAGCTGGTTGACGGGCCAGATTGCCGTAAGGCCCGACTAAGAATTTCAGGAGAGGATGTTGAAGTCATCCATGATGATCCTTATGGGAACACGATTCGTGCGTGCGATATCGGCGCAAACGTAATTATTAAGTCAGTCGCCGACGATTTGTTAGGGCGACTTGCAGGGTTTTAAGGAAAGGACGCTTAACGAGGAGGATATTCGGGCCGACCTCAAGATCGTTAAGGCGCTGCAGCGCGAGGTTGGCGTCTTCACGAATATTCGCCAGATCATCACGGTCATTTCCGCGGCGGCTGCGGGCAACGTCAGCGCAGGCATGGGCGAATTCGCGCAGCGTGCTGCCGTGAGCTATTTGCAAACGCTGGGCGTGGAGAACGTGGAGCAGATCGCCGATGACCTCGACAGCGAAACCACGCGAGCCGCCCTGCAAGGCATCGTGGGATGCGCGGGCGCCGCGGCGTCGGGGGTAACTGTTCCGCTGGGGCGCTTGGAGCATCGTCGCGGGAGTCTCCGCCACGGACGGCGCAAGCGCCGGTGCCGCGTCCGCGTCGCTCGGTGAGTTCATGGCCAAGAACGGTGCTTCGGCCGAGGAAATCCAGGAGGCTCAGACAGACCTACTAAGAGGATTAGGTACCAATGCGGTACAACCAGCATTCAGCATCAGCTTCTCGAAAGAATATCTAGCTCATCCTTCTCGAACACCAGACCACCAAAGTAAGCCATAAAAATAGATGAAAATCTTGAAAAAAAGCTTCTATTTAATGCAAAGCAAGTCGTGATTTTTCAAGAAATGAAAATTGTTCTTGTTGACGATGATTCATTTCATAGACGTGGCGACAAATCCATCAATCGGAATGTATACGCTTTCGACTCAGGCGGCACATTGCTCTGGAAAATCCACGAGGCTCCGGACGGTGGCGATGAGAATCCAAAGCCTTACACACGAATCGCTGTCCTAGGGAAATCTGTTCTTCTCGAAAACTGGATTGGGACGGAGTATCAGGTTGAAATTAATACCGGCGCAGTTAGTCGCCACGGTGTTAATAGACGCCCGTGGTAGCGGTATAAAATATATTTTCAAACAACGACGTCTCCTCCGATTTGAGTAGCGCGGCGAGTTAGAGTCCAATCACGTAATCAGGAGATTGGACATGAAGAAGCGATTCACCGAAGCTCAGATCATTGGCCTCCAGCGGGAAGCGGAGACCCGTATGCCGCTCAAGGATTCGTGTCGGCGGCATGGATTTTCCGAAGCGAGCTACTACCTGTGGCGCAGCGAGTTCGGCGGGATGAGCCGTGCCCGACGCGAAGCGCCTGAAGGAGTTGGGAACCGAGAACGCCCGATTGAAGAGACTGCTGGCCGAGTCGATGCTGAAAAACGAGGTCACGGGCGAGGCATTACGAAAAAAGTGGTAAATGCCCCTTCACGCCGAGAGGTGGTGCGCCATATGACGCAGCAAGGCCTGAGCGAACGCCGGGCGCTGCGGGTAATCGGCATGAGCGCCAGCGCATTTCGCTATCAGCCGGCGCCGGACCAATAACGGAGCGGAGTTTTGCAACCGGGACATGCTGACCCGGGCACACGGGCGAGGCGTGAATCTGTTTCTGATCGAGCCGGGCGAACCGAACCAGAATGCCTACATCGAATCGTTCATCGGGCGTTTCAGGGATGAATGCCTCAACACCACTGGTTCACCACGCTGTCGCATGCCAAGCTGGTGATCGAGGCATGGCGCCGCGAATATAACGAGGATCTGCCGAAGAAATCGCTGGGCGGATTAACGCCCGCATCCTACGCCCGGAAGCTCGTCGACAAAGCGTTACATTACCCCCCGGGCTCTAAAGGCCGGTGCTACTGAAGACGGGGGGACGTCGCGCGCTCGCGCTAAACGAGACCTGACTCAAGAGGAATGGTTGGCGCAACGGCAAACGCTGGCGCCTCGCGCCGCAACACGGATGATTGCGACGTCACCAACAACTACAGTCACATCCCAACTGATAGCAAAACCACGGTGGTATCGCGTGGTGGCACGACTGTCAAAGGCAGCGCGATCGCCGGTTTGCATGTCATGGTCAATGTCGCTATTGGAGGATCTAACGAGGATCGCGTCAATGTTCTTCTTCGAATAGAGAAAAGCAGAGACTACCGTTTATCCACCTCAATACGCCAGTCGCACTGACATTACGAGCAATCACACAGGAATTCAGCATTACTTAAATATCAAACTCGGTGACAAATGACTAGAGAAAATCCACACACCAACTTATTTTCCCTCACCCTCCGATCATCGACATTTCTATCCCTCCTATCGCTAACAACCAGCCTACTTTTCGAACTAGTTTTCTACCCCCTTTATTTCGACATCGAAGCCATACTCCACAACATTCTCTTCTCAGCAAAAATAGGAGTGGCGGCGGGAATATCTTTCAGCCTAGGCTTTTGGATGCTTATCAATATTTACAGCGACCGGCCAAACAAGAAACCCAGAAATTTACCAAACTCCCCACACGCCAACAAAAACGACCATAAGAAAAAAGAGACCAATCTCAGAAATTTAATAATTATTTTTAAAATTTCCTTTCATTTCATAACAAACTACCTCATCACATTATTCTCAATAGGCCTCATCCTACTCGCGCTCGGAATACTGACGACCGAAGACATTAATAGACCACTCCCTGCACCAAGCGAAGGTCTTCAATCGCACAGATACAACAATACGATTGACCAAGAAATTATCGAAAATCGAGGCAATCTTCTTGAGAAAGAGACCCACCACCCCTGATGTACACACTTCATTCACTCAATGCCCCCCTTCGCCCCCCCCCCGCAACTCCCGCCCCACCCTCCCCCTCCCTCCGCTGTGAATAATCTGCAAAAACTCTCCTAGGACCACGGCCGATAGCCCGCACACAGCGCAAAGCAATCCCCCGCCAGCCCCCGCGATACGGGGTCTTGAGGGACGTTTAGAGGATTTGCACCACGCAAAGCCGTAGTTGGCGTACGACGGCATCACACGGATCAACGCGTGTACGGTTGCCCTGCCGATCAACGGCGCTGGACGGATGAGCCACAAGCCCCCGCGCTCTCGCGGACTTTGCGACTCTCCCAACTACGAACCCACATCACATTGCGAGGTGAATCATGAATGAATGCCCGATACCGGAAGCTGCACTGCTCGATGACAGCGCCGTCGAAATGCTTCGCGTATGGATCACTGAAGATGACTTGCACTGTTCGATGAAAGTCGGCGAGTACGCCGAAGTCATGAACATCACGGAAGAATCCGTCTGGGGAACGATTCTTGCCGACGTCGCGCGCACGCTATCCGAAGCGCTGGAAGCCGAATGCGCCAGATACGACGGACTCTCCTGCCGCCCCAGCCATCCCTCCAACACGCTCGCAAAAATCTGTGACGCCTTTCTCACCGGATTGAGCGCGTCCGCCGCCAACGACCCCGGCATCCCCAGCCGGCATCACTAACGAGGCACCAGCAGGCGATTGCCTCTCAACCGCCCGCTAGCCCCCACGTCTGCGCATACGCGCAAACATTACCGACAACCTAAGGTCATCGCGCCCCCATCTTCGTGCGTGCAATCAACAGCGTCACGAGACTAATGACAGCGCCGACCATCAGATACAGCCCCGGTGCAAGCTTGTTGCCCGTTGAGGCAATCAGCCACGCGACAGCAAGCGGCGTAAAGCCGCCGAAGATCGTCGTGCCGAGGTTGTAACCCACCGCCATCCCCGTGGCCCGCGTGCGTGTCGGGAACAACGACGACATCAACGCCGGAATCGGTGCGAAGTACACCGCCTTGAGCGTGCCGACCCACAACATCACCAACATCATCGTCGCGAGCGACGCGTGCGCATTCATGAACGCGAACGCCGGATACACCGTGCACAAGAACAACACCCCAGCCACCGCCATGATCCGGATGCGACCCACTCGATCCGACCAATGCCCCACAAACGGCGTCAGCGTCATGATCACGAACCCGGTGACCAGCGTCGCGATAAAGCCCTGCTGCGGCGGCAACCCCAACTGCTTGGTCGCATACGTCGGCATGTACAGAATCATGTAGTTCGCCGTCGTCGTCAGAATCAACGCACCGATGCACACCAACAATCGCGACTTCTGCGTCGCCAACACTTCCCGAATCGGTGATGGCCCAGCCACCTCGCCAGCTTTCGCCTCGGCCGCCTCTCGTGCCTTGATCGCCTCCTTCTGGAACGCCGGCGTCTCATCCACATACTTGCGGATGTACAAACCGATCGGCCCAACGAGCATCCCGAAGATGAAGGGAATTCGCCAGCCCCACGAATCCAACTGCGGCTGCGTGAGCGCCCCTGTCAGCACCGCACCGAAAGCCGATGCCAACAACGTGCTCGCGCCCTGACTCGCAAACTGCCAACTCGACATGAAGCCCGGGCGATTCGGGACATGCTCGACCAAAAACGCCGTCGAACTACCGAACTCACCGCCCGCCGAGAACCCCTGCATCAATCGCGACAGGAAAATACCGACCGGTGCCCACACGCCAATGGCCGCATACGTCGGCATGAACGCAATCAGCCCCGTGCCCACCGTCATCATCGCGATCGACAACATCAGCGACGCCCGCCGCCCATGACGATCCGCATAAGCGCCCAACACGAATGCCCCCAGCGGCCGCGCCAGATACGACAGCGCAAACGTGCCCAACGCCATCAACAACGACACAGTCTCATCGTGCGCAGGGAAGAACAGCGTCGAGATCGTCACGGCGAAGTAGCCGTAGACGATCAGGTCATACCATTCGAGCGCATTGCCGATCGACGTGGCAACGATCAGCTTGTAGACGGGTACGTGAGCGGCCGGTTTCGCATCGGCAGACGAGGACGAGCTGGCGGAACTCTCCGCATTGCCCTCCGAAAGACTCCCCGTATGCCCCGCCCCCGGTGCGGCAGCAGAACTGTTCATCGCGGTTTCCCCTCTTTGAGGTCGACTTCGCCCAGATCCCAAAACAATCCCGCCATGATTTGCAGCGCCTCACGCGCGACCGAGCCGAGCAAATGCTCGTCAGGCGCATGCTGCGAGCAAGCCGGGTACGAGTGCGGCACCCACAGCGTAGGCAGCCCCAACACGTCGGCGAACACATCGTTGGGCAACGTGCCGCCAAGGTTCGGCAGCAGTACCGGCGGCTTGCCCGTCGTCTCGCGCATCGATGCCAACGCCCACAACACCCACGGATCCTCCGGGTCGAGACGCGTCGCCATCACCCCACGCTCGACTTCCACATCGACCATCGTGAAGCCGTGCGCGTCTAAATGCGCACGCACGATCTCGCCGAGCCGCTCCCAGTCGGTGCCGACCACAAACCGAATCTGCATGTGGGCGTACGCATAAGGAGGAATTGCGTTGACCGGCTTTTCAGGGTTGCCCGTCTTGAACGCGAGCACTTCGATGTTGTTCCAGCCGATCACACGCTCGGTCGGCGTGAGGCCAGGCTCGCCGTAGTCGGCATCGACTTCAGGATCGTTCGGGCCACCGCCAACCTCCAACCCCTCGAGCGCGCGGCGAACCGACGCGGGCAATGCAGGCGGACGCAGACCCTCAATCAAGATCTTGCCGTTGCCATCGACCATCGACGCAATCGCATTGGCGAGCACCACACCCGGATTACGCAGCAAGCCGCCCCAGTTGCCCGAGTGATGACCACCTTCGCGCAGATTCAGACTCAGCTTGAAATTCACGAGACCACGCGAGCCCAAGAAGACCGTGGGATGCGTCGCAGCCAAACGCGGGCCATCGGAGGCGATCAGCACGTCGGCACGCAACTCCTCGCGCAACTGCTCGCAGACCGCGTGCAAACCCGGCGAGCCCATTTCCTCGCCCATCTCCACGATCATCTTCACGTTGTAGCCAAGCTTGCCGCCGCGTGCGGCTAGCACCTCGGCGAGCGCCGCCAGATTGATCGTGTGCTGACCCTTGTTGTCCGCCGTGCCTCGGCCGTACCAACGATCACCTTCCACAACGATCTCCCACGGCTTTAGCCCGGCACGCCATTGCGCGTCGTAACCACGCACCACATCGCCGTGACCGTAGGTCAGCACCGTCGGCAGGTCATCCCCCTCGCGACGCTCGGCAATCAGGAAAGGGCCGCCGCCCGGTGCCGGGTTCGGCACGATGCGTGAAGTGAAGCCCAGCGCGGCGAGCGCGGGCGTCATTTCATCGGCGAGATAGGCTTGGAGAATCTCGCCGCTATCGGCTTCCTGACTCTCCGTCTTGAACGCCACGCGGCGATTGAGGGTATCGAGAAACGCGCCCGAATCGTATTGGGCGGTAGCTTGAGCAATTGCGGCATTACGGGTCACTGCATGTCTCCAAATGGCTTATGGGGACGGCGGCCGGGGCTCGCACTCGCGCTGCGACGCGTGTCGGTAGCACGCTCTGGCACAACCGTTCAGGCCATTCTAGGAGTCGGTTTTTTTGACAACAATGATAATATTTCGAACGTTCCGTTGCCGTTTCGGCAAAGCAAAAGCCACACGTTTCACGAGCGTTTCGCACTTACCGCGTCGCGCCCTCCCGCCCTCTCACTGCCGCTGCGTCGCCCATGCAAACCCATGCCCTGCGTTACTTTCTCGAAGTCGCCCGGACCGGCTCGCTCAGCCGCGCGTCGGAGCGTCTGCACGTCGCCGTGTCGGCACTGAGTCGGCAAATCGCGAAGTTGGAAGAGGATCTGGGTACGCCACTGTTTGAACGGCGACCACGCGGCATGGTGCTTAGCGAAGCGGGAGAACTGCTCGCCGACCATGCGCGACGCGTCTTGCTCGATGCGGAACGCGTGACCTCGGAGATTCGCGGACTGTCGGAAGTCGGCCGCGCCACCATTCGTGTGGCGAGTTCCGAAGGCGTCGCGCGAGACTTCCTGCCGCAAGTGTTTGCGCGATTTCGAGAGGCTTATCCCGGCGCGCATTTCCTGCTCGACGTCATCTCGCCATTCGCCGCCACCGAACGCGTGCGAGATGGCGAAGCCGACATCGCCGTCTGTTTCAGCGTCGCACCGGAAAAAGGTGTGCAGGTGGTGCACACGCAGCCCGCACCGATCTATGCGCTCATGGCGCGCGCGCATCCGCTAGCAAAGCGGCGTGACGTGGCGTTGGCCGATTTATTGCCCTACCCGCTGGCGTTATCGAACGCCGGTGTGACCATCCGGCAGATGTTCGATCTGTGCTGCACCCTCGAAGGCTTGCTGTTCGAGCCGGTGTTCGTCAGCAACTATCACGCGGCGCTTCACAGCTTCGTACGCACGGGCAACGCCGTCACGCTCACCGGTTTGCTGACGGTACGCAGCCGTCTCGCGCCGGAAGGGCTTGTCGCCATTCCGATCCGCAATCCGGCACTACATCAGCGCTCGCTGCAAGTGCAAACGATGGCCGGGCGCACCCTACCCGCACCGGTCGAAGCCTTCCTCGGGCTGCTGATCGATGCGATCCGCGCGCCGGAGATTTTGGACCGGCCGCTCGCTAGTTAGCCGGCGGTGGCGGCGTAGTTGCCGCAGCAGTGGCTTGGGCAGGCGTCACATGTTCGTCGTTCGCCATTTGCTCGCGATCGGTCAGTTGCGCGAAGATCCACGCCGAGCAGCAAGTGATGAAACCCACGCAAGCGAACGTCGCACGGAACGCGGGCAACGCCCCCACGCCCGCGCTCTCGCCAAAGGCGCCCGTGAACGTGACGAGCAACGCGCCCCCAACCGTCAGGCCGAAGCTCATCGCCAGCATCTGCACGAGTGAGAACAGGCTGTTGCCGCCGCTCGCATCGTCCGGGTTCAGGTCCTTGAGCGTGAGCGTATTCATCGCCGTGAACTGAATCGAATTCACCCCGCCGAGAATACCCAACTGCACGATGAGCAACGGCACCGGGTAATGCGGCGTCACCAGCGCAAAGCTCGCCATGACCACGCCAGCAAGAATCGTGTTCCAGACCAGCACCGGGCGATAGCCATAGCGCGTGACCAGATGCGTCGCGAGGCTCTTCGCGAAGATGCCCGAGATCGTGATCGGCAGCATCAGCAACCCGGCTTCGAACGCCGAATACCCCAGACTCACCTGAAGCAGCAGCGGCACCAAATACGGCACCGCCGCGATGCCGATGCGTGCAAACAAATTCCCCAATAGCCCCACGCTGAACGTATGCACGCGGAACATTGCCAGCGAGAACAGCGGCTGCGGTGTGCGGTTCGCATACAGCCCATAGGCGACAAAACCGGCAAAGCCGACGACCAGTAACACGAGCATCAGCGCGTGCGCCCCGGCCATGTCGGCGTGCCGGTCGAGCGCGAGCGACGTCGCGATCATCCCGACCGAAAGCAGCAGATAACCTTTGACGTCGAACCGCGTCTGATGCGGCGCGCGCGCATTGACCAGAAAGAAGTGCGCCGCGACGCAACCCAGCACACCCACGGGCACGTTGATGAGGAACACCCAATGCCACGAAGCGACCTTGACCAGCCAGCCGCCGAGCGTCGGGCCGATCAGCGGTCCGATCATGCCCGGCACGGCAACGAAGGCCAGCGCTTGCAGATACTGCTCGCGAGGGAACGCGCGCAGCACGGCCAAACGCCCCACCGGCAACAGCATCGCCCCGCCGAACCCCTGCACCACCCGCCAGACGACGAGCGCATCGAGCGTCGTCGAGTACGCACACATGGCCGAGCCAATGGAGAAGATCGTGAGCGCGCTCGTGAAGACGATGCGCGTGCCGAGACGGTCAGCAAGCCACCCCGAGAGCGGAATGGTCACGGCCATGGTCAGCGCGTAGGCGATGACCACCGCCTGCATGTGCAACGGCGACTGGCCCAGATCGCGCGCCATCGCGGGCAAGGCGGTGTTGACGATCGTCGAGTCCAGCGTCTGCATGAAGAAGCCGACGGACACGACCAACAGCATCGCCTTCTGTCGCCAAGCAGTGAGAGGGGTTTCAGTCATAGCGCTGCGCTTTCAACAGGTCGACGGGTTCACGAATGCGCGTATGTTCGCACACCCACGACACCGTCGATACCCTCGGCACCCGCGATGCCCTCGATCGCCGCCGTCGTCAACGCTTGCGATATCACCGCCCCTGCACAGCCTCCCGCACCTGCTCCAGCGCCGCCGGATCTTCCAGCGTGATGAGATCCCCCGTCTCACGCCCCTCGCAGATCGCCTGAATCGCGCGGCGCAGCAGCTTGCCCGAGCGCGTCTTGGGCAGCATCGTCACGAAGAACACGCGCGCCGGACGCGCCACCGCACCCAGTTGCTTGTCCACCGTCTTCATCACGTCGCCTTCCAACGCGAGCCGTTGCTCCGTCGTCTCGATCAGCTCCGGCTGACGCAGCACGGCAAATGCAATGGCGACCTGCCCCTTGAGTGCATCTTGCGCGCCGATCACCGCGACTTCCGCCACGGCCGGATGGCTCGCAATGCTCTCTTCAATCTCACGCGAACCCAGCCGGTGGCCCGCCACGTTGATCACATCGTCGGTGCGCCCGAGGATGAAGTAATAACCATCGTCGTCGCGCACGCCCCAGTCGAAGCTTGAATACAACTGCCGCCCGGGCACGGTCTGCCAATACGTTTTGACGAAGCGCGCGTCGTCACCCCACACCGTGCTCATGCACCCCGGCGGCAACGGTCCTTCAATGGCCAGCACGCCTTTCTGATTCGGGCCGCAGTCTTCGCCGGTGACCTCGTCGACCAGTTTCACGTCGTAGCCATATACCGGCTTGCCTGGAGAACCAAGTTTGCTTGGCAAGACTTCGATACCGCGCGCCATCCCGAGAATCGGCCAGCCGGTTTCCGTCTGCCAGTAGTTATCGACGACAGGTTTGCCCACACCGTCTGTCAGCCATCGCGCCGTGGGTTCGTCGAGCGGCTCGCCTGCGAGGAAGATCAATCGCAGCGACGACAGATCGTATTGCGTGAGATAAGCGGGATCTTGCTTCTTCAGCACGCGGATCGCCGTCGGCGCGGTGAACAACTGCGTCACGCGGTACTTCTCGACAATGCGCCACCAGATACCGCCATCCGGGCGAATCGGCGTGCCTTCGTACATCACCGTCGCAATGCCTGCGAGCAGCGGCGCATAGACGATGTAGCTATGTCCGACGACCCACCCGATGTCGGAGGCGCAGAACATCGTGTCGCCCGGCTTCGCACAGAAGATGTGCTGCATCGACGAGGCTAGCGCCACGGCATAACCGCCGGTGTCGCGTTGCACGCCCTTCGGCTTGCCCGTCGTGCCCGACGTGTAGAGCACGTACGACGGCTCGCTCGATTCGAGCCATTCGCACGGCACGACGGCATCGAGATGTTGCTCACGGAGCACCGCATAGTCGACGTCGCGCCCTTCGACGCGATCCATCGGGGCGAGGCCGCGGTCGATCAGCAGCACGCTCGACGGCTTGCTTTGCGCGAGCGTGATGCCTTCATCGAGCAACGGCTTGTACGGCACAACCTTGCCGTTTCGCGAACCGGCATCGGCCGAGACGATGACTTTCGGACGCGCGTCGTCGATACGTGCCGCAAGATTCACCGAGGCGAACCCGCCGAAGACCACCGAGTGAATGGCACCGAGCCGTGTGCAGGCGAGCATGGCGAAGAGTGCTTCGGGCACCATCGGCATGTAGATCAGCACGCGCTCGCCGCGCGTCACACCCAGCGATTGCAGCGACGCCGCCATGCGGTTGACCTCGGCGGCCAACGCGTCGTAGGTGTACACGCGCTCTTGTTCGGTTTCCGTCGACACCCAGATCAAAGCATTTTGGGAGCCGCGTGACGGCAGATGGCGGTCGACGGCGTTGTGACAAATGTTGGTGCGGCCGCCGACGAACCATTTGGCGAACGGCGGCTTGTCGTAGTCGAGCACCTGGGTGAACGGTGTCTCCCAGTCGATCAGGCGGGCTTGTTCCTCCCAGAAAGCCTCGCGCGACTCGGGGTCGACTGAACGAGCGTGAAACGACGCGTACGAAGTCATGATGTCTCCTTGCATGTTTTGGATCGAGTGTGCGCGTTGACGCTTACGGAAGGCTTACCGTAGCGCGCAACGGAGACGAGACTTACCTAGGGATTACGCGGAGGGTTCCGCGACGAGATCGGCCTGCTGCGCTTCCCACATGCGGGCGTACAGACCATTGCGGGCAAGGAGCGCCGCGTGATCGCCGATGTCGACGATGCGGCCCTGCTCCATCACGACGATGCGATCGGCGCGACAAATTGCCGCAAGCCGGTGAGCCACGACCACGCATGTGGCCCCCGCGCGTTCCCGAGCAAGGCGGCTCAGGATGCGGGCTTCGGTGAGGACATCGAGTGCTGCGGTGGGCTCGTCGAAGAGCAGCAATTGCGGGCGTCCCCATAACGCGCGGGCGATGTTCACGCGTTGGCGCTCACCACCGGACAGCCCGGCAACGGAGATCGCGTGCGGCACTTCGGCGACCGCCGTTACACGTGCGAATTCTTTGCGAATCTCGATATCGTCAGGGAGTGCTTCGTCGGGCAACCCAGCCCGGTAGGCCACGTTCTCGAACACGGTCCGGTCGAACAGGCGGCAGTCTTGTGTGACGAAGCCGGTCACGCGACGCAGTGCCGTTGCCGAGGCAGCATCCAGAGGATGACCGTCGATATGTAGCTGCCCTCGCGTCGGCAACGTCAGCCCTGCCACTAAACGCAATAACGTGGATTTCCCAGCGCCCGAGGGGCCGACGATGGCCACGTACTCTCCCGCATAGATGCTTAGATTGGCGTGCGCGATGATCGACATCCCATTCGTCGTATCGACGCCGACCAGGTCGAGGTGAATACGTGGCGCGCTTTGCGCTGACCGGCGTGGTGAACCCATCTCATCGGCCACACCGAAAAGTGTCGATCGCGCTACGCCGCGCGGGTAGGCCTGTGCGTTGCCAGCATCGACGGGCGCCACCGCCTTTGCCACCGGGTCGGTCGCGGCATCGCGCAGATGCTCATCGACACTCACCAACGCCCTAGCCACTTGCGACACCAACGCCCCGAGCATCGCCGCAGGCAACGCGAATTGCAGCAGATACGCGTTGATCTGCACCAAGGTGCCGACCGGCTCCGCGCCTCGCATCACGTCGCCGACAGCGAACAACGTCATCGCCGACACCCCAAGCGCCATGATCGCCATCTGGCACGCGCTCGTGGCCTGCGCCGTGGTGGCGGTCGCAAGCGCTGCGACATAGCGCGTGCGCAGCCGTTGCGACAGTCGCTCGATTTCGGCAGGCTCCTGCGCAAACGTCTTCACGCATTCGAGTTGACTCAGCGTGTCGGCCAGCGCACCCATCGTCGTGCGCGAGATGTCGTTCGCCTGCGCTTCCCTGCGCGTCACACGTGCGAGCGACGGACGCAGCGTGAGCACATAAGCCACCACGGTGGCACCGAGCAACACGCCGTAGATCGCACCGAAATTGACGGTCAGGATGATGCCGGTCGCAAGCACTTGCACCGCCAGCGGCAACAAACCGAACACTAGCCCCGTCACGATGACGGGCAGCGCGACTTCGACACGAAAGAGGCAATCGAGCGCCTGCCCCGCATTCACCTCGCGCGCACGATGGGCCGGTAAATCGACGAGCCGTGACAGATAACCCTGTGCCGTGCGCCGCCGCAAGTCTTCCATTGCGCGCTGAATCAACAAGTCTTTACCGCGCTCACCAACAGACGCCGCCGACCATAGCACCACGTACCCCACCGCCAGTGGCATCGCAAAGCCAACGGCGCGCTCACCGGTCAGCGCATCGACGGCTAGGCCGAGTACCCATGGGGCTACCAGACGCAAGGCGAGCATCAATGCCGCGGCCAGCGCCGCCATCACGATCCAGAGACGATGGCGCGACGCCTGCGTCTCGCGCGCCCATAGCTTCGCTAGTACGAAGCACAACGCCCGCCAGCCCGCTTGTCGTGTCATACGGTGCCCGCGCGCCAACCGCGTACGAACATCTCGATCGCGTAGAGTCGGCGGATCGTCGTCATGGATTCAAGGTGATGGTGTGCCATGCGGCCGATGGCGCGACGGCACGCATCCCGGTCGATCCATCCGGACGCCGCACAATAGCCGTCAAGGCAAACCTCTTCGATATGCGGAAGGTTCGCCGCCACACCCGCGCCCACCATACCGGTCAATACGCCCTTATCGCGCCGCCACAGGTTGGGTAGCCCGCTTGCCAGATACGCCGCACGACGCAACGGCAGCCGGTTATGAATCGCGTTGAACAGCCGGTAGGTCGGCATCGCTAGCCCCGCCTCGACAACAGGTTGCGTGAGAAACGGAAACACTGTGCCCGCCGCCGCGAGCGCTGGCTGCACTTCTACGTCACGCAAGTTGCCAAGGACGCCCAGAATCTGGGCGCGCTTGCCGGGGCGCATGCGCAATGTCCAGCGCGACAACCATGCGGCTGCCAGCGGTTCGGTGCGCGGCGTGTCGGCAATGCGGGCGGCCGTCGTGAGCAATCCCGTCGAGAGCGCCGCATCGGGATTCGCGTGACGCTGTCGAAGCTGCTCGAACGCGCCCTGCGCCACCCACCACAATGGCAAACGCTGCATGACCGCCAAATCGCGCCACGCGCTGAAGGCCCGCCGCCACTGTCTGTCAGCAAACGCATCGAGGAAAGCCCCGTTTGGCGGTGGCGCCAGGAAGATCGCGTCGCCACCGTGCCCGTTCACCAGACGATGGTCGCGATAGTCGGTGAGCCGCTCGCGCACGGCGTCGAGCTGCGCCAGCATGCACAAATGCAGGGCCGGGCGGGCGAGCCGTGGAATCTGCGCAGCGGGCGAGAATGCCGCGCAGTCGATATCCAATCGCTCGAAGGCCATGCGTACATGTCGCGCCACGCCCCCGGCATGATGCGACTCGTCGCTTGACGGCGACGACGGGTCACGATGATTGATCGCGGTGCAGGCAGGCGCCCGCCCCGACTCGGCAAGCGCCAACGCGAGCGATGTCGATTCCACGCCGCCCGAGAGCTCCAGCACGGCGGGCCGGTCGCCGACGCTACGCTCGACCGAGTGCCGCAATAACCGCAGCAAGCCTTCGCCCGAGGCCACGTTCTGCGCTCGCTCATCGGCCATTTTCCATTCAGGCCACCACACCACGCGCGTCTGCGGCGCGCCTCGCTCAGGAATCCAGAGGGCATGGCCCAGCGGCAAACGCTCCACGTCATAGAGCGCGCACTGTATGCCGCCCAGATCGCCATGGACGAGAAAGGACTTCAGCGCGAGGCTATCGAAGCTGGGGTGGTCGTCTACGAGTGCCACCGGGTCGGCGGCCAGATGCACGGCGCCGTCTCGGCAAAAGCGGTAGTACGTCGGGCAATGCCCACAGGGGTCGCACAGCACGAGCGTCGTGCCGCGCCAGCGGTCGTGCACGATCACGCGATAGTGCCCCCAATAACGCTCGACAAAACGCTCGGGCGATTCGAGCGCCAATCGCGCGACGTCCATACCGGGCGTCACGTCTCGCCCATCATCCTTGAGAAACAACGTGCCGCTGATGTACCACGCCAGCAGTTCGCTCTGCCCGCTCGAATGACGGCGCGTGCTGTCGGTACCCGGGCGGATGCGCGCCACCGGTACGCCGTCCAGACCGCGCATCACCACCGCATCGGGAAAGGGATCGTGTCGTTCGGCCGGTCCCGGTCTGAGGCGGGCAAGTTTCATCGCTGACTCCGTACGTGGATGGGTGATAGGTCGGGAAAGGGATGCGCTCGCGACATCGTTGTGACGTCATCGCGGGTCAGATGCAGCGCAGCGGCCAAACAGTGGCCAAGCAGTGACCATTTAGGCCGGGGTCTCGTAAATCACGGCAAGTTGCTCGCGACGGCGCAGATCGTCCCCGATCACGCGTGAGTCGCTTTCCGCCCAAGCGTGGGCATAGAAGGGTTGACGCTGCACGCCGATCACCAGCCGTAGCCGCAAGCCGTCACGCGCGCACCACGCGGTAAGCGCCGCATACCACGGCAGACACGGCGAGCATTGCGGATACACGAGCGCCGCACGGTGCATCGCCGCCACGTAGGGCAGATAGTCTTGTGGCGCGCCGTACTGCGTGGTGACTTCGGCCTGTGCGCGCTCCACCATGTCGACGACGCCGCGCATCCGTGCGCGCCGGGTCACGCGCTGGGCCTGCCAAAGCCAGTACCCCGCGCGCATCACATCGCGCACACGCGGCGCGCGGGCAACGTCGGCAGGCAGCGCCAGCCAAGCGTCGAAACCGAGTCGTGGCGGAATATCGCGAGTCGCAATGCGAGGGTCAGGTGTGGTGCGTCCAAGCGGCGCGAGAATGCCCTGCGCTTCGAACATCGCCTGTGTCGCAAGCAACGTATCGGCCGAGATATCCCCGTCACGCGGCCAGCCGATCAACTGGCGCAACGCCTGCGAATGCGGATACGAAAGATTGAAGTAGCGGTCGTGCGAGAGCTTGAGCACCACGACGTGACGGTCGATACCCGCGATGTGGACATCAGGTGCCAGATGACGGAAAACCGGCGCGTCCGCACACGCGCCGGTTCCGATTTGTGTCGGGTCGGACACCTCAGGCATTGCCCCCGGTGAGCGGCGGCAACGTAGGAATGCAAATCGGCTTGAAGCACAGCGGCAAAACGGTGATGCCCTCCACGTCGTTGCCGAGTACGCCGCGCGTCGCATGCGTGGCATCCACCGAGGCGAACACTTCGAGTTCGGTCACTTCCTTCGCAGTTGCCATTGCCTTATTCATTTAGCACTCCTTATTGAATGAGTGCGAACGACATCGTCCGCGTCTCCATCATAGGAAACGAGTGGATAAGCATTTATGGGAATTTTCCGAAGGGATGACACGCGGCGGCGACGTCTTTTCGGAGGTTGAAAACAAAACGCCCGCGAGGGCTTCCTCACGGGCGTTTTTGTTTTGGCGCTGCGACGTCCGCCAGCGATGCGTGGCGGCGGTGCGACGACTTTAGCGCTGGGCGGTCTTCGTGACCTTGGCCGGGGCCTTGGCAGCAGGCTTCGCTGCGGTCTTGGCAACCGTCTTTGCCGGTGCTTTGCTGACCGTCTTCGCCGGGGCTGCCTTCGTGTTCGACGCCACCGTCTTGGTCGGCTTGGCGGCCGGGCGATGGTCGACCACACGAATCATCTTGCCGTTCTTGCCCTTCACCAGACGCGTGCGCGGTGCATCGTCGTCATCCTTGCTGGCTGCGGTCGGCGCGGCGGGGGCTGCCGATGCCGCGATCACACGCGACGCATCTTTCACCGGCACGTGCAACACCAGCAGTTGGCCGCTGGTCAGCGTGTCGCGGCGCAGGTGGTTCCAGCCTTTGATCTGCCCGACGGACACACCGCTGCGCGATGCCACGGCGGCGAGCGTGTCGTGCTTGCGGGCACGCACCATCACCTTGCGGGTATCGGGCAGATCCGGCTCCAGCGCCAGCACGGCGTTGGTCGCGACCGAAGCGCTAATGTCTTCGTCGATATCGTCCGAGCGCGGCACCAACAGCGTGGAACCCGCCTTCAGACGCATGCGCGGTGCAATGTTGTTGACCGAGCGGATCACAGCAGCGTCGACGCCCAGCTTGCGCGCCACATCTTCCGGACGCTCGCGCGACGCCGAGGTGTAGGTCGTCCAGCTCGACAGCGGCTTGTCGTAACCCTTCAAACGCTTCTGGAACACTTCGGCGCTATCGAACGGCAGCAGAATCTGCGGCTGTGCAGCACCGAGAATCACCGGCTTGCGGAACGACGGGTTGAGCGCACGGAATTCATCGAGCGGCAGGTCGGCCAGCTTCGCGGCGAGTGCCACGTCGATGTCGCGCTTGGTGGTCACGCTCACGAAATACGGGTGATTCGGAATCTCGGGCAGCTTCACGCTGTAGAGATCCGGGTGCGCGATGATGTTCTTGATGGCCTGCAACTTCGGCACGTAGTAACGCGTCTCGGTCGGCATGCGCAGGCTCAGGTAATCGGTCGGCAGCCCTTGCGCCTGATTGCGGTCGATGGCGCGCTGCACATTGCCTTCACCCCAGTTGTAGGCGGCGAGTGCCAGGTGCCAGTCGCCGAACATCGCATAGAGCTTCGACAGATAGTCCAGCGCGGCGGTCGTGGACGCGAGCACATCTCGGCGCTCGTCCTGGAACATGTTCTGCTTGAGGTTGTACGTCTTGCCCGTGCTCGGAATGAACTGCCACATGCCAGCGGCCTTGGCCGTCGAGAGCGCTTGCGGGTTGTAGGCGCTTTCCACGAACGGCAGCAGCGCGAGTTCCGTCGGCATATGACGGCGCTCGAGTTCTTCAACGATATGGAACAGGTACTTGTTCGAACGCTCGATCATGCGCTCCACGTATTCGGGGCGCTGCGCGTACCACTGCGTGCGGTCTTGCGCGAGATCGGTATCGAGATCGGGGATGGCGAAGCCGTGGCGGATGCGGGCCCAGAGGTCGGCATCGTCGCTGCCGTAGGCCAGATCGTTGATCGAGTCGTTATCGAGGTCGATCGTCTGATCGCTCGACACACGTTGCTTGCCCTTGGCATTCGATGCGAGCGGCGACTTACTCTGCGCTTGGGGCGTGGAATTCGATGCACCTGTAGGTGGCGCTGTACTGGCACAAGCCGCCAGAAGCAGCGTCAGGAGCAAGCTAACGATAAGTCGCATTGATCGGGCTCGAATAGGGTGACATCTTCATGAAATTGGCAAGGATGGTAAGGAAACCCTTCGGATGCGTCAACCTTTATGCCTAAATTTTTTGCAAATTTTCGCCCGAAATGCCCGAAAAATCAGGGTTATTCCTTAGATCGAAGCACTGAATTGTGAACGCTTCGCCACACGCACTTCACGCATTTTGCGCATATACGATGCCATCGATATGACACCGAAACGTCATCGGTGAGGCGATCACACAAGGAAGAGCAGGCACGCGAGCAAGTGTCAACGCTCGGTTCAGGACAGAAGTCATGGCACGTCAGGCTGTTGACAGTCTGACGTACTCAAGATTAGGGCAAACGGTGATGACGACCGATTAACGGAACGTATCTTTCCAGCCGCGCACGGTTGCGAAGACAGCCTCACGCGAGAGCGAAGTGCGGCCCGCGTGCGCTTCGGCCGCGGCCACCACCGCGGGGGCGTCGCTGCGCAGGAAGGGGTTGGTGACGCGCTCTTGTGCGAGCGTCGTCGGCAGCGTGGGACGCCCGGCCGCACGCAGTGCCGTGGCTTCGTTGTGCCAGGCGACGAGTGCTTTGTTGTCGGGGTCGACCGCCAGCGCAAAGCGAATATTCGATAGCGTATATTCGTGCGCGCAGTGCACGAGCGTTGCCGGTGGCAGTGCAGCGAGCTTGTCGAGCGACGCGAGCATTTGCGCGGGGGTGCCTTCGAAGAGACGTCCGCACCCACACGAAAACAGGGTGTCGCCGCAGAACAGGTGGGGCGCATCGGCCGGGCCCGCGCCAAGGAAGTAAGCGATGTGACCCAAGGTGTGGCCGGGCACGTCGATCACGTTAAGCGACATGGCCGGGGCGTCGATGTGGAATGTCTCGCCATCGTGATGCGGATGATCGACGCAGGCGATCGCCTCGTGCGCCGGGCCATGCACGGGCACATCGAAGCGTTCGAGCAACGCGTCGACACCGCCGACGTGGTCGGCATGCTTGTGCGTGATGAGAATGGCGCGCAGCGTCAGTTTGCGCGCATCGAGATAGGCGAGGACCGGTGCGGCGTCGCCCGGATCGACCACGACGGCATCTTTGCCGTCGTCGACGACCCAGAGATAATTATCTTGGAACGCGGGGACCGGAAAGACGGTCAGTGTACCGGTCGACTGCCCGGTCACCGCATCTGCGTGCGCATCCATATATACTCGCCACCATGTCAGAACGTCCGATTATAGACTGGCCCGTTTGGCTCGTCTCACCGCCAGGCCGCTACGCGCTCGCATGGGAACAGGCCCTCTTCGATCAATGGGTCGGGGATCTGTTCGGCTATCATGCGCTGCAACTCGGCCGCCCCGAGCTCGATACGCTGCGCGAGAACCGCATGCCCTACCGGGGCCTCGTCCTCACCGCACCGCGTGGCGTCGAAGCACCGCCTCTCATGACGAAGGCGGCCAGAGATACCACCGATACGAGCAACCTCACCGGCAACCCGTCGTGCGAGACCGCGTCGCCCGTGATGCCCGAGATGGTCACGCGCGACATCCTCGTGAGCCGCTTCGACGAATTGCCCATTGCGACGGCGAGCACTGATCTTGTGGTGCTGCCGCACGTGCTCGAATTTGCCGAGAATCCGCACGACATCTTGCGTGAAGTCGAGCGCATTCTCGTGCCTGAGGGGCAAGTCATCATCACCGGGTTCAACAATTTGAGTCTGTGGGGCGCACGCGAAGAGTTGGGCAAGCTCGCTGGTGCGCCGTTCCTGCCGCCGGGGGCCGATCTCATTGCGTTCACCCGGCTCAAAGACTGGCTCAAGCTGCTGTCGTTCGATATCGACCGTGGCCGTTTCGGTTGCTACCGCCCGCCGCTACGAGGCGAGCATTGGCTGCAACGGTTCGATTTCATGGAACCGGCTGGCGACCGGTGGTGGCCGATCTTTGGCGCCCTTTACGCCGTGCGTGCGGTCAAGCGCGTGCGCGGCATGCGCTTGGTCGGTAAAGTGCGCAAGCGTATACTCGGTCTCCAGCCGGCTGCGGCGCCGGTGGCCACGCCCAACACGACGCATCGCAAGATTGCCGAAGTGGCCGACCTGCCTGATTGATTGTTTGAGAGATGACCTTGCCGCAAGTTGATATCTATACCGACGGTGCCTGCAAAGGCAATCCCGGCCCCGGCGGCTGGGGCGCCCTGCTCGTCGCGGGGCAACACCGCAAGGAAATGTTTGGCGGCGAAGCCAACACCACCAATAACCGGATGGAGCTGCTCGCGGTGATCCGCGCGCTCGAGGCGCTGAATAAGCCCTGCCAGGTGGTGCTTCATACCGATTCGCAATATGTGCAGAAAGGCATCAGCGAGTGGATTCACGGGTGGAAGGCGCGCGGCTGGAAAACCGCTGCGAAAGAACCCGTGAAGAACGCCGACCTCTGGCAGTTGCTCGACGCCGTCTCGCAAAAGCACGACATCGAGTGGCGCTGGGTGAAAGGCCACGCGGGCCATCCGGGCAACGAAGCCGCCGACCAGTTGGCCAATCGCGGCGTCGAGAGTCTGCGCGGGGCGTAAGCCCTGCCCCCTGCTGCGTAGATTCTGGCTGAACGCCCGCCCCATGCAGCACGCCAATTCCGAAAGATACCGAACACCATGCGACAACTCATTCTCGATACCGAAACCACTGGCCTGAATCCACGAACGGGGGACCGCCTGCTGGAAATCGGTTGCGTAGAACTGGTCAATCGGCGCCTGACCGGCAACAACCTGCACTTCTATATCAACCCCGAGCGCGACAGCGATCCGGGCGCATTGGCGGTGCACGGCCTGACGACCGAATTCCTCTCGGACAAGCCGAAGTTTGCGGACGTCGCCGAAGAGCTGCGCGAATACTGCCGCGGCGCCGAGATCATCATTCACAACGCGGCGTTCGACTTGGGCTTCCTTGACATGGAGTTCGGCCGTATGGGCTGGCCGCCATTCATGGAGCATTGTTCGAGCCTGATCGATACGCTGCTGCGCGCCCGCGAGATGTTCCCGGGCAAGCGCAACTCGCTCGACGCGCTTTGCGAACGGCTCGGTGTGAACAACGCGCACCGCACGTTGCACGGCGCACTGCTCGACGCGGAGTTGTTGGCCGACGTGTATCTGGCCATGACGCGCGGACAGAAGAGTCTGGTGATCGACGCCGGTGAGGACGATGAAGAAGGCGGTGCGCAACGCGAAAAGATCTCGCTGCGCCAGTTCGAATTGCCGGTCATTCAGGCTGCGGCCGAAGAAGTCGCGCTGCACGACGGCGTACTCAGCGAGATCGACAAGGGCATCAAGGGCACGTGCGTTTGGCGTACAGAACCAGCACCGCCGGAAGGTGAAGCGGCCCCCGCAGCGTGAGCCGATAATTTTTGCGATTTTTTCGCAAGAACCCCTTCCCAAGCGCAACAAACGTCCCTATAATCGCTGTCTTTGCTGCTTGCGAGTCATCGCAAGAAACGACGTGAAGTGATCGAGAGATATCATCACGACGGCAGCAAAAAAGATTTAAAAGAAAGGTTGCAGACTTCTGCGAAAACAGTTAAAGTTCTGCTCCTGATTGCGAAACGAAAGCTTCAGCAATCAACACTAAGTCATTGATTTAGTTAATGATTTGGGTGGTTAGCTCAGCGGTAGAGCACTGCCTTCACACGGCAGGGGTCACAGGTTCAATCCCTGTACCACCCACCAGTATTTCAGGCTTTTCCGACTCAGCGGTGAGTCAGTCCCCGAGACGGAAAAGCCCTCCTCCGAAATACTGATTCTTGCGCAACTTCCTCTCGCGCACTTTAATTCCCAAGCATCACCAAAGCGAATCAGAACGTCGTCAAACGCGTTTCTGCGCTTGCTTTTTCGCGACAATTCGTTCGCATTTGTCGCTGCGTGCTCGTCAACGGACGATCGCGCGGCCTGCTTTGCCCGTCTCGCGCGTCCGCCCCACGGGCCGAGTGCCGCATGCTGCGGGCGTTTGCACGGTCTCACGGGGCCTATAGGGCAAGTCTTATATAAGACCTAAGCCTTCACATTACGAAAAGGCATTTCAGTTTTGCCCCCGACCCGTGTCACAATCGGGGAAATTCGCACATGGCTACCGGGCTGTTTCCAGTCGGCGGCGTTCCCCCACCTTTTCCTGATTCTTGGATTCGAGACTTCGCGATGAGTAAGCAGCAACCCAGCATCATCTACACCCTGACCGACGAAGCTCCGCTTCTGGCCACGAGCTCCTTCCTCCCGATCATTCGTACGTTCACCGCGCCGGCCGGCGTGGCGGTCGACACGAGCGACATTTCGGTCTCGGGCCGTATTCTCGGTGAGTTCCCCGAGTTTCTGACCGAAGACCAGCGCGTGCCGGACAACCTGGCCGAACTGGGCCGTCTGACGCAAAACCCGGACACGAACATCATCAAGCTACCGAACATCAGCGCATCGGTGTTCCAGCTCCAGAGCGCGATCAAAGAATTGCAATCGAAGGGCTACAAGGTGCCGGACTATCCGGAAGACCCGAAGACCGACGAAGAGAAAGCGATTCAAAAGCGTTACTCGAAATGCCTCGGCTCGGCCGTGAACCCGGTGCTGCGTGAAGGCAACTCGGATCGCCGCGCCCCGCTCGCCGTCAAGAACTACGCCAAGAAGCACCCGCACAGCATGGGCAAGTGGAGCATGGCTTCGCGCACCCACGTGGCGCACATGACGCACGGCGACTTCTATCACGGCGAAAAGTCGATGACGATCGATCGTGCCCGTGACGTCAAGATGGAACTCGTCACCAACAGCGGCAAGACGATCGTGCTCAAGCCGAAGGTCTCGCTGCTCGACGGCGAAATCATCGACAGCATGTTCATGAGCAAGAAGGCACTGTGCGAGTTCTACGAAGCACAGATGGAAGATGCGCGCGAGACCGGTGTCATGTTCTCGCTGCACGTGAAGGCCACCATGATGAAGGTCTCGCACCCGATCGTGTTCGGCCACGCCGTGAAGATCTTCTACAAGGACGCCTTCGAGAAGCACGGCAAGCTGTTCGACCAACTGGGCGTGAACGTCAACAACGGTCTGGTCAATCTGTACGAAAAGCTCGAAACGCTGCCGAGCACGCAGCGCGAAGAAGTCATCCGCGATCTGCACGCGTGCCATGAGCACCGTCCGGAATTGGCGATGGTCGATTCGGCCAAGGGCATCTCGAACCTGCACGCGCCGAACGACGTGATCGTCGACGCCTCGATGCCGGCCATGATCCGCATCGGCGGCAAGATGTGGGGTGCCGATGGTCGTCCGAAGGACACCAAGGCTGTGATTCCGGAAAGCACGTTCGCGCGTATCTATCAGGAAATCATCAACTTCTGCAAAACCAACGGCAACTTCGATCCGACCACGATGGGTACGGTGCCGAACGTTGGCCTGATGGCGCAGAAGGCAGAAGAGTACGGCTCGCACGACAAGACGTTCGAAATCGCTGAAGACGGCGTGGCGAACATTGTCGACATCGCGACGGGCGAAGTGCTGCTCTCGCAAAACGTGGAAGCGGGCGACATCTGGCGTATGTGCCAGGTCAAGGACGCGCCGATTCGCGACTGGGTGAAGCTCGCCGTGAACCGCGTGCGTAACTCGGGCATGCCGGCCGTGTTCTGGCTCGACCCGTACCGTCCGCACGAAGCCGAACTGATCAAGAAGGTCGAAACGTACCTGAAGGATTACGACACCAACGGTCTCGATATCCAGATCATGTCGCAAGTGCGCGCCATGCGTTACACCCTGGAGCGCGTGATCCGCGGTCTGGACACCATCTCGGTGACCGGTAACATTCTGCGCGACTACCTGACCGACCTGTTCCCGATCATGGAACTGGGCACCAGCGCCAAGATGCTGTCGATCGTGCCGTTGATGGCCGGTGGCGGTATGTACGAAACGGGTGCTGGCGGTTCGGCACCGAAGCACGTCAAGCAACTGGTGGAAGAAAACCACCTGCGTTGGGACTCGCTCGGCGAATTCCTGGCGCTGGCCGTGTCGCTGGAAGACCTGGGCATCAAGACGGGTAACGAGCGCGCGAAGATTCTCGCCAAGACGCTCGACGCTGCCACGGGCAAGCTGCTCGACAACAACAAGGGTCCGTCGCCGAAGACTGGCGAGCTGGACAACCGCGGCAGCCAGTTCTATCTGTCGATGTACTGGGCGCAGGAACTGGCCGCTCAGAAGGACGACGCCGAGTTGGCCAAGCAGTTCGCGCCGCTGGCCAAGCAACTGACCGAAAACGAGAAGACCATCGTGGGCGAACTCGCCGACGTGCAAGGTAAGCCGACCGACATCGGCGGCTACTACAAGCCGGACTTCGCGAAGCTCGATCAGGTGATGCGCCCGAGCAAGACGTTCAACGCTGCGCTGGAAAGCGTCGCCAAGGCGTAAATAGGTAGGACAGCAGCAACAAAAAAGCCGGCAAATTGCCGGCTTTTTTGTTGGCTTCACCACCCGACGCAGGCCGGGTGGCGTAAGACTCACAGACTCCGCATCAGCGGTTGACCTGCTCCTTCGACTGCGTGAGTGCCAGCACGGCACCCAGGGCAAGCGCCGCCGACACGCAGTACATCCCTGCGTTCGTGCTTTGCGTCACGTCCTTGAGCCAGCCGATGATGAACGGGCTCACGAAACCGGCCAAGTTACCGATCGAGTTGATCATGCCAATGGCCGCCGCCGCCGAGCCGCCCACGAGCAGTGCGCTCGGGTACGTCCAGAACACCGGCATCGTGGCGAGCATACCTGCCGTGCCGATCGACAGTGCGACCATGGCCAGCGGCACGTTATTGCCCCACACCGTGCTCAGATACAGGCCAACGGCGCCAGCAAACGACACGATCGCGAAGTGCCAACGGCGCTCACGCGTGCGGTCCGAGCTGCGAGCCACGGTGATCATACTCACCACGGCGCAAGCGTAAGGAATGGCCGTCAGCAGGCCCACGTCGAGTGCGTTCTTCACACCGCTGGCTTTGATCAGCGTCGGCAGGTAGAAGCCGATGCCATAGAGGCCCATCATGCAGCAGAAGTAGATCAGCGCCATCAGCCACACGCGGCCGTTGGTGAACACCGAGCCGATCGAGTGCTGGGCCTTGCCAGCGCTGTCTTGTGCGATGTTGTTCTCGAGAATCGTCTTCTCTTCGTCCGTCAACCACTTGGCCGCACGAATGCCGTTCGGCAGGTACATCAGCGTGACGACACCGAGAATCACCGACGGAATGGCTTCGATGAAGAACAGCCACTGCCATGCCGCCCAACCACCCACGCCGTTGAACGCCGCGAGAATCCAGCCCGAGAGCGGGCCGCCGAACACACCGGCGATAGGAATACCGATCATGAACAGCGCGTTCATGCGGCCACGGCGCTGCGCCGGGAACCAGTAGGTGAGGTACAGCACGATGCCCGGGAAGAAGCCCGCTTCGGCCACCCCGAGGAAGAAGCGCACCAGATAGAACTGCGTGGGCGTCTTGACGAGCAGCGTTGCGGCCGAGAGCACGGCCCACGTGATCATGATGCGGGCGATCCAGCGGCGCGCACCGACCTTGTGCATGATGATGTTGCTCGGCACTTCGAAGAAGAAGTAACCGATGAAGAAGATGCCGGCCCCCAGACCGTACACCGTCTCGCTGAACTGAAGATCGTTCAGCATTTGCAGCTTGGCGAAGCCCACGTTCACGCGGTCGAGGTAGGCCGCGACGTAACACAGGAACAAGAATGGCAACAAACGCCAGGTGGCTTTCGCGTAGGCTTGCGCCTCGATTTCGCGCGTGCGTGCGCCGGTATTGGTACCGCTAGCGATAGTACTCATGGTCTCCACTTCGATCGTTGGCTGCCCTCGCAGCCAAAACTGCTACTGCAACGCTGCCCACGGACCACTCGCACCGATCACGCCGCCTTACCCACTCGACTGCTCTCTCAGACCGCACGATTCTCGTGTGACGAGAATGCATCACACGGGGTCCGGAGGCATTGTCTCCGGACGTCGCGCCTCAGCCGGATAGGCCGCTGCGCCACGGTTCTCACCCTGCCATCCCCTTTCGTTTTTGGGAGGCCGGCGCGATTGTAAACCATCGAGCGCCGCTCGACTTCGAGCACTGATTCAGTCAATGGTTATTTTCTGAAAGCGCATCCTGTTTCATATGTCGCAACAATGTGACGCATTGCGTGAACTGACATTGCACACTGTTCGTACCGCTGTCAGACGCGAAATCCCGCTCGCTGCGGGCAACACGAGCACTGACACGCAAGTCGATGCCGCGCCGAATCCGAAAATACCTTTTCGATGAGGCTTACGCGCCGCCAGCGCAGCGCGTAATCTTTCGTAGACAACGAACTTCGTAAGCCTATGACGCCGCACACCTCACCCTCGCTTCCCGCTCCCGCCACCGTCTCGCTGGTGAGCGTCTTTCCTGCTGCCACCAATGGTGGCAACCCCGCCCCTATCGTGCTCGACGCCGATGCGATGCGCCCTGACGAGATGCGTAGCGTTGCAGCGCATTACGGTCACGAGAGTGCGTTCGTCATGGCGCCAGAACATGCGGGTAACGCGTGGCGTTTCCGATTCTTCGTGCCGAATCATGAAATGGAGATGTGCGGACACGCGACGCTGGGGTCGCTGTGGGTGCTACGCCGCGCTGGGCGATGGGATGGCAAGCCCGTCAAAATCGAAACGTTGAGCGGTCTGGTCGACGGCCAGCTAGCCGCCGACAGTGAACACATCGAAGTGAGCCAACCGGCCGGACGCACCGAACCGATTCTCGACGCCAGTGCAATCGCCGCCATTTGCGCGACGCTGCGCATCTCGCCCGACGACATTGCGCCCGAAGGCATATGCAACGCCGCCACTAGCCGGGTGAAGACGTTGGTGCCGCTGCGTAACGTTGAACAACTGCAAGCGCTTCAGCCCGATTTCTCGACCATGCTTGCCACCTGCGATGCCATTGGCTCGACCGGGCTTTACCCCTGCGCACGGGAATCGGCAGGCGACGGCAAGACACTGCCCGTATTGCAAGCCCGCCAGTTCCCGCGTTCGTCCGGCTACCCAGAAGATGCGGCGACCGGCATCGCAGCCGCCGCGCTGCTATACGGCGCACGCCGTTACGGTTGGCTGGCACCGGGCGAGCGTGGCGTCGTGGTGCGTCAGGGTGTGGCGATGGGACATCCCTCTGCCATCACCGTGACACTACGTGACCCACTCGATGCCGCCGCCGGTTGCTGGATCAGCGGTGACGTGCACGCAATGTGACGACCACCACCGCACCGAGTACGGCCGCGACACCGCCGCAAAGAAACACGGCACGATAGCCGAACGGGTTGGCAACGGCCCCTGCGAGCGGTCCGGTCAGCAAAATGGCGATGTCTTGAAACGCGGCATAAGTCCCCAGACTCGTGCCGCGACTCGCCGCCGGGGCGCGCTTGACGACTTCGATACCCAGCGAAGGAAAGATCAGCGATGCACCGGCCCCGGCAAGCGCGGTGCCAACCAACGCCAGCCCAGCACCCGGTGCTTGCCAGACCAGCAACAATCCCAGCGCTTCCACGATCATCGAAATTTGCGCAACACGCAGATTGCCGAACCGCTCCGGCCAGCGTCCGCCGATGAGACGCATCAACACGAACGCCGCCCCGAACGCCGACAGTGCGAGTGCCGCCCCCGACCAACGTGCGGAGTCGAAGAACAGCACCACGAACGCGCCGACCACCGCGAAACCGACGCCTTGCAACGCAAGGGCGAGACCGGGCAGAAAGACGATCCGCAGCACCTGCGAATACGGCAACGCACCGCCTTCGTGATGCGCGGGGGCTACCGCCGGAATGCGCGCAATCACGCACCATCCGAGGAGCGGCAGCAGGCAGATCGCGATGGCAACACCGGCGAGCGACGTGACGCTGTAGAGCGTCAGCCCCACCGGCGCTCCCACGGCGAGCGCGCCGAAGATGGCGGCGCCGGTCCACGACATCACGCGGCCTGATTGCGGTGCGCCGAGACTACCGATCGCATACGTGAGTGTGCCGGTGATGACGAGACTCTCGCCGACGCCAAGCAACAGTCGCGCAACGGTAAGTACGCCAAGACGAGGCGCGGCGGGCAGCACAAGCCAACTGGTGGCGAGCAGCGCGACGCCCGAGAGCGAGACGAAAAACAACCCACGTTGAAGGGCAACGCGCGCCCCTCGTTGATCGGCCGTCCGTCCCGCGAACTTACGCGTGAGCACCGTAGCGAGCGATTGAATGCCGACGGCAAAGCCGACGACGACGTTGTGATAGCCGAGCGTGTCATGCACGAACAGCGGCACAACCGAGAGCGACATGCCGATGGTCAGGCAGGCGAGAAACACGTTGAGAGAGAAGCGCACGAGCAACGCTGTGGCGTTGGCAGGTGCGAGCGCCGCCTGAGCGGGCGATGCAGCAGAAGACGACATACGAAAAGACTCCACGTAAGACCGGCGCGCATGACAAATCGAGCGCTAGCCGGCGGTCGAACGACCGCGACGCAGAGGGTCACCGGGGGAATCAGGGAAAGAGAATACGCAGCGCGGAGGAGGACCGGTGCAATGGAAAACATTGTCCGGCGATCGCCATACGAACGCACATCCCTCGCTTGATAAGCCGGACTGACCGACCGCTGTCGCGGAGAATGCGTTGGTTGACGTGAACGCTTACGTGGCACCGGCACATCATCATGTGAGTCACATGAATCGCCACCGACTGCCATCAATCAATTGCGGATTCTAGCGGGGCGTTTCATGTCGCGCAAGATGGGGTGACGCGACGCAGCAACATCCCGATGTGAGGGTCGGGGGCACTGAGCCAAACGGTCACACGGCGGCGACACAATATCTTTCACTCTCCGCAACGCCTCACACGACGACATCGAATGGCACATTCTCAGCACGACGAGCCGATGCGTTTCGGTATTCACCGGCTCTCGGATAACGACTATGAAGACGCGGCTCGGCTCGTTCGAAAGAGCTTCACGCACTATGTCGCGCCAGACTGGTCGATGGAAGCGAGCGAGTCATTTTGTGCGGCGGTCTCCGCTGCCATGCTCCAAACCGGTGACGAAGCACATCGCTATTGCATCGGATGGTTCGATGCTGGTGTCATGACGGGCGTACTTATCATGCCGAAGCCCACGTGGTTGCGCATGCTATTCGTCGATCCCGTCAAAGCACGCCAAGGTATTGGCAGTCGTCTGTGGAACCACGCGTGCGTGCATTTGGGCACGCATCATCCCGACATTCGCGAAGTCACACTTTACGCGTCGCCGTACGCCTATCCGTTCTATCAGGCGCTCGGGTTCGTGTCGCGAGGCGAAGAATCTTGCGACGACGGTATGCGGGCCACGCCCATGGCATATCAGATGGCTTGAGAAGGCCCAACCTCGTCAAAACGATCAATCGATCGGATCGGTGCCTCTCGCCAGCCGCGTGCTCGCCTTCACCGTTTGTTGCAGCGCGCGACGCAACGCACTGTAGCGGCGCAGGGCTTCTTCCATCACGGCAATACGTACGGTGCCTGCTGCACCGTCGGCAAGCAGCTTCGCCTTGAGCCCACCGTAAGACGCTTCCATCGCCGACGCATGCGTTGTGAGCGACTGGCCGCCATCGGCAGGCATCGCATCGCCCTCCACGTGATCGAGCAACGCTGTCGCTTCGCGCACGAAGGCGTTGTAGACATCGGTCAGCCCTGTCGCGGTGTTCGTCTGATCGCGCAGCGCGGCGGCGGCCACGGCTTGCTCGGCGGCACTTTCGTAATAGCGCAATGTGCGCAGCGTATTGGCGAGCGCTTGTGCCGCCCCTGCCTCCATCGCCACGCGGCTCATGCGTTCGGCAAACGTCTGACAGGCGCCGCCCAGCCGTGTCACCGAGGCGTGCTCTTGCGAGAGTGCGCCTGCACTCGTGCCAAGCAGCGCGCCGCGCACCATGTGTCGACACATGTCGCCGAGTCGATCCACTTCGTGTTTCAGGGCTTCTACCGCCAGTTGCGGCACTTGCAGCACGTTATCGTCGAGAAACTGCGGCGCGCCTTCGTCTTCCTCTCGAGTGCGGAAGCGTCGCTCAAGCCAATGCAACAACGGCGTGGCTAGCGGAATCATCAGCAGCACGCCGAGCACATTGAAAGTGGTGTGGAAAATGGCGAGCTTGATCGCGGGATCGTCGGCGTAACCGAGCCAGCGCATACCGGCGGTAATCGCACCGATCATCCATGGCAGCAGAAGCAACGCCACCAACGCCGCGACGACGTTGAATGCCACGTGCGCCATGGCTGCCCGCCGTGCGTTGGGCGTCGCGCCAATGCCCGCGATGACGGCCGTGACCGTCGTGCCGACGTTCGCACCGATCACCACAGCGGCCGCGCCCTGCGCGCTCAGCATGCCGTTTTGCGCGGCGGTCAGCGTGATCGCCATGGCGGCGGCAGACGATTGCACGATGCACGTCAGCACGAAGCCGACGACCACTTGCAGCAGCACATCGAGCGGCCCTTCGCCGTCCGGCATGCGAATCGCCCCGGCCATATCGATAAATGCCGATTGCAGCAGCGAGATACCGAAAAAGAGCAGGCCGAAGCCCGCGAGCGCGCCGCCGATGGCGCCACGCCGCGAGCCGGAGCCGGTCAGGCGCAGTGCTACGCCGACGGCGATCATCGGCAGCGCAAACGCGTCGATATTGAATTTCAGCCCGATGACGGCGACGATCCAGCCCATCATCGTCGAGCCGAGGTTCGAGCCGAACATCAGCCAGAGGGCGCCGCCGAGTTTGAGCAGACCGGCGTTGACGAAGCCGATGGTCGCGATGGTCACGACCGACGACGACTGCGTGATCGCGGTGACAAGCACACCTGAAGCGAAGGCTTGCCATCGCGTACGTGTGGCACCTGCGAGGATGCGTTCGAGGGCCGGTCCCGCGGCGAGTTTCAGGCCGTCGGACATCATCGACATGCCGATCAGAAAGATGCCGACGCCGCCGGCCAGAATGCTTACCGCCTTAACGATTTCGCCCATGGAATGCGTTTCCTTTGTGCGACGGGGGGAGGACAGCTAAGCGATGCGCAAACCACCTTCAAATCACGGTCAAACCACCTTCATACGTCTGCGCGCAAAACGCCCCAGCATAACCGGTAAAGCTCGTCTTCGAATTCCGGAGTGCCAAGCAATGGCGAGTCTTCGAGGGCTGCCGAGCGCAGCGTCCCCATCACCGCGCGGGTCAGCACGAACACCGTCGCGGCGGTGGGTGGGCGCATGCCGGGTGCATCGCGCCGGGCCATGGCGATAGCGATGTGTTCCGACGCTTCGCGCAGGGCTTGCATGATGTTTTCGTGGTGGTCGAGTTGCCAGGCCATCTTGATGAGCGAGCGCTTCACGCGTCCGCCGGAGCCGAAGGCTTCGATCAATACGCGCAGCCGCTCGCGAATCACACGTTCGGGGTCGGCCCCCTCCTCCGCTGCCCGGGCGAGCCGCTCGTTGAGCTCGTCCATCACGCGACGGCGTTCGCGGGCGATCATCGCGAGCAGGATGGCTTCCTTGGTCGGGAAGTACTGATACAGGGTGCCAATCGAGAATCCGGCCTTTTTGGCGATGCGATTGGTGGTCAGGGCGCCTTCGCCTTCCTCATCGAGAACCTGAGCAGTCGCTTCGAAAATGGTCTCCACGGTGTGTTGCGCGCGAGCTTGCATCGGCCGCTTTCGCATAGTGGACGGGGCACCCAGCGGTGCGGGCGATTTCGGTGTGGACATGTCGAAAAACCTGAGTGGGAAGCGAGTTGCGGCAAAGCGCGCGAGAAATGAATAATGCTCACATTCGCTACGGAATTCAAGCAACGACTCGCGGGTGTCACAAAAAACCGGCGGCAGCGATTCCAGCAACCCAATTTGAGAGGCAAGCGCCATGACCACTGACACTTCCGCCCTGACCGTCCGCAAGCTGACCGTCGATCTGGCGAGCGGCTTCGACCGCTACTGGCACAGCGGGGATGCGTACCGGACGATGTATTACAACGCGCTGTCGATGAGTTTCCCGGTCGGGGAGCAATCGTTTATCGACTCCGTTCGTGACACGATGGATCGTCTGCCCGAGGATGCGCGCTACGACAAGTTGCGCGCCGACATTGCGCAGTTCATTGGGCAAGAGGCGACGCATCGCCACTTGCATGGGCAGTACAACGCGCAGTTGACCAAGCAAGGTTTGGTGAATCATTGGGAAAACTGGGCGACGCGCCGGATCCAATTTGCGCGGCGCCGCAAGCTGTCGCCGATGTACATGCTGGCGGTAACGGCGGCGTATGAGCACTGCACGGCGGTGTTTGGCGACGGAGCATTGCGTTATGACCGCTGGCTGGCGAAGGCAGAACCAAAGATGCGCTTGATGTGGCGTTGGCATGCGGCGGAAGAGACTGAGCACAAGGCGGTAGCGTTCGATCTGTATCGCGCCTTGGGTGGTAGCGAGCGGATGCGCGTTCTCACGTATGTGTATGTGTTGATGATGTTTGCGCTCGAGAGTCACGCGCAGACGATCAGCAACTTGTGGCGTGACGGTTCGTTGTTCAAGCCGAGTACGTGGTGGGGGTTCACGACGATGTTCTTCGGGCGCGATGGCGTGGTTTGGCGTTGCACCGGGCCGATGCTGAAGTACATGTCGACGGGGTTTCATCCGAACAATCATGGGGATCCGGCGCTAGCTGAGAACTGGCTGGCTGCGCATAACGCGGATTGGCGGGCAGTGCGTTGATTAATCTCATAGCTCGGTGGTCGGCCGCCGGGCCGGCCCCCGTTTTCGTCGCTCCCCGTTAATCGCGTTGGGAAACGGGGGGCGGGCCCCCGGCGCGGGACCCCCCCCCCCCACGTCGCCCCCCCGCCCCCGACCCCCCGCGCGCGGCGCACCCACAC
>NZ_JBNCRZ010000010.1:0-42597 GCF_049918595.1 Pandoraea pneumonica
CGCCACTGCCGTCGCTCTTCACGCGAACCTTTACGTTGTAATCCACTACCCGTTTGACCGGTACCAGGATCTTCATGCGAACTCCCTTGAATCAGAAAAACCGGGCGGCACGCTGCTCACGCAGCCCGTGCCGCCCGCGAAGAATACGAACTTACTCGATCTCGCGCCCTTTCGTCTCGGGCAACAAGAAGGCGGTGACCAACACTACGAAATAAGCACCGCCGGCAAACATGCCGATCGCCGTGCCCAGACCGCTCGTCTTGGCCAGATAGCCGACCAGACTCGGGAACAGCGCACCGATGCCGCGCCCGAAGTTATACGCAAAGCCCTGCCCGTTGGCACGCACGGCCGACGGAAACAATTCCGTCAGATAAGCGCCCATGCCGCTGAAAATACCCGAAGCGGCGAAGCCCAGCGGGAAACCGAGAATCAGCATCTGATCGTTGCTCAGCTGGAACTGCGTATAAGCATAGATGCTGGCCCCAGAGAGTACCGCGAAGATCAGCAGGTTTGCACGGCGCCCGAGCCGGTCGGTCAGGTACGCGCCGGTCAGGTAGCCGATGAACGACCCCAGAATAATCACCAGCAAGTATCCGCCCGTGCCGATGACCGACAGATGACGCTCGGTCTTCAGGAACGTCGGCAGCCACGTCGTCACCGCGTAGTACCCCCCTTGCACGCCCGTGCACAGCAGCGCGGAGAGCAGCGTGGTCTTAATCAGCGCAGGCGAGAAGATGGCCCATGCCGACGTGCGTTTGGCCGAGGCCGCTTCCTGCTTGCGCGTGCGTTCGAACAGTTCCGGTTCAGGCACGTTCTTGCGGATGAACAACACGAACAGCGCCGGAATCACACCGATCCAGAACAGCGCGCGCCACGCGTAGTCTTCCGGCAGCAGCGAGAACGACGCCGTGTAGCACAGCGCCGCCACGGCCCAGCCGATGGCCCAGCCGCTTTGCACCGTCCCCACCGCGCGGCCACGATATTCCGTGCGCACAATCTCGCCCATGAGCACCGAGCCGACGGCCCACTCGCCGCCGAAGCCCAGCCCTTGCAGCGCGCGCAGCACGAAAATCTGCTCGAAGTTTTGTGCGAAACCGATCAGCACCGTGCACACCGAGAACCACAGAATCGTGGCCTGCAAAATGCGCACTCGGCCGAAGCGGTCGGCGAGCACCCCCGCCAGCCAGCCGCCAATCGCCGAGAACAACAGCGTCACGGTGGCCAGCATGCCGGCTTGCCCCTTGTCGATGTTGAACACGGTAATCAACGTCGTGATGACGAACGTGAACACCATGAAGTCGAGCGCGTCGAGCGCCCAACCGCCGAACGCGGCGATAAACGTGCGCCGCTCGGTCTTATTCATCTGACGATACCAATCCATCTCTGTCTCCCCATTCCTTCTAGGTGATGCAAGGGCGCGCAATACGCCCGGTAATTACAACGTAGTGACTTCAGTCCTTTGCCGGAAAGCCGTACAGGCGCGCCGGGTTGTCGACGAGAATGCGGCGGCGCGTGTCGGCATCGGGCGCCCATCGCGGCAGCAAGTTGCGCAACGCGCCGGTATTCGGCATGCGCGTGAGCGACACGTGCGGCCAGTCGCTGCCCCAGACCATGCGATCGGGCGCATCTTCGATGAGCGTTTGTGCGAACGGCGTCACGTCGTCGAACGTCGGGAACCGCTCACTAATGCGATATGCCCCGGACAACTTGACCCAATAGCCGTGATCGCGCACGAGCGAGCGCAGTGCCGTGAAGCCCGGCGAATCGAGACCTTGCGCGACCGGGGTATGCCCCATGTGATCGACGATGCCCGGCACGGGCAGCTTCGTCATGCGCGGCATCAGTTCGGGCAGCGTCTTCACATCCATCAGGAACTGCATGTGCCAGCCCAGATCCTTGATGCGATGCGCGAGCGTTTCCATCGCCGTGAAACCGATACCGCCGCCGAACAGCACGTTGATGCGCAGACCACGAACGCCTGCCGCGTGCATCGCTTCGAGTTCGGCGTCGGTCACGTCGGGCGACACCACGGCGATACCGCGCAGGCGGTCCGGGTTGCGCTTGAGCGTCTCGAGCATGTAACGGTTGTCGGTGCCGTAGACACTGATCTGCACCAACACGCCATAAGTCATCCCGGTGGCGTCGAGCATCGCGAGGTATTTGTCTTCGGGCGCGGGCGGCGGCGTATAGCTGCGCTCGGGCACCATCGGATACGCATCGCTCGCCGCCACCACGTGAGCATGCGTATCGACAGCGCCGAACGGCACGTCAAACGTCGGCGGATCGATTTCCGGCAGCGGGCCAAGGCACAGCGGTGCCCCGGCAGCGGAAGTTACAGACATGGCGACTCCTCAATAGGCGCGAGGCGTCAGGCAGGACGTCGGGCTCACGCCGGAAAAAACGCGGACGAATGCCGCAGGTAATCGTGGTGGACACCGGCATCGCCGATGTCCATAAAGCGATGCTTACTGCACCTTCAACAACTTGCCCGGATTCATGATCCCGGCGGGGTCGAACACCGCCTTGATCTCACGCATCAGGCGCAGTTCGAGCGGCGATTTGTACTTCGCGAAGTAATCGCGCTTGAGTTGACCGATGCCGTGCTCGGCGCTGATGCTGCCGCCGTAGCGCGCCACTTCGTCGAGCACTTCGGCGGAAATCGCTTCGCCGTGCTTCGCCATGAAATCGGCGGCTTCGCCCGCTGGACGCGAGAGGTTGTAGTGGAGATTGCCGTCGCCGAAGTGACCGAAGATGAACGGCCGCACTTGCGGGCACACACAGCGTACGCGGGCTTCGGCACTGACCATGAATTCAGGGATGGCCTCGATAGGCAGCGACACGTCGTGCTTCAGATGTGGACCGTCGGCGCGTTGTGCTTCGGAAATCTCTTCGCGCAGTTTCCACATTTCCTCGACCTGACCGAGCGTGGAGGACACCACCGCGTCGGCGCAAAGATCGCGCTCGATGGCGGTTTCGATCACGCGCTCGAGCAGCGCGGCGAGTGCTTGTTCGTCGGCCGTGTCGGCCAGTTCCACCAGCACATAACCCGGATGACGCTCACCGAACGGCGCGCGCACGCCGGGCACGTGGGCCATGACGAGGTCGACGCATTCACCGGTGAAGAACTCGAACGCCTGCATGCGCGAGCCGCACTCGGTGAACAGCAGCTCATACAGTTCAAGCGCCTGACGCGGCGACGTGACGGCAGCGATCACCACCTGACGCACCGGCGTCGGCGCGAACAGTCGCAACGCAGCGGCGGTGATGATGCCGAGCGTGCCTTCCGAGCCGATCAGGAGTTGTTTGAGGTCGTACCCCGTGTTGTCCTTTCGCAAGGTGCGCAAGCCGTGCAGGATCTCGCCATTGGGCAGCACGGCTTCAATGCCAAGCACAAGCTCACGGGTCATGCCGTAGCGCACCACATTCACACCACCGGCATTCGTCGCAAGATTGCCGCCGAGCTGGCACGAGCCTTCGGCTGCCAAACTCAGCGGGAACAGACGGTTCACATCGCTGGCGGTGCGCTGCAAGTCCTGCAAGATGCAACCGGCTTCGGCCACCATCGTGTTGGCGATGGTGTCGAGGCTGCGCACAGCGTTCATGCGATCGAGGCTCAGCACCACGTTTTGGGCCGCGCCATCGGGCGTCGCACCGCCGCACAAGCCCGTGTTGCCGCCGCGCGGCACGACCGGCGTGGCCGTCTGCTGGCACAGCGCGAGCACTTTCGCGACGTCCTCTGCCGAGCGCGGACGCACCACCGCCTGTGCGTTGCCACGGTACATGCCGCGCCAGTCGGCGAGCCAAGGGGCGATGTCGTCAGCGGAGGTGAGCACGCTGTCGGCACCGATAGCGTCGATGAGTCGTTGAGCGAAAGCAGTGATGGTCATGGGATCACGCGTCGGGGGTTAGGCGAGAAGTTGGGGGAGCGATTCGATAGCGACGGGTCGAGCGGCAGACGCAGCGCGTTACGTTGCGTGCGTCGGCGCAATGGCGCCTGTAATGATGTCGCGCCCTGGGAGCGTCAGGCCTAGCCGGGCCGAGGCGCGCAGCAAGTGCGAGAGCGACGCCGCGCGCGCGAGCAGCGGATCGCGGGCCTTGATCGCGTTGAACACGGCCACGTGTTCCTGATGCACCTGTGCGGCGAGCCCTTCATGGCGCAACGTGTTCGTGCGCGCGGCTTGCACCACTTGGCGGATTTGAAGATTCAGGTATTGCAATAAATCGGCGTAGTAGCGGTTGTGCGTGGCGCGCGCGATGGCGGCATGGAACGCCGTGTCGTACTCGACGCCGTTTTCCGCGTGATAGAGATTGGTTTCGAGCTTTTCGAGAATCTCGCCCAGGCGGCGGATGTCTTCGTCGGTGTGGCGCACGGCTGCCAGCGCCGCCGCCGTGCTTTCCAGGTCGAGACGCAGTTCATACACGCTCGCAAGGTCGGCGGCGTCCTGCCCGACCGGCACCTGAAAGCCGCTCGACGGCGTACGTGCCCGCACGGTCACGCCCGCGCCCTGACGACTGTCGATCAGCCCCTGCGCACGCAAACGCTCGGTGACTTCACGAATCACCGCCTGACTCACGCCATAGGTTTCGGAGAGCTGCTTGCCGGTCGGCAATTTGGTGCCGACGGGATAGGTCCCCTGCCGGATCGCTTCGTGCAGTTGCTGCGCGACCTGTTCGGTCAGGGTTTTGGGCTTGGTTGTCATCCTCTCGCGTCTTCTCATGCTTTTCTGGTTTGCATGTTATATGAAAACTTTTGAGAGGTTACATCGCGTTAACCCTCGGTTCAACCCTGCTATCTCATCTCATGAAAAGACTTGGGCGGTGCCGGTAACGCTACCGGACACCGCCCTGGATCCTGCCGACTGCCTGCTTAGAAGCCGATCAGCGCTTCAGTCACGTGGCTCACGTTCGGCGGTGCGGCGAAGCAGTCGCTCACCAGAGCGCGCCATTGCGTGAAGGCTTCCGAATTGCGGAAGTCGACGGTGTGGTTCTCCAGCGTTTCCCAAGTGACGACGAGGCTGTAGTGCGTCGGGTTCTCGATCTGCTTGAGCAGGCGCATGCCGTGGCAGCCTTTCGAACCCTGGAACAACGGTGCGGCTTTGGCGACGCCTTGCTCGAATGCCGCTTCCGTGCCGGGTTTGACTTGGATCTGGGCGATTTCAAAGATCATGGGGTTTCCTCAGTGGTTAGCTCGTGTGTGACTGGATGTTTTGATGTGGTCACGCGGTTGCAGCGCAAGCGGCGCGGCATCCAAATAACGGGATACGCGCCGCCGCGAGAACGCCCGATTCTATACCGCCCCATGTGGCGATGTATTGCGCGTGCCATCACGAGCGGCTTACAGAATTTTATCGATACGTCCCACGCCTGCCCGTGCACCGGCCTCGGTCACGATGCCGCTCGCCGCACCACGAACGTGCCGCCATTGCCCCCTTAAGCATTTCCATCTAGCAAAACATTCATATAAATCAGTCACCTGAATTTTCTGGCATCGGTCTTGCTCATCTTCTTTCTTCTTCCCGTTTGCACCAAAAGAGCACATTCATGCCCAATACCAATACACCCGGCGACGTGCTGTTCCTGCTGCTCGGCGCGATCCTGGTGCTTGCCATGCACGCTGGCTTTGCCTTTCTCGAGCTCGGCACGGTTCGCAAAAAGAATCAGGTCAACGCGCTGGTCAAGATCCTGACCGACTTCGCCGTCTCGGGGCTGGCCTACTTCTTCATTGGCTATCCGCTCGCGTATGGCGTGGACTTCTGGTCGAGCGCCACGGTGCTGTCCGAGCACAACGGTTATGCGCTGATTAAGTTCTTCTTCCTGCTGACGTTTGCGGCGGCCATTCCGGCGATCGTGTCCGGCGGGATTGCGGAGCGGGCGAAGTTTCATCCGCAATCGGTCGCGACGTTCTTCCTCGTGGGGTTGATCTACCCGTTCTTCGAGGGCATCGCGTGGAACGGTCACCTCGGCATTCAGGACTGGCTGACGCGCACGCTCGGCGCGCCGTTTCATGACTTCGCGGGGTCGGTGGTCGTGCATGCGGTGGGCGGCTGGATTGGATTGGCGGCCGTGTTGCATCTCGGCGCGCGCCGCGGGCGTTACAACGGACAGGGCCAGGTCGCGGCACATCCACCGTCGTCGATTCCGTTTTTGGCGTTGGGCGCGTGGATTCTGATCGTCGGTTGGTTCGGCTTCAACGTGATGAGCGCGCAGCGCGTCGGGGGCATTTCGGGGCTGGTCGCAGTCAATTCGCTGATGGCGATGGTCGGCGGGACGCTGGTGGCGATGTGGGTTGGCAAGGACGATCCGGGCTTCATCCATAACGGCCCGCTCGCGGGTCTCGTCGCGGTTTGCGCTGGCTCGGACGTGATGCATCCGCTGGGCGCGTTGGTGGTCGGTGCCATCGCTGGCGGGTTGTTCGTGTGGTTGTTCACCGTGACGCAGAACCGTCTGCGCATCGACGACGTGCTTGGCGTGTGGCCGTTGCACGGCGTCTGCGGTATTTGGGGCGGGCTTGCCGCGGGCATCTTCGGCCAAACCGCGCTCGGCGGCTTGGGCGGTGTGAGCTTTATCGCGCAGATCGTCGGCACCGTGTTCGGCGTGGCGATTGCGTTCGCTGGCGGCTATATCGTCTACGGCGTGCTGAAACGCACCGTGGGGCTACGACTCGACGACGAGCAGGAATACTATGGCGCCGACCTCTCTATCCATAAGATCACAGCGACGCCGGAGCGGGAGACGAACTGGTAACCGCAGGTGCGCTGGCAAACCAACGCCGGACGAGCAACGACCAGAATCTGGCACCCACCGAGAGGTTGTTGTCATTGAAGTCGTAATTCGCGTTATGGAGCGGCACACCGTCACCGTGCGCAGGCCCGTTGCCGATCCAGCCATAGGCGCCAGGCACCGCCTGCAACATGAAGCTGAAGTCCTCTGCCCCCATGGAAGGCGGTCGATTCGAATGCGCTTTGTTCTCGCCAACCATCTCGCGCATCACGCTTCCCATGAAAGCCGCCGCCTCGGGGTCGTTCTCCGTCGCCGGGTATCCGGGATGGTAGATGACCTCCGCAGTGGTTTCATGCGCCGCGGCCACGTGCTGTGCCATGCGCTCGAGACCCCGGCACACTTCATCGGCCACCTGGGTGCCCAACGCACGGCAAGTGCCGTAAATGACGGCCGACTCGGGAATGACGTTGAAGTTGGTGCCACCGTCGATCCGAGTCACGGACAATACCGCCGAATCGAGCGGATCGATGCGTCGGGAAACCAACGTCTGAAGTTGCCCTACGAGCGCACAGGCGACCGGGATCGGGTCGATCGTCAGATGCGGTTGCGCGGCATGACCGCCACGCCCGGCAATCCGAATCTCGAACCGCCGCGACGCGGCCATGATCGGACCGGCCCGAACGGCCATTTCGCCAGCCGGTAGCTTCGGCCAGTTGTGCAGCGCGAAGACGGCGTCACACGGAAACTCACGAAAGAGGCCCTCGTCGATCATCTTCTGTGCCCCTGCGCCGCCCTCCTCGCCCGGCTGGAAGATAAGGTGCACGGTGCCGTCGAACTCGCGGTGCCGAGCCAGCAATTCGGCAGCGCCGAGCAGCATGGCGGTGTGCCCGTCGTGACCGCATGCGTGCATCTTGCCTTCGCAGGTACTCGCATGATCAAAGGCGTTCAGTTCGTGGATCAGCAACGCATCCATGTCGGCGCGCAAGCCGATAGCCCGTCCCGGATTGGCAGGCCCCCGCCCTTGACCAAATACGGTTGCCACGACGCCCGTTTGTGCAAGACCGACCCGGACGGGCAGCCCCAATGCCTCCAGAAACGCAACGACCTTGCGCGACGTACGATGCTCCTCGAACTTCAGCTCCGGATGCGCATGAAGATCGCGCCGCAGCCGAATCAGTCGCTGAAGATCGAGGCCCGTCTCGGCGCCCACATTCGCTCCCGATGCCACGTCCCACTGCTCTCGCCTGCCGTTATCCATTGCTAACTCCCTGCTCCGACGAGCGACCTCAACACGTATCCGCTATCTTCGAGTGCCGCCAGCAACGGCGCAGGATGAGGCACGCGGTCCTTGCTTTGCACGTAAGGCACAACGCTGCGGACCACGTCGAGCACCTTGGCCGTGGTCACGCCAAGCGGCGTTGCACCCCGCATTTCCACTGCCTGCGCCGCCACGATCAGTTCAATGCCGAGCAGCGATTTGCAGACCTCGACCGTGTCGCGCACGCGACGCGCCGCGATCGTCGACATACTGGCCCGATCGAGATTGCCGTTCGAATGACTAGAGCTGGAGAGCTCACCGACGACTGGCGCGGCCAGCAATCTTGCCTCGGAAGCGATGGACTTATGGAATTGCGCGAGACCATTGAAACCGGGTAACCCGACGCTGTCTTCCTCGATCAGCCCGACCGGCAAACCCGACCAAAACGAGTCGGTGAGCTTGGCGACCCGCTCCGTGCAACTGGTGACGACTGGCGAGAGTGCGAGGCGCGCGGTGTCCAGCGCCATCGACAGCGACAGCATGTCGAAGTTGGCCACCGAGAACAGCGCGTCGTCCTCAATGGAGACAATCGGGTTGTTCTGGCTGGCGTTCAGTTCGATGCCGACCTGACGCTCGACGAACGCGAAGCTGTCCAGCGCATTGCCGAACAGGATGGGGATCGAACGAAAACTGAGCGGATCTTGCAAGTGCCGGGGGCCCTGCTTCTGAAAGAGATAGCTACCCTCAAGGTCGGCGCGAAGCGATTCGGCCACCGAGCGCAATCCGTCGAACGGTCGCGAGCTCACCGCCGCAGGCGAAAGGATCGACGGATTGGCGGCAAATCCTTCCATGCTCAACCCGGCAGCCAGCGTCCACGAACCGAGCAGACGCCCGAGATCGTCGATCGCCATCGCCCCCATGCCGAGCGAGAGCGCGCTGGAATTGAGCAATGCCAGGGCTTCGCCAGACACCAGTGTCACGTCCGCATAAAGCTGTAGCGCCAGATCGGCGACAGGCGACATATCGCTTTGCCCGATCGATCCCCATGCATGCACCGTGAAGCGCTTGTGGCTGTTGAGCGCGTCGACCAGTATCTCGGCTAAAAGCGGGCGTACGCCTAGCCGGCCCGTGGCCATCGAGTTCAGGAGAATCACCATCATCGCGCGCACCACTTCGTCCGGCGCCACTGGCCCATGCCCGAAGTTATGGGTCAGGAGCAGACGACGGTTGAATTCGCCGATCTGCTCGCTCGCAATGGGCACTCCGGTTTTCGCGCCGACGCTGGTTGTCACGCCGTAGACGCGGTCGCCGCGCGCAACCGCCCGTTCAACGACTTCGCGAGCCGCCTGAATGCGCTCGCACGCCTCTGGCGTGAGTGCCACGGGCGCGTCGAAGCGCGCAATCGAAACCAACTTCCGTGTGGTGAGCGTTTGCCCGTCGAGGGTCACTGCATTCGTCATCATTACTGACTCTTTCGGTTATCAGGCACTGGCGCGAGCCTTCGGCCCCGCGGTGGTAACGGTTTCGCGAGCGTTCTGTCTGACCAGCGGCGGCTCCCGATAAAACAGCATCGAGAACAGGCCAAGCACCAGGAACACCATCAGATAGTGCGCCGGCATCAGTTTGTTTCCGGTCGCGCCCACCAGCCAAGTCAGCACGAACGGCGTAAAGCCGCCGAGCAACGACGCGGCCAGGTTATACGTCAACGACAAGGCAGTCGAGCGAATGTGCGGGGGGAAAATCTCTGCGATGGCGGTCGAGTGCGGGCCAAAAACGACAGCCATCAACAACGCGAACACCAACTCGATGCAAAGCAACGTCTGGAACGTGGGGTGCGACGTCAGCCAATAGAACGCGGGATAGACCGATAGCGTGAACAGCACCAGCCCGACGCCGATCACCTTCTTTCGACCGATTTTGTCCGAGAGATGACCGAAGAAAGGCACCAGCGTCATGCGCACCAACAGCGTGACGGTCAGGACGATGAACGGCGCATTGAGCGGCATGTGCAACGATTGAACCGCGTAGATCGGAATGTAGGCGATCAACACATAAACCATGATGTTCGCGACCGCGCTCAGCGCAAACGCCACGAACAGCTCGGCGGGATATTGGTTGAAGATATCGGAGAACGAGAGCTTCTGGTCCGGCTTGCTTTTGACGAACTCGGCAGGCTCCTCAACGTTGCGACGGATGTAGAAGCCGACCGGACCGATGCACAGCCCGAAGATAAATGGCAGGCGCCAAGCCCACGACGACAACGCGTCCTCGGTGAATACACTCGTGAGCAATGCCCCCATCATCGTCGCCAGCAATACGCCGACAGACTGTGCGACCGCTTGCCAGCTTCCGTACAGGCCACGACGATGCGGCGGCGCATATTCGACCAGCAGCGATGTCGCGCTACCGAATTCGCCGCCAACGGAGATGCCCTGCAAAATCCGCGAAAACACCACGATCACCGGTGCGAGCACGCCGACCTGACCGTATGTCGGCGAAAAGGCCAGCATTGCTGTCGACACCAGCATGAGCAGAATGCAGGTCGACAGCGCGGCACGTCTTCCCACGCGGTCTGCATAGACACCCAACACCACCCCGGCAATCGGGCGGACGATAAAGCCGACGCCAAACGTTGCCGTGGTGAGCAGCATCGAGACGAAAGGGTCGTCCGCCGGAAAGAACTGCTTCGCGATAATGACGGCCAGATAGCCGTAGATAAGAAAGTCGTACCACTCCAGTGCATTACCGATCGTCGATGCCGTGACCGCCTTCCACTGATTCCCTTGCCGGGTTGCCATGCTGCCTCCTGAATCCGTTTGTTGTCTTGTTGTCTGTTGACCAACAGCAGCGCGAATCTCCGCAACCACGGAACGCAATGCCTTCAAAAAATCGTAGCTCGCCATATATCCCCCGCCAAGCGCGGTTCACGGAGATTTCGAGTGGCGGAAAGTACGGGCGGATGACGTCGAATTTGACGATTTGCGCAAACGGATTGGCGCCCTGTTCGGGCTGCTGAAACGCCGTGGGAGAAGTGCACGCGGCCAGACGCCGGACGTGTTGTCACTACGCCCCCGTGCGACAAGACAAGACGAGACGAGACGGTCGGGGCTAGAGTTGCGCCGCGATCTGCCGGGACACTTCGGCCAGGCGGCCGTAGTAACGATCGACCACCTTCTCGACCGTCAGGGCAGACGAGAACCAAGTCAAACCGATGGACGCGATCACGAAGCCGTTCACCATCACGGGCACTGCAAGCGTGCCAGACACCGGCCGCACGGAAGTATCGCGCAGCGCATAGCCGCGCTGCCGCGTCTCGGCAAGCATGACCTGCACCGCCTTCTGATCCTGCGCAAGACGGTCTTCGGGATGGTGACTCTGACGAACGACCTCGAGCAACATCTCCTGCTCCTCGGGCGAGCAGAACGCGAGGTACGCGCGGCCCAATGCCCGGGACACAAGGCTCAGACGCATATTGATCGAAGAATGCAGCAACGAGAGCGGCGAATAGGGAATCGTGCTGTACCGGACCACGAGCGCATCGACATCGAGCATGCCGACAGCAATCGGCCACTTGATCTCCTCGGTCAACTCACGCACGAGCGGCCCGGCGACCTGCACCACACGCGGTACATGGTGATATCCCGAATTCAGCGAATTAACCCCGTCGATCAGACGGTATTCCCCCGGCCTCGCGCCTCGCGCGACGAGTCCCAGCTCTTCGAACGTGCGCAGCAGGCGCACCAGCGTCGGCTTGGGCAGCGAAGTCGACTGATGCAAGCCGTCGAGTGTCGATATGGGCATCTGATTAAGTGCGCGCAGCAGGACAATGGCCCGCTCGACCGCGCGGATCGACGAATCGCGTTCCGCCATTGAGTCGCTCTGATCGGTGGTCCTGAGCAGGATGCCCGCGCCGTCATGGCGCGACCGATGCCCAGTGGAAACGTGCGAATTATCGCAGTTTTGGCCGCCCACCGCCGCGTCTTGTCTCATCAGGACATCAACGCCAGCGCACCCTTGCGCAACAACGACTGATCGGAGCCGATCACAAACCACGTTGCGCCCATTTGCGCAAACTCCCCGCATTCGCCGACGTCGCCCACGGCAACACCGGCAATCTTGCCAGCGTGCTTTGCGACGGCCAGCACATCGACTGTCGCGCGCATGACCTCAGGCGCCTTTGCATCGGTCAGATCGAACGACAACGCAAGATCGGCACGCCCGACGAAAAGGCCCGCTACGCCGTCGACGGCGGCAATTTCACGCGCGGCGTCGCAACCGGCACGGCTCTCGATCTGGCAGATGATGGTCGTGCCGTTGCCCGCATCGACGGCGCGCTTCATGCCCAGCGCGCCGTAGCCCGCAAAGCGTGGCGAGCTGGAATAGCCACGCTCGCCCCCGAGAAAACGAGTACGGGCGACGACTCGGCGGGCGTCTTCTGCCGAATCGACGTGAGGCACGAGCAGTCCCGACACGCCCAGGTCGAGCGCGGACTGAATCGTCGCCGCCTGCATGTCGGGAATTCTCACGAACAGCGGCAAGCCGACCGAGCGCGCCGCGATCACCATGATGTCGAGCGTGTTGCGATCGAACGGCGCGTGCTCGGCGTCGACGACTGCGAAATGAAGGCCCGCGCCGCCGAGAATCTCGACGATCTGCGGGGCGCCGGTTTTGACGAAAGTGCCAATCTGATGCGTGGTGTCGTGCATGGGGATAGGTCCGTAATTCCGTGATTCCGTGAAAGCGGGAGACAGGCGATCGAGTCAGCGCGCCGATGAGGCGGCCGACGTCCGACGACTCAATATCTCCATCGACAAGGCAATACCGGCAACGAGCAACAGACACAGCGCCGGCAGCAGCATGGCGTACGCGGCCTGACCGAGCGTCTTGCCGATCCACGGCATGGCGTTCTGCGCAAGGAAACCGCCGAAGTTGCCGATACTGCTAATCGCCGCGAGGCTGGCGGCCGCGCGTCGCCCGCTGAAATATTTCGACGGCAGCGACCAGAAGCACGGCAGCAGCAACGACGTGCAGGGTGTGCCGACGACAAGCGCGATATACCGGTGTGTGGGGTCGCTTACCAGCAGGCTCACGATGAACGCGACGCAGCCGATCGAGCCGATCGTGGCCGCGGCAAGGCGCACGTGACTGTCGCGCTTGAGCAGACGAGGCACGCTCAACAGGAGCAGCGAAGTCAGTGCCCACGGCAGCATCGTGAGCACGCCGTTGTACGAGTTAGACACGCCGAAGCCCTTGATCACCGTCGGTAGCCAGTAAATGATCCCGTATAGCGACGTCAGCATTAGCGTGTAACCGAAAGCGAACGCCATCACGACACGGTCGCGCAGCACTGTCCAAACAGTCCCTTCGTGGTTGGTCGACGGCGCTTCGTCGTGAACCATCTGCGCGAGACGTGTGCGCTCGCTCAAGTCCAGAAACGGCGCGGTCTCGATGTTTCGCGGCAAATAGAGCAGGACAACCGGCGCGAGGATGAGGGCGAGTGCCCCCGTCACCGTGAATACCCACTGCCAGCCGGCGTGTCCGAAGGTGCCGTCGAGCGAGAGCAGTGCCCCGCCGAACGCCGAGCCCAGCATGTTGCCCAGGGCACTGCCAAGTGTGAGCAGCGCCACGGCGCGCACCTGATAACGGCGGGGCAGCCACACCGTCAGGTAATAGACGACGCCCGGATAAAGCCCGGCCTCGGCAGCCCCCACCAGAAACCGCAACGCCGCAAACATCGAGCCTGACGAGGTGTAGGCAAGCAGCACGGTCGCGATGCCCCAACTGAGCATGATGCGAAAAATCCACTTCGGCGCGCCGAAGCGATGCACGCCAAGCGCGCTCGGGATCTCGAAGGCGAGGTAGCCGATGAAAAACAGCGACGACGCCAGACCGTAAGCCGTCTCGCTCAGGCCGATCTGATGAACCATCTGCAACTTCGCAAAGCTGACGTTCATCTTGTCGATGACCGATACCAGATAGGTCACCATGATCAGCGGCATGATCCGCCACCACACGCGCCGGATCAGTTGCTCATCGTGCTCGGCCATCGGTCTGGCCGTAGCGGTCATTGAAATCTCCATGTCTCCTCCAGCGGAGTTGCGGGCAGCCATCGGAAGCACCGGCTCCTTTTTGTGTTTGTCGGCCAGGCCGTACGCGAATCCGCTCGGCCCATGGCGGCCAATACTACGTCGCGCCTCAGCCCCCCACCAGCAGGAATACGGGAGATTCCGCAGGTCGGAATCTGTCGGTTTATTTCGCAAAACCATGCGCTGGCAAGGCCCCCGGTTTTCGCGCTGCGGAATGTCTTCGCAACGCGCTTGGCTCGCTATGCGCTGCGTGGAAACATAGGCGCCAGCCTGTCAGGCCGACCGCAGAGTTGCCCGACATCGGCACACACAGCCTGCGCAAAAGCAGGGCGCTATCTCTCGGAGGAGACACCGTGAAACTGAAATGGGTACTGACGGCCGCGGCATGCGGCGTCACGTTAGGCGCGCATGCGCAAAGCAATGTGACGCTCTACGGCATCGTCGATGCCGGTTATCGGTACAACAGCAACGCGGGCGGTGCGTCGCAGTCTGCGGTTACCGGCGGTAACGGCAGCGCATCGCGTATCGGCTTTGCAGGCAGCGAGGATCTCGGCGATGGCTATCGCGCCATTTTCACGTTGGAAAATGGGTTCACGACAACGACTGGCGTGTTGCAAGCCGGGCTGATGTTTGGTCGGCAGGCATACGTCGGCATCAGCTCGCCATTCGGTACTGTCACGCTCGGTCGGCAATACCTGACGCTGTCCACCTACCTCGGCCCGTTCTCTGCCGGCAGCGATTGGGCTGCGCGCGGTTCGGGCTGGGGATATCACCCCGCCGGCCTCGATAACGTGGATGGCACCGAGCGAGCGAACAATGCGATCAAATACGTGAGTCCGCGATATCGCGGCTTGCAATTCGGACTGACCTACAGCGTCGGTGGCGTCGCCGGTCAATTCTCACGCAATTCGATGGTGTCTACGGGCGTGGACTACGCGCAAGGGGCGTTCAAATTCGCGGCGGCCTATCTGTACGTGAAGAACCCGAACTATTCGTTATTCGGCAACAACGCGACCAGCAGCACGACCGGCAACAACTTCACCAGCCCAATTTTCAGCGGCTATGCCACTGCGGGCACCCAGCAGGTCATCGGTGCGGGTACCTCGTATGCCATCGGTGCCGTCACCGTTGGCGGCATTTTCACGAACACGAAGTTCGGCGATCTGGGCGCGACACCCGTCGCGGGCGCCACGGTACCCAGCAGCGAAGTGGGCCAGAGCATCAGCTTCAACACTGCGGAGGCAAACGTGAAGTATCAGGTGACGCCCGCGTTGATGCTTGGCCTTGCGTACGCCTACACTCGCGCCAGTTCATTCAACGGACAAAGCGGCGCGAGCTACCAGCAATGGAATATCGGCGCAGACTATACGCTGTCGAAGCGAACCGACCTTTATGCGGTGGTGCTTTACGAGAAGGCGGCCGGCTTCGATTCGACGGGACAACGCGCAGTGGCGGTATTGACCGGAGCGACGCCGTCGACGAGTAATGCGCAAACGGGCTTCACAGTCGGCATTCGTCACACCTTCTGATTCATGGTCCGCCTCGCGTCGCAAAACAACACGCACCGGACCCGCATCAAACACGCATCTGAATGGAGATAACATGCGTTCCCCCCAGCCCAACCCGACCGGTCCCACCGGCCAACCCATTAAGCTTTTCGATTCGCACGCTCACCTCGTTGCGGACGATGTCACCCGCTACCCGCGCAACCCGATGAAGCGCTCGCCGAACGCGCCGCCCCGTCTGCCGGGTGTGATCGGACTGCCAGGCGGCAAGCACGGCGACCATCCGATTAACGAGGTGCCCGATGTCTCGCGCATGCTGCCGTGGATGCGCGAGGCCGGTGTCGTCGAAGCCGTCGCGGTGCAAAAGCGCATGGTCTACCGTTACGACAACAGCTACATCATGGACTCGTCCGACGCTCACCCGGATGTGTTCTCGGCCGTCGTGATTCTCGATGCGGAAGACGAGCGCACGCCGTCGGTCGTGCGCGATTACGTCGAGAACCACGGCCTGGCCGGTGTGCGCTTATTCGGCGGACGCGAGCCTGACGGCACGATGCCCTGGCTGGATTCGCCGCGCGCGTTGGAAACCTGGGCCGTCGCCAACGAATACCAGATCGTGATGGACATCGAGGTACTGGCGGCGGGGGGTGGCGGCCCATCGGTGCCGGCGATCATCGCGCTCGCACGCCGCTTCCCGAATCTGCGCGTCGTCCTCGACCATATGCTCGAACCGGAGGCAGAGGACGACAACTTCGGCTTCGACGCCCGCTTCGAGCCCCTCGCCGCCGAGCCGAACATCTACTTCAAGTTCACGTCGATCAATCTCGACATCTACCGCGAAACGGGCATTCCCGCCGATCAGGCGCTGCGCAGCGCAGTGGATCTGTTCGGCGCCGACCGGATCATGTGGGGCTCGGATATCGGCACATCGTCGGGCACCTATCTCGATATGGTGCAGCGAATGATCGACGCCACAGCGCTGCTAAACGATGCGCAGCGCCACGCCGTGCTGTACGAAACCGGCAAGGCGGTTTTCGCGAAAGGCGGCCTGCGCTAATCGCGCGGCCTGAAATACAAGGAGATGGCAATGTTTCTCGACCCGGCGAATACCCCCGGATTCAAACGCACGCTGTTCAACGCGATCGTTGCGCCCCGGCCCATCGGGTGGATCAGCACGATGAACAGTAAGGGGCAGGTCAATCTCGCGCCGTTCTCGCACTTCAATCTCGTGTCGACCGCACCGCCCGTGGTGATGTTCTCGTGTAACGCGCCCGCCGACCGCCATGAGAAAGATACCGTCATGAACATTCGCGAGACCGGCGAATTCGTGACGAATCTCGTGACGTGGGATCTACGCGAACCGATGAACATGAGTTCGTTCAATGCGCCGTACGGCACTGACGAATTCGAACTGGCCGGGCTGGAGAAGGCACCGAGCGTATTCGTCAAGCCGCCCCGAGTCGCGGCATCGCCAGCGAGCATGGAGTGCCGGCTGCTTCAAATCCTCGACATCGAACCCACGGCGCCCGGCGAAACGTTCAGTCGCGTGGTATTCGGGCGCATCGTCGGCGTGCATCTCGACGAGCGTTTCGTCGGCCCCGACGGTCGCTTCGACACGGTACTCGCCGAACCGCTCACGCGACTTGACGGCAATCGTTACGCGACGGTCGGCCGGCTCGACGAGCTGGGCCGCCCAAGTCCCCGCAATGACTGATCCCCATACTGAGACATCCCGATATGACAACCTCCACTGAAAACGGTGTGCGACGTACCGCCGTCTACGACTTGTCCCCTGCCACCGTGGCGCGCGGGCAGAATTTCTTCGTCCAATGGCTGCAAGGCGACGACGTCACGTTCCATGCAACGAGCACGCGCGAAATGATGGTGCTGCTGCCCGACGACGGCGCCGACATCGCGATTGGCGGCGGCACTGCGCAGCGGGTGCCGGGTCGCAGTATCTGCGTGGCGCCCGCCGGCGACGTGAGCGTGCGACTGGCCAACGGCGCACGTGCCGTGCTCATCGCATCGTCACGTCCGGACCTCTCTGCCGACGCAGCATGCAACACCCAAGACTACCGGGTGCCCGACGCGCGCATCGTCGGTAGCGACGCCGGTTATCGCCGCACGCGCGGTGCTGGCTCGTTGCAGGTGATCGGCATCGACGACATCACGCCGCCCGCCGACAAGCCGCGTCTCAAGATGCTGCAAACAGACACGCTCAGCATTAATTGGGTCGAGTATCAAGACGCGCGCGACCGCTCGCAACTGAGCCCCCACAGTCACGCCGAGTTCGAGCAGGGCTCGCTCGCCATCGACGGGCATTTCGTTCATCACCTGCGTGTGCAATGGGGACCGGACGCCAACGCATGGCGCGACGACGAGCATCTTCAAGCGGGCCCGGCTTCGATGATGACCGTGCCGGTGCAGTTGATCCATACGACCGAAGGCGTCGGCGACGGACGTCACCTGCTGATCGACGTGTTCTCCCCGCCCCGCCACGACTTCATCGGCAAGGGCTGGGTGGCGAATGCGGCCGACTATGCACGCGACTGATCGCTAGCGAGTCGTCGCGTGCAGCACTCAACGTTCCGCTCGTGTGGCTCGCAGCGATGCGAGCGCCAGCACCGTTCGCATCAGCCCGGCGTCCACGCCGAGCGTGGCGGCGCACGCGAGCGGCGCGGCGAGAATGGCGTCCAGTTCCACCGCACGGCCAGCCTCTATGTCCTGAAGCATCGACGACTTGACCGCACCGAGCTCACGCGTTTGCGCCATGCGTTGGGCCACGTCGATATCGAGCGTGAGCCCAGCGCGACGGCCGATGGTGAGGCACTCCGCCATCAGTTCCGCATAGACGACACGAGTTTGCGGATCGTCGAGCATGCGGTCGGTCGTCGTCTGCGTGAGCACGCTCAATGGATTGGAGCACACGTTGCCCAGCAGCTTGATCCACAGGTCGCGGCGAATGTCGTCACTCGCGGTCGTGGGCAAACCGGCCTGCGTGAGCACGGTTGCCCAATCGGTCGCGCGGTCGCTAACGCCACCGTTCGGCTCACCGAGCGTGATACGTCCACCGCTATGGTGAAGCACGACGCCCGGCTCGGGGGCACTGCACGAGGCCATCACAGTGCCACCCAGCACACGCTCGAACGGCACTGCCGCCTCGATCGCCCCATGCGGATCGACGCTCTCCAGCCGCATACCCGCCAGCGGATGACCGGGCGCAAGGCAGTACCACCACGGCAGTCCGTTGCCCACCGGCAGCACGACGGTGTCGGGCCCCACGAGCGATGCGAGCGAAGCCGCGAGCGACGGCAATGCATAAGATTTCAGCGCAATCACGACGAGATCCTGTGGGCCCATTTCGGCTGCGCTCGCGCATGCGTTAACGCTGACGGTGCGCGGCCCCTCGCCCGGGCTCGTATGGCGCAGGCCCGAGGCGACGAGCGTCTCGAGCGTCTTGCCACGCGCCAGTACCGACACACGATGTCCGGCGAGTGCCAGCCGAGCGGCAAAGTGACCGCCAATCGCGCCTGCGCCGACGATACCGATACGACGTGCGTGCTGGGAGAAAGCATCCATGTTTCAAGGATTCAAAGGGTTGACGTTCGCGCATTGTCCCTGAGCCGCTTCGATCGCCGGACATTTTCTGTTGGCTTTTCTCCTGGCGAAATCGTGCATATCGCGGCCTTTACCTCCCCACATCACATAAGGAATCACCGAGATGTCGATTGACAGTGCGACGCTCAGAGGCGTCACCGCGCAGTTGTACGAGCGCTCGCTGAAAACGATCCCCGACGATACGCGCGCCTTCCTGCAACGGGCGTCGGAACAAGAGACCAGCCCGACCGGCCGGGCCACGTTGAAGATTCTCGTCGAGAGTGCCGATGGCGCACGTCGGGACGACTCGCTCGTTTGCAGCGACGTCGGCATTCCCACGTACAGCATCAAGATCGGCACGCGCGTGCAATTCGAGGGGCCGGTGCGCGCCGCGATCCAGGACGGTTTCGCTGAGCTCGCAGCGTCGATCTCGCCGCCGATGCTAAAAATGGTCACCAACCCGCTGACGCACGAGCGTAGCTATGCGGGCAAAGACATGCCGATCGTGAGTTTCGATGTGATCGACGATGCCGATTACGTCGACATCGTCTGCTCACCGAAAGCGATGGGTACGGGGCGTTGGGAGGCCATCGACGCGTTCGTTTATCCGACCCACGAGCAAATCGAACGATTCGTGCTCGACACCATGTTGCGTGCCGGGTCGCAGCCGTGCCTTCCGCTGGTGATCGGCGTGGGTATCGGCGGCACATTTGACTACGCGGCACGGTTGGCGAAAGAGCAAATGCTCCGGCCCATGGGGCAAACCAACCCGGAACCTATCCTGGCGAAGATGGAACAGCGCCTGTTTGACGCCATCAACAAGATGGGTTTCGGACCGATGGGCACAGGCGGCGACACCACGGCGATGGCGGTGAATATCGACTATGCCGCGAGCCACGGCTTCGTACCCGTCGCCGTTTGCTTCAATTGCTGGATCAATCGTCGCACTGCCGCTCGCATTCACGGCGACGGTCGCGTCGAATTTCTGGAGGGCAAGTGATGAGCCGAATACACGACCTGACACTACCGTTGACGCAAGCACAGGTTCTGGCGCTGGAACTCGGAGACATGGTACGGCTGTCGGGGGAGATCACCGTCAGCATCGGACTACCGACGCATAAACGGCTCGCGCAAGCGATCGAGGACGGCATGCCGCTGCCAGTCGATATGCGCGACGGCGCGTTTTTTCACCTGAGCACCTACGTGAACGAGACACCGGACGGCCCCGAGGCGCTGTACCTGAACCCGAGTACCAGCACGCGCTACAACACATGGATGCCGACGCTCATTCGCGGGCTGGGGGTGAGGCTCGTCGGCGGCAAGGGCGGACTTGACGAAGCGAGTGCTGCGGCGCTTCGCGATTGCGGGTGCGCCTACCTGTCGTTCCCCGGCGGCGGTTTGAACCTGCTCTCGCGTGCGCTTCGCAAAGTCGTTGCCATGAACTGGACGGAATACATCTCGCAGTTTCGCTTGCTGACGTTGGAGGTCGAGCATCTTGGACCGGCAACGGTCGCGATCGATGCCCGCGGGAACAGTCTTTACACACAGTTGCACGAGCGCGCGGTCGAACGCATGCCCGAGATCGTCCGAGATCTGGGGCATCGTTGAACGCGTTGCCCGGCGCTCACACGTCCGTCCCTCTCCCCAACCCCAACACCGCCTGAAGTATCGCGACGCGTGCCTGCCCGAGAATCTGGCCTTGCCACGCCAGATTGTCGAAACAAAACGCGGCACGTACCGCGTCACGAATCTCGGCCGCTTGGGCTGGCGGCGTTTCGGGGTTTCGGCGCAGCCACGCATCGGCCCGCAGCATGTGCAGCATGTCGATGAGCGGCACCGTGCCGTACTCGATCGCCACGGCCGTCACCTGCGCATCGGGGCGGGCAAAGCGCAGCGTGTCGAGCAGCGGGCCACCCACGTTGGACGCCACCGTCGTGCCGTCCAACGGGCTCGCCAGATCGGCGCCCCACCAGCGGCGCGCGCGCTGCAACTCCTCGTCATCCAACTGCCCCACGCTGATCTTCTCGCCATGCCCCGGTGGCCCCAGCCCCGTATGGAAGTCGATCCAACCGATCGCATCGCACCCCTGCGCGTGCTCGTCGATCAACGAACGCATCAGACGAGTGCTCCACACCGGCTCACGGCCGCCGTAGAACAGCCCATCGGCATAGCCATACTGCCCGATGGTCAATGCGCGCTGATACGCCGGTTCGCCATGCGTGGCGATGTAATCGGCAATGGCCGCCGCATTCGCCTCCGAGGGCGGCCACGTCGGTGGCACGAGCAACGCATGCAGATCGGCATAAGCAACGTTTACCGGCAACGGCTGCGCGAAGTCGATGCTGTTGCGATTCAAATCGACGTTGTCCTCGTTCGTGCGCGACAGCCACGAGAAGCCGTACGGATTGATCGCATGCACCACCAGAATCGCCACATCGGCTGGCGCCAGACGCGCCTGTAGTCCAGCATCGCCCAGCAAGGCTATTTGCGCCGCGCTGCCGCAAAAGCCTTCCACCCCATGCGTGCCCGACGTCAGAATCAGCAGACGGCGTGCATTGGCGGCACCAAGCCGCACGACGTCGGTCGCCAGCGTCTCTCCCTCGCGGCCGATGACGCCCTCGATGACATGGCTCTGCACCTCGACACCCGCTGCGCGGGCGGCAGCGGCGAACCGCTTGCGCGCCTGCGAGTAGGAGACGGAAAAAAGTCCGGTCGTCATATCGGGTTATGCCACCAGGAAGGCTTCGGCCAGTCGCACCCAATACGTGGAACCCAGCGTGAGCACTTCATCGTTGAAGTCGTAACTCGTGTTGTGCAACATGCACGGCCCCAAGCCGTGACCATGCGCGCGGTGATCGCCCAGGCCATTGCCGATGTACGCATAGCACCCCGGACGCTCCAACAGGAAGAACGAGAAATCCTCCGCCCCCATCGTCGGATCGATCGGACTTACGACATGGTCGCGCCCCACGATCTCCTGCATCACATTCACAGCAAACTGCGTCTCGGCCGCCGTATTGACCGTCGGCGGATAGTTACGAATAAACGAGAACTCGACCGTGCAGCCATACGCGGCCGCCGTCGCCTCGCAGAATTCGCGCATGCGCGACTCCACCAGATCGAGCACTTCCAGCGAGAACGTGCGCACTGTTCCGGCCAGTGTGGCCGTGTTCGGAATCACATTGATCGCCTCGCCCGCTTGCATCTGCGTGATCGACAGCACCGCGGCATCGATCGGCCGTTTGTTGCGCGTAATGATGCTTTGCAGCCCTGTGCCGATCTGCATGGCGGTAAGCACCGGATCGATACCGTCGTGCGGCAAGGCAGCATGCGCGCCCGTGCCCTTCACGACAATGCGGAATTCGTTGCTCGACGCCTGCGTCGCCCCCACACGTGCGCCGAAACGCCCGGCCTCCAGCCCCGGCCAGTTATGCAACCCGAACACCGCATCGACAGGGAATTTCTCGAACAAGCCGTCTTCGAGCATGGCCTTGGCACCGCCACCGCCCTCTTCCGCCGGTTGGAAAATAAACACGATGGTGCCGTCGAACGTGCGGTGCGCGGCGAGATGCTGTGCTGCGCCGAGCAGCATCGCCGTGTGGCCGTCGTGACCGCAAGCGTGCATCTTGCCCGCGTACTGCGATGCGTGTTCGAAGGTGTTCAGTTCTTGAATCGGCAACGCATCCATATCGGCACGCAAGCCGATGGTCTTCTTGCCGGTGCCATTGCGCAGCACACCGACGACGCCGGTCTTGCCAAGCCCGCGCGTGACTTCAAGGCCCCACGATTCGAGCAGGCGCGCCACGACGTCGGCCGTGCGCTCCTCTTCGTAACGCAGTTCAGGGTGGGCATGGATGTCGCGGCGAATCGCTTGAAGCTCCGCTTTACGTTCGGCAATTTCAGGAATGATGGACATGGGAGTGGGCTCTTGAATGGATATGGGCTTCATTGAATGGCCCCAATGCAGCGGCGACTACCCGGTCGTGGGCAGGGAAGCACGTCATGCGCTGTGGGACGAGGGGCCGGTTGCGGAAAGGGGTTGCGCAAGACGCGCGCGGGAGTCGGACTCCCGCGCGATAGTGAGTGAGGAATTACGCCAGTGGCTGACGCGACCGGTCTTTGAGCATCAGGATGGTGATGAGGCCAACCGCCGCACCGAACAATCCGTAGTAGACGACAGCGAGCTTGTCGCCCGTCCAGCCGATCAACAACGTGGCAATCGCCCCGGCAAAGCCGCCGAAGATCATCACCGCGAAGTTGTAGCCGATGGCCATCGACGTGGCGCGCACCCGTGACGGGAACAGCTCGCACACGAACGCACAGTACGAGCCTTGGAAGAGGCCCAGCGAGAGCATCAGGCAGCACTGCACGAGAATCAGCATCGGCAGCGTCGGCACATGGCTCACCGCCAGGAACAGCGGATACGCAATGATCAGACTGATGACAGCCGAGGCCACCATCGGCTTCTTACGGCCAATCGAATCCGAAATGCGGCCCGATGCGAATGTGCCGATGATGTAGGCAACCGCCGCACAGAGTGACGCGATCACGCTGCTCTTGAACGGGATGCCCAGCGACTTCGTGGCGTAGCTCGGCATGTAGTAATAGAAGATGTACGTGCCGATGGTGCCGTAGACCGTGAGGCCGAACCCGGCCAGCACCTGACGCCAGTGCTGCGTGATCGATTCGATGAACGGCGAGCGCGTCGGTGCCTCACGCTTCGCCGCATCCTTGAACACCGGTGACTCATCGAGGCGCGAGCGCACGTACAAGCCGACCGGCACGATCAGCAGACCGATCACAAACGGAATGCGCCAGCCGAAGGCGTCGATCTGCTCAGGCGTCAGCGCTTGCGTAATGCCCACCGAAACGATAGCGCCGAGCAACATGCTGCATGCCTGCGCAATCATCTGGAAGCTGCCGTACACACCACGGCGCTCTACCGGTGCATGTTCGACCAGGAAGGCCGTGGCGCTGCCTACTTCACCACCCGCCGAGAAGCCTTGCAGAAAGCGGCCGATCAGCATCAGGATGGGCGCGGCCATACCGATCTGCGCATACGTCGGCGCAAACGCAATGACGGCCACGCCGAGCGCCATGACGGAGATGGTCAGCAGCAACGCCGCTTTTCGCCCGTGCTTGTCGGCGTAGTTGCCGAGCACGATGCCGCCTAACGGACGTGTGAGGAAGCCCACACCGAAGGTGGTCCATGCCGCGAGCAAGGCGGCGGTCGGGTTGTCGCTGGGGAAAAACTGGCGGGCAATGTTGGCCGCGAAGAAGGTGAAGACGGTGAAATCGAACCATTCGAGCGCATTGCCGATGGTCGATACCGCGATGATGCCGACGTCGATACGTTTGCCCGATCGCTCGGGGACTGCCGCATTGGCGGGACTTGCAGGATTGGTGGCGCTGTCGCGCCCAACCGACACTTCCATGGTGATGCTCCTGTCTCGAAGTTTTACCGTGGCAAGCCGACTGCACTCGCATCGAACCATTCTGCTTGTGCAAAAAAATCAATAAAAGCTAGAATTTGTGATCCGTCATCGCAACTTTTTTGATGAATTAAAAAGCATCGACGGCCCCCACACCCCAGCAATATCAAGCCAGATCGGCGAGGCACCCCGTGAGCAACCTACGATTCATGCGCACCTTTGCTGCGGTCGCACATTACGGCTCGTTCGCGTCGGCGGCCGAGCATCTCGCCATGACGCAGTCGGCCGTGAGCATGCAGATGCGGGCACTGGAAGAGGAATTCGATCACGCGCTGTTCGACCGCGTGGGCCGCTCGGTGGCACTCAACGCCATGGGCCGAGCACTGCTCCCACACGCGAAACAGTTACTCGCGCAGTACCAGACCATGCGCATGCTGGCCTCCGGCATCGAGACGCCCGCAGGCCCGGTAAGCATCGGTACGGTCGAGTCGGCCGTGAGCGCATTGGCCGCGGCCGTCTCGCAGATCAAGGAAGCGCAACCGCATTTGGATGTGCTGATTCAGACCGCGCGATCGAACGAACTCACGGCGCAACTCGATGCCGGTGATATCGATTGCGCCGTGCTTGTCGAGCCGACGGGACGCCGCCCCGCCGGTGTGCGCTGGACGCCGTTGTATCGGGAGTCGTTGGTGCTGCTCACGCCATCGGATATGAAACCGGCACCGGCAGCCCGGCTGCTGTCGACAGAGCGTTTTCTGCGTTTCGATCGCACACAGCGCACTGGCGCGTTGATCGACCGCGCGGTGCGGCGTCAGCACGTCAAGGTCAACGAGTATCTGGAACTGAGCTCCATCGAGGGCATTGTGGCGCTGGTCCGCCAAGGCTTAGGCGTTGCGGTAGTGCCGATGCTGCGCAGCGCGACGTGGGCGCACGAGGAAGCGTTGCGCATCATCCCCATGCCCGGCGCGACTGAGCAACGCTGCATCGGCCTCCTAGAGCGCACGCGCCACGACAAAGTCGCCATTACGAAGGCCATCGCGCAACAGGTGATGGCGCAGGGATGATCACGGCAGCGGATCGAAGAAGAGATAGACAGCGGCGATACGACCATCGCGCGAGATGATCACATCCGTACCCGCATACTCGGGTGCATACCCCGGCCGCCCGGACACCCATCGAATGCGTCCACCATCGCCCGCGACATCGGGCAAGGCAATTGGCTGATATTTGAAGTCGGGATGCGTGGCCTTGATCGCACCCGCAATTCGGTCGAGTTGATCGCGCCCACGATAAACGCCCATGTTCGGATCGTAAAACACGCAATCGTCGGTGTAGAACTCGTCGATGAGCGCGCGTCGACGCACCGGATCGTTCTCGCCGAACATATCGAGATTGCGTTGCAGCAGGGTCGGAATATCGTGGGACATGATCAGAGCCTCAATGGATTAATCGGCGTTAATCTAGAAACGCCGCCATCTGCGACGAAATGCGACCGAAGCGGGTAGGCGCGCCGACCACGATCGCGTCGTAGTCGGCCAGCTCCGCGACAGCGCTTACGATGCGTTCGGCACCGAGCCGCGCAACGTCGATGCCTTGGCGCGCGCATCGAAGCTGTAAGCGCCCGCACCGAAGTAAGTGATCTGAAGCAGACCGCCCGCCATCATCACGTTCTTCAGGAAGTGGATCATCTGGTTCTGATCGGCGAAGTTGTGATGGAAAAACACCGCCGTAGCGAGCGAGAAAAGCGCCAGCACCAGCGATACCGGACGTGCACGGAAACCCGTCATTAACAGCAGGCCGCCGCCCACTTCGACAATCACCGCCATGAAGTAAGCCAGCGACGGTGCGGGCAAACCGACCGCGCCGATGTAGCCAACCGTGGCGGCATGCGCGCCGAGCTTGCTCAACCCGCTCATGAGAAACGGTGCACCGAGCAGAATGCGGCCAAGTAAAGGAAGAAATTTGTAGTTGTTCATCGCAATGTCCTAAGCAATCTAAAAAACAATTAAGAGAAAAGAAAACCCGAGGGAGTGGATTCGAAAAAGAAGGCTCAGCCGGTCTCCACCATGACCAGTTCAGCGTCTTGAAAAGCGGTAATTTCAGCGGTTGCGACGTCCGTCATCGCGACGCCGTCCAGCGGGCCCATGGACTCGCCATTGATGGCGATCTTTCCCGAAGCGACCACGAGATAAGCACTGCGCGACGGCCCGAGCGGGTGACGCACGGTGTCACCCGCTTTGAGCGTCGTACCCAGCACGCGCGCGTCGGCACCAATGGGCAGCGCACCTTCGTCGCTCGCGTAGTAACCACTGGCCAGCACGGTAAAACGTCCGTTGTCCTTAGCCGCCGCCTTGGGAAACGCCTTCGTATCCCAGTGCGGCTTGCCACCCATGGCGCGAGGCCGCAGCCATATCTGGAACAGCTTGAGCGGCACGTCGCCCTTGTTGAACTCGGCATGACGAATGCCCGTACCGGCACTCATCACCTGCACGTCGCCAGCGTGGATCGTGCCTTCCGAGCCCAGCGTGTCGCGGTGCCCAAGCACGCCCTGCCGGACGTAGGTAATGATCTCGACGTCACGGTGGCCGTGAAACGGGAAACCGCTCTGCACCGCGACTTCGTCGTCGTTCCACACGATCAGCGGACCGAGCGCCGTGTGCGCCGGATTCCCCGTGGGGCTGACCTGAAAGTGATACTTCGCGCGCAACCAACCGTTGTCGGCCTGATCGAGCGATTCCCAACGCCGGTGAGCAAGCATCGCTATCTCCTTGATTCGTACGCCCTGGCCATCGAATTCGCATGACCTCTGGCAATGGAGTGCATGCTATTCAAGCAATGATTCGCTGCATATGTCCTATATTGAAAAGTATCGTTGCTTCCTGTAGAACGATCAATTCACACGCATGCCGCCCGCGGATGGCGAAGGAGCCTCAGCCTCGATGGACCCGATTTCCGATTTGAACGACCTCCGGCTTTTCGCCGAAGTGGTGGAACACGGCAGCTTTACGGCCGCTGCGCGCCACCTTGGGCTGCAAACGTCGAAGCTGAGCCGACGCGTGCGGGCGTTGGAAGAAGAACTAGGCGTGCGACTGCTGAATCGCACTAGCCGCAGCTTGTCGCTCACCGAGACCGGGCGTCAGTTCCATCAACACTGTCTGGCGCTCGTCGCCGAATCTCGCGCCGCCAAGGACCTGATCGATCAGACGCGCAGTCAGCCACAAGGCACGGTGCGCATCAGTTGCCCGCTGGGCTTATTGAGCTCGGGCATCGCCGCGATCATCGCGCGCTACGTGCAGGAGAACCCGCAGGTTCAGGTGCTGCTCGACGCGACCAACCGCCGCGTGGATGTGATTGAGGAAGGGTTGGATTTCGCGATTCGCGTGAGGCTTCCGCCGTTGGACGACACCGAGCTTGCGGTACGGCAGTTGGGCGCTTCCGCGCTCGTGCTGGTCGCCAGCCCGGGGTTGATGAAGCAGTACGGCGTGCCGAAGTCGCTCGATTCGCTCAATGACTGGCCGACGCTGGCAATGGCGGGGCAAAGCGAGCGCCACACGTGGCATCTGGTGGATGCGCGAGGACAAGCCATGTCGCTCACGCATCGGCCTCGCCTCGCGACGGATGATCTTGCGAGCCTGCGCATCGCAGCCATGCAGGGCGTGGGTGTCGCGCTATTGCCTGCTGAATTCGTGAAGGATGATCTGCGCGCGGGCGACCTGCGTCGGCTGCTGCCGACGCTGTCGACTGCTCCGGGGCTGGTGCATGCGATTTTTCCGACGCGTCGCGGCATGGTGCCCGCCGTGCGCCATCTGCTCGATGCACTGGTGGCCGGCTACGAAAACCCGCTGTGAGCGTCCACATGGCGTGTGGCGTGCGGCGCAATGCGCGCCGAACAGGCTCAGAGATACGTTTCGTCAAAAGCAAGATTTCGGCCGATGTCGATGTGCACCGCCGGTTCGGCGCCTGACGTGCTTGCCGCACCCGCGAGATACCCGTCGGCCGTCGCAGACTTGGCATCATCGGCAGCCTGAAGCCGCGACACCCACCACTCCGGCAGCACCGCGCCATAGTGCTGATAGGCAAGCAGCAGACGGTAGGCAGCGCGAACGGACGTTGCTGCGCTCCACTGCCAGGCCTCGTCGCGCCAGCGTTTGCCCCATGAGTTCTCCGCCGGTTGCAGACTTAGGAACGCCATGTTCCCCGAAGCTGACGGATGGGCTGGCACGCCGAAGCGCTCACATGCCTGCGCAATGGCGTTCACGGTAAATGGCTCAGGCGCGCCGAGCAGGTAGCCGCACAGGCGGGCATCCGATGCGATCTTCGCGAGCAGCGGCGTGTCGCAGTGAATCGAGAGCTTCATCACGTTAGCCACGCGGCGCATGACCATCGCCAGCTCAGCTTCGGGCACGCGGCTTACGGCGTCCCCTAGGGCCCGCCATCGTTTTTGTAAATCATGCGCATCGTGGGCGAAAGCGACATTGCGCGCCCATGTGCCGGCAAGGCTTGTCACCGCACGGCAACTGTCGAGCACCAGACCCGCCACACGCAGGACACCGCGATCGCTGTCTAGCTCGCGCGTTTCCGGCCCCAACCATGACGACACCCAGAGAATTAATCGCGCAGGCGGCACGGCGGAATTCGCCAAGGTGAAAAGGGTCGCCACGTCACGCAACCGGGTGAGCGTACCCAACGCGTCACGCCACGACGATGGCGATGGCCCTGTCGCGCTGGGCATGTCGTCCGGCAGACACGCGGCCAACAATCGGCACCCGGCATCCATGCGCTTGAGGACTTCGTCCACCGCATGATGGCGGACTAACGTCGGCGACCCCAGCGACTGCGTGATCAGGCCCTTTAACCCTTCGAAGCTCAACAGTGTCCAGTCGGCCCACGGGATATCGAACGGCGTGTTCGCCGATGCCGCGCCTGTCCATAAGCCTGTGGCGGTATTCGGCGAGGTCTCGGCTTGCGCGGCGTCGCGATAGAAGCGCTCGCCGATGACCGCAAGCAGCGACACGTTACCCACCAACGACAGCACATCGCGCGCGACGCGAAAACGCCAGCCCCGATCTCCCGTCTGCCGCACGCCTTGCAACCAAGCGTCGACGTCGCCAGATAGCGCGTCAAATGTGGCGTGTTCGCGCGCCGGCGCCAGCCTCGCCTCGTTGTCCGACTCTGCGGGCATTGGCCCTGTCAGCGTTGTTTCCGCCTGCTCGAGATGTGTCGCAAGCCGGGCATCGCGCTCATGAGCCAGATCGAACTCCTTGCGATAGAAATGCTGGCACGGGCCGGTCGTCACCCACAGGCCAGCCCACGCACGCGTGAAAGCGTCCGTCAGGTCTCGGCGCATGGCGCGCCGCATCGCCAACACGTCGGGCCCCAGTTCACGCATGCTGTTGGACGCACGTACCAGCGTGTCGGCGATATCGGCGTGCCGCGAATTGCGTCGTTCGACTTCGGCGTGCGAGCGCGAAAAACTCGCCCCGCGTGCGCCATTCCATGAACAACATCTCCCCCGGTTGCCTGTCCCTTGTCCTTGAATTCCCCCGTGTTGCCGCATGACCTTCCCCCTGCCGGAATGTGTCCGCCAGCGTGATTCGATTTGCGCTGGCAAACCGTCGACCATAGGTGGCCGTCGGGGGCATGCGCGACAGCCTACTGTGCGGCTACGCGGCGAACACCCAGTGCGCCTGAGACGACACGCGTGAGCGCGCTAGGAGATCGCCGCACGACACGCCCCTCCAGCGAGTGCCCACTTACGCAGGTTGTGCACGGCAGGCACGCCTCACCGCAACGCGTCGCCTCTCGCCAAGTGCCGATGCGGCGCGGTAGACTTCGGACAACTGATGTCCCCGCATGGAACCTGCTGCGCACGCGATGCGCACCCTGCTCACCCGCTAATTGCCTTGTCTCGCCATGTCTTCTGTCACTTCGTCGTTGCCACTCGTCGCTCTCACGCCCGCCGACATTACGCTTGGCGAACCCCTGCCCTGGGCCATCGTCGACCGTAACGGCGAGCCGCTGCTAGCCGTTGGCGACCTGGTGCCGACACAGGCAGGCCTCGACTGGTTGTTCACCTCGTTCGCCCCGCATCGCGTCGCTACGCTCGGTGCCGATACCGCAGTCGCCGACGGCGAGAACACCGACGCCAGCACCGAAGCGAGCACTGACACGCCGCCCGTTCAAGCCGTTGCCCCAGCACCCGCCGACGCATCGGCGGCGCAGTACGGACTCACTGACCTCAACCTGCGAGCAGGCGACTGGCTTCAGATTCAATTGCCGCCGGGTGCCGGGTCACAACGCATTCGCACGCGCGTCATCGGTCATGCGCCGAATCAGATGCTGTTCATCACCGCGCCGACCGGGCGCTCGGCACCGCCATCGCTGCAACCCAGTGAGCGGCTAGAGTTGTGGACCTTCTCGGGCGAAGACATTTATCACTTCGTCTGCACGGTGGAGCGCGTGGAGCGTTTGCCATTCGAATACGTGGTGCTGTCGGCACCCGCGCAAATCCGCCGCAAGGTACTGCGCCGTTCGCAACGGGTGCCTGCGCGTCTGGTCGCCTCGATCACAGTCGGCGAGGCTCAGCATCTCGCGCTGTTGCAGGACGTAAGCGCGGAAGGCGTGTCGTTGCTGACCGATGCCCCGCTCGGTGCCCCCGGCGACACGATGCAATTGGCGTTTCGCGTGCGCGTTGGCGACATCGACATGCCGGTGGAAGCCACCGGCACGATTCGCGGCATTCAACAGAACGACGACGGCGCACACCTGCATGGCATCGAACTACCGACGCTAGAACCGGCGCATTACGTCGCCCTCAAGTGCTATGTGTACGAGCGGCTGCTCGCGCTCGGGGGCGCGTGATGACGAAAGAATCGAAGGCGGCCAAATCGACGAAAGCCACAAAATCCGAGAAGTCCGCCGAAGGTGAGCGCCCGCGCACATTAGCGAGCCAGACGCTGTTCCGCGGCCTCGATATCGTCGAAGCCGTGGCCGCCGGTATCGATACCGTGGCGGCCCTGTCGGCGCATACGGGCATCACGTCGTCGACCACGCATCGCATCGCCTCGGCGCTCGTGCAAGCGGGTTACCTGCGCTTCGAGCCGCGACGCGGTTACCGGCTCGGCAATAAGCTGATCGAACTCGGCTTTCTCGCCTATCGGCAGATCGACCTGCCGCGTGTCGCACGCCCGACGCTTGAAGCGCTCGCCAGCGAAACGCAGGACACCGTCCATCTGGCGGTCGCCGACGGCTGGGAAGTCATGTATCTCGATAAACTGCCCGGGCAACGGGCGGTGGAAATCAGCTCGCGAATTGGTGGACGCAAACCGATTTGCGTCACCGGCGTGGGCAAAGCCCTGCTGCTCGATCAGGATGAAACCGAATGGCGGGCGCAGCTTGAGCACTATCAGGCGAAAGTGCCATCGCACGAACTGGACGCCGCAGCGTGGCTCACACGCATGCGGGACTATGCGCGGCAAGGTTATGCCTTCGATCTGGAAGACGACACACCGCAAATTCGCTGCGTCGCCGCGCCCATTTACGACGCCAGTCAACGCATCGTGGCAGCGATCAGCGTATCGAGCACCACCAAATACATGAGCCGCGAGCGCATGCAAGAACTCGTGCCGCGCGTGAAAGACGCCGCTGCACGCATCAGCCAGCAACTCGGCTGGTCGGGCAACGCGCGCTAACGCCGCCCGCTCCCCTTCCCGTCTGCCCATAAAAAACGCCGGCCATTCTTTCGAAGGCCGGCGTGAACACTTGCGGAGATGCTACCACTGCTTGGGTGATGCTTTACGTTGGTGCGTCGTTACGCCAGTGCTGCGTTGCGATGATGCTTTGAACGGTTGGTCCGTTGATCCGTTGATCCGGAGATCTGTTAAGCAGCACGACGCTTGAGCAGATCGAGCGCGACGTCCACGATCATGTCTTCCTGACCACCCACCATGCGGCGCTGACCCAGTTCCACGAGGATGTCGACGGTCTTCAAGTCGTAACGGGCAGCAGCAGCCTCGGCGTGACGCAAGAAGCTCGAATACACGCCCGCATAGCCGAGCGCCAGCGTCTCGCGGTCCACGCGAACGGCGCGATCTTGCAGCGGACGCACGATATCGTCGGCGGCGTCCATCAGCGTGTACAGATCGCAACCGTGGTTCCAGCCCAGACGCGATGCCGCCGCAATGAACACTTCCAGCGGCGCATTGCCCGCGCCAGCGCCCATGCCTGCCAAGCTTGCGTCGATACGGTCGCAGCCCTCTTCCACCGCAACGATCGAGTTCGCCACGCCCAGACTCAGGTTGTGGTGTGCGTGCATGCCGGTGAGCGTTTCGGCATTCAGCACGTCCTTGAACGCGCGGAAACGATCACGCACGTCGCTCATACCCAGCGCGCCGCCCGAATCCACCACATAGATACACGTCGCGCCGTACGACTCCATCAGCTTGGCCTGCTCGGCCAGATGCTGCGGCGTGGTCATGTGGCTCATCATCAGAAAGCCGACGGTGTCCATCCCCAACTCGCGGGCGTACTCGATGTGCTGGCGCGATACGTCGGCTTCGGTGCAATGCGTGGCAATGCGCACCACACGGGCACCGGCGTCATAGGCTTCGCGCAGGTCGTGCACGGTACCCACGCCCGGCAGCAGCAGCGTCGCCACCTTGGCGTGTTGCACGGTTTCGGCAACGGCGGCGATCCATTCCAGATCGGTGTGTGCGCCAAAGCCGTAATTGAAGCTCGAACCCGACAGGCCGTCGCCGTGGGCGACTTCGATCGAATCGACGCGGGCCGCGTCGAGCGCCGCCGCAATCGCCTTCACATTGGCAATGCTGTACTGATGGCGGATGGCGTGGCTGCCGTCGCGCAGCGTCACGTCGGAGATATAGAGTTTTTTCTGCGTCATGGTGAAGTGTCTTCCCGAAGAGCGTGCGGCGTTCAGGCCGCGAGGGCCAGACGAGTGGCGGCGATACGATCGGCACAGGCCAGCGCAGCGCTGGTCATGATGTCGAGGTTGCCTGCGTAGGCCGGCAGGTAATGCGCCGCCCCTTCCACTTCGAGGAAGACGGACGTCTTCAGGCCCGTCAGCTTGCCCAGCCCCGGCACATTGAGCGGGCGCGAAGCGTCGAACAGCTCGAATTGCACTTTCTGTTTGAGTCGATAACCCGGCACGTAGGCGTGCACCTTATCGACCATCGCCGCAATGCTCGCTTCGATAGCGGCCTGATCGCCGGGTTCGGACAACACGAAGACGGTGTCGCGCATGATGAGCGGCGGCTCGGCCGGGTTCAGCACGATGATCGCCTTGCCACGCGATGCACCACCCAGCACTTCGATGGCCTTCGACGTGGTTTCCGTGAACTCGTCGATGTTGGCACGCGTGCCCGGGCCGGCCGACTTGCTCGAGATCGACGCGACGATTTCGGCGTAATGCACCTTCGCCACTTGCGAGATCGCCGCCACCATCGGAATCGTCGCCTGCCCGCCGCACGTGACCATGTTGATGTTGGTGGCGTCGAGGTGCGCGTCGAGGTTGATCGACGGGATCACGTACGGGCCGATGGCCGCCGGCGTCAGATCGATGACTTGCACGCCGCGCGCTTGCAGCAGTTCGTTGTGGTGCGCATGCGCTTTCGCGGACGTCGCGTCGAAGGCGATGCGAATGTCTTCGAAGCCGGGCATCGCCAGCAGGCCGTCGATGCCGCCCGCAGTCACCGGCACACCGAGGCGCTGGGCACGCGCCAGTCCATCAGACGCCGGATCGATACCGACCATCGCGCCCATTTCCAGATGCTCGCTATTGCGCATCACCTTGATCATCAGGTCGGTGCCGATGTTGCCCGAGCCAATGATCGCCACTTTCTGTTTGCGTCGTTCCGTCACTGTCGTCTCCTGAACGTGTCCGTCCACCGGTTACCGGTATGAGGCGCATCGTAATTCCGCCATCGACATAATGTCAATATGTAAACATTGATCTCATATATTGAGATTAATGCAATCTGCGATTTTGCCCTTGGCTTATCCACACTTTTTGTTCACAAGCCCGTTGATAACTTGCGGAAAAGCATGGCAAGTGCCTGATTCGACAGGGAAGAAATGCTGCGCTTCAAAGTTGTGCCATGCGCTGCAAATCGAGGCATGGTGCGCGTTTTGGCCGGGTGACGTTATCCACAGATTCTGTTTGCAAGCCAGTGGACAACTTGCGGATAGCTATCTCAAGTGCTTGATGCGATGGGGAAAAAGTGCGGCGCGCAATTGATGCGCCAATGCAGAAGCAGGTCGACTGAGGTAACGCGAGGAAATCGAGGCAATGCCAACGTCATTCGGTGACCGATGGTTATCCACAGAAAATGTTCACAACCCGGTGCATAACCCGCCCATATCTGACGTATCTAATTGATACAACAGTACTTATAGGCGGCGCAGCAGGTTCGATCACGAGGCGCCGCGCAAGTGGGCATCTTCCCAATTACGTCATAGGACGAACTTTCGCTGTGAGGGGGTGGTCTAGTCGTGATTCTTTCCTGCGTACCCCCCGCTTGATTGCATGACGTCTCCGAACCCCCAGAACACCGGGCGGCTCGCGCAATCGATTTGTGTCGTACCGCCCCCTTCACGCTTTCCCTTTTCACCGACATCGCGCATCGCGCTGCCATCGTTTGCCGCACTCACGGCAGCACTGGCGCTCGCATGGCCCATCGAATCGAAGGCTGAAGACAGCGAGCGTAGCGGTATCGCCTCGTGGCCGGGTGCCATCGTCGATGAGTTCCGCGACGTCGCCACGCAAGGCGCAAGCGACCTCTACGTGCCATTGCACACACACCATCTGCGCTTCGCATACACGAGCGAGAAAATCTCCCAGTACAACGAAAATCCCTGGGGTATCGGCTACGGGCGCGTGCTATCGGACGGCAAGGACGGCTCACGCATGTTGTATGCGATGGCCTTCAAAGACTCCCACAACGACTGGTCGCCGATGGCGGGTTACGGGCGGATCTGGAATGTGGTGAAAGCCGGGCCGGTGCGCTTCGGTCTCGGCTACACCGTGTTTCTGATGTCGCGCACCGATACACTCGGTGGCATTCCGTTCCCGGCCGCGCTGCCTCTTGCCGAAATCGGCGTGGGGCGCGCGTCGGTGGCAACGGCTTACGTTCCCGGCGGCAAAGGCAACGGGAACGTGCTGTTCATCTTCGGCCGTTACACGTTCGGCAAGGCCGGTTGATCGACCGGCATGCCCTGTCGGCCTTGCGCACACCACGCCCCGAACCCGGCGATATAACAATAGGCCAGCGCCGGGACCAGGAACGACATCACAACGCCGATACCGTCGGCGAGCGCGCCCTGCATATACGGCAGCACCGCGCCGCCGACGATCGCCATACAGATCAGCCCACCGCCCTCGCTCACACGTGAGCCGAGCCCGCCAACCGAAAGCGAGAAGATCGTGGGGAACATGATCGCGTTGCCCAATCCACAGGCGATCAGCAACCACATCGCAAAGCTCGCGGGTAGCGCGAACGACACCAGAATCAGTAGCAGGTTGTATAGCGCGCACAGGCTCAGCAACTTCCCGGGCGCTATTTGCCGCAGCAACCACGCGCCGACAAATCGACCCACCATCGCCCCGCCCCAGTAAAACGCGAGATAGCGGCTGGCGTGCGCATGGTCCGCAATGCCCGTGTCGGTATGCGTCAGATAGACGATAAGAAAACTGCCGATACTGACTTCCGCACCGACATAAAGAAAGAGCGCCACGATGCCGTATCGCAACGGGCGATGCGCAAGCAGACTGCGCACGTTGCCGAGCAGCCCCGGAGGGGAGCTATCGTTCGTGCGCTGTTCGGGCAATTTCAGCCGCCAAAGCACCACACCGCCCACCATCAGCACGGCCGCCAAGATGCCGTAAGGGCCGCGAACGCTATCCACAGCATGTCCGGTCGCGCCCGCCGCCTGCGGGGCAAGAATCCAAAGCGCGGCCAGCGGCGGCCCGACCGTCGTCCCCAACGAGTTGAATGCCTGCACCAGCGTGAGGCGGCTGGCCGCTTCGCCGCGCGAGCCCAACGTCTCGACATAGGCGTTCACCGCCACTTGCAGCAGCGTGATGCCGCTCGCGAGCACGAAGAGTGCGGCGAGAAAACACGGATACGACACGAGTGCCGCCGCCGGGAAGAACAATGCACACCCCAAACCGGCCAGCCAGAGCGAACTCGCCAGCGCACGCCGGTAACCGACGCGCGCCGTGTATTGACCGGCCGGATACGACACAACGAAATAGGCCGCAAAGAAGCTCGACTGAATGAGGGCGGCGTCCCGATACGTCAAATCGAACGCCGCCTTGAAATGCGGTACGAGAATGTCGTTTAACGAAGTAATCAACCCCATCGCAAAGAACAGCGTCGCGAGCATTGCAAGCACGCGTTTTGCGGAGGGTGGGATGCGGGGAGTGCTGGGAATTTCCGGAACTTCGGTAGCGCGGCTGTGCGCGCTTTCCGACGGCGAAGGCACGTGGGACGGGCGATTGACGGACATGCATGTCTCCAGTGGGTGGTGGCACTGCAAGGACAAGAACCATCAGTGTAGACCGCGCTATCGGCGACGAACACGCGGTGAGCGTCTGCGTTTTCCACCCCTTCGACTCTTGTCAGCCGACGTCTTTTGATCGACTATCCGCTCCATAGGACACGCCGCTACATTTCGGGGAAACGTCATGCGGGGATTTCGGTCATTCAGTATCGCGGCGGGATGGCTCGTCGCTGGGGTGTTTGGCATCGCCGGTCTGAGCTACGCCCAAGCGGGCGGTGCCCACGAGCCGGTCGGCGGATGCGACTGCGCCCATATCGTTGCCGATTGTTCGGCCTCCGTGGCGGTGCTGCCGGTACTGGCGAGCAACGGCGCCTACTCTGCCGACGTCACGCTGCAAACGAACGCGCCGTCGTGCGCCAAGGTCGATTACCGCCTCGACGACACCCCTTACGTCACCATCTTGCGTGACGGCTCGCAAGGCGGGCAGCGTATGTTCGGTACGCGCCCGCTCACGCGCAACAGCCTGTCGAGCTTGTCGTGTCACGTGTGCGCCGCCGCATCCTCCCCGGTGCCCAACGACGGCTTGCCCCCGGATATGGCGCGCCTGAGCGGTGCACCGGGCACGTTCAGCGCGGCGCCGCTGGCACCCGCACCGGCTGCACCGGCCAACAACGCCACCACTTATGTGCCCGCGTCGTCCATGCCAGCCACGCCCGCCAGCGCTGCGCCGAGCGCCACGGCAACGCCGGTTCCTAGCTCCATTGGCGACACCGCAGGCCTGAAGGCCGTCAATGCCTTGACGTCTGGGTCGCCCGAAGTCGCACGCGATGTGGCCGCTATCGATGCGCCTGCCCCTGCCGGCACCACGATCGTCACACCGCCCATTCCGCCAAACGCTGCCATGCAAACCAGTGCGCCAGCGCCGTTGCGCGTGGTGAATCCGTCAGGCCGCTGGCGCGGACTGTGCAAGAACGCACCGCCGTGGTGGGGAATTTGGAGCTCGCCGATGACACGTCTCATGGCACTCGCGCTCAATGGCGCGCAGGTCACCGGCAGTGTCGACGACGTCGAGCCGAACATTCACGCCACCGTCCAAGGCACGCTCGCGGGCGACCGTCTACAGCTTGCCGGCAGCTACGGCGCGAAGCACGACATCACGTTCGGCGCCGATGGCACGACCCTCACCGACGCCTGGTGTAATAGCGACGGCCGCTGCGAAACCTGCCAAATGCAGCGGTTTTAAGCGCATTCCGGCTCGGCAACGGGCCGGTTTTCACACCCGGTAACACAAAGAAAAACAGCGGCGCGGAACCCGCGAGCGACACAACGTGACAAAGACGCCGTGTCACGTCGCGAACGAAACACTCGTAAAACACTTCGAAATAAGGCTCTCTCGGCGCGAACCCTTGTGCGGCAAGCACGCAACATAAGTTTGCGCACTACTCGCAGAAAGCGATTTCTTAGGTAGAATCGTCGGCGCAGCAAGACGTATCATTCGGGTGGCCGTTCTACGACGGCACTTTCTTATTCTCATCGATTGGATCGATATGGCAACGGCAAAGAAAGCAGCAGCTAAGAAGGCCCCTGTGGCGAAAAAAGCTCCGGCAGCTAAGAAGGCTCCGGCCGCTAAAAAAGTTTCGGTGAAGAAGGCAGTCGCACCGAAGGCAGCGCCGAAGGCAGCAGCGACCGACAAGGTCACGCCGCTCAAGGACTCGCTCAACAAGACGCAACTCGCTGCGCACCTCGCTGAGCGTGCTGCGGTCGAAGTGAAGACCGTCAAGGCAGTGCTGGCCGCGCTCGAGAACACCATTCTCGGCTCGCTGCACAAGAAGGGCGCTGGCGAATTCACGCTGCACGGCCTGTTCAAGGTCACCACGCAGAAGATCGCCGCCAAGCCGAAGCGTCGCGGCATCGACCCGTTCACGAAGCAAGAACGTGAGTTCGCCGCCAAGCCGGCTTCGACGCGCGTGAAGGTTCGCTCGTTGAAGAAGGTGAAGGACGCTGCACAGTAAGTCTTGCGCAATGCGCTGCCGCCTCACCGGCAGCAGCGAATATCGCAGAACTTGCCAGATGTGCAGTCAAACGGTGCCGAATTTCGGCACCGTTTTTTTTCGTCCGCCGAATCCGCGACTTCGACTTTTTCGCTGGGGTTTGTGCGGAGTGGACGCTTTACGCGTCGCCCGCTAACATCGCTCGGGGCATCCGTCAGCGCTCGCGGGGGACATCCTTGCAATACACGTTTGCGTTCGGCGACGTCTTCGCGGCGTGGCCGCTGCTACTCAAGGGCACCTGGATCACCATCGAACTGTCGGCCAGCGCCATGGCGCTCGGGCTGACGCTCGCCATTGTCTGCGCGTGGGGCAAAACCTCCGGCCCCACCCCGGTGCGTTGGCTTGTGAACGCCTATATCGAGCTGATTCGCAACACCCCGTTCCTCGTCCAGCTCTTCTTCTTTTTCTTCGCACTACCCGCTGTCGGCTTGCGCTGGAGTCCACACACCGCTGCGCTCACGGCGATGGTCGTCAACCTCGGCGCGTATGCCACGGAGATTATTCGTGCGGGTATCGATGCGATTCCGCGCGGGCAGATAGAGGCTGGGCTGGCGCTCAATCTCAAACCGTGGGAAATCTTTCGCTTCGTTATTCTGAAGCCTGCGCTTAAGGCGATTTACCCCGCGCTCACGAGCCAATTCATCTTGTTGATGCTTAGCTCGGCAGTCGTCTCGGTCATCTCGGCCGACGATCTCACCTCGGTGGCGGCCAACTTGCAGTCGCAAACGTTCCGCAGTTTCGAGATCTATATTGTGGTCGCCGCGATCTACCTGCTGCTCTCGCTCGCGTTTTCTGCGCTCTTTCGTGTGATCTACCGCCGCACGCTCGATTTTCCCGAGCGCCGCCAAACCTGATACGGGGCGCACACGATGCGGACTTTCGGCTGGCCGGAGTTCTGGTTCATCGTCGAAGCGGCGCGCTGGACGCTCGCCCTTTCCGCCATCGCCTTCGTCGGTGGCGCCGTGCTCGGTCTGGGCGTCGCTCTCGCCCGCACGTCGAATATCGGCTGGTTGCGCAATCTGGCGCTCGCGTTCATCAAGTTGTTTCAAGGCACGCCGCTACTGCTCCAACTGTTTCTGATTTTCTTCGGCGCGCCGGTGATCGGACTGGAAATCGATCCGTGGATTGCCGCGGGTGTTGCGCTCATTTTGAACAGCGCCGCCTTTCTTGGCGAAATCTGGCGCGGCTGCATCGAAGCGGTGCCGCACGGTCAGGTCGAGGCCGCGCAGGCGCTCTCTTTGTCGTGGTTCAACCGCATGCGCGACGTGATCCTGCCGCAGGCGGCGCGCATCGCCGTCGCGCCGACCGTGGGCTATTTAGTGCAGATCGTCAAAGGCACATCGCTCGCCGCGATCATCGGCTTCACCGAAATTACCCGCGCCGGACAGATCATCAATAACGCCACGTTCCAACCGCTCGTGGTGTTTTCCGTGGTCGCCGCGCTTTATTTCGTGCTGTGCTGGCCGCTGTCTCGGCTGGCCTCGCGCCTCGAACGGCACCACAAGTCGGCGAATGCGACATAGCCAAATCGCGATCGACATCGCCAATTGCATCGAACAAGGAGCACTAACATGACGCGAAAAACACCTCCCGCACCCGCACATTCCACCCCGCGACGCGAGCATCCGGCGAGCCGTCGTGACGTATCCGCTGCCGTCACCCACTCCCGCCGCGACTTCCTCACCACGCTCGTCGTGGCCGCCATGCCCGCAGGTTTTGCCGGGTCGCTGGGCGGCACGCTCGGCAGCTTACTCACTGGCACGCTGTCGCTGTTCACGACACCCGCACACGCGCAGACGGTCGCCGACATCAAGAAAAAGGGAACGATCAACGTCGGCATGCTGGTCGACTTCCCGCCTTATGGCACGACAAATGCGCAGAATCAGCCAGACGGTTACGACGCCGACGTTGCCAAACTGCTCGCGAAAGATCTCGGGGTGAAGGTCAATATCGTGCCGGTCACTGGCCCGAATCGCATCCCGTTTCTGCTCACGGGCAAAGTCGATGTGCTGGTCGCCTCGCTCGCCATCACGCCGGAACGCGCCAAGCAGGTGCAGTTTTCCAAGCCCTATGCCGCGGCCACCATCGTGCTGCTCGGCAAGACTGGCGCGCCGATCAAGTCCGCCGCCGACCTGAAAGGGCTACGCGTGGGTGTGGCGCGCGCGAGCACGCAGGACGTTGCCGTGACCAAGACCGCGCCGGAAGGCACCGAAATTCGGCGCTTCGACGATGACGCGTCCGCTATGCAGGCGCTGCTCTCGGGTCAGGTCGATGCCATCGGCTGCTCGGTCACGGTTGCCGGTGCCATTCGTCAGCGGGCGCCGGGGCAGTACGAGCCGAAGTTCAATCTGTTGCAGCAGTCGATGGGCATCGCGTTGCGCCCCAATCAGCCGGAGCTGCTCACGGCGGTCAACGACTTCGTCACGCGCAATACAGCGAACGGTGAGTTGAACAAGCTGTATCGCAAATGGCTCGACACCGACCTGCCGAAGCTGCAATGAGCGAAACCGCGCGACAGCTATCCGGCGAATCGGGCGCGCCGATCATCGAACTCGATGGCGTGAGCAAATGGTTCGGGCAGTTTCAGGTGCTCACGGATATCGCTCTTCGTGTCGCGGCGGGTGAGCGCATCGTCATTTGCGGCCCGTCGGGTTCAGGCAAGTCGACGCTCATTCGCTGCATCAATCGGCTGGAGCCTGTGCAACGTGGACGCATCGTCGTCGACGGCATCGATCTCACGGCCGGTGGCGCGAATGTCGCGTCGGTGCGTCAGGAAGTCGGCATGGTGTTCCAGCAGTTCAATCTCTTCCCGCATCTGACGATTCTCCAAAACTGCACGCTGGCCCCGATGCGTTCGCGAAAACTCTCGCGCGCAGATGCCGAAGCGCTGGCGATGCAGTACCTCACCCGGGTGCGCATTCCCGAGCAGGCGCACAAATATCCGAGTCAGCTTTCGGGCGGACAGCAACAACGTGTGGCCATCGCCCGCGCGTTGTGCATGACGCCGCGCATCATGCTGTTCGACGAGCCGACGTCAGCGCTCGACCCGGAAATGGTCAAGGAAGTGCTCGACACGATGAGCGGTTTGGCCGAAGACGGCATGACGATGCTTTGCGTGACGCACGAAATGGGTTTCGCACGCCGCGTCGCCGACCGCGTGATCTTCATGGCGGACGGGAAAATTGTGGAGCAAGCGCCGCCCGCGCAGTTCTTCGAACACCCGCAGCACGAGAAGACTCGGCATTTCCTTGGCCAGTTGCTGAGCCATCCCGGGCAGTAAGCCAACGCGGCGGTGCCCGGCCCCGCCGGGGGGGGGCCCCGCCGGGGGGGGGGGGGGGGGCCGCCCCCCGCCCCCCGCGGGCCCACCCGAGCAGCGCCCCGCCCCCCAGGCGCCGCCACCACAGCCCACGCGGGGAGGGAACAAAAAAATGA
>NZ_JBNCRZ010000011.1:0-5555 GCF_049918595.1 Pandoraea pneumonica
TTTAGGGGAGCCTGACGATTACCTACTTTCACACGGGTATCCGCACTATCATCGGCGTGGAGTCGTTTCACGGTCCTGTTCGGGATGGGAAGGGGTGGTTCCAACTCGCTATGGTCATCAGGCATAACTTGTATGTCTTGCTGCACTGCGTGCAACAAAACCAATTCAGAAGAAGCGTAGTACTACAGATATTGGGTTGTGACTGGTATCAACGTTTGCACGCGATACACACACCAGGAAAAACACACTGGTTATAGGATCAAGCCTTACGGGCAATTAGTATCAGTTAGCTTAACGCATTACTGCGCTTCCACACCTGACCTATCAACGTCCTGGTCTTGAACGACCCTTCAAAGGAATCGAGTTCCTAGGGAAGTCTCATCTTAAGGCGAGTTTCCCGCTTAGATGCTTTCAGCGGTTATCTCTTCCGAACATAGCTACCCGGCGATGCCACTGGCGTGACAACCGGTACACCAGAGGTTCGTCCACTCCGGTCCTCTCGTACTAGGAGCAGCCCCCTTCAAACTTCCAACGCCCACGGCAGATAGGGACCAAACTGTCTCACGACGTTTTAAACCCAGCTCACGTACCTCTTTAAATGGCGAACAGCCATACCCTTGGGACCGGCTACAGCCCCAGGATGAGATGAGCCGACATCGAGGTGCCAAACACCGCCGTCGATATGAACTCTTGGGCGGTATCAGCCTGTTATCCCCAGAGTACCTTTTATCCGTTGAGCGATGGCCCTTCCATACAGAACCACCGGATCACTATGACCTGCTTTCGCACCTGCTCGACTTGTCAGTCTCGCAGTTAAGCACGCTTTTGCCATTGCACTATCAGCACGATTTCCGACCGTACCTAGCGTACCTTCGTACTCCTCCGTTACACTTTGGGAGGAGACCGCCCCAGTCAAACTGCCTACCATGCACTGTCCCCGATCCGGATTACGGACCTAGGTTAGAACCTCAAACAAACCAGGGTGGTATTTCAAGGACGGCTCCACAGAAACTAGCGTTCCTGCTTCAAAGCCTCCCACCTATCCTACACAGACCGGTTCAAAGTCCAATGCAAAGCTACAGTAAAGGTTCATGGGGTCTTTCCGTCTAGCCGCGGGTAGATTGCATCATCACAAACACTTCAACTTCGCTGAGTCTCGGGAGGAGACAGTGTGGCCATCGTTACGCCATTCGTGCAGGTCGGAACTTACCCGACAAGGAATTTCGCTACCTTAGGACCGTTATAGTTACGGCCGCCGTTTACCGGGACTTCAATCAAGAGCTTGCACCCCATCATTTAATCTTCCGGCACCGGGCAGGCGTCACACCCTATACGTCCACTTTCGTGTTTGCAGAGTGCTGTGTTTTTATTAAACAGTCGCAGCCACCAGTTTATTGCAACCCTTTCACCCTCTTGGCGCAGGCCAATCAAGCTACAAGGGCGTACCTTATCCCGAAGTTACGGTACCAATTTGCCGAGTTCCTTCTCCCGAGTTCTCTCAAGCGCCTTAGAATACTCATCTCGCCCACCTGTGTCGGTTTGCGGTACGGTCTCGTATGACTGAAGCTTAGAGGCTTTTCTTGGAACCACTTCCAATTGCTTCGTGAACAAGTTCACTCGCCCCATATCCTTGAATTCCGCGCCCGGATTTGCCTAAGCGCCTTCTCCAATACAGGGACCGGGACTTCCAACACCCGGACAACCTTCCGCGATCCGTCCCCCCATCGCATCATACGACGGTGCAGGAATATTAACCTGCTTCCCATCAGCTACGCATCTCTGCCTCGCCTTAGGGGCCGACTCACCCTACGCCGATGAACGTTGCGTAGGAAACCTTGGGCTTACGGCGAGGGGGCCTTTCACCCCCTTTATCGCTACTCATGTCAGCATTCGCACTTCTGATACCTCCAGCATCCTTTACAAGACACCTTCACAGGCTTACAGAACGCTCTCCTACCATGCGAGCAAGCTCGCATCCGCAGCTTCGGTATATTGCTTAGCCCCGTTACATCTTCCGCGCAGGACGACTCGATCAGTGAGCTATTACGCTTTCTTTAAAGGGTGGCTGCTTCTAAGCCAACCTCCTGACTGTTTTAGCCTTCCCACTTCGTTTCCCACTTAGCAATATTTAGGGACCTTAGCTGGCGGTCTGGGTTGTTTCCCTCTTGACACCGGACGTTAGCACCCGATGTCTGTCTCCCGTGATTGCACTCTTCGGTATTCGGAGTTTGCTATGGCGAAGTAATCCGCAATGGACCCTTCAACCATGACAGTGCTCTACCCCCGAAGGTGATACACGAGGCACTACCTAAATAGTTTTCGGAGAGAACCAGCTATTTCCAAGTTTGTTTAGCCTTTCACCCCTATCCACAGCTCATCCCCTAACTTTTCAACGTTAGTGGGTTCGGACCTCCAGTACGTGTTACCGCACCTTCATCCTGGCCATGGATAGATCACTTGGTTTCGGGTCTACACCCAGCGACTGAACGCCCTATTCGGACTCGCTTTCGCTACGCCTTCCCTATTCGGTTAAGCTTGCCACTGAATGTAAGTCGCTGACCCATTATACAAAAGGTACGCCGTCACCCCTTACGAGGCTCCGACTGTTTGTATGCATGCGGTTTCAGGATCTATTTCACTCCCCTCCCGGGGTTCTTTTCGCCTTTCCCTCACGGTACTGGTTCACTATCGGTCGATTACGAGTATTTAGCCTTGGAGGATGGTCCCCCCATCTTCAGACAGGATTTCACGTGTCCCGCCCTACTTTTCTCAAGCTTAGTTCCACACCAGGGTTTTCTCATACGGGGCTATCACCCACTATGGCCGGACTTTCCATTCCGTTTTGATAACACCGGTGCTAAATCTTGAAGGCTGGTCCCATTTCGCTCGCCACTACTTTGGGAATCTCGGTTGATTTCTTTTCCTGCAGCTACTTAGATGTTTCAGTTCGCCGCGTTCGCTTCGCTAGACCTATGTATTCAGTCTAGGATGACCCATACGGGCCGGGTTTCCCCATTCGGACATTTGTGGATCAATGCTTATTTGCCAGCTCCCCACAACTTTTCGCAGGCTATCGCGTCCTTCATCGCCTGTAATCGCCAAGGCATCCACCACATGCACTTATTCGCTTGACCCTATAACGAGTGCGTCTCTCGACTCATCGCTACAGGTTGAGTTATCGCGTTGTGCCGTATTCCAAGTCATCTTTCGATCACTTAAATACTGGTTGATACAATCACAACCCGTACAATTTCCACGCGCCATCTCTAACGCGCTTCCGTTGTACTACTACTTCTTCTAAATTGTTAAAGAACAAATACTGCATGACATTGCTGTCATTCAAAAGCATTCACTTTGCTTGTAATTCATCACGGGGATTTACTACAGACGTAAAGCGCTTTTGACTGACATCGATGCGATCTAAGGTATTGGTGGAGGATGACGGGATCGAACCGACGACCCCCTGCTTGCAAAGCAGGTGCTCTCCCAGCTGAGCTAATCCCCCAATCAAGCCAGTTACCAACCGACTTTATCAGGCGGGTGGTTATGCTTGGTGGGTCTGGAAGGACTTGAACCTTCGACCCCCGCCTTATCAAGACGGTGCTCTAACCACCTGAGCTACAGACCCGACTTAGATCTACGCAGTCAACAACCGATAAGCGTGAACACTCAACTTCCAGTGCATGCTCTAGAAAGGAGGTGATCCAGCCGCAGGTTCCCCTACGGCTACCTTGTTACGACTTCACCCCAGTCATGAATCCTGCCGTGGTAAGCGCCCTCCTTACGGTTAGGCTACCTACTTCTGGCAAAACCCACTCCCATGGTGTGACGGGCGGTGTGTACAAGACCCGGGAACGTATTCACCGCGACATGCTGATCCGCGATTACTAGCGATTCCAGCTTCACGCAGTCGAGTTGCAGACTGCGATCCGGACTACGATCGGTTTTCTGGGGTTAGCTCCACCTCGCGGTTTGGCAGCCCTCTGTACCGACCATTGTATGACGTGTGAAGCCCTACCCATAAGGGCCATGAGGACTTGACGTCATCCCCACCTTCCTCCGGTTTGTCACCGGCAGTCTCCTTAGAGTGCTCTTGCGTAGCAACTAAGGACAAGGGTTGCGCTCGTTGCGGGACTTAACCCAACATCTCACGACACGAGCTGACGACAGCCATGCAGCACCTGTGTTACGGCTCTCTTTCGAGCACTCCCACCTTTCAGCAGGATTCCGTACATGTCAAGGGTAGGTAAGGTTTTTCGCGTTGCATCGAATTAATCCACATCATCCACCGCTTGTGCGGGTCCCCGTCAATTCCTTTGAGTTTTAATCTTGCGACCGTACTCCCCAGGCGGTCAACTTCACGCGTTAGCTACGTTACTAAGGAAATGAATCCCCAACAACTAGTTGACATCGTTTAGGGCGTGGACTACCAGGGTATCTAATCCTGTTTGCTCCCCACGCTTTCGTGCATGAGCGTCAGTATTGGCCCAGGGGGCTGCCTTCGCCATCGGTATTCCTCCACATCTCTACGCATTTCACTGCTACACGTGGAATTCTACCCCCCTCTGCCATACTCTAGCCTTGCAGTCACGAATGCAGTTCCCAGGTTAAGCCCGGGGATTTCACATCCGTCTTACAAAACCGCCTGCGCACGCTTTACGCCCAGTAATTCCGATTAACGCTTGCACCCTACGTATTACCGCGGCTGCTGGCACGTAGTTAGCCGGTGCTTATTCTTCCGGTACCGTCATCCCCCCGAGGTATTAACCCAAAGGATTTCTTTCCGGACAAAAGTGCTTTACAACCCGAAGGCCTTCTTCACACACGCGGCATTGCTGGATCAGGCTTTCGCCCATTGTCCAAAATTCCCCACTGCTGCCTCCCGTAGGAGTCTGGGCCGTGTCTCAGTCCCAGTGTGGCTGGTCGTCCTCTCAGACCAGCTACAGATCGTCGCCTTGGTGAGCTTTTACCCCACCAACTAGCTAATCTGACATCGGCTGCTCTTGTAGCACGAGGCCCGAAGGTCCCCCGCTTTCCTCCTCAGAGCGTATGCGGTATTAATCCGGCTTTCGCCGAGCTATCCCCCACTACAAGGTACATTCCGATGTATTACTCACCCGTTCGCCACTCGCCACCAGGTGCAAGCACCCGTGCTGCCGTTCGACTTGCATGTGTAAGGCATGCCGCCAGCGTTCAATCTGAGCCAGGATCAAACTCTTCAGTTTAAACCTGTTACTGTTTTCGGTTTTTCGTGATAAATCACTAGAACCGGTCGCTCTCAAAGTATGCTGACAAGTTAATTACTTAACTTACCTATTACTATGTGAGCCTCAATAAATTTAAAGCTAATCTGCCGAAGCAGACGCACTATTCATCGAGTGCCCACACTTATCGGTTGTTCAATTTTTAAAGATCAATCGCTTCGAACTCCGCTTCGTCGCATTGTTACCGCGCCGTCGCTTCGTTTTCTGCGTCGCTGCATCAGCAGCAGAGAAGTGAGATTATGTCGCAGCTTCTCGTCGTCGTCAACAGTTTTTTTCGCTTCTTTTCGCTCG
>NZ_JBNCRZ010000012.1:0-1120 GCF_049918595.1 Pandoraea pneumonica
ATGAGGACGCAGCGCACTGCCCGCCTCCTCATGCGAATCGGCTGCGAGGCCAGTCTTGCGACTCACCCCGCAGCACGATGTTTTTCCTACTGTCTTGCAGACCTGCGTGCGCTTACAGCGCGCTCACCAGTTCCGGCACGACCGTGAACAGATCGCCCACCAGACCGTAATCCGCCACCGAGAAGATCGGCGCTTCCGGATCCTTGTTGATCGCCACGATCACCTTCGAATCCTTCATCCCGGCCAAGTGTTGAATCGCGCCCGAGATGCCCACCGCCACGTACAACTGCGGCGCCACGATCTTGCCCGTCTGACCGACTTGATAGTCGTTGGGCACATATCCGGCGTCCACTGCTGCGCGCGAAGCACCGAGAGCGGCGCCCAGCTTGTCGGCCAGCGGCTCCAGCACCTTCGTGTAGTTCTCGCCCGAGCCCAGACCGCGGCCACCCGAGACGATGATCTTCGCGCTCGTGAGTTCCGGACGGTCCAGCTTCGTCACCTCACGGCCCACGAACTGCGACAGACCGGCGTCCGGCGTTGCGGCGACCGTTTCCACTGCGGCGCTGCCACCCGTGGCGGCTGCCGGGTCGAAGCCCGTCGAGCGCACCGTGATCACCTTCACCTTGTCTGCACTTTGCACCGTCGCAATCGCGTTACCGGCGTAGATCGGGCGCTCGAACGTGTCGGCGCTGTCGACCTTCGTGATATCGGAGATTTGTGCGACGTCGAGCAAAGCGGCCACGCGCGGGGCGATGTTCTTGCCGTAGGCGGTGGCCGTTGCCAGGATGTGCGAATAGTTGCCAGCGATCGACACCACTTCGTCAGCGATGTTCTCTGCCAGACCATCAGCAAAGTACGGTGCGTCAGCCAGCAGCACCTTCTTCACGCCCGCGATCTGTGCAGCGGCGTCAGCAGCGGCTTTGGCGTTCGAACCGGCCACCAGCACGTGCACGTCGTCACCGCATTGCAGTGCGGCCGTGACCGTGTTCAGCGTTGCCGCCTTGATCGATTGATTGTCGTGTTCAGCGATTACCAGAATGCTCATCTCGTCGTCTCCTTACAGGACCTTCGCTTCGGTCTTCAGTTTGTCGACGAGCGTTGCCACGTCCGCCACCTTCAC
>NZ_JBNCRZ010000013.1:0-834 GCF_049918595.1 Pandoraea pneumonica
CGACTGCTCGGTACCGCCCGTCACATACGCGCCCTGAATCGAGCAGCGGTCCGGGAAGTTGCCCTTGAAGTGCGCGGTGTCGACCTCGATCTTGCCGATCTCGCCCGGCTGCGCCAGCGCGATGATCGCCCAGTCGTTGCCCGGCTCGCGACGGCGGCGCGTCTCCCAGCCATCGCCCATGTTCACGCCACGGCCCGGCATCAGCAGGTTCGAGGCCAATCCGAAGTGCTGGTTGTTGGCGGCAACCACATAGCCGCCGTTCTCCATCGCGATCAGGTCGATCAACTCGTCGCGCGAGCGGTTCGCCCAGTCGCTTTGCGGCAGGCCGTACAGACGCAGACGCGCCAGACCGCCGTCCGGATACAGGTTCACGCGCACGTGCGTGGCCGGACGTTGCGTGGTGATGTCGTGATAGTGGTGCGAGTTGCCTTGCAGCGTCGTCGAGGCCAGCAGTTCGAACCACTCGGCGTTGGCCGACGGGGCACCGTCAGGGCTGTAGCAGCCCTCGAGCGACGCGGCGGGCGGGAAGTTGCCGGTGAAGTGGCTGGTGTCGAGATCGACGCCGAACAACACGCCCGGGCGCGCCAGCTTGACGACGCACCAGTCGTAGCCGTTCACGCGCTTGCGGCGCGTTTCCCAGCCGTCCATCCACTTGCCGTTGTCGTCGTACTTGCCCGGAATGAACACCGCCGGGTCGGGGTTGAGCATGCGCTCTTTGGCCGCGAAGAACTCGTCGCTGGCTTCCAACGCCTGGGCACCCAGACGCGGATCGGCCAGATTGACGTAACGGCGCACGAATTCCGGTGCGTTCGGATCTTGCGGGACGAGGGCCAT
>NZ_JBNCRZ010000014.1:0-395 GCF_049918595.1 Pandoraea pneumonica
TCAATCGCTCTATCTTCAATGCCGGGCCCGCCATATCACTCTCTCCCTCTCGTTTTTTTGACTAGCTCACCGCCCGCTTACTGCCAGACGGTGAGTCGCTTCGTTGTTTGCTACGCTCGCTGACTTCTTCGCTTACTTCTTCTCGCCCAACCGGCCCCACAGACGCAGGCGCGACACGCCGCCGTCCGGGATGATGTTGAAACGAATGTGCGTAATCGCGCCCAGCTTCTGAATCTGCTCTTCGAAGAAAAACTGCTTATCCATCGCCAGCTTCTGCTCAGGCAACAACACCGGCCAGAACATCGACTGCGTAATCAACGACTGCTCGGTACCGCCCGTCACATACGCGCCCTGAATCGAGCAGCGGTCCGGGAAGTTGCCCTTGAAGTGCGCGG
>NZ_JBNCRZ010000015.1:0-311 GCF_049918595.1 Pandoraea pneumonica
ACATCCACGCCCAGATCGGCAGGCTTCACCGTCTCGAGCGGCTTCTTCTTCGCCTTCATGATGTTGGGCAGCGTCACATAACGCGGCTCATTCAGGCGCAAGTCCGTCGTGATGACGGCAGGCAGCGACAGCGAGATCGTTTCCAGACCGCCGTCGACTTCGCGCGTGACTTGTGCACGGTTATCCGCCACGGTCACTTTCGACGCGAACGTCGCTTGCGGCAGCTTCGCGAGTGCGGCGAGCATCTGACCCGTTTGGTTCGAGTCGTCGTCGATGGCTTGCTTGCCCAGGATCACCAGTTGCGGTTGTTC
>NZ_JBNCRZ010000016.1:0-272 GCF_049918595.1 Pandoraea pneumonica
CTCCGCTGTCGTTCGTCCTGCGCTTGACGCTCAGCTCGTAACGGCTCCCCTTGTGAGTCAGGATCAGTGACGTCTGAGGCATCAAGCCCCGCCACTTCTGGCGATCCATTGCAGTGCCTTTGCTCCGCTCCCACCGCCATTCGATGTAGCGATTGAGTGCGGCAAGCGCCTTCGGATGGCTCAGGTACACACAGCGCTGGCGGCAGCCTTTCGTGATCGCCGCCCGCAGGCTCACCTCTTCTCGAATCAGTCCGGACGGCTGGAGCACGTCG
>NZ_JBNCRZ010000017.1:0-261 GCF_049918595.1 Pandoraea pneumonica
GCGCTATTTTTTTTTTTGTTGTTGTTTATGGGCTTGGGTTGGGTGGGCATTGGCGCTGAGAAAATGGGCGGCGCTGGGGGGTTTTTTTTTTTTTTTTTTTTTTTTGGGTTTTTTTTTTTTTTTTTTTTTTTTTTTGTTTTTTTTTTTTTTTTTTTTTGTTTTTTTTTTTTTTTTTTGTTTTTTTTTTTTGTTTTTTTTTTTTTTTTTTTCCCCGCCCGCGGTGGCGGGGGGTTTTGTGTTGCCCACACCCCCCCCCACCCT
>NZ_JBNCRZ010000018.1:0-257 GCF_049918595.1 Pandoraea pneumonica
GAGACGGTTTCTCCCACGCGTATTGAACGTAACCCCCCCCTGCACGGGCGGCCGCGATGAGACGCTGGATCGTGGGCGCACCGGACTCGTCTTTGAGCGACCAGAGATTGTGGCCGACGAGTTCCGGCTGACGCGGATGCATCAGGCTGCGGCCCTGGAGGTCGTAGACGAAGAAGTAGCCGTCCTGGCCGAATTCCATGCGGGCGAGCGTGGCAAGGGCGGCTTCACGCGCTGCCGGCGTATCCGGGCCGTCATAG
>NZ_JBNCRZ010000019.1:0-256 GCF_049918595.1 Pandoraea pneumonica
TGGGGGCCTGGGTGGTTGTATGTTTTTTTTTTTTTTTGGGGTGTGGTGTGCTGCGTTTTTTTGGTTTGTGTGGGGGGGGGGGGTGTTTTGTTTTTTTCGTTTTTTTTTTGGTTTTTTTGTTTTTTTTTGTTTTTTTTTTAAATTTGCGCGCCCCGTCTAACGGGTGGTGCGTTATTTAATTTCAAATCCGGCGGTTTCTGGGGGGTGGTTCTGGTTGGGGTTGAGTGGGTGGGTGGGGGGCTTTTTGGTTTTCCCT
>NZ_JBNCRZ010000020.1:0-255 GCF_049918595.1 Pandoraea pneumonica
GACTATCCGCTTCACTACAAAAATGGTAGTGTTGAAATCGATCAATGGCGGATGTATTCTCGCCAGTGTACATCTTTTGCGGCCTTTCGTTTGAGTAGTGTAAATGGCTTTGAGATTCCTCCTGCCTACGGAAATGCGAATGAATGGGGGCATCGTGCTCGTCGTGAAGGTTATCGTGTGGATACTAAGCCAGAAGTGGGGGCTATTGCCTGGTCTACGGAAGGCTACTATGGGCATGTGGCCTGGGTATCTAAT
>NZ_JBNCRZ010000021.1:0-249 GCF_049918595.1 Pandoraea pneumonica
TGTTTTTCGAATGGCGTGGCCGTGGGGTGTGGGTCGGTGGCCGCGATCTCCCCCGGCGGGGGGGGGTTGGTGGGGGGGGGGGGGGGGGGGGGGGGGGGGGCGGGGGGGGGGGGGGCCCCCCCCCCCCCCCCCCCCCGCCCCCCCCCCCACCCCCCCCCAAAAAAACACCCCAAAAAAAAACAACCCCACCAACCCCCACCCCACCCACACCAGCCGGCGACCCAACCACCACCCCACCCCGCACCGGCG
>NZ_JBNCRZ010000022.1:0-238 GCF_049918595.1 Pandoraea pneumonica
AGCGAGACCCACCGTGGGGGTGCGCGCGCGCGCCCCCCGGTTTTTTGGGTGTGTTTGGTGTTGCCCGCTTGGTGCCGGGGGTGGGGGGGGGGGGGGGGGGGGGCGCCCCCCCCCCCCCCCCCCCTCCGCCGCCACCCCCCCCCCCCCCCCCCCCCCCCCCCACCCACACCACCCCCCCCCCCCACCCACCCCCCCCCCACCCCACCCACCCCCCCCCCCCCCCCCCCCCCCCCCCCCC
>NZ_JBNCRZ010000023.1:0-234 GCF_049918595.1 Pandoraea pneumonica
TTTTTTTTTTTTTGTTTGTGGTTTTTTTGTTGTTGGGTGTTTTTTTTTTTTTTTTTTTTTTTCTGGGGGTGGAGGGTGTTTTGTTTTTTTTTTTTTTTTTTTATTTTTTTTTTTTTTTTTTTGGTTTTTTTTTTTTTTGGGCGGTTTTTTTTGTTGTGGTTTTGTTTTTATTTTTGGGGCTGGGGGGGGCGTAGGGTTTTTTTTTTGTGGCTTTTTTTTATTTTTTTGTCTATG
>NZ_JBNCRZ010000024.1:0-233 GCF_049918595.1 Pandoraea pneumonica
GCGGGGGGTTGGGGGCGGGGTGGTGGGGCGCGGGGTTTGGTTTGTGGGGGGGGGGGGGGGGCGGGGGGGGGGGGGGGGTGGTGTGGGGGGGGGGGGGGGGTGGGGGGGGGGGGGGGGGGGTGGGGGGGGGGGGGCGGGGGGGGGGGGGGGTGTGGATTTGTGTTTGTGTTGGGGGCTAATTGTGGGTGGTTTTTATTTCTCCCCTCCCGCGGCCGCCCCCCCCCCCCCCCCCC
>NZ_JBNCRZ010000025.1:0-213 GCF_049918595.1 Pandoraea pneumonica
GTTTCTTGCGATTGCGCCACACCTGCCGAGACCGCAATCACTTCCGTCGCCACGCCCGCTTCCTTCAGACGCACCGCCTCTTCCACCGCGATTTCGTCGAACGGATTCATCGACATCTTCACGTTCGCGATATCGACGCCACTGCCGTCGCTCTTCACGCGAACCTTTACGTTGTAATCCACTACCCGTTTGACCGGTACCAGGATCTTCATG